>NZ_LMNS01000040.1 GCF_001423405.1 Methylobacterium sp. Leaf123 | reverse complement strand
CCCGGAGGCGACCCTCGCCTCGGCCCAGGCCTTCCTCTACGCCGCCGCCGTCATGATCCTCGTCCGAAGGCTCGGGCGAGCATCATGACTTATCGGACGGACTCTTAGCTTGATAGGTGAGCGGCGAGGGGAAGCGTGATCGGGGACCAACACACCACATGGGGAAACCTGGCCGGACGACCGGCGCGCTGGTCACATCCGGTACGGCATAGCGGCGTCAACCGGCGCGAATACGAAGGCTTCATCAAGCTGCGTCTCGCGCACAGCGAAGGCCGCAGCTACCTGATCCCCGACGTTCTGATCGCTGTCGGCGGCCTCCGGTACTTCCTGCCAAGCTTCTTCTCGCCTCCGAGCCTCGCCTTCGATGCCGAGCCCGGTACGCACGTCGCCCAGATCAGCATCGACGTCGGCGGAGCCCGCGCGACCCGCCTCGAACGCCTACTGGTGCGCGTCAGGTCCGACGAGCGCGTCCATGTCTATGAGGATGGGGCCCAGCTTTATCGGTGCAGGTTCGAGGGGCCGCGCGGCATCGCCGGGCTCGCGAAAGGCGAGTGCCGCAGGGATCCCTCCGGCGACTTCCTGCTCAGGGTCTATCACCATACGACGCCCGCCAACGCGAGCAGCATCCGGGCTGCCGGCGAACTCTGGTCCTCCGCCTGGAATCTCGCCGGCACGCGCCGGCTCACCAACGTCTCGTACGGATATTTCACAACCCTCCCGCGCATCCGAGACGAGGAGGACCTGCGCCTGGTCGCCATGGCGTCCGGCGAGTTCATCCACCTCCAAACCACCTCGGATAGGCCGCGGGAGGAGGTCGTGGCGCTCAAGGTTTACCGCGGCGACACGCGGGACCGCACCGCGGCGCTGGCCTTCGACGTCCCATGCGGGCTGATCGCGCCTACCCACCTCTACCTGCATCCGTTCGTGGGAATGCAGGCCGCCTATTTCGAGGTGGTCAGCCCAGAGATCATCCGCGTCGGCGTTGTGCCGGCGGCGAAGCTGCGGGTGATCCAGGCCGGGATTCACGTGGCGGATGCCGACCGCCGACACTTCGGCTACGTCATCATCGGCGACACCCAGACGCCGAGTGGCCTGGCGGCGCCCTACGAGGAAGAGGAAACGCGGCAGGTCACGCACCTGGAACCGCTCGATGCCGCCACGGACTTCTTCGCGTTCTGGCTCGCACACGCGAACACGGACCAGGTTTCGGGGCGCGCGATCGATCCGCGGGAGCTGGCGCCGGCCTAGACGCTCCGAAACGGCCGAGGCGACGCCGGAGCCAGCCGCGCACGTCATGGCGCCGGGGCTGGCCCGGCCTGCGCTTCCACAGTCGACGGCGCTTAAGGGACTTGCGGCGGGCTGGAGACGCGCCGTGCGTCCCGAACGGTTCGCCCAACGCCTGGCCATCGGAAGCCGGTGGCGCGTCGGTCGACCGCCCAGGGCTGCCGCAGCGCCTGCCCCAACGTTTCCGTGTCGCCAACGAGCACGACCTGCTGCTCGCCCCGCGTGAGGGCAGTGTAGACCCATGACGGATCGAGCAGGCGACAGGGAGTGAGCGCGATGATCACCCGGGCGGCCTGCGAGCCTTGGGCGCGGTGGCACGTTAATGCGTAGCCAAGCTCAAGGTCCAGCAGTTCCTCGCGTCCGAAGTGGTGCGCCGTGCCCTCGAACTGCGCCACCAGCCCGTCCCGCGCGACGGTGACCACCCGGCCGAGGCTGCCGTTGAACAGACCGCGGTTGTAGTCGGTGCGCGCATGGACCACCGGTTCTCCCGGCGAGAAGCGTTGCCCGAGGGGACCCGCGATCTCGTCGAGCCGGTCCGCCTCCACGTGGAGGTCGTGGAGCGCCTCGTTCAGTTCCCGGATCCCGGAAGGGCCGCCCTTGGTCGGGGCGACCACGAGCGGGTCGTCGGCGGCGAGATCCTGATACACCCGCAGGATGCGTTCCCGGATCGCCGCCGCGTCCTTCGCGGGAAGAAACGAGACGCCCTCCGCCAAGCCGCCGTAGGGCGTGAGCGGCGGGACCGTACGCTCGCGAAGGACCGAGGCGACGCGGGGGATGCCGCTGGTCTCCGTCTGCCGATGCACGACGGTCAGGCTTGCGGTGATGCCGGGATCCGTGACGAGGGCGTGGAAGATCACGCCGAAGCCTACCGGCGGCAGCTGACGCTCGTCGCCGACGAGGACAAGCCGCGCGCCGGCGGGCATGCGCCGGAGAAGGCCGTGCATGGAAGCGAGGTCGACCATCGAACTCTCGTCGACGATGACGAGGCTGTGCGGCGTCACCTCCGCCAACTGCGAGCGTCGGCCCAGCAGGATCACCTCCTCGTCGGCCTCGACGACTTCCAGCAGCCGTCGGTCGATCTCCGCGCGCTCGTCGAGCTCGCGGGTCAGGCGGAACAGCGTGCGCGCGAGCCGGCCGGCTCCCTTCGAGAGGCGGAGCGCGGCCTTGCCCGCGATCGCGGCCAAAATGACGTCGCCGCCGGTTCGGTCCCAAAGGTCGCAGAGCGTGCGCACGACGGTCGTTTTCCCGACCCCCGCCCCGCCACGCAGGCAGGCGAAGGGCGTCGACAGCACCTTCAGCACGGCCTCGCGCTGCTCCGGGTGGAGCGTCCGGGCGCCCGGGTAGGCGGCGAGCGCGCTGCGGAAATCGAGGGGCGTCGCCGACGTGCCCCTGACATGCCGCAGTGCGAGGATGTCGCCCAGCCGGTCGAGGACGGCCTGCTCTAGGACCGCGCAGCCGGGTGCCCGCCAGCGGCCGCCGGGAGCGGCGACCATGGCGCCGTTGCGCAGGCCCGCGGCCAGGGCCGCGGCGAGGCGAGGATGCGCCACCTCCACCGCGAGGCGGGACGCGACCGCGGCCCTGAGATTTCGGTCGCGGATCGCGGTCGCCCCCGAGGCGATTACGGCCTTCATCGTGGCGTCCACGGCGCCGACCAGCCGCTCGGGCGCGTCCTCGGGCCTGCGGCGCCCGGCTTGCGCGAGCAGGCGGCGGCCGAGCGCGTCCAGGCTCGTCCAGGGCAGGAAGGGCACCAGGATGAAGGGATTGCGTTCGAGTGTCTCGACCGCCTTGCCGCCGAGGATCGCCGCGATGCGGCGGGTCGCGCGGATGTCCGCGACGCCCTGTGCCTGGAGCCAGGCTACCAAGGCGGCCTCCTCCGCCGCGTCCTTCCAAGCGCGCACGGCCGCGGCGGCGATGCGGGGACCAAGGAGCGGGCGGTCGGGCGCGAGGGCGGCCGCGAGGGTGGCGACGTCACCCTCCAGGAGTGCGCGTGGCAGGTCTGTTCCGAAGGCCCGCCACAGGCGGTTGGCCCGCTCCCGTCCGATCCCCGGCACATGATCGGCCAGGTATTCGCGGATCAGCGCACCCTCGGGGAGCGCCCGGACGGCGCCGGTGGCATCGACCTGCCGTCCCCAACGCGTCGCCCGGGCCGGCCCGTCCACGGTCCAGGTCTCCCCGACCATCGGGTCCTCCCGCAGCAGCCGGCGCGGCACCCGCACGCGCAGCTCCGTTCCCGCCGGCGGTGGCCCCCCGTCGACGACAATGGCTGCCAGGATGACGCCGGCCGGCCGAACCGAGACGAGGGCGGTGACGCGCACGATCATCATCGCAAGTCCCCCCGCCGCAACACCATGCCCGTCTCCTCCAGCAGACGCATCTGCTCGCGCAAGGCGTGGTTCTCGCGGCGAAGCGCGTCGATCAGCCCCTCGCGCTCGACCAGGACCTGCCGCAGCCCGGAGGCTTCCCGCGCGACCCGTCCGAGACGCGTGCGCAGCGCGTCGTCCTCGGCGCCGGGCGCGCGGCTGCCGATCGGGGCGAGGCCCTGCTCCGCGGCGATCGCGTTGACCGCCGAGCGGAGGGCGGGCTTGTCGAAGAAGTGCTGCTCATGGCTCGGGCGCAGACGCCCATCGCGGCGGATGAGCTGCCTGACCACGGCGCGGACGTTGACCTTCCCATCCGTCGCCGGGAGGGTCGGCGCCGTGCGGCCCGCGGCGTTCCAGGTTCGGTGCAGCTCCTCCAGGTAGGGCTCCAGAACCGACAGGATGACGGGCTCGACGGAGGGCATCGGCATCAGGCGTCTCCCTGCGGGCGTTTGGCGAGGCGGACGACGTTTCGGCCCGCGAGCTCGGCCTTCAGCCGCTCGACCTCCCGCTCAAGCTCGGCGTTGCGGGCGGCGAGCTTCGCGACCTCGACGCGGCCCTCGACGTATTCGAGCTCGGCCTCCACGGCCGCCTGCCGGTAGGCGGCGAGGGCATCGTGGGCGGCGTCCACGCGCTCGGTGACCGAGCGCCTGATCGTGCGGGCCCCGCGGTCGACTCGCGCGGTCACCGCCGCGACCCAGGCCGCGACCTCCGCCTTCAGTTCCCTGTGCCGGGGCTTCTCTAGCGCGGCCGCGCTCAAGCCCGCGCGCCGCAGGACCTCCTGGAGGCTAATCCGGCCGGCGTTCTGGGGATAGATCCCGTGCGGCTCGTAAGCGCGCTCGATCTCCCGCATGGCCGCTTGGCATCGGTCCCGGGTCGACGGCGCCCGAGTGACCGACGGGCGCCCGTGCTGATCGGGCAACGAACGCGGGCGAGAGGGGGGTAGGGACCGCCTCGCCATGGGTCACCGCCCGGCCCAGAGAGCTGCGGCGAGAGGGCTGCGCGCCAGCCAGCGCGTCCGGACGGACTCCCAGCGGTGCAGCTGTGCCAGGACCTGACCGCACAAGTGTTCAGCGAGGAGGTCGGCCCCGTCCGCGACGGCGGCTTCCGCCTCGGCTAGCAAGCTGGCGATGGCCGTGTCGCATTCTGCCTCGGCGGCCCGCGTCTCCAGGCGATGGTCGCAGGTGGTGCGGCAGGCGCCTGGGTCGGGGCGGCCGACGGCGCGCGTGCAGGGGCCGGCCTCGCCTGGGCCCTTGGTGCAGATCACGCCGGGACGGACGAGATGCCACTGGCGGCCGCTCATCGTGAGGACCTCGGCGAGTTCCCGGAGGCTGTCGGCGCCGAACTCGGTCTCGCCCCGCCGCATGCGGGCCCACGCGACGCCGCGCGCCAGGGGAGCCGCCGCCGGGCCCTCCGTCGCCCCCGCGAGGGTGTCCGATACCGCCTCCGTCGCGAGGGCCACGGCGGCCTCCTCGGCAACCCGCACGGCCTCCTCGGCGATCCGCGGATCCGACAGCATGTACCTGAGGGTCATCTCGACGTCGGCATGGCCGAAGAGGTCGACGAGCACCGTCGGCGCTTGGATCACGGACAGGCACACGATGCGGCCGACGGTGTGCCGCCAGCGGTGGGCGTGCGGACGATCCGGACCGGCCAACGCGGTCAGGCCGAGATGACGGACGGCGTAGACGAGCGGTTCCGTGGGGTTGGAGAGCGGCGAGCCGAACGGGTTGGCACCCGCGTGGCCGGCCAAGACCCAAAGGTGCCGCGCGCCCGCCGGTCGGACCCGGCGGGCGAGGTCATGCTGGATGATTAGGGCCCGCGCGGCGGCCGGATGCAGCGGCCAATCCCGCTCCCGACCTTCGACCGCGTCGACGAGCTTGAAGGTCCGGGCCACGAGCCGGCCGGCGGCGAAGTCCGGCAGGGCATCGTCGGTGGCCGAGAGGATCTCGCTGACGCGCGCGCCGACGCAGAATGCGACCGTCGCGAAGTTGAGCGCCTGGAGCACGCCGACGAGGAGGTTTACCGTGCGCGCGTCGCCGGGCGGCCAGGTGGCGGTCGGCACGAACCTCGCCCCGACCCGTTGGGAGACCGCGAAGGGCAGCCTGCCGATCGGGCGGCTCTCCGCATCCCGCCACGCGGTGGCGGCTATCAGCCGACGTCGTTCCGCGATCACCGCCGGGTGGGCTGTGCCGCGTCCCCGGCTCGCGGCCCGGGCGGCGATCTCCTTCAGGCCCGACCAGCAGTCCAGGAGCTGGCCCGCTAGGTTTCGCTGCATCCATAGGGCCCGCCAGAGCAGCTCCGTGACGAACCGGTCATCGAACGGGACCCATGAGCGGTCCTCCCGCTTGGCCGCTTGGCGGAGCGGGGCACCCCTGTTCGACGCCTCGATCCCCGGTTCGGGCGTCGCCTCGGCCCTCGGCCATCGGGGATAGTCGCCTAGGATTCCACGCTCGCCGGCGGCTCGAAGGTCGCGGAACAGGTTGCGCACGTCGGCGCGGCGGCCGCCGTTAAGGCAGAGCTCGTCTTCCATCGCCCGGAGGTCCGGCAGGGTCAGATGCCGCCAAACGTTGCCGTCCCTGGAGGGGCGGCAACGCACCTGCCAGGCGACGGCGCGCAGCAGGCGTCGGGCGTGCTGCAGCCAGCTCGCCGGCTTGTAGGCCCGGATGCCGGTTCCGGTCCGCCGCGGAAGCCACAGGGCGAGCAAGGCACGGCGGACGCTCTCGTCGCGCATGGCCGCGTGACAGGTCTCGCCGACCGCGAGCTGGCCACCAAAGCTCGGGTCTAGTCTCCGGAAGGAGAGCCGGCGCACGGCTCCCGCCGGCAGCCAGGCCTCGGGCACGACCAGGACGGCATCGCCGAGCCGCACGCCCGGAAACAGCTCGATGCGGCGAACATCGTCCCAGGAGCGCATGGCGAGCTTGCCGTGCGCGGCATCCGCTTGCACCGCGTTGCGCCAAGTTTCGGCATCGGTCGTCCGGGCGGACCTAGAGCGGATAGGTGTCATGGACCGCGACCTCCCCCGTGCGAAGCTTGGCAGACCAAGCTTCAGTCTCGACGCGAACCTCCTCGGGGGCGAAGGTCTCCAGGGTCAGCTCGATGGACCGGAGCTCCTCGCCGAAGCTCGGCGACTGTGCCCAGACCGCGAAGGGCAGGGTGCGCTGGAGCTCCAGCAGTTCCGCCCGCCGGCGGGCGAGGGGGCCGAGGCTGTCCTGGAAAACGACCCCATGCCGGCATCCCGTGCACCGTTGGATCCGGCAGAGCGAACCCTCGCGGTGGTCGGGCGCCAGGTGGCGCGGTGGGTGAGTGGGATCGAGGCAGCCCATGCCCAAGCGGGTCCGCATCCGATGGTCGAGCAGCCGCTTCTCCTGGGTCGGCGTGATGCCACCGGCCTCGACCAAGAGGCGAAGCCGCGTCGGATCGAGCGGGCGTCGCGCTGCGATCTCTGAGAAGCTCGCGTCCTGGACCCGCCGCATCGTTCGT
Source organism: Methylobacterium sp. Leaf123 (assembly GCF_001423405.1). Lineage (GTDB taxonomy): Bacteria > Pseudomonadota > Alphaproteobacteria > Rhizobiales > Beijerinckiaceae > Methylobacterium. The sequence goes on along the minus strand of NZ_LMNS01000040.1, from coordinate 168,485 downwards.
TCCGAGTGGGTGCGGTAGCGGCGGCGCCGAAGATAGTGGAGGAGGCTGCGGGCGTCGGCGTGCTGGCCGGCGAGCTGCGCCATGACCACGCTGTAGCCGGACTGGTCGTAGGCGTGCGCCATCCACCCGTCCCGGGCCACGGTGGTCGTCATCGCGGCCAGGGCGGGATGCCGCTCCATCAGGCCTGCCCGCTGCGCCACGATACGGGCGATCCGATTGAGCTTCGCGCTGTCCTCGCTCGCGAAGCAGTTGACGGCGCCCACCGCGTTGACGACGTGGTACAGCCACGGGCTGCGGAGCGCCTGGCGCAGGCGCTCGATCTCGGCCTGCGCGGCGGGCGACGGCGCGGTCGCGCAGCGCTCCTGCTCGGCCGCGAGGCGGTGACGGAGCGTCTCCCGCAGGGGCGCCGTGCGGGTGATCATGTACCGGACGATCCGGTACGGGTGGAACTCGGGCTCGGTGGCGCTGTAGGCGAACACCTTCCGGCCGGCCCGCGCCTTGAAGGCGTGAAGCAGCTTGGCCGCCGATTTGTAAGGGTGGTCGGAGACCCAGCCCGCGTCGTTGCTCACGTCGAGGGCGAGGCAGGTCGCGAGGTTCCAGCCGGTGCCGAGGACCACGAGCCACAAGTAGATCGCCGTGTCGTGATAGCTCGGGTGGAACCACCGCAACTTCCCGACGATGCCGTCCCGGCCCCGCTCGGTCATGCCCGGTGCGAGGTAGGCGGGCCCGAGCTGCCGCTGTTCGGGCCGGTTGGCTTGGTTTAGCCCTCGGCCCCCGCGCTTGAGGATCTCCGCCTTCGGGGGGAGCCGCTGACCGGTGAGGTGCTCCACCAGCCAGGCATGGTTCCGCCGATCGTCCCATGCCGACTCCGCCATGCCGGGCCCGAAGGGTGCGCCGCGCGGGTCCCGGCCGGACCTGGCCAGCCGCTCGCCTTCGGCGAACATTGCCTTGACGGCCCGGGCCTCGTGCCGGAAGGCGTGAAAGAGGCGGCGCAGGGCCGGTTGGTCGACATCGTCGAGCAGCGGCGGCACGTTGCGGCCGCGGGCTGGCCAGACCAGGGGCGGGCATCCTTCCAGCTCCCGCATCCGCCCGACCGCTGTCCGGACGCTGCCGTAGTAGTGCGAAGCCCCGGCCCCTTCCGTCCAGCGCAGGAACCCGACGCCGTGCGCATCGGTCAGGTGGCCGACCCCGGCCACGCCTCGATCCGTGACGTCGAGGAATCGGAGTAGGCACCGAAGCCCTGCGCGCAGGGTGCTCTCGCTGCTGGCCGACGGCGGCTCTAGGCGGAACAGCGTGGCGATCTGCGCGGCAAGGCAGGGCCGACCGCGGAAGTCGCCGCTCCAGCCTGCTTGCCCCGGGGCGCGCAGGTCCGCGCCGCGGCCGCCCTCCGCGAACTCGCGGAGGTCGACCTCGTAATGAAGCCCTCGGCCCGGCGCGACCCAGAACCGAAGCCCGGGCGAGGCGGGGGCCCGGCCGTCGTCGGGATTTTGCGGCCGGCTGGTCACTGGACCGGCTCCGCATCACCCGCTCCCCCATTCAGGGCCTCGTGCCAGCCAGAGGCGAGATCGGCGATGCCGACGGCGGAGGCGAGCCAGCGCAGGTACTGGCCGGTCGTCTCGACGCCCAGATGCCCGAGCTGCCGCCGGAGGATATCGAGCCAGAAGGATCCGCGGGCCCGCACCCAATCGGCGCCCATGGCGTCCAGGGGACGCGCCGCAGCCGCGGCGTCCTTCCGCATCGCGTGGAGGAGGAAGTTGCAGGCATAGGTGTGCCGCCCCAGGTGCGCCGACCACGCCGCCGTCCCGAGGGGCATCTCGCGAAAAAGACGCTGGACCGTATGGCGTTGCAGTGGGACGCCCTCGTGGCCGGGCGCGTCGGATATGAACAGGCGCTCGCCGGCCAAGTGCCCGGTGCGGTGCCTGTGCCGATGGGCGGCGACCAGCCGGCGCGTGTCGATCCAGAGCCGGATCTCGGCCGCGAGCGGCGCCGGCATGTCGATGGTGCGCGGCCTGCCGCCCTTCGTCACGCTCAGGTGGACCGGCGCCATGGCGCGACCCGAGGCCCGCAGGGCGGCCAGCGTCTCGGCCGAGGGGATCTGGTCGGTCGTCAGCGCGACGACTTCCTTGAGCCGGACCCCGGTCTGGAGGATCGTCGAGGCCAGCAGGGCCTTGGCGGATCCGCGACGTCGGCGGACTTGATCGAGCCACGCCGCTGTTTCCGCCGCAGAGGGGATGAGGAGCACGCGCCGAACATCGCCGGGACGCGCTTCCCGGGCCCGCCCCGCGCGCGCGACCGCGACGCAGGCCGATCCTCCCGAGGCAGTCACCGCTCGGCGCTTGGTCACGCGGGGGTACGGGAAGGGCTCGCGCAGGGCGCGGAAGGAGGCCCAGGCCAGGAAGTGGGTGGCCTCGTCGGCGCGCGCGTTCGCCGTGCCGGGCTGGAGCTTGCGGCCCTTTCGCGCCGACCAAAGGCCCTGGAGCTGTTCCCGCTGATAGCACAGGACGTCGTCGTAGCAGGCGGTGCGCCAGTCGAGCCCGCGAGCCTCGCCCCACGACAGGAAATGCGCCACGGCGTAGGCGATGTGCCGGAGGGTGGCGGGCGTCGGATAGTCACGGCCCCCGGAGCCGAGCTCGTTGCGCGAGGGGTGCCATTGAAGCGTCGCCCGCTCGCGGAGGTACCGGGACGGGTGCCGGAGGACGCGGCCGCGTCCGTCGAATAGGACGGGCACGGCGGCGACGCGCCCGAATCCGAGCTGGGCCAGACGCGCGGCGTCCGGGACGAAGACGACGGTGCGTCCCGGGCCGGGCCGCGCGTCGCGTCGAGGGCGTTCCGATGAGCCGGATCCGCGGAGCGGAGACCGCCGCCCAAGTGTAACGGTGCCCTCGCTCGGCGCCTGCTCGATGCACATGGAACGGCCGTCCTCTCCGTGGTCGCGGCACACGCCCGATCGTGCGTGCCGTCCGCCTTGACGCGCAGGTCTCCTATGCCTCTGATCCAGTCAGAAGCGTCTGCCGCGGAAGTCGCAGACGATGATCCGCCGTCAAAGGCGGTTAGGTCGTAGAATACAATGGTCTAGAAGCGGTCTTGGCGGTCGTAGAGATTGAGCATTTTCGAATAGCAGCCGCCATTCTCTCGCATTAACGGCTCATCTGCTTTCATACATCGCCGCCGGTACCGGATATTGACATACAGAGCTTCGCAATCCGTCGTCCAGAGGGGCGCGAACGTTGAAAGGCCCATTCCAAACTCTCTGTCGGCGACGGACTTGACTCGCGGATACGCCGGCCAAGTTCGCGCGATAACCCTGTTCTCCGACACGGTAGGCTCGGAATGGGTCTTCGGCGCGGGCTCCGATTCCGTTCCCGATATGCCTAATTTCCACCTTTGTTTAAGAATTGATTCCTCATTCATCTGGGAGAAAATATATTTTTTGGGGGACGACTAGGCGGCGCCAGGGGTGGGCCGGGTCTCATGGATCATCCTCCATCGGCTCACGCGGCCGCCGGGCCGGGAACGGTGTCACGCGCACGTCGGTCGGTCGGGGGCGGCCGCTCTCATCCAACGTCCTGGCTCGATGCTCCGCCTCGCGGAGGGCGGATGCGCCGAGCGCTTGCAAGAGGTCCCGTACCGTACGGTCATAGGAATTTTCACCAAGCTCGGAGCGTAGAAGGGCCAGGCGCCGGAAGATCTCTCCAAGCCGGGTATCGGCGTCATCGCGCATCGGACCCTCCCCGAACGGCGTGGGCGCCGCCCTGCCGGTGCACTCGGATCAGCGCGGCGATCGCATCGCCGGAGAGCGAGCGCTCGGAGACCAGTCGCTTCGCGACCGCCTCGACGAGGGGCCTATGCTGGCTCACGAAGGCCGAGGCCTGGACGAACAGGCGTTGCAGGTCCCGCTCGACGGTCCGCCTGAGCGCGGGATCCTCGCGCAGGAGGCGCGAGATCTCGTCGATTCCGCCCCGGTAGGAGAGGGTCTCGCCGAGGCCGAGCGACGCGTGCGCGGCGGCTATCGCCGCAGTCGCCCGGCCGAGGTCCGAGCGCGGGTCACCGCCGGCCCCGCTGTTCGGAGCTCCGCAGAGCGCGTCCATCGCGCGCCCAGCGAGGCAGACGAGCGCGTAGGCCTCGGTGTCAGCTCGGGTCATCAGGAGCTTGGGGGCCGCGGCGGCGCGGACGACGCCCGCGTTGGTGAGGCCGAGCGCGATCGAGACGCAGGACACGCGCGCCACGTCTAGGAGCTCGGCCGCGATCGCGTGTGCGGCCTCGTGGCGTGCACAGATAAGAATTTCTTCCTGAGTGCGGTCGTCAGGCGGCGCGAGTTGGAGGACGAGGTCGGCGAGGATCATGCGCCGACCCGCGGCGCGGGCGGCGGCGCGGGCGGCCTTGACCCAGGCCGTCACGTCGGCCCCGGTGCCGCCGGCGCCGAGCCGGGCCACCGGTGTCAGATCGATACCGGGCAGGTCAGCCCCGAGGTGCTGGCGCAGGATGCCGGCCAGGGCCGGCACGTCGGGAGGAGCGATGCGGATGATGGGGTGCAGCCGCCCCGGCCGGACCAGGGCCGCGTCTAGGGCCTCCGGGTGGTTCGTCGCACCGATCACGACGAGCCGCGACGTGGGTCCCGACGTGGTCGAGTCCAGGGCGGTGAGGATGCCGTTGACGACCGGGGTCCACCAGTCCCGGCCTCGGTTGTCCATCGTGGCCCGATTGGGAAGGGCGTCGATCTCGTCGAGGAACAGTAGGGCCGGGGCCTGGGCCGCCGCCCGCATCATCGTCTGCTCGGCGAAGCGCAGTACTGTATCGATGTGTCCCGAGGATCCCGTGAACCAATCGCCGACGCTGGTCGCCACGAGGGGGAGGCGCGCGGCCCGGGCGATCGCCCGGACCAGCGTGCTCTTGCCCAACCCGGGGGCACTCGCCAGGACGCAAGTTCGCGACAGGGCCTCCCAGGCCAGACGCCCCTCGCGCCAGGCGTCGAGATCTCGGACTAAATTCTGAGCCCAGGACATTGCGTCGCCGTAGCCGCACAACTCCTCCAGCGGGGGGACATCCGCCAGGCGCACGTCGTCGCCGCAGACGGCGCGCTGCGCGACCTGGAGCCGGTCGAGGCAGGCCCTCGGCGTACTCGCCAGCCGAATCGAGGCGGTGATCGCGTCGAAATCCAGGCCGGCCGCGGCCGCGGGCGGCATGCGACGCGGACGCTTGCCCGTCGCGGCGCGGATGACGGCGTTGATGATCCGGTTCGACGGCGGTCCGATCCGGACGAGGAGATCGGCGCCCGCCACGAGCGAGGCCGGCAGGTAGCGTTCCGGCGCCTGGGAAATCCCAAGCACCCGCGCGCCCTCGGCCAGCAGGCTGGCGGCCTTGTCGTTGCCCTCGCTGGGGCGGTCGAGATTGCGCTGGGAGCCGATCCGGACGAAGGCGTACGCGAATGCCGAGAACTCGCGGATGGCGAGATCAATGTGCGGCGCCCAGTCCGGCGAGGGAATTTGGACGACGACCGCGAGGCCGCCCGGCTCACGCAGGCGCCGGAGCCCGGCCGGGCCGAGCGCCTCCAGGAGGGCGGCAACCGGCAGGACGTCCCGGGCAGAGCGCAGGCCGGCCAGGGCGGCCCGCACATAGGCGTCGTCGGCGTGATCGGCCGGATGGTCGGCAGGGCCGTCGATGTCCGCCACGTCGTGGGGAGCGTCGACGGCCATCGTGGTCTTCCTAGCTGACATGGCTGCCTCCGCACGCGAGGCAGCCGGGCGCTCGCGGCGCCGGTCAGGCCTCGGGGGTAAGGGTCGGGACGGGACGGACGGGGTCGCCCCGGCCTATCGGGCAGGGCGGAACCACGGGCCAGCCGTAATACCGGCGCTGTGCCCGTTTTCGCGGGGGACGAGCTGTCATCACGGCTGCCTTATGGATTGGGGCCGCCCGAGCATCAGCTACGAGGGCGGGAGGTGTGGGGCGGTATCGAGACGCCTCGGAACGAATACAGAACAAGTCCGAATCGGCGTCAACTGGGCCGCCAGATTTTTTTTCGCAATTCGCCGCCGGCTGTGGACAACGCTGATCGGCCCGCCCGGCGCAGGTTCAACGGGAATCGTTCCGGATCAGCGATCCGGCCGCGCTGCCAGCGTTTCGGCCGCCCGTGTCAGGGCACGGTCCTTCTCGCGGTGCGCCCGATCCGCGTCCCCGCCGCAAGCCTCTACGAGCCGAGCCCAGATCGTATCGGAGATCCGCACCTGAGGCCGCCGACCGGTGGGCGACGGGTTCCCGGCTTCCAGACGCTCCAGTGGATCGACCGGGTTCTCGAAGCGTTCATCGTCGTCGGCCAGCTTGGTCAGCACGTGCTGCGCGAGGCGGCGTACCTCCCTGAAGTCGAGATCCGCCACGAAGGTGATGTGGCCGCGGTCCTCGTTCCACACACGGATCCCGGCGAAGCGGTCCCCGTCCGGAATTGGGAGGAGGTTGAAGTGCGCGAGGCCGTTCCGGAGCATGCGCGGGAGCATCTCGACATGCTCGGGATCGAGGTCCTCGGGCAATCCGCCCGGCGGCTTCAGATGATGAATGGTGACGGCGGTCGGCAGAGGCGCGTAGTCGCGCAGGATCTGGCCGAGAGCCTCGTCGGACCGCTGCTGCGGGAACACCAGGACGCCGAGAAGCGAAACCAGGAGCTGGGTCTCCGGGTACAGTCCCGGGGCGCCGTCCGCTCCGGCCGAGGCAAGCTCATCGATCCGGTTCAGGTTTGCCAGGATGCGCGGCGCGAGGGCGCGCAACAACGGTCCGTCCGGGTGGGCCATCCGTAAGTCTCCTTGTCCGGGTATCGGCGGCTCTCAGGTTGGAGCCCCGCCACTGCCGAAAGGCGATCGTTCAGCCCGCCGCCGCGTAGGTCGCTTTGTCGTCCGGTCCGGAGGCGTGATTGATCAGGCCGCAGGCGCTCGACAGCGCGAGCGCCGTCGACAGCCTGTCCGGGGTCGTGCAGTTCAGCCATGAGGGCGAAGATGTCCGCCTCTCCCGCGAGCCCGCAAGCGGCCGGCCATCCATGGCCGTCGGTCCGCGCCGTCACCAGGTCCAGATAGCTGCCTAGGGTCGCGGCGTCCGCTCCCTCTTCCGTCTCGCGCGCCGCCGCCTCGGCGTCGTCGGCCAAGCTCTCCGACGAGGCGCCGCCATCATCGATGCGCGTCTCGATCCAGCGCAGCAGGCTCTCCAGCGCCAAGCGCTGTAACTGGCGCGCCTGCATCGCAGCCCAGTGGAGCTGCGTCGGCACCAGGCTGCTCGGCAAGTCCAGGGTGTGCCGGCGGACACAATCGCATTTGCTGACACGCTGCTCTCCGCACGGAAAGCAGGGCGCCCCCTTCCCCCTAGTCGGGCGGCCCGAGGATGATCGTCTTGCACGGCTCGAAGTCGGTGCGCTCGCCGGCATGGCCGCGCGGGTTGCAGACAATGCGGGTGGGCCCGACCGTGTAGTCGACGGCGTGGTGGACGTGGCCGTGCACCCAGAGCTCGGGTCCCCGGGCGTGGAGGAGGTCGCGCAAGTCGGAGGCGTCGCACCAGCGCAGGTGGCCGTGCGGGTCGGGCAGGCTGCGGGGGTGCGGGGCGTGGTGGGTGACGACCACGGTCGGGCCGGCGTGTGGGGTCGCGAGGGTGGCGTCGAGGAAGGCCCGGGTGCGCCGGTGCCGGGCGAGGATCTCCTCCGGCTCGACGCGCTCGCGGGACCGGGGCCCCGTACGGATCCGGCGATAGTCGACCATGCCTTCGCGGCCCTGGGCAGAGCGCATGGCCTGGGTCAGGCTGGTCGAGCCGAGACGAAAGTCGGTCCAGAGCGTGCCGCCGGCGAAGCGGGTAACGCCGATCGTGACCGCGTCGTCCATGAGGAGGTGGATGCCGTGGCGTGCGGCGACCTCGCGGCCGCGGGCCGCTTGGTCCGCGAGGGTGTAACGCTCCTCACCGCGGTCCCACCAGAAGTCGTGGTTGCCCGGCACGTAGACGACCGGCACGCCTGGCAGACGCTCGGCCAGCCAGACGAGGGCGCGGGTGAGCGGCATGTGCACGTCCCCCGCAACGACGGCCACGTCGAACCCTCCCGTCGGCGCGTGCGCGGCCGGGTCCCAGGCGTTCTCAAGCCATTCCTGGTGCAGGTCGCTGAAAACCCATAGGAGTCGGGCCGGGGCAGCTGTCATGGCGCGCCTCCCTCACGGGCAGCGTTCTCGGCGAGGCGGACCAGGATCTCGGCGAGGGTGACCGGGCGGAAGTCGAAGCAGTCGACCCCGACGTCGGTGCTCCTGGCGGTGCCGGGCAGCGTGCCGTGCGAGTGGCCGAAAAGGTGCAGGTCACCCCGGTGCTGGCGCGGCCAAACGCGGTGGGCGTAGTGGCTGCACCACACGCCCGTAACGGTGCCGTCCGGGTTCGGGACGAGGACGTGGGCGACGTCGACGACGCCGTCCCAGGGCAGGCGCGCGCCGATGCGGTCGTGGTTGCCCCGGACGAGGAAGCGACGGCCGTTGAGGCGCGCGAAGATCGCGCGGGCACGGTCCTCGGGGCAGCGGTAGCAGAAGTCGCCAAGGTGCCAGACTGTGTCCTCGGGACGGACGACGGCGTTCCAGCGGGTGATGAGGGTTTCGTCGTGCGCCTCGATCGTGGCGAAGGGCCTGTTCAGGCCAAGGCGGGGGCCCAGCACGGCCTGGTGGGACCAGTGCGTGTCCGCGGTGAACAGAATTCGGGTGGGCATGCGAGCCTCGCGCGCGTTTGCGGAGGCTCGGGCGCGGGCCGCGGCGCTCCGGGGTCAGGCGAAGGGGGGCGGCGACAAGCGTTTCATGATGACCATCTCCTCCTGCGCGAGGATCCTCGCTCGGCGGTCCTATCGCAACTGGGCATCGCGGGCGGCTGTGCAAAGCGAGGATATCGACCCGGATGCGAGCGTGCTGAGTTCGGTCGAGCGGCAGCCGAACCAGCCGACCGGGGTCGATTCAGGCTCCCGCTCTGAGATCGGGAATGGGTAAGGTCAAGGCTGGAGCATAGGATCGGTCACGGCCTCCCTCAAAATCAAACTCATACAAGCAAACGCGCCCCAGGAGGGGCTGACGCTGACCCAAGAAAAAAGTGAAGGCATTTGGCGCCGCTACGAAGAGATGGATCATCGCCGATGCGGCGCCGCCGCGCTCGGTCCTAATCTGTGCTGCAAGGGCCGTAGCAAGTTCGCAGGCATGCCGTCCGCAGGCGACAGACTGCCAACCGGGCCCTGAGCTTGGCTTCACAGCCAGGATGCGACCGATGCTCGGAACTGCGCGCTCGACATAGCGCTGCACGTCTCGGAGAACTTCATGGGTCAGCCCGACGGCCACGGCCAAGTCCGGCTGGCCTGGAGCGACATCGACCACCTCCGACGTCAAGCCAGGCCACTTAGGGTCCGGAGGCAGATCGTCCGCCGACCAAATCCGTTTGTCGGCTGTCCTCTGCTCCAACTCCACCCGGCGTCCGGATTTGACGTTCAGGACGGACCCCGCCGCGAAGGCCAAGGTGACATGGGCGTCGAGTGCCAACCGCAGCGCCGATTGGCCGTTCGCGGCCTTCAGCAGAAATGCCCTCAACCGAGGGTAGAGGACACCGGTCCAGTCGCCATCGCAGCGGATGGAGCGCTCGTCGAATGCCGGAACGAGATTGAGCACGCTGGTGCAGCGATCTTCCAGCCGATCGATCGCGTGCTCGAAGGACTTCACTCCATAGATCAGGGGGCGCCCTTGACCTTGTCCAAGCAGGCCCTCCCTGGAACAGGCGGCTCTGAAGCTCTCCCGATCAAATACTAGGCTGTCTTGCCCCATCCATTGGTAGATGAGGTCGTCATATGGGAACGCGCTCTCGTTCGCACGGATCCGCCGCAATCCGACCAGGGCGAAGAGCGTATCGAGTCCCTCGCGAAGATCATCGAGATTGTCGGTCACCTCGCCGAACGCCAGGGTTCGTGCCAACACTCGAAGCTCGGCCTCGCTGATTTTGAGGTGCTCGCGCCAAGCCTTGCGGATCCCACCTGCCTTGCTGTTGTCCGTAGCGGTTTTGTAAAGGCGTTCAATCCGAAGTGCACCGGATCTGGTGCTCACCATTTCGCGCAGCGCGTCGGAACGATCGAGGCGCCAGTTGGTCAGAAGCTTGAAACGGACGCCATTGCCGTCCGGAGCATAAGCCCGCTGAGCGTCGAGCGCCCGTTGCAGTAGGGATCGCGCGTTCGCGTTGATGAATTCCGGATCGATGAGCTGCCTGAAACCATAATAATCGGGCGTCACGTGCCACTTGCATTGGATGTGGTCGCGACGAAGCGTGTTTCCATGTGAATCAGAGGCACTCCTGGTGAGGTCATACTCGACCCACATGTCGTCAAAACTCTTGGGGCCGCTTTCGAAGCCAACTCTTACAATCGGGCTTTCTGGATCGAGTAAACGTGCGGCGTGGCGCCAGAACATTCTAGCTTGGAAGGTATCGCCGTCGCGGCGAACTGTGACAGCCTGCGTCATCGATTGCCCGAGATGTTCCGCGTGAGACCCACGCAAGCGAAATAAATCCTGCAACCTTCATTAGAAATTCCTCCAGACCGGAATATGGTAAGTTCGATATAATTTTGAAATTCCATAAATAACCGGAGGAGTAGGTGCGGAATTTTAGCGCGGATCGTTGAGCCATTTCGCGTATGCCCGGATGTCGATCATCGGGACGGTAGCCGTGCTCTGCAGCCGCGCGATGAGCTCGAATAGGAAGGCCGTTGCTGGTCTGCCCTCCGAGGTCACAATGTAGTTCCCGGTCGCGTCATCTCTCGCGAAATGCCCATGAGCTGCGACGCATCCCAAATCCAGCCTGTTGTCGGGATCGCCCTTGGACAAAGCTTGCGTGAGTGGATCCCCCAACGCCGGAGCCCAGGCGCTTTCGAATGTGAGAAGACCGCCCATGATGTGGTGGGGCGGCTTCGGAGGATACGTTCCACCCGCATGCGGGATGGGCAGGCTCGTCCGGCGCAGCTTCCGCACGCTGGCGATTTTGGCTTGTGCGTAGGCGACTTGACCCGCGTCGATGGCCTGCTTCGCTTCGAAGACCGCGTAGACGCTTTCAGCGGGTATGACGGCGTGACCATCCTGCTTCAGGATGAAGGGAGTGTATTGGCGATCGAAAATAACGATATCAATCTGATCGCTGAAGTTGCCGTCGCTATCCACGACAAACGCGGTGTCTGATTGGTAGCGCGAGGGCAGGTACTTAAGCAGCTCAAGCCAGACGGTCTCGCTGGCCTCGCCTTTTGCGACAGGGTGGCCGTAAAGCTTTCGAGCACGCTCCAGCCGACCCTGGATGTCATCGTGCAGGCCTGCCAACAGCACAGGCAAAGACCACCCGCTCATCGATTTGCTCCTTTTTCGAAGGGGTGACGGACCAGTGGGCTGACCTGTTCAGGACAGCGGGAACTTCGGCCCGAATAGCGCTCGCCAGGCCTTCAGGGCCTCACCATTCTGGCCGCGCCGTGTCAGGTGTATTGCCGAACTGGCGTCTCGGCTCGCCTCGCGGAGAAGTCTCGCTGCCCTATCCTTGCGAGCGGTATCCATGCCGTCGCTGATCGGGGGGCCGAGGCCCGCGGGGTCCGGCCAGGTCTCGTGGATCCGGTCTGCCAGGGTCGAGAACAATCCCTGGATCTCCCGATCGAAGTTCCCGCCCCAGGGGGCGTGCAGGCACTGCAGGCTCATGACCTCCAGCAGGAAGGAGGGCTTTACCGGCTTCTCGCCATGCCTGGGGTTGTTGTTCCAATATTTGATCATCCTGACCAAGCCCTTCCATTCACAGGCAAAGGCTTGATGCGCTTCCACGGCTTTCTTTGCGTGGACCTGCGGATTTGTGCCGATCCACTTCCCGAGCGTGTCGTCGGGAATCTCAAAATTATCGTCCTTATCGAAAGCCGGGACGACATCGAGGCTGATGACTCGATAGTCGGTGTTGTCATCGGCATCGGCCTTTACGCCGAAATCTACGTTGATCGAGCGATTCTGCCGCTTGGCGTTGCTGCTGCCGTATTTATCGACCAGTGCGGAGTGAAAGTCATTAAGTACGACCGCCGGCGCCTTGTTGCGGTAGTGATTTTCCGACGGCTTCAGGACAAAGAAGATGTCGACATCCTTAAGCGGCTTGGTCTTCGTCCAACGCGCGTAGGAGCCCGTCAGGAAGCTGCGGTCGATCTTGAACTTGGTTTCAATGTATTCGCGAACCTCTTTCTGGCGGGCTGACGCGTTGGCTTGCTCTTTATCATTCAGCTCAAGCCGGCTTTTGAACTTGCGAAACGCCTCGTCGACGTTGAGCATCAGAGCTTCCTCCAATATGCGCTGTTCGCGCCCAGTCCGTAATGCTCAACGGTCGAGCCCAGGCTCTGGCGAACCATCCCGTCGGTGGACCTCATGCTGCACGACGACCACCCGATGACGTCGGGGCGGTTCGGCTTGCACCTGAGTATCAGCTCGTAGCTTGCGTTCTCGGGTGCGACGCCGGCCTTTTGGATCGCGTATTTCAGCTGTTCTGTGTCGGTCCAGAAGTTGCCTTCACCGCTCGACCAGCCGTAGACGATGTCGATGTCCCAACGGATAATCAGCGCTCCGGTGACCGGATTGTAGATTTCGAGGACGACTGTTTCGAGATCCTTGGTCTCCAACCAAGTCCGCAAACCCCGGCTATTGACCTCCCAGTTGTTGATAAAATTTTGCGGATTAAGCCCGCTCAAGCGAATGATGTCTTTGAGGGTTCTTTGGATGTTGTCGGCGACGTAGGTGACGGAATGCGTGTAGGTGTTGACTGTAACCGATGTCGTCATCCGAGGAGACCTTTCAGGTTCAGAACCAAGCTCTCGCTTGCCTCGGCCTTCTCGGCCGGTGCATCGTCGGCTTGGTTCCGGGCCGTGACCCGAGAGGTCTTCTCCTTGAGGGCTGTCTGGACCCAGGTCAGATCTTCCTCCTGACACGGGATCGAGACCCTCCAATCGCCTTTCGTCGCGTCATGCGACAGGCCGGACTCGTTGTAGGTATCGGCCTCCAGAGCATCGTCGTCGTACAGGCAGTAGAATCGTGTCCTGGGCCCGTCGCAGGTCGCGATGATCGGTGCGCCCTGCGGGCACTGATCCGCGATGACGCTCGCGACGATGCCAGTCACGGAGTTCATCTCGGTCCGGGCTTCCGGAGCGCCACCGGCGGTCAGGATGTTGACGATCGCCTCCCAGGTCTCTCGGGCGTCGCGGTAGGGGGTGCTGCGAATGGTGCGTCTCACCACCGAACTCATCACGCGCCTCCCTTCTTGCGATTGGCCTTGGCGGCCTTCAGGGCTTCGAGCAGCATGTCGGCCGACATCGAGTTCGGATTTGCCGCTGTCTCAACGGTAGCCGCCATGGCGTTGGCGACCGTCTTTCGAATGGCTCGACCGTCCAATCCGACGCATTCCGCGGCGCATCGGGAGAAGAGCGGGGAAGCGGCAATTGAGCCGATGGCCGGGTAAGCTTCGCCGATCCGCGTGAGGCAATCCTTCAGGATCTGCTTGCAGGCGTCCGCATTCGGGAGAGGCACCTCCAGGATGAGGTCGCACCGGGACGAGAAGGCGGCATCAACGGCATCCGGGAAGTTGCTCGTGGCGACGAAGAGGATGTCCGGGTACTTTTCTGCTAAGTCGTCAAGCTGGGTTAGCACCGCGTCGGTCGCCCGATGGATGTCGACCGGATTCGCATCCAGGCTGAGCTTGGTACGATCGGTTGCAAGGGTCTCGACCTCATCCAGCAGGACGATGATCGGACCTGCCATCGCGGCTTCTGCGATGGTTTGCGAGAACAGCTCAGAGACGGCCTTCTGCGTTTTGCCCATGGCCGAACTGCCGAGCACGTGCGGGTCGACCTCAAGCAGCCTGATCTTGGCGCCATCGAAAGACCGGGCGACGCGGTCGGCCAGACCTCTCGCCAGAGAGGTCTTGCCAGTACCCGGTGGTCCGACCAGGAAAATGATACCGTGCAGGGGGAGGACCGTGCGCGGGACCCTTTTCCTGACCGTGAAATTCAGGATGGCCTGGGCGTGCAGCTGCTTCTTCGTCTCGGCCTCGATGACAATCGAGTCCCAGAGTTGGCGGAGGGTCGCATCTGGCAGATTGCGTATCCGGTGAATGCCCTTGGGTGTATCCACGAATGTCTCCTCAAGGTTAAAAGATAACCTTACCATTAGGTTCGAAGGGCGAGTCGAAATCCCTCTCCAATCAGGAGTCGCCTTGAATGGACGCCTGATATTGAGTTCTGTTTGCTGGAAATTTTTCCCACAGCGGTTTCGCTCAGGCGAAATTATGGTCTTTGCTCTAATTCGACGATATTTATCCAAGAAGATCTTTTGGGGGGGCGCAGTATGAATCCTGGCAAACTGTGGCCTAATGGAAATTGAATCTTTCGGGGCGCCCTATGAGCAGAGCGCCCCGAACTTTAAGGTCGCCGACTTGGCTGGTTCACGACAGGCGAAGTCCGATTACGGAAAAACTTCGCCTACCGTTTCTGTGGCTTGAGGCAAAACATGGAATCTACGTAGCCGCTAAGTCATTGATTTGTTGAAATAATTTCGGAGATCGATCTGGAGAAACAACGAAAGATGCTCATTCCAGCACAATAAGATGCTCGGCAGGCCGGCCATTGGATCGCCGAAGGCCCACATGAATTACGATCGACGCGACGAAAAAGCCCCCGCGGATTTCTCGGCGGGGGCTTGTGAGCTCGTTCACGCGATCTCTTTAGATGCGCGCCAAGTCCGATCTTCGATAGAAGGCGGCCCCTACCTCCTCGCGCCGGATCCGTGGCTCGATGCCGAGTGCGGTCAGTCGCTTCTGGAGCTGTCGGAAGTGAGTTCCCGTCGTTGCCATCGCTTCGAACAGGGTGACGTGCTCCGCACGGAATGCCTCGAGGTCGGCTTCCCTGATCACGTTCACGGGGCATCGGTTCAAAGGACTGACGATCGTTGTCGTCTGGAGAAAGCCTAAATCGATCAGCTTGCGGACGACCGCGGAGCTCGTGCGCATCACCTTCTCAACCGCTCGGGCGGTCGTACAGCCGTCCATGGATCCCCGCGTCCGATCACGAACCTCGGACACCCGGACGAGCAGAGCCGAGAAGCCGTGAGCGTCTCTCTGTCGACCGACCCAGGCCAGCTTGCGCCCGAGGACGAGATCGAGGATCTCGGCGGTGCTGCAGCAGACTTTTTTCACCGCTCTCTGAATGTCGACCATGTCCTCGTCGGGCTCCGCGACGGGCACGGCATCGGCGAACAGCCTGGTCAGGAACGTGTCGAGGTCGCGGCGCCTGAATAGGTGATCGAGTTCCGGCCGCTTTGGGAACATGGGCTTGATGAACCCGCCGTCGACGAGCAGCTTCGTCTGGACGCGGCCAGCGCCGAGGTACTCCTTGACCTCCGTCATGAACAAGCCGTCGGCGGCGTCCGCGAGAGTCGGGGATGCTGCCACGGCGTCGAACAATGCACTACCGTTTGGAAGCTCAGCCTGCTCCTTCGTTAGGATGCCGGTCGCCTGGAGGATCTTTCGCAGACGTTTGGGATGTATCCGCAACTCCTGGGACGCGGTGTACACGGAGTGCAGGACGCGGCGCTGGACCGGCTTTCCGAAAATCGTGTCTCCCGGACCGAACGGCATCCTCTCGGCGATGAACTCCGCGACGAGATCCCGGACCACGTCGAAGTCGGGGTGCAACTTCTCGAATGACAGAACCTTGAACCACCGCCCGAGAACAGCCTGTGGTCCCTCGGTCGCGCTGCGGGTGTAGGGATAGGAGCAGACGAGCCCGTCCATGAACTCGCGGATGCCGGCCTCGCCCTTTTCCGCGATCGCGATACCCGTCGTTCCGGCTGCGCACCAGTCGTCGTCCGAGAGGGTGTTGAAACGGACGTCGCGGCCGAAGCGTGCAACGGCGCCGATGGTCTCACAAACCCCGATGCCGACATGCAGAGGCAGTGTGTCCAACCAGTGGCTGTTTCCGTGTCCTTCGTCGAGGCGGTCGAGCACATAGGTTTCGAGGCTCGAGGCGGTACGGCAGGTGGCCCTCTCGGAAAGCGCTCCGAGATCCGGCAGGTGTGGCTTCAGAAGCCTCGCGAAGTCGTGGTTTCGCGAGGTCTCCTGATGCTCGAGCTTGACCAGTGCCATGCCGTGTTTCTGGCAAGTCTTAATCGCTGCGATCGACCAGAGGGCTCGCCCATAGGCGGCGGTTTCGGGCTTCGACGCCTGGGCGCAGTCCTCGAGAAGGCAGGCCGGGCACACGCGTAGAGCCGTCCTGAGAAGGTGCCTGCCCGGGAAGAGCTCGGTTCTGAACGTCTGGCCGTCGGGTACTCGCCGGTAGGCATCCGCCGCGAGACGATCCGGATCAACGCCCGCGAGACTCGCGAGGGCATCCAAGGCATCCTGGTCTCCGTCGATGATGCCCCGGAAATCAAGCCCCATGTCCGCACAGAAGAACGGGGCACTCGCGTCCCGGCCGAGATGGAGCTGTGCCAGCCGCGAGACGAAGGAGGCCGGAGCCTCCCCCGCCAGATGCGGCAGCGACGGGCGAAGCCGTGCCTTGAGAAGTTTCATTTCGAGCCTTCAGCCGTCCTGCCTCCCCGTCCCCGCTTCGGCTTCGCCGCCTTGCGCGGCTTCGGCGCTGTGTTGGGCTTCGGCGCCATTTTCTGCGGATCGACGTCGGTGCGCGGGCGATCCAAGACCTGCGTGGGATCCGTATCGGTCCAGTGCTGGACCCGGAACGGGTTCATGGTATTCCGGCAACCAGTGCGCAACCAGAACGCGGTCGCGAAGTGGTCGGGGAGAAGGTGCGTATCTCCGAAGCGCAGCGCCTCCTCGATGGCCTCGCAGGTCAGCTCGATCGCGATGCCCAGCGCGTAGTTCGCCGCGTGCACGAGCCGGCCAGCCAGCTCGTCGGCAACCTTGGGTTCAATCGTAAGAGGCGTGAAGGCCACGAGATTCTCGATTGTCTCCGCGATAGGATCCGTCGACTCGGGAAGCGTCAGGCGCCCGAACTCCACGAACCTGCATCTCCTCATCACCTGCCTGTCGGTACGCAGGAAGTCCGCGAGGTCGCAGGTGCCGGAGAGAACGAGGATCATCGGATCGCGGCGACGCTGCACCAAGCTCTTGATTGTGTTGAGGATGCGCTTCTGCTGGTCGATGTTCGCGGTCTGCGTGACGTGCTGCATCTCGTCGATGTGCAGCACCCGCTTGTCCTCCGTCTCGAGCCGGCGCCTGACTTCCTCCCAGATCAGGTGCTCCTTCCTGTCGCGCTGGATCGGATACCCCAGCTGCGGAAGAAGCGTACGCCCGAGCTGCATAAGGGTGCAGGGCGACGGTGCGGTAATCGAAAGGAGCCGACCCCCGAGTTTGTCGTGGCGTTTACGGAATAGACGCTTGAGGGCACGCGTCTTACCTGCGCCGCTCTCACCAGTCAGCACCAGGATCCGGCCCTCCGGCATGAGAGCGTCGTCGTCCATGTCGTCGACATCGTCGATGAGCTGTCCGCCGAGGTCGTCGACCTCGTTGACAGGCTGCTCGTCGAGGTCCGCGGCGAGCCGACCCGTGCACTCGGTCGCGCCGCCGCCGTCCGTCGCGTCGGACAACGGTCCGTCGATTCCGTCAATCGCCGGGTCGAGGAGCTCGAGCATCCTGTCGAATTGCATCGATAGATGCTCGAAGGAGCTGGTCGTCAGGAATTGACGTCGCACGCCGGACATCAGGTCGCGGCGCAGGGCAGGGGACATCGGAGCGCTAGGGTTGTCGGCCAGGATATCGATTTCGGTGGACATGCTACTTCTCCAGTTTCCAGGTGGACTGCCTCCGGTGCGGCCGGGCGGGCTCGGTTGCATCCGAACGGCGCGCGGGCTGAGGTGTGGCGTCCTCGCCGGGCGTCGGGTCGTTCGGACCGCAGGGCTGAACGGGCGGAGCAGCCGGCCGGTCGGACACCGGAGCTTCAGCTGCGGGCGTTGCCCGGATTGGGGAATTGGGTTCAGGCCGCTGCACGGGGCTGGTTGCGCGCGGAGCGCCGGCGGCGAAGCTGCGGCTGCCCGGCAGCGCGAAGCTCGTGGGCAGCGTGCCCGTCCGAGCCGCAGGTGCCGCTAATCCGCCCGAAGTCGCCGATGACGCGTCGATGCCATCGTCGGTCGGCGGAACCGCGAAGCCGAGCCTAAGCTTGCGCTCGTGGAGTGCAATCTCATCGGCGTCGTACTGCTCGTCGCCGATCTGCGCGATCCCAACGGCATGCTTGTGTGTACGTTCGATTGCTTCGATCGCCGCGAGGGCGATCGGCCATCTCATCTGCGCGACATCATCAAACCGGCGCGCGAGTTCCTCGGAAGCCGAAAGCCAGTCGCGGAGACGGCGCCCCTCCATGAACCTGGTCCGGCACGGTACGGTCATCCAGTCCGTGCTTCTCGGATCGAAGCGGACGGAGATCGCGCCGAGGTTGTAGGGATCGAGCTTGATTTCGACCTCAGCATCGCCCTGCTTGCGGCACCGTGCCTGGAATTTCTCCGAGCTGTAATCCAAGCCCAGAATGCGGACGCCTGTCCTCCGCGTCGTTCTGGTGAGGTCGATCCCGAAGCTGATCCGCACCCGGTCGCGATCCGGTGCCGGTCCCGGCGGCATAAGCTTCGTGAGCCGAATCCATGCGTCGCGAGGCGTTTCGCCGCCCAGGCCTGCATGCCGCTTGTTGTGATAGACATCGACGCACCAGCGTACGAGTAGATCGGCGAACTGGTCGACCGTCAGCACAGCCCGCATCTGAGCTGGGTAGTCTCCAAGTTCCGCGACGCTTCCGCCGGTATTGCCCTCGAAGCGGCTTAGGAGACCCTCCTTCACCGTCCTGAAGAACCGTTCGACGAAAGCGCGGAGTTGCGGCTGCGCCGCCGGTGGATTGAAGACGTCCATGAGCAGCGACAGGGCGCGACTCTGGAAGAAGGTACTGACGAATGCCGAACCTTGATCCGTCGCCAACTGCCAGGGCGGCCCGTGCTGATCCCAGGGCGTGAGAGCACCGGCGGCATGGCCGATGCTGCTCTTGTCTTGGTAGATCATGCGCAACGTTTCGAGCGCGACCCTCGCGTCCTCCTGCTCCGCCAGCCTCATCGCGAGAACGCATCGCGTCGCTACGTCGAGTGCGACGCAGAGGTACCAGGAGCCGCGCTCGATCTGCGCGCGCAGCCGCGGCGACAGGCTTTGCCAGATCTTCGTGTCGGCGAAGACGACGTGCAAATCGACCTTGTAGAAGTCCATCTCGACGCGCTCGAGCGCGTGCGTGACGTCCTGTCCGATGCCGAGAATTTTCCACCTACGGTGGGCCTTGTCGCGCCCCAGACGCGCGAGATCGACCTCGAAACGATCGAGTTTCGCGACCTCCAAGCAGAATCGGGAAAAGCTCGGCTTGTGGTCGGGCTCGCGCCCCTCGCGCTTGAACCGTCTGTTCTGCCATCTGAACGCGATTTCGAAGCGTTCGTAGATCTCGCACCGGGTGGGGCGTTTCGCGCTGGCGAACTTGTGGGCGAACTTGTCCAGCAGATCGTAGGTCTCGTCCGTGAACCAGCCCTTCGTGTTGCCGGAGTTGTGCCTGCCGTCCCGGAGCGCCGTCAGGTCCCAGTCGCACGCCTCGAGCCGCTCGATCCAGCGCCGCAGCGACGATCCACTAGGGATGGCTTTGACGTTGTTTCGGCATCCACGTTTCTTGGGTGCTGGACTAGGATCGTTAACGTTCCAGTTGATGCGTGGTTTGACGAGCCCGAATTCGTCGGCGATGAGTTTGACGGCTAAGTCGAAGCCCTTCGTGCTCCGATCGGCCTGGCCATTTCTATACAACTCATAGAACTTTTGGATGCAGTAGATCTTGAAGATGACGTCGGCCTGATCCTGCTTGGGCAGATGGGCGATCGAGAGATGATGCTTCTTGCTGCGCTCAAGGACGCAGTCGATGCGGAAGAAATTGGGCTCGTAATGGAAGTCCGTCCGCTGCGCCTCCGTGTTGTAGTCGAGATGGGAGACGAACATCTTCGACGCGGGATCATATACCTGCGAGAGCAAATGACCTTTCGGCGTCGACCTACTCAGGCGCCATACGTCTCCGAAGCCGTGGATCCTGGCATCGAGATCGAGCCGGGTGATCTTCGCGAGCGGATTGCGGGCGGCCATCAGACGTCGGCCTCCGCCTCGCCGGGAGCAGGTTCCGCGACGCGGACACGGCTTCCGTATCCGATGCGGCCTTCGTCCAGGACGACGAGACGGCCACAGTCGACCAAGCGCAGGGCAGCGACGAAGGCGATCCCGTCGAGACCGCTCGATGCGACCAAGTCGCCGATCGTCGCGAAGCCGGAAGAGTTTTCTGCAAGGTCGAGGACAACGTTCTCCGCTTCAAGGGGGAAGCAACGGCGCACATGGCGTAGTAGCTTCGCATTCGCGATAGTGTCGGGGTGCAGTTCCGCGTCCGTCAGCAGCAGAACCTCGTCGACGTCGTCCGCCGACATCTGCGACGCGATCAGCTCGATGGTCGGTTCCCAGAGATGCCGTTCGACAATCTCCATCGGCTTGACTTGTATGTAGATCCGCCGTCCAGTACTCGTCAGCAAGAAGAAGTCGAAGGTGTGCTGGCGCAGCGTTCCATCGAAGTCGTAGAACTGTACCGTGTCCGGTTGCTCGACCAAGTACTGCGGATTCATCAGGCCGTCGATCACGACGGCCCAATTGTATTCGAGGCCGCTTTCGACATGCAGGATGCGGAGGACGTCTCCAGAGCCGACGGCCAGAGAAGCGCGAGCCGAGCCACGCGAGCGGGTGGAGGGGCGGCGGGATCCGTCGCTCGCGTCGGGATCGTTCCAGAAGGCCGGTGCGAAAGCCGGCAGGTACGCCGGTAGGGTCGAAATCGAGGTTTCGAGATCCATAAATCGGGTCAACTATGGCAAAGCCATCCCATCGACCGGGACTGAGAGGTCCGCTGGTCCGGATCGGGCTGTTCATCGATGCGGCGATTGTCGGCGCGGAGGCTGCCGCTTGAATGCGGCTGTGGATAGCGCTCGACCGTCACGGCGGCGGCTCTTGCAGGAGCCCTCGGCTGATGGCACCCTGAGGCGTGCTTGACGGCACGACTCTGCCTTCCTCGTCCCCGTAAGGGTTGAGGTTCGATGGGACATCAGATCCGAGAGGATCCTGCTGGTGGATGGAACAGTAGCCAGGGTTTCGTAGGCCGGTCGGCGACAGTTCCAATTCAAACGGGGTGCGGTGGTGACATCGCGCCCCCTTCATTTCTAGATTTTCATCTCGTTCTCCGTATCGGACAAGTTTTCATAGTTCGCGCACAGTGTATCCATGCAGATGCACTGTACTGCGAGGCTAATAATGCAGATTGAGATTTAAGAGCCCTGGTCCGGACCGAAGCGTGGCTGTTTGGCGACGCAGGTAGTCGGTCTCTGGCCGCAGGCCGCCGGGGCGGATGCGACTGCGTATCGCTGGGGAGTGGCAATCCCCATCCATCGCCCGAGTCCCAAAGGACGCACTCCCTACCAAGGAGTGATGACGGGCGACCGCATTGATCAGACAGCCAGGCTCGATTTCCTAAGACAAGAGGAAATCGGCGCGGCAGTAGGTTGTCCGCTTGGTTTCTGTGGACAACTGCAGGGCGGGATCAACCGTTCAAGGATGGGCGTCCACGTCAACTACGGGTCGCGCACGCCGTCTCCGCACCTTTGTATGCGGGCAGATGCCGTCCGAAAGCGAGACTGAGAGCTCGCCGGCGCAGGCCATGCCGAGGACGGTTTCGACACCGTCGGCGGGCTCCCTGACGAGGGCTGCCAGATCGCACAACTCCGCCTCCGAGACTCGGTCGAGGTGGGCCAGAATCCTGACGCGGTCGCTGGCGGCGATTGGACAATGTCGCGTCGCCCAGACCGCGCGGGCGTCGCTCAGGAAGGGCTCCATCAAGACAGTCGCCCTGCAGACGAGAACGGCCGGCTCCCGGGCGACGATCTCCGGTCGGGGCGAGCCGTCGTGGACGCCGACGACGAGCATCCGGCTGGACGCCCGTCGAACGACGAACGCGAGCGAGCCGGGAACGTCCAACTTGGCGGGCTCCATCGCATCGATTTCGGGATCGAGGGCCACCTGAATGAGGAGATCGCGATGCCATCGATGCCGATAGCGAATCGGGGAGCGGCACACGCCGCCTCGAAATCCTGGATATCGTGCTTCTGGTTCGCGACCGATATTTGATAATAGATGTCGCGATGATAATTGTAGCATTGCCTGACCGTCCTAGATCGGTTTCGCATGGACGGGAAGCGCAGCGTAACTGCCCATCTATGCAGATATCAGCCGTGTCATTTATTGTTTCCTGCTAGATCCCGTTCGCGGACCAAGGGGAATGGCCGAGCTCCTGCTTGCCGGCTTGCGGCCATAAAGGGGCTATAAATGCCCCTTTTGCAAGCGCTCTCGCATGTCTTCGCCGGCTAGATACGGTGGATAACGGGCATCGCGCAACTCAATTCTGATAGTGATCTGAATCATTAGCGCGCGTAATCAATGGCTTGGTTCATGAATGAAAATATATGTAAGTCATTATGCAGGCTTGGAGGTTTTTTGCTGTCGTGGCAAACTGTTCGGTGGGCTAAATCTTGCCCTTCTTGTGCCTCTGTAGCCAATGCTCGACTGCGCCAACGAAGCTAGGCCCGTCACTGGTCGAGATAGCTTGCGTATACATACCACTCAGGACGCGAGCAGGGTCTGTCGGGATCGGTGTTGCCTGATCGTTCTGCGCTGCTTTCACGCCATACCGTTCGATCAGTGTCAGCAGATAGACCGCATAGGCTGGGGGGCCTCGCTCGGCCCAGAGATGGACGGTGCGACGAGAGACGCCGATCTCCAGCGCGAAGCCGATCTGTGTCCGGCCAAGTCTGCGTAGCGCCGTTTTGAATTCGTCAGGCGTCATGCTGGCGGCCCGTCATCAGGGATTGCGCTCCTATGTCAGCTCCAATCGGTGTTCCTGTCGTCGGAGCCCACTTCAAAGTCGTACCTTCAGAACCGGCTGAAACCTCGCCGCTCGAAGGAACGGTAACGCCTTGTACAGCGCCGTCCGATAGGAGCGAAGCGAGTGTCGGCAAGCACGGTCGGATGGATCCGCGCACATGGGATTTAAGAACAGGCCCGATGACGAGCCATTGCAGGAAGAGTCTCCTGAACTCCCACGTAGCGTGAGGCAGCGGACGGTCACCATTGAAATCAAGGGGAAGCGTCCAGGCAGGACCGCCTCAGGCGTGTCACCGCGCGCCTCCTCGGCCAATACCATTGATGTTGTTCAAAAGGTGAGAACACGGAAGCTCTCGACGGAGGCGATTGAGAAGAAGCCTCCGCCCAAGGTGAAGGTCTCTCTCGTCGTCCTTCCTCGCGGCAAGAAGTAGTGCGCCTGACTTGTCCTCCCTTTGCCGGGAGATGGTGCCAGCTGGATGCCCTCCCGGTGAGGCTCCGCCCCTGGATAAGGGCGGAACCGAACCAGCTTTTCTAGCCATTCCCTTCGCCAAGGTGACAGCTTAGCTTCGCAGTGAAGATTTGCTTGGTCGTCCAGTTGCTCGGATGACAGGCCTATCGTCGAGTGCTTCGACGATCTACCGACATCATCCTGAGGTCCTCGAACTCCGCGCGTTTCCGCACGATCTCGGCTAAGCCAGCGATGACGGTCTCGCGATCGCTTTTGAGGATCTTGCAGAGCGTGTCGATCGCGTCGGAAAGCGGCTGCAGATCGCCCAAGTCCGGGGCGTCAGGCATCAGCGCGAACATCACAACACCTCTGCGGCAGTCGTGGAACACACATCGGATTCGCAGTCTGTCTCCGGCTTTAGCGCGAGGTCGATCTCGTCCCGAGAAAGGTAGCCGCTTTCCTCGAGCATTCCTGTGAGCGCCTGTAGTGCCGGTCTGCGCTCAGTTAGGATTCTTCGCGCTCGCTCGCTCGCGTGCCGTAGGCGCTCGACGACAGCCGGGAGAACGCCCGCGATCAGGACTGTGTCAGCCGCAGCCTCCAGATGCACGTTCCCGAGTTGCCCGAGGCCGAATGTCAACTCGATGTCGCGTGCGATAGCCGTCGCCATCGCGAGGTCCGAGTTAGCGCCGAAGCCTGCGCCGATCGACCCTGCACCGAGTTCGATCTCCTCTGCGATCCGGCCGGCTAGAAGCGACGCCATGGCCGCCTCCAGCTCGTGCAGGGTCGCAGCTCCCTCCATAGCCAGTTGCAGGCAGGCCTGCCCGCCATTGTCGTGCAGGGAGAGGTCCATGAGCATACCGAAGCCAACGGCGTGGCTGACGACCGCGTGCCCTGCCTCATGGACGGCGACGCGGTGCCTGATGGTGGCCGGGAGTGGACGGCGCCCCTGTCGAACCTCGGCCAGTACATCCTCCACAGTCACGGCTCTGGCTTTACGGCGCGCGGTCCCCTTGGCACGCCGAATGAAGGCCTCGACATCCGCCCCCGTCATGCCGCGAGCCGCCAGGGCCAGCGGCAGCATCGACGCGCTCGGCAAGATCTCGCGCCCGAGATGGTGGCGGAAGATCTGGGCTAGAGCCGCCGTATCCGGTTTCGCGATTGCGATCTCTCGGTCCAGACGTCCCGCTCGCTTCACGGCGGGATCGATCTTTTCTGGGTAATTCGTGGCGGCCACCACCACAACGCCAGGCCGCTCGTCCACCCCGGCGAGCAGCTCGAGGAATAGGTTCACGATCTGGGTCCAGTACTGCACATATTCGCCCCGAATCTGCCCACGGTCGGAGATGCCGTCGATCTCGTCGATAAACAGGATACAGGGTGCTTGCGCCTTTGCCTGCGCGAAGACCTTGCGGATCGCCTGGAGCGTCCCCGACAGGTAGTCGGCGCTGTTCCACTCTGCGACCGAGGTCCCGACCAACGGGACGCGTGCGGACTTGGCCAATGCACGGGCAAAGCTCGTCTTGCCGACGCCAGGCGGTCCCGAGAGCAGCAGACCGCGATGGTCGAATTCGGCCCAACTCAACCGGCCGCTCCGGTAGGCTTGCAGGTCGGCTGCGGCGGCGAGCCCCCAGGTCTTGGCCTCGCCGTAGCCGTCGAGCTCCTCCAGTGCAGTTCCTTCGCCGAGATAGTCGGCCTTGGCTGCAACGATGCGCTCCAGCGCTTCGATGCATGAATCGGAGGACGTCGCCCTCCGGAGAGCGACAGGCAGATCGACGATGTCGATCATGCGCAGCAGATCCTGATCGATCCCCCGCGATGGCCGGCTGCCGACCACGGCTTCAACAACGAGTGCGAGTCCAGACTGATCCAGGCTCGGCAGAGTGATCCGATGTTCGGCAGAGCGCATCAGGTCGCGCGGCAATTGACGCTTCGGATCCGGGGCAATTCCAACGATCGGAACCCGCACATGCAGTGCGGTGCCGATCACATCGTTGCCCTTCTCGGGCCGAGCATCGCGACCGACCCCGTCGCAAACGAACAGGGCGGCATTTCTGCGGGTCAGCTCACGGGCTCTCCCGCTTGAGAGCTCTACGACCAACGTGTCCGGCCGGAACAGGCACTTCTCCGCGACGATGCGGACAGGTTCGACAAGATCGGTCACGTGCGTGGCGAGCGTGACGACGGGCGCCTCGCGGCGCAGCCGGCGAACAAGACCGGGCTCTGCCTCGATCGCACGAGCGAGCATTACGGCCACGGCGGCGAGATCCGCTGGAACCGGGACATGCGTGGCCTCCGGTCGGTTCTCTTCATCCTGGATGACGATCTGCTCGATGGCGTCGTTCTCGTCGAGGAGAGGGTCATCCCCGAAGCCGAACGGGTTGGAACGTTGGTCGGCCTTGAGGCGCTTGCGTTCATCCTGGGCGAGTTGTTGCAGGAAGGCGCGTGCGAGTTGATCGGAGGATGTGCCGTCATGGGCACGCGGATCCGTGGATGGAAGCAACGAGGATGGAGCGAGCATGCGAGATC
This sequence comes from Methylobacterium sp. Leaf123, assembly GCF_001423405.1. GTDB lineage: Bacteria > Pseudomonadota > Alphaproteobacteria > Rhizobiales > Beijerinckiaceae > Methylobacterium. Next base: position 142,510 of record NZ_LMNS01000040.1, on the reverse strand, counting down.
TCCCACGGCCGAGCCACAGGGGTGCTGGCCGTCAGCGTAAGTGCTGGATTGGGCGCGGCGACGCGGCTGGCTCGACGGATTGGGAGCACTCGGCAGGCGTCGGGTTCGGGAGATCGCCTGCTTCATAGGCGACGACAAGGCTTAGAACATAACTAGAACATGTGCGCTAGCGGGGAAAATGACTCGTGCACAGCCGCGGAGTATTTGCGCTTTCGCATTGATGCGCCAGAAGCCGACATCGAATCGGCAGGCGCCGAACCGCCGCTCTCGATTGCTCTCGGACATTCGGAACGCAGGCTTGCAATCCACGCTGTTGACCCCGAGCGGACATTCGTGGCGCTGTCGCTGAAGGTCCGGATGGGGTGGATAGCGGTCATTCGTTGATTGCGAGGTCAACGTCTGGATTGCAGCTCGAAGCAGACGATACGGCATTTCGCCCTGCCTCCCACAATCCGAAGAAGCCTGAGAGAGCACAACCAGTATGGTGGCGCGCTACGGTCCATGTCACTGGCTAAGCAGGAGCCGTCCCGAGACAGGGCCAACCCCCTTCGGCACCGGCACGCTGGAGTTGCCGTAGTTGGCGTTGAGAACGAGGTTCGGCCCCTCGTAGAGATTGATCTGCTGGGCCACAACGACGGTGTAGGCCGACATATCAGCCACTGGGCGGCTGGCGTCGATCACCAAGCGCCCGCTCGGCAAATAGATGGTGCCAAGCACGTTGCGGGCATTGTCGCTGATGATGCGGTAGATGCGCATCGGCTTGGTCGCAGCCAAGGGCGGAGGGGTTGGCGTAATCACGTCACCGAGCAGAGTATCGACTAGGTCGGCCGGGTCGGTCGGAGCCATCACCGTCCGCTCCTCACTCATCAGCAGCCCGGCCATGACACCAGTGGTCGGCGCCGACAGGCTGATGGTGGTCCTCTTGTCGAACAGGAGCCCCGCGTTGTCGCCGGTGAAGTAGAACGCCACGCCGGTGCCGGTCAGCGTGGCCTTTTTGTCCACGATCAGCGGACCGTCCTTCATCACGTAGATGCCCGGCCGCAGGGTCACCACGGAGTCCTTGGTGATCTTAAGGCCGCCGCAGTAGGTGCCGGGGCTGAGCGTGTAGTTCGTCGGGACCGGGTTCTTCCCCTTGCTTTTGCCGGTCATGGCATCGAGGGTCTGCATAAGGTTAGGCAAGTTCAGGCAACTGCCGACAGGCGGCGCGGGACGATCGGCCAGCGGATCGGCGATGACGGGGCAGTTGGTCTGCGGATTGGGCGTGAAATTGGCCCGGTCGTCCTTGAAGCCACCGGCCGAGCAGATGGTCTGCGCCCGCGCCATCGAGTTGTTGCGCCCGACCATCCCACCCGAGTTGCTAGAGTTGGAGTAGAGCGCACAATCGTAGGCCGTGACCTGCGCACTCTTTTCGAGGTTGAACGCACCGGCCGCAGCGGGGTCGAGCGCGAGCATGCATAGCCGCATCTTGCCGACGACGCTGGCCTTCGCTTTGGCCGAAACCTTGGACTCCGACATGCCGACGAACGGCCCGAAGGAGAGGTGGACGGTTTGTTCGACAACGGCCGTCACGCTGGTTTTGTCGCTGGCGACGTCAACCTGGATTGTGACGGGGTTTTTGGCGCTGTCCTTGATCTCGTCCTGGATGGTCTGGGTGGTCAAGCCGATGACCGAGGCGGTGTTGGAGACGACGAGCTTGAGGGCGTTGCCACCGGCCATCACACCGGCGTCGGTGGCCTGCTGAATGTGGCTCTGGGCCGAGACCAGCCGGGCATAGTCGATCGCCCCACCCACGAGTCCCATCAGGGTCGTTGCGGCGAGCGCAACGATGACGGTGACTGTGCCGTCGCGATCCTGATGGAAGGTGCTGGCCACGCGGTAGGTCGGCGCCAGTCTGCTCCACAAACGTCCGAAACCGTGAACCAAGGTGACCCGCCGAGTGCCTTCTATTCAGCTTCGGGCTAGCATCACCAAGTTAACAGGGTGCCTACGACTCTCTGCTGCTCGGTCATTTATGAATCAAGCGTTAGCGCATAACCCAAGTTAGGCATGTCGGAACCGCCGTTATCCGGTGCATGATTTGCTTTCGGCGCAGCGAAGTCTGGGAGGCACATGCCCGCCGCTTCACTCCCATTCTGAACTGTCGTTAGCGGCCAGTTTCGCAGATCGACATAAGCGTCCGCTAGGAAAGAGGCCCGCAGGGTTTGCCAAATGCCTTTGGCACATGCTGCAGGTTCGATCGGAGACTACCTACGGATGAGGAACATCGGTTCCTCAGGCGAGGGTCCCAAGCAGGGTCATGATTCCGACGACGCCGACGGTCGACGCGGCAAAGCCGAGAAAGGCGATCAGCAGGGAAGGCACCGTGACTTCGGACCGGCTCGAAACGTCGACCTGCGGCTGCATTAACTCGTCTCCAGGATCAGGAATGAGCCCGTAACGCAGCGCCAAGCGAGACAGTTCCGGGAGTAGACCGACGCGCGTCCGGACCGTGACGTGCTCCACCTGAATCGACGCATGTGTTGTCGCTGATGCCGGTGCCGGTGCCGGTGCCGGCGTTTAGGCGGCGACCGGCACCGAATGCAGCGCTGTTCGCAGACGCAGGTTCGCCTCAACCTGGGCCCACCGGCTCAAGGATGCTGTGACCACCGCCGGGTCGAAATGGGAGCCGGCGTTCTCCTGCAGAAAGGCCCGTGCATGCTCCGGTGACCAAGCCGGCTTGTAGGGACGCTGGGTCGTCAGCGCGTCGAAGACGTCGGCCACCGCGACGATGCGGCCGGACAGGGGGATGGCCTCGCCCTTCAGGCGATAGGGGTAACCGGTCCCGTCCCAGCGCTCGTGATGGCTTCCCGCGATCTCGGCGGCGAGGCGCATGACGGGCGAGTCGCTGCCGCCCAGGATGCGCCGTCCCCGGTCGGCGTGCTGCTCCATCTCCCGGCGCTCCTCGGGGGTGAGAGCGCCCGGCTTGAGCAGGATCGCGTCCGGCACGGCGATCTTGCCGACGTCGTGCATGGTCGCGGCCAGACAGAGCTGCCGGGCGTCGGATGCGGGCATCCGCATCGCCTCGGCGATGAGCCCGACATAGGCGGAGACGCGGGCGATGTGATCGCCGGTGTCGGAGTCGCGGTGCTCGGCGGCGCGCATGAGCGTCGAGACGATCTCGCGCTCGCGCTCTTCGACCAGGGCCACCGCCGCCGCGACCTCGCGGGCGAGCTGCGCGGCATGGTCGCGCTGCGCCCGGTGGGCCGCGGAGAGGGCGAGCAGGTTCGTGACGCGGGCACGGATCTCGACCGCGTCGGCGGGCTTGGTGAGGAAGTCGGTCGCCCCCGCCTCCAGTGCCTCGCGGCGCAGGCTCCGCTGGTCGTGGCTCGTCACCATGACCGTGGGAACGTTGGTGAGGCCGGGAATGCGCCGCACCGCCCGGATGAACGCGACGCCGTTCATGCCCGGCATCTCGTAATCGGTGATGACGACCCCGATTTCGGACGCCCGCGCCTCTGCGAAGGCGAGCGCCTCGGCCGGCACGGTGAAGGCCTGCGGCGTGCAGCCGGCGAGCGGCCGCAACGAGGCGACCATCACCAGGTTGTTCATCTCGGCATCGTCGAGGACGAGAGCGAGCATCGAGCTTTGTCCCAGGCCTGTTCGACCCCCATTGCCCGTCCGGCTGCTCTGATGGCGGCCCGATGACGAACTGTGCCAGCAAGGCCCCGGCACGTTGCCGAACAATGAAGCCGTCGCGTCTTTCCGCAAGGCACAGCGGGCATTATGCTCAAGGGTTAGCAGAACCTTGTCCTGGGGTTCGAAACCAGCTTCTAGCGAAGCATTGTCAAGCGAAATGCTTGAAGCTTGAAGGCTTCGACACGGCCTGTCGCGGCTAGCCGCAGCCCGCGAAAAGGAACTCGGCCGTGTACTGCCCAGCTCTTTCGACAATCTGATGAAGACTTCGTTAGCTCGCATTCAGCATGAGCCTGCCAGAAGCTCCCTCGCCAGGTGCCGATCCGTCCCGGACCAAGCGGCATATGAGGGGAGGCGAAAGGGACAGGCATGGCCGAAGGAACTTCCCGGACAGCTCCGTCCCGCTCGCGTGAGGGCCGAATTCCCGAGGGCGCGCGCCAACACCTAGGCTCCGAGTTGCGCAGCTACTACGCCTCCATGTTGGCCGAGGTGCAGCCATCGACACTGCTGGACCTGATCGCGCGGCTCGACGGCGCTTCGTACGACAGGGAGGCTGCAGACTTCCGAGACGGGCTCCTCGCGTCTCTTCCGAGCCTGCGTGCCTTCGCGCTGTCTCTCGCCATGAACCATGCTGTTGCCGACGACCTGGTGCAGGAGACCTTGCTCAAGGCGTGGAAGAACCAGGACAGGTTCGAGCCCGGCAGCAACTTGCAGGCATGGCTCTGCACCATCCTGCGCAACCATTTCTACACTGACATCCGCAAGCGGAAGCGCGAGGTCGAGGACGCCGACGGGACTATGGCCGGCCAAATGGTGGCATCCGCTGCCCAGGAAGCCAACAGCGAGTTGCAGCAGGTCAAGCAGCACCTTGCTAAGCTGCCAGCGGCCATGCGCGAGGCGCTGCTTCTCGTGGGCGCCCAGGGCCTGACCTACGAGGACGCCGCCGAGCTCATCGGCTGCCAAGTCGGCACTGTGAAGAGCCGCGTGAGCCGGGCCCGTGCCCTTCTGGCAAGATCGCTGGGCATGGACACGCGCAGCACTGCGCTTTGAGCTGTCCGTTCCCACGCATACCAAGGACGTCGCCATCAGGTCCCCTTCAGCTTCCGAAACGGACGCCCGAACCGGAAAGGCCAAGGGTCCGATAGGGGTCGGAAGCTGACCCATCACGCATGGGCTATTGGCAACTCGCCTACCGTAGCGCCGCGCCGAAACAGCAATTTTGTACAGCTCGGCGCCTCGACAACTCGGAGCGCCGCCGCGCGAGCCTTAGCATCGGCATCGGCATCGGCTTCTGCCTGCGCCATAGCGGGTTCAGTGGGTTCGGGAGCGGCCAAATGCTTGCCGCAAGCTGTCGGCTCCGTAGGGCTTCTTGATCACCGGCACGTCGCCCAGGTCGGGCGGGACCTGGAAGCTCTCGCCGTAGCCGGTTGCGAACGCAAACGGGATACCGAGTTCCGCCAAGCGCCGAGCAACGGCGATGCTCGTCTCTGACCCGAGGTTCACATCGAGAAGCGCCCGGTCCGGCGGCGAAGCGTCGATCACCCGGAGCGCCTCCCGGACTGAGGCCGCCATGTCGACCGAATCGGCCCCCAGCGCGGTGAGCGCCTCCTCCGCCTCCAAGGCGATGATCATGTTGTCCTCGACCACAAGCGCTGTCCCACTGAGCAAGAAGGACGGGACCGCTTCGGGCTGGACGACGCGGACCGCCCGCGGCGGCGCTGCGCGGACGAAGGCGGCCGGGATCGAGAACCGCGCGGTCAGGCCGGTCAACGCGTAACGTACCTCGGCCTCGCCCTTCAGTTCATAGGGGACGGAACGCTCGATGATGGTCGAGCCGAACCCGCGCCGGGTCGGAGCCTTGACAACGGGGCCGCCCGTCTCGGTCCAATGCACCAAGAGGCTGTCGAAGCCATCCCGCTCCCAGCGCACATCGACCCGACCGCCGCTGTCGCTGAGTGCACCGTACTTGGCCGAGTTCGTCATCAGCTCGTGCACGACGAGCGCCATGGTCGTGAAGGCCTGCGGTTCGAGCAGAATGTCGACGCCGTCGAGGACGACGCGGTCGGCCTTGGCGCCGAGGTAGGCTGAGGCTTCGACGGTGAGGAGCTCGGCGAGCGAGCCGGGTCCCCAGTTGGCCGAGGTGACCTGGTCGTGGGCCCGGGCGAGCGCCTGGATGCGGTCGCCGACCACTTCGGTGAAGTCGTCCGCGTCGCCGGCGTTGGCCCGGCTCTGGGTGACCACGCCCCGGATCAGGTTCAGGATGTTGCGCACCCGGTGGTTCAACTCGGCGATGAGGAGTTCTTGCCGCTCCTGCGCCTCCTTGCGCTCGCGCTCGGCCGTGTCGCTGAGCCGGAGGATCACCTCAAGGAGCGTGACCCTCAGCGCCTCGGCGGTGCGGGCTTCCGCCTCCGACCAGGGGAGCGAACGGCCATGGACGACCTCGCGCCACGTCTCGAAGCTCTTGCGCGGCGTCAGGCGGACACCGTTCGGGCCGAGGCTTGCGGGCTTCTCCGGATTGCCCGCCCACGTCACGGTCCGCGCCACCTCCTTGCGGAAGAACACCAAGAAGTCTCGGGGCGTGCGTGACACGGGCACGGCCAGCATCCCGGCCGCCCGCTCGGTGAAGTCGCGGCCAGGCTCGTGGAACCGCCCGATCTCTTCCGTGGCGTAGACCCTGCTCGCCGCCGTGCGGTTGAGGAAGCGCACGAGGCCGGTAAACTCCTCCCGCGTCGGCGTCATGCCTTGCAGGGTGATCTCGCCGTCGACCCATAGGCCCAGCCCGTCGCAGGCGACGATGCCCGACAACTCTTCGGCGAAGTCGGCCAGCCCCTCCAAACCGGTGCCGCCCGCGGCCATGGCGCTCATCAGGCGGTTGTGGGTTTCGCGGGCGAGTGCCTCCTGGGCGGCGAGGACCTCCCGCTCGCGGCTCTCCAGGATCCAGGAGAACATCTGCCCGAATAGCTCGGCGGCGGTCCGGCGCTCCAGGGAGATGTGCCGCGGCTCCGTGTGGTGGCAAGCGAACAGGCCCCAGAGGCGGCCCCCGCGCAGGATGGAGACCGACAGCGAGGCGGCGACGCCCATGTTGCGTAGGTATTCGAGGTGGATTGGCGACACCGTGCGCAGGGTCGAGAGCGACAGGTCGAGGGGCTCGCCCATGGGGTCACGCGCCGGGACCACCGGGATGGCCGGGGCATCGATGTCGGCGATGATGCGCAGCCAGTTCCGTTCGTAGAGGGCGCGAGCCTGTTTGGGGATGTCGGAGGCCGGGTAGTGCAGGCCGAGGTAGCGGTCGAGGCCCGAGCGTACGGCCTCGGCGATGACCTCGCCCGAGCCATCGGGGGCGAAGCGATAGACCATGACCCGGTCGAAGCCGGTGAGTGCACGCATTTGCCTTGCGGCCTCGCGGCAGAGCGGCTCCAACTCCACCGTATGCTGCAGGCGGGAGACAATGTTGCGCACGAGGTTGCCGGCGCTGAGGTGCTCGGGCGCGCTCGGCTCGGCCTCCATGACGATGGCGCCGCCGGACACGTGCAGGGCGATGTCGAAGACGGGCTTGTCTGGCACGAGGCGGACGCCGAAGACCCTATCCACGGCGTCGGGACCGCGCAGGGTCTGCAGGTGGCCGCGTAACAGGTGGATGGCCTCCTGATCGACTAGGATGTCGAGCGGAAGTCCGAGAAGGTCCTCGGCCGGCCGTCCGAGCCACTCCGGGGCGTTGGCGCTGGCGCGCACCACGATCCAGTCCGACGAGACGCCAAGGAGGAAGCCGAACGGCTGCACCGCGCCGAGAATGTGGATCGGCTCGCGGTCGCAGGATGTCAGGTCGACGGGCTGCCCCTGGTCTTCCGTGCTCGCCTCCATGCGCCCTGCGTCGTCCCGAGGATTCTGGTCGACACCCGACCTTCGACCCCCAATAATGCGGAACGCCGGCAAATGTATCCGGCAAACTGCGGCGACTGGCCGGTCAAGCCATGTCGCGCAACGGGGCCGGCTTAAGCCCGTCTGGCAGGATCTCCTTGAGATGGTCGTGCACCATTTCGGCAGTGAACGGCTTGCCGATGAAGCGAGCCCCTTCGGGCATGTCGCCGGGTCCCGGATGCGCTTGGCCTGAGGCTACGACGATGGCGATGTGTGGCCATCGTTGAGCGGTCTCGCGGGCCACGGCGAAGCCATCGCGGGAGGTGGGCATCTGGACGTCGGTGAACACCAGGACGATGAGGGCGTGCTCACGGGCCAGCAGCGCTATGGCCTTGTCGCCGTCGCCGGCCTCGAAGGTGCGGAACCCCACCTCCTGCAAGATGTCCATCGCATCCATGCGGATGAGGCCCTCGTCGTCGACGACGAGGGCATAGGGAATTGAGGGATCGGCTGGATCGGTCATCGGCACATAAGTCCCGATTCTTGCAAAAGGTCCCGTCCGCCCAGCGCTGCAGGCTACCGACGGCTCACGGGCGGTCGCAGGATCATGCGCATCTGTGGCGGACCATACCCGAACCAAATGTACCGCCTTCGGTTGCAGCCAGTCGAACGTCGAGCGTCAGCTTTCGAAGTCCGACGCTCAAGAGCGGATTGGCAGAAATCCACCCAACCCAGTACTACTTGTCCGCTACCAGACCGCCGGTGAGCGGCCTTTTTGAGAGGCCGCAAAGGGTCGGGAGCGGCGGTTTGGCACCTGCCGCTTCAAGGTCGGCTCATGGCGCATTGTTGAACCTCGACATGCCTCCGATCAAGCTCAAAGAGCAAAAACGCGCTGCCTTTCAGCTGCCTGTGGATTGCAAGATGGCACCCTCGGCAATGAGCGCAGGATCGTATCCACTGCGTGTGCGCAAGAAGCTAAAGCGCTCGCAATTGCAATAACTTAGTTGATGCGCTCTTCTGAGGTCATGCTGGGTGAGAATCCAGGCGCACCAGCCAATTCATTCAAGCAAATCAGTGTTGAAGCAGCCCAGACATGTCGGACACACCGGAACAAACGGTGTAAGGGCGCTGCACAAGAGTCGGCACAGTCGCGAGGCGTCCCCGCCCTAGCTGTGCGGAGGCCGGCGCGATAGATTTGCCGCATGGCCGATTCGCCTCCGTTCCGACCCGATACCGCCAAGGATGCAGTCGAGGGTGACGGCGATTTCCTGCTGCCGATCTGTGTGCCAAAGCCTGGCCTGCTCATGGGCGAATCGCTTGCTGTGATCGTCCTGACGACGGTCGAGGGACAGCGTGTCGGCGTGCCGCTCGGGATGCAGGGGCTCTCCGACCTGCACGAAGTTACGCGCGAGGCGCTGCGGCTGATGCAGGCGACGGACGAAGACACCTTGCAGTGAGCGAATCGTCACCGACCGTCGGCGAACTGTTCAAGGCCAAGGCCGTCACCGACGAGCAGGTGAGCGCGGCGGTCGAGATGTACCTTTCGGATTTAGAAGCGGGCATCTTTCCGATTGCCGCTGGCTATGTCGTCGATGTCGATGCGGCGGTCGTCAGGCACCTATGGGCTAGCCACGTCATCGCCAACGAAGAGTCGAGCCCCGGCCTGATGCGCGCTGCCGTCCGGACTGCGATCCTGCTGGCACGCGCGCAAAAGGCTTGAGGAAGTCCGATCGGTAAGCCTGAAGCAACCCGGCAACCCTATGCCGTCGGCCCCGTCATCAGCCGGCAGCCGTGATGCTCCTTCCCGAACTTGCGCCCGATCTGCTCCCGCCTGAGGCCGCCGAGTTGCGGAAAGCCTTCGGCGCCCTGCGCCCCAACGCCTCGCCGTGCCGGTATCTTGGTGCTGCCGCTTGGGCGAACATCCACAAGGCCTAAGCGACTTCATCTAGCGTTCCGGCGCCGAGGCCTTGCGCCTGGGCTGAGGCGACCTGCGACGGTGTGATAGAGTGGTGAGATGCGCTCCCGGTCCTGGCTCCTTGTCCTGCTTCTCGCCACGCCAGCCCACGCTGAGCCGTTCGTTGGCCGAGCCTCGATTGTCGATGGCGACACGCTCGACGTTCGTGGAACGCGCATCCGCCTCCACGGCATCGATGCGCCGGAAAGCGCCCAGCTCTGCAAGGACGCCGCTGGCAAGGACTATCGCTGCGGACAGGCGGCCGCCCTGGCTCTCGCCGATCACATCGGCAAACGCCTCGTGATATGTGATCCGCGCGAGACCGACCGCTACGGCCGAGTCGTCGCCGTCTGCCGTGCTGACGCGGAGGACCTGAACGCCTGGATGGTCGGGCAAGGGCACGCTGTTGCGTACCGGCGCTACACCGAGGACTACGTCAACACTGAACTCACCGCGAAGGCGCTGCGGCACGGCATCTGGGCAGGCAAGTTCCAAGATCCATCCGAGTGGCGACGCGCGAAGCGTGCCGGCGGTGAACGCTCGAGGCCTGAGACTGTCACGCCACCGAACAAGGCGAGTGGCTGCAACATCAAGGGCAACATTTCAGCCGGCGGAGAGCGTATCTATCACTTGCCCGGCTCGCGCGACTACGAGCGCACCCGCATCAACGACCGCGCTGGCGAGCGCCTGTTCTGCTCGGAGGACGAGGCGAAGGCGGCCGGCTGGCGGGCGCCGCGGGGATAAGCATTGGCCCGCAGGGCACGCAGCTACGAAGTAACCGGCCACCTCGCTTGCTCGACAGCAAACGGAACGTACGCTGCTCCGCGAAGCACGGCGACGTTGCAACCAAGGTCGAGTGTAGGATTGGGCGCTGACCCAGGAGGGGCGAGCCGATGCGACGTTGTACACCGATCTCGGTTATATTCGGAGCGGCCATACACGGTGTAGGACGGTTCCTGCTGAACAAATTCACCCGATAAGAGGAGTAATCGGATGCCCATCTTCCTTCCAATCACAATCGGCATCGCTATGATGGCCGGTGCGCTTGTAGGATTACTCCATTTCGAGTCAAGTCGGCTAGACGACTGGAAGCGCGCGAAGCGGAATCGGAAATCAACGCACGGCTGAGCCGTTCCTTGGATAGGCCAGCTATATACTGGGAGATGGCGAGTACCCCGGTATTTGGGTCAATGCGGATCAGTACGGGGTCTCATAGGCTGCTCGGCCACGCGCGAGCAGGGCGCCGAGTTCTTGGCCGCATGGTTCGTAGCCGTTGACGAGGATCGGACATGAGCGCGAGCGAAACCACCGAACAATCCACCGCCGAGATGCGCGGCCTGCTCCGTTTCGCGCAGGGACTCGGTCTGGACGAAGAGACACGTTGTTGTGACTCGCGTTCTGCGCAAACTTCGTCATTTAGACGGCATGCGTTCCGCAGCTTCCTATTTCCGCCAGCAGGCTGAGCTTTGCCGCGACTTGGCAGAAGCGCTGGGCTCCCAGCACAACCAGGTCGTATTGAAGCTCCGCGACATGGCTGACGAGTTTGACGAGAACGCGCGCATTCTTGAACGATGGAACGCGAGATACGAAGCGGAAGCGGATGTCTCCAGCGGTGCCGGCAACGTTCACTGACCTGTCGCGTCGGCGCTGAGCATTGCTAGACGGGCTGCAGAGGCAATACGCCAGAGATGACGGCCGCATGGCCGAAGCGGGAAAGTAGATGCTTTCGGCCGACATCTGATTTTATTATATAATTGCATAAACTAATCACAATACTTAGGGGCGCTGGAAGCGATCGGGTCGCAGTAAATTTGCCCTGTCGCTCGCAATGCAGAGCATGAACTCATGTACGACCATAGTGCATCGCCGAAGCAGGCATTCAAAGAGGACATCATCGTCGGCCTGCGCATCCAGACCCTACGCAAGTCCAGGGGCTTCTCACAGACTGCGCTCGGCATCGCCATTGGCGTATCGTTCCGGCAGATCCAAAAATATGAGAACGGCGCCAACCGCGTCGGCGCCGACCGCCTGAGTGATATCGCTCGGGTACTCGGAGCGTCGGTCTCCACTTTCTTTGAGGAAGGGGATGACACCGCTGCGCAGGAAAAGACAGAGGTTTCCGATTTGCTGCGCGCCCCGGGCGCCGTCGATCTGCTGAATGCCTTCATTACGATCGAGGATGACCGGCTGCGCCGCGAGGTTCTGGCCCTCGTTCGCAGCGCCACTCGCATGCAGCAGGATCGGGGCGCTTGAGCCGGCGGAGCCACGTGTGTCCGGCCAAGTCGAGCATCGAGAGGACGGAGATCCCTACAGCTCAGGTCACAAAGCCATGGTGACAGGCGCCAGTGATGACGAGCGCATGGCTGAAATCCGGAAGCCGATGCTCCTGGCGGTTGCTTGATACGAGACGTCGCCGAGCATGACCGGCGGAAGTTCTACAAGAGCGGGTTCAGGTACTGACGCCCGTTTGGCTCCCGCAACGAAAATCTTCACGTGGGAGTTGCTAAGGCCCCTCGGCTAGCTCGGTCACAAGCCTGGCCGGCCGCTCTCCGATAAAGGGCCTGAGGCATGGACACTCCAAACGCACGACCAAAGTGTGCCACCGATCAGGACCGTCTTGTCGGAGAGCGCATCCACGTGCTGCGCAAATCCAAGGGTCTTACGCAGACCGAACTCGGTAGGGCCATCGGCGTGACGTTCCAGCAGGTTCAGAAATACGAGAACGGCATGAACCGCGTCGGCGCTAGCCGTCTGAGCGACATCGCTCGCGTGCTCGAAGTGCGAGTCTCGTCCTTCTACGATGGAGACGAGGGCGAGGGTGAGGACCGGGCTGAAGTGTTTGATTTTCTACGCACCCATGGTGCCATTGATCTCCTGCGCGCCTTCAGCGAGATCGAGGATGATCAAACGCGCCGCGATGTTCTTGCGATTGTACGCGGGGTGGCTCGCCTCAAGCAGGCGCAGGACGCTTGATTGAATGCCATGCGAGAGTTCAGACCGGACGAGGCGACCATGCGGGAGATCGACGAAGCCGTCGGGCGGGAAGGTGCCGCGGCCGGCGTCAGCGAAGCAACCAAGTACCGACAAAGCAAAGAGCGGCCGAGTAGACGGGATGCCCTTCCTCGTCGGTCACCAGCACCGTGATGGTCTGGCGCTCGCCGTCCTTCGGTACCTCGTGTCTTGCGATCTCCGGCAGCAGGAGTTTTGCTTCCAAGGCAGCGGCCTGCACGTCGGCACAGACGGTGCCTTCGTCGTCGCGCTCGTTGCGACCGTCATGAACGTCGAAGAAAAAGCGAGGCACAGGGCTCTCCACTCATTGGGCGGGAGCACATCTGTCTCGCAAGCGCGGGTTCGCCAGGATCTCGGCCGCGACAGCATCACCTTAGAACGCAGATCGAGCGGCAGCTACAACATAATCGGTCCCCGACAAATACGCCGGCATCAACGACGACACCCGCATGGCCGAGGTGCGGAAGCGGATGCTCGCTGCGACACGCGGAGCCTGAAACGGAAAACACTGCTGCTCCTGAGGCGGGCGAGGAGGCGCCTGATTGAGAACGGACCCGACGTAGGCGGTGGATTGATGAGCCGCGATCAGTGAAGGCGGGCGCTCAAGCGGCGCCCCATCTCCCTTCCGATCTCCTTCAGAAGATCTTGCATCGCCTCGTGGAGGCGCGGCGTCTCGGCCGGATCAATGATCTGCGCGGCTTCAGTGCAGAGCCTGAAGTGCGCTCAATCGCCGGGCCGATGTCTGCTGAGGGTGGGGAGCGGACCCTTGCCCATTTCAACGTGACACTCGACCGTCAGCTCAGCCGACTCGAATTCAATGAGGAGGGCTGTGCAAGGCTGAGGCTTTAACGAGAGCCCCAAGATAAAATTGATCCCATGTCACATCCAGCCTAGGCGCGTCGTCACCCTCGTGGACCAATCACGTGGGGAGAGTGCAATGAGCAAATCTATTCCGGTGCTGGCCGGCCTTCTCGGTGCCGGACTAGCCGGCAACGGAATCTTCATGCTCGCCTCACCGGAGGCGTGGTACTTCGCGGTGCCGGGCGTGACTACGACAGGCCCATACAATCAGCACTTCCTGCGCGACATCGGCCTGATCTTCGTGCTGATCGGGTCGGGATTTATATACGGCGCGGTGAGGCCCAGATCGCGTGTACTGCTTTGGAGCATGGGTGCAATCTGGCTCTCAGGGCATGCGCTGTTCCACTTCTGGGAGGTTGCAGTCGGCATTTGCGGGCCGGAGGTTCTGCCCCGCGACTTCCCCGCGGTGACACTTCCTGCGCTTATCGCGGTTGCCCTCAGCATCTGGTCGTTCCGCCATGCCGACCATTGATGATCCAACTCTCGCTTTCGAACATGAGCGGGCGCGGCTCGTGAGGCTTGCCTATCGCATGCTCGGTTCCCTCGGCGAGGCCGAGGATGTCGTGCAGGATGCCTGGCTCCGCTGGCGCCAGTCGACCATGCTGGTGTGGCGTCGGCTGGTGCCTTCCTGTCGCGCACGGTCACTCGGCTCTGCCTGGACGTCATGAAGTCAGCCCGGATGCGGCGAGAGACCTACTTTGGAACGTGGTTGCCCGAACCCGTTGCCATGGCTCCAGACGAAGCCCCTGGCGATGACCTGACGCTCACGCTGATGCTCGCCTTGGGGCGCCTCTCACCCTTGGAGCGAGCAGCGTTCCTCCTGCATGACGTCTTCGCGGTTCCGCTTGCGGAGATCGCGGCGACACTTCAGCGTGAGCCGCCAGCTGTCCGTCAGCTCGCAGCGAGAGCCAGGAAACATGTGCCGTTGGCACGTCCGCGCTTCCCCGTCGAAAGGGAAGAGGGGGCACGCATCGCCAAAGCCTTCTTCGAGGCGTCGGCGGCAGGCGACATTTCGGCGCTCCGCAGCATGCTCGCCGATGCCGTCATCGTGCACTCCGATGGTGGCGGAAAGGTCCACGCATTCCCCCGGCCCATCGTCGGGATCGACAAGGTCAGGCGCATGTTCGAGGGGGCTGCGCGGAAGTCGTGGATCCAGCGTGCTCAGAAGCTGCGAGACCTCTGGATCGATGGCCTACCGGGCTACTTCAGCCTTGGGGCCGGGCGGAACATTCCAGACCGTCACCCTGGATATCCAGGGCGGCCTGATCGGTGGCATCTACTTCACCCGCAACCCGGACAAGCTCGAACGTATGGCCACGCTGTTCGGAGGAGCAGCAGGAGCGCCGATGCTTCACTGAGCCTCAACGCCGGGCGATTGCGAGTTCCCTGCGGCAGACCATCGAAAACGCGCAGAGCGGGTCAAGACCTCTGGCGTGGTGGATGTCCGCGAAGGCGGAGAGATCCTTGTTCGGGGCGAAGTAAGTCTCGCCGATGCGCTGCATGACACGCTCCGCCTCGTGGAGAGTCTCCGGCTCTCCGAAGAGCCGGATCTTGTTGACGATGGCATAGAGGTTCACCAGTTTGGCCGGGTCGTCGAGGTCATGCCGGAAGGCGTCGCCGAACAGGGTCGACGCCTCCCGGATGAACTCGCCGTAAAGCGCTTCCCGTCGCGCGCGATCCTGCACCAGCAGAGTTGCACTCTCTTGACTGTGTTGCGTCAGCCATGTGGTCGCGAACGAGGCCATCGCGCCGATGGCGGAACCCGCAAGCGCGGAGAGCGCCGAAACGTAGGCCGCATCCATCGGCCGGGTCCCTCAGGCCACGCGCTTAGGCTGCGCTGCCAGCCAGTCGCTATAGCGCCGGTTCGACAGCCACGCGTCACCGGTGGGTGTCAGCCAGCGGTCTTCGAGAAGCACCCCAAAATATGGTGCGGTGTCGTCCGTGATGACATCACGCGCTTCGCCGATGCCGTCGAAGTAGCGCTTCACCAACTCGACCATCGGAAGCCGCTCAGGGCCGGCGATCTCGACCACGCCGTTTCGGGGTGGTGCGAGCGCGGCTTCGGCGACCTTCGCGGCCACGTCAGCCGATGCGATCGGCTGGATCGACGCGGAGGTCACTCGCGCAACACCGTCGATGATTGCCGCGTTCGCAATCGTGCCGACGAACTCGAAGAACTGCGTGGCGCGGACCACAGTCCAGGGCACGCCCGCCGAGGCGATCAATTCCTCTTGGGCAAGCTTGGCTCGGAAGTAGCCACTGTCGAGCAGGTGCTCGGTCCCCACCACCGAGAGCGCCACGTGATGCGTTACGCCCGCAGCTTTCTCAGCCTCTGCGAGATTCCGTCCGGCGCGGACGAAGAAGTCCATCACCGCGTCGTCGGCAAAGGAGGGCGAGTTGGCGACATCGACGACGACGTCGGCGCCCTGCAACGCATCCGCGAGCCCCTCGCCCGTAACAGCGTTCACCCCTGTATTAGGCGAGGCCGCAAGCACCTCGTGGCCAACGCTCCTCAGGTCGGCGACGACCTGCGAGCCAATTAGCCCAGTGCCACCGATGACGACGATCTTCATGTGACGCTCCATCTTGAGTCCAGTCCCATCGGGACCGTCGTGGACATGACGAGAAGCGCTCCTCGCATTGTGACATCGGCGCGGAAAATTTATGCGCCTGATGTGGGCCTAGCGAGGACTTGGCCTTGTGGGATGCCTGGGACGAGGCGGCCCTGGAAAAAAGTTCCGGTTCAAACCTGCTGGGAAGGCGCGCCATGACACGGAAGCGCATCCTCGGGAGAAATCCCGAGGATGAACGATTGTCGATGAGTCACCCGTGCGCGGACCCCGCTTTCAACTGAGGACTGGGGCAGCACAGGCTCCATCCAATCAGTAGTCCCAGAACACGGGAACCCACCGAAATGCGTCGCCATCAACCGCGACCCGACCGACGGACGGGAACGGCAGGTGCGTGGCGATCAACTGCTCGCCGGTCGCCGCCAGTTCCCGCAGGAGCCGGATGCGAACGCGAGCCGCCTCCTCGGGATCGTGTTCGAAGCCGTTGTGCCAGTCGGGGTGCTCGAACCCGACCGTGAACACGGCATCGCCGGCGAACGTCAGCCGGTCGCCGCCGGATGCCAAGCGGACCACACTGTGCCCAGGAGTGTGGCCGCCGGTGCGCTGGACGATCACCCCCGGCGCGACCTGGTGCTCCTCGTCGAACAGCCGCAACTGGCTGCGGTACTCTTGCGCGAACCGCTTGGCGGCCGCCCGAAGCGCGTCAGGGAATCCCTGTGGCATGTTGACGTGAGTAAAGTCGGGCGCCTCCCAGAATTTGACCTCGGCAGCCGCCACGTGGATCCGCAGGTCCGAGCGCAGCCGCTCCTTCACTCCGTCGACGAGGAGGCCGCCGACATGGTCCATGTGCATGTGAGTTAGCACCACGTCCGTCACAGCCGCGAGATCAATGCCAACGGCCTCCAATCGCCTGAACAGTTGCCCGGCCCGCGGCAGGTTCAGGTTCGGATCCAGCCCCAACCCGGCGTCGATGAGGACAGTCTGGCCGCCGCTGCGGACCACAACCACGTTCAGCGACCAGTCGAACGCGTCCTGCGGCAGGAACATATCGTTCAACCAAGCTGCCCTTACGGCCGGTTCGACGTTGTGTCCCAGCATCTTGGTCGGGAGCGGCAGCACTCCATCGCTGACAACTAGCACGTCGATATCACCGATCCGCACCGCGTAGCGCGAGGGCACCAACTCCTCACCCCCCACACGCGGAGGGCCAGCATATCCTGGATCGGTTCGTCCGGCATTGGCAGGTACTACAGTAGTCATCGTTATCCCTTTCGTGGGACACGCGTGCGCCTAGCTCGTTAGGATCGCGAAACGCGCGTCATCCACAGGGACGAGACTGGGTCGGCGGATGTGACATGTGCGATGAGAAGTCGAACTTATCGCCAGTGGATGACCGTTTCCCCTCGACGAATTCCTAGAGCGAATGGTCTCTTTCGACCTGTTTCAGTCGTCCGAAGCTGCTTCTCCAAGAGCCTGAGAGCGAACGTTTGCAGCAGCTGCAAAGGGTGGCTTCCGGACCTTGGCCATTGGTCAGGAGGCGGACCTTCAGCTTAACGCTTGATCTGCTCATTCGAAGCCTATGCGAGCTTTTCTCAAAACGGACATGCCGCTTCAAGAATGATCTCGGGTTTGAAAATGTTCAGGCCGCGGTTGTGACCTCGGTCTCGGAGATCGGAGGACAAGCCTTGCACACGCGCTCGGCCAAGATCCAGACGTCTGTTGCCTGCTCCCGCCCCCGGACGACTACAGGTGCATGTCGCTGCATGCCTACAACGGTGCACTCGCCGACCTCAAGGCGGATCTGTTCGATTAGGGTATGACTGATTACGAGCGACGTCTGGAGATCTCGGCTTAACGCTTCAAGACGGCTCGCAACGTTCACCGTGTCGCCGAGCACCGCGTATTCGAGCCTCTGCTCGTGGCCAACGTTGCCAAGCACGACCGGCCCGAAATGGAGTCCGATTCCGATGTGCAGAACAGGTTCGTCGTTGGCGCGACGCTCGTTGTTCCAGGCGTCGAGACTAGCCAGCATCTTGCGAGCACAGGCGAGCGCGTTGGTGGCGTCTCGTGGACCTGGTTTAGGGGTCCCGAAAGTCGCCATAACGCTGTCACCTACGAACTTGTCGAGTGTTCCTCCGGCCGCGAATACACAACCGGCCATGCGCTCGTGGAAGCCGCGCAGCATCGCCATGACAGCCTGCGGCGAGCGTCCTTCGCACAGGCCCGTGAACCCGATCACGTCGGCGAAAAGGATTGCGGCGTCCTGAACGCGAGGAGGGCCGAACGGCTCGTCAAGTTCGGCCAATTCTTCGACGAGATTAGCAGAGACGTGACGTGCAAGATTATCGCGGGCGCGCTCGACACGTGCCTGAGCTGCAACCAGTTTTTGCGTATGGTGCACGACAACGGCAAGGATTCCTGTAATCAAACAGGCTGTAAATACGCTTGTTGCCCATGCAGCGGCATCAATGAACGTCGGATCAAGGTAGTGTGCCAAAGCCGTGGGATCCGCGCCCGGCAATCCAAAGCCGAGTTGTGCATCGGGCCGGAGCGCCACGATGCCGATCCCAACACTCCATGTCACGACAACGATCAGCCCTGAGCCGACCACCAGCCGCGGTGATAGCGCGAAGGTTGACCAAGCCACCAGCATCAAAAAGAACGGGAACGCGGGCGGCCGCAGTTTCATTTGTATGGGCCAGGGTGGCGGTTCGAAAGGGTTCGGGACAAGCAGAGTGGCCGTTAGTAGGGCGGCGTTCGCCAGGACAAAGCCAAGGATCATGAGCGACGGCATAGGCCGTAGTGAGAGACGCCGCCATGCAAGTGCCAGCAAAATGAAGCCGGCCACGAGACCAAGGTAGAAGACAGCCCCAGGCCAAGGATGGACTAAGGCACACCAAATAGCGATGCTGACATATGCTAGGGTCAGCGCGTGCGCGCCAAGCCGCCCGCTCCGCTGCCGCTCCTCGGTGAGCGCCGCTGCAACGCGTCGCCCGAGTGTGCCTGCGTCGGGACTTCGGGCCCAGAGCTCACCGCGTGCCATTGACCTCATCAGGCGGGTGCCAGTGCTCAATTTCATGGTGCTTACTAGGTTGCCGACCGAGACTGTTTTTACCCGGCGCGCAGAACATGGACGAGGCGCTCGTCTCACCTGTGACATCGAGCGATGATCGGAGACAGCAGTTCCGATGTCATTGAGGCCGAGTAGGTTGCGTTCGGCCGGACAGACACCGTCGGCAGTCGATGTCACAATGCTGTCTGCTACCTCGTCAGCGCACGAGCCGGCCTCGATATCGGCGTGCGCAGACGAGAGACAACCATGAAGATCGTCGTCATCGGTGGGACCGGGCTGATTGGCCGTCAAGTCGTCGCCCTTCTTCGCAGGCTAGGCCATGACGCAGTACCCGCTTCGCCTGCCTCGGGTGTGAACACGCTGACCGGCGAGGGGCTCGCTGCAGCGCTGCACGGCGCGCAAGGCGTTATCGATGTCGCTAACTCGCCGTCCTTCGAGGATGCTGACGTAATGGCGTTCTTTCGGACCTCGGGACGCAACCTTCTCCGGGCTGAATCAGTGGCTGGCGTTTGCCGCCACGTCGCTCTGTCGGTTGTTGGCTCTGACAGACCACAAGCCCCAGCCTACTTACGAGCCAAGCTAGCGCAGGAGGAACTGATCGCGGCGGCGAGCGTCCCCTACACAATTATTCGCGCGACGCAGTTCTTCGAATTCATGGGATCTATCGCGGACGAGGGGACGGAAGGCGGCCTCGTCCGCCTTTCTCCGGCAGCTATGCAACCGATCGCCTCGCGCGACGTCGCTCAGGCGCTTGCAGAAGCCGTAGTTGCCGAACCCGTGAACGGCATCGTTGAGATTGCTGGACCGGAACGCGCACCTTTTGCCGAGTTCGTTGGCACCTGGCTCGGTCACCGAGACGATCCACGCAGGATCGTGGTCGATCCGGCGGCTCCCTATTTTGGCGTCCCGATAACGGACACCACGCTGACGCCGGGCGTAAATGCGCGCATCATGCCGACGCGATTCGATGCCTGGTTAACCGCCTCGACCGGGAACGGTAGGAGCGCCTGATGCGTGCCTCATCTTCCTGCCTGTCCTTCGCAGCCTTGTACGGGCTGATCCTGGCGGCAAACGGCCTTTCGATGCATGTTGCACCTGTGACCAGGTACGACAATGTGTCCGGCGTTCCCGCCACCGGCCCATTCAATCAGCATATCCTGCGCGAAATTGGCCTGATTTTCGCACTGCTTGCCGGAGCCGTGCTTGTCGGAGGCTTGAAGCTGGCGACGCGGAGTCTGCTCTGGAGTGCCAGTGCGGTCTGGCTCGCCGGTCACGCTCTCTTCCATATCTGGGAGGTGCTCGTCGGAATCTGTGCGCCGTACGCCCTTGCCCGCAACTTCCCAGGCGTGTCGCTGACGGCAATTTTCGCTAGCACGTTGGTCCTCTGGGCTCGGCGCGAAATGACATCCGCCCGAAAGCGTCATGTCCTCACGTAGCGACCTGCATGCGAGGTATCTCGCGACGTCACCGTGGAGCGCGGGCATGCTCTCTGGATCCTCAGACAAACCAATTGCGCGGAACAGCGGGCGAATTTCCGAGTTCGAGGCACAGAAGCCGAGACTGCTGCGCCTCTGCTACCGCATGCTTGGCTCATTGAGCGAGGCCGAAGATATTCTTCAAGAGGCTTGGCTGCGCTGGTCCAGCGTTCAGGCTGAGGTTGCGACGCCAGCCGCCTACCTCACACGTATTGTGACACGACTATGTCTCGATCAAATGAAATCGGCACGGGCTCGGCGTGAAACCTACGTCGGCGCTTGGCTTCCAGAACCGCTTATGGGCACTATTGAGCCAAATGAGACAGTCTCCGACGACATAACAATGACGCTGATGTTAGCGCTGGAACGGCTATCCCCACTAGAACGAGCGGCATTTCTCCTGCACGATGTATTTGAGGTTGCTCTGTCCGAGGTGGCAACAGCGTTAGATCGTGAGCCAACTGCCGTGCGCCAGCTCGCAGTGCGCGCGCGGAAACATGTCGAGTCTGGGCGCCAACGATATCACGTGGATCCGGAGGAGGCCGATCGTATCGCGCGTGCCTTCTTCGCCGCATCGCGTGATGGCGACACAGCGGCGCTCACACGACTGCTCGCCGCCGATGTAGAACTCAGGTCGGACGGTGGCGGCCGCGTTCTCGCCTATCCTAATGTAATTCACGGCATGGATCGACTCCTTCGTCTTTTCGCAGGACTCTCAACCAAGGCGTACTTCGAGCCCGTCCTTCTTCGCACTGCGATCATTGACGGATTGCCTGGTTATGTCAGCTCCGATCGGGGCGGTGTGCTTCAGGCCACGGCTCTTGATGTCCGCAATGGACGCATTGCCGCGATTTACATGGTGCGCAATCCCGACAAGCTTCGGCACGTCGCCGCTACGCTCGGCATGTGATCCAAGACAGACTGCGCTTTGACGAAAATGTACTCTTTCCATACTCCTGACAATCGATCGGTGCTGAACATGGGTTCCCGAGCGTGGGTCGGGAACCCTAATTTTCCATCCGTCTTCAGACCTAAATAAGTGCCGACATGAAGACGCCAATACTGGAGTCCGAGATATTGAACATCATGCTCTTTTTTACATTCAGGCAAGTGAGATGCCGCCATCGACTCGGAGGTTGATCCCAGTGATGAAGCTGGACTGATCGGATGCGAGGAAGAGTGCGGCGCGCCCCAGTTCCTCCGCGGTGCCAAGCCGCCCCAGAGGGATAATCGTGGCGAGCTGCGCCTCAAGTGCAGGACGCGCCTCTGCGGCAATGCCCAGCTTGCCGAGGATGGGCGTGTCGGTCGGGCCGGGACTGAGCACGTTGACGCGGATGCGCCGGTCCTTAAGCTCCAACGCCCAGCTGCGTGCAAATGCTTCCGTCGCAGCCTTTGCACCGGCATAGGCTGCGTGGCCGTCGAGTACCTTTGCGGTTGCGATCGAGCTGGTCAAAATGATGCTGCCGCCGTCGCGGATATGCGGCAAGATGGCCTGAACGCCGAAGAAGACACCGCGTGCATTTGTAGCGAACTGCCTATCATATTCATCGACCGACACGTCCAATGTCGTCGCGATGACATTGGTGCCGGCGTTGGCAACATAGATGTCCGCTTTTCCGAATCGCTTGGTTACGAAGTCGGCGACACGCTGATGGGTCGCGAGCTCGGCCACATCGCCGATAATGCCATATGCGGATGCACCGAGCTGTGCTGCAATCTCATCTACTGCATTCTGGCGGCGCCCGACGATGACGACTTGTGCGCCTTCATCCACGAATGTGCGGGCAATGGCAAAGCCGATCCCGCTGTTACCTCCGGTGACGATTGCTACTTTGTCTTTGAGATGCATGGCCGCTCCTTTTGTTGGCTGTTGCAATCTCGTCTGTTTTTAGCGGCGTGCTAAGCCCGTCACTGAGCCATGCACTTGTTCCAAAAGGCGAGTAGTAGCGATGGATCGTATGCATGGTCTCGGCGCCTTCGTCCGAGCAGTGGAGGCAGGCTCCTTCACCGCAGGTGCTCGATTGCTAGAGACGACGCCTTCGGCCATTTCGAAGAGCATCGCCCGGCTCGAGCGGCGCTTAAAAGTCCGGTTGTTTCATCGTTCGACGCGATCACTGGCGCTTACCGAAGAAGGCCAAGCTTATTATGACCGCATTGCCCCACTTGTGCATGCCATTGAGGACGCGAGCGGCATGATTGGTGAGCAGGCTTCTAACGGCAGGATCAAGGTGACCATGCCGGCGGAACTAGGTCGCGCGTTGTTGGAGCCGATCACGCGCGTGTTTTTGCCCTGTCATCCTCGGATGAGGCTTGAGGCAAATCTGAGTGATCGGCGGGTTGACCTTATTCACGAGGGCTATGACGTCGCGATCCGGGCAGGTACGCCGCCGGACACGGAACTGACCGCACGGTTACTCGGGACGCTGGAGCTCGTGCTAGTCGCCGCTCCCGCTTATCTAGACCGCGTTGGTACACCCAACACCCTGGCAGACCTGCAAAGACACACGCATGCCCGCTACAGGCTTGGTGGTTTGCCTTATCCGGTGCGGTCGGCATGGGGGCCATCGGTGGCGCTGCCACCTGGCTGTTTCGATGCCGATGATGGCGAGGCGCTGCGCATCGCCGCTGTGAGCGGGCTCGGGATTACGCAAATTCTTCACAGGTCCGTGAGCCACGACCTGGCGTCAGGACGCCTACGACGCGTCCTCTCCGACGTACCGTTGGCAACTGTGCCGGTGTACGCGCTTCACGCCTATGCTCGCTTAGCGCCCGAACGCCTGCGAATTTTTCTCGACTTTGTTGCCGACACGCTTCGGGCTTGGGATACTCGAAGCGTGCCCGACAAGGCTCGATAGAAGGAGGTCACCAAAATCTGAACGATGCTCCGAACCACTTCCCAGCCCACGGAACCTCGCTGAGCAGATCAGCTGCGTACAAAGGCAAGCAACTCGGAGTTTACTAGGTCCGGATGCGTCTGGCACAGACCGTGCGGTAGCCCTGGGTAGGTCTTGAGCGTGCCGCTCCTAAGCAGCTTGATCGACTTCATAGCGGAGTTGTGGATTGGAACGATCTGATCGTCCTCGCCATGCATCACCAATACGGGCACCTGGATCGCGTTCAGATCCTCGGTGAAGTCAGTCGCACTGAAAGCCTCGATGCAGTCGTACTGCGCCTTGGCTCCCCCCATCATGCCCTGCCGCCACCAGTTGTCGATCAACGCTTGGCTGGTTGTTGCGCCATCGCGGTTGAAACCATAGAAGGGGCCACCGGGAACGTCGACGTAGAATTGTGCGCGATTATCGGCCAAGGCCGCCCGGAAACCGTCGAACACCTGCCGCGACAGCCCTTCAGGATTGGTGTCGGTATTGACCATGATCGGCGGCACCGCGCCTATCAGAATGGCCTTGGCGACTCGGCCGATCTCGGCGCGCGCGACGTAGCGGGCGACCTCGCCGCCGCCGGTCGAGTGACCGACGTGTACAGCGTTCCATAGATCCAGTGCCGTTGCCAGATCCGCGACGTCGGCGGCATAGGTGTCCATGTCATTGCCGGTGTCCGTCTGGCTTGATCGTCCATGGCCGCGGCGGTCATGGGCGATCACGCGGAAACCCTCTCCTAGGAAGAACAGCATCTGGTTGTCCCAATCGTCTGCCGACAGCGGCCAGCCATGATGGAAGACGATCGGCTGCGCGGTCCTATCGCCCCAATCTTTGTAGAAGATTGTGGTCCCATCCCTGGCGATGAACGTATTCATTTCTTGCTCCTCGTTCAGACGAGCGGAGGCCCGTCACGAGCAAGACGATGCAGGGTGTATGAATGTGACATGCTCAAATTCAAAAAGGGTGAGCACCCCACATCAAATTACTTCGACTTACACAGTGACTCGGCCGGCTGCCAAGCTTACGTCGCGGCGGTCTGTACCGACGGGAAGGTCTTCAGCGAAGCCCCGGATTGGGGCGGCGCGCCGATCGGAGACTGGTACATCCAAGCCCACAGGTTCTGAGCCGTGATGCGCCCAGGCTTCGGAGTTCGTTGCCCAGCCGGAACGCAGACGTCGGTGGCCGCGATTCTTGGATCGCGTTGGATCTGGTCTAAGCAAGGGTAGCTTGATCGACTGAGACACCGCTCAGGCGCGAATGGGCAAGCTGGTGGTTCAGGGTCGCTCAGATGGCCCGCAAGCGGACGTTCCTAGGTCCGAGTAGGGTCCAGGCTGTGTGAAAACGCAGGCAGGCTCCGAAATCATAGAACAATCTTCTACGCGACGTACATGGAGCATGCCGGGCAGCGGCTTCGGTGATATCAGACGGCCAACTCAGTCGCTGCTCAGGCTGTGCGGGAGAAAAATCTTCTTACGAGACTGCGTTTTCACACAGCCTCGGTCGTAAGCGGCGGTTCAGCTCCTGACGGCCGAAGGTCGGCTCGTGGCGCACAGCAGAACAAGCGGCATGCTAACTCCTGACCCTTTTCGGACCTTCCGTCTTTCCTATTCGGATGTCCGCACGGAAGGCAGAAGCGGACGTGAGAGCGGCGACAGGACATAAGATTACGGGCTCGATCGAGTGTCTGCGGCGTCTGTCTAGGGGCAAAAGTCGGCGCTCTTGAGGGCAACTGGGAGCAGCTGCGCCGCCGCTCCTATCGAGGCATGCAACGCAGTATTTTCAGACAGCGTGCGCCTGACGGCGGAATACGGAGGGGGTTGATCCCGTCATCTTGCGGAAGGCCGCCGCGAATGCGGACGGCGTTTCATACCCCACCTCCAGGGCGACGTTGACGATCGGCCAGTCGGTCGCAGCCAGAAGATGTTTTGCACGCTGCATCCGAAGGTTCGTCAGCCATTCGTGCGGCGTCATTCCGGTAGCGAGCTTGAACGAAGCGCAAAAGTGAAACCGACTGAGGTCAACGAGGGCAGCGAGCTCGTCGAGCCCGATCAACCGATCGAGCGAGGTCGTCATATACTCCGTGACGCGCTTCACCTGCCAGTCGGCCAGACCTCGGCGAGGTGCCGTCGAGGTGACGGCGCCGTGTGACGAATGTGATCTGATCAGCTGCGTGCATAGAAGATCGATGGCCTGCTCAACGAACAGCGAGGAGGAAGCGTCGGTGCGTTCGGCTTCCTTCCCGAGGAGTTGCATGATCTGCGCCGAGGTCGGATCGTCGAAGCCGGTGCGGCCGACCAACTCCACGTTCGTGGACAACGCCATCGCCTCGGCTGCGGCCTGAAGGCGCTGATGAGGCAGGTAGACCTGGGAGACCTCGACCGGTCCCTCGATGTCCCAGCGCCCATCGCGTCCGATTGGGATTAGGGTAATCGAACCACGGCGGGTGCGCGAAGCCAGTCGTTGAGAACCCGTGCGCCAGGAAGCCTGCTGGGCAGTTCCCCAGTAGGTCATCACAACGTGCGCATTGAGGGCCGGCAACGCGGCGTGCAACGCTCCGTGTGACCACGGCCGGGTCAACTGCGCGCCGCCCTTCAGATCATGCTCGGCGAGCGGAGGGGGCGTATCGAGGATCCGCTCCATCTCGATGCTCGGTCGTCCATTCTCGTCTCGCGACCGAACCAGGCTGCGCTTGTCTCCGAGCATCGAACCATCTCGGCCATCGGTCGCGCGGACAAGCGAAGCAATCCGGGATTCGGCGGACGTCGCCCCTCCGTGGACAGCGTCACTCGTCACTGCGCACCTCTCGTTCACTCACCGCAAGATCGCGATGATCGGCGCAATCCCAAGACAGAAGCAAGGCTCCGCTTCCCGTACCTGATCCTCATCCACGGCGCAGGTGGCGCCGCAGTGGGAGATTGGAATGATGTCAAAGAAGATCGTCATCATCGGTGGAACGGGTTTGATCGGCGCAAAGCTTGCGCGACTGCTTGCACTTGCCGGGCATACCGTCGTTGCTGCTTCCCCGGGCATGGGCGTCAACAGCGTCACAGGCCAGGGCCTTTCCGAGGTCATGCACGGCGCGGACGTCCTCGTCGACGTGTCGAACATCATGTCGTTCGACCCCGCGGAAGTGCGGGAGTTCTTCGAGACATCCGGAAGGAATCTCGTTGCCGCCGCTGCAGATGCGGGCGTCGCACACCACGTCGTCCTTTCGATCGTCGGCGTCGACCGCATGCTCGACAACGGCTACTTCCAGGGCAAGCTGCTGCAGGAGCAGATCGCCGCCACGGGCGGCCTGCCGTACACCATCGTGCGCTCCACGCAGTTCTTCGAGTTTCTCGGCACCTTGGCCGATGCCTACACGAAGGACGGCCGCGTCACGCTGCCGGGTAGCCAGATCCAGCCCATTGCAGCGGACGATGTCGCTGCCATCCTGGCCAACGTCGCGACCAGCGAGCCGCGCAACGGTGTCATCGAGATCGGCGGGCCGGAGCGGGCGCCCTTCGACCGGGTCATCGCACACTACCTGCAAGCTCGCGCGGACCTGCGCGCTGTGAGCCGCGGTCAGGAAGCCAGCTACTTCGGTGGTCGCCTGGAGGAGTTGAGCCTCGTCCCGATCGGGC
This sequence comes from Methylobacterium sp. Leaf123, assembly GCF_001423405.1. GTDB lineage: Bacteria > Pseudomonadota > Alphaproteobacteria > Rhizobiales > Beijerinckiaceae > Methylobacterium. Next base: position 115,536 of record NZ_LMNS01000040.1, on the reverse strand, counting down.
AGCAGAAGCTCGGCGGCCGTGACCTCGACAGCTGGCTGAGCGCTCAGCCGACCCAGCACTAACCCCCTTTTTCACCTCGACCCAAGGAGAATTCCCATGACCTCCATCCTCGGCCGGATGGCGCTGATCGTCGTCTTATCCGGATCCGCTTCGATCCAGGACGCCCAAGCCCACGACACGGCAGCTCCAGGCGCCAAAGCGACGCTCGTCTACCAGCATGAACTCCCCAACGCGCCGGGCAAGAGCCTGAAAGCCGTGCTCGTCGAGTACGAACCGGGTGCCGGGAACCCCGCCCACCGACACGCTCCGTCCGCCTTCATCTACGCCACGGTCCTCGAGGGCACGATCAAGAGTCAGGTGAACGGCGGCGAACTCCGCATCTACCGGAAGGGCGAGAGTTTCACCGAGCTTCCCGGCAGCCTCCACAACGTCAGCGCCAACGGCAGCCCGAGCGAGCCAGCGAAGCTGCTTGCGGTGTTCGTCGTGGACACCGGCGACACCGTCCTGACCACGCCGGTCCAATAGGCAAAATCAGACCTTGCCACTACCGGCGGCGGTCGGAGCCAGGCCGGGAACGTCAGATCTATCAGGAGCTTGAAATGTCGGTTGCCACATCCGATGCGGATGTCATTCCCGTTCCTGTTGCCGCTCTGCGCGTCCTAAAGATGCCTGGCCGAACGGGACAGCTCGTGAGGAAATGGGCAGTACCGATCACGTCGGTGGTTTTGGTCGGTTCGCTCATGTCGGCTGCTCTCGGTCAGTGGGACTATCTGGTCAGCAACACCGCCATCCAGGTCACAAACGATGCTACGGTGCGGTCCGAACTGACAGGCTTGTCTGCGAGAGTATCAGGCAACATCGTCAAGGTGGCTGTTCAAGACTTCCAATCGGTTCGCGCCGGCGATCTTCTGATGGTCATCGATCCGTCGGATTATCAGGTCGCCGTCGCCCAGGCCCGAGCAAGCGTAACCGGCGCCAAGGCGGCGACGAGGAATCTGGACAATCAGATTGCGCTCCAGCGGGCCGTCATCTTGCAGGCGGAGGCACAGATTGCCTCAGCGCGGGCCAAGGTTTTGCAGGCCACGCAAGAGGAGCAGCGGCAACAGGCCCTCCTTCGCTCGACCTTCGCAACGGCCCAGCGGGTCGAGCAGGCCGTCGCGGACCTAGCGAGCGCGCGCGCCGGTGTTCAAGCCGCCGAGGCGGCGGCCCAGGCCCAACGGGAGCAGCTCAATGTGCTCGACGGGACCCGTGCCCAGCGGGAGGCCGACCTCGCCGCCGCCGAGGCCGCCTTGGCCGGTGCCGAGCTTCGGTTGGGCTACACGCGCATCGTCGCGCCGTTCGATGGGGTCGCCAGCCAAAGGCAGGTGCAGGCCGGTGACTACGTTACCGTCGGCGGAAATCTTATCAGTGTTGTGCCGCTCCCTCAGATCCACGTCATCGCAAACTACAAGGAAACCCAACTAACGAACGTCGAGCCAGGACAAGCCGTCGAGGTCACCGTCGATACCTACCCGGGCGTTGTCCTGGCCGGGCGCGTCGAGAGGCTCTCGCCAGCATCGGGTTCGCAGTTCGCGTTGCTGCCTCCCGACAACGCCACAGGCAACTTCACGAAGGTCGTTCAGCGCATCCCCGTCCGAATCGCCCTCAATCCCGGTCAGGCCCTGTTGGATCGCCTTCGCCCGGGCATGTCGGTCGTCACGAGGATCAAGACCGCTCGGGAGGGCATGTGATGACCGCAATGGTCCTCAACGGCAGCGCTCCGACGGTTGCATGGAAGGCCAATCCGTATGCCGCGGTCGCCGCGGCCCTGACCGGATGCTTTCTTGCAAGCTATCACACCCGGTATGTCGGCATCGGCCTGCCGGACATTCGAGGTGCCTTCAGCCTCTCGGCCGACGAGGCTTCCTGGCTTTCAACGGTTGCGAATGCCCCCCAGATCCTCACCGCCCCAGCGGTGCCGTGGTTGGTGATGGTCTTCGGGATCCGACCGATCCTTCTCTGGCCCGGCTTCCTATACGCCGCCGTCGTCGCGCTGATCCCGCTTGTGCGTGAGCCGGCGACCCTGTTCGCTCTGCACGCGTCCGCCGGCCTGCTGCTCGGCTTGTTCGTGCCCGCCACAATGCTGGTGATCGTGCGAAACCTGCCCCCGGCGCTCTGGCTGCCGGCCTTCGCGGCGTACGCGTTTCGGCTTGCCTTCACCTTGAACACGGGTCCGGGCCTGGTCGGGTACTACGTGCAGGAACTCGGCTGGGAGTGGCTGTACTGGTCGGATATCCCGCTGGCCCTTCTTATGGCGGCCCTCGCCGCCTTTGGATCGACGTCCCAGCACCCCAACATGAAAATGGTTCGCGACGCCGATTGGGGCGGAATGCTGCTGTTCGGCCTCGGACTGATGTTGATCTATATCGGCCTCGACCAGGGCAACCGGCTGGACTGGCAAGAGTCTGGAACGATCGTTGTGATCTTAGCCGGCGGCGGCGCCTTGATGGTCTGCTTCTTAATCCACGAAGCATGTGCACCAAATCCGTGGGCGACACCGCGGATCCTATACCAGTGGAACACGATTCTCGGCCTGTCGACAGGCATCAGTTTCAGCCTCGTCGCGGTCTCGAACAGTGTCCTAGTCCCGAATTTTCTCCTCAATGTGGCTCAGCTCCGTCCCGAGCAGATCGGCTGGTTCCTGTTTGCCTGGATCGGGATCCCGCTGGCGTTCTGCGCGTGGTTGGGGGTGATCCTCCTGCGGCGCATCGATTTTCGGCTCGTGATGATGCTGGGGTTTTCCAGTTTTGCGGCCGCGAGCCTGTGGGCCACTCAGCTGACGAGTGCGTGGCGTGTGGATGACTTCATTCCCGTCGCCCTGCTGCAATCTGTCGGCCTCGGCATGACCTTCACCGCGGTGATGGTCGGGAACTTCACGAGCATCAAGCCGGAGGTCGCCGCATCTTTCTCGGCCTATATTCAGATCCTCCGCCTTCTCGCAGTGGAGTTCGGCGCGGCTCTGATGATCACCCTTATCCGGCTCCGCGAGCAGATTCACTCGAATCTGATGGGCTTGCATTTGGTAAGAGGCAACGGGAGCGTCCTGCAGGCAATTGCTGAAAGGATCTCCTGTTTTTCAGACAACAAATTCGCTCTAGCGAAGGATAGATCCCTTGTTTCGATTGTCGTAGATGTACAGCGTGAAGCAAACACGTTAGCTTTCATTGACGGCTTCGAGTTGACGTTTATCTTCGCAATTGTGGGCATCGTAGCGGCCGGTGCAATGCGGAGAGCTCCATCTGGCCCACTGACTCACCAGTAAGCCGGCGCTCGTAGCAATCATATCAATATGTCTCTGTATTTATTTCGAAAGTTTCTTATTCATAGATAATAAATCGGAATATTATTGATTATTTTTTTCGAACATATGGTGCGACGCCGGCTTTGAGCGCGCCCGATGCTTGCGGTTGATGCAGCGCGGAGAAGGATCGGATCTAAGAGCTATGATGTCACCGGTCGCGACCTTCGAGTTTATCCTAATCCTTCTCGTCGCTACGCTTGGCCTAGAGGTTCTAGCCCGAGTTACCCGTCTCCCGCCAACTGCAGCCCTCATCATCGGAGGAATCGCTCTGGCCTTTACGCCAGGATTGCCAGCATTCAGCCTCGATCCCGACTTTATCCTAGTTCTCTTTCTGCCACCGCTTTTAATCCACGGTGCTTATTCCACCGCATGGACAGCGTTTGTGCGGGACCTGCCCAGCATCCTCGCTCTGGCCATCGGTGCGGTTGCTTTCACGACGCTCGCTGTTGGACTTGCAACACACTGGCTCGTACCAAGTCTGCCGTGGGCCGCATGCTTTACTCTAGGAGCAGTGGTCTCGCCGCCCGATGCAGTCGCTGCGAAGGCGCTACTCACGCGCGTAAGGCTACCGATGCGTCTCGCTGTGCTTCTGGAGGGCGAGAGCCTGCTCAACGACGCAGCCGGCTTGGTCCTCTACCGCTTCGCAGTTGCTGCGACACTATCAGGCAATTTCAGCGCTACTGAAGCTGGCTTGGCGTTCGGGGGCTTGGCCTTTGGCGGCATCGCGGTCGGTGTTGGGATCGGTTTAGTTTGGGTGCAACTCCTGCGTCTACTGAAAGACGTCCACCTAACGATTGCCGCGACCTTTGTTTTGCCTTGGGCGGCCTACGTCGGTGGAGAGGCAGCTCATGTCTCCGGTGTTATAGCCACTGTGGTTGCGGGGCTGATCCTAGGTTGGCATCAGCACACTGTGTTCACGGCCGGGGTCCGCCTCCGAACGACCGCCACTTGGCACGTGATGATCTATTTGTTGGAGGCCTTCGTCTTTGTTTTGATTGGCTTATCGTTCCGCGGTGTCGCGGAGCGGCTGGGCAGTGCGCACGAGGAGGTTCTGTTCCTCGTCGGCCCAGTGACTGGAATCGTGGCGGCGGTCGTCTTATCGCGCTTCGCCTGGGTCTTCGGCGTGTATGGTTTCAAGCATATCACTGGCCGTCTACTGCGCACCACATGGGCTCCTTTATCCCCAGCGGCGGCGACCACGCTTGCCTGGAGCGGCATGCGAGGTGTGGTGACCCTGGCAATCGCCATCGCTCTGCCGGACGCCGTGCCTGGGCGAGACCTAATCCTCGCTTCGGCTTTTGCGGTGATATTGGTGACGAATCTGCTGCAAGGCACTACGCTTGGCCCATTGATCCGGCTGCTGAGCTTGCAGGCGGATCCCGACAGCGACGCGGCACACCTTAGTCGAGCTCAGGCCCACTCGCACATTGTCCACGTTCAATTAAAAGAAGCGGAGAAGCTCACGCATGCTAATGACGGAAAAATTGTGTATTCGTGGATGCTGGAATATGCTCCACATCCTTCTGCCCTGGACAGTGAATTCAGCAATATTTCGCTTGATTGCGCAAACAATCATTCAATGGACCGCCGTGACTTGCTTGCCGTGATCGCTGTCGGCCGCGCAGAAGCTCTTCGACTTCATCGCTCTGGGCGGATCCGTGACGAAATATTGCAAGAAATCGAGTACGAATTTGATCTCCAAGAGTTATCGGCAGATGTGGCGCACAAATAATCGATTTGGTTCAACACATATCTTCTCTCAGGCCAAGATATGATCCGCTCGCACTGAAGCGTTCCGCCTCAAGGTATGGTTTCGAGCCGGGACGAGGGCGGGCAGATGGGAGCGAAGCTGCACAAACCGGAGGACGCAGTCGCCAAGCTGCAGCAGATGGATGTCCTGGTCTCGCACTCCTAACGCCGAACGGACATTTAAGGTGAGGCTGTAGAAAGTCAGAATGTGGTGACAAGCGCCTTTTGACTTTTTACCCCAAAGTGGACGTTCATCCGTGAATAAGCCATGCAGGCCGCCTGCCAAACGGTAATTTACATTATTATATTCACTTGGGAGGCGCTGCAGTATGCTCGTTTTGGTGCGAAGCATTTGTGCATTTTTTCTAAACCGTCAAGTGGGCCAGCTTTTCCGGATTTTTAACAATGTATATCGCGGAAATGCCGTCTTCATGAATATCGAGTGCGGTCGTCTGAAGGAGGCCGCGTCCGTCAATGCTGATATAGCCCGATAGGCCGTGGATAGTGACAACGCGAAGCAGCCTTGGCGGCACGGAATTTTTGCGTCCTTGGCTGGCAAAGAGACGCAGAACTCGCTCAATGCCGCGAATGATATTGCGGAAAGCAAGAACTTTGCCTCCGCCATCGGTATGGATCTCGACATTCTTCGCCAGCAGCGACGACAGGGCTGCAACGTCCCCGTCGCGTGCGGCGGCGAAGAAGGCACGGGTGATCCGCTCTGCATCTGCCGGTTCGATATCGAACCGGGGACGCGCGCCTCGCACGTGCTTGCGGGCGCGTGATGCGAGCTGGCGGACCGCGGCTGGCTCGCGGTCGAGGATGATGGCTACCTCGGACAGCGGCACGTCAAAAACATCGTGCAGGAGGAAGGCCGCTCGTTCCAGGGGCGACAAACGCTCCAGGGCCAGCATCAGCGTGACCGTGATGTCGTCCGAGACGGTCTCGCTCAGTTCCACGGTTCCGACCAGGGGATCGGGCAGCCAGGGTCCGACGTAGGTTTCCCGCTGGGCCCGTGCCGAGCGGCTCCGGTCGAGGCAAAGACGCGTGACGATGCGGGTGAGATAGGCGGGAGGCGATTCGATGCCGCCATCAACCCCAGCCCACCTCAGCCACGCGTCCTGCACGACGTCCTCCGCCTCGGTAAGCGAGCCCGTCATCCGGTAGGCCAGTCGCGTCAGGCGCCTGCGCTCCGCTTCGAAGTCGGCCGTCCGCGGACTGTCCATCGCCTACACCCGCACCGTTTTGTCAGCGACCATATCCGCTGTCCCGATCGCTCGGGCACCTTGATCGCAAGGATAAGACGATCGGAGGTGCCTTGATGTGACATCGGCCGCATCAGGCAGAAATGCCGCTTGGCATGTCACACCTCGACCGGTCGGCCCGTCATAGCTTCGAACGTCGATCTTCGGCGCTCCAAGCATGGAAAAATGTTATGAGTGAGAACAAGCGATTGGTCTGGAACGAGGTGGCACCGCAGGGTGCGAAGGCGCTCTTCGGCATCCACCACTACATCACCACGGGCACCGACCTGCCCCACGAACTGATCCACCTCGTCTTCCTGCGCGTGTCACAAATCAATGGCTGCGCGCACTGCATCGACTTACACACCCGTGACCTCCTCAAGACGATGCCGTTCGAGAAGGTTGCCCTGGTTCCGGTCTGGGCTGAGGTGCCTCACCTGTTCTCCGACCAATATCGCGCTGCGCTCGCATGGGCGGAAGAAGTCACGCTTGTCAGCGAGACGCACGCTTCCGACGAAGCCTATGCGGCTGCAAGCGCGGCCTTTGCGTCCAAGGATCTCGTGGATCTCACCATCACGATCGCGGCGATGAATGCGTTCAACCGGCTCGGCGCACCCTTTCGGCTCCCGGTCAAGGCAAGGGCCTGATCTCAGGCTGTAGGCGGCGGCCACGTCACCAGGAGGTGGTGGTCATCGTACTTGGCTTATCCGACCAACGGCCGCTGTAGGGTGACGAGCGGCCATTACGATTGTTTTGGCCAACGGTCTGCAAGTGGCGCACAGCCTAACAAGCCGGGGGCGAACTCCTGACCCTAAGCAGGCATTAGGAACGTCCGCTTCCTGGCAGCTAAATCTAAGCTCGGATAACCGGCATGGGTGGAATTCGGAACGTCCGCTCCGGATTGGATCAGTGTCGAAGCGGACGAAGGTGTTCCGCGGGCGTCGTACTTGTTTGAAGTGCTTGCCCGCCCCGTAAGCGTTGAGGTCGGACCCTCAACGAGGGGTTAGGCGGATCAGTCGACCCGCTGCGGCATCGGTGACGACCCATAAGGCGCCATCGGGCCCCTGGGCGACGTGCCGGATGCGTTGGTGCTGGTCTTGGAGCAGGCGCTCCTCTCCAACGATTTTGTCACCCTGTACCACGAGCCGGGCCAGGTGCTGTCCGGTCATCGCGGCGACGAACAGGTTGCCCTTCCATTCCGGGATGAGGTCGCCAGCGTAGAAGGTCATGCCGCCCGGGCCGATGGCGGCCTCCCAGACGTAGCGGGGCTGGACCGTGCCGGACCTTTCCGTCTGCCCGTCGCTGATCAGCGAGCGGTCGTAGTTGGTCCCGTAGGCCACCAGGGGCCAGCCGTAGTTCGAGCCGCGCTCGATCCGGTTCACCTCGTCCCCGCCGTCCGGCCCGTGCTCTGCGTCCCAGAGCTTGCCGTCCGCGGGGTTGATCGCCAGCCCCTGCGGGTTGCGATGGCCATAGCTCCAGATCTCGGCGCGGTTGTGGTTCTCGGCGTCCTGGTCCCGGTCGAACGGGTTGCCCGGCGCGGGCTTTCCGGTCGTGTCGATGCGAAGCACCTTGCCGAGCCAGGAGAAGAGCGACTGGGCCTCGCCGCGGGTGGGGTAGAAGAAGCGCTCGCCCAGGGACACGAACAGGTAGCCCTCGCGGTCGAACAGCAGTCGCGACCCGTAATGCGCCCGCTGCGCCAGGCCCGGATCGACCCGGAGGAGCACGCTCACGTCCTCCAGGCGGTACATCGGCGCCTGGTTGCCGCCCTTCGGAGGCTGGAGGCGCCCCTTCGCGATCACCAGCCCGCTGTCATGCTCGCCGCGCGGCTCGACATAGGTGAAGTAGATCGTCCGATTCCGCGCAAAGTCCGGGTCGGTGACGACGTCGAGCAGCCCCGCGTCGCCGCCATACACCACCGTGGGTACGCCGCTCACCCCGGCAACGGGCTCCCCGCTCGCCATGTCGACGATGCGCATCGCGCCGGGCTTCTCCGTGACCAGGAGCTTGCCTTCGCCGAGGAAGGCGATGCCCCAGGGATGGTCGAGGGCCCGCGTCTTGACCTCAACGGAGATGGGCGTCGCGGTGACGACCGCCGGGGCGCGCACCTGCCCGTCGAAGGCCGGCTTCTGGTCCGGCGCGGTCGGTGGGTTCGTCTGCAGCGGCTGGCCCAGCGTGACGGGTCCGTCCGGCGCTCGACCGCCCCGGTTGGGCAAGCCGACGCCGTTGGTCTGTTGGGCCAGGGCCGGCGTGGCGAGGAGCAGGGACGCGGCGAGGAGGAGACAGGGGCGGGACTGGATCAATGGAAACTCCTGATCGATGGGGCGGTGGAGCTGTCGGTCGGGACGCGGGCCGCCGCATCGCCGGCGCTTCGCGCGTGTCGGCGCCATGCCAGGACCGTCACGAGGGCCGAGGCGCCTAAGGCGACGATGCTGAGGGAGAAGGTGCTCCGGTAGCCTCCCGCGTCGTAGAGAAGGCCTCCGAACGTCGCGCCAAGCGCGATGGCGAGCTGGACCACGGCGACCATGAGGCCACCGCCGGCCTCGGCATCGTCGGGGAGCGCCTTGCTCAGCCACGTCCACCACGCGACAGGGGCGGCGGTCCCGATGAGGCCCCATCCGGCGAGCAGGACCGCCACCGCGGGCACCGATCCCCCGACCGTCATGAGGGCGACGGCGATGGCCGCCATTGCGACGGGCATCGCCACCAGCAGGCTGTGGAGCCGGTTCGTGAGGAGCAGCCCGATCAGGTAGGTGCCGAGCACGCCGGCCCCGCCGATGACGAGCAGGATCAGGGACAGCGTCGAGACGTCGACCCTGGTAACCGTCTCAAGGAAGGGCCGCAGGTAGGTGTAAAGCGCGAACTGGCCGAGGAAGAACAGCGAGACCGCCAGCATGCCGAGGGGGACCTGGGGGCGGCGCAGGACGCGGAACACCGTGCCGCCACGGGTCGTCCAGTCAGCCGGCATCCGTGGGAGGCTCGCCAAGAACCATGCGAACGTCAGGGCCCCGAGGGGCACGACCGAGAAGAAGGCCCCGCGCCAGCCGATGTACTGCCCGAGGAAGCTGCCGAACGGAGCGGCGACCGTGGTGGCGAGCGCGTTCCCGCCGTTAAGCAACCCCAGGGCGCGTGGGACCCCATCCTTTGGGACCAGGCGCATGACGATGGCGGCCGACATCGACCAGAAGCCGCCTATGACGACGCCCACGAGCGCCCGCCCGGCCATGAACACCGCGGCGTTCGGCGCGAAGGCCACCATCGCGCCCGAGACCATCATCAGCACGGTGAGTGTCAGCAGGACGGTGCGGCGGTCGATGCCGCGCGTGACCGTCGAGATGACGAGGCTGGTCAGGAGGGCGAAGAGGCCGGAAACGGCGATGGCCTGCCCGGCATGCCCCTCGGTGATGCGCAGGTCGGAGGCGATGGGCGTCAGCAGGCTGACGGGCATGAACTCGGACGCGACAAGGGTGGCGGAGCACAGGCTCAGGGCGAACACGGCGCCCCAACTGTGGCGTGTCGGGGCGATTGCCTCGGCGGCGAAGGTCGCTCCCTCCGCACCGGCTTCATTCGCATTCATAGGTTTGCGTTCGTCCGTGAGGTTGGGGAGGGGCAGACGCCCCGCGCGGTCGACCGACCCGCGCCTGGGCATCTGTGGCCCGTCGAAACGATGGGGAAACGGATGGGTCTCGGGCCGGACTATCGCCAGCGAAGGCGGAGGGCGCCGGTGCATCAGGCCCCGTACTGGGCGTCCGAGACCTTCTCCAGCCAATCGACCGTGCTGCCGTCGCGTGCTTCCTGAATGGCGATGTGGCTCATCGCGGCGGTCTGATTGGCGCCGTGCCAGTGCTTCTCGCCCGGAGGGAACCAGACCACGTCGCCGGCGCGGATAACCTCGATGGGGCCACCCTCACGCTGGACCCTGCCCACCCCCGCGGTGACGATTAGGGTCTGGCCGAGCGGGTGGATGTGCCAGGCCGTGCGAGCCCCCGGCTCGAAGGTCACGAGGGCTCCGCCGGTGCGGGCGGGCTCGGAGGCGCTGAACAATGGATCGACGCGGACCCTGCCGGTGAACCACGCCTCCGGACCTTCGGCGGAAGGCTGCGAGCCGGCGCGCTTGATGTCCATGGTGGTGCTCCGCGCGAGTTCGGGCCCCGGCACGAAACGCTCGCAGGGCCGCCTTGGACCTGATCTAGCCCTCGGTCGCCGTTCGGATTAGCCACCTGAATCCGCATGGACCTATAAACGAATTTTATGAATGTCGGGTCCTCGCGGTCGCCGCCCATTCCGGAACGGACGGCGAGGATCGCCTCATCCCCGGTGCCGAAGGGCATCCACCAGAAGGGTGAAGGCCGCCGAAGGCTGGCGACGGCTCGGATAATAGAGATGGTAGCCCGCGAAGGGCAGGCACCAATCCTCCAGGACACGCACGAGGCGACCCTCGGCGACGGCGGAGGCGATGTGGTCCTCCATGACGAAGGCGAGCCCGAACCCGTCCAGAGCCGCCCTCAGGATCATCTCGTCGTCGTTGAAGGCAACCTGGCCCTCCACGCGGACGCGGACCTCGCGGCCATCCTTCTCGAGTTCCCAGGCATAGAGCCCGCCCGAGCTGATGTGCCGTTGGTTGATGCAGCGGTGCTCGGCGAGATCCTGCGGCGCCTTCGGGATGGCGCGCTCCGCGAAGTAGGCAGGTGCCCCGACGACGGCCATGCGCAGGTCCGGGCCGATCCGCACCGCGACCATGTCCTTGGCGACCGCCTCCCCGAGCCGGACCCCGGCCTCGAAGCGGTCGGACACGACGTCCGCGAGCCCGGCATCCAGGCTGAGCTCGACGTGCACGTCGGGGTAGTCCGGCAGGAGGCGCGCCAGCCTCGGCCAAAGCACGGTCAGGGCGGCGTGCTTCGACGTCGTGATCCGGATCGTCCCGGACGGCTTGTCACGCAACTCGCTCAGGGACGAGAGTTCGGCGTAGACGTCCGCGAGCGCCGGGCCGAGCTTGGCCAGCAACCGCTCGCCGGCCTCGGTCGGGGCGACGTTACGGGTGGTCCGGGTGAGCAGCCGCAACCCCAGCCGTGCCTCCAGCCTGCGCATCGCGTAGCTGAGTGCCGGCTGGGAGGTCCCGAGCCTTGCGGCGGCGCGGGTGAAGCTGCGCTCCTCGGCGACGGTCATGAAGGCGGTGAGGTCGACCAGATCGTCTCGGCGCATCCATAAACGATAGATATAAGTCCTAGATCGTTCCACCCCGTAGTTTCATCGGCCGGGCGACCGTACGTGTTCGTCAACAGCGAACATCTTGGAATGCCCCGCATGAGAACGACCGGTTACGCGGCGCTCGACGCCGCCTCGCCCCTGGCGCGCTTCGACTTCGAACGACGTGGCCTTCGCCCGAACGACGTGGCCTTCGAGGTGCTCTATTGCGGCATCTGCCACAGCGACCTGCACCAGGCCCGCAACGACTGGGGCTGGAGCGAGTACCCGATGGTACCCGGCCACGAGATCGTCGGGCGGGTGACGCAGGTCGGCGCCGCGGTGACCCGGTACAGGGAGGGCGACCACGTCGCGGTCGGGTGCATGGTCGACAGCTGCCGGAGCTGCGACCAGTGCCGCAAGGGCGAGGAGCAGCTCTGCCGCGAGGGCAACACCCAGACCTACAACGGACGCGACCGGATCACGTGCGAGGCGACCCAAGGGGGGTACTCCAAGCACATGGTGGTCCGCGAGGAGTTCGCGCTGCGCGTTCCCGACGGCCTCGACCTGTCGCGCACGGCGCCGCTCCTCTGCGCAGGGATCACGACCTACTCGCCCATGCGGACCTGGAACGTCGTGCCCGGGTCCCGCGTCGGGGTCGTCGGACTGGGCGGGCTCGGCCACATGGCGGTGAAGATCGCCGCCGGCATGGGCGCGGACGTGACCGTCCTGAGCCGGACCCGCGACAAGGAGGGGGACGCCCTGTCGCTCGGGGCCAACCGCCTCCTGGCCTCGTCGGACGAGGAGGCGATGGCCCAGGCAGCGAACAGCCTCGACCTCATCATCGACACGGTGCCGGTCAAGCACGACGTCACCCCGTACCTTCCGCTCCTCGACATCGACGGCACGCTGGTCCTCGTCGGGCAGATCGGGCCGCTCGCGGAACCGTCGACGGTCCCCCTTCTCCTCGGTCGCCGTCGCATCGCCGGCTCGCCCATCGGCGGCATCGCCGAGACCCAGGAGATGCTCGATTTCTGCGCGGCCAAGAACATCCTGCCCGACTGCGAGATGATCCGCATGGACGAGATCAACCACGCCTTCGAACGCATGGAGAAGGCGGACGTGCGCTACCGCTTCGTCATCGACATGGCGACCCTGGACCAGCCGGCGGACGCCGCCTGACCGGCGTACTCAGCCCATCCACGCATCAGGAATCGAGCATGAACCCGACCTACGACTTCAGGGGACAGGTGGCCCTGGTGACGGGCGCCGGCGCCGGCATGGGGCTGGCCACGGCGCGGGCGTTCGCGGCGGCCGGGGCGGCCGTCGTCCTCGCCGACGTCAAGGAGGACGGCGTCGTCGAGGCGGCCCGTGCCCTGTCGGCCTCGGGTCACCGCGCCTTCGGGTTGGCCTGCGACGTGAGCAACGACGCCCAGGTCGCGGTGATGGTGGAGCGCACCGTCTCCGAGTTCGGCCGGCTCGACGCCGCCTTCAACAACGCCGGCGTCATGGCCAAGCCCGCCCCACTGGGCGATGGGACCTCCGAGGATTGGGACCGCGTCATCGGCGTGAACCTGCGCGGCGTCTGGAACTGCATGCGGCACCAGTTGCGGCAGATGCAGCGCCAGGGCGGTGGCGCCATCGTCAACAACGGGTCGGTCGGCGCGATCAAGGGCGACCCCGGCATCGCCGCGTACACCGCTTCCAAGCACGGCGTCGTCGGGCTGACCCGGACGGCGGCGATGGACTACGTGAGGCACGGCATCCGCGTGAACGCGATCAACCCCGGCCTGATCGATACGCAGATCGCCCGCGACGTCGATGCCGGCGACCCGGACGCCTACGCCGAACGCGTGAAGGGCGTCCCCATGGGACGCGCGGGCAACCCCGACGAGATCGCCTCGGCCGTGCTTTGGCTCTGCAGCCCGGGAGCGAGCTACGTCGTCGGGCAGGCCATCACCGTCGATGGCGGCCTCACCGTGCCGTGATCCTTCACGGGGCATGGGACGGATACGTTGCCCGTCCTCGATAGGGGACGGGTTCGGCAGGTTGGCGACAGGGTCGGGATTCCGGATGATCGAGGACTTCATACACGTCAGCATCACGTCCCGTGATCTGGAACGGAGCATCCGGTTCTACGAGACCCTCGGCCTCAAGGCGATCAAACGGTTCGGCGTCGTCGACGAGGACGGCATCGCCCGGGCCTTCCGCCTGCCGAAGGGCCGGCTCGCCGTGGCGTACCTGGCCGCCTCGGAGGCGCAGGGCAGGATGTTCATCGACCTGGTGCAGTGGCTCGATCCCGCGCCCGAGGGTGAGCCGTACGCCGTGCCCAACAACGTCGGGCTCAACCGGATCGCGTTCCGCGTGAGAGATCTCGATGCGAGCGTCGCTGAGATGAAGGCGAAGGGCATCGCGTTCCTGACCGAGGCGCCCCAAGACTTCGGGCCCGGCATCCGATGCATCGTCACCACCGATCCGGATGGGGTCTTCGTCCAGCTCATCGAGGGCCTGTAGCGCCGGTCCCGAGCCACCCATCGCCTCGAACCGCGTCGGTCGTGTGCCGCTGTAGTTCCCCCTACGAACGCCAACCGGACCGTCCCATGCAACATCCCGACGAGACGAGGGTCATCCTCTCCCACATCGCGACGGACGGGTCCTCGGATTGCGAGCACCGGGTGGTGCGTGCCGAGGTCATCACGGACCCCGCCGGGACGCCGGTCTTCAAGGCCAGCCATCTCTGGGGCACGGCCGGCGGGATCGCGTCCGTGGGGACGGGCTTGGCACCGGGGCGGGTGGCGGAGCCGTGGTTCCCCGTTCCCGGAGGTGTCCGGTTCCGCCTCTTCACGATCATGCCGGCGCCGAGGGATGCGGGTGACGGTCGGGCCGCATCGGGTCCCGGGGATCTCAAAGGCGGCAGCGTGGCCGGCTTCTCCGACGCCTTCGACCTGGGACATCCGGGCATGCACCGGTCCGATACCGTCGATTACGCCTTCGTGGTCTCCGGCGAGATCGTGCTCGAAGTCGAACGCCGCGAGACCCGTGTCGGTCAGGGTGACCTCGTCGTCCTTCACGGGGGCTGGCACAACTGGCGCAACGATACCGACCGGCCGGCAACGCTCGTCGCGGTCATGGTCGGTGCGCATCGCGTTACCCCCTGAGGGATACCCGAAGCGCACCGAAGAGGGTTCCAGGGGTCAGGATGCGGGCCCGGACCAAGCATCGATGCCGAGGCGGACCGCGACCGAGACGAGCGCCAGATAGGTCAGGATCATCCCGAATCCGCGCAATGGTCCGTGCGCGCGATACATGCCGACGGCGTGGAGCAGGCGGCCGCCGGCGAGCATCACCCCGATGACGAGAACAAGCGATGTCGGGGCTTGTCGAGCCTCGACCAGGGCCATTCCGATCACGCCGAGCGGGATGTACTCGATGAAGTTCCCCTGCGCCCGGATACGCCGGCGCAGGGCTTCGTCCACGGCGTCCCCGACCAACTCCCCGACCGTGAGCCGACGCAGGGTGACCGGAACCGACAGGGCGATCAGGGCGATGGCGAAGACCGCCACGAACTGGGAGGTGATGGGAAGGGCGGACATGGATCTCAGCGCGCGCTGTCGATGATCATCCCGCCGTCCGGCGTGAGGGTGTAGCCCGTCAGGAATTGTGCGTCCTTGCTTGCGAGGAACAAGACGACGGGCGCGATGTCCTCCTCCGGCGAGCCGTAGCGACCGAGGGGATTGGTCGGCGGCGGCACGTTGGCCTCGGCCCCCCAGGTCTCCGCGACGGGCAGGACGTTGTTCACGGTGATCTTGTCGGCACCCCATTCGCGGGCGGCCGTCCGCGTCAGGGCACGCACCGCCTCCTTGGCCATGTTGTAGGGCCCCATGCCGGCGAGGCCGGAGACGCCGGCCATTGAGCCGAAGTTGATGACGCGCCCTTCGCCGCTCGCCTTGAGGTGGGGGTGGCAGGCCTGCATGGTCCGCAGGTAGGCGACCGGGCCCATCTCGAAGTTGCGCTGGAGCTGCTCGACCGAGAGGTCGATGATCGACGAGTACGGCGCGGTGGGATCGAAGGCGTTGTTCACAAGGATGTTGATCCGGCCGTAGGAGGCGACCACTTTGGCGACGCCCGCCTCGATCTGCCCGGCATCGGCGAGGTCGCAGACGACGCCGAGGGCGGTGCCGCCGGCGGCCTCGATGTCGGCGACCACGGCATCGACGTTTGCGGCGGTGCGGGAGAGGACCGCCACCCTGGCGCCTTCCGCGGCGAACAGCTTGGCGGTGGCACGCCCGATGCCGCGGCCGGCACCGGTCACGAGGGCGATCTTTCCGTCGAGTCGGTTCATGGATTTCTCCTTGGGTTTCGTTTCGTTCGAGGGGCGGGGCGTCAGAAGGCAGCCGCCAGGGGGTACGGCGAAGGGATGGCGCGGGCGGCGTTCTGGGTGGTGAAGGACGCGGCCAGCAGGGCGAGCCCGATCACCGCGGGAAGCGCGCCGAGGGGCTTGCGGACGCCGAGATGGGCGAGGCCGGACAGCACGAGATGATAGAACAGGCCGGCATAGGCGAGGTCGCTGAGCGCCACGCTGAACCGCGATAGGATCACGACTGGGCCGGCGATCTTCACCGCGGCCATGAACGGCACGAGGTATGCGGGATAACCGAGGTCGGCTAGCGCCTGCCGGGTCCAGGTCCCCTTGGTGACGTAGAGGAAGGCGGAGGTCAGGTAGAGTAGGCACAGCAATGCTGTGTTGGACCAGTAGACATAGATTTCAGGCATGGCTCATCCACTCCTGTCGCCGGGGCGGCAGGTTTTTTTGGCATCGACGGGATTGTTTGGGAAAACCCGTTCTTCGGTTGCGCGATTGAGGCGCAAGTCGAAAATGTCAGCTAAGATGGATAGCGACAAGTAGGATGAATAAGCAGTGTCTAGTATGGAAAATCAGACCAAGCCTCATGGGGCGGTCAACATGCATGAGGAGATGCGGCGCGCCTTCTCGCTTCTCTCAGGCAAGTGGAAGCTTGAGATCATGTGGCTGCTCAACCAGCGGGTCTACCGCTTCGGGGAGCTGCGAAAGGCCATACCCGGCGTCACCCAGCACATGCTGACCGCGCAGTTGCGGGAGTTGGAGGCCGACGGCTTGGTGGACCGCACCGTGTTCGCCGAGGTGCCGCCGCGGGTCGAGTACGCCATCACGGAGAAGGCGCGGGGCCTCGGTCCGACGATGGAGGCGTTGAACGCGTGGTGGCAGACCTACGGAGGCAGCCTGCCGCAGCGGCCGACCTCCCGCGGTCGCAAGGGTGCGGGTGGCGAGATTTGAGGGTCAGGCGGCGAGCGCCGCGCTCGGGGTCAGAGCTTCGGCCTTGCAAGCGCGGACGCAGGCACGGGCGAGCGCCTCGGTCGCGTCCACCAATTTGGTACGCATCTCCCCTTCGACCCCGGCGAGCGCCACAGGGATCTCGGTGCATGCCATCACGACCTCGTCACAGCCCGCGGCGACCAAGGCCTCGGCCTGTGCGGACAGGATCTCCGTGGCTTGGGTCTCATCAGCGAAAGGCCGTTTCGACGCCTGAACCCACACTCTTGGATATGAAATGGACGAGCGGCCGGCGTGAGTTCGTCGGCGTCGTACCCATAGCCGCTCAACCCGGAGCCCCCTTCGTCGTGGCGGTCGGCGTCGACTACGAACAGGCCCTTGCCGGCGCTCACCAGCGGGGATCGTGGGTGCTGAGTGTCTCAGCAGCCGCGTTGGCGGCCGCCCTGCTCGGGACCTGGTGGTTCGCCGTGAGGTTCATTCGCAGACCGCTCGCCCGCCTGATCGAGGTTGTGGAAGGCTGGCGTAGAGGCGATGGCCAAGCCTGCGCAGGTGCAGTCGAGGCCGTAAGTGAAATCGCGCAACTCGGGCGCGCCTTCGACGACATGGCTGAAGCGGTCGCCAAGCGGAAGAAGCGGCTTCGCGATGCCCTCGAGAGCACGACTGACAGCGTCTGGGCCATCGACAAGACCTAGCATGTGACCTTCATCAACGGGCGCGCCCGCGCGCACCTAGAAGGCCGAGAGCTGGTCGGTAAGCATCTTTGGGAAGCGTTCCCGGAGCTGGTCGGCGGTCCGGTCTGGGACGCCTTCCGGAGGGTCATGAGCGAACGTGCTCCCACAAAAGTCACCTTCCATAACGAGACCGTCGGCGGCCACCTCGAAGCCAATGTCTTCCCTTCATCGAACGGCGGCATTGTCACCTTCACCAGGAACGTGACCGAGCAGGTTCGAGCACAGGAGGAGCTCCGCCGCCTTGCCTATCAGGACCCGCTGACAGACCTGCCGAACCGCAGGAGCTTCTGGGAGATGACGGCAAGTGCCTTAGCGAGCGGTGAGCCACTCGCCGTGGTCCTGCTGGATCTGGATGGCTTCAAGCACGTCAACGACACCTTCGGCCATGGCGCAGGCGACGAGTTGCTGCGCGAGGCGGCGACGCGCTTGGCTCATGCCCTCGGCAGTGACGGAACGCTCGCACGCCTTGGGGGAGATGAGTTCGTGGCCTTAATTTCCGGAGCGTCGGTGGGTGCATCCGCCGAGACTACCGCCCGGCGGATGCTGGGAAGCCTAGGTGAGCGATCCTTCCTGGTCAGAGGGCATGTGCTGCCGATCGTCGCGAGTGCCGGCGTCGTCGCCGCCACCGCCGGTGAATACGACAGTCCGGAGAAGCTGCTCGCCAACGCTGACCTGGCGCTCTACGCGGCGAAGGCCGCTGGGGGCGGGGTAGTGCGGACTTTCACGGCGCGTGACCGGGAGGAGTATGAAGCCCGGCGCCTCTTGGAGGATGAGGTCGAACGAGCGGCTCTGTGTGGCGAGTTCGAACTCCACTACCAGCCGCAGGTTCGCCTCGCTGATGGCATGCTCGTGGGAGCGGAAGCCCTCATCCGCTGGCGGCATCCTGAGCGTGGCTTGCTGACGCCCGCGGTATTCCTGGAGACGCTCGAAGCAAGCCGGCACGCTCGCACAGTAGGGGCGTGGATCATCGGCGAGGCTTGCCGACAGGCCGCGTCCTGGCGCAAGGCTGGGTTCGAGTTGCGCCTGGGCGTGAACCTCTTCGCCGAGCAGTTGGTGGCTGGCGACCTCGTCGAGGTCGTCGAGGACGCACTCCGCTCCGCCGGCTTGCCTGCGGCAGCGCTTGAGATTGAGTTGACGGAAAACATCGCACTGCGACAGCAGTCGGCCATGCTCATACTGTGGTTCCTGTCGCTGGCCGATGCCCGCGAGCGCATCGAGGACTGGAGGTGCCACTACAACGAAGATCGCCCCCACACGGCCCTGGGCGGCTTGACGCCCCGAGCCTTCGCCAACCAAGCTGTCACAGCCCGAGAACTTGCATAGGCCGTGGACCACAAACCGGGGCAACTCCATTCGGACCTTAAAGCCATACCTCAGGGCGGACCACTTCAGTGGGGGCGGATCACAAGCCCAACGACAAACGCCCATTCCGTCCGACGGTGATCGCGGCAGCCATCAAGTGTTTCAACGGAATCACCTCCCAAGCCGACATCCGAACAGGCAGGGTGAACGGTCCGGAAGAGGTCAAACTGTGGATCGGCGTTGAGGCGTCTCATCATACGCTTCTTCTAAAGGCTGTAATCTATGTCTAGATTGTTCTGGGCATGGTTGCGATCGGCATCGTCCGACAGGCAAACTACATGCGGCAGTACAGTCGCCCGCCCGACGTTGCCAGGTACTCAATACCCGTCACGCGATCTTGGATGCCGAACACGCCGCGCAGGTTCCGGATAACCATTCCCGCTCGACCTGCACTCCACCCTCGGTCATGGTGGGGTACTGGTCGATCCACCGGTCGGACCAACGGCCGCCCGCCTCGGTGAGCGAAGCACGCCGCGCGGCATGAATCCTATGGCACGGACGCGTCACCTTCCCCAGGAGGCAGTCCAGGGCCAGCTGGGCGACCAGCGACGTGACGAACCCGAGCTCGACAGGCCCGTACGGCTGATAGTGGGCGCCGCAAGCGGGCTCTTCAAAAGCGACTGCCCGCTCGTCGGGCCAAGCCACCACCCGGAAATGGGGTACCCCCGTCCGGTCCAGCCCGCACCTGAGGCAGCCACCCCCAGGCGTGATGGCCACCGCATGCCCCGCGACAGCGTGCGCCTCGGTCCAGCCGTAGACGACGGGCATCGGCCTGCCCAGCCGGCACTGCCAGTCATTGAGTTGGCTTTCCGCGCGCCAATCCCCCATCGCCGACACGATGAGGTGACTTCCCCGGAGCGTTCCTTCATCGACGGCCAACATCGCCTGCGCCACGACCGGGAAGGCATCGAATTTCCCGTGCGGGTAGTCAATCCGCAGCTTCGCAGCCAGCCCTTCCGCCTTGTTCCCGCGCACGCAGGCGGCGCCGAGCGGATGGCGCCCGACGTTGGCCCAATCAAGTGCATCATGGTCGATAAGATTCAGGTGCCCGACGCCCGCCTGCGCGAGCGCGACCGCCACCGGCGCGCCGACCGATCCACAGCCCAAGACCGTGACCGTCGCGCCTGTCAGCCGTTCCGTGCGCAGATCGTGCCCGCGACCGTGGATCCAAGGGGCATCCGCTCGCGCCGGCTCGTCGCGCACGACGGGATCGCTGCCAAGGTATCGCCGTACCAGCAGTCCGCTCGGCAGGCGTGAGGGCCGGAAGCCGTCGTAAAGTGGCGCTGTCGAGCCGCCGCAGCTGCGTGCGCCCCGCGGGGGCGCGATAGCGGCCGTCACAATCCCAGGGCCGAACCGTCCCTCCGCGGCGATGACCGTGACGATGCTGTCCGGCCGCGCGGAGACGAGGTCCGATAGGAGACGCGGTGCCTCGCCGCCACACTTCTCCACCAAGACCTGCACGTCCCGCGCCGTCCTCGGGTACTCGGACGGCAGCATCGGCCGGTCGAGCCACACGAGCAGGCCCTTTTGCAGTCGCGACGGGCGGAGGACTTTGTCTCCATAACGGTTCCGCAGCCAACCCGTGACCTGCTCCTCGGTGTCTCCGAGCAGGCGGATGCCCGTGGTCTGCCAGACGGCGATCTCGCGTGACGGCCGCTCTAGCCGCAGGATGCTCGTCAGGCGTCCGTCCGAGGCGTTCCGATCGTAGCGCCAGTAGGTGAGGAACTCATCGAGGAAGTCCCTCTCCACCATGCCCCCTTCCAAGAGGTCCCGAACGAGGGTGCAGCTCTTTCCGAGCAGCCGGACCACCACTCCGGCCGGATCGTCGGGATCGAATTCGCTCATGTTGGCGAGTAGGCACAGGCTGCCATCGCGCTCGACGTGGGGCCACGTGAGGAACGGCGGCCGTTCCAGCAGGCCGAACTGCGGTCGTACGAGCGGGAAACCCTCGGGTATCAGCACGTCGATGTGCCGTGGATGCGGTTCGCCGAAGTCGACGGGCAGTCGCCAACCCGACTTTATCCGGAAACGGTGGTGGTATGCGGCGAGGGCCCTTCGTCCCAACGGTGTCGGGTCGACACCGTGCAGTTCCCGGAGGCACTCGCGAACCCTCTCGACAGCCGCATGCCGCCGGATCGACGCCTCATGCATGGCGTCCGCTGCCTCGCTCCCGCACAGATCCGGCAGCGGTCGCGCCCTGGGAGATCAGCAGGCCGGACGAGAGCGCCGCCGGCCTCGCCACCGACGGGGCAGGGGCCGGCGTGACGACGTGACCGGCCCGGTCGTGGTCCATGTCATAGACCGGTCCGGCCCCGAATGCCCGCCTGACCGCCGGGGAGGCGTTGGCGAGTGCGTTCGGCCCGAGGGCAGTCTGCCGTCCGTTCAGGTCGGACTGGATGGCCTCGGAGGTCGAGACTGCCTTGCTGGTGGCGCAACGGACGCTCCTGTCGCCCCGGATGCCCACCCTGCTGACCGGGGTCTCCCCGAACTCCGAGCCTATTGCGATGCCCATCTCGCGGATGCCGGGCAGCGTCGCCTTGCAGAGGTTGAACGAGGAGCGAAGGCCCCCGGAGAGCATGACGGCGGCGTCCACCGTACTCGCCGGCTCGGTCGCCAGCCGCGTGCCCACGGCCACAAGGCCGTGGAGGCAATCGCCGATGAAGCGTACCTTCCTGGCGCCGAAGTCGTCCCGGGCGCAGGCCGCCAGCTCGCCCCGGATGACGTGCAGGTTCGCCGTCATCTCGGCGATGCGTCGACCCCTGATGCACGCGTCCACGTAGGCGGTGAAGCCGGATAGATCGGCGAAGACCGAGGCGAGCCCCATCCTGATCGAACGGCTCGGCATCAACTCGGCGAAGTCGATGGTCTTGAGCGGCGGCTCGTGGCGGTGGAAGCGGAACGTCGCCTCGGGGGAGGTGAGCGCGGTCAGATCCATGTCCGTTTGCAGAGCGCGGACCGCGGCGAGCACCCGTGCCCGGATCGGCGCCGGATCGAGGCCGGACCACGCCTGGCCGTAGCCCGCGTTGGCAAGCCCGTATTGACGGTCCTCCGCGAGCGAGGTGGAGCGCTCCGAGGCCCAGCCGACGCTTGGTTCGCCCAGAACCTCGCGGGCGCGGTCGCTGAGATAGATGCCGGGATGGTCACCCTCTGCCAGCTTGGCTGCTTGGTTGGCCGGGCTGCCGAGGAAGAGCGGCTCCATATCCGCGCCCCGACCGCTGCTCACGGCGACCGCACGCCCCGTGTCGATACCAATCCTGACCCGGGTCTGGAGGCGGGCGCCGCCGATGTTCTGGCCGGCGGCCTCAATCGTCTCCTTCAAGGTCACTGCGAATGCGACGGCCCGGAGGACGCGTTGGCGCTCGTCCCCGACGGGCGTCACCAGGACGGCGTGCAGCCGGGGGCCGTGGTAGTCGACGCGCTGCGCCTCGAACTCCTCCACGACCCTATCGGTTGCCGAGTAGTGGAGGTGCAGGAACTGTAGGACGCGCTTATGGCTGGCTTCGGTCTCGCGGCCCTGATCCTGAAGCCGATCGTGGTAGTCGAGCAACTGGACGTAGACGTGCACACCATCGACGAGAACCGCGCGGTTCCGCGGGACGGCAAAGATAGGCGACTCATCGAAGCCGAGCCTCTTGCCGCGGGCCTGCGCGTCCCGAACACGCTGCAAGAGGTACGTTTGGTCAAAGGTTCGCACGTCGATGGCCGACTGCGGTACGGTCGTCATGAACCGCGCGATGCGGTTTCGGCTTCGGATCGGATCCCAGGCCATGTCGGCACCCAAGGCTAATTCGAGGACAGGAAGGCGACGAAGCGCTTGCGGTGCTTGTCGAAGAATTCGACCGGGCTCGGCAGAAAGGAGGCGCGAACGTCATTGGGGAGTAGCTCGAAGACCGCGTCGCTGACGCGGACCCGCCCGCCCGACTGTTGGGTGTCGGGCTTGAACTGCTCGTATCGCGCCGCCTCGTTGACGGGTTGGCCGACGATGGTGAAGGCGATGCGGTCGCCGCCACCGAAGTCGCCGACGGATACCTCCCCCAGGTGCAGGCCGATCCGGATGCCTACTGGCGCCGAGGCTTCCGCTGCTGCCGCCTGGACGCGGCGGGCGGCCTCGAGCGCCGCCCTTGTGGCTCCGGCAACGCCCTTACTGAGGCGAGGGGCGTCCGGGCATAGCCAGAAAGCCATCACCGCATCGCCCATATGCTTATCGACCTGCCCGTTCGACCGCTGAATCTCCTCCACCTGCGGGTCCGTAAGCCGACGGAGGGTGGCTCCCACCTCGACGGCGTCCCGCCCCTCGGAGTGGGCGGAGAAGCCCGAGAGGTCGCTGAACCAGATCACGGCCATCCTCTTGACCGGCGGGATGGCCTCCGCGCCATTGAGTAGGATGGCGCTGGTCGCCTGCACGCCCTCCGGGCAGACCAAGCGCGCGATAGCCCGGTCACCCCTGTTGAGATCCCGCGCCTGGCTCGCCCTCTGCAGGCTCGCCTCGTCGAGTTTCGCGACCAGGGCCCGCGCGACGGTCTCGTACCAAAGGGCCCTGGTTTCCCCGGCGAGTGCGTCGATTGTCGATCGGTCGATCCTCCACACCTTGGATCGGTAGGCTGCCACAACGTCGTTGCCGCGTACGGGTGAGGAGCCGGGCGCGCCCCGTAGGAATGCCATCTCGCCGATTATCTCGCCCCGTTCGCGGCGGGCGATGGGGCCGCCGGCCATGACCTGAAGCAGTCCCTCCTCGACGATCCAGAGGCAGTCCGCCTCTTCACTGCCTGAACAGAGGGCTTGGCCCTCGTGGAGCGTCTGAACCCGAAGCTCGTCGTGGAGGGCGGCTGTTAACACAGCCGGGTCGGGACAATATTTCTCAAGGAACATACTTATTCCAAGGCTACGGTTTTGCATGATTATTCCTAGAAATCGTAATGGCTGCGATGCCACAATGATTGGCTGAGCCCGACACTGGAAACCCAGGCTGCGCGAGCGACGATGACGCTCGTCCAGCTTCGGCCGGGCGCAACAGCTAAGCTTTCACGTTTTGTTCCCCGCGCCGTTCCAGGCTGCCATCCCAATGGCAGCCTGGAACCTATTCAGTCGAAGCTATTAACCTCTGCTCAAGAGGAGACTGGATGAAGGTGAGCTCAAACTTTCATCACACGACCCGCTCTACGGAAGCCTGTCGGTCGAGGTGAATGTACTTCGACCGACAGGCTTCCTGCATCGGCACATGCTGTGAGAATAAACCTAAGGGCAGGCTCGGAAAATTTTGCCTCTCAAGCAGGGCCTCCCAAGAAGCAATTCCAAACATCTTATGCCTCGCGCCGCAGGAGGGGCGCTTGAAAACCATCTATTCTCCTACAGTGCTCATCTTTTGCCTCAGGCTACATTCAGAGTGCCCGGAATAATCAGGAGCACCCCGTGGTTTGCCCGCAGGTGTCGCACTTCAGGCAGGTGCCGTTGCGGACCAGCGTGAAGTTCGCGCATTCGGGGCAGGCCTCGCCGACATAGCCCTTCATCTTCGCTTCGGCCCGGCGGTCGGCGACGCTCCGCTCCGCTTTGGGCTCCGGCTTGGCGAAGGGCAGCGCTTCGATGCTGCCGAGGCTCTGCGGCTCCGCCTTGAGGGCGGTCGCGCCCCGCACGGCGTGGACCGTGCCGCCGGCCGGGGCCGTCTGGCCCGTGGCGGCGGCGGCGACGCCCGTCGTGGCGCCGGCCGGGCCGCCCTGGATCAGGGTGAGCCGGTCAGCCGAGCCGCGCAGCAGGCCGCGGGAGACGACCGTGGAGGCCGCGGGCGCCGGCTTGCCGGCTTCGCGGGTGGTGTCGCCCTCGCCGCCGCCGAGCACCGTGCCGCCGATCTCGGCCGGGTTGACGTGGGCGAGGTCGGTCCGGCCGAGATACGAGACCGCCAGTTCGCGGAACACGTAGTCGAGCAGCGAGGTCGCGTTCTTGATCGCGTCGTTGCCCTGCACGAAGCCCGCCGGCTCGAAGCGGGTGAAGGTGAAGGCCTCGACGTATTCCTCCAGCGGCACGCCGTATTGGAGGCCGAGCGAGATCGCGATGGCGAAGTTGTTCATCAGGCTTCGGAAGGTCGCGCCTTCCTTGTGCATGTCGATGAAGATCTCGCCGAGGCGCCCGTCATCGTACTCGCCGGTGCGCAGGTAGACCTTGTGCCCGCCGACGACCGCCTTCTGGGTGTAGCCCTTGCGGCGGTCCGGCATCTTTTCGCGCGAGCGGATCCGCTCGATGCGCTCGATCACCCGCTCGACGATCTTCTCGGCGGCTGCCGTCGCCTTGGCGGCGGCCGGAGCCTGGATGATCGCCTCCAGAGCCTCGTCGGCCTCCTCCTCGTCATCGGCGATCAGCGCCGAGTTGAGCGGCTGCGAGAGCTTGGAGCCGTCGCGGTAGAGGGCGTTCGCCTTGAGCGCGAGGCGCCAGGACAGCAGGTAGGCCGCCTTGCAATCCTCGACCGTGGCGTCGTTGGGCATGTTGATGGTCTTGGAGATCGCCCCCGAGATGAAGGGCTGCGCCGCGGCCATCATGTGGATGTGGCTCTCGACCGAGAGGTAGCGCTTGCCGGTGCGCCCACACGGGTTGGCGCAATCGAACACCGCGTAATGCTCGGGCTTGAGGAAGGGCGCGCCCTCCAGCGTCATCGCTCCGCAGACATGGGTGTTGGCGGCCTCGATCTCGCGCTTCGAGAAGCCGAGGAAGGGCAGCAGCTCGAAGGTCGGGTCGGCGAGCTTCTCCGCCGGCACCTTGAGGGTGTCCTTGAGGAAGTCGTCGCCGAGGTTCCAGCGGTTGAACACGAACTTGATGTCGAAGGCCGACTTCAACCCCGCTTCCACCGCCGCGATCTTGTCGTCCGGGAAGCCCTTGGCGCGCAGCGACCCCGGATTGACCGCGGGCGCCTGGCCCATGGAGCCGTGGCCGACGGCGTAAGCCTCGATCTCGGCGATCTCGGATTCGCGGTAGCCCAGCGCCCGCAGGGCGTCCGGCACGGCGCGGTTGATGATCTTGAAGTAGCCGCCGCCTGCGAGCTTCTTGAACTTCACCAGGGCGAAATCGGGCTCGATGCCGGTGGTGTCGCAATCCATCACGAGGCCGATCGTGCCGGTCGGCGCGATCACGGTGGCCTGCGCGTTGCGGTAGCCGTGCTGCTCGCCGAGCGACAGCGCCCGGTCCCAGGCCGCGCGGGCATGGGCGCCGATATCGGCCTGCGGGATGTTGGCGTGGTCGAGCGGCACGGGGCTGACGTTCAGGCCCTCGTAGCCGGTGGCCTCGCCATGCGCCGCGCGGCGATGGTTGCGGATCACCCGCAGCATGTGCGCGGCGTTGTCCGGGTAGGCCTCGAAGGTGCCGAGTTCGGCCGCCATCTCGGCGGAGGTGGCATAGGCCACGCCCGTCATGATCGCGGTCAGCGCGCCGGCCAGCGCTCGGCCCTTATCGGAATCGTAGGGCAGGCCCATGGTCATCAGCAGGCCGCCGATATTGGCGTAGCCGAGGCCCAGCGTCCGGTACTTGTAGGAAAGCTCGGCGATCTCCTTCGAGGGAAACTGCGCCATCATCACCGAGATTTCGAGCACCACGGTCCAGAGCCGGTTGAGGTGCTCGAAGGCCGCGACGTCGAAATGCTTGGCCTGACGATCGTACATCGTCAGCAGGTTGGCGCTGGCGAGGTTACAGGCCGTGTCGTCGAGGAACATGTACTCGGAGCACGGGTTCGAGGCCCGGATCCGCCCGCCCTCCGGGCAGGTGTGCCAGTCATTCATCGTGGTGTTGAAGTGCAGGCCCGGATCGGCCGAGGCCCAGGCCGCCTCACCGATCTTCTCCCACAGGTCGCGCGCCTGGGGGGTCTTCACGACCTTGCCCGTGGTGCGCGAGGTCAGGCTCCACGGCCCGTCCGCTTCCACCGCGCGCAGAAACTCGTCGGTCAGCGAGACCGAGTTGTTGGAGTTCTGGCCGGCGACCGTGAGGTAGGCCTCCGAATCCCAATCGGTGTCGTAGACGGGGAAATCGATCTTGGTGAAGCCCTGGCGGGCGAACTGCACGACGCGCTTGATGTAGGAGTCCGGCACCATCGCCTTGCGGGCGGCCTTGATCTCGCGCTTGAGCGCCGGGTTGCGCTCGGGGTCGAAGCAGGCGT
Organism: Methylobacterium sp. Leaf123; assembly: GCF_001423405.1. Lineage (GTDB taxonomy): Bacteria > Pseudomonadota > Alphaproteobacteria > Rhizobiales > Beijerinckiaceae > Methylobacterium. The sequence continues at coordinate 88,490 of NZ_LMNS01000040.1, read as the reverse complement.
CGCCCTCAGCCTCGCACTGGGTGCAGGCCTTCATCACCGCGGTGAGGTGCTTGGAGACGACCTTGGAGCCGGTCACCAGCGCGGCGACCTTCTGCTCTTCCTTGACCTTCCAGTCGATGAAGTTCTCGACATCGGGATGGTCGATATCGACGATCACCATCTTGGCGGCGCGCCGCGTGGTGCCGCCCGACTTGATCGCGCCCGCCGCGCGGTCACCGATCTTGAGGAAGGACATCAGGCCGGACGACTTGCCGCCGCCGCCGAGTTTTTCGTTCTCCCCGCGCAGCATCGAAAAATTCGAGCCGGTGCCCGAGCCGTACTTGAACAGGCGCGCTTCGCGCACCCACAGATCCATGATGCCGCCCTCGTTCACGAGGTCGTCCTGCACGGACTGGATGAAGCAGGCATGCGGCTGCGGGTGCTCGTAGGCGGTGGCCGACTTCGTCAGCACGCCGGTCTTCGGGTCGCAGTAGAAGTGGCCCTGGCTCGGCCCGTCGATGCCGTAGGCCCAGTGCAGGCCGGTGTTGAACCATTGCGGCGAGTTCGGCGCCACCATCTGGCGGGCGAGCATGAAGCGCAGCTCGTCCATGAAGGCGGCGGCGTCTTCCTCGGAGGAGAAGTAGCCGCCCTTCCAGCCCCAATAGGTCCAGCAGCCGGCGAGCCGGTCGAACACCTGGGTGGACGAGATCTCGGAGACGAAGCGCTCCTCCTCGGGCAGTTCGGCAAGAGCGGCCTCATCCGGCACGGCGCGCCAGAGGAAGGAGGGAACGCTGTTCTCCTCCACCTTCTTCAGGCGGGCCGGGACGCCGGCCTTGCGGAAATACTTTTGCGCCAGCACGTCGGCGGCGACCTGGCTCCAGCTCTCCGGCACGGAAATGTCGTCGAGCCGGAAGACGATCGAGCCGTCCGGGTTGCGAATCTCGCTCACCGCCTTGCGGAAGGCGATGGTTGCGTAGGGCGATTGGCCTGCCGTGGTGTAGCGCCGCTCGAACCGCATGAATCCCTCTCCCTCGGAGCCAAGCGACCCCGTGCCGCGGCGCAGGCCGCGGATCATGGATGAAAAACTGGATGTGCCTCGGCCGGTTCGGGGCCCGCAGCAGACGACGTGGGACCCTGTCCGATCATGCGGAAACGGGGTTTTCCCAAACCCCGCCGAACCGTTCGAAGCGATGCACGGACCTTACGTCCGAGCGGCCATCTGCGTCAATAACTAGTGCCGGCTACCCGTGTTCCGCGCTAGATGTTGTGTCCTGCGTCATAAACCTGTGGATATTCCAGTCGGTTCGCTAAGTGGCCTTTCGGCTTGATCGAATCCGCCGGGAAATTTTTTCGGTCCACAGGGAAGGCGGTGGGTTTGGCCGCCCGCGACAGGGCCGGACAGGGTTAACGGGTGCGCGAGACAGGGGGAGCGTGCCGTAAATGCGACAGCGGCCCGGAGTGCTGGACTCATACGCGCGTGACGACCATAACGACCGCGGCGACGGCACCGCGGGTCCGTCGCTCGCCGGAGGAATCATGGCCCTCAAGGACACGCTGCTGCGCATCTTCACCTGGTGGAACGGGCAGACGATGTCGCTCGCGCTCTATACCGCGCGCAGCGGCCAGTTCGTCGGCTCGGACGAGCTGGGCAACAAATACTACAAGGCGCTGGGCCCGCTGATCGACCGCTCGGTCGGCCCGGAGCGGCGCTGGGTCGTCTATAACGGCTATGCCGACGCCTCCCGCGTGCCGCCGGGCTGGCGGGCGTGGCTGTGCCACAACGGCGACGTCGCCCCGAGCGAGGAGGATTATCAGCCTCGCGAGTGGCAGAAGGCCCATGAGGAGAACCTCACCGGCACGGCAGCCGCCTACCGGCCGAAGGGCTCGCAGCTCTCCTGGGGCCAGCGCCCGGCCGCGACCGGCGACTACGTGCCGTGGACGCCCGCCGAGTAGTCGAAGCCTCGCCGCGCGCCGGGCCGACCGCGCTTCGCCGCAGGGCGGTCGCTGTGCAGCCCGGTTGGAACTTCAGAGCATCCCGGCCCGGCCGCCCTTTTTCCACCACCCTTGGGGTGTTGGAACGGCCGCACCGTTTGCCGGCCACGATGGCCGGCGCCAGACTCAAGAGGGCGCCTTGAGCCGCATCCCCGCAACGATCCTGCGCCGGACCGCGCTCGGCACGCTCGCCCTGGTGCTCTGCGCGCTGCCGGCCTCCGCCGACAAGATCAAGAACCCGACCGCGGTGTTCTCCGGCCTCGACAAGATCACCGGCCGGATCGTGACCTTCGAGGTCGCCATCGACGAGACGGTGCAGTTCGGCGCGCTGCAGATGACGCCGCGGGTCTGCTACTCGCGGCCCCCTACCGAGACGCCGAAGACCACGGCCTTCCTCGAGGTCGATGAGGTGACGCTGGACAGCAAGTACCGGCGCATCTTCACCGGCTGGATGTTCGCGTCGAGCCCCGGTCTGCACGCCATCGAGCACCCGATCTACGATGTGTGGCTGACCGATTGTAAGGGCGGCAGCGACGTGATCGCCGAGGCGAAGGAGCAGGAGGACGTGCCCGCGCTCGCCTCGCGTCAGGACAAACCAAAGAAGAAGGGCGCGGACCCGACCAAGACGGCCTCGCAGGTCAACCAGAACGGTCAGGTCGATGTCGAGGGGCCGCGCGGCGTGCCGGTCCAGCCCAAGCAGAAGCCCTCGCGCAAGTTCTTCCCGAACAACGAGGGTCCGGCCGCGGCCCCGCCGCCGCCGCGCGAGCCGCAATCGATCTTCGACGCGATCTTCCGCTAAGCAGCCCAGGAGCCGTTCCGACCTGATGGCATCAGGTCGAAACGGCTCTCGGTCTGTGGTTTGACGCGCATTCTTTCGACGAACCGGTGACCACTTCGTCGGAATACGCTCTACGACGCCAGCCGCTGCCGCGAGGTCATGAAGGGACCGAGTGGCGGGCGGGTGGCGGCGAAGGAGGCGAGCCCGATCGGGCGCGGCATGCCGACATAGATCGCCTCCATCCCGCCCGAGAGCCGGTAGGCCTCGTGCCAGAAGCCGTTGCCGGCCGGATCGCGGCCGAAATCCCGCCACCACGTCTTGTGCGGGTCCGAGCGGGTGAAGGACTCCAGGCTGTCCAGATCGCGCCAGTACTGCCGCATGCCGATATGGTTAAGGCCGTAGACAAGGTTCTCGTGCGCCAGCAGCCCATCCGGCCGCTCGCGCTGCATCTGGGCCAGCCCGCGCCCGATGCCGAGCAACGCCTTCAAGCCCCGCAGCCGTCCGACGCGAAAGCCGAGATAGACCACGACGAGGCCCGGATAGGCCGAGAGATCGACCGAATCCCGTGCGGGGCGGCCGTTCGCGGCCGCTTGCGTATCCGATGTCTGCATGGCACCAATTTCATGTTTACGGTGTAATCATAGGCGGGCTGCTTACAGTGTCAACATCTAAGGGCGAGGCCAACCCTAGCAAGGGCAGCTACCATCACGGCGACCTGCGCGAGGCCCTGGTCGCGGCGGGTCTGTCGATCTTGGAGGAGGGGGGCGATCCGGCCTCGCTCGGCCTGCGCGAAACCGCGCGCCGGGCGGGTGTCTCGGCGATGGCGCCCTATCGGCACTTCCCGGACAAGGACGCCCTGCTCGCAGCGGTGGCCATCGTCGGCTTCGAGCGGCTGCGCGCGGCCCTGGAGGCGGCGGATCGGGGAGGGGCGGGACGCGAGGCCCTCTACGCGCAAGGGGCGGCCTACGTCGCCTTCGCCTGTGCGCAGCCCGGATTGTTTCGCCTGATGTTCGGCGGCGCGCGTTCCGAACGGCCTCAAGCGTTGTGCGAGGCTTCCGCCGCCGCCTACGCGGTGCTGGCCGAGCGGGTTGCGACGCTGGTGCCGGGGGCAGCCGCCGCCGACGAAGCCCTGCGATCCTGGGCGATCGTCCATGGCATCGCCGCGCTCGTCATCGACGGCTTGCTCGGTGAGGCTGTACGGACCGACCCGCAGGCGGCCGCGGCGCTCGCGAGCCGCCTGCTGCGGCTCGAACCTATCCCTGCCTGAAAGAACGGGATCCCAAAGGGATCATCCCTTTGGCGGGGTATCGGGGCAGCGCCCCTATGTTGTTCCAGGGCTCTGCCCTGGACCCGCGAAAGGACTTGTCCTTTCGAAACCTCGATTAGGACGCGCCGCTCCCGATCCCGAGGGCGGCCAGGGCTTCGGCGCCGCGAAAGACCCGGTCCGGCGGCCCCCACTCGGCCCGCTCGGTGATCGCGGCGGCGAGGTGACGCTTGTAGACGTGCCGCGGCATTTCCTCGACGCCGAACTGGCTCAGGTGCTCGGTCAGGAACTGCGTGTCGGCGAGCCGATAGCCGCCGGAGCGCAGTCGGGCGACGAGGTGGACCAGGGCGACCTTCGAGGCGTCGCGCACCTCGTGGAACATGCTCTCGCCGAAGAAGGCCGCCCCGAGCGAGACACCGTAGAGCCCGCCCGCGAGGCGCCCTTCGTGGTAGACCTCGATCGTGTGGCAATGCCCGAGATCGAACAGCGCGCCGTAGAGGTCGCGGATGCGGGCGTTGATCCAGGTGCGGTCGGTATCCCGGCGCGGGGCGGCGCAGCCCTCGATCACCGCCTCGAAATCCCGGTCGCTGACGACTTCGAACCCGTCGGAGCGCACGGTGCGGGCGAGGCGCTTGGGCACGTGGAAACGGTCGAGGGGCAGCACCCCGCGGGCGCGGGGCTCGACCCAGTAGATCGTCGGATCGTCCGCATCCTCGGCCATCGGGAAGATCCCGGCGGCATAGGCCTTGAGCAGGATGTCGGGCGTGATGTCCACGGTCGGCCTGTCGTGCATCGAAGCGTTGTCGCGCGCTCCGGGCGCGAACACCAGCCGTCCGGAGGCCGCGGGCGTGCCGGTGAGAGCCAGCCGCCCCGCTTTCTCAGCGCCGCGTCTCGACGCCGTTCAGCTCCTCGCGGGCCAGGAAGCCTTCGAGCCAGTGGATGTCGTAGAGGCCGTTCTGCACGTCGGCATTGCGCACCAGCGTGCGGAACAGCGGCAGGGTGGTGTCGATGCCATCGACCACGAACTCGTCGAGGGCCCGGCGCAGGCGCATCAGGCACTCGTTGCGGGTGCGCCCGTGCACGATCAGCTTGCCGATCAGCGAGTCGTAGTTCGACGGAATCCGGTAGCCCTGGAAGGCGGCCGAATCGACCCGAACCCCGAGGCCGCCCGGCGGGTGGAAATAGGTGATCAGCCCCGGCGAGGGTCGGAAGGTCGACGGGTGCTCGGCGTTGATCCGGCACTCGATGGCATGGCCCTCGACCTTGATATCCTCCTGAGCCACCGACAGGCCGCCGCCGGCGGCGACCCGGATCTGCTCGTTCACGAGATCGATCCCGGTGATCATCTCGGTGACGGGGTGCTCCACCTGGATGCGGGTGTTCATCTCGATGAAGTAGAACCGCCCGTCCTCGTAGAGGAACTCGATGGTGCCGGCGCCGAGATAGCCGAGTTCGCGCATGGCGTTGGCGCAGATGCCGCCGATCTCGGCGCGCATCTCTTCGTTGAGGGCGGGCGAGCCGCCTTCCTCCCAGACCTTCTGGTGGCGGCGCTGCAGCGAGCAGTCGCGCTCGGCCAGATGCACCGCCTGCCCATGCCCGTCGCCGAGGATCTGCACCTCGATATGGCGGGGCTTGGTCAGGTACTTCTCGAGATAGACCGCATCGTCGCCGAAGGCGGCCTTGGCCTCGGTGCGGGCCATGTCGAGGGCCTGCTCCAGCTCGCTTTCGGAGCGGGCGACCTTCATGCCGCGCCCACCGCCGCCCGAGGCGGCCTTCACCAGCACGGGATAGCCGATCTCGGCGGCCACGCGCTTGGCTTCGTCCGGATCGGTGACGCCACCCTCCGAGCCCGGCACGCAGGGAATGCCGAGGCGCTTGGCGGTGCGCTTGGCCTCGATCTTGTCGCCCATGATGCGGATATGCTCCGCCTTGGGGCCGATGAAGCCGATATTGTGATGCGCCAGAACCTCGGCGAACCGGGCGTTCTCCGACAGGAAGCCGTAGCCGGGATGCACGGCGTCCGCCCCGGTGATCTCGCAGGCGGCGATGATCGAGGGGATATTGAGGTAGCTGTCGCGGGCGGCCGGCGGGCCGATGCAGACGCTCTCGTCGGCCAGCCGCACATGCATGGCGTCGGCGTCGGCGGTCGAGTGGACCGCCACGGTGGCGATACCGAGCTCCTTCGCGGCCCGCAGAATGCGGAGTGCGATCTCGCCGCGGTTGGCGATCAGGATCTTGTCGAACATCGCGGGGCGGCTACTCGAGAACGAGGAGGGCTTCGCCGTACTCGACCGGCATCCCATCCTCGATGAAGATGGCGGTCACCGTACCGGCGCGGGGCGCGACGATTTCGTTGAAGGTCTTCATGGCCTCGACCAGCAGCAGCTTGTCGCCCGCCTGGACCTTCGTGCCGATCTCGATGAACGGCTTCGCGTCCGGCGAGGGGCGCAGATAGGCGGTGCCGACCATAGGCGAGGGCACGGCGCCGGGATGGCCCGCGCCGGATTTGGCGGGGGCCGGCGCCAGGGCGGCGGGCGGCGCCGCGACCGGTGCCGCCGCAGCGGCCGGGGCCGAGGGCGCCACCTGAACCGAGACCGTCTCGATCTTTCGGGCGACGCGGATGCGCAGATCGCCCTTCTCGACCTCGATCTCGGTCAGATCGGTCTCGGCGACCATCCGGGCGAGTTCGCGCACCAATTCGGGATCGAAGGGTTCGTTCTTGGCCATCGGCTCGTAGTTCTGAGGTCAGGAGGCGGACGGGGTGCGTCCGCGCAGGAGATGGGCGAGGGCGTCGAGCCCCAGGACGTAACTGTGGGCACCGAAGCCCGAAATCAAACCGGCGCAGACCGGTGCAATCCGCGAGACGTGGCGGAAGTCCTCGCGGGCATGGACGTTGGAGAGGTGGATCTCCACCGCCGTCACCCCCGACCCCTTGATCGCGTCACGGAGCGCGATCGAGGTGTGCGTGTAGGCGGCGGCGTTGATGAGCACCCCGGCCCCGGCGGCGCCGGCCTCCTGCACGAACGTCACGAGTTCGCCCTCGTGATTCGTCTGACGGAAGGTCAGGGCGATATCGAGGCGAGCCGCCTGCTCCCGCAGGTTTTGCTCGATGTCGGCGAGCGTGGCGGCGCCGTAGATCCCCGGCTCGCGCTGGCCCAGGAGATTGAGGTTCGGCCCATTGAGGCAGTGAATCGCGATCATGCCGTCCGGCTGCGTCGGCCGGAGGCTTCGCGAACCGCCCGGCAGGAGGGGCGGTCTTAGACGAGTGCGTCGGTGCGCGACAAGGGCGGTTGCCGGCCGGTGGCTCGGCCACGCTTTCAATAAGTCCAGCGTTGTGCCTTGTTCACGAGGAAATCGCGAAACGCCTGGACGCGGGCGACCGAGCGCATCTCCTCGGCATAGACGAGATAGCTCTCCATCGTCGGCATCTCGCTCTCGCGCAGCACCTGGACGAGGCTCTCGTTCCCGTCGACGGCGTAGTCCGGCAGGATGCCGACGCCGACGCCCGCCTCCATCGCCTTGTGAAGGGCGGTGATGTTGTTGACCGTGAAGTGGACCGGACGGCGCTCGTCCCCCTCGCGGCCGATGCTGGCGAGATAGTGGGTCGCGAGCAGATAAGACGGCTCGTTGCCGCCAAACGAGACGAGGCGGTGCTCGTCGAGGTCGCTGATGGTTTTGGGCTCACCGAAACGCTTGACGTAATCGGGGCTCGCGAAGGCGTGATAATGCACCGTGAACAGCCGACGCTGGATCAGGTCGGGCTGGGCCGGGCGGCGCATGCGGATCGCGATATCGGCCTCGCGCATGGCGAGGTCCAGCTCCTCGTTGGTGAGGACCAGCTCGATCCGCACATCCGGATAGAGGTCGAGGAACTCGGAGACGCGCTGCGACAGCCAGGAGGTGCCCAGACCCACCGTCGTCGTCACCCGCAGGTCGCCCGAGGGGCGCTCGCTGGTCTCGACGAGGCGGGCGCGGGTGTTCTCCAGCCTGAGCTTCATGTCGCGCGCGGCGCGAAACAGCAGGTCGCCCTGCTCGGTCAGGATCAGGCCGCGGGCATGCCGGTGGAACAGCGGCGCCTTCAACTCCCGCTCGAGGGCGCTGATCTGCCGGCTCACCGCCGACTGGCTGAGGCCGATGTCGTCGCCCGCCCGCGTGAAGCTCCCGGCCTCCGCGACGTTGAGGAAAATCCGGATCTTGTCCCAATCCAAGGCCGTCACTCCCGCCCGTCGAGGTCGGCCCGTCGCAGTCCACCCCGACGGGAGGCCACGACCTTCGGGCGTTGCACGACGCCAGTCTGTTGCCCTGCCGTGCCCGGCGAAAGGCTTCTTCGCGAAACCTGCCGGCTCCCGCAGCTTTCAGGTTAGGACGGCAAGCTTACAATTTGGTTGCGTCATTTCCGCCATCAACAGGGAAATGCGTATCGAACAACGTCTTGAATGCTTCGACAGCGCCTGATCCCGGCCGGTCTCGGTGTCCGAGACGATGGCGAAGCGGGCGTTCTTTTGAATAGTACTTGAAACGCCCGCGAAACGCCCAGAAGCCGGGCGCCTACTCCGCCGCCGCCTTGGCCGGGCTCTCGCCGACATCGAGATTGGCCAGGAACTTCTCCGCCTCCAACGCGGCCATGCAGCCCATGCCGGCCGCGGTGATCGCCTGACGGTAGACGTCGTCGGTGACGTCGCCGGCCGCGAACACGCCCGGGATTTCGGTCTCGGTGGTGCCCGGCGTCACGGTGATGTAGCCGCCGTGGCGCATCGGCAATTGGCCCTCGAAGATCCCCGTGGCGGGCTGGTGGCCGATCGCCACGAACAGACCGTCGGTGGGCTGCTCGACGATCTGGCCGGAGCGCAGATCCTTCAGGCGCAGATGCGTGACGGAGGGCGGCGTGTCGGAGCCGCAGATCTCCTCCACCGCGTGGTGCCACTTCACCGTGACGTTGGCATGCTTGAACAGGCGCTCCTGCAGGATGCGCTCGGCCCGGAACTCGCCGCGGCGGTGGATCACGGTGACCGACTTGGCGAGGTTGGCCAGATACAGCGCCTCCTCCACCGCGGTATTGCCGCCGCCGACCACGGTCACGTCCTTGCCGCGGAAGAAGAAGCCGTCGCAGGTGGCGCAGGCGGAGACGCCGAAACCCTGGAACTTCGCCTCCGAGGGCAGGCCGAGCCACTTCGCCTGGGCGCCGGTGGCGATGATCAGCGCGTCGCAGGTGTATGTCTCGCCGGAATCGGCCTCGAGCCGGAACGGACGGACCTTGAGATCGACCGCCGTGATGTATTCCGAGACGATCTTGGTGCCGACATGCTCGGCCTGGAGCCGCATCTGCTCCATCAGCCAGGGGCCCTGGATCGCGTCGGCGAAGCCCGGATAATTCTCGACATCGGTCGTGATCATCAGTTGGCCGCCGGGCTGGAAGCCCGAGATCAGCAGGGGCTCGACCATGGCGCGGGCGGCGTAGATCGCGGCGGTGTAGCCGGCCGGCCCGGAACCGATGATGACGAGCCTCGCATGGGTATGGGCCATCTGTGCCGTCTCCTATCAGCGGCGTCCCGATCCTTGGGCGCCGGCTGTTCGTTGTTTGTGTAGCCTCGCACAGAGTCTGACACGAGGAAGGCAAAAATTTCTTCCCAAAGCCGAGAGCGCTGGGAAAACTGCCCGTCTCAGAACGGCCCGCGCGGGGCGGATGTCGGTTCGGCCGCGCGCGGCGCCGCCGCCACAGCGTCGCCTGCCAAGCGCGCGCGGTGCCGCTGGTAAGCCTCCGCCAGGGCCGCGGCGATCTCCGGTGTTGCGTCGATCGGGGCGTAGCGCAGCGCCTCCAGGCGCCCGATGAACGGCTTCAGCGCGCCGGCCATGGCGAGGCCCGCGAACATCCGCCGATGGCGGATATAGGTACGCGGCAGGTCGAACAGCAGGAGGGGCACGCCGGTGCTGGCGGCCTCGCCGACCATGTTGGCGGAATCGGAGGTGACGACGATGTGGTCGGCGATCGCCAGCATGCCGACATAGGGGTTCGCGCCGCTGCCGTCCCAGAAGAAGCCGCCCTTCTCCTTCACTAGGTTTTCGAGGGCCGTGCGCAGGTCCGGCGGCGTGCGCCGGGAGACCGTCAGCATCAGCGAGCAGCCGCCATCGGCCAGCTTGGTGAGATCGCGCACGAGCCGCTGCATGTCGGCTTTGCGGTAGCGCAGATGCCGGCTGTCTCCGCCGATCAGCACGGCGATGCGCGGCCAGGGCAGGCGCGCGAGACGCGGATCGGGCGTCGTGCGGGCCGCGTCGAGCCGGGCGCGGGAGACGGGATGCGGCGCGGTGAGCGTCGTGAAGACATTGGGGCCGCGCAGGTCGTCGTAGTCGGGAACCCAGATGAAATCCGCGGTCTCGTGGCCGGTGCGCGGATCCTTGAGGAAGGCGGTAAAGGTCGTCTCGTCCGAGGCGCGGCGCACGGCGCGCAGATAGGGCACGGCGCGCCGCCCCGACGCGATCAGCAGATCGGGGAGCGGGCCTTGCAGCAGGCCGCCGGCCCGGCCCGGCGCGTCCCGTGGGTCGATCGGCCCCCAGGGGGCCATCCAGGTCAGGGGCCGGCCGTCCGGAATCCGTCGGGTCTCGTAGGGGACGCCGAGCGCCTCGGCGATGCCGATGCACTGGTTCTCGTCGCCGGCCTTGCCGTCGGTGAGGATCCAGGCGCGGGCCCGCGCGAGTTCCGGCGGTACGCGGCCGTCGGCCTTTGCCGGCCCCTGTTCGTTCACGCGACGCAAACCTTCGATCCCACCAAACCCGGCCTACTGTGCCGGGAGCCTGCGCCGAAGCCACTGCGCGTAGTGCTCGGCCAGGGCCGCGACCCGCCGCCGCTCGGAGGCCGGATCGTACCACGCGCCGCCGGAACTCGCTGGCAGGGCCGAGAGCTGGGGATGGCGCGCGAGGATCTCGCCCCCACGGCTGACCAGCAAAGCCTCGCCGTCGAGATAGTCCGTCGTGCCGCTGCCGCCGAGGCTGCTGCGGTCGCCACCCTGCGCACCGCCATAGGCGGCCAGCGACAGGCCGCTCACGCGCACCACCAGCGTCGGCGCGCCGCGGACGATGCGGTCACTGAAGCTGCGCCGCATCGCCTCGGTCAGAACCGCGCGCAGAAGCTCCGTCTGCGGACCGCGGGCATAGACTTCTAGGGGGCGCACATCGACGGCGATGGCGCCGACCCGGTCGAAGTCCTGCGCCGCGGCCGGAACGCTGAGCACGACCCCGGCCAGGAGGCCGAACGCGGCCGCGAGGCTGGGGACGCGCATGAGGGTCAGGCTCCCCACTCGACGGCGACAACCTCGTAGGACTTGCCGCCGCCGGGGGTCGTGACCTCCACCGTGTCGCCGACGGCCTTGCCGATCAGGGCGCGGGCGATGGGCGAGGAGATCGAGACGCGGCCCTCGCGCACATCCGCCTCCGGCTCGCCGACGAGCTGGTAGGTCTTCTCCTCCTCGGTATCCTCGTCCAGCAGCTTCACGCGGGCACCGAACTTGATCTTGGAGCCGGACAGCTTCGAGGTGTCGATGATCTCGGCGCGCGCGATCATGCTCTCCAGTTCGAGCACCCGGCCCTCGTTGTGGGACTGGGCCTCCTTGGCGGCATGATACTCGGCGTTCTCGGAGAGGTCGCCCAGCGCGCGGGCTTCGGAGATCGCCTGGATGATCCGGGGGCGTTCCACCTGCTGGCGACGCTTCAGCTCCTCCTCGAGGGCTGCGTAGCCGCGTGCCGTGATGGGAAGCTTGTCGATGCTCATGGTCTCGCGCCACAATGAAGAGGCCCGGCCGGAGCGACATGCTCCTTCCGGGCCGGGATAACGGCTCTCGATTGCGTGCTCTTGGGCCGCCCGCTTCCGCTCGGCGGGCCGCCCGGCACACGAACGTCTATTTAGGCCGCGAAGTATTCCTGCAAGGCGCGAACCTGAAGATCGCCTTCAAGGTAGGCCTTGATCCCCTCGGCCGCCGCCATCGCGCCGGCGAGAGTGGTGTAGTACGGCACTTTATGCAAGAGGGCCGCCCGCCTCAGGGAGCGTGAGTCGGACAGCGCACCGGCACCCTCGGTCGTGTTGATGACCAGTGCGATATCGCCGTTCTTGATCGAGTCGACGATGTGGGGACGGCCCTCCAGCACCTTGTTGATGCGCTGGGTCGGGATGCCCTCGTCCGCGAGGTAGCGCTGCGTGCCGCCGGTCGCCAGGATGGTGAAGCCGAGGCCGGCGAGCTGCCGGATCGCCGGCAGCACGCGGGGCTTGTCGTCGTCGCGCACGGAGACGAACACCGTGCCGGTGCGCGGCACCGCCGTGCCCGAACCGAGCTGGCTCTTGGCGAAGGCCACGCCGAACCCGGCATCCAGCCCGATCACCTCGCCGGTCGAGCGCATCTCCGGTCCGAGCAGCACATCGACGCCGGGGAAGCGGGCGAAGGGGAACACCGCCTCCTTCACCGCGATATGGTCGAGCCGCTTCGGCTTGAGGCCGAAGGCGTCGAGGGGCTCGCCGGCCATGATCCGCGCGGCGATCTTGGCGATCGGCTCGCCGATCACCTTGGCGACGAAGGGCACCGTGCGCGAGGCACGCGGGTTCACCTCCAGCACGTAGATCGTGCCGTCCTTGATCGCGTATTGCACGTTCATCAGGCCGCCGACCTTGAGGGCCAGCGCCATCGCCTTCGTCTGCCGCTCCAACTCGGCGAGGATCTCGGGCGAAAGCGTGCGCGGCGGCAGCGAGCAGGCGCTGTCCCCCGAGTGGATGCCCGCTTCCTCGATGTGCTCCATGATGCCGGCGATGAACACCGTCTGCCCGTCGCAGACCGCATCGACATCGACCTCGGTCGCATCCGACAGGTAGCGGTCGAACAGCAGCGGGTTCTTGCCCAGCACCGTGTTGATCTGCCCCGTCTTGTCGTTGGGGTAGCGCGACTTGATGTCGGAGGGGATCAGGCTCGGCAGCGTGCCGAGCAGGTACTCGGCGAACTGCGCCTCGTCATGGATAATCGCCATGGCCCGCCCGCCGAGCACGTAGCTCGGGCGCACCACGAAGGGCAGGCCGAGTTCGGCCGCGACGAGCCGGCTCTGCTCCACCGAGTAGGCGATGCCGTTCTTGGGCTGCTTGAGGCCGAGCTTGTCCAGCAGGCGCTTGAACTGGTCGCGGTCCTCGGCGAGGTCGATGGCGTCGGGCGAGGTACCGAGGATCGGCACGCCGGCGGCCTCGAGGGCGCGAGCGAGCTTGAGCGGGGTCTGGCCGCCGAACTGCACGATCACGCCGTGCAGCGTGCCCGCCTGCCGCTCGGTCTCGACGATCTCCAGGACATCCTCTTCGGTGAGCGGCTCGAAATAGAGCCGATCGGAGGTGTCGTAGTCGGTCGAGACCGTCTCCGGGTTGCAGTTGACCATGATGGTCTCGTAGCCGGCTTCCGTCAGCGCGAAGCAGGCGTGGCAGCAGCAATAGTCGAACTCGATGCCCTGGCCGATCCGGTTCGGGCCGCCGCCGAGGATGATGACCTTCTTCTTGTCCGACGGGTACGCCTCGTCCGCGGTTTGGCCGGCGAAGGGGGCGACATAGGTCGAGTACATGTAGGCGGTCGGCGCCTTGAACTCGGCGGCGCAGGTGTCGATCCGCTTGAAGACCGGGCGCACGCCGAGGCCCCGGCGGGCGGCGCGCACGGCGCCCTCGTCGGTGTCGGTCAGCACGGCCAGCCGCGCATCGGAGAAGCCGGCCGCCTTGAGCTGGCGGAAGGCGCCCGGGGTCTTGGGCAGGCCATGCGCCTTTACCCGGTTCTCCAGATCGACGATGGCCTGGAGCTGTTCGAGGAACCACGGATCGATCGCGCAGGAGGCGTAGATCTCCTCGTGGCTGATCCCGAGCCGCATCGCCTGCGCGACCTTGAGAAGCCGGTCCGGCGTCGGCGTGCCGAGCGCGGCCTTGATCGCGTTGTGGTCGTCGCCCTTGCCGAGCCCCTCGATCTCGATCTCGTCGAGGCCGGTCAGCCCCGTCTCCAGCGAGCGCAGGGCCTTCTGCAGGGATTCCGCGAAGCAGCGGCCGATCGCCATGGCCTCGCCCACCGACTTCATCGCGGTGGTCAGCGTTGGCTCGGCGCCGGGGAATTTTTCAAAGGCGAAGCGCGGGATCTTGGTGACGACGTAGTCGATCGTCGGCTCGAACGAGGCCGGGGTCGCGCCGCCGGTGATGTCGTTGGCGATCTCGTCGAGTGTGTAGCCGACGGCGAGCTTGGCCGCGACCTTGGCGATCGGGAAGCCGGTGGCCTTCGAGGCCAGCGCCGAGGAGCGCGACACGCGCGGGTTCATCTCGATCACGATCATCCGGCCCGTCTTCGGGTCGATCGCGAACTGGACGTTCGAGCCGCCGGTCTCGACGCCGATCTCGCGCAGAACCGCGAGCGAGGCGTCGCGCATCACCTGATATTCTTTGTCGGTGAGCGTCAGCGCCGGGGCGACGGTGATCGAGTCGCCGGTATGGACGCCCATCGGATCGAGGTTCTCGATGGAGCAGACGATGATGCAGTTATCCGCCTTATCGCGGACGACCTCCATCTCGTACTCCTTCCAGCCGAGCACGCTTTCCTCGATCAGCACCTCGTTGGTCGGCGAGGCATCGATGCCGCGCTCGACGATCTCGAGGAATTCCTCCCGGTTGTAGGCGATGCCGCCACCGGTGCCGCCCATGGTGAAGGAGGGGCGGATGATCGCCGGCAGGCCGACTTCGGCGAGCGCGATCAGCGCCTGACCCAGCGCGTGCTCGATGTAGCGCCGCCGCCGGTCGCCCTCGCCGCCGCTCCATTGCCGATCGAATTCGGCGAGCGCCGCCGCGCGGACGGCCGGATCCGACTGTGCCGCCTCGATGCGCGCCTTCTCGGCGAGATAGCGGTCGCGGTCGGCCTTCTTGGCGGCCGAGGCGTTGGCGAGCGCCGATTTCGGGGTCTCCAGGCCGATCTTGGTCATCGCGTCGCGGAAGAGGTTGCGGTCCTCCGCCTTGTCGATGGCCTCCGCGGTCGCGCCGATCATCTGCACGCCGAACTTTTCCAGCACGCCCATGCGCTTCAGCGAGAGCGCGCAGTTGAGCGCCGTCTGTCCGCCCATGGTGGGCAGCAGCGCGTCGGGCCGCTCCTTCTCGATGATCTTGGCGACGATCTCCGGGGTGATCGGCTCGACATAGGTGGCGTCGGCCATGTCCGGGTCGGTCATGATCGTCGCCGGGTTCGAGTTCACCAGAACGATCCGGTAGCCCTCTTCCCGCAGGGCCTTGCAGGCCTGGGTGCCGGAATAATCGAATTCGCAGGCCTGCCCGATGATGATGGGGCCCGCACCGATGATGAGAATGGAGGAGATGTCGGTGCGTTTCGGCATTGAGCGCCTTGAAGCGAGTTCGCGCGCGCTCGCCCTCGCGCACCGCCGTTTCGAAGGCGGCGCCAAGGGGGCGCAGGCGCTGGGATGATCGTCAAGCCCCGCGTTTACACGCAGCCGCGCAGGTTTGAAAGGCCCGCCGCGTTCGGCCCCGCGCCGCTTCTCGCGATCCGTATCTCAAAATGTAATAATTCGATTTATTAAATAATGACCGATTTGATGCTCGGAGAAAGACTCGATATTACGCATTCGTCGATATCGATCGTCGATTATATCAAGAGTCATTACGAGGAAACGAATGATGATCTTCAGAGCCCTGATCGCGGCGGCTGCGCTCGCCATCGCCCTGCCGGCGGCGGCCGACGAGGTGTCGGTCAAGATGCTCAACAGCGGGCCGGGCGGGATGATGGTGTTCGATCCTGCACTCGTGCGGCTGAAGCCCGGCGACAGCATCAAGTTCCTGCCGACCGACAAGGGGCACAACGTCGAGACGATCAAGGGCATGGCCCCGGACGGCGCCGAATACGTCAAGACGACCGTGGGTCAGGAAGCCGTGGTCAAGTTCGACAAGGAGGGCGTCTACGGCTTCAAATGCGCGCCGCACTACATGATGGGGATGGTCGCCCTCGTGGTGGTCGGCGACAAGCGCGACAACCTGGAAGCCGCCAAGAGCGTCCAGCACAGCAAGCTGACGCAGAAGCGCCTGGATCCGCTCTTCGCGCAGATTCAGTAAAGGTGACCGGCGGCCCGGCCGCGTCCGGGCCGCTTCGCCTCAGTCGCCCGCCATCACCAGCGCCCAGAAGCGCTTGTAGCGCGTTGCCGGAGCGTCGAACCGGGCGATGCCGACGCGCCGGAGCTGCGGCATCAGCATGTTGCGGTTGTGCTCGGGCGAGGCCTTCCAGCGGGCGAGCACTTGATCGAAGGTCTCGGAGCCGGCGCTCAGGTTCTCCGAGGCGTAGCGCCTGCCGAAACCGGCGCCCGCCATGCGGCTGTCGAAGCTTCCGGCGATCTCGTGGCTGAGCCGCCCGGCCCGCGCATTGGCCTGTGCCTGGAACGAGGCCGCGGAGATCAGGCGGGAATCGATGACGACGGAGCTCAGCCCGTGCTGCGCCCTGTAACGGGAGATCGCGGCGGCGGCAGCCTGTTCGTCGAGAATCACCGGCACGGCCGGCACGCCCGCATCGAGAACGGGTGATCCCCCGCAGCCGGCCAATGTCAGGGTGATGAGAGCCGCGGCAGCGGACAGGCGCAGATTCGGCATCGAACGGTGGGGGCTGCAGCGTGAGTCGGATGCGCCCGCTTCCCTGGCCGTTGCGGCAAAACCGGGGCGCCCACGGCTCGCACTCGCCAAAGCGCGCGGCTTGTGGCGCATCAGCTACGCCAGGCGAGGCACGCAGATCGAGCAATGATTACGACTGATTGTCTGAGGGGGGTGGAATTCTCATGTCCCGGTCGGATCGACATCGGTGACATGGCGCGGGCGACGGGGCTCGAACCCGCGACCTCCGGCGTGACAGGCCGGCACTCTAACCAACTGAGCTACGCCCGCGTTCTGCGTCGCCGGCCGGCTGGGCTCGTGTCGGCGACGAGGCGGGGTTTATGTGGGGCGCCCCGGACTGTCAAGCAGCTGATTGAGGAAATGCGACGGTCAAACGACGGTTCTCGGAAACGCCGCTCGAAACACCGAAGGAGAACAGGCGCGTCGCACCGCCGCTGCCGTTGAAGCTCTGGGTCGAGACTTCCTGGCCGCCACCGCACCGGCTTGCGACCCAGGGCTCTGGTATGCCAAATGCCAAAGTGGGCGCTCGATGATACGACGGGGATGAAACGGCGATGCTCAACCGTGCGGGGCATGCGCCGATCCGTCCCGTGGTCCGGTGCACGGATACCCCCATCTGTCAGCCAAAGAGGTGATTGTGCGACGCGCAATGCCCTTGTTTCGCCGGGGGGGCTCGTCTAAGCCTCGCCCGCGCTCAGTCTGGCATTGGAGGAATTCCATCCGGGGGATTCCACGGGCCGGAAGCCGTCGCGAGGGCCGTCGTTCATGATCCTCACGCGCAACCACATGAGAGGTGCGGCATGACCGGCCTATTGGCGGACTACCTGCCGCTCATCATCTTCCTTGGCGTGTCGCTGTTCATCGCGGCGGCGCTGCTGATTGCGCCCTTCATCGTGGCCTATTCGAGCCCCGATCCGGAGAAGCTCTCGGCCTACGAATGTGGTTTCAACGCCTTCGATGACGCGCGCATGAAGTTCGACGTGCGCTTCTATCTCGTGGCGATCCTGTTCATCATCTTCGACCTCGAGGTCGCCTTCCTGTTCCCCTGGGCGATCACCTTCGGGGAACTCGGCTGGTTCGGCTTCTGGTCGATGATGATCTTCCTCGGCGTTCTCACCGTCGGCTTCGTCTACGAGTGGCGCAAGGGCGCCCTCGAATGGGATTAGTGGCGCGGTCCTGCCCGCGTCGTTTCCCTCCCGCTCTCGCTCAGAGGCAGAGATGGCCCTGACTCCGACCTTCTCCCGGGCGCCCGACATCGCGCCGGCGCCCAAAGGGATCATCGATCCCGCGACCGGGCGTCCGATCGGCGCGAACGATCCGACCTTCCTGTCGATCAACGACGAGTTGGCGGATCGCGGCTTCCTCGTCACCAGCGCCGACGAGCTCATCAACTGGGCCCGCACCGGCTCGCTGATGTGGATGACCTTCGGCCTCGCCTGCTGCGCGGTCGAGATGATGCAGATGTCGATGCCGCGCTACGATTGCGAGCGCTTCGGCTTCGCCCCGCGCGGGTCGCCGCGGCAATCCGACGTGATGATCGTCGCCGGCACGCTGACCAACAAGATGGCCCCCGCGCTCCGCAAGGTCTACGACCAGATGCCGGAGCCGCGCTACGTCATCTCCATGGGCTCCTGCGCCAACGGCGGCGGCTACTATCACTACTCCTACTCGGTGGTGCGCGGCTGCGACCGCGTGGTGCCGGTGGATATCTACGTGCCGGGCTGCCCGCCGAGCGCCGAGGCCCTGCTCTACGGCGTCCTGCTGCTGCAGCGGAAGATCCGCCGCATCGGCACGATCGAGCGGTGAGGGAGGGCGCGATGGAGGCGATCACCACCAACGGCATCACACTCCGCCGCACCGTCGCGGCCGCTCAGGGCGAGGACGCCCTGCGGGCCATGGGCGAGCGGATCGCCGGCGCGCTCGGCCCGGCGGTCACCGAATGGGCCATCACCCATGGCGAGCTGACGCTCGTCGTCCAGGGCAGCGACATCGTCTACGCGCTGACCTACCTGCGCGACGAGCCGGCTTGCGCCTTCCGCTGCTTCATCGACATCTGCGGCGTCGATTACCCGCAGCGGGCGCGCCGTTTCGACGTCGTCTACCACCTGCTCTCCTTGCGCCATAACATGCGGGTCCGCGTGAAGGTGCAGACCGACGCCGCGACCCCGGTACCCTCCGCGATCCCGGTCTTCCCGGCAGCCAACTGGTACGAGCGCGAGACCTACGACCTCTACGGCATCCTGTTCTCGGGCCATCCCGATCTGCGCCGGCTGCTCACCGATTACGGTTTCGAGGGCCATCCGCTGCGCAAGGACTTCCCGCTGACCGGCTTCGTCGAGGTCCGCTACGACCAGGACGAGGCCCGGGTGGTCTACGAGCCGGTCAAGCTGACCCAGGAGTTCCGCAACTTCGACTTCCTGTCGCCGTGGGAGGGCACGGACTACGTGCTGCCAGGCGACGAGAAGACGTCGAGCTGAAGGCTGCGGCGATGACCGAACACAACATCCGCAACTTCTCGATCAATTTCGGGCCGCAGCACCCGGCGGCGCACGGCGTGCTGCGCCTCGTGCTCGAACTCGATGGCGAGGTGGTCGAGCGCGTCGATCCGCATATCGGGCTCCTGCACCGGGGCACCGAGAAGCTGATCGAGCACAAGACCTACCTCCAGGCGACGCCCTATTTCGACCGGCTCGACTACGTCGCGCCGATGAATCAGGAGCACGCCTTCTGCCTCGCGATCGAGCGGCTCGCCGGCATCGAGGTGCCGCGCCGCGCCCAGCTCATCCGCACGCTGTTCTGCGAGATCGGGCGGCTGCTCTCCCACCTCCTCAACGTCACCACGCAGGCGATGGACGTCGGCGCGCTGACGCCGCCCCTGTGGGGCTTCGAGGAGCGTGAGAAGCTGATGATCTTCTACGAGCGCGCATCCGGCGCTCGGCTCCACGCCAACTACTTCCGGCCCGGCGGCGTGCATCAGGATCTGCCGCCCGCGCTGATCGACGACATCGAGGCGTTCTGCGATCCGTTCCTGAAGGTGGTCGACGACCTCGACAACCTCGTCATGGCCAACCGCATCTTCAAGCAACGCAACGTCGACATCGGCATCGTTTCGGTGGACGAGGCGATGGCCTGGGGCTTCTCCGGCGTCATGGTGCGCGGCTCGGGCATCCCGTGGGATCTGCGCAAGTCGCAGCCCTACGAACTCTACGAGGAGATGGAGTTCGACATCCCCGTGGGGAAGAACGGCGATACCTACGATCGCCAGGTGATCCGCATGGAAGAGATGCGGGAATCCGTGAAGATCATGCGGCAATGCGTGACCAAGCTGCGTGAGCCCGCCGGCCAGGGCCCGATCGCCTCGATCGACGGCAAGTTCGCGCCCCCGCCGCGCCGGGAGATGAAGCGCTCGATGGAAGCGCTCATCCACCACTTCAAGCTCTATACCGAGGGCTTCCACGTGCCCGAGGGCGAGGTCTACGCTGCGGTCGAAGCGCCCAAGGGCGAGTTCGGCGTCTACCTCGTCTCGGATGGCACCAACAAACCCTACCGCTGCAAGATCCGCGCTCCGGGCTTCGCCCATCTTCAAGCGATGGATTGGATGTGCCGCGGCCACCTGCTCGCCGACGTGTCTTGCGTGCTCGGCACGCTCGACATCGTGTTCGGCGAAGTGGACCGCTGAGGAGACGGGTCGAACGTCATGGCCAATCGCAGGCTAGCCCCCGCCGCCGAGCAGCCCCAGGATTTCGCGTTCACGCCTGAGAACGCGGACTGGGCGCGCGGCCAGATCGCAAAATACCCGGAGGGCCGGCAGGCTTCGGCCGTCATCCCGCTCCTGTGGAAGGCGCAGGAGCAGAATGGCGGCTGGCTGCCGCAGAAGGCGATCGAGGCCGTCGCCGACGAACTCGGCATGCCGCATATCCGCGTGCTGGAAGTCGCGACCTTCTACACGATGTTCGCCCTGGAGCCGGTCGGCCGGTTCTGGATCCAGCTCTGCGGCACCGTGCCGTGCGATTGCTGCGGAGCGAAGGAGCTGAAGGCCGCGCTCCATGAGCGCCTCGGCCCCGCCGGCCACGTCTCGCCGGACGGCAACTTCTCTTGGCTCGAAGTGGAATGCCTCGGCGCATGCTGCAACGCGCCGATGGTCCAGATCAATCAGGACTATTACGAGGACCTGACGCCCGAGAGCCTAAACAAGCTCATGGACGACCTCGCCGCCGGCCGCCCCGTGAAGGTCGGCTCGCAGATCGGCCGGGTGTCCTCAGAGCCCAAGGATGCGGTCAACACCCTAACCGACGAGAGCCTGTTCGACGGCTCCCGCGTCGGTGCCTGGCGCAAGCGCTTCGAGCAAACCGAAGGCGCCGGCGACGAGGGCGTGAAGAAGGACGAGGCCGCCTCGACCGAAGCCCGCGTCAAGGACGAGACCAAGCCGGCCCGTCCCTCGGCCGGGCGCGCCAACGAGTCGAACGCCGTCGATGCGCCCGCCGAGCGGGCGAGCGCGGGTCAGACCCCGGTGAAGTCGGAGGACGAGGCGCAGGCCCGTGACGCGAAGGCGCCGCCCGCCCAGGATCCGGCCGTCGTGGAAGACAAAGTCCTGCGCACCGAGCCGCCGCAGCATCCGGCGACGGTTGGTGCCGGTGACGACGTGCCCGAGGGCGAGAGCCCCGAGGCGCGTGCCGACGCTGCGGGCACCCGGCCGAAGGGGCTCGATGCCCCGCGCGACGACCGTCCGGACGACCTGACCAAGATCAAGGGCATCGGCCCGATCAACGGGCGCCGTCTCAACGATCTCGGCGTCTGGCACTACGATCAGGTCGCCGCCTGGTCGCCGAAGGAAGTCGCTTGGGTGAGCGCCTACCTCGCCCTCCCGGGACGGATCGACCGGGAGAATTGGGTCGGACAGGCGTCCGATCTCGCCGGCAGCAGGGGCTGAGGAGCGGATCATGCTCGCCGATCAGGATCGCATCTTCACCAATCTCTACGGCCTTCACTCGCCGGGGCTGGACGCCGCGAAGAAGCGCGGCGCGTGGGACGGAACCAAGTTCCTCCTCGACATGGGCCGCGACTGGATCATCGACGAGATGAAGGGCTCCGGCCTGCGCGGCCGCGGCGGCGCCGGCTTCCCGACCGGCCTCAAATGGTCGTTCATGCCCAAGAAATCCGACGGGCGCCCGCACTACCTCGTCGTCAACGCCGACGAATCGGAGCCGGGCACCTGCAAGGACCGGGAGATCATGCGGCACGATCCGCATCTCCTGATCGAGGGCTGCCTGCTGGCCTCCTTCGCCATGGGCGCGCATGCCTGCTACATCTACATCCGCGGCGAGTACGTGGCGGAGAAGTTCGCGCTACAGCGCGCAGTGGACGAGGCTTACGAGGCGCGCCTCGTCGGTCCCTCGAACGTCCACGACTACCCGTTCGACATCTACGTCCACCACGGCGCCGGTGCGTATATCTGCGGCGAGGAGACGGCGCTCATCGAGAGCCTTGAGGGCAAGAAGGGGATGCCGCGGCTGAAGCCGCCCTTCCCGGCCAATATGGGCCTCTATGGGTGCCCCACGACGGTCAACAACGTCGAGTCGATCGCGGTGGCCGGCACGATCCTACGCCGCGGCGGCGCGTGGTTCGCGGGGCTCGGCGGCAAGAACAACACCGGCACCAAGCTGTTCTGCGTGTCGGGCCACGTCAACAAGCCCTGCAACGTCGAGGAAGAACTCGGCATCACCTTCCGCGAGCTGATCGACAAGCATTGCGGCGGTATGCGCGGTGGCTGGGACAACCTGCTCTGCTCGATCCCCGGCGGCTCCTCGGTGCCGCTGGTGCCGGCCGAGCAGATCATCGACGCCAAGATGGACTTCGACACCCTGCGCAACCTGGGCTCCGGCCTCGGTACGGCGGCGGTGATCGTGCTCGACAAATCGACCGACATTGTCGGCGCGATCGCCCGCATCTCCTACTTCTACAAGCACGAGAGCTGCGGCCAGTGCACGCCCTGCCGCGAGGGCACCGGCTGGATGTGGCGCGTGCTGACCCGCATGGCTGCCGGCCGGGCGCAGAAGCGCGAGATCGACATGCTCTTGGAAGTCACCAAGCAGGTCGAGGGCCACACGATCTGCGCGCTGGGCGATGCCGCGGCATGGCCGATCCAGGGCCTGATCCGGCACTTCCGGCCCGAGATCGAGAAGCGGATCGACCAGTACAGCGCCAACCCGCACATGGATGCGGTGCCGATGGCGGCGGAGTGAGTGCCGCCCCGATGCTCACCTTCGAGATGACCCGATGACCAAAATCCTCATCGACGGCACCGAGGTCGATGTTCCGGCCGACTACACCCTGCTGCAGGCCTGCGAGATCGCGGGCGCGGAGATCCCGCGCTTCTGCTTCCACGAGCGGCTGTCGATCGCCGGCAATTGCCGCATGTGCCTGGTCGAGCTAAAGGGCGCCCCCAAGCCCGTGGCCTCCTGCGCCTACGCGGTGAAGGATTGCCGACCGGGGCCGAACGGCGAGCCGCCGGAGGTTCTGACGCGCTCAGGGACCACGAAGAAGGCGCGTGAGGGGGTGATGGAGTTCCTCCTCATCAACCACCCGCTCGATTGCCCGATCTGCGACCAGGGCGGCCATTGCGACCTGCAGGATCAGGCGATGGCCTACGGCGTCGACTCGACCCGCTACAGTGAGAACAAGCGGGCGGTCGAGGAGAAGTATATCGGCCCGCTGGTGCGCACGGCGATGAACCGCTGCATCCACTGCACCCGCTGCGTCCGCTTTCTGGCGGAAGTGGCCGGCGTGCCGGATCTCGGCGCAATCGGCCGCGGCGAGGATATGGAGATCACGAGCTACCTCGAAGAGGCGATGGGCTCGGAGCTTCAGGGCAACGTCGCCGATCTCTGCCCCGTCGGCGCGCTGGTGCACAAGCCGCAGAGCTACAATGTGCGCCCGTGGGAGCTGCACAAGACCGAGTCCGTCGATGTGATGGACGCGGTCGGCTCGGCGATCCGCATCGATGCCCGCGGCCGCGAGGTCATGCAGATCGAGCCGCGCATCAGCGAGGAGATCAACGAGGAGTGGATCTCCGACAAGACGCGCCATGTTGTCGATGGTCTGCGGCTTCAGCGCCTCGACCGTCCCTTCCTGCGCGAGAACGGCCGTCTGCGCCCCGCCTCCTGGGGTGAGGCGTTCTCAGCGATCGCCGCCAAGGTGAAGGGCGCCGATCCCAAGCGCGTCGGCGCGCTCGTCGGCGACCTCGCCGGTGCCGAGGAGATCTTCGCCCTCAAGGCGCTGATGGGCTCGCTCGGCGTCACGAACCTCGACGCGCGCCAGACCGGCGAGGCGATCGATCCGGCCTGGGGCCGGGCCGCCTACACCCTCGGCGCGACCATCCCCGGCATCGAGCAGGCGGATGCGATCCTGATCGTCGGCGCCAACCCGCGCACCGAGGCGTCGCTGCTCAACGTGCGCATCCGCAAGCGCTGGCGCATGGCGCCGGTCTCGATCGGCCTGATCCTCGACGAGCAGCCGGACCTGACCTACCCCTACACCTATCTCGGCGCGGGCAACGACACGCTCGACTCCATCGCCAAGGGCGAGCACAGCTTCCTCGACGTGCTGAGACAAGCCCAGCGTCCGCTCGTCATCGTCGGCGAGGGCGGGCTCGGTTCGCTCGCCGCCGCCGCAGCGCTGGCCAAGGCCGTCGGCGCGGTGACCGATGGCTGGAACGGCTTCGGCGTGCTCAACACGGCGGCCGCCCGCGTCGGCGCGCTCGATCTCGGCTTCGTACCGGGGGAGGGGGGCTTGCGCTTCTCGCAGATGCTGGAGCCGGGTGCGCTGGACGTCGTGTTCAATCTCGGCGCCGACGAGCGGGTGATCGGGCCGGGCGCCTTCGTGATCTACCAGGGCACCCACGGCGATGCCGGCGCGAGCCGCGCCGACGTGATCCTGCCGGGCGCGGCCTATACCGAGAAGAGCGCGACCTACGTCAACCTCGAGGGCCGGGTGCAGATGGCCAACCGCGCGGGCTTCCCGCCGGGCGACGCCCGCGAGGATTGGGCGATCCTGCGCGCGCTCTCCGACGTGCTCGGCAAGCGCCTGCCCTACGATTCGCTCGCCGCGTTGCGCAAGGCGATGTATGCCGCCCATCCGCATCTCGCGGCGGTCGGGCAGGTCGAGCCCTCTGATGCGGCTGCAACGCTCGATCGGCTTGCCGCGCTTCCGGCCGCGACGGAGAAGGCGACTTTCTCTTCGCCGGTCGCCGATTTCTACCTCACCAACCCGATCGCCCGCGCCTCGCGGGTGCTCGCCGAGTGTTCCGGCCTCGCCCGAGGCCGTGCCCTCGAAGCGGCGGAATAGGGGACGCCACCGATGACCTTCTGGGAAGTGCTCGGCACCGTCCTGCTGATCGCGTTGAAGAGCTTCGTGCTCCTCGCCGCGCTCCTCGTCTTCATCGCCTACGCGCTGCTGGCCGACCGCAAGATTTGGGCGGCGGTGCAGTTGCGCCGCGGCCCGAACGTGGTCGGGCCCTGGGGTCTGTTCCAGTCCTTTGCCGACTTGCTCAAGTTCGTTCTGAAGGAGCCGGTGATCCCGGCGGGCGCCAACAAGGCGATCTTCCTGCTGGCGCCGCTGGTCTTCGCGATGCTGGCGCTGGCGTCCTGGGCGGTGATCCCGCTCGCCGACGGCTGGGCGATCGCCGACATCAATGTCGGCATCACCTACATTTTCGCGATCTCGTCGCTCGGCGTCTACGGCGTCATCATGGGCGGCTGGGCCTCGAACTCGAAATACGCCTTCCTCGGCGCGCTCCGCTCGGCCGCGCAGATGATCTCCTACGAAGTCTCGCTCGGCTTCGTCATCATCTGCGTGCTGCTCTGCGCCGGCTCGCTCAACCTCTCGCGCATCGTGATGGCGCAGGACACGGCGCTCGGCCTGTTCGGCTGGTACTGGCTCTGGCTGTTCCCGATGTTCGGCGTGTTCTTCGTCTCGGCTTTGGCCGAGACCAACCGCCCGCCCTTCGATCTGCCTGAGGCCGAGTCGGAGCTCGTGGCGGGTTACATGGTCGAGTATTCCTCCACCCCGTACCTGCTGTTCATGCTCGGCGAGTACGTGGCGATCATGACCATGTGCGCGCTCGGCACGGTCCTGTTCCTCGGCGGCTGGCTCTCGCCGATCCCGTTCGTGCCCTTCACCTGGGTGCCCGGCGTGATCTGGTTCACGCTGAAGGCCAGCTTCCTGTTCTTCATGATCGCCATGGTGAAAGCCATGGTACCCCGCTACCGCTATGACCAGCTCATGCGGCTCGGCTGGAAGGTCTTCCTCCCGCTCTCGCTGATCTCGGTCATCGTCGTCGCCTTCGTCCTCAAGCTCACCGGACTCGCGCCGGGCGCCTGAGCCATCCCTTGTGAGGTCGCCTTTCCGTCACGCGAGCGGGTCATACCTTCGCGCGGCAAGGCTTCCAACGAATCGGAGATCGCGCCGTGAAGCTCGATCAGGTCGCCAGAAGCCTCCTCCTGAAGGAGTTCGTGTCGGGGTTCTTCCTCGCCATGAAATACTTCTTCAAGCCGAAGGCTACGATCAATTACCCCTTCGAGATGGGCCATCGCGGGCCGCGTTTCCGCGGTGAGCACGCCCTGCGCCGTTATCCCAACGGCGAAGAGCGCTGCATCGCCTGCAAGCTCTGCGAGGCGATCTGCCCGGCCCAGGCCATCACCATCGAGGCGGGGCCGCGCCGCAACGACGGCACGCGGCGCACCACGCGCTACGACATCGACATGGTGAAGTGCATCTATTGCGGCATGTGCCAGGAAGCCTGCCCGGTGGATGCCATCGTCGAGGGGCCGAACTTCGAGTTCTCGGTCGAGACCCGTGAGGAGCTGCTCTACGACAAGCAGAAGCTCCTCGAGAACGGCGATCGCTGGGAACGCGAGATCGCCCGCAACATCGCGGTCGACGCGCCTTACCGCTAGTTCGGCCGCCGACATCGGTTGTGCGCCGCACAGCCCAGTTCTATAGAGCATCGTCCCGAACGGCGGCTTCCGGCCTTCGGAAAAGGACGATGCGGAAACAGGAACCTAGCGCCTCGCTCTCGATGCGCTAGACGGGCCGCCGCCTGCGGCCGAGGGTCCACCGAGGCAGAAGGGAGCCGCTCGCTTGGGCGGCCGATGCTGAAAATCGCATGACCGCAGCCGCCGCCTTCTTCTATCTCTTCGCGGGCTTCGCCGTGGCCTCGGGCTTCATGGTGATCGCTGCCAGGAACCCCGTCACCTCGGTGTTGTTCCTGATCCTCGCCTTCGTGAACGCCGCCGGGCTGTTCGTGCTGATGGGCGCCGAATTCCTGGCGATGATCCTCGTCGTCGTCTATGTCGGCGCCGTCGCGGTGCTGTTCCTCTTCGTCGTGATGATGCTCGACGTGGACTTCGCCGCCCTCCGCCAGGGCTTCCAGCGCTACCTGCCGATCGGTGGGTTGATCGGCGCGATCTTCCTGATCGAGCTGGTCCTCGTCGTCGGCACCTGGACCATCGATCCGGGCCTCGTTCAGGCGCCGCTCGGCCGTGCCGCCCACGGTGAGACCGCCACCAACACCGAGGCGTTGGGCCGGGTGCTCTACACGGACTACGTCTACGCCTTCCAGATCGCCGGCCTGATCCTGCTGGTGGCGATGATCGGGGCCATCGTGCTCACCCTGCGCGAGCGCACCGGCGTGAAACGCCAGAACATCACCGTGCAGAACGCCCGCACGCAGGGCATGGCGGTCGATACCATCAAGGTGCCCTCGCGGCAGGGCGTGGAGGTCTGAGGCCGATGATCGGATTGAGCCACTACCTGACGGTTGCCGCGATCCTGTTCACGCTCGGCGTGCTCGGCATCTTCATCAACCGCAAGAACGTCATCGTCATCCTGATGTCGGTCGAGCTGATCCTGCTCGCCGTGAACATCAACCTCGTCGCCTTCTCGACCCACCTCAACGACATCACCGGACAGGTCTTCGCCCTGTTCGTGCTGACGGTCGCCGCGGCCGAGGCTGCGATCGGCCTCGCGATCCTGGTGGTGTTCTTCCGCAACCGCGGCTCCATCGCCGTCGAGGACGTGAGCATGATGAAGGGCTGACGCTCCCTCCGAGAGAGCCCCGACCCTTCGTCCGCCTGCTGCGAGGCACGACCGACCCATGTATCACGCGATCGTCTTTTTCCCGCTCATTGGCGCCTTGATCGCCGGCCTGTTCGGCCGGTTCATCGGAGCGCGGATGAGCGAGCTCGTGACGACGGGCTGCCTCGCCTTCGCGGCGCTGCTCTCTTGGGGGGCGTTCTTCCTCGTCACCGGCGACGGGCAGGCGAAGACCGAGCAGGTCGTCCAGTGGTTCAGCGCCGGTGACCTCGTGGTCGATTGGGCCTTCAAGGTCGATACGCTGACCGCGGTGATGCTGGTGGTCGTGACCTCGGTCTCGACCCTCGTGCACCTCTACTCCATCGGCTACATGCACGAGGATCCGCACCGGCCGCGCTTCTTCGCCTACCTGTCGCTGTTCACCTTCGCCATGCTGATGCTGGTGACGGCCGACAACCTCGTGCAGATGTTCTTCGGCTGGGAGGGCGTCGGCCTCGCCTCCTACCTCCTGATCAGCTTCTGGTACGAGAAGCCCTCGGCCAACGCCGCGGCGATGAAAGCCTTCATCGTCAACCGCGTCGGCGATTTCGGCTTCTCGCTCGGCATCTTCCTCGTCTTCGTCCTGACCGGCTCGGTCGGCTTCGACGCGATCTTCGCCAAGGCCCCGGAGCTGAAGGACGCGAGTTTCCACTTCCTCGGCCATGACTGGCACGCTCTGACGCTGGCCTGCCTGCTCCTGTTCATGGGCGCGATGGGCAAGTCGGCGCAGTTCCTGCTGCACACTTGGCTCCCCGACGCGATGGAGGGCCCGACCCCGGTCTCCGCGCTGATCCACGCCGCCACCATGGTGACGGCCGGCGTGTTCATGGTCGCGCGCCTGTCGCCGCTGTTCGAGCTGGCCCCGACCGCGCTCACCGTCGTCACGGTCATCGGCGGCATCACCGCCTTCTTCGCGGCGACCGTCGGCCTCGTGCAGAACGACATCAAGCGGGTCATCGCCTACTCGACCTGCTCGCAACTCGGCTACATGTTCGTCGGCCTCGGCGTCGGCGCCTACGCCACGGGCGTGTTCCACCTCTTCACCCACGCCTTCTTCAAGGCGCTGCTGTTCCTCGGTGCCGGCTCGGTCATCCACGCGATGCACCACGAGCAGGACATGCGGAACATGGGGGGGCTACGCCGCTACATCCCCTTCACCACGGCGATGATGACGATCGGCACCATCGCGCTGATCGGCTTCCCTTTCACCTCAGGCTACTACTCGAAGGATGCGATCATCGAGGCGGCCTACATGTCGGACCGCCCCGGCCACGTGCTGGCGTTCCTCGCCACCGTGATCGCCGCGCTGATGACCTCGTTCTACTCCTGGCGCCTGTTCTTCCTCACCTTCGAGGGACCACAGCGCTGGGTGGCGAATGGCGCCCATGGTCACGACGACCATGCCCACGCCGCTACGGCGCACGCGGCGGACGGCGCGCCGGGACACCACGAGGGCGTCGCCCACGACGATCAAGGCCACGACGTCGAGCCCGCTTCGCACAGCGCGATCGAGCACCACGACGACCATGCCCACACGCCGCACGAGAGCCCGCTCGTGATGACGATCCCTCTGGCGATCCTGGCTTTCGGTGCGCTGTTCGCCGGCCTGATCTTCAAGGAGCGCTTCATCGGGCACGACATGGACAAGTTCTGGGGCAACGCGCTCCCGCACGGGTCCGGCAACGACATCATGCACAAGATCCACGACGCGCCGGGCTGGGTCGCCGCCTCGCCCTTCGTGATGCTGGTGCTCGGCTTCCTGCTGGCCTTCTGGATGTATCTGCGCCGGCCCGATCTGCCGCATCGCCTCGCGGAGTCGCAGCCGATCCTGTACCGCTTCCTGCTCAACAAGTGGTACTTCGACGAGATCTACGACCGGATCTTCGTGCGGCCGGCCAAGAACTTCGGCCTGTTCCTCTGGAAGGAGGGTGACGGGCGCGTCATCGACGGCCTCGGCCCCGACGGCATCTCGGCTCGGGTGGTCGACATCACCCGCGGCGTGGTCCGCTTCCAGACCGGCTACGTCTACCACTACGCCTTCGTGATGCTCGTCGGGGTCGCCGGCCTGATCACGTGGTACCTCGTCTCCGGCGTGCCTGGGGGGACCCATTGATGCTCGGCCTCGGCATACTCTCCGGGCTTCTGATCGTCCCGCTTGCGGGCGCCGCCTTCATCCTGACGCTGGGTGAGGAGACGGCGGCCGTGAAGCGCAACGCCCGCTGGGCGGCGCTGATCACGACGATCGTCACCTTCCTGCTCTCGCTGGCCGCCTGGGCCCGTTACGACATCGCCTCCCCGAGCTTCCAGCTCATCGAGAGCCATGCCTGGCTCGCCGAAACGATCCGGTTCAAGCTCGGCGTCGACGGCTTCTCGATGCCGCTGATCCTGCTGACCACCTTCCTGATGCCGTTCTGCATCGGGGCGTCGTGGCTCTCGGTCGAGAACCGGGTGAAGGAGTACTTCGTCGCCTTCCTCGTCCTTGAGACGACGATGATCGGCGTGTTCTGCGCCCTCGATCTCGTCCTGTTCTACCTGTTCTTCGAGGCAGGCCTGATCCCGATGTTCCTCATCATCGGCATCTGGGGCGGCAAGCGGCGCATCTACGCCAGCTTCAAGTTCTTCCTCTACACCCTGCTCGGCTCGGTGCTGATGCTGCTCGCCATCATGGCGATGTACTGGGAGGCTTGCACCACCGACATCCCGACGCTGCTGGCGCACCGCTTCCCCGTGCACATGCAGACCTGGCTCTGGCTCGCCTTCTTCGCCTCCTTCGCGGTGAAGATGCCGATGTGGCCGGTCCATACCTGGCTCCCCGACGCCCACGTCGAGGCGCCGACCGCGGGCTCGGTGATCCTGGCGGGTATCCTGCTGAAGATGGGCGGCTACGGCTTCATCCGGATATCACTGCCGATGCTGCCGGACGCCTCCACGGAGTTCGCGCCGCTGGTCTTCGCGCTCTCGGTGATCGCGATCATCTTCACCTCGCTCACCGCGATGATGCAGACCGACATCAAGAAGCTGATCGCCTACTCATCGGTGGCGCATATGGGCTTCGTGACGCTCGGCCTGTTCACCCTGAATGAGCAGGGCATCCAGGGCGCGCTGTTCCTGATGATCTCGCACGGCATCGTCTCGGGGGCGCTCTTCCTCTGCGTCGGCGTCGTCTACGACCGGATGCACACCCGCGAAATCGCGGCCTATGGCGGCCTCGTGAAGCGGATGCCGCTCTACGCCGCCGCGATGATGGTCTTCACCATGGCCAATGTCGGCCTTCCCGGCACGTCGGGCTTCGTCGGCGAGTTCCTGGCGATGATGGGGGCCTTCAAGGCCAATCCGACGGTCGCCTTCTTCTCGGTGTTCGGCATCATCCTCTCGGCGGGCTACGCGCTGTGGCTCTACGCCCGGGTGATCTACGGGAAGCTCGACAAGCCCAACCTCCAGGGCATCCTCGACCTCGACACCCGTGAGAAGATCATCATCGCGCCGCTCGTCGCGCTGACGATCTGGTACGGCGTCCACCCGGCGCCCGTGCTCGACACCTTCGCGCCGTCCACCGAGGCGCTGGTGCAGAACATGCGCGGGGCGCTTGCCAACACGCAGACCGCCGAGGCCGCCGCCAAGGCCGCGAAATCCGCCGCCGCGGAGAAGACGGCCGCCCTCGAGTCCCAGAAAACCGTCGAGGCCGCCGCGCGATGACCCCGATCCAGTCCGTCCTGCCGGCGATCACGCCGGTCCTGCCGGAGATCGTCCTGAGCGTCGGCGCTCTGCTGCTCGTCCTCTACGGGGCGTGGCGCGGCGAGCGCTCGTCCGAGGGCGTCAATGTCGGCGCGCTGATCCTGCTGATCTTCACCTTCTTCCTCGTCGTCTCCCAGACGGGCAGCGTGACGACGTTGAACGGCGCCTTCATCGCCGATCCCTTCGCACGGATCATGAAGGCGCTGATCCTGATCGGCTCGGCGGCGACCATCCTGCTGTCTCGCGACTATTTCCAGCGCGAGCGCATCGACCGGTTCGAGTACCCGATCCTGATCGTGCTCTGCACCATCGGCATGCTGGTCATGGCCTCGGCCAACGACCTCATCTCGCTCTATCTCGGGCTGGAGCTGCAATCGCTTGCGGCCTACGTCATCGCCGCCTTCCACCGCGACGACGTGAAGTCCACGGAAGCCGGCCTGAAGTACTTCGTGCTCGGCGCGCTCTCCTCGGGCATGCTGCTCTACGGCGCCTCGCTGGTCTACGGCTTCACGGGCACCGTCTCCTTCCCCGGCATCGTCACGGCGCTCGACGGCCCGTCGAGCTTCGGCATCGTGCTCGGCATCGTGTTCGTGGCCGCCGGCGTCGCCTTCAAGCTCGCGGCCGTGCCGTTCCATATGTGGACGCCGGACGTCTACGAGGGCTCGCCGACGCCGGTCACCGCCTTCTTCGGCTCCGCGCCGAAGATCGCCGCCATGGCGATGACGGTGCGCGTCTTCATCGGCGCCTTCCCCGACGTCACGGCGGTCTGGCAGCAGATCATCGTGTTCATTTCGATCGCCTCGATGGCGCTCGGCTCGTTCGCCGCGATCGGCCAGCGCAACATCAAGCGCCTGATGGCCTATTCCTCCATCGGCAATGTCGGCTACGCCCTGATCGGCCTCGCGGCCGGCTCGGAGGAGGGCATCCGCGGCGTGGTGATCTACATGATCATCTACCTCGCGATGACGCTCGGGGCCTTCGCGGTGCTGCTCTCCATGCGCCGCAAGGATCAGATGTTCGAGACGATCGACGATCTCTCGGGCCTCTCGCGCACCCATCCGTGGCTGGCCTTCTGCCTGGCCGCGATGATGTTCTCGCTCGCCGGCATTCCGCCGCTCGCCGGGTTCTTCGCCAAGTTCTACGTCTTCGCCGCCGCCATCAAGGCCGGCCTCGTGACGCTCGCCGTCGTCGGCGTGGTGACCTCGGTCGTCGGTGCCTTTTACTACCTGCGCCTCGTCAAGGTGATGTACTTCGACGAGCCCAAGGCGCCCTACGAGCGGATCCCGCCGGGCTCGGCCATCGTGCTCGGCGTGTCGAGCGCGGTCGTGGTGCTGTTCTTCCTCATCCCGGCCCCGCTGGTCTCGGCAGCCGGCGACGCTGCCAAATCGCTGTTCTGAGGTTGCTGTTCTGAGGCGGATGCAGTTCCGGCTGAGTCCGGCGGCCCGGTCCGAGGGACACCGGCTCCACAGCCACGACCGGCTCGACTCGACCAACAGCGAGGCCATGCGCCTCGCCCATGGCGGCGAGACCGGCCCGCTCTGGGTCGCGACCCATCGCCAGGAGGCGGGCCGCGGCCGACGCGGCAACGCCTGGACCTCGCCGGAGGGCAACCTCGCCGCGAGCCTGCTGATGCCGGTAGCCGGTGTGGCGCCGGACATGGTCGCGACGCTGGGCTTCGTGGCCGGCGTGGCACTGGTGGACGCCTTACGCGATGCGTGCAGGCCAGCCCAATCCCCGCACGCGGAGCCTGAGGGTGCGCCGCTGCCGCACGGTCTTGCTCCGGCCTCGGCCACCATCCATCTGAAATGGCCCAACGACGTCCTCGCCGAGGGCAAAAAGCTCGCCGGCATCCTGTTGGAAGCCGAGACGCTCCCCGGCGGGCGGCGGGCGGTGGTGGTGGGTTTCGGCGTCAACGTCGCGGCCGCGCCGGACGGTTTGCCCTATCCGGCGGCGGCGCTGAGCGCTTTTTCCGCGGCGGATGCGCCGATGCTGCTCGAATTCCTGTCGGAACGGTTTGTCGAAGCCGTCCGGATCTGGAACAAGGGGCGCGGATTCTCGAATATCCGGCGGCGGTGGCTGGAGCGCGCGGCGGGGGTAGGCGCCCCCGTGTCGGTTCGCATGGCCGAGGCTACGCTGACGGGCATCTTTGAAACGATCGACGAGGGGGGGCGGCTCGTGATCCTCGCCCCGGACGGAACCCGACGAACCGTGACGGCGGGCGAGGTGCATTTCGGAAGTGCCGCGACGGCGGCCTGAGACTGGATAGACGAACAAGATGACGACACGGCAGGACGAACTCGTCTTCGTGCCGCTCGGCGGCGTGGGCGAGATCGGCATGAATGCGGGCCTCTACGGGATCGGACCCGAGAAGCAGCGCAAATGGATCATGGTCGATTGCGGAATGGGCTTTGCCGGCGAGGAGGGATTGCCCGGCATCGACCTGATGTTCCCCGATCTCACCTTCATCGAGGAGCGCAAGAAGGACCTTCTCGCGATCTTCATCACCCACGCGCACGAGGACCATATCGGCGCGATCTCCGAGCTGTGGCCGCGCATCAAGGCGCCGGTCTACGCTACGCGGTTCGCCAAGAACCTGCTCGAGACCCGCCGCCTCTCCGAGCCCGGCGCGCCGAAGGTGGATCTCCGCGAGATCAAGCCGGGCCGGCGCGTGACCGTCGGGCCGTTCGAGATCGAGTTCGTGCCGGTGGCGCACTCGATCCCGGAATCGAACGCGGTGGCGATCCGCACCGAGCACGGCCTCGTGCTCCATACCGGCGACTGGAAGCTCGACGACACCCCGGTGGCCGGCGACTCGACCTCCCCAGAGGCGTTCACGGCGCTTGGCGACGAGGGCATCCTCGCCCTCATCTGTGACTCCACCAACGTGCTGCGCGAGGGCCGCTCGCCGAGCGAGTCCGAGGTCTCCGCGACCCTGCACAAGCTGATCGAGAATGCGCCCCACCGCGTGGCGGTGACGACCTTCGCCTCCAACGTCGCGCGCATCCGTGCCGTGGCGGAAGCGGCGCAGGCCTGCGGGCGTCAGGTGATCGCCGTCGGCCGCGCCATGGACCGGGTGATCGATGTCGCCCGCGAATGCGGTTACCTCGACGGACTGCCGGACTTCCTCTCGGCCGAGTCCTACTCCCACATCCCGCGCGACAAGGTGGTCTGCCTGCTCACCGGTTCGCAGGGTGAGCCGCGGGCGGCGATGTCGCGGGTCTCGCGCCACGACCATCCGGCGATCTCGCTCACGGCCGGCGACCGGGTGATCTTCTCGTCGCGCGCCATTCCCGGCAATGAGCGCGATGTCGGCTCCATCATCAACGACCTGATCGAGGACGGCATCGAGGTCATCACCGACCGCACCGAACTCGTCCACGTCTCCGGCCATCCCCGCCGCGAGGAGATGGTGACGATGTATTCCTGGGCGCGGCCGAAGGCCGTGGTTCCGGTGCACGGCGAGGCTTTGCATCTCGACGAGCATGCGCGCTTTGCCCGTTCGCAGGGCGTCGAGTCAGTGGTGAAGGCCCGCAACGGCGCGGTGGTCCGCCTCGCGCCGGGCAAGCCGGAGGTGGTCGAGCATGTCCGCGCCGGGCGGCTCTACAAGGATGGCAACGTCCTCATCGATTCCAAGGACCGGGCGATCCCTGAGCGGCGCAAGCTCTCGCAGACGGGCATCGTCTCGGTGGCCATCGCCATCGACGAGCGTGGTGAGGTGATCGGCGATCCGGCGGTCGACATCATGGGCCTGCCCAATCGCGGCCGGAGCGGCGAGCCGCTGCTCGACACCGTGGTCGATACGGTCAACCGCACCCTCAACGGCCTGTCGCGCGGCAAGATGAAGGATTCGGAGGCCGTCGAGAACGCGGTCGATCGCGCCGTGCGCTCGGCCGTCAACGAGGCCTGGGGCAAGAAGCCCGCCTGCCACGTGCAGGTGGTCGAGGTGTGATCGCGGCGCGCCCGCTTCGCCTCGGCGAGCGGGCGCGCATTGTGAGCAAGCGCGACTGTTCCGGAGAGAGCGGCGCGCGGGATCGCATCCATCACGCCGGGCTCAGGATGGCCGGGCGTGATGTTCGAGACAACAGGGAGGCAGCAATGATCGGACGGCTCAATCACGTCGCCATCGCGGTGAAGGATCTCGACGCGGCGACGGCGGTCTACCGCGATACGCTCGGCGCCAAGGTGACCGAGCCGCTGCCGCAGCCGGAGCACGGCGTGACGGTGGTGTTCGTGGAACTGCCCAACAGCAAGGTCGAGCTGATGTCGCCGCTGGGCGAGAACTCGACCATCCAGGGCTTCGTCGACAAGAACCCGGCCGGCGGCATCCACCATGTCTGCTACGAGGTCGAGGACATCATCGCTGCCCGCGACCAGATGAAGGCGGCCGGCGCCCGTGTGCTCGGCACCGGCGAGCCGCGGATCGGTGCGCACGGCAAGCCGGTGATCTTCCTCCACCCCAAGGACTTCCTGGGGACGCTGGTGGAGCTGGAGCAGGTCTGAGGGACGGTTGCCCGTTCCCATCGATCGATCGGTCGGGCATTGGCCCGGCCGTTTCATGCCGTTTTGAAAATGATGACCCGCTTGTCCCTTCGCACCCTGACCGCCTCGACCCCGCTGACCCTTCTGACGGTGGCCCTTCTGACGGCGCTGTTCGCGACGGTGGCCGTGAAGGGGTTCGAGCTGACGGTGTTCGGCGCGCTGGCGCTCTACTTCGTGCTGTGGTGGACCTTCCTGTTCGCGATCCTGCCGCTGGGCAATGCCGCCGAGGCCGATCCGCAGCGGCTGGTGCCGGGCCAGGATCCGGGGGCGCCCGCGAGCCCGCGCCTGCGTGAGAAGGCGTTGCTGACGACGCTTCTGGCCGCCATCGCATTCTTCGCGGCGCTTCTGATCTTCCCGCTCGCCCGCCTGTAAAGGCGACAGGGCGCTCCGGAGTAGAGGAAAGCCGCGCTCAAGAAGAGGCTCAGTCCAAAAACAAAAAGCAAGGCACAAGGCCTTGCTTTGGATAACCGAAGTATTTTTCAGCCTGATTTATGTCGCGCATTGCTTGCGGCGCGTTGGCTGATTGTTCCTCCCAAGACCCGGACCGTGCGCTGCCTCGTGGGCTGCGACCATCACGGCGCTGCTTATAGGAAGAACATTTCCCTTTGTCATCAGGCGAGAGAGGGTTCGCGGCGCTTTTTTGCAAGCGACGCGTCAAACAGCCTCCACGGTTCGTCGAGAACGCTGCACGCCGCTGCTTCGCCGGCTTCGTTCCGCCGCATTGCCGGCCGACCCTGTGTTCGCAGGGCGCTTGTGTTTTGCGGGGGCAATGTGTTGTGTGCCTCCGCACGCTGGCCTAGCTCCTCTCCGGCTGCGCCCGCCCGCTTCCAAGGTCGAACGATGCGTCTCTCCCGCTACTTCCTGCCGATCCTGCGCGAGACGCCGAAGGAAGCGGAGATCATCTCGCACCGGCTGATGCTGCGCGCCGGCATGATCCGCCAGGAGGCGGCCGGCATCTATGCGTGGCTGCCGCTGGGTCTGCGCGTCCTCAACAAGGTCTGCGACGTGATCCGCGCCGAGCAGGACCGCGCGGGCGCCATCGAGATCCTGATGCCGACGATCCAGGCCGCCGACCTCTGGCGCGAATCCGGCCGCTACGAGGCCTACGGCAAGGAGATGCTGCGCCTGAAGGACAGGCACGAGCGCGAATTGCTCTACGGGCCGACCGCGGAAGAGGTCGTCACCGAGATCTTCCGGGCCAGCACCCGCTCCTACAAGGATCTGCCGAAGAACCTCTACCAGATCTCGTGGAAGTTCCGCGACGAGGTGCGCCCGCGCTTCGGCACCATGCGCTCGCGCGAGTTCCTGATGAAGGACGGCTACTCGTTCGACATCGATCAGGCCGCGGCACGCCACTCCTACAACAAGGTCTTCGTCTCCTACCTCCGGACCTTCGAGACGCTCGGCCTGCGGGCGATCCCGATGCGCGCCGATACGGGGCCGATCGGCGGCGATCTCAGCCACGAGTTCATCATCCTCGCCAAGACCGGTGAGAGCGAGGTCTTCTGCGATCAGGCCTATCTCGACATGCCGGTGCCGCCGCCTTCCGTCGATTTCGACGACGTGGCCGGGCTGCAGGGCGTCGTCGATGCCTGGACCTCGCACTACGCCGCCACCGACGAGATGCATGACGAGGCGGTCTTCGCCGAGGTGCCGGAGGCCTCGCGCCTCTCCGCCCGCGGCATCGAGGTCGGCCATATCTTCTATTTCGGCACCAAGTACTCGACCCCGATGAAGGCGGTCGTCACCGGCCCCGACGGAAGCGAGCGCCCGGTCCATATGGGCTCTTACGGCATCGGCCCGAGCCGGCTCGTGGCCGCGACCATCGAGGCGAGCCATGACGAGGCCGGCATCATCTGGCCGGACGCGATCGCTCCCTTCGACGTGGCGCTGATCAACCTCAAGGTCGGGGATGGCGCCTGCGACACGGCCTGCGCCGAGATCCAGGCGGCCTTGGAGACGGCGGGCCTGTCGGTGCTCTACGACGACCGCGACGAGCGGCCGGGCGCCAAATTCGCCACCGCCGACCTGATCGGCCTGCCCTGGCAGGTGATCGTCGGCCCGAAGGGTCTGGCCGAGGGCAAGATCGAGCTGAAGCGCCGCGCCAGCGGGGAGCGCGAGACCCTCGATTCCGTCGATCTTCCCGCCCGCATCCGGCGCCTCTGAGGACCGGCCGCGATGGCGCTTGCGTTGGGTAAGGCCGGTGTCTCCTTGAAAGGCGTCCTCGCACGGCTGAAGAACGCCCGCGCGAGCGCTTCCACGCCGCCCTTCGCGGGGTTCGAGTGGATCATTGCCGGCCGCTATCTGCGGGCCCGCCGCCGGGGCGGCGGCGTCTCGGTAGTGGCCCTGTTCTCGGTGCTCGGCATCGCGGTGGGTGTGGCCACGCTCATCATCGTGCTCTCGGTGATGAACGGCTTCCGCTCGGAACTGCGCTCCAAGATCATCGGGCTCAACGGCCACGTCTTCGCCGCGCCGATCGACCGGCTCTTCACCGACTACGTCGATCTCTCCGACCGGCTCGAAAAGGTCGCGGGCGTGCGCGCCGTGGTGCCGATGGTGCAGGGGCAGGCCTTTGCCTCCTCGCCCTATGGCGGCTCCGGCGTGCTGGTGCGTGGCGTGCGCGAGGCCGACCTGCCGAAGATCCCCGCCGTTTCCGGCGCGATCAAGGGTGGGACGCTCGAAGGCTTCGACGATGGCCAGGGGGTGGCGCTCGGCAAGCGGCTCGCCGATTCCCTCGGTCTCCAAGCGGGCGATCAGGTGACGCTCTCGACGCCGAAGGGCGCGAGCACGCCGTTCGGCACCGCGCCGCGCACCAAGACCTACGCCGTCAAGGCGATCTTCGAGATCGGCGTGACCGATTTCGACACCACCATGGCCTTCATGCCGCTGGCCGAGGCGCAGGCCTTCTTCAACCGCGACGGCGATGTGAGCGTGATCGAGATCTATCTCGAGAATGCCGACGCGGTGGGCGAGATGCGTGAACCGCTCGAAATGGCGGCCGAGCGCCCGGTGCTGCTCACCGACTGGCGCCAGACCAACCGCACCTTCTTCGGGGCGCTTGAGGTGGAGCGGAACGTGATGTTCCTGATCCTCAACCTCATCGTCATCGTGGCGACCCTCAACATCATCTCGGGCCTGATCCTGCTCGTGCGCGACAAGTCCTCGGACATCGCGATCCTGCGCACGATGGGGGCGACACCGGGCACGATCATGCGGGTCTTCCTCATCAACGGGGCGCTGATCGGCCTCGTCGGCACGGCGATCGGGCTGATCGGCGGCGTGCTGTTCACGCTCAACATCAAGCCGATCCAGCGCACCCTGTTTCCCACCGCCTGGGACCCCACCGTGCGCTTCCTCGCCGAGATCCCGGCCGAGATGAACACGAGCGAGGTCGTCATCATCGTGATCACCTCGGTGCTGCTGTCGCTGGCGGCGACCCTCTATCCCTCCTGGCGCGCCGCCCGGCTCGATCCGGTGCAGGCCCTGCGCTACGGCTGACGGAACGCCCTCGATATGGCTCAGACGAATGCCGGCGGCGCCCAGCCCGTGCCGGCCCTGTTCTTCGCGGGCGTCCAGCGCCGCTACCACCAAGGCGAGGGGACGCTCGAAATCCTGCGCGGCACCGATCTCGCGATCTGGCCAGGCGAGTTGGTCGCCCTGGTCGCGCCGTCGGGCGCGGGCAAATCGACCCTGCTCCACGTCGCCGGCCTGTTGGAGCGGCCGGATGGCGGCGAGGTCTATATCGGCGGCCAGCCGACGGCCGGCATGTCGGATGGCGAGCGCACCCGTCTGCGGCGCGAGGAGATGGGCTTCGTCTACCAGTTCCACCACCTGCTGCCGGAGTTCTCGGCGCTGGAGAACGTGGTGCTGCCGCAGCTCATCCGCGGCTTGGCCCGCAAGGAGGCGGAAGCGCGCGCCGCCGAACTGCTCGGCTTTCTCGGCCTGAAGGAACGGCTGCCGCATCGCCCGGCCGAATTGTCGGGCGGCGAGCAGCAGCGCGTCGCCATCGCCCGTGCGGTTGCCAACGGACCCCGCCTGCTGCTCGCCGACGAGCCGACGGGCAACCTCGACCCCCAGACCGCGGGCCGAGTCTTCAGCATCCTGCTCCAGCTCGTGCGCGCCTCCGGCCTCGCGGCGCTGATCGCGACCCACAACATGGACCTCGCCGCCCGCATGGATCGCCGCGTGACGATCCGCGACGGGATGATCGAGCAGTTGGCATAGGGCGGGGATCGGAAACGTCCGGCCGCGGATGCGTCGGTGCGCGTGATCCCGTTTCCGACGATTTCGCCCCGGGCCACCGCAATCACCTCGCCGACGCGCGCGGATCGCGACAAGCGGCGTCGTCCCGATCGAGGGCGCGGGGCACCTGTCGGCAAAGCGGTCTTATTCAGGAAAGGGGCCGAGCGCGGCTTTGTGAGGGCTACAGCCCGAGGCCGGGGATCGCCTGGGAGAGCCAAGCGAAGGCGCCCATGACGCTGGCGAACAGGGTGTAGACGAAGCCGATCGAGATCCCGACGCCAACGCCGCCGATCAGCAGCCCGATCAGCACCACGAATCCGTCGCGTTCCACCAGCCCGAGTCCGATCAGCGAGACTGCGAGCCCGAGCGGGATCTGGCCGAAGAAGGGCGGGGCCACGATGAGCGCCAGCGACAGCGCGAGGATCAGCACGCCCATGCCGCGCATGCCGATGGCCCCGTCGAACACGGTCAGGCGCGGGCGCGACCAGCGCTCCAGCCGGCGCAGCAGGGGCACCGCCCGCTTCACCGCCTTCGCCACCGTCTCGCGGGCGATCGATTGATCGAGCAGCCGCCGCGGCAGCCACGGGGACGACATCCCGGCCACGATCTGGATGGCGATGACGAGCAGAACCACACCGCAGATCAGCGGAATCGGCGGCGGCATCGGCAGGCAGTTGGGCAGGCCGAGCAGAACCACGAGCAGCGCGAAGGCGCGATCCCGCAGCACAGCGATGATATCGCCGACGGTCAGACGCTCGCTCTCCTGGCTCGCGAGCATGGTGAGAACGTCGGAAGTGCGCGCAGCGGAGGACAAACCGGCTCGGCCGTTGGTTTTTTCGGTAAGCGCGGCTCTAGCCCAACCCGGCTCATCCGCCAAGCGTCGCCACGGGTGCGCGCGTGCCGTGCCACACGGGGCCCGCCCACGTTCAGGTTGTCGCAATCATCGTGCTCATTATTTCAAGTAAATCCACACGACGAACTTATCCTAAGTTGTAAATTTCTCTTAACCACGGCCATCTGCTGTGACAACCATTGGTCGTTCCGCCGATTCCTGCGCGACCTCCCATGTCGAAACGCGCATCCTCTCGTAATGGCTCGCGCCGCCCGGCCTTGTCCCGGCGGGCCTCACGCCGTCGCGCCCTCGCTGTCGTTGTTCCGGCCGTCATCCTCGCTTGTGGCCCGGCCCGCGGTGACGATGCGACCCTCCGGACGGTCCTGTTCGGCAGCATGGAGGCCGGCCCGTCCGCCTTTTCCGCAGCCGGAGCGAAGCTCGTCTTCGATCGGTTCGACCGCGATGGCCCCGTCGCCCTGGTGACGGCCGGGGGCGGCGTGCGGCCGGAAGGCGGAGGCGGCATGCCGGTTCTGATGCGCTTTACCGCCCTCGGGGCCGCCCTCGGCGGCTATCAGTTCATCCGGGAATGGGGGGCGGTGACGGTGTTCGCCGGCCCCGAAGCCTCCTGGGAGGCGCTGTCCGGCCCCGGCTTCGTCCAGGCGCTTCCCCTGCGGGCGGGTTTTCGCCTGCACGGCGAGGTCTGGGCGCGGCCGACCGAGACGACGCTGGCGACCGCGACGGTGATCCTCGGCTCGGCCCGCGGCGACGCTTATATCCGGCTGTCCTGGGGTGCTGCCTTGTTCGGCGCGTATCTCGGCCCCGAGGCGGCCGTCTACGGCGACCGGACCGATTACCGGAAATGGAGCGTCGGACTGCACATCACCGACTACGCGATGGGGGACTACCGCTTCCGCATCTCCGCCGGAGGCCAGCTCGAGACGCCGCTCAACCAGTGGAGCCCCTACGTCTCCCTCGCTGTCTGGAGCGCGCTTTAGAACCTTGTCCCGAAAGCCGCCAACCACCGTTCGGGACGATGCGGGAGGGCCGCCTACCCCTTGGTGCGCAGCGAGGAGCGCCCGCCATCGACGCCGATCACCTGACCGGTGATGTAGCCCGCCTCAGGACCGGCGAGGAAGGCGGCGAGTGCCGCCACATCCTCGGGCTCGCCGACGCGCTGGAGCGCGTGCATCGACGCGATGCCGGAGGCCAGCGTCGCGTTGCGGGTGATGGTTTCGGCGAGCGGCGTCCGGGTCAGCGAGGGGGCGACCACGTTCACCCGGATCGCGGGCGCGAGTTCGGCGGCCAGCGAGAGGGCCAGCCCCTCGACCGCCCCCTTGGCCATAGCGACCGAGGCATGGTGCGAGAACCCCTGCGCGACGGCGACGGTGGAGAACAGCACCACGCCCGCGCTGGCCTCGCCCGCTCCGGCCTTGAGCGCGGGGGCCGCCGCCTGCACCGCGAGAAAGGCGCCGAGGGCGTTGATGCGGAAATCCGCCTCGATGCGCGCCGGGTCGAGCTTGGCCAGAGGCGCGAGCTGAATCGTGCCGACCGCGTAGACGAGGCCGCCGAGGCGCGGGCCCGCCTCCGAGGCGACGCGGGGGAACAGGGCCGGATCGGTGACGTCGCCCGCGGTGAAGCCGGTCTCGCCGAGTTCGGAGGCGGCCCGTTCCAGGCGCTCCGGATCGCGGCCGACGAGGTGGAGGGCCGCGCCCCGTTCGCGCAGGGCCCGCGCCGTGGCGAGGCCGATGCCGCCGGTTCCGCCGTAGATCACGACCCGTTCCATGAAGCCCCCCCTGTCGGGCGGTGTCCGCCCGACGATTTCGCCCGTGCTCGAAATCCACTAGCTAAGGCGGAGCCGGTCGGCGTGGAGCCGGCCAACGCCGCCGCTGACCTGCG
This sequence comes from Methylobacterium sp. Leaf123, assembly GCF_001423405.1. Taxonomy (GTDB): domain Bacteria; phylum Pseudomonadota; class Alphaproteobacteria; order Rhizobiales; family Beijerinckiaceae; genus Methylobacterium. Next base: position 45,460 of record NZ_LMNS01000040.1, on the reverse strand, counting down.
CCGAACGTCGCAGGGCGGCCAGCCACGGGACGTCTCTGCCCATGAAATTCGCCTTTGCCGGCATCGACTTCCTCGGCGGCGTGTTCGACGGGCTGATCGAAGCCGGCTGGACGCCGGTGAAGCTGTTCACCCGGCCCTGCGACGGCATCTACGATCACAACGAGGTCGTGGTGGCCCAGGCCCGGCGCCACCGCATCCCGATCCAGCTCTCGCGGTTGCTGCCCGACGACATCGAGCGCCTCGCCCACGAGCACGGCCGCGACGTGGTCCTCGTCGTCTCCGGCTATCCCTGGCTCGTGCGGGGCTGGCACGGGCGGGTGCGCTACGCCCTGAACCTCCACCCCTCGCCGCTGCCGACGGGGCGCGGGCCGTACCCGCTCTTCAAGGCGGTTCTCGACGGCTACGAGAGCTGGGGCGTCACCGCCCACGTCCTCGCCGAGCAGGGCTTCGACACCGGCGACATCCTCGCCCAGGACATCTTCCCCCTCGACGGTCACGAGACTCACGAGACGCTGCTCACCAAGTGCCAGATGGCGGCCCGCCGCCTCGCCCTCGGGCCGATCGGGAAGGATCTGGCCGAGCGCTGGCGCAAGGCGGAACCGCAGGGCGACGGTTCCTACTGGCCGCGGGTGAACGATGCCGACCGCACCCTCGACTTCCGCAAGGACGTCGCCGAGGTGCTGCGCCGCGTGCGCGCCTTCGGCACGATCGAGACCATCGCCCGGCTCGGCAATGCCCGCGTCTTCGTCGCCGCCGCCGATGGCTGGCAGGAGGCCCATCGCCACGCCCCCGGCACCGTGGTGCACCGCTACCGCCGCCAGATCGTGGTAGCCGCCCGCGACGGCTACGTGCAGTTCACCCGCTGGAGCCAGGTGGCGCTCAACGAGGCCGGGCAGATCGGGCGCTAGACCTTCGTCCTGGATGGATCCAGGATGAGGCTCTCGCCTTTTGGTTTTGCATCGTCTTTTTCGAAAAAGCCGGTGGCCAGCTTTCGGGACGATGCTCCAGCCGATGCCGCCGATGCGCCGTAAGGGCGATCTCCCTGAAAAGATCTGTGCCCAGTGCGGCCGCCCCTTCGCGTGGCGCAAGAAGTGGGAGCGGGTCTGGGACGAGGTGCGCTACTGCTCCGACCGCTGCCGGACGGAGGCGAAGCGCGCGGCGCACAAGGGCTGAATTAGCCCCCCAGTGCCTCCGGGGTGTCGACGTCGAAGATCACCGCCGGATCGGCCGGCAGCTCCAGCACGTCGCCGCGCCGCTTCAGGATCGGCCCTGCGCCGTGGTCGCCGGTCAGCGCGGCGAGGTCGGCACCGAGGCGGACGAGGTTGAGCAGCACCGGGTTGCCGCGGCGCCCCTCGCTCACCGGCACCACGGCGGAGGGACGCGGCATCGCGCCGGCATAGGCCGCGATCAGCGCATCGAGATGAGCCGGCCCGATCCGCGGCATGTCGCCGAGCAGCACCAAGGCTGCCTCGGTGCCCGGCGGCAGGGCGGCAAGCCCGATCCGCAGCGAGGTCGAGAGGCCGGCGGCGGGATCGGGGTTCTCGACGAGCCTCAGGTCGAGGCCGGCCAGCGCGGCCCGCACCGCCTCGGCATGGGCGCCGAGCACCGCGACGACCGGTCCGGCGTGCGAGGCCAGGGCGGCTTCGGCGGCGCGGCGCACCATCGGCCGGCCGGCATAGGGCGCGAGCATCTTCGCGGCCTGCCCGAAGCGGGAGCCGAGGCCGGCGGCGAGGAGCACCGCGCCGATGCGCGGCTCAGAGCCCATCACCGCCCGACCTCGGCTGGCCCCGCAAGGGGATCTCGGTGAGCAGGCCGCCGACGCCGAGGCGCACGATGTCGGCCCGCGTCACGGGAAGGCCCGCGAGGAGGCGGTGCAGGACGAAGTCGAAGCCGTTCTCCTTGGGCGAGCGGGCGCAGCCCGGCGCACCGATCACCGGCACGGCGCCGAGGGCGCCGAGGAGCAGCAGGTTGCCGGGATCGACCGGCATGCCGAATTGCTCGACCCGGCCGCCTGCCGCCTCCAGCCCGGCCGGGATCACGTCGCGCCGGTCGGCGATGGCCGAGGCGCCGAACACCACGACCAGCTCCGCTCCCTCCGCCACCGCCCCGGCGATGGCGCCCGCGACCGCGCCAGCCTCGTGGCGCACGCGGGTCTCGGCGACGATCCGCGCACCCGTCGGGGCCAATCGCTCGGCGAGCACCCGTAGGGTCTTGGCGACGGTCGCCGCCTTCAGGCCGGGCAGCAGCGTCGAGACCACGCCGATCCGTTCCAGACGATAGGGCGCGAGCCGCATCGGCGGCGTCTCGGCGGCGGCGAGCGCCCGCTCCAGCGGTGCGGCGGCGACCGCGTAGGGGATGATTTTCACCGTCGCGACCATCTCGCCCGCCGCCACCGGCCGGAAGGCCGGCAGGGTCGCCACCGTGATCGCCTCGTCAACGGCGTTGACCGCGTCGATCCCGGCCGGCTCGACCACGAACACGCCCGCGGCTTGCGCGAACAGATTGCAGCGCCCGGTGAACGGGGCTTCCGCGCGCAGTCCCTCCCCGGCGAGATGCCCGGCGAGGCGAGCCGCCGCCGCATCCTCGCCGACATCGCCGGGGTCGAGCCGGACGGCCAGAATCTCGGGGATTCCGGACTCGGCGAGGCGCAGGGCCTCCTCGGCGGGGATCGGCCGGCCCTTCTTCAGGCTGGCGCCCTCGGCGCGCACGGTATGGGCGGCGATGAGCCCTGCGCTGTCGCGGGTCGCGACGGGTCCGAACTGCATCGGCTCAGCGTCCCGCCGCCGCGTTGCTGCCTTTGATGCGGTCCTGACGCAGGGTCGCGACGACCTGGGCGAGGATCGACAGCGCGATCTCGGCGGGCGAGACCGCGCCGATATCGAGCCCGATCGGCGCGTGGATCCGGCCGATCGCCGCCGCGTCGAATCCCGCCGCCTGTAGCCGCTCGACGCGCCGGGCATGGGTCTTTCGCGAGCCCAGGGCGCCGATATAGGCGCAGTCCGCCCGCAGCGCCGCGACGAGGGCGGGGTCGTCGATCTTCGGATCGTGGGTCAGCGCCGCCACCGCCGTGTAGGCGTCGAGCGGCCCGAATTCTCGAAGCGCCTCGGCCGGCCATTCGGCAATCAGGCGCACGCCGGGAAACCGCTCCGGGCTGGCGAAGGCCGTGCGCGGATCGATCACGGTGAGGTCGAGGCCGAGTTGGCTCGCGAGCGGTACCAGGGCCTGGGAGATGTGCACCGCGCCGATGACGACGAAGCGCACCGGCGGGGCGTGGACGGCTACGAAGACCGGGCGCCCGTCGGGCCCCTCGCCGAGGCCGCTGCGGCCGCTGTGCAGGCGCTCGCGCAGCAGGGGGCCAAGCGGGTCGGCATCGATCTCGGCGGCGCGCACAAGGCGCTGGCCGCCATCCTCGGGATCGGTGACGATCAGGGCCGGGCGGCGCGCCGCGCGCTCCGCGTTGAGGGCCGACAGGGTGTCGAGGCGCATGGGGGTCTCGGGAAGCGATAGAGCAAGTCGGGTTTCGGCTCGAAGAACCGGCGGAGCCACGCGACCTTCGTTCCAACTCACGTCCTCATCCTGAGGTGCCGCGAAGCGGCCTCGAAGGATCCTCCAGGGATCGCGAGGCTTCTGGAGGATCCTTCGAGGCCACCGCTTCGCTGCGGCACCTCAGGATGAGGCGGTGGGTGGGATCGGCACGGGCGCCTATGGCTCAGTCGATGCGTTCGACGAAGACGCGGATGCGGCCGCCGCAGGAGAGGCCGGCCCGCCACGCGGTCTCGTCAGCGACGCCGAACTCCAAGGTGCGCGGGCGCCCGTCCTCGATCACCTCCAGCGCCTCGGTGATGACCGCGCCCTCGACGCAGCCGCCGGAGACCGAGCCGAGGAAGCGGCTGTCACCGTCGATGACGAGATGGCTGCCGACCGGGCGCGGCGCCGAGCCCCAGGTCTCGATCACGGTGGCGAGTGCGACCGCGCGGCCCTCGCGTCGCCAGCCCTCGGCGGCGCGCAGGATGTCGTCGTCGGTGGAGAGCATGGGATTCACGTCCTGAAACTACCGGTTCCGCCGCTCCCGACCGTCCCGTCACGAGAGAGGTAGGCCTGTCGGCTCGTTCCGCAATGCGGCCAACCGCGGCGCTTGCAAGCCCGCGAGGCGGACTTCATCAAGGACGGCGGATTTTCCAGTGGCCGGACGGGAGCGTGGTGTGTCGAAGCGGAGTGCGTTGGCGACCCTTCTCGCCCTCACCCTCGCAGGTCCTGCCAGCGCCGCCGAGCCGCTGAAGATCGGGCTCGCCGCGCCGTTGAGCGGGCCGGATGCCGGGTTCGGCCAGGGGGCGCGGCTCGGGGTCGAGCAGGCGGTCGCCGAGATCAACCGCGCCGGTGGAGTCATGGGGCGCAAGCTCCAGCTCGTGGTGCAGGACGATGCCGCCGACCCCAAACAGGCGGTGGCGGTCGCGCGCAAATTCGCCGGCAGCGGCGTGCGCTTCGTCATCGGCCCGCTCACCTCGGGCGCCGCCGCCGCGGCAAGTTCGGTCTACGAGGAGGCCGGCATCGTCTCGGTCACGCCTGGCGCGACCTGGGCGCCGCTGACCCGCCGTGGCGCCGGCCTGCTGTTCCGGCTCTCGGGCAGCGACGCGCAGCAGGGCGCACTCGGCGGCACGCTGCTGGCCGAGCGGTTCCGCGGCAAGCCGGTCGCCATCGTCCATGACAAGACCAGCTTCGGTCGCGGGCTCGCCGACGAGGCCGCCCGCGCCCTCAAGGCCCGCGGCGGGCAGGAACGCCTGTTCGAGGGCGTCTCCCGCGACGATCGCGAGATCGCGGCGCTCGTCGCCAAGCTGCGGGCGCTCGGGATCGAGGCGATCTATTTCGGCGGCCTGTCCGCCCCGGCCGGCGCGCTGGTCCGGGCGATGCGCGAGGCCGGCCTGTCGACGCAGGTGATCGGCAGCGACGGGCTGCTCGACCGGGACTTTTCGCAAATTGCCGGCGCCGAGGGCACGCTGATGACGGTGGCGCCCGCCCCGCCGCGCCTGCCCGAACCGAGGGGCGCCAAGGCGCCGCGGAATGCGGAGGCCGAGATGTTCGCCGGCCCCGCCTACGCGGCGGTCGAAGTCGTGCGGCAGGGGATCGAGGGTGCGCGCTCGGTCGAGCCGGCCAAGGTCGCCGCCTTTCTCCATAGCGGTGCCGCCCTGCGCACGGTGCTTGGCGAGGTGGCGTTCGACGCAGGTGGCGATCTTGTGAAGCCGCCGTTCTCGGTCGCCGCGTGGCGCCGGCTTCCCGACGGGCGGCTCGACTTTGCCGGCAACGACGTCTCGCCATGAGGCGGCGGAGGCCACGAGATTCCACCCGGCGTTGAGGTTAAGCGGGCATTCCGGGGCGGATATTCTTGCACAAAGCGCGTCCGACGCTTAAGTCGCAGGATTGGTGCCCTTCGCGAAACACCCGTCGTGCCGCTTGTCCGGCCGAAGGGAGGACTCCCCGATCCGGGAGTTTCGCGAAAGGCACCCGACGCCCGGCATCGCTGACGCCTCTCGTCCCGAGCGGATCGGACCCGCAGCGCCGCGCGTTTCGCACGATAGACCGATTTTTGATTTTGCCGGAGCGCCCCGTGCAGGCAGCCCGGCCGGAGATAGATGTATGGCAAAAGAGGAATTGATGCAGTTCGACGGCTTGGTCGTCGAGATCCTGCCGGACGCGCGCTACCGCGTGCAGCTCGACCAGGGTCACGAGATCGTCGCCTACACGGCCGGCAAGATGAAGAAGAACCGCATCAAGACTCTGGCCGGAGACCGCGTCACCGTCGAGATGTCCCCCTACGACCTGGAGAAGGGTCGCCTCGTGTTCCGTCACAAGGACGAGCGCTCCGGTCCGCGTCCGCCCCAGCGCGGCGGCCAGCAGTTCCGTCGCCGCTAAAGGCGTCGAACCGCCCTTCGTTCGATCGAGCTTGCCGAGCGGCGCCCCACAGGGCACCGCCCGAAAGTCGAAAACCCTACTTCCCGAACCGCTCGAATTTCGGGAAGCTGCGGGTCATCAGCGTGCCGGCATCGGACCGGTGGCCCATCCACTTCTCCAGCATGCCTGCATTGGCGAGCCGCGCCTGACCCGAGCCATCGCGCCAGGGCAGGCCTTCCGCCAGGGTGAAGACGCAGGCATCCGCGAGCTGGCTCTGGCGGCAGCGCTGCAGGCGCACGCCCTTGCCGCGGCCGAGCTCCGTGACTTCGGAGGCTGGGAAGACCAGCATCAGCTTGTCGGATGAGCAGACGGCGACATGGTCGCCCTCGGCCGGCACCAGCAGCACCGCGTGCGTCCCCTCATCGAGGCCGAGGATCGCCTTGCCCTTGCGGGTGTTGGCGACCAGCGCGTCGGAGGGCGCGATGAAGCCGCGGCCGTCCGAGCCGGCGACGAGCAGCTTGCTCTCCGGTTTGTAGGGCAGGGCCGCCACGATCTCGGTGCCGTCGTCGAGATCGACCATCAGCCGCACCGGATCGCCGAAGCCACGCCCGCCGGGCAGCTTCGAGGCTTCCAGGGTGAAGACCTTGCCGTTCGAGGCGAGCAGCAGGATCTTGGCCGTCGTCTCGCTGAGGAAGGCGACCTTCAGGCTGTCGTCGCCTTTGAAGGTGACGCCCGACAGGTCGGCGACGTGCCCCTTGAGCGCCCGGATCCAGCCCTTCTCGGACAGGATCACGGTGATCGGCTCACGCTCGACCATGGCGGCGGTGAAGTCGATCCCGGCGGTGTCCGGCGGATTTTCGAGCGTAGTGCGCCGCTTGCCGAGCTTGGTCTCGGGGCCGAAGGTCTTCTTCACCGCGCGGATCTGCTTGGTGATCTCCGTCCATTGGAGCTTCTCGGAGGCCAGCAATCCCTCGATCCCCTCCTTCTCCGCGGTCAGCGCCTCGAACTCGCGCTTCAGCTCCATCTCTTCGAGCTTGCGCAGGGAGCGCAGACGGGTGTCGAGGATGGCGTTGGCCTGGACCTCGGTGAGTTCGAACCGCGCCATGAGCGCGGCCTTCGGCTCGTCCTCCTCGCGGATGATGCGGATCACCTCGTCGAGGTCGAGATAGACGATGAGCAGGCCGCCGAGGATTTCGAGGCGCCGTTCGATCTGGCCTAGGCGGTAGCTCGACCGGCGCTGGAGCACGACGCGGCGGTGATCGACCCACTCGCGCAGGCATTCGGCAAGGCCGATCACCCGGGGTACGACGCCGCCGACGAGGACGTTGAGGTTCAGCGGAATCCGCGATTCCAGCTCGGAGAGCCGGAACAGCGATTCCATCAGCATCACCGGATCGACCGAGCGCGAACGCGGCTCCAGCACGACGCGCACATCCTCCGCCGATTCGTCGCGCACGTCGGCGAGCAGCGGCAGCTTCTTCTCCTGGAGCAGGTCGGCGAGCTTCTCGATCAGCCGCGCCTTCGGCACGCCGTAGGGAATCTCGGTGACGACGATGTTCCAGGTGCCGCGGCCGAGATCCTCCTTGGCCCAGCGGGCGCGCACGCGGAAACCGCCGCGGCCGGTGCGGTAGGCCTCGCGGATGCTCTCGGCTGAGTCGATCAGGATGCCGCCGGTGGGGAAGTCCGGCCCCTGCACGAAGGTGCAGAGCTGTTCCGACGTCGCCTCGCGGTTCTGGATCAGGTAGAGCGCCGCGTCGCAGAGTTCGGCGGCGTTGTGCGGCGGGATCGAGGTCGCCATGCCGACCGCGATGCCCTGGCTGCCATTGGCGAGCAGGTTCGGGAAGGCCGCCGGCAGGACGATCGGCTCCTCCTTCTCGCCGTTATAGGAGGCGCGGAAATCGACCGTGTCCTCGTCGATCCCGTCGAGCAGCAGGCGGGCGACTTCCGTCAGCCGCGCCTCGGTGTAGCGGTAGGCCGCCGGACCATCGCCATCGATATTGCCGAAATTCCCCTGGCCATCGACCAGAGGGTAGCGCTGGGCGAAATCCTGGGAGAGGCGCACCAGCGCGTCGTAGATCGCTTGGTCGCCGTGCGGGTGGAAGTCACCCATCACGTCGCCGACGATCTTCGCGCATTTCTTGAACGCCGAGGTCGGGTCGAGCCGCAGCAGGCGCATGCCGTAGAGGATGCGCCGGTGCACGGGCTTCAAGCCGTCGCGGGCATCGGGCAGCGCGCGCTGCATGATCGTGGAGAGCGCATAGGCATAGTAGCGCTCCTCCAGCGCCGTCTTCAGCTCGACGCTCTCGATGCCGTCGCTCGGCGGCGGCAGGACGGGCTGGCCCATCACTCACTCCACATCGTCAGTTCAGTCCGGGCGCCGACCTTGCGTTGGCGTCCGCTACCGCGCCCCGTCCCGACGGGTCACGGCGCTTCTCGAAATAAACCGGAACATAACACGAACACGGTCAACTCTGGCCAGTGCCGAGTGCGACGAATCGTGCGCGTTCCTCCGGCGTCGCCTGCGCCCGCGGACGCCAGACATGCTGATCGAGGAAGTACCCCGTCAAGGTAAACCCCTCCCGAACGTCGTGGGCGTCGGGCGTGCGCCAGCCGCTGCCGGGCTGGTCGCGGTCGCGCAGGAAGGGCGGCAGCGCCAGCAGGCGGTCACGATAGGGCTCGCCCGCCGAGGCGCTGACCGCGCGCCCGCTCTTCGGGGAGACGTAGACCAGGGCGTCGTTGGCGCCCGTGGCCGCACAATGCGACAGGTCGAGGCCGAAGCCGAGCCCCGCGAGCAGCGCCAGTTCGAACCGCACCATCAGCGCAGGCGCGATCTCGGGATCGTCGAGATGGGCGAGCAGGATCTGCGCCGCCTCGTAGAGCGCCGGATGCGGGTCGCGCTCCGGCAGGAGCCGCAGCAGCGCCGAGAGATGCGCGACCCCGTAGAGCGCGAGGCCCGAATCCATCAGCCGCGAGGCGTTCAGGGTCAGGGGCTCGACCGCGTAGGAGCCGAGCGACCCGTCGAGCCGGGCCCGCCACGTCGCGCGCAGGGTGTTGCCGGGCTGGAGCATCGGCTGCATCCGCCGCGAGCGGCCGCCATGGACCAGCCCGAGATGGCGCCCGTGCGCCGGCGTCATCAGTTCGAGCACGATCCCGGTCTCGCCGTGCTTGCGCAGGCCGATCACCAGGCCATCGTCGATCCATTGCATGGAAGACAGATAGTCATTTTTCTCGGCCTGTGGGAGCACTGCAGGCGGAAGAGAGGGCCCGTGCGAACCGCACCCCGTTTCACGCCCTGATCGAAACCGCTACGCTTTTCCCGCAACGGGAGATTCGGTGATGCTCGGGCGGCGCAGCGGGGTGATGCTGGCAATGGTCCTCGCGGTCGGCGGCTGCACCGCGACCGCTGCCCCGCCTTCGCCTTCCGCCGCCACCGGCACGGTCCGCGAGCGGATCGCCGCGCTGGCTCGGCGCCAGGTCGCCTTCGGTTCGGTCTCGCTGATCCCGGTGCGGTTCGCCCACAGCCGGATCGCCGGCCCGTTCGAGGATGGCGGGCGCCAGCTCACCTGCATCTCGACCCGGATGAGCGGACGCACCTTCGGCAAGCCGGAACGGCCCAAGCTCGTGGTGCGGGAGGAGGCCGGGGCGCTCACCGTCCTGCGGGACGAGGAGGATGTCTGCGAGGGGCATCGCAGCGAGCCGTTTGCGGAGCTTGATTCGGGCTTGGCCAATTAACCCTTCCCTTCTTTTGCAAGAAGAAAGCGCATTGATTCTGCAGTCATCGTACGCTCGCCTGCCATGACGGCAGTCCATATAATGGACTGCGGAGCGGGCTTGGCTCCCGGTACAATCTACAGATGGTTTAAACTGCGAAATCGAATGGTGCCGCATTGATTTTTCTGCGTATAATGCAATTCTCGGACGACTGAAAATTTGGAGGGTGCCATGACTCTCGAGAAGGGCGCTAAAGGCGAGGAAGTTCGTTCTATTCAGGAAGCTCTGAATTTTCTCCACTTTCAGGGCAGAATCTCCGCAAGCTCTTCCGCAGACTTCCAGCCTTTGGAGACGGACGGGATTTTCGGAAATGACACCGAGGATGCGGTCACTCGTTTTCAGGAAGACCGCGGCCTATACACGGATGGCCGTGTTGGCCTCGTGACGATCGAAGCTTTGCAGGCAGCGCTTAGCTCACGCAATCTGGAACTCAGCGCGCCTCTTGTACTCCCGACAGACAACAAACTCACGATCGCCACGAGATCAGGCGACAAGTACGGCGACGGTTATGACCGGATCCGCTTGCGCAGCGACGTGATGATCGCATTCGATCAAGTCTGTGACGAAGTTCATAAGCATGGCGGCCTGATCACATCCTCGGGCGGAATCCGCGATTTATACTTCAAAGTCGGACCGAATCAGAGTGCGACCTCATTCCATTATTCAGGCCGGGCGCATGACCTGATGATCTATAGCGGGATGATGAAGCCCGATACCGACCCTTACGTCGTTGAGCGTCTTGGGGATCGTCGCTATCGAGTCTACGCACGCTGCGCGGCGAAAAGCGCAGCAAGTGGCGCTCTTCCTCCGAGTACGACGGTTAGGAACGTCGTCACGCATAAGAGCCGTGTCAAAGGCGTGTCGGTCACCGACCACCTCTTGGACCTGACGGCAGTGTTCGAGAAACACGGTTTCAGGCCTATCCGCGCGCGAAAGGCTTTCGAGGGCGGCGGTGACTATCTTGGCGCGGAGTGGTGGCATTTCCAATACGAGGTTGGCCTGATCCGAGGCGTCACGACCTTCGGCAGCGAGCTTTCGAAGCTTTATTCCGAGGCAAAACTCAAGCCTTCGCCTCCATGGAAGTACCGAGATTACATATTCGGAAAGGACTGGAACTAGGGTCTGTCGTCGCCTGAACGTCTTGGGGGTGTGAGCATTTTCCGTCCTCTGGATGGAGCGGGCTGATGCTGAACGACGCGCAGTGGGCGGCTCTAGAGCCGCTGGTGCATGCCTGCCGGCCGAAGGCGAAGACCCCGCCGCAGGACCTGCAACGCACGCTCTCGGCCATCCTGTGGCGGCACCAGAACGGGGCCAAGTGGCGCGCCATTCCAGACGAGTTCGGGCCGTGGTGGCGGGCGGCGCAGATCTTCATCCGCTGGGCGCGTGCCGGGGTGTGGGAGCGCCTGCTCGCCCTGGTGCAGGAGCGCGGCGTGCAGCTCGGCATGGTGTTCCTCGACGGCACCAACATGCGGGCGCACCAGAAGGCGGCAGGTGCGGCCAAAAGGGGGGATCTGCGACCGAGCGAGACGGTCGTGAAGCGCTTGGCCGGTCTCGTGGCGGGTATGGCACCAAGGCCTGCGTGATCGCCGACGGCGCGGGCCGCGCCGTCGCCTTCCGCCTCGCGCCGGGACAGGCGCACGAACTGCCCCACGCCGTGCCGTTGCTCGACCAGTTGCCCGGCGTGCCGCTGTGGGTCGTGGCCGACCGCGGCTACTCCAGTCACGGCTTCCGTCAGCACATCCGCGACGTGGGCGCCAAGCCAGCCGTCCCCACCAAGCGCAACGAAGCACCCACCCGCTGCCCGGACTGGATCTACACCAACCGCAACCGCGTCGAGCGCCTCTGGGCGCGGCTGAAGGAATGGCGGGCGGTGGCCACCCGCTACGAGAAGACCGCCGCCAGCTTCACAGGCGTCCTCTGCCTCGCCGCAGCCTGCGATTGGATCAAGTGACAACAGGCCCTAGAACTCTCTGAAGTCCGCATTTCGTACTAAGCGGGAGGCCCTCGTCAACCCGGAAATGCCTCAATGGGACGTGGAGGTGAGGCGTGTCTCCCTTCCGCCTGCGGCTGTTGCTTAATACGTCCTGCGAAGGTGATCCTGGCATCATGCCGCCTCGTTCCCTGTCGCTCTCCCTCGACCTCATCGCCCGTGCCCATCCCGACACCGTCCCCGACGATGAGACCGCGCTGACGCTGCTTTCCGACGCCGACCTCGCGCCCGAGCTTGCGGCGATGCTGACGCGTCGCGCCTCCTCCGAGGGCGGCCTGTGGGTGTTCGCCTACGGCTCGCTGCTGTGGAACCCGGAATTCGCCTTCACCGAGCAACGGCTCGGCACGCTGCGGGGCTGGCACCGCCGGTTCTGCCTGTTGCAGCGGCGGTTTCGCGGCACGCCGGAGAATCCGGGCTTCGTGCTGGGGCTCGACCGGGGCGGGATCTGCCGCGGCGTCGCCTTCCGCCTGGACGATGCCGACCCGCATGGCATCCTGATGCCGGTCTGGCGGCGGGAGATGAAGGGCAAGGGCTATGAGGGCCGCTGGGTCACCGTCGAGACGGAGACCGGGCCGGTCACGGCGCTGACCTTCATGGTGAACCGGCAGAGCGACCGCTACACCGGCCGCCTCTCCGACACCGAGATCGCGGACAAGATCGCCGCCGCCTGCGGGCATCTGGGCCCGAGCGCCGAGTATCTGTTCCGCACCGTGGAGGCCTGCGCCCGGCTCGGCATCCACGACCGGCATCTGTGGTCGCTTCAGGCGCTCGTGGCCGAGCGCCTGCGGGAGCGGCGCGCCGCCTGCGCGTAGTGCTCGCCACCGTCATCGCGAGCCGGAGCCGAAACCATCCGGGGGCAGGCGTGCCGGATCGGGCACGCCGCGGGACGGCTTCGCTCCGCTCGCCCTGACGGACGCGAAGACTACTGCCCGTCGATCCGGGCGCCGAGGAGCGCGATGGCGCGCTGGTAGACGCCGGCGGCGTTCCAGCCCTGGATCGCGGCGAAGTTCGGCTCGCCGGGCTGGTAGCCCGCGCCGCGCTGCCAACCGTGACCCTTCAGGAAGTTGGCGGTGGAGTTCAGCGCGACCGGCGCGCTGTCGAGGCTGCCGCCCACGCCGTAGGTCAGGACGTTCTTCGGGAGGAACTGGGTGTGGCCGACCTCGCCATGGGCTGCACCCCGGGTCGCCGGCGTCAGGACGCCGCTATCGACGAGCTTGAGCGCCGCGTAGAGCTGATCGGTGAAGTAGGCCGAGCGGCGGCAATCGTAGGCCAGCGTCGCCACCGCCGAGAGGGTGTTGACGTTGCCCTTCACGGCACCGAAGCCGGTCTCCATGCCCCAGATCGCCAGCAGCGGGCCCGGCGGCACGCCGTAGCGCTGCTCGATCGAGGCGAAGAGCGCCGCGTTCTGCGCTTTGAGGGCGCGCCCGCGGGAGACGATGGTGTTGCCGCCGCGCTTGGCCAGGAACTGGTCGAGCGAGAGCTTGAAGCTCTTCTGGCCGCGATCGGCCGAGATGGTCGCGGTGGAGTAGGAGGTGTTGGCGAGGGCTGCGAGCGAGGCCGGGCTCGCTCGGCCCTTGGCCTCGGCGGCGAATTCGTCCTTCCAGGCCTCGAAGCCGGCGGCATTGTTGCCGCACTGCGCCGCCTGCGCCGTGCCGGCCAGCCCCATCAGGGCGGCGATGGCCACCATTCTCAAACCGTGTCCGGTCATCCCACACTCCATCAGGCGGCGGCCTTACGCGGCGCCGCGGCAATCACAGGACTTCGGCCGTTGCGCGGCACCGGGCGAGCCCCGCGATCGGAGCCCATGCCCGTTACCTTGAGTTCGGACGAACCATACCTTGGCAGAATCACCGAGCTGTGGCGGCGGTGAGGCACAAACGGCGCTGCAACGCCATGATTCTGCGGACGTGATCGGATTGGTTACCGGCCGATTGCAGCCGATCCCGCTCCGAATGCCTCATGAAACGCCCGCTGGGCACGGCGGCGCAGCGGGCGTTTCACGAGCGACACTCAGTTCACCTCGACCTGAACCACCCCCGGCACGGCGCGCAGCGCACCCGCAACCTGCGGGGTCGCCTGGTAGCGATCCTTCAGTCGCACCTCGACCTCGCGCTCGCCGCCATCGAGGATGAGGATCAGCGACACCTCGCCCTCGCCGCGCAGGGTCAGGCGCTGCTGCACCGAACTCAAGGCGCGGTCATCGCGCAGGAAGATACGCATGCCCTTCTGGTGGCGGGCGGCGGCCTGATCGAGGGGTTCGGCGGTGGTGATGCGGGCGCGCACGTCCTCGCCCTCCAGATTGGCCTGGATCGTCAGCACCAGCGGGCGGCCGGGTTCGAGGATGTCGCGGTACTGGTTGAGCCCTTCGGAGAAGATGATCGCCTCGAAATGCCCGGTCTGGTCCGAGAGGATGACGATGCCGAGCTTGTTGCCGCTCTTGGTGCGCCGCTCCGAGCGGTCGAGCACCGAGGCCGCGATCCGCCCGACGCTGGCCGTGCCCGCCCGCACCGCCCGGCAGAAATCCGCCCAGGACTGGACCCGCAGCTTTTCGAGGATCGGCCCGTACTCGTCGAGCGGATGGCCCGAGAGGAAGAAGCCGATGGCATCGCACTCGCGTTTCAGCTTGTCGGTGTGGGTCCAGAACTCGTGGGCTGGGATGCGCAGCGCCACATCCACCGAGGCGACGCCGCCGAACATGTCGGTGATGCCCGAGGTCTCGGCCTCGGCCGCGCCCTGGGCCATCTTCATCATCGGCTCGACCGCGGCCCAGGCGCGTGCCCGGTCGGGCTCGATGCAATCCAGCGCCCCGGCCGCGATCAGGTTCTCCAGCGTGCGCTTGTTGACGTGGCGCGGGTTCAGGCGCCGGGCAAAGCAGGCGAGATCCTTGAACGGTGTGTCACCGCGGGCGGCGACGATCGATTCCACCGCCGAGCGGCCGACGCCCTTGATCGCGGCGAGCGCGTAGAGGATGCGCCCCTCCCGCACGTCGAACACCACGCCGGAGGTGTTCACCGACGGCGGCTCGACGGTGATCTTCAGGCGCTGCGCGTCCTGGCGGAATTCGGCGAGCTTGTCGGTGTTGTCGATGTCGAGCGTCATGGCCGCGGCCAGGAACTCGACCGGATGGTTCGCCTTCAGATAGGCGGTCTGGTAGGTCACCAGCGCGTAGGCCGCGGCGTGGGACTTGTTGAAGCCATAATCGGCGAACTTCGCGAGCAGGTCGAAGATCTCGTCGGCCTTGGCTTTGGTCAGGCCGTTCTCGGTGCAGCCCTTCACGAAGCGGTCGCGCTGGGCGTCCATCTCCGCCTTGATCTTCTTACCCATGGCGCGGCGGAGCATGTCGGCCTCGCCCAGCGTGTAGCCGGCGAGAACCTTGGCGACCTCCATCACCTGCTCTTGGTAGACGATGATCCCGAAGGTCTCCTTCAGGATCGGCTCCAGCATCGGGTGCGAGTACCAGCTCGCCTCGTTGCCGGCGTCGCGCCCGAGCTTGCGCTCGCAATAGACCGGGATGTTGGCCATCGGGCCCGGCCGGTAGAGCGCCACCAGGGCGATGATGTCCTCCAGGCGGTCGGCCTGCATCTCGCAGAGCGCTTTCCGCATGCCGGCGGATTCCACCTGGAACACCGCGACGGTCTCGCCCCGGCCCATCGGCTCGTAGGTTTTCTTGTCATCCAGCGGGATCTGGGCGAGATCGACCTCGATGCCGCGCTGCTTGAGCAGATCGGTGCAGCACCGCAGCATGGTGAGGGTCTTGAGGCCAAGGAAGTCGAACTTTACCAAGCCGGCTTGCTCGACCCATTTCATGTTGAACTGGGTCACCCGCATGCCCGTCTTCGGGTCTCGGTAGAGCGGCACCAGTTCTTCGAGTGGGCGGTCGCCGATCACCACGCCGGCGGCGTGGGTCGAGGCGTGGCGGTGCAGGCCCTCCAGCTTCTTCGAGATCTCGATGAGGCGCGCGACGATCGGCTCCTCCTCGATCGCCTGCTGGAGCTTGGGCTCGCCCTCGATCGCCTGGGCCAGGGTCACGGGGTTGGCCGGGTTCTGCGGCACGAGCTTGGTCAGCTTGTCGACCTGCCCGTAGGGCATTTCCAGCACGCGGCCGACGTCGCGCAGCACGCCGCGGGCGAGCAGCGTACCGAAGGTGATGATCTGCCCGACCTGCCGCTCGCCGTAGCGCTGCTGCACGTAGCGGATCACCCGCTCGCGGCCCTCGACGCAGAAGTCGATGTCGAAGTCCGGCATCGAGACGCGCTCAGGATTGAGGAAGCGCTCGAACAGCAGGCCGAAGCGGAGGGGGTCAAGATCGGTGATGAGGAGCGACCACGCCACCAGCGAGCCCGCGCCCGAGCCGCGGCCCGGCCCCACGGGGATGTCGTGGTCCTTGGCCCATTTGATGAAGTCCGAGACGATCAGGAAGTAGCCCGGGAACTTCATCTTGACGATGACGTCGAGCTCGAACTTCAGCCGCGCGCGGTAATCCTCCTCTGTGAAGCCGGGGGCGGTGCCGTGCTGCTTCAGGCGCAGCTCCAGCCCGGCCTCGGCCTGCCGGCACAGCTCCGTCGGCTCGTCGGCGGCGACCGCCTGAACCGGCGTCTCGGCGGCTTCGGCCAGGGCCTCGGCCATGGGCGGCGCCTCGCCCGCAGCGACGCTGGCGAAATTCGGCAGGATGGGTTTGCGGGTGCGCGCCCGGTAGGAGCAACGCATGGCGATCTCGACGGAGGCCGAGAGCGCGTCCGGCAGATCGCGGAACAGCTCCATCATCGCGGCGCGCGTGGTGAAGGCGTGGCGCGGGGTCAGCCGGCGGCGGCGCTCGTCGGAGACGAGACGGCCCTCTGCGATGGCGAGCAGCGCGTCGTGCGCGTCGTAATCGCCGGGCTTGGCGAAGAACGGTTCGTTGGTGGCGACGATGCCGAGGCCGTTCGTGTCCGCGAGCCGCAGCAATTCGCGCTCGACCGCGCGCTCGTCATCAAGGCCGTGGCGCTGGATCTCGACGTAGAGCCGGTCCTCGCCGAACGCCCCTTTCAGGATCTCCAGGCGGCGCGCGGCCTGATCGGCGCGGCCGGCGCGCAGGCTGGTATCGAGCGGCCCCGTGAGCCCGCCGGTGAGGCCGATCAGCCCCTCGACATTGCCCTCCAGTGCCGAGACGGCGAGGTTGGGGGCGGCGCCGAGCGGACCGTCGAAATGGGCCCGGCTGCCGAGCCGCAGCAGGTTGCCGTATCCGGTCTCGTCCTGGGCGAGCAGCACGATGTTGGCGCAGCCGGCCTGGGGCAGGCGCGCCATCGGGTCGGGCGCCTCGAAGCAGATCGTGAGCTGGAGCCCGGCGATCGGCTGGATCCCCGCCTTGGCGGCGTATTCGGAGAATTCCAGCGCCCCGAACAGGTTGTTGGTGTCGGTGAGCGCGAGCGCAGGCTGCCGGTCGGCCGCGGCCGCCTTGACGAGATCGCCCGCCTTCACGCCGCCTTCGAGCAGCGAGTAAGACGAGTGGACATGGAGGTGGACGAAGCCGACCTCTTTGAGTGTGCGCGCCATGAAGGACCCTGCTCGGAGCCCGCTAAGATCGCCGCTCCATGCCTTCCGAGTCTGTCACCAAGGCGCCGCACTGCGCCCGATATCCACCGCTCTTCGCGCCCGACGCCGTGCGGATCGGCGCGGCGGGCCGAAAACGCCGGCTCGATGCCCTTTCCTGTGAGCAACGCAGCCGAGGCCGGAACAAACCGCGCTCGAACGCGAACCTTTAATGGATCGGCGCCAAGGCTACCGCCCAGAGCGCGACCGCTCCGAAGAGCAGGCCAAAGGCGGTGAACTCGACGAGGCTGGTGAAGAGCACACGCTTGGTCATCGCTTCCACTCCCTGTTGATGGAGTGATCTTTGTTCCTGTTTTGTTCTGTGTAAAGCCTCGGGGCCGAACGACGCGTTGGAATGGTGAACGATGTGTTGCCGGCGCCACGGTGGCCGTCGGCAGACGGCGCCTTCACGCCTGGAGACGCATCAGGTCGATGCCTTCGCGCCGCGGGGCGCATCCTCCCGGCCATGATGAATCGGGGCCGCTCCGGCGCGCCGGAGCGATTCGCCTCACGCCTCCAAGTGGCGCCGCCGCACGAGGCGGTGGAGCAGGCCGCCGCGGGGGCCGACCAGCATCGAGACGAGGTAGAGCGCGCCCGCCGCCAGCACGATCGCCGGTCCCGTCGGGAGCCGGATGCCGGCATGGTATGAGACGAGCAGGCCGGTCACGCTGGAGAGCATCGAGACCAGCATCGCCACCGGGATCAGACCCGACAGGTCGGCGGCCCAGAACCGGGCGGTGATCGCCGGCAGCAGCATCAGGCCGACCGCCAGCAGCGTGCCGAGCGCCTGGAAGCCGCCGACGAGGTTGACCACCACCAGCGCGAGGAAGGCCGAATGCACCGGACCGCCGGCGCGGCTGACCGTGCGCAGGAACAACGGATCGACGCACTCGATCACCAGCGGGCGGTAGAGCAGGGCGAGCGCCACCAGCGTGAGGCTGGCGATGCCTCCGAGCAGCGTGAGCGCGTCGTCGTCGAGCGCCAGCACGGTGCCGAACAGGATGT
Source organism: Methylobacterium sp. Leaf123 (assembly GCF_001423405.1). GTDB lineage: Bacteria > Pseudomonadota > Alphaproteobacteria > Rhizobiales > Beijerinckiaceae > Methylobacterium. Next base: position 27,240 of record NZ_LMNS01000040.1, on the reverse strand, counting down.
GCAGCAGATCGACCTGCGAGCCGCGCAGCGACACGAGGAACACCCCACCCGCTAGCGAGATCAGGTAGAAGGCGGCCAGACTGGCATCCTCCTTCAGCACGGTCGAGCGGGTGACGAGCCCGGCGGCCAGCGCCACCGCGAGCCCGGCCACGAGCCCGCCCAGCGTCATCGCCGGCAGCGACAGCCCGGCGACGAGGAAGCCCGCGGCGGCGCCGGGCAGGATGGCGTGGCTCATCGCCTCGCTCATCAGGCTCATCCGGCGCAGCATCAGGAAGACGCCGAGCGGCGGGGCCGAGAGGGACAGCGCGAGGCACCCGGCGAGCGCCCGGCGCATGAAGCCGAACTCGACGAAGGGGCCGATCAGGAAATCAAGACAATCGGCAAACGTCACGAGACGGCCCCGTGATGCGCGCGGCCATGGTCGTGATCATGATGGCCGTGCTCGTGATGATCGTGGCCGTGACCGTGCCCGGCATGGCCGTGCCCCGGCGCGGGGGTCTCCGGGGAGCCGCCGTGATGCGCCTCGTGCGCCTCATGGCGGCAGATCGCGGCGGCCTCGTCCCAGGCCTCCGACAGGCGCAGCGCCCGGGCCAGCACCGGCGGCGTCAGCACCTCGCGCGTCGGGCCCCAGGCGATGGGCCGGCGGGCGAGAACGAGGGTCGAGGCGAAATGCGCGCGCACCTGACCGAGGTCGTGCAGGGCCGCGACCACGGTCCGGCCCTCGCGGTGCCAGCCGCGGATCAGGGTGAGCAAGTCGGCGGTGGTGCGCTCGTCGATGCCGGTGAAGGGCTCGTCGAGCAGGATGATCCGCGCATCCTGCAGGATCAGCCGGGCGAACAGGGCGCGCTGGAACTGGCCGCCGGAGAGGGTGCCGATCGGCCGGTCCTCGAAGCCGTTGAGCCCGACCGCCGCGAGCGCCTCGATCAGGCGGCTGCGCTGGCGGGTGAGGCTGCGCCACGCGCCGAGCGGGCGCCACAGCCCCATCGCCACGAGGTCGAGGACGCTCAAGGGAAAGCTGCGGTCGATCTCGGCGGCCTGCGGCAGGTAGGCGATGGCGCCGGAGCGCGGCCCCGCCTCGACGCTGCCATCGAGCGGGCGGATCTCGCCGACGATGCCCTTCAGCAGCGTCGACTTGCCCGCGCCGTTCGGCCCGACCACGGCGAGCAGGTCGCCGGCCGCGATGGTGCCGTCGAGATGGTGGACCGCCGGATGCCGGTCGTAGCCGAGCGTCAGGCCCTGAAATCGGATCGCGCCGGCGCGCGCGGCCTCGCCGCTCATGATTTGGCCCACAGGATCACGGCCCAGAGCAGGCTCGACAGGATGAGGGCGGCCACGAGACGCGGGCCGACTCCGCTGCGGAACAGCGAGCGGCGCGGGAGGCGGACGGTCCCGCCGGCACGGGTCATGGGATCTCCGAGGATGGACCGGCGCGGGCGGTGTCGCGGAGGCCGGGCGCGGGGCCGGGACTATCGCGGCCCGCGCCGTTGCCCGCCTCGTTGCCCGATTGCGGCCGGACGCCTATCTTGGTCGGGCTGATACACTGTAACATGGGCCGAGTTCAATCGGCCCGTGCCGAGTGTCGATACGAGCGGCAACGATAAACGGCGACACCGGGCGCCGGGACCGGGGAGGTCGGGATGCGCGGTCACGCGCAGCAGGAGCACGGCCAAGGCGACGGCGCCCACGGGGACGGCCACACGCATGACCATCACGGTCATGGCGCGTCCGGCTGCGGCGGGCATGCCGTCTCGGTCGAGGCGATGATCGAGCGGGCGGAGCGGCTCTGCCAGGCGCGCGCCCTTCAATTCACGCGGCTGCGGCGGGACGTGCTCGCGGCGGTGGCCGCGGAGCATAAGCCGCTCGGCGCCTACGACATCGCCGAGCGGATGAGCGCCCCCGGGCGCCGGGTCGCGGCGGTGTCGGTCTACCGGGCGCTCGATTTCCTCACCGAGCAGGGCTTCGTCCACCGCATCTCCAGCCGCAACGCCTTCGTCTCGTGCGGGCACGAGCACGGCGCGGGGGCGGGCCTCGTCTTCCTGATCTGCCGCACCTGCGGCGGCATCGACGAGATGACCGCCCCGGCGGTCGAGAGCGCCCTCGACCAGACGCTGGCCGGGGCCGGTTTCACCCCGACGAGCCGGATTCTGGAGGTCGAGGGGGAGTGCGGCGCCTGTCGCGGGCGCGGGGACGCGCCCGAGGCGTCATAGTCGTGGTCAGCAGGCGTTGCGGTAGGCGCGCGGCGAGGCGATCGTCCGGAACAGGATCGTGATGTCGAGCCAGAGCGACCAGTTGTCGATGTAGTGCAGATCGGCCTGGACGCGGCTCTCCATCGCCGCGTCGGTCAGGGTCTCGCCGCGAAAGCCGTTCACCTGCGCCCAGCCGGTGATGCCCGGCTTCACGTTGTGGCGGCGGGCATAGAGGGCGATGCGGCGCTCGAAGCTGCGGTCATGCGCCAGCGCGTGCGGGCGGGGGCCGACGAGCGACATGTCGCCCCGGATCACATTTAGGAGCTGTGGCAGCTCGTCGAGATTGGTCCGGCGCAGCAGGGCGCCGACGCGGGTGATGCGCTCGTCGTTGCGCGAGGCCTGCCGGAAGGGGGCGTCGGGAGCCGCCTTCATGCTGCGGAACTTGAAGACGCCGAAGGCCTCCTGGTTGAAGCCGTAGCGCCGCTGCCGGAAGAAGACCGGGCCGGGGCTGTCGAGCTTGATCAGTACGGCGAGCGCGACGAAGAGCGGCGCGAGCATCAGGAGCCCGATCCCGGCCAGCGTCACGTCGAAGGCGCGCTTGAGCAGGATCTCGCCCACCGAGAGCGGACGGCGACCGATATTGATGCCCGAGAGCCGGCCGACCCGAGCCACTTGCAGGTCGGGAAAGCGGTCCATCATCGTGCCGGGCCGCAGATGCAGGGCGGCCGGCACCCGCAGGAAGGCATCGATGCAGCGCTCGATGTCGGCGGGCTCCGACCACGGCACCAGCACGAACACGTCGTCGGGCCGCAGGAAACGCACCACCGAGACCGCGAGGTCGAGATCCTCGGCGAGCAAGGACTCCGCGTTCCCCAGGCCGGATGTCGGCTCGGGGCGGCGCAGGTAGCTCGTCCCGACGATGCGCAATCCCAACGCCTCGACATCGTTGTTGGCGTAGAAGTTCGTCACGTCCTCCTCGTAGCCGACGAGGTGGACGCGGCTGGCGGAGGGCGAGCCGGAGGTGCTGCTGCGGCGCACCAGCGCCACCGTCGCCGCGCGGACGAGGATCGTGACGGGCAGGCCGGCGAGGAAGAAGGCGGCCGAGGCGACGCGGGAGAAGTCCTGAGTCGTCTTCGTCGCGAAGCCGACCAGCAGGGCGACCGCCCAGGCCATGAGCCAGAGCGTCGCCCGGCGCTGCAGATGCGGCGTCTGCGACAGGCAGCGCTCGATGCTGTACTCGCCGCGGGCGAGGTTGGTCAGCACGACGATCACGGACAGGAAGCCAGCCGTCTGAAGGTTCATGCTGTTGGTGAGCGGGATCAGCTCCCCGTCGCCGATATAGGCGTGGTAGGCGACATCCACCGCGAAGCCGACCGCGAAGATCGCCACGAGATCGGCCGCCAGCAGCGAGGCCGAGATGCCCACGCGCAGGGCCATGCGCCGCCGACGCGGCAGAAGCGAAGCCCAGACGGAGCGGCTCACCCCGTCATCGGGCAGCCGCTGGTACTGCTGAGGGGGGCGCTGGTGAAACATGTGTCCCGCGCTGTGCTGCCCTGGGGCGGTGAAGTGTCCCGACGCGGGACGTTTTCGGTCGCCGCGCCCGGTTCTGCGGCGTCCCGCGCAAGCTGCGCACCGGATGCGTGACGGTGCCGTTGCTCGGGCGAAACGGGACTGACATACGAGCCCGCGGACGAAAGCCCGGCTTCCCGAAGGATTGATCCTCCGGAGGGCCTGACCCGTCGCGGTGCGCGACCCGAACGCCGATCGGCCCCGGATCGATCCCCCCGGACACGATCAGCAGCCGATGTGAAACGAAAGACGCGTTTTCTACGAGGGAATCACTGGTCTCGCGGTGCGAGAGCTTGAAAGATCAGCACTTATTTTTTGAACAAAGCAATGCGGGAGGGCCGTCCAGTCGTCGGTCCGGACGGAGTGCGGCATGCGAGCCGAAGCAGTTGAGAATCCAGGATTGCCCGGCCCGCCCGAGGTCGCCGTGACGGCGCCGGCCCAAGCGCGCGGACAAGCCTCCCCGGCCCTGGCGGTGCTGATCGGCCTCAGCCTCTCGCACCTCCTCAACGATCTCGTGCAGTCGCTTCTGCCGGCGCTCTATCCGCTGCTCAAGGCCGGCTTCCACCTCGATTTCGGGCAGATCGGCCTCATCACCTTCGTGTTCCAGGGGACGGCCTCGCTGCTTCAGCCGGCCGTCGGCCTCTACACCGACCGGCGCCCGCTGCCCTATTCGCTCGCCATCGGCATGGTGCTGTCCCTGGCCGGGCTCGCCCTGTTGTCGGTGGCGTCGGCCTACGGCGCCTTGCTCGCCGCCGCGGCGCTGATCGGGCTCGGCTCCGCCATCTTCCATCCCGAGGCGAGCCGGGTGGCGCGGCTCGCATCCGGCGGCCGCTACGGACTGGCGCAGTCGGTGTTCCAGGTCGGCGGCAATGCCGGCACGGCCCTCGGGCCGTTGCTCGCCGCCTTCGTCGTGGTGCCGCATGGCCAGGGCAGCGTCGCGTGGTTCTGCCTCGCCGCGCTTGCCGGCATCCTCATGCTCGGCACGGTCGGTCGCTGGTACGCGCAGCGGCTCGCCACGACGCCGAGAACCGCCCGGAAGAGCACGGGCGCCGCCTCCGGCAGCCTGAGCCGGGTGCGGATCGTGGTGACGATCGCGATCCTGCTGGGGCTGATCTTCTCCAAATACTTCTACATGGCGAGCTTTTCGTCGTACTACACGTTCTACTTGATCCACCGTTTCGACGTGCCGGTGGCGCTCGCCCAGGTCTACCTGTTCGTCTTCCTCGGCGCGGTGGCGGCGGGGACGATTCTCGGCGGCCCGATCGGGGACCGATTCGGGCGCAAGTTCGTGATCTGGATCTCGATTCTCGGCGTGCTGCCGTTCTCGCTGACTTTGCCGCACGTGAATCTGTTCTGGACGGTGATTCTGTCGGTGCCGATCGGACTGATCCTGGCATCCGCCATGCCGGCGATCTTGGTCTATGCACAGGAATTATTACCGGGCCGGATCGGGCTCGTCGGCGGCCTGTTCTTCGGCTTCGCCTTCGGTATGGGCGGCCTCGGTGCCGCGCTGCTCGGGGAGATGGCCGACCATGTCGGCATCGAGCGCGTCTACGATCTCTGCGCCTTCCTCCCCGCACTCGGGCTAATGGCGGTGTTCCTGCCGCGGCTGCGGTGATGCCTTTGCCGAGCCGGGTCAGTGCGCATCCGTTTGGAGCTTAGCCGCGTAACCTCTCGGTCGATTTTCCTAACGCCGGACGAGGGCAACGAACGGGCGCCTCGCCCCGGATCCGATGTCCGGGGCGAGGCGCTTGGGTCAGGCGGCCTGCTCGCTCTGCGGCCGGGCGAGGGTCTGGATCGACTCGAAGCCCTCGAATTGCGGGTGGCCGAGATAGAGCGGCTTGGTGCCGGGCACCCGGCCATGCGCCTTGCGGAACTGTTCCGAGCGGGTCCACGCCTCGAAATCGTCGCGCGAGCGCCAGACGGTGTGCGAGGCGTAGAGGATGTGGTCCTCGGCCTCCGGCCCCCTGAGCATATGAAACTCCACGAAGCCCTCCATCTCGCCGAGGTGACTGTCGCGTCCGAGCCAGACCTGCTCGAAATCTTCCGCCGATTCCTTGATGACCTTGAACCGGTTCATTGCGATGAACATGCCGTGACGCTCCCGATCTGAGCGAGCCGGCCCCAACGCGACCGCTCGAACATGATGACTCTACGTAGTTTCGCTCGTAGGCTGAGGCAGAGCCATCAGCACCGCCTGTGGTGCGGATGGCTCTGCCTCAGCGAATTCGTGAGAAATCCCACCAAACTCCGGACGGCGTTGACGTTTTCGCTGCAGGAACGTTCGGTGAACAGAAACTTGCTGGAAAACTGAAAACTTTCAGTTGGCTACAGGTAGGCTCTTGCATTGCGTATGCACTTCATGGTGATGCTGCGGCTAGGCTAAACCACTGCGATACGGTTGCCTCTAAAACGCATCTGCCCGACCTGCTCCGGTAGTAGAAGCGTTTCGAGATGCCCGAAGACGCTGGCAAAAGCTCAAGCGCTGCCGACCTGAGGTCCTTGGGTCGGTCCGCGACATCGCACAGGGACCGTGCCGTAAGATGATGCCGAAACAGACAACCGATGTCGACCGCCTCGTCGGGCTCCGGATCACCGCGCTGCGCAAGGCACGCGGATTGAGCCAGACCGCGCTCGGGACCGCGGTGGGTGTGACCTTCCAGCAGGTCCAGAAATACGAGAAGGGCCAGAATCGCGTTGGCGCCGGGCGCCTGCGCGAAATCGCCCGTCTGCTCGAAGTCCCCGTCTCCGCCTTCTTCGAGGAAGGCGACGGCGCCGCCGCCCAGGAGCAGACGGAGGTGTTCGGCTTCCTGCGCGCGCACGGGGCCGTCGATCTGCTGCGCGCCTTCGCGACGATCGAGGACGATCAGATGCGCCGCGAGGTTCTGGCGATCGTGCGCAGCGCCGCCCGCCTCGGCCGCAAGAAAGAGCCGGACGTCGTCGAGGCCGTCGAGGTGCGCCCGAGCTGAAGGCATCGGGTCGGCCTGTCGTGGCCCTCGCGGGCCGCGGGCCTTCCCTCGCCGAACCGGCATCGACTTCGAAGAGCGCATCGTCCCGCGCGCTCTCGGCCGATGGTGCGAGGGGCTGAGACAGGTGCCGCTCGATCGATGCTTCGACGGGGCGGCGATGCCGGCCCGCGTCACGCCTCCGCCGTCCCGGCGATCAGGTGGAAGAAGCTGCCCGTGACACGGCCCCGGCGATGGCCGGCGAGGCCGAGCGGCACCCCTTCCGCATCCGTCACCCGCGCCAGCGCGATTTCGTCCCCCGGCGTGGGTGTGAGTTCGCTTGCATAGTGGAATTCGTGCCCGACGAGGCGCGTGCCGGCGGGGCCGAGCAGCCCGTCGTCGAGCAGATGCGCGACGCGGTAGCCGAGATGGAGCTTGCGCCGCCGATACGAGGTCGCAACCGGCAGCAGGCCGCACATCGGATGAGTGAGCCCGTCGGCATCCTCCAGGCTCTCGCCCAGAACCATGTAGCCGCCGCACTCGCCATGGACCGGCCGCGTCTGCGCGAAATCCCGCAGGCCGCCGAGGAAGCCCTGTGCCGCCGCGAGCTGCCCCGCATGCAGTTCGGGGTAGCCACCGGGCAGCCAGCAGGCCTCGCAATCGGCCCCCGGCGCCTCGTCGGCCAGGGGCGAGAACGGCACGATCTCGGCACCGGCCGCGCGCCAGCCCGCCAGCATATGCGGGTAGAGGAACGAGAAGGCGGCGTCCCGCGCCACCGCGATCCGCTGCGCCGGCGGCTTCGGCAGGCCGTCGGTGGCGGCAGGGGCATGCCCGCCGGCCACGGCCAGAATCGCGTCGAGGTCGAGGGCGGTTTCCGCGAGGTCGGCGAGCCGGTCGAGCCGGGCGTGGAGGTCGGCGGTCTCGCCTGCCTGGACGAGGCCGAGATGGCGCTCGGGCAGGACGAGGCTCGCCTCGCGCGGGAAGGCGCCGAGCACCGGCAGCCCCACCCGCGACAGTCCCGCCTCGACGAGGCGGCGATGGCGCGGGCTTGCGACCTTGTTGAGGATCACGCCCGCGATCCGGATCCGCGAATCGTAGGCCGCGCAGCCGAGCGCCACGGCCGCCGCTGATTGCGCGGCGCCCGATACGTCGAGCACCAGAACCACCGGCCAGCCGTAGCGCGCGGCGATGTCGGCGTTGGCGCCCGTGCGGCCCTCACCCGCGACGATGCCGTCATGCAGCCCCATCGAGCCCTCGGCGACGACGAGATCGGCCGCGCGCGCGCTCAGGCCCGCGCAGGCATCGAGCAGCGCGTCGGGCATGGCGAAGCTGTCGAGGTTGAGGCTGGGCAGGCCCGTCGCCGCCTCGTGGAAGGCGGGGTCGATGTAGTCCGGCCCGCATTTCGCGCCGCGGATCGCCACGCCCCGGCGGCGCAGGGCCCGCATCAGCGCGAGCGTCACCGTGGTCTTGCCGGAGCCGGAGCGGGGTGCGGCGATGAGGAGGCCGGGGGCGGGGGTCACGATGCGGCCTCGTCCGATGCTGCGCCGGGCGCGCCGACCGCGCCGCGGGGGCGGAAGCGGCGGTCGTAATCGGGGGCGTAGAGCGCGCTCTCGCGGAAATCCGACGGGTCGAGCGCCGGTCCGACCAGGATCAGCGCGGTGCGCTCGATGTTTTCCGCCCGGACCCGCTCAGGGAGCGTGGCGAGCGTGCCCGTTAGCACCCGCTCGTCGGGCCATGTCGCGCGAAACACCACCGCGGCGGGGCAGTCCGGCCCGTAGAACGGGACGAGATCAGTGCACGCCTGCTCGACGACGTGGATCGAGAGATGCAGCGCCAAGGTCGCCCCGGTGGCCGCAAAAGCGGAGAGTTTTTCGCGCTCCGGCATCGGGCTCGCCCGGCCCGAGGTGCGGGTGAGCACCACCGATTGGGTGAGCCCCGGCACCGTCAACTCGCGCCGCAACAGGGCGGCGGCGGCGGCGAAGGAGGGGACGCCGGGCGTCACGGTATAGGGGATGCCCAGCGCGTCGAGCCGGCGGGTCTGCTCGGCCAGCGCGCTCCAGACCGACAGGTCGCCGGAATGCAGCCGCGCCACGTCCTGGCCGGCGGCATGCGCGCGCCCGATCTCGTCCATGATCGCATCGAGGTCGAGGGGCGCGGTGTCGACGATGCGCGCCCCGTCCGGGCACCATGACAGGATCTCGGGTGCCACCAGCGAGCCCGCATAGAGGCAGACGGGGCAGGCCGCGATCCGGTCGCGGCCGCGCACGGTGATGAGGTCGGCGGCGCCCGGCCCGGCGCCGATAAAATGGACGGTCATGACGCCCGCTTACAGCATCGGGGCGCCGGTTGGGGAGTGACGATGACCGCGGTTGCCGCAAGGCAATGAGCGACGGCTCAGCGGGACGGCTCGGCCGCGACCTCGCCCCAGCCCGGCAGCGGGAAAGCCCGGTCGTAGGCCAGATTGAAGAGGAAGGCGTAGGCCACGTAGAAAGCCGCGATCGCGAGATCCATGACGAAGGCCTCTGCGAGGCCGATGCCGAGATACCAAGCGATCGGCGGCAGCAGGATCACGAGCAGCCCGGCCTCGAACAGCACGGCGTGGCCCACTCGCAGGGGTAGGCTCTTCTTCGTGTGCCCGGCCAGCCGCTGCATCGTGCGATCGAAGCCGAGATTGTAGGCGTAGTTCCACGCGGTCGCGGTGATGGCGCTGCCCACGCCGATCACTCCCATCTGGGAGGCGTGCAGGCCGAACAGCACCGTTCCGAACGGGATGATGAGCGCGAGGCCGAACAGCTCGAACAGGAGGGCGTGGCGGATACGGTCGCGGGTGGTGCGCATGGATAGGCTCGGAGGATCTGGGTTGGTCCGCCGCCTTCTATCTGCGATACCCCGGATGCCAAGTTGGAACGTATCTGGAAACCAGATGGATGTCCGTTTCACTCGACCAACTCCAGGCCTTCGTCGCAGCGGCCGAGGCCGGGTCCTTCTCGGGCGCCGCCCGCGTGCTGCGAAAGGCGCAATCGGCCGTCAGCACGCAGGTGGCCAATCTCGAGGCCGATCTGGGGCTGGCGCTGTTCAACCGGACGGGCCGGAATCCGGTGCTCACCCCGGCGGGGAAGCGGCTGCTCTCGGAAGCGCGGGTGGTGCTCGACCGGCGCGAGCACCTGATCGGCGTGGCGAGCAGTCTGGAGCAGCGGGTGGAGAACCGGCTGGTCGTCGCCATCGACGAACTCTACCCCGAACACGCCCTCGGCGCCCTCTTCGCCGATTTCGCCCAGGCCTTCCCCTTCGTGGAACTGGAGCTGCTCTTCCCGCTGATGGAGGATGTCAGCCGCATGGTGCAGTCGGGTGCTGCCGACCTCGGCGTGATGTGGCGCCAGGAGATCCTCCCGACGGAACTCGGCTTCCAGACCATCGGCTGGGTGCCGCTCAAGCTCGTCTGCGGGCGCGACCATCCGCTCGCCAAGGCGCGGGTGGAGTGGGAGGAGTTGAAGCGCCACCGCCAGATTCTCGTCGCGGCGCGCGGCGACGGGCCGGAAAAGCGCCGTCTGCGGGTGGCGGCCGAGGTGTGGTGGGTGGAGAGCCACTGGGTGATCCTGGAGATGGTGAAGCACGGGATCGGCTGGGCTTTCGTCACCGATCACGTCATCGCCTCGTCCCTCACCGCGCCGGACCTCGTCACGCCGGACCTGCAATTCGACAAGGGCGATTGGCCCATCGCCCTGGAACTGGTCTGGCACAAGCAGCGGCCCTGCGGCCCCGCCGCCGCATGGCTGCGTGAGCGCTTCGCGGCGGAGCGAATCGGCAGCGTGTCGCAAGGCGACCGGACAGGCTGAGCGGCGGGTTTCGCAAGGCGGCGGTGAGCGGTGCCGCTCACATTCCTTTTGGGCCGACGCGCTTACGCGACCCGGACGCGGTTCCGGCCGTCGGTCTTGGCGTCGTAGAGCGCCTTGTCGGCGCGCTCCAGGCTCTCGCTCAACGCCTCGCCGGCTCGGAGCATCGCGACACCGATGCTCACCGTGATCGGGACGGCCGATCCGTTCCAGGGGACGGGCACGCCGCCGACCGCGCGGCGCAGGCGCTCGGCGAGATAGGTCGTCGCGTTGTGATCGTGTCCGGGCAGCACGATCCCGAACTCCTCGCCGCCCAACCGCGCGAGATGGCCGCCCTCGGGCAGGAGTGCCGTCGCCCGCGCGGCGAAGTCGCGCAAAACCGCGTCGCCTGCGGCATGCCCGTACCGGTCGTTGACCGTTTTGAAATGGTCGAGATCCGCGATGATGATACCGGCCTCGGTCACCCCATCGGTCTCGGCCGCGAGGCCCTGCCGGTTCAGCGCGCCCGTCAACGCATCCGTCCGCGCCATCCGCGCGACGGCGGCATAGGCCCGCTCCGCCTCCAGGGCGAGAATCGCCGTGGTCAGGAGGATGGAGGTGATGTGATCGACGATGAAGATCGCGATGACGGACAGGCGGACCGACGCCTCGGACACCGGCAGCAGGGGCAGGCCGATCACGAGCGCGATCGCGAGCAGGGCCCCGGCGATCAGGTGGCGCAGCGGGGCTCGCCGCGGTGAGCTTTGGAACACGTAAACTGCCGCCGCAGCCTCGTGGATGGCATAGGCGATCGTGCTGCCGGCATTGACCGCAGCGGGGCTGGCGCCCGCGAGCGTGAGCCCGAGATGCGTGGCCGTGGGGAACAGGAACAGGCCGATCATCGGCCCCGTCACCGCCGGGCGCCCGTCGAACAGCCGGAGCCCGATCCAGAAGGTCGCCCCGGCGAGCGACCAGCCGAACGGCGACCAGATGCTGCCGTAAGAGCCGAAATCCACGAACCACACGGCCATGGCCGCGCAGACGGCGTAGCTCACCCCGAAGCAGAGGAAATAGGTCTTCTGCCGGTGCAGCAGCCAGGCGCAGAGGAAGATCGCGGCGCAGGCGCCGAACACGAGGAAGTCGGTGAATTGCAGGGTGGGAACCGACAAGTCCGTCACCGCCCCGCCCCTCCCTGCTGCAGGCGGCCATCTTGGCCCCATTGCGTGAAAGGTTCCCTTCGCTGTGCGGCCTCTTCGATGGTGTGGTTAAGAAAGGATTGACGCCCGGTCCGCAACGGCAAGGGCGCAGGTGGCGCCCGCGCTGGCGATGCGGGGCAGGAGGAGGCGTGCGGCCGGGCCGGCGCAGGCCAAAGCCGCCGCTTCCGCCACCGAGCCGACGCCGCGGCTCGCCTCGATCCGGTGCGAGCGGGTCACGACCCGCGCGTCCACCGCCATCAGGGCCGCCGCATCAAGCGCGGTGGGCGTGAGGCCGAAGACGGCGGCGGCCTCGCGGACCGCCGGTTCACCGGCCCGGTCCGCGGCGGTGGCGATGGCGGCAAGCTGTTCGGATGCGAGCCCGGCCTCGGCCAGCGCCCGGTTCAGCAGCGCGACGATCTCCGCGGCTGTCGTCGCTTGGCGGAAGCCGATGCCGGCGACGAGGCGGGGCGGAGTCACGGCTTCGTCCAGACCCATTGCGTGATCGGCATGGCCGGGCGCCAGCCGGTGAGGCCGCCGACCGGCACGGCGTGGGCGACCGAGAGCCGGCGCAGGGCGCCGCCGGCCTCGCTAAAGGCCGCGAGCAGGGCGGCCTCGCCCTCCAGGGTAACGGCGTTGGCGACGCAGCGGCCATCCTGCGGAAGCGCATCGCGGCACGCGGTGAGCAGGCCGGGCTCGGCGACGCCGCCCCCGACGAAGACGGCCCGAGGGGAGGGGAGGGCGGGCAGCGACGCGAGTGAGCCGCCGACAACGACCTGCACGCGGGGCGCGACGCCGAGCGCCCGCGCGTTGCGGGCGATCCGCTCGGCCCGGTCCGGGCGGCGCTCCACCGCGACGGCGCGGTTGGCGGGATGGCGCAGGCACCATTCGATCGAGACCGAGCCGGCGCCGGCTCCGAGATCCCACAGGGTCTCGCCGGCCCGCGGGCGCAGGGCCGCGAGTGTCACCGCGCGGATCTCGGCCTTGGTGAGTTGGCCGTCATTCTCGAACCACGCATCGTCGAGGCCGGGGCTCAGCGGCACGATCCGCGCGCCGGGGGCGGCTTCCACCGCGACCGCGACGGTGTTGAGAGCGGCGATCTCGCTCAGGTCGAAGTTTTGCGCGCGCGCCGCGCGCACCCGTTCGTTCGGGCCGCCCATCGCTTCGAGCACGGTGAGCCGCGAACCCCCGAACCCGCGCTCGGCGAGCAGCGCGGCGACGGCCGCAGGCGTCGCGCCGTCCCAGGACAGGGTGAGAATACGGGCACCGGGTTGGAGATGCGGCACGATGCCGAAAAGGTCGCGCCCGTGCAGCGTGAGGCAGGCGGTCTCGGGCAGCGACCAGCCGAGCCGGGCCGCGGCGAGGCTGAAGGCGGAGGGCTGCGGGAAGGCGCGGATCTCCTGCGCCGGCACCAGCCGGGCGAGTTCGGCGCCGATGCCGTAATGGAACGGGTCGCCGGTGGCGAGGATGCAGGTCGGCCGGCCGCGCCGGGCCAGGATTCCGGGATAGGCCGTGTCGATCGGGCTCGGCCAGGGCCGGGTCTCGGCGGCCAGCGGCGCGGCCAGCGCGAGATGGCGGCGCCCGCCATAGACCAACTCCGCCGCGTCGAGGGCGGCGGCGGCGGCCGGCGAGAGGCCCGCCCGCCCGTCCTCGCCGATGCCGACGATGGCGAGCCAGGGGGCGTGATCGGGCTCACGGGACGGTGCCGTCATGGCAGCGGCTGCCGCAGGGTCGATGGCATGCAAAAAAGTCCGCGATGACGGGAGCCGTCTCGCGGACTTCGTTACGCGCCCCCGGTCGGATCGGCCAGGGGGCTGGGATCGGCCGGCGCCTCAGCCCACCGCCGGGCGGACGGCGAGCGGCGCGGCCATCTCCGGCACGGCCGGGCCGGGCACGCCGAGATAGGCGCGGCGGGCGGGCTTGAGCACGAACCACGCGAGTGCCGCCACGACGAGGTCGAGGCCGATGGCGATGCCGAAGACCGGCACCCAGCTTCCGACCGCGTCGTGGATCAGCGCGGCGACGGGGCCGCCCAGCAGCGAGCCGACGCCCTGGGCCATGTAGAGGAAGCCGTAGTTGGTGGTCGCGTGCTTCGTGCCGAAGGTGTCGGTGAGGGTGGAGGGGAACAGCGAGAAGATCTCGCCCCAGGCGAAGAACACGACGCCCGAGAGCAGGGCGAAGGCGTAGGCGTTCTCACGGAACATCAGCAGCAGGCCGATGGCGACGGCTTCGAGCGCGAAGGCCACCGCCATGGTGTTCTCGCGGCCGACATGGTCCGAGACCCAGCCGAAGAAGGGTCGCGTCAGGCCGTTGGTGATGCGGTCGAAGGTAAGCGCGAAGGGGAGGGCGGCAAAGCCGAACACCATGGCGTCGGCGACGCCGAACTCCTTGGCGAAGGCGGAGAACTGCGCGACGACCATCAGGCCGCCGGTCGACATCATCGCCATCATGGCGAACATCAGCCAGAACAGCGGGGTCTTCAGCATCTGAGCCGGGGCCACGTCGCGGGCGGCGCTCGCCACCTTGTCGGCGGGGATGGCGGGGGTCTCGCGGGCCTTCGGGGTGCGCAGGCCGAGCGCGGCGGCGACACCGATCACGGCCATGACCGCGCCGAACACGAAGAGCGTGTGGCGATAGCCCGAGGCGGCGATCATGTCGGTGATGGGGAAGGTCGTGGCGATGGCGCCCATGCCGTAGCCCGCCGCCACGACGCCGGCCGCGAAGCCGCGCCGCTCGGGAAACCAGCGCACCATCAGCCCGACCACGCCGACATAGACGATGCCGGTGCCGAGGCCGCAAAGCAGGCCGTAGGTCGCGTAGAGGCCCCACAGCGTGTCGGTGTAGGAGGCCGCGACCCAGCCCAGCCCCGACAGGGCGGCGCCGAGGGCGATCATCGCCTTCGCGCTGAAGCGCTCGATCAGCCAGCCCTGCACCGGCGAGAAGAAGGTCTGGAGCACGATCAGCATCGTGAAGGCGACCTGCACGGCGGCGAGACTCGCGCCGGTGGTCGCCTGGAACGGCTTCACGAACAGCGTCCAGACATATTGCGGACTGGAGATCGTCATCATGACGAGGAGACCGAGGCCGAGCTGGATCCACCGCGTCCGATCGGAAATTGTATGCATCATTCACTCCCTTGCGGCGCCGGGGCTAGGCAAGGGATGTGCCAGGAGCAAACTTCAGGTTCGTGCGGTGACGAGCCAGCAGGCCGCACCGAGTTCGACGGGGCTGGCCCCGAAGCGATCGGTGAAAAGCTCCGTAATGATGTTCAAGGCAGCATCCTTCACGGCCGGCTCCCGCTCGCGCAGCAGGCGGGCGATAGGGCCGCGGGTCGCTACGAAGTCGGCTGCTGCCTCAGGGGTGTCGCCGACCCGCATCATCCGATCCACCGGCTCGCATTCGATGGTGTGAAAACCGGCTGCCTCAAGAATAGGCAGAAGCGTTTCCGGTGCGGCAAACCGGAAGGGGCCCGGCGCGCCCGGCTCCGGTGCCTCGGTCTCGGGCAGGATCGGCAGCACCGCGTCCCGCGCCAGCGTGACCCAGGCGTTCTCCGCCATGCTGCGCCAGCAGAGGAAGGTCATCCGCCCGCCCGCCACGAGGGAGCTGCGGATATTGGTGAAGGCGGCGACGGAAGCCTCGAAGAACATCACGCCGAAGCGCGAGAGCGCGTGATCGAAGCGGGCGCTGAAGGCGTGGTCCTGGGCGTCGGCCCGGAGCCAGTCGATCGGGGCGGCGCCCGGCGCCTCCCGTGCCGCCCGCTCGCGGCCGACGGCCAGCAGCGGCTCGGACAGGTCGGCCGCGGTGACGTGGCCGTCGCTGCCGACCTGCCGCGCGGCGCGGAGCGCGGTGTCGCCCGCCCCGCAGCCGATATCGAGCACGCGGGCACCGGGCGCGAGGGCGGCGCGGGCGAACAGCGCCTCGGTGAAGGGCGCGAAGGCGGTGTCGAGCGCCTCGTGGTAGAGGGCCCAGCGCTGCCCGACCTCGCCGTTCCAGTAGTCGCTCTGGTCCTGGTTCAGATGGCTCATCGTCGATCCCCTCATTTCGATTCCGCGGCCAGTGCCTCGAAGGCGGTCGCCACCGCAACGGCGCCCGGATCGGGATGGCCCTTGAGGTCGCTGCCGGCGAGGTAGCTGGAGCGGCCGGTGGCGGCCCGCTCCATCCCGGCGGTCGCCTCGGCGCCCGCGCGGGCCGCCCGCGCCGCCGCGTCGAGGCCCGAGGCGGCCAGCGCCGCGATTGCCGGAATCGCCGCGTCGAGCATGGTGCGGTCGCCGGGGCCGGCGCCGCCAACTTCGCGCACCCGCGCGACGCCCGCGGCGCAGGCGGCCGGCCAGTCCGCGCCCGTGGCGAGCGCCGCGCCGGCGGCGGCGAAGAATATTGAGAGCAGCACGCCGCTCGATCCGCCCGTGGCGCGCCCGAGGCGCTCGCCCAGCGCCCGGCACAGGGCGGCGGGCTCAGCTTGGGGCAGCCGGTCGAGATCGGCCAGCACGGCGCGGGCGCCCTCGGCGAAGGTCGAGCCGGTATCGCCGTCACCCACCCGTGCATCGAGGGCGTTGAGCGAGGCTTCCGCCGCGATCAGGGCCCGACCCACCGCCTCGATCCGCGCGGCGACGACCGCATCCCGCGAAGGCGTCGGTGCCGGTCCACCGGCGAGCCCCTCCGGCAGCGGCCGGACGATCGGCTCGCGCAAGGTCCGTGCGCGCGGCCAGGCGGCGACCGGGGTCTCGGCGAGAAGGGCGGCCTCGATTGTCTCGTCCAGGGCCAGGAAGCTGAGGGAGGCGCCGTGCATGTTGAGCGCAGTCATGACCGGGGCGGGGCCAAGGAGCAGCCGCACCCGCTGGCCGAGATCGGTCGCGAGCACCGCCTTCGTCAGCACCGCCATCTCCAGGGCCGTGGTCGAGCCGAGATTGTTGACGAGGAGGGCCAGCCGGTCGGCCCCCGCGATGGGCGCGGGGAAGCGCGCGGTCATGCGCGCGGCGAGCGCGTCGGCGCGGGGCAGGTCGATGCGCTCGATGCCGGGTTCGCCGTGAATGCCGAGGCCGAGTTCCGCCTGACCTTCGGCCAAGCGCGGCTCCGGTTTCGCGCCGGGGATCGTCGCAGTGGAGACGGCGATGCCGAGGGTGCGCACCGCGCCGGCCGTGCGCCGGGCCAACGCCGCCACCTCTTCGAGCGGCGCGCCGGAGGCGGCGGCGTGGCCCGCGGTCTTATGGACGAAGAGCGTGCCGGCGAGCCCCCGCGGCCGGGCCGCGTCGGGGAGGGCGATGTCGTCGGCGACCAGCACGGTCTCGACCCGGCGGCCGAGCGCCCGGGCGCGCTCGGCGGCGAGGCCGAAATTCAGGCGGTCGCCGGCATAGTTCTTCACGATGAGGACGCAGCCGGCCTCGCCCGTCACCGCCAGGATGCCGGCGAGCACGGCCTCGACGGAGGGCGAGGCGAAGACGTCGCCGCACACCGCCGCCGCGAGCAGCCCCGGCCCGACGAAGCCGGCATGGGCCGGCTCGTGCCCCGAACCACCGCCGGAGACGACGGCGACTTGGCCCGGCTCGGGCTCGGCCCGCAGCACGACGCGGATCTCGGGGTAGCCGTCGAGCCGTGCCAGCGCTCCGCCGCTGCCCGCGACGAGCCCGTCGATGGCATCGGTGACGAGCCCGGCGCGGTCGTTGATGAAGTGGGCCAAGGATCGCACCTCCCGTCACGCCCGCTTGTCAGGCGGGCCTTTGCGCGGAGGGTACCGCCCATGCTGAGCGGGGCAAGCCGCCTTTCAGCTCAGAGCCCCGCCGCGCCGCCGTCGGAACGCGGATCGTGCGTCGCCTCGATCCGCCCGTTCTTGCGGTGGCGCACCAGCATGCCGGCATGTCCCAGCGAGTCGATATAGGCGCCGCCCAACTCCTCGATGTCGTGGCCCAGGCGCCGGAGCGCCGCGATGCAGGCCGGATCGAAGCGGTCCTCGACCTTCACGCTCAGCGACTCCGCGCCCCAGGTGCGGCCGTAGAGCAGGCGCGGCGCGTCCACCGCATCGGCCACCGACATCCCGTAATCGGCGTAGCGGGTGAAGATCTGCGCCTGGAACTGCGGCTGCCCGTCGCCGCCCATGGAGCCGTAGGACATCACCCTTCCGTCGTCGAAGGCGGCGAGGGCCGGGATCAGGGTGTGGAACGGGCGCCGGCCCGGCTCCAGCGGGTTCACCGCGTTCGCATCGAGCGAGAACGACATGCCGCGGTTCTGCCAGCAGATGCCGGTGGTCGGCAGCACCGTGCCGGAGCCGTATTCCCAATAGACCGACTGGATGAAGGAGACGGCCATGCCCTCGTTGTCGATGGCGCCCATCCAGACGGTGTCGCCCTCGCCCGAGCGCACCGGGATGCTCGCCGCACGGCGCATGTCGATCAGGGCGGCCTCGCGGTCGAGGCGCTTCGGATCGAGGAAGGCGGCCGGGTCGCCCGTGAGGCGGTCGAAATCGGTGACGAAGCGGTCGCGGATGGCGAAGGCGCGCTTCGTCGCCTCGATCAGCCCGTGATAATGCGCGGTGGTCTCCGGCTCGGCGATGTTCAGCCGGTCGAAGAGGCCGAGGATGATCAGCGCCGCGAGACCCTGGGTCGGCGGCGGGAAGTTGTAGAGCGTGGCGTCGCGCCGCCGCAGGGTCAGCGGGGCCCGCTCCTTGGCCGCGTAGGCCTTCAGATCCTCGCGGCTGACGGGGGCGCCTAGGCGTTCCAGGTCGCTGGCGATCTCGCGGCCGATATCGCCCCGGTAGAAGTCGTCGAGCCCGGCATGGACGAGCTGGGCCAGGGTATCGGCGAGCTTGGGCTGCGCCCGGATCGCGCCGGCCGCGTAGGGCTTGCCGTCATCGAGATAGGTCGCGGCGAAATTCGGCGCGTCGTGGAGCGTGTCGAGTTCCTTCGGGACGTAGCGCGCTTCCGAGGCCGAGACCGGGCAGCCGGCGCGGGCGTGGCGGATGGCGTCGGCGAGGATCGCGTCGAGGGGGAGCCGGCCGCCGAAGGCGCGCGACATGTCCAGGGCGAGGCGCCAGCCGCCGACGGTGCCGGCGACCGTCACCGCCGCGTCGGGGCCGCGGGACGGGATCGCGTCGAGCTCCTTCTCCCGGTAGCGGGCGCGGGTCGCGAGCCGGCCGGCCGGACCGCAGGCCTCGATGCCGCGCACGCGGCCGTTCCGCTCGCGGATCAGCCAGAAGCCGTCGCCGCCAATGCCGTTCATATGCGGGTAGACCACCGCGATGGCGGCGGCCATGGCCACCATCGCCTCGATGGCGTTGCCGCCCTGCGCCAGCACATTCTGCCCGGCCGAAGCCGCCAGCGCATGAGGGGCGGCGACGGCCGCATGGGCGAAGACGGGCGTGTCGGGCATGACGGACTCTGACGAAACCTGAGGTCGGACGGGCCGAGAGGCTCGATCAGGACCACGCGTCGGCGCGAAGGGCAACTGCCGCGCTCCCCGCCACCGCGCACCCCCGGCATTCCGCGATCGCGCGACCGGTTTCCGTAGGGTCGCAGACGGCTTCGGATGCGCGCTGAGGGTGCGTCCGCGCGGGGCGGATTCCCACGACTCCGCAATGGTTCCAGGCGGCGTCTCTGCTTTTTGCAAATGTTGCAGAAAAGGAACTGCGCCGATGCGGGCGAGATGACATGGTCGTCCTCGCGAATCGGCAGGTATCTCCGCACATGAAGCAGAACGAACGGGCGATCCTTCAGGATCGCGTGAGAACACTTGTCTTGCGCCATGCTTTGGAAGCCACGCTACAGCGGTTGGCTCATCTTTCCGGCACGAGTGCCGAGGAAGAACTGTTGAGGCTCGAGCATTCCATTGTTGTCGCGACGCGCCGCGTCGGCGACGTTCCGGGCAATCTGCAGCTCGCCGCCCTGGTCGCCGTCGAGGACGCGGTGGTGGCCATCCGCACGGCGTTCGACACCGTGCACCAGCGCATCGAGGCCGTGCCGTCCGTGAACACGGCATCGCCGACGGCTTTGGCGGCCTGAAACGCGACAATTTCGCCGCGGGCGTGTGCCCGCGGCGATTGAATTGCCGTCGCGCCATGGGCATATCGCCCCCGCTTTTTCGCGTGTTCCTCCGAACACCCGCCGCATGGGCGCGGGTGCTCCGGGGTGGCACGCCAGACGGGGAGACAGGCCTTTGAGCGAGACGGTAGAGCGGCACGAATTCGGTGCCGAGGTCGGGCGCCTTTTGGACCTCGTGGTCCACGCGCTCTATTCCGACCGCGAGATTTTCTTGCGCGAGTTGGTGGCCAATGCGGCCGACGCGACCGACCGGCGCCGCTTCGAGGCGCTGACCAACGAGGCCTTGGCGCTCCCCTCCGACGCCCGGGTGCTGATCGCCCCCGACAAGGATGCGCGCACGCTCACGATCTCGGATGCCGGGATCGGCATGAGCAAGGAGGATCTGGCGCAGAACCTCGGCACCATCGCGCGTTCGGGCACGCGTGCCTTCTCGCAGGCGCTCGGCGAGCGGGCGGCGGAGGGCGGCGAGGATCAGCGCCCGAGCCTGATCGGCCAGTTCGGCGTCGGCTTCTACTCCGCCTTCATGGTGGCCGACCGCGTTACCGTCACCTCCCGCCGCGCGGGCAGCGAGGAGACCTGGACCTGGGCCTCGGACGGTAAGGGCAGCTACACCCTGGAGCCGGCGAGCCGCGAGCAGCCCGGCACCGACATCGTGCTGCACATGAAAGAGGACGCCGACGAGTACCTGGAGAGCTACCGGCTCGACCACGTCGTGCGCAAATGGGCCGACAACATCGCCGTGCCGATCGCGATCCGCGATGCGGAGGGCAAGGAGGAGGCGGCCAATCGCGGCACCGCGCTCTGGCGCAAGCCGAAATCCGAGATCACGGAAGAGCAGTACAAGGAGTTCTACCGCACCGTCAGCCACGGCTTCGACGAGCCTTGGGCGACGCTGCACTGGCGGGCCGAGGGCGCGCTCGAATTCACCGGCCTCCTGTTCGTGCCGAGCATGAAGCCGTTCATGCCGATGGAGGATGACCGCCGCTCCAAGGTGCGGCTGCATGTGCGGCGCATGTTTATCACCGACGAGGCCGAGTTGCTGCCGAACTGGCTGCGCTTCGTCCACGGCGTGGTCGACACCGATGACCTGCCGCTCAACGTCTCCCGCGAGATGCTGCAATCGACGCCGACGCTGCAGAAGATCCGTCGCGCCGTCACCACCCGCGTCATCAACGAGCTGTCGAGCCGCTCGAAGAATGCGGAGAAGGCGGACGAGTACCAGAAGTTCTTCGAGAATTTCGGGCCGGTGCTGAAGGAAGGCATCTACGAGGATTTCGAGCGCCGCGCCGAGATAGCACCGCTCCTGCGCTTCCGCTCCTCAACGCAGGAGGGCTGGACCTCGCTGCCCGAATACGTCTCGCGGATGAAGCCGGAGCAGGAGGCGATCTACTACCTCGTCGCCGACGATGTGGAGGCGCTGAAGAACTCCGCCCAGCTCGAAGGTTTCCGCGCCCGCGGCGTGGAGGTTCTGCTGTTGTCCGACCACGTCGATGCGTTCTGGCCGGAGCAGTTGGGCAAGTTCGAGGACAAGCCCCTGCGCTCGGTCACGCAGGGCTCGGCCGACCTCGCGAAGCTCAAGCCCGAGGGTGAGACGGCCGAGGTGGCGCCCGCGCTCGACAAACTCGTCGCCGCCCTCAAGCTCGCGCTGGAGCCGGAGGTCTCCGACGTGCGGACCACCGATCGCCTCGTGGACAGCGCCGTGGTGCTCGCCGCCTCCGGCATGGGGCCGGACCTCCAGATGCAGCGCCTGCTGCGCCGGGCCGGCCGCGGCTTCGGCGGTTCCGCGCCGATCCTGGAGATCAACCCGCGCCACGCCCTGATCCGTTCGCTCAACGAGCGGGCCGAGGCCGGCGAGGATCTGAAGGCCGAAGCCGGCACGCTGCTCGACCTCGCCCGCGTTCAGGACGGCGACACGCCCCGCGATCCGGTAGCCTTTGCCCGTGCCGTCGCGGCGGCGCTGGCGGGCACCGCCGCGAAGCCGGCAGAATCGGCCTGAGGAAAGGACGGGATGCGGGTGATCAGATCCGCGTCCCGTCATCCCGCGGGGGCGAGCCGCAGCGGAAGCGGGCCACGCGCCAGCGGTCGCCATGGGCGTTCTGCCATGCCGCCATCTGCGGCTGGGCCGCCGACAGGCATTGCTGCGGGGTGACGATGTCTTCGTTGAAGCGGTGAACCCGCATGACGCAATGGGTCGGGTTCGCGACCATGCAGGTCAGGAAGTAGAGGCCGTAGAGCATGCGTTGAGGCTCCGTTCTGGCGTAGAACTCTCCTCCCCAGGGCCGCTTCTTCATGTTCCTGCCGACGGCATCGCAATGAGCGTGCCGGATGTTCCCACTCTGGTTGCACGGAGCCTCGGCACCGCTTGCATTTCAGGCCCCGCCAGGTCTCGAGCAAGCCGCACCCGTCAGTCGCCGCAGCGTTGACAGTCCCGCCGCATCCGCGCCAACACCGGGCCATGGCCGCAGACCCTTCGACCGATCCGCAGACCGCCCGTCTCGACCGCACGGTGACATGGAGCGTGATCGCTCTCGTGGCGGCCACCGTGCTGATCGGCGCCCTGGCGCCGCGCGCGGCCCATCCACCCGCTCCAAGCGCCGTTCCGGCATCGGACCCAGCCCGGAATCAGAGCTGCGCCGAGTGGGGCGACGGCTGCAAGGTCTGCCGCCGGATCGGCGAGGAGATCGCCTGTTCCCTGCCGGGCATCGCCTGCACGCCCGGCCCCGAGACCTGCCTGCGCGGTGCCGGGGAGCCGTAACGGGAGCCTCGCCCCGAAAGCAGGTTGTCCGGCCTATCTGGAAGCACGATGCAACCCCCAGAACCGAGGCTCCGCTTCGCCCCGAGCCCGAATGGCCGCCTGCATCTCGGCCACGCCTATTCCGCCCTACTGAACGCCCGCATTGCCCGGACCCTCGGCGGAGACCTGCTCCTGCGGATCGAGGACATCGATCTCGGCCGCGCCCGGCCCGAATTCGTGGCGGGCATCCTGGCCGATCTCGACTGGCTCAGGCTCAGCTTCGACGAACCGATCCGCCGCCAATCCGAGTATTTTTCGGACTACGCCGCGGCGCGCGACGCCTTGGCGGCGCGGGACCTGATCTATCCCTGCTTCTGCTCACGGGGGCGGATCGCGGCAGAGGTCGCGGCCCGCCAAGCGCGAGGCGTCCCGGTTCCGCACGATCCCGATGGCGCCCCGCTCTATCCTGGCACCTGCCGCGCTCTGTCCGCCGACGAGCGACGCGCCCGCATCGAGCGAGGCGAGCCGCATACCTGGCGCCTCGACATGCCGGCCGCACTGCGAACGCTGGCCGATCCACCCCTCGTCCGCCGCTTCTCGCCGGAAGACGGTGCCGAGGAGACGGTCAGGGCCGATCCCGCCCGCTGGGGCGATGCGGTGATCGTCCGGCGCGACGTGCCGACGAGCTACCACCTCTCCGTGGTCTGCGACGACGCGGTGCAGGGGATCACGCATGTCGTGCGCGGGCAGGATCTGGAGGCGGCCACCGACCTGCACGCCCTGCTCCAGCACCTCCTGCGCCTTCCGGCCCCGGCCTATCACCACCATGCGTTGATCCGGGCGGAAGATGGCGAGAAGCTCGCCAAGTCGAAGGGCTCCGAGTCGCTCGCCGATCTGCGCGCCCAGGGCGTCACCGTCGAAGATGTGCGGGCGCGGCTCGGGTTCTGACGGTTGTGTTGATCCAGCGTCTCACGGGGCTTGTGTCGCAGCGACCCATCGGGAATTCGTGGGGAGCGGCGAGCGACCGTGAGGGGGCCGGGCACGATGCGATCGTTTCGTGCGATCTTGATTTTGTCGGCCTGGGCGCTCGCCGCACCCACCCTCGCGCAGGACGCGGACCGCCCCGCCTCATCGGCGAAGGATGCCGCGACGATCGAGGCATGCCTCAAGGGCAAGGAGACATCCGCCCAGCGGTGCGCCTGCATCGGCCGGGTGTCGGGGCCCTGCCAGGAAACGCCTGACGGCTCCGGCACGGTGGGGATGATGACCTGCTTCGACCGGGAGCACACGGTTTGGGATACGCTCCTGAACCGCGCCTACCGCGAGGCCATGGCCAAGTTCGATGAGGACGGCAAAGCGGACCTCAAGGGCGTCCAGCAGACCTGGCTGAAGTTTCGCGCGCAAGCCTGCGAGTGGCCGGGACGTGTCTATCCGGGCGGCACCATCGGCGGTCCGCTCTCGGGCGAGTGCATCATGGATCAGACGGCCCTGCGGGCGCTCGATCTGATGACGATCCGGGATTCGCTCGAGCCAAGGTGAGGATGCGGGCCGTTCTCCGGCCTCACCGCATCGCGTCGCGCTGCGCCATCGCCGTGGCGGTCTTCGATTTCTGCATCGTCGCCTCGGTCTGGTCGCGCTGGCGCTTGAATTCGGCGAGCAGGCGACCGTCGAGTTCGCGACCGCGCGGCACGCGGATCTTCATCGGATCGACGAAGTGCCCGTTGATGATCACCTCGTAGTGCAGGTGCGCGCCGGTGGAGAGGCCGGTCGAGCCGACATAGCCGATCACCTGCCCCTGCCGGACACGGCTGCCCGCGCTGACCCCGCGGGCAAAGCGCGACATGTGGTTGTAGGTCGTGACGTAGCCGTTGATGTGCTGGACCTCGACCCGGCGGCCGTAGCCCGAATCCCATTCCGCCTTGATCACCGTGCCGTTGCCGGCGGCCACGATCGGCGTGCCGATCGGGTTGGCCCAATCGACGCCGGTATGGAGCTTGGCATAGCCGAGGATCGGGTGGCGCCGGTAGCCGAAGCCCGAGCGCATGATGCCGTCGGCGATGGGCTTGCGGATCAGGAACTTCTTCAGCGAGCGGCCCTGTTCGTCGAGATAGTCGATCGAGCCGTCATCCGGTGATTGGAAACGGTAGACCTTGCGCGACTCGCCCCCGAGATTGAGCGCGGCATAGAGCAGTTCCGGCCGCTCGGCGGCGCTGGGGCCGGCTTCCTCGTCGTAGGTGTAGAACAGATCGATCCCGTCGCCCGAAGAGATCCGGCGCTGGAAGTCGATGTCGTAGCTGAAGATCCGGATGATGTCCTCGATCGTCGGGCGCGGCACCTCGTGGCGCGCACCGGTCTCGTAGAGGCTCTGGTAGAGCCGCGGACCGCTGCCCTCATCTTCTTCGTCGTCGTCCGGCGCCTCGGCCTGGGCCTGCTCCCGGTTGCGCCCCCGCGACTCGTCCACCGGCGGCGCCACGGGCACGAAGGCCCCGTGATCGTTGATCGCGGCGATCGCCTGGACGCCGCTCTCGCCGAACAGCACCACGCGGGTCACTTGCCGCCCGTCTCCGGGTTTCGGGCCGGGCGCGAACTGCACGCGGAATTGCTGGCCCTCCGACAGGGCCGCGACCTTGGCCTTCCCGCCGAGCGCGGTGACGATGCCCGCGATCGCCGGATCGGAGGCATGCCCCGTTGCCTTGAGAACGCCGTCGAGGGTCTCCCCGCGCTTGAGCGCGAGGTCACGCTCCTCGACCAGCGGGGCTTCGCCGGCGCGCAGCTCCACCTTGGCGAGCTTCGTCACGTTCTCGGGGACGACGAGCACCTCGATCGACTTGAACGGGCTGTTGTCCTCGCCGAGCTTGCCCTTCCCCTGGCCGTTGGCTTCACCGAACCCGGCGAAGGCCGAGCCGTGCTGCAGGGTGCGCGAAAGCAGGATCTGGGGCGCCAGCGGCAGGGCGGTGCGGCGCCCGGCTTCCGCCGCGAGGCGCCGCTCTTCCTCGATCTGCGCGGTCACGTCCTCGTCCGAGAGCGCGGGGGCGCCGGGATCGACGGCGACCTCGGCGAGGTCGCGTTTCACCACCGTGACTTCGGCGCCCGGTGCGTCCGCGGCGCCGGGATCGGGCGCGCGCTCCTGTGGCTCGTCGGAGACGAACTTCATCGGATCGAAACGCGGGATATCGCTGGCGAACACGCCGGTCGACATCGACAGGTTGGAAGAGATCCGGACGAAGGGCCGGACCTTGATGATCTCCCGCTCGCCGAGACGCACCGTCACCGGGGTGCGAAAGCTCTGCTTGGCCGAGGCGATCATCAGGTTACGGACGAGGCGATCCCCCTTGTGCGCCGAGGCGATCCCGGCCTCCTCGATGGCGGGGGCCTGCGTCTGCGGACGGGGGCCGAGATTCGGCCGATCCGAGACGGCCGCGAGCGACGCATCGCCCTGAAGGGAGACATGGATCGCCGCGCCCATCAGGAGTGCGCCGGTAATGCCGGTGAGCGCGCTGGCACAGAGCCAGCGCAGATTGACGTCGCGCCGGTCGATCTGCCGGGCATCCGCACCGAGCAGGTTCAGCGGCGGTTCGACGCCTCGCGGCAGAGTCGGCGGGCGTTGCTTCGCCGTGGCCGCCGTTCCCCCGATCTTCAGTCGCTCGCGCGTCACGGACTTCCTCTGCGTCGGCGCTTCGGACCGGTTCTCCCGCTCTGTCCTACCAGACTCGCGCGGGGCGAGCGACATGGGACTTCGCGGTACGACGCGCGGCCGACGGGACCGATGTCCGGGGCCAGCATGTCCAGATTGAGGCGGTTGGGCCCCTACTGATGACGGCCTGCAAAGAGGCTGTCGTAAGGCTGTGATGTCGACGTGGTGGGGTGTCGAACTTTCTGCGATTTGGCCGTTGACGCCGGATCGGTCACCCCATAGAAGCTGCCTCACCGACGAGGCGCCGCGGTCCACCGCTTGGTGGCCGAGAGCTTCGAAGGTCTTCGGGATTGTTGGTGAGCGGAGCTGATCCGGGTGACTGGATCGGGCGATCGCTGTCCTTCTGGTTCCGGGGTGTCGGTTGATCCGGGCGCTGTTGGTCTTCGGGATTGTTGGTGAGCGGAGCTGATCCGGGTGACTGGATCGGGCGATCGCTGTCCTTCTRGTTCCGGGGTGTCGGTTGATCCGGGCGCTGTGGCGCTTGACTGGGTCGGTTGACAGAACGGTTCGCCGGMTCTAGACGCYGCGGACYGCYGGCGCCGGGTGAWCCCGCGCTGCGGACTTCATCGCTGAAGSGWGGGCTGGAKGGGCCGGGCAACCGGGCTGCYGRCGCGTCTTTGGCGAAGGGTTRGACCTTMGGGTGTGACCGCTGCTATTTGACAAGTGAATCATACGAGAAAGAGAAACGCGGGCGGCTTGTTTACGTCCTTGCGGGTCTGGCGARAGYCGGACCGTAAGAGATGAAGCTGGACCGACGTTTCGGAAGCTCACCGTTCATTCGTGGAAACGCGGRTGATACGGATGTGAGCACTCCGTTTATGTTGTGATCAGCTGAGATCAACTCTTCAACTTGAGAGTTTGATCCTGGCTCAGAGCGAACGCTGGCGGCAGGCTTAACACATGCAAGTCGAACGGGCAYCTTCGGRTGTCAGTGGCAGACGGGTGAGTAACACGTGGGAACGTACCCTTCGGTTCGGAATAACTCAGGGAAACTTGAGCTAATACCGGATACGCCCTTTTGGGGAAAGGTTTACTGCCGAAGGATCGGCAAGGGCAACCTCGCCAAGTGGCTCAAGAAGG
>NZ_LMNS01000039.1 GCF_001423405.1 Methylobacterium sp. Leaf123 | reverse complement strand
GCACGGTTATGCTGCCGGCGAGTGGTCGGGGTCCACATGGCACGTCCAGATCAGGCTTCAGCACCCTTCTGGAATCACCGCCATCCCGGCCACTCAACCCCGGCCAGACATTATCGGACGGGCTCTGAGAGGCTCACCGCCTGATCAGGCAGTGCGGTACCCTTGATATCTCCGGCCGAACCATAGCCTTCCGGAAAGACCAGAAAAAGAGTCAATCGGACGCCCACAAAGGATGCCTGATACTCACAGGCGCAGTGAAACCCTGCGGGTTTGTAGACGGATTTTTATCGAGCATTGAAGATCCTCCGGCATCAGGCAAGGAGGTGTGCGAGAGCGCTGCCAACTCGCGCTGGGTCAGACATCGTGGAAGTCGCCTGTTATCTACCGCCGACCCTCCCGCCGCTGCGCTGGCTCGGAAATGTCGGCGCCGACCTGCCCCCGGCCGTGCAACAGCGCCTGAGGAGCATGCTGTTCGGAGCGGTGGCGCCGCTCATTCTCGGTTCGATGATTTCGATCGCGACCACGCTGATCGTCTATCACCGCTCCGGCGATACGGTGTTCGCCGCGATCGCCGCCCTCGATGCGCTGGTGCTGCCGGTGCGGATCCAGGCGTGGCGGCAAGAGAGGCGACCGACCGACCTCGTCTTCGCGGCCGGTCTGCTATGGGCAACGTTGATCGCGACGACGGTGTTTCTCGTGATCCTGTTCCGCGACCTGCCGATGTCCCTGCTCGTCATGGCCTGGTCGTTTGCCTCGATCAGCGGCATCGTCGGGCGCAACTTCCTGGCGCCGCGCTACGCCGTGGTGCAGGTGGGCACGATCATGCTCGGCATGGTCGGCAGCATCGCGATCGTCGAGCCGCCCTTCCTGATCTTTGCCGCGCTTCTGAGCCTCCTGTTCATCGTGGTCACCCGCGGCCTGATCAAGCGGCAGCGTGAGATGACCATCCAAGTCGTGACGTCCGACATGGAGAGCCGGGCGCAATCCTTCGTCGATCCGCTCACCGGTCTCTTGAACCGCCGTGGCCTGGAGGCGGCCTTCGCGACCATGGCCGCCCCGTCTGCCGCGGGGATCGGGCTGCTCTATCTCGATCTCGACGGGTTCAAGCAGGTCAACGATCGGCTCGGGCACGGTGCCGGCGACAGGGTGCTCACGGAGGTCGGGCGGCGCCTGACTGCCGCGGCCTGGCCGGACGCCGCGATCTGCCGCCTGGGCGGTGACGAGTTCCTCGTGCTGGTGCCGAGGATTGAGGCTCGGGATCTGCACGCGCTCGGCGCGGAGGTGATCGCGTCCGTGGCCGCCCCCTATCAGATCGAGCCCACGGTGCTTGCCCGCATCGGCGCCAGCATCGGCGCCGTCGTCGGCGGTCCCGACGCGGCCGACCTCCCCCGCATGATGATTTTGGCCGATCAGGCTCTCTACGCCGCCAAGGCGTCCGGGAAGGGCCGGTGCATCCTCTATACCGCGGGCGCGGCGGAGCCGCACGGCGAACCCGTTCGGTGCGGGGCGGAGGGCTGAAGCCCCGTCCTCGCCCGGAAGCCGCGGGTATCGTTCGGGACGATGCTCTAACGCGGAGGGTAGGTGTGCCCCTCCGCAGGAAAGCGGCCCGCCTGCACCTCGTCGGCATAGGCGCGCACCGCCTCCTCGATATGGGCGCGCAGCGAGCCATAGCTCTTGACGAAGCGTGGCACCCGGTCGCTCAGGCCCAGCATGTCCTCGAGCACGAGGATCTGCCCGTCGCAGGCGGCGGTGGCGCCGATGCCGATGGTCGCTGCGCGGATCGCGGGGTCGGTGGCGATGGCCCGCGCCACCGGTTCGACGATGCCCTCGAGCACGATGGAGAAGGCGCCCGCATCGCTGATCGCGCGGGCATCGGCCCGCAGGCGGTCCTCGTCGCCGGCCCCGTGCCCCTGCACCTTGAAGCCGCCCATCGTGTTCACCGATTGGGGGGTGAGGCCGATATGGCCCATCACCGGCACGCCGCGCTCGGTCAGGAAGGCGACCGTCTCGGCAAAGCGCGCCCCGCCTTCCAGCTTGATCGCCCCGGCCCCCGTCTCCTTGAGGACGCGGGCGGCGTTGAGGAAGGCCTGCTCGCGGCTCGCCTCGTAGGAGCCGAACGGCATGTCGACCACGACGAGGGCGCGGGACGTGCCGCGCATGACGGCCTGGGCCTGGAGAATCATCATCTCCAGGGTCACCGGCAGGGTCGATTCCATGCCGTGCATGACCATGCCGAGCGAATCGCCGACCAGCACGAAGTCGCAATAGGCATCGACGATGCCCGCAGTGTGGGCGTGATAGGCGGTGAGCGCGATGATCTTGCGCCCCTCGGCCTTGCGCTTGATCAGATCGACCGCCTGGAGACGGCGCGTTTGAACGACCTGCGACATGGCTCGTGATCCGGAGTCTGGCATTCCCGGGGGCGCCCGTCGGATCGAGCGCGGCGTGCGGAACGCCTCTATAAGCCCGTTCGCGCCGCCCCGCAGGGGGCCTGTGGGCCGGTTCCGGTGGATCGGACGCGAAGTGTCACGACGAGAAGTTCACCCGGAGGGGCCTGCCTTCTCCTGCGGCGTCCCGGCTCCTTCACGTCACGGCCGCCGAAAGCGGCGGCCGACATACAACGTGAAATGAGGCTCGGTCGTCCCACTCGCCCTTTTTCGGGCGTTTCCTCCCTAGACTTCGGACCGCCTCCGGGTTCGCCGTTTTTCCGCCACATCCCGCCCGGTGTCAATGGCATAGCCTGAAGATCGAGGCGATTGAGATTGCTCGAAATTTAGACGTTTGAGAGCAGGCGGCCGATTCGTGGCAACAATGTGTCAGAGCGCTTTTTCGAGGAGCTGCTCGATCCATTCGGGCTGGGTCTCACCGACCGAGCGGGCAACCTCAGTGCCGCCCTTGTAGACGATGAGCGTGCTCTGCATCTGTGCCCCGAACCGGCGCACGAGGTCACGCTGAGCGTCGAAATCGATCGTGAAGACGGCGAGCGTCTTGAAGCGCGGCTCGGCGGCGAGCGCGGCCAGGATCGGCTTCTGCGTCCGGCAGATCGGGCACCACGGCGCCGAGATCTGCACGAGGATCGGCCGCCCCTCCGCCTGCGCCGCCTCGAAGGCTTTCTGGTCGTAGGGGGCCGCCTCGGCGGCCTGTCCGGCACCGGGCCAGCCGCCGGCCAGGAAGGCTGCAGCGAGGATGAGAACGTGCCGGCGGTTCGTCATCGGTGTCCTCACGGCCTCTTAGCTCAGAAGCTCAGCGCTGGGGGGCGCGCTCGTTGTCCGCGCGCATCCAGGCCGGATCGGGCTTGGCGACGGCGGTGTCGTGATCGTCCTGCCAACCCTCGACGCCGGGGGGGAACCAGTGGACGCGGCTGTAGCCGGCCGCGATCAGACGCTTGCCGGCGTTCCAGCTCCCCCAGCATTCCGGCCGGCAGAAGGTCACGACGGGCTTGGCCTTGTCCCCGCCGGTCAGTTCGGCGACCCGCTTGAGGAAGACTGCCTCCTTCTCGGGGGCCAGCGGTGCGACGCCCGCGCCCGGCATCCAGACCGCGCCGGGGAGCGAGCGGTGCGTCGGCAGCCAGGGCCGGTCGGCGGGCAGGCCCTCGGGCCGGCGGTCGGCCAAAACCACGTCGATGAGGGCCGGCGCCTCCGGCAGCAGCGTTTCGAGCCCCTTCAGGTCGATGACCGTCGCCCCCTTGAGCGTCGCCGGGGTGTAGCCCTTCTGCGGCCCGGTATAGAGCCCCTCCGGCTCCGGCACGTTGACCGGCGAGTCGGCCGGACCCGCCGCCCCCAGCATCAGGCCGAGGGCGGCAAACGCCGCATGTCTCGCGATCACCTGCATGCTCGTCCCCACCGGCGTCAGTTGCTCGCGGCCGGAACGGGGAAGGCGTGCTGCCAGCGCCCGTCTTGGTTATCGGACGCCACGACCTTGATCGGGCCCTGCCCCTCGGGCTTGAAGGCGAAGTTGATGACCGGGTTCGAGGCGATGGAGATGTCGCCGTCGAGGCTGAACACGAGTTTGTCGCCGTAGGTCACGTCGAGCTTCTGGATGTAGCGGGCCGGGGTGTAGTCGCGGGTGATCTGGTTCATCTGCATCCCGGAAAAATTCGGGTGGCGTACCATCAGCGTCGCCTCGGCCGGCTTGCCGGGCTGGACGTCGCCAACGAACTTCATGCGCATCTCGCCCATGCCCTTCATCGCCTCCTCGTCGCTCATGCCCATCGGCGCCGAGCAGCCGCCGGAGGCTTTGACGAACTTGGCCGATTCGAGGAGCCGCCCGTCCTTGGTCTCCACCACGGCGTGGACGTTGGTGTAGTTGTTCACCCGCACCCGCATCTTGATCTCGCCCGGATCGGCGGCCGGGCCGAAGGTGAAGTGCGCGGCGTAGGGCGACGGGTTGTCGTCGATGATGAAGTAGAGGCCCTTCACGCTGTCCTTGTCGGCGAGCGTCAGGCCGATCGGCACCAGGGCGGCGTCGAGGGCGCGGACGGGCGCGTCGATCTTCACGGCGCTCTCGCTGGCCTCGACCTTCCGATCCCCGAAGATCGAGGCCTTGATCTCGGACCAGCGGGCGGCGCGTTCCTCGTCGGTGTCGGTGGCGCCGGCCAGCACCGGGGCGGGCGTGAGCGCCGCCGCGGAGAGGGTCAGGCTGAGGGCGAGCATCAGGCGTTTCATGGCGCGTTTCCTTCCCGGAAGCCCCTGAGACGGGGCCGATCTTATTCCCACTCGAGTTCTTGATAGGCCTGGGTGACGTTGCGGCCGTTATAGGTGTCGAACAGCGCCCACTTGTCCTTCTCCCCCAGCGCGACGGTCCGAACCGCCGTCTCGATCGGCAGGCTGGAGGCCACCGCCTTGCGGGTCTCATCGCGCAGGGCTGAGAGATAACGCGCGAGATCGGCCATCGCCGGTGCGAACGCCACACGCGTCGGGCCGTGACCCGGCACGGCGTCGGTGGCGCCCACCGCCTTCAGCCGCTCGATCTCCTTGAACCAGCCGAGCAGGCTACCATCGAGCGAGGGAATGCGGCCGACGAAGAGCAGGTCGGCGGGGAACAGCAGCCCGCTGCCGGTGTCGAGCATCGACAGGTCGCAGCTCGTATGCGCATGGCCGTGGGCGGTGAGCCGGAGGGTGCGGTCGCCGAGATCGATCTCGGCCCCCTCCTTCACCTCCATCGTCGGGTAGACCACCTCGCCCGCCCGCTCCTCGCCGAGGATTTCGGCGAGCCGCTGACGGTAGAACGCGCCCCGCGCATCGAGGGCGCCGCGAAGGCTTGCATGGCCGACGAAGGTCGGGTTGTCGCCGCGAAAGGCCGCGGCTCCGAAGACATGGTCGGGATGCACGTGGGTGAGCATCACGTAGCGGATCGGCTTGTCGGTGCGCTGGGCGATCTCACGGCGCAGCCACTGCCCGTCGGCGAGACTGCCGCCGGATTCCGTGACGAGCACCCCGTCCCGCCCGATGATGAAGCCGATATTGGCGATGCCGTCGGCGTTCTCGGGCGTCGCCTCGGCGTCAAACCCGCGCCGGATGAAGGTGCCGGGCGCGACTTCCTCCATCGTCATGGCATCGACGGCAAAGCCCGCCCGCGGCAGGCAGCACAGGCAGAACCCGCCGAACAGAGCCGCGCGGCGTGTGACGGGCGCGTTCAACGCCCGCCTCCACCGGACTGGTGACTCAGGCACGTCCGTGCCGCCATCGACCGCTTCCTCCCGATGAATTTATCGATATAGTGCAAACCATCTAGTAGGTAGATTTTTGCGCCGTCAAGTGCCACCATCGCGAACGGGCAGAGCCGTCGCGAGCACGTGATCGGCCCGATACGAACGGACGGATGATGAGAGACACGCGCGCATCGCTCCTCAGCGAGGCCGAGATTCTGGTGCGCGGCCGGGGCTATTCCGGCTTCAGCTACGCCGACCTCGCCGAGGCGGTCGGTATCCGCAAGGCGAGCATCCATCACCATTTCCGCACCAAGGAAGCGCTCGCCCAGGCGCTGATCGAGACCTACGACGCGCGCTACGACGTGGCGCTCGACGAGATTTCGGGCGCGACCGGGGACGGAGTCGCCCGGATCGAGGCCTATGGCCGGCTCTATCTCGGTGGGGTCGAGCAGGGGCTCGGCTGCCTGTGCGCGGCGCTCGCCGTCGAGCTGGAGACGCTGCCCGAGGCCCTGCGCCGCGCCATCACTGCCTTCTTCGAGAAGCACATCGCCTGGCTCGCCGGCGTGATCGAGGAGGGTCAGATCTCCGGCAGCGTCCGCGCCGGCCTCGATCCGCAGGCCCATGCTCGGATGATCGTGGCGACGCTGGAAGGTTCGTTGCTGCTGGAGCGGTTCCTCGCCGGGCCGGAGGGGTTCGGGCGGACGCTGACGGCCTTGAGCGAGGGGCTGCGGCCGGTGAACAAGTCCTGATAGACGCATCGTGCAGGAAGGAGCGCCCGATGGACAGGATGGACGCCATCACCCGCCTTCGCGACAATGCCGATGCGGTGCGCACCATGGGCGCCACATCGCTCTACCTGTTCGGCTCCACGGCTCGGGGGGAGGCGCGCTCCGACAGCGACCTCGACCTCTTCATCGATTACGATCCCGCGAGCCGCTTCAACGCCTTCGACCTCGTCGGCATCAAGCTGCTGCTGGAAGACCGGCTCGGGACCGCGATCGACGTCACCACCCGCGACGGGCTGCACCCTCGGTTACGCGACCGAATCGAAGCCTCGGCGCTTCGCGTGTTCTGATGGCCGGGCGCGATTATCGCCACGCTCTGGACGACATGCTGGCCGCCCTCGACGGAATCGCGCAAGCGACGGCGGGACAAGACTTCGACGCCTTCTGCCGGAACTGGCTGCTGAAGCACGGCGTCGAGCGAGGCATCGAGATCATCTCGGAGGCGAGCCGCGCCGTGCCGGATTCCGTGAAGGCCCTGAGACCCGAGATTCCCTGGCATCAGGTGCGCGCCATCGGAAACATCCTGCGCCACGAGTATCATGGCTTGTCCGAGCGGATTCTCTGGAACGTGGTCGTCGATGAGCTGCCGCGTCTGCGCATCGCCGTCGAAGCGCTTCAAGCATAGGCCGGCGATCTTCCATCCGACCCCGATGATACAATATGACAGCCTGACGTTCCGTCACCGCGCAATCTGCCCAGGCCCTTCATGTCCGACGCTTCCCCCCTCGCCGCCTCGCAAAAGATCCCGGTGACGGTGCTCACCGGCTATCTCGGCGCCGGCAAGACGACGCTGCTCAACCGCATCCTCACCGAACAGCACGGCAAGCGCTACGCCGTGATCGTCAACGAGTTCGGCGAGATCGGCATCGACAACGACCTCGTGGTCGGCGCCGACGAGGAAGTGTTCGAGATGAACAACGGCTGCGTCTGCTGCACCGTGCGCGGCGACCTGATCCGCATCATGGACGGGCTGGTGAAGCGCCGCGGCAAGTTCGACGCGATCATCGTCGAGACCACCGGGCTCGCCGACCCGGCCCCTGTGGCCCAGACCTTCTTCGTCGATCAGGATGTCGGCGAGGCCGCCCGGCTCGATGCGGTGGTGACGGTGGCCGACGCCAAGTGGCTCACCGACCGGCTCGCCGACGCGCCCGAGGCCAAGAACCAGATCGCCTTCGCCGACGTGATCCTGCTCAACAAGGCCGATCTCGTCTCAGGGGCAGACCTCGACCGGGTCGAGGGCCAGATCCGCGCGATCAACCCCTGGGCCAAGATCCACCGCACCGAGCGCTGCGCGATCCCGCTCGATCAGGTGCTCGACCGCAACGCCTTCGACCTCGCGCGCATCCTCGACGTGGAGCCCGACTTTCTGGAGGAGGGCCACCACCATCACCACGACGAGCAGATGCAGTCGGTCTCGGCCAAGATCGACGGCCCGGTCGATCCGGAGAAGTTCATGCCCTGGATCTCGAACCTGACCCAGGTTCAGGGGCCGGACATCCTGCGCTGCAAGGGCATCGTCGCCTTCCCCGACGAGCCGAAGCGCTTCGTCTTCCAGGGCGTGCACATGATTCTCGACGGCGACGTCCAGGGGGATTGGGGCGCCGACGAGCCACGCGTCTCCCGCGTCGTCTTCATCGGCCGCAACCTCGATCCGGAGGCGATCCGCGAAGGCTTTTTCGCCTGCAAGGTTTGAGGCGACGGGGCCCGCGCAAAAGAAAGGGCCACCCGCGAGGGTAGCCCTTTCTTCTTTCCGATCTCTGATCCGGCCTGCCGGCCGGACCTTTCGATCAGGGGGCGGCGTTCGGCGTCAGAGGTTGAGCAACACGTTCGCGGAACCGATCGCGGTGGTCGCGAGGCCGATCGCGAGGGCACCGATCATCCCGTAAGAAAACGCCTGCATCATCCGCATCTGTCGAAATCCTCCATTCGCATCCCATCGAAACGCCCCTCGCCGATCCCAGTGCCGGTTCGGCGAGACGGAGCGCGTCCAAGCTCGGTTTGAGAGATCTGGCCCGATCCGGTTGGATCGAGCACCGACTCAGCAGCGGTTGCCGCCCGTGGTCTGGCCATACTGCTTGACCGGGAAGTTCTGCTGGTTGGCGTTGCCTTCCGAGGCCGAGTTCATCGGGCAAGCCGTGTAGTTCGGGCCGTCATGGACACCGAGGGAGCCGGTCCAGCCGGACGCCATCGGAGCCGAACGGGCGTGGCTTTCGCTGAAGGCCAGGGCGGACGTGACCGGAGCGACACCCAGGACGACAGCAGCAACGGCAGCGGCAATACGAGTCTTCATCAATCTCTCCAACGATCTGTCTCAGGATAGTCGGGCGGTCCGGACTTCCTTGCTCTTCGGTACACTCAATATGGGGAGTGCTTGGCCGCAGTGACGTGCCGTGGCGCACGCGGTGAGCCGGAACAAATGCGTGGCCGATTTTTCGGCGCCGTCCTGTCGAAGTCGTGATCGATCCGATCTGGCTGAACACTCACCGTTGGACCAATCCTATTCAGTTGGAAATATTGTTCAGAAGGATGACAGGGGCACAGCGGCAGTCGCGGTGGTTCCGCGATCCTTGCGCGCGCCGTATTAGACTTATTGTTCCAGCCCCCCGTCCCGTGCATCGCCGGCTGAACCCGCGCCCGCATGGGACGACGATCTCAGGTTTGCCGGCAGGCACTTCCCGCACCTTGAAAGGAGCGGAACGTGCGGCGCATCCGGGGCTGTTGGTTAAAACGCAACCTTTCGGTGGTTCGATCAGCCCGGTTGAGGGGTCCGCAATCCCGCCAGGTGCCGCGTCGCGGGGCTCTGGCGGGTGGCGTGCGCGGTGCCCCGCGAGAGTTCGAGTTCGCCGATGTCCTCCATGACAGCCGCGCCGACCGGCGCGACGGCCGCCGCATCGCCATGGGCTGCGGGCTCGTCACGATGGGCCGCGGGCGCTTGGGGCCGCGTCCCCGCCCTGCGCGCGGTCCAGGGGCTGGCGAGCGGCCTCCACGCGGCGTTCATCTTCTTTGCCTGCTTCGCCTTCTCGGACGCCTCGCCCTACGACCTCGTGGCGATTCCGACGATCGTGCTGTGGCTCGCGCTCGGCATCCGCCTGCACCGGGGCGCGCTGCCCCTCGTGCTCCTGCTTCTGGCCTACCTCACGGCGATGGGGATCGCGCTGCTGCCCTATCTCAACGAGCCGCTGTCGGTGACGTGGACCGTGCAGCTCTTCTACCTCGCGGCCACCTGCATCTTCTTCGCGATGCTCTACGCTGACGACACGCAGGCGCGCATCGAGGTCGCGCTCAAGGCCTATACCGCGAGTTGCGTGCTCTCGGCGGGGCTCGGCATCATCGGCTACCTGCAACTCCTCGGCATCGAGGATCTGTTCTACAAGTACGGCCGCGCCTCGGGCACCTTCCAGGACCCGAACGTGTTCGGCTCGTTCCTGACGCTCGGCGCCCTCTACTTGATCCACCGCCTCCTCTCCGGCGCGACCCGGTGGCCGATCCTGTCGCTGGTCAGCCTCGTCGTCGTGATGGCGGGCATCTTCCTGTCCTTCTCCCGCGGCTCCTGGGGCGGGACGGTGGTGGCGGTCGCCGTCATGGTCGTGGCGCTCTACACGACGAGCCGCTCGCGGGCCCTGCGGCGGCGGATCGTGACGCTCGGTCTCGTCACCATCGGCCTCGGCGCGGTCGCGCTGGCGGGGCTGCTCTCGATCGACAGCGTCGCCCAGACCTTCCAGACCCGCGCCGCGGTCACGCAGGATTACGACGAGGGCGAGACCGGCCGCTTCGGCAACCAGATCCGCGGCATGGGGATGCTGCTGGAGGAGCCGCTCGGCCTCGGCCCCCTGCGCTGGCGCCAGATCTTCAACCTGGAGCCGCATAATTCCTATATCGGCAGCTTCGCCAACGGCGGCTGGGTCGCGGGCGCCGCCTTCATCGCCCTTGTCGCGGCGACCTCCTTCGTCGGCTTCCGGCTGATGGTGCGCCCCTCGCCCTACCGGGCCTACGCACAGATCGTGTTCCCGGCGCTGCTGATGTTCTTCCTCCAGGGGATGCAGATCGACGTGGAGAAGTGGCGCCACGTCTACATGATGCTGGGGATGGTCTGGGCGCTGGAGGCGGCTCGCCTGCGCGCCGCCGGTGCGCCCTTGACCCTCTTCCTCCCGCGGCGCATCGGAGGACATCCAAGCGTTGCAGTGCCGAGCGGGACAGGCGGAGCGCGCGCGCGTAAGATCGGAGGCAGGGGCGAGGTGTCCAGAACGAAGGTGAGGCCGTGACCAAGGGAGCGGCGAGCGAGGCCGAGCGCCTCGCGGCCCTGCACGCGCTGCGCATTCTGGATAGCGATCCCGAGGCGCAGTTCGACGCCGTGTGCCGGACGGCGCAGCGCCTGTTCGGCGTCGCGACGGCCTACATTTCCCTGGTCGATGCCGAGCGGCAATGGCTGAAGGCCTGTGCGGGCACCATGCCGACGCAGACCGCGCGCAAGGGCTCCTTCTGCGATCGCACGATCGCGCAGGATGCGATGCTCGTCGTGCCCGATGCCCGCCACGACCCGCGCTTTTCCAGCCTCGCGATCGTCACCGGCCCGCCCCACATCGTATTCTATGCCGGCGCGCCGCTGATCCTGCGGCCGGGCGTGCGGCTCGGTTCCCTCTGCCTCGTCGATCCGCAGCCGCGGGACTTCACCCCGGAGGACGCGGCGGCCCTGCGCGACCTCGCCGAGATCGTGACGGCGCAGATGCGGCTGCGGCGCGACAACCTCGCCTTCGCCAGCGAGCGGGCCCTGCGGCAGATCCACGAGAGCACCATCCGCGCACAAGGCGTGGAGATCGAGCGGCGGGCGAGCGCCAACTCCCTCCTCACCATGGCCGAGCAGATCGCCCAGGTCGGGCATTGGCGCCTCAACTTCGCCAGCGGCCAGCCGATCTACTCCGAGAGCCTCCTGCGCATCGCCGGCCTCGACGCCGCGGCGCCGGCGGCCCGGCATCCCGGCCTCGCCCAGCTGTGCCATCCCGCGGATCGCGGGCGCGTCGAGGCCATCATCGCCGCGGCGATCGCGGGCGGGCATGATTTCGAGTTCGAGACGCGGTTCGCGCGACCCGACGACACGATCCGCGACGTGATGGTGCGCGGCACCTGCAAGACCGACGAGGCGGGCCGAACGATCGGGTTGTTCGGCATCCTCATGGATGTGACCGACCGCGTACAGATCCAGGCGGAGATGCGCCGCAGCGAGATGCGCTACCGCAGCCTCGCCGACGCCCTGCCGCTGCTCGTCTGGACCGTCGATCCGGACAGCGGCGAGGCGACCTACGTCAACACGCGCTTCGAGGATTACTACGGCCCGATCGGCGCCTCGCGGGTGCAGCGGCTCGCCCGCAACCATCCCGACGACGCGCCCGCCATGGAGGCGGCGTGGCAGGCGGCCCAGGCCAGCGGCCGGGGCTATGACGGCCAGTGGCGCCTGAGGGCGCGAGACGGCTCCTACCGCTGGCACAAGGTGTCGATCACCCCGATCCGCAACGCGGGCGACCCGGCCGGGGTGATCGAGTGGATCGGCACCGCGCTCGACATCGACGAGATCGTCTCCGCGCGGCTGTCCGTGGAGCATACGAGCCGCCTGCTCGGCATCGCCCTGGAGGGCGCGGAGGCCGGCACCTTCGACTGGGACCTGCGCACCGGCATCACGGTGCTGTCGCCCGAGAGCGTGCGCCTCTACGGCCTGCCCGAGACCGGCGAACCGCGCGCCCTGTCGCCGACGGAATGGACCGCGACCATCCACCCCGACGACGTCGTCGAGGCGTGGAACCGGATTCACCACGCCGTCGATTCCCGGTCCCGCTTCACCGCGGAATACCGGGTGGGCCAGCGCTGGCTCTACACCTCCGGCCGCACCCTCTACGAGGGCGACGGCCGCCCCTACCGGATGCTCGGGCTCCATCTCGACATCACCGAGCGCAAGGCGGCCGAGGCGGCCCTGCGCGCGGCCACCGCCGAGGCCCGCGCCGCCACGGTGGAGGCCGAGCGGGCGAGTGCGGCCAAGAGCGAGTTCCTCGCGGCCATGAGCCACGAGATCCGCACGCCGCTGAACGGGATCCTCGGCTATGCCGACCTGCTCCTCGACCGGCCGGACCACGATCCGGAGGACCAGCGCCGCCTGGAGCTGATCCGCGTCTCGGGCGAATCCCTGCTCACCGTCGTCAACGACGTTCTCGACGTCTCCAAGATCGAGGCCGGCCAACTCGAACTCGACCCGCTTCCCTTCGCCCTGGGCAAGCTGATCGAGGACACGGTGGCGATCATGCGCGGCACCGCCCTCAAGAGCGCGCTGACCGTCGAGGCGCGGATCGATCCGGATCTGCCCGCGAGCGTGGTCGGTGACGCGAACCGCCTGCGGCAGGTGCTGTTCAACCTGCTCAACAACGCGGTCAAGTTCACGCCGGCCGGCTCCGTCATCCTCACGGCCCGCTATGAGGGCTCCGTCCCCGGCGCCGACGGCGGCACCGCGGACGCCCTGCGCTTCGAAATCAGCGATACCGGCATCGGCATCGCGCCCTCGCAGCGGCACCGGCTGTTCAAGCCCTTCAGCCAGGTCGACGGCTCGATCAGCCGGCGCTTCGGCGGATCGGGCCTGGGGCTCGCGATCTGCCATCGCCTCGTCACCATGATGGGGGGCGAGATCGGCGTCGAGAGCCGGGAGGGCGCCGGCTCGACCTTCTGGTTCACCCTCGCCCTGCCGCGCGCCACCGCGCCGCCCGCCGCCAAGCCGGCGACCGGCCCGCATCGCCCGGAGGCGGCGCGACCGGCCCGGCTCCTGGTCGTCGAGGACGTGCCGATCAACCAGACGCTGGCCCGCGCCGTGCTGGAAGTGCAGGGCTACCGCGTCGATGTGGCGGGTGACGGGCACGCGG
Organism: Methylobacterium sp. Leaf123; assembly: GCF_001423405.1. Classification (GTDB taxonomy): domain Bacteria; phylum Pseudomonadota; class Alphaproteobacteria; order Rhizobiales; family Beijerinckiaceae; genus Methylobacterium. The sequence continues at coordinate 357,616 of NZ_LMNS01000039.1, read as the reverse complement.
CGATCGCGGCCATCGCGGCCACCTATGGGCCGGAGGAGGCCAGCGCCGACCCTTACGCGGTCGTGCTGATGGACGTGCAGATGCCGGGCATGGACGGCCTCACCGCGACCCGCCGCATCCGTGCCATGGCGGGCCCCGCTGCCCGCCTGCCGATCGTGGCGATGACCGCCAACGTCCTCGATGGGCAGGTGCAGGAGTTCATCGCGGCGGGCATGGACGACCATGTCGGCAAGCCGTTCAAGCGCGCCCAGCTCTGCGCGGTGATCGAGCGCTGGCGGGCCATCGGCGCCGAACGGGCACGGGAGGGGACGTCCCCGGCCCGTCCGCCGGACGACAGCCTCGGGCATCGCCCCGAAAGCGCGCCGCCGGATCGGCGACACGGCGACGGCGAGCCGTTACTCGATCGCGCCGCCTTTGCCGCCGTACAGGCCACGATGGGCCGCGAGCGCGTGCTGTCGCTCCTGTCCCTGCTCGAACTCGACCTCGAGCTGCGCTTTCTGCCGGAGGGGGCCGAACCGGGCCGGACCGATTTCGACCGCGAGCAGCTCGCCTACGACGCCCACGCCATGGTCGCCGCGGCGGGCGCCCTCGGCTTCGTCGCCCTGTCCGAGCTGTGCCGGGAGATCGAGGATGCCTGCCGGAACGGCGGCGCGCTTCCCACCCTGATCCACCGCCTCGCGACGCTGCGGACGGATACGCTCGGAACGATCCGGGCCCTCCGGGCCGCATAAGACGGCGCGACGCTTGCGGTGCTGCTCAAACGAGCTATCTTATTGCTCGAAGGAGCAATCGCGATGCCGGACACGATGATCAAGGCCCCGGCCAAGCGGAGAAAGCCGCACGAGCCAGGGGCACGGCCCTTCGCCTATCTCGATCTCTACCGCGCCTCCCCCTTCGACCGCATCGAGGTCATCAAGGCCGGTGTGCCGGCCAGGGCGGTCAAGGGCTTGATCACGGCGCTGTGCCTCGACCAGCAGGTCATGTTCGACGCCCTCAACCTGAAGACGGCCACGGTGAACAAGAAGGCGGCCCGGGACGAAGCCCTCTCGTCGGAGGACAGCGAACGGGTCGTCGGCCTCGCCAAGCTCGTCGGTCAGCTCGAAGCAATGATCGAGGAATCCGGCGCGGCGAAGGATTTCGATGCGCCGGGATGGCTCTCGCGCTGGCTGCGCGAGCCCTTGCCGGCTTTGGGCGGCGGAAAGCCGCTCGACCTTCTCGACACGATGGAGGGCCAAGCTCTGGTGTCGCGCGCGCTGGCGCAGATCCAGAGTGGAGCCTATGCGTGAGCCGGTCGCTCTGGCGGATCGGGACCGATGCTCGGACCTACACCGCCGACGACCTGTCGGGTACCGGGGCCAAGCTCTCCGGCGGCCGATGGAACGCCGTCGGCGTCGCCCTGGTCTACGCGGCGGGCAGTCGTGCCCTCGCCTGCCTCGAAACCTTCGTCCACCTCAATGCCGGCGGCCTGCCGTTGAACCGATACCTCGTCGAAATCGACGTGCCGGAGGAGGTCTGGGTGTCGGCAGAAACCGCGACGCCGGACACGCTGCCCGTCGGCTGGGACGCCGAGCCGGCGGGTTTCGTCAGCCTCGCCTTCGGCACGGATTGGGCGAACGCCAATCGGTCGGCGCTTCTGCTCGTCCCCTCCGTCATCGTGCCGGAGGAGCAGAACGCCCTCATCAATCCCGCCCATCCCGACACGGCAAAGATTAAGGCCCGTAAGGTCCGCAAATGGCTCTACGACCCGCGCCTCGACCGCGACCGAGGTCCGTTCGCGTGAGACGATGCCTCCGGCGCGCGCGGCGCGTCTTGAGATCGCAGCCTCCCCGCGCCACCTGACAGCCCGTCCCGCTTCCCGCCGAAGCCTGCCGCCAGAGCCCGCCTTGCCGCCCCTCTTCGACTACGCCGCGCAAGCGGGTTCCGCGATCAAGGCCTTCGCGGAAGCCTCCAGCGATCTTCTGATCCAGCCGACGCTACGGCTCGGCGTCACCGGTCTCGCCCGCTCCGGCAAGACGGTGTTCACCACCGCACTGATCCACCATCTCGTGGAGGGCCACGCGCTGCCCGCCTTCGAGCCGGCGCAGGCGGGCCGTCTGCGCCGGGCGCGTCTGGTGCCGCAGCCCGACGACGACGTGCCGCGCTTCCCCTTCGAGGAGAACTTTTCCGCGCTCACCGAGGCCCGGCGCTGGCCGGGCTCGACCGACCGGATCAGCCAGCTCCGCCTGGAGATCGAGTACGAGCGCTCGGGCGGCTGGCGCTCGGGCCCCGGCACGCTGATGCTCGACGTGGTGGACTATCCCGGCGAATGGCTGCTCGACCTCGCCCTGGTCGATCAGAGCTACGTGGCGTGGTCGCGCGCCACCATCGCCGGCACCCGCCGGGCGGGGCGGGCCGAGATCGCCACGCCCTGGCTCGCGCTGATGCAGGAACTCAACCCCGCAGCCCCCCTCGACGAAGTGCTGGCCGAGCGCGCCGCCAACGCCTTCAAGGCCTATCTCGGCGCCCTCCGCGCGGGCGCGGAATCGGTCGCCACCACGCCGCCGGGGCGCTTCCTGATGCCCGGCGATCTGGCCGGCTCGCCGATGCTGACCTTCGCGCCCCTCGACCGCCTGGAGGAAACCCAGGTGCCCGGCAGCCTCGGCGCCCTGATGGAGCGGCGCTTCGAAGCCTACAAGAGCAAGGTGGTGGAGCCGTTCTTCCGCGAGCATTTCCAGCGCGTCGATCGCCAGATCGTGCTGGTCGATGTGCTCTCGGCGGTCGATTCCGGCCCGGCGGCGCTGGCCGAACTGGAGGAGGCGCTGGACGCGGTGCTGCTCGCCTTCCGGATCGGGCGCAACAGCCTGCTCTCGCGCTTCTTCGCGCCGCGGGCCGAGCGGATCATGTTCGCCGCGACCAAGGCCGACCATCTCCACCAGTCGAGCCACGACCGGCTCGACGCGCTGCTGCGCCTCCTCGTCTCGCGGGCGATGCGCCGCACCGAGGCTGCGGGCGCGCGGGTCGGCACCGTGGCGCTCGCCTCCGTCCGCGCCACCCGCGAAACCACGGTCCATGACGGCGGCGAGGTCTTGCGCGCGGTCTCCGGCACGCCCGAGGCGGGCGAGCATGTCGGCGACGAGATCTTCGACGGGTTCTCGGAGGCCGCGGTGTTCCCTGGTGAGTTGCCCGCCGACCCGCAGGCGGTGCTCGACGGCGCGGTTCCGGCGGGCTCGTTCCGCTTCCCCCGCTTCCGCCCGCCGCCGGTGAAGCCCGACGCGCTCGGCCGAGCCGGGCATCTGCCGCAAATCCGGCTCGACCGGGCCATGCAGTTCCTGATCGGGGACAAGCTGACGTGACCAACCCGCAGCGCCCGCGCGCCTTCCGCATTCCCCCCACCGACCAGCCTCCGCCGGAGGCCGCGACCGCCGACGCTTCGCCGCGGCCGGAGGTGCGCCTCGTCGACGAGCCCTACGAGATCGTGGACGCCGCCGACGGCGTTGCCGTGCCGATGGCGCCCAAGCGGCGTGCGCCCTGGCTGTCGATCCTGTTCAGCGCGCTCGGCGGCCTCGTCACCATCGCCGTCGGCCTTTCGCTGGAACGGCTGATCGCCGACCTGTTCGCCACCGCGCCCTGGCTCGGCTGGGTCGCGCTCGCCCTCCTCGCCGTCGCCGTGATCGCGCTCACGGCGATCGTTGCCCGCGAGGCGCTGGGCGTCTGGCGTGAGCGCAAGATCGAGGCGTTGCGCGAGCGCGCATTGGCTGCCCTCACGACCCGCGACCACACCGCGGCACAAGGCGTGGTGCAGGAATTACGCGGCTTCTACGCCGACCGGCCGGCGCTGGCCGGCGCCATCCGCCGGCTCGACGCGGTGGGCGACGCGATCCTCGACGTGGACGACCGCCTGGCCCTGGCCGAGGGCGAGTTGCTCACCCCCCTCGACCGGCAGGCCAAGGCGGCCATCGCCCAGGCCGCGAGCCAAGTCTCGGCGGTGACGGCGCTCAGCCCGCGGGCCATCGTCGATGTCGCCTTCGTGGTGTTCTCCGCCGCCCGGCTGCTGCGCCGCATCGCGGCGATCTATGGCGGCCGGCCCGGCCTGCTCGGCTTCCTGCGGCTCGCCCGTGCGGCCTTCGCCCATCTCACCGTCACCGGCGGCATGGCGGTCGGCGAGGGCATGCTGCATCAGGTGCTCGGTCTCGGGCTCGCCGCCCGCGTCTCGGCCAAGCTCGGTGAGGGCGTGCTCAACGGCCTGATGACCGCACGCTTCGGCCTCGCGGCCCTGGCCGTCTGCCGGCCTCTACCCTTCGTGCGCGTCAGCCCACCCACCGTCAACGACGTGGCCGGCCAGCTCTTCCGCAACAGCGAGCCCAAGGAATAACGAGATTCCAAAGGGATCATCCCCAAAGGGATCATCCCTTGGGCGGGGACCGGGGCGGAGCCCCGAAAACAAGAAGCTCCCGAGCCGTCCGGCTCGGGAGCTTCTTTTCGTTACGGCTGAGTGAGCGCGGCGATCAGCAGTCGTCGCCGCCCTTCTTCTCGCCGAGCTTCTGGTCATGGCCGGCGGCGTTCATCGCGCCAACCGTGCCCGGTGCGGCCGGCTGGTCGCCACCGGCGGTGTTCTTGGCGGAGCTGGTCTGGTCCGAGCCCGGCTTGTTGCCGACACCCTGACCGGCGCCGACATTGTTCATCGCGCCGACGGTGCCGGGCGAAGCGGGCTGCTGGCCACCCGCGAGGTTCTTCGAGCCGGCATCGGCGCCGCTGCCGGTGCTGCTGTTGGCAGAAGCGGAATCGCCGGGCGCCTTGGCGTTGGTGCTGCCGGTGTTGCACGGAGCAGCGAGCGCAGAGCCGGCGATGAAGGCAAAAGCGGTGGCGGTAGCGATGGTCTTCGTGAGCGTCACGATGGCGTCCCTCCCAAATTATCCGACCGACACTGCCGGCCGGTCTGCCCGGAGAAAGCAATTGAGGAAATTTAAGTTCCCGATTCGCCCCGGATCGAAGAAACTTTTTAGAACTGCATTCCCATCCCTAGGCCCCTGCATTTGACGGAAAATCTGGCAACTCCCTGATCGGCAATACCCTATTCGGCTCCCCGGCGGATCGGCCCGACTAAAGGGGGGCGAGAAAGCCGGCCAGCCGCATCAAGCCCTCCGGCCAGGGCCCGTGCCCGCTCTCGACGTTGATGTGGCCGGCCTCGCCGGCATCCACCAGCGCCGAGCCCCAGGCATAGGCGTAGTCCTCCGCCCGCTCGTAGGTGCAGTAGGGGTCGGTGCGGCTCGCCACCAGCAGCGACGGGAAGGGCAGCGGATCGCGCGGCACCGGTGCGAAGGCGCGCACGCTCTCGGGCAGGTCGGCGCCCGCCTCGATATCGGGGAAGGCCACCAGCAGGGCCCCGCGCACGACGCCTTCGGGGAAGCGCGGCGCCGCCTCCACCGCCGCGACGACGCCAAGGCTATGGGCGATGAGGATCACCGGCCGGGTCGCCGCCGCCACCGCCTCCGCGACGCGGGCACGCCACGCCTCGGGGTCGGGCTGGTGCCAGTCGTCCTGCGCGACGATCCGCGCGGTCTTGAGCCGGGCCGCCCAGCGCGCCTGCCAATGCTCCTCCGCGGAGCCGGCATAGCCCGGCAGGATCAGGATGTCGCAATCGGCAGTCTTCATCGGCAGTCTTCTCGGACGGGCAACGTCCTCACGCAACGGGCGGCGGGCCGCACGGGCTCCGCCGAGGGCGTCACGCGAGCCAGTCGGGCAGGCGGTCGAGGCGGATCAGGTCGTCGTAGCTCGGGCGCGGTCGCACGATGGCCGAGCGGTCTCCGGCCACCAATACTTCCGGCACAAGGCGGCGGCTGTTGTAGGTGCCGGCCTGGACCGCACCATAGGCGCCCGCGCTCATCACCGCGATGAGGTCGCCCGGCGCCACCATCGGCATCTCGCGCCCGAGGGCGAGATAGTCGCCGCTCTCGCAGACCGGGCCGACCACGTCGGCCGTCAGCCGGGGCGTGTCGGGAGCGGGCTCGCGCACCGGGCGCAGGGCGTGGAAGGCCTCGTAGAGCGTCGGGCGGATCAGGTCGTTCATCGCCCCATCGACGATGACGAAGGTCTTCTCGTCCGTCGGCTTCACGTAGATCACGCGGGTGACGAGGATGCCGGCATTGCCGGCGATCATCCGCCCGATCTCGAAGACGGGACGCAGGCCGAGCGGCCGGAAATGCGGGCGCAGGATCTCGGCCAAGGCCGCCGGATCGGGCGGGGGGGCGTTGTCGTCGCGATAGGGAATGCCGAGGCCGCCGCCGAAATCGACATGGTGCAGCCGGTGCCCGTCGGCGAGCAGGTCGCGGGCCAGTTCGCAGAGCAGGCGCGCGGCGTTGTCGAACGGGGTCAGGTCGGTGATCTGGCTGCCGATATGCGCATCGACGCCGACGATCTCGAGGCCGGGCAGCCGGGCGGCGCCGGCATAGACCGCGCGGGCGCGAGAGATCGGGATGCCGAACTTGTTGTCGGACTTGCCGGTCGAGATCTTGGCATGGGTCAGCGCATCGACATCCGGGTTCACCCGGATCGAGACCGGCGCCGTCCGCCCGCGCGCGACGGCGACCTCGGACAGGGCGGCGAGTTCCGGCTCGCTCTCGACGTTGAAGCAGAGGATGTTCGCGTCGAGCGCGGCGGCCATCTCCTCGCGGGTCTTGCCGACGCCGGAGAAGACGATGCGCTCGCCCGGCACGCCCGCGGCCAGCGCCCGGCGCAATTCGCCCTCGGAGACGATGTCCATGCCCGCGCCCTGGCGCGCGAGGGTGGCGAGCACCGCCTGGTTCGAGTTCGCCTTCATGGCAAAGCACACCAGCGCATCATCGCCCGCGAAGGCCTCCGCGAAGACGCGGTAGTGACGTTCCAGGGTGGCGGTGCTGTAGCAATAGAACGGCGTGCCGACCTCCTCGGCCAGTGCCGTCAGATCGACGTCCTCGGCATGGAGGCGCCCGTCCCGGTAATGGAAGTGGTGCATGTCAGGAGAATCCGCCGCCGCGCCCGCCGGATGGGGATCGGCGCATCCGAATGCCCCCACGCGCGGTGCGCTGTCTACGTGTCTCTCACAAAACTCCCGCTGCACCGGTAGGGCCGGAGGGGAGAGGATCGACGATCGGAAGTTCCGTGAGCCCGCCTCGATAGGGGCGAGTCCGGCGGTCCGCTACAGAAGCGGATCGAGGATGAAGGGCTCTTTCGGGATCCGGTAGCCGCGTTTCGATCCGCGGGAGGTCGTGACCGGAACGCCGTCGCCGCCTGCCGGGATCGCCGCGGCGCTCAGCTCGTCGCCGGCCTGGACGGCCTCCGGATCGGGAGCCGCGCCGCGATCACCCACCGACACCGTGCTGCCCGGCAGGCTCCGCGCCGAGGCGGGAGTGCCGGGCCGCGTCCCCGGCGCGGTCTCGGACAGGGCCGCATTCGGCGGCTCCAGGCTGCCGCGCCGGCCACAGGCCGTGCAGGCCAGGGTGAGGCCGAGCGCGATCAGGATCGAGAGGCTGACGGAAGGGGCGGGCATCGAGGTTTCCGGCGGTCTTTCCCGGCTGGGCGGTACGAGCTTAGCCGTTGGGGCCTCGCCCCGAAAGATGGGCTGCGGCGTCTCGAGCGGGACGAGGCGCGTGACATGGGAATGCCCGGCGCGCCCGCTTGCGTCGGGGGCCCGCGCGGTGGTCAGCTCTTCTTGTTGCCGCGCTGCGAATCCTTCGGAGGCGCATAGGCGTCGATCGCCCGGCGGCAGTTTTCGGAGAGCTTGGCCCAGTTGGTCTTGAAGCACTGATCGGTGGCCGGATCATCCGGGTCGAGATTGCCGCAATAGCTGAGGTAATCGCCGGTGCAGTACTTCTTGAGCGTCTCGTTGCCGCGCTTCGACTGCTGCGCCTGTGCCGGAGCAGCCAACACGGCGACCGCACCCGTGAGGGCGAGAACCAAGGGCGTCAGCTTCAAAGCCATGATGTTCGCTCGATCGCGGTTCGTGGAAAGAGATTCGTGAGAGGAGGTCCGGGCGCGATGATGCCCTCGCTTGTTCGAAACAAGGCGGGTCCGGGGCAACCGCAAGATGGTTCGGTGCTTACGGGCTCGTGCGGGGCGCTGCAAGGGACGCTCAAGGGGACGGGGGCACAGTAGGCCCCCGGCCGGCTCCGCTCGGTGCGTTTCAGCTCTCGGCGAGCGCGGGCGACGCGGCCGGAAAGCCCCCGGCCTGGGGCAGGCGGTCGCGGCGCGCCAAGGCGTCGGCGACCTCGCTGATACGGCGGCGTAGCTCGGCGGTGTCGTCGCTGCCGCGGGCGGCCAGCGCAGCCTGGGCCCCCGTCAACTCCGCGCGCAGCGCCTCGATCTCGGCCGCCGTGGAGGCAGGCCCGACGGTCTCACCCTCGGCGCCCGACGGCGCGGTCGCGGCCTGCATCCGGCGCGTCGCTTTGAGATCGTCGAGGATCGTGCGGTGAGCCTCCTCCAGGGCGTGCAGGGTGGCGAGCCCGGTCTCGCCCTCGGCCCGCGCCGCGGCGAGGTCCCGGTCGAGCCCGGCGATGCGTTCGAGGGCGCGGGCCACCTCGGCCTCGCTGAGGATGCGCGCGGCGATTGCAGCCTCGGCCTCCATGGTGCGGGTGCCGATGGCGGCCATGTCGGCGTGGTGCCGGGCGGCGATCGCCTCGGCCTTCCGCTCCAGCCGGCGCTGCACGACGGCGAACTCCGCGCGCAAATGGTCGCGCTCGGCCACGACCTCGGACACGCTCACCGGCAAGGTCGCCTCGATCCGCCGCCGGGCAAGACGGCTGGCGCGGGCGCTCACGGTCGGCAGGATCGTCAGGGCGCACAGGCTCGCCAGGAGGAAGCCGAGCCCGAAGATCATCACGGTCTCGATCACGAAGGGGCCCTCACGCCGCCTCGGCCGGGCAGGTCCGGCCGCTGCGTCTTTTGCCCGTCTTGCCCGCGCGGAGGCAAGCGCCGTGTCTTCTCTCTGGCCTCAACCGTCGGCGGGCGCTTGTCGCAGGCACGCTTCGCATCGGCGCCCGGCCCCCATTCTCCGAGGGATTGCGCCGTATCGCTTCAGGCCGCGGCCGGGGTCGCTTGGGAAAAGATCAGAACGGGTTCCAGGTCGGGCGGCCGGTGAATTTCAGGTAGCCGATATTGATGCCGAGCCGGGCGCCGACGCCGGAGCGGATCGGCACCACGATGATGCCGCCATCGGTCACCGCCGTCATGCCGAAGCCGCCGATGAAGTAGGCCGAGCCGTCGACCCCGCCGAAGCGGCGATAGAGGTCGCGCACGGCGGGCAGGTTGTAGACGAGCATCATCGTGCGCGCGCCGTCGCCGCCGACATCGAAGCCGAGCGTCGGCCCCTGCCAGTAGATCCGGCGCTGCCCGGCATTGCGGGTATAGAGCGTGCCCTCGCCGAAGCGCAGGCCGCCGACGATGGCGCCGGACGCCTCCTGGCCGAGGATGTAGCCGTTCGGCTCGCCCCAGCGCCGGGTCGCCTCCTCGACGGTGAGCGCGAGGCCGCGGGACACGCTGCCGAAGAAGCGGTGCCCGTTCTCGACCACCTCGGAGGCGCGGAACGAGTCCGGACGCACGCCGTCGTCCTGATAGGCCAGAGCCGGGACGGCCCCGGTCAGGAGGCCGCCGGACAGCCCGGCCGAGAGGCCGAGCAGGGCGGCGCGGCGGGTCGTGCCCCCCGTTCGGATGGGATCGTGCGGCATGTCGGTCTCCCTACCGGCTCCCGTGCCCGCCCTCATGCCTGCCTCGCTTGCCCGCCTCGCTTGCCGAGGCTGGCCCGGCGCTTCCCTCAGCGGAAGCGGCATCGGATCGAGGCACGCAGGGAGCGCGCAGTCTCGGGGCCGATCAAGTCAAGTTTGGGTTAACGGGCGGTTAAGCGGCCGACTTGTGCCTAGCCCGCGCCCTCAGGCGCCCTTCGGCGCATCCGCCCCTCCGGCGCGGCGCCGGTCGAAATACGACACGGCGCTCTGCTGCGGCAGGACGAGCGCGTCGCAGTAGGCGGCCGAAGCGAGGGCCGCGAAGGGGCCGTTGCGGTAGAAGCGGGCATGGTGGCCGTAGGTGATCGTGTCGCCGTCGGGCCCGACGACGCGCCCGCCGGCCATGGTCAGCACGTGGTCGCCGGCCGCAGTATCCCACTCCATGGTGGGGACGCAGCGCACGTAGATATCGGCCTCGCCCGCTGCGATCAGGCAGAACTTGAGCGCCGAGGAGGCGACCCGCCGCTCGCCGACCGGCAGCCGTTCCAGGCAGGCATCGGTGTCGCTGTCGCCGTGCAGGCGACTGACGAGGGCGACGAGCCCGTCGGCGGGGGCCGCACGCACGCGCACCGGCCGGAACGCGCCCGGCCGCCCCTCAAAGATCGGCGCCTCGCGGGCGGTGGTGCCCGCCGCCCAGGCCCGGCCGAGCCCCGGCGCCGCCAGAGCGGCGGCGATCGGGCGATCGCCCTGGATGAGTCCGATATTGACGCAGTATTGCTCGTTGCCGGCCAGGAAGTCGCGGGTGCCGTCGAGGGGATCGACGAGGAAGAACAGCGCGGCGGGCTGCGCGGTGCCGGAGGTCTCCTCGGCGATCACCGGGATGCCGGGGAAAGCGTGTCTCAGGGCCGTGACGATCAGCTCTTCGGAGCGGGTGTCGGCGAGGCTCGCCGGTGAGCCGTCGGGCTTGATGACATGCGGGCAGTCGCTGCCGTGATAGCCCTTCAGAATACGCCCGGCCTCGCAAGCGATTCCGGCAAGCTGCTCCGCGATGGCGTCCCGCATCGCGGCCGGAACGGGAGCCGTCAGGGACGCCGACGGGGCGGCCGGAATGGAAACGGGGGCAGTCATCGCAATGTCTTCAATGAACGAACGAGGCTTGTCGATCCGAGTCTTGAGCAAATCCGGTGCGCAAGCCTGCGTGATCCGCTCCCCATGAGCGCCGGTTGCGGCGAATTGGGGACATCGGCGCGCTCGCGGCGGCCCTCACCGCGAAATGAGCGCCGCAATGGGGATCGGCGATCCGCCGTGGCGCACGACCGGCGAACCGGACGGATTGATGTCGCGGCTTTCCAAAGCGGCCGCCGGTGACTATTCGCTTGGCCCTATCCGGTGCCCGCCGCATCCAAGGGGGCAGGCCACCGCCGCGATCGACGACACCTCGCGACACCACTTTCGACAGCCGGTTTCGACAACCGGGAACGGAGCGCGCCATGAGCGGTACCAGCAGCCTCACCCTCGACGCCCTCGATCTCTCGGCTTTGCTGTGCTCGCGGGTGTGCCACGACGTGATCAGCCCGATCGGCGCGATCGTGAACGGGCTCGAAGTGCTAGAGGACGACGACGACCCCTCGATGCGCGAATTCGCCCTCGAACTGATCCGCAAGAGCGCGCGCACCGCCTCGGCCCGGATCCAGTTCGCCCGGATCGCCTTCGGCGCGGCGGGCTCGGCCGGCGCCTCGATCGATCTGGCCGATGCCGAGAAGGTCTCGAAGGCTATGTTCGCCGACGAGAAGACCCAGATCGCCTGGAGCGCACCTCAGGCGCTGTTTCCCAAGAACAAGGTCAAGCTGCTGCTCAACCTCGTGGTGATCGCGTCGAGCGCGATCCCGCGCGGCGGCCTGATCGACGTGGCGGTGACCGGCGGCGGCGACGCCCCGCGCTTCGTCCTGCGCGCCAAGGGCAGCCATGCGCGCATCCCGCCCCATGTCGAGGGGCTGATCGCCGGCACGCCCGAGGGCGGCACCGTCGACGCCCACGGCATCCTGCCGTTCTATGCCGGCCTCGTCGCCCGCGCGGCGGCGATGGACGTGCGCTTCACCATCGACGGCGACGAAGTGACGGTCACCGCCACGCCGACCGAGGCCGCGGTCGGGCTGCCCGGTGCCCCTGCCCCCAGCATCGAGGACGAGCGCCCCTCCGACAGCGCCCCGCCGGACACCCAGCTCGCCTGACACATCACGCGCTTGGGGCGGCTGACGCCCCAATCAGCGCGCGGGAAAGCAACAGGAGGCGGGTCCGCGCAGATTCTTGCGGGCCTCTTCTCAAAACAATTGTGAAGTCGGCCCCGTCCTCAACGCTTCAATAACTTTCCGAGGCGAGAGTGCTCGTCGCACGTCCCTTAGTGCGCGTAGACGAGTACCCCCCATGGACGATCTGCTTCGCGAGTTTCTGGTCGAGAGCGCCGAGCATCTGGACACCGTCGACGCGGAGCTGGTCCGTTTCGAACAGGACCCAAATAACCAGCAGATCTTGCGCAACATCTTCCGGCTCGTCCACACCATCAAGGGGACGTGCGGGTTTCTCGGCCTGCCGCGCCTCGAAGCGCTGGCGCACGCCGCCGAGACCCTGATGGGGCGCTTCCGCGACGGCTATCCCGTCAGCGGCGCCTCGGTCACGCTGATCCTGGCCACCCTCGACCGCCTCAAGGCGATCCTGGGCGACTTGGAGGCCACCGGCTCCGAGCCGGCCGGCGCCGACGACGACCTGATCGGGGCCCTGGAGAAGATGGCCTCCGAGGAAGTGCCCGCTGCCGCCGCGCCGCCGCCCCTGCCGGAGCTGCCGCCGATCGTCGAGCGCGAGCTCAAGCCCGGCGAAGTCACGCTGGACGATCTCGAGCGGGCCTTCATGGAAGCCCCCGGCCCCGACGACTTCGCCGCCATGGACGCCCCGGCACCCGCCTTCGATGCCGGCGAGCCCGCATTCGACAGCGCGCCCGAGCCCGCGGCTCCCGTCCAGGCTCCGGAGCGTCCGGCGGCCGCTCCCTCCGCCGAGGGCGGTGAGAGCGCGGTGGCTGCCAAGGTGCAGACGATCCGCGTGAACGTCGACACCATCGAACATCTGATGACGATGGTCTCGGAACTGGTGCTGACCCGCAACCAGCTCCTCGAGATCGCCCGCCGCCACGAGGATTCCGGCTACAAGGTCCCGCTCCAGCGCCTCAGCCACGTCACGGCCGAGCTGCAGGAAGGCGTGATGAAGACGCGCATGCAGCCGATCGGCAATGCGTGGCAGAAGCTGCCCCGCGTCGTGCGCGACCTCTCGGCCGAACTCGGCAAGGGCATCGACCTCGTGATGTCGGGCGCCGAGACCGAGCTCGACCGCCAGGTGCTCGACGTCATCAAGGACCCGCTCACCCACATGGTGCGCAACTCGGCCGACCACGGCATCGAGGCCACCAAGGAGCGTCTCAAGGCCGGCAAGCCGGCCCGCGGCTCGATCCGCCTCTCCGCCTATCACGAGGGCGGCACGATCACGATCGAGATCGCCGACGACGGCAAGGGCCTCGACCTCGCCGCGATCCGCAAGAAGGCGGTCGAGCGCAACTTCGCGCCCGCCGCCGACATCGAGCGGATGACCGACGCGCAGGTCGCGAAGTTCATCTTCCACGCCGGCTTCTCCACCGCCAAGGCGGTGACCTCGGTCTCCGGCCGCGGCGTCGGCATGGACGTGGTCAAGACCAACATCGAGACCATCGGCGGCGTGGTCGACATCGCCACCGAACTCGGCAAGGGCACCACCTTCACCATCAAGATCCCGCTGACGCTCGCCATCGTCTCGGCGCTGATCGTCAAGGCCGGCGCGCAGCGCTACGCCGTGCCGCAGATCGCGGTGCTGGAGCTGGTGCGGGTCGATCCCAAGGGTGACAACACCAGCGCGAACTCGATCGAGCGGATCTACGGCGCCCCGGTGCTGCGCTTGCGCGAACGGCTCCTGCCGATCGTCACCCTCGACGGGCTGATGCGTGGGCAGGCGACCGTCGAAGAGGGCGAGATCGTCGAATCCGGCTTCGTGGTGGTGGCCCAGGTCGGCCGGCAGCGCTTCGGCGTGCTCGTCGATGAGGTCTTCCACACGGAAGAGATCGTCGTGAAGCCGATGTCGTCGAAGCTGCGGCACATCCCGCTCTTTGCCGGCAACACGATCCTCGGCGACGGCGCCGTGGTGCTGATCGTCGATCCCAACGGCGTCGCCAAGCTGGTGGGCCAGAGCGCACAGTCGGGCGCTGCGACGGACACGGAATCCGAGGAGGTCGAGGCCGGCGATGCCAAGGCGACGCTCCTCGTGTTCAAGGGCGGGGCCGGTGGCTTCAAGGCGGTGCCGCTCTCCCTCGTCACCCGCCTCGAGGAGATCGACGCCTCGAAGATCGAGCATCTCGGCGGGCGTCCGCTGATCCAGTACCGCGGCCGTCTGATGCCGCTGGTGCCGGCCGATCCCACGATCGCGATCCGCTCCGAGGGCAACCAGGCGCTGGTCGTGTTCTCCGACGGCGACCGGGCGATGGGCCTCGTCGTGGACGAGATCGTCGACATCGTCGAGGAGCGCCTCGACATCGAGATCTCGGCCGACCGCTCCGATCTCATCGGCTCGGCGGTGCTGCGGGGCCGGGCGACCGACATCATCAACATCGCCCACTTCCTGCCGCTGGCCTACGACGACTGGGCGCGGGGCCCGCGCAAGACGGTGGTCAAGGCGCCCTCGCTCCTGCTCGTGGACGACTCGGCCTTCTTCCGCGACATGCTCACCCCCGTGCTCAAGGCGGCGGGCTACAACGTGACGACCGCGTCCTCGGCCGAGGAGGCGCTCACCCTGCTCGTGAACAATGCCGCCGTCGATCTCGTGGTCAGCGACCTCGACATGCCCGGCCGCAGCGGCTTCGAGCTCGTCGCCGCCATGCGCAAGAGTGGCGGGCGGCTGGCCGAGATGCCGGTGATCGCGCTCACCGGCACGGTCGCCCCCGATGCCATCGAACAGGCGCGGCGCCTCGCGATCAGCGATCTCGTCGCCAAGTTCGACCGCAGCGGACTGCTCGCGGCACTCGCCGAGATCGGTGAAGCCGCCCAAGCGGCCGACGCCCGCGCCGCCGCCTGAATCACGAACGGACCGGAAGAGGATACGCCGCCATGCAGGCCGCCAACGGAAACACCGTTCCCACCGACACCACCGACTACGTCACCGTCTTCGTCGGCGAGACGATGTTCGGGCTCACCATCGACCGGGTGCACGACGTGTTCGTGCCCGCCGGCATCACCCCGGTGCCGCTCTCGCCCCGGGAAATCGTCGGCCTCCTGAACCTGCGCGGACGGGTCGTCACGGCCCTGTGCCTGCGCCGCCGCCTCGGCATCCCCGGCCGTGAGGCCGGTGCCGCCGAGATGGCCATCGGCCTGGAACAGGCGGGCGAGACCTTCGCTCTCATCGTCGACGGTGTCGGCGAGGTGCTGAAGCTCGGCGCCGACACGCAGGAGCCGGTGCCGATCAACCTCGATCCGCGCTGGCGCGACCTCTCGCTCGGCGTCCACCGCCTCGACGGGCGCCTCCTGGTCATCCTCGACGTCGATGCGCTGCTCGCCTTCGGCGATGCCCGCGAAGCGAAGGTCGCCTGAAGCCAAGGGGTGCGCTCACGATGACCGGCTCGAACAAGCAAGCAGCGAAGACGGCTCTGATCGTCGATGACTCGGCGGTGATCCGTAAGGTCGCCCGCCGCATCCTCGAGACCCTCGACTTCAGCGTCCGCGACGCGGAGGACGGCGCCACGGCGCTGGCGATGTGCGCGGAAGCGATGCCGACGGTGATCCTGCTCGACTGGAACATGCCGAACATGGACGGCTACGAGGTGCTGCGGCACCTGCGCCAGTCCCCGCTCGGCGACCGGCCGAAAGTCCTGTTCTGCACCACCGAGAACGATGTCGGCGCCATCGCCCGGGCGCTCCGCGCGGGCGCCGATGAGTACATCATGAAGCCCTTCGACCGGGAGATCATGATGGCCAAGCTCGATCAGGTCGGCTTCGCGGTGCATCCGTCCGAAGCCGCCTGATCCGTCTCCGGGGGCTCGCCCAGACCTCCGCCCCTTTTTTTCGCTCCCCGGAAACGAGTTCCCCCCATGTCGGCATTCCCGGCCGTCGCACACGCTCCGGCGGCGCGCAGCCCGATCAAGGTGCTGGTCGCGGACGATTCGGCGGTGGTGCGCGGGCTCGTCTCGCGCTGGCTCGGCGAAGCCGGCCACGAGGTGGTCGCCACCGCGCCCAACGGCCGCGCCGCCGTGGACGCGCTGGCCCGCTGCAACCCCGACGTGGTGCTCCTCGACATCGAGATGCCGGAACTCGACGGCATCCAGGCCCTGCCCCTGATGCTGGCCCGGCAGCCGGGCATCCAGGTCGTGATGATGTCGACGCTGACCCAGCGCAACGCCGACGTCTCCCTGCGCTGCCTCGCGCTCGGCGCGGTCGATTACATCCCCAAGCCCGAGAGCAACCGCGGCGTCACCACCTCGGACGGCTTCCGCAACGACCTGATCGAGCGCATCCGCGTGTTCGGGGCCGCCCGCGCCCGGCGCCGGCCCGCGCCGACCGCGGTCGAATCCGCCTCCTCCACGACCCCCGCCGCGCCGGCGGTCTCGCGCCTGTCCGGCACGGTGACGCTTCGGCCGAAGCCGCGCACCGTGGTGCCGCCGCGCGCCCTGCTGATCGGCTCATCGACCGGCGGCCCGCGGGCGGTCGGCGAAGTGCTGGAGAAGATCGGCGCGGCCACGCTCCGGCGCCTGCCGGTGCTGATCGTGCAGCACATGCCGCCGGTCTTCACCGCCGTCTTCGCCGAACATCTCGGCGCCCGGATCGGGCTGCCGGCGGCCGAGGGCAAGGCCGACGAGCGGTTGCAGCCCGGCCGCATCTATGTCGCCCCGGGGGGGCGCCACATGCGGCTCGCGGGCTCCGCGACCGAGACCATCATCCGCCTCGATGACGGGCCACCGGTGAATTTCTGCCGCCCGGCGGTGGACGTGATGTTCCTCGATGCCGCCGCACTCTATGGCGGGGCGACGCTGAGCGTCATCCTCACCGGCATGGGCTCGGACGGCACGGCGGGCGGGCGCGCGCTGGTGGAAGCCGGCGGCATCCTGCTCGCTCAGGACGAGGCCACCAGCACGGTCTGGGGCATGCCCGGCAGCGTCGCCAAGGCCGGCCTGTGCCATGCCGTCCTCCCGCTCCCCGAAATCGGACCGGCCCTCCGCAGCGCGATCGCGGAGCGGGTTTGATGACCGAGGCGGATTTCACGTTCCTGCGCGATTATCTCAGGAAGCGCTCCGGGCTCAGTCTCGGCGCGGAGAAGCGTTACCTCGTCGAGAGCCGGCTCACCCCCGTCTGCCGACGCTTCGGGATCGCGACGCTCACCGACCTCGTCGGCACCCTGCGGGTGTCGCGCGAGGGGCCGCTGGAGCGGGCGGTGGTCGAGGCGATGACCACCAACGAGACGTTCTTCTTCCGCGACCGCGCGCCGTTCGACCTGTTCCGCGACGTGCTGCTGCCCAAGGCCATCGCCGCCCGCGCCCCCCAGCGGCGTCTGCGGATCTGGTCGGCGGCGGCCTCCACGGGGCAGGAGCCGTACTCGCTCGCGATGATGATCCAAGAGGCCGCGGCGCAACTCGCGGGCTGGCAGATCGAGATCGTCGGCACCGACCTCTCGACGGAGGTCTTGGAGAAGGCGCGGCTGGGCCTCTACAGCCATTTCGAGGTGCAGCGCGGCCTGCCGGTGCAGCTCCTCGTGAAGCATTTCACCCAGGTCGGCGAGCAGTGGCGGATCAGCCCGGCGCTCGCCGGGATGGTGAGCTTCCGGCCGCTCAACCTGCTGAACCCGTTCGAGCATCTCGGCCAGTTCGACATCGTCTATTGCCGCAACGTGCTGATCTACTTCGACGCGCCGACCAAGACCGACGTGCTGGAGCGGATCGCCAAGACGCTCGCCCCCGACGGCGCGCTGCTGCTCGGCGCGGCCGAGACCGTGATCGGCCTCACCGAGGCGCTGGTGCCCGATCCCCAGCATCGCGGCCTCTACCGCCAGGCCGCAGCCGCCGGGCGGACCGCCGTGCCCCACCGCCTCGCGGCTGGGTTTTAGACGGGCGATCGCTTGCAGCGATCACCCTGCGTTTCTTGGGTCGCCTCAGGCGCCGGCGCCCGCCTCCGCGGGCTCAGGCTTTCGCTTCGCTCGACGCTCTTCAGGACCAATGTCCTGAAGAGCCCGCTCCGCGCGGCGCTCTTCGCGCCGCGAAGCCGCTCGCACGGCTTCGAGCAAGAGGCTTGAGATTCCGAGACTGCGTCTCGCGGCGGGCTGCCCGATTGGGTAACCTGCCGCCCATGACGCATGACGCGCCGCGGCTTCTGCCCTGCGGAGACACGGCCTTCACCATCGAGTTCGGCTCAGGCATCGATGCGCGCCTCAGCGCCCGCGTGCTGGCGCTCGACGCGGCGCTCGCGGAGCGGGCCCTCCCCGGCGTGCTTGAGACGGTGCCGACCTACCGTTCGCTGACGGTCCATCTCGATCCGCTCCGCGCCGACCCGGTCGAACTCGGCCGCGCCGTGCTGGCGCTCGCGGGCGAACCGCTCCCGGCGGTCCCGACCCCGCGCCTGTGGCGCATCCCCGTGGTCTATGGCGGCGCGTTCGGGATCGACCTCGACGCGGTCGCCGCGCATCACGGGCTCACGCCCGAAGCCGTGATCGCGCGCCACAGCGCCCCGGAATACCGGGTCGCGATGATCGGCTTCCTGCCGGGCTACGCCTATCTCGAAGGGCTCGACCCCGGTCTCGCCCTGTCGCGCCGCCCCAGCCCGCGCCCGGTGACGCCCGCGGGCACCGTCTCCATCGGCGGCGCCCAGGCGCTGGTGGCGAGCATCGCGGCCCCGAGCGGCTGGCATCTTCTGGGGCGAACCCCCGAGAAGACCTTCGTGCCCGCGCGCGATCCCGTCTTCCTGCTCCGCCCCGGCGACCGGGTGCGGTTCGTCCCGACCCCAGCCGAGCGCTGGGACGCGCTGGCCGCCGCGGCGGAGGCCGGCGAGCCGGTGGCCGAGTTGTGCGAGGGATGAGCGCCCGCCTCCATCTCGCCCGCCTCACCGGCGCGGCCTCGCTTCAGGATGGCGGACGGCGGGGCTATCTCCGCTTCGGGCTTTCGGCCTCCGGGCCGATGGACCCGCTCGCCTTTGCCGCCGCCAACCACCTCGTTGGCAACCCGGCCGATGCGGCGGCACTCGAATTGGGGCTGGCCGGCGCGAGCCTGCGCGTCGAGGGCGGGGCGGTGCGCCTCGCATTGGCGGGGGCGCCCAGCGGGCTGCGCCTCGACGGCGAGCCGCTGGCCGCGCATCGCTCCTTCGTCCTGCGCGAGGGCTCGGAATTGACGGTCGAGCGTCCGCGCGAGGGCGTGTTCGCCTATCTCGCGGCGGCCGGCGGCTTTCCCGTTGGCAGCGTGATGGGCAGCCGGGCCCTCCACCAGCGCGCGGCCCTCGGCGGCCTTGAGGGGCGCGCCTGCCGCGAGGGCGACCGCCTGCCGCTTGCCGCCCCGGCCTCGTATGAGGCGGACCACAGCCTCGACCCGATCCCGCTGGAACGCGCGGCGCCGATCCGTGTCGTCCTCGGGCCGCAGGACGATCTGTTCTCGCAAGCCGGCCTTGCGACCTTCTTGGCCGAGACCTTCACCGTGTCGAACCGGGCCGACCGGATGGGCTACCAGCTCGACGGACCGGCGATCGCCCACGGTGCGGGCGGCTTCAACATCGTGTCCGACGCCACCGTGGCCGGCTCGGTACAGGTGCCGGGTTCGGGCCGCCCCATCGTCCTGCTCGCCGACCGCCAGACCACCGGCGGCTACCCGAAGATTGCCACCGTGATCTCCGCCGACCTGCGACGGATCGCCCAGCGCCGGCCGGGCGAGCCGGTGCGGTTCGCGTCGGTCGATCTCGCCGCCGCCACCCGGTTGGCCCGCGAGGCGGCGGCGCGGATCGCGGCCCTGAACACCCGCCTCCGGCCGGTCGGGGGCGAGGCCGAGCGGCTGATGGCCGCCAACCTCGCAGGCGCGGCGGTGGACGCTTTGCGCGCGGAGGATTGATCTTTTTTGCTGGGGGCCGAAGCCGATCCTGACGCGTTATCGGGCCATGTCGCGCAAGCCCAACCTCTCCCGGCCGAACACCTCCGAGCCGCCTCGCCTCGGCTTCTGCTGCACCTTCATCCCCGATCCGGACCCGAGCCACAAAACCCTGAAAGCCGCCAAGGACGCGGCCAAGCTGATGAATCTCGGCACGGTGACGATGGCGCATCTGGAGCGCCTCGGCCCCACCGCGCGCTTCGAGAAGCTGGAGGGCGTGGTGCGCCACAACCTTGCGGCGCTGGAGCGCCAGATCGCCTGGGTTTCGGCCCGGCCGCCCCTGGAGCGGCTGCTGCGCATGGCGAGTTCGGTGCTGCCCGGCTACACCCATCCGGTGGCCGAGCCGCTCTATGCGCAAGCCCCGATGCGCGCCCTGATCGAGGCCGGCCTCGCACGGGTCGGCGAGCAGGCGCGGGCGGGGGATGTGCGGCTCAGCATGCATCCCGGCCCGTTCTGCATCATCGCCTCGCGCAACCCGAATGCGCAGCGGAACGGCATCGCCGAACTCGAATACCATGCCGAGGTGATGGCGATGCTGGGCTACGGCTCCGGCTGGCACCCGCATGGGGCCCACGTGAACATCCATATCGGCGGGCGCGAGCCCGGCATCGACGGATTTCGCGAAAGCCTGTCGCTGATCTCGGAGACGGCGCGCAACCTGCTGACCGTCGAGAACGACGAGTCGCTGTTCGGCCTCGATGCGGTGCTGCGGCTCGGCGACAGGGTGCCGGTGGTGCTCGATCTCCACCACCACTGGGTCGAGAGCCGCGGCGTCTATATCGAGCCCGACGATCCCCGCATCCCAGCGGTGATCGCCTCCTGGCGCGGGGTGCGGCCGGTGAGCCATATCAGTGTTTCACGGGAAACGGTCCTGCCCGCGCACGACACCGGCACGCTGCCGGACTACGCGACGCTCTCGGAGCAGGGCCATTCCTGGCGTGATCTGGCCGCCCATTCCGACCTGATGTGGAACGAGGCGGTCAACGCGCTCGTCGCCCGTCACCTCACCTGGACCGATTTCGAGATCGAGGCCAAGGGCAAGAACCAAGCGAGCGTGCCGCTGGCCGCCCGGATCGGCCGCGACCTCTCCCAGGCTGCGGCCTGACCGCACCAAGCGCGGCTGGGCGGATTTGACCCGGCGGAGCGCGACCGTCACCATGCTAGCTTCCTCATTCGTGCGCGGGGCTCGTCTGCCCGGCGCCCGCGGGAGCCGCGACCGGACACGATGAGCGAGGCCGAACGGACGAATTCGAGCAGCGGCGATCCACAGGGCGCGACGCGTCACCGCCTCGACCGGCTGGTGGCGCAGGCGCGGGCCGCCGGCCTGTGGGAGCGGGCTTGGCCGGTGCTGTGGCGCGGGCTCGGCGTCGTCCTCGCCTTCCTCGCCGCCTCCTGGCTCGGCCTGTGGCTCGATCTGCCCCCAGTGGGGCGCATGGTCGGGCTTGGGCTCTTCGCCGCCCTGTTCGTCGCCGCCTTGTGGCCGGCCGTTCGGCTTCGGACCCTGAGCCGGCGCGAGGCGCTCGCCCGGATCGACCGCGAGGCCGCCCGCAAGGGTGGGACGGCGCATGATCCGGCCTCTTCGATCGAGGACACGCTGGCCGTCGGCCAGAGCGATCCGGTCACCCGCGCCCTGTGGGCCCTGCACCAGTCGCGGGCGGCGGCCGCCGTCGCGCGGTTGAAGGCGGGGCGCCCGCGCCCGCACATGCCTGGCCACGATCCCCTGGCACTCCGTGCGGGCGTCGTCGTCGCGACGCTGGCCGCCCTGTTCGTGGCCGGGCCGGAATGGCGCGGGCGTGTCGCCGCCGCCTTCGATTGGCGCGAGCCCCAGGCCGCCGCGCCGAGCTTCCGCGTCGATGGCTGGATCGACCCGCCGATCTACACCCGCGTGCCGCCGCTGATCGTGACGATGTCGGGCACCCCGAAGGATCCTGTGCAGCGCCTGCGCGCGCCGGTCAATTCCACCCTGATCGTGCGCATCGCCGGCCAGGGCGAGGCGGAACTGACCCCGAATGCCGCCCTCGTGCCGGTGGCCAAGGACGAGAAGGCCGCCGCCGGCCGGCCCGCTCCGCAGGGCGTCGTGCAGAATGGCGCGAAGCCCAACGAGACCCGCGCGACCCTGCGCGAGGAGCGCTTCCGGCTCACCGGCGGCACCGCCGAACTCGGCATCGCCACCTCCGGATCGGAGCCGCAGCGCCTCGTGATCGAGACGATCCCGGACCAGCCGCCGGAGGTGAAGCGGGTCGGCGACCTCGAAGTGAACGGGCGCGGCACCTTCAATCTCAGCTACCGCGCCAAGGACGATTACGGCATCGCCGCCGCCGAAGGGCTGGTCGAGCCGCTCAAAGCCGGCCGCTCGCTCGTGCCGGTGCCGAAGATCGCGCTGGCCCTCCCCGCCGACGCCACGGGCGAGACCGACACCAAGACGCTGGTCGATCTCACCGACAATCCCTGGTCCGGCGCGCGGGTGAAGCTCACCCTCGTGGTGCGCGACGAAGCCGGGCAGGAAGGCCGCACCGAGACCGCCGAGATCGTGCTGCCGGCGCGCGCCTTCAGCCAGCCGCTCGCCCGCGCGCTCGCCGAGGAGCGCCGCCGCCTCGTCACCGCGCCCGACGACGATCGCGCCCGCGTCCAGACCGCGCTTGACGCCCTGCGGATCGCGCCGGAGCGCTTCACGCCGCAGCCCGCGATCTTCCTCGGCCTCACCACCGCCGCCAACCGGCTGCGCGCGGCCAAGTCGGACGAGGATCTCACCAACGTTGCCGACCTCCTGTGGGAGATGGCCCTCAAGATCGAGGACGGCGACCTCTCCGATGCGGAGAAGGCCCTGCGCGCCGCTCAGGACCGCCTCAAGGAGGCGATCGAGCGCAATGCGCCGGACGAGGAGGTCAAGAAGCTCACCGAGGATCTGAAACAGGCCCTCGACAAGTTCATGAAGGAGTTCGCCCAGCGGGCGAAGCCGCAGAACCGGCAGCAATCGGAGCGCCAGCAACCGCAGCAGAACGGCCAGACCGTCACGCCCGACGATCTCGAGAAGATGATCAAGGACATGCAGGAGGCCATGCAGCGCGGCGACACGGCGGAAGCCCAGCGCCTGCTCGAACAGCTCCGCAACGTCCTCGAAAACCTCCAGAACGCCGAGAACGGCCAGAAGTCCGACGGCAGCATGGCCGAGATGAACCGGCAGCTCGACGAACTCGACAAGATGTCCCGCGAGCAACAGGAGCTGCGCGACGAGACCTACAAGGAAGGCCAGCAGGGCCAGCCGCGTCCCGGCCAGCGCCAGAGGCCGCAGCCGGGGCAGCAAGGCCAGCGCGGGCAGCAGCCCGGCCAGCAGGGCGAGGGCCAGGACGGCCAACAGGGGCAGCAGGGCCGCGGTCAGCAGGGGCAGCGCAGCCAGGGTCAGCAGGGTCAAGGCCAGCCAGGTCAGGGCGGCGGGCAGCAGCGCCAGCAGGGCCTGCGCGAACAGCTCCAGGATCTCAAGAACCGGATGAAGCAGCAGGGGCTTCAGGGGGAAGAGGGGCTGTCGGATGCCGAGGAGGCCATGCGCGAGGCCGAGGAATCCCTGGGCCAGGGCCGCAACGGCGACGCGGTGGACGCGCAGGGCCGCGCCCTCGACGGGCTGAAGCGCGGCGCCGAGGGCATGCAGAAGCAGATGCAGCAGATGGCCGAGGGCGAGGGCCAGGGCGAAGGCCAGCAGGAGGGCCAGTCCCCGGGCCGGCAGGGTCGCTCGGGCTCCGCCGACGACGACCCGCTCGGCCGTCCGACCCGCGGGCGCGACCTCTCGAACGGCAACGTGCGGGTGCCCAATGCCGACGAATCCGCGGTGCAGCGCGCCCGCCGGATCATGGAGGAGCTGCGGCGCAAGCTCGGCGACCCCTCGCGCCCGCAGGAAGAACTCGATTATTTCGAGCGTCTGCTCCGCCGGAACTAACCCCCGCCGATCGAACCCCATTTCGGGCCGTGCTCGTGCAAGCACGGCCTCTCACGAGATCAACGACCCATGTCCGCCAACCAGCTCGTTCTCCTCGCCTGCCTTGCCGTGGCCGGCGTGCTGCTCTTCGGCCTCGTCAACATGATGCGGGGCGGCAGCGCCAACCTCTCGCAGAAGCTGATGCGCCTGCGCGTGCTCCTGCAATTCGTCGCGATCATCGTCATCATGGGCGTGGTCTGGTGGCGGGCGGCCTGACCGCCCGCCACTGCGATGTCCAAATCCGGTTGATCACCTTCGGGATGACGGATTTGGAAGTCGCTCAGGCGCCCCGCGGGCCTGCTGATACGATCCCCGCTTGGATCAAGCGGAAACCGTATCAGTCCTTCGCACGCTCGAAGGTGACGATGCTGCGGGTCTCACCCTTGTCGGCCCAGTTCGGCATCACCCGCCAGGGCGTCAGCACCCGGAGGCGCTCGCCATCGAGCGCGAACGTCCGGGTCTGCTCCGAGCCGACCCATTTCGGATCCCAGGCGACGTCGAGGTCGGCGATCCACTTGTCGCCGTCGAGGCGGAACTTGCCGGTATAGGAAACGAGCGTTTCAAGGAGGTGCGCCCGCTGCGCGTCGTCCTTGGCGGGCCTGCGGCCCTCGCCGGTCAGCACGAAGAAGACGCGCTTCTCCGGAGTGAAATAGGCGTAGCCGGTCGGGTGCTCGCCCATCACCGGCACCTTCTCGCCGTCCTTGCGGACCTCCACCTCGTACGAGACCAGCTTCCAGAGGCCCTTGAGCGGGGTGTCGCTCTCCGCCCGTGCCGACATCGGCGTCAAGCTCGTCGCCAGAGCCGCGGCTGCCAGCATTCCCATCGTCGTCCGCATGATCCATCCGTTTGCATGATGCACTTCGCATCTGGAGCGGTCAGTCAACGCGGCAGCGCCTTGTGCGATGCATCATTTGTTGCATCGCAGCCATGATTGCTGCGTTCGGCTGATGCCGGCCAGCGGGTGGAGAGGGCGGCGGACCGGACCGGTGTGGCGCGCACGCCCCACCCGGCCGGCAAAAAGATCGGGAACGGATGAATCCGCAGGCTGTGCTCAGAACGCCGTGATATTTGAGACGAATTGAAACGGACGGACCAACCGCCGATGAAGTCACCCCTCGCCCGGATTTGCGTCGGCGTCCTTGCCGCCTCGGCCATCACGACCACGCAGGCCGCCGATCTCGGCGCCGCCCGGGCTCCCGCGCCGCCGCCCTACTTCGCTCCCGTCCAGCCCTACTCCATCGTCTCCGAGGTTCGCATCGGCGGCTCGGTGCAGGATCCGGGCAGCGCCGAGGGCAAGCTGCCGGGCTTCAGCACCGCCAACGTCAACGGCGAGATCCTGTTCGCCAAGCCGCTCGTGACCACCGATCCGTTCTGGCAGGCCTTCGTGCCGCGGCCCACCGTGGGCGGCAGCTACAACACCGGCGGCCGCACCAGCTACGCCTATATCGGCGCGACCTGGACCGTGGACCTCTTCCCCGAGACCCTGAACCGCCGCGTCTTCCTCGAAGGCTTCTTCGGCGGCGCGGCCCATAACGGCTATACCGGCGTGAAGGCGAACGCGCCCTACGGCTTCAACGCGCTGGGCTGCAATCCGCTGTTCCGCGAGGCGGCGGCGCTCGGCTTCCGCATCGACGCGCATTGGAGCGTGATGGCCACCGTCGAGCACATGTCGAATGCCGGCCTGTGCGGCGACAACCGCGGCCTGACCAATTTCGGCGGCAAGCTCGGCTACACCTTCTGACCAAAAGCCGCTTTTGCGGGCTGCCAAAGTTTTATGGGTTGAAAAGACCCGCCGGGCGCGAAACATCGCCCGGCGGGTCTTCTCATTGAAGAACATTAAAGGCCCGCGGGAGAGACGCCGTGGTCAAGCTCAACCGCATCTACACCCGCACCGGCGACCAGGGGACGACCGGGCTCGCCAATGGCGAACGTCGCTCCAAGGCGGATCTGCGGGTGGAGGCCTACGGCACCGTCGACGAGACCAATGCCTGCATCGGCCTTGCGCGGCTGACGGCCGAGCCCGCCCTGGACGCGATGCTGGCGCGCATTCAGAACGACCTGTTCGATCTCGGCGCCGACCTCGCCACGCCGCCGAGCGACAAGCCGCTCGAATATGAGCCCCTTCGCGTGGTGGCCGCCCAGGTGCAGCGGCTGGAGACGGAGATCGACGCGCTCAACGCGAACATCACGCCGCTGAAATCCTTCGTCCTGCCCGGTGGCTCGGCCACGGCGGCCGCGCTCCACCTCGCCCGCACCGTCTGCCGCCGCGCCGAGCGGTTGGTGGTCGCGCTGTCGGCCGTCGAGAGCGAGGCGATCTCGGCGGAAGCCCTGCAATATCTCAACCGGCTGTCGGACTTCCTGTTCGTGGCCTCCCGCGCGGCCAACCGCGACGGCGCCGACGACGTGCTCTGGGTTCCAGGCCAGAACCGTTGAAATCCGGCGGGCCCGGCTCCCCGGTAAGGCGCGTTGACAACCGGGAAATCGCCTCGCTACGGTCCCGCCGCCCTGACAATCCCATCGATCGCGGTCAAGCGGGTCCGAGAGCCGTCCAGCAAGTGACGCCGGGACTTCGCAGGAGCGGAGGAAAGCGACAGCCATGAAGGTTCTGGTGCCCGTCAAGCGGGTCGTCGATTACAACGTGAAGATCCGCGTCAAGGCCGACGGGTCGGGCGTGGAGCTCGCCAACGTCAAGATGTCGATGAACCCCTTCGACGAGATCGCCGTCGAAGAGGCGATCCGTCTGAAGGAAAAGGGCAAGGTCACCGAGATCGTCGCCGTCTCGATCGGCCCGCAGCAGGCGCAGGAGACCCTGCGGACCGCCCTCGCCATGGGCGCCGACCGGGCGATCCTGGTGAAGACCGACGTGAATTGCGAGCCGCTCGCCGTCGCCAAGGTGCTGAAGGCGATCGTCGAGAAGGAGAATCCGAACCTCGTCATCCTAGGCAAGCAGGCGATCGACGACGATTCGAACCAGACCGGCCAGATGCTCGCGGCGCTGCTCGGCTGGCCGCAGGGCACCTTCGCCTTCAAGCTCGAATTCGGAGAGGGCGCGATCGACGTGACCCGCGAGGTCGATGGCGGCCTCCAGACCGTCTCGCTCAAGCTGCCGGCGATCGTCACGACCGACCTGCGCCTCAACGAGCCGCGCTACGCGTCGCTGCCTAATATCATGAAGGCGAAGAAGAAGCCGCTGGAGGAGCTGACGCCGGAGGGGCTCGGGATCGACGTCGCGCCGAAGCTGACCGTGCTCAAGGTCGTCGAGCCGTCGGGCCGGCAGGCGGGCGTCAAGGTCGGCTCCGCGGCCGAGTTGGTGCAGAAGCTCAAGATCGAAGCCGGCGTGCTCTGATCCGGCGCTGATCCTCGCGGCGCCGCTCCCGGCCTCCGGTCGAGCGGCGCGCCTCCCCTCTTTTCGAGAAGTTTCGCCGATGACCACGCTCCTCTACGTCGAGCACGCCAACGGGCAGATCAAGGACGGCACGCTCAAGGCCCTCACCGCCGCCAAGGAACTGGGCGCGCCCATCCACGCCCTGGTGCTCGGCACCGGCTCGAAGGCCGCGGCCGAGGCCGTGAGCAAGTTCGACGGCATCGAGAAGGTGCTGAATTCCGAGGACGGCGCCTACGATCACGACCTCGCCGAGACGACCGGCGCCTTGATCGCCGCGATCGCCGCGCCCTACGATGCGATCGTCGCCGCCGCCACGACCACGGGCAAGAACACCCTGCCCCGCGTCGCCGCGCTCCTCGACGTCGCCCAGATCTCCGACATCATCAAGGTGATCTCGCCCGACACGTTCGAGCGGCCGATCTACGCCGGCAACGCGATCCAGACCGTGCAGGCCGGCTCCGGCAAGCGCGTCATCACGGTGCGCACCGCCGCCTTCAAGCCGGCGGAACCGGGCAGCGCCTCGGCCGCGATCGAGGCGGTCTCGGCCGCCGCGCCCGACGCGCTGGGTGCCGCCTACAAGTCGGAAGAAATCGCCAAGTCCGACCGGCCGGAGCTGGCCTCGGCCAAGTTCATCGTTTCCGGCGGCCGTTCGCTCGGCTCGGCGGAGAAGTTCAAGGAGCTGATCGAGCCGCTGGCCGACGCCCTCGGCGCCGCGGTCGGCGCCTCCCGCGCGGCGGTGGATGCCGGCTACGCCCCGAACGACTGGCAGGTGGGCCAGACCGGCAAGGTGGTGGCGCCCGACCTCTACGTCGCGGTCGGCATCTCCGGCGCGATCCAGCATCTGGCCGGCATGAAGGACTCGAAGGTCATCGTCGCCGTCAACAAGGACGAGGACGCACCGATCTTCCAAGTGGCCGATTACGGGCTGGTCGGCGACCTGTTTCAGGTCGTGCCGGACTTGCAGGCCGAGATCGCCAAGGCCAAGGATCGTTAGACGCATCGGTAGACGGATCGGTAACGCACCTCGCGACACCGTCGAACCGGCTTGGGCGCCTGCGGCTTGAGACCGGTTTGACGCATTTGTTGCAGTGCCGCATTCTAGGGATGCGGTCGAGAGGACGATGCCGCAGCAGGTAGGACGCGATACGGTTATGGGCATCGAGATCAAGACGGTCGGCATCGTCGGTGCCGGCCAGATGGGGAACGGCATCGCGCATGTCTGCGCGACGTCGGGCCTCCACGTTCGGCTGAACGACCGCGATCCGCTGCGGATCGATGCCGGCCTCGCGCAGATCGACGCGAACCTCACGCGTCAGGTGCAGAAGGGAACGCTGAGCGACGAGCAGCGCCGCAGCGCCCTGGACCGCATCGCCGCGGCCCGCGGCTACGACGACCTCGCGCCCTGCGACCTCGTCATCGAGGCGGCGACCGAGGACGAGGCGACCAAGCGCAAGATCTTCCAGGCGCTTTGCCCCTCGCTCAAGCCCGACGCCCTGGTCGCGACCAACACGTCCTCGATCTCGATCACGCGGCTTGCGGCGGCGACCGACCGGCCCGACCGGTTCATCGGCATCCACTTCATGAATCCGGTGCCGGTGATGCAGCTCGTCGAGCTGATCCGCGGCATCGCCACTGAAGATCCGACCTACGAATCGGCCAAGGCCTTCATCGCCAAGCTCGGCAAGACCTCGACCATGTCGGAGGACTTCCCGGCCTTCATCGTCAACCGCATCCTGCTGCCGATGATCAACGAGGCGATCTATACGCTCTATGAGGGCGTGGGCTCGGTCGAGTCGATCGACACCGCAATGCGGCTCGGCGCGAACCACCCGATGGGCCCGCTCCAGCTCGCCGACTTCATCGGCCTGGATACCTGCCTTTCGGTGATGCAGGTACTCTACGAGGGGCTGGCCGATTCGAAGTACCGCCCCTGCCCGCTGCTGGTGAAATACGTCGAAGCCGGCTGGCTCGGCCGCAAGACCAAGCGCGGCTTCTACGATTACCGCGGCGAGACGCCCGTTCCGACGCGCTGAGGCGCGTCACCCCGACATCCAAAAGAAAAAGCCGCCCGAGACATCGTCCCGGGCGGCTTTTTCGTGATCGCGGTCTCAGGCCTTACTGGGCCGACTTCTGTGCCGGCTGCGGATAGGCCGGGTTCTCGGCCGGAACGTTGCCGCTGTTGGAAGACGGGGCCTTGTTGACGGAACCCGTCGTCACCTCACGCGACGATTCCTGGCTCTTGCCGGCATAGTCGGAGGTCGTCTCCGCCCGGTTCCAGCTCAGGAGGCCGACCGTGGCGACCGCCAGCAGGACGAGGCTCGCCACCAGCACGTAGAGGACAGGCTTGCCCTTCGATCCCTGGCGGGCATCGGTTTGGGTCTCGATCTGGGCCATAAAATTCCCTCTCTTCCGCCCGGCGAAAGGGGCGGCGTCAGCATCGGTTATGCTTGGCCAACGCCGGTCCGGCTCCGAGAGTTCCTGAGCAAGCTGCGCCTTGCGCCGCGTCCTGTCTTCGGGACGGGGCTCAAGCTTCTCGATTCGGTCACATTGCTTTCAGACCGCCGGAAGCATCGTCCGGATGCGACGTCAGCGGCCCGTCGTGAGCAGGATCTTACCCGTGTGGCTGCTGGTCTCCATCAGCTCATGCGCCTTGCGCGCCTCTTCCAGCGGGAAGGTGGCGTGAACGACGGGGCGGATCTTGCCGGCCTCGACCAGCGGCCAGACATCCCGCTTCAACCCCTCGGCGATGGCGGCCTTCGCCTCCTTAGCCTGGGCTCGCAGGGTCGCGCCGGTGAGGGTCAGACGCTTGAGCATGATCGGCGTGAGGGTAAGGTTCTCGGCCTTGAAGCCCTTCATGAAGGCGATCTGGACGAGGCGCCCCTCCACCGCCAGCGAGGCGATGTTCTTCTGCAGGTAGGCCGCGCCGACCATGTCGAGGATCACATCGACCCCCTTGCCGTCGGTGAGGCGCTTCACCTCCTCGGCGAAATCCGCCTCGCGGTAGTTGATGGCGGCATCCGCGCCCAATTCCTCGCAGAACCGGCACTTCTCGGCCGAGCCGGCGGTGGTGAGGACGCGGGCACCGTGCTGCTTGGCGATCTGGATCGCGGTGGTGCCGATCCCGCTCGACCCGCCATGGACGAGGAAGGTCTCGCCCTTCTGCAGCCGCCCGCGCTGGATCACCGTGGAGTAGACGGTGAAGGTGGTCTCGGGCAGGCCGGCGGCCTCCACCAGCGAGAGCGGCCCGGGCTTGGCAAGCACCTGCCCGGCCTCGGCGACGGCGAACTCGGCATAGCCGCCGCTGATGACGAGCGCGCAGACCTCATCGCCCACGGACAGACCCGTCACCCCCTCGCCCAGCGCGGCGATGCGGCCGGCGACCTCGAGGCCGGGGATCTCGGTCGCGCCTTTGGGCGGCGGGTAGCTGCCCTGGCGCTGCATGATGTCGGGCCGGTTGACCCCCGCCGCGACCACCTCGATCAGAACCTGCCCGGCCGCGGGCTCCGGCAGCGGCACGGTCTCGACCGCGATGACCTCCGGGCCGCCCGCACCGGTGAAGCGGATCTGGCGCATGGTCTCGGGCAGGGTTTTTGTCATGGGGCTCCCTCGGGGCACATGCGGCGGGTTGGTCGCTCGCATGCCCGGTCACATGGCGCAGGGGACGGGGTGCGTCGAGGCGTGAACCGCCTCCGTCATGGCGGCCAACCGCGGACGGATCGAAAGCAGGAGAATCAGCGCGTGCCGTACATCCGGTCGCCGGCATCGCCGAGGCCCGGCACGATGTAGCCGTGATCGTTGAGGTGGCTGTCGATGGCTGCGGTCCAGACCGGCACGTCCGGATGCGCCGCCTGGAAGCGAGCGATCCCTTCGGGCGCGGCGAGCAGACAGACGAAGCGGAGATCCTTCGCACCCCGGCTCTTCAGCCGCTCCACCGCCGCGACCGCGGAATTGGCGGTGGCGAGCATGGGATCGAGCACCAGCACGGTGCGGTCCGCCAGATCCGACGGGCTCTTGAAATAATACTCCACCGCCTGGAGCGTGTCGGGATCGCGGTAGAGCCCGACATGGGCGACGCGGGCCGAGGGCATCAGCGAGAGCATGCCGTCGAGAAAGCCGACACCGGCCCGCAGGATCGGAGCGAGCACGAGCTTCTTGCCGGCGATCCGGCGCCCTTCCATGGGCTGAATCGGCGTCTGGATGGTGACCGGTTCGAGCGGCAGGTCGCGGGTCACCTCGTAGGCGAGCAGCATCCCGATCTCGTTGAGGAGTTCGCGGAACCCCTTGGTCGAGCGGTCACTGTCGCGCATCATCGTCAGCTTGTGCTGGACGAGGGGGTGATCGACCACCGTCACCCGTGCCGCGCCGCCGCTCTCCGCTTGCATCGATACCGTCCTCATCCCTGTCGCGATCCGGGCCGCACGATGCCACGCGGGGCGGAGGAAGCCGAGACGCGCGGGACGTTTTCCCGCTCGAGCGGCTCAATCGAGGATGGGCGGCGACTTCAGCACCAGCACCGCCCGCTCGGGCAGTTCAACGGTGCCGCCGACCGGGACCGGCGGCCGCGCCCCGTCGGGGACCGTGCCGGTGTCGAGGGTGGTGTCGAAGACCGGGCGCCAGGGGCCGCCGAGATCGGGCGGCAGGGCGAAGGGGCAGGGCTCGGGCGCCGCGTTCATGAGAATGAGGACGCGCTCCGACCCCTCGATGTCGTTGCTCATCTGCATGCCGAAGGCGCGGCGCTCGCCGTCGCCCCAGGCGGCCACGTCCATCTCGGTCCCGTCGGGGGAGAGCCAGTGCACGTCCTTCAGGGCCGTCTCGCCGATGCGGCTGCCGACGAGGAAGTGCCGCCGCCGCAGGGAACGGCAGACCCGGCGGAGCGCGGCGAGGTTCGCCACGAACGTGGTGAGCGTCGGATCGGGATCGGTCTCCCAATCCATCCAGCTCAGGGCGTTGTCCTGGCAATAGGCGTTGTTGTTGCCGGATTGCGTGCGGGACCGCTCGTCGCCCATCAGCAGCATCGGCACGCCCTGCGCGAAGAACACGCAGGCCAGCATGTTGCGCTTCTGGCGGGCGCGCACGGCCAGGATGCGGGCATCGTCGGTCGGGCCCTCGACGCCGTAATTGGCCGAGAGATTATGGCCGTGGCCGTCGCGGTTCTCCTCGCCGTTGGCCTCGTTGTGCTTCTCCTCGTAGGCGACCACGTCGGCGAGCGTGTAGCCGTCATGCGAGGCGACGAAGTTGATGCTGGCGAGCGGCGAGCGGCCGGAGGGCAGGAAGATTTCGCGCGAGCCGGAGAGCCCCTGGGTCAGCTTGGCGAGCGTGCCGGAATCCCCCCGCCAGAAGCCGCGCAGGTTGTCGCGGAACTGGTCGTTCCACTCGCTCCAGCCATAGGGATAGCCGCCGAGCTGGTAGCCGCCCCCGCCGATGTCCCAGGGCTCGGCGATGAGTTTGACCCGCGAGAGAACCGGGTCCTGCTGCACCGCCTGGAAGAACGCGGCCTGGGGGGAGAAGTCGCTCGGCGCGCGGCCGAGGCTCGTCGCGAGATCGAAGCGGAAGCCTGCCACGCCATAGGCAGTTACCCAGTGGCGCAAGCTGTCGAGCACCATCCGCATCACCCGCGGATGGGCGACGTTCAGGGTGTTGCCGCAACCGGTGCAGTCGATGTTGCGGCGCGGATTTTCCGGGTCGAGCTTGTAGTAGCTCGCATTGTCGATGCCGCGGAAGGCGAGCGTCGGCCCGCGATGGTCACCCTCCGCCGTGTGGTTGTAGACCACGTCGATCAGGGTCTCGATGCCGGCCGAGGCCAGTTCGCGGATGGCAAAGCGCAGCCCGCTTGGGCCCCCCTCGCCGAGATAGCGCGGCTCCGGCGCGAAGTAATTGTAGGGCTGGTAGCCCCAGAAATTGACGAGGCCCTTGTCGATCAGGAAGCGGTCGTCGGCGAAGGCCTGGATCGGCAGGAGTTCGAGGGCGGTGACGCCGAGCTTCAACAGGTGCTCGATGATCGCCGGATGGGCGAGGCCGAGATAGGTGCCGCGCTCGGCCTCCGAGAGCGCCGGATGCGTCCGGGTCAGCGCCTTGACGTGCGCTTCGTAGATCACCGTCTCTTGGAGCGGGCGCGGCGCGGGCAGGGCGATCGCGTCGGGGGTATCGGGGCGGGTGACCACGCCGCGGGGCAGGAACGGGGCGCTGTCGCGCCGGTCCATCTGATCCTCGCGGACGCCGCCATGGCGATGGCTGTAGAGCGCGTCATGCCAGCGGATGCGGCCGGCGATCTCGCGGGCATAGGGGTCGAGGACGAGTTTGGCCGGGTTGAAGCGGTGGCCGGCGGCCGGATCCCAGGGGCCGAACACGCGGTAGGCGTATTGCTGCCCCGGCAGAAGGCCGTGAAGATAGCCGTGGAAGACGTCGTCGGTCCGGCAAGGAAGGCGGATCGTGCGCGATTCGTGGCGGGCGCCGGGATCGAACAGGCAGAGATCGACCCGGGTCGCGTTCTGCGAGAAGAGAGCGAAATTGACGCCACGGCCGTCGAAATGCGCGCCCAACGGCGTCGGCAGGCCCTCCTCGATGACGATCATTCCGGTCTTTCGTAAAGCGGGCCTAAAATGAAAGGCCACGCTTCGACTTAGGCCGATTCGTCGCCGAGGCGGAAGCCCCGCTCTACTCCGCCGCCGCCGCCGTCGTGCTCGGCGGCTCACGCTCGACGGTGCGGAAGGTCTCCAGCTCCACCATGAAGCAGCGGGCCCACCAATCCACGTCCTCGCGCAGCATGCGGTCGGCCATCGGCTTCCAGCGCTCCAGGCGCTCGCCGCGGGGCATGTAGAGCGCCTGCCGGATCGCCTCCGCGACCTCGAACCGGTCGTAGGGGTTCACGAGCAGTGCCTCGGGCAATTGCCGGGCCGCACCGGCGAACTTGGAGAGGACGAGGACGCCGGGATCCTCCTCGCTCTGGGCGACGACGTATTCCTTGGCCACCAAGTTCATGCCGTCGCGCATCGGCGTGACGAGGCCGACGCGGGCCGCCCGGTAGAGACCGGCGAGGACGGGGCGCGGATAGGCCTTGGTGACGTACTGGATCGGCGTCCAGGCCGGCTCGCCGAGCATGCCGTTGATGTCGCCGACCTTCTCGTTCACCTCGCGCGAGAGCTGCTCGTATTCCGGCACCTCGCTGCGGGATTTCGGCGTGATCTGGATGTAGACGACGTTGCCGCGCTGGTCCGGATTCGAGGCGAAGAAGCGGTCCACCGCCTCCATGCGCTCGGGCACGCCCTTCGAATAGTCGAGCCGATCGACGCCGATGAGCAGCTTGCGGGTGCGCAGGCCGGCCATGGTCTCGCGCACCACCTTGTTGGAGCCGGCCTTGTCGGCGGCTTCCTTGAAGCTGGCGACATCGATGCCGATGGGGAAGGCGCGGATTCGCGTGCGGCGCCCGTCCACCATCATCGAGCCGCCACCGAGCGGGATCGCCCGCATCGTGTCGATGAAGTTGCGCGAGAGATTCTGCACGTCCGAATCGGTCTGCAGCCCGATCAGGTCGTAATCGGCCATGGCGCGCAGCAGCTCGTTGCTGGCGGGCAGGGTGTTGAACACGTCGGCGGCGGGCCACGGGATGTGGTGGAAATAGCCGATCGGGTTGGCGATGCCCTGGCCGCGCAGTTCGCTCGCCAGCGGCAGCAGATGGTAATCGTGCACCCAGATCAGGTCGTCGGGCTCGACGAGCTTGGCGAGCGCCTGGGCGAAGGTCTGGTTGACCCGCCGATAGCCGGCATAATCCGAGCGGGAGAATGTCCCGAGCCCGATCCGGTAATGCATGATCGGCCAGAGCGCCCGGTTGGCGAAGCCGGCGTAATACTCGCGGTGGTCTTGCGGCGACAGGTCAAGGACGGCGTACTGGATCGACCCGCGGTCGATCAGTTCCGGCTCGGTGCTCGGGTTTTCGCGGATGTTTCCGCTCCAACCGAACCACAACCCCTCGTAGGAGGAGAAAGCTTCCTTGACCGCGACGGCGAGTCCCCCTGCGGAGACCGCATCCTTGCCCTCGGCGGGCACGGCGACACGGTTGGAGACGATGATCAGACGTGCCACGAACCCGGCTCCGGTCCTCGCTGAGGCCGGCACGCGGAGCGCGCCGGCCGAAGGGTCTTGCGTCGGGGAGAAAACGCGCGGAAGCCTGGCGCGATCCGTCGAGATGCAGCCAAACGCATCCCCCCCTGCAGGTCAAGCGGGCGGACCGACGATGTCACCGCTGTTCGATCCCGCATCCGCCCGACCGGCCCCCACGCCTTCCTGCGTTCCCCGCAGTGCAGCAGAGCCGCCACCACCATGCAAGGGCTAAGCTGAATAGGTGATGACATCCGGTCCTGAACCGGCATCGGGCCGGGGCGCATGGTGGGGACGGGCATCGGCATCGGAGCGGCGGCGCTTCCTCGCTTGTTCTGACTTCCGCTCGCGAAGGCGCTTCGTTCGGCACCCGCGGCCCGGAAGGGTCTCGTGAAACGGAACTCCGCGAGGCAGCCAACGGTTCTCCGGCCACGTTCATCGCAGATCGCAGCGCATCCGCGCCGGTCCAGCGACTGTGACCATCCATCTTGCCGGAGACAAGCCCATGACCTCGTCCGCGTCCCCAGATCCCGTCGGCGGCGCCAGGCCGGCCGAGACCAAGGCCGACCTGGACGATCTGCGCCACGACGTGGAAGACACGGCAAGCTTGGCGGCCGAGCGCAGCAAGGGTCTCGCTGCCGCCGCACGCCAGCAGGCGCTCTCCTACGTCGATGACCGCAAGGGCGAGGCCGCCCGGTCCGTCTCAGACCTCGCCAAGTCCCTGCGCGACTCGGGCAAGACCTTCGACGACCGCCCGAACATCCGCGCCTTCTTCGACAGCGCCGCCGAGGGGCTCGACGACCTCGCGGGTTCGATCGAGCGACGCAGCCTCGACGACTTCTACCGTCAGGCGGAAACCTATGCCCGGCGTTCCCCGGTGACGGTGGCGGTCGGCGCGTTCGCGGCGGGCTTCCTGCTGTCGCGCTTCGTCAAGGCCTCGGGCACCGCCGAGACGGACCGCGCCTACGACGATTACCGGGCCTGAAGGGACGCGCCATGGCAGGCCCAAACCCCTCCCCTCCCCCTTCGTCGATCCAAGCCCTCGTCGCCGACGCCCTGCGCGAGGCCAGTGAGCTTGCCAGCAAGGAAATCGCCCTCTTCCGCACGGAGATGACGAGCAACATCCGCTCGTTGTTCATCGGCCTCGCGATGATGGTGCTGGCCGCGGTGTTCGCGGTCACCGCGATGCTGGTGCTCATCGGCGCGCTCGTGAAGTTCGTCGCGACCCTGGTGGGGTCGGAGTGGCTCGCAGCCCTGCTCGTGGGCGGCGGCATGCTGCTCGTGGCCGTCGTGCTCGGCGTCATCGGCGCCCGGGCGATGTCGCTGTCCAACCTCGCGCCGACCCGGACCTCGCGTCAGGTCCGGCAGGATGCCCGCGCGTTGACGGAAAGGGTTTCGGGATGAGCGAATCGATCTCGGATCTCGAGAAGGACATCGAGCAGAGCCGCGCCCGTCTCGATGAGACCATCGACCGGATCCAGGGGCGCCTGAACGCGTCGAGCCTCGTCGATGAGATGCTCGGCTCGGCCCGGCAGACGCCCTATAGCGGCTTCTACGACGACGCCCTGCTGGCGGTGCGGCGCAACCCCGTGCCGGTGCTGCTGATCGCGGCCGGCGTCGGTCTCCTGCTCAACGGCATGCGGACCGTCCGTCGTCCCTCTCCCTCCCGTGCCGTGGTGCCGGTGGAGGCCAAGCCCGTCACCGTGACGGGAGCCGACCGCACCTACGACCCCGACGCCCCCGGCGGGCGCCCCCTCCACGATCTGCCGCCCGAGCGTCAGGTCTGACCCCTCATCTCAAGCCGCGCGCGGACGCTCCGCGCCGACGGCCGACCAGGAATCGGAGTCCATCATGAGCCAAGGCCCCAACCATCAAGGTCCGGTCACTACGCCGCCCACCGGCGCGCCGGTGGAGACCCTGCCCGAGAACATCGCTGCCCGTTCCGGCATGCCCCGTGAATCCGGCGTCGAGCACAATCTGCACGACATTTCCGACCGGGCGACGGCGCAGGGCCGCGACGCCAATGCCCGCCTGCAGGCCGGCTTGCAGGATACGACGGAACAGGCGCGGGAAGGTGCACGCAACCTGCGCGATCAGGCTGCGGACCGGGCCTCCGAGCTGAAGAACCGCGTGAGCGAGGCCGCCGATTCCACCCGCGCCCAGGCCGGCGACACGGTTCGCGCCGCCCGCGAGCGGGCGAGCGAGACCTACGAGGATGCCCGCTCCTGGGCCGAAGACCGCTACGAGACGCAGCGCCAGCGTGCCGCCGACCTCGCGGATCGCGGCTATCGCCGCCTGAACGAGGGCCGCACCGCCACGGAGCAGTTCGTCTCCGAGAACCCAATCCTCGTCGGCGTGGTCGGCCTCGCCGCCGGCCTGCTGCTCGGCGCGCTCCTGCCGCGCACCCGCCAGGAAGACCGGGCGCTCGGCCCCTATGCCGACGACCTGCGCGATCAGGGCATCCGCTACGCCCGCGACCTGACCCATCGCGGCCGCGCCTTCGTCGAGACGGCGCTCGATCCCGAAAATCTCGATGCGGCGGTCAAGCGCGCGAGCGCGGACGGTGGCCCGCAGAGTGGTCAGCAGGGCGGGCCGGCAACCGGCCAAGCGACCGGCGCTCGGCCCGGCTTCAACGAGACTTCACGGCCGGCGCACGGTCTGTAAGGGACAAGCGTAGGTCTTCCCCTCTCCCCGCCAGCGGGGGGAGGGGATAAGCTCATACGGACCGACGTTTCGGGTGGGACTGGCTCACCCGAAATGCCGGGCCAGCGTTTCGCGAACCGCCTCGACCATCCGCTCTACCGGCACCGAGACCTGGGCCGGGCGCGCGGCTTTCCATTCGGCATTGCTGGCGATGTCTTCGGCCGCGCGGGCGCCCGCGATCAGATCTTTGATCTGGACCTCGCCGGCCTCGCGCTCGTTCGAGCCCTGGATCACCACCGCCGGCGCGCGGCGACGGTCGGCATATTTCATCTGCGCCTTCATCCCGGCCGCACCCAGATAGAGCTCGGCCCGGATGTTTTCCGCGCGCAACCGCGCGACCAGCGCCTGATACTCGGCGATGTTTTCGCGATCGAGCACCAGCACCACGACCGGGCCGGGCTTGGCCGCGCCCTCCACCAGGGGGCTCTTGGTCAGCCGCAGGGCCGAGAACAGCCGCGAGACGCCGATGGAGAAGCCGGTCGCCGGCACCGGCTCGCTGCGGAAGCGCCCGACGAGGCCGTCATAGCGCCCGCCGCCCGCCACCGAGCCGAAGCGGACGGTCTGGCCGTCCTCGTTGGTGACGGGGAAGGTCAGCTCCGCCTCGTAGACCGGGCCGGTATAGTATTCGAGGCCGCGCACCACGGAGGGGTCGGCCCGCACCCGGTCATGGCCGTAGCCCGCCGCCTCGCAGAGCCGCATGATCGCGTGGAGTTCGGCAATGCCCTCGCGGCCGGTCTCGGAGGTGCCGACGACCTCCTGCCAGGAGCCGAAGAACTTTTCCCAGAACGCCATCCGGTCGGCGCCCTCGTGCGGGCTCGCCTCGAAGCCGACATAGGCGAGGATGCGCTCGATCGCCTCGTCGCCAAGCCCGGCGCCCTTGGTGAAGTCGCCGCTCTCATCCTTGCGGCCGGCGCCGAGCAGCAGGCGCACGCCGTCGGCGCCGAGACGGTCGAGCTTGTCGATGGCGCGCAGCACCGTGAGCCGCTGGCCGGCCTTGTCCGGGCCGGCGAGGCCGATCGCCTCCATGACGCCGTCGAGCACTTTGCGGTTGTTGACCTTGACGACGTACTGGCCCGAAAGCCCGAGCCGCTCCAGCGTGTCGGCCATCAGCATGCAGGTCTCGGCATCGGCCGCGACGCTGCCCGCGCCGACGATGTCGGCATCGAACTGCATGAACTGGCGGAAGCGGCCCGGCCCCGGCTTCTCGTTGCGGAAGACATAGCCCGCCCGGTAGCTGCGATAGGGCTTCGGGATCGCGTCGAAGTTCTCGGCGACATGGCGGGCGAGCGGCGCCGTGAGATCGTAGCGCAGCGAGAGCCATTGCTCGTCATCGTCCTGGAACGAGAACACGCCCTCGTTTGGCCGGTCGAGATCCGGCAGGAACTTGCCGAGCGACTCGGTGTACTCGACGAAGGGGGTCTCCAGCGCCTCGAAGCCGTAGAGCTCGAAGGTCTGCCGGATCGTGTCGAGCATCCGCCCCTGGGCCAGGATGTCGGCCTCGGTGCGGTCGGGGAAGCCACGCGGCAGGCGGGGTTTCAGGGTGTCGGCCTTGGCCATGTCGTCGCCGATCGGAGCGGGATGGGTCGGGAATGAGGCTTGGGCTCTATCGCAGCCGCGGGCGGGGCGGCAACCCGATGCGGCCTCGGAGGGCCTCACGAAACGCGCGGTCGCGGACCGTTATCGCTCCCGCGGCGACTACGCGGGCGTCTCGTGAGAGACCTCAGAACAGGCGGCTGCCGTCCGGCACCGGCTTGTCGGGGGCAAACAGCACGACGGCGCCGGCCGTGTCGGCAAAGCCGAGCGTCAGCACCTCCGACAGGAATTTTCCGATCTGGCGCGGCGGGAAGTTCACCACCGCTGCGACCTGCCGGCCGACCAGGGTGTCGGGGCTGTAATGCTCGGTGATCTGCGCGCTGGAACGCTTGGCACCGATCACCGGCCCGAAATCGATGACGAGCTTGATCGCCGGTTTGCGCGCCTCGGGGAACGGCTCGGCCGCGACGACGGTGCCGACACGGATATCGACGGCAAGGAAGGCGTCGAACCCGATCTTTTCGGATTCCGGGGCGGTGGGATCGTGGCTGATATGCATGGCCGGTCGGAGCGCGTGACGGAGGATCGGCGGCGTTCTACGAAAGCCGCCGATCTTCGCCAATCACCCTGAACGGTGGGTCAGAGCGTGAGGCGGTAGGCCAGCAGCGCGGCGAGGCTGAGGACCGCGAGCGGGATCTGCGCCGGCCGCAGGCGCTCGAAGAACAGCGGCGCCTCGCCCCGCCGCGCGGCAATGGGATCGAGGATCGTGATCTCGGTAAAGCCGATGATCAGCAGCCCGAGCGCGAGGGCGGGTTTGCCGAATGCGAAGGCGAGGAGGGCGCCGTAGCCCAGCAGGAACAGGCTCAGCATCGTGGCGATCTGCGCCAGCGTCGCCCCGCCCTCTGTGCGGAAGCTGACGCCGCGGCGCACGCCGGAGAGGAACAGCAGGATCGCGCACCCCCAAAGCAGCGTCAGGGTGAAGACCGCCTCGGCCATCGGACCGCGCAGAACCCAGACCAGCCCCGCCCCGGCGACGAAGGGCAGCATTGGCCCGTAGCCGAACACGACGCTGAACCAGGGCACGGCACGGGGCTCGTGCGCGTGAATCGTGCGGCCGGTCGCGTCGTCCTGGGAACGGGCCGTCGGGGGTCGAGCCATCTGCGCTTCAGCGGCGTTAAGAGAAACGCCCGGTGAACGGCCGGACCGCGCGGCCTGTTCCGCGCGATCAGGCCGGCTTCTCCGCGGAGAGGGTGGCTCGGCGGCGCTCGTCGCGCCGGGTGCGGCGCCGCTGGGAGCGGCTCTCCTCCGTGGTGGCAGCGAGCCACCAGACCAGGGCGAGGGCCCCGACGCCCGCCGCGCCGAGGGCCAGGA
This sequence comes from Methylobacterium sp. Leaf123, assembly GCF_001423405.1. Classification (GTDB taxonomy): domain Bacteria; phylum Pseudomonadota; class Alphaproteobacteria; order Rhizobiales; family Beijerinckiaceae; genus Methylobacterium. The sequence goes on along the minus strand of NZ_LMNS01000039.1, from coordinate 316,712 downwards.
AGGACCCGCTCCACCCGAACCAGCCCTGGGCGAGCCCGCCATACCACGCCGAGAGCGCGCCGCCCGCGCCCTGCACGGCGTTGACGGTGCCGAGCGCCGTCTGGGTGCGACCCGAACCCCAGGTGAGGTCGGCCACGACCACCGGCACCGCCACGCCGATGATGCCCGAGGCGACACCGTCGAGGATCTCGGCGGTGATGAGCCAGTACGGGTCGTCGATGAAGGCCGAGAGCGCCGCCCGGATGGGCAGAACGAGGCAGGCGGCGATGAGAAGCTGGCGCCGGCCGCGCCGGTCGGCGAGGGAGCCGGCGGCCAACGCCACCGGCACCATCACGAGCTGGGCGACCATGACGTAGCGGGCGGTCCAGGCGGTGGGGTTGTCCGCCGTGTGCACGAGCTTCTGCCCCAGCAGGCTCAGCATGCCGCCATTGCCGAGCTGGAACAAAGCGAGCGCCACCGCGAGCACGAGCAGCCGCTTGTTTGCGAAAATCTGGAGGTAGGAGGAGCGAGCCGGCTCCGCCTCGTCCTCCTCCTTCCAGCCCGCCGCCCGGCGCTGGCTGAAGGCGCGGGCCGGCATCGCCAGCGCGGCGGCGATGGCGGCGGCGGCCATGGCCCCCAGCACCCAGAAGGCGATCTCCGGCCCGAAATGGGCGGTGCCGAGGGTGATGAGCCCGGCCGCGATCAGGATGCCGATATGGTTGAAGGCTTGGTTGCGCCCTTGCTGGCGCGGAAACGCGTCCTTGCCGACGACGCCCAACGTCAGCGCCGTCACCGCGAGTAGCAGCAGCGTTCCGCCGGCCGCAGCGAGGAACTGCGCCGCCAGCACCGGCACGAAGGCATGGGCCGGCATCAGCAGCAGCGTGCCGGCGAGGATTGCGGCACAGGAGACCACGATGAGCAGGCGCGGCCGTCCGAGGCGATCGACCAGCGCGCCGAAGGGGCCGCTGAGCAGCAGCGTGCCAACGCCCACCAGCGTGGTGACGAGCCCGACCTGCGACGGGCTCCACTGCCGCATCTGCGCGAGCCATGTGCCGAGGAACGGCCCGAGCCCGCCCTGGATGTCGCCGATGAAGACGTTGATCAGGGCGAGGTGGGTGGTGGGCGCCATGCTGTCCTTGGGGGCGAGGCCGGGGGCGGCGGCCGTAGCGTACCGCCGCCCCCAGAGCAACGCTCACCATCGCCGCCGGGCTTCAGGCCCGGCTGCGCGACCCGGATGCGCAGGCTCCGGATCGTGGGGCCCGGCTACCGCGGCGTGAGCCAGCGCTGGAAGCCGTCGGCGTAATCGTTGGCGGCCCGGTCGAACTGGTCGTCGGCCCCGGCCGAAACCATGACGGCATCCACCAGCGCGACCGCGCCCTGGCCGGCGGGTCGGGTGCCGATCGCGCCCTTGTAAGTCGTCAGCAGCGCGCCCGAGCGCGCATCGACCACAGCGATGTCGGCCTGCACGGTCGGATGGCCGCCGATGAGCACGCGTTGCGCGGCGGAGGGAATGTCGACCCGGTTGATCGTGGCGACGAGCCGCACCGGCCGGGAGCCCTCGGGCCGGTGTGCGACCGCGCGCTCCAGGGCACGCTTGAGGCGGCTCGCGGCGAGATCCCGCAGATGGGCGCGGGCCTCCGGTGTGGCCGTCAGGGCCGGATCGGTCTGCGACAGGCCGCGGGCGCGCAGGTAATCGTCTTCGGCGGCGCTCCAACGGATCGCGGCCTCGGGCGGGACCCGAACCTCCAGGCTGGTGCAGCGCAGGTTGGCGGTGTCCTGCGGGGAAAGCGTATTGGGCGCGACGGTGGTGCAGGCGGACAGGCCGAGCGCCAGGAAGAGCGCAACAAAGGTCGGACGGCGGAACATCGGGAAGGCTCGGGTCGGTAGCCAAAATCGGCTGCGACCGGCGCGCTAACACAGCTGTTACGGGAGCCCTGCGGCCAGAGAGCCACAAGCCACCACAAATCAAACAAATGATGCAAAACAAAGCCCCGAGGCCGTCAGCCTCGGGGTTCTGTTCAGAGAACTCGAGAGCCTGATCGGACTGTGAGCCCGACAGCTTGCCTTAGGAGGCGAGCGGCGCGCCCGGCTGGCCGCCCTGGGCCTGCGCTTCCATCATCTTCTGCTGATAGAGGCCGACGAAATCGATCGGATCGATATAGAGCGGCGGGAAGCCGCCATTGCGCACGGCCTCGGCGACGATCTGGCGCGCGAAGGGGAAGAGCAGGCGCGGGCACTCGATCATCACCGCCGGGTGGATCTGCTCCTGCGGGATGTTGCGCATGCGGAAGATGCCGGCATACTTCAGTTCGAAGGCGAACAGCACTTCGTTCTGGATCTTGGCGTCGCCCTCAAGCGTCAGCTCGACCTCGAAGTCCGCCTCGGCGATCTGCTGGGCGTTGACGTTGACCTGAATGTTGATCTGGGGCCCGCCCTCCTGCGGCTGCAGGGAGCGCGGCGCATTCGGGTTCTCGAAGGAGAGATCCTTGGCGTATTGCGCCAGCGCGTTGATCGCGGGCGCGAGATCCTGGCCCTGCGCGCCGTTGCCGTTCGGTGCCGCGGTATCGGCCATGGCGTCTCTCCTTCTTGCGTCGTCTTTGGCGCGCACATGTCCCGCGCTAAAGAGCGCCCCTCCGGCGCGGGCTGCGGCTACCATGCCCGTATCCAGCGAACAAGCCGAACGGAGGCAATCGCTTCGGCTGGAACGAGGCCTCGAAGCCCGGTTTTGCGGCCCCCGCCGCAGCGCGCGTGAATGGGACGCGGAGGCTCGTCTTATACGTTTCCCTGGAATACCTCGCAGGTCCGCCCATATCACGGTAAGGTCACGGACTTCGAACAGTCGGAGACACTCAGACCCAAGCGCCTACCAAGGTCTCCGTTCCCGGGTCGATCCCCGCGCCGCCCTCGGCTAAGAGCCGGCTTTGCGAACCCTCCGGCTCCGGTCGGGAACCTCGCGAAGTCATCTCCCGGAGCGCGGCGAGCGGGATCAGGGGGCGGACCTTTCCCGTCCGGGCGGCCTTACGGGCGCCGGACTTACGTGTGCGACGGTCACGATTCGGATCGGTGATGCAGGATTCCTTCGACGCAACCACTCTGATTTTCCTGGCGCTGGCCGTCTTCGTGATCTGGCGGCTGCGCTCGGTCCTGGGCCAGAAGACCGGAACCGAGCGCTCGCCCTTCCGGCCGGTGGAGCGCAACCGCACCGAGCCGCCGGCCGGCCGCGGTGAGGGCGACAACGTGGTTCGCCTGCCCGGCGCCGACCGCAGCCCGGCGGGAGCGGCGGCCGTGCAGACCGCGACCCGCGACTGGCGCGGCATCGCCGAGCCGGGCTCGGCGGTCGCCCGCGGCCTCGAACAGGTGGTGCAGCTCGAACCCACCTTCGAGCCGCGCGCCTTCCTCGAAGGGGCCAAGGGCGCCTACGAGACCATCGTCACCGCCTTCGCCAAGGGAGACCGCAAGACCCTGCGCGCGCTGCTCTCGCGGGAGGTCTGCGAGGGCTTCGAGCGGGCGATCTCCGAGCGCGAGAAGCGCAACGAGACGGCGGAGACGACCTTCATCTCCATCGACAAGGCGGAGATCGCCGCCGTCGAGGTGAAGAACCGCGCCGCCCAGATCACCGTGCGCTTCCTCTCGAACCTCATCACCGCTACCCGCGACGCGGACGGCAAGGTGATCGACGGCAATGCCGAGACCGGCGTCGAGGTGCCCGACGTGTGGACCTTCGCCCGCACGCTGGGCTCGCGCGACCCGAACTGGCAGCTCGTCGCCACCGACGCGGGCGGCTGATCGTTTCGCCTCATGCTGCGTTTGCACGTTTCCCTTCCGGCCGCAGCGGTCCTCGCCGCTGCGGCCGTTTCCATTCCCGCCGTATCCTCACGCGCGGCCGAGCCTCCCCGCGTGCCCGGAGCCGTGCTGGAGCCGGTCTCCCTCGCCGCCCTGCCCGGCTGGCGCGAGGATGACGGGGCCGCCTCCCTCGATGCCTTCCGCCGCACCTGCGCCGGGCCCGGCCCCAATCCGCCCCAGGTCGAGGGTGTGACGGGCTCGCCCGCCGACCTTGCCGCCGCTTGCGCCGCCGCCGCCGCGGTGAAGCCGGGTGAGGCCAAAAAATTCTTCGAGGCGCGGTTCTCCCCCTACCGCATCGTCCGCCCGGCCTCTGGAGCGGAGCCGGAGCGCCGGGTCGGCTTCCTCACCGGCTATTTCGAGCCGGAACTCACCGGGTCACTCGAACCCGGCCCCGGCTATACGGCTCCCGTGCTGTCCCGACCGGACGACCTCGTCAGCCTCGCCCCCGGCGAGACGGTGCCGGGGCTCGATCCGCTCTACCGGGCGGGCCGGCGCACCGAGACAGGGCTCGTCCCCTATCCCGACCGCGCGGCGATCGAGGATGGGGCGCTCGGCGAACGGACCCGGCCGCTGCTGTGGCTGCGCGACGCCGTGGACCTCTTCGTGCTGCAGGTTCAGGGGTCCGGGCGGGTGCGCCTGCCCGACGGACGCGGGATACGGGTGCTCTACGACGGCAAGAACGGCCAGCCCTACACCTCGATCGGCAAGCTGCTCGTCAACGAGGGCCACCTACCGATCAACGGGCTGAGCCTGGAGCGCTGGACGGCGTGGCTGCGGGCCAATCCCGACCATGCCCGCCGGCTGATGCGGATGAACGCGTCCTACATCTTCTTCCGGACCGAGCCGGTGACCGACCCCGCTCTCGGGCCGCCCGGCGCTGCGGGTGTGCCCCTGAGTCCGGGGCGCAGCATGGCCGTCGATGGCAATCTGTGGCGCTACGGCCTGCCGTTCTGGCTGGAAGGCAAGCTGCCGGGCCAGCCCGGACGCGGCCATCTGGTCGTGGCCGCCGATACCGGTTCGGCCATCGTCGGCCCGGCGCGCGGCGACCTCTATGTCGGCACCGGCGCCGCCGCCGGACGGGCGGCCGGCGACCTGCATGATCGGATGGGCTTCGTGGTGCTGATCCCGAAGCCGGCCCCCGCCCCGGATCACGCGCCGAAGGACGCGGCGGCACCGGAGGCCGCTGCCGGAGAGGCGCGGCCGTGAGCGCGCGACCGCCGCGGCGCTCGCGCCTGCTCTCGCGCGAGGAGGCACATCTCTGGGGCGAGATCGCCAAGCTGATCACGCCCCTGCGGGGCCGCGCCAAGCCGAAGAAGGTGCCTGCCGCCGCGGCCGAACAGCCCGCGCCGCCGATTGCGGGGCCGGCTGTGAAAGTCGCCAAGCCGGCCCCGAAGCCGGCCGCCAAGCCTGTCTGGAAACCCGCCTCCCCTCCTCCGGCCAAACCTGTCCCACTCAAACCTGCCCCCGCCGTCGCCCTGCCGCGGGTCGCGTCGAAGCCGCTCAAGCTCGGCGACCTCGCTCCCGAGATCGCTCGGGCCAGCGCCGTATCCAATCCGCCCGTTCCCCCGGCGTCCCCAGGGGCGCCGGGCCTGGAGCGTCGGGAGCGGCGCGGGTTGGAGCGGGGTACGCTGACGATCGAGGCCCGCATCGATCTGCACGGCCTGTATCAGGCAGAGGCGCATGCGGCCTTGGTCGGCTTCCTGCTGCGCTCCCGCGCGGCGGGGCATGCCCGCGTGCTCGTGGTGACGGGCAAGGGCGGTGAGGATTTCGGCGGCCGCGACCGCGGCGGTTTTTCCGAGCGCGGCGTGCTCCGCCGCAGCGTGCCGCACTGGCTGCGGGGCCCGGAACTGCGCGGCCTCGTGCTCGGCTTCGAGGAGGCGGCCCGCCACCACGGCGGAGGCGGTGCCCTCTACGTGCGTCTGCGGCGGCGATAGGCCGAAGACAGAGAGGCAATGCCGGGCGGTACAGGCGCGCCAAACCCTAAGATGAATCTGGCGAGCGGGGTCTTGAGCCGGGTGGCGAAACGCGCTACTGAGCCATGCTCTCCCTTTGCAGCCGTGTCGCATTCCGAGGTCTTTCTGGCCCAGCGGAACCGATGCGTGGGCCGGGCCGCGCGCCCGCGACGGCTACGGACCCCGGGGCGCTTCTCCGGCGCCCGGCTCTGCTCCCGAACCGGCCGACCACTCCCCGCCCTTCGTTGGTTGCATCTCCCCACATGACGTCACAGAACGACGCTCTCTCCCCCGTCGAAGCTCCGGCCGAAGCCGTCATCGCGCCGGCCGATCTCGTCGCCCTGCGTGAGGTGAAGCTTCAGGACCTCAAGTCCAAAACGCCGACCGAGCTCACGGCCTTCGCGGAGGAGGTCGATGTCGAGAACGCCTCGACGATGCGCAAGCAAGAGCTGATGTTTGCGATCCTCAAGCAGCTCGCGGCCAACGAGACCGAGATCATCGGCGCCGGCACGGTCGAGGTGCTTCAGGACGGGTTCGGCTTCCTGCGCTCGCACGATTCGAACTATCTGCCGGGTCCGGACGACATCTACATCTCGCCGACCCAGATCCGCCGCTTCGGCCTGCGCACCGGCGACACCGTCGAGGGCCCGATCCGCGGCCCCAAGGACGGCGAGCGCTATTTCGCGCTGCTCAAGGTCAACACGATCAACTTCGAGAACCCGGAAAAGATCAAGCACAAGGTCCACTTCGACAACCTGACGCCGCTGTTCCCGACACAGCGCTTCAAGCTCGAACTCGACAATCCGCCCAAAAAAGACTTCAGCCCGCGGATCATCGACATCGTCTCGCCGATCGGCAAGGGCCAGCGCGCGCTGATCGTCGCGCCGCCGCGCACCGGCAAGACCGTGCTGATGCAGAACATCGCGCAGTCGATCACGATCAACCATCCGGAATGCTACCTCATCGTGCTGCTCATCGACGAGCGCCCGGAAGAGGTGACCGACATGATCCGCTCGGTGAAGGGCGAGGTCATCGCCTCGACCTTCGACGAGCCGGCCACCCGCCACGTGCAGGTCGCCGAGATGGTGATCGAGAAGGCCAAGCGCCTGGTCGAGCACGGCCGCGACGTCGTGATCCTCCTCGACTCCATCACCCGCCTCGGCCGCGCCTACAACACCGTCGTGCCGTCCTCCGGCAAGGTGCTGACCGGCGGTGTCGATGCCAACGCCCTGCAGCGTCCCAAGCGCTTCTTCGGTGCGGCCCGCAACATCGAGGAGGGCGGCTCGCTCTCCATCATCGCGACCGCGCTGATCGATACCGGCTCGCGCATGGACGAGGTGATCTTCGAAGAGTTCAAGGGCACCGGCAACTCCGAGATCATTCTCGACCGCAAGGTGTCCGACAAGCGCATCTTCCCGGCCATCGACATCACCCGCTCCGGCACCCGTAAGGAAGAGCTGCTGGTGCCGGCGGACGCGCTCAAGAAGACCTACGTCCTGCGCCGCATCCTCAACCCGATGGGCGTCACCGACGCGATCGAGTTCCTCATGGACAAGCTGCGCCAGACGAAGAGCAACAGCGACTTCTTCGACTCGATGAACACCTGAGGCGAGCCTTCTCGCCGAGGCTTTTTTGCCAAAGGGGCCGGCCGACACGATCGGCCGGCCCCTTTTTGTGTCTGACGTTCTCGCGCAACGGGATGGGTCGGGCCTAACGCCGCCCGGACGGCAAAGGGCCATCGCCGATCCGATCAGGCCAGTGCCGACACTGTGACGATCTTGCCGGAGACGACGCTCCCGGCATGCGAAATTGTGCAGTCATTACAAAATCTTCGATCCATCGAACCTTCGCTTGCGTCTGACGTTGGCCCGCCATTGCCGCCTTTCGAGGCGGTTTTGTTTGGAGACGGCGCATGGCAACCCGCAATGTATCGGATCTCGTAGTCGAGACGCTTCAGCAGGCGGGGGTGCGCCGCGTCTACGGCCTCGTCGGCGACAGCCTGAACGGGATCACGGAGGCGATCCGCAGCCGCGGCGTCATCGATTGGGTCCATGTCCGTCACGAGGAGGTCGCCGCCTTCGCCGCCGCCGGCGAGGCGCAGGTGACGGGGGAACTCGCCGTCTGCGCCGGCTCCTGCGGACCGGGCAACCTCCACCTCATCAACGGCCTGTTCGATGCCCACCGCACGCGCACGCCGGTCCTGGCGATCGCCGCGCATATCCCGTCGAGCGAGATCGGCCTGAACTACTTCCAGGCGACGCGGCCCGAGGAGCTGTTCCGGGATTGCAGCCATTTCTGCGAGACGATCTCGGACCCGGAGCAATTGCCCAACGTCCTTGAAGCGGCGATCCGCTCGGCTGTCGGCCAGCGCGGCGTCGCCGTGGTGGTCATCCCCGGCACCGTCGCGCTGAAGGAAGCGCCCAAGCGCGCCTTGTCCGCCCCGGCGACGCTGCGCCCGCGCGCACCGGTCACCGTTCCGCCCGCGGACGAACTCGACCGCTTGGCGGATCTCCTCAACGGATCCAAGAAAATCACGCTGCTGTGCGGGCGCGGCTGCGCCGGTGCGCATGCGCCGCTGATGCAACTGGCCGAGCGTCTCAAGAGCCCGATCGTCCACGCGCTCGGCGGCAAGGAGCATGTCGAGCACGACAACCCCTACGATGTCGGCATGACCGGGCTGATCGGGTTCAGTTCGGGCTACGCGGCGATGGAGGCCTGCGAGACGCTGCTGATGCTCGGCACCGACTTCCCCTACCGCCAGTTCTACCCTGAAGACGCCAAGATCGCGCAGATCGATCTGCGTCCGGAGAATCTGGGCAAGCGCTGCCGGCTCGAACTCGGTCTCGTCGGCGATGTCGCCGCCACCATCGGAGCCCTGCTGCCGCGCCTGACCGGCAACGACAGCGGGCGCCATCTGGAGGCCAGCCTCAAGCACTATGCCAAGGCGCGCGAGGATCTCGACGATCTCGCCACCGGCAAGCCGGGGCGCAAGCCGATCCACCCGCAATACCTCACCCGGCTCCTCAGCGAGGCGGCAACCGACAACGCGGTGTTCACGGCCGATGTCGGCACGCCCACGGTCTGGGCCGCGCGCTACCTCTCCATGACCGCCGGGCGGCGCCTGATCGGCTCCTGGGCGCACGGCTCGATGGCAAACGCCCTGCCCCACGCCATCGGCATCCAGGCAGCGAGTCCCGGCCGGCAGGTGATCTCGCTCTCGGGCGACGGCGGTTTCGCCATGCTGATGGGCGACATCCTCACTCTGACGCAGGAGCGGCTGCCGGTGAAGGTCGTTATCTACAACAACGGCACCCTCGGCTTCGTTGAGCTGGAGATGAAGGCCGCGGGTTATCTCGAGACTGGCGTCACGCTCGAAAACCCGGATTTCGCCGCCATGGCCCGCGCCATCGGCATCCATGCCCACCGGGTCGAGGATCCGGGTGACTTGGAAGGCGCAATCCAGGATGTGCTGTCCCATCCCGGCCCGGCCCTGCTCGATGTGGTGACGAACCGCCAGGAACTGGCGATGCCGCCGAAGCTCCAGGCCGAGCAGGTGAAGGGTTTCAGCCTCTACGCGCTCCGGGCCGTCATGAACGGACGCGGCGACGCGATCCTCGATCTGGCCAAGTCCAACCTGCTGCGCTGAACCGATCCGGCCGCAGCGCGCCCTCGGGAATGGGGGGCGCTGCCCCGAAAGTCCCCGAAATCTCGGCGGTAACCCGGTTCAGCCGCCGCGCCCGGTTTCGGCGCCGAGGCCGCGCTGCGCCTTCGAGCGCAGGCGCTTGTTCTGAAAGACCAGCGTGACGGTGCCACCGCCGCCGCGGTCCGACCAGAGATAGGTCTCGAAGGTGCCGAGCCCGGGGATGGTCGCGGTGGCGTCGATGGTGCCGCGGCAGCCGAGCAGGCCCTCGGCCTCGGACAGACGCATCTCGGCCTGGAGCAGGTCGAAGGTGTCAAGGCCGACCGAGCATGGGGTCCGCTCCGTCGGCGGCCGGTGCGCAGCAACCGACGCCGTGGCGGGGCGAGGCGGCTCGCCCGCCGCATCGGCGGCCGTCGGCTGTGCTTGCCAAGCTCGGACAGGCGGCGCGTCGTCCCGCGCATCGGGGGAGATAACGGGCATGGTGGCGAGCGCGCGCGGCGCTTCCACCGGCGGTCCGCCACTCCGCAGGGCGGGGGTGAAGGCCGGGCCCTGTCGAAGCTGGCTTGGCCCAGTCGAACTGCCACCGCGACCGCCCCTGGGCGGTGCCCACTCCTCGCTCGCCTCGACGGGTGCGCGGGTATGTCCGACGACGATGGCGCGGCGCAGGGCCGTCTCCAGGCCGCGCAGGTCGCGGGCGAGGCGCTCGCTCACTCCGATGCGAGCCGACCCCGACCGGGTCTCGCAGGCCGCGAAGGCGGCAACGGCGTCGCGGATCTCGTCCTCGCTCCACTGCCCCGCCGGCTTGCCGAACAGGTCGGCCTCGCCCTGCGGTACGGTGGGTCCCGTGAGGGCGCCGAGCCGGCCAAGCCTCTCCTCCGCAAGGACACGATGCACGCCGCAGCCGCCGGCCGCCGCGAGGGCTGCGCGGTACGGCGAAGGTGTAGCTGCGAGGGAGGATCCGCACGCGGCAGCGAGCAGGGCCGGTGCGAGAAGGAAGCGCATGCGAGCAGTCGCCTGGGTTCAGGTCATACGGCCTAAACACCCGGTTCTACGTGAACGGACCCTTACCGCGCTGGCTGAAATAGTCAGGCATCGGCCGCCATGCCTTACCGTCCGTTGACCGCCTCGCTCGGATCGACCGCACTTGGACGCACGTGAAACGCGCGATCCGAACGAGCCCGGCGCCGGAACTGGGCACGCCCTGGCCTCACTCGCCGTAGCCAACGCGACCGGGGGCAACGGCCCCGGAAACGGGATGCCCTCTCAGCCGGTCCCGGCAGTTTTCACGGGAAAACTGCCACGCTTCAGACACCGCCCGTCGAGGACTTCGATCGTCTGCGGCGGCGGGCCACCATGTTGAGACCCTCCACGCCGGCCGAGAACGCCATGGCGGTGTAGATATAGCCCTTCGGCACATGCGCCCCGAAGCCCTCGGCGATCAGCGTCATGCCGATCATGATGAGGAAGCCGAGCGCCAGCATCACCACGGTGGGGTTGGCAGCAATGAAGCGCGACAGCGGGTTCGCGGCAATCAGCATCACGGTCACGGCGGTGACGACGGCGATGACCATGATCGGCACGTGCTCGGTCATGCCGACAGCGGTGATGATCGAATCGATCGAGAAGACGAGGTCGAGCACCAGGATCTGGCCGATGGCCGAGCCGAAGGTGACCGCCGCCCGGCTACCGGGCTTCTCCTCCGGGCTCGGATCGACGCTGTGGTGGATCTCCTTGGTCGCCTTCCACAGCAGGAACAGGCCGCCGGCGATGAGGATCAGATCGCGCCAGGAGAAGCTCTTGCCCAGCACCGCGAAGACCGGCTCGGTCAGGTGGACGATCCAGGCCACCGTGCCGAGCAACGCCAGCCGCAGGATCAGCGCGAGGCCGATGCCCAAGCGCCGCGCCCGGCTCCGCTCGGCCTCGGGCAGCTTGTTGGTGACGATCGAGATGAAGATCAGATTGTCGATGCCGAGGACGACCTCCATCACCACGAGGGTCGCCAACGCCACCCAGGCGGTGGGATCGGCGGCGAGGTGAAGCAAGCTGTCCACGGGCAGGTCCGGGGTTCAGAAGGGGAGAGGGAACCGGCTGTTGTTGCCGGGCGCGGCGTCCAGCGGCGCCAGAACGCGCACCGCCTTCGGCATCACCTTGAAATGGGCCGGCGTCCAGGTGGTCAACTCGCCGTCGGTGTTGACCGCCCGCGGCTTGCGCGTCTTCAGCACCAGCTCTGTGGTCTCGAAGGCACGCACATCCGCGGCCTTGCCGTGTGTCCCACGGCGCAGGGCCGGCAGCAGCGCGATCAGCCGCCACCAATGGGCGACCTCCAAACTGTAGAAATCGAGCCGTCCGTCATCGACGGTGGCGTCTTCCTGCACGGTCATGCCGCCGCCGTAATGGCGCCCGTTGCCGACCGAGGCCTGGATGGTCGTCACCTTCTCGGTCTGGCCATCATGCTCGATCGTCACGGTGAAGGGGCGGGCACGGCGCAGGAGCCGGAAGGCCGCGATGGCATAACCCACCGTGCCCCAGGCCTTCTTGGCTTCCGCCGTCAGCTCGCCGGCGAGATCGGCGGAAAAGCCGACGCTCGCAACGTTGAAATAGTAGTGCCCGTTGACCCAGCCGAGGTCGATCGCCTTCTCCGGCGCGGTCGGGATCACGCGGGCGGCCGGCTCCGGCTCAAGGGGCAGGCCGAGGGAGCGGGCAAGATCGTTGGCGGTGCCGAGCGGCAGGATGCCGAAGGGCAGCCCCGTCTCGACCAGGGCCGGCGCCGCCGCGTTCATGGTGCCGTCACCGCCGCCGAGGATCACCAGATCGACGGAACTCGCATGCCGCCCGATCACCTCCTTGCAATCGGCGCTGCCCTCCGGCTCGATGAGGTCGAGTCCCCCCTCGCGCAGAATCGTGCGGATCGAATCCAGCGGCGCGGACCCGCTGCGCGCCTTGGCGTTCACGAGAAGGAGGGCGCGGCGCTTCCCGGTCTGCGAGGGCGCGCTCAAGCCGCCGCTCCGCTCGCTTGGGGCCGGAACAGGAAAACCAGCATGGCCGGCACAGGGATATCCTCGCACGCTTCCGCGCCGCGTTCGCGCCAGCGGTGAAAGGATCCGACATCACGGTCGACGCCTCGACCGTCAGAGGGGCCCGGACCCGTCCTCGGTGATCCCGCCCGATGCTTGGCACCGGGCCCGCCCGGCCTGCAATCGTTCGCGCGCAGGACGAGCCGGGATCTTACGCTCAAGGTGGGCTCTTCCCGCGCGATGGCAAGGGCGCGGGGCGAGGCCGCGCCGCACGGGTTCCGCATTGGGGACTGTGCCCAGGGAAGCCGGGACAGCGGGGGTAACAGGCCTTCCGGCGCTGGCGCCGGTCGCACGGGCGCCCGACTCGGTGTAGGCACGAAGCCGGTGGCAGAAAGGCGTGGAACCGTAGCGGTGCCATCACGCGTTCCGTCTCACCGACCGCCTTCCGCGGAGTGCCGGCCGCCGTCACCCATCCGAGGTGAGCGCCGACGGTGACCCGGCCTTCCGCGAGGCATCTTCAGGCCTGCTCGCCCGATCGGTCCCGTCATGCGCCCCGTCCTGTTTCTGACCCTTCTCCTCTCCTCGGCCTGCGCGGCGGGAGGCGCCCTGGCCCAGCAGGGATCGAACTGGATCGACCCACCGGCCAAATCCGACGCTGCCCCGGCCGGCGGCGAGCGGGCGAAGCCGGCGGCCAAATCCGCCCCCCGTTTCGAGGTCGAACCCGAGGCCGGAAGCCGCTCGCGCCGGGCCGCGGCCCCCTCCCCCGCCCGGCGGGACATGCACCGCCAGGACCGCACCCGTGCCGCCGAGATGCGCCGCGCCCGCCGGGCCGCCATCCGCGAGCGGGCGCGCGAAGAAAATCACTCGCACACCGCCCGGATGCACCGCCCTGCCCCGCCCGCCGCGAACATGGCCCGCGCCGAGCCGGATCCGCGCTTCTCCGATTGGGCCGTGGCGGCGCGTCGCCTGAGCCTCGGCTATCTCGACAGCGTGTCGGCGCCCAACGGCGCGATGCTGTCCGCCGCGCCCCGCTTCTACGGCAGCACGGTGCGCTTCCACGGCCGTGTCATGACCACCCACGCGCTCCTGGCCGAGAAGCGGCGCTTCGCGCAGCGCTGGCCCGAGCGGCGCTACGAGCCGCACGGGGAGCCGCGGATCGCCTGCGACGGACCCAGCGCCACCTGCCTCGTGCGCATCGTCCACGATTTCACCGCCGTCAGTCCGGCGCGCGGCGCGCGTTCGCAGGGGGTCGCCGAACTCACGCTGACGGTGAGCTTTGCCGGGGGCGCACCGGTCATCGTGTCGGAGGCGAGCCGCGTCCTGAGCCGGGCGGGGGCCTGACGGGAAACAGGATGATGGCTCCAAGCGATCATCCTGCAGGATCAGCCGCCGCATCGACCGGATACTCCGGCCGGTCCATGTTGTAGAAGCAGCCGATGGGCGCCGCCGTGAGCGGGCGCCCCGGCGACGAACGAGAACAGGGCATCGCACGCGTGAAGGGATCGGCAAAGGCCGCAGGCCGGAGCAAGGACGAGACGACGGCCCCGCCGGAGGCGCCGGTCTCCGAGGACGACCGCCGGATCCGCGCGCTGATCCTGGCCGAGCTCGACCGGCGCGGCGCGCGGCCGGTGGCCCGCCGGACGCTGGCTCTGATCGCCGAGGGCTTCGTCGAGCCCGCCGACGGGGTGCCCGGCTACCGGATCGTCGATCGAACCGGCGCGGTGCGCCTGCGGGGCGAGGCGGGCGCCGGGGTGCCGCTGACCCTGCACGACTTGGTCGAAGAACTTCGTGAGCAGCACGCGCCGCTGTTTCTCCCCCCTGCCCCCGAACCGGAGCCGGAACCCGCCCGCGACACCATCGCCGACGTGCGGGCCGCGGGCGCCCGTTTCGTGGAAACGCAATCGGCGCTGGCGCGCTCGCTTGCGACCAGCTCCGCCGAGCGCAGCCGGGCGCTCGCGAGCGCCGCGAGCGAGACCGTCGAGGGCTGGCGCAGCCGCCTCGCCGAGCGGCTGAAGGCCCGGCCGAGGCCCGCACCGGTCAGCGCCTCCCTCGATCCGGCCGAGTCCTCGCCGAACACGGCAGAGCGCCTTGCCGAGGCGCGCGCCCGCGTCGGAGACGGCTGGCGGCGCGTGGCCGGTGGGCTTCAGCCCCGCCAGACGGCGGCCCGAATCCGCGACCGCGCCGAGGATGCCTTCGCGGCCGGCAGCCGCCGGCCGGTTCTGCTGATGGCGTTCGGCGCCTTGGCGGGCGCGGGCCTCGTCGCGGCGCTCTCCTTGAGCGGACGCGACACGGAGGAATCCAGTCGCCCCGCCCAGCAGACCGCCGAAACCCAGGCCCCGCAGACCGCGCCGGCCGGATCGCCCCCGGCCGCGGATCGTGGCTCGGCGACGGAGGAGCCGGCCGCCGACGCACCGCCCACGGATGCGCCGGGCAATGCCACTGAGCGCCCGACCGAGCCGGAGGCGCCGCGCAAGGGTAGCAATAGCGCCAACGCCATCGTCGGCGTGCCGGAAGTGATCGACACGGCGACGCTGCGAGTCGGTGGCAAGGTCGTGCGCCTGTTCGGCGTCGAGTGGGTCCGCGGCGGCCAGTCCGACGAGTTGAGCAAGTATCTCCGCAAGCGCTCGGTGACCTGCCAACCCGCGCCCGGCAGCAGCGCGCATATCTGCACCGTCGAGGGCCGCGACCTCTCTGAGGTGGTGCTGTTCAACGGCGGCGGTCGCGCCTCGTCGGAGGCGACGCCGGATCTCGCGGCGGCCGAGGACCACGCCCGTACCGAGCGGCTGGGCGTCTGGAAGCGGTGAGGCGCCGGGGGCGGTAAGCCCCCAGCCTAGCGCAGCCGGCGAGATCCCGGCTTCGTCAGAGTAGGGGCTGGCGCGCGGCCGCATCCTCGCGGGCACAGAGCGCCGCATCGGGCTTTGCCCCCTCCCCGCTCAGCGCGCGTTTGAGGTCGGCTCGGGCGCGCTCCAGATCGGTGCGGAAGCCGGGATCGGCGAGCAGCACGGCGACCAGCGCCGAGGCGCCGGTGCGGGCGGCCTCGACATCGCTGAGCCAATGGACGCCGCACACGACCCGGCTCTCGCCGTAGAGACGGCTGCGCACCAGGAACTGCGTCGCCTTCTCCGGCATCAGGTTCGCCATAATCAGCCCGTAGGCCCATCCCTGGCTGGCATGGCCGGAGGGATAGCTGAAGCTGTCGGCGAGTTCGGCCGTGCGGGCGACGCAGATGGGCAGGTCGTTGCCGACGAAGGGGCGCAGGCGACGATAGCGCCGCTTGGCCACGCGGGTGGCGCGGGCGATATCGATGCGGGCCCGGTCGAGGAGCCGCATCAGGTCCGGCACGCTCGCTTGGTCGATGCGCTGGCCGAGGACGCAGGCATAATCCTCGAGAAGTGCGGCACCGCCATCGGCGACGTCGTTGGTGGCGAGCGCCCAGCGCGGGCTGCCCTGAAAGGCTCGGGTCGCATTGTAGAGCGCCCGGTCCGCCGCTTCCGCCGCCGAGTGGCCCGCGGGGGGCGGCGGTAGGATCGGCACGAGGTTCGGCGTCGCCTCGTCGCTGAGATAGCCCTTCGGGGCTGCGGCCGCGAGCTTGTCCTTCTCCAGCGAGGGCGCGGAGGTTGCCGGGCCGGCCGGGGCCGCCGGCTCAGCCCTGAGGGGGAGGACTTGGAGGGGCGGGGCAGCCAGGATCAGCGTCAGCAGGGCGGCCAAGCGCACCGGCGCACGGGTCGGGCGGGTCATCGGGGGAGAAGCTTTCAGGCGCCGGGGCTGAACGGATCGTGGCGGAGGCCAGGAGCGGGCTTCAGTTTTCAGACTGATGCTTCCGGCCTGTCTAGGAGGGACGTGCGACGGATGCGTCACAGTCCCGATCCGCTGTCAGACCACGCCGCTTTTTCAGGCCGGCGTCAGGGCGCCCGGATCGCGGCGGCGACGTCGCGGAAAAACTCCTCGTGGGCGCTCAGCGCCCCCGGTACGGTGAGGGCCGAGACGCGGCCCGTGCCGATCAACGCATCCATCTCGGCACCCGAGCGGCGCGGCGCCTTCTCCGGACGCAGCACCCGCACGGGCGGCAGCCCGTCGCCGAACGAAGCCAGGAATTCCTCGCGCGAGGCGACCGGATCGAGGCCGCCCGTCACGAAGGCCGCGGTGCCGAACCGGCCCCGGCTCTGGCGGGTGATGCGATGCTTGGCAGTGATCACGGCCGCCGTCACATGCTTCGGCTCGGCATAGACGTGGGCGCGCATCATCCGCCCGATGATCGGCGGGCTGATGTTGATGCGGTAGAGCGCCTCGCCCAGGAGCGGCATCTCCACGGCCCGGCGGATTCGGCCGAACCACGCGGCGCGCTCCGGCCCCATGGCGGTCGGCAATGGTCCGCGCCAGGTCGGCGCCACGAGCACCAGCCGCGCGAAGGCGCCGGGATGACGGCGTGCGGCGGCCACGAGGTAGGGCGCGGCATGGCCCGCGGCGACGCCGAGCGCGTAGGGGCCGGGGGCGGCCGCCAGAAGCGCATCGAGGAAGGCGTGCAGGTTGGCGGGATTCAGCGGCAGCCGCGCCCGCGCATGCGCGCCGAAGCCCGGCCAGTCCGGCACGAGGCAGCGATGCATCGCGCTGAGTTCGCCGGCGAGCGGCAGCATCTCCTCGCGCGCCGAGATCGAGGAGAGGGCGGGCAGCAGCAATGCGTCGGCGCCCTCCCCGACCACGGCACAGGGCGTCGCCACCCGATGTCCCGCGACGGTGAGGTCGAGGGTCCGGGTGGCGACCGATGCGGCGGCAGCCGCCATCAGGTCCGCAGCAGCTCGTTGATGCCGGTCTTGGCGCGGGTGCCGGCATCGACGCGCTTGACGATCACGGCGCAGTAGAGGCCGGGGCCGGGGGTGCCGTCGGGCAGCGGCTTGCCGGGCGTCGTGCCCGAGACCACCACGGAGTAGGGCGGTACGCGGCCGTAGAAGGTCTCGCCCGTGGTGCGGTCGATGATCCGGGTCGAGGCGCCGATATAGACGCCCATCGACAGGACCGAGCCCTCGCCGATGATCACGCCCTCGGCGACCTCGGCGCGGGCGCCGACGAAGCAGTTGTCCTCGATGATGACCGGGTTGGCCTGGAGCGGCTCCAGCACGCCGGCGATGCCGGCGCCGCCCGAGATGTGACAGTTCTTGCCGACCTGCGCGCAGGAGCCGATCGTCACCCAGGTATCGACCATGGTGCCCTCGCCGACATGGGCGCCGAGGTTGATGAAGCTCGGCATCAGCACCGCGCCCGGCGCGATGTAGGAGCCGCGGCGCACGAAGCAGCCCGGCACGGCGCGGAAGCCGGCGGCGCGGAACTCGGCCTCACCCCAGCCGGAAAACTTCGAGGGCACCTTGTCCCACCACGGGGAGGAGCCGGGGCCGCCCTCGATCGGCACCATGTCGTTGAGGCGGAAGGAGAGCAGCACCGCCTTCTTGAGCCACTGGTTGACCTGCCAGGTATCGCCCGCCTTCTCGGCGACGCGGGCCTTGCCGGAATCGAGCAGGCTCAGCGCCTCGTCCACCGCCTCGCGCACCGCGCCGGTGGTCGTGGTCGAGATGCCGGCGCGCTCTTCCCAAGCGGCTTCGATGGTCTTTTCGAGATCGGCGTGTGACATCGGGGTGTTCCGGACTGAAGTGCCTTCCGACGACGTCGCAACCGGTTCGTCGAGAGAAGGCACGTTGACACGAGGAGCTGGAGGCGTCGGCCGATACAATCGGGCCGGCATCTCGCATTCGGCGCGAAAGGTGGTCGTTGCTTACAAAAGCCGCCCGGTTCTGTCACCGTTTGCGTGGCGCGAGGCCCACAAGCCGCTCGCGCACGCCGGATAGACCCTGGACGAGATCGAGCAGCTCCTCGGCCATGCCGTCATGGATTGCCGCCGCCGCGTCGGGAAACTCGCGCAGGACGCGGCTCATCACCGAAGGCGTCACGCGCATCACTTCGGCCGGCTCGACCGCGCGAGCCTCCGCCGGCCGCTCGACCTGACGGAAAAGGGCGTTGCGCCCGATGACCCCGGAGCGGGACACCGTGACCGGCTTCGCACCCGACCGCGCGGGGACGAGCGCGATGGTGCCGGACATGACGACGTAGCCGCCGTCGGACGGCTCGCCGCGGGCGAACAGCAGCTCGCCCTTCCCCAGGAGGCGGCGCTCACCGGCAAAGCTGAGCAGGCGCAGGGCGTCGCGCCCGAATAGCTCGAACACGGGGGCCGCGGCGAGGATCGCGATGTCGTCGTCGAGCCCCAACGCCTCTCCGCCCCTCGGCCGCGATCCGCCACGCCTTTTGCATCGCCTCGGTGTCTCTCACAAAACTCCCGCTGCGCCGCCGTGCCCAGAAGGGAAACGATCGGTGATCGGGAGTTTTGTGAGGCACTCTCACTCCGAAAGCCGGCGACCACCTTTCGGGACGATGCTTGACTGTCCGGGCGCAAGCTTAACCGATGCCGAGGCGGCGCGATACGCCGCCCGGCCGCAGCCTGTGCGGGACGGTGGATACCAGCGAAAGATCGGCCCTCAGGGCAGCAGCTTGTAGCCGCCGCCTTCGGTGACGAGGATTGCGGCGACCGCCGGGTTCGGCTCGATCTTCTGGCGCAGCCGGTAGATGTGCGTTTCGAGGGTGTGGGTGGTGACGTGGGCGTTGTAGCCCCACACCTCAGCGAGCAGCGTATCGCGCCCCACCACCTCGCGGCCCGCCCGATAGAGGTAGCGCAGAATCGCCGTCTCTTTCTCGGTCAGCTTCAGCTTGGAGCCGCGCTCGCCGACCAGCAGCTTGGCACCGGGCCGGAAGGTGTAGGGGCCGATGCGGAACACCGCATCCTCGCTCGCCTCGTGCTGGCGCAGTTGCACCCGGATGCGAGCGAGCAACACGGCGAACTTGAACGGCTTGATCACGTAGTCGTTGGCGCCCGCCTCCAGGCCCTCGACCATGTCGTCATCGGATTCCTGGGCGGTCAGCATGATGATCGGGCCGCGATAGCCGTTGCGGCGCAGGGTCCGCACCGCCTCGCGCCCGTCCATGTCCGGCAGCGCGACATCCATCACCACGAGATCGACCGATTCCTGCGTGACGCGGTTCAGCGCCCCGGTCGCTGTCGGTTCGCCGATGACGGTGAATTCGTCATAGGCGTCGATCTGCTCCGTCAATGCCTCACGCAGGGCGTCGTCGTCGTCACAGACGAGGAGGCAATAGGGGTTGGACATCGACGCAGCGGCTCTCAACAAGCTTTCCGGACACCTGGATATCGGACAGAGATCAGGCAGGCAGCCAAGACAATTTCATCACGGCACGCCGATCTGAGTAGGCATATTGCCCGTTGGCTGGCCGCGGACGGAAACCCTACGGCGCCGTCTGACGACAAACCTAGTTCGTTTTACGCGCCGGGAAATCCGGATTGCGCGCTTATGCAGAATTTTTACCATGTTCCAGCTTTGTCTGCCGCGACATGACGTCAGGCCGGGCCAAGCTCGGAGCGAGTTGGGACGAACGGGCCATGCGCCGCGCTCAAGTTGCAAAGCAGACCGGGACCGCCACCCCAGCACGGGGAAGGCCGTCTGGCGCCCTCAGCGTGCTGCGGGTGCGCCCGCTGCCGGGCGATCCGACCCGCGGCACGCTGATCGCGGCTGGGGTCGTGATCCCCTGTGCCCTCGGGCGCTCCGGCATCACGACCCACAAGCGGGAAGGGGACGGGGCCTCGCCGCGGGGCATCTTTCGCCTGCGCGGCGGCTTCTACCGGCCCGACCGCTTCCCCGTCCGCCCCGTCACCGCGCTCCCCTTGCGGCCAACGCGACGGGACGACGGCTGGTGCGACGCGCCCCAGGATCGTCGCTACAACCGGCCGATCCGGCTGCCGAGCACGGCGGCGAGCGCCGAGCAGCTCTGGCGCGATGACGGTCTCTACGACCTCGTGATCGACCTCGATTACAACCGCGGCCCGATCCGTCCGGGCCGGGGCTCGGCGATCTTCCTGCATATCGCCCGCAGCGGCTACCGCCCGACGGAAGGCTGCGTTGCCCTGAAACCCGCCGACCTGCTGCGCCTGCTCCGCCGCCTCGGGCCGGGAACACGGATGAGGATCGGGCGATGATCGGCCGTTAACCGGCTCATCGCTAATGCGGGCCGCCGTTCAAGCCCGCTTCGTCCGCCGGCCGAAGATGGCCGTTCCGACGCGGACATGGGTGGCGCCCATCTGGATCGCCGCCGGAAAATCCGCGCTCATGCCCATCGATAGGATCGGCAGGCCATGGCGCTCGGCGATGCGGGCCAGCAGGGCGAAATGAGGGGAGGGCGGGTCTTCGGCCGGTGGGATGCACATCAGGCCGTGGATCGCGAGATTGTGGGTCTCACGGCACTCCGAGAGCAGGACATCGACCTGATCGGGTGAGACGCCGGCCTTCTGCGTCTCGTCGCCGGTATTGACCTGGATCAGGAGCTTGGGCGCCCGGCCGCTCCGCTCGATCTCCTTGGCGAGCGCCGCGGCGAGTGACAGCCGGTCGAGAGAGTGGATCACGTCGAACAGCTCGACCGCCTCGCGTGCCTTGTTCGATTGGAGCGGGCCGACGAGGTGCAGCTCGACATCCGGAAAGCGCTCTCGAAGCGCCGGCCACTTGGCCTTCGATTCCTGAACGTAGTTCTCGCCGAAGATCCGCTGGCCGGCTTCCAGCGCCGGCAGGATGCCCTCGGCCGGCACCGTCTTCGAGACGGCGACGAGGTGCACGCTGGCCGGGTCGCGCTCGTTGTCCTCGGCCGCCCGGCGGATGCCCGCGCGCACCTCCGCGAGCCCGGCGGCGACATCCGCCTCGCCGACCGGCGGCTTGGCGTCGAGGGTCTGATCCGGGGTCTGGCTCTCTTCCATCATGGGCCCTCCTTGCGGCGAGGCAGACGCGACTTCAAGAGTTGGCGGCCTGTTTCCCTGTCTCGCGCCCGCGATATCCTGGCCTCTCCCGATTCGAACGGAGAAGCCTCGCCGATGTTCGATACGCCCGCCGACGCCCAGGCCCAACTCGCACAGCACTTCCTGCGCCCCCAGGTCGAGATGGTGGTCGGAGCGCTGGTGCCGACGCTCGTGTTTCGCCCGCGGACGGCGGAGAAGGGAAGCCTCGGCGGCACGCGGATCGGCGGGACACCGGACCTTCCGCCGGGGCTGACCTGGCCGCGCCGGGCCAAGCCCGCCGATATCGAGGCGATTGCCAAGCGCGGGAACGCGGAGGCGGGGGAGGAGATGCGGCGGCATTTCCGCAAGGAGCTGCCCTACGCCTTCTTCGCGCAGGTGGATCTTGGGGAGGCGCGGGGGCAGGCCAAGGGGTTAGCGAGCGGCGAGGGCGGTGCCGCCGCCCTGCCGGGGCACGGCCGATTGCTGTTCTTCTACGATCTCTCTGCCGGCCCGTGGGACAACGGCACCGAATCCGCCCGCGTGTTCTGGGACGACAGCCCGCGCGAAGGCCTCACGCCGCAGACCATGCCCGCCGACCTTGCAGCGGCGGCCGATGCGCACCGGGCGGAGATTACCAAGAGCAACCGGCAGTTCGACCTGCCCCTTCCGAAGCCCGGTTCCGGCACGCCCTATGGCGGCCCGGCCCGGCCGATGAGCCTGCACGCCACCCTGCGCCCGCCGGCGATCGAGAGCCTGGAGATGGACGCCCAACCGGCCCTGAAGGCGGCATTGGCGCTCCGCACCGACGGCGAGGAGGGCTTTCGCGATGCCTATCAAGATCTCTTCTCGCAGGCCTTCGACCGCTATCACGGGGCGGCCAATGCCGGCCGGCGCAACCAGCTCCTCGGCTCGCCGCTGCCGGAACAGAGCGATCCGCGCGTGGAGGCGGAAGTCGTCAGCCGCTTCGGCGTGCAGCACCTCGAGCGGGACAAGATCGAGACGCACCGGACCGAGATCGATGCCGGTGCGCGCACATGGCGCCTGCTTCTGCAGATCGATGTCGGTGACTTCCTGCAGGAGGACGGGGAGGGCACCGTCTACTTCCTGATCCGTGCCTCCGATCTGGCCGAGCGGCGCTTCGACCGCGTGGTGGCCGTTTATCAGCAGACCTGAACCGCGCGCGCCGTAAAGCCACTCAAGCGGCTTCGATCGTTGACCCCTGCCCGCAGGGATATGCTAGGTGCCGGGCTTCGGGCCCCGCGACACCGTTGCGTGCAGCCCACTCCCTTTTCCGCTGATCCCGGCGCTCCCGATGACCGATTCCGCACAGCCCTCCTCGATCGCGCCAGAGCGTCACCAAGAGCGCTACAACGCCAAGGACGCCGAGCCGCGTTGGCAGCAGGCCTGGGACGCGGCCAAGCTGTTCGAGACCAAGAACGACGATCCCCGCCCGAAATACTACGTGCTGGAGATGTTCCCCTACCCGTCGGGGCGCATCCATATCGGCCACGTGCGCAACTACGCGATGGGCGACGTGGTGGCCCGCTACAAGCGCGCCAAGGGCCATAACGTGCTGCACCCGATGGGCTGGGATGCCTTCGGGCTGCCGGCCGAGAACGCCGCCATGGAGCGCAAGGTCAATCCGCGGGAATGGACCTACGCCAACATCACGACCATGCGCGGGCAGCTCCAGAGCATGGGCCTGTCGCTGGATTGGAGCCGGGAGATCGCGACCTGCGATCCCGACTACTACAAGCACCAGCAGCGCATGTTCCTCGATTTCCTCGGCAAGGGGCTCGTTACCCGGCGCACGGCGAAGGTGAACTGGGATCCGGTCGATCACACCGTGCTCGCCAACGAGCAGGTGATCGACGGGCGCGGCTGGCGCTCGGGCGCGCTCGTCGAGCAGCGCGAGCTGACACAGTGGTTCTTCAAAATCACCGATTTCGCGCAGGATCTGCACGACGCCCTCGACGGCCTGGAGCGCTGGCCGGAAAAGGTCCGGCTGATGCAGCGCAACTGGATCGGCCGCTCGGAGGGGCTGGAGGTGCGCTTCGCCCTCGCCGCACCGTTCGCCGGCACGGACGAGGTGACGGTCTACACCACCCGCCCCGACACGCTGTTCGGCGCCAAGTTCCTGGCGATCTCCGTCGATCATCCGGTCGCCAGGGCGCTGGCCGAGTCCGGCCCGAAGGCTGCGGAGTTGCAAGCCTTCGCCGAGGAATGCCGCCGCATCGGCACCGCGCAGGAAGCGATCGATACGGCGGAAAAGCTCGGGTTCGACACCGGCCTCACGGTGCGCCACCCGCTCGATCCGTCCTGGGAGCTGCCGGTCTTCGTCGCGAACTTCGTGCTGATGGAGTACGGCACCGGCGCCGTGTTCGGCTGCCCGGCCCACGACCAGCGCGACCTCGACTTCGCCAACAAGTATGGGCTCGGCAACACGCCGGTGGTCTGCCCCGAGGGGCAGGACCCGGAAGCCTTCCTCATCACCGACACCGCCTATGACGGCGACGGGCGGATGATCCATTCGCGCTTCCTCGACGGCATGACCACCGACGACGCGTTCAAGACCGTCGCCGACCGGCTGGAAGGCGAGACGCTCGGCGATGCACCGGTCGCCCGCCGAAAGGTCCAGTTCCGCCTGCGCGATTGGGGCGTGTCGCGCCAGCGCTACTGGGGTTGCCCGATCCCGATCATCCATTGCGAGGCCTGCGGCCCGGTGCCCGTGCCGGTGGAAGACCTGCCGGTGAAGCTGCCGGACGAGGTCTCGTTCGACCAGCCCGGCAATCCGCTGGAGCGGGATCAGGCGTGGCGTCAGGTGCCGTGCCCGCGCTGCGGCGCGGCGGCCCGGCGCGAAACCGACACCATGGACACCTTCGTGGACTCGTCCTGGTACTACGCCCGCTTCACCGCCCCCTGGCTCGCCGACGCCCCGACCGACCGGACGACCGTCGATCACTGGCTGCCGGTCGATCAGTATATCGGCGGCGTCGAGCACGCGATCCTGCACCTGCTCTACTCGCGCTTCTTCATGCGGGCGATGCAGGCGACGGGCTGGTCCGGCGTGTCCGAGCCGTTCGCGGGCCTGTTCACGCAAGGCATGGTCGTCCACGAGACCTACAAGAATGCAGCCGGTGCCTGGACGCCGCCTGCCGAGATTCGCTTCGAGACGCAGGACGGGGCGCGCAAGGCTTTTCACGTGAAAACCGGCGAGCCGATCGAGATCGGCCCGACGGAGAAGATGTCGAAGTCGAAGAAGAATGTCGTCGATCCCGACGACATCATCGCCAGCTACGGCGCCGATACCGCCCGCTGGTTCATGCTCTCCGACTCGCCGCCCGAGCGCGACGTGATCTGGACCGAGGAGGGCGTGCAGGGTGCCGCCCGCTTCGTGCAGCGCGTCTGGCGCCTCGTCCACGGCGCGACGGCCGCGAACGGGCCCGGTGGGACCGCCGATGCGCCCTTACGAAAGGCCGCCCACAAGGCGCTCGCCGCGGTCGGCGAGGATATCGAGCGCCTGCGCTTCAACCGCTGCGTGGCCCACATCTACACCTTGGCCAACGCCCTCGACGAGGGCCTGCGCGGAGGTGCCTCGAAGGCCGCGGCGGGCGAGGCGGCCCGCATCCTCGTGCAGCTCATCGCACCGATGATGCCGCATCTCGCTGAGGAATCCTGGCGCGTGCTGGGCGGGGAGGGGCTCGTCGCGGAGACGGCTTGGCCGGTCGCCGATCAGGCATTGCTGGTCGAGGACGAAATCACCCTTCCGGTCCAGATCAACGGCAAGAAGCGGGCGGACGTCACCGTTCCGCGCGACGCCGACGCCAAGGCCGTCGAAGCCGCGACGCTCGCCCTGGAAGCGGTGCAACGCGCCCTCGAAGGCCGGGCTCCGCGCAAGGTCATCGTCGTGCCGGGGCGGATCGTGAATCTCGTGGTCTGACCGGCCCCTCACATCAACAGGTCTCGCGGCTGCCGCGCCTCTCCTCCACGCAAGAGGAAGCGGGCGCGGCGGCACGACAATCCTGACCGCCATGCCCCCACCCCTTCCCGACCGCGACGACACCATCTTCGCCCCGGCGAGCGGCTTTGGCCGTGCGGCGGTGGCCGTGGTGCGCATCAGCGGGCCGGCGGCGGGGACCGTGCTCGACCGGCTGGCCGGCGGACGCCCGGAACCGCGTCGTCTCTCCCTGCGCCGCCTGCGCGACCCCAAATCCCGCAATATCCTCGACCAGGCCCTGGTGGCATGGCTGCCGGGCCCGGCCACCGCCACCGGCGAGGATATGGCCGAATTGCACCTGCATGGGGGCCTTGCCGTGCGGTCCGCCGTGCTTCGGGCGCTCGGAAGCGTGCCGGGTTGCCGGCCGGCGGAGGCCGGGGCGTTCAGCCGCCGCGCCTTCCTCAACGGTCGCATCGACCTCACCGAGGCGGAGGGGATCGCCGATCTCATCGACGCCGAGACCGAAGCGCAGCGTGTCCAGGCCCTTCGCCAGCTCGACGGCGCCCTCGGCCGCCAAGTCGCCGCATGGCGCGAGACCGGCATCGATCTGCTCGCCGGAGCCGAGGCGGCCCTCGATTTTGCCGATGAGGGCGATGTCGATGAGGCCGGCCTCGACGCCGCCCTGTCCGGTCGCGCCGCAGCCTTGCGCGATGCGATCCGAGCCGCACTGGCCGATGGACGCCGGGGCGAGCGCCTGCGCGAGGGGTTCTGCGTTGTGCTGGCGGGCGCTCCCAACGCCGGAAAATCGACGCTGCTCAATGCGCTGAGTGGGCGCGATGCGGCCATCGTCTCGGACATTCCGGGCACGACCCGCGATGCCATCGAGGTGCGCTGCGATCTCGGTGGGCTGCCGGTCGTGCTGGTCGATACCGCGGGCCTGCGCGAGACAACGGACGTGATCGAGGCCGAGGGCGTCAAGCGCACGCAAAGCCGTATCCGCAGCGCCGACCTCGTGCTCCATCTCGTGCCGGCGGACGGCAATGCCGACGCCGAGCGTCTTGCGGATGCCCCGGTCTTACTCGTTCGCACGAAAACCGATCTCGCGCCGCAAGAGCCGGGGGAGGGCAGTCTCGCCGTCTCGGCCGTCACGGGTGCCGGGCTCGACGCGCTCTTGGATGCCATCCAGGCCGCAGCCCAAACGGCCCTCGGCCAGGGCGACGCCCTCGTGACCCGCGAGCGTCATCGGGAGGCTTTGTCCCGCGCCGTGGATCATCTCGACCGCGTCGCCACCGCCTCAATCGGCTTCCCGCCGGAACTGGTGGCGGAGGATCTCCGGCTCGCCGTCCGAGCGCTCGGTGAGGTCGGGGGCCATGTCGGCGTCGAGGAGATGCTGAACCGCCTCTTCGCCGGCTTCTGCATCGGCAAGTAGCGGCCGCCAGGGGCTAGCGCGGGAACACCGCGATCCGGTTACCGTAAATGATTCGGAAGCTGATCACCGCCTACTGAAGGGCCGCGATGCGTCGATCGCCCAGATCTCGGTGCGCCCGTCGGCGCCGCGGAGGGGAGGGTGGAGAAAGCAGAACTCGCCCTGGCCCAAATGGCTGGACAGAGCGTCCCAACCCACGACAGTGCCATTTTCCGTAATTTTATTGCGGGCGATAGGACGCGCGCGATTTGCCGTCGGACGCCGTAACATATTCTTATAGTCGTAAGATAGTCTGAGCAATTTTTGCCGCTACATAGATTTTCGTGGCAGCGCATGAGCGCAAACTGCCCAACAAAACATTAAAACGAGCCTTTATTCGTAACGAAACTTAAGGCATCATTGCTTACCTTTGCGTTCAATTATTGACTGCGCTATGCCCAAGTACTTCTTCAATGTGCATGACGGCCTCGGCATCACGGATGACGATGGGGTCGAATGCGCCAATCGGGAAGCGGCCCTGCGCACAGCCGTCCACTATGCCGGCTCGCTGCTCAAGGAATCGGGCCATCGGCTGAGCGTCGGGGATACGTGGTCGCTGGAAGTGATCGAGGAGGCGACCTCCGAGACCTTCTGCATCGAGCTGCGGATACGCCCCTCCCTGACTTCGACGGCCTCCGAGCCACACCGCTCCGCCGCCTAACCTGAACCGCGCCGGATCCTTCGCCTCCCTTCCAGGTCGCAGCGACGATGGGGCCGGGCCGAAGGCGGCGAACCACCGCTAACCGGGGCGATGAAGCGGGTCCGCGTTGACCTGTTGGATGGCGCGCGCATAAGCACGGGTCATGCACGCCCATTCTTCCAGTTACGACGTCATCGTCGTCGGCGGTGGCCATGCCGGCGTCGAGGCCGCTGCGGCCGCCGCACGCGTCAGCGCCCGCACCGCTTTGGTGACGCATCGGGCGGCCACCATCGGCGCGATGTCCTGCAACCCGGCCATCGGCGGTCTCGGCAAGGGGCACCTCGTGCGTGAGGTGGATGCCCTCGACGGGCTGATGGGCCGCGTCGCGGATGCCGCCGGCATCCAGTTCCGCCTGCTCAATCGCCGCAAGGGCCCGGCCGTCCGCGGCCCCCGCACGCAGGCCGACCGGGCGCTCTACGCCCGGGCCATGCAGGCGGCGGTCGCGGAGACCCCGGAACTCACCGTGATCGAGGGCGAGGCCGACGACCTGACCGTGCATTCAGGCCGTGTCGCGGGTGTGGTGCTCGCGGATGGGCGCACCCTGACCGCGGCAGCCGTGGTCATCACGACAGGCACCTTCCTGCGCGGCCTCATCCATATCGGCGAGCGCCAGATCCCCGCTGGCCGCGTCGGCGAAGAGCCCGCCGTCGGGTTGGCGCGCACACTCGACCGGCACGGCTTCCGCCTCGGCCGCCTGAAGACCGGCACGCCGCCGCGTCTCGATGGACGCACGATCGATTGGGCCGCTTTGGAGATGCAGCACGCGGACGCAGAGCCCGTCCCGTTCTCGACTCTGACCGAACGGATCACCACACCGCAGATCGCCTGCGGCATCACCCGCACGACGCAGGCGGTGCATGACCTGATCCGAGCCAACCTCCATCGCTCGCCGATGTATTCCGGCGGGATCAGCAGCCGCGGCCCGCGCTACTGTCCCTCGATCGAAGACAAGGTCGTGCGCTTCGGTGACCGCGAGGGCCACCAGATCTTCCTGGAGCCGGAGGGGCTCGACGATCCGACCGTCTACCCGAACGGCATCTCGACCGCGCTTCCCGAGGAGGTTCAGGCCGGCATTATCGCAGCCATCCCGGGGCTGGAGCGCACCCGCATCCTGCGCCCCGGCTACGCCATCGAGTACGACTACGTCGATCCGCGTGAACTCGACGCGACGCTCCAGACCAAGCGTCTGTCCGGCTTGTTCCTGGCGGGCCAGATCAACGGCACCACTGGATACGAGGAGGCGGCAGGGCAGGGGCTCGTCGCCGGCCTCAATGCGGCCCGGCTGGCCGGCGGCTCCGAACTCGCGATCTTCGACCGGGCCGAATCCTATCTCGGCGTGATGATTGATGACCTCGTCACCCACGGGGTGAGCGAACCCTACCGCATGTTCACCTCGCGCTCGGAGTACCGCCTGAGCCTGCGCGTCGACAATGCCGACGAACGCCTCACGCCCCGCGGCGCGGCGCTCGGCTGTGTCGGCTCAGTCCGGGCCGCGCATTTCGCCGCTTCGCAGACGGCGTTGTCCGAGGCACGCACCCGGCTCGACAGCTTGAGCCTTACCCCGAACGAGGCGGCCCAGCACGGCCTCGCCCTCAACCATGACGGCCTGCGCCGCAGTGCCTTCCAGATCCTATCCTACCCGGAGATCGGCTGGGACCGGCTCGCGGCGGTCTGGCCCGAATTGGCAGCGGTGCCGCCGCGGGTCGCGGAGCGCCTGCGGACGGACGCAACCTACGCCGTCTATCTCAATCGGCAACAGGCCGACATCACGGCCTTCCGCCGCGACGAGGCCGTGCGCTTGCCGACCTCCCTCGATTACGGCGCCATCGCCGGCCTCTCCAACGAGATGCGCGCGAAGCTCGACGGCGTGCGCCCGACCACCCTGGGGCAGGCCGCGCGCATCGAGGGCGTGACGCCGGCCGCTCTGACCCTGCTTGCCGCCCATGCCCGCCGGGGCCGGGTCCAGGCCTCGGCATGAGAATGCCAGCCTGCCCCGATACAAGGACGGCGGAATGAGCACTGATCTGCGTACACGCGTCCTGAGCGAGCATCATGTTTCACGTGAAACAGCCGCGTCTCTCGATCTCTACGTTGCACAGCTCACGCGCTGGCAGACCGTCAAAAACCTTGTCGGTCCCGCGACGCTGAAAGAGGTCTGGCACCGGCACATCGACGACGCCCTCCAACTTCTGACCGTCGCGCCGGATGCAACCCGCTGGCTTGACCTCGGCTCGGGCGCCGGCATCCCCGGCCTCATCCTCGCCATTGCCGGCAAAGAGCGACCGGGCTTCCATGTCCACTTGGTTGAGAGCAACGCCCGCAAATGCGCCTTCCTCTCGGAGACCGCGCGCCTCACCGGTGCACCGGTCACCGTGCACAATGCACGCATCGAAACGGTGATCGGTACCCTCACCGACACCGAAATCGTCTGCGCCCGTGCGCTGGCCCCCCTGACGCAACTGCTCGCCTGGACCGAACCTTTGTTGACAAGAGGCACCGTCGGGCTGTTTCCGAAGGGACGTGATGCAGCCACGGAATTGACCGAGGCCGAGGATGAGTGGACATTCACCCGCGACCTGATTCCGAGCCGCACCGACTCGCAGGCACGGATTGTGCGCGTCACGTCGCTTTCCCGCGTGGACCCATGACCGACTCACCCACGGCCTCACCGGCGCAGGTTGCTCCTGCTCAAGCCAAACCGCTGCGCGTGCTCGCGCTCGCGAACCAGAAGGGCGGCGTCGGCAAAACCACGACGGCGATCAATCTCGGCACGGCGCTGGCCGCCATCGGCGAGCAGGTTCTGGTGATCGACCTCGATCCGCAGGGCAACGCCTCGACCGGACTCGGCATCGATCGTCGCCGCCGCAAGGTTTCGACCTACCATGTCATGGCCGGCGAGGCGCCGCTGGTGGACGCCATCACGCCGACGGCGGTGCCGCGCCTCTCCGTCGCCCCCTCGACGATGGATCTGCTCGGCCTCGAACTCGAACTGGCGAGCGCGTCCGACCGGGCCCACCGCCTGCGCAACATCCTGCGCGATCTCACGATGCCGGAGGGAATGGAACCGATCAGCTACGTGCTGATCGATTGCCCGCCTTCGCTCAACCTGCTCACCATCAATGCGCTCGCCGCGGCCGATGCGGTGATGGTGCCGTTGCAATGCGAGTTCTTCGCCCTCGAAGGACTGAGCCAGTTGCTGCGCACGGTGGAGCAGGTTCGCCAAGCGCTGAATCCTAAACTCCAGATCCAGGGCGTCGTGCTGACCATGTACGACCCGCGCAACAACCTCTCGACCCAGGTCGTCGCCGATGTCCGCGGCTTCATGGGCGATAAGGTCTACGAGACGATGATCCCGCGCAATGTGCGCGTTTCGGAAGCGCCGTCGCACGGCAAGCCGGTGCTGCTCTACGATCTGAAATGCGCCGGATCGCAGGCCTATCTGCGGCTTGCCTCCGAAGTGATCCAGCGCGAGGGCCGCGCGCCCCCGCCCGCCGCAGCCGCCTAAGTCTCTTGATGGTTTGGAGTTTCAATCGTGGCAATGGCGGATGATGCGGCGCGGCCGCGGCTCGGACGCGGCCTTGCGGCGCTGATCGGCGACTTTTCCGACGACGCACCGGAGGAGGCGGCCCGCACGGCCGCCGCACACGCGCAGCGCAAGGTGGCGGTGGAGTTCCTGCGCCCGAACCCGCGCAACCCGCGCCGCCGCTTCTCGGAGCCGGAACTCGACGAACTGGCCGCCTCGATCCGCCAGCGCGGCGTGATCCAGCCGATCGTTGTGCGCGCGCTTTCAGGGGTGCCGGGCACCTTCGAAATCGTGGCTGGCGAGCGCCGCTGGCGCGCCGCCCAGCGCGCGGGCCTCAACGAGGTGCCGGTGGTGGTCGTCGAGATCGACGACCGCACCTCGCTCGAATACGCAATTCTGGAAAACGTCCAGCGGGCCGACCTGAACGCCATCGAAGAGGCGTCGGGCTACGAGCGTCTGATGGGCGAGTTCAAATATACCCAGGCCGAGCTGGCCGACCTGCTCGGCAAGAGCCGCAGCCATCTCGCCAACACCCTGCGCCTCCTCCAGCTTCCCCCGGCGATTCAGGACCGGGTGATCGCCAGCGAAATCACCGCCGGCCATGCCCGCGCCCTTCTCTCCGTGCGCGATCCGGAGGCGGTGGCCCGCCGGATCGTGGCCGAAGGGCTGTCGGTGCGTGAGGTCGAGGCGCTGGCCGCCGCAGAGACCCCGCAGGACGACACGCCGCGTCCTGGCCGTCCGCGCCGCTCCGCCGAGGGCGACGCCGCCCTGCGCTCACTGGAAGACGTGCTCGGCCGGGCGCTCGGCTACAGCGTGGCGGTGAAGGCCAAGGCGAGCGGGGAGGGCGAGATCCGCATCCGCTACGCCAGCGCCGAGGAGCGCGATGCCCTCTGCCGCAAGCTCGGCGGAGCCTGAGAGAATGAACCGCCGGTCTCACGAAATGAGTGGCGGCCTTCCCGACTAGACAGTCTCCATACCGGACGCGTGGCTTTCAGTGAGGCCTATGCCGTGATCCCGAAAGGGGTCATGCGCGACATCGTGACGAGCCCGTTCCCCTTCAGGGAGAAGACCCGCGCCTGAGTGCTGGCGCGGCCAATGACGGGCTTCCTCGTCGTCGGCTGCTCCGATGTCGATGAGCGTACGGTCCTGCCGCTCGCCTTCGGCACCCCGCTGCGGTAGGGGCGAGCTACCGAGACGGCATCTGGCTCGGGGTGCTGACACCGAGGATATCTGGGTGGCTTCGCTCAGCCCTCAGGCCCGCCGCCGCGCGGCCTCGATAGCGATCCGCAGGAACACGCCCTGCGCCTGGGCGTGAGCGAGATCCGGCTCCGAGCGACGGCAAGCGAGCACCGCGTCCTGAAGCCACGCCACGGCCTGTTGCAGCCCCGGTGCCGACCAGCGGGCAAGCTGAGTTTCGGCCAAGGCCTTGCGGCGGAAATGCAGGCCGCGCCAATTGGCGACGATCTGGCTGGCGCTACCGCGCGGATTGTCGAGGCGCAGAGAGAGCAGGGTGAGGGCGTGGCGCAAACCGGCGCCGAGCATCGCCGAGGGGTCCATCCCCTCATGGCGGAAGCGGCGATACTCGCGCTCGGCCTCGCTGGCCCGGCCGGCGAAGGCCGCGTCGATCAGGGCGTTGAGCACGCTTGCGCCGACATCGCTGACGATCGCCTCGACATCATCCACGCCGACGCTGCCCTGGCCGCGGGCGTAGAGGGCGAGCTTACCGATCTCGGAGAGGCTGGCGCGGCGGTCGCTGCCGAGGCTGCCGGTCAGCAGGTCGCGGGCGTCGCGATCAATGCGCAGCCCGTCCTCCTGCAACGTGCGCTCGATCAGGTCGGCAAGCGTGCGCTCGTCGTCTGGGTAGCAGGGTAGGGCAAGCGCCTTGGGTGAGCCTTCGCAGAGCGTGCGCAGGGGGGCGGAGCGAGCGAGGTCGCCGGCCTCCACGACGATGCGGACCCCGTCGGTTGACGCCTTCAACACCGTATCGACGGCCGGTGCGTAGTTGCGGCTGCCGGAGCGCACCCAGATCGTGCGGCTGCCGCCGAACAGGCCAACGGTGCCGGCCTCGTCCACCAAGCGACCGGGATCGGAGGCGAGGGTGTCGCCGTCGATCCTGATGAGCGCGAAGGGGTCGTCGGGGTCGGCGACCATCCCCCGGACCAGCCGCATCGCCCGGTCGGCGACGAGCCCGACATCCGGCCCGTAGACCAGAACCACCGCGATGCGCGGATCGGGGCCGCGCCGGACCAGCCCCTCGACATCGCCGGCTTTGACCGCCGTCATGCCGGGCCCGTCAGGGGTTCGTCTTGACGGTAAGGACGGAGGCGATCCGGGTCTTGATCTGCTCGGCCAGCACCTTGGCGAGGCGGATCTCGGCGTCACGCGCGGCGCGCAGGGAGGCGAAACGCTGGATCGAACGGTCGTAAGTCGCTGTGCCGGTCGCGACGCCCTCGGTGAGGACGCGGCGCCCGTCCAGGCTCTCCAGCGAGAACTTCACCGTACCGACGATGGTACCCGCCTCGGCTCGCGCCGTGGTCGAGGAGACAATCGGCGTCTGGACCTGCTCGGAGCCCTGCATCTTCAGCCGGTAGCGCTTGGGCACAGCCGCTTGGCCGGAACCGTCGAGATCGAAGATCAACTCGCTGCGCAGGTAGTGCCCGAGGCGCTCCTGATCCTGCGCCATGTTCACGTCATCGACCTGGATCGCGGCGAGCAGGCCCTGCATCGATTCGCCCGAGGCCGTCGGCCCGTAGAGGGGACGAAAGCAGGCACCGAGATTCAGCGCGAGGCCGGCGGCGAGCGCGAGCCGCGCGATCCGAACCCCCGGCCTGTTCCTCGCCACACCCATACCCTGCCCCAAGGCTGTTCCCCGCCGCGTCACGTCGATCCGTCCGAAAACCGTCGCTCCGACCCCAAGCGCAGCACACCGCTTCGCTTGTACGGCAGGCATCGCGCCCGGTCACCCTGCCAGACTCATGCTTTAAGAATGCTGTGCGGCGGGACGATGATCGCGCATTCGAATCGGGACGCCGGGGGGCAATATCGCTTGTGGAACCAAGCGGCGATCCCCACCTTATCCTGACCCCGGAAACCGTTCCGAACCAGCGCCTTGACGGCGATCGGACGAGCGCTGTAGAACAGAACAAATGGCGAACAAACGAGCCCTGTCCTGGTCGGTCGCGCTCCGCGATCTGAAGGACGATCGATCCCGGAGAGCGGATGTGCGCGAGGAGCGTCTCCGAACCATGGCGGGCCTGCGCGGCGTTGCCGCCCCCGCGCTGAGCGCGTGGCGCGGGCGGTCCGGCCGCCGCTACGTCGTCGGCGTCCACGAACTCGCCGAGCCCGACCTCGCCGAGGTCGATGAGGCGGTGGTCATCGCCGTGCGGCGAGACGAGGCCGGCATTGCCCAGGCCGTTTCCATTGCCGCGACCGGCAAGGGGCCGCGCGAGCGCCTGCACCGCAACTGGCTCGCCCGCGCCCGCCAGGAAGGCGCGACGGAGATGCATGTTCACCGCCTCGCCGAGGGAGAGAACGAGCGCCGCGCCGTCGTGCAGGACCTCGCCGCCGACACGGAGCCGACGAACGCCTGATCCGGCGTTCGGCCGGCCTCCCCTTTCCGGGCTGTGAAAGCCGGAGGGTGGGCAGGGGCCTTGCCTTGGACAGCCCCGGTCTCCAAACACGGGGGCGTCCGGCCTCTCCTGCCGGGCCGCGCAGGAACGAGGCCGATGGCGCAGACACCCGATCCGATTTCCGGCGGACCGCCCCCCCGGCGGCGGCGAATCGGCCTGTTCCTCCCCTATATCCTGCTTGCCACCCTCGTCAT
The DNA here is from genome assembly GCF_001423405.1 of Methylobacterium sp. Leaf123. Classification (GTDB taxonomy): domain Bacteria; phylum Pseudomonadota; class Alphaproteobacteria; order Rhizobiales; family Beijerinckiaceae; genus Methylobacterium. Next base: position 281,958 of record NZ_LMNS01000039.1, on the reverse strand, counting down.
CGCCTGGACCACCGCGTGGTTCTTCATCCGCGGCAAGGCCGAGAGCGAGATGGATGCGTGGCTCGCCCGTGAGGCGCAGGCCGGCCGGCAATGGACCTGCGCCGACCGCTCGATCACCGGTTATCCCTTCCGCCTCGAACTGCGCTGCGGCTCGGTCCGCTTCGCCCGTTCCGACGGGAAGTTCACCCTCGGGCCGACCACCGCCGTGGTGCAGGTCTACGATCCGCGCCACGCCGTTCTCGAGGTCGCCGGCCCCTTCCATGTCGAGCAGGGCGACCTGACCGCCGACGTGACCTGGACCTCTCTCGAGGCGAGCATCCACGCCGCCTCGAACGGGTTCAGCCGCGCCTCTTTCGTCGTCGATGGCCCCAAGGGTACGGTGCAATCCCCCGATCCGGGCCCGGTGGACTTCGCCGCCCAGCATCTCGAACTGCACGCCCGGCCGACCCCCGACCGCTTCGAGAACGACGGCGCCGTCGATGTCAGCCTGCGCCTCGCCAAGGCAGCCGTGCCGCAGCTCGATGCCCTGAGCGGCAGCAGCGATCCGGCCGATGTCGATCTCGACACGACGATCGAGCGGGCCACGGTGCTGCGCACCGGCACGGTGGCGCGGGAATTGGAGAAATGGCGTCAGGCGGACGGCCGCCTCGAGGTGACCCGCTTGTCGATCGCCAAGGGCGAGCGCCGCCTTCAGGCCAAGGGTGAAGTTGGCCTCGACGAGGCGCATCGCCCCGAGGGACGCTTCGACATCCGCGCGCTCGGGCTCGAAGCCCTGATCGGGCAGGTGATGGGGCAGCGCTACGGCGCGGACAAGGGCGCGCTGATCGGCAACCTCGTCGGCCAGTTCCTCGGCGGACTGCGCAAGCGCGAGAGCGCAGCCGGCGAGGCGCAAGCGGCCGACAGCCCCAACGGCCTCAAGCCCCTGCCGACGCTGCGCCTGAACGACGGACGCCTGATGCTCGGCCCGCTCGCCGTGCCGAACGTGGTGCTGCCGGCCCTGTACTGAGGAGGCTCACCAGGGGCGCGGCGACCCAAAGATCTTGCGCCGGACGAAGCGCCCGGCGGCTTCCACCCGCGGCCTGTGCAGATGGCGCAGCCGCCAGAGGCGATGCTCCCGCGGCGCGACCGGCTGGGCCAGTTCGGGCACGGCGGCGAGGCGCGCGCGCAGCCGCGCGGCCTCGGCCGGCGCGGTGCTCTCCACGTAAGCTAGGAAATGGCGCATCTCGTCGAGAGTCGGCGGGACCCAGCGGGCCGTCCGGGTGCACGGCTCCGTCTCCGCTCGCGTTTCGGGTGCCGGCGTACCCGGAGCAAGCCGGGGATAGTGGTTGAGCCGGATCTCGCCGTGCCGCACGGCGAGGACGGCGCCGGGCCGATGCGGGTCCGGCTCGGCGGGGCCGAAATCGCTCATCAGCCGCTCGCCCTGCACGAGGTCCGTCATGTGCGGGTCGGCGATCGTGGCGACGGCGCCTTGCCGGTAGATCGATGTGACGACGCGGTTCGCCTCGCGATCCGCCTGCGTCAGAGCGCGCGGGAAACGGCGCAGGACGAGCCCGGAGGCCGGCCCTTCCGGCTCGGCCGTATTGAAGACGCGCCGGTTGATTACCACCGCGCCGGCATGCGGCGGGATGCGGGCGATCCAGTCGTCGATCGAACGGCCGGGCGCTGGCACCAGGAATTCATCGGTGCCGAGGAAGGCGGCGAAGCGGAACAGCCGTACCCACGAGGCGAGGAAATGGTCGTAGGCGGCAAAAAGCGGCGTGCGGTCGATGCGGGTCGGGCAGGGGAGGGTGGTGACGCCGATCGCCGCGTGCGCCTTCAGGAGCGCCGCGGCTTCGCTGTCGAGGCCGTTGTCGTAGATCACGAAGTGGCGCACGCCGACCGCCCGGTGGAAAGCGAGCCACTCGAACAGATCGGGGGCCGCGCCCTCGACGACGGCAACGATGGCGAATGTGCGCATCTCGGGCGCCCTTTCCTTCAGCTCTGTTTCGCCGCAGGCGCCGCCGCGTTGCGGGCGCGGCCGAAATCCGGCTCGGCGGTTTCCTGCCCCATGGCGACGATGCCGCGGCGGATCGTGCGGGTACGGGTGAACAGGTCGTGCAGGGCCTCGCCGTCCCCCCAGCGGATCGCCCGCGACAGGGCGGACAGATCCTCGTTGAAGCGCCCGAGCATCTCCAGCACCGCGTCGCGGTTGGTGAGGAAGATGTCGCGCCACATGGTCGGGTCGGAGGCGGCGATCCGGGTGAAATCGCGAAAGCCGCCGGCGGAGAACTTGATCACTTCCGACTGGGTGACCTCTTCGAGGTCGGCCGCCGTGCCGACGATGTTGTAGGCGATCAGGTGCGGCACGTGGCTGGTGATGGCGAGCACGAGATCGTGGTGCTCGGGCGTCATGGTCTCGACAATGGCGCCGAGGCCCTGCCACAGGCCCTGCACCCGCTCGACGGCCAACGGATCCGTGCCTTCCGGCGGCGTGAGGATGCACCAGCGGTTCGAGAACAGGGTGGCGAACCCCGAATCCGGGCCCGAATACTCGGTGCCCGCCACGGGATGGGCCGGAACGAAGGGATTTCCCTGAGCGAGATGCGGCGTGACGGCCGCGACGACCGCCGCCTTCACCGAGCCGACATCGGAGACGACCGCGCCCGGCTTCAGATGCGGCGCGATCTCGGCCGCCACCGCGCCGATGGCGCCGACGGGCACGCAGAGGATGACGAGATCGGCGCCCGCCACCGCCGAGGCGTCGGTGCTCGCCACCTCCGCCAGACCCAGCGCCTTCACCCGCTCGATCACGCCCGCGTCGCGGTCGATCGCCACGATCGCCCGCGCCAGCCCGTAGGTCCGGGCGCCGCGGGCGATCGAGGAGCCGATCAGGCCGAGGCCCACGATGGCGAGGCGCTCCACCACCATGGTCACGAACGCTTGGCTCCCAGGAAGGCGATCAGCGCGTCCACGAAGGCGCGGTTGGCCTCCTCGCCGCCGACCGTCACCCGCAGCGCGTTGGGCAGGCCGTAGGAGGAGACGCGCCGCACGATCACGCCCGCGCGGGTCAGATGCGCATCCGCTTCCGCCGCCGTGCGGCCGGGCACGTCCGAGAAGTGGAGGAGCAGGAAGTTGCCGACGCTCGGCGTCACGGTGAGCCCCAGCGCCTCGACCTCGCGGGTGAGCCAGGCGAGCCATTCGTCGTTGTGGGCCACCGCCGCGGCAACGTGGGCCTCGTCGGCGATCGCCGCCGCGCCGGCCGCGATGCCGCCCGCCGAGAGGTTGAACGGCCCGCGGATGCGGTTGATCGCATCGACCACGGCCTCGGAGCCGACCATCCAGCCGATGCGCTGCGCCGCGAGCCCGTGGATCTTCGAGAAGGTGCGCGTCATCACGACGTTGGCCGCCTCGAGCGCCATTTCGAGGCCGGCGGTGTAGTCGTTGGCCCGCACGTACTCGGCATAGGCCCCGTCGAGCACGAGGAGCACATTGCCGGGCAGGCCGGCCTGCAGGCGGCGAACCTCCTCGAACGGCAGGTAGGTGCCGGTCGGGTTGTTGGGGTTGGCGAGGTAGACGATCCGGGTGCGGGGCGTGACCGCGGCGAGGATGGCATCGACATCCGCCGTCAGGTTCGTTTCCGGCGCCACCACCGGCGTGCCGCCCGCGGTGAGGATCGCGATGCGGTACACGAGGAAGCCGTGCTCGCAGAAGATGCCCTCGTCGCCCGGCCCGACGAAGGCCATCGCCAGCAGCGTCAGCAATTCGTCCGAGCCCGCGCCGCAGACGATGCGGGCGGGGTCGATCCCGTAGCGCGCGCCGATCGCCGTGCGCAGACGCGTCGCGCTGCCATCGGGATAGAGGGCCAACGTCGCGGCCTCCGCGCGCAGAGCCTCGATCGCGTGCGGGCTCGGGCCCAAAGGCGTCTCGTTGGAGGAGAGCTTATGGATCTTCGCCACGCCCGGCGCGGCGCTCTTGCCGGGCACGTAAGCCTCGATGGCGAGCACGCCGGGGCGCGGCTGAGGGCGAAGCACGGGATCGGTTGCGGACATGAGCGAAGGTCAGTCGACGAGGGCCAGCGGGAGAGTCGGACGCGGGTATCGCCCGTCCCTCTACAGCATTTCGCGGGAACGGGGAGCCGCCGCGTTCGCAGCACAACGATCCCGCAACCAACGCCGAGCCCTTCGCCGTCCGTGCCGGCCCTCGACCGATGGGGTCCGCTAGGGCTGTGCCGGCTTGCCTTCCGGCGCGGGGGCCGGCTCGCCGGAGCCCGGCGGCAGCAGGACGTTCTTCACCACGTTCCCCTCGGGGCCGTACTCACCGGCCACCGCGAGGCAAGCCTGCTCGCGATTGAGATTCATCTGGTTGGACATCAGGGTGAAGATGCCGATCACCCGGTTGCCGAAGGGGCCACGGGGGCTCACGTCCTCGGGCCGCGTGTTCTGCTTGGCGAGCAGCGCCTCGAATTCGGGCGCGTTGAGCCGGTAGCCGCAGACATTGACCGCCGAGAAGATGTAGGCGGCAAATTCCAGCGCCCGCGGGCTCGGCGCGTTGCGGATCGGCCGCGGCGGGGCAGCCTCCCGCGAAGGCTCTTGCGAGGGCTCTTGCGGCGCGGTTGGCGCGGGCGGCGGGGCGGTTTCCTGCGCGACGGCAGGGCAAACCATGCCGCCGATCAGGGCGGCGGCGATGAGAGAGCGGACGATCATGGCGGCGGGGCGTTCCTCAAGGCACGGATTCTCACGATCCGCTTAGCAAACCCGAGATAGCCCGGCCGCCCGCCGCCTCCAAGCTGATGCAGGGCCCGCGGACCAGCCCTGCGGCGATTCGTGCACGGGCCAGCGCGCCGCCCCGCGCGCTTTGCGCTCACCAGCGGTAGCTCACACTCGCCAGGACGCGGCGGGCCTCGCCGTAGAAGCAGGAATTGGCCGACTGGCACGAGGTGACGAAGCGGCGGTCGCCGAGATTGGCGGCGGTGATCGCCATGCGCCAGCGCTCCCAATTGTAGTGCACGGTCGCGTCGAACAGCACGTAATCCGGCACCTTCAGATTGTTGAGCTGGTCGGCGTAGGAACGCCCGACATAGCGCACGCCGCCGCCGAAGCCGAAGCCGCGCCAATCGCCCACGGGGATGGTGTAGTCGGCAAAGACCGAAGCGAAGGTTTCCGGCACGTTGGTCGGGGTCTTGCCGACGAGGTCGCCGAGGGCGGCATCCCGGACCCGAGTGTATTCGAGGTCGTAATGGGTCACGGCCGCGACGACGTTCAGGCCTTCCGCGAGGCTGGCGACGAACTGCCCCTCGATGCCGCGCGAGCGCACGGTGCCGAGCTGGGTGCTGCCGAAGCCGAGGAGGACCGGGAAGGGCGGGTTGTCGCGCACGAGGTCGAAGGCGGCGATGTTGAGGGAGAAGCGCTCGCCGACCGGCTCGATCTTCAGGCCGACCTCGATCTGCTCGCCCCGATCTGGCGACAGCGAGGCCCCGGTGATGGCATCGACGCCGATCTGCGGCTGGAACGAAGTCGAGTAGGCGACGTAGGGCGCGATACCGGGATCGAAGTTGTAGAGCAGCGCGATGCGCCCCGTCAGCGCGTCATCGCTGCGGCTCGTGCTGGTGGCCGGCGCGAGCTTCCGGAACACGTCGCTGTCGGTGATGTCGTAGCGCAGGCCGCCGATCAGGCTCAGCCGGTCGGTGAGCTTGATCTGGTCCTGGGCGTAGAGGCCGAGCTGCCGGAAGCTGTTGACGTCGACCTGATAGGGCAGGGGCCGCCCGACGATCTGCCCGTAGAGCGGGTTGAGGATGCTCAGGTTCGGCGCGGGGAAGAGCGAGGCCTGATTGTCGTAGAGCGAGTAGTTCTTGTAATCGATGCCGAACAGCAGATCGTGCAGGAAGTACCCGTCGGAGAACCGGGCCTCGGCCTGGTTGTCGACCTGGAACAGGCTGACCTTGTCGCTGTACTGGAACTGGTAGCGGGCGAGCTGCGTCTGCGGCAGGTCGGCGTAGCCGAGCTGGCCGATATACGAGTTCTGCGTTGCGTCCGAGAACGAGTAGCGGAAATTCTGGCGCACGATCCACACGTCGTTGACCGCGTGCTCGAACTCGTAGCCGGCGAAGACCTGCTCGCGCTGGAAGCTGTTGATGCGCGGATCGCCCACGTTGAGGGAGCGGTCGATGCGCAGACCGCTCGCATTGGGGCGCACCGTGCCGGCATAGGGCAGGAAGTTCGCGGTCACGGCGGTGGAATCGCGCTGGTAGCTCGTCAGCACCGTGAAAGTGGTGCCGGCATCCGGCCGCCACGTGAAGGCCGGGGCGATGTAGGCGCGATCGGAATCCGCACCCTCGACCTGGGTGCCGCCCTGCCGGCCGATGCCGGTGAGGCGGTAGAACAGGTGACCCGAATCGTCGGCCGGGCCGCCGACATCGAAGGCGCCGTAGACCTGCCCGAACGAGCCGCCGGCGATCTCGACATAGCCGAAGGGTGCGAGCGTCGGGCGCTTGGTGATCTGGTTGACGATGCCGCCGGGGTTGCCCGCGCCGAACAGGACCGCGGCGGGGCCGCGCAGCACCTCGATGCGCTCCAGGCCGAAGGTCTCGGTCTTCAGCGTGCCGAAGCCGTAGTTCAGCAGTTGCAGGCCGTCCTTGTAGATCCCGTAATCGCTCGCCACGAAGCCGCGTAGGGTGAAGAAATCGACGCGCTCGTCGGCGCCGTAGACGCCGGAATAGATGCCGGCGGTGTACTGCGTCGCCTGGGTCAGCGTCTGCGCGCCCTGCGCCTCGATCTGATCGCGGCCGATCACGGTGATCGCCTGCGGGGTCTCGATCAGGGGCGTGTTGGTCTTGGTCGCGGTGACCGAGCGGGTGGCGACGTAGCCGGCGACGGGGCCGCGCGGATCCTCGGGCGCCGCGCGGCCGTCGGCGCCGCGCTGGGCCGGGGGCCCGCCGGTGGCGCCGGCATTCCGGCCGCTGCCTTCGACGGACAGTTCCTCCAACCGTGCCGTCGCCTGCTGCGCGGCGGCTGCAAGGGTCAGGGCCATCAAGGAGGCGCCTGCCAGCGCCATCGTCCGCAGGGCGCGGACGCCGACGAGAGTGCGAACCGACCCCATACTCCTGGCCCCCATCTGCCCCGAACAGCCGACAGCCTCCGCAGGAACGCGCGGAATGGGATCGGTCTGTTGTTTGGAATTATGCTAAACTGTTGTTGTTGCTTAGTTTTCGTAAGCTCAGCCGTAAGTGACGGCACGGGGACGCGCAAGACAGTCGCGCGCAAATGACCGTCCTGTAGCGAGCCGGCCACAGGATCTCCGCACACCCATCGGGTGTCGTCTTTGGGGAGAACGATCGTTTGGCGGCTCCGCCGCGCGGCGGGGGCCGGATGCTACACGGTGACTTGCGTGCCGACCTCGACGACGCGGCCGGTCGGGATCTGGAAGAAGTCCGTGGCGTCGTTGGCGTTCTTGGCCAGCGTGATGAAGATCCGATCCTGCCACAGCGGCATGCCGGAATGGGCGGCCGGGCGGATCGAACGGCGCGACAGGAAGAACGAGGTCGACATGATGTCGAACTTGAAGCCCTGGGGCTTGAGCAGCGTCAGGGTGCGCGGGATGTTGGGCGTCTCCATGTAGCCGAAGCGCATCACCACCCGGTAGAAGCCGAAGCCCACGGGCTCGATGCGCACCCGCTCTCCTTTCGTGGCGCGGGGCCGGTCCATGGTCTCGACGGTGAGCACCACGTTCTTCTCGTGGATCACCTTGTTGTGCTTCATGTTGTGCAGGAGTGCGGCCGGGGCGATCTCGGGATCGCTGGTGAGGAAGACCGCGGTGCCCTTCACCCGCTGGTAGGAGGTGCTCTTCTCCAGCATGCCGACGAGTTCGACCAACGGCACGTCGGTCTTGCGGGTCTTGTTGAACAGGATCGTGACGCCCCGCACCCAGGTCCACATCATCAGCATCAGGCCGCCCGCGAGCATCAGGGGCACGTAGCCGCCCTCGTGCAGCTTCAGCAGGTTCGAGAGCAGGAACAGCGACTCGAGCACGATGAACGGCATGATGATCGCCGCCGAGACGAGCGGCGAGAGGCGCACGACCTTCCACAGCACCACATAGGCCATGGAGGCGGTAAGCAGCATCGTACCCGTCACGGCAATGCCGTAGGCGGAGGCGAGCGCCGAGGAGGAGCGGAAGGAGATCGCCAAGATCACCACGCCGAGGGCGAGCAGGGTGTTGATCTGCGGCAGGTAGATCTGGCCCGAATGTGCCTCGGAGGTGTGGCGGATTTCCATGCGCGGCAGCATGCCGAGCTGGATCGCCTGCCGCGACAGCGAGAACGCGCCGGTGATGACCGCCTGGCTCGCCGTGACGGTGGCGAGGGTGGCCAGCAGCACCATGGGGATCAGGCCCCATTCCGGCACGAGCTGGTAGAACGGATCGGTGGTCTCGGGCTTGGCCAGCACGAGGGCGGTCTGGCCGAGATAGTTCAGGACGAGGCAGGGGGCGACGAGGCCGAGCCACGCCACCTGGATCGGGCGGCGCCCGAAATGGCCGAGATCGGCGAACAGGGCCTCCGCCCCGGTCACCGCCAGGAATACCGCGCCGAGCGCCACCAGCGCGCCGGTGCCGTGGCCGAGGAGGTAATGCACGGCGTACCAGGGATTGAAGGCGGCCAGCACGCCGGGATTGCCGGCGATGTGCGGCAGGGCGGCGGCGGCCATGGCCAGGAACCACACCACCATGGCCGGCCCGAAGAAGGTCGCGACCCGCGCCGTGCCGTGGCTCTGCACCGCGAACAGGCCGAGGATGATCGCCACCGTGATCGGCAACACGTAATCTTCGAAGGCGGGCGTGACGAGCTTCAGGCCCTCCACCGCCGAGAGCACCGAGATCGCCGGGGTGATGACGGAATCGCCGTAGAACAGCGAGGCGCCGAGCAGGCCCAGCATGAACACGATCTTGGAGCCGCCGAGCGCGTGGCGGGCCTGGGCCATCAGCGAGAGGATGCCGCCCTCGCCGTTATTGTCCATGCGCAGCAGGATCGCGACGTACTTGATCGTCACGATCAGGAGCAGCGCCCAGATGATGAGCGAGGCGGTGCCGATCACCTCCTCGGCCAGCAGGATGCCGTCGCTGCGCGAGGGCGCGAGCGCCTCGCGGAAGGCATAGAGCGGGCTCGTGCCGATATCCCCGTAGACGACGCCGACGGAGCCGACCGTGAGGGCCCAGAAGCCGGTCTTGGCGTGGCCGTGCGCTTCCTCCGGGGACGCGTCGACCGCGCCCGCCGAGGCCGCGACCGGTCCTCCCTCGCCGGGCGCCGGCCCGCCCGCGGGCGCGGCCACGGGGCCGTCCGGCGGGATGGATCCGGCGGTATGGGGGCTGTCGGGCTGGGTCATCGGGCAGGCGTGCCTGGGCTCGCGCGTCGTCCGGCCGGGTGTGCCGGAGTCGCATGAAGGGAATGCGTCGGAGATGCGGATCGATGCGCGCCGGTCACCGCGGCGCCCCTGAGGCGGCCATACCACCGCACGCCGTCTCGCGGCACAGGACAACCGCCCGGTTCGCGCGGCTCGAGCCGGACATCACGGCGGGTGCGAGGCGGGGCGGAGGGCAGAGGAGGCGGTCCGCCGACAGGGCGGGCCGTCTCGGACAATGAAGGGCGGGCCGCTTCCCTCACCGCGAAGGTTTCGGGAGCCGGCCCACCCGCGGGGCTCACTCGGCCGCGTCGCGCTTGCCCTGGCCGAAGCGGCGCTCGATGTAATCGACCACGATCGTCTCGAAGTCCTTGGCCAGCGTGGCGCCGCGCAGGGTCATCGCCTTCTTGCCGTCGATGAAGACCGGGGCGCTCGGGCTCTCGCCGGTGCCGGGCAGCGAGATGCCGATATCGGCATGCTTCGACTCGCCGGGACCGTTCACGATGCAGCCCATCACCGCAACGTTGAGGCCTTCCACGCCCGGATAGGTCTTCTTCCACTCCGGCATGGAGGTGGAGATCCAGTTCTGGATGTCGCGGGCCAATTCCTGGAAGGTCGTGGACGTCGTCCGGCCACAGCCGGGGCACGCCGCCACCAGGGGCACGAAGGTACGGAAGCCCATGGTCTGCAGGAGTTCCTGCGCGGCCTTCACCTCGACCGTCCGGTCGCCGCCGGGCTCGGGCGTCAGCGAGTAGCGGATCGTGTCGCCGATGCCCTCTTGCAGCAGCACGCCGATGGCGGCGGAAGCGGCGACGATGCCCTTCGAGCCCATGCCGGCCTCGGTCAGGCCGAGATGGATCGCGTAGTCGGAGCGGCGCGCCACCTCGCGGTAGACCGCGATCAGATCCTGCACCGCCGAGACCTTGGCCGAGAGGATGATGCGATCCTTGGGCAGGCCGAGTTCCACCGCCCGGTCGGCGGAGGTCAGCGCCGACTGCACCATCGCCTCGCGCATGACCGCGCGGGCGTCGATGGGGCGGGGCGAGCGGGCGTTCTCGTCCATCAGGTGGGTCAGCAGAGCCTCGTCGAGCGAGCCCCAATTCGCACCGATGCGGACCGTCTTGCCGTACTTGATCGCCTGCTCGACGATGGTCGAGAACTGGGTGTCCTTCTTCTCCTTGAAGCCGACATTGCCCGGATTGATCCGGTACTTGGCCAGCGCCTCGGCGCAGGCCGGATGGTCGGAGAGGAGCTTGTGGCCGATATAGTGGAAGTCGCCCACCAGCGGCACATGCACGCCGATGCGGTCGAGCCGCTCGCGGATCTTCGGCACGGCGGCTGCCGCCTCGTCGCGATCGACGGTGATGCGCACCAGCTCCGAGCCGGCGCGGGCGAGCTGGGCGACCTGGGCCACGGTGCCGTCGATATCGGCCGTGTCGGTGTTGGTCATCGACTGTACGACGATCGGGGCACCGCCGCCGACGGTGACGGCGCCTTCGCCGCTGCCGATCTGCACGCCGACGGTGCGGTGGCGCGGTGCCGGCCCGGCGATCTCCGGCCCTGTCATGCTGGGGCTGCGGGATTCGATCGGGTTTGCCAGGGCGTCGGGAGCTTCCATGACTTCCATCGTGCCTTCGCGGGTCAAACTGTTGTCCGCGCGTGCCGGCCGGGGACGTCCCGCAGGCGCAGGGGCGATCCTAACCGAAACCGGCGCGATCCGCGACCTGCCGCCGCGCCCGCGCGGGCGGATGCGCGGCGCGCCTCGATCGCCAAGGCCGCTTCCATGTCGCATCCGGATCGGGATGTCGAGCGTATGCCGTGCAGATGCAAGGATGTCGGCAGACGAAAGCGCCTTATCATATCTTGCATTCGTATGCCCGCGGGTCAAAGAACCGCACGGGCACGCTTGCTGCTTTGCACCATTTTAGAGTGCGCTGCAATAAATGACGCGAGGCAAGATGGACACGACGAGCCCTGACCTTCAGGCCAGCCACGGCGCGGAGCCGAAAGCACACCGCGACGCATCCCGACACGGGTCCGGCCCTGAAGACGGGTCTCGGCCCGATGCCCCGCCGCATGTCGATACAAGGGAGCGGACCGGAATGCGCGACGACGCCCATAATCCGGCCACCGCCGTTCCCGACCCCATCGCCGATTCGACCCGGCCGGGTCCGAATTTCCGCGGCCTCGCCGGGCCACGGGCGGAGAAGGTGGTCTCCCTCGCCCTCCAGGGCGGCGGCTCGCACGGCGCCTTCACCTGGGGCGTGCTCGACGCGCTGATCGAGGACGGGCGCCTCGCCTTCGAGGCGGTCACCGGCGCGAGCGCGGGCGCGATGAACGCCGTCGTCCTCGTGGATGGCTGGCTGGCGGGCGGCCCCGACGGGGCCCGCGCGGCCCTGGAGAAGTTCTGGCGCGAGGCGAGCCTGGATGCCGACCTGCGCCCCTCGCAGAAGGGCCTGATCGATGGGCTGTTCCAGTTCTGGAAGGGCAATCCGTTCTTCGAGGCCTGGGTGAAGGCGCTCAATCCCGGCCCCTACGCGACCAATCCGTTCAACTTCAATCCCCTGCGCGACGCGCTGGAACACACCGTGGATTTCGATCGCCTGCGCGCGGCCGACACCGCCAACGTGTTCGTCTCGGCGACCAATGTCTGGACCGGCAAGCTCGCCGTGTTCGGGCGCGATTGCCTGACGGTCGATCACCTGATGGCCTCGGCCTGCCTGCCGACGGTGTTCCAGGCGGTGGAGATCGGTGGCGTGCCCTATTGGGACGGCGGCTATCTCGGCAATCCGGCCCTGTACCCGCTGCATGAAGCGAGCACCCGCGACATCCTGCTCGTGCAGATCAACCCCGTGGAGCGCCGCGAGACGCCGCGCTCGGCCAGCGACATCCAGGACCGGCTCAACGAGATCACCTTCAACGCCAACCTGATGCGGGAGCTGCGCTCGATCGATTTCGTGCACGGCCTGATCGACGAGGGCGGGCAGGGGCAGGTTCCGGGTCTGGAACGGGTCTTCCTCCACCGCATCGACGGAACCGACTCGCTCGACGGCTTTGCCGCCTCGTCGCGCGTCGATGCCCGCTGGCGGATGATCGAGCGCTTGCGCGACAAGGGCCGCGCCGCCGCCAAGGCTTGGCTCGCCGAGGGCTACGACGAGGTCGGCGTGCGCTGCACCCTCGACCTCAAGCAGGCCTATCAGTAGCGGCGTCGCCGGCGGGGCGGCCGATCGGTCCCGGTTCGGACCTTTTGCTGATGGATGAGGCGGCTTCCTCCACGCCACGGTGACAGAGCATGGCCTCTGTCGGACAGCGGCGCGGCAAGCCCTCTCCTGCCTCTTGCTATCACCTACCTACGGATATAAAGATATCTTTATGTCTAGCGAGAGCGACCCCACGAACAGCACGACCACGGTCCCGGTGCCCTTCGCCGAGGCGCTCGCCGTGCTGCGGGCGGCGGCGGAGGAGACGCGTCTGCGCATCCTGGCGCTGCTGGCCGAGGGCGAGTTGTCGGTCTCCGATCTCACCGACATCCTCGGTCAGTCGCAGCCGCGTATCTCGCGTCATCTCAAGCTCCTCGTCGAATCGGGCCTGATCGAGCGTCATCGCGAAGGCGCCTGGGCGTTCTTCCGCCTGCGCGAGGCCGCCATCGGCTTCGTCGAGCCCCTGATCGCGGCGCTGGAACGCGCCGCGCCGCCGCTCTCCGAAGATCGCGCCCGGCTCGATTCGGTGCGGACGCAGAGGGCCGAGGCGGCGCAGACCTTCTTCGCCCGGCTCGCGCCCAAATGGGACGGCCTTCGCTCCCTGCACGTGCCCGAGGCCGCCGTCGAGGCGGCGGTGCTCGACGCGCTCGGAGACCGGCCGATTCGTCACGTGATCGATCTCGGCACCGGCACCGGCAAGATGCTCGGCCTGCTGGCCCCCCTGGCCGGCCGCGCCACCGGGCTCGATTCGAGCCATGCCATGCTCTCGGTCGCCCGCGCCAACCTCGAACGGCTCGGCCTGTCGCGGGTCGATCTGCGCCAGGGCGACCTCCACGCGCCGCCCTTCGGCCGCGGCGGCTTCGATCTCGTGGTGCTGCATCAGGTGCTGCACTACCTCGACGATCCGGCCCGGGCACTGCGCGAGGCGGCCCGCCTCGTCGCGCCGGGCGGGCGTCTGCTCGTGGTCGATTTCGCGCCCCATACCCTGGAGCAGTTGCGCGAAAGCCAAGCCCATCGCCGCCTCGGCTTCAGCGCGGAGCAGATCACGGGCTGGCTCGTCCAGGCGGGCCTGGGCGATGTCGAGAGCCGCGACCTCGCGCCGGAGGACGGGATCGAGCACCCGCTCACCGTCACCCTCTGGCTCGCGCACGACACCGCCGCCGCGATCGAAGCGCCAACCCTAGAACGCGCCGTGGCCTGAATTTCAGGCCCTGGCCGACTTCCATCGACGACCGACACCACGACAGACGTCCAGGAGAAGGGACGAAGAGATGCCCAACGCCTCCCAACACCGCGCCAGCCGCGACGGCTTCCGCCCGATCCGGGTCTCGATCGAGTTCTTCCCGCCGAAGACCGAGGAGATGGAAAAGATTCTCTGGTCCTCGATCGAGCGCCTCGCGCCGCTCCAGCCGAAATTCGTCTCGGTGACCTACGGTGCCGGCGGCTCCACCCGCGAGCGCACCCACAACACCGTGGCGCGCATGGTGCGCGAGACGAGCCTGAAGCCGGCCGCCCACCTCACCTGCGTCGATGCGACGAAGGAAGAGATCGATTCGGTCGTGCAGTCCTACTGGGATGCGGGCGTGCGCCACATCGTGGCCCTGCGCGGCGACCCGGCCGAGGGCGTCGGCCACAGCTACCGGCCCCATCCCGGCGGCTACGCCCAGACCTGCGACCTCGTCGCCGGCATCAAGCGGATCGGCGACTTCAAGGTCTCGGTCTCGGCCTATCCGGAGAAGCACCCGGAGGCCGCCTCGCTCGATGCCGACATCGACGCCCTGAAGGCCAAGGTCGATGCCGGCGCCGATCAGGCGATCACCCAGTTCTTCTTCGATAACGAGATCTACCTGCGCTACCGCGACAAGGTGCGCGCGGCCGGCATCGACATCCCGATCCTCCCCGGCATCCTGCCGGTGCAGAACTTCAAGCAGGCGGCCAACTTCGCCCGCCGCACCGGCGCCTCGGTGCCCTACTGGCTCGCCGCCCGGTTCGAGGGCCTGGAGAACGACGTGGAGACCCGCCGTCTCGTCGCCGCCGCGGTCGCCGCCGAGCAGGTGCTCGATCTCGTCGACGAGGGCGTGGAGGACTTCCACTTCTACTCGATGAACCGCTCGGACCTCGTCTACGCCATCTGCCACCTGCTCGGCCTGCGCTCGCAGGCGCCGGCCAAGGTGGCGGTGAAGCCGGAAGCCAAGGCGGCCTGAACCCCTCGTTGCTCCATTCCCGAACCCCTCCCGGGGCGTGGCCGCGCGGCGGCCGCTGCCCGGGAGGGGTTCGGGAATGATCGTGTTTTCTGGAGGCCTCCGCGGCTTCCGCTTCGCTCCGGCACCTCAGGCTGAGGTGGGTTGATGCGGCCGACGCTTTGGGCCATCGCCGTCCCGGAACATCCCAGGATCGTCCGACATGACCGCTTTCCCCCCCGTCGACGGCACCGAGATCGAGCGCGCGCTCCGCCAGCGCGCCTCGGAAAAGATCCTCGTCCTCGATGGGGCGATGGGCACGGTGATCCAGCGGCTGAAATACACGGAAGAGGATTTCCGGGGTGAGCGCTTCAAGGATCACAGCCACGATCAGAAGGGCAACAACGACCTCCTGATCCTGACCCAGCCCGACGCGATCCGGCAGATCCACCTCGACTACTTCCTCGCGGGCGCCGACGTCTGCGAGACGAATACGTTTTCCGGCACCACGATCGCCCAGGCCGATTACGGCATGGAATCGATCATCCATGAGCTGAACGCCGAGGGCGCTCGCCTCGCCCGCGAGGCCGCCAAGCTTGCCGAAGAGCAGGATGGCCGCCGCCGCTTCGTCGCCGGCGCCATCGGCCCGACGAACCGCACGCTGTCGATCTCGCCGGACGTGAACAATCCCGGCTACCGCGCCGTGACGTTCGATCAAGTGAAGCAGGCCTATGTCGAGCAGGTGCGCGGCCTCATCGACGGCGGCGCCGAACTCATTCTGATCGAGACGATCTTCGACACGCTCAACGCCAAGGCGGCGATCGCCGCCGCGTGGCAGGTCTTCGACGAGACCGGCATCCGCCTGCCGATCCAGATCTCCGGCACCATCACCGATCTGTCCGGCCGCACCCTCTCGGGCCAGACGCCGGCCGCGTTCTGGAACTCGCTGCGCCATTCGAGCCCGCTGACCTTCGGCCTCAACTGCGCGCTCGGCGCGAAGGAAATGCGCGGCCACATCGCCGAGCTGTCGCGCATCTGCGACACCCTGGTCTGCGCCTATCCGAATGCCGGCCTGCCCAACGAGTTCGGCCTCTACGACGAGAGCCCGGAGGCCATGGGCAAGCTCGTCGGCGAGTTCGCCGCGTCCGGCCTCGTCAACATGGTCGGCGGCTGCTGCGGCACGACGCCGGACCATATCCGCGCCATCGCGGAAGCGGTCGCCGACAAGAAGCCGCGCGAAATCCCCGAGATCCCGCGCCTGATGCGCCTGTCGGGCCTCGAGCCCTTCGTCCTGACGAAGGAGATCCCCTTCGTGAACGTGGGCGAGCGCACCAACGTCACCGGCTCGGCCAAATTCCGCAAGCTCATCACCAACAACGATTACGCCGCCGCGCTCGACGTCGCCCGCGATCAGGTCGCGGCCGGCGCCCAGGTCATCGACGTCAACATGGATGAGGGCCTGCTCGACAGCGAGAAGGCGATGGTCGAGTTCCTCAACCTCGTCGCCGCCGAGCCCGACATCGCCCGCGTGCCGGTGATGGTCGATTCCTCGAAGTTCGAGGTGATCGAGGCCGGCCTGAAATGCATCCAGGGCAAGCCGATCGTGAACTCGATCTCCATGAAGGAGGGCGAGGCGAAGTTCATCGAGGCTGCCAAGATCTGCCGCTCCTACGGCGCGGCGGTGGTCGTCATGGCCTTCGACGAGCAGGGTCAGGCCGATTCCTACGAGCGCAAGGTCGAGATCTGCACCAAGGCCTACAAGATCCTGACCGAGCAGGTCGGCTTCCCGCCGGAAGACATCATCTTCGACCCGAACATCTTCGCCGTGGCGACGGGGATCGAGGAGCACAACCCCTACGGCGTGGCGTTCATCGAAGCCACGAAGACCATCCGCGAGACCCTGCCCCACGCCCACATCTCCGGCGGCGTCTCGAACCTCAGCTTCGCCTTCCGCGGCAACGAGCCGGTGCGCGAGGCGATGCATGCGGTGTTCCTGTTCCACTGCATCAAGGCCGGCATGGATATGGGCATCGTCAATGCCGGCCAGTTGGCCGTCTATGACGAGATCCCGGCTGAACTGCGCGAGCTGTGCGAGGACGTGGTCCTCAACCGGCGCGAGGACTCGACCGAGCGCCTGCTGGAGGCCGCCGAGCGCTTCAAGACCGGCGCCTCGGCCCAGGCCAAGACCGCCGACCTGACTTGGCGCGAGGCGCCCGTCGCCAAGCGCATCGAGCACGCGCTGGTCAACGGCATCACCGAATACATCGTCGCCGACACCGAGGAGGCGCGCAAAGAGGCCGCGCGTCCGCTCCACGTCATCGAAGGCCCGCTGATGGCCGGCATGAACGTGGTCGGCGACCTGTTCGGCTCAGGAAAAATGTTCCTGCCGCAGGTCGTGAAGTCCGCCCGCGTGATGAAGCAGGCGGTGGCCTATCTCGAACCCTTCATGGAGGAGGAGAAGCGGGCCAATGGCGGCGACGGCAAGCGCCAGGCCGCCGGCAAGGTGCTGATGGCCACCGTGAAGGGCGACGTCCACGACATCGGCAAGAACATCGTCGGCGTGGTTCTGGCCTGCAACAACTACGAGATCATCGATCTCGGCGTGATGGTGCCGGCAGCCAAGATCCTCGAGACCGCCAAGCGCGAGAACGTCGACATCGTCGGCCTGTCGGGCCTCATCACCCCCTCCCTCGACGAGATGGTGCATGTGGCCGCCGAGATGGAGCGCGAGGGCATGGAGATGCCGCTGCTGATCGGCGGCGCCACCACCAGCCGCGTGCACACGGCGGTGAAGATCCACCCGGCCTACGCCAAGGGGCAGGCGGTCTACGTGACGGATGCGAGCCGCGCCGTCGGCGTGGTGTCGAGCCTGATCTCGAAGGAGACCCGCGGGGCCACCGTGGAGAAGGTGCGCGCCGAATACGCCAAGGTCGCCGATGCGCACCGCCGCTCGGAGGCCGACAAGCAGCGCCTGCCGCTCGCCAAGGCGCGGGCGAACGCCTTCAAGGTCGATTGGTCGGCCTACAAGCCGGCCAAGCCCAGCTTCACCGGCACCCGCGTTTACGGTTCCTACGAGGTGGCGGACCTCGTCCCCTACATCGATTGGACGCCGTTCCTGCAGACCTACGAGTTCAAGGGCCGCTACCCCGCGATCCTCGACGATCCCGAGCAGGGCCCGGCGGCCCGCGCCCTGTTCGAGGATGCGCAGGTGATGCTCAAGCAGATCGTGGAGGAGCGCTGGTTCAACCCGAAGGCGGTGATCGGCTTCTGGCCGGCCAACAGCGTCGGCGACGACATCCGGCTCTTCACCGGCGAGAGCCGGCAGGAGACGCTCGCGACCTTCCACGGCCTGCGCCAGCAGCTCTCGAAGCGCGACGGGCGCGCCAACACCTGCATCTCCGACTTCGTCGCCCCCTCGGAGACGGGCATCGCCGACTATGTCGGCGGCTTCGTGGTGACGGCGGGCCTGGAGGAGGTGCGCATCGCCGAGCGCTTCGAGCGGGCCAACGACGATTACCGCTCGATCCTCGTGAAGGCGCTCGCCGACCGCATCGCCGAGGCCTTCGCCGAGCGGATGCACGAGCGCGTCCGCAAGGAGTTCTGGGGCTACGCGCCGGACGAGGCTTACGCCCCCGAGGAGCTGGTTTCGGAAAAGTACGACGGCATCCGGCCCGCGCCGGGCTACCCGGCCCAGCCCGACCATACGGAAAAGGTGCAGTTGTTCGATCTGCTCAAGGCGGAGAGCCGCATCGGCGTGAAGCTCACCGAGTCCTACGCCATGTGGCCGGGCTCCTCGGTCTCGGGCCTCTACCTCGCCCATCCCGCCGCGCATTACTTCGGCGTCGCCAAGGTGGAGCGGGATCAGGTCGAGGATTACGCTGAGCGCAAGGGCATGGACGTGGTCGAGGTCGAGCGCTGGCTCGGGCCGATCCTCAACTACGACCCGGCCCGCTACCTCAAGGCCGCGGCCGAGTAGTCACGCCGAATAGGTCACAGTTGGCGCGGGATCGCATCGCCACGCTCCCGCGCCGCGACTTTTTCCTTGCCGAGGGGCGGCGGCGCGCGGCACGCCTGCCGTCACGACCCGCGGGACCGCCCCGCCTTCGACAGGAAGTCCCGATGCGCTCCACGCTGCTCGTCCTCGCCGCCGCTGTCCTCGCCTGCGGGCTGTCGGCCTGCAACAGCACCGATTCGGGCGGCCCCGGCCTGGCCTCGGCCTTCGAGACCAGCAATTACCGCCACTCCTCCGACACCAACGGTACCCAGACCCGCCGGGACGTGAACCGCGCCTACACGCAGCCCTCGCTGCCCACGATCGCCAACCGCGGCTTCTGAGCCGTCTCGGCTCGGAGTGCCTCACGAAACTCCCGGTCTCTGACCGTTCTCGTTCGGGCGATGATCGCGCGGCGGGAGTTTTGTGAGAGACATTCAGCGCCGCAGCCGCCGACGCAGGTTCTGGGCCGCCGCCCAGAGCCGCGGCGAGCGCTTGATCCGGTGCTTGAGCCGCACCGCGAGCCGTGAGGCGAGCACGAGCGCGTGGCTCGCCGGGCTCACCGGCACGGTCTGCTCCACGAGTTCGATGGTCTCGTCGCAGGTCTTGGCCTTGTAGCCCGCCTCGCCGACGCCGAGGTCGAGCGCCCGGCGTCCCTGCGCGGCCTGATGGCCGACGAGCCGGTGCAGCAGGATCTCGCCGGGGCTGAACCGGCCGAGTTCGGAGTCGGTGTCGAAGGACGTCCACATCCCGCAGAAGCGGGCGCCGTCCACCGCGCCGCCGAAGGTGGCCAGGATGCGCCCGCTCTCGCTCGCCACGAGGGCATGAACCTCGATTGCCGCGCGGCCGTCCCCGCCCGGCGCGGTCGCAGCGGCGATGAAGCGGCGGATTTCGGCCTCCGCATAAGGGTCGGTGACGCCGAGATCGGCGAAGCGCGCGGCCTTCTGCGCGTAGAACGCCGCCTGGATCTCGGCCGCCGCCTCCGGCGTCTCGGCGACACGGTGCTCGACCGCGCCTAGAAATTCCACGAGCTTGCGCTCCTTAGCCCGCAGCTTCTTGCGGGCATCGCCGCTGAACACCCGGCGCAGGGTCGCCTCGGCATCGGGGCCGAGCAGCATGCCGTAGGCGTCGCTCGGCGCCGACAAGCCGCCTCCGGCCAACGGGTTCGGGGTGCCGTCCCAGACCCGCGGCTGGTTGCGCAGGGCGAAGGCGTCGATACCCGCCGCGCGCCCGGCCCGGACCAGCGCCTCGATCAGATCCTCGCCCGGCATCGCTGCCGCCTCGCGGGAGGCGAAAAGCGGCATGTGGAAGTTGGCGTGCCGGTCGCCGACCACCCGCGCGACCCGCAACGGGCCGCGGCGCCCGACCGTGAGCGGCAGCAGCACCCGCGCCCGCCCATGCGCGTCGCGGAGCACGAGAATGCGCGTTTCCTCACCGGCATCGATCCCGGCGCCGAGATAGGCCGCCACCCAATCGAAGCGCTGGTAGGGCGTCATCAGGACGGCCGGATCGGCCTCCAGCCCCCGCCACAGCCCCTCGACCGCGGCAAGGTCGGAAAACACCTCTGCGGTGAGGCCGCCATGGCCCCGTAGCCCCGCCTGCACGGGGCGCCCCAGATCTTCGGCGAGAGCCGCCATTCTCACATCCCCCAGTGCGGGCGCCCGTCACGGCCAGGACGGGCGGCCACGCAGAACCGCCTCCGGGCGATCCTGCCCGGTTCGTCCTCAAGCCTCGGTTGATGCGGGCAGCCGATCTGCGGGGATGGGTAACGAAAGCTTGTCGCGTCCGCCGCTAGGCTTCAGGCGATGCCGGGGCCGCCCGGTGCTTCGAGCCGAGACGGGCCATGCTCTCGCCCCGCACCCGACACCGCCTGTTCCGCGCCGGCTTTCGGGCGATCACCGCCACGGGCGCCGACCGCTGGCTCGCCCCCGCCACCCGCGGGCGCGGCGTGATCCTCACCTTCCACCATGTCCGCCCCGAGCCGGTGCCGGGTTTCGCGCCGAACGCCCTGCTGTCGATCACCCCCGCCTTTCTCGACCGGACGCTGACGGAGCTCGCCGCCCGCGGCTTCGACCTGATCGGCCTCGACCACGTCCCCGAGCGACTCGCGGCCCCGGAGTGCGGGCGCCCTTTCGCGGTGCTGACCTTCGACGATGGCTACCGCGACAATGTCGAGCACGCTCAGGCCGTGCTGGCGCGGCACGGGGCGCCCTGGACGCTGTTCGTGACGAGCGACTTTGCCGAGGGGCGTGGGCGGCTGTGGTGGCTCGAACTGGAGCGGGCCGTGGCCCGGCTCGACGCGGTGCGGCTCGGCTCCGGCCTCGTCCTGCCGGCTCGCACCGATACGGAGAAGACGGCTGCCTTCGAGACGGCCTATCGCGCCCTGCGTGCCGGCCCGGAGCCGGTCCTGCTCGACGAGATCGCGCGCCTGTGCTGCGAGGCCGGGTTCGAGCCGGGCGGGCTCGCCCGCGAACTCTGCCTGAGCTGGGGGGAGTTGCGCGACCTCGCCCGCGACCCGGCCGTTACCATCGGCGCGCACACGCTCTCGCACCCGATGCTCGCCAAGCACGACGCCGCCTTCGCGGAGCGGGAGATGGCGCAGAGCCGTGCGCGGATCGAGGCGGAGCTGGGCCGCCCCGTGTGCCACCTGTCTTATCCCGTCGGTGATCCGACTTCCGCCGGGACCCGGGAATTCGACATGGCACGGAAGCTCGGCTTCGCCACCGCGGTGACGACCCGGCCGGGCCATCTGTTCGCGGAACACGGGAACCATGGCCACGCCCTGCCGCGGGTGTCGGTGAACGGGCTGCACCAGAGCGACGCGGCTTTGGCGAGTCTTCTCTCCGGCGTGCCGTTCCTGGCCTGGAACCGCGGGCGGCGGCTCAACGTGGGCTGAGGGGAAACCGCCTCAGCGGCGTCGGCGGCGCGAGCGCGACGAGCCGGATTCCGACTCCCCCGAACCGGCCTCGGCGCTGCCGACATCGAAGCTGGCGCTGGACCGGCCGCGACGGCCGGAGCGCCGCCCCCGGCGCCGGGCCGGCTCGACATCGGGCTCCTCGATCGAGGGGATGCCGGGGATCGTCGCGGTCGAGGCGACCGAGGAGGTGCTGGAGGCGTCGTTGCCGCTGACATAGCCGCCGCTCGCGACGTTCCGGGCGGGCGGGCCGAACATGGCGAGGCACTGGTTGTAGGCCAGATCGTTCTTCAGCCGCTCGCATTCCGCCATGGAGCGCGGCGTTCCCTGCGCGGCGGCGGTTTCGGCCGCGAGCGGCGCGGCGAGCATCAACGAAGCGGCGAGGAGGTGCGAACGAAACGAAAGCGTGGGACGGCGCGAGGGGGGGCGCATGGGCGGCGGGCGACCTTCGGAGACGAACCTTGAGCGTAGAACGTCTCGCCTTCTCGCCAGGGAGTGCGGCGAAAAAAGGGGCCGCCTGCGTTCAGGCCGTGCCCGAATCCCTCAATCGTCCGGCCGATCCATCCAGCGGATCAGCGGCATCAGCGGGAAGATCCAGGCAATGCCGAGGATCGAGTAGATCACCGTCTGCACCGCCGGATGGGTTTCCGAGATGCGGCTGTCGGCGAGCGCCATGGCGAGCGGCGCGTAGACGATCACGAAGGCCAGGATCCCGAAGGTTCCGAGCAGGGTGCGCGTGCGGCGGCGCATGGGCCTGGATCTCTCGCGTCGTGGTGTGAGCCGCCCGGCGGGCGCCGGAACGGGTCGTACCGGTCCTGCTCGCGAGCTGCAACGCGGCAAGCTGGCGTCACGGGGCAATTGTTAGAAGCCGTGAGAGCGACTTAGCCCGGCGCTCACACCGTTGATGATCGGCACGCTGCCACCAGAATGCCTTCGGGCGCTTCACACCTGAGGAGCATCGAAACTCTCTCAAACACCTCGAATGCGAAGCGCTTTGGTTATCGCGGTTTGAATGGAAGCAGCTTTCGCTGCACCAATGCTGGCGCACAGCCATTGCGCTTGCTAAAACACACGCATGCACTTTTTCATTGATGAGAGTGGCACCTTTGTTCAGGGAAGCGAATGGGGCGTCATTTGCTCCCTAGCCCTGCCTCATAAAGCGCTAGGGCCTGTACGTAGAGAAATAAATTTCCGTTCAAAATCTTGGCCAAAACAAAACGGTGAGATCAAAGGCGGCCTGCTCGATGCTTCACAATTGGCTGCGCTTGTTGATATATTATACCGATACGACGCCCTTCTTCACTCGTGCGCCATATATATGGCAGGAGAGTCATTTGCGGAAATCAAACATCACCAGATCAGACAATGCGAAAATATCACTGTTCACCTTGGCCCTGAACACCACCCTGACGCCGTAAAGGAAATCTGGAAATTGCGGCGGACTTTAGAAGTTATGCCGCCTCAGCTTTATCTACAATGCGTGACCCTCAGTGAATTGGTATCTCAAGCAGTTGAAGAAACAGCAAATTACTTCGCACAGCGCCGCCCTCGTGAACTTGCTCTCTTTGAATGGAAAATTGACGCAAAAGATCCCAACAAAATCACATCACAGGAGAAGTGGTGGCAGGATACTTTAGGGCCATTATTAGAGACCCGCTCAATGGGCCAGCCAATAGGATTTGTTAAACATCCCGATTTTGACTTTACGCACCTTCACAAAAGTTATGAAATTGAAAAAGACCAATGGTTCCCCGATCAACCCAGGCAAAAGTTACGAGGCATCGACATTGGGAAAATCATTACAAACAAAGTCGTTTTCGAAGACTCGAGGAAAGACATACTCCTTCAGGCCATTGATGTTCTAGCAAATTATTCACGGCGCCTAATAAGTGGCAAACTGGATCATCCTGAGGCGGCACAGCTATTGGGCAGAATCCAGATCCGACGCCGTTACGGGAGAAAAAATTCAACTGCGCAGACCTTAAGGATAATATCTATTTCCAAGAAACTCTGCAAGGCACTGCCCGACGATCTGAGAACGAAGCTCGATCTAATGGCCAAACACGGACGATCAATGCTGCGCTAGCGCCCTCTGTTTCATATTAATAAATAACATATCTCGCCCTAAAATTTTGACTGCGTTCCATCCATACGCGTCAATGAGTTAATAAAACTCGACACCAACAGACTCGGTCGTGCGGACGGTGAGCTAGCGTCGCAAAGCGGACATCGACTCTACCGAGGTGCGCAGTAGCGACAGCCCAAGAAGCTAAGGCATTCCCGGAAGCCAGCACCTGAAGCCGGCAGTAAAGCAGGGGGAACCGCTCGAGGCGATCCCCGGGCCTGCGCCATAGGCCGCGTTGCGCGTGGGGTCCTGCTTCCCGTAAGCCACACCCGAACGTTCCCGGCCGCCGGACCTGACGCGCGAGACCATGAGACTGTCGACCCAACCGTCCCTCGACCGCTTCGACGCCGTCCCGGCGGCCTCCTACCGCCCCGGACACGGGGCGGTGCGCGCGTGGCTCTATTTGCTCGCTGTGCTCGTCGTGGCGATGGTCGCCGTCGGCGGCGCGACGCGGCTCACCGGCTCGGGCCTCTCGATCACCGAGTGGCGGCCCGTGACCGGCGTGGTCCCGCCGCTCGACGCCGCCGACTGGGCAGCGGAGTTCGACAAGTACCGCGACACGCCGCAATTCCGCATCCTCAACCAGGGGATCGGGCTCGACGGCTTCAAGACGCTCTACTGGTGGGAATGGGGGCATCGCCTGCTCGGGCGGATCGTCGGCCTCGTGTTCTTCCTGCCGTTTGCGTGGTTCTGGGCCCGCGGCATGCTCGGGCGTCGCCTCCTCACCGGCCTCCTCGGCCTCGGCCTGCTCGGCGGGCTTCAAGGGGCGATCGGCTGGATCATGGTGGCCTCGGGCCTCCAGCCCGGCATGACGGCGGTGGCCCCGCTCAAGCTCGCGCTCCACCTCACCACCGCGAGCCTGATCCTCGCCGGCCTCGTCTGGCTCGCCGCCGGCACCCGCCCGCGGGCACTCGCTCCGGCGCCCGAACCGGTCCGGGTCGTCGCCTGCCTGTTACCGGCCCTGGTGCTGATCCAGATCTGGCTCGGCGGGCTCGTCGCCGGCTCGAAGGCGGGCCTCCTCTACAACACCTGGCCGGACATGGACGGCAGCCTCGTGCCGCCGGCCCGGGTGCTGTTCGACAAGGTGCCCTTCATCGAGAACTTCATCGACAACCTCGCCCTGGTCCAGTTCAACCACCGCCTCTTCGCCTATCTCGTCGTGGGGGTGGCCATCGCGCACGCGATCCAGGCCGCCCGGACGGCGCCGGGCAGCGCGGCGGGCCGGGCGATGGGCGTGGCGGCGCTGGCGCTGGCGCAGATGGGTCTCGGCATCGCGACCCTCCTGCTGCAGGTGCCGCTCTGGGCCGGGCTCGCGCATCAGGTCTTCGCCATGGCGGTGCTGATCATGGCGACCGTCCATGCGCGCCTCAGCCTCGGCGTGTCCGCCGCCTCCGCACCCAAGGGGGCAGAGGTGCCGATCGGGCTGGAGGCGCTCGCCGGCCGCGGCGCCTGAGACGGCGCTGCATCACCGGCTTGGCGCGAAACCTGCCTCGCGGCCGCGGCGGGTTCATGAAACCGCCGCGGTTGCCTTCGATGCTTGGCCCAGGCTCGGACGGGAGCCTTGGCCGACTGCGATGCAGCATAGAAATCGGTCTATCCTGCAGCGCAAAAGGTGGGTTCCAGTCGTCGTTGCAACAATTTCGGTGGAAGACCGCGCGCTCGCTAGTCCGACGATGGAACGACTCGCCGCACTATAGAATTAAATACCTCGCCAACACAGGAGCAGAGGATGTTTCTGGCCGAGGACGGACGCCCGCTTGCGCTGACATGGAACTACACGCCCAGTGAGCTGCGGGCGGACGGTGTAGTCCATATCGCAGGGATCGCCCTCGGATTTCTCGGCGCGATCACCTTGGTCGTGACGGCGGCCCTCAACCATCTCGGATGGATCGAACGGGCCTCTCTGCTGGTCTACGCTACCGCGTTGCTGGCGATGCTCGGCGCGTCCGCCGCCTACAACATGTGGCCGGTGAGCCCGCGCAAATGGATCCTGCGCCGTTTCGACCATGCCTTCATCTATCTGATGATCGCCGGCACCTACACGCCGGTGGTGGCGCTGGTCGGCTCCGGCCCCGTCGCCTGGGCGCTGCTCGCCCTGATCTGGACGGTCGCGCTCACCGGCATCGCCATCAAGATCCTGATGCCCGGCCGCTGGGATCGCGTCTCGATCGTGCTCTACCTGATGCTCGGCTGGAGCGGCGTCCTCGCCTACGAGTCGGTGATCTCGGGGCTCACCCCGTCCGCTCTATGGCTCCTCGCCATTGGCGGCCTGCTCTATTCGGGCGGCGTGGTCTTCCACGTCTGGCGCAGCCTGCCGTTCCAGAACGCGATCTGGCACGCCTTTGTCCTGGCCGCGACCGCCTGCCATTACGGGACGATCATGGCAAGCGTCCTGCACGCCGGAGCATGAGCGATCGCCGCTGACCCGTCATCGGGCGGCGAATCGGCCGACACCCGCCAGGACGATGCAGCGCGTGAACGGAAAACGCGGAAAAACCGAGCCGGAGACCGAAGACGCCTGATCCTCAGGCCGGCTCGGAGATGCTGCTGCCCTCGCCCAAAGTGTCGGAGGCGCGCTCGACGGCGCTGATCGCATCGAGCAGGTGCTGCACGCTGCGCTCCACCTCGATCCGGGGCCGGTCCATGCTGGCCGCCCGCGCCACCAGCCCTTCGAGCTGATCGAGCACGTCCAAGAGGTCGCCGGCGACAGCCGCCACGTCGCAGCCGGCGCGAGCCGGCTTGGCGGGGGCAGGTGGGCGGCGGAAAGGGATGACCGTGCTCATCGCCATCGTGTGTCGCGAAAAGCCGGGCGCATGGCCACCCGCGGAACGGGCGTCATCCACACCCAAGCCGCAGCGCGGGGTCGCCAAAGGGGGCTTCCTGGCTCAATTGGTGAGTTTTTCGTCGAAACCGTGGCTCGAATCCGCGGCAAACGGTCAAGCTTTCCCGCCGTGACAGCGGGCCATTTCCGAAACGGAAAAATCTTTCCAGCGAATCGGCCCGTTCCGGCCATGCATTGACAAGGATCGCCCCGAAGCAGAGGTTGGAATCGTTCCGAGGGGGGCCCTGTATGGGGCTGAGAGTGGGCCTGCGCCCTGACCCTTGAACCTGATCCGGCTCGTACCGGCGGAGGGACGGGAACCAGTGGCCGCTGCTGACACGCAGCATCGGTCAGCCGCACCATCGTCGGGACCACGGGTCGCCTCCCCTTTCAGGAGCGACAGCGATGAACGCACCCGTCCGTCCCAAAGATCTTCCCAACGGCAATCCCGCCAGCGTGACCACCGGCCCCGTGCAGGGCTCGCGCAAGGTCTACGCGGAGGCGCCCGGCCGCCCCGATATCCGTGTGCCCTACCGGGAGATCGCCCTCTCCGACCCGAAGGAGGAGCCGGTGCGGGTCTACGACCCGTCGGGCCCCTACACCGAGACCGATGCGGCCATCGACCTTGAGAAGGGCCTGGCCCCAGTCCGCGAGCCGTGGATCGTCGGGCGCGGCTACGCTGCCGTGAAGCCGCGCGAAGTGAAGCCGGAGGACAACGGCTTTGCCGCCGCCGACAAGCTGGTGGCGCCGTGCCCCGCCGAGCGGACGATCCGCCGGGCCGAACCGGGGCAGCTGGTGACGCAATACGAGTTCGCCCGCGCCGGGATCATCACGGAAGAGATGATCTACGTGGCGCATCGCGAGAATGCCTGCCGCGCGCAGATGCTGGAGCGGGCGGAAGCCGCGCTCGCCGACGGCGACAGCTTCGGCGCGGCGCTGCCGCCCTTCATCACGCCCGAATTCGTCCGTGATGAAGTGGCCCGCGGCCGCGCTATCATCCCGGCCAACATCAACCATCTCGAACTCGAGCCGATGGCGATCGGCCGCAACTTCCTGGTCAAGATCAACGCGAACATCGGCAACTCCGCCGTCACGTCGTCGGCCGCCGAGGAAGTGGAGAAGCTGGTCTGGTCGATCCGCTGGGGCGCGGACACGGTCATGGACCTCTCGACGGGGCGCAACATCCACAACATCCGCTCGTGGATCGTGCGCAACTCGCCCGTCCCGATCGGCACCGTGCCGATCTATCAGGCGCTGGAGAAGGTCGGCGGCGACCCGCTCAAGCTCGATTGGGAGGTGTTCAAGGATACCCTCATCGAGCAGGCCGAGCAGGGCATCGACTACTTCACGATCCATGCCGGCGTGCGGCTGGCCCACGTGCCGCTCACCGCGCGGCGCACCACCGGCATCGTGTCGCGCGGCGGCTCGATCATGGCGCGTTGGTGCCTCGCCGGGCACCGCGAATCGTTCCTCTACGAGCGATTCGACGAGATCTGCGACATCATGCGGGCCTACGACGTGTCGTTCTCGCTCGGCGACGGCCTGCGTCCGGGCTCGATCGCGGATGCCAACGACGCGGCCCAGTTCGCCGAACTGGAGACCTTGGGCGAACTCACCAAGATCGCCTGGGACAAGGGCTGCCAGACCATGATCGAGGGCCCCGGCCACGTGCCGATGCACAAGATCAAGGTCAACATGGAGAAGCAGTTGCGCGAGTGCGGCGAGGCGCCGTTCTACACCCTCGGCCCGCTGACCACCGACATCGCGCCGGGCTACGACCACATCACCTCCGGCATCGGCGCGGCGATGATCGGCTGGTTCGGCACGGCGATGCTCTGCTACGTCACGCCCAAGGAGCATCTCGGCCTGCCGAACCGCGACGACGTGAAGACCGGCGTCATCACCTACAAAATCGCCGCGCACGCCGCCGACCTCGCCAAGGGCCACCCCGCCGCGCAGCTCCGCGACGACGCCCTCAGCCGCGCCCGCTTCGACTTCCGCTGGGAGGACCAGTTCAACCTCTCGCTGGATCCCGACACGGCGCGCGCCTACCACGACGAGACCCTGCCCAAGGACGCGCACAAGGTCGCCCATTTCTGCTCGATGTGCGGCCCGAAATTCTGCTCGATGAAGATCACGCAGGATCTGCGCGCCGACGTGCTCGCCATGGAGGAGGCCGGCATCGTCATCGGCCAAGCCCAGCCGATGAGCGACGCCGAGCGCCAAGCCGGCATGGCGGCCAAGTCCCAGGAGTTCTTGGAAGAGGGCGGCAAGCTCTACGTCGACGCGGCGGAGTAAGCCGCGCGTCGAATGCGGGATGGCCGTCCGGCGGGCGGCCATCCTCGCAGAACCGATCGTTTGATGCGAATTCGCGAAAACTCTTCAGGCAATCTTTACGGATCGGTGAGGCTGGCAGGCGTTCGCAGGGGACAAGCGGCTGGCCTTAAGACTCCGGTAGCGACGCGCGCAATCTCCTGAGGGCCGGCTTCGCGCCGGAACTGAAGGAATGCAGCCATGGACCCGATCAGGGCCGCGGCCTCGACGCCGCCCGTCTCAACCGCCCCCATCACCCCCGTCCGACCGGTCGCGGAAACCGTTCGCGACGAGGCCCCAGCCTCCCGCGTGCTCGACCCCGCGGTCACCGTCGCGGTGAGCCCCGAGAGCACGGAGGCGAAACCGTCCGAGCCGGATCGGCGGGCCTATACCCGCGATGCGGACAGCCAGAGCCTCGTTTTCCGGGTCACCGATCCGCAGACCGGCGATGTGGTGATGCAGATCCCTGACGAAGTGATTCTCAAGGCGCGGGCCTATGCGCGGGAAGCGGCGCCGTTTCCGGGCGAGCGCATCGCCAAGACGGCCTGACCGGCCACTCCGCCGAGCCGCCCCGCGCCCTCCGATGGAAACAGCACCTCGGGGGGGGTGGGCACCGGCGCGCCGCAACGACCAACGGCGCATGCGCCCGGACAGCACGCGGCCGAAGGCGGCTGATCCGGCGGTTGTGATTCGATTCGGCGGGTAGTCTGCCGGCTGTTACGCCCCAGGCCCGGCGTCGCCCTGAAGCCCGGCGGCGATGTGGTTGTTGAGCGAGACCAGGGACTCGATCTTCTGCGCCGTCGGCTCGATCATCGTGTCCACGATCGTGTGGAACACAAAGGCCGAGAGCTGCGCCATGCTGGTGCGCACCTCGGGGGGGAGCGGGCTGCTCGGCTCGGTCGCGGCGGAGGCCAGGATCGTCCAGACGCGCTGGTTGAATGTCAGCGCCTCGTTGAGAGCCGGCCCCGCCTCGACCTGTGAACCGAGGGACTGGAGTCGGCCGGCGGCCTTCAACAGAACGGCCGCCTCGGCTTCCCGAGGAGAGAGCGCCACGCGCGAGGCCTTCGCATAGGCATTGGCCGCGTACTGCATCTTCGGTGTTCTCCCTGCGCCGCCCTCGGCCGATCGCAGGCGAATCAATGCATCGCTTTTGTTAAAACCAAGTATGCGAGGAATCTGCCGCATTGGCGCCCCGAAAGGGGGCGAGTGCTTCGGCGTGGCGGCCTTTATGGCCAGTCCGTGCCGCATCGGGTCCGGAACCCGCTTCAGATGACGAACTTCTTTCTCGGCTTGATGGCCGGCTGCATCATCGCCGGCGTCGTCACCATCACTGCTGCGCGGCACCCGGCGGTCCAAGCGCGACTGGGTCTCGTGCCACCCACTCAGGCCGCGATCGTGATCGCCCCCCGCCCCGAGACGCCCCGCTGCCCGGTGCCGAAGACGGCGAACCAAGTCGGCAATCCGGAGATGCTGTTCTCGCCCAACCGCCTCTGGTCGGTCGCCCCCTGAAGCAGGCCCCACGAAAGCGGGGCATTCGCTTTGCAGGGCGCGATGTCGTGCTTCACGCGAGCGCCGCGCCGTCCTGAACCCGCGCTCACCGAGCGGATACGGTGTCAGACGCTGCTGCTGAGCAGGAACATCACCATCGTCGTCGCAACGGTGCTGCCGAGGAAGCCGAACAGGGCGGCGGCGAACGAAGGACCGGTCCGCATTTCGGCGGCGGGCTGACGGAGGGCGCTGTCGGCGGCGATCATGGCGAGACCCTGAAACGAAGGAGGGAGAGTTTCTTCCGGCGCGAAGCGATCGGTTTCGTTGCAAAGAACCTGCGCTTCACGGTGACGCTTGGCGGTGCGGGACCACACTCCGGCCCGCGGACGGATCCGGCTTTTGCAGCATCGGGTTACAGGCGGTCTCGACCCGCGGGGCGCGGGTCGGCCCCGGTCAGTCGCAGCGGTTGACCTGCTTGGCGGCCCGCAGGGACCGAAGCTCGCTGCGCAGATCGATCGAGACGATGTCGGCCCCGCAATCCTCGAAGGCGTCCTGCGCCTCGTGGTAGCGGTCGCCGATCTCGTCGAGGGTGTCACAAACCCGGTCGTGATTGCCGAGCCGCGCTTCCTGGCGGGCCTGATAGCGCAGGGCGCTGGCTTCCTGGATCTTGCGGCGGCCGTCGAGGCAGCCGGGTGCCGCGAGCGCGGAGGAAACCAGAGAGACGCCGACGAGGGAGGCCGCAAGGCCGGCGAAAACGGTGTGTCGCATGAGGTGACGCATGGGGCAGACCGACTGTGTTCGACCGAAGTCGTGAAAAGGTTAAGAGGAACTCAACGCGCGACCATCACAGTGTCTTCACTGATTCTGTCGCGGCGTCGTCGTCCGTGTCGGTCCTTTGAACGGTGACGCTCAGCCGATGGTTCCGAGAACGGTTGACGGGATCTGCCAAGATTCTTGAAAGTTTCTTGGATGATTCTCGGCGGAACCTTCGGCGCGATCGGACGCGATCGACCCGCCTATCCCTCGGCGGCTTCCGTCCGAGCGGAATCCTGCCCGGCGCGGTTTCGGCGCGCCGTCTCCGAGCCACGCCCCCGGCGAGAGACGAGAATCTGGTCGAGGGTGACGGGGCGCAGGCCCTGTGGATCGACGCCGACATCGTATTGTCGCGGGATCGGCTTGAGCCGGCCGTGGGAATGGCCGTGCAGATTGATCGCGCCGCGACCGAGGCCGTTCCAGGTCCGGAAGGCGTAGTGGCACAGCACGAGCCGGCGACCCTCGACCTCGGTCTCCGCATAATGCGCCACCGAGGCCCAGCCGGGCGCCGAGAGGCTGGCGGGGCCGTCATTGTTGCCGACGATGAGATGCTTGTGGCCGTTGAGCGCGCCGAGCAGGGCCGCGATGCGCTCCGGTGGGGGGCCGAGGGCGAAGTCGCCGAGATGCCAGACGGTGTCGTCCGGCCCGACGATAGTGTTCCAAGCCTCGACCAGGGCCGCGTCGTGGGCCGGCAGATCGACGAAGGGCCGCCGGTCGATCCGCAGAATCCGGGGATCGCCGAAATGCGTGTCGCTCGTGAAGAAGATGGTCATCCGCCGCGCTGTCCGGTGTGAGCGGGACAACGCAGCGGATGAGAGAACGATGCCGGCCTAGCGGCCAGGGCTGAAGCGCAGCGGCACGACGACGGGCAGGCTCGACTGCGTCACCCCGGCGGGGGCGGGCGGCAGACTGCCGCGCACCGCCGCGAGCGCGGCGCTGTCGATGGCGCCGATCCCGCTGCTGCTGGCCAGGGTCGCGCCGCTCACCGCACCGGAACGGCTCACGGTGAAGCGCACGGTCGCCACGCCGCCGCTGGTGCCGGCCGCGGCCTCACGGTTCATCCGGCCGCGGATCGTCGCGGCGATGGAGCCCTTCCAGGCCGCCATGGCGTTGGGGTCGTTGGCCGCTGCGGCCGTGCCCGTCGCGCTCTGACGCGAGGTCGCGGCGGAGTTGCGCTGCGAATTGCCCGCCTGCGCCGCCTGGGCACGCCGGGCGGCGTCGCGCTCGGCCTTCGCCTTGGCGGCCTTGATCCGCGCTTCCTTCTGCGCCTCCTCGCGCTTCTTCTCGAGGATCTCCTTGCGGCGTGCCTCGCGCTCAGCCTCGCGCTTCTTCTCCAGCGCGGCCTTGCGGCGCTCCTCGATCTTGGGATCGGGCTTGGGCGGCTCCGGCGCCTTCGCCACCACGGGTGGGGGCGGCGCCAGCGGCTCCGCTTCCTGCGCCTCGGATGCGATGAGCTGCTCCTCCTCCGGCGGCGGGGGCACCGTGTCGGGCGGAACTTCCGTGACGGCTTCCGGCGGCGGTGGCGGCTGCACCTCTTCCGGCATCACCTCCGTCATCTCGGGGGGAGGCGGGGGCTTCACCTCGTCCGGTGTCTCGACCGGCTCGGCCGTCTCCGGCTCGCCCTCGGGCTTGGCCTCTTCGGGGATCTCTTCGACCCGTTGCGACTCGGCCGGCGCCTGGGTCTCGGCCTCCGCCATCTGCGGCGCGAGATCGATCGTGATCTCCTGCTCGCCGGGGGGCGCGGGCGGCGTCAGATGCAGATAGGTGATGCCGACCAACCCCGCGGCGTGCAGGGCCAGGGCCAGGACGAAGGCGGCCGCGAGGCGCCCCTGGCCGCCTCCCTCGGACGGGCCCGAGGGTAATCCCTGCCCGGCATGAGCCGGCACGGGAGCCGGCATAGGGGCCTGCATCGGCGGCATGGCGGCGGCCTTCGGAGCTGGCTTGGGAGCGGCCATCGGCTTAACGGGGCGTTCCGGCAGCCGGCGCGCCACCCGCCGACTGGGCAATCAGCGAGACCTTGGTGAAGCCCGCCTGGCCGACGAGGCCCATCACCTCCATGATCTTGCCGTAGGGCACGTCCCGGTCGCCGCGCACGAGCACGACCTGATCCGGGTTCTCCCCCCTGAGCTGCTTCAGGCGCGGCAGGATCGTCTCCGGCGTGAAGCCGTCCTTGGCGATGAACGGATTGCCGTCCTTGTCGATGGAGACTTCGAGGGGCTTCTGCGACTGCGCCACCTTGGCGGCGGTCGTCTTCGGCAGCTGCACCGGCACGCCCGTCGTCATCAGCGGCGCGGCCACCATGAAGATGATCAGCAGCACCAGCATCACGTCGACCATCGGCGTGACGTTGATCTCGGACATCGGCGTGGCGTCGAGGCCGTCCTCGTCGTCGCTCGCCGAACGCGCGGTTCCCATGGCCATGGCTTCGCCCTTCCGGGTGTCGGCGACGGCCCGCCGAACTGAGGCGGGCGCCGCGAAGGTTTCAGGAGTCGGCGAAGAAGGGGATTACTCGGCCGCCGCGGCCCGGGCGTGGGGACCGCGGTCACGGGCGAGGCGGTTGCCAAGCACCGAGATGCAGGAGACGAAGCTCGACTGGACGCGGGCGACGTCACCGGAGAGCTTGTTGTAGGCCATCACCGCCGGGATCGCGACGACGAGGCCGATGGCGGTGGCGAACAGCGCCTCCGCGATGCCGGGCGCCACCACCGCGAGGCTGGTGTCCTGGCTCTTCGCGATCGACGAGAACGAGTTCATGATGCCCCAGACCGTGCCGAACAGGCCGACGAAGGGCGCGGTGGAGCCGGAGGTCGCCAGCAGCGGCAGCCCGCCCTGGAGACGCTTCACTTCGAGGCTGAGAGCCCCCTTCATCGCCCGCTCGATCCGCTCGCGGCGCTCGGCCCGGCTCTCGCTCGGATCCTGGTCGCGCCACGCGTCGAGCCCCGCCTTGACCACGTGGCCGGCGATGCCCTTCTGCCCGGTATCGATGGTGCCCTCGGAGCGGACCATCGCGTCGAAGGCCTTGGCCTGCCGCTTGGCGGCGGAGAGGCGCACGATCTTCTCGAAGACGACGGTCCAGCAGGCGAGCGACGCCACCACGAGGAGAATCATCACGCTTTTGACGATCGGGTCGGCCTGCAGGAACAGACCGATGAACGACATGTCGTGGGCTGCAGCGACCGCCTCGGCGGGCACGGACGTCGGATCCATGTGTGACTCCTCGTGGCTCCAATAGGCGTCCGTCGCAGCCGGTCGAACCGGTGGGACGGCCGTGGCCGGCCTTAGCGATCGAAGGCGGCCGATGTCTTGCTGGCGGGCTCGATCCGCTCCAGGCAGGTCTCGCGGGTGGCGTCGCCGCCCTCGCAGGCGAGCACGTCGTTGAGCAGAAGGCGGCCGATTTTCGGGCAGGCGAGGCCGGCGAAGTCGAAGAGCCGCACCACGGTCTTCTTCTCCTGCACCGGGCCCAACTCGACGGCGAGGCGCTTCTGGGCGACGCCCTCCGTGTCGAAGGCGAACAGATCGACCTTGAGCGACTTCAGCGCGGGGCCGCGGCT
Organism: Methylobacterium sp. Leaf123; assembly: GCF_001423405.1. Taxonomy (GTDB): domain Bacteria; phylum Pseudomonadota; class Alphaproteobacteria; order Rhizobiales; family Beijerinckiaceae; genus Methylobacterium. The sequence goes on along the minus strand of NZ_LMNS01000039.1, from coordinate 247,194 downwards.
GTTGTCGACGAGCATGTAGGTGCGGCAGGCCTCGCCCGAGGGCTCGAGCCGGTTCAGTTCGATCTTCAGGGGCGGGGCGTCCGATTTGGCCGCCGGCGTCGCGTCCTGTGCCATCGCGGCGGGGATCGCGGTGAGCAGCGCTGCGGCGAGGACGGCACCCGCGAGGAGGCGTCCCCCGATCCCGCGGCGTCCCGGCCCTGCATCGCTCATTCCCCAGCCTTCCTGAATCACGATGATCTCATCTCCCCAATCTCGCGCCGCCCCGGAGACCCGGAGCGGGCCGCTTGACCCGAAGGCCGAAGGACGGCCGCTGTTCCGACGACTTTCGCCGCGCCGTGGTTTCGCGCCGCACCGTAGTTTTCGACGGTGCCGAGGGGCGCCGTCATCCGAGGCGGGATCACCGTGACGCAATCTCCGCCGCAGGGCGATGTGCGGATACAGCAAAAGTGACGCCCAGCGCTCCCCACAGCACCGTGTACGTTTCCGGGCGTGCCTATCCGACAAGCAGGGTGCTGATCAAGGTTTGCTAAGAATTTCAGAGCAATTCCAAACTATTGGAGAAGGCAGGCCTTCAAGCGGGGATTTCTCATTCATCCCGACGGGATTGCCTATTTATCCCGAAATGGGGTCGTCTACGCTTCGCTGCCCGCCCAGCCGACCGCCCTTGATCGGCATCCGTCCGCTTTCCATATCCCGTCTCAAGAGCGCTGCCGTGAGGCGGGCTCGAGACCGCGAGGTGCCACCAAGGGCTCGACGCCGTTCGATCCCCCAGGACCTTGCCGGAGGTTTGAGCGACGATGACGCGGCCGTCCCCGTTCGGGTACCCATTCCTGCTCGGCTTCGACGAGATCGAGCAGGCACTCGATCGGGTTTCGAAGGCCGCCAGCGACGGATATCCGCCCTACAATATCGAACGTGTCACCCGCAGCGAACGCGAGCCTGAACGCTTGCGTATCACGCTCGCGGTGGCCGGCTTTACGCAGGATCAGCTCGACGTCTCCCTGGAGGAGAATCAACTGGTCGTGCGAGGGCGGCAGGTCGACGACAAGTCCCGTCATTACCTGCACCGCGGCATCGCGGCGCGGCAGTTTCAGCGGGCCTTCCTCCTTGCCGACGGCATGGAGGTTTTGGGCGCGGAGCTGTCGAACGGGCTGCTGGCGATCGATCTGGCACGACCGGAGCCGGAGCGCATCGTGCGCAAGATCGCGATTGCCGCCAAGGATCCCTGATCCTGAATGGTGATCCGGACCAGCGCAGCGCACGGCCGATGCGGGCGAACCGCGTCGATGCATCGCAGGCTGCGTCGCCCGTCTCTCGGGCCTCCACCCCAACCCGGATTTGTCGCTGCCACTATGCGGGACCATATCCGGTTCAACGCTCTGCCTCGGAAGGAGGGCATTCCATGACCACTGCCATGACCGACGTCACGACGACCGACCTGACCATCGACACGAATGCCAACCCCGCCATCGACCCGGCGGAGTTCGCCGCACTTGGCGAGGGGCACATCGCCTATGTCCGCCCGATCCGTTCGGACGAGGTGCGCAGCCTGTTCCCGCAGGCTCCCGAGATGACCCCCGGCCTCGACCTGTTCGCCCTGCTCTCGGCGAGCGGCGCGCCGATCCTGCTCACGGATTCCCGCGAGGTCGCCGTGGCGAACGCCATGGCCCACCAACTCTTCCCGGTGAGCCTGCACTAGGGCATCGTCCCGATCGGAAAAAGACGATGCCGGGACAAATGGATAGCGCATCCCCGGTGGTTTCCGGGGAGCGCCTCAGGCCATCGCCGCGACCGTGCGCACGAGGAGGTCAATATCCTCGTGCCGCGACAGGCGGTGGTCGCCATCCTTGATCAGCGTCAGCCGCGTCCCCTGCGCGGGCAGGCGCTCCAGAATCCGCAGGGCATGGGGATAGGGCACGTCCGGATCGGCCATACCTTGAAGGATGTGCACCGGACAGCCCGGCTCCAGGGCCGTGTCCAGCAACAGGTGGCGCCGCCCGTCCTCGATCAGCGCCATGCGGATCGGGTCGGGTTTCGGAGCATAGGGCGTCTCCCGATACCACACGCCGTCACGCTCCAGGGTCTGCCGGACCTGCGCCGGGAAGGCGTCCCACATCAGCGCCTCGGTGAAGTCGAGGGCCGGCGCGATCAGCACCATTCCGCCGACTTGCACCCCGCGCCGCGCCCGCTCGCGGGCGACGAGGCAGGCGATCCAACCACCCATGGAGGAGCCGACGAGGATCGGCCGCGCGCTCGCGTAGCGGTCGATGACGGCGCAGGCATCGGCGAGCCAATCGGAGATGGTGCCGTCCTCGAAGCGCCCCTCCGACTCGCCGTGCCCGGAATAGTCGAACCGCACCATGCGCCGGCCGTTCTCGGCCGCCCAGGCGTCGAGGGCGGCGGCCTTGGTCGCCCGCATGTCGGAGCGGAAGCCGCCGAGCCAGACTACGGGCGGCCCCTCGCCCTCCCGGACCCGCACCGCCAGCCGGCGCGGGGAGGGGGCTCCGATATCGAGCGTCACGAGGGGCAATTCGCCCGGCGAAGTCTCCGGATCGCTCACTGGCGCGTTAAATCCTGTGATTCTGAAACAACGCGGCGACGCTTCGTTTACCGAACCGTAAAGCCGCGGGGACAATCCTTACCCCATGACCCAATTCCAAGCGACCGTCCCGCCACGGGTGACGCGATGACCGGAGGCAGCCTGTCGGGCGGCCCCGTGCAGTTGTCCGAGGCGTCGCCCCTGGCGGGCGTCACGGTGCTGCAGATCATCCCGGCGCTGGAGGCGGGGGGCGCCGAGCGCACCACTGTCGATGTCGCGGCCGCCCTCGCCGAGGCCGGTGCGCGGCCGCTCGTCGCCACGGAAGGCGGGCGGCTTGTCGGCGAGTTGCAGGCCAAGGGCGGAATCTGGGTGCCGTTCCCGGCCAATACCAAGAACCCCTTCGCCATGGCGCTCAATGTCGAGCGCCTCGCCCGGCTCTGCCGCCGGGAGAACGTGCAGATCCTGCATGCCCGCTCCCGCGCCCCGGCCTGGGTCGCGCTGGGCGCCGCGCGCCGGCTGAAACTGCCTTTCGTGACGACTTATCACGGCAGCTATTCGGGCCGGACCAGCGTCAAGGTTCTGTACAATTCGGTGATGGCGCGGGGCGACGTCGTCATCGCCAACTCGCACTACACCGCCGACCTGATCCGCCGGACCCATCCCGACCAGGCCGGGGGGCGGATCAGCGTGATCCACCGCGGCACGGATCTGGCGGCGTTCACGCCCTCGGCGGTCGGAGCGGCCCGGGTCGAGAGCCTGCGCCGGGCCTGGAACGTGGCACCGCACGAGCGGGTCGTGCTGCTGGCCGCCCGGCTCACCGCCTGGAAGGGCCAGCGCGTGCTGATCGAGGCCGCCGCCCGCCTGCGTGATCTCGGCCTGACCGACTTCGCCGTGGTGCTCGCAGGCGATCCGCAGGGGCGCACGGCCTATGAGCGCGAACTCGATGCGCTGATCGAGACGCGCGGCCTGTCGGGCATCGTGCGCCGGGTCGGCCACTGCACCGACATGCCGGCGGCGTTCCGCGCGGCCTCCGTCGTGGCGGTCCCTTCCGTGGAGCCGGAAGCGTTCGGCCGCTCGGCGGTCGAGGCGCAGGCGCTCGGCATTCCCGTCGTGGTCTCCGATCTCGGCGCCGTGCCGGAGACGGTGCTGGCGCCCCCCGATGTCGAGCCCTTCCAGCGCACCGGCTGGCGGGTGCCCCCCGGCGATGCCGCGGCACTGGCCGATGCCCTGAAGGACGCGCTCTCGCTCGGCGCCAGCGCCCGCGACGGCCTCGCACGCCGGGCGCAGGCCCATGTCGAGGCCAATTTCTCGCTCGATCGCATGATCGACGGCACCCTGAACGTCTACGCCGAGCTTCTGAACCGAGCGAAAACGTGACAGGGTGAACCGAAATCAGTCCCGCGAGTTGACTCGGCAAGAAGATTTGCCAAGTTAGTGCCGTCCGGCCGAGCCGGATCAATCGGTGGCCGGGGCTCGCCAGACGCGGTGGCTCTCAGGCTGCCGTTTTGTCGTTGATACAGGAGAACTGAGCCATTCGCAGACCAATGAGAGCCATGCCGGCCCCGCAGAAGGACGGGCCGCGCGCAAACCGGGACATACGCGGCGTCCGCGACGTCCAGCTCATCGACCAAGATGGGCAGAACCGGGGTGTCGTGCCCTTCTTCGACGCGCTGGCCATGGCTGAGGAGGTCGGCCTCGACCTCGTCGAAATCGCGCCGAACTCGGTCCCTCCCGTCTGCAAGTTCCTCGATTACGGGCGCTTCCGCTTCAACGAACAGAAGAAGCAGAACGAAGCCCGCAAGAGGCAGAAGACGGTCGAGGTGAAGGAGATCAAGCTCCGCCCCGGCATCGACAAGCACGATTACGAAGTGAAGATGAAGGCCGTTCAGCGGTTCTTCGAGGAAGGCGACAAGGTCAAGGTCACCCTCCGCTTCCGCGGCCGCGAGATCGCCCACCAGGATATCGGCCTCCGGCTCTTGGAGCGCGTGAAGCAGGAGACCCAGGAGATCGCCAAGGTCGAGAGCGAGCCGATGCTCGAAGGCCGCCAGATGATCATGATCCTGGCGCCGCGCTAACCGTCTCGGCCTTCGCCTCTCCGCACGCTCGCGGACAAGGCTCCCCTGCAAATGCGCTGCTCCCTCGTGGGGGCGGCGCATTTTTCGTTTTGCGTCGGTGTCCGATTGGTCGCTTCGGGATGTGCGAATTCCCCTCTCCCCGCGTGCGGGGAGAGGGGAACCGTAGGCTCCCGCAATTATGATCAGAAAAGGCCTACTTCAGCATCGCGATCTGCACGTCGCCCACGCGCCGCGTCACCGAGACCGTCACGTCGTCGCCGTGGCGGTGCAGGCGGATATCGGCCCGCGCGTCGCCGAGCTTGAGGTTGAACAGCTCCACCGCTTCGAGGAAGCGCGGCAGGATCGGGTTGCGGAAGCGGATGCGGTTGCGGGCGTGGTCGATTTCGAGCCCGAGGCAGGCGGCGAGGAAGGCGAAGGGTGCCGCCGCCGCCCAGGCCTGCGGCGAACAGGCCACGGGGTAGCTCACGGGGCCGCGCTGGCGCCGCCGCATGAAGCCGCAGAACAGCTCCGGCAGGCGCTTCTGGTCGTAGTACAGGCTCGTGTCGAACATCCCCTCGAACACCCGCGCCGCCTCCTCCTTGAGGCCGTAGCGGGCGAGCCCGAGGGCGCAGATCGCGTTGTCGTGCGGCCAGATCGAACCGTTGTGGTACGACATCGGGTTGTAGCGCGCCTCGCCCTTGGCGATGGTGCGGATGCCCCAGCCGTTGAACCCGTCATTGGACAGGAGCTGTGCCGCGACGCGTGAAGCCCGCTCCGGCAGAGCGATGTCGGTGAACAGGGCGTGGCCGGTGTTGGAGGAGCGCACGGCGCATTGACGCTTCGCGCCGTCGAGGGCGAGCGCGTAGGTGCCGATTTCCTCGCACCAGAACGCCTTGTCGAAGTTCTCGCGCAACGTGTTGGCGGCGGCCGAGAGCCGGACCGACAGGTCGTCCTCGCCGAGCAGGCTCGCCAGCCGCGCCGCGCCGCGCTTGGCGGCGTAGACGTAGCCCTGAACCTCGCACAGCGCGATCGGCCCCTTGGCCATGGCGCCGTCGGCGTGGAAGATCGAATCGTGGCTGTCCTTCCAGCCCTGGTTCGCCAACCCCTGCTCGGTCTCGCGGGCATATTCGACGAAGCCGTCGCCATCGCGGTCGCCGTATTGATCGATCCAGTCCAGCGCCAGCTTGAGCTGCGGCCAGATCGCCCGGATCGTATCGAGGTCGCCCGTCACCTCATGATACTGGGCCGCCAGCATCACGAAGAGCGGCGTGCCGTCGATGGTGCCGTAATAGTGCCGGAAGGGCACCTCGCCGAGCATCGCCATCTCGCCGCGGCGGGTCTCGTGGAGCACCTTGCCGGGCTGGGCGTCAGCGGCCGGATCGACGGTCTTGGCCTGGGTGGCGGCAAGGAAGCGCAGCACGCCCTTGCCGAAATTCGGGTCGATCCAGAGCGCCATCATTGCCGTGATGATGCCGTCGCGCCCGAACACCGTGGAGTACCAGGGGATGCCGGCGAAGGGGTAAATGCCCTCCTGCGTGCGGGTCGCCAGCATGTAGAGGTCGGCGGTCGCCCGGCAGAGCCCCTCGTTGAACTGATCGTTAGAAGAGATGATCGTGGTGATGCCGGCGGTGATCTGACGCTGGTCGCGGCGATTGTCGCGATAGGCGCGGGCGAAGACGCGCCCCTCGCTCAAGGACCGGTCCGGCTGCTCGGACAGGCTGCCCGCCGCCCGCGACAGGGCAGCGGCGGCAGATTCACCCGCCCGCTCCGGGCCCGGCGCGCTGGTATAGGCGCGGTGCGATTGGCACACGACGCGGATGAACAGCGAGGTGTTGGCTCCGGGCTCCAGTTCGACCACGAACTCGGCCTTGCCCGGCTCCAGCGTGTGCGGCTTCGGCCCGAAATGCAGCGAGGTGGTGCGCACGATCTCGTCGAGACCGGCGTAACGGAACTGCACCTCGGTCTCGCTGCGGCGCTCGACGGTGCGTTTGCCGCGGTTGACCCGGTCCGAGCCGCGCACCTCGAACAGGTCGCGGTAATCGGCGTCGAACGTCACGCCGATGCGCAGGCGACGACGGCGGGTGTCGTAGTTGCGCAGGCCGATCCGGTCGTAGCAGGCGCCCTTGAACAGGAACTTGGTGCGCTCGATGGCGATCAGCTCGCGGGGAATCGCGGTCTCGTCGCCCGCGTCGAGCCGGATGTCGGGGGTGGTAAGATCGACGCTGAGCGCTCCGTTGTCGTCCTGGATCGCCGAGGACAGCATCATCGGCCGCTCGTCCTCGATCGTCAACGCGAGGCGCGAGAGGTAGCGCGTGTCCTGGAAGTAGAGGCCCTCCGGCCCCGGAACCCAGCCGATGTCGCCGTAGCTGTCGAGCACGGCGAAGGCCTCGCCGTATTTGAGGGCGCGTAAGGGGCGGTCCACCAGGGAGGCCTGCGCCTCGATATGATACTGCGGCAGGTTCTCGTCGGCGTCGAGGAAGCCGAACCGCGAGGTCGTCTGTCCCTCGGAGCCGTCGGCGTGGAGATGGGCTGCGTCGTCCTGTGCCGCCATGCGAAGCGCCTTTTTGCCGTTGATCCGATGCGAGCGAGGTGACCCTCGCAAATCGAAGGCCGCCGAATCGCCTCGCAGCGACCGGCGGCCCTGTCGGACCCATTCAGTTAGGCGTTTCGCCGGCCCCGGCGAGGGCCGGGGCGGGTTTTCGTCGAGCGGTTAGGCCGGCATCGCCGCGACGTGGATCGGGCCGTGGGCCGAACCGTTCAGCTCACCGTACTGGGGTGAGAAGGCGCTGGCGGCGGGCATCTTGATCACGTTTCCCTGGCCGGCCAGGAGCTGCTCGTAGGCCGAGACGTACTTGCGGACCATGACCTCGGCGGTGAAGCGACCCTCGAAATGGGCGCGGACGCCGGCACGCGGCAGATCCTTGACCTTGCGGCAAGCCTCGATCGCCTCATCCATCGAGTTGACGATGAAGCCGCTGACGCCGTCCTTGATGACTTCCGGGACCGAGCCGTTGCCGAAGGCGATCACCGGGGTGCCGGCCGACATCGCCTCGATCATCACGAGGCCGAAGGGCTCCGGCCAGTCGATCGGGAAGGCGAGCGCCAGGGCGTTGCCGAGGAAGTCCTTCTTCTGCTCCTCGTTGATCTCGCCGATATACTCCACCAGCGGGTGGTGGATCATCGGCTCGATCGTCTCGTCCCAGTACTCCTGGTCGGCCTTGTCGACCTTGGCGGCGATCTTCAGCGGCGTGCCGGAGCGGATCGCCATCTCGATCGCACGGTCGGGGCGCTTCTCGGGCGAGATGCGGCCGAGGAAGGCGAGATAACCGCCCTTGGCCTCCGGATAGAAGGGGCAGTTCTGCTTGGGCAGGCCGTGATGGATCGTGGCCAGCCAGTTGGAGCTGTCCGGCATCGGCTCGCGCTGGTTGTCCGAGATCGAAACCAGGGGCATTCCGGTAAACGTGTTGTAGACCGGCATGAAGTCCGGCACGTCCAGGCGACCATGCATGGTCGTCAGGCACTTATGGTAGAGATCCTCGAACATCGGATACTGCAAGAGATCGATGTGGAAGTGGATCACGTCGAACTCGTGTGCCCGGCGATGCACGTGATGTAGCATGGCGAGGTGGCCCGCGGTGTGGTCGCGGTAGCCGAGAAGGCGCAGGCCCTCCGGATGGCAGGCAGCAAGCTTGGCCGAAGTCTGGGAATCACCGCTCGCGAACAAGGTCACGTCGTGACCCTGGCGTACGAGTTCTTCCGTGATCCACGACACGACACGCTCGGTGCCGCCATAGAACTTCGGCGGCACGGCTTCCGCGAGCGGGGCAACCTGGGCAATGCGCACGAAGACGTCTCCTGTGACAGGAAATAGGGATGTTGGCGAGACTAATGGGGGACGCGGCCTGAGCGGGACATGAACGAAACAGACAGCCAAGGTTTATGGTTCCGCCCCGCGAATGGGGCGAGCGGCAATCTTTGCAAGCCCACACAATACCGGTTTTCCACATATGTTAGCCGGCCGGACTGCCTCCGGCGCTGTCGCGCCCTGACGGTGTCCGGCACGCAATGAGCACGCCACGTGAGGAAGCCGTGCCCGCGAGCGCGGCTCCGAGCACGTGGGTCGCAAGCGGGTCGATTGAAACTCCAAAAGGTTTCTGCCATAAGCCGCCCGCGTCGAACCGCCCGGCCGATTAGGGCTGCCGTGGCGGTTCCCGTTGCTCCAGCAGCATCAAGCGCGAAGTTCCGGCCGCCGGCCGGATCGCTGTCGCGTTTCAGGAGAGCGAAATGCCCAAGCTGAAGACGAAGTCGGGCGCCAAGAAGCGCTTCAAGATCACCGGCACCGGTAAGGTGATGTACGCCCAGGCCGGCAAGCGCCACGGGATGATCAAGCGGACCAACAAGCAGATCCGCAACCTGCGCGGCACCACGACCCTGTTCGAGGGCGATGCCGCCAACGTGAAGAAGTACTTCCTGCCGAACCAGCGGTAAGTTCTTCCACCCCCCCGCGATCTGTTTTGTCTTAACGTTCCAGGAGATCTCCCATGGCCCGCGTCAAACGTGGCGTGACTAGTCACGCGAAGCACAAGAAGGTTCTGAAGGCTGCCAAGGGCTATTACGGCCGCCGCAAGAATACGATCCGCATCGCCAAGCAGGCGGTGGAGAAGGGTCTGCAGTACGCCTACCGCGACCGCAAGAACAAGAAGCGCACCTTCCGCGCTCTCTGGATCCAGCGGCTCAACGCGGCGGTGCGCGCGCATGGCCTGACCTATTCCCGCTTCATCAATGCTCTGGCGAAGTCCGGCATCCAGGTGGACCGCAAGGCCCTCTCCGAACTCGCCATCCACGAGCCGGCCGCCTTCGCGGCCGTGGTCGAGAAGGCGAAGTCGGCCCTGCCGAAGGCCGCCTGATCGCTCCGCCGAACGGCGGAACGCTCGAAGTTCTGACAAGGCGCGGCGCGGCAAGCGCCGCGCCTTCTTCATTTCAGGCCGGGGCATGTCGGCCCGACGGCCCCGGCCCGCCCCATTCGCGCGCTTGCAGGAATGCGAACGACGCGCGAAGGCAGCCCCGGACGACTGGCCAAGGACAGCGGTAATGGATCTCGACGCTCTCGAACGCGATCTTCTCGGGCAGATCGAGCAGGCCGGGGACGAGGCCAGCCTCGAAGCCCTGCGCGTCGCGGCGCTCGGCAAGAAGGGCAGCGTCTCGGAGCTGCTGAAGACGCTGGGCGCGATGACGCCGGAGGAGCGCAAGGAGCGCGGCCCCCTCATCAACGGCCTGCGCGACCGGGTTCAGGGCGCGATCGCTCAGAAGCGAGAGGCGCTGGCGAACGCCGCCCTCGATGCGCGGCTCGCCGCCGAGCGGATCGACGTGACGCTGCCCCTTCGCGAGGCGCCGGAGATCCGCGGCCGCATCCACCCGATCAGCCAGGTGATCGAGGAAATCACCGCGATCTTCGCCGATCTCGGCTTCTCGGTGGCGGAAGGGCCCGATATCGAGACGGACGAGCTGAACTTCACCGCGCTGAACTTCCCCGAAGGCCACCCGGCGCGGGAGATGCACGACACGTTCTTCCTTGCCCCCGACCATCTCGGGCGGCGCAAGCTCCTGCGCACCCACACCTCGCCGGTTCAGGTGCGCACCATGCGCGCCAAGCAGCCGCCGATCCGCGTGATCATGCCCGGCCGCACCTACCGGCACGATTCCGACCAGACCCACACGCCGATGTTCCACCAGGTCGAGGGCCTTGTCATCGACCGTTCGGCCAACATCGCCAACCTGAAATGGGTGCTCGAATCGTTCTGCCGCGCCTTCTTCGAGGTCGAGAACGTGACGATGCGTTTCCGCCCCTCGTTCTTCCCCTTCACCGAGCCGTCGGCCGAGGTCGATATCCAATGCTCGCGCAAGGGCGGGGAGCTGCGCTTCGGCGAGGGCACCGACTGGCTGGAGGTTCTGGGCTGCGGCATGGTCCACCCGAACGTGCTGCGCAGCGGCGGGCTCGACCCGGATCAGGTCCAGGGCTTCGCCTTCGGCATGGGCATCGACCGTCTCGCCATGCTCAAATACGGCATGCCGGACCTGCGCCCCTTCTTCGAGGCGGATGTGCGCTGGCTGGAGCATTACGGCTTCCGGCCGATCGACGTGCCGAGCCTGGTCGGCGGCCTGACCGCCTGAGCCCCGCCGCCCCGCCTTTCGATCCCGGCCCGGTCCGCTCCGGCGGCCGCGAGGATGTTCTGAGATGAAATTCACCCTCTCCTGGCTCAAGGACCACCTCGACACCGAGGCCTCGCTCGACGCGATCGCCGAGACGCTGACGCGGATCGGCCTCGAGGTCGAAGGCATCGAGGACAAGGCCGCCGCGCTTCGCCCCTACGTGATCGCGCAGGTGATCTCGGCCGAGCAGCACCCGAATGCCGACCGCCTGCGTGTCTGTCAGGTCGATGCCGGCGACGGCCAGCCGCTTCAGGTCGTCTGCGGCGCGCCGAACGCCCGCGCGGGCATGCTCTCGGTCTTCGCTCCGCCCGGCACCTACGTTCCGGGCAAGGCCATGACCCTGTCGGTCGGCACGATCCGCGGCGTCGAGAGCCGCGGCATGCTCTGCTCCGGCGCGGAACTCGGCCTCGGCGAGGACCATGACGGCATCCTCGACCTGCCCGCCGACGCGCCGGTCGGCACGCCCTACGCCCTCTGGGCCGGGCTCGACGATCCGGTCATCGAGATCAACCTGACGCCGAACCGCTCGGACTGCACCTCGATCCACGGCATCGCCCGCGATCTCGCCGCCACCGGCCTCGGCACCCTCAAGCGCGAGCCGATGCCGCCGGTGCGGGGCGAGGGGCACTGCCCCGTGCCGGTGACCCTCCAGTTCGAGCCGCACGACCAAAACCTCTGCCCGCTCTTCGCGCTCCGCCTCGTGCGCGGCGTCAAGAACGGTCCGTCGCCCGAGTGGATGCAGAAGCGCCTGCGGGCGATCGGCCTGCGCCCGATCAACGCACTGGTCGACATCACCAACTACATGACCTTCGACCGCGGCCGGCCGCTGCACGTCTTCGACGCGCGCAAGGTCGCGGGCGGCCTCACCGTGCGCCGGGCCGAGGAGGGCGAGAGCCTCGTCGCGCTGGACGGCAAGACCTACCGGCTCGATTCCGACGCCGTGGTGATCGCCGACGGCAACGGCGTCGAGTCGATCGCCGGCATCATGGGCGGCGAGGCCTCCGGCTGCGACGAGAGCACCACCGACGTGCTGATCGAGTCGGCCCTCTGGGATCCACGCAACATCGCCCGCACCGGGCGGCGCCTCGGCATCATCACCGATGCCCGCTACCGCTTCGAGCGCGGCGTCGATCCGGCCTTCGCCCTGCCGGGGCTCGACCTCGCCACCCGCCTCGTGATCGACCTGTGCGGCGGCAGCCCGAGCGAGGCGCGCGTCGCCGGCGAGATTCCGGATCTCGACCGCGTCATCGATTTCCCCTGGACCGAGGTGCGGCGGCTGGCCGGCATCGAGCTGTCGCGGGCCGAGATGAAGGTGACGCTGGAGTCGCTCGGCTTCCACATCTCCGGCTCGGGTGACCGGGTGAAGGTGCTGCCGCCGTCCTGGCGGCCGGACGTGGAAGGCAAGGCCGACCTCGTCGAGGAGATCGTGCGCATCGCCGGCCTCGACCGGATCGAGCCGAAGCCGCTGCCGCGCGTCGAGACGGTGGCGGTCGAGCCGATGCTCACCGTGCTGCAGCGGCGCGGTCGCCTCGCCAAGCGGGCGCTGGCAGGCCGCGGCATGCTGGAGGCGGTGACCTATTCCTTCGTCGCGCACGAGGATGCCCGGCTGTTCGGCGGCGGCGGGGCGGATCTCGCGCTCGCCAACCCCATCGCCGCCGACCTCTCCGATATGCGTCCGAGCCTCGTGCCGGGCCTGTTGCGGGCCGCGCAGCGCAACGCCGACCGCGGCTTCCCCGACACCGCCCTGTTCGAGGTCGGCCAGTGCTTCGCCAGCGACGAGCCGGAGGGCCAGTCGTTGCGCGCCACCGGCCTGCGCCGCGGCACGGCGCGCCATGCCGGCGCGGGCCGCCACTGGAGCGGCGCGGCCGAGACGGTCGATGCGTTCGAGGCCAAGGCCGACGCGCTGGCGCTGCTCGCGGCGCTCGGCGTCCCGACCGGCGGGCTTCAGGTCGTGGCCGGCGGGCCCGACTGGCTGCATCCGGGCCGCTCGGGCACGCTGCAATTCGGGCCGAAGAACGTGGTCGGCCATTTCGGCGAGCTGCATCCGCGGCTCCTGAAGGCGATGGACCTCAAGGGTACGCTGGTCGCCTTTGAGATCACCCTCGATTCCCTGCCGCTGCCGCGCCACCGGCCGACCAAGGCCAAGCCCGCCCTGGCTCTGTCCGACCTTCAGGCGATCTCCCGCGACTTCGCCTTCGTCGTCCCCCGCGACGTGGCCGCCGCCGACATCCTCAAGGCGGCCCAGGGCGCCGAGCGCAAGCTGATCACCGGGATCGAGGTGTTCGACCTCTACGAGGGCGCCGGCATTCCGGACGGGTCGAAGTCGGTCGCGGTCGCGGTGCGGCTGCAACCCTCCGAGCGCACCCTCACCGATGCGGAGATCGAGGCGGTGAGCGCCAAGATCGTCGCCGAGGTGTCGAAGAAGACCGGCGCGACCCTGCGCTCCTGATCGAGAGAGGCCGAGGGAGAGATGGTCATGGATGCGGACCTCGTCGCGGTTCTCACGCAAGAGAACCATCTCCCGGCCGAGGCGCTGAAGCGGGCCGCCCAGAATCCCGAGGCGGTCGCCGAACCGGTGCTCGCCCTGCTGGAGCGGGCGGCGGCGGATGCCGAGGCGATCGCGGACGAGGAGACCAACCTCCTGTTCTGGGGGCTGCACGCGCTGGCCGCGGCGCGCGACACGCGGGTCTTCCCGCTCTTGATGCGCCTGATGCGCCAGGACGGCGAGGCGGTCGACGGGCTTCTCGGCGACGCCTCGGCCGAGACGCTCCCGGCGGTGATCGCCTCGACCTTCGACGGCGACACCGCGGCGCTGGCCCGGCTGATCCTCGACAGCACGGCCGACGACTTCCTGCGCAACGCGGCCTTCGCGGCTTTGGGCTTCCTGACGCGGCAGGGCCGGATTCCCCTCGCCGAGGCGGAAGCCCTGCTCGTGCGCTTCGACGAGGCGCGCGCGGCGGTCGAGGAGGCCCCGGCCTGGATCGGCTGGGAAGAGGCCATCGCCTATCTCGGGCTGATCGCGCTCGCCCCGCGGGCGGAGGCGGCCCGGCGCGATGGCCGCATCACCGACGAGTTCAGCGATCTTGCGTGGTTCCGCAAGGCGCTCAAACAGGCGAGCGCCGCGCCGCCGGACCTGAGCGCCTTCGATGCCCACCGCTACGGCTATCTCGACGACCCGGTCGGTGCGCTGGCCTGGACCGCGGAATCCTACGGCCAGCCGGTCAAGAACCCGTTCAAGGATGTGGGCCGCAACGATCCCTGCCCCTGCGGCTCGGGCAAGAAGTACAAGAAGTGCTGCCTCAACGCGGCGGAAGCGGGGGCCTCGCCGGCTCGGCTGCCGGGCTTGTCCTGACCCCGTTCAGCGGGTTGTCCGGGTCCCAGGCATAGGCCAGCGTCTCGAAGCGCATCGAGCGGGCGTCCACCATCAGCAAGCGCCCGACCAGGGGCTCGCCGAAACCGGCCAGCGCCCGGATCACCTCCATCGCCATCAGCGAGCCCATCACGCCGGCGAGCGCCCCGAGCACGCCGGCCTCGGCACAGGGCGCGACGCTGCCCGGCGGCGGCGGACTCGGGAACAGGCAGCGATAGGTCGGGTTCGGCTCACCCGTCGGTCCGGTCTCGTGAGCGCGGATCGTCGTGAGCGAGCCGTCGAAGGCACCGAGCGCCGCCGTCACCAGCGGTTTTTTGCCGGCAAAGCAAGCATCCGAGACGGCGTAGCGGGTGGCGAAGTTGTCCGAACCGTCGGCAACGAGATCGTAGTCGGCGAGCAAAGCCAGCGCGTTCTCGGGCGTCAGCCGGCAGGCATGGGTCTCGACGCGCACATGCGGGTTGAGCCGGGCCACGGCCTCCGCCGCGCTCTCGACCTTCGGGCGGCCGATATCGGGCGTGCCGTGGATGACCTGACGCTGCAGGTTCGACAGCGAGACGGTGTCGTCATCGACGATGCCGATCGTGCCGAGACCGGCCGCGGCGAGATACTGGATCAGCGGCGCGCCAAGCCCGCCCGCGCCGATAACGAGCACGCGCCCCGCCTTCAGCCGGGCCTGACCCGGGCCGCCGACCTCGCGCAGGACGAGGTGGCGGGCGTAGCGTTCAATCTCTTGGGAGTTGAGGGCCATGTGCGCCATGTAAGCCGCTTGGACGGGGAGCGGAAGCGGTCGGGGGCTTGCTGCGCACGGAGCAGGTGCGTGCTAGGGCTGGCCCACCAACGAAGAGTCACTGTTTTCCCACCCGCTCCCTCATCCTGAGGTGCTGCGGAGCAGCCTCGAAGGATCCTCCAGGGATCGCACCGCAACTGGACGATCCTTCGAGGCCCGCTGGCGCGGGCACCTCAGGATGAGGGAGCGGATGGGAGAAGCGAGCCACCGGGACCGCCCTTGTCCGATCACTCCCCCCTTGCCCTCGCCCAGGTGCTGATCCGCTGCCCTTCCGTCACCCCGGAGGAGGGCGGCGCCTTGTCCTTCCTGGCGGATCGTCTTTCGCGGGCGGGCTTCTCCGTCGAGCGCCCGGTCTTCTCGCAAGCCGGCACGCCGGACATCGAGAATCTCTACGCCCGCTTCGGCACCGCAGGCCCGGTCCTCGTCTTTGCCGGCCATACCGACGTGGTGCCGCCGGGCGAGGTGGGTTCGTGGACCCACGGACCGTTCTCAGGCGAAGTCGCCGACGGTTTCCTCTACGGGCGCGGTGCGGTGGACATGAAGGGCGGCATCGCCTGCATGCTCGCCGCGACGCTCGCCTTCCTCGACCGGCACGGGCCGGATTTCGGCGGCTCCATTGCCTTCCTCGTCACGGGCGACGAGGAGGGGCCGGCGGTCAACGGCACCGTCAAGCTGCTCGACTGGGCGCGGGCGCGCGGCGAACGCTTCGACCATTGCCTGCTCGGCGAGCCGACCAACCCCGATACCCTCGGCGAGATGATCAAGATCGGCCGGCGCGGCTCGCTCACCGGGCGCATCACCGTGCACGGGCGCCAGGGCCACGTCGCCTATCCGCACCGGGCCGAGAACCCGATCCCCGGCCTCCTCCGCCTCGCCTCGGCGCTGACCGCCGAACCGCTCGACGGCGGCACCGCGCATTTCGACGCGTCGAACCTCGAATTCACGACGATCGATGTCGGCAACCCGGCCACCAACGTGATCCCGGCCTCGGCCAAGGCCGTGTTCAACGTGCGCTTCAACGACGACTGGACCGCCGACACGCTTGGCGCTGAGATCCGGCGGCGGCTGGAGGCGGCGGCCGGCACCACGGTGCGGTTCAGCCTCGACCTTCAGCCCTCGAACTCCCCCGCCTTCCTGACGCAGCCCGACGCTTTCGTCGATCGGGTGGCGGATGCGATCGAGGCCGAGACCGGACGGCGCCCGGCGCTCTCCACCACGGGGGGCACCTCGGACGCGCGCTTCATCAAGGATGCCTGCCCGGTGATCGAGTTCGGCCTTGTCGGGCGGACCATGCACGAGACCGACGAGCGGGTGGCGGTGGCGGATCTGGAGCGGCTCACCGCGATCTACGGGCGGGTGCTGGACGTTTACTTCTCGTCGTAATCGACCCCGACGAAGGTCAGCCCGCAGGCCGGCGCCAGCGGGCCGCAGCGGTGCTTGGCCCCCGTCGCCAGAATCTCCGCCACATCGTCGGCGGAGAGGCGTTTGCAGCCCGCGAGCATCAGCGTGCCGGCCATGGCCCGCACCTGATGGTGCAGGAACGAGCGCGCCGAGGTCGCGATCACGATCTCCTCGAAAAGGCCCATCCGCTGGCGGGTCACGTCGAGCTGTTCGAGCGTGCGCATGGGCGATTTGGCCTGGCACTCGGCGGCGCGGAACGCCGTGAAATCGTGGTGGCCGAGGAGCCGCTGCGCCGCCACGTGCATCAGCTCGGCATCGAGCGGCCAATGCACCTGCCAGACATGGGCGCGGGTGAGCGCGGCGGGGCTGCGCCGGTTGAGGATGCGGTAGCGGTAATGCCGCCGGATCGCCGAGTGCCGCGCGTCGAACTCCGGTCCGACGATCTCGGCCGAGAGGATGGAGACCGGCTGCGGCCGCAGATGCGCGTTGAGCGCGTCGCGCACGGTGTCGGTGCGCCACGCCTTCGCAAGATCGAGATGGGCGACCTGATGGATCGCGTGCACGCCCGCATCGGTGCGGCCGGCGCAGGTGAGCCGCGCCGTCTCGCCGGAGAAGCGTGTCACGGCGGTCTCGATGGCGCCCTGTACGGTCGGATCGTCGGTCTGACGCTGCCAGCCGCGGAACGGGGCGCCGTCGTACTCGATGACGAGCTTGTAGCGGGGCATCAGGCTTGCGCGCTCACCCGAGCCGCGCCCCCGCGGCCAGCCGCGCCCCGCGCAAGAATTCCTCGCCGCTGGCGGTGCCGCCCTTGCCGGCCCGGCGCAGTTCGAGGAGCCGCACCGCGCCGGTGCCGCAAGCCACCGTGGCAGCGGCATCGAGCAGCGTCCCAGGTGCGGCGGCCCCCTCGGCGGTGACGGCCCGTAGCACCTTCACCCGCTCTGCGCCCTTGCCGAGATCGGCCTCGAACGCGGCCCCCGGAAACGGCGACAGCCCGTTGATGTGGCGCGCGACCTCCGCCGCCGGGCGCGACCAGTCGATCCGCGCCTCTTCGTTGGTGATCTTGTGGGCGTAGACGACGCCCTCCTCCGCCTGCGGCGTGAAGGTGAGGCCGTCCCGTTCCAGCGCGTGGATCGCCCGCCCCATCAGGTCGGCGCCGAGCGGCATCAACGCGTCGTGCAGCTCGCCCGCGGTCATGCCTTCGGAAATCGGCACGCGCGCTTCCATCGCCACCGGCCCGGTATCGAGCCCGGCCTCCATCCGCATCACGCCGACGCCGCTCTCCACATCGCCCGCCATCACCGCCCGCTGGATCGGCGCGGCCCCGCGCCAGCGCGGCAGGAGCGAGCCGTGCAGGTTGAGGCAGCCGAAGCGCGGCAAATCGAGGATCGGTTGCGGGAGCAGCATGCCGTAGGCGACGACGACCGCCACATCGGCGCCGTGGGCGGCGAACGCGTCCGCCGCCTCCGCGGTCTTGAGGGTCGTCGGCGTCGACACGGGAATGCCCAGCGCCTCGGCGCGGGCATGGACCGGAGAGAGCTTGAGGCCCATGCCGCGGCCGGCTCTGGCCGGGGCGCGGGTATAGACGGCGGCGATCGCGTGCCCGTCGGCGTGGAGACGGTCGAGGGTGGGAACGGCGAAATCCGGCGTTCCCATGAAGACGATGCGCATCGGACCTTCGTCAGGCGGCGTCGCGCTTGGCGGCCTTGGTGAACTTCTTCATCACCCGATCCCGCTTCAGCTTCGACAGGTGATCGATGAACAAGACGCCGTTGAGGTGGTCGATCTCGTGCTGGAGGCAGGTCGCGAGCAGGCCGTCGGCCTCCTGCTCCACGGTCTGTCCGTCGAGGTTCATGTAGCGCACCCGGACGCGGTCCGGCCGCTCGACCTCGCCGTAGAATTCGGGGATCGACAAGCAGCCCTCATCGTAGACCCGCTTCTCCTCCGATACCCAGACGATCTCCGGGTTGAGATAGACGGTGGGGTTCTTGGCGTTCTCGTCCTTCGAGGTGTCGATGGTGACGACCCGCTTGGCCACCCCGATCTGGATCGCGGCGAGGCCGACGCCGGGGGCGTCGTACATCGTCTCGATCATATCGCGGGCCAGCGTCCGGATCTCGTCGGTGACGGCCGCCACCGGCTCGGAGGTGAGGCGCAACTGCGCGTCGGGCAGGATCACAAGGGGGCGGACGGTCATGGTTTCCGGGCTGGGATGGGCGAGAGCGCGGGCAGGAGCCTGAAAAGGCGTTTCACCAACCGCAGATAGGCGGCAGGGCCGGGGTGGTCAAATGCCGGGGCCGGCCGGCTTGCGTCGGCGGCGCCGTCATAGACTGAGGCGTTTGAAGACCGGCTCGGGAATCGCGCCAATCACCGTCATGACGAGGCGCCAGACCCTGCGCACGTAGACGACATCGCTCCCACGCCCTTGCGCGGCGGCATAGACCGCCTGCCCGACCTCGGAGGGCTCGGCGGTCAGCAGGGGCGGCAAGCGCAGGCCGCGGGTCATCCGGGTGCGGACGAAGCCCGGCTTCACCGTCACCACCCGGACTCCGCTCTTGGTCAGGCGGTTGCGCAGGCCGGAGAGGAAGGCGGTGAAGCCGGCTTTGCCCGCGCCGTAGACGTAGTTCGATCCGCGCCCCCGGTCGCCGGCGACCGAGCTGATGCCGACGATCGTGCCGCTTCCGCGCGCGGCGAAGCGCTCGGCGACAAGGCCGAGCAGCAGGGACGGCCCCAGAAAATTCGTCCGCAGCACTTGCTCGGCATGGGCGGGGTCGGCCTCGGCCCGGCCCTGGTCGCCGAGTTCGCCGACCGCGCAGACCACGGTGTCGGGCAAGACCGGCAGCCCGTCGAGCCACGCGGCGAAGCGCTCGCTCTCGAAGATATCGAGGCGCAGCAGCGCGACCTCGGCCCGGTGGCGCGCTTCGAGATCGTCGGCGTTGCGCTGCGCCCGCTCGGGATCGCGCGCCGCCAGCAGAATGCGCCAGCCGGCCTCGGCATAGCGCGCGGCCACGGCGTGGCCGATATCGGAGGTGGCCCCGACGAGGAGCAGGGTTCCGGACATCACAATCCCAGGCGCGCGGAGAGGCGGGAGGCGAGCACCCCGTCGGCGCCGAGCTGCCGCCGGAGGTCTCGGAAGGCGGGGAGGGCGGGATAGCCCGCCTCGAAGGTGTCGCGGCTCTGCCGGGCATCCTTGGCGAGGTAGAGCCGCCCGCCCGCGGCAACGACGCTGCGGTCGAGTTCATCGAGCAGGGCGAGCGTCGCGGCCGTCGCCGGCAGGTCGAGGGCCAGCGTGTAGCCCTCCATCGGGAAGGACAGCCACCCACCGCCCGAGCCCAGCCGCTTGAGCACCGCCAGCGGCGAGGCGGTGCCGAGGCGGGCGACCCGGTCGAGCATCTCGGACAGCACCGCCTCGGCGCCGCGCCGGGGGACGACGCATTGGTGCTGCACGAAGCCGCGGGCGCCGTAGAGGCGGTTCCAGGCCGCCAACCCGTCGAGGGGGAAGAAATAGCTCTGCCACGGCACGAGGGCGGAGGCGTCGGCCGCCGCCCCGCGGCGGAAATACGTCGCGTTGAAGGCCGTGACCGAGGCGCGGTTCAGCGTCCAGCCCGGCAAGCCCGGCGGCACCGTGAGCCAGCCGCGGGCGGGGATCGGGAAGAGGTCGCGCCCGGCGGCGCGGCAGGTCTGCCGGCCGGCATGCTCGCCGCGATAGACGAGGCCGCGCCCCAGGGCGCTCCCGCGGGCGAGGCAATCGATCCAGGCGACGGAGTAGGTTGCCGCGTCGTCCTCATCCAGCGCCCGCAGCATCGCCGAGAGGTCGGCGGCGACGCGGGTCTGCTGGTCGATCCAGCCGCTCTCGACCGGCCGCAGGCGGAAGGTCGCGTCGAGGATCGTGCCGGTCAGCCCCATCCCGCCGAGCGTCATGGCGAACAGATCGGGGTTTTGCTCGCGCGAGCAGGGGCGCGGCACCCCGTCGGGCGTCAGCAGGGTCAGCGCCTCGACATGGGTGCCGAAGCCGCCCTCGCGGTGGTGGTTCTTGCCGTGGACGTCGGAGGCGATCATCCCGCCCAGGGTCACGAACTGCGTGCCGGGCACGACCGGCGGGAAGAAGCCCCGCGGCAGGAAGGTGCGGACGATGTCGGCGAGCATGACGCCGGCCTCGGCCCGCAGCCGCCCGGTGGCGGGATCGAAGCTGCGCAGCCGATCGAGGGCGCCGGTCAGGCATGTGGTGCGCTGGCCGACGGCGGCGTCGCCGTAGGCGCGCCCGGCGCCGCGGGCGATCACCCCGCGCCGGCCGCGCAGGAGCGCGGGCAGGGTTTCGGGCGCATCGGCCACCAGGATTTCGCTGGCCGCGCGGGGATACCGGCCCCAGCCGGAGATCGTCCGCGCGCCCTGTATCTTCGGGCTCGCCTCGGTGAGGGCCGGGTTTGCGTGCATCGCCGGCTCTCAGGCAGGAACCGGTCCGGCCGGTCCGATCCTCGTCTGCGCCGGATCGGTCACAGCCATGGCCTGCACGGTCTGTCCCCGACGCAGGATGCGCCAGACCAGCGCGAGCAGGAGGAGGAAGGGCGGGGCGGCCAACGAGACCTCGACCGAGGCGGCGGCGTCCGTTCCGCCCAGGGCTTCATGCACCGCCCCCACGACGAAGCCGTGGCCGCCGACCATCCAGCCGAGCACGAGCAGGGCGACCTCCTCCCCGCGGCTCGCCCATCCCAGAAGATCGGGCAGCAGCAGGGCGAGGGCGACGCCGTAGAGCGGCAGGTCGTAATCGTAGGCGTAGGGGCTGACGAACAGGCTCGCAAACGCAGCGAGGCCGATCACCTGCCGCCGCGGCATTCCTCGCCAGAGCGCGAGCGGAATCAGGCCGAGGACCGCCACGGCCGTCGCCGCCTGGGCCGCCAGAGCGAGGCCGGCCGGCAGGTCGAGGCTGCGCAGCCACGCATAGACCGAGACCATCCGGAAAAGCGGGTAGGCCCCCGCGGCCAGAAACGTCTTGGCCTCTTCCACACCGCCGAAGAAAGCCGGCCAGATCGCCGGGCCGAGCACGAGGGTAGAGAGGAGCAGAGCGAGCGCGGTCGTCGCAGCGGCGACCCCGAGGCATCGCCAGCGGCGCATCAGGAGGGCGCAGACCGCGAGCCCGACCGCGAGATGCGGTTTGATCACCATCAGGCCGAGCGGCAGCCCGGCCAGCGCCCGCCCCCCCAAGAGGCCGAGAGCCGTCAGCCCGATCAGCGTGCCCGTGAGAAATCCGTTCTGGCCGCCGGCCACCGCGATGAAGAGGGTCGGCACCAGCGCGACAATGACGGTCGCGAAATGCGGGCCGGCGAGCCGGCGCAGGACGAGGAGGTAGGCGGCGAGCGTCGAGCCGACGAAGAGGAGATAGGCGAGACTGATCGGCAGGGGTGCCAGCAGCGCCACGACGAGGTTGAAGGGCGGGGGGTAGGTCCAGGGCAGGAAGGCCTGATCGCCCGTGAGAGCCCGCTGGGCCTCCAGCAGGGCCGGAAGATGGTAGGCCTGCGCGATGTCGCCCCGCCACACCATCCGACCGGCGATGTGGAAGGCGTCGAAATCCGTGATGTCCTGGGCGGGAAGCAACCCGGCGTAGCGGAGCCCCTTGCTGAGCATGAGGGCTGCGAGGCTGAGGAGGAGCATCCGCACCACGAAGGGGGTGGCCAGCCGCTCGTGAAGCCTCGGTGCGCGGCCAGGATCCTGCTCTGATCGGAGATCCATCATGGTCGAGCCGAAGCGGTCCGTGCCGGGAATCTTGTCCTTCGGCACAACCGCGCCGGTCCGCGACAAGCTTTGTCACGGGGCGATTTAAGAAGCCGTTATGGCCGTCGAGGGTGAACCCGTCGTTCGATTGCCCGCGCCGCGGCGGGCGTCCGCCGGAGGCAGGGAAACGGGCCCTCGGTCGGATTTCCTGCCGCGTCGTATGACGGGGTCGTCCGGCCGGAGTCCGTGGTTTCGCACGGAGCCCTTCAGAACGCCGTGCGGCTGCGGATCGCCGCCGTGAGGGTGCCCTCGTCGAGATAATCGAGCTCGCCGCCGACCGGCACGCCGTGGGCGAGGCGGGTGACCGTCAGCCCGAATTGCTTGATCGACTCGGTGACGTAGTGAGCCGTGGTCTGGCCGTCGACGGTGGCGTTGAGCGCCAGGATGATCTCCTTCACCCCCGGCTCGCCCGCCCGCTCCACGAGACGGGCGATGGTGAGGTGTTCGGGCCGCACCCCGTCGAGCGCCGAGAGCACGCCGCCGAGCACGTGGTAGCGCGCCTTGACCGCGCCGGAACGCTCCAGCGCCCAGAGGTCGGACACGTCCTCGACCACGACGAGGGTGGTGGGGTCGCGGGTCTCGTCCCGGCAGATCGTGCAGGGCTCGCTGGTATCGACGTTGCCGCAGGAGCGGCACACGACGATGCGCTCGGCCGCGACACGCATCGCGTCGGCGAGCGGTGCGAGCAGGGTCTCGCGCTTCTTGATGAGCTGGAGCGCGGCCCGGCGGGCGGAGCGGGGGCCGAGCCCCGGCATGCGCCCGAGAAGCTGGATCAGGCGCTCGATCTCGGGGCCGGCGACGGCTTGGGGCATGCGGGTGCGAAACGGCTGTGGCTGAGGGGAGCGGCGGGCGCCTTCCCTCACATAAGCCTTCCGCCGGGATTTTGCCCGTTCAGGATTCCGACAGCTTGGCCGCTGCATGGGGAGCCGGCGTGCAAATTTTATTTGAACCCATACCAAGGATTAGTTGACGGCCAAGCCGGAGACCGATCCATTGAACGGACGGGGCGGAGAACCTGCGTGCGGCGGCCCTGAGCGACCGCACGGACGCCCTACCGAGAACGCGAAACAGCCGGGCCGACCGGCGTGACGGCGCGATCAGGGGCCGTGAGGGAGGAACTATCCGTGAAGACCATCGGTGAATTCAACGCAGCCCACGGCCCGGAGGCGATCGGACTGACCGATCTCGCCGCCGTCCACTGGAACCTCGGCGCGCCCCGCCTCTACGAGGAGGCCCTGCAACGCGGCGAGGGACAGCTTGCCCGCGGCGGCGCGCTGGTGGCGACCACCGGCAGCCATACCGGCCGCTCGCCCAAGGACAAGTACGTGGTGCGCGATGCCAGCACCGAGAACGAGATCTGGTGGGACAACAACGGCTCGATCACGCCCGACCAGTTCGCGACCCTGCTCGACGACTTCCGCGCGCATGCCCGCGGCAAGGAACTGTTCGCCCAGGATCTGTTCGGCGGCGCCGACCCGGCCCACCGGGTGCGGGCGCGGGTCTATACCGAGTTCGCGTGGCACTCGCTGTTCATCCGCAACCTGCTGATCCGGCCCGAGCGCGACGAGCTCGCCGCCTACGTGCCCGAACTGACGATCATCGACCTGCCGAGCTTCCAGGCCGATCCGGCCCGGCACGGCTGCCGCTCCAAGACCGTCATCGCCATCGATTTCTCGCAGAAAATCGTGCTGATCGGCGGCTCGGCCTATGCCGGCGAGATGAAGAAGTCGGTCTTCACTTACCTCAATTATGTGCTCCCCGGCGCGGGCGTGATGCCGATGCACTGCTCGGCCAATGCCAGCCTCGACGAGACCGGTGATTCGGCCCTGTTCTTCGGCCTGTCCGGCACCGGCAAGACCACGCTCTCGAACGATTCCTCGCGCCAACTGATCGGCGATGACGAGCACGGCTGGAGCCGGGACGGCATCTTCAACTTCGAGGGCGGCTGCTACGCCAAGACCATCCGGCTCTCGCGCAACGCCGAGCCGGAGATCTACGCCACCACCGAGCGCTTCGGCACGGTGATGGAGAACGTCGTCATCGACCCGCTCACCCGCGTGCCGGATTTCGACGACGCGACGCTGACCGAGAACACCCGCTGCGCCTATCCGCTCGACTTCATCGCCAATGCGAGCGCCACCGGCCGGGCCGGGCATCCGAAGAACATCGTGATGCTGACCTGCGACGCCTTCGGCGTGATGCCGCCGATCGCCAAGCTCACGGGCGCCGAGGCGATGTACCACTTCCTCTCGGGCTACACCGCCAAAGTGGCGGGCACCGAGCGCGGGCTGACGGCGCCGGAGGCGACCTTCTCGACCTGCTTCGGCGCGCCGTTCATGCCGCGTCACCCCAGCGTCTACGGCAACCTGCTGCGCGAGCTGATGGCCGAGCACGGCGTCGATTGCTGGCTCGTCAATACCGGCTGGACCGGGGGCGGGGTCGGCACCGGGCGGCGCATGCCGATCCGCGTCACCCGTCGTCTGCTCTCGGCGGCGCTCGACGGCTCGCTGGCGCAGGTCGAGTTCCGCCGCGACCCGTATTTCGGCTTCTCGGTGCCCGTCGAGGTGCCCGGCGTCGAGACGCAGGTGCTGGCGCCGGTCGAGACCTGGACCAACAAGGTGGCCTTCGCCGAGACGGCCACGCGCCTCGTCACGATGTTCCGCGAGAACTTCAAGCGCTTCGAGAGCCACGTCGATGCCGACGTGCGCGCCGCCGAGCCGGTCGCCGCCGCGATCGCGGCCTGAGCGATCACAGCCCCTCCCCGCGCGAGCGGGGAGGGGCCCGACAATCAGTCGACCTGATCGGCGTAGACGGCCTCGGCGCCCATGCCCTCTTCGAGCATCATCCGGGCGCGGGCGCGCAGCTTCTCCGTCTCGCTCTTGAGCTGGCCGCAGGCCGCCAGGATGTCGCGCCCGCGCGGGGTACGCACCGGCGAGGCATAGCCGGCATTGAACACGAATTCCGAGAACCGCTCGATCCGCTCCCAATCCGAGCACTCGTATTTCGAGCCGGGCCAGGGGTTGAACGGGATCAGGTTGATCTTGGCCGGGATGCCCTTGAGCAGCCGCACCAGGGCGCGGGCATCGGCATCCGAATCGTTGACGCCCTTCAGCATCACGTATTCGAAGGTGATGCGCCGGGCGTTGCTGAGGCCCGGATAGTTCCGGCAGGCGTCGAGCAGCTGCGCGATCGGGTATTTGCGGTTAAGCGGCACCAGCTCGTCGCGCAACTCGTCGCGCACGGCGTGCAGCGAGATCGCCAGCATGGCGTTGGCTTCCAGCCCCAGCCGCTCGATCTGCGGCACCACGCCGGAGGTCGAGACCGTGATGCGCCGCCGCGAGAGGGCGAGGCCCTCTTGGTCCGACATCACCGCGATGGCGTCGATCACCGCGTCGAGATTGTAGAGCGGCTCGCCCATGCCCATGAAGACGATATTGGTGACGAGCCGGCCGGGCTCGCCGCCATCCTTGCCCGGCATCTGGCCGGTGAAGTCGCCGAGCGCGTCGCGGGCGACGACGACCTGCGCGACGATCTCCGCCGTCGAGAGATTGCGCACGAGGCGCTGCGTGCCGGTGTGGCAGAACGAGCAGGTGAGCGTGCAGCCGACCTGGGAAGAGACGCAGAGCGTGCCGCGGTCGTCGCCGGGGATGTAGACGCACTCGATCTCGGCGCCGCGGTTGTGGTCATGCGCGCCGGTGGGTGCCATGCGCAGGAGCCATTTGCGGGTGCCGTCGCGCGAGACCTGCGCGGTGACGACCTCCGGGCGCTCCAGCGTGAAGTGGTCGGCAAGCTGCGCCTTCAGGCCCTTGCCGACATTGGTCATCTCGGAAAATTCGTGCGCGCCGCGCACGTAGATCCAATGCCAGATCTGGCTCACCCGCATCCGCGTCTCGCGCTCGGGCACGCCCATGCCGAGCAGCGCCTGCTTCAAGCCCTCGCGCGTGAGGCCGACGAGGGAGGCCTTGCGGCCGGGCAGGGTCGAGAGGGCCGTGACCTCGGGCGCCTTCTCGATTGCGGGGAGGGCGCGCGATGCGCCCGGGGCGGAGTCGAACGACGCCGTCGCCATGGCTCTAGACCTTAGGAAGCTGGAACAGCTCTCATATAGGCGCATTCGGGCAGGAACGCGACTGCGCCCATTTCCGGGGAGAGGCCGAGATTTCGCAAGGAGCGCTGGTTTCGCGCGGAGCGCTTCAGTCCTGCAACTCCGCCTCAAGGAACGCGCGCACCTCCGCCGCGTCGATCCCCGGCGCGATGAAACTTTCGCCGATGCCGCGGGCGAGAATGAAGGTGAGCTGCCCGTCGCGGACCTTCTTGTCCTGGGCCATGGCGTCGAGGAGCGCGTCCGGGTCGCCGGCCCCGCCCGGCACCTGTTGCAGGCGGGTCGGCAGGCCGGCGAGCGCGAGGTGGTTGGCCACGCGCCCCGCATCCTGGCCGGGGCAGAGGCCGAGCCGGGCCGAGAAGCGGAAGGCGAGCGCCAGACCGATCGCGACGCCTTCGCCGTGGACGAGGCGGGCCGCGTCGTAGCCGGTCAGCCGCTCCAGGGCGTGGCCGAAGGTGTGGCCGAGATTGAGCAGGGCCCGCTCGCCGTCCTCGCGCTCGTCACGGGTCACGACCCCGGCCTTGGCGCGGCAGCAGGCGGCGACCGCCTCGTCGCGCTCCGGCCCGCCGGAGAAGATGCCGGCCCAGTTCGCCTCGCACCACTCGAAGAAGCCCGCATCCCCGATCAGGCCATACTTGGCGACCTCGGCGTAACCCGCCCGCATCTCGCGCTCCGAGAGCGTATCGAGGGCGGCGGTGTCGGCCAGCACGAGGCGGGGCTGGTGGAAGGCGCCGATGAGATTCTTGCCGAGCGGCGAGTTGATTCCGGTCTTTCCGCCGACCGAAGAATCAACCTGTGCGAGCAACGTCGTCGGAACCTGGAGGAAGCGGACGCCGCGCCGCAGGGAGGCCGCCGCGAAGCCCGCGAGGTCGCCGACCACCCCACCGCCGAGCGCCACGACGAGGTCCCCGCGCTCGATCCTCTGGGCCAGGAGCCCGTCGCAGACCCGAGCAAATTCCGCGTAGCTCTTGGACGACTCGCCCGGCGGGACGGCGATGATTCCGCAGCGCAAACCGGCGGCTTCGAGGCTTGCCCGCACCCGCTCGCCATAGAGGCCGGCGACCGTCTCGTCGGTGACGATGCCGGCGGCCCGGGCACCGAGATCCCGCGCCTCTGCGCCCACCGCATCGATGAGGCCTCGGCCGATTCGAATGTCGTATTCGCGCCCACCCGACAGGGGAACGTGCACACGCGATGGTTGCTGCGCCATGGGGAATGTCAAATGTTGTGATTGTGTCGTATGAGACGGGTTGATGTGGATATCGAGAGCTTCCATCACGTCCTCCACCACGCGGTCGTGGGACACCTCGCGGGACAGCACCGTGACATCGGCTTGGGCATAGACCGGATGGCGCACCTCCATCAGCGTGCGCATGGTCGCCTCCGGATCCTCGGTCTGGAGCAGGGGGCGCGTGTTGCGTTTGCGCACGCGACGCATCAGCACTTCAAGGTCGGCCTTGAGCCAGACCGAGATGGCCCCCTCGGCGATCCGCGCCCGCGTCGCCTCGCGCATGAAGGCGCCGCCGCCGGTGGCCAGCACCATCGGCCCCTCGCGCAGCAGACGGGCGATGACCCGCTCCTCGCCCTCGCGAAAGCTGGCCTCGCCGTAGATGGTGAAGATGTCGGCGATGGTGAGCTTGGCCGCCGCCTCGATCTCGTGGTCGGCATCCTTGAACATCAGTCCGAGGCGGCCGGCGAGCCGGCGCCCGACGGTGCTCTTGCCCGCCCCCATCAGACCGACGAGCACGATCGACCGGGCTCCGAGGCCGCGGCGCAGACGTGCTTCGATGGGTTCGCCGGGCGCCGGCGCCGGCGGCAGGGGGAAGATCATCGGGCGGTCATAGACGGTTTTGCGGACGCGGCGAAGCGTCCGGTACCGTCGTCGACGCCGAGTCGAAAGCCCTACGATCGCACCTTTAGTGCAATCCAAACGGGATCCGCAGAAAAACCGGGTCCGGGAGGGGTTGCAAAGTGCCGCGCGGAGGGGAAGGCTGATACGCGAGCGCGTGGGACGGCACCGCTCTCGATCAGGCTCGCTTGGTCGAGTGCCCCCACGCTTGTTGTCTCTGTGCCGGGAAAATGATGTTGCCGTATGGATCTCTCACCCTTCCCGTCACCCTGGCCGAGAGCGAGAGGGAGGCGTGCGATCCGGTCTCCGATCCCCGTGGCAGCCCTCCGCGATCGTCGCGCCTCACCGGCCCGGCCGCCCGCGCCCGGTCCACACCGGTCTCGACGGATGCCCGGCTGCTCGCCATCGCCACGGAGCATCTGACCCGGCTCGGTCCGAAACGGGTGACGGTGGTCGCGGTCGCGGCGGAAGCAGGCATGACCCATGCCAATGTCTACCGCTACTTCCCCTCGAAGGACGCCCTGCTCGATGCCGTCGCCGGGCGCTGGCTGCGCGATCTGGAGACGGAACTCGCCGGCATCGCCGACGCGCCCGATCCGGCCGATGACAAGATCGAGCGCTTCGTCAGCGCGCTGGCCAGCGCACAGAGCGAGATGCTGACCCGCGAACCGAACCTGTTCGCCGTGCATCTCGATGCCACCGTCGCCTCCCGTCCGATCGCCCGCCGCCATCGCGTGCGGCTGCGCGCGCTCGTCGAGCGCGTGGTGGAAGAAGGCATCGGCACCGGCGTCTTCGCCGCCCGCGACCGTGAACGGGCCATCGCCGTCATCTTCGACGCGAGCTACCGCTTCACCCATCCGGTCGCGATCCAGCACGACGCGGATGTGCCCCGCGACCTGCTCGACGCCCGGCTCGGCGCGGTGATCCAATCGATCCAGCGGGCGCTGCGGACCGGGACTTTCTGAATACGGAATATGATCTCAGTGCTGCATCGCGGCGGGACCGGGATGCCACTCAATGACAGAATATAAAACCTGTCACCGACACCTTGCCGGCTGCGCTTCGATCGGCCGGGGCGACATAAGCCCCTGGAAACAAGGAGCTTTTATTGAGACCTTCCGGGTTCGACACGTCGTCCGGCCTCGGTACAGCCCCGCTCATCCGAAACTGGGTCGGGTTGAAGCTCTGTGGCTTTTCCGCCAAACACCGCCCCCATCAGAATTGATCGGCGAAGGTTCGAACGCAGCGCACCATCCACACTCTCGCTGCTCCCCTTTCCGAACCGTCGCGAATTCCGACCGGAGGCTAGACCATCCATGGCACGCAGCAAGATCGCGCTCATCGGCGCCGGACAGATCGGCGGCACGCTGGCTCATCTCGCCGGTCTCAAGGAACTCGGTGACGTGGTGCTGTTCGACATTGTCGACGGCGTGCCGCAGGGCAAGGCGCTCGACATCGCCGAATCCGCTCCCGTCGATGGCTTCGACGCCAAGTATTCGGGCGCCAGCGACTATTCCGCGATTGCCGGGGCCGACGTGGTGATCGTGACGGCGGGCGTGCCGCGCAAGCCCGGCATGAGCCGCGACGACCTCATCGGCATCAACCTGAAGGTGATGGAAGCGGTCGGCGCCGGCATCAAGGCGCACGCGCCCGACGCCTTCGTGATCTGCATCACCAACCCGCTCGACGCGATGGTGTGGGCGCTGCAGAAGTTCTCGGGGCTGCCCACCAACAAGGTCGTCGGCATGGCCGGCGTGCTCGACTCCGCCCGCTTCCGCCACTTCCTGGCCGAGGAGTTCGGCGTCTCGGTCGAGGACGTGACCGCCTTCGTGCTCGGCGGCCACGGCGACGACATGGTGCCGCTGACCCGCTACTCGACGGTGGCCGGCGTGCCTCTGACCGATCTGGTCAAGCTCGGCTGGACCACCCAGGAGAAGCTCGACACCATGGTCGAGCGCACCCGCAAGGGCGGCGGCGAGATCGTCAACCTCCTCAAGACCGGCTCGGCCTTCTACGCCCCCGCCGCCTCCGCCATCGCGATGGCCGAGAGCTACCTGCGCGACAAGAAGCGGGTGCTGCCCTGCGCAGCCTATCTCGACGGCCAGTACGGCATCGACGGCCTCTATGTCGGCGTGCCGGTGGTGATCGGCGAGAACGGCGTCGAGCGTGTCCTCGAAGTGACCTTCAACGAGGACGAGAAGGCGATGTTCGAGAAGTCGGTCAATTCCGTGAAGGGCTTGATCGAGGCCTGCAAGAGCGTCAACGACAAGCTCGCCTAAAGCGCCGTCAGGCTCGGCGGCGGGAGGCTCGAGCCGCCCGCTCAGCCCTCCCTCCTGCCCGTCCGACGAGGTCTCGATGAACATCCACGAATACCAGGCAAAGGCTGTCCTGAAGGAATTCGGCCTGCCCGTCTCCCGCGGCGTGCCGATCTTCAAGCCGGAGGAGGCCGCTGCGGCGGCCGATGAGCTCGGCGGCCCGGTCTGGGTGGTGAAGTCGCAGATCCATGCGGGTGGGCGCGGCAAGGGCACCTTCAAGGGCGCGCCCGAGGGCGCCAAGGGCGGCGTGCGCGTCACCAAGTCCAAGGACGAGGTGGTGCAGTTCGCCCGCGAGATGCTCGGGCAGACGCTCGTGACCGTGCAGACCGGCGAGGCCGGCAAGCAGGTCAACCGCCTCTACATCGAGGAAGGCGCCTCGATCGCCGCCGAGTTTTATCTGTCGATGCTGGTCGATCGCGAGACCGGCCGCGTCGCCTTCGTCGTCTCGACGGAAGGCGGCATGGATATCGAGCAGGTCGCCCACGACAGCCCTGAGAAGATCGTCACCTTCTCGGTCGATCCGGCCACCGGCATCATGCCCCATCACGGCCGCGCCGTCGCCAAGGCGCTCGGCCTGTCCGGGCCCCAGGCCAAGGAAGCGGGCGCGCTCACCGAGAAGCTCTACGCGGCCTTCACGGCCAAGGACATGAGCATGCTGGAGATCAACCCGCTGGTGCTCACCGGCGAGGGCGGTCTCAAGTGCCTCGACGCCAAGATCTCCTTCGACTCGAACGCCCTCTACCGCCACCCCGAGATCGTCGCCCTGCGCGATGAGACCGAGGAGGACGCCAAGGAGATCGAGGCCTCGAAATACGACCTCGCCTATATCGCGCTCGACGGCACCATCGGCTGCATGGTCAACGGCGCCGGCCTCGCCATGGCGACGCTCGACATCATCAAGCTCTACGGCGAGGAGCCGGCGAACTTCCTCGATGTCGGCGGCGGCGCCTCCGAGGAGAAGGTCACCGCGGCCTTCAAGATCATCACCGCCGACCCGCAGGTGAAGGGCATCCTCGTCAACATCTTCGGCGGGATCATGAAATGCGACGTCATCGCCCGCGGCGTGATCACGGCGGTGAAGGCGGTCGGCCTCGAAGTGCCGCTCGTGGTGCGCCTGGAAGGCACCAACGTCGAGGAGGGCAAGGAGATCATCCGGAACTCCGGCCTCAACGTCATCCCCGCGGATGATCTGGACGACGCCGCGCAGAAGATCGTCGCCGCCGTGAAGAAGGGTTGAGCTGACAGATGTCCATTCTCATCGACCAGAACACCAAGGTCATCTGCCAGGGCTTCACCGGCAAGAACGGCACCTTCCATTCCGAGCAGGCCATCGCCTACGGCACCAAGATGGTCGGCGGCACAAGCCCGGGTAAGGGCGGCTCCACCCATCTCGGCCTGCCGGTGTTCGACACCGTGGCCGAGGCGCGCGAGGCCACCGGCGCCGACGCCTCCGTCGTCTACGTGCCGCCGCCGGGCGCGGCCGATGCGATCTGCGAGGCGATCCAGGCGGAGATTCCGCTGATCGTCTGCATCACCGAGGGCATCCCGGTGCTCGACATGGTGCGGGTCAAGCGCGCGCTGGAAGGCTCGAAGTCGCGCCTGATCGGGCCGAACTGCCCCGGCGTCGTCACCGCGGGCCAGTCGAAGATCGGCATCATGCCGGCCAACATCTTCAAGCCGGGCTCGGTTGGCATCGTCTCGCGCTCCGGCACGCTGACCTACGAGGCGGTGTTCCAGACCACCGTCGAGGGGCTCGGCCAGACCACCGCCGTCGGCATCGGCGGCGATCCGGTGAAGGGCACCGAATTCATCGCCATGCTGGAGCTGTTCCTGGCCGACCCCAAGACCGAGTCGATCGTGATGATCGGCGAGATCGGCGGCTCGGCCGAGGAAGAGGCGGCGCAGTTCCTGGCCGACGAGGCCAAGCGCGGCCGCAAGAAGCCGATGGTCGGCTTCATCGCCGGCCGCACGGCGCCCCCCGGCCGCCGCATGGGCCATGCCGGCGCGATCATCTCCGGCGGCAAGGGTGGCGCCGAGGACAAGATCGCGGCGATGGAAGCCGCGGGCATCCGCGTCTCGCCCTCGCCGGCCCGGCTCGGCTCCACGCTCGTGGACGTGTTGAAGTCCAGGTGATGAAGAGTTGAGGGGGTCTGTAACCGGGACCTGCGCGGCTGTGTTGCACCGCACGCGTGCTCGGGCGACCCATATGGAAGAACATGTCGGGGCGCGACCGTGCCCCGGCCTGATCCGGAGGCGCGAAGCGGGGTTCTGAGACCTCGTTCGGATCGACGCGCCGGATCGAACTCGACGCGGCGGCAGGCTCAAGACAGCGCCGCCCGAGCGGCAGGACAGGCAGCGATGGCACGCCAGGACGCGAACGAAGCGCTTCTTCGAACCTCCTTCCTCTACGGGGCCAACGCCACCTGGATCGAGGAGCTGCAGGCGGCCTATGCCCGCGATCCGAACTCGGTCGATCCCGAGTGGCAGCAGTTCTTCAAGGATCTGGGCGAGGACAGCGCCCTGGTGAAGAAGAACGCCGAGGGCGCGTCCTGGGCCAAGCCGAACTGGCCGGTCGTGGCGAATGGCGAGATCGTCTCGGCGCTCGACGGCAACTGGGGCGCCCTGGAAAAGTCGCTCGGCGACAAGATCCAGGCCAAGGCTCAGCCCGGCAAGCCCGGCGACTCGACCAAGGGCGCGGCCATCGTCGCGGCCACCGGTGTCTCGGTGGAGCAGGCCACCAAGGATTCCGTGCGCGCGATCATGCTGATCCGCGCCTACCGCATGCGCGGCCATCTCCACGCCAAGCTCGACCCGATTGGGCTCGCCCCGCGCGGCGACCACGAGGAGCTGCACCCGCAGCATTACGGCTTCCAAGAGAGCGACTGGGACCGCAAGATCTTCCTCGACAACGTGCTCGGCATGGAATTCTCGACGATCCGCGAGATCGTCGCGATCCTGGAGCGCACCTACTGCCAGACGCTCGGCGTCGAATTCATGCACATCTCCGATCCTGAGGAGAAGGCGTGGATCCAGGAGCGCATCGAGGGCAAGGACAAGGAAATCTCGTTCACGCCGGAAGGCCGGCGGGCGATCCTGAACAAGCTGATCGAAGCCGAGGGCTTCGAGAAGTTCCTCGACCTCAAGTACACCGGCACCAAGCGCTTCGGCCTCGACGGCGGCGAGTCGATGGTCCCGGCCATGGAGCAGATCATCAAGCGCGGCGGCGCGCTCGGCGTCGAGGAGATCGTGCTCGGCATGGCCCATCGCGGCCGGCTGAACGTGCTCACCAACGTGATGGCCAAGCCCTTCCGCGCGGTGTTCCACGAGTTCAAGGGCGGCTCGGCCTCTCCCGCCGAGGTTGAGGGCTCGGGCGACGTGAAGTACCATCTCGGTGCCTCGTCCGACCGCGCCTTCGACGACAACACCGTCCACCTTTCGCTCACCGCCAACCCGTCCCACCTCGAGATCGTCGATCCGGTGGTGCTGGGGAAGGTGCGCGCCAAGCAGGACCAGAAGGCCAAGCCGAATGTCGAGCGCCGCCGCGTGCTGCCGCTCCTCATCCACGGCGACGCGGCCTTTGCCGGCCAGGGCGTGGTCGCGGAATGCCTCGGTCTGTCGGGCCTGAAGGGTCACCGCACCGGCGGCTCGATCCACTTCATCATCAACAACCAGATCGGCTTCACCACCGATCCGCGCTTCTCGCGCTCCTCGCCCTATCCGTCCGACGTGGCGAAGATGGTGGAAGCGCCGATCTTCCACTGCAACGGCGACGACCCGGAGGCGGTGACCTTCGCGGCGAAGGTCGCGGTCGAGTACCGGCAGAAATTCGGCAAGCCGGTCGTAATCGACATGCTGTGCTACCGCCGCTTCGGCCATAACGAGGGCGACGAGCCGGCCTTCACCCAGCCGAAGATGTACCAGCGGATCCGCAAGCATCCGACCGCGCTGGAGACCTACGGCAAGAAGCTCGTGGCGCAGGGGGACCTGACCCAGGAGCAGCTCGACGCGCGCAAGGCCGAGTTCCGCGCGATGCTGGAAAGCGAGCTTGAGGTCGCGGGCGGCTACAAGGCCAACAAGGCCGATTGGCTCGACGGCCGCTGGTCCGGCTTCAAGGCCGTACGCGAAGACGTGGACGATCCCCGCCGCGGCCGCACCGGCGTGCCGCTCGACACGCTGCGCGACATCGCCACCCGGATCACCACGCCCCCGCCGGGCTTCCACCTGCACCGCACGATCCAGCGTTTCTTCGACAACCGCGCCAAGGCGGTCGAGACCGGTGTTGGCATCGATTGGGCTACCGCCGAGGCGCTCGCCTTCGGCTCGCTGCTGATCGAGGGCCACCGGGTCCGGCTCTCGGGCCAGGACGTCGAGCGCGGCACCTTCTCCCAGCGCCACGCCGTGGTGATCGATCAGGAGAACGAGCAGCGCTACACGCCGCTCAACTCCCTGCGCGAGGGGCAGGCGAGCCTTGAGGTCATCAACTCGATGCTCTCCGAGGAGGCGGTGCTCGGCTTCGAGTACGGCTACTCGCTGGCCGAGCCGAACTCCCTGGTGCTGTGGGAGGCGCAGTTCGGCGACTTCGCCAACGGCGCGCAGGTCGTCATCGACCAGTTCATCTCATCGGGCGAGCGCAAGTGGCTGCGCATGTCCGGCCTCGTGATGCTGCTGCCCCATGGCTACGAGGGCCAGGGACCGGAGCACTCGTCCGCCCGTCTGGAGCGCTATCTCCAGATGTGCGCCGAGGACAACATGCAGGTCGCCAACTGCTCGACGCCCTCGAACTACTTCCACATCCTGCGCCGTCAGTTGAAGCGCGATTTCCGCAAGCCGCTGATCCTGATGACGCCGAAGTCGCTGCTGCGCCACAAGCGGGCGGTCTCGAAGATCGAGGACATCGCCGACGGCTCGACCTTCCACCGCATCCTGTGGGACGACGCCGAGCACGACGAGAACGGCGTGAAGCTGGTGCGCGACGACAAGATCCGCCGCGTCGTGCTGTGCTCGGGCAAGGTCTATTACGACCTCTACGAGGAGCGGGAGAAGCGCGGCGTCAACGACGTCTACCTGATGCGCGTCGAGCAGCTCTACCCGTTCCCGCTCAAGGCGCTGGCCAACGAGATGACCCGCTTCCGCAACGCGGAGGTGGTGTGGTGCCAGGAAGAGCCCAAGAACATGGGTTCGTGGACCTTCGTCGAGCCTTATCTCGATTGGGTGCTGGGCCAGGCCGGCTCCGCCTCGAAGCGCGCCCGCTATGTCGGCCGCCCGGCCTCGGCCTCGACCGCGGTCGGCCTGATGTCGAAGCACCTCGCCCAGCTCCAGGCCTTCCTCAACGAGGCGCTGGCGGTCTGACGCCGCCGGCCCTTTTCGACCGACCCACCAACCGGGGCCGCGCCGGCTCGATGCGCGCCCCGAAACTGCGGTGAAGACATATTATGGCGACCGACATCCTCGTCCCCACGCTCGGCGAATCCGTCAGTGAGGCCACGATCGGCCGCTGGTTCAAGAAGCCCGGCGACACCGTGGCCGCCGACGAGCCCCTCGTCGAACTCGAGACCGACAAGGTCACCCTTGAAGTGAACGCCCCGGCCGCGGGCGAACTCGGCGAGATCCTCGTCAAGGACGGCGAGACGGTGGAGCCCGGCGCGGTGCTCGGCTCGATCGTCGAGGGCGGCAAGGGTTCAGGAAAATCGGACGCGAAGCCCGCTCCGAAGAGCGCCGAGCCGGCCGAGACGAAGACGCAATCCCGCGAGGAGAAGGGCGAGAGCAAGCCGGCCAAGGACGACGCGCGCGCCCAGGAATCCTCCGCCTCCTATGGCAGCCACGGCGACGCCCCGCCCACGGACGGGCGCCCGGCCGACGACAGCGGCCCGGCGGTGGCCAAGCTCGCCCGCGAATCCGGCATCGATCCGGCCAGCCTCAACGGCAGCGGCAAGGACGGCCGCGTGACCAAGGGCGACATGCTCGCCGCGATCGACAAGAACGGCCAGAAGGCGCCGGCTCAGGAAGCCAAGAGCGAGACGAAGGCCCCGCCGCGCGCCCCCTCCGCGCCGGACGACGCCGCGCGCGAAGAGCGCGTGCGGATGACCAAGCTGCGCCAGACCATCGCCAAGCGCCTCAAGAGCGCCCAGGAAACGGCGGCGATGCTGACCACGTTCAACGACGTGGACATGGGCGCGGTGATGGCGATGCGCTCGCAGTACAAGGACATCTTCGAGAAGAAGCACGGCACGAAGCTCGGCTTCATGGGCTTCTTCACCAAGGCGGTGATCGGCGCCCTCAAGGACGTGCCGGCGGTCAATGCCGAGATCGACGGGCAGGACCTCGTCTACAAGAACTACTACCATATCGGCATCGCGGTTGGCACCGATAAGGGCCTCGTCGTGCCGGTGGTGCGCGACGCCGACGACCTCTCGATTGCCGGCATCGAGAAGAAGATCGCCGGCTTCGGCAAGAAGGCCCGCGAGGGCAAGCTCTCCATCGACGAGATGCAGGGCGGCACCTTCACGATCACCAATGGCGGCATCTACGGCTCGCTGATGTCGACGCCGATCCTCAACGCCCCGCAATCGGGCATTTTGGGCATGCACCGCATCGAAGAACGCCCTGTCGTGCGGGGCGGAAAAATCGAGGCGCGGCCGATGATGTATCTGGCGCTCTCCTACGATCACCGCATCGTCGACGGGAAGGAGGCCGTGACCTTCCTCGTTCGCGTCAAGGAAGCCCTGGAGGATCCGGCTCGCCTCGTCCTCGACCTCTAAGATTGGTCGATCCGCGGTGCCCGCTCGCCTGAGCGGGCCCGCTGCCGCGGCGGGTGATTTCGAACCGCTGCACCGGCTGTTTGCTGCGGCATCCTCGGCGTCGTTCCTGGCGGCGCTCTGCCTAGCGCTGTTCATCGCGTTTCGCGCGACGCGCTGGCCGATCCACCTTCTCTTTCGCCGTATCAGGTAGACTGCATGTCCTACGATCTCATCGTCATCGGCACCGGCCCCGGCGGCTATGTCTGCGCCATCCGCGCGGCCCAGCTCGGGCTGAAGACCGCGGTGGTCGAGAAGCGGGCGACCCACGGCGGCACCTGCCTCAATGTCGGCTGCATCCCGTCCAAGGCGCTGCTGCACGCCTCGGAAGCCTTCGAGGAGGCCAACAAGCATTTCGGTGATCTGGGCATCGATGTCGGCACGCCCAAGCTCGACCTGACCAAGATGCAGAGCTTCAAGCAGAGCGGCGTCGACGGCAACACCAAGGGCGTCGAGTTCCTGCTCAAGAAGAACAAGGTCGATACCTATCACGGCCGCGGCCGCATCGCCGGAGCCGGACGCGTCGAGGTGATCTCGGATGACGGCGGCAACCAGTTGCTGGAGACGAAGAGCATCGTCATCGCCACCGGCTCCGACGTGACCCGGCTGCCGGGCGTCGAGATCGACGAGAAGACGGTGGTGTCCTCCACCGGCGCGCTCGAACTCGCCGAGGTGCCCAAGCGCCTCGTGGTGATCGGCGCGGGCGTGATCGGGCTCGAACTCGGCTCGGTCTGGCGCCGCCTCGGCGCCGAGGTGACGGTGATCGAGTATCTCGACCGCGTGCTACCGGGCATGGACGGCGAGGTCGGCAAGCAGTTCCAGCGCATCCTGGCCAAGCAGGGCATGGTCTTCAAGCTCTCGACCAAGGTGACCGGTGTCGAGGTCGGCAAGAAGGGCCGCGCGACCATCACGGTCGAGCCGGCGCAGGGCGGCGAGCCGGAGAAGCTCGAGGCCGACGTGGTGCTCGTGGCCATCGGCCGCGTGCCCTACACGGAAGGGCTCGGGCTCGAGACGGTGGGTGTGGCAACCGACGACAAGGGCCGCATCGAGACCGACGCGCACTACGCCACCAACGTCACCGGCATCTACGCCATCGGCGACGTGATCGCCGGGCCGATGCTCGCCCACAAGGCGGAGGACGAGGGCGTCGCGGTCGCCGAGATCCTGGCCGGACAGTCGGGCCACGTGAATTACGGCGTGATCCCGAACGTGGTCTACACCTTCCCCGAGGTTGCCTCGGTCGGCAAGACTGAGGAGGAGCTGAAGAAGGACGGGATCGCCTACAACGTCGGCAAGTTCCCCTTCACCGCCAACGGCCGGGCCAAGGCCAACGGCACCACCGACGGCTTCGTGAAGATCCTCGCGGATGCGCAGACCGACCGGGTGCTCGGCGTGCACATCGTCGGAGCGGATGCCGGCAACCTCATCGCCGAGGTCGCGGTGGCGATGGAGTTCGCGGCCTCCGCCGAGGACATCGCCCGCACCTGCCACGCCCACCCGACGCTGACCGAGGCGATCAAGGAAGCCGCGCTCGCCGTCGACAAGCGCGCGATCCACGTCTGATCCCGTCATCGCCGGACCCGGCTCACCGGGTCCGGCGGCCGCCAAGCTGAGAGACCGCTCCGCGGCGTCCTGCCGGTCACGAAGCGTTCAAGCCGTCGCTTCCCATGGAACGAGCGGTCGCCGCATCGGATTGATACGCGCAATCCGACCCAGTGGGTCGTCCCCGCTGGAAAGTTACGATGCCCTCGTCACCCGAAAAGCCCAGGGCACCCGGGCCGAATACGCCTGTCACCGGCAGCGGCGCCTCGGGCGTCGTCGATCAGCATCACGACATCTTCTTCGCGGCCGTCGAGACGACGCGCATGCCGATGATCGTCACCGATCCGCACCAGCCGGACAACCCGATCATCTTCGCCAACCGCGCCTTCATCCGGATGACGGGCTACTCGGCCGAGGAGCTGATCGGATCGAATTGCCGCTTCCTCCAGGGCCCGGATACGGACCGCGACACCGTCTCGGAGGTGCGCGACGCCATCCGGGAGCATCGGGAATTCGCCGCCGAGATCCTGAACTACCGCAAGGACGGCTCGTCGTTCTGGAACGCGCTGTTCGTCAGCCCGGTGTTCAACCGCTCGGGCGACCTCGTCTACTTCTTCGGCTCGCAGCTCGACGTGTCGCGCCGCCGCGACGCGGAGGAATCGCTGCACCAAGCCCAGAAGATGGAGAGCCTCGGCCAGCTCACCGGCGGCATCGCCCACGATTTCAACAACCTGCTCCAAGTCGTGTCGGGCCATAACGAGGTGATGCTGGCGCTGCTCGACCATCCCACCCTCAACGTGCCGCGGATGCGCCGGGCCGGTGAGGCGGTGCGGGCGGCGACCGACCGGGCGGCCAAGCTCACCCACCAGCTTCTCGCCTTCTCGCGCAAGCAGCGGCTGGAAGGGCGGCTCTTGAACCTCAACGGCCTCGTCGAGAGCATGGGCGAGATGGCCGGGCGGACGCTCGGCGACGACGTCGTCCTGAAATCCGTCCTCGCGCCCGATCTCTGGACCACCCGCATCGACCCGACCCAGGCCGAGGTCGCCCTGCTCAACGTGCTGATCAACGCCCGCGACGCGATGCCGGAGGGCGGTTCGGTAACGGTGCGGACCGAGAACCTGCTGATCGAGGACGAGGACACCGCGCTCTACAAGACGGTGCCGCCGGGCGCCTACGTTGTGATCTCGGTGACCGATACCGGAACCGGCATGCCGTCCGAGATCCTGGCCCGCGTCATGGAGCCGTTCTTCACCACGAAGGGCGAGGGCAAAGGCACAGGGCTCGGCCTCGCCATGGTCTACGGCTTTGCCAAGCAATCCGGCGGCTCGGTGAAGATCTATTCCGAGGTCGGGCACGGCACGACGGTGCGGCTCCTGTTCCCCGCCTCCGACCAGAAGGCCGAGGAGGAGCAGAAGCCGACGATCCGCGCCGCCGACCGGCACGGCACCGAGACGGTGCTCGTGGTGGACGACCGGCCCGACGTGGCCGAGACCGCCGGCATCATCCTGGAGGATTTCGGCTACAAGGTCACCGTCGTCGACGGTCCCAAGGCGGCGCTCGACATCCTCGACGGCGAGGGGCGCATCGACCTGCTGTTCACCGACCTGATCATGCCCGGCGGCATGAACGGCGTGATGCTGGCCCGCGCCGCGCGGGAGCGGCAGCCGAAGATCAAGGTGCTGCTCACCACGGGCTACGCCGAGGCCTCGATGGAGCGCACCGACGCGGGCGGCACCGAGTTCGAGATCATCAACAAGCCCTACAAGCGGATGGAGCTGGCCCGTCGGGTGCGCCGCGTGATCGATGGGCCGACCGGGGTCGGGTAGGGGCGCGGGCCTCGACCGCCCGGTTTGTCCGCGGCACGGAAGGCGGCTAGAGGCGGCGGATGGCTGAGGCACCGATCCGCGCCGGGGCGC
The DNA here is from genome assembly GCF_001423405.1 of Methylobacterium sp. Leaf123. Lineage (GTDB taxonomy): Bacteria > Pseudomonadota > Alphaproteobacteria > Rhizobiales > Beijerinckiaceae > Methylobacterium. Next base: position 206,552 of record NZ_LMNS01000039.1, on the reverse strand, counting down.
TCCCCTTGCAAAGCCGCCATTCCCATCGGGTCGCGCGGAGGGTTCTGGCGGGCCTCACGATGCTTGGGGCGCTTCCGTTGCCGGCGCTCGGCGCGGGGCAGGGCGCGGCATCCGCGTATCCGCTGGCCTGCGCCTATTTCCGTCGGGATCTCGACCAATACGCGCATTGCGCCCGGCGCGACGGGGGGATGGTCCGGGTTGCCCCGGCGCATGCCGCACGGATGCATTTCGAGCGTGGCTTGGCCGAGCTGCGCGTGCCGGGGGTCGGCTGTCTCTGGGTGCGCCGCGACGGGCTGGCGCTGCCGGTCTTCATCCTCGACAACGGGCCGGACCCGTTCGAGCAGGGCCTCGTGCGCAGTTGGCGCGAGGGCAAGGTCGCCTTCTACGACCGCCGGCTGCGGCTCGTCCTCGCCACGCCCTATGACTGGGCCTTCCCGTTCAACGCACGCGGCGAGGCGTTGGTCTGCGAGGGCTGCCGCTCGGATGGACGGGATCCCGCCTCCATGGTGGGCGGGCGCTGGGGCCTCATCGACCGGACGGGACGCCCCGTCATGCCGCTGGCCGAGACGGACGCCGCCGACCGGCGCTATTTCGGCCGCCCAAACTAGGGCATTAAACTCACTGCCCAAGGCGATTTCTGAAAGTTGGAACCTGTCAATTACGCCGGATTCTCCTGAAACGGTATTGCGATCAGCATCGCAGTCACGACACTGCGCGCCATTCCAATTGCTGCTATTGCTTCATCGAGAGACAAAGCTATCTCCGGATGGATAAGCGGATTTCTATGCAATTTCGAAAGCTGATCTAGTGCCGATAAGATTTTTTCGTCTCCTAAACCTTTTTGCCTCATAGCATTCAAGTAAACTGCAATGTTCCTTACCTTGGGCTGCACGCTGCCGCCAGTTACTGCGCTGTAATATTTTCGCAAAACACTTTCGGTCGCCCGAAACAAATGGTAACCACAAGCGGTCGGCATATCGAAGGCCAAGGCTTTTCCAGCCTCACTCAAGTCAAATAAAGCCTCAGGAACTTTCAGACGAATGCTGTCAGGAAATATCAACCATCCTCTTTCGAGAAGCGCATTGGTGTCAAACCCTCCCTTCGGCATTACAAAGTAGGAGGGCATAACACCAAGTTCGGCCAATAGGGCTATTTTGTATTGCTCGTATGTTCTTTTTACCGAATAAAGCTGAAAACTCGCAACCGGCTCATCTATCGAATCCGCTCTACCCGTGATCTTTTTAATCTGCGAAAGCAAATCGTGCCCCAAAGTGAAGGAGCTTCTCAGCTGAGCTGCAAATACACTATCAGAAACCAAAGCCTCCAGAGATTTTTCCGCCATAAATAGCGGCATAAATATATCCCGCAAGGGGATATCGATTTCATCCTGCAGCGATCCAAGCGGCTCAATTTGCTGCGCAAGTTGGAATATATATGTAAGTGATATACGGATCACGTGAGGCAGCCTGATTCGATCTTAGGAAGCCACACAATATCACTTCCACAACGGAGACGCTGTACATCAAAAGCAAGCCACAAAACGCCGGGGCGGACTATGTTCAGCCGATCGCGATCAAGTCCTTGGTTGAGGCCGCCACCTCGTAGCCGAACTCGGCCGCGGCGTGCTCCAGCCAGCGCCAGAGGCTGCCAGCGAAGCTGCGGGCCACCGTGAGGTCGTAGGTCGGGCCGGCATCGCGCTGCCAGAACTGCACGCCGATATGGGCGATGCTCGTCACCGCCACCCGGCCCGGCCCGAAGGCGCGGGGATGCAGATCGATCGCGACGCCCTTGGCGAGCATGGCGCGGGCCTGCGGCCCGGAGATCCGCACCAGGGCGCGGCTGTCGCTCTGCTCGGTGACGGAGGCGATCCCGCGCAGGGTCTCGGGCAGATCCCGCAGATCGCGCGGTGACGGCGCCACCGCGAGCCACTGGCCGGGCGCGGACCAGACCAAACCCGTCTCGCCCTTGAGGATGGCGGTGCCAGCCTCCGGCAGGGACGGGCCGAACCGATCCGCGAGAGCGGTTTGTAAGTCGGCTTCCTTTCCCTCGGCCACGATGAGGGTGGCAAGGCCGAACCCCTCGCGCAGGGTCAGGCGGACGCCCGCCGGCCCCGCATCCGCACCGCTCCGACCGATCCGCGCAACCCCTTCCCAGGCGCCGCGGGGCTGCCACAGGCTCGTCATCGCCTCAGACACGCGGCTTCTCCTCCTTGGCGTCCACGAAGACGGGTGAACAGATCTCGACCTCGGTGTCGGCGCCGCGCACCGGATCGTAGGCGCGCACGCGCTCGCCGTGGCGCTCGGGTCCCCGCCGGATCAGGCCGATGCCGATCCAGCTCTTCAAGATCGGCGAGTAGGCCACCGAGGTCATCACGCCCTCGTCGGCCTCCAGGCTCGGCGCGGCGTCGAGGCTCAGGAAATGCGCCCCCGCCCGAAGTCGCGCGCTCGGATCGACGGGGCGGAAGCCCACGAGCACCGGCCGGTTCGGATCGACTAGCGCCGGTCGCTCCTTCATCAGGCGGCCGATATAGTCCTTGTTCGTGGCGAGCATCCCGTCGAGGCCGATATCGCGGGCGGTGGTCAGGCCGTTGATCTCGGGGCCGGCCGCATGGCCCTTCTCGATGCGCATCACCGAGAGCGCCTCGGAGCCGTAGGCGGTGATGCCGTAGGGCAGGCCCGCCTGCATGATCGCCCGCCACGCGGCGTCGCCATAGGCCGCCGGCACCGCCAGCTCGTAGGCGAGTTCACCCGAGAACGAGATGCGGAACAGCCGCGCCGGGATGCCGCCGCCGACGGTGACGTCGGTGCAGGCGAGGAACGGGAAGGCCTCGTTCGAGAGGTCGAAGCCGGGATCGATGATCCGGCGCAGGGTGTCACGGGCGCGGGGGCCGGCCACCGCGTATTGCGCCCATTGCTCGCTGACCGAGGCGAGCTGCACGTCAAGTTCCGGCCACAACCATTGCCGGCAAAATTCGAGGTGCTGCATGACGCGCGCCGCGTTCGCCGTCGAGGCGGTCATGACGTAGTGCGTCTCGCCCATCCGCGCGATCGTGCCGTCATCCATGATGAGGCCGTCCTCGCGCAGGAGCACGGCGTAGCGGGCACTGCCGATGGCGAGCGTCGCGAAGGGGTTGGCACAGACCCGCTCGATGAAGGCCAGCGCGTCGCGGCCCTGGATGTCGATCTTGCCGAGCGTGGAGACGTCGCAGATCCCGACGCGGGCGCGCACGGTCTCGACCTCGCGCACCACCGTGTCGAGCCAATCGGTCTCGCCGGCCCGCGGGAAGTAGGCCGGGCGCAGCCACAGGCCGGTCTCGACGAAGACCGCCCCGTTCTCCTCCGCCCAGGCATGGGAGGGGACATGGCGGGTGGCGCGGAAATCCTTGCCGCGGTGATGGCCGGCAAACGCCCCGATGGCGACCGGGGTGAAGGGCGGGCGGAACACCGTGGTGCCGACGCTCGGGATGTCCTTGCCGGTCAGCTCGGCCATGATCGAGAGGCCGGCGAGATTCGAGGTCTTGCCCTGATCGGTCGCCATGCCGAGCGTGGTGTAGCGCTTCAACAGCTCGACCGCGCGAAAGCCCTCGCGGTGGGCGAGTTCGACGTCGGAGGCCGCCACGTCGTTCTGGAAATCGACGAAGGCTTTTCCCTTCGGCTTCGGCACGCGCCAGAGCGGGGTGTGGTCCACGGTTTCCGGGTCGGTCTGCGGTGCGGCCGCGGCGGAGGCGGTGAAGCCGCAATCGGTCGCGGCCTCGGCCCCAATCCGGGCGCCGGTCTCCAGGCATTCGGCGAGGGTGAAGCGCCCGGCGGCGGCGCCGGCCGCCTGCATGCCGGAGGGGAGGGTGCCCGGCACGAAGGCGTGGATCGCCTCGTTCCAGACCGGCCGGCGCGACAGATGCGAATCGAGGTGGACGATCGGGTTCCAGCCATTGGCCATGGCGAGGCCGTCGCAGGGAATGGTCTCGGTGCTGTTGTAGCCGTCCACGACCTGGATCGCGCTCAAGCCCAGATGGCCCTTGGTGCCGGCGACGTATCCGCCGGTCACCACCCGCGCCCCGGCGGCTTCCGCCATCCGGCGCAAGGCGGGGGGGACGGTGGTGCGGGTGTCGATCACCGCCGCGAGCCCGCCGCCCGCGGCCAGGATGTCGGCGGCCGTGCGCCAGCCGTCGTCGCTTGACGTGAAGACGGCCAAGCGGCGCCCCGGCAGCACGCCGTAGCGGTTGAGATAGGTCCGCACCGCGCCGGCCAGCATCACGCCGGGGCGGTCGTTGCCGCCGAAGACATGCGGGCGCTCGATCGCGCCGGCCGCGAGCACCGCGCGCCGCGCCACGATCCGCCACAGCCGCTGGCGCGGGGCGTAGGCCGCCGGCACCGCGAGATGGTCGGAGACGCGCTCGACCGCGCCATAGGCGCCGTGATCGTAGACGCCGAACAGGGTGGTGCGCGGCAGAATCCGCACCTCCGGCAGGCTTTCCAGCTCGGCCAGCGCGCGGGCGGCCCACTCGGCCCCGCTCGTGCCGCCGATCTCGCGCCGCTCGGCAAGCAGCCGACCGCCGGTGGCGAAATCCTCATCGACGAGGATCACCCGCGCCCCGGAGCGGCCGGCGGCGAGCGCCGCCGACAGGCCGGCCGGGCCGCCGCCGATGACGAGCACGTCGCAATGGGCGTGGGCGTGGTCGTAGGTGTCGGGATCGGGGGCGTCGGCGGCCCGGCCGAGGCCCGCCGCGCGCCGGATCATCGGCTCGTAGAGCTTCTCCCAGAGGGAGGCCGGCCACATGAAGGTCTTGTAGTAGAAGCCCGCCGCGAAAACCGGCGAGAGCAGCGCGTTGACCGAGAGCACATCCACGGCGAGCGAGGGCCAGCGGTTCTGGCTCGTCGCCTCCAACCCCTCGTAGAGTTCGGCCATGGTGGCGCGGGTGTTGGGCTCGCGCCGGGCGCCCGAGCGGAGTTCCACCAGCGCGTTCGGCTCCTCCGAACCGGCGGAGAGGATGCCGCGCGGCCGGTGATACTTGAACGAGCGGCCGACGAGGCGCACGCCGTTGGCGAGCAAGGCCGAGGCCAGCGTGTCGCCATGGCAGCCGGTGAGGCGCCGTCCGTCGAAGGTGAAGTCGCGCGGCCGGTTCCGGTCGATCAGGCCGCCGGTGGCGGTGCGGAACGGCTGGTCGCCGAAGCTTGCGGAAGCCGGGGCCTCCGCGCGTTGAAGGGCGAGCGTGGTCATGCGGCCTCTCCCGAGCGGCGCGCCCGCGCGACGTCGCGCGCCGGCTCGACCGATTCAATCGCGTGGGTGCGGGTGTCGCGGGTCACGACCAGCCAGGAGCGGCATCCGGCAGCGTGGTACCAGAGCTCGCGGATCGTCCCGGCCGGGTTGTCGCGCAAGTAAACGTAGTCGTGCATGGCCGCCGCCGAGGCATCGAGCCCCTCGGGACGCACGGGGGCGGCGTCGCCGAGGTAGCTGAACTCCCCGTTGTCGCGCTCGCCGCAATGGGGGCATCGGATGCGCATGGCGTGTCGTCCTGTTTCGTCTCGTTCGGACCGACCCCACCCTTGCCCTCATCCTGAGGTGCCGCGAAGCGGCCTCGAAGGAGGGCTCCAGGGATCGCGATGTGTTCTGGAGATCTCTCTCAAAGCCTCCGCTGCACTCCGGCACCTCAGGATGAGGGCGGTGAAGGGGAGGCTGCGGTCAGCCTCAATGCAGGTTGGGCTGGGCGCCCATGCCCTTCTCGTCGATGAGATGGCCGGTGGCGAAGCGGTCGAGGCGGTAGGCGCTCGCATCCGCATGGGCTTCGTCGCGGGCGATCAGGTGAGCGAAGCAGAAGCCCGCCGCCGGCGTCGCCTTGAAGCCGCCGTAGCACCAGCCGGCATTGAGATAGAGACCGCCGATATCGGTGCGGTCGATGATGGGGCTTCCATCCATCGACATGTCCATGATGCCGCCCCAGTGGCGCAGCAGCCGCAGGCGCCCGAGGCCCGGCCACAGCGCCATGCCGCCCTCCATCACATCCTCGATCGTGTGGAGGTTGCCGCGGCTCGCATAGGAATTGTAGCCGTCGATATCGCCGCCGAAGACGAGGCCGCCCTTGTCCGATTGGCTGACGTAGAAGTGGCCGGCGCCGAAGGTCATCACGCCGTCGATCAGGGGCTTCACGCCCTCGCTGACGAAGGCCTGCAACACGTGGCTCTCGATCGGCAGGCGCATATCGACCATGCCGGCCAGCAGCGAGGAGGAACCGGCGACCGACAGCGCGACCTTCTTGGCGCGGATGAAGCCGCGGCTGGTCTCGACGCCGGTGACGCGGCCGTTCTCGCGGCGGATGCCGGTGACGGCGCAGTTCTGGACGATGTCGACGCCGCGGTCGCTGGCGGCGCGGGCATAGCCCCAGGCCACCGCATCGTGGCGCACGGTGCCGCCGCGGCGCTGGAGCAGGCCGCCCTTCACGGGGAAGCGGGCGTTGTCGAGGTCGATGAACGGCACGAGGCCGCGCACGCCTTCACGGTCGAGCAGTTCCGAATCGATGCCGGCGAGCCGCATGGCGTTGCCGCGGCGGGCATAGGCGTCGCGCTGGGCGTCCGAATGGTACAGGTTCAGCACGCCGCGCTGGCTGACCATGGCGTTGTAGTTGATGTCCTGCTCCAGCCCTTCCCAGAGCTTCATCGACCGCTCGTAGAACGGGATGTTGCCGGGCAGTCCGTAATTCGAGCGCACGATGGTGGTGTTGCGCCCGACATTGCCGGAGCCGACATGGCTCTTCTCCAGCACGGCGACGTTGGTGATGCCGTGCTCCTTGGCGAGGTAGTAGGCGGTGGCGAGCCCGTGCCCGCCGCCGCCGACGATGACCACGTCGTAGGCCTCCTGCGGGGCGGCGTCGCGCCATTGCGGGGTCCAGTCCCGCTGGCCGCGCAGGGCCTGCCCCAGGACGCTGAACAGGGAGTAGCGCATGGGGTAAGCCGCCCTGGTTCGAGATGTCTGTGTGATCCCAGAGGTAGCCGCGACCGCCCGCGGCAGACTTGCATTTCGCGACACGTTTCCGGCAAATCGCGCATAAATGCATGATCGGTCCTTCGCCCGAGGCAAGCACGGGCCGTAGCGCCGAACCCGCAGCGCCGGCGCGGCGGCCATCCCGGAGGGAGCGACCGGACATGTCGGACGACACCCCCGAACCGGGCCACCATGCCCGGCCCCGGCGAAGGTCGCCACGGGCCGAGGATCCCGCTGCCCGCACCGTCGGCTTCGTGCTGGTGCCGGACTTTCCGCTGATGGCCTACACCGCGGCGGTCGAGCCCCTGCGCGCCGCCAACACCCTGTCGGGCTGCGAACTCTATCGCTGGTGGCACGCCGCGCCCGGCGGCGGCGTGGTTCAGGCCTCGAACGGGCTCGGCATCCTCACCGACGTCGCCGTCGGCGCGCGTGCGAGCGCCGACCGCGTCTTCGTCTGTGCCGGCGGAAACCCGGCCGAGTTCGACGATCCCGCCCTGTTCGCGTGGCTGCGCGGGCTCGCCCGCCACGGGGCGACGCTCGGCGGCATCTCCGGCGGGCCGTACCTTCTCGCCCGCGCCGGGCTGCTCGCGGGACGGCGCTGCACGCTGCATTGGGAGCATGTCCCGGCCTTCGAAGAGCGCTACCCCGAGATCGAGGTGGTCCGCTCGCTGTTCGAGATCCAGGGCGACCGCATCACCTGCTCCGGCGGCATCGCCGCCCTCGACCTGATGCTCGACCTGATCGGCCGCGACCACGGCCCCGGCCTCGCCGCGGGCGTCAGCGACTGGTTCCTGCACAACCAGATCCGCGAGGGGTTGAGCCCGCAACGGATGGACCTGCGCCAGCGCTTCGGCGTGCGCGACCCGCGGCTGTTGCAGGTGCTCGCGGCGATGGAGGCGAATCTCGAAGCGCCGCTTCCCCGCGAAACCCTGGCGGAACGCGCCCGCCTGTCCGTGCGGCAGTTGGAGCGGCTGTTTCGCGACAGCCTCGGGCGCGGGCTTCACCGCCATTACCTCGGTTTACGCCTCGACCGGGCGCACCAGCTCGGCCGCGAGAGCGCGCTGAGCCGCGCCGAGATCGCGGCCGCCACCGGCTTTGCCAATGCCGACGAACTCGCGCGCGCCGAACGACGGCGCCAGCGGCAGGGGGCGGAGGGGTAAAGCCGTCGCCGAAGCGATGACGGGGCGACTGTGCCGGGGCCATCGATCCTTACGATGATCGGGCGATATGTTTCATGTCAGGAAATTTTCATTCTTGATAGTTGACGGACCGGTCGGCGCATGCGATCACCCTCAACAGTGATCGAACGGACGGGGCGGCACCGATGTGCGGTATTGTCGGACTATTCCTCAAGAATCCGAAGCTTGAACCGCAGCTCGGTGCAATGCTCTCCAAGATGCTGGAGACGATGACCGATCGCGGCCCCGACAGCGCGGGCTTCGCGGTCTACGGCTCGGACGGCGCCTCGGAGGCCGGCAGCGTCAAGCTGACCCTGCGCGGCCCAGGACCTGCCGCGCTGCGCAGCGCGGTCGCCGGATTGGAGGAGGCGCTGGCCCTCTCCGCCCAGGCGACGGAGCGGGACACCCACACCGTTCTCGCCGTTCCGGCGGAGCGCGAGACCGAGATCCGCGACTGGCTGCGCGCCAACGCTCCCGGCATCGACGTGGTGAGCGCCGGCCGCCGCATGGAGATCTACAAGGAGGTCGGCCTGCCGGCTTCCGTGGCCGAGCGCTTCGCCCTCGAGCGGATGACCGGCACGCACGGCATCGGCCACACCCGCATGGCCACCGAGAGCGCGGTGACGACGAACGGCGCCCACCCGTTCTCCACCGGCACCGACGAGTGCCTCGTCCATAACGGCTCGCTGTCGAACCACAACGACCTGCGCCGACGCCTCCGGCACGAGGGCCTGACCTTCGCCACCCAGAACGACACCGAGGTCGCCGCCGGCTACCTGAGCTGGCGCATGCGCGAAGGCGCCTCGCTGGAGCAGGCGCTCGAATCGAGCCTGACCGATCTCGACGGCTTCTTCACCTTCGTGGTCGGCACCGAGAACGGCTTTGCCGTGGTGCGCGACCCCATCGCCTGCAAGCCCGCCGTGATGGCCGAGACCGACGATTACGTCGCCTTCGGCTCCGAGTATCGGGCCCTTGTCGGCCTGCCCGGCATCGACACCGCCCGCGTGTTCGAGCCCGAGCCGGCCAAGGTCTACGCATGGGAGCGGGTGCCCAATCAGCCCGTCTCCGGGGAGCGCCAGTAATGCCGAGCTTCGACCTGCGATCCGCGCCCCTGCGCGAACTGAACCGGGCCCTGCACGCCCTGCGGCCCGACACCAACGAGACCCACTGGGCCGTCACCGGTCCGGACGGGCGCCACGCCATCGCCGCCGGGCTCGACGCGCCGATCAGCGTCGAGATCGAGGGCAATGTCGGCTACTATTGCGCCGGCATGAACAAGCTCGCGACCGTTCTCGTCAACGGCAATGCGGGTGTCGGCGTCGCCGAGAACATGATCTCCGGCTTCGTCCACGTGCGGGGCGATGCCAGCCAGTCGGCCGGCGCCACGGCCCATGGCGGCCTCCTCGTCATCGACGGCAATGCGGGCGCCCGCTGCGGCATCTCGATGAAGGGCGTCGACATCGTCGTGAAGGGCTCGATCGGCCACATGTCGGCCTTCATGGCCCAGGCCGGCACGCTCACCGTCCTCGGGGATGCCGGCGAGGCGCTCGGTGACTCGCTCTACGAGGCGAAGCTCTACGTGCGCGGCTCGGTCAAGAGCCTCGGCGCCGACTGCATCGAGAAGCCGATGCGCGACGAGCATCTGCGGGAACTCGCCGAGAAGCTCGCCGCCGCCGGCCTCACCGGGGAAGTGAGCCCGAGCGAGTTCCGCCGCTACGGCTCGGCCCGCACCCTCTACCACTTCAACGTCGACAACGCCGGAGCCTACTGATGACGGATCACCGCCAGCCTCCGCGCACGAAACCGCGCCTGTCGGCGACCTTCAACCCCGACGTGATGTCCGAGATCCGCCGCGCGGCGGCGACCGGCATCTACGACATCCGCGGCGCCGGGGCGAAGCGCGCCCTGCCGCATTTCGACGACCTCCTGTTCCTCGGCGCCTCGATCAGCCGCTACCCGCTGGAAGGCTACCGCGAGCGCTGCGGCACCGAAGTGGTGCTGGGCTCGCGCTTCGCCTCGAAGCCGATCCACCTGAAGACGCCGGTCACCATCGCCGGCATGAGCTTCGGCTCGCTCTCGGCCAACGCCAAGGAGGCGCTCGGCCGCGGCGCGACCATCGCCGGCACCTCCACCACCACGGGCGATGGCGGCATGACGCCGGAGGAGCGCGGCCACTCCAAGACCCTGGTCTACCAGTACCTGCCCTCGCGCTACGGCATGAACCCGGACGACCTGCGCAAGGCCGACGCCATCGAGGTCGTCATCGGCCAGGGCGCCAAGCCCGGCGGCGGCGGCATGCTGCTCGGGCAGAAGATCACCGAGCGCGTCGCCGGCATGCGCTGCCTGCCCCCCGGCGTCGATCAGCGCTCCGCCTGCCGCCACCCGGACTGGACCGGGCCGGACGACCTCGCGATCAAGATCGAGGAGCTGCGCGAGATCACCGATTGGGAGAAGCCGATCTACGTCAAGGTCGGTGCCTCGCGCCCCTATTACGACACCGCGCTGGCGGCCAAATCCGGCGCCGACGTGGTGGTGCTCGACGGCATGCAGGGCGGCACCGCCGCGACGCAGGACGTGTTCATCGAGCATGTCGGCATCCCGACGCTCGCCGCGATCCGCCCGGCCGTGCAGGCGCTTCAGGATCTGGGGCTTCACCGCAAGGTGCAGCTCGTCGTCTCCGGCGGCATCCGCTCGGGGGCCGACGTGGCCAAGGTGCTGGCGCTCGGCGCCGATGCGGTCGCCATCGGCACCGCCGCCCTGATCGCGCTCGGCGACAACGATCCCCGCTGGCAGGCGGAATACGAGGCCCTCGGCACCACTGCCGGCGCCTACGACGACTGGCACGAGGGCCGCGACCCGGCCGGCATCACGACACAGGATCCGGAACTCGCCAAGCGGCTCGATCCGGAACTCGCGGGCCGCCGCCTCGCCAACTACCTCGCGGTGATGACGCTGGAAGCCCAGACCATCGCGCGGGCCTGCGGCAAGAGCCACCTGCACAACCTCGAACCCGAGGATCTGGTGGCGCTCACCATCGAAGCCGCCGCGATGGCCCAGGTGCCGCTCGCCGGCACCGGCTGGATCCCCGGCAAGACCGGCATCTGATCTGCGAGGGCCGCTCCGGAAGCTTCGAGGGCGGCCCTTTTTCTTTTGTGGCGATGGGGCCGCACCACTCAGCCGGAAGGATCCCTGCAATGACGCACGATCTTGAGACCGCCGCCCGGGAGCGCGGCATCAAGTATTTCCTCGTGTCCTACACCGACCTGTTCGGCACGCAGCGCGCCAAGCTCGTGCCGGCTGCCGCGATCGGCGGCACCTGCCGCAACGGCGCAGGCTTTGCCGGCTTCGCGACCTGGCTCGACATGAGCCCCGCCGATGCCGACCTGCTGGCCATGCCGGACCCCGAGGGGCTGATCCAGCTTCCCTGGAAGCCGGAAGTCGGCTGGCTGCCCGCCGACCTCGTGATGAACGGCACGGCGGTCGAGCAGGGCCCGCGCAACATCCTCAAACGCCTCATCAAGGACGCGGCCCGCGAGGGGCTGCAGATGAAGAGCGGCGTCGAGTGCGAGTTCTTCCTGATCACGCCCTGCGGCTCGGAGCCCGCGGACATGGCCGATAAGCAGACCAAGCCCTGCTACGACCAATCCGCCCTGATGCGCCGCTACGAGGTCATCACCGAGATCTGCGACGCGATGCTGAGCCTCGGCTGGAAGCCGTACCAGAACGACCATGAGGACGCGAACGGCCAGTTCGAGATGAACTGGGACTATGACGACGCGCTGATCACCGCCGACCGGCACGCCTTCTTCAAATACATGACCCGCTCGATCGCCGAGAAGCACGGCTTCCGCGCGACCTTCATGCCCAAGCCCTTCATGGACCTGACGGGCTCCGGCTGCCACGCCCACGTCTCGCTCTGGCGCGACGGCCAGAACGTCTTTTCCGATCGCTCGGACGAGATCGGGATGTCGCAGCTGGGCTATCATTTCATCGGCGGTCTGATCCACTCCGCCGACGCGCTGGCCGCGCTGACAAACCCTTGCGTGAATTCCTACAAGCGCATCAACGCGCCGCGCACCACCTCCGGTGCGACCTGGGCGCCGAACACGGTGACCTATACGGGCAACAACCGCACCCACATGATCCGCATCCCCGATGGCGGGCGCTTCGAGTTCCGCCTCGCGGACGGGGCGGCCAACCCCTACCTGCTCCAGGCGGGCCTCCTCGCCGCTGGCCTCGACGGCATCCGCAATCAGCGCGATCCGGGCCAGCGCCTCGACATCAACATGTACACGGACGGGCACACAGTGGAGGACGTCAAGCGCCTGCCGCTCAACCTGCTCGATGCCCTGCGCGCCCTCGAAGCGAGCTCGGTGCTGAACGAGTCCTTGGGTGCCTTCGTGCCGAGCTACCTCAAACTCAAGCGCCAGGAATGGGACGATTACTGCCGCCACCTCACCCAGTGGGAGCGCGACACCACGCTCGACTGCTGAGCACGCCTCCGGCATCCGGCCGATCCCATCGGTCCGATGCTGGTTTCACGCGGGGCGGACGAACCCCGCCGGCAAGACAGCGTAAGGTCGGTTGCCCGATCCGGCCCCGTCGGACTATCGATCGCCCAGCCGCCATCACCCCGACGGCGCAACAGGGAGACCCGATCGCCGATGACATGGCTCGGACGCCTCCTCCTGGCCGCCTTCGCCCTGATCGTGGCCATCCCGGCCGGTGCCCTGACGCTCGGCGCCGGGGTGCTTCTCGATCCGAACTTTCGCGAGGCGTTGGGCGAACTCGGCCTCGTCGGCCTCTTCGCCGGCCTGTCGGATCTCGCGCAAGGCGTTCCGCCGGGCATGGCGGTGATGGCCGTGACCCTGTTCGCCCAGGCGCTTAGCCTCCTGCTGATCCTGCCGCCGACGCTGGCCGCGCTCGTCGGCGAGACGCTGGGGCTGCGCTCTCCGTTCTGGTACGGCGGCGCGACGGGCGGCCTCACGGCGCTCCTGCCCTGGCTCGCCCGCGGCGGCCCGCCACCGGCCACCGGATCGGTGGCATCCGCCGCGGAAGCACGGCTGGCCGCCATCCTCCTCGTCACAGGCGCCGTCTCCGGTCTGGTCTACTGGCTGATCGCCGGCCGCAGCGTCGGCCACCGGACACAGCAGCGCGACACCGACGCATTTTAGGGGTGGACAGGCGTCCGCCATCGCTTATGAAAATGGGGTGCTTCCGAAGCCTCGCGCTCGGAATCACCCGCTGCCTCAAGAGCGCATCATCGCTCCACGAGCGGCCGGATGCGGGCGTAGTTCAGTGGTAGAACGTCAGCTTCCCAAGCTGAATGTCGTCGGTTCGATCCCGATCGCCCGCTCCACCTAATCTGCCGAAGCGTCGACGCCTTCAGCGACCCCCCGATCCGGCACGGGGGCGGAACAAGCTGCCCGACGCCTTCCTCGACGAACACACGCCGCCGCTCACGGCCCTCGCACCGTCCGAGCGGATCGCGACCGATGAACGGCGGCGATTCTGATCGTGTGGAAGTCGCGGCGCCTGTGCCGGGGCGGCAGGCTGCGTTCGATCAGGGGCTTAGGCCGCCCAGGCCAGAATCCATACGCCGCTGAGGAACATCGCATAGGTGGCGAGCAGCGCGGAAATCTCACGGTGCTTCGAAAGGACGGCGCGGGGGACGGACAGCATGGCGGCGATCAATCACGAGGTGACCGGACCAGGCTGATAGCCAAACCTTGACGGAATTGGAGAGGCCGGCGCCTCGTTTCGCAGGAAAAGACGAAGTGTTGCACGCTGGCGACTCTTTTCCGGGCGCTCCTGCCCGCCACCGATACCCTGTCCCGTGCCCGCCCTTCGGCGGGTCGTGCTGATCGTGCCTCGCCCGGCTTTCCGCCCGGTGGGGTTCCCGATTGGTCCGGCAGCGGCATACCCGCGTCCACAACGCTATGGGGATGGAGCCCGCACGGCCTTAAGCGTGCATTCCGACGAAGCGGTCGCCCGCTCGTCGGAATGCACGCCAACACGGTGGCTCAGAGACGCCCGCCCGAGGCCCTCAGCTCGGATCGGGCTTCGGCCGTCAGCCAGCGGCTCGAACGTTCGACAGGAAGGACAGAACCTCCTGGCGCAGTTCGTTCGACTTGTCCTGAAGGGTCACCGCGGCGGAACTCACGACCTGGGCCGTCTCGCCGGTTTCGCTCGCGGAGCGCGAGACGGCGGAGATGCTGGCCGAGACTTCGCGGGTGCCGGCCGAGGCCTCCTGGATGTTGCGGGCGATCTCGTGCATCGCCAGCCCCTGTTGCGATGCGGATTCCTGGATAGACCGGGAAATCTCGTTCATCTTCTGGATCGTGCCGGAGATGCCCTGGATCGCCCGCACGGCGTCCCCCGTGCCGGTCTGGACCGCCTCGACCTGTACGCCGATCTCTTCGGTTGCGCGCGAGGTCTGGTTGGCCAGCTCCTTCACCTCCGCCGCGACCACGGCGAAGCCGCGCCCGGCCTCACCCGCACGCGCCGCCTCGATGGTGGCGTTCAGCGCCAGCAGGTTGGTCTGCGCGGCGATGGTGGAGATGAGCTTGATGACCTCGCTGATGCGGTGGGCGGCCTCGGCGAGGGCATCGACCTTCACATTGGCCTGCTGGGCCTGGGTGACGGCGTTCGCGGCGATCTCCGTGGAGAGCGTCATCTGCCGTCCGATCTCGTGAACCGAGGCGAGCAGTTCCTCCGCCGCGGAGGCGACGGCCGCGACATTGGCCGAGGTCTGCTCGGAGGCGGCCGCCACGGACGCGCTGCGCATGCTGGTCGAGTCGGCACCGCTGGAGAGGTTCGAGGAGGCCGCGTCGAGGTCGTTCACGAGCGTCAGCACCGCTTCGGTCAGGCGCGACACCGTGCCGTCGAAGCTCTGCGAATGGCTGCGGATCGACTCCGCGCGCGACAACTGGCGCTGCTGCTGCGCTTCCTGCTCCACGGCCAGCAACTCGGCCTGATGCGCCTTGTCCCGGAACACCTCCAACGCCTTGGCGATCGCGCCCACCTCGTCGGCGCGATCGGCATCCGCGATGGCGACGTCGTAGCGCCGGTTGATCAGCGCCTCGATCGTCTGGATCGATCGCTTCAGCGGACGGTCGATCAGGATCTTCGACATCGCGAAGATCGTGACGAGCACGACGAGGAGGACGGCGACCCCGCCGGCGGCCGTCTCGGCGAGTTGCCGGTAGATCGGCTGCGAGATGACGTGCTCGGGCACATCCATCACCACGGC
The DNA here is from genome assembly GCF_001423405.1 of Methylobacterium sp. Leaf123. Classification (GTDB taxonomy): domain Bacteria; phylum Pseudomonadota; class Alphaproteobacteria; order Rhizobiales; family Beijerinckiaceae; genus Methylobacterium. The sequence goes on along the minus strand of NZ_LMNS01000039.1, from coordinate 191,147 downwards.
CCAGGTCGTGTTCATCCCCGGCGTCGTGAACGGGTAGATCAGTCGAAGCGACCCGTCCGGGCTGCCGGTGAGAATCCGCATCTTCCCATCCGACAGGGATGCCTTGACCTTGTCGGCCTCGAAATCGGAATAGGGCTTCATCTCCTGGCCCTTGTTGGGCGGCAGGACCCACTTGCCGGTGTTGGACAGCAGCATCACGCGCCCGCTGCCGAACGGGTGCAGCGCGCTCAGCATCTCCGGCAGTTTGTCGAGATTGATATCAACGCCGCCGACGCCGACGACGCGCCCGCCCACACTGACGGGGGCCGAGATCGACGTCACGAGATCACCCCGGGTGGTGACGTAGGGCTCCGTCACGAGGCTTTTGCCGGAGGCGATCGGTGCCTTGTACCATTGCTCGGTGCCGTCATAGTTGAAGGGCAACAACTCGAGCGTACCGGTCGAGGTCTTGGTCCAGTTCGGGGTGAAGAAGCCCTTCGCGTTCGAAGCCTCGGTGCCGGACAATCTCGCCTCGGACAGGCGCTCGAGCGTGTCGACCATCCAGGCATTGTAGACGTTCGGATAGCGCAGGACCGTTGCCTTCGTGACGGCCACGAGGTCGGATCGCCGCGCCGTGCCGGTCTCGAGAAGGCCCGACAATCCGGCCGTCAGCGCCGTGCCCGCCGACACCGCCTCGGTGATCTGGATGCCGACTTGCGCAGCGACGCCGGCCGCTTTCTCCGTCGCCAGATCCGTGACCTCGGTTCTAACGCGGTCGGCTGTCCTCCAACTCGTGACGCCGAGAAACCCCACCAGAACGACGGTCACCGCCGTTCCGGCAGAAAACATGAGTTTGTTGGCTAAGAACGCCTAACAGAACGGCACGCTGCGGCGGGGGAAGCGTTGGTTGTGGATGGCTCGACCTCTGCTTGCCCCTGATCTCTGGACCGAGATTGCCGCGCTCCTGCCGCCACCTCGGCCGCGCCCGAAGGGCGGACGGCCTCCGATCGACAATCGGGCGGCGCTGACCGGGATCCTGTTCGTGCTGCGCTCCGGCCTGCCCTGGGAGATGCTGCCGGCCGAGATGGGCTGCGGGAGCGGCATGAGTTGCTGGCGGCGCCTGCGCGACTGGCAGACGGCCGGCGTGTGGGCACGGCTGCATCAGGGTCTGTTGGAGCGCCTGCACGCGGCCGGNCCCCTGATCTCTGGACCGAGATTGCCGCGCTCCTGCCGCCACCTCGGCCGCGCCCGAAGGGCGGACGGCCTCCGATCGACAATCGGGCGGCGCTGACCGGGATCCTGTTCGTGCTGCGCTCCGGCCTGCCCTGAGAGATGCTGCCGGCCGAGATGGGCTGCGGGAGCGGCATGAGTTGCTGGCGGCGCCTGCGCGACTGGCAGACGGCCGGCGTGTGGGCACGGCTGCATCAGGTTCTGTTGGAGCGCCTGCACGCGGCCGGTGAGATCGACTGGCGTCGGGCGAGCCTGGACAGTGCCTCCGTCCCGGCCAAAAAGGGGGGCTTGCCACCGGCCCGAACCCGACGGACCGGGGCAAGCCGGGCACGAAGCGCCACCTTGTCACCGACGCCCGCGGCACGCCGCTCGGCGTGAGGCTGACGGGCGCCAACCGGCACGACAGCCCGCAGATGGCGCCGACCCTCGATGCCATCCCGCCGCTGAGCACGGGCCGGCGCGGTCGACCGCGCCGACGCCCCGACAAGCTGCACGCCGACAAGGCCTACGAGGCCAAGGCGCGGCGCCAGGAGTGCCGGGCGCGTGGGATCGTGCCGCGTATCGCCCGCAAGGGGATCGAGAGCCGCGAAAAACTCGGTCGCCACCGCTGGGTCGTGGAGCGGACCCATGCCTGGTTCAACCGCTTCCGCCGCCTACCCATCCGATACGAGCGTCGCGCCGACATCTACGAGGCCATACGAGCGTCGCGCCGACATCTACGAGGCCTTCACCAGCCTCGCGGCAAGCCTTATCACCCTCAACCAAATCAGACGGTTCTGTTAGGCGCTCTAAGCTGCGCTTTATAAACATGGCAGGCTACTTAATCCCGGCCCCATAACGGGACGGGTTGTTGCGCCACAAATGTAAATCAATTTATAAAACTCTGATTTCGGAAATAAATTACAGAAAATCCATGGAAGCAAATCGCTCCATAAACGACGGCCAGAAATAAAATATAAAACAATAAGATGTGCCATAAGATAAATAAATCGCAGATATGAAAACACCGACTATTCGCAGTTGTTTTATTGTAATGTGATTATAAAAAATAATATACTGAGGCGCTTTGCAAAAATATATAAACAAAAGAGCCGTGCCAATAGATCAACAAATCAAAAACCGGCAAAAGCCAGCCCCGCAGCTTCGCTTCACGGGAAACAAGAATCGCAATAAATGATGCATTTTTGCCCGCAAGATTCCCGGCGGCCTGCCGGATGGGTGGCGGAGGCGTTGAACGCGGTCATCGCTCCCGAGGCGATGTCACGGCGCTTCCAATACGGTCCCGGCCTCAGTTCGACGCTCGACGACGCTGTCTGACGTCCCACCATGGCACCCACTGTTCGATCGGCACCGATCCAACGGAAACCCAAGCCAGGACACTCGGCCGGAAGCGGCTCCGCACGCTCGCGTTCGGAATGGGCCTCAGCGGCCGCACAAGGCGGCGAAGGCGGCCGGTGGCGGTCCGCCACCCCTCTCCGAGAAGCGGGTCGGCGTGCACAGGCCCGGATTGGCTCCGCAATAGCCGCCGAAGCTGAAACGCGTCGCGGAGCCGGGCCGGGCCGGGGTCACGCCGCCGGCGGTCACGATGACGACCGAGCCGGGCTGGTCCAGGGTGAGGCAGGCCTGCGGGCTGGCTTGGCGCGTGCAGACCCGGACCTCGCCATCGACGAGGGTGATCACCGAGCGCGCGCCCGTCGTCCAGACATCGAACACCGTTCCCCGGACGCCGATCGTCGCGACGGGCGTCTTGATCTCGTAGGCCTTCTTGTCGAGGTCGCCGGTGACGAAGCGGTAGGTGCCCTTCAGCAGGTTGAGCGCCACCTTCCCGGCGGGGCGCTCCTCCGAATAGACGTATTGGTTGAGCGTGATGCGCGCGTTCGGCCCGATCGAGAGATTGGTCTGGTCGAGGAAGACGAGCTTGGCGAGGCTGTCCGCGCCGGTCTGCACCGCCTCGTCGCGGAACACCGTGTCGCCCTCGGCGAGGCTGTTCTTCTGCGCGCCCTTCAGGCGGGACACGTCGTTCTTCACGACCGTCGTCGCACCGATCTGCTGGGCCGAGCCCGGGCCGGCCAGGCCGAGCGCGAGGCCACCGGCGAAGCCGGCGACACAAATCCGTCTGACGAGGCGCATCACGGCGTGGTCCATTGGTGAAGTCAAATGATCCTAGACGCGAAACCAGCCGCGGCAATGGTGTCATAAGCTTTTCCCGAGGGTGTTGCATATCGACGGCGCGCACACGCCCCGTTTCACAAATGTCCGCATCCGTCCAAGACAAGCCGTTTTACGGGGCGCCCGAGACCGATCGATCGGGCCGGTAGAGGTCGCGCAGATCGGCTCCGATCTGCTGCCGGAGGGTCGCGATCGCCTCCGGCGGCAGAGCCTCATTCCCGTTGCCCGGCCGATTTCGGCGCGGGCCTGTTGCGCACTTCCCACACATCGTAAAGTTTCCGCATCCTCCGCATGCAGAAGACGGGCAAGGCCGACAGTGTCCGGTTTCATGGAGAGGGAGCGCGACGGTATCGTCCTGCGGCACTCGACCGGGAAGGACAGCAGAGGCCAATCATTTGGCGATTATGTAGCTTGCAAACCCGGCGTTCGCGCGGTACAGCTTGAGCGTCGGAGCCCGAGTTATGTCCGTTCTCAGCCAGCCCCAGTTTCACTGCGAAGAAGCCGCCTTCGATTGGCTTGAGAAGACGCTTTGGCCGCAGGGCCCGGCGTGCCCACACTGCGGCGGCATGGGCCGCATCGGCAAAATCAAGGCGAACAAGGAAGCCCGCGTCCGCATGGGCCTCCACAAGTGCGGCGACTGCAAGAAGCAGTTCACGGTCAAGGTTGGCACCGTCTTCGAGCACGCCCGCATGCCGCTGCATAAAATGCTACAGGCCGTGCATCTGATGTGCTCTTCCAAGAAGGGCATCAGCGCGCACCAACTGCACCGCGTGCTTGAGGTTCAGTACAAGACCGCATGGTTCCTCGCGCACCGTATCCGTGAGGCCATGCGCGAAGGCGCTCTAGCCCCATTCGGTGGCGTTGATGGCATGCCCGGCGCTGGCGGCATCGTGGAAGCCGATGAGACGTTCATCGGTCGCGAGCCCGGCAAGCCGAAGAAGCGCGCCTATCACCATAAGATGAAGGTGCTGAGCCTTGTGGATCGCGAGACGAAGCAGGTTCGCTCCGTTGTTGTCGATGACCTCAAGCCCGATACGGTGAAGCCGATCCTGGCCGCGAACATCGCCAAGGAAGCCAGCCTCTTCACCGACGAGGCAGGCCATTACGTGAAGCTCGGCAAGGGCTTCATCGATCATCAGATCACGTCCCACCGTCAGGGGGAGTACGTGCGCGGCATCGTCCATACGAACACGGTCGAAGGCTACTTCTCCGTCTTTAAGCGCGGCATGAAGGGCGTCTATCAGCACTGCGGCAAGCAGCACCTGCACCGGTATCTGGCGGAATTCGATTTCCGCTACAATCACAGGGTCAAGCTTGGCATTGGCGATGTGGAGCGGACCGACCGGGCTCTGAAAGGCGTGGTTGGCAAGCGCCTCACGTATCGATTAGCTCGCTCTGACGCGATCTAAGCCATCCCGCCGGTAGGTGGCGAGACGAGTGTCGAGAGCAATCTGTTGTAAAATCAGGGCTTTTTGGCCCAAGTCGACATGCAGTCGACATGTAGTCGACAGGGAGAAAAAGCTTGGCGGGCAACCAGCTTACGTTCGACTTCAACGCCCCCTTGGACACGCTGCCGCAGCTTTGGACGCCCGACGATATATTCGACGGCCTGGATCAGGCAGCGGTTGAGCGGTTCAAGGAGGACAGTCGCATCGAAAGGAAGAGAGCCGCTGTATCCAGGAAAGACCTTGCAGACAATCTTTCTATGTGGGCTAACACCCAACCTTCAGGCGGAATTATTTTCGTAGGCGTCGATGATGATGGCGCCATCTCTGGCTGCAAGAGCATTGAACAAGAGCACATCAACGAAATTGAAACTGTTAGGCGCCTCTGTTCAGATGCCCGCTTCGACATCAAGAAAGTAAAAGTTACCAACAAAAGGGGGGAAGACGACTTTATTATTGCGCTGCGCGTCCAATATCGAGAAGACAAGCTCGTTGAGACCGTTGACGGGAATGCGTTTGTTCGTGAGGGCGATCAGAAGAGGAAATTGACAGAGGCAGAAAAGCGCGAGGTGCGCCTGAATAAGGGTGAGCTGGACGTCGAGTCGGAAAAGGTAAGCGCGCTCAAGTACCCAGACGACTTTGATGTTGTTCTCATGGCACAGTACCGTGATCAGTATGTTACAAAACGCCGATTGGCGCAGCCATATTCTGTTGAGGATGTGCTGTTGCTTACGAAGCTCGGCAAAAAAGGCCGATCCGGGTTTGAGCCGAACCTCGCCTGTGCCTTGTTATTTGCACGAGATCCAAGGGTGGTCGCCCCCGGGGCGTACATCCGTGTCATTCGGTATGATGGTGTTGAAGAGAAATTTGGAGGCAATCTGAACAACGTTGCCGACAGACTTTTCGAGGGACCGTTGGCGCGTCAGATAGCAGAAGCAGACCAGTTCATCGCCTCTCAGATTAGGAACTTTACGAGACTTAGCCCTGACGGAAGATTTGCGACTAATCCAGAATATCCTAGGGCAGTTTGGTTGGAGGCTGTTGTCAATGCAGCAGTGCACAGATCATACAATTTAAAACACATGAATATTTTTGTGAAAATGTTTGAAGATAAGATGGTTATTGAAAGCCCCGGCGCGTTCATGCCGCCGACAACCGCCGAAACGGTTTATGAGGCCCATAATCCTCGGAACCCGAACTTGATGTGGGCATTGTATTACTTTGATTACGTACAATGCGCGTTTGAGGGGACGCGGCGCATGCGGCAAGACATGCGAGACGCCAACCTTCCAGATCCGCGCTTTGCCCAAAAGCAGATTGGCACGTTCCAAGTCTCAGTTACACTGGAAAACGATCAAGAACACCGGCGACAGTTCGTTCGAACCGAAGCGGCGGCCTCGATAAATCCGGAACTTTATGCCACTCTTACCGAAAGCGAAAAGATTATAGTCAATTATTTGGCTGACCAAGAGAAGTTAAGTGTAACAGATGCAGGCTTAGTAATAGCGAAGGATTGGAGGGCAACCAAAAAGGTGCTCGACGGTCTAGTTGAGAAAAAAATCATATCCAAGTCAGCCGGAAAGGCCCGCAGTCGTCATCGCTTTTATTATTTGCGCCGAGACAAACTGGGCATGAGGAGAAAAGGCGAATGACAAAAGATACTGCCAAGCCCAAACCCACTAAGCTCGGCGCCCAGAAGCTGACGCCCGACGACGGCCTCACCCAATCTGAGCGCTTCATCAAAGCCGCTCAGGAACTCGGGACCGATGATGATCCTGAGCGGTTCGCCGAGCGAGTGAGGAAGTTGACCGGTAGGAAGAAGGATGCTGAACGGTAGGAAGTCACTTGTAGCGATCGACTATATGGTCTGCCGCATGGTCGATTTCCGGGAATAACGAACTTTTCGTCACGCCGAGCATAGATAGTTCTTTTCGAATTTGAGCTTTATGGGCGGCGGGGATCTTGATTGATCTGATCTGAATGGGGTCTTGAAGTGGAGTTGCAGGGCGCAGCGATAGCCCGAATATAAGAAAAGCTCCGTTCTGGGCAATGATCCTTCGATTATTTAATTTAGGGACGACGTAGTAAACCCTGTCCAAGTCTCTTGGATTTACGTTCCTCCGGAATGACGGTTTCTCGATACGGATAAATTGGACCAAGCGATCCACCTCTATCAGTTTATTGAATTCACCGCGCGCGTCGCGACGCTGCTTGTATAAAACGGCTTTTTCCGGCTCCGCCATATTGGCCAAGTTGGCAATACAGCTCACAGCATCGCTATCGAAATACTTCCTACGTATGTCTGGAACCCTGATGTAAGAAACTTTGCCGTCAGCCTCAGGCTCTAGTGCCGGGTCAACCACCTCTGTAGCGTAAAATAAGCCTACTAAGGGGTTTGCGCTGACGTCTAATAGCCTTGTTGGAAGACCATAATGTTGCATCCTCACCAGTTTGTCGAACATGGTAGTGTCGGTCAGAAACTCGTTGGGATGTACTGAGAGAAGCTCTCTAACTGCGTCTCGTTCGTGAACTAACAGTTTCTTGCGATTAGGCCTCAACACCCCGGGCGCCAAGCTCCATGCCGCATTCCTTTCGCCTCTAAAAGTGTAGAAACCTCTTGTCTGTGGCTCAAGCTTCGCAATTATTTCAAGGAATTCTGTCAGAGACTTAGCTGTTTTAGCGGTAGGCGATGCGACCATGATTATCGTTCCGTTGCCTGCCTACGGTGGTACGGAACGGCCAACGAGTTTGCAAGCTACATAATCGCCAATCATTTCGCCCGCAGATCCACCTCTGAGCGGGGACTGTTCCGGTCAGGGAGATTTTTTCGCCGATGCGTGCAGATCCAGCCGCGGAGATGCACAATCGAGGAAGCCGCCACGCCGAGGCAAGCACCGGTGAGAGCATCACTCCGAAAGGGGGTTGCAGGGCTTTCGGACAAACTTGTCGCAAAAATAATGTTCTTTGCGTGAGACCATTTGAAAAATAAGGCCCGACTTCGGGCCCGTGACTGAAGTACACGGCTTCGAAAGCGGGCGGTTCAGTGCTTTCCGACGAAGCGGACGCCGGTTCGGCGAAAGAAAGCGCGTTGAAACGAAAGACCGCGAGACGCCGGCCTGATGCCATCAGGCCGGATACGGCTCTCGCAGTCTCGGTGCGACGGGAAGACGGGGTTAGGGGCATGGCTCAGCATCAACGCGACGCGCTGCTTACGACTGTCTTCGTCGGGAGTGCCGTGCTCGCCATGTTGCTCCAGGAGGCACCGGCCTGGCCGGCGAGCGGCGGAGCGGGCGGGCGTTCGTCGGGCGGCACGCTCGGCAATGGCAGGCCCGGCGCCGACGCGCCCGCCGACAGCGCCGATCCCGGCGGCGATCTCGGCAGTTCCGGGGCCGGCGGGGGCGGCAACGGTGGCGGACCGGGCCTTGCCGGCGGAGCGGGCGGCAGCGGCTACGGCTTCTTCGACGGCGCCGAAGGGCTGGTCGCGACCCCGGGCGGCACGGGCGGAGCCGGTGGCACGACCGTGGCGCCGAACGGCGGCGACGGCGGCGACGCGCCCTTCTCCACGAGCGGTGCGGGCGGTGGCGGCGGCGGCGCGAGCGGCAACGGCACCGGCCCCCTGATCGACAACGCGGCGACGCTGACCGGCGGCAACGGTGGCCGGGGCGGAACCGCGACGAACTACGATGCCACGGCGCCGGGCAGCTTCCAGGGTGGCGGCGGCGGCGGGGCCGGCGGCGACGGCGCGGGCGTCGCGGGGGCCGGAGGGTCGAGCGCCAACCGGGCCGCCGGAATCCTGCAGGGCGGGGCCGGCGGCGCGGGCGGCGACGCGCAGGCCGCTGGCGGCGGCGGCGAGGGCGGCATTGGCCTGCGCAACGCGGGAACGGTCTCCTTCACCAATGCCGGGGCGATCCTGGGTGGCGGCGGCGGCAGCGGCGGGGGCACGGCGCGGGCCGATGGCGGCACCGCGGGCGACGGCGGCGCGGGCGGGATCGGCGTGTTCCTGTCGGGCTCCAGCCCCTTCCTCAACGCGGCGGGCGGCACGATCACGGGTGGGGCCGGCGGCCTCGGCGGCGGCCTCGGATTTCCCGGCCGGGCGCCGCGCACGGTCCTCGGCGCGGCCGGCGAAGGCGGCGCCGGGCTCTCCGGACCGGCCGGCACCCGGTTGTCCAATGCCGGAACCATCACCGGCGGCACGGGCGGCGGCGGCGCCCTCGGCGCGCCCGGCTTCGTCGAATTCGTGGGACCGTCGGGGGCGCCGGTCGCCATCGGCGGCACCGGAGGGACGGGCGGGGCCGGCGGTCGCGGCGGGGTCGGCGTGCAACTGACCGGCGCGGAGATGTTCGGCAACATCGGCACCATCGCCGGCGGGGCGGGCGGCATCGGTGGCCAGGGCGGCGCGTCCGCCGGAAGCACCGAGGGGCCGATCGGCCCGCGCGATGCCTCCGGCGGCACAGGTGGCACCGGGGGTACGGGTGGCACCGGGCTGCGGATCAGCGGCGTGACCGGCCCCGGCAATGCCGGGACCGTTCTGGGCGGAGACGGGGGACAGGGCGGGGCGGGCGGCCTGCCGGGCTTCACCCCGGAGAGCCGGGGCGGGTCCGGTGGCCAGGGCGGCGCGGGCGGCATCGGGGCGCAGCTCATCGGCGCCGACTTCACCAGTTCCGGCCTCATCGCCGGTGGCCGGGGCGGGGCGGGCGGGGACCCCGGCGCGCTGGGGGCCTCCGTCGCGGTGGGAGCGGCCGGGATCGGCGGCACGGGCGGTGCCGGCCTCCGGCTCGAGGGCGCGAGCCGCTTCACCAACCTCGCTGCGGGCCGGGTCGCGGGTGGGACCGGCGGAACCGGCAGCGGCGCCGGCGGGATCGGCGTGTTCGCCCCCGGCGGCGGCGCCACCCTGATCAATGCCGGGACGATCACCGGCGGCGCGGGAGCCACCGGCGCGAGCGCCGCCGCAGGCGGCGGTGGCCTTGGTGGAACGGCCATCGTCGGCACCAATCTCGCCATCGTCAATTCCGGCCTCATTGCCGTCGGCGCGGGCGCCACAGGCCCCGCCGCGGCGGAGACGGACCGGGCCATCAGCTTCAACGGGGGCCTCAACAGCCTCACCCTGACCTCGACCGCGCAGATCCAGGGAACGGTCGCCGCCTTCAGCGCCTCCGACCGGCTCATCCTCGGCGGCGCGACCGACGGCACCTTCTCCACCGCCGCGATCGGCGCGCAGTACCAGAATTTCGGCGTGTTCCAGAAGGTCGATGCGGGGGCCTGGACCCTCACCGGAACCACATCGGCGGTGACCCCGTGGCAGGTTCTGGGCGGGACGCTTGCCGTGAGCAGCGACGCCAATCTCGGCGCGCCGTCGGGCGGGATTCTGCTCGATGGCGGAACGCTTCAAGCCACGGCTGCCCTCTCGACGGCGCGGACCGTCACCCTGGGGGCGGCCGGCGGGGCGATCGACGCGGCTCCCGGAGTGGCGATGGTCGCGGGCGGGCCGCTCACGGGCGCGGGCGGGTTGACGAAGACCGGGGCCGGCACCCTGACCCTGACCGGTGCCAACACCTACAGCGGCGCGACGACGATTGAGGCCGGCACGCTGGTGCTGGCTGACACGGGCACGATCGCCGGCTCACGCTCGGTCAGCGTCACCGGCGAACTCGATCTGACGCAGACGAGCACGGGCGCGCACGTCGTCACCCTTTCGGGCTCCGGCACGGTCACCCTCGGTGTAAAGACGCTCACCGTCACCAGAGGCTCGACCAGCTTCGCCGGCACGATCCGCGATGCCGGCGGTGTCGTCGATACGGCGGGGGGCGGCCTCACTCTTGGTGCGGGCCAGCTGACGCTCACGGGCAACAACACCTATACTGGCATCACCTCCGTGACCGATGGCACGCTGGCGCTCGCCGGCTCGGGCGCGATCGCCGCTTCTCGTTTGGTCGGCGTCGGTGGCGAACTCGACTTGTCGCAGACCAGTGCAGGCGCGCGCATCATCGACCTGTCGGGTTCCGGAACCGTCACGCTGGGCGCGCAGACGCTCGCCATCATTGAGAGCTCGGGCAGCTTCGCCGGCACAATCCGCGATGCCGGTGGCATCCTCAACGCAACAGGCGGCGGCATCACCCTCGCGGGCGGCCGGCTGGGGCTCACGGGACGCAACACCTATACCGGCGCCACCACTGTCAGCGGCGGCACGCTGGCGCTCACCAGTTCGGGCGCGATTGCATCGTCGAGCGGTGTGGCTCTGGCGACCGGCGCCAGCTTTGACATTGCGGGGCTGGCCAACGGCGGCACCGCGATCGCCGGCCTGTCCGACACTGCTGTGGGCCAAACTGGAACGGTGAACCTCGGCTTCAATCGCCTGACGCTCACCAACGCCGCCGGCACCTTCTCTGGCGCGATCACCGGCGCCGGTGGCCTGACGCTCGCGGGTGGTACGCAGACGCTCGCAGGCCCGAGCAGCTATACCGGCGCAACCCTCGTCTCGGCCGGCACGCTGCGGGCGGGGATCAACGATGCCTTCGCAGGCACGTCTGCCTTCACCCTGGCCGGGGGCGCGACCCTCGACCTCGCCGGTCTCAGACAGACCATCGGCTCGCTCGCTGGCGCTGGCAGCGTCACGCTGGGGGCTGGCACTCTGACCGCGGGGGGCGACGGACGCTCAACGACCTTCGCCGGGACGGTTTCCGGCGCGGGCAGCCTAACCAAGGTCGGAACCGGCACGCTGACGCTCTTGGGCGCCAACACCTATAGCGGCGGCACCGCCCTGAACGGCGGCACGATCGTGGTGGCGAGCGATGCCAGCCTCGGCGCGGCGACGGGCGGTCTGAGCTTCGGCGGCGGCACGCTCGCCACGAGAGCCGACTTCACCAGCGGCCGCGCGCTCACGCTCGGCGCCTCGGGCGGCACGCTGGCACCGGATGCGGAGGCGAGCCTCACCCTGACCGGCGTGGTCGGGGGCCCCGGCGGGCTCACCGTGGGCGGGGCCGGCCGCGTGGTCCTGACCGGGGCCAACAGCTATGGCGGGGGCACGCAGGTGAATGCCGGTGCCACCCTGCAACTCGGCGACGGCGGCACGGCCGGCGCGATCCCCGGCAATGTCGTGGCCAACGGCACGCTGACCTTCAACCGCTCGGACCGGCTGGATTTTGCCGGCATCATTTCCGGATCCGGAACCCTGAACCAATCGGGCACGGGCGTCACGACGCTCACCGGCAGCAACGGGCCGTCGGCCCGATTCACCGGCACGGCCGCCGTCAATGCCGGGACGCTGGCGGTCAACGGCACCTTCGGCGACACCATGGCCAACACGGCGACCCTCACCGTCAATGCCGGCGGCACCCTGCTGGGGTCCGGCACCGTGGCGGGCTCGGTGATCGTCAACGGCGGCACCGTCTCGGCCGGCAACTCGCCGGGCACGCTGACGGTCGCCGGCAATTACAGCCTCAACCCCGGCTCGACCTCGCTGTTCGAGTTCGGCAGCCCGGGCCTCGTCGGCGGGGCGAGCAACGACCTCATCAATGTCGGCGGTAATCTCGGGCTCGGCGGCACGCTCAGCCTCGTCTCGGCGGCGGGCGCCACGGCCGCGCCGGCCTCGGGCGCCTACCGGCTGTTCAATTACGGCGGCACGGTCTCGGGCGGCTTCGATCGCATCACCATGCCGAGCGCCAGCACGAGCGCGCTGGTCTACACCGACATCCCGGCCCAGGTGAACCTGCTGCTGGTCAACGGCAACCAGTCGGTCCAGCTCTGGGACGGCACCGATACCACCGGCGCCACGGCCGGCGGCCAGGGCGGCACCGGCACTTGGAGCGCGGGCGGCACCAACTGGACCCGCCTGCCCGGCGGGCAGATCAACGACATCTGGCGCTCCGGCGTCGGCCTCTTTGCCGGCAGCGCCGGCACGGTGACGGTGGCCGGGGCGCAGAACGTCCAGGGCCTTCAATTCGCCGTCGACGGCTATCGGCTCGGTGGGACCGGCACGCTCAACCTGACCGGCGACCCCTTCACCACGGCGGGCCAGAGCTTCGTCACCGTCGATGCAGGCGTCGCCGCCACCATCGCCACCGGCCTGACCGGGCAGGCGGCGGGGATCGGCCTGCGCAAGCTCGGGGCCGGCACGCTGACCCTCTCGGGCGCAAGCATCTATACCGGCGCGACGACAATCGAGGCCGGCACGCTGGCGCTCGCCGGCAACGGCTCCCTCGCTGCGTCGAGCGGGGTCGCCCTGGCCAGCGGCGCCACCTTCGACATCGCCCGGCTGAACGGTGGCGCCGCCATCCGAAGCCTCGGTGATACCGCCGTCGGCCAAGCCGGCACGGTGGCGCTCGGCGCCAACCGCCTCACCCTAACGGACGCCTCCGGCACGTTTTCCGGCCGCATCACGGGCACCGGCGATGTGGTGCTCTCCGGCGGAAGCCAGACTTTGGCGGGCGTGAACAGCTTCAGCGGGATCACGACGGTGGCCGGCGGCACGCTCACGCTCGCGCCCGGCGGCACGCTGGCCTCCGCGGTGACGACAGGGGTCGGGGGCCGCTTCGCCAATGCGGGCACGGTGGGCGGCGGTCTCACCAATGCCGGCTCCGCCACAAACGACGGCACCATCGCCGGGCCGGTGTCGAACAGCGGCGGCTTTACCAACCGCGGCACGGCCGGAGCGCTGACGAGCACGGCGGGCGCGGTGACCAACACCGGCACGCTGAACGGCGCGGTGACGATCACCGGCGGCAGTCTCGCGCTCGGCGCCGGCAGCCTTGTCACCGGTGCGCTGACGAACGGCGCCACGGTCACGGCCCAGGGCCGGATCGCGGGGCCGGTGACGAACGGGGCCGGAGCAAGCCTCACGCTGTCCGGGCCCTTGGCCGACCTCACCGCCCTGACCAATGCCGGCACCGTGAGTCTGGCCGGCCACGCGCTCGGCATCGGCACCCTGACGGGGGAGGGCGGCGTGATCCAGAACGCGGCGCCCCCCGCGGCAACGCTGACGCTGGGAGCCGGCGGCACGACCGGGACCGTGCTGCAAGACGGTGCGGGCGGCGGCGCCCTCGCGCTGGCGAAGGTCGGAGACGGCACGCTGAACCTGACGGCGGCGAGCAGCTATCGCGGCGGGACGACGGTGGCGGGCGGCACGCTCGCGCTCGGCCGGCCGGGCGCTGCCGGCACGGGCGCCATCGCGCTGGATTCCGGCACCCGTCTGGCCTTCCTCGGCAGCGGCTACACGGTGGAGAACGCGATCCGCCTCGCCGGCCCCGCCGCCGCGACGATCGATTCCGGCGCCGGAACGGTCGCCCTGTCGGGTCCGATCTCCGGGCCCGGCGCCTTGGAGAAGGCCGGGCTGGGCACGCTGGTCGTGTCCGGCACCGGCACCTATGGCGGCGCCACCGCGGTCACCGCCGGCATCCTCCAGGTCGATGGAGCGCTCACGGGGTCGTCGATCCTGACCGTCGGGCCCGGCGCGGGCCTGACCGGAACCGGCCGGGTCGGCGCGCTCACGGTCCAATCCGGGGGATTCGTGGCGCCCGGCAACGCGGCCAACCCCACCGGCACGCTGACGGCGGAGGGGCCGGTGGTGTTCGGGGCGGGCTCGACGCTGGCGACGAGCCTGTCGCTGACGGCGGCGAGCCGGCTCGTCACCCCGGCGACCGCGACGATCGCCTCCGGGGGCATCCTGCAGATCACGCCCTCCAACCTCGCCTACATCACGCCGGTGCGGCTGCCGATCCTGGTGGCGAGCGCGGGGCTGACCGGCCAGTTCACCACCATTCGCTTCACCACGCCGGTGCAGGGCCTCCAGCCGATCGTCGGCTACGACGCCGGCAGCGCCTACCTCCAGTTCGGCGAGACCGAGCCCAACCGCCCGACCGAGCCGCCGGGACCGGACCTGACGAGCGCGATCGCCTCGGCGCAAGGGCTGGCGCGCGACCGGTTCGGCGCCTTCGTGACCCAGCGCGTCCTCGGCAGCGTGCTCACCGGCTTCAACCAGCAGATCAGTTGCGGCGATTGCTTCAGCGGCTTCGGCATGGCCGGCTCCTACAGCGTCGGTGCGCAGGGCCGTAAGGCGCTCACCGAGGAACTCATGGCCATCGGCGGCTTCGCCTATACCGGCTACGACAGCGGCCGGGTCCGCGTCTCCGGCGGGCCGATCTTCGCCGGCCTGCTGCGCTACGATCCGGCGGGCCTCGGTTCGGCGCGGCCATTCGTGGATGTCGGCGGCCTGTTCGCGCCGAGCCAGAACACGACCTACAGCCGCGGCTACACCTTCGGGAACATGACCGGCCAGGGTAACGGGCGGGTGTCGACCCTCGGCGGTTCGGTCTTCGGCCGGGTCGGATACGTCGCGAGGCTGTCGCCGCAGGACGAGGTCGCGGCGGCCGTCGAGTACAGCCGCGGCTGGCAATATGCGGGCGCCTATAACGAGGGCCTGCTCGCCCCGAACCCCTACGCCCTGGCGAGCCGCGGCGGCACCGACATCATCAACATCGCCAAGCTCGGCGGGCAGTACACGCACCTGTTCGGCACCGCGATCGAGGCGCAGCTCAATCTCGGCGTCGCCCACGGCTTCGGCCTGAAGAGCGGCCTGAACGGGACGGTGGCGGAGGTACCGTTCACGACGCCGATCAAGGATCTCACCTGGGCGGAATACGGCGCGCGGATCAGCTACCGGATCCAGCAGGATCTCGCGCTCGACGGCTTCATCCTCGGCACGCTCGGGCCGCAGCCCGTCGGCGACACCATCCACGGCGGCGCCTCGGTGCGCTACGCGTTCTGACGCCGCGTCACGAGGATCGGCGGGACGGGCCGGGGAGGCGGAGTTCGGTGATGCCTGCGCGCCGAGGCCTCCTCGGTCCGATCGGCCGCCGCATCGGGCCGGGCCGCCTGCTCGCCGGCGGCTTGCTCGTGCTGTTGCTGCTGTTACGGATCTCCGATCCCCCGGCGGTCGAGGCCCTGCGCGTCCGGACCTTCGACGCGCTGCAGGTGCTGGCACCGCGGGTTCCGCCGGCCGAGCGCCCGGTGGCCATCGTCGATCTCGACGAAGCCAGCCTCAAGGCATTCGGCCAGTGGCCCTGGACCCGCACGCGGCTCGCCGAAATCTGCCGCAAGCTCCAAGAGGCCGGCGCGGCGGTCGTGGCCTTCGACATCGTCTTCTCCGAGCCCGACCGCCTGTCGCCGCCGCTCCTGGCGCAGACCCTGCCCGACCTGAGCGAGGCGGCCCGCGCCGACCTGCGGGCGCAGCCCGACAGCGACCGGGTCTTCGCCGAGGCGATCGCGCGCATGCCGGTGGTGCTGGGCCAGACCGCCGCGAGCACCCCCATCGCCTGGACGGGGGAGGGGCCGCCGCCGCAGACCGGCACCGCCGTGGTGGGGACGGATTTCGATCCGGAGGCGGCACTGATCGGTTTCCCCGGCCTGATCCGCAACCTTCCGCTTCTGGAGCAGGCCGCGGCGGGGCGCGGCGTCTTCACCATCAGCCCCGAGGGCGACGGCGTGGTGCGGCGGGTGCCGCTGGTGCTGCGGGCGGGCGGCACCGTCGTGCCGACCCTGGCGCTCGACATCCTGCGGGTGGCGACCGGGGCCGACACCCTGCTGATCCGGACGGACGAGGCGGGCGTCGTCTCGATCCGCCTGCCCGACCTCACGGTGCCAACCGATCCGCGCGGGCAGATCTGGGTGCGCTTCAGCCCACACGATCCCGGCCTCTACGTGTCCGCCAAGGATCTCCTGAACGGGACGGTCCCAGCCGAACGGCTGCGCGACAAGATCGTCCTCGTCGGCACCTCCGCCGTCGGCCTGCTCGACAACCGCACCACACCGCTCGACCGCTCGATGCCCGGCGTCGAGATTCACGCGCAGCTCCTCGAAAACCTGCTGACCGGCGCCACCCTGACCGCGCCGAACGAGGCGACCCTGATCGAGGCCGGCGCGACCGCGGCGGTGTCGCTCGCCATCATCCTGTTCGCCCCGATCCTCGGGGCGCTCGGCCTGCTGCTGTTCGGCGGCATCGTCGCGGCGCAGCTCGCCTTCGTGTCGTGGTACCGCTTTACCGCGCACGGCGTCCTGTTCGATGCCACCTACCCTCTGCTGACGACCTTCCTCGTCTACCTCACCCTCGTCTTCACCAATTACTTCCGCGAGCAGGCCGGGCGCCGACGCATCCGCACCGCCTTCGGCCGCTACCTGTCGCCGGACCTCGTGGAGCAGCTCGCCCACTCGCCCGAGCCGCTGCGGCTCGGCGGCGAGGAGCGGCGCCTGACGATCATGTTCTCGGACGTGCGCGGCTTCACCGCGATCGCGGAGTTCTACAAGGAGGATCCGGCCGGGCTGACGGCCCTGATGAACCGCTTCCTCACGCCGCTCACCCACGCGATCCTCGAACGGCAGGGGACGATCGACAAATATATGGGCGACGCGATCATGGCGTTCTGCAACGCGCCGCTGCCCGTCCACGATCACGAGGCCCAGGCCGCGGCCGCCGCCCTCGACATGCTGGCGCGGATGGATGCCCTGAACGCCGCGCGTCGGCGCGAGGCGGAAGCGGGCGGGCACCCGGTCCTCCCGCTGGATATCGGCATCGGCATCAACACCGGGGCCTGCGTCGTCGGCAATATGGGCTCCGACCTGCGCTTCGACTACTCGGTGCTCGGGGACCCCGTGAACGTCGCCTCGCGCCTGGAGGGACAATCCAAGCTCTACGGGGTGAAGATCGTGCTGGGCGCGGCGACGGCGGAGGCGATCCGCGACCGCTACCCGGTGATCGAGATCGACCGCGTGCAGGTGAAGGGCAAGAGCGAGCCCGAGACCCTCTTCACCCTCGTCGGCGACGAGGGGTTTCGGCGCTCCGAACCGTTCCGGCAGCTCGCGGCCCGGCACGCCGCGATGATCGCGGCCTATCGCGCCCGGCAATGGGACGAGACCCGCGCAGGCGCGGAAGCCTGCCGCGCGCTGGCGAAGGATTTGCGGATCGACGGCCTCTACGCGCTCTACGCGGCCCGCGCGGAAACCTTCCTCCGGGAGCCGCCGCCCGCGGATTGGGACGGCGTCACCATCGCCACCGCGAAATAGAGCATCGCCCCGAAAGAGGGTGGCGCGGGAGCGATCCACGCCCCGCCGCGCGGGTCGCCTCCTCGCTTAACCGCTACGCTGCGCCATATGCTCGCCGAGCATCAATACGGGATGAAGCGACTGTGAGCGTCGGACTACTAGCCCTCTTGGATGACGTGGTGGCCCTGACGAAGGTCGCGGCCGCCTCGCTGGACGACGTGGCGGCCCAGGCCGCCAAGGCCGGGACCAAGGCGGCCGGCGTCGTGATCGACGATGCCGCGGTCACGCCGCGCTACGTGGTCGGCTTCACCCCGGACCGCGAATTGCCGATCGTCTGGCGCATCGCCCGCGGCTCGCTCATCAACAAGCTGGTGTTCCTGCTGCCGGCCGCGCTCCTGCTCAGCGCCTTCGCGCCCTGGGCGATCACGCCGCTCCTGCTGCTCGGCGGCCTGTATCTCGCCTTTGAGGGGGCCGAGAAGGTCTACGAGATGATCGTGCCGCACGCGGCCCACGATCACACGGCCGAAGCGAAGGCCAGGGCGGCCGCACCGAATGCGCAGGTTCTGGAAGACCAGCGGGTCTCCGGCGCGATCAAGACCGACTTCATCCTCTCGGCCGAGATCATGGCCATCACCCTATCGGGCTTGGGCGACGGCTCGGTCTGGTCGCGCGCCATCGTGATGGCGCTCGTCGCGATCGGCATCACGGTCGCGGTCTACGGCGCCGTCGGGTTGATCGTGAAGGCCGACGACATCGGTCTGGCGCTCGCCCGGCGGGGCAGCGGCGTGCTGGCCGCGATCGGCCGCGGACTGGTGCGCGGCATGCCCGTCTTCCTCAAGGCGCTGGCCCTCGTCGGCACGGCGGCCATGGTCTGGGTCGGCGGCGGCATCATCGTCCACAGCCTCGCGGGCTACGGCGTTACCGGCCCCGAACACGTGATCCACGAGGCGGCCGTGGCCGCAAGCGGGGCCGTGCCGGCACTCGGCGGCGTCATCGCCTGGCTGGTGACGGCGGGCGGCGCGGGCGTGATCGGACTGCTCGCCGGCTTCGCGCTGATCCCGATAGCCGGCAAAGTCTTGGCCCCAATCTGGAGGGCGATCACGCAGGTTCTCCCCATGCGGAGGAAGGAGACCTGATGGAGCTGAGAAGAGGATCACGCACCGTACCCACCTCTGCTTGGAGCGAACACCGCAAACGTGTTCTTGATCTTTAGGGTTTGTTAGGGATCGCCGGAGGCGTTAATTCCGTAAACATACGATAACTTTTCCTTAGGCTCTGCGTCTTATCCTTTGTTGGCTTGAACGTCCGATAGCCGATGACTTGGGACAAGCGTGAGGGCGCTCAAACCACGATGCGTACAGCATTCTTCAGGAAGCCCCTTCCATGAGAAGCGAGCCTGCGGTTTCGTCGCAGCGCCTGCATCGTGAGGAAGCCGGGCCACGCATCGATCCGGTCAAGCGCTCGGCCGTGGTCGGTTTGACCGCGCAGCGTCCCGCCCCGGAGGGTTCCGCGATCGGCAGCGCGGGCGTCCCGCAGGTTCCGGCGCGCATCGGGGATCTGAAGGCCGCGCATCTCCGGTCGGCCCTGGCGGGGGCTGAGTTTTCCCTCGCCTACCAGCCGATCGTGTCGGCGGCGACGGGGGCGATCACCAGTTGCGAGGCTTTGCTGCGCTGGCAGCACCCGTCCCTGGGGCCGGTCTCGCCCGCCGACTTCATCCCGCTGGCCGAGGAAACGGGGGCGATCGGCCCGATCGGAGCCTGGGTTCTCGAAACCGCCTGCCGGCAGGCGGCGGATTGGCCGGAATTCTGCCGGGTCTCGGTGAACGTCTCTCCTGTTCAACTGCAGGATCCGGGCTTCACGGATCGGGTCGCCGCCGCATTGCGGGTGAGCGGGCTGGCGGCGTGCCGGCTCGAACTGGAGCTGACCGAAGGCGTCCCGATGGGAGATGTCGCCGTTGCGCTTGAGGGCGTCGCGGCCATCCGCACCCTCGGCGTCAGCATCGCCCTCGATGATTTCGGAACCGGCTTCTCGTCGCTCGGCTACCTGCAGCACTTCGCCTTCGACCGGCTCAAGATCGATCGCACCTTCATCAGAAGCCTCGGTGAGGCGCGCGAGAGCTGGTTCCTGGTCCGGACGATGCACGACATCGCCCATCATTTCGGGATGGCGGTGACCGCCGAGGGGATCGAGACCGAGGACGAAGCCCGGATGCTTCGCGAGATCGGCGCCACGGAGTTGCAGGGCTTCCTGTTCAGCCGGCCCGTCGCGGGCGAGGCCGCGGCTTCGCTCCTGAAGGATCAGGCGCACAGGCTGCGATCCGGGAAGGTTGGACGACGAACGAAATTCCTGAACCCCGTGGCCCCGTGACGCGCCGCGCCGCCCAGCCCCCGCGGCCGGGGCAACCGGGATCGGCTCCGGGCCACGGCTCCGACGTGCCTTTCGCCGAACCGGCAATCCGCTCCGCGGCTGGAGCGATCCCACGCGCGGGTCTTCCGTAAAGGGCCTGGACGGACATGCTCGATTTCAACACCCTTCAGGTCGCCAGTCTCTGCAGTCGCTGCGCTTTTGTTCTGGTGTTCGTCGTCACCCTGCTGCGGCATCCGCGCGAGATCTATTTCGGGATCTGGGCCGGCGCGCTCAGCTGTTCGCTGATTGCCACGGTCCTGATGCTCGGAGATCCGCCGAGCGTGCCGCTGAATGCCGTCAAAGGGGCTGTCGTCTACATCCTGTACGGGGCGAGCCTCGCCGTGTCCTGGGCCGGCTTGCGCCTCTTCTACGAGCGTACGCCCCTCATCTTCAGAACCCTCGGGCTCGCCCTCTTCGCCGGCCTGTCCTACGGCCTCCTGGTCCAGGCCGGGGCGTCGATGTCGTGGAGCATGACCGCGGTGTTCGCCACCATCGCGGTGAGCTCGGCTTTGTGCATGTGGGAAATCCTGAGAACGCCCGCCTCGATGCGCCTGTGGACGCAGTACATCGTCCTGGCGGGCTTCAGCTTATACTTCTGCATCTTCCTGCTGACGATCGGCGTGGTTCATTTCGCGGGCGAGCGCCTCTCCACACCCGAGAGCGGTGTCTACTCGCTGGTGTTCGATCTGTGGTGCGGCGTCTTCATTCAGGTCGGCTATCTGGCCATGGTGAGCGAGCGCGCGCACCTGAAGCTCAGCCGCCTGGCCGACACCGATCCGCTCACCGGGCTGGCGAACCGGCGCGGTTTGTTCGCAGCGATCAGCAAGCGGGCCGGCCTGTCCCCCGCCCCGCCGCGAAGTGCGATCCTGTTGGCCGACATCGACCACTTCAAGGCGATCAACGACACCTACGGCCATGAGGGCGGCGACGCGGCCCTGGTCGGCTTCGCCGAGCGGTTGCGCGGCGTGATGCGCAAGAACGACCTCGTCGCCCGCTGGGGTGGCGAGGAGTTTCTGGTCGTGCTCGACCAAGCCGATATCGCCGTGGCTGCCGCCGTCGCCGAGCGCCTGCGAAAGTCCGCCGCCGGGCAGCCCTTCACCGTGAACGGCGCGCCCGTGACCGTGACCGCCAGCATCGGGGTTGCGGTCGTGGCGGCCGGGGAGGAGCGGATCGACGCCGCCCTGTCCCGGGCGGACGCGGCCCTCTACGCCGCCAAGAGAGCCGGCCGCAACCGCGTCTGTCTCGAAGCACCGCCTCAACCGGACACCCGCGCCAGCCGAACGGAGCCGTCCTCCGGGCTTCGCGAGGCGATGGAGGCCATCCAGGTCGTCGGCCAGCCGCGATCCGAGCCGGCCTGAGGGTCACGCACGGACCAAACTTCGAACGGCCGTGGCCCCCGAGAAAGCGGTCCGCGGGCGGGCATGCCGCGAGACGTGCCGAAACGATTTTTCTCGAGATTTGAAAAACAGAATCGATGCTCGACCACACTGCCACGTCCCTTCCGTCCGCCGGGCGGGACCGTCGTCTCGCCTGCGCCTCACGCCGGTCCGGACCGGTCCGGCGCACAGCGTCGCGACCGAGCCGTCTCGCCGCCGTGCTCGGCCTTCTCGGGGTCGGCGTGTTCGGGGCCTCCGCCCCCTCTCAGGCCGCCGAGCCGGCGGCGAATCCGGTCTCCGACGGTGGGCTGACCGCGGGGAGCCTCCTCGTCCGCGGCCGCGTCGTCGGCGCCATCCCGGTCGGCCAGTTCTCCCGGGTCGAGCCGATCGGCGGCCGCGTCATCACCCCGGCGCGCGCCCTGCCGGATCTCGACGCGACGTATTTCCTGTCCGATCATTTCGCGCTGGCCGGTCAGGTCGGCGTGGTGTCGACCCGGACCTCGATCCGCGGGTCGTTGATCGGCGACCTGCCGATCGGCTCGACCTGGAGCCTCGCCCTGACCGGCGCGGTCCAGTTCCACTTCCTGCCGCACGGGGCCTTCAACCCCTATATCGGCGCGGGCGCGGGCTACACCCATCCGCTCGCCTACGAGCCGGCAAAGCCGCTTATCACCGAGATGAAGGCCCATCCGCAACTGGGGCCGATGCTTCAGGCCGGCTTCGATTATCACCTCGGCGGCGATTGGTACGCCAACATGGAGATCAAGAAGATCTTCCTGCCGCCGCAGGTCGCCCGGATCGGTGCCGGCAGCGCCACCGTGCGGTTCGACATGCTGATCATCGGTGCCGGCATCGGCTACCGTTTCTGAACGGCGGCCGGTCTCGGCCCGCGCAGGCCCCAACAGCGTCGTCCGCCACGAAGGCGGGCGACGAGGGTCGGGGCCCTGCACCGAGGCTGTGCCCGGTCCCGCGAGCACGAGCCTCCGACGATCCCGTCACGGATCGCGTGAGCGTGACGGAGCCGCATCCGACAGGCCGGCGTCTCTCGGTTTTCGTTTTGAGGCGCCGTCTTGACGAACCGGTGATCCCTTCGTCGGAAGGGGCGCTAGCGCCAGCCCTGCAGCCAGGAGGTGACGGGATCGACGACATAGGCCGCGACGGAGGCGGCCCAGGCGCCCGCCCGAGCCGTCAGGGGAAGACCCGCTCTTCGTGCGGCCTCGTCCTCGCGGGCATGTTCGACCATGGTAGCGGCCACCAACTGGTCCTCGTGCTCCCGGCACTCGTCGAGGACGTTGCGCTGCGCCCCGGCCCGGCTCTGCCCCGGCGGTTGTCGGAGATAGGCCTCGCGGACGCAGTCATGCCAGGCCGCTTCGAGAGCTTCGAGATCGCGCGTGCGCGCCGCCGCCGCGTCGGCGCCCAGGCTGCCGCCGATCACGAACAGGGCAAGGAGAAGCCGTGGCGCGTTCATGGCGGCGAGATGCGCCCGAAGCCATCAAGGCCAACTTAACGGCGCGCCGGCCGCAGGCGTCGATGACGGGACGAAGGAACGACTCCGCCTCACGGCGCTTCCCACCTCCCCACGACACATCGCCGACAGGAAGCCGCATGGCCAAGGACGTCACCACCTACACGCTCAAGCAGGCGCTCGCCGCCAAGGTCGAGGACCATATCGAGATCGCGGTGGAAGCCGAGGACGGGACGAAGTTCAAGATCCGCGCGACCGCCGACCAACTCGATGCGCTCACGGGCGATCTGGAGACGATCCTCGACGGCGACGACGTCGAAGACGCCGCCTAACCCGCGTCCCCCGGCTGGCGAAGGTCCGATCCCGGCGCCAGCCGTCACAACCCTGACACCATCACGACCCGTGCCGGCGCCGCGCCTCCGTATGATCGGAGGCCGGGCGCCGGCATTTGACTTTCTGCCCCCCGGCCGCTGCGGGACGGCATCCGGCAAAGCCCCCCGCGGCATCGAATTCCGACACGCGTTGCACGCCGAGACGGCGTGGACACGCAGCGCGCGAATCATCCTTACGCGCGGGACGAAGCGTTCGAGCCGGTGCGGCACGGCACGCCGCCGGCCAAATCCCGATCATTTCAGTGATTTTTGTCACGACTCCGTCCGATTGCGCGGGACGAAAAGTCGGTTTGTGAACGTTTTATGACATATTGAAACACACGATCAGCGTGTGTGTGGAGGAGATAAAAGACGATGCGGATCATCCCCATCCTCGCGGCCGGCCTCGTGCTCGGCTCCATCAGCGCCACGGCAGCCTCTGCCGCTCCCGCTCTGCCCCACCCCGAGGTCATTGCCGGCGGCACGGCTCACACCGTGGATTGGCATCCCAGCACCCGTCACTGGGATCATCACTTCCACGCGCATCAGGAATCGCTGCGCTATCACCAGCCGACGGAAGCCGAGCACCGGCTCCGCCGCTCGCAGTCGCGCCTGCATGACCCGGCCGGCCACGCCCCGCGCTACCGGCTCGGCCGGCGCTGAGCGTTGTTCTGAAAGGCGGCCACCGTCTTTCGGGAGATACGACTTAAAGGCCCGAAGCAGATCATCCATCCGGCCTGAACCACGGACGGATCGCCCTCGGCCATTGCGAACTTTCCGGGGGCGGCGGGGTTGAGGGACACCATTTCCCTCGGACAGGACATCTCATGCGGCTCACGACGATCGCGCTGGCTCTGACATTGAGCCTCCCGGCGGCCGCCCTGGCTCAGACCGGCGCGGATACGCCGCCCTCGCCGCCGAGCCCGAAGGCTTCGGCCACGGGCTCGCAGCCGGTGCCCGGCCCGAGCACGGCCGGCGCTCCGGTCGGCACCCCGAACAAGCCGGCCGTCGTCGGTGGCACGCCGGGCGCCGTGATCGGCGGCACGCCGACCAGCGGACCGCCCGGCACCGGCGGCACGGCGGGCGGGCCTTCGTTGAGCGGGCGATAGCGCATCGCCGCGACGGGCATCGAATGAAACACGATGCCCGAACAAGGCGCGCCTCCTCCCGAGCGAAGCGTACCAGGCGACAAACGATCGCTCGCGGGAAGCATGGCCGCGCTTCGCATTTGCGATAAGCTCCGGCCATGAGCCCGACTTCACCCGTTCGCTCCGCCCTGGCGCTTCTCCTCGCCGCATCCCTCGCGGTGCCGTTTTCGGCCTACGCGCAGGCGGTGCCGCCGGCGCCGGAGCCGCCGCCGATCCAGTCGGACGAGGCCCGCCTTCTGCCGGTTCTCGCCCGCGGCGGCATGGTGTCGTCGCAGGACGCGCTCGCCACCCGCGTCGGCGTCGAGATCCTGAGGAAGGGCGGCAATGCCGTCGATGCGGCGGTGGCGGTCGGCTTCGCGCTGGCCGTCACCCTGCCGCGGGCAGGCAATCTCGGCGGCGGCGGCTTCATGATGGTGCACCGCGCCGCGGGCAAGGAAGCTGCGAAGGACGCCGCCGGGGACACCATCGCGATCGATTACCGCGAGACCGCCCCGGCCGCCGCCACCGCCGACATGTTCCTGAACCCGCAAGGGGAGCCCGACCGCGCCGCCTCCACCCGAACCGGCAAGGCGGTGGGCGTGCCCGGCACGGTGCGCGGCCTCGCCGAGGCCCACAAGCGCTATGGCTCGGGCAAGCTCACCCTGGCCGAACTGATCGCCCCGGCGGAAAAGCTCGCCCGCGACGGCATCCCGGTCGAATCGGGGCTGGCCGATTCCCTGCCCCGGGCATCCGGCCTGCTCGGGCAATGGCCGTCGAGCCGGGCGGTGTTCTTCGAGGGCGACCATGTGCTGCCCCGCGGCGCGACGTTGCGCCAGCCCGATCTCGCCGACACCCTGAAGGCGATCGCCGAGCGGGGGCCGGACGCCTTCTACGAGGGGCCGATCGCAGACAAGATCGCCGCATCGGTCCAGGGCGCGGGCGGGATCATGACCACCGCCGACCTCGCCGCCTACCGGCCGGAGATCCGCATGCCGGTGCGCGGCAGCTATCGCGGCTACGAGATCGTCTCGATGCCGCCGCCGAGTTCCGGCGGAGTGCATCTCATCGAGATCCTCAACATCCTCGAAGGCTACGATCTCGCCGCCATGGGCGCGGGCAGCGCAAGCGCGCTTCACACGCTCGCCGAGGCGATGAAGCCCGCTTACGCCGACCGCGCCACCTGGCTCGGCGACCCGGCCCGCACGCGGGTTCCGGTCGCGGGGCTCACCGCCAAACCCTACGCCGCCACCCTGCGCGAGAAGATCGACCCGGAGCGGGCAAAGACCGCCGCGGAGGTCAGCGCCGGCAACCCGCTGCCCTACGAATCCGACCAGACCACGCATTTCTCGGTGGTTGACGCCGAAGGGAACGCGGTCTCCAACACCTACACGCTGAACTTCTCCTACGGGATCGGGCTGGTCGCCGAAGGGACGGGCGTGCTGCTCAACAACGAGATGGACGACTTCTCCGCCAAGACCGGGACGCGCAACGCCTACGGCCTCGTCGGCGGCGAGGCCAACGCCGTGGCGCCAGGCGCGCGCCCGCTCTCCTCGATGACGCCCACCTTCGTGTTCCGGGACGGCCGGCTGTTCCTCGTCACCGGCAGTCCCGGCGGCAGCCGCATCATCACGACCACGCTTCAGGTCATCGTGAACGTGCTCGATTTCCGCATGAACCTCGCCCAGGCCGTCGCCGCACCGCGCATTCACCACCAGTGGCAGCCCGACGTGCTGATGGCCGAGGAGGGCATTTCGCCCGATACGCTGGCCCTGCTGCGGGCGAAGGGCCATACCCTGAAGGTCGGCGCGACCTCGGGCTCGGCCAATTCGGTGATGGCCGAGGACGGCCTGCTCGCCGGCGCCTCCGACCCGCGGCAGCGGGGGACGCTCGCCGAGGGGCCGTAGCGAGCCTCCCTTCGCCTGCTGCGACCATGGCTCTGCCCTGGACCCGCGAAAAGGCTCGCCTTTTCGAAATCCGGATTCTTGCGGCGGCCCGGCGGGTTTCCGCGGTGGGCAAGCGCAGGCGCACACGGTAAAGGAGCGCCAGCCTCACGCGGACCACCGATGCTCCTCTTCCGTTCGCTCGCCTTCAACCTCTCCTTTTATGTCGCGACGGCCGTGATCGCGATCGGGGGACTGCCCGCCTTCGTCACACGCAAGGGCGTGATCCGGGTGGCGCAGTTCTGGGGCCGCTCGGTGCTGTTCCTGCTGCGCGTGATCGGCGGGACGCGGGTGGAGTTCCGTGGCCTGGAGAACATTCCGAAGGGCCCGCTGCTGGTCGCCGCCAAGCATCAATCCGCGCTGGAGACGCTGGCGCTCACGATCCCGTTCGATGATTTCGGCTACGTGCTCAAGCGCGAGCTGATGTGGATTCCGGTGGTCGGCTGGTACTTCGCGCGGGGCGGCATGGTGCCGATCGATCGCTCGAAGGGCACCCGTGCGATGGCAGCGATGAACAAGGCGGCGGCCCAGGCCATCCGCGACGGGCGCCAGCTCATCATCTTCCCCGAGGGCACCCGCCGCCCGGCCGGCGCCCCGCCCGCCTACAAGCAGGGTGCCTCCCACCTCTACGCGGCGCTGAACGTGCCCTGCCTGCCGGTGGCACTGAACACGGGCCTCTATTGGCGCCGCCGCGGCTTTCGCCGGATGCCCGGCACGACGGTGATCGAGTTCCTGCCGGTCATCCCGCCGGGACTGACGCGTTCCGCCTTCATCAAGGAGCTGCAGACTCGCATCGAGACGGCCTCCGACGCGCTGCTGGCGGAGGGCCGGGACGACCTCGCCCGCCACGGCCACCCGATCGCCGTGGCGATGGGCGGCTCGACGCCCGCACCGGATCCATCCGGGACGCTGTGAGATCGGCCCCTCGACGGGATGGCGTCAGCCTCACAAGGCCGATGTGAAACGATCTTGTTGGAGCTACGTTTTGTAGTTACAGATCGAGCATGGGCTTTCAGTGGGATCTTGAGAAGGATGCGGCCAACCAAGCCAAGCATCTCATCAGCTTCCGGCAGGCGGCTGAAATTTTCCGGGGCTTCCGGCTGACCCGCGAAGACACCCGGCGCAACTACGGCGAACGCCGCTTCATCGCCCTTGGGGAGTACGACAACGAGGTGCTGCGGGTGGTCTACACCCTGCGCGACGGGGACGTTCGCATCATCTCAGCATGGAAGGCGAGCAGACATGAGCGAAAAGCCTACGCGACTGCACGGCAAGCTCGTCCGGTTTGACAGCCTCGATGACATGCCGCCCGCCGCGCCGCTGAGCAGCGCCTTCAAGGCGCTGACCGATGACGAAGTCGAGCGCCGCGCGGCCAGCGACCCGGATGCAGGTTCGATTCCGGCGGAGTTCTGGAACACGGCAGAGCCCATCGAGGCAGAGACCAAGGAGCAGATCACCCTGCGCCTCGATCCCGATGTGCTCAGGCACTTCCGGGGTACGGGAAAGGGTTATCAATCCCGGATCAATGCCGTGCTCAAGAGCTATGTGAAAGCAAAGGAGAAGGCGAGCTGAGGCTCGCTTTCCCATAAATGCGCGCCGCAGGCTGCGCTTCAGACGATTTTCGAAATCGGCCGCGCGAGTTGTGCCCGCCAGATCGGCCGGCACTTCGGGATCAGGCCGTGCCCGATCCCGGCATCTCTTGCACGAAAGCGTGCACGGCGGACGGCCCGCGCAGAACGACCCGGCGGCCGGCAAAGCTCTCGACGAGCGCGAGGCTGCGCGCCCGGCGGATGCGGTTCCAGCTCGCGGTGTAGCGCAGGAACTCGAAGGTGAGCTGCTCCGGGCAGCCCTCGGGCCCGTCGGGCCGCACTTGCCCGAAGCTCGACAGGGTCCGCCGCAGCATCCGCGCCGTGCAGCGCCAAGCCGGCATGTCGAGATAGATCGCCGTGTCGGCCCGCGCGAACCGGGGCGCGATCGTGTCCGTATAGTTGCCGTCGATGACCCAGGTGGGGAGGGCGGCGATCCGCTCGACCTCGGCGCAGAAGGCGGCGGGCGTGGTCTCGACCCAGCCGGGGCGCCAATAGGCGCGGTCGAGATGGAACACCGGCAGGCCGTGCCGGGCGCCGAGATCGCGGGCCAGGGTCGATTTCCCGCTGCCGGGCGGCCCGAGGATCACCACCCGTTGGGGCGGAGGGCTCACCGCCGCTCCCCGCCGCGCCGCAGCAGGAACACGCCCTGCGCGCCGATCAGGTTCCAGAACCACCACGGCATCGAGAAGCGCATCGGCCGTCCCCGCGCGTCGAGGGCGGTGGCCTTCTCGATCCGGGCGCCGACATCCCGGCACAGGCCGACGAAGTCGCGGATCGTGCAGTGGTGGATGTTGGGGGTCTCGTACCACGTCTCCGGCATGATCTCGGTGACCGGCATCCGGCCGCGGAGGGCGAGTTCGGCCCGCACCCGCCAATGGCCGAAATTCGGGAACGAGATGATGACCTGCCGCCCGATCCGCAGCAGGTGCTCCAGCACGATGCGCGGGTTGCGGGTCGCCTGAATCGTCTGTGACAGGACCACCACGTCGAAGGCGTCGTCGGGATAGTTGGCGAGATCCGTGTCGGCGTCGCCCTGGATCACCGGCAGGCCGCGGGCGAGGCAGGCATTGACACCTTCGCGCGACAATTCGATGCCGCGGCCATCGACGCCGCGCCGGTCGCGCAGGAGCGCCAGCAGCGAGCCGTCGCCGCAGCCGATGTCGAGGACGCGTGCGCCCGGCGGCACGAGACCGAGCACGACGATATGATCGACGCGCGCCGTGGCCTCGCCGCGGGGCAGCGCCTCGGCCGCCTCCCAGGGAACGCCGGAGGCGGCGTCGGTGAAGCTCTCGCTCATCGTCTCACAGTCCCGTTCTCAAAGGCCTCGGGCCCGGGCCGCCGCCTCGATGAAGCCCTTCGCGGCGGAGAACATCGCCGGCTCGTCGAGCAGGAAGGCGTCGTGGCCCTTGTCGCTCTCGACTTCCACGAAGGCGACCGGCGCGGCGACCGCGTTCAGCGCGTGGACGATGGCGCGGGAATCGGCGGTCGGGAACAGCCAGTCGGAGGTGAAGGACATCACGCAGAAGCGGGTCTTCGAAGCGCGGAAGGCGTTGCCGAGCACGCCGCCATGGTCCTCGGCGAGGTCGAAATAGTCCATCGCCCGCGTGAGATAGAGGTAGGCGTTGGCGTCGAACCGCTCGACGAAGCTGAGCCCCTGGTGGCGCAGGTAGCTCTCGATCTGGAAGTCGGCGTTGAAGGAGAAGGTCGGCGCCGCCCGGTTCTGCAGGCGGCGGCCGAACTTGCGGTGCAAAGCCGGCTCGGACAGGTAGGTGATGTGCGCGCCCATCCGCGCGACGCCGAGGCCCTTGGACGGCCGTGTGCCGGCTTCGAGATAGCGGCCCTCTTCCCAGGCCGGATCGGCCATGATCGCCTGCCGGCCGACCTCGTGGAAGGCGATGTTCTGGGCCGAGTGCCGCGCGCCGGTGGCGATGGGCATGGCGGCGAACACCCGCTCGGGGAAGAGCGAGGCCCATTGCAGCACCTGCATCCCGCCCATCGAGCCGCCGATGCAGAGGAACAGGTCGGGGATGCCGAGCCGGTCGAGCAGCATCGCCTGGGCGCGGACCATGTCGCGGATCGTCACCAGCGGGAAGTCGAGCCCGTAGGGGCGCCCGGTCTCGGGGTTGAGCGAAGCGGGCCCGGTCGAGCCCATGCAGGAGCCGATGACGTTCGAGCAGACGACGAAGTAGCGGTCGGTATCGACCGGCTTGCCCGGCCCCACCAGCGTCTCCCACCAGCCGGGCTTTCCCGTCACGGGGTGGGGCTGGGCGAAATGCTGGTCGCCGGTGAGCGCGTGGCAGATCAGCACCGCGTTGGAGCGGGCGGCGTTGAGGGTGCCGGCGGTCTGGTAGGCGATCTGGAACGGGCCGAGGCGCGCGCCGGAATCCATGGCGAGCGGTTCGTCGGCGGAAAACAGCATCACCGGGCTGCGCGGATCGGAGGCCGGCGAGGCCTCGTAGACCGCCCGGCGCGCATCCTCCCGCTGGACGGTCTCGGCGCCGCGCTCGGCGTTCTGGGTGAGGGTGGAATCCATCGCGTGTCCCGGGTGCCGGCCCTGGCACCGGTCCCAAGCGGCCCGGCACCGACTGTCCCGCCGGTCTTGAGGGCGGGCGGGTGAGACGATGCGCTCGCGAGCGTATCTCGCGTGCCTGTCTTGGCCGGCTGATCACAGGAGGTAATGTGCGCATCCCCGAGCGTCAACGCGGTGCGGAGGGCAGATCCGGGGCAACCGGGCGAAGCGGCGCATGAGGGCCGCAGTCGGGACGGCCTGCGGCGGTTCGTCTTCGCGGCGGCGCTCCCGGTTTCGTGCTATCGATTGCGCGCGATTGATCATCCTCGTCAAGATCATCCTCGTCAGTTGGCCAGCATTGGGGAAGCCTGTTTCCCTGCCAAGCTGGCGGATCGCAGCCATTGGAGTCCTCGCGCATGAACCGCCGCCAGACCTTGCGTGCCGGAGCCTCGCTGCTGGGCTTGCTCGCAGCCTCCCGCCTGACATCCGTGATGGCCGGTCCCGCATCCGCGGCGGGCTTCGAGGTCGAGAAGTCCGAGGCCGAGTGGCGCCGACTTCTCTCGCCTGCCGCCTATCAGGTGCTGCGCGAACACGGCACCGAGCGGGCCTATACGAGCCCACTCAACGGCGAGAAGCGTCCGGGCCGCTTCACCTGCGCCGGCTGCGACCTGCCGCTGTTTTCATCGAAGACGAAGTTCGAGAGCGGCACCGGCTGGCCGAGCTTCTTCGAAACCCTGCCTGGTGCCGTCGGCACGCAGGTCGACAGCGCCTACGGCATGCGACGCACGGAGGTGCATTGCCGCCGCTGCGGCGGCCATCTCGGCCACGTCTTCGAGGACGGCCCGAAGCCCACCGGCCTGCGCTACTGCATGAACGGCGTGTCCCTGCGCTTCGAGCCCGCCGCCGACGGCCCGACCTGAGTCGATGCTCTATCCCGTTGTTTCTGCATCATCTTTTTCCGAAAGCCGCAGACCAGCTTTCGGGATGATGCTTTAGAAGGATCAGGATCATGACGCGCGCACGCTTCCGTCCCCGCCCATCCGCCCTCATCGGCGGCCTGGCCGGCCTCGCTTTGCTCGCCGGTGCGGCCCTGCCGCTGGCGCCCGCCTCCGCGGAGGAGGGTGGGCAACGCCTGCCCGAGGCCACGATGACGGCGAAGGAGGGTTCGGGCCTGCGCACGGCGACCTTCGCGGGCGGCTGCTTCTGGGGCGTCCAGGGCGTATTCCAGCACGTGAAGGGCGTGAAGAACGCGGTCTCGGGCTATGCCGGCGGCACGCGGGCGAGCGCCCGCTACGACGAGGTCGGCACCGGCCGTACCGCGCATGCGGAAGCGGTGCAGGTCACCTACGATCCGGCGGTCATCCGCTATGACGAGCTGCTTCAGATCTTCTTCTCGGTGGCGCTCGATCCGACCGAGGTGAACCGGCAAGGTCCGGACACCGGCCCGCAATACCGCTCGGCGCTGTTCCCCGCGGATGCCGATCAGGCCAAGGTCGCCAAGGCCTATATCGCCCAGCTCGACGGGACGAAGGTATTTGCCAAGCCCATCGCCACCAAGATCGAGTCCGGCGCCTTCTACCCGGCGGAAGGCTATCACCAGGACTACATGACGCTTCACCCGACCAACAGTTACATCGCCGCCAATGATGCGCCGAAGCTGCGGGATCTGAAGGCGCTGTTCCCCGAGCGGGCGAACGCACAGCCGGTGCTGGTGGGCCGCCCGCCGGCTTGAGGTGACTTTCTCCCCTCCCCGCGAGGGGGGAGGGGAAGAGAAGCAGGGCGATCGCTCGAAGCCGCTTTGGCGGCTTCGCGGCGCGGGCTCTTCAGGACTTCAGTCCTGAAGAGCCTTGAGCGGAGCGCAAGCCAAGCCCTCGGAGGCGGGCGCCGGCGGTCGAGGCCCGTTGAAGACCAGGGTGGTCGCCCTCGAGCGATGGCCCTGGAAGAGAAGGATCACTCCTTCTCGGGCGCGATCTGCTGCAGACCGCCGACATGGCGCTGGGCGTAGAGCGGCAGGCCGATCTGGCCAATCAGGTCGAGCTGGGTCTCGAGGAAGTCGATATGGCCTTCCTCGTCCTCGGCCAGATCCTCGAACAGCCGCTTGGAGACGCGGTCATTGATCGAGTCGCAGTACTTGGCGGCTTCGAGATAGAGCGAGCGTGCCTCGTTCTCGGCGGCGAGATCGCACTCGATAATCTCCTGAACGTTCTGGCCGATGCGCAGGGGATCGAGTTCCTGCAGGTTCGGGAAGCCGTCGAGGAACAGGATCCGGTCGATGAACCGATCCGCGTGGTTCATCTCTTCGATGGATTCCTTGCGCCAGAACTTGGCGAGATCGACGTAGCCCCAATCGTTCAGCAGGCGGAAGTGCAGCCAGTACTGGCTGACCGCCGTCAGCTCGCTGCGCAAGCCGCGGTTGAGATACTCGATGACCTTAGCGTCGCCCTTCATTCACCTCTCTCCTCGTGAGGCGTCGGGACGAGTGATCGTCTCAGGCTGCGACGCCCTCGGGCTCCCTTGTAGTTTGGAATGATCCCAAACTGCAAGACGCTTCACAGCCCGTCGAGCAGGCATGTGCGCCGCCATGCGCGGCGGTGTGCACCTGGGCTTCGTCCAGCGCATTGCGCAGGATCGAGCGGATGGTGCGCGCGCAGCGTCCGCATTTCGGACTGCAGCCGAGACAGCCATAGACCTGGGCCGGTGTGCGGGGACAGCCCGGACCCGGCTGCAGGCACGCGCGCACCTGTCCGTCGGAGAGGACGTTGCAAGAGCAGACAATCATGCGGGATCGCAACCTGTCGTGCCTGTCGAGGAACCCGGCCCGCGAGAGCCGCGCCGCCCGAAGCCTCCGATCATTCGCGCCGCTCAAGGCCACCGGAAACCGGCCGATTTGAGGCAGACGTAGATTAGAATGATTGGAAACTTCAAGCTTTTCAGAACTTTAGCCGCCGATCCGGCCTCTGGCAACTCCTGACGGGCACGATTGAATGCGGCGCGAGCCTTCGCCGCGACCCACCGCGACGCGCCACGGGATCGTCATATGCCAAGGCAATCTTGAGCGAACGCCTTCGCCGAAAACGCGAAATTCCGCTGTTCGATGTCGGCGGCGCGGGTCGCTGGGCTCAATGCGCCATCAGCACCGGCACGGTCGCATGCGACAGGATGTGGCTGGTCGGCCCGCCGAAGATCATCTGGCGCAGGCGGCTCTGGGTGTAGGCGCCCTTGATCAGAAGGTCGCAACCGAACGATTCGGCGTTGTCGAGGTAGAGTTCGCCGGGGGTGCGGCGCCCGGCGGGCAATACCTTGTGAGCGGCCTCGATGCCTTCGCAGGCCAGCGAGCGCGCCACGTCCTCGGCGCTCGGGCCCGGCACCATGCCGCCCTCGGCACTGAGCACGAGCACCCGCCGGGCGCGGCGCAGGAAGGGCATGGCGAAGGCGACGGCCCGCGCCGTCTCGGTCGAGCCGTTCCAGGCGATCAGGACCGCCTCGCCGAGGCAGGTCGGCGCGACCGGCGGCGCAAGCAGGATCGGGCGCCCGCTCTCGAACAGGGCGGTCTCGAAGGTGGTCATGCGCGGCGAGCCGTCATCGGCACCGGGGCGCCCGACGACGGTCGCCGAGAACAGCCGCGCATACTGGCCGAGGAAGGCGTCGCCCGGCGGCACATCGGGCTGCCAGCGATAGCGCGGACCGGCATTGGCCGCCGCATCCGGGGCGCAGGAGGCGCCGGGCTCGCGCCGGGGCAGGCCCGCGGCCTCCATCGCCGCCACGAAGCGCTGGCCCGCATCCTGCGCCTCGGCCTGGTCGGCCTCCTCGTCGCGCAGCCACGTCATGCCGCCGACCATGTCCACCGGCACGTATTCGGCGAGCGCCGGGCGCAGGGCCACACCCTCGATCAGGCTGCCGAAGCGGCGCGCCACCAGCACCGCGGTGGCGAAGACCGAAGGCAGGGCGTCGTGGAGGGTGACCGGAACGAGCAGGGTCTTCATGGCCGGCCTCCGAGGCGTGCGAGGAACGTGACGGCCGGAGGCTAGTGCGAAACGGGGTTCGGGAAAACCGCCCATAACGCGGTCATCCCCGCCCTCATCGCTCGGGCGTCACGGCGCTTTTCGAGGCTTCGCCGGAGGGGGCGGGGTCGAGCCCGCGGCGGACGAGGCGGGTCAGGGGCCGCTCCACCGCCTGGTGGACGAGGAGGGCGGCCGGCAGGGTCAGCGCGACCATCACGACGAGGCTCGGCCAGGGTCCGAGCAGGGGCGCGAGGCCGGTGCGCAGCAGCCCCTCGCGGACCGCCCGCAGCACGAATGGATGGATCAGGTAGAGGGCGTAGGAGGCGTCGCCCAGCCGCTCGGCCGCGCCGAGACCCCAGGCGGCGATCCCACCGCGCACGGCCGCGGGCCGGTCCCGGCCGAGGACCGCCGCCGCCACGAGGAAGGCGGCGGGCAGGCCCCAGGCGAGGAGGCGCAGCGTCGGCTCGGCGGACAGGCTTGCACTGGCGGCAAGCCCGAACAAACCCGCCGCGGCGAGCGCGCTCCGAACCACGGAGCCCAGGCGCACCCCCTCGGCCCGCAGGAGCGCGAACCCGGCCCCGAGAGCGAATTCGAGGACGATCGGATCGGACCAGAAGGCGAGGGGAACCGGCGGCGCGGGTGTCAGCCGCCCGGCGAGAACGAGGAGCACCAGAGCACCTGCGAGCCACGCCACCGCCCCGCGCCGCGAGAAGCCGAGGCCGAGGGCGAAGAGGGCGTAGAAGGCCATCTCGTAGTTCAGCGTCCAGCCCAGGCCGTAGAGTGGCAGCACCGCCCCATCGGGCCGGGCCATCGGCCAGAACAGGAACGAGGCGAGGCTGCGTGCGACGTCGGGCGTACCGCCCTCGCCGCTGAGGAGGGCCGGCGCCGCGAGACCGAGGGCGAGGTAGAGGCCCGTCACCAGCCAGTAGAGCGGAACGAGGCGGGCGATGCGGTGGGCGGCAAAGCGGCTCCGCGCTCCGGGCCGCCCGTAGAGCGGTGCGGCCGCGTGGACAATGATGAAGCCGGAGATGACGAAGAAGATGTCGACGCCCGCCGGCCAGGGCAATCCGTGGCGTGGGACGAAGTCCATTCCGGTCCGCGCGGCCAGGGCCGCAGCCTCGTTCTGGGCGTGGTGAACCACCACCATCAACGCGGCCAGGGCCCTTAGCCCCTGCACCAGGACCAGTTTTCCCCGGATGGGGTCGGGATGAAAAAGCTTATTCAAATTTCGGGAACCAGCGTGGAAGGTCGTCGTTGTCGCGTCGAAGTGATCTTCACGGCCTTGACCGGTTCATCCGGTTTTCAAGGCCAGATCGTATGTCGAAAATTCGATATTTGAGGTTTGGTATGCTGAAGAAATACGCTGCTGCGTCCGCTCTCGTCGTCGCCATGGCGACCCCCGCCTTCGCCCAGGTCGGGGGCGATTTCCGTCTGGACGCCATGCAGGCAAATGCCTTCGAGATCCAGTCCGCCCAGATCGCGCTGCAGAAGAGCCGCAACCCGTCGGTGCGGGCCTATGCCCGTGAGGCGCTGCGTGACCATCAGGCCGCCAACGTCGCCCTGGCCGGTGGCGAGCGCAACTACATGGCGGCCCGTCAGGCCGGTCCCGGCGGCCTTGTCGGCGGCCTGGTCGAGGCTCCGCTCGCCATTGCCGGCGGTGCGGTCGGTGCGGCCACGGGTGTGGCGACCGGCGTGGTCGGCGGCACCCTGCAGGGCGGCCCGGTCGGCGCACTCGAAGGCGCGGGCACCGGTCTGAGCCGCGGTGCGGCTGCCGGCGCACGGGCCTTCGACGTCGATACCACCGCGGGCACCACCGTGGTGCAGCCGAACCCGCAGCAGCAGCAGATGCTGGCCGAGTTGAACGCCACCCCGCCCGGCGCCCGCTTCGACCGCCTCTACGGCCAGCAGCAGGTGATGGCGCACCAGATGTCGATCGGCATGGCGCAGTCCTACGCCCAGTCCGGCCCGAACCCGGCCCTGCGCAACTACGCCCAGCAGGCCCTGCCGGTGCTCCAGCAGCACTACGCCCACGCCCAGCGCCTGCCCGGCGCCCGCTAAGGCGGCTCCGCGCACCCCAGCCTGAGACGAATTGAGAGAAGCGGCGGACCTTCGGGTTCGCCGCTTCTTTTCGTTTGCCGGATGACGCGTGGATCGGTCTCGGGCGAGAGTTGGGAGCGATACGCGTCCCGCTCGATGGACTGGGGCGAGTTCGCTAGGCCCGTGCGGCGCCCGAGAAGAGCGACCCGTCGTTCCGGCACGACGAGATCCCATCTAAGCCGAGAGCCGCCCTCCCGAAGGGATCGACCGGATCGGATCGAACACGAAAACGGCGCCTCCGAAGGCTTTCGGAGGCGCCGCGTATTTGCCGAAGCAGGACGTGGAAGACGGGCTGTTTTAAGCCGCGGTGCAGCCGATCAGGGCGGAGGCCGTGAGCGTCTGGCCGTCGCGGGAGACCACGGACTCGAACTCGCCGGTGTCCGGGTTGCGGATGCGCAGTTCACCGGTCTCGATGCCGAAATGCGCGCCGTGCAGGTGCAGCTTGCCCGCCTCGACCGCCTCGCGGATGAAGTCGAAGGTCATCAGGTTCTGGAGGCTCTGCCCGATCATCGTGTATTCGAGGCGGGTGAGGTAGCCCTCCTTATCCTTGCTGTCGCCGGCCTCGGCGAGCTTCTTCGTCGCCGGCTCGACCAGCGAGACCCAGCTGCCGATGAAGTTGCCCGAGGAGAGCGGCTCGGCACCGAAACCGGCCGCCTTGATGCCGCCGCAGGTGGCGTGGCCGAGCACGACGATGTGCTTCACCTTCAAGGCCTGCACCGCGAACTCGATCGCCGACGAGGTGCCGTGATAGGCGCCGTCGGGCTGGGAGGGCGGCACGATGTTGGCCACGTTGCGGATCGTGAAGATCTGGCCCGGACCCGTATTGAAGATCACCTCGGGGGCGACGCGGCTATCGCAGCAGCCGATCAGCAGCACTTCAGGCTCCTGGCCTTCCTTGCCGAGCATCTCGTACTTGCGCCGCTCGTTCGGTAGCCGCTCGCCGAGGAAGCTGCGGTAACCGTCGGTCAGAACCTGAGGAAACATGGGCGGTTGTCCTTTCATCGTTGCTGAGTGGGTGACGCGCATACCAAACGGTCTGACCCGCCGAATCCATCCCCTCCGGCGGATGCGCTTGCGCACATGGCGTGTGGCCGATGGCGCAGGCGAAGGCCGGGGCGTCGATCTCCGATGCCGGCCGGACAAGCGCGCGCGGCCTCCGCGCATCGGCGCGCTCGC
Organism: Methylobacterium sp. Leaf123; assembly: GCF_001423405.1. Lineage (GTDB taxonomy): Bacteria > Pseudomonadota > Alphaproteobacteria > Rhizobiales > Beijerinckiaceae > Methylobacterium. The sequence continues at coordinate 153,238 of NZ_LMNS01000039.1, read as the reverse complement.
CGCAGGGTGCGGCTGGCATGCCGTGAGAGGAAGCTCAAGCGTCCCGCCAAGTCAGGCGGACGGGCTGGTCCGGAACGTCGCCGGCGGCGATTCGTTGCGCCAGCTTGGCCAGTCCGGCGGGCTCCACACGCTCGGCGGAAGCCGCGAGTTCATCGAGCGGCCACCAGCGGGTGCCGCGGACGGGATTGTCCTCGGTCTCGGCCAGCCGGCTCGTATCGACGCTGTCGCTCGCGAGCCGGACCACGAAATAGCGCTCGCGGGCATGACGCGGTTTGCGGAACAGGTGGAACGGCCCGTCGCAGACGGCAACGCAGGGGCCGAGTTCCACCTCCGCGACGCCGATCTCCTCCGAGAGTTCGCGCCGGCAGGCCTCCTCGTGGCTCTCGCCCGGTTCCAGCCCGCCGCCGGGCATGAACCAGAAGCCGCGGGCATCGGGATCGGCCGGATCGATCGGGTGCACCGCCTCGTACTCGATCAGCAGAAGGCGGTTCGAGGGATCGAAGACCAGGGCGCGGGCGATGTCGCGCGTCGGCAGATCCGCGTTGGTGTGGTCGGTCACGGGGCTCAACTCCGTACGGCAAGGGGCACATGAAGGGGCGAAGGCAGGGGCACAGCAAGGCGCGCGGGCGCCCAGATCACGATCGGCAGGCCATAGCTGTCGCGCTCGATCGCGTTGGGAAGCGGCTCGGCGCGGTCTTCGGCGATGTCGCGGGCAACCACCAGGGCGGCCATGGCGTCGAGATGGTCGTCGGCTCCGACACCTCGCGGGGGCGGCGCGCCGACCATCACCTCGGGCAGCCCGGCGGCGATCAGGAGGGCCCGGCGCGCGGCGAGGCCCTCGGCACGGGCCGGGCCCTTCTTGCCGGCCCCGAGACGCCGCTCGCCGTTGAGGCGGAAGAAGGCGACCTCCGGATGCACCTCGTGCAGGCGCATCGCAAGATCGGGCCGCGCGCGCAGCAATTCGTCGGCTTCCCGCACGGAGCGCAGGATGTTCCAGCACTGGATCGAGGGCGCGAAGGGCGGCTCCGAATGCGCCCGCGACAGGGCCTTGGCCTCGTCGTAGCTCGCGGCATAGACCGCCGCGCGGGGCGGGACCGGGAAGACGCTGGACCGCCCCGCCCCGAGAAACGCCCGCGCCGCCCGGTCGGCGGAGCGTCCCCCGCTCACCCGGTCGGGCAGGCCGATCGGCACGTCGATGCCGACACAAACCGGCGCCTCCGGGCCGTCGAGCAGGTCGATCACCCGCGGGAAGCGGGCGCAAAGCCAGCGCGCCGGATCGTCGAGATCGAGCAGGGCACCCGCCCAGGCCCCACGGCACCCATCCAGCCCCGCCACCCAGCGCGCCATTCGCTCACCCCCGATTGCCCCTGGCCGCCGCTTCGGAGAAAGCTTTCTCGCCCTCTCACCCGGACACCGAGAAGCCCCTCTTGTCACAATCCCCTTCGCGCGAGTCCGATTCGAAGGTCGGCCTTCACATTCTCGATCCGCGGCTCACCGAGTGGGGCTTTCCCCGCTGGGGCAGTGCCGCCGCCGCGGGGCTCGATCTGCATGCCTGCCTCGACGCCCCCCTCGTGCTGGAGCCACAGGCGCCGCCCGCGCTGATACCGGCCGGTTTCTCGCTGCGGATCGGCGAATCCAATTGGTGCGGACTGGTGTTCGCCCGCTCCGGCCTCGGGCACCGGGAGGGCTTGGTGCTCGGCAACGGCACCGGGGTGATCGATGCCGATTACGAAGGCCCGCTCCTGATCTCCGCCTGGAACCGCAATCCGCCCGGCAGCGGCGCCGCGATCCGCATCGAGCCGGGGGAGCGCATCGCGCAACTTGTCTTCACCCGCGTCCTACGGCCGGATTTCGCGATCTGCGACGGCGCGCCGGAGCCGAACGGGCAAAGGGGGCAGGGGGACAGGGGACAGGGGACCAGGGGGCAGGGCGGCTTCGGCTCGACGGGCCGGCGCTGACAGCCGGCGCAATCACCGGACCCCGCCCCGCCGACCATCTTCGGCGAAGTTCAGTACAAGCTTGGCCATTCGAAGCTCAACCCATCGGCCGGACAAGCTTGTTCGAGAGAAACGGCGCCGGAACGATTGAACTCTTTTGTCCGTATCCCGTTGGTTGTCCGCATCCATCTGCGAGACGAACCATGGCCGCCCCCCACGACATCCTCGGTTTCTTCGAGCACCGCACCGACGGCGCCTGGATCTGCGTCAAACCCTTCACGCTCAACACCCGCTCGACCCAGGTCGATATCCGGCGTGGGATGCGCTTCGAGTATGGTCGGCGCGTCGGTGGCCTCGATCTTGCCGAGTATCTCGAACAGCTCGGTTCGCAATTCGGCTCCTGACGGCTCGTCCCAGGATCTGAAAGCGGTCCATTGGATTCCAGGCCTGCGTCCGAATCGGCGCGGGCCTGCATTCTGCGCGCGGCCGCTCCATATTTTCAGCGTTCTTTCACCGGCTAAGAGCTTGTGTGTGGAATGGCTCGCTTAATTCTGCTTTGAGGACCGGATGACCGGACTCGCAAGCTTTCGAAGCAGCCGGAGTCGAAGCTTAGGTACTGACAACGATGTCCGCCGTCACGGCTCAGACTCTTCCGTCGTCCGGCGACGCCGCGCCGACGACGCGTGACCGGATCGTGGAAGCGGCGGCCCGATCGTTCCAAGACATCGGCTATCAGAAGACCACGGTCGCCGACATCGCCCGCACCCTCAAGATGAGTCCGGCCAACGTCTACCGCTTCTTCGAATCGAAGAAGGCAATCAACGAGGCTGTGGTCGAGCAAGTGACCGCCGAGATCGAGGCGATGATCGTCGCGATCGCCGATGCGCCGAAGCTTGATGCGCCTGAGCGGCTTGCCCAGATCATCACCGCGCTCCACGACGATTGCCGCCGCCGCTTCGAGGCGCATCCGCGCGTCCACGAGATGGTCGAGGCGGCGATGAGCGAGAGCTGGAGCGTCTGCCAGGCGCATGTCGATCGCATCGGCGCGGTGCTAGCGCGGGTGGTGGCCGACGGCGTGCGCGAGGGCGCCTTCACCATCGCCGATCCGAAAAGCGCGGCGGCCTGCCTTCAGGCCGGGATCACCCGCTACTGCCACCCGATGCTGGTGGGCCGCCAGCCCAACACGATCGAGCCGCCGCTGCCGGTGATGATCGCCTTCCTGCTCGGCGCCCTGCGGCCGGGCGGCTGAAGCCGCCCGACGCGCGGACCTACTCCGACGCGGTGCCCGGCGTCGGCGACGGCTCGGAGACGTCGGGCTGCGGGCCGTCATACCCTTCGATCACCAGGATGTCGGCCTCGGCGCCGCCCTTCTGCAGGGCGCGGGCGGATTGGTAGAGGTCGGAGTTCCAGCAGGCGAGGGCGTCGTCGTAGCTCGGGAATTCGACGATGACGTTGCGCGCCCGCGCCTGCCCAGCCACCACTTCGAAAGCGCCGCCGCGCACGAGAAAGCGCCCGCCGAACCGGGCGAAGGCGGCGCCGTTGGCGGCCGCATAGGCCTTGTAAGCCTCCGCGTCGCTCACATCGACCCGCACGATCCAGAAGCCCTTGGCCATCATCCTCTCCCGTCCTGTCTGATCCGAGTTCGAACCCTGGTATCGGACGGGCGCGGCGAGGGCGAGCGCCTGCCTCGTGAACGCCCTCATCGTTCTTGATCTGTTCGATCGTGCATCCTACCGTTTCCGCCCCTTGAGTGGAGCGGAAACGCCGTGATGCAGCCCTACCTCACATTCGGAGCCCGCGACGCCGCGACCGCCCACGCCTTCTACGACGCCGTTCTGGCGACAATCGGCTGGGGCATGCATGCCGAGTTCCCGAGATGGCGCGGATACTCGCTGGCGGGGCGCGGCGAGGGACTGATCCTGTGGGTCTGCACGCCCTTCGATGGCAGGGAGGCGAGCGCCGGCAATGGCACGATGATGGGCCTCCCGGCGCCCTCGCCCGCGGCGGTCGATGCGTTCCACGCCGCCGCCCTGGCCCATGGCGGAACCGATGAGGGGGCACCGGGTCCGCGGCCGCATTACGGCCCGAACTGGTACGCCACCTATCTCCGCGATCCGACCGGCAACAAGCTCGCCGCGGTGTTCAACGGCTGAGCCGGCGGCGCGTCAGACCATCTCGGCAACGATGCGCTGCGCGACGGCACGGGGATCTTCGGCGCCGGTGATCGGGCGTCCGACCACGACATGGTCGATGCCCGCCGCCCGCGCCTGCCCCGGCGTCATCACGCGTTTCTGGTCACCAGCCTCCGCGCCCGCCGGGCGGATGCCGGGCGTCACGATCAGCCCCGACGGGCCGATCCGGTCGCGCACCGCGCCGGCTTCGGCCGCCGAGCAGACGATGCCGTCGATGCCGATCTCGGCCGCCTGCGCCGCGCGGCGGGCCACGAGGCCGGCGACGGGGAGCGCGTAGCCGGCTTCGGCCGCGTCGGCGTCATCGTAGGAAGTCAGCACGGTGACGGCGAGGATCTTCAGGCCCGCCCCCCGTCCGCGCACGGCCGCGCGCATGGTCTGCGGATAGGCATGCACCGTCAGGAAGGTCGCGCCGAACGCGGAGGCCGAGCGCACGCCTTCCTCGACGGTGTTGCCGATGTCGTGGAGCTTGAGATCGAGGAAGGTCTTCTTGCCGCTCTTGGCCAGCCGCGCGGCGAAATCGAGCCCGCCCGCATAGGCCAGCCGGTAGCCGATCTTGTAGAAGGTCGCCGCGTCGCCGATGCGCGCAACGAGCCGCTCCGCCTGCTCCACGTCGGGCAGGTCGAGGGCGACGATCAGGCGGTCGCGGGGGTCGGCACTCTCCGGCATCGGGCTCTCGTTACGTGGATTGAGGCGCGCCGGCAGCGATCCTCCCAAGGAGGGCCGTCTGTCAACGGTGGATCTCGGGTGGGGCGAGAGGTCGGCGCACCCGTCGCGCGATGCCTTCACCGTGAAATTCCACCGTTGTGGCGGATTAAATACTGTTCTTCCTCGTAGCTCGGAAGCGAAAGATTGCTCCCGCCCACGCCCGATTCATGCGCGAAGAACACCTCTCGCCGCCTGGAAAATTGGCATACTTTTCTGTTTTAACGCCAAGCTCTAACGAACATAATCCTGAACAATCCGACGAAAATTCAGTGTCGAGGAGTTCCTGTGTTCGGTGTGTTCGGGGCTAACCTGCAGCAAGCTTACAGATTCGATGGTTTTGGAAGATGCGGCCGCGTGCTTCACGCGGGACGACGGTCCGCGCCTCGTCCCGTGGCAGGCCTGATTCCTCTCGCGGCTGTGATGAGCGGCCTGCTTCCGGCGGCGGCCTTCGCGCAGGTCGCGCCCGGCCAGGCCCTGCAGCAGAAGCCCGCCTTCGCCCTCTACGAGGCTCTGGGCAAGCCGGAGAACTGGAAGATCCATGGCAGCTTCCGGCCGCGGGCCGAAGGGCTCGGTGGGCAGTTCCGCCCCGCCCCCGCGCCGGCCACCAACGATCTGTTCTCGATGCAGACCACCCTGTTTGCCGAGTACGACACCGGCCCGGTGCGGTTCGGCGGCGAGGTGTTCGACAGCCGCGCCTATTTCCAGCGCCGGAACTCGAACTCCATCGCCACCACGGAGGTGAACGCGTTCGAACTCGGCCAAGCCTATCTCGGCTTCGACATGGCGGATGTCGCGGGCATCGGCACCGTAAGCACGCTCACCGTCGGGCGCTTCACGCAGAATGTCGGCTCGCGCCGCCTCATCGCCCGCAACCAGTTCCGCAACACTATCAACGCCTTCACCGGCATCGCCTACGACTGGGAAAACGCGGCCAGGGACCGGCTGCGGCTGTTCTACACCCTGCCGCATTACCGCCTGCCGGATGATCGCGCCGGCATCCTCAGCAACAGCGTCGCGTGGGATCACGAGGGCTTCGACACGCAGCTCTTCGGTGGCATCTTCACCAAGGCGGGCGTGTTCGGCGGCATTCTGGAGGCTTACGGCTACGGCCTGCTCGAACGGGATTCCGGCTCCCAGCTCGAAGGCATCCGGACGCGGGACCGGCGCCTGTTCACGCCGGGCTTCCGGCTCTACCGCGTACCCAAACCGGGGCAGTTCGATCACGAACTCGAAATGGTCGGTCAGGTCGGCGTCGCGCGCAACACCGCTGCCGTCACTGATGTCACCGACGTGCCCGTGTCGGCCTATTTCGTGCACGCCGAGGCCGGCTACACCTTCGAGACCGCGTGGGCACCCCGGATCTCGCTCCACTACGACCATGCCAGCGGCGACAGCGCCAACCCGAACCGCTACACCCGCTTCGACACGCTCTACGGCGCGCGGCGCTTCGATTACGGCCCGACGAGCCTCTACGGCGCCGTGCAGCGGGCGAACCTGATCTCGCCGGGCGTCCGGTTCGAGGTCGCGCCGGACCCGGATTGGGACGCCTTCGTCGACTACCGCAGCCTCTGGCTCGAAAACCCGAGCGACAGCTTCGCGGCGACCGGGGTGCGCGACCGGACCGGCCGCTCCGGAACCTTCGCCGGCCACCAGATCGAGGGGCGGGTGCGCTATTGGCTGGTGCCGCGCGCGGTCGTGCTCGACAGCGGCGTCGCCTACCTCCTCAAGGGCGACGTCCTGCGCAACGCGCCGAATGCGCCAGACACCGGCGACACGATCTACGGCTACATGACGACGACGTTCTTCTTCTGAACGCGTTCCGACGAAGGGATCACCGGCCCGTCGAGAGAAGGCGCATCGAAAGAAAGACCGAGAGCCGCAGCCCGCCCGATGCAGTCGGGACGGCTGCGGCTCCGCGCGGATGTCATCCCGCGTCCATCGCCTTCGCCACCTCGGCGCGCAGCACCGGCAGAAGCTCCGCCTCGAACCACGGATTCGTGCGGAGCCAGCCGTTGTTGCGCCAGGAGGGGTGGGGCAGGGGCAGCACCCGCGGCCGAGCCGAGGCGTCGAGGATTGCGCGCCAGCCCGCGACCGTCTCGGTGAGCCCGCCGGGCCGGGGGCCGAGATGCCAGGCTTGCGCGTACTGGCCGATCACCAGGATCAGGTCGAGCTGCGGCAGCCCGGCGAGGAGGTCGGCCCGCCAGGTCGGCGCGCATTCCCGCCGCGGCGGCCGGTCGCCGCCCTTGGCGTCGAGGCCGGGGAAACACGCGCCCATCGGTAGGATCGCCACCCGCGTGGCATCGTAGAACCCCGCCTCGTCGAGGCCGAGCCACGCCCGCAGGCGCCGGCCCGACGGATCGCTGAACGGGATGCCGCTGCGATGCGCCCGGTTGCCCGGTGCCTGGCTCGCGATCAGCAGCCGCGCGGTGGCGCTGCCCTGGACCACGGGCCGCGGCTCGTGCGGCAGGGGCGCCCCGTAGAGGGGCGCGTCGCGGCAGATCCGGCAGGCGCGCAGGCGGGCGGCGGTGGTCTCGAAGGCCTTACTTGGCATGGCCCCGAGATGGGGCCGATCGCGCGTCCGCGCGATGCGTCACCGCGCCCGGGGCGCATCGGCTCAGCCGCGCGGCCCTTCAGAGATGGCGTTTGAAATCCATCCGCCGGTGAAGGATGCGGATGACCTCGATTCCGCCCTCGGCGCCCCTGCGATAAAACAGGATGTGCGATCCCACGGAGAGGCGGAGATAGCCCTTGCGGATCTCGTCGGCCCCCCGGCCTCGGGCCGATCCCTCGGCCAATCGCGTGAAGCTTGCGGCCAGAAGGCGGATGTAACGGTCGGCCTGATCCTGACCCCAGCGTTCGGCCGAGTCGTCCCAGATCCGGCCGAGATCCGCACGGGCTCTCGGCGAGAGGCGGACGCTCACCCCCGGACCGCGCCGGCGCGCTTCTCCCGGAGGAAAGCCTCGGTATCGAAGGGTTCCGGTGGACCGCTCTCCTCACCCTCGATCAGGGCGGATCGAAGCGTCTCAAGGGCGGCCTCCCGCTCTTCGAGGAGGCGAAGCCCGGCGCGAACCACTTCGCTCGCGGAGCCGTAGCGCCCCCCTTCGACCTGACGGTCGATGAACTGTGCGAAATGCTCGCCGAGCGAGACGGACGTGTTTCGCGTCATGGGCACCCTCCGAGCGGCAGGGTGTACCCGATTTTGGTATTTCGCAATCCCGGACAAGCCGGCGCCCAGGGCCGCGCTCGCGAAGTCCTCCTGCACGGGGCGGCCGGCATCCGGGCGCTGGCTCAAGGGCTGTTCGAGGGCTTCAAGGAGCGGGGCATCCACGTCGCGACGGTGGCGGGCTTCGTCTCACCCGGCTCGGGGGAGGCGGAGGAAGTGGCCGAGCGGTACTGGCAGCGACACAGCGAGCCGAAGGACGGCTGGAGCCCGGAGACGGTCGACACGCCCTGATGCAGGCCGTCCCGTGCCGGAGGGCTTCGATCGACGCCCTCGGCACGAACAGGATCGCCCGCGCAAGCTTGGCATGAATCGCGCTGGCCCTACCTCACTCCTGCGCGCATCTCCGGCGCGCCGAGGGAGGCCCGGCTTGGCAGGATCGCGCACGTCACGGCTCGGGGCGGGCGTCGGCCCGAAATATCCGCAGGTCGTCGTCCTCGTCGGCGCCACCGGCGACCTCGCCCAGCGAAAACTCCTGCCTGGCCTGTTCCACCTGTTCAGCGCCGGCTTCATCCCCGATCTGCGCATCGTCGGCGTGTCCCTCGACGACCTCGGCGTCGAGGCGTTCCGCGAACGCGCGCACAAGGCGATCGACCAGTTCTTCACCCGGCAGGCCCGGGACGGGGAATGGTCGGCCTTCGCCGAGCGGCTCGACTATGTGCCGCTCTCGGCCGGCGCCGAAGCACTCGCCGCGGCGGTGGCCCGCGCCGAGGCGGGTCTGGCCGAGGCGCATCCCGGCCAGGAGAGCCGGCGCCTGCATTATCTCAGCGTGCCGCCGGCCGCGGCGCTCACCGTGGTGCGCCTGCTCGCCGAGGCGGATCTGGCGGCGGGCTCGCGCATCGTCATGGAGAAGCCGTTCGGCACCGATCTGGAGAGTGCGGTGGCACTCAACGACCGGCTGCACGAGGTCTTCTCCGAGGATCAGATCTTCCGCATCGACCACTTCCTCGGCAAGGAGCCGGCCCAGAACATCCTGGCCTTCCGTTTCGCCAACGGCCTGTTCGAGCCGATCTGGAACCGCACCTTCATCGACCACGTGCAGATCGACGTGCCGGAGACGCTGGGCCTCGGCACCCGCGCCGCCTTCTACGAGGCGACCGGCGCCTATCGCGACATGGTGGTGACCCACCTGTTCCAGATCCTCGGCTTCATGGCGATGGAGCCGCCGACCTCGCTCGAACCCGGCCCGATCTCGGAAGAGAAGAACAAGGTGTTCCGCTCGATGCTCCCGCTCGACCCGCGGGAGGTGGTGCGCGGGCAATATGCCGGCTACCGGGCCGAGCCCGGCGTCGATCCGCAATCGGACACCGAGACTTTCATCGCCCTCAAGTGCCGCATCGACAATTGGCGCTGGGCCGGGGTTCCGTTCTTCCTGCGCACCGGCAAGCGGATGGCCGAGGGGCAGCGCATCATCTCGATCGCCTTCCGCGAACCGCCCAAAAGCATGTTCCCGGTCAATTCGGGTGTCGGCGCGCAGGGGCCCGACCACCTCACCTTCGATCTCGCCGACGCCTCGAAGATGTCGCTCTCGTTCTACGGCAAGCGGCCGGGTCCGGGCATGCGGCTCGACAAGCTCTCGCTCCAGTTCAACATGAAGGACACCGGCCTGATGGGCGAGGTGCTGGAGGCCTATGAGCGGCTGATCCTCGACGCCATGCGCGGCGACCATACCCTGTTCACCACGGCCGAGGGCATCGAGCGGCTGTGGGAGGTCTCGACGCCGCTGCTGGAGGCGCCCCCGCCGGTGCGGCTCTACGCGCCGGGCTCCTGGGGGCCGAAATCGATCCACCAGCTCGTCGCGCCGCAGGCTTGGCGCCTGCCCTTCGAGCGAGAATGGCGCAACACCGACGAGCAGGAGTGAGCGCGAGGGAGAAATCACGCGTCACAGCCTCATGGCACCGGTCGCATTGTCGCCCATGCGATCATCGGTGATCGGCGCCGGCGGATATGCTGGAATAATTCTCAGAATAATCTTAGATTATCCGCTTCGGGGCGATTGCCGGCTCATGAAACAGGAGAGAAGTCCGCATCAAACTTGCCCACCGGTCTGATTTGTCTAGACTGATCCTATCGCCCGATTCGATGGACGGACATCACACCGCCGCCGCATGAGCCTGACGACTGCCCAGATCCTCGATCTCGCCCCCGACGCGTCGAGCCGCAAGGCCGGGCAGGATCAGGCGAAACCGCAGAAATGGGCCGGTCTCGGCCGGGCGGGAACGGTGATCTGGGGCGAGATCAAGGGCAGCGGCGCGAGCCCCTACCGCACGGTGGCGGATCTCGCCGGACCGGCCTCGAAATGCACCTGCCCGAGCCGAAAGTTCCCCTGCAAGCACGCGCTCGGCCTGATGCTGGTCGATGCCGCCGCCCCGGTCACGGAGGCCGAGCCGCCGGACTGGGCCACCGCCTGGATGAAGGGCCGCGAGAGCCGCGTCGCCGCCGCCGAGACCCGGGCGAAGGAACCCGCCAAGCCCGTCGATGAGCGGGCGCAGGCCAAGCGCCGACAGGCCCGCGAGGACCGGGTCGCGGCGTCGCTGGACGAACTCGATCTCTGGCTGCGCGACCTGATGCGGCGCGGGCTCGCCGCCGCGCGCTCCGAACCCTACGCCTTCTGGGACCGCATGGCCGGGCGCCTCGTGGATGGGCAGGCCCCCGGCCTCGCCCGCCGGGTGCGCGCCCTACCGGGGCTGATCGCGGCGGCGCCTCAAGCCGGCGCCCCCCGGCCGGAAGCCGCGCTCGGGCTCGGCCTCGGCCGGCTCGCCCTGCTGCTCCGGGCCGCGCGGCGCCTCGACGCCCTGTCGCCCGAGCAGGCGGCGGGCGTGCGCGCCGCGCTGGGCTACCCCGTCACCGCCGAGGAGATGGCCGCCCGGCCGGACCAGACCGACACCTGGGCGGTGCTGGCCCACGCGGTCGAGGACGAGGATCGCCTCACCGCCCGCTCGGTCTGGCTCGTCGGCCGGACGAGCGGCACCCTGGCCCAGGTGATTGATTACGGCACGGCCGGATCGCCCCTGCCGCCGGCCCCCGCCGCCGGCCAGGATTTTTCCGGGGCGCTCGCCTTCCAGCCCGGCGACCCACCCTTGCGCGCCGTCTTCCGCGAGGGCCGTGCCGGCCCGGCGGAACAAGCCGTGCTGCCGGGCGCGGCCAGCATCGCGGCAGCGCGAGACGTCTTCGCCGAGGTGTTGGCCCGCGCACCCTGGTGTGAGCGCTGGCCGGTGCGGCTCGCGAATGTGCGGCTCGGGCGCCTCGCCACCGCGGCGTCCGGCGGCAAGACGGCCTTCGCGGCGGGGGACGAGACCGGCAGCCTCGCGCTCAAGGCCGATCCGCGCCTTCCGAGCCTGCTCGCGGTGGCGGCAGGCCGGCCGGTCGATCTGTTCGGCCTCTACGACGGCTACGGCCTCCACCCGCTCGCCCTCGTGACGGAGGGCCGCCTCTACGCGATGCCGGCGCAGGGTGCGCAGCCCGTGCTGTTGCAGGTCGCCTGATGGAGGCAGCCGATCGCGCAACGGATGGCTGGGAGCCGACGCTCGCCGCCGCGCTCCTCGGGGCCGAGCGCGCGCCGCTTAGCCAACCCAATCCGCTGACCGCACTCGTCATGGAAAGCGATCCCGCTGCCGCCCTGCTGGCGCGGCTCGCGGCGGAGGGCGTCCACCATCTCGCCGGCACGGAACTCGGGCCGGAAGCGCTGGCGCCGACCGAACCGCGCGACGCCTTCGGCCCCGAATGTCCGCCCGCCGCTGCGACGCGGCTCTACGGCCTCCTCACCGAAGGCATCAGCGCGCGCACCCGCATCAAAGAATGGTTCGAACTCGCCGCCGCGACGGGCGTGCGCCCGCCCGCTTGGCTGTTCCAAGTGCTGACGCAGCAGCGCGACAGCCTGCCGGCGACCGCCTCCTCCGTGATCGGCGCCGAACTCGACTGGCTCGCCCGCGCCTGCGGCGAGACCCCGACCGAGACGTCCGAGGCAGCGGACTGGACGGAAGGCACGGTGGCCGAGCGCCGCGCCGCCTTCACCGCCTTTCGCGCCCGCGATCCGGAAGGCGCCCGCGCCGCCCTGGAACCGGTCTTCCGCAAAGAGAAGGCCGATGCGCGCGAGGCTTTGGTCCACGCCCTGGCGACCGGCCTGTCGCCCGCCGACGAGCCCTTCCTCGAGGCCTGCCTCGACGACCGGGCCGGCGGTGTGCGGCTCGCCGCGCAACACCTCCTGCCGGGCCTTCCCGGCTCGCGCTACGCGGAGCGTATGGCGGCCCGCGCCCGCGCCGCCCTGAGCGTCGAGAGCAAGCGCAAGCTGCTTGGCGGCACCACGCATAGTCTCGTCGTGACCCTGCCGGAGGAGAGCCCGGACTTGGTCCGCGACGGCGTCGAGATCAACAGCTGGGAGCGGCGCGGCGGCGGTGCCCGTGCCGGGTTGCTGCGGGCGATCCTGGCGCGCGCGCCGCTCCAGTCCTTCGCCGCGCATCCGCCGCGGCTCTGGATCGAGCTGGCCCTGCGCAGCGAGTGGGCCGACCCGGTCTTCCACGGGCTGTTCTCGGCAGCCAAGCGCACCCTCGACCCGGCCTGGGCGGAGGCGATGGCCGACATCACCGCCGAGGCCTACGAGGGCAAGGTCTCCGGGGTCCGCCGCACCAACGAGGTTCTCGGGATGTGGGCGGAGGCGCTCGATCTCCTGCCCGACGCCGCCTGGGAAGCCCGCGTCGCGGCGCTGATCCGCGCCCGCAAGATCGAGGTGGTGCTGGCCGTGCTGGGCCAAGGCCCGGAGCACTTTTCGGAAGACTTCAGCGCCACGTTGCTCGACTGGCTCGCCTTCGTCACCCGCGGGTCGGATGCCCTGCGGCGCGATCTCGCCAAGCCCTGGGTCATCGCCCGCCTCGGCGACCGGCTCTGGCCGAGCGACGACAGCGCCGCCTCCGCCGCCGCGATCCTGGCGCGCCTGCCGGAGGGGGAGGGTGACCGCCTGCACACGCAGCTCACGGGATTGACGAGCGTGCTGGACTTACGCGCCGCGATCCGGCGCGACTTCCGACCGGAGACCACCACAGGGGGGACGGCTCAAGGATGACATCGACCAACGGAGTCAAGGCCACGCAGCTTCGCCAATCCGCCGAGGATGCCTTCGCCGAGGAGATCGCGGCGCTGCGCGAATCCGACGACCGGCCGCGCCCGCCGAACTGGCAGATGTCGCCGCAGGCCGTCGTCACCTACCTGCTCGGCGGCAAACTCCCGTCGGGCTTCGAGGTCACGCCGAAGTATATCGGCGACCGGCGCCTGATGGAGGTCGCGGTGGCGACCCTTGCCACCGACCGGGCGCTTCTGCTCCTCGGCGTGCCGGGCACCGCCAAGAGCTGGGTCAGCGAGCATCTGGCGGCGGCGATCTGCGGCACCTCGCGCCTGATCGTTCAGGGCACCGCCGGCACCAGCGAGGAGGCGATCCGCTACGGCTGGAACTACGCGCTGCTGCTGGCCAAGGGCCCGAGCCGCGAGGCGGTGGTGGCCTCGCCGATCATGCGGGCGATGAACGAGGGCCGCATCGCCCGCGTCGAAGAGCTGACCCGCATCCCCTCCGAGACGCAGGACAGCTTTATCACCGTCCTCTCGGAAAAGACCCTGCCGATCCCCGAGCTGAACGAGGAGGTGGCGGCGCAAAAAGGCTTCAACCTCATCGCCACAGCCAACAACCGGGATCGCGGCGTCAACGAATTGTCGAGCGCGCTCAAGCGCCGCTTCAACACCGTAGTGCTGCCGCCGCCCGCCACGATCGAGGCCGAGATCGCCATCGTCGAGACCCGCGTCGCCGCCCTCGGCCGCGCCTTCGAGATCCCCGCCGAGCCGCCGGGCGCCGAGCAGATCCGCCGCGTCGTCACGATCTTCCGCGAATTGCGCGAGGGGGTGACGGCGGATGGCAAGAGCAAGGTGAAGCAGCCTTCGGGCACGCTCTCGACGGCGGAGGCGATCAGCGTCGTTGGCAGTGGGCTGGCGCTCGCCGCGCATTTCGGCGACGGCCGCCTCTCGGCGCACGACCTCGTCTCGGGGATCGCCGGCGCCGTGGTGAAGGACCCGGTGCAGGACGCCATCGTCTGGCGCGAATACCTCGAAACGGTGGTCAAGGAGCGCAGCGACTGGAAAGACTTCTACAAGGCCGCCCGCGCGAGCGCGTGACCGCCGAACCTCAACCCTCCCCCCATCGGATCTTGGGCCTGCCCAAGATCCGCAAGCATCTGCCCAAGTCGGGCAGGCCCGACTTAGGTGGGGAAGGGTGCCCGCGGAGCGGGCGGGAGAGGGGCAGCGCGACGGTGACCATTTCAGTCGGCGCCGAACCAGCGGAAGCCGGGTTTCCCTCACCCGACCCCCTTCGGGGGCCACCCTCTCCCGCAGAGGGGAGAGGGAAGGCGCGGCGGCCGATGCAGCGCCCAAGCCTCATTCCGCCTAACCAACGAGGACAATCATCGCATGAGTCTTCGCACCGCCACACCGAGGCGCGATGCCTGACATCCGCCTCTTCGGTATCCGCCATCACGGCCCCGGCTCGGCCCGCTCGCTCAAGGCGGCGCTCGACGCGCTCAACCCCGACTGCCTGCTGATCGAGGGCCCGCCGGACGCCGATGCGCTGATCCCGCTCAGCCTCCACGAGGCGATGGCGCCCCCCGTCGCGCTCCTCGTCTACCGGCCGGACCAGCCGCGAACATGCGCCTTCTTCCCCTTCGCGGCCTTCTCGCCGGAATGGGTGGCGATGCGCTTTGGAGTAGCGGCGGGCGCGGCGGTGCGCTTCATCGACCTGCCGCACGCGATCCAGCTCGCCGAGGGCTTTGGCGCACCGGAAGCCCCGCCCGAGGCCGCGCCGATCGATGCGGAGCCGGTCGCCGAGGCGGCCGAAGCCCCATCCGGGGACGCCCCGGCACCGGCCGCGATCCGGCGCGATCCGCTCGGCGAACTCGCCGCACTCGCCGGCTATCCCGACGGCGAGCGCTGGTGGGACGCGCTGGTCGAGAGCCGCGCGGGTGCGGACGGCGACGTCTTCGCCGCGATCCATGAGGCGATGGCGGCCCTGCGCGAGGGCGCCGAGCCCGACCCCGAGGAGGCGTTTCGCGAGGAGGCGCGCGAGGCGCATATGCGCGCGGCGATCCGGCGGGCGGCCAAGGACGGGTTCGAGCGCATCGCCGTGGTCTGTGGCGCGTGGCACGTCCCGGCGCTTGCCCGCCATGACGCCAAGGGGCAAGCCAGCGCCGACACCGCGACCCTGAAAAACCTGCCCAAGACCAAGGTCGCCGCGGCCTGGGCGCCCTGGTCCTACGAGCGGCTGGCCTTCGCCTCCGGTTACCGCGCCGGGGTGCTCTCGCCGGAATGGTACGACACCCTGTGGCACCATGAGGGCCGCGTCGCCGCCCGCTGGCTCGCCCGCGCCGCCGCGCTGCTGCGCGAGAACGATCTCGACGCCTCGCCGGCCTCGGTGATCGAGGCGGCGCGGCTCGCCGAGGCGCTGGCAGGTTTTCGCGGCCGGTCCCGGCCCTCCCTCGACGATCTCGATGAAGCGGCGCAGGCCACACTCTGCTTCGCCGATCCGGCGCCGATGGGGCTGATCCGGCGCAAGCTCGTCATTGGCGAGCGCCTCGGCGCCACCCCGCCGGACAGCCCCGGCACCCCGGTCGAGACGGATTTCGCGGCCCAGTGCAAGCGCCTGCGCCTCAAGCCGGGCGCTTCCGCCGGCGAGATCACCCTCGACCTGCGCAAGGAAACGGATCTCGCCCGCAGCCATTTCCTCAACCGGCTCGCCCTGATCGGCATCCCCTGGGGCACGCGGCGCGAGGCGCGCGGGCGCGGCACCTTCAAGGAGGGCTGGTTCCTCGCCTGGGAGCCGGAATGGGTGGTGGAGTTGGTGGCGGCGTCGGCCGAGGGCGGCACGGTCGCCGAGGCTGCCGCTGGCCGGGTGCGGGTCCGGGCCCGTGAGGCGACCCGCGTCGCCGACCTCTCCGGCCTGATCGGCACCCTGCTCGACGCCGATCTGGCCGACGCCACGGCGGCGGTGATCCGCGCGCTCAACGACCGCGCCGCGGTCTCGGCCGATGTGTTCGACCTGATGGACGCGCTGCCCGCGCTGGCCGAACTCGCCCGCTACGGCTCCGTGCGCTCCTCCGACACCGAGCCGGTGCTCGCGGTGGTGCGCGGCCTTGTCCCGCGCGCCGCCGCCGGGTTGGTCGCGGCCTGCCAGAGCCTCGACGACGACGCGGCGGCCGCCGCCAAGGCGCGCATCGTCGCCGTCTCGGGGGCGGTCGCGCTGATCGAGGAGCCGGAGCTGAAGGCGGTCTGGGGGGAGGCGCTGCGGGCGCTGGCCGATCAGGAGCACGTCCACGGCCGTGTCGTCGGCCGGGCCGTGCGTCTGCTGTTCGATGACCGCGCCATCGCCGCCGCGGAAGCCGGCGAACGCCTGCGCCTCGCCCTATCGCGGGCCTCGGGCGCGGGGCCGGCCGCCGCCTGGATCGAGGGATTCCTGGAAGACAGCGGCACGGTGCTGATCCACGGGCGCGAACTGCTCGCGGTGGTCGATGACTGGCTCTGCGGCCTCGACGCGGATCTCTTCACCGAATTGCTGCCGCTGGTGCGCCGCACCTTCGCGACCCTGGCGCCGGCCGAGCGCCGGGCGGTCGGCGAAGCCCTGGCCCGGCCGGGCGGGACCGCTCCCGGTGAGGCGGCGGGCGCGCAGGGCTTCGATGCGGCGCGCGCGGCCAAAGTGCTGCCGATCCTGCGCCTTCTGCTCGGCCCCGAGCCGGCCCGAACCGCTGATGACACCACCGGAGACGCCGCATGAGCGAGCGGGAAGCGGAACGCCTGCGCCGCTGGCGCCTCGTCCTCGGCGGCGGGGCGGCCGAGGGCACCGGCTGCACCCTGAGCGAGCGCGACGGGCGCCTCGACCGGGCGATGGGCGCCCTCTACGATTCCGACCGCAAGGGGGGTTTGGGCGCCTCCGCCCCCTCCGTGCCGCGCTGGCTCGGCGACATCCGCGACTATTTCCCGGCCTCCGTGGTGCAGGTGATGCAGCGCGACGCCTTCGAGCGGCTCAACCTCAAGCGGATGCTGACCGAGCCGGAGATGCTGGAGGCGGTCCAGCCCGACGTCTCCCTTGTCTCGACCCTGATCTCCATGCGCGGCCTGCTCGGCGGGCGCACCAAGGAGACGGCCCGCCTCGTGGTGCGCAAGGTCGTGGAGGCGCTGATGAAGCGGCTGGAGGAACCTCTGCGCCAAGCCGTGAGCGGGGCGATCGACCGCGCCAGCATCAACCGCCGCCCGCGCCATGCCGAGATCGACTGGAACCGCACCATCCGGGCGAACCTGCGCCATTATCAGGCGGAGTACCGCACCATCATCCCGGAAACCCGCCTCGGCCATGGGCGGAAAAGCCGCGGATCGCTCAAAGACGTGATCCTGTGCATCGACCAGTCGGGCTCGATGGCCAATTCCGTGGTCTATTCCAGCATCTTCGGGGCGGTGATGGCCTCGCTGCCCGCGGTCTCGACCCGGCTCGTGGTGTTCGACACCGAGGTGGTCGATCTCTCCGACGCCATGGACGATCCGGTCGAGGTGCTGTTCTCGGTCCAGCTCGGCGGCGGCACCGACATCAACCGGGCGGTCGGCTATTGCGCCTCGCGCATCACCCGGCCCGAGGACACGGTGCTGGTTCTGATCTCCGATCTCTACGAGGGCGGGGTCGAGGCCGGGTTGCTGGCTCAGGCGCAGCGCCTCGTCGGGGCGGGCGTGCAGGTGGTGGCGCTCCTGGCCCTCTCCGACGAGGGCGCGCCAGCCTATGACCGCGGGCTGGCCGCGCGGCTCGCCGCACTCGGCGTGCCCGCCTTCGCCTGCACGCCGGACCTCTTCCCCGACATGATGGCGGTGGCGATCCGCAAGCAGGATCTCAACGCCTGGGCCGCGGGCGCCGGCATCGCCGCGGTCCCGGCCGCCCAGGACGGCTGAGCGAGCGCCATCCCCGAAACCCGCATCCGGGAGTTTCGTCCTGCCCGTCGTCCCGTCCCTCTCCGGCCGCCCGCCCGTTCCGGAGGCGCCGCTCACGTTTGACGCCCCGCTCATCTTCGAGCATCGCGTCACCGGGGGCCTCTACGCACAGAGGGGGCCGCTCGCGGCGCAGCGGCGGCGCATCCTCACGCTCGGCCTGCCGGTGGTGTGGTTTTTCATTCTGCTCGGCGCGGTCTCGGGCTGGGCAACGTCGGGCGGGCGGCGCAGCCTGTCCGCGTTCTGGCGCGACCTGTCCGGCTTCGATCCGCTGCCGCTCGCGGCCTACCTAGTCCTGATCACCCTCGCCCTGCTCGCCTTTTACGCGCTCCACCCCTGGTTCGCCCGCCGCCGGGTGCGGGCCCTGATGGGGCCGCCGGGCGGTGGTGGACAGGATTCGGGCCACGATCCGGGTCCGGTGCCGGTGCGCTACCGGCTCGACGGCGCCGGGCTGACCCAGACCGCGCCGCATCTCGTGGGCTTCGTGCCCTGGCCGCGCATCCGCGACCTCGCGGAGGACCGGCACCATCTCTTCCTGCCGACGGAGATCGGCGACGTTCCGATCGTCCTGCCCAAGGCGTCCCTGAGCCCGGAGAGCGCCGCCGGCATCCGGCGCTGGATGCAAGCCTGCGCCGGCCGAACCGCCCCGACGGCGCCGCCGGCCGAACCGGCCACCGGGCCCGAGGCCGTGCGCGCCACGATGCGCCTGACGCCGGAGGAGCGGGTGCCGATCATCCTGCGCGCGCTGGAGAATCCTTTAGCCCGCCGCGCCCGGCTCACCGGCGCCGCCGCGTGGCTCGTGGGCCTGACCCTGCTCTACCCCGCTCTGCTGGCGATGCTCTGGGCGGTCGATCCCGACCGGGTGCCGTTCTCCGACGCGCTGCCGCTCTTCGTCGAAATGGTCGCGAGCGATTTCTGGAAGCCCGCCATCGGCGTCGCGGTGGTGATTGCCCTGTTCTTCGCGGCCCACCCCTTCGCGCGCCGCTGGCTCGCGCGGGAGCTCGCCGCACAGCTCGACGCCGAGGAATCCCCCGCCGAGGCCGAGATCGTGATCGACGAGGCCGGCCTCACCACCGCGAAGGACGGCGCCCACGCTCATCTCGGCTGGCCGCTGTTTCGCCGACGCGAGCGGATCGGCGACCTGATGATCCTGCCGATGCGCTGGGACGAGATGCTGCCCGTGCCGCTGCGAATCTTCGAGCCTGAGGCGCGCGCCCGCTTCGAGGCGCTGGCCGAACGCCACGTTCCCACGGAGACCCGCGCCCAATGACCGACGCGCCCGCCCCCCACCGCCCGCGCACGGCCCTTCTCGCCGCCTGCCTGTTGCCGTGCCTGCTCGCGATTGCTCCGGCCTGGGCCGAGGAGACGCCGGATTCCACCGAGGCGCCTGCACCGGACGCGGCCACGAACGGGGCGGATGCCCGGCCGGGTCCGACGACGCTGCGCCTCGATCAGGGTTTCAGGCTCGACCTGCCGCCGGGCTGGGTGCTGGAGGGTGCCAATGACGATCCCGGCGACGCCTCCGGCCGGCGCGTGGTGCGAATCCTGTGTGAGACACCCGCTTGCGCCCGCACCAAGGAGGCCTGCACCCTGCGCCTGCGCACCGCCGCGGTCGAGGGCGGGGACGACGCGGCCCGCCTGGCCGGGCTCTATACGTCGCCGCTCGCCCGCTACCTCCGCCTGCGCGCGGTCCTGAAGAGCACGAGCAAGGGTGCCACGATCCGAAGGCCGCTCGGGCCCGAGCGATTCGGCCCCCGCGACTGGATCGCCGTCGAGACCGAGGCGGCGCCGCGGTTCAAGTCGGGCCTGTTCGCCGAGACCGTGATCGACGGCCGCTATCTCGGAGCGATCTGCAAGACCTGCGAGACCGGCGCCGTCCGCCACGGGGCCGCCCGCGCCCTGCTGGGGAGCGTCCGCCGGGTGGAACGCGCGGCAGCTCGCTTGAGGGCTTGCCCAGGGACCGGCGGGTGACCTGGGGTTGGCCTGACAATCGGCCGAGAGTGTTCAAGGTTTCAGGGCATAGCAGCCATGTAATCGGCGGGTTGTCGCTCGCCCAAGCGTGTTGTAGCGGACCTATCGGGCCAATAAATTTTTGAGCGGCACGAAAAATAAAATGAGCTCTGACGATAAACTGCATATTCGTTCCGCTAATATGCAACATAGTCTGATGCCAATGAACCGGCGTCACGTTCTCGGCGGCGCGCTGGCGGGTCTGGCGGCGACGGCTCTGCCGGTTTCGCCCCTGCTCGCCGCGGGCGAGCCCCGGAAGGTCGACGTGCTGCTGATCGGCGGCGGCATCATGAGCGCGACGCTCGGTGTCTGGCTGCGCGAGCTCGAGCCCGACTGGTCGCTGGAGATGATCGAGCGGCTCGACGGCGTGGCGCTGGAAAGCTCCAACGGCTGGAACAATGCCGGCACCGGCCACTCGGCCCTGGCGGAGCTGAACTACACGCCGGAGGATTCCAAGGGGAACGTCCAGATCAACAAGGCCGTCGAGATCAACGAGGCCTTCCAGGTCACGCGCCAGTTCATGGCCTGGCAGGTCCAGAAGGGCGTGCTGAAGAACCCCCACACCTTCATCAACTCCACGCCCCACATGAGCTTCGTCTGGGGCGACGACAACATCACCTTCCTGCGCAAGCGCTACGAGGCGCTCAAGGCGAGCCCGCTCTTTGCCGGGATGGAGTTCTCGACCGACCCCGAGCAGATCAAGAAGTGGGTCCCCCTGATGATGGAGGGGCGCGACCCGAAGCAGAAGGTCGCCGCCACGTGGTCGCCGCTCGGCACCGATTGCGAGTGGGGCGAGGTCACCCGCCAGCACATCGCCGCGCTGAAGAGCGGGCCGAAGTTCGACCTGCGCCTCTCGACCGAGGTCGAGGGCTTCGAGCGTAACAAGGACGGCACCTGGCGCGTCACGTCGAAGAACCTGAAGGACGGCAGCCGCCACACGGTCGATGCCAAGTTCGTGTTCATCGGCGCGGGCGGCGGCGCCCTGCACCTGCTTCAGGCTTCCGGCATCCCCGAGGCCGAGGATTATGCCGGCTTCCCCGTCGGCGGCTCGTTCCTCGTCACCGAGAACCAGGAGGTGGCGATGCGCCACCTCGCCAAGGCCTACGGCAAGGCCTCGGTCGGCTCGCCGCCGATGTCCGTGCCGCATCTCGACACGCGGGTGCTCGACGGCAAGCGCGTGATCCTGTTCGGACCGTTCGCGACCTTCTCGACCAAGTTCCTAAAGGAAGGCTCGTATTTCGACCTGCTGACCTCGACCACCACCAGCAATGTCTGGCCGATGGTCCGCGTCGGCGTCGAGCAATACCCGCTGATCGAGTACCTGGCCGGCCAGGTGATGCTCTCGGACGAGGACCGCTACCAGGCCCTGCGCGAGTACTTCCCCGACGCGAAGAAGGACGAGTGGCGCCTCGTCCAGGCCGGGCAGCGCGTGCAGATCATCAAGCGCGATGCGGAGCGGGGCGGCGTGCTCAAGCTCGGCACCGAAGTCGTGAGCGCCAAGGACGGCAGCATCGCCGCCCTGCTCGGCGCCTCGCCGGGCGCCTCCACCGCTCCGCCGATCATGCTGAACGTGCTGGAGAAGGTGTTCGCCCAGAAGGTCGCCACCCCCGAATGGCAGGCGAAGATCCGCCAGGTCGTACCGAGCTACGGCACGAAGCTGAACGGCGATCCGCAGCGGGTCTATCAGGAACTCGCCTATACCAGCGAGCACCTGCAGCTCACCCCGCCGCCGCAGATCGGCACCCCGACCCAGCCGACGCCCGCATCCGAATTGGGGACCGTCAAGCCGGTCCCCGATATGGCGCCGTAAGGTGACCGGGGCCGGAGCGGAGCATCAGGCCTCCGCTTCGGCCCCGTCCTCGATATAGAGTTCTTCCAGCAGCACCTTGATCACGGCCACCAGCGGCAGCGCGAGCGCCACGCCCCATAGGCCGAACAGCACGCCGAGCAGGAGCTGGCCGGCGAAGATCGTCGCCGCCGGCAGGTCGAGGGCGCGGCGCTGGATGAACGGGGTGAGTCCGTAGCTCTCCGCCGTCTGCACCGCGAGATAGACGCCGAGCGCCCCGAGCAGACCGTTCAGCCCCGAAGCGAGGCTGCTCAGCACGATCACCAGACCCGCGATCAACGGCCCGATGGTCGGCACGAAGGCGAGCAGGCCCGCCTGGAGCCCGAGGATCAGAGCGCCGCCGATCCCGAGGAAACTCAAGCCCGCCCAGGTCAGCACGAAGATCGCCGCCATGGTCACGAGCTGCCCGAACAGCCAGTGCCGCAGGGTCTCGCCCGACCCGTCGAGGACGCGCGCCCCCTTCTCGCGGTGGCGCGAGGGCACGAGCCGCAGGGCGCCGTCGCGGTAGCTGCCCGGATCGGCAGCGATGGCGACGCCGAGGAAGACGATCACGAGGACGTTGCCGAGCGCGTTGAACAGCGCGATCACCACGGTCGCCGCCGGCCCGAGCACGCTGCCGGCATCCGACAGGAGCGAACCGGGACTCTTGAGGGCGCCCGAGGCGAGGCCGGCGAGGCCGCCCTCCTTCTCGTTCTTGTCCTTGCCCTGGCTCTCTGCGCCCTGACCGGCATCCGCCGGAGCCCCCTGCGACAGGTCGATCTCGATGCCGCGCTCCTTCAGCCAGTCGCGCACCGTCTCCGATTGCTGGCGCACCGTCGTGCCGAGTTCGCGCGCCTGACTCGCCACGGTGGCGCCGCCGAAGGCCGAGAGCCCCAGCGCGAGCGCGGCGAGCACGAGGCAGGCGAGGGCAAGGCGCCACCCGCGCCCGATCGGCAGCACGTAGCCGAGGCCCCGTGTCACCCCGTCGAGGAAGACGGCGAACAGGATGCCGGAAAAGATCAGCAGCAGCGTCGCCGCCGCGGTCCAGGCGAGCCAGAGGGCGGCGGCGAAGGCCACGACCGCGATGCCCGCGGCCGCGAGGCGCCGCGCGCCGGGCGGGTTGGCCGGCGGGCTGAAAGGGGGAGCCGTCATGGTTCGGGGGATCCGTTCGCGGTTCGGGCGGGGCCGCAGGGGCCCCGGGACAATCGATGATCTGTCAGGCCCAGGCTTGGGCGGCGGCGGCGTCGGCCTCCGTCGCCGCGACCCAGCCGCCGGTGGTGCCGTCGGCGAGGTGTTCGCGCTTCCAGAACGGGGCGCGGGTCTTGAGGTAATCCATCAGGAAGTCGGCGGCGGCGAAGGCGGCCTTGCGGTGGGGCGAGGCGCTGACGACGAGGACGATGCCCTCGCCCGGCCGCACCAGCCCGTGGCGGTGGATCACCCGCAGCGCCTGGACCGGCCAGCGGGCGCGCGCCTCCTCGACCACACGGGCGATCTCGGCCTCGGCCATGCCGGGATAATGCTCCAGCTCCAAAGCGGCCAGCCGGCCCGCCTCGTCGCGGCAGAGGCCGGAGAAGGTCACCACCGCCCCGGCCCGGCCGGCCAGTTCCGCCTCGATCCGGGCGATCTCGGCGGCGGTGTCGAAGGGCTCGGACTGGATGCTGACCGTCATGACCCACTCTTCGGCAAGGCGTACGCGGCGCAAAAGGATCGGCCCGAGCGTTTTCGCGCCGGGCCGTGACCCCCTTTGCCCGTGAGCCTATATGGCTCAACAAGAGGACCGCGCCACCGGCGCCGTTTCGACGAACAGCGAGCCGCGACGTGACGCCCGAACTGATCCTGCCCTACGACGGCATCCTGCCCGTCTTCGCCAGCCGCCCCGTCTGGTGCGGTCGCGCCAGCACCGTGATCGGCGCCGCCATCCTCGGCCCCCAGGCCTGGCTCGGCGACGACAGCGTGATCCGCAGCGACGGCCAGCCGATCACCGCGGGCGAGCGCTTCTGGCTCGGCGCCCGCTCCACCGTCCACATCGCCACCGAATCGCTGCCGACGCAGATCGGCGACCGGGTCACGGTCGGCCGCAACGCCGTAGTGCATGCCTGCACCGTCGGCTCGGACGTGGTGATCGAGGACGACGCGATCATCCTCGACGGGGCGATTGTCGGCGACAGCGTGCTGATCGAGGCGGGCGCCACCATCTTCCCCCGCTCCAAGCTCGAGAGCGGCTTTGCCTATGGCGGCAACCCGGCCAAGCGCCTGCGCCCGGTGACGCCGGAGGAACTGGCCGAGCGGGCCGAGCGCCTGCGGGAGGCGTCGGGCGAGGCGTCAGGCCCGCCCGCGCAACCCGAACCGCCGGAAACCGAGGCCAGCGTGTTCGTGGCCCGCACCGCGCGGCTCTCCGGCCGCATCGCCCTCGGGGCCGGATCGACGGTGCTGTTCTCCTGCGAACTCGCCGCCGAGGTCGGGCCGATCGTGGTCGGCGCCGACACCAACATCCAGGACAACACCGTGATCCGCAGCCGCGGCGAGGGCGTGGTGATCGGGCGCGACACCACGATCGGCCACAACGTGCGCATGGCCGATTGCCGGATCGGCGCCCGCAGCCTCATCGGCATCGGCTCGGTGCTGGCGCCCGGCACCGTGGTGGCCGACGACGTGATGCTGGCCGGCGGCTCGACCACCGATCCCGGCCAGTTGCTGGAGGGCGGCCATCTCTGGGGCGGGCGCCCGGCCCGCATCCTCGGCACCCTCGACCCGACGAAGCGCGCGATGATGAGCCACATCGTCGAGGGCTATTGCCGGCACGGGCGCGAGTACCGGCTGCTGCAGGAGCAGGAGGGGTAAGGCCCTCCACGCCCTCTCCACCGCACCGTCCCCGGAGTCGACAGAGCCATGATGAGCCGTCTCTCGATGCTGACGCTCGGCGGCCGGAAACGGTTCGACGATCTCAGCGAGCAGGAGATCCTGGCGCTCGCGATCGGGTCCGAGGAAGAGGACGGCCAGATCTACCGCGCCTATGCCGGGCGCCTGCGCGGCGATTACCCCCATTCGGCCGCCCTGTTCGACGCGATGGCGGAGGCCGAGGACGCGCACCGCCGCCGCCTGATCGACTGCTACAAGCAGCGGTTCGGCGACTTCATCATCCCGATCCGGCGCGAGCACATCGCCGGCTATTACAGCCGCAAGCCGGTCTGGCTGATGCACCATCTCGGGCTCGACCGCGTCCGGGAGGAGGCCGCCGCGATGGAGCGGCAGGCGCGCGACTTCTACCTCGCCGCCGCCCGGCGCTCGACCGACGCCGACACGCGCCGCCTGCTCGGCGACCTCGCCGCGGCGGAGAGCGCGCACGAGCGGACGGCCGAGGCGCTGAGCGAGCAGCATCTCGACGGAGCCGGCCGCGACGCGGAGGATGCGGTCGCGCATCGCCAGTTCATCCTGACCTGGGTCCAGCCGGGGCTGGCCGGACTCATGGACGGCTCGGTCTCGACCCTCGCCCCGATCTTCGCCACCGCCTTTGCCACGCAGAACCCGTGGACGACCTTCCTCGTCGGCCTCTCGGCCTCGATCGGCGCGGGCATCTCGATGGGGTTCACCGAGGCCGCGCATGACGACGGCAAGATTTCCGGGCGCGGCTCTCCGCTGAAACGCGGCCTCGCCTCCGGCCTGATGACCGCGCTCGGCGGCCTCGGCCACGCGCTGCCCTACCTGATCTCGAATTTCTGGCTGGCAACCGGCATCGCCTTCGCCGTGGTCTTCGTCGAACTCTGGGCCATCGTCTGGATCCAGAACCGCTACATGGAGACGCCCTTCCTGCGGGCCGCCTTCCAGATCGTGCTCGGCGGCGCCCTCGTGCTGGCGACGGGCATCCTCATCGGCGGCGCTTAAATCGCTACCCGCAGGCGATCTGATCGCAGCGCCGCATCGCCCCGATCATCTTCGCCAGCGACTTCACGCCGGGATGGCCGAGCACGCCGGTATTGCCGAGGACGTAGGAGGGCGTCGCGGTGAGGCCGAGATTGGCCGCGATGTTCATGTGCGCGCGCATTGCCTCGCGCACCTCGTCGCTGTCGGCGATCTGTTCGAGTTCGGCCCGCGGCACGCCGGTCTTCGCGCCGATGTCGAGCGCCTTGAGCCCGTCGATCTGGCCCTTGGTGGCGAGAAGCTGGCCGTAGAAGGCGAAGGCCGCCGCCGAGCCGAGCTTGCGCTGGACCGCGAGCGAGACCTTCGCCGCCTGGGCCGACATCGGCGAGAGGATCGGGTTGTGGACGAGGCCGATGCGGAGGGCCGGGTCGCTGGCGGCGAGCGCGGTGACGTCGGCGGCGGCCTTTCGGCACCACGGGCAGTTGTAGTCGAAGAACTCGTAGAGGGTCACCTCGGCCTCGCGGGGGCCGACATAGGTGACGCCGCGCAATTCCTGGATCTGCCCGGTGATCTCGCCGGGCAGCCGCATATTGGCCACCGGCCGGCCCTCGTCGTTCTCGACCTTGAAGGTCTGGCCATAGCTCTGCGCGGCGGCAGGGCCGGCGATCGCAAGGCCGAGCGAGGAGGCGAGGAAGCGGCGGCGAGAGAGGGGCATCGGCAACGGACCAGCGGGTGGTGAGGCGGGCGGAGGATAGGGCCAAGAATGGTTTAAGTTCGACGTCCGCGAGGTTGAGATCGGAGCGTTGCGGCAGGAGGAGCCGATGCGTGTGTCCGTGGCGAATGCCGAGGAGGGCGAAACGATCATCCTCACGCAGGATGGGCGGCCCGTCGCACGCCTCCAACCGGTCGAGCGGGCGTCAGAGCGCCGAGAACGGCATGCTGTGCTGAACAATGTTCGGCAATTGGCCGCCTCAAAGAGGCTTCCGGGATCGGACGCCGCCCGCAGCCAGAATTTCCTCTACGGCAAGGATGGATTGCCGATCTGACTAAGGATTCACTGAGCGAAGCTTGAGCAGCAGCCGTTTTCCCGTCCCCACCCTCATCCTGAGGCGTGGAGCGAAGCGAAGCCTCGAAGGATCCTCCAGAGATCGCACGGGATCTGGAGAACCCTTCGAGGCCGACACTGCGCGCCGGCACCCTCAGGATAAAGAGCGGGATGGGATGACCTGTCCCATCCCGATCCTCACGCGGCTTCCGCCGTCGCCGCCCGTTCACGCGCGAGCTTCGTCACGCTCACCTGATCGACCTTGCCGGTGCCGAGCATCGGAAGACCCTCCACGACGACCACCTCGGCGGGGATCGCGACGTCGGCCGCGCCCCGGCTCTTGGCGTGGGTCTGGTAGGCCGCCCGCGTCGCGCCCTTGGCCTCCGTGAACAGGATCAGGCGCTCGCCCTTGCGGGCGTCGGGCACGGCGGCGACCGCGCTCGGGGCGTCGGGCCAGAGTTCGGCGGCGAGCGCCTCGACGCTGGCCAGCGACACCATCTCGCCCGCGATCTTGGCGAAGCGCTTGGCCCGGCCCTTGATGGTGACGAAGCCGTCGGCGTCAAAGGCGACGATGTCGCCGGTGTCGTACCAGCCGTCCGCGGGCGGCTCGAGCACGCCGGGATTCTCCGCCCGCAGGTAGCCGAGCATGATGTTGGGGCCGCGCACGGCGAGGCGCCCGCCCTCCTCGATGCCGGGCACCGGTTCGAGGCGCGCTTCGATCCCCGGCAGCAATTGGCCGACGGTGCCGAAGCGGTTGAACATCGGCGTGTTGAGCGCGAGCACGGGTCCGCACTCGGTGACGCCGTAGCCCTCGAGGATGCGCAGGCCGAACTTCTCCGCCCAGGTCTTGCGGGTCGCCTGCTTCACCGGCTCGGCGCCGGCCACGACGTAGCGCAAGCTCCGCAGGTCGTAGGAATGCGCCATCCGGGCATAGCCGGTGAGGAAGGTGTCGGTGCCGAACAGGACCGTGGCGTTTGTGCCGTAGATGAGTTCGGGCACGATCCGGTAGTGCAGCGGCGAGGGGTAGAGGTAGACCGGCACGCCCGAGATCAGCGGCAGCACCAGACCGGCCGTCAGCCCGAAGGCGTGGAACACCGGCAGCACGTTGAACACCTTGTCGCGCGGCCCGAAATCGATGCGGGCGGCCACCTGCGCGGTGTTGGCGAGCATGGCGCGGTTGGCGAGCATCACGCCCTTCGGCGTGCCCTCGCTGCCCGACGTGAACAGGATCGCCGCCGGATCGCTGCCCTTGCGCGCCACGAGCGGACGGCGGGGGCTCAGGAACCCGCGGATCTTGTCGCCCGTGGTGACGCCCGCCCGCACGTCCTCGAGATAGATCAGGCGGATCGTCCCCTCAATGCCCTCGATCAGGGTGCCGAGGCGCCCCTTCTCGATGAAGGCGCGGGAGGTCAGGATGGTATCGACCTGCGCCGCCCGGCAAGCCGAGAGCACCGCGGTGGGGCCGGCGGAGAAGTTGATCATCGCCGGGACGCGGCCGGAGCTGGCCAGCGCGAAGAACGTCACCGCCGCGCCGTTGGCGTTGGGCAGCATCAGCCCGACCGGTTTTTTCGCGTCGGGCAGCAGCGCCTGAAGCTTCCGGCCCAGGATGTTGGCGCCCATCACGAGGCGCGCATAGCTCATCTTGCCCGTCACCGGGTCTTCGAGCGCCGTGCGCCGCCAGCCGTGAAGCTGGCCGGCCTCGATGAGCGCGGAGAAGACGCCGCGCTCGATGTCGGCGGTCTCGAAGACGAGGTCCGACATGATGTCGTAGAGCGCCGCGCCCGCGGCCCGTCGGCGGTTCTTGCCCTTGAGTTCCGGATCGACGTAGAGGCGGACCGGCGGCATGATCGTCACCGTCACCTTCGGCCACCATGCCCGGCGGATCTGATCGCGCTTGAGGCGCGAGAAGATGGTGCGCTCCGGCCCGTCGATCTTCACCGGCACGACCATGGCGCCGGACTTGTCGGCGATGAGGCCCGCCCCGTCATAGACCTTCATCAGGCTGCCGGTGACGGTGAGCCGGCCCTCGGGGAAGATGATCAGCGTCTCGCCGCTTTTGACCGCGTTGATGAGCGTGCGGGTGGCGAGCGGCCGGGTCGGATCGAGCGGCATCGCCTTCGTCACCTTGAGGAACGGCTTCACCCACCAGCGCTGGGCGATGCCGTGGTCGATGGCGAAGACGGGTTCCTTGTCGAGGAGCGAGAGCGCCAGAGGCGCGTCGAGGAAGGAGACGTGGTTGAGGGCGACGATGGCGTTCGGGCCCGCCTTCTCCACGTTCTCCAGGCCCTTCACCTCCAGACGGTAGAAGGCGCGGAACAGGATCGAGAGGGCGTCGCGCAGGGGGTTCGTCGGCAGGGTCACAAGGATCACCGCGCCGGCGATCAGGTTCAGCACGGCCACGAGGCCGAGAAGCTGCGCCGTCGAGAGCCCGAGGCCCTGAAGCACCGCGAGCGCCAGGGTGCCGCCGACCATGAAGGCGGCCGTCAGCACGTTGACCGCGCCGATGACGCGGGCGCGCTTGGCCTTCTCGGTCCAGGCCTGCACCGCGGCAAAGGAGGGCACGACATAGAGCCCGCCCGCGACGGCCAGACCGAAGAAGTCGATGGCGATGCGCAGGCCCGAGCCGCTGGTGATGAAGTCCCAGGCGCCGACCGGTTCGCCGACGGCCGGGCTGACCTGCGAGACCGTCCAGGCGAGGTCGAGCCCGAACAGGCCCATCAGCACCGCACCGATCGGCGTCGGCAGCAGCACGATGCGCCCGCTGGCGAGCCACGAGGCGAGGCCGGAGCCGACCGCGATGCCGACGGAGAAGATGGCGAGCAGGGTGGTGGCGACGATCTCGGTGCCGTTGAGGGTCTGGCGCACCAGCACGGGCAGCAGCGAGAGGATGACCACGCCAACGAGCCAGAACCAGCTCACGATCACCGAGCCGCGCCACAGCCGCGTATCGGACCACAGGTCACGCAGGAGTTCGGCGGTGGAGCGGGCGATGTTGCGGTCGACATGCAGGTCGGGCGCGCCCTCGCCGGTGGCGGGGATCATCCGGGCGGCGAGCCAGCACAGGACCGCCATGCCCATCAGCCCGGCGCCGAGCCCCAGCGCGTGGCCGCCCATCGCCATGGCCAGACCCGCAGTGATGGTGCCGAGCAGGATGGCGAGGAAGGTCGCGGCCTCGACCAAGGCGTTGCCGGCGGTCAGTTCCTCGCGCTTCAGGTGGTCGGGCAGGATGCCGTACTTGATCGGCCCGAACAGCGCCGCGATGATTCCGAACAGGCCGAGCGCGCCGAACAAGAGCGGCACCGAGTGCAGCCAGAAGCCGAGCACCGAGAGCAGGGCCGCGAAAATCTCCGCGAATTTCAGCCGCTTGGCCAGCACCGCCTTGTCGTAGCGGTCGGCCATCTGCCCGCCCAGGCCCGACAGGATGAAGAACGGGCCGATGAACACGGCGCTCGCCAGCGTCACCAACACCCCGCCCGAACTCTCGCCTCGCGCACTCACCTGGAACAGGATCAGCAGGGCGAGCGCGTTCTTGAGGAAATTGTCGTTGAAGGCTGAGAAGAATTGGCACCAGAACAGCGGCGCGAAGCGTCGCGTCGTCATCAGTGTGCGGAACATCGTGGTCTCTCCCGGCTCCGGGCATGACTGCCTGCCGACGGCGAAGGCGTCAAATCCGCGTTTTGCACGTTGTTCAAAATGAACGTGGTCAGAGCCGGCCGCAAGCTTGAAATTGCACGACGTGCAATCTACCCCCTATGAAGGGTGCGAACCGGCACGAGAACCGGCCGCGCACAGGGACGGAGACGGATTTGGCAGGAGACGCGTCACGCAAGGCACGGGGCAGCGGACCGCGGGGCGAGCACGACCGCGAGGGCTTCGTCGCCCTGGTCGCGGGCGCGGCGGAGAGCCTCGTGCGCAACGAGGGTTATCGTTCGCTCGGCATGCGGCGGCTGGCGGCGGCCATCGGCTACGCGCCGAATTCGATCTACAACGCGGTGGGCGACCTCGATCAGGTGGTCCTGCGGGTCAATGCCCGCACGCTGGCCCGGCTGCACACGGCGCTGGGCGCCGTGATCGATCCGGAGCGGGCGGCACGGGACAACGCCCTGGCGCTGGCCGACGCCTATCTCGTCTTCGTCGCCGCCGACCCGCGGGTCTGGAGCCTGCTGTTCGAGCATCTCGTCGCGCCGGACCAGCCGTTTCCGGATTGGTACGCCGCGGCCCTGGCCGAGCCGGTCGCCCTCGTCGATACGGTGCTGGCGCCGCTGATCGTCCCGCCCGACGAGCGCCGCCGGGCGGTGGCCGCCCTCTGGGCCGCCCTGCACGGGCTCGCCTCGCTCTCGACCTCGCGCAAGCTCGCCGTGCTCACCCCCGACCCGCCGCGGGATCTCGCCCGGCTGCTGGTGGGGCGGTTCCTGGGGTGAGCCGCTTTTTCAACCCCCCCTCGGCGGGGGAGGGTGCCTACGGAGCAGGCGGGAGAGGGGGCAACGCTTCCGGAAAGTGCGGAGCCAGCCCCTCACCCGACCCCCTTCGGGGGCCACCCTCTCCCGCGGAGGGGAGAGGGAGATGCGCACGAAGGATCGTGTGCTGGCCTTCAGTGGTCCGCAAACCCCGCTATAGAGCCCCCAACACTGTTCGGCCGGATCTTATCCTCAATGACCCATTCCCCCGTCCCGACGCTGCGCCACTTCAAGGAGGTGGCCGAGCGCTACGACCTGATCCTGTGCGACGTCTGGGGTGTGCTGCATGACGGGACGCGGGGCCATGTCGCGGCCGGCGAGGCGCTGATCCGCTTCCGCGGCCTGCCGGGTGCGCGTCCGCGCCGGGTGATCCTGGTCTCGAACGCGCCCCGCCCATGGCAGGGCGTGCAGAAGATCCTCGACGGCTACGGCGTGCCGCGGGAGGCCTACGACGCGATCCTCACCTCCGGTGACCTGACCCGGCGGCTGATCGCCGAGCATCCGGGCGAGCGGGTCTATCACTTGGGGCCGGAGCGCGACGCGCCGGTCTTCGACGGGCTCGACCTCACCCTGGTGCCGGGGGCGGACGCGCAACGCATCGTCTGCACCGGCCTGTTCGACGATTACACCGAGACGGCGGAGGATTACCGCGAGGCGCTGGCCGCCTTCCGTGCCCGCGACGTGCCGATGATCTGCGCCAACCCCGATCTCGTGGTCGAGCGCGACAAGAAGCTGATCCCCTGCGCCGGCCTGATCGCTCAGGCCTACGAGGCCATCGGCGGCGCGGTCGTCTATGCGGGCAAGCCGTATCGGCCGGTCTACGAGACGGCGCTGGCCATGGCCGGCGAACTCGATTCCATGCCGGCGCCGGAGGTGCGCCGCACGGTGGCCGTGGGCGATGCGATCCGCACCGACATCGCCGGTGCGGCCGGCTACGGCATCCCCTCGATCCTCGTCGCCCGGGGCATCCATGGCGAGGAACTCGGCGTCACAGCCGAGCACCACAGCCTCGGCGATATCGCCGAATGGCTCAACCGCCAGCCGGTGCGGCCGGACGCGGTGATCGAGCGGCTGGTCTGGTAGCGCGGGAACCGTCCGGCGATCCACCCATTGTTGCGACGCAACATTTGGCGGCAGGACGATGATCGGACGACGGCTGATCCTGAGCGGTCTCTTCGCAGGCTCGGCACTCGCGACGCAGATGCCGGGCCGCAGCCTCGCGGACGACGATGCGGGTGCGGGGCGCCCGAGCGGCCGGCCGATTCGCGGCATCGACCATGTCGGGCTCGCGGTCCACGATATCGAGGCGGCCACCGAATTCCTGCGCAAGGGCCTCGGTGCCAAGCTGATCTACGAGACGCTGAAGAAGGGCGACGCGCCGCAAGAAGGGCCGGACGCCGAGCGGCGGCTCGACCTCGCCAACGGCGCGCGCATCACCGCGATCCGGATGCTGCGGCTCGGCCACGGGCCGGGGATCGAGCTGTTCCAGATCGAGGCCCCCGATCAGCGGGCGCCGGCCCGTGCCAGCGATCTCGGATGGCAGCACATCGCCGTCTATTCCGACGACCTCGATGCGGCCCTGCGCCGGTTCGAGGCGGCGGGCGGAACGGCTCTGAGCCGCCCGCAGGACATGCCGTCCAGCGAGCAGGGGAGCGGCAACCGCTTCTGCTACGCCCGCGCGCCGTTCGGGGCGCTGGTGGAGTTCCTCACCTATCCGTCGCCGCTGCCCTACGAGGCCGAAACCCCGCTGCGGCGCTGGACCCCGCCGGTCGTCGGCTGACGCACGCGAGAGTGCGGTTTCCCGGCAAAGTCACGCGGACGGATCGCATGGCATCCGCTCGCGATGAGGGCGGTGAAACCGGATCGTTCGACGGAAAATCTTTCCGATCCAGAGCGCTTACGCAGTCCGATTCGCCCGGAAATCCCTCAGCACGGTCGCCAATCGGGAACGCGATTGCTATGGGGGCCGAAATCAAGCTGGATCCGAGACGATGACGAGACCGGAGGCAGGCGGCCCGAGCGGCGCGGAGGCGTTGCGCCATGTGCGACTGTCGGCGCATTTTTCCGCCTGCGGATACGTGCCCGCATCGCCCCCCGTGCTGCAGCCGGTGGAGCCGTTCCTCGAATTGTCGGGCGAGGACATCCGGCGGCGCATCTTCGTGACGCAGGATGCGAACGGGGCCGAGCTGTGCCTGCGGCCGGAATTCACCATTCCCGTCTGCCGCCTGCATCAGGCGACCCGGCCCGACGAGAGCGCCGATTACAGCTATCTCGGCCCGGTCTTCCGCCTCGTGGCCGGCGAGCCCGACGAGTTCGTCCAGGGCGGCATCGAGTCGATCGGGCGCACCGACACCCCGGCGGCGGATGCCGAGGTGCTGGGGCTCGCCTTCGAGGGGCTCGCCCTGCTCGGGCGCGCCGATGTCACCGTGCGGCTCGGCGATATGGGCCTGACCCACGCCTTCCTCGACGCGCTCCACGTGCCGCCGGTGGCCAAGCGCCGGACCCTGCGGGCCATCGCCGCCGGGCGCTCCCTCGACGAGGTCGCCAACACCGTGCAGGCCGAGGACCGCCATGCCGGTCTGCTCGCCGCGATCCAGGGCCAGGATGCGGGCGCCGTACGCGCCTTCGTGGAAGACGTGCTGTCGATCGCCGGCATCTCGCAGGTGGGCGGGCGCAGCGCCGGGGCCATCGCCGAGCGCTTCCTCGCCAAGGCTTCGGCGCAGGCGCATGGGGGCGCCGGCCTCAACACGACGAACCGCGAACTGATCGAGCGCTACTGCGCCATCTCCGGCGATCCCGATGCGGCGGTGGCCGCGGTGCGGGCGCTGGCGCGCGAGGCGGGCCTGACCCATGACGGGCTGGAGGCGGCGCTCGCCCTGTTCGAGGAGCGCACCGGCTTCATGGCCGCGCGGGGTCTGCCGGTCGAGCGCTTCCGGTTCAACGGCGGGTTCGCGCGCAACCTCGACTATTACACCGGCTTCATCTTCGAGGTGACGGGTCCGCAGGGTGGCCCGACCCTGGTCGGCGGCGGGCGCTATGACGGGCTCCTGCAGCAGCTCGGCAGTCCGGTGCCGCTGCCGGCGGTGGGCTGCGCCTTCTGGCTGTCGCGCTGCACCGAAGACAGCACGGGCGGAAGCGAAGGAGTTGTCGCGTGACCGATTCGCCCCTCGTTCTCGCCGTCCCCTCGAAGGGCCGGCTTCAGGAGAATGCCAGCGCCTTCTTCTCCCGCGCCGGCCTCAAGCTGGTGCAGAAGGCGGGCGCCCGTGAGTATCGCGGCACGCTCGCCGGGCTGCCCGGCGTCGAGGTGCGCTACCTCTCGGCCTCCGAGATCGCCGGCCAGCTCGCCAGCGGCGCCGCCCATCTCGGCGTGACCGGCGAGGACCTGATCCGCGAGATGCTGCCCGATCCGGCCGCGAGCGTCGAACTCCTGACGCCGCTCGGCTTCGGCCATGCCAGCGTGGTCGTGGCGGTGCCGCAGGCCTGGATCGACGTGCGCGCCATGAGCGACCTCGACGAGGTCGCCAGCGAAATGCGCCTGCGCCAGGGCCGGCGGATGCGCATCGCCACGAAATACGTGAACCTGACCCGCCGCTTCTTCGCCGAGGCCGGCATCGCCGATTACCGCATCGTCGAGAGCTTGGGCGCCACCGAGGGCGCCCCGGCGGCAGGCTCGGCGGAGATCATCGTCGATATCACCACCACCGGCACCACGCTCGCGGCCAACGCGCTGAAGATTCTCGATGACGGGGTGATGCTGCGCTCGGAGGCCAACCTCGTCGCCTCGCTCAAAGCCCCCTGGGGCGAGACGGCGCGGTCCGCCTTGCGCACCGTGCTCGGCCGGATCGCGGCGGAGGAGCGCGCCCGCACCAGCCGCGAGGTGCGCGCGGGGCTACCCGAATCCGGCGAGATCGATCTGGCGACCATCGCCGGCCTGCACGAGGCCGAGCTGCCCTACGGCGCCCCGCGCGGCGCCGACGGCGAGATCGTGATGCGCTGCCCCGTGGACGCGGTGTTCGACCTCTCCGACGCCCTGGTTCAAGCCGGAGCGCGGTCCGTCACCGTGCGGCGGATCGACTACGCCTTCGCGGCGGAGAACCCGCTGGCGGAACGGCTGCTGGCGCGGTTGTGAGAGGCCGGCCCCTCCGGTCCACAACCTCATCCTGAGGTGCGCAGCGGCCTCGAAGGATCCTCCAGATCCCGCGCGATGGGCTGGAGGATCCTTCGAGGCCGCTGCGCACCTCAGGATGAGGGGGTTTGGTGGGACAGTCGGCTCGGCCCCTACTGCCCGCCCTGCTTGGCGAACTCCGACAGCACGCCCCGCAGCACCTTGAGCCGGCTCTCGTAGGCCGCATTCAGACAGGCGACGTCGGTGCCGCAGGCGCGGCGATCCTTGAGCCAGGCCTCCTGATCGTCCTGCATCTTGGTGCGGTTGCCCATCGGCAGCAGGTCTTTGAGGATGTCGAAGCGCACCGCCATCTCGACATCGAGGTCGTTGAGGCTGCGGGTGTCGCAGATCGTCTTCTCGTCCGGCGTCTCGGCCTTGGCGCAGGCGAAGCTCGCCGCCGCCGCGGGGGAGACCGCGGCGAGGCTCACAGCGAGGGCGAGGAACGGGAGACGCATCGGCAAGGCTCCATCGCGGGCAACGGCCACGCTTTGCCCTTCCAACGGATGGCGCCCGCCCCGGTGCCGCGCCCGGCCAAAAAGAATCAGCCCCAGGGCTTCACGATCGCGAGGATGACGATGCCGATCATCAGCAGCGTCGGCACCTCGTTGATGACCCGGTAGAAGCGCTGGCTCCGCGTGTTGCGGTCGGCGGCGAAGTCCTTGACCGCGCGGGAGAGGAAGCCGTGCACGCCGCTCATCGCCAGCACCAGGGCGAACTTCGCCTGGAGCCAGGGCGCGGCGTAGTAGCCGCTCTGCCACGCGAGCCACAGGCCGAGGATCCAGGTGACGATCATGGCCGGCGTCATGATCGCCTTGAGCAGGCGCCGCTCCATGACCTTGAAGGTCTCGGATTGCACCCGCGAACCGGCCGGCAACGCCGCGTGATAGACGAACAGGCGCGGCAGGTAGAGCATCGCCGCCATCCAGGCGATCACCGCGATGACGTGGAAGGCCTTGATCCAGGGGTACAGGGTCTCAAGCACCGGGTGAGGCACTCCGTGTGGGGGATGCGGCGCGCAGGCGCGCCAGGAAGGGTCCGGTCAGAAGCGGCGCGAGCGGCAAAGCGGCCTCGTCCGTTCCGCCGGTGAGCGCGAGCCAGCGGATCTCTTCGATCTCCGCACCGCAGACAGGGTTCAGGCCGGGTGCGGCGTCCTGCCGATAGACGGTCGCTTCGACGATGTGGCCGGGCTCGTTGGCGGCTTGCGCCTCGAACCGGCCCAGCCGCACAGCCGTGCCGGGGTCGAAGGCGAGAGCGAGTTCCTCCCGGATTTCGCGGGCAAGACAGGCGGCGTCGGTCTCATCCGCCTCGAACTTGCCGCCGGGGAGCATGAAGCGGCGGCTGCCGCGCTTGCGCACCAGCAGCAACGCCTCGCCGGTCTCGTCCCGGCGCGTCAGAGCCAAGGCCGCGACGCGAATGCGCGTCACCGGCCGCCTCTGAGCCGGGCCAGCATCTGCTCGACATGGGCGATCGGCGTCTGCGGGGTGATGCCGTGGCCGAGGTTGAAGATGTGCGGCAGACCCTCGGTCGCCGCCAGGATGGCATCCACAGCCGCGTCCAGGGCCCGCCCACCCTCGATCAGGGTCTCGGGGTGGAGGTTGCCCTGGGTGACCGTCGAGGCCGGCACACGGGCTCGCAGGGCCGCGAGATCGACACCCCAATCGACGCCGACGGCACTCGCGCCGGTCTCGGGCACGACGCGGGCATGGCCCTCCAGCCCCGAGCCCTTGGCGAAGACGATGATCTTGGCATCCGGCACCTGCGCCCGGATGCCCTGGACCATCCGCGCGATCGGACCGAGCGAGAAGCGCTTGAGGGCGTCGCCGTCGCTCGACACGGGCAGCACGCCGGCATGCGACTCGAAGATCTGCACCACGTCGGCGCCGGCGCGGAGCTGGCGCACGAGATATTCGGTCTGGACGGTGACGAGCCGGTCGAGCAGCGCGTCGAGCAAAGCGGGGTCGGCCGCCGCCAGCGTCCGGGCCGGGGCGAGATCCACCGTGCCGCGCCCGCCGATCATGTAGCTCGCCACGGTCCAGGGCGCGCCGCAGAAGCCGAGCAGCGTGGTCTCGTGGGGAAGCGCCCCGCGGATGCGTTCGACCGCCTCGAAGACCGGTGCGAGGTGCGAGAAGATCGCCGGATCGCCCGCCTCGCGGAGGCGGTCGAACTGGGCGCGGCCTTCGAGCGCATCGAGGCGCGGCCCCTCACCTTCGACGAAGCGCACGTCCTGGCCCAGCGCGTGCGGGATGACGAGGATGTCGGAGAACAGGATCGACGCCTCGAAGCCGAAGCGGCGGATCGGCTGGAGCGTCACCTCGGTGGCGAAGGCCGGGTTGTAGCACAGATCGAGGAAGGAGCCGGCCTCGGCTCGGGTCGCCCGATATTCCGGCAGGTAGCGGCCCGCTTGGCGCATCATCCAGGCCGGGGGAGGGGAGATCGCCTCTCCCGACAGCACCCGCAGCACCGGCCTTTCCGCCACCGTTGCCGCCGTCTTTGCCTCCGCCATGCCTGAAGCCCGTATCCTGCCTGATTGCCGTTCGGGGGGTGACCGGAGGGATCGCGACCGCGCCATCCCCACCCCGGCCCTATTCAAAGAAAGAGAGATTCTAGAATCTCTGTTTTTTCTCTTGGACGTTGGATCGTGATGCCGCAAGCGCGTCCACAGGCCCTCCCCACCGCCACGGCGTTAATCGCCTCTTAATGGATTGGATCTAATGTCCACGATAGGCCAAGCTCAGCAGAGGCTTGCGTGGGCCCGTCTGCCCTGATGGCCGCCTCGGTCCCGGATTCTCCCATTCGGGCGACTCCACCATGTGCGCAAGGTCGGGGTGTTGAGGGCGGAGTCGATGGATTTCGGGGCAACCCGCCGTCGCGCTCGGATCGGGCCTGGTTTTCCCCACTTATCGACTCCCTGGACCCGCCCTGGGGACAGCGTGGCAGTGGTGGAACGCTAAATCACTGACAAACCAATCGAATATCGCTGGATCGGGGGCGTCAGCACCCGCTGCGCCGCCCTGCCGGAGCGGTTCGGCTCCGCCTTTCGATCACGGCACGGATCGGGCCTCGGCGATATCCGCGAGGGTCGGCGAGGCGATCCGGCCACCGCGATGATCGCCCGTCCGGCCGCACGGCAACCGATCTCCGCCACGGCCGACGGCAATTCGGCATCGCGCTTGCCCGAGAAAATGCTCTAAGCATCCCTCGGGGCGGTCTGCCGCCCCGGACCGAGCGTCACGGCAGAGACGGGCTGACGATGAGCCGCAGCTATTTCCATCTTCATCTCGTCTCGGATTCCACCGGCGAGACCCTGATCAATGTCGGGCGCGCCGCAGCGGTGCAGTACGAGGGCATCTCGGCGATCGAGCACGTCTATCCGCTGGTGCGCTCGGGCGCGCAGCTCGAACGGGTGATCTCCGAGATCAAGGCGGCGCCGGGCCTCGTGCTCTATACGCTGGTCGGCCACGAGCTGATCGAGCGCCTGGAGGAGGCCTGCCGCGAGACCGGCTCGCCGACGCTCAACGTGCTCCAGCCGGTGCACGCGCTCCTGCGCTCCTATCTCGGTGCGACTTCGACCGAGCGGCCGGGCGCCCAGCACATGCTGAACGCCGAGTACTTCAAGCGCATCGACGCGATGAACTTCACCCTGGCCCATGACGACGGCAACCTGCCGGCCGATCTCGACGAGGCCGACGTGGTGCTGGTCGGCGTCAGCCGCACCTCGAAGACGCCGACCTCGATCTATCTCGCGAACCGTGGGCTGAAGACCGCGAACCTGCCGCTGGTCCCCTCGATGCCGCTGCCGCCGAGCTTCGAGCGGGCGAAGAAGGCGCTGATCGTCGGGCTGATCGCCAGCCCGGAGCGGATCGTGCAGATCCGCCAGAACCGCCTGCTCAGCCTGAAGGCCGACGACAACTCCTCCTATGTCGATCGGCAATCGGTCTCCGACGAGATCGCCGCCTCGCGCCGGCTCTGCGCCAAATACCGCTGGCCGACCATCGACGTGACCCGCCGCTCGATCGAGGAGACGGCCGCCGCGATCCTCGACCTCTACCGCGAGCACCGCCTCAAGTTCATCGCGACCTGAAGGCGGGGATATGGAAGACGCGGGCTTTCCCGCGGCCGATCTGCGCGAGACCGTCGGGGCCGGGCGCGGGCGCTGCACCGATCTCAGCCTGTCCTACCGGGATTGGGCGCCCCCGCCCGAATTGCTGGTCGGCGCGGTGACGCCCAAACTGCTGCGCGTCTACCACGAGCAGACCACCGTCCTCGGGACGAGCCTCTACGAATTGCCGGGGGCGGAGGTGACCGAGGAGGGCGTTGTGCTCCTCGACGGCGTGTTTCAGTACGCCGCCCAGCTCAACATCTTCTCCGTCAATTTCGAGGGGCATTTCCGCGCCATCGCCGCGCGGCTGCCGGATCTGCGGCGGGTCACCGTCGAGGAGCCGGTGGTGCTGCTGACCGGCATGGGCCACCAGATGTACGGCCATTGGCTGGTCGATTTCCTGCCCAAGCTGTTCCTGCTCGACCGGGCCGGCCACGACATCACGCGGCTGCGCTACCTCCTGCCCGCCGACACGCCGCGTTTCGCGCGGGACTGGCTCGGCCTCCTCGGCATCGGCGAGGATCGGCTCGTCGTCTACGATCGCAGCCGCGATCTCGTCGTCTGCCGCTCGCTCCTCGTGCCGACGGCGCTCCGCTTCATCAGCCGCGCCTCGCCGCTGATGCGGCAGGCCCGCCGCTTCCTTCTCGATCGCGCCGCGCCCGGCTCTCGCTGGCCGCCCCGCTGGCGCCTCGGTCGCCGCCGCGAGAAACAGGGGAGCGAAAAACTCCTGATCTCCCGCTCGGACAATGCCGACACGCTCAACCGGCGCACCCTCGCGGAGCGGGCGGCGTTCGAGGCGAAGGCGGTGGCCCGCGGCTTCACCCCCGTCCGGCCCGAGCGGCTGAGCGTGCCCGAACAGATCGCCCTGTTCCGCTCGGCCGGCACGATCATCGGCGAATACGGTTCGGGGCTGCACGGCTCGCTGTTCGCGCCCCCTGGCACCACCGTGGTGGCCCTGCGCGACAATGGGCTCGAACTTGGCTTCCTGCAAAGCTCGATCGACCACACGCTCGGCCATGCCAGCGGCTATGTGATCGGCTCGGAACGCTCGGAGGAGGGGTTCTTCTCCGTGGCGCCCGAGGATATCGACTTCCTGTTCGACTGGCTCGACTGGCGCGGCCTGCGCTGACGGAATCAT
Organism: Methylobacterium sp. Leaf123; assembly: GCF_001423405.1. GTDB lineage: Bacteria > Pseudomonadota > Alphaproteobacteria > Rhizobiales > Beijerinckiaceae > Methylobacterium. The sequence continues at coordinate 112,591 of NZ_LMNS01000039.1, read as the reverse complement.
TTTCGACGTGAACGCTTCCCCCCTCTGGCTTGCGCCTGCCCCGCTCCTTCTCGCCTCGGCGAGCGCCACCCGGCGCGATCTCCTGACGGGGGCCGGCCTGCCGGTGGAGACGGCGCCCGCGCGGATCGACGAGCGCGCCCTGGAGGCCGAGGGCGGTGCCCTGGCCCCGGTCGCGTTGGCGCGGCAGCTCGCACAGGCCAAGGCGGAGGAGGTGGCGGCCCGCCATCCCGGCCGCGTCGTGATCGGCGCCGACCAAGTGCTCGAATGCGAGGGCGAGGTCTTCCACAAGCCCGCCAACCTCGCGGCCGCGCATGCCCATCTCGCCCGGCTCCAGGGCCGGACCCACGCGCTGCATTCGGCGGTCGCGATCCGGCGCGACGGCCACGCGGAGGATTTCGTCGAAACCGCGCGGCTGACCCTGCGCCCCCTCGATGCGGGCGCGATCGACGCCTATCTGCGGCTCGCAGGGGAAGCGGTCACGAGTTCGGTCGGCGCCTACCAGCTCGAGGGGCTCGGCATCCACCTGTTCGAGCGGGTCGAGGGCGACCATTCGACGGTCCTCGGCCTGCCGCTCACGCCCCTTCTCGCGCGGCTGCGCGGCATGGGCCTGCTGGCGTTCTGACACGGCGAGGGACGATGGACGACCACCGGCAGGATCATCGACACGACCACGATCATGCCGGTCATGATCACGAGCATTCCCATGATCACGATCACGGACATGGGGGGCATAGCCATAGTGGACTTGGCCACGTTCACGCCCCGAAAAATTTCGGGCCGGCCTTCGCCATCGGCATCGCGCTGAATCTCGGCTTCGTCGGCGTCGAGGCGGCCTATGGCTGGCTCTCGAATTCCATGGCCCTGGTGGCCGATGCCGGCCACAACCTCTCCGACGTGCTCGGCCTTGCCGCCGCCTGGATCGCCGCGGTGCTGGTGAAGCGGGCGCCGTCCGCGCGCTTCACCTACGGCCTGCGCGGCTCGTCGATCCTGGCCGCTTTGTTCAACGCCGTGGTGCTTCTGGTCGCCACCGGCGGCATCATCGTGGAAGCGGTGCAGCGCTTCCTCGAGCCGGCCCCCGTCGCCGGCACCACGGTGATGGTCGTGGCCGGCATCGGCATCCTCATCAACGGCTTCACCGCGTGGCTGTTCGCCTCGGGTTCCAAGGACGACATCAACATCCGCGGCGCCTACCTGCACATGGTGGCCGATGCGGCGGTCTCGGCCGGCGTGGTGCTCGCGGGTCTCGTCATCCTCGCCACCGGCTTCGACTGGATCGACCCGCTGGTGAGCCTCGCCATCGCCGCGCTCATCATCGCCGCGACCTGGGGGCTCCTGCGCGACAGCGTGGCGATGTCGCTTGCCGCGGTGCCGGCCGGCATCGATCCGGAAGCGGTGCGCGCCTATCTCGCCGCCCGGCCCGGCGTGCGCGGGCTGCACGACCTGCACATCTGGCCGATGAGCACCACCGAAGTCGCCCTCACCGCCCATCTCGTGATCGCCGACGCGGCGCACGGCCGGCTCTTCCTCAAGGAGACGGCGGACGCGCTGCGGGCGCGCTTCGGGATCGGTCACACCACCCTTCAGATCGAGATCGAAGGGCAGACCGCCTGCACGCTGCCGAAGTCGTGCGTCGCGTGATGTCTCTCGACTTTCGCAAGCAGGATCCCATGACAGCCAGGGCCTTCGTCGTCGGCCATCCGATCCGGCATTCCCGCTCGCCGCTGATCCACGGGCACTGGCTCGCCGAGCACGGGTTGGATGGCAGCTACGAGCGCATCGACGTGGCGCCCGACGCCTTCGAAGCCTTCTTTCGCGGGCTCGCCGCCGCGGGCTTTGCCGGCGGCAACGTCACCATCCCGCACAAGGAGGTGGCCTATCGGTTGGCCGATTCCCTGACGGAGCGGGCAAAAAAGATCGGCGCCGTGAACACGCTGATCGTCGAGGGCGACCGAGTGCGCGGCGACAACACCGACGCGCCGGGTTTCATTGCCCATCTCGACCAGAGCCTCGGCGAAGGCTGGCCCGAGCGGACCGGCGGGTCCGCCCTCGTGCTGGGCGCGGGCGGCGCGGCGCGGGCCATCGTCGTCGGGCTGGTGGAGCGGGGGCTCTCGGTCCGCGTCGCCAACCGCAGCCCCGAGCGGGCGCGGGCGCTCGCCGCACTCGACCCCGAACATATCGAGGCGCTGGCCTGGGAGGCCGTGTCGGACGCCCTTCTCGACACCGGGCTTCTCGTCAACACCACCTCGCTCGGCATGGCCGGGCACCCGCCGCTCGACATCGACCTCGCTCCCCTCCCGGACCGCGCGGCGGTGGCCGACATCGTCTACGTGCCCCTGGAGACGCCGCTTCTCGCCGCGGCACGGGCGCGGGGGCTTGCGGTGGTCGATGGGCTCGGCATGCTGCTGCACCAAGCGGTGCCGGGCTTCGAAGCCTGGTTCGGCCTGCGGCCCACGGTGACGCCGGCCCTGCGCCAAACAATCGTCGCGGATCTCGTCGCGAAATGAGCAAGCCCGACCAACCCCGCCCCCCCGTGGTGCTCGGCCTCACCGGCTCGATCGGCATGGGCAAGTCCGCCACCGCCGCGATGTTCTCCGCCCGCGGCGTCCCGGTCCACGATTCGGATGCGGCGGTCCACGCCCTCTACGGGCCGGGCGGCGCCGCGGCGCAGGCGATCGGCGAAGCCTTTCCAGGCACCCTGACACGGGAGGGCGGCGTCGATCGCCCGGCCTTGCGCGCGGCGGTGCTCGGGGATTCCGAAAAACTCGCCCGGCTGGAAGCGATCGTGCACCCGCTGGTCCGCGAGGAGAGCCGCGCCTTCCTCGCCCGCAACGCCGGGGCACCGCTGGTCGTCCTCGATATCCCGCTCCTGTTCGAGACCGGGGCCGATGCCCGCTGCGATGCCGTTCTCGTCGTCACCGCTCCGGCAGAGGTGCAGCGCGCCCGCGTGCTCGCCCGCCCCGGCATGACCGAGGATGCGTTCGAGGCGATCCGCGCCAAGCAGATGCCGGATGCCGAGAAGCGGGCGCGGGCGGATTACGTGATCGACACGAGCCGCGGGTTCGAACACGCGGAAGCGGAGGTGGGGCGGATCGTCGAGGAACTGGCCCGCCGAACCCGCTGAAGGGTCTGCCGGTTAACGCATCCTTGGCGAGCCGCGCGCAGGCTGTTCTCCTGCATCGGATCGGAAAAACATGCTGCGCGAGATCGTCCTCGATACCGAGACCACCGGCACGGAGGCTCGAAACGGCGACCGGCTGATCGAGATCGGCTGCGTCGAACTCATCAACCACGTCCAGACGGGCGAGACCTTCCACCGGCTCATCAACCCGCAGCGGGCGGTGTCCGAAGGGGCGTTCGCGGTGCACGGCATCTCGGATGCGATGCTCGCCGACAAGCCGGTCTTCGCCGAGGTGGTCGATGCCTTCCTCGAATTCTGCGGCGATGCGCGGCTGGTGATCCACAACGCGCCCTTCGACGTCGGCTTCCTCAATATGGAGTTCGCCCGGCTCGGGCCCGCCGCGCCGAAGGCGATCGCGCTGGAGGACGTGGTCGATACCCTGCTGCTCGCCCGCCGCAAGCATCCGGGCGCGGCCAACAACCTCGATGCCCTGTGCAACCGCTACGGCGTGGACACCACCCGCCGCGTCAAGCACGGCGCGCTGCTCGACGCGCAGATCCTGGCCGAGGTCTATGTCGAGCTGCTCGGCGGCAAGCAGACCACCCTGGGCCTCAGCATCGCCGAGCCGGCCGAGACTGTGGCGCTCGGCGCCCTGACTGATTCGGGTCCGGTCGGCCCGCGCCCGATACGCAGCCGGCTCTCCGAGGGCGAGCGCCTACGGCATGACAGCTTTGTCGAGAGTCTCGGAACAAACGCCGTCTGGCGGGAATACATGGAACCGTGAGCCCATGACCGCAGCGGCGACGGCACCGGAAACGATCCGTTAAGTCTTTCGTCGCGCGCGGTCTTTGGCGTCGAATCGCCCGTCAGCCAGTTGGCGAGGCGCAAGCGGAACCGCCCCTGCCCCCATCACCTCGTTTGCTGCGATGCAAAAAACTTCATCTTGCGATGCAGCATAAGCCTTCCCATACCATCCTCAGGGATGGCGCAGGGATGTCGCGCGATGATGGATGTGGTTCAGGAGAGACGGCCGGATGCCCCGATCGCGGTGCGGTTGGGCCCCAAGCCCGGCGACCATGAGAAGATCACGGTCAATCTCGGCTTCGTCGATCTCGGGCATGTCGATCTGCTCGTTTCGGAGGGCGTCTACGCCAACCGCAGCGACTTCATCCGCACGGCGGTCCGCAATCAGATCGAGCGGCACGCCGACATCACCCGTCAATCGGTGGCCCGCAAACCGATCGAAGTCGGCCTGCGACGCTACGGCCGGGCCGAACTGGAAGCGGCGCAGGCCGCGGGGACACGGCTCGATATCCGCGTCCTCGGCCTCGCCGTCATCGCCGACGACGTTCCCGCCGACCTCGCCAGTGCCGCGATCGCTTCGATCGAAGTGCTCGGCAGCCTCCAGGCAAGCCCCGCCGTGAAGCGGGTGCTGGCCGACCGTCTGCCCTGACCCTCCGAAAATCCCCCTCGTGACCCGCTGCGCTCGCGCGCGCCCGTCGTCGACCCGGAAAGCGAGACCCGCATGACCGAACGTCACAACGCCTTCTTCTCGGACATGGCCGAAGCCACCCGCCTGACTCAGGCCGGACGGTTCGGCGAGGCAACCGCCCTCATCCAGCGCAGCCTCGGTGGGGCGGACTTCGCCCCGGCAGGACCGCAGCCGGCTTCTGCCTCGCCCGCCCCGCAGGGGACGCAAAAGGAGACGCATCGGCTCGAAGGCCCGGCGACCCGGATCGATTCGCAGGCGGATGCGGCTCAGGATACGGATCATGCGACGCTGATCCCCGAACGGCTACGCGAGAACATCGACCACGTGATGCAGGGCCTGCGCACGCTGGCGCCCTCGCTGAAGGGGCTGACCGGCGGTGGCCTGCACGCCCCCCAACCCGACGGTAACGGACCCGACGGCGTCGAGCCGGAGGGCGGCCAGTTCGTCGAGCGCAGCTTCTCCAACGCCGCCGGGGCGCGGGACTACAAGCTGTTCATCCCGAGCCGGCGGAGCGGACCGCGCCCGCTGCTCGTGATGCTGCACGGCTGCGGCCAGTCGCCGGAGGATTTCGCGGCGGGAACGCGGATGAACACCCTCACCGAGGAGGAGGGGGTCTACGTCGCCTATCCCCGTCAGACGAGCCGGGCCAACGCGCAGAAGTGCTGGAACTGGTTCGAGCCCGGCGACCAGGGCCGGGAGATGGGCGAGGCCGGCATCGTTGCGGGCCTCGTCCGCGCGATCTGCGCCGATCATCCGATCGATCGCTCCCGCATCTACATCGCCGGGCTTTCGGCGGGCGGTGCGGCGGCGGCCAACATCGCCCGGGCCTATCCCGACCTGTTCGCGGGCCTCGGCGTGCATTCGGGCCTCGCGGCCGGCTGCGCCCGCGACCTGTCCTCGGCGCTCTCGGCGATGCGGGTCGGCGCGCCCGGTGCGGCCGAGCCGGGGGGCGCGGCCGGCTTCGGCGCCGGCGCGGTGACGCAGAACCTGCGGGTGCCGACCATCGTCTTCCACGGCGAGGGTGACGGCACCGTCCACCCCCGCAACGCCGACGCGGTGCTGGCGCAGGCCGGCATCGACGCTCTGACGCCGCGCCAGGAGGGCGGCAGCAACGGCCGTCACAGCTACACCCGCACCCGCTACGCCGACGAGTCCGGCCACGTTCAGGTCGAGGCTTGGTCGGTGCAGGGCGCGGGCCACGCGTGGTGCGGCGGCAGCTCGGCTGGCAGCTACACCGACCCGAACGGGCCGGACGCCTCGCGCGCGATGCTCGATTTCTTCCTCAGCCACAGCCTCACGGGCGGGCGGGACTAAGCCTTCGAGAGGCTGGAGCCTCGTCCCGAAAGCCGGTCCTCACCGGTCGGGAAGAGGCTCCAGCGCGGCCGCAAGGCCGTCGGGGAAGAGGGCGGCGCCGTCCGGAAGGGCGGTCGGCCGGAACCAACGTGCGGTGCAGGCCGTGCCGTCATCCTCGCTGAAACGGATCACGTCGCGGTCGTAGAGGGCCGCGTCGTGAAGGCGGATGTCGGCCGCGAAGACGATCTCGTGGCCGAGCGCGCCTTCGTGGCGATAGATGTTCTCGAACACCGTCCAGGGCCCGGTCATCGTCACGCCGCAGCCCAGCTCCTCGCGAAATTCCCGGTCCAGGGCCTGTTCGCGGGTCTCGCCGAAGGCGACGCTGCCGCCGAGCGGACGCACGCCCTTGATCCGGCCGCCATCATCAAGGACTTCGACGGCCAGTAGCGCATCCCCGCGCCACGCCAGACCGATCACCTTGACGCGGATCTGTTGGGGTGGGCGCCAGGTCGTCATCGGTGTCCGCTCCTTTCGCGGTCGGGCGGTTGGCGTCTTCAGCCCGAGTCGCGCTCTTCGCTCTGCCACCGCGTCGCGGCTTCGGCCAAGCCCGCCCGCAAATCCTCCCAGGCCGCCGCATCGACCGCAAGCGTCGCCGCCGGAGGGCGCGGCAGGACGAGGGCAGCGGCGAGATCCCCCGCGGCGAGGCTCAGGCCCCGGTATTGTGCGAAATTCGCGAAGGTGACGCCGAGCCCCGGCGGCTCCGCCACGACGCTGCCGACGGCGAGATGTTCGAGCGGCACGGTGAGACCGCAGCGCAGGGCCTTGGACAGCGCCTCCTTCAGGCACCACAACCGGGTCAGCCGCTCGGCCTCCGGCGCGTCGAGCCGGGCGGCGAGGTGCTGGCGCTCGGCGGCAAGGGTCTGGCGCGTCAGCAGCGCGACGTTGGACGGCTGAATCCGCTCCAGATCGATCCCCATCGGGCAGGCCTCGGGAAAGGTCACCGCCACGGCGACCGGGCCGGCATGGGACAGGCTGATGCCGAGATTTTCGGCCCCGGCGCCGGACAGGACCGGCTGCTCCAGCACACCGGGCTGGATCGTCAGATCCCGCGGGTCGAGGTCGGGCCGAAGCGCAGCGAGCGCGCATTTCGCGGCGTAGCGCCCGATCAAGAGGCCGTGGCGACGGCGGGCATGGAGCCGGTCGGTAAGCAGCGCCTCCTCGTCCGGGTGAAGGAAACCGCCGCGATGGGCGTCGAGCCAATCGAGCGGCGCGTACGCGAGCGCCAGAACGGCCTGGATCGGGCCGGTGCGGGGCGCATCGAGCGTCAGGCGCAGGCTCCGCACCAGCGGGACGGCGGCGGCTGCACCTGCCGCGCTTTCGGCGCTTTCCTCACCCGTCATGGCCGCCCATTCACGTCACCTGCCTCAGCCAAGAAGGAAAAGCGCCATCTCCGCAATGCGAAAGCGCGCGCTGGCCGCCCTCGTTCTGAGCGGCTTACCGCTCGTTCCGGCGCCCGCTCCGGCCGCCGACCCGTCCGCGCGGGTGGCCGCCGCGGTCGAGCAGGCCTACCGCCCGCTCCTGAAGGCATACGATGTGCCCGGCATCGCCGTCGCCGTCACCCGCGCGGGGCATTCCACCGTCTTCACCTTCGGGCTCGCCGACCGGGAGCAGCAGCGGCCGGTGACGCGCGACACGCTGTTCGAGATCGGCTCGGTCAGCAAGACCTTCACGGCGACGCTCGTCGCCTACGCGCAGGGGCTCGGCCAACTCTCGCTTGATGATGCGCCGAGCCGGTTCCTGCCGTCGCTGCGGGGCAGCGCGCTCGATCGCGTCAGCCTGCGCGACCTCGGCACCTACAGCGCGGGCGGCCTGCCGCTGCAATTTCCTGACAGCGTCACCGACGAGGCGGCGATGATCGCCTACTTTCGCCGGTGGCACCCCTCCGCGCCGCCGGGAAGGCAGAGGCTCTATTCCAATCCGAGCCTCGGTCTGTTCGGAGCCGCCGCGGCCGCGGCCATGGGCGGCGACTTCGCCGGCCTGATGGAAACGCGGCTGTTTCCGGGGCTCGGCCTAACGCACAGCTTCATCCGCGTGCCGGCGTCAGAGAGCGAGCGCTACGCCTGGGGCTCCGGCAAGGACGGCACGCCGATCCGGGTCAATCCGGGCGTCTTTGCCGGGGAGGCCTACGGCGTCAAATCGAGCGCCGCCGACATGATCCGCTTCGTCGAGGCCAATCTCGATCCCGCCCGCCTCGACCCGCCGATGCGGCAGGCGGTTCACGGCACGCAACTCGGCTATCTCAGGGTCGGCGAAATGGTGCAGGGGCTCGGCTGGGAGCAGTTTCCCTATCCGATTTCGCTGGAACGCCTTCAGGCCGGCAATGGGGAGCCGATGCGGTTCGAGGCGCAACCCGCCACGCGGCTCGACCCGCCGCAGCGGCCGACGGGGGCAATGCTATTCAACAAGACCGGCTCGACCAACGGCTTTGGCGCCTATGTCGCCTATGTCGCCTTCGTGCCGGCCCAACGCATCGGCCTCGTCATGCTGGCCAACCGCGCGTTTCCGATGCCGGCGCGCATCGCGGCGGCGCATGCGGTGCTGGAGGCGTTGGCAGCCGAGGCGCCCTGACCCGTCACCGCTCCCGGTCGTAGCGGAAGGCGTGCGGCACGCGCGGCATGCCGAGGGTCTCGTAATAGCCCTCGATCCCCGGCGCGGCGGTGAGCAGGAGGGAGACGTCGGGGCCCACCGCCATCCGCGTTTCCGCAATCAGCCGGCGGCCGATGCCGCGGCCCTGGCCATCACGGGCGACCGCGAGGGTGGCGAGATAGGCGCAGAAGGCGAAATCGGTGAGCGTGCGCGCCACGCCGACGAGGCGCCCGCCGAGCCGGGCGGTGACGATGAGGTCGGAACCCTTCAGGATCCGCCGGAGCCGTCCGAGATCTTCGTCCGGTCGCCACGGCTCGAGCCCGGATTCGACGAGGACACCGTGAAAGGTCTCCGCGTCGAGATCCGGCTCCAGCCCGTAGACGAGCGCGCCGCTCACCGAGAGTTTACGCCTCGGTGGCGAAGCGGCCGTGGCAGTGCTTGTACTTCTTGCCCGAGCCGCAGGGGCAGGGCTCGTTGCGGCCGACCCGGCCCCAGGTGGAGGCGTCGTCGGGATTGCGCTCCAGCACGGCCGCGTCCGCGGAGAGTTCGCGCGCGGCAAAGCCGTAGGCGCCGCCCGCGCCGCCGTCGCTGCCGGAGCCGGCAAAGGCGAACTCGTTCTCGCCGGTCACCGGGTCGCGGTGCTCGGGGAACATCGGCGGCAATTGCGGCTCGCTGAAACCGGCACTCTCGAACCCGCCATCGGCGAAGCCCTCCGGCTGCTGCTGCATGATCTCGACATGCGAGAGCTGGGCGGTCACCTGCTCGCGCAGGGCCGTGACCAGGCCGTTGAACAGCTCGAACGCCTCGGACTTGTACTCGTTGAGCGGGTCGCGCTGGGCGAAGCCGCGCCAGCCGATCACCTGCCGCAGGTGGTCGAGGGTGACGAGGTGTTCGCGCCAGAGGTGGTCGAGCACCTGCAGCACCACCTGCTTCTCGACATAGGCCATCACCTCGGCGCCGTTGCGCTCGACGCGGGCGGCGTAGGATTCGTCGGAGGCCTTGCGCAGGCGCTCGCGGATCTCCTCGTCGGCGATGCCCTCTTCCTTGACCCACTCCTCCACGGGCAGGTCGAGGCCGAGCACGTCGAGCGCGCGGTGCTTCAGCCCTTCGGCGTCCCACTGCTCGGCATAGGCGTTCTCGGGGATGTGCACGGCGACGAGGTCGTCGATCACGCCGTGGCGCATCTCGTCCACGGTCTCGCGCACGCTGTCCTGGCCCATCAGGTCGCGGCGCTGCTCGAACACGACCTTGCGCTGGTCGTTCATCACGTTGTCGTACTTGAGCACGTTCTTGCGCATGTCGAAGTTGCGCGCTTCGACCTTCTGCTGCGCCTTCTCGATCGCCTTGTTGATCCAGGGGTGGATGATCGCCTCGCCCTGCTCCAGGCCGAGCCGCTGCAGCATCCCGTCCATGCGGTCGGAGCCGAAGATCCGCATCAGGTCGTCCTTGAGGGACAGGTAGAACTTCGAGCGGCCCGGATCGCCCTGGCGGCCGGAGCGGCCGCGGAGCTGGTTGTCGATGCGCCGCGATTCGTGGCGCTCGGTGCCGATGATGTAGAGCCCGCCCGGCAGATCCTTCTTCCGGCCCGCCTCCGGGTCGGCCTTCTCGCCCGAGGCCAGCACCTTGGTCCGGTTCTCGGCGATCTCGGCCTTCAGAGCCTCGATCGCGGCGTCGCGCTCGGGGCCCTCGGGCATCTGCCCGAGTTCCTTCTCGATGCGCATCTCGAGGTTGCCGCCGAGTTTGATGTCGGTGCCGCGGCCGGCCATGTTGGTGGCGATGGTGATGGCGCCGGGAACGCCGGCCTCGGCCACGATGTAGGCTTCCTGCTCGTGGAAGCGGGCGTTCAGCACGGCGAAGCGCTTGGTCACCCGGTTCTCGCGGGCGGCCTTGTAGACGTCGGTGAGCGCGTTCGGGTCGGAATAGTCGAGCAGGGTGTAGCCGGCCTTCTTCAGCAGCTCGCCGATCAGCTCCGACTTCTCGATCGAGCCGGTGCCGACCAGGATCGGCTGGTGGCGGGCATGCGCCTTGTCGATCTCCTTGATGATCGCCTCGTACTTCTCCTCGACGGTCCGGTAGACCTCGTCGTCCTCGTCGACGCGCTCGACCTCCTTGTTGGTCGGGATATCGACCACGTCGAGCTTGTAGATCTCGGCGAACTCGTCGGCCTCGGTCGAGGCGGTGCCGGTCATGCCGGCGAGCTTCTTGTAGAGGCGGAAGTAGTTCTGGAAGGTGATCGAGGCGAGCGTCTGGTTCTCGGGCTGGATCGTCACCCGCTCCTTGGCTTCCAGCGCCTGGTGCAGGCCTTCCGAGTAGCGCCGGCCCTGCATCATGCGGCCGGTGAACTCGTCGATGATGACGACCTCGTCGTTCTTGACGATGTAGTCCTTGTCCAGCGTGAACAGGGTGTGGGCGCGGAGCGCTTGGTTCACGTGGTGGACGATGGTGACGTTGTGCGCGTCGTAGAGGTCGCCCTCCTTGAGGATGCCCTCGGCGCGCAGCTCCTCCTCGATGAACTCGTTGCCGGCTTCCGTCAGCGAGACCTGCCGCTGCTTCTCGTCGAGGTCGTAATGCTCGGGCGTCAGGCGCGGCATCACCGTATCGACCGCGACGTAGAGCTCCGAGCGGTCGTCCACCGGGCCGGAGATGATGAGCGGCGTGCGCGCCTCGTCGATGAGGATCGAATCGACCTCGTCGACGATGGCGAAGTGGTGCCCCCGCTGCGTCATCTGCGAGAGTTCGTACTTCATGTTGTCGCGGAGATAGTCGAAGCCGAACTCGTTGTTGGTGCCGTAGGTGATGTCGCAGGCGTACGCTTCCTTGCGCTGCCCGTCGTCGAGCCCGTGCACGATGGTGCCGACGGTGAGCCCGAGGAAGCGGTAGACCCGGCCCATCCACTCCGCGTCGCGGGCGGCGAGGTAGTCGTTCACGGTGATGACGTGGACGCCCTTGCCCTCGAGCGCGTTGAGGTAGACCGGCAGCGTCGCCACCAGGGTCTTGCCCTCGCCGGTCTTCATCTCCGAGATGCCGGACTCGTGCAGCACCATGCCGCCGATCATCTGCACGTCGAAGTGGCGCTGGCCGAGCACGCGCTTGGCCGCCTCGCGCACCGTGGCGAAGGCGGGCACCAGCAGGTCGTCGAGGCGGGTGCCGGCGGCGAGCTGGTCGCGGAACGCCTGTGTGCGGGCCCGCAATTGCTCGTCGGAGAGGACGCTGATTTCAGGCTCCAGCGCGTTGATCGCGGCGACACGCGGGCGAAAGCCCTTGACGCGGCGGTCGTTGGACGAGCCGAAAATCTTCTTGGCGAGGGCACCGAGCATCGTGAACCTGCGGTCGTGAGGTCGTCGCGGGCGGCATTTATCGGGCGCCGCCGGCCTGCGTTGGGCGGGCTTATAGAGGTAAATATCCGCAGGCGCATCCGGTAGTGCCGGCGGTCGTTTCGGACCTTGGCGACGGCCGGTCGCACGGTCCGGCTTTTTGGCGGGCCTCCACCGGCTCACGCTTTCGCGCCGCTCGATGCGGTTCGGGCCCCAAGCTCCGAAAAGCCCGCGCCGGGGTGCTCTTCGCGCTCGGCAGCCTGTGCCATCGCTCTTCGAGCGGCGGCCGCATCGACCCGCGGTCACGAGCGCGCGCGGCGATGGCGGCCCCGCTTGCCTTTGCCCGGAAGAGGTTCCACCTGTGTCGCGCTTCGCGGCGCCTGCCGCATTCCCGACGAGCCCCGCGGGACGCAGCCGGACGGCGTAAAGACCGGCCCGGCGGGGACGACGCCCAAGGAACGACGCTTCCGATGCCGATTCCGTTCTCCCTCCGGCGCGCGAGCGCCCTCGCGCTGATGCTCACCCTGCCGGGCGCCGCCCTCGCACAGGCGCCTGCGGCCCAGAAGTCGCCCAGCGCCCCCGCTCCCGTCTCGGCGGCGGTCCCGCCCGAGACGGTGGTGGCGCGGGTCAACGGTCAGCCGATCACCGCCGCCGACCTCGCCATCGCTGGCGAGGATCCGGCCTTGTCGCTGCCGGGCGTCGATGAGGGGGCTAAGCAGAACCTGCTCGTCGATTACATGGTCGATCTCAAGGTCGGCGCGCAGGCGGCCGAAGCGGCCAAGGTCGGCGACGCGCCCGAGTTCAAGCGCAAGCTCGCCTATTTCCGCGACAAGCTCCTGCTCGACGACTACCTCGAGCGCGAGGCCAAGAAGGCGGTGACGCCCGAGGCCGCCAAGGCGCTCTACGAACAGACCGTGAAGTCGATGAAGCCCGAGGAGGAAGTGCGCGCCCGCCACATCCTCGTCGAGAGCGAGGACGAGGCCAAGAAGATCGCCGCGCGCATCAAGGGCGGCGAGGATTTCGCCAAAATCGCGGGCGAGGTCTCGAAGGATCCCGGCTCCAAGACGGAGGGCGGCGATCTCGGCTGGTTCACCCAGGAGCGGATGGTGAAGCCGTTTGCCGACGCGGCCTTTAAGATGACGCCGGGGCAGGTCTCCGATCCGGTGAAGACCCAGTTCGGCTGGCACGTGCTGCGCGTCGAGGAGAAGCGGACGAAACCCGTGCCGACCTTCGACGAGATGAAGGAGCAGATCGACCAGTACCTCACTCGCAAGGCGCAGCAGGACACTATCGTGAAGCTGCGCGAGGCGGCCAAGGTTGAGCGCGCCGGCAGCATCGCGACGCCGGCTGCGGGTGAGACCAAGAAGCCGTAATTGAATGGGTCACGGCAATCCGGCGCGTTGTCATGCGTCGGCGGCATGCCTGAACTTCGGTATCTGGTATACCAGATACCGAAGTGCGGTGCGATATAGGCTTTATCGCAACGCAGCAACGGACCTGCCCGCCATGATCGCCCTCGTCGTTCTCGCCGCCGCCATCGCCAACGTGACCCTCGTCGTGCTGCTGGCCGAGCGCTTCGGCTCCGAGGGTGGCGTGCATGTCTCCGCTGGCGAACTGACCAGCTTCCAGCCCGTCGGCCGCTCGGCCCATGCCGTCACGCTGGCCAATGAGAATATCGCCGCGACCGCGACCAAGATCGCCGCCTGACACCATCACAGCCCGTCGAATCAGAACCGCCCCCGTGCCTTGAGGCCGGGGGCGGTTTCTTTTTGGGCGACGGGTCGCCGTCCTCGATCCGCTCTCCGGGGCGATGATCGAGGACTTCGTTGTGACGCGTCGTCTTTCGACGAACCAGGAACCCCTTCGTCGGACGCCGCTCTAGGCCGCCCGCACGGTGGAGAGGAAGCGGGCGACCTCCGCGCCGAGATGCTCCGACTGGCGCGACAACTCGGAGGCGGCCGAAAGAACCTGGCTTGAGGCCGCGCCGGTTTCCTCCGATGCGTGGGCGACGCCGGTGATGTTGCTCGTCACCTCGTGGGTGCCCATCGCGGCCTGAGCCACGTTGCGGACGATCTCCTGCGTGGCCGCGCCCTGCTGCTCGACCGCCGCGGCGATCGAGGCCGAGACCGAGTTGATCTCACGGATCCGCGTCGTGATGGAGGCGATGGCGGTGACAGCCTTCCCCGTCACGTCTTGAACCTCGCCGATCTGCCGGGAGATTTCCTCGGTGGCTTTCGCGGTCTGCTCAGCGAGCGCCTTCACCTCCGACGCCACCACGGCAAAGCCGCGGCCCGCCGTGCCGGCGCGCGCCGCCTCGATGGTGGCGTTGAGCGCCAGCAGATTGGTTTGGCCGGCGATCGAGGAGATGATGCCGACCATGTCGCCGATCCGCGCCGAAGTCTGGCTGAGCGCCTGGACCAGAGCCGCCGTCTGATCGGCCTCGCCGACGGCACTCTGAGCCAGATGGGCCGAACCGGACACCTGCCGGCCGATCTCCTGCACGGAGGAGCCAAGCTCCTCGGCAGCCGCCGCCACTGTGTGAACGTTGGAGGCCGCTTCCTCCGCGGCCGCCGCCACGGTGGTGGATTGGGAGGCCGTCTCGTTGGCGGTCGCCGTCATCTGCTGCGCGGTGACCTGGAGTTCCGTGGCCGATGAGGAAACCATGCCGACGATCCCGCCGACCGCGCTCTCGAACCCATCGGCCAGTTCCACCATCGTCCGCTTGCGTTCGACGGCCGCGGCCTCGTCGGCGATGCGCTTGATTTCGGCCTGCTCGGCGGCCTTCTGCGCCACCATGGCCTTGATGCCTTCGACGGCACGGGCAACGGCGCCGATCTCGTCACCGCGCCGCGCTTCCCGGATCTCGGCATCCGTCTCTCCCTGGGCCATGCGCTGAAGCACGGTCACCAGGCTGCTCATGGGCCGCGTGAGGCCGAAGACGACGATCAGGGAGGCAAGCGTCAGGGCGCTGAGCAGGCCGACCACGGAGGCGGCGATCAGCATGTTGGTGGCTTGCGATACGGCCTGTTCGGTCTCGTCACGCGCTTGGCGGAGTTCGGCCGTGAGACGCTCGATCCGGGGCTGCGTGATCGACCGAACCTTCGCGCGGCCGACCGTGGCTTCACTCAGCAGGATCTTGCTCGCGGTTTCATTCTCGTTCTTCAGACCCGCCACGTTCGCGCGATCCATGATCGCGAAGAGCTCTCCCAGGGTCTCTCGAAGAGTTTGGTTGATGGCCTTGCGATCGGGCGTATCGGACATCGCAATGAGCTTGTCGGCATTCTCGAAGGCGGACTTAACGGCCGCATCGTACCGAGCTTTGTATTGTGCCATTTCGTTTTGGCGTGTTTCGATCAGGATATTGCGAGCCTGAATGGACGCCTCGTTCACGTTGATCCGAACGTTGAGGATGCCCTCTAATCGCGTGGCCTGCACATCCACGATTCTCTTCGTTTGCAGAGCAAGGTCGCCGAGCGTCGCACGTGAGTAGAGCACGAGCCCTGCGGCGAGCAGGGACAAGATCACAAGGGGCAGCGCCACCTTGGTGATGACTTTCGCGTTGCCGAGGAACCGCATGATCGTGAGCCAAAATGGAGGTTGGTATCTTTTATAAAGTATATCAACACGTAAAATTTGTATTAAAACTGCACACAACCTGGTAACTTTTTGAAAGAAAACAGCGTCTTGCGGAGTGTCGCGCGCTGTGATGTCGGCCGCGGCCGGGGCCGGAGCCATTTCGTGGTTCGTCTGTTCGGCCGTCATAGGGTGTCCCCGGCCGGGACCCCGGACAGAACATCTTCACGAGGCTTGCGAAGGCTCGCAAACAGGCCCCGCTCCGTTGAAAGGACTTGGCTTTAACCCTCACCAAGCCGCCAATCGATCGGCGCGCGGCCATGTGCTTCGAGCCACGCATTCGCCCGGTCGAACGGCCGCGAGCCCGGAAAGTCGCGGGCGCGGTTGAGCGGGGAGGGGTGACCCGAGGCGACGACGCCGTGGCGGCCGGTGTCGATCAGCGCCTCGCGGGCGCGGGCCTGGGCGCCCCAGAGCAGGAACACCGCCGGCTCGTCGCGGGCGGAGACGGCGTCGACCGCCTCGTCGGTGAGTTGCGACCAGCCGAACCGCAGATGCGCACCGGACTTGCCGGCCTCCGTCGTGAGCGCCGCGTTCAGAAGCAGCACGCCGCGCTCCGCCCAGAGCGTGAGATCGCCGGTGGAGAGGTCGGGCTTTTCCCCCTCGGGCGCCAATTCGGCCAGGATCACCTTGAGCGAGGCCGGCAGGCGGCGCGGGCCGACATAGGAGAAGGCCAATCCGTTGGCGTCGCCCGGCGTCGGGTAGGGGTCCTGGCCGAGGATCACCGCCTTCACCGCAGGTAAGGGTGTCAGGGTCAGCGCCCGGAAGATCGCCGCGGGCTCCGGCAGCACGGTCGCCCCGGCCGCGACACGCGCATCGACCTTTTTCGCGACCCGATCCGCCGCGCCTTCCCGGAAGAAGGGCAGGTCGAGCCAGGGGGAGCCGCTGGCGCGAAACGCGGCGAGCGCGGCCTCGACGGGTCCGGTCCCGCCGCCATCCGACATCCCGTTTGCAGAGAAGAGATCGGCCATGGAAACTCCCGCTTATCGTTCTTGAGAGGCTTTCAGCCGAAGCCATCCAGCGGCGCGACCGTTCCGGACGGATCGCGGTCCTCGATCGGTTCGGCTCGCCCCTCACGACGACGACGAACGGGCGGGCAGGGCCGAGCGATCGGGTTCAAAGCACCCGGATCCGCCCGCCGGTCTCCGGCGGCAGCGGCGCGCGGGCGCGGATATAGGCCATCACCTCGTTGGCGAGCAGCCGCCCGTCGGTGCCGCCGATCAGGACGCGGCCCTTGGCCAGCATCCCGTAATCGTTGCCGCCGCGCAGCATGAAGTCGTTGGCCGCCACGCGGTAGATGCGGGCGTCGTCCAGGGGGGCGCCAGTGATCGCCGCGGAGACGACGCGCCGGCCGGGCGCGGCGTTCGGATCGAGCGTCACCACCATTCCGGAGAGTTGCAGGAACCGGCCCGAGGGGCGGCCGAGGTCGCGAAACCCGTTCTCCAGGGCCTCGCGCAGGGTCGCGCCGTCGATCGCCACCAGCACGGTGGTGTTGCCGAAGGGCAGTTCGCTGAGGATGTCGCGCCGGGTCAGCGCGGTGCCCGCCGGGTAGAGCCGGTCGCCGCGGATGCCGCCGCCGTTCATCAGGCCGATCTCGGCGCCGGTGCCCACCCGCACCGCGTCGGCGACGAGATCGCCGAAGCTCGCCTCCCGCACCCGCACCGAGGCGATCCGACTGTCGAGCGCGCCTTGCGTCGTGCCGATCACCACGTCGAGCTCCCGCGACAGCTCGCCCCCGAGCCGGCGCACCACGGCGAGCGTGTCCGGATCGGGCGTCACCTCGGCGGTGTCGTGGATGCGGAAGCCGGCGCGCCAGCGCACCGGCCCGTCGCCGCTCGCCGTGACGAAGACATCGATCGCGGTGACGTAGTGGGCGTCGTGGCTCGATTCGACCATCACCGTTTGCCCGTCGTCGCGCACGACGAGGTCGTGGTCGTGGCCCGAGAGCAGGATATCGACGAGGCGCGCCCGCACGATCGCGTCGTCGGTCACCCGCGCGGTGTGGGCGATCCCGACGATCATCTGCGCGCCGGCCTTGCGCAGGGCATCCGCCTCGCGCGCCAGGGTCTCGATCTCGGGGCCGAAGCGCAGGTTGCCGGATTGCGATTTTTCCGGCGTCGCCTGCAGGGCGATGCCGACGAGGCCGAGGCGGATGCCGCTGAGTTCGATCAGCCGCGCATCCTCAACGCCGGGAAGTCTTTGGCCATCGGCCCCGCGCAGGTTGGCGGCGAGGAAGGGGAAGCGGGCCTCCCTCCGTCGCTGGGCGAACATTTCGGGGCCGAAATCGAATTCGTGGTTGCCCGGCACGAACACGTCGGGGGGCGCCAGATTCAGCAGTTCGACGATATGTGCGCCCCGGTCGAAGCCCGACATCAGCGAGGGCGAGAAGCTGTCGCCGGCATGGGCATAGAGCAGCGGCACGCCGCGGGCGCGCTCGGTCTTCACCACCGCATTGAGCCGGGCAAAGCCGCCGCGCCCCTCCACCTCGTCCATCGCGTAGATGTCGTTGACGAGGAGCAGGGTGAAGGTCGGCGTGCCGGCGAGCGCCGCGCCGGTCCCGGCTGCAAGGAGACCGGCACCGAGCCCGACGACGGTCTCGCGGCGGCTCGGGCGCATCACCAGCTCAGCGCTTGGTGAGCCCGTCCTTGCTCATCCCGTCCCGCACTGCCTTGGCGTTGCGCCGCAGCGCCGGCCAGATCCAGGCGCCCGAGGCGAAGTAGAGCCCCGCCGACATCGGCTTCAGATCAACGGCGAGCCGGTCGGCGAGGCCGGGATTCTTCAGCGACACGGCGGGCGCATCGGTCTTGCGGTAGACCACCGTGGTGTCCTCGCGCCAATACTCGGTATGCGGCACGAGGCCGGCACGGCGGGCCAGGAGATCGAAGGTCTCGCGCACGTAGCCGTGGACATGGGCGAAGTGGAAACGCTCGTGCGGCGGCTTGCCGGTGGCGGCCATGTTCGGCACCGCGGCGTAGAGGATGCCGTCGGGCTTCAGCCAGCGGGCGAGCCGCTCCATCGTCTCGGCCGGGTTGCGCAGATGCTCCAGCACATGGTGCGTCGAGATCACGTCGAAATGGCCGGTGGGGAAGCGGTTCGGATCCTCGGCCTCGTCGAGCACTTCGACGCCGTGATGCGTCCGGGCGAAGGTCGCGTAGTCGCGGCCGGGCTCGACGCCGATCACCTCGCAGCCGCGCCGTTTGGCCTCCGCCAGGAACTCGCCGGAGCCTGAGCCGAAATCGAGCAACTGCGCGCCGGGCTTCAGCTTCGGCGCCAGCAGGTCGGCGCGGAACGTCGCCTCGCGGGCCGAGCGGTTGAGGTGGTGGCGCGGCGGCCCGCCCGCGAAGGCGAGCTGATAATCGGCGCGGTAGGCGGTCGAATAATATTCGGCCAGCTCGTCCGGCGTCGGCATCGGATCGGTGCGGATCAGCCCGCATTGCAGGCAGGCGATCGAGCGCAGGGTCTTGAGCCGCCGGTCGGTCTCGGCCACGGTGACGGCGTCGCGACATCCGCACAGGTTGCACGCGGCCGGCGCCCCCTCGTAGGGGTAGCCGGTGAACGGCACGAAGTGCTTCAGGAAGTAGCGGGGGGACGGCATGTCGCGCTGGCCTCCGGAGCGATTTCGGGCAAAGGGTTTGCCGAGATTCGGGCCGGACTCCCCGCAAGAGTGTTCTCTCTCGGGTGAGCCTTGGCCTTGAAAAGCCGCCTGCTCTAGATCGAACGGCCGGTCCGCACAACCGGATCGCTTGCCGCATTGAGGGAGGCGGGAAGCCCGTGACCGGAAATCCGATGAACGAACGCGTCGAACCTCAAACCCTCCTGCGCGATCCCGTGCCGGTCGCGCCCACCGCCCTGCCGCCCGACCACCCGGCGGTGCGGACCGGCCGCGTCGGCGTGCTGCTGATGAATCTCGGCACTCCCGAGGGCACGAGCTACTGGCCGATGCGCCGCTATCTCAAGGAGTTCCTGTCCGACCGCCGGGTGATCGAGGTGCCGCGGCTGATCTGGTGGCCCCTGCTCAATCTCATCATCCTGACCAAGCGGCCGGGGCCGAAGGGCCGGGACTACGCCAGCATCTGGAACAACGAGCGCGACGAGGGCCCGCTCAAGACGATCACCCGCGGCCAGTGCGAGAAGCTCCAGGCGGCGATGGGCGATTCCGTCGTGGTCGATTGGGCGATGCGCTACGGCAAGCCGGAGGTGAGCCTGCGCATCCAGGCGCTGCTCGACCAGGGCTGCGACCGCATCCTGCTGGTGCCGCTCTATCCACAATACGCGGCGGCGACCTCGGCCACCGCCTGCGATCAAGCCTTCAAGGCCCTGATGCAGATGCGCTGGCAGCCGACCGTGCGGGTCTCCCCGCCCTACCACGACGATCCGGTCTACATCGAAGCCATGGCCCAATCGATCCGCGAGGGGCTGGCCAAGCTCGATTTCGAGCCGGAGGTGATCCTCACCTCGTTCCACGGCGTGCCCAAGAGCTACCTGCTCAAGGGCGACCCCTACCATTGCCAGTGCCTCAAGACCGGCCGGCTGATCCGCGAGGCGATGGGCTACACGCCCGAGCAGATGCGGGTGACCTTCCAGTCGCGCTTCGGCAACGAGGAATGGCTCAAGCCCTATACCGACGAGACCGTGCAGGCGCTGGCCAAGTCCGGCGTGAAGCGCATGGCGATCGTGGCGCCGGGCTTTACCGCCGACTGCCTGGAGACGCTGGAGGAACTCGACGGCGAGAACCGCCACTATTTCGAGGAGAATGGCGGCGAGAAATACGCCTTCATTCCCTGCCTCAACGATTCCGATCTCGGCATGCGGGTGATCGAGAACGTGGTGCGCCGGGAATTGCAGGGCTGGATCTGACGGGGCTCGCACGGGGCTCGACGAACGCCGCGTAGGGTCCGTCGTGATCCTGCGCGGCGGTTCGCCATGCCGCGAAAGCGCTCCATCATCGCCCTAACGTTGCCTTGCGCCCCCTCGGAACGCATGCTAGGCGACAGCCGCGCCGCGGGGAGACCGATCAAGGCCTTCCGAGCCCGGTGCAATTCCAATCCCCACGGGTCTCACGCCGTCGCCGCAAGGCGAGTTCGAGCATGAGGGGCCGGCGGGCAAGGACAAGAGAGAGCGACGGGTGGCGCAGAACGGTTCCGAGGGTCCCCTGTTGGCCGGTGTGGCGGGCCGCTACGCGTTGGCCTTGTACGAACTGGCTCACGATCAGGGTCAGGTCGATGACGTCGCGAAGAACCTCGATGCGTTCGACGCGCTCTATCGCGAGAGCGATGACCTGCGCCGCCTCGTGAAAAGCCCGGCCTACTCGGCCTCGGAGCAGACGGCGGCCATCGGCGCCCTGCTCGATCGGGCGGGCATCTCGGGTCTGGCCGCCAACTTCATCAAGCTCTCGGCCGCCAACCGCCGCCTCTTCGCCCTGCCGGGCATGATCCGCGCCTATCGCGAGAAGGTGCGTGAGTCCAAGGGCATCATCCGCGCCGAGGTCCGCGTCGCCGAGAAGCCGTCCGACGCGGTGATCGAGGACATCAAGGCCTCGCTGCGCGACGTCGCCAAGAGCGAGATCGACCTCGATCTCCACATCGACCCGAGCCTGATCGGCGGCATCGTCGTCAAGATGGGCTCGCGCATGGTCGACGCCTCGCTCCGGACCAAGCTCAACAGCATCCGCCTCGCCATGCGGGAAGCCCGCTGAGCGGTCTCACGAAGACCCTCGCGAACCTCCCGACAGCCGAACAGACAGCCCCAGACCTTTAAAGAGGCCCGACGATGGACATCCGCGCCGCCGAGATCTCCGCGATCCTGAAAGAGCAGATCAAGAATTTCGGCCAGGAGGCCGAGGTCACGGAAGTAGGGCAGGTGCTCGCGGTCGGCGACGGCATCGCCCGCGTCTACGGCCTCGACAACGTCCAGGCCGGTGAGATGGTCGAGTTCGAGTCGGGCGTGCGCGGCATGGCCCTCAACCTCGAGCAGGACAATGTCGGCGTCGTGATCTTCGGCTCCGACCGTGAGATCAAGGAAGGCCAGACCGTCAAGCGGACCGGCTCCATCGTGGACGTGCCGGTCGGCAAGGGTCTGCTCGGCCGCGTGGTCGACGGCCTCGGCAACCCGATCGACGGCAAGGGCCCGATCCCGTCGACCGAGCGTCGCCGCGTCGACGTGAAGGCGCCGGGCATCATCCCGCGCAAGTCGGTGCACGAGCCGATGTCCACCGGCCTCAAGGCGATCGACGCCCTGATCCCGGTCGGCCGCGGCCAGCGCGAGCTGATCATCGGCGACCGCCAGACCGGCAAGACCGCCATCGCGCTCGACACCATTCTCAACCAGAAGTCGGCCCATGCCGGCACGGACGAGAACGCCAAGCTCTACTGCGTCTACGTCGCCATCGGCCAGAAGCGCTCGACGGTCGCCCAGTTCGTGAAGGTGCTGGAGGACCAGGGCGCCCTGGAATACTCCATCGTCATCGCCGCCACCGCCTCCGACGCCGCGCCGATGCAGTTCATCGCGCCGTTCGCCGGCTGCGCCATGGGCGAGTATTTCCGCGACAACGGCATGCACGCCGTGATCGTGTATGACGACCTCTCCAAGCAGGCCGTCGCCTACCGCCAGATGTCGCTGCTGCTGCGCCGCCCGCCGGGCCGCGAAGCTTACCCGGGCGACGTGTTCTACCTCCACTCGCGCCTGCTCGAGCGCGCCGCCAAGATGGGCGACGCCGCCGGCAACGGATCGCTCACCGCGCTTCCGGTGATCGAGACCCAAGCCAACGACGTCTCGGCCTACATCCCGACCAACGTGATCTCGATCACCGACGGCCAGATCTTCCTCGAGACCGACCTGTTCTACCAGGGCGTCCGCCCGGCGGTGAATGTCGGCCTCTCGGTCTCGCGCGTGGGCTCCTCGGCCCAGACCAAGGCGATGAAAAAAGTCGCCGGCAAGATCAAGGGTGAGCTGGCGCAGTACCGCGAGATGGCGGCCTTCGCGCAGTTCGGTTCGGATCTCGACGTCTCGACCCAGCGTCTGCTCAACCGCGGCGCGCGCCTCACGGAGCTCCTGAAGCAGCCGCAATTCTCGCCGCTGAAGATGGAAGAGCAGGTCGCGGTGATCTACGCCGGCGTCAACGGCTACCTCGACAAGCTGCCGGTGGGCAAAGTCCGCGCCTTCGAGGAGCAGCTCCTCGGCACCCTGCGCTCGAAGCACCAGGATTGGCTGAACGCGGTGCGCGACTCCAAGGACCTGTCGGACGCCAACGCCAACACGCTCAAGAGCGTGGTCGAGGCCACCGCCAAGTCGTTCGCTTAAAGAACGCCGTTCGCCTGACGAACGCACGTCCCCTCCCGCATGCGGGAGGGGGCAGGGGTCGGGCGGTGCCGGACGAAGCTCCCGGCGCCGCACGAGCCACCCCGACCTCCGGCTCCTCCCCGTAGGGTGAGGAGAGGCCCTTCCGAACGGACCCGGACGCCCACCGATGGCTAGCTTGAAGGATCTGCGGAACCGCATCACCTCGGTGAAGGCGACGCAGAAGATCACCAAGGCGATGCAGATGGTCGCCGCCGCAAAGCTGCGGCGCGCCCAGAATGCTGCCGAGAACGGGCGTCCCTACGCCGAGAGAATGGCCCAGGTGCTCGGCAACCTCGCCGGCAACTTGATCGGCGGCGTCGGCGCCCCGCGCCTGCTCTCCGGCACGGGCCAGGACCGAGTGCACCTGCTCGTCGTCTGCACCGGCGACCGCGGCTTGGCCGGCGCCTTCAACTCCTCGATCGCCCGTCTGGCCCGCGACCACGCCAACCGGCTGATGGCCGAGGGCAAGACCGTCAAGATCATGACGGTCGGCAAGAAGGGCCTCGACGTCCTGCGCCGGCAGTTCCGCGACCAGATCGTCGCCTCGCGCGACATCCGTGGCAACAAGCCGGTCGACTATCCCTTCGCCGCCGAGATTGCCGACGACATCCTCGCCCGCTTCGAGGCCGGTGAGTTCGACGTCGCGACGCTGTTCTATTCGGAGTTCCGTTCGGTGATCTCGCAGATCCCGACGGCGCAGAAGCTCATCCCGGCCGAACTGCCGAAGGCCGAGGGCGCGACCGCCGTCGGCTCCGACGCCGCGATGGAATTCGAGCCGAACGAGGAGACGATCCTCGAGACGCTGCTCCCGAAGAACCTCACCGTCCAGATCTTTCGGGCGCTGCTCGAGAACGCCGCCTCCGAGCAGGGCGCACGCATGAGCGCCATGGATTCGGCGACCCGCAACGCGGGCGAGATGATCAAGAAGCAGACGCTGATCTACAACCGGACGCGTCAGGCCATGATCACCAAGGAACTCATCGAGATCATTTCGGGCGCGGAAGCGCTCTGACCGCCGCATAAAGGAATCATCGCAATGGCGAACACCGCTTCCCCCCTGCAGACGACCGGCGCCAAGGGCAAGATCACCCAGGTCATCGGCCCCGTCGTGGACGTGCAGTTCGACGACCACCTGCCGGAAATCCTGAACGCGCTCGAGACCCGGAACCAGGGCAGCCGCCTCGTTCTCGAAGTCGCCCAGCAGCTCGGTGAGAACACCGTCCGCTGCATCGCGATGGACACCTCCGAGGGCCTCGTCCGCGGCCAGGAAGTCCGCGACACCGGCGCGCCGATCAAGGTGCCGGTCGGCCACAACACCCTCGGCCGCATCATGAACGTCATCGGCGAGCCGATCGACGAGGCCGGCCCGATCCAGTCGGACACGCTGCGCGCCATCCACCAGCCCGCCCCGCCCTACACCGATCAGTCGACCGAGTCGCAGATCCTGGTGACCGGCATCAAGGTCGTCGACCTGCTCGCCCCCTACGCCAAGGGCGGCAAGATCGGCCTGTTCGGCGGCGCCGGCGTCGGCAAGACCGTGCTGATCATGGAGCTGATCAACAACATCGCCAAGGTTCACTCGGGCTACTCGGTCTTCGCCGGCGTCGGTGAGCGCACCCGCGAGGGCAACGATCTCTACCACGAGATGATCGAGTCCAACGTCAACAAGAACCCCAAGGAGAACGGCGGCTCGGCCGAGGGCTCCAAGTGCGCGCTGGTCTACGGCCAGATGAACGAGTCACCCGGCGCCCGCTCGCGCGTCGCGCTCACCGGCCTGACCATCGCCGAGGACTTCCGCGACCAGGGCCAGGACGTGCTGTTCTTCGTGGACAACATCTTCCGCTTCACCCAGGCCGGCTCCGAGGTCTCGGCGCTGCTCGGCCGCATCCCCTCGGCGGTGGGCTATCAGCCGACGCTCTCCACCGACATGGGCGCCCTGCAGGAGCGCATCACCACCACGACCAAGGGCTCGATCACCTCGGTGCAGGCGATCTACGTGCCGGCCGACGACCTGACCGACCCGGCGCCCGCCGCCTCCTTCGCCCACTTGGACGCGACCACGACGCTGTCGCGCTCGATCGCCGAAAAGGGCATCTACCCGGCCGTCGATCCGCTCGACTCGACCTCGCGCATGCTGTCGCCCGCCATCCTCGGCGAGGAGCATTACGAAGTCGCCCGTAAGGTCCAGCAGACGCTGCAGCGCTACAAGTCGCTTCAGGACATCATCGCCATCCTCGGGATGGACGAGCTGTCGGAAGAGGACAAGCTGACGGTGGCCCGCGCCCGCAAGATCGAGCGCTTCTTCTCGCAGCCCTTCTCGGTGGCCGAGATCTTCACCGGCTCGCCGGGCATCCAGGTGCCGCTGGAAGACACCATCAAGGGCTTCAAGGGCCTCGTCGAAGGCAAGTACGACGACCTGCCCGAGGCGGCCTTCTACATGGTCGGCACGATCGAGGACGCCCAGGAAAAGGCCAAGAAGCTCGCGGCCGCCTAAGGCCAGAGCAAGGGAACGATCATGAACGCCAAGGTCGTTCTCCTTCTCGTCGGCGTCGTGGTCGGGGGCCTCGTCGGCTACCTGACCCGGCCGCAGGCCGCCGAGCTCAAGCTCGGCCCGCTCAGCGTCGAGATCCAGGACAAGGACTCGGCGGTGGGCGCACGCGGCGGAGAGCTGACCACCGGCCAGCTCCAGCATGTCGGGCTCTTCGCCCTGATCGGCGCCGTCGTCGGCTTCGGAGCAGGCTTCGTCGCCGACCGCAGCCGGCGCTGACAACCAACCTCGGGACCTGATTGACGATGGCCACCTTCCACTTCGATTTCGTCGGCCCCGAGCGGACGCTGTATTCCGGCGAAGTCGAGGCCGTGCAGCTTCCCGGCTCCGAGGGCGAGATGACCGTGCTGCCGGGCCACGCCCCGGTGCTGACCACCCTCAAGGTCGGCGTCATCACCGTCACGGAGACGACCGGCAACGGCAAGCGCATCTACGTCCAGGGCGGCTTTGCCGATATCGGACCCAAGAGCGTGACGGTTCTGGCCGAGCGCGCCGCGCCGATCGAGGAGGTCACCCCCGCCATGATCGACCAGGAGATCGAGGCGGTGGAACTCGTCCGCGACGCGACCCAGGATCTCGCCAAGCGCGAGGCGCTGAACGCCCAGATCGTTCAGATGCAGGAAGCCAAGAACACGCTGAACCGCTGATTTTCGTCAGAGCTTCGGATTTCGGAAGGCGCTGGGAAACCGGCGCCTTTTTTGTTTTTTGCGGGGTTCTCGCGGATTCTGCCGAGAGAACCGTCTACGGCGCGGCCGCGGCTTCCAGCGCCCGCGCGATCAATCGCTCGCGCGCCTGCGTATCCTCCGGGCATCCGCTGGCGAGCCAGAGCTCCCGGGCTGCCCGCAACCCCGCGCCGACCGCCCGGCCCGGCGGTACGCCGCGCGCCACGAGGTCGGCGCCTGTCACGGGGAGGACGGGGCGCGTGCCGGCGGCTTCCATCCGGTCGAGCACGGTGCGGGCCTCCGGCGTCACGCGCGGGCGCGGCTCGCCGTCGAGGGTGATGAGCAATTCACGCAAGGGTCCGGCGCCATGGATGGCGACGAGAGCTGGCACCGCCTCGGCCTCGATCACCGGCCGGTCGTGGAGGGCCGCGAGCGCCGCGGCGTAGCTGGTAAGGCGCGCGTGCTCGGCCCGCGACAGGCGAAGGCTTTCCTGGAGTCGGTCCGCGTCCTCACTCGTCCGCACGGCGAGCGCGGTGAAGCGGGCGGTGGCGTCGAGGTGCGGCTCGGCCGCCGCGCAGCGGGCGAGCCGGCCGAGTTCGCCCACACCGCCGAGGATGCGGGAGAGCAGGCCGGTCTCGCTCAAGATCGCCACCGCATCGACGGCGCGGGGTGCGAGCAGCAGCTTCAGGAACTCGGCCCGCACCCGCTCCCGCGAGAGCCGGTCGAGGCTGTCGCGGGCGGCGATGGCGGCGGCGAGGCCCTCCGCATCCGGTGCGCCGCTGCCGTAGCGGGCGTGAAAGCGGAAGAAGCGCAGCAGCCGCAAGGCGTCCTCGCGCAGGCGGGTCGCCGCGTCGCCGATGAAGCGCACCCGGCCGGCGGCGAGGTCGGCGACACCTCCGGTCGTGTCGTGCAGGCGCCCGTCGGCATCGAGCGAGAGGGCGTTGATGGTGAAGTCGCGCCGCTCGGCATCGCGCACAAAGTCGCGGCCGAAGCGCACCACCGCGTGGCGTCCATCGGTCTCCACGTCCTCGCGCAGGGTCGTCACCTCGTGCGGCTTGCCGCCGACGATGAGGGTGACCGTGCCGTGCTCGATTCCCGTGCCCACCGCCTTGATCCCGGCCGTGCGGGCGCGGGCCATCACGGCGTCAGGCTGCAGGGTCGTGGCGAGGTCGATATCGGCGACGACGGTGCCCAGCAGCGCGTCGCGCACACAGCCGCCGACGAGGCGCGTCTCCTCACCCTCTATCCGAAGCGCCGCGAGGCAGGCTTGCACGCCCGCCCGCGCCAGGAGACGGGCTGGGCCGTCCGCGACCAGCGGCTGGGCAAGGGGAATGGGAAGAGGTGTGGGCAGCGTGTTGGCGCTCATCGGAAATGGCCCGGCACCAGGCGGCCGTTCTCAAAGCGCGGCAGCTCGTAGCCGTCATGGGTGCGCTGCCCGAACAGGCCGATTGTGACGAGTGAGGCGATGACGATGAACAGCCCGGCCAGGATCAGCCGCGTCCAGTGCGGCTTCCACTCGGCATGGTCGAGCGGCGAGCGCCGGGCGAACAGCAGCCAGCCCGCAAAGGCCAGGAAGGGCAGGGAGAACAGGAGGATTTCCTGAAGGACGAGGCGGAGCATGGATGGCGCAATCTGCGAGGGGCCGTGGGGCGCCCGTCAAGCGTCGAGGCGTTAAGGGATAGAGACGTTCACGGATAAAGGCGTTCTTGGAGGTTGTGCACGATCCCTGCCGTGACGCCCCAAATCAGGTGCTCGGCAAACGGGATGGCGTAGAAATAGCGCGTCCGGCCCTTCCATTCCGCCGAGCGGACGAGATGCCGCGCCGGGTCCATGAGGAAAGCGAGCGGCACCTCGAACACGGCCGCCACCTCCGCCGGGTTCGGCCGCAGCACGGGGTCGCGCGCCACGAGGCCGACCACCGGCATCACGAGGAAGCCGGTGCCCGACAGGTAGGGATCGAGATAGCCGATCGGGCGCACGGCGTCGCTCTCGAGCCCGATCTCCTCCCAGGCCTCGCGCAAAGCCGTGTCGATCGGCGTGGTGTCCTCCGGATCGACCTTGCCGCCGGGGAAGGCGACCTGCCCCGAATGGTCGCGCAAGTGCGCCGCCCGCCGCGTGAACAGCAGCGTCATGCCGTCCGGCCGGTCGATGACCGGCACCAGCACGGCGGCGGGCCGATGCGGCGTAGCCGGCGCGATGGCGAAGCCCTCCGGCTGGAGGTCGTGGTCGCCGCGTGGGTTCGAGAGCGGCACGCCCGGCCCCGGCGGCCCATGGCTCAGACGGGTTTCCGCCCGCGCGAGGAAGGCGTCGAGGCCGAAATCCTCCGCAGGCGCGGAGCCGAAATCCTCCGCAGGCCCGGAGTCGGCCGCCGCTTCGGCCAGCCTCACGCCGCCTCTGCCGGGGCGATAGGGTGGAAATGGCCCCCGGCCCAGAGCCCGAACCATTTCTGCCCGTCGATCTCGTGCTCCTCGCCCATCGCCACCAGATCGTAGGTGAGGGGCCGGCTGACCAGGGCCCAGAGGTCGCGGCGGACATGAAGGTAGGGCTTGAGGCCCTCCGCCCCGTCCTCGAAGCGCAAGCGATGCTCGGCATCGGCCGGCACGAGGTCGTCCACGTTGGTGCGGAAGGCGATGCGGCGGCCTTCGCCCTCGCCCTCCACCGCCATCTCCACGGCCGTGAACGCCGCATCCTCGACGGTGATGCGGACTTTCTCGGCCGGGGTGACGAGCACGGTCGAGCCGTCGGGCTCCTTGCGCAGGATTGAGGCGAAGAGCTTGACCAGCTTCGGCCGACGGATCGCCGAGCCGTCGTGGAACCACGTGCCGTCGGCAGCGATGCGGATGTCGATTTCGCCGCAATGCTCCGGATTCCAGCGCTCCACCGGCGGGAGGCCGCGCGTCTTTGCGTCCTTGCCGATCTCGCCGAGGGCGGCGCTGAGGCGGGCCAGCGCCGGATCGTCCGATGGATTCTGGGTCATGATGGGTCGCCGGGCTTGTCTTTCAAAACCTTCCAGATTCCCGTCACCGCCGCCAGAGGCCGGCCACCGCTCGTGAGCGTGCCGCGCACGAAGACGAGGGACGCGGTTTTCCGCACGATCTCCGGCACCGTCTCGATCAGGTCGCCGATCTGGGCCGCGCCGACGAACTGGCTCGACATCTCGATGGTCACGGCGCGTGCCCCGTCGCAGGCGTCGCGCACGACGATGCTGAGCGCCCGGTCGGCGAAGGTGAGCAGCATGCCGCCATGGACGATGCCGACGAGGTTGCCGTGCCGCTCGTCGGTGCGAAAGGCGAACGCTTTCGTGCCCTCCACCGTCCGGTGATAGACCGGCCCGACATGGGCGATGAAGCCCGGATCGGTGAAAGCCTCCCACCCCTCGGGAAAGGCTGCGCGCTCCTCGTCCGTCATCCGGTCTCGCTTTCCTCGGGGCGGACGCCGTCCGTCCGCGATGCACGATGTCGCGGGCGTCCTGCCCGCCGCGTCTGGAGCGCCCATATAGTGCCGATCTGCCGCGCGGCAGCGCCGCGCTTGCGTTCGGCCCGCGTTCGGCGCCAGACTCCGCACTTTCCGGGCCTCCGCGCCCGGCCATCGCAAGGTTCACTTCATGGCACAGGGCGCCGGATCGGCCAGCACGACGAGTCTCGACGACGGGATCGTCGCCACCGCCGAGACCTGCCTCGCCGCGATCGAGCAGGCGCGGGAGGCGATCCACGGGGTCATCTTCGGGCAGGAAAAGATCGTCGATCTGGCGCTGGTCACGATCCTGGCCGGCGGCCATGGCCTGCTCGTCGGCCTGCCGGGTCTGGCCAAGACCAAGCTGGTCGAGACGCTGGGCACCGTGCTCGGGCTGGATGCCCGCCGCGTGCAGTTCACACCGGACCTGATGCCCTCCGACATCCTCGGCACCGAAATCCTCGACGAGGATGCCGAGCGCCGCCGCTCCTTCCGCTTCGTGAAGGGCCCGGTCTTCACCCAGCTCCTGATGGCCGACGAGATCAACCGCGCCAGCCCGCGCACGCAATCGGCCCTGCTCCAGGCGATGCAGGAGCATTTCGTCTCGGTGGCGGGCGAGCGCCACGACCTGCCGCGCCCCTTCCACGTGCTGGCAACGCAGAACCCGATCGAGCAGGAGGGCACCTACCCGCTGCCCGAGGCGCAGCTCGACCGGTTCCTGTTGGAGATCGATGTCGGCTATCCCGACCGCGCCGCCGAGCGCCGCATCCTGATCGAGACCACCGGCGTCGAGGATGCGCGCGCCAAGACCGTGATGACCACCGAGCAATTGCTCACGGCGCAACGCCTCGTGCGTCGCCTGCCGGTGGGGGACGCCGTGGTCGATGCCATCCTCGACCTCGTGCGCTCGGCCCGTCCCGAGGGCGGCGATCCGTCGGTGGCCAAGAAGCTGCTCTGGGGGCCGGGCCCTCGCGCGAGCCAGGCGCTGACCCTGGCCGTGCGCGCCCGCGCGCTGATCGAAGGCCGGGTCGCCCCCTCCGTCGCCGATGTGAAGGCGCTGGCCGAGCCGGTGCTCAAGCACCGCATGGCGGTGACCTTCGCCGCGCGGGCCGACGGCGAGACGGTGACCGGCCTGATCGGCCAGCTCGCCGCGAAGCTCTGAGCCCGCCGCGGATGGCCTCCACCCGGCTCGTCGAGGCCGAGAGCCGCCGCCCCGGCGGCCCCGAAACCGGCGGCGCCCTGGCGCTCGCCGAGGTGATGCCGCGGCTCGTGCTCGAATCGCGCCGCGTCTCCGGCACCCTGGCGCACGGCCTGCACGGGCGCCGCCGCGCAGGACCGGGCGAGAGCTTCTGGCAGTTCCGCCCCTTCGTGCCCGGCGAGGCGGCGGCGCGCGTCGATTGGCGCCGCTCCGCCCGCGACGACAAACTTTATGTGCGCGAGCGCGAGTGGGAGGCCGCCCACAATATCTGGATCTGGATCGACCGCTCCGCCTCCATGGGCTTCGCCTCGGATCTCGCCCAGACCTCGAAGATCGAGCGGGCCCTGGTGCTGGGCTTGGCGCTGGCCGACACCTTCGTCGAGGGCGGCGAGCGCGTCGGCCTGCTCGGGCTCACCCGCGCCAGCGCGACCCGTGGCATCGTGGAAAGGCTCGCTCAGGCGCTCGTCAACGACCGGGCCGGCCTGACCCAGGATCTGCCGCCGGCAGCCACGCCCGGCCGGTTCGACGAAGTCGTGCTGATCAGCGATTTCCTCACGCCGCTGGATCGGGTGCGGGGCGCCGTGCAGACGATCTCGGCGCGCGGCACCCACGGCCATCTCGTGCTGGTGGCCGATCCGGTGGAGGAAACCTTCCCCTTCACCGGCCAAGCGGTGCTGCACGATCCCGAGGGCGGTCTCAGCCTCGATATCGGCGAGGCATCAGCCTGGGGCGAGGCCTATCGCACCCGCATCGCCGCCCATCGCGACGGCCTGTCCGAGATCGCCCGGCAGCGGGGCTGGACGCTGACGATCCACCGGACCGACCGGCCGGCGAGCGAGGCGGCGCTGCGGCTGCTGACCCTCGTCGCCGCCGCGCGCGGTCTCGGCTGAAAGGCGAAGCGCATTGTTCGGAGTTCCGCTCACCTTCGCCGCCCCCCTCGCGCTGGCCGCCCTCGTCGCGCTGCCGGCCCTGTGGATCCTGCTGCGGGTCACGCCGCCGCGCCCGCGCCGCATCCACTTTCCGCCGCTGGCGCTGATGGCCGACCTGCTGCCCAAGCGCGAGACGCCGGCCCGCACGCCGCCCTGGCTCCTGATCCTGCGCATCCTCGCCGCCGCCTGCCTGATCCTCGCGGTGGCCGGGCCGGTCTGGAATCCCGGCGGCATCGGCGCCGCGTCGGGCCGCAACCCGCTGCTTCTCATCCTCGATAACGGGGTCGTCGCCGCCCACGACTGGCGCGACCGCCTGCGCGCGGCGACCGACGAGATCGAAGCCGCCGCCCGCGACGGTCGCCCGGTGGCGCTGGTCGCCAGCGCCGAGCCCCCCGCGCCGTTCGAGGCGAAGGCCCCGGCCGCCGCGCTGGAGCGCCTGCGCGCGATCAAGCCGCGCCCGCATCTCGGTGACCGCGGGGCGCATCTGGCCTCGATCGGCACCTTCCTGGAGCGGGTGCCCGGCGCCTCGATCGTCTGGATCAGCGACGGCGTGCGCGGCGTCGGCGAGGCCGATTTCGC
This sequence comes from Methylobacterium sp. Leaf123, assembly GCF_001423405.1. Classification (GTDB taxonomy): domain Bacteria; phylum Pseudomonadota; class Alphaproteobacteria; order Rhizobiales; family Beijerinckiaceae; genus Methylobacterium. The sequence goes on along the minus strand of NZ_LMNS01000039.1, from coordinate 80,391 downwards.
CACATCCCTCGGCGACATGGCAGCCCGCCACGGCAGCGCCGTGACCGTGCTGAAGGCCGAGCGATCCCCGGCCCTGGCGCTCGAAGGCTCCCCCGTGCAGCCGGGCGAAAAGCTCTCGGCGCAGGTGCTGCGGGCGGAAGGCAACGGCCGCGATACCGGGCTGGTGCGGGCGCTCGACCAGAAGGGCCTGCCGCTCGCCGAGAGCCGCTTCACCCTGGAGCCGGAGGCGCGCGAGACCCGCGTCAGCTTCGACCTGCCGGTGGAACTGCGCAACGCCATCGCCCGCATCGAGATCGAGGGCGAGCGCTCGGCCGGCGCCGTGGTGCTGATGGACGAGCGCGGCAAGCGCCGCCGGGTCGGCCTCGTCTTCGGCGGCACCCTCGATCAGGCCCAGCCGCTGCTCGCGCCGACCTACTACCTCGCCAAGGCGCTCACGCCCTTCGCCGATGTGCAGCAACCCCGCGGCGGCCAGGGCACGGCCGAGTCCATCGGCCAGATGCTCGACAATCAGGTCTCGGTGCTGGCGCTCGCCGATGTCGGCGCGCTGGACGAGCGCACCCTCGCGCGGGTCGAGCAATTCGTGGACGAGGGCGGGCTGTTGCTGCGCTTCGCCGGTCCCCGGCTCGCCGCCGGCAACGACCCGCTCGTGCCGGTGCGCCTGCGGCGCGGCGGGCGCTCGCTCGGGGGCACCCTCTCCTGGGACCGGCCGCGCACGCTCGCGGCGTTTGCCGCCGAGAGCCCCTTTGCCGGCCTGAACCCGCCGGCCGATATCGGCGTGCGCCGCCAGATCCTCGCCGAGCCCGATGGCGACCTGCCGGGCAAGACCTGGGCGGCGCTTCAGGACGGCACCCCCATCGTCACGGCGCAGAAGCGGGGGCAGGGGCTCGTGGTGCTGTTTCATGTGACCGCCGACACGACATGGTCGAACCTGCCGCTGTCGGGCCTGTTCGTGGACATGCTGCGCCGGGTCGTCGGGCTCGCCGGCCCCTCGGCCAAGCTCGGCGAGGGCGACGGGCGGCCGGCGAAGGCCGCGCTGCTGGCGCCGCGCCTGACCCTCGACGGCTTTGGCGCCCTCGGCTCGCCGCCCGCGAGCGCCACGGCGGTGCCGGCCGATTTCGCCGACCGCGCCGGCCCCGAACACCCGCCCGGCTTCTACGGCACGGCGGAGGGCGGCATCGCCGTCAACGCGCTGGCACCCGGCGACCGGCTCCAGCCCCTGGACCTTGCCGGCCTCAAGGGCGCCCGCACGGGATCGCTCGCGGGCGCGGAGACGCTGGATCTGCGCGCGCTGCTGTTCACCCTCGCGCTGGCCCTGCTGGCCCTCGACACCCTGGCCGGCCTCTGGCTCGGCGGATTTCTTCGCAGTCTCGGTCGCGGTTCACCCGGGAAGGCGGCGCCGGCCGCCCTGCTTCTGCCGGCACTGCTCGGCCTTGCGCTGGTCTTCGCCCCGCCGCCGGCTCAGGCGCAGGACTCGCCGGCCAACCGGCCGACCGGCATCGAATCGGCACTCGCCACCCGCCTCGCCTTCGTCGTCACCGGCGACGCCGCGACGGATACGGCGAGCCGGGCGGGCCTGTCGGGCCTGAGCCAGATGCTCGCCGCCCGCACCGCCCTGGAGCCGGGCGAGCCCGCAGGCCTCAATCCGGAGAAGGACGAACTCGCCTTTTACCCGCTGATCTACTGGCCCATCGTCGCCGGCCGTCCGCAGCCGAGCGAGGCGGCGATCCGCAAGATCGACGCCTTCATGCGCAATGGCGGCACGGTGATCTTCGACACCCGCGATGCCCAGACCGCCCGCCCCGGCGGCCCGCCGAGCCCGGAGGCGGCGTATCTTCGCAAGATGCTCGCGACCCTCGAAGTGCCGGAGCTGGAGCCGGTGCCGGCCGACCACGTGCTCACCAAGGCATTCTACCTCGTGGATTCCTTCCCCGGCCGCTTCGGCACCGGCCAGACCTGGGTCGAGACGATTCCGCCCGCGACTGATGCCGGCGAGCGCCGTCCGGCCCGCGCCGGTGACGGCGTCACCCCGCTCATCATCACCGGCAACGACCTCGCCGCCGCCTGGGCGGTCGGTCGCAACGGCGAGCCGCTCTACCCCGTCACCGGCGGCGACCAGCGCCAGCGCGAGATGGCGTTCCGCGGCGGCATCAACATCGTGATCTACACCCTGACCGGGAACTACAAGGCCGATCAGGTCCACGTGCCGGCGCTGCTGGAGCGGTTGGGACAGTGATGTTTTCCGCGCGACGTTCCGACATCGCCCTCTCCCCTCTGCGGGAGAGGGTGGCCCCCGAAGGGGGTCGGGTGAGGGGAGCGTCGCTTCCGGAAGGGCCTGAGCCGGCCCCTCTCCCGCCTGCTCCGCAGGCACCCTCCCCCGCAGAGGGGGGAGGGATTTTCGTAGTTTCCACTGAAGGCCCCGCCCGATGCTGAGCCTCAGCTTCACGCCCCTCGTCCCCTGGCCGGTGCTCGCCGGATTCGGCGTGCTCGCCGTGATCCTCGCCGTCGTCGCGGTGCTTGCCCGCGGGCGCACCGCCCTGTTGCGGGCGGTGGCTTTGGGCCTCGTCATCGCCGCGCTCGCCAACCCCTCGCTCGTGCGCGAGGACCGCGACCCGGTGAAGGATGTGGCGGCCATCGTCGTCGATCGCTCCGGCTCGCAAAGCTTGGGCGAGCGCCCGGCCATGACCGATGCGGTGAAAGCCGAGTTGGAACGCCGCTTCGGCGCGCTGACCAATATCGAGCCCCGCTTCATCGAGGTCGGCGACGCGCAGGGCGGGGAGGGCGACGACGGCACCAAGCTGTTCACGGCGCTGACCCAGGCGCTCGCCGATGTCCCGCCGGAGCGGATCGCCGGCGTGGTGATGCTCACCGACGGCGTGGTGCACGACATCCCCGCCTCGCTCGAAGCGCTCGGGCTGAAAGCGCCGCTGCATGTCCTCGTCACCGGCCGGCCGGACGAGCGCGACCGCCAGATCAAGATGCTGGAAGCGCCCCGCTTCGGCATCGTCGGCCGGGACGTGACCTTACGCGGCGAGGTGATGGAGCGTGGCGGCACCGGCACGGCGACCGTCACCGTGCGCCGCGACGGCGAGGAGATCGACCGGCAAAGCATCGCCACCGGCGTGCCGTTCTCGCTCACCACGCATATCGAGCATGGCGGCCCGAACGTGGTCGAGATCGAGGTCGAGCCGCTGCCGGGCGAGCTGACCACGGTCAACAACCGCGCTGTCCTGCCCATCGAAGGAATTCGCGAAAAACTGCGGGTGCTCCTCGTCTCGGGCGAGCCGCATCAGGGCGAGCGCACTTGGCGCAACCTCCTGAAGTCGGACGCCTCCGTCGATCTCGTCCACTTCACGATCCTGAGGCCGCCGGAGAAGCAGGATGGCACCCCGATCTCCGAACTCTCGCTGATCGCCTTCCCGACCCGCGAGCTGTTCGTCCAGAAGATCAAGGATTTCGACCTCATCATCTTCGACCGCTACGCTAACCAGAGCGTGCTGCCCTCCGCCTATTTCGACAACATCGCCCGCTACGTCCGCGAGGGCGGGGCGCTGCTCATCGCCGCCGGGCCGGAATTTGCCGGCCCCGCCAGCCTCGCCCGCACCCGGCTCGCCTCGATCCTGCCGGGCGATCCCTCGATGAAGGTGGTCGAGCAGCCGTTCAAGGCGACGCTCACCGAGACCGGCCACCGCCACCCCGTCACCCGGGCCCTGCCGGGTTCGGAGGCGAACCCGCCGGCCTGGGGTGACTGGCTGCGCATCATCTCGGCGCAGACCCGGCCGGGCGTGCAGCCGATCCTGTCGGGCGCCAACGGCCTGCCGCTCTTGGCGCTCTCGCGGGAGGAGAAGGGCCGCGTCGCCCTGATGCTGTCCGATCAGGCTTGGCTCTGGGCCCGCGGCTACCAGCAGGGCGGCCCCTATCTCGATCTGCTGCGGCGCCTCGCCCACTGGCTGATGAAGGAGCCGGCCCTCGAAGAGGAGGCCCTGCGCGCCCAGACGACGGGCCGGGGCCGCGAGGTCCGCGTCGAGCGCCAGACCATGGCCGAGGAGGCGGGCCCCGTCACGATCACCGGTCCGACCGGCAAGGAGCGCAGCCTCGACCTGTCGAAGGCCGAGACCGGTCTGTTCACCGCGACCTTCGAGGCGGAGGGGCTCGGGCTTCACACGATCCGCTCGGGCAATCTCGTCGCCTTCGTCAGCGTCGGCCCGGCCAACCCGCGCGAACTCGCCGACGTGTTCAGCGACACCGACCGGCTGAAGGGCGTGGCGGACGGCTCCGGCGGCACGGTGCGCCGGGTCGCGGCGGCCGGCGGCGGCATCGAGGTGCCCCGCCTCCAGATCACCCGTGGCGGCCGTCTGGGCGGCGCCGACTGGATCGGCTTCCGCCCGAGCGACAGCGCCACGGTGCGCGGCGTCGAGGTCTATCCCCTCGGCATCGGCCTCTGGGCGCTGGTGGCGCTTGCCGCCGCGGTGCTGGCGATGTGGCTGGTCGAGGGACGGCGCGGCCGCGCGGCGTAGGGGAGGTGACGAGCGGCAGGGCGGCTCTCGTCACCGCAGCCGCTCAGGAAGCGGCTGTTACAACCGCTTCTTCCATTCGCCGGGCGTCATCTGGGTCGCCGTCTTGAAGGCGCGCGTGAAGTGGCTCTGCGAGGCGTAGCCGCAGGCCAGCGCCACCTCGGCAAGTCCGGCCGGTTCCCGGCTCAAGAGCTGTTTGGCCCGCTCGATCCGCCGTGCGCCGAGATAGCGATGCGGGGGCATGCCGAAGCTGACCCGAAACATCTTGGCGAAGTGGAACGTGCTGAGATGCGCCTCCGCGGCCAGCCGATCGAGCGTCAGCGGCTCGTCCAGATGCGCTTCGATCATCGCTGCAATCCGTCGCCGCGTCGCGGGCGAGAGACCACCGCGGGCAAGCGCCTGACTCGCGCTCTTCGCGTATTGCCGCAGCAGGCGGTGAACGAGGAGATGGCAGGCGGCATCCAGGGCCGGGCGGTCGCCTCCCTTCGTCCAGTCGAGCGGCATCACGCCGCCGCGAACGATCATCGCCATCGCGGGATCGTCGGAAAAGGTCAGGTCTTGAACATCGATCCGGGACGGATCGATGTCGAAGGCCGTCAACGCCCGATAGGCGAGCACGTCCGGCTCGACATAGAGGTGGAACATCCGCAGCGATCCGCCGATGTGCCAGTGGCTCTCATGTCCGGCGGGCAAGAGGCAGAGCTTGTCCGGCCCGCCGCCCGACAAGTGCCGGTCCGCGCGCACGACGCGCTCGCCCCCGTCGAGATAGATGCTGAGCGTGTGGTGATCGGGCCGCTCGTAGCGGGCTTGGTTGTCGCGGTTGCTCCACTCGGCGAGCGAGAGCCCGCGTCCGACCGTTCCCGACCGCATCAGGTGGGCGCCGGTTCGGGAGAGGGTGCGGGCAACGCTGAGGGACGGGCGTTCCATGCTCACCGACGAGAGAGAGGACGCCTCGTTCCTTGGACCGTGACACGCATCGGTGCAACGCACCCGTAGGAAAAGCCCAAGATTGTGCAAAGCCGCCACCGATGCGGGCAAGCATCGCGGCCCGGCATCGGCTGTTCTCTCGGCTGCCTCAACCGGCTTCAAAGGACCGACCGTGACCGCCTTCTTCTACGCCCTGACCGTCCTGATCTGGGGCACGACGTGGATCGCCATCAAGGGCCAGCTCGGGTCCGTGCCCATCGAGGCATCGATCGTGTACCGCTTCGCCCTGGCCGGATCGGTGCTGTTCCTGGCCTTGATCGCGATGCGGCGCTTGCAGCCCCTTGCCCTTCGCCATCAGCCCTTCGTCGCGCTTCAGGCCGTCTGCCTCTTCTCGTGCAACTTCCTATGCTTCTACAACGCGACGAAATACGTCCCGAGCGGCATCGTCTCGGTGGTGTTCTCGGCGGCCACGATCTTCAACATGGCGAACGCCTTCCTGATCCACCGCCGCAAGCCGGAGGGCCGGGTTCTGGGCGGAGCGATGTTCGGCGTTGCGGGGATCGCCTGCTTGTTCTGGGAAACGGTGACGAGCACGCAATTCGGCGCCGACACGGCCTTCGGCCTGGGGCTGGCGCTGCTCGGCACGTGGCTCTTTTCCGCCGGCAACCTCGTCTCGGCCCGCAACCAGCGCCATGGCCTGCAGGTCGCGTCGGTGAACGCCTGGGCGATGCTGTACGGGGCCGGGATCGTGTCGCTCATCGCCCTGGCCCAGGGCATCCCCTTCGCCTTCGACGCCTCCCCCGTCTATGTCGGGTCTCTCCTCTATCTCGCCATCCCCGGCTCGGTGATCGGCTTCACCACCTACCTCACCGTCGTTCACCGGCTCGGACCCGAACGGGCGGCCTACATGACCGTGCTCTTCCCCGTCGTCGCCCTGACGATCTCGGTCTTTGCCGAAAGCTATCGGGTCACGCCGTTGGTCGGTTTGGGCCTCCTGTTCGTGCTCCTCGGCAACGGACTGGTTCTCGGAAGATGGCGCCGCCCGGCTGCTCAGCTTCCCCTGGCAAAAGCCTGAGACAGCAGCCTTTCCAGGCGCGTGGTCCAAGCTGTCGGGAGGAACGGCATCTGTCGCCGGGAGTTCGACGCCAGCCGGCCGGTCCCGATCACGTTCGAATCGGGACCGGCCCGGACTCTGGTGGCCGGGCGCGACCTGTGCAATCCCGGCCCGATGACCGACTCACTCCCGTTCCTGGCCGGCGGCGGCGAGGCCGCCCGCATGATCGCCGAGCGCGACTGGTCGGATCATCCCCTCGGCCCCCCGCAGACCTGGCCGGAATCGCTGCGCACGGCGCTCAGCCTCGTGCTGAACTCGCCCGAGAGCATGATCCTGGCCTGGGGGCCGGACCTGCATTTCTTCTTCAACGACACCTACTTCCCGCTGCTGGGGCCCCGCCTTCCCTGGGCCATGGGCGAGCGCTTCGACCGGGTCTGGGCCGACGGCTGGGAACAGGCCAAGCCGATCATCGACGACGCCTTCGCGGGCAAGAGCCGCCGCTTCGAGGACCTGCCCTGGACCCTCGCCACCGACCGGGGCGAGGCGCAGACATGGTGGAGCTTCTCCTATTCGCGGGTGCTCGATGGGGAGGGGCGCGTCGCCGGCCTGTTCGTCTTCACCAACGAGACGACGCAGCGCATCCGCACGGAGGCGGCCCAGCGGGAGAGCGAGGCCGCCCTGCGCCGCAGCGAATCCCTCCTGGCGGCGACCCTGAAGGGGCTGCCGGTCGGCGTGATCATCGCCGATGCGGACGGGCGGATCGTCCACGACAACGCAGCCAACCGCGAGATCTGGGGCGTGCCGCCGCAGACCGCGAATTGGGAGAGCTACGGCGATTGGGTCGGCTACTGGCCGGAGACGGGTGAGCGCCTGCGCGCCGAGGAATGGGCCATGGCCCGCGCCCTGCTGCACGGGGAGACCGTGCGCGGCGAACTCGTCGAGATCGAGCGCTTCGACGGCGGCGGGCGGCGGCTGTTCCTGAACAACGCCGCCCCGATCCGCGACGCGGCGGGCGCCATCGTCGGCGGCGTGGTGGCCGAACTCGACGTGACCGAGCGGATCGAGGTCGAGCGGCGGCTGCGGGTGAGCGAGGCGCTCGCCCGCGTCAACGCCGAGCGGGTCCAGCTCGCGCTTTCGGCCGGGGCGATCGTCGGCACGTGGTTCTGGGATCTGCCCACCGACCGCTTCACCGTGGACGAGGGGTTCGCCCGCGCCTTCGGCCTCGATCCGGCGCTCGGCCGCGAGGGCCTGAGCCTCGCCCAGGTGGTCGAGACGGTCCATCCCGACGACAAGGTCGGGCTGGCGCAGGCGATCGGCGCGGCCATCGCCCGCGGCGGCGCCTACGCCCACCAGTACCGGGTGCGGCGGGCGGACGGGCGCTATTACTGGATCGAGGCCAACGGCCGGGTCGATCACGCTCCCGACGGCACGCCGCTCAGCTTTCCCGGCGTGCTCATCGACGTGGAGGAGCGTCGCGCCGTCGCGGCCGAGCGCGACCGGGCCACCGCGCTCCTGCGTGAGAAGGCGGTGGAGTTCGAGACGCTGGCCGACAACATCCCGGCCCTGTGCTGGATGTCCCGGGCCGACGGGCACATCTACTGGTACAACCGGCGCTGGTACGACTACACCGGCACCGATGCCGAGAGCATGCAGGGCTGGGGCTGGAAGGCGGTGCACGATCCCGCCGTGCTGCCGAGCGTCACGGAACGCTGGCAGCACTCGCTGGCCACGGGCGAGCGCTTCGACATGACCTTCCCCCTGCGCGGCCGGGACGGGGCCTTCCGCCCCTTCCTGACCCGCATCGTGCCGATCCGCGACGAGGCGGGCGTCGTCGTGCGCTGGTTCGGCACCAACACCGACATCACCGACCTGCGGGCCGCCCAGGACGCGCTGCACCGGCTCAACGAGACCCTGGAGGAGCAGGTCGCTGCCCGCACCGCCGAGCGCGACCAGATCTGGCAGGCATCGAGCGACCTGCTGGCCGTGGCCGATTTCGAGGGCTATTTCGTCAGCCTCAACCCGGCCTGGAGCGCGACGCTGGGCTGGAGCGAGGCCGAGCTGAAGGCCGTGCCCTTCCTCGACTTCATCCATCCCGACGACCGGGAGCGGACGCGCGCCGCCGCCGCCGGCCTTGCCCGCGGCGAGATGCAGCTCGGCTTCGAGAACCGCTATCGCACCCGCGCCGGGGGCTACCGCTGGTTCTCCTGGAACACCGTGCCGCGCCAGGGGCTCATCTACGCCTCGGTGCGCGACGTCACCGCGATCAAGGGGCAGGCCCGCGCGCTCGCCGAGGCCGAGGAGGCCCTGCGCCAGAGCCAGAAGATGGAGGCGGTGGGCCAGCTCACCGGCGGCCTCGCCCACGACTTCAACAACCTGCTCGCCGGTATCTCCGGCAGCCTGGAGCTGATGCAGACCCGCATTGCCCAAGGCCGGCTCAAGGATGTCGACCGCTACATGGGCGCAGCCCAAGGCGCGGCCAAGCGCGCCGCCGCGCTGACGCACCGCCTGCTCGCCTTCTCCCGCCGCCAGACGCTGGACCCGCGGCCCACCGACGTGAACCGGCTGGTGATGGGCATGGAGGATCTGATCCGGCGCACGGTCGGCCCCACCATCACCATCGAGGTGGTGGGCGCGGCCGGGCTCTGGCCCTCCCTCGTCGATCCGCCGCAGCTCGAGAATGCGCTGCTCAACCTCTGCATCAACGCCCGCGACGCGATGCCCGAGGGCGGGCGCATCACCATCGAGACCGCGAACAAGTGGCTCGATGCCCATGCCGCGCAGCAGCACGACGTTCCGCCCGGCCAGTACCTCTCGCTCTGCGTGACCGATACCGGCACCGGCATGAGTCCGGACGTGCGGGCCAAGGCGTTCGACCCGTTCTTCACGACCAAGCCCACCGGCCAGGGCACGGGTCTCGGGCTGTCGATGATCTACGGCTTTGCCAAGCAGACGGGCGGGCAGGTGCGGATCTATTCCGAACTCGGCCAGGGCACGACGGTCTGCATCTACCTGCCGCGCTTCCACGGCGCGGCGGACGACCTCGATCCGCTCGGTCCCCTGGTCGATGCGCCGCGCGCCGAGCAGGGTGAGACGGTGCTCGTGGTCGATGACGAGCCGACCGTGCGGATGCTGGTGACGGAGGTGCTGGAAGACCTCGGCTATACTGCGATCGAGGCCGCCGACAGCGCCAGCGGCCTCAAGGTGCTGCAATCGGATGTGCGCATCGACCTGCTCATCTCCGATGTCGGGCTGCCGGGCGGCATGAACGGCCGCCAGATGGCCGATGCGGGCCGTCTCTCGCGCCCCGGCCTCAAGGTGCTGTTCATCACCGGCTACGCCGAGAACGCGGCGGTGGGCAACGGCCATCTGGAACCCGGCATGGCGGTGCTGACCAAACCGTTCGTGGTCGAGACCCTGGGCCTGCGCATCCGCGAGATCATCGCTCGGGGGTAGTGCGTGGGGAGCGGCCGGGGTCTTCCCGGCCGCCGCGTCGGTTCCGCCCCGTCAGGCCCGGATCGAGCCGACGAAGTGCTGGACGGAGCTGCGGAGCTGGGTGGATTGCCCGTTCAGCGCGACGGCATCCTGCAGCACCTTGTCGGCCGCGCGGCCCGTGGCGCTGGAGGCGCCGATGACAGATTCGATCTCGCCGGTGGCCAGCCGCATGCCCTGCGAGGCGGCGGAGATGTTGTGGGCGATCTCCTGGGTCGCCACCGACTGCTCGTTGATGGCATGGGCGATCGCGTCCGCCATGCCGTTGGCGCGCTGGATCGCCTGCGCGATGTTGCCGATCGCCTGCACCGTTTCCTCGGTGGCCACGCGCACCGAGCCGATATGCGCCGCGATCTCGTCGGTCGCCCGAGCCGATTGACCGGCCAGCGCCTTCACCTCGGCGGCGACCACGGCGAAGCCCTTGCCGGCGGCCCCGGCGCGGGCGGCCTCGATCGTGGCGTTGAGCGCCAGCAGGTTGGTCTGCTCCGCCACGCCGCGGATGAGGCCGAGCACTTCGCTGATCCGCGCGGCGGCGGCGCCGAGATCGGCGACCTTGGCCTCCGTCAGGCCGGCTTCCCGTGCCGCCTCCGAGGCCGCCGCGGACGAGCCCCGCGCCTGTCCGCGGATCTGATCGATCGAAGCCGAGAGTTCCTCCGCGGCCGCGGCCACGGCCTCGATGTTCTGCGAGGCCGAGCGGGAGAGCCGTGCGGCCTCCGCCGAGCGCAGGTCGGCCTCGCGAGCCGTGCCGGCCAGCGTCGTGGCCTGCGCCTCGAACGAGCCCGCCGCCGTCGCGACCTGCCCGACGATGCCGCCGACCGAACTCCCGAACTGGTCCGCGGTCCGCTCTAGGCTCTGGCGCCGCTCGATCTCGGCGGATTGCCGCAAACCCTCGCGCTCGCCTCTCAGGCGCTCGGCCTCGGCGCCGTGCGCCTTCAGGACATCCACCGCGCGGGCGATTTCGCCGATCTCGTCGCGGCGCTCCGTTCCCGGAACCACGATGTCCCGTGTGCCCTCGACGAGCTGCGTGATGGTCCGCGCCAGCGAGGCCAGCGGCTGCACGACGCGGCGGGTGAAGAACACCACGATGCCGAAGGTGCACAGGATGACGAGGAGCAGGGTCGCACCCGCCACGGAGAGGCGATGCAGCGCCGAGGCGATCGTCTCGTCGGCGGTGGCGAGGGCCGATTGCAGGGCGGCGTCCCTGACGGTGAGGATCGACTGGAGCACCTTGGTGGTGTGGGGCCGCCAGTCCGTCAGGCTCATCGGCGGCTCGGTCCCGTCCCGGCCGGCCGCGAACATCCCCGCCATCACCTGTCCCGGATCGGCGATGAAGGTGCGCTCGACCATCGTGAGGGCATCGACCAGAGGGCCTTGCGTCTCGACCTGCAGCACGCTGCGCTGCAGCCGCTGCCAAGCCTGCTCGATCCGGCCGTTCATCTCGTGGATCTGCACGGTCAGGGCCGGTGAGAAGCGCTGCTTGCCGCCCGCATACTGACTGAACCAGATCGAGCGGCTGCCGCCGATGTCGCGCAGCTCCATCGCGAGGCTGACGACCGGCACCGAGCGGGCGACCTCGGGATTCTTCCGCGCGACGTCGATCTCGATCATGCCGAGCGTCTTCGAATTCTGGGCGACGACCGCGATGATCGCTTTCTGGAACGTCTTCGCGGCTTGCTCGTCGCGCTCCTTGAGCGGCTTGGCGATCTCGCTGTCGGCGGCCGCACGCGCGCCCTCGAGCTGGCGGATCGTCGGCTGCAGGGCTTGCTCCAGCGCGGCCCGCTTGTCGGCGGGCATGGCCGCGACGGCGCCCGTGATCCGGCCGGTGACGGCCTCGGTCGCCTTGCGGTTCGCCTCCGCCGAGGCCCGGATCGGCGCCTGCTCGGCGCTGTCCGAGAGCAGGAGCTGGTTGTAGGAGCCGCGTTCGAGGGCGAGGCGCTCGTTGAAGCGGGCGATCTCGCCGAGAACGCTGACGAGCTGACGGGCCTCTTCGGCCTGCGACCAGCGCTGCCATTCCTGCCAAGCGATGAAGGAACTCGAACCCGCCGTGACGAGTCCGACAGTGGCCATGCACGAAACGAAGAGATTCCGGACGCGCATCGGCCCCCCAGTTGTTTTTTCGAAATTTTGGCCACGTCGGCGCTGGGAGCGATTACGCAATGATATTTGTGAACGATCGGTTGATCGGGAACCGAACTGGGGAACGCCTGTTGTTCCACGTTTGCGTGAACTTTAATGTCGGGCCTCGCGTGTCTTTCGGGAGACGCTGACCGGCGCGCTCAGTTCGCGGCCCGGTCGGCCGAGAACGCTCCCTCAGGCCTCGAATCCTGGTCCGGCGGTCACAACTTTGACGGGTGCTCGCGATCCCGCGGCGCGCGCCCCTCACGCCTCCTGCCGCGCGAAGAACCCCGCGATCGCCGCCGCCGCCTCGTCGGGCCATTCCCGGTGCGGAAAGTGCCCGGCGCCCTCGAACGGCGCGAGATCGAGATTCGAGAAGGTCTCGCCGAGCCGGTCGGTCCAGGCATAGGGGAAGAGCGGGTCCTGCGTGCCCCAGCGGATACAGGTCGGCACATCGATCGGCGGCAGGGCCGGGGCCTCGCCGCGCAGCATGGCGAGCCGCCCCTCCTGCTGGCTCAGATACCAGTTGAAGCCGCCTTGCAGGTTGCCCGGCACGAGGAAGTTGTCGGTGAAGGCGTCGAGCACGGCGTCGAAGGCGGCAGGATTCCCGCCGGCCCAATGGCGCAGGAAATGGCCGATATAGGCGCGGCAGCTCTCCCGGCTGGCGCCGACCACCTCTGCCGCGAACGGCTTGAGGTGGAAGGACTGGTACCAGATCTCGGCCAGCCTCTCCGGTTGGGCCAGCCGCGGGCCGATGCCGGGATAGGGGCAATCGAAGAAGAACAGGCCGGTGAGCCGGTCCGGATGCGACCGTGCGAGGGCTTGTCCAACATAGGCGCCGACATCGTGCCCGACGATCCCGACGCGGGCGAGGTTCAGGGCATCGAGCAGGCCGATGATGTCGGCGGCGTGGACCTCCGGACCGGCCTTGTCCGAGGGGCCGGGATCGGGCTTCTCGCTGGCGCCGAAGCCCCGCAGATCCGGCGCGATCAGACTGAAGCGGTCCGCGAGCCGGGCCATCACCGGCTCCCAGGTCAGCCAGAATTCCGGCCAGCCGTGCAGCAGCACCAGGGGGGCTGCCGGTTCCGGCCCGGGCGACATGCATCTGCACGCCGTTCGCCGTCACCGTGTCGTGCCGGATCTCCACCATGCTCAGCCGTCCCTCCTGCCGTCCCGCCGCCCGCGACGCCGTCTGCGGGCAACGCGGCCGCCCCGCCGGTCCGTTCCGCCACGACCCGTCACAGGCCCGTGCCGTGAGGTCTCGTCGGGCCGATCCGGAACGGGGCCGGCTTGACCGGGCAAGCTGGACCGTTTCAATGCGTCCATTCCTGCCGGTCGCGGGAGAGAGATGGCACCGTATGAGGCGGCAGATGGCGACGACGGTTCGGTGGCGCGCGCTCCCGCTCGTGTTGGGCGGCAGCCTCGCCGTCTCGGGCTGCACCGGCTTCGGCTACATCTCGCAGACCTACGTCACCCAGGTGCCGCAGGTCGTCACGATCGGCTGCAACGAGCCCTACGAGGTCTACGACAACCGTCAGCGCCGCCGGGTTCTGGTGGTCTCGAACGCCCTGCGCGAGGTGACGGGCTGCGATGTCGGCCGGGTCGGCAACGGGCGTCCCCCGGCCGAGACACGGGCCGCCCGCTTCCGCACGGCGGCGCGCACCTATCTCGACGAGACCGTGCGCGAGGATTGCAAGATCACCGGCGAGACCGTGTTCAGCGATCTCCAGACCGAGTTCGCCTATGCCTGCGACGCCCCGGTGGAGCCGCGCGGCACGGCGGTGCCGCGCCTGCCCGGACGGCGCAACCAGCGCTGATCGGGGGCGCGGTCAGGCCCGTCTTCAGGCTTCGGGCGGGGTGACGAAGGTCCGCTCCGTCGCATCGCCCGCCGCGGCGAGCAGCGCCCGGGCAAAAGCCCGCGCCTCGGCCCGGTCGAGGCTGAGGATCGCGGTGACGGGGCGGCCGTCGAGATCGGGCAGGCCCAGTTCCAGGCGCACGCCCTCGCCCTCCGGCGTGGCGGACAGGCTCCAGCCGCGCTCACCGCCCATTCCACTGCCCTTGCCGGGCTCGCTCATCGAATCGATCCTTCCGGTCCTTGCCGCGCTGACATGGCGGGTTTCTCCGCCCCAGACCAGGGGCGCGGTTCGGGCGGGCGCTCGGCGAAGATGATTGACGTGCGCGGCCTGGGATGATGTCTGCGCGCCCAACGCCCGCCGGGCGCGACACCACATGACACTTCAAGGGATGACCGACATGTCCGAGATCTGGTTCCGCACCGGCGAGGCGACGGTGCTCGCGGCCGAAGGGCAGTTCACCGATGCGATGCCGGAGGTGCTGATCGGCTCCACCCGCGGCCCCGTGGGCCACGGTTTCGCGAGCATGCTGGGGCAGGTGCAGGGCCATACCCGCATGTTCGTGGTACGCGACCTCAACCAGCTCGTGCGCCCGTCCACGATCATGACCACCAAGGTCACGATCCACACGGCCGAATATGCCGAGCTGCTGGGCGGCGTGGTTCAGGCGGCCACGGGCGATGCCATCGTCGATTGCGTGATCGAGGGCATCCTGCCCAAGGACGGTCTCGACGAGCTCTGCATGATCATCACGATCTGGCTCGACGAGCGCTGCGGCAAGGACGAGAACCTCGACCGCAAGGATCTCTACCGCACCAACTACGAGGCGACGAAGCTCGCCATCGCCCGCGCCATGAAGGGCGAGCCGACGATCGACGAGCTGATCGCCAACCGCAAGACGGTCAAGCACTACGCGCTCGAAGACATCATCGAGTATTGATTTGCGCATTCGACGGGGCGCGGCTCAGGCCGCGCCCCGGTCGAGAGATCGAAGTCGGTCCGACCATTCCGTAACCTTGGAACGATCGGACCGAATCGCGCGAAAAACCTACTTCTTGGCGACGTAGGGGGCGATCATCTTGCGCGGATCGACGATCCGGTCGTAGTCGGCCTCGGAGACGTAGCCGAGCTTGAGCGCCGCTTCCCGCAGGCTCAGATCCTGCTCGTGCGCGAGGTGAGCGATCTTCGACGCCTTGTCGTAGCCGATCGTCGGGGCCAAAGCCGTCACCAGCATCAGCGAGCGATCGACATACTCCTTGATCCGCTTGAGGTTGGGCTTCGTCCCCTCGATGAGGTGCTTGCGGAAGTTGCGGCTGCCGTCGCTCAGCAGACGGATCGACTGCAGGACGTCGTAGATCATCACCGGCTTGTAGACGTTCATCTCGAGTGCGCCGCTGGCGCCGCCGAACCCGGTGCTGACGTCGTTGCCCATCACCTGAAGGGTGACCATCGTCAGCGCCTCGGCCTGGGTCGGGTTCGTCTTGCCCGGCATGATCGAGGAGCCCGGCTCGTTCTCCGGGATGATCAGCTCGGCCAAGCCCGCCCGCGGACCGCAGGAGAGCAGCCGGATATCGTTGGCGATCTTGTAGAGCGAGCCGGCCAGCGTGCGCAGGGTGCCGGAGAGGTGGACGATGGCGTCGTGCGCGCCTTGGACCACGAACTTGTTGGGCGCCGTGACGAAGGGCAGGCCGGTCAGCCGCGCGATCTCCTTGGCGCTCGCCTCGGCGAAGCCCGGCTGCGCGTTGATGCCGGTGCCGACCGCGGTGCCGCCGAGGGCCAGGCGGTAGACGCCCTTCAGCGCGTCGTCGAAGCGCTCCAGGTTGTCGCTCAGCATGCCCGAATAGCCAGACCATTCCTGGCCGAGCGTGATCGGAACGGCATCCTGCATATGGGTGCGGCCGATCTTGATGATGTCCTTCCACTCCTCCGCCTTCGCGGCGATGCTGTCCCGCAGCTCGGTGATGGAGGGCGTGAGCCGCTGCCGGACCGCGATCGCGGCGGCCATGTACATCGCCGTCGGGAAGGTGTCGTTCGACGACTGCGCCATGTTGACGTGGTCGTTGGGGTGCACGGGATTCTTGCTCCCGAGCGGCTGGCCGGCGATCTGGCTGGACCGGTTCGAGATCACCTCGTTGACGTTCATGTTGAACTGGGTGCCGCTGCCGGTCATCCAGACGTGCAGCGGGAACATGTCCGCGTGCTTCCCGGCCAGGATCTCGTCGCAGACCTGAACGATGAGCTTGTGCTGCGTCTCGCCGAGGCGGCCATCCGCGAAATTGACGTTGGCGGCGGCCTTCTTGAGGATCGCGTAGCTCGTCACGAGTTCACGCGGCATCCGCTCGATGCCGATATCGAAATTCTCGATTGCCCGCTGCGTCTGGGCGCCCCACAGCTTGTCGCAGGCGATCTTCACCTCGCCCAGGCTGTCCTTCTCGACGCGGAAGCACTCGCCGCCGTCCGTCGCAGGAGTCCCGGCGAGCTGCACCCCGGCTTTGCCGGTCTCCGCAGCCGCCACCTTCGGGATGGCCGCACCGGCCGCCAAGCCGATCGACGTGAGCAGTCCGGTCTTGAGGATGTCCCTGCGCTCCATGGAGCCGTGCCCTTTCTTGCTCTTGAGATCGACATGCTGGGGAGGACAGGCGATCACGGCCCCGTCCGGCCGCGGCCCGCACGCGATCCTCCAGCGAGGCGCACGCGATCAAGGATCCATCGCTCACGGCGGGACGAGCCCGGCCGAGCGACGACCGGGGCTCCATGCGCGGCGCAAGTCAGGCGATCAATTGTTATAAGGGGATAGGCCTGACACTTGGCCTGTCTTGTAGGACTCTCGCGCGATGCCTTGGCGGTTCACGGCAGATGAGTGCTGATTTTCCAGGCTTAGGGTCGATCTTGTGCTGATATAATTCAATATCGCCGCGTCTGCATCGATCGTGCCGATGGGCGTGTTTCTCAGGATACGTCCGCTGCACCCTCGAGCCCGGTGCCGAAACGGTCAGGGATCCGGCATTTCGTGACGCGGGCCCATATCGGACTTGGCCATATCGGACTTGGCGGACATCGACGCGCGTCGTGCCCGAACTTCGGACGCCCTCAGTCCGAGGGAGGGCGCCGGCGACCGGAAGCGGCGTCCCGGTCCCTGGCCCTTGGGCAGGGCGTCAGAACTCGATCCCCTCCTGCGCCTTCACCCCCGCGGAAAAATGGTGCTTCACGCTGCCCATCTCGGTGACGAGGTCGGCGGCCTCGATCAGCGCCGGCTTGGCGTTGCGGCCGGTGACGACGACGTGGAGGTCGGGGCGCCGTGCGGCGAGGTCGGCGAGCACGGCCTCAAGGTCGAGGTAGTCGTAGCGCAGGGCGATGTTCAGCTCGTCGAGGACGAGCAGGCGGATGCTGGCATCCGCCATCAGCGTCTTGGCCGTGTCCCAGGCGTTGCCGCAGGCGGCGATGTCGCGGGCCTTGTCCTGCGTCTCCCAGGTGAAGCCCTCGCCGAGCGCCTGCCACACGATCTGGTCGCCGAAGCTTTTGAGCGCGCGGGCCTCGCCGGTGTCCCAGGCGCCCTTGATGAACTGCACCACGCCGACCCGGTGCCCGCGCCCGAGCATCCGCAGCACGAGGCCGAGCGCGGCCGTGGTCTTGCCCTTGCCGGGGCCGGTATGGACGATGAGCAGGCCCTTCTCGATCGTCTTCGAGGCGACCTCGGCGTCCTGCACCGCCTTGCGCTTGGCCATCTTATCGCGGTGGCGCGTATCGTCTTCGGTCATCAAGGATTCTCGCGTGAGGGTTTGACCGTCAGCGGCAGCCCGGCAACGGTGAGCACGACCCGGTCGGCCTCGCGCGCCAGCCGCTGATGCAGGCGTCCGGCCGCATCGCGGAAGCGGCGGGCGAGCGCATTGTCCGGCACGATGCCGAGGCCGACTTCGCTGGCCACCAGCACCAGCGGACCCGGCGCCGCGGCGCAGGCCCGTGCCAGGGCCTCGCTGGCCGCGTCGAGATCGGCCTCGGCCAGCAGCAGGTTGGTGAGCCACAGCGTCAGGCAATCGACCAGCACCGGCCCGGTCGCCGTGGCCACCGCCTCCGGCAGCGCCATCGGCACGTCGAGAGTCTGCCACGAGCCGGAGCGCCGCGCCCGGTGCTCGTGGATGCGGACCCGCATCTCCTCGTCCCAGGCCTGCGCCGTGGCGATGTAGAGCCAAGGCGCGGGACAGGCCTCGATCAGCCGCTCGGCATAGGCGCTCTTGCCCGAGCGCGCGCCGCCGAGCACCAGGGTCATCCGGTCGGGTGCAGCCTCCGTCATGCCGGTTCGTTTGCACCGGGTGCCTCCGTTCACGCAATGGCGCTTTGCAAGGCTCGCCGCTCCGCGTTACAAGCGGCTCGTGACGGTGCCCCGGCAACGGGGTGAAAAGGGAATGCGGTGAGAGGTTTCTCCAAAAACCTCGATTCCGCGGCTGCCCCCGCAACTGTAAGCGGCGAGTTCCTGCCATGAGCCACCGGGTGATCCGGGAAGGCGGCAGGCACGATACCAGCCGCGAGCCAGGAGACCTGCCGTCCGGCGAAGTTTTGTTCTCGAACGCCGCCGGTGGGGCGGCCGGAGCCCGTGACCCGATGACGACTGCGACCCTTCAGACCCAGGCCACCACCACCCGTTCGGCCGAAGGCGCCCGTGCGCTCCTCGTCGCCGCCTTCCTCGGCCTCGGTCTCGTCTTCGTGGCGGGCTTCGCTCCGGCGAGCGTCCTGCACAACGCGGCGCATGATTTCCGCCACGCGCAGAACTTCCCCTGCCACTGATCCGCGTTCCAGCGGCTTCAAACCGTTCCATGATCATCCGGTTGCTGTCGGCGGCGCTTGTCGCCGGCTTCCTCGCGTCCGTCGTCGCGACGGGCCTGCAGCTCGCGCTGACCTCCCCGCTGATCCTTCAGGCGGAGACCTATGAGGGCGAGGGCGCGCATGCCGCCCTCGCGCCTTCCCTCAATGACGCCTCCTTCGCCGCCCTGATCGTCCCGGCCCACGCCCATGCGCATGGCGAGGGCGGACACGATCACGGCAAGGACGAATGGCAGCCCGCGCCGGGCTTGCAGCGCATGGCCTTCACCGGGCTCGCGACGCTGGTCGGCGGCGTCGGCTACGCACTGCTGCTCGCGGCGGTGATGCTGGCGCTGCGCCGCGAGCCGACCCCGCAGGGCGGACTCGTCGTCGGCATCGCCGGCTTCCTCGCGGTGGCGCTCGCCCCCGCCATCGGCCTGCCGCCGGAACTGCCCGGCATGGGCGCCGCGCCGCTCGTGTTGCGCCAGTCGTGGTGGCTGATGACGGTGGTGGCGACCGGGCTCGGCCTCTACCTGATCGCCGTGCGGCGGGTGCCGCTGACGATCCTCGGTGGCCTCGTCCTCATCGTCGCGCCGCATCTCGCGGGCGCGCCGCAATCGATCGACACGGTCTCCTCGCAGGTGCCGCCGGCCACGGCCGCGCAGTTCGCCGCGCGCTCGCTCGCCATCGGCTTCGTGTTCTGGGCGGTGATCGGGCTCGCCTATGGCTGGGCCTGGGGCCTGTTCGGCCGCGAGGCGGGTGCCCGTGCGAATGCCTGATCCCGACACCGCGACCCTGTCGGTCTGCACCACCTGCCGCGCGGCGGGCGATGTCTCCGAGCCGCGCGCCGGGGCCAAGCTCCTGGCCGCGCTGCGGGCGGAAGCCGGGCGCGCGCCCGTGCCGGGCCTGACGATCGAGGGCGCCGAGTGCCTCTCGGTCTGCAAGCGGCCCTGCACCGTCGCGGTCATCTCGCCCGCCCGCTGGACCTACGTCTACGGCGACTTCGACGCGCTCGAAGACCCCGACACCGCCGCCCGCACCATCCTGGCGGGTCTGCGTCGCTACCTCGAAACCCCCGACGGCGTCGTGCCCTGGCGCGAGCGGCCGGAGGCGTTTCGCAAGGGCGTCGTCGCCCGCATCCCGCCGCTCAAGGCGGCCCGAGGGGAGACCTCATCATGAGCCTCGTCGACAAGATTCCCTGCACCATCGTCACCGGCTTCCTCGGAGCCGGCAAGACGACGCTCGTGCGCCACACCGTCGAGAACGCCCGCGGGCGCCGGCTCGCCATCATCGTCAACGAGTTCGGCGATCTCGGCTTCGACGGCTCGTTCCTCGCCGCCTGCGGCATCGAGGGCTGCAACGAGGATTCGGTGGTGGAGCTGCCCAATGGCTGCATCTGCTGCACCGTGGCCGACGACTTCGTGCCGGCGCTGACCAAGCTTCTCGACCGGCCCGAGCCGCCGGAGCACATCCTGATCGAGACCTCCGGCCTCGCCCTGCCCAAGCCCCTGGTCCAGGCCTTCCAGTGGCCGGCGATCCGCTCGCGGGTCACCGTGGACGGCGTGGTCGCGGTGGTGGACGGCCCGGCGGTCGCCGCGGGGATGTTCGCCGAGGACCCCGACGCGCTTGCGAACCAGCGCGCGGCAGACCAATCGGTCGATCACGACAACCCGCTAGAGGAGGTGTTCGAGGACCAGATCCTCTGCGCCGACCTCGTGGTGCTCAACAAGGCCGACCTGCTGGACGAAGCCGGCCGGCAGAAGGTCCGGGCCGAGATCGAGGCGCACCTGCCGCGCGCCGTCGAGATCGTCGAGACCGAGCATGGCCGGCTCGACCCGCGGGTGCTGCTCGGCATCGCGGCCGCCGCCGAGGACGACCTCGATGCCCGCCCCTCGCATCACGGCGAGGGCGAGGATCACGACCACGACGATTTCGAATCGGTCGCGATCCCCGTCGGCATCGCCGGCAGCCCGGAAGACCTGTCCGCCCGCGTCGAGAAGGCCGCCGAGACCGAGGGCGTGCTGCGGATCAAGGGCTTTGCCGAAGTGAAGGGCAAGCCGATGCGCCTCGTGGTGCAGGGCGTCGGCCGGCGCGTCGCCTCCCATTACGACCGCCCGTGGAAGGGGTCGGAGCCCCGCGACGGACGCCTCGTCGTCATCGGCCTCAAAGGCTTCGACCAGGACGCGGTCGCCGCCGCCCTGCGCGGATGAGCCGGGGCGAGGCCGCAGGCCGGCTGCCGCGCGGGCTTTGGGTCGCGGCTCCCCTCCTCGCCCTTCTCGCCGGCTGTGCCGACAGCCGGCGCGAGGCGGATGGGGAGATGCGGATGGCCCAGGCCCCTGCGCCCGCGCCCTTCGTCTCCGCCGCGCGTGAGGGGAGCGCGGCCAAGCTCGCCTATCGCCACGACCTCACCGTCGGCCTCGGGCCGGACCGGGTGGCGCCGCATTTCGCCGCCGCCCGCGACCGCTGCCTCAACGAGGCCGCGACCTGCACGCTGCTGAATTCGTCGGTCCGCGACGGCAACGGCGCGAGCCCGCCGCAGGCGCAGATCGAGGTGCGGCTGCCGCATGCCGCGGTCGCCGCCTACGTCGCCTTCGTCACCGGCCCGCTGCCGGGCGAGGCGGCGGGCGACGTCGTACTGGTCGAGCAGGCGACCCGCGCCGAGGATCTCACCGCCTCCATCGCCGATACCGGCCGGCGCCTCGCCCAGCTCAACGATTACCGCACCCGCCTGACCACGCTTGCCGAGAAGCCGGACAACCGGGCCGAGGATCTCATCAAGATCGCGGGCGAGTTGGCCCAGGTCCAGAGCCAGATCGAGGAATCGGAAGGGACGCGCCGCGGGCTCGATGAGCGCGTGGACACCGAGGTCGTCACGGTGGACTTCCGCACCAGCCGGGCGCGGGCCGGCGCCTTCGCCCCGGTGCAGGAGGTCTGGGCCCGCAGCGGCCCGATCCTCGGCGAGAGCGCGGCCTCCGCCCTCCGCTTCACCGTCGCGAGTCTGCCCTGGCTGCCGATTGCCCTTTTTGCCGCCTTGCTCCTCCGGCTGGTCTGGCGCATCCGGCGCAAGCGGGCCGATCCGGCGCGCGTCCCGTTGGAGCCGTGAGGGCGCCCGCGCCATGCACCTGATCCGCCTCGATACGGTCTCCCTCGACGAGGGCGAGGCGGCGGTCGATCTCGGCCAGAGCCCCGGCGACATCGTGTTCCTGTCGTTCACCGACACGGACCTCGCGGCGGTGGCGCGCGCCCATGCGGACGAGCCCGGCCTGCCCTCGCTGCGGCTGGCCAAGCTGGCGCAACTGCGCCACCCGATGTCGGTCGATCTCTATGTCGATGCGGTGATCGCCCGCGCCAAGGTCTGCGTGATCCGCTGCCTCGGCGGGCTCGATTATTGGCGCTACGGCATCGAGCGCGCCGCGGCGGCGGCACGGGCGCAGGGTGTCAAACTCGCGGTTTTGCCCGGCGACGACCGGCCGGATTCGCGCCTCGACGCCTTCTCGACCCTGCCGCCCGAGACCTGCATCCGCCTCGACGCCTATTTTCGCGCGGGCGGGCCGGAGAACCTGAAGAACCTGCTGCGCAGCCTCGCGGCGGAGGCCGGCGCCGCCTTCGAGGCCGCGCCGCCGAAGGCTTTGCCGCGCGGCTTTGCGTGGTGCCCCGGCTGCGGACCGCTCTCCCTCGAGACCGCGATGCAGGCCGCCGGGCCGGGGCCGCTGGCGCTGCTGCTGGTCTACCGCTCTGCGGTGCTGTCCGGCGAGACGGGGCCGGCCGTGCAGCTCGCAGCCGCGCTGACGGAACGCGGCATCGGCAGCGTCACGCTCGCGGTGTCGAGCCTGAAGGACCCGGAGGCGGTCGCGACCTTACGCGCGGCGCTTGGCCAGCGCCGCCCCGACATCGTGCTCGCGGCCACTGCCTTCTCGGCCCGCGACGATGCCGGTTTCGTGCTCGACGCCGCCGATTGCCCCGTGCTCCAGGCCTACACGATCGGCGCCCCGCACGCGGCCTGGAGCGCGTCGGGCCGCGGCATGAACGCGTCCGACCTCGCGATGCAGGTGGCGCTGCCGGAATTCGACGGCCGGCTCTCGGGCTTCCCGATCTCGTTCAAGGAGGAGGCCGCGGCGGTCGAGGGCTTTTCGGAGCGCCGCGCGGTGCCCGATCCCGCCGGCATCGCCGCACTCGCCGACCGCGCTGCTGCCTGGATCCGCCTTCGTCGCACGCCGCGCGACCAGCGCCGGCTGGCAATGGTGCTCTCCGATTACCCCGCCCGCGGCGGTCGCGCGGGCTACGCGGTCGGTCTCGACACGCCGGAAAGCGCCCGCGCCATCGCCGCCGACCTCGCCGCAGCGGGATTTGCCGCGGGCGACCTGCCGGAGGCAGGCGCGCTGATGGAGGCGCTGACGGAGGGCGAGCCGAGCTTTTCGGTATCGCTGGCCGATTACGCGGCGTGGTTCGAGGAGCTGCCGGAAGAGCGCCGCACAGAGCTGACCGAGCGCTGGGGCGCGCCGAAGGCCGACCCGCTCTGCTGCGACGGGGCATTTCGGTTCCGGATGGTCTGCGCGGCGCAAAATCCTCCCCCCTCTGCGGGGGAGGGTGCCTGCGGAGCAGGCGGGAGAGGGGCCAGCTCAGGTCTTTCTAGAAAAGGCGCTCCCCTCACCCGCCCCCATTCGGGGGCCACCCTCTCCCGCGGAGGGGAGAGGGATGAGAGTCTCACCCTCTTCCTTCAGCCCGACCGCGGCCGCGCCGCCGACCGCAAGGCCGGCTACCACGACCCCGACGAGCCGCCGACCCATGCCTACCTCGCCTTCTACCTGGGCGTTCGGAGCGCCTTCGACGCGCTGATCCATCTCGGCACCCACGGCACCACCGAGTGGCTGCCGGGCAAGGCGGTGGCGCTCTCAGGCAAATGCTGGCCGGCGCTGGCCGTCGGGGCGCTGCCGGTGGTCTATCCCTTCATCGTCGATGACCCCGGCGAGGCCGCGCCGCTGAAACGCCGGCTCGGTGGGATCGCCCTCGGGCACCTCACCCCCACGATCGACGCCGCCGGGCTCACCCCCGAGGCCGCGGCGCTCCGCGAACTGGTGGAAGAGTATTCCGCCGCGAGCGTGCTCGATCCGCGCCGGGCCGGGCTGATCGCCACGGCGATCCTCGACGAGGCGGCCTCTGCCGGCCTGCTCGAAGGCGCGGGCGTCGATGGCGACACGCCGATGGCGGACGCGCTGACAGCGCTCGACGCGCATCTGTGCGACCTCGGCGAGACCCCGTTCCGCGATGGCCTGCACGTGTTCGGCCGCGCCCCCGCCGACGCCTCCGAGGCGGTGCGGGCGAGCGCGGAGGCCGAGCGCGCCGCTTTGGTCACGGCGCTGGACGGCCGCTTCGTCGCGCCGGGCCCCGCCGGCTCGCCCTCGCGCGGGCGCCAGGATGTGATGCCGACCGGCCGCAACCTGACGACGCTCGACCCCCGCGCCCTGCCGACCCGCGCCGCGACCATGCTCGGCGCCAAGGCGGCGGACGCGGTGGTGTTGCGCTACCTTCAGGACGAGGGTGAGTACCCGGCCCGCATCGTCATGGATCTGTGGGCCTCGCCGACACTCCGCACGGGCGGTGAGGACGTGGCGCATGCCCTGGCCCTGATGGGCGTGCGCCCGGTCTGGGACCACGCCTCGACCCGCGTCACCGGCTTCGAGGTGCTGCCGTTGGCGCTTCTCGACCGGCCGCGCATCGACGTGACCTGCCGCGTCTCCGGTGCGTTCCGCGACACCTTTCCCGAGACCCTGGCGCTGCTCGACCGCGCGGCCCGCGCCGTCGCCGCCCGCGAGGAGGAGGACGAGGAGAACCCGCTCGCCGCCGCCCGGCGCCGGGGCGAATCCGCTGCCCGCATCTACGGCGCGGCCCCCGGCCGCTACGGTGCGGGCGCAGCCGAAACCGCCCTCGACGGCGCGTGGGAGGGCCGGACCGACCTCGGCACCGCCTATCTCGCGGCCACCACCCATGCCTACGGCGACACGGAAGGCGCGGACGCGAATTTCGCCGCCCGCGTCACGGCGGCGGATGCTTATGTCCACGCCTTCGATGTCGCCGAGCGCGACCTGATGGACGGCGATGCCGCCGCCGACGCCATGGGTGGGTTCTTCGCCGCGGCCTCGTCCGAGGGGAGGGCACCCGCGCTCTACAGCCTCGACGTCTCGAACCCGGAGGCACCGCGCACCCGCACCGCCCGCGAGGATGTCGCCCGGCTGATCCGCGGCCGGCTCGGCCATCCGCGCTGGATCGCGGCGCAGCTCCGCCACGGCTACCGCGGCGCGCAGGAGTTCGCGCAGGGCATCGACGCGGTGTTCGTGCTCGCCGCCGCGACCGATGCCGTGTCGAGCGCCGATCTCGACCGGCTCTACGGCGCCTGGATCGCCGACCCGGAGACCTTCGACGCCTTGAAGGCGGCCAACCCGGAGGCGACCCGCGCCATCCTCGAGCGCTTCGACGAATTGCGCGCCCGCGGCCTATGGCAGAGCCGGCGCAACGCCGCCCCGGCCGACGCTCTGCTGGCCGCCGAATGAGCGCCCGCCGCACCCTGCCCGAGGGCGCCCGCCGCGGCTGGTGCCCCTCGCTCGCCCGGCCGATGCCGACCGGCGACGGGCTGCTCGCCCGCATCCACCCCCCACTCGGGCGCCTGACGTCGGCGCAGTTGCGTGCGGTGGCGGATGGGGCGCGGACCCACGGCAACGGCCATATCGACGTGACCGCCCGCGGCAACCTCCAGATCCGCGGTGTCAGCGAGGCGAGCGCCGCGCCGCTCGCCTGCGCCCTGGCCGAAGCCGGCCTCGGCGACACCCGCGACGATGGCGGCCCGCAGCGCCTGACGCTGACGGCGCCGCTCGCCGGACTCGATCCCACGGAACGGATCGATGTGCCGGCGCTCGCCCGCGCGGTGGAGGCAGCGGGGCTCGCGGTGCCGGGCCTGCCGGCCAAGACGCTAGTGGCGATCGATGGCGGCGGCGCCCACGGCCTCGGCGCGGTCGAGGCCGACTTTTTTCTGTTCGCCGAAGGGCCGGAGCAGGTGGCCTTCGGCCTCGCGTCTGACGGCGGCCCCCTGCGCTGCGGCGTGCTGCCCGAGCGGCAAGCAGCGAGCGCCATCGGCCTTGCGCTCGTCGCTTTCGCCGAGATCGGCGGACGGCGGGTGCGCGATCTCGATGCCCACGGACGGGCCGTGATCGCGGCGGTGGCCGGTTTCTTCCCGTTCGTGCCGACGCCGCTCGCAGCCGCGCCGGCG
This sequence comes from Methylobacterium sp. Leaf123, assembly GCF_001423405.1. Lineage (GTDB taxonomy): Bacteria > Pseudomonadota > Alphaproteobacteria > Rhizobiales > Beijerinckiaceae > Methylobacterium. The sequence continues at coordinate 54,384 of NZ_LMNS01000039.1, read as the reverse complement.
CCCGCCGCGCCGGGGCTCGCCGCCCTGACCGCGGACAGGGGGGCGCTCCTCGTCCAGGCGCCGTTCGGCCGCTGCACCGCCGACCGGCTGGAGCGGGTCGCGGCGCTCGCGGGTGCCGCGGACGTGCGGTTGAGCGCGGAGCGCGGCCTCGCTCTCCTCGTTCCCGCGAGCCGCGCCGCCACCCTTCAAGCCGAGTTGGCGCAGGCCGGCTTCATCGTGACGCCGGACGATCCGCGCCGCAGGGTCGCCGCCTGCCCCGGCGCGCCGGCCTGCCGCTCCGGCACGACGCCGGTGCCCGACCACGCCGCGCGGCTGGCGCAGGCGCTGGCCCCGCTGGCCGGGCTCACCGCTCATGTCTCGGGTTGCGCCAAGGGCTGCGCCCATCCGGGCCCCGCCGATCTCACCTTGGTGGGCCGCGACGGCGCCTACGACGTGGTGCTCGCCGGGCCCCCCTCTGCCAAGCCGGCAACGCGTCTCGCTTTCGAGGCGGCGCTGGACCGGATAAGGAAGGCCGCAGCCGCCGGACTTCCGGCGCTGGACCCCGTGTTTCAGGACGACGTGAGATGAGTGCCCGCCACGACTACATCCGCGACGGCGGCGCGATCTACGCGCGTTCCTTCGCGATGATCCGCGCCGAATCCGACCTCGCCCGCTGGTCCGGTGCGGCCGAGCGCGTGGTGGTGCGGATGATCCATGCCTGCGGCATGACCGACCTGCCGCGCGACGTGGAGATGTCCGACGATTTCGCCGCGGCCGGCGAGGCGGCGTTGAAGGCCGGCGCGCCGATCCTGTGCGATGTGCGCATGGTCGCCGACGGCGTGACCCGGACCCGGCTGCCGGTGAAGAACGACGTGATCTGCACGCTCGGCGATCCGCGCGTGCCGGGGCTGGCGGCGGAACTGGGCACCACCCGCTCGGCGGCCGCGATGGAGCTGTGGCGCGAAAAGCTGCCCGGCAGCATCGTCGCCGTCGGCAATGCGCCGACCGCCCTGTTCCGCCTGCTCGAATTGCTGGATGAGGGTGTGGCGCCCCCGGCGGCGGTGATCGGCATCCCCGTCGGCTTCGTCGGCGCGGCGGAATCCAAAGAGGCACTGGCGCGGGACGGGCGCGTGCCCTTCGTCGTGGTCCATGGCCGCCGCGGCGGCAGCGCGATGACGGCCGCTGCCGTCAACGCACTCGCGAACGAGATCGAGTGATGGAGGGGAGCGTGCGCATCGACGCGCCGGCCGAGACCACGGACGGCGCGGGCGAGACCCCCGCCACGGCCAAAACCGGGACGCTCTACGGCGTCGGCATGGGGCCGGGCGATCCGGATTTCCTCACCGTGAAGGCGATGCGGGTGCTGGAGCACGCCCCCGTGCTCGTCCACTTCTGCAAGCGGGGCAAGCGCGGCAACGCCCGCACCATCGCCGATGCGGTGATGTGCGACCCGACCCGCGAGTTTCCGCTGGCCTATCCCTACACCACCGAGCTTCACCCCGATCACCCGGAATACGTCGCGGCCTTGGCCGGCTTCTACGACGAGGCGGCGGGACGACTGGCCGACCATCTCGGCGCCGGACGCGATGTGGCGATCCTGTCGGAGGGCGATCCCTTCTTCTACGGCTCGTTCATGCATCTGTGGCGGCGTCTGAAGGACCGCTTCCCCGTCGAGGTGATCCCCGGCGTCACCGGCATGTCCGGCTGCTGGACGCGGGCCGGCACGCCGATCACCTGGGGCGACGACGTGCTCACCATCCTACCCGCGACGCTGCCGCGCGAGGCGCTGGTGGAGCGGCTGAAGGGCACGGATGCCGCCGTGATCATGAAGCTCGGGCGCCACCTGCCGAAGGTGCGCGGCGTGCTGGCCGAGACCGGCTTTCTCGCCCGCGCGGTCTATGTCGAGCGCGGCACCATGGCTGGCGAGCGGGTGGTGCCGCTGGCCGAGAAGGAGGACGACGTCGCGCCCTACTTCTCCATGGTGCTGGTGCCCGGCGAGGGCCGGCGCCCGTGAGCGCCTCCGGGAGCGTGACGATCATCGGCCTCGGGCCGGGTGATCCGCGCCTGCTCACCGAATCCGCCCGCGCCGCCCTCGACCGGGCGCAGGACCTGATCGGTTACATCCCCTATGTCGCCCGCGTGCCCGAGCGTGAGGGCCTGACCCGTCACGCCAGCGACAACCGGGTCGAGGTGGACCGCGCCCGCCACGCCCTGGAACTCGCCGTGGCCGGCCGGCATGTCGCGGTGGTCTCAGGCGGCGATCCCGGCGTGTTCGCCATGGCGGCCGCCGTGTTCGAGGCGGTCGAGCACGGCCCGGCGCCTTGGCGCGATCTCGATATTGGGGTCGAGCCCGGCATCACCGCGATGCTCGCCGCCGCCGCTCGTCTCGGCGCACCGCTCGGCGGCGATTTCTGCGCGATTTCGCTCTCCGACAACCTCAAGCCCTGGGACGTCGTGACCGCCCGGTTGGAGGCGGTGCTGCGGGCGGGGCTCTGCGTTGCCCTCTACAATCCGATTTCGTCGGCGCGGCCATGGCAACTCGGCCGGGCGCTGGCGCTCGCCGCCGAGATTCTTCCGCTCTCGACGCCGGTCATCTTCGCCCGCGCCGTGACCCGGCTGGACGAAACGTTGCGGGTGCTGACCCTCGATGACGCCCGCACCGCGCCGGCCGACATGGCGACCATGGTCATCATCGGCGCGGCCACGACACGGCTGATCGAGCGGGAAGGGCGCCTGCCTTTCGTCTACACGCCGCGGAGCGTCACGCTCTGACGCGGATACTTCCGCTGCGTGCTCCTTCAATCGAGGGATGTGCCGCTCCGAGGTTTAAGCCCCCGAAGCCGGCGCGTCCCAAGCTTTAGAACACGTTGAAGAACCACAGCAGAAGAATGATCGGCAGCGGAATGCCGATCAACCAGAGAAGACCACCTTTCAGCATCGTGCTGTCTCCCGTGTGATGGAGGCGGTGACGCGCACTCCTTGGCTTATCTACTAATGAGGCTCCGTTAGCGTTCCTGTTCTATGGAAAAATTCATAGGCGGACGGGTTTGGAACGGCGGCAATCGCCCGCCGCGGGCTCATCCCTTCGGACCAAATTCCTCTTAATCGGCCTAGATAGGAATTTATAGATTGACACCGCGACGCTCCTCGTGTAGGTAAAGGGCACGCTCAAGAAGTGTGGATGGAGACACCGCGATGCCGGAACCCTCCGAGCCACGCGGCGCGCCCGCGACGGGCACCCCTTCGAGGCCAAACCCCAAGAAAACCCGCAAACGCGTGCCGGATACCCGGCGGCTGCGGGTGCAGTTGCGCGCGCATATCGAGCGGCAGATCGCACGCTTCGATGCCGCGCTCGATGCCGAGACGTCGCCAGCCGGGTTGGATTCCGCAAAAGTCCTGCGCGATCTCGGCGGTCTGAAGAACATGCTCGACGACATCAAGGCGGCCGATCGGGCCGCGCGGGAGGGACGGACGGATGGTGAAGCCAGCCGACCACCCCTGCCCACCGCCGACCTCGTGGCGATGCGCACGGATATCGCGCTCCGCTATGCTGCATTCGCGGCGGCGGAGCCGGATGACGGCGTTCTTGACCCGTCTCTCGCCGGACCATCTGCGCCTGCTTGAGGCCGATTGGCTTCATCTCGCGCGGCACGACCAGCTTCCGCCGCCGGGACACTGGACGACTTGGGCGGTGATCGGTGGGCGCGGCTCCGGAAAAACCCGGACCGGCGCCGAATGGGTGCGCGGCCTCGCCCTGGGCGATCCGGTGTTCACGCCCGAGCCGGTCGAACGGATTGCGCTTGTCGGCGAGACCTTCGCCGATGTGCGCGACGTGATGATCGAGGGGCCGTCCGGACTTCTCGCGCTTCCGCGTCTCGGCGGGCCCCCGCCGGTCTGGCAACCGTCGCGGCGGCGGGTGGTGTTCGGCAACGGCGCGGTGGCGCTCGCCTTCTCGGCCGAAGAGCCGGATTCCCTGCGGGGCCCGCAATTCGGCGCCGTGTGGTCCGACGAAGTCGCCAAGTGGCGCGAGGCCGGGGCGACCTACGACATGATTCAGTTCGGGCTGCGGCTCGGGACGCGTCCGCGCGGTCTCGTCACCACCACGCCGCGTCCGGTGCCACTGATCCGCCGGCTCCTCGCCGATCCGCGCACGGTGGTGACGCGCTCACGCACCGCCGACAATGCCCAGAACCTCGCGCCGAGTTTCTTGGAGGAGGTGGTCGGTCGCTATGCCGGTACCCGGCTCGGACGACAGGAACTCGACGGCGAGTTGATCGAGGATCGGCCGGATGCGCTCTGGACCCGCGATTCCATCGAGCGGGCGCGCGTCTCCGAGGCGCCGCCCATGCACCGCATCGCTGTCGCGGTCGATCCGCCGGCTTCGTCCCGTGTCGGGGCCGATGCCTGCGGCATCATTGCGGCCGGGCTCGCGGCCGACGGAACCGCCTACGTGCTGGCCGATGCCACCCTGGAACAGGCCGCACCCGCAATCTGGGCGCGGGCGGCGCTGGCTCTGTATCACCGTTTGGCGGCCGACGCGCTGGTGGCGGAGATCAACCAGGGTGGCGAGATGGTCGTCGCGGTGTTGGCCGAGGCCGACCCGAACGTTCCCGTGGCGACGGTGCGGGCGACGCGCGGCAAGCTGCTGCGGGCTGAGCCGGTCTCTCTGCTCTACGCTCAGGGGCGCGTCCGCCATGTCGGCCCGTTGCCAGCACTGGAAGACGAGATGTGCGCCTTCGGTCCCGGCGGTCTGCCCGGCGGCGGCTCGCCGGATCGGCTCGATGCGCTGGTCTGGGCGCTCACCCACCTGATGCTCGCGCCGTCCGTTGAGCCGCGCATCCGCCGGCTCTGACGGCCCGGGTTAATTTCACGTGAAACATTGCAAGTGGGAGGCGTGCCATGCCTGGATTCATCGCGCGGCTTGCCAAGGCGGCCGGGTTCGTCCCCGACACGAAGGCGAGCGCGGCGTTTGCCCTCTATGGCGAAGGCCGAGCGGTCTGGACCGCGCGCGATTACGCGGCCCTGGCTCGCGAAGGTTTCCAGCGCAACGCCGTCGTCCACCGCTCGGTCCGGCTGGTGGCCGAGGCCGCGGCCTCTCTGCCGCTGACGCTGGCCGGCGCCGAGGACGCGCATCCGTTGCTGGATTTGCTCGCCCGACCGAATCCCCGCGAAGGCGGGATGCGCTTTCTCGATGGGATTTACGGACATCTCTTGGTGTCCGGCAACGCTTACATCGAAGCGGTCGAGATCGACGGCCACCCTCGAGAACTCTTCTCCCTGCGCCCGGACCGGATGCAGGTTGTGGCCGGGGCCGATGGCTGGCCTGCGGCTTACGAGTACACTGTCGGGGGCCAGCGCCTTCGCTACCAGCAGGCCGGCGCCGTGCCGCCGATTCTACACCTGACGCTGTTCAATCCGCTCGACGACCATTACGGCCTCTCGCCGATGGAGGCGGCGGCCGTGCCGCTCGACATCCACAACGCGGCCGGCGCCTGGAACAAGGCACTGCTCGATAACGCGGCCCGCCCTTCCGGTGCCTTGGTCTTCGCGCCCTCGACCGGCGCGGCCTTGAGCGACACGCAGTTCACGCGGCTCAAGGCCGAGTTGGAGACGAGCTACCAGGGCAGCGCCAATGCCGGCCGTCCGCTCCTCCTCGACGGTGGATTGGATTGGCGCCCGCTCTCGCTGTCGCCGAAGGAGATGGACTTCGTCGAGGCGAAGGCGGCAGCCGCCCGCGAGATTGCGCTCGCCTTCGGTGTGCCGCCGCTGTTGCTCGGCCTGCCCGGTGACAACACCCACGCGAACGACGCCGAGGCCAACCGCGCCTTCTACCGCCAGACGGTGATCCCGCTGGTGCGCCGCACGGCCGATTCCCTGGCCCGTTGGCTCGAGCCCGCCTTCGGCCCCGCTCGGCTGGAGCCGGATCTCGACGCGGTCGAAGCCCTGGCGACCGAGCGCGAGTCTCTCTGGCGCCGGGTTCAGGGCGCGGACTTCCTGTCGGTGGACGAGAAGCGCGAAGCCGTCGGCTACGCCCGCCAGGAATCGGGGCAAGGCCCCCGCTCTTCGGCCTGAGGCCCCAGCGAGATTCGGGCAGAGCCCACTCTTCACTTCCTCTGATCGAGGTCTTGTCATGGATGGCCATTTCACCGGCTACGCCAGCCTGTTCGGCGTGCCCGATCTCGGCCGCGACACCGTCGCGCCGGGGGCGTTTGCCGCGAGCCTCGCCCGGCGGGGCGCGCGTGGGGTGCGGATGCTGTGGCAGCACGATCCGGCCGAGCCGATCGGATCCTGGCTCTCCCTCAAGGAGGATGGCCGGGGCCTGCGCGTTGCCGGCCGGCTCAACCTCGCGGTCCAGCGCGCCCGTGAGATCGACGCGCTGATGCGCGAGGGGGCACTCGATGGGCTCTCCATCGGCTTTCGCGTCGTGCGGGCGTCGCCCGAGCGCGGCGGGCGTCGGCTGCTCGCCGTCGATCTCTGGGAGGTCTCGCTGGTGACCTTCCCGCTGCAGCCCGACGCGCGGGTGATCCGCGCCGCAGCGCCGCGCCCCTTCATCCCGCCGCGCCTGCGCCTTGCGGCCCCGCCGCACGCGGCGCGCGCCTGAGTTTCCGCCTTCCTTCACCAATGAGGATGCCATGACCGAGATGCGTTTTGAGACCAAGGCCCCCACGGGCCTGCCCGAGAACAAGGCGGCGACCTTCGGCACCGAGGCGGTGCTCGATGAATTCGCCCGCGCCTTCGAGGCGTTCAAGGAGGCCAACGACGTCCGCCTCTCCGAGATCGAGACCCGGCTGACCGCGGATGTGGTAACGGAGGAAAAGCTCATCCGCATCGACGCCGCCCTCGATCAGGCGAAGAGCCGCCTCGACCGGATCAGCCTCGACCGCGCCCGGCCGCCGCTCGGCGGGGCGGAACCGGCGCGCGATGCCTCCGCCACCGAGCACAAGGCGGCCTTCGACCTCTATGTTCGCGCCGGTGAGAGCGCCGGCCTCAAGCGGCTGGAAGAGAAGGCCCTCTCCGCCGGCTCCGGGCCGGATGGTGGCTACCTCGTGCCGCCGACGATCGAACGCGAGGTGCTGCGTCGGCTCGCCGAGATCTCGCCGATCCGCGCCATCGCCACGGTGCGGGCCGTCTCCGGCGGGCAGTACAAGCGCGCCGTCTCGGTCAACGGTCCTGCCGCGGGCTGGGTCGCCGAGACCGCGCCCCGGCCGCAGACCGACGCGCCGAACCTGTCCGAGCTAAGCTTTCCGGCGATGGAACTCTACGCCATGCCGGCGGCAACCCAGACGCTGCTCGACGACGCGGTGCTCGACATCGATGCGTGGCTCGCGGAGGAGGTCGAAACGGCCTTCGCCGAGCAGGAGAGCGTCGCCTTCGTCACCGGCAACGGCGTCGGTCGGCCGAAGGGCTTTCTCAGCTACGACACTGTAGCCAACGCGAACTGGACTTCGGGCAAGCTCGGCTTCATCGCAACGGGGGCGGCCGGCGCCTTCCCCGCGAGCAACCCGAGCGACGTGTTGTTCGATCTGATCTACGCCTTGCGCGCCGGCTATCGCCAGGGCGCAAGCTTCGTGATGAACCGGCGGGTGCAGAGCGCGATCCGCAAGTTCAAGGATGCGGACGGCAACTACCTCTGGCAGCCGCCACTCGCCGCTGATCGGGCCGCGACGCTGATGGGCTTCTCCCTGGTTGAAGCCGAGGCGATGCCCGACATCGCCGCCGGCAACCACTCGATTGCCTTCGGCGACTTCAAGCGCGGCTACCTCGTCGTGGACTGCGTGGGCCTGCGGACCCTGCGCGATCCGTATTCCGCCAAGCCCTACGTGCTGTTCTACACCACCAAGCGCGTCGGCGGCGGGGTGCAGGATTTCGGCGCGATCAAGCTGCTTCGGTTCGCCTGATCGGTCTCAGTACGCCCGACGCCGGGCGGGCCGGGCCATCCATTCGGTGCGCCCGGCCTGCGCCGCGGCCATGTCGGCGGTCATCGCTTCCATCTCGGCAGTGCGCGAGGAGATCCAGCTCGCGTGCTCGCCGGTGGGGGTGACGGCGGTGAAGCCGCCGCAGGCGGTGCGGGCACGCCGGTCCTGGCGCATGGCGCCGCTCGACCAGCTCACCACGCCGACCATCTGGCCGCCCCGCAGGATCGGGCCGCCGGAATCACCCAGGCAGGCGCCGGCGCCGGCGGTTTCGGCCATGCGCCGCGAGTCGGTCACGACCGTCACGCGGTTGGCGACCTGCAACGAGCCGATCGACACGAGATGCGCCGTGCGCAGCGTCCGCGCGGTGTTGCGGCGGTTCTCGGCGAGCACGCCGAAGCCGGCGATATCCACGTTGTCGCCCGTGGTGATCGAACCGCCGCGGGGATCGAGCGGGCGGAAGCCGGCGCCCACCGGCTGCTCCAGCTTGATCAGGGCGAGGTCGATACCGGGTTGCTCCTCCGGCGTCGTGCCGGGCACGAATTCGGGATGCATCGAGACCGCGACCGCCCGCAGGCGGCGCTGGCGGAAATTCGGATCGACCACGACCACGTTGTAGCCGGCCTTGTGCATCACGCAGTGGGCCGCCGTCAGCACGATGTCCTGGGCGATCAGGGTGCCGGAGCAGATCTCACCCTGCGTGCTCTCGATGCGCACCACCGAGGCGCGAAGCCCGCCGGGATCGCGGGAGGTGCGACCCTCGACCACGGCCTGCGCCGAGAGGGGAACGAGACCCAGCAAGGCACCGAGCACGCACGCGCGAAGAGGGCTCGCAACCATCTTTTTTGTTCTCCTTAGGCCCAGGCGCGGAGCGCCGGATTCCATGAACGAATCCCAGGCCGGTTGAAGCGTATCCGAAGGCAATTCGGCGGCCAAGGTCCGGTTCCTCCTGGGCCATGGCGGCCGGATCACGATCGGTGACGGACGTCACCAGCGCGCGGAGGCGCCCCAGCCGGCGAGCGTCCGGTCGATCCAGTCCCGTTGCGGCCCGAGCAGGATGCCTTGGGTCAGGCCGCCGCAGGCATCTTTCACCCAGGCGGCGACCGCCACCACCGCTCCGCCCTCAAGGATCGGCCCGCCGGAATCACCCTGGCAGCCGCCCGCGCCCGGTGCCTGCATCCAAACCAGGATGCGGCTCGGGCCGTAGGGCTCAACCACGGCGAGCGTTGCGCCACGATAGCGGCCGATGGAGCGCCGGTCGCCGCCCCGCGCGGCGCCGTAGCCGGCCAGTGTCAGGCCCTGGCCCGCCCGCGGCATCGCGGCGCTCAACGTGGCCGGCACGAACCGGGCCGGGAGAGGTTCGCGGGTGCGCAGCAATGCAAGGTCGATGGAGCGGGTGCGCCCGCGGATGGCGTCGCCGTCATAGGCCGGATGCAGGAGGCGGGCGGCGGTCTCGGCCAGCACCGGGCGGCCTGTTTCGTCACGGTAGTGGACACGGTTCTCGCCGACGCCCGCCACGCAATGGCCGGCGGTGAGCACCGCGTCCGGGGCGACGACGATCCCTGAACAGACCCCGCCACCGGAGGTCAGCACCATCACCGCCGAGGCCGCACCCGGCACCGCCGCGCCTTCCCGTCCGCCGACGATGGCGGTCGCTGGTGTCGCTGCGAGCCCGAGCGCGAGGGCCGCCGCTCCGAGGGCAAGGCGGGCCGTGCGCGAAAGAGATACGCGCGTCGCGCGCGGAAGAGATGGGTTCGGCGCGCGCATCGGTTGCGAAAACGCTTTCAGGAGAGGCTGACATGACTCCGATACGCGTCGAGGAGACCGGCGTCGAGCCGGTGAGCGTGGCCGAAATGCGCGGCTATCTCCGGCTCGACTCCGACGAGACCGCGGAGGACGCCTTGCTCGCCCGCCTGATCCCGGCGGCGCGGGCCGCGGTCGAGGCCGCCTCCCGCCGGCTGCTGCGGCCCGCGCGCTTCCGGGTGGTGCTGGCGGCCTGGCCCCGGCTCGGGCTGGTGCCGCTGCCGCTGAGCCCGCTCGTCACCGTGCTCCGCGCCGGGCTCGTCGATGCGCACGGCACCCTCACGGAGATCGAGCCGGGGCCGATCCGTGTCGGCCCCGATCCATGGGAGGCGCCCTGCCTCCTGTTCGGGCCGGATCTGCCGCCACTCGGTACGGCCTCGGCTTTGGTCGAGGTCGCTGCTGGCTGTGGCGGCGAGGGACCGCCGGCTCCCGAGCCGCTGGTTCAGGCTCTGCGTCTGACGATCGCGGACTGGTTCGAGAACCGCGGCGATGCGGGCCGCGAGGGCGCGCCCCGGCCGCTGCCGCCCGAGGCGGCGGGGCTCGCCGCCGCCTGCCGCCGGATGCGGCTCTGACCTCACTCACGGAGATCGACCATGACCCATAGGTCGCTCGGCGCGCGGCGGCGGCGCCTCGTGCTCGAAGTGCCGGTGGACGAGCCCGACGGGTTCGGCGGCCGGCTCCGCCGCTACGTCGCCGGACCCGTGCTGTGGGGCTCGCTGGAATCGCTCGGCAGCGCCGCCGCCGCCCGCGGCGGTCGCACCGACCGGCCCGGCCTCTACCGCGTCGGCCTGCGCTACCGGCCCGGCGTCACCCCGGCCATGCGCTTCGCCGACGGACCCCGCCGCTTCGCGATCCGCGCAGCCGACGACCCCGACGGGCGCCGCCGCAACCTCGTCTGCGAGGTGGAAGAGGTGATCGAGGAGGCTTCCCCGTGACGCGATCGAGCCCCCTGCTGGCCCTGCGCGCCGGCCTTCTCGCGCACCTTGCCGCGGATCCGCCGCTCGCTGCGCTGATGGGCGGCCGCCTGCAGCTCTACGACGAGCCGCCGCGGGGCGCCGCCCCAGTCTATGCGCTGTTCGGACCGAGCGAAATCAGCGACGATTCCGTCGATGGCGCGCGGCGCCACCGACACGCCTTCGCGCTTACGGTCTTCGCCAAGCCGGGTTCGGCCCGCTCGGCCCTGGAGGTGGCCGAGCGCATCGCCGCCCGCCTCGACGAGGCCGACCTCACCTTGAGCGGCCACGCCCTCGTCCTCCTGCGCCTCAAGAGCCTCGCCGGGCTGCGCGACGAGCGCTCCGGCGAGGCGCGCGCGACCCTCTCCTTCGAGGCGGTGACCGAAGTCGCCGCCTGACTTTTCCCCGAGAACGCCGGAGCCGCGAGCATGAGCGCACAGAAGGGCAGGGAACTCCTGGTCCGAGTCAGTAATGGGGCCGGCGGCTTCGTCGCGGTGGCGGGCCTGCGCGCCCGGCAACTCGCCTTCAACGCCGAGACGGTGGACGTCACCAACGCCGATTCCGCCGGGCGCTGGCGCGAGCTGCTGGCGGGCGCAGGCGTGCGCCGTGCCGCGGTCGCGGGCTCGGGCGTGTTCCGCGACGAGGCCTCCGATGCGCGCCTGCGGCAGATGTTCTTCGACGGCGTGATCGGCCTGTTTCAGATCGTGGTGCCGGATTTCGGCACGATCGAGGGTCTCTTCCAGATCACGAGCCTCGAATATCGCGGCGAGCATGCGGGCGAGGTGACCTTCGACATAGCCCTCGATTCCGCCGGCCCGTTGAGCTTCGCGGGGGCATGACGATGGCCAACCGCCGACGCGGCGAGGTGCCGCTGACCCTTGGACACGAGCGCTACACGCTCTGCCTCACCCTCGGCGCTCTCGCCGAACTGGAAGACGCCCTCGGCGCGGGCGATCTCGCCGGCCTCGCCGAGCGCTTTGCCGGTGGGCGGCTCGCTGCCCGCGACGTGATCGCGCTGCTCGGCGCGGCTTTGCGCGGCGGCGGTCACGCCCTCGACGACGAAGCGGTGGCCCGCCTGCCGCTCGATGGCGGCCTCGCTGCGATCACCGCAGCGCTCGGCGAGGCGCTCGTCGCGGCCTTCGGCGAGGCTCCGCCCGCGGACCCTTGAGCCCTACGGGAAGTCACGCGCCGGAGACGCCCGTCTCCGCCTTCCCGTGGGATGCGGTGCTGACGCTCGGTCTTGCGACCCTGCGCTGGCGCCCGCGCGACCTCTGGGCCGCCACGCCCCGTGAACTTGCCGCCGCCGTGGGCCTGACCCGCCCGGTGCCCGACGCGCCGAGCCGGGCCGATTTCGACCGGCTGCTCGCCGCATATCCCGATGCGGGGATTTTCTGATGACCGACAGCGACCGCAGCACGGCCGAGCGCGCCCGGCAGCTCGAGACCCTCGACCGACTGGCCCAGCGCTTCGGCCAGAGCCTCTCCTCGGCCTTCGACCGCAACCTCAATGCCGGGCGCCAACTCGACGGCGTGCTGGCCTCGCTGGCGAGCAAGCTTTCCAACGTCGCGGTCAAGGCGGCGCTGGCTCCCGTCAAGACGGGGGTGACGAGCCTCGTCAACAGCCTGCTGAGCGCGGCCTCAGGGGGCGGCAGCACGACGGCGCTCGCCAAGGGCGGCCTCGTCTCGGACGGGCGGATCGTGCCGTTCCGGCTCGGCGGGGTTCTTGGTGGAGGACGGGTGCGCCCCTTCGCGGCCGGCGGGGTCGTGGCGGCGCCGACCTACTTTCCCCTCGCCGGCCCAGGGGGCGACACCGGCCTGATGGGCGAGGCCGGGCCGGAGGCGATCCTGCCGCTCCGGCGCGGCAGCGACGGTCGCCTCGGCGTCGCGGCGGGCGGAGCCGAGCGGCCGGTCGCAGTCACCGTCAACATCGCCACCCCGGACATCGAAGGTTTCCGCCGCTCCGAGGCCCAGGTCGCCGCCCGTCTCGCCCGCGCCGTGGCGCGCGGGCGCAGGGCGTTGTGATCACAACGTTTCCTGTCCTGCCTCAAGCGCCGGCGGCCGCCTCCGCGGCCTTGGCTTTCGCTTCGCTCGACGCCTCGGCACAGCCGAGGCCGCTCCGCGGGGCGCTCTTCGCGCCCGGACTTCGGAGTTTTTGCCATGCCGTCCGACTTCCACGAAATCCGCTTTCCCCTCGATGTCGCCTTGCGCGGCAGCGGCGGCCCGGTGCGGCGCACCGAGATCGTCACGCTGGCCTCGGGCCGCGAGCACCGCAACAGCCGTTGGGCGGATTCGCGCCGCCGCTACGATGCCGGGCTCGGCATCCGCACCCTCGATGCCCTGCACGCCGTGCTCGGCTTCTTCGAGGAGCGGCGCGGGCGACTCTACGGCTTCCGCTACCGCGACCGGGTCGATCACCGCTCCGGCCCGCCCTCGCGGCCGCCCGCGCCGACCGATCAGCGGATCGGCACCGGCGACGGCACGACCCGCATCTTTGCCCTCGCCAAAACCTACGGAAGCGGGCCGGACGCCTACCGCCGGGCCATCGCCAAGCCGGTGGCCGGCAGCGTGCGCGTGGCGGTGAGCGGTGCCGAGGTGGCGGCCGCAAAGCTCTCCGTCGATTCCGCGACGGGTCAAGTCACCTTCGCCGCCGACGCGGTGCCGCCGCCGGGTGCCGCCGTGACCGCCGGCTTCGAGTTCGACGTGCCGGTCCGCTTCGACACCGACGAACTCACCATCGATCTCGCCGCCTTCACCGCCGGCGAGGTGCCGCGAATCCCGCTGATCGAGATCCTGCCCTGAGGGGAAGCCGATGCGCGCCGTTCCGCCCCGTCTCGCCGCTCGCCTCAAGGGCGGCGCGACCACGCTCTGCCGCTGCTGGGCCCTGCGCCGCCGCGACGGCCTCGTCCTCGGTTTCACCGACCACGACCGCGATCTCGTCCTCAGTGGCGTGATCTACGCCGCCCGCAGCGGGCTCGAGGCAGCCGAGGCGAGCGCGGAGCTGGGCTTTGCCGTCGGCGGTGGCGAGGTGGCGGGCGCGCTGACCTCGGCCGGGATCACGGAGGCCGACGTCGCGGCGGGGCTCTATGACGGGGCCGGGGTCGAGACCTGGCTGGTCGATTGGGCCGAGCCCGAGGCGCGCCTGCTCCTCGACGTGGCGACCCTGGGCGAGATCCGCCGTGAGGGGGGCGCCTTCGTCGCCGAGTTACGTGGGCTGATGCACCGCCTCGACGTCACGGCCGGATGCAGCTTTCGCGCGGCCTGCGATGCGGAACTCGGCGATGCTCGTTGCCGCGTCGATCTCGCCGACTCGCGCTTTCGCGCGACCGGCACCGTGCAGGCCGCGTCCGATCCCGGCCGGCTCACCGTTGTGCTGACGGGGGCGTTCACGCCGGGCTGGTTCTCCGGCGGGCGCCTGACCTGGGATACGGGCGCCAATGCGGGCCACGCCGCAAACCTACGCGGCCATCGCCGCGACGGCGCGGCGACGCTCCTCGACCTATGGGACCCGCCGCCGCGTCCGGTCGCAGCCGGTGACGCCTTCATCCTCGTCGCCGGCTGCGACAAGAGCCTCGCCGCATGCCGCGACAAGTTCGCCAACACCCTCAACTTCCAGGGGTTTCCGCACATGCCGGGCAACGACTTCGTGCTGCGCTCCGGGCCTGAGGCCGGAGCCCGCCTCGACGGCTCCAGCCTGTTCCGATGAGGCCGTCATGGATGAGGATGCATCGCCGCTCGCTGAGCGGATCGTGGCGGAGGCCCGCGCCTGGGCCGGAACGCCCTACCGGCATCAAGCCTCGCTGAAGGGCGTCGGCTGCGATTGTCTCGGCCTGCTGCGCGGGGTCTGGCGCGCGGTGCTCGGTCCCGAGCCGGAGGAGCCGCCGCCCTATGCCGCCACCTGGGCCGAATCGGCCCTCGACGGGGCCGACCCGCTCCTCGCCGCCGCGCGGCGGCACCTCGTGCCGATTGCCGAGCCGCTGAGCGCCTATCAGCCCCGTGCGGGCGACGTCCTTCTCTTCGCGTTTCGCGCACATTTGCCGGCAAAGCATTACGCTATCGCCACCGGGCCGGCGGCGATGATCCATGCCCATGACGGTGCGGCGGTGACCGAGGTCACGCTCACACCGTGGTGGCGGCGCCACCTCGCCCACGTCTTCCGCTTTCCCGATCCGCCCTGAAACACCCGCTCGCCGGAGGCTCCGCCATGACAACGCTCGTCCTGCAAACCGCCGGCGAGGCGGTCGGCAATGCGCTCGGCGGCCCCATCGGCGGGATGATCGGGCGCGTGGCCGGCGCGGCCGGGGGCGCGGCGCTCGACGACGCGCTGTTCGGCACCGGCACGAGCCCGCGCTTCGTGGACGGGCCGCGGCTGACCGAACTCGGCGGCCTCGCCTCCACCGAGGGCGCGCCGGTGCCTCGTGTCTACGGCCGGGCGCGCATCGGCGGCACCCTGATCTGGGCGACACGCCCGCTCGAGGTCGCCAACACCACCGTGGAACGCTCGTCCTCCGGCTCGAAGGGCGGAGCGGGCGGTCCGAAAACCGTGCGCACCGCCTACAGCTACTTCATCGATCTCGCCGTCGGGCTCTGTGCGGGCGAGATCGCCCTGGTGCGTCGGATCTGGGCCGATGGCAGCGAACTCGATCTGACGACGCTCAATTGGCGCGTTCATACCGGCTCCGCGACGCAGGCACCCGATCCGCTCATCGTCGCCAAGGAGGGCGCGGACGACGCACCGGCCTATCGCGGGCTCGCCTACATCGTGTTCGAGCGGCTGCCGCTGGCCGCCTTCGGCAACCGCATCCCGCAATTCGCCTTCGAGGTGATCCGCCCCGTCGCCGGGCTGGCCGGCAAGATCCGCGCGGTGTGCCTGATTCCGGGCTCCACCGAGTTCGGCCTCGATCCGCTCGCCGTTAGCGAGGATGCAGGTTTCGGCGCTACGAAGCCGGCTAATCGCTTCCAGTTTCAGGGCGCTAGCGACATCGTCGCCTCCCTCGACGCGCTCCAGGCTTTGTGCCCGCGGTTGAAGCGCGTCTCGGTGGTAACGAGCTGGTTCGGCAACGATCTGCGCGCCGGGCAATGCACCGTGACGCCGCGGGTCGATGCGACGGCGAAGGCGACGACGGGCGAGCCCTGGGCCGTCGCCGGGCTGAGCCGCGCCGCCGCGCAGCCAGTTTCCCGCGCCGGTGACACCGCCGCCTATGGTGGTACGCCGTCCGATGCCGGGCTCGGACGGCTGGTGGCGGAGCTGAACCGCCGTGGTCTCGCGGTGGTGCTCTATCCCTTCGTGATGATGGACGTGCCGGCGGGCAACACCCTGCCGGACCCGTACCGGCCCGGCGAAACGCAGCCGGCCTATCCTTGGCGCGGACGCATCACCTGCGATCCCGCCCCCGACCGGCCCGGCAGTCCGGACGGCACCGGCGGCGCGGCCGATCAGGTCGCAGCCTTCTTCGAGGGGCCTCAGGGCTACCGGGCGATGATCCTGCACTATGCCGACCTCGCCGCCGGCTGGGCGGCGGCGGGGACGCCGCTCGCCGGCTTCGTCCTCGGCAGCGAGTTCGTCGGCCTTACGCGGGTGCGCGGACCGGACGGCGCCTATCCGGCGGTCGCGCAGCTTCGGCGCCTCGCCACCGAGGTCCGCGCCCGCCTCGGCGGCGCTGTGAGCCTCGTCTACGCCGCCGACTGGACCGAGTACGGCGCCCATGTCCGCGAGGGCGGCGCCTTCGTGCGCTTCCCCCTCGATCCGCTCTGGGCCGATCCCGCCATCGATGCCGTCGGCATCGACTACTACCCGCCGATCTCGGATTGGCGCGACGGACCGGACCACCGCGACGCGGCGGAGGCCGCGAGCGTCTACGACCGCGCCTATCTCAAGAACCGGCTCGGCGCGGGCGAGGCGTTCGACTGGTACTATGCCAGCCCCGAGGATCGCGCCGCGCAACGCCGTACGCCGATCACCGACGGCGCCTACAATAAGCCGTGGATCTTCCGGGCCAAGGATCTCGTCGCATGGTGGTCGAACCCGCATGTCGAGCGGGCGGGCGGCGTCGAGATCGGGCCGACGGCCTGGGTGCCGGGCGCCAAGCCGATCTGGCTCACCGAGATCGGCGTTCCGGCGGTCGATCGCGGCACCAACGGGCCGAACGTCTTCCCCGATCCGAAATCCTCGGAGAACGCAGTCCCGCCCTTCTCCCGCGGTGGCCGCGACGACCTGATCCAGGCCCGCGGTCTCGACGCGATCCTCGCGCGCTTTGATCCTGAATCGGACGGTTTTGAGCCGGCTCACAATCCGGTTTCGCCCCTCTATGGCGGCCGGATGATCCCGGCCGAAGACACCTACGTCTGGGCCTGGGATGCGCGACCCTTTCCGGCCTTCCCCGACTTCACCACCGTGTGGTCGGACGCCGCCAATTGGGCGCTCGGCCACTGGATCACCGGCCGGATCGAGGGGCTGGAACTCGACCGGTTGATCGCGGCGATCCTGAGCGATCTCGGCATCGACGCGGCCCTCGACATCGACGCCGCCGGCTTCCTCGACGGCGCCGTGCTCGACCGGCCGCTCTCCGCCCGCGAGGCGCTGGAGCCGCTCGCCCGGCTGTTCAACCTCGATGTCTCGGTCTCCGCCGGGGCCCTGCGGATTCGCGATGGGCGCAAGAGCGCGCCCGCCGTGCTGGACGCGGGCGACTTCGTTCTCGGCGAGGGCGAGGCGGCGCCCTTGCGCCGGGTGCGGGCGCAGGAGAGCGAGTTGCCGCGCTCCGTAGCGATCGGCTTTTCCGATGGCGAGAGTCCGGATTACCGCCGCGCCACCGCCTCCGCCGCGCGCGCGGCCGGCGCGCGGCGGCAGGAGGTGCGCGTTGAGGCGGCCATCGTCACCCGGCGCGACGCGGTGCAGGCCTTGGCGGAGGCCGTCCTCGATGCCGCGCTCGCGGGTCGCGACACGGCGGCCTTCGGGGTGAGCCCGCGCCGGATCGATCTGGAGCCCGGCGACGTGGTGGCGCTTCCGGACGAGAACCGTAGGACGCTTCACCGGATCGTGCGGATCGACGACGCACCCACGGGCCGGCGGATCGAGACACGGGCGGCGCCGTTGCCCCGACCCGATCCTGCACCCGCCACGCTGGCTCTGAGAACAGGTCGGAGGCCGCCGGCCGTGCCGGGGCCAGTCTTCGCCCTGCCGCTGGTCCTGCCGGTGGAGCACGGCGATCCGGTGCCGCTCTCCTATCTCGCGGTCTCGGCCGATCCCTGGCCCGGCGCCGTCGCAGTCTGGCGCTCGGCAGACGAAGGGGCGCCGTTCGCGCTCCATCGCACAATCGACCATCCGGCCTGCCTCGGCCGCACGCTGACCTCGCTGCCGCCGGGCCCGCTCTGGCGCTTCGACCGCAATGCCCGCCTCAATGTCACCCTGCGCCACGCGGAAGGCTTGAGCAGCATCGGCGAGGCCGCCGCGCTGGGCGGGGGCAACCTGTTCGCGGTGATCGGCGCGGACGGGGCGGTCGAGATCCTGTCCGCGGCGAAAGCCGAGCTGGTCGAGGCGGAGACGTGGCGGCTCTCAGGGCTGCTGCGGGGATTGGCCGGCAGCGAGGCCGCCGCGGGCCGGCCGGCGGGCGCGGGCAGCCTGATCGTGCGCCTCGATGACGGCGCCGTCCGGCCCCTCGTCGACCGGCTCGATGAGGCCGGCCGCCGCTTCCTCTACCGGGTCGGCCCGGCGGAGCGCGATCCGGCCGATCCCGCCTTCGTCGGCTTCGCGGCGACAGCGGACCTGACCGCCTTCCTTCCCTTGAGTCCGGTTCACCTACGCGCCCGGCGCGAGGCCGGCGGCATCCGCTTCCACTGGACGCGGCGCGCGCGGCGCGATGCCGATGCCTGGGAGCCGGCCGACGTGCCTTTGGGCGAGGGGGCCGAAGCCTACCGCCTCGACATCCTCGCCGAGGATGGGCGGATTCTGCGCAGCCTGAGCACCGACACGACGAGCGCGCTCTACGCGAGCGCCGACGAGATCGCCGATTTCGGCACGCGCCGCACCGAGATCGACGCCGCCCTGGTGCCGATCGGCCCGCTGGCCGGCCCCGGCCCCGCCCGCCGGGCGCGGGTGAGCCTGCGGACCGTCTGACATCCGATACTGACGGAGTGGCCCATGGCCGACACGACCCCGAGCCTTACCCTGCCGCTGATCGCGGGCGGGCAGGCGCAGAAGCACGTCACCCACAACGAGGCCCTGGCGCTGCTCGACGCGCTGGTGCAGCTCGCCGTCCTCGACAAGGACCGAGCCGCTCCGCCCGCGAGCCCCGCCGAGGGCGACCGCTACCTCATCGCCTCGGGCAACCCGAGCGGTGCCTGGACCGGCTGGGCCGGCCGCATCGCCCGCTTCCAGGACGGAGCGTGGCTGTCCCTCAAGCCACTTGCGGGCTGGACGGCCTACGTCGCCGACGAGGCCGAACTCTACACCTTCACCGGTTCGGCCTGGATGCCGTTCCGCGCGACGATCAGCGCCCTGCACAACCTCACCCGCCTCGGCCTCGGCACCGGGGCGGATGCGGACAATCCCTTCGCGGCCAAGCTCAACAAGGCGCTCTGGACCGCGCTGACGGTCGCCGAGGGCGGCAGCGGCGATCTGCGCTACACCCTCAACAAGCAGGCGGCCGGCAACACCCTCTCCCTACTGATGCAGACCGGGTTCTCCGCCCGCGCCGAGATCGGCCTGACCGGTGACGACGACCTCCGTGTGAAAGTCTCCCCGAATGGCGGCGACTGGTTCGAGGCGCTGCGGATCGCGCGCGCGACGGGGCGGGTCGCCTTTCCCGGCCGGATCACCGTCGCGGACGTGCCGGTGCTGACGGCGCAGGTGATCGCCGGCAATAGCGGGCCGGGGACCGTGACGGCCGGGGCGACGCGGTACTTCACCAACGCCCTCGTCGGCGGCCACCAGAGCGAGGTCTACGCCGCCGTCGGCCGGCGGGGGCGGTTCCGGGATCTGCGGGTGGCAACGCAGGGCGCGCCGGGCGCCGGCCAGAGCTGGACCGTCACGCTCCAGAACCTGTTCACCGGCACGGCCCTGACCTGCACGATCGCCGGGGCCGGCTCCAACCAAGCGGCGGACCTCGTCAACAGCGCGGTCTTCGAGGCGGCGGACCGCTGGTGCCTCAAGATCGTGGCGAGCAGCGGGGCGCAGCCCACGACCAACATCCTGTTCTCGCTGCTGTTCGAGGGCCTGGATTAGGCCGCCGCGCCTGCCTTTCGACAGGGCTTTCGCTCCGCTTGGCGCCTCGGCCAAAGCCGGAACCCGCGCCGCCGCTCATGCGGCATCGCGCGATGGCCCCGCCCTCTCGACCCATCCCCTCGACCCCGGAGATTGACGATGGACCTCAGTGCCGTCGGCCGCGCCGTGCTGATCGCCCGGGAGGGGCGGCGGCTGGAAGCCTACCGCGACAGCGTGGGGGTCTGGACCATCGGCATCGGCCACACCGCCGCCGCCGGGCCGCCGGTGCCACGGGCGGGCCTGCGCATCGATGCCGGGGAGGCGGACGCGATCTTCACCCGCGACGTGGCGGCCTTCGTCCGCACCGTTGCCGAGGCGATCCCCGAGCCGCTGCCGCAGCACGCCTTCGACGCGCTGGTCTCGCTCTGCTTCAACATCGGCCCGGCGGCGTTCCGGCGCTCCACTGTGCTGCGGCGCCTGCGGGCCGGCGACCGGGCGGGCGCGGGCGAAGCGATCCTGATGTGGAACCGCCCGGCCGCGATCATCCCCCGCCGACAGGGCGAATTCGACCAGTTCCGTATGCCCTACGAAACCGCCCTGCCGCGCGCCCGGCGCGGTGACGCGCAGCCCGTCTCCGTCTCGGTCGAACGCCCGTCCTCGCCGCCCGTGGCCCGGCGCGGTTGGCGCGCACGCCTGCGGGATTGGCTGCGCGCCGGCCGCTGAACGCTTTCCCTCGCCCCCAAAAGGATCGCTCCCATGATTCCGACCAAGGTGCCGCTCAACAACGACTTCGCTCGAAGCCTGGCCCGAACCATGGCCAGGGTCTTCCTCATCAGGCCCGTTCTGCCGCTGCTCCTCCTGCTCGGCTGCTGCGCGCCAGCGCACGCGGCGGCGCTGCCCGTCGTTGACGCCGCCCTGGTCCTGCCCTGGGGCGACGCCGTCGTGGCGCTCGTCCAGGGATTGTCCGCGCTGCTGACGCCGGTGCTCGTCGCCGCGTTCGCGGCGGTGCTCGCGCGGTTCGGCGGGCCTCTGCGCCTCCTCGTCACCGAGGCGCTGGTCGAGCGCCTCGTGCGCAACGCCACCGACTACGCTCTGAACGCGGTTGCGGGCGCCGTCCGCGGGCGCAGGCTGACCGTCTCCGTCGGCTCGGCGGTGATCGCGCGGGCCGTGCAGCGGGCGCTCGATCAGGCACCAGCCTGGCTGATCCAGGCAGCGGGCGGCGGCGAGGGGGTCGCGGAGAAGGTGTTCCGGTCCCTGCCCCTGGAGGCGGCGGCGACCACCGGCAACACCCTCGAACCCGCTCTGGAACGCACCCTGGGGCAAGGGCCCGCGCGAGGGGCCCGCAAGGGCGTCTGATCGTCCGGTATCGCGAAGACCGGAGCCGACCATCCGGGAGGCGGTGCAATGGACAAGATCGCAGCGGAAGCCGCGCGCCTCCTCTTCGCCGACGGGGGCGCCGGCTGGATCGTCGCGGTGCTGTTGGGGCTGGCCTGCCTCCACCTCTACCGGGACGGCCTACGCGTGCTGGAAGCGCGCATCGCCGAGACCGGTGCCACCGCTGCGGCGCTGGAGCGCGCCTCGCAGACCAACGCGGCGGTGGCCGCCGCCCTGGAGAGCCGCACCCGCGTGCTGGAGGATCTGGTCCGGCTCACGGGCGAAACCGCTCGGGCGGTCGCGCGCAGCGACGAGCGGGCTCGGGAGCGGTTCGAGGATCTCCTGCGGCGCATCGGCGAGTTGCAGAACCGGCCGAATCTTTGACGGATCACAGGGAGTCTTCGATGCCTGCCCCTACTTCTTCCGCCACCGGCCCGGATGGAGCGAGGTCGCAGGCCTCGCGCCGAAGCCGGTCCCGTGCCGCCGCCGGCCGCCTGGAGGCGGCGCGCCGGGGCTTCGAGTTCTCGCTGATCACCCTGCGCCGGGCCGCCCTCGACGCCATCGACAGCGGCGATCTGGCGAGCCTGACCCTGCGGGTCTGCGGTGACCGCCGCCTTCACGCCGGTGCCGAAGGGGCGGCCTGAGGCAGGTGGCCCTGCGCAGTCATGCCCCGGGAACCACGGCGGCGATCCCGCCTTGTCCCCGGCAACATCGCCGACCCCGGACATGGCCCTCGACCGCAAGACATCTTCGACGGCCGCTTCCTCACCGAATGCGCCCGCGCTCGCAAACATTCAGGGCGCATTCAGTGCGCTGGCGCGACAGTCACCCTCGATGCGCCAAGCTTTCGCCCTGTTGATCGTCGTCTCGACCGCCGCGGTCCTCGCGGCGGGGGCGGTCGGCCCGCTCGCCGAGGAAACCGGTGCCCTCGCGCCCGTCCCGGCGCAGCGGCAGCCGCTGAATCGCGGCGACGATTGCCTGTCGCCGGCCGACCTGCGCGAGGCGGTGGCCGAAAAGCGCGTCGTGCCGCCCATCGCCGCGATCCGCGCGGCGCGCCAGATCATTCCGCGGGCCGAGATCCAGCGCGCCAGCCTGTGCCGGCACGAGGCGGGCCTCGTCTACCTGCTGACGGCCTTGCGTCGCGACGGGCATTTCATGCACGTCATGGTCGATGCCCAATCGGGACAGGTGAGCGGGCATTGGTAACCGTGGCGGTGCGCCGCCGGGATGAGGAGTAACCGACCGTGCGTCTGCTCGTGGTCGAGGATGACCGTGACATCAACCGGCAGGTCGTCGCCGCGCTGGAAGAGGCCGGCTACGTCGCCGACAAGGCTTTCGATGGCGAGGAGGGCGGCTATCTCGGCGAGAACGAGCCCTACGACGCCATCATTCTCGATATGGGCCTGCCCAAGGCCGATGGCGTCACCGTGCTCCAAAACTGGCGCCGGGCCGGGGTGAAGACCCCCGTCATCATCCTCACCGCCCGCGACCGCTGGTCCGACAAGGTGGACGGCTTCGACGCGGGCGCCGACGACTACGTCACCAAGCCCTTCCACATGGAGGAGCTGATGGCCCGCGTGCGCGCGATTCTTCGACGCGCGGCCGGTCATGCCAGCAGTCAAATCGCCTGCGGTCCCGTCACCCTCGACACGCGCTCGGGCAGGGTCTTCGTGGACGGCGCCCCGATCAAGCTGACGAGCCACGAATACCGGCTGCTCTCCTACCTGATGCACCACACCGGCCGCGTCGTCTCCCGCGCCGAGCTGACCGAGCACCTCTACGACCAGGATTTCGACCGCGACTCCAACACCATCGAGGTGTTCGTCGGGCGCCTGCGCAAGAAGCTCGCCGTGGACCTGATCCAGACGGTGCGGGGGCTCGGTTACCTGATCGATCCGAACCAGCCGCCGGGGCGAGGGTGAAGCCTCATTGACTGCCAAGATCGGTGAGGGCGAAATCCTCGCCCTTGTAGAGAAGCGGCACGCCGTGACTCTGCGCGACCGCGTAAGCGAAGCAGTCGCCCATGTTGAGGCGGGCCGGATGTCCCGTTCCCTTTCCATAGCGCTCGAAGGCTTCGAGGGCCCGGTCCGTATCCTCCGTGGTGATCGGCACGAGACCGATCTGTGCGAGGCCGAGCAGCATCTCGATATCCGCTCGGGCCGCCTTGAGGCCGCCCTGCTTCTTGCGAGCGATGCCGAGGACAGCCTCGTAGACGGCAATCGGCGAGGTGATGGCGGCTTCCACCCTTTCGAGACGGGCGGCGAGGGCGCGTCCCTCCGGCTCCTCCGTGATAATGGCGATGAGGGCGGAGGCGTCGACGAACATCACTCGTCGTTCAACTCATCGAAAAATGCCTTGTCGGCCTCAAGGTTGGTGGAAGGCCGCGCGGCCACCCGCTCGTGCAGCGGTCTCAGTCGCTCCCACAGGCCCGGCCGCTGTGCCTCCCGCTCCAACTCGTTGCGCACGGCGACCTTGATGGCCTCGGTGAGCGGAACGCCCTTTCGCTCGGCCAGGAGACGAACGAGGCGGTCCGTCTCTGCATCGCGGATGTGCAGGGCCATGGGCGTCTCGTCGAGGAACGGTGTAGAAAGTCGGTCTGCATGATGTACATGCCCGGGCCGCCGCTTGCGAGGCGGGATGTGAGCCGAAATTCGAGCCAGGACGCATGACCGACCGCCTCGCTTGGCTCCCCTTGCGCCGCCGCTCCATCGCGGTGCGGCTCGCGGTCTCCTCGTTCCTGTCGAGCACCGCGATCCTCGTCATCGCGGCCTTCATCCTCACCACGCTCTACCGCGAGAACACCGAGCGCGCCTTCGACAGCCGCCTGCTCGTCTTCGCCAACAACCTCGCCACCGATCTCGTCTCGCCGAGCGACCCCGAGACGCGCTCCTTCTCGCTCGGCGATCCGCGCTTCGACCTCCCGCTGTCGGGCTGGTACTGGCAGGTCGGGCGGCCCGATGCGAAGCCGCGGGACCTGCGCACCTCGCGCTCGCTCGTCGGCGTGCCGCTGAAAGGGCCCGATCAGGCCGGCACGGCGACCGTCGGCCAGATCCGCCAGGGCTACGGCCGGGGCCAGGACGACCGCAGCCTGCGCATCGTCGAGCGCGACGTCGATGTCGGGGTCGACGGGCGCTACACCGTTCGGGTGGCCGGACCGGCGGACGAGATCGTCAACGACGTCGAGCGCTTCCGCTTCTCGCTGTTCATGACCTTCGGCCTGCTCGGCTTCTCGCTCGCGGCGACCGCGCTGCTGCAGATCCGCTTCGGCCTTGCGCCCTTGCGCAAGCTGCGCACGGCGCTCGGTTCGATCCGCCGCGGCGAGGCCGACCGGATCGACGGCGAGTATCCGCGCGACATCGCCCCCCTCGCGGGCGAGATCAATCTGCTCATCGAGACCAATCGCGAGATCCTGGAGCGCGCCCGCACCCAGGTCGGCAACCTCGCCCACGCGTTGAAGACCCCGCTCTCGATCATCGTCAACGAGGCCGGCGGCAGCGACGCCCCGCCGGAATTGTCGGAGAAGATTCGCGAGCAGGCGGCGGTGATGCGTGATCAGGTGAATTACCATCTCGACCGCGCCCGCGCCGCCGCGCTCGCGGGCACCCTCGGCACCTCGACGGAGGTCGAGCCGGCCCTTGCCGGCTTGGTCCGCACCTTCGGCAAGATCTACCGCGACAAGGACATCGCCTACGAGGTCCACGTCCCGCCGGGTCTGCGCTTCCGCGGCGAGAAGCAGGATTTCGAGGAGATGATCGGCAACCTCGTTGACAACGCCTCGAAATGGGCGACGGGCCGGGTCTCGATCTCCGCCGCGCCGACGGCCGAACATGATTATCCCCATCTCCTCGTGGCGGTAGAGGATGACGGGCCGGGTCTGCCCGAAGAGGACCGCGCGGCGGTGCTCAAGCGCGGCCAGCGTCTCGACGAGACCAAGCCCGGCTCCGGGCTCGGCCTGTCGATCGTCGCGGATCTGGCCGCGCTCTATCGCGGCCGCTTCCGCCTGGAGGCCGCCGCGCTCGGGGGCCTGCGTGCGGTGATCGAGGTGCCGGGCGATGCGCCCGCGGGGGGCGGACAACGCTGAGTGGCGGCGGCCTCGCCAAGGTTACGCACCGGCACGCCTGTGTTATGGCCATGCTTCGCTTGCGCGTGACGACGTGTCACCCGGAAGCGATGTCGTGCGGGCCCCGCTCGGGCTCTACACGGGGCCGAGCTTAAAACTTTGGGTCTGATGACGGCGATCTGGTTCATCCTGGCGGCCATGACCGGCGCAGCCGTGTTCGCGCTGCTTTGGCCGATGTCGCGCCGCCGCCGGCAAGGGGTCGGTCCGGAGGCGGAGGGTGGCGACGGGCTCGCCACCGAGACCGGCTTCTACGAGGACCAACTCGCCGAGATCGAGCGCGATCTCGGCCGCGGCCTCATCGCCCCGGCGGAGGCCGAGGCCGCGCGCGCCGAGGCTGCGCGCCGGCTGCTGCGGGCGAGCCGCGAGGAGCGGGCGGACGGGTCGGGCGCCGCGCCGATCGCCGAGCCGCATCTGCGCCAGCGCCGGGCGGCCTCCGCCTTCGCGCTCTCCACGATCCCCCTCGTCGCGCTCGTCGTCTACGGCCTCTACGGCTCTCCGAATCTCCCGTCGCAGACCGACGCCGACCGCAAGGCGACGCGGGCCGGCGCACAGGATTTGATGACCGCCATCGGCCAGATCGAGGCGCGGCTCGCCAACCACCCGGACGACGTCCGCGGCTGGAGCGTGCTCGGGCCGGTCTATATGCGGCTCGGGCGGTTCGACGACGCGGCCCGCGCCTACGCGGCGCTCGTCCGCCTCAAGGGCGAGGACGCGCAGGCCCTGTCCGATTGGGGCGAGGCCTTGGTCGCGGCGGCCGACGGCACGGTCTCGCCGGAGGCGCGCAAGGTGCTGGGCCGGGCGCTCGCCGCCGATCCGAAGGCGGCCAAGCCGCAATTCTATCTCGCCCGCGGCGACGAGCAGTCCGGCGACGTGGCCGGCGCGGTGCGGCGGCTGGAAGCGATGGCGGCCTCCGCTCCCGCGGACGCACCCTGGCTGCCGGCGGTGCGTGACAACCTGGCCCGGCTGAAGGGCGAGACCATGGCCGCGCCGAAGGCCGAAGGGGAGGGCGCCGGGGATAGTGCCAAGGACGGCGCCAGGGAGGGGGCGATGTCCGAGGCGCCGGTAGCCGGGCCGGGCAGCAACATCCAGGCTCTGCCGCCCTCCGAGCGGATCGACGCGATCCGCGGCATGGTCGAGGGGCTGGAACGGCGCTTGGCCAAGCAGGGCGGCAGCGCCGACGAGTGGCTGCGCCTCGTGCGCTCGCACGCGGTGCTCGGCGAGCGCGACAAGGCGCTCGACGCGCTGGAACGCGGGCGCAAGGCGTTTCCCGACGATAAGGAGGCGCAGGCGCGGTTCGATGCGCAGGCCCATGAACTCGGCCTCGCCGCGGCCGGGGCACCCCCGCCCAAGGCGGAGAACGGCGACAAGCCCGGCGAGAAGAATGCGGCCGAGCCCGACACTGCCGCCAACGCGATCCGGGCGATGCCGCCGGCCGAGCGCGAGGCGGCGATCCGCGGCATGGTCGCCAGCCTCGACCGTCGGCTCGCGGCCAAGGGTGGCAGCGCCGACGAGTGGATGCGGCTCGTGCGCTCCTACGGCGTGATCGGCGACCGGGCCGCGGCCAGCCAGGCGCTCGACCGGGCCAAGATGGCGCTCGCCGCCAACCCGAACGCGGTCGAACGCCTCGACGCGCTCGGCAAGGAGCTCGGTCTGACGCCGGCTCAACCGTAGCGGAAGGCGGCCCCTGACAATCGGTCCCGCCCGTTCAACCTTGACCCCGCAGGCGGGCGGGCCGAAACCGGTCTCTTGATCCTCAGCAGACGTCGGACCGCCGACAGGCCTTCGCCGGCCTGAAGGAACGAGAAGAAGCCGACGAACCGGGACGGAACCGTCGTGACCCGCAAGAGCCGCCGCCTGATCCTCATCGCCGCCTGCGGCGCCGTGCTGGCGCTGGCGCTCGGGCTGATCCTGTCGGCGATGAGCGGGTCGATCGTATTCTTCCGCTCCCCCGCCGATGTGGCCTCGCAGGGCGTCGCGCCGGGCACCCGCTTTCGCCTCGGCGGTCTCGTCAAGGACGGCTCGGTGAAGCGCGGGCCCGACCAGAACGTCGAATTCGCGGTGACCGACACCAACGCCACGGTGCCGGTGCAGTATCGCGGCCTGCTGCCCGACCTGTTCCGCGAGGGCCAGGGCATCGTCGCCGAGGGCACGCTCGATGTCGGCGGCGTGTTCCGGGCCGACACGGTGCTGGCCAAGCACGACGAGAACTACATGCCCCGCGAGGTTGCCGACGCCCTGAAGGCGCAGGGACGCTGGCAGGAAGGCGGGGGCAAGGACGCGCCTAAGGTAGCCCCGAAGGATGCAGCGAAGCCCGAGACGGCCGACGCCACCCTGGGCCAGCGCAGCGAGCGGTGAAAGATTCCATGACCGTCCGGACCGAAACCGCGCGAGGGAACTGCCGGTGATCGTCGAGATTGGCCATTACGCTCTGGCGCTCGCGCTGGCGCTCTCTCTGGTGCAGGCGGTGATGCCCGCCTGGGCCGCCCGCTCGGGCGATGCGGCCCTGCGCGAGGTGGCGGGGCCCGCCGCGCTCGGCACCTTCGCCTGCATCCTGTTCGCCTTCTGCGCGCTGACCTACGCGCATGTGACGTCGGACTTCTCGGTCCAGAACGTCGTCGAGAACTCGCACACCGCCAAGCCCTTGATCTACAAGATCTCCGGCGTGTGGGGGAACCATGAGGGCTCGATGCTCCTCTGGGTGCTGATCCTCGCTTTGTTCGGCGCCTGGGTCGCCACCGCCAAGACC
Source organism: Methylobacterium sp. Leaf123 (assembly GCF_001423405.1). GTDB lineage: Bacteria > Pseudomonadota > Alphaproteobacteria > Rhizobiales > Beijerinckiaceae > Methylobacterium. Next base: position 26,301 of record NZ_LMNS01000039.1, on the reverse strand, counting down.
TCCGTGCCGCCGGTGCTGCGCACCAACACGCTGATGGTGCAGGCGAGCGTCACCTTCGTGTTCGTGCTGTTCATCATCACGACCTCGAACCCCTTCGCCCGCGTCGCGCCGGCGCCGCTGGAGGGCAACGACCTCAACCCGCTACTGCAGGATTTCGGCCTCGCGATCCATCCGCCGCTGCTTTATCTCGGCTATGTCGGCTTCTCGGTCACCTTCGCCTTCGCCGTTGCCGCGCTGATCGAGGGGCGCATCGACGCGGTCTGGGCGCGGGCGGTGCGGCCCTGGGCCCTGATCGCCTGGAGCTTCCTGACGCTCGGCATCGCGATGGGCTCATACTGGGCCTATTACGAACTCGGCTGGGGCGGCTGGTGGTTCTGGGACCCGGTCGAGAACGCCTCGCTGATGCCCTGGATCGCCGGCACGGCCTTGCTGCACTCCATCGTCGTCATGGAGAAGCGCGACGCGCTCAAGGTCTGGACGGTCCTGCTCGCCATCCTCACCTTCTCGCTCTCGCTGGTCGGCACCTTCATCGTCCGCTCCGGCCTGCTCACCTCGGTGCACAGCTTCGCCTCCGACCCGAGCCGCGGCGTGTTCATCCTCGCGATCCTCGCGCTGTTCATCGGTGGCGCGCTGAGCCTGTTCGCGTGGCGGGCGCCGAGCTTGCGCCAGGGCGGCCTGTTCGCGCCGATCTCCCGCGAAGGCGCGCTGGTGATGAACAACCTGTTCCTGGTCGCGGCCTGCGCCACGGTGTTCGTCGGCACGCTCTATCCGCTGCTGCTAGAGATGCTGACGGGCGAAAAGATCTCGGTCGGCCCGCCCTTCTTCAACTGGACCTTCATCCCCCTGGCGCTGCCGCTCCTTGTGATCGTGCCGTTCGGGCAGGCGCTCGCGTGGAAGCGGGGCGATGCCGCGGCGGCGGCACAGCGCCTGCTCGCCGCCTTTGCGGTCGCCCTCGTCGTCGCCCTCGGTGCGGCGGCCTGGACCTGGGGCGGTCCGGTCATGGCGCCGGTCGGCCTCGGCTTCGGCGCCTACCTCATCATCGGCTCCGTGCTCGAGATCTGGGCGCGTGCCCGCGGCTACGGCCACAACCGGACGCGCGATTTCGGCACGACGTGGCGCCGGGCGATCGGCCTGCCGCGCTCGGCCTGGGGCACGGCTCTGGCCCATGCCGGCGTCGGCGTCGTCGTGCTCGGCATTGCCGGGCAGGGCTGGGCGACGGAAGGGCTCGCGACGATCCGGCCGGGCGGTCAGGTCGCCTCGGGCCCCTACGTCGCCACCCTCGACCGCGTCGGCCCGACCAAGGGCGAGAATTTCGAAGAGACCACCGCCTTCCTGACCCTGCGCAACCGCGCGGGCGACTATGTGGGCACCGCCGAGACCGGCAAGCGCTTCTATCCCTCGCGTCGGATGACGGTGACGGAGTCCGGCCTGAAGACGATCGGCGTCAGCCAGATCTACGCCAGCCTCGGCGAGGTGATGCCCGACGGCTCGATCGGCATGCGGCTCTACTACAAGCCGCTGGTTCTGCTGATCTGGATCGGCTCGCTCATCATGGCGGCGGGCGGCGGTCTCTCGCTCACCGATCGCCGCATGCGTGTCGGCGCCCCCGTCAAGGCGCGCGCCAAGCTGCCGCCCTCCGCGGTGCCCGCCGAATGACCCGCTTTCGCTCCACGATCCTCGCGCTCTGCTTAAGCCTCACTGCGCTCCCTGCGCTCGCGGTGCAGCCCAACGAGGTGCTGAAGGACCCCGCCATGGAGGCGCGGGCGCGGCACATCTCGGAAGGCCTGCGCTGCCTCGTCTGCCAGAACCAGTCGATCGACGATTCCGACGCGCCGCTCGCCAAGGATCTGCGCGTGCTGGTGCGCGAGCGGCTCAAAGAGGGCGACAGCAACGGCCAGGTCATCGATTACGTCGTGGCCCGCTACGGCGAATTCGTGCTGCTGCGCCCCGTCTTCGGCTGGCACACCCTGCTGCTCTGGCTGAGCCCGCTGCTCGCGGTGGGCTTCGGCGCCTTCGGCATCTGGCGCCTGTCGCGCCGCCGCCCGCCGAAGGCCGACGACCTCTCCCATGCGGAGAAGGCCGAGGTCGAGGCGCTGCTCAAGCGGCCCTAGCGCGAGGGGATCGGCGGAGGCGCCCCGGCGCCCTGCTTTCGCCCGATCGGACGGGCAGGATCCGGCCCATCGTCGTCACCGCCCGACCTGCCGCGAGCCTCCCCCGAGCGCCATGCCGATCGCCGCCTCTCTCCGATATCGCGCCCTTGCCGCCGCGCTCGGCCTTGCCGCCGGTCTTGCGACCGTGCGCCCGGCCTGGGCCCACCCCCATGTCTGGATCACCGCCAAGGCCGAACTCGCCTACGAGGCGGGCCGCGTCACCGGCATCCGCCATGCCTGGACCTTCGACCCCGAATACACCGCCTTCCTGACGCAGGGTCTCGACGCCAACGGCGACGGCAAGGTCTCGCCCGAGGAGCTTCAGGGCTCGGCCAAGGAGCATGCCGGCAACCTCGCCGAGTTCGCCTACTTCACGAAGCTCAAGGTGGCCGGCAAGGAGCAGGCCTTCGCCGAGCCGCAGGAGGCGCGGATGGCCATGGAGGGCGGCAAGCTCACCTTGAGCTTCCTGCTGCCGCTCAAGACCCCCGCCGCCCAGGGTAAGGGCGTTGCGGCGGTCGAGGTCTACGATCCGACCTACTTCATCGCCTTCAGCCTCGCCGAGGGCGCCGACGCGCTGCGCCTCGCCGGCGCTGCCCCCGGCTGCAGCATGACGGTGACGCGGGCGAAGAACACCGAACCCACGGTGGCCGCCGCCGGCCAGTCGATGACCGAGGCGATGTTCGAAGCGCTCACCGCCGCGTCGAATTACGGCGAGCAATTCGCCAACCGGGCCATCGTCGCATGTCCCTGACCGCCGCCCTGCGCCCCGCAGGTCTGGCCGGCAGCCGGTGGCCGCTGCGGCTGGCGCTCGCCGCCGGGGCGGTGCTGACGGCCGCCGGCATCCTCGGCGGGATCGCCTGGGCGCTCGGCCCCCCCGCCGCGCCGCCGCCGCGCTCGCCCTTCGGCATCGGTTTTCGCGAAGCCGCGCCCGCAACGACCGGGCTCGGCGGCTGGCTGCTCGCGGTCCAGTCCAATTTCTCCAGCCATCTCCGCGCGGCCGTGACGGCGCTGAAGGCCGGCGGCCCCTGGATGCCGCTCATCGTGATGGGCTTTGCCTACGGCGTGTTCCACGCCGCCGGTCCCGGCCACGGTAAGGCGGTGATCGCCGGCTACATCGTGGCCGGTGAGCGGACGCTGCGGCGCGGCTTCGCCCTGAGCGCCGCCGCCGCCCTGCTTCAGGCGCTTGTGGCCATCGCCATCGTGCTGGTCGGCGTCCTCGTCCTCAGCACGACCGCTGCCGGGATGACGCGGGCCGGCACCCTGATCGAGACCGTGAGCTTCGCCCTCGTGGCGGCGCTCGGCGCCGCGGTGACGTGGCGCAAGGCCGGGCGGCTCGCCGGCCTCGCCACCGATGCGCCGGCCGAGGCCTGCGGCCCCGGTTGCGGCCATACCCACCTGACCGATGCCGCCGCCCTCGACCGGCTCGGCGGCTGGCGCGAGCGGGCGGGCGTGGTGCTCGCCGCAGGCTCGCGCCCCTGCGCCGGGGCGGTGCTGATCCTCGTGTTCTGCGCCGCACAAGGCCTGCTCGCCGCCGGCATCGCCACGACCTTCGCCATGGCGCTCGGCACCGCGCTCACCACCGGCGCGCTCGCAAGCCTCGCGGTGTTCGCCAAGGCCCTGGCGCTGCGGCTCGCGGGCGGGCGCGGGCAGGCCGGCGCGCTGGCAGTCGGCGGGCTCGAATTGCTGGCCGGCGCCTTCGTGCTGGTGCTCGGGCTCGCCATGCTGTCGGGATTGGCCTCTGGCTTGGGTGGCTAAACGCCCTCTCGCCAAGGCCATCGAAGCTGTGCAAGCTTCTCTCGGATCGGGAGGAGCCCTGCTTGAGCGAACACCACGCCCTCGACGCCTTCGCGCCCCTCCTCAACTGGCGGCTCCTGAAGGGCTCGCACGCCTTCCCCGGACCGGACGGGGGCACCTGCATCAACGAGGCGGCGATGGTCGCGGCGGGGCTGCCCTACCGGGCGATCACCGCGAGCGGGGACTGTCCGCCCTGCTTCTCGCGTCCGCTCGCGGCCTACGCGCTCGGCCTCAACGACGCCATGCCGGAGGCCGAGCGGCAGGGGTTGATGGCGTTCGTGCTGCGGCTCTCCGGCTCGGCGGATGCGCCCGCGGTCGAGGCCGCCCGCACCGCCTTCCTCGCGCTCGAGAGCGCCCGCCGCATCCTTCCGCCGCTGCTCGACGCGGCGGGATTGCCGGCGCTCGCCGCACGCTGCGAGACGGCCTCCGACCCGCAAGCGGTCATGGTTGCGCTCCGTGCCGCCGAGATGCAGGGCGGCGCGCTGTCCCACGCCGCTGCCAGCCGCCACGCCTGGATCGCGGGCGCCCGCGCCTCCGCCGTGTCGCGCACCGCCACAGCGGCTTTGCGCGCCTTCGACGACCCGCGCAGCGCCGCCGAGGTGGCCGAGGGGGCGGCCCCCTTCGCAGATGGAACGTGGCGGATCGCGCTCGGCCTCCTCGACACGGCGCTTAGAATCGGCCGGCAGGCCCCGGAGATCGACCTGCCCTCCGCCCGCGAACGCCTGGAAGCGGCGCGGGCAAAAGTTCAGCCATAGGCGCGCGGGCGCGGCTCCGCCGTGAGGTCGACGTCGAGCGCCTCGCAGTTGGCGAGCCAGCGCCCGGTCAGGTGGTAGAAGAAGGTGCAGTGGCCGACGACCCCGATGGTCCGCTCCGGCCGCGCCCGCAGCCAATCGCGAAACCCCGAGACGCGCTGGTCGAACAGGGTCCGCGGCTCGACATGCCAGCCCTCCGGCCCGGCCTCGCCGTCCGCGTACCACCACGTCTCGGGCAGATGGCCGACTTGGAAGGCCGGAAATTCCTGCGCCAGCACCGAGGCCGCCCGGCCGATATCGCAACTGCTCTCCTGGCACTCGCGGTGGAGCACCTCCACCAGCACGTCGGGCCGCGCCGGATGGTCGGAGAAGATCCCGGCGGTGGTCTGGAGTGCCCGGGTCAGCGGCGAGGTGACGACGAGTTCGAAGGGAATCGCGCGCAGCGCCTTGCGGGCCGCGGCGACCTGGGCGTGGCCGCGCTCGGACAGGCGGGCATCGATATGGCCGGGGTCGCGCCCCGTCGCCTCGTGATGCGCGTTGAACGTCGATTCGCCGTGGCGGATGCAGACGATGCGGGTGGTGGACGGCAGGGTCGAGCGAGACATCGCCCCGATGTAGGCGGTTCGCGCGCCGCGGGAAGCGGGCCGTGACGCCGCGCCCGATCTCCGCACCGATCCGGACGAAGCGTCACCATAAGCGGGCAATGGCGCCGCTTTCCGGACATCGCGGGCCGCTCGGGTGCGGAGCGGGGCCGAAGGTGGGCGAAGCGTCCCGTGGCGGCGGAGCGCCCGCTGGAGGAGCCTTGGCAGGAACCGGCCACCGGGCCGGCATCCGCCGATGGAGGCTCCCATGCTCTCGCTTCCCCTCTTCCCGCTCCCACACCCTCCGCAACCTCGCTCGGCGCTCGCGCCCCCGGCGCTGGGCCTGACGCGCAACCTGCTGCTCGGGCCGCTGATCGCCCTCCTACTCGCCCTCATCGCCGGCATCGCGCCGGCAAGGGCACAGGATGTGAGGGCACAGGATTCGAGGGCCCAAGAGGGTAGCGGCACGCTGCTGCTGCGCTTCGAGGGCGGTGCGCCCGTCGAGGCGCCCCGCCTGAAGGCGGACGCCGCGATCACCGTCAGCGGCCCGACCGCGCGGGCGACGATCACCCAGGCCTTCCGCAACACGACCACCGAATGGGTCGAGGGCACCTATCTGTTCCCGCTGCCGGAGGATGCGGCGGTCGATACGATGAAGCTCGTGGTCGGCGACCGGGTCATCGTCGCCGACATCCGCGAGCGCGCGGCGGCGCGGCGCGTCTACGAGGCGGCGAAGGCCGAGGGCAAGGCGGCCGCGCTCACCGAGCAGCAGCGGCCCAACCTGTTCACCAACGCAATCGCCAATATCGGCCCTGGCGAGACGGTGCTGGTGCAGATCGAATACCAGCAGCCGGTGCGGTCCTCGGCCGGCACCTACGCCCTGCGTCTGCCGACCGTCGCCGCCCCGCGCTACAGCCCCGCTCCCCCGGCGGTGACCTCCGTCGTCGAGCGGGGCTCCGCCGCCGATCCCGTCCCGGACCGTGAAGTGATCGCGGCCCCGGTGCTCGACCCAGCCCGCCACGCGCCGATCAACCCGCTGACGCTCACCATCGATCTCAAGGCCGGCTTTCCGCTGGGCCAAGTCCGCAGCGCCACCCACGCGGTCCGCGTCGAGGAACTGTCCGCGAGCGAGCGCCGCATCACGCTCGCTGACGGCGCCACGGCCGCCGACCGCGATTTCGAGCTGACCTGGAATGCGGCCCCCGACGAGGCACCCTCGATCGGCCTGTTCCGCGAGCGGGTGGCCGGCGGTGAGGCGGTTCTCGCCGTGGTGACCCCGCCCGAGACCGCGAGCCCGACCGCGCCCGTGCCCCGCGACGTGGTGTTCGTCATCGACAATTCCGGCTCCATGGGCGGCGCCTCGATGCGCCAAGCCAAGGCGAGCCTGCTCATCGGTCTCGACCGGCTGGGCGCAGGCGACCGCTTCAACGTGATCCGCTTCGATCACAGCTTCGACACGCTGTTCCCGGATCTGGTGCCCGCCGACGCGCATCATCTGGCCCGCGCCAAGAGCTTCGTGGCGGGGCTCCAGGCGAGCGGCGGCACGGAGATGCTGGCGCCGCTCCAGGCCGCCCTGCGGGACGCGACGCCGGAGGAGACGGGGCGCCTGCGCCAGGTCGTGTTCCTCACCGACGGCGCCATCGGCAACGAGGCGCAGATCTTCTCCGCCATCGCGACGGAGCGCGGGCGCTCGCGGCTGTTCATGGTCGGCATCGGCTCGGCCCCGAACGGCTACCTGATGCGCCACGCCGCCGAACTCGGGCAGGGCAGCTTCACCCAGATCGACACGCCCGATCAGGTGACCGAGCGGATGCGCGCCCTGTTGGTGAAGCTGGAAAGCCCCGCCGTCACCGACCTGACCGCGACCTTCTCCGAGCCCGGCATCGACGTGACGCCGGCCCGCTTGCCCGACCTGTACCGCGGCGAGCCGCTCACCCTCTCGGCCCGGATGGGGCAGGCTCGCGGCACCCTGACCCTCACCGGCCGGATCGGCGGCCAGCCCTGGCAGACGCGCCTGCACCTCGATGCGGCGCAGGAGGGGACCGGCATCGGCAAGCTCTGGGCGCGGGCGAAGATCGCCGAGGCCGAGACCGCGCGTCTGACCGGCGGGCTTAACGCGGAGGCGGCCGACGCGGCGATCCTGCGGCTGGCCCTCGACCATGGGCTGACGACGCGCCTGACCTCGCTGGTGGCGGTGGACGCCACCCCGCGCCGGCCGGCCGGGATGCGCCTCGCCAGCACCGAACTGCCGCTCAACCTGCCGGCCGGCTGGGATTTCGAGACGGTGTTCGGCACGCAGGATGAGGCTCCGCAGCTTCCCCCGCCGCCGCGCCAGCGCCGCGCCGCGGCCCCGGCCACGCAGATGGCCGCCGCGCACGCGGTGGCGCTGCCGCAGACTGCGACGGATTTCGAGATCCGCGCATGGCTCGGGGCGCTGCTGCTGGCGCTCGGTCTCGTCCTCTCCCGCCGCCGGGTCGCAGCGTGAACGGGATCGCACGACAGGGCGCCGCATCGCGGCGCTCGGGTCGGAGGGGCTTTGCCGCCCTTCCGGCCCTCCTGTTCGTCGCGGCCGGCTTGGTTCTCCTGGTGCAGGCCGCCTGGATTCCGGCCAAGGCGGCTCTGGCGCAGGTGCTGCTGGAGCGGGCCTTCGCCCGCACCCTGGCCGAGGGCGTGCCGGCCCGCCCCTGGCCCTGGGCCGACACGGTGCCGGTTGCCCGCATCGGCTTCCCGCGGCTCGGCGAGCATTACGTGGTGCTGGCCGGATCGAGCGGGCAGGCGCTGGCCTTCGGGCCCGGCCATGTCGAGGGCACGCCGGAGGCGGGCGAGCCGGGAACGGCGGTCTACGCTGCCCATCGCGACACCCAGTTCCGCAGCCTCGGCCGGCTCGCCGTCGGTGATCCCATCGAAGTGGCGCGCCGCGATGGGGTTACCGCCCGCTTCCGGGTTACGGGGAAACGCGTCGTGCGCTGGGACGCCTCCGGCCTCGATCCGGATGCGCCGGGCCACCGCCTCGTGCTCGCCACCTGCTGGCCGCTCGACGCGGTGACGCCGGGACCGGAACGGTTGCTAGTGGAGGCGGTGCTCGACGAGACCGCCGAGCCTTGACGCCTCCCTCACCCGTGCGGTTCTGTGCGGATCCGTCCGGAACCGCACGCGATGTCGCTGATCGAGGCCGATCACCCCGAGACCGAACTGCCCGCCGGGCAGAGCCGCGCCATCGCGGACGCTGTGCGTGAGGCGCTCGCCCGCCGCCGGATGTCGCGCCAAGCGCTGGCGGACGCGGCCCGCATCAGCATCTCGACCCTCGAAAAGGCGCTGTCGGGCCGCCGGCCCTTCACGCTGGCCACCACCCTGCGCCTGGAAGAGGCGCTCGGCCTTCCCCTGCGGGTGCAAGCCCCCGCACCGCCGGTCGCTTCCCCGGAGAAGGCCCGGCACGCGCCGGAAGAGTTCGGCTCCTATACCCGTGAGGCGGTGGCCTTCCTGACCGGGCGCTACCTGACGCTCCGCCCCTCCTTCGGGCAGGCGGGGGCGATCTTCGCCTACCGCACCGAGATCGCCTGGGATACCGACAGCGCCCGGCTCGTCTTCCGCGAGGCCGAGCGGCTCGACGCGCCATTCGCCCAATCCGGCACCGTCTCGGTGCCGAACCAATCGGGCCAGATCTACCTCGTCACGAACTTCCAGGGGCAGTACCGCCTCGCCGTGCTCGGGCGTCCGACGATCCAGGGGGAGATGTTCGGCATCCTGACGACCCTGTTTTCCGGCCGCGGCACGCAGCTCACTCCGGCCGCGACCCCGCTCGCTCTGGTGCCGGAGCGCGGGGCGCTGGCCGAGGGCGCGCAGTATGGCCGCATCACCGCCGACATGGCCTGCGAGCCGGCCTATCGGCGCATCCTCGACCGGGTGCGCGAGGATGTGTTCGCGGTGTTTCCCGGTTGCGAAGGCTGAGACTCGGCCTCAGGCCGTGCTCGACAGCTTCATCAGCACGAGCCCGCTGACGATCAGCAGTGCCGCCAGGATGCGGGTGGCGCTCATCGCCTCGCCGAGGAAGGCGATGCCGACGATGAAGGCACCGACGGCGCCGATGCCGGTCCAGATCGTGTAGGCGGTGCCGAGCGGCAGGCTGCGCATCGACCATGCGAGGCAGACGACGCTCAGCAGCATCGCGACGAGGGTGACGACGCTGGGCCAGAAGCGGGAGAAGCCCTCCGACTGCTTCATCGCGAAGGCCCAGACGACCTCCAGCAAACCGGCGACGACGAGAACGATCCAGGCCACGGCAACCTCATGGGGCGCATGAGCCGGGCCGTCCCGGACTTCGGCCCCTGGATGGGGGAGGACGTTGCCTCGCAGGCGGGTCACCTAAAGCGGAGGATCGAAGAGTCACGTGCGGGGCCGCGCGAAAACATCGCCGGGCGCTATTCCAGCCGCACCACCACGCTGTCGCTGGCGCCCGCCGCGTCCATCACCGAAATCCGGGCAAAGCCCGCGCCGTCCGGGCTCCATTCCGATTGCCGGCGCATCGCCTCCGCCACCGGCAGGCCATCGACCATCCAGGTCAGCGGCGGCTGGCCGCCCAAAGCCTTGAGGGCGAGGCGCGCCTGCGCGCCTTCGGTGAGGCCGAGATCGACCCGTGCCCCGTCCGGCGGGTAGGCGATCTTGAGGGGCACGCCGAGGGTCGCCGCGAAGGTTTTCGGGGCGTCGCGGCGGATGTGGCGCAGCGGCGGGGGCAGGGCGGCTGTGGAGACGACCAGCGCGTCGCGGGGGCGGAGCAGGGCCTCCGGCTCACCGCCGAACCGGGCGAAGGCGTCGAACAGGATCGGCGCGGCGTGGCTGCGCCCGACGAGGCCCGGCACAGAGGCGCCGTCCGGGCGGCCGATCCAGACGGCAATGGTCACGCGGGCATCGAACCCCACCGCCCAGGCGTCGCGGTAGCCGTAGGAGGTGCCGGTCTTGAAGCTGATCCGGCCGGGCAGGGCGTTCTCCGGGGGCGGGGCGCCGCGCAGGGTGTCGGCGACGTACCAAGCCGCGACCGGGTCGGCGACCCGCCGCTCCGGCTCGGGCGCGGCCGGCGGACCGTCGAGGCGATGGGTCAGCACCGGCACGGTGCCGGCGCGGGCGAGCCCCGCATAGAGCCGGGCGAGATCGGTGAGCGTGATGCCGAGCCCGCCGAGCGCCACGGGCAGGCCCGGCGCCGTGTCGCGCGGCAGCAGGATCGTCGCGCCGGCCCCGCGCAGCCGCGCGACGAAGCGGGCGGCGCCGACCGCGTCCAGGAGTTCGACCGCCGGCAGGTTCAGCGATTGCTGGAGCGCGACCCGCGCCGTCACCGTGCCGCGATACCCCATGTCGAAGTTTTCCGGGGCGTAGTTCGCGGCAAAGCGCGCCGGGCGGTCATCGAGGAGGGTTTCGGGGTGGGCGAGCCCGTTCTCGAAGGCGAGCGCGTAGATGAAGGGCTTGAGCGCAGAGCCCGGCGAGCGCACCGCCTGGGTGGCATCGACCGCGCCGGCGCGGGCGGCGTCGAGATAGCCGGCGCTGCCGATATGGGCGAGCACCGCGCCGGTGCGGTTGTCGATGGCAAGGATCGCGGCGGAGAGCGCCGGGCCGGCGGCCGCCGTGCGCTCCGTCGCCAACGCTTCCAGGCTCGCCTGAAGGCGCGCGTCGAGTGTCAGCTGCTGCACCCGCGCTTCCGGGTCGGCGGCGTGAGCCTGCTCGGCGGCGTGGGCCGCGAGCATCGGGAACGGCTTTCGAAGTGCCGGAACCGGCTCGGCCTTGGCGGCCTGCGCTTCGGCGTCGGTCATCACGCCGCGCTCCGCGGCGATGTCGAGCACCCGGTCGCGGGCGCGCCGCGCGTTGGCGGCGAAGCGGTCGGGCCGGCGCGCCTCCGGTGACTGCGGCAGGGCGACGAGGAGTGCGCTCTCGGCAAATGACAGCCGGGCCGGCTCGCGGCCGAAATAGGCCAGACTTGCCGCCCGCATCCCCTCGACCGGGCCGCCATAGGGGGCGAGCGCAAGATAGAGGTCGAGCACGCCGGATTTGCCGAGGCTGCGCTCCAGTTCGACCGCGCGGACCATCTGCCGGAGCTTGGCCAGAAGCGAGCGCTCCGTGCGCGGCTCGACGAGGCGGGCCACCTGCATCGACAGCGTCGAGCCGCCCGACACGATTTTTCCGTGCGCCAGCCACTGCCACGCGGCGCGGGCCGTCGCCGCCGGATCGATGCCGGGATGGTGATCGAAGCGGCGGTCCTCGTAGGCCTTGAGCATGGCGAGGGTACGCGGATCGATCGCGTCCGCGGTGACGGGCAGGCGCCAACGCCCGTCGGCGGTGGCGAAGGGGCGCAGCAACTGGCCCTTCCGGTCGAGGATGACGGTGGAGCGGAGCGAGGCCTGGGTCAGGTCGAGGGGCGGGAGCGTGGCGGCGTAGCGCCAGAGGGCGCCCGCCAGCAGAAGCACAACGGTGAAGACGGCGGCAAAGACAGCGCCGACACGCTTCCCTCTCCCCTCCGCGGGAGAGGGTGGCCCCCGAAGGGGGTCGGGTGAGGGGAGCACGCTTTCCGGAGAGGTCGCGCCGGCCCCTCTCCCGCCCGCTCCGCAGGCACCCTCCCCCGCAGAGGGGGGAGGGTTCGGTTGCCGGCGGCTCATCTCACTTCGCCGAGGTCACCTCGATCGATCCGAACGCGGTGCGTCCGAACCGTTCGGGGCGGTACATGTCCTCGATGCTCGCGGCCGGATGGACGTAGCTGCCGGGTGAGACCACGCGCACGGTGTAGGCCGCCGAGAAGAAGGCGGATTGCTCCGACCTACGGTCGTAGGCGGCTACGAACCGGTCGTCGCGGAACTCGGTATGGACCGGCGCCACTTCGGACTTGGCGAAGCTGAGGCCCGCGAGCGCGTCGGCATCGAGGAGCTTCGGGTTGTCGATCTCCAGCCCTGCGGGCAGGCGATCGACCAGCAGCAGGCGCCCGTCGCTGGCCTTGGCCTCGGTCACCTTCAGCACCACGACGAGGCGGTCGTTCTGGCGCAGCGGCTTGCCGAGATCCACGGGGCTGCCGTCGAGCCGGTAGAAGCTGCGCTCGACGGTGAAGCCCTGCGAGGCCGCTGGCTCCGGGGCGATCGGGTTGCCCTGGACGCCGATCGCGACCGGCACCGCCTCGCGGCCGGCATTGACGATCCGCACCGGCCGCGCCTCCAGGGCGGGCGCCCGATACAGCCGCGAGAGCGGTCCGGTCTCGGTCTTGCCGTCGACGGTCAGGGAAAGGCTGTCCGACTCCTTGGCGAGGCTTTGCGCGGCCAGCACCATCCAGGCATTCTCCTGGGTGCTGGTGGCGCGGCCCTCCGCCCGCTCCTGGCCGAGCACGGCGGCGACCGGTTGCAGCGTCTCGCCCGAGAACCCGGTCTCGGCCGAGAGCGCCAGCAGGGCGGCGCCGTCGCGCAGGCGCGAGCCGTAATCGGAGCGATAAGTGCCCTTGTCGCGCTCGGCCCGGAGCGATTGCAGCGCCGCCTCGAAGCCTTTTTGCGCCCGGCCGCGATCACCCAACAGGGCCAGCGCGGCGGCGAGCTGGCCGCGGGCCAGCGGCGTGGTGAACTCGGTGAGCTTGGTGTCGGCGAGGTAGCGCAGATCGCCCATCACCGGCCGGCCGTTGCGGGCGAGCACGTAGGCGGCATAGGCGAGGTCCATCCCGCCGCTCTCGATGTTGCTGGTGTTGGCCACCGTGTTGCGCAGGCGGTCGAGGGCGCTGTTGAAGGCCGTCTGCGGCACGGCAAAGCCCCGCTCGCGGGCGCGGGTGAGGAAGTCGGTGACGTAGGCGTCGAGCCACGTATCGCCGGCATTTTCCGTGGACCACGCACCGAAGGCGCCGCTCGAATCCTGGCGCGCCAGCACCCGCTCGATCGCGCCGCGCACCCGCTCGTCGAGTTTCCCGTCGAGGCCGAGCTTTTCTGTCGCGGCGAGCGCGTTGACGTAGAGCAGCGGCATCGCCCGGCTGACGATCTGCTCCGAGCAGCCATAGGGGTAGCGGTCGAGCGATTGGAGCAGGGCGGCGACATCGATGCCGCCGAGGCGGTTGGCCGAGACGGAGACCGCCCCGGTGCCGGGCAGGATGTCGGCGAGCAGGTCCGGCGTCAGGTCGAGGCCGGCGCCGGGCTCCAGCGGGCGAAGGGTGCGGCGCACGAGCGCGCCGGTGCCGGGATTGATCCCAAGCGCGAAGGACTGGCCGGCGCTGCCCTGAATGCCGGGGCCGGTCAGGCTCAGGTCAAGCCGGGCCGTGCCGGGGCCGGCGGCGGTGATCGGGATCACGAGCTGCCCCTTGGCGCCGGCCTCCAGCCGCATCGTCGCGTGCACCGCCTCGCCCGCCACCACGACGGGGCCGGTGAGGTCGAGATCGACGGTGTAGTCGCCGGCCGCCCCCTCGACATTGTCGAGGGCGACGAAAAAGCGCGAGCGGTCGCCGACATTGAGGAAGCGCGGGAGGGTGCCGGTGAGCACCACGGGATCGCGGACGATCACGTCGGCCTGCGCTTGGCCCACCCTGGCCTTGGTCCAGGCGGTCGCCATCAGCCGGGCGGTGCCGTTGAAGGCCGGCAGGTCCAGCGGGATCTTGGCCGTGCCGTCGGCGCCCACCGTGACCACGCCTGAATAGAGCGCGAGCGGCGCCTGGGTCGGGGGCGCGTCGGCGAGTTCGGTCGCGCCGCCGTCGCCGCCGGAGCGGATCGCGCCGAGCGTGCCCTGCATGCCGTCGATCAGGTAGCCCCAGAGATCGCGGATCTCGGGCCCGAGCGCCTTCTGGCCGAAGAAGTAGCCGAACGGGTTCGGCGCCTCGTAGCGGGTCAGGTTGAGGATGCCGACATCGACCGCCGCCAGCGTCACCCGCGCCTCCTCGCCGGAGCTGAGGCCGGCGATCTTCACCGGAACGGTGAGCGTGCCGCGGGGGCGCACCTTCTCCGGCGCCTCGATCGAGACGGAGAGGCCGCGCTTTTCCTTGTCGACGGAGAACCACGCCACCCCGAGCGCCCGGCCCGGCATGCGCTTCGCCGCCTGGTCGAGCGGTCGATAGGCGGTGGCGACGAGGTAGGCGCCCGCGCCCCATTCCGCCTTGACCGGGATATCGACGGTGGTGCCGCCCTCCGCCACCGTCACGTCGCGGATCTCGTGCACCCGGTCGCTGACGATGGCGAGCGTCGCCGTGCCGGCGAATTTCGGTGCGAGCCGGGCGCGCAGCCGCTCGCCGGCCGCGTAGGCGCCCTTGTCGAGGGTGAGGTCGAGCAGGTCGGGCACGTCGGCGCTCTCGGCGCCGCCCCAGCCCACGGTGAAGGACACGCTGGCTGCCGCCTGCGGCTGGCCCGGCACGCTCGCCTCCAGGCGGTAATGGCCGAAGCCCACCGGCACGGCGATGCGCGCGGGGGCGTCGGCGGCCATCGCCACGCGCCCGTCGGCGATGCGCCGGCTCGACTTCACCGGCTCGAAGCTCCAGCGCCCGTCGGCGCGGTACCATTGATAGGTCCGATCCACCTTCGACAGCGTCCAGGTCACGCCGTCCTGGGGCAGACGCCGACCGTCGGGCGCGGCCATGACCACGTCGAAGGTGGCGGTCGCGTTCTCGGCGAGATCGCCGCCGAAGTTCTTGCGGATCGCCAGCACGGGCTGGGCCGGCAGGATCGGCAGCGTCACGCTGCGGCTCAGCGCCCGGCCACCCGGCTCGCCGACGGCGAGGGTGATCTTCGCCTCCAGCGCGCGGGGGGCGGCCACCTCCTGCACCGGCACGGTGATGCTGGTCTTGCCCTGCGCGTCGGTGGTGGCCTTGGCATCGATCTCGGCGGTCGTTGCCTCCACCGCCTCGTCGTCGAGGCCGATGGAGAAGCCGTCGAGCCCCTTGATGCCGGGATTCGCCGCGGCCTGCACCGCGACCGAGCCCGAGACCTCCAGCCCCGAGCCTGGCGCGCCGTAGAGGTAGCGCGCGGCGACGTCGATGGTCGCCGGCTCGCCGCGGGTCAGCGTCGGCGTCTTCGGCGTGAGGCTCACCTCCAGCCGCTCGGGGACGTAGTCCTCGACGAGCCAGCTCGCCTCGCCGACCGGCGGCGCCTTCGGATCGGTATAGGCCGAGACCCGCCATGTGCCATGCATCGCGCCGGCCATCAGCGGCAGGGCGAGCGAGCGCCCGCCGAGCCCCTCGTCGGCGACCGCCGCGCGGCGATACTCGACGCCGTCGGGCCGCTTCACCACCAGCGTCAGCGGCAGGCCGGCCACCGCCGCCCCCTGCGGGTCGCGCAACAGGGCGGTGAGCTGCACCGTCTCGCCCGAACGGTAGACGCCGCGCTCGGGGAAGACGTAGGCCTCGGCCCCGCCGGGCGCCGGGCGGCCCTTCACCCCGCGGTCGGAGAGATCGAAGGCGCCGAGCGCCAGATCGAGGAAGCCGTAATCGTCGCCGACCTGCGCCACCACGAGGCCGGGCGCGAGCCCGCCCTCGCCGCGGGCGAGGCCGGCGGGGAAGGCGGCGTGGCCCTGGCCGTCGGTCTTGGCGACCGCCAGCACGTCGTTGTTGCGGGCAACGAGCCGGATCTCGGCGCCGGACACGGTCTTGGCGCTGGCGAGCGAGCGGGCGAAGACGTGCACGCCGTCGCGGCCCTTGAAGGCGGTGAGCCCGAGATCGGAGACGACGAACCACTGCGTCGCCTGGGTCTCGTAGCCGCCGTTTTCCTCGTCCGACGAATCCGTCGTGCCGGTGGGCTTGGCCAGCATCAGGTAGAGGCCGGGCTCCAGCTTGACGACCGCCTGCAGCACGGGGAAAGCGGTCACCGCCTCGCGGTTGGTCTCGGCCTTGGCCGTGTCGAGGGTGCCCTTCCAGACGCGCTGGCCCTTCTGGTCGGCGATGGTTTTGGCCGTCGAGCCGCTGAGCTGGCTCAGGAAGTCCTCCGAGCGGAGCGCGGGCAGCAGGCCGCGGTCGCCGATGCGCAGCACCTCGACATCGAGCTTGTCGGCGTTGACCGAGACCAGCGGCACGCCGGCCTGTCCGGTGCGCGGCAGGACGTAGTTGCGGCCGGTGAAGCGCACCTGGGGCGAGCGGTCGCGAACGTAGACCTCGTAATCGGCCGATTTCAGCAGATTCTCGCCGACCGACGAGGGCAGGCCCTGGCGCACCACGAAGGCGTAGCGCTCGGAATGCTTCAGCCCATCGACGCAGACCTGGGCGCCGTCCGCCGTGACGGCGGCGTTGGTCGCGCCGGAGACGGCGATGTAGGGCGCGTAGTCGGTCTTCGGGACGAGGCTTTCCGAGAAGGTGAAGCAGACCCGCGGCGCGGCGGCATCCGAATCGACCTTGTAGTCGAGGATGCGGAAGCCGTGCTCCTCGCGCAGCTTCTCGTAAGCCGCGCGGGTCTGCGCCTCGTCCCGGATCGCGAGGCTCGCCCGGTAGGCCTCCAAGGCGGATCGCCACTCGGATTGGGCCGCCTGGATCTCGCCGAGCCGGGCCAGCGCCCGCGCCTCGTCCGCCGGGTTCCGGGCACGGAGATAGCCTTGATAGGCGGCGGCACTCGCCCGGCCCTTCAGCTTGTACCGGGCGGAATAGTCGGCGCGCTCCTCGTCGTTGCCGGCGGCGATGGCCGCGTTGGCGTAGTCGAGCCAGTTGCGGACATCGTTCGGGTCGGCCGCGACGGCGGCGGCGCGGGCGTTGAGTTCGGCGTCGGGCTCCCCGCCCTCGCTCTGGGCGGCGACCTCCGCCTCGCGCCGCCATTGCGCGGCGTTCTTTGCGCCGGGGGGCGCCTCGCTCTTGAGCGCCGTCTCCAACCGGACGCCCGCACTCGCCAGCGCCTCGCGCACGAAGGTTTTCGCGACCGGTGCGGTCGCCGATTTCGGGGGCGCGGCCGGACGCGGAGACTGGGCCAGGGCCGGGACACCGAGCAGCATCGCGCCGATCAACGTCGCACCGAGGGGCCCGAGACTGTTGCCTTGGGACATGCGCGCGTCTCCTCCGACCGGTGCGCCCGAAGCAGGGGCGCCCGCGGCCGGCACGCTATCACTTGCCGCGCCGGCCGCAACGCTCACTCCGAGCCATCGGCGAGGACAGACCTCAGAAGAGGCAGATCAGGGCGACGCCGGCCAGCATAAGCAGCGCGCCGCCGAGCCGCGGCAGGTTCGCCTCATGGACCGGCACGCCGAGCAGCCCGAAATGGTCGAGGGCGAGCGACATCAGCATCTGCCCGACGATGAGGAGGGCGACGACCGCGGCGGCGCCGATGCGCGGAATCAGGAAGATCGCCCCGACGACGTAGACCGCGCCGAGGAGGCCACCGGTCCAGGCGTACCAGGGGGCGCGGGCGGCCGCGTCGAGCGAGGGCAGGGGTTCGCGCAAGGTCAGCGCGAGGAGGCCCACGGCGAGGCCGCCGACGGTGAAATTGACGAAGCCGGCCCAGAGACCGGAGCCGAGTCCGCCCCTCAGCCCGGCATTGACCGCCTGCTGAACCACGAAGGCGACACCCGCGAGCGCCGCCGCACCGTACAATCCGATCTGCAGCAAAGCCGCGCCCTTCCGAAAGCCGTGAACTCCTGCGCCAAAGCTGTGGCCCGCGGCCGGTCCGTCCACCGGCCTGCGATCACGATCCCGCAGGACGGCGGTGCGCCGCGGCTTGTGGGGAGCCCGCTCCGGCTGGCATCATCGCCCCTACGGCGAATCGGGCAGTGGTGATGACGGGACGGATGAAAGCTTTTCGCACCGGCCTGCCGGCCCTGCTCGCCGCCGGACTTGCGACGGGCGCACTCGCGCAAGGACCCCTCCCACCGGCCGCCCCGGCCCGGCCGAAGCCCCCCGCTGCCCCCCAACCCGCGCCCGATCCTGCCTTCGAGGCGGCGCGCACCGCCTTCGAGGCTTTGCCCGAGGCGGAGCGGCGGGGGCTGCAAGATTCGCTCGTCTGGACCGGCGACTATAACGGCGTGACGACCGGGGCTTTCGGCAAGCGTAGCTTCGACGGGATTCAGACCTACCAGACCCGCACGAGCGGCGCTCCGACCGGCCTGCTCACGCCGCCGGAGCGCGCGGCGCTCAAGCGCGAGGCGGAGGAGGCCCGGCGGGCGGCGCGCTTCAGGGTCCAGCCCGATCCGGCGAGCGGCGTGGTGGTCGGCGTGCCGGAAGCGCTGCTGCCGAGAAAGAGCGCGATCCCCGGCGGTACCCGCTGGCAGAGCGCCGACGGGCGGGTGACCCTCGACACCAAGTCGTTCCCGCAAAGGGAGACCAGCCTCGACGCCCTGTTCGAGCGCGCCATTGCCGCGATGCCCGGCCGCAAGGTGACCTACAAGCTGAAGAAGCCGGATTTCATCGTCATCACCGCCGAGACCGCGGGCGGGCGCTCCTATATCCGCTACGCCGAAGGCCCCCAGGGCATCCGCGGCTTCACCCTCGGCTATGACAGGGCACTGGCGGATATGGTCGATCGTCTCGTCATCGCGGTGGCCAACAACTTTTCACCGTTCCCTGAGGACGCGCCGGCTTCCACCGCGCCGACGGCGGCCACCGCCCCGGCCCCTCGCGCGCCCGCTGCCGGCTTGGCGGCCGCGCCCGCAGCAATGCCGCTGCCCGCCGCGCAGGCCGAGGCGCGCCCGGCCGCGACCGGCCTGCTGCTGGGCGGTGGGCGGGTGCTGACGGCAGCCTCTGCCCTCGAATCCTGCGCCGCGCCGCGCATCGGCGGTGCCGCGGCCCGGATCGAGCGGCGGGACGCGGCGGGCAGCCTTGCGCTGCTGTCCGCCGAGGGGCTCGCGGGCGGCGCGCCGCCGCAACTCCGCGCCGAGCCGGTGAGCGAGGGCGAGGCCCTGCTCGTGCTCGGCGCGCAGGCTAAGGGGCGCCCGAGCGTCGCGCCCGCCAGCGCCGCGTCTGAAGGCGTTTACGCCCCGCTCCAGCCCGGCGCCGGTGGGGCGCCGGTGCTCGACCGGTCGGGCCGGGTCGTCGGACTCGTCGCCCGCTTTCCCACCGCGCCCCGCCTGATCGCCGGGGTGATGCCGCCGACGCGCTACGCCGTCGTGCCGGGGAAGGCCGTCGCGGCGTTCCTGAGCGAAAGCGGCCTGCCCGCCGGAGTGGGCAAGGACGCGTCGACGGATGCCGGCAAGGGGGCTGCGACCACGCTGGGCGGGGCGGCCGCGCCCGTTCTCGGCGCGGTCGTCGCGATCACCTGCGCCCGATGAGGCGTGGGGCCGGACCTTAGATCCGGTGGGTCACCAGCAGCACGATCAGGATGATGATCAGGAGGCCGCCGAGGCCGAATCCGGGTCCGCGGAAACGACCGCCGCCGTAGAAGTTGCCGCCGCCGAACAGCAACAGGATCAGCAGGATCAGGAGAATGGTGGTGATGGTCATCGGCGGAAGCCTCGTTGGTCCGCCCAGACCCCTTTGCCTGAGCGCCAACAGCAACGCTTCTGCCGGCGATTTCGTTCAGCCGGCTCGGGACTTATCCGGAGGGTCTCGGGCCTCAGGCCCGCCAATCCGGTAAAGCGCCGCCGGTCTCTGCAAGCCATGCGGGAATCGGCAGGCCGCGCTCGCTCAGGAAGGTGGGGTTGAACAGTTTCGAGGCGTAGCGCGCGGCCCCGTCGCAGAGGATCGTCACGATGGTGTGGCCGGGCCCGAGTTCGCGGGCGAGTCGGATCGCGCCCGCCACGTTGATGCCCGACGACCCACCCAGCGACAGGCCCTCCTCGCGCATCAGGGCGAAGATGATGCCGAGCGCTTCCGCATCGGGAATCCGGAACGCGTGATCGGGCGTGAAGCCTTCGAGATTCTTCGTCACCCGGCCCTGGCCGATGCCCTCGGTGATCGAGGAGCCTTCGGCCTTGAGCGTGCCGGTGCTGTAATAGGCGTACAGCGCCGAGCCCTCGGGATCGGACAGGGCGATCTTGACGCCGGGCTTGGCCGCCCGCAGCGCCTCGGCCACGCCCGCGAGCGTGCCGCCGGTGCCCGCCGCGCAGACGAAGCCATCGACCGCGCCGCCGGTCTGCGCGAAAATCTCGGGGCCGGTCGCCTCGATATGGGCGCGGCGGTTGGCGGTGTTGTCGAACTGGTCGGCAAAGAAGGCGCCGGCCTCTTCCGTTTGCGCCAGCCGCTCGGCGAGGCGACGGGCGGCGTGGACGTAGTTGTTCGGGTTGGCGAAGGGGACGGCGGGCACCTCGACGAGCCGGGCGCCGGCGAGCCGCAGCGTCTCCTTCTTCTCCGCCGATTGCGTCTCCGGAATCACGATCACCGTGCGGTAGCCGCGGACAGAGGCCACCAGCGCCAAGCCGATCCCGGTATTGCCCGCCGTGCCCTCGACGATGGTGCCGCCGGGCCGGATCAGGCCGCGCGCCTCGGCATCCCGCACGATCGAGAGCGCCGCCCGGTCCTTCACCGAGAGGCCGGGATTGAGGAATTCGGCCTTGCCGAGGATGGTGCAGCCGGTCTCCTCAGAGGCGCGGCGCAGCCGGATCAGGGGCGTGCCGCCGATGGCGGCGAGCACGTCGGGCGAGACGGCAGGGGATGCGGACATGCGGTGCGGCGGCCTTCCTGAGCGCCCGCGCGGGGCGGCGGATCAGGCAGGCTTAACCAACCGATTTTCAGGAATCCAGGTAGCCCGCCTCGCGCAAGGCGTCGGCAACCGCGGTAAAGAAGGGATCATCCGCCTCGGCGTCGTCCTGCGACGGCGTTCCGTCCTCGCCATGCGGCGCGATCTCGCTCCCGTCGAAATCCCGAAAGTCCTGCGGGTCTGCCGGGTTGCCTGCCGATGCCGCAGATACACCGCGCCCGAAAAGGCCGGCCGCGGTGAGGAAGGTCTCGTTCAGGGAGATCATGGCCGGCTCCTGTCTCGAAAACGGGACGCCGCCAGCCTAATCGGTTAACGAAATCTTAGCAATATTGAGAAGCGGTGCCCGAAACAGCGTGTCGGCCTTCATCGCTCCGGGGTGTCGAGGGCAGGGCAGAAGCCGATCAGGCCGCGCAGCGCCCGCTTTTCGGGATATTGATCCGGGAGAATCGGAGGCCGGCTCCGGCGATCACCACGTGCTTTCGGTTCAGGTCCGGTTCAACCGCGACGGTGCAATTTGGCCGCAGGTCGAGAACTGTGATGTTCCTGCACCGGTTTTGGCGAACCGAGCCGCTTCGGCGCCGCAATCAGGCAGGATGAGCACTCCGTCAAGCTTCACCCGCTAGACGTTTCTCGCGCGGCGGCTTCCTCCGCCGCCTTCGATGCCTGCCCCATTCTCTCTCAGTCGCGAACCCCATCCATGACGGTCGTCGCCCTCATCGCCTGCAACCTGCTGCTGGCCGGCCTGTTTTCCCTGGTCGCCGTCGCCCTCGACTGAGGACCTCCCGAGACGACACCCGCCGTGCCGTCCTGAGCGAAGGCCCACGGTCGGCAACCGGGCGTTTCGTGAGGCGCTTTTGAGCGCCGCGCTCCCGCGCAAACCCGCACCACAGCGTTCAAGAACCCCGGTCGCCCGTTGCGGTCGGGGTTTTTCGGCTTGGCGGGACCGTGTTCGGGGCGTCAGCCGCGCGTCGCCCGATCCTGCGGCATGTCCAGGCGGCCGATGAGCGCTTCGAGGCGCTCGCCGACCGGCTCGGTGAGGCTGTCGGCGTAGTGGTTGCGCAGGCTCTTGCCGAGATGGCGGCGCACGCTCGGGCTCAGCGGCGGCGCAGCCGCGGCATCCTCAGCGGGCTTCGTGTCGGCGATGGGCTTCGTCACGGATCGTCTCCCGTCCGGTGCCGGAAGCGGCTGTGAGGCGGCGATCCTGCGCGCGGGAAAGTTAAGGCGAGTTTTACTGAAGCCGCCAAGAAACGATTAACCCTCCGCGCCGGGGCACGGAGGGTTTTTCTTCCGCGAAAACATCTTTCCGCGTGCGGGCGCGGGTCTTACCGGGTCGTGGGCAGGAGCAGGTCCGGCAGCCAGAGGGCGATGCCCGGCACGAGGCAGAGCAGGACGATCGCGACACCCATCAGGATCACGAAGGGCAGGGTGCCCCAGATGATGTCCTTGAGCGGGATGTCGGGGGCGATGTTCTTGATGACGAAGATGTTCAGGCCCACCGGCGGGTGGATCAGCCCCATCTCCATGGTGATCGTCATCACCACGCCGAACCAGACGAGATCGAACCCGGCATCCTTGAGCGGCGGCAGGATGATCGGCGCTGTCATCAGGATGATCGAGACCGGCGGCAGGAAGAAGCCGAGCGCGATGACGAGCGCCAGGATGGTCGCGAGCAGGAGCCAGGGCGAGAGCTGCATCGCGACGAGGGCCTGGGCCGCCGCCTGGCTGATGTGGAGGTAGCTCATCACGTAGGCGTAGAGGAGCGACATGCCGATGATCAGCATCAGCATGGTCGATTCCCGCAGCGTCGCCGTGAGGATCGGGTCGAGATCGCGGAAGCGCCACACGCCGTAGATCACCGCGATCAGCGCCAGCGCCAGCAGGCC
The DNA here is from genome assembly GCF_001423405.1 of Methylobacterium sp. Leaf123. GTDB lineage: Bacteria > Pseudomonadota > Alphaproteobacteria > Rhizobiales > Beijerinckiaceae > Methylobacterium. The sequence continues at coordinate 3,614 of NZ_LMNS01000039.1, read as the reverse complement.
GCCGAGGCCGGCGGTCTCGGAGGGCGTGGCGTAGCCGCCGTAGAGCGCGACCATGACGCCGGTGAGCAGCACCACGAAGGGCAGCACCCGCGGCAGCGTCGAGAAGCGCTCGCGCATGCTGTAGCTGTCCTCCTTGAGGATCGGATGCTGCGTGCCCGTCCGCTCGTAGGCGAGCTTGGCCGCCGCGAATTCGGAGCGGAAGCGGAACACCGACCAGCTGGCGAACAGCACGACGAGGAGGAAGCCCGGCCCGATGCCGGCCAGGAACAGGCGCCCGAGCGACTGCTCGGCGGCCACCGCGTAGAGGATCATGGTGATCGAGGGCGGCAGCAGGATGCCGAGCGTGCCGCCCGCTGCGATGATCCCGGCGGCGAAGCCCGGCGAGTAGCCACGGCGGCGCATCTCCGGAATCCCCGCCGAGCCGATCGCCGAGCAGGTGGCCGGCGAGGAGCCGGCCATCGCCGCGAACAGGGCGCAGGCGAACACGTTGGCGATGCCGAGGCCGCCGGGGATGCGGTGCATCCAGGCATGCATCGCCGAGTAGAGATCCTGGCCCGCCTTGCTCCGCCCGATCGCCGCGCCCTTCAGGATGAAGAGCGGGATCGAGAGCAGCGTGATCGAGGCCATCTCCTCGTAGACGTTCTGCGCCACCGTATCGAGCGAGGCGGCGGGCATGAACACGTACATGAAGGCCAAGGCCACGAAGCCGAGGGCGAAGGCGATGGGAATCCCCGAGAGCATCGCCCCCAGGGTCGCCCCGGCATAGAGGAAGCCGATCGCGGCGGTGCTCATGCCTTGCCTCCCCTCGTCGTGATCGGCCGAACCGGGGCCGCTGTCGGTGTGATCGTGCTCTCCAGGGGATCCGGCTCCTCGGGCGTCAGATCCGGGCGGTCGCGCATGTCGCGGTTGACGTCCGCCCCGATGCCGATCTTCGGCTTGGCCCAGCCGGCGGCGCGGGGGCCGTAGAGGACGGCCTCGGTGATCTGCAGGACGAACTGGACGGCGAGCAGGCTCATGCCCGCAGCCATCAGCAGGTAGGGAATCCAGAGCGGAGGCCCCCAGGTCGATTGCGAGATCTGGCCGTCTTCCCAGGCCTCATGGAACAGGCTCCAGCTCTTCCAGGCGAAGAAGGTCACGAAGGCGAGGCTGACGATGTCGACGAAGATCAGCCGCACCCGGTTCACGCCCGGCGACAGCAGGCCGGTGAGCGCCTCAATGGCGACATGGCCGCGCTTGGCCTGGACGCCCGCCGCCGACAGGAAGGTCGCGCCGACGATGAGGAACACGGCGGTCTCGTCCTGCCACTCGGTCGGCTCGTGGAAGACGTAGCGGGTCAGGACGGAGTAGCTGAGCACGAGGCAGGCGGCGACGAGCGCCACCCCGCCGCAGACCAGGATGACGTGGTTGAGCCGGCGCGTGGTCCGCTCGATCACGCCGAGCAGGCCCGGAATCCGCGGCTCCTCGGCGCGTTTCGTCTCGGAGGCGGCCGAGGCCGCGTCGAAGGCGTGGCTCATCCGACCTTCTCCGCCAGCTTGAGCAACTCGGCGCAGCTCGCGTTCTTGTTGGCGAAGTCCTTCCAGGCGGTGTCGCGGGCGATGTCGCGCCACTTGCCGAGATTGACCTCGTCGAGCTGCACCACCTTGGCGCCGGCCTTGCCGAACACTTCCTCGACGCGGGTGTCGTCGGCCTTGGCGCCCTCTTGGCCGAAGCTCTCGAGCTCGGCGCCGACGGCCATAATAAGATCCTGCTGGTCCTTGGGCAGGCCGGAGAATACGATCTTCGACATCATGATCGGCTCCAGCATGAACCAGTAGGAGCGCTCGCGGCCCGAGGTCAGGGCCTTCGAGATCTCTTCCAGGCGGAACGAGATCAGGCTGGTGGAGGAGGTCAGCACGGCGTCGCAGGCGCCGGTCTGCATCGCGGCGTAGGATTCGTTCGACGGCAGCGAGAGCGTGGCCGCGCCGGCCTGCTTCATCATCAGGTCCATCTCGCGCGAGCCGCCGCGGACCTTCATGCCCTTGGCGTCGTCGGGCGTCAGCAGCGGGCGCTCGCGGCTCGCGATGCCGCCGGCCTGCCAGACCCAGGACACCAGCACGATGCCCTTGGCATCCAGGATCTCGGTGAGTTTGCGGCCGACGGGCGCATCCTTCCAGGCGAGCGCCTGGGAATAGGAGGAGACCAGGGCCGGCATCAGGCCGATATTCATCTCCGGCACCTCGCCGCCCGCATAGGGCGAGGGGTAGAGCGAGAGATCGAGCGCCCCTTTGCGCATGGCGCTGAACTGAGCGTTGGTCTTCATCAGTGAGGAGCCGGGATAGACCTGCACCTCCATCCCGCCCTTCGAGCGCTCCTTGATGGCCGCCGCGAACTTCCGGCACATCCGATCGCGGAAGTCGCCCTCGTCGATCGAGCCGCCGGGGAACTGATGCGAGAGCTTCAGGGTCGTGGCGGCCCGGGCCGGGCCGGTTCCGAGCTTGAGCAGCGCGGGCGCAGCGAGCCCGGCCGCGAGAAGGTGGCGGCGGTTCAGCGTCATGGCGTTTCCTTCCCAATACCGCTTTCGCGGAATTCTGCTCGTCCGTTCGTGCGGACTTTTGTGCAGCGCACAATATACGTTTCAGCGCAGCATTTAATGCAAGATCGCGCCATCTTGCATATTTTGTCAACGCCCGTGAATATGGATCGGCAGGAAATCGCCGATGACTCGACCGATGAACCAGACCCAGCGCCTCCGGCAGACGATCGAGGACGAGATCGTCGAGGGGCGCCTCGCCCTCGGCGCGCGCCTCGACGAGACGCAACTCGCCGAGCGCTTCGGCGTCTCGCGCACGCCGATCCGCGAGGCGCTGCTGCAACTGGCCGCCACCGGCCTCGTCGAGACCAAGCCGCGCCGCGGCATGGTGGTGAGCGCGCCCGAGCCGGGCCATCTCCTTGAGATGTTCGAGACGATGGCTGAGCTGGAAGCCGCCTGCGGCCGGCTCGCCGCGCGCCGCCTCACGCCGGAGCTCGAAGCGGAGTTGACGGGGGCGCTCGCCGCCTGCGCACGGGCCGCCGCCGCGGGCGATCCGGAGGCCTATTACGGCGAGAACTACGTCTTCCACACGGTGATCTACCGCGCTTGCCGCAACGACTTCCTGTGCGGGCAGTCGCTGGCGCTGCACCGCCGCCTCTCGCCCTACCGGCGGCTGCAACTGCGCACCCGCCACCGGGTGGCGCAGTCGCTCGCCGAGCACGAGGCGGTCGTCGCCGCGATCCTCGCCAGCGACGGCGCCGCGGCGGCCGATCAGCTCCGCCGCCACGTGCTGATCCAGGGCGACGGGTTTTCGGAGTTGGTGGCGAACCTGCGGGCGCTGGATCACAGCGCGGCGTGACGGGTTGTTTCGAAGCCGTCCGATCCTGAATCCCGGCGCGAGGCGCGAGGCGCGAGGCGCGAGGCGCGAGGCGCGGGGCCGGATAGCGGCAGTTCTACCGCTGGTTCTCTGGCCGGGCTAAGAGCCCGTCCGATAATGTCTGGCCGGGGTTGAGTGGCCGGGATGGCGGTGATTCCAGAAGGGTGCTGAAGCCTGATCTGGACGTGCCATGTGGACCCCGACCACTCGCCGGCAGCATAACCGTGC
>NZ_LMNS01000038.1 GCF_001423405.1 Methylobacterium sp. Leaf123 | reverse complement strand
GCACGGTTATGCTGCCGGCGAGTGGTCGGGGTCCACATGGCACGTCCAGATCAGGCTTCAGCACCCTTCTGGAATCACCGCCATCCCGGCCACTCAACCCCGGCCAGACATTATCGGACGGGCTCTTAGGCCGCGCGAATCGTCGCGAGGAAGCGTTGGACCTCGGCGGACAGGTGCTCGGACTGACGCGACAGCTCCGAAGCCGACATCAGCACCTGGCTCGCGGCAGCCCCCGTTTCCTCGGAGGCCTCGGCCACTCCGCCGATATTGGTCGTGACCTCGCTGGTTCCCACCGAAGCTTCGGCGACGTTGCGCACGATCTCCTGCGTCGCCGCGCCCTGCTGCTCGACCGCCGCCGCGATCGTCGCGGTCACCGCGTTGATCTCCCGGATCCGCGTGGTGATCGAGCCGATCGCACCCACCGCCTGCCCGGTCGCCCCCTGGATCTGGCCGATCTGGCCGGAGATTTCCTCGGTGGCGCGGGCGGTCTGGTTTGCCAGCTCCTTCACCTCGGCGGCGACGACGGCGAAGCCGCGACCGGCTTCGCCGGCCCGTGCCGCCTCGATGGTGGCGTTGAGCGCGAGTAGGTTGGTTTGGCTCGCGATGTTGGCGATGAGGTTCACTACGTCGCCGATCCGGGTCACGGCCCTGCTCAACTCGGTGACGTGGGAACCCGTCTCGTCCGCCTCGGCCACCGCCTGCTGGGCGAGGTTGGCCGAACCGGAGACCTGCCGGCCGATTTCCTGCACCGATGCACCGAGCTCCTCGGCGGCGGAGGCGACGGTGTTGACGTTCGCGGATGCCTCCTCCGCGGCCGAGGCGACGCTGGTCGATCGGGTGGCGGTCCTCTGAGCCGTCGAGGTCATCTGCTGTGCCGTCGCCTGCAACTCGGTCGCCGAGGAGGAGACCATGCCGACGATGCCGCCGACCGCCCCCTCGAAGCCGTCGGCGAGCTCCATCATCGTGCGCTTGCGCTCAGCCGCCGCGGCGGTCTCGGCGATCTGCCGTCGCTCGGCGTCCTCGGCCGCCTTCCGGGCCACCATCGTCTTGATGCCCTCGACCGCCCGTCCCACGGCGCCGATCTCGTCGCCGCGCGCGGCTTGACGAATCGTGGAGTCGATCTCGCCCTGAGCCATCCGGTTCAGAATGGAGACGAGCTGCGAGAGCGGCCGGGTAATGCCGAACACGACGATCGCACCGGAGAGCACGGCGGCCAGAAGCAGGGCGACCGCCGCCATTACGATCAGCTGGGTGACGGCCGTTCTGACATCCCGCTCGAGTTGGCTCGCGCCGGCCTGCATCTCCTCGGTGATCTTGTGCGTGCGCGCGTCCACCAGCTCGGTGAGCTTCGCACGCGCGGGCTGAACTTCCTCCTCCACGATCGTCATCGCGGCATCGACCTCGTTCCTGCTGCCAAGAACGATGGTCCTGTCGACGATGGCGAAATAGGCTTCGGCGAGTTTGCGAACATCGTTGCCGAATTTGATGCGTGCGGGCGTGTCCGCCAGGGCAATCAGCCGATCGATGTTTTTGTAAACACCGCTGACGGTGGCGTCGTATCGTGCCTTGTATCGGTCGATCTTTTCCTTTCTGGGGGTGATGATGAGGTTGCGGCTGAGCAGGGTCGCCTCCGCAACACCGGCCTGAGCCTTGAGATAAGCCTCCTGCCGCACCGTCAGAACGTCGGCGACATAGCGGGACTGGATGGCGATCCCTTCGAACGTCGCCCGCTCGTGCAGAATAAGGGCGATGGCCATGGCAGCCATCAGGACGAGCGGCGCGCATAGCTTCAAGAAGACACTGGCATTGTTGATATATTTCATTTCACGTCAGTCCACCGCTCGGTGCCTCATGGATCTATTGGAAAAGCGGGGCAACTATTGAATAACGGGTTAAAGGCCCGTGATCGAATTTAATCCCTTGGAAGCAATGGCCTTTGTAAAAAAGATGTCAGTGTAGAGGCAGGGCATCAGGAACTTGGGTCGGCCGAAAACCCCGTGCCGGTCAGGCACGCAGCGGGCGCAGAGGTGGCGCCGGACACGCCATTCAAGGGCCGGCTTCCCGCTCGCGGATGACTGAACCGGGTTCCGCTTGATCCCAGCGGGGATCGTATCCGTAAGCCCGCGCGGCGCCCGAGCGACGTCCAAATCCGCCATCCCGAAGGGATCAATCGGATTTGGTATGAAATCCGCCCGGCGAAGATCAACCCGGCCTCGAGAGCACGCTTTCAAAGGCTCTCCGAGCGGGAAGAACGCGCGCGATTCGAATGGGCGTGGCGGCCGCGATACCGAGTGTCGGAAGGGGGCCGGGAGACGTCCGGAACGAAAAAAGGGGCGCCCTTTGAGGGCGCCCCTTTCCTGATCTGGCTTGCCTGTCCGCGATCTGCGGCCCGTCTCGCGGCAGGATCCTTGGTCCTGCCGCGTGCCCCGTGGGATCAGGCGCTCTTGCGCCGTCCCTTGCCCTTCGTTTCGCCGGCCTCGGCCTCCTCTTCGGAGCCCTCGGTGTTGATGCGCTCGGCGATCTGCGAGAGCAGTTCGTCGGTCTTCTTCTCTTCCTGAAGGGTCTCGTCGAGCAGCTTGGCGGCGTCGGCGTAGCCGAGCTGGGTCGCCCAGGTCTTGAGCGTGCCGTAGCGGGCGATCTCGTAATGCTCGACCGCCTGGGCGCAGGCCGCCAGCACCGCGTCGGCGGCCGGGCTGTCCTCGAAATCCTCCAGATCCTCCTCCATCTCGGAGGTCAGCCCCTGCATCGCCTCGCAGGTCTTGGCGCGGGCCGGCTTACCGATGAGCTCGAACACCTGCTGCAGGCGCTCCACTTGGTTGGCGCTCTCCTCGGCATGGGTCTCGAACGCTTGGCGGAGTTCGTCATGTTCAGCCGCCTTGGCCGACTTCTTCAGCGCACGCACCGATTGCTTTTCCGCGTAATAGACGTCCTTCAACGTCTCGTAGAACGCGTCGTGCAAGGTCTTCTGCTTGGTGGCCATGGAATTTCGTCTCCTGAGTGCTGAACGAGGGGGCTGGGGGAGTGATCTCACCGTCAGCCGGCACCTTAAGAACGTGAGTTCAGGCGACCGGGTCCGAAAATTCTCTTGGGGGGAGGCCGTAAAATTCCGGGAACCTCGGCCGGTGGGGCGGGGGTTTCCGGGATTCGTTCGGAGGCCGGGTCGCCCACCCCCGGCACCGCGCGGAGGGGCCTATAGCCACTTCTTCCAGCGGAAGAACACGTAAGGCAGCACGGCGGCCACCACCATCATGCCGACGGCGGCGGGGTAGCCGAAATGCCAGTCGAGCTCCGGCATGGTCTTGAAGTTCATGCCGTAGATCGAGGCGATCAGGGTGGGGGGCATGAACACCACCGCCATGACCGAGAACAGCTTGATGATGTTGTTCTGCTCCAGGTTCACGAGGCCGAGCGTCGCGTCGAGCAGGAACTGGATCTTGGCCGAGATGAAGGTCGCGTGCTCTTCGAGCGATTGCAGGTCGCGTAAGGTCGAGCGCACGTCCTCGCGCAGCTCGCGCGGGGCCTTGGCGGTGCGGTAGGTCGCCGAGAGCGAGAGCAGGATGCGCTCCATCGAGACGAGGCTCTCGCGCTGCTTCGAGATCAGGTCGCCGTAGCGCCCGAGCGAGCGCAAGGTGTCCTGCAGCGCGTTGTTGCGCGAGGACGGATCGCCCTTCTCCTCGAAGATTTTTCGCGAGAGGCGATCGATGCGCTCGCCCTGGAGCTGGAGCACGTCGGCCGCGCGGTCGATCACCGCCTCGATCAGCCCGGCCAGGATCGACTCGCCCGAGACCGAGCGCGACGGCCCGTTGCCCGTCGCCCGGCCGGCGCGCTGGGTGTACATCCGGAACGCCTGCGGCTCCTCGTAGCGCACGGTGATGAGCCGGTTGTCGCGCAGGATGAAGGTGATGCCGGCCAGGCCCGGCTCCTCGGAATCGCTGACGCGCGAGAGCACGCGGCCCGTCATGTAGCGGGCGCCGGCCTCGACATAGAGCAGCTCGGAGGGCTCGATGTCCTTCATCTCCTCGCGGGTCGGCACGGTGATGCCGAGGAAGGATTCGACCTTCACCTCCTCCTCCCGCGTCGGGCGCACGAGGTCGAGCCAGACCGTGTCCTCGGAGATCGGCTCCTGCAGTTCGAGGTAGCGGCGCTCCAGCACCGTCTGGGAGCCGCCCGCAACGGGCTTGTGGGTGAAGATCAACGGATGTGACCTGTCGGATGAGGCTTCAGTCGAGTGCCCCGGGCGGGGCGACGCTTGTGTCTGGCACGAAGAAGTCCGGCGCAAGCGGAACGCCTGCTGTGACGCGGTATTTTGAAAAGTCCGTGACGCCTTCCTCACTCAGAACCGTGTCGTCGATGAGGAAATGCCCGGTGAAGCCCTTGGCCTCCCGCAGGAACACGGCATGCGCGGCATCCGCCATGATCTCCGGCGTGCGGCTCGCCTGCATCAGCGCGTCGCCGCCGAGCAGGTTCTGCACGGCGGCCGTGGCGATGGTAGTGCGCGGCCACAGGGCGTTGACGGCGATGCCTCTTCCCCGGAGTTCTCCGGCGAGCCCGAGCACGCAGAGCGACATGCCGAACTTGGCCATCGAGTAGGCCAGATGCGGCGCGAACCATTTCTCCGCCATGTCGAGCGGCGGCGAGAGCATCAGGATATGCGGGTTCTCCGCCCGCTCCAGATGCGGGATCGCGTATTTGCTGACCATGTAGGTGCCGCGCGTGTTGATCTGATGCATCAGATCGAAGCGCTTCATCTCGGTCCTGGGCGTGTTCGACAGCGAGATCGCGCTCGCGTTGTTGACCACGATGTCGATCCCGCCGAATTCTTTTGCGGTTTCATCCAGCGCCGTCTTCACCGCCTCCTCGTCGCGGACATCGACGGTGAGCGGCAGCGCCCGGCCGCCGGCCCGCTCGATGGCTTCGGCGGCGGTGAAGATCGTGCCCTCCAGCTTCGGATGCGCCTCTGCGGTCTTGGCCGCGATGGCGACGTTGGCGCCGTCGCGGGCGGCGCGCAGGCCGATGGCGAGCCCGATGCCGCGCGAGGCGCCGGTGATGAACAGCGTCTTCCCTGACAAGCTCATGCGTCATCCTCTCCGATCCGGAAGCGCTCCGGCTGGCGGCCGTCGGCATCGGTGAAGCCGTAGGCGCGGGCGAGATCCCCGACATGGACCGTCCGCCCCGCCCGGTCCAGCACGGCGGGGTCGGCGGCGAGCGCCGCGAGCGCCCGGCCGGCATAGAGCGGGCTCTCGGTGGCGAGCGCCTCCTGGCCGAGATCGCGCACCCGCTCGGTGGCGACGAAGCCCGGCGAGAGGCTGAGCGCGCAGACGCCGTGGGGCGTCAGCTCGGCGGCGCAGGCGAAGGCGAGCCGGTTCGTCGTCGCCTTGGCGAGGTCGTAGTAGAAATCGCCGAGATAGCCCTCCTCGGTGCCGAAGGAGACGAAGGCGATCAGGCCGGCGCGGGCGGCGACCATGGCGGGCGCCACGGCGCGGGCCAGCAGCAGTCCGGGATAGGGCCCCGTCCCCAGGAACTGCGAGAACGGCTCGGCCGAGCGGCGCCAGAACGGCGTGCCCCAGGCGGCGCCGTCGGGGTAGCGCTCGCCGTCATAGCCCTCGTTGCCGCCCCAGACGCTGGAGGCCGCGACATCGATCCGCCCGAACCGGCGAAGCGCCCAGTGCACGAGTTCGTCCACCGCCCGCTCGCTTGTGTGGTCGCACAGGTAATGGTGCCCCTCGCCGCCGGCCGCATCGACCTCGCGGGCGGTGTCCTCGATCGCTTCCGCGCGCGTCTCGGTGCGCCGCCCGGTCTCGGAGGAGCGCGCGGTGACGATCACCGTCGCGCCCGCCTCCCCCAGCCCGCGGGCGAGCCCGCGCCCGACCCCGCGCGAGGCCCCGGCCACGAGGCAGACTTTTCCCCGCAGCGAGGGTGTGACGGGGGCGCTCACGCCTTGCCGGCGAGGAAGCGGGCGAGCCGCGCCTGCGTCTCGGGATCGCGCAGGCCCGCCTCGAAGGCCTGCGCCTCGGCCTCGATCGCCGCCTCGACCAGCCCCTGCTCGCCGCGCATCAGCGCGCGGGTCGCCTGCACCGCCCGGCGCGGCAGGGCGGCCAGCCGCGCGGCCTGCGCCAGCGCGTGCGCCTCCAGCGCCTCGGAGGGCAGTTCCGCGTTGGCGAGCCCGAGCGCCACGGCGGCCGCGCCGTCGAACGGCTCGCCGAGCAGCAGCAGCGCCGAGGCGCGGGCGAGGCCGATCCGGCGCGGCAGCAGGTGGCTGGCGGCGGCCTCCGGCACCACGCCGAGTTCCACGAACGGCATGCGGAAGCGCGCCTGCGGCCCGACATAGACGAGGTCGCAATGCAGCGTCAGCGTCGTGCCGACGCCGATGGCGAGCCCGTCCACCGCCGCGACCATCGGCGTGCGGGTGCGGGCGAGCTGCCGGATGAAGCGCAGGGCCGGCATCTCGGAAAACGCGTCGCGCGGCGCCGTGCCGGCGGCGAAGAAGTCGGCCAGATCGTTGCCGGCGGTGAAGGCGCCGGGCAGCCCGGCAAACACCACCGCCCCGATTTTTTGGGACTCGTCGTCGGCGCCCGTCAGCGCCGCCGTGGCGGCGTCGTACATCGCCCCGGTCAGCGCGTTCTTCTTGGCCGGGCGGTTCCAGCGGATCAGGCGGACGCCCCCCAAAAGATCCTCGATGGTGATGGCTTCGCTCATCCGCCCTCGCCCCACGCGCCGATCCCGAAAGCCGTCGCCGCCGTGACGGCATCGGCCCCCCGCCCCACCCTTCTTCCCGCGGCGACGCTTTGTCGAGGGGCCATCGGCGCGGTTCGGGCGCGCGCCCGCGGGGCGGGTTCACGGCCCCGCGCCCCCTCCCCGTCCGTCCGGGGCCGCGCAACCCGGCCGCGCGGCGGCCAACCGTGCGGCATCACGGGCGGCGTCCGGGTTCGCGGGCCGGCGCCCCGGACGGAGGGCGGCGGGGACGGGCGGCCCGAGCCGCCCTGCGCGCGGCCGGCCGGGTCGATCCGCGCGCATCGCCCGAACCCAAGCCCCGTCGGCCGGCCGCGCCGGCCCCGACGCCCCTTCTTGCAGGGCGGTCCCGGTGTCGCACCCGCGAAACTTGGCGGTCCGCGTCTCGGATGACGGGCTATGTGGTCACTCTACGCTCTCACGATCCTCGCCGGCCTCGCCAACGCGATCCAGCCGGGACAGAACGCGACGTTGTCGAAGTCGCTCGGCCTGCCGGTGACGGCGGCCCTCCTGACCCTGCTGGTCAGCACCGCCGGCCTGCTCGCGGGCGGCCTCGCCCTGGGCAAACTCGAACTCCCCACCGGCCAGCAACTCGGGCAGGTGCCCTGGTGGGCGTGGCTCGGCGGTTTTTTGAGCATCCTGCTGATCCTGGCCCAGCTCTACGCCTCCCCCGCCATCGGCGCGGCGACCTTTTTGGGCATCATCGTCACCGTGGGCGTGCTCGCCTCGCTCGTGCTCGACCACTTCGGCTGGATCGGGTTCCCGATGCACCCGGCGGGCGCTTTCCGCATTGCCGGGGCGGTTTTGATGGTAGTTGGGGTGGGTTTGGTGGCTATGTTTTAGTTTGAGAGACGAGCATGTCTCATTGGACACCCGATTCGATACCAGTCTATTGGTATAGACGGGATCATTCTAATTATAAAATTAAATTATAAATATTCTCATCGTATATGGTCGATGATCACTGGATTCTCAGGAACAATGCCATCGAAGAAGAATCGAATCACATATTTGTCGAAATTGCTTAAGCCCTCAGTCTTGAGTATCTCATCTAATCCAAGCTGACGAAATAAAATTAGTGCGCGGCGCAGGTCAAGTTCACTGCTTGTAAAATTGATAAGTCCTGAACGATGTATTTTCCGAGAAATCATACGTGGCAAACCATATTCCTCAAGATGATACACGGCCGGAGGAAGGAAGGCATGACTAAGTTTACCAACGAAGCCGCCAATATCAATCGAAGGGTTGATTATGATTTTTTGAAGTTCATTGACGTCGTTTAATAAAGTAGCGAGCTTGAAAGTTATCGCGCGTTCAAGTTTGAAAAAATCTTCAATATCAATATTATGCGGCGAGAGCGCACTAAGGAGCTGTGGTATATCACTTTGCCAATTGCGGGCCAATGCTTTAGTCACAGTAACTACGTTTGACCAAGACGCATCCCATCCTGATGGTTTGAGACCAACTACTTTGTAAAGCATCCTGTCCCAATCGTTTGGATTTTCTGAATTCAAATATCCAAATCCCCGCCACTCCTGAGGACTGGACGCAAAATTTCTTGCAAGAGATAGTAGAAAATCGGAGTCGCTATCTTGTAATGCACCATCTTTTCTCAGCTTGGAGAAGTTTTCAGGTCCAATAATGCTCGACATCTGATTCTTATATTCAACAATACGTTCTATCTGTTTTTCAGTTAGGCTAGCTTTATCTTGACTCTCGTCGAGGCTGCCCAAAATTCCATCTGGAAACGAAATATCAAGTTGAGTCTCTTCTTCCGGTGGAGGAGCATCGAGTAAGTAAATGTGACCAATAAAGTGTTTGAACATCCGACCACCACGGCCGATAATATTTCTATATGTAAAATCCTTCAGGTTGCTGCGCCCTAATTTGCTTTTCCAAACTATTACATTTTGTGCAGATGTATTGACCCCTTCAATGATTGAGGACGTGGAAACGATACTATCGAAGCCTTTCTCGTGCTCGAAGAGACGTATTTGGAGTTGGCTCAAGCAGCGATGCATTTGCCCGTTATGAACACCAACTCCCCTCTCAGCGAGGTCTGCTACCGACCAATTGGGCTGATAATTCGTACGAAGCCAGCGAGCAAAATGCGACGTATGCGGCCTATCAACTTTGGTCATGTGTTTGATGACTAAAGTTGATATATTTCCTATTTCAGAGTATGTGCCGGCGTATATCAGAGATTTTTCCGTCCTTTTTGATATAATTTTCAGGAGCGCATTCCCTTTTCTGGCGACATCACCTTTAATTTCCTTGTATATTTCGTGTTTTTCCAAAAACACAGTGTTAAAATCTAGTAGCTCGATAAACTCCATGTCGCGAGTAAACACGTTATCGGCTAGCTTTTTTATATTTGGGGCGAGGTAGTAGCGCTGCTTAGCGCTGCGCGAAAGTTTCAAAATTGCTTTGATGAGGGATGGCGCCCGTTCCTTGTCATGTGCAATGCTGGCCTTGTAGAATTCATCAATAACTAGCAGATCTATACTAGGCAGTTTTTCTGCGTATCCGAACGCGCGCTCTTGTGGAAATATTAAGATGTTGCGGCTCTCAAGAGGGGTATCGGCTGCAGTCACTATATTGTATTCTCGCGAGAATTTTTTATATAGACGCCGACGAGTCTCGTCCATTAATGCGATGGTTGGAACAATAATAACTATTGTATTTGGCTGCTTTGCTGCTATAAATGCATCGATGATGAAACTTTTTCCAAAGCTTGTTGGAGCGCTCACTGCGATGTTTTTCCCGCTGAGCAACTTTGATAAAACACTTGATTGCTCGCGGTGAAGCGTTGCTGTCCGGTTTCCTACATCAACAGCGAATGCCTCATGAACAAACTTTTGATCCCAAGTTGCGTTCTCAAGTTGCAAATAAGGGAAAAGCCCGGTTGTTCGAATTAATTGATTAAGAACTTGTGGGTACGGATTTTTCCGCCCGTCTATCGTGCTAAGTAACTTTATCAGCAAGTTGCGAGCTGCAAGGCTATTCCCCGCATTTAGTAAGTCGTTTATCTCAGAGCAGGTGGCAAATATTTCCATTACGCAACTCCCTTATAGAACGTTGCTGTGGCAGTAAATTTTTCGACAATGGCTTTTTTGTTCGGAACGGGAAACAAGATCATGTGGAAATTTATTTTATCATATAGATGTACTGTTGATGATTTGGATTTCTGCTTTAGAAAGTAAGATCCGGCGCGCTCAGTGTGATATTTAATGATCGATTGTTTGTACGTTGCCGATAAATCGGAGCAGGCCGCAGTTTTAGTGCATTGATGCAATATTAGAATCGGAACATGAATCCGGGGTTTGATCAGGTCAATCGATATCTGGTTGCTCAACGATGCCTTGATTTTTTCTCGTAAAGCAGCGGGAATATTTAGAATATCGATATCAGATACATTTGTTATTATAGAGTTCTCCTTCTTTAATTTATCCGTACCTAAGCTCGTATATACGGATGTAACTATGGCATCTAAACGAGCGTCAGCTATAGAATTATAGAATTTTGCCTCACCGAACCAAAGAGTGAAATCGGTTGCTTCTGCATTAAGGACGATATGAACACTATCTGCTCCCTTTGCGTTGTCTTGAGTATTTTGTTTGTAAAATATTTTTGGAACAACAGGTAGGGCTTTATAGTGATTCTTCATCAAGCCATAAAGAAAAACTTCAGCAATTTCGCTCCCCTGGCCAACTTCATCTTTATCTGTGAGTCTCAAGTTCCGGGCGGCTGCTACTAAGCTGGAGTGACTCTGATCGTATAAAGCTGCGCGTTCTTGTTCTGACAAAGCCGTCTGGGCAATATTGTCCCATAAATAGCTCTGAAATCTCTTGTATCTCCACTTGCCATCCTCAAAGTCGTTTGCGAGGCTCAGTACGCGTTTGTTTAGCAAGCTCTGAAGCTGGGAAATGGTTGAAATATTTGAGAGAGAATCGTCTATGAATGTGTCAAACGCTACGCTAGCCATACCGGTAAGACCACGATTTTAGCGTCGAAGGACGAAGCATTCCGCCTCGCATGTGTCCTCGGAGCTTACACTAGGTTGCGTTCGCTGCAACGAGCCACATTGCTGGAACCTGCTGCGGCGTATTTCGCAGTTACATGATAAATTCCTTGACAAAATAGACAAAAAATCCTACAACCCACCCCACTCGCCTCCCGGACCAACCGGGGGAGCTTTTCCGGTGACCGGCCGGCGAGGCTCGTTGGGAGGTGGGGTGGTTCCCGCGTCGGTGGCCCGGTCGCCATCGCCTCGGGCGCTGTGCGCGACACAACGCCAACGCGGGATGGGGCCATAGGCCGGTCTCGGGTCGGCGCCCAGGAACAACCGGAGCCGGGCCCAATACGAGGTCCGGTGCGGACGAGTCCGCCCATAGCCGTCTGCCGAGGTTCCCTCTCCCCTCACGGGGAGGCGGGCCGAGGGTCCCACAGCGCCTAGATCCGGGGTCGATGCCGGTGGAGAGACCGTGACGCCAAAACGGAGGGACGGCTTCCCGTGATGGGGAAGCGGCCCCTCCGCGGGACGCCGGGAAACCGGCAAAGTCTCACATACCCATCCGGAGGTTTCGCGGCGTCCCGCGTCCCCCTCGGGGTTTGTATCCGATGCGTATCCCGCCGGCCGATCGGCCAGCCGTCCTCCGGGTCCGGATTCAGGGCTGCGGGGGGAAACGTGTTTTCGAGACGACGCTCTTCGACCGGTCGGGGCGACGGGCGCGTCCGAGCCTCGGCCTCATCCGGAGGTGCCGGCGCGGCGGCTTTGAGCGGCGTTCCCGACGTCGCGCAATGTCCGAGGCATCCTTCGAGGCCGCGTCGCGGCCCCTCGGGATGCGGCGGCGGGTGGGCGGACGGGCCTTCCCGCGCCTCAGGCCACGCCGGTGCGCAGCAGGTCGTGGTAATGCACGAGGCCGACGGGGCGGCCCTGGTCCACCACCACGAGCGCGGTGATCTTCATCGCCTCCTGGATCTGAAGCGCCTTGGCGAGCAGGGTCTCGGGCGTGATCGTGCGGGGGTTCTTCGTCATCACCGCCTCGACCGGCAGGCGGTCCAGCCCCTCGCGGGAGAAGACGGCGCGGCGCACGTCGCCGTCGGTGAGGATGCCGGCGAGCGCGCCCGCCTCATCGACCACGAGGACCGAGCCGAACCCCTTGGCGTCGATCTCGGCCACGGCCGCCCGCATCGCGGTGCCGAGGGCCACCACGGGCAGGTGCGTCCCGCCATGCATGACCTCGCGCACCTGCCGCAGCGAGGCGCCGAGCCGGCCGCCGGGATGGAACACGGAGAAGTCGCGGGCGGAGAAGCCGCGGGCCTCCAAGAGCGCCACGGCGAGCGCGTCGCCGAGCGCGAGCTGCATCGCCGTCGAGGTGGTAGGGGCGAGCCCGTTCGGGCAGGCCTCCTTGGCCTTCGGCAAGGCGAGGCAGGTGTCGGCCTCGCGGCCCAGCGTCGAGGCGGCGTTCGAGGTGATCGCCACGAGGCCGACGCGGTAGCGCCGGGTGTAGCCGATGATGTCGGCCAGTTCCGTGGTCTCACCCGACCACGACAGCGCCAGCACCACGTCGTCGGGCTGGATCATGCCGAGATCGCCGTGGCTCGCCTCGGCCGGGTGGACGTAGAGGGCGGGCGTGCCGGTGGAGGCGAAGGTCGCCGCGATCTTGCGGGCGACGTGGCCGGACTTGCCCATCCCGGTGCAGATCACCCGGCCGCGCGCCGCGCCGATCCGCTCGACGGCCTGCGCGAAGGGCTCGCCGAGGCCGTTGTCGATCGCGGCCATCAGGCAGGCCAGGCCCTCGCGCTCGGTCTCGATGGTCCGCAGCGCCGAGGCGATGGCGGGCGCCCGCGCCGCCCCGTCCGTCCGGTTCCGGTCCTCGATCCGCTGTGCCAGGGCCATGAAGCTGTCGTTTCCGTCTCGAAGCCCGGCGCCGGGCTCTCGCGATTCCTTATCCGCCCTCTTCGCCCGCGACTGTGGCCGCACGGGGGCTACCCACCGCGGGACAGGCCGCGGGTTCGCCCCGCAACGGCACGTTAACCATGCTCGATGTAGCCCCGTTAACCATGGGGCGCCGGCCGGACACGGAACGCCGCCCCGTCCACGGGCCGCCGGCCGTATCCAGGGCAATCTGCACGGAAAGAGCGCTGCCGGTGTCACGCGAGCGGCCGAACGGGGACAAGCACGGGGGGCGCCGCGGGGCGCTCGCTCTGGCGCTGCTCCCTGCCCTGCTCGGGGCGCCCGCCCTGGCGCAGGAGACGCCCGCCCCGTCGCAGGCCGAGCCCGCCCCGAGCACGGCGTCGAACCCGCGCGCGCGCACCCCCTCCGAACCGGCGACCGCGGGCCGCCCGCGCCGCTCCGCCTTCGACGCGCCGAGCGCCCTTCGCGGCACCGGCGCCTTCTCGTCCCCCGCCCCGCTCGGCAGCGGCACGAGCACGAATCCGGCCCCCTCCCCCGAGAGCGAGGAGCCGACGGTGGCGCGCCTGCCGCGCTTCCGCAGCGCGACGAGCCTGCCCGGCTCCGCCGCGACGCGGGGCATCCCGGCCCGGCCCTCTCTCTTGCGCCTGCGCGCGGCGCCCCCGCGCCGGCTCGGCTCGGCCACCCGCCAGATCACGCAGACCCGCACGCAGCAGACGATCACCGATCTGCGCCTCACCCCGGTGATCCAGACGCCTGTCTCCGGCGTGCCGCTGCCGGCGCCGATCCTCGGGCTCGGCCTGCCCAACGCCGCCGGGCTGCTGCTCGGCACCGCGCTCCGCCGGCCGATCCCCGCCGACACCGCCTATGCGCCGCTTGGCATCCACCTCGGCACCTTCACGCTGCTGCCGGCCTTCACCCAGAGCGTCGGTTACGATTCGAACCCCGACCAGATCGGCGGCAACCGCCTGCGGCCCTCCCTGACGCTCCGCAGCGAGGCGGAACTGGCGCTGCGCAGCGAGTGGTCGGCGAGCGAACTCACCGCCGAGATGCGCGGCAGCTACCTCGAATATCCGCAGAGCCCCGAGGCGAGCCGCCCCAATGCGGTGGGCACCGCCCGGATGCGCATCGACGTCGACCGCGACACCCGCATCGATCTGGAGACCCGCTTCCTGCTCGACAGCCAACGCCTCGGCAGCCCGGATCTCGGCGCGGGCGGGGCGACGAGCCGGCCGATTTTCGCCACCTACGGCGCCACGGCGGGGGTGCAGGAAAACTTCAACCGGCTGCAACTCTCGCTGCGCGGCTCGATCGACCGCTCGGTCTTCGAGGATGCGCAGCTCGGCAACGGCACCACGATCATCCAGAGCGACCGCGACGCCAACCAGTACGGCCTGCGCCTGCGCGCCGGATACGAGATCTCGCCCGCGATCACGCCCTTCGTCGAGACCTTCCTCGATACCCGCGTCTACGACACGCCGGTGGACCAGTTCGGCCTGCGCCGCGATTCCGACGGCGTCGCTTTCACCGCGGGCGCGACGGTGGCGCTCAACAGCACGCTGACGGCGGAGATCTCGGGCGGGCTGCAGCACCGCTCCTACATCGATCGCACGCTGCAGGACATCACCGCGCCGGTCGTCAACGCGGCTTTGGTCTGGTCGGTCTCGCCGCTGACCACGGTGCGGTTCAACCAGCAGACCGGGATAATCGAGACCGCGGTGCCGGGCTCCAGCGGCGCTTTCACCGACGCCGCCACGCTCGAAGTGCAGCACGACCTCTTGCGCAACTTCTCGATCACGCTGGGTGGCGCTTACCTCTCCACCAACTACGACGGCGTGCGCATCCGCGAGCGGGGCTATTCCGCCACCGCCCGGCTCGATTACCGCTTCAACCGCTGGCTCGCCTTACGCGGCAGCTACATCTACTCGACGCTGAACAGCACCATCCCGCTCTCGACCTACGAGGCGCATACGGTGCTGCTCGGGGTGCGGGTGAACCCCTGAGGGGAGCGCGCCTCAGCGGGCCATCGAGAGCTGCGCGCCGGATTTCGAGAGCGCACCTTCGAGTCCGCCGCCGGCCTGCCGCAGGCGCGCGGTGACGGTGCCGCCCGGCTGGTAGAGATAGACCTCGCCATCACGGAAATCCCAGGCCGAGACCTTGGCGAGATCCTTGTTGCCGCAACCCGCGGCCGAGGCCTTGTAGAGGTCGAGCGAGGGCGTGCTCGACAGCGAGACCTTGCAGCTTCCCGCCGCATCGGTGGCGTTCCACGAGCCCACCACCGAGGAGCGCCCGGTCGCGACCACCGGCGGCGGCGCGGGCGGGGGCGGCGGCTCGATCGCCTGCGAGGGGGCGGCGGCGACGCTCGGGGGCGGCGGCTCGCCCGGTGCGGCCGAGGCGCCCGGCGGGGGCGCGAGCGGCTCGCTCGTCACCGTGCCGGCGGGCAGAGCGGGCGTGGCGGATTCGAGCGCCGCCTGGGGCCGCGGACGCTCGCGGGGCCCCTCGAAGCGATTGGAGGCGCAGGCGCCGACGCTCGCGGCCAGCGCGAGACAGGCGGCTTTCGACAGGAACCCACGCGTCATCAAAGACCCCCCACACAAACACGCAACGGTCGCGCTTGCCCTCAGGGCCAAATGCGCTTGCGGCAAGGCAGGCTGCATGCCGAGGCCGGGAAAAGCCGTACACGCCCAGGTTTTTGCGGCGGTGTGGCGGCCCTGCCTCAGTCGAGGAGCCCCGCCCCTGGCGTGCCGAAACGGCGAGAGCCGCGCCTGGATCGGGCGCGGCTCTCGAGCATCGTCTCGGTGGTTGTCCTGCGGCGAAGAAATCAGACTTCGCGCTCGACCATCATCTTCTTGATCTCGGCGATCGCCTTGGCCGGATTGAGATTCTTCGGGCAGGTGTTGGCGCAGTTCATGATCGTGTGGCAGCGGTAGAGCCGGAACGGATCATGCAGCCCGTCGAGGCGCTCACCGGTATTCTCGTCGCGGCTGTCGATCAGCCAGCGATAGGCCTGGAGCAGGGCTGCCGGACCGAGGAACTTGTCGCCGTTCCACCAGTAGCTCGGGCAGCTCGTGGTGCAGCAGGCGCACAGGATGCACTCGTACAGGCCGTCGAGCCGGGCGCGGTCCTCGGGCGTCTGCTTCCACTCCTTCTCGGGCGCGGGCGTCTCGGTCTGAAGCCAGGGCTCGATCGATGCGTGCTGGGCGTAGAAGTTGGTCAGATCCGGCACGAGGTCCTTCAGGACCGGCATGTGCGGCAGCGGATAGATCTTCACCGCCCCGTCCTTGTCCTTGCGGGTCAGGAACGGCAGGGCGTTGTCGGGGCTCTTGCACTCGTCGATGCCCATGGTGCAGGCGAGCGCGTTCTGGCCCTCAATGTTCATGGCGCAGGAGCCGCAGATGCCCTCGCGGCAGGAGCGGCGGAAGACCAGCGTCGGATCGACCTTGTTCTTGATCCACAGCAGGGCGTCGAGGACCATCGGGCCGCAATCGTCGCGATCGACCTTGTAGGTGTCGATGCGCGGGTTCTTCCCGTCATCCGGGTTCCAGCGATAGATCCGGAACGTCTGGAGGTTCTTTGCCCCGTCCGGCGCCGGCCAGGTCTTGCCTTCGGTGACCTGGGAGTTCTTGGGAAGATTGAACTGGGCCATGTCCTGTGCCTCTGAGGTGCGGCGGCCTTGCGGCGCGCTCCGAGTTGCGAAAATCCTATTGCCGGTCGAGCCAGCCGGTCATGAACTGCTCGGCTTCCGCCTTCGGAGCTTGCTTCGCGGTCGGGCCGGACAGGCGGAACTTCACGAATTGGCCGCGCAGACCGGTGAGGCAGAGCAGGCTCTCGGTGGGGCCGAGGGCCGGGTGGTCGATGGCGAAGGCGCGGCAGGTGAACTTGGCGCCCGCTTCCCCCGGCAGGCGCACCGCGCCGCGATCCTCGCTGCCACGGTAGATGCCCTGCGCCACCGCCGTCCTGACGTCGCTGGCCGCCTGCGCGAGCTGCCCGGTGACCGCCGGTGAGGACGGCCCGTCGGGGATGTTCGCCACACCAGCATCGTAGACGTAGACGTCCGCCTTCCAGCGCTCGTTCGTGTAGACGACGGAGTAGCCGAGGCCCGGTGCCCGAGCCTCGTAATCCGTGCGGGGGCCGCGACTGAACCCGGCGACCTCGGCCGGGAAGTCGAAATCCGGTCCCCGCGCCGTGGCCGACACGATCAGCAGCAACCCCGCCGCGGCGAACAGGACGGCCTGCACGAGGCGACGCGGGGCCGGGATCATCGTCCCCGCCCCTCCCCGCTCGACCGACGGCGCCGCGGGCTGCATCAGTACACCCGTGCCTTCGGCTCGATGTACTGGATGTCGTTCGACATCGTGTAGGTGTGGACCGGGCGGTAATCGATCTCGACGCCGTGCTTGGATTGGTCGAGCCACGCGAGCGTGTGCTTCATCCATTCCTTGTCATCGCGGTCGGGGAAGTCCTCACGGGCATGCGCGCCGCGGCTTTCCTTGCGGTTGACCGCCGATTCCATGGTCACGACCGCCTGACCGATCAGGTTGTCGAATTCCAGGGTCTCGAGCAGATCGGTGTTCCACACCAGCGAACGGTCGGTGATCGCGATGTCGGAGACGCCGCGCCAGACCTCGTGGATCAGGCCCTTGCCCTCCTCCAGCACCTCGCCGGTGCGGAAGACGGCGCAGTTGTTCTGCATCGTCCGCTGCATCCGGTCGCGCAATTGCGCGGTCGGGGTGCCGCCGTCGGCGTAGCGGAAGCGGTCGAGGCGCGCGAGCGCCTTGTCGGCCGAGCCCTTCGGCAGTTCCGGCTGGCGGGCATCGGGCTCGACGATGTCGGCGCAGCGCAGGCCGGCGGCGCGGCCGAACACCACGAGGTCGATCAGCGAGTTCGAGCCGAGGCGGTTGGCGCCGTGCACCGAGACGCAGGCGGCCTCGCCCAGCGCCATCAGGCCGGGCACGACCGTGTCGGGGTTGCCGTTCTTGAGGGTCAGCACCTCGCCGTGGAAGTTCGTCGGGATGCCGCCCATGTTGTAGTGGACCGTCGGCAGGACCGGGATCGGCTCCTTGGTCACGTCCACGCCCGCGAAGATTTTTGCCGATTCCGAGATGCCCGGTAGGCGCTCGTGCAGGATCTTCGGGTCGAGATGGTCGAGATGCAGGAAGATGTGGTCGCCTTCCTTGCCGACGCCGCGCCCGTCGCGGATCTCCATGGTCATCGAGCGTGAGACCACGTCGCGGGAGGCGAGATCCTTGGCCGACGGCGCGTAGCGCTCCATGAAGCGCTCACCCTCCGAGTTCGTGAGGTAGCCGCCCTCGCCGCGGGCGCCTTCCGTGATGAGGCAGCCGGCGCCGTAGATGCCGGTGGGGTGGAACTGCACGAACTCCATGTCCTGCAGCGGCAGGCCGGCGCGCAGCACCATGGCGTTGCCGTCACCGGTGCAGGTATGGGCCGAGGTCGCCGAGAAGTAGGCGCGGCCGTAGCCGCCGGTGGCGAGGATGGTCTGCTGGGCGCGGAAGCGGTGGATCTCGCCGGTGGCCTGATCGATCGCCAACACGCCGCGGCAGCGGCCGTCCTCGTCCATGATCAGGTCGAGGGCGAAGTACTCGATGAAGAACTGGGTCTTGTTCTTCACCGCCTGCCCGTAGAGCGTGTGGAGCATGGCGTGGCCGGTGCGGTCGGCCGCGGCGCAGGTGCGCTGGGCGGTGCCCTTGCCGTAATCCGTGGTCATGCCGCCGAAGGGCCGCTGGTAGATCTTGCCCTCGTCCGTACGCGAGAAGGGCACACCCCAGTGCTCCAGCTCGTAGACGGCGGCGGGGGCGTTGCGCACGAGGTACTCGATCGCGTCCTGGTCGCCGAGCCAGTCCGACCCCTTCACGGTGTCGTACATGTGCCAGCGCCAGTCGTCCGGGCCCATATTGCCGAGCGAAGCGGAGATGCCGCCCTGCGCCGCCACGGTGTGCGAGCGGGTCGGGAACACCTTGGTGATGCAGGCGGTGCGCAGGCCAGCCTGGGAGCAGCCGACCGTGGCGCGCAGACCCGCGCCGCCGGCGCCGACGATCACCACGTCGAAGGTGTGGTCGATGATGGCGTAGGCGGGCGCGCCGCCGTTCATTCCGTTGGAGGCCATGGCGTGAATCCTTGGTTCCGTGACGACGATCAGGCGAGGCCGCCCAGGCTCACGCGGAGGATCGCGTAGAGGCAGGCGGCGGCCACTGCGACCGCGTAGAAGGTGTTGGCGATGAGCGCCGCGAACTTGAGGCCGTGGCTGTGCACGTAGTCCTCGATGACCGTCTGCATGCCGAGACGCATGTGGATCGTCACCGACACCACGGCCAGGATCAGGATGATCGCAACGAGCGGGTGCGACACCAGCGCGACCGCCTGCGGATAGGTCCGCCCGGCCATCAGCGCGATGATGACCACGAAGGCGAGCATCAGGAGCGCGTTCGAGGCGCCGGTCAGGCGCTGCAGCCAGAAATGGCCGGCGCCGTGGCCCGAAGCGCCGAGGCCCTTCACCCGGGCGCGGGGCGTGCGCATGGAGAGCGCGGTGTTCTGGCGATTGTCGACCTGGGACATGGCGAGCCTCAGCGCACGAGCAGGGCGATCGCCCAGATCACGATGGTCAGGGTGATGGAGCCGATCAGCGTGGCGCGGGCGAGCGCCAGGCGACGGTCGCGGTCGAAGCCGTAGCCCGCATCCCAGATGAAGTGGCGAAGGCCGCCGAGCATGTGGTGCAGCAGCACCCAGGTATAGGCGAACAGGATGGCGCGCCCGGCCCACGAACCGAAGAACCACGCCACCGTGTCGTAGGCGCGCGGACCGGAGGCGAGCGCCACCAGCCACACCGCGACGAGGAAGGTGCCGCCATAGAGCGCCGTGCCGGTGACGCGGTGGAACACCGACATCGCCATGGTCCATGTCCAGCGGTAGATCTGGAGATGGGGTGAGAGCGGCTGGGCGACCGTAGGTCTGACGGTTGGGTTCATCGCGGCTCACGATCCTCGCGTCGAAGACTGGATAAATTCCAGGGAAGGGTTAGGGCGCTCGGCTCTGGCCGGCAATGCCGGTGCTGCGGTGCAGCATTGGTCAAGCTGACGATCGCGCGGATCTGTCTCATGCCAGTCTCCCGGTCAGCCTGAACCAGAAATAGGCAAGAGGGGTCGCAACGATGAGCGAGGCGACGCCCGTGGCGAGGGTGAGCTTGGTCGCGTTGGCCAGGGACAGGCGGCCGAGATCCATCGTCATGATGATGGGCGGCGCCTGATAGGGCAGGAACAGCGTCGAGTAGCCGACCACCTGCACCATCAGCACGCTCATCAGGTCGAAGCCGCTGGCCCGCGCGAACTCCTCCGCCAGCGCCGTGTAGAGGGCCGGCGCGCCGTTGGCGGTGGCGGTGAACAGGAAGCCGATCGACAGGCCGGTCAGGGTCGCGAAGTTCTGGGCGGGCGCGCCCGGCTCCAGCGGGGCGACCGCGAGGAGCGCATGGCCGAGATCGGCCCCGAGCCCGGTCTCGTTGACCACCGCCGTCAGCCCGAACAGGGCGGCGACGTAGAAGCAGGTCCGCAGCGGGATCTCACCGAAACTCGCCGAGGACAGGACGCCGACGCCCGGCAGCAGGCAGATCACCGCGGCGGCGAGCCCGATCCAGGCCGGCGGGATGCCGTGCCAGCCGTCGCTCAGCCAGAGCGCCAGCATCACGGCAAGGATCACCGAGAGGCGCCGCTCCTCGGCCGATAACGGCGGCAGCGGCGGCAGTTCGGGCCGCGTCCCGTCGAGGCGATCAGGAAAGATCAGGATCGTGCAGGCGACGAGCAGCGCGCCCTTGACGAGGCCGAGAACCGGAGCATGCAGAAAGAGATACGGCAGATAGCTGAGATGGATATCAAACAGCGTCTCGGCGGTGCCGGCCATGACGAGGTTCGGCACGTTGGCGGGCAGGATCGCCGCCGAGAGCATCGGCGTGGCGATCCCGAAGGCGAGCAGCGCTCCCGTCCGGCCCGGTCGCCCGGCCTCCAACCCGAAGGCGTCGCACAGGGCGATCACCACGGGCACCATCAGGGCGATGCGGCCGAGATTGGACGGCATCACGAAGGCCAGCGCGAAGGAGAAGGCAACGAGCCCGGCGATGAATCCCGGATAGGAGGCCGGCAGCCGCGCCGCCAGCCTGCGCGCGAGCCGGTCGCCCAGCCCTGTCCGGTTCATGGCGAGCCCGACCACCATGCCGCTCGTCACCAGCCAGAAGGCGGAGGAGGCAAAGCCGGAAAACACCGTCTGCGCCGGGGCGAGCTTGAGCAGCATCGCCAGCGCGAAGAACATCAGCGCCGTGACGATCTCGGCCACGAGCCCGGTCGCCCACAGCCCCATGCACAGCACGAGCAGGCCCCCGGCCGCGACGACCGTGCCCTGTCCCCCGAAAATGCTGGCGGTTGCCGCGCTCATGAGTGCGCTTCAAACGCGAATTGGAAGCGTTCGCAATTCGGCTTTCGTGGTGGGTGCCTTCGCCGCTCGCGAAGGCTGATGCCCGGCTCACGCTCTTGTGATAGGCTTTATGACCCTTCCTCGCTCCAACCCGCGCGAATGCGGCGGGGCAGAGCGCCTTGTTGAATTCAACCTGTGATGCGCTTCGATCTCGTCGATCTGAACCTGTTCCGCCACGTCGTCGAGGCCGGTTCGATCACTCATGGGGCCGAGCGGGCGAACCTCGCGCTCGCCGCCGCCTCGGCGCGGGTGCGGGCGATGGAGACGTCGCTTGGCGCGGCACTTCTCGTCCGCGGGCGCCAGGGTGTGACGGTGACGCCCGCCGGCCGCACCCTGCTGGCCCATGCCCGCGAGATCATGGGCCAGATCGAGCGGCTGCAAGGCGATCTTTCCGTGTTCGCGGGCGGCGCGGTCGGCCAGATCCGGGTTCTATCGAACACCAACGCGCTCACCGAATTCCTGCCCGAGGCGCTTTCCGCCTATCTCGCCCTGCACACCGGGGTCAGCGTCGATATCGAGGAGCGAACCTCCGACGAGATCGTCGGCATGGTGGCCGACGGGGCGGCCGATCTCGGCATCGTCGCGGGCACCGTCGATACCGGCACGCTCCAGACCTTCCCCTTCCGCCACGACCGCTTCGTGGTGGTGGTCGCCGCCGGCCACCCGCTCGCCGGCCGCGACAGCCTCGGCTTCGCGGAGGTGCTGGAGCACGATCTCGTCGGCCTCGACCGGCCGAGCGCCCTGACCCGCTTTCTCGCGGCCAAGGCCTCCCGCATCGGCCGGCCGATGCGGCTGCGGGTTCAGTTGCGCAGCTTCGACGCGGTCTGCCGCCTCGTGGAATGCGGCGTCGGCCTCGGCATCGTGCCGGAAACCACCGCGCGGCGGGCCAAGCGCACGATGAGCATCGCGCCCGTCCCGCTGGAGGATCCCTGGGCGGCGCGCGACCTCAAGCTCTGCCTGCGCGATCTGGCAGGCCTTCCGCCCTTCGCGCAGGATTTCGTGGCGCATCTGCGTGCGGCCGACGCCTGAGGCGCCGTCGCGTCAGAGGCCGGCGAGCGTGTCGACCAGCAGCTTCACGTTCAGAGCCACGATGATGCCGGCGATCACCCAGGACAGCCCCTTCAGCCAGCCGGGGATCACGAGCGGGCCCATCAGCCGCCGGTCGGAGACGAAGCGCACCAGCGGGATCACCGCGAAGGGCAGCTGCATCGAGAGCACCACCTGGCTCAGCACGAGGAGCCTGGCCGTGCCCTGCTCGCCGTAGAGGGCGGTGACGAACACCACGGGGACGATGGCGATGCCCCGCGTCACCAGCCGCCGGGCGAAGGGCGGCAGGCGCAGCCGCAGGAAGCCCTCCATCACGATCTGGCCCGCCAGCGTCGCGGTCACCGTCGAGTTGAGGCCGGATGCCAGGAGGGCCACGGCAAACAGCGTCGAGGCCACGCCGACGCCGAGCAAGGGCGAGAGCAACTCGTAGGCTTGCTCGATCTCCTCGACATCGGTGCGCCCGCCCGCGTGGAACACGGAGGCGGCCATGATCAGGATCGCGGCGTTGACGAACAGCGCCAGCATCAGCGCCACCGTCGAATCGGTGACGGCGAAGCGCAGGGCCTCGCGCCGGCCCTGATCGGTGCGCGGATAGGCCCGCGTCTGCACGATCGAGGAGTGGAGGTAGAGATTGTGCGGCATCACGGTCGCGCCGATGATGCCGATGGCGATGTAGAGCGCGGCCGGGTTGGTCACGATCTCCCGCGAGGGCACGAAGCCGCCGAGAACCGCCTGGATCGGCGGTGCCGCCATCGCGATCTGCAGGCCGAAGCAGACGAAGATGATCGTCAGGAGGCCGATCACGAAGGCCTCCAGCGCCCGGAAGCCCCGGCGCAGCAGAAGCAGCACCACGAACACGTCGAGCGCGGTGAGGATCGCGCCCAGCGTCAGGGGGATGCCGAACAGCAGCTTGAGGGCGATGGCCGTGCCGATCACCTCAGCGAGGTCGCAGGCGATGATCGCCGCTTCACAGATCAGCCAGAGCGCAATGCTCACGGGCCGCGAGGTTCGCTCGCGGCAGGCCTGAGCGAGGTCGAGGCCGGTGGCGATGCCGAGCCGCGCGGCGAGTGCCTGCAGCACGATCGCCATCAGGTTCGAAAGCAGGATGACAGAGAGCAGCGTGTAGCCGAACTGGGCGCCGCCGGCGATGTCGGTGGCCCAGTTGCCCGGGTCCATATAGCCGACCGAGATCATGTAGCCCGGCCCGATGAAGGCGAAGAGCCGCCACAGCCAGGACCCGCCCGCCCGCACCGGCACGCTGCCATTGAGCGCGCCGAGGCTCGGTTCCGCAGGGGCTTGCCGGGGCGGTGCCGGCCGAACCTGATCCATCACCGCTTCCATTCGCATCGGGGTGTCGATTGCCCCTGCCCCGCGCTCCGATGGAGCGGACCGGCGCAGGAGAGCCGGGCGATGCATTCGCACCCGCACACAGCATGGCCTTATAGCATGAGCTATAAAGCTGCGCCGAAGCTGAGATCAAGGGGCTTCCAGCCGGGTTCCCGGCCATGGGGCGCTTAGGTTAAACACGTCGGCACGGGTTCCTCGAAACACCGGGCGGAGTGATCGCGCTTTCCATCGTTCCTGCTGAGGCGCGGTCCGTGCGCCGGGTGTTTCGTGAAGACCTTTGACGACCCAATGAGGCGTGGGCCAATCAGGCCGCGCCCGAGATGGAGGAGCCCGCCGCCTCATGCAGGATGCGTCGCGAGATATGGGGCGAGAGATGGGGCAGAAGCCGGCACCCGAGGCGGGCGCGGATGTGCCGCTCGTCGACGCGGAGGTCCATGTCGAGAGCTTCCGGCAGGCCCGCGAGGCGCGCCGTCTCGAACTGGTGGAGGATTACGTCGAGCTGATCGCCGACCTGATCGGCGATGGCGGCGAGGCGCGGCAGGTCGATATCGCCGCCCGCCTCGGCGTGGCCCAGCCGACGGTCGCCAAGATGCTCAAGCGGCTTGCCGAGGACGGCCTCGTGCAGCAGCGGCCCTATCGCGGCGTGTTTCTCACCCCGGCGGGGCAGGCGCTGGCCGAGCAGTCGCGGGAGCGCCACCGTATCGTCGAGCGCTTCCTGCGCGCCGTGGGCGTCAGTGCCGAGACGGCCCGACGCGACGCGGAGGGGATCGAGCACCATGTCAGCGCCGAGACGCTGGAGGCGTTCCGCCGCTTCGCCGACGCGAAGCTGTAAGCTCCGATCCCGACCGCCCGGCCCGCTTCCCGCCCTCCCTCTCGCCGCGTTTCCGAGGACCCGACCCGATGGACCAGACCCAGCAATTGACGGCGCTGGCCGCCGTCAGCGCCCGGCACGATGCGGCGGTGACGAACCTCGCCGAAGGGCTCGCCGAACTCGGCGCCAAGCAGGTGGCGCACCAGATGGCGGTGGGTTTCCTGGCAAGCGTGCTGCGTTCGATCGATTCCGACCATTACGACGAGCGCCTCGAAGGCTACCTCGCCATGCTGCGCGATGTGCTGTTCCGTGACGATCCCGATGCGGTGCTCGCCACGACCGTTCTGGAGACGATCGAGCGCTCGTTGCGTCCCGCGAAGGATCAGGACGAGACCTGAGGTCGCCCATCCGGTGCGGGGACGCGCGTCCTTACAAATGTGAACGCCGTGCGGTGTCGCCGCGCCTTGGTCGCTGCCGCAGGGCATGGCACCATGCCCGCATGGCTGACCGGAACGACCATCCCTACTCCATCGATGTGAGACCCTGCTGGCGGCTTCCGGGCCGCTTCGTCTGCTCCATCGTCGAGAAGGGGGAGCCGCGGCGCTACGGCGCGCAGAGCTACGCGACCTTCGACGAGGCCCGCCGCGCCGCCCAGACGCGGCTTCGCCAGCTCGTCTTCGAATGGCAGCTCGTCGGCTCCTGATCGGCCCGCCTCGGAAGGCCGGCCGTGGGCATTGCCGCCGTCCGCCTCTGTTCTACTCAGCGTCAGCGGTCTGCGCGTACTGAACCAGGGCGGCCATCTGCGCCGGCGCCCGGAACACCCGTCCGTCGCTGGTCTCCACATAGACCTCCTCGGCGCCCATGCTCGCAAAGGTCATGGCCCGCTCGGCGGCCCTCGCCCCGAGGGCATGCAGTTCCGTGGAAGGGCCCGAAGGGGCGGTCCAGTGAACGGTGTAGCGCATGACGTTCTCCTGTTCGGTGCAAGAAGAGAGGGTGAGCCACTCGGCGACCATAATTTCGGGGCCCCTCACCGCCACCCGGCGAGCGGTGTACCTGTTCCCTCCGATCAAATCTGCATCATATTGCCGAATGGGCGGCTCCTCGGGGCTTGCTGCGCGTTCTACGGCCGGAAGCGCGCTGCGCTGCGAACGGGAGAACGTCATGAGGAAGCCGGAGAAGCCGGGTGCAGAGGCCGGCAAGACGCATCAAGGCGGTGCACTCGGGAACATCGACGAGCAGACGGGCCACCCCGGCAAAGGCACGCCCGGGGCGACGCTCAAGCCCGAGGACAACCCCGATCCCTCGAAAGATCCCAAGCCCGAGACGCCGGAGGACAAGAAGCCGAAACGCTAAGCGCGGGACACGCGTCTTCCGGTCTGACGCGGTTTCTGTGGGGGCGATGGCTCGTTCGGCCTGACATCCTCCTTATGAGGTGCCGACACTCGTGTTTGCCTCAGGACGGCTCAGCTTGATCGCGCCGAGGCGTGGATCGAATCGTCATAGGCTGGTTGAGCGGAGCAGCGACACTTCTCGACCCTGCGAAAAACGCCCTGCGTAGAACGTGGCGTCACTGTCGCTTACTTCGGCCGAGACGGGGCCGACGAGGGTGTCACGATCCCCTCGTCGGATTGGTCGAAGATCCTGCGAAGATTTAGGATCAAAGGCTGAGTGGGAGCGCCGACCAGCCGCAATCTTCGTTCAATGTGCGGGCGAAGACCGCGTCGAGCCGCTTCCGCTCACCGTCCACGAGGGCGCCGTCCACCGCCACCGGGCGGCAGCGGCCGTGCTCGCCGACCGGCACGAAGTCCGGATCG
This sequence comes from Methylobacterium sp. Leaf123, assembly GCF_001423405.1. GTDB lineage: Bacteria > Pseudomonadota > Alphaproteobacteria > Rhizobiales > Beijerinckiaceae > Methylobacterium. The sequence goes on along the minus strand of NZ_LMNS01000038.1, from coordinate 515,771 downwards.
GTCAGCAGGCCGTCCTCGCCCGCAAACCAGACCCGGCTGCCCATATCGTAGTAGCTCTCGGCGGCCAGTCCCTCGGCGAGCAGGATGTCGTGCGCCTCCAGTTCGACATGCCAGTAGGTCACCCGCGTCGCCGGCTCGCGGAGGACGGAGGTGCCGTTGATCAGGCACATCACGGGCACCAGCACGCCGCCCTCGCCGTTGGCATCAGCGCCGACGAGCACCGGATGGCCGTGCGAGAGGCGCAGATCGCGCGCCGGCAGGCCGGGGCCGAAGGCACCCGCGCGGATCCGGATCGGCTGCTCATTGTGGGGCAGCGCCTCACCCCCGGCATCGAGATCGCGGTTGCCGATCCAGGTGATCGGACGCAGCGTGCCGGAGGCCGTCACGGCGAGATCGCCGACGATCAGATCCTCGACCGCCACCTCGCCGCGGGCGGTGCGGATGAGCGTGCCCGTGGTGAAGCAGAGGGCGGTCGATCCCGTCGTCAGCGTTACGACGGTTCCGTTGGCGTAGTTGTTGTTGGACAAAAGGGAAATCTGACCCCCACTGAAGGTGAAGATATCGCCTTCGTTGACTGTTCTGCCCAGATATGTGGCTTGCGTGCTGCCCACACCCGTCCCGCTCGTAAGCTGGATCGTATCCCGCCCGCTTGCTTCGAGAACCGCGGTATTGTCGGTTGATCCATCCGAAACATCAGTGATGGTATAAGGAAAATTGAAGCCATCTACGATAGTATAGTTGGCCGTGCCGGGCGTTTGATTGACGACATAAAACCTGGCGGTCGAGATTGATGGTGCTGAACCTGAAGACATCGAAGCCTCTTCCGTCTATCCGCCGCTAAGAAACGGACCGATACGCGCCAATCAAAAGCAGTAAGCTAAAGCGTGCGTTATGCGAATTTATCCGTAAGTGCAGACAGAGTCTGTGTTGATTTCGCGACACAACTGATTTTGAAATTTACAATCCAGGGTGCGCGGCACGGGAAGTAGGCTATCCACGCTTATCCGCATCCTCAAATTCTCATATTGTGCGGCCGAAGTGATGGTATAACAAAGCCTTAAACGCGTCATCTGCGCCAGCTATTCTTTGAGTGTCTCCGCTTCGCCCGCGGTGATGGGGTCGATGTGGAGCTGCGACGAGGGCGGGATCCACTGCTTCTCTATTTTGGAGACTGATCCTCCCGAGCGTGTCCTAAGAGGGCATGACTTGTGTAACAACGGTCGTGGTCGAGGGTGAACCGTAGAGAGAAGGACCACGCCACTCCGAGATGGCCAAGCGAGGGCGGGGTCATAACGAAAGAGGGCCGGCATTGCGCCGACCCTCCCAACCTCACCTCGTCGTGGGTCGATCAGCGACCGCCGGCCGCGCCACCCGTGCCGCTGGTTCCCATACCGGTGCCCATGCGGCCGCCGGACGCGCCGCCCGCAGCACCCGGCGCCGCCGGAGCCATGCCGGTCCCGGTCGTGCTGCCGGTCGCCGATCCCGTTGCGCGCTCCATGCTCTTCTCGGAATTGCTCTTCACGCTGCCCGGGTTGTTCAGGTTGCCCTCGGCGCTTCCGCCGCCGGCAGGAGTTTGAGACAGAGCGGCCCCCGAGAGGGCCAGTGTCAGCGCTGCGGCCAGCGCGATGCTCTTGGTCTGCATGGTCGTTTCCATCCCTGTTCGTCGTTGAGCAGGATCAACGCCGAGTTGCCTTGGTTCGTTCAGGCCGCCGCCCGAAGTGCCCCAGCGCGAAGATGTTCGGGACACAAACGGAAGGGATGGCGTTGCGCGTCACCGTGAGGACCGAGATCCCGCACGGTCAGCGAAGGGTGGCAGACTCGTTGGGCTTGAGCGGCCGCTCGTCACCCTCGGAACCACCGGTCGAGACGTGGGAGTTTAGGCGATCCAAGTGCTCGAAGACGTGTTCGAACGCGCGGGTCACGGCCGTTTCAAACGACCCGTCCTGCTTGCCCTGAGCCGCTTTGATAGCGCTGAGGAGTTCGTGGTGCTTTTGCGTGTCGCTCGACATGGCGTTCCTCTCTCGCGGGTGATCTTGCGGATGAGATGCGATACCGAGCCAAACCTCAGCGGCAGGCTCGGTTCCGAGGCTCTTCGATCGCCCCCGCGCCTCAGCCGGCTGGCGGAACGAGGATGTACTGACCCACGAAGGGGTCGCTCTGGCTGTTCACGCCCGTGCATCCGTAGGGATGCTCGCCAGCCGCCATCGTCCTGAACTTGAGCGTGGCTTTGCCGTTCAGCTTGATGGTGTAGCCCTTCTCGCTCGCGGAGTGGCCCTGGTCGCCGTCGACGTGCTGCACGAGGCCGTTCTCGAACTGACCGTCCATGGTCAGCGTCACCGGCTGGTCGGCTTTGTTGATCACGCGCAATTCGGCATTCGTGTTCGCCGGCAGGCGTAGCTCGGCGGGCGAGCAGACGATCTTGCTATCCTTCTTCTCCATCGTCAGTTCCATGACGGGCTGTCCGTCCGAGGCCGGCGGGGGCAGCGGCTTGCCTTCCGCATGGGCGAGGTTGGCGGACAGCATGAGGCACAGGGTGCCCAGCGTGCTTACGGCGTATCGGGTCACATCGATCTCCCTGGGAGTTGAAGGGGCAAGGCGAACGCCGGCTGCCTGTTCCTGGACGTGACGCCGCAGGCCGGCCCCGGGGCGGGCAGGTTCGGTGGAGGGATCGACCGACAGCACGAAGGCCGGGCGCGCACTCTGCCCCTGGGCTCATCAGCGAGAAGGCGGCGCGAGCACGGGCGGCACCGTTGAGGGCACGAGGCTCCGCTGACCCCGACGCCGTGGGAGTGCTGAAGGACAGCCGGGTCTCGTTCCGACCCTGGCCATTGAGCGCGCCGGAGTCAGGGGGGCCGCCTCAGCCTCGCAAATCGGCTTCAGCCTGAAGATGCACTTCAGCCTTGCGGACGACCCCGCAGGGATCGTGACCTTTCAATTCGGCCAACAGCAGGAGGTCTGTGACAAGGTCGATGATGTCGCTCTCTCCGATATCGTCCGATGTGGCCGGATAGCACCAGCGTCGGATGCCGGAGTGTTCGTGCAGGTAAGCGTCGAGGGCCTTTTGGGCGAGATCGGCGCGCTTTGCTTTGTCCGGCATGAGGATCTTACCTCCCACCGCATGATGCCGCGCCAGACATCAATCTGGCCCAGCCGGTAAGCCGTAAACGATAGGCTGCGGTCCCTGTTCAACGGGCCGACGAAGAATTTCGCCCGGCAGTTTCGCGTGCGTATTGGATGAGGATCTTATCCTCTACCCCTTCCGGGGTACTCTATAAGAATTAATTTGATAAAATGACTGGAATACCGATTGTTTAGGGCGCCAGGGTCGAACCATCGGCTGCCCCGGCGGCTTTCACGGTCTCAGCCAATAAGCGATAGCGCATCATCCAGAAAGCGGTCAGCTCACTTCCTTGTTTTTGAGAATGCTGTGTGCATTGAAGATTGCTATCTTTTGGGGGTATTTTAGCAAGATCTCCGCGTTGCAGTTCAGGCAATGATACCGTGCAACGATGGCAAACCAGCGTCCGGTCTTCTTATGCTTCTCTCCGCAGGACGGGCATGGATGATGGAAGATATCGTCATAAAGGCTCGGCGACAGCGTCATGACCTCACCCGCCAGGAATCGTTAAAGCGCCTACAACCATTTGATTAACCACAAATCGCAGGTTGGGGCGGACAGAAGTAATTACTGCAAAATTCCGAAATGTCCTAGCTTATTATGATCTGGCTTCACCGTATCCCGACGCGGATCTGTGCGAAAAAATCTGCATCCTGTTCGGGGTACGGTCCCTTTTGTCAGTGCCGTTGCCGCAAATCAATTGAAGGCGATGCAATATTCCAATGCATTCAAGATTTTTCAGTACTGGTGAGCCGGAGACCCGAATAGGTCAGCGTTCCCGTGTAGACGATGGCCCCGCTTTCATCCCGGACAAAAACGCTGAAGGAGCGGTAATCGCCGTCTTTCGGGATTTCCCAGCGTGCGACTTCCGGCAAGAAGATCATCGCCTCTTTGCGTGCCGCCTCAAAATCCTCCTGCTCGGACCCCTCGTCGTCACGATGAAACTCACCGTCGTGCGTATCGAAGAAGTAGCGCGGCACTCCCGCCTCCGAATTGGCTCTGACTGCCTCACCCAACCGCGATTCCCGGCGCCGGGTTTCTGTCCGGCCTCATCATGACGGCGCTGCCCGATCGAGCGTGGGCCCAGGGGGCTCGCGAGCCCCAACGGACACCTCAGCCTTCCGGTGCACGGAGGCTCATCCACTTCAGGCCAAGCCACGTCAGAATCACGGTCGCGGCGGCGAACGGCATGGCGACGATCAACGCCGCCAGCGCATCGTTGCCGATCAGCGCGGCCAGTGCATCCCGCACGGCGAGCAGAAACAGGACCAGCGAGGCGAGGACCAACAGCAGCGCCCCGCCGAACAGGAGAACAAGCAAGGTAAGCATGCGGAGATTGCCGCGGACTTCCGTTCGCGCCAGCCGGAGCAGCTTGCCGAGGTGAGCGCTGGCCTCGCGGATCGCGACGAGGATCAGGACGGCGGTGGTGCGAGGATCTTCGTCCGGCTGACCTTTGCGAATGGCCTGTTCGTTCAAGGGTGTTGTCCTCACCGTTCCCCGCGCCTCTTGCCCCTCGCAGGCATGAGAGTCCGCGCGGCCATCAAAGCGGTCCGCCGGCTACAGCTAGCGCGAAGCGTCCGCGCGGCGACATCCGGACCGACAGGGCTCGCAACGTGAAGGCTCGCCTGCAAGGCACCCCGTGACCATCATCGAGCATCACGCCGGGCGAATCATCGGCGTGCCGGCCGTTCGCGCTTTGGAGCGGCCGGCATCTTTGCAGGGCGAACGATCGCCAGCGAGCGCCGCACTTGCCAGAGGGCCCAACTCGCCGCACTCTCAGCTTAGCCGTACGATAACCGGGTGTATGCTGAGGCATTCCCCATCGGGCGGCAGGATATGGAAAGCCCCAGAGCATGACGATGGATGGTGGGCACGCCGACGCCAGTGGTTCGGTCGAAACCGATCGGTTCGGATGCCGGTCACGGCATCTGGGCCGCCGCTCGTTTCTAGTCGGCTCGGCGGCCACCCTCGGCGCCTTCGGGCTCGGGGGTTGCGTGACGTCCGACGGCACGATGCTCGCCGACGCGGCGAAGGTCTACGGGCCGATGCCCGACGAAAAATTCCCGATCCCGGCGGTCGATATCAGCAAGGTCAATCCGAAATACTACCGCAAGACAGTTCGGTACGAGACCAAGGAGGCGGCGGGCACGATCATCGTCGATCCGCGCAACTACTATGTCTACCGTGTCGAGGGCGACGGTTCCGCCACCCGCTACGGTGCCAATGTCGGGCGCGACGGGTTCTTATGGAGCGGTGACGCGTATGTCGGCCGCAAGTCCGAATGGGCGACGTGGACGCCGCCCAAGGAGATGATCCGGCGGCAGCCCGAGGCCGCTCGCTACGCGCGTGGGATGCCGGGCGGCCTCGACAACCCGCTCGGTGCCCGCACCCTGCACCTCTACCAGGGCGGCGCCTACACGCTCTACACGATCTACGCCAGCAGCGATCCCGAATCGATCGGGAGCGGCATCACGAGCGGCTGCGTCGGCTTGCTCAGTCAGGATATGATCCACCTCTACGCGCGTACCCCGGTGAAGACGAAGGTGGTGGTCCTGCCGGCATAGCGGCATGCGTCGGCCCTGATCCGGAGCCGTATCCGACCAGACGACATCGGGCCCGCATCTCTCGGTCGTTGGTTCAGCGCGCGTTCTTTCGCCGAACCGGCGTCCCCCTCGTGGGAACGCGCTCGTGAGCCCTGTGGTTTTGACGAACTGACACCCTGCGGGCGGCCGCCGAGTCGCGCCCCATGGCGCCGACTCGGTCGCGGCGCTGTGAGTCGCGTGCGGCGGATCGGCTCGGCTATCATCCGGCGATGTGCAACCTCTACACCCTCACCAAGAGCCAGGACGAGATTCGGCGCCTGTTCAAGGTGGAGACCGACTGGACCGGCAACCTGCCGCCCCTGCCCGGAATCTTTCCCAACACCGCCGCGCCGATCGTTCACATCGCGGAGGGGCAACGCACCCTCTCGATGTATCGATGGGGCATGCCCTCACCGGCCTTCGCCCTGAAGGGCAAGAAGACCGATCCGGGTGTCACGAATGTGCGCAACACCGCCTCGCCGCATTGGCGACGCTGGCTCGAGCCGGAGCATCGCTGCCTCGTACCGCTCACCAGCTTCTCCGAGAACGAGGCATTGCCCGACGGCTCCCATCCGCCCGTGTGGTTCGCGCTCGCAGAGGAACGTCCGCTCGCCTGTTTCGCCGGCATCAAGACGGAGGGCTGGACCTCGGTACGCAAGGTGAAGGACGGTGAGACCACGGATGACCTCTACGCCTTCCTGACCACGGAGCCGAATGCCGAGGTCGCTGCTGTCCACCCGAAGGCGATGCCCGTGATCCTGACGACGGACGAGGAACGGGATATCTGGCTGCGCGCGCCCTGGGCCGAAGCGTCGGTGCTGCAGCGACCGCTCCCGGATCGGGCGCTGATCGTTGTGGCGCGCGGTGAGCGATCCGACGCATGAGACGGACTGAAAGCACGCGGCGCGCGCGCATGATCGCAGGCGGTCACCTCGCCGTATCACCCCCGAACGAGCCGGCGCCGGACGGTGCGTCGCCATCGAGCCGATGCTCGATGGGGCCGGGCTCCGATTGATTGGAAGAGACTTGGCCTACTTGTCGATCGCCTTGAAACTTGTCGCCCTTCTTCTGATCGTCGCGACGTTGCTCCCCCTGATTCCGACGAACCTCGGCATCATCCGCAGCCTGGACTTTCCTCGGGTGCAGATCGCGGTCGCGCTCGCTGCGACCAGTCTCGGGCTTCTCGCGGTTTCCCGAGATGGCACGGCCCTGGCCCTGGCGGTCGCCATGATCGCGGCCTTTGCCCTGCAGGCCAGCTACATCCTGCCGTTCACGCGCGTGACGGCGCCTCAGGCCAAGGCCGCGGAGGCGTGTAGCCCCGGCGACCGTATCAGCCTCCTCGTCCTCAACGTGCTCCAGTCGAACCGCAATTACAGGGCGGCCCTCGATCTCATCGCTGCCAAGGCGCCCGATCTGGTGTTGCTGCTCGAGACCGATGCGGGATGGCAGGCGGCGATGGCGCCGCTGCGCGCGCATTATCCGCATCGCGTCGAGCATCCGCAGGACAACACCTACGGCCTGCTGTTCTACTCCCACCTTCCCCTGCGCGATCCGACGATCCGGTTTCTGCTGCAGGAGGACGTTCCGTCGTTACGCACCACGGTGGTCCTGCCCAGCGGCGAACCGATCACGTTCTACGGGCTCCATCCGCGGCCACCCCATCCGGGCCATAGCAGCGCCCCGCGCGATGCCGAGCTCGTCGTGGTCGCCCGAGAGGTCGCGAAAACGAAGGATTCGACCATCGTCGCCGGTGACCTCAACGACGTGGCGTGGTCACACACCAATCGGCTCTTCCAAAACATCAGCGGCCTTCTCGATCCCCGCCAGGGGCGCGGCCTGTTTTCGACCTTTCATGCGCAGTATCCGTTCGCGCGCTGGCCCCTCGACCACATTTTCTTCAGCGAGCATTTTCTCTTGAGCGACATGCAGCGCCTGAACGATGTCGGGTCTGATCATTTTCCGATTTGGGTCGACTTATGCCGGGCGCCGCACGCCCCGGCACAACACGATGCGCCCGAAGCCTCCGCGCAGGATCATCGGGATGCCGAGAAGGCCATTGAGGCGGTGCGGTGATGGGGAGAGCGTTCGCCGGCCCCAGCCCATCGACGACGGCCGGTTCGAGAGGCCCGCACGCATAGGGCGATGTGTTCGAAGCGGGTGCCGGTTCCGCGAAAGAACGCGCATCACAACAAAGACCGAGAGACGCCGGCCCGATGCCATCCGGTCGGAGACGGCTCTAGGCAGAGGCCGGCGCGCTGCCTTGCTCGACAATCTCCAGCGCGCGCAGAACCGCCATGGCGGCCATATCGGCATCGACGCGCCCCTCGTCCGTGGCCGGCGTCACGGCGACGGTCTCGAACACGTTTCCGCCGACGGAGCCGATGACGGCCTTGAGGCATCGCCCTTCGGGCCCCCGCGCGTCCTCCAGCAGGGCCACGAGATAGCCCGCAGCGGTCCCGTAGACATGGAGCGGCTCGTACGCCTCGACGGCATCCGCCGCGATGGCAGACTCAGCGTCGCGGTCGCGGCCACCGAAGTTGGGGCGGATGATGTTCGTCATAGCCATCGCTCGTCGATGTCGGTCGCGTTGTAGTCCGCCAAGGGCTGGTGCTCATCGCCTTCGGCGAAGATCGCCACATCGTCCGGGCCGATGTCGTGCTTGGCGATGCGGTCCCAACGCCGATGGATCATCGTGGGCCCGCCCCAGATCCGGAAGGCGTTCCAATAGCGGTCGTCCTTGAAGCCGATATAGTGGACGCAGCGGGCAGCAGGCATTCCGCAACCTACGTTCGGGGATCAGGCGACGCGAGCGGTTCTTTCCACCGCCACCCCGACTGCGACCATGAGGACGCTCCGCAGGCCGCGTTGCCGCCTCAACCGCGCGCCAGACGCACCTCGCCCAAGCCGGGCCGAGGGGGGAAAGCATGTTCGGGACCGAGGTTTTTGTCGTGCTCGCAGGCGTCATCGGTGCGATCGCCTTCATGGTGGCCGGGCGACCGGCGTCCGATCGCTTCCTGCCTTGGTGAGGCGGCGGCGCTCCCCGACGGATCAGCCTTAACGGATGGCTAACTACATCCGAACAGGGCGCGGAAACCATCGCGGACAAAGGCGTTAGCCGGACACGTCGATCCCGCCCCGTTCACGAGCACCCGCCATGACCATCACCGTCTTCGATCCGATCAGCGGCCAGATGGTCACGATCCCCGTGCCCGCCCCGCAGCCGCGCTGATCCCGTTATCCGCGCCCCCGCCCGAGCCACGACGATGATCGGTCTTCCACTCTACCGCCTGCTCGTTGCGGTCGTCCTCGTTCTGTCGAGTGCGGCGGCCACAACGCGCCTCGGTCATGCCGAGCCGAAGACGGACTGCGAACGGGGCGCGCAGGCCGGTGCCTGTCCCCATACCGCCGAGCCGAGTGCGAGTTCGAAGTATCGCTCCGCGGTGCCGCACGTGACCTCCGGAGCGGCCACACGATAGCCGATCGCCGCTCCCTGGACGTGGAGCGGCGGTCGCGCATCGCGGGCATCCGTCGCTCTTCACCGGTCGCGATGCTGCGCTCGACGAGGGCCGTCTCCGACCTGATCGCATCGGGCCGGCGTCTCTCGGTCTTTGTTGTGACGCGCCTTCTTGCGGCGAACCGGTCGCCACTTCGTCGGAATGCGCTCTGAGCGCGTCTGGTGCGGCGTCGGTCATTTCCCGCCGCGACGGGCCGCGAATTCCCAGATTGGTAGGCCGGTCGGTACGCCGGGCGTGTTCCGGTAGCCGCTCACATTGCCGAACAGGATCCGGTTCGGCTCGATGCCGATCGCCTTATGCCCTCCGGTGATCATCACCCCGCACCAATCCACGCGCAACGTCCCGTGCTCGGGATGGACGCCGAAGATTTGCGGCGCAGTCCACCCGAAGCGCACGGCCTCGGCGCCGAAGCGCTCGATGAAGTCGGTGCAGGCCTCGTGGATGTTCGCCCAGGCCGTGGTGCCGAGATACCGGCAGGGCGGTGCAGTCGGACGGAGCGCGCCGAAGGCTTTGCGCCATTCGGCGGCTTGGGGCGGGAGCGTGTCGGGCGCGAGTTCGGGAAGGAGCATTCGGGCTGCCGGCTGATGGTGGGGCCGACGGCATAGGGGCGCCCGGTTGCCTCAGGCTGACCGGCCGCCCGGATTCGCGCGCTCTGCGCCCGCGCGGTCGGCCTCGAAGCGTTCGCCGATGGTAAGGCTCGGATCAGCCAGGTCCGACCGAGCCGCGGTTCGGTTGCGGTGGCCATCGGCCGTGCGTGGAGGGCTTGCCCGAAGCCCCCTGCCCGGCTACTCAAAAGCGGCGTTTCTGCCGTCGTTTCTGCCGCCTAACCTGTCGTCGAGAGCCAGTGTTGAGCGTCCGTCATGGGCAGTAAAGAGCGCGGGCCTGTAGCTCAATGGTTAGAGCCGACCGCTCATAACGGTCTGGTTGCAGGTTCGAGTCCTGCCGGGCCCACCACATTCCTTCTAAGTGGCGCTGGCGCCACAAGCTTTTCAGATATAACGAGTTTCCAGGCGCATCTGTGACACAGGGCTGTGACACATGGTGGATGGAAACGTGGTGCATCAACCGAACCTGACCCAGCGGAACGGCACGTTCTATCTTCGGATGCGTGTGCCGCTCGACGTGGTGGATGCAGTCGGCCGGACCCACATCGTCGTGAGCCTCAAGACGAAGGAGCGCCGCGTCGCCCTGGCACGCTTCCGACTGGAGCAGGCCACGGTCGAGCGACAGTTCGAGGCAGCGCGTCAGCAGGCGACGGAGACAGCAACGCTTCGGCGTTCGCTTGCGTCCGGGCGTTTGGAGAAGCTGGCTCCGGGGGATATCGAGGGGCTTGCGCTCCGATGGTTCGAGCACGCCGTGCAACGCGTTGCACGTACTTCGCGCGAAACGCTCGAAACCCGGTTCGCTGACTGGGAAGCCATCCTAGAGGAGCTGAAAGCCGAGGGGGCGGTCCTCACCAGCCTGGACCCGGAGGACTACGAGCCGACGGTCTATCGAACGGTGGACGAACTCCTTCTTGCCGCCGGAGCCCCGCCGGAACCGATCCGCGGGCGCATTCAGCGTCGTGTTCGACGCCCACAGATCGACCAGTCCACGGCTCAATATTCCCAGCTTGCCACCCTCGTGCGCCGGGGCTTGATCGCACTGAACCGCGATCAAGCGGCGCAGATCACTGGAGGTGCGGGCGGGAGTGTCCCCGGCTCGTTGCAGGCGCCAGTGGCCCTTGGTGTAGCGGAGCACCGGCGGACGCTGGACGAGTTAATCGGAGCCTTTGTCGAGGATCCTGGCCGGGGAAGCCGGACTGGGAAAACCAATGCGGACTACGGCATGGTCTTCCTCGCCCTGCGCGAAGTGATCGGTGGCGACACCGAAGTCCACAGGATCACCCGTGATCATGCCCGCCGGGTGCGAGAGCTATTCCGGACCCTTCCTCCGAACGCGACGAAGCGCTTTCCCGGAAAAACCCTCGTGGTTGCGGCCGAGATCGCGGTGGAGAAGGGCTTGCCACCCCTCAACACTCAAACGGTCAACTCGCACCTCACCAAGATGGCGACCCTCTTCAACTGGGCCGTTCGGGAGGAGTGGATTGCCAAAAACCCGGCCACGGGGCTGTCTATAGAGGAAGTGCCAAAGACAGTGCGCGAGCCCTTCAGCCCGGCGCAGCTCAAAGCCATTTTCTCTGCCCCATTGTACACCGGGTGCCAGAATGACGCCGCCGGCTATGCGAAGCCCGGCCCTCTGCGGCCCCGCCGAGCAAGGTTCTGGGTTCCCCTACTCTCGCTGTTCCATGGGATGCGCTTGAACGAGGTGTGCCAGCTCCGGGTCGGCGATATCGTCGAGAGAGATGGGATGCCAGTGATGCTTGTTCAGGCTGCCGAGGCTGGCCAGCGTGTGAAGAGTAAGGCCGGCACGCGGATTGTCCCCCTCCATCCTGAGACCATCGCGTGCGGCTTTCTTGATTTCGTCGCTAACGCCCGGCGGCGTGGGGACGAGCGCCTGTTTCCGGAACTCAAACAAGACGCGCGCGGCTACTTCAGTGATGCCTTCCAGAAGTGGTTCGCCCGGTTCCTCGACGGCCTTGGCGTTACCCAGCGTGGTGTCAGCTTCCATTCCTTCCGCCATGGCTGGGCGGATCGTCTCCGCGAGGCAGGTGTTCCAGAGGATAGGCGTCGAGCGTTAGGGGGCTGGGCCGGCACAGGCGTGGATGCTGGTTACGGCAGAGGCTTCCCGACCAGAATGTTAGCTGAGGACATTTCGAAGGTAAGATATCGTGGGCTTGATCTATCGTTTTTACATAAATGAGGCTTCAGAATTGTTTTAGGTTTCCTTCGGATCTCCAGTTCGATGTTTTGGCATATGGCCGGCAATTTGGCGGATGGAGCTCTGAACCTCTGTCTGGCCAAGGAGCGTCCGCTCGCTGGCTGCTCTTCAAGGCTATTAACCATCGCTGCAGGAGTGGGAAGCGTTATCCTGCATTCCAGATGTAGGCGGGCAGTGTGACGACTGCATCTAACATGGCTCACTTTTAACGTGCCGGCTGCCGCGCGCAAGGGCATGGAACTGGCATTGGCCACTCCCCCGGCCGGACACTCTCTCCAGAACACGGTGAGACCACGCGTGCCGCTGGCCGCCCAAACCCAGAACACTGACGGGCTCACCCTTAAGGTGCAGCTCGGCATGCACGAGGGCATTCTGTCGGCGACCCTTTCCAACATCAGCCCGGCGCGGTTCTTCGACGCCGAGGCCAACAGTCAAAGCTCACGAAGCCATTTCAGGACCGCCTCCTGCGCAGCTATCCGGGCGGGACGGGTGTCTCCACGAAAGTCGTTGTACAGCCCGTACTCGTCCTTCTGGATATCCGATATCCACCGCAGCAAGCAGTCTTCCATGTACTCCGTATGAGGGCGGAAGAACTTGACCGCGTCCTTGATGGGTTCGCCACCGACCATGGCTTCGCAAGGGAAGTAAGTCAGGTTCAGCGACGGTCGGGGGTCGAGGAAACTAATGCCGGCAAGTACAAGCCTCTCGTTCGCATCTTGATCCTTGTTTGCAAGAGCCAGTTCGAAAAAACGCCGCCAAGCACGTGCCTCGCCGGACTGATTGCCCTCACCTGCTCGAATGGTTGCGACCTTGGCCCAGGCGGGCGCGTGATGCAGCTCGCAGGACAGTCGGTAGTATTCGAACGCTTTGGACTCATTCTTCTTTACGAGCCAATTGTTGTAGTAGATTTCGCCAAGTTCTAGGTAGGCATCAGCGGAGCCGAGCTTTCCAGCTTTAAGGTAGAGCCTGATACCCTCCTTCACGTCCTTCGGCTGGTCCCCACTCCCGTGCAGGTACCCGTAAGCACGAGTAAGCATCTCGTCCAACAGGCTCGCCTGGGGTGTTGCTTGTTCACGCCCGGCAGCCTCAGGCACCCGCGCGGTAGCGCCTGGTGCCTCCAGGATCGCATGGATGGCGGTGGTCGGTTGCGTCTCGAAAAACTCCCGGTTCGCAGCGAAGCGTCGGCCAACCCGTTCCAGGGCAGCATGCGCATGCCGCTCCGCAAGCTCGCAGTCCTCGAACGCCTGATGGAAGACCAGGATGAACGGTGTAGCGACCCCGGTCACGCCTGAGAGCTCTGACACTCGAACGGTTGGGTCCCGCTCCGTCCGACCAACCTTCACTAGGCCGGGCATGCTCGGGTTGATCAGGGCATACACGTAACCCGGCTTGCTCATCCTGCCTCTTGTCCCTCTTCGGCATGCCTAGTGTAAGCGGGCGTGGCCTGACATTGGTCACGGGAAGCACGGGACGCTCCGTCTCGCACGTAGCGAGAGCCCCAGTTGTCCTAGACCGCCGACTGCCTGACCCAGCGTGAAGACGCCGTCGTGGCACACCTTGAGACCCGCCTCGGCGGGCCGGTCAAGCGCGTCCTGACGGCGGAAGACATCGGTCCCGACCACACCCTATCCCGCACCGCTTCCTACCCGCTGTCGTGGTCGGGCTCAGCGCGGAGACGCCCGGCACACCTGGGCCGAACGAGGGCGAGTAGGACCGCCTCATCCAGAAGTGCGTACAGGTCGACGCAATGGTCGCGACCGACACCAGCGAGAAAGACTTTAACGCCAAGGTCCGCTGCATCGCTCCGGGCAACGCGCTCACCGAGGTACCAACTGACATCTCGAAGTTCAGCAACGACCTCTTTTACGCCTTGCAGGAGATGGCGAGCAGGATCGCAGGCTCGATAACGAAGGGGGTCGGGGGCTGATCGACATCGGCAAGGGCTGGGCTAGGGACGGCTTCGATCTCAGCGCTGGCAAGCTGCCCAACTGGATGCACACGGGCGGCGTCATAGGTTGCGGGGGCGGCGTATCCCATCAGGCCGACACGTCCCTCTGGGGCAAGGCCGCAAAGTTTAACGCCGGCGGCATCGTCGGCGGGCTCAAGAGCCGTGAACGCGCGATCATTGCCAAGGACGAGGAGGCCATTTTCTCTACGGTCCGGATATCGGACAGCAATTTCGGTATCCGTGCAACGGGTTTCACCGAAGGCGGCGGGAGCAGCTCCTTTTCCTTCGGAGACATCAACATCAAGACACAGGGCTCTTCCGGCAACGCACAGCAGGATCAGGAGCACACCAAGATGATGGCCCGTGAGGCGCGCTCTCATGTCGGCGCCCTGGTCAACGAGGTCCTTGTCAAGCAGTTCCGCAGCTGTGCCCTATTTAGGAGGATGAATGCGCGGGGATGTCCTACCCTATACACGATCGTTCGTCAGAGATTATTGATTTTATAATGCGATCCGCGGAAAAGTGCTTGCTCCGGTGACTATTTTCGGCTCATAAGGTGCCACTGCTCGCGCTGGTCACGAGAGCGGCGTCCTCCGCGGGGTCTGGACCAGGGGGCCGGGTGTGGAGGCGGTTGTCCTCGCGCAGATCGCGGCGAACGGCCCGGATGCCCCCGCGCACATTGAGGAGTGCACCATGTCCACGAGAAAAAAAACTTTACAGGCCGAGGCCGACGACATCGTAGACTCTGTAGGCGTCAAGCTTGTCTTGGCCCTCTTCCGGGATGGGAAGAGCCTCGAAGAGGTAGCAAAGGCCCAGAGACTACACCCGGTGGCGCTCGCGATGTTCGGCATGCAGTTCGCCGGGCGAATCTTCGAACGCCTTCAGCCGACATACGCTCTGGGAGATGATCCTGAGTACGTTGAGGCCGAGATGGGCCGCATGCGTGCGCAGATTATCGCAATGGATGCTCTGCTGCCGCCCGAGTTGCGCGGCGTCTGATGGGCATATCGAAATCAAACGAAACGAAATCAAACTAAACCGAACAACGGGAGCGCGCGATGGGCCGCCCATGCACTATCTGCGCACATCCGCAACGCGCTGAGATCGACGTTGCCCTTCAGGGCGGCGCTTCGCTTGATGATGTGGTTGTCCAGTTTGCGCTCTCCTCCCGGTCCGCACTTCAACGGCATCGAGCCAGTCACCTTGGACGAGCCGTCTCATTCACGCTGCCGGTTATATCAGCTCAGCTCCCTGGCGCAGCTCATGCCGAAGGTTCCGCGCCGCTAGATAGCTCCGCCGAACTCGACCGGCTCTTCGCGCGGGCCGCAGTCAACACGCGGTCGTTGCAAGAGCATGCTGCTCTCGTAACCGACGGTCTCGCTCACGTCTACGCCGCGGCGGCTACGGCAGGCGATTGGTCCTCTGCTGTACGGGCACTGCGGGAGCTGCGCGGCATCCTTCAATTTCATGCACTCGTCAGCCCCGAAAAGCTTCGGCAGCATCCCGGCTGGCGGGAGGAGGAGGTGCCTCGCGATCCAATTGTTGCCCTGGAGCGCTTATTGCTCGCGCAGATGACCGGGGAACACGCGGAGATTGAGGCCGCGCGTGCCGAGCTTGAAGCGGTACGCATGGGGGCGGGAAGCATCACGGACCTTCCCGAAGATCCGCACGCGTTCCATTAGGGCCTTTGCCGAGCGGAGCAGTCGTGCTGGAACATCACCGCTTCTGACCCATCTCTGCCCTTCAGCATGACTGATTGTTGGCAGTCCGATTCGGCTGTGAGCGACCGAGCGTGGCCGCTTGCGCAGTGGCAGTAGAGTTGCCAGCCACAAAAGGCTGACTTTCCCCCACCTTGCTGCAATGCCTTTTTTCGTTGTATCGAAAGCGAAGATCAGCCAAGCGGAAGCGCTCCGCAAGAGTGCCTGATCCGTCTGTGTCGAAACTTGCTGGCACGACAGTTCCTCCGCTTGATCGCTTACGGTTCTTCCAGTCAACGTTCCATTTCATGAGCGGACAAGTCAACTGCGCAACTTATTTCTGCTCACAATGCGTAAGTAACTGCGGGATCAGTCTTGAGCAAGAAGTACTTCATTCTAATTCAACACCTCGCCAATCCGACCACTTGGTCTATGCGAGTTTGGTTCGCGCGTCCTCGTCATGCGTAGCGGCGAGCCGGCGATTGGATGGTTTATGCTGTCCGAAGCCGACCGGGCAGCGGCCAACAGGCTGCTTTCCGGCGCCGCGTCGGACGGCACGCGCGACGAGCTCGGGTTCGCTCCCATTCACTTTGCCTTCGCCGATCGCTTCTTTCCGGGGACCTCAGTCCAGCACGCCCAACTTCGATACGTGTTCTTCGTCGCCTGGTCGTATCAGGAGCTGCTGGCCAGCACGGTGGGCAAACGCTTCTCGATCGACGAACTCTTCGAGATCGAGCGGCGCTATTCCGAGCGCCTGATTAGGTCCGCCGAGACGCTGGAGGGGTCCGGCATCTCGGGCTGGATGAAATACCGAGCTAACGAGAGGCCCGTCGTTCGAGCGAGCACGATCTACTGGACCGCGCTTCGCTCGTGGCGAATGGTGGCCCCGGTGGGCGGTCTCGCGGACGCCCCCACCGAGACGCAGCTCCGAAGCGTCTGGCCGCGCCTAGAGACGAGGGAGGACGGCGACCAAGGCCAGTCCAAGGTGGTCGACCTATTCGAGAGCCTGCCGGCACCCCCACCTAGCTGGCGTAACAAGACCGGAAAGCTAGACTTCGCTCTCCGCTCGCACGAGGCGAGCTACCTGCGGACGCTCTGGCGAAGCGCGGGAAGAGGTGGAACACAGCCGCTCCTCAGCAGACTGACCGAGCAAGGCGTGACGGTGGAGTCGCTCTGGTCCGAGACGATCCGCGACGCCGCGACCCAGTCAGATCGAGACGCCCTCGCGTTGGCGGAGAGGGCGGCCTCCGTTGTCTGCATTGCCCGAGCCGCGCACTCTGCGCTCATCGAGCGAAGGCGCAACGACGACCGAGGAACCGAAGACCATCGCCACGCCGACGCTCTGCGCACGCTGATCGAGGAGCATCAGGACATGGCGCTTGACCTCGACGTTTCCGCTCTGCGGGCAGAAACCCACATAGACCGGGGGCTCGAACTCTTCATAAGGACCGTGATGGAGTGGGTGCGCGAGCGAAGCCCGCTCAACGCTATCTCCGCCGCACTGACCCTACGGGAGCGCGAACTGAAGGGCGCGCGGGCCTATCTCGTGAACGAGCGGCGGCGCCGCGACTGGGGGAAGGCGATCGCTACCCCGCTCGATTACAGGTGGCCAGTCGTGCGGGAAATGATCGCGCGAGTCAGGGAAGCGTCGTGACGTTCGGACGCCGCGACGATCGCATGTCGGTTCTCGGCGCCCTCCGGCCCGGCGTCGGGCAGGTAGTGACGCGCGCGGTCGTCACGACCTATTCGCTCGACCTCGTCGCCATGCTCGGCCTCGTGCTCGCGCTGGGTGCCGACGCCGAAAGCGAGTTCGAGGCCTCGCCGCTCGGGCTCGTCAAGGCATTTGACAGGATGCGCGGCAAGCTCCTCGTGCTGCACCAGCTCGGCCGCGTGGTGGCGCCCAGCGCCCACAGGTCGGTGCTTCCTCTGCTCGACACGATGGTGCACGCCGTCGGCGCGAACGAGCGGCGAGCGAGCTGGCACCCGAAAACCGCGCTTGTCAGATACGCGGCCGGGGCAAGCGCGCAGTGGCGGTTCTGGATCGGCAGCCGGAACCTCACGGGCGCGACTGATCGCGACGCCGGACTGGTGCTCGTCACGTCGAAGGATAAGGCGGCGCGGCCCGTCCCGGACATCTCCGGACTGGCGGAGGACCTGCTTGCCGAAGCGAGGCTCAACGGGGAAGAGCTGACCGAGCTAAGGAGCGCGAAGTGGCTGGCACCTCCGGGCGTGGCGGTTCGGAAACTGCTCTGGCGCCGTAACGGGCGTACGCGGCGATTTCTTGAGACCCCGCTGATGGCGCGGGCGGAGCGGGGTTGCGCCGTGAGCCCGTTCGTCGATCGCAGCGGCCTCGCGGAGGTGTTGAAGGCGGGTGCTCCCGAGCTCTCGCTGCTGACGACCGAAGTCGCGGGCACTGGTTGCGGTGCTTTCGAAGGCGTGCGCTGCCGCGTCGACGCCTCGCCCGAGCCAGCGGTGCCGGTCTCGGTCGAGCAGCAGCAGGAAGAGGCGGTCGGCGAGTTCAACGACCCCCCCTCAACGGGGATCCACGCTAAGCTCGTGGCCGTGACAAAGGGCAACCGCACAGCCCTCATGCTGGGCAGCGCGAATCTCACGCGACGCGGCCTGATCGGCCCCAATGCAGAGGCCGTTGCGATACTCGACGTCGCGGATCCGGCGCTGACGCTGTCGCTTTATGATTTTGTGGAGAGCGGCGTCGAGCTGGCGTCGCTGAGCGTCGACACGACTGAAGAGCAGGAGGAGGAGCGCGCGAAGCGCGAACTCGACGACGTGATCAGCGGGTTTCTTGAGGTCAGGTGCAGGCTATCCCATCGCGCGGACGGCTTGTACCTGCTGGTCGCCGAGGACGCGGCCACGACGCTGCGCCTCGCCCGGTTCGACGTGTCGCCATTCCTCGATCCCGATACCTGGGCTGCGATCAGCCTGGACACGCGGTCCCTGCGCCTGCTCTCGAACCCGCCAATCGTCAGCGAGCAGACCTCGCTCGTGAACTTCCGCGCCACCAGCCTCGCCAGTCCGGACGTAAGCAGGACGTGGATCCAGGCTCTGGACGTCGACGGCGTCGACGTCGATCGGAGGGATCGCGCCCTGTTGGCGCGTTACGTCGGCGCAAGCAGGTTCCGTGACTGGCTTCGATCCCTCCTGGACGGAGTCGACGGCACAGGCGGTCAGCGCTGGACGGATCCGATTGGCGGGCGGGGCCAGCGTGACCCCGAGAGCCAGCTAGCGCAGATCTTCACGCTCGAGACGATGCTCGCTGCCTGGGCGCGCGACCACGAGGCGTTCGAGGACCGTGTCAAAGGAATGATGGGAATGCTCGACTCGTTCCAAGAGATGTTCGCGACGCTCCCTCACGGGAAAGAGCGCGCTGCCGCCCTCGCCGACGTGGAGGAGGTCAGGCCCTTCCTTCAGGCGGTTCATGACGCGATCGGTCCCGGCCAATGACGACACTCGCTGAGTTCCAGCGCAGGACCGTGCAGGTCGCGCTCGAACGCCTTGAGGCGGACGGTCCCAGACGCTTCCTCGTCGCCGACGAGGTCGGGCTCGGCAAGACGATCATCGCGCGCTCGGTGGCGGAGGGCCTGCGAAGGAACCGCCGCAGGCTCAACGTGATGTATCTGTGCCCCAGCCTTGAGATCGTCGGGCAGAACCGGCTGAAGTTCGTGTCCCTGACTGGTATCGAGGAGAAGCTCTACCGTCCAGGGGAGGACCGCCTAGCACTGGTTCCAGGTTCGCCGCCCGACGAGGGACTGGGCTTCCGGATCCACACCTTCACACCTGAGACGAGCCTGCCGGGGTGGAAGCCGGGTCCGAGGACGGGCCGGAAGGCCGAACGGGCGCTGATCATGCGTCTGCTCGACCGTTACGACCGGATCAGGATGGTCGTCGAGCGCATGGACCGGGAGCATGTCGGCGACGGGCGCAGGCTACTCAACGAGAAAGCGCCCGACCTCGACGGCTACACTTTCGTCGGCATCGATCAGGCGATGCGCGACGTGTTCCTTTGCCCGACTGGCAGTATCGAGGCTGTAATCGTCGACTGGCTTGGGTGCAAGCACGTCGACATCGGGGAGTTCGTCGGCCGTTTCCGCTCCATCCTGGCGCTGGCGGCGCTTAGGTCGAAGAACGTGCAGCCCGACTTGGTCGTGCTGGACGAGTTCCACCGCTACGCCGACCTTATCATCCCGAAGACGGAGGTCGACGCCAACCCGCTCAAAACTGAGCGTGCCCACGTCCACCGGCTTCTCGTCGATGCACTCCTCGCTGGGGATCAGCCGCCTGCGGTCCTCCTCCTGTCCGCCACCCCCTATCGGCTGAGGCGGCTGAACGGCGAGGAGATGCATCCCGTCGAGCACTACAGGGCGCTGGTCGACCTCGCCGGTTTCCTGGCTAACGACTCCGCTAAAAGCGTCGAGGTGGAAGCGGCGATGCGCGCCTACCACGACGCCCTGAAGACGCCCGGTCAGCCCGGCGAGATCCGCGATGCAGTGCTCGGGGCGAAATCCCGACTCGAAGCGCTTCTCGCACCGCTGATGGCCCGTACTGAACGAGCCCTGGTCCATGAAGAGGACCTCTTCGAACGCGAGGCCCCGAAGATCGACATTGAGGCCGACGACCTCAAGCTGTTCCGCCACTTGGCGGAGAGCGGCGGGTCCGAGTTCGTGGGGTGGGCGCCGCAGATGTGGAGCTCCATCCCCTACCCGGCGCAGACGCTCCACGGCTACAAGGTCTGGAAGTCGCTGTGCGCAGCCAAGCCTCCGCCGTTCGAGGCCGGGTCCGGACGCGGCAAGCCGGCCCACCCACAGTTGCGCGCGCTTCAGAAGATGACCGGTGGGCCACCCGAGTTGAGCCTGCCGTGGCAGCCGCCGACGCTCGGGTGGTGGAAGCTCGAAGGGCCTTGGTCGGCGAGGAGGCCGCAGCCGGGCAAGACGCTGCTCTTCAGCAAGTGGCGCGGCGCGCCCACCTCAATCGCCGCGCTGCTCTCGATCGAGCTCCTCGGCGGCATCAGGCCGGCAGGCACTAAGGCGCCGCCTGCCTACCTGCGGCCGGGCGGCACCGAGAGTGGAGCGCTGATCGCGCTGTTCATGCCCTGGCCGCACCTGTCACACGCGGTTGAGCCCTCGAAGCGAAAGGCATGCACCCTTGCGGCGGTGCGCAGAGACGCGGAAGGTCAGCTCAACGCCTTCCTTCGCGACGCAGGCGTTCGGGTGGATGGAAGGGAGAAGCGCGCGAATTGGCTACTGGCCTGTGGTATCGAGCGGCACATCTCCAAGCGCGGCTACAATCAGGTCGCAGCCATCGCGTCCGATGCGCGCGGAAGGTCGAAGTCTAAGGATTGGCGCTCCTCCGACGCGATCTCCTCCATCTCGCGCGCCGAACTGAAGGCGCTCGCTGACTACCTGCTCTCGGCTCCCGGTGCCATCGTTGCCCGTTGCGCGCGGCGGCACGGGATTCCTATGGCGGAGAAGCGGCAGGTGGAACGAGTGTTCGACTTCTCGTGGAATCGGCTCCGCGGGTATCTTGGACATCGCCTGTTCGCGGAAGTGATCCTCGGCGCATCCAGGCATCGGAGATACACCAACGCGCTCCGGGATGCGCTGCTTAAGGGCGGCTTCGAAGCCGTGCTCGACGAGCAGATGGTGTTGCTCGGGCGGCTGGGCGACGCAAAGGGTCTGGCCATCCTTGAGCAGCTCGGCAACTGCTTGCTCGACCGCCCCAGCCTGGTCCAGTTCCGGCGCGGGAAGAACGTCAAGCTGAGGATACCGGTCCAGGCGGTAACCCCCTTCGCAGGAGGCGAGCAGCGTAAGGTCGGAAAGAAGAAGAGCGGGCGGCTCCGCAGCGATACCCTGCGGCGAGCGTTCAATTCGCCGTTCTGGCCGCACGTGCTGTGCACCACGTCGGTCGGTCAGGAGGGGCTCGACTTCCATCAATGGTGTCGTCGCATCGTCCACTGGGATCTTCCGAGCGATCCGGTGGACTTCGAGCAGCGCGAAGGCAGGATCGCCCGGTACGCGAGCCTTGCGGTGCGGCAGTCGCTAGGAAGACTGCATGGCGAGGAGGCGCTCGTCCGGGCGGGAGCGTGTAGCCCCTTCCTCGCGCTCCTTGAGGTCGCGGGTGAGCAGCCATCCGGCCGGACGGGGCTTGAGCGGTGGTGGCTTCCGGAACAAGGGCGCCCTGTCAGCGTCAGCTTCGACTGGCGCTTCAGCCTTCGCTCGAAGCGAAAGAAGGAGATGCTCCAGGAGCTGCTCTACTACAGACTCGCCCTCGGTCAGCCCGATCCGGAGTCGTTCATGAACATGCTGAAGCGAGTCGGCGCAGATCAGAGGAATCCGCGTGACCTCGCCATAAACCTAGCTGCGATCTCCCGGCCCGAGCGGGCACCTTGATCCACTGACCCCTAATAACGCCCGACCATTTACTTTTGCGAACGCGGCCCATTCACCAACCCAGCCTAAGCCAACCTTCTGGCCTCGACGAGTATTAACTCTAAGCAGCCAGAATGCGCGCCGAGCTCAATGTGCGGTTTTTGGTAATGGGTCGACTCCGTTTTTCCACCCATAGCAGCGGTCAAGCATGCCTTTGTCTGGGGCCGCCGGAATACACCGAGTGCGCCCGGACGCCGTTTTCGAAGAGATAGCCGAAGCCGTTCAGCGCGAAGGGGAGAAGCAGGGTCTCGGTGTTGAACACCGACTGTCCTTCAACCCAAACCCGCAACTCGCGCCCCTCCTTCTCTAACTCCCAGGCGTAGAGACCGCCTTGGGTCCAGGCTGTGTGGAAACGCAGGAACGCCCCAAAATTTTAGAACAATTATCTGCATGGCAGGCATCCAAGCCTCCTGGGCGGCGGTCCGTAAGCATCCGGCGTGCCTATCCCGGTGCTGCGCAGGCTGTTCGAGGGGAGATTCTTCTACCGCTCTTGCGTTTTCACACAACCTCGGTCGACAGGCGCAGGTTGAGACAGGTGTGGGCGGTGAGGTCCTCTGGCTGAAGTGCGAATGTGGGAAGACGTCGCCGGTTTTAATGAGGCCAGTCCCACAACGGGTGTATGGGCTCACCGAGATCCCCGACCCCGCCGACACGAAAGCGCTCGTTTCTCCGGCCGGGGAAACTTAGAGCCCCGTCGACATCCTGGTGAACACATACGACAGCGCCGTGCTGTTCGAGAGGCATGTGGAGCGGTGGTGAAACGCGTTGCACGGTGCAAGTGTCAATCGGCGTCCAATAGGGGTTCATCCGCACTTTCGATGCTTCGGGGTGTCTCGGGCGTTAATCCGCGTGGTGGCCCGAGGGCAGCGCGATGCCGATCTCGAACCCGTCGATGCNAGGGGTTCATCCGCACTTTCGATGCTTCGGGGTGTCTCGGGCGTTAATCCGCGTGGTGGCCCGAGGGCAGCGCGATGCCGATCTCGAACCCGTCGATGCCGTCGGTCCCGGACGGCCTGCACGTCGAGGATCTGACGCTGGATGGAACGGCGCTGCTGATTACCGCCCGGACCACGGCGGCCCAAGCCTCCTGTCGGGTCTGCGGGCGTGCTTCGACGCGGGTGCACAGCACGTATTGGCGGACGTTCGAGGACTTGCCCTGGCAGGACCGGGCGGTGACGTGGCGGGTACAGGTGCGCCGCTTCCGCTGCAGCCATTGCCCGGGTCGGATCTTCGCCGAACGCGTGCCGGGGCTGGGCGCGCGCAAGGCGCGCCGCAGCGACCGATTGGCCGAGGCGCAAACCGATATCGGCATGGTGCTGGGCGGGGAGCCCGGCGCTCGGTTGTCGCGGCGGCTGGCCATGCCGGTCAGCGGCGACACGGTCCTGCGCCTGATCCGCCGCCGCGGGACCGTGCCGTCCGCGCCGCCGCGCGTAGTCGGCATCGACGACTGGGCCTGGCGGCGCGGCCGGTCTTACGGCACCATCGTGTGCGACCTGGAACGGCAGCGCGTCATCGACCTGTTGCCCGGCCGCTCATCGGCGCCGGTGCGGGACTGGCTCGCCGCCCATCCGAGCGTGACCGTCATCAGCCGTGACCGCTCGGGCCCCTACGCCGAGGCCGCGCGCACGGGAGCGCCGGCGGCGACGCAGGTCGCGGATCGCTGGCATCTGCTCGTCAACGCGTCCGAGGCGTTGCGCGGTATCGTCGAACGGCACCAGCCTCAGATCCGGGACGTGGTCCACCGCGGCATGCACGATCGCTCTGCCTCCCCTGACCTGACGGAGACCGCACCCACGCCAGAGGTAAACAGCCGGCGACGCGACCGCTGCGAGACAGCCCTGTGCCTCCACGGCGAAGGTCTGTCGACCAAGGAGATCGCTCGCCGTATCGGTGCGTCCCGCAACGCTGTGCGCCGCTGGCTCCGGGCGGGCCGGTTCATGCCCTACCGTCGAGCCTTAGGTCCGAGCCGGCTCGACTGCCATCTCCCCTTCGTCGAGACGCGCTGGCAGGAGGGCCAGCACAGCGCCACCGTCCTTCACCGCGAGTTGCGCGCGCAGGGCTTCATCGGCAGCTACGACATCGTCCGACGCTGGGCTGCGCGACGGAGGCAGGGTGCGCCGGCCCGACCGCCGGCCGCCCGGATCCCCTCGACGCGCCGCATCACCCACTGGCTCACCTGCGACCCGACCACGCTGTCACGGGAGGATCGCGCCTTCGCCGACGCGCTCTGCATCGCCGCGCCGAAGCTGAAGCAAGCCGCCGAGGATGTACGCGCCTTCGCCGACCTCCTGCGCCAAAACGATCCCACCGGACTGACGCCATGGCTGGAAGCTGCAGCCGCAACCGATCTCGGCGGTTTCGTCGCCGGGCTCCGGCAGGACGAGGCAGCCGTGCGCGCAGCCATCGTCGAACCCTGGAGCAACGGCCCGGTCGAGGGGCAGGTCAACCGCCTCAAACTGATCAAGCGCAGCATGTACGGCCGAGCCAAGTTCGATCTTCTGCGCCAGCGCGTCCTGCATGTCGCATGAACCGAGACCGACAGAGCTTCGGCAAACGATAGCTCAAAAGCAACGAAAGTGCGGATGAACCCCAATAGGGACCCAGGATCGGCGTCCAAAAGGGGCTCTGACTCACTCGCTGGTACCAGCGGCGTTGAGTTTGCGGACATCCACGATGGAGCCGCAGCATGCGCCCCTGCTTCCGGTCGTCGAGCCTCGTACCCGCTGCTTTCGTCGTCGATC
The DNA here is from genome assembly GCF_001423405.1 of Methylobacterium sp. Leaf123. Taxonomy (GTDB): domain Bacteria; phylum Pseudomonadota; class Alphaproteobacteria; order Rhizobiales; family Beijerinckiaceae; genus Methylobacterium. The sequence goes on along the minus strand of NZ_LMNS01000038.1, from coordinate 490,907 downwards.
ATCTCGATAGCGACGCCGACCGAATCGGTCTGGTCGTGAGATCGGGAGCCGCGGTGGCGACCTGCCCAGATTGTAGAGCGCCTTCGCGTCGCATCCAAAGCCGCTACCGGCGCCGTGCCGCCGACCTGCCGCTCGGCGGCCGGCGCGTCGAGCTCCTGGTTGTCGTACGACGTTTTTGGTGTGGCGCGGCTGCCTGCGGGCGCAAGATCTTCGCCGAGCGCTCTCCCGATGACGTCCTGCCCGCCTTCGCGCGACGCACCTCGCGGCTGGAGCAGATCGTCCATCACCTCGGACTCGCACTCGGTGGTCGGCCCAGTGCGAGCCTCGCCCAGCGCCTCAGCCTGCCCGTCAGTCGCGACACGCTCCTGCGCGTCATCCGCCGCCGGGCGACCACAATCATCAGTGCGAAAGGCGTCTACCTCATCACCGACACGCTCACGCACAAACGCCACGTCGGTTCCGCTTATGGGGAGCAGGTCATCTGGTCACGTTAGATGGGATGCGTCCAGTCGGGTCATGGTGGCAATGCAGAGCTGCGTCTCCTCGTCCCGGAAGCGAACCTGGACTATTGCCAAGCCAATTTTCGGTTCGCGCTCCTAAATTATCACCTGCCGCGTGCGCTGGACGACTACATCATCAAGCGAGAGAATTACTGGAAATAGGTTCTGGTGACACGCGGCGCGTTCGGGTTGAACAGGAGTTGAGGCCCCTTCCGGCACTCCGGAGATCCCTCAAACCCGGCGTAGGATCTTCGTGTCGACCAAGGCGTGAAGATGGGAACGGAGGATCGATGGGATGCGGCCACCTTCGATCACCACCCCCGCCTCCATGTTCTTCTCAAGGGCATGCCCCGTCAGATTAGCACTGGTGATGAAGGCCGCTCGCCCATCGGCGACTGCGACCTTGGCGTGGACGCGCCCATCTTGGAACGGATGCCCCCGTTCGAGCCAGGCATACAGGACGGCTCCGGGGACGTGGGTGCGCATCGTCGCCACCGGATCGACGTTCAGGCTGCCACCGTGGGCCGATGAGGATTCCACCAAAATCTTGACGTCGATCCCCCGACCTACCGCCGCGTTCAGCTCTGCCACGACCGATTTGACGTCGTAGGCCACGAAACTCACCATGAAGAGATCCATCTCAGCGCGGCGAATGAGATCGAGCAAGACCTGCTCGGTCCGCCGCATCGCGACGAACGACGTCGTCGGGCCCGTCCACACCAGATCGAACGAGGATTCGTTCCTAGCCTTGGCGTGACCGTGACAAGCGCCGCGCAGGATGCCTGCGACCATCTCTCCCGATACGTCGGCCGTCGCCCATTCCGCCAATAGGTGGTCGAGGACGGCACGTGCCGGGGCGGTCACCACCAATGAACGGAGGTCGACATCACTGCCATACGCCTTAGACGAGACGATGCGTTCCGCGATCAGCTCAATGCGCCTGGCGGGGAGCAGGACGGCGAGCGCGCTAGCGACATCCAAGAGCTCCTTCATTCGATATCCACAAAGAAGGCTGCGTGTGCGTTTTCGAGCGTCGGTACGACGAGCGAGCGATCGAGATGGCGATTGCCGCGCTCACACGAGGTCTCGGATACGAACGAGCAGGCGTGACATGAAGCGCCGTGTAGTGACTGGTCCTTGCTTGGGTCGTGCTCGGAGCAGAGAGGATCGGACGCACAGACGCGCGCGCGATGCAGCGCTTGTCGGAGGAGCCGACCCAGATTCTCGGGACGACCCAGTTCGACAAGACCGCCTAACGTCCCGTCGGAATCCGCCGCCGCCGTGTAGATCAAGAAACCGGCCTGATTGCGATCGTCCTCGACGTCGGCATATATGCGCTCACGGATACTAGCGGCGTTGTAGCCGCATTCGAGTGCCAGCTCGCGTATCAGCAGGTGCGCTAGAGTATGGAGCATGACGTATCGGACTCCGGGATAGCCTTGCGCGGGATCCAGTTTTCGCTTGATGCGCCAGCCCGCATGACCCTGACGGAGACGCGCGTCGATCGCTTTGACAGCGTCCTGGTTCGCCCAGGCCGTCAGAGAAGCGGTGTCGAAGCGTAGGAAGATCCCTTCGCCATGGACCTGGGTCGCCGGGATCCAGCTCGGTGCTTCGCGTCCGAGGGGTGCTTTGATGGTGGGGCCCGCGTCACCGCCTTCGTCCGGCGATTCCACACGTGTGAAGCCCAACAGCGCATTTACCTCGCGTAGCCGCTCCAGCAGCAGGACGCGAGTCAGAGCCGCAAAACCGGTCGGTGCCGCCACCTCCTTGCTCATGAAGTGCGGATAGTCGGTCGGGGGATGGGCTGCCGTCAGCACTTCCCACTCCGGACCCTTGAGATCGCTCTGCGCGACCTCCACTCGCCCGTTGCGATGATCCTCGATCGCCTTCCATAGTTCCTGGCTGGTGACTCCATCAATGCCGGGGAGTTGCCCCGATTTCTTGAGCGTCTTCGCGACGATGCCGGCCTCAAGCTCTGATGCGGCTTCTTCGAAGAACGTCCACCCATCTGCCACCAGCTGCGTCACGGGGCTACTGGTCTGGGGGATCGCGAGCACCGAGAGCGTGACGGGGAACCAGCCATTGGTCGCACCCAACAGGATGGCGCGCGGATCCTGCGTGCAATCGTCGGCAAACCGATCGACGTGCGGATGCCGCCCGCGGCAGCCGGGAAGGTTCTCCTGGCCGGCCTTGCCGAAGGCCTGCGCCATGTTCCGCGAGACGCCGCACCCGTCGCATTTGACCCAGAGGTTCTCGGTCTGCAGCGAGGCGCCGCTCTCGTAGAAGCGCAGATGACCCGTGCAGGCGCTTGGGCCCGAGTGCACGAACCAGTGCCATGGGAAGTCGTCTAGATGGCCGGCGCGACAGGCCATGAGGAAACGGGCGGGTACCGCGTCGGCGTCCCTGGGCGGAAGATCGTTGTTGGACCCCCGGCAGCCTATGTGCACGAAACGCGTCCTCTCGGGACGGCGAGCGTCTCCCTTGAGCGAGAAGAGGCCTGCATCGTAGGGCGAGAGGAGGCCGCATTTTACGCAGCGCAGCCAGCGCGGGAACGGCTTCACGGGCACGCCCACGAAGGCCTCGGCAGAGAATGGGTCGACGACGTCGCGCGCGCCGATCGGCGGCATACGCAAGGACTCCACTTGGGGGCCCATGACGCTACGGACGTTCGCCAGCAGGCGCGCCTCTTGGATTGGCTGACAACGATCCTTCTCCCACCGGTCAATGCCCATGGTCACGACCGAGAGGTTGGGGAGATCGACGAGCGCTCCGGGACCATAGGTCCAGAGCAGCTGGCTGGGGCGGACTTCTCCGACGGGTGTCTTGCTCACGTCCGATCCTCCTGGACCGTGACGCGCGGGCGCCAGGGTGGATCGAAGGTGCTGCGATCGTCCTCCATCACGAGGCGGACCCCGGGCTCGACCTCGCGCATCGACATTGGCACCGTCCAATCGGTCCATGCCGCCACGCCCGGGGCCGTCAGGAGCGGATAGGCCGTCGGGCCGGCGCCGTACCGTTGATAGACCAGCGTGCGGCCGATGACGCCCGATTGATCGGCCCAGTCGTCCGCACGGCTCTTCATCTCGTCCTCCGCCAGAGTCTTCTTGACGGGGTCTTCGGTGACCTCCCAGGTCCGCTCGCCGATGGCGTGCGCCGTCTCCAACATCTCGGTGCGGGTCGGGCTGTTCATCTGGCCGGCGCCGTCGTTCGGTGCGAAGGGCCGGTAGGCATGGCGCATGATGGACAGCATCGTGCCCGTCAGACCCCGATCGAGCGCACGCGGGGAGAAGGGCGTCACCGATTGCGCTTCCACGTGCTGATAGAAGGTCGCGTGAAAGTGCTCGAAAGACTCGTAGTGCGAGAGGTCGCGCGGACGCGCCCAGGTCAGCACCGTCGCCACGAGGCCCGGGAAGGCACGGCCCACACGGCTCGTCGCCTGGATGTATTCCGCCGTGCCCTTGGGCTGCCCATTCACTACCATCACGCCGAGGCGATTCACGTCGACGCCCACCGAGAGCATGTTGGTCGCGAGCACCACGTCGACCGGGATCGGATCGCCTTGTTGCCGGTTCTGGACCCAGCGATCCTTGGCGGCGTCGAACGTGCCGCCGAAGGGGATCTCAAGCTGATCGAGACGTTTCGGGATTTCCTGGCTCGAGACGCGCGAGGTGAGCTCGCCTATGTCCCCGATACGGCGCTGTGCGAGCCCGGGACGGTCGACGAGGCTCATCTCGACACGGAAGGAACGCGTCTGCACGTCGTCCTCGGCCAGGCGCTTCATACCACCGAGTTCACGCAGCGAATTGAAGTAGCCGACCAGCGTCATGTACGGATCGGCAATCGGACCGAACAGATTGAAGAGCGACTGCGACGCCGTGAGGAACGCCGTGTAGGTCCGGATCAGTACCGCCGGGCGTGAACTGCCCGGGGCGCAGATACCCAGATACCGACGGCCGGGGCGCTCGGCGATCGACCGCTGTACCGAGAAGAAATTGTCCTCGACGTCGAGGCCGGATGGCGGGAACACCGAGATCCGCCGCATGAAGACGTTGCGGACCTGATCCTCCGCGCGCCGCACGGTGGCCGTCGAAGCGATCACCTTCGGGCGCACCGTCTTCGCGCCGATCCGCCACGCGCTGAGTGCGTCCACGGCGGTCTCGTAGAGGCCAACCATCGTGCCGAGGGGGCCGCTGATGAGATGGAATTCGTCCTGGACGACCAGATCCGGTGGACGGATCGCACGTGCCGTGACGACGCGGGCCCGCGGATGGCTTTGCCGAGCCGTATGACCTGTGCCGCACTCGTGCCCTGGCCACAGCAGACCGTGCCGCTCGCATTCCTGATCGGCGCGGCCAAACAGGTTCCGGACCTCCGGACGCCAGGCCATCATCGCGAACTTGTCGACGGTCGCGATCATCATGGTCGGCGGACGATGGTAGATCTCTTCGTCGACGACCTTCACCGGCAGGCCCGGGAGGGCGTTAGACGCCGACTTGGCCCGCGTGAAATCGCACTGACCCAGCGGATCACCACAGAAGATCGACGTCCGGCCGACGGTCTTGTCGACATGGATGTCGCGTCCCGGCAGGATCCCGGATCCACACCAGGGACAGCTCGTCAGTTGCGCGGGTGAGGCGACGCCGCCCGGGTTACGGTCCCTGCTGCGCAGGGCCTCCACGGCGGCATGCGCGTCCTCGGTACGGCCGGGCGTCACCTTGTTGCCAACCCAGAGACCCAACGAGAAGGGCTCGGCCCCCCAGCGCGTCGCATCCGCGCGGCGGATGACCTCCATCGCGCAGAGCAGCGTCGTGGCACGTTGGAACTGCTGCAGCGTCAGCAGGCGCAGCGTGTAGCGCATGATCACGGACAGGCCGCGCGATCCGTCCATGTCTCCCAGCATGGGATCCAGCCGGCGCATACCCATCGCGAAAGCCGCAACGCCGAGATACGCTTCGGTCTTACCGCCGCCGGTCGGGAACCAGAGTAGGTCCGCGAAGGCTTCGGCCGGCGACGTGCGGTCCGGGTGCCTGGGATCTGTCAGGGACGGGATCGAGAGCAGCAGGAATGCGAGCTGGAACGGCCGCCAGGAACGATTGCGCGGCACGTCCTCTGTTGCGAGATCGGCCGGGTGACCACGACGACGCTTCAAGGCGTAGATGCTGCGCACACGCTGTGAGGCCATCGCGCTGTTGGCGAAACGAAACGCCTCCAGCGCCTTCGGCCCGGCCAGGAGCACGGACATACCCTCGCGAAGGCGCTTCAGCGTCTCGTCGCACCGATCCAGCACGTCCTTCGCAGCGGTCTCGTAGCCGGCGACGTCGGCCGGCACCCTCGCGCGCTGATCGGCGATCCAGGCCGCGTAGTCGTCGACCAGGCACGACAGTGCCTCGCGTAATTCGTCCTCGGTCATGCTGGCCAGACGGGACATGTCGAGCCAGCCGCGCTCGACCATCCGGCGCATGGCCTCACGGTCCAGAGGCCGCTCCCCGGGTGTCTCCGTCGCGGCGACCTCGTAGGCGGGCATCACTTCCGTGCGGATGGCGCGGGCCTTCGTCGGATCCTCGTCGTCGACGGTTGCGTGGACGGAGATGCCGTGCCCTACCGAGAATTCGACCCGTGCACGATAGATCAACGAGAGCCGATCACGTTCGTCGTCTGCGACCACCTGTTCGGCCGCGGGCCGGCGTCGAAAGATCGCGTCGCCGTGGCCCTTCGACGCACGAACGGCGATCTCGGGCTGAAAGAGCCAGGCCTCGTCCTTGTTCTCGTCCGGCTCGATTTGGCCGTTGACGAGGAAAAGCGTAACCAGCCGTTCGCCCTGGGCGTTGGTGCGCGTTGTGCCCTGCAGAACCACTTCCGGGCGGTCGGGATCCGGATGGAGCGGCCGGATCGGGCCGTCGACCAGCGGGAGGGAGAGCGGGCCGCCCGACGGCACGCGCCGCCAGACCTTGACCTTGGTCTCTTCCTCGACACGCGTCTGTCGGTTCCTTCGCGTCTTCGTAAAATCGTGCTCGCGACCAGGGACGCGTTCGTAACGCCCCCATCGAACGTCGATGGAAAGAGCGGGCACGTCGGGCGCGACACAGAAGGTCATACCGACACTCGACGGGATCAGGGATTGGTTGTTCGAAGTGTCGATCTCGTCGAGCCCATCGTCCTCCGGGACCACGCGTCCCGTCGTGCTCGGAAACTCCGCCCCGGGCTCGTGCGTCGGCGCCCGGCGTTCATCCTCAAGGTCGCCGACTTCGTCGGCCGCCGCAGCGGGCTCGATCCGAGTGACCGTGTCGTCGACGGGCTGTCGCGGAGCTATCTTCCCCACGAGATAGCGATCGCGGACACTCATGTCCTTGATCAGTTCTTTGGGACCGCCTGCCGGCCCTAATAGATCATCACGGACGGCGAGTTCGAGGAGGGAACGGACGTAGTTGGCGTCCTGTATGAGAGGAATCTGATCAGGTGCGGAGATGCCCACTTTAGAGAGGGTGGAGAGGAAGTCGTTCCAGGCGAGTCGTTGAATCGACGATTTGAATGCTGCTAGCCCGAGGTCGGGCAATGATATTGGCGGTGCCAAGGTAAGAGCCTGGTCGCAAAGGATGTCAGTTGCGCCGCTTCTTGTAATGACACGCATGATCCTTCCGATGATCGTGATGTCACTGTCGTTTGCGTTAACGACGATGAAATCCCCAACTAGCAAGGCGTTTCCGGCAACTAAATCTGAAGTTTCGACAGAAATAACGCGGCTTGTAGATACCCTGCCTTTGACTAGCCAGGAATTTCTGTTTCCTTTCGCTTTTTCTTCATTCATTGGTGGTCACTCCCTAGCCAGCGCGTACTTCTTCGACCGAACTCGTTCAAATACTGCAATCGCACCACTCGTCAGTAGAAGTTGCAGCACTGCAGTGAAGTTTGAATTGCTCATTCCAGTCGCGCCGATAATAAGTTGTTTAGACAGCCCGTCTGGCTTTCCCGCCAGAAGGCTCACGATCTGAGCGCTGTCACGCAACTACCCGTCGCAACTGCGATCCAATGCAAGATCCATCTGCCTATCATGTGCGCCACGTCGTGAATTTGGACGTGCGGCGTTTGGTATTTCTGTGGCTGAAAGTCGGATGATCTGTTTGTTCAATACGAGCAATCTACGGACGATTTCAGCTCGCGCAATTTCATTAGGCAGAAAGCGGATGCCGTGGCGCGTCTCTTCAAAATCGTGATTCAGATTTAGATCCGTCCATCCGTATTCGCGCGCGACGGCAGTGTCTAAGGCCACAACAGCACCTCTGAAATCATCTATTTTGTTTTGACGATAGTCCTTATTGTGGACCGCATTGTAGATTTTCGTGAAAGAAATATTATCTTCCGCCACAATTCTGCGTCGAAGAGAGTAGTAATTTTCTGCGGCGGTCTTCAGACCGTCGGTTTCAAGAGAGCCGTTTAGTACACCCCCAGCTCTCAACGACGCTGGAAACGGAAAAGTATCAAAACAGCTAGAGCCGACATATGAAGGTGTGACACCAGTAGTGGAACCCCATTGCAAAGCCCACCACAGGTGAAGCGATGATTGCAGAACGCCGAACGCACTGTATGAATCTATGTCGAATACCTTGGCTTTCTCCGAGTATATATCGGTGGTATCGCCGAATGCGAAAGCCAGATGTTTTGAAAGTTTGCAGCACACCAAATGCCGGTCCAGCTGTCTGACTCGATTGAAAAATGCCTCTCTCCGATCCCAGAATTTCCAAAAGCAGGCTTCATGTACCTGTTTGGTAAGCTTAGATCGATACGGCTTGACGCGCTCTTCCAGTAATCGCCAGCAGGCCTCATACATTCGAGCTTCTGATTCATTTCGGTCCCAAAAGTTAACGACCCACCGATCACCTTTCTGGTCCAGGGCGCTGTTAATGTCGTCGCCGACAATGTATCTGACGACAACTTCACTATTTTCGGGGTTTGCAGAGATCAGACTCTGGGCCTCTGCATGCCCTATTACGAAGCCGATTCCTTGCACCTTCACCCCATCTGAGCACACTCCTTTGTTGCAGGGCAGTTTATCCGGGCGCTCAATCTCGGCGCCCTCTGTAAGCATTGTCGTGATGGCACTGACTCGTCTTCCATCCAACAGACGCTCTCCACTCCAGCTATCACTCACCCAACAGCAAATGATGGCTACTCGAACTCCAGCAGCGCCGGGCCAAGGAAAGGAGGATTGAGCATGTATTGGAGTGGCCTGTTCGAACAGCCGAGTCAGGCCAATGTCTCGGGTTTCGTTCTCGGTTATTGAATCCGTACTGAGCATTCCAAATGCACCGGATTTGCGGCAAATAGCAGATGCTCTTAAGAAAAAATAGATGACAAGATTCAATGTTCCTTTGGTGCCATTCAGCCCAAATTCTTTTATTGCTCGCTCGTATCTACTGCCAAACGTGGAAGATATTTTTCGACCGCCAAGGAATGGAGGGTTGCCCACAACGGCATCGAATCCAGGGCGGTCGCGACTGAAAACCTCAGGAAATTCCAAAGGCCAATGAAATGGCTTTCTACCGGAATTAGAGTTCATGTCTGTAGTCAGGTCGGAATCAGAAGATAATATCAGTCGATTGATAGTAGCAGGATCCCCGATGGTCGCAGAATCGGCTTGAATGGCTAAATGGCCCATCCTTTGGATGTAATTTGACTTGTTTGCTTCCTTCAGCGCAATCCCACAAATCGCGTTCGCGATAATTGTGGGAAGCGCAATGTCGATTCGACTCTGCCGATCCAAGGCTGATATCGCTTCAACATCTTTGATGTCTCTTACCGCGATCAAACGCAAGTTCGAGCGTCCAGCAATGGCTCGCTCCACACACGCTTCGATCGTTTTTCCAAAAAGGGTATGTTGTATTTGATTTCTAGGATCGTCGCTCAACGTCAAGAGCTGTTTAATATCGGTTATGCCGAATATACTATCTCCAAAGCGCAAGTTATGATCGAGAAATCCAAACGGACGAAACTTGGATAGTGTGGTCAACCAGAGGGAGAGCTTGGCCAGTTCGACTGCAATCGGGTTTTGATCGACACCGTAAATACATTTCTCCGCAATCAGTTGCCGAGCGATAATTGCGCGTTCCTCAAGGGAGTTCGAGAGATGGGCGGATGACTGATCCGTTGAAACCTGATCATCGACGTAACCGGCAGTGGCCTCGTGGTTCGACCATGCTTCCACGAGCCTTTCGGACAACCAGCGGCATACTGCGACTAGGAAAGCTCCAGAACCCATCGCCGGATCGCAGATCTTCAGATCCAGCAGTTGCTCCGGCGTCTTGAGGCGCCATTCCGCTTCTGGCTTGCCCTCGCTAGGGCCTTCGTAGGCAAGTGGTGTCAGCGTTGCGCGGACGATTCTATCGGTCAGGCTCTTTGGCGTGTAGTGCGTACCGCTATCACGGCGGTCGGAGCCCAATGCGACCACGAACGAGCCGGGATGCAGGACGAGTGGATAATCCCATGGGTCCGATCGAAGGAGTGAGGCATAGGGTAGGATCCTGTCACGAAGTACGACGTCGCCTCGGCATACCGTGAGGAGACGGGCGACCACGCCGTCCGACACCGGGCGGCCGATACCGTTCCGGATCGCAAGCTCGGAACGGCCGCTGCGCTCCTTGATGAGGGCGACTACCTTGGCTTGGCCAACTAGCCGGGCGGACTCCAGCTCCCCCAGCCCGACCCTCGGCGTGCGAGCGCCCACGGAAGCTTCGAGTTCCAACGTTACGTCGTCGACCCGTACGACGGTGCGTTCGAGCAGGCCTTCGTAGACGTGGCCGATCTGCTCGACGTCCAGGGCGCGGTAGGAGAGCGTGCGGCCTTCGAAGGTCTGGATGGCCTCTAAGAGGAGGAGGACAGTCCGATCGTCGATCGGGAGCGGCTCCGCTGAATCGGTCCGCCAGCTCGTATCTGTCGCGCGGCCTTCCAGGAACACGTAGCGATCGGGATCGAAGAGCGAGCCACCAAGTGCAGGGAGGCGAAGGATCGGATGTTCGATGCCGCCATAGACGGCGCGGAACAGGGCCAGCAGCCTCGACCAGGCGGAACGGCGTCGCTCAAGTATCTCTTCGGAATCCGCGCGAAGCTGCATCCGCAGCGTCGAGAGCGCATAGAAGCGATCGTAGCGCTCCTCTCCGAGGAGCAGCAGACCGCGCTCTTCCGCCGCGAGCAGGAAGACGAGCCGCATCATCACGGTGAGGCCCGCTTCGTAGAGGGTGCGAGGCTCGACGTCGCGTAGAAGTTCTCCGTTGCGATCCTGGTTCGCTCGGTCGAGTGCCTGGACGAGAACCTCGACGGCCTGGCACACCTGGTCGCCAAGGGCGTCCGTCACCTTGTCTTGATGCGTGAGTGACCGCTCGTAGAGCTTGGTGAGCTTGGCGTCGGAGTGCCCGAAGAACCGGCGGATCCCCAGGAGGCTGGCGAAAGCGCGCAGCGTGTCCGGCTCCTGTGCCCAAAGGCGCGCATACCAGCTGGCGAACCCCGTCACCCCGTCGGCCGGGACGTGGACCAGGAGCCAGCGTTCGCCATTCGTGACTAGACCCAACGCACAGCCGATCGCGCGGAGCAGTGCGACCATGCGGTCCTTCGGTGTGGTCGCCCAGCCGTCGAACCCTCGCGTGGCGTCGAGGTCGACGTCGGGTGCGAAGACGTGGATCGCCAGTAGGAGCGCGTCGGATCCTGGTTCCACGACCGCGATGTCGGGACCGAAGGTGACGCCATGCTCGGGGAGCGTGGCGGAGATGGCCGCCGGAACCGCGCTTCCTATTCGCACGACCTGAGGGTCCAACTCGAGCGCCGTGGCGAGGACCTCGTCGATCCAGGCAGCGTGCAGAGCTTTCAGATCAGGATCGTCCACGTCGACGGCATCGCGCCATTCCTCGTAGGTCGCACGGAGGCGCTGTGGCTTTCCCTGTTCGAGGGCGTCCAGCCCTTGCGGGAAGACGTCGTCGAGCACCGGAGCGGCCAGGAACGGGCCGGAGACCTCGATGAGGCCGAGCCATTCGTGACGCGATCTCGTCATGTCACTACCTCGGACAATTCAGGCACGCCCGCCTCGTACAGCATCAATGCGACCCGGTCGAAACGATCCGGATCGCGGGTGGGATCGGTCGAATCGCCGGGAGGGACCCAGATGATCATCCCGCGACGCGCGCGCGTGAGCAGGACACGATACCGGTTCGCGACGTAGCGGCGCTCCGCGTCGCCATACACGTTCTGCCACTTCGATCCGCGGAATTTCCGAGGCTCCCAGACGTTCCGCGCGGGGGTGGGTGTCAGATCAGCGCCCCAGCACAGACAGACCCAGTCGAGTTCGAGCCCCTGGCATTCGAACTCCGAGGCCGCGACTTCGAGCCTTCCGCTGGCGCGTACGTCCTCGTCCAGGGCAAGGAACCACTTGTCGAAAGCGTAATCCATTCGGAATGCGCTCGACGCTTCGATGCCATGGGCGCGGAGACGCAGATCTTCCGACGTCGAGACGAGGCCGATGCGGAGGTCCGGATCGAGTGCCTTCTGGGCGCGCAGCCACGCCTTCGCCTGCCCGAGATCACGTGTGAAATGGCAGGGGAAGGCGGCGCCCGGTGGGAAAGCCACGCGCGCAGCCTCGACGTCCAGATCCAGCAGGCGGTCCACCCATTCGGCCCAACGTTCGGCCCGGTGGCTCCGAACGCCCACGGCGAGATGCGCGTCGGGTTCGGCACGGACCGATACGTTCGGTGGCGGATCGCCTTCGAAGAGACGATGACCCGCGACGCTGGACCCACCCGCCAGCACTTCGGGCGATGCGATGACGCGCCAGGGTCGTTCGCGCGTGGCGAGGGCGTTGCCCCACTCAGCGAGCCCGGCCTCACCGAGATAGATCTCTTGGCCACCGCCCACCAGCGCGACGATCACCGCCCAGTCCGGCAGACGCTCCATCACGCCGAGGAGCAGTTCGGCCTCGGAGGCATCGACGGCCTGCTTGCGCTTCATCTGTGCGCGGTCCCAGGCTCGTTGGGCCTCGTCGAAGACGACCACGTGTTCGTGCGGACGTTCGGCCGGGTTCTCCCGGTGGAAGCGCAGGAACTGGTGAACGTTCTGGATGAACGTCGTGATCTCACGCTCGCAGTCGCGCCGCCGATCGCCCTTCGCGACACGGTTCATCACGAGGGCCTCACGCACGATCTTCACCAGCGGGCCGTTACCAGAGAGGAAGATACCCGTGTAACCTTCGGACCCGCGCACACTCGGATCATGGACCACGTCGAGCCCCGTGAGGGTCTTTCCTGCGCCGGGGATCCCCGTCACGAAACAGACGAGGTGCAGGCTGTTCGTGCGGGCCTGGTCGATCGCTTCCGCGATGAGCGTGACAGTGCGATCGAGATTGTGGGCGTGACGGTGCGAGAGCTCTCGTACCCCGTGACCCTCGTAGAGACGGACGGCGGCCTCGACGACGGTGGGTGTCGGGCGATAGGCGGAACCCATCCAAGCAATCGGATCGATCGGCAACGCATCGACGGACGGCGCACGTTCGTCCTCGACCGTGACGATCGCGGCGAGGTCGCGTCCGTTCGTGCGGATGGGATCGAACATTCGCGAGGTCGACGTATCCGGCGCCTCCGTTGCGCATAGGATCGGCACGATCCGGCGCCCGTGGGACTGGGCATGGAAATCACGGATGTCGAGCGCATAGGCGCTCGTCTGCCAGCACGATGCAGCGTCGAATGCATCGGCGCCGACCTTGAACTCGATGACGAAGATGGTGTGCGGGCTCAGCAGGATACAGTCGGGCCGGCGAGCACGCCGTGGGAGCTCGTATTCGAGGACGATGAACCACTCTCGGAATCCGGGCGCGCCCAAGGCCGCCTTCAGGAGACGGACCTCTCGGCGCCACGCGTCGATCTGTGTGTTGCGGTGCCGGTCGATCCCGGTCGCGGCGACCCCATCGACGAGGCGCCCGACGATGGCATCCTCGTCGGCCGTGATAAATTCCCGCAGAGTTGAAGCGTAACCGTGCGTCAACGTCCCTCCATCGTGCAGAGGGAGCGTGGCATCAGGAGGATCACGGCCACCGGGAACGTGTGCTCGGCGACGTTCGCATGCCGATCCTCGATCGCACGGGCCTCCTGCTCGCGTTCGAGCGGGATCCGCGCCAATCGAGCTTCGAGCGCCACGCGGTCGCGCCGCAGCTGCAGGCGCTCGTCCTCAGAGAACAGCGACAATTGCTCGGGCTGCCGCTGGGCGATCAGCTCCGCATTCAGGGTGCGTTCGAGATCGTCGAGGACCTGCCGTACGTCGTCGATCTCGGCGCGCCGGCGTGTGTCGAGTGTGTTCCCGAGCGACCGAAGCCGATCCTTCGAGCGCGCCTCTACCGCGCTAAGGATCGCGCCGCGATGCTTCTCGAAGCGGGTGCGCAGGGCGTCGAAGGTGCCCGGTGCGAGGGTGGCGGGGGTCGAGGCGTCGAGCCAATCTCGTACTTCGGTCACCCGCTCCTCGCGACGGAAGGATCCATCGCGCAGGTGACCTCCCGCCTCGGTTAGCTCTTCGTGGAGACGATGGTGATTGCCACCCGTCACAACGAGGCGAGATGCCACGACGACGGCTGGCCCTTCCAAGCGATCGTCCGGTAGGGCGCGGATGGTCACACGGTGCAGCTTCTTGGCGTCGTCGCGCTCCCAGATCTCGGCGCGCAGCAGCCGGAGGCTCATCTGCACGAGCCGATGGTTGAGATGGACGAGGACGACGTCGTCCCGCAGGCGGGCAACCTCGTGATCGAAAGTGATCGGGCGGACCGCACGGGTGAAGGGATGCTCCAGCCCCTCAAGGCATCTGGCCCAGGATCCCGAGAGTTCCGGCATTCGGAAGACCGTGCCGTCTGGTGACCCTGCCAGCGTGACGGGTTCGAGATCGGGCTTGTCGGCGATGCGGAGCGCCGTACGGACGGCACGTTCGATGTGGCTGGGTGCCAGACCCTGCTCCCGGCGCGTCTGCGACAGGCGATCGTGCAAGCGGCCGATGCGCTCACGCAGGTCGCGCTCTACTTTGTACACGCGCCGAGCGCGCTCCATGCGCGCCTCCGCGTTCCTTGTATCGAGCTCCCGGCGTCGGCCTTCGAGCAGTTCAGGCAACTGCGGAGCGATCACGGGGTTCACGCTCCCCATGTCGGCACGCATCGCGTCCAGCTTGCGCAGGGCGCGGAGGATGTCCTCGCCCCGTCCGCCACGCTCGTCCACCGGATGCCAGATGACGACTTCGCTCGCGCGCTGCCCGTGACGGTCGATGCGGCCGTTGCGCTGTTCCATCACGTTGGGATTGTAGGGGATCTCGAGGTGGATCAGGCGGTGGCAATGGTTCTGGAGGTCGATGCCCTCCGACGCCGCATCGGTCGCGAGGAGGATCCGGACCGGCGATTGGGCGGGGTCGGCCTGGAACGCCGCTTTCACCGTCTCGCGCTCGTCCGGATCCATACCGCCATAGATCAGCGCCAGACGCTCGCCGGCCAGGCCGTGCGCCGCCAGGATCTCGTGCATCCAGACCTGGGTCGTGCGGTATTCGGTGAAGAGGATGACGCGCTCGTCGGTCCAGCGCCCGTCCTTCAGGAGGCTACTACGTAGCCACGCGATCACGGCGCGCGCCTTAGCATCCTCCTTGCGTGCTGCGGATCCTGCCCAGGCCCGCAACCGGCTCAGCATTCGACGCTCGCCATCCGAAGGTGCGCGTGCCTGGCGTCCGGCCTCTTCGAGTGCGTCGGCCTCTGCCGCCTCCTTCGTGGCGTCGTCCGCATAATCCTCTTCGGTCCTGGCGATCGCGCGTCGCAAGATGCGTTCGTCCATGCGATCGGGACCGCCACGCGCGGCACCGTGACCCTCGATCGTCGCGACGTGTCGTTCTAGCGTCGAGGCGAAGGCCGCAGGCGACGAGGCCAGGCGCTTGCGCAGTAGTTGATGGACGAAGCGATCGACCGCACGCGCGCCTTCGGTGCCGCCTTCTCGCGAAGTTACGTACTCGTCGAGCACCTCGCGGATCCCAGCTTCTCCGTCGTCATGATGGACCGGTAGCGGCTCGAGACGGCGCTTGGGGTAGATGGCTCGCCCGTCGGCATCCAAAAGCTCGCTCTTGAGGCGCCGCACCATGACGCGCGCGAGCTGCGCCTCACTGGGCATCACACCACGTGCGAAACGTTGATCGTCCAGGAGTTCGAGGAGCGCCGTGAAGGACTCTGTATAGCCGTCGTGCGGCGTCGCCGTCAGGAAGAGCTTGTGTTGGAAATGTGGGGCGATCAGGCGCACGAGGCGCGTGCGCAGGCTCTCGACCGCGTAGCGGCCGACCGTCGGAGCGACGTTGTGTGCCTCGTCGACGATGAGGAGGTCGAACCTACGCGGATGTTCGATGCGGCCCGGCAAGGCGTCCCGCAGCAGGCGAAGGCCCTCGCCCTGTTTCGCCCAATCGATGGAGGCGATCAGACGGGGGAAGGAACTCCACGGATTGGCGTTCAGCCCACGTTCGCGGCGAAGCAGGCGAACGTACTCCGTGTCGACGATGCGGAATTCGAGGCCGAACTTCTCCTGCATCTCGCTTCGCCACTTCTCTTGGAGGGAAGCGGGGCAGAGGACGAGCGCGGTACGGGCTCGGTGCCGGAGCAGCATCTCCTGCAGGACGAGGCCGGCTTCGATGGTCTTCCCTAGACCGACGTCGTCGGCGATCAGGAGACTGGTACGCGCCATGTCGATGGCACGGACCAGGGGATCGAGCTGATAGTCCTCAATGCTGACGCCGCTCCGGAACGGCGCTTGAAGGTAGCCACGGTCGGCATTGGTGGCGGCGCCCCAGCGCACGGCGTCGAGGAAGGCCTGCAGTGTCGCGTCCGGATCCACGCCAGTAATGCGCGGCAGCCCGCCGCGCTCAATGACGTGCGCGCCGGGTTCGAGCTCCCACAGGACCTCAATCTCCTCACCGAGCGCATCCTCGTCGATGGAGGCGAGCCGGACGAAATGACGCTTGGGTAGGTCGGGCGAAATGGCGGCGGCGTCGATGTCTGAGACGAGCCACTGGCGCCGCCGGACCTCGACCAACTGCCCCGGCTCGGGAATTGTTCGATGCGCGATGGTCGTCATCTCCGCCGCTCCGTCTTCGCGCGGTCCACGACGACCTCGGCGATGCGTTCCCCGGCCTCGTCGACCGACTCGTGTTCCCAGTCAAGCGGACGGGCGCCGAGTCCCAGGCCGCGATCCAGGTGGAGGAAGCCGACGTGATGACCCGGCAGCTCCACTCAGGCGGCACGTCCCGCAAGATGATGAAGGAATGATCCGCCGTGCGACGAGTTGCACCAAAGCATCTTAGAGTGCAATTGCGGCCCGTCTCGGCTTTGGCAACGGAGCCGTCCACGGCACGCTGAATCCGAAAACCTGATCCGTCCCGTGCAACACGTTGCACTACGCCCATCAGCCCGTCCTCCTAGCATGGTCGCGCAGGTCGAAGGCGTTGCACCAGCGCAGTAGGCCGTGCGGGTCGGGCCACCATGAGGGGTGGCGAGGGTGGCGTCGAAATAAATCCCGATTGGGACGGTGCAGGGCGGGGATGTCTTCGGCTCGACGCGATTGCGCGAGCGTGGGCCGATGCGGATCGAGCGGTAATCAACCATGCCCTCGCGGCCTTGCTCGGAGCGCATCGCCTGGGTCAGGCGGGTCGAGGAGAGCGGTTGCGACCCGTCATAGGACGGCGTCGTGCTGAGCAAGAGGCGTTCAGAGCGCTGGTGAAACGTGTTGCACGGCGCCAACCCTGGCGGTCGTCCATCTGGCACAAACGCCTTGGAAACTACCCAATTTCGAGGCTTATCCCGGCGCTCTGTATTATCGCCTACATGTGTAGATGCGATTTCCGCCGCTGAATCCAAAATATTGACTTGCAGCTCCGCTCTGAGGTATTTACTTCGTCTGCAGCCCCGATCGAGACGCGCTGCCAAGGAGCGTCGGTTGCTTAAACAAACTCGTGATCAAGCACGGCAAACTGTGTGCCGCCAGCTGGACCGTATCGCTACTGTCAGCGCAGCTGGCGGCCGGCGGAAAGCAAGCATTCTTGTGCGGCGCTTCCTTTGGGCGGACACCGTCAAGCTCGACGCAGCGTTTAGGGTGCTGGGCGAAGCTGTATCGTTTGAAGAAGCCGCGGAGCTGGCTGGCCGGATCGACTTGTTCCAGCCTTGTGAACGTGCCGTGACGTGGTGGCGGATTCCGAAGCGGACCACAGGGTCTCGGATCGTATGCCAGTTGCCGAGCGAGGTTCGCGCCGCGCACCTGATCATCCTGGACGTGCTGCAGGCGCAGTTTCGTCCCGGGCATCATCTTTATGGCGTGAAAGGGAGAGGACGCGACGAGTTAGCTCGAAGCCTACGGGCTGCCATGGAACAGGGTCGGGGATACGCGATTCAGGGGGACATCCGAGAAGCGTTCTCGAACGTCGATGTTGATTCGCTCTACGACATCCTGCCGCTGCCCGCCGCGGTCATCCGGCACATGCTGGATTATCGCAACCTCCGCCTTCGGCACGACCCAACACGAGACAAGGCGCAGGTCTCCTCTGCTCCGTGTGGTCCTCTATCCATACGAGGGACATACCTGTCGGTACCGACTCAGGTGAACGGGCCAACCGGGCTTCTTGCAGGCTTCCCGGCATCAAACCTCATCCTCGCGATCGCCCTCGCCGGGCTATCAGACGTCCTACCCCCTGGATGCGCACCGTATCTATACGCCGACAACGTGTTGGTCGCGGCGCGTACGGAGGAGGAATGCCGGCGAATTGAACCGATGCTCATCCGCTACTTCGCGGAGCACCCTGCGGGTCCGTTCACCCTAGACAAGATAGCCATTGACAGCCTCGACGCAGGCATCGGGTTCCTCGGCTATGCTTTCGAGCGCGATCTTGAAGGCGAAGTTGCAATTATTCCCAATCAGCGGGGATACAACGACATCATCGTGACCTGCTGTCGAGCTGCCGAGGCTGCGGCGGCGGCAGGTCGCGTGAAGCCCGAGACCCGTCATCTGATCCGTCAAAAGCTAAGCGGCTTTTCAGCCACGACAGATCCTGAGTGGATCTACACGTGGGTCGGCGAGATGATGAACGAATCGTTCAACGAGGTCGTCTGGGCTCAGGAACGAGGGCATTGGCCGCCTGGGCTTAGAACTAGCTAACATCATCGCTGCGATCGCGTCCGGTTGAACGGCAATTATGGGCGCAAACCCGTAGTTCCGCTTCTGTGTTATAGGCCAACTTCCGGTCGCCCGATGCACCGACCTTCCGCCAAGTCAGGCTGACTGGGTTTGGGTCGCAGTTTCACAAGCAATATTCTCGTGCAACAAGTTGCACAAAGAAGGCCGGCAGGACGCATTAATGGAGCTGCACCTGCACCTGCGAAGCCGGCTGAGGAGCGTGCCGACATGAGTTATCAGACGTCGGTGCTGCGGATGATCCGCCCCCACTGAAGTGGTCCGCCCTGAGGTATGGCTTTTGAGCCAGATGAGGACGGACAGATGGGAACGAAGCGGCACAAGCCGGAAGACGTGGTCGCCAAGCTGCGGCAGGTGGATGTTCTGGTCTCGCAGGGCCAGAGCGTGGCGGAGGCGATCCGGGCCATCGGCGTGACGGAAGTGACCTACTACCGCTGGCGCAAGGAGTACGGCGGCCTGAAGAGCGATCAGGTTCGACGGATGAAGGACTTGGAGGTTGAGAACCAGCGGCTGCGCAAGGCGATTGCGGATCTCACCCTCGACAAGCTGATCCTGCAGGAGGCCGCTCGGGGAAACTGACCAGCCCCGCGCGCCGACGCGCCTGCATCGCGCATGTCATGAACGTCCTAGACGTCTCCGAGCGCCGCGCCTGTCGGGCGCTCGGGCAGCATCGCTCGACGCAGCGCAAGGTGCCGCGGGGAAGAGAGGATGAGGCCGCGCTGACAGCCGACCTCGTGGAACTGGCTCGCCAGTACGGGCGCTACGGCTACCGGAAGATCGGTGCATTGCTGAAGGCGGCGGGCTGGTTCGTCAACGACAAGCGGGTCGAACGGATCTGGCGGCGCGAGGGGCTGAAGGTCCCGTCTCGGCAGCCCAAGCGCGGCCGCATCTGGGACGGGGATGGTTCCTGCCTGCGATTGCGGGCGGAGCGTCGCGATCACGTCTGGTCCTACGACTTTGTCGAAGCCCGCACGCACGAGGGCCGCAAGTTCCGGATGCTGAACGTGGTCGATGAGTTCACGCGGGAGTGCCTGGCGATCCGCGTCGCACGCAAGCTGAAGGCGGCGGACGTGATCGACGTGCTGTCCGACCTGTTCATCCTGCGCGGCGTGCCCGGCCATATCCGCTCGGACAACGGTCCGGAGTTCATCGCCAAGTCCGTGCAGGCCTGGATCACCGGTGTCGGCGCCAGAACAGCCTACATCGCACCCGGCTCGCCATGGGAGAACGGTTACGTCGAGAGCTTCAACGCACGACTACGGGACGAGCTTTTGAACGGTGAGATCTTCTACACGCTCAAGGAGGCGCAGATCGTGATCGAGAGTTGGCGTCTACACTACAACAGCGTGCGCCCGCACGCCTCGCTCGGCTACCGACCACCGGCCCCGGAGGTGTTCGTGCCGGCCTTCACCGCTTGGCCGGCTGCGCTCACCCGGTCGGCTCCGCCGGCCAAGCGACCCGTGGAGCAAAGGCCGACCCTCCACTAACTTAGAACTTGGACCACCGCGTGGGGGCCGATCACGGACGATGACGCGCAGGTTAACGTCGCGTGCAACAAATATCAGGTTCAAAGTCGGACAGGCGTGACGTTAAGGTTCGACCGGCAAGAGAGACTCCCCTCTCACCAGCGATGCAGCGAATGACGCCAGAGCTCCTACTGCCTCCGCACGACCGGATGACTTGCACGGCCTGCTTTCCTCAGAGGGCAAATTGGGGGGAGACAAGGATACTGTCCGAGGACGGTTGGAGCCTGGAAAACAACCCGTGCGCCTGGGGCGCTCGGAACCCTCGTTTCCTCGTGCTCGGGTTCTCAAAGGGCGAAAGGCAGTCGCGGAACATCCTGGCGAAGGATCACGACGCGATACCCTTTGACGGCTTCCGACCTCGCCTCGCAGCCGGTCTGAGAATGCTCACCCTTCTGGAGGAGGGTGACACCGTGGACAATCACATCAAGGTTGACGAGCCGGATTGGGCTTTTGGCTCCGTTGTCCGTTGCTCTCTGGCTAAGGACGGCAAGAAGTCAGGTACCGTCATATCAGCTTCGGCGACTGCTCGAAGCTACGAGGAGTGGCGAGACCGCTGCACCGACCTCTATCTCTCGCGGCTACCGGCCCGGCTCCAGATCGTCATCATGCTCTCGAATGACGATACCTACGTGGAGAACTGCCGCGCTCGGATCACGAGGCTTCATCCTGGGACCCGCAAGATCAACGAAGTGGCCTACGGCGACGGCCGGGTGACCTGGGTCCACATTGTTCATTTCGGCGGGCAGGGCTTCAACCATATGCGCGACTGGACGGAGCTCGCGGACAACACAGCGGGCCGAAAAGGACAAGCCGCCAGAGACGCAGTGATCGGCGCCCTAGGGTCCTGCGCCTGAAGTTTGTGGCAAAGTGGTGAGGCTGCAGGAAGGTGCTGATGCCCTACCGCGTGCCCACCAGCCTTGAGCTCAGCGCCGAGGAACGAGCCGAGCTTGAGAGCTAGGCTCGCCGCAGCAAAACAGCTGAGGGGGCTCGCCCTGCGTGCCAGGATCGTGCTGTTGGCCGCCAACAAGCAAAGCAACACCGCCATCGCGGCAGAGTTGAGCACCGGCAAGCATATGGTCGTGAGTGGCGCGAACGGTTCGCCCGCGAACGCACCGTTGGAACTTGTCACGGCGGCTTCGTGATGTTCACCGTCCTGAAAAGCGCTGGACTGCGCGGATCATGAGCGGGTGACATCCGGACGTACAATTCAGGGTCCGCCATTATGGCGGGCAGCCCCGTATCCGTGAATGAGAAGACCTTGTCCGCCGCCTTCCATTGAGGGTTTCCCGACACGTAACGAATTGCCCTGAACTTACCGTCATTGTACCGATGTGGGTGATATATCTCACCTTTTCGGTTAAATGTGCTGTAACACTCATGCGTTTTCATGCTTTTCCTGTTCATTGGGCCGTTTTTTCGACTCGGTCACATGGTGGAGGATCGAATGGAAGCTTGCGGGAAGGGGTATTCCCCCTCTCGCTTGTCGGTCTTCAGCCATTCCCGAACGAAGGCTGCCGCTTCCTCGGCTCGTCCTTTCCCGAGGATCCCGCATTCCCAGACAGTCAGCACCCGCCAGCCAGCCGCCAGCAATTCGTCGACCGCCCTCCTGTCCCTGGCGACATTGGCTCTGAACTTGTCGTGCCAGAAGCTGGAGTTCGACTTCGGTGTGGTGCTCCTGGAACAGCCGTGGCGATGCCAGAAGCAGCCGTGCACGAACATGCACGTCCGGTACTTCGGGAAGACGATGTCCGGTCGGCCTTTCAGGTCCTTACGGTGCAGTCTGAAACGCAATCCCCTTAAATGTAACGCCGACCGCAGAAGGACTTCCGGCTTTGTGTTCTTCTGCCCGACGCTCCGCATCATCTCGGAGCGCTTCGTGGCGTGCACGTGATCCATCCAGGACCGTCCCGTTCAGCCCCTTTGGAGCAGGTGGTAGTCACGGGCCGCGTCGAGCGCCTGCACGGGACGCCGGCTCGCATCGAAAGTGTCTACGAAATAGATCTCGCCCGGCACCTCGGCCACCGCCTCCGCGAGCGGGCCGTGTACCCTGTCCTCGGACGCGATGCTCCAAAGGGGGGGCACCATCTGGTAGTGTCACAGCACTCCCGCCGGCGTTCGCTCGGCGATGCCCGGCAACTGCATGCTCCCAAACTCGACATGGAATCGGCTAGACGACTTCAATGCGGTACGCACCAACCTCGCTCCGCGGTGCGGACCACCGCATTCCCGGCCATGGATCGAGCCGTCTCGACGAAGCGGTTCCGCGTGCTTTCGCCGGCGGCCCCCTCCAACACGACCGTCTTCCCGTCGTCGAAGGCAACGATGCGCGGGGGGGCAGGAACCACTTGCGGGCGCGCCAGATCGGCTAGACCCTCTCCTCAATCCAACCGCTATCGACGAGGAGGCTCGGAGAACGCCTCGACGATCCCTTGCCGCTGAAAGATCGAGACGAACTGCCTCCTTGCGAGATCCTCCTCGTCGGGTGGCAAGCCGATCGCCTGGGCGAACCGTCTTGGCTAGGCGTCGATGAACTCCAGCGGCGAGGAACCTTCCGGACCGTCGGTCCCGAGTTATTGCCGAGTGAGCGCCAGTTCCCATTCCCAGTAAGGGGACCTGCGGGGTGGAGTCATGTTGCCGGGATGGTGGCTGCGTGCCGGACCAGGCTGACGCCGATGGCTTCGCCGAGGCGGACCGGCACAGCGTTCCCGATCATGCGCCCGACGACGGACATCTCGACGGGGGCATCTGGAGGCAGGAATTCATAGTCCGGGGGGAAGCTCTGGAGGATCGCGCCCTCACGGAGCGAGATGCCCCGATCCTGCTCCGGATGGCCAAACCTCCCGCTCCCGAAGCCGAAGTGTTGCGTCGTGATCGTGGGGGAGGGATCCTCCCAGGTCATCCGCCCGTAGACGCCGGGATAGGTCCTTCCGGTCGCCTTGTTGTGGCAGTCTGCGACGAGCTCCGCGGGCCAATCGCGCCACGTGCCGCCCGGGACGGAAGCCTTGATGCGCGCGAGGTTCTTGGGGGACAGCCTCGCGGCGAGGTGGAAGCGGTCGTCCTGGTCCCGGCCGCCGGCGTTGAGCCGCGCCATGTCGCCGATGGCTTCGTGCACGGTGCGGTAACCTCCCGGGAGCTCGGGGACCAACGCGACGGGCCCGTGCTTCGAGGCAAGCAGGACCAACCGCCTGCGGGATTGGGGAATGCCGTAGTCTACGCATTCGATGACGTCGAACCAGACCTCGTACCCCGTGTTCCTCAGCAGCGACACGAAGTCGTCGAACACCGTTTCGCGCACTAGCTTCGGCACGTTCTCCATCGTCACGAAGTCCGGCTCGACCTCGCGGACGAGCCGTCCGAACTCGCCCAGCAAGTTCCATCGCTCGTCCTCGGACGCCTTACGGGCCTGGCTGTAAGTCGAGAAGGGTTGGCATGGTGCGCAGCCCGCCAGCAGCTTGAAGCCTTTCCGGCCGAAGGCCACCATTAGGTCGTCCCCAGTCAGGTCCGAGACCGAGACGGCTTTGAACTCCGTGCCGTTGTTGTGCTCGAACGCGTACGTGCAGCGTGCGTCGAGGTCTACGCCGAGCCGGACGTCGATGCCCGCCTTCTTCAGGCCGTGGGTCAGCCCCCCGGCGCCGCAGAACAGGTCGACAGCGACGATAGCGAAGCGCCGCGATGCCTCACCCCCAGCCCCGCCGCTCACCCGCGCCGCGTGTTGGCCGGCGGCCGCGATCCGGGCGGCACGGCGAGCGGCGGTCCACTCGGAAAGGCGCTTCGGCACGTTACCCACGTCGCCCCCGCGTCGACCGCGTCCCATGAAACGAACCTTCGATCTGCCTCTCGTCATACTGCCACGGTTCGATGCATGAAAAACGGGTCGATGCCGCTGCCCCGACACCGCACGTTGCGACGGTGGGAATCGAGATAGCCGGTGCCGGCCTTTGCGGCGAGCGATCGAAGCCGATAAAGTCGTTTGACTGAAGCGCAACTTCAGGATTGTCCACTGCCGTCACGACCACGCCGACGCCTTGCCCGATCGGACGCTGGGCGAGAGAGCGTGGCGACGCTCCGCACAGCCGTCTGTGGTAGGGGCCGGCGGCGCACGGTGCCCGGCCAGTCGTTTTCCGTCGATGGGACGGTTTCGCCCGGCGCCCGTAGGAGCAGTGGACTGTGGCCGAGGGCGCCTCTTGCCGTCAGGCGGCCGAGCGGTTTGGGGTCAGTCCCGCCAGCGCCATGCTCTGGCAGGAGAGCTTCGAGCGGGAAGGCCGGGTGGCGGCCAAACCGCAATCCGGGCGAGCCCTGGCGCCTGCCGAGCGACCGGTGATCGGCCTCTACCGCCACCCCCTGGGAGACCAATTATGATCAGCACCCGCACACTCGCAGCCGCCGTCCTGACCGTCCGCACCGCCCCGGCCGTCGCCAAGCCCAGCGGCGAGGCCCCGGACGCGAAGACCACCTTCTCGGCGCGCGGCGACCAGATCCTGCTCTTCGTGCGCGGAGAGCGTGAAGGCCGCCGCGAGCGATTCGCGCGCATCTACGCCGTGCCGGACCGTCAGGACTCGCACCCATAGACGGGAGCACGACCTTCGCTGGGAACGCCGAGAGCCTGAAGTTGCATATGTAGGCGAAAAATCTCTCACAGCTCGAAGGGTGGTCGCCGGTGCAAAGTGTTTCACCGGCCTTGTTACGGCTTCACAGTGCGCCACGCGGCTGCTACACAAAGACCTGTCGCAGCGTCGCTAAAGCGTTGTTTTACATTATAATTTTTCGGGTAGGTTCCTGTCCTGCCGGGCCCACCACAGACTTAGCAACTGTCTGAGATATAGAAGCTTTTCGCGTCCGATCCCGTACCGAAACGACGGGTGCGGGATTTCTGCGGGCTTCGCGGGCCAGTTTCGCGCGGTTAGCGGTCCGCGTGTAGACCGCGCTCTCCCGGCTTCCATCAGCCCATCCGAACAGCGCGTTGAGCTGCGCCTCGGTGGCGCCCTCCTCCGCTGCGCGCCGCGCTCCAGCCTTGCGCAGGCCATGCGCCGAGCCGGGGCATCCCGCCTCGCGGCAGGCCTTGCCGAACCAGTTCCCGAACGACTCCTTGACGAACGGACGCCCCCTCTCGGTGGCCAGGAACGTCAGCTCGCCCGTTGGGCTGGCGGCGATCGAGGCGGCGAGCGCCGGCAGGATCGGCGCGACCACGACCATGCCCGTCTTCTCGGTGCGGATCGTGAACTCGCCGTCGCGGACATGCGGGCGCCCCAGGCGGACGACATCGCCACGGCGCAGGCCGGTGTAGAGCAGGAGGTCGAAGGCGAGGCGTTCGCGTGAGCCGAGCGGCCAGTGTGCCTCGAATCGCTCGACCTCTTCCTCCGTCCAGGCATGAAAGCCGCCGTCATCGACCCCGGACGACAGGAGCTTGATGCCGTGCGTCGGGTCCGCCTTCACGTAGTCGGCCGCGAGCGCCCACTTGAACAGAGCGCGCATGGACTTGAGGAAATTGTTGGCCGCGAAGGGGCGATCCCGCCGCCGGTCGCGTCCGTTCAGGATGGCGCGGCGATCGATCTGCGAGACGGGGACCGCGCCGGCCGTCTCTTCCGCCGCCTTGTAGAAGCCGCTGCGCTGCTTCCGGGTGGCCGGGCTGAGATCCGCCCATTCGGCGGAGGCCATGTGGCGCGCGATCAGCCATGACAGCGTGCCCGGCGCCGGACCGGTCTTCGCCGGCAGCGGCTTGCCCTCCACCGCGAGGCGATAGTCGCGCCAGAACCCTTCCGTGCCGAAGGGCTCCCGCATCCGGGTTCGAGGCCCCTGCCCCACCCTCACGTACCACACCACCGTTCCGTGGCGGGTGGTCTCACGGACGAGATGCGGCGGGCGTGGGCGAGGCATGGCGTCGGTCATAGGATCACCGGCGGGCGGTCCTCGGCAAGCGGTTCGTAGAGGGCGTCGGTGACGTCACGCGGTCGCTCGGTCGTCTCGACCGCCACGCCGTCAGGCCGCACCACGACGCGCAGCACCGGCAGGCCGGCGGCTTGGACGGCGCGGATCGCTCGGGCGACATCGGCTTGGGTGATGGCGGCGGGCCTACGGGGCATGCCCGACCCCTGGGCGCGGCCCCGGATTTTCGCACCACATCGGGTTTTCGTTGGGAGCGCCGAACAGGTCCGGCAGTGCGGCCTCGACCACCTGCGTTAGGGTGGTGAGCAGTTCGTCCTCGGCGCACTTGGCGTTCCCACGGATGTCCTCGTCGAGCACGGCTAGATCCTCGGGCTGCTCGCCAACGATGTAGGCCTCGCCCGAGATGAAGCCCTGCAGCACCATGTCGATGACCAAGATGCCGATGAAGTCGCGTTTTTCGGGCGGAAGGCTGTGCCATGCCGCGGCAACGTCGGTGATGGTGGGGATCGTCATAGCGGCCCTCCAACACGATCCGGAATCAGTCGGACAACATCTTGATGTGCTTCAAGAAATTGCCGTTCCGCGGGCCAAAAAGGGCGTTCCGATTTACATGCTAGCACTCGGGCGATGTGGCGCAGGTAGCTGCCTCCTGCGGACCAGCGCTCGGTCGCCTCGGCTTCGACGGCGTAACGCTCTGCCAGTGCCCGCAGGCCGGCCAGCGTCGTTGGCATGACCTGCGTCAGGCGGGCGAAGGCTTCCGTTTCCGCATCCGCTGCGGAGTTGGCCCGGCGCATCTGGGCATCGTCGTCCTCGTCCAGTTCGTTGAGCGCGGCATGGTGCGTGCGCTGGGCCTCGTCCGCGGCAGCGATGGCAGCAAAGACCGGATCGGCCGTAGCGGCACCTAGGGGAGAGGGCTCAGCCACGATCGTCCTCCTCTCGGCTGCGTGGTGGGGTGAGGCAATCCGGCACGACGGTGAAGCGCAGCCGGTCGTTCACCAGGGCATCGATGCTGTTCGCTACAGCGGCGTGGCGCTGATCCTGGCTGCTTCCAATCGACGATCCCTCGGGAATGAGTTCGCCGATGACGCTCTCAAGCGACCGGCCTAGCCATCCGAGCGATCCCGGCCTCGGCTCGCGCACGTCGCGGCTTGGGTCGGACCGCACCGGCCGGCGGTTGCGAAGCGGGCATGGGGGTGCGATTGCGGGACTGGTCCTGCAGCATGACGTATCTCCAGTGCGTATGGGGTGGGGCTACAGGCCTCCGTCGGTGGTCCAGACCGACGGGGGCCGCTTGCGTTCAGGGCGGCGTGCTCAGGGCATGGCCGTCCTCAGGCCGGACCGGCGGGAGCCGACCGGAAAGCTCGAAGGGGTGCGCGCGAATCGTCCCCGCTCGTGATAGGGCGCCGCGATGAGCCTGATCGCGAACGAGCGCACGAAGCTGACCGCCAACGCCCTGGATCGCGCCTCGACCGCCTGCCTGACGGTGGGAGTGCTCGGTCCGACGGTCGCGACCCTATATGGAATCGGCGGCACGAACGGTGGTACGCTCGGGTTCCTGTTCGTGGCGGGAAGCCTGTTCTGGCTGATCGCCGCGGCCGCACTGCACGGGATGGCGCGCCACACGCTCGGAGGGCTGCGATGACCGGTCTCTGGATCTACGCCTACGTCGCGCTGCCGGTGCTGGTCGTGGCGCTCGGCTACCTCGCCATGCGCGCCAACGCGCGGTCGCTTCGGCAAGGCCGCCAGGGCCCGGCCGAATAGCCTGTTTCGGCGGCACGGCACGGCGAGGCTGCGATGTCCGACACGTTCGATCTCGAGGCCCTGCGCGCGAGCTTCGACCCGGCCGCCTGCGCCGAGGTCTCCCCGCCGGTCCATCCCGGCGAAATCCTGCGCGAGGAGTTCATGGTGCCGCTCGGCCTGTCGGCCGGTCAGGTCGCCAAGGCGCTCGGCCTGCCCCGCTCGCGCATCGAGCGCATCGTGCGGGAGGAGATCGGTATCTCCACCGACACGGCCCTGCGGCTGGCCAAGCTGTTCGGCAGCACGCCGCAGCTCTGGATGAACCTGCAGACCAGCTTCGAGCGCGAGACCTTGCTCGCCGAGATCGGCCCGGAACTGGAGCGGATCACGCCCGTGCCGCGGGCGGCGTGACGATACGAGACGGTGGGAGCGGATCGCGCATGCCATCGCTCAAGCCTCCGCCGCGCTGCGCAGCGTGTCGAGAACCGATGAGCGCCACTTCACCTGCATGACCGGCGTGCCGTCACCGTGCTTCTTGCCGGTGTCGTAGAGCCGGGCGAAGGCCATGCCGGCTTCCGTCGGCTGCCAGTAGGCGCGGTCCTTCGCGTCCCGCTTGCCGATCTGGAGGCCGCGCTCGGCGAGAAGCTGGTTGGCCGCGATGCCGGAGCGTCCGCCGAGTTCGCGGCCGATCTCGGTGGGGGTGAGCACATGCTCTTGCGCAGGCGCCAAGAGATGGGTCGCGCCCATCAGCGCCAACGGGTTTACGCGCCTTCGCATCCCGATCTGGCCGGCGTCCGCACCGTGGCTGGCGACTACCACGAGGGCGATCTCAGCCAAGCGATGAACAAGCCCGAACTGGTGG
This sequence comes from Methylobacterium sp. Leaf123, assembly GCF_001423405.1. Classification (GTDB taxonomy): domain Bacteria; phylum Pseudomonadota; class Alphaproteobacteria; order Rhizobiales; family Beijerinckiaceae; genus Methylobacterium. The sequence continues at coordinate 462,187 of NZ_LMNS01000038.1, read as the reverse complement.
CCGACGTCGTGACGACGTGGCGCCAACAGGGGGAGGACCGACCGACCTTCGTGTTCGCCGTCGATCGGGCTCACGCCAAGCGCTTGCAGACCGAGTTCGAGGGGGCCGGCATCGCCTGCGGCTACATCGACGCCTACACGACGCCCGACGAGCGCGAGGCGCTGTTTGGCCGCTTCACGGCTGGGGACCTGAGGGTGATCGCCAGCGTTGGCTGTCTCACCACGGGGGTCGATCTCGACGTGCGCTGCATCGTTCTGGCTCGGCCGACGAAGTCCGAGATGCTGTTCGTGCAGATCATCGGACGCGGCCTGCGGATGCCGGAGCCGCACCCGGTCTACGGTCCGAAAGCCGACTGCAAGATTTTGGACCACAGCGACACGCATCTGCGGCTCGGCTTCGTCACCGACATCCACCACGATGCCCTCGACACGGGACGCGAGCGGCAGAAGCAGGAGCGACAGGCCCGTCCTGAGGCTCTGCCGAAGAAGTGCCCGTCGTGCTCGTTCCTGAAGCCTGCCAAGACCCCGATCTGTCCGGCCTGCGGCTTCAAGCCGGAAAAGCAGAGCGAGATCCGATGCGAGGACGGCAACCTCGTCGAGCTGAAGCGCGAGCGTGCGCGGGCCAAGGCCGACGAGAGGATCGCACTGTTCGGCCAACTCCGGCTGTACGGGCGTCGCCGCGGCTACGCTCCGGGCTGGGCCGCGCACCAATTCAAGGAACTCACGGGTCATTGGCCGAACCGGCACCAGCATGCTCCCGAGCGCGAGCCCGAACGGTTCATCCTTAATTGGCTGAAGTCCCGCCAAATCGCCTCGGCCAAACGGAGGACCGCCTGAGCATGCTCGTGCCGTTGAGAGACCGCGCTCGTGGCCGGTGGGTGAGCCTGCTGCCTATGATCGGCGTCGATAGCCGCTTCCTGGACGGTCGCAAGAATGGCCCTTGCCCGATGTGTGGTGGCAAGACCCGCTTCCGCTTCGACGACAAGGAAGGTCGGGGCACCTGGATCTGCAACCATTGCGGCGCCGGAGATGGGCCCGACCTCGCCATGCGGGTTCTCCGCATCGATTTCCGCGAGTTGGCCGAGCAACTGGAGCCGCTCATCGGTGATGCCCCTATGAGGACAGCCCCGGATGAGCGTTCGCCGGAGGAGTGCCGGGCCTCCATGAACCGCCTATGGTCCGAGGCCCGCCTGATCCAGCCTGACGATCCGGTCGCACGCTATCTGACGGCTCGGCTCGGACTGACCACGTTCCCGCGCTGCCTGCGGACCGTGGAGCGCCTGCGCTATCAGGACGACTACCCGTCCTACCACCCGGCGATGGTCGCGAAGGTGTCAGGCCCCGATGGTGAGGCTGCCACGCTGCACCGAACCTACCTGAGCCACGACGGCCGCAAGGCAGCAGTCGAGGTTCCCCGCCGCCTGATGCCGGGCAAGGTGCCGGACGGGTCCGCAATCCGCCTGTTCCCGCCGGCTGAGAGGCTCGGGATCGCGGAAGGCATCGAAACGGCACTCGCGGCTGCCCGGCTATTCAACATGCCGGTCTGGGCGGCCACAAACTCGACCATGCTGGCGAAGTGGCAGCCGCCGGATGGGGTGCGGGAGGTCGTGGTGTTCGGCGATGCCGATGCAGCCTTCGGCGGACAGGCTGCGGCCTACGCCCTCGCGCACCGTCTCGCGGTCAGGGACCGGACCGTCCGCGTCGAGCTTCCGCCGCGGGTCGGAAGCGATTGGGCCGATGTCTTGGAAGGCGAACGGAGCGCCAAGAGGGCGCGCCGGCTTGAGATCATGGCCTGAGAACGAGCCGGGAGAACAGCATGAACCGAGTAGGCAAGAAGCAGCGCGAGCGGGCACGGAAGCAGCGCAGGGCCGAGCGCAAGGCTGCGGGCACTCCTACGGCCAAGGCCAACGTCACAGCGCCTGTGCTTGGCGCTGCGGCGGTACGGATCGACCCGGTCCTGTCCTGGCACATCGCCCGCACATTGCCACGCATGGGCACGAGGGCGCTCAAGGCGCTGGAGGAATCACAGGTCGATTGGTACCTGCCCCGCACGTCCGAGGTCGTCGTGCGCCGCGGGCGTCGCGTGGTGCGCTCCACGCCCCTGCTGATGCGCACCGTCTTCATCGGCGTGCGGGATGCGGATCATCTCGCCGAGGCTCGCTCACAGGCCGGCGTGGCGGAGATCGTCTCGCATCCGGAGCCGGAGGATGGCCCCGAGGGCAACATCGAGTCCCTGGTCATGCGCCCTGCCCGGCTCGATCCGGCCGAGCTTCAGAACTTTGTGGATGCCATCGCTAAAGGAGAGGTCGCCCAACCGCTGGGCATCAAGGAAGGGCAGAGCGTCATTGTCCGAGATGGCCCGTTTGCGAGCTTCCCGGCAATCGTGGAGGCGATCCTTCCGAATGACCGCCTTCGAGTAGCCCTAAGCATCTTCGGACGAACCTCGCCTGTCATGCTGGACATCGCACAGGTGACGATCATCTGAAAATGTCAGACGCCTGCCCTCAAACAAGGAGATCACATTCCAAAACGTAGATGAGCATTTTGTGCTCATTGAATAATATATCACATTGATGATTGGGCGATTTGTGTTCCCTGGTTTTTAACAAAATTTATTTTGATAAACATGGACTTATTAGAGACTAGTGCTGTGGCGCTTCGACTACTAAGATACGGGTATGCCTAGATATTATTTCCTGGTGAATGATGGAAAAGGGTTTGACGACGACGAAGGCATGGAGCTCGAAAATTTCGCAGCCGCGATGAGAGAGGCTGTCCACTATGCCGGCTGTCTGCTCAAAGAAACGAAGCTCGAAATTCGGCCCGACAAGGCGTGGTCGCTATCGGTCTGTGACATTTCAGGGCACGTTCTCTTCCAACTAGATTTGAAGATTCGCGCAAATGCTCATTTTGCAACGGAAGAGCCGGACTTGGTTGGCGCTCGGGAGCCAGCTGGGCCAAAATTGGTTGTTGTAGCTCAGACCATCAAGCGCCAGTTGCCGAAATAGCTTCGAAGCTAACCCGCAGTTCACAACCGGATCCGAGCATATTAGTGGGGCTATGGTTGCTTCGGGTGGAGGTGGCTGGTAGTCTGGTAATGTCCCCGCTTAACTCTCCCTGATGGGATCGATGTGGAGCCGCGACGGAGACGGGCAGAACCGCTTCTCCACTTTGGAGGCTGGTCCTCATGGCCGTGCCCTCAGAGGGCACGACTTCAGGACAACTGCAGCTACCGGCTTCCGAAGCCAGTCTGTTCGCGCTCGATGGCCTTCAAGGCGCTCTCATAGGCCTTGGCCTCGCTGGGGAAGGAGCGGTCGGATCGCTCGGTCAGCTTGCCGTGCTTCCTGAGCGCCCATCCGAACTGGCCTTCGGGCTTCTTCAGCGGCTCGATGGTGATGGAATAGGGGTGCGGTACTTCGTTCGTCATGGCACCTGTATGCCACGCGGCTGGCCCAGCCACTAGCGGCAGCGTTGGAAGGCTACGGCACTCGGTTAAGCTCATGCTCGCCGGTTGTCGGTTCGAAGCCGATCGCCGCCCCACCTCCTGATGGATAGCCAAGGCGCGCGTGAAGAGCGGACGCAGACAGGATCAGCGCTCCCCTGAAGCGCAGACGTGGCACCGGCTCTACAGCCTCGCGATCTGGCGCCGTCCGAAGACCGGGCTGCGGGCTCAGCAGTTGGCCAAGCAGCCGTTGTGCGAGCGCCACCTGAAGCGCGGCCTCGTCGTCCCGGCCGACACGGTTCACCACAAGGTGCCGCACAAGGGTGATCGGACGCTCTTCGCCGACCCTGAGAACTTGGAGAGCACCTGCGCCGAGTGCCACGACGGCCTCATCAAGGCGGAGGAGATCCGGGGCCACGTGATCGGGTCCGACGCGAGTGGACGGCCCCTCGACCCGGATCATCCCTGGAACCGCGCGAGGTAGGGGGCGGTCAAAGTCTGGTGGGTAGGGGATCGGCGACCGACAGGGGTCCTGCCGTCGCACCGAGAGCAAATTTGGAAGGGGGGGATGTCGAGATCCCCTGCGGTGATGGGCCATGACGGTAACGGCGATTCAGGGAGGAGACGGCACCCCGCCCGAGCCGGATTGGTCACAGATCTATACCGACGAGATGGACCTCGCGTTCGCGTCGGAGCAGTGGGGCTCCATCGTCCGCGAGATGTCCGGCCGCGGCATCCTGTCGGTGGCGAACGGGCATGCCATCGGGCGCCTCGTGCAGTTCCGCGTTCAGTTCGAACGGGCCTCGCGGCACGTCGCCGAGAACGGTGCGATCTTGCCGGCAAAGCGGGCCAAGACCGGGCAGTGGAACCCCTACTGGTCGGTGATGACGAAGGCCGAGGAAGTGATCCGCGTGCTGGAGGCCGAACTCGGCCTCGCACCGGTCCGCCGCGGGAAGGCCGAGAAGGTCGAGCGCAAGGCAAGGCAGGCCCGTGCGGCTGACACCTTCCTCAAGCCTGCCGCCGGTGGCTGACCCGACGACCGCCTGGGCGCGGGACGTCGTCTCCGGCCGCATCGTCGCTGGCGAGTTGGTCAAGCACGCCGCCGAGCGGCATCTGCGCGACTTGCGCGACGCGTCGGGGCGCGGGCTGCACTGGCGGCCGGAGAAGGCGGCCCACCCACTTGCGTTCTTCCCGGCGGTGCTGAGCATCACGGCCGGCGCGAAGGTCGGCGAGCCGTTCAACCCGCTGCCCTGGCATGGGTTCGTGATCGGCTCGATATTCGGCTGGCGGAAGTCGAGCGGCCGGATGCGGTTCCGGGCGGGCTGGCTCGAAACCGGGAAGGGTCAGGCGAAAAGCCCGCTCATGGCGGCGATCGGCCTGTACCTGATGGGGTGGGCCGGTATCCGGCGCTCGCAGATCTATGCCATCGGCCAGGACAAGGCGACGGCGAACGTGCTGTTCGGCGACGCGGTGGCCATGTGCCGGGCGCCGATCCCCGGCAGCGACGAGGGCGACGAAGAGACCCTTGAGAACCGCGGCGACGTCATCATCCGCGGCGAAGGCGACAACGCCTGGAAGGTCGAGCACCCCGAGACGCAATCGATGTTCCGGGCGCTCGCGAACGGCGAGGCGGTGTCCGGCCCGCGGCCGACGGCGGTGCTCGCCGACGAGATCCACGAGTTCAAGGCGAACGGCTCCATCGAGACGTGGAAGCGCGCCATCGCGAAGATGCCGGGCGACGCGATCATGCTGCTCGGGACGAACACCCCGGCCAGCACGCAGATCGTCGGCACGGATTACTCGGAGTTCTATCAGAAGGTCGCCCGCGGCGAGATCACCGACGACGAGGCGTTCACCTTCATCGCCCGCGTCGATAAGGCCGACCGCGAGACCGTGTTCGAGAACGAGGCGTGTTGGCCGAAGGCGCTGCCGGCGCTCGGTGTCACCTTCCCCATCGAGAACATCCGCGGTGAGGTGAACACCGCTCGGCAGTTGCTCTCGACTGCGATGTCGGTGAAGCGGCTCTACTTCGGTATCCCGGTCGGCTCGACGGATTTCTGGATCGCGGAGGAGGCGTGGCTCGCCGTCCAGGGCGCGGTCGATCCGGAGGAGATGAAGGGGCGGCCGTGTTGGCTCTCCCTCGACCTGTCGAAGAAGAACGACCTGACCGCCCTGACGGCGGTGTGGATCGGCGAGGATGGGCACCTCTACGCCTTCACGTGGTACTGGACGGTGAGCGATGGCCTCGCGGACCGGTCCCGCCGGGACCAAACGCCCTATGACCAATGGGTCGAGGCCGAGCACCTGACGGCGGTTCCCGGCGCGGTCATCGACAAGACGTTCGTGGCCGCCAAGGTCGCGGACCTCGTCGCCGAGCACAACGTCCAGTTCCTCGCCTTCGACGTCGCCGGCATCGCCGATTTCATCGCGGCCTGCGAGCAGGTCGGGCTTCCGGTCTGGCGGTGGATGGGGCCGGACAAGCCCGAGGGCTCCGGCCTGAAGCTCGTCGCGCACGCACAGGGCACGCGGGTCGTGTTCGAGGACCGGCAGCTCTGCATGCCGCGGTCGATCGAGCGGCTTGAGGATCGCATCCTGCGCAAGGCCATCACGATCGCGGCCTCGCCCGTCACCTATGCCTGCGCGGCCAACGCGCACCTGACGCACGACGGGCAGAGCAACCGCGCCTTCGACAAGAACCGCTCGCGCGGCCGAATCGACGGCATCGTCACGAACGCCATGGCGGTGGGCGCGGCGACGATGAACGAGGCCCCCGATGCCGGCCCGTCCGTCTACGAATCCCGCGGTCTCCTGATGGTGTGACGAATGCAGGTTGTTCCCCGCATCCCGCTCGGCGGCATGCCCGCCGAGGCGCCGTCGGGGGGCTCCACGCACGCGCCGGTTCGCGCCGACGCTGGCGGCTACGTCTCGCTGGACGACCCGCGCCTGATCGACTTCCTGCGGGTCGGCAGCGGGACCGAGACCGCGACCGGCATGCATATCGACGTCGAGCGGGCGCTCAAGAACCCGTCGATGTTCCGGGCGGTCAGCCTGATTTCCTATGCGATCGGCATGCTGCCGTTGCAGTTGATCGAAGAAGAAACCAAGCGGAAGGCGTCGAACCATCCGCTCTACCGGCTTCTCCATCGCGAGCCGAACGACTTTCAGACGGCCTTCGACTTCCGGGTTCAAATGCAAATGCGCGCCCTGGTCAGGGGCAATGCCTTCGCGCTCATCGTGCGGTCTCGCGACCTGCGCGCGGGCGGCGAGCGGATCACGAAGCTGATCCCACTCGACCCGACCCGCATGACGGTGAAGCTCAACGAGGCGAATTGGACGGTCGAGTACCGCTATCAGCCGCCGCAGGGCGGGGCCCGAACCTACGGCGCGCGGGACATCTTCCATCTGCGCGGGCTGACGATGGACGGGCTGAACGGTCTCTCGCTCGTTCGGCAGGCCGCCGAAGCGATCGGCCTCGCGCTCGCGGCGGAGCGCGCCGCGGCTCGCCTGTTCAAGCACGGCGTCATGGCCGGCGGCGGGCTCAAGCATCCCGGCAAGCTGTCCGCGCCGGCCTACGAGCGGCTGGCCGCCAGCATCGCCGAGAAGGAGGGCGCCGACAACGCCGGCAAGACCCTGATCTTCGAGGAAGGCCTCGAATGGATGACGATGGCGGTCTCGGCGCGCGACGCGCAGATGACCGAGCTGCGCAAGCTTCAGGTCGAGGAAATCGCCCGCGTCACCGGTGTGCCGCGCCCGCTGCTGATGGTCGATGAAACCTCGTGGGGCTCCGGCATTGAGGCCCTGGGCCGGTTCTTCGTTCAGTACGCGCTCGGCCCCTGGTTCGAGGCGTGGCAGCAGGCCGGCGAACGCTCGCTGCTGACGACGGCCGAGAAGGACACCCTCACGATCAAGTTCAATCCGGGGGCGTTGCTGCGCGGTTCGACCAAGGATCAGGCCGACTTCTACGCCAAGGCGCTCGGCTCCGGCGGCGCGCCGGGATGGATGGATCAGAACGAGATCCGCGACCTTGCGGACCTGCCGGCGCGGACCGGCCACGACACCATCAGCATGGGCACCGCGAAGGCGGCCGGCGCCGCGCCGAACGCGGAGGAATCGGAGAACGGCAATGGCGGACAGTAAGGCGAAGGGCAGCAACGCCGTCGTGAAGGGTCCGGTGAAGGCCCCGCCCCGCGGCGTCGTGCGCGCACCGGGCACCCGCACGCCGCGGGTGAACGCGAAGGCACGCCCCGGCGCGATGCCGCTGCCGATCCGCCAGGACGTGCACGCCTTCACGCCCGCGCCCGTGTTCGACCGGTGGTCGGCCGACGCGGCGGGCGTGCGGGCCGTGGCCTACGACGACAACGTCATCACCATGTTCGACGTGATCGGGGAGGACTTCTGGACCGGTGGCGGCATCACCGCGAAGAAGGTCACTTCGCAGCTCCGCGCGATCGGCGACCGGCCCGTCGAGGTCCACATCAACAGCCCCGGCGGGGACATGTTCGAGGGCATCGCGATCTTCAACGTGCTGCGCGAGCACCCGCAGCCGGTCACGATCAAGGTGATGGGCTACGCCGCGTCGGCCGCGTCGATCATCCGCATCGACGGCCGGCTCCGCAACATCGAGTTCGTCGAGCCGGTCCGCGTGGCCGGCACGCTGGCCCGCATGAACCTGACGGTGCGGGGCTGACGTGGCGGTCGCCCGTTTCAAGACCTCCGGCCTCGATGTTCGCCTCGCCGTGGAGGCGTCGCTCTCGCCCGAAAGCCGTCGCGCGCTGATTGCCGCCCGCGCCCGCGAAGGCCTGCGCGAGAGCCAGGACATCAACCGGGCGGCGCTCGGCCACGTGCCAGTGCATGACACCTTCGTCGATGGCCGGGCCGGCGCCATGCTGGAAAGCGTCAACCCGGATCGGGGCGTGATCGTGTTCCGCTTCCAACTGGCGCAAGACCTTCTCGCCTGGATCGAGGCGATGCTGATCCTTCACTCGCCGGTGCTGACGGAACGCTATGCGCGGTCGCACATCCTGTTCGCCGACGACCGGCAGGCGGACGCCGCCGAGCCGCCCCCGGCCGACGTCTACATCTTCCTGAACGCGCAGCCCTACGCCCGGAAGATCGAGCGCGGGCAGTCGAGCCAAGCGCCCGATGGGGTCTATGAAGCGGTCGCGGCGATGGCGGCGCGCCGCTTCGGCAACGTCGCCCGCATCCGCTTCGGCTTCCGCTCGTTTCAGGATGGAGCCATGGTCACGAATGCCGAGGTGTCTGCGCTGCGCCGGGATCTCGGCCGGCGCGGTGCATCCGAGATCGTCAAGCGCGAGCGCGAGACGCGCCAGCCGGCCATCATCGTGGCGATGAACTGACCATGTCGCTGTCGGCCATCTCCGCCGCCGTCGAGGCCCGGCTCGCCGCGCAATGGAATCGGTGCCCGGTGCGCGGGCTGAATGAGGCCTCCGGCAACACGCCGCTGGACAGCAAGCCGTATCTGGAAATCCAGTTTCCGGTTTCGACCTCGGAGCAGATCAGCACCGGCACGCCCGGCCGGAACGTGTGGCGGACCGAAGGGGCGATTCGCTTCGTCCTGAACATCCGCACCGGCAAGGGCGTGAAGGACGGCGCCGCCTGGGTCGATGAACTGGCCGCCCTGTTCCGTGGCAAGGTCTTCGACGGGGTCCGCACCTTCGCGCCGTCCATGCCGACGCTCGACGATCGCAACGCCGACGGGAAGTGGTTCAGCTTGAGTTTCGCCGTCCCCTTCGAGTTCGATCTCTTCGCCTGATCCGGCCGCAGGGCCGTGTCGCCTCCTCTCCCCTGATGGAGAGGCCTTTCGCGCGCCGCGTCGCGCCCTTCCGCTACCACCCTCAGGAGAAACACCATGGCTTTCGCCAATGGCAGCGAGCGGCGTACCGCCTACGTCGCCGAGACCGTGTTCGGGGAGACCCCGGCAACCCCGTCCTTCAAGGCGCTGCGCATCACCGGCGGCTCGCTGCGCACGACCAAAGGCACTGTCACCTCCGATGAGATCCAAGCCGATCGCAACGTCCGCGACGAGCTGATGGTGAGCCAGGACGTGACCGGCTCCTATGATTTCGAGCTGAGCGGGGAGACCTTCGACGACTTCATCGCGGCGGCTTTGCGCGGCGGCTGGACGGCGAATGTCCTGAAGAACGGCATCCTGCGGCCTTCCTTCACCGTCGAGGAAACCATCAACTTCGGCGGCACGAACTCGTTCTCCCGCTTCCGCGGCGTGGCGGTGAACACCATGTCGCTGAATCTGCCCTCGCGGCAGAAGGTGACGGGCTCGTTCGGCCTGATGGGTGCGCAGGAATCGATCGAGGACGCCATCGTCACCGGTGCGACCTATGCGGCGGCCAACGTGAACCAGCCGGCGACGGCCTCGGCGAATGTCGGCACGGTCAACGTCGGCGGCACCGCGACCCCGTTCCGGGTCAAGTCGCTGTCGTTGGAGGTGAACAACGAGCTGCGGGTGCGCGATGCCGTCGGCACCATGTTCTCGGCTGAGTTCGGCGCCGGCCGGTCCAACGTCACCGGCACGCTCGAATGCTACTTCGAGGGCAACGACCAATATCAGGCCGTGCTCGACCACGGCTCTGGCGCGATCTCGTTCACCGTCGGCGTCGAGGCGAACAAGAAATACACGATCCTGGTCCCGAAGGCCCGGTTCCTCGACGGTGCGCGCAACCCAGGTGGCAACACCGACGACGCGATGCTCTCGCTCCCCTTCCGCGGGATCTACGACGACGCCACGCAGGCCAGCATACAAATTACACGCGCCGTCGCCTGACGTCGCCACCGACCGATCCGTGGCGCGCCCGCGCTGCGGCCTCGCACGCGCAGGGAGGCGCGCCCATGAAGACCGTCACCATCCTCTCCGATTTCTCGTCCTACCCCAACGGGAAGGACGAACGCGTCTGGAAGACGGGCGAGGAAGCCGAACTTTCGAACGAGCACGCCGATCTGCTCGTCGGCAAGGGCCTCGCGAAGGAGGCCAAGGCGGCCAAGCCCGCACCGGCGCCGACCACTCAAGATCCCGAGAAGACGGCTCCATCGCCCGCCTCTGGCACCGTCGCCAGCGTCCCCTTCGTGATCACGAAGGCGCAGCGCGCGCAGCTCAGAACCCTTGGCAAATCCGATGCCGAGATCTCTCGCATGACCCCGGCCGAAGCTCATGACGTGCTCTCGGCCACCACCAAGGCCGCGCTGGCACCCGCCGCCGAGCCCGAGAAGAAGGACGACAACGCGTGAAGCTTTCCAGCCTGAAGGTCGATGCCGTCGCCATCGAGGACGGCGAATGGATCGGCAACATCCCCGAGATGGGCGATCTCGAAGTCCGCGTCCGCGGCCTCAACAACGCCAAGTATCGCCGCTTGCAGACGACGCTCATCGACGCCGTGCCGCGGGCCAAGCGTCAGGGCGGTCGCCTCGACCCCGACGAGCAGGACCGCATCACGGCCTCCTGCCTCAACGCGACGGTGCTGCTCGATTGGCGCGGTCTCGAAGGCGAGGACGGCCAGCCGGTGGCCTACTCCAAGGATCTCGCAACCGAGCTTCTGACCAAGCCCGAGTTCCGGCGCTTCCGTGAGGCCGTGATCTGGGCGGCCTCGCAGGTCGGTGAGGAGCGCGCCGCCGCCGACGAGGACGACGCGGGAAACTCGCAGGCTGCCTGAAGTGGTCGCTCCGGTGGAGCGATCACATCGCCTGGGCAGAGGCGGAGATGGAGGCCGATCCGAGCTTCCTCCCCGCCTTCATGTTGGAGCGGCCGGATCTCTGGCCGCACCTCGTGTTCCATAGCGAGGCGTTTTCCGCACTCTCCACGGACCGGCCGCTCGGCGCTCTCGGTGGCGTCGGCGCGATCCCGTGGACCGCCCTGGACCAATACGCCGCGCGGCACGGCATCGAAGATCCCGACGAGTTCGAGCGGTTCCAGAAGCTGATCCGGGTTCAGGACCGAGCTTATCTGGAACACGCGGCGGAGGCAGCGAAGGCGAAGGGCGGGAAATAGGCTCCTAAGCCGGGGTCAGTTTCTTGGCGGCCTCGGCCAAGGCATCGTTCATCCGGGTCTGCCAGCCCGCACCGGTCGCCTTGAAGGCGTCCAGCACGTCGGGATCGATCCGCAGCGACACGGGCACGCGCTTGGTCTCCGAACGCGGGCGCCCACCGCGGCTCTTGAAGGCAGCAGCCATCGCATCGGGAAGCCCCTCGGGGCCGGGACGCATCCGGGCCAACTCGTCGTCGGTGAGATCGGGATTGTCGGACACCTCGTCCCAATCGGCCTGGGTGTAGCTCGGGTTCGGCACGTAGTCGGGGGCGGTCTTAGGAGCGGTCATAGGCAGCCCTTTCCTTCGGGTTGGCACGGCGGACGCTGACGACGTCAACAGCCTCCGTGCCGAGAGGAGAGACGATCACCACGACGACGGTCTCGCTGCGCCATGCGCCGAGGAGCTTGAAGCGCTCGCGGCCGGTCGCGCTGGGCTTGGTCGGCAGGCTGAGGAACCGGTCGAAACTGAACGCATCCTCGAACTCGGCGAAGTCGAAGCCGTGCTTTGCGATGTTCGCTCGCCGCTTCGGTTCGTCGAAGGTGAAGATCATGGTTTCGGTATATACCTAAACTCAAGAGTAGAGCAAGTGGTTTTGGTATATACGTGCCGGTCAAGTTGCGACTGGCTCGATCCCACACCAGCCCTCCGTTGAAACGTCGCCGTGCTTCGCGCGGCGCTTTCGCGTGGAGACGTCATGGTTGCCGTCAACCAGATCCGCGACGAGTACCGGCTCGAGGCCAAAACCGTTGGCGTCGATCAGGCCAAGGCCGCCGCCGAAGGTCTCGCCGGGGCAACCGACAAGGTTGCCGCGTCCAGCGAGCGGCAGGAGCGGAAGGTCATCAGCGTGCAGCGCGCGCTTGAGCGCTTCGCCGCCTCCAACGATCAGGCGTTTCGCGCTCAGCAGCAGGTCGAGCGGGCGCAGGCGCTGGTCATGGGACCGTGGGGCGCTGTCATCGGTGCGGGCGCCGGCCTGATCGGCGGCCTGTTGGGCAAGTCCCAGGCGAAGAAGGCGGCCGAGAAGAAGATCCGCGAGCAGTTGGAGGCCTACAAGGAGGCCTACCGGCAGGCCGAACCCGAGATCAAGAAACTACAGGCAGCGTTGCGGGAAATCTACCGCATCGTGACGACGTCGGGCATCCACAACCAAGTCGTCGTCATCCCCGATCCCACCGACACAGAGAGCGTCCAGCGGGACGTCTTCATCGGCACGATCGGCGCACTCCCCTCGCTGCGCCGATCGACGTTTCGGCGCATCGCCACCAGCTTCAAAATCAAAGAGGCGCTGTGATGCCCCTGTCCGGACAGGTGAAGCAGATGTTCGATGCGGCGGCCGACCGCCTCAAGAGCTTCTACGAGGGACAGCGGCCCTACGACCCGGTCGATAACCCCGGCGGCCTCCGGCGCGGCGGCAACGTCGTGAACTTCGTCCCCGCGCTGTCGGACGTCGCAGAAGTCGGGGTCGGGATCGGGGTTCTTGCGGGTGAGGTGTCACAGGCGGCAAACCTTGTGGTGGACAAAACGACTGCAGCGCTCGCCGCCGCCGATCGCGCGGAAGGCCGGAAAGACGATCATCACGCCCGACTCGCTCCAGATCCTCGGACCCGGCTCGACCGGTGAGGTCTCGACCATGAGCGTTCGGCCGGCCGGCGCGCCCGTCGGCCGCACGCTGGCCGCCCTCTTCTCCAATCAGCTCTACGCTGTGAACTTTGGGGTGCTCCCAGGCGCAGCCGACAACGGGCCTGCGCTCCGAACGGCATTCGCGCGAGCGCAGGAGCTGGGGTCGAACCTTCTGCTGCCCGACTTCGACATGAACGTGTGTGCCGGCGCGGACCCAGATGCCCTGCTCCGCATCGAGCGGCCCATGAACCTGTCCGGGCAGGGTCGAAACTCACGCATCCTCCCGTGCGCTAATGCCGGCGACCGGGCCGTCATTCTGGTCAAGCCCGGCATCAACGCGGGCGGCATCCGCGGCCTCACGCTGCGAGACTTCTCCATCGGCTATCTCGCCACCCGCATCGGTGGCGACGGCATCCGCTTCGACACGACCAACCTCAACGGCTTCATCGCCAAGCCGCTGGTCAACAACGTCAGCATCGCCGATGCCGGCCCTGGCAAGTATGCCATCCACCATATCAACAACCCCGATCCGGCGACGGGCAACATCACGGGTGGCCTGTTTGGCGGCACCTTCTCAAACTCCGATTTCTTCGGGGGAATGCGGTTCTACAAGACAGGTGACAGCAATAATGTTCTTCACAACATTATTGCAGGCAACAATACCGGAGTGGAATATGAGGGGATTGGTGGCGCGGCTACGCACCTCTTTTTCGGCAACAACATCACGTCGTATGGCGGGGCGTTTGTTATTCGCAATACGATCCAGCCGAAAATCATCAGCAACCAGACCGAAGGGTTTCACACCTACACGGGCACCTATGGCGCGCTAATCACCCTCGACGGCTCCCATGACGGTGTCATCGAAGAGAACAACGCCAACGCCTACGACCGGGTTGATGTTGTCCGCCTCGTAAACGGGGCAAGTGGGAACACCGTCGGCGACAACACCGTGACCTACAGCACGGCCGCCGGGAAAGTCATGACGCGCGTCGTCGGCTCTCCCGGCAACACCATCGCGCGTCAGCGATCCGACACCGACTTTACCCGGACCCCGAACGGCCCCGGAGAGGCGGATGATGGCTTCAATTTCGCGCCGCGCACCCGCACCGTGAACTCTGTCGACGCGACATCGCACCCGACGATCGGTGCCTTCCAGCAATTGACACTGAACGGAGCGTGGTCTGCCGCGACCGATCCCGACTACAACCAAGGGCTCTCCGTCCAGCTTCTGCCCGACAACTCCGTCGCCTTGCGTGGGTCGGTCGTGTTCAGCACCCCAGGAACGCCGCAGCCGGTCGGCACCCTGGTCGCCACGCTTCCCCCGGCCTATCGCCCCTCGAAGTCCGTCCGCATCGGAGCCGACATGCTCGTCATTGGGAGCCCCAATAGTTGGGGCAGAGCAGTGTTTATCATCGACAAGGACGGGGGCGTGTACGTGCAGAGCGCGAACAGCGGATACCTGATCCACTTCGACAGCACGTCCTTCTCGCGCCTCTGACCCGACCCGCTCGCTGCGCCACCCGGCCCGAGCCTGAGACGACCACCCTTCACATCGGAGAACACCATCATGGACGTCGCTGCGATTCAGCGCGCTCTCCTCGCGCGCGGGTATGACCTCGGACCCTCGGGAGCGGACGGCGATGCTGGCCCCCGCACCATCGCCGCCGTGACCGCGTTCCAGCGCTCGGCCGGGCTGGTGGCCGACGGCATCGCCGGGCCGAAGACGCAGGCCGCCCTGCAGAAGGCCGACATCAGCGAGCGGCGCGAGGCACCGGAGAAGCCGGGCTGGCTCGTGCTGGCGGAAGGCGAACTCGGCGTCCGCGAGGGCGCGGGCGCGGCCAACAACCCGCGCGTCGTGAAGCTCTTCGCCGATGCGGGCTTCTCCGGCATCAAGCAGGACTCGGTCGCTTGGTGCGCGGCGGCCGTCGGCGCCATGCTGAAGCGAGCCGGCCACGCGCCCTCCGGCAGCCTCGCGGCCCGGTCCTACGAAAGCTGGGGCATCGGGCTGAAGGAGCCGGCGCTGGGCGCCATCGCCACGAAGAAGCGGGGCAACTCGTCCTGGCAGGGTCATGTCGGCTTCGTCGTCGGCGCCAACGCGAGCCGGATCTTCCTGCTCGGCGGCAACCAGGGCGATGCGTGGTCCGTCGCGGCCTTCCCGCGCAAGGAGTTCACCGCCTTCCGCTGGCCGGCCGACGTGCCGCTGCCGGCGCCGCACACGCTGCCGACGACGATCGCCGGGGCGCGCTCGGGTGTGAGCGAGGCGTAGAACAGCGGGTCGGCGCTGAAGAGGGGGAGCCGCACCGACCCGCTGGCCGTTTACCGCGGGTGTCGGGGGAGGCCACGGCGCAACGACATCGAATCATGGAACGCGACCAGGGCGCGCTCAAGCTGCGAGTGCGGTTTACCTCAATCGAGTTCCTAACATGGCCACGCGCAAGCGCTCCCCGAAAGTAGCGGGCCGGTGCTGCAGCCCCCCCGCGCACCGACCCGCCGTCCGCGGGCCCGATGAGACAATATAGCCCTGCAGACGCAGTCATTCGTGCGCCTCATCCCAAGGACGCGCAAGTCGCACCCCAAAGTTTGACCTGGGGGCGAGGTACCGAGCCGGCCGGGCCAGCCGCGCATCCCCACCATCAGGACCACCACCATGATGAACACAGCACAGGTCGCGGCTGCCGCGCGGATCCTCATCGTCTTCCTCGGCGGCATCGCCGTGAACCGCGGGCTGGCGACGCAGGAGCAGGTCGACTTCCTCAGCGACGTCACCATGCTGACCGCCATCGTCGGTGGCGTCGCGGCCGTCGTGGCAGCCGGCTACGGCGTCTGGCTCCGCCGCCCGGCTGGCCTCGTCGCGTTGGCTGCGAAGCTGCCCGAGGTCTCCGAGATCAAGGCCGCCCCCCGGCTCGTCAATCGCGTGGACGACGCCAAGGTGACGGTGCGCTGATGCCCTTCACCCTCCCGTGGTGGGCGTCCGCGCTCATCACCTTCCTCGTGCGGGCTGTGAACGATTGGGCGGCCCGCCGGCGCGCGGAGCAGGTGATGCGCGACCTCGGCGCGGCGACGCAGGCGAACACCGCTCGCGCTGAGGCCGAGCGTCAGGAGGTGGCGGCCGCCCGCGCAGGCGCCGCGGCTGAGGACGGCGCCGACGATCCCCAAGACCTGCGGAAGGACTGAGCCGTGCTGATCACCTGCGCCGTGGCGGGCTTCTTCGTGTTCGCCTGCCAGAGCCCCGATCCGACGCCGCCCGCCGCCCGGTTCTGCCGGACGATGACGGCGCCGGTCCTCTACTCGGCCCAGGATACGGCGGAGACTCGCCGGCAGCTCCGGGGCCTGAACGCGAAGTGGCGGGCGGTGTGCGATGTGCCCGCCGCCCGCTGACATCATCCATGCGGACACGGAGAGATCATGCCGGGGTCGGAACTGCCGGAAGAAGAGCTGCGGCAGGCGCGGCGAGGAACGGCGATCGGCGCGGGCGGCCTCTTGCGGGAATCGGTTCCTCTCCCGGCGCGCGGCCTCGGCGAGGATGCTGTGCGCCGGGCGCGCGATCTGGACGACGATGATGACGACCGCCGTGTCATGTCGTTTCCGCTGCACATGCGAAAGCTGTTCCGATCGATCGACGAGGGCGAGGCGGAAAAGCTGCTCGCCCTGCTCGCGCTACGCAAGGACACGATCGACTGGATCGCGGAGAAGAACCCGCGCGAGCTGAAGAACCTCGACGGGGTGGTCGAGTTCGTCAGTTCCTCGCGGACGGCTGCCAAGGTGCTGATGTGGGTCGGGGGCTTTGCCGTGGCCTTCGTCGGCGGCGTCACGGCACTGGCCAAGAACGGCATCGATCTGTTCGCGATGATGCGGGGTGGCCGATGACGGGATTGCGCCTCTTCGGCTACGCCTGCCTCACCATCATCACCGCCGCGATCTTGGCGACGGCCGGGGTGCTGGCGTGGTTCATCGCGGACCGCGGCCTGCCAGTCGAGGTGAGGGACACGACGGTGCTGACGCCCGTGGTGCGTCCAGGCGGAAAACTCGTGATCCGGCAGCGACTGGACTACCTGCGCAACTGCAGCGCTTACGTCGATCGGGCGCTATTCGACGCGCACACCCATCGAGTGATCCTGCCGGCGGTTCGGTACGAGCGGCCACCACAGGGGCTGGGCCCGCGCACCATTACCTTCACGATCACCGTGCCCGACGAGTTCGGGCCGGGCGCGGGCGAGTACCATGCGGCCCCAGAGTATCACTGCAACCCGCTGCAGCGGCACTACTGGCCAATTACCTGGGCGCAGACCGTGGTGCGGTTCAAGATCGAGCAGAAGCCATGAGCCCCTGCTTCGTCGCCGTCACCCTGGCCGGCCTGCTCGCGAGCGGGAAGCCGGCCAAGGACGCCCGCGCCTATCTCTACATCGGGCCGAGCACACGCATCAGCCCGGTGGTTACTCGGTGCACAATGGCTGGGACCGAAAAGTTAGGCGGCTGTCCGCAGGCTGTGGGACGGTCTTCCGTCGAACGTGCGTACGCAATTGCGCCCGGCCGATTTAGCCGCGTAGAGGGCGCGGTCCGCACGCTCAATCGTGCGGTCGATATCATCGTCTGTCACCTCAGCACCGGCCATGCCGATGCTGATCGTCGCCCTGAGGCACTGACCATCCGGCTCGAACACGGTGCCTGCGACGGTCTGCCGGATGCGGTCCGCGAAGATCGCTGCACCCTGCACATCGGTTTCTCGGAGCAGTACCACAAACTCCTCGCCGCCGAACCGCGCTGCCTTGTCGGTTGTTCGGATCGCATCTCTGATGATTCGGCTGACCTGGCGGATGACTTCGTCGCCTGCCGCGTGGCCGTATAGGTCGTTGACGCGCTTGAAGTGATCGATGTCGATCATCAGGACGCAGATGCCGCGCCGGTAGCGCTTGAAGTAGCTCATCGCGTCGTTGGCCAGCGGCAGGAACGCCCGCCGGTTGAGGAGACCTGTGAGCCCGTCCGTGTCAGCCAGGACCTGCATGGCGTGCAGATCGGCGCCGAGTCTCCGGACACGGTCCTCCGCGGCATGCACAGCGTCCGACGACTCGGCCCGGATTTGCCGCGCATCTTCCTCGGCCGTGCCGATACGTCTGAGTAGCGACCGGAGTGCGGTGGACAGGCGCAGAACCTCGGGAGAGCCGTGAACGCGGTTCGTCATCCGCGCATTCGTCTGCCGGCCGATGCGGTCGACGGCCTCTGTCAGCTGTGTCAGGGGCCGGCTTAGACGCCCCGCGACCAGCCCAATCCCAACCACGCCCAGCACGGCGGCGCTAAGGCCAAGCAGCAGGATCAGTCCAGTTAGACGGTCGGCGCCTGCAAGCGCCGTATCTAGGGGCTGCAGAGCGACAACGATCCAGCCGAGGCCCGCATAATCGCCTCGGCCGCGGGTGGGGGAGACAGCCACGAGCCGGTCTCCGTCCGCCCGGCGGTCGATGAAGTGACCGGCGGTGAGTTGCGCGGCCGTGTAGGGGACCGACCCAAGACCCGGCCCGAGCAAGACTCTGCCAGACCGATCGAGGACGATAATGTCTTCTCTCAATTCCGGCCGTCGGGATGACAGCACCTCACGCCGAACAACATCAGCCCAGCGCCAGCTGAGATGGGCTCCGAGCACGCCGACGACCCGGCCTGAGCCGTCGCTGACCGGGGTGGCCACATCGACGAAGCGGAACGGCGTACCGTCGGCGTGCGGTTTGAGTAGGGGCTCCAGCAGGACCGCCGCGTGAACGTCCTCGACAGCGGCCTGCCGGACGCCGTTTAGGAACCACGGGCGACTTCCGACACTCGCCCCTTCGAGGATCCCACCGGTGGCCGCGCGTACTCGGCCATCGAGAGCGGCGAACCCGATCCAGGCGTAGTCCGGTAGTGTCCTCTGCATCGTATCGAGCACGCTGCGCAGACTGCCGGTGTTCTCGAGCCAGTGGGGCCGCAGGGGTTCGAGGGCTGCAATGTTGCTGATCTCGCGCAGGCGTTCGGCCATGTCTTGGTCGAGACGGTCGGCTACGGAGCGCGTGACCTGCAGGAGGGTGTCCTGAGCCATGTCGGTAGCCTGCCCGCGCGCCAGCAAGGCGGATCCGACCGTCGTCACGCCCACGATCGTGAGCCCGATGGCTCCGGCCAACAGGCTGATCTGACGCTTGAGCGGAACTTTGTCGGCGAGCTTGAGCATCTGGGGCATCCTCATCGGCCACACTTCTATGCCGCGGCGGATGAGCTTGCGTAAATTTTATAGGTTAATTCTTTCTGTGTGCTAATATACGAAACCTGGAAATGAGTTGAAATGGGAAAAATTATAGTACAATGCGAGGAAATGCTGGGTTGATTCCAGTCAGGTTCAGGTGATCATTCCAATCCAGCGCAGTGCACTCGGGGCTGTTCATACTGGTGGAAGCCTTTCGAGATTCGGCTTTTTGCCGCCGTGCTCGTGCATCGACGCACGCTCCTGTTAGGATACTGGAAGTAGTAGCAAGCGGACGGACAGGCTCAAACCGCTGAGTCCAACGAGTTGTGAAGGTCCGCTTCCAACTTCGCTCCAGCCCATCGCGGTCTTCCTGTACAATGCTGGCCGCCCACCATCTGGAGACATCGGTCCCGCGATCGAGCACACGCGGCCTTACATCGGGGATTGGTGGGGAACGGGGGCTCTCGGGTCGGGCGGGTCATCGCCCGGATGACCGGGGAAACTTACAAATGTTACCTTCCAATAAGGCTGGGTCGTGGCGCATCATGCAACCTTAGCGGGTGGGCATGGACGGCGCGCCGCATCTTTATCTTGCCAGAGCCAGCTTATGAGCCATTCCGCACCAATCGAAGGGCACCACGCCCAAGAACCCCATGATCGGTGCAGACGCGCCCTGGCCGAGGCCATTGCCGGCCTTGAGATCATCCGCGACGAAAGGCCTGCCGCCGATCCGATCTATCCCCGTCACGGTAGCATTGAGGCGCACGATACCTGGGGGTTCGACTCGGCTTCGCACGAGCGCGCAGAGACCGCGCGGGCCACGCTGGCGAGCGTTGCAGAGATCATGGAAGGGCAGCCGTCGCTGTCCTCGTGAGCGCTCAAAGCGCCGACGCACTACATCAGCCCCGCCGGCACCCGCCGCGCGGGGCTTTTTCGTTTCAGCCACCGCGCGTTCCCGCCGCCGTATCACGCACCACGGCCGCTCTTCCTCGCCCTCCGCTACCGCGATCAACCGCCGCCGCACCACGGCCAACCGCTCTTCCCGGTTCGCTTCCGTGGGGGCGATCTCCTGCGCGACGGCCTCGTAAATTTCGCGCACGGTCTCTTCGTCCAGGCCGAGGTCCTGCGCGAACAGGAGCAGGCCGCGCATTTTGGCGAGGGAATCGATTTATCTGGGCCGCTGGGCGCGACCGTCCTGATGTCCTGTGCCTGCTTGCCCTTGCGTCAACCTTGACGGGCTAAGCCGATATGCGGACGGCGACCAACTTGGCCTGTGGACAGGAGTTCGCAAGTATTCGTTCGAGGTGCGGCTGCGTAATCGAGGTGCGGGGGCGGCTGAAAATAACCGTTTTCGATCAACGGGCCCTTTCTCCCGCACCTATGCCGAGTGGCGTTGATATTGCTATTTTATTTTCCTTCTGCCGGGCCCACCAATCCATCCTGTCGATGACTGAGAGCCGGATTTGGCAGCATACACGGCAGCCCTGGATCGATCGGGCATGGTCGCGACCAACGCTGAGCGCGATTGGTTCGCTGTAGGCCTCTTCTGATCCCCACCTCTGAAGTCAGTCGCCGTTCGACGCTCTGGAGCGATAGAGAGTCCGGAACAGGCCAGGTGGTTGTGTTGACGGGTTTGCGCAATCCTCCTGCCCGCATTCACGGAGCGTAAACGCGTCCTGTCATATCGTTGTCAGACGAGCGTAACCTCTGCCCAGATGTTTCACGACGGTGTCGGGGCTGTACAGGGGCGGCATCAACGAAGACGACGTTATTGAAACCCTCCGGACCTGTTCCGCAACATCGAACCCATCAAGCGCCGGGCACAGTGAGGTCGCGGTTCATCGACGATGTGGGTGGTGTCGCTGCGGTCGAGCTCTCGCTCGTGATCCTGCCGCTCTTCATCCTGGTGATGGTGATCGCGGAAGCCTCGATCTTCGTGTTCGCCCAGCAGCAGTTCGATCTCTCGGTTCAGCGGGCGGCACGCCTCCTCCGCACGGGGACGTTCCAGGACGAGGCGAACGGCGCCGACCCGGCGCTGTACCTGCGGGGTGTGCTCTGCGGCTCGGGCCTCCGGCTCTACCAATGCGATGAGATGCGGGTCGATCTCGTGCGCACCGCCGCCTTCGCCATCAAGCAGATCGCGCCGGCCTACGATGTCAGCCGCGGCGATTGGGCAGCTGGGTTCGGCACACAGTTCACCTGTCCGTCGGGCGGCGGCATCCATGTCCTGCGGGCTGCCGTGCCGATCCTGCGGCCCTTCAGCTTTCTCGATTTCACCGGCCAGCGCATGCCCGGCGGCAAGCAGCTCCTCACGGCGACGGCGGTCTTCCGTACGGAGGATTATGCGGACAAGCCGTGTGCATGAGCCCTTGCAGATACCCCTGGACCGGACGGCGCGCCGCGGCGACCCCACGGAGGCTTGAGCGGGGCCCGTCCGGTTTCGGTCGGGCCGAAGGCGGCGCGAGTGCCATCGAATTCGCCTTCATCGCGCCGATCCTCGTGCTCCTGTTCATTGCCGCGATCGAGATTCCACGGGCGATCGCGACCAACAACCGTCTGGCCCAGGCCACGATCGCGATGGCCGATCTGGCCTCCAAGAACGATTACGCTGACATCAACGACGTGTTCGCGGCTGCGCAGGTCGTGGCTGCGCCCTACAGCTTGGCCGGAACCGGCATCGTGCTGACCGCGGGTGGCGTCTACAAGGTGGGCAACGACTTCGTGGCCAGGGTCTGCTCCAGCGTCCAGCTGGGGGACAAGGCGCGCGTCGTCGGGTCCGATCTCGGGCCGCCGCCGGCGGGGACGGCCTCGAAAGGCGACCGCTTCGTCATGGCCGAAACGCGGTTGCCCTACCGACCGCTGTTTTCCTTCTTTCCGGTTCTCAACACCTTGACCTTCACGGGCAAGGCCGTCTGGCCAGTGCGCGACGGGATCGCCACCAATGGACAGGCTGAGGTCGTCTTGCCGGGGGGAAAGCCATGTGCGCCCTGATCCGGACCGCATTATCCGATCGCGTTGTTCGGCCGACTGGTAATCCCGCCTTCCGTGACGCGGAAGGCGAGGCTTCTCGTCGTGAATGGTGCGTAAACCGTACGAGCATTGCCCCGTGCTTGCGCAATAGATCCTATTAACGCGGGAGAATTATCCCTTCGGAGAGGGACGCAGCCAGAAACGGGGCAACAGTCACGATGGTGGCGCGGGACGTAAACGGAGGGTCGAAGCGCACGATCCGCTGGAGACAGCCCTTCGCGCGCCTGTGCCGGGAGAGCGACGGCTCGGTCGCCGTGATCTTCGGGCTGGCGGCCTCCACCCTGATCGGCCTGGTCGGAGGAGCGATCGATTACGCGCGGTTCGCCTCCGCGCGCACCAATCTGCAAAGCGCGGTCGATGCCGGCGTGCTGGCCGGCGGCAACGCCCTCAAGCTGGTCGTCTCGAGCAGCGAGTCCATCGTCGGCCTGACGACGCAGACGATCCAGGCCGAGGCGAAAGCCGTCCCCGACGCCCCGCTCTCCATCCAAGTCACCGTCGCCGCCGACAAGACGAGCGTCGAGGCGCGCGCCCAACAGGTGATCAAGCTCACCTTCGGGGGCCTCGTCGGCATCGCCCCGATCCCGATCTCGGCGCGCGCCCGGGCGAGCGTCGTGGGGCGGATGCGTCTGTGCATGCTGGCGCTCGATCCCGCGGCGGCGGGTGCGTTCAACCTGGAGCGCAACGCGCAGGTCACGGCCTATGATTGCGCCCTCTACTCGAACTCCGTCAGCCGCTCGGGGATGGTCGGTCGCGACGGCGCGCTCGCCCGGGCGCAGACGATCTGCTCCGCGGGGGGCTTCCGGGACGACCGGGCGAACTTCACGCCCAACCCGCAGACGAGCTGTCCCGTCATCGAGGATCCGCTCCGCAACCGGCCGGCCCCACCGGTCGGAAGTTGCGTGAACCTGCCCGAGATCCTCCGCCTTGCCGATATTCTGACCGGCAAGAGCAAAGGCAAAAACGTCATCGCGGAGCCGATCACCCTCGATCCCGGCACCTATTGCGGCGGCCTGCACATCACGAAGAATGCCGTCGTCACGCTGCGGCCTGGCATCTACGTCATGAAGGACGGCCCGCTCATCGTCGACAAGAAGGCGACGATGACGGGCAAGGATGTCGGCTTCTACTTCATCGGCAACAACAGCGGCCTCCTCTTCGACAAGAAGACGACCGTCGATCTGTCGGCGCCGACGACGGGTGCGATGGCGGGCCTCCTGATGGCGGAAGATCCCTCCGTCACCCTGCCGATCGATCCGGTGCTGGCCGTCGATACGCTTCTCGGCGACATCATCACGCCGACGCCCCCGCCGCTCGGCGCGAGCCGGCCGATGCGGACCTACCGCATCATCAGCGACAACACCCGCACCATGCTCGGGACCATCTACCTGCCCGCCGGCCGCCTCGTGATCGACTCACAGCGGCCCGTGGCGGATCTCTCCGCCTATACCGTCGTCGTGGCCCAGCAGATCAATCTCTACGAGGGCCCGAACCTCTATCTCAACGCGGATTACAACCGTTCGAGCGTCCCGCTCCCCAAGGGGGTCGGCCCGATCTCGGGGCGGCTCGTCATCAGCCAATAGAGCATCGTCCCGAAAGGCGGCCCCCGGCTTTCGGAAGAAGACGATGCAAAACAAGACGCTAGCCATCGCGATCCGTGCCGGAGCACCGATCCGCCCCGTCGCGAGACCTTTGCCGCGAGACAGAACCCGTGCGTGCGCCCCTCTCGAACCCGATCCGCTCGCTGTCCGGCCGGCTGGCCCTGGCAGTGGCCAGCGCGGTCGCCATTGCCCTGCTTCTCCTGACCGGTCTGTCGACCTGGCGCGAGGTCGAGCGCTACGCCGCGGCCAAGCGGGATCTGCTCCGGATGACGGCGCAGATCCTGGCCGCGAGCGCCGCGCAGGCGACCGCCCAGGGCGACGAGGCGGCGGCGCAGAGCACCCTGCGGGCGATCGCCCATGGGGAGGCCCTGGTCTACGCGTCGGTCGAGCGGGGCGACGGGGACATCCTCGCCGAGCAGGGCATCGGATTGCGCCTCTCGAACGACATCGATCTCGATCAGGGCCCCGTCTCGCCGCTCGATCTCATGACGACGCGGACCTTGCGCGTCTCGGTTCCGATCGTGGAGAACGCCCGCCCCATCGGCCGCGTCGTCCTGGTCTCGGATAACCGCGATCTGGCCGAGCGCGTCGCCGAAGTCGGCCTCACGGCGGGGTTGGCCGGGCTGCTCGCCCTGGCGCTCGGGCTTGCCGTCTCGATGGGCCTGCAGCGCAGCGTCACCCGGCCGCTCGCGGCGCTCGCCCGGACCATGGACGGGGTGCGCCTCGGCCATGACTATTCCCGGCGGGCGGAGGCCGGCAGCGGCGAAGTCGGCGCGCTGGCCGAGAGCTTCAACGACCTCTTGCGCGCCGTGAACGAGCGCGACCGGGCGATCGCGCGCTACAGTGCGGGCCTGGAAGAGGAGATCCGGCTGCGGACCCACGACCTGATCGAGGCCAAGCAATCCGCCGACGAGGCCAACGCGGCCAAGTCCGTGTTCCTCGCCACCATGAGCCACGAAATCCGCACGCCGATGAACGGCATGCTGGTGATGGCCGAACTCCTGGCCTCGGCCGACCTGCCGCCGCGCCAGCAGCGCTACGCCAAGGTCATCGCCCGCTCCGGCCAGTCCCTGCTCGCCATCATCAACGACATCCTCGATTTCGCGAAGGTGGAGGCCGGCCGCCTGGAGGTGGAGCGGATCCCGCTGAGCCCGCGCGACGTTGCCGACACCGTCGTGACCCTGTTCGCCGAACGCGCCCGTTCGGCGGGGCTCGATCTGGCGGCACAGATCGACGGCGACGTGCCGCGCGCTCTCCTCGGCGATCCGGTGCGCCTCGGGCAGGTGCTCGGCAACTTCGTCTCGAACGCGCTCAAGTTCACCGCCACCGGCCATGTCCTGGTGCGGATGGAAATGGAGCAGGAGGCGTCCGGTCCGGTCCTGCGCATCGCCGTGTCCGACACCGGCATCGGCATCCCGCAAGACCGTCTGGCGGGGATCTTCACCGCCTTCACCCAAGCCGACCAGTCGATCGCGCGCCGGTTCGGCGGCACTGGGCTCGGGCTGTCGATCGCCGAGCGTCTCATCGTCGCCATGGGCGGCCGCGTCGGCGTCGAGAGCCGCCTCGGCGAGGGCTCGACGTTCTGGGCGCGCATCCCGGTCGAGGGCGCGGAGGGTGCCGAGCTCGTGCTCCGCCGCGCGCCCGCTTTGCCCGCCGCTGTCCGCTTCGGTGCGCTCGGCGGTGCGACGCGCGCCGCGCTGACGGCCGATCTTCAGGCCGCGGGCTTCCATCCGGCCGAGTCCGGGGCGGGGCACTGGATCGTCGAGGCGGCGGAGCTTCTGGCGAGCGGTCGCCGCCCGGAGGGCGCCGGGCGGGTCATCGCCCTCGTGCCGATCGGCGACACCTCCGGGCCCGAACTCATGCGGGCGGGCCTCGCCGATGCCGTGTTGCGCCGTCCCCTCGCCCAGGCCGAGTGGCGCCCGCTGCTGGCCGCCCTCGCCGACGGCACGGCCCTCGCCGTCGAGGCGCCGGCAGACGACGAGAAGGCTGCGGCCGCCCTGCCCTCCTTTGTCGGCGTGCGGGTGCTCATTGCCGACGACAGCGCCGTCAATCGCGAGGTTGCGGCCGAAGCGCTCGGCCGCTTCGGCGTCCACGACATCGTTTCGGTCGAGGATGGCCGGGCCGCGGTGGAGGCGGTCGCCGCGAACCGCTTCGATCTCGTCCTGATGGATGGCAGCATGCCGGTGCTGGACGGGTTCAGCGCGGCCGTCGCCATCCGCGCCCGCGAAGCACTGGACGGGGCGGAGCGCGTGCCGATCGTGGCCCTCACCGCCCATGTCGTCGGCGACGGCGCCGAATCCTGGCAGGCGGCGGGGATGGACGGCATGCTCGCCAAGCCGTTCACCCTGGCGCAGCTCGGCGGCCTGCTGGCGCAGCATCTGCGGGCCGCGCCTCTCAGCGATCCGGCGGAGATCATCACCTCTGAGGCGCCGGCGCCGAGGATTTCGGACGATGGGCTGCTCGACGAACCGACGATCGCCAATCTGGAAGAACTCGGCGACCGCGACTTCCTCGCGCGCATCCTCCAGCTCTACATCGCTCAGGCGCCTCAGGCGCTTCTGGAACTCGAAGCCGCCCTCGCCGGCGGCGATGCCCCGGCCGTGTCCCGCGCCGCCCACGGCCTCAAATCGATGAGCGCCAATATCGGCGCGGCGCAGGTGAAGGATCGCGCGGGCGCCATCGAGCGCATGGCGCGCGACGGCGACCTGACCCGCCTCGCCGACGCGGCGTCCGGCCTGGACGGCCTGCTCAACCGCACCGTCGGCGCGCTCCATCTCCGTCTCGATGTGCCGACCGGGAGCGCCGAGGGCGAGAGGGCTGACGCGATCGGTGGGCAGCGCGCGGTCGGCTGAGAGGCGGATGAGCCTGTGCAGATGAGAGCACCGCCCGGATGGTCACCGGCTCTCGGAAAAAACGAGGCTCGCGGCGCTGGGCCGAGCAGGCTCGCTGAGACGGCCCTCCGCTTCGATCGCGCGAAAAACCGGATCAGGCAGCGGCGGATGCGGTGTCGCGGCCGAGATCGAGGAAGGACTGCACTTCGGCCCAGCGGCTCAGGAACGCCGCGACGATGGTCGGGTCGAAGTGGGAGCCGGCGTTCTCCTGAAGAAAAGCCTGCGCCCGCTCCGGTGACCAAGCCTGCTTGTAGGGACGTTTGGTCGTCAGCGCGTCGAAGACGTCGGCCACCGCGACGATGCGGCCGGACAGGGGGATGGCCTCGCCCTTCAGGCGATACGGGTAGCCGGTCCCGTCCCAGCGCTCGTGGTGGCTTCCTGCGATCTCGGCGGCGAGCCGCATGACCGGCGAGTCGCTGCCGCCCAGGATGCGCCGTCCCCGGTCGGCATGCTGCTCCATCTCCCGGCGCTCCTCGGGGGTGAGCGCGCCCGGCTTGAGCAGGATCGCGTCCGGCACGGCGATCTTGCCGACATCGTGCATGGTCGCGGCCAGACAGAGCTGCCGGGCGTCGGAGGGGGACATCCGCATCGCCTCGGCGATCAGCCCGACATAGGCGGAGACCCGTGCGATGTGATCGCCGGTGTCGGAATCCCGGTGCTCGGCGGCGCGCATGAGGGTCGAGACGATCTCGCGCTCGCGCTCCTCGACCAGGGCCACCGCCGCCGCGACCTCGCGGGCGAGCTGCGCGGCATGGTCGCGCTGTGCCCGGTGGGCCTCGGAGAGGGCGAGCAGGTTCGTGACGCGGGCGCGGATCTCGACCGCGTCGGCGGGCTTGGTGAGGAAGTCGGTCGCCCCCGCCTCCAGCGCCTCGCGGCGCAGGCTGCGCTGGTCGTGGCTCGTCACCATGACTGTGGGGACGTTGGTGAGGCCGGGAATGCGCCGCACCGCCCGGATGAACGCGACGCCGTTCATGCCCGGCATCTCGTAATCGGTGATGACGACGCCGATCTCGGAGGCCCGCATCTCGGCGAAGGCGAGCGCCTCGGCCGGCACGGTGAAGGCCTGCGGCGTGCATCCGGCGAGCGGCCGCAAGGAAGCGACCATCACCAGGTTGTTCATCTCGGCATCGTCGAGGACGAGAGCGAGCATCGAGCGTTGTCCCAGGCCTGTCGGCCCCCCTTGCCCAGCCGGGTGCTCCGACGGCAACCCTTATGGTGGACGCGCCCACTAACGCCCCCGTCCGTTGCCGAAAGGTGAAACCGGCCCCGGTTCTCCGCCGATGCGGTCACCGCAACCTGCATGAGCGTTAGCAAATGCTTGGTGTGGTGCGCGAACCCGGTGCCGGGCATGGCCCGCTCGAAGGGGCTTCAGCGGGACAGGAACAGCGGAACGGGGCAGCTTCGCAGCAGCGCGCGCGTCACGCCGCCGAAGAAGAGCTGGCGCGCGCGGGAATGGCGGTAGGCGCCCATCACGATCATCTCAGCCCGGAACAGGCCCGCTTGGCTCCGCAGGGTGTCGCCGATGGAGCCGGAGACGGGCAGGTCGTTGACGGTGACGTTCACCCCGTGCCGCGCGAGGTGGGGCGCGAACTCGGCTCCGGGCACCGAATCGCGGAGCTCCGCCGCGTCGCCGATCGAGACGATCTCGACCGCCTCGGCCGCGCGCAGGAACGGCATCGCGTCGTTGGCGGCCCGCGCCGCCTGGGCGCTTCCGTCCCAGGCGACGATGATCCGGCGGCCGGAAAAGCCCGCATGCCCCGGCGGCACCGCGATGACCGGGCGTCCGCTCTTGAACAGGGTCGTCTCGATCGCCTCGCGGTCGAGGTCGCAGGTCCAGACCTCGGCATCCAGAATCGCCAGATCGTGCAGCCGCGCCTGGGCCGCCAGCCGGTGGATGATGGCCGGATAGTGCAGGCTCGGCGTCTCCGTCGTGCATACGACGCCCGCCCGCGCCGCATCGCCCGCGGTACGGTCGGCGATGGCGCGGGCCAGCGCATCGAGGCGCCGATCGATATCCGCGACGCTCCCGTCGTCGAAAGCGCTGATCCAGCGATGGTCGCCCGAGAGGCGCCAGGAGGCCGACTGAAGCGTCAGGTGGGCGCCTGCGGCCTTCGCCAGCGACAGGCCGTAGCCGATGGCCGGCGAATCCCTGTCGCTCTCGTTCTCGACGGCAATCCCGATGAGGATGTCGCGGAGGCTGGTAAGCGCGGCTGCGGCAGGTTGGGACATGGCGGGACTCCGGTCTGAACCGCTCCATCGTTGGAGCGGCGGGCGCCCGCCGGCCTTGATTCAGCGCAAAAGCCTTCACTCCCCCGGATCAAACGGGGGATACCGCCACCGGCGGTGATGCCGTTCCGGCGGCGGAAGGTTGTGTGAAGTCGTCTCGGCATTGAGGAACCAGCGAATTCGTTTCTCGTTGTGACTATTCATACAGGCACAAATTGCGGTATGCCCAAGAAATAGATCGATATCTTCTGGTGAGAGTTGAGTGATTGGAATACGATTTATCAAATGACATAATTTATGCTGAATTTATGCAAAAATTGTCACCACATCCGAAGAAGAGACTCCGGAATGGAATCGATGACGCTTTCCATGGCCGTAGCCGAAGCAATTCCGGGGGGCGGCGAAGCGCTCATGGCCGAGGACTTCCGGCAGACCCTCCACGAGGTCGGCGTCTGCATCTGGTCGCTGGACATTCCCACCGGCCGCGTCAGCGCTTCGCAGGCCTGCAGCAGCCTCTTCGGCATCCCCTCCGAACGGTTGACCAGCTTTGCCGCGACCCAGGATCTGGTGCACCCGGACGACCGCCAAGCCCGCGCGGACGCCATCGAGAGCGTGCTGCGGGACGGCGGCAGCTACGAGATCGATTACCGCGTCGTGCCGCCGAATGGGCCGGGCGGCTGGCTGCGCTCGCGGGGGCAGGTGCATCTCGACGCCGAGGGCCGGCCCCGTCGGCACCGCGGGGTCGTCTTCAGCATCGAAGAGCAGAAGCAGGTGGAGGCGGAGCTGCGCGCCCGCGAAGCCCATCTCCGCTCGATCCTCGACACGATGCCGGAGGCGATGGTGGTCATCGACGAGGCGGGGCTGATCCACTCGTTCAACCCGGCGGCCGAACGCCTCTTCGGCTACGCGGCCGACGCGGCGATCGGGCAGGATGTCCGCATCCTGATGCCGGAGCCGATGCAGGACGGGCACGCCGCCGACCTCGATCGCTATCGGCAGACGCGCCAGCGCCACGTCATCGGCACCACGCGGTGTGTGACGGGCCGGCGGCAGGACGGCTCGACCTTTCCGATGGAGCTTGCCATCGGCGAGATGCATTCGGGCGAGCGCACCTTCTTCACCGGCTTCATCAACGACCTCACCGCGCAGCGGCGGACCGAGGCGCGGCTTCAGGAACTCCAGTCCGAGCTGGGGCATGTCTCGCGCTTGAGCGCCATGGGCGAGATGGCGACGACGCTGGCCCACGAGCTGAATCAGCCGCTCGGCGCCATCACCAACTACACCAATGGCTGCCGCCGCCTCCTCGCCCATCCCGACCCCGAGACCATCGCCCGGGCCCAGGAGGTTCTCGACAAGGCGGCCGCGCAGGCGCTCCGGGCCCGGCAGATCATCGCCCGCCTGCGGGAGTTCGTCGCCCGCGGCGAGACGGAGAAGCGGGTCGAGCCGGTCGCGACGATGATCGAGGAGGCCGGTGCTCTGACCCTGGCGGCGGCCGGCGAGCAGGGCATCACGGCCCGCGTCGTGCCGGATCCGCAGGTCGGATCGGTGCTGGTCGACCGGGTTCAGGTCCAGCAGGTTCTGGTCAACCTGATGCGTAACGCCTGCGAGGCGATGCAGCGCAGCAGCCGGCGCGAGCTGACTGTCGCCACGCGGCGGGTTTCGCCGGATTTGGCCGAGGTCGCGGTGTCGGATACCGGCCCCGGGATCGCCGAGGAGGTGGCCGACCGGCTGTTCCAGCCCTTCGTCACCACCAAGGATGCCGGGATGGGCGTCGGGCTCTCGATCTGCCGCACCATCATCGAGGCCCATGGCGGCCGCCTCTGGGTCGAGCCCAACGCCGCGGGCGGGGCGACCTTCCGGCTGACGTTGCCGACCGCACCCGAGAGAGGGCGTTAGCCCGTGGCCCCGGCCCTGGTGCATGTCGTGGACGACGACCCCGCCATGCGCGACTCGGTCGCCTTCCTCCTCGACACCGCCGGCTTCGACGTGCGGCTCTACGAGGCGGGAACGGCCCTGCTGGCGCGGCTCACGCGGCCGGTCCGGGGCTGCATCCTGACCGATATCCGCATGCCCGACCTCGACGGGTTGGCCCTGTTCCGCTCCCTCCGCTCGGCCGGTCACACGCTTCCCGTCGTGATGATGACGGGGCACGGCGACGTGCCGCTGGCGGTGGAGGCGATGAAGCTCGGGGCCTGCGACTTCATCGAGAAGCCGTTCGATGGCGAGGCGCTCCTTCGCGCGCTGCAGGCCGCCCTGGATCAGAGCGGGCAGAACGCGGCGGCCGACCCGATCCTGCAGGACTTCATGCGGCGGTTGACGACCCTGAGCGAGCGCGAGCGCCAAGTGCTCGATCATCTGGTGACCGGGGGCACCAGCAAGGAGATCGGGCGAAGGCTCCGGATCAGCCCGCGGACCGTCGAGATCTACCGGGCCAAGGTCATGGCCAAGACGCGGGCGGGCAACCTGCAGGAACTGGTGCGCTGGGCCGTGCTCGCCGGCTTCGCGTGAGGCCGGCTCGCGCTCGATCACGAGATGGCGTCCCCGCCGTCCTGATCACCTTGAGCCAGCCATTCGCATGCGGGCTCCCGCCGCCCTGCATCCAGGGGCGCGAGGGACAGCCCGCCGCGGGACTTCGCGGGCGCGGCGGCTTGCGCGGATCGGCCCAGGGCGCAACGTGAGGGGACACGGCGTGCGCCTTCCCTGCTCCGGCTGATTGCAGAGCCTGACAGCCTGCGTGCCCGACGGCGTTGATCTTGCGCAATCGATCTTCGATGATACAGGGAATCGCTGCACGGCCCTCGCCTACGGGACGTTTGCCGACGGCAGACGGGATCGCCCCGGCTTCAGGTCCGACCCGTTTCTGCAACTGCTCGCGAAGCGACGAGAGGGATCGCATCCCTACGTAGTTTTCCTTAAGCGGGACTACTTAAGAGAGTATCCGGAATTTCGCCGGTGCCGTCGCGCGACCACTCTCGCCTCATCCAAACGGATGAGGAGCGAACCGATGGGCACGAAGCCGACGCCGAGATCCGTTCCTGTCGCTCCGGGTGCGCGCGCGCCGCGCCGGAGCATCCACGAATGCGGCCTCTTCGCTGATTGCCCCGATCTTGTCGGCACCCCGTTCTCGTATGCCCGTGAGGAGGAGGTCTACGGCGAGGGCGAGGACGCCGAGTTCGTCTACCGCGTCGTCGAGGGGGCGGTGCGCTCCCACAAGATCCTCAGCGACGGCCGGCGCCAGATCACCGGTTTCCACTTGGCCGGCAACCTGTTCGGGTTCGAGCAGGGCGACACCCATTGGCACACGGCGGAGGCGCTCTCGGACACGCGGGTGCTGATTTTCCACCGCCGACAGATCGAGCGGGCCGCCACCCGCAGCGCCGAGGTCGCCTGCCAGCTCTGGGGCATGGCGACGACCAGCCTGCGCGACGCCCAGGATCTCATGCTCCTGCTCGGCCGCCGTTCCGCCCAGGAGCGCGTCGCCGCCTTTCTCATCGAGGTCGATGGGCGCTTCGGCGGCACCGGGACGCTCGCCCTGCCGATGACCCGGCGCGATATCGCCGACTATCTCGGCCTCACCATCGAGACCGTCTCGCGCACCTTCTCGCAGCTCGAGGAGAACGGGGCGCTGCGGCGCTCCGGCAGCCGGCAGATCACGCTTCACCGCGCCCGCCTCCGCCACGTGGTCGAGGATTGAGACGGTTGTCCCGCGCCGAGGACGCATCGCCACGCCTCGAACGCCGGTTCGGCGATCAATGGGCGAGGAACAGCGGCACCGGAGAGCGTGTCAGGAGTGCGTGCGTGACGCCGCCGAGGAACCATTCCTTCAGGCGTGAATGCCGGTAGGCGCCGATCACCAGCATCTCCGCGCCGAGACGACCGACCTGCCGTCTCAGCGTCTCTGCGGCGTCGCCGTCGACCGGGACGTTCGTCACCGAGACGTTCACACCGTGGCGGGCGAGGTGCGGGGCGAATTCGGCGCCCGCGACCGAGGTCGAGAGATCCTTCTCGCCGACCACCGAGACGATCTCCACCGCCTCGGCCGCGCGCAGGAACGGCAGCGCGTCGTTGGCGGCCCGCGCGGCCTGGGCGCTGCCATCCCAGGCGATGACAATCCGCCGTGCCGAGAACGTGTCGCAGCCCGGCGGCACCACGAGGAGCGGCCGCCCGCTTCCGAACAGGACCCCGTCGATCACGTCGCGATCGAGATCGACCTCCCGTGCTTCGGCGTCCAGAACGGTAAGGTCCGCGAGCCGGGCCCGGGCGGTCAGCCGGCCGACGAGTTCGGGATAGGCGAGTGCGGGCGCCTCGATCGAGCAGCTCACACCTTCGAGCGTGGCCTCCGTCGCGGCGCGTTCGGCGATGGCGCGTGCGCGGGCGCTCAGACGCCGGTTCTCCTGCGCGACGAGGTCGTTGACGAATCCCCAGCCCGATCCGCCGACCATGGTCAGGCGGCGGGCCGCCGACTGGACGGTGAGATGGGCGCCGGCCATCCCCGCAAGCGATAGGCCGATGCCGAGTGCGCTCGCGGTCTCGTCCCCCCGGCCCTCCTCGGTCAGGCCGACGAGGATGTCGCGGAGGCCCGTGAGGGCGACGGGCGGCGGTTTGGGCATGGTCTGCTCCGGTGGCGAACACCGCCGGGAGAGTGACGCAGCGACCCGCATCCGCTTTGATCCAGCGCAACAATGCCGGGGTGATCCCGTCGGAGGAGATCCGGTTTCGGCGCTCCGGGCGACGGGCACGCCTTGCAGGCCTCGCCCAGCTCTCCCGCGAGGCGATGATGACGGGTCCGGCTGCGGTGGCCTTGAGGTGAATCAAGGCGTCGTGCCACCGGCGCGGCAGGATGGCGACCGTCGGACGAAGACGGGAGCGAGCGATGAGTGTGGTGCTTCGATCCATCGAAATCGAGACGGTCGCCTACATCCGGGCGCCGGCCGGGCCGGTGCCGCGCGCCGAGACGGCGACCGCGGGCGTCGTCCGGAACATCGCCCGCTACCGGACCATCGGCAGCCTGCAGGCGCTGAGTTTGGCCGCCACTGCCTCGGTGGTGACGATCGCGCTGTTCTTGTGGGCCGTCTGAACGCCGGAAAGCTTGAAGCGAGGAGGCGGGAGATGGACGACATCACCGTGCGCCGGCACGTGCTTGCGGCGCTGGGACTCGCACCCATGATCGATGCGGCGCAGATCGGCGTCACCGTCGAGAGCGGGGTCGTGACGCTCCGCGGGCATGTGCGGAACTGCGCCGAGAAGGGGATCGCCGAGCGGATCGTGCTGCGGGTTCGCGGCGTCCGCGCCGTGGTCGAGCAGATCGAGGTGCATTACCCGGCCACGTCCCGCAGCGGCGACGCGACACCGCCCGACCGCCGCACCCAATGCGAGCCTGCGCCGTGGTCGGTTCCCGGCCTGTCCGCCGTCGCGGATCAGCCGACATTCGCCTGATCGGACCTGAAGGGGGGACGGCTGCGTCACGCATCGGTGAGGCGGCGTCCGATCTCCTCGATCGAGAGCTTGGTCAGATCCTTGTCGATCTCGGCGATGACGACGCGCTTGAGGCGCTCGGACAAAGCCTGCCGCAACGCGGCGAGCGTGCGCGGCGGGGCGACGACGATCAGGGCGGGGATCGCGTCGGCGATGCGGTCCAGCGCGGCCGCGACCTCTTCCGCGAAGCGGTCCTCGGCCATCGCGTGCCAATCCGTCTGTTCGATGGCGCTGCGGCGCTCCCCCTGCCGGACGCGGGGCGGCCGGTCCGTGCCCTGCGCGCGCGTCGGCGGGTTGGGGGGCGCCTCGAAGAGATGCTGCACGTGAAGGGCGAGGTGCAGCGCGTGGCCCTCGTTGCGCAGCACCAGAGCCCGGCGGCCATCGCCGACGAGGATGTATCCCCCATGGGGGATCTTGAGATTGGGTGTCTCGGTCATCGGGCGGCTCCGGGTGGGCGGCTCTGGCCGGATGCGACGTTCAGTGGCTCATCAGGCAGCAGACGGGCGCGCCGGCCAGAAGGTCGCGGGTAACGCCGCCAAAAACCCATTCGCGCAGGCGGCCATGGCCGTAGGCGCCCGTGACGATCAGGTCCGCGGCCTGCTCGGCGGCCGCGTCGACCAGGGCCAGGGCGGTCGCGCTGCCGCCGGTCTCCGTGCGGATCGCGGTGGCCTCGATGTTATGCGCCTGCAGGAACCCGACGACGTCAGCCGTGTCGTCCGCGCCCTCCCCGTCGTCGATCGCGACCACGACGACGCGGGAGGCCCGCGTCAGGAACGGCAGCGCGTCCCTGACCGCGCGGCGGGCTTCGCGGGTGTTCTTCCACCCGACCGCGACCCGCCGGACGTCGAGATGGTCGAGGTCCGGCGGCACCACCAGGACCGGGCGGCCGAGATGCATGACGAGATCGCCCGGATCGACCGAGCACAGCAGCGGGCCGGATGCCGGCTTGCGGCCGACCACGACGAGATCGGCCGCCGCGGCCTGCCCGATCAGGAACGGCAGCGGGAAATCGAGATTCGAGCGCCACTCGACGCGGCTGCGGGTGCCTGCCGCCTCCTCGAAGACGGCATGGGCCCGCTTGAGATCGTTCAGGATGAGTTCGCTGTTGGCGGCCAGCGCGTAGGCGCTTGCCGGCACCGGGCCGATGGGTGGGACGGCGTAGGAGGCTTCTTCCGCCGCCACGCCGATCAGCCGGGCGCGGAAGTCGTCGGCGAGATGGCCGGCGAGGCGCACGCGGTCGCGCGCCTCCGCCCCGAGATCGACGGCTACCATGATGCTGGCATAGGTCATGAGAGAGTTCCTGCCGGACGAGGGTGACGGGCGGGAGCGCGGCATCGTGCCGAGAGCGAGTTCGCAGCAAGCGCGGTCAGGTTCGCGATTCGTGTCCGAGATCCCTGTTCGATCCGGCCCAGGGAGCCGGGTCGTGTCGTATTCCGGCGCTGGACTCCGGCTTGGCCCGCGCGGTGTGATCGGGGAGGTGCAGGTAGCCGGGGTCGAACCCTGCGAAGGCGATGAGCGGAGCGGGTTGGGGAACGGCCGCGGCACCCCGGTTCAGGGTGATCAGCCGCGCGGCCTGGAGCGCATGCAGCACCCGGCTGACATGCACCGTGGAGAGCGCGGCGATGTCGGCGACGACCCCCTGCCGGACGCCGCTCGCGAAGCACTCCTCGATGTCCCCGCCGGCGGCCTGCGACCGTGCCCGCACCTCGCAGACGAGGTGGGCGATCCGCCGCTCCGCCTCCCAGCCGGCATTGATCAGCCATTGCTGCGCGATGCCGAGTTCGACGAGCGTCAGCCACCACAGCGCCCGCTCGATGCCGGGATGGCTCCGGATCAGGCTGTCGATCGTGCCGGACGGGATGTCGGCGACGGTGCAGGGGGAGAGCGCTTCGATGGCGCCCGGCAACTGGTCCGCCGCGCCGCATTCCGCGGTGCAGAGGTCGCCGGGAAAGTACAGGGCGAGGATCCGGCGCGTGCCGTCGGGCAGCATCGCGGTGCGGCAGGCGACGCCCTGCAGGATCAGGTGCGCGCCGCCCGATTTCCGTCCGTCGCGGATGCCGGTTCGGGCCGGCACCAGCCGTTCCTGCGGCGCGAGGGTGAGGAGGGCCCGACGCGCCGCCCCGTCGAGCAGGGCGGCCTCGTCCAGCCGCCGGACGAGCCACGCCAGTGGGGTCATCGACTGCATCCGAGCCGTCCTCAAGGCGACTTGATGTCGATGCGCTTGGCTTCCGTCGGCGTGAGGGCCGCCTTGGGCAGCGTCACCGTCAGGATGCCCTTGTCCATGCTCGCCTGGATGTCCTCGGCCTTGATGCCGGCGGGCAGTTCCAGGGCGCGCACGAAGGCGCCGTAGGCGCGCTCCGTGACCTTGCGGGCGCCTTCGGTCTCCTCCCGCTCCTGCCGCTTCTCGCCGCTGATGACCAGGGTGTCGTCGGCGAGTTCGATCCGGACGTCGTCGCGCGCGAGGCCGGGCAGCTCCGCGGTGATTTCGACCCGACCGTCCTTCTCGACGACATCCATGCGCGGGGCCGCGCCGCCCTGGAAGAACGGAAGGCCGAAGCGCAGATCGCCGAACATCTGCTCCGCCACGCGCTGCAGGGGCCGCGCCGCGGCGCCCGCATCGGTCGAGGGCGCGTGGCTGTGGCTGCCGAGGGTGAGGAGCGATTTGAGATTCATGGATCATCTCCCGTCATGCGGCTGGTCGGCCGTTCGGGAGAGAGTGCCGTCCGGGCGCAGGCTCGGCGTTGAGATGGATCAAGCGGGCGGCGGCCCTGTTGGGGTCCTGCTCATCGCTAACGTCGAGAGGACCGCCCCGAGGGCGAGTCGCCCGCCGTGGCAGCGGTGACGTCGAGCCGTCACCGGCGGGATCTCACGCCGCGAGTTCCTTGAGCCACGATTGGAAAACCGGCTGCGTGTCGATCGTGCGGCCCCAGACGCTGGAGCCGATCTCGGTCTGTCGCGGCAGGAAGCCGAACCGGCGCTTGAAGGCCCGGCTGAAGGTCTTCTCGTCGGCGAAGCCGGTGGCATAGGCGACCGTGGAGACCCGCGGGCGCCCCGCCGGGCCGGGCTGCGTCAGCATCTTCATCGCCCGCAGCAGGCGCCGTTCGCGGATGAAGCGCTGCACGCCGCCCTCCGAGACGAATTGCCGGTAGAGGGTGGCGCGGGAGAGGCCGAATTGGTTCGCGAGCGTCTCGGCACCGAGGCCGGGCGAGGCCAGTTCCTTCTCGATGTATTGCCGGATCGAGATGCTGAGCTGCACTTCGCTCGCCGGTCGGTCCGTAACCTGCCCGCGCAGGCAGGCGCTGCCGAGCATCGCTACGGCTTGGCTCACATGCGGAAGCTGGTGGACGTCGAGAACATCGACGCAGTCCACGAGTTCGCGCACGCAGGTGAAGAACAGACGGCTGATGCGATCCGTCGCGTAATCGAAGGCCCGGCCGTGCAACGTCTCGATATGCGGCACCTTCCCGGCGACGAGGGCGCGCGGGAGGAGGAGCGTGGTCGCGTGGACCGGCTCGGCGACCACGGTCACCGGCTGGGCGAGGTCGAACAGGACGCAGGTGTTCCGGGTGACATCGGTTTCGCCCCACGCCACTTCGACGCGGGCGGTTCCGGAATGGTGGAACTGAAGCAACAGATGGTCGAGACCCTGCTGCGCCACCATGCGCGGCGTCCGCTCCAGGATCTGAGCCGGCGCCCGAACCTCACCGACGAGCAGATCGCCGAGATGGTAGTTGTCCATCGCGATCGGACCGGACAGCAGGAGTCCGCTCGGCAGGGTGGCCTGGAAGATCGGGGACATCGCCGCGATCCAGGCTTCGCGTAAAGCGACAGGATCCGTCGGCGGATCGAAGCAGCTTCGAAGTATCGTCGACATGTCCGACCGGTCTCTAAGAAAGGAAGCCGCGGCTCGTGGCAGCCCTCAAGTTGGCTGCCGGCTACATCTTCGGTGTCATCATCGGAATGAGCTTCGATACGGGTATCGAAGGTGGGCATATTTCGCGAGTGCCGAGATTAATCCCGGTATTGCAAAATAAGCTGCATCAATCGTCGGTGCTTGCTTTTTTCCAGGTCATTCCGGCCGCCTTCATCCAATTGTTCTGGAAGTACCGCCTGTCCCGAAAACGGACAATCGGGCCGTGATGTCAAATTTCGCGACGATCTCGGAAGCTCCGGTTTTCGGCTCGGGAAGACACGGGCCGCCGCACTCGGCGCGCCAACCGGGTCTATCCCCTCGACCGCCCTTATCGATGTGCAAGAGCGCGTCACGGCCGGCAAATGCCGAATGGCGGATTCGATCCTGCATTTGAGACGGAATGCGACATTTGAGATATTCTTTGATACTCAATATATCTTTGAGACGAATAGAGACTATCCTGAGATTTTGTGAGACTTAATCGGCGGTATCTGGCGAAAATACTTAGACCCTCATCAATCGTGCCGGGCGCTTCATCCCCTCACCGCCGACCCGTCGGCTCTTTGAGGATCGAGTCGCCCCATGTCTTCCAGCATCACGCTCTCGGCCGCGACGCGGCAGAACCTGCTCTCGCTTCAGGACACCGCGAGCCTGCTCGCGACGACGCAGAGCCGCCTCTCGACGGGCAAGAAGGTCAACTCGGCGCTCGACAACCCGATCAACTTCTTCACCGCCAGTAACCTGTCGTCGCGCTCGACCGATCTATCGTCGCTGCTCGACGGGATCTCGAACGGCGTCCAGACGATCCAGGCGGCCAATACGGGTCTTTCCAAGCTCCAGAATCTCACGAGCCAGCTCAAGTCGACGGCCCAGCAGGCGCTCGCCGCCACCAGCGCCTTCACCTCGAAGGCCGCCTCGGTCTCGACGGGCCTCCCAGGGGCGAGTGCCGCCAATCTGCTCTCCACGGGCCCGACCGCGGCGCTTTCCGACAAGGCGATCGGCACCCTCACCAATGGTCAGCCGAGCGCCGCGGTGCCGGCGACGACGACCGGTAGCGTCGATTACAAGCCGACCGCCACCCCGGCGACGATGCGCGGCGCGACCTTCGCCGCGACCACGCCGAGCCTCGCCAAGGCGACGGGCGCCTCGACCTTCTCGCCGCCGGCCAACGGCGTCGCCGGTACGGTGACGGGCGCGGCTTTCACGACGCTCACCTCGGCCGCGACGATCGAGGTGACCTACGCCACCAGCCCCACGAGCACCACCACCACCAGCATCAGCCTGGCGGTCGGCGACACCGTCGACGCCGCCGTGACCAAGCTCAATGGCCAGCTTGGCAGCCTTGGGATCACGGCCAAGAACGATAGCGGCAAGCTCTCGTTCACCGGCAAGGCCGACGGCTCCGCCTTCTCGGTCAAGACCACGGCGCAGGGAACCTCGGAGACCGGCTTCACCACGGGCACGAGCGCCGCGGCGAGCGGCAACATCGCGGCGGCGAGCCAGAAGCTGACGATCAACGGCGAGCTGATCACCATCGCGGGGGGGAGTGCCGGCGCGACGGCTGCCGACGTGACCAAGGCCGCCGTTGACGCGATCAACGCCAAAACCACCGCGACCGGTGTCACCGCCAGCATCGAGACGGTGGGCAGCACCTCGCGGCTGGCGCTGACGGGCAAGGCCGACGGCTCGAACTTCACGGTGACCGGCGAGGCCGGCAACACCCTCGGCTTCGCTTCGGCTCCGACGACGACGGCGAACGGCGCCGCGGCGGCAAGCCAGACGCTGACGATCGGCGGCACGCAGATCACCATCGCGGGCGGCGGCTCCATCGACGATGCCGTCACGGCGATCAACCGCCAGACCGGCACCACCGGCGTGAGTGCGGCCAAGGATCCCGCCGACGCCACCCGCCTGCAGCTCACCGGCAAGTCCGAAGGCTCGGCCTTCACCGTCGCCTCCTCCAACCCGGCCTCCAGCGGCTTCTCGGCGACGCCGACGAGCACCAGCCTCGCGGCGACGGTGAGCGGCGCCTATACGCCGACGGGAACGCCCGCCGCGGCGACCGGCGCCAGCGCCTTCACCGGCCCGGCCAACGCGGTCGCCGGTACCGTGACGGGGGCTGTTTACGCACCGTCGACCTCCGCCGTGTCGATCACGATCGCTTCCACGGGCAGCACGACGACGAACATCTCGGTCAGCCTCGCCGCGAACGACACGCTCGAGACGGCGATCTCGAAGATCAACACCGCGGGCAGCGCGGCCGGGATCACGGCCTCGATCGACTCGACGAACAAGATCAAGATCACCGGCAAGAGCAACGGCGATGCGCTGAGCATCACCGGCGACGGTGCAGGCTTCTCGGCAACGGCCCTGACCGCAGCCCGGACGGAGGCGAAGACGCAGACGCTGACCATCGGGAGCCCCAGTACCACCAGCACGACCAGCATCACCATCAGCGGCGGAAACGCCGGCGACAGTCCGGCCTCGGTGCTGGCCGGCGCCCTCAAGGCGATCAACGATCAGTCGTCGACCACCGGCGTCACCGCCTCCAGCTCAACCGACGGCAAGATCGTACTCAAAGGCGCGAACACGGGCGCGGCCTTCACGGTGCAGGGCGGCGCGAACAACACGCTCGGCTTCTCGACCAATAAGCAGACCGTGGAAAACGGCGTGGCGCCCACCGAACAGACGCTGACGATCAACGGCAAGCCCATCACCATCGCGGCCGGCGCGGACCAGACGGCGGCGATCAATGTCATCAACGCCGCCAATACCGGTGCCACGGCCACCGGCGTCAGCGCCAGCATCGATCCCGACAATGCCGGCAAGATCAAGCTCACCGGCAAGGCCGACGGCTCCGTCTTCACCGTACAGTCGAGCAACGCCGCCTCCTCCGGGTTCTCGGGCATCACGCAGCGGGTCAACAACAACCAGGGCGCGGCGCAGACCGTGACGGTGAACGGCACCGCCATCGAGATCGCGGCTTCGGCCACGCTCGACGAGGCGATCGCCACCATCAACGCCAAGAGTTCGATCACCGGGGTCACGGCGGACAAGGACACGGCCGGCACCAAGCTGACGTTCAAGGGCAGCGCCGACGGCTTCGGCTTCACGATCAAGGGCTCGGAGTTCAACACGCTGGGGCTCGCCAGCACGGAAGCCTCGGTTGCCGGCACCTTCGATCCCGGCCAGACCACGCTGATCTCGACCCTCGGCTTCCAGGGGGGCGACAGCTTCTCGGTCAACGGCCAGACCGTGAACCTGTCGGCGACCGACACCATCGGCTCGCTCGTCCAGAAGGTCGGCGCGGCGACCAACGGCTCGGTGACCGCGAGCTACGACGCGGCGACCAACAAGTTCAGCTTCACCGCCGCCGATTCGAACACCGCGGTGCAGCTCGGGGACGGCTCCACCGCCACCTCGAAGGTCGCCAATCTCGGCTACACCGCCACGAACTTCGCGGCGGGCGCCGGGAAGCCGGGCTCGCAGTCCGCGCTCGCGGGCAAGTCGCTGACCGTTCAGGTCGGCAGCGGCGCGGCCATGAACACGGCCACCATCACCTTCGGAAACGCGCCGGGGCAGGTCTCGACGCTGTCCCAGCTCAACGAGGCGCTGGCCCCCGCCAACGCCCAGGCGACGATCGACTCGCTGACCGGCAAGATCTCGATCGTCACCTCCAACGATGTCGGCGCCCAGAACCTGTCGATCATCGCCAACGGCGCCGGCAACCCGTTCACCACCGGCACGGCGGCGGCCAATCTCGGCGGTGACGGCCTCAACGCCCGCAACAACCTCGTGCAGACCTACAACGATCTGCTCAAGCAGATGGACCAGCTTGCCTCGGATGCCGGGTTCAACGGTGTGAACCTGCTCTCCGGCGACAACCTCACGATCAACTTCAACGAGAAGGGCACGTCCTCGCTCAAGGTTCAGGGCAGCTCCACCAACGCGGCCAGCCTCGGCCTCTCGGCGGTGGGCCAGACCAACTTCCAGGAAACCAGCGCCATCAAGAAGATCGTCGATCAGATCAACAGCGCCGGCAGCCAGCTCCAGTCGCGCGCGGCCGCGCTCGGCTCGAACCTCGCGGTGGTGCAGAACCGGCAGGACTTCACCAAGCAGATCATCAACGTGCTCGATACCGGTGCGGCCAACCTGACCAGCGCCGACCTCAACGAGGAGGCGGCCAACTCCCAGGCGCTCTCGACCCGCAACTCGCTGGCGATCTCGGCGCTGTCGCTGGCCAACCAGTCGCAGCAGGGCATCCTGCAGCTCCTGCGGTAACGCGATCCGCGCCCGGCGCGCATTGAGGCGACAGGGACGGGCCGGCTTCCTCGGGGAGCCGGCCCGTTTCGCATGGTCGGTGCAGGGCTCTGCGGCGGGCCGCCGACCGGTCCGGCCGGATCAGGAGGGCGCGTCCGTCGGCCGGGCCGGCTCCGTTTCCAGCCGCGCGAGCGCCATGCGGTAGGTCATGTCACTGGAGGCGAGGGTATCGGCGATGAAGCGGTCCACGGCCGCGAGGCCGCGGGGCGTCGGCGCGAGCTGCTTCCGGCCCCGGCCGTCCGCCGCCAGGAGGCCGCCGGCCTCGGCCGTCGCCAGGATGTTGCGGATATGCGAGCGGGACACCCCGAACCGCGTGACGATGTCGGAAAAATCGCTGTCGCGGAGCTCGGCCTGCGCATCCGCCTCCCTCATTTGGATGACCCGCATCAGGACGTGGAAGCCCTGATACATTTGGAGCAGGGGGATGAGGTCGCGGTTCGCCGCCATGAAGCGGGCGACGACGTCGAACATCTCGACCGCCCCCCGGCGCTGGGCCAGATGGAAGGCCGGGTCGCGGGCCACGGCGAGGCCGTATCCGGGATCCGGATAAAGCTCCTGCAACACATCGTAATAGGACGACATCACCGCTCGGTCCCAGGCCAGGAGCCGATCCGTCGGACGCACCAGCCGCAGCCGGCCGTCGGCGGCGGGCTGCTCCAGCACGATGTAATCGGTCGCGACGAGGCGCGCGACGAGATCGTCGATCTGCCGCGCACTCGAAAGCCCCAAGGTCGCGACCGAGTCCTTGAGCCGTGCCAGCGTCGGCCACGTCGTCCGATCCGCCGGAACCTCGGCCGCATGAAGGCAGACGATCGCGCCGAGGGCGGCGACCCGGTAGGCGGCGCTCTGCCATCCTCCGGGGAAGGTCGCGAGTTCGTAGCACGCCATCGTGCGGCTGACGTAGCGTTGGCGCATCCGCGCGAAGTCGGGATGGGTCAGGATCTCGCCGCTGGTGCGGTGCGCGATCTCGGGGAGGAAGCGCTCGAATTGCGCCGGCTCCGGCGGGAGCGGCTCGAAGGCGCCGGGGCGGGCGGCTCGCTCGTCCGTTCCCTCGCCCGGCGCGGAACCGCTCGTCTTCGACATGAACACTGTGTGTCTCGGCTTCGCCTTCGGGAACGGATGCCGGGGCCAGGCTGGTTCGCCGACATCCGCTGGTCCCGGCGCAGAGCCCTCGCCTGCAGACCCACGACCCCCGCTACGGTCGCAACTCTCAATGAAGCACCATCACGACGGAATCCGTGCGGGTCGCGAGAAAAGGTTTCGTCAGCGGCGAGCCGAGAATCCCGCCGAGGTGGCGCATCCTATTCCGGGAGCAGGTCCGCGTCGGGCGCGCTCTCGATCTCGACGGGCTCGGGCGCGACGACGGCCGGGGCGCGCAGTCGGGATGAGGGGGCGGAGGGCATCATCGCCGCG
Source organism: Methylobacterium sp. Leaf123 (assembly GCF_001423405.1). Taxonomy (GTDB): domain Bacteria; phylum Pseudomonadota; class Alphaproteobacteria; order Rhizobiales; family Beijerinckiaceae; genus Methylobacterium. The sequence continues at coordinate 418,007 of NZ_LMNS01000038.1, read as the reverse complement.
CCCGAGGCGACCAGCCCGGCCATCATCCGCAGATCGGGCGGCTGGCGCGGATCGTCGGCCACGCGCTCGGCATCCGCTTGGAGCCGCAGGTTGCAGGCCTTCGGGGCCAGCGCACCGTCCGGCGTGCAGGCGTCGTGGCGGGCGCAGGCCGCGTCCAGCGCATCGACCGGTGCCACAGGCCCGTTGTTGCCGGGCCCGCAGTAATTGCCGTGCAACAGCATCGGCGAGCCCTCGACCGCTGAAGCGGTCTGGCTGAAGGCGGGCACCGTCAGGGCGGTGGCCAGAAGAAGGGGGAGAAGCGAACGGTTCATCGGGAGCCGTACTCCGGTCGTGGATCGAAAGTCGGCGCAGGGGTTCGTCCCAACGCCGTTCGGCCGTCACGCGTGCCTGACGGCCAGGCTGAAGTGGGAGAGCCGGTGATCGACCGGCGCTCCCCGACCCTCAGCGAAGGCTCGCTGAGTGCCGGTTGACCGAGGCGGCAGTCCCCTCGTCGAAGGCGGCCCGGCATCCGGGGCTCAGGCTTGCCCGTTGCGCCTTCATGCAACTCACGATGCGGCCGCGATCGGGGATCGATGTCAGGCACAGCCGCATGACATCGTCGCGGCAGAGCGCAGCCTGCTCCTCCTCGCCGGCCCGCGCGCTGGCAGTGCCGGCAGCCGAGAAGGCGATCAGAGCCAGCATCGTGCGGGTTCCGATCTTCACCATCGAACGTCTCCTGTCTCATGCCGGCCGGGCATCCATGCTCGGCTAAGGTCCGACGGTGAACGCCATAAGCGGACGGCTCGTTCCGTGGGCCCGCAGGCCGGCCGGCTCGATGACCGTTCGGCGCCCTCTCGCCTCTGAGACGACCGGATGCGTTTCCGAGATTCAGCGCGCAACGGTCCCCTGCCCTGATGAAGTAGGGCAAAGCGCCTCGTTGCTTCGAGGATTGTAAGAATAATATTATATTAAAATAGTACAATAAAATATTTCGGAACATCATGGTCTGTGGAAGTTTACGACGACGTCTCTATCGGGAGGTCATCCATGTCGAAACTTCACAACGCTTGCTTCGCATCGCTTCTGCTGATCGGGAGCCTGGGTGCCGCGCCCGCGCAGGAAACCTCGGGCCAGGGCGCATCCACGCCATCGACGTCCACCGGCACATCCCGAGCCGGGACGGCGGGCGCGATGCAGAAGGGTGACGCGATGAAGGCGGGAGAGATGGGCGGCGGCTCGGGCAATACGGGCGTGCCGGGGGCGTCCCCTGCCGCGGAGGGCAACAAGAACCAAGATTCGCGGACCACGAAGATGCGCGACCGCTGAGCATCCCCGTTTCATGGACGCCGAGAACCGTTCGCGGCATGCTGCGGGAGCGGTTCTCGGTTTCTATCCGACCTTACGCGGCGGTTTGCGTCTCCCAATTCAGGTAATTCGACCGGAACTCGGCCAGCTCGACGAGGCGGGGCAGGTCACAGAGCGTTACGCGCTTGCCCTTGCGCTCGATCAACCCTGCGCGCTTGAGTTCGCCCAGCGAGCGGTTCACGTGCACGCTGGTCATGCCGGTGGTGTCGGCCAGATCGATTTGCGTGATCGGCAGGTCGAAGCTGTTGCCGCTCGTCAGCCCCACCGCCCGCAGGCGTACGAGCAACTCGCAGAGCAGGTGCGCGAGGCGCTCCACGGCCGAGCGGCGGCCGATATTCATCAGCCACTCGCGCAGGGTCGCCTCGTCGATGAGGGCCACCTTGCGCAGGCTGCGGGCGAGAGCGGGCCGTTGACGCAACTCCCGCCCAGCCTCAGGGCCGATCCGCGCGATGCGGCAGGTGGAGAGCGTGCCGATGGTGTGATCGATCCGGTTCAGGACCGAGCTATCGAGGTCGCAGATATCGCCCGGGATGAGGTAGGCCGTGATCTGACGCGCGCCGTTCGCCCGCAGCTTGTAGCGGCAGGCGAAGCCTTCCGTGATCACGATCATGCCCTCGGGGCGATCGCCCTCGCAGATCAGGTCCGTGCCGGCCGGAATCAGCCGTGTCCCCGCCTCGACGATCGCCAGGGCGGCCGCGTCGGCTTCCTCCAGCTTGCTGAGCCCTTGCAGCTTGCGCAGCAAGGGCCCGCTCGCCGCCGTTCCGCTGCCCGCTAAGACCTTCATCCGGCTCGTCCCACCCGCGCGGCCCGTTCACCCGTCATCGGAACGCCGCCGCGGTGAAGGGGCCGCGCCCGTCGCGCGCCATCATGGTTCACCATCGCGAGATCGAGCGCTGCCCGAGCGGGATTCCGGTTCATGCTCGTTCTCGAAACGTGGAGCGCTCAGCGGCCGTGAGGATCGTTGGAGTTGTCATACTAGGGGGCAGCCCATCGCCATGTAAGCCGGGTGCCGCCTTCGGTGCGATTCCCGACAATGCGGTGCCCGTCGAGGAGCTGTTTCGTAAATGGAAACACATTTTACTTGTCGTATTTTGTATTCCAATATTGAATGCTACCGAAATCCATCTCAGTCGAAATGACATAGGTCGTCGTCTTGCCGGCGAAGTACTCCGTCGCCTGTCAGAGATCCGCGGCACGGTAGCCGGGGGTGCTCCTCGCGCGCCGTCTCGCCGCGGTGACGAGGGCATCGAGCGCCGGGCTGGCGAGGGAGCGGCTGGCGGCGAGATAATAGGTCTCCCAGCCGACCGAGAGGAAGTCGAGGCCGAGCCGATCGGCGGCCGCCCGTACCGCGAGGCCGGCATCCGCCGCGCCGCAGGCGATGACCGCCGCGACCGCCTGATGGGTGAACTCCTCGACCGTATAGCCGTGGATCGCGGCAGCCGGCAGGCCGGCCTGCGCCAGGATCCGGTCGAACCAGTCCCGCGTGCCCGATCCCTTCTGGCGGTTGACGTAGCGCAGGCCGGGCGCGGTCAGGTCGGCCACCGTGCGGATGCCGCGCGGGTTGCCGGGGGCCAGCAGCAGGCCCTGCTCGCGCTCGAACAGGGGATGCAGCACGAGGCCGGCCCCGGCATTGATCGAGGCGAACGGAGCGCCCGCCGCTTCCGGCGCCAGAGCCCCACAATGGAAGCCCGCCGCATCGGCTCCGCCGTCGAGAAGGCGCTGCACCGCCGCGCTGCTGCCCGTCACGGAAAGTTCGACCGCCGCCCCTGCACCCGGTTCTGCACTCATCGCCTCGGTCAGAACCTCGACCAGCAACGGATCGTGGCTCGCGGCCAGTGTCAGTGCCCCGGCCTCGCCGCTCATGAGACGGCGCAGGCGATGCTCGACGGCGCGGGTCTCGCGGTCGAGGCCGGCTTCCAATGTCGTGGCGGCGGCGGTGAAGGCGTCCGCCAAGGCAGCCCCGAACGCCGTCAGGGCGGTGCCGTGGCCGCGCGTCTTGCGCACCAGGGGCCGACCGAGCGCCGTCTCGTAAGCCTGAAGGCGTGCCCAGGCCGCGCGGTAGGACAGGCCGAGGGCGTCGGCAAAGCCCTGCACCGAGCCGGTCCGCGTGATCGCGTCGAACATTACCGTCAGGTCGGACACCGTGAGAGCATTCTCGCCGATCCGGATCGTGCCGCCCAAGCCAAGAACAACGGAAATGACCGCGTCATCGGAAGTCTGAATCATATTGATGGCGTCGTAACTGTCGTTCACAGCCGGAATTCTCTGATCAGGGCCCTGTGTCGGAACGGCGCCGCCACCGGGGCGAAACCCCCGAGGCGTTGTACCGGCTCCGCGCGTTCTAGGCGCGCTTCACCGCCGAGCGCCGCGCACGGGCACCGGCCGACAGGGCCGGCCCGGCCGCCGCCGAGCCACGCCCTCTGGCGGAGAGTCTGGGGCGGGGCGAGGCCCTCCCCCGGAGTCGGGAGCGGGCGGAGGAGATGGCGCCTATTCTCAGCGAGATCCGCGCCGCGGGTGCGCTCACGCTGGAGCAGGTCGCCAACGCCCTCAACGCCCTGGGCATTCCCTCCGCGCGGGGACGCCGCTGGTACCCGATGCAGGTAACGCGGATCGAGAAGCGCCTTGCCAGCATGGGCTGATCGGTGCTGCGCCCAGCGGAGATACGATCGGTGACCGTGCGTTTCGTGGGGTACGCTAACCGTCTTGCGGGCCCCGCTCGCAGACGAGATAGATGCTTGCGCAGAGATCCGGGTAGAGTTGCCCCAGGGCGTAGCAGCCGTCGAGATAGGCCGGCGAGACGATGTCGGTCTTCAGTAAGGCGTCCCATTGGAAGTTCGCCAGCGCCTTGAAGAAGACGCCGGAGCGATGGATCACGCTGAGGCCCGCAGCGTGGGCGTCCCGTTCCAGCGTGTCGAGGCTGTAGGTGCAGCGGTGGCCGTGCTGCCGCTCGGCCTCGGTGACGGCGGCGTTGTGGGAGATCAGGCCCATCTTCACCGCGATCTGCCGAGACGGCGCGTTGGCGTTCGGGCAGGCCAGCAGTAAGCGCCCGCCCTCCGAGAGCCATTCGGCATTGATACGCCTCAGCACCCCAACCGGGTCGTCGAGGTGCTCGAGCACGTGGGTGAGGACGATCGTATCGTAGCGGGTGGGCAGCGCGACCGTTTCGAAGGTCGCATGGACGAACCGCACGCTCTCGCCGAACCGCCCGCGCGCCGTATCGATGGCTTCACCCGAGGCCTCGACGCAGGTGATGTCGTCGAAGAACGGCGTCAGGCGCCGGGTGAAATCGCCGCGGAAGCTGCCGAGTTCGAGCAGGCGGCCGGGGCGGAAGAACGGCTCGAAGGCACGCACCATGTACTTGTGCATCACGTCGAGGTCGAAATCGTAGGCGTAGCGGCGGCCCTCCACGTCCTGCGTCTCACGGTCGAAGTCGCGCGCCGTGCTCATGGTCGGGCCTCCCTGTCTCGGTCCTGTGAAGTCGCGTTCTCTCCCACGCCGGGGCGCCGTGCCGTCAGATCGAGGGAGAGGTGCAGCGTCGCATCGTCCTGCGCCTCGTCGGCGAAACCGAGCCTGCGATACAGGGCGAGCGCCGGAGCCTCGCGATCCACATCGAGGGCGATCCGCTTGAAGCCGAGGCCGCGGGCATGGGCAATCGCCGCCGAGAGCAGGCGGTGCCCGATGCCGGCTCGGGTCCGCTCTGGCACGACGCTGACGCTCGTCACGTAGGCTGCGTCGCGCGCCGGATCGTTGCAATAGACCGCCACCAGACCGATCAGGGCCGAACCGTCCCAGGCCTCGAACCGCTCGGCGCGTGTGGCGAGCTTGGCGGCGTAGTCGGGAATCGTCACACGCCGATCGAGCGGCGGCGAGAAGGCATGCGCACAGAGTGTCAGATGAGTGCGCACATCTTCCATGCGGGAGCGGTTCTGCGTGAAGGACAGCGTCGTCACAATTCGAGCCGCGCCGCGCCGAAGCCGAAGCGGCCGAAGGCGTTGCCGTTGTAGAGGAGGTAGGTCGCCCCCTCGCAGGTGAACACGTGGGGGTAGCACTGCATGTCCGCGTCCCATTCACCGGCTGTTCCGGCAACGGTCAGTGCCGTGTCGTCCCGCGTCCAGTCCATGAGGTCGTCGGACCATGCGTGGCCGATCCGGTAGCCGCGGCCGGGCTCGGTGCGGAAGCCGACCTGATCCCGATAGCAGAACACCATGTGCCGACGGGTGCCGCGGTCGAACACGCAGGGAAGCGCCTGGGCCTCGTCCGGGCCCAGACGGTCGGCGACGATCCGGCGCCCCTCCTCCTTCGTCCACTGGATGCCGTCCGCCGAAGTGGCGTGCCCGATCTTGTAGACCCGCTCCGGTGCCGCCCCGGCTTCCGCCACGCTCCAGGCCGTGCCGAAAATGTACCACATGTGGAACAGGCCATCGATCACGCGCACGAAGGCGTCGGCGACGAGGAACGGCTCGTTGAGCGTGGCACCGAGGACCGGGCCTGCTCCGAACCGCTCGAAGGTCAGGCCATCGTCCCGGCTGACGGCGAGCCCGATGCCGGTCTCCACCGGCACCGAGACGCGCCGGCTCCAGCCCGTCGTGTAGCCATAGACGGCGTCGTCGTGGCGCAGCACGTTCATCGGAAAGATGCCGTGCTCGTCGAAGGTGCCGAGGTCGCCCGCGGCGATGACCGGCCGCTGAGCCACACCGAGCACTGCACTCAGATCCTTGCGCATGTCCACGAAGGCAACGTGGCTGAGATACTGCCCGTCCGGCTCGCGGCTGCGGGTCGAGAAGAAGATCCGCACCCGGTCGTCGAGGACGAGCGCCTGAGGCGATTGCGCGAAGTCTCCGCTCCCGAAAGGAAGCGGGTTCGCCCGCAGATCGAAGACGAGGCCGAGCTTGTTCCACCGCATGGCGTTCCGGCCGGTCAATCGAGGGCGCCGTCGAGCGCGGCGAGGCCGAAGCCGCCGCGGCCGACCTCGTTGCCGAGATAGGCCAGATAGGTCCGGCCATCGACGGTAAAGACGTGGGGATAGCTGACCATCTGCGCGTCCCAGCCCTCCTCCGACACGTCGATGCCGCAGCGCGCGTCGTCGCGGGTCCAGTTCAGGAGGTCGGTGCTCCAGGCGTAGCCGATGCGGTAGCCGCGCTCGCGGCTGCGGAAGCCGGTGCTGTAGCGGTAGCAGAAATGCATGTGGTAGCGCCCGCCGGCCTCGAACACGTCGGGGCTCGCCTGGGCCTCGTCCGCCTCGATCCGCGGTGGGATCAGGTCGCGATTCGCCTTGGTCCAGGTGAGGCCGTCCGGCGAGATTGCCATGCGGATGCGGTAGACCGGCTCGGCCCGGCCCTCGACCCGCTTCCAGGCACTTCCGGCGATGTAGAACAGATACCACGTCTCGCCGAAGCGCCGGACCTTGGGGCCGCTCATCACGAAGGGCTCGTCCGGCGAGTAGGGTAGGATCGGTCCCGGCCCCAGCCGCTCGAAGCGGCGCCCGCCGTCGCGGCTCACCGCGCAGCCGATCGCCGTGTTGAAGGGAACCGAGATGCAGCGCGTCCAGCCGGCGTAGTAGGCGCGCACCGCCTCACCCGTGCGGATCACAGAGACCGGATAGACCCCGAATTCGTCGAAGGTGCCGGTGCCGCCGAGCGGCAGAATCGGCTCCTCGGCGACCGCGCGAACCTTGAACAGGTCCTGGCGGTCGAGATCGACGTAGGCGCTGTAGCTGACGTACTGGCCGTTGGTGTCGGCGTCCGGACGGCACGAGAAGTACATCCGTACCACGTCGTCGCAGATCAAGGCGGCGGGTGCCTGCGCGAAGGACTTCAGCCAGGGGCGGCCGCCGACGCTCGCGGGATCGAAGACGCGGCCGAGCTTACGCCAGCGGGGCACGGGGCATCCTCCCCTCGATGAGATCGTAGCCGCCGGCCAGCAGGGCCGGGAGCGCGGATCGCGGGTTGAACATCAGCACGTCGAGGATCGACAGCCAGGGCACGAAGGGATGCGGACCTTGCGCATAATCGAAGGGCCGGGCCCGCAGGAAGCGCAAAGCGATCCCCCGCTGCGCGAAGGCGGCCGGATCGTAGAGGGTCGTGCCGCCGATCGGGTTGACGTAGGTCGCGGCTCCGAGCCGTTCGCAGAGATCGATCACCCGGTCTTGCCGCTTCAGGTCCGTCACGCCCTCGATCGCGGAGGCGGTGCGGATCGGCGTGGCGATGGAGAGATGCGCGCAGGTCCGCAGCAATCCGTGCCGCAAATGGTCGAACAGGTCGGCGCTCTGATAGCCCAGAACATCCTCGACGAGGGGCATGGTCTCGCGCCGATGCGGCGCGTGGCGATAGGCCTGGGCGATCTGGGCGCAGAGTCGGTCCGGCTCGAACCCCGCTGCGACGCGCCGCTCGCGGATGTCGAGATGGTCCGAGTCCTTCTCCAGCGGCAGCGTGAAGGTCACCGGCTCGCCGTCGCGCAGAAAGCGGTTTCGGTTGATCCAGCCCTTCTTGGTGTACTTTGCCGTGTCGTAGATCACGAACTGATCGACCGCCGCGATGAGCTGGAAGTAACCGATATAGGGAAAGAGATACGGCTGCATGATCGCGACCGTGGCGGGCGTGGTCATGGCCGGGCGATCCGCCGGACGATCCGGGCCACGGTGGCGGGATCGAGATCGGGATAGATCGGCAGGCACAGCACCCGGTCGGCGGCCTGAGCCGCCACGGGCAGATCTTTCCGCTGAGCGCTCGGCAGCGTCCGGTACATCGGGTGGTCGGAGATCAGGGGATGGAAGTAGCGCCGCGGGTGGATGCCGTCGCGCTTGAACGCGTCGTAGAGTGCGTCGCGGCCGATCGGATAGTCGGGGCCGACCAAGATCGGGAAATAGGCGTAGTTGGCCGCGCCCTCCCCGGCGAAGTCCAGGCAGCGAATGCCGGGGATGCCCCGCAATCCCTCTCGATAGGCTGCATCGATCGCCTGCCGGCTCGCCAGCGCCGTGCCGATATGCCGGAGTTGGACGAGGCCGAGCGCCGCGTTCAACTCGCTCATCTTTCCGTTGAGGCCGACATCGGGCACCGACGTCTCGCCGTCGTGGCCGAAGTTCTTGAGCTTGTCGATCCGGTCCTTCATCGCCGGATCGGCGCAGACGATGGCGCCGCCCTCGAAGGTGTTGAACACCTTGGTGGCGTGGAAGCTCAGGACCGACAGGTCGCCGTGGTTCAGCACGCTGTGCCCGCCATGGCGCACGCCGAAGGCGTGCGCCGCGTCGTAGATCACCTTGAGCCCGTGCCGGGCGGCGATGTCCGCAATTGCCTCGACGTCGCAGGGCTGACCGTAGCAGTGGACCGGCAGGATCGCGCTGGTGCGCGGGGTGATCGCGGCCTCGATCCGGGCGGGGTCGAGGTTGAGGGTCTCCGGGTCGATGTCGACGAAGACGGGGGTGAGGCCGCTCCAGAGTAGGGCGTGCGAGGTCGCGACGAAGGAATACGGCGTCGTGATCACCTCGCCCGTCAGGTCGAGCGCCCGCAGGGCCATGATCAGCGCCGTCGTCGCATTGTTGAACAGGGCGACCTGCGGCACGCCGAGATGGTCGCTCAGGCGTGCTTCCAACTCTTGGTGGAACGGGCCGCCATTGGTCAGGATCCGCGTCTGCCAGATCTGCCGCAGGAGCGGTTCGAACTCTTCGAACGGCGGCAAGAAGGGACGTGTGACGTAGACCGGATCGGCGGCGCCCTCCGCTTGCGGGGATGCCTCTGAGGCGGCGTCGAGAACCTGTGCGAATTCCTGCTCAAGCCGGCGCAGGACCGCCTGCACGGGAAGCTCACCCTGAGGGGCGAGCGACGGGAGGCGGTCTGCCTCGGGAGTCGGATCAAGCGGCGCGGTTCGCATCGATCCAGCGCCTCCACATGGCGCGGAAAGCGTCACCGACCTCCCCGGCGAAGCGTGCGTGGTCCATCAGCGCGCTGGCGAAGACGCGTTCGCGAAGCCCCGAGCGGATGGTGCGCAGGCGATCACGATCGCTGGCCAGGGCGACGGCGCGGGCCGCGTAATCCTCCGGCGTCGCCGCCGCGAGTTCCTCGAGCCCGACCGCTCGCAAGACGGCGATGCCCGTGCGCGCGGCGGCGTGCGTGCCGGCCAGGGCGATCAAAGGCACGCCCATGGCGAGCGTGTCGCAGCTCGTCGTACCGCCGTTATAGGGGAAGGAATCCAGGGCGATGTCGATCTCGTGGTAGAGCGCATGGTAGCCGCTGGTGACGCGCGGGTGCAGGCGCACCCGGTCGAGCGGCAATCCGGCCCGTGACAGGCGTGCCTCGACCTGCGTCCGGATCTCCGGCGTATTCACGTCGGCGGCGACCATGAACAGGCGCGCATCGGGCAGTGCGCTCAGGATTTCGGCCCAGGCTTCCAGCGCCCGGTCGCCGATCTTCTCGAAGCGGTTCATCGTACCGAAGGTGACGAAGCCGTTATCCTCGAACGGGGCACGCTCGCGCACCGGCGGGATGTCGCCGGGCGCCTCGTAGGTGGCCGACACGCCGGGCAGCCGCCACAGGGTCTCGGTGTGTAACGTGTCCGACAGGCCGGGCTCGTCGTGGCCGAAATCGGTCAGGCGGTAATCCATGGCGCGCAGGCCGGTGGTGGCAGGGTGGCCGATCCACGTGACCTGAACCGGCGCCGGCTTGCGGGCGAAGACGAGCAGCCGGTGGCCGGCGCTGTGGCCCGAGAGATCGACCAGGATGTCGATGGCGTGCGCCTCGATCAGGTTGGCGGCCGCATCGTCGTCCAGGGCGGCGATGTTGTGCCACTCGTCGAAGTGCAGGCGCAGGCGCGCCGAGACGCCGTCTTCGCCGGCCTGGGCCATGTAAGCGCGCGTCTCGAATCCGGTCCGGTCGAAGTGGCGCAGGAACGGCTCGATGAACCGGGCGACGGCGTGGGTGCAGAGGTCGGCCGAGACGAACCCGATCCGCAGGCGCCGGTCGGGATCGCGGTCGTTGGCGAAGGGGCGTCGACGCAGGAGCGGATCGGCGAGGCGCGTCCCGAAGCTCCGGGCGTCGGCGGCGTATTCCGTTGGGGGGATGCCCTCGGCGTAGAGCTTGGAGAAGAGCCGATTGGAATGGGCCGCGACGTTGCGCGGATCGAGGGCCAGAGCCCGGTCGAAGCTTGCGATCGCCTCCGGCAGGCGCCCGAGGCTCTTCAAGCCACATCCGAGATTGATGTGGGCGCCGGAGAAGTTCGGATTGAGCTCGATCGAGCGCTGGGCGTGGCTCACGGCCAAGGCGTGATGGCTCACGCGCTGGAATGCGCCGGCCAGATTTGAATGCGCGATGGCGAGGTTTGGATCGAGTTCGATCGCCTTTTCCAGCGCCGAGATTGCGGCCGGGTGATCGCCCTGCGTGATGAGGAGTGCGCCGAGGCTGCTGAAGAAGGCGGCGTTGTCGGGCTCGCGGTAGATCGCGATGCTGAACAGGTCGTAGGCCTGCTGGTGACGGCCGCTCCGGGCGGCGGCGGCACCCGCGAGATGGGTCGCTTTGGCGTGGGTGTCGTCCAGGCCGATCACGAGGTCGAACAGGGTCTCGGCGGTCGGCAGATCGTTCGCGTCGTAGTGCACGTGACCCAGGTTGAAGGCTTGGTCAACGAAGTCCTTGAGGACCTTGCGGGTCTCGTCGTCGGGCAGGCCCTGGTCGCGGAAGCGCTCCATCAGCGTGCGCGCCTCGCCCACCCGGTTCAGCGTCAGCAGCGTGCTGGCGAGGGCGAGCCAGTAGGCCGGCCGTTCGGGCGCGGCCCTGAGGGCGGCGACGAAGTGCGGCACCGCCGAGGCGGGCGCTTCGATCCGGCTGGTGAATACCCCGAGTTCAAAATGCGCCGCGGCATGGCCGGGCGCGGCCTCGAGCGCGAGCTGGAGATTGCGGCGCGCCTTGTCGAAGCGGCCGGACGCCCGGTGGGTCGCGGCCTTGGCGAGGTAGCGCTCGACCGGCTCCATGGCGGATGCCTTCCCGGACGCCCGCCCGACCGTGCGCGTTGTACGATGTTCGAGCATGCCCGGCTTTCCTGCCCCCGCCGGACGTTAGGAATTGTTTGGCTAACAGATCGTTAACGCCGCCGCGACGGCCTCAGGCGGCAAGCCTAGAACGACGAAAGCCGCCTTGCGGCGGCTTTTCGTTGGTCGGTCAGTTCTTTTGAAGAAACTGGAGCGGGCGAAGGGATTCGAACCCTCGACCCCAACCTTGGCAAGGTTGGGGCATTCCGTTTCATTGCGTTTCCCGGTGTGTCACTGCGTGCCATTGCGTGACCTAACTTATTGATTGAGTTGACAAAATAGTTGCATGGGCTTTCATTGCATGGCCCCGCGTTTCAGAAAGCGTGAAGCCTGGGTGCAGCCCGAGGAGCATGCGGATGAAGCGTGGGAACTCAGTGCGGCTGACAAGAGCCGTCGTCGACAAGGCCAAGGCGCGGCCTTCGAGCTACTTCGTCTGGGATCTGGATCAGCCGGGCTTCGGACTGCGCGTCCAGCCTTCGGGCGTGAAGGCCTTCTACGTCCAGTATCGTGTGGGACGAGGTCGAACCGCAAAGCTCGACAAGCTCAAGCTTGGCGATGCCGGGACCATGCGTGTCGAAGACGCTCGGAACGAGGCCAGGATCAAGCGTGGGCTCGCAGCGGACGGAAAAGACCCGGCGAAGGAACGTCGGGAGCTCCGGAACTCGTCGCTCGTATCGGAACTGATCGATCTTTATGAGAATGAAGGATTGTACTGCCGGACAGGTAAGCGGCAGGGGCAGCCCTTCGGCGAGAAGACTAAGTGCTACACGATGGGCCGCCTTCGCAACCACGTAGTCCCCATCCTCGGGAAGCTGAATCTCTGCAATCTGACCGAGAAGGATGTCGAGACGCTCTTCAAAAAGGTGTCCGAAGGCGCAACTGCGACCGGGGTTGGGAAGGACCGCAAGCGTGACAAAAAGGGCAAGGCCGGGAAGAGGAGCACCGGGCCCGAAGGAGGTGAGCGCAAGGCGGGTGGGGGAGACTCCGCCGGCAGGCGGTCTGAGGTCTGCGGGGGGGTGGGCGCCGCCAGGAAGGTCATCCGCGACTTCTCGTCGGTCTGTAGCTTCGCGGTCGAGCGCGGATTCATGGCGTCCAACCCGGTGCGGACTGCGAAGGTTTTCAAGGTCGACGGTGAGAGAAAGAGCTATCTGACCCTGGCCATGATCGAGCGGCTAGGCAAAGCGCTGGACGATGCAGAGCAGTTGCATGGGGTCAATCCCAAAGGCCCTGACCAGATCCGGCTTTGGCTGCTGACCGGCCTGAGGCGCGACGAGGGGGCCGGTCTGCTCTGGGACGAGGTGGACTTTGAAAGGAACCAGATCGTGCTCAAGCGCTCGAAGAGCATACCGGAGCGCCCTCTGACCCCCGAGGCACTCAAGCTTCTCATGGAAATCTGGAAGAAAACTCCGAAGGTCCGTGGAAGACCGGCCTCCATGTACGTCTTCCCTGCAGAGCACGGCATTGGCCACTACACCGGCACCAAGCGTATTCTGCCGCTACTCAAACGCCTCGCGGGTCTCGACGAACTCTTTCCGCATCTGCTGCGGCACACCCTCGGCTCGAGCGCCGTGTCCGCCGGCCTCAGCCTGCGGCTGATCGGAGCGATCCTCGGACACAAGAATCCCCGTTCGACGCTCGTCTACGCCCACGTGCAGGATAAGGCTGCGTTGGACGCTGCCGCTCCGGTCGCTTCGAGCATCGCCTGCGCCCTTGTCTCTTTCAAGTCGGATGCCATGCCGTGCAGTACGACCGCTGTCGGCCCGCCCCCTCCCCTTGTTCGGCCGCGGCAGTTCGTTCACCCCGCGGCAAGCCCGCCGGAGCAGACTACGCCCTCCTCCCGCAAGGAATCGAACCTGTGAGCGTTCCAACTGCCGCTCCTTCCGAATGGGTCGAGCTTCGGCTCGCGCCGTTCGTTCTCGGTCGGAATGTTGAGCCTTCCGAAGCCGATATGCAACGCGATGCCGATCTGATGCACTGGCTGGTCACATTGCCGAGTTTTCCCTCAAGCATATGGGTCGAATGGGATGCTGGCATCCTCTGCGCTTCCGTTCCTGACATCGCTCCCGAATGCTGTGATGCCGAGGACGAGGAGTACATCAGGAGTGCGTCGTCGCACCCTTTGGAGTTTCGGGAAGCCGCCCGTCGCAGCTTCGATCCCGAAGCAGCGGATGTCCTGTCCGGGGCCGTGGAGGCGTTCTGGGGAATCCTGGTCAAACGCTTCGCTGAACTGGTCGCGGAAGGAATCGTCGAGGTTCACGCGAGAGGGGGACCGCAACCGTCGCCGAGCCATGGTTTCAGATCGGTGCCTGCCGATCTGTGGGCATCGTCGAAGATCGACTGGGGCCCTGGCGTGGCTAGGACGCCTGACGGACATGTCTACTTCTCTGTGCGCGTCCGCAGGGTCGCTGCGGAACCGGCTGCGGCAGCCCGCTCCAGCCGAGCGAAACAGAGGCCGCAGGTCGAGGGTGCGAGTTCATCTGCTCCGCGCGAGACCTCGGGCGTTCCCGACGGATTCATGATGAACGTGCGGCAGGCCGCCGCCTTCGTGAATTTGTCCGTGAGTCAGCTCAACAAGATTCGTGTGTGTGAACAGGGGCCGCCATTCCATAGGCTTGGCAGGCGGATCCTTTATTCGAAGGCCGATCTCGTGAATTATCTGGAGCAATGCCGGACTAACGTGTTCGAAGCCGGCTCCTAGCTGTAGGCCTGCACTGATGATTGCGCGTCCGGGCAATCATCAGTGCAGGCCGCTACATCTATGCAGGGGGTGTCCGCGACTGCGTGGAGGCGTCGCAGCCGCAGGGTGAGGTGGCGTTTCTCGCAGGCGCGGCCGATCGCGCTTACGAGGCGCTCGGGCTCGAAGGGCTTCTCAATGAAGTCGTAGGCGCCACGCCGCATTGCCTCCACCGCCATCGTCACGTCGCCGTGGCCGGTGACAAGGAGGACCGGCAGGTCCGGATCTCGCCGCAGTGCCTGCTCCAGAACGTCGAGGCCGCTCATGCGCGGCATGCGCATGTCGGTTACGAGGATGCCGGGGAAGCGCTCGTCGATCTGGCCGAGCGCCGCATCCGGGTCCTCGAAGGTCTCGACGTCGTAGTCGGCGAGCGTCAGCCACTGGTGAAGCGCCTCCCGCACCGTCTCCTCGTCGTCGATGAAGAAGACTCGGTTCGATAGCTTCGCCATCGCGCTCAAGCCTCCGCCGCGGGAAGGACGAGGGTGAAAACGGCGCCGTGCGTCCCATTGCCGGCGGCGAGGCTGCCGCCGAAGTCGCGCACGATCAGCGACGACAGCGACAGGCCGAGACCAAGGCCTTCGCCGGCTGCCTTCGTTGTGAAGAAGGGATCGAAGACGTGCGGCATGTGCTCCTCGGGAATTCCGCTCCCGCTGTCGGCAACGCGCAGCTGCCAGGAGGACGCCTCCTCGCGCGCAGCGGTCAGGTCGAGCCGGCGCTCGGGCGTGTTGCGCATGGAGTCGAGGGCGTTGACCATCAGGTTCAGAATCACCTGCTCCAGCCGCACCAGCTCGGCCCGCACCATGGCGTCGGGTGGGATCGCACAGCTCACTTGAACGGATTCGGCGCGGATGCGGGCCGCGAGCAGGTCGAGGGCTGCCGCAGCGGCAACGCCGAGCCGCACCGGCTCCCAATGCTCCGGCCCGGTCTTGCGAGCGAAGACTTTGAGATGGCGAATGATCTCGCCGATGCGCTGCGTCACCTCGGTCATACGCTTGAGGTTGCGCCCGACGGTGGCGGTGTCGCCGCGCTCCAGGAAGACGGATGAGCTGGACAGGAAGGTGCGAAGCGCCGCCAGCGGCTGGTTGATCTCGTGGTTGATTGCCATGGAGATCTGCCCGAGCGCAGCGAGCCGGCCGGCATGGATCAACTCGTCTTGCGTCGCTCGCAAGGCGGCGGTGGCACGTTCCCTCTCGGTGATCTCGCCGCGCAGCCGGGTGTTGGCGGCGCTGAGATCGGCGGTCCGCTCCGCCACGCGCCGCTCCAGCGTGAGGCGCATGGCGCGTTCGCTGCGTAGCCGCTGCCGCCTTTCTTGCGCCGCGGCGAGGGCCAACGCGAGAGCGAGGCACGAGATGCCGGCGGCAAGCGCCGCGAGCAAAGCGTAACGCAGGGTGGCGTCGGTCTCGGCGACGTACAGAAGCGTCCAGCCGAGATCCGGCATCACGGTCCGCTCGACGATCCCTTACACGGCGCTCGCGCCCTGAGGGAGTTTAATCGTGCCACCGTCGGCGTCGCCCGCCAGCAGGGCGCGCAGGTCGCTATCGCCGTACTGGCGTGCCGCGCGGATGCGGGCCGTGTCGGATGGGGCGAGAGGGCGGAGCGGGCGGTACTTCCAGGAGGGCTCGCTCGCCAAGAAGACGACACCCGACGCGTCGGAGACGAGGACGTGCTCATCGGCCTGCCGCCACTCCCGCTGCAATCCTTCGAGATCAACCTTGACCACCACGACCCCGGCGATGCTGCCCTCCGGCGCCGGCACCGCCTTGCCGATGAACAGGCCAGGCCGATTCGTAGTGTTGCCAACACCAAAATAGCGCGAGGCGCCGGTCGCGACGGCCTCGGTGAAGTAGGGTCGATAGGCGTAGGAAATCCCGACGAAGCTGAGTGCTTGGTTCCAGTTGCTGGCGCTGCGGGTCAGCCCGTCCCGGTCGAGCAGGTAGATGGCGGCGACGCTCGACACGCGGGCGATGGCCTCGAACCTTGCGTTGACCGCCGCGACCCGATGGGGATCGCCGACCGCATTGAGAAGGCTGCGTACCTCGGTATCAAGGGCAAGGACGCTGGGAAGATACTGATAGCGCTCGACGGCCGAGCGCAGCACCGCCTCGCCGATGACGAGGCGCTGGCGCGCAGCGCGCCGAACCTGCTCGTGGCCGGCATCCAAGGTGACGCCGAACACCGCAAGCGTGGCCACGAAGGTGAACGACGCCAATGCCCAACGCCACGTCGAAAGGACGGCGCGGTTGCGGGTGATCCGCCGCCGCACGGCACAGGTCACGAGGCGCAGCGCTCTCATCCGATGCGAAGTCCGCTCCGATCCCGTTGCCGGCCCGTCACGGGAGGCAGCGACCGGAGCGGATCATCCTCGCGGAACGTTCCCCTGTCATCAGGGTCCGCCACCTTCCCCTGGCGGCGGGCGGGCGTGCCGTGCACACCGGCCGTGCGCGCGGTACTCGTTCGGCGACGCGGGCCGAGGCGGCACATCATGCGGCGCGCACCGTCGCGAGGAAGCGTGCGACTTCCGCCGTGAGATGCTCGGATTGGCGCGACAGTTCGGAGGACGAGGCGAGCACCTGGGCTGACGCCGAACCGGTCTCTTCGGCCGCACTCGCCACGCCCGCAATGTTAGCCGTCACCTCTCCGGTGCCGGACGCCGCCTGGGCAACGTTGCGCACGATCTCCTGCGTCGCCGCCCCCTGTTCTTCCACCGCCGCGGCGATCGAGGCGGCCACGTTCGCGATCTCTCGGATGCGCCCACCGATGCCGTCGATCGCTTGCACGGCCTGATCCGTTGAGCCCTGGATCTGGCCAATCTGCCGCCCGATCTCCTCGGTTGCCCGCGCCGTCTGGTTGGCGAGTTCCTTCACCTCCGCGGCCACCACCGCGAAGCCCCGGCCGGCCTCGCCGGCTCGTGCCGCCTCGATCGTGGCATTGAGGGCGAGCAGGTTAGTCTGGCCCGCGATCTGCGAGATCAGCGCCACCACGTCGCCGATGCGGCTCGCCGCCTGTGCCAGATCCTGAACCAGACTGGCGGTTCCGCTTGCTTCGACCACGGCCGCCTGCGCGAGCGCGGCCGAACCCGAGACCTGTCGGCCGATCTCGTCGACGGAGGAACCGAGTTCCTCGGCGGCGGCCGCCACGGTGGTAACGTTGGTGGAAGCCTCCTCGGCCGCCGCGGCGACGCTGACGGATTGGTCGGCAGTCTGACTGGCGGTGGCGCTCAGGCTCTGGGCCGTCGCCTGTAACTCGCTCGCCGCAGCCGAGACCATACCGACGATGGCGCCGATCGCGTGCTCAAAGCCGTCGGCCATCTGGCGCATCCCGGCCTTGCGTTGTTCCTCGGCCGAGGCACGGGCGAGCGCCGTCTCCTCCTCCAGTTGCCGGGTGCGGATGAGATTGTCGCGAAACACCTGGACGGCACCGGCCATCGCGCCGAGCTCGTCCCGGCGTCCTGCGCTGGGAATCTCGATCCCGGCCTCTCCACCAGCCAGCCGGAGCATGGCCTTGGTCATGCGCTCGATCGGGCGCGAGATGCCGAGGAAGCAGAAGGCCAGGGCACCTAGCGCGATCAGGGTGGAGACACAAAGCATGACGAGCGTTGCCTGCACAGCGGAGGCCTGCTCCGCGCGGATCAGCTGACCCGCAGCCTTGCTGGCCGCAACGTTGATGTCGACGAGCGCCCGTGTCGCGCTCGACACAGCGAGGTAGTTCGCGTTCATCGGACCGCGGAAGAACGCCATCGCCTCGTCGCGACGCTCTGCCGGGAAGCCGTGCAACTGGTCCCAGTCGAGGCTCGACCGGCTCAGCTTGACGACGAGATCGTCGTAGACCTTCTGCTCCTCGGGCGAAGTGATCAGCGCCCGGTATCCTTCGAGCTTGGT
This sequence comes from Methylobacterium sp. Leaf123, assembly GCF_001423405.1. Lineage (GTDB taxonomy): Bacteria > Pseudomonadota > Alphaproteobacteria > Rhizobiales > Beijerinckiaceae > Methylobacterium. The sequence continues at coordinate 400,039 of NZ_LMNS01000038.1, read as the reverse complement.
ATTCCGGTCGCGACTGAATTCCACCGCCTTCGCCGCGCTCTCGACCTTCGCAGTCTCGCTTTCGGCGGTCATGTAGCGGAACTGCCAGAGCCGCGTCCGGATAACGAGCGCGTTGATCGTGTGTGCCTCGTTCATCGACGGTATGGCGTTATCGAGCAGGTCGTTCGTCCGCTCTGCCGTGCTGTCGAGCTTCATCAGCGTCAAGGCGCCCTGGCCTAGACACAGGAGCAGCAGAATCGAGAACAGGGCTGTAAGGATGCGCTTTATCGTCATCGGGCGGCTTTCGGAGTCAATTTAAAATATATGGCCGTGATATTAAGCCATATTTGGTGGTCATTAAAATCGCATAAATAGCCTTCCACATTGCTACTGCTATCGGGTGCGGCGATCGGAATTGATCTCAAATCATTTGCCGCAACTTCAGGTGATTGTCTCCGCCTTTTAGGGTCGCCGCAGGACGATCATCTTCTCCTGGGTCATGTCGCGCATGGTGTAAGGGATGCCGCCGATCCCGTAGCCCGAGTTGCGCCGCCCTGCGAACGGCATCCAGTCGGTGCGGAACGCGGTCGCTTCATTGATCATCACCGCCGATGCGTCGAGCCGCTCGGCGGCCCTCAGGGCAACGCCGACATCCTGCGCAAATACGCTCGCTTGGAAGGCGGAGGGCAGCGCGTTCGCCGTCGCGATGGCGGCGTCGAGGTTGTCGTAGGGGTACAGGCAGGTGACCGGGCCGAACACCTCCTCGCGCGAGAGCCGTGCCTCGCTTGAAGGAGCGCGCAGCACGGCGGGGCTCAGCGTCGTCTCGGAGAGGCGCTCGCCCCCGCTCAAAAGCGCGCCGCCACTCACCGCCTCGTCGATCCAGGCGCGGACGCGGTCGGCCTCGCGCGGCTGGATCAGCGGGCCGACCTCCGTCCCGGGGAGGAGTGGGTCGCCGGTCCGGAGTTCCGCGACCCGGCCCAGGAAGCGCTCGGTGAAGGCCGCCTCGATCTCGGCATGGACGAAGATGCGCTGCGTCGATACGCAGACCTGACCGGCGTGGTAGTAGCCGCCCTTCACCAGCGGCGCGATGATCGCGTCGAGGTCGGCGCTGTGATCGACGATGGCCGGGGCGACGCCGCCGTGCTCCAAAGCTGAGCGCGTGCCCGGCGCGAGGCGGCCGTGCAGGTGCCATCCGACGCGGGCCGAGCCGATGAAGCTGACGAAAGCGACGCGCGGGTCGGTCGCCATCGCCTCGGCGAGGTCGTTCGTCGCCGGCAGGAAGGTCTGACACCACGGCTCGGGCAGGCCGGCCTCGTGGACGAGCTGCACGAAGTCGAAGCAGGACAATGGCGTAGAGGACGCCGGCTTGACGATTACCGGGCAGCCGACGGCGATGGCGGGCGCCACCTGATGGACGATCAGGTTGAGCGGATGGTTAAAGGCAGAGATCGCTGCGACGACGCCAATCGGCTCGCGCGTCGTGAAGGCCCAGCGCCCTTCGCTCGCGGGGGTGAGCCCCATCGGGATCTCGCGGCCGGAGAGGTCGCGCAGGGCTTCCGCCGCGTTGCGCACGCCATCGACGGCGCGGTCCACCTCGATTCGTGCGTCGGTGAGCGGCTTGCCGCCCTCGCGGGAGATCTGACGGCTGAAATGGTCGCGCAGCTCGGCGATGCGGCGGGCGACCTCTTGCAGGATGGCGATCCGTACATGCGGCTTCAGCCACGCCCCGCGGTCGCGGAAGGCGCGCTCAGCGGCGACGAGCTTGCGCTCAAGGGCCGACGCGTCGTCGGTGGGCAACTCGGCGAACGGCGCGCGGTCGTAAGCCTGGACAATTTGAAGCACGGGCATACTCCTCACTCCACGGCCTTCTTTGGGGGCGCGGAGCCGGTTCGGGTTTTCGGGGCGGGTTCGCGTATGGGATCGGCGCCGCTCCGGCGGGGGCGGGGGCGGCGCCGGTTCGGGTCATTCGGCCGGTTCGAGCACCAAATCCTCGACCTTGGTGCGCAGCTCGTCGACGAGGACGCGGGTGTTCTCCGAGTAGTCGATCGGCACCGCCACGAGGTGGACGCCGCCGGCCTGGAAGGCCCGCTCTAGGGTCGACACCAGATCCTCCACCGCGCCGACCCGGTGGCCGGCGGCGCCGTAGGACTCGGCGTATTTCACGAAGTCCGGGTTCTTGAAGGTCATTCCGTAATCCGGAAATTCGTCCACCGCCTGCTTCCAGCGGATCATCCCGTAGGCCGAGTCGTCGAGGACCAGCACCACGAGGTTAAGGCCGAGGCGCACAGCGGTCTCCATCTCCTGGCTGTTCATCATGAAGCCGCCGTCGCCACACACCGCCATGACGCGGCGGTTGGGATGGAGCATTGCGGCCATCATCGCTGAGGGAAGCCCCGCGCCCATCGTGGCGAGCGCGTTGTCGAGCAGCAGCGTATTGGCGACGTAGGTGCGATAGTTCCGCGCGAACCAGATCTTGTACATCCCATTGTCGAGGCAGACGATGCCGTCCCCCGGGATGACGCTACGCACGTCGCGCACGAGACGCTGGGGCGTGACGGGGAAGCGGTCCTCGTCGTTGCGGTCGGCGATGCGCGTCAGGATGTGCTCGCGCAAATAGAGCAGCGCACCCGCGTTCGGCAGCCCTTCCTCCAGCCGGTCGGCGATCAGCTTCAGGGTGGGGCCGAGATCGCCCACTACCTCGGCGTCGGGATAGTACACCTCTTCGACATGGGCAGGCGTGTAGCTGATATGCAGCACCTTCTGCCCCAACTGTCCCATGAAGAAGGGCGGCTTCTCGACGGTGTCGTGGCCGATGGCAATGATCAGGTCGGCCGCGTCGATCGCCTCGTGCACGTAGTCGCGCTCCGACAGGGCGGCGGTGCCCATGTAGAGGCGGGTGCCGTGGGCGACTGTGCCCTTGCCCATCTGCGTGGTGAAGAACGGGATGCCGGTGCGCTGCACGAAGCCGCCGAGGTCGCTCGTGGAGCGTGGGCGGCTCGCAGCGGCGCCGAGCATGATCAGCGGACGTTTGGCCGCCCGGATCATCTGGGCGGCGCGCTCGATCGAGGTCGGGTGGGCAACCGGGATGTCGATCGGGTGGCTCGGCACGGTGTAGGCCTCGGCCTCCTCGGCCGCGATGTCCTCGGGCAGTTCCAGGAGGACGGGGCCCGGCCGTTCCTCGGAAGCGACGCGGAAGGCGTCGCGCACGATGGTCGGGATCGAGGAGGCGGAGACGATCTGTCGGGCCATCTTGGTGATCGGCTTCATCGAAGCAATCACGTCGACGATCTGGAAGCGGGCTTGCCGGGCCTTAAGGATGCCCTTCTGGCCGGTGATGATAATCATCGGCATGGCGCCGAGATGCGCGTAGGCCGCGCCCGTTGTGAAATTCAGCGCGCCCGGCCCGAGCGTCGCGAGACAGACGCCGGGCTTGCCCGTCAGGCGTCCGTAGGTAGCGGCCATGAAGGCCGCGGCCTGCTCGTGGCGGGTCAGGATTAGCTCGATGTTCGAGGTGCGCAGGCTCTCGACGATGTCGAGGTTCTCCTCGCCGGGGATGCCGAAGATGCGCTCGACGCCTTCGTTCTCGAGGGCCCGAACTAGAAGATCGGATCCTTTGGGCATGATTTCCTCCTGTTGGTCGTTTCGCCTCAATCGGTCACGTGAGGGACCGACCGCCGGCCGGGCGGGTGCTTCGCCTGCCGAGTGGGTTCGGGGGGTGAGGGGGGCGCTTTCGCGAGGCGCCCGGCTCAGGCGGCCGGGCGTAAGGGGCTCAGCCGCTTATCTGGCCGTTGCCGTCGAGGTAGCCGTACTTACGGGTGTCCGGCATCCAGAGCGAGGCCGCGAAGGCCACCGCCGCCATGGACGCAACGTAGTAAAAGAACAGGCTGTCGTTGCCGTAGTTCCTGAACGAAAGCGCCACGTATTCTGCAGTGCCGCCGAACATCGCGTTGGCGATGGCGTAGGGAAGCCCGACGCCCAGCGCCCGCACCTCGGCGGGGAATAGCTCGGCTTTCACCACGCCGCTGATCGAGGTGTAGAAGGTCGCGATTATTAGGCCCACCATGATTAGGCCGAAGGCAGCGTAGGGGCTGCTCACCGCCGAGAGCGTCGAGAGCAGCGGCACGGCGCCGACCATCGCGAGCCCGCTGAACAGGATCATGTTATTGCGTCGACCGATCCGGTCCGAGAGCAGGCCGAACAGCGGCTGCAGCACCATAAACACGACCAGCGCCAAGGTCATCACGGTCGATACCGACTTGAGGTCCAATTTGACCGTGTTGACCAGGAACTTCTGCATGTAGGTCGTCATCGTGTAGAAGTAGAGCGAACCGCCCATGGTGAAGGCAAGCGTGATCAACACCGCGCGCTTGTGCTGCATCAGCGCCCGTAGCGAACCGGCCTCCTCGCGCTGTAGCGTCTCGGTCGAGACCGATTCCTCTAGCGAGCCGCGCAGCATCATCGCGACGATGGCGGCGGCGGCGCCGATGAGGAAGGGGATACGCCAGCCCCAGGCCCGCATCTCCTCGCCGGTGAGGATGTGCTGGAGGGCGAACACCACGAGCACGGCGAGCAGCTGGCCGCCGATCAGGGTGACGTACTGGAACGATGACAGGAAGCCGCGCCGGCCCTTGCCGGCGATCTCGCTCATGTAGGTCGCCACTGTGCCGTACTCGCCGCCGACCGAGAGGCCTTGTGCGAGACGCGCCACGAGGAGCAGCACGGGGGCAAGCACGCCGATGCTCTCGTAGGTCGGCAAAAGGCCGATCATCAGCGAGCCTGCGCACATCAGGAGCACCGAGAACACCATCGAGGACTTGCGTCCGCGCCGGTCAGCGATCCGCCCGAAGATCCAGCCGCCGAGCGGGCGCATGAAGAAGCCGACCGCGAAGATGCCAGCGGTGGCGAGCAACTGCCCAGTCGGGCTGCTTGACGGGAAGAACGCGGAGGCAAAATAGATCGAGGTGAAGGCGTAGGCGTAGAAGTCGTACCATTCAACCAAGTTGCCGGACGAGGCGGCGACGATGGCCTTGATCTTCTGGCGATCCGACACTTCGGCGCGCACGGGAATCTCCCCGATTGCCACGGGCACAGCTGTGTTCATGGGCGTTCTCCCTGCTCTGGACTTCAGCCACACCAAAGCGCGGCCTTGACTGGCCTTCCGTGTAACCCGGGCCTTCAGCCTCTTATGGTCACTATCGACGGACCTGCGCAGAGTATTGGCAACAAGGATGCCAGAACGGCGCGGCGCTAAAGAGCAAAATATTTCAATTAGTTGCGTGGAATTGCCTTAACCTCGCTCGGCAAGTTTCCGCCGATCTGACTACTGGGATCGGCGGAAACTTGCCGAGCGGGACTGCGGGGCCACACTCGACTTGCCTCTTTTACTGACAAGGTCTGAACTTCGTTTTGTTCTTGAGCCGGACTGACCTGACCGGCTGGCTTTGGACCGGGCTGATTGGGAGGATCAGCCGGGACTGAAGGAGTCGGACATGCGACGAGGACAGAAGACGAGCGCGGAGCAGGTGGTGCTGAAGCTGCGACAGATCGAGGTGCAGTGACCTGACCGGTATTTTGGACCGGGCCAGGTGCGAGGCTACTGCATGGTAGTGGCCATGGGTAGCCGGTAGGCCAGATCCGGGAAGCTGACAGGCGCGGGCGGCCGGTAGCGCAGCGACGAATGCGGCCGGACACGTTTGTATGTGTTCTGCCATAGGCCAATCACGACCTGTGCTTCTCTCAGCGAGTAGAAGATCTCCTGGCGTAGGCACTCGTCACGTAGCTTTGCTCCGAGACATCCGCCTCCTTGCACGCGACGGCGATGCTCTTGCCTTGCGCCGTCTGTACCTCGATCTGGCGCAGCATCAGCACGACCTGGTCCGCGCTCGGCCTCTGTCCTCGCTTCATCCCCAACTCCTCTGATCCAGGCTGATCCTCTCAATCAGCCCGGTCCAAAGCCAGCCAGTCAGGTCAAGTGGAGCCCGCTTGAAGGTCGGAACGACTCTCGTTCAGAGCCATTGTTGCACCGCACTAGGACTAGGGACCGTACAATGAGACTGGCGCGTCGCCACTTGCTGCCTATCCTCGCTTTGGCGGGCTTCACCGTTCCTCACCGAAGCTCAGCTGCTGCACCGAGTGGCAAACCGGTCTACATCCTGAATGGGCCAAACCTGGACCTGCTCGGCAAGCGCCAGCCCGACCTCTATGGGCGTGATTCCCTGCAGGACGTGGAGCGACTGTGCCGCGAGACGGGCAATAGACTTGGCCTTGGCATCGAGTTCCGCCAGACGAACAGCGAAGGCGGCCTCGTGGACCACGTGCACGAGGCTCGCGAGAAGGCTGCGGCCATCGTCATCAATCCGGCTGCCTATGCGCATACCTCGGTAGCCCTGCAGGATGCTCTGCACGCCTGTGAGCTTCCGATCATCGAGGTACACCTGACCAACACCTTCAAGCGCGAGGCCTACCGGCACACCGACTACGCCGCTCAGGTCGCGACCGCCCAGATCAACGGCTGCGGCACCAATGGCTATCGACTTGCCCTGGAGCAGGTGCATCACCTGCTCGACAAGGCGTAGGGGGCATGACGATGCCAAGATTCTCCCGTCGTCTTCTGCTCACGGCCACGATGGCGGCCTTGGCCTGGATCGTGCCGCGTGCGGTGGCGAAGGCTGCCTCGCTCGGAACTGGGATTCGCGGCGTCGATCATATTGGCCTTGTCGTGCGGGACATAGCAGCGGCCACAGCCTTCTTGGAGGCAGCTATCGGCGCGCGGGTGATCTACGACACCCTTCCATTAGGGGCCGATCCGCAGGAAGGGCACGATGCCGAAAGCCGGCTGGGCCTGGCGTCGGGCGCACGGATCGTCGCCATCCGTATGATGCACCTCGCGAATGGGCCGGGCATCGAGCTTTTTCAGGTGGAGGCGGACGACCAGCACGGGCCTGCGCGGTCGAGCGATCTGGGCTGGCAGCACATCGCGCTGTACACGGACGACATCGACGCGGCCCTGGTTCGGTTTGCCCAGGCGGGCGGCACTGTGCTATCGAGGCCACACTCATTGCCGCCGCAGGAAGCGGGTCCCGGCAACCAGTTCTGCTACGCCCAGATGCCGTTCGGGCCACTTATCGAGTTCATCACCTACCCGCACCCGCAGCCCTATCGCGAGCAAACTGACCTACGCCGGTGGACGCCTCCGGCGTCGTAGGTGAACGCGCCGAGCCACCGTATCTTTCCAGTGAGCCACCAGCGTGCATGCAGCAAGACCAAGGCTCACTGACAGTCTGTTTGAGGTACATTCGAATTGGACCGATCTCTACCGGCTTGAACGTCCGGTTTCGGCCGCAGCTCCAAAGCCCGCTCCCCACCCCGATCCGAAATAGCCGGACGACCGACGAATGTCCGCTTATGGGAAGCTGATCTCTGGCGCAATGTTCCGCCTTCAAGGCCAAAGTTGCGTTTGAAATCAACTTGAAGTTAAAAGTGGGCCGCTTCCGACAGGGAGTGGCCCATTTGATGTTGGGCATAGACTTCCGTCAGGGGCAGGGCTGGCTTCCAGGACCGACAGGTGTGACCACCTACGCGATATCATCCTGATGACAGGAAGGTGGTCGTTGAGGAATTGCATCATCAAGTGCGCATTCGGGCGACCACCCTCACAAGGTGAGCACTCGTACCTGGCCTCCCACCGGCAAAATTTGAAATCGGATTTATGCGATTTAAAATTGACTCGATGTTTTGGGCCGCGTATCAGAGCGCCTCGCATCAGGGAGGTCCTCATGTCGCCGAGTACGTTCACGAAAGATTGGAAAAGCACCCGCGCCCTCGCGCGTGACACTGATCGAACCGAATATGTCTCGATCCTCGCGGAGCACGAAGGTGAGGAGTTCGAGATTGCAAAGTGGTCTCGATTCTCGCCCAAGCACGATGGTCACAAGGTCGAACTGTACCTTCCTGTGACGACCACCCGGTTCGGGGAGTCTCTCGGCTACATGCTCGATCACACGGTCAAGACCGGCATTGGAAAGATCGTGACGTTCCGAGATGCCCCCCGTTACGTGCTCGATCCTGGCCGCCAATGGCGCTCTTACCAAGCTGCCATTTTTGGGGTGACGCGAACTCAGTACCGAGAGGCGATCCGTTGCTCGCGCGTTGTCCAGCGCCTCCTGGACAAGGAGGGGACGGCTCTGCGCAAGGAGATCCTGTCGGCCACGTCCCGGGTTGAAGCTTTCGAAGAGGCTATGAGTGACATGCAGATCGACTACGCCGCGCAGGAGCAGGAGGTGCGGCACCTCCGGCTCGAAGTCGCACGTATCGGGGCAGAATAAGGCCTATCCTCACCCGGAAGTCCTCGAAAGAACAGGTCCAGGTGGCCTGGTACCTTCGCTTCGATGACACGGCCTTCCGGGCGACCACTACGGTCGTAAAGGCCGCAAGAGGCCTTAACCAAAACGGCGGTGAGACGACGTGCGGCTCGGACAGCGAAACGGAACCGTGCTACGCTAATCCGCGTATTAGCTTGCCAGGGGCGCTCCATGCCTGAGACATTTGGCTCGTTCATTCTTCGCACAAGGAAAGAAAAGTGCATTAGTCAAAAGGAGTTAGCTTCGAAGATCCTGCGGGAGGAAGATGGCAAGCCAATTTCGCCGCAGTACCTGAACGATATCGAGCGTGACCGCCGAAATCCCACCTCTGACCACCTGATCGAGCAGTTCGCGTCCGCCCTCAACGTTCAGGCGGAGTACCTCTTCTATCTCGCTGGTACTCTACCTCATGACGTCCGCGCGGCAGGGGCCAAGCCCGAGGAGGTTGTTCAATTCTTCAACGCCTTTCGGAAAAGCACGAGGTGAGCATGGTGCAGTGGGTGCCGGACGCGACAAGGCGCTTCTCGAAGAGGCCTCATTACGAGCCGGTGGAGATCGACCGGGAGTGCGAGGCTCTGACGGCTGCCTTCCTGCTGAAGCATCGCGGGAAGGTCGAGTACCCAATCTGCACCGATGACCTTTGTCTTCTCGTCGAGCAGCACGTCGCCTACCTCGATGTCTACTCGGATCTGTCCGCGGATGGAGCAGACGTTGAAGGGGTTACGCGCATCGAGGTCGGGAAGCCTCCGGTCGTAGAGATCACGGAGTCCTTGTCTACGAATGACCGGCGCGCCAACCGGTACCGCACCACGCTGGCCCATGAACTCGGCCACGTCAGGTTGCATGATGGCCTCTTCCAGGCCCACTTCTCGTCCGGCGACCTGCTCGTCGAGGCCGGTAGAGCGAAGATCGTTTGCAAGCGGGACACGATCCTGGATGCCCCAGTGACGGACTGGATGGAGTGGCAGGCTGGGTATGCCTCAGGGGCTTACCTGATGCCTCGGTCAGCCGTGAAGGACCTCCTTCGGCCCCGCATCGATGCCGCCGCCGCCCTGCCGCCCTTCTACGTCGCCGACCCGTTGGCACGGTCCCTGGTCGATGAGGTAGTGAGCCGGTTTGCGGTTTCCCGAGACGCCGCGCAGATCCGGCTTCTAAAGCTCGGATACGTCGTAGCGCGCCCGCCTGCACCGACGCTGTTCGGCTAGGCTCGCCTCAACGTACTTGACATCGCACAAGCCAAAACTATGCTAATCAGCGTATTAGCGGATTGGCATGAGGGGTCGATGGAGAGCGCAGAGACACCGGCCGAGAAGAAGTCGCGGCCCTACCGCGTGCTCAGCTTGGACGGCGGGGGGATGCGGGGCATCTACACCGCCGCCTTTCTGGACCGGTTGGTCACGTACTTCGCCCGCTCTCGCGGGGAAGAGGCTCTGGACCTCGGCAAAGGTTTCGACCTCATCACCGGCACGAGCACGGGCGCTATAGTTGCCGCGGCCCTGGCGGTGGGTAAGCCGCTGAGCGACGTGGTGGCGCTCTACGAGCAGCATGGGCCTGACATCTTCCCACATCGGATCAAGGGCACGGCAAGCGCGATCTACCGTGCTCTGAGAGGGCGGTCCTATGTCCGGGCCGGCGACCGAGCGTTACGGGAAGCGCTTGGGGGCGTCCTCGGTGATGTGACCATGCTCGATGTCTACGAGCGGCGCCACATCTCACTATCGATCCCCACAGTGCTGATGAAAACCCATCGCGCCTGGGTCTTCAAGAAAACGCCCAAGAGCGGTGTCCGGGACGACCTCTATCCGTTGGTGGACGTCTGCCTCGCCTCAAGCGCCGCGCCGATTTACCGTTCGCTGGCTGCGATCAGCGACCCGATGGCGACACACGGACAAAAGCAGGTCTTTGCGGACGGTGGTCTCTGGGCGAACAATCCGATTTTGGTTGGGCTGGTCGACGCGTTGATGGTGGCCGACCGGGATCAGCCGATTGAGATCTTCTCTCTGGGAACCTGCTCAAGGCCGGAGGGTGAGCACATCGAAGGGCGAAAGGCCCACCGCTCCATGCTCGAATGGAAGCTCGGGGCTGACGTCGCACCTCTGAGCATCTCCGCCCAGGAGTTCGCCTACGACAACATGGCACGACTTCTATCGAACACCCTCACAGACCTCGGTAGGCCCGTGCGCACCTTGCGCTTTCCGAAGAAGGACGTGCCTGCTGAGATGCTGAAGTTTCTCGCGCTTGATGATGCTCGAAAGGGCGCCATGGACCGTCTGGTTCAACAGGCCTGCTCAGATGCGGATATCACCAAAAGCTCCTGCGACGACCCCCGCAGTGAGGAAGGCCGGATGGTCAAGTCCCTCATGATGGACCTTCCGGTGATGCCAGCCGGCGGCATAACCTGGGAGAGCACACGATGAGAGACACCAACGACCAAGTCCGCGGCTTCCATAAAGAGCGCGTGCGGATGAACGACGACGGTAGGGCGGACATCCTGTCAAAGGCGAAGGCCAACCGAAAGCGGCTGCGCAAAGGCCTGGAGCGGGACGATAAGCCTGCCCCATTCGGATCACAGACCCAGGGCTCCTACGCCATGCGAACGATGATCCAGGATGGCGACGGGGACTTCGACATCGATGACGGCTGCTACTTCGAGAAGGGGGATCTCATCGGCGCACGCGGCGGCGACATGTCTGCCCTTGATGCGCGCAACATGGTCTGTCAGGCGCTTCAGGACGACCTCTTCAAGGACAAGCCCGAGGTGCGCAAGAACTGCGTTCGGGTTTACTACAGCGCCGGCTACCACGTGGACGTGCCCGTTTACCGGCGTATCCGCACGACGGATCCCTGGACCGGAACCGTTACCCTGACTTACGAGCTCGCGAGCGCAACCTGGAAGGCCTCCGACGCCCTAAGCGTCACCAAGTGGTTCAAGCAGCGCAACAAAGACCTCTGTGGTGACGCCTCAGCCAATGGTGACCGCGGTCAGTTCGTCAGGGTCGTGCGATTGGTCAAGGCCTTCGCCCGCAGTCGCTCGCACTGGAGGGGCAAGATCGCGAGCGGCTTCGCGCTGTCCCGGTTAGTCAGTGACCATTTCGTTGAGCGTGAGGGTCGGGACGACGAGGCGCTGCGGGATGTCCTCCGCGCGATCCGTGACCGCTTGGGCTGGAACAGCGCGGTTGATCACCCGACCCTAAACGAGCGGATCGTCGAAGCCGGGGATTCCAAGACTGCCTTCCTCCGGAAGAAGCTGATCGACAAGCTCGCCCACCTCGATGTGTTGGACGACCCCGACTGCACCCACGAGGAGGGAATGAAGGCCTGGGACGATTTCTTCTACTCCGACTACTTCTCGATGCAGCCTGATCCCGAGGACGAGAAGGACCTCGACCGGAAGACAAGCGGCCCTGCGGTCATCAAGTCCGGCGGGCACGGTTACGCGTGACCATCCACATCTCGCCGGTAGCAGTCCAACCGCTCGATGCGGTCGAGGCTTGGTTCCAAGACCTGGGACCTAGGTACATCGGCCGCATCGCGCCGGACGACATGCTCCTGCGCGGGAAACCGGCGTCGGTCGGCTGGCGACTTCGAACGCTTGGACGAGAACTCGTCACAGTCGTCGACCAAGCGTTCCCGTTCTCGCGACCGAGCGTCTACCTTTGCGACGTGACCGACCGGCTGCCGCATGTCGAACATGCTGGGAAGCTCTGCCTTCGGAATCCGGCGGTGCCTTCAGATCCGGTGACTGCGGTAGCCTCCGCTTTGGGTGAGGCACGACAACTACTGCGTGATATCGCGGCAGGCAGGGAGGAGGACGATTTCCAAGAGGATTTCGGCCTCTATTGGGCTCAGGATGCATCCGCTAGCCAAAGAGCTCGTGTCCTACTTCCCGGAAATCGGGGTACCTCCCACGGAGCTTGGTTTAGAGCTGAGAATGCGATTTATGTGTTCGCAGCGGCCTCCGAGGCGCGCCGGTGGTGGAGGCATCGTCACGGCACAGACCTCACCAAGGTGCGGCGGACCGCGACAATCGAACTGATGAGCCTGCCTCATCCCGAAAATTATCCGTCGACGGCCGACGAGTTGTGGAGCCTCGTCGAGCAGAGGTCGGAGAATGGGCTTGCGGTTCTCGGGGAGATGCTCCTGCAGACGCCCAAGAGCTTTCCGCTCGTGCTAACTGGAGCGGCACCGTCCGGCCGCCGGCATGCAGTCGTTGTATTTCTAACTCGACGTCTTGATGCCAAGGGCAGGCCCCTGAGCCGCCGCGAGCTGGAACAGGGCTGCGGTCGCGGTCAGGCCTCAGCTGGCGAACTATGTGGTCAGTACACGTTGACCCGTCTCAGGTGCGATGCTCTCGACGCGGCGAATAGTCGTCTACCCTACGTTGAGCGCAAACAGCTCGCGGAGGCTCGTGTTGCCATTATCGGATGTGGGGCCCTGGGGTCGGGCGTCGCACGGCTGCTGGCAAAGTCAGGTATCGGACACCTCGTCCTTGTGGATGCTGAAACGCTGGGCTGGGAGAATGTCCGACGCCACCATCTCGGGGCTAACTACGTTGGATGCGCGAAAGCGACCGGGCTTGCTCAGGCTATCGCGCAGGAAAATCCTGACATCGGGTCGACTACGCCTCACAACATGAGCATCCAGGCTATCTTAGCGTCCAATGCAACTGCATTGAAGGATGTTGACCTCGTCATCTCCTGTACCGCCGACTGGGCAGCAAACGCAGCGCTCGATCATCATCTATCGTCGCAGGCCCGCGGCGCTACCGTCGTGTACGCATGGATGGAAGCGCACGCGCTAGCGTCCCATGCCGTGCTGATCATGCCTGGCGGATCGTTCCGAGCAGGTTTTGATGCTGCCGGTCACCCCCGCATGGCCGCGTCCGAGACTCAGAAACCCGCTCCAGCCGAATGCGGAGGATCGACCTCGCCATTCGGCGCTATCGAATTAGCGCACGCCGAGACGCTTACGAGCCGCCTTGCCTTGGATTTTTTGCGGGGTAAGTGCGTCGACACTAGCTGGCGCACGTGGTTAGCCGATGCGACCTCCCTCGAAGACGCGGAGGGCTCCTGGACACAGGATTGGATTGCGGCACGTGGTAAGCCCGCTTCCTTAGGAGAGATGGCAGTCGGGCCGTGGTGGACGTGAAAATGGAAGCCGCGAACTTCCTCGCTGGAAACCTCCGCTTGCGTGTCACCGTCAAAGCTCTGCAGACCTTCACTGCTTACCGACAAAAGCGGTTCTACAACCGAGAGGCAGGCGGGCAGCTTTTTGGTACCGTTCGCTCTGGCAAATGGACGGTCTTAGAAGCAACGGGACCACGGAAAGGGGACCGTCGAACACGCTTTGGCTTCTGGCCCGACCGCGCCTCCGAGCAACAGGAAATCAATGCTTTTCACGTTCGTGGACTAACATACCTCGGAGATTGGCATACCCATCCTGAGGAGCAGCCGAGGCCGTCACCGAGAGACTTGGCAACCATCGCCGGCATCGTACGGGAATCAAGACACCAGCTTCCTGGCTTTCTGCTTTGTATCGTCGGACGAGCCCAGTTTCCCGCTGGCCTTTGGCTATCAATTCACACTCTTTCCGGGGAGATCAAGAAGGCCGAAGCTGCCTTGCCGTTGGCAAGTGCTGAGACCAACCCCTGATCACGCGCGATGCATGATTAACGTGCACGGTTCATGGTGACGTCACGAGAGATGCAAACCAAGCCGATTGCATTTGCGTCTCGGAACAGCGGAGGCGCTCGCCCTCGGTCCGGAACGCCTGCATGGAACGAAGAACCCGCTGTTCCATCCCATATGCCTGCACTGGGTCCGGCCAGCGATGACGCAGCCGAAGCTCCCAACGCTCGCCGAGTTCCTCGTGCGGGACGTGGAGGTTGAGCTCAGCCTGCCGGACAGCGGTATCCTGGGCATATCCAACCTTCCAGACGTTCCGGCGACCGAAGCGCATCGCGTAGGTCCAGGCTATGCGGCGAGAGCGCTGAAGCGTGAGGTGTGCGCCGAAGCCAGGGGTCTGTGCCCGAACCAAGCGGCGAGACGATCGAGCGGGCTCAGCGCAGGCCGAAGCTGCGCACGCCCTGCGAGATCGTGCCCTCGATGCCCTGCCGTTGCTCGTACAGGCGTCGGCCCTGCTCGCTCTCGTGTTGCTTGCGCGCCGCGGCCAACGCCTCGTGCTCGGCACGCGGGTGTAGGGTCAGAAGCTCGATCCGGCATGATCGAGGCCCGTTTAGCCGCCAGACACGCCGGGCGCGCCGCGCCCGGCGGATGCCGATTGACATGCCGTGCATCACGTCTTTACGATCGCTTCATTACAGCCGCACAGAGGGAATTACTATGACGACCACTCTGAATGTCCGCAACCCGCGAGCGCACGAGTTGGCCCGCGAACTGGCCCAGCGCCGCAACACCGGGATCACTGAGGCCGTCATCCAGGCCCTTGAACATGAACTAGAACGCGAGCGGGCCTCAACCCCCCTCGCCAAGCGGCTTGAAGCCCTCGCGGATCGAGCATTGGCGAAGGCCGGACCCAACCCCCAGCTTGTCACCGAAGCGGATCGCGACGCGATGTGGGCGCGCTGATGTTCATCGACACGTCCGCCTTTGTGGCGATCTTCTGCAAGGAGCCTGAAGCCGGGATCTTTGCCAACTGCATTGAGCGGGCGAAGCGCTGCTGGACCTCGCCGATGGTTCGCCTGGAAGCCTGCATGGTTCTGGCGAGCCGCCTGGATCGCGATCCGCTCGATGTCCAGGCCGACTTTGACGAGTTCCTGACCGAGGCCGGAATCAACGTCGTATCGATCAGCGACAGCATCGGCCGCATCGCCGTCGAGGCGTTCCAACGATACGGCAAGGGACGGGGCCACCCGGCACAACTCAACCTCGCGGACTGCCTGTCCTACGCCTGCGCCCGCGCCTACCGCGAACCGATCCTCTTCAAGGGCCGGGACTTCGGCCACACCGACCTCAAGAGCGCGCTCTAGCTGCATCTTGGGTCACCCGGAACGCCGGATGCTGCGCGGCGGGCTCGAACCCGCACGAGCCCGCGAACTCACCGACGACATGCGGGCCGCCGGCTTGCCGCTCTGACACCCGCCCCTGCCCACCTAGCCTTGAGGTCCCGCGCGTCGCACCCTCCCCGCACCGACGGATCACGAGCGTGCGTCCGTCTCAACGAGCGTGGTTCCCGTCTCACGCAACCTGCGCCCGCCGCACCCGGCCGTCTCGCGCATCGTGCGCCCAAACCGCCCTTCTATTGCGCGTCCGGGCAATCATCAGTGCAGGCCGCTACATCTAGCAAATGAAGCAGAGCTTCCGACTGGCGCATATGCCACGTCGGAAGCCGATGCTGTCGACCGCTACACCTGTTCCGCCGGCCAGCACCCGACTGACCTGACCGGCTGGCTTTGGACCGGGCTGATTGCGAGGATCAGCTAGGACCGAAGGAGTCGGACATGCGTCGAGGACAGAAGACGAGCGCGGAGCAGGTCGTGCTGAAGCTGCGCCAGATCGAGGTGCAGACCGCCCAGGGCAAGAGTTTGGCTTTGGCGTGCAAGGAGGCGGAGATCTCCGAGCAGAGCTGCGCGACGAGTGCCTACGCCAGGAGATCTTCTAATCGCTGAGAGAAGCACAGGTCGTGATCGGCCTATGGCAGAACACATACAACCGTGTCCGGCCGCATTCGTCGCTGGGCTACCGGCCGCCCGCGCCTGTCATCTTCCCGGATCGGGCCTGCCGGCTACCCATGGCCACTACCATGCAGTAGCCTCCCATCTGGCCCGGTCCAAAATACCGGTCAGGTCAACCCCCCTCGCCCCACCAGGGTCGCGCCCCCGGGGGCAGTCCATACCCTTACAGCTTAACCGACTGAACAGGAGTTGCCTTAGTGCTGGATTGGATGTCGCAGATTTTTGGTATTCTCGGGGTTCTTCCGTCCCAATACCAAAAAACAAGCCTCGTCTTGTCGATCCTAAGTGCGTTCTTTGGGTATTTCGCAATGGAACATCCTGTCAACATCGTCGTTATCGTATTTTCCATCTCTCTTACCGGTTTGGTGTTTATCGAAGGGCTAAGCGACGAGTTTCGAGGCGCAGTTCTTGCCATTTGGGCTTTCGTCATCTTGAGCTATTTTGCAAGTGTTTTGACCGGGTTGGTGCCAGATTTTATTTGGTGCGGCAATAACGAGGGCTCTGCTGAGGTGTGTTTGAATAGGCATATAGGTAAATGGATGGCGCGCGGGCAATAGCAGTTGTTGGACGCATTGCTTCGGGATCGTGCCCTACTCGCCGCGTTCCTCGAACCCCAGCGGGTTTCGGCCCTGCGAGTAACGATCACATCGCGATCGACCCGACCGTCGTCGATTGCCATACGCGAGGGGCGCTTTCGCTCACACCGATAGCCAAATTCCGCGCCTTCCATCTCAGGCTACTTCGGGGACAGCGGCCGTTCGAGACACACGCGATTGCGGCCGGCTCTCTTGGCGGCGTAGAGGGCCGCGTCCGCCCGGGACAGGGCGGCGTCGATCCGCTCCTCGCTGCAGACGGGGGATGCCGACTTTGCCCAATTCCATTCGATCTCTGCCGCCGTCGGCGACAGCATCCCGCCTGTGCTGGAACTGCTCCACGAGGTCGATCCGACGTTCCGCGACGTACCCCACATCGCGGACGGGCGAGCTTCGACGCAGTTCGCCTCGAACACCGGCTACAAGGTCGAGTTCCTGACGCGCAACTACGGGAAGGCCGAGTATGGCGACACTCCTGCGCGCATGCCGGCGCTCGGTGGTGCCGCTGCCCAGCCTCTGCGCTTCCTCGACTTCCTGATCCACGAGCCGGTCAAGTCGGTTCTGCTGCACAAGAGCGGCGTTCCCGTGACGGTGCCTGCTCCGGAGCGATTTGCGGTTCACAAGGTCATCGTGGCAGCCCGCCGGCTGCGCGATGCAGCCGGCTACGCGAAGAGCTCCAAGGATCTCCATCAGGCCGCAGCCCTGGCGGGTGCGCTCGCGGTGTCACGCCGTCACGCCGACCTCGCACTCGCTTGGACTGAGGCTTGGGAACGCGGTCCTACATGGCGCGAAGCACTTGAGACTGGCGTCTCGTACATGCAGCCGGAGCACCGCGACGTTCTCCAGGAGACGCTGGAAGCAGGTCTGGAAGAGATCGATGTTGACCCCGCAGAGTTCGGGTTGACTTCGAGACCGAGCGCATCCCCTCCAAGAATGTAGCCACACCGGGTCGCTCCGCCTGCATGGAAGCGTGGGCCGATAGACCGTCCGGAAACAGGAGACCTTCGCAGGAGCCCGGTCCGGGTAACTGTAGGAGCCTCCATCTTATCCGCCCCCAGCGGAGTGGTCCGCCCTTTAGTATGGCTTTCGAGCCAGTGGAGTTGCCCCGGTTTGTGGTCCACGGCCTGTGCAAGTTCTCGGGCTGTGACAGCTTGGTTGGCGAAGGCTCGGGGCGTCAAGCTGCCCAGGGCCGTGTGGGGTCGATCTTCGTTGTAGTGGCACCTCCAGTCCTTGATGCGCTCGCGGGCATCGGCCAGCGACAGGAACCACGAGGCGTTCAGGCATTCCGCCCGTAGGCGCCCGTTGAACGCTTCGATGTAGGCGTTGTCGGTCGGCTTGCCCGGTCGTGAAAAGTCGATCTCGCCTCCGTTCAGGTAGGCCCACTAGTCGAGCATGCGCCCGGCGAACTCCGGTCCATTGTCCACCCGCAGGCTCTTGGGCCGCCCCCGCAGCCGGACCAAGGCGTCCAGAGCCTCGGTTGAAGATCGGCTGCCGCTGGCAGGACACGCCTTCCGCGTACGGCCCGCACACGACGATCTACCCCGATGGGGATGGCGATCGACGATATCGCCTGCGCCCGCGCCGTCCTGCACCGCGCCGAGGCGATGGGCGCGGGCACCGTGCGGCCGCTGTACTGATGGGCCGCCTCATGTCTGGGGAGACGACCAGCACCGAGGGGGCGGCGTTGCTCGCCGATTTGCTTTGCCCCGGCCGTCACATCGAGGTCTTCCGGTGGAAGGCCGAAGCCGAGGGCAAGCTTCTGCCGGTCTTGATCAACATGAGGCTCGACCCAGCAATCTATATCGGCGCCTGTTTCGAGGTGCCGACGAAAATTGCTTTGATTTGTTGTCAGCCCTCGGTCTAGCTAACGGCGTTACACAGCATTTCTGTGAATTTTACTGAAACGACGGCAGCAGACATGCAGCTTATAGCAGTTGCTAGAGCCATAGGCATTCTTCAAGCAATACGTCGATCTGGCATTGCTCGCGATAGATCCGCTTGATCACGATCACCGTCACAGCCACCGCGCGGCCGCGCTCCGATCCGAGCCGAGGATGTCCTGGAATTTGTCTCGAGTTCGTTCGCCAAGTGGACAGCTTTGAGCGTGGCCAACAACGTGTTGCATGAAATCTGAGTGCAGCTGCTGGGTCGAAGCAGGCCCCGCAGACAGGCACGGCCCCGCTGCGATCGGCAATATTCCGCCGAGCGTGGATCACGGATCGGCGAAATTCGGCCTATCGAGTCAGAGAGAATATTGCCCAAATAATTGTAAACATTCGTTTTTACGCGCCATCTGCCTTTGGCATCCCTATTGCCATCATTCCCCTCGTGTCCCGTCGATGCCGACGATGAAGAGGCCGAAGGCCCAGGTCGGCGGAGCGGGGCGAGGACGGCCGCATCTCGGTGAGGCCAGGACTTAAAACAGGGAGAACGCCCATGAACACGGCTGTACCCGCAGCAATCGGGGATGTCCCCGTGCGCGCCGAGGCCTCGGACCGCCAGAAGATCAAGGCCATCGTCGCCGCCTCGTCCGGCAATCTCGTCGAGTGGTACGACTTCTACGCCTACGCCTTCACCTCGATCTACTTCGCCTCCGCCTTCTTCCCGTCGAGCAGCCCGACCGGGCAATTGCTCGCGACGGCCGGCATCTTCGCCGTCGGCTTCTTCATGCGCCCGCTCGGCGGCTGGATCTTCGGACGGATCGCGGATCGGCGCGGCCGCAAGTCCTCGATGGTGTTCTCGGTTCTCCTGATGTGCGCCGGCTCGCTGATGATCGGCTTGCTTCCGACCTACGAGTCGATCGGCGTGCTGGCCCCCATCCTGCTCCTCGTGGCGCGCCTCGCCCAAGGTCTCTCAGTCGGCGGCGAGTACGGCACGGCGGCGACCTATATGAGCGAGATCGCGGGAAAAGGCCGGCGCGGCTTCCTGTCCTCGTTCCAGTACGTTACCCTTATCGGCGGCCAGCTGCTCGCCGTGCTCGTCGTGTTCGCGCTCCAGCACATGCTGACCGGCGAGGAGATGCGGGCCTGGGGCTGGCGCATCCCGTTCCTGATCGGCGCCGCCGCCGCCATCGTCGCGATGATGCTGCGCGGCTCGCTAGAGGAATCCGTCTCGACCGAGACGATGCAGCGCGAGGAGGCCGGTTCGCTGCGCGCCCTGATGCAGCATAAGCGCGCGCTGCTGATCACGCTCGCCTTCACCATGGGCGGCTCGCTCTACTTCTATACCATGACGACTTACATGCAGAAGTTCCTGGTCAACACGGTCAAACTCGACCTCAAATCGGTCTCGACCGTGATGACCCTGGCGCTGATCGCGTTCATGGTGCTCCAGCCGCTATTCGGTTTGCTCTCCGACCGGATCGGCCGGCGCAACAACATGATCCTGTTCAGCGGGATCGCGACGGTCGGCGCCGTGCCGCTGCTGTCGGCTCTGTCGCTGGTCACGAGCCCCTACGCCGCCTTCGGCCTGATCATGGTCGGCCTGATCATCGCGACCTTCTACACCTCGATCAGCGGCGTGGTGAAAGCCGAACTGTTCCCCGCTGAGGTGCGCGCGCTCGGCGTCGGGCTGCCCTACGCCATCGCCAACGCGATGTTCGGCGGCACGGCGGAATACGTGGCGCTCTCGTTCAAGTCCTACGGCAACGAGAGCCTGTTCTTCTACTACGTCGCCGCCATGGCCGCGGTCGCCTTCGCGGCCTCGCTGTGGATGCCCGACACCCGCAAGTACGGCTACCTCGACGGCAACGGCCGGATGCGCGGCTGAACCGTGCCCTCCCGACGGGCGGGCCCCGTCCGGGACGCTTCTTCCCCTCACACCTCGAACCCAACTCGGCCGGCGCGGCATCGCCCGCCCGGCGGCCGGACGCGCGCGACCGGCTTGAACCGAACCAACCGACAGGAGGGCATCGTGCCCAAGGGATCCGACCTACTGATTCAGGCGCTCGAGAACGAAGGCGTCGAGCGCATCTTCGGCATTCCCGGCGAGGAGAACCTCGACATCGTCGAGAGCCTGCGCACCTCGAAGATCGAGCTGATCCTGACCCGCCACGAGCAAGCCGCGGCCTTCATGGCGGCGACCTACGGCCGGCTGACCGGCAAGCCCGGCGTCTGCCTCGCGACGTTGGGCCCGGGCGCGCTCAACTTCTCGACGGGGGCCGCCTACGCGCATCTCGGCGCGATGCCGATGATCATCATCACCGGCCAGAAGGGCATCCTCAAAGCTCGCCAAGCCCGGTTCCAGATCGTCGACGTGATCGCCTCGATGAAGCCGATCACCAAGATGGCCCGGCAGATCGTCTCCGCCTCGTCGATCCCGACCATCGTGCGCGACGCCTTCCGTGTCGCCGCCGAGGAGCGTCCCGGTCCGGTCCTGCTGGAGCTGCCCGAGGACATCGCCGCCGCCGAGGCCGAGGCCTACACGGTGCCGAGCCATCCGATCGACATCCCGGTCGCCCACCCGACCTCGATCGAGCGCGCCGCCCGGATGATCCAGGCGGCCGAGCGCCCGCTGATCATGCTCGGCGCGGCGGCGAGCCGCCCGCGTTCCACGAGCGACCTCGGCGGCTTCGTGCAGCGCACCGGCATCCCGTTCTTCACCACGCAGATGGGCAAGGGCACGGTCGCCCACGGCACCCGCCTCTACATGGGCACCGCCGCCCTGTCCGAGCGCGACTACGTCCACGAGGCGATCGATGCGGCCGACCTGATCATCGCCATCGGCCACGACACGGTCGAGAAGCCGCCCTTCTTCATGGGCCAGCGCGGCCAGAAGGTGCTGCACATCAGCTACACGCCCGCCAACGTCGAGGAGGTGTACTATCCCGACGCCGAGGTGGTGGGCGATCTCGGGCCGACCCTGAAGCTGATCGCCGACCGGCTGGAGGACGGCCTGCCGAACGCGGGCGCGCTGCTCCCCTTGCGCGAGCACATCCTGACGCGCATCGCCGACCGCAACGACGAAGACCGTTTCCCCGTCACGCCGCAGCGCCTCGTGCGCGACGTGCGCAGCGTCATCCCGGGGGACGGCATCGTCTGCCTCGACAACGGGATGTACAAGATCTGGTTCGCCCGGAACTACCGCACCTACGTCGCCAATACGCTGCTGCTCGACAACGCGCTTGCCACGATGGGGGCGGGGCTGCCCTCGGCGATGATGGCCGCAATGCTGCACCCCGAGCGCCGCGTCATGGCGGTGTGCGGCGACGGCGGCTTCATGATGAACAGCCAGGAGATGGAGACCGCGGTGCGCCTGCGCCTCAACCTCGTGGTGCTGGTCCTCGACGACTCGGCCTACGGCATGATCCGCTGGAAGCAGGCGGTGGACGCGTTCCAGGATTACGGGATGACCTTCAACAACCCGGACTTCGTGAAATACGCCGAGTCCTACGGTGCCACCGGCCACCGGGTCGAGGCGGTCTCCGATCTGGTGCCGACCCTGGAGCGGGCGTTCCGGGCCGGCGGCGTCCACCTCGTGGCGGTGCCGATCGACTATTCGGAAAACACCCGCGTCCTCGTCGATGAGCTGCGCACCAAGGTCAGGGATCTGGTGCTCGAAGCCGCAGAGTAAGCGCGGCGCCCGCACCGGAGCGGCCGCGTCCCATCGCCGTCGCTCCGGCGCGAAAAACCCCGAATCCTCGAGCCAGCTCCATGCCCCGACCGGGGCGGCGGAGCCAGGAGGCTGCCCGTGCTGCAGATTGTCCAGGCCTACGACCGAACGCCCTTCGCCGAGTTGCCCACCGACGACGCCGCGGCCCTGGAGCGCAAGCTCGCCGCCGCCGAGCGCGCCTTCCGTGACCGCGACGCGCGGCCCAAGACCCATGTCCGGATCGCGATCCTCCAAGAGGTCGCCCGCCGCATCGCCGAGCGGCGCGACCATTTCAGCCGCCAGATCGCCCGCGAGGGCGGCAAGCCGCTCACCGACGCGCAAATCGAGGTGGATCGCGCCGTCGATGGTGTGCGCAACGCGGCGGAGGCCCTGCGCGACCTCTCCGGCCGCGAGATCCCGATGGGGCTCACGCCGGCGAGCGACGGGCGCTGGGCCTTCACCACCCGCGAGCCGATCGGCGTCGTCGCGGCAATCTCGGCCTTCAACCACCCGCTCAACCTGATCGTCCATCAGGTCGCACCGGCCATCGCGGCGGGTTGCCCGGTGATCGTCAAGCCGGCCTCTGCGACGCCGCTCTCCTGCTTCGACTTCGTGCGGCTCGTCCACGAAGCCGGCCTGCCCGAAGCTTGGTGCCAGACCTTCCTGCCGGCGACGAACGATCTCGCCGAGGCGCTGGCGACCGATCCCCGCGTCGCCTTCGTCAGCTTCATCGGCTCGGGCCGCGTCGGCTGGCACCTGCACAGCCGGCTTGCGCCGGGCACGCGCTCGGCACTGGAGCATGGCGGCGTCGCCCCGGCCATCGTCGATCGCAGCGCCGACCTCGACGCGATCGTCGCGCCGCTGGTGAAGGGCGGCTACTACCATGCCGGTCAGGTCTGCGTGTCGACGCAGCGCATCTTCGTCCATGCCGAGATCGAGGCGGCCTTCACCGAGCGCTTCCTCGCCCGCGTCGCGGAACTGCGCACCGGCGACCCGCTCCTGCCGGAGACGGAAGTCGGCCCGCTGATCCAGCCGCGGGAGGCCGACCGGGTCCGGGTCTGGATCGACGAGGCGGTCAGCGGTGGCGCAGGGCTGACCGGCGGCGCGCGCCTGTCCGAGACGACGCTGAGCCCGGCGGTGCTGCGCGCGCCCTCGAACGAGGCGCGGGTCTCGCGCGAGGAGGTGTTCGGGCCCGTGACCTGCCTGTACCGCTACGACGACCTCGACACGGCCATCGCGACGGCGAACGCGCTGCCCTTCGCCTTCCAGGCTAGCGTGTTCGCGCAGGATGTCGGCGTCGCCCTGCGCGCCGCCGAGCGGCTCGATGCCTCGGCGGTGATGATCAACGACACGACCGCGTTCCGCACCGACTGGATGCCGTTCGCTGGACGGCGCAGCTCGGGCTACGGCGTCGGCGGCATCCCCTACACCATGCGCGACATGACGCAGGAAAAGATGATCGTCCTACGCAGGCCCTGATCCCGGACCACCGGCCCTGCTTCATCGACGAAACGTCCGAACATTCAAACGCCATGGATCAATCGGAGCCCCGGACAGCGGGGCTTCATGAAGAAGGCGATTGACACCAAAAATACCGACCGTTGCATCTCGTAGAATCAAATATACGCAATAATAACACCTGAATCGGAGAGAAGTCATGGCGCTGTATTTCTTCAACACAATCTCTATGGATCTACTCGTGCAGGATGATGACGGTATCGAATGCGCGAGTTTGTTCGAAGTGAAAAAGCTCGCAAAACGGGCCTTGTGTGAAATGGCAACACACAACCTGACGGACGACAATCGCCAAACTTTCACGGTCCAGGTGCGTGATTTATTAGGATCGCAAGTCTACACCTCCAGTCTGAAAATCACTGCCTCATAGAAATGACAGCACAGGAGTAGAACCTATAGCATCCGGAGCAGTGCCATTGGGTCGCTACAGACGAAAATGCAGGCGCCCATGCCGGAACCTGTTTAATGGATTTTTATACATCATCAACCATGTCTGAAACTCATGATGCCGCAGCCGGGCAAGCATTGAAAAAGACCAATGACAATCAAGCGCATCCTGACAGTCCTGTTTCCAGTCATGCTTTTGCTGTGTCTCGGTCAGGGCGGCCTGACGCAGATGAAGCTCGACAGCACGGCGCAGCGGACGGCCGAGCTGCTCGACAACGCCATCCCCTCGATGAACGAGGCGAACGTCATCAACACCCTCGTCATCCGCACGCGGCCCTGGCAGTTCCGCTACATGACGGCCGAGAACGAGGCCGCAAAGGCCGAGAGCGCGGCTAAGGTGGTGGAGTTCCGCCGCGATCGAGATGCCAAGATCGAGGCGTACCGGGCGCTCATCGCCTCGCCAGAGGAGCAGAGGGACGCGATCGACGGCATCGGTGCGCGAATCCGGGAGATCGCGGACGTCGCCGCCTCGATTGCCGCGGCGGTCGAGGAACAGGGGGCGGCGACACAGGGGATCGTGCGCAACGTCGCCCAGGCGGCATCCGGCACCGAGGAGGTGACCGCCACCATCACGTGCGTGGCGGGGGCAGCCGAAGCGACCGCCGCAGCATCGGCCCAGGTGCTGGCATCCTCCTCCGAACTGTCGCGCCAGTCCGTGCACCTCACTAGCGAGGTGGGACGCTTCCTTGCGGCCGTGCGCGCCGCGTGATGCACCTGGCCTGTCCGTGCGGCCGGGTCCGGGCGTTGCGCCGGGCCCATGGGTGCGGATCGCCCGTCCGCGGCGGCGGCACGGCGGCCGGAGCGGATGACAAAGGCTTGTCCGGCGCGGATGATCCGCTGCGATCACCGCCATCCGTCCCGGTCCGGCTTCGCGTCCAGAACCGCCTCGACTTCTGATGAGAATACCGCGCCTCGCAATCCGGGCCATTCGACGGATCACCCGCCACCACGCCGCCTCGGCGACGTGGCGGTGGACGCTGGCCGTGCTCACGCCCATCGTCACGCTGGCGATCTTCGGCTTCACCCTGGATGCCGGCCACGAGCAGGTGCGGCGCGCCGCGCGCCAGCGCCTCGTCATCGGCGAGGCGGTGCTGCGCTCGGCCGTGGAGCGATACCGGTACCTTCCCGGCGTCCTCGCCCTCGACACCGAGGTCCGCATCCTCCTCGATGCGGTCGACGATCCCGTCCGGGTCGCCGCCGTCAACACGAAGTTCGAGACCATCGCCCGCGCTTCGGGCGTCGCCGCCATCTACCTGCTCGACCGCGACGGGCTGACCCGCAGCGCCAGCAACTGGAACGAGGAACTCAGCTTCGTGGGGACCTCCTACGCCTACCGGCCGTATTTCACCGAGGCGGTCGCGACGGGCGCCTCGCGCTACTTCGGCGTCGGCACCACCACGAACCGGCCCGGCCTGTTCATCGGCAAGGCGGTCCCGATGCCGGGCGGCGGCATCGCCGGGATCGTGGTGGTCAAGGTCGATCTCGAAGGGCTGCAGCGGGAGTGGCGGCAGGCCGGCGAGTACGTTCTCGTCTCCGACGCCTCGGGCGTCGTCTTCCTGGCCAGCGAGCCCGCCTGGAAGTACCGCCCGTTCCGTCCCCTGACGGAGGCCGACACGGCCCGCATCCGAGAGGCGCGTCAGTACGGCGATAGCGATCTGCGGCCCCTGCTCTCGGAACAAGCCGACGGGGGCACGATCGAACTCCCCGAGGGCGAGCGAACCATCTCGGGGGTCGTCGAGCGGACCGCGATGCCGGATCTCGGCTGGACGCTCTGGTACATCGCCGAGACCGACGCCGCGTTGCGGCAGGCCCTGCTTGCGGCGCTCGCCGCCGGCATCTCGAGCCTTGCGCTCGCTTTCGCCCTCGCGGCGGCGAGCCAGAGGCGGCAGCGGCTGCGCAGCGAGCAGGCCATGCGCCTCACCCTGGAGCGCCGTGTGGCGGAGCGAACTGCCGATCTCAGTACCGCCAATGCACGCCTACGCGATGAGATCGCCGAGCGGGAGCGCGCCACCGCCGCCCTGCGGGCGACGCAGGACGAACTGATCCATGCCGGTCGCCTCGCCGCGCTCGGCCAGATCTCCACGGCGATCAACCACGAAATCAACCAGCCGCTGGCAGCACTTCGCACCTTCCTGTCCAGTTCCTCCATCTTCCTGGAGCGCGGCGACACCGCGACCGTCGGCCGGAACCTCAAGCGCATGACCGAGGTGACGCAGCGCATCGCCGAGATCATCCGCCATCTCAAAGTTTTCGCCCGCAAGACCGGACCGGAGCACTGGGAGCCGGTGCGGCTCGGCACCGCGGCGGCGGCGGCGCTCGATCTGCTCGCCTCCCGCATCCGCGCCGAATCGGTTCAGGTCACCTGCACGATCCCGCCCGAGGCCACGGTCCGGGCCGAGCCGATCCGCCTAGAGCAGGTGATTTTGAACCTGATGGTCAACGCCCTCGACGCCATGCGCGACACCCCCGAGCGCCGGCTCGACCTGACGGCCTCGCGCGAGGAGAGTTCTTCCTGGCGCCTCCGCGTCGCCGACAGCGGAAGCGGAATCTCCGAGGAGCACATGCCGCACCTGTTCGATCCGTTCTTCACCACGAAGGCGGCCGGCGAAGGCCTCGGGCTCGGCCTTTCGCTGTCGGCGCTGATCGTGCGCGACTTCGGCGGCAGCCTCACCGCCGGCAACGGCACTGACGGCGCGGTGCTCACCCTCGTCCTGCCTGCGGTGGAGGCCTAACGCGCGATGGCATCGCTCCCCAACCAAGTGCTGTTCATCGACGACGACGAGACCGTGCGGGAGGCGCTGCACCAGTGGCTGACGCTGGCCGACTACGACGCCACGACCTTCGAGGACCCGGATGCGGCGCTCGGACGGATCGACGAGCGTTTCCCCGGCATCCTCGTCACCGACATGCGCATGCCGCGCAAGAATGGTTTCGACGTGCTCGAACAGGCGCTTCGGCGCGACCCCGACCTTCCGGTCCTCCTCGTCACCGGCCACGGCGACGTGGCGATGGCGGTGGAGGCGATGCGGCACGGCGCCTACGACTTCATCGAGAAGCCGTTCGAGCCCGAGCGCCTCGTCGGCGCCATCGGCCGGGCCTGCGAGAAGCGCCACCTGACCTTACGCCTGCGCCGCCTCCACGCGGTCGCCGACGCCCCCGGCATCGAGAGCCGCCTGGTCGGCACGTCGCGGGCGATGGAGACCCTGCGGCGCGAGGTGCTCGATCTCGCCGCGACCCCGGTCAACGTTGTCGTCAACGGCGAGACCGGCTCGGGCAAGGAACTGGTGGCGCAGTGCCTGCACGCCTTCTCTGGGCGGCGCGACGCCCGCTTCGTCGCGGTCAATTGCGGCGCCATCCCCGACACGATGGTGGAGAGCGAGCTGTTCGGCTACGAGGCCGGCGCCTTCACCGGGGCAGTCAAGCGCCGGGTCGGCAAGCTCGAATACGCCCACCGCGGCACGCTCTTCCTCGACGAGATCGAGGCGATGCCGCTCTCGGGCCAAGTGAAGATCCTGCGCGTGTTGCAGGAGCGCAGTCTGGAGCGTCTCGGCTCGAACGCGGCCGTCCCCGCCGACCTGCGCACGGTCTGCGCCAGCAAGGTCGACCTTCGCGCCGAGGCGGAGGCCGGGCGGTTCCGTGCCGACCTCTACTACCGCCTCGGCGTCGCGGAGCTGCGCATCCCGCCGCTGCGCGAGCGGCGCGAGGACATCCCGCTGCTGTTCGAGCATTTCGCGAACCGCGCCGCTGAGGCGCACGGGCGGGCGATGCGCCCCTTGAGCGCCCGCTTGGTCCAAGAACTCCTGGATCATGCTTGGCCCGGCAACGTGCGCGAATTGCGCAACGCCGCCGAGCGCCACGCCTTCGGCCTCGAGCGCCTCGCCGCCGCCCCGGAGCCCGGCGCGGACGGCACGCAGTCGCTCGCGGCCCGCGTCGAAGCGTTCGAGCGCGATCTGATCCGCCAAGCCCTGCAGCAGGCTCAAGGCAGCGTCGCCGAGGCGATGCGCCTGCTCGACCTGCCCCGCCGCACCCTGAACGAGAAGATGCAGCGTTACGGCCTCAATCGGAGTGACTTTGCGCCATGAGGGCAGAAGCGACCGGTTTCCTGTCTTTGACATCCTCCCGTCGCTCTAGTGCACTGACGCAATCGGATAGTTCACGGAAGTCTGCGGACGGCGCTGACGATCTGGGCGGCTGGCTTTGTCCATGTGAAGGGCCGGGCGCGGTCGTTGTGCTCGGCGATGTAGCGCTTGATGGCGGCTTGAAGATCGACGACGCCGGTGAAGGTGCCGCGCCGCAGGCGTCGTCGCGTCAGGGCGGAGAAGAAGCCCTCGACCGCGTTGAGCCAGGAGGCCGAGGTCGGCGTGAAGTGGAAGGTCCAGCGCGGATGTCGCGCCAGCCAAGCGCGCACCTTCGGGTGCTTGTGAGTGGCGTAGTTGTCGAGGATCGCGTGGATCACCTTGCCGGCCGGCACGGCGGCCTCGACGGCGTTGAGGAAACGGATGAATTCGCTGTGACGGTGGCGCTGCATGCAGCGTCCGATCACGGTGCCGTGGAGGACGTCGAGAGCGGCAAACAGCGTCGTGGTGCCGTGTCGGGTGTAGTCGTGGGTCTGGGCGGCCGGATGCCCGGGGGCGAGCGGCAGATCGGGGCGCGTGCGCTCCAGGGCCTAGATCTGGCTTTTCTCGTCGAGTGAGAGCACCACCGCATGGGCCGGTGGGTCCATGTAGAGGCCGACCACGTCCTCGACCTTCTCAGCAAAGGCCGGGTCGTTCGAGCGCTTGAAGGTGCGGGTCCGGTGCGGCTGGAGGCGGTTGGCCTGCCAGATCCGTTGCACCGAGCGCAGCGCGATGCCGGTCGCCTCGGCCACGGCGCGTCCGGTCCAGTGGGTAACCTCGCCGGGCGGCTCGGAGCAGGTCAGGGCCAGCACCTCGGCGACGGTCCCGGTGGGCAGCGGTTCCTTGCCGGGCGGCCGGGTCTTGTCGTGCAGCAGCCCTTCCACGCCTTCCTCGCCGTAGCGCTGCTGCCAACGCCAGACCGCAGGACGGCTCACACCAGCCTGCCGCGCGATCTCCTGCACCGTAAGGCGCTCGCCTGACAGCAACACGATCCGGGCGCGAAGAATATGCTTGAGCGGACGCGCGCGGTCGCCGGAGATCCCAGTCAGCCGCGCCTTGGTCGCCTCATCGAGGAGCACACAGACAGTCTGAGCCATTCGCACAGACTCGCACATCGCCGTGCGCCCGTGAATCCTCCGTCAGCGTCAATGCACTAGCCGGCGCTTCGTTTCATACTGATGCTCATCGTCTCGCGCGCCTTCGTTTCCGTCGCTGCCAGGCCGACTGGAGAGCACTATGGACTCGTCCGCTCAGAAACCCGACGTCTGGAATTCCCTCGATCCGACGATCGACTGGTCGCGTGTCGCCTATCTCGTTGCGCTATCACGCGCCATCGACACGCTGGAGGAGACATGCCTCGTTCCCGAGAAGAAGATTTTCTATCAGTTCTCCGCTCGCGGGCATGACATGGCGCAGATCCTGCTCGGCTGTCAGCTCAGTGACCCTGTGGATGCGATTTGCGGATATTATCGCTCTCGCCCGCTCTTGCTGTCGCTAGGCGTCGATGTGGCGGATGCGCTTGGTTCGGCGATGGGGCTCGCAGGCGGCTACTCGGATGGCCGCGACATCGGTGTGGTTTTCAACTATCCGAACTGTAGGGGCGCCTCGGCGCTGCCTATGTGCGGCGGGGTCGGTGCCCAGTACACCCCGGCCGCGGGGTGGGCGCAGGCAATCGAGTATCATCGCACTGTACTCAGGGATCCCGCTTACGAGAGAGGGATTGCGGTGGCGCTCGGTGGCGATGGCTCTGTTGCGAGCAATGGCTTTTGGGCGGCGCTAACGATTGCTACCACGCAAGCACTGCCGATGCTGTTCTATATCGAGGACAACGGCTTCGGAATTTCGGTGCCTTCGCGCTTCCAGACCCCGGGCGGAGACATCGCAGCCAACCTGAAGAGCTGGCCGGGTCTCGCCATCTTTGCGGGCGACGGAACGGACCCGGCCGAAGCAGCCCTTCTGATTGATCGAGCGGTCACGCATGTCCGCGACAAGCGTGCGCCCGCGCTGCTGCGGCTCAAGGTGCCGCGGCTCCAAGGCCACAGCTTCCATGACAATCAGACTTACAAAGCACCCGAAACTGTTGCCTTGGAATGGGCACGTGATCCGCTCCCTAAGCTCAGGTCCTACCTCGTTCCAGCGCTCCTCAAGGAGGAGGAGTGGACTGCGACGCAGGACCGCGCAAAAGCGGAGGCTGAGGCGGCTCGCGAGCGGGCCGAAGCGCGCGGCGCGGCCGATCCCGGGACCATCCTGCGCAACGTCTTCTTCGAGGAGGGTGCGCTCCAGATCGGAGGCGGCCAATGGACCAAGGGCTACATGCCACCTCCTACGACGGATGTCCCGCGCCCCGAGGGGCCGCGGATCAACATGGTCACTGCGATCCGCCGCACACTCGATCACGAGCTTGGTATCAATCCCCGCGTGGTCCTTTTCGGCGAGGACGTCGGCCCCAAGGGTGGCGTCCACGCGGTGACCCTCGGCCTTCAGGAGGAATTTGGCGTCGGGCGGGTGTTCGATACCAGTCTTTCGGAGGAGGGCATCGTCGGCCGCGCAGTCGGCATGGCTCTCGCCGGACTGATGCCGGTGCCGGAGATCCAGTTCCGCAAATACGCCGAGCCCGCGACGGAGCAGATTAACGATTGTGGCACCATGCGATGGCGGACGAACAACCGCTTCGCGGCGCCCATGGTGCTGCGCGTGCCGGGTGGCTTCCTCAAGTGCGGGGATCCCTGGCACAGCCAGACCAACGAGGTGGCGTTCGTCCACAATCCTGGCTGGAAGGTCGCGGTGCCGTCCAACGCCGACGACGCCGTTGGCCTGCTTAGGACGGCGCTGCGCGGCAACGATCCGGTGCTGTTCTTCGAACATCGCGCGATGCTGAACATGGCCTGGGCTCGGCGCCCCTATCCGGGCGACGACTACGCGCTCCCCTTCGGCCGGGCGCGGACGACGGTGTCGGGCGACGCCATCACGATCGTCACCTGGGGCGCGATGGTACCGAGGTGCGAGGAGGCCGCTCGGGATCAATCGGCCGACGTGATCGACCTACGTACGCTGATGCCATGGGACCGGGAGGCAGTGCTGGCCTCGGTGCGTCGCACGCGGCGCTGCCTGATCGTACACGAGGATCTGAAAACCGCCGGCTTCGGGGCGGAGATCGCCGCCGTCGTCGCGGACGAGGCCTTCCTAGACCTCGACGCACCGATCGCGCGGGTTGCCATGCCTGACATCCCGAGCCCGCACCATCCCGCCCTGTTCGACGCTACGCTGCCCTCGGTCGCGCACATCCGCCGCCGGATCGACGCGCTCGTCAGGTTCTGAGCCTAGGAAGGTCTTCCGGAGGCCGGGGCATGCGGAACGTACCGGAGTCCAGCAATCCACCGCGGCCTCACCGAGCGCCTGGATCAGGCTCGGCCTGCTTGGAGGTGAAGGCAGCTTCCTTCGAGCCATCGCGAAGGATGCGTTGAGGAATGCTGGGGCTGGCCTGTGCAGTATGAGGTGCAATTGGCACTAACAGGGTCGGGTGAAATTCTCATTCATTATTAGTATCTTATCAGGCATTCACACCGACAGGCGTGAAAAAAGATGTAGAGCCGCCCAGGGAATCTCCCTGTGGTTGCGCCAAGATAGGCTGATAGTTCAGCACCGACAAGGGTTTGGGGGCGGGTATTCCGCCCCCTTTCGGCTTTTTGCGATCCCGGCAGATTGCTGCACCATCGGATGGCCTACGGAGGCCGCGCCCGATGCAGACGATCCCCGACAGACCCACTCCCCCCCTCCCCGGCCGCACCAGACACCGGCGTGCAGACATCCTTCTCGAGAACGGGGAGCACATGCCCGTCGTCCTCAGACCGGACGGCGTGCCTGCGCTCATGCCCTGGCTCTGGATCGACCTCGACTTGCGCGAGAAAGACCTGCAGGCCGGTACCCTCGGCGCCTACGCCGCCGTTTCCTGCATCCTCGAGGACTGGTTCGCGCTGCGCGGTATCGACTGCACGGAGCGGTTGGGCATGCAGAAGCCGTTCGAGGACCGCGAAGCCCGGGACCTGCGGGACCACCTGCGTCGGCTCACGCCTACCGGATCGCGCCAGCGCCGCCATGCCATCGCCAAGCGAGACCGTCTCGTTGCGGCGGGACGCAGGGAGGTCGGTGAGGAACCCATCCGAC
Organism: Methylobacterium sp. Leaf123; assembly: GCF_001423405.1. Classification (GTDB taxonomy): domain Bacteria; phylum Pseudomonadota; class Alphaproteobacteria; order Rhizobiales; family Beijerinckiaceae; genus Methylobacterium. The sequence continues at coordinate 367,584 of NZ_LMNS01000038.1, read as the reverse complement.
TCCTGCCCGACATCGTGTCCCAGCCCGTCCTCAACCAGCGCATCTGCGTGGCCGCGAGCTACCTGCGCTGGCTCGACGACACCTTGTCCCGCATCGTCTTTCCCGATCCCGTGCGGCGGCGCTCGATCGTGCACGTCCTCGTCGATTTCGCCGAGCGTCTCGAGCGGCACCGTGTGCGTGCCCGCGAGGTCCGCCGCGAGGGCCTGAGCCTCGACCAGCAGAAGCTGCTCCTCGCCGCGATCCTACCCACGACCCCTCCCCTTCCTGCCGGCCGCAGCGCCTTCCGCCAGGACGTGCGGCATCGCAACTTCGCTCTCATTCTCCTTCTTGCCTCGACCGGCCTGCGCATCGGGGAGGCGCTGGGCCTCAAACTCGGCGACGTCCTCGTCGAAGGCGACCAAGTGAGAATCCGCGTCCGGCGTCGACCGGACGATCACCAGGATCCACGCAGGCGCCGCCCACAGGCGAAGACACTCGAGCGGACGCTCACCCTCCCCCATGTCGCCGCGATGGCGCTCCTCGATTGGCGCGATGTCCATCGCGTCGATGGAGACCGCTTCGGCGATGCACAGGCCTCGCCTTTCCTGTTCCTCGCCGCCATCCCTCGGAACGAGGCTGACCGGCGGCCGAGACCACTGACCCTCGGCGGTGCCGACAAGATCTTCCGCCAACTGCGCGACGAACTGCCCCCCGAAGCCGGGCATGTGACCGCCCATCGTCTCCGCCACAGCTGGATGGATCACCTCTGGTCGAGGCTGCGCGCCAAGGGCCCGCAGGATCCGTTCGTGCTCGACGTCATCAACTATGCCGCGGGTTGGCGCCCCGGGTCGCGGCAGGCCGAGGCCTACGCCCAACGGGCAGTTCGTGAGGCAGCCGACGACTTCGCTGCGATCTTCCAGAAGGATCTCGTATCGCTGCTGGACGCCGACCACGAATGACGATGAACTACGACGGAAACCCCACGCCTAGCGGTGATGCGTGGGACGAGCTTCCTTGGAAGAACGATGTCGTCATCCACGCACGGGATGGCGCCAGACACGATCTGACCGGAGACGTCTGGATCCTCGAAGATCCTGCTTGCATACGCCGGCTCGACTGGATCGCAACCTGCATTCCCGCCGGCCCCATCCTGGAAGCAGCGAAGGAGTTCGTCCGCCTGCGGATTGAGGAGCGCTCGTACGCGAGTGCCGACGGAGAGTTCCAAGCAATCCGGTGTGCCGCTGGCACTGCCGCCTTCGCCCTTGCAATGGCAACAATGGCCGGCGACCCTGACGCGCATCTCGGGACGGACATCGTGCTCGAAATGATTGACGGCGGCGTTGACCGGGTCCGCATCACCCGCTGGCGCTATTTCTACAGATGGGCGGCGAGGATGGATGACGCGATTCATCCACCCCGCCGCGGCTTCGACCGCAGAGTCGCGGCGGAACTCGACGCGATCGCGCTGGGCCGCCACAAACGCGAGATGCTCGCGGTTCTACGTTTCGATCCCTACGAGGGACCGCTGATCGACGTCGAACTGCAGGCCCTCGTGGCGGCGCTCTCCCACACGATCAAATCGGCGATGCTCGATCTGCGGGAGCGGGTCGCTCTGTGGCTCTGTCTGTCGCTGGGTACGAATGCCGGTCCGCTCGCTCTTCTGAGATCGTCCGACCTCGTGCGCCTGGGACCTGCCCATGCTCCCGAGGCGTACTTCCTCCGCATTCCGCGGCAGAAGAAGCAGGAGGACGAGTATGCCCGCAAGTCCTCCAAGCTGCGACGGCTGGAGCCCGTAGTCGGGCGTCTCGTTGCAGAGCTCGTGGATTGCAATCGAAAGAGAGGCGAAGCGGAGGCGATGCGCCGTGCGAGCTGGGCCATGCCGCTCTTCCTAGCTCCGTCCGCAAACGAGCAGCTTTCAAAAGGCGACAACAAGGCGTATACTATGCATCTCACGTCGACCGGGTTTTCAGAACTCGTTCGATCAGCCGCCGCGAAGCTCAAGGTAGTTTCGCCGCGGACAGGGGCGCTCCTGCACGTCAGGCCTCGCCGCCTGAGGCATACCTTCGCGACGAACCTCGCTCTGCTGGGCGTACCGGCATTCGCAATCGCTGAAGGTCTCGACCACTCCAGTTTGAATACGGTCGCGATCTACGTGGACAATGCGCGCGTTCTGCAGGAGCGGACGGATGCCGCCCTAGCCGAATACATGAACGGGCTGGTCGACGGCTTCCTGGGCCGGCTTCACCGCGACGAGGCCGCGGCAGGAGGCTCCGCCGCGGATCGCATTTATGCCGATCTGGGAGATCGCGGAATCGAGGCAGTCGGCACGTGCGGTTCGAAAGAAGAGTGTCGGCTCGCACCCCCCGTGTCCTGCTATACCTGCCGGTACTTCCGTCCCTGGCTCCACGCGCCGCACGACGGGGTCCTCGCCGCCATCGATGCGCGTGCCGACCGTCTGCGCGCGGCGGGAGCGACAGGTCGGCTTGTCGGGCTTCATGCCGATGCGGCCCGCGCCATCCGCAATCTTCTAAACGAAGTCGCGGCCACTCGAGCGACGGAAGAGGCCGCATCTCCATGAGCCGTTGGAACTCTCACGGGCGTCCGGCGCCGGTACGAGGCACCTCAGACCTCGAGCTCGGCCGCTTCAAACCGCGCGCAGGCCAAACGGAGGAAAACCTCCTTGGCCTCGTGGCCGAAGCGCGACGACTTCGGGTCTTCGGCGCGGACTTCGACTTCGATGCCGATGTGTGGTCGATACACGGGGAGGCTCGGATCCACTTCCGTCGCCTTGGCGAAGGTGGGCCGAAGGCCGCATTGCAACGCCCGCTGTTGACCTCCCCGTTCCGGGAATTCGCGAAGGCGATCGTGGTGCTGCGCGAACGTCGAAGCCGATCCGGCGCTTCGAAATACCACAATCTGATGAGCGCACTACGCCATCTCCACGACGCAGCCGAGGATGTCGGTCATCGGCCGACCGAACTCGAGACTCGGCATTTCCGCAAAGCGATCCTTGGCATGAGAGGAATTTCGGAGGCATCGAAATACCAGTATCAGCAGAATCTCGGACAGATCGCGAGGTGGATCAACCAGGCATGCATCGTCGAGCGACCTGTGAAGGTCGAAGCCATCGTGCGTCCGCCGACCGATCGGCTGAACATGGTCGAAGAACTGCGCGACCTCGCCGCCGACGGTGCGGATTCTCAGGATTCCGCCGGAGGAACGGAGGCGGATCAAGGAAAAGGGCACAAACTCCGCGGGGCGACGATCAGCGCCGACGTCTGGGATGCGCTCTTCGAGGTCCGCCGCATGATCCGCCGGGATGGCAGTGACGGAGACCGCCTACGCATGGCCGTCGTCGAACTGATGGCCGTCGGAGGATGGCGCATCGGCGAGATCCTGGCGATGGGGGCCGACTGCACGTTCCTCGACGGCCCCGATCCCAGGACCGCAAAACAGGTCGAAGTCGATCCGGCGCCCACGGAGGTATGGGTGCACTATCGCCTTTCCAAGGAGAAACGCCACCATACGAAGAGGATACCGGCTGCAGGTGTACCCGTCGTGATGGATGCGATCTGTGAGATCCGACGTATATCCGAGCCTGCGCGCGAGGTTGCTCGTTACATCGCCGAGACCGGACGCGCGCCTCGCCCTGAAGCATGGCGCGACCTCCCCTCGGATACACTTGTTCCTGCCGTGGAAATTTGCGCGCCGCTACGGATCAAAGACAGGCAGGGTGGGAAATGGCTCAGCGACAACGGCATCCCGGTAGTCAGGAAGGGGCGACGGGACTTCGCGAAGCTCGTTGATATTGATGCAGCCATCTTGCGGCTTCAGGACAAACCTCTCCCTGGCAGCAGCATCGCACTCCACGAACACCTCTGCATCATGCTCCGGCATAGTTGCTGGACAGGCCTTGGCCGCCAACCCAAACCGTACGCCGTCGAACTGCTGTCGATATTCCAGGTTCAGGATTTTCTATGCGGACGGAATGCCCCCAAAGTCGAAGCGGGGATACTTGCACGTCGGGGAAGCCGAGTAGGACCGGACGGTGCGGCACCTGAGCGCTCGAGGAGACTCGCTGGCGTCGAGAGCGTGTTCGAGCGGCTTCGCCCCCGACATCCGGATGGCACGGAGATGACGGACCGCGGTATGCCGGTGCGAATCCTGACCCATCAGTTTCGGCATGACATCTCGACGGCGATCATCAAAGGGGGCGGTGGCTACCTCGTTTTGAACGGGCTTCTCGGTCGGGAAAGGCTCGCAGCCAATCGATCGTACATCCATCTCACGACCGAGGAGATGCGCGCGGAGTTACAACGGAGATTGGGAGAAGGCGCCTTCATGGGCGCCTTAGCCCAGACGATAGACGATGCTCCTGAAATCGAGCGTGCCGAACTCCGCGAGGCCGCGATATCGACGCTCGTTTCGACGGACATTGGTCTGTGTCTGCATGACTGGTCAATTCTGCCCTGCCAGAATCATGCTGCGTGTGGAGCATGCCCGCACAACTTCATCCTGAAGGGCGATTCTGCTCAGCGCTCGGCGGCACAGGCGGCTCTGAGATCGCATCAGGCACTGGTCGCAGCTGCCGAAGGCGACACTGGATCGGCTGGCCACATGTCAAACCATACCCGCCACCACCGCAGGATGATCGTGGCGTTGCAGCAGACCATCGCCATTCACGACGATTCCTCGCTGCCCAGCGGCACCTTGATCCAAGTTGTTTCCGCCGCCTCCGGAACGCTCTTCGATCCGGCTGCGGGGCCATCGGCATGAAGAGAGGGTTAAAACCTATCTATCCGTCGCTCAAGCGGGGACGCCGACCAAGGCGCGAACATGTCTACGTTCCTGTTCCGCATCTGGGCCAGGAGCAGGTCGAGCGGATCGCGGCAGGCGTCGCGGCCAGCCGGGTAAGGCGCATGACGTGGGAGGTCGTCGGCGCGATCGCACGGCGTGAGACCGGCACGGCGTACAGCCGCCAGACGTTGAGTAAGAAGCCGGCTATCGTCGCTGCATACGAAGCTCGGAATACCAAGAAGATCGATTCCGACCGAAGCCGCCTTCGGCTTCGACCGGCCGAGGATCTAACAACGGTAGCTTCGCTACAAGCCCAGCTCACGGAGCGTGACAGGATCATCGCCGAGGCAAAGGTCAGGGTCGCAGGTCTCGAAACCGAGATCGACAACCTCAGATGCCGCCTGACCAGATGGATGTCAAATACTGTTCGACGAACGATGCTGACCGAAGAAGATCTCGATCAACCCATCCGCTACCTGCCCCGGCGATGATACTGCGTTCGCCGATGCGCATGCATGCGCGCCGCCACCGGCTTTGCTAGGACGTGACCGATCAGCGGCAAGCCGAGGTCATGCTGCGTTCTCAAAACGTGGAACTCGAAGCCCAAGTTGCGGTGCGCACGGCCGAGCGCGACGAGATCTGGCGCGTCTCCAGCGACCTCCTTTACGTCGCGACGCTCACGCTGCCGAATGCTGTCTCCAGGTTCCGGCCACGGCCTCTCGCCTCAGTCGCCGCCAGAGACCAAAACGGGTGCGAACAAGGCTGTTCATCGGTAGGGGGTACGGAACGTAGGCCATGGCGCCGGCGTTGCGACCATGTTACCCATTGGGTAATGAATCGGAGAACATTACCTTGCAGGTAACGGTTTTGGCCTATGGATCTCACCGTCAGGGGTAAGCGGCTGTGCAAGCAGCTTACCGACCCGAAGGAGATGGCCAAGGCCTTCGGTGACCGCGCGCGGCACATCCGGCTCCGGCTGGGTGTGCTGAGGCAAGCGAAAAGCCTGTCGGACGTCCCGACCGGCTCGCCGGACTACCGGCACATGCTGACGGGTGACCGGAAGGGCCAGTTCTCCGTCACCATCAAGGACAACTGGCGCATCGTCTTCGTGCCCGACCACGACCCGGTCCCGTCCCTGCCGGACGGCGGCGTCGACGTGGCGAGCGTCACAGCGGTCGAGATCGTCGAGGTCGTGGACTACCACGGGAAGTGAGCGTTGGAGGCGTGGACATGACGAGGAAGGAAGCCTTCGTCCCGCAATGGGCGACGCACCCCGGCGAGCACCTTGCCGAGTACATCGAGGAGCGCGGCTGGTCGCAGGCCGAGTTCGCGCGCCTGGCCGGCCTCACGCCGAAGCTCGTCAGCACGATCATCAACGGCACGAACCCGGTCACGCCGGAGACGGCCCTTCGGCTTGAGCACGTCCTCGGCTTGAAGGCCTACATCTGGACGGGGCTTCAGGCGGAATGGGACCTGTTCCAGGCCCGAGAGCGGGAGCGGGAGAGCGCCAAGCGGCAGGCCGACTGGCTGAAGCAGTTCCCGGTGAAAGAGTTGAAGGCATGCGGTCGGCTGCCCGACACGCGCGACATCGGCAGCCTGTTCGGCGAGATGCTGACGATGCTCGGCATCGGTACCGCGCAGGCCTACGATGCAAGGATCGGGTCGCTGGCGGTTCATCATCGCCGGGCGCGTTCCGCGACGGCTTCCCCGCACCACATGTACTGCTGGCTGATGCTCGGCGAGGAGCAGGCCCGACAGCGCGAGCTTCCGGCCTACGACGGCGAACGGTTCCTGCGGAGTTGCACCGAGATCCGGTCGCTGACGGTGCACAGTCCAGACGTCTTCGAGCCGCGCATGCTGGAGCTTTGCCACTCGGCAGGCGTCGCCCTGGTTTTCCAGAAGCCCTTGAGCAAGACCTGCGTCTTCGGTTCGGCGCGGTGGATGAACGAAGAGCGGCCGCTGATCCAGATGTCGCTGCGCATGAAGAGCAACGACCATTTCTGGTGGACCTTCTTCCACGAGGCCGCGCACATCGTCCTGCATCGCGGGAAGAATTTCGTCGACGACCAGAACGGCGAGGGCGACGGGGTGGAGGCCGAGGCCGACGCCTGGGCCGAGGAGGTGCTGGTCGGTCGGGAGCGGATCGAGTCCTTTGCCACGACATGTCCCTCGACCAGGCAGGAGGTTACCGCCTTCGCCGAGGAGGTCGGCCTGCATCCGGGCATCGTGGTCGGCATGCTGCAGCATCGTCGCGCCGTACCCTTCAATCACCTCAACGACTTGAAGGTGCGCTTCGCATGGGCGGACGAGGTTGCGCCGGCCTGACTGATGCGACCCGCCCGCGCGGCCAAGGCTTCGGATCGTCGATGGTGCGGGTCCGTGGTGTACACGTAAATGGCGAGGTACCGCCCAGCGATACGGCGTCGGGAAGTCTGGCGCGGTGTTCGGCGACCGTTCGCCGAATGGCCACACGTTCGGGGGGGGTTCATGACGCCGCAGGAGATCAAGGCCAAGGTCCAAGGCGCCTACGTGAAGGCGCTGGAGAACCGCTTCATGCAGCGGCATCGAAGCTCGGGCATCTACGACCTGTTCCGCGCGGTGAAGCTTTACGGCCGGGATGCCGGGGCCGATTTCGCGGGATACCAACCTGGGGCGGATCGTCAATGAGGCCGCCGAGATGGCAGGGTGCAAGGAAGCTTCCCTGGAGATGCAGGTCCACGGATGGGGCAAGGCAGCCCTCTACGGGATGGCGCAGGCGTTGCGCGACCTAACCTCCCTGAAGGCCGAAGTGAGCCGAACGACCGTTCGGCTGGTCTGGGCGGAGGCGAACCCGGGGCTGGTTTAGGAACAGCGGCGGCCCCTTCGACCCCTCATCCCTGTGCTTATGTGCTCCCAGGGCTTCCTGTGCCTCGACGGGGTCGGCCGCGGCCTTTCAAAGGGCTCGATGCCGAAGTCAGGCGCGAAGAACGTCAGTTGCCGGCTAACACGGAACAAAAACACCAACATCTAGATCGCACCCAGACTGCTAGCACCACATGCGGCCTGATCCCGGCACAGACCCTCCCTGACCGCGGCTGGAGCGATCAAGCGGCAATCCGCCGACCAGACATGCCCGCCCAAATGACAAGATTTCTTTGCAGCTGGACAAACGTTACTTCTGCAGCAGCTTGCTAGAGAGTTGAAGCGCGCCTGATTGGCCGAACACGTCGGCAAGATCCCTGTTCACCTCCGCCACGAAGCGGGCACTTCGGAAGTTAGTGTCGCTGCTCTGGGGTGCGTTGGTGACCAGCCTGCATCGCCAGAGATCGGCTGGGAGCGCCGTGAGCGCGGCGTCGCAGTCGATCCCGCGCCCCTGGCTGGTTGAGAGTTTGTTGCTCTTGAAGGTCAGCCAGTGGAAGCCCGCGATCACGTCGGCGGTGTGCGAGGGCTCGCCCGACCCGATCAACCTCGCGGGGAATCGCACCCTGTGGAAGGGCACGTTGTCCTTTCCCGGAAACTGGACGTACCGCGTGTCGGATGCGGCCTCGCCCCACCACGCCTGCCAACCCTCATCCTCCTCTATAAACTCTAGCGTTACGTTTCTTCAGATAAAAATCTTTCGCGGAGGGCCGGAAGAGGTGCGTCCGTGCACCGGTCGGCTTACGGGATTCAAGAGGATTTCTGATGAGTGTTGCTTTGGAAGCGTTATATTTGCTCGACCAGATTGTAAAAACGATTTCTTCGAATGGGGCGTCGCTAACGAAGACAAAAATAAGCCGCCTATTGGGCAGGGATCCTAAAGAACTAGTTGATGCCCTCGAGCACGGTTGCGAAAAAAAGATCCTAATATGGTCAGAAGGCAATTGGTATAATGTAAAAAAGGATTTTATCATTGCCGAGGATGCTTTTTATCCTGCAGCTGAGGCGGGGTTGAAAAGGCTTTGGCAAGATGAAAATTTTCATGACAATGAGTTTTTCATCGAAAACACCTCTCGGAAAGACTCGAAGATCGTTGGTCCTTGGACGCGTCCCGACCTCACGCTGATCTCTCATAAAAAATATCCGTGGACCATCGGCCGTGAATTCGACGTCGTAACTTTTGAAATTAAACGACCTGATAGCTGCAACGTGATTGCGGTCTTCGAGGCTCTGTCGCATGCATCTGCGGCAACTAAGGCTTATGCAGTATTTCCTGTTGACCATGCAACTTGGCGAAAAGATAACCCTGCGCAAGAGTCGCGTGTGATGGATGAGTGTTCCAAGCATGGCATTGGGCTGATCCTGATCGAGGATGTCTATGTTGCACCTCGAGCCGTCCACTTGATCAAGGCTCAGAAGCGCGAAATCGACCATGAACGGTGTAGCGATTTTCTTGGTGCAGTGATGTCCGAAAACGCGAAAAGTAGGCTGTCTGAGTGGAAATGATCGGCCACGCGTTAGCGGTTGTACTGGTGCGGGTGCAGCGTTTGCCTAACAGGCACGCTGCTACATCGCGTCGATTTCGTGCTTCTCACGCTCTTCAGCCTTGCGCTTGGTTCGCTCCGCGTTCCGATCAAAGGACTTCGGAGCCGATTGGGCGAGTTGAAAGTCTTAGCTAGGCTGTTGCGCGAACGCGGATCTTTCGGCTGCCTCCGTGGAGCGACGTGCGAGTTCGGGTCCTATGCGCTTCTGAAGGGCCCGCACGAGGTCTTTCCTGTGGCCCGCACAGACGCAGCCGCACGCAAGTGCTTCAGGAAACCGCGTATGTGTCATCTTCGCATGATCAGGCGCCAGAACATCGAGCCTGACCACGCCCAGGTACGCTTCGAGTCCATGACCACCGGCGTCATATCGTACAGGCTGCCATCCTTGATCTCCGGGTGGCCGTAGACAAAGCCGCGCATCACGCAGGGAGAGCCGGCAGGCACCCATCCACCAAGCATGCAAGGTGCGGCATCGAATTCACTCTGTGTCGGGCGTGTGCCCGCTCCGAGTTTTCGAAATAGTTGATGAGCTGCGATCAGAATGGCAGTCTGCGATGTTGGTCTCATGGATCTAGAGGCGTCCAAAGAAGCCGGGCGGACACCGACGCTCCGGCTGCAACGAACGTTGCCGCCTCGTAGGCCGTTTCGAAGCTTACCATTGTGGTGACGACAAGTAGACTCCCGTCGTCGATCGGCCGTAAAACGCCGAGATTCAGGAGTTCGGTCCTTCTGCGGGCTATCCATAGTGGTCTATCGCCCCCGTTAAGTATATGCGAGCCAGGAAGCAGTACCGTCTCTCTTCCGCGCATGGATGCCAAAGCATACGCTCCTCGAAATCTCATCTCATGTCGGCTCCACGAGGTGCCTTCTGCATCGACGCCGCGTGGGAACCCGGCGCATCGCATACTGATGGGGCGCTTCACAGGGGGCAGGAGACTGAACAGCCCCGGCAAAACCATGCAAAGGAATGGGCGGATGTCCTCCATGATGCGATCCGCTGCGGCAACGTCATGAAGGTTGCGAGTGTAGCGGTCCGCATCATGGCCATTCGCTATGCGCGCGCTCCCAACCTGTACGATCTCGTCGACGAACCGCCGTTGCAGGATCAGGCGGATCGTTTCGCTCATCACGCGAGGCCCGGTAACGGCCACTACGTCCGATACGAAGTCGAGTTCATCGTCGTTGGCGTGAGCGCCAAGCCTTTCCTGCAGCATGCCTCCCTCGCCGACGATGACTTGAGGCTTGGCGTCGGCGGCTGCGAGACCCATCAGGATATAGACACCAGGTCCGAGTAGAGCCGGCTGCTCCAGCATCGTATCGATTGACCAAATAGGACAGGCGAAAACAGTTGCATCCGAACCGACGAACTCGAACGAGATCACTCCGTCGTTCCGGCTTCCCTCGAGTAGGCCTCGGAACGGCCTTGCTCCCTCACCGACCATCATCGGATTCACACCCGCCAATCGCTACCTTGTAGCTCCGCATCTATGTCTTCGGTGACGGGCACCCTTCTGCATAGAAGGGCATCAGAGGACCTATCAAGAGCATCCCACCGTTTAGACAGCAACGCCTTCGCTCGTGCTGCGGTGTATCTATGGTTATACTCTGAGATCTGCCGGAGAAGACGCGCGCCCAGCTATTGTCCGAGCGCGATCTGAACATCGGGCTGGGTACGCTGTGGGCCTTCCTCACGCGTGCGATTGAAGAAGCCACCGGACGGGCGACACCGATCGCGGCTTACTGCCGCCCGTGACCGGCTTGGCTTGAAACAGGGGGCGAACACTCTGAGATCCGAAATGCTAGGCGATTACACTTTAGCAAAATTGGCGGTCCGTCGGGCTTTGCGGGACACGAACTCCGTAAGGGGAGTTCCCGCATAGGGTACTGAGGCCCGGTTCGAACTCCGGACGTATTCCGGGGCTCACCGCGGACCGAGACGATAGTATCTGGAATAGGTGCGCGCATAGCCCTTCTCCTCATCGCAGACGAAGACTGCACTCGTGCGGCAGATACGCCCTTCGGCGATATCGGGATGTCCCGAGACGACCCCGAGCAGATGCGGCACCGGCGCGATGACGATCCTCCATCCCGAGAGCGTCGGAGCATCCCGCAGCCGATCGGCGGACGGATGCTCGCCTCGCGCGATCGCGTCCAGGTCGTCAGCGAGCGCACGGTATTTGTGAGCGGCCGTTGCGAGACAGAGGGAGGGACTTGGTTCTCTGTTCAGGATGAACATCGATCACTCCGTCGCGGCGGCACCATCGGACGTGAGCTGGTATGCGCTATGGCTTCAGGTCGATACGACCCTCGTCACCGGCAGCCCGGTCGTCAGCCCGAGTCGTCCGGCTGTCGAAGGAGGCGCTGTCGATGGCGATCCCGGCTCGAGTAGTGCCGCAACTTCGTCGCGGGTCAGAGATCGTTGTTTCTGCAGCGCCTCAGCGATACGCACCAAGTCCGAACGGCGCGCTTTCAGAATGGCTTCAGCGTTGGCCAGCGCGCGGCGCAGGTCCTCCTCCACCGCTGTTCGCACAATCGAGGGAGGTCGCTCCGGATCGCATGTCGCCAAGCGATCTCCCAATCCCCATCGGCAATGAAGGTCGTTGCTGATTGCGGTGGCCTGCATCAGATCGGAGGCAGCACCAGCCGACGGTTCTCCGAACACGAGAACCTCAGCCGCGCGCCCCGCCATGATTACGGATAGGAGATCGTGCAGGGCATTCTTGGTGGCGATGCCATCGATTTCGACGGATGTCATGCCGCTGACCTGCGAAATCGAAGAGCGGAGTACGATCTCCGATACCTCCCGGCCTGTCGAATGGGCCACAATGGCGTGTCCACTTTCGTGGACGGCGGTCCTCCAATCTTGGCTGTACGCCGTCTTAGGCGCAGACGCACCAATCTCGTGTAGGAGGTCTCCCGGTTCGAGTGATCGACACTCGCGCCGGGCCTTAGCGCGAGCCCGGCGCACCCAGGCTGCGCAGTCGGCGCCGGTGCTACCCAAAGCATGGCGCGCAGCCAGCATGAGGTCGGCCCCGGCGAGGTCGCGGCCAAGGTGTTGGCGCAGGATCGCCGCGAGATCCGTCATCGAAGGTAGCGGGATGTCGATACGCCTGTCGAAGCGCCCCGAGCGGAGGATGGCCGGATCGATCCTATCGGGATGATTGGTGGTTCCGACCAGGACGACTCCCGCTCGGCCTCCATCGCCATCGAGACATTCGAGGAAGCCGTTGACCACTTGGACGGAATAGTCGCGGCTGTGATGCGCGAAGTGTCGGCGGTCGCCGAAGGAGTCGAGTTCGTCAATGAGGGCGACGCAAGGCGCTGTGCGCTTTGCGGTTTCGAAGAACTGACGCATAGCCTTCAGAGTGGTGCCGAGGTGCGCCTCGCCCGACGACTGCCACTGCGCGAGCGAACCTGCGAGCAGGGCCACGCCAGCCTGATCGGCAAGAAGCGCTGCGAACATCGTTTTACCCGTGCCCGGAGGGCCCGATAGCAGCACTCCAGGTTCACATTGGCACCAAGGAAGCTCGTTTCTAGCGAAGGCGGCGAGATCCTGAGCAGCTGCGATGCCCCATTCGGCGGCCGGCCCGTAGCCGACGCAATCCTGTAACCGCGTGCCCGTGCATTTGCGTCGGAGGTCTAGGCGCGACTCGACGAGGGTCCGTAGCCGTTCGATCGATCCGTCCGCTCCCCGAGCCCGGTGGACGGAGATCCGGAGATCGGCAGGCTCGATCTCCGCTGCGATCGCCTCCGACACCGACATGGTTGGCGGCACTCCGACGACCCGCTCGACGAGCAGTCTGATCGCTTCCGGATTAAAACGACCTAGGACGACCGTCTCCTCGCACGCCTTCAGGAGATCGGCAGGTAGGCCGGCGCGCGTCGACGTCGTGATGCCGATCAAAGGCCTATGGTCCCGGAAAGCCCCGTCGGTCTGTACGTCAGATTCCGAGGAGTAGCGGAAGCCGTTCCGCGCGGCGACGACGACTGCCCCCGCCCGTTCGAGTTCGACGTCCCCGCCCCCAGCGTCGCGACGGTCTCCTCGCCAGCCTGTTGTCGCGACCGGACGGAAACAGACCGCAGCGGCTTTCGCTGTCGGATCGATCCAATCGGCTGCGGTTGCCTCGACGACCACCACGGGGGCGCCGGAATCTAATCTCTCGAGCAACTCGGGAGCGGAGCGAAGCCCAGTTCCGAGGAGGATTGCGGCACCGACCATGTCCGGGCGGAGCTCGCCGCCGCGAACGGTGCCGACAGGCGGCGCTCCCCGTCTGTCATGCGGGGCGCAGCATTCTCCGTCCCGCGAACGGCTTTTGTCCGGAGAGCGCGGTTCCAGCCGGTCGAGCAGTCCGGCGATGATTGGATCCGGCTTCGCTCTGTGCCCACGATGCTCATCCTCGACCCCGGTCGACGTATGCTCAGTATGCTCTCCCTTCCACCGTGTCATGGCAGCGGCTCCTCGTCGGCCCGCTCGACGTCCACGAGGCCAGGGCGAGCTAGTTCGATCAGCATCAGGAGGATCCTGGTCGAATCGGATCGGCTTGGTTGTATTCCTCGCACTTGTGGCGGATGCCGCATGGGAGGGATCAACGCGCCCCCCGTTCCCCGACGAACCGCAGCGTCTAGAGCGTGGAGCACCGAGGCCCGACTGGTGCGGCATGTGGGCAGTCCGCCAAGAACGATGACTTGGCTAGCAGCATGCTGCCGAGGGGGCGACCGGAGGGCCGATAAGCGTTGCCGCCAGTGGGGTGAATCTAGGCATCGCACGGTGGTTCGGCGGCAAGCATCGCAGCCGACGAGCAGACATACGGGACCTTGTCCAGGCGGGCATAGTTCGAAGAGCTGAGACAGGGAATGGAATGGCGCAAATCCGACCCACGCTTCGCCCTGCCGAAAGCCAAGCGCGAAATTTCCGAATGGATCGCCGATGAGCGTGACCTCCAACATGGAGCGGCCGGGATGTTCCTCGCCTACCGGGCCCAAAACGCGCCGCCGGCCGCGCACCTCGTCGGCATGGCGCATGGCGAGGCGGGCAGCGGAAGCGGCGGTGATCGAACCTGCGTGCACGAGGAAAGTGAGCCGTCTGATCGTCCGGTCGGCGACCCCCGTTAGATCGGCGAGGCGGATCGATAGCTGTGCATCTACATCCATCGCCGTGCGGCGAGCGCGCACCTGCCTGGAGAGCGATTCTGTCAGATCGGCGACGCTTCGCGACCCAACAGCCACAGCGTCGGTTCGCCTCCGGCCACCGGGAAATTCGATGATGGTACCATGGTCGGTCATGGCTGCCTCCGTTGATGGCATTCGTCGTGGTGACGACGAAGCCGCTCTCTGCATCCCGGCCGGTGCGAAGACGGACCCCTAGGGATCCGTAGGCTGCTCCTGTACGAGGCTCTGGGGGGAGTATGTGTCGGTTCGTCCGAACCCAGCTTCCGCGAACGGCCATCCTGGAGACCGGAGGCGGACTAGACTATCGGCGCAAAGGGGAACTGAAAGGTCGATCTCGACGCGACCGCCGACCATCAGCCCGAAGATGCGCCCGTCCGCGAACGGACTCGCGAGCGCCGCCTCGCACTCCGCAAGCGAGGCTTCACCGCCCTGGGCAGACAGGAGGCGCGACAGAGTTGCTGCATCCCCCATGGCGGGTACTCGCATTGATTTAAGCATGCGTTCGGCATTGCGGAGGCGTGGTTGCAACTCCACGGCACCGGGATCCTCAACGACAACGTTTCGACCGGCGGCGAAGGCAGAGTCGGCTGCATGCGCCGTGCGTCTGCGTAGGTCGTTTCGACCCCAAGTACGGAAAGTCGGCACTACGATCGTGCAGGACTGACCGGAATGGCGGAAGCGTACGACTGCGACTGCTTCGGGCCCGATGCCGACCTGATCGAAGAAGCGCCGCGCGATCTCGTCGGGGCCGAGGCAGATGGCCCCGTGGGAGACCGCCACGGCGGAAGCCTCAAGGGCGAGGCGCTTTGCTACCCTGATTCCACGGGTTGTGCGCCAGGAGAGTGGCGTACGGTGCCGAACGCCGCGGGAACCGGGCGAAAGGGAGGGAGAAGACATGCGGAAGACTTGATCTCGACTGTCGTAGGACAGCCGCGCGCATGCGTGGGCTCATCGCGAGATTTACGCCACGCAGACCGCTATGCAGTCTGACATGCGTGTTCCTTCATCGAAGGAACGGAGAGCATCGTGCTACTTGACGATGCCGCATCACGGGCCGATCTTCAAGGACACGGAACTAATCCGATCCCGCCGGCCTGAAGAGGTTCGTTTTCGGCGCAAGATTTTTTGCGCCGAATCATCTGATCTTTGGTGATTACTATAATGCCCATAGTGCGCCATGCAAGTGAAAAATTTACAGAGCTAGCCCCGAGGCATTTTCGGGCTGCCAGGGCTCTTCTCGACTGGACTCAGGAGCATCTCGCACAGCGTGCAAAAGTCGTGAGGCGGACTATCGTAGCTGTCGAAACTGGACGGGGGCGATCGCAACCGCGGAAGGTGCAGGCTCTGCTGGATGCTTTCCGGAACGCAGGAGTCGAATTCAAGTTCGAACCCGGTGGTGCGATCAGCATCGTCGATGCGAGTAGGAAGCCGGAGGCTCACGCGCCGTCTGAAAAACGATGCCCCACCCCACCGGATGGCGTTGCGCGGGCGCGGGCGGATAATGAGAGCAGGGTAGTCTTGAATACGCGCGTTAGCGGCCGGTGTCGTTCCTCCTTATGAGTTGCCAAGGCTCCAGGTTCAGAGCTTTTGCCATTCGCTCCAGATTATCGATCGAGATATTCCGCTGGCCGCGCTCGACGCTACCGACATAGCTCCTGTCCAGCCCGCAGAGATCGCCGAAGGCTTCCTGACTGAGCCCCCTTTCAGTCCGGATTCGTCTGAGATTGGTCGCGAGGATGTCGCGGAGGGCGCCGGGATGAGTCCGTTTCACGCCGGCAGCGAAGTCGCGCGACAACAGGAAAGCGACGGACTTTAAGTACCATTCGACCGGCGTCCGACCGGAATGGCGTGAGCATCGGCAAATCGCGCGACGCCCATTCGGAATGCTCGCTCATTCCGAGCTGGACCGATCTCCGGATGCCGAACCGGGGTGTGGAGACTCCTGTTGTCTCCCGCTGAGAACTGCCACCCGAATCCGGTCATACGGCCGCGACGACCGCTGGCGCGACGGCGCTCCACGGTGGCGGGTCGGCTCGGCATCCGTCACCCCGGGTCGATGGTTCATCGAGGCGTCCCGGTGGGACGCGCGGTCTTGCGCGGGGAGGTCGTTCCAGGGGACGGACCGTCGCGTCGAGCGGGACGCCTGCTATCGACTGCGGACGTTTTTTCGCCGTCGCACGAGGCGTCGTCGTTCGCTTGCGCTGTGACGCCCTAGAAAACCGGCCATCGGCAAGGCTGCTGCGACCTGCGCCAGGGGTGCGGGCATCAAGGCGCAAGCGTCCATTCGAGACTTTGGCGCATGGGCCCGAGTTGCCGCGGCAGCGCCGTGCTGGCATCCGCACATCGGCGCCTTGCCCGAAACGCATTTCGTGAGCGCCTGGCAAAGCGCCGCGGGACGCGGAATCCATCCGTTTGTCCCGTCCGCCCCCTCGATTGGGAGAGGAACGTGCCAGAGAAGAACATCGCGGTCATCGGCGGGGGACCGAAAGCGGCGGCGCTGTGCGCCAAGGCCGATTGCCTCAACCGCTTCGGTGACAACAAGATCAGGATCGAAATTTTCGAGAAGGCGCAGATCGGAGCCGCCTGGAACGGCCGCAACGGTTACACCGATGGCGAGCAGCGGCTGTGCACGCCGGCGGAGCGCGACCTCGGGTTCCCGTACGTGGACGGGATTGAGCCCGGCGTCTCGGCACTCATGAAGCAGGAGTATTCCTGGGACGCCTTCCAGATGACGGAACCCGCCCTGCAGGACAATTACTCGACATGGGTAAGCCGCGGAAGGAAGTCGCCCATCCATCGCGAGTTCGCGAATTACCTGGACTACGCCGTCAAGACGGCCGGCATCACGCCCATCATCGGCGAGGTAACCTCGGTGGAATGGGCGGACGGGCGATGGAAGGTGAACTACACCGAGACCGCGAGCGGCGACGCCTACGACGTCGAAGGTTTCGACGGCATCGTCTTCACCGGGCCGGGCCC
The DNA here is from genome assembly GCF_001423405.1 of Methylobacterium sp. Leaf123. Classification (GTDB taxonomy): domain Bacteria; phylum Pseudomonadota; class Alphaproteobacteria; order Rhizobiales; family Beijerinckiaceae; genus Methylobacterium. Next base: position 350,218 of record NZ_LMNS01000038.1, on the reverse strand, counting down.
GGCGCAGGGAAAGGTGCCCAAAGCCGGGAAACTGGTCCATGTCGGCAGCGATCGCCTCTACAACGGCGAGGATTTCTGGGACAACCTCTCCAGGGTGCGAGCCCAGTTGAGCAGAGGTTCCCGGAAAGTCTTGATCGTCGGTGGAGGCGGAACGACCGCAGCCATTGCGGCCTGGTTCATTCGTTCGAACAACGGCCATCACAGCATCGCGATGATCAACAATAGCGCCACGCTGTTCACGAGGACCGTCAACTTCTTCGAAAGCGTCATGTTCGACAACGAGAACGCGTGGCTGGCGCTTTCCTTCGCGGACAGGCGAAAATTCACCGACCGATTGAACCGCGGTGTGGTGTGGGAAAACATCACCGACATCCTCACCGACGCGAAGGATCTCGTTCTCGTGCCGGGCCGCGCGAACCAAGTCAGCCTCGCGCCCGGAAAGGCCAAGAGGCTGGTCGTGGAGTACGGGAACGAGCTGGGTTTGAGTCATAAACATGAGGCCGACATCGTCGTCGACGCCACCGGTTTCGACGGTTGGTGGTTCGAGCGTCTGCTGCCCGCTGCGCTCCAGGGCCAGATGCAGGCGGAGACCAGGCTCGGACTGGAGGAGGGCATGAAGTCTGACCTGTCCTTCGACCTTCCCGGATGGCCCAAGATACACGCGCCGATGCATTCGCAGATCGTCGCTCCCGGCTACATGTCGCTGATGGCGCTCGGCGGCATGGCCGATGCGATCCTGCGGAATTATCGATGACGGGCTTGTGCCTTTCATGCAAACGCGTACATATGTTTACGCATACGCATGGAGATGCCCTATGGCGAACGCCGAAGCCAGGAACCTCGTGCTGAGGACCGTGTACCTTCCGAGCGAGCTCGACCAAGAACTCAAGGTCGTCGCCTTTCGGGAAGACCAGAGTAAGAATGAGATCGTGCGCGAGTTGATCCTCGAAGGCATCGCGTCGTTGCAGGCCAAGGGGGATGTTCGCTTCGTCAGGGCGGCCAAGCGCCCAAGCGAGCCCGTACGCCTTCAGCCGCTCAAGAGGAATCGCGTCGCCAAGATCGTCGGGGCGGCGCAGCCCGTCGCTGGGAAGAAGGCCGTTCGAGCGAACGTTGCAGGACGCCGCTCAAAGGCCGTCCCTGCCGACAAGGTGCAAGAAGCGGTCTAAGCTGGGAGATCCCTGCCCGCTTCATGACCTCGTGTGGGCGAGCCCGGACGCGGGCTGCCCGCACGAGGTCGAGATTGACGATGACGCGTGGCGAGGGACGCCTTCCGCCTCCAGACAGCCTGCGATGTGAGACCGACTGTCGCCGCCTTTCCATCGAGCGTCGAGTTGGACCAGGGGGGTACGAACGACACCCTCGGCGTCCTCATTTGCTCCGTGCCCGCGCAGCGACCCGTGTCCCCCGTCCATCGGTTGTGGAACGGCTACCTGGGTCCCTAGGAAACTTCGACATCGAGGCGGCCAAGCCGCCTCTTCCCGGGTCCTGCATACCCGCACTCACCCAGCGCCCACGCCTCGGCATTCCCGGACGTCCTGAAGCAGGCGTTCACGTGAGGCACACCAGATGAGATGGCGGCCTACGTCGGCGCCTGAAGTGTGGAGGGCGGCGCCGCGGATCGTCCAGGAACGGAGCTCGGGCAGGATCTCGGCCGGGGTCATGGCTCCCCCGGGGGGTATGATCTCGAAAATCTCCTGCATGACGCGGTCCCAGAACTCCAGCGCGCGGAAGCGGTCGAGCTGGTTCTCGACCTTGTGGAGGCGGGCTTGGACGCGGGCGGCCTCCGCCCGGGCGGCGAGCGCGGTGTTCTCCGCCTGCAGGGTCTCGACCATCCCGAGCAGATGCTCGCAGTCCTGCTTGTCGTCCGTGGCCATGGCCACGGCGGCCTCGCGCTCGCGGGAGAACGTCTGGGTCGCCTCGCGCTTGGCCTGCTTCCATAGGTCCAAGGCGAGCGCCTGGCCGGCCTCCTTCATGGCCTTCGACATGTCAGTGGGTTCGGGCTTGGGGTCGTAGCCGCGCTTCTTCCGCCAGGCACGCAGGTGCGTGCAGACCTCACGGGGTGAGCCACCGGTGGGGATTGCTTCGCGCACCTTGCGCAGGCTGGGCCGCTCGCCCTTGGCCAGTATTGCATCAGCGACGACGAAGACGGCGGACTCGTACGGCATGTGCAACCCCTCTTGGTACGGGGAGCATGCCCGATCCAGGTTAAGTAGGCGCTGCGGGCTGGCCCCCGGGAGAGTGGAAGCGCGCCTCCGCAGTCGGGTATCAGGTAGCGCTTCCCGATACCCCCTCCGCGAGCGTTTTGGCGGGCATCTGCCGCCTGCCGGACGTCTACGTCCCGGGAAGCGACATCAGCCGATCAAGCTTATCGGGAACCCCGCTGGTCAAACGCGCTTTGGTTCCTGTCGCGCCCTGCTCTACGCGCACAAGGTCGGTATTGATGGCCGCGGGCACAACCGCTCCCACTTCGACGTCCCATCCGAAGGTTCCCTCATCGGTGGCGATGCCGGGGCATCACCACCGGGACGCGATTAGGCTGCTCTTCATCCTGGCCGCTGGGAGCGAGGACATCGAAGGCCGTCGTGTGTTCAGGGGGGAGAAGCGGGCGATGGCCATCGACTTCCTCGGCCGCTGACCGGCATGGCCAGCCGCCGCGACAACCGAGCGCCGGGCTCCCCGCCCAGCACCATGCCGATATCGGTTTGCACCTCGGCCAATCGGTCGCTGCGGCGCGCCTTGCGCGCGCCCAGCCCCGGCGCGCGTTCGGCGAAGATCCGACCCGGGCAATGGCTGCACCGGAAGCGGCGCACCTGTACCCGCCACGTCACCGCCCGGTCCTGCCAGGGCAGGTCCCCGAACGTCCGCCAATACGTGCTGTGCACCCGCGTCGAAGCACACCCGCAGACCCGACAGGAGGCTTGGGCCGCCGTGGTCCGGGCGGTGATCAGCAGCGCCGTTCCATCCCGCGTCAGATCCTCGACGTGCAGGCCGTCCGGGACCAACGGCATCGACGGGTTCGAGATCGGCATCGCGCTGCCCTCGGGCCACCACGCGGATTAACGCCCGAGACACCCCGAAGCATCGAAAGTGCGGATGAACCNACGGCATCGACGGGTTCGAGATCGGCATCGCGCTGCCCTCGGGCCACCACGCGGATTAACGCCCGAGACACCCCGAAGCATCGAAAGTGCGGATGAACCCCAATCGGGACCCACCCCGCCCCCGTGCATCTCTTGCTCCCTACCGCTCACGGTCAGGGAGCCAGCCGGGGATGTTGATCGTGGAGACCATCGCCAAGATCCGGCGCTTGTTTCGCGAGCCCCGGAGCATCCGGGAGATCTCGCGCGAGCTGCGCCTGTCCCGCAAGGTCGTGCGCAAGGCGCTGCGCTCGGACAAGACCGCCTTCGCCTACAAGCGCCAGCACCAGCCCCGGCCCCAGCTCGACGGGCACATCGCGCGCCTGGACGCCCTGCTGTCCGAGGAGTTGGCCAAGCCTAAACGCGAGCGTCTCAGCCTCATGCGCCTGTTCGAGGGGCTACGGACGGAGGGCTATGCTGGTGGCTACGACGCGGTGCGCCGCTACGCGCACTGCAAGGTTTGCGTGCCTGCTAATCAAACGGTGAGGAGCGGACGAAGCTGCATGTGAGTACGGCGTCGCCAGTCGCTTGGGGTCGTACCCGTCCAGTGCAGGAAGGCCCGGCTGAAATGGGCCGCATCCGCATAGCCGAGTTCGACGCCGATCCGACCAATCGGCAGCGTTCCGTCTGACAGGAGCGCCTTCGCCCGGCGTATCAGCACGCTGCGCTGAAGGTCGGCATACCGCATACCGGTCTCCTCCAGGCGGCGCTGCAGCGTCCTGCGCGAGAGGCCGAGACGGCCGGCAATGCCATCGATGGTGGGGCGGGCCCCATCCAGCCCGAGTTCGATCAGGTGCGTGACGCAGGCCACAAGGTCCTCGCCGATCGGCTCGTCCTCAGCCGCATGCGCCTGGGTCGGATCAAAGCGTTTCGGGTTCCCGGCATCGAGATGGTCGGCGGGGAAGACCAGGCCGGCCCGAGCCCCAAGAACTATCTCGCAGCCGAGCAGCGCCTCGATCTCGGAACGGCCGGCCAAGCACGCACCGGTTACCACGGCTCGTTCCGGCCGCCATGCGGGGCCGAGGAAATGGCGCACCGTACCAAGCAGGTAGCCGAGCGCGAGGATCTCGTTCGCCTGACGCCCGCTGTCGATCCGCTCGGCCACGGCGTAGCCGTAGAACGCGCTCCGATCCTGTCGGCGCAGCCCTGTCCAGGTCGCGGTCTGAAGGAGAAGCGGGGTGACGATCTCGACACGTGCGAGGGCGGCCCCGAGCGTGGCGGCAGATTGAACCTGTTGGCCGATAGGCCCCAGTCCGGTGATCCCGGTGCGCATTGAGAGCCGGGCCGGTAGGGCCGGGTCGCCGATCTCGCGCATGGCCGCATCGACGAGCCGGAGCTGATCACGCAGCAGGATCAGGCGGTCAGGCGTGTCGAGAAGCGTCAGCGGTATTCCGGCCCGGCCGAACACCCGCGCGACCGAGCCACCCGCCGCCGTGATGGCCTCCGCGATCGGTCCCATGGTGCGTGCCCGGGTCAGACCGTATGCCGGCATGAGCGTCTCCCCATTGCAGGGTCGGTGCGTTGGCACCGAATGGCAAGGGCGCGCGCTGCAATCCGCTTAGGCCTGGATCTGCCCGCGGGGCACAGTCGCGGTGGGATGCTCTCAGGCGTCCTGCGCGTCGGCACGGAGAGGACCCATCAGGAGCACGCCATGGCAAGGCTCGCATTCGATGATCGCAACATCGTCTGGCGGACGGTCGAGGGCTTCGATCACGCCGCCTATCATATCCTGAGTGTCGATGAGGATGCCCGGATCGTCGACCTGCTGTTCAAGTTCGCCGCAAACGAGCGGATCGCGCTGCATCGCCATGCAGCAGCCTACCGGACCCTCGTCCTACAGGGCGAGCTGCGGATTTACCGGCCGAACGGGGAGCTCAAAGAGGTTCGACCGGTCGGGAGCTATGTCGCGGGCAAAGCCGGAGGCGAGCCTCATACCGAAGGCGGCGGCGACCAGGACGTGATCGTCTACTTCACGAACCGCGATATCGACGGCCCCGTCTACGAGATCCTCAACGAGCACCACCAGGTCGTAGCGACCTTCGGGATCCCGGAGTTCAAGGCGCTCTACGAGGCACAGTCATCATGCGCCGCCTGATCCTTGCGAACCGCCCGCGCCTGAACCCGATCGATCGACGCGCGCGGATGAGGCTCATTGCGGAGGCTTGGGTCTCGAATGCGCGCCGATCGGTGTGGGTCGGCGCGCTCGCGCTTCACCTGATGGCACTCGGAATGTCCCAGGCCGACGCGGCAGAAGCGCAGCCGGTCCGGCTGGCAGTGTTGCCGATCAAGCTCCTCGACACCTCGGGCGAGCCGGTCGACCAATCGCGGCAGCATGCGGAACGGATGCAGCGCCTTGCCAAGGATCTGGCGTCCGATCTCACTCGCTCGGGACGATACCAAGCGACGCTGCTGCCTGCCGAGCGCCTGCTGAAGGACTGCCCCGCTGGTGACGCTCAGTGCCTGCTGCGGGCATCCCGGGCGCAGGGAGCCGAGTTGGTTCTCGTTGGCGTCGTGCACAAGAGCAGTACGCTGATCCTGCAGCTCTGGGCCCGACTCGTGGATGCCCGCACCGGCCGGGATGTCTTCTCACGCGATCTCAACTTCCGCGGCGATACCGACGAGGCGTGGCAGCGAGCCGAAGCCTTCCTTGTGGCTCAGATCCGTGACGCCGGCGCGGAAGAGCCGGCAGGCGACTTGGGCCGCCGCCCCTGAAGGCGACTGGCGCAACTGGTATGTGGGCGACCGCTCGTCAAAGATCTCCTTCGTTCTGGCCCAGCCCTGGCTGCATGTTTTTGCGAAGCACCATGTTAACTGCGTGCTGCTACATAGCTGATTATGAAGCGCTTCGTCTTCGGTGTATTGGTTTACCGTTGCGCATGGACGCATTCTCCGATCCGCAGACTGTAGCCCGCTACGTTGAAAATCCGCAGCGGCTGGTACCCGGCTACGCCGACCTACAACGTATGGCAGGGCTACTTCTGGCAGAGCGTGCGCCGAACGATGCGCAAGTGCTCGTTCTCGGCGCAGGCGGCGGCCTCGAACTCACCATGGAAGACCATTCTGAGAGCGATTTCCTCAGCCGCGTGGGGATCTCTGCAGTCGAGACAGCTATGCCCATAGCCATGAACTCGAACTAAAAGCTCTCGTCGATTTTCGAGACTTGCACCAGTTTTCCGCCAACTTTGCCGATTGAACATGCATTCGCTCGACACCTCTGAGAAGGGCGTACTTTCCAGAACAGGACGGAGATTTCGGCTGAAGCGGCGACCGGAAACGATGTACATCTTGCAATCCGTAATCATCGTTGCAGCTTTCGCAACTCTACCGACCGCCTTCGCCTATCTGGCTTTTCCCTACGGGTTCGAGGTCGCATGGTTGATCGTATTCATCTGTTGCAGGCTCTTTCCCAGCCTCCTGCGAAAGCATCGGGCCAATGTCATCGGAGGCCTGCTTGCGGGTGCGGCCGTTGTCGCGTCGATCTCGTTGCACCTATTCTCCGTCGGCGAGCGGCAAGCGATTGAAGCGGCCAGCTCGTGGTCGTTGCTGGTTCAGTTGACGAACATGCGGCAGTTTCTAATCGAGCGATCGGGAATCAGCACTGTCTATCTAAATACAATTATATGCTTTGGAGCGCCCGCGTTCCTGCCTCTATTGTTTTGGGACTATAGCAGAAGCGAGAATCGCGAGACCTATCCGATCAAGGCGACGGTGGCCTACATAAGAAATTATTGGATAGGGTTCGGAGCTCTCGGGCTGCACATGAGCATGATGAAGCTTAACCACATGGTCTATCCATTCTATTCCCAGACGACACCCGAACAGGCAACCGCGATACAGCACAAGTACGCTTGGTTGCTCAATGCCCGTTTCGACAGCTGGGCGGTGGTAGGACTGGTCACGACAGCGACGCTTGGTTCCATCATGCTCAGCGGCTGGGTCCAGCTCATCGAATCCTTCTTGCGGCGAACGCCACGGTAATCAGGGATCCGAACCCAAGGGGACCAGTCCCACTAGGTAGAACGTCGCTCCCGCTCCCAAAGCGCCAGCAAGGATTAGCTTGCTATCCCCGCTGGTAATCATTTGGGTCAGCCGTTCGGCGGTCGAGTGCGTCATCCACCATTCGTTCTGGCTACTGGTTAAGACCATGACAGAGATCGCCGTGATCCAGGTCACAAAGGATGCCGCGAGCGTCCATAGGGCCGTATTGTTGGCGATCTGCCTGCGGAAGATCGCCCCCAGCACGAGGGCCACGAATAGCAACGGCGTAATCAGAATGAGGGTGATTGGTATGAAAAACAGCCCACCAAAGAACACATCATGAAAGACGTGCGACGTCGGACCTCGCCAATTGACTGACGCGAACGAGAAGAACAGCCAGCCGGACAGACATCCCCCCAGAGCAGATAGGCAAATCCTGGCCGCCAGCGGGATGGGCTCGAACCACTTGTTCATCGTCGGCCGCCCTAACCCGTGCTTGCCAGCCATAGCCCGACCACGCTCCCTCCGAGCCGTGGAGGACCATCACGGCGGGGAAAGGTCCATCGCCCGGTGGTCCATAGGATTGCCCAAGGCCGGAGAGTGGGCGGTTGACGATTTGCAGCATCACCGACCGACTCTGACACCGCGAACGTCTGATGACCACCCTGAACGTCTTCTGGTTGTGCGACCGCATTTGTCTGAAAAACGAACGGACCCTGTTGGCGAATTCCGAGTGGTGGTGGGCTGGGTGTAGGGTGGCCGTCCCGCCCGGAGGCCGCTCATGTCGCTCCGCCCGCAATCCGCGCTCCCGCCGGTGCCTGAGGACACGGCTCGGATCGCTCGAACCGCGTTCCGCCGCGGCAATCCCTACCTGCTGCTGCGGGATCACTTCGGTCCCATTTTCGCCGACACGGCCTTTGCCGATCTCTATCCGGCGCGCGGCCAGCCCGCCTACGCATCCTGGCGTCTGGCCCTCGTCACGCTGATGCAATTCCGAGAAGGCCTGAGTGATCGCCAGGCCGCCGAGGCCGTCCGGGCGCGGATCGACTGGAAGTACCTGCTGGCGCTCGACCTCATCGATTCCGGCTTCGACCACAGCCTCCTGTGCGAGTTCCGGGGCCGCCTCCTGCAGCACGCGGCCAGCGAACGCTTGCTGGCCCGCATCCTTGATACCGCGCGCGATCAAGGCCTGCTCAAGGCGCGGGGCCGTCAGCGCACCGACAGCACGCACGTGCTCGCAGCCGTGCGCGACCTCAATCGGGTCGAGCTTCTGGCCGAGACGTTGCGCGCGGCCCTCAATGCTGTCGCGATAGTCGCCCCGGCTTGGCTGCGTGTTCTCGCTCCGCCCGAGTGGCACTCACGCTACGATCTTCGGATCGAGGAAACGCGCCTGCCGGAGACCGGCGCGAAGCGCGAGGCTTACGTCCTCCAGGTCGGGGCCGATGGCTATCGCCTACTCGACGCCCTGGACGACGCGGATGCGCCGCCGCCGGCCGCGGCCTTGGCCGCGGTCGCCGTGCTGCGACGGGTGTGGGCGCGCCACTTCGTGCGGGGGAGCGGCACGGACGGCGAGGCCGGCTGGGTGCGGCTGCGCGAGGTGCGGGGGCGTGGTCCAGGCGACCGTGTCGAGTCGCCCTACGACATCGACGCCCGGTTCCGGGCCAAGTCCGGAACCGACTGGACGGGGTACATGGTCCACCTGACGGAGACCTGCGACCACGGCCTGCCGCGGTTGGTCGTCCACACCGACACCACGCCGGCCAACATGCACGAAGCCGTTCGCACCGGCGCGATCCACGAAGCGCTGTCCGAGGCAGGTTTGACACCGTCCGAGCATCTGGTCGATGCCGCGTACGTGAGCGCCGAGCAACTGGTGGCGGCCACTGCACGGTACGGGATCGATCTGATCGGCCCAACGCGGTCCAATCACAGTTGGCAGCGGCGCAATGCCGAGGCGATCCAGGTGGCGGACTTCATCGTCGACTGGGAGCGCCGCCGGGCGCGATGTCCGGAGGGCCATGAGAGCACGAGCTGGGGCGAGTACCGGGACGCGGCGAACGCTCGCCCGTTCATCCGAGCCAGCTTCAGCCCTGGCGACTGCCGTCCTTGTCCGGCCAAGCCGCGCTGTACGCGGGCGACGAGCCGCCGGCTGACCCTACACCCGCGTGCCGAGCACGAGGCGTTGGCCGCGGCGCGCAAGCAGCACGAGAGCGAGCAGGGCCGACGCCTGTACGAGCAACGGCAGGGCATCGAGGGCACGATCTCGCAGGGCGTGCGCAGCTTCGGCCTGCGCTGAGCCCGCAGACCCCTGGCTTCGGCGCACACCTCACGCTTCAGCGCTCTCGCCGCATAGCCTTCGACTTCGCCAACAGTGTCCGACCGTTTTCTGATCAGAAGGCAGGGCTGCTACCCCGAGGGGCCATATATCTACGCGAGCAAAGGGGCGGCGGCACATGTCTTTGCCGATTAACCTGGGTGACCCGGATCCAAACCCAAGTTTGACCGTTTGAACGGCTGTTCCAGATGAAGGCACGGCCTCGGCTCTCGTGCCGGGGAGCGTCGGACCTGCGAGGCGACGGTCTATTGCGGGTTCACGGCGGCGGACGCGCGCGAGCTCTATGTCGGTCTGACCCGGCACCGGCAGGAGGCATGGCTGGTGATCGAGCGTGAGCGCCTGGCCGCGGCCGTTCGGGTGCGGCAGCCGGATCCCGCTCTCGCTCCGAGCGTGGCCGAGCTACGGGAGCGGCTGTTCGTTGAGGCGCGTCGCTATGCGGAGAAGGCGAACGTCGTCGATCATGTCGAGGACAGGAGCGCGTTCGTGCGGGATGGTGTGATCCGACCTCCCCGCCCTGAGGAGCGCCTCGATCTGAGAAGCGCCTTCACGGCGGCGCAGGCGCTCTGCCGTGTGCTGCAGGAGATGAGTGCGCTCCCGCAAATGGCATGGCGGCAACTGGCCCGGGGCATCCGGCAGGCGGAGCGCCGAGCCTCGCCCTTCATCTTGCGGCGTAACACAGAGGTTCGAGGTACTTCGTTGAACACGACCCGACTTGAACGGCCGCACCGATCCCGAACAGGACCTGACTACGGACGTTAACGGCACTTCGCTTCCTGCCGCGCCTGAATATTCCAGCTCCAATCACGCCATTGCGGTGGCGAGCCGATCGCAACCGCGTGATCGGTTTTTTACCTATCAGAATACACCCAGGCGATTCAGTCTGCTCGGTGCCTGCTCTAGCACTGATGATTTGATGACGCAGCTGGCGTCGCCGGTTACGGACGAAGGCTATGTCCCTGCTAATAAATTGCTAACCACCATATGTTAAAAAGAGGGCATCACAACTTGAGATGTTCCGATTTACCGTTTTGTGGGTCTGCCTTCATGTTCCGCGCTTTGAAAAAAAACGCCTCGCCTGCGTTCGAAGGTCGGTTGCGCCAGGTACTTGCAGCTGAATCAGCTGATTTCGAAACGATCCTCCATTCGCTACCCGTCAATGTCCTCGTCCTCCACCCGACTGAAGCTACGATCACCTTCGCGAACCGGCGCAGCGTCGAGACGCTGCGTAGCTTGCGCGAGCATCTGCCGGCATCCGTGAACCCGGACGCCATGATTGGCCTCTCGATGGACGTGTTCCATAAAAATCCGGCCCACCAGCGCAGCATCGTTGCCGATCCGGCCCGCCTGCCCTGGCGCACGAAAATTAAGCTTGGGCCGAAGACGCTCGATCTCCACGTCTCCCCAGTCTACGATGCGGATGGCCGCTACGTCGCGGCGGTGCTGTCATGGGCAGACGTCACGCCGTTTACCGAGTCGATCGCCAGCTTCGATGCTGCCATCCGCACGGCACTCGGCGAGAGCAGCGACGCCACGGCGGCAATGCGCGGTGCAGCCGACAGTGTCCTTACGGCAACTGGCGCAACCTCTCATGCGGCAGCTAGCGCTGCGACCGGCGCGACTGAGACAACGATGAACGTCGAGTACGTTGCTGCCGCTGTAGAAGAACTGACGGCCTCGAATGCCGAGATCACTCGGCAGGTCAACCGCTCCAGCACGGCAACCGGCGAGGCCGTGACCGAGGCAAGTGGGGCCATGGAGAGTGTCAAGGCGCTGGTCGAAACCTCGCAGCGGATCGGCGAGGTCGTTGGGCTGATTTCCTCAATCGCCAGCCAGACCAACCTACTAGCCTTGAATGCTACGATTGAGGCGGCGCGTGCGGGTGCTGCAGGAAGGGGCTTCGCGGTCGTCGCAACAGAGGTCAAGGCGCTAGCCGGGCAGACCGCTAAGGCGACCAGCGAGATCGCGCAACATATTGGCTTAATCCAGGGAGCGACCTCACAGACAGCGATTGCAATCGAGCGGATATCCGGGGTTATCCGGGGGCTCGACGAGGGGTCCACCACCATAGCCGCCGCGGTCGAGGAGCAGTCGGCGACAGCGGACGAGATCAGCCGCAGTGCGCGCGAAGCGGCAGAGCGCACTGGCCGCGTCGGCGGCAGCATCGCGGAGGTTGCTGCTAGTGCCGAAACCTCCGCCGGCTCGGCCCGGTCGGTTCTGTCGGCCACAGCGATCCTCGATCAACAGATGGAGCAGGTGACGCGGGCGGTGCAGGATTTCCTGGTCGAAGTTAGGCGGATCTGAGCTCAGGTAGCGTCAGAGCTCGACATAGGCTTCCCGTCAAACGGATTGCCCTGGTCAGCTGCCGGTTCGGTGGGCATCCTCCGTGGCCTCCGCCAGGAGCCGCCGGGGTACGACAACGGCGAAACCGGTCTGCGGCGGCATCGCGATCCGCATTTTGGGTCGGATGCGGTAGCCTGCCTATGTCACCTAAACGGTGGTTTTACTTGCAATAGAATTCAGCCGCTTTCGACCCCTTGCAGACCTAGTGCATGGCCAATTGAGATGTCCGCTCCGAACGGAGAAGCGGACCTCACCGGGGCGGCCACGACATCAGCATGTTGTGTCCCATTAACTCGCTTCGACGAACGCAATGAGCGCCTGCATCAACGACGCGATTGTGGTGACCTACGTCATTTAGCGGGCGCCATGATCTCGGTTCGCCGCACCGCCTCGGAAGCTTGCTTCGGCGTGCACCCGGCCCGGATGAAGGATGGCCGACGATGCAATCGCTCGGCGACCGCCATGAGGAATGCCACGGGGTGCCTACGTCAACGCCGTGCCGTGCTTCCTCCCGAGCCGGCTCCACGGAAAGGCATTCCCTTATCCATGCCCGGCTTGTGAGTACGCACACCGCGGAACGGTCCTGGAAGCATGGCCGTTTCTCGATGACGCCGGATGGGTACCCGACCCGGTCCAGGCCACCAATAACCCACGAGGAAGCCCCCATGAAGAAATCCCTGATCGCCGCTGCAGCCTTGGCCGCGCTCGGCGCCATCGGCATCGCCGCACCCGCCTCGGCCGCCCCCGGCATGATCGGCGCCGTCGATGCCACCACCAACATCGTCGACGTTCGCATGGACGACATGCATGGCCACCGCGGTCATCACATGCGTCACCACCACCACCGCGGCCACATGATGCGTCACCATCATCACCGCGGTCACATGATGCGCCACGGCCATGGTCATCGCCATCACCGCATGTGATCCCATGGGGCCCTTCGGGGCCCCTCTTGTTTTTGCGGTGACCTAGGGCAGGCTTCGGGATGGGATTACCGGAACGATCCGGGAGATTTCGCCCCGAGCCGATCTGGCCGATTCATCGCGTGTCAGCCCGAAAGAAGTCCAATCTCGCCCAACGCGAAAAGGTACCGTGTCAAGCTGACCCCATCAGGTAGCTTGGTGGATCGCGTCTACGACCTGGTCCGCGCTGTAGGGCTTGGGGACGAACAGGCCGTGATCGGGGATATCCCCATGGGCCAGACGGTGCCGACCCGAGGTCACGACCAGTCGGATGTCGGGCCAGGCGTCGTGTACGCGTCCGGCCAGGGTCACCCCGCACATCGAGCCCGGCATGTCGACGTCGGTGAAGAGCGCTCCGATGTCCGCACGCTCGTGAAGGATGAACCAGGCCTCGTCGGCATGGCGTGCCTCGACGATCACGAAGCCCGCATCCTCAAGCATCTCGACGGCGCAGAGGCGCACGAGGTCGTCGTCCTCGACGACGAGCACGGCGGTGGCTTTCATGGAGCGCTTCGTCGACATGAGAGCGCAACACAGGTTAGCTCGATAAGTTGCCCTCCTTGAGCATCTCAGTTGATAGGTCCTGGCCGGTGCGTTGAGCGTGCAGGCAGGAAAGCGACCTTCGCCGACGTGCGCCGTACCGTCGGGATAAACCCTGTCGTTCACTCGCTCGTATCCGCGCAGCATGTTGAGGCTTCGGTCCCAACAACAGTGCGCCGTGAATCGGCAAGCACCGCCAAAACAAACTTATGTTACCCAGCAACCTCTGGACGAGGTTGGCCTTACCCCTTGATGACCCTGCCTGGCCCTTCCGATGCGCCCTTCGCCCTCGTGGTCGACGACGACGCCCTGATCCTGATGGATGCTACCGACATCCTGGAGGATGCGGGCTTCGCGGTGCTGGAGGCGATGAACGTGGCCCAGGCGATCAGGGTGCTCGACGAGCACCACGGCAAGGTGCAGTTGCTGTTCACGGACGTGCAGATGCCGGGCGATGGTGACGGTTTCGACCTCGCGCGTCGGACCGCCGAGCTGTGGCCGCACATCGCCATCGTTGTGGCGTCCGGCCACGTACGGCCCGAACTCGGAGACCTTCCGGACGGGGCGACGTTCATCGCGAAGCCCTTCAGTCCCTCGGTGGTCCGGCACCACGTTCGCAATACGATGCCATCGGAAAAGCACCCCGAGTCCCTCAAGAAGTAGCAGTGGCCTTGGGCGGGCGACGAGAACCACCACTTACGGGGGCGCGGCAGACTTGCCGAACGGCCAGTGCACGATCCGGCCGTCGTGGCCCGAAGTCGTTCTAGAACCTTCAAATACCATTGTGCGGTGAGGCGTTTAACGGCAGACCGCTTTTCGTTCGGCGGTAGGCCGCAACAGCATCGGAAGTCGGCTGGAGGGCCATGGCGGGAGGCAACAAACAGGTCGATGGACTTCGCCGGCGCGAACTGGCGAGCTACGACATCCTCGACACGCCCGCCGAGACCGAGTTCGACGACATCGTCAGGGTGGCGTCGGAAACTTGCGGCATGCCCGTGTCGCTGATCTCGCTCCTGGACGGCGAACGCCAATGGTTCAAGGCCGAGACCGGCTTCGGACGGAACGAGACGCCGCTGTCCCAATCGATCTGCGCCTACACCGTGCAGCAGGACGACGTGTTCGAGATCGAAGACCTGACCCTCGACGCGCGTACGTCGGACAACCCCCTGGTGACCGGCGGACCCGAAGTCCGCTTCTACGCGGGAGCTCCGCTGCGAACTGCCGACGGCGTCGCCCTCGGGGCGCTGTGCGTGCTCGATACCAAGCCCAACAAGCTGACGCCCTCCCAAGCGTTCGTGCTTCGCACCCTCGCGCATCAGGTCATGACGACCTTGGAGCTACGCCGGTCCCTGCGCCAACGTCGTGAGACCGACCGGCGCAACACGGCGATTCTGGAGAGCGCCCTCGACTACGCCATCGTCTCACTGGATCTCGCCGGCATGGTGACGAGCTGGTCGCCGGGCGCCGAACGCATCCTCGGTTGGGACGAGGCGGAGATGCGTGGCAAGCCCGCCCACGTCTTCTTCACCGATGAGGACGTCGCGAACGCCGTCCCCGAGCAGGAGATGGCCTCTGCCTTGTTGTCCGGGCGCGGCGCAGACGAGCGCTGGCATGTTCGAAAGGACGGCAGTCGGTTCTGGGCTAACGGCGAGATGATGCCGCTCAGGGACGAGCAAGGCCAACACGAGGGCTTCCTCAAGATCCTGCGCGACCGCACGGAGCAACGGAACGCCGCGGCCAAGGAGCAGGCGGACGCCGCGTTCATGCGCGGCGTGCTGTCCTCCTCGGCCGACTGCATCAAGGTGCTCGATCCCGATGCCAGGCTGACATTCATGAACGAGGGCGGGCTGGCCGTCATGGAGGCCGACGACTTCAACCAGGTGAAGGGTTGCGACTGGACCGGGTTCTGGAAGGGACAGGCCCAAATGGACGCAAAGGCGGCATTCTGGGCGGCGTTGGCCGGCGGCACCGGCCATTTCCAGGCCCCGGCCGAAACGCTCAAGGGCACGGCGAAGTGGTGGGACGTGCAGGTCACACCGATCCGCGGCGCTGATGGACGGCCGGAGCGGCTTCTGGTGGTGTCGCGCGACGTCACCGCCCAGCGCGCCTCCGAGCAGCGCATCGTCGAAAGCGAGAAGCGCTGGCGCGGCCTGTTCGAGGGCATGCAGGAAGGCTTCTTCAGCGGCGAAATCATCCGCAACGCGAACGGGAAGGCCACGGACTACCGGTTCGTTGAGATCAACCCGGCCTTCGCCGCGCAGTCTGGCCTCCCTGTCGAGACCGTGGGCCGGACCGTGCGCGAGGCCATTCCCGACATCCCCGACTGGCTGATCGAGACCTACGCACGGGTGGTCGACACTGGAACTCCCGAGGTCTTCGAGATTTCGGTGCCGCAGCTCGGGCGCGTGTTTGAGGTTCGCGCATACCGTGAAGCGGAGAATCGTTTCGCCGCGATGTTCATCGACGTCTCGGACCGCAAGCAGGCCGAGACCCGGCGTGCGGCCCTGGCGGAGCTCGGCGACCGCTTACGCAATTCGGACGATGCGGGGGAGATCGCCTGCGTGGCTGCGGAGATCCTTGGCCGCACCCTCGGGCTATCCCATGCGGGGTACGGGGCGGTGGACCACGACCGGGAAACCATCGCCGTCGGTGACGGCTGGACCGCTCCGGGCATTCCGGGCATCGGCGGGGTGCATTCGTTCCGGGATTACGGCTCGTACATCGAGAACCTGAAGTCCGGCCATGCCGTGATCATCGACGACGTCGCAAACGACGTTCGGACGGCAAACGATGCGGAAGCCCTCGCAGCCATCCACGTGCGTTCGCTTTTGAACTTGCCGCTCATGGAGCACGGTCGGTTCGTCGCACTGCTGTTCGCGTTGAAGGCCAAGCCATACGCCTGGACGGGCGAGGAGATTAGTTTTGCCAACAACATCGCGGACCGGACCCGCGCGGCCTTGGCACGGATCGAGGCGGAGGAACGTCAGCGAACCCTCAACCTCGAACTGAGCCACCGCATGAAGAACATGCTGGCAATGGTCCAGTCCATCGCCACCCAGACCATGCGCACGGCAACCGACCTGAATGCGGCCAAGGACGTCCTCGCCGGTCGGCTGATCGCGCTCAGCAAGTCGCACGATCTCCTGCTTGGCGGAGAGATCGGGTCGGCACCTATCGAGACTTTGATCGAGAGCGCCTTGCAGACGCACCGGGACAATCCGGGGCGGTTCGTCCTCAAAGGACCCACCTTCACCATCGGGTCGAAGGCCGCAATGTCCCTCTCGCTGATGCTGCATGAGCTCGCGACCAACGCGGCCAAGTATGGGGCCCTTTCGACCGCCCAGGGCAAGGTCTCGGTCGAGTGGACGCTTCGCGAGGATGGCGGCGAGCCGCACTGCGCCCTGCGATGGTTGGAGCAAGGTGGTCCCGTCGTGAAGGCGCCGACACGGAGCGGCTTCGGTTCTAGGCTGATCGGGCGCGGACTTGCCGGCAACTTCGGCGGCGAGGTGGATCTCTCCTATCCGGCGACAGGTGTCATGTGCACCATCGACGCTCCCCTTAGAGGCCTGCAAGCGGAGGATGCACCGGCAACCAGTCGATAGCGGCAGCGCCCGTAGTCGGGGACCCGGCGTCGAGGGCACCCAGTCCCGAGAAGGGCGTTGGATGTGCCATTTGCTCTCGGTAGCATCCTACCCTTCGCCGTCCTTCAGGTCGTAGTTCCGGGCCGGAGGTGCCTACTTCGTGACCGGTGAATGCCAGCGGCACCGGCAACGAACCTGGGCGGTTCACGTTGTCGACGACCTTGGAGTGGACTGCCGCGCGCCGATGTCGAAGACTGAAGGCCCCGCGTTCCTGATCCCACTCGACGATGCCCAGACGCCACCGGTCCCCAGGGATGAAGTCGCCCGGAGGTACCTCGGGCGGCTGATAGCCCTGTTCCACCGCGAAAAGTCCGAGCCTTTCATCGCGGACGACAAGCTGCACCGCGCGACGCTGAAGCGTCTCGACGAGATCGTTGCTCCCCCCGCCTGCGGCCCGGTCCTCGCCGAGATCGGGGCGACCGTGGGCAGGTGGCTGGATCGTCAGCCCGGCGCGTCGCACATTCTGACGGTGGTGCTGCCGCCCTGCGACGAGAACGCGGTCATCGAGACCTGGGCGTTGGAGGCGGGACACCAAGTCTTCGCGCCGCCCTCGCGGCAATCGCTCGTCGCCGCCGATCAGCTCATTCTGCCGGACATGACCGGGTCGGGGATCCTGGTCATCCCCAGGCTGGAGGACTGGTTCCTGCGGCATCGGGAAGGCCTGAGGGCCGTGCGCGCGCTCCTCGCGGCCATCGACGGACTGGATCGACCGGTGGTCGTCGGCTGCAACGCCTGGGCCTGGTCGTTCCTCGCCAAGGCGGCCGGCGCCGACGCCCTCCTGCCCGATGCCGTGACGATCAAGCCGTTCGACGCCGTCCGCCTGCATGGCTGGTTCGTCCAGCTCTCGACCTCCGAGGCCACCGGGGCGATGCGGTTCCGCCTGCTCGCCGACGGCGAGGACGTGCTCGCGGTCGACGAGGCGGGTACGCTTCGCAACGACTACCTGCGCAAGTTGGCCGGGCGCAGCCTCGGCATACCCTGGGTCGCCTGGCACCTCTGGCGGCGCAGCCTGCGTACGGGTGACGTCGCCGAAGACGCGAAGGCCGCGATGTCGGATGGCGATGCCAGCGAGCAGACCCTCTGGGTGGCCGCCCTCGACGAGTACCTTCTCCCATTTACGGACGACGGCACCACCCTCCATGCCTTGCACGCGCTGCTGATACACGGGCCGTTGACCCGCGAGGAACTGCTGCTCGTCCTCCCAGGCGTGGCGGACCCGAACGTCGTGCCCGTCCTGCTCAGGGCGGGCTTCCTGGAACGTAAGGGCGACCGGTTCGGCTGCCGGGCGGCGGCCTACCCGGCGATCCGGGACGGCCTCGAAGCGGCAGGATTTCCCGTGGGACGGGTTTGAACGACATGGCCACCGCACAGGACGTCCAGGACGGCGGCGTACAGCTCGTCCACAGCCTCCAGGACATCCGATTCTGGGAGATCGGGCTCATCGTCGTCGGCACATGGGCGGCGATCTGGCTTGTGCGCAGCACCTTCCCCTACCTCGCCGAACGCGGCTCGAGCCGATTGAGGCTCTACCTCCTGGCGGCCGTGCCCATCGCCCGGCTGGTCCTGATGGTGCTCGCCATCGTATGGATCGTGCCCATCGTCTTCAACATCACGCTGCAGAACTTCCTCGTCATCGCCGGTGCGGCCAGCGTCGCCATCGGCTTCGCCTTCAAGGATTACGTCAGCAGCCTGATCGCCGGGGTTGTGGCCCTGGTCGAGCGGCCCTACCGGCCGGGAGATTGGGTCAAGGTCGGCTCCGACTACGGCGAGGTGCGCAACGTCGGGCTGCGTGCGATCCTGCTCCAGACACCCGACGACAACGCGGTCACGGTTCCGCACTCGACGATCTGGACCGACCGGATCACCAACGCGAACGACGGCGCCGGGACCCTGCAGTGCGTCGCCGACTTCTACCTGCTGCCCCGGCATGACGGAGCCCTCGTGTGCGCCTTGCTGACGGACGTGGCGTTGACCAGCCCCTACGTGAACTACGGCAAATCGGTCCGCGTGGTGCTGCACGAGGAGCCCTGGGGCACGCACTACAAGCTGCGCGCCTACCCGTTCGACATGCGCGACCAGTTCGCCTTCGTCAGCGACCTGACCGTACGCGGCAAGCTGGCCATCGCCGACGCCGGTGCCATGGAGGCGGTCGCGCTGACGCCCTCTCCGACAAGCTGATCGGCCGACGACACCCACCCATCCGTAGACCGGACTTCGCGATGGCGGTCCGTCACATTCAGGCTCGGACGCGACCGCGTCCTAGACCACACGAAGGACCAACGCGTGCATTTCCTCGGAATCGACTGGGTCGGCGTGAATGCCGAAAACGGGCGGAAGCTCTTGCTCTCCCTGATATTCATCGCCGTGATCGTCGGCGGGAGCGTCGGACTGCGCGCCTACCTCCGAACCATCCTGCCGGCGGTCATGTGCGGGGACGTGCTCGTTGTCGCCCACGGCAATTGCCTGCGGGCGCTTGTCATGGCGCTCGAAGATCTCAGCCCGGCGGAGGTCGAGCACCTCGAACTCGTGACGGGCTCCGTCAGGATCTATGAGCTTTCTGCGGACACGACGATCAAGGCCCGTTGGATCGACAGGTGAAGGCGCCTGTCGGCCCACCACAATGGATCTCCGCAAGCTGCAAAGAGGCCCTCATTTCATCTATTTAATTGATTAGAAGTATCTAATCGTTCCGTTGGAGTGAATGAAAGCGTCGTGGGATTCTCCGGCATCACATCGGAGCCATCCATGACCAGGCCCAGACTTTTCTCCCACCCTCGATTGATGCGTGCCCTGGCCGGCATGAGAGCCATCCTTCCGGGACTGGGCCTCTGCGTGGCGGTCACCGCCGCAGCGGTCGGCTTCGAAGCCGCCGAGGCGCACCTCTTCGGTCGTGCCTGGCTTGAAGCCCTGGTGCTCGCGATCATGCTCGGCAGCGCGATCCGCACGATTTGGACCCCGTCGCAGCGTTTCTTTCCCGGCATCGCCTTCGGGGCCAAGACTGTACTGGAGATCGCGGTCGTACTGCTCGGCGCGTCGCTCAGCCTCGCGACGATCCTCGCCGCCGGTCCGGGTCTACTTTTTGGCATCGCGGGCGTCGTCGTGATCGCGATCCTGTCGAGCTATGGCATCGGCCGAGCGCTCGGGCTGCATCCGCGCATGGCAATCCTCGTGGCCTGCGGAAACTCGATCTGCGGCAACTCGGCGATCGCCGCCACGGCCCCGGTGATCGGCGCCGACGGCGAGGACGTCGCCACCTCCATCGCCTTCACCGCGGTGCTGGGCGTGCTGGTGGTGCTCGGCCTGCCGCTGCTAGTGCCACTGCTCGGCCTGTCGCCAATGCAGTACGGCGTGCTCGCCGGCCTCACCGTCTACGCTGTTCCGCAGGTCCTCGCCGCCACCGCGCCGGTCGCGGCGCTCAGCGTCCAGGTCGGAACTTTGGTGAAGCTCGTCCGGGTGCTGATGCTCGGGCCGGTCGTCCTGGTGCTCTCGCTTGGTGCAAGCCGGCTACGCGAGGAGACCGACGAGGCCGCCCCCGGCGTCACCGCCGGCGACCGCCCTGCTCGCGCCGGTCGCGCGATCCACCGCCTGGTGCCGTGGTTCATCCTCGCCTTCCTGGCGCTCGTGGCCCTTCGCTCGGCCGGGCTGGTCCCGCAGGTCGCGCTCGCGCCGATGTCGGAGACTGCCAACATGCTGACCGTGGTCTCAATGGCGGCGCTCGGCCTCGGGGTCGATGTGCGCAGCGTCGCCAAGGCCGGAGCACGGGTGACCCTGGCGGTGGTCGCCTCACTGCTCGCACTCGGCGCCGTCAGTCTCGGCCTGATCCACGTACTAGCCCTCGTCTGATATGCGCGATGGTGCGGCCTCAGCGCTGGTTGGAGTCAGGGAAACCGATGAGGCCCCCATGGGAGCCTGATGGCACCTATCCGAGCTTCCATCTCAATGCCCAACTACGCACGGGAGATCAAAAGTCTCCGAAACATCGGATTAAGAGATCGTTCGCATCACGAAAGATCGTTGGTGTGAATAAATCTCATCCCGTAGCATCTCCTTGGTTGCAAGAAATTGCCACCGGCCAGGTGCCCTCGAACGCATCGATGCCGACATTCTTTAGAGGGGAAACCATGCACGGACTGGACAGACCGACGAACCGCCGCCTCGTGCTGGGTGGACTCGGGCTCGGAAGCCTCGGCGCGGCCATACCGGCCTGGGCGGCAGGCTCGGTGAAGCTTCCGCTGCCCGGCGGCCCGGACGAGCGGGCGCTGACCACCGCCTTTCCGAGCAAGGGCGAGATGATCCTTCAACGCACTCATCCGCCGCTGCTGGAGACGCCGTTCTCGGTGTTCGACGAGGGCGTGTTCACCCCCAACGACCGCTTCTACGTCCGTTGGCACTGGGCCTCGATCCCGACCGAAGTCGATGCCGGCACCTTCCGGCTTAAGGTCCGCGGCCACGTCGATAAGGAACTCTCGCTCTCGCTCGACGCCATCGCCGGCCTGCCGCGCTTCGAGATCGCCGCGGTGAACCAGTGCTCGGGCAATTCGCGCGGGCTGTTCGAGCCGCGGGTGCCCGGCGCGCAATGGGCCAACGGCTCGATGGGCAACGCCCGCTGGACCGGGGTGCGCCTCAAGGACGTGCTCGAAAAGGCCGGGGTGAAGGCCGGTGCCGTGCAGGTGCGCTTCAACGGCCTCGACGAGCCGGTCGTCGACGACGCGCCGGACTTCAAGAAGTCCCTCGATCTCGACCACGCCAACAATGGTGAGGTGATGATCGCCTACGCGATGAACGGCGAGCAGCTCCCGCTGCTCAACGGTTTCCCGCTCCGCCTCGTGGTGCCGGGCTGGTACTCGACCTACTGGGTCAAGATGCTGTCCGACATCGAGGTGCTGGACAAGCCCGACGACGGGTACTGGATGAAGACCGCCTACCGCATCCCGGACGTGCCGGGCGCCAACATCAAGCCCGGCCAAACCGGTTTCAAGACAGTACCGATCAACAGGATGGTGCCACGCTCCTTCGTCACCAATTTGACCGAAGGTGCAAAGTTGGCGGCTGGAACGCCGGTGGCCATCCGCGGCATCGCTTTCGGCGGCGATTGCGGGGTAAAGGCGGTCGAGTTCTCCGGAGACGGCGGAGCGACGTGGTTTCCGGCGCAACTCGGCGCCGACGAGGGCCCCTACAGCTTCCGCCGCTTCGAGGGCAGCCTGCCGGCGCTGGCCGCCGGCACCCACACGGTCAGGGTCCGCTGCACCAACACTAACGGCGTCGCGCAGCCCATGGGCCGGGTCTGGAACGGGGCCGGCTTCATGCAGAACGGCATCGAGGCCGTGTCCTTTCAGGCCGCTTGAGGAGACCAGCCATGAACCCGATTTATCCGGCGGCCCTGATCGCCGCGCTCGCCTTGTCTCCTCTGGTGGCGCTTGCCGCCCCGGCCCCCGAGCCGATGCGCTTCACCTCGCAATCCATCGCGATGCCGACCTCCGACCGGATCTTCCCGGACGGGCCGGGGGCTGAGGCGGTCAACAACAACTGCCTCGCCTGCCACTCGGCCGGGATGGTGCTGACCCAACCTAAGCTCACGAAGGCGCAGTGGACCGAGACCGTGAACAAGATGGTCCACGTCTACAAGGCGCCCGTCGATCAGGCCGACGTGCAGACCATCGTCGACTACCTCACGGCGTTGAAGCCGACGCCCTGAACCTCCGAATCCCGAGGCCGCCGCGCTTTTTTGGCCGGCCTCGGGGAATAGACCGCGCCTTCCGGCGTCTCCCCAGGGCGATGCACGGCCGGCCCGGCCTTGCACCACGGATTTCCGATTTCGAACCAGCCCTCACGGCAGGCCCCGGCCGCCGAACGAGCGCGCATGCCCGAGAGACCCGCTTCATGACCCATATCCGCACCAGCCTCCGCACCCTCCTCGCCGGAGCCGCCTTGCTCCTAGCCCAGGCCCAGCCCGGGTTCGCCGCCGGCTTCGACGGCGCGATCAAGAACAACGCGCTGGCGCTGAACGCCGCCGGGACCGTCGCCGCTGTGTCGAACAGCGAGGAGAGCGCCGTCGTCGTCTACGACGTCGCCAAGGGCACGGTGCTGCGCCGCCTCGACGGCTTCGTCACGCCGCGCAACATCGTGTTCGCGCCGGACGGCGCCCGCTTCTACGTCTCCGACAGCGGCACCGGCCGGATCACGGTCTACGAGACCGCCACCGGGAAGGAGGCCGGCGTTCTCGCCGCGGGCCCCGGCTCGTTCGGTACGGTGCTCTCGGCCGACGGGGGCAAGCTCTACGTCAATAACGAGGCCGCGAGCACGCTGACCGTGTTCGACACCAAGACCATGCTCGCCGAGGCTGTGATCCCCGGCTTCGCGCAGCCGCGCCAGGGCGTGAAGCTGTCGCCGGACGGCAAGACCGTGTTCGTGACGAACTTCCTCGGCGACAAGATCACGTTGGTCGATACCGCCACCAACAAGATTACCGGCGAGATCGCCGGGTTCGACAAGCTGCGCGCGATCTCGATCACCAAGGACGGTAAGACGCTGTTTGCCGCCAACAGCGGCCGCAACACCATCGGCGTGGTCGATGTCGCCGCCCGTAAGGTCACCTCCGAGGTGGCAGTGGGCAAGGACCCCTACGGCGCCGCGCTGACCCCGGACGGGCACTTCGTCTATTCGGGCAACCTCAAGGACAACTCGCTCTCGGTGATCGACACCGGCACCCTCAAGGTCGTCGCCACGGTGACCGGCCTGAACGAGCCGCGCCAGGCGATCGCGTTCTCGGCCGACAACGCCCACGCCTACGTCCTCAACCGCGACCTCAGCGTCGCCGTGGTGGACCGGGCGAAGAACGCGGTCATCTCGACGATGAAGCCCTGAGGCGACGCGCGCCGGGGGCCTTATCGCCCCCGGCGCGTTCTCGTCGTCGACACGTCACGAACGCAGGACAAAGACCCCATGCTCGGCCTGTTCCAGCGCAAGGACCGCCTCATCGTCCACGGCAAGGCGCCCTACAACGCCGAGCCGCCGCTCGATCGCCTACGCGCCGCCTTCCTCACCGATCAGGCCGACTTCTACGTCCGCAGCCACGGCGACATCCCGGACCTCGACGCCGACGGCTACCGCCTGACCGTCGACGGGATGGTCGCGACGCCGCTCGACCTGTCCGTCGCCGACCTCAAGGCGCGGTTCGCACCCATCACCGTCACGGCAGTAATGCAATGCGCCGGCAACCGCCGGGCGGACATGTTGGCGGTGGCCCCGGTCTCCGGCGACCCGTGGGCGGCCGGCGCCATCGGCAACGCGGAATGGACCGGCGTGCGCCTCGCCGACGTGCTGCGCGCGGCCGGCCTCGACGCGGGGGGCGCACGTCACGTCGCCTTCGAGAGCCACGACCGGATCGCCCATACGGACACGTGCTTCGGCGCCTCGATCCCGCTCGCCAAGGCTCTCGCCCCCGAGACGCTGCTCGCCTTCGCGATGAACGGCGAGCCTCTCGCCCCCGAGCACGGCCATCCGTTGCGCGTGGTGGTGCCGGGCTTTGCCGGCATCCGCAGCCCGAAATGGCTCGCCCGCATCACGGTGCAGGATCACCCCTCCAACAACCCGATGCAGGCCGACGACTACAAGCTGTTTCCTCCCGACGTGACCGCCGAGACCGCGGACCCCGTCCACGGCATCACCATCGAGGCGATGCCGCTCAACAGCGCGATCTGCGAGCCCGCCCGCGGCGCAGCGTTGAAGGCCGGCCGGCACGCGATCCGCGGCTACGCCATCGCCAGTGACCGCGCGGTCGCCCGCGTCGATGTCTCGACGGATGGCGGTCGCAGCTGGGCGCAGGCCCGGATCGACCGCGACGCCGACGCGCCCTACGCCTGGACGTTCTGGGAGATCGAGCGCGAGCTGACGACCGGCGCGCACGAACTCGCGGTGCGGGCCTGGGATTCCGCCGGCCAGACCCAGCCTGCGGCGCCGGACGACACCTGGAACTACAAGGGCTACCTCGGCGCCGCCTGGCACCGGGTGCGGGTAACGGTGGCCTGACCGTCATGCCCAGAGCAGGGCGGTAGCCGCGAGGCCCGAGATCGCGATGAGCAGGGCCGCAACCCCGACGGTGAGGATGCGCGGCATCATCGGGATCTCGGCATGGGCGAGTCGCGCCCGGATCGCCCGGTCCCGCCATGCGGCGCCGGCGAACGAGGCGAGCGCACAGGCGATCAGCGTGAGCGACAGCACCTTCAGTGGCCAGACCGCCAGCACCTCTCGCAGGAAGCGCTGCGCGGCCAGGCCGACGCCGAGGAAGGCGAGCCCGGTGCGAAGCCACGCCACGAAGGTGCGCTCGGCTGCCAGCACCGTGCGGTCCTCGGCGAGCCTGACCCGCGGGTCGTCGGGGGGAACGGGCTTCGCAGGTTCCCTCATCCGGCAGCCGCCTCCTCGATCAGGTCGAGCAGCGCGTCGGCGGCCCGGCTGCGGTAGCGCTCCTTGTGGCGCAGCACCCGGAACGGACGGCTCGGCAGGGCAAACGCCGCCCGCACCAGCGTTCCGGCCCGAAGCGCAGCTGCCACTACGGTCTCGGACAGAACTGCGGCCCCGCCCCCGGCCTCGACGGCGGCGCGGACCGCCTCGTTGGAAGGCAGTTCGAGCGTGACCCGGAGCCGAGCCACGGCCAAACCGGTCTCCGTGAGCGCTGCCTCGAAGGCTGAGCGGGTTCCCGATCCCGCCTCGCGCAGCACCCAATCGGCCCCGGCGAGGTCCTCGGGTTCGAGCGCGGTCGCCCCTGCGAAGGGATGTGTTGGGGCGACCACGAGGACGAGTTGGTCCCGCGCGATGGTGGTGCTCGCAAGCGTCGGGTCGTCCAACGCCCCCTCGACGAAGCCGAGTTCGGCCGTCCCCGCGCGCACCGCGTCGGCGGCATCGGCGGTATTGCCCACGGCCAAGCGAACGGCGATCTCGGGATAGGCCCGGCGGAAGGCGACGAGGTGGCGCGGCAGCCAGTCGCTGGCGATGGTCTGGCTGGCGTAGAGCGTCAGCGTCCCCCGTCGCAGGCCGCTGAGGTCGGCGAGCACCAG
Organism: Methylobacterium sp. Leaf123; assembly: GCF_001423405.1. Lineage (GTDB taxonomy): Bacteria > Pseudomonadota > Alphaproteobacteria > Rhizobiales > Beijerinckiaceae > Methylobacterium. The sequence continues at coordinate 324,232 of NZ_LMNS01000038.1, read as the reverse complement.
TTCGGCGGCTTCCGCCCGGGCGAGCACCGCGCGAGCCTCGATGAGGAATACGCGCCCCGCCTCGGTGAGTTCGATCCCGCGGCCGACCCGGTGAAACAGCTTCGTCGCGTGCCGCCCCTCGATATTGGCGATCGCCGTGCTGACCGCCGATTGGACGAGGTTCAGCGCCTCGGCGGCTCGGGTCACGTGCTGCCGCTCGGCCACCGCCACGAAGATGCGAAGCTGGTCGAGGGTCACGGCTGCCGCCGATCCGGCGCGAGGCCACGGACCTGCTCATCGACCGCCTGTGCGATGGTTGGCAGCCGGGCCTCGTCGGTGCGACCGGTGACGACGCAGGACATGCCGCCATCGAACCACAAGAAGGCGGCGACGTCGCCCTCGGTGGCGACGACGCGATGCGACGGGGTCATGACGGCTCCTTCAGTGACCGGAATGCTAGGAGGTAGGCTGGGGCCGAACGGCCGGCGCGCGGACCGTCCGGGCATCGCGCAGGGTCGCGCCGCCGGCGAGGCCCGTCGCCGCCTTCGGCACGGCGATGCGCTGGGATAGGTAGATCCCGTTATGGCCCGAGCAGAGGTAGGCTAGGAAGCAGGCCACCGCGAGGTAGACCCCATGGGTCGCGCCGAACAGCTCGATACCCATCAGCGTGCAGGCGAGCGGTGTGTTGGCGGCACCGGCGAACACCGCGACGAACCCCAGGGCCGCGAACAGATCCACGGGCGCGCCGAGCACCCCGGCCAGGGCGTTCCCGAGGGCGGCCCCGATGAAGAACAGCGGCGTGACCTCGCCGCCCTTGAACCCCGCGCTCAGGGTCACGACCGTGAAGAGGATCTTGAGGGCCCAGCTCCAGGGATGGACGTCCGGTCCGAAGAAACCGGTGATGGTCAGCCCGCCGGAGTTGGCGGCTGTTACGCCGAGCCCGAGGTAGTCCCTTGTGCCGAAAGCGTAGACGAGGCCGATGACGGCAAGGCCGCCGATCAACGGCCGGAGCGGTCCGTACGGGACCCAACGCTTGAGCCATCCCCCAAGGACGTGGTTGGCCTCGGCGAACACAAGCCCGACGATACCGAACGCGACCCCGGCAAGGGCTACCTTGGCCAGGAGTAACGGCTCCACGGTCAGTGTCTTGGCGCTACCGGCGAGAAAGTCGACGCGGTAGAGTCCGTGGTGGATGCCCCAGGCCTGGCAGGTCCAGTCGCCGACCACCGCCGCCAGCAGGCAGGGCACCAGCGCGGCGTACTCGATGCGCCCGACCGCCAGGACCTCCAACGCGAACACCGCCCCGGCGATGGGGGTGCCGAAGACGGCGCCGAAGCCGGCGGCGATGCCAGCCATCAGGAGGACCCGCACTCCGGTGGCATCGACGCCGAACATCCTACCGAACGCGCTGGCGAGACTGCCGCCCATCTGCACGGCGGTACCCTCGCGGCCGGCCGATCCGCCGAGCAGGTGCGTGACGATGGTGCCGAGGAAGATCAGAGGCGCCATCCGAAGAGGGACCCCGCCGTCCGGCTCGTGGATCTCCTCGACGATGAGGTTGTTGCCGCCCTCGACGCTCTTCCCGAACAGGAGGTAGAGAAGACCGACGGCGAAGCCGCCGACGGGGAGCAGGAACAGGAACCAGGGATGGTCAAAGCGCGCCTGGGTGGCCTCGTCGAGGCTCCACAGGAAGGCGGCGCAGAGCGTGCCCACGGCGACAGCCATCGGCAACAGGATGACCGACCAGCGCGCCACCGAGATGGCGTGAGACCGGCGTGTCCGCAGGAAGCCGGCTAGATCCAGGTCGTGAAACAGGTTCCGGAACGACGCGCGCATGATTCCTCCCGTTCGCAAAATTGCGAAAAGTAGGAGTCATCAGCCGCATCAGGGATCGGCGGTTCGGCTCAAGGCCCGGCAGACACCATTACCGTCGAGGGTTTATGTTGCCGTTACATGCCTGCGGTCAATCCCATGGGATCAACGAAGGCCGCTTTCGGGTCCAGCGCAACTTGCCTTGAGCGGCGAGGTTGGGTCGAGTTCAGAAGGTGTGCTTACGGCCGGCCGTGCATAGAAGCCGACGTCGCCCTCACGCCTCGGGTGAACCAGTTCTGCCTTGGAGCCTGACCACTTACGGGTGCCCGTATGGTCCGTGGCAGACGCCATACGGGCGACCATCAGGTCAGGACGTTGTGGCCGCCAGAGCGAATCTCCGGCCAATGGCAGCTATCGGGGGACGAGCGGCCATACCCGCAGCGGTAGCCGAAGGTCCGGAAGTGGCGCGAAGCCGTCGTTCAGCGGGCGGACGCTGAACAGCGGCTTTCCACCGAGGCTGTGTGAAAACGCTGCGGTTCTGATAGTCTCTTCATGACGGTGGAGGCTTGTATGATGCGGTTCGTTAGTGGCGCAGATCGTCACCAGATCTCGCTTCTGCCGCATCGCCTGGACGACTATGTGTCTGAGGACAATCCAGTTCGCATCGTCGATGTGTTCGTGGATGAACTCGATCTTGCAGCCCTTGGTTTTGCTGGCGTGACGCCGGCCGCGACGGGCCGACCCGGCTATCATCCCGCGACACTGCTGAAGCTCTATCTCTACGGCTACCTCAACCAAGTCGCCTCCAGCCGCCGCCTGGAGCGTGAGGCCGGCCGCAACGTCGAGCTGATGTGGCTGACCGGCCGCCTCGCCCCCGACTTCAAGACCATCGCCGACTTCCGACGCGACAACGGCCCAGCGATCCAGGCCGCCTGCCGCCAGTTCGTGGTCCTGTGCCGCCAACTCGGCCTCCTAGCCGGTGGTGTCGTGGCTCTCGACGGCAGCCGCTTCAAAGCGGTGAACGCGCGCGATCGCAACTTCACCCCGGCAGCGATCCAGCGCCGCATCGAGCAGGTCGAGGCCAGCATCGCGCGCTACTTGGCCGCCCTCGACACCGCCGACCGCCAGGAGGACGAGGTCGCGCACGTGCGCAAGGCGCGTATCGCCGAGCGTCTGGACGCCCTGCGGACGCAGATGCGCGAACTGCAGGCGATGGAGACGCTCGTCGAAGCTGCGCCTGATCGACAGATCTCGCTGACCGATCCGGACGCGCGGGCGATGGCCACGCGCGGCAAAGGAACGGGGATCGTCGGCTACAACGTGCAGGCGGTCGTCGACACCGAGCATCATCTGATCGTCGCCCACGCGGTCACCAACGTCGGGCACGACCGCACCCAGCTGGCGCACATGAGCCGCCAGGGCCAAGCAGCAACCGGGCATGAGGCGCTCACCGTGCTAGCGGATCGCGGCTACTTCTCGGGCGAGGAGATCCTGGCCTGTGATCAGGCCGGCATTGCGGTGACACTGCCCAAGCCGCTGACCTCGGGCGCCAAGGCGGAGGGGCGCTTCGGCAAGCAGGACTTCGTCTACGAGGCGGAGGCGGAGGCGGAGGCCTACCGGTGTCCAGCCGGCGAGCAGCTCTCCTACCGCTACACCAATGTGGAAGACGGACTAACGCTACGCCGTTACTGGACAACAGCTTGCCATGGCTGCGCAATCAAGGTGCGCTGCACGCCAGCCAAGGAGCGGCGCGTGACGCGGTGGGAGCACGAGGCGGTCCTGGAAGCCGTGCAGCGGCGGCTCGACGCGGATCCTCACGCGATGCGCACGCGCCGCCAGACGGTCGAGCACGTGTTTGGGACGCTCAAGGGCTGGATGGGCGCGACGCACTTCCGGATGCGCCGGTTGAGAAACGTAGCGACCGAGATGAGCTTGCAGGTCCTGGCCTACAATCTGAAGCGGGTGATGGCGATCCTCGGCACTGGACCGCTCCTCAGCGCCCTCCGGGCGTGACAGCACGCGACACCCCGCGCACCGTCACCGCTCCGAACCGGCACAACACTCCGCGTTCTCACACAGCCTCCACCCCAGGCGGTCTTCTGGTTGTGCGATCATGCATGTGAGAAAAACGAATGTTTAGGTGACATACAGCCGGAACTCCTTCCCGGCCCCCTCAAGCGTGGCGGTTTCTGTCACCTAAATATGTAAGCTTTTCTATTATCACGAAAACGCTGTTGTGGGACTATCGTGACATGTTGATTGGCTACGTACGCGTTTCCACCGAGGACCGGAACCTGGATCTGCAGCGCGATGCCCTGAGGGCCGCTGGCTGCATCCGGATATTCGAGGAGAAGGAGAGCGGGCGCGCCGGCACCAAGCGCCCGGCCCTCGAGGCGGCCCTCGACTTCCTGCGCGCCGAGGATCAGCTGGTGGTCTGGAGGATCGACCGTCTTGGCCGCTCCCTCCGCGAAATGCTCGACACCGCCCACATGCTGCAGGAGCGCGGGGTCAAGCTTCGGTCGCTGACCGAGCAGGTGGACACTGAGACCGCCACCGGGCGGATGATGTTCAACTTCCTCGGCACGATCGCCGAGTACTTCCTCGACCTGAACCGTGAGCGCACCCTGGCCGGGCTCAAGGCGGCGGTCGCGCGGGGCCGCAAGGGCGGTCGTCCGCGCAAGATCACCGACGCCGACCTAGAGGCGGGCCGCGCGATGCTCGCCGCCGGCACCATCTCGGTGGCCGAGATCGCCAAACGCGTCGGCGTCAGCCGCAAGACCTTCTACCTCTACTTTCCGCAGGCACGCGCACGCAGCCAGGCGCAGGGCTGAGCCGATGCCGATCCGCCCGGAAAACCGCTTCTTCTATTCCATCGACTGGGCGCAACTGTCCGACGTGATCCGGTTCGGGCGTGCCAAGGGCTGCTGCGAAGGCTGTGGCCGGCCCCATGGTCAGCTAGTGTTTCACCTGGGGGATGGTCGCTGGTGGGATGCAGTCGGGCAGACTTGGCGTAGCGGCAAGGGGCGTCCGCTCAAGCTGGCGCCGCTGGAATGCCTGCCGGCGGGCATGGTGATCGGAACCACCCGCGTCTACCCGGCCTGCGCCAACCTCGACTATGATCCGGGCGACAACGACCCCAAGAACTTGAAGGCGCTCTGCCAGCGCTGCCGCATCCTGCACGATCGTAGCGAGCATCTGCGCCAGCGCTGGTTCCGCCTACCTGCGGTACGCGGTGCAGTGCATGTGCACCTACATCCGCGCGAGCCGTGACGGCATGATGGCGATTGACGCGGCCGAGGTCTCGATGCGCGCCAACGACGGGGGTGGTCCATGTGCTAAGCCCGCGGCCGCTCCGCCGGCGATCCGAGCACGCCCGCCGACCGGTTCCGGCTCGTGCCCTTTGACCGGATCCGGCTCTCTACGGTGCCGCGGTTCCTCGTAAAGTCCTTGCTGCCAATCCTCGGGCTGGCTGAGTTCTGGGGGGCGCCGAAGTGCGGCAAGAGCTTCCTCGTCTCGACCTGCTGATGCACGTCGCACTCGGCTGGATCGACCAGGGCCGGCGAGTGCAGGCCGGGCCCGTAGTCCACTGCGCGCTCGAGGGGCTGAGCGGATTCGAGGCGCAGGCCGAGGTGTGCAAGCAGCGCCATCTCGACGGCAATACCGCCCCGGTGCCGTTCCAACTGATGCCGGCGCCGCTAAACTTCGTGGCGGACAATCCTGGCCTCATTTCCTCAATCTGCATGCAGATGCCTGATGGCGAGCGCCCAGCGGTCGTGTGCCTCGAATACACTCAGCCGGAGCTTCGTCGCTCCAAGGCCGAGGACGAGGCGATAACCGGGAATCGCTGCCGCTCAAGTTGCGGTATTGCTTCCTGCAGGGCAGCGCCATGCACGAGAGCATCACACTTCACGGATCGCTGCGGTCGAGTACCGAAGGATGGGGGGGGCGAGATCGTGACCTCGATACGCATGATCCTGCGAACGGCAATTGCTGCGCTGAAGCGGGCCTCACCGAAGGGCTACTTGCCGCCGATTGTCTCCAGAGGACGCGCCTGGAACCGACTTCCGCAGCCGGAGCAGATCAGTCAGCGCGATCAGGTCGGTCGAAATTGTCGCCAGCCTCTTCGATCATATCCGACGTGGACCCGACGGCATGCGGCATCCGCGGAAGTCCGGCCTGCCGGGGGCAACTATGTGGGAAGATACGCGGCGGCTCATTCCTTCCTGGCGAAGGACTCAAGGAACAGAAATGATCTTTGGAGCGAATCAACTCATTCGGAAACCGGTGCCGCTCAAAGCGTCACAACGCTTCCAAAGATGCCGAGGCGAAGGATCGCGGTGCTAGGCTGATACCTTCTGGCCGTCGTTTCCACATGCAGAAACGTGAGGCCTCGGTGAGGCCTCAACATATCTAGTGCGCGGCCTGGCTGCCACTAAATAGCCCTAAGGGCTTGGAATGGTTGGGAAACTGGAGCGGGCGAAGGGATTCGAACCCTCGACCCCAACCTTGGCAAGGTTGTGCTCTACCCCTGAGCTACACCCGCTCTCTTGTCCGTCCGTCCGGCGCCGTGGGCGCGTCCGTCGGTGGCGCTGGTAAACACTATCCCGGCCGGGGATGCAAGCGCCAAGGTCGATTTTTTTGCGCGGCTCACCAAAGCTCGGCCGGTGGCTGGCCGCCGCGGATCTCGTTGAGGCGGGCGCGGGTGGCGCGGGTGGTGTCGGCCGGCAGGGCGTCGAGGGGGAAAAAGCCGGCCTCGGCGATCTCGCGGTCGGGCCGTTTCGGGCCCGTCACCGTGAAAGCCGGGACGATGTAGACGGCGATGTGGTCGCGGCGCTGTGCGCCGGGGTTCAGGAAGAAGCCGTGCAGCCGCATGCTGCCGTCGGGCGTCACCACGATCTCGGCCTCCTCGCGGAACTCGCGGGCCATCGCAGCGGGGCCGCTCTCGCCCGGATCGATCCCGCCCCCCGGCAGGTGCCAGCCGCCGACATAGGTATGGCGCACGAGGCAGACCCGCCCCTGCCCGTCGATGGCGACGCCGCGCACGCCCAGCGTCATGCCGCGGGTCATAAGCGCGACCCGCAGGGACAAGCGGTGAAGCCAGGGGCGGTCGAGATTGAGGATCATGCCGGCTCTTCTAGACGGCGGCATCGTGCTCGTCGCGCCCCGGCGCGCTCACACGACCTTGAGCGCGATCGCTCCCACGCCCTCGATCCGCGCGCGCATGGTCTGGCCGCGTTGCACCGCCCCGACGCCCGCGGGCGTGCCGGTGAGGATCAGGTCGCCGGGATGCAGCTCGAAATAGGTGGAGAGCAGCGCGACCTGCTCCGGCACCGACCAGATCATCTCGGAGAGGTCGCCCCGCTGGCGCTCGGCGCCATCCACGTCCAGGGTGATCGCGCCCGAGCGCGGATGACCGATGACGCCCGCCGGCCGCAGGGCGCCGATGGGGGCGGAGAAATCCGCCGCCTTGCCGAGCTCCCATGGTCGCGCCTGCCGCTTGGCCTCGTCCTGAAGGTCGCGGCGGGTCATGTCGAGGCCGACGGCGTAGCCGTAGACATGGGTGCCGGCGGTCTCCACCGGGATGTCGCGCCCGCCCCGGCCGAGGGCCGCCACCAGCTCCACCTCGAAATGGTAGTTTTCGGTGCGCGGCGGATAGGGATGCTCGATCGTCGCGCCCTCCGGCACGATCTGGAGCGTGTCGGCGGGCTTGAGGAAGAAGAAGGGCGGGTCGCGCTCGTCGGCGCCCATCTCGCGGGCATGGGCCCGGTAGTTGCGGCCCACGCAATAGACCCGGCGCACCGGAAACAGGTCGGAACTGCCATGGATCGGCAGCGCCGTGCGCGGCGGGTTCGGGATCACGGACAGCATGGCGCCTCAAGCCTCGTCTTCGGTGGGACGGAAAACACGGTCGGATCGGGCGGCGATCCGCTGCGGAAGGAAAACCCGCCAGCGCCCGGTGCGTGCCATTTTCCCGCATGCCTTTCCCCGCATCCGCGCCCCTCGGTGCAAATGCCGTTCCCCCGGCCTATTTGAGCCGGACGCCGCCGTCGTGCGTCCCGCCTCAGCCCTCCCTCGATGACCGCTCCCCTCTCCCACGATCGCCTTCTCGCCACGCTCTCCGAGCGGCTCGGCCTTCGGCACGTGCGCACCGATCCGGCCGATCTCGCGCCGCATCTCGTCGAGTCGCGCGGGCTCTATCGCGGCCATGCGCTCGCCGTCGTGGCGCCGGGCACGACCGAGGAGGTCGCCTTTACGGTGCGCGCCTGCGCCGAGGCGCGGGTGCCGGTGGTGGCGCAGGGCGGCAATACCGGGCTTGTCGGCGGCGGCGTGCCCTTCGGCGGGATCGTGCTGTCCCTCAATCGCCTCGACCGGCTGCGGGCGATCGATCCCCTTGGTGCCAGCATGACGGTGGAGGCCGGCATGATCCTCGCCGACGTGCAGGCCGCCGCCGACGCGGCGGGGATGCTGTTCCCGCTCTCCTGGGCGGCGGAGGGCACGGCGCGGATCGGCGGCGGCCTCGCCACCAATGCCGGGGGTCTGGCGGTACTGGCCTACGGCAATGCCCGCGACCTCGTGCTCGGGCTCGAAGTGGTGCTCGCCGATGGACGGATCTGGAACGGGCTCAAGGCGCTGCGCAAGAACAACGCCGGCTACGACCTCAAGCACCTCTTCGTCGGCTCGGAGGGCACGCTCGGCATCATCACCGCGGCGACCCTGAAGCTGTACCCCAAGCCCCTCTCGACCTGCGTCGGCTTCGTTGGCCTCGCCTCGGCGCAGGCGGCGCTCGCCCTCTTCGCGCGGCTCCGGGCCGGTGCCGACCGGGGGCTGACGGCCTTCGAGTACATCCCCCGCTTCGGCCTGGAGATGGTGCTGCGACACGGGATTGATGTGCGCCCGCCGCTCTCCGGCTCCCATGCTGCCTACGCCCTGGTGGAGCTGTCCTCACCCCGGCCCGGCTCCGACACCCGCGCCAAGATGGAAGCCTTGCTCGCCGAGGCGATGGAGGCGGGATTGGTGGAGGATGCGGTAATCGGCGGCAGCGCGGCCCAGGACGCCGCCCTGTGGCGCCTGCGCGAGGTGCTGCCCGAGGTGCAGAAAGCGGAGGGCGGCTCGATCAAGCACGACGTCTCGCTGCCGCTCTCGCGCCTCGCCGACTTTCTGGACGAGGCAAGTGCCGCCTGCGAGGCGGCGATGCCGGGCCTGCGCCCCTGCCCGTTCGGGCATTTCGGCGACGGCAACATCCACTTCAACCTGACCCAGCCGGTCGGCATGGAGAAGGCGGAGTTCCTGAGCCAGTGGGGCCGCTTCAACGCCATCGTCCACGGCATCGTCGAGCGCATGGACGGATCGATCGCCGCCGAGCACGGCATCGGCCTGATCAAGCGTGACGAACTCGCCCGCACCGCCGACCCCGTCGGCCTCGATCTGATGCGGCGGTTGAAGGCTGCCCTCGACCCGCAGGACGGGCTCAATCCGGGCAAGGTGGTGGCGCTCTCGGACGATCCGCCGCCGGCCCTCCCAGTCTGAAAGCGGGTGTGACGGGGCGCACGCGGGAACGCGCGGTGGCGTCGGCGGGTTGTTGTGCAACGCACAAGATGGCTGCATGATCCGGGTCACAGGGCCGGGAATCAGCCTTGCGCGCAACCGGAATGATGCCCGGATGATGAGATCGTTAACCCTTGCGCCCCGACAATCGCCCTCTACCGGAACCGGTGGCGACGCGATCCGCCTCGGTTTCGTCGCATGACGATTTTAGGCCCTCGTCCCACATACCGCAGTGCGGTGCACTTTTCCCCGAAGGTGACGCGCTGCAGCGGCGGGCGATGGGACGCGTCATCCGGCTCGCATCCTGCGGGCCGCGTCCCGAGCCGTCCCGTCCGCACCGACTTTGAAGGAGACCATTGATGCCCATCTCACAGGCCCGGGTGCCGACCGCGGAAGCCAGCCGCTACCTCAAGCAGCTCTGCCGCCATTGGAGCCACAAGTTCCCGGTCGAGGAGAGCGGCGACAAGGGCCGGGTTCCGTTCGGCGAGGACCGGATCTGCACCTTCGAGGCGAGCCCCGACGCCCTGGTGATGCAGGTGGCCACCCCCGACCCCGCCGGCCTGACACGGCTGGAGAATGTGGTCTCCGACCACCTCCTGCGCTTTGCCTTCCGCGAAAATCTGGGTGACATCACGTGGTCGCGCGCGGCCTGAGCCGCGGATCGGTCTGACGGGATCGGTTCCGGGCCGGGAAGACGGCGCGCGGCGAGACAGCCTGGAGAACCCATTCCATGAGCCAGACGCCGGGCACGGCCGCCCTCCCCTTCACCGAGCGCCTCGACCGGCTGGCGGAAGTCGCCGTGCGGGTCGGCCTCGGGCTGCAAGCGGGCCAGGAACTGGTGATGACGGCGCCGCTCGAAGCGGTGCCGCTGGCCCGCGCCATCACCGAGCAGGCCTACAAGGCCGGCGCCGCGCTGGTCACCACCTTCTACGCGGACGACGCCGCGACGCTGGCGCGCTTCGCCCACGCGCCGGATGAGGCGTTCGACCGCGCCGCCGGCTGGCTCTATGCCGGCATGGCGGATGCCTACCGGAACGGCGCGGCCCGGCTCGCGATCTCGGGCGACGACCCGTCCCTGCTGGCGGGTCAGGACCCGTCCAAGGTCGCCCGCGCCAACCGTTCGCGCTCGCAGGCCTACGTGCCGGCGCTGGAACTGATCGCCGGCTTCTCCACCAACTGGACCATCGTCTCGGCCGCGACCAAGCCCTGGGCGCGCACGGTCTTCCCCGACCTGCCCGAGGACGAGGCGGTCGCGCGCCTGTGGGATGCGGTGTTTTCCGCCTCGCGCATCGACGGACCCGATCCCGTCGCGGCCTGGGGCGCGCATAACCGCGATCTCGCCCGCCGCACCGAGCGGCTCAACGGTGACCGCTTCTCCGCCCTGCGCTTCCGCGGCCCCGGCACCGACCTCACCGTGGGGCTCGCCGACGATCACGAATGGTGCGGCGGCGCGACGACGGCCAAGAACGGCATCGTCTGCAACGCCAACATCCCGACCGAGGAGGTGTTCACCACGCCCCACCGGGCGCGGGTGGACGGGTACGTCGCCAGCACCAAGCCACTCTCCTACCAGGGCACCCTGATCGACGACATCCGCGTGCGCTTCTCCGAGGGGCGCATCGTCGAGGCGAACGCGCGCACCGGCAGCGACGTGCTCGCCAAGGTGCTCGACACCGACGAGGGCGCCGCTCGCCTCGGCGAGGTGGCTCTGGTGCCCGCCTCCTCGGCGATCTCGGCCTCGGGCCTGTTGTTCTACAACACGCTCTACGACGAGAACGCCGCGAGCCACATCGCGCTGGGGCAGGCCTATTCGAAATGCTTCCGCAACGGTGGCGAGGGCTTGAGCGAGGCGGATCTCGCCGAGCGCGGCGCCAATCGCAGCCTGATCCATATCGACTGGATGATCGGCTCGGCCGAGATCGACGTGGACGGGATCACCGCCGCGGGCGAGGCGGTGCCGGTGATGCGCCGCGGCGAGTGGGCCGACTGAGGTTTGCCAAGGCGTCGTCCGCCCGGATCAAGCGCGCGGCGCTTCTCCGGCGGGCGGCGTGGGCAGGGTGCCCTTCGGGAGCATGTTGGGCCGCCAGCGGCGGTGCATCCACAGCCATTGGCCGGGATGCTCGCGCACCCATCCCTCGATGACGCTCGTCATCGCCTGCATCGCGCCCTGAACCTCGATCTGCCCGTCGGGGCCGCGGGGCAGGTCGAGCGGCGGCGTCAGTTCGAGCAGGAAGCGCCCACCCGCCTTGCGCACCACGCGTGCGCCGTGGACCGGGCAATCGTGGTGCCGGGCGAGCTTGCCGAGCAGCGGGTTGACCAGCACCGGCCGGCCGAAGAACGTCACCACCACACCGCGGGTGAAATGCTGGTCGATGAGCTGGCCGAGATGGCCGCCCCGCTCCACCACGCCCTGCATCGCGAAGACGGCGCCGGGGCCGGAGGCGGCAAGCCCCCCCATGGTCTTACGGCGGACTTCCTGCACGAGCTGTGCGGCGGCCGGATTGTTCGGCGGCCGGAACACGGCGGTGGTCTCGAGCCCGAACTTCTCCGCGCAGATCGCGGGCAATTCCCAGTTGGCGAGATGGGCCGAGAAGATCAGCCCCGGCTGACCATCGTCGCGGATCGCGAAGAACTGCTCGAGCCCGCGCACGTCCATGCGCTGGGTCGCGAGGTTCTCCGGGTCGTGATCGAAGATGGTGTCGAGATGGGCGTATTCGGCGCCCGTGCGCCCGAGATTGTCCCACGCCTCCAGCGCGATCGCCCGCAGCCGCCGCTCGTCCTCCTTCGGATAGGCCGCGCGGAGGTTGTCCATCGCCGTGCGGTGCGAGGGCAGGAACGGGCCGATGAGGCGAACGAGCCGGCCGCCGGCCGCACTCGCCCGGTCGGTGCCGAGCATCCGCGCGAGCAGAAACACCGCTCGGATCAGCGGGATGGTGGCGAAACCGGCCAGCCGGGGCAGGTTCCGCCGCATGATCAGCGCAAGGCGCAGCACAGCCGGTTCATCGAGAGAGCCATCGGGGGATGTTCGGAGGGCGGCATAAAGTATTTTGTCCGGGCAAGCGAGCATGCCTGCCGCGAAACGGCGAAGGCCGCCGGCCCGTCGAGCGGACCGGCGGCCTCCGAAAGGCTTGGCGAAAAGGAGTCGATCAGACGAAGTGCTGGCCGCCGTTGATCGTCAGCGTCGAGCCGTTGACGAAGCCGGCCTCGTCGCTGGCGAGGTACTCGACCGCATGGGCGATCTCGTCGGCTTCGCCGAGGCGGCCGGTCGGGATCGTCGAGATGATCTTGTTACGGATGTCTTCCGGCACCGCCATCACCATCTCGGTGGCGATGTAGCCGGGGGCCACGACGTTCACGGTGACGCCCTTCGAGGCGCTCTCCTGCGCCAGCGCTTTGGCGAAGCCGATCACGCCGGCCTTGGCCGCCGAGTAGTTGGTCTGGCCGGCCTGGCCCTTCTGGCCGTTGATCGACGAGATGATGATGATGCGGCCGAAGTTGCGCGAGCGCATTCCCTCGATCAGCGGACGGGTGCAGGTGAACATCGAGTCGAGGTTGGTGCGGATCACCGCCTGCCACTTCTCGAAGGTCATCTTGTGGAAGGCGCCGTCGCGGGTGATGCCGGCGTTGTTCACCAGGACGTCGATCGGGCCGAGTTCGGCTTCGATCGCCTTGATGCCGGCCTCGCAGCTCGCGAGATCGCCGACGTCGAACTTGAACACCGGGATGCCGGTCTCGGCCTTGAAGGCGTTGGCCGCCTCGTCGTTGCCGCCGTAATTGGCGGCGACCTTGTAGCCCTTATCCTTCAGGCGCTTCGAGATCGCGGCGCCGATGCCGCGCGTTCCGCCCGTGACGAGGGCGACGCGTTCCTGAGCCATAGTTTCCTCCGTGATCCCGTATCGGGTTGTTGTTAAGCCGGTTCGCGAAACACCTGCTAGGCGTGCGGCGGACATGGCAAGGATCCTGTCACCGCCTTCGCAGGAGCGGGGCGCCGCGCGTCATCCCCGCCTGTTTATCCGGGCGACCGCGAGCCCGCATCGCATTTAAATTTCACAAACCCTCAAGCTGGTTTCGTCAAATTCAGCTTGAGGTTTGGTGTGGGGAGGGCGCCGAGCGCCCTCCCCTGGAGCCGATCGCTCAGACCCGCTCGACACACATGGCGACACCCATGCCGCCGCCGATGCAGAGCGTGGCGAGGCCCTTCTTGGCGTCGCGGCGCTTCAGCTCGTGCAGCAGGGTGATGAGGACGCGGGCGCCGGAGGCTCCGATCGGGTGGCCGATGGCGATGGCGCCGCCATTGACGTTCACCTTCTCGTCGTCCCAGCCCATATCCTTGTTCACGGCCAGAGCCTGGGCTGCGAAGGCCTCGTTCGCCTCGATCAGGTCGAGGTCGGAGGGCTTCCAGCCGGCCTTCTCGAGAGCCTTGCGCGAGGCCGGGATCGGGCCCGTGCCCATCACCTTGGGATCGACGCCCGCGGTCGCCCAGGAGACGATCCGCGCAAGCGGCGTGATGCCCCGGCGCTCGGCCTCGGAGGCCGACATCAGCACGAGCGCGGCGGCGCCGTCGTTGAGGCCCGAGGCGTTGGCCGCGGTCACGGTGCCGTCCTTGGCGAAGGCGGGCTTGAGCTTGGCCATCGCCTCGACGGTGGCGCCGTCACGGATGTACTCGTCGGTGTCGACGATCGTGTCGCCCTTGCGGCCCTTCACGGTGACGGGGACGATCTCTTCCTTGAAGCGGCCTTCCTTGCGGGCGGCCTCGGCCTTGTTCTGCGAGCGGACCGCGAACTGGTCCTGCTGCTCGCGGGTGAGCTGGAAGGCCTGGGCGACGTTCTCGGCGGTCTGGCCCATGTGGTAGCCGTTGAAGGCGTCCCACAGGCCGTCCTTGATCATGGTGTCGACGAGCTTGAGGTCGCCCATCTTCTGGCCGCCGCGCAGGTACTGGGCGTGCGGGCTCAGCGACATCGATTCCTGGCCGCCGGCCACGATCACCTTGGCGTCGCCGTTGGCGATCTGCTGCATGCCGACCGCGACGGTGCGCAGGCCCGAGCCGCAAACCTGATTGAGGCCCCACGCGGTCGCCTTCTCGGGGATGCCGGCGGCGATGGCGGCCTGGCGGGCCGGGTTCTGCCCGGCGGCAGCGGTGAGCACCTGGCCGAAGATCACCTCGTCCACGTCGTCCGGCGAAACGCCTGCGCGCTCCAGGGCGGCCTTGATCGCCGTGGCGCCGAGTTCGTGGGCCGGCACGGAACCGAAGGCGCCGGCGAACGAGCCGACCGGCGTACGCGCCGCACCGACAATGACGATATCTTCACTGGCTGCCATCGTGACGTTCTCCTCATTCGGCGGTGCGATATTTGGTAGACCAGAATGTCCGGGCCGCGACCTGCCGTTCACCGGATGAAGAGCGCACACCTCTCGAAGTCAAGCGGGCTTACGGACAACATGGGCGGAACGTCGCGCAGACGACCGCGATCGAGTGCACCGGATTCTGCGGGGACAGGGATAAATTGCTGTTTTCGCCGCGCCGCGAAAGCCTTAAGGTCGGTTCCGACGAATGTAGAGCCTAGCCTGCGCAGGCGGGCAGCCGATCATGGCGGAGCGTTGAGCTTTGCGCAGACTCATGAGCGAAGCGGGAGGTGTCGCAACGATGGCCGAGACCGGCAGGGCGCATCAGACCGTCATCAAGAAATACGCCAATCGCCGGCTCTATCACACCGGCACCTCCACCTACGTCACGCTCGAAGATCTCGCGACGATGGTGCAGAACGGCGAGGACTTCATCGTCTACGACGCACGCTCGGGCGACGACATCACCCGCTCGGTGCTGACCCAGATCATCTTCGAGCAGGAGAACAAGGCCGGCGACGACAACCTGTTGCCGGTGGCCTTCCTGCGGCAGTTGATCCGTTTCTACGGCGACAGCATGCGCACGATGGTGCCGAGCTTCCTTGAATTCTCCATGGCCAACTTCGCCAAGGATCAGGACGGCCTTCGCGAGAAGATGGCCCAGAGCTTCGGCCCCTCCGCCTTCCAGCAGGCGCTGCAGGAGCAGGTGCGGGCCAACATGACTTTCTTCGGCGATGCGATGAAGATGTTCACCGGCGGCTTCGGCCCCGGTGGTCCGCCGCCGGGCACGATGCCCGCCGCGCCCCCCGCCCCGGCTCCGACCCCCGCCGTCACCGGGCCGGCCGACCTCGACGAGCTGAAGAAGCAGATGGCGGAGATGCAGGCCCGCCTCGAATCGCTCGCCCGCAAGTAGGGCCTCGTCCCGAAGGACGCTTGCCGCGCGTCCGGTCGGACGATGCGGGAGAGAGTGCGAATCTGCGCGCTCTTTCGCGCACGGTGGCGCGAGACAGATCGTTAAGATCCGGTTAACGTCGGCCCCGGCCTTGCACGAGAATGCGTGCGAGGCCGGAGGCGTGACGCGAATGGACCGTTTCGAGACCGATTGTGCCGATCAGGACCATGACGCCCGCCCGGACATGTCCTCGCGCGCACTCGTGGCCGAAGCGAGCACCTGCACCGGTCCCCGCATCCGGGGCCGCCGCCCGATGGCGAGTTTTCTGACCCAACTGATCGTCAGCGCCGATCCCGCCTTGCGTCCCGCGCGCCTGGAACGCACGAAGGCCGCAACCGCGCTCTACGCGCGGAATGCGGCCTTCGCAAAACGGGCCTGACGGCCGGTTCTTCGCATCGCTGACAGGGCACCCGTTGCGCCGCGGCCCGAGACGGGCGGTCGGCGCTCGGGCGGTCGCCTTACGCCTCGGCGGACTTCACCTTCAGCACCTGACGGCCGCGATACATGCCGGTCTTCAGGTCGATATGGTGCGGACGGCGCAGCTCACCCGAGTCCTTGTCCTCGACATAGGTCGGGGCCTTGAGGGCGTCGGCGGAGCGGCGCATGCCGCGGCGGGAGGGGGAGGTCTTTCGCTTCGGGACGGCCATGGGAGTGTACCTCAGGCAAAAAGGGCGCCCAAGGCATCCTCATGTCTGAGGATCGCCGATGGCACCGCGTTGCGTAACGGAGATTCGAGGCGGGCTGTATAACCGCAGGAACGGCGACTGGCTAGAGTGCCGGTTTCTCTATGGACAGACCATCGCCTCAAGGTGTGACGGGAGCGGCCGAAGCCTCCCGGATCGGGGCGGGCTCGGCGGGTTTGCGCGCCGCGATGGCGAGTGCCGGCCGCGGGAGCGCCGCGAGCACGGTCTCAGAGGGACGACGCGGCGGCAGCGGCACCTCGACGGCGTCCACGGCGGCCATTGCCTGCGCCGCGGCAGCTTGCGCGATCGCGGCTTGCGGTTGGATCGAGGCCTGCGGCTGCGGAGCGGCGGGCTGCGCGAGGCTCGCGACCTGTAAGGACTCGGCGGAGAGAGCGGTCGGCCGGCGCGGCGGCAGCGGCACCTCGACGGCGTCGGTCGGGCCGGGGCCCGGCGCAGCGTAGGCCAGCGCCTGCTGGGCGCCCGCGGCGGGCGCGTTGCCGCGCAGGGCGAACATACCGTCGAAGCCGTTGGCGGACCGGGCATTCGCATTGGCGGGGGACGTAGCCGAGGCGACGGTCGTCGCGCTTTCGGCGTCGGGCGGGGTGGCGTCGATGCCGAGGCGCTTGGCGGCGTAGTAATAGCCGCGGTTGTAGTAGCGGTAGGCCTGTTCCAGATCGCCCTTGGCGGCGCGGTAGGCGCCGGCGAGATAGGCGATGCCGTATTTCAGGTTGATCTCGGGATTGTAGAGCCCGGCCGCGTCGCCAGTGTAGCCGAGGCCGCGGGCGGTGGCGTGCTTGATCTGCATCAGGCCCAGCGCCGAGCCGCCCTTGGCGCGGGCGTTGTAGTTGCTCTCCCGCTTGACCACGCGATGGACGAACGCCTCGGGCACCTTGTTGGCCCGGGCCTGTTCGGCGATCAGCGCATCGATGTTGTCCCGTGCCGCCTCCTGGGCGAAGGCCGACGCCGGAGCGGCGGCAAGAAGGGCGGCGAGGACAAGACGCATGGGGGACCCGGTCGTTTTCGGTGCCTCGCTCCGTCTCCCGTTGGCCGGCGCTCCCCCTCGAGGGAGCGAGTGCCGCGGAAGCCGGGCGAGGGTCACTCGTTACGGCTCAGTTTGTCTGTCCTGGGTCGGGGCCAAATGAGGCGGGAACGTGGAGTCCGGGCAAATCCCTGAGGATGCCGAGACCCGCGGCGCCGGCCCTGTCGCCGAAGAGGCACAGTCGTTCGCCCGGCCGCGGGCGCCGGTTTCAGGTATCCCCGAACACGAACCGATTGATCGCGCGGGCGAAACCGTTCTCGTTGTTGCCGGAGGTCACCGCGGAGGCCGCCTGTTGGACCGCGGGGGCGGCGTTGCCCATGGCGATCGACAATCCGCTTTCCCGGAACAGGGCGATGTCGTTGGCCGCATCGCCCAGCGTGGCGATTCGCTGCCGCGGGATGCCGAGCTGGCGGCCGAGGTCGGCGACGAAGCTGCCCTTGTCGATGCCGGGCGGTGTCACGTCGAGATAGTAGGGCTGCGAGCAATGCACGGCGGCCCGCCCATCCAGTTCCGCCGCGAGCGCCTCTTCCAGCCGCGCCAGCCCGGCATGGTCGCGGCTCACGCCGACGATCTTGGCCGCCCGGCCGAGCAGGGGTGACAGGTCCGGAACGACGCGGGGCGCCGTCTGCAAGGTGCGGCGCTCGAGGTCGGTATAGGGCGCTTGGTCGTCGCGCAGGTTCCAGGCGCCGTCCGCGAACACCCAGAGGTCGATCTCGGCCGCAAGGAAGCGCGCGGCCGCCTCGCGGGCGACCGATTCGGGGATCAACCGCTCCGAGATCGGCCGGAGATCGGGCGTACAGACGGTGCTGCCGTTGAAGGCGCCCAGGGGCAGCCGCAGATCGAGCGCCTCGGCGAGGTGGCGCAGGCCGGCCGGCGGGCGGCTGGAAGCCAGGGTGAAGCCGATCCCGGCGGAGCCGAGCCGCCGCACCGCCGCGATCGCAGCCGGCGTGAGCCGCTTGTCGTCGGTGACGAGCGTTCCGTCGACGTCGGAGACGACGAGGGCGATGGCCATGCTCTCTCCTATCCGCAGATATCGCCCGCGGGGATGCCGAGACGGGTGGCGACCGCCGCGACGATGGCATCGGGCCCCTCCTCGATGCCGACGGTGATCGGATCTTCCTCCGGGCCAGGCGGTTCGAGGGCGGCGAACTGGCTGTCGAGGAGCGAAGCCGGCATGAAATGGCCGTGCCGTGCCCGGATCCGGTCCTGGATGACCGCCCGGCTCCCTTCGAGGAAGACGATGCGCACCCGCCGGGGATCGCTGATCAACGCCCGGCGGTAGGCCTGCTTGAGGGCCGAGCAGGCGACGACGGCGTTCTCTCCGGCCGCGATTCGCGCGTCGATCCAGGCGCGGATGCGGCCGAGCCAGGGCTGACGCGCCGCGTCGTCGAGCGGGAGCCCGTCATGCATCCGGGCGATGCTGTCGGGCGTGTGGAAATCGTCGCCGTCGGCGAAGGTCCAGCCGAGCCGCTCGGCCAGCAGCGCGGCCACCGTGCTCTTGCCGGAGCCCGAGACGCCCATCACCACAAGGACGGTCGGGGCGGAGGATCGGGGAACGGTCATCCAACGCCTTGAAGGAGCGATGTGGGCCTGCGCCGGACGCCCGGCCCCGTCGCGGATCGGGCGGCGCCGGCTTGGCCGGAGGCAGACAGGTAGCGGAGTTCGGCGCCGGGACCATCCTTCGCCCCTTCCCCTCCTGCCGTCGATTCGATGGAGCCACGCCTGCGATGAGGGCGGGAGAGGTGTGGGCTACGGGGAAAGGCGGCCCGGTTCGGTGCTCGCCCGCCCGGTGTGGCGGCCTCGCCACGGACAGCTTGGCCGGTTTCGGCTACCCACCCCGATGAGAAAAACCGTCAGGCGGCCTGAATGCGCGCTCTAGCCATCGCTCTCCTCACCGCTACGGCGGTGTCGGGGTGCTCCATCCTGCCGGCCGCGGGGCCGACCACCTCGGCGATCGAGAGCGGCGCCGACGTCGCCACCGCCGAAGGTCTGTTCGCCCGCTACGAAATCATCGACATCACCCCGGCCCTCGTCGAGGCCCTGCGCACCCGCCCCCTCGACAGCCTTCTCGTCACCTTCGGCGACAGCCGCCCGGCGCTCGAACCGGTGATCGGCGTCGGCGACTACGTGGCGGTTCAGGTCTGGGAAGCCGGCTCCGGCGGCCTGTTCTCCGGCCCGCTCGTTTCCGACCGCTTCTCGGCCGGCTCCAAGTCCGCGCTGATTCCCGAACAGGTGGTCGGACCCGATGGCGGCATCACCGTTCCCTATGCCGGCCGCATCAAGGTCGTCGGACGCCGCACTCAGGACGTCCAGGCGCTGATCGAGACCGAACTCGCCGGCAAGGCGATCCAGCCGCAGGTGCTCGTCTCCGTCACCAAGCCGGTCTCGCAATCCGTCACCGTCACCGGTGAGGCGGCTACGGGCATGCGCGTGCCGCTCTCGGGCCGCGGCGACCGCCTGCTCGACGTCATCGCCCAGGCCGGCGGCGTGCGCACCCCGGTCTCCGAGACCTTCGTGCGGCTCTCGCGCGGCAACCGCACCGTCACCGTTCCGATGACGACCGTGGTCGCCAACCCGCGCGAGAACATCTTCGTGCGGCCGAACGATACGCTGACCCTCGTGCGCGATCCGCAGACCTTCCTGGCGGTGGGTGCCCTCGGCAACACCACCGAGGTGCCGTTCACGGCCGATGGGCTGACGCTGTCGCAGGCGCTGGCGCGCGCCTCGGGCCTGCGCGAGATCCAGGCCGATCCGGCGGGCGTGTTCATCTTCCGCTACGAGCCGGCGGCGGTGGTGCGGCGGCTGCGGCCGAACTCGCCGCTGCTGTCCTCGCCGCAGGTGCCGGTGGTGTATCGGGTGAACCTGCGCGACGCGCAAGGCATGTTCCTGACCCAGAGCTTCCGCATGCGGAACCGCGACCTCGTCTACGTGTCGAGTTCGCCGTTCGCCGAGCTCGGCAAGGTGCTGAGCGTGTTATCCAGGACCCGGTGGTGTCCGACGCGGTGACGGGTGGAGCAATCCTCGCGGTCGCGGGATTGGCCCGCGAGGCCCGCATCGCCGCCGGGCCGGGCGTCGAGACGATCCAGGCCGGCGGCAATCCCGAGCGGTTGCGGGCTGCGCTCGACCGCCGGTCTCCCGGTGATCTGCGTGCGGTGGTCAGCTTTGGAATCGCCGGGGGGCTCGACCCCGCCCTGCGGCCGGGCGACGTCGTCATCGGCACGCATCTCGACGCGGACCAGTGCTTCCCCGCCGATCCCGAGCTTGCCCGCCGCCTGTCCGAGCGCCTGACCGATGCGCCGGATCGCGTCGTCGCGGGCGGCCTCGTCGGCTCCGCGGTCGCGGTCATGACCGTTGCTGACAAGGCGGCTTTGCATGCGCGCACCGGCGCCCTGGCCGTCGATATGGAATCGCATGTGGCCGCCGCCTACGCCGCCCGCCACGCCCTCCCCTTTGCGGCGATCCGGGTGGTCTGCGACCCCGCAGGACGCGCCCTGCCCGCCTTCGCGGCCTCGGCTCTGACGCCGGAGGGTGAGCCGGACATCCGGGCGGTGCTCGGCGCGCTGCTGCGCGGCCGCGCCCGGATCGGTGAGCTGATTCGGCTTGGCCGCGATTCCTCGGCGGCCTTCGCGGCGCTCGCCCGTTGCCGCGCCCGGCTCGGGCCGGGGCTCGGCCTGCTGTAAGGCCGCCTTGCGAGGTTCGCGGTCGCCTCCCCTCTGCCGTGACGGCCGCAGCGGGCGTTCCGCGAGGGGCGCTCAGCCCTCAGCATGGCCGTGGCGCGCTCGCTTTCCAGCGCGACGCCCCAAACGAAAAGACCCGCGCGGCCGGTGCCGCGCGGGTCTTTCATGAGAAGCGGAGAAGCGCGTCGCTCAGGCGGCAGTGCGCTTGCGGGCTTCCTGCTTGGTGTCGACGCCCGAGGCTTTGATCTCGGACAGCTTCTGGGCGACGTTGCGGGAGAACACGAACTCGGCCGGGCGCTGGTTCTCGAGGTTGATCTCGGGGGCCATGTCGCCTTCCGTCTTGATGCCGCGGATCGCATGGATCAGCGGCTTCCACGGCTTCTTGACCGAATCGACCACCGAGGAGGCCTCATAGCCCGAGTGGACCATGCAGTCGGCGCACTTCTCGTAGTTGCCGGTGCCGTAGGCGTCCCAGTCGGTCTCTTCCATCAGCTCCTTGAAGGTCGCCGCGTAGCCCTCGCCGAGCAGGTAGCAGGGCTTCTGCCAGCCGAACACGGTGCGGGTCGGGTTGCCCCACGGGGTGCAATGGTAGGTCTGGTTGCCGGCCAGGAAGTCGAGGAACAGGCCCGACTGCTGGAAGGTCCACTTCTCGCGGCCCTTCTCCTTGCCGTGCCGGAACACGCCGCGGAACAGATCCTTGGTCGCCTTGCGGTTGAGGAAGTGCTTCTGGTCCGGTGCGCGCTCGTAGGCGTAGCCGGGCGAGACGGTGATGCCGTCGATGCCCATGCGGGTCACCGAATCGAAGAAGTCGGCGATCTTGTCCGGCGAGGAATTGTTGAAGAAGGTGCAGTTGATGGTGACGCGGAAGCCCATCTCCTTGGCCTTCGCGATCGCCGCCACCGCCTTGTCGTAGACGCCGCGCTGGCAGACCGAGCCGTCGTGCATCTCCTTGTCACCGTCGAGATGGATCGACCACGTGAAGTAGGGGCTCGGCTTGTAGTCCTTGATCTTCTTCTCAAGGAGCAGCGCGTTGGT
The DNA here is from genome assembly GCF_001423405.1 of Methylobacterium sp. Leaf123. Classification (GTDB taxonomy): domain Bacteria; phylum Pseudomonadota; class Alphaproteobacteria; order Rhizobiales; family Beijerinckiaceae; genus Methylobacterium. Next base: position 302,167 of record NZ_LMNS01000038.1, on the reverse strand, counting down.
GCAGACGATCGCGAACTTCTTCTGCGCGATGATGCCCTGCACGATCTGCGGTAGATCCTTGTGGAGAAGCGGCTCGCCGCCGGCGATCACGACCACCGGTGCACCGCACTCGCGCACGGATTCGAGCGCCTCGTCCACCGGGAGGCGCTTGTTCAGGATCTCGTCGGGGTAATCGATCTTCCCGCAGCCGGCGCAAGCGAGATTGCAGCGGAACAGCGGCTCCATCATCATGACGAGCGGGTAGCGCTTCCGTCCCGTGATGTGCTGCTTGAGGATGTAACCGCCGATCTTCGCGACGTACCGTATGGGGATTCCCAAGACGCGGCTCCTTAGATGCGCGGGTTCCGGACTTAGCCGGGCTGCTTAGCGTGAGAAGGACAGGAGTTCCAGCGCATTAGGCTGGAACTGTTCCGAGAGGGCGCGCGGTGAGCGCGATTTCGAGAGAGTGTGTCGTGCCGGTCTCGCAGCCGGCCTCCGGCTTCGGGGACGAAGCCCGTGGCCGCGCGATCCAGAACGGGAATGATCGTCTGATTTCCGCATTCTGCGGCAGATTTTTGACCGTTCCTCTGCACGGACAAGCCGTTGGGGGCGAAAGGGTGCGAAACACGTTCACGATTTCTCGTGCGGCGTCCGCGCGCCCGTCATGAAGCCGACATCGTCCAGAATGCTTGTGCGAAGCGATATCGTCGCGCAATCCGGTTGCAGTGCGCAATCGCACCGCCGCCGCTGGATCGGACCGGTTTGCCGGGCCGCGTTGCATTCCCCCGCCGGGACAAGTAGGTAGCGCGCCAACGACACGAATGATCGGCTGGAGTTTTATCAAGCTCTTCGCGCGGTCCGTGCTCGACGGAAAGGGGTCGCCGGCCGTCGGCGCCCCTCCCGGCTTCTCGCTCGCGAGGGTCACGGCCCGCGAGCCAAGACGAGGATCGATTCGGCGCGTCGCCGCCTGCTGAGGACGCCGCGTCCTGTGTCGCGGGGAGGACGGGACCCAAGCGTCCCGGCCCGTCGTCACGAGGGGACAGGTCGGATCGTTAGGCAGACAGGGTTTTACGTGATCGAACGTCTCGTCGCGTTTTCCGTCAGGCGCCGCTGGCTGGTACTGGTGGCTGCGGCGCTCCTTACGGTCGCGGGCGCAGGCGCGGCCGCCCACCTGTTCCGCATCAATACCGATGTCGAGCGGCTGATCGAGCCGAGTGTCTCCTGGCGCAAGGACGAGATCGCCTTCGAGAAGGCGTTCCCGCAGCGCACGAATCTCGTGGCCGCGGTGATCGACGGCGAGACGCCGGAGATCGCCGAGGAAGCCGCCGCACGCTTTGCCGAAGCGCTCAAGGCGCACCGCTCCGAGATCGAGACGGTGTACCGGCCCGATGGCGGCCCGTTCTTCGACCGCAACGGCCTCCTGCTGATGTCGCAGGAGGAGCTGGAGAAGACCACCCAGCGCCTGATCGAGCAGCAGGGCCTTCTCGGGCCGCTGGCGGCCGACCCGTCGCTGCGCGGCGTGATGCGGGTGCTCTCCCTCGGCGTGAAGGGCGTGAAGAGCGGCGACGCCAAGCTCGAAGACCTCGCCCAGCCGATGGAGCAGATCGACGGGACCCTGCGCAAGACCCTCGACGGGCAGCGCGCCCGGATGTCGTGGCAGACCCTGCTCGCGGGCGGGCGCAGCGAGACCACGGACACCCGCAAGTTCGTGATGATCCAGCCGGTGCTCGACTACAACGCGCTGGAGCCGGGTCGCGAGGCGACCAAGCTGATCCGGCGCTTGGCCGCCGAGCAGAACATCGACGCGGCGCACGGCCTGCGCATCCGCCTGACCGGGCCGGTGGCCGTGGCCGACGACGAGTTCGCGACGCTCGCCGACGACGCTTTCCTCAACTACTCGCTGACGACCGCCGCCATCGTCCTGTTCCTGTGGCTGGCGCTGCGCTCCGGCCCGCTCGTCATCTCGGTTCTGATCACGACCTTCGCGGGTCTCGTCGTGACGGCCGCCCTCGGCCTCATCATGGTGGGCGAGCTGAACCCGATCTCGGTGGCCTTCGCCGCCCTGTTCGTGGGGCTCGGCATCGATTTCGGCATCCAGTTCGCCGTGCGCTACCGGGCCGACCGCTACGAACTCGGCAGCGTCGATGCGGCGCTGCGGGGGGCGGCACGCGGCGTCGGCTGGTCGCTGACGCTCGCAGCGGTCTCGCTGCTCGCCGGCTTCTTCGCCTTCCTGCCCACGCAGTTCCGCGGCGTGTCCGAACTCGGCCTCATTGCCGGCGTCGGCATGATCGTGGCCTACCTGTTCTCGCTCACCCTGCTCCCGGCCCTGATCGCGGTGTTCAACCCGCGCGGCGAGAAGCGGGCGGTCGAGACGACGTGGATGGCGGGCGTCGATCACTGGATCATCGAGCATCGCAAGTGGGTGCTGATCTTCGTCGGCCTGATCACCCTCGCCGGTATCCCGCTGCTGTTGAAGCTGCCCTTCGATTCCAACCCGATGCACCTTCGCAGCCCGAAGGTGGAGTCGATCGCGACCTATCTCGACCTGATCAAGGACCCGGCCACCAGCCCGAACTCGATCGACGTGCTGGCGCCGAATGTCGATGCGGTCCCGGCGCTGTCGAAGCGTCTGGAAGGGCTCGACGCGGTCGCCAAGGTGATCTCGATCGACACCTTCGTGCCCCGCGACCAGGACCAGAAGCTCGCCACGATCCAAGAGACGGCGCAGCTCCTCGGCCCGGCCCTCAACCCGGCGCGCAAGCCGGCGCCGCCGACGGATGCGGAGAACGTCAAGGCGCTCAAGGACACGGCCGCGGCGCTGAAGACCATCGCGAGCGGCGATTCGGCCGGCGCCAAGGCGGCGGACCGCCTCTCGGGCACCCTCGACACCCTCGCCGCCGCCCCGGCGGAGAAGCGCGAGGCCGCCAGCGTCGCGCTGACCACCGATCTCAAGACGCTGATGAGCCGCCTGTCCGGGTTGCTCGATCCGAAGAAGATCACCCTCGACAACCTGCCCAAGCCCCTGAAGGCCGAGTGGGTGACGAGCGACGGCCGCGCCCGCATTGAGGTCCACCCGAAGGGCGACTCGAACGACGACGAGGTGCTGCGCCGCTTCGCCAAGGAGGTGCAGACGGTCGATCCCCACGCCACGGGCGCGCCGATCGCCACGACCGAGTCGAGCTACACCATCCTCGGTGCCTTCGTGCAGGCGGGTCTGACGGCGCTCGCGCTGATCTTCATCCTGCTCTCGGTCGCGCTGCGCAAACCCTGGGACGTGGCGATGACGCTCGGGCCGCTGGTGCTGGCGACGCTGTGGACGCTGATGGCGCTCAAGGTCATCGGCATGCCGCTGAACTTTGCCAACATCATCGCCCTGCCGCTGATGCTGGCGGTGGGGGTGGCCTTCCACATCTACTACGTGATCGCGTGGCGCGCCGGCGTCGTCGACATGCTGGCCTCCAGCCTGACGCGGGCGATCTTCTTCTCGGCGCTGACCACCGGCACGGCCTTCGGTTCGCTGATGCTGTCGAGCCATCCCGGCACCGCCAGCATGGGCGAGCTGCTCGCGCTATCGCTGTTCTTCACGCTGATCGCGGCCTTCTTCGTGGTCCCGGCCTTCCTCGGGCCGCCGCCGAAGCAGCCGGATGCGGATCGCCCCGAGGGCAAGGAAGCCGGCCGCACGCCGGGCACGGTCGCCCGCGAGCACGCGACGGTGAAGTAGCCGGATCCGTCCGGTTGGCGGTTCGGAGTCATACCAAATCCGTTTGATCCCTTCGGGATGGCGGATTTGGGCTTCGCTCAAGCGCCGCGCGGGCTGACCGATACGGTTCCCGCTTTGATCAAGCGGAAACCGTATCAGTCGCCCGCCAACCGGGCCTGGATCGCCTCCAGGATCCAGGCCTCGCGGGTCTTGCCCGCTTTGGCGGCTGCGGCATCGATCTGGAGCGACAGGGCCGGCTTCACCGGCAGGCTCAGGATGAACGCGGTCTCGCCCTCGTTCGGGCCGGGGGGATCGTAGACGAGGCTCGTCAGCGCCGAGGCGAAGCGCCGGACCGCCTCGCGTTGGCGGTCGAGCGTCAGGCTTTCATCCCGGGCGACGAGCGGGCAGTAGGCGGCGATGGCGCGATCGACGATGATCGCGCGCGACACGCCCTGGCTCTTGAGCCGCTGTATGGCGGATGCGAGCGCCGTGCCGGCATTCGTCTCAGGTTGCGGCGAGACGATCGCCTGGGTCAGGACGGCGTCGGCCTCCGGGTGCGGCGCCGACGGTGCGCCGCAATCCAGCCCGGCAGCCGAGGCGGCTGTGCCCGCCAAGCCCGCTGCGACGGCAAGGGAAACGAGGGCGGCGCGTCGTCTCATGGATCCGCGTTCCTCTCGGCTTTGAAGCAGTCTGCGCGGGGCCCTTCCTCGCGGTTCGGGCCCTATCGAGGCGGCCTCAGATCCCCTGCTCCGCTTGGACGTTTCCGGGTAGTCTTCAGGCCTCGCCTCGGAGGATGCCCTTCAACCTATAGACCGGCGTTGATTTCGATCAGCGTTGGGGCACCATTGCGCCTGAGCCAGCCTCAGTGAACCGGCAGGCTGCGCTCAACGGCTGCCCCTGACGCTGATCCGATCGCCTGATCGCTCGATGGGGGGGATGCGGGCTCCTGCACGCTGTGAGATCGGCGCTCCCTTCGCGCGGACTCCTAGGGCAGGAAATCCGAGAAGCCGCCCAGAATCGCTCCGCCCTGCTCGACAGCCTCCCGCGCCTGCGGCGCGATCAGCGCGTCCCGCTCGGTGGCATAAAGGTAGCCCGGAGCCTCGCCGGGGAAGCCGCCTGCGGTTGCCGGGTGGGTGTAGAGTTCGGTGAGGCCGTCCGGCAGGTGGCGCAGCAGGGCGGTGACGCGCTCCGGGGTCATCGCGCCGGACCATGCGAGGCCGAGCGTCCGGGTCGGGATCAGCAGGCCCGCCTGCCGGGCGCGCACGGCGAGAAGGGCCGCCCAGGGCGCCGTATCGAGGGCGGGTTTGGGCTGGAAACCGGGCTCGGCGCGCCGCAGCAGATCGCGCGGCTCGCGTGGCACCCGCAGCGCCCGCATCCCGTAATCACAGCCGATCCGCAGCACCATTCCGGCGATGAGCGGGTGGATGTGGAAGTGCTTGTGCGCGTTGACGTGATCGAGCGGCAGACAGGTCGCGCGGAACGCCTCGAACTGCGCCCGGATCTCAGCGGCGAGCTGCCGCCGGGCGCTCGCCTTCAGGGCGAGGTCGAGTCCGAGGCGCTCCATGTCGCGCCGCATCAGCCCCTGCCCGTCCGTCAGATCGGGAAGCTCTGCGGGCGGCAGGGTCGGCCACGCCTCGACCAGCACGAGATGCAGCCCGACTCGCAGGGACGGCGTCCGCCGCGCACGGGCGATGGCGTCGGCGGCGCCGGGCGCCGACACCATCAGGCTTGCCGCAGTGAGGATGCCGTCGCGATGGGCCTGCTCGACGGCCTCGTTGACCTCACGGCTGAGGCCGAAATCGTCGGCGGTGACGACCAGTCGCTTCACGGGAATTCTCTCGTCACGGGGTGTCGAGAGGACGAGCCCTCTCGCGGGTCCAGGGCCGAGCCCTGGAAGCAAGAAAGGCCGGGCGGGTGCCCGGCCTTTCCTGTTTTGATGGCGTGGCGCCTAGCGTTACGCGGCGGCCTTGCGGTCCCGGAGGAAGTGCCAGAACTCGACGCCCTCGCGCAGGCGGCGCTTCATCATTTCGGGCGAGCGGACCATCTCGTTGACGATCGAGGCGATCTTCGGGGCGCGGAAGTAGAACTTCCGGTAGAACTCCTCGACCGCGGAGAAGATCTCCGAGTGCGACAGGTGCGGGTAGTGCAGCGGCGCGATCTGCACGCCGTTCTCGTCCACGAGTTCGGCGTTCTCGACGTCGAGCCAGCCGTTCTCCACCGCCTGCTTGTAGAGGAAGGTGCCCGGATAGGGCGCGGCCAGCGAGACCTGGATCGTGTGCGGGTTGATGCGCTTGGCGAAGGCGATCGTCTCCTGGATCGTCTCCTTCGTCTCGCCCGGCAGGCCGACGATGAAGGTGCCGTGGATGGCGATGCCGAGTTCGTGGCAGTTCTTGGTGAACTTCTCCGCGACTTCGACGCGCATGCCCTTCTTGATGTTGTTCAGGATCTGCTGGTTGCCGGACTCGTAGCCGACGAGCAGCAGGCGCAGGCCGTTATCCTTGAGAACCTTCAGGGTCTCGTAGGGCACGTTGGCCTTGGCGTTGCACGACCACGTCACGCCGAGTTTGCCCAGCTCGCGGGCGATCTCTTCGGCGCGCGGGAGGTTATCGGTGAAGGTGTCGTCGTCGAAGAAGAACTCCTTCGTCTGAGGGAATTCCTTCAGGCAATACTTGATCTCTTCGATGACGTGCGCGACCGAACGGGTGCGGTAGGTATGCCCGCCCACGGTCTGCGGCCAGAGGCAGAAGGTGCAGCGGCTCTTGCAGCCACGGCCGGAATAGAACGAGATGTAGGGGTGCTTGAGGTATCCGATGAAATACTTCTCCATCTCGAGATCGCGCTTGTACACGCTCGTGACGAAGGGAAGCTGGTCCATATCCGTCATGATCTCGCGGTCCTCGTTATGGACCACGACGCCGTTGGCATCACGATAGGACAGACCCTTGATCTCCGACATCGGCACGCCGTCGGCGACTTCCTTGACGGTGAAGTCGAACTCGTTGCGGGCGCAGAAATCGATGCAGGGGGCCTGGGCCATGGAGCCGGCGGCATCCACCGCCACCTTGGCGCCGATCAGGCCGGCGATCAGCCGCGGGTTGGCGGCCTTGAGCGCCTCGACGGTCTTCACGTCGGACTTGAAGGACGGGACCGAGGTGTGGAGCACCACGAGGTCGAAGTCGTTGGCCTGAGCCACGATCTCTTCGAGCTTGATGTTGTGCGGCGGCGCGTCGATCAGCTTCGAGTTCGGCACCAGAGCCGCCGGCTGGGCCAGCCAGGTCGGGTACCAGAACGACTTGATCTCGCGCTTGGCCTGGTAGCGCGAGCCGGCGCCGCCATCGAAGCCGTCGAAGGTGGGGGCCTGCAGGAAGAGCGTGCGCATGGGGTTCAAGGCCTCAAGGCTCGAGCGTTGATTTGTAAAGGGCGAATGGTTTGAAGCTTAGACCGAAGTCGCGCGCGACTCGCGACCGAGGCCGTGCTCCGGAATCAGCGTACCGTCCGCAACCACACGGTAATCGTGACCTTTCCATGTCACCGCACCCGAGACGAAGCTCCAGGTGAAGTTGATGAAGGAGAGCATGTCACGAATCGGCAACAGCCAGTAGGCGTGGGGGGCAAGCCCGAAGGCCCGCTCGATGCGCAGGCACAGCAGGATGCGGCAGGTGAGCGCCAGGGCGGCGACCGCGAGCGCGCCGGAGCCGGCACCAGGCATCAGCGCGGCGAGCAGCGCCAGCGGGAAGGCGTGGGTCACGACCGAGCCGGCATAACCCTTCGGATCGACGTTGCGGATGGTGCGGTTCCAGCGCAGCTCGTGCCGCCACAGGCCGGACAGCTCGGTATCGACGCAGGCGTGCCCGATGGTGAGGGCCGGAATCGCCACCGTGCCGCCCTCGGCGCGCAGGGCTTCGCCGATCGCGTAATCGTCGGCCAGATCGTCCTTGAAGGCGCGGAAGCCGCCGATGCGGGCCAGCGATTCGGCCGTCATCGCGATGGTCGAGCCGAAGCAGGGCCGGGCGAGATCGAAGGTGGTGCCGAGGATGACGTTGGGCACGAACTGCACGTCGATGGCGAGGGCCGCGAGCTGGGCGCACATCCCCCGGTCGCCCGGCACGCCGTGATAGAGGCAGGTCACGCCGGCCACACCCGGCTGCGACAGGGCGGCGACGACGCGCTCGAGATAGTCGGGCTTCACCGACATGTCGCTGTCGGCCAGCACCACGACGGCGTGGGCGATCCGCTCCGACATGTTGATGAGGTTGGAGACCTTGCGGTTCGAGCCGTGCTGGCTCGCATCCACCACGAGGTCGAGGCTTAAGGCGGGATGGGCTTCGCGCAGGCGTTGCACCACGGCGATCGCCGGGTCGGAGGCGCTCTGGACGCCGAACACGACCTGCACCGGGCCGGCATAATCCTGACGGCAGAAGCTTTCGAGGTTCTCGAACAGGTCCGGCTCCAAGCCGCAGAGCGGCTTGAGGATCGTCACGCCGGGGCGCGGTGCATCGGCCGCGAGCGCGGGCGAGGAGCGCGCGGCGAAACGATCGACGAGCCACGCCGCGAGCAGGGCATAGACGCAACCGGCAAGGGCCATCAGCAGAAGCACGGATGCGATCCAGGCCGGCAGCTCGTTCAGATCCATGGCGCGGCGTTGCTCGCTGCTGTCTTGGGGCGGGGCCGCGGGCGGCGGTCTGAAGACGGTGAGGCCTGGACGCCGCCCCAAACGGGTCGCGGTCGGCTCCAGGCCTTGTCGGTGATCTCGTTCCGGCCGAATCGATGGGGGTTCGGCCCGGCGGCGTGTTTCTCAATCCCTCGTCTCTGGCCCTATTCTCTGGGCGAGACTTTGGCGGCGAGCATCCCATCGGTGCGTTCGCGCATAAATTTCAGCAGGCTGTCGGCACCACCCTTGAGCGGGTCGGCGAAGCTCGCCCGCATCGAGGCGACCTCGCTGACATTGCCGTTGAGCAGCACGTCCTGCACCTTGTTGCCGGCATTGACGACGTAATCGACTTCCGAATCGTCGCCGTCCTTGTTCGAGACGCGGGTCGAGACGACGCGGTTGGGCCCGCGCTCCTCGCTCTTCGGCTCGATCTGGAACTTGCCGCCCGCCGCCTGCGAGAGGCGGTTGGCGTAGAGCGTGACGAAGTACTTGCTGAAGGTCTCGGTCAGCGCGTCCTGCTGCTCGGGCTTGAACGTCTTCCATTTCGGGCCAACGGCGGTGCGCACCATGGCGGGCGTGTCGAAGGTCTCGGCCAGGGTCTCGCCGACGATCGCCAGCCGGCTCTTGAGATCGCCCGCGCCGTTCTTCAGCGCCTCTTCGAACTTGGCGTAGAGGCGCTGGATCGGCGCCACGGCCGGATCGTCGGCGGCCCGGACGGGGTGCGGTGTCGCCGTGAGGGCGAGCATCGCCACGGCGGCGGCAAGGAGGCTGCGGCGGTTCAGGCGCACTTCTGGAGCGCTCCAGCTTCGTTGTCGGAGGAAAGGGGGGCGGGGTTCCGGGCGGCGGAGAAGCCGTAGGCCGGGGCGAGCGGGGCATCGGCCGAGCGGTGGCCGAGCCGGGCCCGGATCGCTCCGAGGCCCTCGCGCACCGTCTCGGTGCCGTCGGTTTCGGCAGGCCCCGCGCCGTTGCGCTCCATGAGGTTCCACAGGGCGAGGCTCGGCAGGCCGACGGCGAGGTCGGCGACGCGCTTGACCAGCGACAGGGCGAGCGCGGCCTCCGGCGGGATGCCGAACAGCGCACCGAGCGCGATCAGGCCGCCCTCCTGCGCACCGATGGCGCCGGGCACGACGAAGGCGGCGCCGCGCACGGCCTGGGCGAGGCTCTCGATCACCAGGGCATCAAGGAAGCTGATGGAATAGCCCATCGCGTTGAGGGCGACCCACACCTCGACGGTGCCGGCGACCCAGCCGACGAGGTGGATCAGCAGCGCCGCGCCGACGCGGGCGCGGTTGCCGTAGAGGCGGCGCAGGTTCTGATAGAGCACGTCGATCGCGCCGAGCGCGCGCCACTCGCGGCCGGCGGCGAAGCGGCTCAGCGCCGCCTCGATCAGGCGGTGACCGCTGCGGCGTTGGATGACGTAGAAGGCGGCCAGCGCCGGGATGGCGACCAGCACGCCGCCCGCGACGGTGCGGACCATCGGCCCGTCGCCGGTGATCTGCATCAGCAGGAGAAGCCCGGCGATGGTGAAGACGAGCTGCGTGACCGCCTGGGTCATCAGATCGACGAACATGCTGGCGCCGGCCATGCCGCCGGGCGTGCCGGTGCGGGTGAGCAGGCGCGCGCCGATGAAGTCGCCGCCGACCTGCGCCACCGGCAGAAGCGTATTGATGCCCTCGCGCACGAAGCGCAGCGAGATGCAGTCGCGCAGGCTCGGCCCGGCGCCGCGGGGGAACACCGCGTGCCAGCCGAGGCCCGCCCAGGCGACCGCCAGGAAGCGGGCGAGCACGACGGCGAGCGTCCCCCAACCCGCGCTGACGACCGCGGCGGTGACATCGGACACGCCGGAAGACAGGAACAGCGCGAGCGCCGTGCCCAGTCCAACGATCGATGCCAGTGTTGTGAGACGCTTCATCAGCCTCTTTCGATCATCGGCGAAGGCTTGTGTTGTCGAAATCCCACCCGAAGCGACCATCGAAGCTTAGCCGGTGGTGGGAAGCGTTCCGGCAGGTTGCAGCTTTGATCTGCCCTGTCTATCACCCGATTGACACACCGGGGAGCAAAGCGGCACCCGCGGTGGACGCTGGCGACGATTGTCGCGAGATGCCGCTTCTAGGGAGCCTCAAATGGATCGCGAGCCGCAGATCACGGCGGATTCCGCCTTGGTCGACGACGCCTCGTCGACGGGTTTTTCGCAGGGCTACGAGGGCCGTAACGAGCGGGGCGGACAGTCTCCCGCCACCCGCAGCCCGGTGATGGCCTGGAACGAGTGGGATCCGCTGGAAGAGGTGATCGTCGGCTCGCTCGATGGCGCCACGATCCCGACCCACCACCTCACCGTGATCTTCAACCTGCCGCGGGCGGCCCAGCCGTTCTACCGCTTCGCCAGCGGGTTCCGGTATCCGAAATTCATGAAGAAGCTGGCTCAGCAGGAGCTGGACAACTTCATCTCGATCCTGGCCGGCGAAGGCGTGAAGATCCGCCGTCCGGACAGCATCGACTTCTCGAAGAAGTTCAAGGCGCCGCGCTGGACCTCGCGCGGCTTCTGCGTCGCCTGTCCGCGCGACCCGTATCTCGTGATCGGTGACGAGATCATCGAGAGCCCGATGTGCTGGCGCTCGCGCTACTTCGAGGGCGATGCCTACCGCTCGCTGTTCAAAGAATACTTCCGGGCCGGCGCGCGCTGGACCTCCGCGCCGCGTCCTCAGCTCACCGACGACCTCTACAACTACGATTATCGGGTGCCGAACCTGAAGGCCGGCGAACCGATGCAGTTCACGGTCAACGAGTTCGAGCCGGTCTTCGACGCCGCCGACTTCGTGCGCTGCGGCCGCGACCTGTTCGTGACCCGCTCGAACGTGACGAACCTGATGGGCATCGAGTGGCTGCGCCGCCATCTCGGCCCCGGCTTCCGCATTCACGAGATCGAGAGCCGCTGCCCGCAGCCGATGCACATCGATTCGTCGTTCATGCCGCTGGCGCCCGGCAAGGTGCTGGTCAACCCCGACTATATCGACGTCGAGAAGCTCCCGGCGGTGCTCAAGAAGTGGGACGTGCTGATCGCCCCGCGCCCCGACCCGGTCGAGGGCTTCATGAGCAAGATCTCGATGTGCTCGCCCTGGACCTCGATCAACGTGCTCGCCATCGACGAGAAGAAGATCGTCGTCGATCAGAGCCAGCCGACCCTGATCAAGGCCCTGAAGGATTGGGGCTTCGACCCGATCCCGGCGCCGTTCCTGTCCTACGGCCCGTTCGGCGGCTCGTTCCACTGCGCCACGCTCGACGTGCGCCGCCGCGGCGTGCTGAAGTCGTACTTCTAGAAAAACGGACCTGCCCGGAAGCGGGCGGGGCACGTTATCGATCCGGAGCCTGTCGCGAATGCCTCGCGGCAGGCTCTTTTCGTTTCGGTGATTGTCGTGCTTCCGGATCGCCTGGGGCTGCGCTCGCGATGACGGTGCGGAGCATCTCTCCCGTCAGCGATGTGATCCAGACGCGTAGCGTTTCAGGATAAGCCTTTCGGCCGAAACGCTTTTACCCGCCGACATAGCGTCCGGGCAGACGCGTCGCCCGTCGGTAGGTCGTCCCGGCGAGCGCCAGCGCGCCGCCGTATTGGAGAAAGCCGTTCTCGGCGAGCCCGTCCGGCGCGAACGGGGTCTGAAGCGCGAGGCGGGTCAGCGCATTGAGCGCGATGATCGCGAGGCAGAAGACGGCGAAGGCGAGCGAGGCGGCGACGAAGTCAGGCATGGTGGGCCTCCCGGCAGGGACGGCCCAAGCGTAGCAAGGGCCGAGCCAGCCGGAAGACCTCGGAGAGGCTACGCGGCGGGTGGGCGCGTCGCGATCATGGAAGGCCGCTCCTCGAAGCGCGCGAACCACGCGGCGAGCCGGGGCGCGTCGTCGCGCCAAGCGATGTCCGAGAAGCGCAGGTCGAGGTAGCCGAGCGCGCAGGCGAGCGCGATGGTGCCGATATCGACGCGATCGCCCAAAGCCTCCGCCTGCTCCTCGAACCACGCCAGCGCGCTCTCGATCTTGGCGGTCTGCCCCTCGATCCAGGCGGCCGAGCGCTCGGATTCGGGGCGCGCGGTCAGCTCGTAGCGGATCAGCAGGGCGGCATCGAGCACGCCGTCGGCGGTGGATTGCTCGTTGAGCGCCCGCCAGCGCGCGTCGCCCCCGGCCGGGAACAGCCGGCCACCGCCGAGCGCGTCGAGATACTCGCCGATCACCCGGCTGTCGGCGAGGCCCTCGCCGTTATCGAGGATCAAGGTCGGCACCTGGGCCAGCGGATGCTGCGCCAGCACCGAGCGGTCGCGCTTGACCGGGTGGACGGCGCTCGGCAGCAGCTCCAGTCGCTCGGCGAGGCCGAGTTCGTGGGCGACCACCATCACCTTCCGCACGAAGGGCGAGCTGTGCGAGTGGAACAGCTTCATCGGCTTGTCGGCATCCTTTGAGGTTTCGGGTCGAGGCGAAAAACGAGCGGTCAGCGCTGCACGGCCGCGGGCGTCGTCGGCACCTTCGGCGTCTCGACGCCGAGGCGCTTGACCGGCCAGCCGTCGCCCCAGCGGCGCATGTCGCTGAAAGCGGGGTCGTTCTTCAGGCTCTGGGCGTCCTTGCCGGCGAAGGCGGCGGCCGCCGCCATGTCGAAGGTGCGCCAGAAGGCGAGGTAATCGAGGCTGTCGGCGCGGGCGTTGTTGATCTGCGAGACGAGCGTGGTCTGCTCGCCCGAGAGCGACATGTCGGCCGACCAGCGGAAGGGCGGCGGCTTCTCTCCGGGCGGGTCGGGCGGCAGCTTGATCGCGCCGCCATCATAGGCCGCGTCGAGCCCGGCGGGCGAGGCGAGCGTCGCGGTCAGCGCCGGGAAGCCGTGGTCGTCGGAGAGTGCCCGCACGAGCAGCTTGCGCTCCGGCGGCACGGAATGGGCGTCGCGCAGGATGCGCCGGGCGGCGGCGTCGGCGGCGCGGGCGTCGCGGTCGCCGATCACCGTCACCAGCAGGGTCTGGGGCGACATGCCGTCGAGCTCGCCGAGCGGGACGCCGCGGGACTTGGCATCCCGAGCGATGCCGCCGGGCATCACGACGTAGACGAGCTTCGGCGCGGGCAGGCCGTCCTGCGTGGCTTGGGCCGCGAGATGAGCGGCGAGCGGGGCGCCCGCCAGATGCCCGATCAGGGCGAGGCGGCCGGTGTCCGGCTTCGCATCGGCGTCGCCTGCAAGATCCGCCAGCGCCGCCTTGAGCAGGCGCGCGGCGATGGCCGGCGCGTCGGAGGGCCGGGTGCGGTTCACCTCCTGGAAGCGGGGAAACAGTACGAGCCAGCCATGGCGGGCGAGGTGGTCGATCCAGGCGCCGTAAGCCTGCGGGTTCGGCGCACCCCAGGCGTGCAGGAACACCGCCACCGGCCGCCCGCCCTCGGGTGCGGGGCCCGCCTTGTAGAAGGCGTAGGTCGCCGCGCTCGCCTTGCCGACCGCGCGTTTGGTGATGGTGGCGGCCTTGTCGCCGACGCCGCCCGGCCCCTCCGTCGGCTGGGCCGGGGGCGCGGCGGCGAGGACCGGCCCGGCCACGGACAGGGCGGCCAGCATGCCCAGGGCGGGCCAACGCAGGGCGGCAAGTCCGGAGTTCGGGCGCATCAATCTCTCGACGATCGGCGAAACACTGTGCCGATCCCCTCCGCTCATGTGAAATGTCAGGGCTCGACCGCGCCTGAATAGCAGATTCCGGCGCGGAGGCGACGCCGGAGGGGCAACGGTCCGCGCTATTCGCGTTCCTTCACCCGGCGGCACTCGGTCTTGAGGTAGCTCGTCTTGCCGACCTCGTCGCGCAGATCGGTGCGGGCGATGATCTCCTGCCAGCCGTTGGTGCAGCCGAGTTCGTTCGCGACCCGGACCTTGCGCACCTCGCTCGCCCGCGCGTCGGTGCAATCCTGCTGCGGGATGCCGTTGGCGCAGACGAGCACGACGGCGATGAAGGCGTTCATGGCGAATCTCCCGCTTTTTTGTTGGCTTTTGCCGCATGTGGCGAGCCGGAGCCTTACGCACGAAGCCGGCGTCGGGTTTCGCCCATCGGAACGCTATCCCACTGCGACGATGAGATCGTTGCGAAACGTCTTTCCCTCCACCGGGTTGGCGAGCCAGCGGGTGCGCCCGATCCGCAGATCGTGCCCGGCATGGAAATGGCCGGAGATCCAGAGATCGGGACGGTCCGCGTCGGGCAGGTCGTCGAGGATCGTGGTGGCGTAGAAGGCCGGCACCCACCACGGCACGCCGGGGCTGTCGCGGAACGCGTCGGCGGCCAGCGGGCTCGGCGGGTGATGCGTGACGGCCACCGTCGGGCCCGGATGCGGTTGGGCCAGCGTTTCGAGGAAAGCCGCCCGCTCGCGCAGATGGGCCTCCATCGCGTCGGCGGGCGACCACGGCTCGCGGTCTGCCCGGCGGATCGCGCCGCGATATTCCCGCGATCCGGTGACGGGATCGGTCATCCGCGCCGCCGCATAGGCGACCGGGTCGTCGGGCCGGTCGGGCGTGTCGGCGGTGAGCCAACGCCCGGCGAGCGACCAGTCGCTCCAGAGCGTGGTGCCGACGAAGCGCACCCCGCCGATCACCGCCGCCTGCCCGTCCTGGAGCAGGTGGATGCGGCTGCCGAGCCCGTTCAGCCGGGCGACTTCGCGTTCGAGGGCGGCGAGGAGTTCGGGCGCGGTGCGTGGGTCGCCGGTCGGCGCGTAATGCTCGTGGTTGCCCGGCACCAGCACCACCGGCCGCCCGCCCGCCAGCGCCAGCACCGTGGCGAGCCCGGCCTCGGGCTGGCCCTCGTGCAGGTCGCCGGCGCAGACGAGCACGTCGAAGGCACCCGCGGGCGGCGGGATCATCTCCGGGCGGCGGCGTTCGAGATGCAGGTCGGAGAGGGGAAAGAGGCGCAGCACGGCGTCCGTCGGTTCGAGAGAGAAGTCGGAAGGCGTCAGGCGCGGGCCTGCGCCGCCTCCTCGGCCGCGGCGCGCCATTCGCGGCGGGCGGCCTTGAGCACGTCGAAGGCGGAATCGGCGTTGATGACGGCGATGCCGCCGGCCGCCACGAGATCGGGCCAGGGCGATTGGGTCAGCGCGGTGGCAAGCCCCGCCATGATGATCGCCACGTTGGCGGCGACATCGTTGCGGGCCGAGAGATAGGCCGCGCGGGTGAGGCTGCCATGGCCGTCGCGGTGGCGGGCGAGCATCAGCGCGCAGGCGAGGTTGACGAGAAGCGCGCCGAGGCCGGTCAGCGTCAGCGGCACGGGCGCCGGCGCGGTGAATTCCGAGAATTTTTCGTAGGCCGCCCAGGCCGTGGCGAGGCCCGGCACCAGCAGGATGCCGGCAAGCAGAGTGCCGAGCCGCGCCCGGTTGCGCACGCTCCAGCCGATTCCTGCAAAGATCAGCAGGTTGATCGCGGCGTCTTCCAGAAAGTCGAGGCTGTCGGCGATGAGCGCCACCGAGCCGATGGCGAGTGCCACCGCGATCTCGATGCCGAAATAGCCGAGATTTAGCGCCGCCACGCGGGCGACGACCGGGCGCAGACCTGGCGAGGGCGGCAGACGAGGCACCGGCGGGTTCCCGAGGGTGGGGCGAAGCGGGCCGGTGATGGACCGGGGCGCCCTGCCCTGTCGAGGCCCTTCCCGGCGGCGGGCCTCTCGGCCCATTGTCCGGCTGGATTTGCACGCGCGGCTGTGCAAGGCGAAAGATCTGCCAAAGGACAGCCAAGCCGCCTATCGAGCGGCGATCCGGACCGGGGAGGCGTTGACCATGTTGCCCGAACTGCGCGTGCTCTACTTCGAGGATCTCGAAGTCGGACTGACGGAAATTCTCAGGAAGGAGATTTCCTCCTCCGACGTGGTGGGCTTTGCCGAGATCACCGGCGACCGCAACCCGATCCACCTCTCCGAGCACTTCGCCGCGCGCACGCCCTTCGGCACCCGCATCGCCCACGGCCTCTACACCGCGGGTCTGATCTCGGCGGTGCTCGGCACCCGCCTGCCGGGGCCGGGCGCGGTCTACATCTCGCAGACCCTGAACTTCCGCGCACCGGTGCGCATCGGCGATGTCGTCGAGGTGAAGGTCGAGGTCGCCGAGCTGATCCCCGAGCGCCGCCGCGCCCGGCTCGCCTGCACCTGCTCCGTCGGCGACGAGGTGGTGCTCGACGGCGAGGCCCTGGTGAAGGTGCCGAAGAAGGAAGAGGCCGACCCGCTCGCCATGCGCATGGGCGGCGGCCGGGCTTAAAGCATCGTCCCGAAAGGTGGTTGCCGGCTTTCGGAGAACGACGATGCGATAGCAGGGAAGACCTCCATTGCCCGCACCGATCGCCATCGAGGATCCGGACGACCCGCGGCTCTGCGCCTACCGGGCCGTGCGCGAGCGCGACCTCGTGGGCCGGCAGGGCCGCTTCATCGTCGAGGGTGAGGTGACCCTGCGGCTGCTGTTCTCGGGCAGCGCCCGCTTCGCCGCGGAATCGGTGCTGCTGGCGCCCGAGCGCTGGCCGGGCTTTTCGGATCTGCTGAGCGGGGATGGGCCGCCGGTCTACCTCGCCGGCAAGGACGTGATGAGCGCGGTCGCGGGCTTTCCGATCCATCGCGGCGTGCTGGCCGTGGGCCTGCGCGGCCAGGAGCCTCCACCCGAATCCCTGATCCCGCCTGCTCCGGCCCCGGCCCTCGTCGTCGGACTGGTGGGGCTGACCAACCACGACAATGTCGGCGGCCTCTTCCGCAACGCCGCCGCCTTCGGCGCCGACGCGGTCTGGCTCGACGCCGAGACCTGCGATCCACTCTACCGCAAGGCGATCCGCGTCTCGGCCGGCGCGGCGCTGACCGTGCCCTTCGCCCGTGCGCCGAGCGGGAAGGCGCTACTCGACCTTGCGGAGCGCCACGCCCTGACGCCGCTGGCGCTCACTCCCGGCGGGAGCGAGACGCTCGATGCCCTGGAGCCGCCCGCCCGCACGCTGCTGCTGCTCGGCACCGAGGGGCCCGGCCTGCCTGAATCGCTGATGGCCCGCGCCCGCCGCGTGCGCATCGCCATGGCGCCGGGTTTCGACTCGCTCAACGTGGCGACGGCCGGCGCGATCGCGCTGCATCATCTGGCGGGACGCCGGCTCGCGGGCTGAAGCGGAACCCTCGGGGGGCTGCGGCTTCCCGCCTGTGGACGGCTGAAGCCCTCGCGGACCCCGGCCGGTCCGCGCATGTTAGAAGCAGCGGGCGCCAGCGGGGTACGGGATGGGCTACGAGATCGATCTGGGTCGGGCCGGCGACAAGCCCGGGATGATGGACCTCACCGAACTGCTGGCGACGCGCCTCCTCGTCCAGGGCAATTCCGGTTCAGGCAAGTCGCACCTGCTGCGGCGCCTGCTCGAACAGAGCGCGGGCCTCGTGCAGCAGGCGATCATCGATCCCGAGGGCGATTTCGTCACCCTGGCCGAGCGCTACGGCCATGTCGTGGTCGAGGCGGACGGCAACGAGGCCGAACTCCTGCGCATCGCCGCTCGCGTGCGCGAGCATCGGGTCTCCGTCGTGCTCTCACTGGAAGGGCTCGACGCCGAGGACCAGATGCGCGCCGCCGCCGCCTTCCTCGGCGGCCTGTTCGATGCCGACCGCTCGCTCTGGTATCCGATGCTGGTGGTGGTGGACGAAGCGCAGCTCTTCGCCCCGGCCGCTGCGGGCGAAGTCTCCGACGAGGCCCGCCGCCTCTCGCTCGGCGCCATGACCAATCTTATGTGCCGCGGGCGAAAGCGCGGACTGGCCGGCATCATCGCCACCCAGCGTCTGGCCAAGCTCGCCAAGAACGTCGCGGCGGAAGCCTCGAACTTCCTGATGGGCCGCACCTTCCTCGACATCGACATGGCGCGGGCCGCCGACCTGCTCGGCCTCGACCGCCGCGGGGCGGAGATGTTCCGCGACCTCGCCCGCGGCCATTTCGTCGGCCTCGGCCCGGCGCTCTCGAAGCGCCCGCTGCCGATCGCCATCGGCCCGACGGTGACCGAGAGCCGCAACTCTGCCCCCGACCTGCTCCCCCTGCCCACCATGGGCGAGGAGGCGCGCGCCCTGATCATGACGGCCTCGGCCGAGGAGGAGGCCCGGCCCCTCCCCACCCCCCGGCCCAAGCCCGTGCGCACGCCCGGCCCCGACGTGCTGGTCCAACTCGCCAATTACCGCCCGCCGGTGCGCGACGATCTGCCGGAAGAGGAGCCGATGGACCCGGCCGAGCGCGAGGCGGCCATGGCCGAGATCCTCGCCTCGGTGCTTGCGGATTCGGATGCCGCCGCCTGCACGCCCGCCACCCTCTACCAGGACTTCACCGTCCGCTGCCGCATCCGCCGGATCGGCGGCGAGGCGATGGGCCTGCCCGAGTTCAAGCGGCGGCTCGCCGTGGCGCGGGCCGGCGTCCAGGGTGCCACCGCGGAAGGGCCCGGCTGGGAACGGGCGCAGGAGATCGCCGCCGGCCTGCCGGAGGATCTCGCCGGGCTGTTCCTGCTCATCGCCCGCACGGCGCTCGAAGGCTCGCCCTGCCCGTCCGACGCGGCGCTCGCGGAAGCCTACGGCACCTCCTCGGCGGGGCGCGCCCGGCGCATGCTGGGCTACTTGGAGGAGCGCGGCGCCATCGTCATGCGCCGGGATCTGCGCGGGGCGCCGATCATCGCCGTGCCCGATCTCGATGCCGAGACCGGGCCGCAGATCGGCGCGGCCGCCGTGCTCCCGCTGCGTCGGCGCCGGCCCTGAACCCGGCCGCTTCCGGCCGTAACAGGGCCAGAACCTGTTGAGAACCGGCGGCACGCGACAATCCGTGCCTCTTGCACCTGGCCCGCTTCCGGCCAAGATTGCGCCGACGATGTCAGGTTGGGAGTCTTGGGGCGTTGCTGCAGTCGCGGGAAGGTTTGCGTACCCTGTCGGGCCGCCGCACGATCGTCGTCGGGGCCGGCCCCGGCGGGCTGGCCACGGCGCTGCTCCTGGCGAAGGCCGGATTGCACGTCACGCTGATCGAGAAGGACGCCCAAGTCGGCGGGCGCACCAAGACCGTGGAGGCGCCGGGCGGCTACCGCTTCGACATCGGCCCGACCTTCTTCCTCTATCCGCAGATCCTCGCCGACATCTTCGAATCCTGCGGCGAGCGCCTGGAAGACCATGTCCGGCTGGAGCGGCTCGACCCGCAATACAACCTCGTCTTCGAGGGTGAGGGCGGCATTTCAGGGCAGATCCGCGCCACTGGCGACGTGCCGCGGCTGAAGGCCGAAATCGCCCGCCTCGCCCCGGACGATGCCGAGAACGTCGAGAAGTTCTTCGAAGAGAACCGGACCAAGCTGAACTACTTCAAGCCGGTGCTGGAGCAGCCCTTCGACAACATCCTGTCGATGGCCAGCCCGGCCATGCTGGCCGCCCTCCCCCATCTCCATCCCGGCCGCAGCGTGGACCGGGATCTCAAGCGCTACTTCGCCGACCCGCGGGTGCGCCTCGCCTTCTCGTTCCAGACCAAATATCTCGGGATGAGCCCTTTCCGCTGCCCGAGCCTGTTCACGATCCTCTCGTTCCTCGAATACGAGCACGGGGTCTATCACCCGGTCGGCGGCTGCGGCGCGGTCTCGGAGGCGATGGCGGGGCTCGCCCGCCGCATGGGCGTCGATATCCGCCTCGGGCAATCGGTCGAGCGGATCCTGTTCGAGGGCAAGCGCGCCACCGGCGTGGTCGTCGGCGGCGAGACGCTGAAGGCCGACGCGGTGGTCGTGAACGGCGACTTCGCCAAGGTCATCCGCGATCTGGTGCCCGAGGAGCGGCGCCCGCGCTGGCGCGACGCCAAGATCGGCAAGGCCCGCCTCTCCTGCTCGACCTACATGCTCTACCTCGGCATCGAGGGCAAAATGCCCGAGAGTCTGGGCCACCACACCATCCTGCTGGCCAAGGAATACGAGCGCAACATCAAGGAGATCACCGGCGGAACGCTGCCGATGGAGCCTTCGATCTACGTGCAGCATGCCGGCTTCACCGATGGCGGCATGGCGCCGCCCGGCCATACCGCCCTCTACGTGCTGGTGCCGGTGCCGAACCTGAAGGCGGGTATCGATTGGGAGACGGTCGGCCCGACCTACCGTAAGCTGATTCTGGAGCGCTTGAAGCTCCTCGGCCTTCCCGACATCGAGAGCCGCATCCGCTACGAGCGCGTGGTCGATCCCCGCGACTGGCGCGACGAGTTCGCGGTGCACGAGGGCGCGACCTTCAACCTCGCCCACGATCTCATGCAGATGCTGTGGTTCCGGCCCCATAACCGCTTTGGGCCGGGGCTCTACCTCGTCGGCGGCGGCACCCATCCGGGCTCGGGCCTTCCGGTGATCTACGAGGGTGCGCGCATCTCGGCCCGGCTCCTGATCGAAGATCTCGCCAAGGAGAAGGCCCCCGCGATCCTGGCGGACCTGCCGACGACGTCGCCGCTTGCCACGCAGGGCGATCCGAGTTGATGCGGTTGGCTTGTCTCTCGGGCCTTGCCGTGCTGGCCGCCCTGATGGGTCCGGCGCGGGCGGCAGGCCTGGAGGTGATCGTCGAGGGGGCGGAGCCGGGGCTGGGTGAGGTCTACGTCACCCTGTGCCAGGGCGGGCTGAGCGAGAATGCCTGCCCGATTGGCCGGAGCGCCCCGGCCCGTGGCACCGCCGAGCGCTTCGTCTTCACCGACGTGCCCGCAGGCATCTGGGCGGTCGCCGCCTTTCAGGACGAGAACGGCAACGGCCGGCTCGACCGGACGGGGCTCGGCCTGCCGCTGGAGCCCTACGGCTTCTCCGGCGCGGTGGCGCGCCGGGCCCGGCCGGACTTTGCTAGCGCGAGCTTCGCCCTGCGCGAACCCGGCGCCGCCGTGCGGATCCGCATCGCCCGTCCCCTGCCGCGGCGCTGACGGCCGAATGATGCACATCGAGGCCCCGCCCCTCGTCTCCGTCGAGGGCGCCACCCTCGCCTATCGCGGCCGTCCGGCCCTGCGCGGGCTCGACCTCACCCTCCTCCGCGGCACGACGCTGGCCCTGCTCGGGCCGAACGGGGCCGGCAAGACCAGCCTGATCCGCCTGCTCGCCGGGCGGCTCAAGCCCGATGCCGGCAGCGTCCGCATTCTCGGCGGCGACCCCCATGCCGACCGGTCGACGCGAAAGAAGATTGGCTTCGTGCCGCAGGAGATCGCGCTCTATCCCCGCCTCACCGTCGCGGAGAATCTCGACGTGTTCGCCCGGCTCGCCGGCCTGAAGCGCGGGCAGCGACGCGGGGCGGTTGCGGCGGCGATCGGGCGCTGTGCGCTGGCCGAGGTGGCGGGCCGCCTCGTCGCCACCCTCTCGGGCGGCTACCAGCGCCGGGTCAACATCGCCGTGAGCCTGCTCAGCGAACCCGACCTGATCCTGCTCGACGAGCCGACGCAGGGCGTCGATCTCGACGCGCGCGCATCGATCCACACCGTGCTGGCGGGCCTGCGCGCGGGTGGCGCCGGGCTCGTCATCAGCACCCACGATTTCTCCGAGGCCGAGCGCCTGGCCGACCGCGTCGCCATCCTCGCCGATGGGCGGATCCGGCTCGAAGGCGCTCTGGCCGCGCTGATGCGCCCGCTCGAGGCCGCCCCGCCCGAGCACGAGGCGGTGCTGGAGAGCCCGCCGGACGCCGCTGCCGAGGCGGCCTTGCGGCGCTCCGGCTTCTCGCCGCTCACGGGCGACCCGCGGTTCTGGCGCGCCGACCACGGTGCCGCCGGCGGGCTCGACGGCGCGGCTCTCCTCGCCGCCCTGCGGGGAGTCGGCGTGCCGGTGGCCGAGATCCGCGTGCGCCGCCCCGGCCTGGAAACCCTCTACCGCGACAGCCTCGCCGACCGTTCGGGCCTGGAGACGGCGGCGTGATCGCGGCGGCGTTCCGGGTGATGTGGCTCTCGCTCGTGCGCGACCGCGCGGCGCTGACCATGGCCTTCGTGCTGCCCACCGTCATCTTCGCGATCTTCGCGGCGATCTTTTCGGGCGCGATCGGCGATCGCATCCGCATCCATCTCGGGCTCGTCGATCTCGCGGGCACCGCCACCACGCAGCGCCTCGTCACGGCGCTGGAGGCCGAGCCGTCCTTGCGCATCGCGCGCCTGGACGTGACCGACGAGGCGGCGGCCATCCGCGCCGTGCGCCGCGGCGAGGTCGATGTGGCCCTGGTGCTGCGCAGCGACCTCGCGGCGCCGACAGGCCCCGACAAGGCAAACGCGGCGGCAAGCCAGCCGGTGCTGCTGATCGAGAGCCCGTCGCGGGCGCTCGCCACGCCGATCGCGCTGGGCCAGCTTCAGCGCGCCCTCAACGATGCCCTGCCCGACGTGATCCTCTCGCGCATCGTCGCGGACGTGGAGCGCTCGGGCAAGATCGGGCCGGATGAGCGCGCCTTCCTCGACGAGGCCTTCGCCGAGCAGCGGGCGAAGAAGGAGCCGTTCTCCTTCACCCGCCTCGTCGAGACCCGCACCACCGCGAGCGGGCGCGGCAACGAGCGGGTGAGCTACTATGCGGGCGCCATCGCCGCCGTGTTCCTGCTCTTCGCCGCGATGCAGGGGGCGCTCTCCCTGGTGGACGAGCGCGAGGGTGGCCTCGCCGACCGCCTCGCCGCCGGACCCGGCGGCCTGCCGGTGATCGTGCTGGGCAAATTCCTGTTCCTGCTCGGCCAAGGCGTGGTCCAGGCCGGGCTGATCTTTTCCGCCGCCGCTTTGCTGCACGGCGTCGATGTCTCCGGCCACTGGATCGGCTGGCTCGTCACCTCGATCCTCGTCTCCGCCATGGCGGCCGGCCTCGCGCTGGCCGCCTGCTCGCTCTCGGCGACCCGCCAGCAGGCGCATCTGGCCGCGACCTTCGGCGTGCTGCTGCTCTCGGCGGTCGGCGGCAGCATGGTGCCCCGTTTCCTCATGCCCCCCTGGCTGCAGCAGGCCGGCTGGCTGACGCCCAACGCCTGGGCGATCGAGGCTTACCAAGCGGCCCTCGGCGAAGGCGCGGCGGCAGCGCTGCCGGCCTGGGGTGTGCTGGCGGGACTGGCGGCCGTGGGGCTGGCGGTGGCGGTCGGGGTGGTCGGCCGGAGAACCGTCTGAGGGTCTCTCACGAGACGCCCGTTGCGCCGTCGTCGCCAGAGAGAGCGGTCCGAGGTCGCGCGTTCTGCGAAGCGCTCTGAGGCGGATTGACCCGTGGCGACCCGTCTCCGCGACGGCGCCGGGCGGATCGGGCAGGGCCTTCGTTCGCATCCGCAGGCCCTTTCGCCCGTCTCGCCCGGATGTTGTCGGAGCCGCCCCACCCCCATGACGAATGCGATGCTGCGCCTGCTGATCGCCGACGGCAACGACCGCGACGGCCGTGCGAAGCGCGAGGCCGCCGTCGGCCGAACCACCTCGCAGGCCTTCGCCGCCGTGGTGGCCGACCTCGCGCCCGAGGCGGCCTGCACGCTGGTAAACCCCGCCGATGCCGATTCCGGAATCGACTCCGACCTCGCCGGGTTCGACGGGATGGTGCTCACCGGCTCCATCCTGCGGCTTGCCGATGGCGGGCCGGCGGTGCGGCGCCAGCTCGATCTGATGCGCGCGGCGCTGGAGGCCGGCCTGCCGGTCTTCGGCTCGTGCTGGGGCATGCAGGTCGCCGCGGCGATCGCGGGCGGGGATGTCGGCGAGAACCCGCGCGGGCCGGAATACGGTTTCGCCCGGCGCCTCACCGCCACGGGCGACGGCGCCGCCCACCCGCTGCTGGCCGGTCGCGCCCCCGCCTGGGACGCGCCCGCGATCCATCTCGATGCGGTCGTCGGCGCCCCGTCCGGCGCGCGGGTGCTCGCGGCGAATGCCGTGCTCGACGTGCAGGCGATCGAGATCCGCTACGGCAGCGGGCTGTTCTGGGGCACGCAGTACCACCCGGAAACCGACCTCGACGAACTCGCCGCGATGCTGCGGCTGAGCGCCGGGGAGGTCGTCTCGGCGGGGCTGGCCGCCGATCACGCCGCGGTCGAGGCCTATGCGGACGAGATTTCGGATCTCGACGGGAGCGAGGGCGCCGCCCGCCGCCACCGCGCGTGGCGCCTCGGAATCGGCGCCGACGTGCTCGAATCCGGGCAGCGGCGCCGGGAAATCGGCAATTTTCTCGGGTCCCTGTCCACAGCCCGCGGCGTGGAATGGACCGAGCGCGACCGGGTGGCACGTTGACCCGCCCTGCTGCGCATCTAGCTTTGCCTTGTCGGCCTTCTTGTCAGGCCGCGCGGGAGACACGTTTCCAATGAGCCAGGGTTCTTCGGTCGCGGTCGTCGGAAGCGGGCTCGGTGGGTTGGCCTCGGCCTGCGTGGCGGCCGCGCGCGGCCATCGCGTCACGGTCTACGACAAGAACGACTGGATGGGCGGCAAGGCCGCGGTGTTGCACGAGGGCGGCTTCCGCTTCGATATGGGCCCGACCATCCTCACCGTGCCGCGGGTGCTGGAGCGCATCTTCACCGAAGCCGGGCGCTCGGTGCACGATTACATGGATTTGCGCCGCCTCGACCCGCAATGGCGCTGCTTCTTCGATGACGGCTCGCGCGTCGATCTGATCGAGGACGTGGACGCCATGGCCGCCTCCATGGACCGGTTCGCGCCCGGCCAAGGGGTGGGCGACGGCTACAAGAAATTCATCGCGGTCTCCGAGCATCTGCACGGCGTCTCGGAGCGGTTCTTCTTCTGGAAGGCGGTGCAGGATCTGTTCGACACGATCGACCTGCGCGCCAACATGAACCCCGGTACGCTCCGCGATGTGCTCTCTCTGCGCATGCACGCCACCGTCGCGAGCACGATCCGCGGCAAGGTGAAGGATGCGCGGCTCGCGCAGATGCTCGACCACTTCGTGCAATATGTCGGCTCCTCGCCCTACGGCGCGCCGGCGGTGCTCTGCGCCATCGCCCATATGCAGACGGCCGAAGGGGTCTGGTACCCGATGGGCGGCACCCGCGCGGTCGCTGAGGGGCTGATGCGGCTCGCGACCGAACTCGGCGCCACCATGAAGCCCGCCGACGAGGTTTTGGGGCTCGACATCGCCGCGGGCCGGCTTCGTGGCCTGCGCACCCGCGACGGCATCACGCCCTACGACGCCGTGATCTCCAACATGGATTCGGTGCGCACCTACCGCGAACTCGTCGGCGGCGAGGTCGGCAAGTCTTACGAGAAGAAGTCCTTCGAGCCGGCCTGCTCCGGCGTGGTGCTCTATCTCGGCCTGAACAAGCGCTACGAGCACCTGAACCACCACGACTTCGTCTTCTCCCGCGACCCGGAGGAGGAGTTCGACTTCATCTACCGCAAGGGCGAGCCGGCCCCCGACCCGACCGCCTATCTCGCGGCCCCCTCCTCCACCGATCCGAGCGTGGCGCCCGAGGGCGGCGAGGCGCTCTACGTCCTCGTCCACACGCCGTATCTGCGGCCGCATCACGACTGGTCGAAGATGTTTCCGGCCTATCGCCGGACCATCTTGGAGAAGCTCAAGCGCACCGGCGGCATGCCGGACTTGGAGGAGCGCATCGTCGTCGAGCGCCACCTCACCCCGCAGGACATCCACGACCGCTACAAGGTGCTCAACGGTGCGATCTACGGGCTCGCCTCGCACGGGCGGATGATGGGCGCGTTCAAGCCCGGCAACCGCTCGCGGGAGGTGCGCGGCCTCTACCTCGCGGGCGGCGCCGCCCATCCGGGGCCGGGCATGCCGATGGTGATGATGTCCGGCTGGATCGCGGCCGACGCCCTCGATCAGGACCTGCGCGGAAGCGGGGAACCGGATCTGCGCAAGACCGCCTGAGCTATCCGACATGGCGCGGGGCAAACCGCTTCCGCCCGAGCGCTCGGCCCCGCTCTGGCGGTTCATGGCCGCCTATTTCGACCGCTTCGTGCGGCGCCACCTGAACGCCCTGCGGCTCGCCCGCTGGGGCGTTCCAGCCGACATCACGGGCGTGGGCCCGCTGGTGATCTACGCCAATCATCCGGCATGGTGGGATGCGGCGATCCTGATCGTCGCGGCCGACCGCCTGTTTCCGGGGCGCGAGAGCTTTGCGCCGATCGATGCCGCGATGCTGGAAAAGTACGGCATCTTCCGGAAGTTGGGCGCCTTCCCCGTCGATCTCGACAGCGCGC
The DNA here is from genome assembly GCF_001423405.1 of Methylobacterium sp. Leaf123. Lineage (GTDB taxonomy): Bacteria > Pseudomonadota > Alphaproteobacteria > Rhizobiales > Beijerinckiaceae > Methylobacterium. The sequence continues at coordinate 275,750 of NZ_LMNS01000038.1, read as the reverse complement.
GGGGCGGTGCGCAATTCCTGTCCGCCTCCGGCGCGATCCTGGGCGCGCCGAACCGCGCGATCTGGATCACCGCACAGGGCCGCTTTGCCGATGTGCGGACCCGCCCGCTCGGGCTGAAGCCCGGCGTCGCGCGGCTGGCCGAGATCGCCCCCGAGGCGACCTTCCTGCCGCTCGCCGTGGAATACACCTTCTGGGACGAGCGCGGGGCGGAAGCCTTCCTCGCCTTCGGTGCGCCGCTGACCGCCGCCGAACTGCTCGCCCTGCCCCGCCCGGAGCGTCTCGCCCGGATGGAGGCGAGGCTGACCGCAACCCTCGACCGGCTCTCCGCCGACGTGATCGCCCGCGATCCCACCCGGTTCGAGACGCTGCTGGCGGGACGACGCGGGGTCGGCGGCGTGTATGACGGGTGGCGGCGGTTCGCGGCCGTGCTGACCGGCCGTCGCTTCGAGCCGGGGCACCGGGACGGCGATTCCGAGGAGACGCGGACCCGATGACACTCACTCTCCTCGTCCTCGCGATCCTCGCCCTCGCGCTCGCCCTGCTTCCGGCGGGGCTGGCGGCGGTCAATCTCGCGATCCTGCGCAGCCCCGAGCCTACGCCGAGCGACGGCCTCGTCTCGATCCTGATTCCCGCTCGCAACGAGGCGGCAGTGATCGAGGGCACGGCGCGGGCCGCACTCGCCAGCCGCGGCGTCCCGGTCGAGGTGATCGTCGGCGACGACCACTCGACCGACGCGACCGCCGAAATTGTCGCGCGCGTCGCCCGCACCGATCCGCGCCTGCGGCTGATCTCCGTGCCCGCCCTGCCCGAGGGCTGGACCGGCAAGAACCACGCCTGCGTCGCCCTGGCCGAGGCGGCGCGCGGCGAGCGCCTGCTGTTCCTCGACGCCGACGTGACCCTGGCGCCGGACGGCGCGGCGGCGCTGGCCGCGCATGCCGTGAGGAGCGGCGCCGATCTCGTCAGCGGCGTGCCGCGGCAGGTGATGGAGACCCTGGGCGAGCGCCTGACCGTGCCGATGATCGACTTCCTGCTGCTCGGCTACCTGCCGATCGCCCTGATGCGCGGCTCGCCCCGCCCCGCGCTCGGCGCCGCCTGCGGGCAGATGATCCTGATCGCCCGCGAGGCCTACCGGCGGACCGGGGGGCACGGCGCGATCCGCACCTCGCTCCATGACGGCGTGCGCCTGCCGCGGCTGTTCCGCGAGCAGGGCCTTCACACCGATCTCGTTGCGGGCCACGCGCTCGCCGCCTGCCGGATGTACCGGGATTTTCCGCAGAGCTGGGCCGGCTTCTCGAAGAACGCGCATGAGGGCATGGCCACGCCCGCAGCGCTCCCGGTTTGGACGGTGCTGCTGTTCGGCGGCCATATTCTATCCTGGCTCGTCCTCGCCGCCGCCCTGGCGCTGGGCGCCGACACGCCCGCCCTTCTGGCCGGGGCCGCCGTCCTCGTCTCGCTCGCGACGCGGGCGGCGATCACCTTGAGGGTTGCCGAACCGCTCGCGACGATCCTCCTGCACCCGGCCACCGTCGGCACGGCTTTGGCGATCCAGTGGAACGTGCTGCTGCGCCCGCGCCGCGCCGGCCGGGCCGTCTGGAAGGGCCGCAGCTACGCGGTCGGCGGGCCGGCCAAGCCGCGGCAGGAGCCGGGTTGAGGGCGTTTCGGCGAAACAATCCATGCGGCAAATCGTGTAAGGCCGGCCATCCAGCCTTTGCAGTTCCTGAATAACGCCTGTAGCCTTGGTGCTACGACGGCCCGGCGTGTTGCCGGGCTGCATCGCCAGGAAGTTCGGTCGCGTCGATGAGGGATGAGAGCGCCGCCGCCGTGTCGGCCCGCCCCACCGCCGACCCGCAGACATCGCGGGAGGGTTCCCGCACGATCACAGGCGGACGCCCGATCGAGAGCTTTCCCCCCCGCTACGAGACCGGTCGTCACGGCCGCCGCGACGCCTATGCCGCGCTCGATCTCGGCACCAACAATTGCCGCCTGCTGGTCGCCGAGCCGACGCCCAACGGCTTCCGGGTGATCGACGCCTTCTCCCGCATCGTCCGCCTCGGCGAGGGGCTGGGCAATGCCAACCACCTCACCGAGGCGGCGATCGAGCGCACGGTGGAGGCTCTGCGCATCTGCCGGGGCAAGATGAAGTCCCGCGCGGTCGCCCGCTCCAAGGTGATCGCCACCGAGGCCTGCCGGCTTGCCGTCAACGGCGCCGAGTTCGTGGCGCGGGTGCGCGCCGAAGTCGGGCTCGACCTTGAGATCGTGGACCGGCAGACGGAAGCCTATCTCGCCGTCACCGGCTGCGCCGCGCTCGCCGACCCGCGGGCGGAATCGGTCGTCATCTTCGATATCGGCGGCGGCTCGACCGAGATCGCGTGGCTCGATGGCGCGGCGGCCAACCCCTCGACCGATCCGACCTTGCGCATCCGCGCCTGGGATTCGCTGCCCGTCGGCGTGGTGACGCTGGCCGAGCGCCACGGCGGCACCGAGGTGACGCGGCGGACCTTCGAGGGCATGGTCGAGGAGGTCGGCGACCTGATCTCCCCCTTCGCGATCCGCGCCGCGGCGGCGGCCACCGCCCCCTATTTCCACCTGCTCGGCACCTCGGGCACCGTGACCACGCTGGCCGCCATGCATCTGCGGCTTGCCCGCTACGAACGGCGCCGGGTCGATGGGCTCTGGATGAGCGATGACGAGGTCGGCGACGCGATCGAGGATCTGCTCGATACCCGCCTCGAACAGCGCGCCGACAACCCCTGCATCGGCCGCGACCGGGCCGACCTCGTGCTCGCCGGCTGCGCCATTCTCGAGGCGATCCGCCGGGTGTTCCCGTCCGAGCGCCTGCGCATCGCCGACCGGGGCCTGCGCGAGGGTCTGCTCATGAACATGATGCGCGAGGACGGCGTTTGGCGCCGCGGGCGGTATCGCTAGAGCATCGTCCCGAAAGGTGGCCACCGGCTTTCGGACAAGACGATGCGGAACAACAGGCGAAAGCATCGTCCCGAAAGGTAGCCACCGGCTTTCGGACAAGACGATACGAAAACAGAAAGCGCCACGCACTTCACGGGCCGGACGGACCGGGATAGGGACGGGCTCGTGAAGGAATCGAGATCATGAGCGACCGGCGAGGCGGGACCAGCGGCCTGCGCGGCGACCTGAAGCAGCGGGTGAAGACCGGGCGCGGGCGCACCCTCTCCCAGAAGCGCTGGCTGGAACGCCAGCTCAACGATCCCTACGTCGCCCGCGCCAAGCGCGAGGGCTACCGCTCCCGCGCGGCGTTCAAGCTTCTCGAAATCGACGAGCGCTTCAAGCTCTTGAAGCCGGGTCAGCGGATCGTCGATCTCGGCGCCGCCCCCGGCGGCTGGTCGCAGGTGGCGGCGCGGATCCTCGGCGAGAGCGGGCGCATCGTCGGCATCGATCTGCTCGATATCGAGCCGATGCCGGGCGCGACCTTCATCACCCTCGACTTCCTCGATCCCTCCGCGCCCGAGCGGCTGACCGAGCTTCTGGGTGGCCGGGCCGACCTCGTCCTCTCCGACATGGCCGCCAACACCACCGGCCACAAGAAGACCGACCACCTGCGCATCATCGGGCTCGCCGAGACCGCCGCAGTCTTCGCCCGCGAGATCCTGGCGCCGGGCGGCGCCTACCTCGCCAAGGTGTTCCAGGGCGGCACCGAGGGCGATCTGCTGACCGAGCTGAAGCGCGACTTCGCGGTCGTGCGCCACGTCAAGCCGCAGGCGAGCCGGGCGGATTCGAGCGAACTCTACGTGCTGGCCACGGGCTTTCGCGGCGAGGCCGGCGCGAAGGACGCGGCGGACGAACAGGACTAACCGTCACCGGCGGCTGCGCCCGGCCTTCCTTTCATGGCACGATGCCTGCGCGTCGTGCCCGAGAGCCACGTAAGGAAGGCCCCGATGACCGCCCAACCCCTCACCCGCTTCGCCGTCGCGCCGCTGGCCCGGATGACCCGGCACCTCGCCGATGTCGCCGCAGGCCGCGCCGAGCCCGATCTGGTCATCACCGGCGCGCGGGTGCTCTCGACCTATTCCGAGCGCATCCTGCCCGACCGCGAGATCTGGATCGCGGGCGGGCGCATCGCCGCGGTGAAGCCGGCGGGCCAGCATCGCGGCGGCGCCCCGCGCTACGACACGCGCGGCGGCCTGATCGCGCCGGGGCTGGTCGATCCGCACCTGCACATTGAGAGCAGCATGGTGACGGCCTGCGCCTATGCCGAGGCCGCGCTCATCAACGGCACCACCACGATCGTCTGCGACAGCCACGAGATCGGCAACGTGCTCGACGTGAACGGCGTGGAATGGATGCTCGAGGATGCCCGCGCAGCCCCCCTCAACATCTTCCTGACCGTGCCGAGCACGGTGCCGGCCACCACGCCGGATCTCGAGACCGCGGGCGGCGACCTGACGGCGGAGAAGATCGGCGCCCTGTTCGATGCCTGGCCCGAGGCGATCGGGCTCGGCGAGAAGATGGATTTCGTTGCGGTCGCCGCCGGGGATGAGCGGGCACACGCCATCATCCGCGCCGCGCTGGAGCGGGGCCGCCCCGTCTCCGGCCATGTCTATGGCCGCGACTTCGTGGCGGCCTACGCCGCGAGCGGCGTCACCGACACCCACGAGGCCGTGGATGCCGACATCGCCGACGATCTCTTGGAAGCCGGCCTCTGGATTTTTCTGCGCGGGGGCCCGCCGACCACGCCCTGGCACTCCCTGCCGAAGGCCATCGGCACCGTGACCGAGTACGGCGCCGCCTGGAAACGGGTCTGCGCCTGCACAGACGACCGCGACGCCGACGACCTTCTCGCTTTCGGCCTCGATTGGGTGGTGCGCGAGGCGGTGGCGCGCGGCATCCCGAAACCCGCCGCCTGGGCGATGGGCTCGCTGCATGGGGCCACCCGCTACGGCCTCGACGGCGAAGTCGGTGGCCTCGGCGGCGGACGCCGGGCCGACCTCGTGCTTCTGAACGACGATCTCGTGCCGCAGGCGACGTGGTATGGCGGCGAGCAGGTGGTGGAGGATCGCCGGCCGACGCCGCGTCTCGAAGAGGCGCTGGCCCGGCCCTATCGCTACCCGGCCCCCGCCTACGCCACGGTCCGCCTGCCCGATCCCGTTCCGGCCCTGATTCCGGCGCTGCCGCCCGCGCCCTGCACGGTCAACGCGATCCGCACCACGCTGCCGGGCATCGAGCTGACGCATGAGCGCGTCGCCCTCACCCCCGGCGCGGATTGGGCGGCGACGCTCGCCACGCACGATCTCTGCCACGTCGCGGTGGTCGAGCGGCACGGCCGGTCCGGCGGCGTCGCCCACGGGCTGCTCTCGGCCTTCGGCTTGAAGCGCGGCGCGGTGGCGAGCAGCGTCGGCCACGATTCGCACAACCTCATCGTCGCGGGGCTGAACGAAGCCGACATGCGGGTGGCCCTCGACGCCATCGCCGCGCATCAAGGCGGCGTCTGCGTCGTCGAGGATGGCCAAGTGGTCGCGATGGTGACCCTGCCGGTGGCCGGGCTCCTCTCCGACAAGCGCGTGGGCGTGGTGGCGGACGAGGTGAAGGCGCTCAAGCGCGCCTGGGAGCGGGCCGGCTGCAGCATCTCCTATATGGGCTTCAACCTGATCCCGCTCGCGGTGATCCCGCAGATCCGCATCACCGACAAGGGCGTGGTGCTGGTGCCGGAGATGCGCCCGGTGCCGCTGTTCGAGGCGGCTTGAGCGAGGCGCTCCGCCGAGACCCTCTCCCCGCTGGGCAGGGAGAGGGGATGCGCGTTAAACGAGGCGATCGAACGGGGGCTCAGCGCGCGGCGGAGACGCCCGGTCCCTTGTCGGTCCATTCCGGCGGCAGGCCGACCATGTCGCCGAGGATGCCGTCGAAGCCGGGGGCGCGGCCGAAGGCCTCGCAATCCGGGTCGAGGGGCGCTTCGCCAAGCGTGGTGATGCGGATGCGGTCGTAGGTCGGGAGCTGCAGCTCGCCCTTGAACGGATCCTTGCCGGTGGCGAGGTAGGAGCCGAAATCCTGGCCGAACTCGCCGGCCAGATCGTAGGCGTCGCTGGCGGCCGAGAAGCGGGCTTGGTTGGTGAAGGAGTTGGCGGCACCCGCCCAGATCATCGCCGCGCGCTGGCGGTTGCGGGTGTCGAGCGCCTCGGATTCGATGGTCAGGCTGCCGAGCCCGATCGGCAGCCGCGGCACCGGCACCCGGCCCAGGGTGTTGGCAAAGCCGATGCCGACTTGGCCGGCCACCGAGATTGCCGTCGTGGCCGCGACCGTCGCGCCGGAGGCCGGAATGTTGGTGAGATCGACCCGCGTGATCGCCGAGCGCACGGTGAGGTCGGCGCGCCCCGACGACACCACATCGTAGCGCAGCGAGAGGTCGTAGCAGAGCGCCCGGTCGGCGGCGTTGGCGATCAGGCGCCGTTCCACCGGCGACAGGCCGGGGCCGGAGACCGTCTCGGAAAACACGGTCGGGACGATGCGCACGGTGCGCACCGTCTGCGGCAGGGTGGGATCGATGAACAGCTTGGATTCGGAGGCGACGGCGTCGCTGGCCACGAACTGGTCGCGGCGCGACAGGGCGCCGCCGTCGGTGAGCACCACGTCGCCGCAGCCGGCCAACCCGGCGAGCAGGGTGGCGGCGAGCGCGAGACGGGAAACGCCGGGACGAAGGTTCGACCGCAGGGGCATTAGGCTCTTTCGCGGGATGGAGGCCGGCGCCAGGGGACGCTCGGGGACGCGCATCCTGCCGTGACCGGCGGGACAGCATCGCTTTTCGGGCGGAAGCCTAGCCTTAAGCCGTCGGTCCCGGAAGGATTCGACGGGGGACGGCGCGCGGATCCGGCGGGCCTGTGACCGTTCAGCCACGTTGTTTCATCCCACCTCCATGCAACGTCGGGTTCGAGCGTCGCCTTCGTGCAACGTCGCCGCGCCTGTTGCCCCCCTTGCGCAACCTTCGGCGCCTCGCGCACTTCTCCCTGCCGATGCGTCCTGCCCAGATCGTCCCCCTCGTCGTCGCCACCGCGTTGTTCATGGAGAACACCGACTCGACGGTGATCGCCACGGCTCTGCCGGCGATCGCGGCGAGCCTCGGCGTCGATCCGATCGCGCTCAAGCTCGCGCTCACCGCCTATCTCGTGAGTCTGGCGATCTTCATCCCCGTCTCGGGCTGGGCCGCCGACCGCTACGGCGCCCGCAACGTCTTCCGCGCCGCCCTGTGCGTGTTCATGGCGGGCTCGCTCGCCTGCGCCGCCGCGAGTTCGCTCACCGGCTTCGTCGCCGCCCGCTTCGTGCAGGGGATCGGCGGGGCGATGATGGTGCCGGTCGGGCGCCTCGTGATCCTGCGCTCGGTGCCGAAATCCGAACTCGTCGGGGCGCTGGCCTACCTCACCATCCCGGCGCTGATCGGCCCGATCCTCGGGCCGCCGCTCGGCGGCTTCATCACCACCTATGCCGATTGGCGCTGGATCTTCTTCATCAACATCCCGATCGGGCTCGCCGGCATCGTGCTCGCGACCCTGTATTTCGGCGACATCCGCGAGGAGACGCGCCCGCCGCTCGATGTGACGGGGTTCCTGCTCTCGGGCGGCGGGCTCGCCCTGCTGATGCTCGGCTTTGCCGCGACCGGGCGCCATCTCCTGCCGGACGGCGTGTCCTGGGCCTGCATGGGGAGCGGGATCGTGCTCGTCGGGCTCTACCTGCGCCACGCCCCACGCACCGAGCATCCGCTGATCCGCCTCGACCTCCTCAAGCACGACACCTTCCGCGCGGCGGTGACGGGGGGAAGCCTGTTCCGGATCGGGACCGGCGCGATTCCCTTCCTGCTGCCGCTGATGCTGCAGATCGGGTTCGGGCTCGACCCGCTGCATTCCGGGCTCATCACCTTCGCCGCGGCGGCCGGCGCCCTGCTCATCAAGATCGTCGGCCCGCGCATCCTGCGCGCCTACGGGTTCCGCCGGGTGATGGTGACGAACGCGCTGGTCGCCTCCGCCTTTCTCGCCGCCAACGGGTTGTTTACGGCGCAGACGCCGCACTGGATCATCATCTGCGTGCTGTTGCTCGGCGGCTGCGTGCGCTCGCTGCAATTCACCTGCGTCAACGCCATCGCCTATGCCGACCTCGAATCGCGGGAGATGAGCGCGGCCACGAGTCTGGCCAGCGTCGCGCAGCAATTGTCCCTCAGCCTCGGCGTCTCCATCGGCGCCCTGGCGCTGGAGGGCGCCGCCGCCTGGCACGGCCATGCCCGGATCGAAGCGGGGGATTTCTCCCTCGCCTTCCTCGGGGTGGCCGTGGTCTCGGTGGGTTCGTTCTTCGTGTTCCGGCGGCTGGCGCCGGATGCGGGCGCGGAGGTGTCCGGTCAGCGACGGGTCGCCGAGGGCGTTCCGAGACCCGCCGACGGGTCGCCCCAGAGCCTTGCTCCCGTTACGCCGCAGCCCGCGCCGGAGCCCGGCCGCCCGTCCGCTTGACGCTGCCGGATTTCGGCCGCGCGGGCGCCTTGGCCGCCACCTTGGCGGGGGCGCGTGCGGGCGCCGAAGCCTCGCCGGCGCCGAAGAGGCCGCGCCAGCTCCAGGCACCGGGGCCGGTCATCGCATACATCAGGAAGGCGCCCGCCAGCCCGAGATCGGCGAGGAGGAAGCTGCGCTCGGTCACCGCGGCGGCCCCGGCATGGAGCCAGAACGGGTGCAGCAGGGCGGCCATGCCAGCGACGAATCCGGCCATGGCCAGCCCGGTGAGCCGCGGCATCACGCCGAGGATCACCGCGAGCGGCCCGAACACCTGCACGATCACCGCCGCCGTCGCCATGGCGTTGGGGGCGGGGCAGCCCGCGCCGGCCAAGGTCACCGCGAAGCCGGAGACGTTGAGGGCCCGCGCCACGCCGGTCGGCAGCAGGGCCGAGGCCATGAGGAGGCGGGCGGCGAGAAGGACGCCGTTCTGGGCTGAACCGAACACGGGCCGAGGACTCCGGGAAAGAGGAATGCCCGGAAGCCTCGGGGGCCAGCGTGAATCGCCGGTTAAGGCGACCCGGCGAAGCGACGGATGCCTGGGGATCGTCCATGAACCATGGACCCACCATGGACTTGCCCGAGCGTTGGGCTTAAGCCCGCAACCCGAGACCAGCACAGGACGGATCGAGGGGCATTCAAGCCGTGGTTCAGTCGATGGCCGACGTGCGGGAGGCGATCTTCGCCTTCATCGCGGCCCGCAACCCGGGCCTTCCCTCCGGCGCCGTCACCGGGGAGACTTCCCTCGTGACCAGCGATGCGCTCGATTCGATCGGCATCCTCGACCTGATGATGCATCTTGGCGACCGCTTCGGCGTCGAGGTCGATGAGGACAGCTTCGACCTTGCGAACTTCGCCAGCGTCGACACGCTGGCCCATTTCATCGACGACCGGCGTTCCGACGTCTGATCCGCGCCTGACCCCTCCCATGGCCCCGACGCTGCTGCACCACCTGCTCGACGGAGCCGGCGCGGACGATTCCCCCGCGATCATCGAGGGGGGCGAGACCCTCACCTATGGCGGCTTCCGGGCCCGCGTCGCCGCTTTGGCGGAGCGCTTGGCGCGTCTCGGCCTGCGGCCCGGCGACCGGGTCGCGATCCTGCTGCCGAAATCGATCCGTGAATGCGTCGCGATCTTCGCCGCCAGCGCGGCCGGCGGCGTGTTCGTGCCGATCCATCCGTCCTTACGCCCGCGTCAGGTCCACCACATCGTCGCCGATAGCGGCGCGCGGGTTCTGCTGACCGATGCCGCCCATGCGGCCGGGCTCGACGGCGCGCTGGATGACCTCGCGGACCTGCGCATCCTCGATGGGGAAGCCGGTGACGACGGCGCCGCCCTCCATCCCGGCGAGCCGGCCCCGGAGGGGCTGGCGGCGATCCTCTACACCTCGGGCTCGACCGGCCTGCCCAAGGGCGTGATGCTCTCCCACGCCAACCTAATCGCCGGCACCCGCATCGTGCGGACCTATCTCGGCATCAGCCCGAGCGACCGCCTGCTCTCGGTGCTGCCGTTCTCGTTCGATTACGGCCTCAACCAGCTTCTCACGAGTGTGGAGCAGGGCGCGCGCATCGTGCTGTTGACCCCGCGTCTCGGCGACGACGTGGTGCGGGCGCTGGAGGCCCACCGCATCACGGTGCTGGCCGGCGTGCCGACGCTGTGGACGCTGCTGACACGGGCCGCACCCCATCTGGCCAAGGCGGACCTTTCGGCCCTGCGGGCGATCACCAATTCCGGTGGCAGCCTCGCCCTGCCGACGATCGAGCGCCTGCGCGCGCGGCTGCCGCATACGGCCGTCGTGCTGATGTACGGTCTCACGGAAGCCTTCCGCTCGACCTACCTGCCGCCGGAGGAGATCGACCGGCGGCCGGACTCGATCGGCCGCGCCATCCCCGAGACCGAAATCTTTGCCGTCACCCTCGACGGACGCCGCGCCCGTCCCGGCGAGCCTGGCATCCTGCATCACCGCGGGCCGACCGTCTCGATGGGCTACTGGAAGCGGCCCGAGGACACCGCCCGCATGCTGGTGGCCGACCCCTACCCGCCGCCCAGTTCCGCGCCGGGCCTCGTCTGCCGCTCCGGCGATCTCGTGGTGGAGGATGACGACGGCTTCTTCCGGTTCATCGGCCGCGAGGACACGATGATCAAGACGCAAGGGTTCCGCGTCAGCCCGACGGAGGTCGAGGCGGCTTTGATGGAGACGGGCGCCTTCCGCGCCGCCGCCGTGATCGGCCTGCCCGATCCGAGCCTCGGCCAGCGCATCCACGCCGTGACCGTCCCCGCCGAGGGCGCGCCGGGGACGGCGGACGTGCTGCAACGCTTGCGCGCGGCGCTGGCGCCCCATCTCGTGCCCCGCACCATCGAGGCGGTGGCCGCACTGCCGACCACGCCCAACGGCAAGGTCGATTACAAGCGCCTCACCGCCGAGCGCGCGGCGGCGGAAATCTAGGGCCGATGGCTGACACTCCCGACCTCGCCGCCGCGCTGATCGCCGAGAATTTTATCCGCGATGCGGGCGGCGTGCTGCGGGTCGGCGGCCTGCCGCTGACCGATCTCGCAAGAGAATTCGGCACGCCGCTCTTCGTCTACGACGCGGACACGATGCGCCGGACCTACCGGGCCCTGTGCGAGGCCCTCGCCGGCTTCGCGGCGGTGGATTTTTCGGTCAAGGCGAACCCGAATCCGGCGGTGATCCGCGTGTTCTCCGAGGAGGGCGCGGGGGCCGAGATCGCTTCCGGCGCCGAGTTCGACGCCGCGATCCGGGCGGGCGTTCCGCCGGAAAAGATCCTGTTCGCAGGTCCGGGCAAGGGCGCGGCCGATCTCGACCGGGTGATCGGCGGCGGCATCGGCGAGATCCATCTCGAAAACCGCGAGGAGATGGTTCGCGTCGCGGCCGCCGCCGAGCGCCACGGCGTGCGCGTGCGGGTGGCGCTGCGGATCAATCCCGGCGCGACCGCGCAGGGCGGGGCGATGCGGATGGGCGGCAAGCCCTCGCCGTTCGGCTTCGATGAGGAAGACTTGGACGCCGCGATCGACGCGGTGGAGGCGCAGGGCGCGCTTCGCCTCGTCGGGCTCCACCTGTTCGCCGGCACCCAAGGGCTGAAGGCGGACACCCTCCTCGGCCAATGGGTCTACGGGCTCGGACTCGCGGCGCGGATCGCGACGAGGATCGGGCGGCCGCTGGAGACGATCGATCTTGGCGGCGGCCTCGGCATCCCGTACTTTTCCGGCGACACCGCCCTCGATCTCGGCGCGATCCGGGCCGGGCTGCCCGACCTGACCGCGACCCTGCGGGCGGACCCGCTGCTGGCGAGCGCCCGCGTGGTGCTGGAGCCCGGCCGCTATCTTACCGGGCCGGCCGGCGTTTACGTCGCGCGGGTGCTGGCGGTGAAGGAATCGCGCGGCAGCCGCTTCGTCATCACCGATGGCGGCATGCACCACCACCTCGCCGCGAGCGGCAATCTCGGCCAGATCGTCAAGCGCGACTTTCCCCTCGCGGCGGTGACCGATGCGGGTGGTGCATCCGCGCCGACCGCCGTGGTCGGCCCGCTCTGCACGCCCCTCGACATGCTGGCCCGCGCCGCCCCCCTGCCGCCGCTGGCCGAGGGCGATCTCGTGGCGGTGCTGCAATCGGGCGCCTACGGGCTCACCGCGAGTCCGACCGGATTCCTGAGCCACCCGACACCGGCCGAGGTGCTGGTGGACAGGGGTGAAGCCGCGGTGATCCGGGCGCGGGGCTGATCCTCGCCCCGCACCCGTCTCCCTCCCTACGGAGGGGCAAGGGAGCGCCGGGCCCGGCATCGCCGTCGCGGCGGCGGAGGTAAGGAGGCGCCGTCTCAATCGGCGTCGGACGCCGTCGTGATCCGGTTCAGCTCCGCCATCGCGTCATCCGGCAGCGTGATGTCGGCCGCCGCCACGTTCTCGCGCAGATGCTCGACCGACGAGGTGCCGGGGATCAGCAGGATGTTCGGCGACCGGCGGAGAAGCCATGCCAGCGCCACCTGCATCGGGGTCGCGCCGAGCCGCTCGGCAACCCGGGAGAGGGTCATCGACTGAAGCGGGTTGAAGCCGCCGAGCGGAAAGAACGGCACATAGGCGATCCCGGCCGCGGCGAGTTCATCGACGAGGGCATCGTCCTCCCGGTGGGCGAGGTTGTAGGCGTTCTGCACGCAGACGATCGGTGCGATTCCACGTCCCTCCGCGACCTGCCGGGCGGTCACGTTGCTGAGCCCGATCTGCCGCACCAGACCCTGGCGCTGCAGATCCGCCAGGACGGCGAGCGGGGCCGCGATGGAACCCTCCGCCGGCCCGCGCGCGTCGAACATGATGCGCAGGTTGACGACGTCGAGCGCGTCGAGGCCGAGGTTGTGCAGATTGTCGTGGACCGCACGCGTGAGGTCGTCCGCCGAGAAGGCCGGTTGCCACGACGCGTCCGGTCCCCGTTTCGCGCCGATCTTGGTGACGATGACGAGATCGTCCGGGTAGGGATGAAGCGCCTCCCGGATGATCTGGTTGGTGACGTGCGGGCCGTAGAAATCGCTGGTGTCGATGTGATCGACGCCGATGGCGACCGCTTCGCGCAGGACAGCGACGGCGCGGTCCCGGTCCTTCGGCGGGCCGAACACATGCGGTCCGGCCAGTTGCATCGCCCCGTAGCCCAGGCGCTTCACCGCACGCTCGCCCAGGGCATAGGTCCAGGCTTTGCTGAGGTCGCTCATGACGTCTTTCCCTTGTGATGCCCTCCTTTCTAAGGTTCGTCCGATTGCGCGATAAGACGGTTTAATCGGCACAGTGTGTGCGGATCGGCGAACAAGGGGGCGAAGGGTGGCGGCTGATCTCGGTGACTTGGCCGCCTTCGTCGCCGTGGCGAAGGCCGGCGGCTTTCGCGACGGCGCGCGCGCCAGCGGCCTGAGCGCCTCCGGCCTGAGCGAGGCCGTTCGCCGGCTGGAGACACGGCTCGGTGTGCGGCTCCTGAACCGCACGACGCGCAGCGTCGCGCCGACCGAGGCGGGCACCCGTCTCTTGGAGCGCCTGACGCCGGCCTTGAACGAGGTCGAGGCGGCTCTCGATGTGGTCAACGGCTTTCGCGACCGGCCGGCCGGCACGCTCAGGCTCAACGTGCCGGTCAGCGCCGCCCGGCTCGTGCTCCCCAGGATCGTGCCGCCTTTCCTGGCCGCCTATCCCGAGATTCGTCTCGACGTGATCGCCGAGGACAGCTTCGTCGATGTCCTGGCCGCGGGCTGCGATGCCGGCATCCGCTACGACGAGCGGCTCGAGCAGGATATGATCGCCGTGCCGATCGGCCCGCGGCGGCAGCGCTACGCCACGGCCGCCGCGCCGTCCTATCTCGACCGATGCGGCCGGCCCGAGCACCCGCGCGATCTTCTCGGTCATGCCTGCATCGGCGGCCGTTTCGCCAGCGGCACGAGGCTGGCCTGGGAGTTCGATCGGAACGGGGAGAGCGTGCGCATCGATCCGAGCGGCCCGCTCATCGTGCGCGTCGGCACCGCCACCGATCTCGCGGTCGATGCCGCGGTCGCCGGGGTCGGGATCCTCACCCTGTTCGAGGATTGGCTGCAGCCGCATCTCGACAGCGGCGCCCTGGAGCCCGTGCTGAAACCGTGGTGGCAGGCCTTTCCCGGCCCGTTTCTCTACTATCCCGGCCGCCGCTATGTCCCCGCGCCGCTTCGCGCCTTCGTCGATTTCATCGGAACGCAGCGGTGGGACGCCTGACACCGGGCGAGCCGCATTCTGCCCCGTCCCGACCCCGCAACCGCTGGGAAGCCACGGCCTCCGTCCGGGCGAGCGCCGGAAAAGCAAAAAACCCCGGCCTTGCGGCCGGGGCTGAAGTCGGTCTCGAACTTTTGGATGGTTTAGAAGAACCCGAGCTTCTTCGACGAGTAGCTGACCAGCATGTTCTTGGTCTGCTGGTAGTGGTCGAGCATCATCTTGTGGGTCTCACGGCCGATGCCGGACTGCTTGTAGCCGCCGAAGGCCGCATGCGCCGGGTAGGCGTGGTAGCAGTTCGTCCAGACGCGGCCGGCCTGGATGGCGCGGCCGAAGCGATAGGCGCGGGTTCCGTCGCGGGTCCACACGCCGGCGCCGAGGCCGTAGAGCGTGTCGTTGGCGATGGCGAGCGCGTCCTCGTCGTCCTTGAAGGTCGTGACCGAGAGGACGGGCCCGAAGATCTCCTCTTGGAAGATCCGCATCTTGTTATGGCCCTTGAACACCGTCGGCTGCATGTAGAAGCCGTCGGCCAGATCGCCCTCGCGGGTGCCGCGGGCGCCGCCCGTAAGGCACTCGGCGCCTTCCTGCTTGCCGATATCGACGTAGCTGAGGATCTTCTCGAGCTGCTCCGAGGAGGCCTGCGCGCCGATCATCGTGGCCGGATCGAGGGGCGAGCCCTGGGTGATCGCCTCGACGCGCTTGATCGCGCGCTCGATGAAGCGGTCGTAGATCGATTCGTGCACGAGCGCGCGGCTCGGGCAGGTGCAGACTTCGCCCTGGTTGAGGGCGAACATGGTGAAGCCTTCGAGCGCCTTGTCGAAGAAGTCGTCGTCCTCGTTGGCGACATCGCCGAAGAAGATGTTCGGCGACTTGCCGCCCAGCTCCAGCGTCACCGGGATCAGGTTCTGCGAGGCGTATTGCATGATGAGGCGGCCGGTGGTCGTCTCACCGGTGAAGGCGATCTTGGCGATGCGCGGGTTCGAGGCCAGCGGCTTGCCGGCCTCCAGGCCGAAGCCGTTGACGACGTTGATGACGCCCGGCGGCAGCAGGTCGCCGATCAGCTCCATCACCACGAGGATCGAGGCGGGGGTCTGTTCGGCGGGCTTCAGGACGACGCAGTTGCCGGCGGCGATCGCGGGCGCCAGCTTCCACACCGCCATCAGGATCGGGAAGTTCCACGGGATGATCTGGCCGACGACGCCGAGCGGCTCGTGGAAGTGGTAGGCCACCGTGTCGTGGTCGATCTCGGAGATGCCGCCTTCCTGGGCGCGGACGCAGCTCGCGAAGTAGCGCCAATGGTCGATGGCGAGCGGGATGTCGGCGGCGGTGGTCTCGCGGATCGGCTTGCCGTTGTCCCAGGTCTCCGCCAGCGCGATCAGATCGAGGTTGTCCTCCATCCGGTCGGCGATCTTGTTGAGGATGCGGGCGCGCTCGGCCGGCGCGGTGCGACCCCAGGCATCCTTGGCGGCGTGCGCGGCGTCGAGCGCCCGCTCGATATCCTGCGCCTCGGAGCGGGCGACCTCGCAGATCACCTTGCCGGTGATGGGGGAGGTGTTCTCGAAGTAGCGGCCGCTCGCCGGCGCGACCCACTGGCCGCCGATGAAGTTGTCGTAGCGCGCCGAGAACGGCGACTTCGTCTTGGCATCCGCCAGGAATTCAGGCTTGTTCATCGCGTTTCCTCCAATGCGCCTGTGCGTTGACCGCTCTTGCCGCCGGTCTTGCCGCGTCTTCGCGGGAGACAAGAGCAGTCGCCCCGTCCGATCAAGCTGGACTTTTGTCCAATGCGGCTTCTGGCGGCCGCTCACTTGATTGTCTTCGCACTTGTTTTGCCTGCCGCGGGGGCGGCTGCAGCTCCATTAGTTAGACCCTTTCGGGTCCCCTGGCGACCCCGCCCTTTGTCCAAGACGCGGGAGCGTGGCGCCCTCGTCGGGCCGTCGGGGCGCATCGGTCTCAAGGCCGTTCCGCTGCAGAATCAGGCCGGTGACGCGGCCCGTTTCGTCAGCGGTGAAGCGGATCTGCGCATCGACCCCGCGCAGGAAGAAGGCGCGCTCGCCCTCGGGGAAGAGTTCGTTGCGCGGCTGCCGCGTGGCTTGCGCGAAGATCCGCCCGTCCTCGACCGTCACGGTGATCTCGGAGCCCGGCCCCAGGGCGTAGCGGCCGGCGAGCGCCGCCAGGCCGGAGCGGTCGATGGCGACCTCGCGGTGCTCTTGCGGCGGCGCGGCGAGCACGGCCCGCGCCTCCTCCGCGGTCACGCGCGGTCCGGTCCGGTCGCGGCCGTCGCGATGCAGGATCACCCCGGTGGGCGTGCCGTCGGGCTCCGTCTCGAAGGTCAGGCGCATGTCGGTGACGGGGCTGACGAAGGTGCGGTCGCTCTCGGGCACGAAGGGGAAGGCGGGCTCCCGCAGCCCCGGCCCTTCCGTCCGCACCGTCAGGCCTCGGCCGTCGCGGGTGACGGTGAGGAAGGCGCGCGGGCCGACGCGGTAGGTGCCGGGGTAGCGATCGAGGATCACGTCCTCCAGCACGATCTCTTCGGGCGCCGCGTAATGGCCGAGATGGAGCGCGGCGAGGTCGCGGGCGATCTTCTGGGCCGGGGCGGTCTCGGTGTTCGAGAGGACGATCACCGTGAGCCGGTCGTCGGGATAGACGTCGTTGATCGAGAGGAAGCCGGGGATCGACCCGGCATGGCCGAAGACGCGGTGGCCGCTCGTCTTGTCGCCGGGTTTCCCAAAGGCGCGGGAGACGAACCAGCCGAGGCCGTAGCCGGTGCCGCGATCGTCGAACATCGCCGCGCGCGAGGCTTCGGAGAGAAGGCGCGGGCCGGCGAGCGCCTCGTCCCAGGCGAGCAGGTCATCGACCGTGGAATAGAGCGCGCCCGCGGCATAGGCCGAACTCGCCGCCATCGGCACGGCGTTGCGCCACTGCGCCCGCCCGCGCCGGTAGCCGGCGGCCCGCCGCGGCAGGATCACGGTGAGGTCGTCGTAGCCCGTCGCCTTCAGCCCCAGCGGCGTGAGGATGTTTTCGCGCAGGTAGCCTTCGTAGGAGAGGCCCGAGGCGGCCTCGATCACCATCCCGAGCAGCACGTAATTGGTGTTGCTGTACTCGAAGCGTGTCCCCGGCGGGAACAGCAGCGGGTCGCCCGCCGTCAGCGCCACGATCTGCGCGGGCGTGTGATCGACCCGCGCGATCTGGTCGTAGTAGTTCGGCAGCGCCGTGAAGTTGATGATGCCGGAGCGGTGCTGGAGCAGGTGGCGCAGGCTCACCCCCACCCAGGCCTCCGGCACGGACGGAACCCAGCGCCGGAGGGGATCGTCGAGCCCGAGCCGGCCGGCCTCGGCGAGCTTCAGCACGGCCGCGGCGGTGAAGGCCTTGGTCAGCGAGCCGATGCGGAAATGGGTCTGGGGCGTGTTGGGGATCTCCCACTCGCGCTCGGCGAGACCGTAGGCTTGGCGGAAGACCGGCCGCCCATCCCGGGCCACGAGGATGACGCCGGAGAACAGACCCGCCTCGACGTAGGGGGCGACGAGGTTGCGCGCCCGCGCCGCCTCATCGTCCTGCGCGCGCGCTGGGCTGAGGGCGGCCAGCGCGAGGGCGACGACGAGCCAGGCTGCACGGAGGGGCCGCGCGCGGCGCGGGTTCACGGGGGCATGGTTCACAGGGGTGTCGCTCACGGGCTCCTGTCTCCTCACGGTCGGCGACAGACTTGGAAACAAACTTGGCCGCGAAGCAGAGGCCGGCTTTGCGGCTGCGGCGTGGCGCATGCGGCCGCGCACGGAGCGGGCCAGTCCCGGATGCCATCACGCTTTTGCCGCGACCCGCTGCGACAAACTCCTGGCGCGGGCGAAAGCCCCAGCGCTTGCGGGGTTTTCCTCGGCGCCGCAGACGAGACATCAGAGGCAGACGATCATGTCGAACCTATCGCGCAGCCTGTTCGCCGCGTCCTTCTCCGCCCTCCTCGCCGGAACCGCCCTGGTTCCGGGCGTCGCGCTCGCCCAGGCGAAGCCGGCCGTCGCCCCCCAGAGCACGGCCGCCGCGCCGGAGCCGGGCAAGGAGATCGCGCTGACGCAGGGACAGATCGACGGCCTCCTCGTCGCCCAGCCCGAACTCGCGGCACTGCCCGGCGCCGCGCCCGACAAGCCCGATCCGAAGGCCGAGGCGCAGGCGCAGGCTCAGGCCGAGGCGATCGTGAAGCGGAACGGCTTTGCCAGCCTCGAAGAGTTTCAGGACGCCAGCGACACCGTCGATGCGGTGCTCGGCGGCATCGATCCCGAGACGAAGAGCTATGTCGGCGCAACGCTGTTGCTGAAGAAGCAACTGGCGGCGCTCCAGGCCGATAAGGCGATGCCCGCCAAGGAAAAGGCCGAGGCGGTCAAGGAGATCAAGGCGGCGCTCGCGGCGGGCGAGCCCGAAAAGCCGTCGCTGGCCAACATCGCCCTCGTGACCCAGAACTACGCCCGGCTCAGCGCGGCGATGGCCGAAGGCGACGGGAAGCCGAAATAGGCGCTGCGCCACGGACAACCCTCCCGCCCGTACGGGGAGGGATAGCGCCGGCTTTCCCCGCGTTACGACAGGCCAATCCTTTATCCCGCTGCGCCCGGTCTCCGGCCGGGTGCTGCCCCTGAGAGCATCCGCAACCGTGACATCCTCCCCTCGGCCCACCCTCGGAAGCCCCGCCTCCGAGGCCTCGCCGGGTGGTTTGCCGGAGGCGACCCCCTCCCCCTGGGTCGGGCCCGGCTTTGCCGAGTTCGTCGGCATCGTCGCGCTGATGATGGCGGTCACCGCCATGTCGATCGACAACCTGCTGCCGGCCTTCCCGATGATTCAGGAGCGGTTCGGGGTCGCCGATCCCAACAGCCTGCAACTCCTCGTCTACGTCTACATGATCGGCTTCGGGGTGGCGCAGATCGTCTACGGGCCGGTCTCGGATGCGCTCGGGCGGCGGCCGACGCTGCTGATCAGCCTCGGCATCTACACCGCGGGCTGCATCCTCTCGATGCTGGCGCCGAGCTTCGAATGGCTGCTCGCCTCCCGCATCATCCAGGGCATGGGCGCGGCGGGCGGCCGGGTGCTCGCCACCGCCATCGTGCGCGACCGCTTCTCCGGTCGCGAGATGGCGAGCGTGATGTCGCTCATCATGATGGTGTTCCTGATCGTGCCGATGCTCGGGCCGGCGATCGGAGCGACCATGCTGCTGCTCGGCTCGTGGATCTGGGTGTTCGTGTCGATGCTGGCGCTGGGCGGCATCCTCACGCTGTGGTTCGCCCTGCGCATGCCCGAAACGCTGCACCCCGCGTACCGCCGCCCGCTCTCGCTGCGGTCGACGGGGCAGGCACTGCTGACGGTGCTGCGCACCCGCGCGGCGATCGGCTACGCCACGGCGCTCGGCCTGCTGACGGGCTGCATCATGGGCTATGTCGGCTCGGCCCAGCAGGTGTTCGACACCGGGCTCTATCATCTCGGCGGGTTGTTCCCCGTCGCCTTCGGCGTGGTGGCCGGCGCCATGGGCGCGGCGACGCTGATCAATTCCCGCGTCGTGCGCTGGCTCGGGATGCGGACCTTGTCCCATGCGGGCGTGACCGCCTTCACCGCGGTCGGCCTCGTGCAGGTCGGCATCGGCCTGCACTATCAGGGGCATCCGCCGCTGGTGCTGTTCCTCTCGGTGCTGGCGCTGAACCAGTTCCTGATCAGCTTCGCCCTGCCGAACTTCAACGCCCTGGCGCTGCAACCCCTTGGCGCGATCGCCGGCACGGCCTCGTCGTTCCTCGGCTTCTACACCACGATCCTGGGCGCCTTCTGCGGCTTCGTCATCGGGCATGCCTTCGACGGCACGGTGATGCCGGTGGCCTATGGCTACGCCATCCTCGGCGCGCTGGCCTTGCTCACCGTGGCCTGGACCGAGCACGGCCGGCTCTACCGCGCCGGCGCCTCCGGCTGAGACCGGCTGGCGGCCCGGATCGCATCCGGGCCGCGGACCCCGGTCAGGCGTTGGCGCCGCCATCGACCGTGAGCGTGGTGCCCGTGATCTGCCGCGCGGCCGGGCTCGCCAGGAAGGCGACGGCGGCGGCGATGTCCTCGGGCCGGCCGTAATGGCCGAGCGCGGTCATCGCGCGCTGGGTGTCCGATTGTGCCCCGTCGGAGGGGTTCATGTCGGTGTCGGTCGATCCCGGCTGCACGAGGTTCACGGTGATGCCCTGAGGCCCGAGTTCGCGGGCGAGCCCGCGGGTCAACGAGAGCAGGGCGGATTTCGTCATCGAGTAGACCGTCACGCCGGCAAAGGGCACGCGCTCGCCGAGCGACGAGCCGATCGAGACGATCCGGCCGCCCTCCCCGAGATGCGGGATGGCCGCTTGCGAGGCCAGCACCACCGCGCGCACGTTGACGGCGAGAAGCGCGTCGATATCGGCGAGCGGCATCTCCGAGACCGGACCGCCGCGGGCGATGCCGGCATTGTTGACGAGGATGTCGAGCCCGCCGAGTTCCGCGACGGCCGCATCGACCGAGTGCTTCACCGCCGCGGCGTCGGCGCTGTCGGCCTGGATGGCGACGCCCCGCCGGCCCCGTGCCTCGATCGCGCGGACCACCTCGGCCGCCCGCTCGGCCGAGCGCTCGTAGGTGATCGCGACATCCGCGCCCCGCTCCGCCAGCGCCAGCGCGATGGCGGCCCCGATCCCGCGGGAGGCGCCGGTCACCAGGGCGCGTCGACCTGCCAGTTCACTCATGACTCGATCTTTCTGTATCGAACAATACAGAAATGGCTAGGAGCGTTGCCGGCCAGGGTCAAGCGAATTATAGAATGAGCGATGCAGAATTCTGGGCCGGCCCCCGCCTCCGGTAACGCGCCGCCGCGCCGCGGTCGCGGCCGGCCGCGGGCCTTCGACCGTGAGGCCGCCCTGACCGAGGCGATGCACCTGTTCTGGCGCAAGGGCTTTGCCGCCACCGCCATCTCCGAGTTGACCGCGGCGATGGGGATCGGCGCGCCCAGCCTCTATGCCGCGTTCGGCTCGAAGGAGGAGCTCTATACGGAGGCACTGCGCCACTACCGCGAGCGATACGAGGCGCAGGTCTGGGGCAACTTCGCCGCGGCCCCGACCGCGCGCGCGGCCGTCGAGGCGCTACTGACGGATACGGCTGTCGCCCTGACGCAGGTCTGCGCGCCCGAGGCGGCGCGCGGCTGCATGGTGACGCTCTCGGCCGTCGGCGGCGAGGGCCATGCGGATCTCGGCGCCTGCGTGCAGGCGGCGCGGGCCCTCGGCTTCGAACGCGTCGTGGCGCGGCTGAGCCGCGCGGCGGCGGAGGGGGAGTTCGACGCGTCGGTCGATATCTCCGCCCTCGCCCGCTTCGTCATGACGGTGCAGGGCGGCCTGTCGCTTCAGGCCCGCGACGGCGCGAGCCGGGCCGAGTTGGAGGCGGTCGCCCGTCTGACCATGGCGGGATGGGACGCGAGGGTCGCCGACTGAGGCGGGCGTCCCTCAGGCCGCCTCGTCCTCGGGGATGACATCGACCTCGACGGTGAGCTTCTGCTCCCCCGCGGAGGCGACCATGCCATCGATGGGGGCGACGTCGGCATAGTCGCGCCCGCGCGCCACGACGATGTGGTCGTCGCGCACGACGCAGGCATTGGTCGGGTCGAGGCCGATCCAGCCATCCGCCCCCGCGCCGGTCTCGGGTCCGCACCAGAGGGCGACCCAGGCGTGGCTGGCATCCGCCCCGCGCAGGCGTGGGCGCCCGGCCGGCGGCCGGGTCCGCAGGTAGCCGCTGACATAGGCCGCCGGCAGGCCGAGCCCGCGCAGGCCGGCGATCATGACGTGGGTGAAGTCCTGGCAGACGCCCGCCTTCAGGGCGAAGGCTTCCGCCAGCGGCGTCGAGACCGTGGTCGCCTTGGCGTCGAAACGGAAATCCTCGCGGATGCGATTCATCAGCTCGACCGCGCCGCCATAGGCGCTGCGCCCCGGCGGGAAGCTGGCGCGGGCATAATTCGTCACCGCCGGTTCGAGCGGCACCCGCTGGCTGCGGAACTGGAAATGCGCCGGCCCGTCCGGCCCCAGCGAGGGCAGCGCGAGGGCGGCCGCACGCACGGCCTCCCAGGGCAGGCCCGCCTCGGGCGGCGGCGGGGCCGGCCGCTCCACCGCGACGCGTGAGACCGCCTCGACCGTGAATTCGCGGTGGGACTCGTCGAGGGTCAGGGTCAGGGTCTCGAGGCCGAAGAAGTCGCGCCGCTCGAGACGGCTGGTCGGCGTGGGCGTGACGTGAAGCGCGCTCTCCAGCACCCGCTGCCCTTCGCCGTCGCGGGGGCGCAGGCGCAGGTTGCAGCGCGCGAAGCGGACGGCCCGCGCATAGCGATAGGTCGTCAGGTGACGCAGGCTGTAGATCAAGCGAGACCCGTGAGCTTCTCCGGCCGCAGGGCATCGGGGCCATTGGGGAAGTAGCGCCCGGCGATCCCGTCGGCGAGGCCTTCCAGATCCGCCTCGAACCGCTCCAGGGTCTCGGCGTCGAACGCGGCGGCCTCTGCCGTCTGGAGCGAGACCGCGAGCGCCAGCGCCCGGCGGCGATGCGGCTCGGGCAGCCCGTCGGCGGCCAAAGCCGGCAGGGCGTCGAGATGGGCGACCATCGCCTGAAGCTGGTAGGCGACGGAGCGGGGATTGTGGGGGTCGAGCACCGCCATGTCGCAGACCGCGTCGCGGCTCACGCCGACGAGGTAGCGGGCGCCGTAGGCGATCTGCGAATCGGCGAGTGAGAGCATCACGCCGAGATCCTCGGCGCCGGCCTCCTCGCTGCAGAAGCGGAGGGCGAAGCCGCAGGTGTTGATCGCCCGCTCGATGCGCCGGCCCATATCGGCGAAGCGCCAGCCGGCGGCATGGCCCATATTCTCGTGCATCAGGCCGGTGAGCGCGGCCAGATGACCGAGCGCCCGCTCGGCCTTGCCGAAGAGCTGCGCCTCGGTCGGCGCCCAGGCTTCGGTATAGGCCAGAGTGTCGCGCAGGTCGGCCAGAGCCCGCCAGGATTCGGCCGGCAGCCGCTCGCGCAAGGAGGCGGCGATGCGCCGGGCCTCCAGCACATGGGCGAGGCCCGAGCCGGGGAGCGCCTTGCCGGAGAGTGCCTCCGCGGCCACGGAGGCGGGCGGAAGATCGACCGCGCTCACCGCGCCCCAATCCTTGAGCAGCGCGCGGATGGCGAGCGCCGTCGGCGCGCCCTCCTCGCCGGAGGCGTCGGCGGCGATCGCCGCGCTGAACACGCCAAGATGGGCCTGGACGAGGCGGATCACCGCCTCCGCCCGCTCGAGGTAGCGCCCGAACCAGAACAGGTTGTCGGCCGCCCGCGACGGCAGATGGCCGGCGATGCGGCGGATGCGCGGCGCGCTCGCGTGCACCAGGGTCGGGGTATCGACGGGCGTGTCGGACAGGACCCAGACGTCGGCGGAGCGGATGCCGGCGCGCATCTCGCTCGGGTCGCCGCCCTCGTGCTCGGCGACGCGGCAGAAGGCGCTCGGCAGCACGCGCCAGCCGTCGGGCGTGGCGGCGGCGAAGACGCGCATGACGAAGGGGCGCGCCACGAGCCGCCCATCCTGCCATGCGGGCATGGTCGAGAGCGGCGCGGGCTCCTGCGCCACCCAGTCGAACGGCCGCTCGCGCAGGGACGCGACGGCGCGGGCGCGGGCGGCGTCGAGGGCCGGGCCGGCCAGCATCGCGTCGCGCTCCGGGCCGCGCACCGGGGTCGCGGCGGCGCGCAGGGTCAGGCGGTCGAGATTGGCCAGGGCGTGATCGAGGCCGTCCGGATCGCCGCACCACCAGGTGCGGGGCCCCGTGAGCCGCAATTCCTCGCCGGTGAGCCGCCGGGCGATGGCCGGCAGGTAGGGCCCGAGGGCGGCCGATTCGAGCACGCCGGAGCCCGGCATGTTGCCGACCACGGCGCCGCCCCGGCGCAGCACTTGGAGCATGCCGGGCACGCCGAGGCGCGAATCCGAGCGCAGCTCCATCGGGTCGAGATAGTCGGCATCGATCCGGCGCCAGACCGCGTCGGTGCGCTTCAGCCCGGCGATGGTGCGGACATGCAGGAGCCCGTCACGCACGACGAGGTCGTCGCCCTCCACCAGCAGGAAGCCGAGATAGCGCGCGAGCGCGGCCTGCTCGACATAGGTGCTGCTGTAGGGCCCCGAAGTCAGCAGGCAGATGCGCGGATCGCTGCGGGCGCAGGAGGCGGCGAGCCCGGCGCGGAACGCCTGGAAGAAGCCGGGCAGGCGCTCGACATGGAGGTCGGCGAACAGGTCCGGGAAGGCGCGGGCGAGCACCATCCGGTTCTCCAGCGCGTAGCCGAGGCCGGAGGGCGCCTGAGTGCGGTCGGCCAGAACCTGCCAGCGCCCATCGGGGCCGCGACCGACATCGGCGGCGTAGATCGGCAGCCAGCGCCCGCCGGGCGGGGCGATGCCGTGAACGGGCCGGAGATATTCGGGATGCCCCGCGACTACGCCCGCGGGCAGAAACCCTTCGGCGACGAGCCGGCCCGCGCCGTAGATGTCGGCGACGATGCGCTCCATCAGCCCGGCGCGCTGGACAATCCCGGCGGACAGCTCCGCCCAGTCGGCGGCGTCGATGACCAGCGGCAGCGAACCCAGCGGCCAGGGATGCTCGCGCCCGTCGCCATAGACCCGGTAGGAGATGCCCGCGTCGCGGATATGCCGCTCGGCGGAAAGGAAGCGGGCGGCGACCTCGCGGTCGTCGAGCCGGGCGAGGCGCTCCAGAAAGCGCGGCCAGCCGCCGCGCAGGTTGCCCTCCGCATCGACCAGCTCGTCGGCGAGGCCGGGGCGGGGCGCGTAGCCCTCCGTCCAGCGACGCATGCGCGCGGCCGCGTCGTCGGCCGCCCAGGCGGAGGCGTCGGGCGGCGGCCCGTCCGCGAGGGCGGCCGATCCACTCATTGGGGTGCGGGCGTGCGAAGGTCGAGGGTCAGGGGGAACTCGTCCGTGCGCTCCTCGGCCGGCGTCGCGATCCGGCCGGGGGTGTGGCCCATGGCCTCGAACCGGGCGAGGCGGCGCCCCTCCGCCTCGTAGGCGTTGACGGGGAAGCTGTCGTAGTTGCGCCCGCCGGGATGGCTGACATGGTAGCGGCAGCCGCCGACCGAGCGGCCGCTCCAGGCGTCGAAGATGTCGAAGGTCAGCGGCCCGTGCGGCGGGATCGTCGGGTGCATCGAGGAGGCGGGCTGCCACGCCTTGAAGCGCAGGCCCGCGACCGCCTCGCCGCTGGCGCCGGTCGGCGTCATCGGCAGGCGTCGGCCATTGCAGGCGATCACGTGCCGGCCAGGGACGAAGCCCTCGACCTTCACCTGAAGCCGTTCGACGGATGCGTCCACGAAGCGCACGGTTCCCCCGGCGGCCCCCTCTTCGCCCAGCACGTGCCACGGCTCCAGCGCTTGGCGCAGTTCGAGGCTGACGCCGCCCTGCTCCACCCGGCCGAAGACGGGGAAGCGGAACTCGGCTTGGGCCGCGAAGGCCTGAGGGTCGAAGTCGTAGCCACCGCCGCGCAGGTCTTCCAGCACGGAGAGGAAGTCCGCCCAGAGGAAATGCGGCAGCATGAAGCGATCGTGCAGGGCCGTGCCCCAGCGGACACAGCCGCCGGTCTGCGGCTCGCGCCAGAGCCACGCCACGATGGCCCGCAACAGCACCTGCTGGGCGAGGCTCATGCGCGCATCCGGTGGCATCTCGAAGGAGCGGAATTCCAGCAGGCCGAGGCGGCCGGTGGCGCCGTCGGGCGAGAACAGCTTGTCGATGCAGATTTCGGCGCGATGGGTGTTGCCGGTGACGTCGGCGAGGATGTTGCGGAACAGCCGGTCCACCAGCCAGTGCGGGATGTTGGCCCCATCCGGCTCCGGCACCTGGGCCAGCGCGATCTCCAATTCGTAGAGCCCGTCATGGCGCGCCTCGTCCATGCGCGGCGCCTGGCTCGTCGGGCCGACATAGAGCCCGGCGAAGAGGTAGGACAGGCAAGGATGCCGCTGCCAGAACAGCACGAGGCTCTTCAAGAGGTCCGGCCGGCGCAGGAACGGCGAGTCGGACGGGGTGGCGCCGCCGAGCACGACGTGGTTGCCCCCGCCCGTGCCGGTGTGGCGCCCGTCGATCATGAACTTCTCGGCGCCCAGGCGCGTTTGGCGCGCCTCCTCGTAGAGGCCGCGGGTGATGTCGACCGCCTCGCGCCAGGAGCCGGCGGGGTGGACGTTGACCTCGATCACGCCGGGATCGGGCGTGACCTTGATGACCGAGAGACGCGGATCGTAGGGCGGCTCGTAGCCCTCGATATGGATCGGCTGACCGATGGTCTCGGCGACGCGTTCGAGATGCCCGACGAGGTCGATGTAGTCGTCGGCCCGCTCCACGGGCGGCATGAACACGCAGAGCACGCCGTCGCGCGCCTCGACCGACAGCGCGGTGCGCACGGCCACGCCCTCAATGCCGGCGCCGTTGGCCCGGTCGGCGCCCTTCGGCAGGGGGGCGTCACGGGGGCCGCCCGGTTCGACGGGCAGGTCGCCGCGCGCTTCGAGCGGGTCCTGCGGGTGGTAGTAGGGGTAGGAATCCGGCGGCACGTAGGGCAGCGAGCCGAGCGGCAGGCGGAAGCCCAACGGCGAATCGCCGGGATTCAGGTAGGCGCCGCCGCGGCGGAATTTCCAGGTCTCCGAGATCCAGGCCCGGCCCTCCCCCGCAGCGAGGTTGGCCAGCGGCAGCACGTAGCCGACGGGCTTGTCGAGGCCGCGCCCGAATACGCGCGCGAACCGGGCATCGGTCTCCGGGCTGCCGGTCCGCGGTTCCGCGGTCGTGACGTTGACCGGCAGCTCGCTCTCGCGGGTCCGCCAGTAGACCGCGTCCTCGTAGGCCGGGAAGACGAAGCGGGCGAGTTCGAGCCGCTCGGCGAGCGTGCCGATCAGCCGCTCGGCATCGGCGACGGTCGCGGTCTTCGGCCCGTCCTCGAGCGCGATCAGCGCGTCGTTCTTCCAGATCGGCACGCCGTCCTTGCGCCAGTAGAGGGCGAAGGCCCAGCGCGGCAGGCTCTCGCCGGGATACCACTTGCCCTGGCCGTAATGCAGCATGCCGCCGGGCGCGAAGCGGGTCCGCAGGCGGCGGATCAGCTGGTCGGCCAAGCCCCGCTTGGTCGGCCCCACGGCGGCGACGTTCCATTCGGGGGATTCGAAGTCGTCCACCGAGACGAAGGTCGGCTCGCCGCCCATGGTCAGGCGCACGTCCTGCTCGGCGAGATCGGCGTCGATGCGCTCGCCGAGCGCGTCCATCGAGGTCCAGACCTCGTCCGAGAACGGCTTGGTGATGCGCGGCGCCTCGGCGACGCGGCTGATCGTCATCTCATAGGCGAACTCGACCTTGGCCGGTTCGGCGAGCCCGGAGATCGGTGCGGCGGCGTTGTAATGCGCGGTGGCCACGAGCGGGATATGCCCCTCGCCCGTGAGCAGGCCGGAGGTCGCGTCGAAGCCGATCCAGCCGGCGCCCGGCAGGTAGACCTCGGCCCAGGCGTGCAGATCGGTGAAATCGGTCTTGGTGCCGGCCGGGCCATCCACGGCGGTGGTGTCGGGGACGAGCTGGATCAGGTAGCCCGAGACAAAGCGGGCAGCAAAGCCGAGCCGGCGCAGCACCTGCACCAGCAGCCACGCGGAATCGCGGCACGAGCCGCTCTGCAGGTTCAGCGTCTCGGCGGGCGTCTGCACGCCGGGCTCCATGCGCACGCCGTAATTCACTTCCGCCCGCAGCAGCGCGTTGAGCGCCACGAGGAAGGTGACCGTGTGGGTCTCCTCGGGAATGCGCGTGAGGAAGGCGTCGATCTCCGGCCCGTGCGCGTCGTCGAGGACGAGGTAGGGCGCGAGCGCGACCTTCAGATCCGGCTCGTAATCGAAGGGATGGCGCTCGGCATAGGGCTCAACGAAGAAGTCGAACGGGTTGATGACCGCGAGGTCGGCGGTGAGATCGACCTCGATGCGCAGTTCCGTGGTCTTTTCCGGGAAGACGAGCCGGGCGAGCCAATTGCCGGCCGGATCCTGCTGCCAGTTGATGAAGTGGTTCTCCGGCGTCACCTTCAGCGCGTAAGCCGGCACCCGGGTTCGCGCATGCGGCGCCGGGCGGAGCCGGATCGTCTGCGGCCCCAGCGCGATCGGCCGGTCGTAGCGGTAATGCGTGACGTGGTGCAGGGCGGCTTGGATCGACACGGAGGCTCCGAAGGCTTCTGCGATTGTCTCGAACGAGCGGGCGGTGCGCTCGGCCGCCGGTTGCATGCCTTACTACAGTTCAGGCGGCCGGTAGGTGCAATCGGATTAGCAAGAACCGTGCAGTGGCCGTTGCCTTGCATGGAACTTCGTCCGCCCCACACCCTTGGTTGATGCGGAAGGCCGCGCGAGCGGCCCGGTTCTTGTAGGGATCCCGCGACGGCCGAAGCGGGGGCCTCCCATGAAAATCTTCCAGTGCCAAGCCTGCGACCAGCCGGTCTCGTTCGAGAGCACCGTCTGCGAGAGCTGCGAGCGGCGGCTCGGCTATGTCTGCGATCGGCACGAGATCTCGGCGCTGGAGCCCAGCGGAGAGGATGAGCGCGGGCCGCTGTTTCGCGCCTATGCCCATCCCGGCCGCAAGTACCGCCTCTGCGCCAACGCGGCCCATGACGCCTGCAACTGGATGGTGGGAGAGGAATCCGAGGAGGCTTTCTGCGTCGCCTGCCGCCACAACCGGATGGTGCCGGATCTCGGCGTCGGGACCAATCTCGACCGTTGGCGCCGGATCGAGGCGGCCAAGCACCGGTTGTTCTACTCGCTCCTGCGCCTCGACCTTCCGCTGGTGACGCGGGAGCAATATTCCGACGGGCTCGCCTTCGATTTCCTCGCCGAATCCGCCGGACCGCCGGTGATGACCGGCCATCTCGACGGGCTCATCACCCTCTCCATCGCCGAGGCCGACGATGTCGAGCGGGAGCGCCGCCGCAAGCTCTTCGGCGAGTATTACCGGACCCTGCTCGGCCATTTCCGCCACGAGATCGGGCATTACTTCTGGAATCTGATGGTGCGGTTCGACGCGAGCCTGCCGACCTTTCGCGCCCTGTTCGGCGACGAGAGCGCCGATTACGGGGCCGCGCTCCGGCGCCATCACGCCAAGGGACCGCCGCTGCACTGGGAGGAGTCGTTCGTCTCGTCCTACGCCACCGCCCATCCGTGGGAGGATTTCGCCGAGACATTCGCTCACTACCTGCACATCATCGATACGCTGGAGACCGCCAGCGCCTTCGAGATCCGCTTGAAGCCGAAGCTGCGGGCCAAGGCGGAGCCGGCGGCCCCGGCCACCTGCATCGATTTCGATCCCTATGAGACGCCGGATTTCGAGCGGGTGGTCGAGGCATGGATCCCGCTGACCTACGCGGTGAACTCGCTGAGCCGCTCCATGGGGCAGCCGCCGCTCTATCCGTTCACGCTGACGCCGTCGGTGATCGCCAAGCTCGCCTTCGTGCATGAGCGGATCTACGCCGCCCGCGCCCCCGGCGGCTTCACGGAGGAGGCGAGCGCCGAGATGCTGAAGGCGGTGATCGCGGGGTTGCGCCAGCGTGTGGCGACCCCGACGAACTGACTTGGTTTCGCGGGGGCCGAAAGTGATCCGTCAAAACGACGAAGGCCGGATGAGGCTTTCGCCTCATCCGGCCTTCGGGCCGCAATGGTCTCGTGAACGGGTTACTGCGCCGGGGCCGGTGCCGCCGGGGTTTTGGGGGCGGGCTTCGGCGCCGGCTTGGTCGCCGGGCCGGCGCTGCCGGTGGCGGCGGGCGCGTTGGCGGCGGTGCCGGGGGCGGGCTTGGGTGCCCATTCGGCGTCGGCGCGGGGCCCGTTCGGGCCGTTGGTCGGGCCGGTGAGCTGGCCGGGCTGGGTGTCGGTCACCTTCTTCCAGGTCTGCGACTGGCACAGGAAGGCGATCAGGCAGCCCTTGACCGTCAGTTCTTCCGGCTCGTCCGACCAGACCGTGACGTCGTAGAACTTGCCGTCCTCGGCATTGTAGATCTTGCCCTCGTAATGGGCATCCTCGTTCAGCTTGAGGCCGAGGATGAGCTGGTGCCCGAGCGAGGCGCGGGTGCGCTTCTTCGCATCGGGGTTGCGGAAATCGACCCGCGGCTTGCCCTCGTCGTTGAGCGGCGTCTTCAGCCACACCGCGTAGCCGCAGAGGTTCTTCTCCTGCGGGCCGCACTTCTCGACGCGGATGCGCGCCTTGCCGTCCTGCGTCAGCCACGTGCCGCTCGGGTCATGGTGGGGCGCCGCGGCCGAGGCGGGCAGCACCGACAGGCCGCCCAGAACGGCGAGGCCGGCGGCGAGGGCCGCAACGCGGCCGGTGCGGAGGAAAGGCGCGCGCGCACCGATCGGTCCGAAGATCATGCAAACATCCCCACTCGGGCGCGGCGGCGAGTCCGGGCCGCGCCGTTATCCTGACGATTGGGCCGCCCGCGCACGGACCGTTGCCCCTTCGCCGCAGCCATCGAATGGGAAGGTGACCGGATCATGACCGCCGCGGGGCGGTTGCGACGCAATTGACCGGTCTTCGCACGCGGCATGCGAAAAGGGCTGGTGCGCATGGCACCGGCCCTTTCGGATTACTTCGGTCGAACCGCGACTTACTCGGCCGGGGCGAGATCGGCGGTGAAGTGGCCGCACCAATCCTTGGAGGCGACGACCGGCCACAGGCCCTGGCTCTGCGGGTCGGGCTGGCTCACCGGCGGGTTGAAGCGGCACAGTCCCTGGTCGCCCGCAGCCTGGGCACCGTTGGTCTTGTGGTCGTCGAAGAAGCGGCAGCTCTGGCAGGCGGCGTTGCTCGAGGAGGCCATGTTCTCTCTCCGGTTTTCGTTCGATCGTTGCTCGTTGGCGGGTCTGTCCTCGGGGCCGCTCGGCCCCGGATGTCCCGCCGTCACCACCCTTGATTAGAACAAGTCCAAACTCGGAGCAAGCTCTTTAGAATGATTCCGAATTGTGAGCCGGCATGAGAGAGGTCGCGTCCGCGCCGCGTGAAACCGCAGGCCGGCCAAGGGTTTGTGGTTGAAAAGGCGAATGCCGGGCGGTCGGACGGGGAGCGCGTGCTAGCTCACGAATGCGTGAAGCGGCGGAGAATCGCGGTTCTCCGCCGCTTCGAGGCGACGCGTGGGAGGATTGGAATGAGGGCGCGCTAGGCCGCGACGGCGTGGTCGAGGGTGGCGGCGACGAGACTGGCGAGGTCCGCCGCCTCGTTGCGGATGTCGGGCACCGCGGTGCATTCCCACAGGACGCCGCGCAGGAGCGGCCCGAGGATCCAGAGCGGTCCCCCGCCCTCCCCGGCCGCGTCACGGACCGCCCGGTAATCCACCCCCGCA
Organism: Methylobacterium sp. Leaf123; assembly: GCF_001423405.1. Taxonomy (GTDB): domain Bacteria; phylum Pseudomonadota; class Alphaproteobacteria; order Rhizobiales; family Beijerinckiaceae; genus Methylobacterium. Next base: position 244,189 of record NZ_LMNS01000038.1, on the reverse strand, counting down.
TCGAGGCCGAGCCCGAACGGGCCGGGCCGCACGAGCCCGCGCTCGAACAGGCGCCGCAGCAGCGGATCGCGGTTCTCCTTGAGATGACCGAAGCCGGTGGCGTCGATCATCGCCTGGACGGCAAGGCGCTCCGGACGCTCGGCCCCGCGCAGGCGCAGAGTCACTACCGCCTGCGACGCCTCGTCCTCGACATCGATCAGGCGCCCGGCCCGCACGGTGAGGGCGCCGCGGGCGATCTCGTCGGCGATGGTTTGCGCGGCGGGCGGCGCGGTGCGGTGGCGGTGCACGTCCCAGAACGGGCGCAGATGGCGCTGGAACCGAGCCTGCTCCCGCGGCGGCAGGCTGCGCCAGATCGTGTCGGTGAGCGGACGCAGGGCGTCGATGACGCCGTGCCAGCCGACGCCCGCCTCCGCGGCCCGCGCCACTTCCGTGCGAATGCGGGCAAGAAGCCGCCTTAGGGAGGCGAAATCGGCCGGCTTCAAATCCGGGGTGGGCCAGAGGTCGGCCGGGGCGTGGGCGTTCGGCAACAGGCCGCGGCGCGACAGGGCGAGGATCGCGCCGGTAAAGCCCTGCGCCCGCAGACTCGCCACCGCGTCGAGCATGGTGAGGCCAGTGCCGACGATGAGGACCGGCGCGTGCGGGTGAAGCCGGCCGAAGCTGTCCGGGGCCCAGGGGTCGAGGCTATGCCGGCTCTTGGGTGCCGCCGAGGCCAGATTGCCCATGGCGAGCACGGCGCCGGCGACCCTGTGGACCTGCCCGCCCTCGGTGCGCAGCAGCAAGCCGCCGGCCCGCGGCTCCAGATCGACCACCGCGTCATGGACGAGGCGCAGGCGCGGCGCCCCCGGCCCGGTGACGGCCACGGTCAGCAGGTCGGTGAGGTAGCTGCCGTAATGGCCCCGTGCCACGAAGGTGCCGGCCGGCGTCGTCACGACGCCATCCTTGAAATCGGTGCCGGCAAGCCATTCCTCGAAATGGCCCGGCCGGTCGGGAAAGGCGCTCATATTGGCGGCGCGCACGTTGAGGAGGTGGGCCGGGTTGCCGGTGCCGTAGGCGAGCCCGCGCGCGAAGCTGCCCCCGCGCTCGCACAGCAGCACCGGCTGCTCCGGCGGCAGGGTTGAGAGCGACTGAAGCGCGGCCATGGTGCCGCTGAACCCCGCGCCGATCACGGCGATGGGGGGCAGGCTTGCCGGACGGGTCATCGTGTTCGATCCCTTGCGTGAAACGCCCCCGATCATCGCGACGGCGCTTCCCAGACTGGGAGCGCGGCGGCATCCACGGCCCGCGGCAGCAACCCCTCGGCGCGGAAGGCGTCGGCGATGGTCTGCTGCTCCGCCAACCCGGCGCGGGTCACCGGCTCGACCCGGTAGGAGCGGCGGGCATTGGCCCGTTTGACGATCTCGGGCTCGATCTTCCACAGGGCGCCCAGCCGCGCGGCGGCGGCATCGGGGTTGGCCTTCACCCAGGCGCCGGCCTCGCGCAGCTTGGCGACGAGCAGGGTCAGCACGTCGGCGCGCTTTTCGGCGTAGGCGTCGGAGGCGAGATAGTAGCGCTTGTAGGCCGAGAGCCCGGTGCCATCCCGCAGGATGCGCGCCCCGGCCTGAATCTGCGCGGCGGAGAGAAACGGATCCCAGGCCACCCAGGCCTCGACGCTGCCGCCGGCCAGCGCGCTGCGCCCATCCGCCGGGGTGAGGTAGGCCGGATTGATGCTCTTGAAGGGCAACCCCTCCGCCTTCAGCGCGGCGAGCAGCAGGTAGTGGCTGCCGGCGCCCTTGGTGACCGCGACCTTGCGGCCCTTCAGGTCGGCGACCGTCTTGAGCGGGGAATCGCCCGCCACGAGGATCGCCTGCGCCTCCGGCGAGGCCGCTTCCTGGGCGATGTAGGTGATCTTGGCATTCGCCGCCTGCGCGAAGACCGGCACGGTGTCGGCGACATCCGCCGAGACGTCGATGCGGCCGACATTCAGCGCCTCCATGATCGGCAGGCCGCTGGTGAATTCGTGCCAGGAGACCGTGACGCCGAGCGGCTTCAGGGCCGTTTCCAGGGCGGCATCCTCGCGCAGCAGCGCAATCAGCGCCGAGGAGCGCTGGTAGCCGATGCGCAGGGTGGATTCCTCTGCCATGGTCGGATTGCGATCGAGGACGAGACCCAGCGTCAGGCCGGCGAGGACGAAGCGGGCGGCGGACCGGCGGTTCATGGGGGCTTTTCTGTTTCGATCGGAGGCGAACGGGACGGGTGTTTCCCCGCCCCGCGACGGGGGCGGAGCGAGCGGGATGAGAAGCCGTCAGCTTCCCGGCTTGCGCACGGCCCCGGTGATCTCGACCGTCTTCGGCACGAGCTTGAGCCCGTGGAAGGTGTCGGCGATGCGCTGCTGCTCGGCCGTCACCGCCGCGTCGAGGGGGCGGATGCCGTAGCTCTGGCGCTTGAGCGCGACGCTCAGGATCGGCGCCGGGATGCCGACGGAGGGGCTCAATTCCTTGGCCACCGCGTCTGTGTTGTCCCGCGCCCAGGCATCGACCTCGGCGATGGCCGCGACGATGACGTCGAGCGCCGGGCCGTTCTCGGCGGCGAAGCTCTTGGAGGAAAGATAGAACTGGTGGTTCGGCACGAGGCCGGTGCCGTCGGTGAGCACCCGCGCGTTGCCGCCGGCTTCGGCGGCGGCGAAGTACGGATCCCAGATCGCCCAGGCATCGACCGCGCCGCGCTCGAACGCCGCCCGCGCATCGGCCGGCGCGAGGTAGACGGGGGTGATGTCGGCGAGCGTCAGCCCCGCCGCCTCGATGGCGCGCACCAGCAGGTAGTGCACGTTCGAGCCCTTGTTCAGCGCGACCTTCTTACCCCGCAGATCCGCCACCGACCGGACCGGACTGCTCTTGCGCACCAGGATCGCCTCGCCCTGGGGCGCGGCGGGCTCGTGGGCGACGTAAGCCAGCGCGTCGCTCGCGGCCTGGGCAAAGATCGGCGGAGTCTCGCCGGCCGAGCCGAAATCGACGGCCCCCGCGTTCAGCGCCTCCATCAGCGGCGGGCCGGAGGGGAATTCCGACCAGAGCACCCGGTAGCCGAGCGCCTTGAGCTTGGGTTCCAGGGTGCCGCGGCCCTTGAGCAGCACCAGCGTGCCGTATTTCTGGTAGCCGATCCGCACCACCCGCTCCTGCGCGTGGGCGGCCAGCGACAGGCTGGCGAAGATCAGCGCGGCGAGCGCCAGCCACAGGCGCGGCAGCAGCAAGGACGGGGGAACGGGGCGGGTGCGGGCAAGCATCTGACAAAACTCCCCGATCAGTGGGCGCTGACGCGGCGGGTCGGCACGATGTCGTTGGCGATGACCTCGCCGAACGGGCCGTTGTTGCGCGCCGTGCTCGGCGCCGTGCCGGTGGTCGCGCGCAAGGGGAGCTTGGGGAAGACCAGTTCGGCGAAGCGGTAGGCCTCCTCCAGATGCGGGTAGCCGGAGAGGATGAAGCGGTCGATGCCGAGATCGATGTACTCCTTCATCCGGTCGGCGACCTGATCCGCCGAGCCGACCAGAGCCGTGCCCGCCCCGCCGCGCACGAGGCCGACGCCGGCCCAGAGGTTGGGCGAGACCACGAGCTTGTTCCGGTCGCCGCCGTGCAGCGCCATCATCCGGCTCTGGCCGACGGAATCCTGGCGCTTCAGGGTCGCCTGCGCCTGGGCGATCGTGTCGTCGTCGAGCCGCGAGATCAGCCTTTCGGCCGCCTCCCAGGCCTCGCCCTCGGTTTCGCGCACGATGACATGCAGGCGGATGCCATAGGAGAATGTTTTGCCTTTCTTCTCAGCGGCCTCGCGCGCCTTGGCGATTTTCTCGGCGACACCGGCCGGGGGCTCGCCCCAGGTGAGGTAGACCTCGCAATGCTCGGCCGCGACCTCGATCCCGGCGGGCGAGGAGCCGCCGAAATAGAGCGGCGGATAGGGCGCCTGGACGGGCCGGAAGATCACCCGGCCGTTCTCGGAGCGCAGGTGCTTGCCCTCGAAGTTGACGGTCTCGCCGGCCATCAGCCCGCGCCAGATGTGAAGGAACTCGTCGGTGACGGCGTAGCGCTCATCGTGGTCGAGGAAGACGCCGTCGCCCTTCAGCTCCACCGGATCGCCCCCGGTGACGACATTGATGAGGAGGCGCCCGTCCGAGATCCGGTCCAGCGTCGCGGCCATGCGGGCGGCCACTGATGGCTCCTGCAAGCCGGGGCGCACGGCGACGAGGAAGCGCAGGCGCTGCGTCAGGGGAGCGAGCGCCGAGGCGACGACCCAGGAATCCTCGCAGGAGCGCCCGGTCGGCAGCAGCACGCCGTAATAGCCGAGATCGTCCGCGGCCTGCGCGATCTGACGGAGATAGGGCAGCGAGACGTCGCGGGCGCCTTCCGAGGCGCCGAGATAGCGGCCGTCGCCATGGGTGGGCAGGAACCAGAGGACGTCGGTCTTGCCGTCGGTCTGTACGCTCATGGAATACGCTCCGAAAAATCGCTAAAAAGTCAGGCGCGGTGGCCGAGAAGCCGGTCGAGGATGCGGCCTTCGAGTTCGGCCAGAGCCGGGTCGCCGCGGCGGCGGGGGCGGGGCACGTCCACGGCGACATCGAGCGCGATGGCGCCCTCCTCGACCACGAGGATGCGGTCGGCCATTGCCACCGCCTCGCCGACATCGTGGGTGACGAGGATCGCGGTGAAGCCCTGGTCCGCCCAGATCCGCTCGATCATCGCCTGCATCTCGATGCGGGTGAGCGCGTCCAGCGCCCCGAGTGGCTCGTCCAGGGCCAGCAGCGCCGGGCGGCTCACCAGGGCGCGGGCGAGCGCCACCCGCTGGCGCTGGCCGCCGGAGAGCGTCGCGGGCCAGTTGCCGGCCTTTTCCGCCAGCCCGACCTCGTCGAGGACGGCGAGCGCCCGCTTGCGCCGCTCGGCCCGGCCGATCTCGCGCCCGAGCCCGACGGCGACGTTGTCGGCGACCCGCGCCCAGGGCAGTAGTCGCGGCTCTTGGAACATGATTTTTTTGGATTGGGCCGCGCCGTTTCCTGCGCCGCCGTTCACGCTGACCCGGCCGGCGCTCGGTTCCTCGAGGCCGAGGATCAGGCGCAGCAGGGTGCTCTTGCCGCACCCGGAACGGCCGACCACGGCGACGAACTGCCCGGCGGGCACGTGCAGGTCGAGCCCACGGATGACGGGGGCGCCCCCGTCGAAGGTCTTGGAAAGGCCGCGCAGGGTGATGGCGAGGCCGGCGTCGCGCGGGTGCGCGGCGGCGTCCTCGACGCGCAGGGCAGTGGCAGCGGACATGGAACTCACTCGCGGTTCGGATCAGGCGTTGCGGTAGGCCGGGTTCCAGGCGAGGCAGCTGCGTTCCAGCGCCCGGGTCAGGCTGTCGGCCAGCTTGCCGAGGGCGGCGTAGATCAGGATCGCCAGCACCACGACATCGACCAGCATGAACTCGCGGGCCTGCATCGCCATGTAGCCGAGGCCGGAATTGGCCGAGATCGTCTCGGCGACGATCAGCGTCAGCCACATGATGCCGAGCGCGTAGCGCACGCCGACGAAGATCGAGGGCAGCGCGCCCGGCAGCACCACGCGCCAGAACAATTCGCGCCGGTTCATGCCGTAGACCCGGCCCATCTCGATGAGCTGCGGATCGACCGAGCGGATCCCGTGCAGGGTGTTGGCGTAGACGGGGAAGAACACGCCGAGCGCCACGAGGAACAGCTTGGCCCCCTCGTCGATGCCGAACCACAGGATCACCAGCGGGATCAGCGACAGGTGGGGCACGTTGCGCACCATCTGCAGCGTGGTGTCGGTGAGCTTTTCCGAGAGGTTCGAGAGGCCATTGGCGAGCCCGAAGGCCAGCCCGATGCCGCCGCCCACGAGGAAGCCGGCCGCCGCGCGGGCAAAGCTCACCCACAGGTTCTCCCACAGCTCGCCGGTCTGAGAGAGGCGCCAGCCCGCGGCGGCCACATCCAGCGGCGCCGGCATGAACCGGGTCGAGACGAGCCCGAACGAGGCCGCCGCCTGCCAGCCGAGGATTACGAGCGTCGGCAGCAGCCAGGGCAGCAGCTGGGCCGTCGGCAGACGCGAGGGTTGGCGCGGGAGGGGGGCGGCGGCCTCGGCGCGGTGCGCGCGGCCGGGGAGCGATCGGATCGCGGCGGAATCGGCCATGGTTCGGCTCACCCGTTGTTCTTATGTCTTGTTGGCGGTCTCGGGCGGCGTCCAGACGATGTCGGACACCTGCACCGGGCGGGGGATCACGCCGATGGCGTGGAAGCGGTCGGCGATGCGCTGCTGCTCGGCGATCACGGGGGCATCCATCGGCGCGATGACGAAGCGGATGCGCTCGACGGCGCGGCGCGTGGCGGCGAGCGGCACGCCGGTGATCTTCGACAGGCTCGCCGCGACGCTGGCATGGTTGCCCTCGCACCACACCGCGACCTCGCCGAGCGCGGCGAGGGCCGTCGTCAGGACGTCGGCCTGCGCCTCGGCGAAATCCTTGTTCGCGAGGAAGAAGTTATTTGTGGGGGTGATGTCCGAGGCCCGCACGAGGACGCGCGCGCCCTGTCCCTCCTCGGCGATGGCGAAATAGGGATCCCACACTGCCCAGGCGTCGATCGTGCCGCCGGCAAACGCCGCCGCGCCGTCGGCCGGGGCCAGCAGAACCGGGGTGATGTCGCGGTAGGTGAGGCCCGCCTTTTCCAGGGCGGCGACGGTGAGGTTGTGCGCGCTCGACCCCTTCGAGAAGGCGACGCGCTTGCCCTTGAGTTCGGCGAGCGTGGTGAGAGGCGAATCCTTCGGCACGAGGATCGCCGAGCCCGAGCCGCCATGGGGCTGGGCTGCCGCGTAGACGAGATTTGCGCCCGCGGCCTGGGCGAAGATCGGCGGCGCGTCGCCGGTCTGGCCGAAATCGATCGCGCCGAGGTTCAGCGCTTCGAGAAGCGGGGGCCCGAACGAGAACTCGACCCAGCGCACGCTCACGCCCTGCGGCTTCAGCGCGGCCTCGATCGCGGCCTGCTCGCGGGCGACCGCGAGGATGCCGTTCTTCTGGTAGCCGATGCGCAGCACGCCCGGCTCGCTGGCGCGGGCATCGCGAAGCGGAAGTGCGGTGCCGGCCAAAGCGAGGCAGGCCGCGAGGAGGCGGCGACGGTCGAGCATCGTCATCTCAGCGCGCTGCGGCCGTCGCCAGCGGCGCCGGGACGGAGGCGATGTGCGCGACGTCGAGGAGCCGGGCGAGTTCAGCCGCGGCCTGCGCCACGCGGGTCCGCACGATCTCGTCGGCGACGCGGCCCTCGGCGATCTCGGTGTCGCCGGCATAGACGGCGGTCGGCGCCGTCTGCGCCGAGAAGAAGCCGAAGAGCGGGCGCAAGGAGTGCTCGACCACCAGCGCGTGGCGCGGCCCGCCGCCGGTCGCGGTGAGCACCACCGGCTTGCCGATCAGCGCCTCGGGGGCGACGAAATCGATCAGGTGCTTGAACAGCCCCGCATAGCTGCCCTTGTAGACCGGCGAGCCGACGATCAGCGCGTCGGCCGTCTCGATCGCCTCCACGATCCGCGCCGCCGGCAGCGGCAGGGCCGAACGGCTCGCGACCGCAATGCCGGTGCCGGCATCGACGAGATCGTAGACCTTCAGGTCGATCGGGCGCTGGCGCGACAATTCGGCGGCCACCGCCTCGACCAGGGTGCGGGTGCGGGAGGGGCGGTGCGTGTTGCCGGAGAAGGCAACGATCCGTGCGGGCATCGCGAATGATCCGAGGCAAGGCCGCGGCCAGGGAAGAGCGGTGCCGGAAACCTCCTGAAGGAGTGTCTCTAGCCTCAAATCTTCGAAGGGCTGCGGAGCGTTGTTGGGGCGTTGTTGTCCTGAGATTTAAAGACTTGGAGCCGCGCAAATCAACGGATTGTTTTTGCGTTGTTTTTCTAAGGTAGAGGACAGTTCTCTCGCTGCGCGCAGCGGGGCAGAGAGATTCTTTTTGCGCTCCTTCGCAGCCTCGGGCGCTCCGAGAGAGCATCGCCGGAGTCGGGGTTGGAGCCCTCGCGCGCGACCGTTCTGACCTGGGCGCAGGGCTGCCTCCCGGTCATGCGCCTGTCGCGTCCGGCCGGGATGACCATGTTGCGGCGCTCGTATTGCAGTGCAGCACAGGCGCCGCCCGGAGCATTCTGTATGGCATCCCTGCCGATCCTCGCGCTCGCCGTCGCCTCCTTCGGCATCGGCACCACCGAGTTCGTCATCATGGGTCTCCTGCCGGAGATGGCGCGCGACTTCGACGTCACGATCCCGCAGGCGGGCCACCTCGTGTCCGGCTACGCGCTCGGTGTGGTGATCGGCGCGCCGCTCGTGGCGATGGCGACCGCGCGCCTGCCGCGCAAAGCGGCCTTGCTCGCTTTGATGGCGGTGTTCACCCTCGGCAACCTCGCCTGCGCCCTGGCGCCGAGCTACGAATGGCTGATGGCCGCGCGGGTCGCCACCGCCTTCGCCCACGGCGCCTTCTTCGGCATCGGCGCCATCGTCGCGCGCAACCTCGTGCCGCGCGAGAAGCGCACCCAGGCCGTCTCGCTGATGTTCGCCGGGCTGACGCTCGCCAACGTTCTCGGCGTGCCGCTCGGAACCGCGCTCGGTCAGGCCTTCGGCTGGCGCTCGACCTTCTGGGCGGTGGTCGGCATCGGGCTCCTGGCAGGCGCGGCCATCGCGCTGGCCCTCCCCGGCGGGATGCCCGGCACGCGCGGCGGCTTGGCAAAGGAGTTCCGCGCGCTCGGGCGCTGGCCGGTGCTGCGGCCGATGCTGGTCTCGACCCTGTCCTCGGTGAGCTTCTTCACCGTCTTCACCTACATCGCGCCGTTCCTGCTCACCGTGACGCATCTGACGCCCGGCGGCGTGACGGGGGCGCTGTTCGCAGCGGGTGTCGGCCTCACCGTCGGCAATCTCGCCGGCGGCTGGCTCGCCGACCGCAGCCTGATGCGCACGGTGCTCGGCAGCTTCATGGGCCTGATCGCGGTGCTCGTCGTGTTCTCGCTGGTGGCGCCCTTCACCTGGCCGGCCCTGGCGGTGCTGGTGCTGTGGAGCGGGCTCGCCTTCGCCCTGGTCTCGCCGCTCCAGGTCTGGGTGGTGGAGGCGGCCAGCGACGCCCCGAACCTCGCCTCGACCCTGAACCAGGGCGCGTTCAATCTCGGCAACGCCATGGGCGCGTGGGTCGGCGGCACGGCCCTGACGCTCGGCGCGGGCTATGCGGAGCTGCCGGCCCTGGCGGCCGTCGTCTCGCTCCTCGGGCTCGGCCTTGCCGCCACGGCGGTGGCGCGGCCCCTGTGGTCGTCCCTGGCGGCGAGCCAGGGACGGTCGTGACGGCCGGCATCGCTGCCCTGGAGCACGCGATGCAAGAGTGCTTTCCGGCGAAGTGGACGCCGGTTCGGCGAAAGAAAGCGCGTCAAAACAAAGATTTAGTGCCGTATCCGACCTGATGCAATCAGAGCGGATACGGCACTAATGGACGGGTCGGATCACATCGGCGGGGTGAGGCCGTCCTTGCCCACGGCGACGAGCTTGCCTTCGAGCTTGCCGCCGTCCTTGGCCGCGACCACGAAGATCTTCGCGCCCGGCGTCAGGATCGACTTGTCGGCGGGGTCGAAGGCGACGATCGGCGCCTTGGGCGGCACCACGATCGTCTTCGAGCCGTCCTTGTCGTAGGTCACGGTGAGCGTGCGCTCGCCGCCGCTGCCGGAGCCCGTATTGCTGCTGGCCACGGTGGCGTTGGTCATCGAACTCTTGACCTTCGGCGCGCCGCCAGCAGCGCCGCCGGCCTTCACTGTGCCGTTGGTCATGGAGCTCTTCACCACCGGCCCGCTGCCGCCCGCCGTATGGTCGGGGATCGCGTCCCAGCCGTAATGGCCCTCAGCCGTGCCGCGCATGGATTCGGGGAACAGCACCACTTCGAGGGCCGTCATCGGATTCTCGCCCTTGGTGGCGGTGCCGATGAAGGTGCCCTCCTTGATCTGGTCGAGGCTCGACTTCACCACCCAGGCGAACTTGGCGCCGCCGACCTGCACCGTCTCCGACGTGCCGTCCGTGGTCTTGATCGTGACCGTGCCGGCGTCGCTTTTTTCGATCGTGCCGCGCACCCGCTGAAGCTCGGCTGCCTGGGCGGCACCCGCGAGCGTCGTCAGGGCGGCGACCGCGAAGGCGGTCCGCATCGTATGGAACATGAGATTCTCTCCGTTTGAGTTCGGAGAGAAGGGTGGCGCGGCGCCGGAGCCTTTCAAGATTGCGCGCAAAATGGTGATGCGCAATCTGACTTATTTTGCCCACAGGCGCCGGGGCCAGCCGGGGCGGCGATCCGCCCTCGCCCCGTCCTCGCTCAGTCTTCGATTCCTTGCGCCCGGCGCCGCGCGGCGCGGATCTTCTCCATGCGCGAGACCGAGAACACGGAGGCCTCGTAGAGAAGCAGCATCGGGATCGCCAGCGAGAGCTGCGAGATCACGTCCGGCGGCGTCAGCACCGCGGCGGCGACGAACACCAGCACGATGGCGTAGCGCCGCTTCTCCCGCAGGAAGGCCGCGTCGATCACCCCGATCTGGCCCAGAAGCGTGAGGATCACCGGCATCTGGAACGCGAGCCCGAAGGCGAAGATCAGCGTCATGATCAGCGAGAGATACTCGTCGACCTTCGGCAGGAGCTTGATCGTCGCCTCGCCCGGCTGCCCGATCTGCTGCAGCGAGACCGAGAACTGGATCAGCAGCGGCATCGCCAGAAAGAACACGACCAGCGCGCCGAGCAGGAAGAAGATCGGCGTCGCGACGAGATAGGGCAGGAAGGCCTGGCGCTCGTTGCGGTAGAGGCCCGGCGCGACGAAGGCGTAGACCTGCGTGGCGATGACGGGGAAGGCCAGGAAACCCGCGCCGAACACGCTGAGTTTGATGTTGGTGAAGACCTGTTCGAGGAAGTGGGTCGCGATCAGCTCGGCATTCTGCGCCCCCACGATCGAGACGTAGGGGTAGACGAGAATGTTGTAGATCTGTTTCGAGAAGAAGAAGCAGGCGAAGAACATCACGATGAACGCGATCAGCGACTTGATCAGTCGCGAGCGCAGTTCGATCAGGTGCTCCAGAAGGGGTGCCCGCGAGGCCTCGATCTCGGCCTCATCGCGCTCGTCGCTCATGGAGTCGGGCCTGTCTCGGGCTTGATGGGAGAGGTCTCGACGGCCTGTGCCGGAGCCCCGTGCATCGGGTCGGCCTGCGGGCCGGGCGTCGGGCGCGGCACGTCGAAGCTGCCCGTGTCTTTCGCGCCGGCGCTGTTGCTGCCGGAGCCGGGACGGCCCTCGACCGCGCTGCGGATCTCGTTGCGGATGGTGTCCACGGGGTTGAAGGTCGGGCGCGCGGAATCGACGGTGCGCTTGACGCCCTCGACGTCGCGGCGGACCTCGTCCAGCTCCGCCTCGCGGATCGCCTCGTTGAACTGCGACTGGAACTCGCCGGCCATGCGCCGGACCTTGGTGGTGATCTGGCCCAGCGTGCGCAGGGCTTTCGGCAGATCCTTCGGCCCGATGACGATCAGGGCGACGCCGCCGATCAGCATCACCTCGCCCCAGCTCATGTCCAGCATTGCGTCGTCCGTCCCGCGAGGCCGCGCCTGTCGAGGACGGGCGCGCGGCCCGCGCTATCCTGCCCGGAGCCGATCTTCAACCGTACCCGAAAGCCGTCGCGGCCCTTGCGCGCCCCGTGTTGAGCCTGTCGGTCAGACGGCCTTATGGTCGCCCGCTGGCACATGCGGCTGCGGGGCGGTGCCCGGCGCGCCCTGATGCGGCAGCGTGCGGACCGGATCGTTCGGGCCGACCGGGGGAGCGCTGGTCGTCGTCGTCGGCTGGGTCTCGTCGTCGGCCATGCCCTTCTTGAAGGCCTTGATGCCCTTGGCGACGTCGCCCATCAGCTCCGACACCTTGCCGCGGCCGAACAGCAGCATGACGACGACCGCCACGATGACCCAGTGCCAGACACTCATGCTGCCCATGGCAACCTCCTACGCCGCACCAACTCCGGCGGCGCCTCCACTTGAATTGGGGCGAACCTAGGGATCGAGTGGCGCGAACACAAGCAGTGCAGGGCGCACAGGCGGGCAAAGGCTGCGCAGGGCTTGCCCTTCTTTGTCGCACGCCGCCTCGTGGCCGGGCGCCCCGTCAGGCCGTCGGAGGCGAAAAGCGCCCCGCGGAGCGGACGCCGAGGCCGTGAAGGCGGCTGCCGGTGTTCGAGGCCAGAAAAGAGGCAGCGTGAGCGCCGTTATGCGATCGCGAAGGCTTCTTCGAAGCGGGCGCGCGCCTCGGCGACGTCGAGGGCGTCCGGAAGCGTGAGGCGGGCGAGCGCGGCCTCGGCCCGGCGCGCGCCCTCCCCCGCGAGATCGGTCGCGGCCTCGGCGACGGCCCGCATCTCGTCCATGCGTCCGTTGCAATGGAGAATCACGTCGATGCCGGCGCGGTAGGCGGCTTGCGCCCGCTCGCGGAACGGGCCCTGGAGCGCGTGCATCGACAGGTCGTCGGTCATCAAGAGGCCGTCGAAGCCGATCTCGCCGCGCACGATCTCGCGGATCACCCGCTCCGACAGGGTGGCGGGCTGCTCGGGGTCGAGGGCGGTGAACACCACATGCGCGCTCATGGCGAGCGGCAAATCGGCGAGCGCCCGGAACGGGCGGAAGTCGCTCGCGCCCAGACTCACGCGGTCGGCCTCGACCACCGGCAGGTCGAGATGGCTGTCGCAGGTCGCCCGGCCGTGACCGGGAATATGCTTGATGACCGGCAGCACCCCGCCCGCCATCAGCCCCTCGGCCACGGCGCGGCCGAGTTCGATCACCCGCTCCGGCGTGTCGCCATAGGCCCGGTCGCCGATGATGTTGTCCGAGCCCGCGACGGGGACGTCGAGCATCGGCGCGCAATCGACATTGATGCCGACCGAGGCGAGGTCATGCGCCATCAGCCGGGCGCCGAGCCGGGCGATGGTTGCGGCATTGTCGCCGAGGCCGCCGAAGCGGCCGCCCGCGGGATATTTCGGCCAGTGCGGCGGGCCCATGCGCTGCACCCGCCCGCCCTCCTGATCGATCAGGATCGGCGCATCCGCCCGGCCGACCGTCTCGCGCAGGGCGGCGGTCAGGGCACGCACCGCGTCCGGCGTGCCGATGTTGCGCTTGAACAGGATGAAGCCCCAGGGCCGCAAATCGCGGAAGAAGGCGGCCTCCTCGGGCGTCAGCGTCGTACCGGAACAGCCGAGGATGACGGCGCGGGGCGTGCTGGCGGAGGTCATGCTGGCAGAAGTCATGGGGCCGGCGTTCCTCGGAATCGGGCGAGACGGGCGAGCGGGCTTGCAGCAATCGGAAAAAGGCCGAGCGCGGATTCGACCCCGCTCACGCCCTCATCCTGAGGTGCCGCGACGCGGCCTCGAAGGATCGTCCAGGAATCGCGGGGGATCTGGAAGAGCCTTCGAGGCCCGCCGACGCGGGCATCTCAGGATGAGGGATCGAACGGGACGATCGGCGTTGAGCCGGCCGATGCGGCGGGGGCTCGCCTCAGTTCTTGGCGACGAAGCACTGGCCGCCCGCACCCTGCAGCGCGCTGCACAGGCTGGAGGCCTCGTTCTTGGCGAGCGGCCCGACGCGGACGCGGAACAGGGTCTTGCCGTTCACTTCGGCCTGCCGGATCAGCTCGGGCTTGCCGGACAGCTGGCTGTACTTGCCCTGCATCTCACGGAAGGCGGCCCGCGCCTCGCTCTCGCTGCCGCGCACGCCGAGCTGGACCGAGTAGCCGCTGATCGGCGCCGTGAGCGAGGCGGAGGAGGTGGTGGCCGGCTCGGAGGTGCTGGCGGTGGTCTCGGGCGAGACGGAGGCGACGCGCTGCGGCGCCTTCGGACGCGCGGCCGGCGCCTCCGGCGGTGCCTCGGCGACGGGCGTGGTCGCCGGTGCCGTGGCCAGGGTGCGCGACGCGGAGCGACGGGGCTCCGGGGACGGCGTCGCGGTGCTGTCGGGCATCGTCATGGTCGGGATTGCCGAGACAGGCGCCTGAGCGGTCTCGGCCGCGGGTGCCGGCGGCTGGTGGACCGGCGTGTCCGGCTTGACCGAGACGGTGCGCACCCGGCGCGGCTCACCGAACGTGTCGGACAACGTGCTGCCGGGCGTCGCGCCGCCCTGCCCCGGCTCGCCGCCGTCATTGCGGGCGGCAGCGGTGCGGGCGGCTTGGTTGACGTCGAGCGGCTGCTCTTCGCGGTTGACGATCTTGATCTGACCGTCCTTTGCGTTGCGGTCGTAGATCTGCTTGTTCTGGTCGGGAATCTCGACGCCGTCGGTCGCTGCCGGCTGCACCTTCAGCGGGGTCTTGTCGGCGAGCACGGTGATCGGGCCGCCGCTGCCACCGCCATGGGTGCCGCGCCACGCCAGGGCACCGCCGACGCAGACGGCGACCACGGCGAGGCCCGCGCCGACCTGGACGAGGCGGTTGCGGCCGCGCGGACGGTCCGCAGGCCGCGTCCGGTAAGTCTCGTCGGCCTCGGCGAAGGCCGCCGGATCGGTCGTGCCGTCGGCGTACATGCCCTGCTCGACCGAGGCGAGATACTGGTCGAAGGCGTCCGCCGGGCTCTGGGACTGGCCATGCGGCTGACCCTGCATGTCGGCATGCGCCGGATTCCGGGCCGGGTCGTGGGCGGGCTCGTCCACGAAGGTCGGCTCGACGCGGGCCGGACGGCCCGTCTCAGACGCACGCATCACCGGAGCCGCCTCCTGGGCGGCACCCTTCTCCCGCGCTTCCAGAAGGGCGCGGAAGGGATCGTCCTGTCCGACGATGCGGGCAAGCTCAGCGAGCGGGTCGCCCTTGGGTGCGCCCTTGGGGGCGGCCTGCGGCGCCTTCGCCCGGATCGCCTCCTGCGACGTCTGACGCAGCTCACGCTCGAAGGCATCGAAGTCGACCGTCGCGCGCGAAGCGTGTCCCGTCATGGCCTCATCCTCTCAACAACCGTCCTCGGTCACCGCATCTCGTCGGGTGCGGAGACACCCAAAACCGCAAGGCCGGAGGCGAGAACGCCGCCCAAAGCCTCGACGAGGGCTAAGCGAGCCCGGGTGGAGTTTCTGTCGGTTGGATTAACAATCCGTAATTGCGGCAAGTCTTTGCCCTTATTCCAGAAACTATGAAGCGAACTTGCCGTTTCATAGAGATAGAACGCGATTCGATGCGGTTCGTGCGCTGCCGCCGCTGATTCGAGCACCCGCGGATACTGAGCAATCAGACGCATCATCTCGATCTCGCCGGGATCGGTGAGGACCGACAGGTCCGCATCGGCCAGCAGCGCCTGGGGCGAGAAGTCCTCGCCGGGCATCGCCTCGCGGGCCTGGCGCAGCACCGAGAAGCGGCGGGCATGGCCGTACTGCACGTAGAAGACCGGGTTGTCCTTCGACTGCTCCACCACTTTGGCGAGGTCGAAATCCAGCGTCGCGTCGTTCTTGCGGTAGA
This sequence comes from Methylobacterium sp. Leaf123, assembly GCF_001423405.1. Lineage (GTDB taxonomy): Bacteria > Pseudomonadota > Alphaproteobacteria > Rhizobiales > Beijerinckiaceae > Methylobacterium. Next base: position 228,753 of record NZ_LMNS01000038.1, on the reverse strand, counting down.
GCATCATGAAGCGGATCGCGTCGCGGCCGACCTCGTCGATGACGTCGCGCAGGGTCACGAACTCGCCCGCGCGTTTTGACATCTTCACCGGCTCGCCTGCGCGCAAGAGCCGCACGAGCTGGCAGAGCTTGACGTCGAGCCGGGCCTGCCCGTCGCTGACCGCCTTCACCGCCGCCTGCATCCGCTTGACGTAGCCGCCATGGTCGGCGCCGAGTACGTCGATGAGCTCGTTGGCGCCGCGCAGCCACTTGTCGCGGTGATAGGCGATGTCGGAAGCGAAGTAGGTGAAGGAGCCGTCGGACTTCAGCAGCGCCCGGTCCACGTCGTCGCCGAATTGGGATGAGCGGAACAGGGTCTGCTCCCGGTCCTCCCAATCGTCGGGCAACTGGCCCTTGGGCGGCGGCAGGCGCCCCTCGTAGACGAGGCCCTTCTCCCGCAGCGCGTCGAGCAGCTCCGCGACCTTACCGCCGTTCTCGCCCTGAAGCGTGGCTTCCGAGAAGAACACGTCGTGGCGGATGCCGATCGCCGCGAGATCCTCGCGGATCATCGCCATCATCGCGTCGATGGCGAAGCGGCGCACCTGCGGCAGCCATTCCTGCTCGGGCTGGTCGAGGAGTGCCCGGCCATGCGTCTCCGCCAGGCTCATGCCTACCGGCTTGAGGTAGTCGCCGGGATAGAGCCCCTCGGGGATCGTGATCGTCTCGCCCAGCGCTTCCCGGTAGCGCAGATAGGCGGAGCGGGCGAGCACATCGACCTGCGCGCCGGCATCGTTGATGTAGTATTCGCGCGTCACCGGCCGGCCGGCGGCGGCGAGCAGGTTGGCGAGGGCGTCGCCGAACACCGCGCCGCGCCCATGGCCGACATGCATCGGCCCGGTGGGGTTGGCCGAGACGTACTCGATGTTGACCGGCCCGCCCGGCATATGTCCGCGCCCGAACCCCTCGCCCTCGCGGAGCGCGGCACGGATCACGTCCTGAAAAATCTCCGGCGCGAGCCGCAGGTTGATGAAGCCGGGGCCCGCCACGCTCGCCTCGACGATCCGGGGATCGGTGCGCAGTTCTTCGGCCAGCGCCTCGCCGAGCGCCTTCGGATTCTGCTTGGCCTCCTTGGCCAGCACCAGGGCGGCGTTGGTGGCGAGATCGCCATGCGAGGCGTCGCGCGGCGGCTCGACCACGACGCGCGACAGGTCGAGCCCCTCGGGCAGCCGGCCGGAGCGGGTGAGGGATTCGAGCGCCTCGCGCACGCGCGTCTCGAAGAGGGCGAAGATGTTCATGAGGCTCAGTGTTCGTCGTTACCGCGTGCCGGCCCACCCGCGCGTCGGGCGGCCGGAACCGTCCGGGGCGGCATAGCAATGGCGGGCGGGAGTGTCACGGCGCCTCCGCCGGGCCGACCGCGAGTTCCGTCAGCACCGCCCGAAGCGGCTCCGGCAGAGGCACCGGCCGGCGCGTCTCCCGGTCGACATACACGTGGACGAAATGCCCCTGCGCGGCGGCCTCCCCTTCGTCCTCGCGAAAGATCGCGATCTCGTAGCGCACGCTGCTGCGGCCGAGATGGGCCACCCGCACGCCGGCGGTGATCCGATCGGGGAAGGCGACCGGGGCGAAGTAGCGGCAGCCCGTCTCCGCCACGAGGCCGATGACGGGGGAGCGGGCGATGTCGAGGGCGCCCGCTTCCACCAGGATCCCGTTCACCGCCGTGTCGAAGAAGGCGTAGTAGACGACATTGTTGACGTGTCCGTAGACGTCGTTGTCGCCCCAGCGCGTCGTCAGCGGCACGAGCCGGGGATAGGCGGCGCGGGTCTCGCGCGGGGTGGTGCGGTCGGCGCTCAATCAATCCTCCGTCATCTGGCCCCATGCGTGTCCCATGCCGCCTTTCGCGCGGGGACAAGCAGCTCTCTCGGTAGAATGCAGCGTTGCACGCAGGGCGCGAACGGCGGCGTTGTCGAGGCAAGATCCTGCATGGAGACTGCCTCGATGAAGTCCTTCGCCCTCGCCGCCACGGCCCTCGCCACCCTGATCCTCGCGCCCGCAACCGCCGGGGCCCGCGATTTCGGCGGTCATGGCGGGTATGTCGGCGGCGGCCGCCACCATGGCGGCCTCGGCCATCACGGCTACGGCGCCCGCTTCAATCATGCCGGCCGCTTCGGTGGCTATCGCGGCGGGTTTGCCGGCCCGCGCGGCGGCTTCGGGCATCGCGGCTTCGGGGCTCGCGGCTATGGCCATCACGGCTTCGGCTATCGCGGCCACGCCGCGCGCGGCTTCTACGGTCGCGGCTACGGCTACGGCCGGGGTGCCGGCCTCGGCCTCGCGGGGGCCGGGATCGGTCTGGCCGGCGCCGGGCTGGGTCTGGGCCTCGGCCTCGCCGGCGGCGCGCTGAGCGGCGGCACCGGTTGGGGTGGTTACGGCTACGACTACGGCGCGCCCGCCTACGGCTATGCGGCACCGGCCTATGGCTACGGTTACGCGCCCGTCAGCCACGGCTACGCGCCGGTCTACAACACCGGCTACGGCGCGGGCTGCATCTGCGAATAAGAGCGTAAGTCTGACGCTGGCGGGGCCTCACGGGTCCGTCAGCGGCAGGCCGCGGCTCGGCGGGCTCCAATGCAGGTTGGGCGTCGCAGCAAACAGCCGGCCGTGCTCCAGCACCGCGTAGGTGTCGGTCATGCCGGCGATGTAGTCGGCGATGCGCCGGGCGATGCGGGCCTCGCTGGCATTCTCCAGCCCCTCCGACCATTCGGCGGGCATCCGCGCGGGGTCTGCCCGGAAGGCCGAGAACAGGTCGTCGACGATGGTCGCGGCCTTGGCCCGCACCGCCATCACCTCGGGGTGGCGGTACATCCGCGCGAACAGGAAGCGCTTGATGTCGGCATCCGCCGTGGCGATGGCCGGCGAGAAGGCGATGACCGGCTCGTGCGCGGCGCGGATGTCGCCGACGCTGCCCGGCGCCAGCGCGGCGATGCGCGCCTCGCTCTCGCGGATCACGTCCTCGACGAAGCGGGTGATGACCCGGCGCGCCAACTCGTGGATCTTTCGCGACGGCTCCAGGCCGGGATGCAGGGTGTCGATCTCGTCGAGCAACCCGGCCAGGAACGGCACGGTCGTGAGGTCGGAAAGATCGAACAGCCCGGCCCGCAAGCCGTCATCGAGGTCGTGCGCGTCGTAGGCGATGTCGTCGGCGAGTGCCGCGCCCTGCGCCTCCGGGCCGGCGAAGCACGACAGTTCGAGGTCGTTGCCGGCGTTGTACTCCAGAACCGCCGCCGGGATGCCGTCGGCGGCGTGGCGCCGGACCGGCGCGCCGGAGGCGTCGAGGAGCGGGCCGTTATGTTTGACCAGCCCCTCCAGCGTCTCCCAGGTCAGGTTGAGCCCGTCGAATCCGGCATAGCGCCGCTCGAGCCGGGTGACGATGCGCAACGCCTGAGCGTTGTGGTCGAAGCCGCCGTACTCCGCCATGCAGGCGTGCAGCGCGTCCTCGCCGGTATGGCCGAAGCAGGTGTGGCCGAGGTCGTGGCTCAGCGCTAGCGCCTCCGCGAGATCCTCGTCGAGGCCGAGCGCGCGGGCGAGCGCCCGGGCGATCTGGCTCACCTCCAGGCTGTGGGTGAGCCGGGTGCGGTAATGGTCGCCCTCGTGATGCACGAAGACCTGCGTCTTGTGCTTCAGGCGCCGGAAGGCGGTGGAGTGGATGATCCGGTCACGGTCGCGCTGGAAGTCGCTGCGCGTCGGCGAGAACGCCTCGGGGATCAGCCGCCCGCGGGTCGCCGCCGGATCGGTGGCGTAGGGCGCCCGCCAGCGCTCGCCGTTCTGCCGCACCTGCACAATCCTTCCTTTCGCAGCCGCGTTGCGGCCGGCCCTCGCACCCCATATCTTGGGTCGGGTGAAGCCCGCGACAATCGCAGGCTTCACCTTCACGACACCGGTTCGAGAAACGGGGCCGCGCCACGATGGCCGACATCAACCTCACCGCCCGCGCCGCCAAGCGGATCAACGAGATCATGGGTGCCGAGCCCCCCGGCTCGTCGCTGCGCATCAGCGTGAACGGCGGCGGCTGCTCGGGCTTTTCCTACGCCTTCGACATCACCCGCGACCGTGAGGGCGACGACGTGGTGATCGAGCGTGACGGCGCCACCGTGCTCGTCGATCCGGTCTCGCTCGAATATATGGGCGGCGCGACCATCGACTTCGTGAACGACCTGATCGGCCAATCCTTCAAGATCGAGAACCCGCTCGCCACCGCTTCCTGCGGTTGCGGCACCTCCTTCGCAATCTGAGGGCGCGACCCGGTCATCGGAGGCGAACACGATCGCTGTTCCGGCCTCAAGCGCCGACGGCCGCCTCCGCGGACAGTCTCGGTTCGTGGGGCTGTCGCGCCGCGAAGCGGCCTAGGCGGCTTCGCGCGATGGCCCTGCCGTGGCACCGGCGCAATTGCCACGCCTGTGGAAAACCGGCAGGGATGGACGTCACACGGCCCATTCTCGATTTCCCGCCCGATCTCCCGCCAGCCTGCGATCTGATCCAGCCATGACGTCATCGACGCGCCGTCCCGTCCTCATGCGGGCACTGCTTGCCTCGGCTTGCGCGGTCGCGCTGCTGACAGGGCCCGCGCCCTCGGCGCCGGCTGTCGCCCAGGAGGCGGCGTCCGCGGTCCAGGATCTCGTCCTCGACAATGTGAGCCTCGCCTTCGGCGACACGCTCGTCACCGCGCCGAAGGTCACGGTGAGCGGCACGCGCCTCTCCCGCGATGATCTGCTCGCGATCTTCAAGGCCGACGCCAAGGACGCGAAGGATCCGGCCAAAGATCTGTGGCCCGCCCGGCTCCAGCGTCTCGATGCCGGCAGCCTCACCATGCCGGAGCTGCGCGTGGAGCGCCGCGACCGCGACCGGCGGCAGGTCGTGACCTACCGCGACGTGGCCGCGCGCACGATCCGGGCGGGGCGCATCAGCGAATTGACCGCGGCCGGCGCGACGCTCTCCGTGGAGGGCGCGCCGCAGGCGGGCAGCGGCAGCTATGGCCGCATCCGCGCCGAGGAGGTCGATCTCACCGCGCTGGCCCGCCTCTACAGCGAGGCCGGCGATGCGAGCAGTCCGCTTCAGCGCCTCTGTGTGGCGCTCGCCGTCGAAAACATCGCCTTCATCGACGAGCGTGGCACCACGGTGTCGATCGCCCGCCTGACCGGCCGCGACCTCGCCGGACGCCAGACGCCGGCGACCTGGCGCGGCGCCGTGGAGGCGTTGGGCGATGGCGGCTTGGCCGAGGACGACCGAGCCAAGCGCGCCCGCTCCGCCGGCCTGCTCGCGGATCTCGCCGAATCGGTCTCGGTCGGCAGCCTCGAGGCGACGGACCTGACCGTGAAGGAGGTGAAGGGCGACGACCCGTTTTCCTTCAGCATCGGCCGCATGAGCTATGCGGGCGGAGCTGAGGCCGGCATCACCCTCGCCGAGATCGGCTTCGGCGCCAAGGAAGCACAGGGCAAGATCGCCCGCCTCTCGCTCACCGGCTTCTCCCTGGAGCCGACCATCGCCGCTCTGCGCCGTCTCGCGAAGGCACCGCTCCCGGCCGGCACCGATCTCGCCAAGGGGGACGCTCCGGCGCCGGACCTGCAGGAGGCGGAGCTGCGCCGCCTGACGCCGGTCATCGGCACGCTGACCCTGTCCGATCTCGGGCTCGATCTCGCGCAGGTGGCGGTGGCCCCCAACCCGGCCGCCCCGCGCGATCCGCTCAAGGCGGCGAAGCTGGTCCCGCTTCCGCCGCTCCATATCGGCCTGCGCGGCGCCAGCATGAGCTTCGGGCCGCCCAAGGACGGCGTGCCGACCGAGACCCGCTTCACCCTGACCGGCCTCACCATGCCGGCCTCCGCCGTCGAGGGCGTCCCCGGTCTCGGCTCGCTCGGCCTCTACGGCTACCGCGACCTCGATCTCGACGCCACGGCCGACACCACGTGGAGCGAGGACAAGCGGGAGCTGAGCTTCAAGGGGCTGTCGCTCTCCGGCAAGAATATGGGCCGCCTCCACCTCGCCGCCACGCTCGGTGGTATCGGCCCCGAGGTGTTCGATCCCGATGCCGCGGTCTCGGGCTTCGCCATGCTCTCGGCCACCGCTAAGGCGCTGGATCTGACGCTGGAGAATGGCGGCCTGTTCGAGCGCTTCATCGACGCCCAGGCGAAGGTGCTGAGCCTCAAGCCCGACGAGCTGCGCAAGGAATACGTCACCGCGAGCGTGATCGGCGTACCGGTGATCCTCGGCAACTCGGCTGCCGCCAAGGCGATCGGCGCGGCGATGGGCAAGTTCGTCGCCAAGCCCGGCACCCTCTCGATCAGCGCCAAGGCGAAGAGCGGCGAGGGCCTCGGCATGGTCGATGTCAGCACCGCCCCGACCCCGGCGGCGGTCCTCGACAAGCTTGAAGTCAACGCCAAGGCCGAGTGACGTTTCCCGCCTTGGTCGAATCCCTCAGCCGGTGATACGAGGCGGCATGACCGACGCTGTGCACCGGCCCGTCTCGCTGTGGTGGCGCTCCCTCTAGGGAGCGGCATCGTTCGGTCATGACAGACGAACCCTGCCGCCGTGGAGCGGCAGGCAGCGTCATTCCGGCAGGTCTCCCCTCACGGCGGTCAAGGCGCGGCTGGAAGCCTTCCTTCACGCCCCTTCGCCAGCTCCGGGCCGCGTTGGCGCAGCGCCCGGATGACGTGCTCGACCTCCTGCGCGACGGGACGAAACGGGCGCGACGCCTGACCGCGGACACGCTGGAGGCGGTCCGCGACGGGCTCGGCGTGTTCACCCTCGCCGCTTGAGGCGGGGCGGCGTCAGTTCGCTGCCGCCACCTGGGAGCGTTTCGCCTTGCTGCCGGACGGGCCGGACGCCTGGGCGACGGCTGTCTTGGTGGCCGTCTTGGCGGCGGGCTTGGTGCTCGGGGCCGTGCTGGCGAGCTTGGCGATCGCCTGTTTCGAGGTGGGCGGCATCGCCGCCATACGCGAGGCGGGTTCGGGCGCCGCGGCTTTGCCGGTGGGCTTGGGCGCGCCCTTGACGGGGCCGGCGGCGGCCAATTGCGGGACCGGCGTCTTGGTGGCCGCCTTCATCGGCACCGCTTGCGCGGTACGGACCGGCACGGAGGCGCCCTTCACCGGAGCGGCGGCCAAGCGCGTCGGGGCCGGAACCGTAGCATCCTTGTGCCGGCCATGGGCCGCCTGCGCGGAGCGGCCGGTTTCGGCCATCATGCGGCGCGGCTCGATCGCCGGCTTGGCCGGGGCGGCGGCGAGCGCCACCGGAGCCGGGCGGAACGGCGCGGCGCGGGCGGCGGTCGGCTGCAACGCCGCCGGTACGGCGACGGCGGCGCTGGCCAGCACGACCGGCGCAGTCCGGGCCGGGCGCGTGACCGGGGCCGCGGTCTCCGGCGCGTCGTCATCGCGCTCGCCCGCCGGGCGGAAGGCGAGTGCGCGGGAGGCGCGTTCGAGCCGCTCGGGCGCGGCCTCGGGCTCGGAGGGACCGAGATCGGCCATCATCACCGGCGCGCGCCCGATGGCGGCGGGGCGACCATCGGTGCGCAGGGTTGCGAGCAGCTTGCGATCGTCGCTGCCGGCGACCGAGGCCTTGCCGGCATACTCGACGCGCACCCGCGCCGTGCCCTTGCGGTGGAATTCCAGCGCGCGGGCCGCTTCCTCCGACACGTCCATGAGACGGCCGGCATGGTAGGGGCCACGGTCGTTGACGCGCAGGATCATCGAGTGGCCGTTGTCGAGGTTGGTCACCCGGACATAGCTCGGCAGCGGCAGCGTGGGATGTGCGGCGGCGATGGAGTGGCGGTCGAAGACTTCGCCGTTGGCGGTCACGCGGCCATGGAAGGCGCTGCCGTACCAGGAGGCGAGGCCCTCACGCACATAGCCGCGGGCATCCTCGCGCGGCACATAGGTCTTGCCCGCCACCACGTAGGGCTTGCCCGAGAAGCGCCGTCCGCCCCCCTTCGGGATCACGTCGCCCTCGTTGTAGAGGCGGCGGCTCGCCTTCACCCCGTATTTCGGATCGATCTCGCTGCCCGAGGACGCGCCGCCCGCGAACTTGGCCGGATTGTTGGCGCAGTTGGCGGTCGTCAGCGCCACCGCGCAGACCGCCAGGAGCTGCAGAGCCGGTCGCAGAACCACCGCCGCACCCCGCGTCGGAGCGTCCGCGGCCGTTCTGATCGATGCCAAATCCCGTGGCATGACATGAGTCATGTCGCTCGCCCGCTCCCCGCCTACGCCACAGGTTCCCGCAAGGCCGCGGAAAGCTGGGCCTCAGGGGATACGCTACGCCGAGCCGGAACAGACGTCCGGCCGTCCCCAGAGGATCGTCCGGACGCGGTAAAGGAAGGCTGAACGGGTGGTCGGGTCGCGGGAGCGCCGAGGCGTTGCGCGCAGATAAGTCTCAAGGACTCGAGAGGAACGCTGCGCGGCGCATGGTCATGGGCCCATCACGGCGAAGGGCCGCCGCCCCTCTCAGCGCGGGTTCTCGCCCAGCACCTGCTCGATCGAGCGGGCGCCGCGCTGCTTGAACAGCAGGTCGAGGGCTTCGAGCATCAGGGCGTGCATCTTGGTGCGCTCGGCATAGGCCAGATCCCGGAGCTGGTCGTAGACCGGGGGCTCCAGATAGACCGACATCTGCTTGGCGCGCTCCTTGAGGGTCCCGGCCCGTGCGGGCGCGGCGGAGGCCGCCAGATCGAGCCTGACGATTTCCGCTCCCGATGGGCTGTTCGCCTTCGCGGCCGAACGGGCTGCGCCCTTCCGCGACCCGCCGGCCGGGCCGGCGGAGGCGACGATCGAGGCGAGGTCGAGCTTAGGCGGCCTTGACATGCTTTCTCGTATCCTTGGCCGTCTCTGCGGCCGCTCCCTTGCGGGTCCGCTGTCCCGCCGCCTGCATGCGGCGCTCGATCCAGCTCCACAGCCGGCGCACTTCGCCCGCGGCCTGACCCTTCGGATTGAATTCGGTGACGCCCTGGCCGACGCCGATGGCGTCCTGATGGTCGTTGCGCGCCACGATGTTGACGTCGGGCAGGATGCCGAGCACCGCGAGCCCGTCGGCGGCATCGCGGATGCGGTAGGAGCGCGGCGGAGTCTGGTTCAGGACGAAGGCGAACTTCTTCTCCAGGCGGTAGACGGCGGCGAGCGTCGGCTTGAAGGCGCGCAGGTCGGCGGGGGTCGGCCGGCAGGGGATGATGCACAGATCCGCCGCGCGGATCGCCGAGAGCGTGCCGTTGGAATCGATGCCGGGAGTATCGATGAAGACGTAGTCGTAGGACGATTCCGCCAGCCGCTCCATCACGAGGTCGATCTGCGTGGCGTCGATCTGGGCCACTTCGGGGCCGTCGGCGGTGCGGTGATCGAGCCAGTCGGTGATCGTGGCCTGCCGGTCCATCTCGAGGATGCAGACCGCGTGCCCGGCTTCCTGTGCGGCGACCGCGAGCGAGATGCACAGGGTGCTCTTGCCGCTGCCTCCCTTCTGCGTGACGAACGTGATTGCTTTCATGCCGGCCACCCCACCGTTCTCGGTTTCGACAGGCTGCCGGTGCTGTGATGCCGGGGCTGCCCAGACCCCGGATTTCGCCCAACATGGTTAACCGCCCGTTAAGGCCGTTGCCGGCTCTCCATCCGCGTCTTGTTGACTTGAGGTTGAGTTTTGTTCGTCGCGCCACCTGAGCGCTTTACGAGAGCGGTGGCCTTCCGCTATCATAACCTAAGGCAATTTTGACTGCAGATAATTTACCTGAGATTGCGTTCTTCCGCCGTTCCGACAGCGAAGCCTGCTCTCATCGGGTCGGTCCTGGGGCTCTCCACGAGTCCCGGCCTGCGGTCTTGCGTGCCTGGAGTCGTGATGCCGGTGCCTTGAGATGACGGCTTTCCAACCTGACCTTCCTTCTGCCTTCGCCGGCTCCGCCTGCCTCGGGGCCTGGGCCCATGATCCGAATTCCAACCGGCTCGCCCTGTCGCCGATCCTGGCCCGCCTCCTGGCCGTGCCGGCAGCCTCGGCGGCCGGAGCGCCGCTGACGCTGGCGCTGTCGGCGGTGGAGGCCGAGGACGCCGTCCGGCTGGAAAGCGTGCTGCGGGCGGCGGGTGACGACGGACGCCCCTTCGAGGCCGAGTTCCGCACGCGTCCCGGCCCCGACGGTCCGCGCTGGCTGCGCCTGATGGGCAAAAGCACGCGCGATCCCGAAACGGGGGCCCTCACAACCCAGGGGCTCGCCTTCGACCTGACCGAGGGGCGCCGGCCGGTCGAGTCGGAGGTCCATCAGGCGCAGCGGCAGGCCAACCGCCTCGCCGAACATGCCGCGGCGATGAAGGGATTGGTCGCGGGCCTGCGCAATCCACCCCTGGCCCGCCTCGTCGACGAGGTCGCCGTCGAGGTCGGCCACGAGCTGGCCCGCCATCTCCGCGGCACCGGACGGCAGGTGCACTGAGGGGCGCGGCTGCCCGGATTTATCGCGGTTGCGCGGAGGCTTCGAGCGCAGCGCGCGGGCGGGCCGGCGGCGCGGGGAACAGCAGCGGGCGCAAGGCCTGCGCCGCCTCGGGCATCGGGCGGGCCAGAGCTGCGGCGAACGCCTTTCGCAGGGCCGAGCAGCCGCGCCCGCGCGCCGGCTTCGGTGAGGTCGCCACCGCGATCGCCGCAACTTCGTGGAGGGGCTGAGGCGCCGCCTCCGTCGCCCTCAGCCCGAGTGCCCGCGACAGGATCGCCCGTCCCTCAGAAAGTTGCGCCGCGCCGAGGCGTGGCCGCGTCAGCACCGCGCCCACCCCGTTCTCGGCCGATGCGCAGATCCGCCTTCGGTCCGGGCTCGGACGCTGCATCGTCTGCAGGATCATCCGGCCGAGATCGGTAAGAGCGGCCGGATCGGCCTCGGCGAGGTTTCGCGCCACGGCCTGCGCGGCCATCCGGCGGACACCATCGACGGCGTCCCCTTCCGAGCGGCCCCGGCGATAGCCGTCGAGATACCACGCGGCGATCGGCGCGATCGTCCCCGGTGCATCGGCCTCCACCGCGTCCAGCAGCGGCACGTCGCGCAGGATCACGGTGCGGGCCCGCTCCGGGCCGGCGCTGTCGTCGAGGGTGGAATCGGGAAAGCGGTAGGGATCGACCCGGCCGGTGGCGACGCCGGCCCTCATCAGGGTGGCGGTGTCGGGGATCATCAGGTCGTCCGGCCGGACTTGAAGGGCAGCCTCGACGAAATCGGCGCTGATTCCGGCGGCGAGGTAGGCGGCGCGCTCGGGCGCACTGTCGGCCGGGATCTCGACGCCGAACGGGCCGGTCTCGTAGGGCGCGTGGAAGCCAAGCCGAGACTCCGCCAGGACCAGCCGCTCGCGCCCGCGCACGAAGGCCAGGGTGCAGGCCGAGACGCAGTAATCCGGCACGTAGGTGACGAGGCCGTGCTCCGCAATCAGCGCACCGATGGCCGCGCCCTCATCGACCAGACCGCCCTCGCTGGTGAGATGGATGCGCTCGACCGAGCCGTGGGCCTCCAGCAGCCCGGCGAGCCGCTCGGCCGCTCCCTCGGTCAGTTCACCGGACAGCCGGATGTCGCGTCCGTCGGGCCCAAGGGTGATGCGGGTCGCGGGCGCGTCCGGCGCGCTCGCAACGGTGTGGGTCGTGAGCCCGCCGCCGACCGGATCGATCGCCCCGCGCGGGCTCGTCGTTCGGCCCGGGCCAGCGAGCAGAAGGCCCGCCATCAGGGCGCCTGCCAGCCCGGCCGAGACGCAAGCAACACCGCGCACGGCCCGCCGCGAGCCAGCCGCCATGATTCGCCCCCGCAGGATGGTTCGGGTTCTCGTTCGACCCGCAAAGTGTCCATCGCGAGAGCGGCGAAGCAAGGCCTTTGCCAGGGCGAAAACACGGCCGGAGGCGGCCCTTGTCGCCGGGGATGGGAGGCGCGGAAGAAATCGGTTTCGTGCGGCCCGGTTTGCGGCAGGCGCTTCCCCGCTTCGACACTATGTCGCAGCGCGAAGCCGGCGCGTCGGCGGCGTCAGGGCGCGGGTCTGAGCAGCAGATAGATGTCCATGATCCAGCCGTGGCGAGCGCGGGCCTCCGCGCGCACCCGGCGGATTTCTGGCGCCACGTCACCGAGCCGGCCGGCGACGAGCAGCTCGTCCGGCGTGCCGAGATAGGCGCCCCAATGGATCGTCAGATCGGGATCGAGCCCGTCGAAGCGCGGGTCGCCGTCGAGCATCACGACGGTGGCGCCGGGTTCCGCACCCAAGCCGTCGCGAAGCCGCCGGCCGGTGGTGATCCGCACCGGTTCGCCGATGCGATGGAGCGGGATGCGATGGGCGGCGGCAAGCGCCTGCACGCTGGTGATGCCGGGGATCACGTCGTAGGTGAAACCGACGCGGCCGCGGACAAGCACGCGCTCCAGGATGCGCAGGGTGCTGTCGTAGAGGGACGAGTCGCCCCAGACGAGGAAGGCGCCTCGCTCGTCCTCGCGCAGATGCTCGGCGATGAGATCCTCGTAGAGGGCTGCGCGGGCCGCGTGCCAGTCGACCACCGCCACGCCGTAATCCGCCGGGCGGCGGTCGCGTTCGGGGTCGGCGGCCTCGACGAAGCGGTAGGGCCGCCCCTGGATGTAGCGGTCGCAGATCTGGCGGCGCACGCCGAGCAGGCCGGCTTTGGCTTCCCCCTTGTCGAGGGCGAAGATCGCATCGGTCGCCTTCAACGCCTGGAGGCCCTGGATGGTCAGGTGCTCCGGGTTGCCGGTTCCGATGCCGATGACGTGGATGTGTCGCACGGTTCACGCTTCCGGCCGGGCTTGGTCCCGGCGACATCCCCGCGAGGGGAGAGAGGGAAGCGGCTTCTTAACGGATCCCGGCTAGTAAGGGAGCCTCCGGATCGGACGGTGCTCGGAGTGGCTGAGGCTCAGCCCACCAGCGCCGTGAGGCAGGTGCCGAACAGGGTGACGAAGGTCATGGTCGCCATGAACTTGATGTCGTCGATGCGCTGGCTCATTGCCTGAACTCCGTTGCGGCTCCTTCGCGGCCGCCGTGATCGTTAAATAACCCCTAACCTTGTGCAGTGGGATTGCGCGGTGCGTTTCGTCACCATTGCTCCCGCTATCCCAGAGGCCGCTCGGCGAAACATCCTTAACGACGACTTGGCGATTGACTGTGGCTCCCCGGCTGATCTGGGACAGGCCGAACGCTTGACGCCCCCTGTGGTTGCGTTGCGCTCGTCGCTTTCGACAGCCGGCCGCTTCGAGAACGAGAAAGCCCCGCCGTGGCGAGCACGGCGGGGCTTTCCTTTTGAAGTCCGTTGGACGGCGCGGCTTACTTCGGCGCGGCGTTGGCGGCCGGGGCTGCGGGCGCCGGGGCGGCGCCGGCCGAGCCCTGCTGCTCCAGCTTCTTGCGCATGTCTTCGCTGCGCTTCTCCATCTCGGCCTGGAGCTTCTTCTGCTGCTCCTCGAGCACCTTCGGGTCGATGGCCGGGCCGTCGAAGGCCTTGCCGAAGCCGGTGAGCGGCACCGCGAACACGACCTCGCGCTGGGTCTGGTTCTGGACCCGGACGTTGAGCGTCGTGCCCTTCTTGAAGCCGTTCATCAGCTCGTTGGAGACGCCGCCGGCCTCGGCGAAGCAGCCATTGGGGAAGCAGACCGCGAACTTGCCGCCGGTCACTTCCTTGCCATCGACATCGAAGCGCATGCCGGGCGCCAGCATCAGGCCGAGCGGCAGAAGGAAGCGAACGACCTTCACCTCCTGCTTCGTCGCGGCGTTCTTCATGTCGTAGACCGCGACGGCGAGCACCGGCTGGCCGCTATCCGACACGAAGTCGCGGGTGGTGTAGCAGACGTCGGTGCCCGAGCCCTGGTCCTTGCCGCAGACCTTGGTCCAGTCGGCCTGGCTCGGCTCGGACTTCACATTGATGAGCTGCGGGCCGGCAGCCTGACCCTGCTGCTGGGCCGGCGCGGCCGGCTGGGCCTGCGCGGGGGCCGGGGTCGGAGCGGCCGGCTTCTTCTGCGCGAACGCGGTTCCGCCCAGGCCGGCGCCCAGGCCCGCCATGGCGAGGATCGCGGCCACGCGCAATGGGCGCGCGGAAGGCTTGGCCATGGAGAACTTGGCAAGGAACATCGGCGTTATGACCCCTTCAACGAATGGCGCGTAGATACGTGCCGCGGTGCTCACTCGGTCCGCCGCGGCCCCGCGGGATGGCCGCAGGCCCGGCCGATCGGTCCGAGGCGCGGCCGTCTTGGCGGTGCGCCGGATCGGCATATGCGGCCTCGGGCGCGGCACGATTTCTACCCGAACGAGACGGCGGCCTGCTTTCCCCTGGAATGCGGCGAAGGCATGACGCCTGCGCCCTACACCCCTGCATCCGCCGCCTCAAGTCGCATGCCCGGCCCGCGTGCGGATTGAAGAGCCGTTCGGCTGGTTTTTCGTCTCGAGCGGTCGTGTTCGGGCTCTGCGGCGAGGTGTCTTGTCCGAAAGCCGGTGGGGACCTTTCGGATCGATGCCCCAGCCGGACGAGGACGAACCCTGGATCGCTTCGGCTCCACCTCGCGATGGCGATGGTGCTTGAACGGCTCAATCCAGATCGCGCAGGTGCCGCGCCGCGACCGCGGAGGCGGCGGTGCGGTTTTCGACGCCGAGCTTGGCGTAGATGCCTTCGAGGTGCTTCGTCACCGTGCGGGGGCTGAGGCCCAGGATTTCGCCGATGTCGCGGCTCGACTTGCCGCGGGAGAGCCAGAGCAGCACCTCCGCCTCGCGGCCGGTGATGGGCAGCCGCTCGCGCAGCCGTTCCAGCCCCGCGGCGGCGGGATCGCCGGAGAGGCGCAGCAGGATCTCCGGCCCGGTGCGGCCGATAAAGCTTAAGGTATGGATGCGCCCCTGCGCATCGGTGAGCGTGAGTGGTGAAGCGGTGCCGGCGAGGCATTTGGCCAGCCAGTCGCGTCCGCTCGGGGGAAGGCTCAGGGGCTCGCTGGCTCCCAGCGCGGCGAGCACCTGTGCGGCCTGCGGCGTACACCACAGGACTGCGCCCGCGGCATCGACGGCGAACAAGGTGCGCCCGGCGGTGTCGAGCGCCGCCCGGGCGCTCTGCGCGGCCCGCGCGCTCGCGAGGTGGACGCGGATGCGCGCCAGGATCTCGTCGGGGGCGATGGGCTTGGTGACGTAGTCGGTCCCGCCCGCGCCCAGGCCCTTCACGATGTGCTCGGTCTCCGACAGCCCGGTCATGAAGATGACCGGCACGTGGGCGAGATGGCCCTTGGCCTTGAGCCGGCGACAGGTTTCGAACCCGTCCAGGCCCGGCATCACCGCGTCGAGCAGGATGATGTCGGGGGTGATTTCTTCGACGAGGTCGAGGGCGAGGTCGCCGCCCACCGCCACCAGCACGGTGGCGCCGGAGCGCTCGATCGCCTCGGTGAGGAAGCTGAGCGTATCGGGGGAATCATCGACGACGAGGACGATGTCGCGCCGCGTGTCAGGCATCGCGGGCCAATCCCTCCAGAACGCCGACATAGCGGCGCATGTCGTAGGCCGTCACCAGCCCGCGCATCTGCGCGATGAAGGCGGGCGGCACGGCGGCATCGGTCTCCAACTCGGTGAGCTTGGCCTCGATGCCGCGGACATGGCCGATGCGGCCAAGGCGCAGCAGCGCGGCGACGTGCTCGGCCGGCACGGCGCCTCCACGCGCGGCGTCTCCCGTCGGCACCTCGGCCGGGCGCTCGGGCCGCATGATCGGGCGGCCCTCCGGGGGCGCGACGGGCGGCGGGCGGGTGGTGCCCAGAAGGCCGGTGATCCTCTCCAGGAAATCCTGCATGTCGAAGGGCTTGGCGATGATGTCGTCGTGTGGCGCATCCGCCCCGCGGCTCGGGCTGATTTCGTGGACATTGGCCGACATCATCGCGATCCGGGCGGTGAAGCCGGTCTCGCGCAACGTCTTGGCCACCTCCCAGCCGCTGAGGCCCGGCATGGCGATGTCGAGCAGGATCAGGGCCGGCTCGCGCGCCTTGGCCAGGGCGAGGCAGGCCGGGCCGTCCGGCGCCTCGGCAACCGTGAAGCCCAAGGGCTCCAAGATCTCGCGCATCAGCGCGCGGTGGGCGGGATCGTCGTCGGCGACAAGAACGAGGCGGCCGGCCTCCGTCGGGGCCGGGCGTGCCCAGGCGGCGGGCGGCGGCATCGCGGCGGGTGCCGGGCGGTTCACCGAGGCCAGCATCAGCCGCACCCGGAAACAGGTGCCCTCCCCGACCCGGCTCTCGACGGTGATCTCGCCGCCCATCACCTGCGCCAGCAGATGCGCGATGGTGAGCCCGAGGCCCGTGCCCGGCGCCGCGCGGGCGGCGGGCATCGAGCCGCGCTCGAACGGCTCGAAGATCCGGCCGAGATCGGCCTCCGGAATGCCGAGTCCGGTGTCGCGGATCGTGAAGACGGCGACCTGCCCGCGATAGGTCATCTCCAGCGCGACCTCGCCCTCGGGCGTGAACTTGATCGCGTTGGACAGCAGGTTGAGCAGGATCTGGCGCAGGCGCTTCTCGTCGGTCGCCACCACGGCCGGCAGGATTTCAGGCCGGGTGAAGCGGAAACGCAAGCCCGCGCCTTCGGCCTGGAGCCGCACCATGTCGACGATCTGGGCGAGGAAGTCGGCGAGCCGGATCTCGTTGCGGTGGGTCTGGAGCCGCCCCGCCTCCATCCGTGAGATATCGAGCAATCCGTCGATCAGGCCGGAAAGATGCTGGGCGCTGCGGCGGATCACCCGGATGCCGTTGCGGCGCGGCTCCGGGATGCTGGGATCGCCCTCCAGCAATTGCGCGTAGCCGAGCACGGCGTTGAGCGGCGTGCGCAATTCGTGGCTGATGCCGACGACGTAGCGGCTTTTGGCAAGGTTGGCGGCCTCCGCCGTCTCCTTGGCCTGCTGCAGCTTGGCGTCGGTGATCTTGTGGGCGGCGATTTCGGCCTCGTAGAGGACAGTCTGGCGCGCGGTCTCCTCCTGCGCGACGCGGCGGCTCTCCTGGGCCAGCACGAACAGCCATGCGACCACGCCGAGAATGACGATCAGGATGAAGAACAGGCTGGTGAGCGCCGCGCGCAGGGTCTCGCCATGCTCCGGATGCGCGGCGGCCGCACCCGCATGGACGATGACGAGGATCAGCCCGATCACCGTGATCAGGGTCAGCATCAGCGCGAGGTAGCGGCCGAGCGGCGCGCCGATCCAGGCAGCGGTGCGGGCGGGCAGCACGCGGGCGAGCGCGTCGTGGGCCTGCACCTCCAGCCGCCCATGCGGCTTGCACAGGTCGCCGCAGCGGGCATCGAGCGAGCAGCACAGCGAGCAGATCGGCCCTGAATAGGCCGGGCATTGGGCCATGTCCTCGGCCTCGAACGGGTGCTCGCAGACCCGGCAGGTAATCTCCGCCCGGTCCCAGGCCGCCTGCGGTTCGCGGGCGAGGTAGCGCTTGCCCCCGGTCGCCAGGGCGATGGCGGGTGCGGCGGCAAACGCCGTGGCGAGCGCCAGCATCGGCGCGAAGGGCTGCAGGGCGTCGCCGAACAGGCCGGCATGGACGAGGCAGCCGGCGAGCAGCGAGAGCACCATTGCCCCGGTGCCGACGGGGTTGATGGCGTAGAGATGCGCGCGCTTGAACTCGATGCCCGGCGGCGACAGCCCGAGCGGCTTGTTGACCGCCAGATCCGCGGCGAGCGCCCCGACCCAGGCCGAGACCACGCAGGCATAGAGCGGCAGCGTGCTCTCGATGGTCTTGTCGATGCCGAGTTCCATCAGCAGCAGCGCGATGGCGACGTTGAACACGAGCCAGACCACCCGGCCCGGATGGCTATGGGTGAGGCGCGAGAAGAAGTTCGACCACGCGATCGAGCCGGCATAGGCGTTGGTCACGTTGATCTTGAGCTGCGAGATCACCACGAACAGGCCGGTCAGCGCCAGCGCGATGCCGGGCGAGTTCGAGACGTAGCCGAAGGCGACCGCGTACATCTGCGTCGGCCCGGCGGCGCGCTCCGGCGAGACGCCGTGGCCGAGGGCCAGCACCGTGAGAAAGGCGCCGAGCAGGATCTTGAGCATCCCCGGTACGATCCAGCCGGCGCCGGCTGAGAGCACCCCGACCCACCAGCGCCAATCACCCCTCCCCTGGGGGGGCGGCATGAACCGCAGAAAGTCGACCTGCTCGCCGACCTGGGCCAGCAGCGCCAACAGGATGCCGGAAGCGAGCCCAAACAGGCGCAGATCGAAGCCGGCGCCCGCGGCTTCCAGGCCGGGATAGCCGGTGAAGGCCTCGAACGGCACCGGCCCCGAGAACCAGATGCAGAGGAGCGGCAGCAGGTTGAGGCCGATCCAGAGCGGCTGTGTCCAGAGCTGGAAGCGGCTGATGAGGCGGATGCCGTAGATCACGAGCGGGATCACCGCCCCCGCACTGACGATGTAGCCGATCCAGAGCGGCAGGCCGAAGCAGAGCTGCAGCGCCAGCGCCATGATCGCCGCTTCGATGGCGAAGAACAGGAAGGTGAAGCCGGCATAGATCAGCGAGGTGATCGTCGAGCCGAGATAGCCGAAGCCCGCTCCGCGGGTGAGGAGGTCGATATCGACCCCGTAGCGCGCGGCGTAGATCGTGATCGGCGCGGCAGTGGCGAAGATGATGAGCCCGACGACGAGCACGGCGGCGAAGGTGTTGGTGAAGCCCGTGGCGAGCACCAGCGTGCCGCCGATGGCTTCGAGCGCCAGGAACGAGAGCGAGCCCAAAGCCGTCTGCGCGATGCGGAAGGACGACCAGCGCCGCGCCTTCTTCGCGGTGAAGCGCAGCGCATAGTCTTCCAGCGTCTCGTCGGCGACGAGGCGGTTGTAGTCCCGGCGGATCGGGATGATGGACCGGGCGCTCAGGGGGCCGTCCTCACGATGGGCGGATCACCGGCTTGCAACGGATGTGCCGCCCGAGTGGTCCGTCACGGCGCTGCACGCTCCATCCCCAGAGCATCGTCTCCGAAATCGGGTCCAGGACGATGCTCTGGCTTTCTGTTTTTTCATCGTCTCTTTCCGAAAGCCGGCGACCACCTTTCGGGACGATGGTCTAACGGTCGGCGCTCACGGAATCGAGAGCGGCACGCTACGGCCCGGTCTGCCGGGCGGACATACGCAAAACAGCGTATGGGCCGTGGCCCGCCATCAAGCCTAGCCTTCCCCTCGTTCGAGCACGGCCGCCGACCGGCAGAGCCGTGCCGAAGCCAGATCAGGGGTTGAGGCACGATGGCGGACGACAAGAAGGGCCTGGACTCGGCCCTGCGGCGCAAGCTTCTCATGGGTCTCGCGGGGCTTCCCGCGCTGGCGATGATGCCACGGATGGCGTTTGCCGCCGCGCCGACCTCGGCCGTCAACACGACCGGGCTCGCGGTGACCGACACGGAGGTCACGGTCGGCATCCTGCACTCGGCGACCGGCACCATGGCGATCTCCGAGACCGGCTCGATCCAGGCCGAGAAGCTCGCCATCGCCCAGATCAACGAGATGGGCGGTGTGCTCGGCCGCAAGATCAAGGTGATCCAGGAGGACGGCGCCTCCGATTGGCCGACCTTCGCCGAGAAGGCCAAGAAGCTCCTCGTCAACGACCATTGCGCCGCGGTGATGGGCTGCTGGACTTCCGCCTCGCGCAAAGCCGCGCTGCCGGTCTTCGAACAGTATAACGGCCTGCTCTACTACCCGACCTTCTACGAGGGCCTGGAGCAGTCCAAGAACGTGATCTATACCGGCCAGGAGGCGACCCAGCAGATCCTCGCCTCGCTCGATTGGGTGGCCAAGGAGAAGGGCGCCAAGTCGTTCTTCATGGTCGGCTCGGATTACATCTGGCCGCGCACCTCGAACAAGATCGCCCGCAAGCACATCGAGAACGTGCTCAAGGGCACGGTTGCCGGTGAGGAATACTTCCCGCTCGGCCACACCCAGTTCAATTCCGTCATCAACAAGATCAAGCTCAAGAAGCCGGACGTGATCTTCGCCGACGTGGTCGGCGGCTCGAACGTGGCCTTCTACAAGCAGCTCAAGGCGGCGGGCATCGACCTCAACAAGCAGACCCTGCTGACGATCTCGGTGACCGAGGACGAGATCGACGGCATCGGCGGCGACAACATCGCCGGCGCTTATTCCTGCATGAAGTACTTCCAGTCGCTCAAGAACCCGAACAACGAGAAGTTCGTGGCCGCCTTCAAGAAGATGTGGGGCGACAAGACCGTCATCGGCGACGTGACCCAGGCCGCCTATCTCGGCCCGTTCCTATGGAAGATGGCGGTGGAGAAGGCCGGCTCCTTCGATGTCGACAAGGTCGCCGCGGCCTCCGCCGATATCGAGTTCAAGGAAGCGCCGGAAGGCTACGTGAAGGTGCACCCGAACCATCACCTCTGGTCGAAGACCCGCGTCGCCAAGGCCCTGCCGAGCGGCCAGTTCGAGGTGGTCTACGAGAGCCCCGAGCTGATCGAGCCGAACCCCTTCCCGAAGGGCTACCAGTAGTCGGCCTACGTCTTGCAGGGCTGATCCCCTCCCCTGACCTCATCCTGAGGTGGCCGCGCCCGCGGCCCTCGGAGGAGGGGGCCAGGGATCTCGCGCACGCCGGAGGCCTCCTTCGAGGCCTCCGCTACGCTCCGGCACCTCAGGATGAGGTGATCTGGATGGATTGACCGAGTGAAGGCCTGTCCGGGCCGGATCGGAGATCACACCATGTTCGGCGACTATTCGCTCGCAGACCTCAGCTCGATCTTCGTGATGCAGGGCTTCGCAGGTCTGATCCTGTTTTCCGTCTACGTGCTGATGGCTTTGGGCCTGGCGATCATCTTCGGCCAGATGGGCGTCATCAACATGGCCCACGGCGAGTTCATGATCCTGGGCGCCTACGTCACCTATCTCTGCTCGACCTTCTTCCAGACCTACCTGCCCTCGCTGTTCGGCGCGTACTTCTTCGTCGCCATGGCGCTCGCCTTCCTGGCGTCCGGGGCGATGGGGATGCTGGTGGAATGGGCGCTGATCCGCCACCTCTACAAGCGCCCGCTCGACACGCTGCTCGCGACCTGGGGCCTCTCGCTGATCCTGCAGCAGGCCTACCGCACGATCTTCGGCCCGCGCGAGGTCGGCGTCGAACTGCCCTCGTGGATGATGGGCTCGATCCCCGTCACCGATTCCATCGAGGTGCAGATCAACGGCCTGTTCGTGATCGCGGTCACCACCGTCATCACGCTTGGCGTCGCGGTGCTGATGTACCGCTCGCGCTTCGGCGCGCAGATCCGCGCGGTGATGGGCAACCGCCCGATGGCGGGCGCCGTCGGCATCGATACCGAGAAGGTCGATCGCACCACCTTCGGCCTTGGCTGCGGCATTGCCGGCATCGCCGGCTCGGCCTTCACGATGATCGGCTCAACCGGGCCGACCTCGGGCCAGCTCTACATCGTCGATACCTTCCTGATCGTGGTCTTCGGCGGCGCGGCGAGCCTGCTCGGCACCATCGCCTCGGCCTTCTCGATCTCGCAGACCCAATCCACCCTCGAATTCTTCCTCTCCGGCTCGATGGCCAAGGTGCTCACCCTGCTCGCGGTGGTGGGAATCCTGATGCTGCGGCCGCAGGGCCTGTTCACCCTCAAGGTCCGTCGCTGAGGAGCGCGCCCCCATGACGAACCAAAAGACGAGCCCCGTTCAGTCCCTGTCGAAGGCGGTCACCGTCAACGACAACCCCTTCATGAAGCCGGTCGAGTGGGTCAGCCTTGCGCTGCTGGCCGGCGTGATCCTGGTGGTCCTGCCGCTCATGCTCGACGGCTTCCGCCTCAACCTCGTCGGCAAGTATCTCACCTACGCCTTCGTCGCGCTGGGCCTCGTCATCTGCTGGGGCTATGCCGGCATCCTCTCCCTTGGCCAGGGCGTTTTTTTCGGATTGGGCGGTTATTGTATGGCGATGTACTTGAAGCTTGAGGCTTCGAGTGTCGAAAATACGAAAATCCAGTCGACGCCGGGCATTCCCGACTTCATGGATTGGAACCAGATCACGGAGCTTCCCTGGTTCTGGCACCCGTTCCAGAGCCTGCCGCTGACGCTGCTCCTTGTTGTCGCGGTGCCGGTGGCTTTCGCCTTCCTCATCTCGGTGGCGATGTTCAAGCGCCGCGTCGGCGGCACCTATTTCGCCATCATCACCCAGGCCATCGCCGCGATTTTGACGATCCTGATCGTCGGCCAGCAGGGCTATACCGGCGGCATCAACGGCATCACCGATCTGCGCACCCTCCACGGCTGGGACATCCGCCAGGATAGCGCGAAGTTCATCCTCTACTTCGTCAATGGCGGCCTGCTGATCGGCTGCATCCTGATGGCGCAGTACGTGAAGAAGTCGAAGCTCGGGCGCATCCTCGTCGCCATGCGCGAGAAGGAGGACCGGGTCCGGTTCTCGGGCTACTCGGTGGCGGGCTTCAAGGTGTTCGCCTACTGCCTCGCGGCCGCCTTCGCGGCGATCGGCGGGGCGATGTTCACCCTGCAGGTCGGGTTCATGTCGCCCTCTTTCGTCGGCATCGTACCCTCGGTCGAGATGGTGATCTACACCGCGGTCGGCGGGCGCCTCTCGCTCTTCGGCGCGGTCTGGGGAACGCTGCTGGTCAACTGGGCCAAAACGAGCTTTTCGGAATCCTTCCCCGATCTCTGGCTGTTCGGCCTCGGCGGCCTGTTCATCGCCGTGGTGCTGATCTTCCCCAACGGTCTCGCCGGCATCTGGCGCGAGCACATCGAACCCCGCCTGTTCCGCAAGGCCAAGGGTCTGGCGCCCGTCGCCGGCTCCGCCCTGCCCCACGGCACCCCGGCCGAGTGAGGACGAAACCCATGAACGCGGCCATCCTCCCCTCTACTGCCCCGATCGGCACGCCCGCCGGCGAGAAGGACTTCCTGCTGGCGGTCGAGGCGCTCACCGTCTCCTTCGATGGGTTCAAGGCGGTCAACGACGTGTCGTTCTATGTCGATCCGGACGAGATCCGGGTCATCATCGGCCCCAACGGCGCCGGCAAGACCACGGTGCTCGACTTGATCTGCGGGCGGACCAAGGCCAGCGCCGGCTCGATCAAGTACAAGGGCCAGGAGCTGACGAAGCTCTCCGAGAGCGCGATCGTCCAGGCCGGCGTCGGGCGCAAGTTCCAGACGCCTTCGATCTACGACGACCTGACGGTGTTCGAGAATCTCGAGATTTCGTTCCCCCGCGGCCGCTCGGTGTTCGGCGCGCTGACCTTCAAGCGCGATGCCGAAGTGCGCGACCGCATCCACGAGATCGCCCACACCATCTTCCTCAAGGATCAGCTCGACGCGCGCGCCGAGTTCCTGAGCCACGGCCAGAAGCAGTGGCTCGAGATCGGCATGCTGCTGATCCAGGACCCGGAGCTGTTGATGCTCGACGAGCCGGTGGCCGGCATGAGCGTCGGCGAGCGCATCAAGACCGCCGAACTCCTGAACCAGATCATCAAGGGCCGCTCGGTGCTCGTCATCGAGCACGACATGAAATTCGTCGAGGACATCGCCCACCGCGTCACCGTGCTCCACCAGGGCAAGGTGCTGTCGGAAGGGTCGATGGAGCGGGTCAAGAACGACCCGAAGGTCATCGAAGTCTATCTCGGTCACTGAAGGCGAACGGATCATGCTCCAGACCTCCGCCTCCCCCCATGTGCCGCCGGTCGTCCCCGGCACGCAAGCCATTCTGTCGATCTCCGACCTCCACTCGGCTTACGGCCAGAGCGAGGTTCTGCACGGCATCGACCTCTATGTGGCGCCCGGCGAGATCGTCGCCGTGATGGGCCGCAACGGCATGGGCAAGTCGACGCTCATGAAGACGCTGATGGGCATCGTGCCGACGAAGTCCGGCACGATCACCGTCGACGGCACGGACGTCACCGCCCTGAAGAGCCATGCCCGCGTGGCCAAGGGCCTCGCCTACGTGCCGCAGGGCCGGATGATCTTCTCCACCATGACGGTGCAGGAGAATATCGAGACGGGTCTCACCGTCACCGGCTCGCGCAAGGTGCCGCAGGACCTCTACACGATGTTCCCGGTGCTGCTGGAGATGAAGGGCCGGCGCGGCGGCAACCTCTCCGGCGGCCAGCAGCAGCAGCTCGCCATCGCCCGGGCGCTTGCCAGCAACCCGAAGGTTCTGCTTCTCGACGAGCCGACGGAGGGTATTCAACCCTCGATTATTCGCGAAATGGGGCGTACGCTGAAGAAGATTCGCGACGAGCGCGGTCTGTCGATCGTCGTCTCGGAGCAAGTGCTCAGCTTTGCCATGGACGTGGCCGACCGGGTTCTCGTGATCGAGAACGGCTCGATCGTCCACGAGAGTCTGCGTGCCGACATCGACGAGGCGCAGGTCGCCCGCTTCCTCTCGGTCTGAGGATTGTTGCGATGGCCGATTACGAGATCTTCGAGCTCGGCGACGTCGTTCTGCAATCGAAGCAGACGATCCGCGGCGCGCGGCTCGCCTACAAGACCTACGGCACGCTCAACGCGGCACGCGACAACGTCATCGTCTATCCGTGCTGGTATTCCGGCACGCATCTCGAGAACGAGTGGCTGATCGGGCCGGGCAAGGCGCTCGATCCGGACCGGTACTTCATCATCGTGCCGAACCTGTTCGGCAACGGGTTGTCGTCCTCGCCGAGCAACACGCCGGCACCCTTCAACGGGCCGCGCTTTCCCAAGGTCACGGCCTACGACAACGTGGTGCAGCAGCACCGGCTGGTCACGGAAGTCTTCGGCATCGAGCGGATCAAGCTCGTCACCGGCTGGTCGATGGGTGCGCTGCAGACCTTCCACTGGGGCGCGATCTTTCCTGACATGGTCGGGCGCATCCTGCCCTTCCAGGGCTCGGCCCAATGCTCGCGGCACAACTTCGTCTTCCTGGAGGGCGTCAAGGCCGCACTCCAGGCGGATGCCGCCTTCGCCGACGGGTTCTACGCCGAACAACCGCAGAAGGGCCTGCGCGCCGCCGCCCGCGTCTATGCCGGCTGGGGCTTCTCGCAGACCTTCTACCGGGTCGAGGCCGACCTGCAACAGATGGGCTACGCCTCGCTTGAAGACTTCCTCGTCGGCTTCTGGGAAGGCTGGCTCTTGGAGAAGGACGCCAACAACCTGCTCGCCATGCTCTGGACGTGGCAGAACGGCGACATCTCGGCCAACGACCTCTACGGCGGTGATCTCAAGAAGGCGCTCGGCGCGATCACGGCCAAGGCCTTCGTGATGCCGGCCTCGACCGACCTGTATTTCCCGCCGGAAGACAGCGCCATCGAGGTCGAGCACATGCCGAACGCGGAACTGCGCACGGTTGAGACCTATTGGGGCCACTTCGCCGGCGGCCCCGGCACCTCCCCCGATGACATCAAGGTGCTGGATGCGGCCCTGAAGGAGCTGCTCGCGAGCTGAGCCATCCGCGGGACGCCCCGGCGACCCGCCCGAACCGATCCGACGCCGACCCGCGCCGGATGAACGAAGAACGACAACAACGATCCACGAGGCGGCCGGACTCATGCCGGACACGCAACGGGGACGGCTGCCTGAAATTCGGACAGTAAAGGAGAAAAGGAAATGCCCGAGACCCTGATCAAGGTCGATCTCACGCAGTCGGCCTACGACAACGACATGGTGCACAACCGCTGGCACCCGGACATTCCGATGGTCGCCACCGTGAAGCCCGGCGACGACTTCATCGTCGAGACCTACGATTGGACCGGCGGCTTCATCAAGAACAACGATTCCGCCGACGACGTGCGCGATATCGACCTGTCGATCGTCCACTTCCTGTCGGGTCCGATCGGCGTCGAGGGCGCCGAGCCCGGCGACCTTCTCGTGGTCGATCTGCTCGATATCGGCGCCAAGGCCGAGAGCCAGTGGGGCTTCAACGGCTTCTTCTCGAAGAACAATGGCGGCGGCTTCCTCGACGAACACTTCCCCCAGGCCCAGAAGTCGATCTGGGATTTCGAGGGCATGTTCACCAAGTCGCGCCACGTGCCCGGCGTGCGCTTCCCCGGCCTGATCCATCCCGGCCTGATCGGCTGCCTGCCCGATCCGAAGATGCTGGAGACCTGGAACACCCGCGAGAAGGCGCTCTACGACACCAATCCGAGCCGGGTGCCGGCGCTCGCCACCCTCCCCTTCGGCCCGACCGCGCATATGGGCCGGCTGAAGGGTGACGCGAAGGAGAACGCTGCGGCGACGGGCGCCCGCACGGTGCCGGGGCGCGAGCATGGCGGCAATTGCGACATCAAGGATCTGTCGCGCGGCTCGAAGATCTACTTCCCCGTCTACGTGCCGGGTGCCGGCCTCTCCATGGGCGACCTGCATTTCAGCCAGGGCGACGGCGAGATCACCTTCTGCGGCGCCATCGAGATGGCGGGCTGGGTCCACCTCAAGGTGAGCCTGATCAAGGATGGCATGGCCAAATACGGGATCAAGAACCCGATCTTCAAGCCGTCGCCGATGACGCCGAAATACGACGATCACCTGATCTTCGAGGGCGTCTCGGTCGATGAGTACGGCAAGCAGCACTACCTCGACGTCACCGTCGCCTACCGCCAAGCCTGCCTCAACGCGATCGAGTACCTGAAGAAGTTCGGCTATTCGGGCGCCCAGGCCTACTCGATCCTCGGCACTGCCCCGGTCCAGGGCCACATCTCCGGCGTCGTCGATATCCCGAACGCCTGCGCCACGCTCTGGATTCCGACGGGCATCTTCGACTTCGACATCAACCCGTCCGAGGCCGGGCCGACGAAGTTCCTCGACGGCTCGATCCAGATGCCGCTCTCGCCGGATCTCTGAATCTCTTGGTTTGCCGCCCTCTCCGGGCGGCAAACCGCACACACTTCGCCTGAGAGTGCTTGAGATGCCCGTCTACGATTACGCCTGCGAGAGCTGTGGTCCGTTCACGGTGCTGCGCCCGATGGCGCAGTTCAAGGACCCGCATGACTGCCCGGATTGCGGCGGGGAATGTCAGCGGGCCTTCCTCACCGCCCCGCGGATCTCCGGCATGGATGCCGGCCTGAAGGCCGCCCACGCCACCAACGAGCGCAGCCGCCACGAGCCGCGCCGCTCCGGGGCCCACGGGGCCGGCTGCGGCTGCTGCTCGCCGAAGAAGACGTCCGCCGCACCCGCGGCGGCCAAGAGCTTCCCGAACGCGCGGCCCTGGATGATCAGCCACTGATCGAAGGGCCGTCTCCGCGGCGGGCGCCCTGGTGTGCCCGCCGCTCCGCCTCCGGGAGGATGGATCGAACCGAAGAACAGCTCCGTGGAGGAGCCGCCGGCCGCGACACGACAAGCGGGACGAACCCAGTGCGCAGGCCGGTGCAGAGGACGGGTTGGGGACTGACGATGCTTGAGCGAGTGACACAGACACGGGCCAGACGCCGCCGCGGCGTCGGGATCGGAACAGCCGGCGCCCTGCTGGCGGCAGGCCTCACCACCGCGACCGGCGCCTTCGCGCAGCAAGCCTCGCCGGTGGGTCAGTTCAACGACCAGACCCAGCCGCGCACCGATCCGCGCATCGCCGAGAAACCCGCCGATCCCGTCCGCATCGGCCCGCTCGCCCCCTGGGCCACCCATATGGCCGAGCGCGGGCTCACCTTCGACATCAACATCTACAACTTCTACCAAGCCAACCCTTCGGCCGGCCTGCGCACCGGTGAGCAGTCGAACTCGACCTACTTCGTCCTCTCCATGACCGCCGACATGCAGCGCATCGCCAATATCGCCGGCGGCACCATCAAGTTCACGCAGACCTTCTTCGGCAACGTCCGCAACCTCAACATGGCCGCCGATATCGGCGACACCACGGTCGGCTACCAGCCGCCGTTCAACCCCAATAACAACCGCCTCTCGCTGCTCACCTACCAGCAGAAGCTGCTCGACGACCGCCTCGTCATCGAGGTCGGCCGCACCCATCCCGATCGGTATTACGGCCTGCCGCCGTGCAACTCGATCAATTCCTGCTTCCAGGATCTGTTCTACTGCTCGTCGGGCAGGTACGAGATCGCGACATCCNACCTACCAGCAGAAGCTGCTCGACGACCGCCTCGTCATCGAGGTCGGCCGCACCCATCCCGATCGGTATTACGGCCTGCCGCCGTGCAACTCGATCAATTCCTGCTTCCAGGATCTGTTCTACATCAATGCCGGCTTTACCTCGCCGCTCTACGCGGTCTGGGGTGCGAACGCCGCCTACCAACTCTCGCCGACGAGCTACGTCCAGGCCGGCGCCTTCTCGGTGAACCCCGGCACCAACGCGCTGTCCGGCTACGATTTCGGCTACGAGCGGCTCTCGGGCGCGCTGGTGATGACCGAGATCGGCACCAAGACCGACTACACCATGNCCCGGCACCAACGCGCTGTCCGGCTACGATTTCGGCTACGAGCGGCTCTCGGGCGCGCTGGTGATGACCGAGATCGGCACCAAGACCGACTACACCATGACCGCCTATCCGGGCCGCGCCTCGCTCACCGGCTTCTTCAACACCGCGGATCACGACGACAACTTCAAGACGGTGTTCGGCACCTCGAAGGGCCTGAACCCCGGCGCTCCGGTGCTGCAGAAATCGGGCACGTCCGGCATCGTGCTCACCGGCACGCAGACGGTCTGGCGCGCCGATGGCAGCCTGGTCGCCAACCCGCACCCGACGTCGATCTCGCTCTACACCGGCACGGGCTATTCGTTCGACCCGACGGTGCCGATCCGCTTCAACTCGTTCGTCGGTGTGCGTCTCGACGCGCCCGACCAAAGCCGGCCCAACGACAGCTACGGGCTGAAGATGAACTGGCAGCGTTTGTCGGAGAACTACACGCAGTTCCTGGCGGATGCGAACTTCATCTCGGGCGGTTCGGGGGCCCCGTATTCGCGCGACAAGTTCGTATTCGAGGCCAACGCGCATTTCGATGTCGGCGCGGGCGTGATCATCGAGCCGGTGGTTCAGTACGTGGTCAACCCGAACACGTTCTGGAACCCCTTCACCGCGCGGCGCGCCAAGNCATTTCGATGTCGGCGCGGGCGTGATCATCGAGCCGGTGGTTCAGTACGTGGTCAACCCGAACACGTTCTGGAACCCCTTCACCGCGCGGCGCGCCAAGGACGGCTTCTACGCCGGTGCCACCCTCGTCGTCCCGCTCGGCACCCTGCTCGGCCTCGCTCCGGGCTAGCCCTCGAGCCAAGAAAAGGGGGCTCGCGCGACGGGCCCCTCCCCCAACACCAACCGGAGGAAACATCGCCATGATGCACGGTGATATCTCGTCGAGTCAGGACAGCGTCGGCGTCGCCGTCGTGAACTACAAGATGCCCCGGCTGCATACGAAGGCCGAGGTGCTGGAAAACGCCAAGAAGATCGGCGACATGATCATCGGGATGAAGGCCGGTCTGCCGGGCCTCGATCTGGTGATCTTCCCCGAATACTCGACCCACGGCATCATGTACGATGCGGGCGAGATGTACGGGACCGCCTCCTCCATTCCCGGTGCGGAAACCGAGATCTTCGCGGACGCCTGCCGCAAGGCCAAGGTCTGGGGCGTGTTCTCGCTCACCGGCGAGCGCCACGAGGAGCATCCGCGCAAAGCCCCCTACAACACGCTCATCCTGATGAACGACCAGGGCGAGATCGTGCAGAAGTACCGTAAGATCATGCCCTGGACCCCGATCGAGGGCTGGTATCCGGGCGACCGCACCTACGTCTCGGATGGCCCCAAGGGCCTCAAGATCAGCCTCATCATCTGCGACGATGGCAATTACCCCGAGATCTGGCGCGACTGCGCCATGCGCGGCGCCGAACTGATCATCCGCTGCCAGGGCTACATGTACCCGGCCAAGGAACAGCAGGTTCTGATCTCGAAGGCGATGGCATTCGCCAACAACACCTACGTGGCGGTCGCCAACGCCGCCGGCTTCGACGGCGTCTACAGCTACTTCGGCCACTCGGCGATCATCGGCTTCGACGGTCGCACGCTGGGCGAGTGCGGCGAGGAGGAGATGGGCATCCAGTACGCGGCGCTCTCGAAATTCCTGATCCGCGACTTCCGCGCCCATGGCCAGTCGGAGAACCACCTCTTCAAGCTGCTGCACCGCGGCTACACGGGCATGATCAACTCGAAGGAGAACCGGCACGGCATGTCGGAATGCCCCTACGACTTCTACCGCCGCTGGATCGAGGATCCCGACGGCACCCGCGACGCGGTGCGCGCCATCACCCGCTCCAGCGTCGGCACCGAGGAATGCCCGATCGAGGGCATCCCCTTCGTCGGCAAGGGCGAAGGCCCGCCCGATCCGCGCTGAGCCCCCACAGGCTGAAGCGCCACGTCATGCGGCCGAGCGCCCTCCATCCGATCCGGGTGGAGGGCGTTCTGCGTCTGTGCGCAGGCGGGGCGTTTTGTCGGGAACCTCGCGTGTCACGCATCGCTGTCGTTGATCGAGATTTTCGACCAAGCAGCGCGTTCGCAGGCGCGGGAATGCCGTCTGTCCTGTCTGATCAAGCAGTCGTTCGGATCCGTCGATATCACCGAGGTATTAGGTCTGACGTGGCCGCTGGCCAAAGAGCGCGCTGGGCGCGACCCGTCTCATGACGGCGTCACACGAACAGGAGACCTTCGCCATGAAGCGACTGATCCTTGCCTCCGTGTTTGTCCTGATGGCCAGCGGCGTGACGGTGGAAGCGCGCGGCTTCGGCGGTGGTGGCTTCCGTGGCGGGGGCGGCTTCCACGGCGCCCGAGTCGGCGGTTACCGCGGAGGCTATCACGGACACCGCGGTGCCGTGGCGGGCGGTTACCGGGGCGGGTACGGGCGCTATGGCTATCGCGGTGGCTACGGGCGCTACGGCTATCGTGGTGGCTACGGGTACCGTCCGTATGCCTACGGCGCAGCCGCCTTGGGCGTTGGGGCCGCCGCTGCCTACGGGGCCAGATCCTACGGCAGTTGTGGATCGTATCACTACTACGACCCGAACACCGGAGCCTGCACCCCGTACTGAACTTCAGTTTCCGACGAAGTGGACGCCGGTTCGGCGAAAGAAAGCGCGTCAAAACAAAGATCTAGAGACGCCGGCCTGATGCAATCAGGTCGGATACGGCTCTAGCGCGATGTCGTTCTCTGTCCGCGTGCCCTCATCGATGCCATCGATCTTGGAGCCGCGCGAAGGGGCTGGGTGAGACTTGGCCCGATGTGGCCCTCTGAGCAACGGGAGCCGATCATGGAAGCGCCTGGGACAAAGCCGCCGACCGAACTCGGCGACGAGACCTTCCTCTCCGCCGCCGAACTCGCCGGTTACGCAGCCGCGTTGAGGGCTGCCCAGGCCATGCGGGACATGCAGGGCGATGACCGTGCCGCCGAGGCGCGGGCCGAACTCATGAAGTCCCTGTCCCAGCCCATCGAACTCACCGCCGATCGGATGCAGGAGATCACGAAGTTGCTTCTGCATAAGCTCCGTATCGCGGCGGAGCAGGGCAAGAAAGAGCTCTTGGTGATGCGGTTTCCCAACGCGATGTGCAGCGACGGCGGCCGGGCGATCAACAACTGCGACACGGATTGGCCGGAGACCCTGACCGGACGGGCCCGCCAGGCCTACGAGTTCTGGCGGGACCGTTTGCAGGGCGCCGGCTATGGATTGCGGGCGATGATCGTCGATTGGCCCAACGGCATGCCGGGCGACGTGGGCTTCTTCCTCGACTGGGACACACGCCCGCCGACCTGATGGGCATGGCTGCCCCCGCCGATACTGCAAGGCTTCAGCCCGAGCATCACGACACGTGCGGAACGTCGCTCCCATCACGGGCTCTTCCGTCAGTCCTTTGGGAGTGGACGCCGTGTCTGGCCCGAATCGCGACCTCAGGCCTGTATTTGACGAAGGCCGATATGCGGTTGGTTTTCGCGCCGCCAAGCACTCGGTGTCATGCCCAACCAGCGTCGGAAAGCATGGCTGAAGGCGGCCGGCTCGGAGAAGTCCAGTATGGCCGAAACTTGGGCCATGGTCATGGTGGTATCGGTCAAGAGTTGCTTCGCCACTTGGCATTGCGCCTCGTTGGCGAGTTGCCGGAACGTCGTTCCCTCCGATCTCAGGCGACGGCTCAAGGTGCGTCGGCTGACGAGCCTCAGGCGCGCCGCCTGTTCCGCCTTGCAGCGCTGCCGTGTCACGTGGGCGCGCAGATACTGACGGAGTTCATCCGTGAGGTTGGAGGATTGCTTGGCCTCGAGCCTGCGGATGCGATCTTCCACTCTCCGGCGGATTGCGGGATCCGCGCCCTCGATGCGTTGGGCGAGAAGCCGGGCGGGAAACACCAAAGCGGCCATTTCCTGGTCGAAGCGGACGGGTGCCCGGAAGAAGTCGCGGTAGGGGGCCGCATCGCGCGGCACCGAGCGGGGCAGCAGAACCTCCAACAAGGCAGAGCCGGGGCCCGCCAGTATCCGAAGGATGCTGGTCGTTGTGGCAAGTGCCCGCTCCGAATGAAGGGGGGCGCCCGCGGCATCCGGGCCATAGGGGCAGTAGCTCAAGACGGCGATGTCGCAATCGACGGCGAGTGCGATCACCGCGCCCCAGTTCTGTGTGCCGGAATGCGCTTCGAGCGCTCGTAAGGCGTCACCCATTGTCTCCGAGTGGCGCATCAGCAGCCCGAGCCGTCCGAGCGAGGCCAGGGTGGCCCGCCGCCCGATCAGGAGCCCAAGATGCGGACAACCTGTCCTGTCCGCTCCATGGGCGACCAGCTTGCCCAGTGCGGCGTATGGGACGCGCGCGCCGCAGCCGAATAGCCCAGGATCGAGCCCAAGCTCGCAGAGCAGCTTCTCTGGATCGGCGCCGAGTTCGATGAGGGTCGTGTAGACCGTCCGCGCCACTCCGGGCCGGCTCAACCCGATAGGCTGCTGGATCTCAGAGCCGAGGATTTCAGCCGTTTTCGATGAATCAGGGGGGACGCCCATACGCAATCCAGCAGAAGAGGACATGAAAACCCTCACCACCCATGTTCAGCGTTTTTATAAGATATGAAGCATCTGCATTTCGCAATTGGCAATATTGGGTTTTATAAAATATGCCGAAATGGGTTCATTTCTGATCAGATTGTATCGGAATTGCCTTGTAACGCTCGATTGCAGCCCGTGCGTTGAACAAAAGACGGTCCGCGCCAAGTTCCTGGTCCAGACCTGCGCGCCGAACCATATCGAGTACGCTCGGGTTGAGCCCAACCAGCCAGAACGGCACGCTCGTGCGCCGGGCCGCCTCCTGGAGCATCTGCAGGGCCGAGTACTCGATATCGGGTACGCGGCTGAAATCGAGTGCAACGACGCGCGGCTTGTATTCGGCGATCAGGGCCTGGATCCGATCTGCCACGTTTTGAGCGTTTGCGAAGTAGAGTCGCCCCTCGGGGCGGAGGATCAGGAGGCCGTCGAACATCTCGTCGTCCGGGTGCTCGGACGAGCGGGGACGCAGGACATCGGCCCCAGGTTTGCGAACGATCACTGAGACCCGGGGACGCGCGGTCTGGAGGGCAAGGCCGAGGAGCGACAGGATGATGGCGACGACGATTCCTTGGAGCGTCCCGAAGACGAGCACCCCGACGGCCGCCACGACCGCCCAACGGAACTCCATCCGCCGCACCTTGTAGATGGCCCGGAACTCGGCCGGTTGGATGAGGCTGGCCGAGTAGACGATGACGATGGCCGCAAGGGTCGCTTGCGGCAGGAGACTCAGCACCGGGGCCAGGAAGAGCATCGTGCCGAGAGCCGCCGCGGCCGTCACGAGCGAGGCCGCTTGGCTCCGGCCTCCGGCGGAGCGCACGACGCCGGTCTGCGATGTCCCGCCGCCAGCCGGCATGGATCCGAGCAGGGCTCCCCCCAGGTTTGCCGCGCCTGTCGCGACCAATTCGCGATTGGCGTTGATGGGTGGGTCTCCCGGTGCCGCGAAGGCCCGGCCTGCCGCAATGCTCTCCGTGAAGCTCATCAGGGCGATGCCGATGGCGCCGGGCAGCAGCGCCTGGACGAGCGTCGGTTCGGGCAGGGTCAGCGATGGAAGGCCCTGTGGGATGGCCCCGACGGTCGAGACTCCCCATGCGCCCAGGCTCAGAAGCCATGAAGCGGCGATGGCGACCGCGACCGTGACCAACGGGGCCGGCGAATGAGGTTTGAGACGCTCCATGCCGACGAGCATGGCCAGCGTGATGCCCGCAACAGCCAGGGTCGGCCATGAGGTCTCGGGGAGGTGTCGAACGAGGCTGGCCAAGTCGGCGAAGAACGATTGCTTTGCGATGTGGAGCCCGAGAAGCTTGGGCGCCTGATCCAGGAGGATCACGAGGCCGATCCCCGCCTTGAATCCCGTGAGGACCGGCACGGAGATGAGGCTGGCAACGAAGCCGAGTTTCAGGAGGCGCGCCGTCAGGAGCAGCGCGCCGACGAGGGCCGTGAGCGTTGCCGTCGCGGTGAGAAGCTTCGCCGGGTCGCCATCCGGCACCGTGCTGCCGAGTTCGGCCCCCGTCAGGATGGCCAGCGTCGTGGTCGAACTGACGCTCAGCACGCGCGATGAGCCCAGCAAGCCATAGATGATCGAGGGAACGAAGGCGGTGTAGAGGCCGACGGCCACCGGTAGACCGGCCACCGCGGCATAGGCCATGGCCTTGGGCAGGACGACGGCCGCGGCGGTGAGCCCTGCCACGAGGTCGAAGCCGAACGCGACCGGCTTACCGTTCCCGGAGCCGCCCCTCGTCGAGACCAAGTCCTTCATCTGCGGTCCTCCGCGACCGGCTCGCCACGCGGGGGCGCCTTCAATGCGCGATTTCGTCCATGCGGATGAGGGTGCGCCGGAGCACTTCGAAGATGACGGCCGTCGACCAGCCGAACAGCAGGATGCCGTTCATCGCTGCGACGGGACCCAGAAGGCGCCAGCTCTCGACCGGCATAATGTCGCCATAGCCCAGCGTCGTGTAGTTCACGAAGGCAAAGTACAGGAGATTAGATCCAGCCGGGGCAACCTCTATGATCGTGTAGATGAGGGCCCAGATCATGACCTCCAGGGTATGCGCTGCCATCAGGACGCACATCACGGATGACATGGTCCAAGAAAGTGAAGCGCTGCTGTACCTGCTGATGCCGGCATGAAAACGGGCCACCTTGAGGACCGCCGCCATCATGAATGAGTGGACGGTGATGCTGCAGATGCTGGCACCTGCCCCGACCGCCAGTTGAGCCAACATTCTCGCCCTCCGCAGCTTGACCGCAAAAGCAGGCACCGACCGCCGGTCCAAGGACAGGCGTCAAACAGGGGCCGGGGGACGTGATCGAAACTTCGCCGGCGGCCGTTTCTCAGAGTGCCGGAAGGGCCCGAATGATCTTTCGTGTGCGGTTGACGATCCGATAATCGTTGTCCCAACACAGAAGCGGAACCGGGACGCCGCTCCCATGTCGCTTTCGCCCTCGGCTCTGCGGGGCGAACCTGTCTTCAGTAGCGTTCCGGAACGAAGTGCTTTTTCCGAAGCGCGTCATCGTACGCTTTGTCCTTGCTGCGCTTTGGCAAGATCACCGCCTCGCGTTTCTGCTCCTTGAACGGGATGAGGTGGATGAGGCGTGCAATGCAGTTGAGGCGAGCCCGACGCTTATCGTCCGAGCGGACGACGTTCCAGGGCGCGTCATCCGTGTCGGTGGCCGCGAACATCGCGTCGCGGGCTTTTGAAAACTCGTACCAGCGCCCGTAGGATTCGAGATCCATTGCGCTCAACTTCCACTGCCGCAGGGGATCCTCGATACGCGCCAGGAAGCGCCGCTTCTGCTCTTGCTTGCCGACCTCCAGCCAGAATTTGATGAGTTGGGTTCCACCATCGACGATGAAGCGCTCGATCCGCGGGCAGAGATCGAGGAACCGGCGATACTCCGTCTCGTTGCAGAAGCCCATGACACGCTCGACGCCCGCCCGGTTGTACCAACTGCGGTCGAAGATCACGATCTCGCCGGCCGCCGGGAAATGCTCGATGTAGCGCTGGATGAAGATCTGGGTCTTCTGGCGGTCGGTTGGTGCCGGCAGCGCCACGACGCGGAAGACGCGGGGGCTGACGCGCTCCGTGATGGCCTTGATCGTGCCGCCCTTGCCGGCGGCATCGCGGCCCTCAAACACGATGATGATGCGAGCGCCGGTCCGCTTGACCCAATCCTGCAGGTGGCAGAGCTTGACCTGGAGCTTACGCAACTCCCGCTCGTAGTTCTTTCTCTTGAGCTTCTTGACGGCCCCGGGATCGGGCGGATCCGCGTCGGGCTTGTCGGCCAGCATGACCTGCTCGATCTCGTGCATCGTCGTGCTCCTTCCTCTCCGCCTGGACGGCGTCGGCCGGCTCACTCGGCCGGCAGGCGCTTTGGCACGCCGCTTGTGGCGTCAGCCCGCGGTTCCGCCCGCTGTTTGGCCCCCTTCCCACCGACGAGCCGCCAAGCCCGCTCGCGCAGGTCTTGGAACAGGACGTAGAGAGGCGGGATCACGAAGATGCCGAGGAACGAGGCGGCGATCATGCCGCCGAAGACCGGCGTTCCGACATTGCGCCGGGCGAGTTGCGACGCGCCGGCGGCGATCACGAGCGGGAGCAGGCCCAAGATGAAGGCGAAAGAGGTCATCATCACCGGGCGAAAGCGCAGGCGTGCGCCCTCTGTGGCCGCCACCTGCAGGGGAATGCCCTTGTCCCGCTGCTCCTTGGCGAATTCGACGATCAGGATGCCGTTCTTGGCCGCCAAGCCGATGAGCACGATCATGCCGATCTGCGCGTAGAGATCGAGGGTGAGCTGGCCCCAAACCATGGCCGCGTAAGCCCCGACGATCCCGACCGTGACCGACAACAGCACCGGGATGGGGATGGTCCAGCTTTCGTAGAGCGCGACCAGGAACAGGAACGCGAACAGGACCGCGAAGCCCAGGATAATGGCCGTCTTGCCCTCTGCCCGCTTCTCCTGGAATGCCGTGTCGGTCCACTCGCCGCCGAAGCCCGCCGGCAGGGTCCGGCCGGCAACGCCGTCCATGGCAGCGAGCGCCTGCCCGGACGAGACGCCCGGGGCGGGCGAGCCCTGGATCGTGACGGCGCGAAGGTTGTTGTAGCGGATCAGCGCGGGCGGCCCCACGACGATCCGGACCTCCGCGAGCGAGCGCAACGGCACCATCTCGCCGTCCTTGTTGCGCACGTTGATCCGGTAGATGTCGTCGATCTTGGCCCGGTCCGCGGCCTCCGCCTGAACCTGAACCTGCCACGTGCGGCCGAACAGGTTGATGTCGTTGACATAGTAGCCGCCGAGCGAAGCTTGCAGCGCTTGGAACACGGCGCTCAGGGGCACCCCGAGAATCTGGGCCTTGTCGCGGTCGATATCGAGAAACACCGAGGGGTTCGTCGCCGAGAAGGTGCTGAAGACTCGGTTGAGCTTCGGATCCTCGTTCGCCGCCACGACCAGGCCGCGCAGGACTTGGGCAAGCTCCTTCGGATCGCCGCCGCGCAGGTCCTGCAGGACGTAACTGAAGCCGCCGCCGGTGCCGAGACCGATGATCGGCGGTGGCGCGAGCGGGACGACGGTCCCTCCGGGGACCTCCCGGAACCGCTGGCCCAGGCGCGCGATCAGGGCCGCCGCCCCGTCCGCGGCGCCCTTGCGCTCCTCGAACGGCTTGAGAGTCACGACGAGGAAGGCTGCGTTGCCCTGAGAGTAGTTGTCGATGAAGTTCAGGCCGATCACCGATGTCGTGTCGGCGACCGCATGTTCCTGCCGCAGGATCTCCTCGGCCCGCGCCACCACCTCGGAGGTCCGCCCGACCGATGCGCCCTCGGGCAGTTGCACCACGACGAAGAACGCGCCCTGGTCGTCCTCCGGCAGGAAGCCGGTCGGGGTGAGCTTGGCGAGTTCGATCGTGCCGTAGGCCGCCGCGCCTGCCAGCACGAGACCGAGGATCGAGAAGCGCACGATGCGGGCCACGGCGGCACCGTAACCGTCGCGAACGCGGTCGATGGAGCGCATCACGACGCCCATGATGCCCCGGCGCGGACCATGATGGGGCCGCAGCAGCACGCCGCATAGGGCCGGCGACAGGGTCAGCGCGTTGATGGCCGAGATGAACATCGAGACCGCCACCGCGACGGCGAACTGGCGGAAGAGTTCACCCGAGATGCCCGGCACGAAGGCCACCGGCACGAAGACCGAGAGAAGGACCAGTGTGATCGCGATGATCGGGGCCGTGATCTCGGCCATGGCCTGCTTGGTGGCCTCCCGAGGCGACAGTTCCGGGTGTTCCTCCATCACGCGCTCGACGTTCTCGACGACCACGATGGCGTCGTCGACCACGATTCCGATGGCCAGCACGAGGGCGAGCAGCGAGACGGAATTGGCCGAGTAACCGACCGCCTTGAGGACGATGAAGGTGCCGATCAGGCTGACCGGCACGGCGAGCGTCGGGATCAACGTCGCGCGGAGGCTGCCGAGGAACAGGAACACCACGATGACGACGAGCACGAAGGCTTCGACCAAGGTCTTCTGGACCTCGTGGACGGTCTCGGTGATGAAGGCGGTTGGATCGTAGGTCACCTTCCAGGCAAGGCCCTCGGGAAAGGCTTTCGCCAGCTCCCCAACCCGCTTCTCGACCTCTTTCAAGGTCGAGAGAGCGTTCGCGCCGGGCGACTGGTAGATCGCGATGACGGTCGCCGGGCTGCCGTTCAGCCGCGTTTCACGGTCGAGATTGGCCGCCCCGAGGTCGATCCGGGCTACGTCACCGAGGCGCAGCACCGAACCGTCGGGGTTCGTGCGCAGCACGATGTTCCGAAACTGGTCCGTCGAGGTCAGGCGTCCCTGTGTCTGGATGCTGAGCTGGAGCTGTTGCTCGTTCGAGATCGGGCGGGCGCCGATCCGTCCCACGGGCGCCTGGACGTTCTGACTCTGGATCGCGCCGATGACGTCGCCGGTGGTCAGGTTGAGACCGGTCAGCTGGTCGGTCCGCACCCAGGCCCGCATGGCGTAATCCTGCGGTCCCCACAGCGTCGCGTCGCCGACGCCGGGCGTGCTCTTGATGCGATCCAGCAGGTTGATCGTGACGTAGTTGGAGATGAAGAGCGGGTCCTGCGTCGCCTTTGGCGAGTAGACGGCAAGCACGCCAAGAAGCGCGGAGGACTTTTTCTTGACCGTGACGCCCTGCTTGCGGACGTCCTCGGGCAGTTTGGCGAGGGCGATCTGAACGCGGTTGTTGACGTTGACGGCGTTGATATCGGGATCGGTTCCGAGCTCGAACGAGCCGGTGAGCGTGTAGCTGCCATCGTTGCCGCTGACGCTCTTCATGTAGAGCATCTTATCGACACCCACGACTTGGGACTCGATAGGCTGGGCGACCGTGGACTCCACGACGTCGGCAGCGGCGCCGGGATAGGTCGTCGTGACCGAGACCTGGGGCGGCACGATGTCGGGATACTGCGCGACCGGGATGGTCAGCAGAGCCAGCGCGCCCGCGATCGAGATGACGATGGCGATGACCACTGCGAGCCGCGGGCGGTCAACGAAGATCGCGGAAAGCATCGGCTCAGATCCTGCTTGCCGTCTGGCTGACCGGGGTGGCCTGAACAAGGATCCCCGGCCGCACACGCTGCAGCCCATCGACGATGACGAGTTCGCCGCCCGACAGGCCCTCCGCGATGACGGCGTCCGGGCCGGTGCCACCGGGCTCCGGCTTGATGCGTCGTGTCGCGGCCCGGCCGTCTTCGACGACGAACACGTAGACGCCGCCCTGATCGGCAATGAGCGCCGCCTGCGGGATCACGACCTTCTGCTCCGGCTTTCCGGCCTGGAGATCGACCCGCACGAGCTGCCCGTCGCGAAGCGCGCCCGCCGGGTTCGGCATCGTGGCCCGCACCACGACCGTGTCGGTGGCGCGATCGACGCTGACGTTGACGAAGTTGATCTGGCCGACCTCCCCATAGGTCGAGCCGTCCGAGAAGCGAATGCGCACCGCGATCCTGCTGCGGTCGGGGCGTCCCCCGCTCTGAGCGTAGCGCTGGAACTCGCGTTGGCTCACCGGGAAGGTGAGGTACATCGGATCCTGGCTGACCACGGTGGTCAGGACGCCGCTATCGGGGCCGACCACATTGCCCTTCGTGACGCCGGTGCGGCCGATTCGGCCGGAGATCGGCGCGAAGATCTGCGTGTAACCGAGATTGATCCGCGCCGTCTGGAGGCTCGCCTCGTCGCCCATGACGGCGCCCTTCGCCTGATCCAGGGCGGCGCGGGCCTGGTCGCGGGCCACGACCGTGCCGGAATTCCGATCGAGCAGGTCTTGCGCCCGCTGCAACTGGATGGCCGCAAGGGTGTATGCCGCCTTGGTTCGTTCCAGGGCGCCCTCGGCCTGCTTGACCGCTGCTTGGAAGAGGTCGGGCTCGATCCGATAGAGCGGGCTTCCTTCCTTGATCGGCTCGCCTTCCTTGAACAGGACGGCGTCGAGAAAGCCCGTGACGCGCGCGCGGACCTCGACGCGACCGACCGCCTCGATACGGCCGACGAAATCGAGCGTCTGGTCGATGGCCTTGCGCTGGGCATTGACTGTCCCGACCGGAACCGCCGCGGGTGCGGCCGGCTGGGC
The DNA here is from genome assembly GCF_001423405.1 of Methylobacterium sp. Leaf123. Lineage (GTDB taxonomy): Bacteria > Pseudomonadota > Alphaproteobacteria > Rhizobiales > Beijerinckiaceae > Methylobacterium. The sequence continues at coordinate 188,255 of NZ_LMNS01000038.1, read as the reverse complement.
CTTGGCAGGCAGCCCCTGTGCAACAACGAAAAACAGGGCGCATACCAGAGGGAAAAATCGGTCCATGGTCGTCCCTTGCCGCGCTCCCCGTCTGCCGACGCTCCACCGTGACAGTTTCCCGGCGCGCTGCTTGATCGGACAGGACAGCCCGGTCTCTGGATTGGCTTTCATTCCTCGATTGGGCGCGCGAAGCAGGAGGTCGCCGTGCGTCGGCACGAGCCGGAGGCGGCACCTGCGATGAGTTGCACGCGATGATCTCGGGCCCGGAACAGGCCGCCGACAGGATCCGATCGACCGACCTTGGCCCCCCAGCAGGCTCTCACTCCGAAGCGTGAACGCTGTGCGAGCCGGTTGAGGCGGCGAGGGTTTCCACGCGAGCCCGTCGGCGTGGCTCCCTTTACCTGTCGGCCCGCTCGCTCAACTTCAACGCGATCGAAGTGGCCTTCACCGCGAGCAAGGCTGTCCTGTGCGCTGAGGTAGCCCGCACCGTCCCGGATCGCCGGAGCAACATCCAGCCTACCTTGAAGCGCTTCAAGTCAGATGGGGGCCGCAACTCTCTTGCAGTCGCCGGCTACGATGCAGATGGCCCGAACCTGATCGGCCCTTGCTCCAGCCTCCGTTGATCAGGAAACGGGCGAGGAGGAAGACCCGCGGCACTGCGGACAGGCCTGTGCAGTCTCACCGATGAGCGCCGACAGTTCGATAAGCCGGCTTGAATGACGGTCATTTCGGAGAAAGAGGGGCCGACAGGGATAGTCGGCCCCTCTTTCTTGGAGATATGCGTGCTGTTCGACACCCTGAGGGCGACGCCGATGGGCCCCTCGACCCGCCGTCGAATACGACGGTGCTCGAGGCTCATGCGGCCAAGCCCGCGATCACCGCGTCATTCTTTGATCACGGCAGACATCGCACGCTGCTGCGGACAAATGGCCCGCATGCGCGCGGTCAGTCCTTCACGATCACCTTCGTTCCAACCCGCACCCGGTCGTAGAGATCGACCACGTCCTTGTTGGTCATGCGGATGCAGCCCGACGACACTGCTGCGCCCATCGTCTCCGGCTCGTTGGAGCCGTGGATGCGGTAGAGCGAGGAGCCGAGATACATCGCGCGTGCGCCGAGCGGGTTGTCCTGGCCGCCGGCCATGTAGCGTGGCAGGTCCGGGCGGCGGGCGAGCATCTGCGACGGCGGGCGCCAGGCCGGCCATTCCTTCTTGCCCGTGATCGTCTTCGTGCCCGACCACGAGAAGCCGCGCCGGCCGACGCCGACGCCGTAGCGGATCGCCTCGCCGCCGCCGAGCACGTAGTAGAGGCGGCGCTGGCTCGTGGAGATCACGATCGTGCCGGGCTTCTCCTTGCCGGCATAGGCCACCGTGTCGCGTGGGATGGCCTGCGTCTTGAACACGTTGATGAAGTCGGCCAGCGGCCCGCTGTCGAGCGGGTTGGCGTGGGCCGGCACGAGGGCCGCCGCCGCGAGGGCGCCACCGAGGGCAAGCGTTGCGGCCAGGCGCGGCAGCGTGAAACGGTTCGGCCAGGATCGGGTCGGCAAGACGGGTGTCCTCCTCGAAGGGGCCGCGCCGCGGGTGGCGGCAGCAGGCGGGTCGAGCGCTTTAGGGCCGGCCGTCACGGCAGGAGGAAGGCAAGGGTGTGGGGTCTCGGCAACGCCCGCGCCGAAACGTCGGGCGCGTCCGGAACACGGTGCGGCCCGGCACATCGGCTCACCACGCAGGCATGCTCGGCTGGATGAAAAGCCGGCGGGGCGTCCCGGGGGATCTGCCAGAATGCCGCAGTCGATTGCGCGGGAACGTTTCATCCACCACAATCATGCTATCGTGATCATCATGACTCGCCATGCCTCGACAGGCCGTGCCTATGCCGGCCGACCGGCCCGCATCGTCCTGTCCATGCTCGTCGGGCTGCTGAGCCTGCTCGTCGTCATCGGACTGCCGGCCGATGGCTCGGCCCTCGGCGGGATCCCGCAGGCCCACGGCGTGGTGACCTTCGAGCAACGCCCGGACACGGACCCGCTCGCCGGCGTGCGGATCGGCCATGCCGTGCTCGATCTCGACGAGGCGGCGAGCTTCGGGCGCATGAGCGCGATCATTCCGGGGCTCGACCGCGCGTCGGCATCGTCCCTCCCGCGCCCGATCTCGGATCGGAATCCTGCCGCCGCCGAGCGCGGCCAGCCCGAGCGTCCGCCCCGGGTCTGACCGGCGCCTCGTCCCGATGGTGCGGGCGTTGCGAGGGGATTGAGCGATGGCGTGGCGCTGATCCGCGCTGTCGTCGGATTGCCAAACTTCGCCCGCAGGATGCACTCCGAACACGTTGGGCTGTCCCGCACAGTCGATCCCCGATGCTTTCGGCATCCTCGTCCTGGGCCTTCGATCTCCGATCGACGCGGCGGCCCGGTGATTGCAACGGCGCGTGCGGCCGATCCGGTCGCCGCCCGTCATCCGTGACGTGCTTCGTCCGGGAGATCCCGGTCGCGTCAACGCATCGTCCTGAATGCTGGCCGTCGGCTTTCGGCAAAAGACGATGCCAAAACAAGAGATTAGCGCATCGTCCCGAACGCCGGTCATCCGGCTTTCGGGAAAAGGACGATGTCAGAACCAATGCCGAAAGCATCGTAGGAGTAACCTCATCGTGACGCCGTCTCCCCAGTCGCCCGGCAGCAGCCCCGGCCCCGCCAAGGCCGGAAGCCGCCGCTCCCGCTGGTCCCTGCCGGCCTCTCTTCTCGTCGGTGCCGTCCTCGTCGCCGTCTCGGCCTGCAACGAGCAGAAGGCGGCCGCGCCTGTGCCCCTGCCGCCGCCCGAGGTCAGCGTCGTCAGCGTGCGTCCGCAACCGATCCCCTACGTCCGCGACCTGCCCGGCCGCGTCGCGCCGATGCGCATCGCCGAGGTGCGCTCCCGCGTCTCGGGTCTGGTGATCCGGCGCCTGTTCGAGCAGGGCAGCCACGTCAACGAGGGCGACGTCCTCTACAAGATCGACCCGGCCCCCTATCAGGTGGACCTCGCGAGCGCCGAGGCGACGCTGGCCAACCGCGAGGCCGCCCTGGTGCTGGCCAACCAGCAGGCCGACCGCCTCGAGACCCTGCTCGCCCGCAACACCGCGAGCCAGGCGCAGTACGACACGGCGTTCGCCGCCAAGAAGCAGGCCGAGGCCGAAGTCGCCGGCGCCAAGGCGGCCCGCGACCGGGCGCGGCTCAACCTGTCCTGGACCGACGTGCGCGCGCCGATCTCCGGCCGCATCGGCCGGGCGCTGCTCACCGAAGGCACCTTGATCGAGTCCGGCATCACAGGCGTGCTCGCCACGATCCAGCAGCTCGACCCGATCTATGTCGACATCACCCAATCGGTGGGCGAGCTGAACAAGCTGCGCCGCGACATCGCCTCGGGCGAACTCGCCAAGCTCGCCGCCGACACCGCCAACGTCCACCTCATCATGGATGACGGCACGCTCTACGGCTCGGCCGGGCGCCTGCTGTTCTCCGACGTCACCGCCGACCCGAGCACGGGTCAGGTGACGCTGCGGGTGCAGTTCCCCAACCCGCACAACGAGCTGTTTCCCGGAATGTATGTCCGCGCCCGGATCAAGCAGGGCATCGACTCGGACGCCATCGCCGTGCCGCAGCAGGCGATCCAGCGCACCAGCGACGGCAAGCCCGAGGTCTGGGTGGTCAAGGCCGACGGCAAGGTCATGCTTCAGCCGGTCGAGGTCGGCCCCGTGGTCGGCGGCAACTGGCTGATCCGCGAGGGCCTGGAGGGCGGCGAGAAGGTCGTCGTCGAAGGCTTCCAGAAGATCTCCGCGGGCATCCAAGTGAAGACCGTCCCGTGGAAGACGGAGGCTTCCGCCGACGAGGGCAAGCCGATCGACACCGACAGTCACGACACCGACGGCCGAGAGACGAGCGGCAAAGAGACGAACGAGAAGAGTTCGTCCAAGGCCGATCCGGTCGCCCAGCCCGTCGCCCAGTTCGCCGACTGATTTCTTTTCAAGCATCGCGCGGCCGGCGGGCGTCCCGACGCCCCGCCGGCCCGATGGCATAGGACATCAACGCGCCTCATGGCTCGCTTCTTCATCGACCGGCCGGTCTTCGCCTGGGTCGTCGCCCTCTTCATTCTGCTGGGCGGCGCGCTCTCGATCCCGCAACTGCCGATCGCCCAGTACCCGATCATCGCGCCCCCTGCGATCGCGCTCTCGACCTCCTATCCCGGCGCCTCGGTGGAGAATCTCTACACCGGCACGACGCGCCTCATCGAGGACGAGCTCAACGGCGCGGCCAACATCCTGAGCTTCGAATCCGCCTCCGACTCGTTCGGCGTGGTCGAGATCACCGCGAGCTTCCAGCCCGGCACCGATCCCGGCTATGCCGGCGTCGAGGTGCAGAACCGCCTGAAGCGCGTCGAGGCGCGCCTGCCGGCCGAAGTGCGCCAACAGGGCATCCTCGTGGAGGAAGCCTCGGCCGCGACGCTGAACATCATCACGCTGGTCTCCACCGATGGGAAGACCGACGAGGTGGGGTTGGGCGACTTCCTGATCCGCAACGTGATCAACGAGATCCGCCGCATCCCCGGCGTCGGCCGCGCGACCCTCTACTCGACCGAGCGGGCGCTGCGGATCTGGATCGACCCGGACAAGCTGCGCGGCCTCTCCCTCAACGCCGCCGACGTGACCAAGGCGATCGGCCGGCAGAACGTGCAGATCGCCTCCGGCGCGGTCGGCGCGCAGCCGTCGCCTGAACGCCACGCCGTCAACTTCCCGATCATCGTCAAGGGGCAGATGACCGAGCCGGAGGCGTTCGGCGCCATCGTGCTGCGGGCGAACCCCGATGGCTCCAACGTGCGCCTGCGCGACGTCGCCCGGATCGAACTCGGCGGCGACGACTACAAGTTCACCACCCGCCTCAACGGCGGCCCGGCGGCGGGCATCTCCGTGACGCTGGCGCCCGACGGCAACGCCATCGAGACCGCCAAGGCGATCCGCGCCAAGATGGTCGAGCTGTCGCAGTTCTTCCCCGACACGGTGAAGTGGGACATCCCCTACGACATTACGCCCGCGGTCGACGCCTCGATCGAGAAGGTGCTGCACACGCTGGTCGAGGCGGTGGTGCTGGTCTTCATCGTGATGTTCGTGTTCCTCCAGAACATCCGCTACACCCTCATCCCGACCATCGTCGTGCCGATCGCCCTGTTCGGCACCTGCACCGTCATGCTGCTCGCGGGCTTCTCCGTGAACGTGCTGACCATGTTCGGCATGGTGCTGGCCATCGGCATCCTCGTCGACGACGCCATCGTCGTCGTCGAGAACGTCGAGCGCATCATGAACGAGGAAGGGCTGCCCCCGAAGGAGGCGACTCGGAAGGCGATGAGCCAGATCACGGGGGCGATCATCGGCATCACCCTGGTGCTGATCGCCGTGTTCATCCCGATGGCGTTCTTCCCCGGCTCGGTCGGCATCATCTACCGGCAGTTCTCGATCGCGATGGTGACCTCCATCGCCTTCTCGGCCCTGCTTGCCCTCTCGCTGACCCCGGCGCTCTGCGCCACGATGCTGAAGCCGATCGAGAAGGGGCACGGCCACGCCAAGGGCGGCGTGTTCGGATGGTTCAACCGGTTCGTCGACCGCGAGACCGCCCGATACGGCCGCGGCGTGGCATGGTTCATCCGGAAGTCCGGCCGGGTGATGCTGATCTATCTTGTGCTGGTGGCGGGCGTGGCCTACGCCTTCATGCGCCTGCCCGAGGGCTTCCTGCCGCTCGAGGATCAGGGCTTCTTCACCGTCGATATCCAGACCCCGCCGGGCTCCTCCTTCAACCGCACCGAGGCCGCGGTGAAGCGGGTCGAGGATCATCTCCTCGCCCAGCCGGGCGTGGCGACGGTCACCGTCATCAACGGCTTCTCGTTCTCCGGCCAGGGCCAGATGACGAGCCAGGCCTTCGTGACGCTCAAGCCCTGGGACGAGCGCGACGTGGAGAACTCCGCGGCGCGGCTGGTCGAGGGCACCAACAAGGCGCTCGGGGGCTACAAGGATGCGGTGATCCAGGCGCTGGAGCCGCCGCCGATCGACAATCTCGGCAACGCCTCGGGTTTCTCGTTCCGCCTGCAGGACCGGGCGCAGAAGGGCTACTCGGCGCTGATGGCGGCGCAGGAGCAACTGCTCTCGCTCGCCCGCAAGAGCCCCGTGCTCACGAAGGTCTATGTCGAGGGCCTGCCGCCCGCGCCGGAGGCCGAACTCATCATCGACCGCGAGAAGGCGGCCGCCCTCGGCGTCGATTTCGAGGACATCAACAACACGATCCAGGTCAATCTCGGCTCGGTCTACGTCAACGACTTCCCGAATCGCGGCAAGATGCAGCGCGTGATCGTGCAGTCCGAGGATCTCCAACGCCTGCACGCATCGGACCTGCTCAACTACTCGGTCAAGAACGCGCAGGGGACGATGGTGCCGATGTCCTCCTTCGCCGACCTGAAATGGGGCGTCGGCCCGGCCCAGATCATCGGCTTCAACGGCTACCAGTCGGTGCGCATCACCGGCGATCCGGCCCCCGGCTACACCTCCGGCGACACCATCAAGGAGATGGAGCGGCTGATGACCTTCCTGCCGAAGGGCTTCGGCTACGCCTGGACCGGCCAGTCGCTCCAGGAGAAGGAGGCGGGCTCGCAGGCCTCGCTGCTGCTGGCGCTCTCGGTGCTGATCGTGTTCCTGTGTCTGGCCGCGCTCTACGAGAGCTGGTCGATCCCGATCTCGGTGCTGCTCGTGATTCCGCTCGGCGTCATCGGCTCGGTGGCGGCGGTGTATCTGCGCGGCATGCCCAACGACGTCTACTTCAAGATCGGGCTCATCACGATCATCGGCCTCTCGGCCAAGAACGCGATCCTGATCGTGGAGTTTGCCAAGGATCTGTGGAAGCCCGGCACCAACATCGTCCAGGCGACGATCCAGGCGGCGACGCTCCGCTTCCGCCCGATCGTGATGACCTCGCTCGCCTTCATCTTCGGCGTGGTGCCGCTCGCCATCGCGACCGGTGCCTCCTCGAAGAGCCAGCAGGCGATCGGCAGCGGCGTGATGGGCGGCATGATCTCGGCCACCGTGCTCGCGGTGTTCTTCGTGCCGGTGTTCTTCGTGGTGGTGATGCGCCTGTTCCGGCGCAAGGACGTCGCCGCGGGCGAGAATGCCGAGGCGGTGCCCGCTCCGGCTCCTCACGGGCATTCGGTGCCGGCGGAGTAGCAAGCGCAGGAGCGGGCGCGGTTGGAACCGTGCCCGCTCATAATCCGGTTCAGCCAAGCCAATCCGGCGCGACACCGGTGTAGGTTGCGATGCGCTGCCGTTGCCCGTCGTCCGGATCGGCTTCCGCTCGCTCGAACCGGATGATGGCGTCTTGCGGGATGCCGGTGGCTTTCGAGAGATCGGCCTGCGTGCCGCCGCCGTGAGCGCGGGCGGCCGCGACGGGCGAGCCGTGTTCGACCACGAGTTTCACGAACCAGTGCGGTATCGCAGCAGGTTGCCCGGCTGCTTCCTCGATCAGGTACGCGTCCGTGAGCCGTGCCGTGTCGCGATCCTCGGCATCTTCGCCGTCGATGGTGGCGAGAAGGGCATCGTACTCTCGTCGCGTCAGCACGACGAGTTCCTCGCCCGTTTCCGTTCTGATGATTTGCGGCTTCATGGCTGCTGCACCCTCTCAGGTGTAGATGTCACGTCGGTCACCGATCGCAAAGACCGAGATTGTGTCGGCGGTCTCGGTAAAGACCGCGCGGTAATCACCGATCCGCAACCGCACGCCGGGCCGGCCGACGAGGGACTTCGTCGAACCCGATCCGGTTGCCGCATAGCGTTCCAGCTTCGCCAGGATGTCAGCCTGCACGGATTTGGGGAGTTTGGTGAGGCTTTTCAGGGCGGCGGCTGTGTAGAGAAGCGTCTTCACGGCATCGGCGTCGCAAGCATGCACGCAAGAGTGCAGAGTCGCTCAGCTGATGCAACCGTAAAGTACGGGCGTGGCGATCAGTGCCGCCGGTCGAACACCCGCCGCGCACCATATCCGGCCACCGCCCAGAGAAACGCCGAAACCGTCCGTACTGGAAAGAATGTCGGCAGGTCGGCGGCCACGGGGGCCGGCCAGGGCAGGCCGATCCGCGTGACGAGCCACGCGAACAGCACCGAGACCCCCAAAGCGGCGATGGCCGCGATGAAGACCTTGCCGAACTGATCCGCCTTCCAGCCGAGGAACACGGCGATCAGGATCAGGAGCGGGTCGAACCCGGCGAGGATCCAGACCGAGAACGAATAGACCGGGACGATGGGGGCGGCGTTCACGCCCACCACGCCTTCGGCAGGCTGATCCGACCGGCCGCATTCTCGATGGTCTGCGCGGCGGCAAACAGCGTCTCCTCGTCGAAGGGACGCCCGATGAGCTGGAGGCCGAGCGGCAGCCCCTGCGCGTCGAGGCCGGCCGGCACCGCGATGCCGGGCAGGCCCGCCATGTTCACCGTCACCGTGAACACGTCGTTGAGGTACATCTCGACCGGGTCGGCGCTCGCCATCTCGCCGATGCCGAAGGCGGCCGACGGGGTTGCGGGCGTGAGGATCGCATCGACGCCGGAGGCGTAGGCCGCCTCGAAATCGCGCTTGATCAGCGTGCGGATCTTCTGGGCCCGGACGTAATAGGCGTCGTAATAGCCCGCCGAGAGCACGTAGGTGCCGATCATGATGCGCCGCTTCACCTCGCGGCCGAAGCCGGCGGCGCGGGTGTTCTCGTACATCCCGGCGATGTCCTTGCCCGGCACGCGCAGGCCGTAGCGGACGCCGTCGTAGCGGGCGAGGTTCGAGGAGGCCTCGGCCGGCGCCACGATGTAGTAGGCCGGCAGTGCGTATTGCGTGTGCGGCAGCGAGATTTCCTTGATCGTCGCGCCGGCCTCCCTCAGCCAGTCCGCGCCCTGATCCCAGAGCCGCTGGATCTCGGCGGGCATGCCCTCGACCCGGTACTCCTTCGGAATGCCGATGGTGAGGCCCTTCACGCCACGCGAGATGGCGGCCTCGAAATCGGGCACCGGCATATCGACCGAGGTCGTGTCGCGCGGGTCGTGGCCGGCCATGGAGCCGAGCAGGATCGCGCAATCCTGCACCGTGCGGGCGATCGGGCCTGCCTGATCGAGGGAGGAGGCGTAGGCGATGATGCCCCAGCGCGAGCAGCGCCCGTAGGTCGGCTTGATGCCGACGGTGCCGGTGAAGGCGGCGGGCTGGCGGATCGAGCCGCCGGTATCGGTCGCGGTGGCGCCGAGGCACAGATGGGCAGCCACCGCCGCCGCCGAGCCGCCCGACGAGCCGCCGGGCACGAGCGGCGCGTCCGAGCCCTGGCGGCGCCAGGGGGAGATGGTCTTGCCGTAGGCGCTGGTCTCGTTGGACGAGCCCATGGCGAACTCATCGAGGTTGAGCTTGCCCAGCATCACCGCGCCGTCGCGCCAGAGCTGGGACGAGACGTTCGACTCGTAATGCGGCTCGAACCCTTCGAGGATCTTGGAGCCGGCGGTGGTGTGGACGCCTTGCGTCGCGAACAGATCCTTGATGCCGAGCGGCAGGCCTTCGAGGGGCCGCGCCTCGCCCTTGGCGATCTTCTGGTCCGAGACCTCCGCCATCTTCAGCGCCCGGTCGGGCGTCGCGACGATGTAGGCGTTGAGCGCCTGCGCCTTGTCGATGGCGTCGAGATGCGCCTGCGCGATCTCGCGGGCCGAGAAGTCTTTGGCCTTCAGCCCGTCGCGAGCCTCGGCCAGGGTGAGTTCGTTGAGTGCCGTCATGCCCGTTCCAAGTGTCTGCCAGGTATCCGCACCGATCCCGCGGGCGCGTGGCGTCGCGCGGGTGGCAGAAAAGCCGCTCCGTCGCGTCCGAGGGGACTACTCGACGACCTTCGGCACGAGAAAATAATTGTCCTCGGTCTCGGGGGCGTTGGCGACCACGTCGCTCGCCCGGCCGCCATCGGTCACCACGTCGGCGCGCTTCTTCATGCGCATCGGGGTGACGGAGGTCATCGGCTCGACGCCCTCCACATCCACCGCGCCGAGTTGCTCGACGAAGGCGAGGATCGCGTTGAGCTCCCCCTTCAGCGGGCCGACGTCCTCGTCGGTCACCGCGATGCGGGCCAGATGCGCGATGCGCCGTACCGTTGTCTCGTCGACCGACATGCCGCCCGTGTCGCCTCGCCTGCCGTGAGCGCGGGTAACGACCTCGCGCCGGGATCCGCCGGGCTATAGCACCCGCCTTCGCGCAGGAGCAACGCTCCGGGCCGCGCCGATGGCGGAGAGTGTCACAGAGCCTGTAATCCCCGATCGAACCGGCGGCTCAGACGATGACGTGGCCCCGCGTCACCGGCATGTCCACGGTGATTCCGGGGCGGCGGTAGCGGTCGGCGTTGTAGGCCCCGACGCAGAGGATCTCCACGGCAAGCGCCAGCATCAGCATGTGCCGCCGCATGAGGCGACCGGATCGGGCAGAGGCGGGAGGGGTCGTCGGCGGCGTCGTGAGGGGCACGGGGCGGTTCCGGCGTCGTTAACGAAACCTTAACACCGCTTTTTGCTTTCCGCTCCATCCCGGGAGGGAGGACTGCCCGCCATGGTTAATCTGCGCGGTGGACAAGTCCGCGCAGGCGGGCGTAAGCCCCTTTCTTACTAGGCTGCGGCGAGGACGAAGCATGTGGGACAGCGTCTTCCGGGAACTGCGTCCGGGGCTGACCTCCACCGAGGCGGATCTCGCCCGCGCTGAGGCGGAACTCGGCTTTCCCCTCCCCCAGAGCTACCGCAACTTCGCGCAGAGCTGCGGCGCCGGGCGGATCGGCGGGCATCTGCGCATCTTCACCCCGGTTCCGGTGGAGGCGGCGGATCTCCCTTCGCGCGCGCACCTGATCTCGCATGGCGTGGCGCTCGCCCTCGACGGCTTGCGCGACGAGGACAGCGACGAGCCGCACCGCTTCACCATCGAGGGTGATGCCGATGCCGGGTTGATGGAGCGGGCCTGCTTCTTCGGGCAGACCGAGCGGGGCGATTTCCTGTTCTTCGACGTGACGCCGGGCTTTCCCGAATACGACATCTGGGTGCTGTGCGCCGATCTGGAGACGGTGCATTTCGGCGGTGCCGACCTGCCCACCTTCCTGCGCGGGCTTCAGGGCCTCGAGATCCTGCACATCCTCGGCGACGGGGAAGGCCCGCTGCCCGCGACCTTCGCGGGCGACGACGCGGCGGCCCTGGAACAGCTCGGAGCGACGGATTCGTGAACCGGGAGGAGATGGCGGCCTTCGCCGAAGCCTCGGCCGGCGCGCCGCGCCTGATCGGGCTCGACCTCGGCACCAAGACCATCGGCATCGCCCTGTCCGATGTCGGCCGGCAGATCGCCTCGCCGCTCGAGACGATCCGGCGGGTGAAGTTCACGCCCGACGTGGCGCGGATCGTGACGCTCTGCGCGACCCACGCCGTCGGCGGCCTCGTGATCGGCATGCCGCTCAACATGGACGGCTCCGAAGGGCCGAGGGCGCAGTCGAGCCGGAGCTTTGCCCGCAACCTCAAGCCGCTCCTGCCGCTTCCGGTCCTGTTCTTCGACGAACGCCTCTCCACCGCCGCCGTCACCCGCACATTGCTCGAAGCCGACGCGTCGCGGGCACGGCGTGGTGAACTCGTGGACAAGCTCGCCGCCGCCTACATCCTGCAAAGCTGCCTCGACGTCATGGGCGGGCTTCTGGGAGGGAGGGAGGACGCGGACGACGCAAGGGACCGCCATTGGTCGCAAGAGCGCGAGTGAGGGAAGGCAAAGGCGCGGCTTGGCCCGATCCCCTCCCTCACCCTGAGGTGCCGAAGCGAAGCGGCGGCCTCGAAGGGTGCTCCAGGGATCGCGCGGTCACCGGAAGATCCGTCGAAGCCCGATGAGGCCGGCGCCTCAGGATGAGGTGGTCGGTGGGATCACCGCCTTTCGGCACCCGTCACCCGCGCCACGATAACCTCCCGCTCCCGGCGCGTCGCCGACAGCCGCTCGCGGGCCGCCGCGAGAATTTCGGGGCCGGCACTTTCGGGGCGGCCGGCATCGAAGGGCGGAGCCGGGGCGTATTCCTGGTGGAGCTGGATCGCCTTCGCGGTCGCCGCGTCGGCCAGTTCGGCGGCAAGCGTCAGGCCGAAATCGATGCCCGCGGTCACGCCGCCGCCGGTAATCAGGTTGCCGTCGCGCACCACGCGTCCCTGTGTCGGGATTGCTCCGAAGGCCGCGAGCAGGTCATGCGCCGCCCAGTGCGTGGTGGCCCGCTTGCCTCGCAGAAGTCCGGCCGCGCCGAGCACCAGGGCACCGGTGCAGACGGAGGTGACATAGCGTGCCCTCGCCGCCTGACGGCGCAGGAAGTCGAGGGTCTCGGCATCCTCCAGCAGCGGGTTCACCCCCGTGCCGCCGGGCACGCAGATCACGTCGAGGGCCGGGCAATCGGCGAAGGTGAGCGTGGGCGTCAGCACGAGGCCGGTGGCGCTCGCGACCGGCCCCAACGCCTTGGCGACGAGATGGACGCGGGCGCCCGGCACCATGGCCAGCACCTCGTAGGGCCCGGTCAGGTCGAGCTGCTGCACCTGGGGAAAGACGAGGAAGCCGATCTCGATCGTCATGGTCCCGAATTCTCCGCTCGAAAAACTAACAGCATCGTCCCGAGGCCGCCGGTTTTCGGAAAAACGATGCAGGAACAGAAGGCTACCGCAGATAGATCACGCTGTAGAGCGAGGCGCGCAGCTCGTCCTCGTCGAGCCAGACCCGGCCAAGGTCGCAGCGTTCGCGGATGCCCGGCCGCATCCGGGCGCAGTACTCGCCGGTATTGTCCTGAAGGTGGTACTGGCAGCGCCCGCCCGCCTTGCGCCGGGCGATGATCGGGCTCGAATGGTCGGCGGCGAGGTCCGGATCCTTCGGCAGGCGCTCTTCCAGCACGTACCAGGAATAGCCCACCACCGGCAGGCGGCCCCGGTCGAGGGCGTAGTCGATCATCCCCATCAGCCGGTCTGTGCCGGCCTTGAGGCCGGGCTCGCTGCGGGCGGCCTTGTCCATGAAGTCGAGCTGGTTGTCGGCGATCGAATCCGAAACCGGGATCAGCGGCACCGGCAGGGGTTTGCGGCGGCAGCGCCGCTCGACATGGGCGATCCAGCCGGCGTTGAAGGCGTCGGTCGCCGGATCGCGCAACCGCGGCACCGTCCCGCCGACGCTGCGCCACGAGATTTTGGGGGCGGCGACGCGGCTGCGCCAGCGCAGGGCACCGAAGGTGCGCGCGTGCTGGCCGTAGCCGTCGAAGGAGGGCAGATCGCGGTCCGTGCATAGGCCGCCGAGGTTATAGAGGAGGGTCGCCGCCTCCTCCTGCCCGTCCTCCAGCTTGTCGAAATACGGCTTGCGGCCGGGGTTGCGCTCGCGGCTCGCCTCGGTGTCGTTGCGGCTCTCGGCGATCTCTTCCGCAAGGTCGGGATGCCGGCGCAGGTAGTTCCGCAAGGCGCGATCCCGGCTCCGTTCGAGGCCTGACGGGTCGGCGAAGTAGTAGCGGGTGGCGACATCCAGCGCCGAGACGGTGGTACCGACGCGCTGCGAGATCATGTCCGCGGTGGCGTAGGCAAAGCAGATCGCGCTGTCGCCCTGGCTCATCGGCGACAGGGCCGGGTTGGGGCTGATCCGGTCGTCGAGCGGATGCGTGCCGGGCCGGCGGGCCGGCGCCACCACGGTGACGTCCGCACAGGTCGGGTTGCGGGCGTAGCGCGGGTTCTCGGGAAGCAGGCGCAGATCGACCGCCCCGGCGGGCGCTGCCGCAAGCCCAAGGCCGACCGCGAACCCGCGGGCGATGGGGGCCGCCCCGGAGAATGGCCTCAATCGGTCCCCGTCTCGGCGAGGGCGACCGGCGCCGCCTCGGCGCCGTCGAGCACCGTGTCCTGCGCGGCCTCGGCGAGCAGGGCGTAGCCGCCATCGGCCATGTGCAGGCCGTCGCTGGCGAACAATTCGGTTCGGGTCAGCCGCCCCTGCCCGATCCAGTCGCGCATCAGGTCGGAGCGGCGGATCACCGGGACGCCGAGATCGGCGCCGAGGGTGCGCACCGCGTCGCGGAACCGGTCGGCGCCGGGGGTGGCGTCGAGCGTCGGGCACCATTGCGGCTCCATCAGAACCACGTCGATCTCGGCCGCGCGGATGCGCTCCAGCGCCGCCTCGGTCGCCTCGCGGAAATGGTCGAGGGAGACGCCGCGCAGGGGGTCGTTGCTGCCGGTCTGCCAGATCACGAGATCGGGCCGGGGCGCGATCACGTCCCGGTCGAGCCGGGCCAGCATGTCGTCCACCGCCTCGCCGCCGATGCCGCGGTTGGCGACCGTGATCTTGCTGCCGAGATGCGGCAGGGCGCGCCGCAGCCCGGCTTCGAGGCGGGCGGGATAGGCGGCGGCGGGTGTCGAGGCGCCGATCCCCTCCGTCGAGGAGGAGCCGAAGGCGACGATGCTCAGCGGCCCGCCCAGCGCGATCTTCTGGGCGACATGCGGAAGGCCGGTCGGGGTCGCATCCTCGAACAGGCCGAGATCGAGGTCGAAGCCGAGATCGAGGTGTTGCGGCAGCAGGTCGGTGTAGGCGAGCACCGCCGTCGAGGAGAGGGTGAGGGCCAGAATCAGCGCCGTCGCGCCGAGGAGACGCCGCGGACGTCCCGTCGGGGCCGTCCGTATCCGAGCCTGACGAAGAAGCCGTTCCACCGTTCGAGCCCCCGCCCGCGGGCCGCCTCGACTGGGGGGCTTCGCGGAAAATCCGATATCGATTCTTCTAGCCGAACCGAGATGGGATTGCGGCTCAATAATCGTGATTCGCCCCGACGACAATGCGCAGTGTTTGATGGACTCTTAAGCGCAAGCTTCGGATCAAAGAATTGTTGGTCATAGAACGCAGCCGTTCGACGCGATGCCGATGTCTGCCGGGCGCCCGTTCTCTCTCGGCGTGGCGATGGGCGTGAGCCGCAGCGGCACGGCAACGCCGGCAAGATCTCCTGGAATCGGCGACTGAGCATTGCAACGGCGCCGCCCTGTCCCGGCGCCATTGGCCTTCACCCGCCGGATCGACTGCGTTACGCCCGCGAAACCAAGGAGACCGTCCCACTGCCGTGCCGCTCGATTTGGCCATCGAGTTCGAGTTCGAGCAGCGTCGTCTGCACGATCCGAACCGGCAGGCCGGTCGAGCGGGAAAGCTCGTCGGTTCCGACCGGCGTCGGGCTGAGGCACGCGATCAGCCGCGCGCGGTCGTCGCTAGGCTCAGGGGGCGCCTCGACCGGCTCCGCCGCAGCGGGAAACAGCGGCAAGGCGATCTCGGCTCGGCCGTCGAAATCGATCTCGTCCCAGTAATCGGGCGTGCCCCAGCTCTCGAAGCGGTCGTTCAGGCCCTCCGCTTGCGGCGCGTCCCCGGCGATCAGCGGATCGAGCACCGACAGGACATGCTCGACCTCCGAGACCAAAGTCGCCCCCTGGCGGATCAGATCGTTGGTGCCCTCCGCCCGCGGATCGAGCGGCGAGCCGGGGACCGCGAAGACCTCGCGGCCCTGTTCCAGCGCGAAGCGGGCGGTGATGAGCGAGCCGGAGCGGCGGGCGGCCTCCACGACGACGGTGCCGAGGCTGAGGCCGGAGATGATGCGGTTGCGGCGGGGAAAGTCGCGCCCGCGCGGCACCCAGCCCATCGGCATCTCGGCGACCACCGCCCCGCCCGCCCCGACGATCTCCTCGACGAGATTGGCATGGTTTTCCGGATAGATCCGGTCCTGACCGCCCGCGAGGACCGCGACGGTGCCGGTGACCAGCGTGGCCTTGTGGGCGCGGGCATCGATGCCGCGGGCAAGCCCTGAGACCACGACGAGACCGACCTCGCCGAAACCCCGCGCGAGCCGCTCGGTGAAGGCGAGGCCCGCGGTCGAGGCGTTGCGCGAGCCGACGATGGCCACCGAAGGCTTGAGAAATGTGGCCGGATCGCCGCGAACGGCGATCAGCGGCGGCGCGGTGTCGGTGGCGTGCAGCGCCTTCGGGTAGGCCGCCTCCCCCATGGCGAGGAAGCGGATGCCGAGGCGGGCGGCGGCCGCCATCTCACGCTCGGCCTCGGCCTTCGTGGGCGGCACGGCGCGCTTGCCCGCCCGCTTCGTCAGGTCCGGCAGAGCGTCGAGGGCGGCCGATGCGCTGCCGAAACGGTTGATCAGGCCGCGGAAGGTGCGCGGGCCGACGCCGTCGGTGCGGATCAGGCGCAGCCAATCGAGGCGTTGCGCGTCGGTGAGCTGCATCGGTCCCCCTCCGTCCGGAAGGGGGCGGCGCTCACCCCTTCTTCCCGATCCGCCCCTCGGTGCCGGCGGCGAGGCGGCGGATGTTGGGTGCGTGCTTCCACCATAGCAAAGCTGCGAGCACGAGGAAGAGTGCTGCAACCGCTCCGTGTCCCAGCGCCCACAGGATGAGCGGCGTGGCGGCCGAGGCCGCGAGGGCGGCAAGCGAGGAGTATTTCAGGGCAAAGGCGAGCCCGAGCCAGATCGCGGCGAAGGCGGCCAGCGTCAGCGGGCTCAGCGCCAGCAGCACGCCGATGAAGGTCGCCACGCCCTTGCCGCCCTTGAAGCCGAGCCAGACCGGGAAGAGATGCCCGAGGAAGGCCCCGAGGCCCGCGGCCAAAGCCGGCCCCTCGCCCCACTGGCTTGCCGCGAGCACCGGCAGGGTGCCCTTGAGCGCGTCGCAGAGAAGGGTCGCAGCGGCGAGGCCCTTGCGGCCGGTGCGCAGCACGTTGGTCGCGCCGATATTGCCCGAGCCGATCGCCCGCACGTCGCCGAGGCCGGCGAATTTCGTGAGGATCAGCCCGAAGGGGATCGCGCCGCAGGCGTAGCCGATGACGAGGGCGGCGATGAGGATAGGCCAGCCGGCCGCGAGAAGCGGGGTCATGCGGCCAGGGCCGAGAGGTCGGAGCGGTAAACGACCCGGCCGCCGACCAGCGTCAGCACCGCCGCGCCCTGGAGCCGGGCCTCGTCGAAGGGCGAGTTCTTGGAGCGCGACTTCAGTTGCCGCTTGTCGAGCAGGTAGGGCAGATCGGGATCGATCAGGACGAGATCCGCGGGTGCGCCCTTTTCGAGCCGCCCCGCCTCGCGGCCGAGCAGGTTCGCCGGGTTCGCGGAAAGCGCCTTCAGCAGCGTTGGCAGCGTCACGTCGCCGGTATGGAGCAGGCGTAAGGCGGCCCCGAGCAGCGTCTCGATGCCGAGCGCCCCGTCGGCGGCCTCGGCGAACGGCAGGCGCTTGGTTTCCACATCCTGCGGATTGTGGTCGGACACGATGACATCGATCACGCCGTCATTCAGCGCGGCGATCACCGCCTGCCGGTCGTCCTCGCGGCGCAGGGGCGGCGAGAGCTTGCAGAAGGTGCGGTAGTGGCCGATGTCGCCCTCGTTGAGCACGAGGTTGTTGACCGAGACGCCACAGGTCACGGGCAGCCCCGCCTCCTTGGCCCGCCGCACGATCTCGACGGAATCGGCGCAGGAAATCATCGCCGCGTGGTAGCGCGCGCCGGTGAGGCGCACGAGGCGGATGTCGCGCTCCAGCATCACCGTCTCGGCCTCGCGGGGGATGCCGATCAGGCCGAGGCGGGAGGCCATCTCGCCCTCGTTCATCACGCCTTCGCCGACGAGGTCCGGCTCCTCGACATGCTGCATCAGCAGCGCGCCGAAATCGCGGGCGTAGGTCAGCGCGCGGCGCATCACCTGCGCATTGGTGACGGCTTTCAGCCCATCGGTGAAGGCGACGGCGCCGGCTTCCGCCAGCAGGCCGAACTCGGTCATCTCCCGGCCGGCCAGCCCCTTGGTGATGGCGGCGGCCGGCAGCACGTTGACGCAGGCGGTGTCGCGGGCGCGGCGCAGCACGAAATCGACGATGGCCGGCCCGTCGATGACGGGGTTGGTGTCGGGCATGCAGACCAGCGTCGTCACGCCGCCGGCCGCCGCCGCCGCGCTCGCCGAGGCCAGGGTCTCGCGATGCTCCGCACCGGGCTCGCCGACGAAGGCGCGCAGGTCGATCAGGCCCGGCGCGAGGGTGAGACCGCCGCAATCGATTGTTTGAGCGCCCTCCGGCGCGCCGGGGGCGGCACCCCAGGCGACATCGGCGATGCGCCCGTCGCGCACGAGCACGGCGCCGGGGCCCTCACGACCGGTGGCCGGATCGAGGAGGTGGGCGTTGGAGAGGACGAGCGCGCTCATTGGTGTCACCCGTTCGGCAAGTGGGTCGCCAGCGCTTCCAGCACGGCCATGCGCACGGCGACGCCCATCTCGACCTGCTCGCGGATCAGCGACTGCGCCCCGTCGGCGATGTCGGAGGCGATCTCGACGCCGCGGTTCATGGGCCCCGGATGCATCACCAGGGCGCCGGGCTTGGCGAGCGCCAGCTTGTCGCCGTCGAGGCCGTAATAGCGGAAATACTCCTTCACGGACGGCACGAAGGAGCCGTTCATGCGCTCGCGCTGGAGGCGCAGCATCATCACGATGTCGCAGCCCTTCAGCCCGGCGCGCATGTCGGTGAACACTTCGACGCCGAAGCGCTCGATGCCGGTGGGCAGCAGCGTCGAGGGGCCGATCACCCGCACCCGGGCGCCGAGCGCCTGAAGCAGGATGATGTTGGAGCGCGCGACCCGCGAATGCAGGACGTCGCCGCAGATCGCGACCTGAAGGCCCTCGATGCCGCCCTTGTTGCGGCGGATGGTGAGCGCGTCGAGCAGCGCCTGGGTCGGGTGCTCGTGGGCGCCGTCGCCGGCATTGACCACGGCGCAATCGACCTTGCGAGCGAGCAGATGCACCGCGCCCGCCGCGTGGTGGCGCACCACGATGATGTCGGGTCGCATCGCGTTGAGCGTCGCGGCCGTGTCGATCAGCGTCTCGCCCTTCTTCACCGAGGACGAGGCGACCGACATGTTCATCACGTCGGCGCCGAGGCGCTTGCCCGCGAGTTCGAACGAGGATTGCGTGCGGGTCGAGGGCTCGAAGAACAGGTTGATCTGCGTGCGGCCGCGCAGGACGGTGCGCTTCTTCTCGACCTGCCGCGACAGGGCGACGGCGGCGTCGGCACGCTCCAGCAGCGATTCGATGTCCGGCCGGCTCAGGCCTTCGATGCCGAGCAGGTGCCGGTGCGGGAAGGCGGATGCGGTCTGAGCGGTCATGCGGCGGTTCTGGCGTCGGCCCCGCGCTATAGGTGTCTCGGCGGGGCCCGGCAAGGCGCGGGGGCGCTCGGTGGGCCGGCGTGGGTGATGGCCTGAGGAAAAACGGTCTCTCCCGGTCGCGGATGAGAGATTTTCCTGATCATCGCGAGCCCGTGATCGAGAAAAATTTGAACGAACCGGCCTCGCTTCCGTTTTCTCAACATCTGTTGGGGTTTGAGTGCGCCGAATGCCTGTCCCGGTATTCGCTGGCCTACCCGGAAACGAAAGGTAGCTCATGAATACGCGACTTCTCCTGACCGCCGGTGCGCTCTCGCTCGGTCTCGCTCTCTCGTCCGGCGCCTACGCTCAGGGCATGCAGCGGGGCGGCATGGAGCCCGGCATGGGGGGCCAGACCGGCGGGCAAATGGGTGGCCAGATGGGCGGCCAAATGCAGCAGGGCGCCATGGGCGACGACATGGGCCAGGAGCAGCGCCCGATGAAGCGCAGCTCCAAGAAGATGAAAAAGCCGATGAAGAGCAAGAAGACGATGCGCTCCAAGCGTATGAATTCCGGCTCCGGCATGGAGTCCGGTGCGGGCGGGATGTGATCCCCCCGTCACCCGAGTGTGACCGGGTCGCCATCTAGGCGACCAACGGCCCGCCCGGTTAGACCGGGCGGGCTTTTTCGTGTCGAACGAAGCTTCTCAGTCTTCCCGCGCCGCGCGGTCCATCCTCCCGGCGCAGGTCGCTGCAACGAAGGAACAGCCGCACCGTGGCCGCAGGATCGACGCTCTCGGGGCCGGACATCGTCGAGACGGTGCGGCGGCGCTGGATGTTTCGCCATCCGCTGGTGATCCGGCTGGCGCACTGGCTCAACGTGGTCTGCCTCGCCATTCTGCTGATGAGCGGCTTGCAGATCTTCAACGCCCATCCGGCGCTCTACTGGGGCGCGGCCTCGACCTTCGATAAGCCCTTCGTCGCCATCACCGACGACCAGCGGGACGACGGCACGCCTCGCGGCATCGTCTATGTGGCCGGCCACACCTTCGAGACCACGGGCGTGCTCGGCCTGTCGAACCTCAACGGCCAGCAAGCGGGGCGCGCCTTCCCCGCCTGGGCGACCCTGCCGGCGCATCAGGATCTCGCCACGGGACGGCGCTGGCACTTCCTGTTCGCCTGGGCCTTCGTCCTCAACGGGCTGATCTACCTCCTCTACGGGCTCGGCACGGGGCAGTTGCGCCGCCGCCTGATCCCCGACGGCGACCAGATGCGCGGGTTCGGCTCCTCGATTCGCGAGCACCTGACCCTGCACTTTCCCGAGGGTGAGGAAGCCAAGCGCTACAACGTGCTGCAGAAGCTCTCCTACCTCGTCGTGGTGGCGGTGCTGCTGCCGCTGATGCTGCTGACGGGGCTCGCCATGTCGCCGGGCGTCAACGCCGTGGTGCCCCTGCCCGACCTGTTCGGCGGCCGGCAATCCGCCCGCACGATCCACTTCATCGTCACGAACCTGCTGGTGCTGTTCGTGATCGTCCACGTCCTGCTCGTGCTGCTCTCGGGCGTGGCCAACAACATGCGCAGCATGATCACCGGCTGGTTCGTGATCGAGCGCAAGAAGCTTCCCGCCGGTCCGGGAGAGACCCCATGACACCCCGTCTCATGACCCCGCGCCTCACGCCCCGCCGTCTCCGGATCCCCGCGTCGATCGCCCTGCCCCACCGCCGCGGTTTCCTTACGGCAGCGGCCGGCCTGCTCGGTGTCTCGGCGCTCGGCGGCTGCGACCGCTTCGCCGCAAGCCCGACCGGGCAGCGCGCGCTGAAGGCGGGCGAGGATGCCAACCTGTTCGTGCAGCGCCTGCTGCTGACGCCGGCTTCGCTCGCCAAGGAATTTCCGGATTCGGAGATCTCGCCGTGGTTCAAGCCGAACGGCACGATCGAGCCGCCGGACCGGGCGTATAAGGCGCTCGCCGCCAAGAGCTTCGACGGGTTCAAGCTGCGCGTCGATGGCCTCGTCGAGCGGCCGCAGGATCTCAGCCTATCCGACCTCAGAGCCCTCCCCGCCCGCACGCAGACGACCCGGCACGATTGCGTCGAGGGCTGGAGCGCCATCGGCAAATGGACCGGTGTGCCGCTCGCGGAGGTGCTTCAGCGGGCCGGCTTGAAGCCGAAGGCCCGCTACGCCGTGTTCCACTGCGCCGACACGATGGAATACGCCATGAGCGGCGAGGAGGAAGAGGAAGAGGCGGAGCCGGAAAAGACCGCCAATCCCAGCATGGAGACGCGACTGGAGGGGGCCGAGAATCAGGCGAGTGATTCGCAGGCCGCAGGCGCGGAGGCACCGAAGCCTGAGGACGAAGAGAGCCAGGGCACGCCGGTGCGCTATTACGAGAGCATCGATCTCACCGACGCCTACCACCCGCAGACGATCCTGGCCTACGACCTGAACGGGAAGGCGCTGCCGGTCTCGAACGGCGCCCCCTTACGCCTTCGGGTTGAGCGCCAACTCGGCTACAAGCAGGCGAAATACGTCATGCGGATCGAGGTGACCGAGGGCCTGAACGGCATCGGCGACGGCAAGGGCGGCTACTGGGAGGACCGCGGCTACGAGTGGTACGCGGGGATTTAAGGCGACGTCCGGCACGTTCACCCGATTTGACAACGCCGCGCGGCTCACCCACTTCTGCGCGGCGCGAGAGCCGGCCTCCGACCGGTACGCATCCGCGCCATTCCCAAAACCGTATCTGCGGTGAGGCTCTGGCGAGAGGCAGAGGTTCATGAAAGTCGTCGTCGTCGAGTCGCCGGCCAAGGCCAAGACGATCAACAAGTACCTGGGGGGCGATTACGAGGTTCTGGCCTCTTTCGGCCATATCCGCGATCTGCCGGCCAAGGACGGCTCGGTCGATCCGGAGGCCGATTTCGCCATGATCTGGGAGGTGGAGGATCGCGGCGCCAAGCGCGTGTCCGAGATCGCCCGCGCCGTGAAGGGAGCTGAGAAGCTCATCCTCGCGACCGACCCGGATCGCGAGGGCGAGGCGATCTCCTGGCACGTCATCGAAGCGCTCACCGCCCGCAAGGCGCTGAAGGGGATTCCCGTCGAGCGGGTGACCTTCAACGCCATCACCAAAGCGTCGGTCGACGCGGCGATGAAGAAGCCGCGCCAGATCGATCAGGCCCTGGTCGATGCCTATCTCGCGCGCCGTGCCCTCGATTACCTCGTCGGCTTCAACCTCTCGCCGGTGTTGTGGCGCAAGCTGCCCGGCGCCCGCTCGGCCGGCCGGGTGCAGTCGGTGGCGCTCCGCCTCGTGGTCGAGCGCGAGATGGAGATCGAGCGCTTCAAGCCGCGTGAGTACTGGTCGATCATCGCGACGCTGGTGACGGAAGCCGGTGGCGTGTTCGAGGCCCGGCTCGTCGGCGCGGATGGCAAGCGCATCCAGCGCCTCGATGTCGGCAATGCCGAGGAGGCCGCCGCCTTCAAGCGCGACCTCGAACTCGCGACCTTCCAAGTCGCCAGCGTCGAGGCCAAGCCCGCCAAGCGCCACCCGCAGCCGCCCTTCACCACCTCCACGCTGCAGCAGGAGGCGTCCCGCAAGCTCGGGATGGCCCCGGCGCAGACCATGCGGGTCGCGCAGCGGCTCTACGAGGGCGTGGATGTCGGCGGCGAGACCGTCGGTATCATCACTTACATGCGAACCGACGGCGTCGACATGGCGCCGGAGGCGATCCAGGACGCCCGCCGGGTGATCGGCCGCGAGTTCGGCGACGCCTACGTCCCCGGTGCGCCGCGCAAATACTCGGTGAAGGCCAAGAACGCGCAGGAGGCCCACGAGGCCGTGCGCCCGACCGATATGGGCCGGCTCCCGAAGCAGATCGCCCGCTACCTCGAACCGGAGCAGGCCAAGCTCTACGACCTGATCTGGACCCGCACCATCGCCAGCCAGATGGAATCGGCCGAGCTGGAGCGCACCACCGTCGAGGTGAGCGCGAATGTCGGCCCGCGCCGGATCGATCTGCGCGCCACCGGTCAGGTCGTGAAGTTCGACGGCTTCCTCGCCCTCTATCAGGAAGGCAAGGACGACGAGGAGGACGAGGACGCCAAGCGCCTGCCGGCGATGAAGGCGGGCGACGCCTTGAAGCGCGAGCGCATCGCCTCGACCCAGCACTTCACGGAGCCGCCGCCGCGCTATTCCGAGGCCAGCCTCGTCAAGCGGATGGAAGAACTCGGCATCGGCCGGCCCTCGACCTATGCCGCGGTGCTGCAGACTCTGCGCGACCGCGAATATGTCCGCATCGAGAAGAAGCGCCTTCAGCCGGAGGACAAGGGGCGGCTCGTTACCGGCTTCCTCGAGAGCTTCTTCAAGCGCTACGTCGAGTACGATTTCACCGCGAGCCTGGAAGAGCAGCTCGACCGGGTCTCGAATGCCGAGATCGACTGGCGCTCGGTCCTGCGCGACTTCTGGCGCGACTTCTCGGCGGCCATCGGCGGCACCAAGGAGCTGCGCGTCGCGGAGGTTCTCGAGGCGCTCAACGGCCTGCTCGGCCCCCACATCTTCCCCGAGAAGGCGGATGGCGGCGATCCGCGCGCTTGCCCGACCTGCGGGGCCGGCCAGCTCTCGCTCAAGCTCGGCAAGTTCGGCGCCTTCATCGGCTGCTCGAATTATCCTGAGTGCAAGTACACCCGCCAGCTCTCGGCCTCCGGCGTCGAGGGCGAGGGGGACGGCTCCTCGGCCGAGGGCGGCCAGCCCGGCGTGCGTGTGCTCGGCGACGATCCGGCCACCAGTATGCCCGTCACCCTACGCGACGGGCGCTTCGGGCCGTTCGTGCAGCTCGGCGAGGCGAGTGCCGAGAAGGGCGCGGAGAAGCCCAAGCGCTCCTCGCTCCCGAAGGGCATGACGCCGGGCAGCGTCACATTGGAGATCGCGCTGCGCCTGCTCTCGCTGCCGCGCGAGGTGGCCAAGCATCCGGAGACCGGCGAGCCGATTCTAGCCAATCTCGGCCGCTTCGGCCCCTACGTGCAGCACGGGAAGACCTATGCCAATCTCGGCAAGGATGACGACGTGCTGGAGATCGGCGGCAACCGCGCCATCGATCTCATCGTCGCCAAGGAGCAGGGCGGCGGGCGCGGCCGCCCCTCCTCTGACCCCGGCCGTGCCCTCGGCCAGCATCCGGACGGCGCTGCCCTCGTGGTCAAGGCCGGCAAGTACGGCCCCTATGTCAGCGACGGCTCGGTCAACGCGACGCTGCCGAAGACGATGGCCGCCGAGAATCTGACGCTGGAGCAGGCGATCGATCTCGTGAACGCCAAGCGCGCCTCCGGCGGCGGCAAGAAGCCGGTTCGCAAGACGGCGACCCGCGCTCGTGCGCCGGCGAAGAAGGCGGAGGCCGGCGAGGCAAAGAAGCCGGCCGTGCGCAAGACGGCGGCCAAGGCGACCACCAAGGCGCCGGCGACGAAGGCTGCGGCCAAGCCGGCGGCTGCAAAGAAGGCTACGTCGAAGACGAAGGCGGGCTGAGGCCCGCTGGAAGCGGTTGCTTCCGTCGGATGTCGGGGCGTCTCGACATCCGGCCTGCATCCGGGTCGCGAGGGCGCGCACACGATTTCGCCGCGTGTCCTCATCATCCAAAAATCGTTCAGCCGGCCGTCGAACGCGAACGACAGCGAAGCGATCCAGCCGCGCGACCTTTCAGAGAAAGGCGGCGCGCTGGATCGCTTCGGCTTCGTTGGGCGATGAGGGCGTGTTCGGCCGCCGGATCAGTCTGCGGCGACCCGCTCGAACGTGAGGTAGCTCGGCAGCCGGCCGGCCGCGAGGGCCTTGGCCTCGTAGCGGGTGCCCGGCCAGCCGGCGAACGGCTTGCGCCAGTCGTCGGCGGTCTCGGCGCTCCAGCGGAGTTGCGGGCAACGGGCGGCGCGGACCAGGGTCCAGCCGACATAGTCGTCGATATCGCTGGCGAAGCGGAAATGGCCGCCGGGGCGCAGCACCCGGGCGATCTCGGCGAGCGAGGCGTCCGACACGAAGCGGCGCTTGCGCTGGCGGCGTTTCGGCCAGGGATCGGGATAGAGCAGGTAGACGCGGGCGAGACTCGCATCCGGCAGGGCGGCAAGCAGAGCGGTCGCGTCCTCGTCCCAGACGCGGACGTTGCGCAAGCCGCGATCGTCCACCGCGCGCAGCAGCTTGACCACGCCGTTGACGAAGGGTTCGCAGCCGATGATGCCGGCTTGGCGGTGAGCCTCGGCCTGCGCCGCGAGATGCTCGCCGCCGCCGAAGCCGATTTCCAGCCAGACCTCGTCGACATCAACCGGGAACAGGCTCGGCGGATCGAGGAACTCGCCGCGCTCGGGGAGCGCGACGCGTAAGCCCGGCAGCGCCCCTTCGAGGCGCTGCTCCTGGCCCGGACGCAGGCGCTTGCCCTTTCGGCGCCCGTAGAAGGCCCGCTCGGTCTCCGCCGTCCCGCCCGTCTCGGGAGGGATGTCGTCATCCCTCCCCATCATGGTTCGGGCTCAGAACGCCGACTTCAGCTTGTCGGCGAGGTCGGTCTTCTCCCAGGAGAAGCCGCCATCGGCATCGGGCTCGCGGCCGAAATGGCCGTAGGCCGAGGTGCGGGCGTAGATCGGCTTGTTGAGCTGAAGCGCCGTGCGGATGCCGCGGGGCGAGAGATCGAGGGCGTCCATGAGGACCGTCTCGAGCTTCGCCTCGTCCACCGTGCCGGTGCCGTGCAGATCGACGTAGATCGACAGGGGCTTGGCCACGCCGATGGCGTAGGAGAGCTGGATCGTGGCGCGACGGGCAAGGCCGGCGGCGACGACGTTCTTGGCCAGATAGCGGGCGGCATAGGCGGCCGAACGATCGACCTTGGTCGGGTCCTTGCCGGAGAAGGCACCGCCGCCATGGGGCGCCGCGCCACCGTAGGTGTCGACGATGATCTTGCGGCCGGTGAGGCCGGCATCGCCATCGGGGCCGCCGATCACGAACTTGCCGGTCGGGTTGACGTGCCAGGCGGTGCCTTCGTTGACCCAGCCCTGCGGCAGAGCTGCGAGGATGTAGGGCTCGACGATGGCGCGCACGTCGGCCGAGTCGAGCGACTCGTCGAGATGCTGCGTCGAGAGCACGATCTGCGTCACCTCGACCGGGCGGCCGTTGGCGTAGCGCACGGTGACCTGGCTCTTGGCATCGGGGCCGAGCTTGGCAGCGTCGCCCTGCTTGGCCTTACGCGCGTCGGCGAGGTCCTTGAGGATCTTGTGAGCGTAGAAGATCGGGGCCGGCATCAGTGCCGGGGTCTCGTCGGCGGCGTAGCCGAACATGATGCCCTGGTCGCCCGCGCCCTCGTCCTTGTTGCCGGCGGCGTCCACGCCCTGCGCGATGTCGGCCGACTGCGCGTGCAGGTGGATGGCGACGTCGTTGTTCTTCCAGTGGAAGCCCGACTGCTCGTAGCCGATGTCGCGCACGGCTTCACGGGTCAGCTCTTCCAGATCCTTGAAGGTCACGGAATCGGGGCCGCGCACCTCACCCGCGATCACGACGCGGTTGGTCGTCGTCAGCGTCTCGACGCCGAGACGCGCCTCCGGCATGGCCGAGAGATAGGCATCGACCACGGTGTCCGAGATCCGGTCGCTCACCTTGTCGGGGTGGCCTTCGGAGACGGATTCGCTGGTGAAGAGGTAGTCGGAACGAGGCATCGTGTGCACCCCCGATTGTCGGGCGCGCCTCGTGTGTCACGGCGCTTACCCTGGTCTCCAGAGGCGCGGCTTGTCGCATCGCCGTAACGGACGGTCAAGCCGGAATGGCGAAATCGTCCGTTTTAACGAACGCTGCCGCGTGCGCTCTCGTCTTGTGATTCCCGCCTGCGGCTGCGACTGTCAGCCCTTGAGTTCCTGACTGAGGATCTCGACGGCGGCGGAGAGTTCGCGGCGCTGTTGCTCGGTGAATGTTTCGGTGAACTGGCGAGCGAAGGCGCGGGCGAGATCAGACCACGGCTCGACAGCATAAGCGTGCTGGCCATTGTCTGAAAAACCGCGTTCCGTTTCCGGGTCCGGATGCGGAATGCCGTCGAGGAAGTCGGAAACCGGAGTATTGGTAAGCCGACTGAGGATCGCGAGATGAATCGCGCTGATCCGGTTGACGCCTTTTTCGTACTTCTGGAGTTGCGCGGCAGACATCCCGAAGCTGTCGGCGACCGCTCGCTGCGTCAGCTTCGAGCGTTTGCGTTGCTCGGCAATGCGACGTCCGAGAAGGACGTCGCGCTCATCGGTCTTCTGGCCTGCCATCTTCGTTCTGCCCAAGTTCTTTCGGGCGATGCTTCGAACGAAAACTTTCCTCGTGCAAGGGCGCGCCAGGAGCCAATGGCAACGACACACACGTTATGTCATTTGTTATAGCTGCGGCGCGACGTCGCACTCAGATCGAAGGAAGTATCGAATGTTTGTTTGCAATCTGAGGCAGCGAAAACGTTTGGCGTCCCCGGCAGGGCTCGAACCTGCGACCCCAGGTTTCATACCACTTCGACTTTCGCCGCCACGCTGTTCGCGCGTTCGTGGTCTGGACTATCCCTTCACCGTGGGCTTCGAACGAAGCCTTTAGGTGCCACCCGTCTAGTCTCTACACCTTCCCGTGGACCGTGACCGGACCTCGGGCTTGGCTCGGGATCGGCAGAGCGCCGTGGCGCCGGAAGCTTTCCCCGAATTTGAGTGGATCCGCCGTGCGGTTTCCCATCACGGCGCCCAATTGTGGAGTTTAGGAAACCTGTGCTCTGTCCAGCTGAGCTACGGAGACGTCTCCACCGGCTTAGCATCATCGCACGGCACCGCCAACCGCTCCGGGCCGGAGCGGTTGTAAGGAATGAGCCGGAGCGCGCGACCATCGCGCTGTTGCCCGGGAAGCGCACGCGCCGGCAATCCGCGATTGCGCGCGGGCGGTGCTCGCGCGTGCCGCGATCCGGGCACTTTTCGCGCGGCATCCTCGCTTGAATCGAAAGACCGAGCGCGAACGGTGGCGATGTTGCCCGGTGATGGTCACGAGATCGGCTCGCGGGGGAGCCGGACGAGCCGAGGCGGTGCCCCGGCTCTCGTCTGGTTGCTCGCGGCCGCCTGCGGCGCGCCGGGCGATGCCTCGGGCGCTCCACGGGTGGAGGAGGCATGCCGGGCTTCCGCCGCGCGGGCGGACCGCCTTGCCGAGATCGGACCCAGGGGCGAGCTGCTTCTCGCATCCGGCCGCCGGGCCGTGCTCTCCGGGCTGCGCTGGCCCGACGAGCCGGCGTTTGACGCGGCCGCGCGGGGCTGGCTGCACGCCTATCGCGGCGCGTCCCTCGTTTTGACCGAGCGCGGGGCCGAGGACCGCTGGGGCCGCCGTCGCGCCGACGCGATCGCGGGCGAGGCGGAGCCGGTCGATCTCGCCGGAGGATTGGTCGCGGCCGGGCTTGCCTATGCCGATGCCGGCGAGGCCGACACGCTCTGCCGCCCGGCGCTCCGCACCCTCGAGTCGGCGCCACGCGCGGCCGGGCTCGGCATCTGGGCCGGTGGCCCGCTCGCCGCGACCGATGCGGCGGCATTGAGCGCACGCGCCGGGCGCTTCACGGTGGTGGAGGGACGCATCCTTCATGTCGGCGAGCGCTCGGCCCGAACCTATCTCGACTTCGCGCGCCGTGGCGGGCAAGGCTTGACCGTAACCGTGCAGAAACGCTCTTGGCGGATTCTGAGCGAACAGGGTTTATCGGCGGCCACGCTGAGGGGTCGCCTCGTGAGAATCCGCGGCATGGTCGAGATCGGTCGGGGGCCGTTCATCGATCTGGCGGGCGTCGAAGGCATCGAGGTCGTCGAGGGGGAGCGGGCGCTACGGCGCTAGAACGGCATGACGGGGGATCGGCAGCACATATTGAGGCGGCGGCGCACATGCGGGGTCGGCCGTCAGGGACTTGCGCGGCTCGGCATGCTGGCCGCGCTCGCGGGCCTGCTCGCGGCGTGCGCCGCCGACCAGACCGGAAGCGTCTTGACGCCGGCGGTCATCACGGTGCCCGAGCAGGCGCCGAAGACGACGGGGCGCACGCGCTCCGATGAGGCGGACCACGCCAAGCTCGTGGCCTCCTTCGGCGGAGAGTACCGCGCGCCCGCCGCGCACCGGCTCATCACCGAGATCACCGACCGGCTCGTGCGCGCCAGCGACCGGCCGGAGGAGAGCTACGCGGTCACGCTGCTCGACTCGCCCGTCGTCAACGCCTTCGCCCTGCCGAGCGGACGGCTCTACGTCACCCGCGGCCTGCTGGCGCTTGCCGGCGACAGCTCCGAGGTCGCGGCGGTGCTCGCGCACGAGATCGCCCACGTGACCTTGCGCCATGCCACCGCCCGCAGCGAGATGGCCCTGCGCTCGCAACTCGTGAGCCGCGTCGTCGCCGATGTGCTGAACGATCCCGTCACCGGGGCGCAGCTCGAGAGCCAGTCCAAGTTCACCCTCGCCCGCTTCTCCCGCGAACAGGAGCTGGAGGCGGACACGAACGGTGTGCGCGTGCTGGCCCAGGCCGGCTACGATGCGTTCGGTGCCGGCCGCTTCCTCGATGCGCTCCAGCGCACCATGGCGCTCAAGGCCGGCAATGGCAGCGCGGCCGAGCCGGACATGCTCGCGACCCATCCGGCGACCGCCGAGCGCATCGCGCTGGTTACCCGCGCGGCCCGGCGCATCGGCGCCCCCGGCCTCGGCGCCGACGACCGCGCCCGCTATCTCGCGGCGATCGACGGGCTCGCCTATGGCGACAATCCCGGCGAGGGGCTGGTGCGCGGTCGCCGCTTCCTGCATCCGGGCTTGAGCATCGCCTTCGAGGTGCCGGACGCCTTCGCCATCGAGAACACCCGCAACGCCGTGCTCGGCACGACGCCGGAGGGCAGCCGCCGCCTGCTGTTCGATCAGGTCGAAGCGAGCGGCGACCGCAGCTTGGAAGACGTGCTGCGCGCGACCTGGAACGACGCCATTGAGGCGGGCTCGGTCGAGAACCGCATCGTCGGCGGGCGCTCGGCCGCTGTTGCCTTGTCGCGGGGCAAGGACTGGACCTTTCGGCTGGCGGCGATCCGCATGGGCGAGACCACCTACCGCATGATCATGGCGGCCAAGGGCGCGACCGACCCCGAGCCGGCCTTCCGCCGCTGGCTGGAGAGCCTGCGCCCGATCGAGCCGGAGGAGACCGCCTCCCTCAAGCCGGCGCATCTGCGGATCGTCACGGCCGCGCCGGGCGACACCGTCGAGGGGCTGGCCCGCCGCATGAGCGTGCCCGACCGCGCCGTCGATCGCTTCCTCGTGCTCAACAGCCTGCAACGCGGTGCGGTGGTGAAGCCCGGTCTGAGCTACAAGCTCGTCGTCGAGTGAGGGCGACGCCTAGGCCTTTGGCCGCGATAACAGGTCCGACGTGACGCCCCCCGAACCTCCCCCTGACACCGCCGTCGCGGTCGTGTTCTTCCGTCCCTCGCCCGAACAGGTGGCGCGGATCGTCGAGCGCTTTGCCGGGCGCCTGCCCGTCCTCGTCTACGACAATGGCGGCATCCCGCTCGAGGCGCTGGCGCAGTTGCGGGGCGCGGCGGGGCTTACCCGGCTCGGTGAGGGCCGCAACCAGGGCATCGCCACCGCCCTGAACGCGCTGGCCGAGGCGGCGACGGTCGCCGGGTTCCGCCGCCTGTTTCTGCTCGATCAGGATGCCGATGCCACCGTCGAGACGGCGCAGGCGCTGGGCCATGCCCTCGACCGGGCCGCAGGCGAAGACCCGCCCCCGGCCCTTGTCGGACCGGCACCGGCGCCGAAGCCCGGCCATAAGGCACCGGTCTATCCGCTGCGCCCCGGCATGCCGCGCCGCGAAAACCTTCGACCCGTCGAGTTCCTGGCGACCTCCGGCTCGCTCCTGGATCTGGCGGCCTTCGACAGGGTCGGCCCATTCCGCGAGGATTTCTTCATCGACGCCGTCGATCTCGAATGGTGCTTTCGTGCCTGGGCGCGCGGCCGGAGTTGCTGGATGGATTTTGGCACCGCCATCCCGCACAGCGTCGGGCGCGGCACGATCCGGATGCGATTCCTGCCGGTGGCGATGCCCGACCAGCCGCTGTTCCGCATGGCCGTATACGTGCGCAACTCCGCCTATAGCTGGCGCCTGCCGCACGTGCCGGCCCGGTGGAAGCTGAAACAGGCCGCCTATCTGCCGCTCCAGATCGGGCTCTACTGGAGCCGTCACCGGTTCTCGCCCCGCGTGCTCGCGCGCCTTCTCGCGGCCCTGGCGCAAGGGCTGGGCGGGCATCTCGGCCGGCCGGCGGACGCGCCGCCGTGACGGCAGCTCTCGACGTCGTCATCGTCAATTGGAATGCCGGGGACCAGCTCCGGGCCTGCCTCGCGAGCCTCGCCGCGAGCAAGAGAGCGGAACATCTGCGCGTCGTCGTCGTCGACAACGCCTCCTCCGACGGCTCTGCCGAGGGGCTGGATCAACCGGGCCTCGCGCTCACGGTGCTGCGCAACGACGACAATCGCGGCTTCGCCCGTGCCTGCAACCAGGGCGCGGCCCAAGGCACGGCCGCGGCGATCCTGTTTCTCAACCCCGATACGCAGGTGAGCCGGG
The DNA here is from genome assembly GCF_001423405.1 of Methylobacterium sp. Leaf123. Lineage (GTDB taxonomy): Bacteria > Pseudomonadota > Alphaproteobacteria > Rhizobiales > Beijerinckiaceae > Methylobacterium. The sequence continues at coordinate 156,551 of NZ_LMNS01000038.1, read as the reverse complement.
ACGGCATCGCCGTCGCCCGCGCGCGGCTCGAGGCCGATCCCGGCACCGGCATCGTCGGCGCTCGGCTGGTCGATGACGCCGGGCAGACGCACCGCACCTGCGCCCGCCACCCGACGGGTGCGAGCCTGATCGCCCACACCCTGTTCCTCGACCGCCTGCTGCCCGGCCGCGTGGCGCCGCACTTCCTGCTCGATTGGGATCACGCCGAGACCCGGCCGGTCGATGCGGTGATGGGCGCGTTCCTGATGATCCGGCGCCCGCTCTTCGCGGCGCTCGGTGGGTTCGACGAGCGCTTCTTCGTCTACTGGGAGGATGCCGACCTCTGCGCCCGCGCTGCCGCTGCCGGCTTTGCGGTGTGCCATGTCGCAGGGGCCGAGATCCGTCACCGCGGCCAGGGCACCACCGAGGCGGTGAAGGACCGTCGCCTGTTCTACTTCCTGCGGGCGCAGGCGCTCTACGCCCACAAGCATCACGGCCGGGCGGTGTCGCTCGCCGTCCTGGCTGCCGCCCTGGCCGTGAACCTGCCCGTCCGCCTCGGCCGGGCGCTGGTGCGCGGCGCGGTCGGCGATGCCGGTGCGGTGATCCGCGCAGGGTTTATGCTGATGGCAGCCCTGCCGCGCCTGTTGACCGGCAGCGGTCGATGAGGCTTGCCTCGCTCGGGCATCTTGTTGTCCGCGGCGACCTCCGTCATGGTGCCGCCCTCCGGACGGTCCCGCTTGCACCCGCGGCGGGCGGCTGAACGGGGAGTATCGTGTACGACAGCGCGGACAAGGGCTCTCGACCGGCGGACCTGTCGCCCGCCTTGTACCGCGCGGCCTTCGACCGCGCGCCGGTGGGGCTCGCCGTCTTCGCGCCCGATGGACGCACGATCCGCACCGCCAATCCCTGCCTGTACCGCTGGCTCGGCTACCCCTCGGGTGCCCTCGATGGCCGCCCGATCGACCACGTGATCGGCCGCGACGCGTTCGACGGCGAGACGCCCGGTCTGAAGGCCGGCATCCGCCGTTGGCTGCGGGCGGATGGCACCAGCCTCGATCTGCGCCTGACCCTGTCCGGAGAGGATGGCAGCGAGACGGTCGCGGTGGTGAATCTCGTCGATGCCGACGATCTCGTCCGGGCCGAGCAGAACCGCGACGCCCTGACGGCTGCGGGGCTCGGCGAGTGGCGCTGGGATCTCGTCACCGGTCAGATGGTGTTTTCCCGCCGCGCAGCGCAGATCCTCGGCTATGCGCCGGGGCGCTCCGTCACCTGGGAGGGGATGCGCGGCCAGGTCGATCCCGAAGACGCCGAACGGATCCAGGCCGCGGTCGCCGCGGCGATCGCCGAGCGTCGCCCCTATGCGTTCCAGACCCGCTTTCGACGCGCCACCGACGGCGCCGAGATCTGGATCGGCGCCCGCGGCGAGGCGCTGCTTGCCGCCGACGGCGCGCCCATCGGCATCGTCGGCGTGGTGCAGGACGTCACCACTCGGGTCGAGGCTCGGGAGGCCTTGGCCGAACGCGAGGAGCGCCTGCGGGTCGCCACCACGGTCGCCGACCTCGGCATTTTCGAGTGGCACGTCCTCGACGACCGGGCGACCTGGGAGAACGAGCGGATGTTCGCGATCTTCGGCCGTCGGCCGGAAGAGGGCAGCATCGGCAAGTCCGCCTTCCTCAATGAGATCCTCCATCCCGAGGATCGCCCGGTCTTCCGGCAGGCGATCTTGCGGGCGCTGCGCGAGGACACGATCCTGCACGCCACCGGCCGCATCCGCCGCCACGACGACGGCCTCTGGCGCACCATCGACATGGCCGGCCGGTTCGAGCGGACCCGGCCGGGCGGGCTGCCGCGGCGCCTGATCGGCGTCGTCGCCGACGTGACTGACCGCCACCTCTCGGAGGAGCGCCGCAGCCTCCTGATCCGCGAGCTACACCACCGGGTGAAGAACACGCTGGCCACCGTCCAGGCCATCGTCGGCTCGACGGCGCGCACCGCCACCAGCATCGACAGCTTCCACGAGGCCTTCGTCGGCCGCATCAAGTCGCTCGCCCACACCCACAGCGTGCTCACCGAGGCCACATGGCAGACGGCGAGCCTGCGCGACCTGCTCGCCTCCGAACTGATGCCCTATGCCGAGAGCGAGACCGAGACCTCGCCGGATCTGCGCATCGTCCTCGACGGCCCGTCGGTGGACCTGCCCTCCGAGATCGCCGTTCCGATCGGCATGGCGATCCACGAATTGACCACCAACGCCGCCAAGTACGGCGCGCTCTCCACCGGCCGCGGACGGGTCGCGATCACGTGGAGCGTCGAGGCCGGTGTGCTGCATCTCGATTGGCGCGAGAGCGGTGGTCCTCCCGTCGCCCCGCCGACCCGCCAGGGCTTCGGCTCACGCCTGCTGCAACGGGTGCTGACCGCACAGGTTCAGGCGCAGATCACGACCGATTACGCGCCCGAGGGATTCCACCTGACGCTCGCCGCGCCCCTGCCCGCGCGAAACCCGGCGCTCAACCCGCTGGCGTGAGGGGCAGGCGCCCCGTCATCGGACCGGCATGTGGGGAAGAGGATGTGGTTGGGCCGCGCGATGGGATCGGAGGAGGCCGCGACCTCCTCCGGCTTCACGCGCATAAAATTTCACAAGTCTTGAGATCGGCCGGGATGCGCAGCCTCAGGCCGCGCCCCGTGCCTCCTCGCCGCCGGCATTGACGAAGCTCTTCAGCTCATCGAGCGAGGCGAAGGTGAAGCGGCCGCGCGGCGTATCCGCCTCGATCGAGCCGTCGGAGAACATCACGTAGGTGTTGGCGCCCGACGCGTAGGAACCGACCGCGTGCCGCTCCTCCGGGGCATTCGCCTCCGGCTCCTGAGCCTCCGTCTCGTGCGCCACGACCTCTTGCGGCGCAGGCGCGACGGCTTCCGGCTCGGGCTGCACCTCCGGCAAAGGTGCAGGCGCCGGCTCGTCGAGGAAGGAGCGCAGGCCGATCGGTTCGGCCGCGGGCGTCTGGGCCGCGATCCGCGCCGCGTCCCGCTCCTCGGCGACCGGGTTCGGAAGCGTCACCGGCTCGGGTTCGGGGAAGGCCGGCGCCCGCTCGGGTTCGTGCGCGGGCTCGGGGCTGCGGAACAGGTCGTCATCGCTCGCACGCGGCGCGGCCTCCGGCAGCAGGTTGGGCAGCAGCGGCTCGACGGCGCTCGGCTGCGGTTCGGCCGAGGGCGTCGGATCCTCGAAAACCGGCTCAGAGCCGCGCGCGCCCGGCCGCAACGCGCCGATCGACAGCCCCGCGAGACCGGCCGCCCCCGCGCCGGCCATCCCCAGACCGGTGAACGAGGGCCGCTCCGGCGGCGAAACCTCGGGAGCCGTGAAGGCCGGCGCTTCCGGTGCCTCCCAGGGCACCGTTCCGGCCGGCGTTGCGGCCGGGATGCTCAACGGGGGAGATGCCTCGCGCAGGCTCTCGACAGCGCCGTGGAGCGTGCGCAGGCGGTAGACGATGGCCGTCAGGCCGAGCAGGACGACGCCGGCCGACGCCGCGGTCGAGCCGCCGATCACCATCGCCAGCCCGCTCTCCAGCCGGACATAGGGAAAGCCCTGGACCACGGCGGCGATGCCCCCGAGGATCATGACGGAACTGAGCGCGAGCAGCGCGACGACCATGGTACTCTCGACTGACTGTCGCGGGCGGCGTGAGGGCCACAGGATAACCCCCCGCCCGCTCATTGCAAAATCGCACGGCCACGCCCCGCGCGGAAACCGGCCTTTCCGTCGCTCCATGCACAGGGGAGTGCCCGCCTTGCGGTGTCCTCACGCACCGCATCGAGCGATGGCAGCGGCGGATGCCCTTCGCAAAACGGTGGATGCCCCGCCCGGAACGGTGACATGCGCACGGATACGGCTCCGCTGGCGTTGCCGAGCCCGGTCCACCGACTTACCTACCCGCGCGTCACCTCGCCGGCCGCGCGCTTCAAACGGCCTGCGCGCTTCGCCTTCGCTTCCCGCGAGACCCGGACAACCCAGGAGACACGCATGACGTTCACCCTGCCCGAGCTGCCCTACGCCTACGATGCGCTGGGGCCCTACATGTCGAAGGAAACCCTCGAGTTTCACCACGACAAGCACCACAAGGCCTATGTCGACACCGGTAACAAGCTGCTCGAAGGCACCGACCTCGCCGGCAAGAGCGTCGAGGAGATCGTCAAGGCGAGTTACAACACCAATCAGGCGCTCTTCAACAACGCCGGCCAGCACTTCAACCACCTCCACTTCTGGAACTGGATGAAGCCAAACGGCGGCGGTCAGCCCCCGGCCGCGCTCGCTCAGAAGATCGACGAGGATCTCGGCGGCTACGAGAAGTTCAAGGCGGACTTCATCCAGGCCGGCGTCGGCCAGTTCGGCTCCGGCTGGGCCTGGCTTGCGGTCAAGGACGGCAAGCTCGCCATCCTGAAGACCCCGAACGGCGAGAACCCGCTGGTCCACGGCGCGACCCCGATCCTCGGCGTCGACGTGTGGGAGCACTCCTACTACATCGACTACCGCAACCGCCGCCCCGACTACCTCAAGGCGTTCATCGAGAACCTCGTGAACTGGGAGTACGTCGAGAAGCTGTACGGCGAAGCGAAGTAATTCGCCTCTCGTCTCGGGCGGCGTTCGCGCCGCCCGCCCCGCTTCAATGCGCCGGGTCGAGCCGGCGCACCCAGCGTCGGAAGAAGTTTTCCGCTGCATCTTGCGCCTCCGGCGTGATGCGCACTGCCGCGGTGTCGAAGGTCTCGTTGCCCCAGGCGAATTCACCCTCCACGAAAGCGGCCAGTTCGGGCGGAAGCGGCGCCCGCCCGAATTCTCGTGTCACCGCCTTGCGCGCCAGCAGGTCGTCGCAGATCGCTTGCACCGCGGCCGGTGGCGCGCACGCTGCCATGAGTTGCGAGAAGTTCATCGGCGCGACTGCCGCCTCTGGATGCAGGCGCAGCCAGCGCAGGGCCGCCGCGGGCCGCAGAATGTAGAAAATCTTCTTCTGCGAAACGTCCTCGCCCTCCGAGAAGGCCAAAATCTTCTGCCGCTCGCCGAGGCGCAGATAGTGCCGCCCGATCGCCGCACGGGACGCGACCGCGGCGGCGAGCCGGAGGAAATCGTCGCGAAACGCCGCATCGCCCCGGTAGACGATGGGCGAGGTCAGCCACTCGAGGATGACGGCGTTGCCCTTGAGGAGCAGCGTCAGGGCCTTGCCGAGATCCCACCCGTTCACGTTGAGGTCACCCTCGATCGGTGTCTCGATCACGTCGCGCAGCGGCCAAGGCGTCAGGTAGGCGTCGAGCGGGCGCACGAAGACGAAGCGGCAATCGTAATCGCTGTCGAGCGACGGGTAGCCCCAGGCGCGGCTTCCGCTTTCGATGGCGAGTGGCAGTGCAACCCCGTGCTCGGCCCGGATTGCGTCGAGCCGCGCATCGACCTATGCCACCGCTTGGTGGGACATGCTCTCGGAGATTGCACGGAGGGTGGGGGCGGGATCGTTCGGGCGGTTCATCAAGACGGAGATGAAAGGTTGTGGGGTCGAAGCGATCGTATGGGGCGTCGTCCGCCTTGGCTGCATCCGACGGGTGAGACACTCACGCGCCGTGCGCCCGGCGGTGCTCCCGGATAGGCGACGTCAGTCTCGCTGAAATGCGTCAAGCCGCTGTATACAGTCGAGATTCGGTGTAGCCTAGCATTGTAGGAGTCTCCGTCGTGCCTAGAGTTCGGATGAGGTGGCGCTATGGGGCTTTCGCGACCGCGATTCTGAGCTTCGCCGCCATAAGCGCCGTTCATGCAGCGTCGGCACGCGTTCCCATCGATACTCCGCTCCCGGCGATCCTGAGGGAACGGGTGGCGTCGATGCTTCGCGTCGAACGGCCAGGGGATGCGGAAGCGGCGCTGGCCAACACCAAGATCCTCGGTGATTCATGGCGGGAGGGCGATACGATCTTCCTGCGGGTCGAGGACGATTGCCGAGAAGGGCTCTGCATGACGATGATCGCTCGGTTGACCAGTGAGGCCATCATCCCCGAATTGGTGCTCAATGCCGGCCCGAACGCGTCGATGTACGACTCCGCCAGCTCCCTGTGGAAGTCGGATCGTCCGATTTGGAGCGTCGTCTTCGAAGGCACCGACGGCTCCCGACTGATTGCGAGTTCGCGAAAGGGACGATGGGTCGTGGAAGCGAATGGCTCATGGCAGCCGCCAGCGGCCAGCGTGATCGAGGAACCGCGTGAGTCGCCTCCACCTGTGCCTTTGGAGGAGTTCCGGCGGCAGCTCGGCCTTGAGCCCTGAGCCGATCGGCCGGCAGCTTTTCGGCGTCGCCGTGACTCAACGGTCCTTGTCGCGCCTAGCCCCGGAGGCTTACTGCCAAGGCAAGGCGATCCCACCCGCGCCCTCATCCTGAGGTGCCCGCGTCAGCGGGCCTCGAAGGATCTTCCAGATCCCGCGCGATCCCTGGAAGATCCTTCGAGGCTGCTTCGCGGCACCTCGGGATGAGGGCCTGAATGGGATCGGCCGTTCGCACGGGATCGTCTGCCAAAACATGATCCGCTCGATCCTCTCCGTCGGCGGCTGGACGCTGGTCTCGCGGGTCACGGGCTTTGCCCGCGACGTGGTCACGGCCGCCGTGATGGGGGCCGGGCCGATGGCCGATGCCTTCGTCGTCGCCTTCCGCCTGCCGAACCACTTCCGTGCGATCTTCGGCGAGGGGGCGTTCAACACCGCTTTCGTGCCGGCCTACACCCATCTGGAGCAGGCGGGTGCCGAGGGTGTGGCCGCGCGCTTCGCCGACCGCGTCTTCACCCTGATGCTGATCGTGCAGGTGGTGCTGCTCGCCCTCGCGCTTCCGGCGATGCCCTGGATCGTGCGGGCGCTGGCGCCGGGCTTCTCGGAGGATGGGGAGCGGTTCGCCCTGGCCGTGAGCCTCACGCGGATCACCTTCCCCTACCTGCTGTTCATGACGCTGGTGACGCTGTTTTCCGGCATCCTCAACGCGCATCGGCGCTTTGCCGCCGCGGCCGGCGCGCCGGTGCTGCTCAACCTTTCGATGCTGATGGCACTCGCCCTGGCCTTCCTGTTCCCGAACGCGGCCTATGCCGCGGCCTGGGGCGTCTCGGTCTCGGGCGTGCTGCAATTCGCGCTTGTGTGGTGGGATGCGCGCCGACGCGCTTACGCGCCGCGGCTGACCAAACCGACCCTGCGCGATCCCGACATGATCCGCTTCTTCAAGATCCTGGGGCCCGCCGTGATCGGTTCGGCCGGCTTCCAGATCGCGACCTTTGCCGACACCATCATCGCGAGTTTCCTGCCGACCGGTGCGGTCTCGGCGCTGTACTACGCCGACCGGCTCTACCAACTGCCCTTCGGCGTCATCGCCATCGCCGCCGGCACGGTGCTCCTGCCCGAGATGAGCCGGCGCATCGCCGCGGGCGACGTGGCCGGCGCGCATGCGGCGCAGAACCGGGCCGCGGGCTTCTCGCTGGCGCTCTCGGCCCCCTTCACCATCGCCTTCCTGACGCTGCCGGGGCTGATCATGGCGGCCCTGTTCCAGCGCGGCGCCTTCACCGCCGAGGATGCCGCCCGCGCCGCCTCCGTGCTCGCGGCCTACGGGCTGGCCCTGCCCGCCGTGGTGATGGTGCGCTCGGCCGTGGCGAGCTTCAACGCCCGGCAGGACACGACGACGCCGCTCTACGCCTCGCTCACGGCGATCGCCGTCAACGTCGCGCTGAAGCTCGTGCTGACCGGCCCCTACGGTGTCGCGGGCCTCGCGCTCGCCACCGCCATCGCCCAGTGGATCAACCTCGCTCTGCTCTACGGGCTGGCGCTGCGCCGCGGCTGGACCGCGCCGGGGCGGGTGCTCGGCGTCACCGTCGCCGCGGTCATCGTGGCGAGTGCGGTGCTGGCGGTGCTCGCCGTCTACGGCCTGCCCTTCGCCGAGCGGATCGTGCCCGCCCTGCCGCATTTGCGCGAGATCGCGGTGCTCGCCCTCCTCGGCTTGGCCGGGGCGCTCGCTTACGCCGGCACGCTGCTTGCCGTGATGGGCGCGTTCGGCGTGCGATTGCGCCGCAGGTAGGCTTTCCGGATCGGGCCCGCGCCTCATCTCACCCGGTATGGCTCATCCTCATCTCCGCCCCGGCGAAAGCTACGCCGTTTTTGACGCCTACGGCACGCTGTTCGACGTGCATTCGGCGGTCGCGCGCCATGCCGGTGCGCTCGGGCCTCAGGCGGACAGCCTCTCTGAGGTCTGGCGCACCAAGCAGCTCGAATATTCCTGGGTGCACGGCCTGATGGGCCGCTACGTCGCTTTCTGGGATTTGACCCAGCGTGCTCTCGATTTCGCCTTGGCGAAGCACCCCGAGATCGACCGGAATTTTCGCGAAAAGCTCCTCGATGCCTATCGCGACCTCGACGCCTATGCCGAGGTGCCCGGCGTTCTGGAGCGGCTGCGCGAGGGCGGCGTGAAGACCGCGCTGTTCTCCAACGGCGACGCGGCGATGTTGGAGCGCGCGGTGGCCTCGTCCGGCCTGGGCGAGCGGCTCGACGCGGTGCTCTCGGTCGATCTCATCCGGACCTTCAAGACGGCGCCGGCCGCCTACCAGATGGTTCTGGATCAGCTCGCCACCGACCGGAACCGCGTGGCGTTCTTCTCTTCGAACCGCTGGGACATCGCGGGGGCCACCGCCTTCGGCTTGGACGCGGTGTGGGTGAACCGGAAGGGACAGCCCGACGAGTACCCCGACCAGCCGCCTCGCGCGGTCGTGAAGAGCCTCGACGAGGTGATCTGAGTGTTTCTCACAAAACGCCCGCTGCGCCGGCATGCCCAGAGGGGACTCGATCGGTGATCGGGCGTTTTGCGAGGCACTCTGAACCACCAGCAACGGCGCGTTCGCCAATCCTTAAGCTTGGCCGGATTAATTCGGGCTCACGTGCCTGAATAATCCGGTTGTCCAAAGGATCGGTTCGCGTGCCCGCCCTGTCCCTCTCCGTTCTCGCCCGCAAGGGCATCTGCGCCGCGCTTCTCGGCGCTGCGGTTCTCTCCGCCGCTCCGGCCTCCGCTCGCGACGGCCGCAACGGGGCCCTGATCGGTGGCGCCGCGGCCGGCGTCATCGGCGGCCTCGCCGTCGGCGCGCTCCTCAACGGGGCCGCGCCTCCGTCCCCGCCGCCCGCGCGCCGGGTCTATGTCGAGGAGGAGCCGGTCTACATGGCGCCGCCGCCGCGCCGGGGCCCGATCTGCCATTACGAGCGCCGCAAGGTGTGGCTCGACGAGGTCGAGTTCACCTACCGCCGGGTCGAGGTCTGCGAGTAATTCTCGCGACTGCATCATGCGTAAGGATAAAGGGCGTCCGCTTCAGGCGGGCGCCTTTTTCGTCAGGATCCAGTCCTCGACCACGATGGCATCGAGGCCGGTGGTATAGAACATCAGGATCGCATCCTCCGCCGTGTGGAGGATCGGCTTGCCCATCACGTTGAAGCTCGTGTTGAGCAGGATCGGCACGCCGGTGAGATCAGCAAACGCTTCGATCAGAGCCGCATAGGCCGGGTTGCGCTCGCGCGTCACGCTCTGGAGCCGGCCGGTGCCGTCGGCATGGACCACCGCCGGCACCTGATCCCGCACCGCCTCGCGCCACACGAGCGTGCGCTCCATGTAGGGGCTGTCGGCATAATCCTCGAACCAGTCCGGCCCGGCCTCGGCCAGGATCGAGGGCGCGAAGGGGCGGAACGCCTCGCGGTACTTCACCTTGGCGTTGAGCGACGCCTTGGCGTGGGCCGGGCGCGGGTCGGCGAGGATCGAGCGGTTGCCGAGCGAACGCGGGCCGAACTCCGCCCGGCCCTGGACCCAGCCGACGAGCCCGCCCTCGGCCAGAATCTTCGCCGCCTCCCGCGTCACGCCCTCGTGGCCGAGGCGGCGGGCACGGGGCTCCCACTCGGCCATCCGCTCCAGCGGCTCGGTGGAAACGAGCGAGCCGAGATAGGGCGTGAGCGGGCGCGTCGCGCGCGCCGGCCCCTTCCAGTCGGGATCGTCTTCGGCGAGTGCCAGCCACGCGGCGCCGATGGCGTTACCATCATCCGCCGGGGCCGAGGGCACGTGCAGATGTCGGAAGCCCGAGCGCCCGAGCACGCGCCCGTTGTAAGAGGAGTTGAGCCCGCAGCCGCCGGCGATGACGAGGTTTTCGCCGGGCGCCAGCCGCCAAGCCTCGGCCACCAGCACGTCCATCAGCTCCGAAAAAATGTCCTGGCCGCAGCGGGCGAGGTCGGCCCAGCCCTGCTCGCCGACGTCCTTCGGGCGCCGCGACAGGATCTCGGCGGCCACCGCCTGCACGGTGGCCTCGTCGGCGAATTTCAGGCGGCCCTCTTCGACCGAGAACAGGCGGCGCAGCAGCGCCATCAGGTCGGGGTCGGTCCGGCCATAGGGCGCGAGCCCCATGATCTTCCATTCCTCGCCCTTGATCTGGTCGAAGCCGGCGAGATCCGTGACGAGCCCGTAGAGGAAGCCGACCGAGCCGCGCCCGCGGTGACGCCGCACCTCCTCGATGCGCCCGTTCGTCAGGCGGTAGATCGCCGCGGCGCCGGTCTCGCCCATGCCGTCGACAATGAGCGCGGTCGCCTCCTCGAACGGGCTGCTCCACAGGGCGTAGGCGGCGTGCGCCAAATGGTGGGCGTAGCGCCGCCGCCCGGCAATGGTCGCCCGCGGCTTGCCGCTGAGTCCGCGGGTTTCGTTGTCGAGCGCCAACACCGTGCCGTTGCCGGCCCGCGCCTGCATGGCGTGGAGGTCGGCGATGAAGACGCGCTCGGCCCGCTCCGGCACGAAGGAGCGGTTGAGGGTGGAGGGGTGCGCGGCCAAGGCCGGCAGCTCGAAGGCGCCCGACGCCGCCTGCCCCTGGAGAAACTCCGAGAACTGCTCGCCCCAGGAGGTGGCGATGACGAGATCCGTCCCCTCGGGCACGTGACGCTTCAGCAGGCCCGCCATGCGGGTGCCGGGATCGGGCTCGCAATTCGGGGCGCGCTTGTATTGCAGGTAGCGCTCGGCGGCCTCGGCGAACAGCACGGTCCCGTCCGGCCCGACGAGGGCGAGCGCCGGATCGTGGAAGGTCGTCGCGAGGCCGAGATAGGTGCGCATGCTGCCGGGCTACACGCCGGGCGAGGACCCGACAACTGCGTTGCGGTGCTCTAACTGCCGTGCGAGACGAGCCGCCGATGACGGATGCCTTCCCCGCCTCGCCTCCCCTCGCCCTCGTGATCTTCGACTGCGACGGCGTGCTGATCGACAGCGAGCCGATCAGCCTCGCGACCCTGACGCGTGGGCTCAACGGGATCGGGCTCGCCATCAGCCTCGACAGCGTGCGGGAGCGGTTTGCCGGAACCTCCATGACCTCGATCATGGAGCGCGTCGCCCGCGAGGACGGGGTCACGGCCCCGGACGGCTTCGTCGAGCGGGTGAAGGCGGAGACGCTCGCCGCCTTCGAGGCGGAACTGGCCGCCATGGCCGGGATCGCCGACGCGCTCGGCCTCCTGCCTCTGCCGTTCTGCGTCGCCTCCAGCAGCGATCCGGTGCGGCTGCGCCGCTCGCTCGGGCTCACCGGGCTGCTGCCGTTGTTCGAGGGGCGCGTCTTCTCCTCCGCACAGGTGGCGCGCGGAAAGCCGTTCCCGGACCTGTTCCTGTTCGCGGCGGAGCGGATGGGCATCGCGCCGGAACACTGCCTCGTGATCGAGGACAGCGTGCCGGGGGTGCAGGCGGCGCGGGCGGCCGGCATGCGGGTCGTCGGCTTCACCGGCGGCGGGCATTGGGGCCACGACCGGGCGGGACGGGATCTCCTCGATGCCGGGGCCGACGCGGTGTTCTCGGCGCATGCCGATCTCGGGCGCATCGTCGCCGGGGCCTGAGGCCGGTTTCGGCCCGGGCTTTGCTAGGTTCGGCGTAAGCCCGTCCCCGACAGGCGAGACGCGCCGCGGATCACGCGAATCGCGGCGCGATCTTTCCCTGTCAAGCTGAACTTCGAAAGAACATTCCGTTGACGGTTGAGGTGGGACACCTCATCTTTAGGACGTGCGAACGACTTCGCGCCGCGGTGATTTGTAGTGGCAAGCTTGCGCCGCGTTATCAAACGCTAATGCATCACGACGCACTTGCGCCGTGGTCCTCGCGAGAGAGGAGGACTGGCCGTGAATGGTGTCTTTATTTGGAAGAATTCGAGATTGCCCGGCGGATGGCGTGGCCGGGTGTGGGGATGTTGTCGGCAGACAGTCACATCCGTGGGCTAGAGCAGCGCCCACGAACGCCTTGCCGATAACCGGCCGACGAAGGCCGCAGGAGTTCACCCCGTCATGACCCGTGTCCAGACCGCTTACCTCGACGATGACGCGCTCGACCTCTCCGTCGCGGACGCGACCCCCGCCCGCGTGATCGAGATCGGCGACGTCACCGCCGGCATTGCCGTGCCCGAGCGCGGCGGTGTCCGCTTCTTCTCGTCCGAGCGCCGCTTCGATGGGCTCGACGGCACGCTGTTCCGCAACGTGGAGCAAGCAGCCCGCGCGGCCCGCGAGAAAGGCCGCCAGCCGCGCCTGCGCGCGGTGGTGTGATCCGTCGCAACATTCCGCATGAGAACAGCCGGCGGCGCCGATTCGGGCCGCCGGCTTGTTTTTGGGCGTTTGCTTCAGAAGCGTCGTCGATTGCGAAACCGCGGCGATCCCGGCTCAGCCTGCTTGCGCGGAAGGCCGGCGATGCGGCCTGCTGAGGCGAAGACCTACTTGCACTCCTCGCGGGCGCGCTTGAGCGCGTCGGCGAAGCCGCCCAGCGCATACTCGTCCTGAGTCGGCTTGCCGCGTTGGGAGGTCGTGCGGACCGTCGCGGTCTGGGTCCGGCTCATCTCCGCGACGATGCGCGGCTCGTCGGCCTGGTTCTGTATCCAGGCGTTCTCGTCCTTCGCCACGAGGCCGTAGCGGGTGCTGCCGACGGTCAGGTAGGGGTCGCTCGGGGCGGCGGCCGCGCCGGGCTTGGCTTGCGCTGCGGCGGGCTTGGGCTTGAAGCCGAGCATTACCGCGATCTCCCCCTGGGCGCCGCCCTTGGGGAAGGTGACGAACAGGTAGCCTGTGTCGCGCGCGAGCGTCTTGGGGCTACGGGTCGTCGGCTGGGCGATGACGTAGCAGAGCTTGTCGCGGCCCTGGGCGCCGTTGGTGAAGACGTTCCAGTCGCCGAACACCGCCAGCGGCACCGCCTGCTGCATCCCCGGCGGCAGCGCCGAACTCTTGGATTGGCGGCGGCTCGACCGGGCGAGGATGATCTCCGCGCCCTGTATGCCCTCCTGCGCCAGGGCGCCCCCGGACGGGCCGGGCAGCGCCGCGGCCGCCGCGGCGGCCAGCATAAGGGCCGCGAGGGGGCGGCCGGGGCGAGAGGCGGGATGAGAGATCGAAAGGCGGTGCCGCTGCATCATGACTCGGGTGTACGGACGGCCGGGCCGGCCATCTTCACGCACGGTCAGGATGACGGGCCGCAGCGGAACAGGAAACCCCTGACCGCTCCGATTAACCGAAAACGGCCATGCGCCACACCCGGCGACGCCGCCTGAACCGGCCGGATGCAGTGTCAGGCCGCCCGCATCTCCGCTGCGAGCGTCGCCGAGGCGAGTGCCGCCGCGGGCAGGTCGATCGACGGATCAATCGCGGGAAGCCGGATCTCGACCGCCGACGGAGCGGGGCCGGGCGTCGGCTCGACCGGCTTGGGCTGCGCTGGCTTCACCGGATCGTTGTAGGGCGTGTTGTAGGCCTTGCGGATCGAGGCCCAGAAGGCGTCTCGTTCCGCATCGGTGAGCCGCGCGAGGCGAGCATCGATGACCGCCATCGCCTGGGCGGCCAGGGCGGGCGTCTCCTCGACGGTGATCCAACTCTCAACGTTCATCGATGGCACTCCGCGGGTTCGGACGGTCGGATAGCCAAGCTCAGTTAGCTGAATCCTGAACGCCGCATTTTCCGTGCCTGTTCCCGCAGGGTTGCCCCTACTTCTCCACAGGGCCGAGCTTCTCCAGCCAGCCCTCCGCCTGCCGGCGCACGTTGTCCGGGGCGGTGCCGCCATAGCTGGTCCGGCTTGCCACCGAATTCTCGACGCCGAGGACCGCGAAGACCGCGTCCGTGATGCCCGGCTCGATCGCCCGCATGTCTTCGAGGGAGAGTTCCTCCAGCCCGATGCTGCGCTCGGAGGCCGCCGCGACGACGCGGCCCGTGACGTGGTGGGCCTGCCGGAACGGCATGTTCAACTCGCGCACCAGCCAATCGGCGAGATCGGTCGCGGTGGCGTAACCGGAGCCCGCCGCGCGCTTGAGCGTCTCGGCCACGGGTTCGAGGTCGCGCACCATGCCGGCCATGGCGGCAAGGCACAGCGAGAGCGATTGCAGGGCGTCGAAGGTGCCTTCCTTGTCCTCCTGCATGTCCTTCGAATAGGCGAGCGGCAGCCCCTTCATCACGATGAGCAGGCCGGTGAGCGCGCCGATGATGCGGCCCGCCTTGGCGCGCACGAGTTCGGCCGCGTCGGGGTTGCGCTTCTGCGGCATGATCGACGAGCCGGTGGTGAAGCCGTCGGAGAGCCGCACGAAGCCGAACTGGGCCGAGGTCCAGACGACCAGCTCCTCGGCGAAGCGCGAGAGGTGGACCGCGCAGATCGAGGCCGCCGAGAGCGATTCCAGCGCGAAATCGCGGTCGGCCACGGAATCGAGCGAGTTCGCGGTCGGCCGGTCGAAGCCGAGGGCGGCGGCCGTGGCGTGCCGGTCGATGGGGAAGGAGGTGCCGGCGAGTGCGGCGGCGCCGAGCGGGCATTCGTTGAGCCGCGCCCGCGCGTCGCGGAACCGGCCGCGGTCGCGCGCCAGCATCTCGACATAGGCGAGGCAGTGATGGCCGAAGGTGACGGGTTGGGCCGATTGCAGGTGGGTGAAGCCCGGCATCACCGTCCCGGCATGCTTCACCGCCGTCTCGGCCAGCGCCCGCTGGAGTTCGGCGACCTGCGCGTCGAGGGCGTCGAGGGTGTCGCGCACCCACAGCCGCATGTCGGTGGCGACCTGATCGTTGCGCGAGCGGGCGGTGTGCAGGCGCCCGGCGGCGGGGCCGACGATCTCGGTCAGGCGGCTCTCCACCGCCATGTGGATGTCTTCCAACTCGCGCCGGAAGACGAATTCGCCGCGCGCGATCTCCGCCTCGACGGACTTGAGCCCGGCTTCGATGGCTGCCACATCCTCGGCCGGCAGGATGCCTTGCTTGCCCAGCATCGCGACATGCGCCAGCGAGCCGCGGATGTCCTGGGACGCGAGCCGCCTGTCGAACCCGATGGAGGCGTTGATCTCCTCCATGATCTCGGCCGGGCCGCTGGCGAAGCGTCCACCCCACATCCGGTTGCTCATGGCTGATCCCACCTTCCGCACGCGAAACGAGGTTCGGCCGTGACGGCGACCCCGAAAATCCTTGCCGCGGGCGGCGCACTCGCCGCCGTCCTGATCGGCGGCCTCGCCCTATACGGGACGGGCTCGAACCTCGGCAACCTCGCGGCCGCCGGCCCCTGCGCCGAAGCCGCCCCGGTCGCGGCCCGGCTCGCGCCGCTGGCCCGCGGCGACGTCGCCGCTTTCGACGCGTCCGCTCCCCCGAAACCGGCCCCCGCCGTGGCTTTCAAGGGGCCGGACGGCGCGCCGACCGATCTGGCGGCCTTGCGCGGAAAGCTGCTCCTCGTGAACCTGTGGGCGACGTGGTGCGCCCCCTGCAAGGCGGAGATGCCGGCCCTCGACCGCCTTCAGGCGGAACTCGGCGGCGACACCTTCCAAGTGGTGGCGATCAATGTCGAGACGCGCAACCTCGACAAGCCGCCCGCATGGTTCAAGGCCAACGGCATCACGCATCTGACCTATTACGGCGACCCCGAGGGCAAGGTGCTGCCGGTGATCCAGTCGGCGGTCGGCTCCACGGGGCTGCCGACGACGATGCTGATCGATGCCAAGGGTTGCACGCTCGGCGTGATGAAGGGGCCGGCCGAATGGTCGAGCGAGGACGGCAAGCGGCTGATCCGGGCGGCGCTGGCGAAATCGTCTTGATTTTCCAAGCCGCCTGATTCTCCAAGCCGCATGATTTTTCTCAGCAGCCGGGTTGCGGTGCCGGCCCGGGGCGGGCAACGGGTCACGGCATGAAGCCGCCACCTCCCGCCGTCCGTGCGCTCCCACGCCCTCTGCAACGCTCGTATTCGGCGACGCGCCGCTTCCTCACGAACGAGGCGGCCGGCGGCATCGTGCTCATGGTCGCGGCCGGCGCCGCGCTCGTGGTCGCCAATTCGCCCCTGGCGCCGGCCTACCACGACCTGCTTCACATCCATCTCGGGCCCCTGAGCCTGATGCACTGGATCAACGACGGCCTGATGGTCGTGTTCTTCCTGCTGGTGGGCCTTGAGATCAAGCGGGAGGGGCTGGACGGGCGCCTGCGCACCTGGCCCGACCGGGTGCTGCCGGGGCTTGCCGCGGCGGCGGGCATGGCCGTGCCGGCCCTGGTCTACCTCGCCTTCAACGCCGGCCAGTCCACGGCGCGGGGCTGGGCGATCCCGGCCGCCACCGACATCGCCTTCGCGCTGGGCGTCCTCGCTCTGCTCGGCTCGCGCGTGCCCATCTCCCTCAAGATCTTCCTGTCGGCGGTGGCCATCGTCGACGATCTCGGCGCCGTGGTCATTATCGCGCTGTTCTATACGGGGCAGCTCGACGCGACGATGCTGGCGGCCTCGGCCGGGATGCTGGCCGTGCTGTTCGCCCTCAACCGCCTCGGTGTGCGCGCGCTCCTGCCCTATATGCTCGCGGGCCTCGTCCTCTGGGTGTTCGTCCTGCGCTCCGGCGTGCACGCCACCGTGGCCGGGGTGCTGCTCGCCCTGTTCGTGCCGATCCGCCCGAGTCCGGGCCGACCGGAGGACGTCACCTCGCCCCTGCACCGTCTCGAGCACGCCCTGACGCCCTGGGTCTCGTTCCTGATCGTGCCGATCTTCGGCTTCGCCAATGCCGGGGTGACGCTCCTCGGCCTGCCGGCGCGGGCGTTGATCGAGCCCGTGACCCTCGGCGTCGCGCTCGGCCTGTTCATCGGCAAGCAGGTCGGCATCTTCACGAGCGTGCGGCTCGCCGCCGCCCTCGGCCTCGTGTCCCGCCCGGCGGGGGCGACCTGGGTCCAGGTCTACGGCGTTGCGCTCCTCTGCGGCATCGGCTTCACCATGAGCCTGTTCATCGGCGCGCTCGCCTTCACGGATGGGCTGCACGAGACCGAGACCAAGCTCGGCGTCCTATGCGGCTCACTGCTCTCGGCGCTGTTCGGGGCCGTGCTGCTCGCCCGGGCGACCGCGCGGGAGGCGAAACCGCGCCGGGACCTCGGAGCCGGGTCTGACCGCTTGCCTTGACCTCCGGCCTCGGCCTACTCAGGCCGGAAGCGTCGCGGTGGCAGGTGGTCCGTCCTCCGGCCCGTCATCCCGTGCGAGGGTGAACATGCTGCGAACCGTTTCCCGCTTCCTCGGACTGCCGTTCTTCAGCCGGGCGCTCGGGCTCGTGGTGATGGCGGCGGGCTTCGTGCAGCTCTGCTACGACGGCGCCCGCTCCATCGCGAATAACGGTCTGCGCGTCACGAGCCTCGCCGAATTGATCCAATCCTTGCCGCAGGAGCGGATCACTGCGCTGGGAACCGCGATCCGGCAGGCGGCACCCTGGGCGGATACGGTTCTGCTGACCCCGCTCGGCCTCGTTCCGGCGGCCCTGTTCGGGCTCGGCCTCGGGGCAGTGCTGGTCTGGCTCGGCCAGCCGCCGCGGGAGCCGATCGGATTCCTGACCCGGCCTTAGGCGTCAAATCCCCCAATACGGGGCCGCATTGTAGTAGCGGTGGACATGCTCCTCCCAGGCGCGCTCATCCTCCGGGTCGCCGCCCTCCGGCGAGCGGGCGGGCGCGTCGCGCAACTGCTCTTCGGTGATGTCGACGACGTAGGCGTCGAGGCCGGGGTCGTAGCGCAAAACCGCCCAGGGCAGCGTGTAATACTCCTCGCCCATGCCGAGGAAGCCGCCGAAGCTCATCACCGCGTAGGCGACGCGGCCCGAGCGCTTGTCGAGCATCAGCCGCTCGATGCGGCCGACCTTGCTTCCGTCGGCCCGGCGCACCTCGGTGCCGATGACGCGATCGCTGGCGATCAGGCTGCGGGGCGCGAGCGCCGTTTGGGCCGCAGCGTCGGAAGGAACCGGATCCATGGCGATCATCCTGCAACGTTGTTACAGCTTGCCATAAAAAACGCCCATGCGGCCGGGCACGTTCCGGCCAGTTCTGCCTACACTCTTGCCCCACCCTGCCCCGACATCCCGGACGAGCCACCGCGCATGCCGCTGACCCGCCTGACACTCCCTGCCCTCGCGCTTGCCCTCCCGGCGCTGCTGAGCCCGGCTGCGGCGCAGGACCGCGGCAGCGTCAACCCGAAGCCGCTTCCGCCGCTCGCCAACCCTAACGATCCCTCGACGCCGGCCAAGGCCCTGTTCGGCCGCGTCACCGGGCCGAGCAGCGGGCCGGCGCGGCCATTCGGCTCCTACGCCAAGGGCTGCTTCTCCGGCGGTGAAGCGCTGGCCCTCGACGGCGCGACCTGGCAGGTGATGCGGCCCTCGCGCAACCGGATGTGGGGCACGCCCCATCTCGTGGACTTCATCGAGCGGCTGGCCGCCCGCGCGCCGCAAGCCGGCTGGCCCGGCCTTCTCGTCGGCGACATGTCGCAGCCCCGCGGCGGTCCGATGCTCACCGGCCACGCCTCGCACCAGCTCGGCCTCGACGTGGATGTCTGGCTCACCCCGATGCCGGAGCACCGCATGACCCGGGCCGAGCGCGAGGAAACCTCGGCCACCGACATGGTGCGCTCGGACCGGCTTGACATCGACCCCGACGTCTGGACGCGCCAGCACACCGCGCTGATCCGCATGACGGCCAAGCAGCCGGAGGTGGCGCGGATCTTCGTGAATGCGGCGATCAAGAAGGCCCTGTGCCGCGAGGCGGGCGGGGATCGCGGCTGGCTCACCAAGGTGCGCCCGATGTACGGGCACAACTACCACTACCATATCCGCCTCGCCTGCCCGGCCGGTGACGGCGCCTGCGACGACCAAGCCCCCCCGCCCCCCGGCGACGGCTGCGGCTCCGAACTCGATTACTGGTTCAGCGCGGCGGTGCTGCACCCGCCCAAGCCCAAAACCCCGCCGAAGCCGCGCCCGCCGATGACCCTCGCCGGCCTGCCGGACGCCTGCCGCGCGGTGCTGCACGCGCGGTAGAGCCTGCTTACTTCTCGTGGTGTCCGGCCGAGAGCCGGTCGGTCAGCGCCATCAGCAGGCCGGACACCACGAACACCATGTGGATGCCGACCAGCCAGTACAGGTCGCGGTCGGTGTAGTTCTTCAGATCGAGGAACGACTTCAGGAGCTGGATCGCCGAGATCGCGACGATGGAGGAGATCAGCTTCAGCTTGAGCCCGCTGAAGTCGATGGTGCCCATCCAGGCGGGCCAGTCCTTGTGGTCGGTGTGATCGAACTTCGAGACGAAGTTCTCGTAGCCCGAAAAGATCACGATGATCAGCAGCGAGCCGGTAAAGGTCAGATCGACCAATGCCAGAACGCTGAGGATGGTCTGCGACTCGGTGGACTCGAAGGCATGCGTGACGACGTGGCCGAGTTCCAGCAGCAGCCGGACCAGCAGGACGACGAGGGCGACCGTCAGCGCGGCGTAGAACGGCGCCAGCAGCCACCGGCAGGCGAAGAGAAAGCGTTCGAAGCCACGTTCCAGCATTGTCTCTCGATCCCGGCCATCCGAGGGGCCGGGATTTGGCATGGGCGCACCGGCCCCGCAAGACGGTCAAGCTTGGACCGCCCTTGCCGGGCCGGGCAGAGAATCACGCCGCCGCGACGCCGACCCCGACGGGGCAGGACACGCCGGTGCCGCCGAGCCCGCAATAGCCGCCGGGATTCTTGGCGAGGTATTGCTGGTGGTACTCTTCCGCGAAGTAGAAGCTCTCCAGCGGCACGATCTCCGTCGTGATCGCCCCGTAGCCCCGCGCGTCGAGCGCCTGCGCATAGGCATCGCGCACCGCCCGTGCCGAAGCGGCCTGGGCCTCGCTGCCCGTGTAGATGCCGGAGCGGTACTGGGTGCCGACATCGTTGCCCTGGCGGTACCCCTGCGTCGGGTTGTGGCTCTCGAAGAAGGTCTTGAGCACGGCCTCCAGCGGCAGCACGGCGGGGTCATAGGCGACCAGGACGACCTCGTTGTGTCCCGTGAGCCCGGAGCAGACCTCCTCGTAGGTCGGGTTGGGGGTGGTGCCCCCGGCATAGCCCACGGCGGTGACGTGGACGCCCTGGGGCAATTCCCAGAACTTGCGCTCGGCGCCCCAGAAGCAGCCGAGCCCGAGCACGATCGTCTCCACGCCCTCCGGATAGGGGCCCTTCAAGGGATTGCCGTTGACGAAATGGCGCTCGGCGGTCGGCAGGGGATGCGGCCGGCCGGGCAGCACTTCGGACGGGGCCGGCATTTCGGGCCGCTTGCGGAACAGAAGCATCGCTGTTTCCTCTGGTGATGGCGGGGTATGGCGCGGATCGGAGCGCCGGTCTGCGTTCCGCTCGATTTCGCTTGATATGGTCATCGCCGTCTGCTTTGGCGACGGGGTCAGGCGAGGCTGCGCCCTCTGCGGCTCCGGCCGCGCCATTCGCACCTGAGGAGCAATCGGCAACGGATGGAGTCCGGCGGCGACTGGCAGCTGACGGAGCGGGTTCGGGCCAGCATCCGTTCCGGCACGGGCGATCTCTTCGCGGGCGCCGTGCGGGCCACGCGCATGGCGATGATCATCACCGATCCGCACCGGCTCGACAATCCGATCATCTATGCCAACGACGCGTTCCTGCGGCTCACCGGGTACACGCGGCTGGAGGTGACGGGCCGCAATTGCCGCTTCCTGCAGGGGCCCGGCACCGATCTCGACGCGGTGGCGCGGATCCGTGCGGCGGTCGATGCCGAGCGGGACGTGAACGAAGAACTCCTGAACTACCGCAAGGACGGCTCGACCTTCCAC
This sequence comes from Methylobacterium sp. Leaf123, assembly GCF_001423405.1. GTDB lineage: Bacteria > Pseudomonadota > Alphaproteobacteria > Rhizobiales > Beijerinckiaceae > Methylobacterium. Next base: position 135,510 of record NZ_LMNS01000038.1, on the reverse strand, counting down.
AACGCGCTGTATCTCAGCCCCGTCCACGACGAGGACGGCACGCTGCTGTTCTACTTCGCCTCGCAGTTCGACGTGAGCGAGCGCCACGCGCTCGCCGCCGAGCGCGACCGGACGCGGGCCGCCTTCGACGCGAACGCCCTGCTGCTGCGCGAGATCGGACACCGCGCCCGCAACGATCTCCAGATGATCTCGGCCATGTTGACGCTTCAGAGCGGCAACAGCCCCGATCCGGCGGTTCGTGCGGCGCTCGGCGAGGCGCTCGGGCGCATCGATGCCCTCAGCACGCTCTACCGCCAGCCTCCCCCGACGGAGGACAATGCGGGCCACGATCTGGCCGATCTCGTCGGCGAAATCGCCGAGACCCTGGTGGAGGCTTCGGGCCGGCGCGACGTCGCGCTCGTGCTCGATCTCGCGCCGCTCCGCGTCCGGCCCGAGGCGGCGGGACCGCTCGCGCTCATCGTCAACGAGGTTGTCTCCAACGCCATCCGTCACGCGTTCCCATCCCGGGCCGGACGGCTGACCGTTCGCATCACCCGCGACGGGGCCGACGTCACGGTGACGGTGGAGGATGACGGAATCGGTCTGAGCGCGGCGGGCGACGGGAGCTTCGAGGCGACGCTGATCGAGGTTCTGAGCCGGCAGATCGGCGGTGCGATCCGCGTCCGCCCGCGCGACCCGGCGGGCACCGCCGTCGAACTCCGCCTCCCGGCCGACCGCATCGGGGCCTGATACCGGACTTCGATGAGCCTGCCTCATCGAAGTCTGCCCGCGCGACGGCGCGGCGGCGGTCGTCCGCCGGACCTCAGTGAGACGGACCTATGGGGCAGGCTCACTGAGACTTGGTCTGAGCCCCACCTTCCGTCCAGGCATCCGTGTCGGTCGTCAGTGCCGGTCGTCGGGTGCCGGCGGCAGGGGCATGACCTCGATGCCCTCCTCGATCAGCGCCCGCGCCTCCTTCGGGCTCGCCTCGCCGTAGATCGGGCGCCCTTCCGCATCGCCGTAATGGATCGCCCGCGCCTCGTCGGCGAAGCGGTCGCCGACATGCTCGGCGGTCGAGACGACGTGCTCGCGCACGGCCCGCAGCAGGGCGCGCAACTGCCGCTCCGGCTCGGCGGCGAGCATCGGCACCGGCACCTCGGCCGGCGCCGCCGGAACCGGAAGCTGCGGCGCGGGCGCCTCGGCCCGGCCACGGTCGGTGCGCGCCACCGCCGGGGCCATCGGCGCCTTGGCGACTCTGGCCGAGTCGCAGAACGGACAGGTGACGAGGCCGCGGGCCGATTGCTCGTCATAGGCCGCGTTGGAGGGAAACCAGCTCTCGAACCGGTGGCCCGAATCGCAGGCAAGCGTGAAAAGGATCATGGCCCTTAGGGCATCGTCCCGGATGCCGGATCCGGGACGATGCTCTATCCTCTTATTTCTGCATCATCTTTTCCGAAAGCCGGAGACCACCTTTCGGGTTGATGCTTGAGATGGGATGGCTTCAGGCGCGGCGCACGCCGAAGCTGCGCGCGTGGGACAGGGTGGGAATGCGGGCGCGTGCATCCGCGACCCGCGCGAGGTCGATCTCGGCGAGGATGATGCCCGGCGCGTCGCCCTCGGCCTCGGCGAGGATGCGGCCCCAGGGATCGACGATGAGCGAGTGGCCGAAGGTCTCGCGTCCGTCCTCGTGCCGGCCCCCTTGCGCCGCCGAGATCATGAAGGAGCCGGTCTCGATGGCCCGCGCCCGCTGCAGGATATGCCAATGCGCCGCGCCGGTCTGGCGGGTGAAGCAGGCCGGCGCGGTCATCACCGTGGCACCGGCCTCGGCCAGCGCCCGGTAGAGGGCGGGAAAGCGGATATCGTAGCAGATCGTCAGCCCAAGGCTGGCCAGCGGCGTCTGCGCGACCACGGCGCAATCGCCGCCCGAATAGGTCGCCGATTCGCGCCAGCTCTCGCCGTTGGGCAGATCGACGTCGTAGAGGTGGAGCTTGTCGTAAGCCGCTTGGATCTCGCCCGCGGCGTCGATGAGGAAGGCGCGGTTGGCGATCTTCTCGCCCTCGCGGATCGCGAGCGATCCGATCTGGAGAACGATCTTTTCCGCCCGCGCGACCTCTCGGAGGGCGGCGAGCGTGGCGTCGCGCTCCTGCGGTCCGACCTTTTCGAACAGGGCGGCGCGGTCGCGCTCGATCAGCGAGGTGGTTTCGGGCGTCTGCACATAGGCCGCGCCCCGGCGGGCCGCCTCGCGCACCGCCTGCACGGCGGCCTCGCGGTTGACGGCCGGATCGCGGCCGCCGCGCATCTGCACGCAGGCGGCGAGGAAGGGCTTGTGGCCGGACAGGTCCGTCATGCCGCGAGCAGCGGATCGAGGTCGCCGGCCCGCTCGAGCGCGTAGAGGTCGTCGCAGCCGCCGACATGGCGGTCGCCGACGAAGATCTGCGGCACCGAGGTGCGTCCGCCGGCCCGCTGGACCATGGTCGCGCGGGTGCCCGACGTCTTCTCGACGTCGATCTCGTTGAAGGACACGCCTTTTTCGCGCAGCAGGCTCTTGGCCGCCGAGCAATAGGGGCACCAGGCGGTGGTGTAGATCGTGACCGGCTGCATGGGTCCGTCGCGTGCCCGAGAGGGATAGAGGCGACGGATATAGGCGAGCCGCGAGGATCTTCCTACTGCGGCCGGACCACAGAATCGGAAGATCGCTGCGCCGGCTCTCCGCTCGGGCGGCTTCAGGCCGCCAGCAGCTTCTCGACTTCGTTGACGAGGTCGCGCAGGTGGAAGGGCTTCGAGAGCACCTTCGCATCCTTCGGCGCCTTCGAATCCGGGTTCAGCGCCACCGCGGCAAAGCCGGTGATGAACATCACCTTGATGTCGGGATCGAGTTCGGTGGCGCGGCGCGCCAACTCGATGCCGTCCATCTCCGGCATGACGATGTCGGTCAGGAGAAGCTCGAACGGCTCCTCGCGCAGGCGATTATAGGCGGACAGGCCGTTGTCGAAGGACAGCACGTCGTAGCCGGCGTTCTGGAGCGCCTTGGCCAGAAACCGACGCATGTCGTTGTCGTCTTCCGCGAGCAGGATCTTCATCGAACGGCGTCCCGGTGCCCATGCGCCTTGGAGTGTCTCAGGTCACGCCGGTCGCTAGCATGCCGCTTGAGGGCATGACAGCGCGGTCGGCGCTTTGCGAGAGATGCTCGGTGGGTGTTCATTTCATAAAGCGCCGGCTTGGTAAACAGAGCGTTAAACGCACCCGGTGTCGCGACGCACCCGACAATCGCAAGGCGCTGTCCCGCTCCTCTCCCGGCTCGGTGCGGCGCATGGTGGACAGGGCGGACGAGGCGCCGCAAAGTGGCGCAATGTCCCTTCCGTGCCACGCTCAGGCCCCCGCGTCGCGATGAGCCCTTCACAGCCAGACGGCCCCGAGGCGTTCGATCCACCCTTCGCCGTGGACGAGCCGGCGCAGCACGCGATTCCCTTCGTGTTCAACACGCCGCATTCCGGCGCGCATTATCCCGCCTCGTTCCTCGCGGCCTCCCGGCTCGACGCGCTGGCCCTGCGCCGTTCGGAGGATGCCCATGTCGATCGGCTGTTCTCCGCGGTCGTCGGACTCGGCGCACCGTTGATGCGGGCGAACTTCCCCCGCGCCTATCTCGACGTGAACCGCGAGCCCTACGAACTCGACCCCCGCATGTTCGCCGGGCGCCTGCCCTCCTTCGCCAACACCCGCTCGATGCGGGTGGCCGGGGGCCTGGGCACGGTGCCGCGCATCGTCGCCGACGGGCAGGAAATCTACCGGGAGCGGCTGCCGGTGGAAGAGGCGGTGCGGCGCATCGAGACGCTCTACAAGCCGTATCACCGGACCCTGCGCGGCCTGATTCACCGCACGGCACGGACCTTCGGCCGGTCCTTCCTGATCGATTGCCACTCGATGCCGTCATCGAGCCTCGGGCGGGACGAGAGCGCCCAGGCCGATTTCGTGCTCGGCGACCGCTTCGGCACGGCCTGCCTGCCATCCCTGGTCGCTGGGTTCGAGAGCCGGTTGCGGGCGCTCGGCTACAAGGTGGTGCGCAACAAGCCCTATGCCGGCGGCTTCATCACCGAGCATTACGGCGAACCCGGTCTCGGGCGGCACGCGCTGCAGATCGAGATCAACCGGGCGCTCTACATGAATGAGCAGTCGCTGGCGCTGACGGCCGGCTTCGCGACGCTTGCGGACCATCTCGCCGAGGTCATCGCCGGGGTCGCCGCCGAGACGGTCGAACTGCCGTCCCACCGCATCGCGGCCGAGTAGCTTTCCGGACCAAGACGCGGCTTTCAGCCGGCCCGGCGATCCGCTTTAGACAAAAAAAGGCCGCCCCGAAGGACGGCCCGAAGTCTAGGGAGGAAACGCCCAAGAAGGGCTGCGGGACCGCGACGCCATCGCGATCTCGCAATGCACAAATCGCATCGCGGTGCACAAATCGCAAGGGCGATGATAACGTTTCCACATGTGCGCCGCGCATATCTGCCCGACGCGAATGTATGGAACGGGATTAGCCCTCGCCGAGCAGCGCGCGGATCTCTGCTTTCAGCGCATCGGCCAGTTCTGGCCGCTCCAGGCCGTAGGCTAGGTTGGCGGTCAGGAAGCCGATCTTGGAGCCGGTGTCGTAGGTGCGCCCGTCGAAGCGCATGCCGTAGAACTTCTGCTCCTCGGCCAGCCGGATCATCGCATCGGTGAGCTGGATCTCGCCGCCCGCGCCGGTCTCGCCCCGCTCCAGGATCGAGAAGATCTCGGGCTGGAGGATGTAGCGGCCGGATATGATGTAGTTCGAGGGGGCGGTGCCCTGTTTGGGCTTCTCGACCATGCCGGTGATCTCGAAGGTCTGGTCGAAGGTCTCGCCGACGGCGACGATGCCGTATTGGTGCGTCTCCTCGGGCTTCACCTCCTCGACGGCGATGACGTTGCCGCCATGCTGCTCGTAGGCCTTCAGCATCTGGCCCATGCAGCCGCGGCTCAGCATGTCGGGCAGCAGCACCGCGAAGGGCTCGTCGCCCACGATCTCGCGGGCGCACCAGACGGCGTGGCCGAGGCCGAGCGGCGCCTGCTGCCGGGTGAAGCTGGTCTGGCCGGCCTTGGGCAGGTCCTTCTTCAGCTCCTCATAGGCCGCCTGCTTGCCGCGCTCCTGCAGCATGTGGTCCAATTCGAACGCGATATCGAAATGATCCTCGATCACCGCCTTGCCGCGGCCGGTCACGAAGATGAAGTGCTCGATGCCGGCCTCGCGGGCCTCATCGACGACGTGTTGGACGACCGGGCGGTCGACGACGGTGAGCATCTCCTTCGGCACGGCCTTGGTGGCCGGGAGGAAGCGCGTGCCGAGGCCCGCGACGGGAAGGACGGCCTTGCGAATTCGTTTCATGTGGCGGGACCCGTTTTTGCGTGTGTCGGGGCGAGCCCTGATCGACAGGGGATCAAATAGCACGCAGGCCGCCGCTAACAGCCCCGCTTGCGTTAGGATTGGCACGATTTCGTCATAAAGCGTGGCTGAAATTTTCGCCGACGGACGGCGAGGACAGATCAGGGGTGAGTGATGGCGGTTCTGGTCACGGGCGGCGCGGGCTATATCGGCAGCCACATGGTGCTGGCGCTGGTCGATGCCGGCCATGAGGAGGTGGTGGTCCTCGACGACCTTTCGACCGGCTACGATTGGGCTCTGCCTCCGGAAGTGCGCCTCGTCGTCGGCGATGTGGCCGACCAAGCCCTCGTCACCGAGACGATCCTGCGTCACCAGATCGACGCGGTCGCGCATTTCGCGGCCAAGATCGTGGTGCCGGAATCGGTCTCCGACCCGCTGGGCTACTACCTCGCCAACACCGTGAAAACGCGCGCGCTCATCGAAACGGCTGCGCGCACGAATGTGCGGCACTTCATCTTCTCCTCGACGGCAGCCGTCTACGGCGAGCCCGAGATCGTGCCGGTGCCCGAGACCCTGGCGACGAACCCGATCAACCCCTATGGCCGCTCGAAGCTGATGAGCGAGTGGATGCTGGGCGATGCCGCCGCCGCGCACGGCTTCACCTATGGGGTGCTGCGCTACTTCAACGTGGCCGGGGCCGATCCGCGCGGGCGTTCCGGGCAATCGATGCCGGCCGCCACCCATCTGATCAAGGTCGCGACGCAAGCCGCACTCGGCCAGCGCACGCATCTCGATGTGTACGGCACCGACTATCCCACGCCCGACGGCTCGTGCCTGCGCGACTACATCCAGGTCTCGGATCTGGCCGCGGCGCATCTGACCGTGCTCGACCATCTGCGCAGCGGCGGCGAGAGCCTGACCCTCAATTGCGGCTACGGCCGGGGCTACTCGGTGCTGGAGGTCGTGGAGGTGGTCAAGCGCATCTCCGGCCGCGACTTCGAGGTGCGCCTGTCGCCCCGCCGTCCGGGCGACCCCGCCCAGATCATCGCGGGCGCCGACCGCATCCGCAACGAACTCGGCTGGACCCCGAAGCACGACGACCTCGACGCCATCGTCGCCCAGGCGCTCGCCTGGGAGGACACCCTGGCGAAGCGGAACCGGCGGTGAGTGCACTCCGCGCTGCCGTCATCCTCGCGCTGGCGATGCTGGCAGGGCCAGTCCGGGCGCAGGACGGCGACTTCTCCGGCTTCGTCGCCTCCCTGCGCCCCGACGCCACGGCCCGCGGCATCTCGCAGAAGACCTTCGACGCGGCCTTCGCCGGCATGCAGGGGCCGGACCCGGACGTGGTCGCCCGCACCCGCCGCCAGAGCGAGTTTAGCCGGCCGGTCTGGGACTACCTCGTCGGCGCGGTCTCGGGCGCGCGCATCGCCAGGGGGCAGGCGCAGGGCAAGCGCCTTGCCGCCACCCTTGCCGCCATCGAGGCCAAGACCGGCGTGCCGCGCTCGGTCGTGCTGGCTTTCTGGGGCGTCGAGTCGGATTTCGGCGCCAGCGCCGGCTCCCTGCCGACGATCCGGGCGCTGGCAAGCTTGGCTTACGCCCGCCACCGCGGCAGCCTGTTTCGCGACGAGCTGCTGGCCGCTCTCCAGATCCTCGAGAATGGCGATATCGAGCCGGCGCGGATGGTCGGTTCCTGGGCCGGCGCCATGGGGCAGGTGCAGTTCCTGCCCTCGGTCTATCTGCGGGAGGCGGTCGATTTCGACGGCGACGGGCGCCGCGACATCTGGCGCTCGGAGGCCGATTCGCTGGCCTCCATCGCACATTACCTGCAATCGCTCGGCTGGAAGCCCGGCCTGTCCTGGGGCTACGAGGTCAGCCTGCCGAAGGATTTCGACCTGACCCGCTACCGGGGTCCCCTCGCCGGCTTCGCCGCCCGCGGGGTACGCCGCACCGACGGCAAAGCCCTGCCGACGGGCGGCGAGGCGAGCCTGTTCCTGCCGGGCGGGCTCGGGAGTCCGGTCTTCCTCATCACCGACAATTTCGAGGTGATCCGCGGCTACAACACCAGCGATTCCTACGCCCTGGCGGTCGGCCACCTCGCCGACCGGCTGGCGGGAGGCCCGGCGCTCGCCGCGCCCTGGCCCAACGGCGCCGCCCGCCTCGATGGGCCGGGTCTCAAGCGTCTCCAGGCGGGACTCGCCGCGAAAGGTCTCTATGCCGGCGAACAGGATGGGCGCGCCGGCCCGAAGCTGCGCGAGGCGGTGCGGCAATACCAGATCCGCGAGGGCCTGCCCGCCGACGGTTACGCCCGGCCAGCGCTTCTGGAGCGCCTGGAGGGACGGCCATAGTGTCTCTCACAAAACCCCCGCGGCGCCGGCAGGCCAGAAGGGGACACGATCGGTGATCGGGCGTTTTGCGAGGCACGCTTAGACGCGCGCCCCTCAAGGCGCTATCCTGACGGGATGTGAGGTCGGCCCCGCGCCGTCCCCTCCCCTTCGATCGAGGCTTCGCGCATGCACCGCCGCCCGACCGATCGCACCGCGTTCCCGCGCTCCCCTGCGATCCTCGGCCTCCTCCTCGCGGCCCTCTGGCTCGCGGCGGCGTGGTCCGTCCTGCCGCAGCCGGCCGCGGCACAGTGGGGCGACAGCTACGACGCGCCCGCGGCCGATCCCTACGCCGCGCCGCCGCCGCGCCGCCGGGCCCGCGGCGCCTATGCCGACGAGTACGGCTATGGCCGGCCCCCCGCCCGCCGGGCCGCGCCGCCGCAGGAGGCGCCGCGCCAGTTCTACTGGCCGTGGGAGGACCAGCCGCGCGCCCAGCCGACCCCGCCGCCCCAGCCCTCGCCCGGCTATGCCCGGCCGTCGCGTCCGCGTGCGCCCGCTGCCGCCCCCACCCCCGCCACAGCGGGCCGCTCGGACGAGGAGCGGGCCGCCCGCCGCCGCCGGCCGAGCCCCGCCCCCGCGGTGGCGCAGCCCAAGGCCAAGGTGCCGAAGGCGGCGCCGACGACGCAGATCGCCGTGTTCGGTGACTCGCTCGCGAGCTACCTCGCCAAGGGCGTCGATGACGCCTTCTCCGAGAACGCCGAAATCGCCGTGCTCGACCGCTCGAAGGCCGATAGCGGGCTCGTGCGCAAGGATCTGGTGGATTGGGCCAAGACCGCCGAGGATTTTCTCAAGTCCACGCCGAAGGTCTCCTACGCCCTGATGATGGTCGGGTTGAATGACCGGCAGGCCATCCGGGAGGGCGATCAGAGCGTCGAGGCCCTGTCCGACAAGTGGCGTGAGATCTACGCCGCGCGGGTCGATGAGGTCGCCAAGGTGTTTGCCGAGCACAAGGTGCCGCTGATCTGGGTCGGCCTGCCGCCGGTCCGCAGCGAGAGTCTGAGCCGCGACTTCGCCGCCATCAACGATCTCGTGCGCGAGCGGGTGCAGCGGGCCGGCCAATCCTATGCCGAGGTCTGGCAGGGCTTCGTGGACGACCGCAACCGCTTCACCACCTCGGGGCCCGACGTGGACGGCCAGGAGGCGCGGCTGCGCACCTCGGATGGGATCCACTTCACCGCCGCCGGCTCGCGCAAGGTCGCCCACTTCGCCGATGTGGAGTTGAAGCGCCTGATGGGGGAGAAGGGCGGCCTGCCCTCCGAGCAGCCCGCCGCCGCGATCGCCGCCACGCCCGGTGAGGGCAGCGCCGGATTGGGCGTTGACGACACGGCCGCGATCGATCGCAAGATCACCGCGATGCTGCCGAGCCTGCCCGAGCCCCCGGGCATCCCGAGCCTGCCGGTCAAGCCCGCGGCGGGGCCGGTGGTGCCGCTCGGCCGCACCGAGACCTCGCCGGGCGGGACGCTCCTCACCGCCCGGCCGCAGGAGGGGGATGCCACCGGCACCCGCGAGCGCAGCTTACAGCGCGGCGCCGCCCCCCTGCCCCAGCCGGGCCGAGCGGACGATTTCCGCTGGCCTCCGGGATAAGGTCCCTCGACCATCAGATGGATCAGCTTTCGGCGGCCGGTGGGCCATGCGGAGCCGCCACGAGCCCGGCGCCGACGGCGATCCAGACCAGATGGGCGTCCGTGCGGGCGCCCAGCTTGGCCCGGATCAGCGAGAGATTGTTCTGAACCGTCTTGAGGCTGAGGCACAGCGCCTCGGCGATGGTCTGCGCCGTCGCGCCCGCCGCCGTCATGCCGAGAATCTCGACCTCGCGCGGGCTGAGTTCGTCGAGGCTGCTGCGCCCGCCGGCCACCTCGTCCTGCGCGATCGCCAGGGCGATGTCGGCGCTCATGGCCCGCTCGCCGCGCAGCACGCCCGCCGCCGCTTCCAGCAATTCGCGTGGGGCGCTCGCCTTGCTGACATAGCCGCTGGCCCCCGCCGCGAAGGCTTGGCGCGCGATGGCGGCGCCGGTGCGCATGCTGAAGACGAGGATGCGGGCCGCGCCGTCCCATTGCCGGATATGCCGGATCGCCTCGATGCCGCTCGGCCCCGGCAGCGACAGATCGAGGATCACGAGGTCCGGCCTCTGCGCCTTGTAGAGGCGGTAGGCCTCCGCCGCGGTCGCGGCTTCGGCCACGACCGCGAAACCCGGTTGCCGTTCGAACAGGCGCCGATAGCCCTCCCGCACGACAGGATGATCATCAACGAGGAGGATGGTCGTCATCGCCCGCCTCAACCGTGAACCGGAACGGTGACGCAGGCACGGATGCCACTGCCGTTCCCGGTGAGCGAGAGCTGGCCGCCGAGGGCGGCGAGCCGGGCCCGGATGCCGGGAAGTCCGCGGCCGGATGCGTGGGCCGCGCGGGCGGCGTCACCCCCGCCATCGTCGTCCACGGTCAGCGTAACGGTCCGGCCCCCGGCTCCGGTGCGCCGCAGCCGCAGGAAGACATGGCTCGGCCGTCCATGCCGCAGGGCGTTGGTCAGCAATTCCTGCGTGATCCGATAGAGGCTCGCCGACGCCTCGTCGGACAGGTCCCACCCGTCGCCCTCCACATCGAGATGCAGGCTCGGCCCGGTCCGCAGCCGCGCCCGCCAGTCCGAGACGAGGCCGCGGATGCCGTCGCCCAAGCCGATCCCGGCAAAGTCCGGGAGTTCGAGCTGGGCCAGGGCACCGCGCAGGCTCTCGCGCATGGAGGCGACGACCGCCTCGATGCCCCGCGCATCGGCGCGCAGATCTGCACGGTCCGTCGGCGCGCCGGCCTCGATCGCGGCGGCAAGCGCCCCTGCGGCAGCGAGGCATTGGCCGAACGCATCGTGCAGGTCACGGGCGAGGCTCTGCCGCTCCTCTTCCTGCACTTGGACGAGCCGCTGCATCAGCGCGGTCCGCTCGCTTTCAGTTCGGGCCAGGCGCCCGGCCAGCGCGTCGAAGGCGGTGGCGATCCGGTCGAACTCCGCCGCCCCGAAGCGCGGCAGGGGCGGACGGGACGCGCCGGCCTCGAAGCCGTCCAGATGGCGCACGATCCGTCCTGCGGGCGCGACGAGGCCGGCGGCGGCGAACCAGCCGAGAATCGCCGTAGCTCCGGCGAGTGAGAGGGCGAGGCCGCTCGCGAACCGCACCTGCCGCCACGCCCGGCCCGCGGCCGCGCTGGAATCCGGCCAAGCCGCGACGGTGCCGAGACGCCGCCCGCGATAGACGATCTCGTGGACGACCGGATCGCCGAGGGCGCTCGCCGACAGGACGGCGGCGAGCCAAGCCGGGGCCGTGCCCAGCCCATCCCAATCGCCGCAGAGCCGCCGTGGTACCTCGCTGCCGAGGCGGATCTCGGCGCAGATGCCTGGCAACAGCATCAGGATCGTCGGTTCGGCCTGGGGCTCGCCGACCGGCAGCGCCGCCGGCCCGACGCTGCCGAGCCCCGGTTGCCGGGCAAGGGCTGCGGCGATCCGCTCCGCCGACACGGCCGCCTCGCCGCGCAGGGCGCTGCGCGCGTCCCACAGGGTCCAGGCGACGGCGCCCGCCAGACAGAGCAGGGTCACGATCAGAAGGCGCAGGGCGAGATGCGCGGGCAGGCTCATCGGGGCGACCGTGCAGGGGAGCGTCGTCAGAGATGGCACCGGCCGCTGCCCAGGGCGCAAGGGGGACGGCGGGATGTCGGGAAAAATGCCCGCGCGGAAGCGGGAGCCGTTCCCTGGGCGGCGGTGACGAGGCGGCGCAGGATTTCGGTGACCCGTCCCCTCACCTGGATTGCCGCCGATGCCCGCTTTGCCGACCCGTCGAGCCGTTCTTGCCGCGGGCGCCTGCCTGCCGATCCTTCGGTTTCCCGAAGCGCGGGCCGCGGCCCCCGCCTATCGCGTCGGCGCCTTCACCGTCACGCCGCTGCGCGACGGCCTTTTCCCGTTGGAGCCCGCCATGATCCCCGGCGCCGACAGCGAGGCCGGACGGGCTCTGCTCGCGCAGGCCGGCTTACCGCCGAAGGGCCCCTCGCCGGAACCGGTCAACGCCTTCCTGATCCGGCGCGGCGCACGGCACGGATTGCTCGATGCCGGCTGCGGAACGGTCTTCGGGCCGGGCTTCGACCGGGTGACGGCGGCTCTCGCCGCGGAAGAGCTGCGGCCCGACCAGATCGAGACCGTATGGCTGACCCACCTCCATGCGGATCATGCGGGCGGCCTGCTCACGGGCGAGGGCGGCGCCCGCTTCGTCAACGCCGAGCTGGTGCTTCAGGAGCGCGAGGCTGCCTACTGGTCGGATGCCGGTGCGCGCTCCCGCGCGCCCTCCACGATGGGGCTGTTCTTCGACACCGCGCAGGCCGTGCTCGCTGCCTATGCCGGTCGGGTGCGCCGCGTCTCCGGCGGGGCCGACCTCGCCCCCGGCGTCTCGTTCCTGCCGCTGCCGGGACATACGCCCGGCCATGCGGGCGTGCTGATCGAGGACGGGCCGGAGCGGCTGCTGATCTGGGGCGACATCCTCCATTCCCGCCTGCTGCAGGTGCCGCATCCGGACTGGACCGTGATCTGGGATGTCGACCCGGCGGAGGCGATCGCCACCCGCCGCCGCATCTTCGACCGGGCTGCCAGCGAGGGGCTGGCAGTGACGGGCATGCATCTCGCAACCCGGTGCCGGATCGAGCGGGCCGGCATGGGCTACGAACTGGTCTGCGCCACACTCTGACCCTGCGGTCCGACCACGCCTCGCGCCCGCTCGCGAAGCAACCGGATCAGTGCCGCCGCTTCGGGTGTCGGCGCCCGCTCGATGCGGCAATAATCGCGGCCATCCACGGTCCGGCTCATCAGGCCGAGATGGCACATCGTGCGCCGAAGGATGGCCGGGTCGCCGAACAGATGCAGGGTGCCGAGGAGCGCGCTGATGCCGCGCTCGTCGAACCGGCGGTCGCGGGGAAGCGCCGACCAGATCGCCCACAAGCAGAGATCCTGAACCGATCGGCGGGCCGGCCAACTCGTCAGCCGCCCCTGCTCGTCGAAGCAGCGGGCGGCTCGAGCTACGAGCGCGGCATCGGCTTGAGCGGGCGCTCCGACGGCGTCGGATTCCAGCGGCACGAGACCCGCCGCCAGCGCGCGAAGATGCTGGAAGTTGCGGTGCCCTGCCGCCCGGGCCAGCATGTTGAGCATCTCGACGTGGCTCGGCGGTTTCGTTCGCGCCGTCATCTGGCTGCGAAGGGACTTGGCCAGCGCCGACACGTCATCGGTCGCGTAGGGGATCAGCTCTCTCGGCACGGTCATTCTCCGAGTGCCGTTCTCCGGATCGGAGGTCGAGGGTCACCGGCTTGCGACGCGGCACGGGAATGATGTCATGCCCAGGACGGAAATTGCAGGTTTAGCTCCCCTGTCGGGGCGGTGACGCCTGGGTGATCTGCAGACCCGCTTTCCGTCATAGCATTGCCTGCGATGACGGCAAGCCGGAGCGCTTGCACCGGTCGAGGGGCGGCGATGGAAAAAAGGGCACCGCCTCCCGGCGATGCCCCCGTGATCGGTTCAGATGCGCCGCGGTTCAGAGCGGCAGGACGGTCGCGCCCATCAGCGCCTCGTCGATCGAACGGGCGGCCTGACGGCCCTCGCGGATCGCCCAGACCACCAGGGACTGGCCCCGGCGCATGTCGCCCGCGACGTAGATCTTCGGGTTCGAGGTCAGGTAGTCCTGATCGTTGGCAGCGACGTTGCCGCGCTTGTCCACGGCCACGCCCGATTCCGAGACCAGCCCCTTCTGCACCGAACCGGCAAAGCCGATCGCCATGAAGACGAGGTCGGCCGGCAGCACGAACTCGCTGCCCTCGATCGGCTGGCGCTTCTCATCGACGCGGGCGCAGACCACGCCGGTGAGCTGGCCCTTGCGGTTGCCCTCCAGCCGCAGGGTCGCGGCCTGGAACTCGCGCTCGGCGCCTTCCGCCTGGCTCGACGAGGTGCGCATCTTGGTCGGCCAATAGGGCCACACCGTCAGCTTGTCCTCGCGCTCCGGCGGGCGCGGGCGGATATCGAGCTGGGTGACCGAGAGCGCGCCCTGGCGGAACGAGGTGCCGACGCAGTCGGACGCCGTGTCGCCGCCGCCGATGACGACGACGTTCTTGCCGGCGGCGAGAATCGGCAATTCGCCGTTGCCCGGCATCGGCTCGGCGCCGACCCGGCGGTTCGACTGCACGAGGAAGGGCATGGCGTAGTGCACGCCGTCGAGCTCCTGGCCCGGAAGCTGCGGGTTCCGCGGATCCTCGGCACCACCGCAGAACAGCACAGCGTCGAACTGGCTCGTCAGGTCCTCCAGGGGCACGTTGACCCCGATATTGGCCTTGTAGTGGAAGACGACGCCCTCGGCCTCCATCTGCTTCACACGCCGATCGATGTGGCGCTTCTCCATCTTGAAGTCGGGGATGCCGTAGCGCAGCAGGCCGCCGGCCTTGGGCTCGCGCTCGTAGACATGCACGTCGTGTCCGACGCGGGCGAGCTGCTGGGCCGCCGCCATGCCCGCCGGGCCGGAGCCGATCACCGCCACGCGCTTGCCGGTGCGGTGCGCCGACGGTTCGGGCTTCACCCAGCCCATGTTCCAGGCGCGGTCCGCGATCGCCTGCTCGATCGTCTTGATGGCGACCGGCTGGTTCTCGAGGTTCAGCGTGCAGGCTTCCTCGCAAGGCGCGGGGCAGATGCGGCCGGTGAATTCGGGGAAGTTGTTGGTCGAGTGGAGGTTGCGCGAGGCCTCCTCCCAGTCCGACTGGTAGACGAGGTCGTTCCAGTCCGGAATCTGGTTGTGGACCGGGCAGCCGGTCGGCCCGTGGCAGAACGGGATGCCGCAATCCATGCAGCGCGCGGCCTGTTTGGACAGGTCGTGCTCATCGAGCGGCAGCGTGAATTCGCGGAAGTGCCGCACGCGGTCGGCGGCGAGCTGATACTTCTGCTCCTGCCGGTCGAATTCGAGAAACCCGGTGATCTTGCCCATCGATCAGTCCAATCGCGCCGCTTTGCCTGTCGCGAGGAGCGTCCGTCGCACCGTGTCGAGCCGATCGGTCACGGCCGAAGCCAGTTCTCGATCGTCAGCCCGGTGATCCGTTCGAATTCCCTCGTGTTGTCCGTCACAAGAACGCTGCCATCCGCCAGCGCCTGAGCCCCGATGAGCCCATCATTCGCACCGATCGGCGTCCCGGCCCGTTCCAGCCCGAGACGCAGTTCCGCGTAGGTCCGGTCGAACGGCTCGCGCCAGGGTTCGATCGGGATTGATCCGAGCACGGCCTCGATCTGCCGAGACAGCCGCTCCGAGGCTTTTCGTAACGCGCCGTAGTCGAAGTTCCGCCGCGACGATGACACTCGTATAAACACGCGTCTCACCAACGCGCTCGATTTGCCCCGTCACCGGCCCCCTCGGCGAGCGGACGAGCGCCGAGAGGATGTTGGTATCGAGCAGATACCGCATTCAGAGCCGAACGTCGTCCGGCGGTCCATCCTCGATGTCCGGCCAGTCCTCATCGAGATCGTCGAGGCCACCGAGCACCGATAGGAGAGAAGGGACGGCGACCGGCTCGACGACGAGGCGGCCCCCCTCCGTGCGAAGCACCGCTTCGTTCCCGCCCAGCATGAAGCCGGGCGGGATATCGAGCCTCTGTCCGTCCGGTGTCCGGACGAGGCGGACGCGTGCGGTCAAGTCGCCCATGGCCTCTCCTACTCCGCCGCAACCGGCATGCGCGCCATCTCCATCTCGCGCAGCGCCCGGCGGTACTCGACCGGCATCACCTTGACGAACTTGGTGCGGAAGGCCGCCCACTCGTCGAGGATCTGCTTGGCCTTCGGCGAACCCGTATACTTCATGTGGTTGGTGAGGAGCTGGGAGAGGCGCTCCTCATCGTGGCCCGACATGTCCGCGAGGATGTCGACCCGGCCCTTGGTCTCCAGGTCGCCGTCCTGGTGGAAGCGGCGCATGAGGTCGTCTTCCTCCTCCACCGGCTCCAGATCGACCATCGACAAGTTGCAGCGGTCGCGGAACGAACCGTCCTCGTCGAGCACATAGGCGATGCCGCCGGACATGCCGGCTGCGAAGTTGCGCCCCGTCACGCCGATGGAGACCACGACGCCGCCGGTCATGTACTCGCAGCCATGGTCGCCCATGCCCTCGACCACGGTGATGGCGCCGGAATTGCGCACGGCGAAGCGCTCGCCCGCCGCACCGCGGATGTAGCACTCGCCCGCGATCGCCCCGTAGAGCACGGTGTTGCCGGCCATGATCGTGCGGGCGGGGGGCGCTTTCAGCGCGTCGCTCGGACGGATGATCAGCTTGCCGCCCGACAGGCCCTTGCCGACATAGTCGTTGCCGTGGCCGGTCAGGTCGAGGGTGACGCCCGCGGCGAGCCACGCGCCGAAGCTCTGTCCGGCGGTGCCGTTGAGCTTGACCACGATGGTGTCGTCGGGAAGCCCGTCATGGCCGTGGCGCTTGGCCACCGCGCCGGAGAGCATGGCGCCCGCCGCGCGATCCGAGTTGCGGATCACGTCGGTCAAAGTCACCGGCTCGCCGGTCTCGATGGCCCCCTCGGCGCCTGCGATCAGGCGACGGTCGAGCACCGTGTCGATCGGGTGGTGCTGCGTCTCGACGTGACGGATCGCCACCTCCGGCCCGACATTCGGCCGGTGGAACAGCTTCGAGAAGTCGAGGCCGCGGGCCTTCCAGTGCTCGATCGCCTCGCGCTTGTCGAGGAGGTCGGAGCGGCCGATCAGATCCTCCAGCTTCGTGAAGCCCATCCCCGCCATCAGCTCCCGCAGCTCTTCGGCCACGAAGAAGAAGTAGTTGATGACGTGTTCCGGCGTTCCCTTGAAGCGCTTGCGCAGCACCGGATCCTGGGTGGCGACACCCACGGGGCAGGTGTTGAGGTGGCACTTGCGCATCATGATGCAGCCGGCCGCGATCAACGGCGCGGTCGAGAAGCCGATCTGGTCGGCCCCCAGCAGCACGGCGATCATCACGTCCTTGCCGGTGCGGATGCCGCCATCGGCCTGGAGCGCGACCCGGCCGCGCAGGCCGTTCATCACGAGCGTCTGCTGCGTCTCGGCCAGACCCGTCTCCCAGGGACCACCCGCATGCTTGATCGAGGTGAGCGGGGCTGCGCCCGTCCCGCCATCGAAGCCCGAGATCGTGATGTGGTCCGCGCGCGCCTTGGCGACGCCCGCCGCGACCGTGCCGACGCCGACCTCGGAGACCAGCTTCACCGAGACGTCGGCGGCCGGGTTCACGTTCTTCAGGTCGAAGATGAGCTGGGCCAGATCCTCGATCGAGTAGATGTCGTGATGCGGCGGCGGCGAGATCAGGCCCACGCCCGGGGTCGCGTAGCGGACCTTGGCGATCTTGGCATCGACCTTGTGACCGGGCAGCTGACCGCCCTCGCCGGGCTTGGCGCCCTGCGAGACCTTGATCTGCATCATGTCGGCGTTGACGAGATACTCGGTGGTGACGCCGAAACGGCCCGAGGCCACCTGCTTGATCGCCGAGCGGCGCGAGCGCCCGTCCGGTCCGGTGATGAACCGGCGCGGCTCCTCGCCGCCCTCGCCCGAGTTCGAGCGACCGCCGAACGAGTTCATGGCGATGGCCAGCGTCTCGTGCGCCTCCTTCGAGATCGACCCGTAGGACATCGCGCCCGTGGCGAAGCGCTTGACGATCTCGGAGGCCGGCTCGACCGCCGCGATGTCGACCGGCGCGCGACCGAGATCGGCGGCGGTCTTGATCCGGAACAGGCCGCGCAGGGTCTTGAGGTGGTTCTCCTGCTCGTTCACCAGCCGGGCGTATTCGCGGTAGCGATCGGCCGCGCCGAGACGCACCGCGTGCTGCAGCGTCGCCACGGTGTCGGGCGTCCAGGTATGGGTCTCACCGCGCAGGCGGTAGGCGTACTCGCCGCCGACATCGAGGGCGTTGCGGTAGATCGGGGCGTCGCCGAAGGCGTCCTGATGGCGCAGGGTCGTCTCCTGGGCGACCTCGCCCATGCCGATGCCCTCGACCGTCGTCGCCGTGCCGAAGAAGTCCTTGGCCACGAAGTCCGAGTTCAGGCCGATCGCGTCGAAAATCTGCGCGCCGCAATAGGACTGGTAGGTCGAAATGCCCATCTTGGACATGACCTTGAGCAGGCCCTTATCGATCGACTTGATGTAGCGGTAGACGATCTCGTCGTTGGTCAGGTCCGGCGGGAACTCGTCCTTCATCGCGATCAGCGTCTCGAAGGCGAGGTAGGGGTTCACGGCTTCCGCGCCGTAGCCCGCGAGACAGGCGAAGTGGTGCACCTCGCGCGGCTCACCCGACTCGACCACGAGGCCGACCGAGGTGCGAAGCCCCTTGCGGATCAGGTAGTTGTGCACGGCCGCGGTCGCGAGCAGCGCTGGGATCGGGATGCGGTCCGGCCCGACCATGCGGTCCGACAGGATGATGATGTTGTAGCCGCCGCGCACCGCGACCTCGGCCCGGTCGCACAGGCGATCGAGCGCGCCCTCCATCGCCGCCGCGCCGGATTCGGCCGCGAAGGTGATGTCGAGGGTCTTGGTGTCGAAGCGGTCCTCGAAATGCGAGATCGAGCGGATCTTCTCGAGGTCGCCGTTCGTCAGGATCGGCTGGCGCACCTCGAGCCGCTTGCGGCGGGAGGCGCCCTCCATGTCCAGAAGGTTCGGGCGCGGGCCGATGAACGAGACGAGGCTCATCACGGCCTCCTCGCGGATCGGGTCGATCGGCGGGTTGGTGACCTGCGCGAAGTTCTGCTTGAAATAGGTGTAGAGCAGCTTCGGCTTGTCGGAGAGCGCCGAGAGCGGCGTGTCCGAACCCATGGAGCCGACCGCCTCCTGGCCGGTCACGGCCATGGGGGCCATGAGCAGCTTGAGGTCTTCCTGGGTGTAGCCGAAGGCCTGCTGGCGATCGAGCAGGGACACGTCCGTGCGCGAGGCCCGCGGCTGGATCGGGTGCAGCTCCTCCAGCACGATCTGGGTGTTCTTCACCCACTCGGCATAGGGGTGCGCGGAGGCCAGCTCGCCCTTGATCTCCTCGTCGGAGACGATGCGGCCCTTCTCCAGATCGATCAGCAGCATCCGGCCCGGCTGCAGGCGCCAGGACTGGACGATCTTCTCATCGGGGATCGGCAGCACGCCCATCTCGGAGGCGAGCACGACGAGGCCGTCATCGGTGACGATGTAGCGGGCCGGGCGCAGGCCGTTCCGGTCGAGGGTCGCGCCGATCTGGCGTCCGTCGGTGAAGGCGACCGCCGCCGGGCCGTCCCACGGCTCCATCAGGGCGGCGTGGTACTCGTAGAAGGCGCGCCGCTCCTCGCTCATCAGCGGGTTGCCGGCCCAGGCTTCCGGGATCAGCATCATCATCGCGTGGGCGAGCGAGTAGCCGCCGGCCACGAGGAATTCGAGGGCGTTGTCGAAACAGGCGGTGTCGGACTGGCCCTCGTAGGAGATCGGCCAGAGCTTCGAGATGTCGTTGCCGAACAATTCGGAATCGACGCTGGCCTGGCGCGCGGCCATCCAGTTCACGTTGCCGCGCAGCGTGTTGATCTCGCCGTTATGCGCGACCATCCGGTAGGGGTGCGACAGGCGCCAGGTCGGGAAGGTGTTGGTGGCGAAGCGCTGGTGGACGAGCGCCAGCGCCGAGACGAAGCGCGGATCCTTCAGGTCGAGATAGTAATGGCCGAGCTGGTGCACGAGCACCATGCCCTTGTAGACGATGGTCCGGCTCGACACGGAGACGGGGTAGAACGCCTTCACGCGCTCGTCTTCGAGGCCGTAGACCTTGTTCGAGATCACCTTGCGGGCGATGTAGACGCGCCGCTCGAAGGCGTCCTGATCGGTGACGCTGGCCGGGCAGCCGATGAAAACCTGCCGGTGATGCGGCTCGGTCTCCTTCACGGCCTTGCCGAGATCGGCGGAATCGACGGGCACGTCGCGCCAGCCCAGCAGCGGCAGGCCCTCGTCGGACAGCGTCTTCTCGACGATCGCCTCGATGCTGGCGCGGGCCTCCTCCGCCTTCGGCAGGAAGAACTGGCCGATGGCGTACTGGCCGGCGGGGGGCAGCTCGAAGCCGAGGCGCGAGCATTCCTCCGAGAAGAAGCCGTGCGGGATCTGGGTGAGGATGCCGCAGCCGTCGCCCATGGTCGGGTCGGCACCGACCGCGCCGCGGTGGTCGATGTTCTCGAGGATCTTGAGACCCTGCTGGACGATGGCGTGGCTGCGCCGATCATGCATGTCCGCAACGAAGCCGACGCCGCAGGCATCACGCTCGTGAGCGGGGTTGTAGGCGCCTTCGGCCGCAGGAAGGGCCGGGTCGCGCACGATCATCGGCGTGGCGCCAGCGCGCGACGGCGCGGCTTGCTCGCCGTTCATGACCGGCAACGACAGCTCAGACGGGATTTCACGCATCGTCCGCACATCTCCGACCCTGCCCGCATGCGAGCATGTTTCGTGCCCGTGACACCGTCGGTGTCCGGGCTGCCGCCTACTTTATACCGAGTCGGGTGGGGTCAGGTTCTTCCTGCCGGAATCGCCCGCCAACCCGCGGGCTGAAGCTCCGGCTTGTTCAGCCGGCGCTCGCCCGGATCGCCTCGACGGTCACCGGTTTCTCAGCTCGTTCGGACGTCACGTCGACCACGTGATGGATCCCCAAAGCCGGCCCGACGGCCAAGCACGACAAATGGGACAGTCTTGCTGTCCTATAGGTGGACGTTGCCAGATTTCATTCATTCCAGCAAGGGGCCGCTGACCCCCGTCGCTGACCTTTTGAACATGCCTCGGATACGCGCAGCGCACCCGTCTCTCGGCCTGGTCCAGATGGGAGGGCGCGTGCCGGGCGGCACTGCGTCACGACAATGGCACTGGCAGGTTCCGGGTCGGTTCGCAATGTCGCCCCAATCAACCGTTTAGAAAACCTTGCCGGCACGGAAGGAATGCGGGGATGCGTCTGCCGTGACGCCGGGGGACCCGCGATCAACAGCGGGCTCCCGGGACTTTCCTCTTCTTCTGCACAGCTTGGTTCGAGAGGTCCCTATGGCTTCGAGCCGTCACGCCAAAGGTCGAACCACGAGAGCGGCTTTGCGTCGCGGTCTCGGATTCGGCCTCCTTGCCGCGCTCCTGTCCGGCGCCGGCCTGCAGGCTGCTGCCGCCCAGGGCTTCTACCGTGAGATCTACGGGCCGCCACGGGTTGGCTACCTCGAGGATGACGGCCTGCTGCCGTCGCGCGAGGTCGTCGATGACCTGCGCGATCGCGGCTTCTCCGAGATCGGCCGTCCCCGTTACGACGGGCGGAACTACCGCGTGGAGGCGACGGGCCCGCGCGGCCAGCGCGTGCGGCTCGTGGTCGATGCCCGCGAGGGCGACGTGATCGGGCGCGAACCGCTCGGCGGCGTCTACTATCCGTCCGACCGTGTTCGCCCGGCGGCGCCCGGCTACGGCTGGACCGAGGAGGACATGCGTCCGCGCCGTCCGGTCCGCGAGGCCGAGCGCATCATGCCGCCCGCCGACATCCCCTCCGTTCCCGGTCTGCGCGCGACCCCGCCCGGCGGCGAGCGCAGCGCGGTGCGGGCCGAGCGCGTACCCCCAGCCACACGGCCGGACGCCAATCCCCTCGGCGTCAATCCGGATGTGGCGACCCGCTCCGAGCAACCTCGCCGCGCGGCGGCCCGGACCGCCCCTACCCCCAAGCTGCCGTCCCAGGCCCGCATTGCCCCGACGGCTCCGGAGCCCTCGCTCCGGTCTGGTTCGCCCGCGATGACCCCCGCCGCTAAGACCGAGCGGGACAAGACGGAGACGAAGGAAGCCAAGGCGGTCGAGCCGAAGTTGAGCGAGCCCCGGCCCGAAACCGGCAAGGCCGACACGAAGACTGAGGCCGCAAAGCCGGAGCTCGCTAAGGACGCCACGAAGACTGCCGAGTCGAAGCCGGCCGCCGGCAAGGGCTGGCAGGATCCGCCGGCCGACGGTCCGCGCAAGAACGTGCGGGTGATCGGCGGGGCGACAATCGTCCCCGGCGGCACCGGTGAGGCGAGCGGCGCCGAGTAAGGGGGTCGTCCGGGATGGCGCGGCTCAGCCGCCCTCCCCGGCCAGGATCAGCCGCTCGCGCCCCGAGAATACGGTCAGGGTGTCCGAGCGGGCGATGGCGCAGAGCGTCATGTCGTGGCAGCGCGCCCGCTCGATCGCGAGCGAGGTCGGGGCGGAGATCGCCACCAGCACCGAGGCGCCGAGGCTTGCGGCCTTCTCCGCCATCTCGAAGGAGCAGCGGCTGGTGATGACGAGAAAACCCTCGTCCGCCCGCACGCCCTGGCGCAGCAGTGCGCCGATGCACTTATCCAGAGCATTGTGGCGGCCGACATCCTCGCGCACCGCCAGTAGCGAACCGTCGAGGCCGGCCCATCCGGCCGCGTGGACCGCGCGCGTCTCCCGGTTCAGTCTCTGACGGTCCGAGAGGGCGGTCAGCGCCGTCTGGATCGCCGCCAGCGTCACCTGCGGGCCCTTGCCGGAGCGGGTCCGGGCAATCGGCAGGGCGGCGAGATCCTCGATGCCGCAGACGCCGCAGCCGGTGCGCCCGCTGATCGCGCGCTTGCGGGCGAGGTGCTCGCGAAGCCGCCCCGGAGCGAGATCGACCAGCAGCCTCAGCCCGCCCTCACCGGGCTCCACGGTGACGCCGCGGATCTCGTCGGGCGTCTCGATCACGCCCTCGGTGAGGCTGAAACCGTAGGCGAAATCTTCGAGATCGGCCGGGGTCAGCATCATCACCGCGTAGGGGACGGTGCCGTAGACGACGTTGACCGGCATCTCGACGGCCAGCGCCCGGGAGTCGGGCCGCGCCTCGGGCGCGTCATAGGCAACGACGAGTGTTCCGACCTTGACCGACGTCGCGGGACCGCCCGCGCCGAAGTCATCTCCGGCTTCTTGCTCAGGTTTTGCGCCGACGTCCTGCATCCGTATCCCCAGAGGCAGCCAAATTGCCCGCTGCGCAACCCTGATACCGCGTCCAAGCGACGCTTGGGGGCGCTGTTGTGGTTGCGGTTTTTTGATCAGTATGGTTCTACGTCGCAACCGCCCATCCGGCAGCGACACGGTCACGCCGGAACCGGCAAGGCCCGCGATACGATCGGGCAGTTCTGGGATTTGCGACGCTCGTCGGCAAATTCAAGGGCAAACAAACCATAGGCACCAGGGGAGCCAAGCGGGGACATGCGGACGACGCAGGCGCAACATCGGTTATCGTGGGGGCTCGCCGCGTTCGGCGCTCTCCTCGGTTCGTCCTCCTCCGCTCTCGCGGCCGGTATCGGTCAGCCCGAGCCGTGGCAGATGAGCCGTCAGATACCGGTCACGGCCGAGGCCGCTGACCTCCTCAACTTCGAGCACGGGCTGCACTGGATCGCCTTCGCGATCTCGGTCTTCGTTCTCGTTCTCATTCTCTACTGCATCTTCAAGTTCAACGAGAAGACGAACCCGACGCCGTCGCGCACCACGCACAACACGGCGATCGAGGTGGCCTGGACCATCATCCCGGTCCTGATCCTCGTGGCGGTGGCGATCCCCTCGTTCCGCACCCTGCGCACGCAGCTCTCGGACCCGAAGGCCGACCTCGTGGTCAAGGTCGTCGGCCATGCGTGGTATTGGTCCTACGTCTACCCGGCCGAGGGCGACAAGGGCGGCTTCACCTTCGACGCGAACGTCGATGAGGAGCAGCAGCCGAAGCTGCTCGCGACCGACAACGACATGGTCATCCCCGTCGGCAAGGTCGTGAAGGTGCAAGTCACCTCCGACGACGTCATCCACTCCTGGGCGATCCCCTCCTTCGGCGGCAAGATCGACGCGATCCCCGGACGCCTGAACCAGTGGTGGTTCAAGGCCGACCGCGAGGGCACCTATCACGGCCAGTGCTCCGAGCTGTGCGGCGCCCGTCACGCCTACATGCCGATCACCGTGCGCGTGGTCAGCGAGCAGGCCTACGCCGACTGGCTGACCGAGGCGAAGACCAAGTACGCCGCGATCGACAACGGCGCGCGCCTCGCGGACGCCCGCTGACGCTTCTCCGGGCCGGCACGCGCCGGCCGGATCTCCCTTCGCCAGAGGCGACAGACATCTGATTAAGGCAAGGATCGATGGCCACCGCCACAGCACATGCCGGGCATGACGCCCGCCACGACCATAAGCCCTCCTTCTTCTCCCGCTGGTTCCTCTCGACGAACCACAAGGACATCGGCACGCTCTACCTGATCTTCGCCTTCATGGCGGGCATCATCGGTGCGTTCCTGTCCTTCGGCATCCGCATGGAGATGGAGGAGCCGGGGCTCCAGTACTTCTCCAACCCGGCGACCTACAACGTGTTCGTCACCGGCCACGGCCTCATCATGGTGTTCTTCATGGTGATGCCCGCCCTCATCGGCGGCTTCGGCAACTGGTTCGTCCCGCTGATGATCGGCGCGCCGGACATGGCCTTCCCGCGGATGAACAACGTCTCGTTCTGGCTGACGGTGTCGGGCTTCGCCTGCCTCCTCTGCTCGCTGTTCGTCGAGGGTTCGCCCGGCGCGACCGGCGCGGGCACCGGCTGGACCGTCTACCCGCCGCTCTCCTCCTCGGCCGGCCATCCCGGCCCGGCGGTCGATTTCGCGATCTTCTCGCTCCACCTCGCCGGTGCGGGCTCGATCCTGGGCGCGATCAACTTCATCACCACCATCCTCAACATGCGCGCCCCCGGCATGACGCTGCACAAGATGCCGCTCTTCGCCTGGGCCGAACTCGTCACCGCCTTCCTGCTGCTCCTGTCGCTCCCGGTTCTCGCCGGTGCGATCACGATGCTGCTCACCGACCGTAACTTCGGCACCACCTTCTTCGCCCCCGAGGGCGGCGGCGATCCGGTGCTCTACCAGCACCTGTTCTGGTTCTTCGGCCACCCCGAAGTGTACGTGATGATCCTGCCGGCCTTCGGCATCGTCTCGCACATCATCGCCACCTTCTCGCGCAAGCCCGTCTTCGGCTACCTCGCCATGGCCTACGCCATGGTCGCCATCGGCGTCGTCGGCTTCGTCGTGTGGGCCCACCACATGTACACCGTCGGCCTGTCGCTCCAGACGCAGTCCTACTTCGTCTTCGCGACCATGGTGATCGCGGTGCCCACGGGCGTGAAGATCTTCTCCTGGATCGCGACGATGTGGGGCGGTTCGATCCGCTTCACCGCGGCGATGCACTGGGCAGTGGGCTTCATCTTCCTGTTCACGGTCGGCGGCGTCACCGGCGTCGTGCTCGCGAACTCCTCGGTCGATAAGTACCTGCACGACACCTACTACGTCGTGGCGCACTTCCACTACGTGCTCTCGCTCGGCGCCGTGTTCATCATCTTCGCCGGTATCTACTACTGGTTCCCGAAAATGACCGGCCACGTCATCCCGGAATGGGCCGGCAAGCTGCACTTCTGGCTGGCCTTCATCGGCGCGAACGTCCTGTTCTTCCCGATGCACTTCCTGGGTCTGGCCGGTATGCCGCGTCGCTACGCCGACTATCCGGAGGCCTTCGCCGGCTGGCACAAGGTCGCGACCCTGGGCGGTCACGTCTTCGCCCTCAGCATGATCGTCTTCGTGATCGGCATCGTGCTGGCCTTCCGCTCCAAGACCCGTGCTGCGGACAATCCGTGGGGCGAGGGTGCCACCACCCTGGAATGGACCCTCTCCTCGCCCCCGCCCTTCCACCAGTTCGAGACGCTCCCCAAGATCGTCGACGAGCCGGCCCACTAAGGGCGGGACGAAAACCGAAGATCGCGAGGACCGCCCCGGCGGTCCTCGCTCTTTCCCGGAGGCCTCCCACCCCTTGGGCGAGGCCTCCCGAAAAGGGCGGCGCCACGAACGGCGCGATCCGAAGACCTTTGAACACATCAGAACAAGCGTCAGAGCACGGTTTCCATGACGAGCCTGTCGAACAGCCTGAGCGCCGGCACCGGCCCCGCGTCGTTCTCCCCCGCTGCCGGCGGCGAGGTCTCCGACTTCTTCGCCCTGCTGAAGCCGCGGGTGATGGTGCTCGTCATCTTCACCGCGCTCGTCGGCATGGTGGTCTCGGATGCCACCGTAAACCCGGTGATCGCGGCGATCTCGCTGCTGATGATCGCCGTGGGCGCCGGCGCCTCGGGTTGCCTCAACATGTGGTGGGACGCAGACATCGACGCGCTGATGACCCGCACCGCCAAGCGTCCGATCCCGGACGGGCGCATCCGCCCCGACGAGGCGCTGGCCTTCGGCATCGTCCTGTCGGTCGGCTCGGTGCTGATCCTCGGGCTGGCCTCGAACTGGCTCGCCGCGGGGCTGCTCGCCTTCACCATCGTGTTCTACGCCGTGATCTACTCGATGTGGCTGAAGCGGGCGACCGCGCAGAACATCGTCATCGGCGGTGCCGCCGGCGCCCTCCCCCCGGTGGTGGGCCAGGCGGCGGTGACCGGCCATGTCGGCATCGAGTCGCTGGTCCTGTTCGCGATCATCTTCATCTGGACGCCGCCGCATTTCTGGGCGCTGGCGCTGGTGAAGAGCGGTGAATACGCCCGTGCCGGCATCCCGATGATGCCGAACGTCGCCGGCCCGGATTCCACCCGCCGCCAGATCGTTGGGTACTCCCTGGTCCTCGCACCGCTCGCCCTCGTGCCGGTCTGGCTCGGCTTCGGCGGCTGGCTCTACGCCGTCGTCGGCGTGCTCGGCGGCCTCGGCATGCTGGCCGGCGCGGTCCAGGTCTACCGGCTGCGTGAGGGCGAGCCCGAGCGCAAGGCGGCGATGGGCCTGTTCGCCTTCTCGATCCTCTACCTGTTCCTGCTCTTCTCGGCGCTGCTCGCCGAGCAGGGACTTGGATTGTTCCGCGCGGTCGCAGCGTGAGGCCCGCCATGTCCGATCTCCCCGAAGGGATCCGTCCGCTGACCCCGGAGGAGGCCAAGACCCGCCGCAAGCGCTCGGTCGCCATCGCCCTGACTTTGGGCGCCCTGGTGCTGTTGTTCTTCGTGCTGACGATTGCCAAGCTCGGTCCGCAGATCCTGCAACGGCCGCTCTGAAGGCGTGACCCGATGACGAATATGGGCGAGAGGCAGAAACAGGCGGCCCGCGGCACGCGCTGGACCGTGCTCGCCTGTGCGGGCGTCGTGCTCGGCATGGGCGGCCTCGCGGCCGTCTCGGCGCCGCTCTATTCGATGTTCTGCAAGGCGACCGGCTTCAACGGCACGCCCCTCGTCGGCGCCGCGCCCTCCGCTCCGACCGGCGAGGCCCTGGCTCCGGTCTCGGTGCGCTTCGATACCAACGTCTCGAAGAACCTGTCCTGGCGCTTCCAGCCGGAGCAGTCGCGGGTCGAGGCCGTGCCCGGCCAGACGGCGACGGTGTTCTTCAAGGTGACGAATACCGGCCCGGCACCCGCGGCCGGCATCGCCGTGTTCAACGTGCAGCCCGACCTGATGGGCAGCTACTTCGTCAAGGTGCAGTGCTTCTGCTTCGACGAGCACACGTTGCAGCCCGGCGAGTCGGCGGAATTCCCGCTGGTGTTCTACGTCGATCCGGCCCTGCGCAAGGATCCGGATATCGGCGATCTCTCGGAGATGACGCTGTCCTACACCTACTACCCTTCGAAGAACGGTGCGCCGGTGGCGGAGGCGGCCAAACCCGCCGCCACCCGCAACTTTTGAGGGGCGAAGCGGCGGCCAAGCGTGACAATGGCGCGACCGCCGCAGTAGAGGGTTTTCAACCGAGGTCCGGTCCCGCCGGACCTCCAAGGCAACAGGGCCCGGCCGTCAGGCGGTGACGGGCAAGGGCTGAGGGAGAACCATTGCGATGGCCGGGGCGCACGCCAAGAACCACGATTACCACATCATCAACCCGAGCCCGTGGCCGCTGCTGGGCGCGTTCTCCGGGTTCCTGATGGCGTTCGGCGCCGTCTTCTGGATGAAGGGTCTCTCCGCGGGCGGCCTCGCCATCGGCCCCTACGTGTTCGGCGCCGGCACACTCGGCGTGCTCTACACGATGCTGTCGTGGTGGCGCGACGTCACGCACGAGGCCAATTCCGGCGACCACACCCGCGTCGTCCAGCTTCACCACCGCTACGGCATGATCATGTTCATCGCCTCCGAGGTGATGTTTTTCGTGGCGTGGTTCTGGGCCTATTTCGAGGCCGCGCTCTACACCGCCGACCCGATCCAGCCCCAGCGTGTCGAGTTCACCGGCGGCATGTGGCCGCCGAAGGGCATCGAGGCGTTCGACCCCTGGCACCTGCCGCTCCTCAACACCCTGATCCTGCTCACCTCGGGCACCACCGTGACCTGGGCTCACCACGCCCTGCTGCATGGCGACCGCAAGGGCCTGAAATACGGCCTGTGGCTGACCATCATCCTCGGTGTGCTGTTCACCGCCTGCCAGGCCTACGAGTACGCCCACGCCCATTTCGGCTTCTCGGGCTCGATCTACTCGGCGACCTTCTTCATGGCGACGGGCTTCCACGGCGCCCACGTCATCATCGGCACGATCTTCCTCGCCGTCTGCCTGCTGCGCACCTACCAGGGTGACTTCACCCCGAAGCAGCATCTCGGCTTCGAGTTCGCCGCTTGGTACTGGCACTTCGTCGACGTGGTGTGGCTGTTCCTGTTCGCCGCCATCTACGTCTGGGGCGCGGGCGCCGGCGGTGCGGCCCACTAACGGGTCGAGCCGACAGCCTCCGCCGCCCTGCTCGGGCGGCAACCCTGAAGGGCGGCGCGAGCCGCCCTTTTTCACGTGCGGCGTGCCGTCCGTTGCACCATACCGGCGGACAGCGAGGAGCATCCCTTGAGCCGAACCGCTACGAATCCGCCCCCCTCCCCGATCGCGACGGGCCTGCGGGGGCGCTGCCCCGCCTGCGGCGAGGGCCACCTGTTCAAGGGCTTCCTCGCCGTCAAACCGGCCTGCGAGGTCTGCGGCCAGGACTTCTCCGCCTTCGATTCCGCGGACGGGCCGGCCTTCTTCGTGATGTCGATCACCGGCTTCGTCGTCGTCGGCATGGCCCTGTGGATGGAGATCACCTACGAGCCGCCGGTCTGGGTCCACGCCCTCGTCGCCGGCAGCCTCGCCATCGGCCTGAGCTTGGCTCTGGTGCGCCCGCTGAAGGGGCTGCTCGCCGCCGTCCAATTCGCCAACAAGGCCGCGCAGGGGCGCTTCCGCTAGTGGCCGCCTTGTCCTCGACCGAGCGAAGCGCGCGCCTGCGCAGCCTGTGGGCGCCGGGCCTCGCGGCCCTGGTCTGCCTCGCGATCCTGCTCGGTCTCGGGACCTGGCAGTTGGCCCGCAAGAGCGAGAAGGAGGCGCTGATCGCCCGCATCGTCGAGCGCTCGCAGGCCGAGCCGCCGGCCGACCCTCCCCCCTTCGGGGAATGGGACGCGAAGGCCGACGAGTTCAGCCGGGTGCAGACGCGCGGCACCTTCCTGCACGACAAGGAGACCCTGGTGCATGGGTTGGCACCGGGCGAGCCCGGCCGGGCGCTCCAGGGCTTCTATGTCATCACCCCGCTCCAGCGCGACGACGGGACGACCATCCTGATCAACCGCGGCTTCGTGCCGACCGAGTTGAAGCGCCCGGAGGACCGCGCCGCCGGTCAGGTCGCGGGCGCGGCGACGGTGACCGGCATGCTGCGCGCGAGCGAGACCCGCACGCTGTTCGTGCCGGAATCCGATCCGAAGCGTGATGCATGGTTCACCCGCGACATCCCCGGCATCAGCGCCGCCCGCCATCTCACGAATGTCGCCCCCTACCTGATCGAGGCCGACGCGACGCCGAATCCCGGCGGCTGGCCCCGCGGCGGACAGCTCCGCGTCGATCTGCCGAACAACCACCTGCAATACGCCTTCACATGGTTCGGCATCGCCGCCTGCCTGATCGGCGTCTTTTCGGTGTTCGCGTGGAAGCGCTTGTACGATCCGGCGGACCCGAAGGCCGGTTGACGGCGTTGGCCCGCATGTTGCTCCGATCGTGAGCCTGCGGGGACAACCAGACCCTCGCGGCTAAGACTCGCGAAAAGAGATGCGGAGGGCTCCCGATGCGTGCCGTCGCCGTCTTTCTATTGGTTTTTCTGACATCGGCCGCGGTCCGGGCCGACGATGCGGCCCGCGATGCGGCGCGTGCCACCATCGAGCGGCAGATCGAGGCCTTCCGCCGAAGCGACGCCGCGGCGGCCTATGCCGAGGCCGCGCCGCAGGTCCGCAACCTGTTTCCCTCGGCCGAAACCTTCATCGCCATGGTCGCGAAGGGCTACGCCCCGGTCCTGCGCCCGCGCAGCTACCGCTTCGAGGCGACCGAGACGACCGGCGAGGACGAACTGGCCCAAGGCCTGAGCCTTCAGGACGAGGCCGGCATCGATTGGGTCGCGCTCTACACGCTCCAGCGTCAGGCCGACGGCCAGTGGCGCATCACCGGCTGTCACTTGAAGAAGGCGCCGGGCGAGAAGGTTTGACGCTGCAGATGTGAGAAACCGATCCGGCCCCGCTTCGACACGGCCGAATCGATCGTGTAGAGGGAGCGCCTTCCCGGAGGCATCTTTGCTGCACGTCTCGACCCGCGGCGCCGCTGCGCCCTTGAGCTTTTCCGATGCGCTGCTCGCCGGCCTCGCCCGCGACGGCGGTCTCTACGTGCCCGAGAGCTGGCCGCAGATCAGCCGTGCCGAGATCGCGGGCTTTGCCGGCATGCGCTACGCCGAGGTGGCCAAGCGCGTGCTGCGCCCGCTCATCGACGGCGAGATTCCGGACGACGCGCTCGATGAAATGATCGAGGCGGCCTACGCCACCTTCCGCCATCCGGCGATCTGCCCGCTCACCCAGATCGACGACAACCTGTTCCTGATGGAGCTGTTTCACGGGCCGACGCTCGCGTTCAAGGACGTGGCGATGCAGCTCCTCGGGCGGCTGATGGATTACGTGCTGCGCCAGAAGGGTGGCCGCGCCACCATCGTCGGCGCGACTTCGGGCGATACGGGCAGTGCCGCGGTCGAGGCCTTCAAGGGGCTCGATCAGGTCGACGTGTTCATCCTGTTTCCGCACGGCCGCGTCTCGGAGGTGCAGCGCCGGCAGATGACGACGGTGAACGCGCCGAACGTCCACGCCCTCGCCATCGACGGCAATTTTGACGATTGCCAGAACATCGTGAAGGCGATGTTCCAGCACGGCGACTTCGCCGACACGGTGAAGCTCTCGGGCGTCAACTCGATCAACTGGGCCCGCGTCGCCGCGCAGACCGTCTACTACTTCACCAGCGCCGTGGCGCTCGGCGCCCCGCACCGAAAGGTGTCCTTCGCGGTGCCGACCGGCAACTTCGGCGACATCCTCGCCGGCTGGGTCGCCAAGCGGATGGGCCTGCCGATCGAGCGGCTGATGATCGGCACCAACGCCAACGACATCCTGGCCCGCGCCCTGGAGCACGGCAGCTACGAGCCGCGCGGCGTGCAGCCGACGACCTCGCCCTCTATGGACATCCAGATCTCCTCGAACTTCGAGCGGCTGCTGTTCGAGGCTTTGGGCCGTGATGCCTCCGCGCTCGGCCGCCTGATGGCCGGTCTGAAGCAGTCGGGCGGGTTCTCGCTGAGCCCCGAGGTGCTGGCAACCGTGCGCGACGAGTTCGACGCGACCGCCGTGCGGGAGCCGGACGTGGTGGAGGAGATCGCCGGCACCTACCGCCGGACCGGCCTCGTGCTCGATCCGCATAGCGCCATCGGCGTGCGCGCCGGCCGCCGGCTGCTGGAGAAGGATCCGGCCACCCCGGTCGTGGCGCTGGCCACCGCGCACCCCGCCAAATTCCCGGATGCGGTCTCGCAGGCGACCGGCGGCGGGCGCCCGGTTCTGCCGCCCCACCTCGCCGAACTGATGACCCGGCCCGAGACGGTGGCGAACCTCGCCAACGATCAGGCCGTGATCGAGCGCTACATCACGGACCACGCCCGCATCACGCGCGGCGCTTGAGACCGCGTCACTCAGCTTCCGGTTGCTGACCGTTCCGGCGGTGGCAGTGCAACGGGAGTTGCGTGAGCGACATTGATACGCAACGGGGCCGTTCCGGACCGTCAGGGCCGGGGCGATCCCATCGAGCCTGCGCGGCATCCGAGCGGAGACGATCTCCGCATCACGCAGGGATCGATCGGAGTTTGCATGAACCAGCATTTCTCGACCTTCGGCGCCTCGCCCGGCCTCACCGTCAGCCGGCTCGATAACGGCCTGACCGTCGCCACCGAGACGATCCCCGGTGTTGCCACCGCCACGCTCGGCGTCTGGGTCGGGGCGGGCTCGCGGCACGAACGGCCGGACGAGCACGGGCTCAGCCACATGATCGAGCACATGGCGTTCAAGGGCACGGCGACGCGCTCGGCCCGGAAGATCGCCGAGGACATCGAGAATGTCGGCGGCGAGATCAATGCGGCCACGAGCACCGAGAGCACGAGCTACACCGCGCGGGTGCTCGGCGAGGATGCGGGTGTGGCCCTCGACGTGCTCGGCGACATCCTCACCCGCTCCGTTTTCGAGGCGGGCGAACTCGCCCGCGAGAAGGGCGTGATCCTTCAGGAATATGCGGCGGTCGAGGATACGCCCGACGACGTCGTCTATGACGCCTTCATCGAGACGGCCTTCCCCGATCAGCCGATCGGCCGGCCGATCCTGGGCCGGCCCGAGACGATCCAGAGCTTCGACCGCGCCGCGATCGAAGCCTATATCGCCCGCGAATACGTGCCCGAGCGCATGGTGCTCGCCGCCGCCGGGGCGGTGGAGCATGCCGAGATCGTCGAGGCGGCCGAGCGCCATTTCGGCGCCCTGAAGCCCGTGGCGGCGCCCCCGGCCGTGGCCGGCGTCTACGGCGGCGGCGAGCGGCGGATGCAGAAGCGGCTCGAACAGGCCAACCTGGTGCTTGGCCTGCCCGGTCTCTCCTTCCGCGACGATGGCTATTACGCGCTCCACCTGTTCTCCCAGGTGCTCGGCGGCGGCCTCACTTCGCGGCTCTGGCACGAGGTGCGCGAGACCCGCGGGCTCGCCTACGACATCCAGGCCTTCCACTGGCCCTTCAACGATTGCGGCCTATTCGGCATTGGTGCCGGCACCTCGGGCGCGGATCTGGCCGAACTCGTCGATGTCACCATCGCCACCACCCGCGAGGCGGCGGAGCGGCTCGACGCGGCCGAACTCGCCCGGGCCAAGGCCCAGCTCAAGGTGTCCCTGCTCACCGCCCTGGAAACGCCGGGCGGGCGCATCGAGCGCAACGCCCGCCAGCTTCTCGCCTGGGGTCGGGTGATCCCGCCGCAGGAGCTGATCGCCAAGGTCGATGCGGTCGAGGTCGAGCATGTGCGCGCGGCCGGCCGTGCCCTGCTGCGCGGCGCCCCGACGCTCGCCGCGATCGGCCCGGTGAAGGGTTTGCCGTCGCTCGCACGCGTCGCGTCGGCCCTTCAGGCGGCCTGATACCGCCTTATCTCGGTCGTTATGAAGTCCGGCGCTCCAAAGGCGCCGGGCCCCGATCCCAGCGATAAAAACCACCCGCCATGAACCCCGTCGCCGTCGCGACCATGCTCGGCATCGCCCTCGGCTTTTTCGGCCTGCTCGCCTATGCGCTGACCGTGGGCGAGGCGTGGCTGCTCGCCATCCTCGTCATCATCGCCATCGGGCTGTTCGTGCGCTGGGGCGATTGAACGCGAGAGCATCGTCCTGGATATCGGATCCAGGACGATGCTCTCGCCATTTGTTTTTGCATCATCTTTTTCCGAAAGCCGGCAGCCACCTTTCGGGACGATGCTCCAGGCGCTGCCGCCTCGGGACGTCTTATCCCCGAAGCGACAGACCGGACGCGGCGTTACTTCTCCTCCAGCGCCGGACCCCGCGTCGCATCGGTCCCCTGCCCCGTTCCCGCGAGCGGGCCGACCGTGACGGGCTGGCCGGAGCGGGCGGCGGCGTAGATCGCCTCCATCAGGATCATATCCTGCAAGCCCTCCTCGCCGGGGGTGCGGGGGCGGCGATCGGCCAGGATGCACGCGGCCATGTGGTCGAGTTCGAGCGCGAACTGGTTCTTGTGCGTCAGCACCGGCTCGTCGCGCTGGACGTGGCTGCCCTCGCGGTGGGCGATGGTGAGGCGCTGGCCGCGATAGGCGAAGGCGTTTGCCAGATCGAGCGAGCCGCCCGTCGTGTGGACCCGGAGCGACCGGCTCTCGTGGACGCCGTAGCTGGTGCCGCATTGCGCGATCACCCCGGAGGGGAAACGGAGCGTGAAGGCGACGCTCTCCTCGACCTCCTTGAAGCGCGGATCGTTCTCGGGCGTGACGATCTGCGCCTGGATCGAGACCGGCTCCTCGCCGAGCAGCGCCCGCACCCCGTTGAGGCAGTAGAGGCCGATATCGGGCAGCGCCCCGCCGCCTGCGAGCGCCTTGCGCAGGCGCCACTGCTCGGGCAGCGCCGTGGTCTGGCCGTTGAACGCCTCCACCATCTTCACGCGCCCGAACTCCCCGGAGCGGGCGAGCCGCACCACCTCGCGGTTGAACGGCTCGTACTGGCAGCGATAGGCGATCATCAGTTTGACGCCGGCTTTGTGGCAGGCCTCGACCATCTCCTGCGCCTCGGCCGACGTGTTCGCCATCGGCTTCTCGCACAGCACGTGCTTGCCCGCGCTCGCGGCGGCCAGCACGTTGTCCCGGTGCAGGCCGTTCGGCGTGACGATGTAGACCGCCTTGACCGCGGGGTTGGCCTTGAGCCGGTCCCACTGGTCGTAGCCGTAGATCGCCTCGGCCGGGATGCCGTACTGCGCCGCCGTGAGCCGCGCCTTCTCGGGCGAGCCCGACATCAGCGCGACGACCTTCGCCTTCTTCGCCTCGCCGAAGGCCGGGAGGATTTCCTCCAGGCTCAGGCGCCCGAGCCCGACGATGGCGAAGCCGACCCGCTCGGAGGGCGGCATCGGCGCGGGCGGCGGCGGGGGTGGCGCGTCGCCGGAATCGCGCCAGTTCGGGAAGACGATCCGGTCGCCCTGAACCGCGCCGGTATCGGCCGGCACCGAGCGTGCCGGTGCACCGGAGGCGGCCCGCGCGCCCCCGCCGAGGCCGAGGGCCGCGCCGGTGAGGCCGGCGCCGCCCGCGAGAAGGAGGCGCCGGGACAGGTGGGGGTCGTCGCTCATGACAGGATTCCGGCCTTGCTGATCACGTGCCTTGCGAGCACGAGGCCGGAACGCGTCAGCCCGGCGCGGAGGTTCCTTTAAGCTGGCCCGGGCCGGTCGAGGCCGGTGTCGGATCGGGATCCTCCACCTCGCCCCGGCGCTGGAGTTGGAGCGCGACGAACCAGCACAGGGCCGCCCAGGCGGCGCCGACGCACCAGCCCGCCACCACGTCGCTCGGCCAATGCACGCCGAGATAGACCCGGCTGAAGCCGACCAGCACCGTCATCCCGATGCCGAGCGCCAGCATCAGCGCCTTGACGCTGTGCCGCCGCTCGACGCGGGCGAGCAAAGTCGCGAGCGTGAGGTAAGCGATCGCCGACATCATCGCGTGGCCCGACGGGAAGCTCGCCGTGAACACGTCCATGCCGTGCGGCACGAGGTCGGGCCGGGGGCGGTGGTAGAACAGCTTGAGCACCGTCGAGACCGCCTCGCCGCCGCCGACGGCGGCCAGCACGAACACCGCGACGCGCCGCCGGCCGGAGAGCGCGAGGTAGATCACCGCCGCCGCCGTGAGGAACACGATGGTGACGACGCTGCCCCAGCCGGTGATGTCGCGCATCGCCTCCTCCAGCCACGCCGGCCCGAGCGGGTCGGACAGGTCGGCGGGGTTGCGCAAGCCGAGCAGGATCTTGCGGTCGAGGGCGGCGGTCGAGCCTTCGCCGACCTCGCGGGCGAGCGCGAAGAAGCCGTAGCCGAGGGTGCTGACGAGAAGCAGCGAGACCAGCGGCCCGACCTCGTTGAGGTGAAGCCGCAGCCAGACGGCGGACGATCCGCGCCAGAGGGCGCCCCCGCCGGTGCGGGCGATACCGGGTAGTCTCATGCCGCATCCCCGAATGCGATGGTGGCGACCCGCTCCCACGGGCCGCCGAGATAACGCCATAGCAGCACGCCCGGTGCACGGAAGTGCGAAGGTTCGAAGTCCTGGGCCAGGGCGGCATGCAGCGCGCGGGCGGTCTCGGGGGCGACCTTGTTCTGCACGGTGACGTGCGGGCGCCAGCCCTGCCGATCCTGCGCCGTGAGATGATCGCGGAACGCCGCCGCGACCCGCTGGCGGAAGGCGGACAACGCATCCGATTCCAGAGCGTAGGCGACGCCGCGCCCGGTGAAGCGCACCCCCGTCACCGCGACCTCCGGTGCGGCTTGCGTGCGAGCGAGTGCCGCCACCGTCTCGGTCACGCCCGCCGTATCCTCTCCCGGCAGGTGGTGGAACAGCGTCGCATGGGCGGGAATGTGGTTCAGCGCTTCGGGAAAATGCCGCCGCCGCAAACCGTCGAAGGTGGCGAAGGCCGCCTCGTCCATCTGCACGGTCAGGATCAGGGGGGCGGGCTCGGGCAACGCTTTGAACTCTCGGTCGAGGCCGGGGCGTCCGGCGCGGGTCCGAGCAAGATGGCGCGGCGGGAGCGCGTATCCAGCGGGCGGGCTGTGGTGTGGCTGCGCTGTTCAGCCGGTCGAGCTGCGTCTAGGAAGCTGCCATGGCCCGCAGGAAGAGAGAGATCATCCACCGGGGACGCGACGGATGGCTGTTCCTGATCGGGGGCACCAACGGGGTGCTCCTGCAATACCGGCGCTCGCTCGCCGGATGGTGGCATCTGCGCCGCTGGGCGCGGCTGATCGAGGCGCGCGCCGCCCGCGCCCAGGCGCTCGGCATCCGCTACATCCACACCATCGTGCCGGAAAAGCTCTCGGTCTACGACGACCGCACCCTCGACCTCGATTACGACGCGCGGCTGTCGCCGGCCCGGCGGCTCGCCCGCCGGCTCGACCGGATGAGCGGTTTCGTCGATCTCGTCGCGCCCCTGCGTGCCGCCCGCGACGGGGCGGAACCGCTCTACCGCCGCACCGATTCGCACTGGACCTATGAGGGCTGCCTGATCGCGTGCCGGGCGCTGCTGCGGGCCTGCGGCGCCGTGGCGCCGCCCGATATCGCCGAGCGGCCGCGCTTTCCCCATGACGGGTTGTGGGATCTCGGCGACAAGCTGCCCGACCGGCCGCGGGAGACGGTGGTGAACTGGGCGGTGCATCGCGACGCCTCACGCGCCTATGCGAGCCCGCTCGTCGAGTCCTACGAGGCGGAGGGCCGGGCGGGCGACCTCCATGTCGGCGCCCACGTCATCTACCGGAACCTCTCCCCTCAGGCCGACCCGCGGACCCTGGTGCTGTTCGGGGATTCCTACGCGCATTTCGCGCCGATCATGCTGACCAGCTTCCTCGCCGAGACGTTCCGCGAGATGCACTTCGTCTGGTCGTCCAGCATCGACTGGGGTTACGTCGAGCGGGTGCGCCCCGACATCCTGATGTTCGAGATGGCCGAGCGCTTCCTCGTCCGCATCCCGAGCGACGATTTCGACGTCGCGGCCTACGAGAAGCCGGGGATGCAGAAGCCGGCGCGTCAGGCGGAGATGGCACCGCTGGTCTGACGCAAAACGGCGCCCCTCGAACCGAGGAGCGCCGTTCTCTTCCTAATTCTAAGCATCGCGGCGTTTAGCGCGAGCAGACCCGCTGGCGGGCCGGGCCGCCGCCGCCGGCCTGGTAGCTCTTCGCGTGGCCGATCGAACCGGTCATGTCCTGGGTCGGATTCCCGCCGCCCCGCTTCACCACGATGTCGCAGTAGCCCGACCGGTTGCCCGCTGCGAGCGGAAGCGCGCCGAAGCCGCCATTGGCGATGTAGGACGGGGCCGGCGGTACAACCTGCGACGGCAGCGCGGTCCACGTTCCCTTCTTCGCCCGAGCCGACTGCGCCGCGACCGGCGTCACCGTGGTCGCGAACGCAAGCAGGAGGACGGAGGCGTATGATGCAAAGCGCAGCATGGTGTGCTCCTCTTGTGTTCAATTGCCGCTTAATTTCCAAGCAAGAGCACAGTTACCATGCAAATCCACGGGGGGAAGTGTGTTAAAACACAATAATGTGATAAATTTTAATCCATAGAAATATAATTTATTCTGTAGGGATTAAAATCATTACTCGGACGTATAATAGAAATGCTGACGCGCTCAGCAGACTGTCCGGCTTACGGCTGATGGCCTGATCTCTGCCGGAGTGCCATTCGCGGCGGGGCGGGATTGGGTCTCGCCCGGCGAGCCGAAGATGCAGCCGGAGCCTGTGAAATCGCGTGCGGCTCCGCCGAACCCTTTCGATGGCGGATGCCGGCAATTGCCGGGGGCGACAACGAGAAAGGCCGCGCTCCCCTGGGGAACGCGGCCTGTTTTCAGAGCCGTGATGCCGTGTCTGCCGACGGGGGCTCGGTGCCGCTCAGACCCCGAAGCGCTTCGGCGTCGAGGGGGGCGTGGCGTTCGGCATGCCCGGTGACGGCGCGCCCATCAGGGACATCCCCGCGGCGGCGGTGGCCTTCTGGGACGGGGCCTCGTTCGCGGCCGGATCGACGGTTTTCGCCCGGAAGCCCGCGGCGAGGCTCTTGGCCTCGGTGAGATCCTTCGGCGAGAGCTTGGCGGCGACTTCGTCCCGCTTGCGGCCCGCTTCCTGGTCCCCCTGTATGGCAGCGGCCGAGAACCAGAGATAGGACTGGACGAGATCCTGCCCGACGCCGAGGCCGCGGGCGTAGAGCACGGCGAGGTTGTACTGGCTGTCGCGTACCCCGTGTTCCGCCGCCCGGCGGAAGGCGTTCGCGGCGGTGACGAAATCCGCCTTGCCGTTGGCCGCCGGGTTCTCGGCATGCAACACGGCGAGGTTGTGCATCGCGCGGATATTGCCTTGATCCGCCGCACGGCCGTACCAGGCCTTCGCCTTCTCGATGTCCCGGACCACGCCCGAGCCCTTCTCGTAGGCGTTGCCGACCTTGAACTGCGCCGGTGCGTAGCCGGCATTCGCGAGCCGCTCGTAGAGCTTGGCCGCGATCGCGAGGTCGCGGGTCATGCCCCGGCCCTCGGCCTCGCGGGAGGCGATCTCCCAGACCGCAGCGCCGTCGCCGTCGAGCGCATCCTGCTTGAGCTTGGCCAGGGCCGGCGGCAGGCCGGCGAGATCGGGGCCGAGCGTGTTCATGCCCGCGACCTGGGGCAGCCCGCGCTTGGCCGGCGCCGATTTCGTCTCGGCGATGGATTGGGTCGTCGCCGGGTCGGGCGTCGTCGGGGCGGAGGTTCCGGCCTGAGGGGACGTCTCGGACGAAGCTTGGGCCTGTGACGCCTGCGCCCCGGTGGAGGCGCCTTGCTCGGCCGTGGTCTCGGTGCGGCTCGCGGTGGTGTCGGAGGCCGCCGGGGCGGTGCTCGCCACCGGACGGGCCTCCGGCGCGGCCGCGTCGGCGGTCGGGGCGCCCTTGCCCGCGAGGAAGGCTTGGTAGGCGCCGAGCGCCAGCACCACGGCGGCGAGGCCGAGCAGGAGCGTGCGGCGGCGGCTGTCGAGGGCACCGCGGATCCGCGAGAGCGGCGTCGTCTCCGCGCCCGGCACGCGGGCCGGGGCGACCTTGTCGCGCAGGCGCGCCGTCAGCGGCGCCTCGGATGTCGATTCGGCCTGGGCCGCCTGCGCCGCGCGGCGCGCGGCGGCGATGAAGCTCGTCTTGATGTCGGCGCCGCCCGTCGCGGTGGGGCTCGCCTCCGGCGCGGCCGGGCGGCTGGGGCCGGGCCGGCCCGCGCCGGGCTCCAGCAACTCGTCGGACACGCGGTTCGCCTCCGTCCCGCCGGCCTCGGCGGGGGAGGCGGTGCGGTTCGGGCGTGCAAGGTTCTGAACCGATGGCTGGGCAGCCGTCCTCGGGGCAGGCGGGCGCTCATGCGAGACGCGCTCGGGATCGACGCGCTCGGCCGAGGACAGCACGACGGGCGCGCGCTCCTGGGCGGCGGTGAGTGCGGCGGACGAGGTCATGGTGCGGTCGAGCTGCTCGCTCAGCCGCATCAGCACCGCCTGCACGCCTTCCATCGTCGATTGGAGGCGCTGGTCCGCGCCCTTCTGGTTCGCCCGCATTTCGGCGAGATCGGCTCGCAGCAGGTCGAACCCGCCGCCGGCCGCGAGCGGGGCGGCCGAGCCCGCGATGGCCTCACGGACCGCATGCGCGACGGTGGCCTCGAGATCGGTTCCGTTGCGCAGGGCCGTGACCTGGGAGAGCAGGTCGCCCATGGAGCGCTCGAGGCGCGCCACGGCCGGATCGGTGTCGCGCGGCGTTTCGAGCCGGCTCGCCAGGGCGAGGACATGGCTTTCCAGGGCATCGAGCCCGCTGCCGCCCGCGCTGACACGATCGACCTTTTCGGCCACGCCTTCGAGCCGCTCGATCAGCTCGCCGACGGAGCCGGCCTCGGCCCCGTCGAGCCGCTCGGCGAGCGCCTCGAAACGTCCGAGCAGCGCGCCGGGGAGTTCGCGGGCGGAATCGGGCGCCTTCAGCTCGCCGCGGATCTCCTCCAGCAGCGGCTTGAGGGTGGCGATGCCCGCATCCTCGTCCCGCTGGAGCTGGGTGATCTGGGCACTGATCGCCTGCACGCCCTGGGCGAGGCTTTGGATCCGCTCCGGCCCCGCCAGAGAGGCCACGAGGCGGCGGATCTCGTCGAGTTCACGGAACACGCCGTCGAGGGCGCTCTGGTCGGCCGGGCCGGAGAGAGCGCCGGAGAGGACGGCATCGACCTTCCCGGCCAGGCGCTCCACCTCACCCGCGATGCGGGCGTGAACGTTGTCCGCCACGTCTTCGGCGATCCGCTCCACTTGGAGGCGCATCAGCTCGACCGGTGCAGCGATGGCGGCGAGTTCCTGCGGCGCGCGGGCCCGCTGCAAGTCGCTGGCGACCGTCTGCATGGTCTGCTCCAGCTCGCTCACGTCGCGGCCGGTGGCGAGGCCGCCGAGCGCGTCGCGCAGCCGGTTCGTCTCGCGTTGCAGTTCGGCGATGGCCGGGGACGGCTCCTGGCCGGACTCGGCCTCGGCCTGCGTCACCGAAAGGGCGGCCGGGCCGTCTTGCGGCGCGGCTGCGCTGGCGGCGTTCCATTCGGCGATGCCGGCTTCCAGCTCGCGCTGGCGGCGGCGCACCTCGGCGACCGCATCGCGGACCTCGGTGGCGAGCGGGCGCCCGCGCCGACCCAGCGGACGCGGCGTGTCGAGCTGGCCGGCGATCTCGCCCATCTTGCGTTCGATGTCGGCGATGCGGCCGGCGATCATCTCCGGTGCGGCGGGCGGGCGGGCCGTGGTCAGCCGCGCCTCGATCTCGCCGATCATCCGGGCGGCATCGGCCTTGGACGCCTCGCGCTCCTGGCTGATCGAGCGGTCGAGGGCGTCGAGCCGCCGCATCATCGCGCCGATCGAAGCTTCGAGCGACCTCGTTTCCGGGGCCTCGGCCTCCGGAGCGCCCTGACCGGCCTCCCGGCGCTTGTGCTGCGGCCCGTCCTTGCGTGAAGCGGGTGCCTTTTCCGGCGCCCGGCCTCCGACCTGCCGGGCTGGCTCTGCGCCGGTCTCCCGGGCCTGGGGCGTCGCATCCGCACGGCGCCGCCGCGGGCCCGGCTTGACCGGGTCGGGCGTCGCCACCGAGGCGATCCAGCTCTCCAGCGGCACCCCCGCTCGCCGGGCGACCTCGCGGGCAGCCGCGAGTACCTCCGGGTCGAAGCTGTCGAGGCTGATCGGGGCAGTCTGTTTCATCTCGCGGAGATCCGAAGTCGGCGGCTTCCGGTGCCCGGCGGACCATCGTTTCGCGCAAGGCGTGAAACGGCGGGCTGCGGATCGGACTGGAACGACCTTTTCCATTCTTGGTAAATGCTTGGTTAAGCGCGCGACGGAATGGCCTCGCTTTTCCGGGACACGCGTGAATGGCGCGCGACGGTGGTCCTTCGGTCGCAGGCGAGACAACTTGGGCGGGTCGTATCGTGCCGGCCTTGCGAAGCCGTCCGGAGATAGTTTACATATGAACTATCGAAGGTCGGAGCCGGGCGAACCGGTGCGGCTCACTTCAAAAATGATGCGGGAGGCTGACGCGATGCCGAGCTACCGGGCCCCGGTTGAGGACACCCTGTTCCTCCTCAACGACGTTCTCGCGATCCACCGCTACGACAATCTCCCCGGCTTCGCCGATGCCTCCGCCGACCTGGCCCAGGCAGTGCTCAGCGAAGGCGGCAAGCTCGCGGGTGAAGTGTTCGCGCCGCTGAACCTGTCCGGCGACCGGGAGGGCTGCACTCGCCGCGACGACGGCAGCGTCGTGACGCCGAAGGGCTTCAAGGCGGCCTACGATGCCTACGCCGCCGGCGGCTGGATGGGCCTGTCGATCCCCGAGGAGTTCGGCGGCCAGGGCCTGCCGCACGTGCTCAACACGGCGATGCAGGAATTCGTCTCCGGCGCGAACCTCGCGCTCAGCATGTATCCCGGCCTGACGCAGGGGGCGATCGCCGCTCTGCTCGTCCACGGCTCGCAGGAGCAGAAGACGACCTACCTGCCCAAGATGGTTGAGGGCACCTGGACCGGCACCATGAACCTCACCGAGCCGCATTGCGGCACGGATCTGGGGCTGCTGAAGACCAAGGCGGTGCCCAACGGCGACGGCTCCTACAGCCTCACCGGCACCAAGATTTTCATCTCGGCGGGCGAGCACGACCTGTCGGAGAACATCGTCCACCTCGTCATCGCCCGCATCGACGGCGCGCCGTCGGGCACCAAGGGCATCTCGCTGTTCGTGGTGCCGAAGTTCCTCGTGAACGCGGACGGCTCCGTGGGCGAGCGCAACGCGGTGACCTGCGGCTCGATCGAGCACAAGATGGGCATCCACGCCAATTCCACCTGCGTGATGAACTACGACGGGGCGAAGGGCTGGCTCGTGGGCCAGGAGAACCGCGGCCTGGCCGCGATGTTCGTCATGATGAACGAGGCCCGCCTCGCCGTCGGCGTCCAGGGGCTCGGCCAGTCCGAGGCCGCCTACCAGAACGCGGTCGCCTATGCGCAGGAGCGGCTCCAGGGCCGCGCACTCACCGGCGCGAAGGCGCCGGACAAGGCTGCCGACCCGATCATCGTCCACCCGGACGTGCGCCGCACGCTGATGCAGATCCGCGCCTTCAACGAGGCGGGGCGCGCCCTCATGCTCTGGACGGCGCTCAATTCCGACATCGCTCACCGCTCGCAGGACGCTGCCCAGCGGCAGGCGGCCGAGGACATGCTCGGCCTGATGACCCCGGTGGTGAAGGGCGTGCTGACCGACTGGGGCTTTGCCAACGCGGTCGAGGCGCAGCAGATGTTCGGCGGCCACGGCTATGTCGAGGAATGGGGCATGTCGCAGTTCGTGCGCGATGCTCGCATCGCCATGATCTACGAGGGCGCCAACGGCATCCAGGCCATGGACCTGATCGGCCGCAAGCTGCCGAAAGACGGCGGCCGGGCGATGATGGCCTTCCTCACCGAGGTGCAGAGCTTCATCAAGGACCACGGCGAGGACGAGGCGATGCAGCCCTTCGTCGCCCCGCTCCAGCCGGCGCTCAACGACCTCCAGGCCGCGGTGATGTGGCTGATGCAGAACGCCTTCTCGAAGCCCGACAATGCGGGCGCCGCCGCCACCGACCTGATGCACCTGCTGGGTCAGGTCGTGCTGGGTTACAT
Organism: Methylobacterium sp. Leaf123; assembly: GCF_001423405.1. Lineage (GTDB taxonomy): Bacteria > Pseudomonadota > Alphaproteobacteria > Rhizobiales > Beijerinckiaceae > Methylobacterium. Next base: position 92,103 of record NZ_LMNS01000038.1, on the reverse strand, counting down.
GTGGGCCAAGATCGCCAAGGCGGCCCTCGCCAAGAAGGCCGAGGGGGGCGACATCGAGCGGATGGACGCCAAGCTCGTGCTCGGCCGCTTCTTCATGGAGCGGATGCTGCCGGAGACCAGCCTGCGCCTCGCGCGGATCAAGGTCGGCGCCGAGACCACCATGGCCCTGCCGGCCGAGGCGTTTTAAAGCCGGGCACCAACCCTCTTCCCTTGGCGGGAGAGGGTGACCGCGGCAGCGATGAAGGACACGAGGAAGCGCATATGCCCGAGGCCTACATCTACGATCACGTCCGCACCCCTCGCGGCCGCGGCAAGCCGGACGGCTCGCTGCACGAGGTGACGGCGCTCCGCCTGGCGGAAACGGCGCTTCGCGCCCTGAAGGACCGCAACGGGCTCGACACGCGGCAGGTGGACGACGTGGTGCTCGGCTGCGTCGATCCGGTCGGCGAGGCCGGCGGCGACATCGCCCGCGCGGCGGCCCTGGTGGCCGATTACGGCAACCACGTGCCGGGCGTGCAGATCAACCGCTTCTGCGCCTCCGGCCTCGACGCCATCAACTTCGCCGCCGCGCAGGTCATGGCCGGCCAGCACGACCTCACCGTCGGCGGCGGCGTCGAATCGATGAGCCGCGTCGGCCTCGGTGCCTCGGGCGGCGCCTGGCCGGTCGATCCGGCGATCGCGGTCAAATCCTACTTCATGCCGCAGGGCGTCTCGGCCGACCTCATCGCCACCAAATACGGCTTCAGCCGCGACGATTGCGACGCCTACGCCGTCGAGTCGCAGAAGCGCTCGGCCAAATCCTGGGACGAGGGCCTGTTCCGGAACTCGGTCGTGCCGGTGAAGGACATCAACGGCATCACCCTGCTCGACCGCGACGAACACATGCGGCCGACCACCGACATGCAGTCGCTGGCGAGCCTGAAGGCCTCCTTCGTGCAGATGGGCCAGATGGGCGGCTTCGACGCCGTGGCCGTCGATGCCCACCCGGATGTCGAGGCCGTCAATCACGTCCACCACGCCGGCAACTCGTCGGGCATCGTGGACGGCGCGGCGGCGGTGCTGCTCGGCTCGCGCGAGGCCGGCGACGCCGCGGGCCTGCGGCCCCGCGCCCGCATCCGGGCCTTCGCCAATATCGGCTCCGATCCGGCGCTGATGCTGACCGGCCCGGTCGATGTCACGAGGAAGGTGCTGGCGCGGGCCGGCATGAGCCTGTCCGACATCGACCTGTTCGAGATCAACGAGGCCTTCGCCTCGGTGGTCCTGCGCTTCCAGCAGGCCTTCGACCTCGACCCGGCGAAGGTGAACGTCAATGGCGGCGCGATCGCCATGGGCCATCCGCTGGGTGCCACGGGCGCGATGATCCTCGGCACCGTGCTCGACGAGTTGGAGCGCACCGGCAAGGAACGGGCGCTCGTCACCCTCTGCATCGGCGCCGGCATGGGCACCGCGACGATCATCGAGCGGGTGTGATCGCGGCGGGCGGCGTCACGCCGCCGCCCTGCCCTGCCATCGCTGCCGGAACGCTCTTCGCCAAAGTGGATGCCGGTTTGGCGAACGGGAGCGCGGCATCGAAGACTTGAAGCCGTTCCCGATTGCAACGCGATCGGGAACGGCTCTAAGGCCCTCCCACGCCGCACCCTTTTCGATCGGGTGCGGTCTCAGAACACCCATGGGAGAAACGCCACGATGAAGTCGACAAAAGCCGCCCTGTGCCTCGCCCTCGTGCTGGCCCTGCCGCTCGCGGCGCGGGCCGACGACAACGCGGACAAGCTCGCCGTCGCCACCAAGCTGACCGAGAAGACGGTTCTGAAGAACCTCGATACCGGCTTCGGCGGCGCTCTCGAGAAGACCGTCTCGACCATGCCCGAGGACAAGGCCGAGAAGGTGCGCAAGGAGGCCAAGGCCGAGTTCGACAAGCAGCGCAAGGAGCTGCTCGAAGGTCTGTCCAAGCAATATGCCGACAAGTTCAGCCTCGACGAGCTGAAGGAACTCGACAAGATCTACGAGGACAAGACCTACCAGAAGTTCCAGGCCGTCAACGCCGACCCGAAGTCGGAGGTGAACCTGCTCTCGCAGGCGGTGGTGACCCGGCTCCTGAACATGCTGACGCTGGCGGCTGCCAGCGATCAGACCGGCGGCGCACCGGGCGGCCTGCCCGGCGGCATGCCGACGCCCGCCAAGTAAACAGTCAACTCAGCGAGCGGAGGCTTGAGGATGAGCGGTGCGACGGACAGCTTCGGAAGGAGAGCGTCAGGCGACGCGCTTCGCCGGCGCGCCGTCGGCCGCGAAGCCGGCGACCGGCGGCAGGGCTTCCAGTGCCGGGCGGGCGAAGTGGTAGCCCTGCAGCAGGTCGATGCCGAGGCCGTGCAGCGCCTCGGCCTCGGCCGCGGTTTCGATGCCCTCGGCGATCACCGCGACGCCGAGCGCCCGCGCGATCTGGTTGATGCCCGCGACGATGGTCCGGCGCCCGGCATCCGCATCGATGCCGCGCACGAGCTCCATATCGATCTTGATGAGGTCCGGGCGGAAATTGGCCAGCAGGCCGAGACCGGCATAGCCGGCGCCGAAATCATCGAGCGCCGTGAAGAAGCCCTGCCGCCGGTACTCCGTGACGATGCGCTGGACATGGGCGATGTCGTTGAAGCGCTCGTTCTCGGTGAATTCGAAATTGAGGCGCCCGTTGTCGAAGCCGACGCGGCGGGCGGCCTCCAGCGAGGCGCGGATGCAGGCCGCCGGCTCGTAGACGGCGTTCGGCATGAAGTTGATCGACAGCTTGGTGTCGCTGCCGGGCGGGAACAGGCGGCCGGCGAGTTCGATCGCCTTGACCCGCGCCGCTTGATCGAAGCGGTAGAGCGTCTCGTCGGTGACCCGCGACAGGATCGAGCCGGCGGATTCGCCGTCCGGTCCGCGCACCAGCGCCTCGTAGCCCCAGACGCGCGCATTGGCGACGTCGACGATGGGCTGGAAGGCCATGGTGAAGGAAAAGTCGAGATCCGCACCGTCGCGGCAGGCTCGGCAGGCGGTTCGCGGTCGGGCGTCCGTCTTCATGATCCGTCTGGGGTCTGGTGTGGAGAGACGGGGCCAATCGCGCACCCGTTGCATCCCCCATGACGCCCTCGCCCCCTTAAGATTCCGATACGGCCAAGCTAATTTCCTCCGAGGTTCCGCGATGACCGCCACCGAGAATTTCCGCTTCGAGACCGATGCCGACGGCATCGCGCTGGCGACCTGGGACATGCCGGGCCGTTCCATGAACGTCATCACCATGGAGGTGATGGACGAGTTGGACCGCATCATCGACGCGGTCGTCGCCGACGAGGCTATCAAGGGCTGCGTCATCGTCTCGGGGAAGAACAACTTCTCCGGCGGCGCCGATCTCACCATGCTCCAGGGCCTCGGCGTCGAGTACGAGCGCCTCAAGGCGGTCGAGGGTGAGGAGGTGGCCATGCACCACTTCTTCGAAGGCTCCCGCCGCCTCAGCCTCGTCTTCCGCAAGCTCGAAACCTGCGGCAAGCCGTTCGCCGCGGCGGTGCACGGCCTCTGCCTCGGCGGGGCCTTCGAGCTGGCGCTGTCCTGCCATCACCGGGTGCTCGCCGATGACGACAAGACCCGCGTCGGCCTGCCCGAGATCAAGGTCGGCCTGTTCCCCGGCGGCGGCGGCACCCAGCGCGTGGCCCGGCTGATGCAGACCGGCGATGCGTTGCAGATGCTGTTCAAGGGCGAGCAGATCCGCGCGCTCATGGCCAAGAATATGGGGCTGGCCCACGCCGTCGCCCCGGCTGCGGAAATCGTCGAGCGGGCCAAGGCCTGGATCCGCGAGGGCGGCTCGGCGGTCGCCCCCTGGGACGTGCCGAAGTTCAAGGCACCCTCCGGCAAGGTTTACTCGCCCGCCGGCATGATGATCTGGCCACCGGCCAACGCGATCTACCGCCGCGAGACCCACGACAATTATCCCGCCGCCAAGGCGATCCTGGCCTCGGTCTACGAGGGCCTGCAACTGCCGATGGATCTCGGCCTCAGGGTCGAGAGCCGCTACTTCGCCCATATCCTGCGCACCAAGGAAGCGCAGGCGATGATCCGCACCCTGTTCATCTCCATGGGCGAGATCAACAAGGGCGCCCGCCGCCCGAAGGATATCGAGCCGAGCAAGATCGGTCGGGTCGGCATCATCGGCGCCGGCTTCATGGGCGCGGGCATCGCCTACGTCACGGCGCAGGCCGGGATGGAGGTCGTGCTGATCGACCGCGACCAAGAGGCGGCCGACGCCGGCAAGGCGCATTGCCACAAGCTCATCACCGGGCAGATCAACCGCGGCAAGGCCAAGACCGCCGACCGTGACGCCCTGCTCGCCCGCATCACCGCCACGCCCGATTACGGCGCCCTGTCCGATTGCGATCTCGTGATCGAGGCGGTGTTCGAGGATCCGCGGGTGAAGGCCGAGGTGATCGCCAAGGTCGAGGCCGCGCTGCCGGCGCACGCGATCTTCGCCTCGAACACCTCGACCCTGCCGATCTCCGGCCTCGCCCAGACCTCGAAGCGGCCCGAGCAGTTCGTCGGCATCCATTTCTTCTCGCCGGTGGAGAAGATGCTGCTCGTGGAGATCATCCGCGGCAACCAGACCGGCGACCGCGCCGTGGCCACCGCCCTCGACTACGTGCGTGCGATCAAGAAGACCGGCATCGTCGTCAACGATTCCCGCGGCTTCTTCGCCAACCGCTGCGTGCTCGCCTACATCCAGGAGGGCCACAAGATGTTCGCCGAGGGCGTGCCCCCGGCGATGATCGAGAACGTGGCGCGGATGGCCGGCATGCCGGTCGGCCCGCTCTCGCTCAACGACGAGGTGGCGCTCGATCTCGGCCTCAAGATCATGCGCGCGACCGAGGCGCAGCTCGGCGAGGGCGCCGTCGATCCGGATCAGAAGCGGCTCCTGACCGCGATGGTCGAGACGCATGGCCGCCTCGGCCGCAAGAACAAGCGCGGCTTCTACGACTATCCCGAGGGCGGCCAGAAGACGCTCTGGCCGGGGCTCGCCGAGATCCAGCCGAACCGGCTCGACCCCGACAGCATCGACGTGGCGGAGCTGAAGCACCGCTTCCTCATGGTGCAGGCGCTGGAAGCCGCCCGCACGGTGCAGGAAGGTGTGGTGACCGATCCGCGCGAGGCGGATGTCGGCTCGATCCTCGGCTTCGGCTTCGCTCCGTTCACCGGGGGCGCGCTCTCCTACATCGACTTCATGGGCGCGGGGACGTTCGTGGAACTGGCCCGCGGGCTCGAAGCCCGGCACGGCGCCCGCTTCACCCCGCCGGACAACCTCGTGTCGATGGCCGAGTCCGGGGGGCGCTTCTACGATGCGCTGAAGCAGGCGGCGTAACGCGCCCTGCGCCCTCCCCTCAGGGCAAGCCCCTGGGGGGGAGGACTGCGCCGCGTGCGGAACCGAACCGCTCCGCTTTCGTTCACCGCCCGACCGTACTCAGCGAACCGGAGTGTCCCGTTGTCGAGCCTGATCAAGATCCTGATCGCGTTCTTCCTGCCGCCGATCTCGGTGCTGATGACGCATGGATTCGGGATTCAATTCCTCTTCAACATCCTGCTCTGCCTGCTGTTCTACCTACCGGGCTCGATCCACGCGCTCTACCTGCTGCTGAGCGACCGCTGATCCGCTGATCGAGCGGCGCTGAGCATCCTGTTCGGCTTCCAGACGATCCCGTGAGCCGGGTCGCCTCAGCGACCCGGCCGATCGAAGGTTTGCCAGAGGCCGAGACCGATGCTCCGTCTCCTGCTCCCTTCCCTCCTCGCCGTCGCGGCGGGCGTCAGCATCGTCGTCCAGCAGGTGCTGAATGCCCGCCTGCGCGCCGATCTCGGCTCCGCGGCCTGGGCCGGTTTTGCCAGCTACGCCGCCGGCCTCGCCTGCATGGCGCTGCTCGCTCTGGCCCTGCGCGATCCCCTGCCTGCGGCGAGCGTGGCGGCGCGGGTGCCGTGGTGGGCCTGGAGCGGGGGCCTGTTCGGCGCGCTCTTCATCGGCCTGGCCATCGTCCTCGTGCCGCAGCTCGGTGCGGCGGCCTTCATCGCGCTGCTCGTGGCCGGGCAGATGTTCGCCTCGGTCACCTTCGATCATTTCGGCTGGATGGGTCTCGCCCAGCGCCCTCTCGACGGTCCGCGTCTGATCGGCGTCGCCCTGCTCGTCGGCGGCGTGATCCTGATCCGGCGCTGAAACGGATCACGCGCCGACGGCGTGCAGCGCGATCTCCCGCCGATGGCCGCGGTTACCGTGCTCGACCACACTCATGCATATATTGTTTTGTAAATATCAAGCGATCATCGGGATTGTATCGATTATTATCGTGCAAATGTACTCGGCAGATGGTTTTCGGGCCGCACTAATATTGGCACAGCCCGCACTGTTAAGTTTTTTTAAGCCAAAATGTCAATATAGCTAACTATGTGCGCGCTATTGCTGCCTCGACACTATTTATGATCAAATCTGTATACTCATTTTTCTCTGGCTCAAGTTCTAAAAACGGAGAGAGATATTTATGGTTGTATGCTCTTCTTCTGCGTTTGACTATGAACTTTTTGTTATAGATGGCATCTAGTAAAGGGTGTTTCTTCTCCAAGTGTTGCGAGTCGCCTGGTGTACGACAGGCTGAGCGTAAGATTTTCCCGAAAATATCTTCACGCTCTGATCTAATTTCCATATTGTTGACTTCTTCAATTTTTCGTATCATTGCATCGAGAAAGTGTTGATTGAAAGCTACACCAGTAGATTTTACCTTGGAAATCATCGTCAAGAGTGAAGATATTCCAATCAAATTAGGAACTCCATAGCCGCCTATGTCGCTGTGAACGCCAGGCATCCAAATTTGCTCGATTTTCTGCTTGCTTTCTCTTGCACCCCAAATCATCGGCTTGAAAATTTTTTTATTGTCATCGATTGAAAGAATGTGGACTCCCCTGTCGACTATTGGGCTAACCGTATTGTTTTTAAAAACAAGTTGGGAAAATCGATTTGGAGATTTGTGTCCGCGCCCGAGCACACTATCGAATAAGCCAACGAACTTGATGCGCACGTTGCGATGTACGTGGCTGTGAACCTCAGACGGATGTTCAGAGGAAATCTTTCCGGAATTTATGTCGATAAACCGATTCCACACGGATGCAAGCCTATGTAGTTGCTGAGGCTTTAGCAGTCCTGATTCCGCAATCAAACAAGTAAGAGCTCGTGCAGCAATGCTTCCACGAGAATATCCGAATATTAATATTTCGTCATGATCTTCATAATTGGAGCTTAGATTTACATATGCCTCCCGAATAATTTGATCTAGGCCCTGGCCAAATAATCCACCCATTTCTTTGTCAAATACTCCTCTGTTTCCAGGGCCGGGCGCATAAAATGTTATTTGTGGGATATCGGGAGTGGCACTTCGGCTTATTGCCAAGTTCATGCGAAATATATTTGTTATGTCCACAAATCGGCCGGTTGCTGCAGAATTCCACGTCCCGTCGAACAAGAATATTAAACGTTTCATGTCAAATTCTCTAAAATAAAAGCCCGCCACAACTTCTGATGCTAGAAAAGCTCGGCGTCAAGTATCAAGACTTCCCGCCCCAACTTATGTAATAAAATTTCCTCTCACGCACCGACGACGTGCAGCACGATCTCCCGCCGATGGCCGCGGTCGCGGTGCTCGATCAGGTAGATCCCCTGCCACGTGCCCAGGGCGAGGCGACCGTCGCGCAGGGGGATGGTGAGGCCCGAATCGGTCACCATCGTGCGGATATGGGCGGGCATGTCGTCCGGCCCCTCCATGCCGTGGACATACTGCCCGTGGCGGGGCGCGAAGCCGTCCAGCGCGGTCATCAGATCGACGCGCACATCCGGGTCGGCGTTCTCCTGGATCGTCAGCGAGGCCGAGGTGTGCCGGCAGAACACGCTGACGAGGCCGGAGCGGAGGTCGCTCTCCGCGACGAAACCCGCCACCGCCTCGGTGATCTCCGTGAAGCCGGGGCCGGGCGTCGCGACCGTCACCCGCGCACTCGCCTGCCGCGTCACGTCCCCGGCCGAGAAGTCTTCGAGCGGCCCGATCTTTCCAGATTGCCTCATTCCGATGCCTCCATGGCCGCGCCCGGCGCGACCTCGCGTTCGCCGCGCGCCAGAATCCGTTCCAGCACATCGACCCGGTCGGCCTCCGCCGCCGGCTTATCCCAGCGGATGCGGCTGACGCGGGGGAAGCGCATCGCCACGCCCGATTTGTGCCGGGTCGAGCGCTGCACGCCCTCGAAGGCGATCTCCAGCACCAGCCCGGCCTCGCGCCCATAGGCGACCTCGCGCACCGGGCCGAAGCGCTTGGTGGTGTGGTTGCGGACATAGCGGTCGAGCTTTTGCAGCTCGGCATCGGTGAAGCCGTGATAGGCCTTGCCGACGGGCACCAGCTCCTCGCCCTCCGCCCCCTCGCGCCAGCAGCCGAAGGTGTAGTCCGAATAGAAGGACGAGCGCTTCCCGTGGCCGCGCTGGGCGTACATCATCACCGCATCGACCACGTAGGGCTCGCGCTTCCACTTCCACCACGGGCCCTTGGGGCGGCCGGGCAGGTAGGGGCTGTTGAGCCGCTTCAGCATCACGCCCTCGATGGCGTCGGCATCCGCGCCTGCCCCCGCCGAAGCCGGGTCGGCGCGGGCGGCGGCGACCTCGTCCCAGGTGGCGAAGGGGACGAGCGGCGAGAGGTCGATCCGGGCATGATCGAGCCGCTGCACCAGGGCTTCCAGCCGGGGGCGGCGCTCGGCGAAAGGCAGCGGGCGCAAGTCCTCGCCCTCGGCGGAGAGCACGTCGTATGCGCGGATATGGGCAGGGAACTCGTCCAGGAGCTTGCCCGTCACCGCCTTTCGGTTGAGCCGCTGCTGGAGCACGTTGAAGCTCTGGACGCGCCCCTCACGCAGGATCAGCAACTCGCCATCGATCGCACCCTCGAAGGTGATCGCCTCGGCGAGGTCGGGGAATGCGTCGGAGATGTCCTCGCCGGTGCGCGAATAGACCTTCTGGACCTGCCGGCCCTGACCATCGCGCCCGCCCGCGAGCTGGACGCGGATGCCGTCCCATTTCCACTCCACCGAGAAGGCTTCGGGCTCGAGCTTGTCGAGGTCTTCGAACTCCTCGACCGGATGCGAGAGCATCGGGGGGCGGAACGGGGCCGGGTTGCGGCTCTCCGGCCGTTCGCCGCGCCCTTCCACCCAGGCGAACAGCTCGGTGTAGGGCGGTTTGAGCCCGTGCCAGACCTCCTCGACCGCATCCGCCTCGTGCCCGCCGAGCACGCCGACCGCCGTCTTGGCGAGGCGCGCCGAGACGCCGACGCGCAGGTTTCCGGTGACGAGCTTGAGCAGCGCCCAGCGCCCGGTCTCGTCGAGGGCGTCGAGCCAGCCGGCCAGATGCTGCGGCAGTTCGCGCTTCGGGGTGGTGGCGAGGGTTTCGACGACTTCGGCGAGGGTGGGCACGGAGGGCGGCGGGTTGTTGTGGCCTGGGCCGACGGCATTCCCTCTCCCCTCTGCGGGAGAGGGTGGCCCCCGAAGGGGGGCGGGTGAGGGGAGCGACGCTTCTGGAAAGGCCGCGCCAGCCCCTCTCCCGCCCGCTCCGCGGGCACCCTCCCCCGCAGAGGGGGGAGGGTTTTCACCCGGCCCAGGCCAGATCAGCGCCGTGGTCTCGGCGAGATCGCCCACATAATTGTGCGAGAGCGCGAACAGCACCGGATCGACCCGCTCTTCCACCAGCCCGCGGATCAGCGCCGGCTTGGCCTCGCGGAAGGTGAGGCCGCCGGTCATGGCGGCGAGCGCCCAGCCGCGCTCCGGGTCCGGGGTGCCGACGAAGAAATCCTGGAGCAGGCGCAGCTTGGCGTTGCGGCGCGGCTCGTAGGCGAGGCGATCGAGAAGATGGGCGAAGTCGTTCACGACGAGGCTTCCTCCATCTTCGAATCATGTCCCGGATCGGGCTCGGCCTCGCCGTCGTCGCCGTAGCCGAGCAGATGCAGCGGCTTGGCGCGGATGCCGCGCGTGCCGCACCAATGCACGAGCGCGTCCTCCTGGCCGTGCGTCACCCAGACCTCCTCGGCCCCCGTATCGAGGATCGTCCGGCACAGGTCCGGCCAGTCGGAATGGTCGGAGATGACGAGCGGCAGCTCGACGCCCTTCTGCCGGGCGCGGGCGCGCACCCGCATCCAGCCGGAGGCGAAGGCGGTGACCGGATCGGGGAATTTGCGCGACCACAGATCCTGAATCGAGGAAGGGGGACAGAGCACGATGGCGCCGTGCAGGGTCTTCCGGTCGGCGGCCGCCACCTTCGGCGTCTCGCCGAGTGGCACACCCTCTCGCTTGTAGAGTTCGGTCAGCTTCTCCATCGCCCCGTGCAGATGGATCGGCCGGTCCCAGCCCTCCTCGCGCAGCAGCGCCATCACCCGCTGCGCCTTGCCGAGTGCATAGGCGCCGACGATGTGGGCGCGCTCGGGAAACAGCGTCACCGAGTCGATCAGCTTGCGCACCTCGCCCCGCGTGTCGGGATGGCGGAAGACCGGCAGGCCGAAGGTGGCCTCGGTGATGAACACGTCGCAGGGCACCACTTCGAACGGCAGGCAGGTCGGATCGGGGGCGCGCTTGTAATCGCCCGAGACGACGATGCGCTGTCTCGGCCCCTTGCCCTCGCGCTCGATGGCGATCTGCGCCGATCCCAGCACATGCCCGGCGGGGGCGAAGAACACGGTGACGTCGCCGATCCGCATCCGTTCGCCGAGCCGCGCCTCCTGGCGCGAGGCACAAAAGTCCTCGCCGTAGCGCACGGCCATGATCCGCAGGGTCTCAGGCGTGGCCAGCACCGTGCCGTGGCCGGCGCGGGCGTGGTCGGCATGGCCGTGGGTGATCAGCGCCCGCTCGACGGGATGCGTCGGATCGACGTGAAAGCGCCCGAGCGGGCAGTAGAGGCCCTCGCGGGTCAGGGTGAGGAGATCGGAGGCGCGCTGCGACATCGGCCGGGATATAGGGCGGAGGTTTCCCAAGGCCGCTAACGCACGATGTCCCGACAGCTTTCCTCCGGCGATCTGCTCGCCGACCGCCGCTACGCCTATGCCGAGGCCTGCCTCGCCGAGGACGACCCCGCCGGGGCGGCGGAGATGGCGGAGCAGGTGCTGGAACGTGCGCCCGGCTACGCGCCCGCTTGGTTCCTGCTCGGGCGTGCCCGCGAAACCGTGTTCGGACAGAGCCGCGACGCGGCCGACCGGCAGGCGGCGCTGTCCGCTTTCGAGCGGGCGCTGGACTTCGACCCGGAGGACACGCTCGGCAGCCGCCTGCATCTCGCCGCGCTCGGCGGGGGCGATGCGCTCGCCGCGATCACGCCGGCCTATGTTCGGGCGCTGTTCGACGGTTACGCGCCGCGCTTCGAACGGCATCTCGTGGACGAACTCGGCTATTGCGGGCCGGCGTTGATGCTCGCGGCCCTCGACGCGCTGCCGCGGCCTAACGCGCGTGGTGCGCCGCAACACTTCTCGAACGGGCTCGATCTCGGCTGCGGCACGGGTCTGATGGGGCGGGCGCTGTCGGGCCGGGTCGGGCGTCTGGCGGGCTGCGACCTCTCCCCCGCCATGCTGGCGCTGGCCGGCCGCACCGGTCTCTACGAGCGCCTCGCCGAGGCCGACCTCGTCACGTTCCTCGCCGCCGAGCCCGAGGCTTCCGCCGACCTGGTCGTGGCCGCGGACGTCTTCATCTATCTGGGGGATTTGACGTCGGCGCTGTCTGGAATAGCCCGCGTCTTGCGGCCCGGCGGGCTGGCCGCCTTCACCGTCCAATCGCCGCAACCGGAGGAATCGGGCGTCGTGCTCGGGGCCGACGGGCGCTACGCCCATGCCGACACCTACCTGCGAGCGGCGGCCGCGCAGGCGCGTCTGAACATCGCCGAGATGCGCCCGGCGGCCATTCGGTGCCAAAGGAAGTCTAACGTGCCGGGGCGGATCTTAATCCTACACAAACACTTGATCCGCGCCGGTGCAATGGACGCAACCGGACAGCCGTAATACCGTTGTGCTGCGGAGCAACATCAGAGGAACCGATGGCTGACGAGTCGAACAAGGCCTTTCCGGCAAGTCCGGTGACACGTGTCCCAATTGCGCTGATGCTCGCAGGCACCGCAGGTGCCGCCGACTCGATCGGCTTCCTCGAATTCTCCCAGCTCTTCATGTCGTTCATGAGCGGCAACACCACGCGCTTCGGCGTGGCCGTCTCGGGCTTCGACTGGGACGGCACCACCCGGTTCGCCAGCGTGATCGCGCTGTTCTGCTTCGGCGCCTGCATCGGCACGCTGATCGCAGCCTGGTCCGGCCGGTTCCGGCTCTCGGTCCTGCTGAGCATACAGGCGGTGCTGTTTGCGATCGGCCTGTTCGTCCCGTTCGGCACCACGGCCTTCCCGCTCCACGCCTACCCGATCGTGCTGGCGCTCGGCATCCAGAACGCGACGCTGCAGGACGAGGCGGGCCGCAGCCTTGCCATCACCTACGTCACCGGAACGGTGGTGCGCTTCGGCGCGGGCATCGCCAACCTGATCCTGCACAAGCCCAACCCCTCGTTCTGGCTGCAGGCGCCGCTCTGGGGCGCCCTCAGCACGGGCGCGGTGATGGGCGGCTTCCTGCACGGCTGGTACGGCGAGAAGGCCTTCCTGTTCCCGGCCGGACTCGCGGCGCTGCTGGCGGTGGTCGCGCTGGTGCTCACGGTCCTGCTCAAGGACACGCCCTACGTGTCCGGCGTCGCGGCCCCGCAGCCCGACGCGCATCCGGAGGCAAGGCCGACGGCGACCGTTCGCGCCGCGCGCTGACGCTCGGCTAGCCGTCAATCGTCCCCAGGGCCGCCGCGCAGCCGTTTGACGCTGCTGCGGCGGCTCTTCTCGTCGAGGCGCCGCTTCTTCGAGGCCAGCGTCGGCCGGGTGGCGCGGCGCGGCGTCGGCGGCACTGCCGCTTCCGCCACCAGCGCCGCGAGCCGTTCGCGGGCATCGGCCCGGTTGCGCTCCTGCGTGCGGAACCGCTGGGCGTTGATGACGAGCACGCCCTCCCCCGTCAGGCGCCGGCCGGCGAGCCGCATCAGCCGCACCGCCACGGCATCGGGCAGGCTGCGGGAGCGGCGCACGTCGAAGCGCAGCTGCACCGCCGTGGACAGCTTGTTGACGTTCTGTCCGCCCGGGCCCGAGGCGCGCACGAACGCCTCCTCGAGCTCGGCCTCGTCGATCTCGATCTGCGGCGTGCATTGAAGCGCCACGGCGGGTTCCCTTCCTTGACCGGCCCGTCGGCCCTCAACCGGCCTCGCCCGGCGTCCGGGCCCGCACCGCGAGAGCGTGCAGTCCGCGCTGGAAGGCCTCGTCGAGAAGCCCGTTGACGATCCGGTGGCGGTCGACCCGGCTTTTCCCCTCGAAGGCCGCCGAGACGACATCGAGCCGGAAATGGGTCTCGCCCTCCGGCCGGGCGCCGGAATGGCCGGCATGCAGGTGCGACTCGTCGGTGACATCGAGCGCGGTCGGTGCCAACTCGGCCTCCAGGCGCCCGGCGATCCAGTCCTTGAGAGTTCCGGTCATCATGTCCTCGCTGTGAAGGGACGCGCTACGGCCGTGTTTCGGCCCTGTGTCGGAGGCGTTTGCCCGGCGCGGTCCCGGCACAAAAGCGTCAACCCCGGATCGATGCATGCGGCATCAGGCCCGACGGCCTTTTCGTCGGCGCCTCCGCCCCTCATAATCGGCCCGTCATGGATCTCAACTCGCCGCTGTTCGACCGCATCCGTATCAAGCCGACCTGTGACGATCCCAAGCCGGGAGCGAAGACGGGGGCGAAGGCCGGCGCGCGCGCGAAGGCCGGTGCGGCCACGGCCGAGGCGTCCTGCGAGGCGGAGGGCTGCACCCATCCCGGCCTCTACCGCGCCCCCAAGGGCCGCCGGCAGGAGGGACAGTACTGGCGCTTCTGCATCGACCACGTGCGCGCCTACAACGCCTCCTACAACTACTTCGACGGCATGAACGACGCCGCGGTCGAAGCCTACCAGAAGGATGCGATCATCGGCCATCGGCCGACATGGTCGATGGGCATGAACGCGGCCGCCGCCGCGGCCGAGGGCAAGGCAAAGGGGGCAAAGGGCGCCCAGCCCGAGGCCGAGCGGGATTGGGCCTATGCCGACCCGCTGGGCATCCTGCGGGCGAACGGCGTCGGCGGCGGGGCGGCGGGCCGGCGTCAGGCCGAGCCGGAGCCGCAGCGTCCGCGCCATTCGGCGGCGGTGCGCAAGGCGCTCGACGTGATGGGGCTCGACGAGGCGGCCGATACCGCGGCGATCAAGGCGCAGTACAAGACGCTGGTGAAGCGCTTCCACCCGGACGCCAATGGCGGCGACCGCTCCTTCGAGGAGCGCCTGCGCGACATCATCCGCGCCCACGACGTGCTGCGCGCCGCCGGGCTGTGCTGACCCGCCCGGACCGTCACGGATGCCGCTACGAGGGGGCGACGGCGCTGCCGCGAACGGGCAATGCGCCGAAAGCCGGTCCGCCCGGCGGCGGGTGGGGCGGCAAATGTCCGCGCGTGCCCTATATTTCCCGGAGACCGCTTCCTCGTGAAGCCGGCTTCCCCGGATGAACCGTTCTTCTCGCCGAGGCTTCTTTCTGGCTGAGCCCCCTTGGCGATGCCGAGGGGCGGCGATTAAGGAAGACATCCGCCCGCTTCCCTGTGGGCCGCCCGGCAGGTGAGTGACGATTGAAAGCGCGGTCGCGCGGGTTCACGCCCGCTCCCGGCCGCCCCGATGAGGTTCCGTATGCTGTCTGACGAAACGCCCGCTTCCCTGCCCGACCGCCAGGTTTCCGTCCGCGAGGTGTTCGGCATCGACCTCGACCTGAAGGTGCCGGCCTATTCCGAGCCCGAGGAGCATGTGCCGGATCTCGATCCGGATTACATCTTCGACCGGGAGACGACGCTGTCGATCCTGGCGGGCTTCGCCCGGAACCGCCGCGTGATGGTCACCGGCTATCACGGCACCGGCAAGTCGACGCATATCGAGCAGGTCGCCGCACGGCTGAACTGGCCCTGCATCCGGATCAACCTCGACAGCCACGTCTCGCGCATCGACCTCGTCGGCAAGGACGCCATCGTCCTGAAGGACGGCAAGCAGGTCACCGCCTTCCAGGACGGCATCCTGCCCTGGGCCTTGCAGAACAACGTCGCCCTCGTCTTCGACGAGTACGATGCCGGCCGCCCCGACGTGATGTTCGTGATCCAGCGCGTGCTGGAGCTGTCCGGCCGCCTGACCCTGCTCGACCAGAAGCGCGTCATCCGCCCGCATCCGGGCTTCCGCCTGTTCGCCACCGCCAACACGGTCGGCCTCGGCGACACGTCCGGCCTCTATCACGGCACGCAGCAGATCAACCAGGGTCAGATGGACCGCTGGTCGATCGTGACGACGCTGAACTACCTGCCGCACGACCGTGAGGTCGACATCGTGCTCTCGAAGTCGCCGCACTACCAGAACGAGAGCGGGCGCGACACGGTGAGCCGGATGGTGCGCGTGGCCGATCTGACCCGCAACGCGTTCATGAACGGCGACCTTTCGACCGTGATGAGCCCGCGCACGGTCATCACCTGGGCCGAGAACGCCGACATCTTCCGCGATATCGGCTTCGCCTTCCGGGTGACGTTCCTCAACAAGTGCGACGAGCTGGAGCGGCCACTGGTGGCCGAGTTCTACCAGCGCGCCTTCGGCAAGGAGCTGCCCGAGAGCGCGCTCAACGTCGCCTTGAGCTGATCTGACGGTGGCGTCCCCGTCCACGCGCGGCGTGTGGCGGGGACGGCGCCCCTCTCCCCGTGACCGGGGGCGATCCCCCGGCCGGGCCTCCGAACTCGATCCGGTGGCGTCCGCGAAGATATGGCCCTGACCAACCGCCCCAAGACCGGCGACCGCAAGGAACCGGGCGCCGAGCCGCTGAAGCGCTCGGTGGCCGGCTGCCTGCGCGCCATCGCCAAGCGGCCCGACATCGAGGTCACCTATGCCAGCGACCGGCCGGCGCTGATCGGCGACAAGGCGCGCCTGCCGGAGCCGACCCGGCGGATCACCTCCGAGGACGCGGCGATCTTGCGCGGGCATTCCGATTCCATGGCCTTGCGCCTCGGCTGCCATGACACCAGCGTCCACCGCCGCCTCGCCCCCGACAACGCGGCCGCCCGCGCGGTCTACGATGCGGTCGAGCAGGCGCGCGTCGAGGCGATCGGCTCGCGCCGCCTGGACGGCGTGGCCGCCAACATCACCGCGATGCTGGAGGACCGCTACCACCGCGGCGGCAAGTACGAGAACATCACCGACCGGGCCGACGCGCCGATGGAGGATGCCGTCGCGCTGATGGTGCGCGAGCGCCTCACCGGCCAGAAGCCGCCGCCCGCCGCCGCCCGGATCGTCGAGCTGTGGCGCGAGCATATCGAGGCACGCGCCGGCAAGAACCTCGACGGATTGCTCGGTTCGCTCGAGAACCAGCGCAGTTTCGCCCGCTCCGTGCGCGACCTGCTCTCCTCCCTCGACATGGCCGACGAGACGCCCCTCGATCAGGACGACGAGAGCGACGAGGACGAGAACCAGGCTCAGGACGACTCGCAGCAGCCGAGCGAGGGCGAGGCGGAGGAGCAGAGCCAGGGCGACCGTGCCGAGATCGAGGTGACCGACGAGGCCACCGACGAACTCGACGAGGGCGCCACCGAATCCGCGGACGCCCCCTCCGGCGAGCTGCCGGAAGAGGCTGAGGATGCGGAATCGGAGGAGGCTTCCGAATCCTGGCGCCCCCCGAGCCAGCGTGGCAATGAGCGCACCGGCCCCGACTACAAGGTCTACAATCCGCGCTTCGACGAGACCGTCGAGGCCGAGGATCTGTGTGACGCCGAGGAACTCGCGCGCCTGCGCAGCTATCTCGACAAGCAGCTCGCCCACCTTCAGGGCGTCGTCGGCCGCCTCGCCAACCGCCTCCAGCGCCGCCTGCTGGCGCAGCAGAGCCGCGCCTGGGACTTCGATCTCGAAGAGGGCCAGCTCGATCCGGCCCGCCTCGTTCGCGTCGTCACCGACCCGTTCCAGCCGCTCTCTTTCAAGCAGGAGAAGGACACCGACTTCCGCGACACGGTGGTCACGCTGCTGCTCGACAATTCCGGCTCGATGCGCGGGCGCCCGATCACTGTGGCCGCGACCTGCGCCGACATCCTCGCGCGCACGCTGGAGCGCTGCGGCGTGAAGGTCGAGATTCTCGGCTTCACCACCCGCGCCTGGAAGGGCGGCCAGTCCCGCGAGGCGTGGCTCGCCGGCGGCAAGCCGCCCGCCCCCGGCCGCCTCAACGACCTGCGCCACATCATCTACAAGTCCGCCGACGCCCCGTGGCGCCGTGCGCGCAAGAACCTCGGGCTGATGATGCGCGAGGGGCTCCTGAAGGAGAACATCGACGGCGAGGCCCTGGACTGGGCCCACAAGCGCCTGCTGGCGCGGCCGGAGCAGCGCCGCATCCTGATGGTGATCTCCGACGGCGCGCCGGTCGATGACTCGACGCTCTCGGTCAATCCCGGAAACTACCTCGAGCGCCACCTGCGCTACATGATCGAGGAGATCGAGACCCGCTCGCCGGTCGAACTTCTGGCCATCGGCATCGGCCACGATGTGACGCGCTACTACCGCCGCGCCGTGACGATCATCGATGCCGAGGAACTCGGCGGCGCGATGACGGAAAAGCTCGCCGAGCTGTTCGAGGAGAACACCGGCGCGTCACGCGGCGGCGGGATGAAGCGAGTGGCCGGGCGGCGCTGAACGTCTGGTTGATCGGAGCGGTAAAGCTTCGATTGGCAAGCGTTCCTCGGCGGCCTACCCTGCGGACGAATGGCCGCCAGCGAGGATCTTCCGATGTCGGGTGATGTGCGGGGGCCCCACGTTGGCTTCTCAGGATCGAGGGGGCGGCGCTGCTCGTCTGTGCCCTCGCCGGCTATGCCTGGGCGGGGCAGTCCTGGTGGCTCCTGGCGGCCCTCATCCTGCTCCCCGACCTCAGCATGATCGGGTATCTGGCCGGTCCCCGAATCGGCGCGGCGAGCTACAACGCCGCTCACACGACCGTATTCCCGCTTTTGCTGCTGGCAGCCTCATTAGGGCTCGGGAATGCGATGGCGGCCGGACTGGCGCTCGTCTGGCTGGCGCATATCGGGCTCGACCGCGCCGTGGGATACGGGCTGAAATACGTCAGCGGTTTCAACGACACTCATCTCGGCCCGCTGGGACGAGCGAGCGAGAGGTCACGCGTAAAACTCTGCCGCGTCTGACGCGAGCGCTCGAGCGCTTTCCGACGAACTGGATGCCGGTTCGGCGAAAGAATGCGCGTTGAAGCAAAGGCCTGGAGACGCCGGCCTGATGCCCTCAGGTCGGATACGGCTCTCGGGCGCGGACGGCTATTTCTTGCGGTCCGAGCCGTCCGTCTCCATGCGGGTCAGGATCATGCGGCCCTCGAAGCCGTCGAAACCGCCGCTATAGGTGAACCGGTTGAGGGCGAGCTTCTGTCGCCGCTCCGAGGTCAGCTCGCTGCCCTGATGAAGATGGTGTGCGTTCCCGATCTGCTGCCGCCCCTTCGCGGGTGGTGTGCTGTACGGCTTCGGCATTCAGGCACTCCCCTCGGTCCTGCGTTCGAGTTCGATTCGCGTCTCAAACTAGAGAACGGCACCGCTTGGCGACAGGTGCCACGATCGGGACCGCGTCAGAACGGACTGACCGGAAAAAATCGAAGATACAGCTCGGCATATTTCCCGTCGTCCCACACCCGCTGCAATGCGTCGTCGAGGGCGCGGGCCAACGCCGCGTCCTCGGTGCGGGTGACGAAGCCGATGCCTTCGCCGAAATAGCGATTCTCGAGATAATTGCCGCCGGAATAGGCGCAGCAGTTCTCGGCCTCCTGGCCGTTCAGCCAGAGCGCGAGGCTCAAGCCGTCGGCGAACAGGTACTCGACCTCGCCGCGCTTGAGCGCGCTTTGGGCCGCCGAGAGATCGGTGAAGGTCTTTCGCGTGGCGTTGGGGAAAAACGCCTTCAGATAGGCCTCGTGGGCGCTGCCCTCGACGAGGCCGACGCTCCGCCCCGCGAGTGTGGTCGCCGAGGGGTCGGGCAGGCTGCGGTCCTTGCGGGCAATGAACCGGGCCGGCCAGCGGAAATAGGGCCGCGTCGCCAGGAATCGCGCGCGCAGCCCCGGCGTCAGGGGCACCGCGGCGGCCACCACGTCGCCCTGCTTATCGGCGAGCGCATCGAGCAGCGTGTCGAAGCGGCGCGCCTGCACCGTGCACATCACCGTCAGCCGCTCGCAGACCGCGCGGGCGAGTTCCACGGCAAAGCCGGTCGGCGCGCCGTCGGGGCCCGCGAAATGGAGCGGCGGGAACTCGTCATCGGTCATGAACCGAATCGCCCGCCCCGTCTGCGGCGCCTCGACCCGCTCGCCGCGGGCCCGGGGATTCCAGAAATTCGGAATGCTGACCGACGGGGCCGCCGGGTTGGACGACTGTTGTGCCTGTGCAACATTGGTTAATAAAGCGATGACGGTTGCTGCCATTACCCGCCGCATCCTGTGGTGGCGGATTGACCCTTGGGTTGTCGGTTCGGAACAATACACGTCCATGGAGAGGTCCTGGCCCATGCCTCTCCCTAGCACGGCGCGGGCCCGCGGGAAGCCGTTGCCCTGTCCGACCTCGACCGCCGTCGGAGCAGCCGGGCCGCTCCGCTCCCGCCGGAAATCGGCTTCCTCGCCGCCGAGGGCGTGCCCCTCGAGACGCTGAGCCGGGCCGCGATCATCGCCCGTCGCTGCGGCACCGACGCCGCCACGACCCTTCTCAACGAGGGGCTTCTCTCCGAGGAGGCGTTCTACCGCGCGCTCGCCCGCCGGCTCGGAGCGACCTTTCTCGACGGGCCGCTCGCGATCGGCGAGGGCGTTCCGTACGCACGCTGTCTCATCTCCGGTGCCGCGCCGCTCGCGGTCTCCGAGGGGGGCGAAACCGTCGTCGCGGCACCGCGCGGCGCCGCGGTGGCGCGACTGATCGCGGCGGCGGACCGGCTGGCACAGCCTCCGGCCATCACGACGCCGACGGCCCTGCGGCAGGCCCTGTTCGCCCGGAACGGGGCTGCCATCGCCGAGGACGCTTCGGAGACTCTGGGGCGTCTTCGTCCCGAGTGGTCCTGCCGGCCCGGTCCGCTGGCGGTCGACCTGGCTTTGGCCGGCGGCGTGCTCGCCCTCGTCGTCCTGCTCGCCCGCCTCCCGACGGCGTCGGGCTTCGTCCTGCTGCTGCTGGTGCAGGGTCTGATGCTGGCCCTGCTGACCTTCCGCCTCGCCGCAGCCGCGATCGGAGCCGCCGAGATCGTGCGCGCCGATGTGTCCGAGCCAAGACCGGTGCTACTGACGGACGACGCGCTGCCGACCTACACGATCCTCGTCGCGCTCTACCGGGAGGCGCCGGTGGTGCCGCGTCTTCTGGGAGCCTTGCGCCGGCTCGACTATCCGGCGGCCAAGCTCGACATCAAGTTCCTGCTGGAGGCCGACGACCACGAGACCGCCGCGGCGTTCCGCGCGACCCCGCTCCCGGCCCGCTTCGAGATCGTCACCGTGCCGGAGGGGATGCCGCGCACCAAGCCGCGGGCGCTGAACGTGGTCCTGCCGCTCGCCCGCGGCGAGCACCTCGTGGTCTACGACGCGGAGGATGTGATCTCGCCCGAACAGCTTCGCCTCGCCGCGACGCTGTTCGCCCGCGCGCCGGCCACGACCGCCTGCCTCCAGGGCCGCCTCGTGATCGACAATCACGGCGATGGCTGGCTGCCGCGCCTGTTTGCCATCGAGTACGCGGCTCTGTTCGACGTGCTCGGCCCGGCCCTGGCCGCCTGGCGGATGCCGACGCCGCTCGGGGGCACCTCGACGCATTTCCGCACCGGCGTCCTGCGCAAGCTCCACGGCTGGGATGCCTGGAACGTCACCGAGGATGCCGATCTCGGCCTGCGCATGGCGCTCGCGGGCTACCATGTCGGCGACCTGCCGAGCGCGACCTTCGAGGAGGCGCTCGCCCACCCGCGCAAGTGGCTGCGCCAGCGCACCCGCTGGATGAAGGGTTTTTTGCAGACCAGCTTCACCCACGGCCGGCGCCCGCTCGACCTCTATCGCCGGCTCGGCGCGGCGGAGAGCCTGTGCGTGCTGGCGCTTCTGCCCGGCACCGTGATCTCGGCCCTGTTCTATCCGTTCATGCTGCTCGGCGGCCTTGCCGACCTGATCATCCCGGCCGCGGACGGCGACAGCCTCGCCATCGTCAAGCGGGCGGCCTCCGCGACGGTGTTCCTCGGCGGGCTTGCGGCGATGTACCTACCCGGCCTCGTCGGCTGCCTCCGGCGCGGATGGTTCGATCTCATACCGCTCGTGCTGCTGTTGCCGGCCTACTTCCTTCTCGGCAGTCTCGCGGCGTGGCTCGCCGTGTTCGAGCTGGCGCGGCACCCGCACCGCTGGAACAAGACCGAGCACGGGCTGGCCCGCACCTCCCGCACGGGAGCGCTCGCGCGGCGCCCGGCCGGCGGCATCAGATCCGCTTCGACAGCTCCGCCGCCGTGTCCGCTGCCGGCCGGTTGAGGTTGACCGCGCCGACGAAGCCGTTGCGGGCGTCCATCAGGTAGACGAGCGCGGTGTGCTCCATCGTGTAGTCGCCGCTCGAACTCGGCACCTTCTTGGCGTAGGCGCGGAAGGTCTTGACCGTCGCCGCCACCTGCTCGGGGCTGCCGGTGAGGCCGGTGATGCGCGGATCGAAGCTCGACAGGTAGGTCTTGAGCGAGGCGGGCGTATCGCGCTCAGGATCGACGCTGACGAAGGCGACCTTCAGCGCGTCCGCCTTGGGGCCGAGCGCCGCCAGCACGTCGCTGATCTGCTGCAATGTGGTCGGGCAGACGTCGGGGCAGTGGGTGAAGCCGAAGAACATCAGGTAGGGCTTGCCGGCAAAATCGCGCTCGCTGACCGTCGCGCCGTCCTGGTTCACCAGGGTGAAGGGACCGCCGATGCCGCTCGGGCCGCTCTGCGGATGCTGCGGCACCAGCGTCATCACCAGCGCGACGGAGATCGCCACGAGGCCGGCCACGAAGGCGGCAAGCGGCAGGAGAACGCTGCGGGACGGACGCATGAGGGCCTCGAAGGCGTGTCGGTGGAGGCGGCCCGACCGGCGCGGCGGCCGCGTGGAAATGGCCCGACCCATGGCATCGCCGAAGGGAAAGCGGCGGTTCGAGCGTGTCGGGCAACACCCTCACATCACAGAGCCGGGGCGTGCCGCAAGCCCGCGCGACGCCGCAAGGCGACCGGTCGCGCGGAGCCTTTGCAGCCGGTTCAGGAGGCTTCGGCCCGGATCTCGACGGCCCGGTCCGCGCCGCGGGCGTTGTGCCGGCGTAGGGCTTCGCCGACCATCAAGAGCGCCGGGCCTTCGAGCCCCGAGGCCTCGACGCGTTCCGCAAGGTCGGCGGCGGTGCCGGCCACCGTCGCCTGCTTGGCGCGGGTCGCGTTGAACACGACGAGGGCCGGCGTGTCGGGCGCCAACCCCTCGGCGACCGCCCGCTCCAGCAAGACGCGGAGCGTGCGCTTGGGCATGTAGACCACGGTGGTGACGCTGCGGTCGGCGAGCGCGCTCCAGTTCAGATCCTCCGGCAGCGCGCCGCGCCGGTCATGGCCGGTGACGAATTGCAGGCGCCGGGCCGCGTCGCGATGGGTCAGGGAGACGCCGAGGGCCGCCGCCGCGCCCTGCGCCGCGCTGACGCCGGGGACGATGGTGCAGGGAATGCCCGCGGCCTCGCAGGCCTCGATCTCCTCGCCGGCCCGGCCGAAGACGAGCGGGTCGCCGGATTTCAGCCGCACCACCTGCTTGCCGGATTTGGCCAGCGAGACCATCAGCGCGTTGATGTCGTCCTGGCGGCAGGAGGGGCCGTGGCCGGTCTTGCCGACCAGCATGGTCCGCGCCTCGCGGCGGGCATAATCGAGGATCTCGGGGGCGACGAGGTCGTCGTAGAGGATCACGTCGGCGTTGCGCAGGGCCCGCAGGGCCTTGAGGGTGAGGAGTTCCGCATCGCCCGGCCCGGCCCCGACCAGGGTCACCGCGCCGCCAAGCGGCAGCGCCTCGGCCTGACCCATCAGGTCGGCGAGGTCGGCTTCCGTCGGCGTGCGGTCCGGTTCGGCGAAGGCGCGGTCGGTGAAGCGCTCCCAGAAGCCGCGCCGCTCGGAGAAGCCGTGGAAGCGGGCCGAGACCGCCTCGCGCCAGTCGCGGGCGGCGGCGACCCAGTGCTTGAAGCCGCGCGGCAGCATCGCCTCGATGCGCGCGCGCACCGTCTGCCCGAAGACCGGGGCGGCGCCTTCGGTCGAGATGCCGACGACAAGCGGCGAGCGGTTGACGATGGCGCCGAACTTCACGTCGCACAGATGCGGCCGATCGACGGCGTTGACGATGGCTCCGGCCGCGCGTGCTGCCGCGACGAAGGCGATGCAATCGTCCTCGTCCTCCATGGCGCCGATGGCGAAGGCCGCGCCCTGTAGGTCTTCCGGGGTCCAGCGGCGCTCGTGCAGGGTCACCGAGCCGGCGGCGATCTCGGCCGGCACGCCGCGCAACTCCTCGCTCGGCGCCTCGGCATAGACATCGACCCGCGCGCCGGCGGCGGCGAGCAGCTTCACCTTCCAGGGCGCGCCGCCATTGGAGCCGGCGAGCACCGCCCGCTTGTCCTGGAGCGGCACGAACACGGGTAGCACCGCCAGCGGCTCGAGGCCGGCGCGGGTTTCGCGGGGTTGGCGGGGCGTGCTCATGGTCTTTGTGTGCGACTCGACTCAGGGGTCCGGTCCGCCTCGCCCATCCGCCGAGGCTGCTTTGCAGCACCTCAGGAACGGGGCGAGAGTGGGACGGAGAACCTGAAAACTGCGCCTACGCGGCGCTACGCGCAAGCGTCGGCGACAGGAGCTTGCGGATCTCAGGGATGCATGAGCCGCAATTCGTTCCTGCCTTGCAGGCCGCACCCACCGCCTCGACCGAGCCGGCCCCGGCGGCGATGGTCGCGGTGATGACGTCGAGCCCGACGCCGTGGCAGGCGCAGACCACCGGACCGGCCGAAGCGGTCGCCGCCCGGCCCGAGAGCAGGGTGCGCCGGTCGATCGCCTCGATATCGGGGGCGGCAAACACCCCCTTGGCGAGTTCCCAATCCGGCCGCCGGTCGCCCGGCGCGACAGCGAGCGCGGCAACGAGGCGGTCGTCGCGATAGACGGCGCAGCGGTAGAGCCCGCGGGCGTGATCGACGTACTCGGCCAGTTCGTGGCCGGGGAACATCCCGCGCACGGAAAGAGCCATCTCCCGCGAGCCCTCCTGCGTCGCGAAGATCAGGCCCGAGCCGCCGGAGACGGTCGCCCGCGCCCACCACCAGCCGGCCGAGGCCGCCTGGGCGTCCCGCGTCAGCAGGTAGCCGCGGGAGCGGTAGGCCACGGCCTCGACGGAGGCCGGGGTCGCCTTCAGTTCGGGCTGGCCCGAGACCGGATCGGGGATGCCGCGGGCGAGCGCCGCCGCGCGCCCGTCCGAGGCGGTCATGTCGCTCCAGTGCATCGGCACGAAGATCGAGCCCGGCAGAACGGCGTCCGTCACCATGACTTCGAGGATCGTGCTGCCGAGATCGGTCGCGACGCGGGCAAATCCCCCGTCGTTCAGGCGGTAGCGGGCGGCGTCGTCGGGATGGATTTCGACGAAAGGTACGGCGCGGTGGGCCGAGAGGCGCTGGCTTTTGCCCGTGCGGGTCATGGTGTGCCAGTGGTCGCGGATGCGGCCGGTGTTGAGCACCTGCGGGCGTGCGGCGGTCACGGGCTGCGCCAGCGCGGGCGGCTGCACGGCGACGAAGCGGGCGCGTTGATCGAAGGTGTAGAAGCGCCCATCGGCGAAGAGCCGGGCGCGGCCCTTCTTCGCATCCGGGCCGCGCTTCGGCACCGGCCACTGCATCGGCAGGTGCAGGTCGTAGGCGCGCCGGTCGATTTCGGCGAGGCCGCCGAGGTCGAAGTCGCGGGTGCCCTCATTCTCGAAGGCCGAGAGCGCGGCGTGCTCGCGGAAGATGTCGACGGCGGAATTGTAGGCGAAGGCCTCGCCATGGCCGAGGCGGCGGGCGACGTCGCAGAGGATCGCCCAATCGGCCCGCGCCTGCCCCGGCGCCTTCAGGAAGGCGCGCTGGCGCGAGATGCGGCGCTCGGAATTCGTCACCGTGCCGTCCTTCTCGCCCCAAGCGAGGGCCGGCAGCAGCACGGTTTTTTTGCCCGTCGCGCAGGCGCTGTCGCTGTTCGCGACGGCTTCCGAGACGACATAGAGGTCGAGCCCATGAAGCGCCTCGCGGATGCGGTCGGCCCGCGGCATCGAGACGAGCGGGTTGGTGCCGATCACCCACAGCGCCTTGATCTTCCCCCGCTCGATGGCCTCGAACAGCGCGACCGCCTTCATGCCCTCGCCGGTGATGATGTTGGGCGCCTTCCAGAAGCGGCGCACCCGGTCCACCTCCTCGGGGGCGAAGTGCATGTGGGCGGCCAGCATGTTGGCCAAGCCGCCGACCTCGCGCCCGCCCATGGCGTTGGGCTGGCCGGTGAGCGAAAGCGGGCCCATGCCCGGCTGGCCGATCCGCCCGGTGGCGAGATGGCAGTTGATGATGGCGTTGCCCTTGTCGGTGCCCTGCGCCGACTGGTTGGCCCCCTGGCTGAAGGCGGTGACGACCCGCTTCGTCCGGGCGAACAGCTCGAAGAAGGCCTGCACGTCGGCCTCGGCCAAACCCGTGGCGCGGGCGGTGGCGGCAACGTCCGGCGCGATCTGACGGGCGCGCTCCAGGGCGCCCTCGAAGCCGGCGGTGTGCTCCTCGATGAAGCGCCCGTCGAGCTTGGCCTGTCCGGCCAGATAGGCGAGCAGGCCGGAGAACAGCGCGGAATCGGTGCCGGGCTGGAGGCCGAGATGCAGGTCGGCCTCCTCGCCGGTCTGCGTGCGGCGCGGATCGACGGTGACGATCTTGGTGCCGCGCTTGGTGCGCGCATCGACCATGCGGCGGAACAGGATCGGGTGGCACCACGCCGCGTTGGAGCCGACGAGCACGATCAGGTCGGCCTCGTCGAGATCCTCGTAGCAGCCGGGTACCGTGTCGGAGCCGAAGGCGCGGCGGTGGGCGGCGACCGCCGAGGACATGCAGAGCCGCGAATTGGTGTCGACATGCGGCGTGCCGAGGAAGCCCTTCGCCAGCTTGTTGGCGACGTAGTAATCCTCGGTCAGGATCTGGCCCGAGAGGTAGAAGGCGATCGCATCCGGCCCGTGCTGCTCGGCGATCCGCCTCAGGCCCCCGGCCACGGTGCCGAGCGCGCCCTCCCAGGTCACGGTCTGGCCATCGACGGTCGGGGCGAGCAGCCGGTCCTCGAGATCGACCGTCTCGCCGAGCGCCGAACCCTTGGAGCAGAGGCGGCCGAAATTCGCCGGATGCTCGGGATCGCCCGCGATCGCCACGCCGCCCTGTCCGTCCGGGGTCGCGAGGACGCCGCAGCCGACGCCGCAATAGGGGCAGGTCGTCTTCACCGCGGGCGCGGCGCAATCGGGGGCGGGCTGAGACATCGCGAATCCTCGGCGGATCTTTTCGCCACACGGACGTTTCGCCCGAGTTCGCAAAAGTCGGGCCGGTCGCGCTCACGCCACCTGAGCGTGTGTGAGTGTCTCTCACAAAACTCCCGCTGCGCCGCCGTGCCCAGAAAGGCGACGGTCGGCGGTCGAGCGTTTTGTGAGGCACTCTGAGAGACCAAGCCGTCTCAGACGGTTCGGGCCGGGCTTCGTCTGCTATCCTCGGCCGCACGTCCAGCCACATGGATATCCGCTGGCCCGGCCTCAGATAACCAGACAAAACCCATCAGGAGAGGAAGCTATGAGCGAGTCCGCGAGCCCCCAGTCCGAGCGGATCGAGCCCGTCACCGCCGAACAGGCGGACAATGCCGGCACGCCCCTGCGGGTCACCGCGACGCCCGCGGCTTTGGCGCTGATCGAGGAGCTCAAGGCCGAATACGGCCCGGTGATGTTCCACCAGTCCGGCGGGTGCTGCGACGGCTCCTCGCCGATGTGCTACCCCGTGGGCGACTTCATCACGAGCGACGGCGACGTGCATCTCGGCCAAGTCGGCGGCGCGGACTTCTTCATCTCGCGCTCGCAGTTCGAAGTCTGGAAGCACACCCACATCATGCTCGACGTGGTGCCCGGCCGCGGCGGTATGTTCTCGCTCGAGAACGGCCGCGAGAAGCGCTTCCACGTTCGCTCGCGGCTGTTCACGCAGGCCGAGAACGAGGCGCTGTCGGGCGCCTGCCGGCTTTAAGATAGCCGCGCGCCGCCCCGGAGATCGCCTCGGGGCGGCGCGCACCGCTCTCGGTCTTGGTTCCGACGCGGAGGATCAGGCGAAGAGCAGGTCGCGGACCTTGCCGGCGAGCTGCGTGTCCCACCACCAGTTGGACTGGCCGACCAGATCACTCGTCCGCTCGACATCGAGCGGGACGGCCCCCTGCCCCTCGGCCACGAGGTGGTCGTTCTTGAACAGGCGCATCATGCCGCCCTCGTCGACGCTGGCCTGCCACTTCGCGGTCTCGCCCTCGACGATCGTGTCCAGAGCGGTGATGCGGTGCTTGGTCGAGCCGGTGAGGATCTCGAACGCCATGTCGTCCCCGTTATCGACCTGTCCGAGCCAGATGTTGTCGCTGTCAGGGCCGTTGCCGGTGTCGAAAACGCGCTGATAGAAGCCGCTGCCGAGGTCGTCGAACCGAACGTCTGCGGAGACCTGGAAGGCGCCGTCGATCTCCGGGATGGGGTTGTGCGAGGTGACCGTCAGTTCGCTGACCTCGCCGATCAGCGGCGTGTCCGCCCCCCAGTTGGACTTGCCGACGAATTCGTTCGCCCGATCGATATCGCGCGGCACGATGCCCTGGCCTTCCGCCAGGAGTTCACCGTCCTTGAACAGGCGCATCCAGCCGACGGCATCGACATCGACGGCCCAGATGGCCTCCCGGCCTTCCTCGATCGCGCCGTAGGCGATGATGCTGGCGAATTGGTTGCCGTTGAAGATCGTGAACTGCATGTCGCTCGAGGTGTCGATCTGCCCGAGATAGACGTTGTCGCTGTCGGGGCCGTTGCCGAAATCGAACACCCGCTGCCAGGAGCCGCCGTCGAGATCGTTGAAGACGGCCTTCGCGCTGGCGGCGAAGGCGCCATCGATGTCGCCGATGTCGGTGGGGAGCGGGTCGTCCGCACCCGGCGACAGCGTCACTTGAAGGCTCGACGGATCGCCGGCCGCGATCGGCCCGTACTGGGCTTCGAGATTGGCGAACAGAGCGTGCGAACCGAGCACGGTGTCGTTGAAGACCAGGGACTCGATCGAGGTCAGGGTGTCGATCGCGCCCGAGGCGATGTGCTTGATCGTGAAGACATCTTCATGCGCATTCGCGTTGTAGACGATCGCGTAGTCCTGGCTCCCGCCCGAGAAGCGCGCTTGGTCGTTCCCCTCACCGCCGTCGAGCCGGTCGCTGCCCGTGCCGCCGTCGAGCAGGTCGTCGCCGGCATGGCCGAAGAGCCTGTCATTCCCGGCGTTGCCGATCAGGAGGTTGTTCAGCTCCTGCCCGTGCAGGATGTCGTCCTTCGCGCCGCCGATCGCCGCCTCGATCGCGACGCCGTTGGCGACGAGGAACCCGCCGGTCAGCGTCTCCGAGGTGGAGAGGAAGCCGCCGCCGCCGATCTCGTCCTGCAGGGTCGCGGCGCGCAGATCGATCTTGGCGCGGCTCGTGCCGACATACTGGATCGTGTCGTCGCCGCCGGTGTCCCAGATGGTGTTGAAGCCGGCATTCGTCCGGAGATCGTCACCGAACGTGTAGACGGTGTCGCCCGTATTGGCTGCCTTGGCCCCGTACAGGTGCTGCAGGGCGGCGATGTCGAGGGGCATGTAGGAGCCGACCGACGCGTTCAGGAAGGTCTTGCCGGCGTCCTTGGCCGTTGTCCACGGATTGTCCTCGCCCCATGCGAAAGGGCTGTACGACATGACGGTGTAGAGCGACGAGTTGATGAAGTTGGTGCCCAGATCGGCATCCGATCGGACGCCCGCGATAGCGCCCGGCCTCTCGAACGGGTGATCGAGGCCGAGGCTGTGGCCGATCTCGTGATACCAGACCTCCGACCATTGCCCCCGGAAGACCACGTCCGAGGCCCCTGCGACGGTGCCCCCGATCCCGACCGACGTGTGGGTATTACCCTGGGGCATTCCCTGATGCGGGTCGAACGAAGACCCGCCGCCACCAACGGTCAGGATTTGCCCGAGCGTCGATTCCTCGAACGAGGTCTCACGGAAATTCAGATTCGTGAAACTCGAAATGTTGTCGAAAATTGATTCGTAGAAGCCGCGCCACTGCCCTTCGTTGAAGTCCGAGATGCCGTTCTGGTCGATGTCCTGAATTTGGAAGCCGTAATTGAGTGTATTCGCGTCCCACTTGTTGGGGGCGAGTACAGCATTGATCAAGCTGCTGTCGGACTTCTCGGAGGTGCTGGTTTCGACCATGACTTGCCCCTGGCATGCCGCGGACCGTGCGGCGAACCCTGGGGCGACAACGCCACGCAAAAACTGATTTTTGATCGTTTCGATACCGCGGATTCTATCGATCTTGCTTTACAGCCTGAGGTCGTCTCGGGCGCGGGCCGGGATGGGATCGGTGCGTGTGCGGCACGTCGGAATGCCGCACGGACCCCGCCTCGGACGCGGCGGCCGGCGGGCCGCGCCGAGAGACGTGCCCGACCATGGGGGGTCGGGTCACGCCTCCAAACCTGTGCTGTGACGCGCGTTCTTCCGACGAACCGGTGGCCGATTCGTCGAACGGCGTCCTAGGCGTCCCGCCGCAGGGCGTGGACCGAGAACCATCCGTCCGGGTCGGTCCAGGCTTCGAGCGAGGCCCAGCCGGCGCGGGCGGCGAGCGCCCGGAAGCTGTCGAGGGTGTACTTGTAGCTGTTCTCGGTGTGGATCGACTCACCCTCCGCGAAGGCGAAGCTGCGTCCGGCCACGCGCATGGTCTGCGCCCGGCGGCTGACGAGATGCATCTCGATGCGCGAGGCCGCCGCGTTGAAGAAGGCCCGGTGCGTGAAGCTGTCCGGATCGATTTCGCCGTCGAGTTCGCGGTTGATGCGGGTGATCAGGTTGAGGTTGAACGCCGCCGTGACCCCGGCCGCGTCGTCATAGGCCGCTTCCAGCACCGCCCGGTCCTTCACGAGATCGACGCCGAGCACGAGGGTCGCGCCCGCGCCCAGGATGCGGCCGAACACCTCGAGCAGGCGGGCGGCCTCACCGGGCTCGAAATTGCCGATGGTCGAACCGGGGAAGAAGCCGGCGAGCGCCCGCCCGCCGAAGCCTTCCGGCAGGGCGAAGGCTCGGGTGAAGTCGGCCACCACCGGCTCGACGGTGAGACCGGGGAAGTCCCCGCGCAAGGCCTCGGCCTGTTCGCGCAGGAATTCGCCCGAAACATCGACGGGGAGATAGGCCGAGAGCCCCGGCAGGTGCCGCAGCAGGCACCGCAGCTTGGCGGTCGAGCCGCTGCCGAACTCGACGAGGGCCGCGCCCTCCGGCACCAGGGCGGCGATGTCGGGGCCGCGCGCGTCGAGGATGCCGAGCTCCGTCCGGGTCGGGTAGTATTCCGGCAGGACGGTGATCTGCTCGAACAACGCGGAGCCGGCGGCATCGTAGAAATACTTGGCCGGCAGCACCTTCGGGCTCGCGCCGAGCCCGTCCCAGACATCGGCCAGGAACAGGCCATTCTCGGAGATGGGTGCGGCGGGGCTCGATGCCGTCAGGCGGGGGTCGATCGTCAAAGGCTTACTCCGGGACCGCGGGAGGATGGGGGGCGAGGCGGAGCATCAGCCTCGCGCGTCGGCGAGTCGCAGGCCGGTGAACTGCCAGCGTTGGTGCGGGTAGAAGAAGTTGCGGTAGCCGGCCCGTGCATGCCCGTCCGGCGTCGCGACCGACGCGCCGCGCAGCACGTATTGGCTCGACATGAACTTGCCATTGTACTCGCCGAGCGCGCCCGCCACCGGGCGGTAGCCGGGATAGGGGCCGTAGGCGCTGCGGGTCCATTGCCAGACGAGGCCGAAGGCGTCGTCGATGAGGCCGTCGCGGGCGGCGACCTCCCACTCGGCTTCCGTCGGCAGGTCGCGGCCCGCCCAGCGGGCATAGGCGTCGGCCTCGAAGTAGCTGACATGGGTGACGGGCGCGGCCGGATCGACGGCCTTGCGGCCGGCGAGCGACATCATCGACCAGCTTTCGTCATCCCGGCGCCAGTAGCCCGGCGCCTCCCAGCCCTCGCGCTGCACGCAGAGCCAGCCCTCGTTGAGCCACAGCTCGGGCCGCGCGTATCCGCCATCCGCCATGAAGGCGAGCCAGTCGCGGTTCGTCACGAGGCCGCGGTCGACGGTCGAGCCAAGCATCAGCACATCGTGGCGCGGGCTCTCGTTGTCGAAGGCGAAGCCCTGGCCGTCATG
Organism: Methylobacterium sp. Leaf123; assembly: GCF_001423405.1. Taxonomy (GTDB): domain Bacteria; phylum Pseudomonadota; class Alphaproteobacteria; order Rhizobiales; family Beijerinckiaceae; genus Methylobacterium. The sequence goes on along the minus strand of NZ_LMNS01000038.1, from coordinate 60,535 downwards.
GCCGATCTGGGTGATGCCTCTTTCAAGGGCAACCTTGCCCACGCTTGCCTGCGCATTGGGCATCGACCAGCCCGCGTCGTAGACGGGATCGAGGGGGTTCTGCGCGAAGGCGTGCAGGATGTCGGTGAACATCAGCTCCTGATGCTGCTGCTCATGATAGAGGCCGATCTCCAGGATCGGCAGCGCGCGCTCCAATGCCTCGTCCGCGGTTTCGCGCAGCCACACCGTCACCGCGCGATCCACATGGATGCGGTAGGCGGCGGTCTCCACTGTGGTCGGCCGGGTGATCATCCCGCGCATGAAGCGCGGCTGCCGCGGGCCGGCCTGCACGTAATAGGAATTGAACAGGTAGTGCAGGCGCTCGTCGTAGATGGCGTAGCCCGGCAGGTGCTCGCGCAGCAGGAACTGCTCGAAGAACCACGTCGTGTGCGCCCTGTGCCACTTGGTCGGGCTCGCATCCTCCATCGACTGGATCTGCTGATCCTCGGGCGAGAGCGGGGCGGCGCGCCGCTCGGTCTCGTCGCGGACCGTGCGGAAGGCCGCGATCCAGGCGTCGCGGTCGATCGGGCGGGCGTCGAGCGGGGGCGGCGGGAAGGCCGCGCCGCGCTCAGGATGGGTGAGACGTGCTGCGCCGGCTGCCATTGTCGGAATCTCTTCCTCCGTTATGCGCCGAAAATAGACGCCGAATGTCGTCTGACAACGCAGAGGCCCGCCAAGCTGTTCGTCGCACCCCTTGTCGCACCTGACGCCGCCTTCGCCGGAGCCGCAGCCTTTTTGCAGCCGCAGTGAGATGTCCTTAACCGTCGCCGACGGACACTCGCTGCCCCACGGTTTCCATGGATGCGCGAGCCCGGGCGGCGGTGATGCGGATCGATCTGATGGCAGGGGCGACCCTTTCGGCGGCGTTGCCGGCGCAGAATGCGCAGCCGATCATCCTCGTCTTCGATTCCGGCCTCGGCGGCCTGACCGTGCTGGAACAGGTGCGCCGTGCCCGCCCGGACGCGGCCTATGTCTACGCCGCCGACGACGCGGCTTTCCCCTACGGTGCCCTGACCGAGGAACGGCTGGTGGCGCGGGTGATCGCGGTGATGGAGCGGCTGCTCCTGCGCCACGCGCCCGACCTCGTGGTCATCGCCTGCAACACCGCCTCGACGCTGGTGCTGCCGGCCCTGCGCCAGCGCTTCGTCACGCCCTTCGTCGGCGTGGTGCCGCCGATCAAGCCGGCCGCCGCGCTGACGCGCAGCCGCCTCATCTCCCTGCTCGCCACCCCCGGCACCGTGGCGCGGGCCTATACCCACGATCTCGTGGCAAACTTCGCGGGCGATTGCGCCGTGACGCTGGTGGGCTCCAAGAACCTCGCGGGCTACGCCGAGGCCGAGATGGCCGGCGAGCCGGTCTCGGACGCGGCGATCCTGGCCGAGATTGCGCCCTGTTTCGTGGAGGGCGCTGGCGGCGCGCGCACCGATGTGGTCTGCCTTTCTTGCACCCACTACCCGCTGCTGCTGCCCCGCTTCGAGAGCCTCGCGCCCTGGCCGGTCACCTGGATCGACCCGGCTCCGGCCATCGCCCGCCGGGTGATCCAGCTTCTCGGCGAGATGCCCGCGCACGCGCTCGACGCGCCGCCCGCCTGCGCCGTGTTCACCGGCGGGGCCGGGCTCAACCCGGCGCTCGGCCGCTCATTGGAGCGGCGAGGTCTGTCCGAGACGGTGATCGAGGCGATGCCGCTGACGCGGTACTGAGAACGGCCGTCAGCGCATCGCCCACGCCGCCAGTTCCTCCGGCACCAGCGTCGCCGCATCCTGCCGCGCCACGATCTCCGTGAGACCGACCGGCGAAAAATCCCAGGCATCGACGCCGACATCGCAGGAGCGGGTGGTGTCGGGAAGCGTCGCGTGGGTGTGGCCGTAGAGGTGGCGCGTCTCGCGCCACAGGCCGGGCCAGGCGCGGTGGGCGTAATGCGCCAGGAACAGCCGCCATGTCCGACCCGCCTCGTCCTGCGCCGAAATGCGGACACTCTCCACCGGCGGCTCGGCCCAGGGGAGATCGAGCACGCGGTTGCTGTCGTGGTTGCCGCGCACCAGCCGCTTGATGCCGTTGAGCCGGGCGAAGACGCGGGCGCAGTGCTCGCGGCTCGCATGGGCAGCAAAATCGCCGAGATGCCAGATCTCGTCCTCTGGCCCGACCCGCGCATTCCAGCGGGTGATCAGCGCCTCGTCATGGGCCTCCACCGAAGCGAAGCCGGTTCGCCGGCGCTCGACGAGCCGGGCGTCGCCGAAATGGGTGTCGGCGATGAAGAGGATTGCCATGCGTTCTTCACGGAAATGTGAGACAACTCGATGGGCTCGAAAGGGCGCGGACGGCTCCGCGAGGGCCCCGGTCCCAACGCGCCCGACGCTGTCGGGTCCCCGTCGCGAGCAATAACAAAAGGTACAATGGTGCCGATCTGCCGACCGAAGCCAGTCGAGTGGAGCGTTGATTGCGGCAGATGTGTCGAAATGCGCACCATTTTTCACAGGACTTGTGGCGAAGTGTCACCTGTGTCGCTCGGCGGACCTGTACAAACGTGCTAGCGCGGCAGCCATGCCGGTCTGGACAAAAATCCTCATTGTCGTCGCCATTGCCGTGATCCTGACGGCATGGGGATGGATGCTGGACTTGAGCCTGTCCGCCGCCCATGCGTGGCTTCTCGACCGGATCGGCCATACGGGGATGCGCCTTCTGATCGGGATGATGGTGTTCGCGGGGGCCTGGGCCCTCTGGAAGGAGACGGAGGATCGATGAGCCGCCCTTTCGCCGTCGCGCTTCTGGCGCTGTCGCTCTATCTCGGCGTGCTCGACTGCGCCTTGAATCTCGGCTTCTCCACGGTCCATGCGTGGCTGCTCGATCAGGTCGGCAGGACCGGCCTGTGGGTCGTGATCGCGGCCACCCTGTTTGCCGGCACTTGGGCCGTCTGGAGCGAGCAGGAAGACGGCTGACCGCTGACTTCGGGAGGATGCTCTAGAACCGGTCGATCACGGCGGCGCCCCAGATCAGGGCGGCGATGACCTGCGTCAGGAACGCGCCCGCCGAGGCCAGATCCTTCACGATGCCGATTCGCTCGTGATGGCCGGGGTGGAGGTGGTCGCAGAGCTTCTCGATTGCGGTGTTGAGGAGTTCCGCCCCGAGCATCAGCAGCAGGCTGGCGATGAGCGCCACCCGCACCCACAGGTGGCCGCCGAGCGCGAGCGCTACGGGCAGGCCGAGCGCCAGCAGGACGAGTTCGAGCCGGACCGCCCGCTCGGTGCGCCCGCCATGGACGAGGCCGCGCCAGGAATTCAGGAAGGCGAGGTAGAGCGCGGTCACGGTCTCTCTCCCGGAACCGCCCGGGCGATCCATTTGGCGAGGATCGGGCCGGTCGCCAGCACGACGAACAGGCGCAGGGTCTGCACCGCCAGCACGAAGGACACGTCGACCCGCGAGCCGACGGCGATGATCGCCACCGAATCGAGCCCGCCGGGACTGGTGGCCAGGAAGGCGGTGAGGAAATCGATCGGGAGCCAGTGGGTCAGCACCCAGGCCCAGACGCCGCAGAGCAGGATGATCCCGATGGTCGCCGTCAGCACGCCCGGCAGCGCGTGGAGCGTCTCGTCCAGGGTGCGCCGGTTGAAGCGCAGGCCGACATACCAGCCGATCGCCGCATAGGCCGCATCGAGCACCGGCGCGGGCAAGGCAATGTCGATGAGACCGGCGGCATGCAGGCCCGCGCCGAGCAGCATCGGGCCGATCAGGGGGGCGGAGGGCAACCGCAGCAGCGAGGCGAGGCCGAACCCGGCGGCGGCGACGGCGATCGTCGCCGCGAGGCCGGACCAGCTCCACGTCTCGCCGGGCGCGCTCGCACCGGACGGGCCGGCGACGTCGGCCAGAAGGCGTGCGGCGAGCGAGGCCGAGAGCACCACGGCGGCGACCCGCACGTATTGCATGAACGCCACCAGCCGCGGGTCGGCGCCGTAATCCTCCGCCATCGCCACCATCGCCGCAGCCCCGCCCGGCGAGGAGCCCCAGGCCGCGGTCGTGCCGGGCAGGACCCGCAGCCGCGTGAGCGCCAGCCCGGTGAGCGCCCCGGCCGCGACCGTCACGCCGACCACCGCGAGGATGATGAGCCCGTCCTCGCGCAGGGTCGCGGCGATCTCGGTAGTCGCGGAGCGGGCGACGAGGCAGCCGATCACCGCTTGGGCCGCCAGGAAGAGCGGTCGGCCGAGCGAGAGCCCGGCGCCGCGCACCCCGAAGGCGATCGCGGCGAGCATCGGCCCGAGGAGGAAGGCGGCGGGGAAATGCGCGCGGCTCAAGCCGTAAGCGAGAGCGGCCGAGACGGCGACGAGCGCCGCCCAGCGCAGGAGAGTGCGGGTCTCGGGCACGGGCTTGGATGCTGGGTGCGCGGGGGAAGGGAGACGAATCGCGCGAGGCTCGCGCTACACGCTCTTCCCCGAACTGTCACGGCGATCGCTTGAAGCGATCGCCGTCGTCTTCGATTTCGGCCTCAAGTGCCGGCGGCCGCCTCCGCGGCCTCAGGCTTTCGCTCCGCTCGATGCCTTTCCGGACCTCAATCCTGAAAGGCCCGCTCCGCGCGGCGCTCTTCGCGCCGCGAAGCCGCCAAGCGGCTTCGAGCTACTGCCCTGAGAAACGTCGCCCTCGCGGCGAGCTCAGGCCGTCCACCGTTCCCGCTCGCCGGACGGTAGCGCACCATAGGCCTCATCCTCCCGGCAGGCGGCGGTGCCGGGCGGGGCGTGCGCCCGGAAGAAGGCCGCGAGATGCGCAAGACCCGCCGCCCGCGGATCGCTGGAACGCCATGCCAGGGCCAGGGTGCGGCCGGGGCCCTCACCCTCGAAGTGGCGCACCACCGTGAGCCCCGTCGGATCGGGGCCGGAGGGAATTGCGAGCGCCGGGATCAGGGTATAGCCGGCGCCCGCCGCCACCATCGAGCGCAGGGTCTCGAGGCTCGTGGCGTGGCGGCCCGCGCCGCGCAGGGTGCCACAGGCGGCGATGGTCTGGTCGCGCAGGCAATTGCCCTCATCGAGCAGCAGCAGGTCCGGCCCGTTCAGATTTTCCGCCCGCGGCGGGGCGCCCTGGGCGAAGGCGTGGTCCACCGGGCAGGCGAGCCGGAACGGCTCGACGAAAAGCGGCGAGACGGTGAGCCCGGAGGCCGCGACCGGCAGGGACACCAGGGCCGCATCGATGCGCCCGTCGCGCAGCCCGTCGAGGATCTCGGCGGTGCGCGCCTCGCTGAGTGCCAGCGTCAGCAGGGGGAATTCCTGGCGCAGCAGCCGCAAGACCAGGGGGAAATAGTAGGGCCCGAGCGTCTGGATCGCGGCCAGCACCAGCCGTCCGGTCAGCGGCGAGCCGCGCCCCTCGACGGCGAGCGCCAGCAGGCGCTGCGCCTCGCCCAGCACCACGCGGGCCTGCCGCACGATCGCCTGCCCCGCGACCGTCAACAACACGCGACGGTTGGAGCGTTCGAACAAGGTCAGTCCGAGCGCGTTCTCCAATTTACGAACCTGCACGGAGAGTGTCGGCTGGCTCACGTTGCAGCGCTCGGCAGCCCGGCCGAAATGCCCTTCATCGGCAACTGCGACGACATATTCGAGATCGCGCAGGGACAAACCGGAGAGATTCATAGGCTGCATCTATCACAACGTTTGTGACGATGCATTTGCTAATGGGTCATGCCTAGGTCATACCGTCGAAACAGAATGGTTCCAGGCTGTGCGGACGCGCCGAGCGATCCACCCTGAAGCCCTGCCTCCCAAGGAGAGAATCACGCATGAGCGAGAACCGTCCGATTCTGACGACCCGTCAGGGCCATCCGGTCCGCGACAACCAGAGCACGCGCACGGTCGGCGAGCGGGGCCCGGCGACGCTCGAGAACTACCAGTTCATCGAGAAGATCACCCATTTCGACCGCGAGCGCATTCCGGAGCGCGTGGTGCATGCCCGCGGCGCCGGCGCCCACGGTTGGTTCGAGGCCTATGGCAAGATCGGCGACGAGCCGGCCTCCAAGTACACCCGCGCCCGCGTGCTCAACGAGACCGGCGTGAAGACGCCGATGTTCGTGCGCTTTTCCACCGTGGCCGGCGCCAAGGAGAGCCCTGAGACCGAGCGCGACCCGCGCGGCTTCGCGGTGAAGTTCAAGACCGTCGACGGCAACTGGGACCTCGTGGGCAACAACCTCAAGGTCTTCTTCATCCGCGACGCGATCAAGTTCCCCGACATGATCCACGCGTTCAAGCCGGATCCGGTGACGAACCGTCAGGAGGCGTGGCGCTTCTTCGACTTCGTGGCGCAGCACCCCGAAGCGATCCACATGGTCACCCATCTGAAGTCGCCATGGGGCATTCCGGCCAACTATCGCGAGATGGAAGGCTCGGGCGTCAACACCTACAAGCTGGTCAACGACCAGGGCGAGGCGGTGCTCTGCAAGTTCCACTGGGAGCCCAAGCAGGGCGTGCGCAACCTGACCTCGGCCCAGGCGTCCGAGATCCAGGCCAAGGATGTCGGCCACGCCACCCGTGACCTCTACGACAACATCAAGGCCGGCAATTTCCCCGAGTGGGAATTCTGCGTGCAGATCATGCCCGATGGCCCGAACGACCACCTGTCGTTCGATCCGCTCGACGACACGAAGCTGTGGCCCGTGGAGGATTTCCCGCTGCTGCCGGTCGGCCGCATGGTGCTCGACCGCGTGCCGGACAACTTCTTCGCGGAAGTCGAGCAGTCCGCCTTCGGCACGGGCGTGCTCGTGGACGGCATCGACTTCTCGGACGACAAGATGCTCCAGGGCCGGACGCTGTCCTACTCGGACACGCAGCGTTACCGCGTCGGCGCCAACTACCTGCAACTGCCGATCAACGCGCCGCAGCCCGGCGTGAAGGTCTATTCGAACCAGCGCGACGGCCAGATGACCTACAGCGTCGATGGCACCGGCCCGAACCGCCACATCAACTACGAGCCCTCGACGCTTGCCGAGGGTCTGCGCGAGGCGCCCAAGCCGGCCAAGGATTACCACCAGCCGGTCCAGGGCAATCTCGGCCGCTACCAGACCTCGCGCACTGAGGACGACTACACCCAGGCCGGCGTCCGCTACCGCTCGTTCCAGGATTGGGAGCGTGAGGATCTGATCGCCAACCTCGTGGCCGACATGAAGCAGTGCCCCGAGCCCATCCAGCTTCGGATGGTTTGGCACTTCTGGCACGCCGACGAGGATTACGGCCGCCGCGTCGCCGAGGGCGCCGGGATCGATCTGGAGAAGGCCAAGGCCCTGCCGCCGCTGCCGGGCCGCGCCGCCCCGCATAAGCGCCTCCAGGCCGAGACCTACACCGACGGCAGCAACGCTCCGCACAAGGTCGCCGCCGAGTAAGGCGAACGGCCCAACGACGTAAAAAACCCCGCTCGACCATCCGGTCGGGCGGGGTTTCTTTTTGAGAGAAGAGGCGGGCGCATCGCGTGATGCTCCCGCCGTCTCGGAGCCTTACGGGCAGGAGCGACGCACGCCGCGGCGGACGGCGTAGGTCTGCGTCTGCGGGTCGTAGGTCTTGAAGCGGCGCGCGCACTCGGCCACCAAGTCCTCATCGCCGCCGGGCGCGACACCCGTGGTCACGGTCTCGGTGCCGTAATAGCCGGCCGGCGCGTAGTAGCCATCATCGTAGCCGTATCCGCCATAGCCGTAACCCGGATAGCCGTAGCTGCTGCCGTAGAGGCCGCCCGCCGCGAGGCCGAGACCGGCGCCGACCCCAAGGCCGAGCCCGAGGCCGCCATAACCGTAACCCCGGCGATAGAAGCCGGCATTGCGCCAGCGGTTGCCGCCGTACCAGCCGCGATTGCCGAAGCCCGGCCGCACGCCTGCCACGCCGTAGCCCGGACGACCCACGCCGAACCCAGGACGACCGGCAAGGCCACCACCGCGGAAGCCGCCCCCGGCGAGGCCGACGCCGCCGCCCCGGAAGCCACCACCGGCCAGACCCGCTCCACCGCCACGGAACCCGCCGCCGCCGATCCCCGCTCCACCACCGCGGAAGCCGCCTCCGGCAAAGCCGCCGCCGCGGCCGAAGCCGGACACGCCACCCGCGCCGAGCGCGCTCCGGAAGTTGCCACCGCCAAGGCCGCCGGAGCCTCCGACACCCATCGGGCGCGCATCCGCGCTCGCCGGAAGATAGGCCAGCGCGCCCGCAAGGACGGCCGAGGCCAGGAAGATCTGTTTCATCGTCATTCCCTTAGAATTCGAGAGAATGGCCTGCACCGGTTTCCACCGGCGAAAGAAGGGCCGTTATCTTGAGAACGCCGGGCGATGACGGATGATCCTAAGGCCAAGATTGATCGAATGTCGCGCATGCGTCGCCATTCGCGTGCGAACGTCTCGAAAGTTATCGGGCCTTACCTTGGCCGCTCGCCTGTTACGTCCGACGGCGGCGTGCCGCGAGCGCGATCAGGAGGCAGCCGATGAGGCCGGCCCCGAACAGGGCATCGCCGAAGGCGGCGTAGAGCGTGCGTCCGGGCAGCCTTGCCGGCAAACTCGCATCGAGCACGCCCTCGATGCCGAGCGGAAGGCTCGCGACGATCCGGCCATGGGCATCGACCACCGCGGAGATGCCGGAATTGGCGTCGCGCACCAGCGGCAACCCCTCCTCCACCGCCCGCAGACGGCTTTGCGCGAAATGCTGGCGCGGGCCCGGCGTGTCGCCGAACCACGCATCGTTGGTGAGGTTGAGGATCAGCCCCGGCACGGCGGGCGCGCCCTCGGCCGGATCGGGCGGCAGGATCGCGCCGGGGAAGATCGCCTCGTAGCAGAGCGTCGCCGCCACCGGCGGCAGGCCCGGCACGTTGAGGATGCGCTGGCCGGCGCGATCCCCCGGAGTGAAGCCGCCGGGGATGGAGACGAACTGGCGCAAGCCCACCGCCCGCAGCAGCGCGTCGAGCGGCCCCGGCAGGTATTCGCCGAAGGGGACGAGGTGGACCTTGTCGTAGAGGTCGCCGAAGCGCCCGCCCGCGTCGATCGTCAGGATCGCGTTGAAGAAGACGGCGTTCTCGCGGGTCAGCCGCTCGCCCTCGGGCAATTCGCGCACCCGCGCGGCGCCGGTGATGAGCTGCTTGCCCTCGGGCAAAGCCGCACCGATCCGGCCGAGCGCCTGCGGATCGCGCTGGATCAGGAACGGGAAGGCCGATTCCGGCCAGATCAGGTGGGTGACGTCGGCGATGCCGGTGCGATCGGGCGAGAGCGCGCGGTCGCTGAGTTCGAGATACTTGCCGACGATCCGCTCGCGGTTTTCCGAGCCGAACTTGTCATCCTGCGGGATGTTGGGCTGGATCAGCCGCAGGCGCACGCCCGCCACCGTCGGATCGGGCGCGGTGGGTACACGCCCGGCGCCGTAGGCGGCCAGCCCCGCGAGCGCGACGAGTGCGGCCAACACCGGCCCGAACCGGCCCCGCGGCGTCGCGCCGGTGGCGAGCGTCGCGGGCGCGGCGGCGATCAGCACCGCGAGCAGGGTCAGGCCGTAGAGGCCGACGAGCGAGGCGGCTTGCATCGTCCAGAGATTGCCCCCGAGCGCCATGCCGAGGGTGTTCCAGGGAAAGCCCGTCAGGATATGCCCGCGCAGCCATTCGGCGGCGGCGAGCCCGAAGGCGAGTGCGGCGATGCGCGCGGCCCCCCGCGACCAGAGGAGTCGGGCGAGGGCAAAGCCCGCAGCGAAGAACAGGGCGAGCACGGCCGGCAGGCCGACCACGCCGAGCGGCAGCGCCCAGGCGAACTGGTCCGCCTCCACGAGGAAGGCGGCGCCGAGCCACCACAAACCGGCGGTGAAGTAGCCGAAGCCCCAGGCCCAGCCGATCCCGGCACAGACGCGCAGGGTGCGCCGGCCGGAGCCATCGATCGCCGCGCCGTCGATCAACCAGACGGCGACGCAGAGCGAGACGACGAGCGCCGGGAACAGTCCATAGGGCGGCATGGCCAGCGCGCCGCAGGCGCCGGCCGCGACGGCGATCGCGGCCCGCGTCCAGCCCTGGCTCAGGATGATCCGGTGCGCGATGGCCTCGAGGAGGCCGATCCGCGCCGCGGCCGGGCCTAGTCCGGCGCCGGGAGCGCGGCCGAGCGGAGCGGTCATGCCGTGTCGCTTCGTCCCGTGGTCGTTGTCATGAGGCGCATTCCTTCGACGGATCGGTGGCCCTGTCGTCGGAATGCGCGAGCCTTGTCCGCAACGTCCCGAACGCGGTTGGCCAGCGTTCCGGACGTTGCTCTACCGGCCGGATTCGGCGACCTGCGCCGTGTCCGTGTCGGGGGCCTGCGGCGCCACCGGGCGGGGCGGCGGCAGGGCGAGCGGCACCACGGTGCCGATCTTGGCCGGCGCGCGCTGGAGCTTGATCCGCTTCACCCGCCGGGGGTCGGCGTCGAGCACCTCGAATTCGAGGTCGTCGGGACCGGGGATCCGCTCGCCGCGCTCCGGAACCCGGCCGGCCAGCGTCACGATAAGGCCGCCGATCGTATCGATCTCGTCCGCCAGTTCCCCGAAGGCGGCGGCGAGGTCGAGGCCGGTGGCCGCCGACACCTCCGCGAGGCCGGCGCGGGCGTCGGCGATATACGCCTCCGTCTCGCCTTCCAGGCGGTTGACGAGCTGGCCCTCGGCCACGTCGTGCTCGTCCTCGATATCGCCGACGACCATCTCGATCAGATCCTCGATCGAGATCAGCCCGTCGGTGCCGCCATACTCGTCGATGACCAGCGCCATATGGGTGCGGGTCGCCTGCATCCGCACCAGCAGGTCGATGGCCGGCATGGAGGGCGGTACGAACAGGACCGGGCGCTGGATGCGGGTGGAGGCGAGCGTCGCGGTGAGATCGACCTTGCCGAGATCGAGGCTGCGCAACGTGCCGCGGGCAGAGGATGTGCGGCGCGGGCGCGGTGCTGGCTTGGCTTCGGCGCCGGTGGCCACGGGCTGCGGTGCGGCCCGGCGCGGGGCGGCTTCCGCCTGGGTGGCGAGGTATTCCACGAAGTCGCGGATGTGGACCATGCCGCGGGGATCGTCGAGGGTTTCGCCGTAGACCGGCAGGCGCGAATGGCCGGCGGTGCGGAACAGCTTCAGGAGATCGCTGAGGCTGGTGTCGCTGGCCACCGCCACGATGTCGGCGCGGGGCAGCATCACATCGTCGACGCGCACCTTGTGCAGGCCGAGCACGTTCTTGAGCATGGCGCGCTCAAGGGGCGAGAAGGCGTCTTCACCCGTGCCGGGCTCGGCCAGGGCCTCCTCGATGTCGGTGCGCAGGGAGTCGCGCGGACGCATTTGGAAGACGTTCAGCAGACGATCGTACCACGCCTCGCGTGAGGGCGGTTCGGCGTCCGCGGCTGGCGCGGCCAGGGCCGCGCCGCGACTTCGGTCGTTGGTCATGGGTCTCTAGGTTGGATTCGGCGGGAGTGCCGGAGTTCAGTCGTCGTAAGGGTTCGGAATGCCGAGCGCGCGGAGCGCGGCGACTTCGAGCGCCTCCATGGCGTCGGCCTCAGCCTCGCCGGTCTCATGGTCCTGTCCGAGAAGGTGAAGGGTGCCATGAACGAGGAGGTGGGCGAAATGGTGCTCGAAGGGCTTCGACTGCTCCGCACTCTCGCGCACGAGTGTGTCATACGCAAGAACCACATCGCCGAGGGGGCGCGCCAGACCCGGCTGAACCGGTTGCTCCGCGGCCGGAAACGATAACACGTTGGTGGGTTTATCCTTGTTCCGCCACGTGCGGTTGAGGTCCTGGACGGTCGCGTCGTCGGCGAGCAGGACACTCACTTCGACGGGGCCCGCCGCCGAATCAGGCGAAATTGCCAATCCCGCCTCGACGGCCCGCAGCGTGAACGCCTCCAACTCGGGGATCGCCTGTTCCCAGCGCGCATCCTCGACGGCGATGTCGATCTCGTTGTCGCTCATGTGTGGCTTCTGGTCAGCACCGTCAACGTCGTTGCGGTGTCCCGTGGGCCACCGCGATTCTGTCGCCGCTCAAGCCAGCGGACGCCGCCGCGGGTTCGGGTTGCGGTCGGCCTCACCCTCGCCGTGAGCGGCGGATTCGTAGGCGGTGACGATGCGGCGCACGAGGTCGTGGCGCACCACGTCCACGTCGCGGAAGCGGACGCGGCCGATGCCCTCGACGCCGTCGAGCACGTTGACCGCCTCGACGAGGCCGGATTTCTGGCCCGGCGGCAGGTCGATCTGACTGGGATCGCCGGTGATGATCATGCGGGAGTTCTCGCCCAACCGGGTCAGGAACATCTTCATCTGCATCGAGGTGGTGTTCTGCGCCTCATCGAGCAGCACCACGGCGTTGGTCAGGGTGCGCCCGCGCATGAAGGCGAGCGGGGCGATCTCGATGATGCCGGTCTGGAGGCCGCGATCGACGTGGCGTGCCTCCATGAAGTCGTAGAGCGCATCGTAGATCGGGCGAAGATACGGATCGACCTTCTCGCGCATGTCGCCGGGCAGGAAGCCCAGCCGCTCGCCGGCCTCGACCGCCGGGCGCGACAGGATCAGCCGCTCGGCATGGCCCTGTTCCAGCAGCGAGACGGCGTGGCCGACGGCGAGCCAGGTCTTGCCGGTGCCGGCGGGGCCTTCGGCGAAGACGAGTTCGTTGGCGCGCAGGAGTTTGATGTACTCGCTCTGCGCGGCGTTGCGGGCGCGCACGGCGCCGCGCTTGCGGGTGGCGATCTGCTCGAACTGCTCGCGGCCGTTGTCGGCGACGATCTCGGCGGAGGGGAACAGGTTGCCCTGAACGGTGACCTCTTGGATCACCCCGTCCACATCGCCGAGCGTCAGGGTCGTGCCGGCCTTCTGCACCCGCGTGTAGAGCCGCTCGAACACCCGCCGCGCCTTCTCGGCGGCCTCGGGCGTGCCCTTGACCACGAGGTGGTTGCCGAGCGCTGTGCCGGTGATGCCGAGTCGCCGCTCGATATGGGCGACGTTCTGGTCGTATTGGCCGAAGACGAGGCTGGCGAGCCGGTTGTCATCGAAGGTGAGCGAGACCTCTACGGCCTCGGCGAGACCCGGACGCCCCGGTGAGGGGCGGTTGTTGCGGCCGGCAGGGCCACGGGCTGACGCAACGTCAATCGGCACGCGAGAGATCCGGCATGGTGATGGGCCTCATATAGGTCACGCGGCCGCCGCCGCACCCTCCAGCGTTTCGCCGAACAGGCTGTTCGAGCCCGCCCGCGTGATACGCACCGGCACCAGCGTGCCGATGGTCGAGGCCGGCGCATCGAACTGTACCGCTTGGAGGTGCGGCGTCTTGCCCGCGACCTGCCCCGGATGCCGGCCGATCTTCTCGACCAGGATCTCGGTGAGCGTGCCGACGCTTGCGGCGTTGTAGGCGTGGCGCTGGCGGTCGAGGAGTTCCTGGAGGGCGGCAAGCCGCTCGGTCTTCACCGCCTCCGGCACCGCGTCCTCGCGCTCCGCCGCCGGCGTGCCGGCGCGCGGGCTGTACTTGAACGAGAACGCCGCCGAAAAGCCGATATCGGCGACGAGCCGCATGGTCTCGGCAAAGTCGGCATCGGTCTCGCCGGGGAAGCCGACGATGAAATCCGAGGACAGTGCGATGTCGGACCGCGCGGTCCGGATGCGCTCGATCAGCCGGCGGTAAGCATCGCCGGTATGGCGCCGGTTCATCGCCTGAAGGATGCGGTCCGAGCCCGACTGCACCGGCAGGTGCAGGTAGGGCATCACCAGCGGGTTCGTCGCGTGGGCGGCAATGAGATCGTCGGCGAAGTCGTTCGGGTGGCTCGTGGTGTAGCGCAGGCGCAGGAGGCCCGGCACCGCGGAGAGCGCGTCCATCAGGTGGCCGAGCGTCGCGGGCGCGCCGTCCGGCCCGTCGCCGTGATAGGCGTTGACGTTCTGGCCGATGAGGGTGATCTCGCGCACCCCGCCCTCGACGAGGCGGCGGGCTTCGTCCACCACCGCCGCCACCGAGCGCGAGACCTCCGCGCCGCGGGTATAGGGCACGACGCAGAAGGCGCAGAACTTGTCGCAGCCCTCCTGCACGGTGAGGAAGCCGGTGACGCCGCGGTTGCGCCGGGCGGGCAGGTGATCGAATTTGTCCTCGGCCGGGAATTCGGTGTCGACGACGCGGGTCTCGCGCGACTGGCGCAACAGGTCCGGCAGGCGGTGATAGCTCTGCGGGCCCACCACCACGTCCACGGCGGGCGCGCGGGACAAAATCTCGCGGCCTTCCGCCTGCGCGACGCAGCCCGCGACCACGATGCGCGTGTCCTGCCCGCTCTCGGCGCGCTCGCCCTTCAGCACACGCAGGCGCCCGAGTTCGGAATAGACCTTCTCAGCGGCCTTTTCGCGGATGTGGCAGGTGTTGAGAACGACGACATCGGCCTCCTCGACCGAGTCCGTCGCGCTGTAGCCCTCGGCCGCCAACACGTCGGCCATGCGGCCGGCGTCGTAGGCGTTCATCTGGCAGCCGTAAGACTTGACGTAGGCTTTCTTCAAGATCGCAACCCTGCCGCCGGCGGGCGGTGATTTTTGAGGATTTTCTGCTCGACAGGCCCTCTATCACGGTTCGGTCGCCGACACGATTCTCTCAGCGATCCGAACTTTTGCCCCTTCAAAAAGGTCCGCCCGTGAGGCTTGCCGAAGATCCCGCCTTCTTCACCCTGCTGACCGGCAGCTTCCTGCGCCTCGTCGGCCGCCCGCTCATCCCTGAGCCGGATCTCGGGCCGGACTGGCTCTATGGGTCGGCGCCCTTCGCGGTGCTGGCCCACGACACGAGCGCCGACCCGCTCTTCGTCTACGCCAACCGGGCGGCGCAGCGGGCCTTCGGTTATGACTGGCAAGACATCGTCGGCATGCCCTCGCGGCTCTCGGCCGAGGCGCCGGAGCGGGCAGAGCGGCAGCGCCTGCTCGACGCGGTCGCCCGCGACGGGTTCGTCTCGGATTATGCCGGCATTCGGGTTGCCAAGGACGGGCGGCGCTTCCCGGTCACCGAGGGCATCGTCTGGCAGCTCGTGGATGAGGGCGGGGTCGTTCGCGGCCAAGCGGCGACCTTCCCGCTCCCGGCCTGAACGGTCACACGGCGGCGATGCCCGGCGCCGAGACGTCGGCGCCCTCCCCGATCGTTTCCGGTGCTGCCGGCGCCGGGTGGGGAGTGGCCCCGCCGCGATGAATCTGGCGCAGGCCCTGCCGCACGGCGGCCTCGGCCTGGGCGGTGGCGACCTTGCGGTCGGTGGCGGCCTCGAAGGCGATCGGCGCGCCCCAGTTCACGTGCACGTCGATGGGGCCGCGATTGGAGAACAGGGCGAGATGCGGCGCGAGTTCCGTGTCGCCGTACCACGCGATCTCCGGCCGCTCGATGCGGGTCACCGGCAGGCCGTTGCGGCGCGGGTAGCCTACGGCCAGGGGCTGAAGCCGAATGCGTGCGAGCCCGCCGGTTTCCGCCGTCAGCGCCGTTCGCGCGGCGCCGACCAGCGACGAGCGGAACGGCAGCAGGCGCAGGCCGTCGCCGGTGGTGCCCTCGGCGAACAGCACGATCAGGTCGCCGTCCGCGAGCCGTTGCCCGACCGTAGCGTTGACGCGAGCAGTCGCCGTCCGCTTCGATCGCTCGATGAAGACGGTGCGCTGAAGCTTGGCCAGCACGCCGATCAGGGGCCAGCCGGCGATTTCCGACTTGGCGACGAAGGAGAGCGGGCGCAGCGAGCCGAGCGCGACGATGTCGAGCCAGGAGACATGGTTCGAGAGCACGAGCGCCGGCTCGCCCGGCGGCGGCGGTGTGCCGCTCTGCGTCACCCGCAGGGAAAACAGGCGCAGGAACAGGCGGTGGAACAGCACCGCGAGCCGCGCCGCGAGCCGCCCCCGGCCGAAGCGCAGGCTGAGCCAGTGCGGCCCGATCACGATCAGGAAGGCCAGCGCCTGGACGAGGAGGCGGAGGCCGATGCCGACGCGCGTCATCGGGCGGATGCGCTCCCGCAAAGCCTCACGACAGCGTCGCGCTCATAGTCAGCGCCGTGGCTCGGCTGCCGTTGGGCAGGGGGTAGTAGCCCTTGCGCTCGCCGATCTTGAGGAAGCCGTGGCGGGTGTAGAGCTTCAGGGCCGGCGTGTTGCCCTCGTCGACTTCGAGATGGACCGTGCGGATGCCGGCATAGGCCAGCGCATTCAGGTGCTCGCGCAGGAGCCGGTGGCTGTGGCCGCCGCCGCGGGCGGAGGGCGCCAGAACGATGGTGAGGATCTCCGCCTCGTCCACGGCCTTGCGCGACAGCACGAAGCCCAGCAGCGCGTTGCCCCGGCGCAGGGCATGCGCCTCGGTCGAGCGTTCGCACAGCATCCGCTCGAATTCATGGGCCGCCCAGGGGCGGGCGAAGGCGGTGGCGTGCAGTTTTTCCAGGTCGGAGGCCTGTCCGGCATCCCGCAGCGGCGCGACGTAGGGCACGGAGCCCCAGGCGTCCCACCATGCGGACCACCAATCGAGCGGCCAGAACGGAGAGACGGTCCGCGTCATGCCCTTGCGAGCCTCGCATGATGCTGCGGTTGGGCATCGGGCCCGCGCAGGTAGAGGGGGCGCGGCAGCGCCTGGTCCGGGTCGGCGACGAGTCCGAGCGAGGCGACCCAGGCGATCTGCGGCGCGCCGGTCTCGGCGACCTCGACGGGGATGCCGGCGGCAGTCGCCGCCGCCGCGAGCGCGGGCGCGCCGGAGCCGGTCAGGATCGTCCGACGGTTGCCGAGCAGGGTCGCCGCTTCTTCCAGGGCGATGTGACGGGGCGGGATCACCGTGCCTTGCGTCACGCTCATGGCTTGGAGGTAGACGGCGCCGTGGCGCGCATCGATCGCGGCGACCACCGTGTCGTCGCCGTTGAGCGCGAGCTGCGGCGCCAGCAGGGCGGACAGAGTCGTCACGCCCACCACCGGAATGCCGGTGGCGAGCCCGATCGCACGGGCGGCGGAGATGCCGACGCGCAAGCCGGTATAGCTGCCGGGCCCGACCGTGACCGCGACCCGGTCGAGACCCTCGAAGCCGCCCTCGACCCGGGCCATGACCCGCTCGATCAGCGGCAGCAGCGCTTCGGCATGGCCGCGCACGAGCGGCATCGACTCCTCAGCGAGCAGGTCGTCGCTGTCGTCGGTGGCCACGCAGGCAGCGCAGGCTTCGAGCGCCGTATCGATGGCAAGGATCCGCAAACGTCGATTCCATCCGGTGGCGGACCCCGAGCGCCCGCCCTCCGGCTCTTCTTAGGACGAAACCGCCCTCCCCGTCAGCGCATCCGCGGCCCGACTCCCCAAGGAAGCGGTGCGGTGTTGCGCCGATGTCAGGGGAAAACCGGGCGGCGGGGCCGCCGATCAGATCGCCTGCACTTCCCGCACGGAGGGAAGGAAATGGCGAAACAGGTTCTGCACACCCTGGCGCAGGGTCGCGGTGGAGGACGGACAACCCGAGCAGGCGCCCTTCATCTCGAGGTAGACGATGCCGTCGCGGTAGCCGCGGAAGGTGATGTCGCCGCCGTCACCGGCCACCGCCGGACGCACGCGGGTTTCCAGCAGGTCCTTGATGGTGGCCACGGTGTCGTGGTCGGCCTCGTCGTAGAACTCGTCCGTCTCTTCTTCCGCGAGCGCCGTGCCCTCGGCCAGGACCGGGCGGCCGGATTGGAAGTGGTCCATGATCGCGCCGAGCACGGCGGGCTTCACCTGCGGCCACTCGTTCACGCCGTCGGCCTTGGTGACGGAGATGAAGTCGTGCCCGAAATAGACGCCCGAGACGCCGGGCACCGCGAACAGGGCGGTGGCCAGCGGCGAGCGCTCGGCGCTGGCGGTGTCGCGGGCCTCGAAGGTCCCGTCGGTGAGCACGACGCGGCCGGGCAGGAACTTGAGCGTGGCGGGGTTCGGCGTGGCTTCGGTCTGAATGAACATGTGGAGAATCCTCGGGTCCGCTGGCGCCGGTTCAAGGCCGGCCGGGATCGGTGCCGGGTTGGACCAACACCGCTTTCCATGTGGACCGACAGGGACGGATTCTCAACCGCTCCCGCGACTTGTTGGACGGCGATAACCGGTGTAGGAAGCCCGTTCATCACGCATATCGTTCGTATCCGCGCCTGAGGAAGGAGCCGCCTCGCATGGCTCGCGTCACCGTCGAAGACTGCATCGAGAAGGTCGAGAACCGCTTCGAGCTGGTCCTGCTCGCCAGCCACCGGGCTCGCCTGCTCGCCGCCGGCGCCCCGCTGACCGTGGAGCGCGACCGCGACAAGAATCCCGTCGTGGCCCTTCGCGAGATCGGCGACGAGACCATCACGGCGGAGGATCTGAAAGAGCAGCTCATCCACTCGATGCAGAAATACGTTGAGGTGGACGAGCCCGAGGCCGAGACCGTGCCGCTCCTGTCGAGCTCGCCCGCCGCCGCGGCGGTCGCGCCCCAGTCCTCCTCGGACGACAAGAACGTGCAGTTCGATTTCATGAGCGAGGAGGATCTCCTCCGCGGTCTCGAGAATCTCGCACCGCCGACCGAGACCGACGACGAGGGTGAGTAAGCTCTTTTCGCGCTCGGCCTGACGTTTCACGCCCGCCCTCGGTCCCCGAGCGGCGGGCGTTCTCGTGTGTCGCTCCCTCCCCCACGTATGATCCCGGAAGCCGGTCGCCGGCGTTCGGGATGCGCTCATCTTGGCGTCCATGCGGGGGAGGCGGAGCCGTCGCGCTTTGTCCGCGACGCCATGGGTCTGGGCAAATGCACGCCGATGCGGGAAGGTGTCGGACGAGCGACCGCGTCCGTCCGGGCCGGGCCCCCCTTTGAGAGTGCCTCACGAACCGCCCGATCGCCGATCGTCTCCCCTTGGAGTACGGCGGCGCAGCGGGCGTCTTGTGAGAGACGCTGAGCAGATTTGAGAGCAGGATCCTTCGGCGGATGATGCGCCAGTACGAACTCGTCGAGCGGGTCAAGCGCTACAATCCCGCCGCGAACGAGGCGCTTCTCAACCGCGCCTACGTCTACGCCATGCGGGCGCATGGCACGCAGAAGCGCGCCTCCGGCGACCCATTCTTCGCCCATCCCCTCGAAGTCGCCGCGATCCTCACCGACCTGCGCCTCGACGACGCGACCATCGTCGCGGCGGTGCTGCACGACACCGTCGAGGACACTGCCGCGACCCTCGACGAGATCCGCGAGATCTTCGGCCCCGAGATCGGCGCGCTGGTCGACGGGCTGACCAAGCTCAAGCGCCTCGACCTCGTCTCGAAGCGGGCGGTGCAGGGCGAGAACTTCCGCAAGCTGCTCCTGGCCGTGGCCGAGGACGTGCGGGTGCTTCTAGTGAAGCTCGCTGATCGCCTGCACAACATGCGCACGCTGCATTTCATGCGCGACGACAAGCGCGCGCGGATCGCCGAGGAGACCCTCGACATCTACGCGCCGCTCGCCGGCCGCATGGGCATGCAGGAGCTGCGCGACGAGTTGGAAGACCTCTCCTTCCGCACGCTGAAGCCCGAGGTCTACGCGACGATCACCAAGCGGCTCGAAGACCTCTCGGCGAAATCCGGCAGTGTCATCGAGAGCATCGAATACGACCTCACCGCCCGGCTGGCGGCGCGCGGCATCGCCGCTCAGGTGAAAGGGCGGCTGAAGAAGCCGTTCTCGATCTGGTCGAAGATGGAGCGCAAGTCGGTCGCCTTCGAGCAGCTCTCCGACATCGTCGGCTTTCGCGTGATCGTCGGCACCCTGGCCGAGTGCTACGCGGCGCTCGGCGTCGTCCACACGAGCTGGCCGATGGTCCCCGGCCGTTACAAGGACTACGTCTCGACGCCCAAGCAGAACGATTACCGCTCGATCCACACCACGGTGATCGGGCCGAAGCGCCAACGCGTCGAGCTGCAGATCCGCACCGCCGAGATGGACGAGATCGCCGAATACGGCATCGCCGCCCACGCCCATTACAAAGAGGCCTCCGCCGAGGGCGGCGAGGCCGAGATCCATCCGCGGCTCGCCACCGAGAGCGGCGCCTACCAATGGCTGCGCCGGACGATCGAGCTGCTGGCCGAGGGCGATTCGCCGGAAGAGTTTCTGGAGCACACCAAGCTGGAGCTGTTCCAGGATCAGGTGTTCTGCTTCACGCCCAAGGGCCGCCTGATCGCCCTGCCGCGGGGCGCCACGCCGATCGACTTCGCCTACGCGGTGCATACCGATGTCGGCAACACGGCGGTGGGCGCCAAGATCAACGGACGGCTTGCGCCCTTGCTCCACGAACTCGCCAACGGCGATGAGGTCGAGATCGCCCGCTCTGACGGCGCCTCGCCGCCGGCGGCGTGGGAATCGCTCGTCGTCACCGGCAAGGCGCGCTCGGCGATCCGGCGGGCGACCCGCACCGCCGTGCGGCGCCAATATGCCGGGCTCGGACGCCAGATCCTGGATCGCGCCTTCGAGCGGGCCGGCAAGAGCTTTTCCGAGGAGAAGCTGCGCGGCTCCCTGCCCCGGCTCGCCCGCGCAACCACCGAGGACGTGTTCGCCGCCGTCGGGCGCGGCGAGATGTTCTCCGGCGACGTGGTGAAGGCCGTCTATCCCGATTTCAAGGAGGAGCGGCGCGCGGGGGCGAGCGGCGGCCCAGCCGCCAACGGCGCGGCGGGGCGCCTCACCCGGTCCAAGGATCAGACCATGCGGCTGACCTTCTCCGGCGATGCCGAGGGGGCTTCGGCCTTGGCCAGCATTCCGATTCGCGGGCTCGCCGGCGACCTGCCGGTGAGCTTTGCCCCGAATGGTGGCGCCCTGCCGGGGGATCGCATCGTCGGCATTCTGACCCCCGGCGTCGGCGTGACGATCTATCCGATCCAGTCCGCCGCGCTTGCCGCCTTCGACAACGAGCCCGAGCGCTGGCTCGATGTGCGCTGGGACGTGGAGGGCTCGCAGGAGCGCTTCCCCGCCAAGCTCGCGCTCGAATCGATCAACGAACCCGGCACGCTGGCGCAAATCGCCCAGGTGATCGCCGAGCATGACGGCAATATCGACAACGTTTCGATGAAGCGCCGCACGCAGGACTTCACCGACATCTCCATCGACCTCTCCGTGCCGGACCTGAAGCACCTCACCGCCATCGTCGCGGACCTGCGCGGCAAACGCTCTGTGAGCCGCGTCGAGCGGGTGAACGGCTGACGGTCGGTCCTGCAGGCGCCGCTGCTGGAACCGATGGCGGAACCCGTCATTCCGTCATCGAGCCGCTCTATGGACGGCGGAGCCTGCGACGCGCTTTTCCGGAGCGACCATCATGAAGCTTTCCCTGGTCACCGCCGTCATCCTCGCGCTCGGCATCCCGCTCGCCGGGGGGGCGCAGGCGCTTCAGCCCGGCATGCGGACGATGCTCCAACGGGGCGGCCCCGAGGGTTTGCCGCTCATCCCCGCCCATCCCGACGATCTGGACGACAGCAAGCTGCAGCCGGGCATGCGCACGATGATCCAGCGCGGCGGAAGCGAGGGCGTGCAGCTCGGCGCGCTCCTGCCCCGGGCTTACGATCCGTATGACGGGACGGTCTACGACCCGTCCTATCCCCCGCCCGCCTACGAGGCCCGTCCTGATCGCCGCCGGCAGCCGCTTCGCGTCCGGAACTAGATTTATCGAGGTAAACAAGCCGGCCCCCATCACCGAGGGGAATGGTGATTCGGCCGCGCAAGGCGCGTTCCGACGAGGCCGGATCCTACCCGTCGGATCGTCATCGCCCGAAGACCGGCCACCGTCGTCGGTTGATGCCCTTGGCCTTCGGCTTGCGCCCCGCTTGCGCCGCTGCAAGAAGTAGCGGAACGCGGTTTGGCGAGCAGGTGATCATGACGCCGGAAGAAGTTCTCGAAGAATTCCGCTCCGCAGGGGCCCTGCTGCAGGGACACTTCATTCTCAGCTCCGGCCTGCGCTCGCCGACCTTCCTGCAGAAGATGACGATCTTCTCTGATCCCGCGCGCACCGAGCGGCTGTGCCGGGCACTGGCCGAAGTCATCACGGCCCGCTTCGGCCGGATCGACATCGTGGTCTCGCCGGCCATCGGGGGCATCATCCCCGGCTACGAGACCGCCCGCCATCTCGGCGCCAAGGCGATCTTCGTGGAGCGCGACCCCGGCGGTCCCTTCACCCTGCGCCGCGGCTTCTCGATTCCCGCCGGCACCCGCGCCGTCATCGTCGAGGACATCGTGACGACGGGTCTCTCCGCCCGGGAATGCCTCGCCTCGCTGAAAGACGAGGGGGGCGAGGTGGTCGGCGCGGCCTGCCTGATCGACCGTTCGGGCGGGCGCGGCGAGATCGGGTTGCCGCTCCTGTCCCTGGTCACACTCGACATCCCGGCTTATGCGCCCGACGCCCTGCCCCCCGAGCTTGCCGCCATCCCCCCGGTCAAGCCGGGCAGCCGGGCCCTGCCAAAGCCCTGACCCGCGACGTGACAGCCGCCGGTTCGGCGGCTGCAAAGGTTCCGCGTGGGCAACCCACGTCAATTCGCTCGTTGCGGCAACTTCAGGTGTGTAAATACCGCAGCGGATCGATGTGGGCGCTGTGTCGCAACCGCTAGTACGAAAATGATTGCGAAGATTACGCTCTGGGTTGCGTCACATCATCTTCGTTTGGATTTGGCGCGGGCGGCGTTAACACTTTCTGGCGCTTGACAGGGATTGCCGGCTCGGCCACCACAAAGGGGATTCGGGCCGGACTCTGCTACGCTGTTCCGAGTCCTGCCCCTTTCAGACACCGCGATCCCGTTGGCCGGATCACGCTCTTCCGAACGGAGAGCGTGCTTCGGAACACAAAGACTGCTACCCGTCGAGAGTGCCGGGATGCCGGGCTTCGGCAGCGCATTGAATCTGCGGTTTCATGTACTGCATTCATGTCTGAATTTCTAGAAACAATCTCTTTCATCTCAAGAACACGGACCAATCGATGAGTGATAAACAACGGACCGCAGTTTTCATCGACGGCGCGAATTTGTATGCGACCACGAAGGCGCTCGGTTTCGATATCGATTACAAGCGGCTGCTCAAGGATTTTCAGAGCCGCGACAATCTAATTCGGGCTTTCTATTACACGGCGATGATCGAAGATCAGGAATATTCCTCGATCCGCCCGCTGATCGATTGGCTCGACTATAACGGCTACCGGGTTGTCACCAAGCCGGTGAAGGAATTCACCGACTCCGCCGGGCGCCGCAAGATCAAGGGCAACATGGATATCGAGCTCGCCATCGACGCGCTCGAACTGGCCCCGCATATCGACCACATGGTGCTGTTCTCCGGCGACGGCGATTTCCGCTCGCTCGTGGAAGCGATCCAGCGCCGCGGCGTTCGCGTCTCCGTCGTCTCGACGATCCAGACCCAGCCGGCGATGATCGCCGACGACCTGCGGCGTCAGGCGGACGAGTTCATCGATCTCGCCCATCTTGCGAGCCGGATCGGTCGTGACCCGAGCGAGCGCACCACCCGCGCGCCCGCTGACGGCCCCCGCCGCGACTTCGCCGAGCGCGCGCCCCGCCCCAATCCCGGTCTCGAGAGCCGCTACGGCATCCGCCCCGGCGCGTCCGACGAGGGAGCCGAGGGCTGAGCGACGCTTTGATGCTCACATCGCGGTGACGGGCGAAGGCCCGTCGTCGTCGATGGCGAGGTTACGCCGAAATCATCCGGCGCCCTGCCCTATCCGGAGAAGACGCACTTCGTCGTGCGGTGATGGCGGCGTGCGTTGCCGACCGAACGGCGCCGGCAGTCCCGGCGCCGAAAACGTCGAGGGCTGAACTCAGCCCTTGTCGCGCATCAGGCGGGCCTTGTCGCGATCCCAGTCGCGCTGCTTGACGCTCTCGCGCTTGTCGTGGAGCTGCTTGCCCTTGCCGAGGCCCAGCTCGACCTTCGCCCGGCCCTTGTCGTTGAAGTAGATCTTCAGCGGAATCACCGTGTAGCCCTGGCGCTGGGTCGCGCCGATCAGCTTGTTGATCTGGCGGCGGTGCAGCAGAAGGCGGCGGGGCCGCTTGGTGTCGTGGTTGAAGCGGTTCGCCTCCAGATATTCCGGGATATAGGCGTTGAACAGCATCAGGTCGTTGCCGGACGGCCCGGCATAGGACTCCCCGATCGTCGCCTTGCCGCCACGCAGCGATTTCACCTCGGTGCCGGTCAGCGCGATGCCGGCCTCGAACGTGTCCTCGATCGCGTAGTGGAAGCGTGCGGAGCGGTTGTCGGCGACGACGCGCCGGCCGGGATCGGGTTTGGGTGCCATTCGTCTTCAAGTTCGTGAGCGGGCGGCGATCCACCGATATGGGGACCGCCGCGTTCTCCGGCGAGGCTTCCCGCCGGATCTTCTCGGATCAATCCGACGGCGTCAGATCAGGCCGGCATGGGCGAGCGCGGCATCGACCGCCCGGCGGCAGCCCTCGGTCGCCGGCACCAGCGGCAGGCGCACCTCCTCCGACATCAGCCCGAGGCGCGACAGAGCGTATTTCGCCGGCACCGGATTCGATTCGTAGAACATCTGCACATGCAGCGGCATCAGCCGGTCTTGGATCTTCAGGGCCTTGGCGTAGTCGCCCGCCAGTGTCGCTTCCTGCAAATCGGCACAGAGCCGGGGTGCGACATTCGAGACCACGGAGATGCAGCCGACCCCGCCATGGGCATTGAAGCCGAGGGCCGTCGCATCTTCGCCAGAAAGCTGGATGAAGTCTTCTCCCAAAGCCTGTCGCTGAAGGCTGACACGGTCAATCTTGGCCGTGGCGTCCTTCACGCCGGCAATGTTCTTCAGTTCGAACAGCCGCTTCATGGTGTCGACGCTCATGTCGACCACGGACCGGCCGGGGATATTGTAGATGATGATCGGGATGCCGACGGCGTCGTTCACCGCCTTGAAGTGGGCGTACATCCCCTCCTGCGTCGGCTTGTTGTAGTAGGGCGTGACGGTGAGCACCGCATCCGCGCCGACGCTTTCGGCATGACGCGCCCGCGCGACGGCCTCCCGCGTCGAGTTCGAGCCGGCGCCCGCGATCAC
Organism: Methylobacterium sp. Leaf123; assembly: GCF_001423405.1. Classification (GTDB taxonomy): domain Bacteria; phylum Pseudomonadota; class Alphaproteobacteria; order Rhizobiales; family Beijerinckiaceae; genus Methylobacterium. The sequence goes on along the minus strand of NZ_LMNS01000038.1, from coordinate 35,592 downwards.
CGGCACCCGGCCGGCCGCTTCGGCGACGCACACCTCGACCACGCGGTCGTGTTCGGTGTGGCTCAGCGTCGGACTCTCGCCGGTGGTGCCGGTCGGCACCAGGGCGTGGGTGCCCTGATCGATCTGCCAGTTCACGAATTTCCGGAAGGCCGATTCGTCGAACTCGCCGTCGCGGAACGGGGTCGCGAGCGCGGTCATCGAGCCGCGAAGGCGGGCGTGGGTATCGGTCATCCTGGCGTTCCCGGCCGTTCTTCTTGCCTGTCTTCTGGCGTGCCCCGGCGGCGGCTGCCGCGTGCGGGCCGCGCCTGGGACGGGCGAGACATAGGCCGTCCCCCGTCCGTGCGCAAACGCTTCGCTTGCGCAGTTAATGCCATCTTAACGGACCGGGGCCCAGCTTAAGGCTTGGCCTCTGGTCGGGGTGTCTCAGATCATGGCGTTGCCCACACGCTCCCTGCCCCTGCTCCTCGGCTTGCTGCTGTCCGGCACGGCCGTGCTGCCACAGCGCGGCGGGGCCATCGAACTCCGAAACCCGCAGCCGGCCTCCGCCCCCACCGCCCCCGCGAGCGACGCCACCGCGCCCGCCGGGCAGCCGAGCGACGGCCAGGGCCCCGCCTCCGATCCCGTCGCGGCGGATGCGCTGCGCCTCGATCCGAGTTCGGGTGAAGCCGCCTCCGACAAGCCGCTGCCCGCCGCGGCCTCCTCCTACGCCTCCACCGAAGCGGACGGCCCGATCGCCTTCCCGCTGCCCGATGCGGCCGTGTCTCCGGCCGCCCCTTCCCCCGAAGTGCCGGACCCGGCCCGCCCGGTCGCATTCGGCGAGACCGATCTCGGCCAACTCCGCGAGACGATCGACCTCTACCGCAAGGGCAAGGTCTCGGACGGTGACCGGCTCGCCGCGGGCTTCTCCGATCCGGCGGCGCGGGCGCTGCTCGAATGGGTCGCGATCCGCGCCGGCGCCGGCGTCAGCTTCGAGCGGGTGGTCGCCTTCTCGCGCGCCAATCCCGATTGGCCGGCGGGCCCGCTGCTGCGCCGCCGCGCCGAGGAGCGGCTGCTCACCGAGAAGAAGAGCCCGGCCGTGGTGCGCGCCTATTTCGCGAGCGCCAAGCCGTCGAGCGCGCCGGGCAAGTTCGCCCTGGCGCTGGCCCTGCGCGCCGACGGGCTCGATGCGGATGCGGCTGAACTCGTGCACGACCTGTGGCGCGAGGAAACGTTCGGGCGCAGCCTCGAGGCCAAGGTCACGGACGCTTTCCCCGGCGTGCTCACGGTGATCGACCACCGCTACCGGATGGAGCGCGCCCTCCTGAAGGAGGATTGGGTCACCGCCGCGCGGGCCGCCGACTATGCCGGCGGCTCCTATGCCAGCCTCGTGCGCGCCCGCCGGGCGGTGCAGGGCAAGGCCGGGGCGGCGGCCGCGCTCGCGGCGGTGCCGCCGTCTTTGCGCAACGATTCGTCCTACCTGCTCTCGCGCGCCCAATATTTCCGCCGCGCCGACAAGGCGCCGGAGGCGGCCAAGGTGCTGCTCGCCGCGCCGACCAACCCGGAGGTGCTCGCCGACGGTGACACGTGGTGGGTCGAGCGCCGCATCGTCGCCCGCAAGCTGATGGATGCGGGCGAGTCCAAGACCGCCTACGCCGTGGCCGCCGCGCATTCCGCCCGCACCTCCGAGAAGCGGATCGAGGCCGAATTCCATGCCGGCTGGATCGCGCTGCGCTTCATGGCCGATCCGGCCGCGGCCGAGCGGCACTTCGCCCTGGCCGCGAGCGTGGCCGAAACGCCGATCTCCCTGGCGCGGGCCGCCTATTGGCAGGGTCGCGCGGCGGAGGCTGCGGGCAAGACCGTCGAATCGAAGGGCTTCTACGAGCGCGCCGCGCTCCAGCCGATCGCCTATTACGGGCAGCTCGCCCGTGCCCGGCTCGGCCAGCACAGCCTGCCCCTGCGCCGCGCCGCCGAGCTGAGCCCGACGGCCCGCGCCGCCTTCGACGACCGCCTCTTCATGCGCGGCCTGAAGCTGCTCGCCGCCGCCCAGATGAAGGAGCTGGCGCTGCCGCTCTACATCGACGCCGCCCGCTCGCTGACCGAGGAGGCGCAGGTCAACGCGCTCGGCGAGACCGCGGTGGCGATGCGCGATGCGCGGGCGCTGGTCTCCATCGGCAAGCTCGCCACGCAGCGCGGGCTGGCGCTGGATACCCACGCCTACCCGACCATCGGCATCCCCGATTACGAGACCTTCACCGCCGTGCCGCAGGTCGAGCGGGCCATGGTCTTCGCCATCGCCCGGCAGGAGAGCCAGTTCGATCCCCGCGCCCAGTCCGGCGTCGGCGCGCGCGGCCTGATGCAGATGATGCCGGCCACCGCCCAGCGCACGGCCAAGCGCGTCTCGACGTCGTATGAAACGGACCGGCTCACCAGCGATCCCGCCTACAACGCGCGGCTGGGCCAAGCCCATCTCGGCGAGCTGATGGAGGACTGGAAGGGCTCCTACATCCTCGCGTTTGCCTCCTACAACGCGGGCGGCGGCAACGTGAAGAAATGGGTCGATGCCTACGGCGACCCGCGCCGGCCCGATGTCGATCCGATCGACTGGGTCGAGCGCATCCCCTTCACCGAGACGCGCAACTACGTGCAGCGGGTGATGGAGAACCTGCAGGTCTACCGGAACCGCCTCGACGGCAAGAGCGCGCTCCTGATCGAGCGCGATCTTGCCCGCGGCGCCCGCACCGCCGTCAGCGCCGAGGCGCAGCCGGTCACGCCGTAGCGGCGTGACCCTGGTAGTGGCGGCGGATCATCGTCTCCACGAAGGGCCAGAGACCGGGGATGCCGCCCTCGATCACCGGCCGGTAGCGCGCCATCACCTGTGTCTCGGTCAGGCCGTTCTCGGCCCAGGTCCCGCCCTCGGTCAGCGTGTTGAGCAGCAGCGGCTGAAGCCGGTCGAGCGCCTTGGCGAAACGCGCCTCCGCCGTCTCGGCCGCCTCGAATTCCCGCCATAGCGCGAGGAGGCGGTCCTGCTGCGGCTCGGGCAGAAGCCCGAAGATCCGTGCCGCCGCGGCCTCCTCGACCAGCGCCAGAGCCGCGGCGTCGTAGGCGCCGTGGATCGGCACGTCGCCGGCATCGACCTCGACGATGTCGTGCACCAGCAGCATCGCGACGACGCGGTTCAGGTCGAGGCCGGGCGCGCGATCGCCGAGCACGAGGGCGAACATCGCCAGATGCCACGAATGTTCGGCCGAGTTCTCACGCCGCCGCTCGCCGATGGTCCGGTTCTGGCGCAACACGGCCTTGAGCCCATCGATCTCGGCAAGGAATGCGAATCGGCTCGCGATGTTGGCAGCGTCGTCCATGTCGTTGTCCCCGTCTGGCGGCACGGTTGAAGGGTTCGGAGCGTCCGGGCAAGGCGGCTATACGGCCGATTTCCCACAGGCATCGCCCACTTGATGCTTTTGGATCGGTGCGCGGGCGCCGATAGAGTTGGTCCGCCATGGCCATCACGGACCCGATCTCAGTCTCTACTCTTCGCAGCATCGAAGCCCGCCTGATCACGCGCGCGGCCGAATCGGACGACGCCGATGCCATGATTGCGGAGTTCTGCGAGGCGCTGGTTGCGGCCGGTCTCCCGCTCTGGCGCCTGAGCCTCGCGGTGCCGGTGATCGATCCTCTGTTCCGCGGGGTAAGCCTCGCCTGGCGGCGGGGGCAGGGTATGGGGTTCTTCCCGACCGTGCACGGGCCGGAGGGCGAGGACACCTTCTTCCGCAGCCCCATGGGCTGGCTGCGGGCGAACGACCTCGTCTTCGTGCGCTGGCGGCTCGACGGATCGAACGCGTATCCCGATCTCCCGCTTCTCGACGAGTTGAGGCGGGCAAGCGCCACTGACTACCTGATCCACGCCGCCGCCTTCGCGCCCGGCAGCGCCATGGAGGGCGTCGGCATCTCGTTTGCGACCGATCAGGCCGGCGGCTTCTCGCAAGCGGAGCTGGCTTTGGTCGCCGGGCTCGTGCCGGTGATCGCCCTGGTCACGGCCAAGCTCAGCCTGTCGCACGCGATGCGCGAGATGCTCGGCACCTATCTCGGCCCGGCGACGGGGGCGCGGGTGCTCGCGGGCGAGATGCGGCGCGGGCAGAGCACGGTGGTCCACGCCGCGATCCTGCTCGCGGATCTGCGCGGCTTCACGGCGGTGGTCGATCGCGAGGACCCGCTGAAGGTGGTGGGCTGGCTCGACGAACATTTCGATGCGCTCGGCGAGCCGGTGCAGCGCCATGGCGGCGAGATCTCGAAATTCCTCGGCGACGGCTTTCTCGCTGTCTTCCCCGTGGCCGAGCCGGACGCCCTCGCCTGCCCGGCCTGTTCGGGTGCGCTCGAGGCGGCGCGCGAGGCGCTGGCGCGCAACGCCCGGCTGAACGCCGCCCGCCGCCGGGATGGGCTGCCGCCCCTGGAGGCGGACATCGTGCTGCATTACGGGCGCGTCGTCTCCGGCAATGTCGGCACCGACCGGCGCCTCGACTTCACGGTGATCGGCCGGGCGGTCAACGAGGCGAGCCGGATCGAGCGGCTCTGCGACAGCTTGGAGCGCCCGCTTCTCCTCTCCGATGCCTTTGCCCGGCGTTGCGGAGCTTCGCTCGTCCCCGTCGGCGAGTTCGCCCTGCGCGGTGTCGGGCGCAAGCAGCGGATCTGGGGGCTGGCCGCGGAGTCGGACGGCACGTCGGAGGGGATGGCCGAAGGCGGCGCGCCCGAGCCCGCCCGAAGCGAGGCGACCCGCCCAGTTACGAACGCAGGCTGAGGCCGATTCCCTGACGGTCGGAGAGCGGTGCGACGCCCGTCGGCGCGGCGGCGCGTTCCAGCGGCACGCCGGCCTTCTGGAGGTAATCCACCACGGCGAGCGCCCGTGCCCGTGCGAGATCGGCGGCGGCATCCGCCCGCTCGGCCTCGGTCTTCTCGGGTTTCGGTTCGGGCTTCGGTTCGGGTTTGGCCGCCTCCTGCTTCGTCTCGGTTTTGCCCTTGCTGCCCTTGTTGGCCTTCGCGTCTTTCTTCGTCTCCGCCTTGGCGGGCTTGGGTGCGGTCTCCTTAACGGCCTCCTCGGCGACCGGGTCGGCCTGATTCTCGGGCTTCACGCCCGCCGGATCGAGATGGCCCACGACCTCGATTCGCTCGGTCGGACAGGCGCGGGCCAGCGCCGCCACCGCGTCGAGCACCGGATAGAACTCGGGCGCGAGCGCCGTGCTGCCCGGAGCGAAGCGCAGGGGATGCCCGGCGGTGCGTTCGGCGAGGCGCTGTCCGCACGTGCCCATCTCGGCCGTCGCCGCGGGGGGCGCGTCCGAGGTGACGGCGACCGTGGCGGTCCAGCCCGCCGGCATCGCCTTCGGCAGGGATTGCGCAAGGCGGGCGGCGCTCTCGGGATAAAGGCTGGTGCCGGTCAGGCGCAGGCTGGTGCCGGTGATCGTCAGTTCCCCGCTCGCCAGCGTTGAGAACGGATCGACCGCCGCCGCCAGTGCGGCGCTGAGATCGGCCGGCGCACCGTCGGCCAGCCGCGTGCGATCGTGGATCGATTCGCGGAAGAAGCGCGGATTGAGCCGGGCCAGCAGCGCCTCACGCGCCGCCTGATCCGGCAGATGGCCGCTCATCGTGACGCTGTCGCTGCCGCGGCGGATGCGCAGAACGTAAGGCACGATGGGACGGGCGGAGAGCGCCACCCGGCCCGCGGCGATTCCGGGGGGGCGAGCGTCGCGCATCAGCGTCTGCGCCTCGGCGACCGCGCCGGCATCCAGCGCATTGCCCTCGATCGAGACCGCCGCGCCCTCGAAGGTGACGCGCCCTTCGTGCAGCAGGCCCGCGAGCTGGAACACGAAGCGGGCCAGGGCCGTGCCATCGATGCCCTGCGGCAGGCCGCGGGCGTCGCGCAGGCGATCGTCGATCGCCGCCCCCTCCGCGGCCTCCGCGGCGGCGGCCCGGATCTCTTCGCGGGCGCTTTCCGAGGCGACGTGGCCGTTCAGTTCGAGGCTGCCATCCGGCCGGCGGGAGACGCCGAACCGGAAATCGCCGACGACCGGCGGCGTGATCTCGATCGTGCCGAGGGTGTAACCCTGCGGCGGGCTCGCCAGCGCCGTGCGCAGGGCGTCGTAGGCCGCCAGACTCGCCGCCTCGCCGCGAATCGAGAGGACTGTGTCGTTGAGCGTAGCGACGGCGCCGGTGGTAAGATCCTGAAGCCGCTCCACGGCGAAGGCCGCGGCATCGGGGAAATCGCGCGGGGCGCCCCGCGCGGCGCGGGCCTTGTCGCTCAAGGTGGCGTCACGCGGCAGGGCCGGCTTCAGGCGTTGGGCCAGCTCGAAGGCGCCGACCTCGGCCGGGCGACTGCCGGTGGCCTCGATGCGGCCGGCGGCGGGGCGCTCCACCGACCAGACGAAGGGGGAGACTTCCTCGATCACGCCGGTCCGGTCGGTGAGGCGGCGAATGCCGTCGATGGCGGCCAGGCGACCGACGACCGCCTCACGCTGGGAGGCCTCCGGAGCCTCACCCGTGGCGGTCAGGTCACGGCCCTTCACCGAGACCCGCAGCCAGGGCTCGGGCTGCCCCTCGCCGGTCGCCGCGGCGATCGCCGTCGCTTCCCGCTCCAGACGCGCCGAGACGCGCAGCATGCCGAAATAGGCCGCTGCGGCGAGCAGGGCGAGGAGCGGAAGGCCGGCGATCCAGGCGACCCGGATCAGGCGAGACCGGGGCGTGCGGCCCTGCGGCGGTACTTGCGATGGTGGTACTTGCGAAGACATGGGCTCGACCTCCTCGGCGGCCGGCGATGAGGGCCAGAAGACAGGCCCATCGGGGCGCTTTGAAGGCTGTACCGATCCCGTGCGCCGACGGACGGCGATTTGTGCCGGCCCGCTTTGGGATCTGGCGGCGGCCAATAAAAAACCCCGGCCGCGGGGCCGGGGTCTGGAAAGTGGTCGTCGTATCCGGCCCCCGCACGGGCGGGGGTCGGTGATTTGGTCTGGCTTAGAAGTCGCGCTGCACGCGGAAGCGAGCCTGGAACACGTCCTCGCTGCTGACGGTGCGGGTCGGGATGTTGCTCACGAAGGCGCCCTTGTCGCTGTCGGAGACGCGACCGTTCTTGACGCCGGTTTTGATGTACTGGCCCTCGACGCCGATATCGAGATCCTTGACCGGCGACCAGATCAGGCTCGCGCCGGTGACGACCTGATAGGTGTCACGCAGAGCGGGGCTGAGGTTATAGCCGACGGCGTTGGTGAGGTAGGACGGGGGCGCCACGGTCGAGGCCGCGCCGACGGCCGCGTTCGCCTGGCTGACCGCCTGGCGGGCACCCTGCGAGAACCAGATCTCACCGTAGCTGGCGTAGAAGGCCGAGCGCCATTCCGGCGACCAGTAGTGGAGGTAGGACGCCACCGCCGTGAAGCTGTTGGACAGCTCGATGCGGCCGGTCAGCGGGTTGACGATCGCGTCGGAGAGGTACTGGTTGAACGGGTTGCCCGCGTAGACCGAGGCGTTGCTCAGGTAGCCGGCGGTGAAGCGGTTGATGCCGGTGTAGAACGAGGCACCCTCGCCGTAGGCACCCTGGAGGTAGAGGCCGTCGCCGGGGGCGATGAAGGGCAGGTTGAACTTCATGCCGCCCTGGACCGCCCAGCCGTACTCGGTCTGCGCGCCGGCATTGATGCCGCGTGCCGCCAGAGCCGTCGCCGTGTTGCCGGCCAGCGCCGCGCCGGTGCCGGGAACGCCGATCGAGGAGCCCGCGATGAAGCCGCCGGTGTTGATGTCCTTGACGGCGGCCGAGAACTGGGCGGAGCCCCAGGCAGCGTCGTAGCGCAGCGAGCCGACGAAGTCGGGCAGGCGCGAGCGCTGCACGGCATCGACGAAGGCCACGGCCGTGGCGTTGCCGACGCCGTTGGTGCCGAGGATGATCGGGGTCGGCGCCGTGGTGAACACGTTGTTCAGACCCGCCTGGCCGGGGACGAGACCCGTGCTGCCGGCGGCGTCGGAGTAGATCGGGTTCTTGCGGTAGTTCGGGTCTTCCATCGACAGCGTCACGGACCAGCCCTCACCGAACTTCTTGGTGTAGGCGAGCAGGTTGGTGGACGGCAGATCGGAACCCAGCGACGAGCCGATGATCTCGAAGTCGTGGGCGTAGAAGTCGAAGAACGAGGAGGCGCGACCGGCGGTCAGGCCGGCGAACTGCACGAACGCCTTGTCGACGTTGATGAAGTTCTGGATGCGGCCGAGCTGGTCCTGGCCGGTGCCGGAGAAGGCGTAGGCGCCGCGCAGGTTCGTGCCGGAGGAGTACTTCGTGTTGCCGGTGCGGCTGGCGGCGTCGAGGCGCAGGAAGGCGCGCAGGGTGCCGTAGCCGGTCTGGGTGCGGGCATCGAAGTTGAAGCGGGCAAGGCCCGTGAAGCCCGAGAGATCGCCGCCGCCGGGGATGTCGCGGTTGTCGCTGCCGATATAGCCGTACTCGGCGCGGGCGCGGCCGGAGACACGCAGGCAGGTATCGGTGCCGGGAATATAGAAGAAGCCGGCGCCGTAAGCGGTGCAGACGCGGACGTACTCGATCGGAACGGCCTTCTTCACCGGCAGGTCGGCGGCCTGAGCCCCACCCACGACGGCCAGTCCTGCTGCCGATCCAAGGAGAAGGCTCTTCACGAGCTTCATGGTATACCCTCCAGAAGTTTCGAGACCCACGGGATCGGACTTCTGTTTTGGCCGGGCGCCCACCATTCCGTGGTCGTTCCGGCTCGTCCTTTTTCCCTTGGAGCTTGGCCCTTCCCATCCGGGTGATCGGCCAAGCCGCAGCGGGGTTATCCCGTCCGCAGCGGCACCATGAGCGAGCGTGGCCGTACGGGCAACAGAGATGACTGTCTTGGAGCTGACACAAAGCTGCTTCGCTGCACTCTGTTGCAGGCTCGCAACTTAATCCCCGGCCGCCCGCAAAAGTTTTCCCCGGATCGAGGCGTCGTGCAGGGGCAGTTCCGGGGCGGTCAGCCGCCCTGCGCCTCGCGCTGCATCTCCAGGGTCAGCCAGCGCTCCTCGGCGGCGGCCAGTTCGGCTTCCGCCGCGCCGAGCATGGCGGTCGCCTTCTGAAAGCGGCCGGGATCGCGGCTGTACAAGCCGGAATCGGACAGAACCTCACGCAGTTTGGCGATGCCCGTTTCCAACTCGGCCATGCGGACGGGCAAGGTTTTCAGCTCGTGCTGCTCCTTGAATCCGAGCTTGTTCCGCGCCGGGGCGGCCTCTGCCCGCGTCGCCTTCTCCCGCAGCTCGGCCCGCTCGCGGGCGGGCTTCTCCCGACCGTCGCTGCGCGCCTCCACCCCGCGCCCGCGCTGAGTCAGCATGTCGGAATAGCCGCCGGCATACTCGACCCAGCGCCCCTCCCCCTCGCTGACGAGCACGGTGCCGGCCACCCGATCGAGGAAGTCGCGGTCGTGGCTCACGAGAATTAAAGTACCGGCATAGTCGCCGAGCATCTCCTGGAGCAGGTCGAGGGTTTCGAGGTCGAGGTCGTTGGTGGGCTCGTCGAGCACGAGGAGATTGGAGGGCTGGGCGAGCGCGCGGGCGATCAAGAGCCGGTTGCGCTCGCCACCCGAGAGCACGCTCACGGGCGTGCGCGCCTGTTCGGGCGCGAACAGGAAGTCCTTGAGGTAGCCGATGACGTGGCGGCTGCGCCCGCCCACCGTGACGCTGTCGCCGCTTCCGCCGGTCAGCACCTCCGTGACGGTCGCGCTCCCCTCCAGCACGGCCCGGGCCTGATCGAGATGGACCATGTTGAGGCTGGTGCCGAGGCGCATCTGCCCCGAATCGGGCGTGAGCGCGCCGGTCAGCAGGTTGATCAGCGTGGTCTTGCCCGCCCCGTTCGGGCCGACGATGCCGAGCCGGTCGCCGCGCAGCACGCGCAGGGACAGGTCGTGGACGATCCGGCGCTCGCCGTAGGATTTCGAGACATGCTTGGCTTCCGCGATCAGCGTGCCGGACGCCTCGCCCTCACTCGCCGTCAGCACCGCCTGCCCCACCGGGCGGCGGTGGTCGCGGCTCTGCTTGCGCAGGGTCTGCAGGTCGGAGAGGCGCCGCACGTTGCGCTTGCGCCGGGCGGTCACGCCGTAGCGCAGCCAGTGTTCTTCGTCGGCGATCTTGCGGTCGAGCTTGTGCTTGTCGCGCTCCTCTTCCTCGAAGAAGGCGTCGCGCCACGCTTCGAAGCTCGAGAATCCCTGCTCGATCCGGCGGGTCACGCCGCGGTCGAGCCAGATGGTGGATCGCGACAGGGCCGAGAGAAAGCGCCGGTCGTGGCTGATGATGATGAGGGCCGAGCGCGTGCGCTTCAGCTCGGATTCCAGCCACTCGATGGCGGGGAGATCGAGATGGTTGGTGGGCTCATCGAGCAGCAGGATGTCGGGCTCGGGCGCGAGCGCCTGGGCGAGCGCGGTCCGGCGCGCCTCGCCGCCCGACAGGCGCTGGGGGTTCTCCGTCCCGTCGAGACCCAGGCTCTCCAAGAGATAGCGGGCGCGGTGCGCGTCGTCGCCGGGCGCGAGGCCGGATTCCGCGAAGGCCAGCGTCGTCTCGAAGCCGGAAAAGTCCGGCTCCTGCGCGAGGTAGCGGATGGTGGTGCCGGGCTGCACGAAGCGCACGGCCCGATCCGGCTCCACCAGACCTGCGGCGATGCGCATGAGGGTGGATTTGCCCGAGCCGTTGCGGCCGACGAGGCAGGCGCGCTCGCCGGGCGCGATCGTCAGCTCGGCGCGCTCGATCAGCGGGGTTCCGCCGAAAGTGAGCGCGACGTCTTGGAGGGTGAGAAGCGGGGGAGCGGCCATGCCGGGCTTATGGCAGCAGCCGCAGCCCGGAACAACGCAAGGGGACGACGTCGTCAGGGCGATCGCCGGAAAGCGACGGCCCTGATTTTTTGCTGGTCTCGTTTGTCGGCGCCCGCCTCCGCGGATTCAAGCTTTCGCGTCCCACGGAGCCGGCGACGCGGTCAGGCGGTCGGGTTGGCCGGGCCGGTCGGCGTCGAATCTGGCAGGCCGGGGCTCTCGACGGGAATCTCGGTCGGGGTGGTGCTCGGCGCCTCGGCGGGCGTTCCGCCGGGGATTTCAGGGCCGGGACCGGGCTCGGGGATCTGGGGGGAGTCGGGCGTCTCCGGTCCAGGCGTCTCGGGGCCGGGCACGGGGGTCTCCGGGATCGATCCGGGATTGGCCATAGGGGTCGAAGCCTCGCTGGCGGCGGCCACCATGCCGCCGTGTCACGCCAACGAGGCGTCGCCGAGCCGGTTCCCGTCGCCCGGACCTCGCAATGGCCCAGCTCCGGCTACTTCTTGGTCAGGAGGAGCTTGTTGCCCTCCTTGCCGACGATCTTCTGGATCTTCTGAGCGAACATCGAGAGCAGCAGCGGCATGCGCACCTCGACGCGCACCACGTCCTGGCCGACATCGATCTGGCCGTCGACGGTCTGGGTCATGGCCGTGACCGAGTAGTCGAGCCGGTCGCCGGTCCAGGTCAGGGTGTTGATGGCGATGCCGCTCTTGCCGAGCGCCTCGCGCACGCGCACGGTGCCCTCGTCGATGCGTCGCCGGGCCTCGTCGCGGCCGAGTTCATGCGGAATCTCGACCACCATCGGCTTCGCCATCTCGGCTCCTCATCCCTTTGCGGCCCGGATCGAAAAGCGTTCCGGGCTTGCGCGTCCTCGGTTGAGACGAAGATGGGACGGGAGCGGTTCCCCGGCAACGCCGGATGGAACGGAGGCGGTGCCCGCCTCAGCGCACCACGTTGAGCGAGACGTAGCTGACGCCCGACATGCCGATGGCGCGGGCCGAGCCGCGGGCCAGATCGATCACCCGGCCGCCGACGAACGGGCCACGATCGTTGATGCGCACCACGACCGAGCGGCCGTTGGACCGGTTCGTCACGCGAACGCGGGTCCCGAACGGCAGGCTACGGTGGGCGGCGGTGTATCCGTTGGGGTTGAAACGCTCGCCATTGGCCGTCTTCTTGCCGCTTCCGTACCACGAGGCCCGGCCGCCCTGGGCCTGGGCGGGCAGCGCCGAGAGGGCACCGATGACGGTGGCGAGGCAGACGGCAGCGGTCCGGTTGGAAACCTTCATCGAGGATCGCATTCCCTTGTTTTTGCGACGTGTTGTGAGCGCCGCGGAAAATGAGCCCGATCCCGGCTAAAATAAGACGGGGATTTTGCGCTGCGGTATGAGCCCTGGATCAGACTATCGATCGCGGTTTCGGGGTTTCCTGTCGCGATAAGAATTGATTACTTGGCGCGACGCCGGCGCTCGGCGTCTCGATATCCACAAAACTTGTCGCGAAAGAATTCAGCGCGGCTTCGCGCCCGGCCGGGAAAGCCTTGACAAAGCTTCGCACGCGCTTGCCCGAGCGGCAGCGCAGCATTGCATTTGGCGCATGGAGGAACCCGGCAAAAACTGCCGCCCCATATCGAGACGCAACCATACGGCGACGGCAAACGCGCCCTTTACCGTGATCGGGGCATGGTCCGGTTGTCAGTCGCGTAACCGGTGTTTGCCATGGCTTCCCCGCGTACCGCGGTCGTCGGCGCCACCGCCCGGAATCAAGTCTCGCGTACCGGGCGGATCGCGTCGGCGCCGCGGATGGGTCTTGCACCCTCCGTTCAGCGTCTTCCCAGCACCTTACCCCTCGACGAAATCCTGATCGGCGACTGTATCGCCGCGATGGATCGTCTGCCGGCGGAAAGCGTCGACTGTGTCTTCGCCGACCCGCCCTACAACCTTCAACTCGGCGAGGCGGGACTGACCCGTCCGGACCAGAGCGTGGTCGATGCCGTCGACGACGACTGGGACAAGTTCTCCAGCTTTTCCGCCTATGACGACTTCACCCGCGCTTGGCTGAAGGCCGCGCGCCGCGTGATGAAGCCGAACGCCACGCTGTGGGTGATCGGTTCGTACCACAACATCTTCCGGGTCGGCAGCGCGTTGCAGGATCTCGGTTACTGGATCCTGAACGACATCGTGTGGCGCAAGGCCAACCCGATGCCGAATTTCCGCGGCAAGCGCTTCACCAACGCCCACGAGACGCTGATCTGGGCCTCGCGCTCGCCGCAGGCGAAGTACACGTTCCACTACGATGCCCTGAAGGCTGGCAACGAAGACCTTCAGATGCGGTCGGACTGGTTCATCCCGCTCTGCACGGGCGAGGAAAGGCTGAAGGACGAGGCGGGCCGCAAGGTCCACCCGACCCAGAAGCCGGAAGCGCTCCTGGCCCGGACGCTGATGGCGGCGACCAATCCCGGCGACGTGGTGCTCGACCCGTTCTTCGGCACCGGCACGACCGGCGCGGTGGCCAAGCGCCTCGGCCGCCACTTCATCGGCTGCGAGCGCGACCCGACCTACGCCGCCGCGGCGCGGGCCCGGATCGACGGCATTGAGACGCTGTCGGCTGCCTCGCTGGCGCTCGCCACCCCGAAGCGGGCCGAGCCGCGTATCCCGTTCCTGAGCGTGGTCGAGGCGGGCCATGTCCGCCCCGGCGAGACGCTGACCGACGAGCGCCGCCGCTTCCGGGCGACGGTGCGGCCGGACGGCCAGCTCAGCGTCGGGCCGGCGATGGGCTCGATCCACAAGGTCGGCGCCCTGGTGCAGGGCCTGCCTGCCTGCAACGGCTGGACCTTCTGGCACGCGGAGCGCGGCGGCAAACTCGTCTGCATCGACGCGTATCGCAGCGAGATGCGGGGCCGGATCGGCGCATAACGCCGGTCGGGGTTTCGAAAGGACAAGTCCTTTCGCGGATGCAGGGCAGAGCCCTGCATCTATTTCTACCGCGTTCGAACCGGCTTCGGCGCCTTCTTGACGATCCGCGCGAGATCCGAGGGCCGCGACGAGGCGGGCTTCGGGATCGGCCCGCGCCGCGGCGGCGGCTCGGGGTCGGGAATCGTTGCCAGATCGGGCTCGCGGACCGGGGCCGGCTTCGGCGCGGCCACGGGCACCGGGCCGGTGAGCGCGTGGGCCAGCACCTTCTTCATCGCGCCGGGCAGCGGCTCGGTGTCGAGCGCGTCGCGGGGGGTGAAGCGCATGCCCTCCGGCGGCTTCGTATCCGCCGCGACGCGGGCGAGAAACACCGTCAGTTCGAGCGGAAAATGGGTGAAGCCGTGCTTCACCACGCCGGGCATGCGCTTCCAGCGGGCATCGAGCGGCGCGTCGAGCAGGCCCTTGGCCGGATCGTAATCGGGCAGCCATTCGCTCGTCGGCGGTTCGGCCATGGCGCCGAGCAGGCCCTCCGGCGGCCGTGTGCGCAGCAGGATCGCCTCATCGCCGGCCCGCAGCGCGACGAAGGCCGCGCCCTTTCGCAAGGTCCCCTTCTCCTTCTTCACTTTACGGGGAAACGTCTCCTGCAAACCCTCGGCGCGGGCGCGGCAGGGCAGCATCCAGGGGCACAGGGCGCAGGCCGGCCGCTTCGGGGTGCAGAGCGTCGCGCCGAGATCCATCAGCGCCTGGGCGAAATCGCCCGGCCGCCGGTCCGGCACCAGGGCCTGGGTGAACAGGCGGATCTGGGCGCGGGCGGCGGGGAGCGGCGTCTCGATGGCGTGGAGGCGGCTCATCACCCGCTCGACATTGCCGTCGACCGCCGCCGCCGGCCGGTCGAAGGCGATCGCGGCGATGGCGCCGGCCGTGTAGGCGCCGATGCCGGGCAGCTTGCGCAGGCCCTCCTCGGTATCGGGGAAGCCGCCCGCAGCGGCGACCGCCTTGGCGCAGGCATGCAGGTTGCGGGCGCGGGAATAGTAGCCGAGCCCGGCCCAGGCCGACATCACCGCCTCCTCCGGCGCGGCCGCGAGCGCCGCGACGCTGGGAAACAGCGTCAGGAATTTCGTGAAGTAGGGTTTGACCGCCGTGACGGTGGTCTGCTGCAGCATCACTTCCGAGAGCCAGATCCGGTAAGGGTCGGGCGTCTCACCCGGCAGCGCCCGCCAAGGCAGGGCCCGGCGGTGGCGGTCATACCAAGTGAGGAGGTCGGCGGCCGAGGCGGCGGGCATGGCCCGTCCATAGCGGGAGCGCGGCCGCGAAAACAGCGCCTTGCCGAAATGTGACGCGGTGACGTCCTCGCTCCCTCATCCGCCGCTCCCGACTCCCGTGCGGACCGCAATTCGGGTAGGTTGGGAATGGGGCGCGTCCGTTGTGCCGCCCTTGTGTTCCGGAGTGCCGATGGCGCGCGTCAAACCGCTGAGCGAACTGATCGAGGGCTGCATCGGCCCGGCCTTCGCCGCGCAGGGCTTCGCCTCCTCCGACATCCTCGCCGCGTGGCCGGATATCGTCGGCGCGCGGCTCTCCGAGGCTTGCCAGCCGGTCAAGCTCGAATGGCCGCGCCGCGCCCGCCGCGATGCGGAAGGCCGGCCGGAGCCCGGCACGCTGGTGGTGCGGGTGGAGGGCGCCTTCGCCCTCGAACTCCAGCATCTCGCACCGATCGTGATCCAGCGCGTCAACGCGCATTACGGCTGGGCCTGCATCGGAAAGATCGTCATGCGCCAGGATCGCGTGCATCGGGCGACGCGCCGCGTCCCGCAAAAGGCCCTCGACCCGGCCCGGCGCGGCGAGGTGGCCTTGGCGGTGGCGCGCATCGAGGAAGAGTGCCTGCGCGACGCCCTCGACCGACTCGGCATCGCCGTGGTGGCGCGGCGATAGCGCCGCAGGCCTGGCATCCGATAAACCGAAGAGCGTGCGGGCGGCGGCGCGGCGTGATAAGCGGCTCGCGAAAGGCCGTGCGGCGACGCGTCCCCCGGCCGGACGGAGCCGTTCCGTCCTATCCTGCGCGGTATCGGGCCGAATGCGGCCTGCGAACGGAGCCCGCCCTGCCATGATCACCCGGCGCGATGCCCTGAAACTGACCGGCCTTGCCCTCGGCACCGCCGCCCTGCTTCCCCGCCTGACCCTCGAGGCGCTGGCGCAATCGGCCGACACCGCCGCCCTGATGCAGCCCGGCCCCCTCGGCGATGTCTGGCTCGGGCCGGCGGACGCCAAGGTGACGATCATCGAATACGCTTCGATGACCTGCTCGCACTGCGCCCATTTCCACGCGACGACGTGGCCGGTGCTCAAGGAGCGCTACATCGACACCGGCAAGGTGCGCTTCACCCTGCGCGAGTTCCCGCTCGATCCGCTGGCCACCGCCGCCTTCATGCTGGCCCGCTGCGACGGCGAGGCGAAGTACTACCCGATCACCGATCTGCTGTTCGACCAGCAGCAGAACTGGGCCTTCGTGCGCAAGCCGCAATCGCCGGTCGATGCCCTGGAGCAACTCCTGCGTCAGGCTGGTTTCTCGAAGGAGAAGTTCGAGGCCTGCCTGAAGGACCAGAAGACCTACGCCGCCATCAATGCGGTCAAGACCCGCGGCCTCGACACCCTCAAGGTTGAATCGACGCCGACCTTCTTCATCAACGGCGAGAAGCGCGCCGGTGCCCTCTCGATCGAGGAATTGGAGAAGATCATCAAGCCGATCCTGGGGGCCTGATCCGGCTTCCGAAAGCCGTGGAAAAATGAAGAATTATGTTGTTTAATCAACAGCTTAATGGGCAATTCGGCTGCCTTGACACTCAAGGTTGGCGAAACTATGGTGCGCCGCGCCGAGGGGGTGAAACCTTTCCCTTCGCTCCCGACGACATGTGGGGTCGCCCGTGAGCGGCGGCCCGGCAGGTGATGGGAGCGGGCCGGAAAAGGCTCCCACCGAAGGCGATCTCTCCGCGAGGCTCAAGCGTCTCGAGACGCAGCTCGAAGGCAAGCGGCCCAACACCGCGCCCGACAAGCTTGCGCGCACCGGCACGTCCGGCGGGTCTGCCCCGCTCGGCCAGGCCATGCGGCTCTCGACCGAGTTCATCGCGGGTGTGATCGCCGGGGGAATCCTCGGCTACATCGTCGATCATCTCTTCGGCTCCAAGCCGTGGGGGATGATCGTGCTGCTGATGCTGGGCTTCGTGACGGGGATCTACAACGTCATGCGGGTCAGCGGCTTCAGCACCAAGAAAAACTGAGAAAGATCGCCGGTAAGGGTCTCCAAGACGCCTCAAGGGTCTTGAGACTCGCCCGGCATCGTGTAAGGGCGACGCGCGACAGACGGGAGCCGCAAAGGCTTCCTCGCGCGACACACAAAGGGGCGGAAGCGGGCACATGGCGGTCAGTATCGACCCGATCCACCAGTTCGAGCTGCAGCCGCTCGTCTCGCTGGGTCACATCGGCAACCAGCAGCTCGCGTTCACGCAATCGGCTCTCTACATGTTCGCCGCGGTGGGCATCATCGCGCTGCTGACCATCGTGGCGACCTCCGGGCGTTCCGTGGTTCCGGGCCGTCTCCAGGCTTTGGCCGAGACGCTCTACGAATTCATCGCCGACACGGTGCACCAAGCGACCGGCGAGGACGGCAAGCGCTTCCTGCCGCTCGTGTTCTCGCTGTTCATGTTCGTGCTCATCCTGAACCTGCTCGGGATGATCCCCTACGCCTTCGCGGTGACCAGCCACCTCATCGTCACCTTCGGCCTCGCGCTGGTCGTGATCCTGACCGTGGTGATTTATGGCGTCGCCAAGCACGGCACCCACTTCCTCGGCGTGTTCGTGCCGTCGGGCGTGCCGAAGCCGCTGCTGCTGATCATGGTGCCGATCGAGATCGTGTCGTTCCTGTCGCGGCCGATCAGCCTCTCGGTTCGTCTCTTCGCCAACATCCTGGCCGGCCACATCGCGCTGAAGATCTTCGCCTTCTTCGTGGTCCAGCTTCTGGTTGCCGGTGCCTGGGGCGTGCTCTCGCCCCTGCCGCTCGCGCTCACCATCGCGCTGACGGCTCTCGAGTTCCTCGTCGCGGCCCTTCAGGCTTACGTCTTCGCGACGCTGACGGCGGTCTACCTCGCCGACGCCCTCCACCCCGGCCACTGATCCTTCCCGGCCGGACCCTTCCGCCCTCAACGAACCCCGTTCGAACTTCAGGAGTGTTTCATGGATCCCGTCGCTGCGAAGTACATCGGCGCCGGTCTCGCCTGCCTCGGCATGGCGGGCGCCAGCATCGGCCTCGGCAACCTGTTCGGTCAGTTCTACGCGGGCGCCCTGCGCAACCCGTCGGCCGCCGATAGCCAGCGCACCAACCTCCTCCTGGGCTTCGCGCTCACCGAGGCGCTCGGCATCTTCTCGCTGCTCGTCGCGCTGCTGCTCCTCTTCGCCGTCTGACGCGTCGTTCTTCGGGGGAGCGCGGGCCGGCCACTGGGCCCGCCCCGCGCTCCCCCGCTCGTTGAGAGTGCCTCGCGAAACCTCCTCTGCTCGGTCGTCCGTCCCTCGGCACGGCGGCGCAGCGGAGGTTTCCTGAGAGACACCGATCCGGCCGCTCCCCCCGCGGAGCCGGCCTTCCGACGTCACCGGACAGGGCCATGGCCGAGCAGAAGAATTCCCTCACGACCCCCTCCCCGAACGCGGACACGACCATCGTCCCGGCGGGAAGCCCGCATACCCATACCGAGCAGCCCTCCGGCGGCCATGGCAGCGCCTTTCCGCCCTTCGAGAGCCACACCTTCCTCTCTCAG
The DNA here is from genome assembly GCF_001423405.1 of Methylobacterium sp. Leaf123. GTDB lineage: Bacteria > Pseudomonadota > Alphaproteobacteria > Rhizobiales > Beijerinckiaceae > Methylobacterium. Next base: position 17,097 of record NZ_LMNS01000038.1, on the reverse strand, counting down.
CTGATCTGGCTCGCCCTGGCCTTCGGCCTGCTCTACTACCTGATGTCCAAGGTTGCGCTGCCGCGCATCGAGGCGATCCTCGGCGACCGCGCCGGCCGGCTCTCGTCCGATCTGACCGAGGCGCAGCGCATGAAGACCGAGGCCGACGCCGCCGGTGCCGCCTACGAGAAGTCTCTGCGCGAGGCGCAGGCGAAGGCGCAGGCCATCGCCCAGGAGACCCGCAACACCCTCTCGGCCGAGGCCGACGCCAAGCGCAAGACCCTCGAAGCCGAGCTGAACCAGCGGCTCGCCGCCTCCGAGGCGACCATCCGCACCCGCACGAACGAAGCCATGGGCAACGTCCGCGCGATTGCCGGTGAGACCGCCTCCGCGATCGTCGAGCGGCTGACCGGCCAAGCTCCCGACCAGGCGAGCTTGAATCGCGCCCTCGACGCGACGCCCGCCGCACACTGATCCGCGGGCCGGCCCGTTGCCGGCCCCTCCCATCCGACCCCGCCCCGGCCCGCCGGGCGGAGGGCCGTTCAAGGGTTTGAGACCGACATGTTGTTGACCGCGGAATTCTGGGTCGCCGTCGCCTTCGTGGCGTTCCTGGTCATCGTCTGGCGGGTCGGCGGCTTCTCGATGATGACCAACGGGCTCGACAGCCGCGCCAAGCGCGTGCGCCACGAGCTCGACGAGGCCCGCCGCCTGCGTGAAGAAGCCGCGGCCGTGCTCGCCGACTACAAGCGCCGCCGCACCGAGGCTGAGCGTGAGGCCGAAGCGATCATTGCCGGTGCCCGCGAGGACGCCGAGCGCATCGCCGCCGAGGGCCATGCCCGTCTCAACGACTTCGTGGCCCGCCGCACCAAGGGCGCCGAGGCCAAGATCGCCCAGGCCGAGGCACAGGCCACGGCCCAGGTTCGCGCTGCCGCCGCCGACGCGGCCGTGAAGGTCTCCGAGACGCTGCTGCGGGAGCGCCTCCAGGGCGCCGCGGCACAGGATCTTCTCCGGGCCAGCCTCGGCGATGTGAAGAGCCGGCTTCAGGCCTGAGCCTGATGGCGCCGATCGAACGGGCCCTTGCCGGGTTTCGGCAAGGACACGGCGCAAATCGGCAAGCCGCCTCGATCGGAGCGGCTACGGTTCTCGGGCGTGTTCGCGGGGCCGGCCACTCACCGATTGGATCGGTCCCGTGACACCCGGCTTTGCCGGGTGTTTTCATGTGTGGGGCCGGATGCGCTGCGGTGCCGCAGAGCGAGACGGGTCCCGTTAAAAATTTTGAAGACAGGCGAAAAATCACCTGTGCTTGGCCTGTGGTGCCGCGGCGTGTACGAATAGTGACTGAAATACACCCGCGTGAACGCCGACGGGAGAACGGGTGGGTTTGCCCGTAAACAACGAAAAGAGGCTACGCTCATGAGCGCCGGAACTGCGACCGACACCACCGACCTCGACACCTTCTTCTCGTCTCCTCTTGCCCAGACCGATCCCGAGATCGCCAAGGCCATCTCGCAGGAGTTGGGCCGGCAGCAGCACGAGATCGAGCTGATCGCCTCCGAGAACATCGTCTCGCGCGCCGTGCTCGAAGCGCAGGGTTCGGTCCTCACCAACAAGTACGCCGAGGGCTATCCGGGCCGGCGCTACTACGGCGGCTGCCAGTTCGTGGATATCGCCGAGGAACTCGCCATCGACCGGGCCAAGCGCCTGTTCGGTTGCGGCTTCGCCAACGTGCAGCCGAATTCCGGTTCCCAGGCGAACCAGGGCGTGTTCATGGCCTTGATGCAGCCCGGCGACACCTTCCTCGGCCTCGACCTCGCGGCCGGCGGCCACCTCACCCACGGTGCGCCCCCGAACGTCTCGGGCAAGTGGTTCAAGCCGGTCTCCTACACCGTGCGCCGCGAAGACCAGCGCATCGACATGGAGCAGGTCGAGCGCCTCGCCCAGGAGCACAAGCCCAAGGTGATCATCGCCGGCGGCTCGGGCTACCCGCGTCACTGGGACTTCGCGAAGTTCCGTGAGATCGCCGACTCGGTTGGCGCCTACTTCTTCGTCGACATGGCCCACTTCGCCGGCCTCGTCGCCGCGGGCCTGCACCCGTCGCCGTTCCCGCATGCGCATGTCGCAACCACGACGACGCACAAGACCCTGCGCGGCCCGCGCGGCGGCATGATCCTCACGAACGACGAGGCCCTGGCCAAGAAGTTCAACTCGGCGATCTTCCCCGGCCTCCAGGGCGGCCCGCTGATGCATGTCATCGCCGCCAAGGCGGTGGCCTTCGGCGAGGCGCTGAAGCCCGAGTTCAAGATCTACGCCAAGCAGGTGATCGACAACGCCCGCGCGCTGGCCGACACCATCATCTCGGGCGGCTACGACATCACCTCGGGCGGCACCGACAACCACCTGATGCTGGTCGACCTTCAGAAGAAGGGCCTGACCGGCAAGGCGGCCGAGGCGGCGCTCTCGCGGGCCGACATCACCTGCAACAAGAACGGCGTGCCGTTCGACCCGCAGAAGCCGACGATCACCTCCGGCATCCGTCTGGGCACGCCGGCCAGCACCACCCGCGGTTTCGGCGTCGCCGAGTTCAAGCAGGTCGGCTCGCTGATCGTTCAGGTGCTCGATGGCATCGCCGAGAAGGGCGATGGTGGCGACGCCGCGGTCGAGGCGGCGGTGAAGGAGAAGGTCCACGCCCTCACCGATCGGTTCCCGATCTACGCCTGAGCCTGATCGAAACACATTCGGCCCGTAACGCGGGCCGATGCGGCCGCGGATCTCCGGATCCGCGGCCGCTGTCGTTTCGGGGCAACCCCAAAATTAATCCACGTAAGGTTTGTCGTTCCGGGGAGTGTACACGTCGGTACATCCTTGAAATGATGTGGGTCGAGCCTTCCTTCGCCTGAAGGTTGCGCGGCACCGCTCGGGAGGGCGACCCTGCATCTCTCGCTTCACACGGATTACGGCCTGCGTCTGCTGATGCACCTGACGTTGGCTGCGCCGGGAGCCTGGGTTGCGACCCCGGCCGTCGCGCAACGTTTCGACATCTCGGTGCACCATCTCCAGAAGATCGCCCAGACGCTGGTCCGGGCCGGTGTCGTCGAGGCGCGCCAGGGCCGGTCCGGCGGCGTGCGTCTCGCACGGGACGCGCGCGAGATTCGGCTCGGACGCCTCGTTGCCAATCTGGAGGGCGTCGGCACGGTGGTCGATTGCCGGCGCGACCCCTGCCCGCTCATCGGCCGCTGCCGCCTCAAATGGGCCCTCGATGCGGCCGAGCAGGCGTTCTTCCTCGAACTCGACCGTCTCACTCTCGCCGACGTGGTGGCCGGACCGACGGCCGCCGCACTCCGCGGCCTCTTTCGCCCCGAGCCGGGCGACGGGGAAGCGACGCCGGTCGCACCCGATCCGAGTGATCCCGCTTCTGGCAATTGAGCGTCGGGTGGGGCAGAGAGAGGCGGCTTTTGAGAGCGTCCGGGACGAGGTGGTGAGCGCGCGATGCGGTGTCCGTTCTGCGGGGGGCCCGACACCCAGGTGAAGGATTCGCGGCCGAGCGAGGATTCCTCGGCGATCCGCCGCCGCCGCGTCTGCCCGGATTGCGGCGGACGCTTCACGACCTTCGAGCGGGTGCAGTTGCGCGAACTTGTCGTGCTCAAGCGCTCGGGCAAGCGCGTGCCGTTCGATCGCGACAAGCTCCAGCGCTCGATCGATGTGGCGTTGCGCAAGCGCACGGTCGATCCCGAGCGGGTGGAGCGCCTCGTCAGCGGCATCACCCGGCGCCTCGAGAGCGGCGGCGAGGGCGAGGTCACCAGCGAGGCCATCGGCGAGGCGGTGATGGAGGGTCTGAAGGGGCTCGACGACGTCGCCTATGTCCGCTTCGCCTCGGTCTACAAGAATTTCCGCGAGGCACAGGACTTCCAGGATCTGCTCGGCACCCTCGGCGAGCGGTTGGAGGGTGAAGGCGTCCTGCCCGAAGAGGGGGAGGCTGTGCCCGCCCCGTCCGACGAGGCGGTCGCCGCCCCGCGCCGTGGCCGTCCGGCCCGGAAGCGGGCGTGACGGGGCGAGCCGTGGACGTGTCCGAACAGGAAGCGATCGATCGCCGCGCCATGCGCCTCGCGCTCGCGCTGGGGCGGCGCAATCTCGGCCGGACCTGGCCGAATCCGAGCGTTGGCGCCGTCGTCGTGGCGGAGGGCCGCATTGTCGGGCAGGCGGTGACGGCCGTCGGCGGACGCCCGCATGCGGAGCCCCTGGCGCTCGCCATGGCCGGCCAGGCCGCCCGCGGCGCCACGCTCTACGTCACCCTCGAGCCCTGCTCGCATCACGGCCGCACCCCGCCCTGCACCGATGCCACGATCGCCGCCGGGATCGCCCGCGTGGTCACCGCAATCGAGGATCCCGATCCGCGGGTGGCCGGGCGCGGCCATGCGGGCCTACGTGCGGCAGGGATCACCGTGGAAACCGGCCTGTTGCGCGAGGAGGCCGCCCGCGACCATCGCGGCCATTTCTCCCGCGTGACGCGCGGGCGCCCGAGCCTGCATCTCAAGCTCGCCCGAACCCGCGACGGCTTCGCCGCCCCCTCGACGGGTGAGCGGCTGAAGATCACAGGCCCGATCGCCGATGGCGCGGTGCATCTGTGGCGCGCCCATGCCGACGCGATCATGGTCGGCATCGGCACGGCCCGCGCCGACGACCCCTCGCTGACCGTCCGGCTTCCCGGGCTCGCCGAGCGCTCGCCGCTGCGGATCGTCCTCGACTCGACCTTGCGCCTCAACCCCGCGAGTCACCTCGTGCGCGGAGCCCGCGACCTGCCGACCCTGGTTCTGACTGGACGCGGCGCCCCGGCCCATGCCCGGCGGATGCTCGCCTCCTTCGGCGTCGAGATCGCCTTCGTCCCCACCGATGCGGGGGGCCGCATCGATCTGCCCGCCGCGCTGACCGCACTGGCGGAGCGCGGCCTGACGCGGATCTGCAGCGAGGGCGGGCCGGCGCTTGCCGACGCGCTGGCGGCGCACGATCTCATCGATGCCTGCACGCTCATCACCGGCGCCGTGACACTGGGCGAGGCCGGCGGCTTGCCGGCGCTCGGGGCCAACCTCGCCCGCCGGCTCGCCGACGGCTCCCTGAGCGTCACCGAGTCCCGCGCCTTCGGCCCCGACACGGCGGTCACCTACGAGAGGATCTGAGATGTTCACCGGACTCGTCAGCGATGTCGGCCGCGTCGTCTCGGTGGAGGGCACGGAGCGCCTGCGCCGGATCGTGATCGAGAGCGCCTACGATCCCGCCGGCATCGCGCTCGGCGCCTCGATCGCCTGCTCCGGCCCCTGCCTCACCGCCGTCGCAGTGGAGCCGCACGGGGCGGGCTGCCGCTTTTCGGTCGATGCCGCCGCCGAAACCCTGGCCCGCACCACCGTGGGCGCGTGGCGCGAGGGCACGCGGCTCAATCTCGAACGCTCGCTCAAGCTCGGCGACGAGCTGGGCGGCCACCTCGTCACCGGCCATATCGATGGCATCGCCGAGATCCTCGCCCGCGAGACCATGACCGGGGAGGACAACCCCTGGGGGGCGAGCGAGCGCTTCACCCTGCGGGCGCCGGCCGCACTCGCCGGCTTCATCGCCGAGAAGGGCTCAATCTGCCTCGACGGCACCTCGCTCACCGTCAACGCGGTCTCGGGCAGCGACTTTTCGGTGCTGCTGATCCCGCACAGCCTTTCGGTCACGACCTGGGAGGAGCGCCGCGAGGGGGATCGGATCAATCTGGAGGTCGATCTGCTTGCCCGCTACGCCGCACGCCTCGCCGAGACGCGCGGGTTGTTGCAGGCGTGAGGACCGCTCCGGCTTACTTGCCGTCGTAGGAGGCGGCGAGACTGTTCATGATCTGGTTCGTCTCGGCGTCGTACTTCTTGTCGCCCTCCGGCGAGGCCCAATAGCTCACCAGCAGATAGCGCTGGCCATCGGATTTCGGCACGACCGAGAGATAGCGCAGCACCGTCGGCTTGTTCTCATAGGTCGCCGGAACCTCGGTGATCTTGAGGCTGTAGGTCGGGAAATCGACCTCCTTCGACTGGCCCTCGCCGGTCACCTTGACGCCTTGCCCCTTGAAGTAGGCGTTGTGCTCGCCGAGCAGGGCCTGGAACTGGGCGGGCTTGTAGCTTTCGAACCAGAGGTAGATCTCCTCGTCCGCGGTCCGGGCCTGGACGCCGCGATCGATCGTGGTGACCTTCCACGCCGCCGGAATATCGACGGCGATCGGCCGATCGCCGGGGACGACCGTGACTTTCTTGGCGAGGGCGGCGCTGCCGGCCAGCAGAAAGAAGGCGAGTGCTGCACTGCCTAAGAATTTCGGCGATCCGATCGTCATGAATATCCCCTGTCGGCCCCCTTCGTTGTGAGCGAGCCTGCCCGAGACTTGCCGTCACGCTTAGCGTTCGGCAATGCACACCCGTCCCAGATCGACAGAAACCTTTTCAAGGAGACGGAACGTCCCGGGCATCGTGTCGATTGAGCCGCCGCATCGGGTGAGCGCTGGGTGGGTCTTCGGTTCGACCAGTCTTGGTGAGGACGCTCACCGGATGATCCGTGAGGAAGACTTAATCCTTCCCGCCGAATCTCTCGCCTCGATTCGGGCTCGTTTCATAAAAGGGCGCTGGCCATCATGACGGTTACAGGACGCCGCGACAGGGTGCTGGCGGCGCTGACTGCGCTGAGCGGTGCCGTCCTCCTCGCCCTCCTTCTGGGGCGGGGTGCGCTGCGCGATGCCGGCTTCAACTCGCACGGGGCGCTGGCCGACGCGTTCCTGCACGGCCGGCTCTGGGTCGAGCACTGCCCCGAGATCGACTGCGCGGTGTTCGAGGGGCGCACCTACATCATCTTCCCGCCGCTGCCGGCCCTGGTGCTGACGCCGTTCGTCGCCCTATTCGGCTTTCCCGGCTTCAAGGGCTTCGTGCTACTCGGCCTCGGCCTGTCGGCCCTGAGCCTGCTCGCCTGGAGCCGCATCTTCCGCGCGCTGGAGGTCGAGCGCGGGCAGGCGTTGTGGCTGCTTGCCGCGCTCGCCTTCGCGAGCCCGCTCTATCAGGTCACGCTGCGCTCGGACGGCGTCTGGTTCTTCTCCCAGACCGTCGGCTTCCTGATGATGACATTGAGCCTGTGGGCGGTGATCTGTCGGAGTTCGTTGCCGCTGGCCGGATTGTTCGTCGGCCTCGCCTTCCTGTGTCGGCAGATGGCGATCTTCTATCCGCTGTTCCTGCTGGTTCTCGCCCTCCCCCGCGGGCGCTCGCTGCTGGCGAACCCGGCCTCGGTGGCGAAATCCGCGATGCTGGCGGGCCTATGCGTCGCAGCCGCCCTCGCCATCTACTGCGCCTACAACGCCGCGCGCTTCGGAAGCCCGTTCGAGACCGGCTACGCCTTCATCCACAATCCCGGCCAGGAGAGTTTCATCTGGCGGCGCATCACCGAGGGCGGCCTGTTCTCGCGCGACTACCTGCTGTTCAACACGCTCTACCTGTTCCTGCAGGGAATCCATTTCGAGTTCGGGAGCCCCCGGCTGACGGAACTCGTCGGCTTCGACAAGGCGGGCACGGCGCTCCTCGTGGCGAGCCCGTGGCTGCTGTTGGCCTTCTACGCGCGGCTCGACCGGGTCTTTGCCGCCGGGGCGGCGACCATCGCGGTCATTGCCGGGATCACGCTGTTCTATCATTCGAACGGCGCCGAGCAGATCGCGACCCAGCGCTACGTCCTCGACTGGCTGCCGATCCTGATCGTGCTGATGGTGCGCGGTGAACGCCCGCCGGCCTTCGCCGCCCTGCCGATCCTCGTCACCTGGGGCGTCGTCGCCAACCTCGCCGTGGTGACGCTGGTGTCGCTCTACCGGCTCTGAGGCTGCGGTCGCAGGGCCGCGCCGAAGGTGAGGAGCCGATGGCCGAGAAAGTTCGTCACGGCGCCGACGGCGATGCCGGCGCCGTGGCCGAGGGCTTGCGCCACGGCCGGTTTCAGACCCGGCAACAGGCCGGTCAGGCCGTCGATCACCAGTGTGCTGACCGCGAGGACCACCGCCAGGCCGACGGCGTTGACCGCGAGGAACAGGACGAGCTGCCCGCGCAGCGTGCCGTGCGCGGCCGCCCGGAACACGAAGACGCGGTAGAGCCAGAAGCCGGCGACCATGCCGATGCCGTAGGCCAGGATCAGGGCCGCCTCGAAAGGCAGCGCCAACGACAGCAGGATCCGCGCGACCCAGTTGATCGCCACCGCCGAGCCGCCGGCGATCAGGAAGCGGACGACCTCGCTTTGCATCACAGCCCGAACGTCTTTGGGAGAAGACCGGGCGGCAGGCCGAAGGCCGCCACCGCGAAGGCGAGGCCGGCCACGCCCGCGAGCATGAGACTCGGGCGATCCTTGACCGCGAAAGCGACCGGATCGTCGTGGAGCGCGTCGCGGCCTGCCAGCAACCAGACCCGGCCGATGAACAGGACGAGGATCGGCGGGAAGATCCACAGGGCCGGCGGCGCCGCGAGCATCGCGTGGCGGAACGCCTCGTTGGCGAGATACAGGATGAAGATGACGACGCTGGCGAGCCCGGAGGCGATGCCGAAGGCGAGCACCACAGGCTCGTCCGCCGGCTCATAGCCGCGCCCGGCGATGGTGCCGGCCTGCCCGCGCCGCACCGCCCCGCGCAGCTCGGTATGGCGTTTGGCGAAGGACAGCGACGTGAACAGGAACATCGAGAAGGTCAGGAGCCAGGGCGACCACGCCACCGCGACCGCCGCGACGCCGACGGCAATGCGCAACGAGAACAGGCTCCCGAGCGTCAGCGCATCGAGCATCGGCACCCGCTTCAGCCACGCGGAATAGGCCAGCGTCAGGGCGAGATAGGCGAGCACGCCGGTGAGCACCGCCGCCCCGGCCCAGGCCGCGACCGCGAGCCCGCCGACGAGGCCGAGCACCAGGGCCGCCAGACCGGTGGCGATGGGAAGCCGGCCGCTCGCCAGGGGGCGCTCGCGCTTCGACCAATGCGCCCGGTCGTGCGACAGATCGAGCAGGTCGTTCAGCAGATAGCTCGCCGAGGCGACGAGGCCGAGCGCGAGGAAGGCCAGAGCTGCACTTCCCCAGGCCTGCGACTCCCCTGCCCGGCCGCCGAGGACGAGCGGCAGGAAGACCAGGGCGTTCTTGGCCCATTGATGCAGGCGCAGGGCCTTGAGCAGCGCGCGCGACTGCGAGACGGCGGGAAATTCCTCGACCGGCTTGCCGAGCCCCCGCGCCGCGCGGAGCACGGAGCCGGAGGCGCCCACCACGATCACCCGCTGGGCCGCGGCCCAGACCGGAAGGTCGGCCCTGGCATCGCCCGCATAATCGAAGCCCTGCGGGTAGAGCGCCCGGAGCTGCGCCGCCTTGGCCTCACCCTTGAGGTTCCGCACCCCGTCGCTCGCCACCACGCGGTCGAAGACCGGAAAACGCCGCAGGGCACCCAGGGCCATCAGCTCGTCGGCGGCGGTGGCGAGCACGATCTCCTGGCCCGCCGCCTTCCGCGCCTCGATATGGGCGAGCAGCGCCGCGTTGACCGGCAAGGACGCGAGGTCGAGGCCGGCGCCTTCCGCGATGCGGCGCTTGAAGAAAGCCCGGCCCCGCGGCAGCCATAGCAGCATCAGGAGCAGCGTCAGCGGGTTGCGCCGCAGCAGCGCGATGATGCCTTCCAGAAGCAGATCCGTGCGCAGCAGCGTGCCGTCGAGGTCGATCACCAGCGGCACCGGTCGCGGGGCCGCGTCCTCGATCAGGATCGGGGCCGTCTCCGCCCTTCGCGCGTGCGCCGTCGCCATGCGGGATAACCCCCGTTTCCAGTGCGGGATCGGTGGTCGAACACCCGCGAATTTGCGTTCGACAGTCTATCGCCGGGATCGACTTCAGCCGGGTTAATGAATGTCACCGCAGGTTGTAGCACCGAGACTTCGGCTCCATTTGATTGATCAAACCTTTCCGCCTCCGCTGAATTGTGCTGTTGCCGGTCCGGCCTCGAACGCTGGCGGCCTTCGCCTTCGCTCCGCTTGGGCAGTTCGGTACGGTCGGGACCCGCACCGGACGGACGGCGCCGTCGCTCTTCGCGCAATTGCCCGCGCTGCGTCCCGTGCCGCTTGTGGAGCCCGCGGCACTTGGGCTAACCCTCCGGCCTGCCCCGAACATTCGTGAACTCGCCCCGGAACGACAGTCGCATGGTCTCCCAACGCCGGGACGCGGACGCGCCCAAGGATAGCCCCAAGAGCATCCTCGAAAGCCTCGCCGGCACCCGCGTGCTGGTGGTCGAGGCGCGCTACTACGACGACATCGCCGACGAATTGCTGGCCGGTGCCCGCGCCGCGATCGAGGCGGTCGGCGCCGAGGCGCGGGTCTTCACGGTGCCGGGCGCCCTCGAAATCCCCGCCGCCATCGCGATCCTGATGGAGGCCGGCCGCAAGGCCGGCGGACCCTACGATGCGGCCGTGGCGCTCGGCTGCGTCATCCGCGGCGAGACCGGCCATTACGACATCGTCGCGGGCGAGAGCGCCCGTGCGCTGATGGACCTCTCCGTGTCCGAGCACCTGCCGCTCGGCAACGGCATCCTCACCGTGGAGACCATGGAGCAGGCGCTCGCTCGCGCCCGGGTCTCCGAGATGAACAAGGGCGGCGGTGCAGCGGAGGCGGCCCTGAGCCTCCTCGCCATCAAGCGCGCCGCCAACCTGGAACCCGCCCGATGACAGAACCCGCCGCGACACCGGCCCAGCCGAAGCCGAACGCCCGCACCGGCGCGCGCCTCTCCGTGGTGCAGGCGCTCTACGAGATGGAGATCTCGGATAAGGGCGTGATCGAAGCGCTCGCCGAGTTCGAGGCCTTCTGGATCGGTCAGGAGGTCGACGGCGTCGTTCACCCCCCGGCCGAGATCGCGTTCTTCCGTGACGTGCTCCGCGGCGCCGTGGAGGAGCAGCGCGCCATCGACCCGAAGCTCGATACGGCGCTGGCGAAGGGCTGGCCGCTACGCCGGCTCGAAGCGGTGCTGCGCGCCATCCTGCGGGCGGGCGCCTATGAGCTGATGTTCCGCCGCGACGTGCCGGCCCGCGCCGCGATCTCGCAATATGTCGAGGTCGCCTACAGCTTCTACGGCGGCGACGAGCCGGGCATGGTCAACGCCGTGCTCGACCGGGTCGGCCGCGAGGTGCGCTCCACCGAGTTCGGGATTCCTGCCGCGCCCGGCCCGGCGAAGAAGGGCTGACCGGCATGGCGCGTGCGGGCGAGGAGGCGCTGATCGCGCGCTACTTCGCGCCGCTCAGTGGCCCCGGGGCCGAGGGACTGCGCGACGACGCCGCGAGCCTGACGCCGACGCCCGGCCACGACCTCGTGGTGACGGCCGACGCCATCGTGGCCGGCGTGCATTACTTCCCCGACGACCCGCCCGGCTCCATCGCCAACAAGGCGCTCGGCGTGAACCTGTCGGATCTCGCCGCCAAGGGCGCCAGCCCGCGCGGCTTCCTCCTGACCCTCGCGCTGCCGGACGACTGGACCGAGGCGTGGCTCGCGGCCTTCGCCGAGGGTCTCGGTGCGGCGAGCCGCGCCCATGGCTGCCCGCTGCTGGGCGGCGACACGGTGCGCTCCGGCGGCCCGGCGCTCATCGGCGTGACCGCCTTCGGCGAGGTGCCGGCCGGCGGCATCCTGAGGCGGCAGGCGGCGCGAGCGGGTGACCGGCTCTGCGTCAGCGGCACGATCGGCGACGCGGCTTTGGGCCTCGCCCTGCGGCTCACGCCCGATCCCGCGCTGGCCCCCCTCCACCGCGATGCGCTCCTCGACCGCTACCTTCATCCGCGCCCGCGGCTGGCGCTCGCCCCGGTGCTGCGCCGCCATGCCCGCGCGGCCATGGACGTCTCGGACGGGCTTGCGGGCGATCTGACGAAGATGTTCGCCGGCACCGGCCTGACCGCCCGGATCGACGTGCCGGTGGTGCCGCTCTCACCCGCCGCGCAGGCGGCCATCGCCGGCGATGCGAGCCGCCTCGATACGGCCCTGACCGGCGGCGACGATTACGAGATCCTCTGCGCCGTGCCGCCCGACGCCGTAGGCGCGTTCCTGGCCGAGGCGCGGGCCGCCGGGGTGCCCGCTGCCGAAATCGGCACCGTGGAAGCCGGCGACGGGCCGCCGCGCTTTCACGATGCGCATGGGCGCGCAATGGGCTTTGCCCGCGCCTCGTTCAGCCACTTCTGAAGCGGTGCCCGCGGCTCTGCCCATGATCGTGCAGGCCGAAAGCGCCAGGGGGAGCAACGCTCAATCGGCGAGCGCGGCGACGAAACAGCAGCCGAGCGTCGATGAGTGCCGACGCGCCCACATCCAGAAGAGCAAAGAGAACAACACGAAGACGGGGGCTGAGTAAGCGCGCGTCCCATAAGGAACAGCACGGTCGACGGCGAGCCGGGTTACACCTCGATTCCGGTCTGGCGCCGGCTCAGGGCCCAGACCCGCTCCTGCAACGCCTCATCCCGGCTGCGGGCGGACGCGGCGGTCTCGCGGCTCTTGGCGAAGTAGCGCCCGCTCACGCCAGCGAGTTCGGGCGCGGTGGCGACGTGAAGCGAGGTCTGGGCGCCGGCCTCGGTCGAGATCAGGAACGGGCGGATCAGGCTCCAGGCAAAGCCGAGCCCGCCCTTCGTGTTCTTGGCAAAGTCGCTCGCCACGACACCCGGATGCACCGCGTTGACGGTGATGCCGCTGCCGGCCAGCCGCCGGGCGAGCGCGGTGGTGAACAGCACATTGCCGAGCTTGGCCTGGGCATAGGCCTTCATCGCGCCGTAGCGGCGCTCGCCGCCGAGATCCTCGAAATCGATGCGCCCGCGGGTATGGGCGGCCGAGGCGAGGTTGACGATGCGGGCACGGGGCGCGGCTTCGAGCGCGCCACGCAGCTCGTGCGTCAGCAGCACGTAGGCGAGGTGGTCGAGGGCCCAGGTGCGCTCAATGCCATCGGCGGTGACGTGGCGCTCCGAGAAGATCGCGCCGGCATTGTTCACGAGGAGGTCGAGGGCCGGGTAGAGCGCCCTCACCTCGCCCGCGAGCCTGCGGATCTCGGCTTGGCTCGACAGGTCTGCGAGAAAGACGTCCGCCGCGCCGCCGGTCTCCCGGCGCAGATGCGCGGCGGCGCGTTCCGTGCGCGCGCGGTCGCGCCCGACGAGGCCGACCCGCGCCCCGAGGCGGGCGAGCCCCAGGGCCGTCTCGGCGCCGATCCCGGAGGAGGCGCCGGTGACGAGGGCGGTGCGGCCGTCGAGGCGCACGGGTTGGAGCCGGCGGCTCAGAACACCGCCTGACCGATGGCCAGCGCGATCACCACGATGACGATGGCGAGCACGAGGAACAGGCCGAACAGGATGCGGGCGATCGAACTCGCGCCGGAGGCGATGCCGGTGAAGCCGAGGCCGCCGGCAACAAGCGAGATCACGAAGGCGATGGCGGCCCATTTGAGAAGCGTCATGGCAGTTCACTCCGAAACAAAAGCGGAGCAGTAACGGCCGATGAGCCGGCGGCGTTCCGTCGCGGCTCGCGCTTTAAGCGCCGGTCTGCTCCGCCGCCGCGCGCCGCACCAGCAGCTCCGCCAGGGTGTGATAGAGGCCGCCGCGGCAGACCAGCTTCGAGACCGCATCCGCGATCAGCGCCGCGAGCATCAGCGGGATCATCATCGCGTGGTTCTGGGTCATCTCGGTGACGATGACGAAGGAGGTGAGCGGCGCCTGAAGCACGCCGGTGAGGTAGGCGGTCATGCCGATCAGCACGAGCGCGCCGACCGGCACATCCGGCAGGAACAGGCTCGCCTCCGCGCCCAGCCCGGCGCCGACGGCCAGCGACGGCGCGAACAGACCGCCGGGAATGCCGCTGATCGCGGACAGGACGGTTGCCAGGAACTTGAGCGGGGCGAAATCCCAGCGCGGATCGTTCCCGGCATGGAGCAGCGCCCGCGCCTCCTCGTAACCGGTGCCGTAGACGGAGCCGCCGGAGGCAAGCCCGCACAGGGCGACGCCGAGCCCGCACAGGCCGGCGAACAGGACGGGACGGCGCCCGATCCACCCGCCCACCCGTCCCGGCAGGCCGCGGCCGAACGCGATGACGATGCGGCTGAACAGACCGCCCGCAAGGCCGCCCGCCACGCCGAGCAGCGGCACCGCGAGCCAGCCGGCGGCCAGCGAGAGCCGCGCGTCCGACGTGCCGAAATAGGTGTAGTCGCCGAGGATCGCGAGCGAGGTCAGGCCGGCGGCGACGATGGTGGCGACGATCAGCGCGCTGCCGCGGCTGTCATAGGCCCGGCCGAGTTCCTCGATGCCGAAGACGATGCCGGCCAGCGGCGTGTTGAAGGCGGCCGCCACCCCGGCCGCGCCGCCCGCGAGCAGCAGGCCCCGCATCCGCTCCGGGCTCAAAGTCCCGAAGGCGGCCATGATCGCCGCGCCGACCTGCACGGTGGGCCCTTCGCGGCCGATCGAGGCGCCGCACAGGAGCCCGAGGCACATCACGACGATCTTGCCCGCCGCCACCTTGAGCGAGACCAGCGCGCGGCGCGCGGGCCCGGCATCCAGGGCACGGGCGGCGATCACCTGCGGGATGCCCGAGCCCTGCGCGTTCGGGAAAACGGTGCGGGCGAGCCACGCGGCGAGCGCGAAGCCGGCCGGGCAGAGCAGAAGCGCCAGGGCCGGCGAGGCGTGGAGCCCGTGCCGGAAGAGATCCTGCGCCGCATCGGCCGCCTTGGCCATCAGCACCGCCGCCAGGCCGACGCAGATGCCGCCCACCAGGAACAGGCTCCGCCTGCGCCAGGTCGTCCACGCATTGCCGGAGGCACCGCGCAGCCGCGACAGGGCTGGTCTCAGGTCCGTGGGGCGCAGCGGCATGGGGGGATCACGCAAGGGATGGACCGTGTCGCCCACACCCTGGCGGCGAAATCGGCGCAGGGCCATCGCCGCGGCGCGAGGATCCGGCGCGAACGCGTCATCCGATGTGGAGGGCCGGTACGGAGGGGGAGACCGGGCGCTGCAACAAATGGTCTCGGTTGCGACATGGATGAGGATCTGCGCGTTTAGAAGGCTTCATGACACCCCCGGTTGTCGGTGGCCCATCCTGGGTCTCGCATGGCCGGCGGTCGAGGCGGACGATGCGCGGATCCCGCAGAACCGGGCCGCGCGGCAATCAGCCAGGGAGACGGCATGGGGCGGCTGACCACGGTACCGGCGAGCGCGGTCCTTCTGGGCATTGCGGGGTTGATTCCGTTCGTGGGCTTTGCGGCCCTCTCGGTCAGCGGCACGGATGTCGGGCTCGGCACCATCGGCCTGTCGCCGCGCACCATCCTCTCCGCCTACGGGGCGGTGATCGCCTCGTTCCTCGGCGGTATCCGCTGGGGAGCGGCGGCGGCCCGCGATGCGGGCTGGCGCGATTACGGCCTCGCGATCGTGCCCTCGCTCCTCGCCTGGGCGGCGCTCGCCGCCCCGCCGCCCTGGGATCTGCGGATGCTCGGCGCGCTCGTACTGCTCTGGGGCATCGTCGATCAGGACCTGCCCCGCCGCGGCATGGTCCCGGCCTGGATGGGCCGCCTGCGGCTGGCCCTGTCCGCCGTCGCCGGGGCGGCGCTATTGGTGGCCGCATAAGGGATCGTCCCGAATGCTGGCCACCGCTTTCCGGGCGATGCGTCCTGGATCTCTCGAAGGGCGTGGTTTGTGGTCTAACCTTCCACAAGCTCATAATTGGCAGGCATTTTATCCAAGGTCGCGATGCTAATATGCGGCCAGACGGCTCTTTCCGGTAATTCGTCTTCGCGGGGGCGAAAGAAATGTAGCATGACGACCTGTGAGTATTGCAGCCGCAGTTTCGGCTTCCCCTGGTCGTCCTTCTCCGCCAGCTCTTGAATCCAGAATGTCGACTTCATGCTGACGGGCTCGGCCTCGCGAACCGAGAACGGAACGTTCGATATACCGGCGCTTTTCCGAGTCGAATCCACTGTCAGCGTCGTCGTTCGAACGATGTCGACATTCTGGTTCGCGAAGCGAAGGATCTGGTTCATGTCGGCGGGGCTGAAACCCGGAAATCCGGGCACCGTGACATTCCCCATGAACGGATGGTCGATGTAATGCCGGTAGGGCTCAAGATACGGATCCGGATTGGCGGCTGACCTGAAGTCATAGTCCGGAGTTGAGACATCCTCGAATCGGCCTGAGGGTAGTCCGCTCACGGGTGGGATGGGCGGCATGCCATCGTGCAACTCCGACTTGCCGAGTGCCAGAACGGAGTTGCCGTGGGGGATCGACGCCAGCCGAGCGACATCGAGCTCGACTTCCGAGATTGCGTCACCCTTGATCTGATCGTCCTTGGTTCGGCGGTTCTTTTCGTAGAGCCACAAGCCGGGCTCGTGATGGATCGGCAGTCCGACCGGGCCGGCGAGACCGCCGCTGCTCGGCCGATCTTCCGCTGCGATCTGTGCGATCTTCTGCTGATAGTCGAGCGTGACGACGAACTGATCGAAGTCGGGCTGGCTGGGCCGTGAGAGCCCGCGATTGGGAACGTCATCGTCAATGAAGGTGAACTGAAGCTCCTCGTCGTATTGGTTCATCAGCACACGGAACTTGAATCCTGCCGGCGACGCCGGAGCTTTGTGAAACGGCAGGGCGATCATGTTCCAGCCCGTGCCCCGCCCGTTCCACACGCCCAGCAATTGTTCGAGCGGACCAAGCTCCTGGCGCGGCGCGACCCCCCGGCTGGACAAGCTACGGGTGCGTACGGGCTGCGGTGTAATGATTTCGGAAAACTTGCGGGTTCTGCGCTCCGGGTTTTTGACAGCAGTCATGGCGCCTGTCCTCCTTGAAAAGGAGTACCATTGCAAATTATCTGTTTGTCGACTTTCGCGCAGAAGTCGTATTCACGAGACGATTTCGGGTCACGAGATGCCGGCGGAAGGCCCTGCGGACCGGGACGCTCTTGGGCGTTTGTTAGATTGGTCTGAGGTGGTGTTCCTGCCGATCCTCATGCCGAGCCGCGCGACCAGCCCTAAGGCCGGCGCGACGCTCGTCTGAGAGCCCGTCCGATAATGTCTGGCCGGGGTTGAGTGGCCGGGATGGCGGTGATTCCAGAAGGGTGCTGAAGCCTGATCTGGACGTGCCATGTGGA
>NZ_LMNS01000037.1 GCF_001423405.1 Methylobacterium sp. Leaf123 | reverse complement strand
CCCGGAGGCGACCCTCGCCTCGGCCCAGGCCTTCCTCTACGCCGCCGCCGTCATGATCCTCGTCCGAAGGCTCGGGCGAGCATCATGACTTATCGGACGGACTCTCAGACCTCAGGACGCTGAGCCAGAGCGCCCGCTCGCGGCCTCTGCTACAAATCCACAACCACAATCCAACTACAAAGCACCGCATCGGTGCCAAGCTAAGTCATTGTGATTGCTGGTAAAAACTGAATGGCGGAGAGGGGGGGACTGTACCCCAACTCAGCTTTTCCCTAGGGAAACGGGGCTCGCGGCGCCCGTTTCCGAGTTTCATGTGTACCACCATCGTGTGCACCCCGCCAAGGCCTGAACCAGCCGGTTAAGCGATGATCAGCCTGAGGCCGCGATCGTTGTGGCGGGGTCGGCTGCTGACTGTCCATCGCAGTTTGCCGGGCATGAGAACACGGAGGAGAGGCATAAAGGGCGCGGCAGACGATGCGAACGCGCGGTATGCTGCCACGGACCGGATAGCCTGTTGCAATCTCTCTCGGCCACCTTTGGGCCGACCTCGCAACAGAGGCTTCGGGACGCGCCGACGCCCCTCCCGCTCAGGGGGGCGAATCGCTAGACTGGAGTCCAATCGACGCCGTACGGAGGAGCCATGCTGAGCGTTCCGGATCACGTCCTACGGCAAGTATGCCAAGACGTACAAAATGGTACTGCCGTCGAGAGGCTCTGTGAATGGTGGAACTCCGAACGAGCTTCGTCGCACGGCCCCGCCGATCTCGTCACTGTCTACATCCGTCGCGGCGAAGCCTGGCGCAGCCTATGTCACGACGACAACTTTTCACGCACACCTTGGGAAATCGAGCAGTGCGCCGATTGCGCCCGAGCCGGTATCGCCATACTTGAATTCAGACGCCTCGCCACTGATGGCGACATTGACTTGTCCTTAAACTTACGGGGTGAGTGCATCGAGTCGGCTCCAGCGTCTGTCGGGCTTTTCCAAAAATGGTCAAGACAAATGGTGGCGGAACTCGCCGTAATCGTCGCAGACGATCTCAATCCGCATCCCTTTCGAGAAAACAGGCAAGGCGAGCGTCGGTCACTTGAAACGACATGAGGTCATTGTCGAGCGTCGATGCCACGAAGTAGATGATGATCCTGTTTCTGGAACCTTCCTGGAACAGTTGAAGAGCTCGCATACTTGCTCGCACCGCTTCATTTGCGAAACCTCTCTGCCTTCGCTCGGGCCAATCGGTGATATTAAAGCGGGCGACGTACTTGCGATCCGTATAATACCGGCCTGTTTCAGTGATTGCCCAACGACCAGGAAATAAGCATATGTCGATGTGATCTTCACCGAAGAAGTGACCGTCTCGCGCAATCTCCGTCCACCACACCTTGTACGGCCTCCGCCTAGGCACGGAGCAGCTTCTCAGTTCCTCGATACATGTCCCGTACGTTGTTTCGGTACAGCCGGGGATATCGAGCGCAAAAGCCTCCCCTTCTTTGCCACATAGAAGGTGAAAGGAGGCGATACGGTGCAACGCGCTTGCGACGACATCCCGCGCCCGGTCGGGCTCCTCTCTATCGGCGGCGGCGCCTCCCAACTCTCTCAGGGTGGCGTGGCGTCTGCCATTGTCTCCCGCGGGTGCATGATCTCCAATAAGTCGCAAGCGATTTGGCGCGTCCGCCGCGTGTACTCCCCTACGATGACGGCGAGCGCGTCCCGCGTCGGGTTCGTCCCCGCCACAGTCTGGACCGTGAGGGTCCTCCGATCGAAAGTATGCCGCCCTCTGGTAGATCCGCTTTCCGTCGGCGGCGACAGGATACAGGGCGACATCACAACCGAGACATTCCCATGGGCCTTCGAACAGTCCTTCCTCCAGCGCGAGCTCGCCAGCTGCGTGGGTCGTTCCCAGTCTACGGTTGTATGCGAAATTGGGCATCCTGGGCCTGGGTGTCGCTCATTCGTGAGACCCCAAGACAGCACATGGCCGGAAAAGTCGAATCGACGCCCCCGCGCCCGCCGGCCGCTTGGATGGGGTGCGGGTCGCTGAACGAACCGGCCCAGACGCCTTTCTCCGGCCAAACCCACGCCTGCCAATGCGGCAGCGCGGGAACGCCCCGCTTGAGAGCCCTGGGCTGGGGTCGTGCGGCGGCATGTCGCCCACACCATCATCATGTTTCGGCGGCGACAGCCCGATCTATACCCCTTTGAATGGAGCTGCCAAGCTATGCCCGGATGGCAGGACTGATCGATTCGAAAGCCCTGTGCGTAAGGACGACGATCGTTGCATGGCCGGTTCAAAACGGTTTGGAAGGCGATACACTCACTTCCAATCGTCGCAAGCTCACTTCCACGACGATTCGAAACACTTCCACGGGGCGATCGTGAGCGACAACAGCCTGGATTTCACGGCGATCCGCGGCGTTCAGGCCGGGACGGCATACTACGTCATCATGGTGCCGCTGAAGGTGGTTCCGACCCTGTTCAAGTTCGACGATGAGTCGATGCCGAGCGAGCTCCGCGCACAGCGAACCTTGAACCGGGCACGCGTGCCGGAGATTGCCAGCTACATCACCCGCAACCCGACCGAGTACATCCTGTCCGCCCTGTGCGCGTCGGTCGATGGCGAGATCGCCTTCGAACCCGCTTCCGCCGAGGGGCACCTACGCGGCGTGGGACGGCTGCGGATCTCGATGAGCGCTACCATCCTGATTAACGATGGCCAGCATCGTCGCGCTGCGATCGAGGAGGCCCTGCGTGAGCGTCCGCTCATCGGGGACGAGACCATTTCCGTCGTCGTGTTTGCCGACCGGGGGTTGCAGCGTTGCCAGCAGATGTTCGCCGACCTTAACATTCATGCCGTTCGGCCCACCCGGTCGATCAAGCTTCTCTATGACCACCGTAACGCCCTCGCAGGCTTGGCGCGGCACGTCGTCGATTCAGTCCCCCTGTTCCGCGACTTCACGTGCATGAACAGTTCCAGCATCTCCAACAGGTCGTTGAAGCTGTTCACCCTCAGCAGCATCCATCAAGCGACCGCAGAGGTTGTCGGTAAGACCCGAAAGGGATCGATCGACGACGACGATCGGAGCCTCGCCATCTGTTTCTGGACGGCGGTTATCGACAACATGCCCGACTGGAAGCGCGTCGGCACGCGCGAGGTTTCCTCGGCAGAATTGCGCCGGGACTACGTCCACGCCCACGGTGTGGCCATGCAGGCGATCGCGGCCAGCGGCAACCGGCTGCTGGCCGAGCACCGCGAAGGCTGGGAGGGGCGTCTCCGGGGGCTGCGCACGATCGATTGGTCCCGTGCGAATCGGAAGCTCTGGGACGGGCGCGCGCTCGTGGCCGGCAAGGTCAATCGGTCCCGGACGAACGTCGTGCTTGTCGGCAATGTCATCTCGAAGGCCCTCGGCGTTCCGCTGTCGGCCGAGGCGCGGCGTATCGAAGACCTTTACGCGCCGTCCAACGGTTATCGGATAGCGAGCTGAGATGTCCTCGAACCTCACGCTGAGCAAGGCTGCGCTCGCCGCGCGCCTCGACGAGATCCGGTCCGTCTACTTGGCGGACGCACGCCCCTGGGTGATCGGATTTTCTGGCGGCAAGGACTCGACCTGCACCCTCCAAATGGTGTGGACGGCGCTCCTAGGCCTACCAGCCGACCAGCGGCGCAAGCCCGTCTACGTCATCAGTTCCGACACGCTCGTCGAGACGCCGGTGATCTCGAAGTACATCGACGAGACATTGGAGCGCATCGCGAACGCGGCCGTTCGGCAATCCTTGCCGGTGACCACGCACAAGGTCTCCCCCGAGATCGATCGCAGCTTCTGGGTCAACCTGATCGGTCGGGGCTACCCGGCCCCCTCCCGTCGTTTTCGGTGGTGCACCGAGCGGCTTAAGATTGAGCCCGCCAACGCATTCATCCGCAAGCGCGTCGCCGAGTTCGGCGAGGTGATCATGGTGCTGGGCGTCCGCACGGGCGAGAGTGCGACGCGTGCGCAGGTTATGAGCCTACACCGGATCAAGAACAGTCCCCTGTCCCGGCATTCGTCCCTCTTGAATGCGTTCGTCTACGCTCCCATCGAGTCTCTCACTACGGACGACGTCTGGGCCTATCTGCTGCAGAACGCCTCTCCCTGGGGCAACGACAACCGGCAATTGTCGCAGATGTACCGCAACGCGTCCGGCGGCGAGTGCCCGCTCGTCGTTGACACCACCACGCCCTCGTGCGGCAACTCCCGCTTCGGCTGCTGGGTGTGCACCGTGGTCCAGCGCGACAAGTCCATGGAGGCCATGATCGACGCCGGCGAGGAGTGGATGCAGCCACTCCTCGACTTCCGCGACCTCCTGGCGGAGACCCAGGCCCCGGAGAAAAAGCTCCTGTACCGGGACTTCAAGCGCAGGTCTGGGCAGGTGACGTTCATCAACGACACCGACCGCCCGACGCCTGGCCCCTACAAGCTGGATTTCTGCAAGAACCTCCTCGAACGGCTCCTGCGGACGCAGCTGGAGTTGCAGGCGGCCGCCCCTCCCGGGGAGGAAACGGTCCTGATCCACGATGCCGAGCTCCATGAGATCCGGAGGTTGTGGCGGACGGAGCGGGGGGACTGGGCCGATAGCGTGCCCTCAATCGTGACGCGCGTGCTCGGCCGGGGCCTCGAATGGGTCGCCGAAGACGAGGTGGCCCTCGGCGCCGAGGCGGG
The DNA here is from genome assembly GCF_001423405.1 of Methylobacterium sp. Leaf123. Taxonomy (GTDB): domain Bacteria; phylum Pseudomonadota; class Alphaproteobacteria; order Rhizobiales; family Beijerinckiaceae; genus Methylobacterium. Next base: position 198,167 of record NZ_LMNS01000037.1, on the reverse strand, counting down.
GGCGCTCCTGGAGGAGGTCTGCGGCGAGCACGGCGTGCCGGTTGACCTCGTGATGCAGCTCCTCGACGTTGAGCGGGCGTCCCACGGCCTGAAGCGCCGCACGGCCGTGCACGCGCGCATCGAGGAGGTGTTCCGTCGCGAATGGCGCCCCCTCGACGAGGTCGTCGAGGAGCGCCGGCGTAATCTCGTCGCGGCGGGGATCCCGCCTATCACCCCGGGCAAGCCGGAGCGCGAGGACCACGCCCCGATGCTGCCGTTCGAGACGGCACAGGATACCGCGTCATGATGCTGCGTACGGTCAGGCTGCACGATTTCGGCCTCTACGCCGGGGAGAACGTCATCGACCTGACCCCTCGCCGGGCAGACGGGCAAGGCGCGCCCATCGTCCTGATCGGGGGGTGCAACGGCGCGGGCAAGACGACGTTCCTAGAGGCGGTCCGCCTCGCGCTGTACGGGCGGCGTGCGCTCGGGACGCGGGTTTCGCAGAGCGACTACGAGGAGTACCTCGCCGGCCGTATCCATCGTGGCCACGGGGCCACCTCCGCGCGGGTCGAAATCGAGTTCGACTACGCCGAGGCGGGCGTGGTTCACCGCTACCACGTCGGGCGCGGTTGGGTGGTCCGCGGGAGGTCGCTCACGGAGCACCTGCAGATCGAGAAGGACGGTGGGCCGGTCTCGTCCGTGCCGCGCGAGGAGTGGCACCAGTTCCTTCAGGAGCTCGTGCCGCCGGGCGTCTCGCAGCTTTTTTTCTTCGACGGCGAGAAGATCCAGGAGATCGCCGAGGCGGACGACTACGACGACGGCCAGCTCGCCGAGGCCGTGCGGGGCCTCCTTGGCATCGAGCTCGTCGGCCGGTTACGCGAGGACCTTGGGCTCCTCGTCGCGCGGCACGGTCGGACCGGGGCGAGCGACGCCATCTCAAGACTCCAAACTTGCGACCGGGAGATCGCCGAGGTCGGCGCCAAGGCCTCGGTCCTGGCCGAGGAAGTGGCCGAGCTGACGACCGCCAGGGACTCCCAAGGCCGGGCGGCGGAGCGGATCCGCATCCGCTTCGTCTCCGAAGGCGGCGACGAGGCGGCTCGCCGCGCACAGATCGAGAGCCAACGCGACGAGGCGAGGCGTCAGGTCGCCGATTGTGAGCACAGGCTGAAGGCCATGGCCAACGGCCTGCTGCCCTTCGCCATGGCGCCCCGTCTCGTCGACGCGTTCGCCCGCGCCTTGGCGGACGCCGGCTCGGGGACGGATCGTGGGCCGGCGGCCCGCGCGCTGGCGACCGCGCTCGCGACCTGGCGGGAGGCGGAGGCGCCGGAGCGCGGGGCGAAGTGGGGCGCCGGGCACTGGACGGACCTGGACGCGTTCCTCGCGGCGTGGGCCGGCGGGGACGGCGGCGATGCAGCGGCCGCCTTCAAGGAAGTGGGGGACGGGAGGGCGGCCTTGGACCGCCTGAAGGAGGTCGATGCGCTCGCCCGGCCCCGTGCCTGCGCTTTGGCGGGCGAGATGGAGGCGGCATCCGAGCGGCTGGCGGACGCGGAACGGGCGCTGGCCCGCGCCGATAACGCGGCGGCCGGCCTGCTCCTGGAGGAGCTCGGGCTGGCCGAGCAGAAGGTCGGCGCGACCGAGGCACAGCTGCGGACCCGTAGATCCGAACTCGATCTCGCCCGGGGGCGCCTCGCCTCGCTCGCGCGCGAGCGGAAGGGCATCCTCGACGCAGACATGGAGGGGGGGAAGGCGGCCGACAGGGCGGAACTGGCCGCGCGGACGGCCAAAGCCCTAGCCGTCTACGAGGAACGTCTCCTCCAGCAAAAGCTGGCCCGGTTGGAGCGAGAGTTCACCGGTTGCTTCAACCGCCTGGCGCGCAAGAAGAGCCTCGTCGCCGCCGTGCGGATCAATCCGGCCACGTTCGCGGCGACCCTCGTGGACGCGACCGGCCTGCAGATTCCCAAAAGCCAGCTCTCGGCGGGCGAGAAGCAGATCTACGCCATCGCCATGCTTTGGGCCCTCGCGCGAACCAGTGGCCGCCCCCTGCCCATGATCGTCGATACGCCCCTCGGCCGCCTCGACAGCGAGCACCGGCGCAACCTCGTGCGCCACTACTTCCCCGAGGCGAGCCACCAGGTGGTCCTGCTGTCGACCGACACCGAGGTTGACGGGAAGCTCGCGCGTGAACTCTCGGGCTCCGTGTCCCACACCTACACGCTGGAGTACGACGAGGGCAGGACACGGGCCGTGCCGGGCTTCTTCGGCCACGATTCGGACGCGGGAGGCGACCGTGCATTACAGCAAGCTTAGGATCTCCGGGGAAGCGGCTTCCAAGCTCAGGGCCTTGCGCCAGCGTACGGGCCTCACGCCGAACCTCCTCTGCCGCGCAGCCCTGATGCTGTCCCTCGAACAGGGATCGGTGCGCGACGTCCCGACCCCGGACGAGGATGGCTCGGAATTCAACGCCTACACCCTGACCGGGGAGTACGGTGCTCTGTTCGCCGGCATGCTGAGGTTCGTCGAGGAGGGAATCGTTCCCGGACGCGAACTCGACGACGGCGCCCTCCTGGGGCTCCTGCGCGCCCACATCCACCGTGGGGTGGGAACCCTGTCCGTCCGGGTCAAGTCGCCCCTTGACGTCCTGAGGCTCGTGCCGGAGGCGATCGCGTGAGGATCGTCGTCGACGGTAGGGAGCGCGTTTACCTCGACCACAACGCCACGACCCCGGTCGACCCCAAGGTCGCCGTCGCCATGGCGCCGTACGTTACCGAGACCTTCGGCAACCCATCGAGCGTCGAGACCACCGAGGGGTCGATCGCCGCCGCGGCCGTAGAGCGCGCGAGAGAGCGGGTGGCGGCGGCGATCGGCGCCCGGCCGAACGAGATCGTCTTCACCGGCAGCTGCACGGAGGCCAACAACCTGGCGATCCTCGGCGTGGCCAAGGCGGCGGTCGATAAGCGACACTTGGTGACGACGCAGACCGAGCACGCGGCCGTACTGGGACCGGTAAGGGCGCTTGAGCGCGAGGGATGGCGGGTCGATGTCCTGGACGTCGACGAGCGCGGCTTCGTCTCGCCGGACGCGGTGGTCGCGGCGATCCGGCCGGACACCGCCCTCGTCTCGATCATGGCTGCCAACAACGAGGTCGGGACCCTTCAACCCATCCGCCGCATCGGCGCGATCTGCGCGGAACGCGGCGTGACCTTCCACAGCGACCTAGCGCAGGTCGCAGCCTACGCGGCGCTCGACATCGAGCGGGACGGCATCCATCTCGCGAGCCTGTCTGCGCACAAGGCCTACGGGCCCAAGGGGATCGGCGCCCTCTACGTCAGGTCCCGCCGTCCCCGCGTGAGGATCGCCCCGATCATGTACGGCGGCGGCCAGGAGCGCGGGCTTCGCCCGGGCACGCTGCCCACCGCGCTCATCGTCGGCATGGGCGAGGCCTTCAGGCTTGCGGCCGAGACCCGCGTGGCCGAGGCTGAACGCTTGAGGGGGCTTGGCCAGGTCCTCGTCCGGCGGCTGCGCGCCGAGCTCGACGGCGTCATGGTCAATGGCCCCGAGACGGATCGCCTCCCGAGCAACGTCTCCCTATCGATCGCGGGGGTCGATCCCTACGCGCTGATGCGGCAGGTGGGAGATCGCCTCACGTTCTCCGCGTCGAGCGCCTGCGGCAGCACGCGGGTCGAGACCTCCCACGTCCTTGTCGGCATGTTCGGCGACGGCGCACGGGCCCGGGCCGCATTCAGGCTGTCGCCGGGCCGCTTCACGGTCGAGGCGGACATCCACCTCGCCGTCGACGCCATCGTTGACGCCGTGGGTGCGCTCCGAGACACCAGCCACGCCGTCTGAGGGGCCATCGGCGTGCCCCCCTCGGGGGGCTCGGAGCCTCACTCGGCCGCGGTCGCGGTCATGGGCGCCAGCCGGGTCATGAACAGGTTCTGCGCCTTCTCGTAGAGCGTCTCGTAGACCGAGGCGTTCTTGCCGACGGCGGCCGGGTTGTTCCTCAGCTTCTGGTACTCGTCGAAGAGCCTTCCAACGAGCTCGTGGCCGTACGCGTCGAAGAACTCGCCAGGCGGCGACCGCCACGACGCCGTCCCGCCCTCGAACGACAACAGGCAGCGATGCGCAGCCAACAACGGGAAGATTAAACCTTTATCGTAACGATACTCGCACATGACGCCGGTGAAAGGCAGCTCCTCTGGGCGAGGTTCGACGCCCTTCCTCTTGCCGAGCCCGTAGCCCTTCTTATTGTCGCGCTTATTGTACTCCGCATACGCCTTATCGAAGTTGCAGTTCACGTGGTCGTGGAATTCCACGATATCTTCGAGCACCGGGGAAAGGGCCATGAAGCCCGCTTGCATACGGTCGTCGAGCAGCCGCTTGTCTGCCGTGCCCTTGCTCGAAAAGGCCGCCGTCGGCGCCCGCCTGCGGTTCGAGCCCTCGAAGCTGGGATGGAAGAGGGTGAGGAGGCTGATCAGGTCTAGCACGGACACGGAACGGCCGGAGTTCTCCTCCCAGCCGATGCGGTTCCGAAGCGGACCGCCGTGACGATCGACCGTGTCCTTCAACCAGTCGAAGCCACCGCGGAAGTCGGCGAGCGACCATTCCTTGACCTGGACGCTCCTGTTCCGGCCTTGCACGAGCTTGCCGATCCGTTCGTGATCGGTCAGGCCGACCACGACGTCGAGGTTGAAACGGGCCTTCGCGAGGGCCGCCCCGAGCTTCTCCTCGCCCGGGACCCCGACAAGGGCCAACAGCTTCTCGATCACCGCGTTCGTGGTCGCGCCGTCGGCCAAACCATGCAGCTTCGAGTCCGTCAGGCGGATGGTAAGCATCGACGTCTTGGGATTGAAGTCGACCTTCTCGGCGAGGAGGAACCCCCCGCGATTGGCGAGCCAGAAATCCTCCGGGCTGTCGCGGAGCGTCCGCTCGATGTCGCCCGCGATCTTGCCGTTCAGGCTCTCGGGCTTGTGGGACCGCGGATTGACGTCGTCTGGGACCTGGCCGGCGGGCCAGTGCGCGACCACCGGGCTGATGCGGTAGATCTCGTACCTGCCTCGCGCATCCCCAACCTCAATCCGCTTGAAGTCGTCCTTCGCGTGGGGGAACGTGAGGGTGATGGGCTCGTTAAAGATCATGACCATGCGTCTCCGTCCTCAATTACGGGTCGAGGCGCTCGGTCCTGCCCATGCAGTCCCCCATCGGACCCCGCGAGGGGGTCCGGACGGCGGCTCCCACAGCCGTGAAAGCGACACGATTTCTTGAATCATCTGGGGCGTCAAGGCGATTCGTGCCTCGATACCTAAAGATGCCATGGGCGGTTATCGCGTACCATTCCCAAAGGGGATCGATCCCCGGCCACTCCCGCCGGCGCCGCATTGGGTACCGACGGGATGGGCATGCCGGCGAGGGTGCGACGGCTAGGCGGCGAGGCGCTTTCGGAACCGCTCCAGCCGCTTGCGGAAGGCCGCACGGCCCGTGGGGTCGACGGCCGTATCCCCGCCGCGGGCGAGCCGGACGATCAGCGCGACCTCGGACGGCTTCGCGATGCGTAGGATCCGCCCCAGCTCGATCCGGGCGTGGAGAGCGGCAGTCGGCACGACGTCAGCGTGAACGCGGACCTGGTCGTGCAGGACGTGCGCCTCGCGCTGCAACAGGGAGCGACGACGGCGCTCATTGCGCTCAATCGCTGCGCGGACCCTGGTGACCTCCTCCGATCGGGGGAGGCCCGCGGCTCGCCCGTCGGTCGTCAGGAGAGCGTCCAGGGCCTTCTCGTAACCGGCGGCGCGATCGTCGGCGCGGTGATGCACGTGGAGGCGACGCTGGAGGCGAACGTACTCCGTCCACCGAACATCATCGGTATGCATGGTCGTATTCCTCGATCTGTCCGAGAGCCGCTGTGGCTGTCGGTAGGGGATCGACACGGTCGCGACGGTGGCGGTGGGTCCGTATTGGAAACGGCGGGACGTTGTGCCCGATCGGTTCCGCGCGGTCGCCGCCGTCGTTCGCGTGTCGAAAACAGGTTACGCCCGAAGCGGGTTAAAGGTCCAGGCGCCGCTTAGGATTCAGTGCGTCAGCTGGATGCGGAACGCCTCGCTCCACTTGCGCCGGAGCGTGTCGAACAGCTTGGCGGCATCGGGGCTCTCCCGTCCCAGGACGCTTTGCGCCCGGGCGAGGGAGAACAGCATCAGTTCCAGGACGACGCTGGGACCGTTGGGCGCGGGCGAGGCCACGGGCTCGCCCGTCTCGCCGTCGCCCGTTTCCGGCGTGGCGACCCGCATCAGCGGCTCGTACAGCTCGGCGTAGAACGGGTGCGCGGTGTTGATCGTAAGGATGATGCGCCCGAACTTGTTCTCGACGTGGTAGAACGGCCAATACTCGTCGTGCCGGTAGCCGATGAGGTACTTCGACTGCTTGACGCGCTCGAACGCCGCCTCGTCGGCCTCGCCCTCGCGCTTCAGGACGACGGCGAGCCCCCGCAGGTTCTCGTCCATCTGCTGGCGCTGGGTCTCGGTGAGCTCTGCGTCCAGCGCGTCCGGCTGGAACGCGTCCGCCTCCGTCGCCCGCGTCTCGCTGGCGCTCGGGACGTCCGGCCGCTTCGCGATCGACCGTTTGGTCTGCACCCGCTTGATCTCCTCGCGGACACTGCTGACGTCGTCGCCGATCTCCTTGACGATGGCGTCGACCACGTAGCTCTTGAGGCGGACCCCCTGCTTGTTCGCCGCGACGCCGAACGCCTCGTCGAGCTCGCCGGTGAAGTCGACCTCGATCCGGAACCAGTTGGCGTCGCCGTGACGACGCACGATCTCGGAAAGGAAGCCGGCGAAAACCTCGCGGTCGTTGCGCAGCACCGAGATGTTATGGCCGCTGAACACGCCAAGGTCATTCTTCTGCACCTTACGGGGCAGGTCGGACCACTCCTCGATCGGCAGCGCGAACAGCTTGACCGTGATCTCGACCGGCTTGTGCGCACCGCCGCGCTCGATCGCGATCTTCTTGGCGGCGACCAGCCGGCTGGTGCGGGTCTTGAGCCCGTCGATCGCCGCGTGGCGGGCGTTCGGCATGGAGAAGGTCGGGTCGATCGCCTCGACGGGACGGTTGTTCACCCAGAGTTTCAAGCCCCCGGCGATGTGCCGTCGATAGACGCGAGCCATCTCCTTCACGCAGTGCTCGACGAGCGTCTTCGCGGTGGCGTAGCTGAGCCGGTCGCAGTCCGGCATGTAGATGATCGTCCCGGACGGCCCCACCGCTTCGCCCGCGTCATCGGTGTCCCCGAGTAGGTCTTGCTCGGAACGGTTCTTGGGGAAGCCCATCGGCTGGACGAAGAACTCCCCGACCTCTGCGGGCAGCTCGGCCATGAACTCCGGATCCGGCAGGGTGATAAGGTTGGCTTTGTCCCGTCCGATCGCGTTGGTGTCGAGGATCATCCGATAGAAGGCGCGGCGCTCCTGCCACGAGTAGATCTCGACGGCGGGGGTGAGCGACAGCGCGGCCGTCTTCATACCCATGCCGAAGCGCCCGATACCCTCGCGGCTGCCGTACGACATGGACCCGCCGAAGGAGGTCGCGACCTGCAGCACGGCGGGCGCCATGCCGGGGCCGTCATCGTAGACGAGGACGTCTGTCTGTTGGGCGCCGCGCCTGCCCGCCTGCCGGAAGTAGATCCGAACCTCGGATGCGCCCGCCCCGATAGAGTTGTCGACGTGCTCGCAGAGCGCGGACGTCGTGCTGTCGTACCCCACGTCACGCAGCGACTGAACGAAGGTTTGCCCAAGGAAGAGGGGCACCGCCGCGGAATCCTTGAGCACCCGCGTCAGGACGGCGCGACCGCCACGCGGCGCATCCGGCGCCCAGCGAGGGGCGAAACGTTCCGGTTCTACGGCCGGATCCGAGGGGGGGGTGAACGTCGAAGTGTCAGTCATGTCGGTTCCTCCAGGCTCTGTGACGTCCGCTGTTGGACGTCGGCGAGGGCATCGCCCTCGCAACACAGGACGTGGCATTCGCGGGACGTGACATCCGTCTGTCGAAAAGAATGGATCAGACCATTCTGCGGCACACGCACCTGACGATGGAGGCGAGATGTGTCGACCCTGGGCAACACGATGCGCTCGCCGTGCGCATCCTGAGGTAGCACATCTCGACACAAAAGCGTGGCCGTGGCAGGCAAATGCACAGGCCCCGGCACGATAACCGTTCGACCGCGGCGGCCGTTCGTCTGATCGACGATCTGGGAGGCAGGGTGTGACTGGGCACTACAGGGGAAGCGGGCTTCCCGGCTTGGGGCGGGAGATCTTGCGGCGGAGCTGCGAACCCTGGCAAAGTTCCACGTTCTGCTTGGGTTTTCTTCTAAACGTGCTGTTCGGAGGATGGGCCATCTGGCTCGAATTGTTGCTGTATGCCAATGATCAGCCGAAGCACGATGCCGAAAGCATTCACGCTGCCCTTGTCACATTTTTCCCTGCCGTTACCGGAGTGACTTTTGTGCAGGTCGTTCTCGAACACCGCGGCGAGACACGGCTGACGATCTCAGCTTTGCTGCTTTTATGCATTATAATTGCCTCCTCGACTGTGCTGACCTTAGGTGCAATGCGGGTCGACACGTTACGCTTTGCGATGCTCGCTGGTCTGTTCGGTTTCACGATGTGGTTCTGGGTCATCGCCAACGCTGATGCACGAATTTTCTTCGAAAACGTCGATAGCGCTGTCGGCGGTAATCCGAACGCCAAGTTGAGCGGCGACCCGAGCGCAGGGGTGCATTGAGATGACGTCCGTTGGATTTCCGCTCACATTCAAGGCGCTGCAAGTGAAGCAGCCGCTCGGAATCTTCTACGTAGCCGTGATCCCGGCATGCGTCCTGTTGGAGGCTTGCTATAGCCATGCCGCACACGCCGAGGTGTTCGGGGATGGGTACCGGCTCGAAGGGAATCAGCGTTTCACGCAGGACAAGCGGCTCTCACAGATCGCCGACTACATCGCGCGGTCGGATACGGCATTTCCGAATGCCTTGATCCTTGCAGTCGACCCGGTCGATGATGGGGAGGATCCCGAGGAAGAACGGCAAATGGCTCCAACCGATGGTTGGCAGATCGGACAGGACCCTAATGGGGACTGGACAATCCGTATTCCGGCCAAAGGGAGGATGGCTGCGGTCGTTGATGGCCAACATCGTCTGTTCGCCTTCGCGAAGGAGGCTGCTGCGCCGCATCGCGACATGCCCCTCCTGTGCTCGATTTACTTCGATTTGCCGAAGCCCTTCCAAGCACAATTGTTCGCCACCATCAACTCGACGCAGAAACGCGTCGACAAGAGCCTGACCTACGAGCTGTTCGGGTACAACGTGTCCGACGAAGCGCCGGAGAGTTGGACACCGGAGAAGTTGGCAGTGTTTCTAGCGCGCCGCTTCAATGTGCAGGACAATTCCCCCCTCAATGGTCGCATAATGGTTGCGCCGAAACGGGGGCCTGACCTGGACCAGCTCACGCGCGGCGTAGGCTGGCATGTCTCGACCGCCGTCGTGGTCGAAGGACTGATGCGGCTGTACTCCTCTAATCCCAAGCGTGATGCGAACGCCATTCTCGCATCTTTTACCAAAAAGCGTCGCGTTCTTTCTAAAGGAGCAATAGACAGGTCACCTATGCGCTCATACTATTTAAATTCTGACGATTTTTCAATATACAATACAACGCTGTATTTTCTTGATGCTTGTCAGGACATTTTTTGGAGCCGAGCAAACGACAGATCATTCATTACTAAGACGGTTGGACTCCAAGCTTTGTTCGATGTGCTGCGCAAATTAGTTTCGCAGAGGGACTTTGCGATACCAAAATCAAAAGTCTATTTCGTCGAAATATTAAGTCCGGCAGAAGATCTCGATTTTTCGAAGGATGAATTTCGAAGTGCTTCTGGCAGCGGCAGAAGCGCGATACGCAACGCGATCTTGACGGCCTTAGCTTTATGAGCACGCTGTTCTAGTTTAGATGGGAAGAAGTAATTCGCCTTGTACGGCGTGATAAATAGCGGCGTAGTGCCGCGCTGCAGGCGAGGTCGCCTACGTCTACGTCCCCGCCTGCAACGTGTCCGCTCCGGGGATGCCGCTTAATCGTGGCACGTTCCGCCAAGCTCTGTCATGTGACCACGGAGGAAGCGGGCGTGGTGGTCTACGGGGGAGCCGAGCCGCGGCGCGCCTTTCAGACGAGCGGGAGCCGTGGAGGTAAGCTTCTCCGCGAGAGGCTGCCATCCGAAACCTGACGGTACGGATGCACCGACAGCATGACAGCTTGCTTTGGGAATATCGGGTCGAGCACCAGTGAGACAGCAAGCTGTCATGCTGGTGCTGTCGCGTCGTACCGTTCGCAGTCCGTGCGGTGACGCGGCTTTAACGGTAAGCCTGCGAGACAGCTTGCTGTCGGTGCAGCGGGCTGGACGGCATGCCTCGGTCGAGCAGCAATACGAGTTCGGAGCCGGCGCCAGCCAGCAAGCGGAAGGTGATGATCTACATCCCGCCCGATGTGCACCGGGCGATGGAGCAGGCCACACTCGACGGTGGGTACCGCTTCACCAGCGACGCCTACACCGAGGCAGCCGAGAGCTTCCTTGCGGCCCGAGGCATTTCGGTTGCGGCCCGGAAGGTCTCCGAAGCAGCATCACCGACCAAGCCTGCGCCGTCGATCGCGGACTTGGTCGTGGCGATTGATGGCCTGGGTAGGCGCGTGGAGGAAGTGGCGGAGCGAGATGCAAGAACTCGACCCAGTGCACAGCAACCGGCAGGCACCCGGGCGGCGGAGGCGATGCAGGCGGTTCTCAGCGCCTTGAGGGAGGCAGGGGGCGACGGCCTTTCCGGTCACGAGATGTCGAAGGTGGTTCAGGGGCGCGGCATCAGATCGGGGGCCGAGGAGGCCGCCAAGGCCGTCCTGCGGGCTGCCGGATTGGTCCGCTGCGAGGGACGCCGCTGGTATCTGGAAGGCTCTGCGCGAGCCGGCTAAGGTACCGGTCGGAGCACATGGAAACGGCCAAAAAACTTCCCGGAGGTTTCCCGGAGGTTAGCCCTCTCTCAAAGGGACGGGACCGCATCGGAACGGATCGGGTTGAACCGGGATCGGTGGAAATCAATGGGTTAGAACCAGCCGGTTTCTAGCCCGACAACCCGGAACGCGTAGGGTGGAGGGCCAGGGCCCGACGGTTTCCCGACGGTTTCCTGACAATCGCCCTACACGGGAGGGCGCTGCTGGCGCCCCCCGGCCCGGCTAGGCCGGGGCCAGCAGCCACTGCACGATGGCCAGCAGGAACCCGCTCAGGCCGACGGTCAGCGCGTACCGGGCCACCGTGGCCCCGGCCAGCCAGCACAGCGCCGTGACGTAAGTCCCGCCCACGACCGTGGGCCGCATGAACAGCAGCCACCACACCCGCGCACGGTCGACGAAGGTTGGCTCGCCCTCCAGGCTGGTGCACTCCATGTATGACATGAACGCCCGCCAGTGCCGTTCCGGCGCCGCCCTCCGCCGCAGCACGTCGGGCGCGCGCACCCATTCCAGCAGGATCATCTGTTCCCGTCGCCGGAACCCCTCCGAGCCTGCCGGGCGCAGGCCGACCATCACCACGCCGCTGTCCATGCGCTGGTAGAACAGGCACGCGCCGTGCTCGGCCAGGAATCGTTCCTGCAACCGGGGCTCTCGCCCCTCGCGCGAGACGAATTCCTCAACCGCCTCGATAGGACGGTTGCCGTAGAACACCTCGACGAGACGCCGGTCCAGGCCGCCCATCGCGCCGCCGGGCGTCACGCGGAGCGAGTACACGGCATCGAAGAACCCGTTCCTCGGGTCGTCGGCAGCAAGACGCTCGAACGTGGCGCGGGCGTGGTCCTTGAAGAACTCGAAGTCCTTCGTCCGGACCTTGCGCCGGGACGGCCTCGCCATGCGCTCACGGACCGCATCGACCCGTCCGGCGTCCCTGTCCGGCCCCGCCCTGGTCATCGCATGCCCCCCGGGCGAAATCCCCACACCCGCCGACCGGGGGAACGACTATGGCCCGGTCGACGATGGCGGTCCAGGCGGCCGCGCCAGACATCTGCCTTACGCGGTCCTCGACACGTGTCCCCATGGTAGTCCGACGTCGTCACGACGGAGACGGGCATGATCGACAAGAGCCGCATTCCGGCCACGGGCGCCGGGTTCGTGGTCGCACTGCAGGGCCGCCTGTTCGTGCCCCTATCCGGCGCCCGGGCGACCAAGCAGGGTTTCCCGAAGCCACACCTGGACCAATTCTCAGCCGTCGCAGGCGTGTCGCCCTACCTGGTGAACATGTGGGCGTTCGACGGTTCGGTCCGGTGCCGCGCCTCGTCAATGGCATCCCGGGGTCTTCAGGCCGTCCCGACCGGGATTGGCGCCTGTTCCGGGATGCCATCGAGGAATTCAGGACGCGGGACGCCCGAAGGTACGCCTGGCTACTCGACGACGTGGACCGGGTCGTGCAGGCCTACGTCCTCTCGCGGCCCGATCGGTTCACGCCGTCGCCACGAGGACCGGCCATTCACAGGGCACGGGTTAGAGGCGACCGCGTTGGGCCGGTGCTGGCCGACACGCGACGCTCGACCATGTGCATGACGTCGCCATGCGGCGAAGACCGGAGCCGGGGCAGCCCTAACCCGTCAAGCGGCAGGGCGCCGCGTAGCCTTCTCGTCCAGCGGTTCCGGCAGATAGCCGTACTTGGCTAAGATCTGGTCGTCCCCGATGCCGAGCTCCCGCATGGCGTTCGCGCCGACACGGTGCGACATGGCGTTCTTCGTCACCGGGCGCCTCTTCATCGCATCAACGTCGCCGCTTGCGGCGTCCACCATGCCAAAGCCGAGCGCCTTCGCCCTAAGATCGTCGCGCGTCCTGATCTCGCTCATCTCTCGTTCCTCGCGATGCATTCGAAAAACAGGCTCTTGGAAGCTGAATCCTCCAAGTCGAGCACACCATACCACCGCTGGTCGGTATCGGCCAGCAAGGCCCTCGCCAACGTGACCCTTCGGATCGTCCCGTCAGCCCCTCGGCTCTTCACCAGCAGATCCTCGTCAAGAAGCGCGAAGATCGCCCGTGGTTCGGTGGCCGACAGAACCGGCTCCAACCGCTGACGGATATCCGGGGGCACCTGTGAGCCAAGCTCAAGCAGCTTGTCCTCCATCTTGGCTTGTATGACAGGCCAGTATTCGAGCAGCGGTATGAAGCCGTAGCTCGGCCACGCGTAGGGCCCTCCTTCGAGATATGCCTCGACGGTCATGACAGTCATGCCAAGAGCGCCGGCGAGGTCGTAGGTGTTGGCCATCACGGCGGCGCTTATACCCTGACCTTGGTACTCCGGCTTGACGTTGACTAGGTCGATCTCGATGTGGCGGTCTTGCACCTCCCTCTTCGGGACCTGGGTTACATGGAACGAATGGCCGGCCATGTAGACACAGTAGGAATCAACTGAGCCCTCGATCGATACTTGGACGAAGTTGCGGGCATCGGACATGTCGCAACGATAGAACGTGACCTTTTCGTCAAATTTCAAGTCGCGCAGAAGGATGTCCGCGACTGCCTGCGGGGTGAGTTTGTGAGGTTGGAGAAAATGTCGGTCCCACCAATCGATGAACTCCTCCGTGACAGGGATGGTCACGCTCATCGTCTCGCTGTCCCGAAACATGTCGCGGTCTGCGACCGGTATGGAACCTGATGGAATGTTGGCCATGCGTCGACTCGGGTAGCGCTTCAGGGTACCAGGCTCGCTCAAGCGGGGGCATACCACCATGGATGCTCCCGCCTTCTTCAGCGACATTCACGCCTCGGGCTCCGGGCACGCAGCCTTATTGCGTCCCGGCACGTCCGCCGGTCCCCCGGCGCACGGAGAGGTCGAGGCCCGCGACGCGTTTCCGGACATCCTCTGCCGCCCGGACACGCTCGCGTTTCCGCCGCTCGGTCTGCGTTGGGTGCTCGCGCGGCGGCAGGCCGCGCGGGACCGCCACCTCGATGGTCGAGGGGACTGCGATGGCGAAGGAGTGCGCCGCCTTGACCCCGTGCGACCACGCCAATGCGTCGGCCGCCGCGTCCTGCCCTTCGAGGGTCCACTGGCCGTAGATCTTCACCGCCGTCTGCACCGACATGCCAAGGAGATCGGCCGCCGCCCGAACGTCGACGCGGGCGATCCGCAGCCAGGTCGCCGCCGTGTGCCGCAGCGTGTGCCGCACCACCTCCGCGTCGAGGCCGGCGTCGGCGACGACCGCCTCCCAGATCCAGACCGGGGTCGAGGCGTAGGGTTCCCCGTCCGGTCGGGGCACCACGGCCGCGATTCCGGCCGCAAGATCCGAGTTCCGCCAACGCCCGAGCGTCGACGCGACCTTGAGGGCGATCCGCGAGCTCATCCGCGGCTTGCCCTTGCTCGGGTCCAGCCCGAACCCGCGCCGATGGATGAAGCGGCCTTCCACGTCGATGCAGCCACCATCCGCCGAGCATTCCCAGCGCAGGTCTCGGATCGCCTCGTCGCGGGTGCCGGTGTACAGGCCGATCATGAGGTAGCGCCGTAACGGCTTCCGGTTGGCGATGGTCTGCGGATCACGGTAGACGTAACGCGTGAGCACCCTCCCGCGCGAGCCGAAGATTCGCTCGCGCTTCCAGTCGCCGCTCTCGCTGTCCCAGATGCGGCCGCGGATGGCCCAGTACATCCGAGCCACCTCTGACCGACGCAGCCAGCGCGTCCGCCCGTTGCCGGGTTCAGGCACCTTGACGTCGGGATGCCACGCGAGGGCATGCTCGCCGGCGTAGAGCTTCACGGCCTTGCGGAGGAAGCGGATGTCCTCCCTCGCGCTCGCCGGGCTGGCGTTCGGCACATCGGGATCGTCTTTTCGGTAGCGGGCATCGCGCTGGCTCGACCGCCACTCGATGTACGCGTGGCATCGGGACGTAGTGAGGTCCTTGAGCGTGTCCCCCGCGAAGAAGGTCGCCAGCGAGGCAAGGCGCCGCGCCAGCTTGCGATACTTCTTCCACCGCTTAGCCACTGCTTTGGCCGCGTTGGAGCGCAGGGACGTCTTGCGCGGGACCGGAGGTTCGCCCAGCGGCCGGGCGGCATCGAGGAGGTAATTGACCGTCGCCGCGACGGGCACCATCCGTGGGGCGATGATGCCCCGCTCCCGCGCCTCCTTCTGCAGCTTGTACAGGTCGAGCGCCCTATCGGCCTTCTTCCGCTCCGCCAGGGGCTGACGCGTAGACTCCTCGTGCCTACCGTCCCGGATGTACCACGTGAACCTCGTGGGATCCGTCTTGGAACGGCGCGTGATCAGATGCGGTCCATCTGAGGCCGGCCCACGCTTGCAGTCCGGTTCCGGGATCGCCGCCGCTGAGGTCATCAGTGCGACGCGCACGTCATCCTCGGCACGCGCGAACGCGTCCCGTTGCATTTTCTCTCGCCTCATCGTACTCTGGCCTACCTGTGCTGGCACGCATGCCGGTGCTACGAATGGCGGATGCGGGGCGGTCTACCGCCAAGTTGAAACGCCCTGTGTCCGCCGCTTACTGCCCCGAGCCACCGTTGGTGGCAGTCGCGACAGATCTTTTGGCAGCGCGTCTCGAACGCGCGCGCCCTCCGCCGAGCCTCTGAGCCTCGGCGATCTTCATCTGCAGTGTCGAAGTCGTTGCCGTCTCGTCCTGCTTCGATTGCTTAAGCTTCCCCCCGATCTCATCGAGGCCCATCCGGCGGATCGCCATCGGTGTCGTGAAGAACTTGCCCGCTACCTTGGTGATCGCGAGGCTGCCGTCGCGGCCCGCGGTCCTGAGGGTATTCGTGGTGATCGGGCCTGCCGGCCAGAACAGCGCGGCGGCCTCGGGTAGGGTCAGCAGTTCGTCATCGGTCCACTCCTCCGGTCTGGGCCGGTCGGCGATCCGCGGGGGAACCCGGGTCGACCGCTTGGCCGGCTGGCTCGCGCAAGCCAACCCGGTTTTCGTCGAGGAGTCTAGGGCCAGGGATTGGGGCTCGACTTGCGGTGGGCATGACGGGGTCGCGTCGGGAATGCTTTTGTCCCGGTCGAAACAAGGATCGGACAATCGATCCTTGCCCTTCTCTTCCATGGAATGCCGACAAGTTCCTGCGAATGCTTCGGAAATATCCATCCGACTTCCCTCGCCGGCTGCGGCATCCTCGTTCGTCTCGGCTGGCTGCTCGTAGGGAGGGAAGGGTTTCTGACAGGTCGGCAAAGAGATCGTTGGCAAAGGATCCCCCCAAGGATCAGAGCCTCTTTCCCCTGCGACATTTTTGACCAGTTCTGGGCGATACCAAGCCTGGGCTCGGCCGCTGAGATTGGCGTCGACTTGCTGAAAATCGTCGGAATCGGGCCGTCGGGCGTTCACCAGACCGGGGCCTGGCCGAACGCCGCCATCCGATTCCGCCACTTGCCGTGCAGCCATCGCGACCGCCTTCGTATCTCCTGCGGCCCTCAGCTGTGTCACCGGGTCCACGGGCGGGAGCCCTGGTGACGCCGCCCGCGGCGGCGGCATCTGGACGGCGTCACTTGTGACGACGGCCATGGCTGGCTCTCTCGCCCGCCCCCTCTCCACCGGCTCGCGGCTGGCAAACTGCGACTTGTCATGCGCTGGCCGTGACGGCCCAGCGGCCTTTGCCGCCGGGCCTTTCGAGAGCCCCTCGCGTGACTTGGCTCCCGACGTACGTCCGCCATCCCTGGAACGAGCGGGCCGCCCCAGTCCGAGTATTTTTAAGAATTGTGCAAACAACGTCACTCTCCGCGCTGGTTGAGTGCCGATTGTTGCCGTTCGCTTCGGTATCGCCAAATCCGGGACGGCGGCTCGCGATGCTCCGCTTCGATACAAGCCATGGCTGTTGCAACATTCTCGTCCCATCCGCGCGCCGTCAGCACCCAAACCTAAGCGAATCGGTCGTTGTATCAGGGACTTGGACCAAACAAGCGGCTTCATTCGCCTGATCGAGCCGATTCGCACGGCTTGTGACCTCCCGCGTGGATTGCAGGCGCGGTGCGGTCCGGACCAAGGCGGATCAGCATTACCTTAGGTTGCATTTTTGGACAGGAGAAATCCGAGATCTGTCAATATGGTCATGCAACTTTCCTGAATATTACTCTGGTGCTTCATTCTCCCGCGAAATTTGTCATCCGGCGCTGTGCACACACTTGTCATGCGGAAAGCTTTGTCTAAAATTTTACTGGTCGTTCTGCGGCGTCACCGAGAGGTGACCGTACCGGCTCCGGTGCCGACTGCGCCTCCTCGCCCGATCCGGCCGCCAGGGTTCGGCTCCATCCGCATCCTCTCGCTCGCGACCGCGACACGCGAGTACGCCCAGCGTCTCGCCATGGGCACGTTCGAGACGGCGCGGCCCGCCGACATGGATCCGCTGATCGCGGCGATGGGACCTGAGATCTGGGGATGGCAGTATGCCCGGCGCCTGACCGGGCAATCCGCATGGCGAGCTCGCCCGGACGTCGACGAGCGTCGCGAGCGCATGATCGCGGCCGACCAGATGACGGCCGACATCGAACTCTGGGAACGGGCGATCGCCACGCACGACCGCCTTGCCGAGCGTGCCCGCCGCTACGGCGATCGGCCGCCCGATCCGTTGGCCGTCCCGTCCCTGGTCCGGGACATTCTCGCCGAACGCCAAAGGGCGGCTCTGCAGCGGGCCGAGCGCAGGCGGCGGCGCGGCGAGGGAGAGGGCGGCGGCCCGGAGCCGGTGCCCGACGAGGCGGTCCAGCATCCCGTCCCTCCGAACCAATCCAACCCCAACCCCGCAGCTTGAATCGACGTGCCGATGTCCGAGAAATCCGAAAATCCCGCGGTGCTCGCGTTGCTCGAAACGGAACCGGGCACCAGCCCGCTGTCCGGCAAGCGGCAGACGCTGCAGCAGCGGTTCGTCACCCGGGTCAGCCCGGAACTGGCCCAGGCCATCGTCGTCGCGTCCCGCCGCGAGGGGCTGAGTGCCAGCGCATGGGTCCGGCGGCTCATCCTGGAGAGGACGCCGCTGCAATCCGATGTCGACGCGCACAGCGGCCGGCCCGTGCGCCTGCCCAAGGAAGAAGTCACGGCGATCGCGGCAGCGGTGCGAGAGCTCGCCTCGGTCAACGCAGCGATCTCGCTGTTCGACGGGCGGGCCGCCCGCGCCGGGCTCGATCGGGCGCGGGACCTGCTCATCCCCGTGCTGATGCGGCATGCCCGGCGATGATCTCCGGGGCCACGCGCGGCCGAGGCATTGGCGACGCGCTCGCCCGTCATCTCTTGAACCCGGAGAACGAGGCGGTCGTCGTCATCCCCGCACGCGGCCTCGGCAGCGCCGGCCTCACGGCGCAGGTGCGCGAACTGGTCGCGCTGTCGCTCGGCGGCCGAACCGATCGGCCGATCTACCACGTCCATCTCGACCCGGATGCCGGCATCGCCGACGAGGTTGCGGCGCGGGCGCGGTGGTGGGCGCTGTTCGAGGCCGAGTTCGGCATGGAAGGGCAGCCGTTCTGCGGTGTCGAGCACGTGAAGCACGGGCGCCACCACGAGCATCGCGTCTACGGCCTCGTCCGGCCCGACGGTTCGGTGATCGACCTGGCCTGGGACTACCCGCGTCGTGAGAAGGTCAGCCGGATCGTCGAGCACGCGTTCGGCATGGCGCCGGTGGCGTCAAAACACGCACGGAGCCTCGCCCGGCGCCTCCGCGACGAGGGACGCCCCGACGTCGCCGATTGGCTGACGCGGTCCGGAAGCCTGGAACGGGCACGCCCGATCGCTCCGCTCACACCCGCCGAACGGTTGCAGCAGGAACGCACCGATACGCCCCTCGACGCCGTGCGCCGGGCGGCGCTGGCGGCGTGGCACGACAGTGCCGACGGGCCGACCTTCTTGGCGGCTCTCCGGGCCCGCGGCCTCGATCTGCGTCGTGGGCGCAAGGGGGCCGTCATCATCGACGGGAGCGGCGGCGCGCACCTCGCGACGCGCGTGATCGGAGCGGCGGCCCGCCGCTTCGAGGGGAAGCGGATCTTGGCCGCCGCCGTGAAGGAACGGATCGGCAGCCTGACCTTGGAGGCGGTGGGACATGGATGGAATGGAAATCGCGCGCCGGTTCGACGCGCAGGATCGGCTGCTGCGGGCGATCGTCGGAATGCTGGCGCCGGAGCCGAGCGAGACCGAGGGCTCGGGATTCGAGGACCTGATCGAGGTACTGGCGGACCTGACGGAGGCGGTGGCCGAGGTGACGACGGCGGTGCGGGCCATGCGCTCCGACGCCTTCGAACGCTCCCACCCGGCCGGGCCCTGATCCTGCGACGGGGCCTCTCGGGACTGGATCCGGCCGTGGCGTCATGCCTGTCGGCAGCCGAGCGCGCCCGGGCGGCGGTCGCCCGGATCGAGGAGCGGAATGCCTACGAGAAGGAACGCGCGTGGAGGTTATGGGGGCTCAAAGATATCTGGGGCATCCCCCTTCGATAGGTCTCCAAACAACCCATTCGAGACCCTGCAGGGAATTGGTGGACGACCTTACCGAGCAGCCGAGGCGGCTCAAAGAACGATGTTCTCGGTCACGTCCTGAGGGCTCAGCGGGAGGACGAATCGGACGCCGATACCGCCTTCGGTATGGCGGACGACCTGACTTCGACGCCGGCCGATCGTAGCCGATGCCCCAATTCCGGGACGTGGCGTCAGATCGACGGATGCTCCGTTGATGGAGACGTCGCGCAGTCGACCAAGGGCTTCGCCACCGTCCCAGATCACGACCACCTCTGTCTGGACCGGCACGACCCGGACCGCCTCACGCCGGTCCGGCGCTCCGCTCGCCTGAGCGGCATGCCACGCGAGACGCGCCGCAAGCCGAGACCTCTGGGCGGGACCCGCCTCCAGACCGAGGCGGAACACTCTATCCGCGGGCCTCACCGCGCGTCCCGCGAGAAGGCCGAGCCCGGGAATGCGGCAGACGATCCGTTCGCCGGGGATCGGTACGTGGCCGCCCGTGACCTCCAGCGTCTCGGGGGTGTCGCCACGGAGCATACATTCACGCTCCGTGCCCGATCCGTCCAGGTAGCGTCCCGGCAGGCTGACCGACGACACTTCAAAGCACCCCGATCCGGGCCATGGACGTCCCCCCGCATTCCGTATGGGCGTCTATGAGCGCCGTGGACGCGCCGCCGCCGTCGCGTGGGTTCAAGCCACCGCGGGCGCGGAAGGAACGGCGAGCCGTGGCCATGTCGATAAGCAAGACGGGCATACGCCATAGCTACCGGCGGCGGCTTCGTCATTGCAAGAGGCGACGCCTTCGACTACCGATTCGTGAAACACTATTGCCAATTTTGTTGAAAGCATTCCTCTCTCTACGCTTTTAGCCGCAAGATTGGATCGTTTGTTCCTGAAAAATCGCATCGGATGCTTCCCGAGCCCCTAGGCGCGCCTGGCCGGCAATGTGGGGTGGTACAAAATTGGCAATTCCGTCCCGTGATCCGGCATCCGGCCGGCTCATGTCGGATGGTCCCGGGACCCGCCAGCATGCTCCGCACTTCGCCGACCGTCGGCATGACGCTCCACACCGTCCGGGGCCGGCGCAAATACCTCACACCCGGCGAGCGAATGCGCTTCCTGGAGGCCGCCTCGACCGAGCCGCCCGAGATCGGGACGCTGTGCCTGACCCTGGCCTGGACAGGTTGCCGGGTCAGCGAAGCGCTCGGCCTGACCCATGCCGACATCGATCACGACGGCCGGATCGTCACTGTCCGCTGTCTCAAGAAGCGTCGCAGCGGCCTTGTGCGCGAGGTGCCGGTCCCGGCCAAACTCCTGACCGCGCTCGCACGGGTTCATGGTGCCGGGGCACCAGATGCGCAGCTGTGGCCGATGGCCCGCTCCACCGCATGGCGGCACGTGAAGCGGGTGATGCGGGCCGCCGGGGTCGGCGCGAGCGCGGCCTCGCCGAAGGGGCTGCGCCACGGCTTCGGCGTGCACGCCGTGCGCTCGGGCGTGCCGCTCAACCTGCTGCAGCGCTGGCTCGGTCATGCCAGCATGGCGACCACGGCCATCTATGCCGACGTGATGGGTGCCGAGGAACAGGAGATCGCCGCTCGCATGTGGTAGCGGGCCTCTCGGGTGGTCGCACTCGTGAGCGAGCGGACCAGCTGCCAGTAGCGGTCCGGTGATCGTCGAGCACCGTTTCGCGCACATCCCGCAGGATGCGCGGCGCGGCCGGGCCTGGATCGCCAGCCTCGCCCCCCTGATGGAGGTGCGTCTCGACCCCGCCACGCCGGTGCCCGTCGGCGCCTTCCATCGCTACCACCATCTCGGTGACGCGATCCTCGGTGACTTCGAGGCACCGGCACAGACGATCAAGCGCTCGGAATCCCTCGCCGTTCGGCAGGCGCTCGATCATCTCGTCCTGCGCACCCACGGCCGCGGTCGGGCGCGCATCGACATCGGTGGGTCGGTCGGCGAGGCCGGCCCCGGTGACATCGTCTTGCTCGACCTCGCGCGCGCCATCCGGATCGAAGCTGAGGCATCCGTCGGCGTCGAACTCGTCCTGCCTCGCCGGCTTCTGGCGGACGGTGCCGATGGTATCCCGGTCCGGCACGGAAGGATTCTCGGAGCCGGGCTCCCCATGATCCGCCTTCTGGCCGACCACCTGTGTAATCTCGCCACCTGTCTGCCGGCACCCCATCTCGTACCAGCAACGCTCGCGCTGTGCCGGGCCGTCCTTGCGCACACGGCTGAGCGCGGCTGGGATGGGTCGATCGATCCAACCGGCATCGCAATCCGACGCTTCATCGAAGCCAACCTCGCGGTCGTCGATGCACCGATGCTGATGGCGAATTTCGGGCTGTCGCGGGCATCGCTGTATCGAGCGTTCGGCGGCGATGGGGGCATCGCCACCTACATCCGCGACCGTCGGCTGGCGTTGGCGATGCGGCGGCTCAGCACCGCCAAAGGGCGAAGGCCGATGGTCGCCCGGCTCGCCCATGAATGCGGCTTCGCCAGCGACCGCGTCTTCAGCCGGGCCTTCCACCGCCGATACGGGCTCTGGCCTGCGGATGTGTCCTCATCCCGGGACGATGCCCATCTCTCGACACCGGACGCCGCACCCATGGCTTGGCTGCGGGAGCTGTGACCCGGGCTGAAGCAAGCGCCGGACGCGCGAGACGAAACATCCGCGATCCGAGACGGTTCGTCCGCTCCTCGTGTCGGACGGCGCGAAACGTCCACCCGGCGGGCAAGGCCTCGGACCCGAAACTTCGCAGGTCGTCGCGATCCCCGCGACCCTCGAAGGTCTCGCCGATGTCCTCGTCCATCACCCTGTCCGCCGCTACGCGGCAGAACCTGCTCTCGCTGCAGGACACCGCCGGCCTGGCCGCCACGAACCAGGGCCGGCTTTCCACCGGCAAGAAGGTCAACTCGGCCCTCGACAACCCGGTGAACTTCTTCACCGCCCAGAACCTCTCGAACCGTTCCACCGCCCTGTCCGGCCTGCTCGACGGCATCTCCAACGGCATCCAGACCATCCAGGCCGCCGCCAAGGGCATCGACACCGTCACCTCGCTGGTGAAGCAACTCCAGTCGGTGGTCAGCCAAGCGCAGTCGAACGCGGCCACCAACCTGCCGAAGGTCGCCGGCACCGTGGCGCTGGGCAGCTCCGGCGAGGCGAGCACCACGGGCAAGAGCCAGCGCGACGTCGCCATGGCCAAGACCGTGCTCGGCACCGCCGCGCCCGCGACGGGCTCCGCCAGCGGCAACCTCGGCCTCAGCGCCAGTGCCGCCAACCAGGTGCAGCTCACGGCCGGCAATGCCGTCTACACCTACACGGTCGCCGCGACCGACACCGTCGGCGACGTCGTCAACGCGATCAACAAGTCGGGCATCGCGAACGCCTCGGTCGATTCCAACGGCCTCCTGAGCGTGACGGGCAGCGGCTCGGACGCGCTCACCGTCAGCCTCGGCGCTACGACTGCGGGCACCTTCGCGGCCTCCACGGCGGACACCGCCCTCCTATTCGGCACGGCCACGACGAGCGGGGTGACCGGCGGTGGCACCTCGGCACAGCGTTCGGCCCTGGTCGACCAGTTCAAGAACCTGCGCACCCAGATCAACCAGGCGGCTCAGGACGCCGGCTTCAACGGCACCAACCTGCTGGCCGGCGACAAGCTCACGGTGGTCTTCAACGAGAAGACCGGCGGCGCGCAGTCCAAGCTCGACGTGCAGGGCGACGCCCTCACCGCTTCCAGCCTTGGCATCGGCAGCCTCGTCGACAGCGCGTCGACACAACCGGGTGCGGATTTCGGCGTGCAGAACAACGCCGACCTGACGAAGGCCTCCAACACCCTCACCAATGCGCTGACGTCCCTGAACTCCTTGTCCTCGACGCTGGGCTCGAACCTGTCGGTGGTGCAGACGCGCCAGGACTTCACGAAGAACCTCGTCAACGTGCTCGAAACGGGGGCGGCGAACCTGACCAATGCCGACATGAACGAGGAGGCGGCCAACTCCCAGGCGCTGTCGACGCGGCAGTCGCTCGGCATCTCGGCGCTCTCGCTCGCCAACCAGGCCAACCAGGGCATTCTCCAGCTCCTGCGCTGATCGCCGAAACCACGGGCGGCCGTCATCCGCCGCCCACCATCCGCGCCCCTTATCGACCTCGGCGGACAAGTCCCATGCTCCCCAAACCCGTGTTTCCCCTGCTGGCCGTGCTCGGCCTGGCTCTCGGCGCCTGCAGCGACGAGCCGACCGAAGCGGCGATGGTGAAGGCCATGAACGACTTCATGTCCCGCATGTCCCGGCAGCAGGCCGCTGCGCCCGCCACCATGATGGGACAGCGTCGGCAGCCTCAGCCGATGCCCGTGATCGAGGATTTTCGAAAGATCAGCTGCAAACCGGCCCAGCCCGACGCCGGATACCGCTGCGAGTTCGAGGCGACGGTTAACGGAAGCCGCGGCAGCAAAGCCAATGGCCGCTTCGTCAAGGCGGCCGACGGCACCCTCACGATGGTCGAGTGAGGCTGCATACGATGTCGAGACCTAACCCTTGCGGGATCTGCCTTGCCGCCATTCTCCTCCTTTTGCAGGCGGGAACCGCATCCGCCGTCGAACTGCCGGAGGCTGTCCGGTCCTGGTTCGGCACCGACCGGTCGATCGTCTGTGTCGATCCGAACGGCAACGATCGCCGCTGCACGATGGACGACGACACGCATGTCGAACTTCGGTCCTCGCCGGACGCATCGACGGCGATTGCCTTCGTGACCTACCTGCCGGATCCCACCGGCAACTCCACCGCGACCGCGGCCGCGATCTTCCGGGCCGGCCAGACGGGCTGGCGGCATCTCCGGACCCTTACGGAGGTCCGGAACCCGTTGGCGGGCAAGGTCACTTTCGGCGATCGGACCGCGACCTTCGCGGTCGCCGTGCCGCGACGCGGCGACAGCCACTGCTGCCCGACCGGCCGCAAGACCTACCGCATCGCCATGCCCTGAAGCTCGGCCTTCGGACCCGGCGGGCAGGGCTCGTCCCATCGCCCGCCGGCCACGCCCTCGATCGCCCCCTCGACACCCGCCCCCGTCCGGTGACGGCACGTCCGGTCGTCCGGACGCATCGTCTCCAAATCAGGACCACCGACCCATGAAGAGTGCAACCTTCCTCGCAGCGGGCCTCTGCCTGACGCTCGCGGCCTGCAGCGACGAGCCGACGGAATCGGCGATGAGGCGAGCCATCACGAACGCGTTGATGGCCTCCTACAAGATCCATGTGGCCGGAATGGCCCTGATCAGCAGTCGGCCACCGCCGGAGCCGATGCTCTCGGCCTTCAAATCCCATGGGTGCAAGCCCGCCATAGGAGTGCCCGGCCACGTCTGCGAAATCAGCTTCGCCATCAACGGCGTCGACAGGGGCGTGAGCACGGGGCGCTTCTTCAAGCAGGCGGACGGAACCCTCGCGATCGCGGATCGGTGAGCCGCCCTCAAGCTCGGCGAGACGACGACCTTCCCCGCGCCGGCAAACGTACGGAGATGGACATGCGTACCGTGAAACTCGGACTGCCAGCCGCTGCCGTACTGGTTTGCCTCGGGGCGGCTGTAAGCGCGGGGCCTGCGCCGACGCAGGTCCCGGGGCCGCGCGAGAACCCGACGACGCCCAGCGGTCGACCCGATGCCTCGGCCGCCCGACGGGCCACGCTCGATCCGGTTCAGCTCATCGCCGATCAGATGCGTCTGGAGAAGAACGGCAACATGACGGGCCTGCTCTCCAAAGGCTTCAAGGCTGCCTACGATGCCGTTCCGAGGGACGAGGACAATCTGGGGCCGACCATTCTCGGCTTCGGATACGACGTGCCCGACAGGGTCGTGGAGGTTGCCGGCCTGCGATACGACCATGCGGCCAATCCGGTGAAGGCATCCGCCACGGCGACGCTGCACTACACGAACGAGGACGCGCCGTTGCCGTCGTTCAACCGCAGCATCGTGGTCGCCTTCGTCGAGGAGGATGGCTGGTGGAGGATCGACGATGTCCGTCCGGTCGATCCGAAGGGGCGCCGGACGGGCCGGGAGTTCGGGCTGAAGCGCGCGTTCGAAAGGCTGGCGGAGGAACGCGTGCGCTCCGCCGTCGAGCGACCTGGCCCGGCAACCGCTCCTTAATCGGCGTCCCGATGACTACTGCCTGCCCTATGCCGGGGATGAGGGCGAGCGGGCCGCCGGGTGCCTCGCGCCACCTCGAACGAACGCGGCATGATTCAACAAGAGCAGACCCGTGACGAGCCTTTCGACGAACACCGCCGCCCTGACGGCGCTCGGGACGCTCAAGGGCATCACGGCGCAACTCGCCACGACCGGCAATCGCCTGGCGACGGGGCAGAGGATCTCGACCGCCTCGGACAGCGCGGCCTACTGGTCGATCGCGACGGCGATCCGAACCGACAACGCCTCGTTGCGCGCGGTGGTCGACACGCTCGGCTTGGGTGCCGCGGCGTTCGATGTGGCCTATGCTGGCATCGACGGTGTCCTATCCGATCTCCGGACGCTACGCGCGACGCTCCAGACCGCCCTGACAACCGGCGTCGACCGGCCCAAGATCCAGACTGAGGTCGCCGCGATCCAGGCCCGGATGCGGGCCACCGCCGACACATCCGTATCGGCCGGCCGGAATTGGCTCTCGGTCGACTCCGGATCCGCCACCTACCGCGCAAGCGAGGACATCGTCGCAGGGTTCTCCCGCGCGCCCTCGGGTACGGTGGGCTTCTCGACCTTCCCGGTCGATATCGAGGCGCTCAAGCTCTACGACGCCAGCGCCACCTTCGTCCGGATCGAGCCGACACCGGCGACGATCACCGGCCCCCTGCCTTTGGCGATGAGCCCCGCCTTCGCAAGCAACGGGCGTGCGGACTTCACGGGACCGCTGGAGGTCAGCTTGCGGGTGACCACGGAGGACGGATCGAACGACATCCGCGTGAACGGGACAACCCTGGCGTCACGGGTTACCGATCTGGCGGCGGTCACCCCTGCCGAACTGACCGAAGCGATCGAGGCCCAGATCGCCTCATGGGGCGGGACGGGTAACGTTACCGCGGCGCTGACGGCGGACGGACGCCTGAGCTTCGCCACCACCGCGACCGGTGCCGCGGCGTCGCTCAGCCTGCAGGCGGTCCAGCCGAGCGTAGGACATGTCAGCGCCGACCTTGCCGTCGCCCCGGCACCGGATCTTCGTTTCAGTCGCCCCTTTGCCACCGCGACGAACGCCTATCAGAATATCGACCTGTCGGGCACGAACTCGAAGAGCGTCACGCTCGGCGACGGCACGTCCTCGGTCACCTTCACCTTCGACGCGAACAGCCAACCGCCGCCTGCCGACCTGACCTCGGTGACGTTCCACGAGATGGCTTGGATGTTCTGGCGCCATGCGGACAACCGGACCGATGTCGGCTTCTCGATGTGGGCCCAATACGATGGCAGCCAAAGCCGGTTTTCCGCCAGCAACAGTCTGGAAGGCCCCTCGGCGCACGTCACGGTCGGCGGCCCCGACGCCGCCGCCTTCGGGTTCACGCCGGGTCAGTCCGCTGTCGGGGGCGAATATTTCGTGTCATCTCGCCCCAGTTCTGCCGTTGGCCGCGACGGCAGTCCGCCGGTACCGGTCCGCGGGTTGCTCGACACGGCCGGCGCCTCCGGCCACGCGATCGCCACGCTCGACGTCTCGGATATGACTGGTCCCTTGGGGGACGCTACGCTCCTGGACGTCATCCGGGATGTCGAAACGGCCATCGGAAGCGTGACCGATGCCGGTACGCGACTTGGCGCGGGCAAGACGCTCGTCGAAGGCCAGAGGATGTTCCTCGACGCGCTCGTCAAGACCAACGAACGTGCCATCGGCGTCTTGGTCGATGCGGATATCGAGACGGAGGTAAGCAAGTTGAAGGCGCTGCAGACCCAGCGGGAACTCGCCGTGCAAGGGCTTAGCATCGCCAACGCATCGAGCCGGACCCTTCTGTCGTTGTTCGCCTAGGAGGTCTGCGGAGCCATTTTCCGTCCGCCTCTTCGAAGGCTCCCAACGGCTCAAACGGGAACTTCGGCCTCGCGATCCGTGTGAGCGAGCGTGTACCGTGGGAACAGCTCCATCTCGCTCGCCATCACCCTGATCGTGAATCCTCCGTACTTCCGGCCTTCGGTGTCCGGTGCGTGACCCTGGATGGCGTCGAGGACCGAGTCCCTCATCCCGCCCTGCCGCCCGCGTGTCTTGAAGCTGTGCCGCCAGCCGTGGTTGGGGTCCACGCCGACGTCGGTGATCCCGAGCTTCCGGACCCAGGCCGCCAGTCGTTCCCCAACCTTCTTCGAGAGCGGGTTGGCGTCCGAACCGCCGCGGCCCCGCGCCTTGTCGAAGAACAGCTCCTTTGATCGCGTGTCGACATAGTCGAGGAAACCCATCTCGATCAGGTGCGGGTGGATCGGGACGTCGCGGAACCGCTTCGTCTTCACCGTGCCGGCTTCCGGCGTGATGCGAAAGAACCGCACCCCGCCCTCGAAGCGAATGTCCTCGCGGCGCAGCTGCGTCACCTCGCCGACCCGTGCGCCGGAGTAGGCGCACAGCCAGGGCACCCAGCGGCGGGCCGCAGCCTGCTCGGCGCTCAGGCGACCCCGCTGGGACGCGAGGGATGCCGCGAGGATGGTCGTGATCTCCATCTCGGTGAAGTAGCGTTCGCGCAGGACGGGTCCCTCGACCACCTTCACGCGTAGGCCGGCGCAAGGGTTCGCGGCGATCTTCCGCTTGCCCTGCATCCATCCGAACAGCGCCTTGGCTGAAGCAAGGTAGACATCGCGGATGGTCTTGTCGGCGCGCCCGTCCGCGGCCAGGGCGTCGACCCAGTCGGCGATGTTGTCCGGGGTGACGCGGGCGAGATCGCCGTGCCCGACGGACGCCTCCAGCGTCGCCAGGGCCGGCCGCCACCGCTTCCGGGTCGAGGCGGCGAGCTTCGAGGCCTCGGCGTATTTCGAGAACCATTCGTCGAGCGGCAGGGCGACCGTGACCGGCTTGGCCGGCATCTTGGGAAAGCGCCCGGCCATCGGATCCGGGCTGAAATCCCCGTCGAGGTACTTCAGGCTCTGCGTGTTCGCCTGAAGGATCGCCTTGGCGATCGCATACTCCAGGGAGCCTCGCGTCTCCGGATCGACGACCAACCCTTTTCGGGCGAGGTGACCGTCGATCTCCGGCCCGTACAGTCGCAGGAACGCCGCGCGGTTCGTCGAACCGGTATCCTCCACGAACCGCTCGATGATCCCGGTCGTGGCCAGGTTGTAGACCGGCGAGAACCGGCCGACCTGGAACTTGGCGATCAGGTCGTCGTAGACCTCGCCCGCGATTGCGTTGACCTCAAGCAGGTTGAGCCGCCGCACGCCGGCCCGCAGGTTCGCCCAGCGGGCTTCGACCTGGGCGGCATGCGCGGCGTGGCGGCGCTTGGCCTCGCCGACGTCCTTCGTCGCGAGGCTCGCCTTCTCCTCCCGCCGGCCGACGAGGGCCAGCAAGTCCTTCGGCACCCGCCTTCGGAACCAGAAGACGCCGGTCTTCGGATGGGGCCAGGGGCGCGACATCGCCAGAACCACGTGTGTACCACCCGTGTGTACCACCGGACGGTCGCGAAGTCGCTGTTTCCCTAGGGTATCGCTGAAAACAAACGCTTTTCAGGATGAATCGTGGCGAACACCAAAGAATTTCCAATTTCACCATCCAAGTCACTGACAATAATCGTTTTTATTTTAGGGTTTTGCCATTCGCATTAGAATGTGAGGGCATAATTTGCGTCCAAATACGGCTTAGTCTGGCACCACCGCAACCCACAACGTGCTTCGCGCAAAGAAAAAGCCCCAGCTTTCGCCAGGGCTTTCCAAGTCATCGTCTTATCGACGGGCTACAGAAGCTGTCTTCTTGAATAGAACGTCGCGCAGACTTGATCATTCCGAAGCGCCGGTTCGATTCCTCGCCGATCCAGGTCCTTCTTCAACCGGAAGGCATTCGTCCTCCAGCGCTGGGCGAGTTCGGACAGCGACACGTACCTGCGCTCGAAGGCTTCCACCGTCTCGGGTAACACGATGCGGTTAGGGCAGCGGTTCACCGGGTTGATACGATCGACCTGAGGTAGGTGGCTCTTCGCGATGAGCGCCTCGACCACGCGTTGATGCACGCCCAGCCGTACCCGAAGCGTCTGCATGGTGTAGCCGTCGTGGGCTGGCCCGCGGACATGATCGAGCACCTCGTCGGCATTGACGAGGATCGCATGAAACCCGGAGACGTCCGGGTCTAGCCCGACCCACCTGAGCTGCCGCGCCAGGATCAACCGGAGGACGTCCGGGATCGTGCAGTAGGCCCGCTTGGCGGCTCGCGGGATGTCCATGATCGGCCGCTCGGGCTGCGGGTGGACGACGGCCTCCTCGATCAGGCTGGCGATGAAATCGTCGAGGTCGAAGGCCGCGTACCTGGGCCGGATATCTGTCTCCCCGGCGCTCGCGACGATGGGCTTGATGAAGCCGCTGCGCGCGAGCGTCAGCGTATGAGCGTATCGGGTCCGGAGGTGCTCCGCCACGCCATGAAGGCTCATGCCCTTGGCGATGCGGCGCAGGAACGGAGCCGCGAGCCTAGCGTCGAACAGGACGTCGGCATCTCTCCGTTGCGCGTCCGCCGCGATTATCCCCTCGGCGGCGAGGAGCTTCCGCAGCCGCGTCTGATGCTGTTGAGCCGCGGCAGCTGCCGTGACGAGGGAGTGCGTCTTGCGTCGCTTGACCGGCAGCCCGACGACGACCGCCCCGGGTCCGTACGGGATCGTGCGCATGGCATGTCGGAACACGATCTCCCGCAAGGGAGCGTAAGCGGGATCGGGTGTGGGGCGCGTGAGAAGCTCGTTCAGGAGCCCGTACACGGCCGGCGCGCCTTCCCGGCCGGTCCCCGGCGACCTGAGGCCAAAGCGAAGATCGTCGAGCAGATTCTCGACCGAACGCCTGCCGGCATCCATGATCTCGAAGCCGGCGTGGGCTGCGCGCCGCCGATCAGTCTCGTCTAGGCCGGCCAGCGTGACGGAGGCGCGGAACAGGGCGACGGCTCCGACCGCCTCGCACGTCCGCGCCGCGGCGTACCAGGGCATCTCATCGAGCAAGGGCGACGTCGTGGGCGACCCGTCGAGCCGCGCCTTCAAATATGCCTCGGCCGCCGAAGGCGGGACGGTGACGGCGTCATCGGCGCTCCTTTCCAGGGTGTGCAGAGAAGGCCCGATCGTTCGAGCGAAGTCATGCGCGTTCGAGCCGTGTAGCGGTCGGCCGAACTTCTCCAGAAGCACGTTGTGCCGTCCGCAGGCGCGAAGCGGTGCGAACTGCCAGGCGACGCGACCGTAGCAGGTAGCGATCGGCGGGTATCGGGCTTGAGCGACGTCCTCGACGAGGCATCGTGGGCATACGTACACGCAGCTGCGGCGCATCATTGGCTGGAGCGCGATCTGTCCGCGATACGAGTATGTCCTGCCCTCTCGCCGAAGGCTTTGCCGAGCGAGGTCGCCAACCGGTACGGCCGTCAACTCCGCGAGTTGATCGAGCGCCGACGGATCGCCGGCGACGATCTTCGAAAATCGCAGCCCCAGATAGCGGAAGAACGTTCGTACCGAGGACACACGGTGAAGGGCAGAGAGGCGAGCGCAGAAGCTCGGCACGCTCTCGTCTGACATCATGGGCATGAAGGGGAAGAGCTTGGCCATGGCTACTTCCCCTTCCGCGAGGCATTGCGCATCGGCGCAGAGTCCGAATCGTCGCAATCGGACCTGCGGTCGAGCGTCTGGAAGGGATCGGTCGATTTCCAATCGTCCGCGACGAAGGGATTGTCGGCGGCTTGAACGCCGGTGTTGCGCGCATAGGCCTTTGCGAAGTCGGCTGGGCAAAGCGCCCGACCGGACATCTTGTCCGCTGCGGGCAAGCGGTCGATGCGCTTGAGCCGCTCCTGAATGGCGTCATGGACATACTCGATCGATCGGCCGAGCTGATACCCACCCGCATGGATCAGGCGGGGGGCGAGCGAGTCGGCGTGTTCGGCGGTGACCTCCAGCTTCGCGAGGCCGGTGAGTTGCCGAACGATCCATCCGATTTTGTGGACGTCGCCCTCCAAGGTTAGGTCAGCCAGTCGTACGAACTTCAGGCGAGCTTGAAGCTGTCGGTCCTTCTGCAGAGTGCCGGTGAGTTCGGGGATGCCGGAAAAGATCACGCCTATGGGCCACTCCTTATCGATCATCAGGCATTTGAAAGTGTTGATGATCTTCTTGATCTGCCTCACGTTGGCAGGCTGGGTGATGTGGTGGGCTTCGTCGATGTGCAGGATCTTCGCGCCCATCAGGCGCAAGTGATCACGCACCATGTGGGCGAGCCGAGTCTCTTGATGGGGAACATCATGGACCGGCGTTCCTAGCGCCCGTAGGGCGTCGATCGTGAAGCGATCGAGGGTACAATCCCCTTGCGGGATTACCGTCACCAGGGGGCAGCGCGACCCCTCCTGGCCGTAGCCGGGGAAGGACGGACTCTGGTTGAAGATCCGGCGAAGTAGGAAGCTCTTGCCAGCGCGCGGCTCACCGATAACCGCTATTCCGTATGCCTCGTGCTCACCTGCCGGCTGGGAAGAAACGCGCTGCTCTTGAAGAAAATCGATCAGGTCTTCGACATACTCCTCGATCTCGCTGTGTCGCGTGTGCCGAAAATAGGTCCCCCGAATGACCTGCATGATTTTGATACGCTCACGCCGCTGCTCTGAGGCGACGCGGCGGAAATGATCGAGCGGACCCGTGAAATCGTCAGACATCGGGCGTCTCCATCGTCCAGTCGTTGCCGTCTTCATCCCCATCGTCGGCCGGCGGTGGTGCGACGGGTGTTGGCGTGGATTCGCCGCGTGATCGGCGTGTCGATCGTTTCGGCGCGGCGTCTGGGTCGGGCTGGCCGGTGACCGGGATGCCCTTGGCGAGTGGATCTTCGCCGGGTGTCTTGACCTGACGACTGGCGTCTTCGGGGATGTCGAACCCGTGCAGAATCTCCTTCTCAGCGCGACCGATCGCGTTTGCATCGTAGGTATGCGGCGCGATGTTGAAGCGGCGTTCGGCCTTGGCCGCGATGGCCCGGATTTGCCGGAGCGCATCGGCGATGATCGGCCGACTGGCTGCAGCGGCGATCGAGTATCGGCGTCGCTGATCCTCGACGACAGCAAGCCATTCCTGAATCGATGCTCCCTCCAGCCCGCTGGTTGCACAGGGTACGGATTTCCAGGTCTTGCAGATCTGGACGGAGATCCAGCCGAGGTTGTCCGGGTCGACCCGGACCGGGATCTCGATCTCACCCTTGTCGGCGAGCAGCGCCGCCAGGTCGCTGGACTGGTAGTGCAGGCCGAGGAATCGGATGCCTCGCTTGCCAACGGTACGGCTGAGAGGGATCCCGAAGATCGCTCTTAGCTGATGCGCGCCGGGCGTGACCCGGGAGCATCCGCTCTCGACCATGAGGCGCTGCCAGCAGTTGCGAGGGGTCTCACCGTACAGGCTCTCGTGCGGCGAGTTGTGGTAGATGTCGACGTCGTACAGGACGAGCGCACGAGCGAGCTCGTCGACGAAGAGGTTGGCATTCTTGCCGGGGTCGTAGTCTCCTTTGTCACCGACATTCGCAAAGGTTTGACCGGCGAAGTGTGTCAGGAACTGCGTCCGTGTCGTGCCGAAGCTGCGTTCGACATGCGCGCGCTTGTTCGGCTGTCCAACCTGGGGTGCGACGAACGTAATCCCGAGGTCCGCGAGCATCTGCCGAAACCGATCTGACCGGAACGCGGCTCCGGCATCGGTCGCGATCGCGTGCGGGACGCAGGCGTAGTCCCACGCCGTCCTAGCACCCATCGCGGCGGCGAGAGGGGTCTTGTCCTTGATCATCATCCGCAGGAGGACCGCGGCCGCCGCAGTGGTCTCGGTCGGCGCGATGACCTCCGCGAGGATGCAGCGAGAGGCGACATCGATCGCCCGGAGGAGGATCCATCGTTCCTTCGGCACGGCCTTCTGCTGTTCGGGTGTCAGCGTCGCCCAAAGGCCGCTCTCGACGGCCATGTGGATGAGCGATACCTTGAAGCCGTCTATCTGGACGAGCTCGCCGATGCGGGTGACCTCGAATTTACGCCGGACACCACAGTTTCGGCGGATGGCGTAATCGATGCCGTGCCGGGCGCAGTCCCGCTGAAATCGTGAGAACCGCTTGATCCGAGCTCGATATGTCGAAGCACCGATCTGGCGCAGCGGCGGCAACCCGGCCGCGGCACGCTCCTCGTTCTTGCGTTTTAAATCGTCTTCGTAGTCTTTATAGCATTGCTCATAGCTCGGGCGCTTTGTGCTGAGATAGGCATACACCGCCTCCATCATCAGCGCGTACTCCTCGGGCTCGAAGCGCGGCTCGCGATTGCCACTGTTGCAGTGACACTGCCGCAGGCCCCAGGCCTGGCATCCTGCCTCCTCATAGGACACGACATATCGGAGCAGCGTTCTCGGACCGGGCGGAGCACGGAACGAGATCTTCTGACCGGCACGTGCCTTGCGGCGATTGCCCGATTTGCTCAGAGGCGGCGCTTTCACCCCTCGGGCGGTGCGCTTTAGGCCCGACCCCGCCTTCTTGGCGTAGTCGAGTTGCATCAGTTGCGGTCCGGCGCGGCGCATGGCCTCTTTGAGACCAGCCTCAGTGCGGTTCACCCGCTGCTGTCCCGCCGGCGGCGGATTCCGGCAGTCTTGCGCCTCGAAATCCAAGAAGGCGCGGACGCACGCCTCCCGCCAGCGCACGTCTGGCATCTCCTCGGCCGGGATCTCGTCGTCGCTTTCGATGAGCGTACGAGCCCGGGCCCGCGCCCGCGGCTCTGTGTAGAACATGGTGTCCTGGCGGAAGTCGGGGTGCTGCCGCGCCCGCTCGAACTGCTCGAACGAGACGTGGTCGGTCATGTCCGACCCGAACGGCTGCAGAAGGTAGCCGGTCGCCGTCAGCCCTTTGCAGGTCAGCACCTGGCCGCCGCCCAAGACGAGGCGGTCGGCCGGGTCGACCCGATAGCGCGGTGTGATCGAGGAGCCGCCGGTCATCGCGCGCCCTCCGCACCCGCTGCCCAGACGAGGGTGTCGGCCGTGATCGCGGCGAAGCCCTTCGTGGTGATGCGTCGAGAACCGATCAGGCGGACGATGGCGCGGAACGCCTCGCCGCCGTAGCCAGTCGCGTCGCGGAGATCGCCGATGCTGATCTCGCCGACCACGGTCGCGAGCACGGAGAGGACCGCCGCGTCGGCGTCGCCGGGTGGATCGCGCCGACAGTCGTGCAACAACGCGGCGTTATATAGTGCGTCCTTCGGCAGATCACGCTCGGTGATGAGCAGGATCTCGTCGGCGACTACCGGGGAGATCCGGGCGGCCAAATCGATGAGGTAGTCCGCGAAACCAATGGTGTCCGCGCGCCGGCTAGGCTTGTACGAGACCGCTTTGCGCGTACCGTCGCGCATAGTTAGGATGGCGTCGAAATAATGCTTCCGAACGATGCCAGCGTCATCGCGATAAACGGCAGCCTGCTGTTCCAGTACATCGACGACATCGCCGCGTGCGAAGGCGTAGTGGAACAGGCCGCACTCACCCGAGCTCTCATAGAAGATCTGGCGTCGATGCTCGCCGGTCGTGACGAGCACGCCTTGGTTTGACCCACGTGATCGAAAATTCGACGGCAGGCGATGCGCCGAACTCGGCTCGGTTGGGTACCAGGTGTCATCGGGCGTGCAATTGCGACGCTTGGCCATTGAAGGGTCCTCGCGTTTTCGGGCGTTGCGAGCAGCGCGACGGCCAAGCCAGCGACTTGGCGCGCCGGGGCGACCGCCGGTGAGGGCTTTGCGATCGCGGCCTACGCTGACAAACGGCGTGCGATCGGCATGGGGCACCGCCGCCAGCGATCGGGCAGAAGCCCATCCGCCGACTGCGATCGTTCCGCATCGTGCTGGGCAGGGGGCTGTGCCATGCAGAAGCCACCTGCCAGGCTGCGATCAGTGATCGGCGGCAGAGCTCGCCGAGCTGTCGAGCTTGCGCTCAGTCAGCAGACGGATCTCGTCGGCGAAGTCCGGTGGCAGCCGCTTCTGAACATTCAGAAGGTAGGCTTCCAAGTCGTGCTTGCGAGCATACGCCTCGTCGTCGACCGCAATCGCGAGCCGCTTTCCGCAACGTGTGCGTCCGCGGAAGGCGAAACTGTAAAGACCGACCGATCCGTCGTCGCGGGTGAAAACCACATCGAACGGACCGTCCTCGAGCCCGACGATATCGTGCAAGAGGTCGAGGTAGATCTCGAAGTCGCTTCGGCGTGCAGAACCTAGCTTAAGCATCCTGTGATCGACGGTCGCGACATGCGGGCGGCGGAAGTGCTTCGGGACGGTATGGAAGGACATTCTTCGCTCCTTGCGCCAAGCTGCATGCGCAGCCCGGAATGGCTCCGATCCCGCTCGCCCAGGCGGGACGAGCGAGCGTTTCGAGGCGTTGCGAGGAAGCTGAGTTCACCTGTGGAGGGGGGCTTGTGGGCCGAGTCCGCCCGTGTAAGAATCCACAGATAGAGAGCCCGGAGCCTCGATATGCATCGAGTCACCAGGTTCTTCGGGTAGGCCACCCTTCGTTCCTCGCAAGATTGCAGGATGGCCTAGCTCAGCTTCGGAAGCGTCCAAGCGTCAGCTCGGGCGCTTTCGTCGTTTCTAGATCATGTCATGGGCGACGCCTCTATGGGTGGCAAACGATTCTGGGGCTTACATAAACGCCTGACAAGGTGTCCAGCCAAAGATTCTCGCTAGAACCGTCAAGTCGCACCAAGAAATGCCTTGCGGATGCAGGGCGAAGATCAAACAAGATTGGCGCTTTATTTGATCTAAAATTGGTCTAGGCGAGTCTATTCAACTGAGACGAGCCAAGGCTGGGCGTAAGCATCGTCGAGCAACGTCGAGACTATGCGGTCGTCGCATGCGCTGGAGCCGCTACGCAGAAGTCGGCTGCTGTTGACGAGAGGCGGTAAACACGAAGGCCTTCCATCGAAACCGCGTGCTTGCCAGCCGGGGCGTGCCACACCCTGGGCTCGTAGGCTGCAAGCCCCGCCCTGATGGGATCCCGCATGGCCTGCACCATCAGAACGCCAGCAGCACGATGCCGATCTGGATCAGGAGGTACAGGGTCAGGGCGATGTGCCAGCGTTCCAGATCGTGGCGCAGGTCATCGACGGCCCTCGCCGCGGAGCGGTCGATGGCGGTCGTCAGCGCGCCGGCTTGAGCTTCGGTGAAGCCGGTGAGTGTCAACGCGGCAGTATCGTCGGGACGGGCCAACATTGGCTCAGGCCCGAGCCGAAAATCGGTCGTAGGGTGTAATCGGCACGATGGGAATATCCATTTCGTGCCGATAGATCTCCAGGCGCAGCCAGGCTAATTCACTAGCGACTTCTGCTTCCGGCAGATCTTTGTACCAGCAGCGCAACTTGCTCGCAGCGCCGTCATCCCAACGGTACCGGCGGGCCTTCAAAGCATCCTTGGCTTCGAATGGTGCACGAACGGCTTTGATTCGATGCACGGGCTCGAACGCCCGTTCCAGCAGGTAGCTGAACCCTGTGCGCCCGGATTGGGGCAGCGGACGCGCCAGGCATTCGAGCGTGGCTTGGCAATCATCGACCGCGCGATGGGCTGAGTAGATGAAGCCTAAGTCGGCTGCGATGTAGCAGAGCTTGCTGCCCATCCCTTCAGCCGCCCAAGGCACCATCATTAGCGAACACCCCCACGGCTTCGCCGCCAACGCCGGGCAGAGGTCCTCCGCGAACTTCCGGTCAAAATTCGCGTTGTGCGCGATCACCAGATCGGCCTCTGCTACCAGCGAGTTAACCTGAGCGCGGTCGATCATCCGGCCCTCGACCATCACTCCGTCGATCCCGGTCAGCCGGGTGATTTCGGGCAGGATCGCTCCAAAGGGCTGCTGAAACGAGCCGTACGGCGTGCCGGCTGCGACCAGGCGTCCGTCAACAGTATATGTGAATGGTAGCAGTCCCACTTCGATGATTTCGTGGTATGCAGGGTCAAGACCGGTAGTCTCTAAATCGATGATGAGGCCATTTCGGACCTCTGCATCGCCAGGGGCATCGAAAACGCGACGAGGTTTGTGGCGGCGGAGGATGCGATAATCGCCATTTCGCTCCAGTGCGGTAGCGACGATCTCAGGATCTATATCGAGCATGTGCTTTGCACTTCCTGCTAGGGCTGCACTCTCAAGATAGCCCGACTTTCCCAAAACGATACATTTTGTATCGTTTTGATTGATCACATTGTCGTGAATCGGGTGGCTTTCTGGTGGATAGCAGGTTGGTTAGAGCTGGACGCGCGTTGCTCGGCTGGTCTCAGCAGGATTTGGCAGATCGCGCTGGAGTTAAGCGCCTCGTGATTGCGCGGTACGAAAGCGGTATCCAGATACCGCATCCACGCAATATGGATCGTGTCACCGAAGCCTTCGGCAAAGCGGGGGTCGAGGAAATTGTTCGAAGTGATGGGGCGGTAGGTATCGTTGTTCGCCCAAATGAAGGTGATGATAAGGCTGATACCGATTAATAAGCTTGATGATTAGTCATTGGATATTCAGTCGGTCAGTATTTTTAAGCGTGCGAAGCCAGAGGAGGCGTGACTTAGTCTGCAATCATGCTATTTCGGTGTGAGTGCGGCAATGCTAGTCGCTGGGGGTTGTGCCCCTTCAAGCTGAGATCGCGCACGTGGCATAGCCGTATCGGGACCAGCCGCCGATCAAGGTGGTGCGGCGGATCTCGGAGCGGTCGGTGGATGCCGCACCGCAGTACGTCTCAACGCGACGCGTGATGACGCGGGAGGGGGCGCTGCTCGACTTGGTCTCCGATGTAGGCCCGGATTTCTCCTGTGAGGCGACGCCCCTCGATGCGGAGGGCATCGTTTGGTCAGAGATGCCCGAACCGCTGGTCCGCGAACTGACGTTTCGCCTGGAGCCGGACCGAACGACGTTCCCAAGCACGATCTCGGGGACGAATGAAGTATCAGTGGCAAGCGCCGCCGCTGGAACGGGTATTGCCGACGCCGTCATCAACCAAGCGCTGACCGACACGGATTTACGGCCGGAAGGGAGCGCGCGGTTCGAGCGGGTCGATGAGATGCTCAATGCGCTGGAGGCGGACGGGCGTATCCGCGAGCGGACGCCGCTAGTCGAGCCGCCGGGCGGCCATTGGGCCTCGCAGCGGAGTCAGCGCGCGGTTTGGAAGCTCGGTGTCGGTCTGAAGCCATTCCCTGGCTGGTGTTGGATTGTCCTGCAACTTCCACACCGGCGCACCCTGCTGATCGTGAAGTTCGAATTCGATCCAGAGCGTGCGGTACTATGGCTTGAGATCGAGCCGCGCGATCGGGATCATCCGTCATCGTCGCTGATCATGGCCGTGGGGCCTGACCT
Organism: Methylobacterium sp. Leaf123; assembly: GCF_001423405.1. Classification (GTDB taxonomy): domain Bacteria; phylum Pseudomonadota; class Alphaproteobacteria; order Rhizobiales; family Beijerinckiaceae; genus Methylobacterium. The sequence goes on along the minus strand of NZ_LMNS01000037.1, from coordinate 159,261 downwards.
CCGCGCTCGAGATGACGGCGTTAGTCCAAGCGGTCGAGAACGGTAAAGGTCTCAAGGCTGTGCGGGACGGCAAGGGCCGGCTCCCTGAATTGGTGTGACGGTGCTGGCTTCACCCAAGGCCGGCCAATTGTTGATGAAATTGCTTGCTAGAGAAACAGATTGAGCGGGCGTGAGCGTCACGCTCTGCAATCGTGAGGGCCCGGCTCGACCTCTGAGGGATTTTCGCAGCAGTAGCGGCAGCCGCGCGGGTCAAACCCAAGGCTGCCGCGTATCGGTGTCGACCGTCCTACCGGAGCAACTGCAAGATGCCCTGATTGGCCTGGTTGGCGAGCGAGAGCGCCGAGATGCCGAGCGACTGCCGCGTCGACAGCGCTTGGCTGTTCGCCGCCTCCTCGTTCATGTCGGCGTTGGTCAGGTTCGCCGCGCCGGTGTCGAGGACGTTGACGAGGTTTTTCGTGAAGTCCTGGCGCGTCTGCACCACCGACAGGTTCGAGCCCAGCGTTGAGGACAGCGAGTTCAAGGACGTCAGCGCGTTGGTCAGCGCGTTGGACGCCTTCGCCAGGTCGGCGTTGTTCTGCACCCCGAAATCCGCGCCCGACTGCGTCAATGCGCTGTCGACGAGGCTGCCGATGCCGAGGCCGGAGGCGGTGACGGCGTCACCCTGGACGTCGAGCTTGGACTGCGTGCCGCCGGTCTTCTCATTGAAGACGACCGTCAGCTTGTCGCCGGCCAGCAGGTTGGTGCCGTTGAAGCCGGCGTCCTGAGCAGCCTGGTTGATCTGGGTGCGCAGGTTCTTGAACTGCTCGACCAGGGCCGAGCGCTGTGCCGAGGTGCCGCCGCCGGTCACCCCGCCCGTCGTCGCCGTGCCGAACAGCAGCGCCGTATCGGTCGTGGAGGCCGTGAAGGTGCCCGAAGCGGTCGCGCCGAGGCTGACGCTGAGCGCGTCCGAGCCGCTGCCGGTGACGCTGAGGAGGCCGTTCGAATCGACCGCGGCGTTCGCGATGCCCGACTTGTTGATGGCGTTGACGACGTCGCCGAGGGTGTCGGTTGCGGTGATCGTGTAGGTGTAGACGGCATTGCCGGCCTTAAGCTGCACCTGATTGGCGGCACTGGCGCTGAGACCGAGATTGCCGCTGGCGGAACTCGTCGCGGGCGCGGCGGTGCCGAGCACGGTTTTTGCCATGGCGACGTCGCGCTGGCTCTTGCCCGTGGTGCTGGCCTCGCCGGAGGTACCCAGCGCCACGGTGCCGGCGACCTTCGGCAGGTTGGTGGCCGCATTCGACTGCGCTTGGCTGACCACCGACTGGAGCTGCTTCACCAGCGAGGTGACGGTGTCGATACCCTTGGCGGCGGCCTGGATCGTCTGAATGCCGTTAGAGATGCCGTCGAGCAGGCCGGATAGGGCGGCGGAGCGGTTCGAGAGGTTCTGGGCAGTGAAGAAGTTCACCGGGTTGTCGAGGGCGGAGTTGACCTTCTTGCCGGTGGCGAGCCGGCCCTGGTTCGTGGCGGCCAAGCCGGCGGTGTCCTGCAGCGAGAGTAGGTTCTGGCGCGTGGCAGATGAGAGCGTGACGGATGAAGGCATGTCCAGGATCCGATTTTCCAATATGCGTCGCAGTCGACGCCGCACAGATATTGGTCGGATGAGCTTGCCATCTTCGTAAATATTCAGACTGCGGCGCGGCCTATAGCGGACAATGCGTCCTAAAATACGGACGATGCGTACTTTTACTATATGGTGGCGCGGCTGAGCCTTCCGGTGTTGTTGGAAGCTCCGTGGAGCAAGGCGCGTTATCGGACATGGCTCCGCTGCGGCGTCATGATGCACACGCGAACGCAGGGCAGGAGGGTGGGTTGGATCGGGGGTACGAGGGTAAAAGCCCCATCAGCTCGGCCGCGTGAGGAGCTGTCTGCGGGGGGGGGGCTGGCGAGCAACGCGCATGCAGTCGCCTGCTACCGCAAGTGCGGGTTCATTGAGGAAGGTCGGGAGCGCGAGGCGGCCTTCGTAGGAGGCGCGTGGCAGGACGATCTCATCATGGGGATTCTCGACCGAGAATTCGTCTCCCGTTGAGACCAGCTTCGAGTGGTGATCTGAAGTTGGTTCCGCGCCGAGAACCGGGCATCCCATCTTCGTCCTCTGCAGCCTATTGTTTTATTTGCAATCTAGAGACGACAGATAACGTAGTTGACCAAGGCACCAAGAAACTTGGCCGCTTCACTGTGATCGTCTCGAGAGACTGCGCTGTCTCGTAAATTATGGACCATCCCAGCCGTTCGCTTGACCGGGTTACTACCAGCCTACTCCGGAATCCCTGCTCCGGATTGGATTATGGCAGCTCGCGAACGGACGATCCGAACTGCCTGGAGCCGGCCTCAAAGGTCCTTCATCCACGAGAGCAGGAGCGACTCCCGTTCCATGTGGAACCGGCTCTGGCTCTCGCTGTCGACCTCGCTCGGGTTCAGCCCGTACTTCCGCCGGAAGGCGCGGCTGAACACCCGGTCGTTCTCGAAGCCCAGGGTGTAGCCGATCGTCGCGATCTGCGACTTGCGCTCCTCGGGCTGAGCCAGGATCTGCATGGCCCGGGACAACCGTCGGTCGCGGATGTAGGCGTAGACGCCGCCGTCGGCCTCGAACAGTTTGTAGAGCGGGGTCCGCGAAAGCGCGAACCGGGTCATCAGCATCTCGGCGTTGATGGTCGCGAGGTTCTCGTCGATGAACTGGCGGATGGCGATGCTGGTGACCGCGGCCTTATTGTAGGCGCTGTCGGCCTCCGACAGGAACATCGCGTTGCACAGGGCCGTCGTCGCCGGAATGACGTGGCTCATCTGCGCGGGCGTCGCCGTCTTCAAGCAGGCGCTGACATTGCGGAAGTGGTCTGCGAGCAGCTTGGTCACGGGGTTAGAGGCGGACGGAACGATCTGACCGTGCCAGGCCGAGACGTCGCCAACGCGGCCCTCGAGGGTCCGGCGTGGGATCGCGAGGTTGAGCCCGGTCATACCCTTGGTCTCGGACAGGATCGGCTGCGAGAGATCGAAGGTGACGAAGGATTCCTGCGTGATCTCCCGCGCCTGTCCGGCGATGGAGATGTTGGTCCGGCCGGAGGTGTAGAGCCGCAGCACAATATGATCGAGGTTCTGGGCCGCCACCAACGCCGGCGTCCGCTCGATCGTCTGGGGTGACGCGTCGATCTCGCCGAACACCAACTGGTTCATGTGATGGTAGCGGTGGAACGCGGTCGTCGGCACGACGCTGTCGGAATCGATGTGCGTGACGAAGAACGACGACAGCGTGTCGATCCAAGCCCGGCGGCGTTTCTCGGCATCGAGGATATGGTCGAAGCGATGATCGATGATCATGGGAGCCGAAAGCCGGACGCGACGGGGATACACACGGTGCCGTGAAGGTCCGTGCCGGCCTCACACGCAATGATTGCGTTTGGGTTTCGATCTGCTTTCGGACAGGCGACGAGGGACGGTCCGTCCTCACATCGGAACGCAGCGTCCGTCATGGCCGCCCTGCCGCACGCTGCGATGCCCGAATGCTCGGTCGATGAGGGGCGGGCGGCTGTCCGCCGTCGCGTTCGATCGGACGCGCCTATGTCCGGGTTGACCACATTCTCGTGGCGATCTCTCGCTCCTCCGCCCCCATCACGTCGGCATAGATCGCCGTCGTCGCGATGTCGGCGTGGCCGAGCCAGCGCTGCAGGAGGTTGAGGGGGATGCCGGAACGAAGGGCATGCACGCCGAATCCATGGCGCAGTCCCTTGGGCGAGGCCGCGGTTTCGCCCACCCCCGCGAGCGCCATGACCACTTTCACGTGACGCCACGCCGTAGTGCGTCCGATCGGCCAGAGCCGGTCGCCGGATCGACCCTGGCCATGGACCTGCCGAACGCACGCGAGGAAGGCAAGCGGGACCGGCACTTCGCGGACGACGCCAGCCCGTCGCTTCTTCAAGCTGCGGACGGACACCATGCCGCCTTCGATATCGAGATCGGCATGGGTGAGATTGAGCGCCTCGGTGATTCGACACCCGGTCCAAGCGAGCATCAGGCAGAAGGTGGCGACTTCGGGTGGGTGAGAGGCGACCGCAGCGACGAAACGTTCGCGCTCGTGCGCCGTCAGGTACTTGCGCCGTCCGCTGCCGGTGTAGAGCGACAGGGATGAGGCCGGCACTGTTCGGGCCATCGTGGGGTGTCCTGGAGCCGACCACGGCAGCAAGGCTGCGCGTGGCGCGTTGGAACGCATTTGCCAATTCTGTTCCACGCCGCGGCCCTGACATTGTTCGCCATGGGCATGGAGAGAATGGGCAAGCTGGTAGCTCCGGCCCGGAAGACGATCAAGTGTAAATCGCAAGAAGTTGCAAGGACGTAAACAGAATTGGCAATTCTGTTCCGCGAATCGCTGCACGACTATGACTGAATCGCCAGGATCGATAAACCTCATCCGCGGCGCTTTTGCGATTCACGACTTTCGAGATGCGGCCTTTGTCGTGTCGCACCGATTGTCAGATGGCTGCGCGGTCTGTGTGTCCTGGGCCGAAGCGTACGCCTCCCAGTCGCGGACGCAAAGTACCTTCCAAAGAACGGATCGTCCTTCCGTAGAGGCAATCCTATTTTTCATGGAAAGATTTCAGAAAGGCGCTCAACCCCAACTTAGAACGGCAAGATGACGTCAAGTTCAGGTGCAGAGCGCAAGATTGCGCCACCTTCATGAACCCCACGTAGCGGCTGGAAGAACATACAAGGCAGTTCTTAAACTATCCGATCAACCGTGAAAAATCTTGTTTCAACCCCTGCATCGGCTTGCAGGTGAATGATGTTGCGTGTGGAGTTCACGATCATGGCCAAGACTAAGCTCGCTGCCCTGCTGCTGACCCTCCTGATGGCGGGAACTGCTCAGGCGGCAGATCTGCCGGCAACCCACTACGCGCCTGCCCAGGCCGTCCTCCCCGTTTTCACCTGGACCGGATTATATGCCGGCGTGAACGCCGGGGCCGCCTTCTCCGATTCAGGCCGGCCGCGCTACAGCGAAGGACCCGGCTTCGTCGGCCTTAATCCCGGCACGCTCGCCGGTTTCCAGCGTTCGCGGGAACAGACGGGCTTCGTCGGCGGCGGCCAGTTCGGCTACAACCACCAGGTCGGACGGATCGTCCTCGGTCTCGAGACCGACTTCCAGTATGCCGGCCTCGACCGCCGCCGTTCAGGGACGGGCACGTTCCCGAACCTGCCCGCGGGCGTCACGGACAACGACAATCTGACCTCCCGCTCGCGTCTCGACTATCTCGGCACCGTTCGTGGCCGCGTCGGCTTTCTGCCGAGCGAGCGCCTGATGGTCTATGCGACCGGCGGTCTTGCCTACGGCGATGTCGACGTCCGCACCAGTTACACGGTCATCGGCACCGGCCCGTTTTTCCCCGGTGGCGTCAACGTCATCCCGTATTCCGGTTCTCGCTCGTCGGTGCAGGTCGGCTACGTCGCTGGCGGCGGCGTCGAATACGCCTTCACCGATCGTCTCAGCGCCAAGCTCGAAGGCCTCTACGCCGATCTCGGCAGTTCGAGTGTGACCGCCCGCTACACTGGCACCGGCGGAACCGGCCCGACCGATATCTACACCGTACGTGAGACCAACCGCTTCGGTCTGGTCCGGGCCGGCCTGAACTATCGCTTTACCGGCCTCTGAGGCCTCAGCCTCGTATCCTCGACCGTCCCAGCGCCCGGCTCGCCGAGCGTCGGCCGGGCCGGTCGAGGCTGCACCCATGCCTACCGCCTCTCTTCCGAACGAGATTCCTGGATGTCTAGACACGTCCTGTCGCGGCCGATGTTCGCCGTTGCCATCCTGGCCTTGGGCGGGATTCCAGCCTTCGCCGCCAGCCCGCCGACCATCCCCGACTGGGTCGAGGCCTACACCCGGGAGGCTCTCGCGGCACCCGTCACCCTCGACAACGCCCAGAGGTACCGATGGTATCAGATCGGTGCCGCCATCCGCGCGCAGCACCCGATGGTGTACGACATCGATATTCGGCCGATGCAGGAGCAGCTCAGGCGGCATGGCAACGCCGCCGTCGGGGACCTCAAGCAGCGGCTGGATGAGCGCTTCGCGGCGATCCGCTCCCTCGAGGAGGCCGGCCCGTTCCTTGGCCGATGCGACTGGATCATGGCTCGCGAGCGCGGTGAGGGTGCGACGCAGCTCCAGATCGACCTCGACGCCCATTGCCGCGAGCGCGCACTGCCCGCCCTCTACGTCCGGCTCGTGCGCGAGCGAGCCGAAGCGCTCGACGTGCGCCTCGCGACCCTGCGCCGCCTCGATGTGGGCTATCCTGGCCATCTCGTCGGCAGCCCCGGGTTCGTCGGACGCGCCGATGTAGCCGGTGCCTACGCACGGGCGCTGGAGGATCGCCTGACCGCCGCGCAGCCTCAGGTGATCGCAGATCTTACAGAGGGCTTCCGGACCAGGACGATCGGCGACGATCCCCTGCAGACCGATGTCGCGCAATGCCGCGACCTGCTCGGACCTTGGTTCCCGCAGCGCGATCCAGTTCGCGACATGATGCTGAGCGATCCCCTGCGCAGCGCCGGGGCCGGAACCGAGGCGGCCCTGCGCTTCGGGCAGGCCGTGGGCAGCGCGTGCCGCCGCGAGGCGAAGGCGTGGCTGATGCGTCAGCAGCCCGGGATCGATGCGGCCGTCCGCGCCAGCATCACCGCGCTCGATCCGAAGCAGGGGCCGATCCTCGCCGTTGGCACGCGCTGCTCCGGAGTACTCGGCCGGTGGTTCACCGCCTTCGACGGTTTCGATCTCACCCTGACGGGGCCGCTCCATCAGACCTGTCGGGAGCAGGCGCAGGGGCTGAACGAGCGGGCAGTCGACATCCGGGCGCAGGCCCTGGCCGCCCGCTTCGCCGCCGCCCCGAAGACGCTGGACGGGCTGGAGCGCAACGGCTGGTTCGCGGTGTCGGCCGACGAACTCCAGGCCGCACACGACCCGCGTGATCCCGAGCGCGGCGAGGTCGATGCCCTGATGCAGGCGCGGACCGAGGCGCTCGTCCAGCCCCTGCGCGAGGCCGCGCGCGAGGCCGCCCTGACCGAGATCCGCGACCTCTTCGAGCGGGCCGGGTTGGGCGATGCGGAATTGCAGCCGGCCCGCCGTATATGCAGCCCGTATGTCGGTGGGACGACGCGCACGCTGCCCCCGGGCGGCGCGGACCTGCGCAAGGCGATCAGCGACGCCTGCCGCGAGCAGGAGAACCGGGTCGCCGTGCGGCGCGCCGAGGCTGCCGTCGCCGCGGCAGAGATCGAGCCGGTCCTGGGCGAGGTGCGTCTCGTCCTGAGCGCGCCCGATGGCCGCCTGACCTACGCCGATCCACGCGCGGTGGTGATCGCGGCCGCCGGCAACGGTCTGCAGATCAGCTTCCGGCGTACGACCTCCTGGTTCTTCTGGACGACCGAGACCCTCCGCGTCACGCCGTTCGGCCGGGATAACCCGGCCCTCGTCGGACATCTCGTCGCCGATACCCATCCGGCCGGCGGGCAGGTCCGGCGCGTCACCGGCCTTCAGGTCCTGCCGGGTCTCGACGGGCCCTTCGCGACGTTGGCCTGCCTGACGCAAGGGCCGGAGGCCGCGCAGGCCCTCTGGCTGGCCTGGGCTTGGCCGGAATGGCGAGTATCTTCCTGCTCGACCTGCCGCGGACCGGCGTCGAGCTGCTCTCGGCCGCGGGCACCCTGACCACGAGCATGGGCCAGTGCGCGGACGCGCGGCGCAGCTACTTCGCGCTCCCGGGCCCGGGGGCCTCGTGAACACCGCCTCGGTCTCGATCCCCTCCATCATCGGGTCGCCAGCCATGCTGCCACAGGCCTCGCACCGCCACAGCAGCGGATTGCAGCACTACGACGACGTCCTGGCGCTGACCGGTCAGCAGTACCGCCTGGAAGAGGATGGCGTGACCGTCGGCGTGGTCCTGGGCATGCTCGACACGCGGACCGGGCGCATGCCGATCGGCCTCGTCGATGCGCGACGCGCCTACTGGGCGGACACGCTGTACTACGACGCCAACCGGCGCTGCTTCGACGTCGTCGATCCCGACCGCTGGGTGGCCTTCGTCGGCACCTATGCCGACGGCAGCTGGGTGCTCGGCCTCGTCAGCGGCCTCGGCGGCTTCGCGCTGATGACGGTCGCGGCAGCCGGCTCGGTGGTGCTCGACATGGTCCGGTTCGCCCTGTTCCCGGCCATGCTGTTCGGGCTGGTCGGGCTGCTCGTCTACGGCTTCGTCGGCTACGCCCTGGTCCTGACCGCGCTGCAGGTTCTGCCGTACCTGCTCGGCGGCATCGCGGTCTGGCTCGGGCTCTGCGGTCTGATCGCCCTGGAGCGGCGCGCGCGCTGCCGCCGGGCCGGGCGCGCCATCGAAACCCTGCTCGAACGCCAACTCATGCCGGTCTTCGGCTGAGCTCGTGCAAGTCGGGCCACGCCGTCCGACGAGCACGCTCTATCCACCCCAGTGAGACGATGATGACCATGAACCGCCTCGTGATGCCGGCGGCGCTTGCCGCCTGCGCCATTCTCAGCCCTGCGCATTCGGAGACCGCGTGGCAGAGGCTGACCTACTCGGATCCACGCCACCACTCCGTATTCACGCCGCTCGTCGCACCCCTGTGGCAGCGCGAACTCGCCGGCACGCCGTTCCACCAGATTCATGCGACCCGCATCGAGGCGGACGGCGCGACTTACCTCGTGAGCGTGGCCTTCGCGGGCGGCCTCTGCGAGATGGGTGCGAACGGGCGCAACGCGGTGGCCGAGCCGGCGATCTGTCCGGCACGCGTCGATCTGCTGCGCGACAGCAAGGTCGTGAGCACCACCCGCGGTCGGGTCTGCTCGGTCGCACCGCTACCGGAGGATGCCACGGCCAACCAGTCCGATAGGACCGAGGTCCGGTTCGATCCGGCGACGCGGACAGTGAGCTTCCGCTCGATCATGAGCGGCAAGCCGGTTCGAACCTGCCAGAGACAGATGAAGTTGCGATAGCGGAACGCGCGACAGGTCAGCGGCAGCTCGTGCCGGCGCGAGCCGGGCTCACGACGAAGCGAGAATGGAACACGAAATTTGGGATGCGCACGCCCCGGTACACGACACGGGTGTCAGATTTGCCGGTCGCATGCGCATGAAATTCCAAGCAACGCCTGGTCAAGATCCGCGTTAACCCTGTCGTACAAGGGTCAATACCGAAAATCCGATGACGAACGGTCTCGAACAAGCGCACCCGCCAGAGCGGAAGCGCTTGGCGTTGTTCCTCGACGGCACTCGCAACACGGTCGACGACAACACCAATGTCTGGCGACTGAAAGCCCTGTGCGCCCCGTGCGATGCCGATGGCGTACGCCAGGTCGTCTACTACAGCGTCGGCGTTGGCACGACGCGGAACGAAAGGGTCCGTGGTGGTGCCCTGGGCTTCGGCATCGAGCGGAACGTGTCCCGCGCCTATGAATGGATCGTCGAGAATTACGATCCGGGCGACGAAATCTTCATCTTCGGCTTTAGCCGTGGGGCCTACACGGCACGCAGCCTCGCCGGCTTCATCGCGCTCTGCGGCTTGCTCAAACCCGGCGCTCCACTTGGGACCAGTCAGATGTTTGCCCGGTACCGCCGGGGCGACGAGCGGCGGACGATACGGTGGCTCAAGAACGTCGACGCGAAGGGCACACTGACAGACGCATCGCGCGAAGAACGCTGGATGCTGACCTATTCGATGCCGGTTCCGGTCAAGATGGTCGGCGTTTGGGACACGGTTGGTTCGCTCGGTGTGCCGACACCTGCGATCCGCGTCCTCGACATGATCCCGGGTTTGAGCCGTTCGAGCTACGCCTTCCTGCACACGGGGCTGCGGCTGCCGATCGAGAACGGTTACCACGCGCTGGCGATCGACGAGCACCGGGCGGCGTTCAAGCCGACGCTCTGGACGAAGAAGTTCAAGGACGGCGTGACGCCGGGCGAGATTGCCCCGCCGCGCGCGGTCGCCAACGTCGAGCAGCGCTGGTTCGCTGGCGCGCACGCCAACGTGGGTGGGGGCTATCGAGACGACCTTCTCAGCCAGCTCCCGCTCCAATGGATCATGGAGAAGGCCGCCCACCATGGCATGGCGTTCCGAGCAGATGTTATCCTCGAACCGGGCGCGCTGGAGCTGCGTCCTCACGATAGCTATGGCGAGTTCGCCAAGGGCCTGTATCGCTACGTCGCCCAACCCTTCTATCGCCCCATCGGGGCACCGCCGGAAGTCTCCGGGGGCGATCGCGAGGAAACGGTCAATGAGACGATCGATGCGTCCGTGTTCGAGCGGTGGCGCGCCGATCGAAACTACCGGCCACAGAATCTCGACGAGTGGGGCCGGCGCTTCAGGGTCGAACCCGGAGCACTGACGGACACGGTCTTCGCTCACGATCCCGATACCGTCGTACCTGTGAACACGAAGGACGCGACCGATGCCTCGCTTGCCTGAGCGACGCCGACCGGTCGACTGGACGGTCCAGACCTGGGAGTTCGGAAAGGAGGATCACGCCGATCCGGACGTGCTGGTCTGGATCAGCATCCGAAAGTTCGACGCCCTGTGGCGGCGAACCGAGGAATACATCGCTGATGCCGGTGGGTCCGACGATAACAATCCGGACCGGTATGCCAAGGCCGGTGCTTGGCTCAGATTGGGCGAACCCACCTGGATGCCGGTGGTCGGTCTTGATCATTGGGGGATGCCCACGATCACGGACGGTCGCCATCGCTATCTCTGGATGCGTGAGCACGGGGCATGGTCGATGCCCGTGGCGGTCTCGGCCAGCGAGGCCGATGCGGTCCGGGCGCTGTGCGGGACCCGGTATCGCACGTCGTGGTACGTGCCGCCGCGTACGCGGGTGCCGACAGCAGTGGCGCTTGGCATTCTCGGCTTGGCAGCGGTTAGCCTCGTGGCAGTAGCCCGCTCCTGACAGATGCTATTGTCAAGATTGTCGATTTAGTTCGCGTGGGGTGCGACGGATCTCATTGGGTCGGGGGTGAGGTTCACATACCCTCGCGCCGGACAATAGGGACGATTGCGACACAAGCCGTAATGCCTTCGGGCGCGAATCGCGGGGTGTGCCGGAGATTTGCCGATAGGATGACGTTGGCTTAGCTTGACCGTGCCTTCGAGCGGTTGGCCGAGCGGCAGTGACGCGACACCCTATCGACTGCACGCTTGCCTCGGATGGAGGCCTCATCCGCCCAGGTGCGGTGCGTGACAGGTGTCTGTGTTGCAGGGAGGCCAGGAACGGAGATTAGCTACCTCTCGACCTGAGCCTCCCTGGCCAAGCCCGATCAAGCGGCGATCGTCCGCACCTTCTGGCCGAGCGCTGCGGTCACAGCATCCGCGACGGCATCGGCATTGATACGAAACCACTCGGTCGCGCTGTGAGGCGTGCCGTCCGGTCCTGTGACCTTCAGGGCAACGTGGTACGGCCTCAGCTGCTTATGGACCAGCCTCTCGGCTTCCTGGGCCGAGTGACCCTTGAACTCGTAGGTGTCGACGATCTCGACATCGGCATACAGGTAGGTCGCCTGCGTGGCGGCCCGGCTTATCCGATCTTCAACGCGCCCAGCCGTCGTACCCACCTTCAAAAGCCCGGCGACCTCCGGCCGAGGTGAGAGCGACTTCAGCACGTACACGTACCCAGTCGAAGCGCCTTCAAAGAGCGGCCCGGCGCTGGTCGTTGGAATCCGCCGGGCATCCTTATCCTCGTAGAGCCGGCGCACGAGAGACGACATCAGGAGATTGGACTCGGTGCCGTTCTCGAACACGACGCGCAGACGCGCATCGTCCTTGCCGTTGCGCCGATGCGGGTCGCGGACGTCCGCCACTTGGAGCATCTGGCCTTTGAGCGTGAAGAACTCACCGATCTCCACCCGCTCCTGGCTGAACGGAACGGGCTTGCGCAGGCGCTCCTTCACGCTCTGGCGCACGCTGTCGAACATGCCCTCGAACCGGTCGAAATCCTGGCAGGGCACGCGATCCGCGACGTAGTCCGGCATGGCGCGCGGCTGCAGGGCATCGCGGACCTGGAAAATGTCGGTCCCGTCGGCTAGCAACGGATCGTCCATTGGATCCGCCGCCTGACCGGTGACGAACACGAGGCCATGGACGTCGAACGGCTCGAGGCCCGTGAGGGCGGCCTTAGATGCGCGCAGGCCTGCGAGCTCATTCGCCAGCATGCGCTCCAGAACGCTCCGTCCCTTCTGCGAGACCGGCTCTGTCCTGTTCTCGGCGTAGAAGGCGTTGATTCGCGCAAGAACCTCGGCGGCCTGCTCAACGACCGGTGTGCGCGCAGCTCGGACCTTTTCATCGGGCGTCGCGAGGAGGGGGTCGTTCAGATAATCGATGGCGTCCGGCATCTCAACCATTGGCGGCTCCAGCGGTGCGGCCGGCATCAGCTCCAGCGAGATCGGCGCGACGTTGCCGTGCGAGCCTGCGCATGAAAGCGAGGGCGTCGGCGAGACGGACCTCGCGTCCGTTCGGCGAGTTCAAGTTCGGCTCGCGGCCTTCGCGGGCGATGAATTCCTTGATGCGCGGCATCAACTTCTCGGCTTCCTCCTGGGTCATCACCACCTTCATCGCGCGGACCTCGCCGTGGAGGCGGACGAGGATGTCCTCGTTGAGCTCCTTCGACAGGATCTCGTAAGCGTCGATGAACTCGCGTCGCCCGCCGAGGAGATCGACCTGCAGATCGCGCACGTCGAGGAATTTGTGGGTCGCGCGGATGAAGTTGTCTCCACCGCCCGGCAACTGCGGGTCTTGCGACCCCTGACCGCCGCCCGCCGTCGCGGGTTCGTCCAGCCCGAGCGTCAGGGTCTGGATGACGCTGGGATCCTCCTTCACGGCCCGCCCGAGCTCTGTGCGAGCACCGAACAGCGTGACCACGTCCTGTATGACGTTGTCGGGCTGGTGGGGATACCGCCGTCGCACGATGTCGGTGCAGATGACGTCGTGCATGACGTCGGCATGGTGGGCGTCGGGATTGAGCATCACCGTGATCGTCCGAGGGTCGCTCTGCACGTTGGCGACGAGATCTGGGAAATCGGCGTCGATGATGCGCTTGGCCTCATCCGACACCATGGGCCCGTTGATGACCTCGATCTCGCCCGCGTTGGTTACGGGCTCGGGCTTGCCCGTCTGAGGCTGCTGCCCGGTCATGTCGTCCGACCCCTTGTGGGTACGGAACTTGAAGGTCGGTGCCATCACCTGTTCCATGAGCAGGGACACCGAGATTGCCTTCAGCATGTCGTTGACGGCGCGTGATACGACGTCGTCCTTCGCGAACGGGGCCGAGACGAGGTTCGTGAAGCGCGCCTCGGTCTTGCCCGGCGCGTCGCGGGTCGCGCGGCCGATAATCTGCACCACCTCTGTGAGCGAGCCACGGTAGCCGACCGTGAGGACGTGCTCGCACCAGATCCAGTCGAAGCCCTCCTTGGCCATGCCCAAAGCGATGATGACGTCGACGTCGTCGCGGGATTTGACCTTGCGGAGCGAGGCCATGACCTTCTCTCTACCGGGGCCGTCGTCCACGAGGTTGGCGATCTTCAGGATGCGCCGGCCGTTGCGCACCTTCACGAAGCCGGTAGCCGGATCGACGCCGAGCGGCTCGCCGAGGGTGTCGACGATGGCGTCCACCTCGAACATCTTGTCGGCGACGGCCTCGCTCGATCCCACATGCGGGATGTGGACGATGGTCTTCAGCGCCGGGTCTAGGGCCTCACCCATCCGGTCGAGGTAGCGACCCTGGTAGAAGCGGAAGCCGATGTGCAGGGTCTTGAGGTATTCGTAGCCGTTGAGCTGCTCGTAGTAGGTGTAGATGACCCGCTCGAACCGAGCCTCGTCCTCGGGATGGAGGATCGCTTCCGTGTCTCCACGGAAGTAGGAGCCGGTCATCGCCAGGACGTGGGCGCTGCCGCGGTCCATCAAGCCGCGGAGGAGTGAGCCGAGCTTGTTCTCGTCGTTCGATGAGGCATGGTGCAGTTCGTCGACGCAGATGAGAGCGCCGTCAAAAATCTCGATGCCAGCCCTGGTGAAGGCGAAGCGCAGCGTAGCGTGCGTGCACAGGGCAATGCTCTCGCCGCTGGAACCGAGGAACTCGATCAGTTCGACGACCTTCGATCCGGTCTCCGATCCGACGCCACACAGATCGCGATCGAGCTTCCAGTCGCTGAAGAAGCCACCAGCAGTGAGCTTCGTGTCGCGGAACGACGCGCCGATCGAGCGCTCGGGCACCGCGACGATGACCTTGCGAAGCCCCTGGTTCTGGAGCTTGTCCAAGCCGATGAACATGGCCGCGCGCGACTTGCCGGACGCCGGCGGCGACTTCACCAGGATGTACTGGCTGTCGCGCACGTCCCAGACGCGGCGCTGCATGACACGCATGCCGAGCGCGTCCGTGCGTTTCGAGGATCCGTCCGCCGCATAGCGCAGGGTCGTGTCAGAGAGTTCAGCCACGGCGTTTCCCCTTACGCTCTTCTGCCAGGTTCGTCGGCGATGGCGCGCTCGTAGAGCTGGAGCATATGCTCGATGCGGTCGGCGTCTGAGCGGTACTTACGCGAGCCGAAGATGGCCTCGACGGTTTCGTCGAGTTCCTCATGCGCTCGCTTCAGATCTAGTGGCATGGTCTTGGGCACGTAGAGATCGCCTAGGGTTCGGCTGAACCCTGCTTCCTTGCGGGCGCGATCGATTTCCCACCAGTGTTCTTCGAGCTCGTCCTTCCTTCGATCCGATAGGGCCGGCAACGGAAAGGTGTTCCATACCAATTGGTTGGAATACGAGGGATCCTCTTTAAGGCGGCCGCCGACGGTCTCCAGCCACAGCCGATGGAGGCGCGACGAGAGGATCGCAGCCTGCCAAATTTCTCCGTCGTAGATCGCATAAATTTTATTGTTGCAGATGTGTCCGCTGTCCTTCACTTCAATCGGAAGCCAGGTCCGATTTTCAGAAGTTATTGCAGGTACCATAACAGTATGTGATCTCGCTTCATTTTGCGGATCAAACGCCCAGGGACGCACTGCGAAACGCTGCGTGGCCACCTTTTTGCTATTTGAGCGAAAATTTCTGACCTCACTAATTCTATTATTTATTTCTGCTATCTTCTCTGCTTCCCCGACAAGTTCATCTGGTATCCATATGCACCAGCGTTCCACACCTTTCATCAGTTCCTGGCTTCCATGAATGCGTCTGATGAAAGTGGAAGCCTCCGGGTGCCTGCGAAGCATGCCGTCTTTTTCTTCTCGATCCAGAAGTAGGTAGCCGCCGTCAGTCGGTTTATTCCCGAACAACATAGGCTGCACGTTTGAGATTGGCCTACGGATTTTTTCGACGATAGTCCTTGTGCCCTGAGCAAGATAAGGACCTATCAAATCTACAACGCTGACTGCGCCCTCGTCGAAGAGCAATTTTTGCTTAGCGGACGGGGGGCTTAGTCCGACAATCACGCACGTAACGCCAGCATTTCTTGCCGCCAGGTTAGACCATTTGAATGATCGATGTGCGAATGAGATTTCTAAGTTTTGGAGAAGACGCGGCCATATCGAGGCAACCTGAACGCCCTGCACGAGCGAGTTGGTCGATACGAATGCGATAGAGCATTGAGTTGCTTCCGCATAAATTGCACCCTTCATGAACCAGATAGCGACATAATCAAGTTCGCCCCAGTTCGCTAGGATGCCATCAAAGACGACGTTCATATCCTCTTTCTGAGAATTGCTTTGCCAAGTAGCCCCCTTGAACGGCGGGTTACCAACGACGTACGTTTCCATCGCCGTGTCCGGCGGACATGCAGTGAGCCAATCAACGCGCGCCGAGTTGGCACGCGTGATCCGACCTGCCGCGGTTAGAGGCAGCGCCGGAGGGGCTTTGCCCATTTTCTGTCGGAAGTTCTCGTTGACTTGATATTCTGCGATCCAAAGTCCGAGGCGTGCGGTTTCGCAGGCGAAGTCATCGATCTCGATGCCATAGAAATGCTCGAGCTTGACCACTGGATGCGCGAACTCACCGAGCCGGATAAAGATCTCCATCTCGATGGCGCGCAGATCCTTGTAGGCGAGGATCAGGAAGTTTCCGGATCCACAAGCCGGATCAAACATTCGGATCCGTCCAAGGCGGCTGAGCAGATCGTGCAACCGCCCTTTGTTCGAGCCCGCTTTCTCAAGCTCTGCGCGGAGGTCATCGAGGATGATCGGATTTAGAACTTTGGCGATGTTCGAGGGGGACGTGTAGTGCATCCCCATCTCGCCGCGCTTGTCGATGTCGACGACAGCCTGCAACATCGACCCAAAGATGTCTGGGTTGATAGTGCGCCAGTTCAGCTTAGCGCAGGCGAGCAATTGCTTACGGCATCGGCTATCGAGCGCCGGCATAGTCGATATTTCTTGGAAGAGACCGCCGTTGACATAGGGCAGCTTTGCCCAGCCCCGAGCCGCCTTGGGGCGCTTCTCGGGCTCGGTCGCCATGTGGACGAATGCGCCCTCAAGGAAGGTGGCGAGATCGGAGCCATCGACCTGAGTCGACTGGATTAGGGCGCTCTTGAAGAGGTCAGCCTCGAAGATGCCGACGTCCTCGGCGAACAGGCAGAACAGGACCCGCACCATGAACAGGTTCATGGCGTGCCGGTCGGCTTCGGTAGTCCAAGCGGGGTTCGCATCCCGCACGGCATCGAAGAAGCGTGAGATGTGTTTCGTCGCCCGCACATCCGCCTGACGCTCCGGAGCCGGGACGTAGCGCTCGTGCCCACCGAGAGGGAAGAAGAACTCAGCTTCCATCGGCAGGACATCGACACCCTCATGGATGTCATCGCCGATCTTCGTGTCGTGGGCGGCGATGCCCTCCCCATCGTAGGCCACCAGCAGGCGAGGTCGCTTCATCCTCGCGGCGCTCGCAGCCTCAGCCTTCATGCGTTCGAGCGTGCGGTCGGCATCGCCAAGAGCCACGGTCTCGAACCGCAGCATACGAGTCCAGGAGAAGGAGCCCGTGGCGGCCTCGTCTTTAAGCTTGGTGATGGTGGCGCGCGGTGCGCCGACCGCCTCCATCAGGGCCAAGCCGAACTCGCCGCCGGCCAGCTTCTGCTGCGCGAGCGCGTCGAAGTTCTCGTAAATCTCACTTGGGCTGAGCATGCGGCCTGGGGTGTGAACCATGGTTCTGGACGGCTCCGTCGATACCACGCCAGTCATGTGAGGGCAGCCGCTGTTCGGCTTAGCTGCAAACCATCTGCCGGATGATCCACAGATAAGCATCTGTTATCGTTGAATAATATTCTCATGGAGAGGGCCGTCGGGCGGCTGCGAGACGTGTCGCTCGATCGCGCATCACACGAAGCCTTCGTCGACGAGGCGTGCGCCGGTGGACGTGATCTCGTGCCGCTGTCCGGAGCCTTCGACGACCCTGCACCAGCTCTCGGCGACGAGGCGCGCATTCGCGCCGTCCGCGACCAGTCGGTAGGCGAAGCCTCCGTACATGCCTGGGACGGCGAACCAGGCCGGTTCTGCGTCCAGGCGGGTCTCAACGAGGTGCGCGATCTCTGGCAGTCGTAGCCGGGCATCGCGGACGAGTTCGTCGGCACGGCCCCTGATCACGGTGTGGAAGTGCTCCTGGATCTTGCGCAGCACGCCGAAGGGGACGCGCGATACTCGCACGGGCTCCAGGATCGCCATGAGCCAATCGTGACCGAGACGCTCGGCTACATCGACCGCGCGCTCGCCTCGGGCGTTCTCCAGCGTCCGCCAAGCCCCCAGGCGGATCAGAGCTTCGCAGACCTCCTGCGGCGCATTCCCGTGGGCAGCCTGATGGAGAGGCGCGTACAACGACTGTCCGTCGGGTCGTGTAGTGTTGGCGAGGGAAGGATCCGCCTCAAGGAGAGAGAGAACCCTCGTCCAATCATAGCCCTTTGCGGCATCGGCAAGCGCGTGCCGGCGAGCGGCATGGTCCTGATGGAGAGCCTGCTGGGCTGTGATGCCGTCCCAAACAACTGACACTCACCGGATCCCTGTGTGCCGTAGCAAAGTGCTTGCGCATGAGGGCGGCGCATGCGCCTGATGGCGACCTGAAGTTTCATGCTCCGGTCGAGACCACGCAATTGCGAGCGTGCAACACCGCGATCGTATCGTTCACCGAGTTCGAGGACGGCGTGGCCGACGGGATCGCTTCTGTCTATCGTCCCAAGCCGCAGACCGAGCCATAGCGTACGCAGCGAAGAGCGATTGCGGCTGCACGGGGAGTTCCATGAAGCCGTTCACGCGGACGATCATCGACCTGTTCGACGGCAAGCGGCGCTATTTGATCCCGCTCTATCAACGGCAGTACGCCTGGAAGGTCACGCCGCAGCTTGAGCTGTTGTGGCAGGATATCGCCCGCGAGGCGGGCCGGCTGGAAGTCGGCGGCGGGGCGGTAGCACCGCATTTTATGGGCGCGATCGTGATCGCGCAGGTGAAAACCTTCGGCAAACAGGTTCAGGCGTTCGAGGTCATCGACGGGCAACAGAGGCTGACGACATTCCAGCTTCTAATGGTCGCCCTTCGCGACGTCGCCGCCAAGTACTCACCCGAGTACGCAGCCGAGAGCGCGAAGCACCTGATCAACGACGGCGTAATGCAGGATCCGGCCATCGAGCAGTTCAAGCTCTGGCCGTCTCTTGCCGATCGCCGCGCGTTCACTCGGGCTGTCGATCCGACCGCTGTGGTGCCCGGGCTGGACGGGATCGACGCTGACGGCGACGGCGTCGTCCGCCCGGCGACGGCCGCGCACGCCTACTTCGCGCAGCGGATTGAAGCGCACATCTGCCCGGATGGGGCCTACGATCCATTCAAGCTGGAGAAGCTGTTCGAGGCGCTGAAGACCGGTCTGGCGGTTGTCTCGATCGAGTTGGAAGGCGGCGACGACCCGCAGACGATCTTCGAGACCCTGAACAGCCGCGGCGTCGACCTCACCGCCGGCGATCTGATGCGCAACTTCATCTTCCAGCGGGCGACCGGCTTGGGAATGGTCGCGGGCGATCTCGCCATCGATCAGCTGTACCGGGGGTACTGGTTGCCCCTCGACGCCTGGTTCTGGCGGGAGGGTGACACCCGCGGCCGCCTGACCCGTCCACGGCTAGACTGGCTCCTGTCCGATCACTTGGCGATGATGAAGGCCGAACTGGTGTCCGTGGAGACGCTGTTCGACAGCTACCGACGCTGGATCGTCGACGGGAAGCCGTTCGAAGGCGACGTCGAGGCGGAACTACGGGCGATTGCCGCGAGCGCGACCGTATTTCGCAGGCTGTCCGGGGGCGACAAGGACGATGTGCTCGGACGCTTCGGCCGGTTCTCGCGCGCCTTCGACGTCTCGACGGCGACGCCGCTGGTCCTCTACCTCGGCACGACGATCGACGACCCCGCCGAACTGGGTGCGGCACTCGCCATCATCGAGTCGTTCATCGTCCGCCGCGACATCTGCGGGCTGACGACGGCGGGCTACAACAAGGTCTTCACCGACCTCATCTCACGCCTGCGGGCGGTGGATCGCCAAGCTCTGCTAGCCACCTTGCGAAACGGTCTGGCGATGGGAACCCTCGACACGGTCCGCTGGCCCGATGACGCCGAGTTCGGTGATGCGTGGCGCTCCCGCACCCAGTACAAGCCGGCGCGTCAGGGCAGGCTGCGTCACCTGTTCGAGCGGCTTGAGGAACGCAAGCGCGCGAATGCCTCGGAGATCGTCGAGATCAAAACCGATCTCACGCTTGAGCACATCATGCCCCAGAAGTGGCGGACGCACTGGCCGATCTCAGGCTTTGGTCACGAGGACGAGGCTGCGCCGAGCGCCGAGTACCTCTCGCGACAGTCGGCTCGTGAGGGCAAAGTGCACACGCTGGGCAATCTAACGCTGCTCACCCACGCTCTGAATGCCGCGGTTTCGAACGGCGCGTTCTCCGTGAAGATGCCGGCGATCCGGGCGCAGTCGGCGTTGGTGCTGAACCGCGACCTGCACGATTACGCGGAGTGGGACGAGGATACGATCTCGGTGCGCGGCGCATCCTTGTTCAAGGTCGCGGCGCTACTCTGGCAGGCCCCGCCCCAACAGGCTCAGAACGCATAGGTCAGGATCCCTGGTGGTCAGGCGCTCGTCGGGCGACGTCCTGGCCGTCTCTGCGTCCCGCCACCCTCGACCAATTGTCAGGATTGTCGGTTCTGTCGGGCTGATCCGCAGCATGCGATGCGGCCGCAAACTTGATGTCGAGGCCAGGTGCCGGGGCCCCGCGCCAACGCGGAGCCGCTCGCCCGGATGAAGTGGGGGTACGACGAACGGGTAGGTTTTGGGCTGTCCGGCCGAGAGATGCTGCCAATAAAGCCAATAGTGACGGAATCCTGGCCTATGTGGCTTCTTCGGTCGGCTTGGGGTGGGGAGCGGCGTCCGCGGCCGTGGGCTCCTGCGGGAAGATTGGCTTGGCGTTGACGCGATACTCCTCGCGCTCGCGGCCCTTGGTCGTGCCCTGGCGCTCGGGCTGGTTGATCAGGCGGCGCACGGGTCGCATACTGGGGCTCATGGCGGTCGAGGGATTGCCGACGAAGCCAATCCACAGCACGCTCGGATGTCCCCAGGCTTTCCTGGGCGCTGTGTCCGACCATCCTGAATGGGCCGGTCCCATGATGCTGGATGCCCCGGTCAGACAGGTCTCAACTCGGCGGAAACGCGAAAACGAGGTGCAGGATCGAGATGTCCGGAAGCTCGAGGGCAGGCCGAGGCACAACGGAATGCAGATTGATGCCGAACTGGGGTTCGATAGCGTACAAGGTCGCGCCGTAATTTCCGCGGCGTAGAGCGCCTTCGATTAGATCGGCCCACGGCGGATGATCCTGAGCCGCAGAATACGCGAACATGAGCGCTACGCGCTCGCGGGTATAGGTCGAATCTGTCGTGAGAAAGCACCCGAGCCCATCCTCTCCGAGATAGGCTGACGTGATATCGCCGTGCTGTCGCAAGAGCTTGGCTTCGACGGCTAGAGAGGCTGTCCGGCAACTTCCGAAACGGCGCTTGATCCGGAAATCCATCCGGCGAGCTGTGGGCCCGCGTCGTTTGCGGCTCTCAACAGGGATTTCGGGAACGAATTCGATATCTCGGAGAGGATTATCGATCCTGAACTTGTCTTTGAGGCGATCGATCTCATGAAACAGGGCGACCGAGATATCGACTTCGCCCATTTTTTTCTCGGGCCGAATAGCAAGTTGAGCATCCCAGGCCTTCTGGCGACGCAGTCGTTTGTAGGCGATGGCGACGGCGCGCAGGGAGGTGACCGTCAAGGCGCTCCACAAGCTGGCCTCGTCCCGGACCATGCCGGCTGCCATAAAGGTGTCGATGAGCGCGGCTTGTCTCTTGGTCTGTGCGATCATGTGTGAGGCGCGAGGATACCGGCTGCGACACGATCTGCGTCGATGAAGGCTTGGGCGATCGTCCAGTGATGGGCCTCGGGAGGCTTCACTAAGACGAGGCGCGCGGCATCGGGATCACGCCAGAAAAATAGGCTATCTTCGAACGCCGCTCCGGCATTTTGATCATAGGATCGCAAGGCCGGTTCCAGATCGAAGCTCTGGGAAGGTAGGCTGGGATCGAGGGATGTTTGCACGACGGTGACGTTGCGAACGGGGTCGCGAAACTCGCGTTCCGGGCCGACGCCAGAGACACCGATCAGGCGCTTGCGGATGGTCTGCACATAGGTCTTGTGCGCAGCCTCTTCGGCATCGACGAAAGCGGCCTCTGGAACCTTGGCGTTTGCAAACAGGCGGCGATAATCGAGAAATTCCTCGATGGCGGAGCGGAACTCGCCGGTGATCCCGAGAAGGTCGTAGCAGGCCGTATCGAGATCGATCGGTGCCTGCTCAAGAAACCGCTCGAGTCGCGGATCCTCAAGGCTCCGAAATGGCAGTGGCAGCGACGTGAGATCGACGAGGCTCAAGCGTGGGCGGTCCATCATCGCGGATGGTGCGTGCAGGGTCAGATAGTACTGGGCCCAGCGGCTGTTCAGCACGAGAGTGATCGCTCGCAGGAGTGTTCGTCCATGGGCGACCTTGGGCTCCTTGAGACCGATCCCGATGAGCGTTGTGTTGAAGGCGACAGGCCGCGTCGCCAGAGCTGAGGATCCTTGCTTGCGCGGGACCAGGACGACATCGTTCAGGAACAGCGAACGGTAGTTGTCCTTGATGCTCTTCTGCAGCTTTTTGGGCAGAGGATAGATATCATCGGCATCGTCTAGCTTCAGGGCTGTACTGCTGCCGAAGAAGTTGGTGTAGTCCGTCCGGGCACCGCTGCGGGTCGTGAGCGTATGGCCCTTGGGCACCCCAGAATAGCGCGTCTCGGCTCCGAGTTTCACGACGAGTTCGGGGGTCAGGGACCCGAGGGTTGCGAATCGCCCCCGGGTGATATGGCCATCGACATAGTTCATAATCAGGCGATCGACCGACCGCCCGTTGATCCCGCGGACCCACGCTGTGTCAGTGGCGAGTTCCGCCTGCGGGATGCCGACGCTCTCGCCCGGATCGAGGACGAGCGTCCAAGCCGCGGTTCGGCGTTTGACCGGCTGAGAGATCGCGGTCGGCGCGTCGAAGCGGACGAGGTGATCATCGTCGGCAATCTTGTTCGACATGACCAGGATTGCGGCGGCCTGTTCGGCTTTTTTGAAGAGTTCGCGTCGGAACGGGGCCAAATTGGTCACGCTGACGATTTCGTACGACGTCATGGCATGCCGGAACGGTGCCGCGCGATCGTTTCCGAAGGAACTGGCGGGCAGCAGGTAGGCGGCGATGCCCCCGGGCGCAATCGAACGCTCCAGCGTTTCAAGTACGAAGACCTGAGCGGCCTGAGCGTTCTCGACTCTGTCCTTCCACAGCTGTGCAGCTTTTTTCAGCCATTCGGCATCGCTCCGAAGGGCATTGCCCCAGGGCGGATTGCCGACCACGATATCGAACTGGTCTGAGAAGCGTGTGCTCGGCGAAAAGAAGTCGCCGGGCACGAGGTTCGTGCCGACGAGCGGCGGGAAAAGCTTCTCGCTTACCCCCCGCTTGCCGAGCGAGAAGTCCATGACTTCGTCGCCGTCGAGATAGTCGAGGAGGGTGAGATACAGACTGAAGGCTGCCACGTGGCAGGCCTGAGGCTCGAGCTCAGCTCCGAAGATGCCGGTCGTCAGGATCGTCTGGAGGCGCGAGGCC
The DNA here is from genome assembly GCF_001423405.1 of Methylobacterium sp. Leaf123. GTDB lineage: Bacteria > Pseudomonadota > Alphaproteobacteria > Rhizobiales > Beijerinckiaceae > Methylobacterium. The sequence continues at coordinate 136,049 of NZ_LMNS01000037.1, read as the reverse complement.
GGCAGAACCGAATGCTGTTCGGCCACCAGCACGTTCTCGATCTTGCGCCTGTATGCGCCCACGAGGAAGACGCCTGAGCCACAGGCGGGGTCGAGAACACGGTCGTGTTCGGTCAGGAGCTTGCGGTCCTCGACGCTATCCAAGATGAAATCGGCGAGGAACGGCGGCGTGTAGAATGCACCGTCCGCCTTCTTCCGCTTCGGGTTCGTCTTGGCGAGGAACAGTTCATAGACGGCCGAGAGTGTCTCGATCCGGATCGAGCCGAGATCGATCTCGAACAACGCGAGCTGCAGGCTCCCATCGCTATTGGCGCGACCGAGCCTGATTGCGTCGCGCAAGTACGTGAGATGCGCGGCTTCGAGGGTGGTGTTCTCGGTCTGGAGTGGGAAGATGGTCCCGTTGAAGACGCCATCGAGCGTCGTGTTGAGGGCGAGAAACGTCTCGACGGGCCAGGGGCTGTACGGCTCGACAACGGCGCGCCGGTCCTGCTTCTGGTGCTCAAACCAAGCTTCGTTGAGGATCCCACGATCGACCAACATGTAGAGGTAGATCATCCGGCCGATGAGCGCATGGGCGAGCTCAATCGGTAGTTTGCTGAACCCGGCCTGCCCCTTAATCAAAACGTCGGAGAGGTTGCCAAGGTTGTTCAGCAATACTTCATCGACGCCGGTTTCTGATACGGCGTAGTCCCGCCATGTGATGCGCGACCGCAACGCATGAGCGTGGAGCTTGTGGAACACTGTATCGGTCGGACCCGCGAGGCTGTCGACGTCGAGCCTCTTTCGCGTCTTCTGCTCGCGCATGTCCGAGGAGAAGCCGAACCCGTCGCAGAGCCAGGCACTCTGAGGCGTGACCACGATCAGATACGGGACGAGGCCTTGGCTCCAGACCCTACGATGCAGGTTCAGAACGGCGCTGTCATCGTCGGCTTGCGCGATCAGGACCAGTGGCTTGAAACGGGGACGGTTTTGGGACGGGTAGAGCCCGAATGCCGCCACGACCTGCATCCGTGCCGCGGCCGTTGCGAGCGCAGCGCGATGTGATCCGAGGGTATCGAAGGTTTCGGCCCAGACGAGACCGTTCGCCTCGGTGTATCCGAGGCGCTCAATGACCGCGCGGACCGTCTTGGATGAAGTGCGCTCGGTCATCGAGCGTCTCGGTTCGGTAAGGGCGCTTTCGCAGAGCGTTTGGCATCGTGCAGACGGCTAGCGACGGCAAGAAACGCTGGTGCGTCGGCTGCGGCGAGTTCCTCGAGCATGGCGAGCCGTTCCGGCGTTGGCAAAGCTTGGATGCGGCTCAGAACCCGACTGCGCCGCCGCCGAATTTGCTCGCGTTCACGGAAGGTCGCTCCGATGTGTTGATAGTCATGCAGGTCGTCGGAGGGGGTGTAGTTCACCCAGAGCGATTCGATCACCGCCCCGGCTTGGCTCCAGCCGGGGATGTCTATGCGCTGCCAGCCAGGCAGGAGATCGGCATACAGCTTGGATGCGTAGCCCGACAGGATCACCGAGCAAGGTAGGTTGCGCAGGACCGCCAACGCCGCGACGTGATCGGCTTCGCTATAGTCGTGCCGATAGAGCTTGCCACGCGATCGCCGGGTTGCGGCGAGATAGGGCGGATCGCAGTAGACCAACTCCTCACCGGTAAAGCGCCATGCCTTCAGCTGCGCGATCCCGTCGCCGACCTCGATCGTGCAGCCCGACGGCGTGCGGTCTGCCCACCACGCGATCACAGTCGGGTCTCGATCGTAGCCGAAGCTTTCCTGTGCTGGCTTCTTGTGCCGCAGCACTGCGCCATGACCGAGATGGGTCTCGATGTACGTGCGGTGCGGCGGCATCAGAGAGATGATGCGCTTGTAGCACCGTCCTTTTCCGCCCGGGTACGTCATGCGCGCATCATCGCCAAAAATGGCGATGCACGCAAGCGCGCCTGAGGCATTGTCCCGTGTCTGTTGAGTGACACTTCGGGCCGGGCGAAAATCCTCTCCCCTCAGCAAGGGGTGCCATGGCTTTTGGTAGGCCGAAGCCTATTGCCATGGAGGTCTGCCGTTCGTGTCGGGCTTCCGGTAATAGGCGATAGCAGCCTCTGACAGGGGCTGGTGGGCGTAGCGGCCCCGGAAGCACCAAAGGGTTGGCCTGCTGGCGTAGCCCACAGACCAGTCGGCCCGGAGGCGAAATGCGCCGACGAGCGGTGCCTCAAGGGCGATCGCGTCGTCCTGCGGCCACAGTGTGACGCTGATGTCGGTGACCGTAACCTCGGTGTCCCGCAGCGACAGTACGCGGGTGATCGGCAGGCCGTAGATCTTTGCGATGAGCAATGCGACCAGGGCCCAGGCCTCGTCAGAGTGGCGCAGCCTCCTGAGGCGCTGACGCCACTCTTTGATCTCGTCGCGCAACTGCCGTTCCTGCTTGACGGGATCGGGGGGCGCACCTTGGGCACGGTCAGCTTCGGACCGCCCTGGCCCGCGACGAAGCTCACAAAGCCCTGGAGCGAGGCCCGGTGTCCCGGGATTTTGCGCAGTGCGCGTGCGAGGTGGCGCTGGCTGAGATCGGCGAGCGGCGCGTCGCCGAGGACGGCGAGCAGCGCGAGGGCGGTCGTAAGCGCGGTCCGCTGTGTAAGGAGCTTTCGGCCCCGGGCGGCGAAGTCGTCGCGGTATTGGCGGAGGAAGGGGCGTGCGAGCTGTCCCGATGGGCAGTCAGGATCGCCTCGACCCGATCGTTCTCGATGAGGACTTGGAGCCGGGCGCGGTCCCATTCGAGGACGCCGACATCGCTCATGAACTCGATCAGGGGCGCGACGCGCCGTGCACCCGCTGCGCCAATCGTAGCGTGAATTTTTTGGGTGGCGATTTAGCCGTAGGCGGGGTCTGTCGCCGCGATCGCGCGGCAGGCATCAGCGGCGCGGGCGATGCGCTCGGAGGCGAGGCCTTGGTCGAGGGGGGATGCGACCGAGGCAGAAGGCGATGAACATCCCGGATATCCACTGGATCAGGATCGTGGAAGCTGACTCGGCGATCTGGCGCTCGGACCGGCGGCGCTGGCTGCAGGGACAGCAGAGGGTCTGGCCGCTTTCGGGTATGATGGCCTGGCAGATCGGGCAGGTCTGGGTGATCCCGACCAAGCAGGGGAAGGAGATCCGGTCGTTGGCCATCACGGGCGATGGCGGCGACACCCAGCCGTTCAACCGCGATAGCGATGCTCGCGATGCCAGCGCAAAGCGTTGGCGGAGGGTTGCGTTGCGCCTCGCCGCGGTGGCCTTAGCAGCTGGCCGTGCAGGTCGTAGTAGTGCCGCCCGTTGTCGAAGTCGGCCTTGAGCCGTCCGCTGACCTCGAAGTGGTGGTCCTCCGACACGGTAACGTAGCCAAGGTCGAACAGCCGGTGGATGTCCGTGCGCAGCAGCAGGCCGTTGGCTATCTCATGCGCGCCGCCGTCAGCGAAGGGGTGGATGTGAGCGGCGTCCAGGATCGGCAATGTACGCTCACCTGACACCGCACAGCGTCGCTCGTAGCTGTCCGTGACAGCCAAGCGGAACGCACCTTGGCCAAGCCGCGGTTGTATCAGGGCGGGCGCGCCGTATCGTGGGAGCGTCGTGGCCGCCGGCGCTGACGTTCGCACGGCCCTTGGGATTCGCTCTACGACAGCCTCCCAGAGCGCGCCCCCATCGGCATCCTCCGTGTCGTACCCGCGGCCTTGCTGGGTCTGCAGCGAGAACGTCGCCGGGATCGGCAGCCAGAGTTCCTGAGGCCAGAAGAATGGCTGGGTAAGCACGCGGCAACCGATCACCGGATCCTGCCGTGGGTCGAGCAGCGAGGTATCCCGGCGGTAGCGCGCGATCCGTCGACGCATATCGTCGAGGCTCGCGACGCCGTTCTTGGACCCGAAGGCCGACCAAGCCATCGACAGGGGCGCGAGCGATGCGTGAGAGAACACACCACCGCCGGCGATCACATTGCGGGGTGCGTGCAGCTTGAACAGGAACAGCTCGCCTGGGCATAGCGCACGGAACATCCGATTGCCGCTTGGCTGCCAGAAATTGACCTCATCAGGCGGCGCGGCCGAGAGCGCGTCGAACCAATCCTGATCGGTGATGCCGATGTAGAGGCGGACCATGGGCACAGATTTGCTCGATCCCCGCCCTCTGACAAGGCAACCTGCTACCTGCCCTGCCGACGACGGGTTACACCCGATCCGGTTGCGAGCCCCGGAGGGGAGGGGCGAACCTTCGACAACACGTCCCTGGCTTCCTCATAGAAAAGAGCGCGCTGCCCGACGACCAGCACGATGAAGCCGGCGCACCCGGCCTCCAAGGCCAAGCTAATTTTGCGTCCCTAGCCACCGCCCGATCACGGCGGGCCGAACAGCGGGTGATGCGCTGGAAAGCGCGCGTTCAATGCGTCGAGGCTGCCCAGCCGAATCGCGGCGAAGAGCAGCGTCCTGTAATCGATGTCCGTGCTGACGATCTCTTGCGGTTCGTTGGTGCGGCGGTAGCCCTTAACTCGCCGGAGGTCGGTTCGCCGGCTTGTACCAGCGAGATGAGCGTCTCCGGAATTGCGGGTGCCGTCTCCGCTCAACGCTGCGACTTCGACGATGTCGTGCGCATCGACCAAAGCCACTTGGTTCGTCAGAACGTGTTTGCAGTCAGGCGAATGCGCGCGTTCCAAGATCTGGAAAATCGCTGATTTTTCAATGTCTGCGGTGTCGCAGACGCAGGATTATGCTGCGATCGTAGCAACGATCACCACGAAAAACGCAAATCTATGGTGTTCGTGATGTGAATGGCGGAGAGGGGGGGATTCGAACCCCCGATGGGCTTGCACCCATGCCGCATTTCGAGTGCGGTGCATTCAACCGCTCTGCCACCTCTCCGCAGAGGTGTCGTATCGACGGGATGCGCCCTAGCACGGGGCGGGCGGGCCCACAAGCCGGCTTTGCAGAGGATGGGGGACTTCGCCGCTCGAGCCCTTGCGGACGGAGGGGACTGCGGTGTTCATGCCACGCATGTCCGATCTATTCGTTTCCGCCGGTCTTGAGACGGGTGCGCCCCGGCCGCTCGCGGATCGTTTGCGCCCGCGCCGCCTCGCGGAGGTCGTGGGGCAGGAGCACCTCACCGGGCCGGATGGGGCGCTGACACGGCTGCTGGCCTCGCGCAGCCTCGGCTCGCTCGTGTTCTGGGGGCCGCCCGGCACCGGTAAGACCACCGTGGCGCGTCTGCTGGCGCATGAAACCGCGCTGCACTTCGAGCAGATCTCGGCGATCTTCTCCGGCATCGCCGATCTGCGGAAGGTGTTCGAGGCGGCGCGCAAGCGGCGGTCGACGGGCCAGGGTACCCTTCTGTTCGTCGATGAGATCCATCGCTTCAACCGCGCCCAGCTCGATGCCTTCCTGCCGGTGATGGAGGATGGCACCGTCACGCTCGTCGGTGCCACGACGGAGAATCCTTCGTTCGAACTGAACGCCGCTTTGCTGTCGCGTGCGCGGGTGCTGCTGTTTCGTGCGTTGGATGCGTCGGCGCTGGCCCGGCTGCTGGCCCGGGCCGAGGAGATGGACGGGCAGCCCCTCCCCCTTGATGAGGAGGCACGCGCGGCGCTGATCCGCATGGCCGATGGCGACGGGCGCGCGGCGCTGACGCTCGCGGAGGAGGTGTGGCGCTCGGCACGCCCCGGCGAAATCCTCGACGCGGAGACGCTTCAGAGCCTCGTGCAGCGCCGGGCGCCGATCTACGACAAGGCGCAGGAGGGGCACTACAACCTCATCTCCGCGCTGCATAAGACGGTGCGCGGCTCGGATCCCGACGCGGCGCTGTATTACCTCTGTCGGATGCTGGATGCGGGCGAAGACCGATTGTTCATCGCCCGGCGCCTCGTGCGGATGGCGGTGGAGGATATCGGGCTGGCCGACCCGCAGGCTCTCGTCGTGGCGAACGCGGCCAAGGACGCTTTCGACTTCCTCGGCTCGCCCGAGGGCGAACTCGCGCTGGCGCAGGTCACGGTCTATCTCGCCTGCGCGCCGAAATCGAACGCGGTCTACAACGCCTACAAGGCGGCCACGCGGGTGGCGAAGGCTGCGGGCTCGCTTGCGCCGCCGCGCACCATCCTCAACGCCCCCACGGGGCTGATGCGGCGGATCGGTTACGGCGAAGGTTACCGCTACGACCACGACGAGCCCGACGCCTTCTCGGGCCAGGATTACTGGCCGGAGGCGCTCGGGCGCCAGCATTTCTACGAGCCGACCGACCGGGGCATGGAGACTCGCTACCGGGAGCGGCTGGCCTATTGGGAGCGGCTGCGGCAGGAGCGCCGCGGCGACGAATGATCTTTAAAGACGACACCGAGGGATCTCGACTGATCATGCAGGCTTACGCGACGCTCACCGCCACCTTCGCTCGCCTCGGCGCGCTGGAGGATGCGAGCGGCATCCTTGGTTGGGACACGCAGACCCAGATGCCGGACGGCGCCTCCGACACCCGCGGCGAGCAACTGGCGGTGCTGAGCGTGCTGGCTCACGAGATTCTCACCGACCCGCGCAACGCCGAGCGGTTTGACGCGGCGGAAGCCGAGGGCGGCCTCGGCGAATGGGAGCGGGCCAACCTGCGCGAGATGCGCCGGGCCTATGCCCACGCGTCGGCGGTGCCGGGCGATCTCGTCGCGGCGGCCTCGAAAGCGGCGACGCGCTGCGAGATGGTTTGGCGCGAGGCACGGCGTGATTCGGATTTCGCGCGGCTCCGCCCGCATCTCGAAGAGGTGCTGCGGCTGCAACGCTGCGTCGGCGAGGCCAAGGGGGCGGCGCTCGGCCTTTCGCCCTACGATGCGCTGCTCGACGGCTACGATCCCGGTATGCGGCGCGCCCGCATCGATCCGATCTTCGACGCGTTGCGCGCCGTCCTGCCGGATCTGGTCGTCGCGGTGCGCGAACGGCAGGCGGCCGACGCCCCTCCCCTGCCGCTGCCGGGCCCGTTTCCGGTTGCGACCCAGCGGGAGATCGGCCTGCGGCTGATGCAGGCGGTCGGGTTCGATTTCACGCGCGGACGACTCGATATCAGCCTGCACCCGTTCTGCGGCGGGGCCACCGACGACGTGCGCATCACCACCCGCTACGACGAAGCGAGCGCCACCGGGGCGCTGATGGGCGTGCTGCACGAGACCGGCCACGCGCTCTACGAGCAGGGCCGCCCGGCCGCGTGGCGGCATCAGCCGGTGGGGCAGGCCCGCGGCATGAGCCTGCATGAGAGCCAGTCGCTGCTGGTCGAGATGCAGGCCTGTCGCTCGGCCGAGTTCTGCGCCTTCCTCGCGCCGACCCTGCGCGAGGCGTTCGGTGGCGAAGGGCCGGCCTGGGAGGCGGAGAATCTGCACCGCCTCTACACCCGCGTCGAGCCGGGCCTCATCCGCGTGGATGCCGACGAGGTGACCTACCCGGCTCATATCCTGCTGCGCTATCGCCTGGAGACGGCGATGATCGCCGGTGATCTCGCGGTCGCCGACCTGCCGGGCGCCTTCAACGACGGCATGAAGGATTTGCTGGGGCTCACCGTGCCCGATGACCAGCACGGCTGCCTTCAGGACATCCACTGGCCGGGCGGGAGCTTTGGCTATTTCCCGACCTACACCCTCGGCGCGCTGGCCGCCGCGCAGCTTTTCAAAGCCGCCTGCGCTGCCCATCCCGGCATCCGCCCGGCGCTGGCCGAAGGCGACTTTTCGCAGTTGCGCGGTTGGCTGCGGGAGAACGTCCATGCCCGCGCGAGCCTGATGGAAACCGATGAGCTGCTGACCGCCGCGACTGGAAAGCCGCTCGGGGCAGACGATTTCCTGGCGCATCTGCGCCGCCGCTATCTCGGGGCGGCGTAGGAGCCGGTCGAGCGAGGTCGCAGGGCAAGACGCGCGAGGAGTATCGCGTGCGGAGCGGCGGCCCAAGGAACCGAGACGGTCCGCAGGGGCGGCGGACGGAGTGAAACCAGGGCGATCGCTTCAAGCGATCGCCGTCAACGAGGCTGGTTCGGGGATTGCACTCAGCGGCCGGGCGCCGTAACGGGGCCGCCCTCCCCTCAGAATCCAAGCGATCCGGTCCCATGGCGGCCTGCGGCCTCGATTTCGGCACGTCCAACACCACCCTCGGGATCGGCACGGGCACCCATCCGACCCTGGTGCCGCTGGAGGGGACGCACCGCACCCTGCCGAGCGCGATCTTCTTCGCGCCCGGCCACGAGGCGCAGATCGGGCGGGAGGCGATTGAGGCCTATGTCGAGGGTACGCCCGGCCGGCTGATGCGGGCGCTCAAATCCGTGCTCGGCTCCCCCCTGATCGAGGAGACCACGCCGGTCGGCCGCGAGCGCATCCGCTTCCGCGACGTCATCGCCCGCTACCTCACCCTGGTGAAGGCGCGCGGCGAGGCGGAAGCCGGCGTCGAACTCGACACCGTAGTGCATGGGCGCCCGGTCCATTTCGTGGACAACGACCCGGCCGCCGACCGCAAGGCGGAGGACACCCTGCGCCGGATTGCCGAGAGCATCGGCTTCCGCCACGTCCGCTTCCAGTACGAGCCGATCGCGGCGGCCCTCGATTACGAGCGCACGGTGACGTCTGAGGAGATCGCGCTGATCGCCGATATCGGCGGTGGCACCTCGGACTTCTCCATTGTTCGGCTCTCGCCCGAGCGGCATCAGCGCGATGAGCGGGCCGAGGACATCCTGGCCAATGACGGCATCCGCATCGGCGGCACCGATTTCGACCGGAACCTGAGCCTCGGCGCGGTGATGCCGCTCCTCGGCCTCGGAAGCCCGATGAAGCGTGCGGATCTGGCGGTTCCGAACGCCTATTTCCACGACCTCGCGACGTGGTCGAGCATCAACCGGCTCTACAATCCCAAGACCCTGCGCGAGATCGACGAGGTGGTGCGCGACGCCGCCCGGCCGGAACTCGTGAGCCGTCTGCGCACCGTCGTCGAAGCCGAGCGCGGGCATTCCCTCGCCATGGCGGTGGAGGGTGCCAAGATCGCGGCGTCCGATGCGGGGGCCGGCACCGTCGATCTCGAATGGGTCGAGTCGGGCCTGGCGGCGGATGTCGATCGGGCACGGCTGGCCGGACATACCGATGACCTCGCGCGGCGCATGGCGCAGCGGATCGACCGCTGCCTCGATCAGGCCGGGCTGACGGCCGATCGGATCGACGCGCTGTTCCTCACCGGCGGCTCGACCGGCCTGCCGCATGTCCGCGCGGCGCTGACGGCCTGCGTGCCGGGGGCGCGGGTGGTCGATGGCGACACGTTCGGTTCGGTCGGGCTCGGCCTCACGTTGGAGGCGGCGCGGCTGGCGGCCTGAGACGCCGATTCGGCCCTGCTCGCCCGTCTGCTGCCCATGCCGGCGGGAGCGGCAGCGGCGCGGGTCGCCGGGGCTCGCCGTCTCCGCGTGCCGGGGGAACGTCGGCAAGGATTCTGCCGCGCAACCGGCCGCAGCGCTTTGCGCCGTCATCTCAGGGTGATAGCAGCGGCACATGAAGGGACGTCCACCACATCGCGGATCCGGCGCAAAACGCGGGCCCAGCGGGTTCGCGCCGCGTGCCGGCACGGGGCCACGCACCTCCGCCAAAGACGCTGCGCAGCGCGCCGCCCGCAATCGCGGCGAGGATGCTGCCGAACGCTCGCCCTGGGATGACGGCATGGGCAGCGAGGGCACACCGCGCCCGAATCGCGTGCCGGAAGCTGCCGAGCTGAAGCCGGACGCGCCGCGTGCTCGCGCCAAACCGCCTTTTGCCAAGCCCCCCGCGGCCAAGACATCCTTTGCCAAGCCGTCTTTTGCGAAGCCGTCCTTCGCCAAGCCCGACCCGGCCAAGGCACCGCCCACGGAGGCCCCGGCTGGCCCAACGCGCCGCGAACAGCGGGCCGCCGCGTCGGCGACGCTGGCGAGCGGCGTGCAGACGCTGACCGTCGATCCCGACGAGGCCGGGATACGGATCGACCGCTTTCTCGGCGCGCGTTTTCCCCAGCTTCCCTTCACACGCGTGCAGAGCATCGTCCGCAAGGGCGAGCTGCGCGTCGATGGCAAGCGTGCCAAGCCGAGCGACCGGCTGGAGCCGGGTTCGAGCGTGCGGGTGCCGCCGCTCAAGCTCGACCAGCCGACCGACAGGCCGCGCAGCGCGTCCAAGATCGACGGGGATGCCGAGTTCCTGCGCTCGCTGATCCTCTATGAGGACGCGGACATGATGATCCTCAACAAGCCGTTCGGCCTCGCGGTGCAGGGCGGCACGGGCACCGTGCGCCATGTCGACGGCCTGTTGGAGGCGCTGACCGGGCCGGACGGGCAGCGCCCGCGCCTCGTCCATCGCCTCGACAAGGACACGGCGGGTTGCCTGATCGTCGCCAAGACGCGTCTGGCCGCTGCGACTTTGGCCAAGAGCTTCCGCTCCCGCGCCGCCCGCAAAATCTACTGGGCGCTGGTGGCGGGCGTGCCCCGCACCCGCCAGGGCCGGGTCTCGACCTATCTCGTCAAGGACGAGCCGACCGATGCCGATGCGCGGATGCGGGTTGCCAAACACGGCGACGAGGGCGCCAGCCACGCGCTGACCTACTACGCCACGGTCGATCAGGCGGCGCAGAAGCTGGCTTGGCTCTCGCTGAAGCCCGTGACCGGGCGGACGCACCAGTTGCGGGCTCATGCCGCGCATATCGGCCACCCGATCGTCGGCGACCCGAAATACTTCGACGTGGAGAACTGGGAGCTGCCCGGCGGCATCCAGAATCGCCTGCACCTGCTCGCCCGCCGCATCGTGATCCCACATCCGCGCACCGGCCAGCCGGTCGATGTCAGCGCCCCGCTGCCGCCGCACATGGCGCAGAGCTGGAATCTGCTCGGCTTCGATGCCGCCCGCTACGACCCGATCGTCGAAGCGCCGGAAGCCTGAACGATCCAAGGCTCTTCACGAAAGCGCGGAGAGCCTTGGAACCGGACCCTGTTGCCATAACTCTTGCTTCGTCAGTCCGGCGCGTGGACGAGGGCATCGCGAGGTGCTTCTATCGGCATCGCGTTCAGGCCTGGAATCCCGTTGCCGAAGTTCGAATCGATGGGCTGAGGCAGGGATTGCCGGCGGGACTGTCCAAAGCCCCTTCCCTGCCGCGGGCCGGTACAACGAGGTTCAGGATCGCATGAGGCCCGTTACCCTGTTGTCGGTCGCGCTGGTCGGCCTGCTCTGCGCCGCAGCGCCGGCCGGCGCGGCGCCTCCCGGCGATGGAGCGCCGGGGCAGCCCCAAGGACCATCGCAGGAAAAGTCCCAAGGACAGGTCCAAGGCGCACCCCACGCTGCGCCCCCGCCCCATGCGGCGGCCCCTTCCCCGTCTCAGGCGGCACCGGCGGCGCGACCGCCGGGTCCGGGCGTGCGGGCCTCGGAGCGCCGACGCCGCATCTCCTACGCCGCTTGCAACCGCGAATCGCACCGCCGCAGGTTGTCCGGCGGCGCACGCCGCCGCTTCCTCGTTCGCTGCCGCCTCGGCTATGAGCGGCGCCCGGCCTCCCAGCCGGCGCCCGCTCGCAGGCCATGAGCCCTCGGGGCGCTTCGGCCGTGCTCAAGCTGATCGTCTTCGATGTCGATGGCACCCTCATCGACAGCCAGCACCTGATCGTGGAGGCGCAGCACCGCGCCTTCTCCGAGCACGGATTGGTGGCGCCCCCGCGCAAGGAGGCCCTGTCCGTCGTCGGGCTGTCCCTGCCGGAAGCGTTCCGTCGCCTCGTCGGCGAGGCCGGGCCGATCGAATCGCTCGCACAGAGCTATCGCAAGGCGTTCCAGGCGCTGCGGGTCGATCCCGATTACGAGGAGCCGCTGTTTCCGGGCATGGCCGAGTTGGTCGAGCGGCTGCACCGCCGCGACGACATCCAGCTCGGTATCGCCACCGGCAAGTCGCGCCGGGGCGTCGATCATCTCGTGGACAAGTACGGCTGGGAGCGCTGGTTTGCCACGATCCAGACCGCCGATGACGCCCCCTCCAAGCCCGATCCGGCGATGCTGCTCCAGGCCATGAGCGAGACCGGCGCCGAGCCCTCGATGACGGTGATGATCGGCGACACGACCTTCGACATGATGATGGCCCGGAGCGCGAGCGTGGCCGCCATCGGCGTCGGGTGGGGCTACCACACCCCCGGCGCCCTGTTCAGCGCGGGCGCGGTGACGGTGGTCGATTCGGCGGCCACCCTGAGCGACCTGTTCTCCGGCCCTCTGGACGATTCGCGGCCCGGCCCGGTGACGGAACGGCTCGCGACCCCATAGCCGCATCCTCCGTCGCGCCGGAGACTCGCGCGAGGCGATGAGAAATCCTATCTGCGGATCATGAGCACTTCAGGCGACGACGTCACCCGTGATTGGTTGGGCGAACCCGGCGAGAACGGAAAACCCGACCGCGTCCAGGCCTCTCGCGCCGAGACGGGGCCGGCCCTGCCGAAGCGCTTCTACGCGCAGGCCGGCCTCGCGGAGACCGAGGGCGGCTTCCGCCTCGTCCTCGACGGGCGCGGCGCCAACACGCCGGGCCGCCGGCCGCTGGTCGTGCCCGACCGGGTGCTGGGTGAAGCGCTCGCGGCGGAATGGGAGGCGCAGGCGGCGGTGATCGACCCGCGCACCATGCCGCTGACCCGCCTCGTCAACACCACGATCGACGGCGTGGTCGAGCGCCGCGCCGCGGTCGCGGAGGATCTCGCCGCCTTTGCCGGCACCGATCTCGTCGCCTACCGGGCCGGCGCGCCCGAACGCCTCGTCGCGGTGCAGGCCGAGGCCTGGGACCCGCTCGTGGCCTGGGTGGCCGAGACGCTGGGCGCGCGGCTGTTCCTCGCCGAGGGGGTGATGCATGTCGAGCAGCCGGAGGGCTCGGTGGCGGCGTTGCGCGCCGCGATCGAGGCGGTGGACGATCCGTTCCGCCTCGCGGCCCTTCACACGCTCACGACGCTGACCGGCTCCCTCGTGATCGCGCTGGCTGTTCTGCACGGCCGCCTGAGCGCGGACGACGCCTGGGTGGCGGCGCATGTGGACGAGACCTATCAAGCAAGTGTCTGGGGGCGCGACGCGGAGGCCGAGGCGCGCCTCGCCCACCGCCGGACGGAGTTCGAGACCGCGGCGATGGTGGCGCAGCGCAGCGCTTAAGCCGCGCTCAGGCGTGAGCCGCTTGCGACGGCGCCGCCTCGCGGGCTGAGCCGTTCTGGACGGAGATCAACCGCCAGACATGGCCTGACGGATCGAGGAACTCTCCCACACGCTCTCCCCAGCCCGTGTCCTCGGTCACGGGCCCTCAGCTGCGTGGCGTCGCTCCGGCAGCGCGCGCCCGTTCGACGGGTGCATCCACATCGGAAACGTAGAGGTTGGACAGAACGGTGGTGGCGCCCGCCGAACGCGGGGAGCGCGGCCAATCCGGAGGCGGCGCTCCCCGCCCAGCTCGGATTCTCGCGGCCGACCGAGAAATGTGCGTCTCCAAATCGCAGATCGACACTGGTCACGGTTCCCGCGGGCAGATTTTGCATTGGCTCCGAGAGTGCGTTGCGGCTGGTTTCCTCCGCCCCGAGCACATCCCGGTAGAACGCCGCCGCGGCCGCCACGTCCTCGACCAGCAGGACCATGCCGAGTTGGTTCGGCGCCATTCCACCAAGGGTTGTCATCGGTGCCTCTGCGTTGACAGAAATCGGTATCCGCCGCGTGGGCGATTCGGAAGGCCCTTCCCCGTGACACCGCGCCGGACGACCATGACGACCATGACGACATCATCTGGCCTGCTCTGCAATCATGCTTTGACGCTTAGCAATAAAGCTGTTTGTCCAAACTTCGAACAATCTTGAAAACCGAGTGTGTTTCAGAATGACTGTCATCGCGCTGCACTATCGTGACCAGTCTTGATCCACCAATCTCGGCGGCGTTCACTTTTGGAGACGAACGTGCCGACCCTTCGAATTGACACCCGCCGGATCACCCTCGCGGCCGTTGCTGCCGTCCTCGCGCTGAGCACCGCCGCCTGCGCCACCAAGCCGCCCGCTCCGGTTGAGCCGGCACCGCTCATCAAGAAGGGCTGATCCCGCGCCGACGACGCCACGGCCGCGCGCGGGGGGGGGGATCCGGCTGGTCGGACCGCTGCCGCGCGCGGCCTCTCTACGAGGATTAGCCCAATGGCCTCTGGCCGAGCCGTTTCCGAGGGCGGGAACGCGTGCTAAGGGCGATCGATCGATGCAAGGTCAAGCTCTTACGCTTTGATCTGCATTCAAAAAACGATTTCGATCCCCAGGGAGTCTCGCCAGCACCATGAAGGACATTCTCGAGAAGCTTGAGGAGCGTCGCGCACAGGCCCGTCTCGGCGGCGGGGAAAAGCGGCTCGAGGCGCAGCACAAGCGCGGCAAGCTCACGGCGCGCGAGCGTATCGAACTCCTGCTCGACCATGGGTCGTTCGAAGAGTTCGACATGTTCGTGCAGCACCGCTCCACCGATTTCGGCATGGAGAAGCAGAAGATCCCCGGCGACGGCGTCGTCACCGGCTGGGGCACCGTGAACGGCCGCACCGTCTTCCTGTTCTCGAAGGACTTCACGGTGTTCGGCGGCTCGCTCTCCGAGGCGCACGCGGCCAAGATCGTCAAGGTCCAGGACATGGCGCTGAAGATGCGCGCCCCGATCATCGGCATCTTCGATGCCGGCGGCGCCCGCATCCAAGAGGGCGTGGCGGCGCTCGGCGGCTACGGCGAGGTGTTCCGCCGCAACGTCGCGGCGTCCGGCGTGATCCCGCAGATCTCGGTCATCATGGGGCCGTGCGCGGGCGGCGACGTCTACTCGCCGGCCATGACCGATTTTATCTTCATGGTGCGCGACACGAGCTACATGTTCGTGACCGGCCCCGATGTGGTGAAGACCGTCACCAACGAGGTCGTCACGGCCGAAGAACTCGGCGGCGCCAAGGTCCACACCTCGAAATCCTCGATTGCCGACGGCTCGTTCGAGAACGACGTCGAGGCGATCCTCCAGATCCGCCGCCTGCTCGATTTCCTGCCCGCCAACAACATCGAGGGCGTGCCGGAGATCGAGAGCTTCGACGACGTCAACCGCCTCGACAAGTCGCTCGACACGCTGATCCCGGACAACCCGAACAAGCCCTACGACATGGGCGAGCTGATCCGCCGCGTCGTGGACGAGGGCGATTTCTTCGAGATCCAGGCCGCCTACGCCCGCAACATCATCACCGGCTTCGGCCGCGTCGAGGGCCGCACCGTCGGTTTCGTCGCGAACCAGCCGCTGGTGCTGGCCGGCGTGCTCGATTCGGATGCCTCCCGCAAGGCGGCCCGCTTCGTGCGCTTCTGCAACGCCTTCTCGATCCCGATCGTCACCTTCGTGGACGTGCCGGGCTTCCTGCCGGGCACCGCCCAGGAATATGGCGGCCTGATCAAGCACGGCGCCAAGCTGCTCTTCGCCTATAGCCAAGCGACCGTGCCGCTCGTGACCATCATCACCCGCAAGGCCTTCGGCGGCGCCTACGACGTCATGGCGTCGAAGCATGTCGGCGCCGATCTCAACTACGCATGGCCCACGGCGCAGATCGCGGTGATGGGCGCCAAGGGGGCGGTCGAGATCATCTTCCGCGCCGAGATCGGCGACGCGGACAAGATCGCCGAACGGACCAAGGAATACGAGGACCGCTTCCTCTCGCCCTTCGTGGCGGCGGAGCGCGGCTACATCGACGAGGTGATCATGCCCCATTCCACCCGCAAGCGGATCGCGCGGGCGCTCGGCATGCTGCGCACCAAGGAGATGGAGCAGCCCTGGAAGAAGCACGACAACATCCCGCTCTGAGGCGGGACTACGGTGGGCCGCCCCTCGGGGCGGCCTTTTTTGCTCGCGCGGCGTCCGTTCTATCCGAAGTTGGCATTCCGGCTTGTCGCCAGTTCCGGCTTGCCGGCGATCAGCCGCCGCTTCAACCGCGCCAGGGCCTCACGCTGCAGCTCGCTCGGAGCGGAATGGGCGGAGGCGACCTTCGTCAGCATGTCGACGAACTGCATCCGCTCCTCGCCGGTGAGCTTCTCGCGAAACAGCGGCAGCAGCGGGTCGGCGACGAGCGAGAACGGGCGGCGTTCCTGCGTGTAGCGCCAAGCCCGCTCGAAGGTCGCGGAGATCGTCTGGATCGCCAGCGGGTTTTCCATGAGCTCGAAGATGCGGGTCTTCTCGGAGGCCGTGATCGGGCTGCCGGTGCGCACGATCTGGATCATCAGGATGACGGCCGCGAGCCGCACGTCGTTCACCCGCTGCAACGGCGTCCCGACGAGGCCCTCGAAGGCCGACTTCGCTTTGCGCTGAAGACCCTTGGTGTCCTGATCGATCTCTTTGAGCTGCTTGACCGTGTAATGGGCCCGCAGGAGCCAGAACAAAACGCTGGCGACGACAGCGGTGAAAATGATGAGGATCGGCAACAGGCAGTCTCCGCGAACCCACAAATGATGCGAATCGCCGCCTAACCCATCATGCAGACGCGCGAGCGTCAAATACCGGCCGATGGCGTCAGGGAAACTGTCTTGTGACGAAAACGACAGACATGTCGTAGAGGGGCGGTGGTGGGCGCGACAGGGATCGAACCTGTGACCCTTCGCGTGTGAAGCGAATGCTCTCCCGCTGAGCTACGCACCCAAACACCCAACGTGCCGCCGCGGGTGGGCGGCACGGGCGTCGCTGTGGCGACGGAGGGCCGTATACGCCGAGGTCGGGCGCTCGGCAAGCGGGTTCAGCACCACTCCGACAGAAACGTGACGGTACGAGGATCGGGGCAATGTCACCGACCCCGCTTGTCCCGGACAGCCAGGTCGGTTAGACGACCGTACCGTACCGTACGGTACTGTCCAGCCACCGGATCATGCAGGCGAGCCCCCTCATCACCGACGCGCTTTCGGCCGAAACGCCCACGCCGCGCCAGCAGGCCGTGCTGGATGCCGCGTTGGCACTGATGGTCGATGGACGTGATCCGCTGACCATGGACGCGGTGGCGCGCCGGGCGAGCTGCTCGAAGGAGACGCTTTATCGCTGGTTCGGCGACCGTGACGGTCTGCTCACCGCGACGGTGCGCTGGCAGGCCTCGCGCGTCCATGCCGGCCGCTACGACGTGAGCGGGCTGGATGCCGTCGCCTTGCACAAGATCCTCCTCGATTTCGCCGAAACCTGGCTCGCGGTCATTGCCAGCCCGACATCGGTGGCGCTCAACCGCATCGCCATCGCCGATGCGGGGTCGAGCAAGAGCAATCTCGGCGGCATCGTGCTGGCCAACGGCCGCTTCGCCATCGGCGCGCGGGTGAAACCGGTGTTGGAGGCGGGCCGCGCGGCCGGTCTCCTCGCCTTCGAGGACAGCGAGGCGGCCTTTCGGACCTTCTTCGGTCTGGTCGGTCGCGATATTCAGATCCGACTTCTTCTCGGCGACGCGCTCGACCTCGACGCCGCCGGGATCCGGAGCGACGCGGCCCGTGCCGTCGAGCAGTTCCTGGCCCTCTACGGCCGGGCGAAACCCTGAACCGAAACCACTGACACGAGAGAGGACACCACCATGCGCGTCTATTACGATCGCGATGCCGACCTGAATCTGATCAAAGGCAAGAACGTCGTCATCGTCGGCTACGGCTCCCAGGGCCATGCCCATGCGCTCAACCTGCGCGATTCGGGCGTGAAGGACATCGTCATCGCTCTGCGCGAGGGCTCTGCCACCGCCAAGAAGGCCGAGCACGAGGGCTTCAAGGTGATGAACGTCGCCGACGCCGCCAAGTGGGGCGACGTGGTGATGATGCTCACCCCCGACGAGCTGCAGGGCGACATCTACAAGGAGTCGCTGGAGCCGAACATGAAGCAGGGCGCCGCGCTCCTGTTCGCCCACGGCCTCAACGTGCACTTCAACCTGATCGAGCCGCGCAAGGACCTCGACGTGCTCATGGTCGCCCCGAAGGGCCCCGGCCACACGGTGCGCGGCGAGTACCTCAAGGGCGGCGGCGTGCCGACCCTGATCGCCATCGCCCAGGACGCCTCGGGCAACGCCCACGACCTCGGCCTCTCCTACGCCTCGGCCAATGGCGGCGGCCGCGCCGGCATCATCGAGACGACCTTCAAGGAAGAGTGCGAGACCGACCTGTTCGGTGAGCAGGCCGTGCTCTGCGGCGGCCTCGTCGAGCTGATCAAGGCCGGCTTCGAGACCCTGGTCGAGGCGGGCTACGCCCCCGAGATGGCCTATTTCGAGTGCCTGCACGAGGTGAAGCTGATCGTCGACCTCATCTACGAGGGCGGCATCGCCAACATGAACTACTCGATCTCGAACACCGCCGAGTATGGCGAGTACGTCACCGGCCCGCGCATCGTCACGCCGGAGACCAAGGCCGAGATGAAGCGCGTCCTCAACGACATCCAGTCGGGCATCTTCACCCGCAACTGGATGCTGGAGAACAAGGTCGGCCAGACCTCGTTCAAGGCCACCCGCGCCAAGCTCGCCGCCCACCCGATCGAGGAAGTCGGCGCCAAGCTCCGCGGCATGATGCCGTGGATCTCGGAGAAGGCCCTGGTCGACAAGTCCAAGAACTGATTTGAGATCGGAGGCCGTGCTTTGCTCGACCTCCACCGCTGCGGAGAAAGGCCGGTTCGCGCGAGCGTGACCGGCCTTTCTTGTGGTCGCGTTTGCGCCCTCGCGCCTTTGCCTTAAACGATCCCGGAGGAGGCCCGAAGCAATCGGCCCCGGAGGAGACGCATATGGCATCGCTCTACTCGGAGGCGCACCGCGCCCTCCAAGAGGAATTCGGCACGACCAAGCTCGCCGTGCGCCTCGATGAGGATTGGGTTCATGAGACGATCCAGCCCGACGAGGCCGCCTTCATCGCCTCGCGCGACATGTTCTTCCTCTCGACCGTCGATCCCGACGGCATGCCGACCGTCTCCTACAAGGGCGGCCCCACCGGCTTCGTGAAGGTGGTCGACGGCTCGACGCTGGTCTTCCCCGGCTTCGACGGCAACGGGATGTTCTACTCGATGGGCAATATCGAGGGGCAGGCCAAGATCGGTCTCCTGTTCATCGACTTCGAGACGCCGCACCGCATCCGGGTCCAGGGTCACGCCTCGCTGCTGCGCGACGACCCGCTGATGGCCGAGTACACTGAGGCGAAGTATCTCGTGCGCGTCGATGTGACGAAGATCTGGATCAACTGCCCGCGCTACATCCACAAATACAAGAAGCTCGAGCAGAACAAATACGTCCCCCGCCCCGACCGGGAGACGCCGCTCGCGGCCTGGAAGCGGCTCGACCTCGCCGGGGACGTCATCAGCGACGAGGACAAGGCGCGCGTGGCGCGGGAAGGCCGCCTCGAAGTCCCGGAATACGAGGCGCTCGTCGCCCGCGGTGAGGCCTGAGCCCGGCCGAGGCGTCATTCCCTCGCGTTCGTTCGACCCGGCCGGCTTTACGCGCCGCGCCGGGTCGTGCTTCGTGCGCGCGACCTCGAACAGCACGACGGGCCGCATCTCGGCATGACGTTTCTCAAACGAACGCTGCACCAGCATCCGCAGATCAAGCGGGCGCTCAAGTCCGTCGCCAAATCGGCCGGCTTGTTCCGCGACAGCCCGGCCAACGACTTCTATCGCGATCTGGCCGAGGTGAAGACGCGCGGCGACGACGCCTTCTCGAAGCTGTTCTACGGCTACGACGGCGACCACCTGATCAACAAGTGGAACCACTTCCTGCCGATCTACAGCCGGCTGTTCGCGCCCTTCCGCGACGGCAGGCCGGACGGGCGACCGCTGCGCTTCCTCGAGATCGGCGTCTACGAGGGCGGCTCCCTCGACCTCTGGCGTCGCTTCTTCGGACCCAGCGCCATCCTCTACGGCATCGATGTCGATCCGCGCTGCGCGGTCTTCGACGGCCGCGCCGCGCAGGTCCGTATCGGCTCGCAGGCCGATCCCGCCTTCCTCCGGTCCGTGGTCGAGGAGATGGGCGGCGTCGATGTCATCCTCGACGACGGCAGCCACGTCGCGAGCCACCAAAGGGTGACCTTCGAAACGCTGTTTCCGCTCCTGGCGCAGGACGGTCTCTACGTCGCCGAAGACCTGCACACCTCGTACTGGCGGGGCTACGAGGGCGGCTATCGCCGCCGGGGCACCTTCCTCGAAATGACGAAGGCGTTCATCGACGACATGCACGCTTGGTATCACGATCGGGGCGCGCAGGAGATCGGTCGGAGCATCGGCGCGATCCACGTCTTCGACAGCATCGTGGCGTTCGAGAAGGGCGGCGGCGAACGGCCCTTCCACACCACCATCGGCACACCGCAGCGAGCGATCGACCGAGTACGCTGAGGGCTTGAAAACAAGAACGCCCGCGCATCCGTGGGGATACGCGGGCGTTTTGGCGTCAGTGCGACGGGCTTACATTGCCTTGAGCGGACCGGCCTCGATCACGTCCTCGACCGTGCGTAGACCCGCGCGGGTGGAGTTCACGAGCACCGCCATGTTGCCCGGCGGGTGCTGGTTCTTCCACATCTTGGTGTGCGCCGCCGGAATCTTGTCCCAGGGGAACACCTCGCTCATGCAGGGATCGACGCGCCGGTCCATCACGAACTGGTTGGCGGCCGAGGCCTGCTTGAGGTGGGCGAAGTGCGAGCCCTGGATACGCTTCTGGCGCATCCAGACGTAGCGGGCATCGAAGGTGATGTTGAAGCCGGTGGTGCCGGCGCAGAACACGATCATGCCGCCGCGCTTGGCGACCAAGGTGGAGACCGGGAAGGTCGCCTCGCCGGGATGCTCGAACACGATGTCAACGTCGTTACCCTTGCCGGTGATGTCCCAGATCGCCTTGCCGAACTTCCGGGCTTCCTTGAGCCAGGTGTTGTATTCGGGGCTGTTGACCGTGGGGAGCTGGCCCCAGCACGCGTAGTCCTTGCGGTTGATGACGCCCTTGGCGCCGAGGCTCATCACGTAGTCGCGCTTGGACTCGTCCGAGATCACAGCAATGGCGTTGGCGCCCGAGGCCGCGCAGAGCTGGACGCCGAACACGCCGAGGCCGCCGGAGGCACCCCAGATCAGCACGTTCTGGCCCGGACGCACGGTGTGCGGCGCGTGACCGAACAGCATGCGGTAGGCGGTGGCCAGCGTCAGCGTGTAGCAGGCGGCCTCTTCCCAGGTCAGGTGCTTGGGGCGGGCCATGAGCTGGCGCGACTGCACCCGGCAGAACTGTGCGAACGAACCGTCGCCGGTCTCGTAACCCCAGATCCGCTGGGTCGGCGAGAACATCGGATCGCCGCCGTTGCACTCCTCGTCGTCGCCGTCATCCTGGTTGCAGTGGACGATGACCTCATCGCCGACCTTCCAGCGCTTCACCTTGGCGCCAACCTTCCAGACGATGCCCGACGCGTCCGAACCGGCGATATGGTACTCGCCCTTGTGCACGTCGAACGGCGAGATCGGCTCGCCGAGGCCGGCCCAGACGCCGTTGTAGTTCACGCCCGCGGCCATGACGTAGACGAGCACCTCGTCGTCGCCGATCTCCCAGACGGGAAGCACTTCGAGCTGGTGCGATTGCTCCGGCGGCCCGTGGCGCTCGCGGCGGATCGCCCAGGCATACATCTTGGCAGGCACGTGGCCGAGCGGCGGGATTTCACCGAGCTCGTAAAGGTCCTTGGCTTCCGCCGTCTGCCCGGTCCAGGCCGGCGCTGCGCTTGCAGCCATCGTGGCACTCCCTGTTGATTCTGGCACGCGCGTGACGAACCGCGCGACCTTGGCCGACGCTATAAGCACGATGTTTCCGGCCTTCCAAGTGGCCTAAAAGGCAAGGGATTGTCTCGTCCGCACAAAAAAGAGGCACCGGCCGACGCCGATGCCCCTGTATTCAAAATAACGTTGAGATGACTATTCGGCGGCGGCCAGTGCGGTGTCGATGCCGAGGCCCTTGGCAACGCCGCGCCCGAAATCCTCGTGCACCTTGAACCAGTGGGCGATCATCCGCTCCTGAATGTTGCGCGGGCTGTCGCCCATGGAGGTGACGATGTTCTCGACGAGCCGCTGACGGCCGCCCTCGTCGAGCACCTTGGTCCAGAACAGCTTGGGCTGACCGTAGAGGTCTTCGTCATCGCCCGGCCAACCATAGCGTCCGGCATCGCCCTGGATGCGCAAGGGCGGCTCGCTGAAGGACGGGTCCTGCTTCGGACCGCCGAAGGAGTTCGGCTCGTAATCGACCCGAGCGCCGTGATTGCCGTCGGTGCGCATCGCGCCGTCGCGGTGATAGGTCTGAACGTCAGCGTTCTTCGCCTGGTTCACCGGGATCTGCTGGTAGTTGACGCCGAGCCGATAGCGGTGGGCGTCGGCATAGGACAGCACCCGGTTCTGCAGCATCTTGTCCGGCGAGAAGCCGATGCCGGGCACCACGTTCGAGGGCTCGAAAGCCGATTGCTCGATCTCGGCGAAGTAGTTCTCAGGGTTGCGGTTCAGCTCCATCTCGCCGATCTCGATCAGCGGATAGTCGCTGTGCGGCCAGACCTTGGTGAGGTCGAACGGGTTGATGCGGTAGGTGTCGGCCTCAAGCTCCGGCATGAGCTGCACCGAGACCTTCCATTTCGGGAAGTCGCCCTTCTCGATGGCGGTGGAGAGGTCGGCGGACGAGTAATCCGGATCCTTGCCGGCCACCTCATCGGCCTCGTCGGCGGTGAAGTTCTGGATGCCCTGCTTGGTGTGGAAGTGGAACTTCACCCAGTGGCGCTCGCCCCGGTCGTTCCAAAGCGAGAAGGTGTGCGAGCCGTAGCCGTTCATGAAGCGCGCCGATTTCGGCGTGCCACGATCCGAGTACAGGAACATCACCTGATGGATCGCCTCCGGCGACAGGCTCCAGAAATCCCAGCGGCGCCAGTGCGGCTTGAGATGGGTGCGCGGGTCGCGCTTCTGAGTGCGGATGAAGTCGGAGAACTTGATCGCGTCGCGCACGAAGAAGATCGGGGTGTTGTTGCCGACGAGATCCCAGTTGCCCTCCTCGGTATAGAATTTGAGGGCGAACCCGCGCGGGTCGCGGGCAGTGTCGGCGGAGCCGGACTCGCCGCCGACCGTGGAGAAGCGCGCCACAATCGGCACGTCCTTGCCGACTTCAGTCAGCACCTTGGCGCGGGTGAACTCGGACAGGCTTTTGGTGAGCCGGAATGTACCGTAGGCGCCGTAACCCTTGGCATGCACCACCCGCTCGGGAATCCGCTCCCGGTTAAAGTGGGCCATCTTCTCGATGAGGTGGTAGTCCTGCATCAACACCGGCCCACGCGAGCCGGCGGTGAGCGAATTCTGGTTGTCGGAAATCGGGTTTCCGAAGGCTGTGGTCAGGCGCGGGCCCTGGTCTGCCATCGTCGGTCTCTCCTTGTCTGCGCCTCTGCGGGCGGGCGTCGCAACCAGCGGTACGCTGTGCGAACGTTGCCGCCCCAACGCGCGACGCCGAGCTTGGAGCCATTCGATTCTGCAACGATGCGATGCATCTGTCGCCGTACGGTTGAGGACGCGCTCGGTCGTGATGCGGAATTAAGGAGGTCAGAGCAGCGCGACGACGACGGGGTCGCCCGCGGCGGCCTGAGCCCGAAGATCCCTGCGCCGGGCAACACGGTGCGCCTGCTCGCCAGTTCAAGCCAGCGCAATCGCAAGAATCCGCGCCGACGGCCGATGTCAATTTTCGAGCCTCGTTCGACAAGCTGGGTAGCATGCATGAGTGCGCGCTTCAGAGTCGAGAACGGGGCAGGCGGACATGGCGGATCTGACGGCAGGTCAACGGGAAAAGCTGACGTTTCTGACCGGGATCGATGAGAACGGCGCCATCGCTGAGAACACCTTCCAAACTTGGAGCGTGGGCGATAATCTTGGCCGGGTTTGGCTTTCCAAGTGGAACAACGACGAAAACGGCGCGGTCCGTTCTCCAACGAGTGCCGCGGGCACGCCGGGCGGCACTGTCAACTACGCTTTCTCGCTCGACCTCCCGGATGAGGCGAAGGCTGCCTACGAAGCGGCCCTGACCCTCTGGTCCGATATCGCGAACATCCAGTTTCGACAAACAGATGACGTCGCAGCCGCCAGCTTGCGTTTCGATAATCTCGATGGCGGCGGCGGGATCACCTTCTCGCCCGCCAACGGTTCCTCCCTGACGGGCGTTGGCATCACCGAGATTCCATCACAGAACGCTCCGGATACGCGAGGCGGACAAGCCACTGTCGCAGTCAGTGCGCCGGCTGAACATTTCAATAGTTTTGCCCCGGATCATGCCGGCACGCTAACCACGGTGGTCCACGAGGTCAGTCATGCCCTGGGCCTGGGCCACGGGGGTCGATACAACGGCGACGATTTCGAGCGTCAGACGGACGTTTACGACAGTGAACTCTGGACGATCATGTCCTATGCCAAACCGGACGACACGACGCAGCCATTCAATGCGCTGAGCGAAGTCAAAGGCACGAACTGGACGACCGTCAATTCGGGAGAGACTTACGGACTTCACTCTCAGACGCCGATGATGCTCGACATTCCCGCGATGCAGCGCCTCTACGGCCACTCAACGAGCAGCACCTTTGCCGGTGGCCAGACCTACGGCTTCAACACGAACATCTCCGGACTGTCTCGGCAGTTTTACGACTTTACGAACAATCAAGATCCCGTTCTGACGATCTACAATCGCGGAACCGACAACACGCTCGATGTCTCCGGCTTCTCCACCAACAGCACGATCAACCTAAATCCGGGAACATTCAGCAGCGCGAGCACGAACGGAACACTGGTCAACAATATTGGGATCGCCTTTGAAACGCGGATCGACCAAGCGATCGGCGGAAGCGGAGACGACACGTTCTTCACGAACGGAAACGGCAACACGATCAACGGCGGCACCGGCTTCGACACGGTGCGCCTTGTCGGAGTCGAGGGCGACTATACGATCGCGCAGGACTCGGAGGGTGCGACGCTCGCCGTCAACAGGCTGAGCGGCACCACCGACCGGTTGCTCAACGTCGAGGCCGTCGAGTTTGCCGGGCCGCCGATCTGCTTCACCACCGGCACCCGGATCGCGCTCCTTCGCGGGGGCGTCTCGGTCGAAGTTCCGGTCGAATCCCTGCGCGTCGGCGATGTCGCCGTCACCGCGAGCGGCGAGCGGCGCACCATTCGCTGGATCGGCCATCGCCATCTGGGCTCGTCCGAGAAGCCCATCAGTGCAGACCAAGCCCCGATCCGCATCCGCTCAGGCGCTTTCGGTCGGGACGGCGAGGGCCGTGCTCGCCCGACGCGCGATCTCCTGCTCTCCCCCGGTCATCCCGTCCTAGTCGAGGCGGCCGATGGCGGCGAAGTGCTGGTGCCGATCCTGTGCCTGATCAACGGGACTACCATCACCCGAGAGCCGGCGGTTGACGTGACCTACTGGCATATCGAGCTCGATGCCCATGACATCCTGTTCGCCGAAGGTCTGGCGGCGGAGAGCTATATCGACGGAGGCGATCGCGCCTTCTTCGTCGAGGCGTCCGACCACGCGCTCCACAATCCCGATTTCGTACCGCCGGGTTGGGGCGGCCGCTGCCGGCCGGTGCATGTCGCAGGTCCGGTGGTCGAGGCGGAGCGCGCTCGTCTGGATACCCTCTTCGCCCTCGACCTCGAACGGGCCTGCCTCTGGGCCGCCAACCCCTTCGAGGGTCTCTCGATGTAAGGCGATCTCCAAATCCGCTTCACGCCTCCTCAAGTTTTTCCAACGGCAGGGCGGTCGATCCTCGACCTTTCTCCCAGATGACGCGGCGCGGCGGCTTCGCTACGGTGCCGGCCAACAGCCGCGCCTCGAGGCGCGCGATCGCATCGGACAGGGAGTCGAGTGGGATGAGCGCGCAAGCGAGCGTCGCCGAGGTCAAGCGCGATAAGCCGTGGATCATCCGCACCTATGCGGGGCATTCCACGGCGGCGGAGTCGAACAAGCTCTATCGCGGCAACCTCGCCAAGGGTCAGACCGGCCTCTCGGTCGCCTTCGATCTGCCGACGCAGACCGGCTACGACCCGGACCACGAACTTGCCCGCGGCGAGGTCGGCAAGGTCGGTGTCTCGATCGCACATCTCGGCGACATGCGGGCCCTGTTCGACCAGATCCCGCTGGCGCAGATGAACACCTCGATGACGATCAACGCCACGGCGCCGTGGCTGTTGTCGCTCTATCTCGCGGTGGCCGAGGAGCAGGGCGCGCCGCTCGCGGCACTCCAGGGCACCACGCAGAACGACATCATCAAGGAATATCTCTCGCGCGGCACCTACGTGTTTCCGCCCGCGCCGTCGCTTCGGCTCACCAAGGACGTGATCCTGTTCACGACCAAGAACGTGCCGAAGTGGAACCCGATGAATGTCTGCTCCTACCACCTGCAGGAGGCGGGGGCGACGCCGGTTCAGGAACTATCCTACGCGCTGGCCATCGCCATCGCCGTGCTCGACACGGTGCGCGACGACCCCGATTTCGACGAGGCCAGCTTCTCCGACGTCTTCAGCCGGATCTCGTTCTTCGTGAACGCCGGCATGCGGTTCGTCACTGAAATCTGCAAGATGCGCGCCTTCGCCGAGCTGTGGGACGAGATCGCCCAGGAGCGCTACGGCATCACCGATGCCAAGAAGCGGATCTTTCGCTACGGCGTACAGGTCAACTCGCTCGGACTGACGGAGCAGCAGCCCGAGAACAACGTCCACCGCATCCTGATCGAGATGCTGGCGGTGACGCTTTCCAAGCGCGCCCGCGCCCGCGCGGTGCAGCTTCCGGCCTGGAACGAGGCGCTCGGCCTGCCGCGTCCGTGGGACCAGCAATGGTCGATGCGGATGCAGCAGATCCTCGCCTTCGAGACCGACCTGCTGGAATACGACGACATCTTCGACGGCTCGACGGTGATCGAGGCGCGCGTCGAGGCGCTCAAGGAGCAGACCCGGGCCGAGCTTACGCGCATCGCCGAGATCGGCGGCGCGGTCACGGCGGTCGAGGCGGGCGAACTCAAGCGGGCGCTGGTCGAGTCCAATGCCCGGCGCATCTCGGCGATCGAGAAGGGCGAGCAGATCGTCGTCGGCGTCAACAAGTGGCAGCAGGGCGAGCCCTCGCCGCTGACCGCCGGGGACGGTGCGATCTTCACCGTCTCGGAGACGGTGGAGATGGAGGCCGAGGCCCGCATCCGCGAGTGGCGCGCCAAGCGCGACGACCGGGCGGTCGGTCAGGCGCTCGCCGATCTGGAACAGGCCGCGCGCTCGGGCGCCAACATCATGCCGCCCTCCATCGCCGCCGCGAAGGCGGGTGTGACCACCGGCGAATGGGGCCAGCGCCTGCGCGAGGTGTTCGGCGAGTACCGCGCGCCCACGGGCGTGACGCTGCAGACCGTCACCTCCGGGGCGGCGGAGGATGCCCGCCTGCTCATCGCCGATCTCGGCGAACGGCTCGGCGAGACGCCGCGCCTCGTCGTCGGAAAGCCGGGCCTCGACGGCCATTCCAACGGCGCCGAGCAGATCGCGCTGCGCGCCCGCGATGTCGGCTTCGACGTGACCTATGACGGCATCCGCCAGACGCCGACGGAGATCGTCGCCAAGGCGAAGGAGCGCGGGGCCCACGTCATCGGCCTCTCGGTGTTGTCGGGCAGCCACGTGCCGCTGGTGCGCGAGGTGAAGGCCAAACTGCGCGAGGCCGGGCTCGATCACGTGCCGGTCGTCGTCGGCGGCATCATCTCGACCGAGGACGAGCTGGTGCTCAAGAATATGGGCGTCACCGCCGTCTACACGCCGAAGGACTATGAGCTCGACAAGATCATGGTCGGGCTCGCCAAGGTGGTGGAGCGGGCGCTCGACAAGCGCGCTGCCGATCGGGCTGATACGGAAGCCGGTGTGCCGGGCGCGCCGAAGCGGAACGAGGGCGCGGCGCAGGTCTTCTGAGGTCTGTCGCGATGAGCCGGGAGCGGTGACGAACGGATCGTCATCACTCCCGGCATCGAACGCCGCGCGAAGAGCCCCTCAGTACCGAACGAAGAGATTCAGCGAGAGGATGTGATCCAGCTCGGTCCCGCCGGCCTGCGTCCGGGCAGTCTGATTGAGGTAGCCGATCTCGACCGTCGATTTTCCGCCGATCGGCAGCTCGAGGCCGATGAAGGCCCGGATGCGGTCGAAGCCGGCACGGGCCCCCCAATCCGTGTCGTTCAGGGCCACGAAGAGTTCCGTCCAGCCAACGGCCGAGACACTGCCCCAGTCCTGCGGCAGGGGCACCGCGAAACGCACATTCTCGCGCAGCCGGAACCCCACATCCCGCCCGGTGGATTGCCATCGCTGCTCGAAGCGGGTGCGGGACGAGACCTTCACGCCCGAGACCTCTCCGATCTTCCAGTTGATCTCCTGAAAGCTGCGGTCCTCGATCCGCACCATGTCACGCATGCCGTGGTCTTCGACATAGGCGTAGCCCTGGTAGAGCACGAGCGCGTCGTTGACCTTCCAACCCACCGCCGGGCGAAGGATGAGCTGGTCGAGTTGTGAGATGCCGTTGCCGATGCGCGGCTGAACTTCCGCGAAGTAGGCCACATCGCCGACGGACCCGAACAGGCTCGTGTTGATCCAGAGCTGACCGTCCTGCACCGGCTCGGCGGAGGTCCGCGCCCCTGTCGCGATCAGGCACAGGGCAGCGAGGAGAAGACGCGTATGTCGGATCACGATCCACTCTCCGCCCGCGGCATCGCCCGCCTTCGGCTTACGGCGTCAGGCCCGGAATGGGATTGTCCGGTCTCCGAGCCTATCGTCAAGCTCACCACGGGGCCGCATGCGATCAGAGTCCCGAATGGGCTCGGGTCGAGACTACTTTCAACGCGAGGCGTTCGCTAACGGGTCAGCCGCCGCCCGTAGGAATCGTTGCAACGACGCAGGCCGACGATGACGGAGCATGGCCGGCCCGCTTGCCATTAGGGTTCTTCCTGCGCCCACATCGCGTGTGCGCAGGCTGAAACGCTGCGCGTCAGCGAACGCCGCCGCTGGCGTTGATCACTTCACCCGTCACCCAGCGGGCATCGTCGGAGGCGAGGAACGCGACGACCCCGGCGATGTCGTCCGGCTGGCCGGCTCGGCCGAGCGGCGTCTGTGCGACGAAGCCGGCCTCCATCTCCGAGCCGGCGATGCCGGCAGTATGGGTGCCCTCGGTCTCGACGTAGCCGGGGCTGACGACGTTGACCCGGATCTTCCGCGGAGCCAGCTCGTTGGCGAGGACGCCGGAGATCGCGTTCAAAGCCCCTTTGGTCCCGGTATAGACCGCACTCGTCGGCGTCAGCACGTCGGTGACGGCGGACGAGATGTTGATGATGCTCCCGCCTTCTCCCAGGTGTTTGGCTGCCGCCTGAGTCGCAAGCAGCACACCCAGCACGTTGACGTCGAAGAGGCGGCGGTAATGCTCTTCGGTCACTTCCTCGATCGCAGCGAATTCGTAGACGCCGGAATTGTTCACCAGCACGTCGAGCCGACCGAATCGCTGCACCGCAGCCTCGACTAGGTTCTGCGCCTGCGCGGCCTGCGAAACGTCGGCCTGGACCGCGACGGCCCGGCCGCCGCCTGCCGTGATGGCATTGACGACGGCATCCGCGCCGGCCTTGCTCGATGCGTAGTTGACGATGACGGCCGCGCCGTCCTTCGCCAATGCCTTTGCGATGGCGGCGCCGATCCCCTTCGACGCGCCGGTCACGACCGCGACCTTGCCCTCAAGCTTTGACATCTGTGCTAACCCTTCGACATGGGCCGGCGCCGATACGGTCGCCTCAGTCCCATAGTTCGGGATTTCGGAACTACCGAAGCGGGGTTCAAGCCCCCATATGGGTAAATCATGAGGCCCCTGTTTCACCCCGCGATCGAGGACGTCCCGCCGGAGGCGATCCTCCACGCCCTGTCCGATCCGCGCCGGGCGGCCATCTTCGCCCGGATCACGAAGGCGGGGTGCGTGGAAGCCTGCTCGTCCCTCTCATCGGTGGGCGATCAGGTGATCCCGAAATCGTCGCTGTCGAGCCACTTCAAGGTGCTGCGCGAGGCCGGCTTGATCCGCTGCGAGCGGCACGGCGTCGAGATGCGCAACCACTCGCGCTGCGCGGAAGTGGAGGCACGCTTTCCCGGCCTGCTCTCCGCGATCATGAACGCCTATGCGGCGCGGGCTTCGTGATCGTTCACGGATAACGAGGCCGCCGGGCGGGCGGCATGCGGGCGTGGCCCATCCTGCTTGACCGGCCGCCGCTGCGGGTGCCAGAACCCGCCGCTTCAAGCGGGATGCGAGATCGCCTCGGCCCAGACTTTCTTTCCAGGGACCCGCGCCGATGGCTGCGTTCACCGAACTCGTGTTCTCCGGCGTCCAGCCGACCGGGAACCTGCACCTCGGCAACTATCTCGGGGCCATCAAGCGCTTCGTCGAGATGCAGGAGCGCGACGCGCAGTGCCTCTATTGCGTGGTCGATCTCCACGCGATCACGATGTGGCAGGATCCGCAAGCGCTGAAAGGTCAGATCCGCGAGGTCACCGCCGCCTTCCTCGCCGCCGGTATCGATCCGAAGCGCTCCATCGTCTTCAACCAGTCCCAGGTGCCGCAGCACGCGGAACTCGCCTGGATCTTCAACTGCGTTGCCCGACTCGGCTGGCTCAACCGCATGACGCAGTTCAAGGACAAGGCCGGCAAGGACCGGGAGAACGCCTCCATCGGTCTCTACGATTACCCCGTGCTGATGGCCGCCGACATCCTCGCTTATCGCGCCACGCATGTGCCCGTGGGTGAGGACCAGAAGCAGCACCTCGAACTGACCCGCGACATTGCGCAGAAGTTCAACAACGACTTCGCCGGGTCGATCCTCGCGCATGGCCATGGCGAGCAGTTCTTCCCGATCACCGAGCCGCTGATCGGCGGGCCGGCGGCGCGCGTGATGTCCTTGCGCGACGGCACCAAGAAGATGTCGAAGTCGGACCCGTCCGAGTATTCGCGCATCGCGCTCACCGACGACGCGGATGCCATCGCCCAGAAGGTGCGCAAGGCCAAGACCGATCCGGAGCCTCTCCCCTCGGAGGTCGCGGGCCTCGCCGGCCGGCCGGAGGCCGACAACCTCGTCGGCATCTTCGCGGCCTTGCGCGGCATCACCCGCGACGAGGTGCTGACGGATTTCGGCGGCGCGCAGTTCTCCAGCTTCAAGCCGGCCCTGGTCGATCTCGCCGTCGAGACGCTTGCGCCGATCGGTGCCGAGATGAAGCGGCTCGTCGCCGATCCGGCCTATATCGATTCCGTCCTCGGAGACGGCGCGAGCCGGGCCGAGGCGATCGCGGCGCCGACGCTGGATGCCGTCAAGGACATCGTCGGCTTCGTCCGGCGCGGGCCGGCACTCAGGGCGGTTTAAAGCGCTTTCCGACGAAGTGGACACCGGTTCGGCGAAATAAAGCGTGGCAAAACAGGAGGTTAGAGGCGTAATCCGACCAAACGTGGTCGGGCACGGCTCTAGCGGTTTAGCGCCGTCACCGCCGGGGCTCGTCCTTGCGCAGGTGGCGGCCATAGGCCTGTTCCTTCTCCTCCCGCTCCTTGATCAGGTCGGCATAGGCTTGGCGCATCTCGGGGGAAACGCTCACGCTCTTGCCCTTGGCGGGCTTGCGCTTGGGCGCCTTCTTGAAAGTGTCTGAGGTGTCGGCCATCGGTTTCGCTATCCCCCTTCGCGAACCATCCTATCATAACGCAAGCGCAATGCCGGTTTAAACGGAGCGGCTACCGGCGAGGCGATGGGACTGCTAAATACCGGCGGACCCAAGGCCGGAGGATCTGTACCCGGCGGCCGACGACGATTTCGAGAAGACCCATGGAAAAGTTCACGACCCTGGAGGGCGTCGCCGCGCCCATGCGGATCATCAACATCGATACCGACCGCATCATCCCCAAGCAGTATCTCAAGACGATCAAACGCACCGGGCTCGGCCAGGGCCTGTTCTCGGAGATGCGCTACAACGATGACGGCTCGGAGAATCCCGATTTCGTCCTCAACCAGCCGGCCTACCGCCACGCCAAGACCCTCGTGGTCGGCGACAATTTCGGCTGCGGCTCCTCGCGCGAGCACGCGCCCTGGGCGCTGGCCGATTTCGGCATCCGCTGCGTGATCTCCACGAGCTTTGCCGACATCTTCTTCAACAACTGCGCCAAGAACGGCATCCTCGCGATCGTCGTCTCGCCGGAGGATCTGGAGAAGCTGTTCCAGGACGCGGAGCGCGGCGCCAACGCGACGCTGACGATCGATCTGGCGGCGCAGACCATCAAGGGCCCGGACGGCGGCACCCTGCATTTCGACATCGACGAGGGCCGCAAGCACAACCTGCTCAACGGCCTCGACGAGATCGGCCTGACCCTCGACCAGAAGGCTCGGGCGATCGACGCCTACGAGGCGAAAGTCGCTCAGCGCGAATGGGCCTGACCCGCGGCTAACGCTGCGCCCTGCCCAGCAGGGCGAGCACCCGCGCCGCCTCGATCAAGGCGTCGGCCCAGAGATCGAGCGCGGGCCGGCGGCGCCCTCCTCCGGCCGTCGGTCGCTGTGTGCGCGGCGGCATCGGAATGTGCAGGAACACGACCGGCCGCCCCGTCGCCAGAGCGCGGTAATACGAGGCGTTGCACAAGTAGCGTCCGGCATCGCGGGAAGCGGCGGCATCGAGGCCGACGCGCCTCAAGGCCACCCGTACCTGCGTCGCCGCCGCGCTGGGCCGCTGCGCCGGGCCATCCGGATCGAATGCCAGAAAACACCCTACCGCTCCGCTTGCGTCGGGAAACAACCGGCTGACCCGGTTGACCGCGCGGGTCTCGACGCAGACGCGGGGCCGACGCGCGGCGACGCCGATCATCAGCACGGCGCTTGGCCCCCTGGCCAGGGCCGGAGCGAGCTGCGTGTGGAGGGCGTCGTAGCGCGTGTCGAGCACGAGGCAGTCCGGCGTGTGGCCGAGGACGCGGCGCAGATGCGGAAAGGCCGCCAGACGCCGCGCGAGGCGGGCGCTCGGGTTGTCCGGCACGGTCGGGAACGGGCCGAAGCCCGTGATGAGCAGACGGCTCACAACCCGATCAGGGTCGCGATCGCGTCGGCACCGGCCGCGGGCGAGTGCTCGCCGCCCGCGACCGCTCGCTCCGCCTCGGCGGTGGCTTGGCGCACCTCGGCGCTGCCGATGAGGCGCTGATGCAGCCGCTCGTGAACGAGCGCCCACATCCACTTCACATCCTGCTCGCGGCGCTTGCCCGCGATCTCACCGGTCGCGGTGAGCTTGGCGCGGTGATCCTCGATCCGGCTCCAGAGGGAATCGAGCCCCTTGCCGTGAAGGCCCGAGATCGTGACCACCGGCGGCGTCCACGTGGCCGACGGTGGGGTCAGGATGTGGAGCGCGGCGCGGTATTCGGAGGCGGCGGCACTCGCCCGGCGCTCGCCGTCGCCATCGTCGGCCTTGTTGACCGCGATCATGTCGGCGAGTTCCAAAATGCCCTTCTTGATGCCCTGAAGCTCGTCGCCGGCGCCGGGCAGCATCAGCACGAGGAAGAAGTCGGTGAGGTCGGCTACCGCCGTCTCCGATTGGCCGACGCCGACGGTTTCGACCAGGATCACGTCGAAGCCGGCCGCCTCGCACAGCAGCATGGTCTCGCGAGTCTTGGCCGCGACGCCGCCGAGCGTGCCCGAGGAGGGCGAGGGCCGGATGAAGGCGTTGCGGTCGATGGCGAGCCGCGCCATCCGCGTCTTGTCGCCGAGGATCGAGCCGCCGGTGCGGGTCGAGGACGGATCGACGGCGAGCACCGCCACCTTGTGGCCCGCCGCGGTCAGGAGCGAGCCCAGGGCGTCGATGGTGGTGGATTTGCCGACGCCGGGCACGCCGGTGATGCCGACGCGGATCGCCCGCCCCGTCTGCGGCAGCACCGCGTCGATGAGGTCGCGCACCGCCGCCCGGTGATCGGCCCGGCGCGACTCGGCCAGCGTGATGGCGCGAGCCAGCGCCGCCCGGTCGCCGGCCAGAAGCCGCTCGCGAAGTGTGTCCATGTCGGGAAGGGTCGTGCTCATGGCTCCTTCATGCCGGGGCGTCGGGCGGGCGTCGAGTGCCCAAAATCCCAATCGTGCCCCGCCACGGTCAAGATCGTGCGCGAAGGAGGAGCGCCCAGCGCCGGCTTGCCACCGGAGCGGGATTCCTCGGGGACTCGAAACCGCTCATGCAGCCCTCCGACGCGACCCGCCGCTCTCTCCTGCGCCTCATGGGGTTGGCGGGCGTGGCCGGACTCTCCCCTGCCCTGTCAGGTTGCGTGATGGACGGGCTCGCCACCGGCGCCGTCGGCGAGACGCAATCGGCGCTCGACGTGAGCCCGGTGCTCCTCATCGCCACCACCCGTCGCCCCGCCGCCGGCAATCCGCCGAAGGCGCCATTCTTCGGCTCGGAGCGCGGCCGGGGCCTGAGCTTTGCCGAGGCGCGCATGACCGCGCCGGACCGCTCGCTGATCGGCAAGGTTTCGGCGGTGGTGGGCGGCGATTGGGGCGTCCGCTCCGTCGGCGACGTCACGACGGGGTCGGGCGCGGCGGCAGCCTTCGCTCAATCCGCCTTCGGCCGCGACGTGCTGATCTACGTCCACGGCTACCGCGAGAGCTTCGAATCGGCCGCAATCAGCGCCGCCCGCCTCTCCGACGGCATCCGCTTCAACGGGGCCTCGGCCCTGTTTACATGGCCCTCGGCCGCGGCGACCTTCGATTACGGCTACGACCGCGAGAGCGCGCTGTGGTCACGCGACGCGTTCGAGGACCTGCTGAAGACCGTGGCGACCACGCCGAGCGGCGGGCGCATCCACATCGTCGCCCACTCGATGGGCACGCTCCTCACGCTGGAGACGCTGCGGATGCTGCGGGCCGAGGCTGGCGAGGCGGCGGTCGCCCGGATCGGCGCCGTGGTGCTTGCCGCGCCCGACATCGACATCGACCTCTTCGCCAACGGCGTCGAGCGCCTCGGGCCGGACGCCAAGCGCATCACCGTCATCTCGGCGACGAACGACCGCGCGCTCGAACTCTCGGGCGCCATCGCCGGCGGCGTCGTCCGCGCGGGTGCCGCCGACCGGGAGCGCCTGGAGGCTCTGGGCGTGCGGGTGGCCGATGCCTCGGATTACGGCGGCGGCCTCTTCAACCACGATCTGTTCCTGTCGAACCGCGAGGTTCAGGCCGTCGTGAAGCGGGCCGTCTCGCGAGGCAGCAGCGGCACCTGAAGCAAATTCGCGAGCGTGGATCGCCGCTTTGCGGCGATTGCCCTGAACGCGCGGCTTTCGCCCATCGACGAATCCGGCCCCGGCGTCCTACAAGCGCCGCCGAACCCGGCCAGTCCGGTGCGGGTTTCCCGCGCAGCGCCGCCCGTCGGCCCGCGGCTCTTTTCCCTCTTTCGAGGACAGTCCCCATGTTCACGCTCGAGATCGACGGCAAGGCGATCGCGGTCATCAACGGCGACGAGGCGACCGCCCGCGACCTGTTCACCTGCGACGGCTTCAAGGAAGACATCCGGACGATGACGATCGACGGCACGCCGATCTGGAACGGCACGTCGGATCTGACCGTACGCAAGGCCAGCGAGGACGAGATCGAAGAGTTCGAGGACGCGCTCGCCTCCGATGACGGCGAGGGCGATTTCGAGCCCGACGCGCAGCACGAAGCGGAAGGCGACGCCTCGGACGACGAGGACGAGGCCGACATCGTCTTCCTCGTGGACATCGACGACGAGGACGAGGATCAGACGCTCGACGCGTAACGGAACGCGGATCTCCGCGTGAGGACAGGCCATGCTGGCCATTTCCGCCGGCATGGCCATAGGATCGGGCGGCGTAGCTACCCCTCCCGCACCACCTGCATCGACGTCCCCGCCGATTCATCCTCGCGGATCGGCTCGCAGCGCCCGCCGAGATGGCGCGCCAGGAAGTCTTCCGCACGGGCGAAGAAGGCAAGCCGGTTGGCCGGGCGCACGAGGCCGTGGCCCTCGTCCGGGAAGAGCAGGTAGGTGACGGGGATGCCGCCCCGCTCCATCGCCGCGACCATCTGGTCGGATTCGGCTTGGCGAACCCGCGGATCGTTGGCGCCCTGCACGATCAACAGCGGCGCCTTGATCCGGTCGGCGAAGTAGACCGGCGAGCGCTCGCGGATCAGGGCCATGCCCTCCTCGGTGTCGGGATCGCCGATGGCGCGGTGGAGCTGCGCCCGCATCGCCTCCCAATAGGGCGGAATCGTCCGAACCAGGGTTTCGAGGTTGGCCGGGCCGACGAGGTCGATGCCGCAGGCGTAAGATTCCGGATTGCGAGTCAGCGCCATCAGCGTGGCGTAGCCGCCATAGCTGCCGCCCATGATCGCCACCCGCGCCGGATCGGCCACGCCCTGCGCCACGGCCCAGGCGACGGCATCGCTGAGGTCGTCGTCCATCCGCCGACCCCATTCGCCGTCACCCGCATTGAGGAAGGCTTTTCCGAAGCCGGTCGAGGAGCGGAAGTTGACGCTGAGCGCGGCATAGCCGCGATTGGCCAGCCATTGATGGATGCCGTCGAAGCCGAAGCTGTCGCGCGCCCACGGGCCGCCATGGACCAGCAGCACCAGCGGGCCGGGGCCCTGCGCATCGAGCGGGCGGCTGAGATACGAGACGAGATCGAGGCCGTCGCGGGAGCGGATGATCGCCGGGCTCATCGGGGCGAGCGGCGCACCCTCCAGTTCCGGCCGGGCGCTGCCGAGCGAGCGCAACGTCTTCGCCCGCCGGTCGTAGAGTGCGGCTTCGCCGACGCGGGTGTCGGCGCGGGCCACCACGATCCAGACGGAATCGTCCTCGGTGCGGCTCGCCGGATACCAGTCGCCGAGCCCCTGTGTTTCGAGGAAAGCGAAATCGTCGGTAAAGCGCGGGTCGAGCACGTGCCAGGATTTGCGGGCATGGGTAACCGAGTAGGCCACCGGCTCGTGCGTCTCGGCATCCTGCAGCACGGCGCCGATATCCGCCTCCTCGTGCGCGGCGAGCACACGGGTCTCACCGGTGGCGAGATCGATCCGGGTGAGCGCGGCGGTGTTGCGTCCGCGGCTATCGCGGCAGAACAGGGCGGTGCCGGCGGCGTCGAGGTTCTCCGCGCCCGACACACGGGCATCTTCGGGCGGGAAAGTGAGCCACGGCTTCCAGTTCGCGCCGTCGGGGGCGATCAACTGGCTCGACCCATCCGGAAGGTTGCGGAAGGCAAAGCGCACGGCGTAGCGCTCGTCGATCAGGAAGCCGGCAAAGCCCGGATTCTCGATGACGAGACTGCGTTCGCCGGTGGCGAGATCGATGCTGTGCAGGTCGTGGAAGCGCGCGTCGCGGTCGTTGATCGCGACGAGCACGCGGTCGCGCACGATGCGGCTGAGGCCCACGATCGCCGCGGCGATGCCAGGGATCGGCGTCAAGTCGCGCCGCTCACCCGTGGTGAGATCGACGGCGTAGAGGTGGTGATTCTCGTCGCCGTCCGCGTCCTGCACGTAGAGCAGGTGGCGCCCGTCATAGGCGAAGGCATAGGCGTCGATGCCGCGGCGCCGGTCGGTCGTGACGGGCACAGCCGCATCGAGGTCGTCGATCGGCGCCGACCAGATGTTGAGCACGCCCTCATGGGGCGCCACCCAGCCGAGGCGGCGCCCGTCGGGGCTGATCTGATGGCCGTAGCGCGTCGGGTTACCGAAGAGATGCGCGCGCGGGATCAGATCGACCATGACGTTTCCTCGTTTCGGGTGCCCGCCGTCCGAAGGCGGGCCGACCGTGCGAGGAAACTATCGCGGGATCAGCCGAGCACCACCACTTTCGCGCCGACTTCGACGCGGTTGAACAGGTCGATGGCGTCCTGATTGATCATGCGGATGCAGCCCGAGGACACGCTCTTGCCGATGGAGTGCGGCTCCAGCGTGCCGTGGATGCGGAACAGCGTGTCCTTGTTGTTCTGCCAGAGGTACATGGCCCGTGCGCCGAGCGGGTTGCGGCTGCCGCCGGGCACGCCCAGGCCGCTCTGGAGCTTGTCGACCTCGCGGGCGAGGTCTGGCCGGCGGGCGATCATCTCCTTGGGCGGATACCAATCCGGCCACGCCTGCTTGGAGTTGACGGTGGCGCTGCCCGACCAGGAGAAGCCTTGCTTGCCCACGCCGACGCCGTAGCGCCGCGCCCGGCCGTTCGGCAGGACGAGGTAAAGGAAGTGCGCCTTGGGATCGACCACGATGGTGCCCGGAGGCTCGTTCGTGCGGAAATCGACCTCCTGGCGCAGGTAGATCGGGTTGAACTTCTTGTAGGGAATCGCCTGGACCGGGAACGGCTCGTTGGCGATCGCCGCATAGGCCCGCGTGTAGTCGATCGGGCCGTTATCGGGCTCCTGCGGCGGCACCGGATACCCGGCCTGCTGCTGGCGCGGCGTCTGGTTCGGCGCGTCGGCGGCGGACGGCTCGCCGGTGCGCTCGGCCCGGCGGCGGGCATATGCCTCGGCGTCGAGATCCGTCTGCGAATCGGGCACCGGCCGGCCGTTGCTCACTCGGCCGTTATAGGGAACGTATTGCCCGCCCCGGCGGCGGTAGAGCTGGCCATTGCCGTCCTGATAGAGACGGTCGTCGTCGAACCCTTCGAAACTCTGGGCGAGGACGCTCGCCGGCAGGCTCGCGAGCCCGAGGCTCGTCACGGCTCCGATGAGAAGCTTACGGCGGTTCTGAACTGACATGGATCGCTCGATCGAAGTGGCCGGGCCGGGAAACGTCTCCGGAATACGGGGAAACGGTCACGATCATCCGGGCCGGCTGAACTGCCCCGCTTGCTCCGTAGCAAGGAAGCGGCCGGGCGTCAGGGCCGATCGCAACCGCCACGCCTCCTGCACCGGCAAGTGTGCGAACATTGTGTCCGAAAGGTTACACGCACGCCCGCCATGCGCCGAATGAGGGGCTTTAACGATTTCGTAAAAAACGTGCGGATTCCGAGGCGAAATGTGGCCGGCGGGAATTGCATTGGCCGGGCCGGTCTCTAGATCAAGCGTAGCCGTTCGGCCCGACCACGGACCCCATCCCTTGCGCGCCTCCCTCCTCCGCATTTCGTTCGGATTGCTTTGCCTTGGCCTGATGCTGCCCGGCGAGGCCATGGCCGCCCGCAAGGCGGCACCCTCGCGCCCGGCGAGGACAGCCGTCGCGCAAGCCGCGACGCAGCCGCTCGCACCGCAGACCGCCTGGACCGCCGCCGAGTCCGCCAATTGCAACCGCGTGCGGCGCAAGCTCTGGCAGGCGGACGAGGGCTGGATCGTGAAGACTGTCACCGTCTGCCACTGATCCGGTCCGACGCAGGCTATGAGGCCCATCGCTCGAAGCTGCTTTGGCAGCTTCGCGGCGCGAAGAGCGCCGCGCGGAGCGGGCTTTTTGGGCGTGCGCCCCGGAAAGCGTCGAGCGGAGCGACAGCCTCAGGCCGCGGAGGCGGCCGCCGGCGCTTGAAGCCGGAAAAAACCGCGCGAGCGCTTCAAGCGATCGCGAATCACAGGAGATCCGGGCCTGCGGCCGGGACGCTCTCGAAGCCGGCGGCCTAACCCGCTACAAACCGCGCGAGGCGGCGACGGTCGCGGCCCCGGTAGCGGTGAGTGGCGTCTCCAGTGATCCGCGTTCTCCATACGGGCGACTGGCATATCGGCCAGACGCTGCGCGGCTTCTCGCGCGAACGCGAGCACGACGCAGTGTTCGGCTGTCTCGAGAGCATCGTCGTCGAGCGCGAGGTCGATGCCCTCGTCGTGGCCGGCGACGTGTTCGACAGCCAGAACCCGTCCGGCGAGTCGCAGGCCCGCTTCTACACCTTGATGGCGCGCCTCCACGCGGCACGGCCGGCCATGACCATCGTCATCACCGCCGGCAACCACGATGCCGCCGGGCGGCTCGAAGCGCCGCGCCCGCTATTGGAGGCCATCGGCGTCCACGTCGTCGGCAATGTCCGCCGCCGCGACGGCGCGATCGACCTCGACCGGCACCTCGTGCCGGTTCGCTCGGCCAACGGGGACGTGGCCGCACAGGTGCTTGCCGTCTCCTATCCCACCGCCGCCTGCCTGCCGCCGCTCTCGTCGCTCGGCCAGCAACCCCGCATCGGCGAGACCTCGCCGATCGTGCGGGCGGTGCGCGACCTCTACGGCCAGCTCTTCGAGGCGGCCCGGCCGCGGCTCGTCGGCTTGCCGCTCCTCGTCACCGGCCATCTCCATGTGGCGGGCGGGCTCGAATCGGAAGGGGCGGAGCGGCGCATCCTCGTCGGCGGTGAGCATGCCGTGCCCTCCGACGTGTTTCCGGAGGAGGCGCGCTACGTGGCGCTCGGCCATCTCCACCGGGCGCAGGCGCTGGGCCGCGGACAGGTGCGCTATTGCGGCTCGCTGATCCCGCTCTCGGCCGCCGAGCAGCCCTATCGCCACGGGGTCACCCTGGTGACGCTCGGCACCGGCGCGGCGGAGATCGAGCATATCGAGATCCCCCGCCCCGTCCCGTTCCTGCGCCTGCCGCCATCGGGCGACATGCCGCTGGCCGATCTCGGCGACCATCTCGCCGCCCTGGCGCTCGACCCCGACCTGCCGATGGAGGCGCGGCCCTACATCCAGGTCCGGCTCGCCCGCGAGGGATTGCTGCCCGGCTACCGCGCCGAGGTAGACCGCATCGCCGAGAGCTTTCCGGTCCGCGTCGTCGATGTGCGAGTGACGGTGCCGCCGCGGGCCGCGATCGCGATCGTGGAATCCGATGCACCGCCGCCGCGCCTGTCCGAGCGCGACCCGGAGGAGCTGTTCCGCCTCGCCTACCGCGCCAAGTGGGACGAGGAACCCGAGCCTGCCCATCTCGACGTGTTCCACCGCGCACGAGCGGAAGCCTGAGGCTTTAGCACATGCGCATCCTCGCGATCCGCGGCGAGAACCTCGCGAGCCTCGCCGCGCCCTTCGCGGTCGATCTCGCGGCCGAGCCGCTCGGCGCCACCGGTCTATTCGCCATCACGGGCGAGACGGGTGCGGGCAAGTCCACCATCCTCGACGCGCTTTGCCTCGCGCTCTACGGCCGCTACCCCCGCGTCGCCGTGAGCCGCCGGGAGGACGTGCCCGATCCCGGCGGCGAGACGCTGAGCGCCAGCGACGGGCGGGCGATCCTGCGCCGGGGCGCGGGCTCGGGCTATGCCGAGGTCGATTTCATCGGCCAGGACGGTGTCGCCTATCGCGTCGGCTGGGAAGCTTTTCGCGCCCGCAACCGGGCAACGGGAAAGCTTCAGGCGGAGCGGCGGCGCCTGCACCGGCTCGACGACGGCAGCGCCGTCGCGGCCGGCAAGACGCAGGTGCTCGACCGGGTGGTCGCGCTGACCGACCTGACCTTCGACCAGTTCCGCCGCACGGTGCTGCTGGCGCAGGGGGAGTTCGACGCCTTCCTTCTCGCCGCCGAGGGCGAGCGGGCCGAGCTTCTGGAGAAGATCACCGGCACGGCAATCTATTCCGAGATCTCGAAGCGGGTGCATCTCGGCTACGAGGAGCACCGCCGGGCGGTCGAGGCCTTGGAGGTCCGCCGGGGCGAGATCGGCCTGCTCGATGCGGAGGGGCTGTCGAGCCGCAGCGCCGAGCGCGAGGCTTTGCGGGCCGGGCTCGAGACGTGGCGGGGCGAGCAGGCAGCGGTCGCCCGCATTCTTGAGACGGCCCGCCGGATCGAGGCCACCCACCTGGCGCTCGCGGAGGCCGAACGACGCGCCGTCTCGGCGGGGGAAAGCCTGGAGGCGGCCGGGCCGGACCGGGCGCGGCTTGCCGAACTCGACGCGGTCGAGCCGCTGCGCGGACGGGCCGAGGCCTTGGGCGAGACCGCCCGCGAGCGCGCCGAAGCGCTGGCGCGGGTCGAGGCGACCGGCGCTCGTGTCCGAGACGCCCGCGCCGCGGCCGAGGCAGCCGAGGCGAAGCGGGCGGAAGCGAATGCGGGGGACGAGGCGGCGGAAGCCGTCTTCAAGAGCTTCGGGCCGCTCTGGGACCGGGCCGCCGCGCTCGACGCGACCATCGCCATCGCCGAGCAGGAAGCCGCCGGGGCCGCGCAGGCCGCTCTCCGCTCGGACGAGGCGGCGGTCGCGGCGGCTGCCGCGCTCACCACGATCGAG
Organism: Methylobacterium sp. Leaf123; assembly: GCF_001423405.1. Taxonomy (GTDB): domain Bacteria; phylum Pseudomonadota; class Alphaproteobacteria; order Rhizobiales; family Beijerinckiaceae; genus Methylobacterium. The sequence continues at coordinate 93,985 of NZ_LMNS01000037.1, read as the reverse complement.
CGTCGCCTCGACGCGGCGCGGGAAGCGCGCGACGCCGCAGCCCGGCAACTCGAAGCCGACCGCGGCCACACGCCGCTGGCCGAGCGCGGCGACGACTTCGCCCGCCGCATCCGTGAGCGGGCACGGCTTCAGGCGCAGGCGGAGGCGGCCGACAAGGAAAGTGCCGCGCGGCGAGCCGAGATCGCCGGCTGCGATGGCGAGGCGGAAGCCGGGGCTGCACGCCTCGCCGCGTTCCGCGCCCGCCGCGAGGCCTTGGCCGGCACTCGCGCGGAACGCGAAGCCGCGCTCGCTGCGCTCGCCGAGCCCACCGCACAGGCGCGCAGTGCCGCTCTCGAAAGGCTGCTCGATGGCCTGCGCGAGGCCTACGCCCTGGCCGGGCGCCACGGCACGGCGCTGGCCGACCGCGCCGCCGCCGCCGAGGCCGAGGCGGAAGCCGGCTTGGTCGCAGCCGAGGCCGCCGCGCGCTACGCGGTGGAAGACCAAGCCTTGCACGAGGCCGGGATCCGCCGGGCCGAGATCGCGCCCCTGGCCGAACTGGCCGAGGAGAGCGTCTCGCGCGAGGCTGCCCGGCTGCGCAGCCTGCTCGTCGCCGGCGGGCCCTGCCCCGTCTGCGGCAGCGCCGACCATCCCCACGCCCACGAATCCGACGGTGCGCTCGGCCGGCTCGCCGAGGAGATGCGGACCCGCCGCGCCGAGCTCGATGCGCGGATCGCTGAGCACCAAGCCGCCCGCGACCGCGCCCGCGGTGATCACGCGGCGGCGGAGGGCCGGCGCGACGACGCCCAGGAGCGCGCCGCCGCCGCGGCCGAAGCGGCGGCGGCCACCGCTTCCCGCTACCGCGCCGCGTTGCCCGGTCTCCTGGCCTCGCTCGAAGCGGCTGGGCTCGCGGCCATCCTGCCGCCGGAGCCCGATGCGCCAGCGCTGGCCGCGGCCGGGACGAGTGCACGGGCCGAACGCGATGCCACCCTGCACGTGCTCGCCACGGCCCGGACGCTGCGCAGCGAGATCGATGGCCTGATCCGCGAACGCGACGCGGCGGAGGCGCAGGCCGAGGCGGAGACCCGCGCGCTCGACGCCCTCACCCGGCGCCGGAGCGAGGCCGGACTCGCGGCCGAGCGCGCCGAGAGCACGCGAACCGCCCTCGTCCAGCGCGCCGCGGATCTAACGGATGAGATCGCGCCCGCCCTGAGCGCCGCCGATCTGAGCCTGGCCGATCTCGATCGCGCCCCGGAAATGTGCGCCGAGCGGGTCACGACCCTCGGGCAGGCTTACGCGGCCCTGCGGACCCGGCATGCCGGCCTGGAGGCGCAGCTCGGCGCCCTGGCGCCCGAGCTGGCCGCCGCCGCATCCCTGCGGGAGGCCGAAACGCGTGCGGCCGGGAAGGCGCGCGCGGAGGCCGAGGAACGGCAGACGCGTCTGAAGCAGGCCCGCGCGGAGCGCGCCGGCCTCCTCGGCGGCGAACCGACCGGCGCCCACCGCACCCGGCTCAACAATGAGCGCCGCGCCGCCCGCGAAGCGCTTCAGGCCGCGCAGACCGCCTGCGCCGAGGCCGCCCGCGCCTTGACCGGCGCCGTAACCGACGAGGCCGGTGCCATCGCGGGAGCGGAGCGCGCCGCCGCCCGCCACAGCGCGGCGGAGGCCTCCTTCGTGCAGGCCTGCGGCGAGCGTGGGCGCGAGGCGGTGGCCGCGCTGCTCGCCGTGCCGGTCGAGACCCGCGACGCGCTGCGCGCCGGTCTCGACCGCTTGGCCCGCGAGGCCGCCGAGACGCGGACCGCCCTCGCCACCCGCCGCGCGGATGTCGAGGCCCTGGACACCGAGGCCGCGATCGACGTCGCCGCCGCTGAGGCCGAAGCGGCTCGGCTCGCGGAGGCCATGGCGCAGGCGCAGCAACGCCTCGGCGCCCTCGATGCGGAACTGCGCCGCGACGAGGCCGCCCGCGCCAAGGCGGCTGATCTCGCAGGGGAGATTGATTCCGCGACGGCCGAGCTCACGACGTGGCACCGGGTCGAGGAAGCGATCGGCTCGGCGGGCGGCGACCGCTTCCGCCGCTTCGCGCAAGGGGTGACCCTCGATCATCTCGTGCATCTCGCCAACGAACAGCTTCGGGCCCTGAGCCCGCGCTACCGCCTCGCCCGCAGCGTCGGCGCCGACCTCGCCCTTCATGTCGTGGACCGCGACATGGGCGACGAGCGCCGGGCCACCCGCAGCCTGTCGGGCGGCGAGCGTTTCCTCGTCTCGCTGGCGCTGGCCCTGGCGCTGTCCGGCCTGGAAGGGCGGCAATCCTTCGTCGACACCCTGTTCATCGACGAGGGCTTCGGTTCGCTCGACGCCGAGACCCTCGATCTGGCCGTCGATGCCCTCGAAACGCTCCAGGGCCGCGGCCGCAAGGTCGGCGTCATCACCCACGTCGCCGGGATGATGGAACGCATCGCCGTGCAGATCCGGGTGGAGAAGCGCGGCAGCGGTCGCAGCGTGGTCCGGGTGGTGGATCGCGGCGCTGCTGTCGTTTGAGGCAGCGTAGCCGCTGCATCGTTCATAGGCAGCGATGCTTGCGTTAGCGGCACGCAGCGGTCGCTGCCGCTGCTTTCAAGCAGGGAATGAGTTGGCACGCGGGCTGCATTACTGGTGTCGCAGCCCTCGGGCGGCGAGCGGGGCAACGGCGCCTCGCGCTCGGACGGCGCATGTCCGGACACACTCTTCCGCATGAAAGACCGCGCCCGGCTTCGACGAGCGGCGCGTCTTCGAGCCCCACGAGCACGCCGATGGCATCCTTTAAGACCGTGATGAAGTCGGGCCACCCCCCGACCCTGTTCGCCGCCTTCCTCTATTTCGATTTCTGCTTCGCGATCTGGGTGCTCAACGGCGCCATGGGTCCGTTCATCACCGAGACCTACGGGCTCACCCCGGCCCAGACCGGCTTCATGATCTCGCTGCCGATCCTGGCCGGCGCGATCATGCGCTTTCCGCTCGGGATCCTGGCCCAGTATATCGGCCGCAAGAACGCGGCGCTGACGGAGATGGGCGTCATCGTCCTGGCGATGGCCTACGGGTTCTTGTTCGTCTCCTCCTACAACGACGTGCTGGCCATGGGCGTGCTGCTCGGCATCGCCGGCGCCTCGTTCGGCGTGGCGCTCTCGCTCGGCTCGGGCTGGTTCCCGCCGGAGCACAAGGGGCTTGCCATGGGCATCGCGGGCGCCGGCAATTCCGGCACCGTGCTCGCCGTGCTGTTCGCGCCGCCGCTGGCCCAGGCCTATGGCTGGCAGGCGGTCTACGGCTTCGCCGGCCTCGTGATGATCATTCCGATCCTCGTGATGATCGTCCTCGCCAAGGAGCCGCCGGACTGCCACGGCCAGACCTTCAAGGAGCACGTCTCCTGCCTGTTCACCAGGGACGGCTGGTCGTTCTCGCTGATCTACATCATCACCTTCGGCGGCTTCATCGGCCTGTCGAACTTCCTGCCGACCTTCTTCTACGAGCAGTTCGCCGTCACGAAGGTCGAGGCTGGTCGCCTCACGATGCTGGCCGCCCTGATGGGCTCCGGCATCCGCATCCTCGGCGGCTACTTCGCCGACCGGATGGGCGGCATCCTCGTCCTCTCCCTGGTGCTGCTGGCCGCGATCGGCTCGTTCCTGGCGCTGACCACAACGCCGTCGCTCGCCGTGACGACGCTGCTGTTCATGCTCTGCTTTGCCGCGCTGGGCGCCGGAAACGGCGCGCTGTTCCAGCTCGTGCCCCTGCGCTGGCCGACCAACACCGCGGTGGCCGGCTCGATGATCGGCGAGGTCGGGGCGCTCGGCGGCGCGATCCTGCCCAACGTCATGGGCTTCTCGAAGCAGTATACCGGCGGTTTCGCCACCGGCTTCGTCGCCTACGCCCTGTTCACGGGCTTCGTGCTCGGCTGCCTGTTCCTGTGGCAGCGCAAGTGGGTCGGCGCCTGGGTCGGGCCCCGCGGTAAGGTGCTCGATCAGCCGGCCGAAGCGCAGGTTCAGACCGGAGGCCGTATGGAGCCCGCAAGCGCGTAAGGCGGATCTTTCCGTCTGAAGTGGATTGGTTGGACGGGGGCCCTCGCGGCCCCCGTTTCCGTTGGCGGCCTACAACCCGTCCCGCGTCACCGTCGCGAAGGTAAGGAGATCGACGCCCGCCGCGCCGGCGCGCAGCAGCACGCGGGCGGCGGCGTTGCCCGTGGCACCCGTGGTCGCCACGTCGTCGATGAGCAGCAGGCGCCGGCCGGCGATCCGCGATCGCGCCTCCTCCGGCACGCGAAAGGCGCCCTGAAGGTTCATCGCGCGCTGATGGCGGGTCAGGCTGACCTGCGGCCGGGTCGCCTTCACACGGGCGAGCGCCCGCAGGTCGCACGGCGTTCCGGAAACGCGCGCGATCTCGCGGGCCAGCAGGGCCGATTGATTGAATCGCCGCCGCCAGAGACGCCGGCCGTGCAAAGGCACCGGCAGGATCACCTCGGCCTCGTCCAACAGCTCGCGCCCGGAAGAGGCCATCATCCGGGCCATGGTCCGAGCCAGATCGAGCCGGTCGTTGTATTTGAGACGGTGAACGAGGTCGCGGGCGGTGCCCTCGTAGAGCGCGACAGCCCGCGCCCGCCCAAAGGCCGGCGGCTCGGCGATGGCGCCGGGCGACAGCAGGCGGCCGACGCCGAGATCGAGGGCGAAGGGCGTGCCGAGCCGCTCGCAATAGGGCCGCTCGATCAGCCGCAACCCGCTCCAGCAGCTGGCACAGAGAGCATGCGGCTGCCCCGTCGCCGCGCCGCAGGACACGCAGGTCGGCGGATAAATCAGGCCGATGAGGGTCGAAGCAATGCGGCGCACGCCGTCCCGCAGAACGGGAAGGCCGTGCGCGGTCATCGCCGGATGATCGTCGTCACACTACGCGGTCAGTGCGCGCCGTTTCCCTGAGCGCCCTGCTGAGCCGCCTTGTCCTTCCTGTTCGCCTGATGCCGGCCCAAGGCACATCCGGCCGCGGCGCCCATGACGCCGTGCCCGGCCATATGCCCGGCCACGCCACCCACCACGGCACCCTTCAGGCAACCCTTGGCCTCCGCGGTGCTGGCCAGCGCGACGGCGACAAGGATCAGAGCGGCGCGGATCAGTATCCGGGTCATCTTCACTCTCCTCGATCGACGAGCCAAACGGAGAGACCCGGATTCCGTTCCAAGACAATCCACAACCGGATGATAATACGGACGCCTGATTCGCAAAATCGCGAAACCGCGCCGTGCACCGCCGGAAGGATGCCTGCGGACCCTTGGCCGGGACTGAACTTACGCCCTGGCCGCGGCGCCCTCGGAGCCCCATCTCCCCGATCGATGAACGAATCCGCCCCCCTGTTTGATCCCGCCCTTGTTCGACGCCGCATCGCGCGTGCGCGCGCATCCGGCTATGCCAGCTTCCTGCTCGAACGGGTCGCCGAGGATCTGGAGGATCGTCTGGCGGCGGTCACCCGTCCCTTTCCCCTCGGCCTCGACCTCGGCACGCCGCTTCCCCTCGTATCCGAGCGCCTGGGGCAGAGCGGCCGGGTCGGGCGGATGATCCGCGTCGCTCCGGTCTCCGAACCGGGCGGCTCGGTGGTCGGCGACCCGGAAATGCTGCCATTTGGGGGAAAGGCCGGGTTCGACCTCGCGGTCTCGGCCCTGGCGCTTCAGCACGTCAACGACCTGCCGGGCGCCCTGCTGCAGGTGCGCCGGGCGCTCAAGCCCGATGGCCTGTTCCTCGGGGGTCTCTTCGGAGGGGCGACCCTGACCGAGCTGCGCCAAGCCTTTCTCCAGGCCGAGAGCGAGACCGAAGGCGGCGCGAGCCCGCGCGTGGCGCCCTTCGCCGAACTGCGCGACCTCGGCGGCCTGCTCCAACGGGCGGGCTTTGCCCTGCCCGTCGTGGATGCGGACACGATCACCGTGCGCTACGGCGATCCGTTCGCACTGATGCGCGATCTGCGGGCCATGGGGCTGACCAATGCCCTGCACGACCGGCGCCGTGCGCCTTTGCGCCGGGCGACGTTGATGCGAGCCGCCGCGATCTATGCCGAGCGCTTCTCCGATCCGGACGGGCGGCTGCGGGCGACTTTCGAGATCCTGTGGCTGTCCGGCTGGGCGCCCCACGAGAGCCAGCAGAAGCCGCTAAGGCCCGGCAGCGCCAAGGCACGGCTCGCCGATGCGCTCGGCGCCGCCGAGCATCGATTTCCGATCCGGGAGGAACCCGCATGAAGGAACCCGGCCCCGCCCACCCGATCACCATCACGCCCCACCCGGCACCCGTGCGGGTGCGGCTCGGCGGGCGCATCGTCGCCGAGACGCGGCGGGCGCTGAAGCTGTGCGAGGCGGGCTACGACCCCGTTCTCTACCTGCCGCGCGAGGATATCGCCGCGGACGCGCTCAGCCCGAACCCGCGGCGGACCTTCTGCCCCTACAAGGGCGAGGCCTCCTATTTCGACCTGACCGTCGGCGGCGCGACGCGGGAAGCGGCGGCGTGGTCCTACGAGAACCCGTTTCCGGCGGTGGCCCACATCCGCGGACATGTCGCGTTTGATCCCGACCGGGTCGATGCCATCGAGGCGTGAGGCTCGCCTTACCCTTCGACCTGCGACCAGAACCCCGACTTGCGCCCATGCGCCTTGCGAAGCTGCGCCACGTATTCGGCGTGGCTCGGCGTCAGGTCGCCGGGCGCCAGCTCCCGTGCGAGTTCGGAAAGACGTGTCAGATGGCGGGCGCCGTGGCCATAGGCGGGCGAGCGGCCGCGTTCGAGAATGTCGTCGATGAGCGCGCGGTAGAGCACGCTCGCCGCGAGCGGATGGTCCGGCTCCAGCGCCTCGGCAGCCGGGGCGAGCAATTCCCAGATGCGGCCCGACCACGCCTCGCGCCGGTCGAGCACGAGGCGGGCGGCGCGGTCCAGATTGGGCCAGCGGATCAGGAAGTAGAGGCCGCCATGCGGGTCCTTGCGGCTCGCGGCATGGGTGAAGGCCCGGTCCAGCGCCTCCTCGTCCTCGAAATCCGGCAGGCGGGTGAGGTAATCGCGCAGGGCCTGCGGATCGAGGCTCTTCTCGAACCGCGCCCAGCGGAGGCTCTGCGCCTCGTCCTTGCGGCCGAGCGCGTCGAGGATGCGGATCTCGACCGCCTCACGCTCCCGTTCGGGACCTTCCGGATCGAATCCGCCGACGATCAGGTCCTCGCGCGTCACCACGACCGTGCCGCGCTTCTGCTTGCGGCGAATCCAGTCGAGGGCCTCCGCGGCGCGCCCTGCCGCGAGCAGCCGCTCGGCCACCGCCGCGAGATCGGGCCGCTCGGGCGACATTTCCAGTTCGAGGGCGATGAACGCATCGGCATCGCCGCGAGCGTCGGCGATGACCTGACGCAGGCGGGTGAGGCTCAGGCGCTGATAACGCCGCTCCCATTCCTGCCCGGCTCTCTCGGATGCCGCCGGGCCGGTCTTCTTCGCTGAAGCCGGAAGCTTGGCGAGGGCTTCGACCAGATGGGCGTCGAGGGGTTCGAGCGCCGCCTTCGGCAGCTTGGGCAGGAGATCGACCAGCAGGGCGCCGACGAGGCCGAAGCCGTCATCGTCGAGAGCATCGAGGGCGCGGGTCGCGAAAACCAGCGCGGCGTCCGCGGAGAGCCCCGCCGCGAGGCCCGCGGCGGCTTCGGCGGTCGCCTCGTAGAGTCCGTGAACCTGCCCGCTGGAATCGTCGACCCGTTCCAACGTGGCGCTCGCGCTGCGGAGGAAGCGGAGCAGCCGATCGAGGGCCATGCCGGCATCGAGCGGCTTCAGGTCGGAGAGGATGGTCGCGAGGGTGGCGTCGAGGTCGGCGGCGAAGGCCCGGCGCTTCTGCCAATCGATATAGCCGCGGGCCTTTTCCAGCGCCGAGAGACGGCGGTCGATCAGGGCCGCCACCCGGTCCGGCCCTTGGAGCGCGGCGATCGCGGCGCTCACCCGCTTCTTGAAGGGCGCGCTCTGTCCGACCTCCTGAAGGATCAGGGCGATGAGCCGTTCCTGGCTGAGGGCTGCGAGGCTTTCCGCCGTCGGTGTCGTGCTGCGGGATTTTTTTTGCGGCTTCGATTCCGTCGGCGTGTTCGCCGACGCTTCGCTCTCGACCGCCGCCTTTGCCCGTCGCGCCATACTCCGTCCCTCTCCGGCCTCGGGCCCGATCAGGGTCCGAGCAGATCGATCAGGAAGGGGATCAGCGGCAGATCGGCCGGCGGCATCGGCAGATCGCGCAAAGCCCCCGGCCGCATCCAGCGGAGCGCCTGCGCCTCGCGCGATTGCGGAAGCCCCTCCCAGCGCCGACAGATGTAGAGCGGCATCAGCAGGTGGAAATCCGGATAGGCGTGGCTCGCGAAGGTGAGCGGCGCGAGGCAGGGCTCCTTCACGGTGATGCCGAGTTCCTCGGTGAGTTCGCGGATCAGCGTCTCCTCCGGCCGCTCGCCGGGCTCGACTTTGCCGCCGGGAAACTCCCAGAGGCCGGCCAGCGCCTTGCCCTCAGGGCGCTGGGCCATCAGCACGCGCCCATCGGTATCGACCAGGGCCGCCGCGACGACGAGGAGAAGCTTGAGCGGCGTGCTCATCGGCTAATCGCGAACACGGCATCGACCTCGGCCGAAGTCTCGATCGATCCCGCCACGACCGGCACGGCGGTGCGGCCGCGGGGGGCGGCCGCCTTCATCGCCATGCCATAGGGCATGGGGCGGGGCGACTCGGCCCGCGGCGGCGATTCGATCGACACGACAGTGCCGAGCTTCACGCCGGTCGCCTCGGCGATGCGCTCGGCCTGGGCGCGGGCATCCTTGACGGCGGCGACCTGCACGGCGGCCTCCGCCGCGGCCGGGTCGCGCAGGCCGAAGCTGATCCCCTGGATCCGGTTGGCTCCGGATTCGAGGGTGCGCCGCATCAATTCGCCGAGCTTGCCCATGTCGGCCAAGCGCACCCGCACGCGGTTGCCCGCCGTGTAGCCGTCATCCCGCTCGCCCATCGTTCCGTCGGGCTGGCGGACGGACTTGGTCCGCGGCTGGAGAGTGATCGAGGAGGTGCCGATATCGGCCTCCGCCACGCCCATCTCCCGCGCGCTCGCGACGATGCCCTTCGCCGCCTGGCTCGCGGTATCGAGGGCGGCGGCCGGCGTCGCACCGTGGGTCTCGACGCCGATCTCGACCGACGCGAAGTCCGGCGCGAGTTCCTGCGAGGCCCGGCCGATCACCCGAATGCGGCCGGTCTCGTCATCGGCCGCGGCGGGCGCCGCCGCCACGGCGAGGAGCAGGAGGGGAGCGGCGAGCGCCGAAAGCTTCACGAGCGATAGTCTCCGTTGATGGCGACGTAGGCCTTGGTCAGGTCGCAGGTCCAGACGCGCGCCCGGCCCTGGCCGAGACCGAGATCGACCCGCACGGTGATCTCGGGCCGGCGCATCACGGCGCTGGCCGCCTCCTCGCTGTAATCGGGATCGCGGGCGCCCTGCACCGCGACGCGCACATCGCCGAACCAGATCGCGAGGCGGTCGCGGTCGGCGGGCTCGCCGGCCTTGCCGACCGCCATCACCACGCGGCCCCAATTGGCGTCCTCGCCGGCCACCGCGGTCTTCACCAGCGGCGAGTTGGCGATCGACATGGCGATGCGGTGGGCGGAGGGATCGCTCTCGGCGCCCTCGACCTTGACGGTCACGAGCTTGTTGGCGCCCTCCCCGTCCCGCGCGACGAGCTGCGCGAGTTCGATCAGCAGATCGTCAAGAGCAGCGCGGAAGCCGGCGAGCCGCGGATCGTCGGCCCGCGTCACCGCCGCGTTGCCGGCCGCGCCAGTGGCGAAGAGCAGCAGCGTGTCGGAGGTGGAGGTGTCGCCGTCCACCGTCACGCAGTTGAACGACGTCTTGGTGCCCGCGCTCAGGAGTTCCTGAAGAACGTCCTGCGGCAGCGCCGCATCGGTGAAGGCGAAGGACAGCATCGTCGCCATGTCGGGGGCGATCATGCCCGCGCCCTTGGCGATGCCGTTGATCGTCACCGGCACCCCGTCGATCTCGACCCGGCGGGTGGCGAGCTTCGGGAAGGTGTCGGTCGTCATGATCGCCTGCGCGGCCTGCGCCCAGGCCTCGGCGCCGCCCTCGGCGCGCCCGGCGCAATCGGCCAGCACACCCTCGAACTTGCGCGCGTCGAGCGGCTCACCGATCACGCCGGTGGAGGCGATCATCACCGCCTCCGGGGCGCAATCAGCGGCCCGAGCCGCGATGTCGGCGGTCAGCGCCACGGCCTCACGACCCTTGAGCCCGGTGAAGGCGTTGGCGTTGCCTGAATTCACCACGAGCGCCCGCGCGCCCTTGCCCGACTTCAGCGCGTCACGGCACCAATCCACCGGCGCGGAGGGGCAGCGCGAGCGGGTGAACACCCCGGCCACTTCCGTGCCCTCGGCCAGGGCGACGTAGAGCACATCCGTGCGGTTCTTGTAGCGGATGGCGGCCTGGGCCGTGGCGATGCGCACGCCCGCGATCTCCGGCAGCGACGGCGAAGTGGCGGGTGCCAGGGGGGAGATCTCGGTGGATGACATCGGTCGTCGGCTCCGTCTCGTGCCCGCTCTTGCCCATTCGGCCGCGTCGGGAGGGGCCGCCTCGCATGCGCAGGCGACACGGGCATGAACGTCATGGTCGCGGGTCGCTGTCTTGCGCCCGCCGGGCCTCACGTCAACACGCGCGGTGACGCCCGCCGCCGTGAGACGGCCCGTCTCCGGCGCCGCCGCTCATGCGGGGCACGAACCGGATGTGTCGGAAGAACTTGTCTTTCGGCGATGCAACTCAACGACGCGGAAGACGAAGGCCTCTCGAATTCGTCCTCGAAATCTGCTGCGGAAACTGTGACTCGAAAAATGCACCATCGCCACGGTCGAGCGTTGCCGCTTGTATGCCTTACGCAACCTGCTTAACCTAGAATGATGCAGCGCACCCAAGATCGTGAGGAAGCGACCATCGACCTCGATCCCGTCCGCGCGGACAGACAGGTGGGGGGCCACGCGGCCCCGCGCAGTTGCTACGGGGTCCAAGTATTGGTCGCCGGGCGCCGCAAACAATGGCGCGATGAGGTGAACGGGCAGATCCGCCGGGCCGGCTACAGCGCCATCACCGTCGACTCGGCCGTCGATGCCCTCACCGTGCTGGTGCTCGGGCTCCCCGTCGATGTTCTCGTGACGGATGCTGAACTGCACGGCTCCCTCGGCCTCAGCGAACTCGCCGCGGAGGCGCGTGCGTTAAGACCGAATCTCGGCATCGTCGTCGCCTGCGATTCGGCGGTCAACGACTGTGCCGACCTCGTGCCGGCGGATGCGTTGCTGATCTCCTCCCTGGGCCCGGAGGAAGCCGTCGCGTCCTCGGTCCGTGAGGCGATGGCCGCCCGCGCCGGCTGAGTCCGCCGAGCCCGCGACGATCCGGCCCGTACCCGACGGCCGGCCGGGTGTGGCAGCTTCGGCGCCGGAGGATAGGACGCCATGACGATTCGCCGCCGGGACTGCCTCGGACTGCTTGCCGTGCTCGCCGCGAGCCGCGCCCATGCCGCGGAAGCCGGGCCGGCGGGGGCCTTCGCCTTCGACAAGCCGGAGGGGGGCGCCCTGCCGCTCTCGGCCTATGCCGGCAAGCCCATCCTCGTGGTCAACACCGCCACCGCCTGCGGCTACGCTCCGCAATTCGTCGGTCTGCAAGGCCTCTGGACCCGTTTCGGCGCGCGGGGCCTGACGGTGATCGCGGTGCCGTCGCCCGATTTCGGCAATCAGGAGCCGCTCGACGGCGCCGCCATTGCCGACGCCGCGCGCAAGAACCACGGCGTGACCTTCCCCGTCACCGACAAGACCCATGTGCGGGGGCCGTCCGCCCATCCGTTCTACCGCTGGGCGGCCGAGCAGAAGCCGGGGCAGAGCCCGCAATGGAACTTCCACAAATACCTCGTCGGTCGTGACGGCAACCTGCGCGCCGCCTTCGCGACCCAGGTCGATCCGAGCGATCCGCGCATCGTCAGCGCCATCGTCGCGGAACTCGGGCAGGCCTGAACGACGGTCCGTGTGGTTCTACCGGCCCGGAACGTCGGCCGGCGGCAGCAACCCGCGCTCGATCCGCCCCGGCGGCAGGGGACGGCGGGCGCGCGGTGCCTGAAGGCGCCCGTCTCGCTCAAGGATGCGCGGCGCTGCGGACGGATAGTTCGAGGCGAAGGGGTTCGGCGGCACGCCCTGGGCCCGGCATGGCAGGGCCACCAGGCAAAGACTCGCAGCGGCGAAGACGGTGCTTGGGCGCATCGGCAGTGGATTTTCCGGTCGGCAGGGACTCGCGCCGGCACGGGGCGCCTCCCCACATGGCAGCCGGTCACGTCATCATTGCGGCCGGAAAGATCGAGCCATGGAACCGCACAGCTTCGAGCAGGACGGCACCGTCTACGAGGTTCGCTTCGAGCGGACGCCGGAGGGCTGGATCGCGCATATCCGGCCCGAAGGCTGGAGCGAGGCCCACGTCGTCGCCTTTCCCGAGGGCGTCGGCTTCGATCGGGATGACGTGCGCGGCTCCCTGATCGCCGGCTGCGAAGCGGCAGTGGCCCGCCTCCCGCGCCGTCCGCCGACCCGGCATTGAGGCGGTCGAACGGAACCTCCGGCATCCCGACCGGTTCGGGGTCCAGCACGTTGAACGAAGCATGCTGGAAACGAACGGGATTTTGCGATGACCGAGGTGACCTATCACATCGTCGAGCACGACGGCGGCTTCGCCTACAAGGTCGGGGACGTGTTCTCCGAGACCTTCCCGAGCCGGGCGGAGGCGTTGCAGGCGGCGCAGGCCGCCGCCGCCGAGCAGCAGGTGCCGGGCTCGACCGAGGGCATCCGCTACCAGGACGGGCGCGGCCAGTGGCACGACGAGACCGCGCAGGGCAGCGACCGGCCGGTGGCCCGGGTCGTGGAGGACTGAAGCGCCTTCAGCCCTCCAGGGTGATCAGGCCTACGCTGCCGCCCGCCGCCGCGGTGTTGACCGTCAGCGTCCGCTCCGTGGCGAAGCGGGCGAGATAATGGGGACCGCCGGCCTTCGGGCCGGTGCCCGACAGGCCGGTGCCGCCGAAGGGCTGGCTGCCGACGACCGCGCCGATCATGTTGCGGTTCACGTAGACGTTGCCGTGCGGCAGGGCTTCGGCGATCCGCTCGGCGGTCTCCTCGATGCGCGAATGGATGCCGAGGGTGAGCCCGTAGCAGCCGGCCCGGATGGCCTCCACGACCGCCCCGAGGCCGTGCGCCGGGTAGCGGACGACGTGGAGGATGGGCCCGAACACCTCCTCCCGCAGATCGGCGACGCTGCCGATCTCAAAGATGTGGGGCGCCACGTGGAGACCGCCCGGCTCCGTGCCGGCAAAGTGCAGCCGCGCCGAGGCCGTCATGGCCGCGATATGTGTTTCGAGCCGTTGCTTGGCGCCCGCATCGATCACCGGACCGAGATCGGTGGCGAGATCGCGCGGGTCACCGACCGTCAGTTCCCGCGCCGCGCCGACCACCACCGCGATCATCCGATCAGCCACGTCCTCCTGCACGAGAAGCAGGCGCAGGGCCGAACAGCGCTGGCCGGCGGAGCGGAAGGCCGAGACCACCACGTCGTCGGCGACCTGCTCGGGAAGCGCCGTCGCATCGACGATCATCGCGTTGATGCCGCCGGTCTCGGCGATCAGCGGCAGGATCGCGCCCTCGCGGGCGGCGAGCGTTCGGTTGATCCGTTGCGCGGTCGCCGTGGAGCCGGTGAAGACGACGCCGGACAGGGCCGGATGGTCGATCAGCGCGGCGCCGGTCTCCGGTCCGCCGGGGACGAGGTGCAGGGCACTGCCCGGAATGCCGGCCGCATGGAGCAGGCGCACGGCGAGGTCCGCCATCAGCGGCGTCTGCGGCGCGGGCTTGGCGACGACCGCGTTGCCCGCCATCAGCGCAGCGGCGACCTGCCCCGTGAAGATGGCCAGCGGGAAATTCCAGGGCGAGACGGCGACGAACACGCCCCGGCCGACGAGGCGTAGGCTGTTGGCCTCACCCGCCGGGCCGGGCAGGCTTTGCGATTCTGAGAACAGATCCCGGCCCTGCGCCGCGTAGTAGCGCAGGAAGTCGATCGCCTCGCGCCACTCGGCCACGGCATCGTCGAGGGTCTTGCCGGCCTCGACTTGCAGCAGGTGAAGAAGCCGGCCCTGCTCCCGCACGAAGGCTTCGGCGGCTCCCTCGAGGCAGGCGGCACGCTCGCGGGCGGGCGTCGCGGCCCAGGTGGGGAAGCCTCGGCCGGCGGCCTCCATGGCGAGCGCGGCGGTGGCGGGGTCCGCCTCGATGACGCTGCCGAGGGTCGCGCCGTCGATGGGGCTCGCCACCGTTCGGGCACGACCGGTTTGGACCGCCCCATCGATGATCGGCGCGGCCTCGGCGGGGCCAGCGGCCCTCGCGACGGCCTCACTCCATCGCCGCAGCGCCGCGCCATCGCCGAGGGCAAGACCCGGCGAATTGCGGCGCTCACGCCCAAACAGGTCGCGGGGCAGCAGGATCTTGGGATGCCGGGCCTGCGAAGGCGTCTCCACCAGCGTCTGAGGCCGGGCGAGAAGCTCGGCCACCGGCACCGCGGGATCACCGGCACGGGAAACGAAGGAGGAATTCGCGCCGTTCTCCAGCAGCCGCCGGACGAGATAGGCGAGCAGCTCGCGGTGGCCGCCGACGGGCGCGTAGACTCGCTGGCCGATGCCCGGCGCCCGCTCGGCGAGCCGCTGGTAGAGCGCCTCGCCCATGCCGTGCAGGCGCTGGAACTCGAAGCCGGCCTCCTCGTCCGCCGGGTGATCGAGCAGACCGGCCAGACCGAGCACGCTCGCCACGGTCAGCGCGTTATGCGTGGCAAATTGCGGGTAGAGGCGCGGGCGGAGGGCCAGCAGCCGCCGGGCGGCGGCCAGATAGTTCAGGTCCGTCATCGCCTTGCGGGTGAAGACGGGATAGTCGACCACCCCTTGCGTCTGGGCGAGCTTCACCTCCGTGTCCCAGTAGGCGCCCTTGACGAGGCGCACCATCAGCCGCCGGTCGTGCCGCTCGGCGAGGTCCGCGACGTGGTCGATCACTGGAAGGCAGCGCTTGGAATAGGCCTGGATCGCCAGCCCGAACCCGTCCCAGCCGGCCAGCGCCGGATCGGCCAGCACAGCGGCGAACACGTCGAGGGAGAGTTCGAGCCGCTCGGCTTCCTCGGCGTCGAGGGTGAAGTTGAGGTCGTGGGCCCGGGCGTCGCGGGCGAGGTCGCGCACCACCGGCACCAGCTCGGCCATGACACGCCCGCTTTGCGTCGGGGCGTAGCGCGGATGCAGCGCCGAGAGCTTCACCGAGATGCCCGGCCGGGCCGGAAGCGGTGCGTTGCCGGCCTCCCGCCCGATCCGCGCAATGGCGCGGGCATAGGCTTGGCGGTAGCTCTCGGCATCCTCGGCCGTGCGGGCGCCCTCGCCGAGCATGTCGAAGGAGAAGCGGGACCGGCGCGCCGTGCCCGAGCCGGCCCGCTTGAGCGCCGCGTCGATCTCCTCGGCCAGCACGAATTGCCCGCCCATCACCCGCATCGCCCGGTGGGCCGCCGCGCGCAAGGCCGGGCGGCCGAGGCGGCGGACCATGCTGCCCAGTGTTGCCTCGGGCGTGTCCTGCGGGCCGACCAGGCGGGCACCGAGGCCGAGCGCCCAGGACGCGGCATGGGCAAGGCCGCTCTCGGAACGCACGGCGTGATGGGCGAAATCGCCCTCGCGCAGCTTATCGGCGATCAGTCGGTCGGCGGTGGCCGCATCGGGCACCCGCAGCAGCGCCTCGGCGAGACTCATGAGGGCGAGCCCCTCGCGGGTCGTCAGCGCATATTCCCGCAGCAAGGCCTCGACGGCGCCGTGGCCGGCATCTGCGCGGATCGCGCCGATCAGGTCGGCGGCGAGCCGATCGACCGCCGCCTCCGTGGCCGCCGGCAGGGGCGCCTCCCGCAGCAACGCCTCCGCCAAAGCGGCGTCGTCCGGGGCATAGGGAGACTGAAAGCGTGAGCCTGCCATGGAAGCCGTAGCGGTCGTGAGGGGAGCGTAACACCGTCTCTGTCGTCCGACACGCCGATTCTGCCCTTTCGAGACGGGCGATTTCTGCCCTCGAACGGGGGCACGAGCGGTCCGACGGCTCTCCGACGACGCAGGGAGCGCTTTGGCTCATGCCACGCTCGTGCCGGACAATCCCGAAGCCAAGCCCTGCGGGAGGCTTGATCTCCCGGCCGCTCAGAGATGCGGTCTTTCGTCCGCGATGCGGACGGTTCTCCGAGCCGCGCGTCCCTTCAGGGACGAACGCCAGGCGGGTTGATGTTGAGGGGCTGTGCCTCCGGGCCGGGCGCCGGCTCGGCTTCGATCCGGGCGCGGCGAGCAGCCTCTTCCGCCTCGCGTTGGCGGGCTTGGCGCGCCGCGTCGTCGGCCTGCTGCGCCTTGATCCGCGCCTGTCGGGCCGCCTCCTCGGCCGCGAGGCGGGCGCGATCCATCTCGATGCGGGCGCGGCGGCGCTGGCGCTCGCTTTGGTCGGCATCGAACAGCTCGATCTTCTCGAGTTCGCGCTGGAGCACGAGGGCGGCAAGACCCGTGGTCAGCGGCGCCGCATCGAGCCGCCGCTCAGGCGTGGCCAGCGGACCACTCAGCCCGAGCTGGATCGAGGGCGCCGCGCCGGACCAACCCTTCGGTCCGGCCGCCGCCGTCAGGGCCCCGCGGGCGTCGAGCGTACGGCTGCGCAGATCGACCTGGAGCGTCCCGTTCCAGCGTGCCGGGCCGAGATCGAGGCCGAACGGTCCCGTGCGCAGGGTGCCGGCGGAGAGGGTGAAGGCGGCCGAAACCGGCGCCCTGGCCCGGAGCGGTCCGGCGGACAGCTCGTCCGACACGAGCGCCTGGAGCCGCCCCTCGCGCAAGGGATCGTCCTCGGCCAAAGCCTTGCCGAGCGCCCGGTCCAGAGCGCCCGCATCGGCGCCCGGCAGCGCGAGGTCGGCGAGCCGGATCTCGCCATTGCCGGAGAGGTCGTTCGCCAGGGCGGCGAGGCTCACGCCGGTCGCGCCGAAGCGCAGGGTCGCCGAAAGTCGGCCCGTGAGCGGTCCCGCCCCGATCAGGCCGGTGAGATCGGCGCCCTCGACGCTGCCCTCGCCCGACAATGCGGCGGCACCTACCGGCCGGGCCAAGGTGAGGCTGCCGCCGAGCCGCCCCCCGGCGAGCCCGGCCGAGAGGTCGCGCAAGCTCAGCGCATCGCCCTCGCGCACCAGCATCAGGCTCGCATTGTCGGCGACAAGACCCCGGCCGAGATCGAGCTGGCTGATCATGAGGCCGAGGTTGAGTTGCGGCTGAGCCGGCACCGGGGCGAAGCGTCCATTGGCGTCGGTGGGCAGCACCGTCGCCGCAACCAAGGCCGGCAGGGACAGGCGGGCGAGCGTCGCGCTGCCGGTGAGCGCACCGTCCGGCGCGCGGTCGAGGGCGGCGGTGAGGTCGGTTCCCGCCACCTGCCCCGTGACGTCGGCGTGCAGCGCGGCGTGCCGGCGCGACAGGGCCAGGGTGAGCGAGGCGGGCAGCGGCCCGGCCGCCGGGCCGGCACTGCCAGCGAGGATCAGGAAGGGGGCAAGGTCGGGCGCTGCCAGTTGCAGCGTGCCAGCGGTCGGCGGGCGATCAAGGGTGTCGAGCAGGATCGGGCGCGGCGTCGAGACCGTGAGGCCGGCGAGATCGCCCTCAATGCCCAGCGCGAGCGGCGGCGTGCCCCCCTGGCCGGCTTCGGCGGCGGGCCGGGCACCGGTGAGTCGCAGGCGGCCGGGCTGGCGCAGGGCGGCGATGTCGTCGCGGCCGAACCAGCGGCCGGTCTTCGGCGTCGTCAGCGTGGCGTCGAGGCGGTCGATCCGGCCGGAGCGGGTCAGCAGCGCGAGGTCGAGATCGCCCTCGCCCGCCTTGCCTTTCGCGGATGCGCGCAAGGCATCCGCCTCGCCCGATTCCCGTTCCAGGGTCAGATCGAGCGCCAACCCGCTCTGGCGGACACTCTGCGGCACGAGGCGGGCCTCGGGCAGGAAGCCGCGTTCGAGCAGGGCCAGCAGCGGCGCCGCCTTGCCGGCCGTCACGCGGCCCTCGATCCGGCCCGAACCGTCCGGGGCGATCCGCCCGGCGAGCTGGGCGCTCGCACCCGCGAGGTCGGCGATGTCGAGGGTATCGACGACGAGGCTGGCGCCGTCCGATTGCAGGCTGACGGCGATGGTGCCGTTGCCGGAATGCGCGCCGGCCGGTCCGTAGCGCACATCGCGCGCCTTCAGCGTTAGGCCGAGGTCGTGCCGGTGAAGGCCCGACATGAGCTCGCCGAGTGGGGGCAATTCGGCGATGTCGATGCCGGTGGCGGAGAGCTGCGCATCGAGCCGCCCGCGCCCGTTCGCATCGGCCCGCAGGTAGCGGGCATTGCCGGTGACGCGGGCTTCGCCCAGGGCGAGGCGCAGATTGCGTAAGGAAAGGTCGGTGCCGGCGGCCGAGAGGTCCGTGCCGATCTCGAAAGCGCGCCCGTCGAGAATCGCCGTGACGCTTTCCTCGGCGCCGGTCCGGCCGAGATAGCGCCCCAGCGCCTCGGAGTTGCGCGTGGCGATGTCGATATGCCCGGTGAAGCGCGGCGAGCCCGACAGCTCGGCCTCGCCGGTCGCCGCGACGGTTGCGGCCCCCGGCGCCCTGCCCTCGAAGCGGCGCAATACGAGCCCGCCGGTGCGATCGAAGGTGCCGCGAAACCCGACATCGGCCCAGTCGTCGAGTCCGAGGGCGACGCTCTCGGCGGCAATATCGAGGTCGAGCAGGAGCGGCGGCGTCAGGGCGCCCGATGTCAGCCCCTGCGCCAGCAGCCCGCGGGCACCGCCGGACAGCAGCAGCCCGTCGAGGTCGAGGCGGCGGGTCCGTAGGGTCAGGCCGAGCCGGGCCTCGCGCAGGTCGAGGCGGCCGCTGCCCGACAGGCGGGCGGCCTTGCCGCCGGGGTCGAGTTCGAGATCGACCGTCTTGGCCTGAACCAGGGGACCGCGCGACGTGAACTTGGCCGCCAGGGTGAGCGGCAGGATGGCGCCCGCCGGCTGCACCGGCGGCCCCACGGTGAGCCGGGCGGTCCCCTCCGCCTCCGGCACGAGGCCGCTTCGCGCTCGATCCGCCCCCGATGCGTCCTCGGGCTTGAGGATGATGCGGGCATCGAGTTCCAGGCGGGGCATGGTGTCGCCGCCGCCGGTCAGCTTCAGCGAGAGGCTGCCGTCGCTGCTGGCCACGCTGGTGGCGAGGTGAAACGGGCTTCCCTTCGCCGTCCCCTCCGCCAGCCAGGGCCCGGCGAGCGTGGGTGCCCTGAGGCGCAGATTTTCGGCGGCCAACTGCTCCTGCGGCAACTCGCCCGTCCGCGCGGTGGCGACCGTGAGCCGCCGAATGCGCAGGTCGTCGATGACGATGTCGCGGCGCAGCGTCTGCGGCTCGCGCGGCAGCAGCAGCGCCTCGTCGGAGACCGGCAGGGTGAGACCGGCGCGCTCGACGGAGGTCTGGATGAAGCGGACCTCGCCCTTGAGCAGCGGGGCCAGGGCGATCTCCGCATCGACGGTGTGCGCGTCGACGGCCGGCCCGTCCTCGGCGCCGAGCCTAAGGCGGGCAAGGCGAAGATGCGGCGAGGGCAGCAGGCGCAGATCGATGGCGCCCTCGCTGCGGGCACCGGCCCCGAGGGAGTCGCTCACCATGCGGTCGATCAGCGCGCGATGAGCCGACCAGTCGATGAACGGCGGCACCGCAAGGGCCGCCACGAGAACCAGCACGACGGCGCCCGCGAGCGCGGTCAGGGAATCACGCACCGTTATCGCTTCCGCCTGGCCTGCGGACCGCAGGACTTCGTTCGCGTGTCACACGCGTTCGACAGGCCGATGCCTTTTGAACGGCGCGAAACCCGCGTTCCTGCGGCCATAGCACAGGCCGCGGCCGGCCCGCACCTCACGCTCAAGCTTTCGCCGCGTGTCAGCGGCGCACGCCGAGGGAGGGCCCGGCCGGCGGCGGAACGTTGAGCGGCGCCCGCTGGATCTGGTTGCGGATGGCGCTGTTCTCCAAAGTCTGGCGCTGTTCGAAGTTGCGGTTCTCGTTGCGGTACTCGAACGATTGGTTCTGCCGGCTCGTGGCGCCGCGGTTGCCGGGGCTCTGCGCCCAAGCGGGCGTCAGCGCCGGACTCAGCGCGGTGAGGAGGGTCAGGAGGGCGACAGACGGGGCGCGCATGGCCTCGTATCCTTCATGGGTGGCGGTTTCGGGTTTCCCGAGTGACGCGTGAGGGGGTGCACCGGTTCCGGATCGGGTCTCGACGGCGTTCGCCTTTTGGTCCAGGGATGCGCGCATGATGCAAGAGCCCAACGACGCGCACGGCGCGTTCCGGCCGCGCCCGTCCGACGACGAAGCGCCGTCGGCCCCGACCTCCATCGCCGCCCGCGCCATGGCGTCTCTACGGCCCGAGGGTGCGTCCTACCTCTCCGGCCTCAACCCGGAGCAGCGCCGCGCCGTGGAGGCCACGGAAGGCCCCGTGCTCGTGCTCGCGGGCGCCGGCACCGGCAAGACGCGGGTTCTGACGACGCGCATCGCCCACCTCATCGCCACCGGCAAGGCGCGGCCCTACGACATCCTCTCGGTGACCTTCACCAACAAGGCCGCCCGCGAGATGAAGCACCGCATTGGCGGCCTGATCGGGCCGGCGGGCGAAGGCATGCCCTGGCTCGGCACCTTCCACGCCATCGGCACCAAGATCCTGCGCCGCCACGCCGAACTCGTTGGCCTGAAATCCGACTTCACGATTCTCGGCACCGACGACCAGCTCCGCCTGATGAAGCAGGTCATCGCTGACCAGAACATCGACGAGAAGCGCTGGCCGGCCCGCTCGCTGGCCCACACCATCGACGGCTGGAAGAACCGGGGCTTGAGCCCCGAACAGGTGCCGCCGGGCGAGGCGCAGTCCTTCGCCTTCGGCAAGGGCGGCCAGCTCTACGCGGCGTATCAGGCCCGGCTCGCGACGCTCAACGCGGTCGATTTCGGCGATCTTCTGCTGCTTTGCCTCAAGCTGTGGCGCGAGAATCCGGACATCCTGGCCAATTACCAGGACCGCTTCCGCTACATCCTCGTGGACGAGTACCAGGACACCAACGTCGCCCAGTATCTCTGGCTCAGGCTGCTGGCCCAGGCGCGGAAAAACGTCGCCTGCGTCGGCGACGACGACCAGTCGATCTATGGCTGGCGCGGCGCCGAGGTCGACAACATCCTGCGCTTCGAGCACGATTTTCCCGGCGCCACCGTGGTGCGGCTGGAACGCAACTACCGCTCGACCGGCCATATCCTCGCCGCCGCCTCCGGGCTCATCGCCAAGAACGAGGGGCGGCTCGGCAAGACCCTGCGCACCGAGGACGAGGCGGGCGAGCCCGTCACGGTCACGGGCTCGTGGGATTCCGAGGAGGAGGCGCGTCAGGTCGCCGAATCGATCGAGTCGCTCCAGCGCAGGGGGCACGCGCTCTCGGAGATCGCGGTGCTGGTGCGGATCTCGGCGCAGATGCGCGAGATCGAAGACCGCTTCGTGCAGGTCGGCCTGCCCTATCGCGTCATCGGCGGCCCGCGCTTCTACGAGCGGGCCGAGATCCGCGACGCGCTGGCCTATCTGCGCGTCACCATGAACGGCGCCGACGACCTCGCTTTTGAGCGCATCTTCAACACGCCCAAGCGCGGCCTCGGCGACGCGACCCTGCAAACGCTACACGCCTATGCCCGCGCCGACCGGATTCCCCTGCTCGCGGCGGCGCGCAAGCTGATCGAGACCGACGAGCTGAAGCCGCGCGCCCGCTCGATGCTGCGCGGCCTCGTCGAGAGTTTTACGCGCTGGGTGCGGCTGGTGGAGACCAAGCCCCATCCGGAGGTCGCCCAGACCATCATGGAAGAGTCCGGCTACACCGAGATGTGGCAGAAGGACCGTTCGGCCGACGCCGCCGGGCGGCTCGAAAACCTCAAGGAATTCGTCCGCTCGATGGAGGAATTCCCAGACATGGCGGCCTTCCTCGAACACGTCTCCCTTGTGATGGAAGCTTCCGAGGCGGAAGGGGCTGACCGCGTCTCGCTGATGACGCTGCACGCGGCCAAGGGGCTCGAGTTCGACACCGTGTTCCTGCCGGGCTGGGAGGACGGCCTGTTCCCGAACCAGCGTGCCATCGACGAGAGCGGGCGGGCGGGCCTGGAGGAGGAGCGGCGTCTCGCCCATGTCGGGCTCACCCGCGCCCGCAAGCGCGCCAAGCTGTCCTTCGCGGTCAACCGGCGCATCCACGGGATGTGGTCCTCGACCATCCCCTCGCGCTTCATCGACGAGTTGCCGCCGCAGGCCGTGGACGTGGTCGAGGCGCCCGCGCATTTCTCGGCCGGCGCCTCACGTTTCGACCGCAACCCGACCCCGTTCGGCTCCTCCTATGGCACGCCGGGCTGGCAGCGGGCCCAGGCCAACACTTCGGGCGGGTTCGGCGGGGGACTGAGCGGGGGACAGGGCCGGAATGGCCGTTCGAGCGGTCCACGGGAGATCGAGGGCGAGCTGATCGCCAAATCGACGGGCGCGCCCTCCACCTTCGAGAACGGCCAACGGGTCTTCCACACCAAGTTCGGCCCCGGCACCGTGGCCGGTATCGACGGCAACAAGCTCACCGTTGACTTCGACAAGGCCGGCCGGAAAATGGTCCTCGACAGCTTCCTCCAACCCGGTTGAAGCGTCCCGCCGGCGGTGCTCCGCCGGCTGCGCCGCCGCCCGAGGAGGGCGACGCCCGCGATGGCCCAGGCAAGGATCGCCCCGATCCGCAGGCAAAGCCGCGAGGCGTATAGGTCAACGCTTCTCGGGTCATCGCTTCTTCGCAAAGCCGTCACGCCCCCGTCGCCCCCGCCTGCAACCTTTGCCGGGTGGGTGAAGCGTTGCCCGAAAGCCGCTCTCCACAGCCTTCATGGCGCGCCGTGGAACCGACTCATGGGGTTTGGCTTTGCTCTTGCGTACAGTTGAACGAAGATCGGCATTGTCTTCGCCGAATCGAAGGAGAGTCGCGAAAGTCGAGACGGGTTGAAAAAGCGAGTTTGCGAGAGTCACGCACGAGTCAAGGTGGAGTATCGATCCATGAAGAGACGACGCGCACGGCTTGAACTGGTTGAGGACCGACCGATCCGGATGCATCGCACCCGTTTCGACGAGGAACGTAACCTTGCACCAATCCAACCACTGACCGATCGACAAGGTCAGTACCTCGACGCCCTCGCGTCATCTTCACAAGTCATCGTCTTAGGCCCGGCCGGCACCGGAAAGACTTTCATCGCCGGCACCCGCGCCGCCGATCTTCTCCGCCAGCGCCGGATCGCCAAGGTCGTCATCACCCGCCCGAACGTGCCCTCGGGCCGCTCGCTCGGCTTCTTCCCCGGCACGCTGGAAGAGAAGATCGCGCCCTGGGTCGCGCCACTCACCGAGACCATGAAAGAGCGTATGGGTGCGGCCGCCTTCGACATCGCGGTCAAGGCCGGCGACATCGAAGTGGTGCCGTTCGAAGTGATGCGCGGGCGCACCTTCAAGAACTGCCTCGTGATCCTCGACGAGGCGCAGAACACCACCACCGCCGAAATCAAGATGTTCTTGACCCGCATCGGTGACGATTGCCAGGTCATCATCAACGGCGATGTGTCCCAGACCGACCTGCGCGAGACCTCGGGGCTTCGCACCGTCATCCACCTCGTAAAGAGCCGGATGATGACGATCCCGATCGTTGAGTTCACCCTCGACGACATCGTCCGCTCCGGCATCTGCGCGGAATGGGTGAGAGCGTTCGAGGAAGAGAAGCTGTAGCCGACGCGAAGACCTGACACGGTGTGATGACGGGGCATGAAGTTGCCTCGTCATCGCTTGTGTGCCGCCGTCAGATCTCGGCGCCCCTCTCAATGACCGATGTCTCGACGATGTCGGCGGGTTCGTAGAGCCATCGCCCGACGACCCCGGCCGCGATCGCGCCGGCGATCGGCGCGAGCCAGAACAGCCAGAGCTGCGAGATATAGTCCGGCCCCGCGAACAGGGCTGGCCCCGTGCTGCGCGCTGGGTTGACCGACGTGTTGGTCACGGGAATCGAGATCAGGTGGATCAGCACGAGGGCCAACCCGATAGGGATGCCGGCAAAGCCCGCCGCCGCGCCCTTCGACGTCGTGCCGACGATGATGAACAGGAAGATGAACGTCGTCAGCACCTCCGTGATCAAGCAGGCGGCGAGGCCGTACTTGCCGGGGCTGAGTTCGCCGTAGCCGTTCGAGGCGAACCCGTTCGGCACCCAGCCCGCCTTACCGGAGGCAATGGTGTAGAGGGCGAAGGCCGCCACCGTCGCCCCGATGACCTGCGCGATGATGTAGGGCAGAACGTGCCGGCTCGCGCAGCGTCGGGCCGACCACAAGCCGAGTGTGACGGCCGGATTGAAGTGGCCGCCCGAGATGTGCCCCACGGCGTATGCCATCGTCAGCACGGTAAAGCCGAAGGCGAAGGCGACGCCCAGGAAGCCGATCCCGAGCTCCGGATAGGCCGCAGAGATGACGGCGGCGCCGCAGCCGCCGAAGGTCAACCAAAAGGTGCCGAAGAATTCGGCGATCGTCCGACGCATCGTATCGTGATCCATGGCGACACCTCTTGCTGAGAGGGCTGCGCGGCGCGCACCGAGCGGTCGTTTCGAAGGTTCAATCGCGCACCGCGAGACCGAAATCATCTGCGTCGGCACCCGCCAGGACGCATCGGGCGAAGATTTCACGCGCGGATGACGCAAGCAATGATCGGCGTCACACGTCGAACGGCACGAAAAAGTCGTACCGCCGACGTGCCCAATGCGTGCTGATGGGCGATTCTGCGCCGTCCCAGCTCGGATGATGGTGGACGAACGGCAGCAGGACGCCGCGCAACGAACCACGCATCGCCGCGATTTCAGGCAGCCGCGACGCCCTTGATCCGCAGCGGTCCGACGCTCTTGCCGTCGAGCAATTGGCGCAGCCGCTCGACATCGTCGAAATTGTTCGACGTCAGCTCGGTGATGTCGCCCTCGACCAGCGCATCGACATGGCGGCAACGGCGGCGGTGGGTGCCCGCCGGGCAGGAACAGCGCAGATACGGCCCGTCCGTCCGCTCCTCGAATTCGAGCTGGTAGCGGTTGCCGGTGCTGCCGCGCATGGCGAAGCGCAACGCGTTCGAGGGCCGGAGATCGACGATGCCCGAGGCGCGTAGAGCCTTCGCCGAGGTCGAACGGGTCATGTCCCGGCGTGGCGTCGTGAGGGCACGGATCGGGGTGAGGCCGAGCCCGCGAGCGAGATCGGCGATATCGGTCGCCCCCGTCTCGCGCAGGGCCGCGAGCGCGATCTCGGCGCAGGCAAAGGCATCCTCGCCCGCGTCGTGGTGCTCGAAACGGATGCCGAGGCGGCCCGCCACCTTGGCGAGGCCGTGGCCGGCGGGATCGGGGAAGACGCGCCGGGCGATCTGGAGGGTGCAATGGCCGGCCATATCCGGCACCGGCTCGCCCCACGCGGCGAGCGAGGCGGCAAGCACCCCCATGTCGAAGCCGGCATTGTGCGCGAGCATCAGCCCGCCCGACAGGTCGGGCAGGAACTCGGCAATCACCTCGGGGAAGTTCGGCGCGTCGCGCACATCCGCCGGCAGGATGCCGTGGACACGGATATTGCCGGGCGAGAACCGCATCTGCGGCGGGCGGATCAGCCGGGATTCGCGCCGCACCACGCGGCCTCCCTCGATCCAGGCAAGCCCGACCGCGCAGGCGCTGTCGCGCCGCTCGTTGGCGGTCTCGAAGTCGATCGCGACGACGCTCATGGAGACAAGATTAAGGGGTCGCGGACTCATCCCGCAAGACGCGATTGGCCCTAACCTCCGTTCGGCGGTCCGAGCCGGCGGTCGAAGATCGTCCGCACCGTCCGCCGTTCCTCGTCGAGCCGGGCGCTGAGCGCCTTGGCATCGGGCAGGTTGGCGGCGCGAGCGAGGCGGGCGAGCGCCACGTCGGAGGCCTGCGTCGGGTCGCCCTCGACCATCAGGCGCTGCCACTGGTGCACGTCGTCGAGGAGCCGGTAGGCGTCGGCGAGTTGCTCGGCCTCGTCCGCCGCGATGATCCCGTCTTCGGCGGCGCGGGAAAACACCGCGGGCGCATCGAGACCGATCAGGTCGGGATAGTCGTGCGCATGGCCGAGAACGAGGGCCTGCGCCAGGAAATCGAGGTCGAGCAGACCGCCGGGGGCGAGCTTGAGGTCGAGGGGGCCGTGATCGCCCTTCTCGTTCTCGACCGTCGCGCGCATGCCGCGCACCGAGCGGTTCACCGTGTCGGCGTCGCGCGGCTGCATCAGCGCGTCGCGGATCGTCGCTTTCGCATCCTCGGCGAGGCTCTCATCACCCGCGATGACGCGGGCGCGGGTGAGCGCCATGTGCTCCCACAGCTCGGCCTCCTCGCGCTGGTAGGCGCGGAAGCTGCGGAACTGCGCCGCCACCGCACCCTGGCCGCCCCCGGGACGCAGGCGCAGATCCACCTCGTAGAGCAGCCCGCGGCGGGTCGGGGCGGTGAGCGCCGCGACGAGGCGCTGGGTCAGCCGATTGTAGGCCACCGCCGCATCAAGGGGTTTGGGGCCGGTGCTGGTGCGGTTCTCCGGATCGAAATCGTAGAGCACCACAAGGTCGAGGTCCGATTCCGCCGTGAGTTGGTGCGAGCCGAGGCGGCCATAGCCGAGCACGACGATGCGGCCGCTCAGAATCGGGCCGTGATCAGCAAAGAAGGTTTTTGAGACCGCTTCCAGCGCGGTCGCCACCGCGGCATCGGCGATGGCCGAGAAGGCGCAGCCGGCCGCCTGCGGCGTGAGAATGCCGGAGAGGAGTCGCGCCCCGGTGAGGAAGCGGAGCTGCCGGGCCGCGTCGCGGCTGCGGTCGAGAAACACCTCGTGGCTGTCCGGCCGGCCCAGCAGGGCGCGGTAATGCGCGTCGATGGCCCCGGCATCGACCGACGGGTCGCCGAAATCGGGGTCGATCACCGCGTCGAGCACGTGCGGCGAGAAGGCGACGGTGCCCGCCAAGCGGGGAGCGCTGCCGAGCAGGTCGGCGAAGAGCAGCCGCAGGCGCTCATGCTCGCGCAGGATGGTCAGCAACTCCACCGCCGCCGGCATCCGGCCGAAGGCGCGGTCGAGATTGGCCAGCGCCGCATCCGGATCGGGCGTGCCGGAGAGCGCCTTGAGCAGGGCCGGAACGAGTTCGGTCAGCACCTCGCGGGCGCGAGGACTGCGCACCGCCGCCCGCCGCCCGAAATGCCAGCCACGCACTGTGTCGGTGACGCGCTCGGGATCGCGGAAGCCGAGGCTGCGCAGGGTGGCGAGCGTCGCCGGATCGTCGGCGGCGCCGCTGAAGACGAGGTCGCCCACATCGGACGAGAGATCGGGCCCGGCCTCGAACAGCAAGGCGTAATGCGCCTGTACCCGGCGGGCATGGGCGAGCAAGGCCGCCTCGAAGCCGGCCAGATCGGGAAAGCCCGCGAACCGGGCGAAACTCTCGAGTTCGGTCCGGTCGGTCGGCAGGCGCTGGGTCTGCTCGTCGCGGACCATCTGCAAGCGGTGCTCGACCGTGCGCAGGAAGGCGTAGGCTTGCGCCAGCTCGTCCCGCGCCTCGGCCGAGATCCAGCCGTCCTCGTGCAGCTTGGCCAGCATCGGCACGGTCGAGCGCCCCCGCAGCATCGGGCGCCGGCCGCCGAAGACGAGTTGCTGGGTCTGGACGAAGAACTCGATCTCGCGGATGCCGCCCCGGCCGAGCTTGATGTCGTGGCCGGCTACCGCCAGCGCCTCGTGCCCGCGCACGGCGTGGATCTGCCGCTTCATGGCGTGCACGTCGGCAATCGCGGCGAAGTCGAAATACTTGCGCCAGACGAAGGGGGTGAGGTCGGCCAGGAACCGCTCGCCCACCGGGATGTCACCGGCGATGGCGCGGGCCTTGATGAAGGCCGCCCGCTCCCAGTTCTGGCCCGTGGTCTCGTAATAGACATAGGCCGAGGCGAGGCTCATCGCGGTCGGCGTCGAGCCGGGATCGGGGCGCAGGCGGTAATCGACCCGGTGGACATAGCCGTCGCGGGTGCGCTCCTGCAGCAGCTTCGAGACGCCCTGCGCCAGCTTGGTGAAGAACGGCGTCGGCTCCAGCCCTGGCTTCAGGGGTGCGGTTTCGGGATCGAAGAACACGATCAGGTCGATATCGCTCGAATAGTTCAGCTCGCGCCCGCCGAGCTTGCCCAAGCCCAACACGACGAGGCCCGAGCCGGCCTGCGGATCGTTTCGCTCCGTCGGGAGGTAGCGGCCGGAGGCGGCCGCTTGCAGCAGCATCGCATCGACGGCCGCCGAGACCGAGGCGTCGGCGAAATCGGAGAGCGCGGTGGTCACCCGCTCCAAGGGCCAGAGACCGCCGATATCGGCGAGCGCGACGAGGAGCGCGTGCTCGGCCCGGTTCCGCCGCAAGGTCTTGCCGACCGCGTCGAGATCGGGCGCGGCGCCCTCCCCCGCCCGGCCGGCGGCGCGCTGCGCGGCGATGATGCGGGCGTCGGCGGCTTCCGGCGCTTCTTCGAACAGGCGGACGAGGCGGGCGGGATCGCGCGCGGCGAGCGACCACAGGAAGGTCGAGTGGTCGGCGAGCGCCGCGAGGAGGTCTCGGGCCGAACCCTCGCGCAGGGTGGCGGGGAGCGCGTCGGCGATCTCATCAAGGCGCGCCTGGGCCGCCTCGGGATTCGAGAGCGGCGGGGCCTGCCCCAGCCGCGCGATCAGGGGCGCCGTGCCGTCGTCGCGGGCAATCTGCCCGTCGTGTCGCCTGCCCATGCCGTCCCTTCTTCGCTTCGAAGCGCCCGCATCGCCGTCGCGCCGCGGCCCTGCCCATCAAACGCGCAAATCGGGTTCTGCCAAGGGCATTTCGGAACAGGGGAGCAAGGCACGCGCGCCACGGGGTTTCGGGTTCAGGCCGCCCGAAGCGTTCCCACGAAGTCGCGGACGGTCTCGGCGAGCGCGTCGCATTCCCCGGCCAGACGCTCGGAGGCGTCGAGCCCGGCTGCCGCGGCGGCGCCGGTGAGATCGGCGGAACGGGCGAGGCCGTCGAGGTTGTCGGAGACCGCGCCCGTTCGCCGGGCCGCCCGCTCGGCGTTGTCGGCGATGGCGCCGGTCGCTGCCCCCTGCCCTTCCACCGCCGCGGCGACCGAGCGGGTGATGGTGCCGAGTTCCTCGATCGTCCCGCCAATCCGGCCGATCGCCGCGACCGCCTGACCGGTCTGGTCCTGGATCGCAAGGATCTGCGCTTCGATCTCCTGCGTCGCGAGGGCGGTGCGGGCCGCGAGCGCCTTCACCTCGCCCGCGACCACACCGAACCCCCGGCCGGCCGCGCCGGCACGCGAGGCTTCGATGGTCGCGTTGAGCGCGAGCAGGTTGGTCTGCTCGGCGATGGTGCCGATGAGCAGCACGATCTGGTTGATGCGCTGGGCCGCCTCGGCCAGCGCGCGCACGGTCTCGTCGGTCTGGCCCGCCTCCCGTGTCGCCCGGCCCGCCACCTCGGCGGCGCGGGTCATGTGGCTTCCGATCTCGCGCACCGTGGCCGAGAGCGTGCCGGCCGCAGCCGCGACGCCCTGCACGTCGGCGGCGGTCTCCTGCGAGGCCGTGGACAAAGCCGTCGTGCGGCGGGCGGCGTCGCCTGCGGCGGCTGAGAGATCCTGCGAGGCGTGCCGCACCCGGTTGGCGGATTCGGCCGCGTCCCGGACGAGGCGGTTCACGCTGCTCTCGAAACGCTCGGCCAGTTCGCCGGCCGTGCGGCGGCGCTCGGCCCGGGCCTCGGCTTCGGCCGCGCCCTGGCGAGTATGGGCTTCGGTCTCGGCGGCGCGCGCGGCGTCGGCGGCGGCGAGCGAGCGCGCCGAGACCGAGAACAGGGACGCGAGCTGGACGCTGAGCCAGACGAGGACCGCGGTCTTCAGCACGACGATGACCGCGTGGAGCACCACCCGGCCGAGATCGGCCCCATTTGGATAGACCGCAATCGGCAGAAGCAGGTTCAGGCCGAGATGGTGCAGAGCCGTCGCCGCGGCGGCGGAGAGAAGCACGCGCCAGTCGCAATAGGCCGAGAGCACCGCCAGGGCGGCGAAGAAGTACATGTGCAGGTCGAGCTGCCAGGAATGGCCGGAAGCCGCAGCGAGCAGCAGCGCCACCATTCCGACCATCGCCACCGCCACGGTGAGACGCGTGGCGAGCCCGTCGCCGTTCAGACGCCACGTGACCGTGGCCGCCGCAGCGAGGCCGAACGTCATCAGCCCCTGGGCCGCGATCGGGTTTCCGAGGGCGGCCGCCACGGCGACGTTGAACGGCACGTGCAGCCAGAGCAGGGCGATGAGGCCGCGGCTCGCGGTGCGGCGCAGGCTGTCGAGATCACGCAAGCGGGATTCGGTCATGGTCGTGGCTCTCGGGCTCCAAGCTCTTGGAATTTGGGCTTTTCAGGAGAGGTGCAGAGGCCGAAGCCCCGCGGGTCGAACAGAACGAGCGCGCCGCCCGCCCGCAGGCGCTCGGCGAAGCCCGGCGCGGAGGATCGGGTGACGACGAGTCCCGGCAGGCGACCGAGGCCCAGCACGGCGCCACCCGCCGCCACCGCGGCGCCGAGGCTGCGGCTCGGCTCCCACCAGGGCGGAAACAGGGCGGCCACCGGCCGGCCCGGCTCCGCCATCGGCGCTCCAAGCCACGCTGAGCCGATCAGGCTCGCCAGCAAGAGGGCCACGGGCAGCAGCCAGCTTCGAGCGGAGCCCGGTGTCGACGGCTGAGTCCGGATTCCTTCCCCTGCCATCGACTTGGCGCCACGGTACGACTTCGAACGATCAACAACCCAACATTGTTGATCCGTGTTAAGTTCGGGTTATGCCCGATGCCCGTGACGGCGGAGTCCCGAACGGGCGTAACGCTGCGCCGACTGCACCGGTCAAGCTCGACAGTTCCGCCCCGAGCGGCGCGATCGCAGCCGAGACGCCGGGGGCGGCGATGGTGATCCGGTCGTTCATGCGACGGCTCTCCGTTCCGTGCGTCCGGGTTCTGGCTCCGGACGCCCCGAGCACAAGAGGGCGAGGGTCAGGGGGGCGTCGAAGGCCATCGCCCGATCGCCTCGTGCCCGGCCGGCGTCAGCGCGTAGACGCCGTGGCCGGTGCGCTCGAACCAGCCGTAGACGTTGCGGCGGAGGATGGCGGCAGCCGTCGGGACGGCGCTCGCCAGGTCGCGCGGGCGCAGCGGCCCGGGCGCCAGGGCGCGGGCGCAGAGGAGGGCCTGCTGGCGATAGGCGGTCATCACCGGCGCACGCGAACCGCCGCCGGCCACGGGGTCGCCCTGTCGGCGGCGATGCTCGTTCAGAAGGCGCGAGCGCCGCTTGGGGTCGCGCCGGGGCATCGGCGCTCCAGGGCCGAGAAGGACATGGACGCCGTCGTCGGCACCGACGCCGAGAAGGCCGAAGCCGAGGCGCCGGCACAGCTTGCGGAAGCGCGCATCGGCCTCCCGCCCCTTGCCGCGCACCGACAGGCGCGCCGCCAGCCACACCTCGTCGCAGGCGCCGGCGCGGTCCACGGCCTGCAGCACGAGTTCCAGGTTGAAGCTCTGCTTCAGCTCGCACACCACCAGCACCGGCGGCTCGCCCTCGCGCACGCCCAGGAGGTCGCAGCCGCCGATCTCGCCTTTGACGGCAAAGCCGAGGGTTTCGAGGAAGCCCTTCACCGGCGCGTAGAGCGCTGTTTCCGGCGGGCGGGCGGACGCGCTCACGGCCGCGGCGACCGGCAAGCGCGGGAGGCCGTGCGGATGGGGCGGAGCGGTTGGATCATCGGGCGACACGCGCGAGGCAGATACCACCCGAAGCGCGAGACCTCCACCGCGCGAGGCGTCTTCCCGCTCCCCGTCAGGCCGGGTCGCACCGCGCCGAGCCCGGCCAGCGCCGCCTCCTTGCTCAGGGCGAACCTGTCGAAGCGATGGTCCTTGGAAGCCGCTCTGACGATCGCGCGAACGAAGACAGCTTGTCGGAGCCGCACCTCGGCCCCGGCGCCCTGCCTCGAGGGAATTTTTCGGCCGGCCGGCCGTCCTGTCATGAAGGGCTCGGGGAGCAGGCACGCGCTTTCTTCGGTTGATCCCAGCCAAGCCGGAGCGGCATTCTCTCGCGGTACCTCCGGCGGGCGACACGGCGACCGAGGACGAAAGTGAATCGATGAGCAGCATCAACCTCGTTCCCTTCGCCGAAGCTGCCGTCTTCACGCTCGGCTGCATCCTGATCGCGAGCCGGCGGTTCGAGCCGCAGCGGGTCGGCGCGGTGCTCGGGCTCGCCACCATCACGCTGGCGGTGCTGCTGGTGGTCCTGGCGCTTCCCGGCAGTCCGCAGGCGACGCTTGCCGACCCTGACGGCGTGCGCAATTTCCTGAACTGAGTTCGCTTCAGGCCGCACCGGCCGGCAGGCTCAGGGTGACGGCGAGCCCCGGAGCATTATCGGCAAGGTCGAGGCTTCCGCCGTGCAGCCGGGCGACGGCGGCGACGAGGCTGAGGCCCAGGCCGAAGCCGGGGCGCGTGCGGGCGGCATCGAGGCGCACGAAGCGGTCGAGCACCCGTTCCCGCTCGGCCTCCGGGATGCCGGGGCCGCGATCCGCCACCCGTAGCTGGACGACGCCATCGGCGCGGCGCGCGCTGACCGTGATTTCCTGCGGGCCGGACGCCGAGGCGCAGGCACCGTACTTGATCGCGTTGTCGAGGAGGTTGGCGATCGCCTGCCCGACCAGTTCGCGATTGCCGTCGAGGCTCAGGTCCGGCTCGATCTGAACGGTGAGGCTGAGGCCCCTGTCTTCGGCCAGCGGCTCGTAGAGTTCGGCCACTTCCCGCGCCACCGCACCGGCGTCGAAACGGCTCACGCTCTCGGGCGCGTTGCCGGCCTCCAGCCGGGCGATGGTGAGGAGCGCGTTGAACACCCGGATCAGCCCGTCGCTGTCCTCGATCACGCCCTCCATCGCCGCGCGCAGGGCCTCCGGCGTCTCGGCATTGCGCAGGGCCTCGTCGGCGCGGTTGCGCAGGCGTGTGAGCGGCGTCTTGAGGTCGTGGGCGATGTTGTCGGAGACTTCGCGCATGCCGCGCATCAGCTCGCCGATGCGCTCCAGCATCAGGTTGAGGTTCTGGGCGAGGCGGTCCAGCTCGTCCCCGGCGCTGCCGACCCGCAGGCGGCCGTCGAGATCGCCCGCCATGATCGTGCGGGTGGTCTCGGTCATGTCGTCCACGCGCTTCAAGACGCGGCTCGCCACGAACCAGCCGCCGAGCACGCCGAGCAGCACGACGAGGGCCAGCGAGGAGCCGAAGGTGTTGCCGATCGCCGCGCGCAAGCGGTCGCGCTCTTCGGTGTCGCGGCCGACCACGAGGCGAAAGCCCCCGGCGAGGTTGAACACCCGCAGGATCGCGCGGTGCTCGCTCGGGTCGGCATCGGAGCCGCGCCCGTAATAGCTCTCGTACTGGCCGGACCGGGCGAGGATGTCGGCCGGCAGCCGGCTCACATTGCCGACGATGTGCTCGCCCGCAGGCGTGGTCACGAGATACAGCGAGGCCCCGGGCTCCCCCGCGCGCCGTTCCACCACGGCGATGAGGCGGCGCAGCCCGCCCGCGGTGTATTGCTCGGACAGCCCGTTGATCTCGGCATCGATGGTCGAGACGATCTGGTCGTCGAGCACCCGGCGCGCGTTCCAGGCGACATAGCCGAGCCCGAGCGAGGCCAGCACCGCGAACAGCACGAGATAGGCGAGCGACAGCTTGAACGCCGTCGTGCGGAAGATCTTTCCGAGGCGCGCGATGAGGCCGTCCGGCGGCGGTGAGGCGGCGGGACTCACGAGGCTTGCGGCTCGTCGGCCCGGATGACGTAGCCCGCGCCGCGCACCGTGTGGATCATCGGATGCTCGAAGCCGCGGTCGATCTTCGCGCGCAGGCGCGAGACGTGGACGTCGATGACGTTGGTCTGCGGATCGAAATGGTAGTCCCAGACATGCTCCAGCAGCATCGTCCGGGTCACGACCTGCCCGGCATGACGCATGAGGTATTCGAGCAGCCGGAACTCGCGGGGTTGGAGCACGATCTCGCGGCCCGCCCGTGTCACCCGGTGCGAGAGCCGGTCGAGTTCGAGATCGCCGACCCGGTAGGCGGTGGCCTCGCTCTGGCCGGTCGCGGCCGTGCGGCGGCGGGCCAGCACCTCGGTACGGGCCAGAAGCTCGGAGAAGGCATAGGGTTTCGGGAGATAGTCGTCGCCCCCGGCCCGCAGCCCCTTCACCCGGTCGTCCACTTGGCCCAGCGCCGAGAGGATGAGGACCGGCGTGGCGATCTCCTGCTCGCGCAAGGAGCGCACGAGCGAGAGCCCGTCGAGCTTCGGCAACATGCGATCGACGATCAGAACGTCGTAATCGCCCTCGCGGGCGAGCGCATAGCCGTCGAGGCCGTCGCCCGCATGGTCCACCGCGTGCCCGGCTTCCCGGAACGCTTTGACCAGATAGGCGGCGGCCTCGCGGTCGTCCTCGATGATGAGCAGGCGCATGACGCCTGTCAGATACGCTGCGCCGCTCAGGAGCGCGAGGCGTTCACCGACAATTCCGGCTTGTGGTTGAGGGTCTGGAACACGACGCAGTAGCGCTCGGTCAGCTTGAGGAGCTGGTCGAGCTTCTCCTGAGGGGCGTCGGTGTCGAGGTCGAACGTCAGGCGGATCGCGCGGAAGCCGACCGGCGCCTCCTTGTCGACGCCGAGCGTGCCGCGGAAGTCGAGGTCGCCCTCGGCGCTGACCGTGCCGGCCTTCAGCGGGATTTCGAGCGCGGTGGCCACCGCCTTCACCGTTACGCCCGCGCAGGCGACGAGCGCTTCGAGCAGCATGTCGCCGGAGCAGAGTTCGGCGCCCGAACCGCCGGTGGCGGGGTGCAGGCCGGCCACTGCCAGCGCGCGGCCGGTCTCGACCTTGCAGGCGATGCTGGTGTCGTCGAGCGAGCCCTTCGCCTCGAGGGTGATGACGGCCGAATCCGGCGTCTCACGGTACTTGTTCTTGAGCGGGGCCTGGAGAGCGCGCAGGGCGTCGGCGTCCATGGATTTCCTCCTGTTTTTTTGGTGGCCTGGATTTAGCGGCTTTCGCGCGGCCGCGACACCTCAGAACGAGCTGCCGCCGGCGAGTTCCGGCGCACGGGAGGCGTCGCGCGGGCGCAGCGAATGGTCGAGGGCGGCGAGGATGTTGCGGGTCGCCGCCTCGCTCGTCGGCGCCGCCGGGTCGCGCGGCCGGCGCATCGGCAGCGCGACCGTGTCGTCGAGGCGGCCCGGGCGCGGGCGCATGACGATGGCGCGGTCGGCGAGCGCCACGGCCTCGGCGACGTCGTGGGTGACGATCAGCACCGTCGGCCGCACCTCCTCCCACAGGGCGAGGAGATGGCGGTGGAGATCCTTGCGGGTGAAGGCATCGAGCGCCGAGAACGGCTCGTCGAGAAGCAGCACCCGCGGATTGGCCACGAAGGCGCGGGCGATCGAGACGCGCTGCTGCTGCCCGCCCGACAATTCGCGCGGCCAGCGCCCGGCCTGCTCGGCGAGGCCGACCCGCTCCAGGGCGTGGGCGACGCGCTCCCTGCGCTCGCGCCGCGGCAGATGATCGATGCCGAAGCCGACATTCTCGGCGACCGTCAGCCAGGGCAGCAGGCGCGGCTCCTGAAACACGAGCCCGACGCCGGGATGGGGGCCGGTGATCGGCTCACCGTCGAGCGCGATCTGGCCCGCACTCGGCCGGTCGAGCCCGGCGATGAGGCGCAGGAGCGTCGTCTTCCCGCAGCCTGAGCCGCCGATCAGCGCGACGATCTCGGCGTTCGGAACGTCGAGGTCGATGCCCTCCAGCGCGCGGGTGCCGTCGGCATAGGTCTTGGAGAGGCTCTGGATGCTCAGCATGGCGGCCTCACAGCGTCTCGCGCGCCGTATCCTGCCAGCGCACCAGCGGGCTGGTCAGGGCGACGAGCCCGGCATCGGCGGCCTTGCCGACGACGGCAAAGCTGATGATCGCGGTCAGGATCTGGTCGGGCTTGCTGAATTGCTGGCCATCGAGAAGCAGGTAGCCGAGCCCCTCGGAAGCGCCCATCAGTTCGGCCGCCACCACGAACAGGAAGCCCAGCCCGAGCCCGGTGCGAAGCGCCGTCAGGGTGGCCGGGAGCACGGCCGGCAGGAGGATGCGCCGGGCGAGTGCGACCCGCGAGAGGCGGAAGATGCGGCCAACCTCCACCAGCTTGCGATCGACCGAGGCGATGGCGCCAGCCACGCCGATATAGACGGGGAAGAACACGCCGACCGCGATCAAGGCGACCTTCGGCGTCTCGAGGATGCCGAACCACAGGATGAACAGCGGCACCCAGGCAAGCGAGGGCACGGCGCGCAGGGCCTGAAGGCTCGGATCGACCAGCCAGCGCAGGGTCGGCAGCGTTGCGGTGAGCGCGCCCGCGAGGATGCCGGCGCCCGCCCCGAAGGCGAAGCCGAGGCCGACGCGGATCAGGGTCGCCTCGACATGGGTCCAGAGTTCGCCCGAGGCTGCGAGCGTCCAGAGGGCGGCCGCGATCCGGCTCGGCGGCGGCAGCAGGCGCCCGGAGGCGAACCCGGTCGCGACGGCCGCCTCCCAGCCGAGCGCCAGGGCGAGCGGCAGCAGTAGGCCCAGCGCCAGCCGCGCGCTTCCGCCGAGGATGGCGGAGCGACGCGCAGGCGCCGCCTTCGTTTCAGTGTCGTCGGGGAGAACGGTGGTGACGCTCATGCGAGGGAGCCGGGCCGGATCTGCATCGTGTTCTCGAAGATACCCTACCGGATCCGGCGTTCAGCGCCGCGCATCGGTCGCCGCGCGCAGGGCGAGGCCGGCCAACACGGTTCCCATGAACCAGCGTTGCGCACGGAGCCAGACGGGCCGCCCCTTCAGGAACGCCGCGACGGACCCGGCCGACAGGACGATCACCGCGTTCACCGTGAGACTGACCGCGATCTGGACGAGGCCGAGCGCGAGGGATTGCGTCAGCACCCCGCCCGCCGCCGGATCGATGAATTGCGGCAGCAGTGACAGGTACATCACAGCGATCCTAGGGTTCAGCACACTGGTAAGGAAACCCATGGCGAAGAGCCGCCCCGCCCCGTCCGGCGGCAGCGGGCGGGTGTCGAAAGGCGAGCGCCCGCCGGGCCGCACGGCCTGCCATGCGAGGAAGAAGAGATAGGCCGCACCCGACAGGCGCAGGGTGTCGTAGGCGAAGGGCACCGCCACGAGGAGGGCGGTGATGCCGAAGGCCGCGCAGAGCAGGTAGACGACAAAGCCCGCCGCGACGCCTGTCAGCGAGACCAGCCCGGCCGCCCGCCCCTGCACGACGGTGCGCGAGACGAGATAGGCCATGTTCGGGCCGGGCGTCAGCACCATCCCGAGGCAGACCAGGGCGAAGGCGGCGAGGTGCGCGGCGTCCGGCATCGGCAGGCTCAGCGGGCCGGGGCCGGGTTGAACTGCGGATCGATCAGCCCGTCCACCGCCGCCGCCACGTCGGTGGAAGCGGGGATGACGCCCGCCTGCTGCAAGGCGAGGCCGGCGGCGCGGATGCTCTCGGCCTGGGCCGAACCGACGGCCGGCTGGCTGAGATCGGTGCGCTCGATCTGCTTGGCGATCACCGGCTCGGGCAGCTTGGTGGCCGAGACGAGCGCGCTCTTCAGCGCGTCCGGGTTGGTGAGCGCATAGGCGCGGGCCTGCTCGTAGGCGGCGATGACGACCCGCACGAGATCGGGATGCGCCTTGGCGAAATCCTCGCGCACGTCGAGCACGCCCCAGGTGTTGGCGGAGGCGTCGCGGTGGAACAGCACGCCGCCGCTCTCGATCTCGGCGGCGGCCATCATCGGATCAAGCCCGGCCCAGGCATCGACATCGCCGCGGTCGAGCGCGGTGCGGCCGTCGGCATGCTGGAGCAGGACGAGCTTGGCGTCCTTCTCGGTGAGCCCGGCGCCCTGAAGCGCGCGGATCAGGAAGATGTGCGGATCTGTGCCGCGGGTGACGGCGATGCGCTTGCCCTTGAGGTCGGCGGGCTTGGAAATCCCCGTCTGCTTGCGGGTGACGAGCGCGGTCCATTCCGGCCGGGAATAGGCGTAGACGACCTTGATCGGGTTGCCGTTGATGCGCGCCAGGAGTGCCGCCGCGCCCGCCGAGGAGCCGAAATCGATGGCGCCGCCGTTCAGGAATTCCAGCGCCTTGTTGGAGCCGAGCGATTGGACCCAACGCACCTTGATGCCGCGGGCCTTCAGCGCCTCTTCCAGAAACCCCTTCTCCTTCAAAACGAGGCTGACCGGATTGTAGGTCGCCCAATCGAGCCGGATCTCGGAGATTTCGGCAGCCTGCAGGTTCGAACCCGTCGCGAGAAGGCCGAACAATCCGGCGAATGCGGAGAGGACGGTGCGGCGTCGAATCATGCGACTGTCTCCCATATCGGCCCGGCTTGTTGCCGGATCCACCAGATGGCTAGAACAGTCGCGTTCGTTTCGTCAAACGAAAATCCGCAGAACAGAACGGCTGAGTTGCACGCAACCGACCGATGCCGCCGCCGGCTTTACATGCTAACGGGACGGCCATGTTCGACCCCGTTCCCGCCCTGGAAAAAATCGTCGCCTCCCTCGATCGCGACGCCCGCGAACCGACCAAGCTGCGAGGGCTCCTTGTGCCCGAGTTGCGCAAGGTGATCGAGACCGGGCACGCAGAGGCCGAGCGGCTTCTGTTGAAGGAACGCGACGGCCTCGCCTGCGCGCAGCGCCTGAGCCGCCTCACCGACGCGGTGGTGCGGGCGATCTACGACGCCGTGGTCTGGCGCCTCTATCCCAACGACAACCCGTCCACCGGCGAGCATCTCGCCATCGTCGCCACCGGCGGCTACGGCCGGGGGACGATGGCACCGGGCTCGGATATCGATCTGCTGTTTCTGCTGCCCTACAAGCAGACCGCATGGTCCGAGAGCGTCGTCGAGGCGATGCTCTACGTGCTGTGGGATCTCAAACTGAAGGTCGGCCACGCCACGCGCTCCGTGGAGGAATGCCTGCGCGAGGGCCGCGCCGACATGACGATCCGCACCGCGCTGCTCGAATCCCGCTTCCTGTTCGGCTCGCGCTCGCTGTTCGAGGAAATGGTCACCCGCTTCGACACCGAATTGGTTATCGGGTCGGCCTCCGAATTCGTGGATGCCAAGCTGCGCGAGCGCGATGCCCGCGTCGCCAAGGCGGGCGCCTCGCGCTACCTCGTCGAGCCCAACGTCAAGGACGGCAAGGGCGGCTTGCGCGACCTCAACACCCTGTTCTGGATCGCGAAATACACCTACCGCGTGCGCAATCAGGCCGAACTGGTCCATGCCGGGCTGTTCACGCCGGACGAGTACCGCCTGTTCGAGCGCTGCGAGGAGTTCCTGTGGCGGGTGCGCTGCCACATCCACTTCGTGACCGGGCGGCCGGAAGAGCGCCTGTCGTTCGGGCTGCAGCCGAAGATCGCCGAGCGGCTCGGCTTCGGCTCCCGCGGCGGCCTCTCGGGCGTCGAGCGCTTCATGAAGGCGTATTTCCTCATCGCCAAGGATGTCGGCGACCTCACCGCCATCGTCTGCGCCGAGCTGGAGGCCCGCCACGCCAAGCGCACACCGGTGCTCGACCGCTGGATCGGCCGCTTCCGCGACCGCTTCCGCGCGACCTCGATCGAGGCGGAGGATTTCTGGATCGACAACGGCCGGGTCAACATCCGCGGCGAGGACACGTTCGAGCGCGATCCGGTCAACCTGATCCGGCTGTTCTGGCTCGCCGACCGGCACAACCTCCCGATCCATCCGGACGCGGCGCGGCTGGCCAACCGCTCGCTCAAGCTCATCACCCACGCGGTGCGCATCGATCCGGAGGCCAACCGGCTGTTCCTCGACATCCTCACGTCGAAGAACGCTCCGGAGACGATCCTGCGATCGATGAACGAGGCGGGCGTGCTCGGTCGCTTTATCCCGGAATTCGGCCGCATCGTCGCGATGATGCAGTTCAACATGTATCACCACTACACGGTGGACGAGCACCTGCTGCGCTCGCTCGGCGTGCTCGCGGCGATCGATTCCGGCCGGGTGCGCGACGAGCATCCGCTCGCCTCGCGCCTGATCGATACGATCCACAATCGCCGCGCCCTCTACGTCGCGATCCTGCTCCACGACATCGCCAAGGGCCGGCCCGAGGACCATTCGATCGCCGGTGCGGCCATCGCCCGCAAGCTCGGGCCGCGCTTCGGATTGAGCCAGGCGGAGACCGAGACGGTCTCGTGGCTGGTCGAGCACCACCTGCTGATGTCGATGACGGCCCAGAGCCGCGACCTTTCCGACCGCAGGACGATCGAGAAGTTCGCGAGCGAGGTGCAGAGCCTGGAGCGGCTGAAGCTGCTCGCGATCCTCACCGTCGCCGACATCAAGGCGGTCGGCCCCGGCGTGTGGACAGCCTGGAAGGGCACGCTGCTGCGCACCCTCTACGACGAGACCGAAGTCGTCCTGTCCGGCGGCCATTCGGAGATCGCCCGGACCGACCGGGTGCGGCTGATCCAGATGGCGCTGCGCGAGCAGCTCGCCGACTGGAGCTCCGACCTGTTCGACGCCTATGCCGCGCGCCACAACCAAGCCTACTGGCTCAAGGTGGACAGCACGCGCCACTTCAAGAACGCCCGCTTCCTGCGCACGGTGATGGAAGAGGGCCGCACCAGCGCCACGACCTACGAGACCGACCCCGTGCGCGGGGTGACCGAGCTGACGGTCTATTCCCCCGATCATCCGCGGCTGCTCGCTATCATCACCGGCGCCTGCGCGACCATGGGCGGCAACATCGTCGATGCGCAGATCTTCACGACGACCGACGGCTTCGCCCTCGATTCGATCTTCATTTCCCGCGCCTTCGAGCGAGACGAGGACGAGCTGCGTCGCGCCGACCGCATCGCCACGGCGATCGAACGGGCGCTGAAGGGCGAGATCAAGATCGCCGAACTCGTCGCCGACAAGCACCCGAAGCAGCCGCCCAAGACCTTCCTCGTGCCGCCGGACGTGTCGATCGACAACGCCCTGTCGAGCCGCGAGACCGTGGTGGAGATCACCGGCCTCGACCGGCCGGGCCTGCTCTACGAGCTGACGACGGGGCTCAACCGCCTGAGCCTCAACATCACCTCGGCGCATGTGGCGACCTTCGGCGAGCGGGCGGTGGACGTGTTCTACGTGACCGACCTCACCGGCACCCGCGTGGTGCAGCCCGACCGCCTCGCGATGATCCGCGCCGCGGTGATGGAGGTGTTCGCCAGCGACGTCGCGGCGCTTCGCGCGGAAGGGCTCGACGCCCTCGTCGATTCGCCGCCGCCGCGGGAACTCTGACCGATCCGTCGCACCCTGCGCTTGATTTCGGGGTTTGCCCGAATGATATCAGCCCCATCCCGGAACCCTTCGAGACCTGATCGATCGCACGATGATGGCTGACGACATGGAGAAGCACGAGCGGCACGACGGCGCGGAGGCGGAGGTTCCGCCGCAATCCGGTGCCGCGCATGCGGGCGCGGATGCCGAAGGGCTCGCCGCCGCGATCGCCGAACGCGACGAGTTCAAGGACCGCCTGCTGCGCACGCTGGCCGAGATGGAGAACCTGCGCCGCCGCACCGAGCGCGAGGTCGCGGATGCCCGCACCTACGCGGTGACGAACTTCGCCCGCGACATGCTCAACACCGCCGACAATGTCCGCCGCGCGCTTGAAAGCGTGCCGGAGGAGGCGCGCGCGGGTGCCGAGGGGCCCTTCAAGGGGTTGATCGAGGGCATCGACCTGACGGAGCGTGATCTCACCAAGACGCTGGAGCGCCACGGCGTGAAGGTGGTCGATCCCAAGGGCCAGCGCTTCGACCCGAACCGCCATCAGGCGATGTTCGAGGTGCCCAACACCGAGGTCCCCAACGGCACCGTCGTCCAAGTGGTGCAGACCGGCTACGTCATCGGCGACCGGACCCTGCGCCCGGCCCTGGTCGGCGTCTCCAAGGGCGGCCCGAAGCCCGAGGCCAACAAGGACAAGTCTGCCGACGCGGCTTGAGGCAGCGAGAGCGGCCGATCTCCGGCTTAGTCGGAGAGATCGGCCGCGGCCCGGCGCAGGGCTTCGTTCATTCGAGACTGCCAGCCCGGACCGGTCGCCCTGAAACGAAGCAGGACGTCCTGATCGAGCCTCAAGCTGACGAGCTGCTTGGTCGGAGCGTTCTGGGGGCCGCGGCTGCGGCGCAGTTTTTCCGCGAGGACGGGAAAGGCCTGTTCGAAGGGCACGGCGCTTCGAAAATCCGCTTCGGTCCATTCCGGGTTGTCGGAATCGGCCGCGATACCGGCCTGGATCCGGGCCTCCTCCGCGGCCGTGATCGGTGTCCGATCGGGCTTGTCAGCGGGCATCGTAGAGCCTCCGTTCGCTCCGGCTCGCTCGGCGCAGGCTGATGAGGGAGATCGCTTCCCGTCCCAAAGGAGCGATGATCGCCGCCACCACCGTCTGCCCGTCGAACTCGCCGATGATCTTCATTCGGGCTGAGCCGGTTGCGCTCGGCTGCGCCGCCACGACGAGAGCGGTCTCGAAGTCGAAACCTGCTTCGAAATCCGCGAAATCGAGACCGTGCTTGTGCAGGTTGGTCAGGCGCTTGGGCTCGTCCCAGACAATCAACATCTGAAACGTAGCTCCGTTCGATCGTCGCGGCAATCAGATTGTAGATACAATCTGATTGTTCGGCGATGGGTGCAGTCAGACGGGGGGCGCCTTACTCCGCCGCCTGCCGCGTCGTCTCGCGGAACGGGTGAGCGGGATAGGTGCCGATGATGCGCAGCTCCTTCGAGAAGTAGCGCAGCTCTTCGAGAGCCCGGCGCAGGCCGTCATCCTCGGGGTGGCCATCGACCTCGGCGTAGAACTGGGTTGCGGTGAACTGTCCCTCGACCATGTAGCTCTCGAGCTTCGACATGTTGACGCCGTTGGTCGCGAACCCGCCGAGGGCCTTGTAGAGCGCCGCCGGGATGTTGCGGACCCGGAAAATGAAGCTCGTCACCGTCGGGCCGTTGCCCGGCTCGCACTCGGCGGGCTCCGGCGAGAACACGACGAAGCGCGTGGTGTTGTGGGCCTCGTCCTCGACGTCGCGCTCCAGGATGTCGAGGCCGTAGACCTCGGCCGCCATGGCCGGAGCGAGCGCCGCGCGGCTGGGATCACGCGCCTCCGCCACCTCGCGGGCCGCGCCCGCCGTGTCGCCGGCCACCACTGCCTTGAGGCCGAGCCGCCGGATGATCCGGCGGCACTGGCCGAGCGCGTGGATGTGGCTGTGCACGCTCGTCAGCCGCTCCGCGCCCACCCCCGGCAGAGCCATGAGCTGGAAGTGGATCGGCAGGAAGTGCTCCGCGATGATGTGCAGCCGCGAGGTCGGGATCAGGTGGTGGATGTCGGCGACCCGGCCGGCGATCGAGTTCTCGATCGGAATCATCGCCAGATTCGCCTTGCCCTCGTT
This sequence comes from Methylobacterium sp. Leaf123, assembly GCF_001423405.1. GTDB lineage: Bacteria > Pseudomonadota > Alphaproteobacteria > Rhizobiales > Beijerinckiaceae > Methylobacterium. Next base: position 50,429 of record NZ_LMNS01000037.1, on the reverse strand, counting down.
CACCGCGGCGAAGGCGTCCTCGAAGGTGGCGCAGGGCAACGCGGTCCAGCCGGGATAGGCCTGCGAGCAGATGATGTGCGAGTTGGCGCCGGGCTCGCCCTGGTAGGCAATGGTGCGGTCGGTCATCGGTGCTTCAGCAGGCTCAGTTCAGGCGGCGGATGGCGAGCAGCGTGCGGGCGCGCTCGAGGTCGGCGGGGGTATCGACGCCGAGCGGCAGATCCTCGACGATCATCGCGTCGATGCGCATGCCGGCCTCCAGCGCGCGCAACTGCTCCAGCTTCTCGCGCTGCTCCAACTCGCCCTGCGGCAGGGCGACGAAGCGGGCGAGCGCCTTCCGGCGATAGGCGTAGAGGCCGATATGGTGGAACAGCGGCCCGTCGCCCCAGGGGGCGCGGGCGCGGGTAAAGGCCAGCGCGCGCAGGCGGTTCGGCCCCACCGTGTGGCCGATGATCTTGACCACGTTGGGATCGTCCATCTCTTCCGCGCGGTGGATCACCGCGCAGAGGGTGGCGATGTCGACCTGCGGGTCGGCGAGCGGCATCACGGATGCGGCGATGATCGCCGGGTCGATGGTCGGCAGGTCGCCCTGGACGTTGACGACGACGTCGTGGTTGCCGTCGGGATCGACGATCTCCAGAGCTTCGGCGAGGCGGTCGGAGCCGGAAGGGTGATCGGGCCGGGTCATCACCGCCAGCCCGCCCTGCGCCTCGATCGCCTCGGCGACCGCGTCGGTGTCGGTGGCGACCACCACGGGGCCGATGCCCGCCTCCACGGCGCGGCGCCAGACATGGACGATCATCGGCACGCCAGCGATGTCGGCGAGCGGCTTCGACGGCAGCCGGGTCGCGGCGAGGCGGGCCGGAATCAGGATCAGGGGATCGGACATGGCCTCGGGCGGGTCGGACGAAGTCGGGCGGAAGGGGTTTTTCGGCGCGCGGGAGCGCTCTAGCAGCGGCGGTGCGGCTTGTCATGACCGGGCATTCCCGCCTCGCGGTGCGGCAGAGCTGCAACGAAAATGCCCGCTCGCTCGAAGCGTGTGACGAATATCGGTGTGCGACAGCGCGCAGCGCGCATGGCCCATTGTCAAGATCGGGCCCGAACGGCTAATCACCCTTGAAATCCTCCAAAGTCCGGCGTCTGCCCGTCGGGCCCTCATCCGCCGGGTCCTGATCCCGCGCGCCGGAGCTGTCGAGCATGGATTCCTTCGAGCTGAACAAGGTTGCGGGCGCGGTCCTGGGTGCCCTCCTGTTCGCGGTCGGGTCGGGCTTCGTTGCGGAGCTGATCTATCATCCAAAGCCCGCCGGAAGCGCCGGCTATGCCCTGCCCGAGCCGGAGCCGAAGAGCGGCGGCGCGGCGGCGGAAGCGCCGAAGGCCGAGCCCATCGCCGTGCGGCTCGCCAGCGCCGATGCCGACAAGGGCAAGGGCGGCACCAAGGCCTGCCAGGCCTGCCACAGCTTCGAGAAGGGCGGCCCCAACAAGGTCGGCCCCGACCTCTGGGAGATCGTGGAGCGCGAGAAGGCGCATGCCGCCGGCTTCGACTACTCCGCCGCGCTCAAGGAGAAGGGCGGCACCTGGACCTACGAGGATCTCGACCACTTCCTCGAGAGCCCGAAGGGCTACGTGAAGGGCACCAAGATGGCGTTTGCAGGGATCGGCTCGCCGACGGACCGCGCCAACGTCATCGCCTATCTCCGCACGCTCGCCGACAGCCCGAAGCCGCTGCCGGTCGCCGAGAAGAAGGCTGAGACGGCGCCGGCCGGCGACAAGAAGACCGAGGCCGAGAAGCCGGCCGAGGGCAAGGCCGCCGACAAGAAGGCGTCCGAGGAGAAGAAGCCTGCCGAGACCAAGCCGGTGGAGAGCGCGACCGGCGACAAGAGCAAGACGCCCGAGACCAACGCGCCGCAGGGCAACACGCAATCCGGCGACGGCAAGGACACCGCCCGCCCGGTCCCGGCGCCGCAGGTCCAGCCCCAGCGCAACGAGGTCGCCCCGACCCAGGCGCCCGAAGCCAAGCCCTCGGGTGACATCCCGACCAAGGCGGAGCCGGGCTCCGAGTCCACCCCGGCCACCGAGCCGCCGGCCAAGGCCGACCCCGAGGCGCCCAAGCCGTAAGGCAGAGCGACACATCCGTTTTTCCGAGAAGGCCGGGCCCTGCAAAGCCCGGCCTTTTTCATGTCCCGGCCCGTGGCCGCGCCGGCTGCGCGCTCGCGGCGGGTGGCGCCGGCCCCGGGCTCGTCCTAGAACGACGCCCGACTGACCTCTCACGGGATCGGGAGACCGCGCCAACGTGACGGAAAACGCCGTAATTGCCCGCCGCAGCTTCCTTGCCGGAGCGCTCGTCCTCCTGGGGCTGCGAGGCCCCGTCTCCGCTCAGGAGCCCGCCGAATCCGCCTCGAAGGTCTCGCCGCAGGAGGCCCCCGGCACCTGGCGCCACGCGCTGACCCTGCTCGGCGAACCCAAATACGGCCCGGACTTCCAGCATTTCGACTATGCCGACCCGAAGGCGCCGGTCGGCGGCATGGTGCGGCTCGGGTCGCAGGGCGGCTTCGACAACCTCAACCTCATCGTCAACGGCCTGAAGGGCGATCTCGAAGGCGGGATCACCCAGATCTACGACACGCTGATGGAGGATTCCGGTGACGAGCCGTTCTCGTCCTACGGCCTCCTCGCCGAGGGCGTGCGGATCGCTGAGGACGGCCAGTCGGTGACCTATCGCCTGCGGCCGAACGCGCGCTGGCACGACGGCAAGCCGGTCACCGTCGAGGACGTGATCTGGTCCTTCGACACGCTGAAGGCCAACAGCCCGTTCTACACCGCCTACTACCACACCGTGTCCAAGGCCGAGCCGGGGGCCGAGCGCGAAATCGTCTTCCGCTTCAGCGAGGCCGGCAACCGCGAACTGCCGCAGGTGCTGGGCCAGATGCCGGTGCTGCCCAAGCATTGGTGGACCGGCACCGATAAGAACGGCAAGCCGCGCAGCGCCACTGAGACGACCCTGGAGATCCCGCTCGGTTCGGGCCCCTATCGCCTAACCAAGATCGATGCCGGCCGCTCGGCCATCTACGAGCGCGCGGCCGATTACTGGGGCAAGGATCTGCCGGTGAACCGCGGCCGCAACAATTTCGGCACGGTCCGCTTCGAGTATTTCCGCGACGGCTCGGTGCTGCTGGAGGCGCTGAAGGGCGACCTCTACGACTTCCGCAGCGAGAACATCGCCCGCAACTGGGCCACCGCCTACGACGATTTTCCCGCCGTGAAGGAAGGCCGCCTGATCAAGGAGGAATTCCCCGGCCGCGGCACCGGCATCATGCAGGCCTTCGCGTTCAACCTGCGCCGGGACAAGTTCAAGGACGAGCGCGTCCGCCGTGCCTTCAACCTCGCCCTGAACTTCGAGGAGATGAACCGGCAGCTCTTCTACGGCCTCTACAGCCGGATCGATTCCTACTTCTACGGCTCGGACCTCGCCTCGTCGGGCCTGCCCGACGGGATGGAGAAGGTGATCCTGGAGAGCGTAAAGGACAAGCTGCCGGCCAGCGTCTTTACCGAGACCTACACAAACCCCGTCAACGACACGCCCGAGGCCGCGCGGGCCAACCTGCGCAAGGCGGTCGGCCTGCTGCGCGAGGCCGGCTACGAGCTGAAGGGCGGCCGGATGGTCTCCAAGGCGACCAGCGAGCCGCTGACCGTCGAGTTCCTCGAATTCCAGAACGTGTTCGAGCGGGTGATCCTGCCCTACGCTGCGCAGCTCAAGCTGATCGGCATCGAGTCCTCGATCCGCGTCATCGATCAGGCGCAGTACCAGAACCGCCTGCGCAGCTTCGATTTTGACATCACCACTTCAAGCTGGCCGGAATCGCTCTCGCCCGGCAACGAGCAGCGTGAGTTCTGGGGCTCGGCGGCCGCCGACAAGCCGGGCTCGCGCAACATCGCCGGGATCAAAGATGCGGGCATCGACGCGCTGATCGAGAAGGTGATCTTCGCCCAGGACCGCGAGACGCTGGTCGCCGCCACGCACGCCCTCGACCGTGCCTTGCTCGCCCACAACTTCATGGTGCCGCAATGGTCCTCGGCCGCGACGCGGACGCTGCGCTGGAACCGCTTCGGCCGTCCGGCGGTGCTGCCGAAATACGGCTCCTCGGGCTTCCCGACGACGTGGTGGTACGACGAGGCGCTCGCCGCCAAGACGGGGGCGCCGCGATGAGCACGGGCGCGACCCGCCGCAGCGTCGTCCTCGGCACCGGGGTGCTGGCGCTCGCGGGCGCCCTGCCCCGTTCGGCCCGCGCCGAGGATGTCCGCAAGGCCCACGGCCTTTCGAGCTTCGGCGAGCTGAAATACGCGCCCGACTTCCCGAACTTCGACTACGTGAACCCGATGGCGCCGCGCGGCGGGCGCTTCTCGACCCATCTCGTCCAGACCTTCGGCAATCAGGCGTTCGACACCTTCGACACGCTCAACCCCTACGTCTTCCGCGGCAACGGCGCGGCCGGGATCAATCTTACCTTCGACAGCTTGATGGTGCGCGCGCTGGACGAGCCGGACGCGCTCTACGGCCTCGTCGCCCGCTCGGTCGAGATCAGCCCCGACGGCCTGACCTACCGCTTCGCCCTGCGCCCCCACGCGCATTTCCACGACGGCTCACCCCTGACCGCTCGGGATGCGGCCTTCTCCCTGACCGTCCTCAAGGAGAAGGGGCACCCGACGATCGCGCAGGTGATCGGCGATGTCGCCGAGGCGAGGGCCGACGGCGACGAGATCCTGGTCGTCCGGTTCGCCCCCGGCCGCAGCCGCGACCTGCCGCTGATCGTCGCCGGGCTCCCGATCTTTTCGGCGAAGTTCTTCGAGGGACGCGACTTCGAGGCCCAGACCCTCAAGCCGCTGCTCGGCTCCGGCCCCTATCAGGTCGGGCGGATCGATATCGGCCGCTTCATCGAGCTGGAGCGGGTGACCGATTACTGGGCCGCCGATCTTCCGGTGATGGTCGGGCAGAACAATTTCGACCAGCTCCGCTACGAGTATTTTCGCGATCGGCAGGTGGCCTTCGAGGCGTTCAAGGGCGGCGCCTACACCTACCGCCAGGAATTCACCTCGCGGATCTGGGCGACGGGCTACGATTTTCCCGCCGCGCGCGAGGGCCGCGTCAAGCGCGAGACCCTGCCCGACACCTCGCCCGCCAACATCCAGGGCTGGTTTTTCAACACCCGCCGCGAGGTGTTCAAGGATCCCCGCGTGCGCGAGGCGATCAGCCTGTGCTTCGACTTCCCCTGGACCAACCGCACGGCGATGTTCGGCTCCTACGAGCGCACCGTCTCGTTCTTCCAGAAGACCGACCTGATGGCGACGGGCAAGCCCTCGGCGGAGGAGCTGGCCCTGCTCGAACCCTTCAGCGGGCAGGTGCCGGCCGAGGTCTTCGGCGAGGCCTGGACGCCGCCGGTGCCGGACGGCTCGGGCCAGGACCGGGCGCTGCTCGCCCGCGCGGTGGCTTTGCTTAAGGAAGCGGGCTGCACCCGCGAGGGCGGCGCCTTGCGGCTGCCGAGCGGCAAGCCGATCGAATTCGAATTCCTCGATTCGGATTCCGTCTGGGAGCCGATCGTCCAGCCCTTCATCCGCAATCTCGGGCTGATCGGCATCAAGGCGCGCCAGCGCGCGGTCGATGCCGCGCAGTATCAGGCGCGGGTGCGCGACTTCGACTTCGACGTCACCTCCCGCGCCGCCTCGGGCGATGCGACGCCGGGGCCTGAGTTACGTGAGGCCTACGGCTCGCGCGCGGCGGCGATCCCCGGCTCCAACAACCTCGCCGGCATCGCCGATCCGGTGATCGACGCGCTGCTCGACCGCATCGCCAACGCGGGATCGCGCGCAAGCCTCACCGTGGCCTGCCGCGCCCTCGACCGGGTGATGCGGGCCGGCCGCTACTGGATTCCGATGTGGTACTCGCCCGAGTATCGCCTCGCCCTGTGGGACATGTACGGCCGCCCGGCGAAGCTGCCGACCTACGGGCTCGGCGTGCCGGCCCTGTGGTGGTACGACGAGGCCAAGGCGCGCCGGATCGGCCGGGGCTGAGGACTATCCATGCTCGCCTATATCTTGCGCCGCATCGCGCTGATGATCCCGACGATCCTCGGGATCATGCTCATCACCTTCGCCATCATCCAGTTCGCCCCCGGCGGCCCGGTGGAGCGGGTGCTGGCCCAGCTCCAGGGCCAGCAGGAAGGCTCGCTCTCGCGCATCACCGGCGGCCAGGGCGATCTCGGCGGCGGGGCGGCCCGCAGCGGCGGCGAGGCCTCGAAATATCGCGGCGCGCAGGGGCTCGACCCGGCCTTCATCAAGAAGCTCGAAGCGCAGTTCGGCTTCGACAAGCCGGCCTACGAGCGCTTCGGCAAGATGCTGTGGGACTATCTGCGCTTCGATTTCGGCCGCAGCTATTTCCGCGATGTCTCGGTGCTGGACCTGATCAAGGAGAAGCTCCCGGTCTCGATCTCGCTCGGCCTGTGGATGACGCTGATCTCCTACGCGATCTCGATTCCGCTCGGCATCCGCAAGGCGGTCTCTGACGGCTCGCGCTTCGACGTCTGGACCTCGGCGGTCGTCATCGTCGGCTACGCGATCCCGAGCTTCCTGTTCGGCATCCTGCTCGTGATCCTGTTCGCGGGCGGCTCGTTCCTGCAGATCTTCCCGCTGCGCGGCCTCACTTCGGAGAACTTCGAGTCGCTCAGTCTCTGGGGCAAGGCCCTGGACTATGCCTGGCACCTCGTGCTGCCACTCTCTGCTCTCGTGCTCGGCGCCTTCGCCACCTCGACGCTGCTGACCAAGAACTCGTTCCTCGACGAGATCCGCAAGCAATACGTCGTCACCGCCCGCATGAAGGGCGTGAGCGAGCGGCGCGTTCTCTACGGCCACGTCTTCCGCAACGCGATGCTGATCGTCATCGCGGGCTTTCCCGGCGCCTTCATCACCGCCTTCTTCACCGGCTCGCTGCTGATCGAGACGATCTTCTCGCTCGACGGGCTCGGGCTCCTGTCCTTCTCCTCCATCGTCGGCCGCGACTATCCGGTGGTGTTCGCCACGCTCTACATCTTCTCCCTGCTCGGTCTGGCGGTGAATCTCCTCTCCGACCTCACCTACACCTGGATCGATCCGCGCATCGATTTCTCGGCGCGGGGCGCCTGAAGCCCGACTTTGTTTGCCGGCTGCGCTGGCGGCTGCTATCGGCGCGCATTCGCCGCCGGACGCCACCCGTGACCGCCCTCCCCCTCGTCATCCGACCCGAGCACCCGGACGACGCCGCGGCGATCGAGCGGCTGCACGCCCGCGCCTTCGGCCCCGGCCGCTTCGCCCGCACCGCCTACCGCCTGCGCGAGGGCGTCGCGCCCCTGCCCGATCTCTGCCTGACGGCGCTGGTCGGCACCTATCTCGTCGGCTCGGTGCGGATCGGCCCGGCTGAAGCCGAGGGCGGATCGCTCCTCGTGCTCGGGCCGCTCACCGTCGATCCGAGCTTTTCCGATCGCGGCATCGGCACGAGCCTGATGCAGGCAAGCCTCGATGCCGCCCGCGCCGCCGGCCACGGCCTCGTCGTGCTTGTGGGCGACGCACCCTATTACCGCCGCTTCGGTTTCCAGCCCGTGCCCGCCGGCCGGCTCGCCCTGCCGGGGCCGGTCGATCCGGCTCGCTTCCTCTGGCTCGAACTCAAGGACGGGGCGAGCGCCGGCCTCTCCGGCGCGATCCGGCCTGTTCGCCCATAGCGGGCTGCATGCGGCATTCCACGGCCGGACGCCGCTTGACCGCCGCAGATCGGGATCGGACACCAGGGCAAACGCCGAGATAACGGGAAACGCCCGCCGTGCCGACCACCGACGACCGCCAGCCGCCGCCCCGCTTCAACGCGGCCCGCCACTGCCTTGCGGAGAATGCTCGGCTGCGCGGCGACAAGACGGCGCTGGTCATGGTCGGCGAGGGCGGCACCGTCAGCCGCCTCACCTATAGGCAGGCCGACCGGGCGGTGCGGGGCATCGCGGCCGGGCTGCTCGGCCTCGGGCTGAAGGCCGGCGACCGGGTGATGATCCGCATGGGCAACGAGGCCGATTACGTGCTGGTCTATTTCGGCGCGCTCGCCGCCGGCCTCGTCGCCCTCCCCTCTTCGCCGCAACTGACGGCCGACGAGGCCGCCTTCCTGATGGAGAATGCCGGCATCGCCGCCGTGGTGACCGGCGAAGGCTTTTCGGATTCCGGCGCTGCTGCGGGCTGCCTCCACCTCGACGCCGAGGCCATCGCGGCGATGAAAACGGGCGAGCCGCTGGCCGACTACGCCGACACCGCCGCCGACGATCCGGCGACCCTCGTCTACACCTCCGGCACCACGAGCCGCCCCAAGGGCGTGCTCCACGCCCACCGCGCCATCTGGGGCCGCCGGCCGATGCACGCGCACTGGCTCGGCCTCACCGAAACCGACGTGATGCTGCATGCCGGCACCATGAACTGGACCTACACGCTCGGCGTCGGCATCACCGACCCCTGGGCCTGCGGCGCCACGACGGTGCTCTACAACGGCCCGCGCGACCGCGGGATCTGGCCTCGCCTGATCGCCGAGCAGGGCGCGACGATCTTCGCGGCGGTGCCGAGCGTCTACCGCCAGATCCTCAAATACGCCGACTTGGCCGAGCACGACCTCTCCCGCCTGCGCCACGGCGTCACCGCGGGCGAGGCCCTCTCGGCCGACCTGCTCGACGCCTGGACGACGGCCACGGGCAAGCCGCTCTACGAGGCGCTCGGCATGAGCGAGATCTCGACCTACGTGTCGAGCGGCCCGACCATCCCCGTTCGCCCCGGTTCGCCCGGCCGTCCGCAACCGGGACGCCGCGTCGCGATCCTGCCCGCAGACGGGCCGCCCGAACCGCTGCCGCCGGGCGAGACCGGCCTGCTGGCGATCCACCGCTCCGACCCCGGCCTGATGCTCGGCTACTGGCAGCGACCGGAGGAGGAAGCCGCCGTGATGCGCGGCGCATGGTTTGCCGGCGGCGACCTCGCGAGCTTGGATGCCGACGGCTATCTCTGGTTCCACGGCCGCAACGACGACCTGATGAACGCCATGGGCTACCGCGTCTCACCCGTCGAGGTGGAAGGTGTACTGGCGGGCCATCCCGACATCGCCGAGGTCGGGGTAACGGAGTTGGCCGTGCGGGCGGATCTGCGGGTCATCGCCGCCTTCGTGGTTCTGCGCCCCGGCGCCGAGCCCGACGCGGAGGGGCTCATCGCGTGGTGCGGGAATCGTCTGGCCGCCTACAAGGCGCCGCGCGCCATCCGCTTCGTCGAGGCGCTGCCCCGCACCGCCAACGGCAAGGTTCAGCGCAAGCGGCTCGCCGAGGCGGCCGCCTAGCCGCGCTTGTTCGCGCCGATTCGCGCCGGTACAGCGAAGGCCCCGCGCGCTTCGAGACCCATGGCCCCGCTCCCGATCTCCGTCTTCATCATCGTCAAGAACGAGGCCGACCGCCTGGGTGCGACCCTCGCGGCGGTGCGCGACTTGGCCGACGACATCGTCGTGGTCGATTCCGGTTCGACCGACGGGACGCAGGCGCTCGCCGCCTCGCTCGGCGCCCGGGTGATCCACAACGACTGGCCGGGCTACGGCCGGCAGAAGCGCTTCGCGGAAGGGCAGTGCCGCCACGACTGGGTGCTTAACCTCGATGCCGACGAGGTGGTGCCCCCCGATCTCGCCGAGCAGATCCGCGCGGTCTTCGCTCAAGGCGAGCCGGCGCACGCCGCGTGGACCATCGCCATCGCCGAGATTTTTCCGGGCGAGACACGCCCCCACCCCTGGGCCTACGTTCTGACCCCGGTGCGGCTCTACCGGCGCGACCTGAGCACCTACTCCACCTCGCCGGTCCACGACCGGGTCGTGCTCGGCCCCGGCGTCACCACGGGGCGGATCAAAGGGCGCATCCACCATTTCTCGGTGCGCTCGCTGGGCGACCAGCTCGCCAAGCTCAACCGCTATTCCGACCAGCAGGCCGACGACCTCGACGCCCGCGGCGTCACGATCCCGGCCTGGCGCCTCTATGTCGAGCTGCCGGGCAACTTCCTGAAGGCCTATTTCGGCCGCCGCCACTTCGTGCGCGGCGCCTACGGCTTCCTCACCGCGATGAACTACGCGATCTCGCGCCACCTGCGCGTGGCCAAGCATTACGAACGTCGTGTCACAACCCCGCGCCGACCGGGTTGACCCGCCCCGCCGGAGCTTCTACAGCCAAGCGCAGTGGAGACGTGGCCGAGAGGCTGAAGGCACTCGTTTGCTAAATGAGCATACCCCTAATAAGGGTATCGAGGGTTCGAATCCCTCCGTCTCCGCCACCCACCTGTTCGCAGCCGTTTACCCCCGTCCGGATCAACCTGATTTCTAGAGCGCCCACAGCGCCCTGACGGTTGCTGGCGTTCACAACCGTCCGCTACAATCCGCGTCGGATGCTGGGGTAAATGCTGGGGGTTGGGCGGACACATGCCCCGTGCTGTCGACAAACTCAATGCCCGATCGGTGGCGACCGTCACGGCGCCTGGCCGCTATGGAGATGGTGGCGGACTCTACCTCCAGGTCGACCCTTCTGGCGCTAAGCGTTGGCTGCTGATCTTCCGCAGCCAGGGCCGTCAGCGGGAGATGGGTCTCGGCGGCCTTGGCTCCGTCAGTCTCGCCGATGCCCGGCGGCGTCGAGACGAAGCGCGGAGGTTGCTTGCGGAGGGGCGCGATCCGATAGACGCGCGCTGCTCCGTCGATTCGCGCCAGCCCGCGGCCATATCGTTCGGCGCCTTCGCTGATCAGCTCATTCCCGAGCTCTCGAAGGGCTTTCGCAACGACAAGCATGCGGCGCAATGGACCTCGACGCTCGCAACCTACGCCAGCTCGCTCCGGGCCAAGCCGATCGCCGAGATCAGCACTGACGACCTGCTCGCAGTGTTACGGCCGATCTGGTTGGAGAAGGCTGAAACCGCCTCCAGAGTGCGCGGACGGATCGAACGTATCCTTGATGCGGCCAAGGCGCAGGGGCTGCGCGAGGGCGAGAATCCGGCACGCTGGCGCGGGCATCTCCTGCCGAAGCGACGCCGGCTGACCCGCGGTCACCATGCGGCTGTGCCTTTCAACGAAATGCCAGCATTCTGTGCCGATCTCAGGAAGCGGACCGGGGTGGCCGCGCTGGCGCTCGAGTTCGCGATCCTGACCGCGGCGCGCAGCGGCGAGGTCCGCGGTGCGACTTGGGCGGAGATCGACATCGGTAAAAATCTCTGGGTCATCCCTGGTGAGCGCATGAAGGCAGGCCGCGAACATCGCGTACCCCTCGTCGCCCGGGCTGTGGAGATCCTCGACGCGGTCGCCCCGCTGCGGCGCGGGGATCTCGTCTTCCCCTCATTCCGCGCCGACCGCCCCCTTTCCGATATGGCCTTCAGCGCCCTTCTCACGCGAATGGGCTGTGCCGCTACGGCCCACGCGTTTCGATCGAGCTTTAGGGACTGGGCCGGCGAAGCAACGGCGACCCCGCGCGAGGTTGCCGAGGCTGCCCTTGCACACGCGGTCGGCGACGCGGTGGAACTCGCCTACCGCCGGGGCGACGCGCTGGAAAAGAGGCGTGCGCTGATGGACGCGTGGGCGGCATTTCTCGCCGCGCCAACGGGTGGCGCTGCCATCCCGTTCCGGCCAGCCGGGGCAGCCTGATGCGTCCCTCGCCGATCAACGTCCCGCCGGACCGCTTCACGCGCCTGGAGCAGGTCGACGAGCGGGATGGCCGCCTAATCTTCCGCGTTTCCGCGCTCGCTGTGGAAGCTTTCACGGCGAGCGTCGGCGATCTCGTAGAGGTCGATCCCAACTCGCGGGCGGCGGACTTCCAGAGCGAGTTCGCGGTGCTGACTTCGGCAGGAGTGGTGCTTGCCGGGCTCGGCCCACTTCACGGCCGCCCGAGAGACGGAGGCAGCGGCCTGACGCTGCGGCCGAAGTGGCGCGACGACGCTGATATCGACGAACTGCTTTCTCCCGCGCAATTCGCCCAGGCCTGCATCGGGCGACGGGTCGAGGCCGCTGAAGCGTCAGCCCGCGAGCCAATATCCGAGGAGCTTTGGGCCGAGATCGACCGCGCACGGGCGGACGAGCAACGCCTCGACGCTGATCGAGATGGCGCTCGCCTTGCCGCAGCACGTGCCGCGGGTTGGCGGGCTCCACCCGTCAACAACCACCTCTCCGAAAGTCCTCCGCGAGAACCGACGAATCTGCACGGGCCAGAGGGCACCTTCGACATCGACAGAATCACCCGAAAGCTCCTCGATGCCGGTCGGATCAAGAACGCCTTCGCGCATAGAACCGGTAACGCCACGTCGACCTTCGTGCAGGTCCGAGCAATGGTGTGGGGATCTGCAGGGTTAGCTTACAAGCTCGCGAAAGCGCGAGCCGAAGAGTGGCCGCAAGCGAAGGCAGACAGACGTCAAATCAACGAGAACTTACGTTCGATCGCCGGAGAGTTAGAAGGTTTCCTTCGACATATAGGCATCGGAGATGCCGGATTATTCATTGATTTTGACGCATCGGTTCCAGAGGACGAAGATCGCCCGTTGCATTTCCTGTTGCACGCTGCTGAGGACGATGTTGCTAAAGCACAAGCGCAGGCGAAATCACTCCTCAAAACAATTCAGCATTTGGAACGAACGTTTCAAGAGCCAGAAAGCAGCCGCGATGGCCGCAAGGATCATCTGGCCAGCGAATTTGTCAAGGAGATAGCGAGCGCGTGAACTGTCCTAACCGGCGAAACCCCTGGTCGCACGGGAAATGGTCTTTTCGAGGAGTTTGTTCGATCAGCTTGGAAATTGGTCGGCTGGGAAGCAAAACCCGCCGGATACTTCGCAAAGCGTATCGAGGCAGGTGTGCATCTCAACGGTGGCTGAGATACCCCCATTCGACGCTTGCAAATTTCCGCATGTTCGGGGTTATCGCGACTTCCGAGCGTCAGCGATCTTCGAAGCGCCCCAGCGATTTGGGGCGCACGAGGACGTAAGATGGAAGCGCGTGGTGTAACTCGCCGAGGCCACTCGGTCGACGAGGCCGGGGAAATCATTGGTTGCGGGCGAACCAAAGTCTTCAGCCTGATCCGAGATGGACAGCTGAAGGCTCATAAGGTCGGAACCCGGACGATCATCTTCGACACGTCGATCAACGAATTTTTCGACCGTATTCCGGCTGTCGCGCCGCGCAACGCCGCTCAACGCTGACCGCGGCAAAGGCGATGGCCAAGCCGAAGAAGCAACCCCCTCGGCCGATTCGGGATCTGTTCGCGGGGCCAAGCCCTGCGCCTCCCGTGGCTAGCCTCGAGCGAAGGCGCAGGAGAGGCACCGCCTGGACCCCGAACCGGCAGCGCCTCGCCGAGATCGTCCGACTCATTGAATGTAGATATGGCGGGCCCGTCGATACCGACGGCGAGGGCGAAACATATCTATGGGCGGCGGCTCCGGCGCTCATCGAACAGGCGGGGGCTTCCACGAAAAGGGGGCCGCGCCTCTGGTTCGCGACTGGGCGTTTCAGGTGACGCCGAAGGTGGAGCGGGAGGAAGTCGAACGGATCATCGTCGAGGCCGGGGAGCGCGCCGATCGCCAGGAAATGCACTTGGCCGCTCAGGACGTAGGCGACGAATTACGGCTCACCCTTCAGGAGCGGGATGGGCTGGGAATCAGAACTATGCGGCCGGCCGGGATGACCGAGCGCGAGTTCCAGAAACTCCGGCGCAGCAGGCGGGCTGCGAATGCCAGATCTGCGAGGGCGGCTGATGGTGCCAGGCCTCGTGCGAACTCGAAGGCGCGGACGAAACCTTGGGCAGCGCTGAACCCGCCGATATCGCGGGCAAAGTTCTATCGGCTGCCAGCGGGCAGCGGCACGCTGCGCCGTGCTCTGCGCCCGGCATTGGCGCGGGCGGCCGACGGGATTCGCCGATCCGGTCACGCACGGCCTCATGCTGTCGATGCTGGACTATCTCCACGTCGCCGACCTGCACGTGCCGCCGGTCGACGTGCGGGGCTACATCCAGGAGAGCCGCCATCTCCAGATCTGGCAGGCGGACCGCGACGCTCGCCGCCTCATCCCCCTACTCTCCCTCGTGCAGGAAGCGATCGACGCGCCCGAGCCCGGCGCGTCGGCGCCCGACGACCCGGAGGACTGCGCCGCTGTGGCCGAGGACCGCGCCGGCGTCGTGCGGCAGGCGCCCCCGGTGACGCGCACGGAGCCCGACTTCGGCGTCCTTTGGTTCAACGAGGACGGCTCGACACATGGCGATGGCGACCCGCCGCTGGCGCCCAGGCTCGTCGTCGTCGGCGACGTCAGCCACGTCAAGAAGGCCGGCAAGGGCGACGGCGACCCGGTCAAGGAGGCTGAAGCGATCATTGGCAAGCGCCTGCCTCTCGTCCCGCCCCCGGCCAACCTCGCGGCGACGCGGGCTGAGCTGCTAGCCGAGTTCCCCCACGCCGAGCGCCTCATCGATCGGCTACTGAGCCCGCTCGCATCGCAAGAAAGCATGCGCATCCCGCCGGTCCTCATCTGGGGACCGCCTGGCGGCGGCAAGACGCGGTTCGCCCGGCGCCTGGGCGAGGTCCTCGATCTGAAGCCCGCCGTCCTGTCCATGGCAGGCGCCACCGACTCGGTGACTCTGACCGGAACGGCGCGGGGGTGGGCAACCGGAGGGTTCTTGATCCTCGGGCGTGATACGGTTTCCGGTTGATCAGTTCGGTCTGCGCGGTTGTGGCCACCAGCGGAAGAGTGTGTTGGCTCGCAAGAGGTCGGGCTGAGCTTCGAGGTCGCGGCAGCGTTGCTCGATGCGGTCCTGGATCTCGGCCAGCCGATTGAAGTGCTGATTGACGATGGGTTCGTCGATGAGTTGCCAGCGGTGCTCGGCAGGCTGGAGTTCGGGGGTGTAGGGCGGCAGGTAGACGAGCCGCAGACCGTCGGGCACGTGCAATCCTGACTCGGTGTGCCAGCCTGCCCCATCGAGCAGCAGGATGCCCGTGCGCTGTGGACCTGCGCCGGCCTCGCGGGCGAACAAGGCCAGCAGGCGCTCGAAGAGAGGCTTGGAGACGCCATTGCCGACGTACCAATGGCTCTCGCCCGTGGCCGGCGCGACGAAGGCCGTGACGTAGAGCCACTCGTAGCGATGATGGCCGAGGGCAGTCGGCCTCTGCCCGCGCGGCGCCCAGACCCGGCGCGTGACAGGCTTCAGCCCGATGCGGTGCTCGTCCGTGCAGAAGAGCGTGACTGGGCAGCCGGGCTGGCGTGCCTCTTCCTCGGCGAGGATGGCGGCGAGTTTTTTTTGAAGGCAGCCTGCTCTTGGGGTCCGGCGGCCGCCGGGTTCTTGGGACGTGGCGCCTGGATCGACCAGCCGAGCGCCTGCAGCGCATCCCAGGCCCGCTGCGGGTAGACCGAGACGAGCCCCAGGTCCTGGGCCATCCAGGCGGCGATCTTATACCAATCGGTGTGGCTGAGGACTCACGGGTTTACGAGGGGGCGGGAGGTGTGATTCGATGTGGCAAGCCAGGGGGTTTGCCATGTCGAAGGCCGTGGGCCTGCGCGCGGATTTCGATGCCGATGCCCTGCGGCGTCTGGCGCGGACCAGCCGCAATGCTGGTCAGAGCCGGCGTCTTCTGGCGCTGGCTGCGATCTACGAGGGCGCAAGTCGCACCCAGGCCTCGCGGATCGGCGTGGTCGGCTTGCAGACGGTGCGCGATTGGGTGCTGGCCTTCAATGCGGCCGGGCCGGACGGTTTGATCGAGCGCAAGAAGCCCGGCCCGCGGCCCAAGCTCGACGATGCGCAGCGACAGGCCCTGGCGCACGCCATCGAGGAAGGACCGGACCTGCAACGGCACGGTGTGGTGCGCTGGCGGTTGAAGGATTTGGCGGCTTGGCTGTTCGAGCGCTTCGGCATCAGTCTCGACGAGAGCAGCGTCGGTCGGGAGGTGAAGCGAATGGGCTATGCCAAACTGTCGGCCCGCCCGCGTCATCACCAGCCGGACCCGGCGACCCTGACGGCGTTTAAAAAAACCTCCCCGCCCACGTGAGCGTGATCCGCGCGCGGCTGCCAGCCGGCACGCCACTCGAACTCTGGTGGCAGGACGAGGCCCGCGTCGGCCAGAAAAACACGGCGCCCCGGCGCTGGGCTCGCAAGGGCAGACGCCCCTCGGCACCGAAGGATCAGCGCACGGCCTCCGCCTACATCTTCGGAGCGATCTGCCCCGAGAAGGGCAAGGGCGCTGGGCTCGTCCTGCCCCGGTGTGACAGCGAGGCGATGAACCTGCACCTCGTCGAGATCAGCCGCAGCGTTGCGCCCAGCGCCCATGCCGTCCTGATCTTGGATGGCGCAGGCTGGCACACCGCCCACGACCTCGTCGTGCCCGACAACATCACCCTGCTGCCGCTGCCACCCTGCACACCCGAACTCAACCCGGTCGAGAACGTCTGGCAGTTCATGCGTGACAACTGGCTCGGCGACCGGATCTTCGACACCTACGAGGACATCCTCGATCAGTGCTGCGAGGCCTGGAACAAGTTGATCGTACAACCCTGGACAATCATGTCCCTTGGACTGCGCGAGTGGGCCTGTCGGTTATAAACCATGCCGATTGGTATAAGTGGGAATCTCTCGTGCCTCCGTCCGGCGGAACTACCGGTATGTCTTCGAATATAAGCAAAAATACTTATAGGAACCTTGACGTTTCCTGTCTAATATTTGCGGCATATTTTCTGTATCATTTGATTTGTATTATTTGATTGTTGAGAGCGGCGTGGTCTTGCGCACCTGCGCCCGCCGCCGCGGCCGGGCCTGCGCTGCGGGAAAGGACGTGACCGCCATGATGCAACCCTCCTGAATTTGAAGGGGTCATCCCAGGGTCGGCGCGAGCGCCGCACGTTGAGCCAGATCAACGAATGCGCCTCCGGTTCCGGGAACAATCGCCCGAACGAGAAGGACGCAGCCCATGATCGTCGAACGGTTGCACGATATGACGCTCGCGATCGAGGCGAGCGTGGACGACCCGTCGCGCTACGGGTGGTCCGTCCGGAGGCACGGGCGGATCGTCCGGCGCGCGCCCTGGTCTGCCCCGGATCGGGCGCTTGCCCTCAAGCAGGGGCGCGTCGCGCTGCAGGAGGCCGATGCCCTGTGGCAGGACAGCCATCAAAGGCGGACCGACCGCGTCCCCGACACCACCGCGGAGCAGCGGCACGGGCCGGCGCAAGCGGCCAGCACCGAAGCCGTCGTCCTTCCCAAGCCGCGCGGATCCGGCCGGCCCCGGAGCAAGGGATGACGCAAGAGCAACCCATGGCTTGGGAACGGGTCGCCCTCGTCACGGGCGGAACACGCGGCATCGGCGCCGCCATCGCCAAGCGCATGAAGAAGAAGGGCTGCAAGGTCGCCGCCAATTACGGCGGCAACGACGAGGCCGCCCACGCCTTCGAGGCCGAGACGGGCATCCCGGTGTTCAAGTTCGACGTCGGCGATCCAGCGGGCTGCGAGGCCGGTATCAAGGCGGTCGAGGCAGAACTCGGCCCGATCAACATCCTGGTCAACAACGCCGGCATCACTCGCGACGGCCTGTTCCACAAGATGACCTTCGAGCGGTGGCATGCGGTGATCCGCACCGATCTCGATTCGATGTTCGCCGTGACCCGGCCGCTGATCGAGGGCATGCGCGTGCGCGGTTTCGGCCGCATCATCATCGTCTCGTCGATCAACGGCCAGAAGGTCAGGCTGGCCAGACCAACTACTCCGCCGCCAAGGCCGGCGTGATCGGCTTCGCCAAGGCGCTGGCGCAGGAGAGCGCGGGCAAGGGCATCACGGTCAACGTGGTGGCGCTGGGCTACATCGCCACCGAGATGGTGATGGCCGTGCCGGAGGAAATCCGCAGCCGGATCATCGCGACGATCCCCGTGGGCCGCCTCGGCGAGGCCGACGAGATCGCCCGCGCGGTCGAATTCCTCGTCGGCGACGAGGCCGGCTTCATCACCGGCTCGACCCTCACCATCAACGGTGGGCAGTATTGTCCGTGAGGCATCGATGTAGCGTCGATGCGGGCCGGCCCGTCCTACCGGCCGGCCGCATCCGGCGGACGATGGATCAGTGGCTCATCAGGCAGCAGACCGGCATCAGCTGCAGCATGTCCCGGGTGAGCCCGCCGAACACCCATTCGCGCAGGCGACTGTGACCGTAGGCGCCCATCACGACCAAGTCGACACCCTCGTGCTGCACGAAGCGGATGAGTTCATCCGCCGCGCTGATGTCGGGCTGGGCGAGGGGGCGGGCGGTCGCCGTGATCCCGTGACCGGCAAGGTGCATGGCCACGTCCTCGGCCCCCTCGCGGCGCGCGCCGGGACCGATGGTGACGACTTGCACCGTCTCGGCCCGCGCCAGGAGCGGCAGGGCATCGTGCAGGGCGCGGCGCGCCTCGGGCGTGTTCTTCCAGGCGACGATGGCGCGGCGGGCCTCCAGACGCTTGATGCCCGGCGGCGCGACGAGGACGGGGCGCCCGGCCTCCATCAGCAGGGCACCGACGGGGATGCCCATCGGGCCGAGATCGCCGTCGGCAAGGCTGTGGCGGGCGACCACCACGAGGTCGGCCGCCCGGCTCTGCTCGGCGAGATGATCCAGCGGCCGCGCCAGCGCCGAGCGCCACGCGGTCTCGACCTCGGTGCCGGCGGCGCGCCGGAACAGGGCCTTGGCCTCGTCGAGGCGCTCGCGGGTGCACCGCTCCTCCACCTCGTAGGTGTGCAGCACCTCGATCACGTCGCCGACCGGCATGAAGCCCTGGAACTGGCAGGCGCCGACACCGGTCAGCCGCGCCTCGAACTCCCGGGCGAGGCCCGCTGCGAGCTGAACCCGGTCCGCCGCGGCGGCGGCGAGATCGAGCGAGACCATGATGTTGGAAATCGTCATGACCGCCTCCGGACGTCGTGGGCTGGAATGTATTCACCGCAGTTCAACCGTTACCCACTGATGGTCAGATGGTCCTCGACGGCGGCTGCGCCGGGGGCGGACCGCGCGGCGTGCTCCGCCATCTCGCGTTCGTGCCGGACATCGACGATGCCGTCGAGGATCACCGGGTCGCCCTCCACCCTCACGCGGATCGTGTCGGGGTCCTTCGCGCTACGCCTGAGCGCCGCCAGGATCCTGGCTTTCACGTTGTCTGGCCGCGCCGGAGGCCGCACCGCGATCATGTTGACGATGTCGGTGACGCCGACGAGCCACCGCAGCGCGAGTCCGATCTCCGGCTTGTATGATAGAACGGCACATTGCCGGTGAGCGTGACACAGCTCTTTTCGACCTTCACCCGCACGGCATCGTTGGGGGCGTGCGGGTCCCAGCGCAGCACGTTGGCGTAGCACTCGGCCAGGGTGTCGTCGCCGACGCTGGAATTGTCCGGGTAGCGGACCTCTGCGGCGTTCATCACGACGCGCGCCGCAAACCTGCAGGGAGACGCGCTCGGCAATTCCCTCTCCGGCATAGTTCGGGACGTGTCCGCTCAGCGTGACGACGCCATCCCTCACGGTGACGCCGATCCGCGTCGCATCGACCATCCGGGCGAACCCCAGCGCATCGATCACGTGCTGGCGCATGTCCTGTCGTCCGTCGCTAGAGCGCATTGCGACGAAGTGGTCGCCGGTTCGTCGAAAGAATGCGCGTCAAAACAAGGGCCTAGAGACGCCGGCCTGATGCCATCAGGTCGGATACGGCTCTAGATCTCCCGATTGCGCTCCCCGCCGTCAGGCGACAGATGACCAGCCAGAGAAGCGTCAGCGCGGCCACCGAGGCCAGGAGCGCGAGAGCCGGCGCTCCGGCAGGTGAATGCTCCAGCAGCGGTTGTCCGCGATCTCTCCGCTATTGATTACGAAGGATTGCATCGGAGCGCTCGGCGGCGCATGGGACGGTGTACGGCCTGAATGTGAGTCCTGGGATCAACGAGGCCTCCTCCCTTCGTCTTTGCCGTACCGAATGCCGTCCTCCCCGGCGAGACGCATCATGGATCGGCGCACCGGCCACGCCTTGATCCATCTCAACGCTGCCCGGCGCGGCGTCCGGCACATCCTCCGCCGTAAGTTCGAGGCAGGAGGCCGGCATGCGCGAAGCCGAGAGGGAGGCGCCGCAGGCGCACGGGACCGATCACAGGTCAGGATCAGCGGGATTCCGCTACGGTTTTGTCCACGGCCTCGACCAGGATCCGAACCTTTCGCCGGCCCCCTGACGGCGCAGGACCTGGAGCGGATCGGCGCCTTTTGGCGCGCGGCAAACTACCTGTCGGTCGGGCAGATCTACCTTATGGACGGGCCTGCCGGATGCTGACGTCGCTCAGCCGAAGGCAGATCATGTCAGCGAATCTATCTCCCCTCGCGGCCCTGCGCGACATCCTCGTCGGCACCACCGTGGAGGGTGGGTGTGAGGCCGCCGTTCCTGGCCCACTGACCGCTGGTTCGCTGTCACCATTGCGGCGGATCAAGGCGCGGGGCCGCCGCGCGGCCAACGATGGTCCGGACCGATGGGAGTCGAGCCGATGCCGGACGGGGCGCGCGCAGGGGCCATCGACGAAAGGCGCGGGGAGGCGTCGCCTTCTGGGCCGGCTCCGTCCGCGCCCGCGTTCTGGACCTGTCCGCCCGCCGCCCTCGCAGTCCGGCTCGGATGCGGGCTCGACGGCCTGACCGCAGCGGAGGCGGCGCGGCGGTTCGCCCGTTATGGGCCGAACGCCGACCGGTTGCCCCCGCCCGGCGGCGGTGTGCGGGCCGTCCTGTGCCGGCTGCTCGAACCCTTCGCCCTCACCTTGATCACCGCGGGCGGCCTTTGGGTCTTCACCGGTGACTGGGTCGGGGGCCTGATCATCATCGCGATCCTCTCGCTCTCGATCGGCCTCGAAACGCTGCAGGAGGGCCACGCGGTCCGCGCGGCCGAGGCACTGCGCCGCTCCGTGGCGCTCACGGCGGAGGCTAGGCGCGACGGCAGCTTCCGCGCGGTCCCCGTCGAGGGCCTCGTGCCGGGCGACCTGATCCGGGTGCGCGCGGGCGACATCGTGCCCGCCGACGCCCTGATCCTGGAGAGCACGGGATTCACCGCGGCGGAGGCCGCGCTGACCGGCGAGCCTTATCCAGTCGAGAAGCATCCCGGCCCCGTCTGCGCGAAGAGCCCAGCGGAGGCCTCGAACGCCCTTTTCCGCGGAGCGGTGGGCCAGAGCGGGCAGGCCCTGGCTCTCGTCGCCGGGACCGGCCGCGCGACCGTGTTCGGCGCCGCCGCCGCGGCCTTGAGCGCGGCGGAAGGCCCCTCGCCGTTCCAGCGTGATCTGCGGGCCTTCGGGCTGCTGATCGCCCGGGTGACGCTCGCTCTCGTCCTCGGCGTCCTTGTCGTGCGCGTGGCGCTGGGGCGGCCGTTCCTCGATTCGCTGCTGTTCGCCGTGGCGCTCGCGGTGGGCCTCACCCCCGAGTTCCTGCCGATGATCACGACCGTCACACTCGCCCGCGGGGCCCTGCGCATGGCGAGGCAGAAGGTGATCGTGAAGCGGCTCGCGGCGATCCACGATCTAGGCGCGATGACGGTTCTGTGCACTGACAAGACCGGTACCCTGACCTCGGCCGCGCTCGCGCGCAGCCTCGGCCCCGCCGGGACGGACGACCCGCGCCCGGCCAGGCTCGGCGCCGTGGCGGCGACCCTCGGCGGCGACCGCTCGCCCCTCGACGCCGCCCTCATCCGGGCGGACGCGGACCCGGCCGGGGCGTGGCGGCTGATCGAGCAGAAGCCGTTCGATTACGGGCGCCGGACCGGTGCGGTCTTGGCGGACGGGCCCGACGGACGGCTCCTGATCGTCAAGGGCGCCCCCGAGGCGGTGCTCGATGGCTGCACCGACCTGCGGGATGGGGCGGGCGCGGCGCCCCTCGGCCAGTTCGAGCGCGCGGCGATCCTCGCGCGGGTGCGGGTCCTGGCGGAGGAGGGCCTGCGCAGCATCGCAGTGGCCGCGCGGCCCGCCGTCGGGCGGTCCGACGCGGCGCAGGCGCATCTCGTTTTCGAGGGGCTGTGTGCCTTCGCCGACCCGACCAAGCCCACCGCCGCGGCGGCCCTTTCGGACCTTGCCGCAGCGGGCGTGCGGGTGAAAATCCTGTCCGGCGACGATCCCGTCGTGGTCCGGCGGCTGGCCGGCCTAATCGGGCCCGGAGGTCGCGGCGCTGAGCGGCGCGGCGCTCGCCGTGCAGGTGCGCCGGGTCGATGCTTTCGGGCGGCTCGCCCCCGATCAGAAGGCCCGCATTGTCGAGGCGCTCCAGGCCGGCGGGGAGGTGGTCGGGTTTCTCGGCGACGGAATCAACGACGTGCCGGGCCTGCGGGCGGCGGATATCGGCCTGTCGGTCGCGGGCGCGAGCGGCGTCGCGCAGGCCGCCGCCGACATGATCCTGCTCGCGCCCGACCTGGAGGTGGCGGCGGCGGGCGTCGCGGCGGGTCGGCGGACCTTCGCCAACATCCTCAAGTACATCCGCATGGGCGCCAGCTCGAACTTCGGCAACATGCTCTCGATGGCCCTGGCCTCGGTTGCGCTGCCCTTCCTGCCGATGCTGCCGATGCAGATCCTGCTCAATAACCTGCTTTGTGACCTGTCGGAGGTCGGCATCCCGTTCGACCGGGTGCGCCCGGAGAGTGTGGCGCGGCCCCAGGCCTGGGACATGGCGGCGCTCCTGCGCTTTGCCGCGGTGATGGGCCCGCTCTCCTCGCTGTTCGACGGGCTCACCTTCACCGTGCTGCTCCTCGTCTTCGGTGCGGACGAGGAAGTGTTCCGCAGCGCGTGGTTCCTCGAATCGATGGCGACGCAGATCCTCGTGATCATCGTCATCCGCACCCGCGGGCGATTCTGGCGCGACCGGCCGAGCGCGGCGCTGGCCGCCACCGCACTCGTCGCGCTCGCCGTCGCGCTCGCGGTGCCGTTCACCCCGCTGGGGCCCACGCTCGGGTTCGAGCCGCCTCCACCCGCGATGCTGGTCACGATCGCGGCGATCACGATCGCCTATCTCGCCGCCGCCGAGGCGATCAAGCCCTTCGCCATCGGCGCCTCGGCCGCACCCGCCGACACGCCCGCGCCGCACCTGGACACGACCGTGGGGCCTTCGCGATGATGCAGTCTGAAACGCGGGATTTCCTGATCGAGCACCTATCGGCCGTGAGGGGGGGATGGGAGGCCGTGCAGGAGATCGGCACGCATGTCTCCGTCGTCCTGATGGCAGGGGATCGGGCGCTGAAACTCAAACGGGCGGTCCGCCTCCCCTATCTCGACTTCTTGACCCCGGAGCAGCGTCTGCACGCCTGCGAGGCAGAACTCGCCGTCAACCGCCGGGCGGCGCTGGGCCTCTATCGCGGCGTCCGTCGAATCACCCGCGCAGCCGACGGGAGCCTCGCCCTCGACGGGGATGGCGTCCTTGTCGATGCGGTGGTCGAGATGCGCCGTTTTCGACAGGAGGATCTGTTCGACCGGATGGTCCGGGATGGGCGGCTGACGCCGGCCCTCGTCGCCGATCTCGGCCGCCGCCTCGCCGCTCTCCACGCGAGGGCGCCGGTCAGCCGGGATCAGGGCGGCGCGGCGGCGATCCTCGACCTGATCGCCCTAAACGATCTCAGCCTGCGCGCGAGCGGCCTCGTCTCGCAGGGGGAGGCGGCGGCGCTGAGGGGCGCGTTCCGGGCCCGGCTCGCCCGCCACGCCGCGCGGCTCGACGCAAGGCGCGCAGCTGGGCGGGTGCGCCGCTGCCACGCCGACCTGACGCTTCGCAACATATGCTTGTTCGAGGGCGTGCCCACGCCCTTCGACGCGCTGGAATTCGACGACCGGCTGGCGACCATCGACGTGCTCTACGATCTCGCCTTCGTGCTGATGGACCTGTGCCACCGCGAGCGGGCCGACCTCGCCAACCTCCTGTTCAACTGCTACCTCGACGCGGTCGAGGAACCGGCAGACGAGGCGGCGGATACCGGCCTGATACCGTTCCTGATGGCGATGCGGGCGGCGATCCGTGCCCACGTCTCAGCGAGTCAGGCCGTGGGGATGGGCGGGGAGGCCGAGGCGTCGCTGGCGTGTGAGGCACGAGCCTATCTCGCCCTCGCGCGGCGGCTCCTCGCCGACACATCCTCCCATCTCCTGGCGGTTGGGGGCTTCAGCGGAACCGGCAAATCGACGCTCGCCGCCGCGCTCGCACCTGGGCTCGGGCCGCCGCCGGGGGCCCGCATCGTCAGCAGCGACCGGGTCCGCAAACGCCTGTGCGGCGTCGCGCCCCTATCTCGGCTGCCCGCCGAGGCCTACGCGCCGGAAAGGTCGGACGCGGTCTACGCCGCCCTGCGCGCCGAGGCCGGGGCGGTGCTCGCGGGCGGAGCGTCGGCGATCCTCGACGCAGTGTTCGACCGCCCTGCGGAGCGCGCGGCGGTCGCGGCGCTGGCAAGTTCCCGTGGCGCGTCGTTCCGCGGCGTCTGGCTCCAGGGACCGGTCGAGACCTTGCGCGCCCGAATCGAGGCACGGCGGGACGATCCCTCTGACGCCACGCCCGCAATCCTGGCCGCTCAGATGCGCCGCGATTGCGTGCCGATGACGTGGCGCCGGCTCGACGCGACGCTCCCGCCGGAGACGCTGCTCGCCTCACTCCAGGCGGACGACGCGGCGTTCTTCGGCAGCCCGCCCTCCCCCGTCCGCCCCGACGACGCTCAGGCGCCCGATAGCAGTTCCATGGCAGCCCGGGCGATCGGCAGTTCCCCCTTGGCCGGCACGACGTAGACCGCGACCCGCGATCCCTCCCGGCGGATCCGGGTCTCGCCCGCCGTGTTAAGGTCCGGATCGAACGCGCCCGAGATGGGCGGCGATAATCCGTCCCTCCGCCTGCGAGGCTTGGCAAAACGTCGGCAACGTGTTGGTAGGACAGGCCGTAGAATCCGTCGCGCACGAGCTCGTCGTCGCTCAGCGCGCGGGGGAACGCGAACAGCTTGGCGAGGGGCGGCTGGGTGCGGTGGAGCGCCGTGTCGAAGTCAGCGACCTGGGGCAGGCCCGGCCAAGCCGCCGCCACCGTTCGGACCGCGGCGAGGTTGTCGGTCTGGTGGGCGCCCGGCACAGCAGCGTCAGCCCGTTCGCCGCATAGAGCGCAAAGTTCAGGCTCGACGAGCCGCCGCTGAGCGCAAGGATCGCCACAGTCACGCCGTCGCACCCTCGCCCGCGACCGGCCGCGCCCGGTGGACGAAGATTTGCGCCAGCGCGCAGGATGCGACGCGCGCCCCCGTGCGGTCGGCCCGGCTCGTCAGGACGATCGGCACCCGCGCGCCGAGGATCAGCCCGGCGGCGTCGGCGCCCGCGAGATGGATGAGCTGCTTGGCCAGCATGTTGCCCGAGACGAGGTCCGGCGCGACCAGCACGTCGGCGTCGCCCGCAACCGTCGAGGCGAGGCCTTTGGCGGCGGCGGCCTCCCGCGAGACCGCGTTGTCGAAGGCGAGCGGCCCCTCGACGAGCCCCCCTTCGATCTGCCCGCGCTCGGCCATCTTGCACAGGGCGGCGGCGTCGAGGGTCGAGGTCAGGCGCATCGACACCGTCTCGACTGCCGACAGAATCGCGACCTTGGGCAGCGCGAGGCCGAGCGCCCGGCACAGGTCGATCGCATTCTGGACAATGTCACGCTTCTCCGCGAGCGTCGGCGCGATGTTGACCGCCGTGTCCGTCAGAAAGAGCGCCTTGGGGTAGTGAGGCACGTCGAGGGCGTAGACGTGGCTCATGCGCCGTTCGGTGCGCAGCCCCGTCACCTTGTGGAGGGCGGGGGCCAGGATCTCGTCGGTGTGGAGCGCGCCCTTCATCAGCGCCGCTAATTTCCCGGCGCGGGCGAGCGCCACCGCCTGCTCGGCCGCGGCGTGGCTGTGGGGTGCCGCGACCCGCTCGATCCCGTCGAGCGTCTCTCCCGCGGCGATAGCCGCCGCCTCGACCTTCGCGGGCGGCCCGATCAGGACGGGCTCGATCAGCCCCGCCCGCCGTGCTGCGAGCGCGCCCGCTAGCGAAAGCGCGTCGCGAGGATGCACCACCGCGGTGCGGATCGGCGTCAGCCCGGCGGCGGCCTCAACAAGGCGCCGCCAATGCGCCCCGCGCTCGTGCAGGTGGACTTCCGGCAGCAGGACGCGGGGCCGGCGCACCTTCTCGGTCGGGGCGATCACCTCCGCCTCGCCGGTGATGACCGCCTCGCCCCGTCCATTCATGCAGACGCAGTCGAGGACGAGCCGGGCTCGGGCCGCGTCCCGCTCGCGCACGGTGACCCGCGCGGTGACGGCCTCGCCGACCTTCACCGGGAACAGGAACTGCAGGGACTGCGAGAGGTAGACCGTCCCCGGTCCCGGCAGAACCGTGCCCAGCACCGCCGAGATCAGCGAGCCGCCCCACAGGCCGTGGGCAACGATGCCGTGGAAGCGGTCGCCGGCGGCGTAGTCCGCATCGACGTAGGCGGGGTTGGTGTCGCCGGAGGCGAGGGCGAACAGGGTGAGATCCTGAGCCTTCAGTGTCCGCGTGAGTGCCGCCGTGTCGCCGACCGCGATCTCGGCGAAGGGGCGGTTCTCGATGAAATGGAGCGCATCCACGGCTCAGCTCTCCAGCACGTAGCGGCCCGGCGCCGAGTCGAGATCGGCCGGGCAATCCGGCGGCGCCTCCGGCGGGCAGGAGCGGGCGGCGAGCCATGCCGTCCATTTCGGCCACCATGAGCCGTCCCCACGCCGTGCGGTGCGCATCCAGAGGTCCGGGTCGAGGTAGGGGTCGTGCGCCGCGCGGGTCTGCACGCGGTAATGCCGGTTCGGGTGCCCCGGCGGGCTGACGATCCCGACGTTGTGGCCGCCGCTGGCGAGCAGGAAGGTCACCTCCGAATGGGTCAGCGGGCCGAACTTGAACACCGAGCGCCACGGCGCCACGTGGTCGCGCTCGGTGCCGACCGCAAAGACCGGCACGCGGATGTCGGTGAGCGCCACCGGACGGCCGCCTGCGGGCAAGCGGCCTTCGGCGAGGTCGTTGTCGAGGAACAGCCGGCGCAGGTACTCGGACTGCATTCGCGCCGGCATCCGTGTCGTGTCGGCGTTCCAGGCGGTCAGGTCGGTCATCGGCTCGCGCCGGCCGAGCAGGTAGCTGTTGACGCTCCGCGACCAGATCAGGTCGTTCGAGCGCAGGAGCCGGAACGCAGCGGCCATCTGGCGCGCGTCGAGGGTGCCGGTGGTGCGCATCAGGCTCTTGAGGAACCGGATCTCGCTTTCGCTGACGAAGAGGGTCAGTTCCCCGGCCTCGGTGAAGTCGATCTGCGCAGCCAGCAGCGTGAGCGAGCCGAGCCGCCCGTCCGCGTCCCGCGCCATGGCGGCGATGGAAAGCAGCGTGCCGCCGAGGCAGTAGCCGGCCGCGTGGATCCGCCGCCCCGGCTGGATCGCCGCCACGGCGCCGAGGGCCGCCATCACCCCGAGCCGGTCGTCGTCGAGGGAGAGATCCCGGTCGGCGGGACCGGGATTGTGCCAGGATATCATGAAGACGGAGAATCCCGCCGCGACGAGATGGCGGACGAGCGAGTTTTCGGGCGAGAGGTCGAAGATGTAGAACTTCATGATCCAGGCCGGCACGATCAGCACCGGCTCAGGCCGCACCGCCACGGTCGCGGGCGCGTACTGGATCAGCTCGATCAGGCCGGTGCGGGCGACAACCCGGCCCGGCGTCGAGGCGACGTCGCGCCCAACCGCGAACGCCTCGGCGCCGACGGGCGCCTGCCCGGTGAGGACGCGCCGGACGTCCTCGGCGGTGTTGAGCCAGCCCTCGACGAGGTTGGCCCCGCCGCTGCGCAACGTTTCTTCGAGCACAACCGGATCGGTCGCCACCGTGTTCGACGGCGCGATCCCGTCGAGCAACTGGCGCGCCGTGAAGGCGACGAGGTTCTCGTGCGCGCGATCGACGCCGGGCACATCGGTCGTGGCGTTGTGCCACCATTGCTGCGCGAGCAGGAAGCTCCGAGCGTAGAGGCTGAAGGGCCAGTGCCGCCAAGCGGTATCGTCGAAGCGCCGATCCTGCGGCAGTGGCACGATGCAGGGCTTCGCGTCCCCCTTCTGCAAGACGCTTCGCAGGACGAAGCCCGCGAGCCGCTCGCCCTTACGGACCGCCTTGGCCGTAACCTCCGCCCGCTTGCCGGGGGAGAAGGCGAGGTGGATGCCCCAGTCCATCCAGGCGACGGCGAGCGCGGCCGGGGACAGCCCGACGGTGAGGCGCGCCACGCCCGCATGGAACGCCTCGTCGATCGCGGTGCCGACCGCGTGCAGATCGCGCTCGTCGTCGGCGGACGCTGCCGCTTCGAGCCTGGGGCGTGCCTCCGACCAGGCTGCGCCGTCCGGAGACGGATCCGCACGCGGCAGGGGACGCTCGTCGGTTTCGAGCATCGTCGACAACCCGTCAGGCGGCGCGTCCGGCATCTATGCCGGCGCTCGATCGAGCGCGCTGGCCGGTACTCATATCGATCCGGGTCAGCCGGTCGTGGACGCTGCGCACGCCGGGCACCGACTCGGCTGCGGCGCAGGCCGCCCGGCAGACGCGTTCGTCCGCCAGGAGCCCACGCAGCGTGATGGCACCGTCCTCGATCGAGACTGCGATGTTCCCGGCCGGGATGACGCCCGCCTCGGCGAAGGCCGCCTCTAGGTCGACGCCGATCGCGGCGTCGTCGCGGGGGGGCGCTGCCGCGGCTCGGCGAAGGGCCGCCTGCAGGGCCCGCAGCAGATCCGTGCGTGTGACGATCCCGACGAGGCGTCCGGCCTCGATGACGGGCAGGGAGCGGATGCGCAGCCGCGTCATCAGCGCGGCCGCTTGGTCGATTCCCGTCTCGGGCGCGACGGTGACGACCATGCGCGACATCACGTCGGCGACCCGCCGTCCGTGCTCGCGCACGTAAGTCTCCGCCAGCCGGCCCGGATCAGCTAGGTATTGGACCCAGCCGGGCTTCGGCCCTGTCGTGCCCAGTTCCACTCGGGCCAGAAGGTCGCCCTCGGTGAGGATGCCGACGACGCTACCGTCCGTCCCGAGCACCGGCAGGCTGCCGACCGGCTGCTCAAGCATCAGCCCCAGAGCCTGCTCCATACGAGCACTCAGCGGAACGCTCGCCACCGGGCTCGTCATCACGTCTCGCACGTGCAATGCCGTCATCGCCGTGACCTCCTGATGCCGCCGGAATCCGCGGTGCAAGCCCGGACGCTAGGGGACTTCGAAGGGCCGACGCTGATCCAGATCAAAGGCCGGGGACTGGGCCGGTCGTTAGATGGGCACGGCCGGATCGCTCCATTCGCGGAGCCGTGCCCGAGCCGTCCCCCGTCCGGGTCCGCAAGAGGCCGGCTGCATGACGGACGCCCCCGACACATTTGCGCGCGACACCGTTCCGGCCGGGAACGCGCTCATCGAGGCTCGGTCGACGGGCGTTGCAGATCCCGGATGGGCGGTGCCGACCGATCCTGGCAGCGTCCCGGCCCCGGCCCTCGTCGCCCTACCGGCTGCGGAGGGCATTCCCCGGAAGCGGCCGATCCTGCCGCTCGTCGCACTTGCCGCGGTCCTGCTAGCCGCGGCGGCGGCGGGCTATATCTGGTGGCATGCCCGCCCGCCGGAGCTGCCGGCGGGCTTCGTCCAGGGGAATGGGCGGCTGGAAGCCGACCAGATCGACATCGACACGAAGTTCGCCGGCCGGGTCGCTCGCCTCCTCGCCACCGAGGGTGACAGCGTGCGTGCCGGCCAGGTCGTGGCGGTGATGGACACCCGCGACGTCGAGGCGCAGATGCGCCAGGCGGAGGCCCTGGTCCGGCAGGCCGACGGTGCCGTCGAGGAGGCCGGAAAGGCGCTCGCCCAGCAGGAGAGCGCAGTGCTGGCCACCGTGGCAAGCGTCGCCCAGGCCCGGCGCGCGGTCGAAGAGGCCAGCGCCAACCTCGAACTGGAGCGCAGTCGGGTGCGGTTCGCCCGGCAGGAGGTCGCCCGCACCGCGCCCCTCGTCGCCAAGGGCTATGCCACGCACGAGATGCTCGACACCCGTCAGCAGGCGCTCGACGGCGCGCTCGCGACGCAGAACGCCGCGAGCGCCCGGGTTGGCGTCGCCGAGCACGCCCTGCTCGTGACCCAGCGCAACGCCGAGGGCGCCGCCGCGGGCCGCGACGCCGCCGCGGCTCGCGTTGAGGCGGCCCGGCACGCCCGCGAGGCCGCGCGCCAGAGCGTCGAATTCTACCGGGTAACCATCGCAGACAACGCGCTGACTGCGCCCCGCGACGGGCCGAT
Organism: Methylobacterium sp. Leaf123; assembly: GCF_001423405.1. Lineage (GTDB taxonomy): Bacteria > Pseudomonadota > Alphaproteobacteria > Rhizobiales > Beijerinckiaceae > Methylobacterium. The sequence goes on along the minus strand of NZ_LMNS01000037.1, from coordinate 20,147 downwards.
CCAGTACCGCGTCGCGGGCGAGGGCGAGGTGCTGCCCGCGGGCGGACGCGTCTTCACCATGCTCGATGCCGGCAACCTCTACATGGACGTCTATCTGCCGACGGCGCAGGCCGGGCGCGCGAGCCTCGGGGCGGAAGCGCGCATCGTGCTCGACGCCGACACAGACTGCGTCGTCCCGGCCAAGGTGGTGTTCGTGGCCGACCGGGCCCAGTTCACGCCCAAGGCCGTCGAGACGCGGGACGAACGGGACAAGCTGATGTTCCGCGTCCGTCTGCGGGTCAATCCCGAGCGGTTGCGTGGGCGCGAGGCGCTGGTACGCACCGGCCTGCCGGGGATCGGCGTCGTGCGCCTCGATCCCGAGGCGGTCTGGCCTGCGCGGCTCGTCCCGGCTCCGGTTCCGGCGCCCGTCCCGCCGACGGCGGGCCCGTGACGGGCGCGCTCGCGGTCGAGGCGGACGCGCTCGTGCGCACTGCCGCCCTCTCGCACCGCTACCGCGGGCGCACGGCCCTCGAGAGTGTCTCGCTGGCGCTGCCTGCGGGCCGGATCGTCGGGCTGATCGGGCCGGACGGGGTCGGCAAGTCCACGCTGCTGTCGATCCTGGCGGGCACGCGGCGGATCCAGGCGGGACGGGCCTGGGTGCTCGGCGGCGAGGTTGGCCGGGCCGCGCACCGCGCCGTGCTCCGCGGGCGTATCGCCTACATGCCGCAGGGGCTCGGCCGGAACCTCTATTCCGAGCTGACAGTGAGGGAGAACCTGCTCTACTTCGCCCGCCTGTTCGGGCCGCCCGGTCCGGAGCGGGAGGAGCGGATCGGGCTGCTGCTGGCCGGCACTGGGCTTTCCGGCTCTGCTGAGCGGCCAGCCGGTCAACTCTCGGGCGGGATGCGGCAGAAGCTCGGGCTCTGCTGCGCCCTGATCCACGATCCCGACCTGCTCATCCTCGACGAGCCGACCACCGGCGTCGATCCGTTGGCGCGGCGCCAGTTCTGGGACCTGATCGGGCGCATCCGAGCGGGTCATCCCGGCCTCTCGGTGCTGGTCGCCACCGCCTATATGCAGGAGGCCGCCCGCTTCGACCTTCTCGTCGCCATGGAGGCCGGGCGGGTCGTCGCCGCGGGCACGCCGGCCGATCTTTTGCAAGTGACCGGCACCGCCGATGTCGAGGCCGCCTTCGCCGTCCTGACCGGCTGCCCACGGGAGGCGCCCGCCACCGCGCGCCTCTCCCATGGCCATCTGCCCGAAGCCCCCCTGCCCCACCCTCCGGTTGGCGAGCCGATCATCACGGCGCGCGACCTGACCTGCCGCTTCGGCGGCTTCACCGCCGTCGATCGGGCGAGCTTCACCATCCGGCGCGGAGAGATCTTCGGCTTCGTCGGCTCGAACGGCTGCGGCAAGACCACGACGATGAAGATGCTGACCGGGCTCACGCCGCCGAGCGCGGGCGAGGCGCTGCTGTTCGGCCGCCCCCTCGACCCGCGCGACCGCGCCACCCGCGCCCGCGTCGGCTACATGTCGCAGGGCTTCTCGCTCTACGCCGAGCTGAGCGTCCGGCAGAACCTCGCCCTGCACGCCCGGCTGTTCCGTCTCTCGCCGGCCCAAGCGCGAGCCCGGATCGCCGAGTTGCTCACCGCCTGCGGCCTGGAGGCCCATGCCGACGCCCTCGCCCGCGACCTGCCGCTCGGCCTGCGCCAGCGCCTGTCGCTCGCCGTCGCAATCGTGCACGGGCCGGACCTGCTCATCCTCGACGAGCCGACCTCCGGCGTCGATCCGCGCGCCCGCGACCGGTTCTGGGCGCTCCTGACCGACCTCGCCCGGCGCCAGGGGGTGACGATCTTCGTCTCGACCCACTTCATGAACGAGGCCGCGCGCTGCGACCGCATCGCCCTCATGGATGCCGGCCGGGTGCTTGCCACCGACACGCCCGCGGGCCTGATCGCCGCCAAGGGTGCGGCCGACCTCGAAGACGCCTTCGTGGCCTTCCTGAAGGAGGCCGCGGCGGCCCGCGGCGAGACCTCCGGACACCTTGCCGCCGCTCGCGCCCCGCGGGGGGCGGAGGCGGGCGGGCTGTTCAGCCCGCGCCGGCTTGCCGCCTGCGCCGCCCGCGAGGCGCTCGAACTCCTGCGCGACCGGGTGCGGCTCGGCTTCGCCGTCCTCGGCACCAGCCTGCTCATGCTGGTGTTCGGCTTCGGCATCTCCACCGATGTGGACCGGCTCAGCTTCGCGGTGCTCGACCGCGACCGGACGCCCGCCAGCCGCGCCTATCTCGAAGCCCTGCGCGGTTCCCCTTACTTCGCCGAGCGGCCGGCCCTCACCGACGAGGCCGACCTCGACCGCCGGCTCGCCAGCGGCGAGATCGCGGCGGCCCTGGAGATCCCGCCGCAATTCGGGCGCGACCTCGCCCGCGGGCGCCCGACCCAGGTCTCGGCCCGGATCGACGGTGCGCGGCCCTTCGTGGCCCAGACCGTGCGCAGCTACCTGAGCGCGCTGCATGAGCAGGCACTCACGCCGTCGCCCGCGCGGCACGACACGGCTCCCGCCGCCATCGCGGTCCGCTTCAAGTATAATCAGAGCTTCGACAGCATCTACGCCATGGTACCGGCCCAGATCGCGCTCCAGCTCGCCCTGATCCCGGCGATCCTGATGGCGCTCGCCGTGGTGCGCGAGCGCGAACTCGGCTCCATCGTCAACCTCTACGCCACCCCACTCACCCGGCTCGAATTTCTGCTCGGCAAGCAGCTTCCCTATGCGGGCGTGGCGATGGTCAACTTCCTGCTCATGGTCGGCCTCGCGCTGGTCGTGTTCCGGGTGCCACTGCGGGGCAGCTTCCCGACGCTTGCGCTCGCCACCCTGATCTACGTCTTCGCGACCACGGCCTGGGGGATGCTGGTCTCGGCCTTCGCCCGGACGCAGATCGCCGCCCTGTTCGGCACCGCGATCCTGACGGTGCTGCCGGCCACGATGTTCGCCGGGATGCTGGTACCGGTCTCCTCGCTCACGGGCGTCGGCCGCATCCTCGGCGACCTTTTTCCGATGAGCTACTACCTGCCGGTGTGCTTGGGCACCTTCACCAAGGGGTTGGGCTTTTCCGACCTCGCCCCGACCATCGGCGGGCTCGCCCTGTTCGTGCCGGCCCTGACGCTGCTCGCGCTCGCGATGCTGCGGGGGCAGGAGAAGTGAGGACCGCGATGCGCAGCGCGGCGGCGATCTTCTGGCTCGGCACGAAGGAGCTGCGCAGCCTGATGCGCGACAGCGTGCTCCTCGGCCTGATCCTCTACAGCTTCTCGCTGGCGATCCTGGCGCAGGCGCGCAGCAGCGCCCAGGAGGTGCGCGACGCCTCCGTGGCGATCGTCGACGAGGACCGCTCGCCCCTCTCGCGCCGCATCGCCCAGGCCTTCCTGCCTCCCCTGTTCCGGCCTCCCGTCCCGATCGCGGAGCGCGAGGTGGTCAGGGCCATGGACGCGGGCCGCTACACCTTCGTCCTCGACATCCCGCCGAACTTCACCCGCGACCTGCTCGGACGCCGCACGCCCGAACTTCAGCTCAACGTGGACGCCACCGCGATGATGCAGGCGGGGCTCGGCGCGGGGTACGCGCAGCAGATCGTCGCCGACGAGATCGCCGGGTTCCTCTCGCAGAGCCGCAAGAGCGCGCCCGCGCCGGTGAGCCTCGTCACCCGGATCGCCTACAACCCCAATGCCGAAACGCCGTGGTTCACCAGCGTCATGGGAATCATCAACAGCGTGACGATGCTGGCGATCATCCTGTCCGGGGCGGCGATCGTGCGCGAGCGCGAGCACGGCACCCTCGACCACCTGCTCGTCATGCCGGTTTCGCCCTTCGAGATCGCCATGGCCAAGATCTGGGCGAACGGCGCCGTCATCCTCGCGGCGGTGGGCTTGTCCCTCGTCCTCGTCGTGCGCGGGCTGCTGGGCGTGCCGGTCGCCGGATCGCTGCCGCTGTTCCTCGCCGGCACGGCGGTCTACCTGTTCTTCGCGACCGCGGTCGGCCTCTATCTCGGCACGCTCGCCCGCTCGATGCCCCAGCTCGGCCTGCTCTACCTGCTGGTCTACCTGCCGCTCGCCATGCTTTCGGGCAGCAACACCCCGCTCGAAAGCATGCCGCCCTGGCTCGCGACCCTGCTGCAGGTCTCGCCCACGGTGCATTTCGTTGCCTTCGCCCAGGCCATCCTTTATCGCGGCGCTGGGCTCGCCCTGGTCTGGCCGCGGATCGTACCGATCGCCGGCATCGGGGGCCTGTTCCTTGTCCTGGCGCTGCGCCGCTTCCGCCGCGCGACCGCCCCGTCCGGGTGACGCGCGGCATGTCGCGGGATTCCGTCGAATGCGGACGAAGCAGGCCTCTATCACGCAGCCTGGACCGCGATCGTCGTCTCGGCCTTGGCCTCGGGGGACTTCGGCAGCGTGAGCGTCAGGACACCGTTGCGGAGCACCGCCTCGATCCGGCCGGCATCGACGCCCTGCGGGAGGCGGAATGCGCGTTCAAAAGCGCCGAAGCGCCGCTCGGCGAGATAGTAGCCTTCCCCCGGCTCCTCGCGCTCGTGCCGCCTTTCGCCGCGGATGGTCAGCGTTCCGTCGGCCACCTTCACCTCGATGTTCTTCTCGTCCATCCCCGGCAGCTCGACGGTGATCTCGTAGCAGGTCGGCTTACCGACTATGTCGGCGGCCGGTCCCGTCGGCCAGTTCAGGGCACCGCTGGCGAAGGGTGTGCTGAGAGAGTCCGAAAGGCCGAAGGACACCGACCGCAGGCTGCGCCCGAGATCGTCGATGAACTGGTCGATGTCCTGCCGCAGCGACTCAAGCGGGCGCCAATCCTAGAGCCGTATCCGACCTGATTGCATCAGGCCGGCGTCTCTAAATCTTTGTTTTGACGCGCATTCTTTCGCCGAACCGGCGACCACTTCGTCGGAATGCGCTCTAGGCGCCGGCCGGGAGTTCGGCGGGCGTTTCGCTCTTGATGGTGAGTTTCGTTCCTGACTCGGTCATTGTCGCCTCCTGAATAGCGTGAGGCCGCGAGCGTAAGAGCGGTGCGCGGGAAGCGACGTTGATCTCGCGCAAACCGGCCTGCGACGGTTCAATCCGCCCCAGGGGCGCGGACGATCGGCTCCAGGGCCGGCATCGTGTCGAGGGCCGGTGCGAGCGCCGACAAGAGCAGGCCGCCTGCGAGGTTCGCCAGCACGATCAGGACGAGCAGGAGGACCAACGTCATGTCCTCCGCGCGCTCGCGCAAGGCGTCGATCAGCAGACAACCTGTGACGAAGCAGGCCGCCATGGCGACGGCGTGCGGATCGGAACCCGTCGCGATCCTCTGGAGCAGCGAGGCGTTCGGACGAGCTGCTCAGGCCGAATGCGCCCGCGGGGAGGCGTGCAGTCGCCACAGCTCGATCCCAGCGAGAATCAACAGGGCGAGGCCGAAGCCGACATGCGTCCACCGGGCGGCCGTGATGCCCTTGAAGTCGAGGAGCCAGGGCGCTGCAACGGTCCATACCCCGACAATGGCGATAATGTACTCCTCCAAGTCGAAGGTCTGCATGATGGCGAGGAGGGCGAAGACAGCCACGGCCGAGCCGCAGATCCAGGCGTTCCACGTCGCCTTCGCCTCTCCCATGAAACCGAAATACCAGGGTGCGAGCATCAGGCCCGCCCCGACGACCAGGCTCAGGCCGGCCACGATGACCTCTTCGATGCCGTTGTCGATCGTGCGCATCGCCGTCTCCTCAACTTACGCTGTGACGGGACTCTCAGGATGGGTTTCCCAGGCCCTGGAGCGTGCTCCGATCACCAGGCGGTGCCCTTGAGGTGGATCAAGGGGCGGGACGCACAGGACGAGGCTCATCCCCCAAGCGCGCGGCGCGCTCATCCCGCATTTCCTCGATCTGCACGGCGAAGGCGCGCGACACGGCCGCCCGGCGGACTTTCAGGGAGGGCGTGACGAGCCCCCGCTCGACCGTCCAAGGCTCGCGCAGCAGCCGCACTGCCCGCACCTGACCGGCCCGGCCGACATCGCTCAAGCGGGCGGCGATCCGCTCTAGGGCGGCGCGGCGGGCTGGCGCGGCGTCGAGCGAGGCGTCCGCCGCGGAGTCGAGGTCGAGTTCCCCGGCGAGCCGGGCCCAGGCCACCGCATCGACCACCGCGAGCGCCGAGAGCCGGGGCTGGCCCTCGCCGATCACTATGATCTGCCCGAACAGGGGATCGCCCCGGATCGCCGCCTCGATCGGCTCGGGCCAGACCTTCTCGCCGTTCGACAGGACGATGCGGTCGCGCATCCGCCCGCCGACGACGAGCCGGCCCTCCGTGATCGTGCCGAGGTCGCCGGTGTGCAGCCAGCCGTCGCGCAGCACCTGCGCGTCGAGGTCGGGCCGGCCCCAGTAGCCGAGCATCAGGCCGGGCGAGCGCACTAGGATCTCGCCGTCTGCCCCGATCCGCACCGTCATGCCGGGCAGCGGCGGTCCGGAGCTGCCCGGCACCGCGTCCCCGACCCGCGCGCCGGTGACGGCGGAGGCCGCTTCGGTCAGGCCATAGCCCTCTACCAGCGGCAGGCCAAGGCTAAGGCAGAAGCGAGCGGTCCTCGGCGCCAGCGGCGCGCCGCCCGACACCGCGAGCCGCACGCGGCCCCCGAGGGCGGCCCGCACCGGCCGCGCGACAAGCGGGCCCAGCGCCGCCCAGGCCAGGGCGGTCCGCAGCCGGACCGGCTGCCCCAGGCGGCGCGCCTCGACCCGCTCCCAGCCGACCGCGAGCGTCGCGTCGAGTAGCCGCTGCCGGAGCGCCGAGCGGCCGGCGGCCTCGGCGACGCGCTCGCGCAGGCGGTCGAGCAGGCTCGGGACCGCCAGAAAGATCGTCGGGCGGGAGGCGGCGAGATCTTCGCGCAGGGTCTCGATCGAGCGGGCGAACACCACCTTGGCGCCGAGCATCAGTGGGATGAGGGAGCCCACCACCCGCTCGAAGATGTGGGCGAGCGGCAGGTAGGACAGGAACACGTCCGCCTCCGAGCCGGGATTGCGCGCCAGAACGGCGCCGGCCACCGACAGCAGGTTGCGGTGGCTGAGCATGACGCCCTTGGGTGTCCCGGTGGTGCCGGAGGTATAGACGAGGGTGGCGAGCGTCCTAGGTTCGACGGCGACCGGCCCCGGGGGCGGCCGGTCGCGCGCGGCGGCGAGCCACGCCGCCAGGGCGCGGGCCGGGCCCTCCTCCGGGAGGGATGTCGGCGGATCGACGACGACGACACGCTTCAGGGCGCAGCGGACCGCGAAGGGTCGCAGGTCCAGCCAGTCGACGCCGCGCTGCACGACCAGCAGGGCGGCGGCAGAATCCTCTAGAATGGCGGCGATGGTCGCCACCGCGTCGCGGGCGTAGAGCGGCACCGTCACCAGCCCGAGCGACAGGGCCGCGTGGTCGAAGCAGATCCATTCGAGCCCGTTGGGCAGCCAGAGCGCGATCCGCGCACCCGGCTCCAGCCCCTCCGCCGACAGGGCGGCGCGCCGCTGCGCCACCTGCCCCGCGATCTCGGACCAGCCATGCGTCACGAAGGTACCGACCAAAGCGTCGTACGCGGCATAGGCCTCCCCGTTCGGCCGCAGCGCAACTTGGCGGCGCAGGAGGTCGGGGATCGTCCCGGCAAGCGCTTCGTGGGCGACGCCGTGGAGGGCGACATCTAGCTCATAGCGGGGTGTGTTCACGGGCCGGGCCCCTTCCGGACGGCATTGGGGGCGGCAGCGGCCGGGTCGTCGGCGAGGTCCGGCTCGCCGCAGGCGGACAGGATCGCCGCGCGGGTCGCGTCGCGCAGGCGGATCGCGGCGTGGAAGTCGTCGCCGTCGGGCGCGAGCGGGGCGCCGACGACCACGCGGATCGCGCCGCGGCGCGGGAACCACTGGTCGGCACGCAGGATCGAGCGGGTGCCGGTGATTGCCAAAGGGATCACCGGGACGCCGGCCTGGCAGGCAGCGAGGAAGGCGCCGAGATGGAAGCCGGCGAGCCCCGGCCGGCGCGTGAAAGTTCCCTCGGGGAAGGCGACGATCCGCTCGCCGCCGTGCAGGCGCTCCAGCAGCGCCTGCGTTTCGGCGACACCCTCGGCGGCGCCGCGATGGACGAAGGCGGTGCCCAGGCGCCTCAGGAACGGGCCCGCCAGGGCCTGCCCGGCCAGTTCGTGCTTGGCCAGGAAGGCCGGGCTGCCGGGCAGGATCGCCGCCAGTACGGCGGCGTCGAGATAGCTCGCGTGATTGGCCGCCAGGATCGCCGGGCGTCCTGGCACGGGCGGACTGCCGGTGACCTCCGGACGCATCCCGGCCGCGCGGAGAAAGGTACGCGCGCCGGACCGCAGGGCGGCGTGGCGCCACGCGCGCCGCGGCAGCAGGAGAACGAGGGGCCACAGTACGAGGCCCGTCGCCGTCAGCAGTGTCCACCACCATGCCGCATAGGCCACCTCCCCGGCCCGGCGGGACAGAGCGTGCAGGCCCGCCAGCGCCACGGGCACGATCTCGGTGCGCCACCGCGATGCCGGGCGCTCCAGCCCGCCGGATTCGTAGAGCGCCCGCGCGGCGGATCGGCGGATCTTGCCGCTTGAGGTCTTGGGCACGGCGTGCGGCGGGCACAGGAGGACCGTGTCGGGCGGCTGTTCGAGCACCCGGGCGGCCGCCGCGGCGAGCATCCGGCTCAGGTCGCGCTGGGCGCCGGGGTCGGTCACCCGAGTCTCGGCGGCGAGGATCAGGCGCTCGGTGCCGGTGTCGGGATCGGGGCTCTCGAACGCGACGACGCAGCCCTTGCGCACGCCGGGCACGGTGCCGGCGATCTCCTCCAGCTCCTGCGGATAGATCTTGCGCCCGGCCCGGATGATGATGTCCTTGGTCCGACCGGTGATGTAGACGTCGCCCGAGGCGAGGTAGGCGAGGTCACCGCTCTCCAGCCAATCGCCGTCGAACAGCGCGCGGGTCTTCTCTGGGTTGCGGAAGTAGCCAGCCGTCGCCGAGGGCCCCTTGAACTGGAGGCGCCCCTCGACGCGCTCGGCCACCTCGCGCCCGTCCGCATCGACGACGCGGATCTGATGACCGGGCAGCGGGCGCCCGCAGGCCACCAGGGCGATGGCGGCGGCGCCCTCGCCTGCCGGGCGCGCGACCCCGCGGCGCGACAGCGCGTCCCGGTCGATCCGGTCGACGAGCACGGCCCGGCCCGGCGGCGGGAAGGCGAGCCCGACCGCGCATTCGGCGAGGCCGTAGACCGGCGCCAGCACGCCCTTGCGCAGGCCGAAGGCGGCAAAGCGTGCCTCGAAGCGCGCCAGCGTGTCGGCGCTCACCGGCTCGGCGCCGTTGGTAAGGACGCGCAGCGACCCGAGGTCGAGGCCGGAGAGATCCTCGTCGCGCAGCGCTTTCAGGCAGCGCTCGAATGCGAAGTTGGGCGCCGCCGAGATGGTGCCGCTGTGCCGCTCGATCGCCCGCAGCCAGCGGCCCGGGTCGGCGAGGAATGACAGGGGCGGCAGGATCACCGCGAGCGCGCCGAAATAAAGGCTGCCCAGCCAGCAGCCGATCAGGCCCATATCGTGGTAGAGCGGCAGCCAGCTCACCACCACGTCGGACGAGGATGCCGCGATCGCTGCACCCATGGCGCGGACGTTGGCGAGCAGGTTGGCGTGGGTGAGCACCACGCCCTTCGGGTCACCCGTGCTGCCCGAGGTGTACTGGATCAGCGCCGTAGTCTCGGGCGCCGCCGGCACCGCCCGCTCCAGCGGCGGCAGCGCCGCGAACGCTTCCGGCGTTAGGACGTGGCGCAGGCTGGGCACACGGCCCGGCAGGAGTCGGGCGAAGGCGGCGATGTCTTCCGAGGCGATCAGGTGCTCGGGCGCCGCGTTGGCGAGAATGCGAACTTGGCGTTCGAGATGGTCCGCGATGCGGGCGCGCTGAAACGGCGGATAGAGCGGCACCGGGACGCCGCCGGCGATCAGCGCGCCGAAGAAGGCCGCGAAGAAGGCCGGGCCCGTGGGGAGCATGACGGCGACCCGGCCGCCGGGGACGAGGCCGTGCCGGACGAGGCCGGCGGCGACGCGGCGGGCGCTGCGGTCGAGTTCGGCATAGGTCACGACCGCCTCGCGTCCGGGCTCCGGGCACAGGCGCAGGTGCGGACGGTCTGGATGCAGGCCGACATGGAAGGCGAGCGCATCGAGGAGGGTCGCGGCCTGAAGCGGCTCTTCCGCCGTCGGCAGTGCCGGTGCGGGCGCCTCGGGTTGCGGCTCCTGGGCCGGCTGCGGGGCCGGGCCGGCGGCCCGGATCGCGGCCAACAGCTCGGCCGGGGTCGCGGCCTCGCCGATCAGCCGGTCTGGCAGGGCGACATGGAAGCGGCGCGACAGCCGCAGCAGCAGTTCCGCGCGGCCGAGGCTGTCGAGGGCGAGATCGCGGACGAGGTCGCTGTCGAGGGCGATGCGGGGTGGCCGGGCCGCCGGGTTCAACTCGGCCAGGAGCGCGCGGATCACGGCTACGAGGCCGGCTTCCAGACGGTCGGCGTCCATCGGTGCGGCCTGCCCCGCCTGCGTTTGCGCCCGACGCGCCTGCGCGGCACCCTCGTTCATCGACCGCCTCCATCGGCCGGCGTGCCGGGCACGCGGCGTCACGCCGAGGTTAGCGGGCCCCTCCCGGCCGCCCGTTGATCTAGCGCAAGTCCGGGAACTTCGACGTCAGGTGCTGGCGAAACCAGTCCGCTCCTTCTCCGCGGCGGTCAGGAGGTCGGCGAACAGGGTGGCGAACCCCGCCGCGTTGAGGTGGCGCGCCACGTAAGCGTTGCGCGGGCTGAATCGTCTGCTGCCGGCGCCGTGCGGGAAGACGACGAGCCCGAGGGGACCGGCGGGCACGCGCAGGCTCGCCGACAGGCAGGCCCGCCCCACCCGGACTGCGACCTCCAGGCTCGCAGCGGTGGTTGCGCCCATCTCCCCCTCCCTCGCCACGCTCACAGGCCCGCGGGGAAGGTCTCAGGGACCTCGCCCGCCTCCCAGACGGCAGTCGTCTCAAGCGGCGTCACCGCCCGCGTCCGCTCGATGTGGACGAGCGCATCGAACTGCTCGGACAGGCGGGCCTCGAAATAGTGGCTCTGCCGCTCGGTGCCGGGCGCGTAGACGACGCCGATTGCGCGTTCGAGCCGGGGCGCGCCGAGATCCGCCGCGGCCGGGGATCCGGCGGTCAGCGGCATCAGGAAGCGGGCCAGCCCGAGGGCGTGGAAGAGAGCCTCGTAGCTGCCGGGCAGGGGCGGCCGGATGCGCTTGCGCTCGGCCGGCGCATCCCAGTCGGAGGCGGCCGTGACCGTGCCCGAGGAGGTGGTGAAGCCGATATTCACGACCGCGCGGCCATGGCGCTCCCGCAGCAGCTGGCCGAGGTTGAACTCGCCGCTGCGCGCGCGCTCGGTCGCGCGGGCGTCGCCGAGATGGGAGTTGTGCGCCCAGACAACGATCCGCCCAGGCGCGCCGCCGCCGCCGCGATGGGCCGCGATCGCGTCGAGGCAGTCGGCCATGTGCCGGTCGCGCAGGTTCCACGAGGAGACGTCCTCGACGAACATGGTGCGGTAATAGGCCTCCGCGCTCGCGACGGCGCGCGCGTTCTGCTCGGCGCTGAACAGCTCGTCGGGGTCGGCGTCGCCGGCCCAGGAGAGCGTGTCCCGCGCACGCCGCTGCAGGCTCAGGAGTTGGCCGAGCGCCTGCTCCCGGCAGGACTCGGACACCCCCAGGCCCGTCATCAGCCCGTAGCCGCGCGTGTCCTCGCCGTAGCGGTCGAAGCAGGCGTAGCGGGCGCGGGCCTGATCGGCGGCGGGCGGATCGACGGCGTCGAGGAAGCGAATCACCGCCTTCATCGAGGCGCGCAGGCTGTAGAGATCGATGCCGTAGAGCCCGACTTTGTCCGTGCCCTCCCGCAGGGTGCGGTTGTGGGCGCGCAGCCACTCGACGAAGCCGACCATCTCGGTGTTGCGCCACATCCAGGTCGGGAAGCGCCGGAAGCCGGACAGGGCCTCGACGGCGTCGAGATCCTCGCTGTCGCCGCGCACATAGCGGTTCACCCGCCACGCATCGGGCCAGTCGGCCTCGATCGCCACGGCCCGCACGCCCTTCTCGCGGATTAGCCGCTTGGTGATCGCCGCCCGCTCCTCGTAGAACTCGTGGGTCCCGTGTGTCGCCTCTCCCAGTAGGACGAAGCGGGCCTGCCCGATCAGCGCAATCAGCGGATCGTAGTTCCGCTCCTCCCCTGATAGCGGCAGCGCGGCATCCCGCAGCCGGGCGAGGAGCGTTGGGTCGTGCTCCTCGGGCGCCGGCTCCGGGGTCGGAGACAGGAAAGGATGAATCAGGCGGCGCACCTCATCGTCGCTCGTCTGGCTGAAATCGAAGTAGGAGGCTCCGACCGAGAGGAACGGCTTCGGCAGCACGGCGTAGACGACGGCGTCGGCCTCGCCCGCGAGCCGTTCGGCGGTCTCCCGCGAGGTCGTCGGCACCGCGGCGACGATTTTCGCGGGGCCTCCTTGGCGGACCGCGCGGATGGCGGCCTGCATCGTGGCGCCGGTGGCCAACCCGTCATCGACGAGGATGACGGTGCGCCCGCGGACCGCGGCGGGCGGCAGGCCGCCTCGGTAGAGCCGCTCGCGCCGCAGCAGCTCCTCGCGCTCCTGTGCGGCCACCGCCTCCACGACGTGGGGCGGGATCTTCAGAGAGGTGACGATGTCGTCGTTGAGGACTTGGCTGCCGCCGCTGGCGATGGCGCCCATCGCCAGTTCCTCGTAGCCGGGCACGCCGAGCTTGCGCACGACGAAGAGGTCGAGCGGCGCGTGCAGCGCCCTGGCGATCTCGACGGCGACCGGCACGCCGCCGCGGGGCAGCGCCAGGACGATCACGTCCGGACGCCCGGCATAGTCGGCGAGCCGGTCGGCGAGTTGCCGACCGGCCTCGGTCCGGTCTCGGAAGACGTGGGACGTCATCGTGCCTCCCCGGCCGGCAGAGCCCCGGCCTTCTCCAGGCTGCGTTCGTGACCACGCTAGGCAGGCCCGCCGGGCCCGACATGCGATGGATCAATCCGGACGAGGGGAAGCAGGAGAACTGGGAATTCCGCCGCCCTCAGGGCGTGCCGCCTCCTCCGGCAGGGCCGGGGAATGGGGGCCGAGATGGTGGACGAAGTCCGGTTCGACCTCGAACCGCGGTGGACCGAAAGGCGGGATCCCAGGCGTCGCGCCGGAGGAAGGGTGCAGCGGGGCGGCGGAAGGGCCAGCGGTCGCCGGGGAATGCGGCGGCAGGGCCGGAGCCGGCCTCGGCTCGACCTCCAGCGGCGGCGGGCCGCAGGGCGGATGCGGTTCGGGTCCGCGCAAGACGGAAGACGGATCGTGACGCGGCTCAAGCTGCGCGGCCGATCCACCGCCTCGGGATGTCGCGTCGTGCCTCATGCGGGCCTCCTCCAAAAGCCTCGAAGTGCCAGCCGGCATTTTCCCGCGCCAGGGCAGTCCATAGGGAGCGGCGTAGAACCGGTCGATCGCCCGCCAGAAGGGCGCCCGGACGGTCCCGTCTCGCTTCGGCGCGGTGTCAGGCATGGCTCCGGCAGCGGCCGATCTCCTCGGCCGTGTGCTTGGTGAGATCCTTGTCGATCTCGGCCGCAATCGCCCGCCACAGCATGATGACGAACAGGAACGTCATCGTGAGCATCACCTCCGAGAGGAGGCAGGCCATCATCGAGTAGCGCCCCGGCAAATGCTCGCCGTAGCCGTTGGCGGCAAAACCCTTGGCGAGCCCGCAGGTCACGGCCGGATTGAGGCGGCAGCCCGAGACGTGGCCGATGGCGTAGGCCATCGTCACGACGCTCAACCCGAACGCCAAAGCAGCGTGCCGAATATCAGGTCCGGCACGATGCTCTATCGTCTTGTCTTTGCAATGTATTTTTCGGAAAGTCGGGGGCCCCCTTTCGGCACGATGCTCCAGCGCCACGCCCGGCAGCCTGATACCGACTTGCGGGATGGCCGCTGCGAGCACGGCGCTGCCGCAGCCGGCGAAGGTGGGCCAGACGGTGCAGATGGTCTCGGCCACGTATTTTCGGAACTCCATCCGAGTTTCCCCCGGTCGAGCCCAAATCCCGCCACGTCGTAACACCATCCGTATCCGGGCGGCGGGGCGGCCGATTTGAGATGAGTCAATGTCGGCTCGCCCGAACGGAGAATCGGATCGGGCGGCGCCGACCGCGAAGGCCGGCGCGATCCGCGAAGGCCGGCATGCGCGTCCTCCTCACTGAAGGCAGCAGCACCTCCGCTCGCGAAGCGATCACCGCCCTGGCCCTGGCGGGCCACGCGGTCGCCTATTGCGACCCGGCGCCGATCTGTCTCGGGCGGTTCTCGCGCTTGGTCCTCCGCCGCTATCGCTGTCCGCCGCTCGGCACCGATCCGGACGGCTTCCGGCGCTTCCTCGAACAGGTGTTGGAACGGGACCGCTTCGACGTGCTCGTGCCGATCCACGAGCAGGGCTACCTCGTCGCGCGCATCGCCGACAGGCTGCGCCCGCTCGTGGCGCTGGCCGCGCCAGCCTTCGCCGCCTACGACCGCCTACAGACGAAGCTCGGACTCCACGACCTCCTGCGCGAACTCGGCCTGCCGCAGCCCCCGGCGATCCTCCTCGACGATGCCGGCGAACTCGCCCGGTGCGAGCGCTTCCCGTTCGTGGCCAAGACGGTTTTGGGCACGGCGGGCCGTGGCACATGGCCGATCCGCAGCCCGGCAGAGCGCAACCGGGCGCTGGCCGAGATCGGTGCGGCGGCGGCAGGCGGTCCGATCCTGCTGCAGGGCTGGGTGCGCGGGCCGCTGGAGCAGGCCCAGGCGGTGTTCCAAGCGGGGCGCCTCGTCGGCTTTCACGCCACGCGCCGGCTCGTCGAGGGCGCGGGCGGCGGCGCAGCCCTCAAGGAGAGTGTCGACCGGCCGGCAATCGCAGCCGACCTCGCCCGGATCGGCGCGCATCTGTCCTGGCACGGTGCTCTCTCGGTCGATTACTTCACGAACGAGGCGGGCGGCGATCCGCTCTACATCGACGCCAATCCGCGCCTCGTCGAGCCGATGGCCGCGACGCTCGCAGGGCTCAACCTCGCGGATCGGCTCGTGCGGGTCTCGCTCGGCTGCGATGACCTGCCGTGTGCGAGCGGACGTCCGGGCGTGCGCACGCGGCTCGCCCTTCAGGCGCTGCTCGGCACAGCCCTGCACCACCGCAGCCGCCGCGCCCTCATCGGGACGATCACGCAGCTGCTCGCCGACTCAGGCCCCTTCGCGGATGCACGGGAGGAACTGACGCCCGCCGGCCTCGACTCGCCCGGCGTGGTGCCGGTGGTCGGGGCGGCGATGATGCTGCTCGCGTGGCCCGGCTCGGCGCAGGCGATGATCGGCAAGGGCTGGGGCGCCCATCTCCTGACGCCAGAGGCCGCACGCCGAATCCGGGAGATGGTCTGAGGATCGATCCGTCAAATCAATCTCGATGGTACGGCCCCGCAGCACGGCAAACGCCGTAAGTTGATTTTCGGCTTTGATGGAAATCAACGAGCATCTTCTCCGTGGCATCGACAGTGCAAGTCTTGCAGTGTTTGCAGGGGGAGGCCGATGCCCGCGCTCGATCTCGTCACCGGTGGATGCGGCTTCATCGGCCGGAATCTCGTCCGCTCGCTGCTCGATGCCGGCCGCGCCGTTCGGGTCTACGACTGCGTCGATCCCTGCGCCCTCCCGCCGGGCGCCGAGTTCCGCCACGGCTCGATCCTCGATCCCGGCGCCCTCTCGCAGGCGATGGACGGCGTCGAAAGGGTCTATCACCTTGCCGGCGTCTCGCATCTCTGGGCGCCCGACCGGGCCGCTTTCCTGCGCGTCAACGCGATGGGGACGGAGCATCTCCTGGCCGCCGTGCCACACGGCGTGCGGGTGATCCATTGCTCCACCGAGGCGATCCTGCTGGTGGGCTCCCGCGACGGGGCGCCGGTGCGCGGCGACGTTCTCCCTGCCTTCGACCGGATGCCCGGCCCCTACACGCGCTCGAAGTGGCTCGCCGAGTGGGCGGCGCTCGCCGCCGCCGAGGCGGGACGCGACGTCGTGATCGCGAGCCCGACGGTTCCGGTCGGCCCCGAGGATTGGAACATGACGCCGCCCACGACGATGCTGTCGCTGTTCCTGAACGGCCATGCGCCGGCCTTCCTCGACTGCGTGCTGAACCTCGTAGATGTCCGCGATGCGGCCGACGGCCTGCGGCTCGTGGGCGAGCGGGGCCGTGCGGGGCAGCGCTACGTGCTCGGCGGGGAGAACCTGCCGCTGCGCCAGCTTCTGAGCCGGCTGGAGCGCCGCTCGGGCCGGACGATGCCGTCATGTGCCCTGCCGGGCAGCGTGGCCCTGACGGTGGCGGCGCTCGCCGAGTGGACCGCCGACCACGTCCTTCGGCGCCCCCCGGCAGCGACCCGAGAGGGCGTGCGCCTCGCCCTCGCCTCCGTTCCCCTCGACGACGGCAAGGCGCGCAGCGAACTCGGCTATCGCCCGAGGCCGATCGACGAGGCGCTCGCCCTGGCGGCGAGCTGGCTTATGGGCTGCGCGGGCAGCTCGGTCGGACGCCTCGCGCCGGAGGGGCCCACACGGCTCTTGCCCTGATCACCGGCCGGCATGCGGGCGATCGGCGCGCCGGTGAGCGTATTTGATTCACCTCAACCCGCTCGTTTCAGCTTTCAGGCTGAATCGCACCAATCGATCGGGGCCTCTCACCGAACAACATTCATTGAACATCGAAGGAGAGTGCGCATGGTCAGCATCGCAGCCTTCAACGGTACGGCCGATACCGCGGGGCGCAGCCGATGGTGGTTCACCGGGGCCGGTGCCCTGCTGCTCCTGCTCGGCATCGGCGGCCTGTTCATGGTGGTGACGCTCACGGCCGTGAGCACACTTTGGTACGGGGCGCTGCTGCTCGTGGCCGGGATCGTCGAGATCATCGAGGCCCTCATGAATCCGCGGGAGACCGAGGCGTGGCGTTCGCGCGCCGTCCGGTTCCTGGCCGGCCTGCTCTACCTCTTCGGCGGCCTCTATGCGGTCCTCCGGCCGCTCGAAGCCTCGCTCGCGCTCACCCTCGTCCTCGGCGCGACCCTGATCGCCTCGGGCGTGGCGCGCGCGCTTTGGGGCATCGCCCACGAGGCGCAGGCCTCCCGCGCCGCGGTGATTCTATTCGCGCTCCTCTCGGTGCTGCTCGGCGCGGCCATCATCGCGCAGTGGCCGTATTCGGGCCTGTGGGCGATCGGGCTGTTCGTCTCGTGCGACCTGCTGGCCGCGGGCCTGTCGTGGCTTTGGGTCGGCCTGTTCGGAAGACCGCAGCTCGCAGCGGCCGCCACGCCGTACCGCATCGGCGCGGGGCCGCGGTGACGGTTTTCAGCACGGAGGAACAGCCATGACGTCGATGACCGCAACGATGAGCCGCCGGGCCGCCCTCGGACGCATCTCGTCCGCCGCTCTGGCGGGCCTGGGCCTCGCTCTGCTGCCGGGCGCGGCGGAGGCCGCCCCGCTCGGACTTACGGTTGGCTCCCTCGGGACGGCGCCGCCCGGCGGGGACACGGACGGCTCGCCCGTGGAGCAGGCCCGGGTCGTCGTCGTCGGCCCGCGCCGCCGCAGGGTCTGCTGGTGGCGGCGCGGACGCCGCGTCTGCGCTTGGCGCTGATCGAAGCCCGTTAATCGGGCCACTCTCACCGAAAGCCTTTTTTCATCCGGAACGGGGGCAGCGGATGTCGACGCGACGCGAGTTCATCAAGGCCCTTCCGGCGGCCGGCGCGGCCTTCTCCGTCGCGAGCGGCTTCGCGGTGGAGGGGGGCTTCGCGCGGACGCAGGGCGATCGCGGCGATCCTGCGGGCGGTCCTCCCTCGGCGGGTCATTTCCACCCGAAGGGCAAGCCGCCCTCGACCTTTACCCGTGAGGCTTTGCGCCGGGCCGGGGCAGGTCTGCCGTTCACCGATGACCGGGACTTCGAGGAGCAGCGA
This sequence comes from Methylobacterium sp. Leaf123, assembly GCF_001423405.1. Taxonomy (GTDB): domain Bacteria; phylum Pseudomonadota; class Alphaproteobacteria; order Rhizobiales; family Beijerinckiaceae; genus Methylobacterium. The sequence goes on along the minus strand of NZ_LMNS01000037.1, from coordinate 2,170 downwards.
AGGGGGCTCATCGCCCCCATGACCGAGATGACCATTAAGGCCGATGCCGGCCACGTCGCTTGGGACATGCAGCAGTTCCGCTTCCTCGACGAACAGGATGCATTCGACAGCGTCCACCCGTCCTTGGTTCGGATCTCGCGGCTCAATAACAATTACGGGCTCTACGAAGTCGTGCCCGGCATCTATCAGGTGCGCGGCTTCGATCTCTCTGACCTCACGATCGTGCGCGGAAAGTCCGGGTGGATCGTGTTCGATCCGCTCGTCAGCCAGGAAACGGCACGCGCCGCCTGGACGCTATTCCAGACGCATGTGGGCAGAGGCCGACCGATCTCCGCTGTGATCTACTCCCACACGCACGGGGACCACTGGGGCGGCGTGCGCGGTATTCTCGACGAGGAAGATGTGCGGTCCGGCAGGGTGCCGGTGATCGCCCCGGCCGGCTTCATGGCCCATACTGTAGCCGAGAACGTCTATGCCGGAAACGCCATGAACCGGCGGCTCTTCTATCAGTATGGGCTCCTGCTGCCGTCGGATCCTCACGGCTATGTTGGACAAGGGCTCGGTCAGCGCGTTTCGTCTGGCACCAGCGGCCTGATCGCTCCAACGCGGCATGTCGAGCAACCGATCGAGGAATTCGAAGTCGATGGCGTGCGGATGGTCTTCCAGAACACGCCCAACACCGAAGCGCCGCGGGAGATGAACACCTATCTTCCCGAATGGAAGGCGCTCTGGATGGCCGAGAACGTCATCGCGTCCTTGCACAACATCTACACGCTGAGGGGTGCCCAGGTTCGCGATCCCCTCAATTGGTCCAAGTACATCAACGAGGCGCTCTACCGCTTCGGCTTCGAGGCCGAGGTGATGTTCGCCTCGCACCATTGGCCACGCTGGAGCAACGCGCGGATCCAAGAGGTGCTGCGGGCGCAACGCGACCTCTATGCCCACATGAACAACCAAGTCCTCCATCTCGCGAATCGGGGCGTGACGATCAATGAGATCCACACCGTCTACGAGGTGCCGCGAAGTCTACAGCAGAAATGGTATTGCCGCGGCTATCACGGCTCGCCCGAGCACAACAGCCGCGGCGTGATCCAGCGCTACCTCGGCTTCTGGGACTGCAACCCGGCGACACTGGTCCCGCTGGCGCCATCCGAGAGCGCCCCCCTCTACGTCGAGATGATGGGCGGCGCGGAGGCGATCCTCACTCGCGGCCGGCGCTTGCACGACGAGGGCAAATATCTTCTCGCTCAGGAAATCGTCAACAAGTTGGTCCAGGCGGAGCCGCAGAACAGGGCAGCCAAAGACCTTTTGGCCGACATCTTCGAGCAGGTTGGCTACCAGCAAGAGAATCCCGGCCTGCGCAATAGCTTCCTCGCGGGAGCCTACGAGCTTCGCAGCGGTATCCCTGAGGGAGAAACGGCGAATTCGAGCAGCCCTGACGTGGTGCGGGCGATGTCGACCGAGCTGTTCCTGAACTTCCTCGCCATCCGCATGGACAGCCGCATGGCGGAGGGGATGCGCTTCACCATCAACCTGATCACGCCGGACAATGGCGAGCGGTTCGTCGTCGAGTTGGAGAACGCGACGCTGACCAGCATTGCGGGTTTCCAGTCCGAACGGCCCGACCTGACGCTCACCATCAACCGGTCGGATCTTGAGCAGACAATGGTCGGCGCCAAGAACCTTGAGGCTCAGATCGCCGACGGGACTGCACAGGTTCAAGGTGACGCCAGTATCCTGGCGCGTCTGGCCGCCACGATGGTGGATTTCGATCCACGCTTCGAAATCTTGCCTGGCACCAAGGCACGGGGCGTATCGAGACCGGTGCATGCCGAGCCATATCAGGTTGCCCCCGGCCGGCCGGCCGTCGAATAACCGAGGACAATGACGTCATCGGCCGCATGCGCCCGGTGGGCCGCGATGCGCATGCATCGCATCGCAAGCAACGTCGTCGCGAGTCTCGGCTAGAGCGCATTCCGACGAAGTGGAAACCGGTTCGTCGAAAGAATGCGCGTCAAAACAACGATCAAGAGGCGCCGGCCTGAGAGCCCGTCCGATAATGTCTGGCCGGGGTTGAGTGGCCGGGATGGCGGTGATTCCAGAAGGGTGCTGAAGCCTGATCTGGACGTGCCATGTGGACCCCGACCACTCGCCGGCAGCATAACCGTGC
>NZ_LMNS01000036.1 GCF_001423405.1 Methylobacterium sp. Leaf123 | reverse complement strand
CCCTCGCCTCGGCCCAGGCCTTCCTCTACGCCGCCGCCGTCATGATCCTCGTCCGAAGGCTCGGGCGAGCATCATGACTTATCGGACGGACTCTAAGAGTGCCTCACAAAACTCCCGATCACCGGTCGTCTCCTCTCTGAGTACGACGGCGCGGCGGGAGTTTTGTGAGAGACACTAAGGCGCATTCCGACGAAGCGGTCACCGGACATTTCGCGCGGCCCGGGCCGTGTCGGAAAGCTGCAGAAACGAGAAGGGGCGCCGAACGGCGCCCCTTCGTGCATCAATACCGGTAGTTCCGGCTCGGATAGGTGGGCCCATCGCCATAGCCGGCCCCGCGGGGCTGGACCCGGGAGCCGTAATCGACCTCCCGCCGCGCCCGGCGGTTCGCCAAAGCGCGCCCGGCCAGACAGCCGGCCACGGCACCGACCACGCCGCGCTCGGCCAGATAGTGCCCGGCGACACCGCCGATGATCGCCCCCTTGATGCATCCCTTGGCTTCCGCGGCCCCGGCGCCGAGCCCCGTCATGACCGTCAGCGCCAACGCCGTCGCAAGAATTCGCATGCCGTTCCTCCCCACTGCTGGCGGGAGAAACAACGGCGGCGCGGATGGCGTTCCGCGCCGGTCTCGGCGATGGCCGGGGAACCAGCGTGCCCATGAAAGCGCGGCGCGTGCCGGCGTGTCTCGCCCCGTAGAACGGGTCCGTGGGACGGGCCGCTCATGGTGGCTTCGCGGCTGAGCTTGTGCTCGCCTGCATGAACCGGACGAGAGCGCCGATTTCGGGCTGCGGGGACACCCCTCATCAACAAATGATATGTCATCCTGCTTGGCATGTCGCCGAACCGCATCACCGCCGCCATCGCCATGATGCTGCTCCTGTTTCACGCTGGGCAAAGTGCGGCGGCCGCCCAGGCCGACGCCAACGCGTCTGGAGAGGTCATTTTCATTTATCTGGTACCGAGCGATCACTCTGTGTCCAAGACATATTCCAAAAAAATTGAATTTTCAGCGCGGCATTTTCAGTCTTGGCTTAGACAAAAAATGAATGGCAAGACGTTCCGGATGTCCAAGCCGGCCGTCCTCACCGTTCGATCGGACAAGCCGGCCAAATGGTTCAGCTCTACTGAACGGCATACCGGCTACAATGCGTTCTACCGCAACACGCTCGAAGAACTGATGCGGCTCAGCGTTGCCAAGTTAAACGACCCAAAGGCCCGCTACATGGTCTACGTCGATGCCGATCACGCGTGCGGGCAATCCGGCGCGGGCGGCAGTGGTCTCGCGGTGGTTTCGGCGAATGACCTGCGGGGACTGAGCGGAGAAAAGATCGTGCCTGCTTGTGTGAAGGCAAACGCAGCCGAGGTCGCAGGCCGGTGTCGATGGATCGGTGGGATGGGACACGAGTTGCTGCACACGCTTGGCCTGATCCATCCCGACCGCTCGCCCGCATGTCAGACGGCCCAATGCCGTTCCGAAGCGCTGATGATGCATGGATACATGACGTACCCGAAAGCGGTCCTTCTCGACGAAGACAGCTTGATCTTAAACCGATCGCCTTTCGTCGCGCGGGATCAGCGTACGGAGCGTCTTCTCGATTGCAATATTCCTTGACATGTCTGGGCAATGGCCGGGGAACAAGCCGTTCCCGCCAAGGCGTGGCATCGATTGGCGAGGTTCTCCCGGCCGAACGGTGCCGTGGCGTGGGGCCGCCCCAGAGACGCCGGCCTGATGCCATCAGGTTGGATACGGTTCCAGCGCCAGCCGGGCTGACGCGCGACGAAGGATTTGAGTTGAGCCCATCGAACGGTCTGACCTGATCCGGCGTTAAGGGTCCCCAGGTCTGAGGATCCGAGGATTGAGCGATGTGGAGCTGGCGGATCATGGATCGGGCGCCCCGTGACGGTCGCTGGATCATTGCCATCAACCGGCGCGAGCCGGACCGCCGAGCCGTCATTCGCTGGGATCCGGTCAGTTCCGGGGACAGCGAGCCCTGGCGGGTCGCTTCGTGCGACTACGGCTACGCGTCGGACGCGTTCACAGACTGGATGCCCTTTCCGCCTTGGCCAGATCAGGGCGAAACAGCAGATGCGAGCCCAAGCGAGACGCCGGCGGCGTCGGGCGGTGAGACGTTGCCGAACCGGTTGTGAGGCGTCGAAGGCTCGGGACAAAACCCAATCAGCTTGATCGTGGGAATAGTTGCTGAGGTAGAGGCTGTGTGAAAACGCAGGCGAACTCCGAAATCATACAACAACCGTCTCCACGACCGCCATCACGACATCCTGAATGACGATCCGCATGCCGTCAGGGTGCCGATGTCAGCCCTACCCCGAGCGTCCAAGCGGAGATCCGTCTACGACCCTCGTGTTTTCTCACGGCCTTGGTGATTAGCCGACGTCAGTCTGTCCCCATTCTCCGATCTGGCCACTGGGCGTGCCAACGCTGATCCCTGTGTCTTCACGTTGAGATGGGCGGCTAAACCATGATCTCCCCCATCCCCGCGCCGCGGTCGTGAGTGCGACCCACATGACGACGGCGATGAGCATCAGACCTAGACAGATGCCGAGCAGAACCAGAAACCAATCGGGCATAGTATTGCTGCCTCCAACCGCACCGAAAGTTTGATGAGAAAAACCTACAGGTGCAAGGTCCGCTTGAGGTCGATTTCGTTGAAAAACTCGGGATCGGCCCGGAGCAGCACCGCTAGCCGCGGCCTCCGGAGAAGATTCTACTTCCAGATTGCTCGGGATAAGCAGCTATCGCGGCATCGTATCACCGGCAGGAGACAAACATTCTCCAACGACCCGTGCTGGGCGACGCGTGGTGCACTGCCCCGGAGTTTTTCAATAAAGTCGGTCGAAAGCGGCGCCTCATACAGTCAAGTTGATTGGGTTTTGACCCTGGCCCGCTCCGGCGCTGTCAGCGTCAACGGTGGGGCGTTCCCGGTTCGGCTCCGGAGATGCCGCAATCGGCTTTCGGTCCGAACGGGTGCGCGGGTCTGCCGATCCGCGCGAGAGGCGAACCTCCGCGACCGGTCAATTTGGTATAGTGACCGCGCAAATACAGATACGTTCTCGCAGGCATCCGCTTGAGCAGGCGCGAGCGCCTCGCGAGCAGGAGCGTCAAGAAGGTGGGCGCGTTGTAGCGGATGTAGCGTGGAAGGTTCTCGAACCATTCCGCACTCAGGCGCGCATCCCGTTGCACGCGGGCGAGGGCGCGGCGGCGTCGATGGTCGTACGCGTCGAGGGCGTGGGGAAGGCTGTCGTGCTCGCCCAAGACCGAGGCCAGGGCGGTCGCGTCGTCGATGGCGAGACGCGTTCCCGAACCGATCGTGAAATGGGTCGTGTGTGCGGCGTCGCCGATCAGCACCACGTTGTCCGCGCGCCACGTTCGGTTGGCCAACATGCGGAAGCTCAACCATGGCAGTCGGGTGTCATGGCCATCGCGGCTGATCAGTGCGTGGCCGTCGAGATGCTTGGCGAATAGGCTTTCCAGCACCCGCAGCTCGGCATCCGCGGGCATCGTGCCCAGACCGAGCCCGTTCCACGTCTCCGGCGCGCATTCCACGATGAAGGTACTCATTCCCTCCTTGAAGGAATAGGCGTGAAACCAGACCCATCCGGCGCGGGTCGGAACGAATCCGAAGGTGAAGGACGGAAATCGCTGTGTCGTTGCAAGCCAGATGTACTTGTTGCGGCCGGCTTCGATCTGCGGCCGGAACCGATCCGCGCGGTGCCGACGCAACTGACTCGCGACGCCGTCTGCCGCCACGATGAGGTCGGCGTCGGCGACCTGACTCAGGTCGCTGATCTCGCTCTCGAACCGCAGCTCGACGCCGAGCGCGAGCGCCCGCTCGATCAGGATCTGCAGGAGGCGACGGCGGCATATGCCGTAGCCCCCGCCCCCGGCGTGAAGCGGCGGCTGCCCCTCGACATCGACCACTTGCCCGGACCAGGGCACCGCCGCATCCGCGATCGCCTGCGCGCTGTCCGGATCGTTGGCCCGCAGGGTGGCAAGAAGATCGTCCCAGAAGACGACGCCCCAGCCATGGGTCGTGCCCGCAGGGTTTCGCTCGTGGACGACGATCTCATGGTTCGGGTCGCGCCGCTTCATCACGATCGCGAAGTACAATCCGGCAGGACCCGCACCGACACATGAAATCCGCATCAAGACTCTCCGTTTAGTCCGACGCTTCATGCATCATGACACGCGATTGGTTTGCTCAAGCGCATTCCGACGAAGTGGCGACCAGTTCGTCGGAAGAATGCGCGTTCCATCGATGACCGACAGACGTCGGCCCGATGCGGCTCCAGGCCATGATTTCATGCGTAATTTTTTATCGTATTCGTAGAAGCAGCAAGCTCTCCTGCGTGCATCAAGAACAAATGCGGTTTTTGACGGATACAGGAATGCGGATGATCATCCTGCGTGACAATGCCGCCGTGGCGACACGACGAAGGCCAGCGATGAAAGCTTGAGACGAACCACCAACGCGCGCAACGTCGATTGTGGATGGGGGCCGCAACCCCAAGGGGCTACGCCCGCCTCTTCGTCGATCGATGCTCGCCCCGGGGCTGGGCTGCCGTTGCCAGCGCGATGCGGAGGCGACGACCACCGGCCCGATCCATGACGCATCGCGGCCGCCGATCGCGTGCCTCTCACACGATGCCCGCGGCGCCGTGCCCCGCCGGAGAGACGAGCGGGCTCACCCCCGAAGCGCGTCCGTCACAGCGGGAACCGCACGCCGGTGAGCGTCTCCGAGACCGCCCATAGCCGCCCGGCCGCCGCGCGGTCGAGGGCTTGGGCGGCGATCGCGGCGGGCTTCGGGTGGCCGCGGGCCTCCCAGACGCCGTCCGGTCCGTAATAGCCCCCGCTTTCCGCCTCCGGTGCGGTGGCCGCGTAGAGGATCGGCAGGGCGCCTTGCGCCGCCGGCTGGCCGATCAGCGAGAAGATCACCCGTCCCGCTCCCTGCTGGATCGCGCCGGCCCGGTCGCCCCGGCGGAACACCTCGGTGCGGGCGAGCCCCGGATGCGCCGCGAGCGAGGCGATGCCTGATCCCGCCGCCTTCAGCCGCCGGTCGAGTTCGAGGGCGAACATCAGCAGCGCGAGCTTGCTCTGCCGGTAGGCGCGCTGCGCCCCGTAGGTCTCGCGCCAGTGCAGGTCGTCGAACCGGATGCGGCCGCTGCGATGGGCGAGGCTCGCCACCGACACCACCCGCGCCGAGGGGCTCAGGGCCGGCCGCAGCAGCCCGGTCAGCGCGAAATGGCCGAGATAGTTCGTGGCGAGCTGCCGCTCGAACCCGTCCACGCTCTCCTCGCGCCGGGGCACCGCGGCGATGCCGGCATTGAGCACGAGCCGGTCGATCGCCCACTCCGCCGGCCATTCCGCCGCGAAGGCGCGCACGGAGGCGAGCGAGGCGGTGTCGATCCGGCGCAGCGAAAGCGCGGCGCCGGGATGCGCGCGCCGGATCGCCGCGGCGGCGCGCTCCCCCTTCTCGAGGTCACGCACCGCCAGCACCACCGCAGCCCCCGCTCCGGCCAGCGCCCGCGCCGTTTCGAAGCCGAGCCCGGCGCTCGCGCCCGTCACCACGGCGCGGCGGCCGGCCTGGGCGGGAATGTCGGCGACGGTCCAGGGATGTTTCGCCATCGGGCCGTGATCCTCACGCTTCGGGACGAAAAAAGTCGATCGCGCGAAACCGATTGCGCGCGGGCTCCGTAATGGGCGGCGTGATCCCCGAACGAAGACGGGGCACGGGCACAGGAGGAAACCATGTTCCGTATCCGCAATTCGGTTGCCAAGTCGCTGACCCTGGGCGCTGCGCTCGCCCTCAGCCTCGCCGCCGCGCCGACAGCCGCACTCGCCAAGAACCCGATGGTCGGCGGCGCGCCGATGTACGCCTCGAAGACCATCGTCGAGAACGCGGTGAACTCGAAGGACCACACCACGCTGGTGGCGGCGGTGAAGGCGGCGGGCCTCGTCGACACGCTCTCCGGCCCCGGCCCCTTCACCGTCTTCGCGCCGACCAACGCCGCCTTCGCCAAGCTGCCGCCGGGCACGGTCGACTCGCTGGTGCAGCCGCAGAACAAGGCGACGCTGACGGGGATTCTGACCTACCACGTCGTGCCGGGCACCTACACGGCCAAGGATCTGATGGCTCTGGCCAAGCGCGGCGGCGGCGAAGCCAGCCTGAAGACCGCCCAGGGCGAGCCGCTCACGGTACAGACCCGCGGCAAGAAGGTGTTCGTGACGGACGCCAAGGGCAACACCGCCACCGTCACCGTCGCCAACGTGATGCAGTCGAACGGCGTGATCCACGTCATCAACGGCGTGCTTCAGCCCTGATCCTCCGCTGAGATCCGTTGATGCGCGAAGCCTCGGCCCGTCTGGGCCGGGGTTTTTTCGTTCGAGCCCGATCGCTTCAAGATGCGCAGCCCCTCACGGGCTTCGCGGTCGGCCTCCCCATCACGCGCAAAATACCACTTCGGGAAACGATGGGTTTCCATCGTTTCTCATTTTCAAATCCGCGCCCCAGGATCATCCTCGCCTCGTCAAGCAACGCCCGGAGCCGAAAGCCGCTCCGGATCACCGCACCTTGAGGAGAGGCGAGCATGGCGACGATCACCACCGGGGATGGCACCGAGATCTTCTACAAGGATTGGGGGCCGAAGGACGCGCAGCCGATCCTGTTCCATCACGGCTGGCCGCTCTCGTCCGACGACTGGGATGCGCAGATGCTGTTCTTTGTCGGGCAAGGCTTTCGCGTCGTGGCGCATGACCGGCGCGGCCATGGCCGCTCGGCGCAGGTCTCCGAGGGCCACGACATGGACCATTACGCCGCCGACGCCGCGGCGGTGGCCGAGCATCTCGATCTCAGGAACGCCATCCATATCGGCCATTCCACCGGTGGCGGCGAGGCGGCGCGCTACGTCGCCCGGCACGGCGAGCCGCAGGGCCGCGTGGCCAAGGCGGTGCTGGTGAGCGCCGTGCCGCCGCTGATGCTGAAGACCGAGGCCAATCCGGAAGGCCTGCCGATCGCGGTCTTCGACGGGTTTCGCAAGGCGCTGGCCGAGAACCGCGCCCAGTTCTTCCTCGATGTCGCCGCCGGCCCGTTCTACGGCTTCAACCGCGACGGCGCAGCGGTCCAAGACGGCGTGATCCGGAACTGGTGGCGGCAGGGCATGATGGGCTCGGCCAAGGCGCATTACGAGGGCATCAAGGCGTTCTCGGAAACCGACCAGACCGAGGATCTGCGGGCGATCTCGGTGCCGACGCTGGTGCTCCACGGCGAGGACGACCAGATCGTGCCGATCGTCGCGGCGGCGCGCAAATCGATCACGCTCCTGCGCAACGGCACGCTGAAGACCTATCCCGGCCTTCCGCACGGCATGCTCACGGTCAACGCGGACCGGCTCAACGCCGACATCCTCGCCTTCATCCGCGGCTGAGCGGGGCGCCGGCCCCGCTCAGTGGGGCTGCGCATCGTCGCCGGGGAGCGGTTCACAGCCCCGGCGGCCGACGATCTGGGGCGCGTCGTGCACCCGCGGCGCGAGCGGGACACCCGCCGCGTCCATGGCCGGCCCGGCGAAAGTCGCGAGGCCCGGCAGCAGCACCGCCTCGGGCCGGGCCGAGGCAACGAAGACCTGCTTGGCGTTGTCGGCCCGCACCTCGATCGCAGCCGGATCGTCCAGGGTTCCGGCATAGACACCGCACAGGCCGGGAAAGCGCTCGAACGTCATGAAGAGCGTCGTCCCGCAGACGGGGCAGAAATGCAGGTCGAGATGCCGGCCGCTGCCCTCGGACCGGTGGCGATATACGGTCGGCACGCCCGCGGTGACGTGAAGGTCGGCGCGGTCGAACAAGGGCTCGACGAGGTGGCTCGATCCGGTCGTGCGCTGGCAGAAGCGGCAATGGCAAAGCGTGACCCGCAGCGGCGGCGAGCGGACCTCGTAACGCAAAGCCCCGCACAGACAGCCGCCCAACAGGTTCGGCATGCGCCCTCCGCACGACATCGGACCAGACCGCCTGCAGCCGAACGATCCGCCGGATGTGCGGAGACGATTTTAGATCATCCGGCCGACCAGCTCTATTGCAAAAAGCATTCACAGCCGGGCATTGAACAACAGGGAAGAGCCCGCCTCGAAGCAAATCTCAGCGATCCGCACGCTTCATCCGACCGCTCAGATCCGAAATGCCGGCCAGCGCGATCCGCTCGCGGATCTTCTCGCGAATCCTGGTGTTGAACGGCGGATTTTTCGGCGCGGTGGTGGCCACAACCATCGCTTTGGCGACCGGTTTCGCCTCCCGCGGGTCGCTCCACGGACGGGCCGCCTGTACGAATCGGCCCAAGCGCCCTACCTTATGCCCATGTTAGATGAGCGCTCCCAGGCCAACCCGCATCTGATGCGGACCGCCGAGCTCATGGCCGCGGCTCAGTCCCTGGAGGACGTCGTCGACGTCCTAGCGCAGACGGCCCGTCGGATCGCCGGCTCCGATGGTATCGCCGTCGTGCTGCGGGAGGGGGACGTCTGCGCCTATGTCGCCGAGGATGCGATCGAGCCCCTGTGGAAGGGGTGCCGCTTCCCGATCGACATCTGCGTCTCCGGCTGGGCGATGCAGAACCGGGAGACCGCCGTCATCCTCGATGTCGGCAGCGATCCCCGCGTCCCGGCGGCCGCCTATGCCTACAAGGCGATCCGAAGCCTCGTGATGGTCCCGATCGGTGGGCCCGAGCCGGTGGCCGCACTCGGCGCCTATTGGTGCGCCATGGTCTGGCTCGACTCGACGACGGTGTCCCGCCTAGAAGCGCTGGCCGACCAAGCCACGGCGGCGCTGACCCGGCTGCGCGCCGCGCAGAGCACCGAACCGGCCATCTCCTGAGGGCCGGCATGGGTGACCGGCCGCCCGTTCGGAGATAAGCAGCATCGATCAGGAGGATGCATGCCGGTTTTCATTCTCAGAGGCGCCTGCCGGGCCCCCGACGGCCAGATCGGGCCGCCGCTGTTCGAGGAGACGATCACGGCGGCCACCCCGAGCGAAGCGATCCGGCTGGCCAACGCGCACGATCTCTCGACCAAGGACGAGCGGGCAAACGCGCTGTGGCTCGTCGATGCGCAGGGCGTGCTGCACTGGTCCCTGCGGCGCGCGGACCGGGATTGAACCGAGCCGGACCGAGCGGACCGGCCCCTTTTGCACGAACGGCACGAAGAGCGGGGGAAAACCAGCCCCGCACCGGCTGAATTGGTCATTGCCGGTGCTTTCGTGCTAAGTCTCGAGGAGAAATCCTCGATGGTCCTGCTCGGGGTTCTTTGCCGTCCCGCGCCCGACCTTTCCCGCGTCGGGACGCCGCGCGCCGCCGCCGGGGCTTCACGCGGCGCGAGTTCTCGTCGAAAGATCTTTCATGAGCGACGATATCGACGCCAAGACCCGCGCCGCCGAGCGCGCGGAACGGGCTGAGCGTATGGCCCGCGAAGGGCAGCAGGCCATGGCCGAGCATCTGGCCGCGGTCAAAGCGGTGGACGAGCGCACCGTGCGCCTGCGGGCCCTGCGGCTCGCCAAGGAGGCGGAGGAGGCCGCCGAGCGCGCCGCCAACCCGCCCGCGCCCAAGCGCGGCCGCAAGAAAGCGACGGCCTGACCCCCATGGCCATCGACCGCACCCGCCGCCCGAGCGACCCGCGCCAAGCCGCCGAAGCCGCCTTCCGCGCCGTGACGACGCGCAAAGCCCCCGACGAGGCCGCGCCGGCACCGCCCAAGGCGCCGCTCATTCCCGGCACGCGCGAGACGGTGTCCCTGCGCATCGACCGGGCCGTGCTGGAGCATTACCAGAAGGACGGCCCCGGCTGGCAGGACCGCATCAACGCCGCCCTCAAGGCCGCCGCCGGTCTTTGAGGACGGGGTTTTGAGGGCGGGATTTTGAGGGCGAGCCTCGGCGGATGAGCGCGCCCGCCATCGCCGCCCCGCGGGGATGGGCGCCGTGAGCGGGCCGGCCGATTGGTTCGGCCTCAGCCCCGACGAGACGACGGCTCTCCTCCTCTCCCTGCGCGTCGCCTTCGTCGCGACGCTGGCGAGCCTACCGCTGGGCCTGCTGCTGGCGTGGCTGCTGGCGCGACGGCGCTTCCCAGGCCATGCTCTGCTCGACGGGCTCGTCCACCTGCCGCTGATCCTGCCGCCGGTGGTGACGGGCTACCTGCTGCTGCTCGCCTTTGGCCGGCGCGGCGTGTTCGGCGCGTGGCTTGCCGAGATCGGCATCGTGTTCTCGTTCCGCTGGACCGGCGCGGCCCTCGCCTGCGCGGTGATGGGCCTGCCGCTGATGGTGCGGGCGATGCGCCTGTCGATCGAAGCGGTGGACCGCAAGCTGGAACAGGCGGCGGCGACGCTCGGCGCCGCGCCGCCGCTGGTGTTCCTGAGCGTGACCCTGCCGCTCAGCCTACCCGGCATCCTCGCGGGCGCGGTGCTCGCCTTCGCCAAGGCGATGGGCGAGTTCGGCGCGACCATCACCTTCGTCTCCAACATCCCCGGCGAGACCCAGACCCTGCCCTCGGCGATCTACACGCTCACCCAGGTGCCGGGCGGGGAGGCGGGGGCGCTGCGCCTCACCCTGGTCTCGGTCGCGGTCTCGATGCTGGCGCTCATCGCCTCCGAGGGGCTGGCGCGGCGGATGAGCCGGCGGATCGGGGCGGGGCGGTGAGGAGATCCAAGGCCCCGCCTGCACCTCACGCGTAGGCGTAAGGCCCACCCCGCTCCAGCGCCCGCTGGTAGGCGGGCCGCGCGTGGATGCGGGCCAGCCAGTCCGTCAGCCTGGGGCCGGCTCCGGTCCCGCGGGCGGCGAAGGCTTCGAGGGGGAAACTCATCATGATGTCGGCGGCGGTAAAGGCGTCGCCGCAGAAATAGGCGCGCTCGGCCAGCTCCGATTCCCAGTAGGCGGCGTGGCGGCGCAGCTCCGGATCGACGAAGCCGCCGGTGACCTTCCCCGCGATCGCCCGAACCAGGGGGCGCAGCAGGGCCGGGCTGCCGGGCGCGAGCCGCGAGAAGATCAGCTTCAACAGCAAAGGCGGCATTGCCGAGCCTTCCGCATAGTGCAGGAAGTAAGTGTAGCGCGCGCGCTCCGGCGTGCCGGCCGGCGGCACCAGGGCGCCGTCGGCGCGGGCGGTCAGGAACTCGACGATGGCGCCGGTCTCCGCCACCACCTGCCCGTCCGCCGCGATCACCGGCGACTTGCCGAGCGGATGCACCGCCCGAAGCTCGCGCGGCGCCAGCATCGTCGCGGGGTCGCGCTCATAGCGCTTCACGGTGTAGTCGAGCCCCAGCTCTTCGAGCAGCCAGAGCACCCGCTGCGAGCGGCTGTTCTCCAGATGGTGGACGGTGATCATCGCCTGCCTTTTTCGATCCTGCGCCGACAACGCGGCAGCGCGCGCATCGGGCTCTTGTCTCCGCATCGGTTTTTCTGGGAAGCTCAACCATCGTCCCGAACGGTGGCTTCCGGCTTTCGGAAAAGACGATGCTAAACAAAAGGCGAGAGCATCGTCCCGAACGGCGGACACCGGCTTTCGGAAAAAGATGATGCAAACGCAATGAGATAGAGCATCGTCATGGATGCGATATCCGCGACGATGCGTGAGCGCGACCATTCGCGTTGAGGCCCCATGACCATCGCCATCGACGTTTCCCTCCGCCGCGACGGCTTCGCGCTCGATGTCGCCTTCACCGCGGGCGCCGGCCTCACCGCCCTGTTCGGGCGCTCGGGCTCGGGCAAGACCACGGTGATCGACCTGATCGCCGGGCTCAGCCACCCGCAGCGCGGGCGCATCGCCATCGACGGCACGGTGCTGCTCGACACGGAGCGCGGCATCCGCGTGCCGGTGCATCGGCGGCGGATCGGCTGCGTGTTCCAGGAGGCGCGGCTGATGCCGCATCTCAGCGTGCGGCAGAACCTGCGCTTCGGCCGCCTCTTCTCCCGCGGGGCAGGAGGCCCGAGCCTCGATGCGGTGGCGGAGCTGCTCGGCATCGGCCCGCTGCTGGAGCGGCGCCCAGCCGGCCTGTCGGGAGGTGAGCGGCAGCGCGTGGCGATCGGCCGGGCCCTGCTGGCGCGTCCGCGGCTGCTGCTGATGGACGAGCCGCTCTCGGCCCTCGACGAGACCCGCAAGCGCGAGATCCTGCCCTATATCGAGCGCCTGCGCGACGAGGCGGGGCTGCCCATCGTCTATGTCAGCCATTCGGTGGCGGAGGTGGCGCGCCTCGCCTCGACCGTGGTGGTGCTGGAGGCCGGCCGCGTGGCGGCGAGCGGCCCGGTCGATGCCGTGCTGCGCCGGCCCGACCTGATCCCCGACGGCGCGGAGGCCGGCAGCGTGCTCGCCATGCGGGTCGAGCGCCACGATCCGGAAGCCGGCCTGACACGCCTGACCGGCCCCGCCGGGCCGCTCGACCTGCCGCTGATCGACGCGCCCCAGGGCCGCCGCCTCAACCTGCGGGTGCCCGCCCGCGACGTGCTGCTGGCGCTCGCCCGGCCCGAGACCCTGAGCGCCCGCAATGTCCTGCCGGGCCGGGTCGCGGCCTTGCGGGAGGAGGGGACGGCCTGCCTCGTCGAGGTGACCTGCGGGGAGGCGACGCTGGCCGCCCGCCTCACCCGTGCCTCCGCCCGCGACCTGGGGCTCGCCGTGGGATGCCCGGTCTTTGCCATCGTGAAGAGCGTGGCGCTCGATGCGGGCGGGGCGCCAGGGGGCGGGCGGATCGAGATTTGAGGGGCCGCGGCGCGGGAGCGGAGGCTCGTCGCGGCTCAGCCCCTCGGAGCCGGATAGCCCGCCCCAGCCGAGCCGGGCGGGGCATCGATGACGATGCGCACCTTCAGTCGGCCCGTTTCGCCTGGTTGTCGTTCTGGGCCGGAACGTAGGTGTCCGAATTGCGCCGCGCCGACTTTTCGCGCGCCGACAGAATAGCCTTGGCGGTGGCCGGCGAACGCCGATTGATCCAGGCTTCATGACGGGCGCGCGGCTCGCGACATAAGCGTTGTGGGCGCGTATTCATCTTTGCCTCCGCAACATACGTTATGGCGTTCTAAGAATGCGCGGAGCGACGGCAACGACAATTTTTGCGACGATTGCATCTACGCCCCGCTCTCTTTTGCCATAGGCGTGTCGCCATGAGGTTCGCCTGGCCTCGCGCGAGGCCAGGTCGGGTCCGGTGATGGGTTGGGGCTCGACGATGGTGTCGCGCCCACTGACGAGGTTGACGCGGGCATCACGGATCGGAGACCGAGCGATCCGGCCTCACGCGTCATCCCGCCCCGAGGCGATGCGCGCCGCACGCTCCCCAATCACCGCGGCGATCCCAAAAATCGCGCTATAAGCCCGCCCATGGCCTCCGACGACAGACCGCCCGCCCTCGGCGATCCTTCGGGGATCGCGCCGGCTGTGGGGCACTCGATCCCGCCACCGCCCCAAGAGGAGCGGGCTTCTCGCGCGCTCATCCGCCGCGCCGCATCGCCTCGCGCGAGCAGCCCGGAATGACGGGATGCGGCGTACCGCCGGAGGACGATTGGGCACCATGGCATCCGAGCGAATTGGCGCAGCGACTGACCGCGATCTCGCGGCCGTGGTGCGTCGTCGGCGGCTGGGCCCTCGACCTCTGGCATGGACACCAGACGCGCGACCACGACGATCTCGACATCACGATCCTGCGCGAGGATTTCGACCTGTTCCGCCAAGCCCTTGCGGACATGACGTTCTACACGGTGGACGACGGCTGCATTGCGCCGCTGCCCAAGGATGCGGAGCCGCCGCCCCACATCGCTCAGATCTGGTGCTTCGACGTCTCCGTAGGCCGCTGGCGGGTCGATCTGATGATCGAGCCGGGCGAGCGTGACATCTGGGTCTGCAAGCGCTGCCCCGCCATCCGGCGCCCCCGCGCGGAGATGGTGGCGGTGACGCCCGACCATATCCCCTATCTCGGGCCCGCGGCCGTCCTCCTCTTCAAGGCGAAGCATCGGCGCGACAAGGATCAAGCCGATTTCGTGCGGGCCCTGCCACACCTCCCCCAAGCCGAACGGCTCTGGCTGCGGGACGGCCTGGACCGCTTGCATCCCGGACATGCATGGGCGCAGGCACTCTGAAAGAAACGCTGTACATATCCGCTATCCCCTCCGACGACAGACCGCTTGCCATCGGCGATCCGTCGGGGATCGCGCCGGCTGTGGGGCGAGCGGTGTTCGAGGGTGGGCGATGAGGTTCGGTACGATCGCGGCCCTCGTCGTCGCCCTTCAGGCAGCGCCGGCCTTCGCGCAGCAGGAGCCGGTGGAGACGGCCTTCTCGAGCGTCCTGCGGGGTTGCGAGACCTGGGTGATGAACCCGGCGAGCTGGGTCAACGGACCGGAACCGTTCCTCGCCACGATGGATCTCGGCCCGCGCGTCACCTCCGTGGCGACGATCCCCGAGGCCTTCCGGCCGCCGCCGGGAGCGCTTCGGCGTGGCAATCGCTTCTGGCGTATCAACGCGACGGACCGGGCGGGCTTCGCGCTCACCGTCTCCGACCAGATTCCCATGTGCCATATCGTCGGCGTGGGCTTTGCCGACTTCCGCAAGGCGACCGCAGCCCTCCTCGCTTCCGCGGCGTTCGCCGCATCGTGGGAGCCGTTCGACGCGACGGCGAAGGACACAGGGCGCTCGCTCTTCTTCCGTCACCGTACCGACCGAAAGTTCGTCCTGACCTTGAGCCAGCGGGCCGAGGCGCAGGATGGGGCCGGCGTCATCCACGTCATTGCCACGGCGGCCTACGCGCCTTGAACCGATGCGCCAGGGCGCCGGCCGCAACCGGGGCGATGTCAGAGCCGCCCGGCCTGGCCTCCTCTGCCACCCGCCACCGCCGTCCCGCCGCTCGCCCCCAAATCACATCGGCGATCCCGAAAATCGCGCTATAAGCCCGCCCATGGCCTCCGACGACAGACCGCTCGCCCTCACCCTCGGCGATCCCTCCGGGATCGGGCCGGAGATCGCGCTGGCGGCGTGGCGGCTGCGGGTGGAGCGGGGGGTGCCGCCGTTCCAGCTCATCGGCGACCCTGAATTCCTGGAAGCCACCGCCTACCGGCTCGGCCTGTCGGTGCCGGTGGCCGAGGTCGAGCCCGACGACGCTTGCGAGGTGTTTCCCCGCGCCCTGCCGGTGCTGCCGCTGCCGAGCGGGGCCAAGGTGAGTGCCACGCCCGGCGCGCCGGATTCGGCCAATGCCGGCGCCATCGTTGAGTCGATCACCGCCGCCGTCGATCTGGTGCGCGCCGGCACGGCCTCGGCCGTGGTGACCAACCCCATCGCCAAGTTCGTGCTGACGCGGGTCGGCTTCGCTCATCCCGGCCATACCGAGTTTCTGGCCGCCCTCGCCGCGCGGGAGGGGCGTGAGCCGCCGCTGCCGGTGATGATGATCTGGAGCGACGCCCTCGCGGTGGTGCCGGTGACGATCCACGTCGCCCTGCGCCGCGTGCCCGAATTGCTGACGCAAGATCTGGTCGAACGCACCGCGCGCATCGTCCACGCCGACCTGCGCGCCCGCTTCGGCCTCGCAAACCCGCGCCTCGTCCTGTCCGGCCTCAACCCGCATGCGGGCGAATCCGGCACCATGGGCACCGAGGACCGCGACGTGCTGGCGCCCGCCGTCGCGGTGTTGCGCAGCGAGGGCATCGACATCCGCGGGCCGCTGCCGGCCGACACCCTGTTCCACGAGCGGGCGCGGGCGACCTACGACGTGGCGCTCACCCCCACCCACGATCAGGCGCTGATCCCGGTTAAGACGCTCGCCTTCGACGAGGGCGTGAACGTCACACTGGGGCTGCCCTTCGTGCGCACCTCGCCCGATCACGGCACCGCCTTCGACATCGCCGGCAAAGGCATCGCCAAGCCGGACAGCCTGATCGCCGCCCTACGGCTGGCGCATCGCCTCGCGCACCGCCCGGCGGACACCGTCCTGCCCTTCCCCGTCCGCGCCTGAAGCGATCGATGACCCTTGACGCGTTGAGCACCGACGGCCTGCCGCCCCTGCGCGAGGTCGTGCGGCGGCACGGGCTGGAGCCGAAGAAGGCGCTCGGCCAGAATTTCCTGTTCGATCTCAACCTGACGGGCCGCATCGCCCGCTCGGCGGGCGCGCTCGACGGCGTGACGGTGGTGGAGGTCGGCCCCGGCCCCGGCGGGCTGACGCGGGCGCTGCTGGCGGCGGGCGCCAAGCGCGTGGTGGCGATCGAGCGCGATCCCCGTGCGCTGCCGGCTTTGGCCGAGATCGCCGCGCATTATCCCGGCCGGCTCGACGTGATCGACGCCGACGCCGTCGGCTTCGATCCGCGCCCGCTGGTCGGCGACGGGCCGGTGCGGATCGTCGCCAACCTGCCCTACAACGTCGCCACCGTGCTGCTCACCGGCTGGCTCGGCGCCGAGACCCGCGACGAGGCTTGGCCGCCGTGGTGGGAATCGGCGACGCTGATGTTCCAGCGCGAGGTCGCCGAGCGCATCGTCGCCGACGAGGGCGACCGGGCCAATTACGGCCGGCTCGGCGTGCTCTGCGGCTGGCGCACGCAGGCGACCATCCTGTTCGACGTGGCCGCTAGCGCCTTCGTGCCGCCGCCGAAGGTCACCTCCAGCGTCGTCCATCTGCGCCCGCGGCCCGAGCCGCTGCCCTGCCGGATCGCCGACCTCGAGCGGGTGACCCGCGCCGCCTTCGGCCAGCGCCGCAAGATGCTGCGCCAAAGCCTGAAGGCCGCCACCCCCGACCCCCTCCGCCTGCTCACCGCCGCCGGTCTGCCGGAGACGGCGCGGGCGGAGGAGATCCCGGTGGCGGGGTTCGTGGCGATGGCGCGGGCGCTGGAGGGATAACCCCGCTCCGCGAGCCGCGCGCGACGGGGCTCACCTGAGCCCCATCACCGCGTCGATCGCGCGCTCCACCTTCAGCCGCGCGCCGTAATGGATCATGTGGCCGAGGCCGGGCAGGAGGCGCAGCGTGCTGCCGGGGATCGTCGTGTGCAGCCGCACCGAGTGCTCGCTGGCCTTGACGATCGCGTCCGCATCCCCGGCCAGGATCGACACCGGCAGCATCAGGCCGGCATAGCGGCGCTGGAGCCCGGTGACGGCTGCATTCATCGAGGCGGCATCCTCCGAGACCGCGCGCAACTGCGTCGCCGCCGCCGCGATCTCGATCGGGAAACGCGCGGTGAAGCGGGCCGGCACGGGCTGCGGCCAGAACACCTGCCGGAACGACTGCGCGGTGAGCGAGGCGCTCACCTTCGCCGGCACTAGGGCCCGCATCGCGTCGCCGAGACCCGGCACGGCCAAGGGGGCGATCAGGGCCGCATCGGTGCGATGCCCGGGAAAGTAGGAGCCCGCGAGCAGCACCAGCCCGCGCAACGGGCGCCGCCCATCGGCCGCGAGCGCGAGGGCGACGATCGTGCCCCAGGAATGCCCGACCACGAGGGGGCGCTCGACGGAAAGCTGTTCCAGCACCCGGTGCAGGAGCACGGCCTGGGCCTGCGCGGTCCAGATGCGGTGGCGGGGGCGGCCGGTGTAGCCGAAGCCGGGCCGGTCGATCGCGATGACCCGGTAGCGCGCCGCCAACCGGTCGATCAGGCCGCAGATCGCGAAATCCTCGGCCATGGTGCCGTTGCCGTGGACGAGCACCACCGGCCGGCCGCGTCCGCGGACGATGACGTGCACCGGCAGGCCGTCGACCGTCACGAACTGGCCGGGCGGCTTGCGGGCAACCCCGGCCCCTTGCTTGGCCCCCTGTTTGGCCCCTTGCGCGGTGAAGGCGGAGGCGACCGCCTTCTCGGTGTCGCGGACCGTCCGCTTCACCGATCGGACCGTCGCCTTGCGCGTCTCCCGGATCGCCTTCTCGGTCGAGCGGGTCACGGCTTTGGTGGCGGCCTTGGTGACAGATTTGGCGGCGCTCTCGAGGGAGCGCGTGAGCTGCCCTGTCACCTTCCGCGTCGTGCGGGTGAGGCTGCGGCTCGCGCGGCGGCTCGGACGGGGTGGGTCGAAGGGAAACACGGCGCCTCCCAGGGCAACGGGCCGGCTCGGCCTCAGGGTTGGCTTCCCTGAGTCATCCTCAGGACAACACCACACCGCGACGCTCCGGAGGGTCGCGCGCCGACACTACCGAGTTTTCACCGCAGCGCACAACCAGGGCTGGAACGGGAGGACGCCGTGCCCCTCAATGGGCCGGCAGCGAGGCCTCCGCCTTGTCGTGCTGGCCGAAACGCTCGACCAGGGTGGCGCTGGCCTCGTTGAGCCCGACGACCTCGACGGTCTTGCCGGCGGCGCGGGCCTTCATCACCACACGGTCGAGGGCGCCCACCGCCGAGATGTCCCAGAAATGCGCCGCATGCACGTCGATGACGAGGCGCTCCACCGGCTCGCGGACATCGATCGCCTCGGCGAAGGTGCCGGCGGAGGCGAAGAACACCTGGCCCGCCACCCGGTAGGTGCGGGTGCGCCCGTCCGGCGACAGCTCGGACGTGATCCGGCTCATCCGCGCGACCTTTCCGGCGAAGAACACGCCCGAGAGCAGGACGCCGACGAGCACGCCGATGGCCAGATCGCGGGTGGCGACCACCACCGCGACGGTGGCGAGCATCACCAGGGAGGAGGGCAGCGGGTTGGTGCGAAGCTCGAGCAGCGAGCGCCAGGAGAAGGTGTTGAGCGACACCATGATCATCACCGCCGTCAGCGCCGCGACGGGGACGATGGCCAGGAGATCCTGCAACAGGACCAGCAGCGCGAGGAGGAAGCTGCCCGCCACAAGCGTCGAGAGCCGGCCGCGGGCGCCGGACGACACGTTGATGACCGATTGCCCGATCATCGCGCAGCCGCCCATGCCGCCGAACACCGCCGAACTCATATTGGCGAGTCCCTGGCCCATGCATTCCCGGTTCTTGGAGCTGCCGGTGTCGGTCATGTCGTCGACGATCTGCGCCGTGAGCAGGCTCTCCAACAGGCCGACCGCGGCGAGCGTCGCGGAGTAGGGCAGGATGATGCGCAGGGTCTCCAGGTTGAGCGGCACCTCCGGCAGGGCAAAGCTCGGCAGGGCGGTCGGCAGCGCGCCGAGATGGGCGACGGTGCGCACATCGAGCCCGAGATACGCGGTCAGCGCCGTCAGCACGGCGATGGCGACGAGCGGCGAGGGCACCGCGCGGGTGAGCTTGGGGAAGCCGTAGATGATGGCGAGCCCCAGCGCGATCAGCCCGTAGGTGGCCGGGGTCACGCCGGTGAGTTCGGGCAGCTGCGCCAGGAAGATCAGAATCGCCAGCGCGTTGACGAAGCCGGTCATGACCGAGCGTGAGACGAAGCGCATCAGCCGCCCGAGCCGGGCGAGGCCCGCCAGGATCTGGAACACGCCCATCAGGATGGTGGCGGCGAAGAGATACTGCACGCCGTGGTCGCGCACGAGATCGACCATCACCACGGCGGTGGCGGCGGTGGCCGCCGAGATCATGGCCGGGCGCCCGCCGGCAAAAGCGATGACGATCGCGATCACGACGGAGGCGTAGAGGCCGACCTTCGGATCGACCCCGGCGATCACCGAGAAGCCGATCGCCTCCGGGATCAGAGCGAGCGCGACGACGATGCCGGACAGGATGTCGGCCCAAGGATTGGCGAACCAGTTGGCGAACCACGTCGCGCCGAACCGCCCGCGGGCGGTTGAAACAGTCGATGACATTGCAAAAGATTCCGCAGAGGGACGCAGGGCCCCGCCGGCTGATGCGGGGAGGGCGGTGAGCGTCACGAATGCGTGGTCCGGCGGATCGGCGGCCGGAAGAGCCACCCGGGCTTGCACCGGGTCCGAGCGATTGGCTCCTCGTACAGCGCCGGCCGATGCGGTGCAACACGATCCGGGCCCCGGTCGGACCTCAGGTCGAGCACTTGGCCCGGCATCCTGCCACCGAGCGCGTTGCCGCAAAACCTGCATACGGCGTCGATCCGACCCTCGTTGTTATGGTTTTTTATAAAAAACCGAAATATGGATCGATCAAGTCGGCGCCTACCATGGGTTTCCCGCTTGAAACGCGACCATCTCGCCCCTGCGGTGAGGGAACGCCTCGTCCGGCTCCCGCCCCCCTATGACAACCATTACGGCGTCGTCCCGGCACCGCCGCCGGAGGGCGGCCTTCATCTGACGGACGTGCTTCCCCGGCTCAGCGAAGCGAGCCAAGCGCTGGGGCGCGTGCAGGCGCTCGCCGAACAGATGGAGGATCAGTTTCAGATCAGCCGCATCCTGAAGCGCCAGGAAGCGGTAAGCTCGTCGTCCATCGAGGGCACAAACAGCACGCTCGACGAGATCCTCGCGGTCGAGGATGGGGGGGACGAGACGGCCCGCGCGGAAGCGAGGCAGGTGCGGGACTACGCCATCCTTCTCGATCAGCTCGTTCCGGAGGCGCAGGCGCGCGGCCCCGACATCTTCACCCTCGCCCTGATCCAGCGCCTCCACGCCGACGTCATGCGATCGGACAGCGCGTACAAGGATCGTCTCGGCGATCTTCGTCAGGCGGTGGTGTGGATCGGCGGGGGCGGCAACATCGCCTACTCGACTTGGAATCCACCTCCGCCCGACCGCGTGCGCGAGGGGCTGCTCGACACCGTGGACTACCTGCGCAACGAGGGCCTGCAGGCAGTTCACCAGAATCTGATCACGCGGATGGCGGTGGCGCACGCCCATTTCGAGGCCGTCCACCCGTTCCGTGACGGTAACGGACGGGTCGGGCGTCTGCTGCTGCCCCTCATGATGGCCGCAGACGGCATCGTGCCGCTCTACATCTCCCCCTACATCGACGCGCATAAGGAGAGCTACTACACGGCGCTGAAACGCGCGCAGCAACGGCTCGAATGGGCCGAGATCGTCGGCTTTCTCGCGGATGCCATCGTCGGCACCGTTGATGAACTCATGACGACCCGCGCCGCCCTCAAGCGCCTTAAGGACGATTGGCTGAGGCGGCGGAAGTTTCGAAGGAACGCCGCCTCAACGCGTGCTCTCGACCTTCTGGTGAACCATCCGGTGCTGTCGGTGAAACGTCTTGGGCAGTTGCTCGACGTCAGTGGCGCACAAGCGAGCCAAGCCATCGAACAACTCGCCGCAGCAAACATCCTGCATGAGCGAACCGGTCATCGGCGGAACCGTGTCTTCGTCGCCGGCGAGGTTCTCACCATCATCAATCGCCCGTTCGGGGCGGAGCCGGCTTTACCGGAGCGCCGAGACGACCCGTCCGACGAAGGGAACGTGTGAAGGTCGCTCTCGAGCGGCAGGCCGCCTACCGCAGGAAACTCACCGCCACCGGCACGAGAATCGCCGTCAGGAAAGCGTTGAGCCCCATGGCGATGCCGGCGAAGGTGCCGGCGACCTCGCTGACTTGGAAGGCGCGCGCGGTGCCGAGCCCGTGGGCGGCCAGCCCCGCCGCGAAGCCGCGGGCGCGCATGTCCTCGATGCGCAGGGTCCGCATCAGCGGCGTGACGATCACCGCGCCGGCCATGCCGGTGAGCATCACCAGCACGGCGGCGAGCGTCGGGTCGCCGCCGAGCGCCTCGACGATGCCCATGGCCACGCCCGTGGTCACGGATTTCGGGGCCATGGCGAGGCGCACATCGTAGGGGATGCCGGCGAGCTTGGCGAAGACGAGCGCCGAGGTCATCGCCGTGACGCAGCCCACCAGAAGGGCGGCCAGCATCGGCAGGAGCGCGCGCATCACCGTCGCCCGCCGCTCGTAGAGCGGCACGGCGAGCGCCACCGTGGCCGGTCCGAGCAGGAAGTGCACGAACTGCGCGCCCTCGAAATAGGCGCGGTAGGGCGTGCCGGTCAGCATCAGCACGAGGCCGATCATCCAGATCGCGTGGATCACCGGGTTGGCGATCGGGTGGCGCCCCGCGGCCTGGAAGAACCGGTCGGCCACCGCGTAGGCCAGCAGCGTCACGGTGAGCCAGAGCAGCGGGGTGCGGCTGAGATAGACCCAGAGGGCGAATTCGCCGGTCATCGGCGGTCCAGAAGCTTGGAGACCGCGACGAAGGTGAGCACGGTCGCCGCCAGCGTCAGGGTCACGGAGACGAGGAGCACGAGCGCCAGGGCGAGCCCGTGGCTCGCCAGCACGTCGAGCTTGCCGACGATGCCGACGCCGGCCGGCACGAACATGATCGAGAGGTGAGCGAGCAGCCCCTTGGCCGTGCCCTCCAGCCCGCCATCGACCAAGGGCGGCGGCAGCCAGCGCGTCGAGGCCGGCTGCGTCCGGTCGCGCAACACGAGGAAGCCGAGGAGCAGCGCCATGCCGATCACCGGCCCCGGCACCGGCAGGCCGGCGGCGCGGGCGGCGACTTCGCCCACAAGCTGGGCGAGCAGAATCAGGGTCAGGCTGACGATCATCGAAAGGTCCGGGATCCCAAAGGGATCATCCCTTTGGCGGGGTCTCGGGGTAGAGCCCCGATGTCGTCCCAGGGCTCCGCCCTGGACCCGCGAAAGGGCTTGCCCTTTCGAAACCCTTGACCGGCCCTCACGCGCCGGCGGGCTCGCGGGAGCTGCGGTCGCGGGCAGCGGCGATGGCCGGCTCGTCGAAGCCGAGCAGCTTGCCGAGGCGCCAGACCAGCGCTTCCTCGAACTCGTGCACCTCGCCATCGGCGCCGGCCACCGACCACGCCATGGCGAGCAGCCGCCCCCGCTCTTCCGGGCTGCTACCATCGCTGCCGATCAGCTCGACCAGGCTCGTCATGTCGCGGGTCTGCGCCTCGAAGGTTGCGGCGCGCTCGATCAGGCTCTCGGCCTCCGCGTCGCTGGCCGCGTAACGGCGGCGCACCAGCCGCACCAGCCGCTCGCCCTCGGCCGGGTCGAGCACGCCGTCGGCGCGGGCGACGTGGACGAGCAGGGCCGTCGCCGCGAGATGCTCCTCGCTGCCGTCGGGCACCGTCTCGGCCGGGGCCGGCAGGCCGAAGGCCGAGGAGGCGTAGGAGAGGAGCCGCTGAAGGAGGGCCATGTCCGTTCCCGTCCGATTTTGCGCGCCACCGTCGGGGGCATGCCGGGCGGGGTCAAGCGCGGAGCGGGCCAAAGCCCGCCCGCCACAGGATTTCCGGCCTCGCCGTGGTGCGGCTGCACAGGGTGCGTCAGCGGCGTGGGATCGGCGGGTCCGTGAAACCCTCCGCCGGGGCATCCGCGTAAGGGGTGGCAAGCGAACGCATCGCGCCCGTCGCCCTTCGCTGTGCGCCCGATGCCTTTGCGGGCCATCCGTGGGACGATGCCGCCGGCACCCCCAACCCGAGAGTTTCGGCCTTACCGGCTCGGCGCCGGGTAGCGCGTGCCGTCCACGATGGCGTCGAGGGGGATGCGGGTCCAGTCGAAGCCCGCCGGCTCGGCGCGCTTGCGGCACAGGATTTCGCTGTGGCCGTACATCTCGGTGATCGGCGCGAAGCGCAGGCCCGGCCGCGCCCGGTCGGTGAAGTAGCCGGCGATCGGGCTGCTCATGCCCTTGTCGATCAGCTCGAAGCCAAGGGCGTCGTTGAACAGGGCGCGCAGGCCCATATCCGAGAACTGGAAGAAGTTCCACGGCCGCTCGTGCGAGCGAAACGAGAAGTGCGTCTCGACGAAGACGTGGCCGCCGACCTTCAGGAGTTTGGCGATCTCGACCGCGGCCACCCAGGGCATGGCGAGATGCTCGAACACCGCCGAGGAGAAGATCAGGTCGAAGCGCTCATCGTCCCCGAAATAGTGGGAAAGCCGGTGGGCATCGCCGACCACATCGACGTTCTCGCCCGCGTAGAGATCGAAGCCGACATACTCCGCCTGGGCAAAGCGGTGGCGGAAGTTGGCGCCGGTGACGTTGCGCGAACCCACCTCCAGCACGCGCAGGCCCGGCTTGTCGAAGCGCTCCGACAGGGTGTCGATCCAGGCGCCGTGCGCCAGATCCTTCGGCGGGGCGCTGCGGTCCCGGCGGAACCTGAACGGGAGCGTGGCCAGGGCGCCATAGGCGCGGATCAGCGAATCGGCCGCCCCCTTCAGCATCGTTGTCTTCCGGCGCAGACGGCCATCTCAGCGCACCGAGGCGATGCCGTCGGCGGTGGTCGAGCTGCTGACGTTCTGGCGCAGATCCGCCTCGCCCAGGGTCTTCAGCTCCAGGCGCAGCAGCACGGTCTGGTTGCGCTCGCGCACGCCGATCGCGGTGGCGATGGGCGAGACGATGTAGTTCAGCGAGACCGTGGTGCACTCGTCCTGATAGCCGCCGCCGAGGCTCAGGCCGGAGAGATAGGTCAGGCCGGGGCTGCTGTAGACCGGGGCGAGGCCGACCGGGTTGGCGAGATAGGCGGTGTAGAGGTCGGAGAAGGTGTCGCGGGTGTCGAGGTAGCGGGTGAAATCGACGAGCGCCGAGCCGCTGACGAACCAGTTCGGGGTGATGCGGTAGGTGGCCGACGCCGTCACGCCCTCGCGGCGATGGACGAAGCCGAGCGCCGGCTGCGCCTCGTAGAACGAGTAGAACAGCGAGGTTTCGAGCGGCAGGAACGGCGAGAACCGCGCGGTCACGCCGGTCTCGAACCGGTTCACGGCGAAGTCGCGCTGGTCGAAGCGGGCGCGGCTGATGAAGCTGATGTTCTGGTTGGGCGAGAGCTGGAAGCGGCCCACGAAATCCGAGCGGCGGTTCTCCAGGCCGGAATCGAGGCCGACATTGGCCAGATCCCCGCGGCGGAACGAATTCACGCCCGCGACCTGGATCGACTCGCCGAACATCAGGTTGGCGTACCAGCCCGAGGGGGTCACGACCGAATATTGCGCGCCGAGATTGGCCCGCACGCCGCCCTCGACCCGGTCGTAGCCGGAGAACTTGTCCCACTGGAACAGCGAGGTGTCGTCGAAGACGAGGCTCTGCGCGTCCTCGTTGGGTAGGCGGCCGATCCGGGTCTCGGAGGGCCGGGCGATCACCTGGGCGATCGGCTCCAGGGTGTGCACGCCGAGCCCGCCGAAATCGGCGACGAAGGGGTAGCGGTAATCGAGGCCGATCGCCGGCATGATCCGGCCGGAGAAGCCGTCATCGACGGTGGTGATGTTGTTCACCAGCGCGTTCTGGAAGCCCGAGCGGCTCGGGTTCACGAAGAAGGCGTCGGTGCGCAGATAGGTGAACGGCGTAAAGACCTGGCCGAAATCGTCGATAAAGCTGCGGCGCCAGGAGACCTGGGCCGAGAGCCGCGTGTCGACGCCGCCCAAACCGCGCACGATGCAGCGGTCCCGCACGAAGGTGGTGCAGGTCTCGTAGAGCGGGTAGCTGATCCCGTTGACGCTCGGGGCGAACAGGTAGCTGCCGGTGCGCGGGATGCCCTGGAAATCGGTCGCCTCGCGGCTGAGGCTCGTGACGTTGGCCTCGAACCGCACCTCGCCGCCGAGCTTGCCCGGCCCGTTGATCCGCTTGTCGTAGTCGATCACCGGCAGGACGACGGGCTGCTCCTTCTGCCAGTCGAAGCTCGACAGGGCCTTGAAGTAGTAGCCGCGCGCCTCGAACCACGAGCGGTCGCCCTGGCCGATCAGGTAGGCGCTCGAGACCGCCTCGCGGAAATAGTCGGTGGTGATGCTCTGGTTGCGGATCCGGTAGTTGTCGAGGAACCACTTGTCGGTCACGCCGACGAGATCCCAGCCCGTGCGCCAGTGCTCGTTGATGAAGAAGCGCCCGCGGGTCTCGACCGAGCCGCGGAACTCGCGGTCGGCGGCTCCCAGCGGCCCCGGCAGGAAGGCCGAGGGCGTCGATTGGAAGATGCCCGACAGGCGTAAGTTGTAGCTGCCGTTGTCGAGGCGCTGGCGGAACTCGGCCTGGCCCAGCACGCCCTGGCGCGAGACGAAGGCCGGCGTGATCGTCAGGTCGTAGCTCGGATCGAGGTTGATGAAATACGGGGTCGCGACACCGCTGCCGAGCGGGGTCGAGGTGATGAAGCGCGGCGTCAGGAAGCCGCTCTTGCGCTTCACCGTCGGGTCGGCGGATTCGAAATAGGGCAGGTAGGCGACCGGGATCCCACCGATTTCGAGGCTCGAATCCTCGTAACTGATCGTGTGGGTCTCATTGTTGTGGATGATCTTGGCCGCCTTGATCTGCCAGAGCGGCGGCGTCTCCGGATGGTCCTTGCACGGCTCGCAGGCGGTGTAGGTCGCGTAATCGAAGCTCGATTGCTCGCCCGCGATTCGCTCCGCCCGCGGGGCGGAGATGCGGGTGCGCACCGTCTCGCCCTTCATCACGACGGTCTGCTGGATGCGCAGGGCCTCGACGAAGCCGTTCTTGAAGTCGTCGGTCAGCTCCATCCGCTCGCCGGTGACCAGCGCCCCGGTCTCGTCGGTGAGGCGGACATTGCCCTCGGCGAAGACGCGGCTCGTGCCGCGGTCGTAGCGCACCCGGTCGGCCTGAAGCGTGCGGGCGCCGTAATGCAGCTCGGCATTGCCGCGCGCGGTCACGGTGTTGCGATCGTTGTCGTAGATCAGCTCGTCGGCCTCGACGAGCAGGCGCTGGCCCTTCTCGCCGGGCTTGGAGCCGGCGAGCTTCTCCAATCCGGCCTGGGCATGGGCGCGCGGCGCGACGAGCCCGTAGGCTGCCGTCAGCAGTGCGGCCATGGAGACCGTGATCGCGATGTCGGCGACCTTACGCAACGCGTCCCTCGAACCCTGTGCAGCCCCCTGCACGCCGATCACGATCGTCTCTGGCACGACCGAACCCGTCCCGACCCGGACAACCGCACATCAGCCGTCCTCCTGGTAGAGAAGCGTGAGCGTACCGAGCAAGCTCCCTACCACGGCGGGGAACCACGCCGCCACTGTCGGCGCGATCATCCCCGATGCGCCGAGGCCCTCCATGACCTGCCGCGCGACGTAGAGCACGAAGCCCGCACTCACCCCGCCGAGCACCAGTTTTCCGACACCACCAAAGCGGAAGAACCTTAAGGAAACCGTTGCCGCCACAAGGACCATCGCGAGGTAGAGCAGGGGCGTTGCCAGCAGCACATCGTACTGGAGCCGGTAGCGCGTGGCATCCAGCCCGGCCCGCTCGTGGCGTGCGATGGTCTCCGGAAGTTGCCAGAAGGGCACAGATTCCGGAGGGGTGAAGCGCTGGCGGATCTGGCTCGGATCGAGCGTCGAGGCGACGAGGTAGACCTCGTGGCTTTCGGGCGGTTCATCGCGTGTGAGAACGCGCACATCGCGCAACTCCCACCAGCCGTCGTGCAGGGTCGCCCGCGCCGCCTCGATCTGCGCGGCGAAGGCGCCCGCCTCGTCGAACTGGAAGACGGTGACGCCGGCCAGCGTCGTCGTGCCCTCGACCGCCGTCTCGGCGCGGATGATCGCCTGCCCGTCGATGCTGCGCTGGCGCAGCCACAGATCCTTGCCGGTGCCGGCCTTGGTGGATTTGGCGAAGATCTTCGCCTCGATCTCGCTGGAACGCTGCTTGAGCGCCGCGGAGAGGGGATTGTAGGCGCCGATGGCGATCGCGCCGATCGCCAGCGCCACGAAGGCGCCGGGCTGGAGGAACTGCCACGCCGAGATGCCGGCGGCCCGCGCCACCACGAGTTCGAGCTTGCGCGAGAGCTGCAGCAGGGCGGCCATGGAGCCGAACAGCACCGCGAAGGGCAGCACGCTCTCGGCCACGGCGGGCGTGCGGTAGAGCGCGAGCTGCGCCATCAGCCCCGGCGAGGCGCCCTCCGCATCGCCCGCCCGCCGCAGCAGCTCGACGAAATCGAGGGTGTAGACCAGGGCGAAGACCGTGAGGAACACGCCGAGGATGGTGCGCACGAAGCGCCACGCGAAGTAGCGGCCGAGGGTCGCGCCGATCAGCATGCCGGCGCCCTCAGGCCCGTCCGGCGAGCGGGCGACGGCGCAGGCCGGCGGCGAGCCGCCGACCGAGCCGGCCGAACCCCTCGTTCATCGCGCGGGTTCGGGCACCGCCGAAGATCAGCAGGCAGGAGAGGGCGATCGCCCCGAGCGGCGCGGCATAGATCGCCACCACCGCGCCGGGGCTGCGCACGGCGGCACTGCTCGCGGCAAAGCCGGCGATGCGCAACGCGATGACGCCGATCACCGCGCCTGCCACGGCCAAGCCCCGCCCCTGGCGGGTGGTGCGCGGATCACCGAGCGCGGCGAACGCGATGAAGGCGAGGGCCAGCGGGTAGAGCCAGGCCGAGAGCCGGTCATGGAGTTCGGCCCGGAAGCGGCCCTTCTGCAGGCGGTAATAGCCCTCCGCCGTATCGGGGAAGAGCAGGGCCAGGGTCGAGCGCTCGCGCGGCTTGTAGACCGTCTCCGAGTCCGGCGGCGTGAAGGCGGCGAGATCGACGGCGTAGCGCTCATAGCTCACGATCGAGGAATCGCGGCTGTCCTTCTGCTGGCGGTGGATGCTGCCCTTCTCCAGAACGAGGTAGGTCTGCCCATCGACCTCGCTGACGCGCCCGCGCTCGGCGAGGTAGACCACCGCCTTGCCGGCCTCGCGCTTGTCCTGAATGAACAGGCCCTGGAGCGAGCCGTCGGCGCCGCGCTCGCGGAAATGGAAGGTGATGCCGTTGTCGAGCGCCGTGAACTGGCCCTCCTTGACGACGTTGGCGACGAAATCCCCCCGCACCCGGGTCAGCACGTCGCGCAGCTCCTGGAAGGAGGAGGGCATCACCTGGATCGTCAGGAAGGCGACCACGACGCTGATCGCGAAGGCCAGCGTGGCGAAGGGCCGCAGCAACTGGCGCGGCGGCATGCCGGCGGCCGACATCACGATGAGTTCGGAATCGCCGTTGAGCTTGTTCAGCGCGTAGACGCAGGCGATGAACAGGGCGACCGGGGCGATCACCGTGATCAGCGTCGGCAGCGACAGGGCGGTGATGAACAGGAAGACGAGGAGCGTCTGCCCCTTGGCCGTGACGAGGTCGAGTTCGCGCAGGGCCTGCGTCACCCAGATCGTGCCGGTGAGGCCGATCAGACAGGTGAGGAAGGCCCCGAGCGCGATCCTGAATATGTAGCGCTCGATCTGCGTCATCCGCGCCTTCCGCCCCTCGAACCCCTTCCTCGCCACCGGTCCCGGCGCCGCGCAGTCTCGCCGGTCGCGGCGTCCAGGCCAAGCCGTCCCGAAGGCCGAGCTTTGGCGCTCAGAGTCTCGGGGCGCCCGGATTGAGGCCGTTTCGCGGCGCGATCGACGGGCCGTCGGACCGCGCGCGACCGCCCATTTCCGGCCGGGTCGCCGGAGGATGCGGCATCGATAGATCAGGCCGAAGCTGCGTAGCGCCGGATGACCAGCAACAAAATGCATTTGTCTGTCACCGGTCTTGATCGCCTTTTTGTTTGACTGTTGCCGAAAACCTAAACTGCACAGATCGACTGCATTTCACAATTTTAACGATTGAAAAAGGCGAATTATATACCATAAGATGGATCAAAGCCGGTCCGGCCAAGATACGGGGGGAGACATGCAGAAGAGAAGGACGACGCTGCGCGTCGTCACGGCGTGCCCAAGCATCGCGGCGAGCACGGCCTATGCCGCCCCGGTGACGCGCCCCGGCGAGCAGATCGGCCTCACCGCGGGTTATCCCCTGCCGACCGGTGTCGTCATCGCGGTCGACACCTTCACCGTCGGCCGCGCCGACCGGCCGAACGCGCCGGACACGATGGGCAACATCCCGTTCCTGGTCTGGGCCTCGCCCTACAAGCTGTTCGGCGCGCAGATCCAGCCGGTCGTCTCGTTCCCGACCCTGTTCGTCAACACCCGCAACCCGACGCCGCTACCCAACCGCGACGTCAGCGTGATGTACAACCCGCTGGTCGCCAACATCCTGGCCTGGAATCTCGGGAACGGCTTCGGCGTCTCCTACCTGCTCGGCGCCTACCTTCCGTTCAGCGACCGCGGCTCGCTCGGCGCCGGCTTCGCGGGCACGCCGCTCCTGCCGCAACTGGCCTCGACCACCATCCGCCAGACCTTTTCGGCCACCTATGTCGGCGACGGCAGCTACAACATCAGCGCCTCGCTCTCCCACGGCCTGACCGTGGACCCGCGCGCCCGCTTCGGCGGCCGGGTCGGGCAGGCGCTGGGGCCGATCGGGCAAGCGGACGGGCTCAATCTCGACCTGACGCTGGTCAAGAAATTCGGCAAGTTCGAGATCGGCCCGATCGCCTACGGCTCCCTCGACCTCGCGGTGGACCGCAGCGATCCGCTCTACCGCAACTACCAGAAGACCGGGCAACTCGCGGTCGGCGGCCTCGTCGGCTACAACTTCGACCGGTTCATCGTGCAGGCCTATGTCGCCCGCGACGTGGTCGCCCGCCAGACGCGCACCCGCACCGGCCAGTTGCAGGACAATGAGGAGACCCGCGGCTGGTTTCGCCTCGTCCTGCCGCTCTACGCGCCGAATATGGGCCAGACGGCGGAAGCCGCGCCCAGCCCGCTCGTGTGGAAGGACTGAGCGCAGCCCGAACGCATCGCGGCCTCAGGGGCATCGCGCGAAGCCGCACCAGCGGCTTTGCGGCGCGCAAGCCCAAGGAACCGCGATTGTCCGCGCGGCCGGGCCCCGGCGACGGAGGCCAGCCGGAAACCAGGGTCGTCGCCGTCACGCGATGGCCCCGGCTGCGGCCGGTCCCCGCGTTGCGTTCTGCGTTTCAGCGGGTACACAGGTTCGCCGGTTTTCGCGGGGTCCGCGGAGGAGCCGGCGGAAGACGGGTTGAGAGCAAAGAGCATCATGGCCGGTGGGATCGAAATCGCCTTTGAGCCGCTGACGTCGCGCGGCACCGGGGGCGACCTCGTGGTGTTCGTGGGCGACGACCTCGCCCTGTCCGGTGCCGCCGCCGAGGCGCTCGGCCGGCCCGGAACCGAGCTGGTCGCCCGCGCCGCCGCGAGCGAGCGCTTCAAGGGCAAGGCGCAGAGCGCGCTGGTCCTCCCGGCCCCGGCGGGGGTGGAGGCCGACCGGCTCGTGGTGATCGGGCTGGGGTCCGAGAAGGACCGGGCCAAGATCGATTGGACCGTGCTCGGCGGCTTCACCGCCGGCAAGGTCGGCGCCCGCAGCGCCCGCGTCGTGATCGACGGGCAGGGTTTCGCCGCCACCGCCCGGGATGTCGCCGACTTCACCCTCGGCGCCCGCCTGCGCAGCTACCGCTTCGACCAGTACAAGACCAAGAAGAAGGACGAGGACGAGGCGGGTGCCGCGCTGACCCTGCGTGTCGCCGACCCGTCCGCCGTCGAGGCCGCCGCGCGGAGCGCCGAGGCAGTGGCCGAGGGCGTGATCCTCGCCCGCAACCTCGTCAACGAGCCGCCGAACGTCCTCTATCCCGAGGAATATGCCCGCCGCGTCTCCGAGCTGACGCGCCTCGGCGTCGAGGTCGAGATTCTCGACGTGGCGCGGATGAAGGAAATCGGCATGGGCGCCCTGCTCGCGGTGGCGCAGGGCTCAGCCCGCGAGCCGCGGGTGGCGATCATGCGCTGGAACGGGGCGGACGACGCCTCCGAGCCGCCGCTGGCGCTGATCGGCAAGGGCGTGGTGTTCGATTCCGGCGGCGTCTCGATCAAGTCGGCCGGCGGCATGGAAGACATGAAGGGCGATATGGGCGGCTCGGCCGCGGTCGTCGGCACCCTGCACGCTCTGGCCTCGCGCAAGGCCAAGGCCAACGTGATCGGCGCCATCGGCATCGTCGAGAACATGCCCGACGGCAATGCCTACCGCCCCTCCGACATCGTCACCTCCCTCTCAGGCCAGACCATCGAGGTCATCAACACCGACGCGGAAGGCCGCCTCGTGCTCGCCGACGTGCTCTGGCACGTCCAGGCGACCTACAAGCCCAAGGCGATGATCGATCTGGCCACGCTGACCGGCGCGATCATCGTCGCCCTCGGCCAGGACATCGCCGGCCTGTTCTCCAACGACGACGCGCTCTCGGCGCAGATCACCGCGGCCGGCGAGGCGGCGGGCGAGAAGGTGTGGCGGATGCCGCTGATCCCGGCCTTCGACAAGGCGATCGACTCGAAGTTCGCCGACATGAAGAACACCGGCGGGCGCCACGGCGGCGCGGCCACGGCGGCGGCCTTCCTCAAGCGCTACGTCAACGACGTGCCGTGGGCCCATCTCGACATCGCCGGCGTCGGCATGTCCTCCACCCCCTCCGAGATCAACCGGAGCTGGGGCGCGGGCTGGGGCGTGCGCCTGCTCGACCGGCTCGTGCGCGAACACTACGAGCGGTGAGCCGCACCGGAGCGCTCTCCGCCGGCCCGGAGGCCGGTTCGGCGGAGGCGCCTGCATCGCGCTCGCAACGGGGCCGCCTGGCCATCGCCGCAGCGCCGCTGCTGGCGGCGCTCGCCGCCCTGTTCGTCGTCTTCCTCACCGGCTTCGATCAGCGCAGCGCGATGCCGCCGGACGTGGCGACGCGGTTCTACGGCTTCTTCCTCGACCGCTACCCGCTCTTCGTCTTCGGACTGGTCTACGGGCTCACCCGCATCCTGACCGTCATGCTGGCGCCGGGCCCCGCCTCGCTGGTCCGGCGGATCGTCG
Organism: Methylobacterium sp. Leaf123; assembly: GCF_001423405.1. Lineage (GTDB taxonomy): Bacteria > Pseudomonadota > Alphaproteobacteria > Rhizobiales > Beijerinckiaceae > Methylobacterium. The sequence goes on along the minus strand of NZ_LMNS01000036.1, from coordinate 338,788 downwards.
GCGGGGGGATCGGCCTCGCGCTGGTCCTGGCCGTGAGCCTGCACCCGACCTTCGGCGGCTTCGTGCTGCGGGCAGGCTTCGCCACCGGCAGCGGCGCCTTCCTCAACGGCACGCCGATGGCGCTCGCCTACGCGATGGGGGCGGGCGCCGCCGCGGGCCTGTTCGGGCTGGCCATGGGGCTTGGCGCACGTCTGGCCGGCCGGCCGGGTCCGGCGCGCAGCGGAAGCCGCGGGCGCAGGGCAGGGCGGGCGCTGCTGGGATGGGTCGCGGGGTTCCTCGCCCTGTGGTTCGCCGCCGCCATGGTCGGGCTCGCCCGCGATGCCGGGTTCGGCCCGTGGCCGCGCCGCCTGCTCGACGCCCGCGACCTCGTCGTCGCCGCCCTGGTGCTGACGGTCGCCGCCCTGCCGCACGGGCTGCTCGTGGCCGCCCGCTTGCGGCCGCGGCGAACAGCCCAGGCCCCCCCTCAAGCCGCGCGGATGGGCGTGGCTTGATCGAACGCGCCGGAAACGCTTAAGCCACAACGGGAAGCGGCGGAGCCGGCGTGAGGCCGGCCCTCATAAGCCGCGTCACAGGGCAGGAGGGACGAGGATGGCGCAGGACCGGAGCGCGGAGCGTCCCTGGCTGGCTGCCTATCCCCCCGGCATTCCCGCCGACATCGATGCCGATTCCGTCGGCACGGTGGTCGATCTGTTCGACCGCAGCGTGCTGCGCTTCGCCGAGAGCCCGGCCATCACCTGTTTCGGCGCGAGCCTGCGCTACCGCGAGGTCGGCGCCGCGGCGCAGGCGGTGGCGGCGTGGCTCGCCGCCAACGGCTACGGCAAGGCCGGCAAGGGCAGCGAGAAGGGCGTGGACGGCATCGGCGACCGCGTCGCGGTGATGATGCCCAACGTCCCGGCCTGCCCCGTCACGCTGCTCGGCGCGCTGGTGGCGGGCTGCACCGTGGTCAACGTCAACCCGCTCTACACCCCGCGCGAACTCGCCGCGCAGATCAACGATTCCGGCGCGCGCGTCCTCTTCGTGCTGGAGAATTTCTGCCACACGGTCGAGCAGGCGCTGCCGCAGATGCCGAGCGTGGAGCGGATCGTCGTGGCGGGGCCCGGCGACCTGCTGGGGCTGAAGGGGCGGATCGTCGATCTCGTCTCGCGGCGGGTGAAGCGGGCGGTGCCGCCCTACACCCTGCCGGCCGGGCGGACCCAGCGGTTCGAGGCGGTGGTGCGGACGGGCCGCGGCCTCAAACGCCCCTCGGTCCTGATCGAGCCCGGCGACGTCGCCTTCCTGCAATATACCGGCGGCACCACCGGCATCGCCAAGGCGGCGATGCTGACCCACCGCAACATCATGGCCAATGTCGAGCAGAGCCGGGCCTGGTTCCGCGGCCCGTCGGGGGGCGGGGATGGGGAGAGACAGGTGGCGGTGACGGCGCTGCCGCTCTACCACATCTTCGCGCTGACGGCCTGCTTCCTGTTCTTCTTCCGGCTCGGCGGCTGCTGCCTCCTGATCCCGAACCCGCGCGACCTCGACGGCTTCGTGAAGACGCTCAGCCGCACCCGCTTCACCAACTTCGCCGGGGTGAACACGCTGTTCAACGCCCTCAACAACCACCCGAAGATCGGCACGGTCGATTTCTCGCAGGTCGATTACGTGGTCGGCGGCGGCATGGCGGTGCAGTCGGCGGTGGCCGCCCGCTGGAAGGCGATCACCGGCCATACCATCCTCGAAGGCTATGGCCTGTCGGAGACCTCGCCGGTGGTGAGCGTCAACCCGCTCGGCCTCGCCGAGTGGACCGGGACGATCGGCTATCCCTTGCCCTCGACCGAGGTGACGATCCGCGCCGAGGACGGCACGGTGCTGCCCTTCGGCGTGCCGGGCGAACTCTGCGTGCGCGGCCCCCAGGTCATGGCCGGCTACTGGAACCGCCCGGAGGAGACGCGGGCGGCGATGACCGCCGACGGCTTCTTCCGCACCGGCGACGTGGCGGTGATGACGCCGGACGGGCAGATCCGCATCGTCGACCGGATGAAGGACATGATCCTCGTCTCCGGCTTCAACGTCTATCCGAACGAGGTCGAGGACGTGCTCGCCACCCACCCGGCGGTGGTCGAATGCGCCGTGGTCGGCGCGCCCTGCGGCGACAGCGGCGAGATGGTCGTCGCCCACGTGGTCCTGCGCGATCCGTCGGTGGATCCCGACGCGCTCAGGGCGCATGCCCGCGCGAGCCTCACCGGCTACAAGGTGCCCCGCCGGATCGTGATTCAGGACAGCCTGCCGAAGACCAATGTCGGCAAGGTGCTGCGCCGCGCCTTGCGGGAGGACGGGCCGGCGGCGGGGTGAAGGCTCCGGCGACGGGGACCGTCGCGTCGAAACGCGCTCCGAAGCATCGCCCCCAACCATCGGATTTGGAACGATGGTCCCGGATCTCGATCCGACTCTCTTCACCGCAGATGAGCATCTTTCAAAAAGCGCCCGCTGCGCCTTCGTGCACGGAGGAAAAGTGCCCAGCGACCGGGCGTCTTGTGAGAGATACTCAGATCACGCCCTGGTCTCGGAGCGCCTGGGCGAATCCGCGCTCGACCAATGCCTCTGCTGCCCGCCCCGCCCCGAGCCCGGTCAAATGGATGTCATCATAGAACATGCCATCCAAGCCGTCGGCAAACGACTGGATGTCGATGTAATGAGTACCGAGCTGGCAGCATAGGTCTTCGATCTGCCGGTTCGCCGAGCGGCGATTGCGCACCCTGACGGAATACGCGTCCTTGCTTGGATAATGTCCTTGTACATACGCTCCCTGAAAGACAGTCTGGTGCGGGGTCGAAACGAACACGAGCGGGATCGCGAACGCTCGCGCGGCGTCGATGAGCAGTCGATTGAGGGTCGATCGACTGTTCTCGTCCATTTCCTCGCGAAAATTCTGATCCCAGAAACCCGGCGCGTCGCCGTTGTCCATGATGCTGCGCAGATAGGCGTCTTTGCTCCAGAAGCTGTCGACCTTGAACATCGCTTCCAGATCCATGATGCCGGTCATGAGGAAGACCGCATCCGGTTTCAGCGGGACGACCTTGTTGATGAAGGCATTTAGGACATGGAGCGTCGTACTCCCGCTGTAGCCGCCATTCAGCACATTGATGCTCTGACTCGTCTTCTGACGTATCCGTTTCTGGAGCTGCGCACAGAAGCGGTCATCTTCTTTGACGAACAGGCATTCCAGCACGCTGTCCCCCAATCCGATGATCGTCTTACCTGTTAAGGAATGGCCGGACAGAATGAACCCGTTCTCATCGGTACGAACGCGGCACGGGCGGTCATCGATGGCATGACCACGGGCCTCAACGTAATCTGCGGAGGGGATCGCCTCGAAATCAAGGTTTGCACCATATTCCTTCAGTCGGATTGATCTTCCGGCCACACGCCCCTCCGCGATAACTATCAAAATTTCATTTTGCGCGCGACAAGCACCTATCGATGAACTGGTTTGCGGAGCACAATGTTTCCAGCTCGCGCCGGAATGCTTCGGCGCGCCGCAGCTGCTCGTCATAGCTCTCCAAGGCCAAGTCGAGGCGAGACATGAGATTGCTGCCTAGGTCGTTGGTGAAGATGAAGGGGCAGGCCGTCATCCAGGGCGGGATCGGGATAGGCTCCGACACGACCACTGCCCCGACCGCGGCACCGATCAAGGTCCGAGGCTCGAACGACACATGATCCTCCGCATGGATGTTCAAAACGACCTTGGACCTACGAAGCAAATTGACAAGTTCTTCACCAAACAACCCGTGATCGATGCTGACCAATCTAAATTTTCGCCGCTTTAACGGTTCGAGCATTTCATACCTACGCGGCGAGACACGCCCTATGAAAAGTACATCGATATCTTTATGGCAATTTTTTTGCTCGAAAAGCATTGGATTAAGAGGATAAGGAGGAAAGTCTGCAAATCTCATTCCGACACTATCGAAAAATTCTTTTGAAGAGATGTCATAATGATAGAGCTGATCGAACCGCCGGATCGCGCTATTGTCAAAAAAATCGAATTTCCTTCTATGAACCTCTGCTCCGACGATGCGATCCCCGATTTTTTGCGGGAAGATTTCGCTTGAGAAGCCGATTTTCTCGCCGGAAAACGAGAGCAGCACGGATAGCGGCACAAGCTCGGGCCGAAACGCAAGCAGCGCGTCCGGCTTGAAGGCCTCGATTACGTTGAATGCGCGATTCTCAACCCCATGATAAAATTCGAGCTTATGGATCAGCGTCTTTCCATGCGTCTCCGGCATGTGAAGTTCAAAGTAGGGTCGGTGCCCCACAACGAGCACCCTGCGCTCGTAGTTCTGGTTGATCGCCATCCCACTAGCTCCAGGCAACGAAATCATCGTTGAACATTTTTGGAAACCAGACGCTGACGTGACCGACCGATGTATACAATTGGAGACGCTCCCGATCCCAGACGAATTTACTATCGTCGAAATCAGCTTCGTAGTGTACGTGCCACCCTTTCTCCATTCGCTCTTTCTCGAATCGGGGGAGCCTTTCCAGCGTAATTTTACGTCGAGCGTGGCTCACGGAGCGAAGTGCATAATGCTTGCGCGGGAGGCGCAGGGGATAAGCTTTGATGCCGCCGAACTGCACATAATGCCCGGCTGAACTGGCGAGATCCACAACCGTATCGGGCTGAACCCAAGCCTTTAGCTGGCTCGCATATCCAGGCTTGTCGCTGAACTCGAAATAGTCGAAATGCGCTTCGATATCAGGACCGGGCTCCGATCGATCGATCGGCCTGAAGTCGAACATGCGCATGTTGACAGCATTATACCCGAGCGAGGCTATCGCCTGCAGCGTCGATGCGCAGGTGGAATTGCCGACAAGCGAGGTGGTTATCTCGTCGCTGTCCTGATGAAGGATCCATCGGCCAGGAAATTGGCTGGCGATTACCTGCTTCCGGCTGAGGATGCCGTGCCAGTCGTACTGATCGCTCGGCCCGGCGGATGGGAATCTCTCGATTCCGTCAATATAGGGCGTCAGATCGGATGCTGAAGCCAACTCACTGATGATCTCGTAGGTCGCGTCACTCGACCAGTTATCGATCAGCCATAGCGAGAGACCTTCTCTCACAGCGGCACGAAGCACGGCCTCGATACAATCAGCATCGTTGTACATTGCAATGATGGCAAGTGGGCGACGCGCATCCTTTCCTCTGTCTTCGCCGATGCGGTAGATCAGTTTATCAAGGTAGATGTAGCGGTTAAAAATCTCCTTTGTTCCAAAATAGTCTGCATAATTTACGAACTTGAACTGCAATCGATCGATCTCGTTCGCGTGGCCGGCGGGCGAATCGTTCAAAGGCATCGTCACGCGGCGCTCGCCGAGACCGTAGGCGGTGAAATGCGCCAGCGGGCTGACGTTGTTTTGAGCGACGTCGGGATATCGGGCGTTGTAGAATTTGGTGTCGAAGAGGGGGTGGGTATCGATGGCACTCCATTTTTCGTTCGAAGACATGTAATTTTTGAGAATAGGCAGGGTTTGCCCGGAATTTACGCCAAGCGCGCTGCCGATCCGGTGCATCGAGAAAAAGGGCGACGTACTATACCCGTTCTCGGAGCCAATCTGTAAAAAGTGCTCGAGAGGAGATCCTTCTCGATCGGTGGGCTTCATGTATGTGCCGACATACCAATCGTTATCAAAATACATCGATGGAGAGACATTATCCCTCCAATCATCTTTGCAATAATGCTCAAACGGCTCGACATCGATGCAAAAACCCTTCTTTTCCGCCTCATGAATATAGTATCCGATATCGAACATGATATGAGGACACAGTCCGATCCTCCACCCTCTCTTGATGTAATGCAGGAGATAGTTGGCTGGGCGTCGGGCGTGCGCTGGGAATCGTGCTTTGTAAAATTCGAGGTCGAATACGCCATCAGTGCCGATTTTTGATTGCCGTTCAGACCGCAGATATGAACGCGCAGCTTTTAGCCTGCCCTCGTGAGGAAAATTCTTTATCAAGCTGAATGAGTTGAAGATGGCACTGCTTGCCAGCAGTCGGATATCTTCATTTTTTCCAATGATGGACAACAGTCTTCTCATCGACGGTCGAGTCTCCACAAGGATGCCTTCGGCGCGAACGGTCTCCGAAAGTTGCGCCTGCGCCGCGGCGTCGCTTCGCCACCCGCTGACCGGGTGGGGCTACGTCAAGACTGATCTCGTTGCGGCCGAGGCGACACTCCAACGAAGCATCGATATGCATCGCTCATCTCGCCATGAAGAGGATACACCCGAGAGCCCAAAGCAACAGAACATGAGCACAAGTGATATCCTGAAATATTTGATGCCATCGGCCACTTTTATCGATGAGCGCCAGCGCTTTTCACATGACGTGAACCCGCCACCATAAATCTCGTCAAGGTTGGCTTTCTAGGCATAAGCCGCGCTTTTAGCAACTTAAAAGAACGATCAGGGTGTCGAACGTCTCATGCTGCCACGCAGAAGGACCGCGTGCCGTTGTGTTGGCTCTTCAGCGCTCGAGGCTCGGGCCGGCCGGTTGCCGGCGCCGCGCCTCGGTGCCGCGGGACATGCAATAAGGGCGGTGGCGGCAGAGCAGCTGCACCATTGTGCAGTGCGGAACCGGGCCCGGCAGCGATCATTGCCCCCCTGACGAGGAGGTGATCGATGGCGGAAATTCACGCATTCTTCGATCAGTCGATCGGCTGGATCGTCCAATGGCCCTGGTGGGTGGCGAGCCCGATCCTGGTCGCCGGCTGCTGCGCGCTGGTGCTGCCCCTGCACGGGGTGGCCTACCGCTTCGCGCAGCGGGCGGTGAGCGGCAAAAGCCTGTTCTGGCGCTCGTTGGTGTCACGCACCCGGGGCCTGAGCCGGCTCGCCCTGCTGGTCCTGAGCCTCGCGCTCGCGGTCTCCACCGCGCCGCTGACGTGGCAGATCCGGCTCGTCCTCAATCAGGTGCTGCTCGTCGCCTTCGTGACGCTGGCGGGCTGGACCTGCGCCACGGCGATCCACATCGCCACCGTGATCTATCTGCGCCGGTTCAAGCTCGATGCGGAAGACAACCTGCTCGCCCGCAAGCACTTTACGCAGATGCGCATCCTCGAGCGGGCGGCGCTGACGCTGGTGGCCATCGTCACCGTCGCCATCGCGCTGATGACCTTCGAGCCGGTGCGGCAATACGGGGTAAGCCTGCTCGCCTCGGCGGGGGCGGCCGGGCTGATCCTTGGGTTGGCGATGCAGCCGGTGCTCTCCAACCTCGTGGCGGGCATCCAGATCGCCATCACCCAGCCGATCCGGATCGAGGATGCGGTCATCGTCGAAAACGAGTGGGGCTGGGTCGAGGAGATCAACGCGACCTACGTCGTCGTGCGGCTGTGGGATTGGCGCCGCCTCGTGCTGCCGCTGACCTACTTCATCCAGAAGCCGTTCCAGAACTGGACCCGCGAGGGCGCCTCGCTGATCGGCTCGGTGTTCCTCTACGTCGATCACCGGGCGCCGATCGAGGCGATGCGCCAGGAACTCCGGCGGATCGCCGGGGCCTCCCGGCTGTGGGACGGCAACGTGGTCAACCTGCAGGTCTCGGACGCGCGGGAGGGCGTGATCGAACTGCGGATGCTGGTGAGCGCCCGCAACGCCCCCCAGACCTGGGACCTGCGCTGCGAGGTGCGCGAGAAGATGATCGGCTTCCTGCAGAAGGAGCACCCCTGCGCCCTGCCGCGCCAGCGGGCGGAATGGGTGAACCCCGAACCGCCCTATCCCGGCGGCCACGCCGCGCCCGAGGCCGGCAACGAGCCCGGCATCCGCGGCGAGCGCCCGCTCCGCAGCGATCCCCGCGCCGCCGCCGCCTGAACGAAAAAAAGCCCGGTGCGCTCGATCCGCACCGGGCTTTTCCCTATCCGTCCGTCGCGAGTGGAGACCTTAGCAGCTCGCGTGGCCGCACTGGCGGATGTCGTTGATGGTCTTGCGCATCGGCTCGACGCCGACCGCGCCGGGCAGGATCTCGTCGCCGATGACGAAGGCGGGGGTGCCCGAGAGGCTGAGCTTGTCGCCGAGGCCGACATTCTCGGTGAGCGCAGCCTTCACCTCCGGCCCCTGCGCGTCCTTCTTCAGGCGCTCCACGTCGGCGCCGAATTCACGCGCCACCGCGATCGCCCGCTCGCCGTTGATGCGGCCCTTGGTCTCGAACAGCTTGGCGTGGAAGTCGAACATCTTCTCCGGCTTGAGCTGGAGCTTGGCCGCGAGCGCGATCCGGCTCGCCTCCAGCGACTCGGCGCCGAGGACGGGGAAGTCCTTGAGCACCACGCGCAGCTTCGGATCGGACTTGATCAGGGTCTGCACGTCGGTGAAGGCCTTGCGGCAATAGCCACAATTGTAGTCGAAGAACTCGACCACGGTGACGTCGCCGTTCGGGTTGCCGGCGATGATGCCGTGGGGCGAGTTCGTCAGCGCCTCGCGCGACTCCTTCAGCGCGGCGGACTGGGCAAGCTTCTGCGTCTCCTGGGCGCGGCGCTCGCCCTCGGCGATCGCCTCCTGCAGCACGTCGGGGTTCTTGACGAGGTAGTCCTTGACGATCCCCTCGATCGCCTTGCGCTGGGCGTCGGTGAAGGGGGCGGCATCCTCCGCGCGGGCGCCCGCGGCCGCACCGAGCGCAAGGCCGCCGGCGAGGGCGAAGACGGAAACGGAGCGGAAGAGCTTCATCGATACCTCGAAATGCGTGTCGGGGACGACATCCCGGCCGGGACCATCGACAAGGCGTCCCCACCGGCCCCGCCGACGAAACAATGACACAGCGCACCTGCTGCGCCGATCGGAATCGGATCCGGACGGGAACCCCCCTGAAGGGCCTCGCGCCGTTCCTGCGCCCGGGCTGCGGCGATTTCGCGGCGACCGCTCTCTGCGGCGTGGTGCGATCGAAAGTCGTGCAATCTTAGCGATTTGCTAAATAGTGGACCTCAAGTTCCGGGCAAGCCACGATGCAGCCGGAACGGGGAGGGCAGCGTGATCGTCGTGCTGAGCGACCGCCCGGACCGCAGCCAGTCTCTGGTCGATGCCCTGCGCGCGGTCACCGAGTGCCGGGTCGTGGGCACCGACGAGACCTGGGACCGGATCGGCCTCTTCCGCGGTGTGATCGCCGACATCACCCTGAGCCGCCCCGAAGCCAAGCGCTGCCTGCGCCTGCTGGCGAACCGTCCCGCACGCACGCGCACGCCCCTGATCTGCCTGACGCGCGGCGACGGGCAATCCGCCTTCACCGAGGCGCGCAACCTCGGCGCCACCCTGTGCCTTTCGGCGCTGGTCGAGCCGCGGATGGTGGTGGGCTCGCTGGTGCGCGAGGTCTGGCCCGAGAAATCGGTGGCCGACCTCGTGGTGACCCGCGAGGCCGAGCGGGCGGGCACGCTGATGACGCGCCTGTTCGAATCGGCGCAGACCGGCCCGATCGACATGCCGAGCGTCGAGCGGGGCATCGCCCCGGTGCTCGACGCGATCCACGAGGGCGGCCTGTCGCGCTGGCTCGACGAAGTGTGGGCGCATGACGACGTGACCTTCCAGCACTGCCTGCTGGTCTCCGGCGTCGTCGCCGCCTTCGCCCAGAATCTCGGCCTCTCCGCCGGGGACAAGCAGCTCATGACCCGCGCCGCGCTGGTGCACGATGTGGGCAAGTCGCGCATCCCGCTCGCCGTCCTCAACAAGCCCGGCCGGCTCGACGACGACGAGCGGGCCGTGATGCAGACCCATGCGCCGATCGGCCACGAGATCCTGACGGCCTCCGGCGGCTGCGACCCGATCACGCTCGCGGTGACGCGCCACCATCACGAGATGCTCGACGGCTCGGGCTATCCGGACCAGCTCTGCGCCGACGCGATCGGCGACCCCGTGCGGCTTCTGACGATCTGCGACATCTATGCCGCCCTGATCGAACGGCGCCCCTACAAGGCGCCGATGTCGACCCGCGACGCGCTCTCCATCCTGTCGGGCATGCAGGGCAAGCTGGAGGGTGGGCTGGTGCAGGCCTTCGGCCGGGCGGTGCAGACGGTGCCCTGAGCCGGGTCTCCCGCGCGGCGGGTGCGGCCCGTTTCACAGGGCGGCCGAGACGCAGACCGTCTTACGGCGGTCACGAAAACCATCATAGGCTAACGGATCATCACTTCGAGAGATCTGTTCATGCTTGCGCGTCGACGACAGCCGGGTGCCGCGATGCCGGCCCTGATCCCGGCGGTGACGCTGGCCCTGGCCTGCCTGTTTGGCCCGCCGGCGGCCGCCAAGGAGCCCGCCGGCGCCAAGCCGCCGGCCACCCTTGATGAAAAGGGCATCACGCTCCGCTTCGATGACGGCAGCACCTTCCGCATCGGCGGGCGGCTTCAGGGGGATTTCGGCACCGGGCGAGTGCAGCAGCGCGGCTTCGGCACGGTGTTCGAGGAGCCGGCGGCGATCCGCCGGGCCTGGATCGAGACCTCCTACAGCCTCAAGGATTTCGCGTTCGCGTTCCAGTACGACTTCAACGAGCGGCGCGTGCCGATCAGCGACGCGATCATCGCCTACAAGGGCTTCCAGGACGTCATCATCACCCACGGCAACTTCAAGGAGCCGTTCAGTCTCGACCAGCTCATCAGCGACAACGTCACCCAGTTCACCGAGCGCTCGCAGGCCGACGCCTTCGCCCCGGCGCGCAACTTCGGCACCGCCATCGGCACCCACGGCACGAACTGGACCGCGGTGACAGGCGTGTTCGGCGGCAACATCAGCACCGGGATCGCGAATAACGGCATCGCCTCGACCACCCGCGTGACCTACACGCCGTGGCTCGCGGAGAACAAGAACGACGTGCTGCATTTCGGGCTGGCCGGCAGCTACCGGACGCTCGGCGACGACGCCAGCAGCCTCAGCCTATCGAGCCGCTCGGAGGCGTTCCTGTTCGCCCGGCCGCTCGTCAACACCCGGACGATCCGCGACGCCACGGCGATCGGCCGGGTCGGGGTCGAGGCGGCGTGGCAGCAGGGGCCGTTCCGGCTCCTGGGCGAGTACATCCTCACGGATATCGAGCGCCGCGACGGGCGCTCGCCTTTGCTGTTCCAGGGCGGCTACATCCAGGCCTCGGTGGTGCTCGACGAGAAGGGCCGGCCCTACCAGGTCGTGCCGGGCCACGGCAGCGAGTACGGCGTGTTCAAGGGCGTCGCGTTGGAGGAGCGCCAGCGGGTGAGCCGCGGCGGCACCGGCGTGTTCGAACTCGGCCTGCGCTACAGCGCCATCGACCTCGAATCGAAGGAGGTGCGCGGCGGCGTCGAGCACGATTTCACCGCGGGCGTGAACTACTATCCCGAACCCAACCTGCGCTTCGTCTTCGACTATGTCCGCTCGCACGCCTCGCCCTCGGCGGAATCGCTGAATTTCCGCCGCCGCACCGTCGATGCCGACCTCTTCATCGGCCGGGCGCAGCTCTACTGGTAGGCGGACCCCGCGGTTGAGCGGGGCGCCGGCAGGGTCTACCTGACCGGGACCCCGCCTCTCCTGTGAGGAGCCCCGCCTTGAGCCCCGATCCCGCCCTCTCGCGCCGCGCACAGGCCGTCGCGCCCTTCCTGGCGATGGACGTGATGGCCGCCGCCGGCGCCCGCGAGCGGCGCGGGGAGGGCGTCATCCACATGGAGGTCGGCCAGCCCTCGGCCCCGGCGCCCCGCGCGGTGATCGCGGCGGCGCAGGCCGCGCTCGCCGACGGGCGCATCCCCTACACGGAAGCGCTCGGGCTGCCCGCCTTGCGCGAGCGCATTGCCCGGCACTACGCCGAGACCTACGGCGTCCGCCTCTCACCGGAGCGGGTGGTGGTGACGACGGGCTCCTCGGCGGGCTTCGTGCTGGCCTTCCTCGCCCTGTTCGATGCGGGCGCCCGGATCGGCGTGCCGCGCCCCGGCTACCCCGCCTATGACGGCATCCTGCGCGCCCTCGACCTGATCCCGCAGCCGCTGACCCTGCGCGCGGAAGACCGCTACGCCCCGACCCCCGCGCTGGTGCGCGCGGTCCATGCGGCGCACACCCTCTCCGGCCTGCTGGTGATGAGCCCGGCCAACCCTTCCGGCACGGTGATCGAGCCCGCCCGCCTCGCCGAACTCTGCGCCACGGCGCGGGCGCTCTCGCTGCCCTTCATCTCCGACGAAATCTATCACGGCCTCAGCTACGGCGTGCCGACGGCGACCGCGCTGCAATTCGATGCGAACGCGCTGGTCATCAACTCCTTCTCGAAATTCTACTGCATGACCGGTTGGCGGGTCGGCTGGATGGTGGTGCCCGAGACGCTCGTCCGCGGCATCGAGCGGCTGGCGCAGAACCTCTACATCTCGGCGCCCTATCTCTCGCAGATCGCGGCGCTGGCGGCCTTCGACACGCTCGACGAGATCGTCGCGATCCGCGAGGGCTACGCGGGCAACCGCGCCGTGCTCCTCGACGCGCTGCCGTCGCTCGGCTTCACCGACATCCACCCGGTGGACGGGGCCTTCTATCTCTACGCCGACATCGCCCGGCACACCGACGACGCGCGTGCCTTCTGCCGGCGGATGCTGGACGAGACCGGCGTCGCCGCGACGCCGGGCCTCGATTTCGACCCGGAGGAGGGCGGCCACCACATCCGCTTCTCCTTCGCCGGCTCGCAGGCGGATTGCGCCGAGGCGGTGACGCGGCTGAAGCGGTGGCTGGGCTGACCCGCCGACGGAGCGGTTCGCGGATCGCCCTTCAGGAGGTCGAACGGTGCGTGGGCCGGTCCGCACGAACCGGCTCGGCGCCCGGCGGGGCCGGCATCGCTGCCAGCCTCATCAGGGCGACAAGGGCGACCGGGAGCATGGTGAACAGGGCCATGATCGCCGCCGTCTCGCGAATATCGGCAGACGACCACAAGCGTCCACCGGCATCCACGACGGCCGTGTCAGGGTCGAGGAGCGGCGGCAGGTGGCAGAGCGCGGAGGCGGCGTAGAGCAGCACCGGCACCGCCAGGAAGGCCGGGCTCCGCCGGATGCTCCGGCGCCGGCCTCGCTCTCGGTAGGCGAACAGGGCGAAGCCCTGGAAGAATAGCCACGTCGTCAGGAACCAGCCGAAAAAGTTCGAGAGCGGGACGCCGAAATAGCCGCCGCTCTCGAACCAGGCCCAGGCCCGTCCGATCGTGGCGTTGGCCGGGTCCATGACCACGTCTCACTGCGTCAGGGTGAAGGCCGCGACGACGGGCGTGAATGCGAGTTCCCGCCGGTTCGCCGGACCGCCGACATCGGTGCCCAGGAGCAGGCAGGCGATGATCCAGGCGGGATAGCCGATCCCGAAATAGAGCGGCCCGACGATGACCGGGATCGCGCCGACATGCGGGAGATCGGGCGCGACGAGGAATTTGTACGCCCCGAAGGGAAATCCGGTGGCGACGCCGACATTCTCGACCGTGAACGTCACCGTCAGGCAGATTGCGAGGAACGCCGACGCTTTGCGGGCGCCGAGGGTCAGCACCGCATGCACGGTCAGCACGACGATGGAAACGAAGGCGACGCCCTGCGCGAACGGCGTGGTCCGCCCGCCCTGGTAAAGCACCGTCAGCAGGAGAACCGAAAATACCAGCCAGAGGCCTGCGCGACGCATTGCCCGCTCCGATCGGAAGAAGTGCCGGGAGTCACAGCGGATAGGTTGCGAACCCGATCGACGCGCGACGGAGCGAGCCCTCCGGCAAGGTGCTGCCCCTCGAACCGCCGCCTCAGCGCGCCGCCTCTCCGCCGACGGCCGGCGGGGCAGGTGTGCGCGTCGGGGGCTGCACGCCGAAATGGTCTGCGAGTTGGGCCCCGTTGTAGGTCTCGGAGAAGATGTCCGGCTTTTCCGGCAGCATGGTCTCGTTCCAGGCCTGCCATGCGGCCTGGAGACGGGCGAAATCCTCCGGCCGGCGGTTCTTCAGGTTCGCGCGCTCCAGGGGGTCGGCGGCGACGTCGAACAGGAAGGTGTTGTCGCGGATCTTGAGGTACTTGAGGTCGCCATCGCGCAGGACGGCCTGCGCGTTGGCGCGGTAGCGCCAGTGGAAGCGGCGCGGGGTCTCCGGCGCCTGTCCGGTCAGGATCGGCAGGAGGTCGATCCCATCGGAGGGGTAGGCCGGATCGGGCGCGGCGCCAGCCGCGGCGAGGAGCGTCGGCAGCCAGTCCATGGTGATCATCGTCTGCGCCGAGACCGCGCCCTGGGGCAGGCGGCGCGGCCAGGAGAGCACGGCCGGGACGCGTAGGCCGCCCTCCAGCAGCTCGGTCTTGCGCCCGCTGAACGGCCACGTGTCGGAGAAGCGCTCGCCGCCATTGTCGCTCGTGAACACCACGATCGTGTCCTGCGCCACGCCCGCGGCCTCGAGCGCGTCGAGCACGCAGCCGATTTCGCGATCCATCTCGGTGACGATGCGCCGGTAGGTCTCCTGGGTGCCGCCGTCGAAATGGCGCAGGTTGCTCCCGGCGATGCGGCGCGATTCCGCCTCGTCGTCCGGCGTCTCCCAGGGCCAGTGCGGCGCGTTGAAGTGCAGGCTGAGGAAGAACGGTTGCCCGCCGCGGGCGAGCGCCGTGACGGTCTCGACGGCGCGCTGGCCGAGGAGGTGGGTGACGTAGCCGGATTGCTCGACCGGCACGTCGCCGTCCCACAGGTCCGGCTTGTCGTCGGTGCCGCGGTGGCTGAAATAGTCGATGGTGCCGCCGCGGAAGCCCCAGAAGCTGTCGTAGCCCCGCTGGAGCGGGCCGAATTCCTGCACGCTGCCGAGATGCCACTTGCCCACCAGGGCCGTGCGGTAGCCGGCCCGGCGCAGAAGGCCGGGCAGGGTCGGGTGATCCGCCGGGATGCCGCCGGTGAAGCGGGTCGTCACCGGCTCTTGGAGACCGACCGGCAGGCGGTACTGGTAGCGCCCGGTGATCAGCGCCGTGCGCGTGGCCGAGCAGACCGACGAATTGGCGTAGCCTTGGGTGAAGCGAATGCCCCGTGCCGCGATCCGATCGACATGCGGGGTCACGAGATCCGGCCGGCCGTAGCACCCGACATCGGCGTAGCCGAGGTCGTCCGCCATGATGAAGACGATGTTCGGCCGCGTTGCCGCCCGCGCCTGTCGCCCTGCGGTCATCACCGCTGCCGTCCCGGCCGCCGCACTCCGCAGCACCCGCCTGCGCGTCATATTCGCCATGTGGCCCTCCGTCGTTCGGCGGACCAGTAAACCAACACATGTTGGATCGCAGCCGCGCGGCCTGTCAGGCCCCGCGCATCTGTCACTGCCGCATCCGGCCCTTCCCGACGGTGGGCACGGGCTCGTCTTTCGCGTTCCAACGCCCCCCTGATGCGCACAACGGGGCCCGGCTGAGCCGGACCCCGTTTTGCAAGCGTCAAGACGCGTCCGGAGCCGTGCGCGGGATCACGAACCCCGCGCCGCGTCTCACTCGCCCGACAAGGCGGCCTTGGTGCGCGACCACCAACCGGCCCGCTTGGGACGGTTCGGGTCCGGCGGCGTCAGCACCACCGCGACGGGCTCCGGCGCGGGCTCGGCATTGGCCGGACTGGGTGCTGCCGCCTCGGTCGCGGCCTCGGCGAAGGCCGCGACCTGGATCGGCTCGACTTCCGGGGCGGGAACGACCGGCGGCGGCTCGGCCGCGGCGCCGTTCTCGGCGGCGAGCGAAACGGTGCTCACATCGGCCTCGCTGAACGGCTCCTCGGGGCCGACCGGCAGGGTATCGGTGGCCGTCTCCTCGGGATGCGCTTCAGAATACGCCTCGGACTCCTCCGTGGCCCGCACCTCGCCGGCCTCGTCCGCGTCGGAATCCTGATCGGAATCCGAACGGCCATTGCGCTCGGTCCGGCCACGGCCGCGACCGCCCCGGCGCCCGCGGCGACGGCGGCGTCCGTTGGCGTCCTCGCCATTGGCGTCGGTCGCGTCCGAAGCGGTCTCGTCCGGCTCGGACGCGGCGCCGAGCGCCGCCTCGGCGGTCTCCGGCTCGGAATCGGACGACTCGTCGCCATCCTCCGCACCGTCCTCGGACCCGTCCTCGCCGTCGGTCCCGTCCTCGTCCCGCGCGCGGGCCTCGCCCTCACCGGAGGTGCGACCCCCGCGGCGGCGGCGGCGGCGACGGCGGCGGCCACCGCCCTCCTCGGACGCGTCGGCGGCGGGGCGTTCCTCGGAGCCGCCCTCGGCCTCCGCTTCGATTTCGGTCTCGACCTCTTCGGTCTCCTGGCTCTCGACCGCCTCGTCCTCGAACTCCTCGGCCTCGTAGACCGGCGAGATCGCCACGGCGCGCACGCCCGTCACCGGGCCCTCGTGCTTCACCGCCGGCTCACCGCGTTCGAGCTGGAAGGCGGAGGTCGCCACGAGCCGGTCGTCGGCGGAGATGGTGATCGTGACCGAGAAGCGCTGCTCGAGATCGAAGAGATGGGCCCGCTTCTGGTTGAGGATGTAGAGCGCCGTCTCGGTGCGGGTGCGCAGCACGACGTTGTGGCTCGCCGACTTGAGCAGCACTTCCTCGATCGAGCGCAGGATGTGCAGCGCCACCGAGGAGGTCGCCCGCACGAAGCCCGAGCCGCCGCAATGGGCGCAGGGGATCGAGGAGGATTCGAGCACGCCGGTGCGGATGCGCTGGCGGCTCATCTCGAGCAGGCCGAAGGGCGAGATCCGCCCGACCTGGATGCGCGCCCGGTCGTTCTTGAGCGCCTCGTTCAGGCGCTTCTCCACTGCCCGGTTGTTGCGCTTCTCCTCCATGTCGATGAAGTCGATCACGACGAGGCCGGCCAGATCGCGCAGACGCACCTGGCGGGCGACCTCTTCGGCCGCCTCGAGGTTCGTCTTGAGCGCGGTGTCCTCGATGTCGTGCTCGCGGGTGGCGCGGCCGGAGTTCACGTCGACCGAGACCAGCGCCTCGGTCGGGTTGATGACGAGGTAGCCGCCCGAGCGCAGGGCCACGTGGGTCGAGAACATCGCGTCGAGCTGCTGCTCGACGCCGTAGCGGGCGAAGATCGGCGTCGTGTCGCGGTAGGGCTTCACGACCTTGGACTGGTCGGGCATCAGCATCCGCATGAAGTCCTTGGCCTCGCGGTAGGCGTCCTCGCCCGAGACCAGAACCTCGTCGAGATCCTTGTTGTAGAGGTCGCGGATCGCCCGCTTGATCAGCGAGCCCTCCTCGTAGACCAGGGCCGGAGCCGTCGAGGTCAGCGTCAGCTCGCGCACGCTCTCCCACAGGCGCATCAGGTACTCGAAGTCGCGCTTGATCTCGGGCTTGGTGCGCGAGGCGCCGGCCGTGCGCAGGATGATCCCCATCCCATCCGGCACGTCGAGATCGGCGACCACGTCCTTGAGGCGCTTGCGGTCGGCCGCCGAGGTGATCTTGCGCGAGATGCCGCCGCCCCGTCCGGTGTTGGGCATCAGCACCGAGTAGCGGCCGGCGAGCGACAGGTAGGTGGTCAGCGCCGCGCCCTTGGTGCCGCGCTCTTCCTTGACGACCTGGACGAGGATGATCTGGCGGCGCTTGATCACCTCCTGGATCTTGTAGTGGCGGCGATAGGCGCGCGGACGCTCGGGGATCTCGGCGAGCGCATCGCCCGAACCGCCGACCTGCGCGACGCGCGGCTCGCCGTCCTCGGATTCCTCGTCGTCGTCCTCGTCGTCCGAATCCTCGTCGGAATCTTCGTCCTCGGACTCGTCGTCCTCATCCTCGTCGTCGGACTCGTCTTCGTCCGAGTCCTCGTCGTCGGTCTCGGCGTCCTCGTCGGAATCCGTCTCGGATTCCTCGACCTCGGCCTGGGAGACCGGCGCGCTGGCGGCGACAGGCTGCGGCTCGACCGTCTCCGCCTCAGCGGAATTGGCCTCGGCGGGAGCAGCCTCGACGGGCGCGGACTCGGACGATTCCGCGGCCTCGACGGGCGGGTTCAGCGCCTCGGAGATCGCGGCGATGTCGGAGGGCTCGACCGCGGCGGCTTCGTCAGCCGAAGACTCACCGGCGGCGATGCCGGGCTCCGGCGCCGCCTCGGGCAGGCTCGCGGAGGCATCGCCGCCGGCCTCGACCGGTGCGGATGCCGCCTCGCTGTGCTCCTCGTTCCGCTCTTCGACGAGAGCGGACCGCACCGCCTCGATCGCCTCCGGTGCCGGCGCGTCGGCGGCTTGGCCCTCACCGGGGATCGCGTCGTTCTCGGAGACGGCGTCGGACGCGGCCTCTTGTGACTTCACCGTGTCGTCGGGGCGCGAACCGCGGGCCTCGGCCCGGCGCCCACGCGAGCGGCGGCCCCGCGGCGGACGGCGCTCCTCGCGCTCGCGGTGCTCCTCTTCCTCGCGCGCCTCGGCCTCGATCAGCGCGAGGCGGTCGGCCATCGGGATCTGGTAGTAGTCGGGGTGGATTTCGTTGAAGGCGAGGAAGCCGTGGCGGTTGCCGCCGTACTCGACGAAGGCCGCCTGGAGCGACGGCTCCACGCGGGTGACCTTGGCGAGATAGATGTTGCCCCTCAGAGGCCGGCGGTTGGCCGCCTCGAAATCAAATTCCTCGACCCGCGAGCCTTGGACTGTGACGACCCGGGTCTCCTCCGGATGCATCGCATCGATGAGCATCTTGTTGTTGGCCATGACGTGCTTTCGACATGGCGGCAGACGTCGTTCTCCTCACGCTCGCGCCGCTTGGTCCCGGCGGCGCCGCCCCCGGCCTGCGGGCCGGAAGGAGATGGGCGCGTGCCGGCCTCGTCGCCGAGGTCGCGGTGGATGCGGGGAGGGGATTGCCGTCAACCGCCTTGACGCGCCGGGCATCGGCGCGGTGGGGGTTGAACAGGGCCGGGGCGACGGAAGGGGCGAGGCGACGCGAAAACCGCGCGCCTTCGGCACGAGCAGCGGCAACCGATGCTGTGCGTCCTCCCATCCTGATCCGGCCTCGCGAAGATGGTGGGCCGGCAAGCGGCCCGTACAGATTTCATGGGCACGACCGCCCCGGAATGATCGGGAGGCCGCGAATGCCGTGACACCCGCCCGGATGCCGGGAGGCGCCGACTGACGCTGCTGATTCGAGCGAGGTGGGCGCCGACATGCCCCGGGCGCGCCCGGGGGCCGCCGAAGCGCCAACCCGGGAATGGGGTCGATATCATTACAGAGTGTCGCGGGAGAATTGCAAGGGTTCCGTATGACGGCCTTCGGCACTTCGTCAGGCCAGCGCGCCCTCGCGCGCACGTTCCCGTGAACCGGAGGCCGCCCTGCAGGCTTGAACCCGGCGAAACCCGTCGGATGGCAGGGAGGACTTGGCGGTGTCGCTTCCGGATCAATCGCTCGCCGCGGTCGCGGCGGAGGGGCGCCAAGCCCGCTACCGGGGCGACCCGGCCACGGCCAACCCGCATCCGGAGGGCTCGGACGCCCATGCCGTCTGGCAGCGGGCCTGGGAAATGCCCGACGGCGAGAGGGCGGAACGGGAAGCCCCCGACAGCCGCGCCTGACGCGTCGGCCAAGGGCACTCCGGCGGCGGTGTCGCCCTCGCACAACAGCGTCACCGGGATCGGCGGGGGCGAAGTGAGGAACGGTTAACCATCTCGGCCGTATCTCGTATCGGAGGCTTCCCCGGACCCTTGGCCGCCCGATGCCGCACAGCACCCGCCTGCCCCGCACCGGACTCGTCCGCCCCATCGCCGCCCTCGGGCTGGCGGGCGGCCTGGTCCTGGCTGCCAGCGTCCTGGCCGCCGGCCCTGCGCCGGCTCAGGACGGCCCCGGCAGCGCGCAGCCCGGCGGCGCGGCGGTGGCGATCGCCGCCGAGACCGCGACGCGGGACGGAACGACCCGGCTCACCCTCACCCTGTCGAAGGCGATCGAGGCCCGCGCCTTCGTCATGGAGCGGCCGGACCGGGCGGTGATCGACCTGCCCGAGGTCAACTTCCAGCTCGATCAGGAGCCGGGCAAGATGAGCAGCCGCAAGCGGGACGGCGCCATCGCCTCGTTCCGCTACGGCCTGTTCGCCCCGGGCCGCTCGCGCATCGTGGTCGATCTCGCCGGGCCCGCCGTGGTCGAGGCGATCGAGACCACGAAGACCCGCGAGGGCGCGGTGCTGGTCTCGATTCCCTTCCGCAAGGTCGATCGCGACACCTTCCGCAAGGCGGCGGTGGCGGGCGATCCGAGCCCGGCCGCCGCGGGCAAGGCCGCGCCCGTGCGCGAGATCGCCGACACGCGCCCGCTCATCGTCATCGATGCCGGCCATGGCGGCACCGATCCGGGGGCGATCGCCGCCACGGGGGTGTTCGAGAAGGACATCGTGTTCGGCTTCGCCCAATCCTTTGCCGAGCGCCTGGAAGCCTCCGGCCGCTACCGCCTGCTGATGACCCGCGACCGCGACGTGTTCGTGCCGCTGGCCGAGCGGGTGCGCATCGCCCGCGACGCCAAGGCCGACCTGTTCGTCTCGATCCATGCCGATTCGATCTCGGCCGCGCCCCAGGTGAAGGGCGCCACGATCTATACCGGCTCGGAGCGGGCGACCGACGGCGAATCCGCCCGGCTCGCCGAGCGCGAGAACCGGGCCGACGCCGCCGCCGGCACTGAATCCGGCGAGGCCCCGGCGGAGGTCGCGGACATCCTCCAGGAACTGACCCTGCGCGAGACCCGCGGCTTCTCCTCGGGCTTTGCCGGCCGGCTGATGGGCCAGCTCTCCCCGGTGATGGAGATGAGCACGAAGCCCCACCGCGAGGCCGGCTTCAAGGTGTTGCGCTCACCCGACGTGCCCTCCGTGCTGATCGAACTCGGCTACCTGTCGAGCAAGAGCGACCTGGAGAAGCTGCAATCGGAGGAATGGCGCATGCGGGTGACGGGTTCGATGGCCAAGGCCGTGGACCTGTTCTTCTCCGGCCGGGCGACGCTTTCGCGCCCCGGCCCGTTCGCGCCGAAGCGCTCGGCGGCCATCGCCCCAGTTTCACCATAGAGCCGGTGTCGATACGGGGCTCGACGAGCCCCCCGTCCGCCTGACAAGAGGCGCGGCCGCGCGGGGCCTCACCAGAGCCCGCGGCAGGCCCTCGCGCCCGGCCTTCATCGGCGCGCAGCGGACGAGCGACGGAACGGACCCCGGATGCGTTTCATCCTGCGATTCTTCGCCTTCCTGTTCTCGGCCGGTGCGGTGGTGTTCTGCCTCGCCGCCGCGGTCGGCGCGTTCTTCTACTGGAAGTACAGCCAGGACCTGCCCGACCACGCCGCGCTCGCCAATTACGAGCCGCCGGTGATGACCCGTGTCCACGCGGCGGACGGCTCGCTTCTGGCCGAATACGCCCATGAGCGGCGCCTCTACCTGCCGATCCAGGCGATGCCGAAGATCGTCGTGGCGGCCTTCCTCTCGGCCGAGGACAAGAACTTCTACAAGCACGGCGGCATCGACCCCGAGGGCATCGTGCGTGCGGTGCTCACCAACGCCCAGTCCGGCAAGAAGCAGGGCGCCTCGACCATCACCCAGCAGGTGGCCAAGAACTTCCTGCTCTCGGCCGAGCAGACCTATGACCGCAAGATCAAGGAAGCGCTGATCGCGCTGCGGATCGAGTCGGCCTACTCCAAGGACAAGATCCTCGAACTCTACCTCAACGAGATCTTTTTGGGGACGATCGTCCCGGGCCGCAACCTGCATGGCGTTGCGGCCGCGGCCTTGGATTACTTCGGAAAATCCGTCCACGAGCTGACGATCAACGAGGCGGCCTATCTCGCCGCCCTGCCCAAGGGGCCGAACAACTACCACCCCTATCGGCGCACGCAGCAGGCGCTGGCGCGGCGCAACGAGATCATCGGCCTGATGGCCCAGAACGGCTACATCACCGCCGAGGAGGGCACCGAGGCCAAGAAGCAGCCCCTCGGCGTCAACCCGCGCGTCGCCTTCCCGAACGCGGCCAACGCCAACTACTTCACCGAAGAAGTCCGCCGCGAGATTTCCGAGCGCTACGGCCAGAGCAAGCTCTACGAGGGCGGCCTCTCGGTGCGCGCCACCCTCGACCCGAAGATGCAGGCCTGGGCGCGCAAGGCGTTCATCGACGGCCTCGTGCGCTACGATCAGGGCCGCGGCTGGCGCGGCGCCGAACACAAGGTCGATCTCACCGGCCGCGACTGGGGCTTGGCGGTGGCCGAGATGCCCGCGCTCGGCGACATCGCGCCCTGGCGGCTCGCCGTGGTGCTCAACACCAATGGCGGCGTGGCGCAGATCGGGCTCCAGCCCAAGCGCGAGGCCGGCGGCGCCCTCTCGAAGGAGCGCGAGACCGGCGCGATCACCGCCGAGGGCGTGAAGTGGACCGGCCGCGCCGTCGCCGCCGCGGTCAAGCCCGGCGACGTGGTCTATGTCGAGGCGATCGATCCGGCCAAGGGCACCTACCGCCTGCGCCAGAAGCCCGAGGTGTCCGGCGCCATCGTCGCGATGGACCCCTATACCGGCCGCGTTCACGCCATGGTCGGCGGGTTCTCGTATGAGGAATCCGAGTTCAACCGCGCGACCCAGGCGATGCGCCAGCCCGGCTCCTCGTTCAAGCCGATCGTCTACTCGGCGGCGCTCGACAACGGCTACACCCCGTCCTCGGTGGTGCAGGATGCGCCGATCACCATCGAGGCCGGCCCCGGCCAGGAGGCGTGGTCGCCCTCGAACTACGACGGCAAGTCCGGTGGTCCGCACACCCTGCGCTACGGCATCGAGCACTCGAAGAACCTGATGACGGTGCGGCTGGCCAAGGATATCGGCATGCCGCTGATCGCCGAGTATTCCCGCCGCTTCGGCGTCTATGACGACCTGCTGCCCGTGCTGCCGATGTCGCTCGGGGCCGGCGAGACCACGGTGATGCGCATGGTCACCGCCTATTCGATGCTCGCCAATGGCGGGCGCCGCATCCGCCCGACGCTGATCGACCGCATTCAGGACCGCACCGGCGAGACGATCTACCGCCACGACAACCGCAAATGCGTCGGCTGCGACGCGGAGAAGTGGTCGGGCCAGGACGAGCCCAAGCTCGTGGACGAGTCCGAGCAGGTGCTCGACCCGCTCACCGCCTACCAGATGGTCTCGATCATGGAGGGCGTGGTCCAGCGCGGCACCGCGACCCTGCTCAAGCAGATCGGCAAGCCGCTCGCGGGCAAGACCGGCACGACGAACGACGCCAAGGATGCGTGGTTCGTGGGCTTCTCGCCCGATCTCGCGGTCGGCGTCTATCTCGGCTTCGACAAGCCGCGCTCGCTCGGCGACCGGGCGACCGGCGGCGGGCTCGCCGCCCCGATCGTCCTCGACTTCCTGAAGGTCGCGCTCAAGGACAAGCCGCCGACCCCGTTCCGCGTGCCGGCGGGGATCAAGCTGATCCGCGTCAACGCGTCGTCGGGCACCCGCGCCGGCTCGGGCGAGGGCGGCGGCACCATCCTGGAGGCGTTCAAGCCCGGCACCGCCCCGCCGGATTCCTACGTCGCCCCGTCCGCCCCCGCCGCGGTGCCGCCCGATGCGGGCGCCGCCGCCCAGGCCGGCGGGGTCTACTGAAGACCCGCCACCCCGATCCGCGATCGACCGAGAGCCGCCCCCCACCGGGGCGGCTCTTTTCGTTTCGGCAGGCCCGCGCGGCGTTTTCGCGGGCCGCGCGGGCGGATCGTATTCAACGAAAACGTTCTTCGCTCGGATGGCGCAGAGCGAAGAACAAGCTTTCACGATGAGCTGAAAAAACGCCCGATCATTCCTTTGACGGCAGGCTATTCTGCGGCGATCATCTGACACAACGAGATGATGAATCAATAAAACCAAACATCATCTCAAACCACGTCAGATCAACGCTTCTCAGAGCGAGCGCCGCGCCACCATGTCCGTCCGGAACGCATCCTCTTCGCCCGAGCCGATCCGCTTCGCCTATTGGGTGCCCAACGTCTCGGGCGGCCTCGTCATCAGCAAGATCGAGCAGCGCACGAGTTGGGACGCGGAGTATAATCGCAAGCTCGCGCAGATCGCGGAGGCGGCGGGCTTCGACTACGCGCTGACCCAGATCCGCTTCACGGCCGGCTACGGCGCCGAGTACCAGCACGAATCGGTCGCCTTCAGCCACGCGCTGGCTGCCGCCACGACCCGGCTGACGGTGATCGCCGCGATCCTCCCCGGCCCCTGGAACCCGACCCTGGCGGCCAAGCAGATCGCCACGATCTCCCAGCTCACGGAGGGGCGGATCGCGGTCAACGTCGTCTCGGGCTGGTTCTCCGGCGAGTTCCGGGCGATCGGCGAGCCCTGGCTCGACCATGACGAGCGCTACCGCCGTTCGGAGGAGTTCATCCGGAGCCTGCGCGGGATCTGGACGCAGGACGCCTTCAACTTCCGTGGCGATTTCTACCGCTACACGAACTACACCCTGAAGCCGAAGCCGGGGCCGAACCTGCCGGAGATCTTCCAGGGCGGCTCCTCGCGCGCCGCCCGCGACATGGCCGCCCGCGTCTCCGATTGGTACTTCACCAACGGCAACACCCCGGAAGGCGTGCGGGCCCAGGTCGCGGATCTGCGCGCCAAGGCGCAGGCGAACGGCCATTCCGTGAAGGTCGGCGTCAACGCCTTCGTCATCGCCCGCGAGACGGAGGAGGAGGCCCGCGCCGTCCTTCAGGAGATCATCGAGAACGCCGATCCGGAGGCGGTGAAGGCCTTCGGCCACGAGGTGAAGAACGCCGGCAAGGCCTCCCCCGAGGGCGAGGGCAACTGGGCGAAATCGAGCTTCGAGGATCTCGTCCAGTACAATGACGGCTTCAAGACCAACCTGATCGGCACGCCCGACCAGATCGCCGAGCGCATCCTCGCGCTCAAGGATGCCGGCGCCGATCTCGCCTTGCTCGCCTTCCTGCATTTCCAGGAGGAGGTGCAGTATTTCGGCGAGCAGGTGATCCCGCGGGTCCGCGCGCTGGAAGCCGCCCGCGAGCGCCGCGCCGAGGCGGCCTGACCCTCACGCTCGTCCCACCCCCATCCTCATCCTGAGGTGCTGCGCAGCAGCCTCGAAGGATCCTCCAGATCCCACGCGATACTTGGAGGATCCTTCGAGGGCGACGCTTCGCGCCGCCACCTCAGGATGAGGGGGAGGGCGGGATCGATCCCTTCCGATCCCCTCTCGCTTCGGAGACCGCTCCATGACCATCGCCGTCAATCCCACCACGGCCGAGGCCGGCAGCCGGCCGCAGGGGGTGCCGGGGCCCGCGCGCCCCGCGACCCCGGCCCACGTCATCCGCGACGACGCCGAGGCGATCCGCATCGCCCACGACCTCGCCAAGCAGTTCCGCAAGGGCGCCTCGGAGCGCGACCGCACCAATGCCCGCCCGCTCGCCGAACTCGACGCCTTCTCCCAGAGCGGCCTGTGGTCGATCAACGTGCCGCGGGCCCATGGCGGGCCGGAGGTCTCCTACAAGACGCTGGCGCAGGTGATCGCGATCATCGCCGCGGCCGACCCCTCCATCGCGCAGATCGCGCAGAACCATCTCGGCATCGTCGCGGCGATCCGCACGGTGTCCGACCCCGAGCAGCAGGCGCTTCTGTTCGCGGAGGTTCTGAAGGGCACCCGCTTCGGCAACGCCTTCTCGGAGCGCGGCACCAAGCGCGCCGCCGAGTTCGAGACCCGCTTCACCGATCACGGCGACCACGTCATCGTGCGCGGCCGGAAGTTTTACTCCTCCGGTGCGCTGCTCGCCCATCTCGTGCCGATCGTCGCCCTCGATGCGGAGGGCCGCGCTTGGTACGCCATCGCCGAGCGCGATGCGCCGGGCCTCACCGTGATCGACGACTGGTCGGCCTTCGGCCAGCGGGGAACGGCGAGCGGCACCGTCATCATCGAGGATGTGCGGGTGGAGAAGAGCCACCTCGTGCCGGGCTACTACGCCTACGAATCGCCGCGGGCGGACGGCGCCATCTTCCAGGTCATCCAGGCGGCGGTCGATGCCGGGATCGGCCGCGAGGCGCTCGATGACACGATCGACTTCGTGCGCGAGAAGGCGCGCCCCTGGATCGACAGCGGGGCCGAGCGGGCCTCCGACGACCCCTACACCATCCGCACCATCGGCGACCTGACGATCCGCCAGCACGCGGCGGAAGCCCTGCTCGACCGGGCGGGGCTGGCCATCGACGCCGCGCTGGTCAACCCGACGGCCGAGAGCGTGGCCGCGGCCCAGATCGCGGTCGCCGAGGCCAAGGTGCTGACGACCGAGACCGCGCTCGCGGCCGCCAACACCCTGTTCGAACTCTCCGGCACCCGCTCGACGCTCGCCGAGCACAATCTCGACCGCCACTGGCGCAACGCCCGCACCCACACGCTCCACGACCCCGTTCGCTGGAAATACGCGATCATCGGCAACCACGCGCTGAACGGCGTGAACCCGCCGCTCCACGCCTGGAGCTGAGGCCGCCGCTCCGCCGGGCGAACCGCGCCGCTGCGCCATAGCGGCGCGGCTCGGATCAACCGCGACGCCCGTTGGGTTCAGCCTGTCAGTTTTCGATCCATTCCAGACTGGCCGCCACCCGCGGCCGGTCCGGATGCGCGGGACGACAGGCCTGATGACGGACCATTCGACGAGAGACCGGCGTTTCGATCCATCGCGCCGGACGGTGATGGGGAGCTGCGCCGCCCTGGCGACGCTCGGCGCCTCCCTGCGCGGCCGGGCGGAGGCCGCCCCGGCGGCGGTCGATCCGCAGCCGCAGACCATGCCGGTCTCGCTCGAGATCAACGGCACTCGCCACGACCTCACCCTCGACACCCGCACCACCCTGCTCGACGCGTTGCGCGAGCATCTCGACCTCAACGGTTCGAAGAAGGGCTGCGATCACGGCCAGTGCGGCGCCTGCACGGTGCTGGTGAACGGCCGGCGCATCAATTCCTGCCTCTCGCTCGCGGTCATGCACGAGGGGGACAGCGTCACCACCATCGAGGGGCTGGCGGACGGCGACAGCCTGCACCCGCTCCAGGCCGCTTTCCTGCACCATGACGGCTACCAGTGCGGCTACTGCACGCCGGGCCAGATCTGCTCCGCCGCCGGCATGCTCTCGGAGGTCGAGGCCGGCTGGCCGAGCCATGTCACCGACGATCTCACCCGGAAGGCCTCGCTCACGGACGAAGAGATCCGCGAGCGGATGAGCGGCAACATCTGCCGCTGCTCGGCCTATCCCAACATCGTCGCGGCGATCCGCGACGCCAGCACCAAGATCTGAGGGGGCGGGATCATGAAGGCTTTCGCCTACGAGCGCCCCGCCACGGTTCAGGACGCGGCGCGGCTCGCCGCCGAGCGGCCCAGCGCCCGCTTCATCGCCGGCGGCACCAACCTGCTCGACCTGATGAAGCTTCAGATCGAGACGCCCGCGACCCTGATCGACGTCAACCGCCTGCCGCTGGCCGAGGTGACCGAGACGGAGGAGGGCGGCCTGCGCATCGGCGCGCTGGTGCGCAATTCCGATCTCGCCGCGCATCCGCGGGTGCGGACGGATTACGCGGTTTTGGGCAAGGCCCTGCTCGCGGGCGCCTCGGGCCAGTTGCGCAACAAGGCCACCACCGCCGGCAACCTGCTCCAGCGGACGCGCTGCTACTATTTCTATGACACGACCAAACCCTGCAACAAGCGCGAGCCGGGCTCGGGCTGCGCGGCCATCGGCGGGTTCAACCGGATCATGGCGGTGCTCGGGGCGAGCGATTCCTGCATCGCCACCAATCCCTCCGACATGAACGTGGCGATGCGCGTCCTCGACGCCACCGTCGAGACGGTCGATCCGCAGGGCGCGCGGCGCAGCATTCCCATCGCCGCGTTCCACCGCCTGCCCGGCGACACGCCGCAAATCGAGACCGATCTCAAGCCCGGTGAACTCATCACCGCCGTGACGCTGCCGAAGCCGGTCGAGGGTGTGCATCTCTACCGCAAGGTCCGCGACCGGGCGTCCTATGCCTTCGCCACGGTGTCGGTGGCCGCGATCATCGCGAAAGGCGAGGGCGGCAAGCCGAGGCTGGCCAAGCTCGCCTTCGGTGGGCTGGCCCACAAGCCCTGGCGGGTCCAGGCGGCGGAGGCCGCTTTGGTCGAGACCGGCTCGGCCGATGCTGCCGCCGACCGGGTGCTGGACGGCGCCCGCGGCCAGGGCTCCAACGACTTCAAGATCCCGCTCACCCGCCGGACGCTCCGCGCGACCGTCGCCGAAGCCCTTCGCGCCTGACCCTTTCGCGTCCGAGGACATCCGCAATGGACATGAACCAGCCGATCGGCGCGACGCCCCTCGACGGCAAGCCGGACGGGCTCGTCGGCCGCCCCATCGACCGCATCGACGGGCGCCTCAAGGTCACGGGCCGCGCGCCCTACGCCTACGAGACCCGCGACCTGAAGAACCCGGCCTACGGCTTCCTCGTCGAGGCCGGCATCGCCAAGGGCCGCATCCGCAGCCTCGACGTCTCGGCGGCCAAGCGCGCGCCGGGCGTGCTCCTCGTGATGACCCACGAGAACGTGCCGGAGCAGGGCGAGAAGAAGGAGCAGGTCTACCCGCAATTGCAGGGCACCGAGATCCGCTTCCACGGCCAGCCCATCGCCTTCGTCGTCGCGCAGAGCTTCGAGCAGGCCCGCGCGGCGGCCGCCCTCGTGCGGGCCGAGTACGATGTGCAGACGCCCGAGGCCTCGCTGAAGGCGGCCCGGCCGAATGCCGTCGAGCCGAAGCCGGCGCAGACGCCGCCCGATTCGGAGCTCGGCGATTTCGATGGCGCCTTCGCCAGCGCCCCGGTGACGCTCGACGTGGAATACACCACGCCGGTGCAGATCCACGCGCAGATGGAGCCGCACGCCACCATCGCCTCCTGGGAGGCGGGGCCGGATGGCGACCGGGTGACCCTGTTCACCGCCAACCAGATGCTCAACCGTGGCCAGACCTCGCTGGCCTCGGTGCTGAAGCTGAAGCCGGAGAACGTGCGGCTCGTCTCGCACTATATCGGCGGCGGGTTCGGCTCGAAGCTTCAGCCGCAGCCCGAGGCGATCCTGTCCGCTTTGGCCTCACGGAGTCTCAAGCGCCCGGTGAAGGTCGCGCTGACCCGCCAGCAAGAATTCCACGTCGCGACCCACCGCACCGACACGATCCAGCGCATCCGGCTCGGCGCCGACGAGACCGGCCGGCTCACCGCGATCGCCCACGAATCCTGGTCCGCCACCGCACCGGGGGACGTGTTCTACGAGACCTCCGCCGTCGTCACCCGCTCGCTCTACGCGGCGCAGAACCGCCTGACCCGGCACCGGCTCGCCAACCTCAACGTCCCCATCGCCTCCGCCATGCGAGCGCCGGGCGAGGCGGTCGGCCAGCTCGCCTTCGAGTGCGCCATGGACGAATTGGCCGAGCACCTGAAGATCGATCCGATCGAGCTGCGCATCCGCAACGAGCCGGAGCAGGATCCGGAGAAGAAGGTGCCCTTCTCCACCCGCCAACTCGTCGCCTGCATGCGCGAGGGGGCGCAGCGCTTCGGCTGGGACAAGCGCGGCGCCACGGGCGCGACCCGTGACGGGCAGTGGCTCGTCGGCATGGGCATGGCGGCGGCCTCGCGGCTCAATCCGCTGATGCCCTCGCAGGCGGGCGTGCGGCTCAACCCCGACGGCACGCTCACGGTGCGGATGGCGATGACCGATATCGGCACCGGCACCTACACCATCCTGGCCCAGATCGCGGGCGAGATGATGGGCCTGCCGATCGAGCGCATCCATGTCGAGATCGGCGACACCGCCTATCCGAAGGCGGCCGGCTCCGGCGGCTCGTTCGGCGCGGGCTCGGCCGGCTCGGCGCTCTACGTGGCCTGCGACAACCTCCGCCAAGCCCTGCTGCAATCGGCCGGCATGAACGCGGAGGGCGCGACCTTCTCGGAAGGCCGCGTCACCTCCGGCAACCGCTCGGAGGCGCTGGCGGATCTGGCCGGGGCGCAGGGCGTCGAGGCCAAGGGCGAGATCAAGCCCGGCGCGATGAAGGAGAAATACTCGCAGCACTCCTTCGGCGCGCATTTCGCCGAAGTCGGGGTCGATGCGGATACCGGCGAGATCCGCCTGCGGCGGATGCTCGGCGTGTTCACCGGCGGGCGCATCCTCAACCAGAAGACCGCCCGCTCCCAGGCGCTCGGCGGCATGATCTTCGGCATCGGCGCCGCCTTGATGGAGGCCGCCGAGACCGACACCCGCTACGGCTACTTCGTGAACCACGATCTGGCCGAGTACCACGTGCCCGCCCATGCCGACGTGCCGGCCATCGACGCCGTGTTCCTGCCCGAACTCGACGACAAGGCGAACCCGCTGAAGAGCAAGGGGCTCGGCGAGGTCAGCATCTGCGGCGCCGGGGCGGCCCTGGCCAACGCCGTCTACAACGCCACCGGCCTGCGCATCCGCGACTACCCGCTGACGCTCGACAAGGTGATCGACGGCTGGAACGAGCGGGAGGGCGCGGCCCAGCGCCGGACCTGACTTTTCAGCTCACTCAGACATAGGTGGCACCCGGATTGCGGATGGTGATCCGGGTGCCCACCTCGACCGGAAACCGCCCTTCGACCCATCTCCGAGGCCGATCCTGGCCGGAACGAGGTCCTCACCCATGGCCCGTTTTCCGATCCTCGCCGCGCTCGTCCTCGGTAGCGTCACTCTTGCTGGCGCCGCGACGGCGCAGGCCCTCCCGAACGACGAGGCCTCGGTGCGTTACCGGCAGCTCATCCAGCAGCTTCCGCCCTCCGAGCGCCCGCGTCCGCACGACCCGCGCTGGACCACGAACGGGCTCAGCCCCAGCACCGGCCGCTTCGGCCTGCCGCTGTCCGGCCCGGCCGCCCGCGGCGGGATGACGGCCATTCGCTGAGCGGCCGGGCCGGCTCGGCGTCGGACATCCCGCGCGCGCCCTCATCCTGAGGTGGCGGCGCGCAGCGGCGCCCTCGAAGGATCCTCCAGATCCCTGAAAGCTCCTTCGAGGCCGCGACGCGGTACCTCAGGATGAGGGGTAGGGTTAGGAAAACACGTCCCGCACAGGATGCAGGGACGGGGTTTCCCCTGCAACCGCCCCTTGCCCGTGCCCATCCCCGCTGGCAGGCTCCTTGCTGAGCGTCCGGGACAAGGGGCGTCGGCGGGTGGGCGATGGATCTCAACACGGTCGAGGCGGTCATCCGGCCGGGCATGCGCTCGGAACTCCCGGCTTGGCGGCCGGGGGATGCGTGGCTCGGCGGCGGGACGTGGCTGTTCTCCGAACCGCAACCGGCCCTGCACCGGCTGGTCGATCTCGCCGGCCTCGGCTGGGCGCCGCTCACGGTGACGGAGGCGGGCCTCACGATCGCCGCCACCTGCACCATCGCGGAGCTGAACCGCTTCACGCCCCCCGCCGCCTGGACCGCCGCCGGGCTGATCGGCCCGTGCTGCCGGGCGCTGCTCGGCTCGTTCAAGATCTGGAACCTCGCCACCGTCGGCGGCAATCTCTGCCTCGCGCTCCCCGCCGGGCCGATGATCGCGCTCACGGCCGCCCTCGACGGCACGTGCACGCTGTGGACGCCCGAGGGCGACGAGCGGCCGCTCAGCGTGCTCGATTTCGTGCGCGGCCCGCAGGAGACGGCGTTGCGGCCGGGTGAAATCCTTCGCAGCATCACCCTCCCCACCGCCGCCCTGACCCGCCGCGCCGCCTCCCGGCGGATCTCGCTCACCCCCGGCGGACGCTCGGGCGCCTTCGTCATCGGCACCCGCGACGCGGACGGCACCTTCGCGCTCACCATTACCGCCGCCGTGCGCCGCCCGGTGCGGATCGCGTTTCCGAGGATGCCGGACGAGGGCGACCTGCGCGCCGCGCTCGATGAGGCCATCACCGACGCGACGCTCTTCGACGACATCCACGGCGCGCCGGCCTGGCGCCGCCACATGACGGGGGCGTTCGCCCTCGCCATCCGCGACGAACTCGCCAGGGAGGGCGTTTCGTGAGGCTCACCGTCAACGGCCTGACCCAGGAGGCGGCCCCGCGGCCGGGCCAGTGCCTGCGCACCGCCTTGCGCGATCTCGGCTGGTTCGGCGTCAAGAAAGGCTGCGACGCGGGCGATTGCGGCGCCTGCACCGTCCATCTCGACGGCGCGCCGGTCCATTCCTGCCTCATGCCCGCCTTCCGGGCGGAGGGGCGCAGCGTCACCACCATCGAGGGCCTCTCCGGCCCCTGCACGCCCGGCGAGGGCGTGCCGGCGGAATGTCACCCGATGCAGGCGGCATTCCTGGCCGCCCAAGGCTTCCAGTGCGGCTTCTGCACGCCCGGCATGATCATGACGGCCGCCGCCCTCGACGGGGGCCAGCGGCAGGATCTCGATACGGCGCTGAAGGGCAATCTCTGCCGCTGCACCGGCTATCGGGCGATCCGCGACGCGGTGGCCGGAATCGCGCATGTCGATACGGGGGCCGAGGGCGATCCGATCGGCCGCAACCTGCCGGCGCCCGCCGCGGCCGAAGTGGTGAGCGGGCGCGCCCGCTTCACCTTCGACACGGCGGTGGAGGGCCTGCTGCACCTCAAGGTGCTGCGCTCGCCCCATCCCCATGCCCGCATCGTGAGCATCGACCGGACAGCCGCACTCGCTTTGCCCGGCGTGGTGGCGGTGTTTACGCATGCCGACGTGCCGCACCGCCGCTTCTCCACCGGCCGCCACGAGGACCCGCACGACGACGCGGCCGACACGCTGATCCTCGATTCCATCGTGCGCTTTGCCGGCCAGCGGGTGGCGGCGGTGGTGGCCGAGAGCGAGGCCGCGGCGGAAGCCGGCTGCGCCGCGCTCGTCGTGACCTACGAAATCCGCCCCGCCCTCATCGACCCGGCCCTCGCGCTCAGCCCGGACGCCCCCCTCGTCCATGATGGCGCCGACCGGCCCGGCGAGGACGCGCCCCCGCTCCATACCCATCCGAACCTCGCGGCGGAGGTCCACGGCGAGGTC
Organism: Methylobacterium sp. Leaf123; assembly: GCF_001423405.1. GTDB lineage: Bacteria > Pseudomonadota > Alphaproteobacteria > Rhizobiales > Beijerinckiaceae > Methylobacterium. The sequence continues at coordinate 305,953 of NZ_LMNS01000036.1, read as the reverse complement.
GGCGACGTGGCGGCGGGCTTGGCGCAGGCCCACCACGTCTACGAGGGGGAGTTCCATTCGCAGCGGGTCCAGCACGTCCATCTGGAGACCCATGGCTGCCTCGGCCTCATCGATGCCGACGGGCGCCTGTCCTTGCGCAGCTCGACGCAGGTGCCGTTCCTGACCCGCGACGCGCTCTGCGCCCTGTTCGACCTTCCGCGGGAACGGGTGCGCGTCGCCTGCGCCCGCGTCGGCGGCGGTTTCGGCGGCAAGCAGGAGATGCTGACCGAGGATCTCGTGGCATTCGCCGTGCTGCGGCTCGGCCGCCCGGTGAAATGGGAGATGACCCGCCAGGAGCAGTTCATCGCCTCGACCACGCGCCACCCGATGCGGGTGCGGGTGCGGCTCGGCGCCACCCGCGACGGGCAGCTCACGGCCATGGCGCTGGACGTGCTCTCGAACACCGGCGCCTACGGCAACCACGCGGGCGGGGTGATCCACCACGGCTGCAACGAGGTGCTCTCCGCCTATACCTGCCCCAACAAGCGGGTCGATGGATACGCGGTCTACACCCACACCCTGCCAGCCGGGGCGTTCCGCGGCTACGGTCTCAGCCAGACCATCTTCGCCATGGAATCCGCCCTCGACGAGCTGGCGCGGATGGCGGGCCTCGACCCTTACGCCCTGCGCCGCCGCAACGCGGTCCGGCCCGGCGAGCCGATGATCTCCAACAGCCTGGAGCCGCACGACGTCACGTTCGGCTCCTACGGCCTCGACCAGTGCCTGAGCCTCGTCGAGGCGGCGATGAGGGATCCGGGCGCGGCGCCGCCGGGATCGGACTGGCGGGTCGGCACCGGCATGGCCATGGCGATGATCGACACGATCCCGCCGCGGGGCCACTTCGCCGAGGCGCGCCTGCGGCTGGAGGCCGACGGCCGCTACACCGCGCAGGTCGGCACCGCCGAGTTCGGCAACGGCACCACGACGGTCCACCGCCAGCTTGCGGCGAGCGCACTCGGCACCGATCCCGCGCGGGTGCGGGTCGTCGGCGCCGACACCGACGGCGTCGGGCACGATACCGGCGCCTATGGCAGCACCGGCACCGTGGTCGGCGGGCAGGCCGTCCTGAACGCGGCGCAGGCGCTCGCGCGGGCGGTCCTCGTCGCGGTTGCCGAACGGATGGGCGCCGATCCGTCCGCCTGCCGGCTCGCGGCGGATCGGGTCGAGACCCCGGCCGGGCCGGTGCCGCTCGCCGAACTCGGCCCCATCGAGGCGGAGGGCCGGGCCGATGGCAGCCCGCGCTCGGTCGCCTTCAACGTCCAGGCCTTTCGCGTGGCGGTGCATCCGCGAAGCGGCGAAGTGCGCATCCTCAAAAGCGTCCACGCGGCGGATGCCGGCCGCGTCATCAACCCGATGCAGTGCCGCGGGCAGATCGAGGGCGGCATCGCCCAGGCGCTCGGCGCCGCGCTCTCCGAGGAGGTGATCGTGGACGGCGCCGGCCAGGTGGTCACACAGAGCTTGCGCGGCTATCCCATCCCGGCCTGCGCCGCCGTGCCGGAGACGGAGGTGCTGTTCGCCGACACCCACGACCGGATCGGGCCGCTCGGCGCCAAGTCGATGAGCGAGGCGCCGTTCAACCCGGTCGCCGCCGCGCTGGCCAACGCCATCCGCGACGCCACCGGCGCGCGGCTCACCGCGACGCCCTTCCGGCCCGACCGGATTTTTGCGCCGATCATGGCGGCGATAGGAGCGGCGTGAAGGCGAGGGTGGGAGCAGCGCCCCTTCCGCTTGCCAGCCCCGGTTCCCCTCGATCGAACAGGCGCTGAACGACGATGGACATGAAGCGCGACCCGGCCGCCGCGCCGCCGAACCTGCTGGAACGCCTGTTCAAGCTGGAGGCGCACGGCACCACCGTGCGCACGGAGCTGCTGGCGGGGCTCACCACCTTCCTCACCATGGCCTACATCGTCTTCGTCAATCCGAGCATTCTCGCCGATGCCGGCATGCCGAAGGGCTCGGTCTTCGTGGCGACCTGCCTCATCGCCGCGCTCGGCTCGCTGGTGATGGCGTTCGTCGCCAACTGGCCGGTGGCGCTGGCGCCGGGGATGGGGCTCAACGCCTACTTCGCCTACGTCGTCGTGCAGGGCATGGGCTATACGTGGCAGGCGGCGCTCGGCGCGGTGTTCATCTCCGGCCTGTGCTTCCTCGCCGTGACGCTGACGGGCCTGCGCGGGATCATCGTCGCGGGCATCCCGCGTTCCATGCGCATCGCGCTCACCGTCGGCATCGGCCTGTTCCTCGCGATCATCGCGCTCAAGAATGCGGGCGTGGTGGCGGCCAACCCCGCCACCTTCGTCACGCTGGGTGATCTGCGCCAGCCCGGCACGGTGCTCGCCGCCCTCGGCTTCCTGATGGTGGCGGTGCTCTCGGCCCGGCGGATCAAGGCGGCGCTGCTCCTCACCATCCTGACGGTGACGGGCCTGAGCTTCGTCTTTGCCGGCAACGCCTTCCAGGGCATCGTCTCGGCGCCGCCCTCGCTGGCGCCGACGCTGTTTGCCCTCGACATCCCCGGCGCGCTGACCGGGGGGCTCGTCAACGTCATCCTCGTGCTGTTCCTCGTCGAACTGTTCGACGCCACCGGCACGCTGATGGCGGTGGCCAACCGCGCCGGGCTCCTGCCGGAATCGGGGCGCTCGGCCGCGCTCGACCGGGCGCTGATGGCCGATTCCGCGGCGATCTTTGCCGGCTCGCTGCTCGGCACGTCGAGCACCACCGCCTATCTCGAGAGCGCCGCAGGCGTGGAGGAGGGCGGGCGCACCGGACTCACCGCCGCGACCGTGGCCGTGCTGTTCCTGGCCTGCCTGTTCTTCGCGCCGCTCGCCGGCTCGGTGCCGGCCTACGCCACGGCGCCGGCCCTGTTCTACGTCGCCTGCCTGATGCTGCGCGAGCTGACCGCGCTCGATTGGGACGACCTCACCGAGGTGATCCCGGCCTGCGTCACCGCGCTCCTGATGCCGTTCACCTATTCCATCGCCAACGGCGTCGCCTTCGGCTTCATCACCTACGCCGTCCTGAAGGCGCTGACCGGGCGCGCCCGCGAGGTGAAGCCGGTGGTGTGGGTGATCGCGGCCGTGTTCCTGTTCAAGTTCGTCGAGAGCGGCGGCGCGCACTGATCGTTCCGCGGGCCGGACGGGGTTTTGTGAACACCCGATCGGTCGCCGCGCGGCCCGTGGCACGATCCGTCAAGGAATCCCTGCCACGATCGATTGCATCCCCATCCGCCGAGTCTGGCCCCGGATACCGGCCATGATCAAGCTCACCGGCCTCGCGATCCTTCTGGGCCTCAGCGGCTTCGCCCTGGGCAGCGGGATCGCGCGGGTGACGGAGAAGGCCGGCGCCCCTGGGGCCGGGACGACGGCGCCGCCGCCGGCCCTGCGCCACATCTCGCAGCTTCCGCCGCCACCCGCCGCCGGGACGCCCGCCGCCCGTTCAGGCCGCTGAGCGCTCGGGCAGGGCCTGCGCCGCCAGCGCGCCATGCGCCTCGGCGAGGATCGCGTAGGAGGCGAGCCGCGCGTCGTGGTCGTAGATGGCCGAGGCCACCATCACCTCGTCGGCGCCGGTCTCGGCCACCAGCGCCTCCAGCCCGGCGCGGACGGTCTCGCGCGAGCCCACCAGCGCGCGGGCCAGCATCCGCGAGGCCTGCGCCTTCTCCGCCGGGCGCCAATACGCCTCGATGTCGTCGATCGGCGGAGGCAGCAGGCCGCGGGTGCCGCGTACCAGCCGGGTGAATTGCTGCTGCGCCGTGGTGAACAGGCGCCGCGCCTCCGCATCGGTCTCCGCCGCGACGACGTTGACGCCGACCATGGCGTAGGGCCTCTGCAACTGCTCGGAGGGCTGGAAGCGGGCGCGGTAGGCCGCGAGCGCCGGCAGCAGCGCATCGGGCGCGAAATGCGAGGCGAAGGCGTAGGGCAGGCCGAGCGTGCCGGCGAGCTCCGCCCCGAACAGGCTCGAGCCGAGGATCCACAGCGGCACCTTGAGGCCGGTGCCGGGCACCGCCTGCACCGATTGCCCCTCCCGCGCCGGGCCGAACAGGGCCTGCAATTCGAGCACGTCCTGGGGAAAGCGCTCCGCCGCCTCGTACGTGCGGCGCAGCGCGCGCAGCGTCATCCCGTCGGTGCCCGGCGCCCGGCCGAGCCCGAGATCGATCCGGCCCGGAAACAGCGATTCCAGCGTGCCGAACTGCTCGGCGATCACCAGCGGCGCGTGGTTGGGCAGCATGATGCCGCCCGCGCCGACCCGGATGCGATCCGTGCCCGCCGCGACGTGGCCGATCACCACCGCCGTGGCGGCGCTGGCGATACCGACCATGTTGTGATGCTCGGCGAGCCAGAAGCGGCGGTAGCCGAGCCCCTCCGCGTGCCGGGCGAGGCTGACGCTGTTGGCGAGCGCCTGCCGCGGCGTGGCGCCTTCCGGGATGAAGGCGAGATCGAGGACGGAAAGGGGCGGGAGGGAGAAGGGACGGGGAGAGGACATCGGCGGGTCGCGCACCTTCGCTTCGCGCCCCTGCGGGCGGCAAAAATCTGTTTCCCCTCGAAGCGGACAGATCGTGTGCAGGATGCCCCGGCGCAAGGAACAGGGCGCACGCAGCGGGCCCCGGTTGCGTCGCGCGGCGCCCGAGCCGAGGCCGCGCAAGGCAGCCGCGGCCCACGTCCGACGAGAGGGCGGACAAGTGAAAAAAAGGGGCTTGCGCGCCGTGCGCGAACCGTCCTAGCCTCTGGTCATCGGCGCTGCGGCGCCGGCCTGAGACAAGGAGGTTGGCCATGAAACATCACGGCATCACCGTCTCCCCCGCGCGCACCGCCGACGCGGATCAGGACACGCCACCCAACCAAGATCGGCAGGGATAGTGGCTCCCTAAACGCTGCGACAGGTCGAGTTCCCCCGCCGGTCCGAGGGCGAGGCGGCAGCTCCCATCGCGCGAGAGAGTGTGGCCCCTGCAAAAGCCCGTCGGCGAAAGCCGGCGGGTTTTTTCATATCGGAATGCAACGCCTGCCCAATTGCCCGGCAGGGGAGCGAAATTTCCACCACATCGCGTTGCAGTCACCGTCACGGCTCAAGGCTTGCACGAGTCGCTCCGAATCTTGCTCGGAGGCCGGTACCGGATGCCTCTCTTTCATTTCGAGCTGTGCCAGAACGGCCGAACGGTCGGCCGGACGGAGACGCGCGACTGCCCGGATTGCGGCATGGCCTTCCGCGCCGCCCGCGACATGATCCGCACGCTCCGAGAGGCCGACACCCTGCCCGACGGCGCCCGCGAGCACACCCTGCGGGTCAGCTACGTCGATCACTCGACGCTGTTCGACCTGCCGTTCAACCTGGGCATCTGAGCGGGTTTTTGCGCGATCCGCTCACCCTCTCGCGCGCGTGAGCGAAGCCATCCCGCCGCGCGACAACCGGCGAAGGGCTCGCGTCAGCCCTTCCAGTTCTTCAGCGCGGCGAACGGGCTGCCGGACAGGTCCGGGGGCGGGGGGTTGAGCACTGGCTCGACCTGGGCGACCGCATCCTCGCGGGAATGCGCGCTGCCCTGGGGCAGCTTGCCCCCGGCCGCGTCGCGGTGGCCGCCGCCGCGGAAGGCGCGGGCGCCGTCGAGCGCCGTGCCGTCGATGGAGCGGAACGAGAGCGTGCCCGCCCGCTGCACATTGACGACCCGCTTGGCCCGGCCCGCCTCCATCACCTGATCGGAAACCCGCTGGAAGGTGCCGGAATCGAGGCCGAAGGAGAGCAGCGTGCCGTCCGACAGGCGGTGGAACAGCGCGTCCGAGCGGGCAAGGGCGCGGGCGAGGCGCTGGCGCGCGGTCAGCGTCGGGTCGTCGCCGGTCTCCCCGGCGAGGAGGCCATCGACGAGGCGGGCGCGCAATTCGCCCGAGCGGCGCTCCAGCTCCGCCGGGGTGGCGCCGGCCCGCAGCAGGCCGGCCGCCGCCATCAGCAGATCGGAAACGAAGCGGTCGTGCCAGGGGTGGCTGGCCGGCACCAGGGTCGAGACGCTGTCCCAGAACATCTCGTCAAGGGCGAGGCCGCCGGCAAAGGTGGGTTCGCCCTTCTTCCACAGGTCGAGCGCTTCGACCGACTCGATCAGCGCCGCAAGATCAGCCGCGGCGGTCTCTTCGGGCACCTTCGCCTCGGGCGCGTAGAGGGCGCGCTGGTCATGGGCCATCCGCGTGGCGCAATGCGCCTCGTCGATGAGCACGAACACCTCTGGATCACCGAGATCCGCCCGCAGCAGCCCGGCGCGCTCGGGATCGGGCGCGACCTCCAGGTTCTGGCGCTTGAGCTGATCGATCGAGGAGGCGTGGTGGTCGAGCACCACGAGGCGGTGATGCGCGCCCTCCGCCCGGCTGCGGTTCATCGCGGCGAAGCGGCGCAGGAAGGCGATGGTCGGCTCCTCCAGCCCGAGATCGGTCATCAGCAGGGTCTCGGAGGCCGTCGCGCCGCGCAGGCGCTTCAGCTCGTCCTCCACCACCGGGCCGACATCGGAATAGCGGGCGACATGCACCACCCGCGACACCTCCGCGAAGGCGGCGGCCACGGTCGAGGCGCCGTAGCCGTCGAGGTCGTGGTGGGTGATCTGCGTGACAATCATCGGCAGAATCATCGTCTCAAGGCTGGACAGGAGGCTCGCGGGACGCGAGACGGCGGGCACCGCGGATGCGGCGTGCGAGATCCGAGCCTCATACGCCGGCCGGCCCCGGAAGGTCCACGGGCCTTCGCGTGCCTCACAAAAATCCCGATCACCCGTCTTCACCCCTCCGGGCACGGCGGCGCAGCGGGCGTTTCGTGAGAGACGCGTCGTCGGGTTCGGGCTCGGCGGCAAAGCTTTCGCGAAGTCCCGGGCCAAGCCGGCAACCTTAACGCCCGGTTCAGGCGTTGAGATCCTATCTGCGACCGTTCTTCACCCCGAGAACGCTCTGAGACGAACAGTGCCTCACCAAATGCCCGCTCACCGATCGTCGCCCCTCCGGGCCCGGCGGCGCGGGAATTGTGCGAGAGACACGAATACGCTGAGACGATGACCTTGAGAGCCGACGAGGGCATGACGCATCCGACCGACCTTTCGACCCGCGTTTCGACCCGCGATGCGCGTCCGGCGCCGATCGACCGCCGCCGCCTGCTCGGCGGGGTCGCAGCCGGCGCCGCCCTGGCCCTGCTGCCGGGCCGGGTGGAGGCGCAGGCCGCGCCGCCGGCCCTGCCCGCAGCGGGCTCGCCCTTCTCGGATGCCACCGTGCCCGACCTCGCCCGGGCGCTCGGAAACCGGCCCTTCGTGGCCCAGACCACGAACGACGTCCCCGACGCGCTCAAGAACCTGTCGCGGGAAGCCTACGAGGCGATCCGCATCCGGCCCGAGGCGCTGATCTGGGGCGGCGAGCCGCACGGTTTCGCGGTTGAGCCACTGCCGCGCGGCTTCTACTTCACCGATCGGATCGCCCTGTTCCTCGTCGAGGACGGCGTGGTCCGTCCCGTCGTCTACGACCGCGCGCATTACGACGCGGGCTCGGAGGCGGCCGCGGCGGCCCTGCCGGAAGCCGGGCGCGAGCCGGGCTTTTCCGGCCTGCGCATCCGCGCGCGCTTCGGCGAGCGGCACCAGGATTTCGCGGTGTTCCAGGGCGCCTGCTTCTACCGGCTGGTGGGGCAGGGCCAGGAATTCGGTGTCGATGGGCGCGCGCTGATGCTGCGCCCGGCCGACCCGCGCGGCGAGGAATTCCCCCGCTGGCGCGCCCTGTTCGTGGAGCGCCCGAAGACGCCCGACGGCCCGCTGGTGATCCACGCTCTGATCGATTCCGACTCCCTCGCCGCCGCCCTGCGCCTGGAACTGCGCCCCGGCGAGACCTCGACCGCGGCGATCACCGCCACCCTGGTCACCCGCAAGGCCGTCGATCACCTCGGGCTCGGCGGCATGCAGGCGCCCTTCCTGTTCGGCCCGCACGACCGGCGCGGCGCGGACGATGCCCGGGCCGCGGTCTACGCCGCGGGCGGGCTGCAGATCCGCAACGGCGGCGGGGAGGCGATCTGGCGCCCGGTGCGCAATCCGGAGACGCTCCAGATCTCGGGCTTCCTCGACAACCGCCCCCAGGGCTTCGGCCTGACGCAACGGGACCGGTCCTTCACGACCTTCGAGGATGACGGCCACCATTGGGAGCGCTGCCCCTCGCTCTGGGTCGAGCCGGGCGAGCCCGCCGAGGGAGGCGCCGAGGGCCTTTGGGGGGAGGGCGCCGTGACGCTCCTCGAGATCCCGAGCGATGCGGAGGTCAACGAGAACGTCATCGCCTATTGGCGGCCGAAGGCGGCCTTGCCCGCGGGCCAGGAGGTCCGTCTCACCTACCGGCAGAACTGGGGCCGCGAGCAAACCCCGGCCGGGCCGCAGGGCGGCCCGCTCGCGCGGGTCACGAGCACGCGCAGCGGCCGCGGCGCCGCCAATCCCCGGCGCCTGTTCCTCGTCGACTTCACCGGCGATCCCCTGTTCACCGCCGAGGGCGCCGTCGTGCCCCTCGAGACGGTGCTGATCGCCGGCCCCGGCCGGATCGTCGAGGGCGCGACCCGCTGGATCGCCCATCCGGAGACCCGCACCGTCCGCGTCGCCTTCGAGCTCGATCCGGGCAGCGACCGGGCCTGCGAGTTGCGTCTTGCCCTCAAGACGGAAGGGCGACAGATCACGGAAACGTGGCTGTACCGCTGGACGCCGTAATCCTTGCGGGCGCCGTGCCGACCCCTTTGCCGGCCCCTTGCCGACCCCTTGCCGGAGCAACGATGCCCGACCCCGCCGATAGCGCCTCGACCGTGATGGACCGCCCCGTGGCGCAGCGGGCCGAGGCGCGGACCGAGCCGGCCGCCATGCCGCCGCGCGCCCCGCTGGCGATGCCGGTGCAGGATCTGCGTACCCGGCCCGCGACGCGCCGCGACGGCGGCGGCGGGCCGCTGGCCGCGCGCTTGTTCGTGTTCGGCGGGGCTGCGGCGCTGACGGCCTACGGCGCATGGCAGATGTACGAGGTGATCTCGGTCTCCGGCGGCGCGACCTGGCTTCAGTACGTGCTGCTGGTGCTGTTCGTCCTGAACTTCTCGTGGATCGCGCTGGCATTCACCGGCGCGCTCCTTGGCTTCGCGACGCTGCTGCTGCGGGACAAGCCGGCGCCGCGTCCGGCGAGCCTTTCCAGCCGCACCGCCATCGTCATGCCGGTCTACAACGAGGGCAGCGCCCGGGTCTTCGGCGGCCTCCAGGCGATGCACGAGGAGGTCGAGGCCACCGGCCTCGGGCGCCATTTCGACTGGTTCGTGCTCTCCGATTCGACCCAGGCCGACGCCTGGGTCGCCGAGGAGCGCGCCTTCCTGGATCTGCGCGCCGAACTCGGCCCCGAGGCCCGGCTCTACTACCGCCACCGGGCCAAGAACCATCACCGCAAGGCCGGCAATATCGGCGATTTCGTCACCGGCTGGGGCGCTGCCTACGACCACATGCTGGTGCTCGACGCCGACAGCCTGCTCACCGGCGACTGCATCGTGCGGCTCGCCGCCGCGATGGAGGCCGACCCTCGCGCCGGCATCATCCAGAGCCTGCCGCTCATCATCAACCGCAACACCCTGTTCGCCCGGCTTCAGCAATTCGCCGCGCGCATCTACGGCCCCGTCATCGCCACCGGCCTCTCGGTCTGGTCGGGCCGCGACGGCAATTACTGGGGCCACAACGCCATCATCCGGATGGAGGCCTTCGCCGAGGCCGCGGGCCTGCCGGACCTCAAGGGCCGCCCGCCCTTCGGCGGCCACATCCTCAGCCACGACTTCGTCGAGGCGGCGCTGATCCGGCGCGCCGGCTGGGGCGTCACCATGCTGCCACGGCTGGAAGGCTCCTATGAGGAGAGCCCGCCCTCGCTGATCGATCTCTCCGTGCGCGACCGGCGCTGGGCGCAGGGCAACCTCCAGCACGCCCGCGTCATCGGCGCGGCGGGCCTCGCGCCCGCCTCGCGCCAGCATTTCGCCACGGGCATCGCCGGCTACGTCGCCTCGCCGCTCTGGCTCGCCCAGCTCGTGATCGGCATCATCATCGTGGTGCAGACGGCCTGGGTGCGCCCGGAATACTTCTCCGCCGAGTTCGGCCTCTATCCGGTCTGGCCGCGCTTCGACCCGGTGCGCGCGCTCCAGCTCTTCGCCCTAACCATGGGCATCCTGCTCGCCCCGAAATTCTTAGGCCTGATCCTGGCGCTTCTGGACGGCGAGACCCGGCGGGCCAGCGGGGGCGCGGGGCGGCTGACCCTGTCCTTCTTGATCGAGATCCTGCTCTCGGCGCTGATCGCGCCGATCGCGATGCTGGTCCAGTCGGGCTCGGTGTTCCAGATCCTGGCCGGGCGCGACACCGGCTGGAACCCGCAGCGACGCGACGACGGCTCGATTCCCCTTGCGGACATCGTGCGCCGCCACCGCTGGCATACCGGCCTCGGCCTCGTCACCGGCGTCGCGGCCTTCGCCATCGCCACCTCCCTGTTCCTGTGGATGTCGCCGACGATCCTCGGCCTCGTCCTGGCGATCCCGCTCTCCTGGGCGAGCGGGCAACTGGCGCTCGGCCTCGCCCTGAAGCACCGCGGCCTGCTGGTGACGCCGGAGGAGCAGGCCCAGCCGCCCATCGCCCGCCGCGCCGGCGAACTCGCCCGCCGCAACGAGACCCGGGCCTTCGACGACACCGACGCGCTCGCCGCGCTCCACGCCGATCCGAGCCTCGCCCACGCCCACGCCACGATGCTGCCCGAAGGCACGCCCCGGCCCCGCGGGACCATCGACGCCGACCACACGCTCGCCCGCGCCAAGATCGTGGAGGCGGAAACCCTGACCGAGGCGCAGACCTGGCTCACCCCGAAGGAGCGCTTCGCCCTCCTCCACGACCGCGCCCTCCTCGACCAGCTCACCCGCCTGCGCCCGGCCTGAGCCCGGCTCTGCGCCACCGCCCTGCGCAACCGCGCAGCCCCGATCCGCGCATCGAACATTGACGCTGATCCCCGCGGGGCCATAGACAAGCCTGTGCCGCCAAGGCGCGCACGGGGAAGGGTGGCCGAGTGGTTTAAGGCAGCGGTCTTGAAAACCGCCGTGGGGGCAACTCCACCGTGGGTTCGAATCCCACCCCTTCCGCCACAACTCCGCTCAGTGGCTGGTCCGGCGAGAAACGCGGACTTTCAGAGGTTTGGGCGGCACCTGTGCTATAGGTGATCCTCTCGAAGGGGCCTCAAAACTCACCTCGTTCCGTGCCCCAACGACACATGCTCGTTCCGTGCGTGGGTGCCTCCCGAGCTGCTTGAGGTGATCCCTGGCGGGCGCAGCGAATAGAAGTGAATCCCCGCGGGTATACCTCCGCACGCGCCTTGAGATACGGGCGGCCTTGCCCACCTCACCCAATCCGACGCCCTCCGACGACCTCACGGGATCATTCATGGCTGGCCTCAAGGACAAGCGCGGCTTCATCGACAAGGACCGTCTCGACCTCAGCGAGCGCAAAGCGGTCGAGTTCTGGATGAAGCGCTGGGGCGTCACGCAGGACCAACTCGCCGCCGCGCACCGAAAGGTGGGTCGCATGACAAAGGACATCGCGGCGGAGTTGGGCAAGAAGCGTTAAGCGACAAGCGAGCGAGGTTTCAGCCGGGGGCGCAGAGGCAATTCCGCAGGTGGCGCTTGAGATAAATCCTCCCCCTTGGGAACCTTGGCCGAGGACAATCACCTATCCACCCTGCCTGGGACGGCCCTAAGCTCCCAAGGAGATGGTGATGAAGAAGACTACGCTCGCGCTGGCAATCCTGCTGGGAGGCTTTGCCGCCGGCACCGCATCGGCAGCTCCGATTGCGCCCGCCGGCATCCAAGCCGAGAGCAGCGTCACGCAGGCTCGCATGTCCCACCACGAGCGGCGGATGATGCACCGGCACATGATGCGCAAGCGGATGATGCATCGCCACCATCACCGGTCGATGCGTCACCGGATGTAACCGGCGCATATGAGGGAGGGGAGGGCGCTCGAAATGCCCTCCCGCTCAGCAAGCCGCACACGACTGGGAAGCGCCACAGTCCGAGCCATCAGGCCGGCTCAAATCCTTGATCGACATGATGTTGATGAGCCGCTCGGAACGTTTCACCCCTTCCGGCGGATCGGAGAGCGCCCGACCGGAACGGTGAGACCATCCGGTCCCTCGCACGGCACCGCCTCGTGAAGGCTTGATGTTCCCCGGTCTCGACAAACACTTCGTGGCACGGCATGTGCGGGTGCAAGGTGTTTCGAACAGAGACCCAAGCTCTCAACATCAGGATCGGTATGTTGCGCAACCGTGGCCGGCGACCGTTCACCGTCGAAGCCAAGTCGAACGGCCAGACCCGCTTCGTCTCCATCCCCTCGAAGCTGCCACGGGAGGCGCAAAAGCGGGCGGGACACGCAGAAGCCGCGGCCCTGTGGCCCTCACTCGAGGCCGCCGCGTCCAGCCCTCGGACACCCTCTGACGAGGCTGCCCCCGAGCATCGCCGCATCCTGCCGAGTCTTCTCGTTGCGGAGGTTCCTGAGCCCGAAGCGGAACCCGTGATCGAGCCCGAGGTGCTTGCGCGCGTTCGCCGGGTTGCGCCGCCCAGCACCGCGCCCGACGGCGCCCCGCGTCGCCGGGGCCGACCGCGGAAGGTGCCGATTCCGAATGCCGTCGCGGTCGTCGAACCGGCGGTCCCGGAGCCTCCCCAGCCCGTGACGGAGACAGCCCCTCTCGTCGTCAGCCGGCGCCGCTCGGACCGGCCGGGGAGCGAGACGCTGCGCTTGGGCGAGCGGTGGAAGCGGCGCTTGCCGCGGGTATGCTGGTAGAGCGGCAGCGGCCAACGCCGCGACCGCGTTCCGCCTGAGGCTCGATCAGCCCGACACGAACGGCTTCACCAGCACGCGGCGGCCGTTGAGGTCGTGCACGCTGACATGCCACTGCGACCAATCCTCTTGGTCATCCAGGCTGCTCATCACCGCCTGCGCCACCTCGTCGGCCCGCCGGACGAGGCGCGCGGGAACCCGGATGTCCTTGCCCTGGGCGTCGAAGACGCATGCATAGCCGTTCGTCGCGTGAAAGCGGTAGCGTGCCATCTGCACCAAACCCCCTCGTTCCGACTCCGATAAGACGGCTGTTCGTCTTTCGTTCCCATATGGGGACAGACGGTGGAAAAGGGCAATGCGACCCACGGCCCCTCAGAGACTTACACCCAGTTTTGAACACGCCGCGCCCTGGGGATGAGACGGCCCCTTCGGCGCTCGATCACCGGCTTTGCGGGGCAGGCCGCGACACGGGTCGCCTGCCCCGCGGGGCGGCTCAGCCGGCGCCGTAGCCGCCCTTCGCATTGTCCGTCGAACGATCCGGCGATTGCCGATCGTAGCCGCCGGATTGGGGACCGGGTTTCTCGCCCTCGGCCGAGGCCGGGCCCGTCGGTCCGAGATCCGGCTCCGCTTCGGGCTTGCTGCGCTCACCGAGCGGGCGACCGGGCGGCTGTGTCCCGAGCGCCTCCCGCTCCGTCTTCGGGTCTGCCATCGTGAACCTCCTTGGCTTCCGTCAAGGAAAGGGTTCATCCCCCCGAGAGGTTTCGCCAAGGGGCTTCCGACCTGATGCGACGGGGCCCGCGCACGGCTCTACGTCGCGGGTCCGGAGGCGAGATAGGCGCGCCAGCCGCCGTGATCGCTGATGTCGCGCGCGCCCGTGAGCCCGGCCGCTTCCGCCAAGAATCCCTTGGGCGTCGTGCCGTCGGCCAGCGACAGTGTTCCGATCGCCAGCGGCGCGGGAATCCCCGCCACGAAACGGCCGAAGGCGTCTGGCGCCAGCGCCCAGACCTCGGCCTCGATCGCATGGCCCGAACCGGGTGCGACGCGGATCAGGCCGGGCCGGGCCGGCGGCCCGCCGGGAAGCGCGTGCAGGCGGTAATCCGGCGTCGTGGGGACGGCACGCAGGAAGCGGCCGCCGCGCCCCGTCAGCTCGCCGTTGAGCGGCAGGCCGGACAGGTGCGCGCCGACCACCGCGATCTCGATCTCGTCCCCTTGCGCGCGATCCCCGCGTGGGGCAGCCTCCGCCGGGATCGGCACGCCGCTCGCCCCGAGGGTGCCGCCGGCCGCCGCCTGGAGGCGGGCGCCGAGTTCGGCGAGGAGGCCGTCGGCCCCGCGCGGCGCGATCAGCGTGACGCCGGACGGGAAGCCGTCGGCCCGGACGCGGCTCGGCACCGCGAGGGCGCAGAGATCGAGCAGGTTGACGAAGTTGGTGTAGGTGCCGAGTTCGCTGTTGGGGCCGACCGGGTCGGCGGCGAGGTCGGCGACGCGGCGCGGACGCGGGTAGGTCGGCACCACGAGCACGTCGATGCCGCGCCAGACGGCTTCCGTCGCCCGGCGCAGTTCGGCGAGGCGGTAGAGGCCGGCGAAGGCATCCGCCGCCGAGTGGCCGGTGGCCGCGCCGATGATCGCCCGCGTGGTCGGATGCAGGGCCTCCGGGTGTGCCTCGATGAAGCCGCGGATCGCCTGATAGCGCTCGGCCACCCAGGGGCCGGCATAGAGAAGCTCCGCCACCGCGAAGAAGGGCGCGAGATCGACCGCCGTTGCCGCGCTGCCGATCACCGTATGCAGGTCGGCGAGTGCCCCGTCGAAGGCGTCCGCCGAGAGCGTGTCGCCGGCAAAGATCAGGCCCGCCGCATCCGGCACGCCGACGCGCAGGCCCGGCGGCAGGCTGCCGGGGCGGGGCGGAACAGGCAGCGCGCGCGAATACGGATCCTGCGGATCGTATCCGGCCATGATCCGGTAGACCGCATCGGCCTCCGTCACGGTGCCGGCGAAGACGGAGAGGGTGTCCAGCGTGCGGCAGGCCGGGACGACACCGCGGCCTGAGACGCTGCCGAGGGAGGGCTTGAGCCCGACGATGTTGTTGAGCCCAGCCGGGACCCGGCCCGAGCCCGCCGTGTCGGTGCCGAGCGCGAAGGTGACGAGGCCGCGCGCCACCGCGACCGCCGAGCCGGACGAGGAGCCCCCCGGCACGATGGCCGGATCGATGGCGTTCTTCGGCACCGGATAGGGTGTGCGCACGCCGACCAGCCCCGTGGCGAACTGATCGAGATTGGTCTTGCCGACGAGGAGCGCGCCGGCCGCGAGCAGGCGCTCGACCGCCGGGGCGGTCGCCTGCGGCGTATAGGCGAAGTCCGGGCAGGCGGCGGTAGTGGGCAGGCCCGCCACGTCGATGTTGTCCTTCACCGCGAAGGGCACGCCCCAGAGCGGTTTGCTCACGGGGTCGAACGGCCCAAGCCCGCGGGCGGCGGCCTGCATCTGCGCCTCCGGCACCCGCGCGAGGAAGATGCCGGGATCATCCGCCGCTGCGATCCGGCGATCGATCTCGGCCACCACCGCCTCGGGCGAGAGCCCCTCGGCATAGGCGGCGTGGAGCGTGCTGAGGCTCGGGAAGGCGGGAACCGGCATGGATCTCTCACGTCCGTGAAGGGGCGGCGTGCCGGCAGCACGCGGCCCGAAATTCAAAGGGGAATGGCTCCGGCGACCCGAGCCGGCCGGCCTCTATCGCGGCGTCTCCCGGCCCCGGTTGCTCTGCGGCAGCCGCCCGGCGGCCCGGGCCTGGAGGCCCAGCACGACGAGGCCGAGGATCGCGGTGAGGGCGCGGTGGATCTGCTGCATCATCGGCCGTCTCCGTGCCTTGCGAGGCGCACGCCGGGCGGGCTGCGCCATCCGGCCGGCCGGGCCTTGCAAGATCCGGCCCGGCCTCAGAGTTCGAGGATGGCGACAAGGTCGCCGCCGCGCAGGGTGCGGCCGGGCTGGGCCCGGATCTCGCGGACCCGGCCGCCGACGGGGGCGGTGACCGCCACCTCCATCTTCATCGATTCGAGGATCGCCACCGTCTGGCCGGCGGCCACGGTCTCGCCCGCGCCGACGAGAACCTTCCAGACATTGCCGGGCACGGTGGTCGGCACGCCCTCGCAGCCCGGCGGGATCTCGGCGGCCTCAGTGGACACCGCCTCGTCGGCGACGAAGCTGTCGAGCCCTTCCGCCTTCCAGCGCTCGCGCTCGGCGGCGAAGGCCGCCCTCTGGCGCGCGCCGGCGTGTTCGATCTCGGCGGCGTTGCCCGCGAGCATCGCCCGGTGCTCGGCATAGGAGAACGTGCCCGCCTCGATCCGGATCGGATAGGCTCCGTGCGGGAAGGCGGCGCGGGCCTCGGTCAGCTCGTCGTGGCTGACGGGGAAGAAGCGGATGCGGTCGAACGGCCGCAGCAGCCAGGGATGGCCGGGCACGAATTCGCGGGTGGTCCGCCACGTGTTCCAGACCTGGATCGTGCGCCCGAAGAGCTGGTACCCGCCCGGCCCCTCCATGCCGTAGATGCACATATAGGCGCCGCCGATCCCGACCGCGTTCTCCGGCGTCCAAGTGCGGGCCGGGTTGTACTTGGTGGTCACGAGGCGGTGGCGCGGATCGACCGGGGTGGCGACCGGGGCGCCGAGATAGACGTCGCCGAGCCCCATCACGAGGTAGCTCGCATCGAAGATGATGTTCCGCACCGCCGCCTCGTCGGGCAAACCGTTGATGCGGCGGATGAACTCGATGTTCGAGGGGCACCAGGGCGCGTTGGGGCGCACCAGCTCCTGATACTTGCGCATGGCGAGTTCCGCCTGCGGGTCGTTCCACGAGAGCGGCAGGTGGATAATGCGGCTCGGGACGCTCACCGCCTCCGCGGCCGGCAAACCGGCCTCGATCTCGCGCAAGCTGCCGAGCAGGCGGTGGCGCGGCAGCGCCGTGCCGTCGTAGTGGATCTGAAGCGAGCGGATGCCGGGCGTCAGGTCGGTCAGTCCGGGGAGCCGCGCGGCACGGACCGCCTCGGCGAGGAGGTGGACGCGCAGCCGCAAGCCGATGTCGAGGGCCATCGGGCCGTACTCGACGAGGAGGTTGTCGTCGCCCTGGCGGCGATAGGCGACGGGGACCGGGCCGGTCTCGTCGCGGGCGAGGATGGGCGAGCCGGCCTCTGCGTCCGCGCCACCGATCAGAGCTGGCGCGGCCATCGCGTCCTCCGGCCGGGCCAGGGGCCGGAAGCGCACCGTGTCGCCGGGCCGGAGCTGGCCCATCTTCCAGAGTTCGTCACGGGCGATCACCGCCGGGCAGACGAAGCCGCCGAGGCTCGGGCCGTCGGGGCCGAGCAGGATCGGCATGTCGCCGGTGAAGTCGATGGCGCCGACGGCATAGGCGTTGTCGTGGAGGTTCGAGGGGTGCAAGCCCGCCTCGCCGCCATCGGTCCGCGCCCAGCGCGGCGTCGGACCGATCAGGCGCACGCCCGTGCGGGCCGAGTTGAAGTGGACCTCGTAGGATTCCGCGAACAGGTCGGCGATGTCGGCCTCTTGGAAAAAGTCCGGCGCACCGTGCGGGCCGTAGACGACGCCGATCTCCCAATCCTGCGTCAGCGGCGCGGGCTCGGGCGGGGCGGCGGCGACCTCCGGCGCGTCGCCGAGATGGAGCACGTCGCCGGCCTTGAGGACGCCGGTGGCGTGACCGCCGAAGGCGCCGAGCGCGAAGGTCGCGCGCGAACCGAGCACCACGGGCGCCGCGAGGCCGCCGCGCAGGGCGAGATAGGCGCGCTGGCCCGGCCCCTCGATCGCGCCGATGGCGAGCGTCTGGCCCGCCCTCACCGGAAACGCCTGCCCGTGCGGGCGCGTCTCCCCGTCGAGGGTGAGACACATCGCGGCGCCCGCGAGCGCCACCACAGCCTCCGTGTGGAAGCGCAGCGTCGGGCCCGAAACCGTGAGTTCGAGGGCGCAGGTGTCCGGCCCGTTGCCGACGAGGGCGTTGGCCTGGGCGAAGGAGCGGGCGTCCATCGGCCCGCTCGGCGGCACGCCGACCTCCCACAGGCCGAGGCGGCCGGGCAGTTCCTGAAGGCTCGACTGGGCGCCCGGCAGCAGCACCTCGATGCTTTTGGGGGCGTAGGCGAGGTCGCGCAGGGCCGTGGTCGCGACCCGCCCGCTCGCCAGCAGGTCGGAGGCGGCGATGGTGCGCAGGTAATCGAGGTTGGTCTCGATGCCGGAGACGGCGGTGTCGGCCAGCGCCTGCCGGAGCGCGGCGAGCGCCGCCGGCCGGTCGGCGCCGGTGACGATGATCTTGGCGAGCATCGGGTCGTAGAACGGAGTGACCTCGGTGCCGGTGGCGATCCAGCCGTCGATGCGGGCGTGCTCGGGGAAACGCACCTCGGTCAGTAGGCCGGCGCTCGGCGAGAAATTCGCGTGCGGGATCTCGGCATAGAGCCGCGCCTCGATCGCCGCGCCCTTCGGCACGAGCGGCCCGGCCGCCGCGATCGGATCCTCGCCCGCGGCCTGGCGCACCATCCATTCCACGAGGTCGATGCCGAACACCGCCTCCGTCACCGGGTGCTCGACTTGGAGCCGCGTGTTCACTTCGAGGAAGGAGAAGTCCTCGCGGTCCGGATCGTAGATGAACTCGACCGTGCCGGCGGAGGCGTAGGCGACGCTCTCCCCCAACGCCACCGCCGCGGCGTGGAGTCGGGCGTGCACGGCGTCGGAGAGGCCGGGGGCCGGGGTCTCCTCGATCACCTTCTGGTTCCGGCGCTGGAGCGAGCAGTCGCGTTCGCCGAGCGCCACGACGCGGCCGCGCCCGTCGCCGAAGATCTGCACCTCGACATGGCGGGCCTGTGCCACGAAGCGTTCGAGATAGACGCGGGCATCACCGAAGCTGGCCCGCGCCGTGCGCTCGACCGCGGCGAAACGCTCGGCCAACTCTTGCGCCGAGTGGCAAAGCTGCATGCCGATGCCGCCGCCGCCCGCCGTGCTCTTGAGCATCACGGGATAGCCGATCGTCTCGGCCGCGCTCAGCGCCGTCTCGACATCTGGCAGCAGGTCAGTGCCCGGCAGGAGCGGCACGCCGCTGGCCTTGGCCAGCTCGCGGGCCGTGTGCTTGAGGCCGAAGGCGCGCAGATGCTCCGGGCGCGGCCCGATGAAGCGGATGCCCTCCGCCGCCAGCCGCTCGGCGAAGCCGACATTCTCCGACAGGAAGCCATAGCCGGGATGGACCGCCTCGGCGCCGGTCGCGCGACAGGCGGCGATGACGGCCTCGACGTCGAGATAGCTCTGCGCGGCCGGTGCGGGGCCGAGGCGCACGGCCTCGTCGGCGGCGAGCACGCCTGGGGTGAAGCGGTCGGCGTCCGAGTAGACGGCGACCGAGGCGATGCCCATGCGCCGCAAGGTGCGCACGACGCGGGCGGCGATCTCGCCGCGATTGGCGACCAGGACCTTGGCGAACATGCGCTCAGGCCTCGCCGCGGACGGTCACGCGGATCGGCGTGGGGTTGAAGCCGTTGCAGGGGTTGTTGATCTGCGGGCAGTTCGAGATCACGCAGATCACGTCCATCTCGGCCCGCAGCTCGACATAGTCGCCGGGCGAGGAGACGCCGTCGACGATGGCGAGCCCGCCATCCTGCTCGATTGGCACGTTCATGAAGAAGTTGATGTTCGGCACGATGTCGCGCTTCGACAGGCCGTACTTTGCGACTTCCAGGGCGAAATTCTCGCGGCAGGCGTGGAGATACTTGGTGGCGTGGCCAAAGCGGACGGTGTTGCTCTCGCAGGAGCAGGCCCCGGCGGAGGTGTCGTGGCGCCCGCAGGAATCCGCGGTGACGGTGAGCATCACCCGGCCCTCGTTCGACATCACCCGCGTGCCGGTGGTGACGTAGGCCGCCCCTTGCGCGCGCACCGTATCCTGGGACGAGTAGCGCTCGCCCGGGTCGTCGGCGCGGTAGAACAGGGTGTCGACAGCCTGGCAGCCCTGGCTGTCCTCGATCCGGATAGTCTGGCCGGCCCGCACGAGGGTGGAGAACGGCGCCTGGGCGGGCACGACCTGATCCAGAACGACTTGGTCGAAGAGCGTGATCACGGTGTCGGTCATGGGTCTCGCTCCCCTCAGAAGCCGGCGGCGGCGTTGTTCTCGAAGCCGCGCACGGCCTCGATCGTGGCGGTGCGGCAGAGGTCGTCCGCCGCCGGGGCAGGGGCCCGGAAGCGGGTGACGGCGACCGGGTTCGGCGCGTAATCGGGCGCCGGATCGAGGGGATGGGGGCAGTTCGAGAGGGTGACGATCAGGTCCATCTCGGCGCGCAGATCGACGAAATCGCCCGCCACGCGGCCGGCGGCGTTCCAGGCAAAGCGCCCCTCGGGCCCGACCACGACGGGGGCGAAGAACGCGATGCAGGCAGGGATGTCGCGCCGCTCCAGCCCGCTCTTGAGGGCGGCCAGAACGAGGTTGTCGCGGGTGTTGCGGTGCGGACCGCCGGCATAGCGCGCCGCATTCGAAGCGGCATTGGAGCCGCCGACGAGGGCGTCGTGCGCGCCGCAGGAATCCTCGACGAGCGAGAACATCACCCGGCCCATATCGGAGAACAGCACCCGGCCCTTAGCGAGGGCGGCCGTCCACTGCACCTTCACGGTGTCGGCATAGTTCAGCCGCTCGCTGGTATCGGCGGCCGACCACGCGACCAGCGCGACGCTCGACGGGCCGTGATCGAGGCCGAGCCGGAGCGCCTCGCCGGCCTTCAGCGCGGTGGTCCAGTACCAGCCGCCGGGGATGGTCTCGCGATGGAGGATCGCGCCCGCGTCGAGCGGCACGCCGCCACGCGGGCTCGGGCCGGGCAGGGCGCGCGGGGCGTGGCCCTGGCCCGCCTGCTTCAGCGCCTCGTAGCGGCGGCGGTTTTCCGCAATCACGCTCGCGTCGTCCGACATGGTCGTGTCTCCGAAGGGGCCGGGTCGTCCCGGCCGGAGAGCCCTGTCGCGGCCGGGCCGTCCCGGCAGGCCGAATGGGGTTTTGATGTCCTGTCCCGTCCTCGCCCTCATCCTGAGGTGCCGCGAAGCGGCCTCGAAGGAGGGCTCCAGACGTCGCGCGATCCCTGGAGCCCTCCTTCGAGGCTGAGCTGACGCTCAGCACCTCAGGATGAGGGTGAGGATGGGATGTGCGAAGGCAGCTTTCGGCTCGCGTCTACTCGTAGAAGGCGAAGAGCTTCCGGGCGGGCTCGACGATCTCCCAGGTGCCGGTGAAACCGGCCGGCGAAACGAAGGCGTCGCCGGCCCGGAAGGTGGTCTGCGTGCCGGCCTCGTCGGTAACGACGATCACCCCTTCGAGCAGGTGGCAGAACTCGCTCTCGGTGAAGACGACCCGCCACGTCCCCCGCTCCGCCGCCCAGGTGCCGGCGGTGAAGCGCCCGTCGGCGCTGGTGAAGTGGAGCGCCGCGGTCTGAACAGGGTCTCCGGCCAGGATGCGCTCCGGCGCCGGCCGGTAGGTCGAGGGCTCGGCGGACGAATTCGCGAAGGCGACAACAGTCTTCATGATAAAAACCTCCGCCTAGAGCCGTATCCGACCTGATTGCATCAGGCCGGCGTCTTCAGGCCTGTATTTCAACGTGCTTTCTTTCGCCGAACCGGCGTCCACTTCATCGGAAAGCGCTCTAGAACAAATGACTGTAGCGCTCGATCTCCCACGGGCTCACCGTGAGATGGTAGGCGTTCCACTCCTCGCGCTTGGTGCGGATGAACTCCTCGCGCAGGCCTGAGCCCAGCGTCGCCTCGACCAGGGGATCGGCGGCGAAGGCATCGACCGCCTCCTGCAGGGTCTGGGGCAGGAAGGCGATGCCGCGTGCCCGGCGCTCGCCGTCGCTCAGGGCGTAGAGGTTGTCCTCGTTGGGCTGGCCGGGGTCGATCCGCTCGCGCACGCCCTCGAGACCCGCCGCGAGCACCAGGGCGGCGGCGAGGTAGGGGTTGACCGCGCCGTCCGCGTTGCGGCTCTCGCAGCGCCCGCCGCCGGCCGGCACGCGCACCGAGTTGGTGCGGTTATTCGAGCCATAGGAGTTGAACACCGGCGCCCAGGAGAAGCCGGCCATCGCGCCCTGGCGCACGAGGCGCTTGTAGCTGTTCACGGTCGGCGCGAAGGCCGCGCAGAGCGCCCGGCCGTGGCGCAGCACGCCGCCGATGAAGTGGTAGCCGGTCTCGGTGAGGCCGAGGCCGCGGGGATCCTCACTGGGCGCGCAGGCGAAGAGGTTGCGGCCGGTCTCGCGGTCGGAGAGCGACATGTTGAAGTGGGCGCCGTTGCCGGTGCGGTCGGCAAAGGGCTTGGGCATCATCGTGGCGATGAGACCCTCCTCCTTCGCGTAATGCTTGGTCATCATGCGGAAGAAGGTCAGCCGGTCGCACATGGTCAGCGCGTCGGCGTATTGGAAGTCGAACTCGAACTGTCCGTTCGCATCCTCATGGTCGAACGAGTACAAATCCCAGCCGAGATCGTTGATCGTGGTCGCGACCTTGTCGAGCCAGGAGAAGTTGTCGATGAAGCCGCGCACGTCGTAGCAGGGCTTCACCAGCTTATCGTCCGCCACCGGCGTGTGCAGCGAGCCGTCGGCGGCTTGGCGCAGCAGGAAGATCTCGCATTCGATGCCGAGATTGAAGCCGAAGCCCATCGCCTCGGCCTGAGCCAGGACATTCTTGAGGGCGACACGGGTCGAGAGCGGGTAGGGCTTGCCCTGGAAGGTCAGGTCGGCCGGCGCCCAGGCGAGCTTGCTCTCCCAGGGGAGCTGGATGACCTGCGAGAAATCCGGGACCGAGGCGATCTCGTCCTCGTTCGGCGCTTGGCCCAGCCCGTCGAGGGCGTAGCCGGTATAGCGCTCGGAGCCCGCCGCCATCTGCGGCAGGTGGTCGATCGGCACCACCTTGGCCTTCTGCGCGCCGTGGATGTCGACATAGGCGCCGATGACGTATTTCACGCCCTTCGCGCGCAGATCGTCCTGTACGGCGCGAACCTGCGGATCGATGTCGGTTGCATGGCCCATGCGGTCAGGCTCCTGGCGTGGCGACGGCGGGGCCGTCGTAGGAATGGGGGAGGGGCGGGGTCTCGGTGAGCCCGCGGCGGACGAGGGCGGTCAGATCCTCGACCATCCAGGCGAACAGCGCGGCGCCCTCGGCCGGGCTCGCCTGCGTGGGGAAGCCGGTGACGCCGTTGCGGCTGGTGCGGTTGACCGGATGGGCGAAGACGAGGTTTTGGGTGCGGTCCGGGTCGTCGGCCTCCGCAATGCGGTTCTCGCGTACTAGAGCCGGGGCCATCGCCTGCATCAGCGCGGTCTCGGCGCGGTTGGCGTGCCAGTCCTCGGCGTCGAGGAAGTGGGCCGCGCGCACCCGCTCGCTGACGGTCGCGGTGTTGACCAGCGCCACCATCAGGTCGTCGTGGGCCGCCCGCAGCAATTCGAGCGCGCAGCGCAAGGGGGCGGCGTTGGTGACGTGGGCGTTGACGAGGAAGAGACGGCGCACGCCCGAATAGTAGGCCTGGGCCCCGATCTGCCGGACGAGCTCGGTCATCACGACCGGGTCGAGGGCGAGGGTGCCGGGCCAGCGCCGGGAATGGCCGAGCGAGCAGCCATAGGGCAGGGTGGGCAGCATCGGCACACGGGTGCGCGCCGAGACCTCGCGGCAGACGGCATCCGCCAGCACGAAATCCATGCCGCAGCCGAGATGCGGCCCGTGCTGCTCGGTGGCGCCGATGGGCAGGAGCGCGGCCGCCGCGGCGGCGTCGAGATCACCGGGGATTTCTTCCCAGGTGCGGTCGGACCACAGTAAGGGGAGATTCGGGAGAGCGCTCATTCGACCTCGTCCCCCACGCTCGCCATCCGGGTCACCATGTCGAGGCCACCGAGATCGGCCGGGCCGTCGGCCTCCGCCTCGCCGGGATGGATCAGCGCGTCGAGCCGGGCGCGGGTGGCGCGGAATTCCGGCGTCAGGCTCTGGCCGGGATGGCGCGGCCGGGGCACCGGCACCTCGATCAGCTCCTCGACCTCGCCGGGATGGGCCTTCAGGACGAGGATGCGGTCGGCGAGGGTGATGGCCTCGTCGAGATCGTGGGTGATGAAGACGATGGTGATGTCGATCTTGCGCCAGATCTCGATCAGGTAGGCCTGCATCCGCGCCCGCGACTGGGTGTCGAGCGCCGAGAACGGCTCGTCCATCAGCAGGATGCGCGGGCGCATCGCCAGCGCGCGGGCGATGGCCACGCGCTGCTTCATGCCGCCGGAGAGCTGGTGCGGGTAGGCATGGGCGAAGCGCTCCAGCCCGATCAGGGCGAGCCACTGCGCCGCCTCGCGCTCGGCGACGTGGCGCGACTCGCCGTTCTCCTCCAACCCGAAGGCGACGTTGCGCAGCACGGTGAGCCAGGGGAACAGCGTGTAGCCCTGGAACACCATGCCCCGGTCGGCGCCGGGGCCGGAGACCGGCACGCCGCCGACGCTCACGCTGCCCGAACTCTTGGTCTCGAGCCCGGCGAGGATGCGCACGAAGGTGGACTTGCCGCAGCCCGACGGCCCGACCACGCAGAGGAACTCGCGGCGATGGGTGACGAGATCGATGCCGCGGAGCGCCACGGTCTCGGCGCCGTCCGCGTTGCGAAACACCTTGCCGAGGCCCTCGACCCGCAGGGCGACGTCGCGGGCCTTCAGCCGGTCGAAGCGGGCGCGCACGGGCTCGCATTGCGTGCGGTAGTCGCACGGCTCGGTCGTCAGCGGGATGGGAGCGGACGCGCTCATGCCGTCTCTCATGCCTCGGCCCTCGCATAGGGGAACAGGCGGCGGCCGATCAGCGCCAGGGCGATGTCGGTGGCGATGCCGACGAGGCCGATCACGAGGATCGCCGCGTAGACGTTGTCGAAATGCTGGTAGCGGGCCTGCTGCGTGATGAAGAAGGTGATGCCCGAGGACGTGCCGATCAGCTCGGCAACGATGAGGTAGGTCCAGGCCCAGCCGAGCAGGATGCGCTGGTCGCGGTAGATCTGCGGCAGCACCGCCGGCACGACCACCCGGCGGATCAGGCGCAGGTTGCGCGAGCCCATGGTGAGCGCGGCCTCGATCAGCAGCGGATCGACCCGGCGCGTGGTGTTGGCGATGACGAGCACCTGCTGGAAGAACGTGCCGATGACGATGATGGCGATCTTCGGCCCGTCATAGATCCCGAGGATCGCGACCATCAGCGCGCCGAAAGCGGGGGCGGGCAGGTAGCGCACGAACTCGATCACGGGCTCGGTCAGCCGGGCGATCGTCGGTTGCGCCCCGCACAGGATGCCCAGCGGCACGCCGACCAGGGAGGAGAGGGTAAAACCCCAAAAAATGATCTGGATCGAGTGCCACAGGCTCGCGGGCAGCCAGATCGTGTCGCGCTGCGGCGGCGGGGCCGTGAGCGAGGTCCAGAAGGCCACCGCGACCTCGTGCGGCGCGGGCAGGTAGACGGGGTTGGCGGGCCGTCCCTCGGGCGAAGCGGTCCCGGCGCCTTGAGCCGCCGCGACCTCCTCGGAAAAGGCCGCCCGCGGCACCCGCATGCCGGGCTCCATCCAGGGGACGTCACCGGGATTCGTGACCTCGATCAGCGGGTGCCAGAGGAAGGGCAGGTAGGAGACCGCCGCCCACAGGCCGAGCGGCAGCAGGAAGGAGAGCAGGGTGAGCGCCACGCGCCGCCGCCGGGTCAGCGGGCGCGGCGCGCCGACCCAGGAAAGCCGCGCCCGCCCGGTGACCGGGGCAGCGCCCGCCACCGGCGGGAGCGGGGCGACCGCGACCGCCGGAGCGGCGTCCCGCTCGGGATGGGGCTGAGGCAGCGGCGCGCGCATCCTCACGCCCTCACTTGCCGTCGGTGAGGGCGGGATCGATGGAGGCCTTCACGTCCTGCGGGGTCTTGTAGACCTCGAACTTGACGTTGAAGGCATCGGCGTGCCGGCTCGAACCGTAGAGCGAGCCGAACCCGTCGGCATCCTTCATCACCGCGCGGCCCTCGGCCAGCGTCAGCAGCTTGGTGCCCCTGAGGAAGCGGGTGAAGACGGCCGGCTCGACCCCGACCTTGGCCGCCATGATGGCGACCGCGTCGCCTTGCGTGGTCGGGTCCGTGATGTAGCCGACGACCCGGTCCCACAGGCCGACGAGCTTGATCCACTCGGCCCGGCGCGCGGCAAGGCTCGCGGGCGTCACCGTGACCACGTCGTAGATCAGACCCGGCCGATCGGCGGAGCTGTAGAGCGGGCGGGCGCCGGCCGCGCCGCGCATCGCCTGCCCGGCGATCGGCTGCCACGCGCCGATGGCCGCGACGTCGCCGGAGGCGAGGATCTGCGGCGTCTCGTTGGTCTTGGCGTTGACCAGCGCCACGTCGCTCTCCTTGATCCCGGCCTTCTGCAGGCCGTCGATGAGGAGGAGGTGCTCGACGAGGCCGACTTCGAGCCCGACCTTCTTGCCCTTGAGATCGGCCAGCGACTTCACCCCCGGCTTGCCGACGATGATGTCGTTGCCGTTCGAGTAGTCGGTGAGCAGGATCATGACGTTCCGGGCGCCGTTGCCGCTCATCACGAGGGCGTCGCCGTTGGTGCAGGTCACCGCATCGAGCTTGCCCGCCGAGAACGCATCCATCGAGGCGGAGTAGTCGAACCACTCGAATTTGGCCTCGATCCCGGCCTCCTTGAGCCAGCCCTTCTCGATGGCGACCTGCCACGCCACCCAGCCCGGCCAGTCGCTGTAGCCGATGCGCAGCGGCTCGGCGGCCTGCGCCGTCGGCGCGGCGAGGAGGCCTGCGGCCAGCGTGAGGACGGACAGGCTTCGGCGGAGGCTCGTGAGGCCGCCGGTGATCAGGGTCGGGATGCGCATATCTCGTCTCCTCGGGATCGTCGCCGGAACCGGATGCCGGACCCTTGCCGTGGGTCGAGCGTGGATTGTGCGCGCAAGCGGGTGCCGTCGGGCTGAGAAGCCCGCCCGTCGGACGCTGGCACTGGGGCTGGAAGAGGGTGAGGCGCTCGGGCCCGCAGACGATTACGCCCGGACCGAGACGGGCGGCGTGCCGCCCCTGCAGCGGCGGCAAAGTCGCAAGCGCCCGGCCGACGCCGATTTCGGGTCGCGCAAGGCGTGCGATTCGCCGAGGCGAAGATCGAGCGATGATGTCGGAGAAACGATCTGGGGGCTGATGCCGGGCATACGTTCCCTCTCAATAGAGAAAGAGATTGTACAAGACCTAACCTTGCCAATCTCTGGCTAGTGAGGTCTCCCGGGCTTTTATCCCGCCGTGCATCCGGGCGGATGTCTCCCGCCGCGGCAACCGCTCTCGGACCGAACACATCTCAAGAGATGCTGGAACCCTAGCGATCAACTCGATGAAAGTTCTAGGACCGGCGTTTTTCTTGGTCAAGCCAAGAACATCCTCGGGATGCGCAAGTTTTACCGTTCGTGCTCACGTTTTGAGCGCACTGCTGCTCGAATTCGCATTCGCCGCAAGCGGCGGGAACGGTATTCGGCCCTCGGTTCGCGATTGCGAATCGCACGCGCGCTCCGCGCAGTACTGGATAACGGCATCGCCCCCGTGTGTTGCGCGGTACCGGCGGAGACGCGCCCCAGCCGGTCGGGAGCCACAGCCCCTCTGCACAAGGCCCGCACATATCCTGCAACTTTATTGAACACATCTGCTCGGAAACACGGCAGACCCCAACATAGAGCCGGTGCTGAGGCGCTAAAATTCCGGAACGTCGGTGGCTGCCAATAAAGCGTCGCAATACGACAAGACCCTTGGCAGGCCCGGAAATACTCTTACATTGTCGCAAATAAACTTGTCAAAAAAAATCACCACAAGCAACATCGGTTCTCATCGAAAGGTATCACCCCATGGGCCGGATCAATCTTGAAGGTATCAGCAAGATATTCGGCTCGAACTCGGCGAAGGCGCTCGATCTGATCGCCCAGGGGAAGCGCAAGAGCGACATCGCCGCCGCCTGCGGTGCGGTCGTCGGATTGCGCGATATCTCGTTCGACATCGAAGAGGGCGAAATTCTTGTCCTGATGGGCCTGTCCGGCTCCGGCAAGTCGACGCTCCTGCGCTGTATGAACCGTCTGGTGGAGCCGTCCTGTGGCCGGATCGTCGTGGACGGGGTGGACGTGACCCGGCTCGGCCGCAAGGAATTGCTCGCCTTCCGCCAGAAGACCTTCGGCATGGTCTTCCAGCACTTCGCGCTGCTGCCCAACCGGACCATCCTCGGGAATGTCGGGTTCGGCCTCGAGATCAAGCAGGTCTCGGCCAAGGAGCGGATCGACCGGTCGATGCAGGCCATCGAACTCGTCGGCCTGAAGGGCTGGGAGACGAAGTATCCCAACGAATTGTCGGGCGGCATGCAGCAGCGGGCGGGCCTCGCGCGGGCACTGGCCGCCGACGCCGACATCCTGCTCATGGACGAGGCCTTCAGCGCCCTCGATCCCCTGATCCGCCGCGACATGCAGGCGGAGCTGCGCGACCTCCAGCGCAAGCTCAAGAAGACCATCGTCTTCGTCTCGCACGACCTCGACGAAGCCATCGCCCTCGGCGGCCGCATCGTCCTGATGAAGGACGGCGAGGTGGTGCAGATCGGGCAGCCCGAAGACATCGTGGCCCGCCCCGCGACCGAATATGTCGAGCGCTTCGTCGAGCATATCGATCTGGCCGCCGTGCTGCGGGCGGAGCAGGTCGCGGATCGCGCCGCCCCGGTGCTCGCCCCCACGCAGACGGTGGCCGAGGCGCGAACCGCGCTCGGCGGAGCGAGTGGCGGGGTCTGGCTCGTCGCCGACGGGGACGGACGCTTGGTCGGCCGCATCTTCGCCGAGAGGCTCGCCTCCGCCCGGCCGGCCGAGACCCTCTCCAGCCTGCTCGATCTCGGGCAGTCCGTCGTCGAGGCGGAAAGCCGGCTGGACACCATTCTCGCGACGGTCGCCGCCGAGGAATCCGTCGCGGTCGTGGGCCAGAACGGACGCCTGATCGGCTCCATCACGAGCCGCGATGTCGTGCAGGCGCTCGCCGCGCGGCCCGGCACGCACGCTCAGCCGCAGGCCGGCGCCCAGATCCTCTCAAAGCCGTCAGGAGCCCCGACATGGAGTGGAACGTCCCCAAATTCCCCCTCGACACGCTCAGCGACAACGGCCTCGACTGGCTCACAGAGCATGGCAGCTGGCTGACCCGAGCCGTCAGCCGCACGGTCTCCGACTGGATCGAAACGCTGACCACCGCCCTCGTCGCGATCCCGCCCTGGCTCTGCATCGCGGTCGCGGCCTTCGCGGCGTACCGGGTCGGGGGCCGCAAGATCGGGCTCCTGACGCTCTTCGGTCTGCTGTTCCTGTGGAACCTGCGGCTCTGGCAGGCGACGGTCGAGACCCTGGTCCTCGTCACCATCGCCACCGCGGCGGCGCTGGTGATCGGCGTTCCCGTCGGGATCTGGTTCGCGCTCAGCCGGCGGGCTTGGCGGACCTTCTCGCCGATCCTCGACATGATGCAGACGCTGCCGAGCTTCGTCTACCTGATCCCGGCGCTCCCCTTCTTCGGGCTCGGCGCGGTCTCGGCCTGCTTTGCGACGATCGTCTTCTCGGTGCCGCCGGTGATCCGTCTCACGGCGCTCGGCATCCGCAACGTGCCCACCGAACTCGTCGAGGCCTCCGACGCCTTCGGCAGCTCGGCGACCCAGAAGCTGTTCAAGGTGCAATTGCCGCTCGCGCTGCCGACCATCATGGCCGGCGTCAACCAGACCATGATGCTGGCCCTCTCCATGGTCGTGATCGCGGCGATGATCGGTGCCGGCGGCTTGGGCCGCGCGGTCTGGCAGTCGATCCAGCGGCTCGAGGCGGGCTCCGGCTTCGAGGCGGGCATCGGCATCGTGATCGTGGCGGTCATCCTCGACCGCGTGACCCAGGCCCTCGCCGCCCGGGCTCGTCCGCACGGTGTGGCCTGAGTGTTACATCTTCGGCCGGAGAAGCAACCGCTCCTTGCGTTCTCCGGCCGTTCGAATAACATAAATTACAAACTATGATCTTCTCTGTTTTAGCCTCGTTCTCCCCCGCGCGAGAGAGGCTTCAGATGAAATCAGTCTTCAGATCAAGATCGGCACTATCCTCAAGCGACCCTGAAAGGTTCAATCCATGCGCGCACCGATACTTGGGGTGATCGCCTGCCTCGCGCTGGCCCAGACGCCGGCCGAAGCGGCGGGCAAGCAGGTTCGGCTCGCCTACGTGGAATGGGCCGACGCCGTGGTCGCCACCAACATCCTCAAGCTCGCCCTTGAGGAAAAAGGCTACCAAGTGAAGACGATCCCGCTCGCGGCGGCGGCCATGTGGCAATCCGTGGCGACCGGCGACGCGGATGCGAGCGTCGCGGCCTGGCTCCCCGTCACCCAGGGCGCTTATTACGAAAAGCTCAAGAACCGCATCGACCTGATCGGCCCGAACGTCACGGGGGCCAAGATCGGCTGGGCCGTGCCCGCCTATTCCTCCCTCAACTCGATCGAGGACCTGGCGACCAAGGCCTCCGAGGTCGACGGCAAGGTGATCGGCATCGATCCCGGCGCCGGCGTGATGAAGAGCTCCGAGGCGGCCATCAAGGCGTACGGCCTCAAGGTCAAGCTGCTCGACGGCAGCGACGCCACGATGACCAGCGCGCTGAAGGATGCGGTGCGGCAGAAGAAGGACGTGGTCGTCACGGCCTGGACCCCGCATTGGATGTTCGCGCGCTACGACCTGAAATACCTCGCTGACCCTAAGAAGAGCTTCGGTGAGGCCGAGAGCGTGAACACGCTGGCCCGCAAGGGTCTGAAAGAGGACATGCCCGAGGTCTACGCGATCCTCCAGAAGTTCAAGCTCACCATCAAGGACGAAGAAGCCGTGATGGCGGAGAACGAGGAAAAGGGCGCCAAGCCCGAGGCAACGGCCGCGAAGTGGATCGCGGCGAATCGCGCGAAGGTCGATGGATGGCTGAAGTGATCGTCCCGTCCAAGACTTAAGAAAAACGACGGGAAACACTTCGGAAGGCGATCTGGGTCTTCATTCGAGGGGGTTGGGGGATATGACGGCGAACGGTTTGGCGGCGGCCCTCGTGGCCTGTGCCGCAGGGGTCATGCTGTGTCCATCGATGGCCGCGGCGCAGTCGAAGGGTCCGGTCGAGGTCAATGCCGAGCCCAGTCAGGTCAACAGCGAACAGCCGGTTGCCGTCGCCGATCCGCGCTACATGCCCGAATCCCGCAGCAATTTCGATCTGGGGCCACCGAAGGGGAAGACCGACAACGGCACCTTCACCTTCGGCGGCGCCATCCGCGCCCGCTACGACTGGCGCTTCAATGACGCCAGCCGCGGCGGCGTGCGCAAGGCCACGGAAAATCTCGACTTCGACACCCTCGCGCTCAAGGCCACCTACGATTCCGATACGATCTTCGGCTCGGCGCAGTACCGGTTCTACGGCGGCAGCTCGATCTACGGACCCCGCAACGGCTATCAGGGCTATCCGGGCGAAGTGAACTTCCCGATGTGGGCCTATGTCGGCTACAAGTTCACCCCGGAAGACAGCATCACCGCCGGTATCAACCAGGCCCCCTTCGGCCTGACCCCGTATTTCGGAACGAGCTTCCTTGAGACCCTCGGCTTCACCATGGGCCTGGAGGAAGTGTACAATCTCGGCGTCAAGTTCTCCCACGTCGAGCCGGACTTCAACTATCAGGTCGGGTTCTATCCCGGCTCAACCCCCAACGCCTTCGGCCTGAGCCCGGACAGCGCGCGCTACTCCACCGCGATCGTCCGGGCCGACCCTTACGTCACGTTCGGGACCAACAACGCCGAACAGAAC
Source organism: Methylobacterium sp. Leaf123 (assembly GCF_001423405.1). Lineage (GTDB taxonomy): Bacteria > Pseudomonadota > Alphaproteobacteria > Rhizobiales > Beijerinckiaceae > Methylobacterium. The sequence continues at coordinate 274,303 of NZ_LMNS01000036.1, read as the reverse complement.
ATGTTCATCGGCCGGGCCGAGTATTTCGTTCTCAAGAACGACACCGCCTCGCTCGCCTTCGGCGCCTCGATCTGGCACTCGGACATCTATAATTTCGACACGCGCCAGACCGGCACCAAGCAGCTCGAAGGTCTGCACGCGCTCGGCACCTACGGCCCCTGGGGCTTCAAGGCGATCTACGTCCGCCAGGACATCGACCCGCGCAACCCCTTCCGCAACGATCTCGTCACGGTCGGCGGCTTCGACTTCTCGTACAACCTCGCGGCGCGCGGCAACTTCGTCTCGGCGGAGGTGACCTACAAGGTGCCCGATCCGATCGGCCCGTTCACCGTGGTGCCCTTCGCCGGCTTCAGCGCCTTCTACAAGGACAAGGCGAATTTCCGGGCCAGCGAGCGCTTCACGCTCGGCGGCGCCTGGACCCTGACCGCCGACCCGAACCTGATCATCTACACCGAGGCCGCCATCGGCCGGAACGACCCCTATGTCGGCGTCGGCGAGTTCAACAACGGCCTCGCCCAGGGCGGCGAAAACCGCTTCAAGTCGCGCTTCATCATGAATATCGGCTACTATTTCTAGAATTGGTGGTTTCGCGAGCGGAACGCCGGCTTCCTTGGGAGCCGGCGTTTTCGTTTTCAGGTCCGCCGAACCCACCACGAGTCTGATCGCGACGAAACCTGCATCGGCACGCAGTCACAAAAGCAGAGCGGGGCGCCGGACCATCCGGCACCCCGCTTAAGCTTTCATCAGAATGATATAAGACTGGTCGTTTCCGAACGACCGGCCGCGGCGGCTCAGGCGCGCAGCCCCCCTTGCGTCTGCACCAGCTTGCGCTCCGCGCTCGGCGGCTGGCCGAAGCAGTCGAGATAGGCCTTCGAGAAATGCGAGGCCGAGGTGAAGCCGCACTCGAACGCCACCGAGAGCAGCGGCATCGCCGTCTGGCGGATCAGGTTGCGGGCGTGTTCGAGGCGGATGCGCAGGTAGTGCTTGGCCGGCGAGCGGCCGAGATATTTGAGGAACAGCCGTTCGAGCTGGCGCGTCGAGAGCTGCACCGCGTCGGCGAGTTCCTGGCTGCCGAGGGGCTCGGCGAGCGAGGTTTCCATCAGCCCCACCACCCGCAGCAGCTTCGGATGCGAAACTCCGAGGCGCATGCGCAGGTCCATCCGCTGGCGCTCGCCGGATTCGCGGATGCGGTGGTGGATGAGCTGGTCGGCGACCTCCGAGGCCACGCTCGGCCCGTGGTCGCGCACGATCAGCGACAGCATCATGTCGGCCGCCGCGGTGCCGCCCGCGCAGGTGAAGCGGTTGCGGTCGATCTCGAACAGGTCCGAGCCGATCTCCAGCCCGTCATGCTCCGAGACGAGGCCCGGCAGGTTCTCCCAATGGATCGTCGCCCGGTAGCCGTCGAGGAGGCCGGCCTTGGCCAGCACGTAGGTGCCCGTGCACACCGCGCCGATCGCCGCCCCGCGGGCGCTGCAGCGGCGCAGGGCCGAATGGAGGGCGCGGTGATCCGGGTGCTGGATGTCGATGCCGCCGCACACGACCAGCATGTCGAAGTCCTGCGCCTCGCTGAAGCGGCCCGCGACCTTGACCTCGATGCCGTTCGAGGCGGTGCACTTGGTGCCGTCCTCCGACCAGAGCGAGAAGCGGTAGAGATCGCGGCCAACCGCGCGGTTGGCGAGCCGAAGGGGCTCGATCGCCGAGGAGAAGGCGATCATCGAGAAGCGGTCGATCAGCATGAAACCGACGGAGATCGCCCTACCGGTCACGGCCTCGCTCGCCGCAGCAACATTTGCCGGGCATGTCGCCCCGGCCGCAATCATCATTTCCATCCCGACCACCGTTTGTCGGCCTGTGCCACGGCTTGGTGCGCAATTCACGTGCCGCGCCGATCCTTGCGCGGGCCGGAGAGCGATTCGGGGTCGCTCCGGTTGTATCCGGCTCGGTCGATCGGACGCGGCACGTCCGCCGAGGCGGCGCCACAGTGGAACTTAATCTCCGATCGGCCGCCGAACGCAATAGAATAATTCTTGTTCGCCCCTCGGCTCACGGCCGCGTGATCGGACAAGCCGTCCGGTTTGTCAGTCAAGCAGAGGCGCGAAACAGAGCGCCGAACTGGGCCTGTTGCGGCCGCCCGGCGGCATTTGGGCGGGAAATGCCGGGAAATCGATCGAAGTCGGGAATCCCAAACTCGCGGTCGCCGTCGATCAAGCCCCGCCGCGGCGCGCGGACCATGATCCGTCAACACCGCGAGGTCGACCGATGCGCCGCTTCTCCCTCACGTCGCTACTCTCCGAATCCATGCGGGGCCATACGGGCTGGGGCCGCCAATGGCGTGCCCCCGAGCCCAAGCCCCGCTACGACGTCGTCATCGTCGGCGGCGGCGGACATGGGCTGGCGACTGCCTATTATCTCGCCACCGTGCACGGCATCACCAACGTGGCGGTGCTGGAGAAGGGCTGGATCGGCGGCGGCAATACCGGCCGCAACACCACGATCATCCGCTCCAACTACCTCTACGACGAGAGCGCGGCGATGTACGAGCACGCGCTCAAGCTCTGGGAGGGGCTCAGCCAGGAGCTGAACTACAACATCATGTTCTCCCAGCGCGGCGTGTTGATGCTCGCGCACAACATCCACGACGTTCAGAGCTTCAAGCGCCACGTCTATTCCAACCGTCTCAACGGCATCGACAACGAGTGGCTCTCGAAGGAAGAGTGCAAGGAATTCTGCCCGCCGCTCGATATCTCGGGAAGCCTGCGCTACCCGGTGCTCGGCGGCGCGCTCCAGCGCCGGGCCGGCACCGCCCGCCACGATGCGGTGGCCTGGGGCTACGCCCGCGGCGCCGACAACCGCGGCGTCGACATCATCCAGAATTGTGAGGTCACCGGCATCCGCCGCGACGCCTCCGGTGCGGCGGTGGGCGTCGAGACCACCCGCGGCTTCATCGGCGCCGGCCGGATCGGCGTGGTCGCCGCCGGCCACACCTCGACACTGATGTCGATGGCCGGCGTGTCGATGCCGCTGGAGAGCTACCCGCTCCAGGCGCTCGTCTCCGAGCCGGTCAAGCCGTGCTTCCCCTGCGTGGTGATGTCGAACGCGGTCCACGCCTACCTGTCGCAATCCGACAAGGGCGAGCTGGTGATCGGCGCCGGCACCGACCAGTACACCTCCTACAGCCAGCAGGGTGGCCTCCACATCACCACCCACACGCTGGATGCGATCTGCGAGCTATTCCCGCAATTCACCCGGATGCGGATGCTGCGCTCCTGGGGCGGCATCGTCGACGTGACCCCGGACCGTTCGCCGATCATCGGCAAGACCCCGGTGCCGAACCTGTTCGTCAATTGCGGCTGGGGCACCGGCGGCTTCAAGGCGACGCCGGGCTCGGGCCACGTCTTCGCCCATACGCTCGCGACCGGCACGCCGCACGCGATCAACGCGCCCTTCACCCTCGACCGGTTCCGCACCGGGCGCCTCATCGACGAAGCCGCCGCCGCGGCCGTCGCGCACTGATCCGCATCCGTCGGGAGCTCGAACCATGCTGCTGATCGCCTGTCCCAATTGCGGCAAACGGCCCGAGACCGAATTCCGGTGCGGCGGCCAAGCCCATATCGCCCGCCCCGCCGACCCCATGGCCGTCGATGACGGCGGCTGGAGCGAGCACCTGTTCGTGCGCGCCAACCCCAAGGGCGTGCATGCCGAGCGCTGGTGCCACATCCACGGCTGCGGACGCTGGTTCAACGCCCTGCGCGACACGATCAGCGATCGCTTCGTCGAGACCTATCCGATCGGCGAGCAGCCGAAATCCGGCGTGAAACCGGGAACGATTCTCGGACCCAATTCGGCCACCCAGAGCGAGACGAGGGCGTGAGATGGCACAGCCGTTCAGATTGTCCCGCGGCGGACGCGTCGACCGCACCCGCCCCATCGTCTTCGAGTTCAACGGAAAGCCGGTCCACGGATATGCCGGCGACACCGTCGCCTCGGCGCTGCTGGCCAACGGCATCCACCTCGTCGGACGCTCGTTCAAGTATCACCGCCCCCGCGGCATCCTGAGCCACGGCCCCGACGAGCCGAGCGCGCTGCTCTCGGTCGATCGCGGCCCGGGCCGGATCGACCCCAACAACCGCGCCTCCGTGGTCGAGGCCCGCTCCGGCCTGCGCACGACCTCGCAGAACCACTGGCCGTCGCTCGACTTCGACGTCGGCGCCGTCAACGACCTGCTCTCGCCGGTCTTCGTGGCGGGCTTCTACTACAAGACCTTCATGTGGCCCCGGAAGTTCTGGGACCGGGTCTATGAGCCGTTCATCCGCGCCGCCGCGGGTCTCGGCAAGGCCCCGACCGAGGCCGATCCCGACCGCTACGCCAACCGCCACGCCCATTGCGACGTGCTCATCGTCGGCGCCGGCCCGGCGGGTCTCGCCGCCGCGCTCGCCGCGGCGCGCACCGGCAAGCGGGTGATCCTGGCCGACGAGGGCCCCGAGCCCGGCGGCTCGCTCCTGCACGACACGACCGCGCAGATCGACGGACGCCCCGCCGCGACCTGGCTCGCCGAGACGCTGGCGGACCTCGACGGCCGGGAAAACGTGATCCTGCTGCCCCGCACCACCGCCTTCGGCTATTACAACCACAACCATGTGGCGATGACCGAGCGCGTCAGCGACCATCTGCCGTCCTCCGCCACGCCGGGGCCGCGCGAGCGTCTGTGGCAGGTGCGGGCGGGCGAGGTGGTGCTCGCCGGCGGTTCCCACGAGCGTCCCCTCGTCTTCGCCGACAACGACCGGCCGGGCATCCTGCTCGCCGAGAGCGTGCGGGTCTTCATCAACCGCTACGGCGTCGCGCCGGGCCGCAAGCTCGTCTTCGCCACGAGCGGCGCCTCCGCCTACCAGGCCGCGATCGATGCGCGCGATGCGGGCCTCGACGTCACCCTCGTCGATCTGCGCCTGGAAGCGGATTGCGGTCCGGAGCTGGCGCAGTTGCGCGCGGCCGGGGCCGATGTGTTGACCGGCCACACCGTGGTCGGATCGAAGGGCCGAAAGCGCGTCACGGGTCTCATCGTGGCGCCTGTCGGGAGCGACGGCCGGTGCGGCGGCCGTCGCATTCTCCCCTGCGACTGCGTCGGCATGTCCGGCGGCTGGACGCCCGCCGTCCACCTGTTCTCGCAGTCCCGCGGCAAGCTCCGCTACGACGAGAGCATCGATGCCTTCGTGCCGAGCATCTCGGCCCAGGCCGAGCGCTCGGCGGGTGCCGCCCGCGGCACCTACGACCTCGCCGCCTGCCTCGCGGACGGCTTTGCCGCGGGCGCTGCCGCCGCGGGTTCCGACGCACGGCAAGACTTCACGGCGACGGCGACCTTCACCGGCTTCCAGCCGGTGCGGATCATGCCGACCGACGCGAACCCGACCAAGGTCCGCGCCTTCGTCGATTACCAGAACGATGTCACCGCCAAGGACATCAAGCTCGCCGTTCGCGAGGGCTTCCAGTCGATCGAGCACGTCAAGCGCTACACCACGACGGGCATGGCGACCGACCAGGGCAAGACCTCGAACATGAACGCGCTCGGCATCGTCGCCGGGCAGCTCGACAAGGCGCTGCCCGCCGTCGGCACCACGACCTTCCGGCCGCCCTATACGCCGGTGACCTTCGGCGCGCTGGTGGGCCCCGCCCGCCACGCCCTGTTCGACCCGATCCGCACCACGCCGATCCATGAATGGGCGGAGGCCCACGGCGCCCTGTTCGAGAACGTCGCCCTGTGGCGTCGCGCTTGGTACTTCCCGAAGAACGGCGAGGATCTGCACGCCGCGGTCGCCCGCGAGTGCAAGGCGGTGCGCGAGGGTGTCGGCATCTTCGACGCCTCGACGCTGGGCAAGATCGAGATCGTCGGCCGCGATGCCGCCGAGTTCATGAATCGCCTCTACATCAACCCCTGGACCAAGCTCGCGCCGGGTCGCTGCCGCTACGGGCTGATGCTGAAGGAGGACGGCTACATCCTCGACGACGGCGTCGTCGCCCGTGTCTCGGACGAGTGCTTCCACGTCACCACCACGACCGGCGGCGCGGCCCGCGTGCTCGGCCACATGGAGGATTACCTCCAGACCGAGTGGCCGGAGCTCGAAGTGTTCCTGACCTCGACCACCGAGCAATGGGCGGTGATCGCGCTCCAGGGCCCGAAGGCCCGCGCCGTGATCGCCCCGCTGGTGGACGGCATCGACCTGTCGCCGGAAGCCTTCCCGCACATGGCGATGCGCACGGGAACGATCTGCGGCGTGCCGACCCGGCTGTTCCGGGTGTCGTTCACCGGTGAACTCGGCTTCGAGATCAACGTGCCCGCCGACCACGCCCGCGCGGTCTGGGAAGCGGTGTTCGAATCGGGCCAGGCCCACGGCATCACGCCCTACGGCACCGAGACGATGCACGTGCTGCGCGCCGAGAAGGGCTACATCATCGTCGGCCAGGAGACCGACGGCACGGTGACCCCGGACGATGTCGGCATGGCCGGGATGATCCCGAAGGCCAAGAAGGACTTCGTCGGAAAGCGCTCGCTGGCGCGCCCCGACGTGGTCGCCACCGGCCGCAAGCAGCTCGTCGGCCTCATGACCGACGATCCCAAACTCGTCCTCGACGAGGGCGCGCAGATCGTCGCCGACACCAACCAGCCGATCCCGATGCGCATGCTCGGCCACGTCACGTCGAGCTACTGGAGCGCGAATTGCGGACGCTCCATCGCGCTGGCCCTGGTCGAGGGCGGACGCGAGCGGATGAACGGCCAGCTCTTCGTCACCACGCCGGACGGCTTCACCCGTGTCACCGTCTGCGAACCGGTCTTCTTCGACGTCCAGGGGGAGCGCATCAATGCTTGAGACCCGCTACCGCGCCGCCCGCGCCCTGCCGCTCGGCGCTCAGACCCGCTCGGCCCCCACCGGTTCGGGCGTATCGGTCCGGCCCGCCGGCGCCGAGGCGCGCTTCTCCCTGCGGGCACGGCTCGCCAAGGGCGCCGCGCCGAAGCTCGCCGGGCTCGCGCTCGACGCGCCGATCAACACGGTCGGCACCGACGGCGAGGTCTGGCTCGCCCGCCTCGGGCCCGACGAGTGGCTCATCGGCGGCCCCGAGGCCGATGCCGACCTGCTGCAGGGCCGCTTCCACGACGCGCTTGCCGGGGTGCCCCATTCCCTGGTCGATGTCTCCCACCGCAATGTCGGCATCGACGTGTCCGGCCGGCAGGCCGCGGCGGTGCTCAATGCCGGCTGCCCGCTGGATCTGTCCGAGACCGCCTTCCCGCCGGGCAGCGCCACCCGCACCCTGCTCGGCAAGTCCGAGATCGTGCTGATCCGCGCGAGTGCCGCACCGCTCTACCGCGTCGAGTGCTGGCGCTCGTTCTCGACCTACGTCCATGGTCTCCTCAATGAGGCCGTCTTCGGGGTCGAGGGACCGGCCGCCCACTAACACCCTGTCGTGACGCGCTTCTCCCCGATCCGACAGGTTCGGGGAGAAGCGCCTGAGAGAGAGCAACGGATCCGATGATCAGCACCTTCGATCTGTTCAAGATCGGGATCGGTCCGTCGAGTTCCCATACCGTCGGCCCGATGATCGCCGGGCGCCGGTTCCGCGAGACCCTGCTCGCCCGCGGCGGCGTCGCCCGGATCAGCGCCGAGATCTACGGCTCGCTCGCCTGGACCGGCCGCGGCCACGGCACCGACGTGGCGATCCTGCTCGGGCTGCTCGGCCACGCGCCCTCCACCATCGACCCCGACCAAACCGCGCCGCTTTCCGACGAACTGCGCCGCACCGGCGATCTCGGCATTCCGGGCGTCCATTTCGACGCCGAGCGCGACCTCGTCTTCAACTTCAAGGACATCCTGCCGCTGCACACCAACGGCATGCGCTTTCGCGCCTACGATGCCGGGGATGCGCTGATCGAGGACCAGATCTTCTACTCGGTCGGCGGCGGCTTCGTCGTCACCGCCGCGGAGGCGGAAGCCGCCTCGGTCGGGGAGACAGGGCAGGAACCGCCGCTGGCCTTCGGCAGCGGGCGCGAACTCCTCGACCTCACCCTGCGCACCGGCCTCACGGTTCCGCAGATCCAGCTCGCCAACGAGCTGACCCTGCGCACGCGCGAGGAGATCGATAGCGGCCTCGACGCGATCCGCGACGCGATGTTCGCCTGCATCGAGCGCGGCCTGCGCATGGACGGCGAATTGCCCGGCGGCCTGCGGGTGCGGCGGCGCGCCAAGCGGCTCTACGAGTCCCTGGAGGCGACCAAGCTCTCCAACAGCCGCCCGGCCCACGAGATCATGGACTGGATCAGCCTCTACGCGCTGGCGGTCAACGAAGAGAACGCCTCGGGCGGCCGGGTGGTGACGGCGCCGACCAACGGCGCGGCCGGCATCGTCCCGGCGGTGCTGCGCTACACCCGCGACTTCTGCCCCGATTGGAGCGACGAGCGCGGGCGCGAGTTCCTGCTCACCGCCGCCGCCATCGGCGGGCTGATCAAGGCCCGCGCCTCGATCTCGGGGGCGGAGGTCGGTTGCCAGGGCGAGGTCGGCTCGGCCGCGGCGATGGCGGCGGCGGGCCTCACGGCGGCGCTCGGCGGCTCGGCCTTCCAGATCGAGAACGCCGCCGAGATCGCCATGGAGCACCATCTCGGCATGACCTGCGACCCGATCGCCGGCCTCGTCCAGGTGCCCTGCATCGAGCGCAACGCCTTCGGCGCCAACAAGGCGGTGGTGGCGGCCTCGCTGTCGCTGCGCGGCGACGGCCAGCACCGGGTGAGCCTCGACGAGGTGATCGAGACCATGCGCCAGACCGGCCACGACATGCAGGCCAAGTACAAGGAAACCTCGCTCGGCGGGCTGGCCGTCAACGTCGCCGCCTGCTGAGATCGACGGCCCCACGAAGCGACCGATCGGAGCGCGTCGGGTTCCCTCCGATCAGCCCGCCGTCACCGATCCCGCAACCCCTCTTCCGAACCTCGGGAGAGGGGTTTTTCATGTCGCGGTGCCGGCTTGCGGCCGATCAACCGAGCGCCCTCCATGCATAAGAGGTGAGCAAACTGCTAAAAGAGGGCGTTTCTTGCGCAATGCATGCGCATCAAGCAGAGCTGATCCCAAGCATCTGCGCTCCTCCACGAGGGGGAGAAGCCTCATATGACTTTCAACGCGGGCCGTCTTCGTCTTGACCAAGGACGGCGCGATCGAGGCTCATTCGATGTTCAGCAAGGTTTTCGAAAGTGTTCGCGCCCGTTACCGCGCTTGGGCCGAAGAAGAGATGCTCAGGGAATTGAGTGACGAGGCGCTGGCCGATATCGGCCTGACCCGTGACGGCCTTTCGGAGCTGCGGACCGACGCCAAGCCGGTCCCCGGCAAGGGGCGGACCGTCGCGCCGTTCTTCGCGACCCTTGCCTTCCCCATCACCCTCCAGGGCACGTTTCAGGGCGCCTGATCCGGCCTGCGCTTGACCGAAGCGGGTCCCGTTTCAGCCCGCCCGCGCGTCGCCTGAAGCCGTACCCCTCGCGCCCATGCGAATGGATCTCAGGCCCAATCCGCCATCCCGAGGGGATCAGCCGGATTGGGCCTGAGATCCATTCGCCGTTTTTTTGAAGCGAACCGAGAGGCGGCGGACCGCACGATCCGCCCCCGGCCCGCGGCCGCATCCCCCGGCGGGTTCGGTAGACCACGACCGTCAGGCTTGGGTTCAAAACCCAATCAGCTTGACCATATGAGGTGCCGCTTTCGAGCCTTCTAAGACGTTTGGTTGACCCTCACCGCGTCCCGTAAGCCGCCATTGCACCGATCGGCCTTTCGCTACGATCCGTCTTTGTCCTTACGTGCCCGAGGTCCCGTATTCCGCTTGAAGATCGAGCCATCGGTGCCCGTGAATGGCACGCGTTTCCAAGTCGATGACAACGACGAGGAACACTTCGGAAGCATCGGTTCCAACCAAGACTTGGTCGAACCGGCCTCGTCCATCCCGGTAAACGTAGGCGACATCGTGTACCTCTGTCACCTCGCCCATCGGGAGCACCACCGAGTCGACGTATGGCCAGATGTCTAGGACCTGTTCCGCTATCGCTGTCACATCCCGCATGGGATCGGCAAAGCAGGCAAGGAACTCATCTTTGGAGAGGCAGCGCGCAACGGTCATGGCCATCCCTTACCTTATCACGGAAGAAAGGCAGCTTTCAGCAAGTCGTCTCCTCAAGACGGACGGTCATCTTCCCACCCTCAGCAGATATTCCCACGGTCAATCTGATTGGGTTTTGACCCTGGGGGCCTTCAGGCCGCTGCGCTCTCCGGCAGGGTCAGCGGCGTCGGCTCGTGCCCCTCGGCCCGCAAAGCCTCGACCAGATCGGCCGGGACGAGCGAGAGGGTGCGGGTGCTGACGAGCGGGTGGATGTTGACCCGCGTCTCCTCCAGCAGGCTGTCCTGAATGAACACCCGCACGCTGCCCGGCGCCGCATTGAGCGCCGCCAGCGGCGAGACGGCCCCGCTCTCGACCCCGAGCTGTTCGCGCAAGGCATCGGGGCTCGCGAAGGACAGGCCGCCGCGTGCGCCGAGCACGGCGCGGAACGCCTTCAGATCGACCTGGGCGTCGTGCTGGAGCGTGAGGAGGAAGTAGGTCTTCTTCCCGTCGCGCAGGAACAGGTTCTTGGTGTGAGCGCCGGCGATGTCGCCGCAGACCGCCATCATCGCCTCGACGGTGAAGACGGCTTCGTGCTCGTAGAGCTTGTAGGCGATGCCGCGCTCGCGCAGCCGCGTCAGCAGGTCGTCCGGGCTCAGGGGCATCGTTTCGTCTCTCCCAGAGCGCATTCCGACGAAGTGGACACGGTTCGTCGAAAGAATGCGCGTCAAAACAACGATCTAGAGCATCGTCCCGAAAGGTGGTTGCCGGCTTTCGGAAAAAGATGATGCAAGAACAAGAGGCTGGAGCATCGTCCTGGATCCGATATCCAGGACGATGATCTAGAGTCGTATCCGACTTGATGCAGTCAGGTCGGATACGACTCTAAGTCTTCGGTTCCGCCGGCGGGGCGAGCACGCCGATCTGCCGGAGATAGGCCAGGATCTCGCGGGCGGCGTCCTCGGGATCAGGCTCGATCAGGAGCCGTCCGCTCGAGGCCGCGCCGCCCTCGCCGGTGGCCGCCTTCAGCCGTTCCGCCGCCGAGCCGCCCGCGGGCGCACCCTTCACGATCTTGGGCCGGCGGCGATAGGGCCGCTCCTCCACCGCCAGGGCCGAAACCGGAAGCGCGGCCGGCGCGACGGCCAGCGTCTCGACGCGCCCGCGGCGGGCCCGGCCATAGGCATAGGCGAGGGGGGCGGGGGCGTCCGGGTGGCAGGTGACGATGACCGGCCCCCGCACCACCACCCGGCGCAGGGCGCCGCGCCCGAGGCTCTGGTCGAGGCGCAAGGCGCCCTCCGCGTCGAGCGCCGCCGCGACCACATCGGACACCAGCGGAATCGCGAGGGCGCGGGCCAGCGCGTAGGGCACGAGGCCGCTCTCGTCGCCGCCCTGACTGCGCCGCCCGGCCAGGATCAGGTCGGGGGTGATCGCGGCGAGCCGCGCGGCGAGGGCGGGCACGGGGTCGTCGCCGGCTGCGACCGCGATGTGCTCGATGCGGGGCAAGCCCTGACCGAGGGCCTCGGCGAGGGCGGCGGCGTCCGGCCCGGCATGCAGGCCGACGATCTCGGCGCTCTGGCCGAGCCCGGCGGCCATGCGGATCGCCTGCGCCTCGAGCCGGGGCAGCACGGGCGCGCCGGAGACCGGATGGAGCCCGGCGGAGAGAAGGACCGCGATTCTCATGACGCCTTCCCCTGACCGGCGGCCTCTTCCGCGAGCAGCCGCAGCAGGGCCGGCATCACGGCCTGCGCGTCCATCACCACGGCGAGGCCCGCCCGCTCGATCATCGCCGCGTGGAGATCGGTGTTGACCGCCACCACATGCTCGCAGCCGGCGACGCCCTGGAGGTGCTGCGGCGCCCCCGAGATACCGAGCGCGAAGTAGCAGGTCGCCGCCAGCACCGTGCCCGAGGCGCCGACCTGGGTGTGGCGCGGCATCAGCCCGGAATCGCACAGCACGCGGCTGGCGCCGGGTGTCGCGTGAAGGGCCGCCACCACCTGGCGGAAGGTGTCGAGATCGGAAAGGCCGTTGCCGGCCGAGACGACGAATTCGGCCAGCGAAAGCGGCACGGTCGCCGGGTCGGCCGGGATGCGCGTCGCCGAGACGATGCTTGTGGCAACCGCCGGCGCCGAACCCTCGAAGGGCAGGGCACGCGCCTCCCGCAGAGCGCCGGCATAATCGGCGACCGCGTCCGGCGCGACGGTGGCGAGGCGAGGCGGGGCGAGGCTCTGCTCGACCCGGCGGCCTTTGGCCGGGCGGACGAGCCCCTTGGCGGCCACCACCTCGGCATTGGTGAAGAGCGGCTCGTTCAGACCCACCGCCACCCGGCGGGCGAGATCACCGCCATCGAGCGATTCCGGGAACAGGACGTGGCGCGCCCCGAGCGACGCGAGCACGGCCTCGATGCGGGCCGCCCGAGCCGCCGGATCGTAGCCCTCCGCGCCGTCGAGCCGGAGCATCCGGTCGGCGCCGGCTGCACCCAGCCCCTCGCAGTCGCCCTCCACGATGACCGCGACGGCGCCCTCGCGCCCGGCGAGCGCCCTTGCGGCGCCGATCACCTGCCGGTCATGGCCCGAGAGGCGGCCGCCGGGGGCGTCCGGCACCACCGCGACGAGGAAGGCGGGGCTCTCGACGATGATGGTCTTGGGCGCCTCTGCCACGGGCGCGGCGCGCGGTGCGGCGGTGACGGCTTCCCCGACGGGGCGGCTGATCTGGCTGAGATCGTAGCGCAGCCGCGCAGCCCCGCCGATGCGCTGGGCCTCGCGCTCGGCCCGCGGATCGCGGCGGGGGCGGCCGGAACCGGAGGCACGCCGGGTGCGGTCGTAGCGGGGGCGCGGGCCCTCGCCGGCGAGGCAATGGGCCGCCCGCTCGGCCCGCGGATCGCGGCGCAGGCGGCTCATCGGCCGGCCTCCACCGCCTGGAGCAGGAGCTCGGCCACGTCGCGGATCTCCGCCTTACGGTCGGTCACACCCTCCAGCATCGCCGTGCAGGAGGGGCAGGCGACGGCGACGATGCCCGCACCCGTCTCGGCGGCCTGGGCCATGCGGATGTCGGGGATGCGGCGCTCGCCCGGCACGTCGCTCACCGGCGCGCCGCCGCCACCGCCGCAGCACATCGCCCGGCGCCCGGAACGGGTCATCTCGCTGCGGGTCACGCCGATCGCGTCGAGCACGGCGCGGGGCGCCTCGGTCTCTCCGTTGTAGCGGGCGAGGTAGCAGGGGTCGTGATAGGTCACCGAGAGGTCCGGCAGACGGCCCGGCTTGAGCTTGCCCGCCCGGATCAACTCCAGCAGCAGGGCGGTGTGGTGGGTCACGGTGTAGTGGCCGCCGAAGGCCGGGTACTCGTTGCGCAGCGCATGCAGCGCGTGCGGGTCGGCGGTGACGATCCGCGTGAAGCGGTATTTGGCCAGCGTCGCGATGTTCTCCCGCGCCAGCGCCTGGAAGGTCGCCTCGTCGCCGAGCCGGCGGGCGAGGTCGCCGGTGTCGCGCTCCTCCGCGCCCAGCACCGCGAAATCGACTCCGGCCTCGCGCAGCAGCCGCACCAGCGCCCGCAGCGAGCGGCCGTAGCGCAGGTCGTAGGCGCCCTCGCCGAGCCAGAGCAGGACATCGACCGTCTCACGGTCTGCGATGCGGGGCAGGTCGAGCCCGGCGGCGAAATCGGTGCGCGAGGCCAGCGGGCGCCCGCCGGGATCGCCGGACTGGCGCAGCTCCGTCACCGGGACCACGGCCTTCTCGGGCAGCGCCCCGCGCTCCAGCGTCTCGTACCGCCGCAGGGAGACCACGGCATCGACATGCTCGATCATCATCGGGCATTCCTCGACGCAGGCGCGGCAGGTGGTGCAGGACCACAAAGTGTCGGGGTGGATGCGCGCATCCGGCCCGATCAGCCGGGCCAGAGCCCCGCGCTCGCCCTCCGCCGCCCGGCCGCCGGGATAGGGGTTGCCGGCGTAAGCCGGCTCGGTGGGGGAAAGGCCGGCGACGAGATCCTGAATCAGCTTCTTCGGGTTCAGCGGCTGGCCGGCGGCGAAGGCCGGGCAGGCGATCTCGCAGCGCCCGCAGCTCACGCAGGCGTCGTAGGACAGGAGCCGGTTCCAGGTGAAGTCGGCCGGCATTTCCGAGCCGAGCCGGGGCGCGTTAAGGTCGAGCGGCTGGAGCGCGGTGTCGGGGCGGCCCTCGAACCGGCCGGGCCGGGGATGGGCGACGAGGTGGAGCGCGCCGGCCGCCGCGTGGCGCATCGGGCCGTGGCGCACCTCGTAGGCGAGGCCGAGCCCGCCGGCCGCCGCAAGCGCCAGGGCAACGGAGCCGAACACGCCGCCGCCGGCGCCGAAGGCGAGCAGCAGCGCGGTGATCGTGCCGCCGATTGCGTAGGCGAGGAGCAGGAAGGGCAGGATCTGGAAGTGGCCGGCGGAGAGGCGCTTCTGCTTGACCGGGTAGCGCCGGGCGCCGACGAGCAGGGAGCCGACCGCCGTGACCCCGAAGGCGAGCGCCACGAGGAACCAGTAGGGCCGGAAATCGGCCAGCGGCGGCAGGATCGCCAACGCGGTCAGGATCGAAGAGGCGAGCAGGCCGCCGGCCACGACCGCATGCATGCGCGAGGCGTAGGCATCGCGCGCCACGACGTGGTGGACATCGACGAGGTAGCGCCGGGGCAGCTTAGCGAGGCCGTCGAGCCACGCCACGGAGGCAGGGGCGCCGACGCGCCAGAGGGCGGCGCGGCGCAGGCCCTGAACGAGGGCGAGCGCCGCCATCAGCCAGACGAGGCCGGGAAACACCGTGGTCAGGGGCATGAAGCTGGTCATGACGGTGGGCCTACGGGCTTGGCGACAGTTCCGGACGAGAGCCGTGCCCGACCAAGCTGGGTCGGATCACGTCTCTTAGAGCCTTGTTTTGGCGCGCTTTCTTTCGACGAACCGGCATCCGCTTCGTCGAAATGCGCTCTCGGCTGACGAGGACCACGCATCCCCTCGCCCCGCAGGCAGGGAGGCGGCAGCCGAGGGTGAGAGGGTTTGGCCGGAGGAGGCTCCTCCTGAGCCGCCCCCTCACCGCCGCTTCGGCTTCGCCTGCGCTTCCTGTCTGCACGACAGGGTGCGGACAGGCCTTTCCCCGACCGATCCCAGGCCTGCCTGGGATCGGCAAGCCGTGCCCGAAGTCGGGTCGACCCGACTTCGGGCGGGGAGAGGGGAAGACCCGATCAGAGATCCTTGCACAGCCGCAGGGCGTCGTAGATCGCCGCGTGGATGTTGCGGCCCGAAACCGCGTCGCCGATGCGGTAGAGCGCGTAGCCCTTCGACAGGTCGTAGGGCTGCGGCTCGCCGCGCAGGAGCGCGTCGTGGTCGGTCTGGCCGTGATTGACCGACGTGCTCTTGAGCGAGCGGTAGAGCCCGTCCACGGGCAGGGTGCCGTGATCCACCACGATGCGGTCGACGAGGCGCTCCTCCTCGGCGTCGGTCATGGTGTTGCGAAGTGCCGCCACGAAGCGGTTGCCCTCGGGATAGATCTCGATCAGCTCCATGTTCGGCGTCATCACCACGCCGAGCTTGTACAATTCGCGCAGATGGATCGGCTGATTGGTGGTGCCGACCTCTTCCGCGACCATGCGGTCGTGGGTGGCGATCTCGACGAGGCAGCCGCGCTTGGCCAGTTGCTCGGCCACCGACGAGGCGTTGTGCTGGCCCATCTCGTCGTAGAGCAGGACCGAGCCGGTGGGCTCGACCGCGCCGGTCAGCACCTCGGTGGTGGTCACCGCGTATTGCTCGGCGCCCTTGGCGTGGCCGCGGAACGGCGTGCCGCCGGTCGCGACGATCACCACGTCGGGCTTCTCGGCGCGGATCGCCTCGTCGGTCGCCTCGGTGTTGAGGCGCAGATCGACGCCGAGCCTGGTCACCTGGGCGACGAGCCAGCGGGTGATGCCGGACATCGCCTCACGCCAGCCGGCTTTCGCCGCAATGCCGATCTGGCCGCCGGCCTGCCCGCTCTTCTCGAACAGGACGACCGAATGGCCGCGCTCGGCGCAGACGCGGGCCGCCTCGAGCCCGCCGGGGCCGGCGCCGACCACCACGATACGGCGGCGCACATCCGCCTTGCGGATCTCGTGCGGCATCGTCGCCTCACGGCCGGTGGCGGCGTTCTGGATGCAGAGCGCGTCGCCGCCGACATAGATCCGGTCGATGCAGTAGCCCGCGCCGACGCATTGGCGGATGTCGTCGGCCCGGCCCTCGGAGAGCTTCTTCACGAGATGCGGGTCGGCGATGTGGGCGCGCGTCATCGCCACCATGTCGACATGGCCTTCCGCGACCGCGCGGGCCGCGGTGGCGAGATCGGTGACGCGCTGGGCGTGGAACACCGGCACATCGACCTCGCGCTTGATCGCGCTCGGCAGGAACAGGAACGGCGCCACCGGGAAGGACATGTTCGGCAGCGAGATCGCGTGGGCGATGTGGTCGCGCGCCTGCCCGCCGAGGATGTTGAGGAAGTCCACGAGCCCGCGCTTGGCGTACTCGGCCGCAATCGTCAGGCAGTCCTCCTGGGAGAGGCCGTCGGCGATCATCTCGTCGCCGGACATGCGGATGCCGATGACGTAATCGTCGCCGGCTTCCGCGCGCATCGCCTCCAGCACCTCGATGCCGAAGCGCATCCGGTTCTCCAGGCTGCCGCCGTACTTGTCGGTGCGCTGGTTGACGGAGGGCGACCAGAACTGGTCGATCAGGTGGCCGTGGGCGGCCGAGACCTCGCAGCCGTCGAGCCCGCCCTCGCGGCAGCGGCGCGCGGCCTGGGCGAAGCTCTTCACGATGCGGGCGATGTCCTCCTCCTCGATCTCCTTCGGGATCGTGCGGGAGGCGGGCTCACGCCGGGGGGAGGGCGCGACGGTGGGGAGCCAGTGCTCGGTGTCCCACTTGGTGCGCCGGCCCATATGGGTGAGCTGAATCATCAGCTTGCCGCCGTGCTCGTGCACCCGGTCGGAGAACTGGCGAAAGAACGGGATCACCGAATCGTCGGCGACCGAGATCTGGTTCCAGGGCGCGGCGGGGCTGTCGACGGCGACCGACGAGGAGCCGCCGAACATGGTGAGCCCGATGCCGCCCTTGGCCTTCTCGGCGTGGTAGAGCTGGTAGCGCTCTTGCGGCTTGCCGTCCTTCCCGTAGCCGGGGGCATGGCTCGTGGACATCACCCGGTTACGGATGGTGAGGCCCTTGATGGTGAGCGGCTTCAGCAGCGCGTCGGCATTGGCGATCACGGGACGACTCCCGAAGGCGATGGGGGAAAGCTTGGGACGCGCGGGATACCGGCCGCCGCGGCGACCGGTCGATCTTCAGCGTTCGACGACGAGGTCGCTGGTCGGCTTCGAGCAGCACAGCAGCGCCATGCCGGCATCGATCTCGCGCTGACGGATGCCGCCGGCATGGGTCATGGCAACGGTGCCGGAGGTGAGCTTCGACTTGCAGGTGCCGCACAGGCCCTTGGCGCAGGAGGAGGGCAGGCGGATGCCGGCCTTGCGGGCGGCGTCGAGCACCGTCTCGTTCTCCGGGCATTCGAGCACGCGGCGGGTCTTGGCGAACTCCACCCGGAAGGTGCGCACGCCCGCCGCGGGCGCGGCCTCGGCGTCGAGGTCCTTGGCCGCCTCCGCCGCAGCCTCCTGGTCGGCCTCCGGCAACTCGCCGAAGTCGAAGCTCTCCTGATGATGCCGGGCCATGTCGAAGCCGGCATCCTTCAGCATGGCCCGCACCGCGTCCATGTAGGGCTTGGGGCCGCAGACGAAGACTTCGCGCTCGAGGAAGTCCGGCACCGCCTCGCGCAGGATGTCGAGCGACAACCGGCCCTTCGGACCCGCCCAGGTCTCGTTGGGGGCGTCGGTCTCGCAGACCGCGTGGAAGCGGAAGGCGGGATCGAGCCGGGCGATCGTCTCCAGCTCGCCCCGGAACACGATGTCGGCGGGCGAGCGGGCGGAGTGGACGAAGGCCACGTCGCGGGCTTCGCCGAGATCGTGGAAGGTGCGCGCCATCGACATCATCGGCGTGACGCCGCTGCCGCCGGACAGGAGCAGGTACTTCTTGCCCGGATGGGTGAAGCAGGAGAACTCACCCATCGGCCCCAGCGCCCGCACGGTGTCGCCGGGCTTGAGGTTGTCGTGCAGCCAGTTCGAGACCGGACCGCCGGGCACGCGTTTGACGGTGAACGACACCGCGTGCGGCCGCGTCGGCGCCGAGGAGATGGTGTAGCAGCGGTGGATGGTCTCACCGCCGACCTCGAAGGAGAAGGTCAGGAACTGGCCCGGCGCGTAGGCGAAGCGCCGGGGTTCTCTCGGGGCGAGCACGAAGGTCTTCACGTCGTGCGTCTCGTCGCGCACCGCGAGGCAGACCAGGGCGTCGTCGGCCTCCGCATCCCAGGGCGCGGAGGCCGCCAGCCGCGTGGCGGCCGGCTCGACCGAGGCGGGGGCCAACGTCATGGTCAGCGCCCCAGATGCTCGGCCATGCGGCCGACATACCAGTTGCAGAACTTCTCGACGAGCATCTCGGTATGCGGCGAGTAGGGGCCGGGCTCGTAGGCCGGGCTCGCGACACCCTGCTGGCAGATGCCGACGAGTTCGCTGTCCTGATCGTTCGTGGCTTCCCAGACGCCGGTGAGGTTGGCGAGATCGTAATCGACGCCCTCGACCGCATCCTTGTGGACGAGCCACTTGGTGCGCAGCAGCGAGCGCTCGGCATCGAGCGGCAGCACCGAGAAGGTGACGATGTGGTCGCCGAGGAAGTGGTGCCAGGAATTCGGCTGCGTCCAGACCGAGAGGCCCCCGGCCTTGGCGCTGGTGAGGTTGCCGAGCAGCTTCTTGCAGGCGGCCTTGGTGTCGAGGGTGTGGGACTCGCCCTCACCGTCGAGCGGGAGCCGCTCGGTGCGGAAGCCCGTGATCATGGTGTCGAGCTCGTCGATCTCCTTCGACGGCAGGCCCTCCGCCTCCCACTCGCCGTGGCGGGTGTTGAGCAGGCAGCCGTAGCGCTCGGCATTGGCGCGGTCGTGCTCGTCCATCTCCTCCGGCGCGAAGCCGAAGCCGTAGGCGAAGAGCGGCACGGTCAGCTCGGGATGGTTGGCCCCGCAATGGTAGCACTCGCGGTTGTTCTCCATCGTGAGCTTCCAGTTGCCGGGCTCGATGATGTCCTTCTGGAAGGCGACCTTGGTGTCGCGCACGTTGTGCGGCTCGATATAGGGAGCGAGACGGGTGGCCATCTCGTCGAAATCGGCCGGGGGCTCGTCGGCGAGGCAGATGAAGAGCAGCCCGGCAAGCGAGCGGACATGGACCGGCTTCAGGCCGTGGCAGCCCTTCTTGAAGTCCGGGCCCATATGCTCGGCATGGATCAGGTTGCCGGTGAGGTCGTAGGTCCAGGAATGGTAGCGGCAGACGAGGTTGCCGACCGTGGACTTCTCGTCATGGACGAGCCGGGCGCCGCGGTGGCGGCAGACATTGTGGAAGGCGCGGATCTCGTTGTCGTCGTCACGCACGATCGCGACCGAGGTCTTGCCGATATCGACGACCATGACGTCGCCGGCCTCCGGCACGTCGGGCTCGACGCCGACATAGATCCAGTGGCGGCCGAAGATGATCTCCATGTCAGCCTCGAACACCTCGGGGCTGAGGTAGAACGGAGCCGCAAGGGTGTAGCCGGGGCGACGCTCGCGCAGCAGGCGCTGAAGCGGGGTCGGCGTCACATCGAGCATGGGGACCTCCCGAGCCGTATCTGGCTTTAGAGAATTATTGTTCGGCAAGGTCCGCGTCGCTTCCATATCAGCGACATCCCCTTGGCAAACCGCGACGCGGTGGAAACCAGTGGTTTCGGCGTGTCTCGCAAACGCCCGATCCCGATCGCTTCCCCTGCGGGCACGGTGGCGCAGCGGGCGTTTCGCGAGAGACGAATCCGTCACCCTACGCCCGCAGAATCGCCAAAGCCTCGGCATGCAGTTCAGGCGTCGCCGCCGCGAGCACCCGCCCGTCGGAAGCGAGGGAGAGGTCTTCGCCGTTCCAGTCGGTGATGATTCCGCCCGCCGCCCGGATCACCGGCACCAGGGCCATGGTGTCGTAGGGTTGCAGGCCGGTCTCGGCGATCAGGTCGCAATGGCCGCTCGCCAGCAGGCCGTAGGCGTAGCAATCGCCGCCGAAGCGGCGCAGGGCCGTCTTCGCGATCAGGCGCCGATAGGACGCCTCGTCGGCGCCGATAAACCCCTCCGGCGAGGTGGTGAAAAAGCGCGCGGCGGACAGGCTCCGGCAGGTGCTGGTGCGGGCGGGCTCGGCCCCGAACCGCGCCTGCCCCGGCCGGCCGGTCCAACGCTCGCCCAAGGCCGGCATGTCGATCAGCCCGGCGACCGGTACGCCGCGGTCGAGGAAGGCGATCAGGGTGCCGAACAGCGGCAGGCCGGTGACGAAGCTCTTGGTGCCGTCGATCGGGTCGATCACCCAGACCGGGCTATCGCCGGGGGTCGCTCCGGGCTTCACCCCCATCTCCTCGCCGAAGATGCCGTGATCGGGAAACCGCGCCTCGATCAGGCCGCGCAGGCGCGCCTCGATGGCGCGGTCGGCCAGGGTCACCGGGCTCTCATCAGCCTTCGTCACGATGTCGAGCGGGGTACGGAAATAGGCGAGCGCGATCGGGCGCGCGGCCTCGGCCAGTTCGGCGGCAAAGGCCAGGGCCTCTTCGGGCGCAAGGGATGCGGACACGCGCATCGCTCAGAGCGCCTTCAGGAAGAGCGGCCAGCGCGGGTCGTTCATGATCGAGCGGGCGCGCATGTGCTTCCAGATCCCGTATTTATAGAAATCGAAGTCGAGGGTGGAGATCCGATTCTGCACCATCGCCCAGGTCGACCATTTCACGTCGGCCAGCGCCTTGTGCACCATCAGGCGCGCGAACAACGCTTCGTCGTAGCGGCCGAAATACTGCTCGATCAGCTCGCGATCGACGCTCTCCGAGAAGAACATCTCCCCGCTCCAGATCGCGATGTCGTAGAGCCGGTCGTTGTTGGAGGCGTATTCGAAGTCGATCAGGAGGATCGAGCCGTCCTCACCGATGAGGAAGTTGCCCGGCATCGGATCGTTGAAGCAGGGCACGAGGTCGAGGCCCGAGGCCTCCAAAGCCGTCCGCGCCAGCCGGGTCTGGCGGGTGAGCCAGGCCTGATCGGGCGGCAGGAGAGCGCCGAGTTCGGCCGCCTGCCGGTCGTGCTCGTCGATCATGTCGAACACGGTCTTGGTCAGCGGCAGGAGCGGGGCCGCGTGGAAGCGGCGGTAGACGCGCATCGCCTCCGCCCGCAGGGCCGGATCGGCGAAATCGCGGTTGGTCGAGGGGCGGCGCCCATCCACAAACTCGGCGATCTCGATGCCGTGCGCGTCGAGATCGTCGAAGGTGCGGGGGCCCAAGCCGATCACCTCCGCCTGCCGGCTGGCGGCGCGGGCGGCGGCGCGGTCGATGAACAGCTCGGTGCCGCGGCCCGGCATCTTGACGAAGTAGGGATGCGGCTCGCCTTCGATCTCGACGCGCCAGTTGACGTTGCTGATCCCGCCGAGCACCGGGCGGTAGCGCGTGGAGCGCCCCTGCCAGCGCGGGACGGTGCGCAGGGCCGCCTCGAAGGCGTGCTCGGCCTCGGTGGCGGCATGGCCCAGAGCGATCATGGTCGTCTCCTCACAGCGCGTTCGGTCGGCAAGCCAAGACCGCAGGCCATCGCGCGCCCATCAGATCCTGGCCCCAAACCTCGTCCTCATCCTGAGGTGCCGAAGCAAAGCGGAGGCCTAGAAGGATGCTCCAGGGTTCGCGCGGGAACGGGAGCCTCCTTCGAGGCCGCTTCGCGGCACCTCAGGATGAGGGCGGAGGCGTGGGATGATCGTCGTCGAGCGGGCCATCACAGCGCTCTCAGGGTTTCCTCGAAGCCCGGCCGGCCGACGAGCATCCGGCAGCGCAGGAAGCGCCACGCGGCGTACTTGCGAAATTCGAGCCCGCGGCGCGGCGAGAGCCGGTCCATCACGAGTGCCCGCAGGGCCCAGTGCAGGTCGTCGGCGGCGGCATAGGCGCGGGCGCGGTTGAACACGTCCGGCCGGAAGCGGCCTTCCGCCATCTCGATGCCGGCCCGCATCGGCGCCTCGAAGGCGCAGGCCTCGTTGAGGAAGGCGCCGAGCTGGTAATGGGGGTCGGTGTCGCAGGCCATGTCGAAATCGACGAATTGCAGGGCGCCGCGCGCGTCGAACAGCAGGTTGGAGGCGTGCGGGTCGGCATGGGCCGGGCGGACATCCGTGCCGGCCGCCGCCAGCGCCGCCTCGATCGCCTCGGCCCAATCGAACAGGAACCACGCATCGGGCGGCAGGGCGTCGGTCCCCGGCCCCAGCAGGACGCGAAGGGTGCGGATCGCCTCGAACACGCTCCAGGGCCGGCCGAAGGGTTCGCCCGCGCCGATCCGGCGGAAGGCCTCGATCACCGTGGCCATGCTGTCGGGCTGCTGAAGCCTGTCGAGGGTGGCCGGGCGCCAATCCGGGCCGAGGCAGCGGAACAGGATCGCGCCCTGCTCCGCCGCGACATGCAGCGGCTCCGGCGCGAGGCCCAGCGCCGCGATTCCTTGCGCCGCGCGGAAGGCGGCGGCGGGGTCGAGCAGCGCGGCGGCGCAGGGCTCGGAGACCTTGAGGAACAGGCTCGGCGCGACGCTCTCGGCGTCGGCGACGTAAAAGGTCGTGGATTCGACCCCGTGATAGGAGGGCGAAGCGAGGCCCGGCACAGCCAGGGCGTAATGCGGTTCCTTTCCGTACAACGCCGGCAGCGCGGAAAAGGCCTGCGCCAGGGCGGCCTCGGCCAAACGCTCCGAGACGTCCGCGGGGGTGCCGAGAGCCTTCATCGGTGCCCTCCCGCGGTTTCGATGGCGGCCATGCCCTCGGTGGCGAGGATCATCAGCATGTCCGCCAGCACCTGGGTGCCGAAGGCCTGATCCTCCGGGCTCGCGAATTCGGTCGGGTGGTGCATCACGCCGCCGCGGCAGGGCACCGCCAGCACCACCGCGGGGCAGACCGCGCTGAGGCTGACGGCGTCGTGGCCGCCGATCGTGTCGAGGTGGCGGGTCGTCGTGCCGTTGGCGGCACCCGCGCGCTCGGCGAGTTGCACGAGGCCCGGCGCCATCGGGCCGGCGGCACGGCGGTCGATGGCGCGCACCGCGTGACCCACCTCCGCGCGCGCGGCGGCCAGATCGATGGCGGCCTTCAGCCGGAGTTCGGCCTCCTCCAAGATCGCGGGCGAGCCGGAGCGCAGCTCGATGAACAGAACCGCCTCGCTCGGCACGGTGTTGGGCGAGTTCGGCCGCACTTCGAGCCGGCCGACGGAGGTATGCAGGTCCAGGCCGTAATCGGCCGTCATCGCCTTGAGGTCGGCGATCAGGTAGGCGGCGCCGAGAAGCGCGTCGCGCCGCTCGGCCATCGGCGTCGGGCCGGTATGGGCTTGGCGCCCGAGGAAGGCGAGGCGGTACTTGGTGGCGCCCCAGAAGCGGGTGAAGGCGCCGAAGCGCAGGCCCTCGCGCTCGAGGATCGGCCCACCCTCGATATGCAGCTCGATGAAGGCGTCCGGCACCGGCACGGCGTCGCGCCCGGCATAGCCGATCCGCGACAGGGCCTCGCCGACGGTGACGCCGTCGCCATCGCTGCGGGCCAGCGCCCAATCGAGCCCGGCCGCGCCCGTGAAGACGCTGCTGCCGAGCAGGCTCGGCTGGAAGCGGGCGCCCTCCTCGTTGGTCCAGTTGGCGACCGTGACGTTGCAGGCCGGCGCCACGCCCGCCGCTTCGAGTGCCTCGCGCACGGACAGGGTGGCTTCGCAGGCGGCGAGCACGCCGAGGGTGCCGTCGAAGCGCCCGCCATTGGGCTGGCTGTCGAGATGCGAGCCGACCATCACCGTCGGCGCGCCGGGCCCGGCGAGTTCAAGAACGCCGAACTGGTTGCCGATCGCATCGATTTTCGGGGTGAAGCCGTGGGCGGAAAACCACGCGGCGAGCCAGTCGCGTGCCTGCCCGTCCTCCGGCGACAGGGTCAGGCGGGTCAGGGCGCCGTCCGGCCCGGCGCCGAAGGCGGAGACCGCCTCCATCATCGCCTGGAGGCGGGCGGGGTCGATCCGCACGGGGGCTGAGGCCATCAGGTCGGGCATGGATCTCATCGAGGTCTCGGGAAGGAGCGGCATCAGGCGGCGCCCGCCAGCAGGGCGGCGCCGGCGCCGGGCACGCGGTGGCAGGCGGCGAAGTCGTGCGCGCCGCGCACGGTGAGGAACGGGGAATGCGTGGCGCAGGCCTCAAACGCCTGCGGGCAGCGCGAGCGGAAGGCACAGCCCTGCGGCAGGTCGATCGGGCTCGGCGGCTCGCCCTCCATCAGGCAATCCTCCGGCCGGTAGCGTCGCGCCTCCAGGGCTGGCATCGCCGAGAGCAGGGCGCGGGTGTAGGGGTGGCCGGGATCGAAGAACAGGCGCTCGTTGTCGGCGAGTTCCACGACCTCGCCGAGATACATCACCGCGATGCGATTACAGGCTTTGCGCACCATCGCGAGGTCGTGGCTGATGTAGATGTAGGTCAGCCCGTGCGCGCGCTGGAGTTTCTCGAAGAGCGCCAGCAGCTTGAACTGCTCGGTCTGGTCGAGGGCCGAGAGCGTCTCGTCCATGAGCAGGATCTGAGGCTCCAGCACCATGGCGCGGGCGACGTTGATCCGCTGGCGCTGCCCGGCCGAGAGCCCGAGCGGCAGGTCGTCGTAGAGCGCTGGCGCCAGGCCCACATCGTCCATCACCGCGCGCACCCGCTCGCGGATTGTTTTGGGGTCGCGCCAGCCATGGATGCGTAAGGGCGCTTCCAGCATGGCGCCGATGCCGGTGCGCGGCGGCAGCGAGTTGAACGGATCCTGCAACACCAGTTGCAGCTTGCGGCGGAAGCCCAGGCGTTCGGCCCCCGACAGACCGGCGATGTCGCGGCCCTCGCACAGCACGCTGCCGCCACTCGGGCGTTCCAGGCGGCTCAGGAGCCGCATCAGGGTGGACTTGCCGCAGCCGGATTCGCCGACCACGGCGAAGCTGTCGCCCTTGGCGATGTCGAAGGTGACGTTGCGGACGGCCCGCAGCGCGCTCGTGCCGGCAAAGCTCCCGCGCCGCTTCACCCGGTAGGTCTGCGACACGTCCCGCAGGCTGATGATGGCCTCCGCGGGCCGCGCGCCGGGGGCCTTCGGCATCGCGGGCAGGCGCGGGCGCTCGCCCCAGATCACCGGGATCTGCGCGACGAGATCGCGGGTATAGGCGTGGCGCGGGGCGGCGATCAGCGCCTCGGTCGGCTGCTCCTCGACCAGACGCCCCGCATCGATCACCAGGGTGCGGCTCGCCGCCTCGCGGGCCACGGGCAGCGAGGAGGAGACGAACAGGATCGCGGTCTCGAAACGCTCGGTGAGTTCGCGCATCAGGCGGATCACCTGGGCGGCCACGGTCACGTCGAGGGGCTGGGTCACGTTGTCGGCGACCAGCAAAGCCGGATTCGAGACCATGGCATCGACGATGAGCGCGCGCTGCATCATCCCGCCGGAGAATTGCGAGGGGTAATCGTGGAAGCGCGCGGTGGCGGACGGGATGCGCACGGCATCGAGCAGGGCGATCACGCGCTCTCGCGCCTCCCGGCGGCTCACTTCGGGCATGACGGCGCGCAGCTTCTCGACGATCTGGCGCCCGACCGGCAGGGTCGGGTCGAGGGCGCCCATCGGGTCGGCGCCGACATAGGCGATGTCGCGGCGCAAGGACCGCATCGCCCGCGGCGGCAGCACCAGCAGATCTTTTCCGCGGAAGCGCACCTCTCCGGAGCGGATGGCGAGCGGGGCCGCGATCCAGTTGACCACGGCCCGCGACAGCACCGTCTTGCCCGCGCCCGAAGCGCCGACGACGCCGACGATCTCGCGCGGGGCGACATCGAAGCTGATGCGATCGAGGATGGTTCGCTCACGCCCCGGAAGGGTGAGGGCGACGGAGAGATCGCGGACGCAGAGCACCGGGTCCATCAGGCGCCCCCGTGGATCGCGTTGCGGGCGCGCTCGAACGCGGCGCCGATCAGGTTGATGCCGGTGAGCGTGAGGCACAGGAACACGCCGGGCATGGTGGCGATCCACCACGCGTTGAGCAGGTATTTGCGCCCGTCCGCGATGATGCTGCCGAAGGTCGGCGTCGGCGGCTGCACGCCGAGGCCGAGAAAGCCCAGCGTCGATTCGAAGATCATCATCCGCGCGACATCAAGCACCGATGTGAAGAGCAGCGGCGGCACCAGCAACGGCACGAGCAACGTGAGGATGATGCGCGGATGCGTGGCGCCCGAGACCTGCGCGGCCCGCACATATTCACGCCCGCGCTCGGCCATCACCACCGAGCGCATGACGCGGGCATAGACCGGCCAGTTCGACAGGCCGAGCACGAGGATGATCGCGGGAATCGTCGGGCGGTCGGCGCCGAGCACGGCGATCGCCAGGATGATCATCGGGATCGAGAGCTGGGCGTCGGTGATCCGCATGATCACCGTGTCGGTGCGCCCGCCGAAATAGCCGGCGACCGTGCCCAGCGCGCAGCCGATGACCACGGTCACCGTAACCGAGGCCACGCCGATCAGCAGCGAGTAGCGCAGGCCCACGAGGCAGCGCACCAGCATGTCGCGGCCGATCTGGTCGGTGCCGAGGGGGTGGGCCCAGCTCCACTTGTCGCCAAGGAACAGCGGCGGCAGCAGGCGGGCGCGGATGTCGCGCATCGCCGGGTCGATGCCGCTCAGTTCCGGGTAGAGCGCGGCGGCGAGCACGAGCCCTGCGAGCACGGCGAAGCCGACGCGAAAACCCCCGGAGCGGGCGGCGCGCCCGAGGATGCGCCGGCCGATGGAGCGCGACGCCGTGACGTCGATGCGGGGCGGCACGAGCGCCAAGGATGAGTCCACCGCATCCATCAATATTCGAGCCTCGGATCGATAGTGGTCGCCGCGAGATCGACGAGGATGTTGATGAGGACGAAGATCGCGCTGGTGACGATCGCGATGCCCTGGATCAGCGGGAAGTCGCGCTGGAGCACGGCGTTGATCGTGAGCAGCCCGAGGCCGGGATAGTCGAAGATGTATTCGACGATGATCACGCCCCCGAGCAGCGAAGAGAACTGCACGCCGAGCAGGTTGAGGAGCGGCACCGAGGCGTTGCGCAGTGCATGCGCGGCGACGATGCGCGGGCGCGACAGGCCGCGGACATGGCCGACGGCGACGTAAGACTCGCCCATCTGCGCCGCCACCGCGCTCGACAGCGTCCGGATCAGCACCGGCGACAGCTCGACGGCGAGCACCAGGGCCGGCAGCACCGTGTAGGCGAAGCCGCCATAGCCGATCGCCGGCAGCCAGCCGAGCTTCACCGACAGGAGCAGGGCGAGCACGATGCCAAGCCAGAAATTCGGGATCGAGATGAAGACCGAGGAGACCGCGAAGGCGAGCCGGTCGAAGAACCCGCCGGGGCGCAAGCCCGCCGCGATCCCGAGCAGGGCCGAGAAGACCAGGGCGATGGCGAGCGCCAGGGCGGCGAGCTGCAGGGTCATCGGCAGGGTGTCGAGGATGAGATCGCCGACCGCGGCCCGCTCGCCGCGGGTCATGTCGTCGAAGTTCGCGCCCCCCGTCGCCGCGCCGTTGGCCGGGCGCATGAAGCTGCGGCCGAGATCACCCTGGACCACCCCTGCCGCGTAGCGGCGGAACTGCACGAGGATCGGATCGCGCAGGCCCATCGTGGTGGCGATCTGCTCCACCAGGGAATCGGGCGCCATCCCGCCCACCATCTGGCGCACGGGGTTGCCCGACATCACCCGCAACAGAGTGAAGATCAGCAGCGAGACGAGGAAGATGATGATCGCCCCCTGCGCGAGGCGCCGGGCGA
Organism: Methylobacterium sp. Leaf123; assembly: GCF_001423405.1. Taxonomy (GTDB): domain Bacteria; phylum Pseudomonadota; class Alphaproteobacteria; order Rhizobiales; family Beijerinckiaceae; genus Methylobacterium. The sequence goes on along the minus strand of NZ_LMNS01000036.1, from coordinate 246,295 downwards.
GGAAACTGAGAACGAACATCGAGGCATCGGGTCCGGTGACGGAATCGGCGGGGCGGGCCCGGCCGCCATAGGGGCGGGCCGGGTCACGCGCCGGGCACGGACAGTTCGGTCAGGCCGTCTTCGAGGCGTCGATGGAGCCGTCGGGGTAGATATAGAGGCCCTTCAGCTCCCGCTGCATCGCGTGGATCATCACCGAGGTGAACAGCGACAGGGCCGGCATCTTGGCAGCGAGCAGCGGCATGGTCTCGTTCTGGAGGATGGCCTTGCGCGCCTCCAGCGTCGGCGCCGCGCGCTCTTTGTCGAGGCTCGCATCGATCTCCGAATCCTCGATGCCGGTGATGCGGTGCGAGGAGGAGTGGAAATGGGTGCGCAGCACCAGATCCGGCTCGGGCGAGGCGGTGGACCAGCCGCAATCGACCATGTGGCCGGGCCCGCCGCCGGGGCGGTGATAGAGCCGCTCGTTCCAGGCCGCGGGCTCCAACACCGTGAGGCTCACCGGAAAGCCCTGCTCGTTGAGCATCGCGGTGATGACCTCGCCGTATTCCTTGGTCTTCGGGTAGAACCCGACCGAGGTGATGTATTCGAGCGGCGGCAGCCCCTTGCCCCCGGGGAAGCCCGCCTCGGCCAGCAGCGCCTGGGCCTTGGCGGGGTCGTAGGCCGGGTAGCTCTTCAGATCGACGTAGCCGAACTTCACCGGCGAGATGAAGTTCGCGCAGGCATGGCCCGCCGCGCCCAGGATCTCCAACAGCATCGCCCGGTCGATGGCGTGGCAGGCGGCCATGCGCAGCCGCACATCGTTGAAGGGCGGCTTGGAGCAGCGGAACCAGAGATACTTGTTCTCGACCGAGACGACCTCGTTGACCGCGATCTTCGGGTTGTTCTTCACGGTCTCGACCTGCTCGGGTTCGAGCCGCTCGACGATCGAGGCCTGACCGTTCATCAGCGACAGCATCCGCGTGGTCGAGTCGCCGGTGAAGGTGAAGTTGATGCCGGGAATGCCGGGCTTGCCGCGGAAATAGCCGTCATGGGCCTTGAGCACGGTGTCGTTGCCGCGCTGCTCGACGAAGCGGAACGGGCCCGTGCCGTTCAGGCGCCGGGTGAGGGCGCCGCCCGGCCCCTCGGCCACATCCTTGGCCGAGAGGATCGGGAGGAACGAGGCGAGGAAGATGAAGAGGTGGGCGGGATAGCCGCCCTTCGCCGTGTCGACGATCACGGTCTCGTCGTCGGGCGTGGTGATCGTCAGCGTCTCGGTCGGGCCGGGATACCACTGCGCCGGCCGGTCCTTGCCCGCGCCGTACTCGAAGGTCGCCTTCACATCCTCGGGCCCGAACGGCTTGCCGTCGTGAAACAGCACGCCCTTGCGCAGCTTGATCTGCAGGCGGTGCGGATCGAGCAACCGGATGTCGGTGGCGAGTTCGTAGACGACCTTGCCGGGGTCATCGAGGGTCATCGGCGTGCGGGTCAAAAAGCCCATCACGAAGCCCTCGATGTTCTTCTGCGAGAGCGTGGTGTGGGCGGTCGGATCCCAGTTGCCGGTGATGTTCTCGGCCGAGAGGAAGACCACAGGCTTGCCGGCCTGCGCGACGGCGGAGGAGATCAGGAAGTCGGGATTGATCTGGGCAAAACCCACAGCGGCGGCGCTCGCCTGAAGAAACCGTCTACGGTCCATCGTACCGGCCATACTGAGGCTCCCGAGCGTCCACGCATCCATCAAAGTGGTCAAAAACCACATTGCAGGACCCGTGCCAGAAGCCACAAAAAACACAGACCGGTCAGCTTGGCGGTGGAAGCGCTGAGGGGACGGCCGGCCGCTCACCGCGGAGGCTTGCCCGTTTCAGCGGCAGATCGCAGGCGAGACGTGCGGGCCAACAAGAAAAGCCCGCCGACTGCCCCCTATCGCGGGGCAATCGACGGGCCGGGCATGTATACCCCTGACCCTGCCGCGATGACGGGGCAGGGCGCAGCAAGGAGTGACGCGTCAGCGTCTCAGAAATCGACCGAGGCGGATACGATAAAGGTGCGCGGTGCGCCGACGGCGAGGAAGCCGCGGGCCGCGGACGCCCAGTACGAGTCGTCGAGCAGGTTCTCGACAACAGCGCGGATCACGACGGGTTTCCCGTTCACGCCCTCGGTCGTGTAACGCAGGCCGGCATCGAAGCGGGTCCAGTCCGGGACCGACTGGGTGTTGGCCTGATTGTAGAACATGCCGCTGGTGTAGATCGCGCGTCCCGTCAGGGTCAGGCCCGGCGCGAGCCACGGCGGCAGGTCGTATTCGCCGTAGAGGTTGAACGCCGTGTCGGGCACGCCGGGGGCGGCCCGGCCGTCGAACTGTCCTCCGGCCGTGCTGACCAGTTTCGCATCGATCAAGGTGACGCCACCGACCAGCCGCACGCCCGGAATCGGCTCGCCGAACACGTTGAACTCGATACCGCGGTTGCGCTGAAGGCCGCTGACGGAGAAGCGGTTCGTGGCTGGATCGGTGAAGCCATTCGGCTGCTCGATTTCGAACAGCGAGGTGGTGAGCGCGAAGGTGCCGAAATCGTACTTGGCGCCGATCTCCTTCTGCCGGTTGACGGTGGGGGCGAAGATTTCGCCGCCATTGACCGCCAGGGTCGGCGCGGTCGGCCCGACTTCGAGCGCCTCGATGTAGTTTCCGTAGAACGAGAGGTTCTCGAACGGCCGGATCACCATGGTGATGGCCGGGCTGAACCGTCCCTCCTGATAGTTCGCGGTCACCTGCCCCTGCGTCGGCCCCGGCCGGGTGGCAAAGCTCTGCTGGTCGATCTCCTGGTAGCGGCCGCCGAGGGTCAGCAGGAAGCGGTCGTCGCCGAAGAACGACAGGGTGTCGGCCACCGCCACGCTGCGCGCGGAGAGCTGCGCGAAGAGGGGCTGCGAGGCCGAGCGGGGAAGGCCGATCGTGGGAACGGACCCGGAGGGCAGATCGATCGGATTGTAGATGTTGATCGTATAGGTGGGCAGCGTCGGCGGGATGAAGCCGCCGCGGAAGTTCTTGTTGTTCGCCGAGACGGCGGCGATGTTCACCTGATGATCGATGAAGCCGGTTTGGAAGCGCGTGCGCAGCCCCACTTCGCCGGTCAGACCCTGAATTTCCTGGGGCTGAACGGCGAGCGTGTTGGTCGCCAACCCGATCGGGCTCGTCACCCGGTAGGACGAGGTCAGGAAGTCCTCGTTGTAGCGGCTGGCACCACCGGCGATGTACACCGTCGTCTCAGGCAGGACGTCGTACTCGGCCCGGCCGGCGATCATGCCGTAGCGGCTGTCGTTGTATTCGAAGGGGTTCGCGGTGTTGATCCGGTTGTTCGGCGCGCGGGGAATCGGAATGCCCGGCGCGACCGCGTTGAACAGCGAGGTCGGCGCCGTGACGTTCTGCGTCGAGTGGGTCATGTCGAGCGAGGCGCGGAAGCGGTCGCCGCGATAGTCGAGGCCCAGCGCCGCCACGCCCACCTCGATCTCGTTCTTGTCGAGCGGCGTGGCGCCGTTGCGGTAGGCGCCGTTGAAGCGCACGCCCCATTCCTTGGACTCGCCGAAGCGGCGACTGAGGTCGGCATGCGTCCAGATCTGCGCGTCGCTGATATAGGTCGTGGTCAGCCGCGCGAACGGCTCGTCGTAGGCGCGCTTCGGGATGAGGTTGATCGTGCCGCCGACGCGGCCGGTGCCGCCGCTCAGGAGCGCCGTCGGGCCCAGCAGCACCTCGACGCGCTCAAGCCCCTCCGTGAAGCTGCGGCGCGGGTTGGCGAGATAGAACAGCCCGTCGAAGGCGGTGTCGAGGTTGGTGACCGAGTAGCCGCGAATGAAGTAGGAATCGCGCTCGCTGTAGGGCGGCGCGTCGTTGCGCACCGACGGGTTGTTCAGCACGACGTCGGAGAGTGAGCGCGCCTGCTGATCCGCGATCAGCTTCTGCGTGTAACCCGTCACGTTGAAGGGCGTCGTCAGGACGTTGCGGTTGCCGAGCATGCCGACACGGGCGCCCGAGCCGACCTGACCGCCGGCATAGGGCACGGGCGGCTGCCCGACCGTCCCGGTGGGCGGCGGCAGGCCGGCGACCGTGGCACGGCCCCGCGCTTGAGCCTGCCCCTGGACATGCAGCTCGTCGAGCGTCACCGCGCTGGCGGGCTCGGCGCCGAGCTGGACGTAGCGCGGGTTGACCAGGGTGAGGGTCGAGGCGCCGGCCGCGCGATAGGTGAGGCCGGTGCCGTCCAGGAGCTGGGTCAGCGCGTCGAGCGGGGCGAACGCGCCCGCGAGGCCCCGTGTCTCGAGCCGCGCCGTCAGCTCGGTCGGGTAGACCAGCTTGACCCCGGCCTGCTCGGTGAAGGCGACGAGGCCGGCCTCCAGCGAGCCTTTCGGGATGGCGAGCCGGACGGGGGCGCCCCCCACCGGGGCCTCCGCCAGGATCGTGGGGCTGCGCGGGCGCCGCGCCTCGCCGGCCTGCGCGGCCGCCTGAACCATCACCGCGACCGACACGCCGGCCAGCGCGATCCCCGCCATCCGGCCCTGTGAAAATCTGCGTGCACGCGACGCCATACCAAAGCCCCATCGATCCGTCGGGAGGGGCGGCACGCTGTGCGTCCTCCCCGCTCTCGACGATTAAGATCAACGGGGGCGCCACCTCCTGACGTGGGGCGGGCGATTTTTTTCGTCCCACCCCATCGCCCGGCTCACACGGGCGATCCGACCAGCACCAGCAGCGGCGAGAGCCGCCGGATGCGGGCGCTCATGGTCGCGGCGATCACGTCGAGGGCGTCGTCGGTGTTGCGGGCATCGAATGCGCCGGTCACGCGCCGCTCGCCGAGCCCACGGTCGAGCAGCACGATGCGCCCGCGGCGGTAGCGGTTCAGTTCCGCCAGGACCGCCGCCAGCGGCTTTCCGGAAAAGATCAGCCGGCCGTCGCGCCACGCCGTGGCACGCTCCACATCCGCGGCCGCCACGTGCAGGGCGTCGCCGCCGATCCGGATTTCCTCCCCGGCCGAGACGACGACGCGCCCGCTCTCCCCCGACACATCGACACGCCCCTCCGCCACGCCCACCGGGCTGTCCGCCCCGTCCGCGCGCAGGAAGAAGCGGGTTCCGACCGCGCGCACGCTCAGCCCGCCGCCGCGCACGACGAACGGCCGGCTCGAATCGGGCACGACATCGAAGCTGGCCTCGCCGCGCAGAAGCGCGATCCCGCGCTCCCCTTGCGTGAACCGCACCGCGATCGCCGTATCCGTGTTGAGGTCGACGCGGCTGCCATCGGGCAGCGTCGCGTGCTCGATCGTGCCGACCCCGCTCCACAGATCCGCGCGCAGCCGGTCGAGGAGGCCGGCCTCGTAGGCCAGGGCGCTGGCGAGCAGGGTGACGGCGGCGAGGCCGGCGAGCGATTTCGGTGTCTTGTTCGATGCTGTGCGCGGGCGGGGATCGGGCAGATGCCCGAGCCGGCGCCACAGCGCATCCATCTCGGCATAGGCCGCCGCGTGGGCCGGGTCGGCTCGGCGCCAGGTCTCGAAGGCCCTGTGGTCGGCGTCCGTGACGTCGGAGGAGGAGAGCCGCGCGACCCAGGCCGCGGCCTCGTACTCGACCGGATCCTCACCGCCCTCGGCCTCGTCAGCCGCTTCGGCCTCCGTCCCGTCCCTGCCGGCCACGCCAATCCCCCCGGGCCCTCGACCGCGGCCCGAAATGGCGCAGCGCGGGTGTCCTATCCCCTTAGATCAACGAGGTCGCGGCCTCCTGATGCGACCCGTTCAAAAAAAGATCGCCATTCAAAAAAGATCGAGGCGGCTGCGCCGGCAATGCAGCAGGGCCTTGATGATGTGCTTCTCGACCATGTTGCGCGAGATGCCGAGGCGCTGCGCGATCTCCCCGTTCGCGAGCCCGTCGAGGCGGCTGAGCAGGAACACCTCGCGGCAGCGGGGCGGCAAGGCATCGACCGCCGCGGCGAGGCGCTTCAGCTCCTGCCGGGCGATCGTCTGCCGCTCGGGGAGGGCGTAGCCGTCGGCGATCTCGGCGAGTTCGGCCTCGCATTTCGCTGCGAACAGAATCCGCTCCAGCCGGCCGCGGTTGCGCATCCGCAGGGCGACGTTGGTGGCGATGCGGAACAGCAGGGCCGAGGGGTGCTCGATGCTCGTGCGCGAGAGCGCGGCGACCATGCGCAGATAGGTTTCCTGGCTCGCATCCGCGGCGTCGGCCGGGTTGTCGAGCAGGCGCTGGAGGAAACGCCGGAGCTTCAGCCCTTCGTGACGGTAGAGGGCATCGATCGACACCCCCGCCGCCCCTCCCGTCATGACATCGGTCCCGTCGCCCACAGATGATCCCGCGCTGATCGATGACTGAGGAGGGACCAGAAGGAGACGCACGGATTATGCAAGTCCTGCAATAGCTTGTATCATTTCCAGTCTAGAGGGCGATGCTGTCGCAAGACGTTGCGCGGACAGTCGAAATGTAGGCCCGAGAATCAAGACAAGAATTAGAACAGCTAAAGACTATAGGCCATTTCATCGCCTCGTTGCGGATGCGCAACAGGTTTTCTCATCCCCTCACGCGCCGGGATCGGCCGACGCGGCCGGGATCGAGGCCCGGTTCGGAGAGGGCTTGGCCGCGCCCCAACGCCATGACCGGCGGGAGGCACGCAAGCGGCGCGCGCCGCGTACAAAGAAAGACAAATAAAGAATATTTTCTAAGGCAACCAACTGTCGCGACAGCGCAAACAGGCAATCACCCTATATCAAGAACAATTCCAATAAATTCACCTTCTCTTGACGCATGGCTGGAGTTTGCGCAACACGCCTTCAGCCTCAAGCGATTCGAGGGAGCCCTCAGTCCCATGAGCAAGTACAACGAAGAGCAATTTTCTTATCCTTACGCTTCAAGCGGCGACCTTTTCTTTCTCTCCAAACCGCACGCTCCTCCACGCCCGTCGCCGCAACGGTGAGTTCGCTGCGCGCTCGAGGCCCATGACGACGATGACGCACGGGCGGCCCGGCGACCGGACCGCCGCGTCGCTCCGATGATGCGCCGCCCGGCCCGGCCCGCCGCGATGCGGCCGGGCCCTCACGGCTCTCACGAGGTTTCGAAGACCATGCCACCATCGTCTCAAGCCGTTGCCGAGGCCGCCGCCTTCCGCAGCTTCGCCAACGGATATCTGCGCGAGATCGATTCCGGCATCCGCATCCGGCACGCGCTGACGGACGGGCCGCCGGCCCATTGCGTCGAGTGGAACCTGCGCAGCCGCCGCCTCGCGATCCGCGCCGAGATCCTGTCGCCGTCGCTATGCGGCGCGCACGCCTTCGGCCGACTCTGGACGCGCCATCTGCACGAGCCGCGCTGGCGGCCGGTGGCGCCGATGCGCGGGCTTCAGGAACTTCTCGGCGAGGCCTATTCGCGCACGGATGAGGGGCGGGGCGACACCGCCCGCGAGCGCGAACTCGAACTGCTCGGGCGCGTGCTCGACAGCTACCGCGAGACCGCCCGCCTGCTCGACCGCGCGGAACCGGAGGAGGCGGAGACCGGCTTCATCGCCGCCGAGCGCGCCCTGGTCTTCGGCCACTGGCTGCACCCGACCCCCAAGAGCCGGCAGGGCCTCACGACCTGGCAGGCCCGCGCCTACGCGCCGGAGGAGGGCGGGTCGTTCCAGCTCGCGGTGTTCGCCGCCGATGCGAGCCTCGTCCGCCACGATTCGGCGGTGACCCGCGCCGCGCCCGACCTCGCCCTCGATTTGCTCGGCCCCGACGCCGCCCGGCTGGGCCTGCGCGCGGGCGAAATCGCCCTGCCGATGCATCCGCTCCAGGCCGAGGCGCTGATGCTGGAGCCGCATGTCGAAGCGTGGGTCGAGGCGGGTCGCCTGCGGCGGCTCGGCGCCTTCGGCCCGCGCTTCACCGCGACCTCCTCGCTGCGCACGGTCTACGCGGCCGAGAGCCCGTGGATGGCGAAGTTCTCACTACCCGTCACCCTCACCAACTCGCTGCGGGTGAACCGGCTCGCCGAACTCAAGGCCGGCGTCGCCATGGCCCGGCTGCTGGCCAAGAGCCCGTTCGCCGCGCGCCATCCCAACTTCCAGATTCTGGCCGACCCCGCCTACCTCACCCTGCACAGCCCCGGCCGCGAGGAGAGCGGCTTCGAGACGGTCTTGCGCGAGAACCCGTTCCGCAACGGGGCGGAGCGGGGTGTCGCCACGCTGGCGGCCCTCACCGCCGAGCCGCTGCCTGGCCGTCTCTCGCGGCTGGAGGCCCTTCTGCGGCAGGTCTGCCCAGAGGGTTCGACCGCGCGCGCCCAGGCCGCCCGCACGTGGTTCGCCCGCTATCTCGATTGCATGCTGGAGCCCGTCGTCGCGCTCTACGACGCGCACGGCATCGCGCTCGAAGCCCACCAGCAGAACGCGCTGCTCGACATTGGCTCCGGCTGGCCCGAGCTCGGCTTCTACCGCGACAACCAGGGCTTCTACCTCTCGGAATCCGCCCGGCCCGCGCTCCTGCGCGACGCGCCCGAGACCGCTTCAATCGCCTCGCTCTATTTCCCGGACGGCGAGATCCGCCGACGGCTGGCCTATTATCTCGTGGTCAACCAAATCTTCTCCGTCATCGCCCGGATGGGCCATGACGGGCTGGCGCGCGAGGAAATGCTCCTCGACGACCTCGCCCGCCGCCTGGAGGCGATGGCACGCCGCATGACCGGGGCCGGCCGCGCCTTCGCCCGCTCGGTGCTCGACGGGCCGACGCTCTGCACCAAGGCCAATCTGCGGGTGCGCCTGTCCGACCGCGACGAGCTCGCCTCAGGCGACGGCACCGGCAACTACATCGACATGCCGAACCCGCTCGTGCTGCGGGCGGCTCGGGGCGAGGCCGGCCATGCCCTCGCATCCTGAGACCGTGCCTCCCGAAACCGTGGAACCGCCCGAAGCGCGCGTTCTGCGCCAGTTGGCGCAAGCCGTCCTGTTCGAGGGGCTGGCCGAGCGCGCGCCGGAGGGCGGCTCCGGTCGGATCGCATGGCGCCTCGGCGCCCGCCGCTTCCGCGCGACCGGCACCCTCGGCCCGTTCGGCCGCCCCCGCCTCGATCCCGGCTCGGTCGCGATGGCGAGCGAGGAGGGCGCCTGGATGCCGGCCGACCTCGCCGCCCTCGTCGAGGCTCTTCCCACCGCCCCCGAGCACCGGGCGCGGCTGCTGGCAGAGTTGCGGCAGACGGTCGAACTCTGCCGCTGGAACGCCCAGAACCTGTCGCAGCCGGAGCGCCGCACTCTGCCCTTCGCCGCGCTCGATGCGGCGCTCTGGGAGGGACATCCCTATCATCCGAGCTTCAAGGCCCGCACCGGCTTCACCCTGGAGGATCACCGCCGCTACGGGCCCGAGGCCGCCGCGCCGTTCCGCCTCGCATGGCTGGCTGTTCGCCGAGACACGATCGCCCTCGCACTGCCGAGCGCGGAAGCCGCGTTCTGGCGGGCCGAACTCGGCGACACATGGGACGTGCTGACCCGCCGCCTCGGCGCGGCCGGACATTCCCCCGACACGCACGCGCTGCTGCCGGTCCATCCCTGGCAGATGCGCCGGCTCGGAGAGGAGGCGTTGCGCCCCTGGCTGGCGGACGGCCGCGCCGTCGCGCTCGGCACCGCCGGCCCGCGCTATGTCGCCAGCCAGTCCCTGCGCACGCTGCACAACCAAGACGACCCGTCCGCCGCGAGCGTGAAGCTATCCTTGAGCGTCGTCTCGACCTCGAGCCTGCGCATCCTCGATCCGCATTTCGTGCTGACCGGCCCGGCCCTATCCGACTGGCTCGCCGGGCTCGTCGCCGCCGATCCCGTGCTGTGCAACCGAGTGACGTTGCTGCGCGAATACGCCGCCGCGCTCGCCGACCGGGACGGGCCGCTTGCCGGGCACCTCGCCGCGATCTGGCGGGAGAGCCCGCGTCTCGCTCCCGGCGAGGCGGCTTTGCCCTTCAACGCGCTGGCCGTGTGCGAGGGGGATGGCAGCCCCTTCGTCGCGCCCTGGCTCGAACGCTACGGCCGCGACGCCTGGCTCGACCGTCTGATCGCGGTCGCGGTGCTGCCGGTCTGGCACCTGCTCGCGGCCCACGGCGTCGCCCTGGAGGCGCATGGCCAGAACATGATTCTGGTCCACCGCGACGGCTGGCCGGAACGGGTGATCCTGCGCGACTTCCACGAGAGCGCGGAATACGCCCCCGACTTCGTGACGAACTCGGAGCGCGTGCCGGATTTCGGGGCGATCGACCCGGCCCATGCCGGCCCGGCGGATGACCGCTTCCACGCCATGCGCTCGGCGGCGACGCTGGCCGAACTCGTCACCGACAGCCTGTTCGTCTTCAACCTCAGCGAGATCACCGCCCTTCTCGGGCGCCGGCACGGCCTCGACGAGACGGCGTTCTGGCGCCGCCTTGGCCGAGAGCTGCGGCGCCACGCGGCGGAGCACGGGCTGGAGGCACGGTTCGCCCGGCTTCAGGTCGAGGCGCCCCGGCTGCGGGTCGAGGCGCTGCTGTCGCGCAAGCTCGGGCTCGGCGAGGCGCGCAGCAGCCTGCACGCGCCCAACCCCCTGTTCCCTTCCCCTGACGCCCTTTCCGGAGACTGCATGATCGAGATCGACGGCCGCACCATCCCGGCGGACGCGATGGAGGCCGCCATCCGGCGCGTCGAGGCTGCGGCGGCCTTGCGCGGCGGCAGCGGCGAGCGGGTCGCCGCGCGCTTCCGCGACACCGCCGAGGGTCTCGCCTTCATCCTCGCCGCCCGGCGGCGCGGCGCGAGCCTGCTGCCGATCCATCCGGCCCTGCCCGACGCGGGCGCGCGTCGGCTCGCCGCGCGCGCCGGTTGCCACCGCCTGTTCCTCGACAGCCTGGAGGGCGAGACCCTCACCGGCGCCGCCCCGCCGGTTCCGGGGGAGGGCGAGCTTCTCCAGATGAGTTCCGGCACCACCGGCGAGCCGAAATGCATCGCCCGCCCGTGGTCTGCGGTGGAGCGCGAGATCACGAGCTATGTCGGCGCCTTCACCGAGCCGGAGGGGATGACCCCCGTCATCGCCTGCCCGATCACCCATTCCTACGGGCTGATCTGCGGGCTGTTCGTCGGCTTGGCGCGCGGCCGCGGGCCGGTGATCGTGGACACCACCAACCCGAAATACCTCCTGCGCCGCCTGCGTGAGATCGAGCGGCCGGTGCTCTACACCGCGCCGGCCATGCTGCACACGCTGGCCCGGCTCATGCCCGAGGGCGAGACCCTCCACGCGGCGATGGTCTCCGGCACGCTCCTGCCGGCGCCGTGGTTTTCCGCCATCCGCGGGCGCGTCACCCACCTGTTCCAGCAATATGGCTGCTCGGAAGCCGGCTGCATCGCGATCAACCCGGATCTGCGCCGCGCCGACGCCATCGGCCGCCCGCTGCCGCATCACCGCGTCCGGGCGGGAACCAGCCCCGAGGCCCCGGCGGAGATCGTGGTCGAGGGGGAGGGCGGGGCGATCCACACCGCCGATCTCGGCTACCGCGCGCCCGACGGCATGCTGATCTTCGTCGCGCGCAAGGACGATACGATCAACGTCTCGGGCCTCAACGTCTATCCCGGCGAGGTCGAGGACGTGGTGATGGCCATGCCCGGCATCACCGACGCCGTGGCCTTCGCCCGGCCCGATCCGTTCGCGGGCGAGCGGGTGACCCTGCTGTTCAGCGCGGAAGGCCCCGTGCCGCCCCGCGCGCTTCAGGATTGGTGCCGCCGCTGGCTCGCCGGCCACCAAGTGCCGGTCGAGGCGGTGCAGGTCGGCGCGATCCCGCGCGAGGCCAACGGCAAGATTTCTCGACGCGCGGTGGCCGCGCAGTACCGGGACGGCGCGCTGGAGGCGGTGGCGTGAGCAACGAGACGCTCATCGCCGCCATCGGCACGGTGCTGCGCGAGGAGATGCAGCATCCCCATCTCGATGGGTTCGGGCCCGACGCGCGGCTGAACGAGGATCTCTACCTCGATTCCGTCCAGTTGCTTCAGCTCATCCTGGCACTGGAACTGACGCATGGGGTGTCGGTGCCCGAAGAAGTGATCAACCGGCAGGACGTCTCCACCGTCGCCGACCTCGCCCGGCTCCTGGCGCCGGGGGCGGAGCCGGCCGCACCGGCGGCCGCGCCGGAGACGCCCTCCGAGGGCGTCCACGGCGCGATGCCCTACGACCTGAAGATCCACTGCTTCGTCAGCTGCGTCTGCGACGGGCTGAAGGCGCGGGGCATCGACCACCGCCCGTTCTACGCCCTGATCTGGGACGCCGAGTTCGCCATCACCGACGGCTCGCGGCTCGCCTACCACTCCGACGCGATGGACCACGAGTCGTTCCGCTACTGGTTCGAGCGGCTCTACGGCGTGCCGCTCGTCTCCTGGTACGACCATTCCCGCTCGAAGGACGCGAACGTCGCGACCCTGCTCGACCTCCTGGAGCGGCGTGAGCCCGACACGCGCCTCATGGTGATGCTCGACATGTTCCACCTCCCCGAGCGGGAGAACAAGTTCAACCAGAACCCCTTCCCGCACTACCTGCTCGTCTCGCTCGGCGACGATCCCGACCTCTGGCAGGTGCGCGACCCCGACTTCCGCTGGGAGGGCGTGATCGAGCGCGAGCAGATGCTCAACGCCATCCGCCAGCCGAGCGTCGCCGGCGGCTACCGCTTCGATCCCTCGCTGGCCCATCCGCCGAGGGACGCGGATCTCACGGCCTTTTTTGATGCCTGCTTCCGGTTCGACACCAACCCGCTGATCGATGCCGCGCGCGCCATCGTGCTCGCCCATGCCGAGGGGCGGGGCGGGCTGACGCTGACGGATGTCGGTGAGGCCCTGCGCGAACTGCCGGTCATCACCATCCGCAAATGGGCCTACGAGCACGGCTTCGCCTTCTTCTGGCGGGCCCTGCGCTGGCCGGACCCGGAGTTCCAGCGGATCTGCGACGAGATCGAGGCCCTGGTGAACGGCCTCACCGCCCTGCACTACGCCGTGCTGAAGCTCGCCCGGACGGGGGAGACGGAGGAAATCGCCGCCGTCCTCGCACGGCTCGATGCCCTCGACGCGCAGGAATTCGCGATCAAGCGGCAGCTCGCCGCGGCCTACGCCGCGTGGCGGCAATCGCGCCCGGATCTCGGACAGTCCGCCCCATCCTCCCGCGAAAGGCGTTCCGCATGAGAATCGCGCTCTGCACCATCAGCTTTCGCCACCATCTCGTGTCGATCGGCGAACTCGCTCGCTTCGCCCGCGGCCACGGCTTCGACGGCATCGAATTGTGGGGCGTGCATGCCCGCAATCTCGGCCCCGGCGACCACGCCGAATGGCTCGCCGCCTACGGCCTGCGGGTGCCGATGCTGAGTGACTACCTGCCGCTCGATGCCCCCCTCGAAACCCTGACCGAGCGGACGGCCGAACTCGCCCGGCTCGCCGGGAGCTGGGGCGCGCCGCGGCTGCGCACCTTCGCCGGCACCAAGGGCAGCGCCGCCGCCTCGGCGGACGAACGCGCCCATGTCGCCCAGCGCCTGCGGATGGCGGCGGGCCAGCTCGCCGACCAGGGCCTGCGCCTCGTGGTGGAGACGCATCCGGGCACGCTGGCCGACACCACCGCCTCGCTCCTCGACCTGCTGGACGCGGTCGATCACCCGAACCTCCGGGTCAATTTCGACACGCTCCACGTCTGGGAAGGCGGCGACGACCCGCTCGCGGCCCATGCCCGGCTGAGCCCGCATATCGACTACTACCACCTCAAGAACGTGCGCAGCCGCGCCGACCTGTCGGTGTTCGAGCCGGCCAATGTCTACGCCGCCGCCGGACGGCGCGAGGGCATGACCGCCCTGTTCGAGGGCGCGCTGGATTACGACGCCTTCCTCAGGACGCTGCCGCCGCAAGCGGAAGGCTCGCTCGAATGGTTCGGCGAGGCCAGCTTCTCGGTCCTGCCGACCGACCTTTTTCGCGTGCGCAGCGCCACCGCCGGTCGCCGCACCGCGAGCCCCCGCCACGCCGCACGCTAAAACCGAGGAGACCGACATGCCCGAGAGCCACGCTGTGGTCAGCACCCCGCATGCCAGCCGCTACCTCCAGCAGCTCTGCAAGCACTGGGCTCACCGGTTCGAGACCGAGGTCGGCCCGACCGATGCCCGGATCGCCCTGCCGCTCGGCGAGACGCGGCTGCGTGCCGATGCCGACACCCTGACGATCGACCTGACCGCGCCCGACGCGGCGAACCTGCCCGACCTGCGCGACGTGGTCGTGCGCCACATCGAGCGCTTCGCCTTCCGCGAGACGCTGCGCTTCGAGTGGACGTGAGCCCGTCGCCGGAAGGACCGAGACGCATTTTGGACGGAGCCCACACCGGAATGAACGGCATGAGACGCGACGGGAACGTGACCATACGGGCCATGCGCGAGGAGGACGCGCAGGATCTCTTCGAGATCTACAACCAGCCCGCCTTCCGCTTCGGAACCCTGGCGCTTCCCTACGAATCGTTCGAGGCGGTGAAGAAGTGGGCCGAGCCCCGCTCGCCGCGGGATCTGCACCTTGCTGCGGAGCGGGACGGCCGCGTCGTCGGGGCGGCGGCCCTGCGCCCGTTCTATGGCCGGCGCGCGCATGCGGCGGAGTTCTGGATCGCCGTGCACAAGGATTTCGCCGGACACGGCATCGGCTCGCGGCTTCTCGCCGCGGTGATCGACACGGCCGACAACTGGATCAATATTTTGCGGATCGAGATGACGGTCTTCACCGACAACACCCGCGCCATCGCCCTCTACGAAAAGTTCGGCTTCACCATCGAGGGGACGCACAAGGCCGCCTCGTTCCGCAACGGCACTTTCGCCGACGTGTATTGCATGGCCCGTCTGCGCCCCTCGATCGACGCTTGAAGCCCGGCTCGGATCGCCTGAGCGTCTTCGGTCGAAGCCGCCCCTGGAACGGCAGGAACATTGCTGATTTCGCGAAGGTTTCGCCCGTCAGACTCCGGCACCGTCCAAGCAAATCGGCGCCCGAGTATCGTTTCCAGACCGGGAGATTCGATACCATGCATCGGCGCGATTTTCTGACCACTCTGCTGACGGCGACGGCGGCCCTGGCCGTCACCCGTACCGCCCTGGCGCAACCGGCACCGGCCGGTGCCATGCCGGCGCCCGTCTACCTCGCCATGGCGACGAAGGGCGGCCTGTTTCTTGAGAACACGGCGCGCGATGCCCACGCCAAAACCCGCAATCCGCGCATCAAAGCCTTCAGCCGGGCCGAGGTGACCGAGCAGGTCAACCTCGCGCGCAAGCTCGACCCCTATGTGGGTGCGGGCGCGCCGATGGCCGGCATGCCCGCCGGTCCGGGCGGCCTCGTCGGCGGCTTGGTCGCGGCGCCGCTGGCGGTCGCGGGCGGCGTTGCGGGCGCGACCGTCGGCGCGGTCGGCGGCGCGGTTGGCGGCGTCTTGGGTGTACCCGGTGGGCGCGGTCCCGGCGGCATGACGACGGACGAGCAGAAGGCTCAGATCCTGGCGCAGCTCTCCGGGATGCAGCCCGGCCCCGAATACGACGCGCTATTCGTCAACGCCTCGCTCCAGGGCCATCAGGAGGCCTACCAGATCCACGGCTCCTACGCGCAAAGCGGCGACGACCCGGCCCTGCGCCGCATCGCGGCGGGCGCGCTCCCGCTGATCGAGCGGCACATCGCGCAGCTCTCGCGGATGCAAGGGATGATGGGCGGCAGACGGGAGGGGTAAGGCCCGAGAACGCGGCGCATCGCTCGGATTCCGATCCCCGGAGTGATGCGCCTCGAAACCGTTCAGCGGCCATGCCTCCAATGGCACGCGGAATGCCTCTTCAGTGCCTCTCCCGGCCGGCGGAACGAAAGCTTTAGCTTGTCGTTCCTCAAAACGAGACACTGGAAAGGCGCAGTCCATGAACGCCGATGCGATCAAGAGCCGCGACGAAGCCCTGGCTCTGCTTGATGCCGAGTTGATTACGATCCACGACTTCATGACGCTCTGCGACCTGAAGGGCTGGGATCGGTAAAGCCCCTAAGGCCGGAGCATCGTCTCCGGCCGTTTGTGGACCCAATTGCACCGATGGCTCAGCGTTTCTTCGTACCGAGCATATTCGGCTGAGTCTGTCGCAGAATGCAGCACCAAGATCGGTGAAAGATCTGCACGGGAAAGCGGCAAGACCTTTACGGCTAGAACGGCGACCGAGCCTGAGGTTGAGCTGGATACAGGGCAGACGGGTCTTTGCCCTCGGCCTCCGACGCGCGGACCGATTCTCGGCACCGTTTCAGCCAATGGCGGGCTTCGAGCACACCGATGACAACTCCCAGCATCGAAGCTGTGACAGCGGCTGGGACGATCTTCGACGAATCCCAACGCAACAGATAGTCATCAGGACCGGGCCCCGGCCCGATCATCATGCCGATGCCCACGGCAATCCCTGGAAAAGAGAAGTAGAAAACCTTCTCGGCCACGATTGCCGCGCATTTTCTATGCTTGAATTGCATGGGCGAGCCATCTCACGGGTGCTCGCTCGAAAGAAGCGTGATCGCGCGACGAACCCGTTAAGCTGGCATTCTCGGCCTGGGTTACACACCGAGTTGGGAGGCGGTGCTTCTGATCGTCGTTCAGGGGTCGGACCGGCAAACGCGGTCCGACCCCTGAACGCACTTATTTGGTAAGCTCTGCGCTTAGATCGCCGCAGCCGGGTCGCGATCCTCGCCATCCCCCGCGGGCGGCTCCGTCCGGTCGCGGCGCGGGCGGCGCTCCAGAACGGCACGGCCGAGGGCACGCAGCGGCGCGGTGAGGCGGCGGGCGTCGTCGGCGCGTTCCATGAGGGTCTCGCCGCGGCGGATCTCGCGGTCGAGCTTGGCCATGGTGCGGGCGAGCGCCGGGTCGTCGTCATCGAGCCAGACCTCGACGGTGCGGGCGAAGGCGATCACGGTGCCCTGGAGCTTGAGCCGGCCGAGCGGCCCCTCCGTGTCGATGCCGGCAGCGGCCAGCATGTAGCGGTGGGAGTTCAGGGCGACCCCGTTGAGCGCCAGCATGGACAGGACATCGCCGCGCAGAGCGAAGGCGATGCGGCGCAGGGCCGGCTTGTAGGGCGTCATCGCGTCGAGCCGGCGCATCAGCACGTCGAACAGGCGCTCGCGGGCCGGCTCGTCGGCGAGGTCGGTCGTGTCGACCTCCAGCACCTTGCGGTCGATGATCCGCGACAGCCCGCCGAGCACGGCCCCCTTCGAGGGGAACAGGTCGCGCAACTCGGCCAGACTCAAGTTCGCCTCACGGGCAATGTCGCCGACCTCGATGTCGTTCCAGGGCTGCTCGGCGGCGAGCCGCATCAGCGCCTCGACCGCCGCCTCGCGCGGGTTGGGCTTGGACGAGGCTGTGCCGGAGTTCGACGAACCATCCGGTCCGCCCGTCTCGGGCTTGCCGCCGGTATTGGGCTCGGGGGCGGTTTCCATGATCCGTGCTCCGCATTCGGTTCACGTCTCATGTAGGGTCGGAGCCGCCCGCTTGGAACCGCCGGGCCTGTCAGCCGGACAATTCGCCCGCCCGCCGCCGCGCCGCATCGACCGCCTCGCGCATCAGGTCGGGCAGCGCGCCTTCGCGCATCAAAACGGCGAGCGCTGCTGCGGTGGTGCCGCCGGGCGAGGTCACGTCACGGCGCAATTGCCCGGCCTCGCGGGCATCGGCGTCGAGCAGGGCCCCGGCGCCTGCGACGGTGGCGCGGGCGAGATGCGCCGACAGCTCCGGCGGCAGGCCCGCCGCCATGCCGGCTTCCGCGAGCGCTTCCGCCAACAGGAAGACATAGGCCGGCCCGGAGCCCGAGACCGCGGTCACCGCATCGATCAGCCCCTCGTCATCGAGCCACGTGACGAGGCCGGAACTGGCGAGCAACGCCTCCGCACCCGCCCTGGCCTGCGGCCCGACCTCCGGGCTGCCGACGGCGCCGGTCGCGCCCCGGCCGATGCTGGCGGGCAGGTTGGGCATGGCGCGCACCACGGCCCGCGCGCTCGACAGGCGGCGCTTGAGGTCGGCGATGGTCTTGCCGGCCAGGATCGAGACGACGAGGGTGTCCGGGCCGATCCAGCCCCCCAGCGCCGGTGCCGCCGCGTCGAGAACCTGCGGCTTGATGCCGAGCACCAGGGCTCCGGCCGGGGCGGCGGCCTCGGGGTTGAGGCGCAAGCCCCGCTCGGCGCAGAGCATCGCGATCTCGGGCGAGGGCTGCGGGTCGACGACGGTCACGGCGGCGGGGTCGAGGCCGCCCGCGAGCCAGCCCCGCAGTAGCGCTGCTCCCATCTTGCCGGCGCCGGCCAGAACCAGGGGCGTGGGGAAGGCGGTCGAGGCGTGGTCCGGTGTCATCACTCTTGATCCCGCGTGGGGGCTAGAGCGCATTCCGACGAAGTGGTCACCGGTTCGTCGAAAGAATGCGCATCAAAACAAGAGACGCCGACCTGATGCAGGCAGGTCGGATACGTCTTTAGGCCTCGCCCTCGGTCTCGAACAGCACCGCGTCGAGGGCCTCGCGGGCGCTCTTGCCGGCCCAGAGCACGAACTGGAAGGCCTGATAGTAGCGCTCGCAGGCGTCGGCGGCGGTCTTCATCATCATCGCGCATTGCCCCTGCGTCGGCGCGATGCCGTCGGTCAGCAGCAGCGAGTGGCGAAACATCACCACGCTGTCCGACGACCACAGATCGAAATGGCCGATCCAGAGCTGCTCGTTCACGAGTGCAACGAGGCGCAGCATCTCGGCCCGGCGCCGCTCCGGCACCTTGAGGTCGAAGGCAGCGGCCACGTGCAGCGACTCGACTTCCTCGATCCAGGTGAAGGCGACGTGGTACTCGGCCCAGCGGCCCGAGACGGAGACCGACATCTCGTCGGTCTCGATGCGATCGAAGATCCAGTCGCGCAGCGAGGCGAGGCGCTCGACGACATCGAGCGGGTGCTCCGGCCGGTCGCTGTCTTCGATGAAGCTAAGCTGGGTCATGGCGATCCAAGTTGTCGGCCCGGTCGAGGGGCTCGATCGGGTCGGCGGGCAAAGCAGGGCCGTGACGGGAGTCGAGGCAACCCACGTCGATCTCCGTCCTGCGGAGGGGTTCAATCCAGATTTCGCCGCCCCGGGGTTTGGTTCCACCTTTCCGCCGGGGCGAATCAACTACGGATCGTTTATAGCCCGCGTCCCCCGCGGGCTTCAAAGCGTCGCCCCGGCATCAGCGGTGGGCAACGCGGCTATCCACCGATGCTTCCTGTGCAAAGAAATCCGGATTCACGCTTTCCCGCGAGGGTGAGTCCGGACTGCCCGCTCAGACCGATTCCGTGCTGCCCGCGCTGCCTGCCTCGGCGCCGAGCCGGGCCTCCAGCGCAGTGACCCGGGCGGCGAGCGCGTCGTTCTGGCTGCGCAGGGCGGCGACGAGGTCGCGCAGCACGTCCACTTCCTCGCGGGTGGCGACATCCATGTCGCGGATCAGGCGCTCGATCTGACCCTTGACCATCGTCTCGGCCTCGCGGCGCACCCCTTGGGCGGCTCCGGTGGCATCGGTGAACAGGCGGGCGACATCGTCGAAAATGCGGTTCGGGCCTTGCATGGAAATCTCCTCCGGCGCCCGGACCTGTCGAGCACGTGCCACCGACATAAGAATCGGCAGGCACCAGGGCAATCGAGGGACACCGACGAAACGCTTCGGCCGCCGCGGCCGTGGGGAGCGGAAATCCGCTCCGGATTGTTGCCGCTCGTATCGGGGCCGGCTGCGGAAACCCGCGGTTACAATCTTCACCGGCGGCCATACTTCCGGGCAGGTGGCGCGGGGGGTTAAGACAGAGGCCGTCATGACCACCACCAACCCGCCGACGCCCCATATCCTCATCGTCGAGGATGACCGCGAGATCAGCGCCCTCGTCGCGCGCTACCTGCGCGCCAACGAGTGCCGCGTGAGCCTCGCGGGCGACGGGCGCGAGATGGACCGGGTGCTGGCCGATGCCCGGGTCGACCTCATCGTTCTCGACCTGATGCTGCCGGGCGAGGACGGGCTGAGCCTGTGCCGGCGCCTCAGGGCCGCATCGCAGGTGCCGATCCTGATGCTCACGGCGAAATCCGAGGAGATCGACCGGATCGTCGGGCTGGAGATCGGCGCCGACGACTATCTCGGCAAACCGTTCAACCCGCGCGAGTTGCTGGCGCGCATCCGGGCGATCCTGCGGCGCAAGGGCGCCGAGCCGCAGGACGGGGACGGCGCACGCCGCTTCCACTTCGCGGGCTGGACCCTCGATGTCGGCCTCCGGCAGGTCTTGAGCCCCGAGGGCGCGCGCATCGCCGTCACGGGGGCGGAGTTCGACCTGCTCCACGCGCTGTGCCTGCGGCCGGGGCGCGTCCTCTCCCGCGACCAGCTCCTCGACCTGACGCAGGGCCGGGCGGCGGGGCCGTTCGAGCGCAGCATCGACGTCCTGGTCTCCCGGCTTCGCCAGAAGCTCGAGCGCGACCCGCGCAACCCCGAGATCATCCGCACGATCCGCTCGGGCGGCTACCTGTTCGCGCCGGAGATCGGCCGCTGATGAGCCCGGTGAGAACCACGGCGGAGCCGCCGCCCAAGGCCGCCCCTGGCGAGGCTCGACCCCGCCCGCGCCTGCCCTGGCCCCATCTGCCGTGGCCGCGCCCGAAAAAGGCCGCCGGGCAGATCGCGCTCCTCGTCGTCGCGGCCCTGCTCGCCGCGCATGTGCTCGCGGCGGTCACGCTGCTGGCCCTGCGCGAGCCGTGGCGGCCGGACGAGCGGCCCGGCGTCGCCGCGACCCGGCTCTCCGTCGTCGCGCGGCTGCTCGATGCCGCCGAGCCGGGCGAGCGCGAGGGGATCCTCCGGGCGGCGGCGCGCAGCCTGCCGACCCTGCGCATCGCGCCGTGGGACGGCGCCGCGTCGTCGGCGGGGCAGGGGAGCACCGGGCAGGGGAGCATGGGGCAAGCGAACACGGAGGACGAGATCGGGCAGCATCCGCTGATCGAGCGCCTGCGCGACGGGTTCGGGCGGGCGCTGCCGGTGACCGACCTCTCCCCCGGCCACGACCGGGGCAAGACCGGCCTCCTGCAGATCGGCATCATGACCCCGGCCGGCGCCCGGCTGCGGGCGGTGCTGCCCGACGATTTTCCGCGCCCCCCGGCGCAGGGGCCGATCATCTTCACCTTCGTCTTCCTCGGGGTCAGCCTCACGCTGCTCTCGTTCTGGGCGACGCGGGCGCTCACCGCGCCGCTGGCCGGCCTTGCGGCGGCGGCGGAGGCCTTCGGCACGGCGGAGGAGCCGCCGCCCCTGCCCCAGCGCGGGCCGGAGGAGGTGCTGGCGCTCGCCCGCGCGCTCGACCGGATGCGCACCCGCCTGCTGCGCCTGCTCGACGACCGCACGCAGATGCTGGCCGCCATCAGCCACGATCTGCGCACGCCGATCACCCGCCTGCGGCTGCGCGCCGAGTTCATCGAGGACGAGCGCGCCCGCGAGATGACCCTGCGCGACCTCGACCAGATGAACGGGCTCGTGGAATCCGCACTCTCCTATGTCCGGGACGGGCAGGGGACGCCGGGCGAGGGCCAGACCACGCTGATCGACCTCGCCTCGGTGGTGCAGACGGTGTGCGACGGGTTCAGCGACATCGGCGCGGCGGTGAGCCTGGAGCGGACCCGCCACGTCCTCGTGCGCGGCCGGCCCGACGACCTCCAGCGGGCGATCACCAACCTCGTCGACAACGCCGTGAAATATGGCGGCGGCGCCCGCCTCGTCATGGGGCCGGCGGGCTCCGGCGACCAGCCCGGCGTGGCGATGGAGGTGATCGACGACGGCCCCGGCATTCCCGACGCCGAACGCAGCGCCATGCTCAAGCCCTTCGTGCGCGGCGACCGCGCCCGCAACCTCGATTCCGCGAGCGGCTTCGGCCTCGGCCTGTCGATCGTGCTCGCCATCGTCGAGGGCCATGGCGGGCGCCTGACCCTTGAGAACCGCCCCGGCGGCGGCTTCTGCGCCCGCATCGAGCTGCCGCTCGCCGCCGGACGCTCTCGGGAGGCGGGGCCGGCCAAGGCGGCGTGAACCCTTCCGCAAAGTATGCGCCGGGGCAGGGTAGCCGCCCCCGAGCGCCGTGTGCCCGCTCGCGCAATCGGCGGCGCACGGGCTGCGAGGTCCGGCGCCGGTGCCGGCCTTCGGCCCCTCACCGGAGACCCAGCGCCCGATCGCACCCGGCTGGCCCGTGGCGTCATCCACTGCCACGCGCCAGCCGCTGCCGCGGGTGATCTGGCAGACATCCCAGAGGAGACCCGATTCCATCCGGATCGGCGAGGCAACGCCGCACGTGTCGGGGAAGCCTGCTTCCGCCGCCGCAGCCATCGCGATCTTGGCTGCCCGCTCAGAGCTGAGCTGCCCTTGGGACACGGCTCCGTACCGGGTCGAGCGGGAGATCAGGCGTCTCAGGAATGCCGCGATCCGAACGCGTCCGCGCAGCATCGTCATCCTCACCTAGGATCACCCCCCAGGTTCTAAAACTCCATGTCGAGCTCTTCGATCTCCTCAGGCTCGCTCTCAGCGAGCGCCGCCCACTCGCTCATCAGATCCCAGGCGAGGATCGTGTCGCGGTAGGTGGCCGATGTGAAGGGGAGGGCGACGTCGTAGGTGCGGAAGCGGGTGCAGACCGGGGCGTACATCGCATCCGCCAGGGTCGGCTGGGCACCGAACAGATAGGGCCCGCCCGAGCGCGACAGGCAATCCTCGAAGATCGCGCAGATGCGCTCGATGTCGCCCTTGGCGCCGTTGAAGATCTTGAAGCCGCGATGGAGGCTGCGCAGGTTCATCGGCAGCGCCGAGCGCAGGTTGACGAAGCCGCCATGCATCTCGCCCGAGACCGCCCGGCAGCGTGCGCGCGCGGCGGGCGCTTCGGGCAGGAGGCCGGCTTCGGGCCGGATCTCGTTGAGATATTCGGCGATGGCGAGCACGTCCCACACCACGATCGCGTCGTGTTCCAGCCGCGGCACGAGGAAGGACGGCGAGAGGTGGAGCAGTTCGGCCCGCGTCGAGGCGTCCGAGCCGGACAACACCTCCACCGAGAGATCGAGCCCGGCCATCCGGCACAGCAGCCAGCCGCGCAGGGACCAGGACGAGTAATTGCGGCTGGAGATCGTGAGCGTCGCCTCGGCCATGGCCCTCTCCCCGGATGCGCGTTGCTCGGGCCTGCTGCCCGGAACCCGGCTTTCGCGATTTTTATGGCAAGCCCTGTGCCGGATCGCGGGCCCTCTCCCGGCCTTTTCGGCAATAGAATGCCTGTTTCGTAAGCCCCTATGCACGGTGATGCATCCACATCACAGCAGCGCGATATATACTTTTGATAGGTTGCGCCCAATCCAGAACCGCTTAGCCTGCTCCATCCGGCAGCGTCACGTGGGGCGGCAGTGGCGACCGGGAAATGAAGCGGGCGAATCCGGGCCGTTCGGGACGTTCGCGAGAGATGGATGCGTGCAGGCACCTTGCGCGCTTGGAGTTTGCGCCCGATGCTCTACCAAGCCTTCGATGCCCAATCGGACATCGCCCGGCACACCCGCCAATGGGGCCGCCTCCTGCAGGAAGCCTCCGCGCCGTGGATGCGGACGCCCTGGCACGATGCCGCGAAATGGTGGTCGGCGGGTGCGCGCATGATGATGCGCGCCGGCCTCACCTTCGCGCGGCCGGCCTACGGCATCCATTCCGTCATGGTCGGCAACCGCGAGGTGCCGGTGATCGAGGAGCCGGTGCTCGCGACACCCTTCGGCACCCTGCTTCGCTTCCGCAAGGACATCGACACCGTCCAGCCCAAGGTGCTGGTGCTCGCCCCCCTCTCGGGCCACTTCGCCACGCTGCTGCGCAGCACCGTGCGCACGCTGCTGCCCGACCACGACGTCTACATCACCGACTGGCACAACGCCCGTGACGTGCCCCTCTCGGAGGGGCGCTTCGGCTTCGACGATTACGTCGATCACGTGGTGCGCTTTCTGGAGACCGTCGGCGAGGGCGCCCACCTCATCGCCGTGTGCCAGCCCGCGGTGCAGGCGCTCGCCGCCACGGCACTGATGGCGCACACCAAGAACCCGGCGCAGCCGCGCAGCATGACCCTGATGGCCGGGCCGGTCGATTGCCGCGTCAGCCCAACCTCGGTGAACCGGCTCGCCATCTCGAAGCCGATCGAGTGGTTCGAGAAGAACCTGATCGAGACCGTGACCGGACGCCACAAGGGGGCGGGGCGGCGGGTCTATCCCGGCTTCACGCAGGTGTCGGCCTTCGTCTCGATGAATGCCAAGCGCCACAGGGACGCGCATACGGACCTGTTCTGGCACTATGTCGACGGCAGCGCCGACAAGGCGCAGGCGATCGAGACCTTCTACGACGAGTATTTCGCCGTCCTCGACCTCGCCGCCGAGTTCTACCTCGAGACGGTCAAGATCGTCTTCCAGGACTACACCCTGGCCCGCAACCAGCTCACCTATCGCGGCGAGCTCATCGATATGGGCGCCATCCGGCGCACCGCCCTGATGACGGTGGAAGGCGAGCGCGATGACATCTGCGCCGTGGGTCAGACCATGGCCGCCCACGACCTCTGCTCGAGCCTGCCGCCGCACATGAAGACCCACCACCTCCAGACCGGCGTGGGTCACTACGGCGTGTTCTCGGGCCGCAAGTGGGAATCGCAGACCTATCCGCTCGTGCGCAACTTCATCGCCTCGCACGCCTAGGGCCGCTTCCGACCGGATGGCATCCGGCCGGCGTCTCACGGCCTTTCATGAGAATGTGCGTTCCGGCGAACCGGTCACGGCTTCGTCGGAACGCCCTCTCGGCGAACAGGCCCCGAGCGGGTCGCGTTCGAAGCGCGCCCACCCTCTCCTCGCGCGCGAGGTTAGAGAGTGGGCCTCGGGCAGCGCTTGCGATCGGGGCTGTTTCGGCGGCCACAGGGGTTTGCAAGAGTCTTTCCTGCACTTCCAACACGAACCTGTTTCGTGTATGCCGCGCGCTCAGGTGCAAATTCTTTCGCACCGATTCGGCTGCCGTCACGACGCCTCCTCCGGAATGCAGCCCGGAGATAGGGGCGCCCGACGGCTTTTTCCCGGTTCAGCCGGGAATCCGGGGCCGGTGCGGTTCGAAACGACAAATCTAGGGGTTGATTCCGTTGCAGGTACTCGTTCGCGATAACAACGTCGATCAGGCGCTCCGCGTCCTCAAGAAGAAGATGCAGCGCGAGGGCATCTTCCGCGAGATGAAGCAGCGCAAGGCCTACGAGAAGCCCTCCGTGCGCAAGGCACGCGAGAAGGCCGAGGCTGTCCGCCGCGCCCGCAAGCAGGCCCGCAAGACCGCCATCCGCGAGGGTCTGATCGCCGCTCCGAAGCCGAAGCCCCGTACCGGCGCCCCGCGCCGTCCCGGCATGCCGAGCTTCTCGCAGCAGCCGGCGGGTGCTCCCGCCGCCGCTCCGGCCCCCGCCGCTTCCTAAGTCGCGCCGGCCGCCACGAGCGGCCCGCAGCCTCGCGATACGAAAAAGCCCCGCCGGCGCGACCGGCGGGGCTTTTTCCGTTGCCGATCGGTCCGCGTCAGGCGGCCTTGGCCGTCAGGGTGGCGCGCTCGGCCTGCCGCAGCAGTTCCAGCGGCAGCCAGGGCTTGCGCATATAAACAGCGTGCGGCGGGATCTCGGTCCGGCCCTCCTCGCGGGCGCCGGAGGTCACCACGAGCCGCACCTCCGGCCAGCGATCCTCGACCGCCCGCGCCAACGCCGCCCCATCCATCTTGCCCGAGAGGCGCGTGTCGGCGATCACCATCGCCACGGTCACGTCCCCGCGCTCAAGCACGGCCAAGGCGTCCTCGGCGCTCGAACAGGCGATGACGTCGAGGTCGGTCTCCTCGATCAGGACGGTGGCGAGATCGCGGGCGGCCTCGTCCTCCTCGACGACGAGCGCGACCGGGCTGTCTCCGGAATGAGCCATGATGTGTCCCTGAAGCTGTGCGAGCGGTTTGGAAGCGGCGGCCCGGCCATGGGCACGCCGCGGCGGAATCGGCGGCGCCGACGATGCTTGCCCTGCGACAACAAGTTTGGGGATGATCGGTTCAGCGAATTTGTGCCAGCTCGAACCCTTCCGACCGATCCCTCCCTTAACGGACTGTTCACCACACGGAACGAATTGTTACAGTCCGGCGACACGCAGCGGCCCAAGCGGACCGATGCTTGCATAGCTCGCTCCGGACCGCAAAGGAGGCTCTTGTTCCACCATGTGCCGCTTCCTCGCCTATCTCGGTGAGCCGGTCTTTCTGAACGAGCTGGTTTGCGCCCCGACCCATTCGCTGGTCCATCAGTCGCTGCACGCCTCCGAGGCGAAGACCGAGACCAACGGTGACGGGTTCGGGATCGGCTGGTACGGCGAGCATACCGAGCCAGGCCTCTACCGCGACATCTGCCCGGCCTGGTCCGATGAAAACCTCGTGAACCTCTGCCGGCAGGTGCGGGCGCGGACGTTCCTCGCCCATGTGCGGGCGGCCACCGGCACGGCGACGACGCGAGCCAACTGCCACCCCTTCGCCCATGGCCGCCACCTGTTCATGCATAACGGCCAGATCGGCGGCTATCACCGGATCAAGCGGCGCCTGGAAGCGATGATCCCCGACGAGCTGTACGACACCCGTCGCGGCTCGACGGATTCGGAGGCGCTGTTCCTGCTCGCGCTCGCCAACGGCCTCGATGCCGATCCCGTCGCCGCCATGGAGGCGACCTGCGCCACCGTGCGCGGCCTGATGCAGGAGGCGCGCATCGCCGAGGCCTTCCGCTTCACCGCCGTGCTCACCGACGGCGAGAACCTGACCGCCTTCCGCTGGGCCTGCGACGGGCGCCCGCCGAGCCTCTATTACCGCGAGAGCGAGCGCGGCCTCACCGTCGTCTCCGAGCCGATCGACGGCTGCAAGGACGGCTGGAAGGTCGTGCCGAAGGGCGGAACGCTGCGGGCGCGCCGCGGCAGCCGCGCCGTCGTCACCCTGCCGCGCACGGAGCGCGCCGCCGCCTGAAGGCTTGCCCTGAGCCCGCAGCCATGGTGAAGGTTTCGAAAGGACGAGTCCTTTCGCGGGTGCAGGGCAGAGCCCTGCAGATCGGCTGCGCCGGCTTCAGGGCTCTGCCCTGAAAACCCACCAAAGGGCCTCAAGGCCCTTTGGAATCCCCCGATGATGATCGAACTTGAGACGGTAGCCGGCCTGTTCGGCGTGGCCGTGGTGGCGGGCGCCGTCGACGCCATCGCCGGTGGAGGCGGGCTGATGACCCTGCCGGCCCTGCTGCTCGCTGGGCTCGACCCTGTGAGCGCGATCGCCACCAACAAGCTTCAGGGCAGCGCCGGCTCGGTCTCGGCCACGATCGCCTTCGCCCGGCGCGGGTTGATCCGCTGGCGCGAGGCCGGGCCCGCCGCGCTCGGGGCCGGCCTCGCCTCGGTGGGTGGCGCGCTCTGCGTCAGCCTGCTGCCGCGCCCGGTGCTTGACGCGCTGGTGCCGCTGATGCTGGTCGGCATCGCCACCTACTTCGCCACCGCGCGGCGGATGAGCAACGAGGATGCGGCGGCGCGCATCACCCCCGGCCTGTTCGCCGTGACGCTCGCACCCGCCATCGGCTTCTACGACGGGGTGTTCGGGCCGGGCGCCGGCTCGTTCTACATGATCGGATTCGTGACGCTGCTCGGCCTCGGCGTGGTGCGGGCCACCGCCCACACCAAGCTCTCGAACGCCGCGAGCAACCTCGGCAGCCTCGCCCTGTTCACGCTCCAGGGTGTGGTGATCTGGCCGGTGGGGCTCGCGATGGCCGTCGGCGCCTTTCTCGGCGCCCAGGTCGGCTCGGCACTCGCCGTGCGCCTCGGCGCCCGGCTGATCCGCCCGCTCCTCGTCGTCATCGCCTGCGCGATGGCGTTGCGCCTCTTGTCGAACCCGGCCAATCCGTTGCGTCAGGCCGTGGCCGGGTTCTTTTCGTAGAGGTGTCAGCCTCTTATAGGCCGACGTTTCAACGCGGGATGAAGGCCCAATAGTCGAGATCGAGGATCACCGACGGGTCGTAGCCCTCGCCCTGCTTGTCCGGATAGGCGCCGCAGGACTGGTTCTTGGTCGCCACCGTGCGCAGGCGCAGGGCGCCGATATCGCTGCGGCCGGGCAGTTCGGCCGTCTCCAGCACCTCGGACCACGCATAGACCGTGTCACCGGCAAAGAGCGGCGCGACGTGGCGGCCGGCATTGATGCCGCCGATGGCGAACGCGTTGGCGAGCCCGTTGAAGCTGAGCGCGCGGGCGAGGGAGATGACGTGGCCGCCATAGATCAGGCGCTTGCCGAACTTGGTCTCCTTGGTCGCCACCGCGTCGAAATGGACCTTGGCGGTGTTCTGGAACAGGCGCGTGGCGATCTGGTGCTCCGCCTCCTCGACGGTCATGCCATCGACGTGGTCGATCTTTTCGCCGACCGCGTAATCCGCGAAGCGATGCGGGCTGCCGGCCAGCGCGAGGTCGTAGGCGGCCGGATCGAGCGGGGGCAGGGCGCCCGCGAGGTCCGCCGGGTTCACCACCTTGGCGAGGCTCGGCACGTGCTCCTCGGCGATTCTAGCCTCCGGGTCGCGCTTGCGCACGAGAACCCAGCGGCAATAGCTCAGCACGGTCCGGCCCGAGGCGTCGGAGCCGGTGGAGCGCACGTAGACCACGCCGGTCTGGCGGTTGGAGCTTTCCTTCAGGCCGATCACCTCCGAGACGGTGGAGAGCGTCTCGCCGGGATAGACCGGGCGGTGGAAGCCACCCTCGGCATAGCCGAGATTGGCCAAAGCGTTGAGCGAGATGTCCGGCACGGTCTTGCCGAACACGACGTGGAAGGTGAGGAGGTCGTCGAGCGGGCTTGCCGGGTAGCCGATCGCCTTGGCGAAGGCGTCCGAGGATTGCACGGCGAAGCGCGGGCCGTAGAGGGCGGTGTAGAGGGCCACGTCACCCGTGGTGACGGTGCGCGGCGTGGCGTGGCGGATGGTTTCCCCGAGGCGGAAATCCTCGAAGAAGCGGCCCGGATTGGTCTTCATGGCGCGCGTCGCTCCCTTCACGGCTCTTGCTGGCCGAGGGGCACCGCCTTGAATATCGTATTCAGGACGAGGCCCTAAACTTCTGACATTGCATCGGCTTTTCGACCGAGCCGATGCCCGACCGCCTTAGCAACGCGCCCGGCGCCCGCGCAATGCCGCGCTGGGCCGCGCCGCCATACCAAAATCCGCCAACCCATCGGGATGGCGGATTTCGGGCTTCGTTCCAGAGCCGCGCAGACTCGGCTCGGACGATGTCCGCCCTGCGGGCGGACGCTCCTCAGAAGGCCAGTTGGACGTAGAGGTCGGTGGCGAGCTTCTGCGCGAACAGCAGCAGCAGGATCAGGATGATCGGCGAGATGTCGACGCCGCCGAGATTGGGCAGCAGGTTCCGGATCGGCCGCAGCACCGGCTCGGTGACGCGATAGAGGAACTCGCCGATCTGCGAGACGATCGGGTTGCGCACGTTGACCACGTTGAAGGCCACGAGCCAGCTCAGCACGGCGCTCGCGACGAGGACGTAGATGTAGAGCTGGATGATGGTGTTGAAGAGCCAGAGCAGGGCGTTCATGCGGGGGGTATCGGTCCTCATCGCCCCGCACGGAAACCCGGCGTGAGGGACGCGGGTGCGGCGGGAAATTTCCGGAATTGACAGGCCGAAGCGGACAAGCCTACAAGGCCCTCGCCTCGGACGGGGCTGTAGCTCAGATGGGAGAGCGCCGCAATCGCACTGCGGAGGTCAGGGGTTCGATTCCCCTCAGCTCCACCAGGTTTTCCTCTCTAGGAAAGCCGAATGGTGGCAATGGGTTATGAGAGCGAAAAGTGACCGCTCTCCCCGGCAATGTCCTTAAGGGGACGGTTTTCTCCCCCAAGCGTCTGGGCCGCGCACCTTCACTCTTGAAGGCCTCCCCCCTATTCCCTGCGGCAGGCGACACACGCGGCGCGCAAACCCGAAGAGCGGCGAACCAAGCCGGAACGCGCTGACCCGTCGAACGTCAGCCCTTCGACGGCTGTCGTCACACGCCGTCCGGTCGTCGATGCGCCTGAGCGGCTGGAGCGCCGCGCCATTCGCCCGAGTCGATCTCTGAATGATCCAGTCGGCAGGGCTTGAAGGGGTCAGAGGCTTGTGCCTCCGGCGCTCCGATAGGGCAGTCCAAGCCTTCGGCCAAAGCCGCCGAGTTGGCCGCTCGCCCCACCCCGCAGACCGTCCGGAACCCCAATCCACGGGGTGTCGCCCGCGTATGGTTCGGTGCTCCAGCCCCGATGGTGGCCAGGGTGCATTCGTCGCTCGCGCCCAGAAAAGCGCAGCCTGTCGGTGAACACCCCGGTCAGGCGCTGAGCGATGCGCTCGACGTCACGCCGCGCAACGACCGGCAGCGTTGAGGCATCCGCGCCTCGTCCGACATGGCGGGCGTCTCATCGATTTTCGCTCCCAGCTCGGTCCGGAGCAGAGGCCTGCCCTTGTAAGCCACCCC
The DNA here is from genome assembly GCF_001423405.1 of Methylobacterium sp. Leaf123. GTDB lineage: Bacteria > Pseudomonadota > Alphaproteobacteria > Rhizobiales > Beijerinckiaceae > Methylobacterium. The sequence continues at coordinate 215,829 of NZ_LMNS01000036.1, read as the reverse complement.
AATCACACCATCTCAGGACCATCCAACGGGATGGTTTGAGGATGGTCCTGAGATGGCAGACGATGTTCCAGACCTCCGACCGCGAGCGCCCGACAGTGAGAAGCTGACGCTCAATCTCGGCTTCGTCGATCTCGGCCGCATCGATCTGCTGGTGCGCGACGGCTTCTATGCCAATCGTGCCGACTTCATCCGAACGGCCGTGCGCAACCAGCTCGACCGTCAGGGCGAGGCCGTCACGCAGTCGCTGGCCCGCAAGAAGCTCAGCCTGGGCCTCTCGCACTACACCCGGCAGGATCTCGAAGCGGCACGCGATGCGGGCACGCCGCTCCACATCCAGGTTCTCGGCCTCGCCAGCATCGCCCCCGATGTGACGCCGGAACTCGCCCGTGCCGCCATCGCCTCCGTGCAAGTGCTCGGCGCCTTCCACGCCAAACCGGCGGTCAAAGCAGCCCTCGCCGACCGTACGGCCTGATCTCTCGCCTCAACCCCTTTCGCGGTGAGGCCGGTCTCTTCGCGCCGGCCCGTCGACCTCATTCAGGATCGTGATCATGAACGCTTTCTCCAACATCGACATGGGTGAGGTGACCCGTCTCACCCGCGCCGGCCAGCTCACGGAAGCCATGGCCCTCCTTCAGGGACGCTCGGCCGCTGCCAAGCCGCAAGCGAGCACACCGGAGGCTGCGCCCGGCAAGGGCGGCAGCACCGCACGACCCTGGTCGACGATCGACATGGTCGCGCCTCGGACCGCGGGTGGAGCATGGACCGCACCGGGCTTCGGAAAGGCGACAGAGAGCGAAGCCCCCGCTGAGGGGACAGGTGCCTCGGAACGCCAGGGGCTTGCAGAGACCCTGCGGTCCTTGCGCGAGCGCTTTCCCAAGATGGGCTCGATCTCCGGCCTCGGGGATGGCCTCGGATCGCCTCAGCGATCCCCCGTCCCGGTACCCGATGGGGCCCGATACGAGGAGCGGGCCTTCTCCAATGCGGCGGGCAGCCGGGCGTATAAGGTCTATGTCCCGAGCGGCTATACCGGCCAGGCGCTTCCGCTCGTCGTCATGCTGCACGGCTGTACTCAGTCGCCCGACGACTTCGCCTCCGGGACGCGGATGAACGAGTTGGCCGAAGAGCAGACCTTCCTGGTGGCCTATCCCGGCCAGCCTCAATCGGCCAACATGCAGAAGTGCTGGAACTGGTTCAACGCGTCCGATCAGCAGCGCGGCGCGGGCGAGCCTTCGCTGATCGCGGGGATTGCCCAAGACGTCATCCGCGAGTTCTCGGCCGATCCGAGACGGGTCTATGTCGCGGGATTGTCCGCCGGCGGGGCGGCCGCCGCGATCATGGCGGCGACCTATCCCGATCTGTTCGCGGCGATCGGTGTCCATTCCGGGCTTCCCTATGGGGCGGCCAAGGATATGCCCTCCGCCTTTGCGGCCATGAACGGCGGCGGGACGGCTCAGCCGCTGGGAACGCGCGCTTCGGTCCCGACCATCGTCTTCCACGGTGACGCGGACCGCACCGTCAACGCATCCAACGGCGACCGCATCATCGCACAGGCCAAGCCGGAGGGAGTTTTGGGGACGGCCGTCACGCGCGGGGAGAGTCCGGGCGGCATGGCCTATACCCGGAGCGTCCAATCCGATCCGTCTGGCCGGGACGTGTTGGAGCAATGGGTTCTGCACGGCGCGGGCCATGCCTGGTCCGGCGGAAGCCTGAACGGCAGCTACACGGATCCGCGCGGTCCGGACGCCAGCCGGGAGATGGTGCGCTTCTTCATGGCGCAGACAGGCGGAACCGAGACGACACAACACTAAAGCTGCGCCTGATCAAATAGAGACGGCCGAGTCATCCCCTCTCCAGCAGCTTCGGGGTGATTTCGGCACGCTTCAGGGTTGAACCGCTTGCAGACACCAAGGAAGGCGGTGCGTCGCGCTTGCCGACGTCGCCGACCTCCCGACCTCGCCCGCTCCTGGCCTTGACGGGCGGCTGGAAGCGGGGCCTTCCGAAACCCTCTCTTGAGCCGGTGCGTTTCGCGGGGCGGGTTCTTCTCGGCGCACAGTTCGAAATCGGCTTTGGCTGAAACGGGAAATTGAGTGTGCCCCTGCGGTGGATCGGTGTGACGGCTGGCGCGATCCTGGTTCGTCTGGCCGGGGTGAACGCCGTGGCTCGGCGGTGCGCCAATCATGAGCACAGCCAAGATCTGGGTCGGCTCGCGGCAAGGCACACCCGCGTCAACGGTCGGACGATGTATGCCCGTGTCTCGGTCGATCCCGTCCCCGAGGATAGTCTGCCCGTGATCCTGGTCCACGGGCTCGGGATGTCGAGTCGCTACATGGTCCCGCTTGCGCGGCAACTCGCCCCTTACCGACGGGTCTACGCGCCTGACCTGCCGGGCTTCGGCTTGAGCGACAAGCCGCGCCACGTGCTCACGGTTCGCGAGTTGGCCGATGCGCTGGCGGCCTGGATGGCGGCGATCGGGATCGATCGCGCGGCCTTTATCGGCAATTCGCTCGGCTGCGAGATCTTGGTTGAATTGGCACTCGCTCACCCGCAGCGCGTCGATCGCCTTGTCCTGCAAGGGCCGACGCCGGACCCGGAGTCACGCAGCCTCGTTCGACAAGTGATCGGCTTCTTTGCCATTGCACCGTTCGAGCGCTGGTCGCTCGCCTGGGTGGCGCTCACCGACTATGCCCGTGGCGGGATCAAGCGCTACATCCTGACCTTGCGCAGCATGGTCGGCAACCGCATCGGCGAGAAAGCACGCCGAGTCACGCAGCCGACGCTCGTGGTTTGGGGCACACGGGACCACATCGTCCCCTATGAATTTGTAACGAGCCTTGCAGAGGCCCTGCCTCGCGGCCGTCTTGCCGTCATCCCGGGCGCCGCCCACGGGATCAACTACTCACATCCGAAGGCGTTTGCGGCGGTCTTACTCCCATTTCTCCTTGCCACAGGAGAGAGGCCGGTCACACGGAGCCGAATCCCAGCGGCCCGTGCAGGCTCATAATTCCAGCCCATCCATTGGTTGGCTTTTGCTGCTGGCGTTTCGGAGGCTGCCCTCGGCGACCGCCCCAGGGACGTGCGACGCGAGGCTCACCCTTCAGGAACGGCCTGAAGCTCCGCCGTGCTGGCGAGGATTGCCTCCTGCAACGCCGTCGCGGGGGCGTGCTGGCGACCTGAGCCGAGCACCACGAACTCGACCTCGCCGACGTCAGGCAATCCAGCCGTCTCAGGGATTGGTGCCAGTCCCGGCGGCATCACCCGCGCCGAGTGCGGCGCGATGCCGAGACCCGCTTCGACGGCCGCGCGCAGCCCCATCAGGCTGCCGCTGGTGCAGGCGATCCGCCACGAGCGGCCGGCCGCCTCAAGGGCATCGAGCGCCAGGGTGCGCGTGATCGAAGGCGGCGGATAGAGCACCAGGGGCAAGGGCAAAGCCGGATCGGGAGCGAAGCCGGGCCGGCCCACCCAGACCAGCTCTTCCGCCCAGGCCAGTTCACCGCGCGGATCGCCGCGGCGGCGCTTGCAGAAGATCACGTCCAGCTCGCCCGCATCGTAACCTTGGTAGAGGGCCCGGCTGAGACCGACCGTCAGCTGCAGATCGACGGACGGGTGGCCATCGGCGAAACGCGCCAGAACCTGGGCCAGGGCCGACAGGGTGTAGTCTTCGGAGACCCCGAGGCGGATGCGGCCGCGCAGGCCGCCCGGCGAGAAGAAGGCGCGAAGCCGGTCATGCGCCTCCAGCACGTCGCGCGCGAAGCCGATCATGGCTTGACCGTCCGGCGTCGGGGCGACCCGATGCGTGTCCCGCATGAGGAGGGAGCGGTCCAGCGCCTGTTCCAGCCGCGCGATATGCCCGCTGACCGTGGATTGCCGCACGCCAAGTGTCTGCGCAGCGGCCGTGAAGCTGCCGCTTTCCAGGACGGCGAGGAAGGAGCGGATCTGGTCGAGGTTGAGGTTGCTCATCATGGTTCGTGATAGCCGATATCCTTACCGCGCTGGAGCCCGGCCGGCTTAGGGTCCAGGCCGAACCCGCTTCGCAACACCCTCGCCGAGTCTTTCTCCGTGACCGCTCCCGTTGCCATAGCCATGATCTTCATCAGCGGCTTCGTCGCCATCCCGGCATCGGGCCGATGGGCGCAACAGATCACGGAAGCGCTCGCCTTCCTTCTCGCGACCATCGTGGTGGTCATCGCGGTCATGATTCTTTGCGATATCTGGCCGGATTACTACGCCAACCCGCAGATTTCGGCTGCTATGACCGAAATGCCACTCGACGATTAGCCCATGGCAACACCTTCGCGCCCCGACACATCAGGGAAAGCCTCGTGAAGCCGCAGATCACGGGTGACGGCACGTCCGCTGGAACCGCCCTCGCTTTCGTCGCCGGCTTCGTCGATGCCGCGGCGTTCATCGCGCTGACAGGGCTGTTCACCGCCCATGTCACCGGAAACTTCGTCCTGATCGGTGCGGAGTTGGTCGCGAGCTCAACCGGCGTGCTGGCGAAGCTTCTGGCGCTGCCTGTCTTCATGGCGGCCGTGGCGGGGGCCCGCATCCTTGCGCTGCTCCTGCAGCGGCGGGACGCCGATCCGCTGCCTTGGCTGCTCGCCGTTGAGGCGGCTCTCCTCGCGGGTTTCGGCTTGTGCGGGACGGTGTGGGCGCCGCTCGACGCGCCGGACGGCGCCCCGGCTCTGATCGTTGGCATGCTCGCGGTGGCGGCCATGGGCGTGCAGAACGCGATCGGTCGTCTCTCCCTCGGCCATCTCGCGCCGACCACGGTGATGACCGTGAGCGTCAGTCAGGCGGTCATCGATGCCGTGGATCTCGCCCTGGGAACGTCACGGAACCCGGCTCAGACGCGCCTGCGGCTGCTGCGTGTGTTGCCGGCGATTGCGACCTTCGCCGCGGGCGCTCTGTGCGGCGCCTTCGGGATCGCCCATCTGGCCTTCGGCTGCATCGCCCTGCCGATCATGGTCTTAATCGGCTTGATCGTCCTTGTTGCGATGGCGCCTGCCGCAGTGAACGCCACGACGTGAGCGATATCCCAATTCGATCGAACGGCCGGGAAGACCGGAGCGCGAACACCCGCTCCTGAGCAATGCGGTAACCTTCGCCTCCGACCCGTTTCCGAGCGCCAGGATACGCCTCGCTGCTGTCCGGCCCCAGGCATTGTCGGCGATTTAATTTCAGGCAGCGTTTCGAAACACCCGCGGGATTGCCCGTGGCCACACCCAAGGTGCGGCCGGCGTGACAGGACAATATTTGCGTTTTGCGCAATCGGTTGTGGCGTTGACCGCTCCGCATCGCTGCCATGCAGCCCCAGGCGTCACCGAGCCGAGACTCTCAACCTACAACACTCCGCTCGGTATCAGCGGAGGGATAGCGTTCCCACGCCGATCGTCCCCATTCTCCGTTTTGCGGCGCGGCCTGAGCTCAAAGCCGACGGTCGGAGCGGATCGGCTGTGCAGGCTATGACCAAGACGGCACTCACATGGCCCATGCCGCCGAGCCAGAGCGAAAGCCGGCGGCTTGCCGCTTTGCGGCGCTTGCAGTTGCTCGACACGCCCGCTGATCCAGCCTTCGACCGCATCACGCAGCTGGCCCAGACGCTCTTCGATGTCCCGATCGCGCTCATTTCGCTGATCGATGAGGACCGACAATGGTTCAAGGCCAAGTGCGGCCTGCACGTTTCGGGTACACCGCGAGAACAGGCCTTCTGCAACTATACGATCCTGCACGACAGCGTGTTTGTGGTTCCCGATGCGCGCGCCCATGCGGATTTCGCCATGAACCCCCTCGTGACCGGGGAGCCCTTCATCCGCTTCTATGCGGGCGCGCCCCTCATCGTCGCACCGGAGACACGAATCGGCTCGCTCTGCATCATCGACACGGAATTGCGCGCCTTCAACGAAGAGGACAGCCGGCTGTTAGCCCGCTTGGCGCAGGTTGTGACCGATGAAATCTGGTTGAGAACGCTTGCCTCCGGACAGAGCCCGATCGTCCCGCATTTCGTGCCGGACAGACAGAAGACCGAACCTGCACCCCTGATCACAGGCGTGCAAGTTCGTGCGGCCCGGGCGATGCTCGGCTGGTCCATCGACGCGCTGAGCCTGAAAACCGGCCTCTCCCCGAACACGATCAAGCGAATGGAGGCGGATGAGCAGAGCCGTCCCAGCAGCCAATCTACGGCCGCGAAAGTTATGGATGCCTTGGAAGGCGCGGGGATTGTATTTATCGGGCACGACGCGGCCAATCCAGGCGTACAACTTCTGAGCAAACCTGCTCGCAACAAAGATCAACAGGAAATTTAACGCATTTTTAGGGCCTGGTTGCCCATCTTGTCCAACAGCAGACCGCCGGTCGGCAGTGCGGCGCTCCGGTCCTCCAAGAGGGCGTGGTTCAATCGAACAATGCCGCCTCTAGGATGGATGCATGTCGCTGTTCTTTCGCGGCGATCATGCCGTGCTGCACGCTGTCGGTCGTGCGCATGGCATGGTGGAGCTCACGCCGGCGGGCAAAGTGCTGAGCGCCAATGCATGCTATCTCGACTGGCTTGGATATACGTTCGACGAATTGCGGGGCCGCGCCCTGGATGTCGTCCGAGACCCGTACGAGGCGGCGAGCACGGAACAGCAGGAACTCTGGGCGGCGGTGACCCGAGGCGAGTCCCGGACCGCGTGCTCTCGGCATCTCACCAAGCAGCGCGACGCGATCTGGCTGCAGGTCAGCTACTGCCCCGTGCTCGACCGGACCGGCCGGGTGACCAAGGTCGTTCTGCTCTCGGTCGATGTCACCGCACAGCAGAAGAACAGCGCCGATCACGCGGCGGTGCTTCAGGCCATCAGCTGCTCGCGCGCGACCATCGAGTTTGCCCTGGATGGCACCATCCTCATGGCCAATCCCAGCTTCCTCGACGCCGTCGGCTATACGCTGGACGAGGTTCAGGGCCGGCACCACAGCCCGTTTGTGGCTCCGGCAGAGCGTGAAAGCCAAGCCTATCGCGCGTTCTGGGCCGCTCTGGCGCGCGGTGAGTTCCAGCGCGCCGAGTACAAGCGCATCGGCAAGGATGGACGGGAGCTTTGGCTGCAGGCCATCTACAATCCGGTTCGCGACCGCCAGGGCAAGCCGTACAAGGTCGTGAAGTTCGCGACCGACATCACGCAGGACAAGCTGCACCGGGCCGACGTGGCGGGGCAGATCGCGGCCATCAACCGGTCACAGGGCGTCATCCACTTCGGCATGGATGGCACGATCCTCGACGCCAACGAGAACTTCCTGAGCGTTGTCGGCTATCGGCTGGACGAGGTCCGCGGCCAGCACCATCGGACCTTTGTCGAGCCATCCGAGGCTCAGTCGGATGAGTACCTCCAGCTGTGGGAGGCCTTGCGGCGGGGCGAGTACCGGGCGGGCGTGTTCAAGCGCCTCGGCAGGGGCGGGCGGTCTGTCTGGATCCAGGCGAGCTATAACCCGATCTTCGATGCGGATGGCAAGCCGTTCAAGGTCGTGAAGTACGCCACCGATATCACGGCCAAAACAGCCGCTCAGCACGCGGCGACCGGCGCCTCGGGCCAGACGCTGATGAACGTGCAGACCGTCGCCTCGGCGGCGGAGGAGCTGAGTGCGTCGATCGGTGAGATCGCCCAGAGCCTGGCCCGCTCGCGCGCCGAAGTGGACGCCATCCACGATCAGACCCTCGTGGCGGACCGCTCCACGGCAAAGCTGAAGGACGCCGCCGCCGCGATGAACGGTGTCGTCCAACTCATCCAGGGTGTCGGTCAGCAGATCAATTTGCTGGCCCTCAATGCGACGATTGAGGCGGCGCGGGCCGGAGAAGCCGGACGCGGCTTTGCTGTGGTGGCCGGCGAGGTGAAGAACTTGTCGAACCAAGTGACGCAGGCGACGACGCGGATTGCCCACGACATCCATGGGATGCAGGGCATCGCGGAAGAAGCGGTTGGTGCCCTTCTGTCGATCGTGCAGGCGATCGGGTCGGTGCGGGAAACGGTGACCGGCATCGCCTCGGCCGTCGAGGAGCAAAGCGCCATCACCCAGGAAATCTCATCCAGCATGCAGACGGCCGCTCACGGTGTCGGCGAGATCAACACCAGCTTGCAGGCTCTGACGGGCTGAGGAGCTCGTCGCCTCGCGCGGTCGCGATATGATCCGCCCCGATGTAGGGCCTGCAGGCCGGCTTGCCGGGTCAAGGTCACGCGCGCTGCCTGCGGACCAGCCGGCTGCGCTGAAGTCATTCCCCTCTGCGAGGAGCCAATTCGCTCAAGCCTGCTGACGGCGAAGAGCGGAAACCGCACGCGGTTACGCTGCGCGTTCTTCGATCAAATGATCGGACGGCACAACCTACACTTTCATTCATTGTCTCATAGTCCGGCGTCCGGCCGCGTTCCGGCACGGCAGGGCGGCAGGCTCCCGTGATTGCGCTTCGGAGATTTCCATGCCCCTGACTGTCCGCCGCCGCCCCATCGCCTCCGTCGCCGCAGCCGCCCTCGTCGCGGGCGGCGCGGCCGGGTTCGGCCTGACCGAGCCGATGACCTCGGCTCACGCCCAGGCCTTGCCCAAGACCCCGATCGAGGCGCCCGATCAGCCGCCGGGCTCGTTCGCCAACGTGGTCGATAAGGTGAAGCCGGGCGTCGTCGCCGTGAAGGTGAAGATCGACGACAGCGCCGGCGACGACGAGGACGACAGCCCCGGCGGCCCCAACATGCAGCAGGTGCCGCCGCAGCTGCGCGAATTCTTCAAGCGATTCGGCCAGGGCGGCCCCGGTGGGCGCGGTCTGCCGCCGCGGGGCGGGGCCGGCTCGGGCTTCATCATCTCGGCGGACGGCTACGTGGTCACCAACAACCACGTCGTCGACAAAGCCAAGACCGTGCAGGTCACCCTCGATGACAGCCGCACCCTCGACGCCAAGGTGATCGGCAAGGACCCCAAGACCGACATCGCCCTCCTCAAGATCACCGAGAGCGGCAGCTATCCCTACGTCCAGTTCGGCAAGAGCGCCCCGCGCGTCGGCGACTGGGTGGTGGCCATCGGCAACCCGTTCGGCCTCGGCGGCACGGTGACGGCGGGCATCGTCTCGGCCCGGGTGGTGGCCATCGGCAACCCGTTCGGCCTCGGCGGCACGGTGACGGCGGGCATCGTCTCGGCCCGCGGCCGCGACATCGGCGCCGGCCCCTACGACGACTTCCTTCAGATCGATGCACCGATCAACAAGGGCAATTCCGGCGGCCCGACCTTCAACGTCAACGGCGAGGTCGTGGGCGTGAACACGGCGATCGCCTCGCCCTCGGGTGGCTCGGTCGGCCTCGGCTTCGCGATCCCCGCCGAGACGGTGCAGACGGTGGTCGATCAGCTCCGCAGCGACGGCAAGGTGGTGCGCGGCTATCTCGGCGTGCAGGTCCAGCCCGTGACCAAGGACATCGCCGACGGTCTGGGCCTCGACAAGGCCAAGGGCGCGCTGGTCGATCATGCCGAGAACGGCACGCCCGCCGCCAAGGCTGGGCTGAAGCCGGGCGATGTGATCGAATCGGTCAACGGCGCCCCGGTCAACGACGCACGCGATCTGTCGCGCCGCATCGCCGGCCTCAAGCCGGGCACCGAGGTGAAGCTGGCCTATCTGCGCAACGGCAAGAGCGAGGTGGCGACAGTCGCGCTCGGCACGCAGCCGGGCGACGGCAGGGTGGCGAGCCGCGGCGACGACGGGCCGAGCGGTCGGGCCCGGCTCGGCCTGAACCTCGCCCCAGCCAGCGAGATCGGCCTCGGCGACGAGGGCGTGGCGGTGATGGATGTCGATCCCGACGGGCCGGCCGCGGCCAAGGGCATCGCGCAGGGCGACCTGATCCTGGATGTCGCCGGCACCAGCGTCTCGAAGCCCTCCGACGTCCAGGCGCAGATCCGTGCCGCCGAATCGAACGGCCGCAAGGCGGTGCTGATGCGGGTGAAGAGTGCCAAGGGGCAAACCCGCTTCATCGCCGTCCCCCTCACCAACAAGGGGGACTGATCGTCCCTCATCCCGGCGGGGCCGCCTTCGGTCCCGCCGATCCGCGTGCGAGGGCTCCCGGCTCCGCACCCGCAGCGTGCCGAAGCGATCAAGATCTTTTGAGGGTCATGAAGGCAGCATAGGCACCGAGGAGCGTAACGGCGAGCCTCTCGAAGCTGAATTGCAGCGTATTTTAAGTTGCAGATCTCCGGAACCCCCGTGCGTGACGCCCGTTCACGCTATAATCGAAGCAGGTGAATTCATAGATTGCTCCGATCAATTGATTGGATCACAAATACAAATCCTTATCATTCCAACATTTGTCCCGCCCGGACCAGGAAGAATGTTTTGGGCGCCCGACAAGGGGACAAGCGGATCTCCGAACTGTGCCGAACTCTGGATCAGCTTCGGCTGAAGCGGGTGCGACCAGCAACCGGCCCGTCCCCGGCTTGTACCGAATTGACGAGCCAAACCGCTCGGGCTTGGAAGATCGACCTTCGACCGAAACGAGTCGCCGACATCATTTTCAATCAAGGGAGACCATTATGCGCGCACGCTACCTGAAGTCGTCTCTGCTTCCTGCCGTTGCGATGATCCTGTCGAGCGGCATCGTTCACGCCGAAGCCCCGAGCGGGAAGGACTCCGATACGAGTGCGGGAAAGTTGTCGGGCAAGACGCTCGAAAAGGTAACCTGCGAGGAATTCAACGGCCTCGACGAGACCTTCAAACCAAAAGTCATCGCATGGGCGGCCGGGTACAAACAGGGCCAGAAAAAGCCTGATGCCGTGGCGATCGATATCGCCGGAACAGAGAAGGTTACACCTTTTGTCGTTGAGGAGTGTAGGAAGACGCCATCCGCGTCCTTGTGGTCGAAGATCGATCAGGAACTGAAGAAGATATTCTAATGCCAATAGGATTGCAGCGCTGATTGAGATGCAGGCGCGCCGGGCAAGGTCCACATTCCGGTTCAGGAGGTGACCATCTCTGAGCGCGCCTGCACGGCCGGCATCGACGTGCCGTGTTGGCTTTCAAGCTCAAGAGAGGTTCGCCGATGATGAAGCGCCTGATCATCCTGGCCGCAGCACTTGCGACCAGCACGGTTACCCTCGCGCAGCCATTTCCACCGCCGCCTCCGCCCGGTCCTCCTCCGCCCCCACCGCCACCGTTGGTCTTTCCCCCGCCGCCGCCGCCACTGGAATTGCCGCCTCCGCCCCCACCGCCGCCTCCTCTTCTGCCTCCGCCTCCGCCTCCGCCTCCGCCTCCGCCTCCGCCTCCGCCCGTCTGAAATGTCGGTGTTCTGAGGAAGAGTGGATTCTCGGGTGGACTGTCTTGTTCACTTGAAATCTGCTTCGGGGCTGCGCGACCAAGCCGAGCGCAACAAGTCTTCAGTTCACCGCGCGATGCGGGTCGGCAGCCAGACCGATGTCGGAGCCTTGGGCTGGCACCCTGCCGGCCTGGGCAAGGGCGCGCTCCAACATCTGTCCGTAAATCGGGCGGCCGCCGAGCCACTGGGCCACGAGGCTGGCCGCCAGGCAGGCTGTCAGCATGGGCAGGACGAGCGCATAGGCGGTCGTGAGTTCAAGCACCAGCACCACGCCCACGGCCGGTGCGTGCACCGTTGCGCTGAAGAGTGCGGCCATCGCCACGATGCCGAAGGCAACGGGCGTCACCCCGAGGCCGGACAAGAGTTCGGGGAACACCATCTGCGCGAGCAGGCCGAAAGCCAAACCGAGGCAGGTCGCCAGCGACAGGATCGGCGCGAAAATGCCCCCCGGCGTGCCGACGGAATAACAGACGACCGACATGAAGAGCCGGGCGACCGCCAGCATCAGCAACACGCCGGCACTCGGGGTCAGGACGGCGATCTGTGAAATGACCTGTTCCCCGCCCGTCGCGGTGCGCGGCGCGACGATCAGCAGGGTGCCCACGAGCAGTCCGACCAGGGCAGGCCAGACATACGGGGCACGCGTCTGCCATGCGGCGGCGATGTCCAGCATCGCCAGGATGCATCGATTGAAGAGCACGCCCACCGCACCCAGGAGGATGCCCAGCACGGCGAAGGCCGGCAACGCAGCCAGCGCCGCGGGCCCGGCGGAGAGCGGCAGGTCCGGCCGCGCGCCCGAGATGATCTGGGTCACCGCGGTTCCGGTGATCGCCGCGGCGAACACCCCCATGTAGTTCCGGAAACTGTACGGGAACTGCTTGCGCGTTTCCTCGATGACGAACAGGACGGCCGCCATCGGGGCATTGAAGGCGCAGGCGAGACCCGCCCCGGCGCCGGCCGCCAGCAGAGCCCGCCGATCGACGTCCCGCACCCGGAACAGCTCGGACGCGGCGAGCGCCGCCGAACCGCCCATGTGAATGGTCGGTCCCTCGCGGCCAAGAACCAGGCCCGAGCCAATCGCCGCGATGCCGGCGACGAACTTCACCGGCAGCACGCGCTCCCAACGCAGATGCCGGATGCCGGCGATGGCCCCCTCGATCTCCGGAACCCCGCTCCCGCTCGCTTCCGGGGCGAAGCGCTTCGTGATGAACACGGCAAAGACCGTGGCCGCCATGGTGAGGGTGGCGCTCGCTGCGACCAACCGCCAACCGGCGGTCTGGCCGGCGAGCCATGTCGGCCAATCGATGATCGCGTCGATGGCGAGGTGGAACAGGCCGCCGAACACGCCCGTGAGGGCCCCGACGATCAGGGCCACGGCGACGAAGCGTGCCTGCTGCCAGGGCGGAGCGGGTCGATCTGCCGGGCTCATTCGCGCGCTCCTCTTGCGATCGCCAGCAAACCCCGGACTGCGCGCGGTCCGTCGCAGGAACGAGGTTCCCGACGGGGCTCACCGGAGCCCCGCCGAAGCGGTTTTGCGGGTGCTACCCGTCAGGCGGTCTGCTTCTGCCTCGCCGTCCCCCGCCTCACGCGCTCGCGCAGGGTCTGGACCGTGACGTACAGCATCGGCACGAGGAAGATGCCGATCGAACTCGCCGCGATCATCCCGCCGAAGACCGCGGTGCCGACGTCGCGACGGCTGATCTGGGCCGCGCCGGTCGCGATCACGAGGGGGACGAGACCGAGGATGAAGGCGATGGAGGTCATCATCACGGCGCGGAACCGCTGCTCGGCGCCGCGGATCGCGGCCTCCCGGATCGGCAGGCCCGCCTCCCGCTGATCCTTCGCGAACTCGACGATCAGGATGCCGTTCTTGGCCGCGAGCGCGATCAGCACCACGAGCCCGATCTCGCTGTAGAGGTCGAGCGACAGGCCGGCGAGCTTGACGGCCAGGTAGGAGCCGAAGGCGCCAACCACGACGGACAGAAGGACCGGGATGGGGATCGTCCAACTCTCGTAGAGCGCAACGAGGAACAGGTAGGCAAACAGGAAGGCGAGGCCAAGGACGATCCAGGTCTGCCCGGAGGCCTGCTGCTCCTGATAGGCGGTCCCGGTCCACTCGTAGCTGTAGCCGGACGGCAGGGTCCGGTCCGAGATCTGCTCCATCGCGGCCATGGCGGCGCCGGAGGAGATGCCGGGTGCCGCGCTGCCGTTCACGCTCACGGCCCGGAAGTTGTTGTAGCGCGTGAGCACCTGCGGTCCGAGCACGAAGCGCTCGCTCGCGACCGAACGCAGCGGCACCATCTGGCTCGAGGCGTTGCGGACATAGATGTCCCAGATGTCGCGAATGTCGCCCCGGTTGTCCGCCTCGCCCTCCACATTCACCTGCCAGGTGCGGCCGTAGAGGTTGAAGTTGTTGACGTAGACGCCGCCGAGCGTCGCCTGGAGCGAACTGAAGACGTCGCTCATCGCCAGCCCGAGCACCTGTGCCTTCGTGCGGTCGATGTCGAGGTAGATCGAGGGATTCGACGCCGTGAAGGTGGAGAAGACGCGGGCGAGTTGCGGGTCGCGGTTGGCCGCCGCAACGAGCCCGCGCACCACCGCGTCGGCCGCATCCGGGTCCTGTCCCTCTCGCGCCTCGAGCACGTATTCGAATCCACCGCTCGTCGAGAGCCCGACGATGGGCGGAAGGTTGAAGGGCAGGACCGTCGCCTGCCCGATCTTCGCAGCAGCCGCGTAGGTGCGCTCGATCAGGGCCTGGGCCGATTCCGCCGCGTTTCGGCGATCGGCGAAGGGTTTGAGCTGCGCCACCAGGAATGCGGAGTTCGGTTCGGCCGCCCCGTCCAGAAGCGAGAAGCCGACGATCGACAGCACTTGGTTGACGCCCGCCATGTCCTTCAGGAGCCTCTCGACTTCGGCCGCGACCGCGCTCGTGCGGGCCACCGATGCGCCGTCGGGCAGTTGGACCGAAACGAAGAACGCGCCCTGATCCTCCTCCGGGAGGAAGCCGGCCGGGGTGATCCGCGCGATGCCGAAGATGCCGCCTGCAAACAGCAGAACCAGCACGAGCGAGAGCGCGGAGACGCGGACGAGGCGGCGGACGCCCGCCGTATAGCGGTCCCGCACCCAGTCGATCCCGCCGAGCACGCGGCCCATGATGCCCCGCCGTGAGCCGGTGGGACGCAGGAACACCCCGCAGAGCGCGGGCGAAAGCGTCAGGGCGTTGATCGCCGAGATCACCATCGCGGCGCTGATCGTGACGGCGAATTGCCGAAACAGCGTTCCCGACACGCCGGGGATGAAGGCGATTGGAACGAAGACCGACAGGAGGACGAGGGTGATGGCGATGATGGGCGCCGTGATCTGCGTCATGGCGAGCTTCGTCGCCTCGACCGGCGACAGCTCCGGATGCTCCTCCATCACCCGTTCGACATTCTCGACGACGACGATGGCGTCATCGACCACGATGCCGATGGCGAGCACCATCGCCAGGAGCGACACGGTGTTGGCCGAGTAGCCGAGCAGGTAGAGCACCGCGAAGGTGCCGATGAGGCTCACCGGCACGGCGAAGGCGGGGATCACCGTCGCGCGCAGATTTCCGAGGAACAGAAACACCACGAGGACGACGAGGACGAAGGCCTCGGCAAGCGTCCGCAGCACTTCGGAGATGGTGTCCTTCACGAAGGTCGTGGAATCGTGCACGACGGCGTATCGCAGGCCCGCCGGGAAGCGTGCCGAGAGCTTCTCCAGGGTTGCCTTCACGGCGGTCGCGGTCCGCACCGCATTGGCGCCCGGCACGAGATAGATGGCGACGGGAACGCCGGGGCGGCCGTCGAGCCGGGATTCGCTGTCGAAGCTCTGCGCGCTGAGTTCCACCCTGGCGACATCGCGGATCCGCACCACGGAGCCGTCGGAATTCGTCCGCAGGACGATCGCGCCGAACTGGGCCGGCGTCGACAATCGACCCTGCGTCTGCACGTTCATCTGGATCTGCTGCTCGTCCGTGATCGGCGGCGCGCCGATGCGGCCGACCGGCGCCTGTACGCTCTGCGCCCGGATGGCATTCACGACGTCCGAGGGCGCCAGATTCAGGCTCGTCAGGCGCTGCGTGTCGAACCAGACGCGCATCGAGTAGTTCATCCGGGCGAACAGGTTGGCCTGGCCCACTCCGGCCGTGCGCGAAATCTCGTCGAGCACGTTGATGATGGCGTAGTTCGTGATGAAGAGCGGGTCCTGCGCGCCCGTCTCGCTGTAGAGGACGGCAAACAGCAGGATCGCGGACGATTTCTTCTCGACCTTGAGCCCTTGCAGCTGCACTTCGGACGGGAGCTGGGACAACGCCGTCTGGACGCGGTTGTTGACGCTGACCGCGTCGATGTCCGGGTCGGTACCGAGCTGGAAACTCACCGAGAGGCTGTAGCTGCCGTCATTGGCGCTCGTGGACTTCATGTAGATCATACGGTCGACGCCGATGACCTGCGCTTCGAGCGGCTGGGCCACGCTCGCCTCGACGACCTCGGCCGAGGCCCCCGGATACATCCCCGACACGCTCACCTGCGGCGGCACGATGTCCGGAAACTGCGCGACCGGGATACGGAACAGCGCCAGCCCCCCCGCGATGGTGATGATCAGCGCGATGACGATCGCGAGCCGCGGGCGGTCCACGAAGACGGATGAGATCATGACACGCCTCGGGCTGGGTCGCCTGGGACAAGCGGCATTCGATCCGGGACGAGGGACCGCGGAGCGGGAGACGAGACGGCGCAGGGGAGGCGGCGTCCCATGCTGGGCTAGCGCCGGCTGTTCGGGCTGCCGCCGGCGGGTCCCGCCGGGGCCGTGGGACCAGCGATCGCCGCGCGGCCCTCCTTCGCGGCTGAATTCCGCATCATCTTCTGAAGCGTGGCGTCGGCGGGCCTGGGCGAGACCGTCTCGCCCGCGCGGACCCGCTGAAGGCCTTCGGCGATGACCTGTTCTCCGACCTTGAGGCCGCTCGTCACCGCCGCGAGCGTCGTGCTCGATTGGCCAAGCTGAATCCGACGCTCCTCGGCCTTGTTTCCCGGCCCGATCACGTAGACGTAGCTGCCCTGCTGGTCGGCCAGGACGGCGGCGCGGGGGATCGCGACCACTTCGACCGGCTCGACGCCTTCGAGGAACACGGTCACGAACTCCCCATCCGTGAGCTCGCGGATGGTGGCGGCGGTGCGGGTGTGAGCGAAGATTGGGGGGTTCGGCAGCACGCCGCGAAGCAGGATCGTATCCGTATTCGTCGCGATGGTGTTGTTGACGAAATCGAGCTTCCCGGTGTGATCGTAGAAGCGGCCGTCCGGGAGTTGCGCCCGGATCAGGACAGCGCTGAATCCACCCGTCGGCCCATAGCGCGCTCTCAGATTGATCGCATCGCGGACCGGCACCGGAAACGTCACGAACATCGGGTCCTGGCTGATGATCGTCGTTAGCACCCCGGAGCTCGGCCCGACGACGTTGCCGATTGTCAGGGCCGTGCGCCCGATTTGGCCGGCGATCGGCGCGCGGATCTCGGTGTAGCCGAGATTGATCTGCGCCGTGTCGAGCTGGGCCTGTGCGGCTTGAAGCTGCGCCTCCAAGGCCCGCTCGTTCGCGAGCGCCGCGTCGTAGGTCGATTGCTGCCCGGCCGGCCCGCCGAGCAGGATTCGGGCGCGCTGCGTCGTGAGACGCGCGTTTCCCAATTGCGCTTCAACCTGTGCGATCTGCGCCTTCTGAGCGGCCACGGCCGCCTGGAACGGGCCCTGCTCGAGCAGGTAGAGGAGCGTCCCTACCTCGACGTCTGTGCCCTCGACGAAGAGGCGCTTCTCGATGAACGCCGTCACCCGGGCGACGATGTCGACACGCTGCTTCGCCTCGATGCGGCCGATGAACTGCTCCGTCTGCGTGATCGGCTCCTTGCCGGCCGCAATGATGCCGACGATCGGTGCGCTGACCGGCCCGGCCTGCGCGAACGCCGCCGACATTGCGAGTGGGCCCGCGGCGGAGAGCGTTGCAGCGGCCACCCAGACCCGGAGCTTGAACATGCCGGTCATCGTCATGTTCGCCTCCGGGGGATCGTCCGCCGACGCTCGACGAGCGGCCGAAAGCCCTGTCCGCCGCGCCCCGTCATTGGCACCGTGCCGGAGTGGCGGGAGGTGGCCGCTGGCGCGACACACTCGGAGCCTTGCACGGCCCGATGCCCGTCGCGCGCATCCGCGATGACAGAAGGCCCCAGACCCGAACCCTGCGCCTCTTCGCAGATCCGGAGACCGAAAGTGCCGCCCCGAACGCTCGATCCGGGACGACACGAGGGATGCGCGCGCGGCATCATCTGTCCAGACATCAGCGAAAGTGTTTTCAAGCGATGCTCTCGCGCTGCACCCGACCCGATTGCATCAGGCCGGCCTCTCTCGTTCCTTGTTTTGGCGCGCATTCTTTCGGCGAACCGGCGGCCCCTTCGTCGGAATGCGCTCTAGAACGACGGTTTATTGCCGATGCATTTGCATCGCTTCGATTTCAGAATCCGGCAGCGGCCGCTGCAGCAATCCCTCGCACCGCGTCCGACCCATCCATTGCCGCGGCACTCGATGTTCATGTCGCGCGTCGTCATGATCTGACCCGGTCGGCTCATCGCCATCGTCGAAGTATAAATGCTTACTCCCATGAGCATCGCCGGAACAGCCGCGAGCATTGCAACGCTTCGCATGACGCATCCTCCATATTGATTGATCGGTTGGCAGACACGCACTTGGCGCGGCGCCCAATCTTACCACGAGGCGATTTTATTTGAATTATACTATGCTATTTTAGAGAACGAATGACTTTGCTCAGCGCCGGATGTACTGAGAATTCCAAACGCTCTTAAACAGACAAGATTTGACCGGGCCAGAGCTTGAACCGGACCTCTTCGTAGATTGCTCATTGCGGCCGCCAGGACGGGCCGGACGATCCGCTTCGAAAAGCCGTTCAAGGCATAGGGGCGCCGTCGCAATCGACGATCATCACCCGGGCCCGGCACTGGGGCCGACGATCGCCTCGCCGAGGTTCAGGGCGCCCTGGCCGACGTCGGCGACGTGGTTCCTCATGTCGGTGCCGGCAAACGGATCGAACTGAGGCATGGTCAATCTCCGCAAGACCGACAGTATAGCCGAGACGGGCAGGCCGGCACCTTGACGGTGATCAATCCAATTCCTGTTTCCCGATGGGCGTATTGTTCAAGCCATCCTGCCCACACCCCTGTTGGGAGCACCGATCAGGCCGATTTCAGCAGCCATCGAAGCGGGAGGGCGATGAGCGTCAAGCTCACGACGCTCATCGCCCAGAGCAGGACGAACCAGCCGATCCGCCTGAGCGTGCCGGTTCTCGTCGCCCGGCGCATGTGTGCTGTAGCGGGCACGAAGGCAGGCTCCGCCGTCGGCTGATGAAGATCCATCAATGGTATCCGGATTCCGGTGTGACCTTGCCGCGGAACAGCCAGTAGACGTAGGCCGTGTAGCCGAGCACCATCGGGATCAGCACCACCGCACCGGCCAGCAGAAAGGCTTGGCTGCTCGGATGCGTGGCCGCGGCCCAGATCGAGATGTCCGGGGGCACGATCATCGGCCAAAGGCTGATGCCGAGGCCGATATAGGAGAGCAGGAAGAAGCCGAGCGCGCAGAGGAAGGGCATGAGTTCCTCCCGCCGCTCCAGCGAGCGCAGGAAGCGCAAAGCCAGCAGCCCGACGAGCACGGGCACCGGCGCCCCGATGAGGAGGCCGGGAAAGGAGAGCCAGCGCCCGCGGAAGGAATCGCTGAGGACCAGCATCGTGAGCGAGATGACCGCGATCAGCAGCAAGGTGGCCAGACCCATAGGGCGGGCGAGGCGGTAAGCGCGGATCTGCAATTCGCCCCCCGTCTTCCAGATGAGCCAGCAGGCGCCCAGGAGCGCGTAGCCCACCACCAGCGCCACGCCGGTCAGTAGGGAGAAGGGGGTGAGCCAGTCCCACCAGCCGCCGGCATAGGCCCGCCCCTCGACGCGGATGCCCTGGACGAGGGCGCCGAGCGCGATGCCCTGGCAGAAGGCCGCCACGTAGCTGCCCCAGGAGAAGGCCCGGTCCCACCAGAGCTGTCCCCGCGCCGTGACCATGCGGAAGCGCATTTCGAAGGCGACGCCGCGGAAGACGAGGGCGAGCAGCATCAGGATCAGCGGCATGTAGAGCGCCGGCAGGATCGTCACGTAGGCCAGCGGGAAGACCGCGAAGAGCCCGCCGCCGCCGAGGATCAGCCAGGTCTCGTTGCCGTCCCATACCGGGGCGACGGAGTTCACCATCACGTCCCGATCGGCCTTGGCCGACATGGCCGGGAACAGGATGCCGATGCCGAGATCGAACCCGTCCATCGCAACATAGAGGAACACGGCGGTGGCGATCAGGACGGCCCAAATCAGCGTGAGGTCGAGAGACATCGAAACCGCTTCCTTCACTCAGCGGGCTGGGCATTCGGACCGGCGGCGAGCGCCGGGGCCGGGGTAATGCCGGCGGTGCGCACCGGCTGGCCGGCGGGCAGACCCGCCTCGTGCGGCCGCGGCGGCTGATTGAAGAGGTGCAGCAGGAACCAGATGCCGGCCCCGAACACGACGAAATAGACCACGGCGAACGCGGCCAGCGAAGCCGCGACCGCGGGGGCGGCGATGGGTGAGACGCTGTCGGCGGTGCGCAGCAGCCCGTAGACCGTGAAGGGCTGGCGCCCGGATTCCGTCACCACCCAGCCCGCCGTGACGGCGACAAGGCCGGACGGGCCCATCGCGACCGCGCAGCGGTGCAGCCATCGCGCGGTGTAGAGTCGGTCTTTCCAGCGCAGATAGAGGGAGGCCGCGCCCAAGGCGATCATCAGGACGCCGAGCCCGACCATGACCCGGAAGGCCCAGAACACCAGGGGCAGGTTCGTCGGCCAGGTGTCGCGCGGCAGCGCCTTGAGCCCGCGCACCTCGGCGTTGAGGTCGTGGGCAAGATACAGGCTCGCGAGCCCCGGTATGCCGATCGCCCAACGCGTCGTCTCGGTCTGCGCGTCCGGCCAGCCGAACAGGATCGAGGGCGCGCGCCGCTCGCTTTCGAAGTGGCCTTCCATCGCCGCGACCTTGGCGGGCTGATGGTGGTAGGTGTTGCCCCCATGCAGATCGCCCAGGACGAGTTGGATGGGGGCGACGATGGCCGCCATCCACATCGCCATCGAAAACATCAGGCGGGCGCGCGGGTTCGACCGGTCGCGCAGGAGATGCCACGCCCCCACGGCGCCGACGATCATTGCGGTGGTCAGGTAGGCGGCGGTGACGGTGTGGGCGAAGCGGAAGGGGAAGGACGGGTTGAAGACCACGGCCCACCAATCCTGGGGCGCGAAATGGCCGTTGGCGTCGATCACGTAGCCCGCCGGCGTCTGCATCCAGGAATTGGCCGAGAGGATCCAGAAGGCCGAGGTCAGCGTGCCCACCGCGACGAGGCAGGTCGCCAGGAAATGAAGGCGCGGGCCCACGCGCTCCAGACCGAACAACATGACCCCGAGAAAACCCGCCTCCAAGAAGAAGGCCGTCAGAACCTCGTAGCCGAGGAGAGGACCGAGAATCGGAGCCGTCTTGTCGGAGAAGACCGACCAGTTGGTGCCGAACTGGTAGCTCATGACGAGCCCCGAGACGACGCCCATGGCGAAGGCGACGGCGAAGATCTTGAGCCAATACCGGTAGGAATCGAGATAGACGGCGCGTCCGGTGGCGAGCCAGAAGGCTTCGAGCACGGCAAGAAAGCTGGCCAGCCCGATGGTGAAGGCCGGGAACAGGAAGTGCCAAACGACCGTGAAGGCGAATTGGCTCCGAGCGAGATCGAGGGCGCTGGGGAGGTAGCTGTCCGGCATCTTTGAAACTCGATCGGCGGAAGTGAAGTACGGCTCGAATTTGAAACGACACAGCCACGGTGGTCCAGCGGCCAGCGAGGGCGCTACGGTGCCAAGTATCGGCGATTGGCCGTCTCACCGGCGATCACCGACACCGCGAGGCATCCTCCGATAGGCCAGACGGCCTCATCCGCGACTTTCCCAGCGAGACCGCCGCCTGGATTGTTTGCCTTCACCCCAGCAGTATCGATTGCCTGTTTTCGGGTGCTTGCGCGCAGTTCAATGGAATACGGACCCATCAGGACACACCCTCGATTGGAAGCACCCGCGAAGTACGCGCCCCGACAGGGAAGCGCATCATGTTCAAAGCCGCATTGATCGAGATCAGGCGGGAGCGTCGAGGCTTCGATGACGGATCCGCCCGACAGGGGCCGGCCGCTTTTCTGAATCATGGTCAGGCGCGCGACACTCGCGGATCGCGCCGACAGAGGAACCCGAACCCACCGGATGCACGGTTTCGAGAGGTGAGGCGGCTATCGGCCACCGCTCGAACTCGCCTGAATGGCAAAGTACTGACCGTTGTTACGTCATGGCCGTGCTTGTCCGGTAGAGCATATAAGCGGCGACCGTGAAGATGAGAGACGCGAAGATCCGATCGAGCGTGCCCTTCTGTCCGGCGAGACGGCAGGCGAGGCGCATGCCGACCCAGCCGCCGATGAGGCCGCCGGCGATGTACTGGGCCGCGACCGGCCAATCGATCATGCCCGAGAGGGCATAGTTCGCCGCCGTCGCAATCCCGAAGGCCCCGACCGCGAAGAGCGAGGTGCCGATGGCGTTGATCATCGGCATCCCGGTCGCGAACACGAGCCCCGGCACGATCAGGAAGCCGCCGCCGATCCCGAAGAACCCGGACGTCACGCCGACCGCCAGCGCCACCGCGGCCAATCGCGGCGTGAAGGCGGGGGCGGACGGCGCGCCGGCCGCTGGGGCACATCCGGCGCCATTGCGCCTGCCGGATCGCAGCATCAGCAGCCCGACGGCGATCATGACGAGGGCGAACAGGAAGAGCAGACGCTCGCCGTCGAAGGCCTTGCCCAGCGTCGAGCCAAGGAGGGCGCCGACGACTCCGAAGGCGGCGAAGACGAGCGCGTTGCCCCAGCGCACATTGCCCGCCCGCCAATGGCCGGTGAAGTTTGCCATGGCGCTGACCGCCACCGCGAGCGCGCCCGTGCCGATCGCGACATGCGGCTGTCCCACGCCCACCACGTAGAGCAGGAGGGGCGTGGCCAGGATCGAGCCGCCACCGCCGATGAGGCCGAGGCTGAACCCGACGAAGCCGCCGGACAGGAGTGCGAGCACGACGCTCATCGCGTGGTGGGCTCCGGGAGATCCGGGCTCCGGCCGGTCGCCGCAGCGCCGGCCTGGGCGAACAGGGCCGCCCCGCCATTCCGGTTGCGTCCGCTCGCCTTCCTGCGAAGCGGACGGCTCTGCGGCTCGTCCGAGCCGAACATCGCGTGCAGGATCTCGACGAGTTCGAGCGCACGGGGCGCCGTCAGCGTGTAGAACACCGTCTTGTGCTCGCGGCGGGTCGAGACCAGCTCGGCCTCGCGCAACTCGCCCAGATGCTGGGAGAGGCTCGGCTGGCGGATGCCGAGTTCGCGCTCCATCTCGGCGACGGAGCACTCGCCTTCGGACAAGCGGCTGAGGAGGCGCAACCGCCCCGGATGGGCGAACACCTTCAGGAGGTCGGACACCTCCCGCGCCCTGTCCTCGGGAAGCGATTCCGTCGGGTTCATTCCCACACCGCCCCTTCCAGGGCGTTGAGCGGGAACTTGAGATAGCGCCGGCCATTCGCCTCGGGCTCCGGCAGCCGGCCGCCCCGGATGTTGACCTGCAAGGCGTGCAGGATGAGCTTGGGCATCGGCAGGGTGGCGTCGCGCGCCTCGCGGATGCGCACGAACTCCGCCTCGGTGCGCGCCGCGACCATGTGGGTGTTGGCCGCCTTCTGCTCAGCGACGGTGCTTTCCCAGCGCGCTTCGCGGCCGCCCGGCTGGTAATCGTGGCCGGTGAAGATGCGCGTTGAGTCCGGCAGGGCGAGGATGGCCTGGATCGAGCGCCAGAGCGCGACGGCGCTACCGCCGGGGAAGTCGGCCCGCGCGGTGCCCGAATCCGGCATGAACAGGGTGTCGTGCACGAAGGCGGCGTCGCCGATCACGTAGGTGACGGAGGCCAGCGTGTGGCCGGGCGAGAACAGGACGCGGGCCGGCACCTCACCGACCGAGAAGACGTCGCCCTCCGCGAAGGTCCGGTCCCAGTGCGAGCCTTCGGTCGGCCGGTCCGTGAAGCCGTAGACGGCGTTCCAGAGCCTCTGAACCTCGACGACCCGCTCGCCGATGGCGGTGGGGGCCCCCGTGCGCTCCTTCAGGTAGTGAGCGGCAGAGAAGTGGTCGGCATGGGGGTGCGTATCGAGGATCCATTCGACCGAGAGCCCCGCCGCGCGCACGTAGTCCAGGATCTCATCGGCGCAGCGCGTCGCGGTCGCCCCCGACTTCTCGTCGAAATCGAGCACGGGATCGACGATGGCGCAGCGCTTCGTCCGCGGGCACGCGACCACGTATTGGATACTGCCCGTTCGCCGCTCGTAGAACCCCCGGACGAGGGGGTGCGGGTCGTCCGTCTCCGTCATGGTCACAAGGTCCCCGTTCGAAAGTACCAGTCGCCGGCCTCGCCCTCCGGGCGGGCGGCGGCTCCGTGGAACGTCAGCGGCGGCGCGGCGAGGATCGGGTCGCCCGGCCGCCAGGCCTCCGGCGTGACGACATCCGCCTCGTCGGTGACCTGCAGCGCGGCCACGAGGCGCAGGATCTCCTCGACGCTGCGCCCGACCGTCATCGGGTAGGTGGAGGAGGCCCGGATGATCCCGTCCGGATCGATGACGAAGGTCGTCCGCACGGTCGCGCTCGACACGGCGCCCGGCGGCAGCATGCCGTAGGCGCGCGCGACGGCCATGGAGGGATCCTCCAGCATCGGGAACGGAACGCGGACGCCGAAGCGCTCCTCGATGTTGTGCGCCCAGGCGAGGTGCGACGACAGGCTGTCGACCGAGAGGCCGAGCAGGTCGCAATCCAGCGCCTGGAACCGGGGATAGGCACGCGAGAAGGCGAGGAACTCGCTCGTGCAGACCGGCGTGAAATCCGCCGGATGGGAGAACAGGACCAGCCAGCGACCGCGGTAATCCTCGAGCGTGCGCTCGCCCATCGTCGTGCGAGCCCGGAAGCCCGGAGCCGGATCGCCCATCACCGGGGGGCAAACCGGCTGGCCGGCCGCCGCGTCGAATGTTTCAATATGCGAATTCATATATCGTTGTTCCTGGCTTTTCGCCGGCACAGAGCCAGCTACTCCCTGCTTTGCACCGCTGTCAATATTGGATATGCTTTAGTCGATCAAGATCAATATGCAATTACATATATCGACGGGACCACCCATGGACGCCCATTCCATCACGAGCGACTTGTCCGTCGCGCCCCAGATCCGGCCTGACGACATCCCGGCGATCGCATCCGCCGGATTCCGGTCGATCCTCTGCAACCGCCCCGACGCGGAGAGCCCCGACCAGCCGAGTTTTCGCGAGATCGAGCAGCGGGCCGAGCAGGCCGGCCTCGTCGCCCGCTACCTGCCGGTCACGTCGGGTCACATCACCGATGCGGATGTCGCGGCCTTCGAGGCGGCGACGGAGGCCCTGCCGAAGCCGGTGCTCGCCTATTGCCGCACCGGCACGCGCTCGGCGACGCTGTGGTCGCACGCCGAGGCGCGGCGCGGCCAGGCCGAGGCGGAGATCCTGGCTGCCACGAAGGCCGCGGGCTACGACCTGGAAGGCGCCGGCCCCCGGATGGCGGGTCGCAGCGGCGCGGCGGCCGAGAGACGCTTCACGGTCGTCATCGTCGGCGGGGGCGCGGCCGGCATCGCGGCGGCTTCAAGCCTGAAGGCGCGCAAGCCCGATCTGGAAGTCGCCGTGATCGACCCGGCCGACGTCCACTACTACCAGCCCGGCTGGACGATGGTCGGCGCCGGCGTGTTCGACCAGGGGGTGACCGCCCGGTCCATGGCCTCGCTGATTCCGGACGGCGTGACCTGGATCAAGGCCGGCGTCGTCGCCTTCGAGCCCCAGAGGAAGGCCGTGGTGCTGGAGGGCGGCCGGACCATCGGCTACGACCGCCTCGTCGTCGCCCCCGGACTCACGCTCAACTGGGCCGGCATCGAGGGGCTGGAGGAAACGCTCGGCCGGAACGGGGTGACCTCGAACTACCGCTTCGACCTCGCGCCCTATACCTGGGAGCTGGTCCAGGGTCTCGGCGCAGGACGCGCCGTGTTCACCCAGCCGCCCATGCCGATCAAATGCGCGGGCGCGCCGCAGAAGGCGATGTATCTCTCCGCCGACCATTGGCGGCGCGCGGGCCGCCTGAAGGATATCGGGATCGACCTCTTCACGGCGACCCCCGGCCTGTTCGGCGTGAAGGAATACGTGCCGCCCCTGATGGAGTATGTCCGGCGCTACGACGCGAAGCTGCACTTCCGTCACAACCTCACGCGCATCGACGGTTCGGCCAAGCGCGCTTGGTTCACCTCTACGGCCGAGGACGGCACCCCATCGACGGTCGAGACCGCCTTCGACATGATCCATGTCGTCCCGCCCCAGCAGGCCCCCGATTTCATCAGGCAATCCCCGCTGGCGGATCCGGGCGGCTGGGTCGAGGTGGACCCGGCAAGCCTGCGCCACACGCGCTTCGCCGACATCTACGGGCTGGGCGACGCGTGCAGCACGCCGAACGCCAAGACCGCCGCCGCGGCGCGCAAGCAGGCGCCGGTGGTGGCGCACAACCTGCTGCGCGACATGGGCTTCATCTCGAGGCCGGAGGCCGTCTATGACGGCTACGGCTCGTGCCCGCTCACCGTCGAGCGCGGCAAGATCCTGCTCGCCGAGTTCGGCTATGGCGGCAAGCTGCTTCCCAGCTTCCCGTCCTGGCTCCTCGACGGCACGAAGCCGAGCCGGGCCGCATGGCTGCTCAAGGAGCGCATGCTCCCGCCCATCTACTGGCGCGGCATGCTCAAGGGGCGCGAGTGGATGGCAAAGCCCAAACTGGCGGTTTGAGAGCGGGCAGCGCCAAGCGAGCAGCGCCAAGGGATCGGTTGAGGGGTCAACCAAGGCCGTCCCTTGCGTTTCCCGGGATTACCTGTCCTGAGACAGGGACGCGGACCGTGCTTGCGGAGGCTGTCGCCCTCCCGACCCGTGCCATCGCAACCTCCGTCGCGAGCCTCGGCCGATGTTGGACATCCTGCCCCCGCATCTGCTCCGGGCGGCGCTCGGCCTCGTCCTGGGCGCGCTGCTGGGCCTCGTTGCCCGCCACGGGCGCTTCTGCACGCTGGGTGCCATCGAGGATGCGGTCTACGCGCGGGATACGCGCCGGGCCCGCGCCTGGATGCTCGCCGCCGGGATCGCGATCCTGGGCACGCACCTGCTGGAGACCTTCGCGGGCCTCGATCTGCCGCGGTCGATCTATGCGGGGCCCCGCCTCGAATGGGGCGCCGCAATCGTCGGCGGCCTGATGTTCGGGTTCGGGATGGCGCTTGTGGGGACGTGCGGCTTCGGGGCGATTCTGCGCCTCGGCGGCGGCGACCTGCGCGCCTTCCTCGTCCTGCTCGTGCTCGGTCTCTCCGCCTCCATGGCCATCGGCGGCCTCACCGGCCTCGCGCGGGTGGCCTTGCTCGAACCGCTGAGCGTGGATCTCGGCGCGGCCGGGGCGCAGCGGCTCGGGAGCCTCCTCGGCCTCGACCGGGGCCGCTACGGCACGCTGGGCATCGCGGCAGCCGCCGCGGCCGGCCTCGGCATCCTGGCTCTGGCCGGACGCGATTTCCGGCAGCGCCGTCGGTTGCTCTACGGTGCGATCGTCATCGGCGGCGTGATCGTCGCCGGATGGTGGACCAACGGCGTCGCCGGTTACGACGAATTCGAGACGCGGGCGGTCGGCTCCTTCAGCTTCGCCCGCCCCGTCGGGGACACGCTGCTCTACGCCATGCTCGCCAGCGGGATGACGGTCGATTTCGGCGTCGGCTCCGTCCTCGGGGTGCTTCTGGGCGCCTTCGCCGCCGCGCGCAGCGCCGGCGAGTTCCATTGGGAGGCACCCGACGACGCGCGCGAGGTCCGGCGGCACGTCTTCGGGGCGTTCCTGATGGGGACCGGCGGCGTGACCGCCCTGGGATGCACCATCGGCCAGGGCTTGAGCGGCCTCTCGACCCTCTCGGTCGGCTCGATCCTCGCCCTCGCTGCGATCCTCGTCGGTGCGCGGGCCGGCCTGTACTGCCTCATCGACCGCCACGCCTGACCACCAGCGAACGGGCGCGGTGCCCGCGGGACTCAGCGCGGGCGCGTCTCGCAGAATGCGCGATGCAGGGCCGCGATGATCTCGCGGACCTCGGGGCGCGCGAGGGTGTAGTAGATATTCTTGCCGTCCCGGCGCGCCTCGACGAGGTCGTCGGCGCGCAGGCGGGCGAGCTGCTGCGACACCGCTGGCTGGCGCAGATTGAGCAATTGTTCGAGTTCCGAGACGGACCGCTCGCCCTCAACCAGAAGGCAGAGGATCACGAGCCGCGCCTCGTGGGCCAGCGCCTTCAGGAGTTCGCTCGCGTCGCGGGCGTTGGCGAGCAGCAGATCCAGCTCGGGGGATCCCGCAGCCAGACCGTTCGTCGCCGTCTCCGCCTGCTGCAGCGGCATCGTTCCATCCTCTTGCTGATCGTTCGCGGGCAGGATTCGTGCCGTCCGGTCCATTTCAGGGCGCGGCGGGCGACAGGCCGAGCAGCCGCTCGGCACGTCCCCAGAAGAAATCCTCGCCCGGATATCCCTCGATTCGGCCGACCTCGTGCCCGTCCTCGACGAGAACGAAGGTCGGTGTGTAGCGGATCGGGCGCTTGAGCGTGAGTCCCGGCGGCAGGTCGGCAGCGAGGTCAATGCGCCGCAGCGGCGCCCGCCGTCCCACCTCCGATCGCGGATAGATCGGGCCGATCGCCGCGTCCCATGCCCGGCACCAGGGGCAACCCGGCCGCTCGAACAACAGCATCTCGGCAGCCTCCGCCGTCGCGGGCAGCAGGGCGAGCCCGCCCGCCCACGCCATCATCGACCGCCGCGTTGCGTGCATCGGCCTTCCCAACCGCATCATCCACGCGCATGATATAGGAAAAATCGAATATATTCGAGGGGGCACCGTGACGGCCGATATCGGGATCCTGACCGCCTTCGGGGCAGGGCTGCTCTCGTTCCTTTCGCCCTGCATCCTGCCGCTCGTGCCGCCCTATCTCTGCTTCCTGGCCGGCGCCTCGTTGCAGGAGCTGGTCGAGCGGCCGGACCGCAGCCTCGCCCGTCGGGCCGTCCTGCGCGCCCTGGCCTTCGTGCTCGGCTTCTCGGCGATCTTCGTGGCGCTCGGCGCGAGCGCCTCCGCGGCCGGCCAGTTCCTGGCGGACCATGTCGGCATCCTGTCCCGAATCGCCGGCATCGTGATCGTCGGGCTCGGGCTTCACATGATCGGCGTGTTTCGCTGGATGCCGCTCCTGCGGGACGTGCGTTTTCAGGTCGAGGCCCGTCCGGAGGGCGTCGTCGGGGCTTTCCTCGTCGGGCTCGCCTTCGCGTTCGGATGGACGCCCTGCGTCGGGCCGGTCCTGGCCTCCATCCTGCTGCTCGCCGGGGGTGAGGACGAGGTCGCCCGCGGCGCGTGGCTGCTCGCGGCCTATGCCGCCGGGATCGGGTTGCCCTTCCTCGCCGCGGCCTTCTTCACCGGCCCCTTCCTGAGGCTGGCCGGCCGGTTCCGGCGCCACCTGCGCACCGTCGAGGCGGCGATGGGTTTCGCCCTCGTGGCGACCGGGCTCGTCATCTTCGGCGGCTGGATGCCGCTGGTCGGCGCGTGGCTGACGGATGCGGTGCCCGTCCTCGGGCGCGTCGGCTGAGCGTCCGACGCGCAGGCTCACCCGTAACGGAACGCCAGGAGCCGCTCGAAGGCCCGCAGCTCGATCAGCAGGCGGTGCAGACGCGCCGGGTCGCGGGCCTCGAGCGCCGCCGGGATCTTGGCAAGGCTATCCGACATCCCGTCCGCCAGCCGCCGGAATTCCGGGTCGGACCGGATGCGCGCGCCGGCCTGCCCGTCGCAAAGTCCGATGGCTGTGGCCACCTCGGCGGCGGCGGTCCCGACCCCGGCGCGGACCTGCACGTCGCCGAGATCCGGACCGGCCTGACGATACCGGTCCAGGGCGTCGTAGCGCCCGGAGAGATCCGCGATGCAATCGGAGAAGAGGCGCAGGCCCTCCGCGCGCCGCCACGCATCGAGGGGAGCGGTCGCCGCCTCGACGAGCGCGCGGGCCCGCGCAAGATCCGCGCGCTCGACGGCCTGCGCCGCCTCGGCCAGGGACGCATCCAGTGCCTCGAGAACGGGGCCCGGGTCGGAGCGCCCTTGCCGGGCCGCGGCGAGCCGCGCGCCCTCCGCCCGCAGCGTCGCGCGCCAGCGGTCGAGGGCGGTCAGGGCGAGGTCGGGATTGTCGTGGGCGAGGTAGGCCAGGACCACGCGCCGGTCCCCCTGGAGGCGCTCGAGGATCACGCCGATCTCGGGACCGGGTGGCGGGCCGGCTTGCGCCGCGAGCGCGGTGACGAGGAGGGCGCCGAAGACGGCCCGGCGCAGGGCGGCTGGCGGGCGTCGCGGGTGCACGGAACGCGTTCTCCGGATTGCCAGGCGCCGCGGAAGCGCCCTACACATGCATGAAGCAGAATATTTTGAGGGAACGCCATGTCCAACCGGCGCCGGTTCCTCGCGGGCGTTCTCGCACTCGGCTTGACGCGGCCCGCCGGAGCCGAGCCGATGCTGGAACCGATCCTGGGCGATGACGGCCTCTACCGGCAGCCCTGGTTCCTCGAAAGCTTCCTCGACCTGCCCGACGACCTGAAGGCGGCGCAGGCGCGCGGCAAGCGCCTCGCCGTGCTCTGGGAGTTGAAGGGCTGCCCCTATTGCAAGGAGATGCATCTCGTGAACTTCGCGAATGCGGAGGCGAGCGCCTTCGTCCGCGACCGGTTCGAGATCTTGCAGCTCAACATCATCGGCGCGCGGGAGGTGACGGATTTCGACGGGGAGCGCCTGTCCGAGAAGCGCTTCGCGGAGAAGTACGGCATCCGCTTCACGCCGACCCTGCAATTCTTCGCGGGCGCGGCTCTGGCGGGCAAGCGCCCTCGGGAGCGCGAGGTTCTGCGCATGCAGGGCTACGTGGCGCCGGAGGACTTTCGCCGAACCTTCGCCTTCGTGGCCGAGCGCGGCTACGAGCGGACGAGCCTGCGCGAGTACCTGCGCAGCTCGGGGCCCGGCCAAAAGGGATAGGAAGTGCTGACGACTTCGGCTCCCTGAAATATTTCGACTTGACTCGGAGCCTCTCACCGTCAAACTTGCAATAATTCGCATATGTCGATGGGTTGGACCCCGCCGACGCCGCGAGCGGCCAGAAACGGCCGCGCAAGCCGCCCAAGACGGCCTACCGGGGAAACGCCAGATGCGCAGGCAGATTCATGCCTTTGCGATCGCGGGAGCCTGTGCTCTGGCGACCGCTGCCGGAGCAGAGCCGGCTCCGGGCGGCTTGGCGCCGTTCAAGATCGTCGCGCTCGACGGCACCGACGCCATTCCCGATCCGCTCACCGATAAGCCCGGGGACGCCGCCGCCGGCGCCAAGGTCGTGGTGAACCGCCGTCAGGGCAATTGCCTCGGCTGTCATCAGATTTCATCGCTCAAGAGCGAGTCGTTCCACGGCGAGGTCGGCCCCTCCCTCGACGGCGTCGCGAGCCGCTGGGACGCGGCGCATCTGCGCATGATCGTGGTCAACCCCAAGCACGTCTTCAGCGAGGCGACGGTGATGCCGGCCTTCTACCGGGTCGACGGACTGAGCCGCGTGCGCGCCGAATTCCAGGGCAAGCCGATCCTCACCGCCCAGCAGGTCGAGGACGTGGTCGCCTACCTCACCACCCTGAAGTGACCCAGGAACCGCCCCCGATGAGACACGCAATCAACCGACGCCACGCCCTGGCCCTCGCCACCGGCGCCGTGGTGGCGACGACGCTGGCGCTACGCGCCGGCCCGGCTCACGCGGCCAAGAACGCCAGCGACGAGGCCATCAAGGCCTTCACCCGCGGGAAGGAGCCGGTCCGGGGCAAGGTCAGGCTCGAACTCCCCGAGATCGCCGAGAACGGCAACACCGTGCCGATGACGGTGACCGTGGAGGCACCGATGACGGAGGAAAGCTTCGTCGAAGAGGTGATGATCCTCGCCGAAGGCAATCCGAACCCCGGCGTCATCAGCTTCCGGTTCACGCCGTCGAGCGTCGCCGAGGCCAACACGCGGATCCGCCTCGCCGAGACCCAGAACGTCATCGCGCTCGCCCGCATGAACGACGGCTCGGTCTTCAGCGACGTGAAGCAGGTGAAGGTCACCATCGGCGGCTGCGGCGGCTAGAGCGCATTCCGACGAACCGGCGACCACGTCGTCGCAATGCGCTCTACCGCCGAGACCAATCGATTCAAGCACGAGACCGGGAGGACGACATGGCCGACGTGAAGCCGCGGATCAAACTGGACAAGAAGGAGGTCGCCAAGGGCGGTGTCATCGAGGTGAAGACGCTCGTCTCGCACACGATGGAATCCGGCCAGCGCAAGGACAAGGACGGCAAGACCATCCCACGCAAGATCCTGAACACGTTCAACTGCGACCTGAACGGCAAGACGATCTTCAGCGCCAACATGGAAGGCGCCGTGTCGGCGAATCCGTACTTCCAGTTCAAGATCAAGCCCGCCGAATCCGGGACGCTGACCTTCACCTGGATCGACGACGACGGCTCCAAGATCCAGGCGACCGAGCAGATCAAGGTCTCGTGACACTCTCCTAGAGCCGCCTCCGGCCTGACGGCATCTGCGTCGCCGGAATGCGCTCCGGGGCGATCGCCCCGACGCTCTCCCGGAGCATCCCGCCCCGGAGGCCCGCCACCACCCAGTCGGAGCTTCCATGCCGTCCGTTCCCCTTCGTGTGGCCCTGGCCGCCGCCGCGATCCTCGTCTGTGCCGCCGCCCCGCACGCGC
Source organism: Methylobacterium sp. Leaf123 (assembly GCF_001423405.1). GTDB lineage: Bacteria > Pseudomonadota > Alphaproteobacteria > Rhizobiales > Beijerinckiaceae > Methylobacterium. The sequence continues at coordinate 183,521 of NZ_LMNS01000036.1, read as the reverse complement.
AGGACGCCTCGGAGCGCCCGGCCTGGCAGGGACACGGCATCAAGCCGCAAAGCCCCGATTCCCCGTTCGAGGAGGTCGTCTCGGGTCTGTATTTCCGCTCCAAGGAAACGCAGGCCATGCAGGCCGACGACTTCAACAATCCCGGCTTCCTCGCCGTGGAACAGGGCCAGGAACTCTGGTCGAAGGCGGACGGCGCGGCGGGCAAGTCCTGCGCGAGCTGCCACAACGAGGCCGCGACATCGATGAAGGGCGTCGCGGCGGCCTATCCGAAGTGGAACGAGAGGCTCGGCAAGCCGGTCAACCTCGAACAGCGGATCAACCTCTGCCGCAGCGGGGCGCTGAAGGCCGAGCCCTGGGCCTTCGGCACGCCGGAGCTGACCGCAATGACGACCTACCTCCGCAACCAGTCGAGCGGCATGCCGGGCGCCGTGACGGTCGACGGGCCGATGACGCCGTGGTTCGAGCGCGGCAAGGCCCTCTACTATCAGCGCAACGGCCAGCTCGATCTGGCCTGCGCGAGTTGCCACCAATCGAACCACGGCAAGTACCTGCGCGCCGACTTCCTCAGCCAGGGACAGAGCAACGGCTTCCCGGTCTATCGCCTGCGCGACCAGCGCCTCGTGCCGCTCCACGAGCGCATGGAGGGCTGCATGCAGGATGTCCGGGCCACCCCCTACGCCCCGCTATCCGACGAGTTCGTCGCGCTTGAAACCTACGTCGCCTGGCGTGGACTCGGCCTGCCGGTCGAGACCCCGGCCGTCCGCAACTGAGTGTCGGAACCCGCCATGACCTCACGCCGCGACTTCCTGCAGATCGCCGCTGCCACCGCCGCCCTGGTGCCGTCGGGCTGGACCCGCGCCTTCGCCCAGCAGCGCCTCGCTCAGGACGACCTGCTGGCCTTCGAGCCGATGGGCAACGTCACCCTGGTCCACCTGACGGACATCCACGCGCAGTTGAGGCCCGTGCTGTTCCGTGAGCCCTCGACCAATCTCGGCGTCGGCGAGGCGCGGGGGCAGGTGCCCCACATCACCGGTCGCGCCACGCTCGAGATGTTCGGCATCCCCGGCGGCTCGCCGCTCGCCCATGCCCTGACCCCTGAGGATTACGTCGCGCTGGCGCGCAGCTACGGCCGCATGGGCGGTCTCGACCGCATCGCCACGGTGCTCGACGCGATCCGCGCCGAGCGCGGCGACAAGGTTCTGTTCCTCGACGGCGGCGACACCTGGCAGAACAGCTATACGTCGATGCTGAGCAAGGGCCAGGACATGGTCGACTGCATGGCGCTCCTCAAGCCGGACGCCATGACGGGCCATTGGGAGTTCACCCTCGGCACCGAGCGCGTCAAAGAGATCGTCGAGGGGCTCGGCTGCCCCTTCCTCGGCCAGAACGTGCGCGACGCCGAGTGGAACGAGCCGGCCTTCGAATCCACGAAGATGTTCGAGCGCGGCGGCGCCAAGGTCGCGGTGATCGGGCAGGCCTTCCCCTACACGCCCATCGCCAACCCGCGCTGGATGATCCCGAACTGGTCCTTCGGCATCCGCGAGGAGGACGTGCAGGCCAGCGTCGACAAGGCCCGCAAGGAGGGCGCCGACCTCGTCGTGCTGCTCTCGCACAACGGCTTCGATGTCGATCGCAAGCTCGCCGCGCGGGTGAGGGGGATCGACGTCGTCCTCACCGGCCACACCCACGATGCGCTGCCGCAGGCGGTGAAGGTCGGCCAGACCCTGCTCATCGCCTCGGGCAGCCACGGCAAGTTCCTCACCCGCGTCGATCTCGATGTGCGCGACGGGGCGGTGAAGGGGTTTCGCTCGAAGCTGATCCCGATCTTCTCCGACGTCATCGCGCCGCAGAAGGCGATGGCGGCCAAGATCCAAGCGATCCGCGCGCCCCACGAGGCGATGCTGACGGAGGAACTCGGCCGCACCGAGAGCCTGCTCTACCGGCGCGGCAACTTCAACGGCACCCTCGACGACATGATCTGCGACGCGCTGCTCGCCGAGCGCGAGGCCGAGATCGCCCTCTCGCCGGGCTTCCGCTGGGGCACGACCCTGCTGCCGGGCCAGCCGATCACCCGCGAGGATGTCTACAACGCCACCGCCATCACCTATCCGGCCGCCTACCGCATGGCCATGACGGGGGCCCGGCTCAAGGACGTGCTGGAGGACGTGGCCGACAACCTCTTCAACGCCGACCCGTACTACCAGCAGGGCGGCGACATGGTGCGGGTCGGCGGCGTCTCCTACGCCATCGACGTCGCCCGCCCGGCCGGCCAACGCATCTCCGACCTGATGCTGCTGCGCACCGGCAAGCCCATCGAGGCCGGGACCTCCTACACCGTGGCCGGCTGGGCCAGCGTCAACGAGGGGACCGAGGGACCGCCGATCTGGGACGTCGTGGCCGCGCATATCCGGCGCAAGGGCACGGTGAATCCGACACCGGCCCAAGTCAGTGTCCGGGGCGCCTAATCATCCGCAATACATTCACATATCATAATACATGAAAGAGTTCGGAGGGCCCATGTCTGAACCGAAGCAGCGCCCCGACCCATCGGGCCGGACGTCCCGACGGTCCTTCCTGCGCAGCGGTCTGGCGCTCGGCGGCGCGGTCGGGGCCGGCACCCTCGCCGGCCGGGCCGCGGCCGGAACGCCGGACGCGAAGAACCTGCCGCCGAACGTGCCCGAATGGTCGCAATCCCTCGGCGACGGCGTCGTCAGCCGCCCCTATGGCCGCCCGTCGAAGTTCGAGGCGGACGTGATCCGGCGCGATGTCGAGTGGCTCACCGCCTCGCGCCAGAGTTCGGTCAGCTTCACGCCGCTGCACCAGTTGGAGGGCATCATCACCCCGAACGGCCTCGGCTTCGAGCGCCATCACGGCGGCATCGCCGAGATCGACCCGACCGAGCACCGGCTGATGATCCACGGCCTCGTCGAGAAGCCGCTGATGCTGACGCTGGAGGACCTGAAGCGCTTCCCCCGCGTCAACCGCATCGCCTTCCTCGAATGCGCGGCCAATTCGGGCATGGAGTGGAAGGGCGCGCAGCTCAACGGCTGCCAGTTCACCCACGGCATGATCCACTGCGTGATGTATACCGGCGTCCCGCTCAAACGCCTCTTGGAGGAGGCGGGCCTCAAGACCAACGCCAAGTGGCTGCTGCCCGAGGGCGCCGACGCCTCCGGGATGACCCGCTCGGTGCCGATCGAGAAGGCGCTCGACGACGCCATCGTCGCCTATGCCATGAACGGCGAGGCGCTCTACCCCGAGCACGGCTATCCGCTGCGCCTCGTCCTGCCCGGCTGGCAAGGCAACATGTGGGTGAAGTGGCTGCGCCGGATCAAGGTCGGCGACGAGCCCTGGCACACCCGCGAGGAGACCTCGAAATACACCGCCCTGCTGCCGGATGGGCAGGCGCGCCGCTTCACCTGGGCCATGGACGCCAAGTCCGTCATCACCAATCCGAGCCCGCAGGCGCCGATCCACCACAAGGGCTTCACGGTGCTTTCGGGGCTCGCCTGGTCCGGGCGCGGCGCGATCAAGGGCGTGGACATCTCCCTCGACGGCGGCCGCAACTGGCGCGCCGCCCGCCTCGACGGCCCCGTGCTCGATAAGGCGCTGACGCGCTTCTATTACGAGTTCGACTGGAACGGGGATCCGCTTCTGCTGCAATCCCGCGCGATCGACGAGACCGGTTACGTGCAGCCGACCAAGGCGGCCCTGCGCCAGCACCGCGGCCTGAACTCGATCTACCACAACAACGGCATCCAGACCTGGCACGTGCTGCCCAGCGGGGAGATCGAGAATGTCGAGGTCGCGTAACGGCATCGGGGCCGCCCTTGCGGCCCTCGTCCTCGCCGCCTCGCCTGCGGCCTCGGAGCGCCTGAACATCGGACGCGTCGCGACGCCCGAGGAGATCAAGGGCTGGGACATCGACGTGCGGCCGGACGGGCAGGGGCTGCCGGTCGGCAAGGGCACGGCGGCGCTCGGCGAGACGATCTTCCAGGAGCGCTGCGCCAGCTGCCACGGCGAGTTCGGCGAGGGCGCCGGCCGCTGGCCCGAGCTGGCGGGCGGGGCTGGCACGCTCAAATCGGACAGCCCGGTCAAGACCGTCGGCTCCTACTGGCCCTACGTCTCGACCGTGTTCGATTTCGTGCACCGGGCGATGCCGTTCGGCGCGGCGCAGACGCTGACACCGGACGAGACCTACTCGGTCACGGCCTACCTTCTCCACCTCAACGACATCCTGAAGGATCAGGATTTCGAGGTGAACGAGCGCAACCTCGCCACGATCCGCCTGCCGAACGAGAAGAACTTCGTCATGGACGACCGCGAGACCGCGGAGAACGAATTCTGGACGGCCAAGCCCTGCATGACGAACTGCCTGCCGAAGGCGGCGACCATCACCGGCCGCGCCCGCATCCTCGACGTGACGCCCGAGAAGGCATCGACTTCGCCGCCGGTCCAGTAATGTCCGGCCGGAATGCGGGAGACCCGTCGATGCGCGACGCCCACGAGACGGCTTGGCGGAGATCATCCGCCCTGGGCTGCGACCGGCGAACCCTCGTCGCCGGCATGGCGGCGATGCTGGCCTCCGCCTGGCCGGGCGGACGGGCGCAGGCCACCGCCCTGACCCCGCTTCGGATCGGCGCGGCCACCGTGGAGACGGCGAGCGACGGGACCCTGTCGTCCTCCCTGGCCTTCATGCTCCCCGACGCGAAGCAGGCGGAGGTGGAGGCGGCGTTCAGGGCCGAGGGACAGCCGGCGGAGGCGAGCCCGATCCCGACCAATGCAAGCCTCGTGCGGGTCGGCCGCGAGGTCATCCTGATCGATGCGGGTTCGGGAAGCTCGTTCCAGCCGACGGCGGGAAAGCTCGGGGAGGCCCTGGAGCGCCGGGACGTTCCGCGCGAGGCGATCACCACGGTGGTGTTCACCCACGCCCATCCCGATCACCTCTGGGGCGCCATCGACGATTTCGACGACAGCGAGCGGTTCCCGAATGCCCGCTACGTCGTGCCGGCCGCGGAATGGGACTTCTGGACCCGCGACGACGTCGAGACCCTGGTGCCGGATTGGCTGAAGGGCTTCGCCGTCGGCTCGCGGCGTATTCTGAGGCGCCTCGAAGCCAAGGTGGAGCGGCGCAAGCCCGGCGAGGCGATCGCGCCCGGCCTCACCTACGTGGCGACGCCGGGGCATACGCCCGGCCACGCCTCCGTCCTCGTCGAGGCAGGGCGGGAGCAGGTCCTGATCGGCGGCGATGCCCTGAGCCACGCCGTCATCTCCTTCCGTCGCCCCGCCTGGGCCTTCGGGAGCGACCTCGACCGCGACCTTGCGATCCGCACCCGCCTCGCCCTGCTCGACCGGTTGGCCAACGAGCGGGCGACGCTGGTCGGCTTCCATCTGCCGGGCTCGGGGATCGGCCGCGTCGAGCGGTCCGGAGATGCCTATCGGTTCGTGCCGGCATGATACGCTTCCCGCTTGAATCAAGCGGGAAGCGCGCCGCCGAGGGCAGCGCGGAGCCGGGAGGGACGGAGATGATGGTGTCGCGCAGGGGCGTCTCGGGCATCGCGGCGCTGATCGCCGGCCTCCTGGCCGCCAAGTCGGCGAGCGCCGCGGAAACGGGTGCGAAGACGCACCGGGTCGCGATACAGGTCAGCACGAACGATGCCGGCGTCTTCGATCTCGCCCTCAACAATGCCGTGAACCTCGCGCGCGAATACGGCGAGGCCGCCGAGGAACTCGAGGTCGAGATCGTCGCCTACGGGCCCGGCCTGCACATGGTCCGGGCCGACACCTCGCCGGCCAAGGCGCGCCTCCACTCGGTGACGGCGAGTGTGCCCGGCCTCGTCATCTCGGCTTGCGGCAACACCATCACGGCCATGGAGCACGCGGAAGGGCGCAAGCTGGAACTGCTGCCGAATGTGGGCGTGGTCCGCGCCGGTGCCGTCCGGCTCGTCGCGTTGCAGGAAGCGGGCTGGAGCTATCTTCGCGTCTGATCGGGCTCTCGGGCCGAGCGGTCCTGTCCTGCCGTCTTCGCCGTCCCTTTCAAGCGCCGAACGGCGCCATCCGCCCGCGCACCCTTGCATGAAAAAACCCCGCCCTTGCGGGCGGGGTCGGGTCAGGCTCGGCTCCGCATTGGGATCAGGCGGCGCGCACCGTGGCGAGGAAGCGGTGAACCTCGGTGGAGAGGTGTTCGGACTGGCGCGACAAGGCGGAGGCCGAGGCCAGGACTTGGCTTGCCGCCGCACCCGTTTCCTCCGCCGCGCCCGCGACGCCCGCGATGTTGGCCGTCACTTCACCGGTCCCGACCGCGGCCTGCCCGACATTGCGCACGATCTCCTGCGTGGCGGCACCCTGCTGCTCCACCGCCGCGGCGATGGAGGCGGCCATCGTGCTGATCTCGCGGATGCGCACGCTGATGGTGCCGATCGCCGTCACCGCCTGGCCGGTGGCGCCCTGCACCTGCCCGATCTGCCGGCCGATCTCCTCGGTCGCCCGGGCCGTCTGGGAGGCCAGTTCATTCACCTCGGCGGCCACCACCGCAAAGCCGCGCCCCACTTCGCCGGCCCGCGCCGCCTCGATCGTGGCGTTGAGGGCGAGCAGGTTCGTCTGGGAGGCGATCCCGGAGATCATCACCACCACTTCGCCGATCTTGGAGACCGTGGTGGTGAGTTCATGCACGAAGGCCGCGGTCTGGTCGGCCTCGTTCACGGCGATCCGCGCCAGGTCGGCCGATCCCGCCACCTGCCGCCCGATCTCCTGCACCGACGCGCCAAGCTCCTCGGCGGCGGCCGCCACCGTGTTGACGTTCGAGGCCGCCTCTTCCGCCGCGGCCGCGACGGTCGTGGATTGGCTCGCCGTCTGGTTCGCCGTCGCCGTCATCGTCTGCGCCGTGCCCTGCAGCTCGCCGGCCGACGACGACACCCGGCCGACGATGCCGCCGACCGCAGCCTCGAACGCATCCGCCATCTGACGCATGCCCGCCTTGCGCTGCTCCTCGGCCGCCAGCCGCGCCTGCGCGGTCTCGGCCTCCAGGGCCCGCATCCGGATCATGCCTTCCTTGAAGACCTGCACCGCGTCGGCGATCTTGCCGAATTCCGTCGAACGCCCGCGTTCCGTCACCTCGGTGGAGAGGTCGCCGGCCGCCAGGGCCTGCATCGTGCCGATGATGCCCGCGCAGCTGCGCCCGACGCTCCACACGATCAGGCTACCGACCAGAACCGATGCGAGCACCGCGAAGAGGGACGCGCCGATGGCGATGTTGCGTGCCCGGTCGTAGGTCGCGGCGGCGACCTCGCCGGCCTTTGCGGCCGAGGCCTTGGCGAAGGTGTAGAGCTGCTTGGCATCATCCAAGGCACGCTTGCGATGCGGGGTCACGACCGTGTCGATCATCTTGCGGGCTTGGTCGATGTCGCCCGTGCGTGCTACCGTCATCAGGGCCGGCATCGATCCGAGATAGGTCGCCCAATTCTTCTTGAAGCTTTCGAGGACCTTGGCCTCCTCGTCCGATTTTTCGAATTGCTCGTAGCGTGCAACGAGTTTCCCGACCTCGCTGATCCGGGCGTTGATCTCGGCATCGACCTCCTTGGCCGTCTGCGCATCGCTGCCATTCAAGGTGTAGCGAAACAGACTGATGGTCAGGCGCCCGGCCCAATCGTTGAGTTCGCCGACGGTCTGAGTTTTGGGAAGATCCCGCAACTCGGTCTCCAGCAGAAGGTCGTTGATCGTTGCGGCACTGCGCGCCCCGAGAAAGCCGAGGGTGAGCACGAAGCACGTGAGGAGACCAAACGCGGCAATGAGCTTCGTGCGGATAGTGATATCGCGGCGCACCATATAATCCCTTCAAGAGGCTACAAATCATCGCGATTGGGGATTAATAAAATCTCTAATATTCACAATTGATCGAAATTTTTCCCTGCGGCCGAATGGAATACGGTCCGTGGCGGGCAACTTCCAGCACGTGAAGCGCAAGCCGATCATGGCTTCGCTCGCATCGAGACAACGGTCGATCCCGTCATCAGAGCGGAGCGGCCATGACGGCATAGAACACGCAAGACGTCATTCGCGCAAAATGGCTACGCTTGTTCACATAAATCAATCCGCGCGCGAATGATCAGACTTTTTCTGCTCCCGCATCTTTTGGCAGAACCCTTTTGTCATTTGCGACGTTTCGAGCGTCTCAAGTTTCGGAGGATACGCCATGAAGACGATTGCGATGGGTCTTGCCGCGCTGCTCATGAGCACGTCGGTCTACGCTCAAAGCGCCGCGACCGGTGGGTCCGAGCGCGGCGGCATGCGGGCCGGTGCCGAGCAGTCCGGCGGGCAAGCCGGCCGACAATCTGGAATGTCGGGCGGCGAGCGCGGCGGCATGGGTGCCACGGGCAGCGAGGCGCGTGGGGGCGGAAACGCCATGGGCGGTGAGCGCAGCGCCGCCCGGAACGACCGGGACGGGTCTGAGGCCGGCCGGGGCAGGGCGGATCGCGGCGACATGGCCCGCGGCGAGCGCGGTTCGGAGCGCGGCATGAGCGGCCGCGAGACGGCCGAGCGCGGAGAGCGGAACGACACGATCCGTAGCCAAGCGCGCGCCGAGCGGAGCGACCGGATCCAGGATCGCACGCATGACCGCACCCATGTCAGCAGCCGCACCGATCTACGCTCCACCACTGTCGAAGGCGGCCATCGCCGCGAGGGCCGGTACGTGTTCATCAGCGGCCGACGGGTCGTGTACGGTTCTCCCGAATATCGCCGTCTGATCGTCACCGAGCGCCGCAGCACCGGCCCGCGCCGCTACGTCACCATCCGCGGTCACCGCGTGATCTACGGCTCGCCGGAATATCGCCGCCTCGTCAGCGTCGGCGAGACGCGCCGCTTCGTCACCATCCGCGGCCAGCGCGTCATGTACGGCTCGCCCGAGTACCGCCGTCTCTCCACCACCGTCTCGACCACCGAGCGGCGCGGCGGCACGGTCAATGCCGGCTTCCGCGAGCGCAATGAGGTCCGTGGGTCGGAGACCCGCACCGATCTGCGCAGCCGCAGCAGCGAGACCCGCGGTAGCGAACGCAATACGATGCGCGCCTCCGAGCAGACCCGCGGGGCTGAGCGCGGCGGCCGCTCGATGGAGCAGGGCCGGGGCGGCGAGGGCATGCGCAATGTCGGCATGCGCGGCGAGGGCAACGAGCGCGGCGGTGCCCGCAACGCCTCCGAGCAGGGCGGCGGCATGGGCAACACGGGTGGCAACCGCGGCAGCGAGACCCGCGGTGGGTCCGGCGCGCGTGGCGGCACCGAGGGCGGCGCCGGCATGAGCGGCCGCTGAGAGGCGGTAAATCCAAAGGGATCATCCCTTTGGCGGGGTGCCGGGGCAGAGCCCCGGCATTCCTCGAAAGTGGTCTACGACCGCCCCAGAAACTCGATCAGCGCGGCGTTGACCGCTTCCGGCGCGTCGTGCTGCACCCAATGGGTCGCTTTCGGAAAACGCTGCAGGCGGCCCCGCTCGCACAGGTCCAGGCTCGCCTCGGCGAGGCCAGTCTGGAGCGCCTGATCGCGCTCGCCCCATAGGATCAGGGTCGGCGCCGTGACCTTCGGCGGGTGTCGCTCGCGGGGCAGCTGAGCGAGCGCCCGATACCAGTTCAGCATCGCGGTGACCGCGCCGGGGCGCAGCCATTCGCGCGCGTAGCGATCAAGCTCGGCCTCGGTGAAGGTGCCGGGCGCGCTCGACCGGCGCATCAGGGCCCGCAGGAGGCGCCCCTCCCGCGCCGTCAGTACCCGTTCGGGCAGCAGGGGGAGCTGGAAGAAGCCGGCATAGGCGCTGCGCAGGGCTTGCCCCGGATGGCGCCGGAGATAGGGGCCGAACACGCTGGGATGGCAGGCGTTCAGCACGGCGAGCCGTTCGACCCGTTCGGGGTGGAAACTCGCGACCCAGAACGCGACGAGCCCGCCCCAATCGTGTCCGACGAGGTTGAAGCGCGCGAGCCCGTAGGCATCGGCCAGCGCGATCACGTCCCCGGCGAGCCGGTCGAGGTGGTAGGCGGCGATGCCCTTGGGCCGGTCGCTCAGGCCGTAGCCGCGCTGGTCGGGGATGAGGAGGCGCAGGCCGCTTCCCGCGAGCGGCCCGATCTGATGCCGCCAGCCGAACCAGAATTCGGGAAAGCCGTGCAGCAGGATCGTCGGCTCTCCCCCCGCCGGCCCCGCCTCGGCGACGTGCAGGCGCAGACCCCGGAGGTCGATATGGCGGTGGCTGACGGCCGGATCGGGCATGGGTTCGGGGACACTCGCGCGAGGTCGGTCCTGATATCAGGGCTTTGGCCAACCCGGCAGGGCCGGCGCGGTTCGGGCGCGGCGCCAACCGGAGTGGAAGCGGCTATAGGGAACGTCCGATCACGGGAGACGCCCTTCCCCGATGCCGCTGCTCCGCTGCCTTCTCGCGCTCGCCTGCCTGTGGCTGTGGCCCTGCCTCGCTTCGGCCCGGCCCTTCACCGACGCCGCCGGGCGCCGGGTCGAGGTGCCGGACAGGGTGCTCCGGGTGCTCGCCGCCGGCCCGCCCGCGGCGGTGCTGCTCTCCACCCTGGCGCCCGACAAGATGATCGGCTGGCCGCGGGCGCCGAGCTCGGAGGAGCGCGCATTCCTCAACCCCGCGCTGCGCGACCTGCCCGCCACCGGGCGGCTGACGGGGCGGGGCGGCAGCGCCAATGTCGAGGCGGTGCTGGCGCTCAAGCCCGACCTCATCGTCGATGTCGGCAGCACGGCGGCCACCTACGCCTCGCTGGCCGACCGGGTTCAGGCGCAGACCGGCATTCCCTACCTGCTGCTCGACGGACGTTTCACCGCAACGCCCGAGACCTACCGCACCCTGGGGGCCTTGATCGGCGCAGCGGAAGAAGGCGAAGCGCTCGCCGGCGAATCCGAAAAAATCCTGAAGGGGGTGGCCGAGGCGGTGGCCGCGGTGCCGGAAGACAAGCGCCCGCGCGTCTATTACGGCCGCGGCCCCCGCGGGTTGGAGACGGGCCTGTCCGGCTCGATCAACACCGAGATCATCGAGGCGGCGGGCGGGCGCAACGTGGCCGGCGCCGGGGCCGGCGGGCTCGCCGCCGTCTCGCCCGAGCAGGTGCTGGTCTGGAACCCGGACGTGATCATCGCCCTCGATCCCGACTTCCCGAAGCTCGCCGCCGCCGACCCGCTCTGGAACGGGCTGAAGGCGGTGCGCGAGGGCCGCGTCCACGCGGTGCCGACGCTGCCCTTCGGCTGGGTCGATGCCCCGCCGGGGGTCAATCGCCTGATCGGCCTGCGCTGGCTCGCCGGCCTGTTCTTCCCCGAACAGTTCCCGCAGACGCTCGGCGACGCCGTGCGCGACTTCTACAAGCGCTTCTACCGGGTCGAGCTTACGCCCGAGCAGCTCGACCGCCTCCTGCGCGACGCCGCCGGACCGGGGCCGACCCGGTGAGCGAGGCCGTGCGCGCCGCTGAGGCCCGCCCCGCACGGCGCCGCTTCCTCCCGCTGGCAGCCCTGGCGCCGCTCGCGCTGATCCTCCTCGTGTTCGTCTCCCTCGGGATCGGCCGCTACCCCGTGCCGCTCGCCGACGTTTTCGGGGTGCTCGTCGCCAAGCTCTTCGGCCAAGCCTCCGCCCTCGATCCGGCCGCGCAGATTGTGGTGCTGAACGTGCGCCTGCCGCGGGTGTTCGGGGCGCTCGTGGTCGGGGCCGGGCTCGCGGCGGCGGGGGCGACCTATCAGGGGCTGTTTCGCAATCCCCTCGTCTCGCCGGACATCCTCGGGGTTTCGGCCGGCGCAAGCCTCGGCGCGGTGCTCGGCATCGTGCTCGCCCTGCCCGTGGCGGCGATCCAGTGCCTCGCCTTCGCTGGCGGGCTCGCCGCGGTGGGCGCCGTCTACACCGTCGGGCTCGCGGTGCGCCGGCACGATCCGGTGCTGACGCTGGTGCTCGCGGGCGTCGCCGTGGGCGCCTTGCTCGGGGCCGGGATCTCGCTGCTCAAGGTGCTCGCCGACCCCTACAACCAGCTCCCCGCCATCACCTTCTGGCTGCTCGGCAGCCTCGCCTCCGTCACTGCGAGCGACATCGCCGCGATCCTGCCGGCGATGACCCTCGGTCTCGCTCCGCTGGTGCTGTTGCGCTGGCGCGTGAACCTGATGAGTCTGGGCGACGAGGAGGCCCGCGCGCTGGGCGTCGAGACGCGCCGGCTGCGCCCGCTTCTCGTCGCGGGCGCGACGCTGGTGACCGCCGCCGCAGTCTCGGTGACGGGCGTCATCGGCTGGATCGGGCTGATCGTCCCGCATGTCGCCCGGCTTCTGGTCGGGCCGGATTTCCGCCGCCTGCTGCCCGCCTCGATGCTGCTCGGGGCGGGCTATCTCACCGCGGTCGATCTCCTGGCCCGCACTTTGGCGACCATCGAGGTGCCGCTCGGCATCCTCACGGCGCTCGTCGGCGCGCCGTTCTTCCTCTGGCTGCTGGCCGCGGGAAAGCGGGGCTGGGCGTGATCCTGGAGATCCGCGACCTCGCCTTCGGCTACGGCGCCCGCACCGTCGGCTCCGGGGTCAGCCTGACGCTTCGGGACAGCGAGGCGCTCTGCCTGCTCGGGCCGAATGGCGGCGGCAAGACCACTTTGTTCAAGACCCTGCTCGGGCTGCTGCGCCCGCTCGCCGGCCGTGTTCTCTTGGACGGCACCGACCTGTCGGAGTTGCCACGCCGCGAGATCGCAAAAACCATCGCCTACGTGCCGCAGGCGCATGCCGCCTTCTTCCCCTTCACCGTCCGCGAGGTGGTGCTGATGGGCCGCGCGAGCCGGCTTTCCGCCTTTGCCAGCCCCGGCCCGGCCGATCGCGCGGCGGCGGAGCGGGCGCTGGCGACATTGGGCATCGGCCACTTGGCGGAACGGATCTACACCGAGATCAGCGGCGGCGAGCGCCAGCTCGCGCTGATCGCCCGCGCCCTGGCCGGCGAGCCGCGGCTCCTCGTGATGGACGAGCCGACCGCGAGCCTCGATTTCGGCAACGAAGCACGGGTGCTGACCCAGGTGCGGCGTCTGTCGCAGAGCGGCATCGCCGTGGTGCTCTCGACGCACGATCCCGGCCACGCCTTCCTCTGCGCCGACCGGGTGGCGCTGCTGCATGGCGGGCGCCTCGTCGCTTTGGGCCCTCCGGCGGAGACGGTGACGCCGGAGACCCTGCGGCTGCTCTACGGGGTCGAGGTGGCGGTGGTGCCGCTGCCGGGGCAGGGGCGGACGGTCTGCACGCCGCTGATCGGGTGAACCGCCCCCTCAAATCCCCGCGTACCAGGAAAATCCCATCTCCGAGACCATGCTGCCGCGGCCCTGGCCGAGCCCGTCCACCCGGTCGGTGGCCTCGATGCTGGCGAGGTATTTCAGCGACTTGTAGCCGAGCTGGCGCTCGACCCGCAGGCGGACCGGCGCGCCGTGGGCCACGGGCAGGTCGCCGCCATTCATGCCATAGGCCAGGATCGTCTGCGGGTGCAGGGCGTCGAACAGGTCGTAGCTGTCCCACCAGCCGTCCACGGTTCGAATCACGATGAAGCGCGCTTCCGGTTTCAGCCCGACACTCGCCAGAACATGGGACAGCGGCACGCCGGTCCAGCCGCCGATGGCCGACCAGCCCTGCTCGCAACTATGCAACGTCACCTGCGTGCGGGACGGCATCGCCTTCAGTTCGGCCAGCGTGAAGGCGACGGGCCGCTCCACGAAACCGCTCACCGGCAGGCGCCAGTCGGAGAACCCGACCGCCTTCGAGCGGCGGTAATCGGAATTGTCGGGGTCGGTGGTGTTGATGGTGGGAAACACCGCCGAGATCGCCTCCGGCCCGAACTCCCGCACCAGCGGCTGGTCGCGCAAGAGGAAGCGCTGGGTGGCGAGCGTCAGGGTGTCGCTCAAGCCATAGAGGCCCGGCCGGCGCGGGCCGTTCTCGATCAGCTCGCAGCCGCCGAGAAGGCCGCCGATCCCGAGAGCTGAGGAGCCGAGCATCAGCCGTCGGCGGGTGAGATCGCTCATCGCGGGTCCTCCTCTCGAGCCGTATCCGACCTGATTGCATCAGGCGGGCGTCTCTCGGCCCTTGTTTTGACGCGCATTCTTTCGACGAACCGGCAACCACTTCGTCGGAATGCGCTCTCGCGGCGCCGGCCCGGATGTCGGCCGGGCGGAGCGCCCGGTGATCATGCCCCGCATCAGGTCGAGCGGCCCGTTGGCGAGCACCTGCCAGACATGGATGAAGAGGAAGCCGACGAGCCCGGCCGCCGACAGGAAGTGGATCGTGCGCGCCGATTGCCGGCCGCCGAACAGGGTGAACAGCTCCGGGTAGGCCGCGGTGACGCCGGGCGACATCGTGAGACCCGAGAGCAGCATCACCGGCGCCAGCACGAGGATGACGGCGAGATAGGCGAGCTTCTGAAGGACATTGTAGCGGCGTGCTCCGGCAGCACCCGAGCCGGTGAGCCGCAGATGCGCGCGGATGTCGGCCGCGATGTGCCGGGGGTGGAGCTGGTCGCGATCGGGGGTCAGGCGGCGCCGGAAATGCCCGCTCGCCAGGGCGACGAGCCCGTAGAGCGCGCCGTTGAGCACGAAGATCCAGGCGGCGAGGAAGTGGAGGTTGCAGCCCCAGCCGGTCTGTTCGAGATTCACCGGCAGCGGCAGGACGATCCAGGCCGGGGCGTCGTTGGCGCCGGTCTCGCCCCAGAACAGCCGGGGCAGGGCGAGCAGGATGGCGAATCCGCTGACGAGGAGCGCGAGAAAGGCGCCGGTGTTCACCCAATGGGTCAGGCGCACCCAGAGCGGGTGGCGCGGGACGGCCTTTTCCGCACGCACCATCATGGGCCATCCACCCGCCGCAGCACGTCGAGGCGGTAAGCCTCCGTGCGCGCGCCGGACAGCACCCGGCTGAACGGGGCGGCGCCCGCGATGAAGCCCTCCGCCGCCGCGTCGCCGGAGAGGGGATAATCGGTCTCGCCGAGCCAATGCACGAGGACGCAGTCGCCCCCCGGCGCCTGGCTCGCCTCCACCCGCGCGACGAGGCGGGCCAGATCCTCCGGGCTCAGGAAGTAGAGCATCTCGCCGAAGATGATGAGGTCGAACTGGCCTTCCGGCCAGACCTCCGGCACCGCGCCGCGGACGAAGCGGACCTGCGGATACGCCGCGCAGCGCGCCTGCGCGGCGTCGAGGGCCGCTTGCGCAACGTCGAGGGCGGTCAGCGCCCCGCAGCGGGGGGCGAGCGCCCGGGTGAAGACGCCGATGGAGCAGCCGACCTCGAGAGCGTGCTCGTAGCGCGCCCGCGGCAGAGCCTGGAGCGTCGCGGCGTATTTCTCCGCCTCGTAGGCGCTGGAGGTGAAGCGCCAGGGATCGGGATCGGAGGCGTAGATCTCCGAAAAGTAGTGCTCCGGCAGCGTCTCCGTCCGTCGGCCGCTCATCCCACAGCCTCCGCGACGCGCGGGGCTGCCTCGTCGGGCCACAGGGCGTGGAGCGGCGCATCGGCCGCCAGCGCGTGCGCGGCCATGCCGGTCAGGGCGAAATCCGGGGCCGGCTGGCGCAGATAGGTCGCGAGGTCGCGCATCAGGCGCTCCAAGGGGTGGCTCTCGAGGAAACCCGCGAGACCGATCGAGCGCTGCGCCAGGGTGATCACGTCGAGGCCCGCCTGCTCGACCGCGGCGCGGGCGAGGTTGACATAGGCGATGACCCGGTCCGGGTGGCCGGCTTCCGCGGCGGCGAGGCGGGCGGCGCGGGCGACGAGCAGGCGACTCGTCTCGGCGGCGACCATGGCGCGCCCGAACCGGGCCTGCTGGTGCGGGTCCTCGGCCCGGCCGGTGGCGGCGAGATGCGCCCGGTGCGTCTCGATCACCGCCTCGATCCCGCCGAGCTGGACCGCGAGGAAGCGCCACGCCCCGGCGAAGAAGAAGGGCTGGCGCCCATAATCGTCCGGCGCGCCGATGACCTCGCCGTCGCGCAGGCCGAGCCCGGAGAAATCGACCGTCCCCGTCGCGGTCGCCCGCATGCCGTGGACGCACCAATCCGACAGGTCGGCCCGTTCACCGGGTTCGAGGCGCAACACCAGCATCAGCCGACGCCCGTCTTCGATCCGCGCCGTCACGAGCGGGCGGGTGACGAAGCCCGCCCCCGAGGCGTAGGTCTTCACGCCCTGAAGCCCGTCCGCACCGTCGAGGACGAGGCCGCCCTCGGCCGGCTCGGTGTTCCAGACGCCGAAGAGCTGGCCCTCCGCCGCGTCGCGGGCGAGCCGCTCGGCGACGGCGGCGTCGGCGTAACGCAGCACCAGGGCCAGCGCGTTGACATGGCCCTCGTAGAGCCGCCCGACCGCGAGATCGTCGCGGCCGATCTGCGTCAGGAGGGCCCGCAGCGCGTCCACCCGGGCGGGCTCGCACAATCCGGCGCCGCCCAGCGCCTCGGGCAGGGGCGCGGCGAGATGCCCGGCCCGCCGCAGCCGGGCGATGGCCTGCGCCGGAAAGCCGCCCTGCGCATCCGCCGTCTCGTCGCAGGCGTCGGCTCGGGATGCCCCAGGAGACCGCGCGCGAGAGAGGAGCGAATGGGGCGACACGAGCGGCTCGGGGTTCGATGAATCGTACGACATCCCCCGAACGGCTGCGGCACCCCCGCGCGGGCGCACCGGCCCGCGAGCGGGCTGCCGGCCTTACGGGAAAGCCATCCAGGAACAAAACCTAGAGCGGCAGAGCGCGTCTTCCCATGCGGCGCAGTGGCGGGGGCTGGATTATCCCCGGCGCTATCACGGGCGGAACCGCGGGGCGCCTCATGGGCGTTCCAATCTTCGGCCGGACCGCACAAGCGGCCGGGACGACATCCGGAGGGGAGCGATGGCGGACGACACCGAGCGGCTCGGCCTTCTCATGGGCGTGTTCGAGCTGGCGCTCAGCCGCCTGTTCGAGGCGAGCCCCGGGGGAGGGCAGGCGCGCGACCTGTTCGTGGAGGACGTGCGCCGGCTCCTGGCCGACACCCGCGAGCTTCAATCGGACTCCCCGGCGGTACAGACCTACGAAGCGCTGCTGCGGCGGCTCGGGGCCACCCGACCCGGCGATGCGGACGGGCTCGGTGTGATCCCCACGCCGGAGCAGGGCGCACCGCCGGTCGGATCGGGCGTGTAAGAGAGGGTGCAGACCGTGAGCGAGACCGAACACGAGACCGATCCGGCGCCCGAACCGAAGCTCGCCGGCATCCTGACCTTCCCGCCGGAGGTCGTGGCGGCGCTGGACGAGCATTGCGCGGTCGAGCGCCTGCCGCGGGACCGGGCGATCTGCGAGATCGTCGCCGAGTATCTGCGCTTCAAGGGCTACCTGCGCGCCCGCCCCGCACACCCCCATCGCACGCCCAAGGGCGAAAAGCCGGAAGGCCTCTGACGATGGCGAGTTCGTTCAAGGGCCTCTTCCTCTGCCCGCCGAAGCAGCCGCGCCCGAGCCATGTCCGGGTTCAGGACGGGGAGGGCGGTGAGACCACCCTGCCGCTCGAGGAATACGAGGCCCGCGCCGGCCAGCCGCCGTGGCAGAGCCTGCCCTGGCAGGGTGAGGCCGGCCCCGTGCCGGACGACGGCGACAAGCACGGGCCCGAGATTAGCATGTGAGGCCGTTCACGGCACACCGGGTCGAGTGCGGACGCATCTCCTCTCCCCGCTTGCCCTCTCCCCGCGTGCGGAGAGAGGGGATGGCTGAACCGCCCCGCCTCACCAAGCCGTCGGCTTGGGGTTGCGCTCGTCGAAGCCGATCTGGTGCCAATAGGGATAGATCGGGTTCTCGCGGCTCGCCGCGTCGAGGCGGGCGATCTGGTCGGCCGTCAGCGACCAACCCACCGCGCCGAGATTCTGCTTCAACTGCTCCTCGTTGCGGGCGCCGATGACGATGTTGCACACGGTCGGGCGGCTGAGCAGCCAGTTCAGCGCCACCTGCGGCAGGGTCTTGCCGGTCTCGGCGGCGACCGCGTCGAGGGCATCGACCACGTCGTAGAGGTAATCGTCGGAAACGGTGGGACCGCCCTCCGCGCCGCCCGCCGTGGACAACCGCCCGCCCGAGGCCGCCTGCCCGCGCCGGATCTTGCCGGTGAGCCGGCCCCAGCCCAGCGGGCTCCACACCATCAGGCCGACGCCCTGGTCGAGGCCGAGCGGCATCAGCTCCCACTCGTAGTGGCGGCCGATCAGCGAGTAGTAGCCCTGATAGACGACGTAGCGGGCAAGCCCCTCCTTCTCCGAGGTCGCCAGCGCCTTCATCAATTGCCAGCCGGAGAAGTTCGAGGCGCCGATATAGCCGATCTTGCCCGAACGGGTGAGGTCGTCGAGCGCCCGCAGGGTCTCCTCGACGGGCGTCAGCGCATCGAAGCCGTGCATGAAGTAGACGTCGATATGGTCGGTCTGAAGCCGCTTCAGGCTCGCCTCGCAGGCGCGGATCAGGTGGTGGCGCGACGAGCCGACCGCGTTCACGTCCTCACCCACCCGGAAGGTCGCCTTGGTGGAGATCAGGAGCCGGTCGCGGCGGCCCTTGATCGCCTGGCCAAGGATCGTTTCGGAATCGCCGCTCGAATAGAGGTCGGCGGTGTCGAGGAAGTTGACGCCCGCATCGAGGCAGAGATCGATCAGGCGGCTCGCCTCGGCCACGCCGGTGCTGCCCCAGTTCTGGAAGAACGCGTCCGTGCCGCCGAAGGTGGCGGTGCCGAGGCTGAGCACCGGCACCTTGAGGCCCGAGCGTCCGAACTGCCGGTATTCCATGTCCGTCACTCCGCTGTGGCTGTCTTGAAACGGCTCTGAGGCCGCCGGCCCTCGTCTTGAGGAGCCCGGCGCGCCCCGGCCATGCGGCGGACCGGGCGGGCCGCCCTGTGAGGCGCGAAGGGCGCCGCTGCCATCATACCGCCATCGGGCGCCCGCGGTTCCGCCACCGAAAGGGACAGGTTCCGCAAAGACTTCGTCAACCAAGAGCCACTATTAAAGCTCAAGTTTTAGGAACCCGGATCCGGGCTGCCTCTTCATTCATCACATCCGGCGGCACCGTCGCCAGCCGGCCTTAACATTGGGAAAGTCGCTCCGTGAGTTTCACCGTCAGCGCCGGCACCGCTTCGCGCGTCTATTCCTGGCAGCACGGCTCCCTGCTGAGCGCCCTGGAGCAGGGCCTGTCGCTGACCACCTCGGGCATGAGCGATGTCCGCATCGTGGACTCGGAAGGCCGCAGCCACAGCCCCGCCGCGCTCTACCAGCGCGTGTTCGGCCAGCAGCCGACGGACGCGGCCGCGCAGACTCTCGCCCGCGCGGCCTGATCCTCCTCGCGCATCGTCCCGAAAGCCGCGATCCACCTTTCGGGCGGATGCTCTAACCCCGGATCGCCGCAGCGTCCGGCGCCACCACCGCGAACAGGTCGCTCAAACCGGCGAGGCTTGCGGCCTGCACCGCCGCCGCCGGAACGGTCGCGCCGTCCGGACCCGGCAGGGCGCGGGTTGCGGTCGCCGCGGCCACCACGGTCGGGCGGAAGCCGAGATTGAAGGCGCTGCGCGCGGTGGAATTCACGCACATATGCGTCATGAAGCCGGCCAGGATCACATCCTTGACGCCTGCCGCCTCCAATTGCGCCTGAAGGTCGGTGCCGACGAAGGAACTCGGATAGGCCTTGGTGATGACGGGCTCCCCATCCCGCGGCGCGACCTCGTCGCTGATCTGGCCGATGGCGGCGGTGAGGTCGTAGGGCGAGCCCGGTCCGGCATCGTGGCGCACATGGAAGACCGGGATACCGGCCTTGCGCGCCCGTTCCAGCAGCGCCTGCGCCTCGCGGATCGCCGGCTCGACGCCCTCCAGGCGCATCACGCCCTCGCGGTAGGTGTTCTGCAGATCGATCATCACCAGCGCCGACACCGACAGGGAAGCGGGCTCCGGCGGCAGGCCGGACAGGCTGCGAAGCGTTTTGAGGTCGGTCATGGGTGGCCCTTCTCGTGGGATGCGTTTCCGGGCGGGATGTGAGCCGAGCGGGGCCGCCCGCGCAACCTGTCGATAAGGCCAACAGGCGTGAAGCCGCCGATCCCACCCACCCCCTCATCCTGAGGTGCCCGCGCCAGCGGGCCTCGAAGGATGCTCCCGATCCCGCGCGATGGCTGGAGGATCCTTCGAGGCCTCCGCTTTCGCCCCGGCACCTCAGGATGAGGACCAGGGGTAGGATCAGCGCTGCCCGAAGGCCCTAACGCTGCGCCGCTTGCATCGGCTTGTCCGATTTCGGCGGCTGGGGGGCGATGCGGCCGCCGTCCTTGAGATCGGCCGGGGGGCTCAGCACGAGGCGCTCGCCGCCCGAGAGGCCCGTGTCGACCTCGACCACCGTGCCCTTGTCGCGGGCGACATGGACCTCGACCCAGGTCACGCGGTCGTCCTCGCGGGCGACCGCCACGCGGGTGCCGGACTGGTTGAACACGAGAGCCTCGGCCGGCACCGACACCGTGGCGCCGCCGGTGCGGGGGATCGCCAGGGTGACGTAGACGTAGAGGCCCGGCCGCAGGGTGCGGTCGGGATTCGGCACATCGACCTGCGTCGTCAGGGTGCGCGAGGAGGCGAGCAACGCCACCGAACTGCGCTCGACCGCGCCGGAGAAGCTGCGGTCGGGCATCTGCGGCACCTTGATCCGGGCCGCGATGCCGGGCTGCACGCCCACCGCCGCGTTCTGCGGCACGTTGACGGAGATGCGCAGCACGTCGTCCCGGTCCATCGACAGGAGCGGCGTGCCCGAGCCCGCATCGGCCTGGACGAGATCGCCGACATCGACGTTGCGGGTCGTCACGACGCCGTCGAAGGGCGCGGTGACAATCTCGAAGCCGGTCAGCGCCTTGAGCCGCCCCACGGTCGCCTGCTGCGCCTTGATGTTGGCCTGGGCCACCTTCACGTCGGCCTCCGCCGAGGCGAGGTTCGCCTGCTGCGCCAGCACGCCGGCCTGGGTGTTGTCGGCGTTCTGCTTCGAGGCCCAGCCCTGGCCGGCGAGCGTCGAGGTGCGCGAGTTCGTGGCCTGGGCGAGGTTCGTATTGGCCTTGGCCTGATCGACCATGGCCCGGGCCCTCAGAAGTTGCGCCTCGAGCTGCCCGAGCTGCGCCTCGGCCTGGGCGAGCTGCTGGTCGAGATCCGGGGCGGCGATGCGCAGGAGCACGTCGCCCTTCTTCACCCGCGAGCCGAGATCGACATGGCGCTCGGCGATGTAGCCGGTGGCGCGGGGATAGATCCGCGCGGTGGCGAAGGGCTCGGTCTGGCCCGGCAAGGTCAGCTCGATCGGCCCGTCGAGGCGCTTAGCCTCCTCGGTGCGGACTTTCGGCACGAACTCCATCTGCCGGGCCCGCGTCGACTCGGCCCGGGCCGCCCGCTGCCAATGGCCGTAGCCGCCGTAAGCCAGCAGGCCGAGCGCGATCAGCCCGGCCAGCGCGAAGCCGCCCTTGCCCGGCGGTGGCGGGATTTTCTTGTCCTCGCCATCGGTCACGGGCGAATCCTCCGGTCGGATCGGACGGGCATCAGACATAATCCTCGAGCGGCTTGGCCTCGCCCCGCCGCAGCAGGCTGTAGAGGAACGGCACGAACAGCAGGGTCGAGGGCGTGCCGAGCGCGATGCCGCCCATCACGGCCCGCGCCAGGGCCGCGTTCTGCTCGCCGCCCTCGCCGGTGCCCAGCGCCATCGGCACGAGCCCGAGGAACATCGCACTCGCGGTCATCAGCACCGGCCGCAGGCGCGTCTCGCCCGCGACGATGGCCGCCTCACGGGCCGAACAGCCCGTCGCCTCCCGGTGTTCCTTGGCGAAGGTGACGAGCAGGATCGAGTTGGCCGAGGCGATGCCCACCGACATGATCGCCCCGAACAGCGACGGGATCGAGAAGGTGGTGCCTGTGATGAACAGGCTCGCGACGATGCCGCAAAAGGCGACCGGCAGGGCGGCCAGCACCACGAAGGGGTCGCCCCAGCTCTGATAGTTCACCGCCATCAGCAGGTAGACGGCGATGACCGCGATGCCGAGGCCGATCCCGAGCCGGAAGAAGGCGGCGCGCATGTTCTCGATCTGCCCGCGCACGCTGATCTTGTCGGGGGCCGGCAGGGTCTTCTGCTCCTCGGCGACGATCCGGTCGATGTCGCGGGCGACCGCGCCGAGGTCGCGGTCCTGCACCGCCGCGTAGACGTTGAAGGTCGGCTGCGTGTTGACGTGGTTGATCACCGTCTGCGTCGGCTGGCGGGTGATCGTGGCAATGCTCGACAGCAGCGTCAGCGCGCCGGGCCCGCTGCCGGCATTGGCGCGGGCAAAGAGCGGGGTGTTCTGTAGGGCGGTGAGCGAGGCGTTGCGGTATTCCGGGGTCTGGACCCAGAGCTGGTAGGGGATGCCGGTCTTCGGGTCGGTCCAGAAGTTCGGGTTCACTTGGAAGGAGCCCGACAGCGACACGTTGAGGCTCTGGGCCACCTGCTGCTGCGTCAGTCCGAGTTCGGAGGCGAGCCGCCGGTCGACATCGACGAAGAATTGCGGCGCGTCGACGATCTGGTGCAGGTGCACGTCGACGAGGCCGGGCGTCTCCTTCAGCCGCGCCTCGATGCGCCGGGCAGCCGCCAGATCCTTCACCGTGTTGCGGCCGGAGACCTGCACGTCGATCTGCGCGATCACCCCGAAATTGAGGATCTGCGTGATGATGTCGGAGGGCTGGAAATAGACGATCATGTCGGGGAAGCGCTCGCGCAGGGTCTCGCGCAGGCGGCGCTGATACTCGGCGACCGGGCCGTGCTCGTCCTTCAGGTCGATCAGCATCTGCCCGTCATTGTAGGAGACGAATGAGCCGTCGGAGAAGGCGAAGTTGTAGTTGTTCGAGGGCAGGCCGATATTGTCGAGGATCTGGTCGATCTCGTCCTCGGGGATCACTTCGCGCACCACCTTCTCGACCTCGGCGAAGACCTGCTCGGCGGTCTCGATGCGCATGCCCGGCCGGGTGCGCAGGTGCATCGTCATCTGGCTCGATTCGACCTGCGGGAAGTAATCCTGCCCCGTGAAGACGAAGAGCCCGCCGGTGCCGGCAAACAGCAGGATGACGCTGGTCACGGTCGCGACCGGGTGGCGCAGAACCGCGTGGAGCAGCCCGACATAGCCGCGGTGGAACCGGTCGAACCGCGCCTCGAAGCCCCGGCGGAAGGCGCCCGCCAGCCGGAAGACGGGGGCGAGCAGCCAAGCCAGCGCCCGCTCGATCCGCCCGCGGCGCGGAGCTTCGCCCTCGCCGCCATGGTGCTGGAGGTATTCGCGCGCCACCAGCACGTCGATCATCACCGGCACGAGCGTGCGGGTGAGGAAGTAGGAGGTCAGCATCGCGAACACGACCGCGAGCGCCTGGGGCGTGAACAGGTATTTCGGGGTGTCGGTAAGCGCGAAGACCGAGACGAAGGCGGCGCAGATCGACAGCGTCGAGATCAGCGCCGGCTTGGCGATGCCCGCCGCGCCCTCGACCACGGCGTTGCGGAAGGGTTTGCCCTCCTCGAACAGACGGTAGGTGTTCTCGATCGCCACCGTCACGTCATCGACGAGGATGCCGACGGCGAGCGCGAGCCCGCCCAGCGTCATCACGTTGATGGTGTGACCGAGCGCGGCGAGCAGCGCCAGCGAGGTCATCAGGCAGAGCGGGATCGAAACGAGCACGATCAGGGTCGAGCGCCACGAGCCGAGGAACAGCAGGATCGTCAGGCCCGTCAGCGCCGCGGCGATGACGGCCTCGTGCCACACGCCCTCGATCGCGTTCGAGACGAAGACCGACTGGTCGAAGAGCGGCTTGATCTCCATGCCCTCGGGGGCCGCCGCGCGGATATCGGGAAGCGCCGCCTTGACGTTGTTGACGACGTCCAGCGTCGAGGCGGTACCGTTCTTCAACACCCGCATCAGCACCGAGGCGGCCCCGTCGGCCCGCACCACGTTGACCTGCGGCGGGCCGCCGTCGCGGACATAGGCGACGTCGCGCACCAGAACCGGCTGACCGTTGACCACCTTGATCGGGATCTCGTTGAGCGCCGCGATCGCATCCGGCGTCGCGTTCATCTGCACCGGGTATTGCTGCTCGCCGATCTTGGCGAGGCCCGAGGGGATCGTCAGGTTCTGCGAGGTGACGGCGTTGGTCACTTCCAGCGGCGTCATCCCCAGCGCCTGGAGCGCGTGCAGGTCGAGATCGACCATGACTTGCCGCGGGGCGCCGCCGAAGGGGGAGGGCAGGGTCGAGCCCGGCACCTGAGTCAGGCGCTGGCGGATGCGGTACTGGGCGTAGTCGTAGACCTTGTTGAGGCTGTCCTTGGCCGAGGTCAGCGCGAGCTGGATCACCGGCACCGAGGAGGCGGAGAAGCGCACGATCACCGGCGGCTGCACGCCCGGCGGCATCAGCGCGCGGATCGAGTTCGTGGAGGAGACGACCTGGGCGATGGCCAGATCGATGCTGACGCTCTGGTCGAAGTAGATCTTCATCACCGACGTGCCCTGCAGGCTCGTCGATTCCATCCGGGCGATGTTGTTGACGTTGTTGGAGATTCCGAATTCGGAATAGGTCGTGATCCGCTTTTCCATCTCCGGCGCGGACAGGCCCGTATAGGTCCAGACCACGACGACGACGGGGATATCGACCGCCGGCAGCACGTCCTTCGGGGTCACGACGATGGCGCTGACGCCGCCGAGCATCATCAGCACCGCGAGGACGTAGGTCGTGATGCGAAACTTGAGGGCGTACTGGACGAGTCCCATGAATCTCCGGTGAAGTTGGATCTCCGGTGGATGTCCGGTCAGAGTGCCTCACGAAACGCCCGGTCGCCGACGGCCCTTAGCCGGGCCATGCCGACGGAAATTTTGTGAGAGACACGAAGCCTTGCCCGAGCCATGGCGCGGGATGATCCCACGAATACCGCACGGCGACTGTTTCTGTTCTATGTCCGATTGTCGCCGAAAACATGCGCGCGCTGCGATGCCGCATCGCCGCCTGTCCCCGCTGTCCAAGCGCATCGCATCCGCCCGGCAGAGACAGGGTTAAACTGAAAACAACCTTTGCAACAATTGATCTCAAGGTCAGCGCGGTGGCAACGACGCCGGATTGTCGTCTGCTTGTGCCGCCAGCTGTGCCGCTTCTTGCTGTGCCGCGTCTTGCCGCCGCGCCTGCGCCCGGCCGAGCCAGAGCGCGTTGAGGAGCCACGCGGCCGAGAGCGGCACCGCCACCACCGCCGCGGCGTGGCCGCCGAAGCCGAGCGCGGTGAGCCCCGCATGGGACCACGCGCCGATCTGATCGCCGAGACGGTAGACCACCGTATCGATGAAGCTTTTGGCCTTGTAGCGATCCTCGCGCGGCACCACCGTGAACAGCACCTCGCGCACCGGCCGGGCGATGGCGAAGTTGCCCGCGCGGCGCAGCACGTAGATCACCACCACCGAGGCGACGCTTGGCGAGAGCGCGAGCGCGGCAAACCCGATGATGCTCGCCGCCGGCAACAGCGCCAGCGTCACCCCGACCCCGAGCCAGCGGGTGATGCGCCCTGTGAGGAAGAGCTGCACGCCGAGCGTCAGGGCGTTCACGGCGAGATCGACGTTGGCGAAGAAGGCGGTCTGCGCCCCCCGGCTGGGGAAGTTGTTCTTGGCCACCGCCGCCTGCTCGAAATACAGGAAGGTCGCGGTGATCGAGAACAGCGCCAGGAACAGCGCGATGTTCAGGAGGTAGGGCGAGGCGAAAGTGCGCCGGATGCCGGCCCAGATGTCGCCGCCGATGACGTCGCCCGCCCGCGATTCCTCCGGCACCTCGTGGAGGCGCCCGATCAGGCGGGCGAGGCCCCGCATGGCGAAGACCGCCGCTTCCAAGAGCACAGCGGCGGCGATGAGCAGCGCCCAGGTCGGCACGTCGCGGGCCAGCGTCGCCGTCACCGCCGAGCCGCAGATGGCGCCGAGCGTCGCGCCCGCGGCGATGAAGCCGAACAGGCGCTTGCCCTGCTCGGTCGAGAACACATCCACCACCGTGGCCCAGAAGATCGAGACCACGAACAGGTTGAAGATCGAGAGCCAGACGAAGAAGGCCCGGCCGACCCAGACCGCCGTCTCACCCTCGGCCATCGCGATGAGGCCGGCAAAGATCAGGATGTTGAGGATGAAGAAGCGGTAGGTGAGGGGCACGAAGCGCGCCCGCGGCAGGCGCTTGACCAGCCACGCGAAGGGCAGGTTCAGCGCCAGCATGCCGATCAAGGTCGCCAGGAACAGCCAGGGCAGGTTTTCCAGGCCGCCCGCCACGCCCATCTGGTCGCGGATCGGGCGCAGCACGTAGTAGCTCGCGAGCAGGGCGAAGATGTAGGCCCAGGACCACGCCAGCGCCGGGCCCTCGCCCGGCCTCACATCGACGAGGCGGGCGAGACGGTTCGTGAAGGAAGAGGCCGGAGCCTCGCTCAAGGCTTCACCCCGAGCTTCTGCTTCAGTTCCGGCGCCGAGAGGTCATGGCCGAAGCCGGGCGAGCCCATGGCAAAGGTATCGGCCGCCTTGAGTTCGCCGACCACGACGGGGTCGAAGCCGGCATCCGAGACCAGGGTGCGGGCGGTCTCCAGCGCCTTCGGATCGTTGCCGGCGATCGGCACCGCCATGCGCGGCTCGGGCCGGCCGGCATTCTTCTGGAAGATCTTGTAGTTGGCCGCATTGAAGGCGCGCACCACGCGAGCACCGGCCAGATACTTGGCCGAGACCGTACCGATGCCGTCGCGCTCGACCTCGTCGGCGACCGCCCCGTCGCGGGCCTTCACCGCATTGCCGGCATCGATCACCACCTTGTTCTTGAGCGCCGCGGCGTTCTCACGCCCCAGCTCCGGATAGGCCTTATAGGGCACCGCGATCAGCACGGCGTTGCCGAAGGCGATCGCTTCGGCCGGGGTTCCGGCCCGCGCCTTGGGCCCGAGTTCCTCCACCAGTGGCTTCAATTCCTCCGGATGGCGGGAGGCGAAGAACACCTCGTAGCCCGCCTTGATCCAGAGCCGGCCGAGCGTGCCGCCGATATTGCCCGCCCCGATGATCCCGATTCTTTTTGTCGTTTCGGACTGCGCGAAAGCGGGCAGCGCGGGGAGCAGGAACGAGCCGGCGAGGAGCGCCAGCGCCGCGCGCCGACCCAGAGAAATCCCAAAAGAATCAGACCGCATCGATGAAGGCCTCCATCTTGCGCCGCTCGGCGGCATCCGGCAGCCGCCCGGTCGCGGCGGCGAGGTTGTCCTCGACGTAACGCGCCTGGGCCATGCCCGGGATCGGGCAGGTGACGGCCTCGTTGGCGAGCACGTATTTGAGGAAGAACTGCGCCCAGCTCTTGCAGCCGAATTCGGCGGCGAACGCGGGCAGGGGCTTGTCCTTCACCGCCTTGAACAGGCGGTCGCGGCCGAAGGGCACGTTGACCATCACCGCCACGCCGCGCTCGGCCGCCAGCGGCAGGATGCGTTCGGCCGCCGCCCGGCTGTCGAGGGCGTAATTCACCTGCACGAAGTCGAGTTTCTCCCGCTTCATCACCGTTTCAAGCTCGGGGAATTGCTCGTCGCGCCAGACCGTGACGCCGACATAGCGGATGCGGCCCGTCTCCTTGAGGGCGCGCAGGACGGCGAGATTGGTCTCCGTGTCGATCAAATTGTGCACGGCGATCAGGTCGATCTTGTCCGTGCGCAGGCGCTGGAACGAGCGCTCGGTCTCGGCCTCAGCCGCCTCCCGGCCGCGGGCCGCGACCTTGGTAGCGAGAAAGATCTTTTCGCGCAGGCCCTGGAGGATGATGCCGAGCACGTCCTCGGCCGTGCCATAGCTCGGGGCGGTGTCGATCACCCTTCCGCCGAGCGCGACGAAGCGCTCAACCGCCTCGCGCAGAGGCGCGGTGGCTTCGGGCGTCGGCGCCACCTCGTAGCGGCGCGAGGTGCCGATGCCCATGGCCGGCAACCGCTCGCCGGAGGAGGGGATCGGCCGGGTGATCAGGGCGTCGGCGGCGCGGGCCGGGCGCAGCAGGGTCGGCGCGAGCCCCGCTCCGGCGGTGAAGGCCGCGCCCTGCAAAAGGGTTCGGCGGGAAAGCGGCGGGACGGGCGGCATGGAGGCGGGCTCCTCTCGCGGACGGGCGTGGCCCGAGCGAGATAGGGCAACCTCACGGCGCGGGCGAAGGGCTCAACCTTCGAGCCGAGCGAAAGTCACCACCGTCTCGCCGTAGCTGCGCCGCTCCAGTTCCTCGAAACCGGGCGGCAGGACCGGACCGGCCTCGGCGGCCTCCTCGACGAGGACCAGCGCGCCGGGGCTGAGCCAGCCGCCCTGAACCGCGGCCGTCAGCGCGGCGGGTGCCAGGTTCTTCCGGTAGGGCGGATCGCAGAAGACGAGGGACGCGGCCTCCGGGGCCGGCCCGAGCCGGGTCGCGTCGCGTTGGATCAGCCGGGCGCGGTCCTCGCAGCCCAATGCGGCGATCGCGGCGCGGATCAGGGTGCCGGCTTGGCGCCCCTCATCCACGAAGAGCGCGCGGGCCGCACCGCGGGAGAGCGCCTCGAAGCCGAGGGCGCCGGTGCCCGCGAACAGGTCGAGCACCACGGCGTCCTCGACCGCATCGTCGTAGGCATGGGCGAGCACGTTGAACAGGGCTTCGCGCAGGCGGTCGGAGGTCGGGCGGATGCCCTCCGCCTTCGGTCCGACCAGCCTGCGCCCGCGCCATTCGCCGCCGACGATCCGCACGCGCGAGGCCCCTTAGCCCTCGCCGCGCGGCGGGCGGCTCGGACGTCCGCCCCCGCGCGGTCCCGGCTTGCCACCACCACCGGGGCGACCGCCAGGGGCACCGCCGGGCTTGCCGCCGGGGCGACCGCCAGGCGCGCCGCCGGGGCGACCGCCCGGGCGCCCACCGGGCCGGCCGCCGCCACCGGGCTTGAAGTCGCCCCGCGGGCCACCTTTCGCGCCACCCTTGAAATCGCCCCTGGCGCCGTCGCGGTCACCGCCCTTGAAGCCGGGCTTGCCGCCGAAGCTCTTGCCCGCACCACCACCGGGGCCCTTGCCGGAACCCTTGCGGAAGGCGGGACGATCGGACGCCTCGGCGCCGCGCGGGGGCCGAGCCGGACGCTCGCCCTCGGCGGCACGGGGCCGGTCGCGGGGAGGGCCGCGACGCTCGGGCGGGCGCCCTTCGCTCGGGCGCTCGCGGCGGGGTGCGCCCTCGCCGCGCTCATGGAAATCACGTTGAGGCCGGCCCTCGCTCCGCTCACGCGGCGGACGCCCCTCGAAATCGGAGGGACGCTCGCGGGGCGGCCCACGGCGCTCGGCCGGTGCAGCCTCCCCGTCCTCACGGCGGCGGGGCCGGGCATCGCCCGCGGGGGGGGCGCGGCGGAAATCGTCACGGCCCGGCCGCTCGTCGCGGGCGCGGTTCTCGCGCGGTCCCTCGCTGCGCGGCCTGTCCTCACGGGGACGGTCTTCGCGCGACCGATCTTCGCGGGGCCGATCCTGGCGCGGCCTGTCTTCGCGCGGCCTGTCGCGGGGCGCGGACCGCTCCTCCTCGTTGCGGAAGCGGACCCGGCGATGCGGCTCGGGCGCGGGGGTCTCGGGCGAGGGCTGAAGCCGCTCCACCAGCACCCGGCGCTCGCCGGCCGCCTGAATCGCGCCGACGCGCTCGCGGCCGCGCTCGGCCGCCGCCGCGCGGGCGGTCTTGGGGTCCATGCCCCGGCGCGGCACCTTCGAGGCGCGGGGCCGTGTCTCCTCGTCGGCGCGCCACACGGTCGGGGACGGAGGCCGCGGGGCCGGGCGCGCACCGGCGCGGGGGGCGGCAGGGCGGGCGGGATCGCGCGGCGGACGGCCGGCCGACCCACCGCGAGAGCCCGAACGGGCTTCCGAGGGGCCCTCGTCGCGCGCCCCATGACGGCCCCGCGCCGCGGGCGCCGGGGCCGGCGTGGCACGCGTGGCCTTCCTCGGGCTGCCGAAGGGGGCGATCGTCTCGCGCACCGGGCTCTCGAAATCGACGCCGGCCTGTTCGGCGAGGTTCTTTCCGAGCTGCTCCTTGAGAACCTTGGTGCGGATCTCCTCGACGAGGCCGACTTCGAGGTCGCCGAGCTGGAACGGTCCGAACGAGAGCCGGATCAGCCGGTTCACCGAGAGGCCGAGATGTTCGAGGATGCGCTTGACCTCGCGGTTCTTGCCTTCGCGCAGGCCGAGCGTCAGCCAGACGTTGTCGCCCTGCGCCCGGTCGAGGGTTGCCTCGATCGGGCCGTACTCCATGCCGTCGACGGTCAGGCCCTTCTTGAGCTTGTCGAGATCGGGCTGGGTCACGTCGCCGAAGGCGCGCACCCGGTAGCGGCGCAGCCAGCCGGTATCGGGATGGGCGATCACCTTGGCGAGCCCGCCGTCATTGGTGAGCAGCAGCAGCCCTTCGGTGTTGATGTCGAGCCGGCCGATGGCGACAACCCGCGGCAGCTCTTCGGGTAGGCCGTCGAACACCGTCGGGCGGCCCTCCGGGTCGCGGGCGGTGGTGACGACGCCGCGCGGCTTGTGCAGCAGCCAGAGCCGGGTCCGCTCGCGGGCGGGCAGGGGCTCGTCGTCCACCGTGATGCGATCGGAATCGGTCACGTTGATCGCCGGCGAGGTCAGAACCTTGCCGTTGAGGGTGACGCGGCCGGCCTCGATCAGGGCCTCCGCGTCGCGGCGGGAAGCGATGCCGGCGCGGGCGATGGCCTTGGCGATGCGCTCGCCCTCGGGCGTGGCGGGTTGGTCCGCAGGCACGGCCGGGGAGGGGTCTGGAATGTCGGTCATCCGCGCCCCTTATCAGAGCAGCGGGTTGCACAAAAGGAAAAGGCGGCCCGCGAGGGCCGCCCTTTCATCGAACCGTGCGGTTCAGCTCGGTCACAGTCGCGGCGAACGACCGCGCACCGCACCCATCACCGCCGAGATCAGGAACAGCGCGATCGCGACGAAGAACACGATCTTGGCCGCCTCCATGGCGGTGCCGGCGATGCCGCCGAAGCCGAGCAGCGCGGCGATCAGAGCGACGACGAGAAAGGTAACAGCCCAACCGATCATGGTATCCTCCTGACGTCCGTCTCAGACGGTGTCTTGCAGTGTCTTCGAAGTCTTGTCCTGGCTGAGAAATTGCCAAGCTGCCGGAATCGTTCCGTCGATGGCGTTGAAAACGGATGCTGGGGGCGAAGCGTTCCGGGACGTGCCCGGCCCCGCCGCGTTCGGCCGACCTACGATGCCGGCTCGGCGGATGGCGCCCGGACAAAGCCCACATCGGCGGCGACCGCCTTGAGCCGGTCCGGTTCGCGTTCCTTGCGCTCGGAGTAGCGGTCGACGAGGTAATCGGCCCGCCCGCGGGTCAGGAGCGTGAACTTCATCAACTCCTCGCACACGTCCACGACCCGGTCGTAGAGCGGCCCCGGCCGCATGCGGCCGGCCTCGTCGAATTCCTTGTAGGCCATCGGCACCGAGGACTGGTTCGGGATGGTGATCATCCGCATCCAGCGCCCGAGCACCCGCAGGCTGTTCACCGCATTGAAGCTCTGCGAGCCGCCCGAGACCTGCATCACCGCGAGGGTGCGCCCCTGCGTCGGGCGGACCGAGCCCTCGCTCAGCGGCAGCCAGTCGATCTGGCTCTTCATCACGGCGGTCAGGTTGCCGTGCCGCTCGGGGCTCACCCAGACCTGCCCCTCGGACCAGACCGAGAGGTCGCGGAGTTCGCGCACCTTCGGGTGGTCGGCGGTCGCGTCGTCGGGGAGCGGCAGGCCGTGCGCGTGGAAGATCCGCACCTCGCCGCCCATCGCCTCCAGCAGCCGGGCCGTCTCGTAGGCCAGGAACCGGCTGAAGGAGCGCTCCCGCAGCGAACCGTAGAGGATCAGGAAGCGGGGCGCGTGCGCGAGCGGCGCCGACGCCTGCACCCGCTCGGCGGTGGGCCGCTCGACATGCGCCTCGGAGAGGTTCGGCAACCCGTCGGCGAACGGCTGATGGGGCTTGTCCACGCGGCGCTCTTTCCATACGCTTCAACAAACGTTGAATTGATGGACCAGCCATGGACGAACGGCAAGCCCTCGCCGCCTTCGCCGCGCTCGGCCAGGAGCACCGTCTCCGTGTCGTGCGCGCGCTCGTCATCGCCGGGCCCGACGGCCTTGCCGCCGGGGCGCTGGCGACCGAGGTCGGTGTCGCCAGCACCAACCTGTCCTTCCACCTGAAGGAGCTCTCGCATGCCGGGCTGATCACGTTCCGGCGCGAGGGCAAGTCGGTCATCTACAGCGCCGCCTATGCCGGCCTGTCCGATCTGATCGCCTTCCTGATGCGCGACTGCTGCCAGGGCCGGCCCGAGGTCTGCGCCCCGGCCGTCGCCGCCCTGTCGGCCTGCGCCTGCCCCAATGGAGACACCGCCCATGCCTGAGGCGTTCGACGTCGTGATCTACCACAACCCTGCCTGCGGCACGTCCCGCAACACCCTGGCCATGATCCGCAACGCCGGCATCGAGCCGCATGTGGTGGAGTACCTGAAGACTCCGCCGAGCCGGGCGCTCCTCACCCGGATGCTCGCCCGCGCCGGCCTCTCGGTGCGTGACGTCCTGCGCGAGAAGGGCACGCCCTACGCCGAACTCGGCCTGGCCGATCCGGCGCTGACCGACGCGCAGCTCCTCGACGCGATCGAGGCCCACCCGATCCTCCTCAACCGCCCGCTCGTGGTGAGTCCGAAGGGCGTGCGCCTGTGCCGGCCGTCCGAGGCAGTGCTCGACCTCCTGCCGGCCCCGCAGGGCGCGTTTGTGAAGGAGGACGGCGAGCGCGTGGTGGACGCGCACAGTCGTCGCGTCGCCAGTACCTGAGGAAGCCCGATGTCCCTGTTCGAACGCTACCTCACCCTCTGGGTGGCGCTGTGCATCGTGGCCGGCCTCGCGCTCGGCCATGTCATGCCCGGATTCTTCCACGCCGTCGGCGCCGCCGAGATCGCCCAGGTGAACCTGCCGGTGGCAGTCCTGATCTGGCTCATGGTCATCCCCATGCTGCTCAAGATCGACTTCGCCGCCTTGCGGCACGTCGGGCGGCACTGGCGCGGCATCGGCGTGACGCTCTTCATCAACTGGGCGGTGAAGCCGTTCTCGATGGCAGCGCTGGGCTGGCTCTTCGTGGGCACTCTGTTCCGTCCGTACCTGCCCGCCGACCAGATCGACAGCTACATCGCCGGGCTGATCATCCTGGCGGCCGCGCCCTGCACGGCGATGGTGTTCGTGTGGTCGAACCTGACCCGCGGCGAACCGCACTTCACGCTGAGCCAGGTGGCGCTCAACGACAGCATCATGGTGGTGGCGTTCGCGCCCCTCGTCGGCCTTCTGCTCGGCCTGTCGGCCATCACCGTCCCCTGGGGAACGCTGGTGCTGTCGGTGGCGCTCTACATCGTCATCCCCGTCGTGATCGCGCAGGGGGTCCGCCGAATTCTGCTGGCCTCCGGCGGCCAAGCCGGCCTCGACCGTCTGCTCGGGAGGCTCGGTCCGGTCTCGCTGGTGGCGTTGCTGGCCACCCTGGTGCTGCTGTTCGGCTTCCAGGGCGAGCAGATCCTGGCCCAGCCGGCGATCATCGGCCTGCTCGCGGTTCCGATCCTCATCCAGGTCTACCTGAATGCGGGGCTGGCCTATCTGCTGAACCGCGCTGCGGGCGAACAGCACTGCGTCGCGGGCCCCTCGGCCTTGATCGGCGCCTCGAACTTCTTCGAACTCGCAGTGGCAGCCGCCATCAGCCTGTTCGGCTTCAACTCGGGCGCGGCGCTCGCCACCGTGGTCGGCGTCCTCATCGAGGTGCCGGTCATGCTCACGGTCGTGTGGATCGTGAACCGCTCGAAGGGCTGGTACGAGCGCGGCGCGTCTGTCCGAGGAGCGATGCGGCCATCGGTTTCCCGGGAGACCTGAGACGGGAGAGCCGCGCGCGTCTGACCGCGGCCTCCGTGCGTAGAGGCGCCCGGAGCATGTCCCCCAGGCGCTCGAAAAGCTTCCGAACAGATCCTTCCCCAAGGTCCGTCAGGCCACCAGCGTCCGTGCGGGCCGGCCCTCGGAGGCGGTTCCGGCTTCGAGCAGGGCAGCGATCTCGTGGATCGGGCGGGGCGGGCTGAACAGGTAGCCCTGCACCTCCTGCGCACCCTCCGTCCGGATCGTGGCGAGCTGCGGCTCGGTCTCGACGCCCTCGACCAGCGTGGTGATGCCGAGGCTCGCCCCCAGGCTCACGATGGCGCGGATGATCGCGCCGGCCTCCGACTCGGCGGCGCAGTCGCGCACGAAGGAGCGGTCGATCTTGATCTTGTCGAAGGGGAAGCGGCGCAGGTAGCTGATCGAGGAGTAGCCGGTTCCGAAATCGTCCATGGAGATGCGCACGCCGAGCTTGCGCAGGGTGTGGAGCGTTTCGAGGTTCGCCTCGGTGTCTTCGAGCAGCACGCTCTCGGTGATCTCCAGTTCGAGCCGGCTCGCCTTGAGGCCGCTGGCCGCGAGCGCGCCGAGCACGCTCTGGACGAAGCTGCGGTGGCGCAGTTGCAGCGGCGAGACGTTGACGGCCACGCTGATCTCGCCCGGCCAGGCCACCGCGTCGCGGCAGGCCTGGCGCAGCACCCATTCGCCGATCGGCACGATCAGGCCGGTCTCCTCGGCGAGCGGGATGAACACCACCGGGCTCACGAGCCCACGCTCGGGATGGTGCCAGCGGATCAGCGCCTCCATGCCGGTGATGCGGTTGTCGGACAGGTCCACGAGCGGCTGATAATGCAGTTCGAAGCGGTCCTGCGCGAGCGCCTCGCGCAGCTCGCGTTCGAGGCCGAGCCGCTCGCGCAGGGTCTCGTCCATCTGCGGTTCGAACAGGCGGACGGTGCCGCGCCCCTCGGTCTTCGCCTCGTAGAGGGCGAGATCGGCCTCTTTGAGGAGGCGCTCGATGTCGTGCGGGACGTCGCCCTCGGCCAGGGCGATGCCGGCGCTCATCCCGATCTCGACGGTGATCCCGTCGAGGGCGTAGGGCGCGGCCACGACCTCGATCAGGCGCTCGGCCAGGGCCGTGGCCCCGGCCGCATCCTCGACGCGGGAGAGCACCGCGAATTCGTCGCCGCCGAGCCGGGCCACCACGTCGTGGCTGCGCACATGCCCGCGCAGCCGCTCGGCCACCGCCCGCAGCAGGGCGTCGCCCACCGCGTGGCCGAAGCTGTCGTTGACGGGCTTGAACCGGTCGAGGTCGAGGCAGAGCACCGCGAGCGGCGCCTCCGCGTCGGTGCGCAAGGCCGTGATCCATTCGGCGCCGACCTCGCGCAGGCGGGTGCGGTTCGGCAGGTCGGTGAGCCCGTCGTGGCGGGCCATGTGGATGATGCGCGCCTCGTTGCGCCGCCGCTCGGTGATGTCCTCGAAGGTCGCCACCCAGCCGCCGCCCTCGGCCATGGGCCGGTGGGTCACGGCGATGACCCGCCCGTCGGCGAGTTCGCGCAACACCGATTTCGACCCGTCGCCGCTGAGCGAGGTGCGGGTGCCCTCGCTGATCGCATCGACCGTGGCGCCGCGCTTGTAGCGCCCGAGCGCCACCAGCATCTCGATGATGGCGCGCTGGCCCATGCCGACATGGACCACATCCTCGGGCAGGCCGAAGATTTCCAGATAGCGCCGGTTCCACACCAGGAGCCGCTGCTCCGCATCGAACATGCACAGGCCGTGCGTCATGTTCTCCAGGGCCGCGTCGAAGCGCCGGTTCTGCTCGCTGAGTTCGGCATGCGTCTCGATCAGAGCGCGCCGGGTCTGGTGCTGCTCGGTGACGTCACTGCCGACGCCGCGATAGCCGAGGAACTCGCCCTCGGGCGAGAAATGCGGGCGGCCGCTGATTTCGAACCAGCGCGGCGTGCCGTCGGGATGGCGGTAGACGTAAGTGAGTTCACGGAACGATCGCCGCGCGGCGATCGTCTCGCGGTAGGCGGCCAGGCTCGCGCCCTCCTCCCCGCAGAACAGGGCCGACCGCGTCACCCCGATCAGATCCTCCGGAGGGCGGCCCAGCAGGCGCTCGGCGCCCGGGGAGACGTAGCTGAAGCGATCCTCGGCATCCGTGGCCCAGAGCCAGTCAAAGGCGATTCGCGCGAGTTCTTCGAGGTCGTTCAGGGGCATGGGCTCACCGCAGACGAGCCGGACCTTCACGCCCAAACGTGAATATTTCCTCATGCCCGCGACTTGGACATCCTGCCCAATTTTTGCCCGAGCTGTGATGGCCCAAGTGAGCTGCAAGTGAGCCCCAAGTGCAGCGGAGACCCAAGACTGTCGCCTGAATTGCACGGACCTGGGAAAGTTCCACAAGGTTGCATCGCCGCAATCTCAGGGCCCCAAACGACCGTCCGATCCGGTGCGCCGGAGCCTTCGCCCCGCCGAACCGTTATCCGCGGCACGACAGCGGCGTCGGAAGGATCGCGGATGGCAGAGGGCGACGACCTGTTTCCCGGCTTCGCGCCGCTCTGGATCGAGGGGCCGGCGGGCCGCTGGTTCGGCCGGGCCGGCGGCTCCGAATCGGCACCGCCGCTCCTGCTGCTGCACGGCTTTCCGCAGAGCCACGCGATGTGGCACCGGCTGGCGCCGGCGCTCGCCGAGACGCACCGCGTCATCGCCCTCGACCTGAAAGGCTATGGCTGGTCGGCCGCGCCGGATTCGGGGAGCGGGCAGAACGCCTACGCCAAGCGGCGGCTCGGGACGGAGATCGTCGCGGTGATGGAGCGGCTCGGCCATATCCGCTTCGCGCTGGCCGGCCATGATCGCGGCGCCCGGATCGGCTACCGGCTCGCCCTCGACGAACCCGGCCGGATCGAGCGGCTCGCGCTGCTCGACATCGTGCCGACCGACGTACAGTGGGCCCGCATCGAGGCGAACCCCGCGGCGAACCCGCACTGGCCGTTCCTGTCGCGCCCCGCCCCGGAACCGGAGCAGGCGATCCGCCGCGATCCGGACGGTTATTTCGAGGGGCTGCTGCGCGACTGGACCGCCGCACACGATCTGGCCGCCTTCGACGCCCGCGCGCTCACCCTCTACCGGCAGGCCTGGGCCGTGCCTGAGCGCATCCACGCGATGTGCGAGGATTACCGGGCCGGCGGCGCCGACGGGCCGGACCGCGACGACCTCGCCGCGGGCCGGACCCTGGCGATGCCGGTGCTCGTGCTCGCGAGCGAAGCCTATCTCGATCGGGACAAGCCCGAGACCGCGCTGGCGGCCTGGCAACGGACCTTTGCGCCGAAGGCGCAAGGCGCGCGGATCGCCTCCGGCCACTTCATGGCCGAGGAAGCGCCCGAGCCGACGCTGCGAGCGTTGCAGGCTTTCCTGGCGGCGTGATTCCTCAAAAGCGCTCGACCCACGGCCGCAGGGCGATCTCGTCGGTCCAGGCGCTGCGATCCTGGCGCAGGAGGGCGAGGTAGCTTTTCGCGATGGCGTCCGGATCGAGGGTCGCGTCGGGGTGCTCCCCCGGATCGGGCCGGGCGGCGGAGCGGATGGCGCCGTCGATCACGATATGGGCAACATGGATGCCCTGGGGCTGCCACTCCCGGGCAAGGCTCTGCGCGAGGCCGCGCAGGGCGAACTTGCCCATGGCGAAGGGGGCCGAGCCCGCAAATCCCTTTACGCTCGCCGAGGCACCGGTGAACAGGATCGCGCCGTGGCGGTGGGGCAGCATCCGCCGGGCGGCGGCCTGCGCCACGAGGAAGCCGCCATAGGCCGAGACCGTGAGCGCGCGGGCCACGGCCTCCGGATCGAGATCGACGGTGGCCCCGCGCAGCCGGCCGCTGGCGTTGTAGACCACCACGTCCGGCGCACCGCCCAGCGCCGGTTCGAGCCGGGGGAACAGGGCCTCGACCGCGCCCGGATCGGTCGCGTCGCAGGCATGGAGTACGGCCCCCGTCTCCGCGGCGAGGGCGTTGAGCTTTTCGGTGTTGCGCGCCGCCAACCCGACCTTCAGCCCCTCGGCCGCGAACAGGCGCGCCAGGGAGGCGCTCAGGCCGGGGCCGGCACCGACGATCAGGGCGCGCTGGTAGGTCGGGACCACGGGAGGGGGCTCCGGTGCGGTAAGGGGATGAAGGGGCGAACGCGCCGGGCCGAGCCGCGGTTCGAGGCCCTGCAACAACGCCTCTCCCGGCTCACCCCCGCCGCTCGGCAAAAAAATCCCTGAGGAGGCCCGCCGCCTCGCCCGCGCGAAAGCCCGAATAGACCTCCGGCGCGTGGTGGCAGGTCGGCTGGTTGAACACGCGGGGGCCGTGCTCGACGCCGCCGCCCTTGGGGTCGGAGGCGGCGTAGTAGAGCCGGCGGATGCGGGCGAAGGCGATCGCGCCCGCGCACATCGGGCAGGGCTCCAGGGTCACGTAGAGGTCGCAGCCGGTCAGCCGCTCGTCGCGCAGCGCGGCGCAGGCGGCGCGGATCGCCAGGATCTCGGCATGGGCCGTGGGGTCGCACAGCGTGCGCGGCCGGTTGCCGGCCACCGCGAGCACGGTTCCGTCCCGCACCACCGCCGCGCCGACCGGCACCTCGCCCAAAGCCGCGGCCTCGCGGGCGGCGGTGAAGGCGAGGTCGAGGAAATCGGGCATCCGTCGCCCTTCGTCAGTCGCCCTTGGAAGCCGCCTCTCCGGCGGCCGCTTCGCGGGTGACCTCCCGGCCGCCGATATCGCTGCGGAAGAAGCCGTCCGGCCAATCGATGCGCTTCACCGCGGCATAGGCGCGGTCTTTCGCTTGCCCGACGCTGGCGCCGAGCGCCGTGACCGCGAGCACCCGTCCGCCATCGGCGAGCAGCAGGTCGCCGTCGCGGCGGGTGCCGGCCTGGAACACCAGAACCGTCTCGTCGCCCGCCTTACTCCCGGTCGCCTCGACGCCGCGGATTTCCGTGCCGCGGGTCACCGCGCCGGGATAGCCCTGCGCCGCCATCACCACGGTGAGCGCGGCGCGGGCGGCGTCGAAACCGATGGCGACGCCGGAGAGGTCGCCCTGGGCCGCGGCCAGCAGCGCCGGCACGAGATCGCCGGTCAGGCGCGGCATCAGCACCTGCGCCTCGGGATCACCGAAGCGGGT
Organism: Methylobacterium sp. Leaf123; assembly: GCF_001423405.1. GTDB lineage: Bacteria > Pseudomonadota > Alphaproteobacteria > Rhizobiales > Beijerinckiaceae > Methylobacterium. Next base: position 144,559 of record NZ_LMNS01000036.1, on the reverse strand, counting down.
GTTGTACTCGATGAGCTTCGGCCCCTCGCTCGTCAGCATCAGCCCAGCATAGAGGATGCCGGAAAACGGCGTGCCGCGGGCGGCCATGCCGGCCAGCGTCGGCGCGATGATCCGGGCCATCACCGTCTCGGTGATCTCCGGCGTGACGATGGAGGCGGGGGAATAGGCGCCCATGCCCCCGGTATTGGGGCCGAGGTCGCCGTCATGGACGCGCTTGTGGTCCTGCGCCGTCCCGATCGGCACCGCACGGGTGCCGTCACAGAGGGCGAAAAAGCTCGCCTCCTCGCCGAACAGGCATTCCTCGATGACGAGCGCCCCGCCCTCCGTTCCGTCGAGGATCGCCCGCACGGCGGCCTCGGCCTCGGGCAGCGTTTCGGCCACGGTCACGCCCTTGCCGGCGGCGAGCCCGTCAGCCTTGACCACGATCGGCGCACCGCGCTCGCGCAGATAGGCCAAAGCCGGATCGAGGTCGGTGAAGCGGGCGAAGGCGGCGGTCGGGATGTCGTGCTCGGCGCACAGATCCTTGGTGAAGCCCTTCGAGCCTTCGAGCTGCGCCGCGGCCTTCGTCGGCCCGAAGGCGGGGATGCCGGCGGCCTGAAGGTCGTCGACGAGCCCGGCGACCAGCGGCGCCTCCGGCCCCACCACTACGAGCCCGACCTTTTCCGCCCGGCAGAAGGCGACGACGGCGGCGTGATCGGACACCGCGAGGTCCGGCCGGTTCTCGCCGTGCTGCGCCGTCCCCGGATTGCCGGGGGCGATGAACAGCCGCGTGCAGAGCGGCGATTTCGCGATGGCCCAGGCCAGCGCGTGCTCGCGCCCGCCGGAGCCGATGAGCAGGATGGAGAAGGGCTCGGTCATGAGAAGAACCCTATCCAAAAAATTTTGGGCCGGGGGAAGGGCGTTTCGCGTTTGCCCCGGCGACGCGGCCGGTCCTCCCCCCGGTCCCGCAAGGGGGAAGTCGCCGCATGGCGCCGCAAGATCGTCAGCCAGACCGTCATGAGGGGCCGGGCCGAAAACGGCGCGGGCTCGGCCTCACCGGCGCCAACACCCTGGTGCAGACGCTGGCGATCCTCGGGGCAGGGGCCTGGGGCGTCTACACCTTCGTCTACGAGGCGCGGATCAAGCCGGGGCTCGCCCCGCCCTCGGTCTCGGTGAAGACCGACCTCGCTCGGGTCGGCGAGCGCGGCGACCGGGTGGCGATCCGCTCGACCGTGACCCGCACCAATGTCGGCCAGGCGGGCGTGCGCGTGCTCGGGCTGACCTACACCGTGGTCGGCATCCGCACCCGCTTCTCCGAACCGGGCGACGACACGGCGGCGCGGGAGGCCGCCTTCCGGGCCTCGCTCACGGGCACGGCGACTGTCGATGCCGCCCGCGATTATGTGCGCGAGAGCGGCGGGACGCCGATCCTGCGCCAGGGGTTGCTGTTCTCCGGCGCGACCCCGCTCCCGAGCGAGCCCTCCGACCTCAATCCGGGCGAATCCGTCTCCCGCGACGTGATCGTCTATGCCGACCGCAAGACCTTCGACGCGGTGCGCTTCGAGGTGCGGCTCGCCTACGCCAAGGAGGACGACCCGCCGGTGCGCCTGCGCTTCGAGGCGGGGGCGGACGGGGTGCTCGCGACCGTCCCGGCCGAGCCCTGCCCCGCACCGAAATGCCCGCTGCGGACCACGGATTTCGCCACCGAATTCTCGCTGTGGTGAGGGCGCCGACGCGGCCCTCCGCCGGGATCGTTTTATCGCGTGCGCCGGACGGAACGGTTGGCCGGGCTCACCTGTTGATGACTGCCATGCCGATCTGTCGCCACTCGATCGCCTCCCCCGCCCGCCCGCCCCGCGAGCACCCGATCGTTCGGCTGTCGCACTACGTGGTGCAGCGCCGCTCGGCGCCACGGGCCGCCAACGACAACCGCCGGTCGCGGCTCGCGCCGGTCTGGCCCTGGGCCATGGTGGCCGCCGCCGCCCCGGCCGTGACGGCGGCGCTGATCCTCTCGCGCCTGATCTGACGCCGGGCGCCCTCGTCGCACGCGTTGTCCTGTCTGCTCTCCTTCGTTTCTCAAGTGCCCGGCGCAGCCGAAGTGTTGCTCCGTACAGGGCGCGTGCCCTTCGCTTGGCGCGTGAGCCCTGCTTGGCCGAACAAGCCGTCGGCGCGGCTGGCGGACGCGGCTCCGGGGCCACACCCGCACGCCGTTCCCCAGCCGATCGCGCGGGCGCCCTTTACCTCACCCGGCCCGTTCCCTAGCGTCCGGCCCCATGCCGCTCGTGCCCCCGCCGCGTCCTGCGACCTCTGCCGCCGCCGTACCGCCGCCGGGGGAGCCGGCGCCCTCGGCGCTGCTCCAGGCCAACACTCCCGAATGGTCGGTCGGCGATCTCGCCGCCGCCCTCAAGCGCACCCTGGAGGACGCCTTCGGGCATGTGCGCCTGCGCGGCGAAATCACGGGCTATCGCGGGCCGCACGGCTCGGGCCACGCCTATTTCTCGCTGAAAGACGGCTCGGCGAAGATCGATGCGGTGGTGTGGAAGGGCGTGCTCGGGCGCCTGCGACAGAAGCCCAAGGAAGGGCTTGAGGTCGTCGCCACCGGCAAGATCACGACCTTTGCCGGAAAATCCTCGTACCAGATCGTCATCGACTCGATGGAGCCCGCCGGCATCGGCGCCTGGATGGCGCTGCTGGAGGAGCGCAAGCGCCAGCTCGCGGCGGAGGGGCTGTTCGAGGCGGACCGGAAGCGGCCGATCCCGTTCCTGCCGCGGGTGATCGGCGTCGTCACCTCGCCGACCGGCGCGGTGATCCGCGACATCCTCCACCGGCTGGAGGATCGCTTTCCCCGCCCCGTGCTGGTCTGGCCGGTGCGGGTGCAGGGGGAGGGGGCGGCCGAGGAGATCGCCGCGGCGATCCGAGGCTTCAACGCGCTCGCGCCCGATGGCCCGATCCCGCGGCCAGACGTGCTGATCGTCGCCCGCGGCGGCGGCTCGATCGAGGATCTCTGGGCCTTCAACGAGGAGGCGGTGGTGCGCGCCGCCGCCGAGTCCGAGATCCCGCTGATCTCCGCCGTCGGCCACGAGACCGACACGACGCTGATCGACTTCGCCTCCGACCGCCGCGCGCCGACGCCCACGGGTGCGGCCGAGATGGCCGTGCCGGTGCGGGCCGAACTCAGCGCCCAGGTCCATGAACTCGGCGCCCGGCAGGCGGGCACGATGCTGCGGCGGATCGAGCGCGAGCGGGCGGATTTCCGGGCGCTGGTGCGGGCGATCCCCGGTGCCGACGCCTTCCTCGCCGTCAAGCGCCAGCGCCTCGACCTCGCCGACGCGCGGCTGCGGCCGGCGCTCGCCGCCAATGCCCGCGATTCCCGTGAGCGCCTGAACCGCCTCGCCGACCGCCTCACCCGGCGCTCCCCGGCGATCGCGCTGGCCGAGGCGCGGGCGCGGCTCGCTGCCATCGACCACCGCCCGCGCACCGCCATGAGCCGCATCATCGAGCGCCGCCACGACCGGCTCGACGCGCTCACCGGCCTGCTCGGGGCGCTCAGCTACAAGGCCGTGCTCGCCCGCGGCTACGCCCTCGTGCGCGATGCCGACGGCCTGCCGGTGCGCTCGGCCGCAGCCGCGGCCCAAGCCGCGCGGTTCCAACTGCAATTTGCCGACGGCGCGATCTTTGCGCGCCCCGAAGCTGCTCCGGACGACCCCGTTGTGCCCCCCCTCGCCGATACCCCGCCCGCGGCGCGCCCGAAGCGCGCGCCGCGCCGGGCGACATCCGAGTCCGCTCCGAAGGCAAAGGAGACAGCACCCAAGACCGCCGCACGGCAAGGATCGCTGTTCTGATCGCCCGCGGCCGGGCGCTGTCCGCCCCGCCCCCGGCTCACCCCCTCCTTGCGCGGCACGCACCTTGACCGGCAGGGCCGCCTCTGCGACCGAGCGGCACGGCTCCTGCCTCACCGGCGGCGGGCCCCGGCATCCCGCAGGAGAGACGCGTGACCACGACGATCGACTCGGATCAGAAGCTCCACCTCGTGTTCGGCGGCGAGCTGGAAGATGTCTCGAGCGTGCGCTTCCGCGACGTGAAGGATCTCGACATCGTCGGCGTCTTTCCCGACTACGCCTCGGCCCAGACCGCGTGGCGCTCGAAGGCGCAGGCCACCGTCGACAATGCCCAGACCCGCTACTTCATCATCCACCTGCACCGCCTGCTCGAACCGTAATGGGGGCGGGGCAGGGCCTCGTGCATGAAGCCTTTGTAACGAAACCATTGTGAGGGCTCGGCCCCGCTGGTATGAGCCGCGCGGCCGGATGCTTATGCGGTCTCGGACGTAATCGTTTCGCGCGCGTCCCGCGAATGACTTGCAGAGTGAGCCGAGAGACGCCCGGCATGACGTCGTCCATCAAGATCATCGCCGGCAACGCGAGCCGTCCGCTGGCGGAAGCGATCGCCGGCTACCTCGAATTGCCGCTCGCGAACTGCATGGTCCGGCGCTTCGCCGACATGGAGATCTTCGTCGAGCTGCAGGAGAACGTGCGCGGCGAGGACGTGTTCATCGTCCAGTCCACCTCGTTCCCGGCCAACGACCATCTGATGGAGCTGCTGATCATGATCGACGCCGCGCGTCGGTCGTCGGCGCGGCGCATCACGGCGGTGATCCCCTATTTCGGCTACGCCCGGCAGGATCGGCGCACCTCGGGCCGCACGCCGATCTCGGCCAAGCTCGTCTGCAACCTCATCACCGAGGCCGGCGCCGACCGGGTGCTGACGCTCGATCTCCATGCCGGGCAGATCCAGGGCTTCTTCGACATCCCCACCGACAACCTGTTCGCTGCCCCCGTGATGGTGCGCGACATCAAGGAGCGCCTGGCGCCCGGCGAGCGCATGGTGGTCTCGCCCGACGTCGGCGGCGTGGTGCGCGCCCGCGCGCTCGCCAAGCGCATCGATGCATCGCTGGCCATCGTCGACAAGCGCCGCGAGCGGGCGGGCGAGTCGGAGGTGATGAACATCATCGGCGACGTCGAGGGCCAGTCCTGCATCCTCGTGGACGACATCGTCGATTCCGGCGGCACGCTGGTGAACGCGGCCGAAGCCCTGCTCAACGCGGGCGCCAAGGAGGTCTCGGCCTACATCACCCACGGGGTGCTGTCGGGCGGCGCCGTCTCGCGCATCGCTGCCTCGCGGATGAAGGAACTCGTCATCACCGACTCGATCCTGCCGACGCAGGCGGTCAAGCTCGCCCGCAACATCCGCGTGATCTCGATCGCGCCGCTGCTCGGCGAGGCGATCGGGCGTACGGCGACGGAATCGAGCGTGTCGAGCCTGTTCACCTGAACGAATAACGGGATTCCAAAGGGATCATCCCTTCGGCGGGGTCTCGGGGCAGCGCCCCGAGTTTCCTTCACCAGGGCTCCGCCCTGGACCCGCGAAAGGACTTGTCCTTTCGAAACCCCAGACTTCCGCTCAGCGGATTTCGGCGATCTCGAACTCGTGGTCGTTGACCGTCACGGTGTCGCCGACGGTCTTGCCGGTGAGCGCGCGGGCCAGCGGCGCGACGTAGGAGATCGAGCCGGTGGACGGGTCGGCCTCGTCCTCGCCGACGATGCGGAAGGTCTGGCGCGTGTCGTCCTCGCGCATCACGGTCACCGTCGCGCCGAAGCGCACGGTATCGCCCTCGAACGCTTCGACCGGTTCGGCCGAATTCTTCCGCGCGGTCCAATAGCGCAGATCGCGCGAGACACGGGTGTGGTCGGCCTTGTCCTGTTGCGGCGAGAGGCCAGACAGCTCCGCCTCCAAGCGTGACACCTCGGCTTCGATCTGCGCAAGACCCTCGGGCGTCACGAAGTTGGTGTGGGAGGAGATGGGCCGATCGGGAAGATCCTCGAAGGCCTCGCCACCTTCCGGCTCACGGACAAATGCTCTGCTCATGAAACACGCAATGCTCAAGCCTAAGCCGAGGTTCCACCGATGGTGACGACGGTGCGGCCTCGGACCTGACCGTCGAGCAGGGTTTCGGCGAGGCCGCCCGCCTCTTCCAGGGGGACCGTCCGCGTCATGGCCTGGAGCCGATCACGGTCGAGGTCGCGCGCGAGCCGGGCCCAGGCCTCGCGGCGGGGCCCTTGCGGCGTCGTCACGCTGTTGATGCCGAGCAGGGAGACGCCGCGCAGGATGAAGGGCGCGACCGAACTCGGAAGGTCCATGCCCCCGGCATTGCCGCAGGCGGCGATGGCACCGCCGCCCTTCGTCATGGACAGGACGTTGGCGAGCACCCGGCCGCCGACCGCGTCGATGCCCGCGGCCCAGCGCTCCTTGGCCAGAGGGCGCGGCTCGCCCGCGAGCGCCTCGCGCTCCAGGAGCTCGGCCGCACCGAGACCTTTCAGGTAATCGGCTTCGCCACTCCGACCGGTCGCGGCGATGACGTGCCAGCCGGCGCGCTTCAAGAGCGCCACCGCTACAGACCCGACGCCGCCGGAGGCCCCCGTCACCAGTGCCGGACCGGCCTCGGGCGTGAGCCCGTGCCGCTCCAGGGCGAGAACCGAGAGCATCGCCGTGTAGCCCGCGGTGCCGATCGCCATGGCCTCGGCCGGGCTCAGTCCCTCGGGCAGGGGCACCAGCCAGTCGCCGCGCACCCGAGCGCGCTCGGCCAGACCGCCGAGATGGGTCTCGCCGACGCCCCAACCGGTGAGCACCACGGCATCGCCGGCCTTGTAGTCGGGATGCGCCGAGGCTTCGACGGTGCCGGCGAAGTCGATGCCGGGGATCATGGGGAAGCGGCGGACCACCGGCATCCGGCCGGTCATGGCGAGCCCGTCCTTGTAGTTCAGGCCCGAATGGGAGACCCGCACGGTGACGTCGCCGTCCATCAGGTCGGCCTCGTCGAAGTCCCGCAGGGCGAGGCTCTGGCCGGCTTCGCCCTTCTCGATCACCCAGGCCCTGAACGCCGCCATGATCCGCTCCTCCCGTCTCGCGTTGGGAAGGGAGCTACGGCGGCCCGGCCTCGAATCAAGGCCGCCGAGCGGGGACGCCGCGGCGGCGTGCCTCAATAGCCGTCGTAGATGCTCCCCTGCGAGAAGCCGAGGCCCACCGCCACGTCGGCGGAGGAGGCGCCGGCAATGCCGAGGGCGTCCGGGATCGAGCCGACCCCAAGGGGCCCATAACCAGGGCCGTAGCCGGGGCCGGGGCCGAAATCGGGTCCGCCGGCGGGCACCCAGGCGGCGCGGGCGGGCTGCACCAGAACCCGGCGCTGCGTGGTGGTGTAGACCGGCGGCAGGGTGTGCGGGATCGCCTCCGGCGGCCGCACCAGCACGCGGCGGGTCTGCACCGCGTAGCGCGGCGGGGTGGTCACCCAGCAGCCGACGAGTTGGCCGTAGGCGTCGGTGCGCATCTCCCACCGGCGCCCGCCGGGGGCGACCAGCACCCGCTCGGTCACCGTGTCGTAGATCGGCGGGGAGGTGCGGTAGACGGTGCGCGGCGGCTGGACCAGCACCCGCTCCGCGACGGTGTCGTAGACCGGCGGCGTCACGACGCGGCGGTAGCACTCGGCGCTGACACAGCCGCCCCCGGCCTGCGCGGGCGCGGCCAGGACGAACACGGAGACGGCGGCAAGGGAGGGGAACAGGCTCGAGCGGGGCAGGGGGATGGCCATGGAACAACCTCGGAACGCGACTTCGATACGATTTCGACGCCGCCGCGAGTCCCGTGCGGACCTCAGCGTGGCATGCCATTCGACGTACAGAGTGCGGCCAAGGTTGCTGACCGAACAAGCTCGATTGTCAAAGACAGTAAAATTAACCAACGACTAAGACTACGCAGATCTAAACACCGGGCCTCGACTTGAAATATCCGCCGACAGGCGGGGTCGCGCCGGATCGGGGGCGAAGGCGGGGGCGTTGCCGAAAAACCCTTCGCGCCGCGCAGGGGAGGGCGGGCGGCAGGGCGCGCTTGTCAGCCCCTCGGCCAAGGGCTAGAGCGCTTCCAAATCGGGCGGCGGCGGCGCCCGGGACACTTGAAACCGCCGCACGGGGAATCGCATCCGCAAGCGGGTGACGGGCCGGTGAGGAGCGCGCCCGACCCTGCCCAGGCACGCGGTAGACAAGCGGATTTAAGGACCGAACGGCCCATGACCTACGTCGTCACCGACAACTGCATCAAGTGCAAGTACATGGACTGCGTCGAGGTGTGCCCCGTGGATTGCTTCTACGAGGGCGAGAACATGCTCGTCATCCATCCCGACGAATGCATCGATTGCGGCGTCTGCGAACCGGAATGCCCCGCCGAGGCGATCAAGCCCGACACCGAGGGCGATCTGGAAAGCTGGCTGAAGCTCAACGCCGACTACGCCAAGACCTGGCCCAACATCACCCAGAAGAAGGACGCCCCCTCCGACGCCAAGCAGTGGGATGGCGTGAGCGGCAAGCTGGAGGCGCATTTCTCGCCCAAACCCGGCTCTGGCGACTGAGACTCCGCCGCGCACTCACAGGGGGCACGGCGGGACGGGCCCTGGAAACGCGGCGGCCTCTCGTCGCAGGCGGTTCATCCGGGGCACTGATCCAAACGCACCACGGCCTCCCTCGAAAGATCCACCGGAAGTCCCGGCGACGCTCTTTTCGATCCGCGAAAAACCTTCGATCCTCCCATGCGGAGATGCGCTCGCGCGCCGGCAATCCTTTGATTCGCCGGCCCGTTCGTGTTACATAAGGGCTCGCCGTCGCTCACGCCCGATGCGCCCCCTCCTGATCGCCCTCAAAGCGAGTTCCGTCTTCCTGGAAAAGAGGTTGGCTGCGATCGACCGCCGGAAGCATCTCGCTCCCGGTGGGTGCCTTCGTGTGGTGTGAGCAACGCGAGAGCCCGGGAACCGGCCAGCGCCTCGATGGGCGCGCCGCCGGACAGAGGCATGCGCCGGGTGTCCCGCCCCGGAGGTGACGAGCGTGCGGGCGTGGACGCGCCCCGCGTGGATGACAGTGGAGGCTCATTCCGCATGACCACAGCCAAGAAGACGACGGTAGCAGGCCGCCAAGGCTTCAAGACCGGCGAGGCGGTCGTGTATCCGGCGCACGGCGTCGGGCGGATCACCGCGATCGAAGAGCAGGAGATCGCGGGCTACAAGCTCGAACTGTTCGTCGTCTCGTTCGAAAAAGACAAGATGGTCCTGCGCGTTCCCACCGCGAAGGCCAACAGCGTCGGCATGCGCAAGCTCGCCGAGCCGGAACTCGTCAAGAAGGCCCTCGACGTGCTGACCGGCCGCGCCCGCATCAAGCGCACGATGTGGTCGCGCCGCGCCCAGGAATACGAGGCCAAGATCAATTCCGGCGACCTGATCTCGGTCACCGAAGTGGTGCGCGACCTCTTCCGCTCCGAAGCCCAGCCCGAGCAGTCCTACAGCGAGCGTCAGCTCTACGAGGCCGCCCTGGACCGCGTCGTGCGCGAGATCTCCTCGGTGAACAAGATCACCGAGACCGAAGCGCTCAAGCTGATCGAGCAGAGCCTCGCGAAGTCGCCGCGCCGCGCCAAGGCCGATGCGGAAGCCGATGCCGAGGGCGAGGACGACGTGCAGGAAGAGGCCGCCTGAGACGGGTTCACACAGCGAATCAGATCGCTGCACGTTTCGTATCTGCGAACCAGAGGGCTCGGCGCCACGCCGGGCCCTTTTTTCATGCGCCGCCCGTACAGCTCTTGACGCTTTCGTGTTCGACGCCACGCGCCCGTAGGGAACAAGCGTCGCATGGATGTGTTGTGCCTCTGCCACGGATGGCTTGCCCCCTGGTCCTGTCCGGCCTGTCGCCGACCAACGGGACCGATGCGAGCCGATCCGAAACGCTCGAACCAAAAATGCTCGAACGAGAGAGGCGGGGATGGCAGAGATCGCGGGGATGCGGCGTCAGTTCATTCGAACAGCGATGGAGGCGCCGTTCCTTGCGAGGGATGAAGAGCGTGGGCTGGCGGTGGCCTGGAAGGAAGCGCGCGACGAGCGCGCCCTGCACCGTCTGATCTCCGCGCATATGCGCCTGGTGATCGCGCTCGCCGGCCGCTTCCGCCATTACGGTCTGCCGATGGCTGATCTCGTCCAAGAGGGCCATGTCGGCCTGATGGAGGCCGCAGCCCGGTTCGAGCCGGAGCGCGAAGTCCGCTTCTCCACCTACGCCACATGGTGGATCCGCGCCTCGATCCAAGATTACATCCTGCGCAACTGGTCGATCGTGCGCGGCGGAACGAGTTCCGCGCAGAAGGCCCTGTTCTTCAATCTGCGCCGTCTGCGCGCCCGGCTGATGCAATCGACCGAGGAGCAGGTCGGCTCTGAGATCCACGGACGGATCGCCACCGCGATCGGCGTCTCACGCGAGGACGTGGCGCTGATGGATGCGCGCCTGTCGGGCCCCGACATGTCGCTGAACGCCCCCGTCGGCGAGGAGAGCGAGGCCTCCTCCGAGCGCATGGACTTTCTGGTCGACAACGCCGCCCTGCCCGACGAAACGGTCTCGGCCCTGGTCGATGGCGAGCGGCGGCTCGTCTGGCTGCGGCAGGCCCTGACGGTGCTCTCCGAGCGCGAGTTGCGGATTCTGCGGGAACGGCGCCTCGCCGAGGATCAGGCGACCCTGGAAGCGCTGGGCCACCGCCTCGGCATCTCGAAGGAGCGCGTCCGCCAGATCGAGAACCGCGCCCTGGAGAAGCTGCGTCGGGCGCTCGCCGAGAAGTTCCCGCAAGCACCGAGCAGCGTCTACGCCTGATTTATCGAAGCAGGTCTGATCAAGGGCGGCACATCTGTGCCGCCCTTTCGCGTTCCAGAACGCGATTCAAAGGCGAGAGCCGTTCGCTCGACGGATCCAGTCGCCCTTGCCCTACCGCGGCCCGAGGTGCCGGCAGGCACGACTGCGAACCGCTTTGTGGCCAACGCGATAAAGCTGCGTGCCTTGGCCGCCAGGAGCCGCAAAGTCGGCGAAGGAGAACAGGGCATGCCGGCGGGCACCCGTCCCGTCAGCACGCACCGATGGGACCCGTGGAGGCCTCTCTGTTGACGATGGTGACGGTGAGCCCACGTCGGCCCTTGCCCAGCCACGGCAAAGCGTGGGCCAGCGGCTCAGCGCGTTGCGGGGGCGGGGACGCCCATGGTGATCGTGCTGACCTCGCTGCCGCGGTTGAGCGCCCAAGCGGTACAGGCTCCGACATCGGTACGATGAGCTGCGGCTTCGCGTTCGGGCGGTGTCATCGGCGCACTGCGCTCGGCGAGGTCGGCGAGCAAACTCGAAGATACCATCCTCAACCTCGGCCACCCTGCGCACGATCAGCGGTGTTTCCCGGGGCTCCTCGACAGCGACGGCGATGATTGACGTTGTGGCGCGTCAGATCGGCCTGTGCGGGCTTCAGATCGACGCGAACCGTGGATGTGCTCGTGGAGCGCGGAGAACGCCGTGATGCTCCCAGAGATGCCGCAGCACGATCCCACACGTCCGGCATTCTTGCCGACTTGCCTTGGCATCATGGGGCCTGTCGACGTGCCGTTGATCTGGATGCCGACGCGCCCGTCCGGGTTGGCCATGCCCCTGTAGCGGCACGGCATCGAGGTGGGCGCTATCTGCGGATTGTCTGCCGGTTGGCGCCTATCAGCCTCAGACCATGGGTCAGCGCCAAGAGAGTGCCTCGTGCCCGGCTTCCTCCAATCCGTGGGATTCGGACCGGGGGCGGGCTCCTCATTGGGGCCAGGACAGCGGCACCGGCCAGACTCGCCCGGCCCCGGTCGACTTTCGCCAGCCGCCCGCAGGCGCTTGAGCAACACCGTGTGAAGCGCGTCCACACGGCCTCCGCGTGCCCGTCACGCAGACGGCGCCAACAACCCAAGCTGCAGGTGAGACGGGCACGCGGACGCTCTTCGCTCCCGCCAAGCCAGAGACTTGCCTCAAGCGTGTCGCGGCGATCACCGGTCACGGCAGGGACCGAACAACGGAGCGTTACGCAATCACTCAAAGCCCAGCCGTCCCCCATGGCGCCCAGGCGCGACAGGCACCCGGCTCGCGTGGGACGCGCCGAGGCACCGCCCGACCACGACACGATGCCGTCGCGCAAAATATGATTTTTTAAATATCAATATTTATCAGTATGTTAGACTAAAAAAAGCTGAGCCATGGGCGTGAAAAGCCGCCCTTGGCGCGCAAGAACGGCCACGAAGCGCCCCGACCCGCTTGCGACCGCGAAAAGTGCCGGCTATAAGCCCGCTCGTCGGCCTTCGGCGGCCGGCATCGGAGTGTAGCGCAGTCTGGTAGCGCACCACGTTCGGGACGTGGGGGTCGCAGGTTCAAATCCTGCCACTCCGACCAAGCAAGAAGAGGAACGCCCCATAAGGGCGTCGAGACGTTAAAAAAGGCGCCCGTAGCTCAGCTGGATAGAGCACCAGACTACGAATCTGGGGGTCAGAGGTTCGAATCCTTTCGGGCGCGCCATTCGTCTCTTTTTCACACTTCACAGTTACAATTAATCCTCCCTCCCTAACGGGAGGAGGCGAGCTGAGCCACCGCATCGATGGTGTTCTGGCAAGCCGTCGCGGGACGATTGGAAGTCAGCCGCTGGTGGTGCCGGGCGCGTTTCAGAGGGACCGGCGTCTTCGGGTAAAGTTCGGCCCGTTGCCCGGCAAGAACGCCGCGCTTTGCAAATCGGCCTGAAAGGACTATCCCCAAGCTCGGCCATATCGCTGGCTGATTCTTCGAGGAGTTTGGATGACCATAGACAAGCAGCCCGATCGCACGACTGCGCCGCTCGCCTTTGTCTCTGACCAGAACTACCCAGGAAATCTTGACTGCACGTCCGATCGCCCCGTTGCCGACGAATCGGACGCAATTGAACGCCATCAGAAGGCGAGCGTATCGCCGACCAACACTTTCGAAGGTTTCGGCTCTTTTTCAGGCTGAGTCAGCGCCGCCCAAGAACCTCGGCAAGGAGCCTCGATAAGCACTATAGGCAGCACACCGCCTACGCGGCCGAGTCTCCTTCTCAGGCGCCGGACAATCCTGCCGCGGATGCGTATCTCCTGCGGTAGGCTCGCACTTCGATCCAGACCCTATCCGGACTGCGGTGCCGGAGGATCTCCGGCAGAAATGCCGTAAGAGAGGCAGAGGCCCAGTGCGATCTCGGATACTCCCCACCCGATTGCATCACACCTGCTCCCCAGGACTATGATGCGGCTACCAGTCCGTCGAACGGAAGCCTGCCTCCTGCACCACTCCATCTCCGCAACCAGCTCTCCATGCCAGGCTGATCACGTGGCCGAGGCCATCCGGCTAGCGATGACGGTCGCGAGATAAGGCAGCACGGCATCGTCGCACGTGGGCACGTTACGCTTCACGCAGGCTGAAATGCCAAAATCGCCAACTTTGAGCGTTGACCTGAGCGGTGTGCCCGCACGGCTTGCCAAGCCGCAACCCACCTGCTAGACGCAAGCATAAAGACTTGGTTGAACACCTATTCAGAAATAGATCCAGTATAATGGCGAAGAAGAGGCTGATCGTAATTGATGGGCTAGAAGACAAACAGGGACGATCCCTGCTTGTCATATCTTCACTTTATAAGTGCCGCTCCGAACTTGCCGACACCGAGATTCGCTTTATCGACGTAGATAGCCCGGCCGTGCGGGGCGCCGTCGATCTTCTGCATTGGGAAACCGGCCTCGACGTCCGCATCCCCTCCGATCTGAGCGAGTACGGCGGCGACTCGATGTTTGCCGGCGCCAGCCTGTACGCCGCCATTCGCTTCAACAGCCTGGATGGGCTGCACGTCGCAGAAGCAAAGTTCTTCAAGGTTCCGCTTCTCCTCGCCCTCCAGTTCCTCCCTGAATCGGCAACAAGCGAGCAATTGGCGCTCCTACAACCGGCGCACGATCCGGCTCTGTTCGCCCAACACCTGATCGAGCGCATGCGATGACCGAGCGCGCAGCGGGACGCCCTCCCATCATCCTCATCGTCGGAATGCAGAACAGCGTGCATGTTGCGCGCTGGATCAACATGCTGCGCGGGGATTTCGCACGCATCGTCGTCTTTCCAGTCCATACTGAGCAACCGGCACCGGAACTCCGACCTTGGTCCCTCGTCGCCGGCCTCAGCGACGTCGAAGCCTTGGAACCGGGCGAGGTTGGCGTTTTCCAACTCGGCAAATCCGACGGTGAACGCTATGCCACGTGGAAGTCGGAGCGGGCGGCCGGTCGGCTGTTTCCTGCTTCCCTCGGCATTGAAACGAACCCGAGTCTGACCCTGCCCGACGAGCTGATCGCCGCCATCCGGACGCTGCGGCCGGATCTGGTGCACACGATGGAAATTCAGCTTGCGGGCTATCTCGCCCTCGGCGCCAAGCGGTATCTTGGAAGCGCTATGCCGCCCTGGCTCCTGTCGAACTGGGGGAGCGACATCTATCTCTACCACCGCCTGCCCGCGCACCGGTCGGTCGTGCTCGAACTGGTGGGTGCCATCGACGGCTATCTGGCGGAATGCCGACGTGACGTGCCGCTGGCGCGCCGGCTCGGTCTAAAAGGGCACGCCTTCGACCCAATGCCGGCCTCCGGCGGTATCGATTTCAGCACGATCCCGGCGCTCGACCAGCTCGCCCCCCCGTCGCAGCGCGACACCATCCTGGTGAAGGGCTATCATGGTTGGTCGGGTCGTGGGATGCACATCCTGTCCGCTCTGCACCTCGCTGCGCCAGCCCTGCGCGGCCACCGCATCCGGGTCCAGTTCTGCTCCGCGGCGATGCTGGAGATGATGCGGGCCATGGCAGAATCGGACGGGCTCGACATCGCACCGGTCCCCTACGCCCCAACCCACGAGGAAGCCCTCGGCCGGGTCGCCGAAGCGCGCATTGTCGTTGGCATCGGGATCTCGGACGGGATCGGCACGACCCTTCTCGAAGCAATGTGCTACGGCGCCTTCCCAATTAAGGCGACGACTTCCTGCGCCTGCGAGTGGGTTCAGAGCGGCCGCGATGGCATCATCGTCGATCCCCACGACGTGAACGGACTATCCGAGGCTCTCGTGCGGGCCGCGTCGGACGACACGTTGGTCGATGCCGCCGCCACGCGCAACCGAGCCCACGTGGAGGAGCGCTGGGACGTCGGCCGCAACAGCGCGACCGTACGAGCGATCTATCGCCACATGTTGGGCGACGCCCCCCGAAACGCCGCGCCGGCCGCCTGAACCATGTCCACCGAGACTGTGACGATCCTCATCCCCGTCTACAATGGCGGGCCGTTCCTGACCCAGGCCATCGAGAGCGCGCTCGCGCAGACCTGGCCGGCGATCGAGGTGCTCGTCGTCGACGACGGATCGGAAGACGACGGCCATACCGAGCGGGTCTGCCGCTCCTTCGGTGACCGGATCCGCTATCTGCGCCGGGAGAATGGCGGTGTCGGCGCGGCTCTCAACACCGGCATCGCCGCGATGACCGGCCGGTATCTGAGCTGGCTCAGCCACGACGACATCTACGATCCGCGAAAGGTCGAGGTGCAGATGAAGGCCCTTGCGGCGCAGCCCGCCGCCTGCGTGATCTTCGGCGGCTACGCCACGATGAGCGAAGACGGCACCGTCCTGGCCGAGATCGAGACCGGATCGGGCTATCGCAGCGATCAGCCGCTCTGGGCGATCCTCGAAGGCCGCATCAACGGCTGCACCATCCTGCTCGACCGGGCTCTCCTTGAGCGCCACGGCAGCTTCGACATCGGACTGCCGACGACCCAGGACTACGAGTTGTGGTGGCGACTCGCGCTGCACTACCCCTTCATCTACGTGCCCGGTGCTCTGGTTCGGCACCGGGTTCATGAGGGACAGGGATCGCGGGGGCGTCGCCATATCGAGGAGGCGAACCTTCTCTGGATGGAGATGCTGGAGCAGGTGCCGGAGGAGCAGGCACGCGCGCATTCCGGTTCGGAGATGGCGTTCCTCCTGCGCGCCCGCGACTTCCTCCAGATCACCGGCTACGACAGCGCCAAGCAAGGTGCCGACGCGCTAATCCGCCGGCGGGCGGCGACAATATCCGTCGGCGTAGTTCTCGGCAGCCGCAGCCCGCATGAGGCAGCGCTCGCGAAAGTCGAACTTACCAGCAGCGGCCTCGATCTCGCTTTCCTCCTCGTGGATGCATCACCCGACCAGCATTCCCTGCTCATCGCCGACTCGCTTTCAGATAAACTCTCCGGCGACGTCATCGGCGCCCCGGTCGATCCGAAGGATCTGGCCGCCCGCGCCCTTGCCGAATTCGATACTCCGATCTTCGCCTTCCTTCCCCATGATGTGTCCGTCTCCGCTTTCTGGTCGGCGATTGCCCACCTCCTGCGTGATCCGGCCCTCGATGGCACCGCCATCCCGCAGATGGTGAGATCCGAGTCGGGCGCGCATCCGCTCGGTCCCTTGTCCGGCCTCATCGTGCGTCGCAACGCCCTCTCCGCCGCCTTGACCCGAGCCGTCGAGACCCGCAGTGACTTCATCTCCTCCCTCGGCATGTCGAACCGGCTCAATGTCGCCGCAGCCTGATCCGCTCCCCGACGCGTCCCACCTAGACGGTCTGCGCGTCCAAGTTCCCGGCGAGCATCAGATCTGGCTCGTCTTCGGCGATCAGCGCCACTACATCACGGGTATCGACGTCCTGCGGGCAATCTTCCGCGACGACGACTTTCGGGCCTCCCCGGATTGCGCAGAGCTGTTGGAGGGGAGCGTACTCGGTCCCGGCAGCCGGCTCGTGCGCGCAACGGAAAGCGAGTCGGTCTACCTCGTGGTCAGCTCGGAGCTCGGTCAGGAGACCCGGCATCTCGTCGTCGATGCGGCGCAGTTCGAGCGCTACGGCTTCGCCTGGGAAAAGGTCGCCGAGATTTCGCCGGAAGCTTTACAAGGCATCCCGGTCGGCCTGGCGCTCGGGCCGCTCGCGACCGCCACCGCTATGGCCGAGCGCGAGAACATGGAACGGCTACTTGAGAGCCTGCATCCAAGCCGGCCGATCCTACTGTTGCTGCTGGAAGAGCGGGACGAATTCGCGGAGCGGTTCGCCGCTCATCTTCAGGAGAGCGTCCGCCGCCGGGTTCATGTCCTTCTCGGCTGGCTTGAGGCCGGGCGACTCACCCTGTCGTCCGGTCTCCCCAACACGTCGGATGCTGTGACGGTGCGAATGTCCGACACGGCGCTGGCATCGGCTGCGCGGATCTTGCGAATCCAACGGATCGACATGCTCGCAACCCAGTTCCGGCCCACCGTGCGGACGGTCCTGAAGGCGCTCGATCGCCCCTTCGATCTCACCCCAATGCGCGTCCCTTCGGAACAAGGTGATGCAAACGGGGAAATGCAGGCGCTCGCGCGGAAGGCGGCCCGTGTCGTCGCCTGCAGCGATGCGATGCTGAGCGCCCTGCGCGCCGGGTTGCCGGGACAGACGATCGCGACCGGCCTCGATCCGGAAGCGCGCAAGCCCAACCTGTTCCGCGTGCACCCGGCCCGGCTCGATGCGGATGAGGCCCTGCGCATCCTGATCTGGGGCGGAGACTCGGGGCCGGAGAGCGGTCTCGTGGAGGAGACGGTCGCGGCCAGCCGCAACGGGGATCTCGCGCCGCGGTTCTTCGGCCTCGACGGGACGCAGGCGGCATCTCCCGCCGGATTACGGAATCTGGGCCTGGCCGATCGCCTCGACCTCAATAGGCTGGCCTGTGTCCTGCGCCCACATCTTGTCTGGTTCCCGAACCCGGCTCCAGAGGCGTTCGACTTCAGGGTCTCGGCGGCCCTGGCGCAGGGTTTACCGATCCTGGCCAGCGCCGCCTGCGGTCTCAACCTTCGCTTGGCAGGCCGGCCCTATACGTGGATCCTCCCTCCAGAGGCGACGGCAGCCACCGTGGTGGCCGAACTTGGGGCGATCCGGACGAAGTGGGCATCTGAACATGCTCGCCTGCATCGGACCGAAGCCGCACCGGGCTTCTATCCGGGCGCCTATCTCACATGGGCCACGACGGATGCGCCGCCTCAGGCCGAGCCGCCATCCAGCGATACGGTCGCCCTCGCGCCGGCCCCGCTTCCCACGAAGATGGCGCCTGCCCCGATCCCTGCAAAGAAAAAATGGCGGCTTTTCAAATGACGATACCGGCCGCAGCCGGATCGCCGGCCGGTCGCCGGCCGATCCGCGCGCTAATCTGTGATTTCGACTTCTACTCCGCCCTCGGCGGCGGGCAGACGTTCTACCGCCGCGTGATCGAGCGGCATCCAGATTGGACGTTCGTCTATCCATCGCGGGGCCGCGACCTCGCAGGTGACGTCCGATCCCGGCTTCCCGCCAATGCGAACCCCTACGGCTTCGACCGTTTTCTCTCTCCCTGGGGGCTCCTGGCTGCGCTGAAGATCGAAGGCTCTGAGGAGCTATTCTACGCGTCGATCGTCATCCAGATCGCCGTACCACTCCAGGGCCAGTTCCTCGACGTCGTCGAGGTGCCCTCGTTCTTCCCCGTAGCGCATCTCATCCGTCCGATCTTCGCCGCCTTCGGCATCGGCGTCGGAACGGTCTCGCTGGGGATGCTCGGATGGCTGAGCGTCAGCAACCGCAACGCCTACGCCTCGGAAGTTCCGGAGGCGGTGGTCGAGCGGCTCGAGGATCTGGAACGGCGCTGCATCGCTGGAGCCGACGTGAGCTATACGATCTCGGATCTCCATGCAGCCGAGAACGACCGGACGAAGCCCTCGGCGGTCATCGACATGCACGATGCCCTCGATACGGTGCCGCCGCCCGCTGCCCGTCCGCCGGGGGAGGGACCACCCGATCTCTGGTTCGTCGGACGTCTCGACCGGAACAAGGGCCCCGACCTCTTCATCGAGATCGCGTCGCAGATTCCCCGCTCGCTCTACCGGAACTGCTATCTGTGCGGTCCGGACAATCCCTGGGCCTCCTCGGGACCGCGCTGGTCCGAAACGGTCCTCGAACTCGCCCGCGAACGGCAGGTCCCCGCCGAGTATCTTGGCGAGATCAGTCATGAGGAGTTGTGGTCGCGCGCCTTCCGTGGCCGGTCGGTGCTCGTCATCCCGTCCCGGTCCGACGCATTCAACTACGTGGCGGTTGAGGCGACCATGTCGGGGGCTCCGATCCTGCTGTCGAACCAAGCGGGCGCCGCAGCCTTCCTCACGGCGCGCCATGCCGGCATCGCCCCGCCGATCATCGATCCCAACGATCTGGCCGACGCTGCGGCCAAACTGAAGCGTCTGCTCGGTGAGTACGAGACGCGGAGCCGGCACCTGCGCAAGACCATCCTGACCGGGGGTTGGCCCGCCCCCCGCAACGACTTCTTCGTGGACGTGATCGGTTCGGCCCCGGCGGGGTCGGGCCGCGCCGACCCTGATCTCCTCGAACGTGCCCGCGCAGCCGATCCGCTAAACTTGGCCCCTGCCCGGATTTGGCGCTCGGTGGCGCCTCCGCCCGCCGGAAACGACATCGAGATCATTCTGCGGGCAGGGCGTGACCGAGGGGCACTCGAACGAAGCTTGACGGCCTTGCGCACGCCGAATGCCGACGGCCTCGCGGTGACAATTCTGGTCGAAGGAGGGCGGGAGCCCGAAGGGCTGCCGCAACTCCTGCGCAGCTTCCATCCCGGCGCGGCGATCGTCCGCACAGGGAGCAAGGACACGGCTGCGGCGATCAACGAGGCGTTCGACCGATCGCAGGCTGCAGCGGTCATGCTGCTCGATCCAGGCGACAGCGTTGACGGTGTGGCCCTGCGCCACCTCTTCCAGGCTCTGCAAGGGACGCCGGATGCAGATCTTGCGATCGGCCTGTGGTCGGAACTCGACACGTTCGGATCGATCCTGCGGGATCACCCGGCCGAGGCTTTCGATCTTCGCACTCTGATCGGTCCGGGGGCACGCCCCGGCGGGATCTTGGTGCGCCGGACCGAGCGCCTCATGATCGACGAATCCATGGGAGATTGCGGCCTCCTCGAGCTCTATGGCCGCCTCGCCGCCGACGCTCCCATCGTGCGTGGCACCGAACGGATCGGCTGGTCCTGGCCTGCCGCCGAAGCCAATGCGAGACTGCACAACCCGGCCGACCTGTCGCCGCTGTTGCTGAAATGGCTGCTCGATTCCCCCCGCACGGGCAGCCGGGATGCTGCTGCTTGAGCACCGGAATGGTTACGCCGCAACCGCTCGAGCGCGTCCGTGTGCTCGTCACTGGGGGTTCGGGCTTCCTGGGCCAGCATCTGGTCCGGGCACTGATCCCGTTCGGAGCCGAGGTCATCGTCCTCATGCGCGATCCGGAGGCGAGCGGGTGGATGCAGGCTCTGAACCGCGAGCCGGAGCGCGCCGGCCGTTTCAGCGTCCTGCACGGCGATCTCTTGGATGAGGAGGCCGTCGTCCGGGCGGCGGCGGGCGCCCAGATCGTCTTCCATCTCGCCGGGCGTGGCGGCGGCGGTGGATCATTCCGGGCCTTCACGGATGCGAACGTCACCGGCACCTGCAATGTCCTGACCGCCTGTGCGGCGCATTCGGTCGCCCGCCTCATCTTCATCAGCACCGCCGCCGTCTACGGGAACGGCGCGCAGCTTCCACTCGATGAGAGCTACCCGCCGCGGGGCAGCAGCATCTACGCCGCCTCGAAGATCGCGGCGGAAGCCCTGGTCGCAGCTTATGTCGCGACCGGCGCATGGGCCGTGACGCTGCGCCCGTCCAACATCTACGGTCCAGACCAGATGACCGAGACGGTGGTGACCACTCTCTTGACCCAACTCGGCGCGACGGACGAGATCGTGCTTCGCGCCCTGCATCCGGTCCGCGACTACATCTATGTCCAGGACGCCGTCGATGCGCTGCTCGCCGCAGCCCT
This sequence comes from Methylobacterium sp. Leaf123, assembly GCF_001423405.1. Classification (GTDB taxonomy): domain Bacteria; phylum Pseudomonadota; class Alphaproteobacteria; order Rhizobiales; family Beijerinckiaceae; genus Methylobacterium. Next base: position 123,781 of record NZ_LMNS01000036.1, on the reverse strand, counting down.
CCGTCCGGACCTGCCACCCGGACGCACGCTGAATATCAGCTCCGGCGCCGGATGGTCCGTCCGGCAGCTCGCGGAAGCCGCGATCACCGCCGTGCAGCGCACCGAGCCGAACCGATCCGTCAGGGTTCGGCCGGTCGACAGGCCTGCCAGCGCGCCGGTCGACTACCTCGTCTGCGACAACACCGCCGCCCGCGCAGCGCTCGGCTGGATGCCGCGCGTCGATCTCGTCGACGGCCTACAGGCAAGCTACGCCGCCCGGATCGGGCGAGCCTGACCCCGCCGCTCCACCCCCGCCTTGGGATGGCAACGGCATCGGCCCAAGGATCTTGTGTCGGCGTGCGGTCGGGCTCAGGCCGCCGGGAGGAAATGCTCGGGCCGAGCCGTGAACTGCTCCTGGGCGCGGGCATAGTCGTCGGGACGGCCGATATCGATCCAGTCGCAGTCCTCGACGTAGCTCACGACTTTCTGCGACGACGCCAGCAGTGCACGCACGAGGTCGGGCATGTCGAAGAAGGTGTCGGCTGGGATGAGCGGCGCGACGGCTTCCTTCGAGAGGACGTAGAGGCCCATCGAGGCCTCGAAATGCATCGACGGCTTCTCCCGGTACTCCGACACGGTCAGATCCGAGTCCACGGTGAGCGCCCCGAAATCGGCCTGCAGCGTCCGACGATGGGTCGCGATCGTGGCCGCCGCCCCACGATCGAGATGCTCGCGCACCATCGCCGAGAAGTTCAGCGTCGTCAGAAGGTCGCCGTTCGTGACGATGAAGTGATCGGGCAGTTGATCGAGGTTGGCGGCGATCGGGCCGCTGGTGCCCAGTGGCTTGTCCTCGACCCTGTAGGTGATGTTGAGGCCGAGATTCGATCCGTCCGTAAAAAAGCTCCGGATGAGATGGTGGAGATGGTTCACGGCCAGGATGACGTCCGTCACCCCATGCTGGCGCAGTTGGCGCAGCAGCAATTCGAGGATCGGCATCTCGCCGATCGGCATCAACGGCTTGGGCATGACAGCCGTGTAGGGCATCAGGCGCGTGCCCTTGCCGCCGGCGAGAATGATGGCCTTCATCGCTTGTCTCTCAGACGACGTAGCGATCGACGTCCCGCCGATCGTGCTGGGACCGGAAGTGCTCGATCGTCCGCTCCAGCCCCTCACGCAGGCCGACCTTCGGCGTCCAGCCTGACTGCGCCTGGAACAGGCGGTTATCGGAGATCAGCCGTTCCACTTCGCTCTTGCTCGGGCGGATGCGCTGCTCGTCCGTCTCGATCACCGCCTTCGAGCCGACGATCTCGAGGATCATGGCCGCCACCTCGCCGACCGTCTGGCCGGAGCCGACGCCGAGATTGAAGGTGCCGCCCTCGAGCCCTGGGGTCACCGCCGCGGTCAAGAATCCGTTGGCAGTGTCGGTGGCAAAGGTCAGATCCCGCACCGGCGTGGTCGAGCCGAGCTTGATCGCTGTCCGCTCTGGCTCCAGCGCCTGCATGATGACGGTGGGGATGAAAGCGCGGGCCGATTGGCGCGGGCCGTAAGTATTGAACGGCCGTACGGTCACCACCGGAACGTCAAAAGACCGGTAATAGGACTCGGCGATCTTGTCGGCGCCGATCTTCGAGGCCGAATAGGGCGATTGTCCCTGCAGGGGATGCGCCTCGTCGATCGGGACGTATTGCGCCGACCCGTAGACCTCCGACGTGCTGGTATGGACGACGCGCTGTACCCCATGCCGGCGCGCCGCTTCGAGCACGTTGAGCGTGCCCTCGACATTGACCTTCACGTAGTTGCGCGGCGCCAGATACGAGTACGGGATCGCGATCAGGGCAGCGAGATGGAAGACAATGTCGATGTCCTTGGTAATCGCCTGAACGTATTCCGGATCGATAATATCGCCGAAGACATACTCGATCTCGCGATCGATCTCGGGGGCGACGCCGGACAGATTTCCGCGGTCCCGCATGGCGTTGTAGTGCAGCAGCGCCGTCACCTTGGCGCCCTGCCGTACAGCTTCCTCGGTGAGATGGCTTCCGATGAAGCCGCCTGCGCCCGTGACGAGCACGCGTTTTCCGGAAAGGGTCAACCGATCATTCCCATCATTCGTGGGTGCGGCGGCTCGTCGTTCGAGGCCGACCGCCAGAACACCTCCGGCCCGGGCACGCCTCAGATCGCCTCCGCGGAGCAGTGACCGCAAGGCTTTGAACCCAAGACTTGGAACGCGGCCCCTGGCCGACCGGTCCGGGCCATTAGCCTAGTTCCCACGCCCCGACAAGCGATTGCCAAGTCCTGGTCCGCCTCGCTCCTTCGCAGTGCCCAGTTTGCCTGGATGAACCGTCCGGGCGGTGACACATTCCAGCGCCAGAGCATCAACGCGCGATGGAGACAACGCCACAAATACACAATCTGAAAGAAATAAATCTTGCAAAATATATCTGAGGTTGGAAAGATTACCGTGCGCCATCGTCGTTCGTGTTGCTTTGGCGCTGGGCGGCGATAAAAGACGGGACCGAGACCTCTCACACGCGAGTGTGGTGCCCCCGTATCCATGCTTCGGACCACGGGATCGAAGCCCTTACGTTCACCTTGCCGTGCGGGGCGAAACGGACCCTGGCGCGGGCGCGATCCACACATCCGAGAATGTTTCCGCCGTCGAAAACGGCTGCGACCGACCAGACGAAGAGCAGGACCGGCGAGGTGGGGTCGAGCTGATGCAATTGTTCTATGCGCCGCGCTCTCCTTTCTCGCGCAAGATCCTGGCGACCATCGTCGAACTCGATCTCGCCGCACGGGTCAGCCTCGTGCGGATCGATCCCTGGACCGATGAGACGCTTCGCCGGCACAACCCGGCTTGTAAGGTTCCGACCCTCCTTCTGGACGACGACTCGGCCCTGTTCGACTCGCCCGTCATCGCGCGCTATCTCGACACCCTCTCCGGACACACGCTCATCCCGTCCGCACCCCGGACTTGGGACACGCTCCGGCGCGAGGCGTTGGGAGACAGCTTGGCCGAGGCGGTGATTCGCCGATTCGTCGATCGGCTCGGCCCGCACGATGACCGCCTCGAGCGCGTGGTGGCGCGGCAGGAAGCCGCCATCACCGCCATCCTCGACGGGTTGGAGGCCGCGCCGGACTGGATGCGGGCTCCCACCGATCTGGGGCATCTCGCGATTGCCTGCGCCCTCGACTATCTCGACGGACGCTCGCCCGACCTTGAGTGGAATGCACAAAGACGCTTGCTCGCAGCGTGGTTCTATGATTTCCGTGAAAATTCATCAATGAAAATCGCTGCAGATCCGACAATCGGCACCTTTCGGTCCATCAATAGCCCACATCCGTCGGCAGAGGTCTGAGAAATTGAAGATTGCAGTCTTGGGCTCATCCGGCATGCTCGGAAGCGCCGCCTTCCGATATTTGTCACAACGCTTTCCTGGGGCTGTCTATGCGACAGCGCGCTCGTCGGCAGTCAAAAAAATCTTTCCGGAAAATGCCGCCAACATCACGGTCGGGATCGACGTCGAGAACGCGGACGCATTGGCCGGCTTCCTGCGTGAGGTGCGGCCCGACGTGGTCCTGAACTGCGTCGGGGTCGTCAAGCAGCTCGCCTCCGCCGAGGATCCGCTGGTCGCGATCCCGATCAACGCCATCCTGCCGCACCGGCTCGCCCGGTTGGCCGACCTCGTCGGCGCTCGTCTCATCCATGTGAGCACCGATTGCGTCTTCACCGGCCGCAAGGGCAACTACCGCGAGAGCGACGCGCCGGATGCGGAGGATCTCTACGGGCGCTCGAAACTCCTCGGCGAGGTCGATTACCCGAACGCGGTCACGCTGCGCACCTCGATCATCGGTCGTGAGATCGGCAGCCGCAACGGTCTCGTCGAGTGGTTCCTGGCCCAGAGCGGGTCCGTGCGCGGCTACCGGCGGGCGATCTTCTCCGGCCTCACCACCGACGAACTGGTGCGGGTGATCGCCGACCACGTGCTGCCGAACCCGTCGCTGCGCGGCGTCTACCATGTGAGCGTGGACCCGATCAGCAAGTTCGACCTGCTCGGGATCGTGAAGGACGTCTACGGCGTCACCACCGAGATCGAGCCCGACGACGCGGTGGCGATCGACCGCTCCCTCAATTCGGACCGGTTCCGGGCCGCGGTCGGCTACGCGCCGCCCTCCTGGCCGGATCTCATCCGCAACATGCGTCGTTTCGACGACGAAGCCTTCTCACGGATCCGCTGATGTTCTCCGGCAAGACACTCCTCATCACCGGCGGTACCGGCTCCTTCGGCAACGCGGTGATCCAGCGCTTCCTCGCCACCGATATCGGCCAGATCCGCGTCTTCAGTCGGGACGAGAAGAAGCAGGAGGACATGCGCATCCTGCTGCGCGATCCGCGGATCCGCTTCTTCATCGGCGACGTGCGCGAGTACAACTCGATCGCGCAGGCGGTGAAGGGCGTCGACTACATCTTCCACGCGGCGGCGCTGAAGCAGGTGCCGTCCTGCGAGTTCTATCCGATGGAGGCGGTGCGCACGAACATCCTCGGGGCCGAGAACGTGCTGAACGCCGCGGTCGCCTCCGGCGTCGAGCGGATGATCGTGCTCTCGACCGACAAGGCGGTCTATCCGATCAACGCCATGGGCCTCTCCAAGGCGATGATGGAGAAGCTGACGATCGCCAAGTCGCGCATGCTGGCCAAGGACGACACGATCCTCTGCGCCACGCGCTACGGCAACGTCATGGCCTCGCGCGGCTCGGTGATTCCGCTCTTCGTGAACCAGATCAAAGAGGGGCGTGACCTCACCATCACCGATCCGACGATGACCCGCTTCCTGATGTCGTTGGAGGACTCGGTCGATCTGGTGCTGTTCGCCTACCAGCGCGGCCAGCAGGGCGACATCTTCGTGCAGAAGGCGCCGGCCTGCACGGTCCGGGATCTGGCCGAGGCCCTGCGGACGATTTTTGAAGCCAAGAACGAGATCAAGATCATCGGTACGCGCCACGGCGAGAAGCTATACGAATCCCTGGTCTCGCGCGAGGAGATGGCGCGGGCCGAGGATATGGACGGGTTCTACCGCATCCCCGCCGACGACCGTGACCTGAACTACTCGAAGTTCTTCACCTCCGGCGAGACGGCGATCTCGGCCGCCGAGGACTACACCTCGCACAACACGCAGCGGATGAACCAGCAGCAGGTCATCGATCTGTTGCTGAAGCTCGACTATATCCAGCAAGCCCTGAAGCCCGCCTCGCGGGCCAGGGCCGCCTCCTAGAGCCGTATCCGACCTGATTGCACCAGGTCGGCGTCTCTAGAGCATCATCCCGAAAGTGGCCTCCAGCTTTTGGGAAAAAGACGATGCAAAAGCAAAGCCGAGAGCATCGTCTTGGATCCGACATCCGAGACGATGCTCTAGATCCTTGTTTTGACGCGCATTCTCTCGACGAACCGGTGACCACTTCGTCGGAATGCGCTCCAACTTCCGAACCGGGACCGAGACCTTTGAAAAAAATCCTCACCCTGGTCGGAACACGGCCCGAACTCGTCAAGATGTCGCTCGTGATCCGGGCGCTGGATCGGCTGACGAATCACATCCTCGTCCATACCGGCCAGAACTACGACTACGAGCTGAATCAGGTCTTCTTCGACGACCTCGGCATCCGTAAGCCCGACCACTTCCTCGAAGCGGCCGGGGCAAACGCGGCGGCGACAATCGCGCGGGTGATCGAGCGCGCCGACGCCGTGCTCGAACAGGAGCAGCCCGACGCCGTGCTGATCTACGGCGACACCAATTCGGGTCTCGCAGTGATCCCGGCCAAGCGGCGCAAGATCCCGATCTTCCACATGGAGGCGGGCAACCGCTGCTTCGACCCGCGGGTGCCGGAGGAGATCAACCGCAAGGTGATCGACCACCTCAGCGACGTGAACCTCGTCCTGACCGAGCATGCCCGCCGCTACCTCCTGGCCGAGGGGCTGCCGGCGCAGCGCATCTTCAAGGTCGGCTCGCACATGGAAGAGGTGCTGGCCGAGTTCCGCCCAAAGATCGAGGCCTCCGACGTGTTGGCCCGGCTTGGGCTCGAACCGGATCGGTTCTTCATCGTCTCGGCCCACCGCGAGGAGAACGTCGATTCGCCGGCGCGCCTGCGGGTCTTCCTGGAAGAGCTCGGCCGGCTGCACGCGGCCTTCGGCCTGCCCATCGTCGTCTCGACCCATCCGCGCACCCGCGCTCGGCTCGAAGCCGTAGGCGATCTGTCGCTGCCCGACAGTGTACGCTTCCTGCCGCCCTTCGGCTTCATCGATTACGTGAAGCTGCAGACGAGCGCGCATTGCGTCCTGTCCGACAGTGGCACCATCGCCGAGGAGGCGGCGCTGCTCGATCTGCCGGCTGTCACCTTCCGCGACGCGCATGAACGGCCAGAGGGCATGGATGCCGGCACGCTGATCGTGGCACCGCTCGGCAAGGTCGATCTGGTCGAGGCCGTGCGTGCGGTGCGCGACGGCTACGGTGAGGGCCGCCGCTTCGCCGGGTCCGTGCCGGACTACCAGGGCGGCGCGGTCTCGACCAAGGTCGTGCGGATCGTCCTGTCCTATATCGATCAGGTCAACCACACCGTCTGGTCGAAGCCCGGCCCCTTCTGAAGGTCCTGGGTTTCCAAAGGGCCTCACGGCCCTTTGGCGGGTATTCAGGGCAGCGCCCTGAAGCCGCTCTCTACTCCGCCGCTTGCGAAAACCCCTCACCCGTCATCCAGGCGGCGAGGTCTTCCCGCGCCCGGTCGGTGAGCGCGCGCTTCTTGAGCGCCGCCTTCTCGGGTCCGCGCAGGCGCTTGCCGGTCTCGTTGCGCGGCATCTGCGCCAGGGGCGGAAACAGGCCGAAATTCACGTTCATCGGCTGGAACGAGCGCGGCGCGTTGCGCTCCGCCTCCTCGGTCGCCTCGACGTGGCCGCCGGTGATGTGGCCGATGAGGGCTCCCAGCGCGGTCGTCGGGGGCAGGGGGGCGAGGGTCTGCCCGTCCGCTTCGGCGAGCGCGTAGCGGCCGGCCATCAGCCCGATTGCGGCGCTCTCGACATAGCCCTCGCAGCCGGTGATCTGGCCGGCGAAGCGAAGCTGGGGCCGTGCCTTCAGCCGGAGGGTTGCGTCGAGCAGGCGCGGGCTGTCGAGATAGGTGTTGCGGTGCAGGCCGCCGAGCCGGGCGAACTCGGCCTTCTCCAGCCCCGGAATCGTGCGGAAGACCCGGACCTGCTCGGCGTGGCGCAGCTTGGTCTGGAAGCCCACCATGTTGAACAGGGTGCCGAGCGCGTTGTCCTGGCGCAGCTGCACGATGGCGTAGGCCTTCACCGTCGGGTTGTGCGGGTTGGTGAGGCCGACCGGCTTCATCGGCCCGTGGCGCAGGGTCTCGGGCCCGCGCTCGGCCATCACCTCGATCGGCAGGCAGCCGTCGAAATAGGGAGTCGAGGCCTCCCATTCCTTGAACGCCGTCTTCTCGCCCGCGATCAGCGCGGCGACGAAGGCCTCGTACTGCTCCCGGTCCATCGGGCAGTTGAGGTAATCCGCCCCCGTGCCGCCGGGACCGGCCTTGTCGTAGCGGGACTGGAACCACGCCTTGCCCATGTCGATCGAGTCGCGGTGGACGATCGGGGCGATGGCATCGAAGAACGCGAGCGATTCCCGGCCCGTCAGCGCGCCGACGGCCTCGGCGAGCGCCGGGGAGGTGAGGGGGCCGGTGGCGAGGATGGTCGAACCCCAGTCCTCGGGGGGAAGGCCGGCGACCTCTTCGCGCACGATCGTAACGTTGGGGTGCGCCTCCAGCGCCGCGGTGACGGCCTGCGAAAACCCCTCGCGATCGACGGCGAGCGCCCCGCCCGCGGGGACTTGGTGGGCGTCGGCCGTGCGCATGATCAGCGAGTCGAGGCTGCGCATCTCCTGATGCAGCAGGCCGACGGCATTGCCGTTCGCGTCGTCCGAGCGGAAGGAATTGGAGCAGACCAGTTCGGCCAGCCCATCGGTGTGGTGGGCATCGGTGCCGCGAACCGGCCGCATCTCGTGCAGCACGACCGGGCGGCCGCCCTGCGCGACCTGCCAGGCCGCTTCGGAACCGGCGAGGCCACCGCCGACGATATGGATGGGGTTCGTCATCGCGACGGAATAGAACCACGCGGTCGCGCGATCAATGCGGGCAAGCCCGCGAACCGGAGGCGAAGCGGGGCGCGGCCGGTGCGACGGACCGGATGCGCGCCATCGCCGCGCCGGCAAAGGGCGCCCGAAGACCCTCCATGAAGCAGGCCCCTGGCGCGAACCAGGGCAACCGCTCCGGAAGACGTAAGCCGCAATTGCTCGCGGGTTCCACATCGCGGCCGAGACAGGAAAACCGCGCCGGCGTTACCGTGGCCCCTCGTCCCCGATATCCGGGCCGGCAAGCGGAGCGGACGGCTATGGCGATCTCTCCCGACGGGGCGCTGCCCTACTTCGTGTATGACGGCTACCTCGTCTCGCTCTATCCCTGGATGGGCCAGCGCGTCGCGCTCCTGACATCGGCCAAGGATCTCGACGGCGATGTCATGCAGGACATCCTGAACAGGATCGACGCCGCCTACGACGTCTACCACGCCATCACCGGGCAAGCCCCGGCCCCGTACAAATCCTATAACGGCCTGCTCACGATCGCCGAGGTGCCCACGGCGCTTCAAGGCGCGGCGAACGCGATCGGCTTTCTCGGCGCCGCCGGCATCGAGATCACGACCGGCGTGTTCGATCAGCTCTATGCCGGCGCGGCCGAAGCCGGCACCTTCGATCAGACGGTCTTCTACGAACTCGGGCGGAACTTCTGGTTCTACGGTCCGCAGCTCGGGGAGGTGGATGCCTTCGTCACGGGGTTCGCGATCGCCAACCGGTTCGTGTCGATGCAGGAGGCCGGCATCCCCGGCAGCGCGTTCGGTGCGCTGCCCTTCGCCGAATTCAAGCAATCCCTCCTCGAAGACCTGGCGCAGACCTTCTTCGGGGAGGCGGGCACCACGCTCGCCAACACCCTCGGCGCGGCGACCGGCGTTCCGAACGCCAACAATTGGGGGGCGGCCGACCTCGCCGCCTCCCTGCTCACCCAGGTCTACGAGGATCTCGGCTTTGACGCCTATGCGCGCTTTTATCAGGAGCTCGCCGGCCGTCCCGCCGCGGGCACGCCGACCGAGGCCTTCGGCAATCTGGTTGCCGCCGCGAGTCAGGCCACGGGGATCGATTACGGTTTCCTGAACAAGGCCGAGGGCGTCGCCTATGTCGTCGGCGGCCGGGGCGACGACCGGCTCGAGGCCGATGGGAGCGGCAATCCGGTCCTGGGCTTTGGCGGCGACGACACGCTCGTCGGCACGGCCGGAGCCGACCGGCTGTTCGGCGATGCGGGCAACGACATCCTGCGCGGCGGAGGCGGCCGCGATCAGCTCGTGGGCGGGGCCGGTGACGACACCTACTTCGTCGACACGCCCGGCGACCGGGTGTTCGAGGGTCGGGGGCAGGGCACCGACCGGCTCGTGGCGACGAGCGCGTACACGCTGGCAGCCGGCCAGGAGATCGAGATCCTGCAACTCGCCAAGAGCACCGGCGGCGCTCCGCTCTCCCTTACCGGAAACGCCTTCGGTCAGACGCTGATCGGCAATGCCGGCGACAACCGGCTCGCGGGCGGCGGCGGTGACGACAGCCTCGTGGGCGGCCTCGGCGCCGACCGGCTCACCGGCGGAGCGGGTGCCGACACCTTCGTGTTCGACACCCGGCCCGGCCGCGGCAACGTCGATCACGTCAGGGATTTCGCGTCACAGGACGACGTGTTCCATCTCGACCACGGGGTCTTCTCGGGCCTCGAAACCGGGGCGCTGGCGCCCGAGCAGTTCAAGACGCTCGGCCCGGCCAAGGCGATCAAAGCCGATGCCGACGACCGCATCCTCTACAAGCAGAAGACGGGCGAGCTGTTCTACGACGCCGACGGCAGCGGACGGAAAGAGGCTGTCCTGATCGCGGTCTTGGATAACCACGCCGCCCTCGACCACACGGATTTCCTCATCGTGTGATCGGGAGTGATCCCGGCTGCCGGGCGCAAAACCGGGTCAGTGCAGCTTCGGTCCGATTAGGAACCGGTCGCGATCGACCGAGGTCAGCGCCAGCCGGATCGGGCGCCCGTCCCGGTTGACCGTGAGGGGGACGCGCACCCCCGCCTCGCCGAGCGCCCAGACCTGCCGGAAGAAGCCGGCGAGGTCGGCGACCGGCTCGCCCGCCACCTCGGACAGCACGTCGCCCGCGCGCAGGTCAGCGGCCTCCGCCGGGCCCTTGTCGGCGGTGCCCATCACCACGACGCCGTCCTCGGTCTCCGTGGCGTAGAGGCCGAGCCAGGGGCGGGGCGGGCGGTCGGCCCGGCCACGGGTCTCAAGATCGGTCAGGATCGGCGGCAGGAGTTCGATCGGCACGACCATGTTGATCGCCCGGCCCGCCCCCGTGCCGCCCTGCTGGAGCTGAAGCGAGCCGATGCCGACCAGCGTGCCGTCGGACCCGATCAGCGCGGTGCCGCCCCAATGGGGATGGGCGGGGGTGGTGAACAGGGCGTCGTCGAGGACGTACTCCCAGTAGCCGGCGAATTCCTGCCGGGCGACGAGTTCGACTGCGAGGCTGTGCGAGCGCCCGCCCGCCCCCGCGACCACCGCCCGCTCGCCGACCTTCATCGTATCCGAGCGCCCGAGCTTCAGGGCGGGCAGGCCGAGGCGGCCCAGGGCCTGGACGAGGCCAAAGCCCGTCTCCCCGTCATAGCCGACGACGTAGGCCGGCACCGAGCGCCCGTCATGGGTGGTGAGCCAGACGCTCTCGGCCTCCAGCACGAGGTAGCCGATGGTGAGCACCAGCCCGTCCTCGCGGATCACCACGCCGTTGCCCGCCCGCTCGGTGCCGAGCGTCTCCGCCGTAAAAGCCTCCGCCGGCACCCGCGAGGAGAGGGAGACGACCGAGGTCAGCGCCCGCTCCAGATCGTAGGCGTAGTCGCCGGCCTTCGGCTGCAGGGCGGCCGGAATCCTGAATTCGCCGTGCGCGGACATGTTCTGCGATTTCCCTGGGCCCCGCTCTGCCGCCGCCCGTGGACCGACTTTCGCGGAAACGGCGGCCGCCGGGGCGGTCGCATCCGTCTCCCGTCCGCGGGGTTCGCCGGGCTGCGCTCCCGACACAGATAGGCGGCGCAGCTCGCCTCGACACCCGCCCGCCGCCGCGTCGAAAGGCTTCGGCGCCGGGGGCCGACACCGCGCCCTCACGCTTTCGCACCGTCCGGCGCTCTTCCCCCCGTGAAATTGCCGAAACGGCGTCGCGAAGACCCTGCCGACACCGCGACGACCTGTGGTGCGTCGGCCAAGCCTCCGATAGGGTGCCGCTCCCTGTCCCGCCGCGCTTGCGCCCGGCGAACGCCCCCTTCCAGACGCACCGGAACCATGCCGCGTCCTCCGACGACCTCCATCCGCGCCGCGTCCGCCGGGAGCGGGCCGTGACGCCGCACGACGGAGAACTGGCCGGGCTGCTGGACCGTGTCGCCCGCCGGGACGTGGCGGCCCTGCGGACGCTCTACGACCGGACCGCGCCGAAACTTTTCGGGATCATCCTGCGTATCCAGCGAGACAGGAGCCTCGCCGAGGATGTGCTTCAGGATGTCTACCTGAAGGTCTGGCAGTCGGCGGGCTCCTACGCGCCCTCGGCCGGGGCCCCGCTTCCGTGGCTGTGTACGATCGCGCGCAACCGGGCCATCGACGGGCTGCGCCGCCGGAGCGAGGTTGCAATGCCGTCTGGTGAAAGCGGGGAGGCCTGGATGGAGCGCCTCGTCGCCCCGACCGACGAGGAAGGCGCCTTCCTCGACCGCGACGCGCTCGTCGCCTGCCTGTCCCGGCTCGATCCGACGCAGCGCGACTGCGTGGTGCTGGCCTATTGCGAGGGCTGGTCCCGCGAGGAACTCGCCGAACGCTTCGAGCGGCCGGTCAACACCGTGAAGACCTGGCTGCATCGGACGCTGGCCGCCCTGAAATCCTGCCTGGAGAGTATCGCGTGAGCGGCGGGAGCGGCAGACCGGAGCCGGCGGAACGCGACCTGCGGGCGGCCGAGTACGTGCTCGGCACCCTCGATGCGGGGGAGCGCGCCGCGTTCGAATTGGAGCGGGCGGTCGATCCGGCCACCGAGGCGGCCGTACGCGCCTGGGAGCGGCGTCTCGCCCCGCTCGCGCGCGCCGTGCCCGCCATCGAGCCGCCGCCCCACCTCTGGCAGGAGATCGCCCAAGAGATCGCCCAAGAGATCGCGCGCGGCACCGCGGCGGACGATCCCGCCCCCCGGCCGGACCAAGCCGGCGCCGCCAACGACAACCGCCTGCGCGACCTGCGGCGGCAACTCCGGCTCTGGCGCTTCACCACGGCGGGGGCAGGGCTGGTCGCCGCCGGCCTCGCGCTGGTCGTGCTGACCGGGGTTCCGCGGCTCGGCGGCGAGCGAGCGGACGGCCGCTACGTCGCCGTGGTCACGAGCGCGGGCGACCTGCCGGCCCTGATCGTCAGCGTCGACACCGAAGCCGGCACCGCTCGGGTCCGGCCGGTGGCGGCGCAGGCGCCGGCCGGCCACAGCCTGGAACTCTGGTATGTCGGGCAGGGCGCCGCCCCGAAGCCGATCGGCCTCGTCGCAGGCGAGGCGACCCGCATCCGCCTGCCGCCGGAGGCCGGACGCGGCGAGGACGGGGTCATCGCCGTGTCGGTGGAGCCGCCGGGCGGCTCCCCCACCGGCAAGCCCACCGGGCAGGTGATCTACACCGGCAAGCTGATCCGGGAATAGGACGCGCGCCCCCCCCCCGACCGGGGCCGCCCCTTCCGGGATCCGGATGTTTCTCACGCGAGAGCATCGTCCCGAAACGGACGAAGCCGCCCAGCCTTGCGGCGGGACGGCTTCGTAACCTTGAACAGACCGGGGATGCGGTGGGCACCCCCGATCGGATCGATCCGCTCAGTACTTGCGAACGAGCGGGGCCGGCATCGGAGCCGGAGCGGCCGCCGGGGTGTAGAGCGGGGCCACGATGCGGAACCAGCCGTCGGTGCTCTCGCGCAGGCCGGCCGTGGTCACGACGTCGCGGGCGACGTAGGCCTGAACCGAGAACGGTCCGAAGTCGTAGCCGATGAGACCGCCGAGGGCGAACCGGCCACCGCGACCGATGCGGCTGGTCGGGTCGTTCACGAAGGCGAGCAGGTTCGGGTCGAGGTTGACCGTGCCGTAGCCGATGGCACCGATCTCGAACTTGCCGAACTTCTTGGTCGCGGTCAGGTCGAGGTTGAACGCGTCCGAGATCTGCACCGGGCCGAAGAAGCCGGGGATGCCGTTGCGACCGTCGAAGCGGCTGGGCGAGTCGTAGAAGTTGTAGGTCAGGTTGGCGGTCAGGTTGTAACCGTCGCCGGTGTAGCTGACGGCACCGCCGACACGGTAGGTGTTGGAGGCCAGGATGTTCAGACCACCGCCACGACCGGCGTTGAGCTCGTTGAGGTACGAACCGCCGAGCAAGCTGACGCCGATGTTGCCGCCGAGATCGAACGCCCAGATCGCGCCGACGAAGGTGCCGACGTTGATCGAGGTGTCACGGCCGCCAGCAGCGCGGCTGAAGGTGAACACCGTCGGGGGGGCCACGACGAATTCGAGGCGGCCGCCGAACGGCACGTAGGGGGTCGCCCACACCAGGATCGGAACGTTGACCGCGGTGTCGACCGAAGTCGCATTCGGGCCATCCGGGCTGCGGTAGGTGAAGGTGTTGATGGCGTAGATGCCCTCGGGGAGCGGCGCGCCAACGGCCAGACCGACCTGCTCACCGGGAACCGTGGTCGTCTGCGCCTGGGCGACGGTCGTCGTCATTCCGGCCGTGAGCGCAATGGCGCCCGCAGCGAGCCAGTTCTTCATCATTTTTCTCGTTCCTTCCCAAGGATTCAGGCGTCCGCCCCGTAGCGCCGGCACCGTCTCTCGCCTCCCTCTCTCTCCGGAGTGGGATGGCTGGTGTGATGCCGGTGCCCCCTACGGCCGCACCTCAAGTCTCGACGTCGGGAACTATTCTACAGACCGACCGCGAAAGACAGGGGATTGCCTCCAATCTCGGCAGTTCGAACCCTACCGTTGCGCAAAAGCCGCATTTTTGCTGCGGAGCAACCAAGGGCTTAACGACCTCTTAACGCTGTCCATCTTGGACGAATGCCATCCCGCGGGCGGGAGTCAGGCGAAATAGTACATTATCCTCAAGTCATTGGCTGTCGCATCCGGCCGGGATCCTTCGGCAGAAAGGGCCGGGCAGTTGCGCAAGTGCGAAGACCGGTTTTGGGCTAGGCCGGCCTCGACGGCGCCGTCACCGGGAGCCGGACGGGCCGGCTCAGCCGGCCGAATCGTCCCCTCGGCCCGGCTCCCCCGCTGTGCAGGAGCCTGTCGCTCTCAGGTTGCGCCGACCGGCCCGCATCGGCCGGCGATTGTTACTCGGCGGCCTGCCGGCCAGCGGCATTGCTGCGGCGGCGCGAGGCGGCACCCGCCTTCGTCTTGCTGGCGTCCTTGCCAGCCTCCTTGGCCGCGTCCTTCGCTGCCTTGCCGGCCGGGCGGCGTGCCAGCACCTCGCGCAGGAAGCGCCCGGTATGGCTCGCCGTGCTCGCGGCGATCTCCTCGGGCGTGCCCTGGGCCACGACACGGCCGCCGCCGTCGCCGCCCTCGGGGCCCATGTCGATCACCCAATCGGCGGTCTTGATGACCTCCAGATTGTGCTCGATCACCACGACGGTGTTGCCCTGATCGACCAGCTCGTGGAGCACCTCCATGAGCTTGGCGACATCGTGGAAATGCAGGCCGGTGGTCGGCTCGTCGAGGATGTAGAGGGTGCGGCCGGTGGCGCGCTTCGACAGCTCCTTGGAGAGCTTCACCCGCTGAGCCTCGCCGCCCGAGAGCGTGGTCGCCTGCTGGCCGACGCGGACGTAGTGCAGGCCGACGCGGGCCAGCGTCTCCATTTTTTCGCGGATCGAGGGCACCGCTTTGAAGAGATCCGCCGCCTCCTCCACCGTCATGTCGAGCACGTCGGCGATGGACTTGTTGCGGTAGCGCACCTCCAGCGTCTCGCGGTCGTAGCGCTTGCCCTTGCACACGTCGCAGGTGACGTAGACGTCGGGCAGGAAGTGCATCTCGATCTTGATGACGCCGTCGCCCGAGCAGGCCTCGCAGCGCCCCCCCTTCACGTTGAAGGAGAAGCGCCCGGCCTGGTAGCCGCGGGCCTTGGCCTCGGGCAGGCCGGCGAACCAGTCGCGGATCGGGGTGAAGGCGCCGGTATAGGTCGCCGGGTTCGAGCGTGGGGTGCGGCCGATCGGCGACTGGTCGATGTCGATGACCTTGTCGAGATGCTCCAGCCCGTCGATCCGCTCGAACGGGGCCGGGTGCTCCAGGGCGCCGTTGAGGCGCTTGGCCGCCGCCTTGTAGAGCGTATCGATGATCAGCGTGGACTTGCCGCCGCCGGAGACGCCGCTGATGCAGGTGAAGGTGCCGAGCGGGATCTCCGCCGTCACGTTCTTCAGGTTGTGGCCACGCGCACCCACCAGCCGCAGCATCCCGCGTCCGGGATTGCGCCGTGCTTTGGGCGTCCGCACCGAGAGTTCGCCGGTGAGGTACTTTGCGGTGAGCGAGGCCGGATCCTTGAGAATCTGCTCCGGCGTGCCCTGCGCAACGATCTCGCCGCCATGGATGCCGGCGCCCGGCCCCACATCGACCACGTAATCGGCCTGGAGGATCGCGTCCTCGTCGTGCTCGACCACGATCACCGAGTTGCCGAGGTCGCGCAGGCGCTTGAGCGTGCCGAGCAGGCGCTCGTTGTCGCGCTGGTGCAGGCCGATCGACGGCTCGTCGAGCACGTAGAGCACGCCGGTCAGGCCCGAACCGATCTGCGAGGCGAGCCGGATGCGCTGGCTCTCGCCGCCCGAGAGCGAGCCCGAGCCGCGGGCGAGCGTCAGGTATTCGAGGCCGACATCGACGAGGAAGGTCAGGCGGTCGCGGATCTCCTTGAGGATGCGGACCGCGATCTCGTTCTGCTTGTCCGTCAGCTTGCCGGAGATTTCCGAGAACCAGCGATGCGCCTCGCGCACCGAGAGGGCGGTGACCTGGCCGATATCCTGCCGGTCGATCTTGACCGCGAGCGCCTCGGGCTTGAGCCTTTTGCCGTCGCAGGCGGCGCACGGCGTCGCGCTCATGAAGCGGCCGATCTCTTCGCGCGAAGCGTCGCTCTCGGTCTCCTTGTAGCGCCGCTCCAGGTTCGGGATCACACCCTCGAACGGCTTGTTGACCGAGTAGGAGCGCAGGCCGTCATTGTAGTCGAACCGCACCGATTCCTTGCCCGTGCCGAACAGGATCACCTCGCGCGCCTGCTCCGGCAGCGCCGACCACGCGACAGTGGTCTTGAAGCCGAAATGCCGGCTGAGCGCGTCGAGGGTCTGGTCGTAATAGGGTGAGGTCGATTTCGCCCAGGGGCCGACCGCACCGCGCTTCAGGGTGAGCGCGGTATCGGAGATCACCAGTTCGGGGTCGATCCGCATCTCGTGGCCGATGCCGCCGCAGGTCGGGCAGGCGCCGAACGGGTTGTTGAACGAGAACAGCCGCGGCTCGATCTCGGGGATGGTGAAGCCGGAGACCGGGCAGGCAAAGCGCGACGAGAACGTGATTTTTTTGGGCTGCTCGCCCTCCGGCGCGTCGGCGAACTCGATGTCGGCGATGCCGTCGGCGAGTTCGAGCGCGGTCTCGAAGGAATCGGCCAGCCGCGCGGCGATGTCGTCGCGCACGACGATGCGGTCCACCACCACGTCGATGTCGTGCTTGAGCTTCTTGTCGAGCTTCGGCACGTCGTCGATCGCGTAATACTCGCCGTCGATGCGAAGGCGCTGAAAGCCCTTCTTCTGGAACTCGGCGATCTCCTTGCGGTACTCGCCCTTCCGCCCCCGGACCACGGGCGCGAGGAGATACAGCCGGGTCTTCTCCGGCAGCTCCAGCACGCGATCGACCATCTGGCTGACGGTCTGGCTCTCGATCGGCTCGCCGGTGGCGGGCGAGTAGGGGATGCCGACCCGCGCCCAGAGCAGGCGCATGTAATCGTAGATCTCGGTCACCGTGCCGACGGTGGAGCGCGGGTTCTTCGAGGTCGTCTTCTGCTCGATGGAGATGGCCGGCGAGAGCCCGTCGATCTGATCGACGTCGGGCTTGCTCATCATTTCGAGGAACTGGCGGGCATAGGCCGAGAGCGATTCGACGTAGCGGCGCTGGCCCTCCGCGTAGATCGTATCGAAGGCGAGCGACGATTTGCCCGAACCCGACAGGCCGGTGAACACCACGAACCGGTCGCGGGGGATCGTCAGATCGACGTTCTTGAGATTGTGCTCGCGGGCGCCGCGCACCGAGATGACGCGGGTGTCGCGCGCCGCCGGGGCCGCCGCGTCGAACAGGGCCGAGAGATGGGCGTCGGTCCGTTCCTCGGCCTTGGCCGCGGTCTCAGGCTTGCGAGCTTTGGCTTTGGCCATGGTCGACAAATTCTCTGCGACGATCCGGGCGGCCCGGATGCGGCGCCCTCGCTCTCTCTGCTCGGGCGGGCAACGGGTGTGCCACGCGGGAACAGTATCCGGGGACGGAGATGGGTTCCGGGCGGCGTGAAACCACTAGAACGGAACGGGTACGACGGCAATGCCGGCCTGACGGGGTCTCACGAACCGCGCGCTGCACTGTCGCGCCCCAGGGGGAAGACGGGGAACATCGGCCGGTTCCGCCTGGACGCGCCGGGCCGCCCGCCTACCTGCGGGGTCCGACCTGACAGGAGCCCCGACCCTTGGCCGAATTCCGCGTCTACACCTCGCCGTCCGCCTTCCCGAACCCGCAGCGGCTCCGATTGTTCTGCCATGAGAAGGGCATCGCCGATCGGATCGAGGAGGTGATCTACGACATGACACCGGGCGGCGAGCAGCGCGGCTGGCGCCATCTCAAGCGGAACCCCTGGGGCGAGACCCCGACGCTGGAACTGCCCGACGGGACCTATCTGGCCGAGACTGCCGGCATCGTCCGCTTCCTCGACGGGCACTGCCCCGGCCGCAGAATCCTGGGCGAGAGCGCGCTGGAGCAGGGCCAGGACCAGATGTGGGACGACCGGATCTGGGTGCAGATCCTCTATCGGCTCACCACCGCCTTCCACGTGTTGCACGAAGGGTTGGGGCACAAGCTCGAACTGACCCGCAACCCGCAATGGGGCGAGCATTGCCGCAAGGAGGCGATCGCTCATGCCGGGCTCGTCGATCGCCACCTCGCCGACGGGCGCGACTGGCTGCTCGGCGGGCCGGAGCCGACCTTCGCCGACATCACGCTGTGCACCGCTATCGCCTTCTCGAAGTTCGGGCCGGTGGCCACGCCGCTGGACGAGCGCTTCGAGGGCATCGACCGGTTCTGGCAGCGCTGGAAGCAGCGCCCGGCCTTCCGCGCGGCCTACCGTGATGGCGGGGGAATCGAAGAACTCGCCAGCCTCACCGCAGGCTAATCGCGTCTCCTGCAGCGTTTTCGTTGCTGAAATGACCACCGATCTGCGTAAAATTTAAGCGATGGCGCCCCGGCTAAATCTTTACTTTACGCTGTGTGAGCACGGTTCGGACATCCTCCCCCTCCGGACCGTGCCCTCATGCGCTCGCATGTTTCCTCGACGCCCTCCCTCTCCGCGGTGCTGCCCTCTTCCCTGCGCGCCCGGATCGTCACGGTGGCGCTGATCCCCTGCCTCGCCTTCGGCGCGGTCGCGGGTTTGGCGGTCGCGGAGCGGGCCGGGCAGGGCCGGGCGATGGCGCGGATGGAGGAGCAGGTCGGTCTCTCTGTGCGGATCGGCGCCTTCGTCCACGAGGCGCAGAAGGAGCGCGGCGCCTCCAGCCTCTATCTCGCCTCGAAGGGCACCCAGTTCGCCCCGGAACTCGCAGCCCAGCGCCGGCTGACGGATGCGGCCCGCGCCGCCCTGATCGCGGATCTCGGGGCCGCCGGAGCGGACGTGGAATTCGCGCGCAAGGCGGCGGCTCTGCGGGACAAGCTCGGCGGGATCGAGGGCCACCGCGCGGCGGTGGACCGGCTGGAGGCCAGCGTGCCGGCCAATCTCGCCGTCTATACCGGAATCATCGCGGAGGCCCTCGGGGCCGTGCGCGGGGTGGCGCAGATCGCGGCCGACCCGGCCATCGGCGCCCGCGTGTCCGCCCTGTCCGCCTTTCTCGCGCTCAAGGAATTTGCCGGCCAGGAGCGGGCGGCGGCCTCGGCCGTGTTCGCCGCGGGCGCGATCGATCTCGCAGGCCTGCGCCGGCTCGCCGGGCTGGCATCGGATCAGGCGACCTTCGAGGGGCTGTTCCGCGCCGCGGGCCCCGCGGAGGAGATCGCCGCGCTCGATGCCGCGAACACCGCGGACGCCGCCCGCGAGGTCGCCCGGCTCCGCGGCATCGCGCTCGGCACGGCCCCCGGCCAGACGCTCGCCTTCACCGACGCCAAGGGCTGGTTCGGGCTCGCGACGCAGCGCATCGACGGGCTGAAGGGGATCGAGGACCGGCTGACGGCCGGCTTGGCGCAGGCGGCCGGGGCGGCCCGGTCGCAGGCCGAGCGCACCGTCCTGCTCTGGGCCGGGGCGGCGCTGGCGACCCTGCTGCTCTCGGTGGTGCTCGCCTTCGGCCTCGGCTCGGCGATCGCGCGCCCCTTGAGCCGGATGGCGCGGGCGCTGACCGCAATCGGACGCGGCGAGACCGAGGTCGAGATTCCGGTCAAGGGTCCGGGCGAGCTGCGCGCCATCGCCGCCGCGGCCCTGGCCTTCCGCGACAGCGTGGCCGAGCGCGCCCGCATCCGCGCGGCGCAGGAGCGCGGCGCCGAGGAGGAGGCCGCCCGGCGCCACGGGGCGATGATGGCGGTGGCCGACGGCTTCGAGGCGCGGGTCGGCGGCATCGTCGAGGCGGTCTCGGCGGCGGCCCAGCAACTGGAGGGCGCCGCCCGGGCGATGAGCACGGCGGCGGGCCAGACCTCCGCCCTGAGCGCGTCGGCCGCGCAGGCCTCGGCCCAGGCAGCGCGCTCCTCCGACGGCATCGCTGCGGCAACGGAAGAACTCTCGGCCTCGATCCGCGAGATCTCCGCCCAGGTCGGCTCGTCGGCGCTGGCGGCGAACGCCGCCGAGGCGGAGGCGGCCCGCACCGCCGGGGAGGTCGAGCGCCTTGCCGCCGCCGCCAACAATGTCGGCCGGATCGTCGGGCTGATCTCGGAGATCGCCGGCCAGACCAATCTGCTGGCGCTGAACGCCACCATCGAGGCGGCCCGCGCGGGCGAGGCGGGCCGGGGCTTTGCCGTGGTCGCGGCGGAGGTGAAGGGCCTCGCCGCCCAGACCGCCCGCGCCACCGACGAGATCGCCGGGCGGATGGCGGAGATCGAGGCCGCGACCGGCGCCTCGGTCTCGGGGATCACCGGCATCGCCCGCACCATCCGCGACCTGTCGCGGATCTCCAACGACATCGCCGCCGCGGTCGAGGAGCAGGGGGCGGCCACCGCCGAGATCGCCCGCACCACGGTCGAGACCTCGCAGGGCACGCGCCGCGCCTCGGAGGACGTCGCGGGCGTGGCCCACACGGCCGACGACGCCAGCACCGGCTCGGGCCAGGTGCTCGACGCGGCCAGCGACCTCGCCCGTCAGGCCGCAGCCCTGCGCAGGGAGGTCGGCGGCTTCCTCGCCCAGGTCCGGGCGGCGTAACGGGGCCAAAGGGCGGGGAAGGGGCGGGGCGGGAGCCGCACGCGCCCCGCCCGCACGGCCTCAGCGCTTTGCGGCGATCATGAAGACGTTCGAGGGGGCGATCCGCTTCAGGAACGCCGTGCGGTGATAGCTGATGTTGAAGGCGAGCAGACGGCTCACCGCCGCGTCGAGCGCCACATAGCCCCGGTGGGCATAGAGATGGCCCGGAAGGATTCGTCTTGCGATCTTCGCCAGGGCGTTGGTCATGCAGGGCGCCGCGCGCACGATGTCGAAGCCGATGCCGTCGAGCCGGTCGTGCAGCCACGGCAGCGGCAGGCCGCGCTCGTTCTGCGTCAGACCGTAGCGCGCCTTCGTCCAGTCGCCCATCGAGGTGATGGGCTCGCGGAAGACCAGGAGCCCGCCGGGCTTGAGGATGCGGTGCGCCTCGGCCAGCACGTGCGAGACGTTGGGGATGTGGTGGAGCACGCCCAGGCTCACGAACAGGTCGGTGTCGGCATCGGGCAGCGGGATGTCGCCGGAGGCAAGCGGCTTGATGAAGTGTGCCGGGCGTCCGCCGATTTGGTCCGTCCACCATTCCTCGGCGGGCTCGATCCCGATGAACCGGTCCACCCGGTCGGCCAGCGGCGCCACGTCGTCGCCCGCCGCACAGCCCAGCGCGACGCAGGTCTCGAAGCGGCGGTCGCGCAGCCGGTCGAACCCGTGGACCGCGTTCAGCGCGTCGTACTCGTAGCTGTAGGAGCCGGACGCTTCGAGTTTGTAGACCTCGGTCGCGAGCTTATAGAAACCCTGCTCCTCCTGAGCGTACCAGCGTGCGATCTCCCCCGGCGCGAGATCGTCGCCGTAGAGAGCCGATCCGTCGAGATACTTGGTATCGACCATCATTCGAACGGCTTTCGAGGGAGATCCGTCCTTCGCGGCGCCGGATTTACGACCGGCGACACCCTGACCAGCATCTCATGGACGCGCGACAGCCTTGATAGGTCATCGCCCAAGCCTGTGCGGGGAATTTGCCGCGTTATGGTTGCCGCCGCCATCCGGGCAGAATACGGGCCAGGCCGCTTTCGGGCGCCCGGAGTACGCGTGTCGGATCGGTCAGTGCCGCGCTTCGCCCTGGGCGGGCGTGCTGCCGACGGCGCTGACCTCGTCGCCGATGCGCGGCTCGACCTTGAGGTTCTGGCGCATGCTCTGGAGATGGTCGGTCACGACCAGCGTGTCGGGCTTGAGGCCTTTGAGCACGGCGGTGTTGTCGCCGTAGACGTCGCCGACCTCGATCGCGGTCATGTGGACCGTGCCCGTGTCGTCCACGGTCCAGACCACTTGCTGATCGAGCTGGGCCGAGAGGGCGATCGTCGGCACGAGGAGGCGATCCTGCCGGCCGACCTCGATGCGGGCGCGCACGAAGCGGCCGGGCAGGTAGCGCTCGTCCGCGTTCTCGAGCCAGGCCTGAACCAGACGGCGGCCGGTGCGAGGATCGAAGCGGTTGTCGAGCCGGTAGATCGTGGCCTCGCGCACGGGCTCGCGCCCCACATCGAGGAGCTGGACCTTCACCCGCCCCTCTCCTTGAGCGACGCGCACCGCCTCCGCATCCTCGGAGGAGAGCGCCATCTGCACGTCGATCGGGTTCACCTGCACCACGGAAACGAGGTTGGTCTGGTTCTCAATCACCATGTCGCCGATATTGGCCATGGACAGGCTGGAGCGCCCGTCGAAGGGCGCGCGGATCACCGCGTATTCGAGGTTCAGCCGCTGGCGGGCGATGGCGGCCTCCGCCTCTTCGAGCTTGGCCGCGGCGGTAGCGAGGTTCGACTGGTTCTGCTGGGCGCGCTGCTCGGTGGCGAAGCCCTTGTCGGCGAGCTGTTCGGTGCGGTTCACCTCGGCCTGGGCGAAGGAGACGGTGGCCTTGGCCTGATCGCGCAGGGCCTCGGCCGATTTGAGGGCGACCTCGAACGGGCGCGGGTCGATGCGGAACAGCACCTGACCCTTCTTCACATGGCCGCCGGGCTCGAACGGGCGCTCCACCACGAAGCCGGTCACCCGAGCCTGCAACGCAGCGTCACGGGGCGAGACGATGGTGCCGGTATATTCAAAGGCGACCGGCACGTCCTGGCGGCTGGCGCGCACCGCCTTCACCGCCAGCCGCGGCTCTTCCTTCTTCTTGGGCCCGGCCCGGCTCGACACCTTGAAGTGATGGGCGAGGAAACCGGGGATCGGATGTCCCGCCCCCCACCACGCCCCTCCGGCGATTCCGAGGGCGCCGACGACGAGGCCGGTGATGACGAAGCCGACGCCTGACCGCACGAAATCCACTCTCCAGCATCAGAACGGGAGCGCCCACCGGATTTGTCCCAGGCGCGACACGGGAGGGAACACGCTGAGTCCCAACACGTTGCACGCGGGTCCTTCACGGCCACGTTGAATCTTGGGAGTCGGCCCACCGAATGTTCTCCACGTTCGTCGACCGGCCGATCCTCGCGGGCGTGATCTCCGTCATCATCACAGTGATCGGCATCGTCGCCGGGCTGACGCTGCCCGTGGCGCAGTATCCCGAGATCGCGCCACCGATCATCAACATCCAGGCGACCTATCCCGGCGCCTCGGCCCAGCAGGCCTACGAGTCGATCGCGATCCCGCTGGAGCAGGAGATCAACGGCGCGCCGAACCTGATCTACATCCAATCGACGAGCTCGACCGACGGCAGCGTCTCGATCGACGCGACCTTCGCCGTCGGCTCGAACCTCGATGCCGCCGCCGCGGAAGTGCTCACCCGGTCGAGCCGCGCCGAGGCGAAGCTGCCGGAGGCGGTGCGCGCACAGGGGCTGGAGATCCAGAAATCCTCGCGCCAGCGGCTCGGCAACGTCGTGCTCTACGCCGACCCGAGCACCGGCTTCGACGAGCTGTTCCTGGCCAACTACGCCGAGACCCAGGTCATCAAGCCCCTGCGCCGGGTCACCGGCATGGGCCGGATCGTGAACTTCTCCAACATGCGCTACGCCATGCGCGTCTGGCTCGATCCGGCCAAGATGGAGGCGCTGGCGCTCTCGACCGAGACCGTGCTCCAGTCGATCCAGGCGCAGAACGCACAGATCACGACCGGCTCGCTCGGCAAGCTGCCGATGGGCCGCGCCACGCCGTTCGAGTTGCAGCTCGTCACCAAGGGCCGGCTGACGCGGCCGGAGGAGTTCGGCAACATCGTCCTGCGGGCCAATCCTGACGGCTCGGTGGTGCGCGTCTCGGATGTGGCCCGGGTGGAACTCGGCTCCGAGCAATACGGCGTCACCTCGAACTTCGACGGCAAGCCCTCGGCCACGCTCGGCATCTTCCAGAATCCCGACGCCAACGCGGTCGAGGTGATGAACGGGACGCGCGAGACCATGGCGGATCTCGCCGAGCGCTTCCCCCCCGGCCTGCACTACTCCATCGCGCTCGATTCCACCGAGTTCGTGAAGGAGGCGATCTACGAGGTGGTGCGGACGCTGTTCGAGGCGATCCTGATCGTCACGGTCGTCACCTACCTCTTCCTGCAGAACTGGCGCGCCACGCTGATTCCGACCATCGCCGTGCCGATCGCGCTGATCGGCACCTTCGGGCCGATGGCACTGCTCGGCTTCTCCTTCAACACCCTGAGCCTGCTCGGCCTCGTGCTCGCCGTCGGGCTCGTGGTGGACGACGCGATCATCGTCGTGGAGAACACCGAGCGCCTGATGGCCGAGGGCATGGAGCCCAAGCCCGCCTCCCGCGAGGCGGTCAACGAGATCGGCGGCCCGGTCATCGCCACGACGCTGGTGCTCGCCGCCCTGTTCGTGCCGGTGGCCTTCATCCCCGGCCTGACGGGCCAGCTCTACAACCAGTTCGCGCTCACCATCGCCATCTCGGTGCTGATCTCGGCGATCGTCTCGCTGACCCTGACACCGGCCCTGTGCGGCCTGCTCCTGAAGCCCCACGCCAAGGACGGGCATCAGAAGACGCGCTGGTGGCGCAAGCCGCTGGACTGGTTCAACGTCGCCCTGGAGCGCTCGGCCGGCTTTGTCGCCCGTACGATCGGATGGCTCTCCCGCCACATCGCCCTGACACTGGCCGTGTTCGCGCTGTTCGCCGGCGCCACCGTGCTGCTTCTGATGCAGCGCCCCACCGGCTTCGTGCCGGACGAGGACCAGGGCTACCTCTACGCCGAGGTGGCGATGCCGCTCGGCGCCTCGGTGCAGCGCACGGAGGCGATGAACGCCCGCTTCGGCGAAGTCCTGCGTGCCCGCGACGACGTCGATCACACCATCGGCGTCAGCGGGCGCAGCTTCCTCGCCGACACGGTGGCCCCGTTCTACGGCTTCAACATCCCGGTGATGAAGCCCTGGGACGAGCGCAAAACCACGGTCGACGACCTGATCCGCGACATGGAGGAGCGCTTCAAGCACGATCCCGACGGGCAGGTGCGCATCGCCGCCCCGTCGCCCCTGCCGGGGCTCGGCTCCCGCGGCGGCCTGACGCTCGAGATCCAGGACCGCTCGGGCAATGGCGGCCTCGGTCTGGCGCAGACCGCGACCGGCTTCATCGAGAAGATCCGCGCCCTACCGGGGGTGGCGAATGCGACGCCGACCACCGATTGGGGCGTGCCGCAGCTCCGCCTCGACATCGACCGGGCCAAGGCCGAGCAGCTCGGCGTGCCGCTGGCGCGGCTGTTCGAGGCGCTCGGCACCTATGTCGGGTCGAGCTTCGTCAACCTCTTCAACCGCTTCGGCTTCGTCTATCAGGTCTATGTCCAGAGCGATGCGTCCGGGCGGCGCCTATTCCAGGATCTTGAGGCGCTCACCGTCCTCAACGCGCAGGGCGAGCCGGTGCGCCTCGGCTCCCTCGTCCAGGCGAAGTTCAGCAGCGGGCCGACGGCGGTCCTGTCCTACAACACCTATCCGGCGATCGAGGTGGCGGTGACGATCGCCCCCGGCTCCAGCTCCGGCACGGTGATCGAGGCGATCGAGGCCTTGGCCGAGGAGCTGCCGCGCAACACCTCGATCGAGTGGTCCGAGATCGCCTATCAGGAAAAGATCGCCGGCAACGTCGCGCCGCTGATCTTCGGGCTCGGCGTGTTCATGATCTTCTGCTTTCTGGCCGGGCAGTACGAGAGCCTGCGGATGCCGCTGGTGATCCTGCTCGCGACGCCGCTGGCGATCTTCGGGGCGGTGGGCTTCCTGGCTTTGCGCGGCATGCCGCTCGACGTGTTCGGACAGATCGGCCTGCTGCTCCTCGTCGGCCTGGCTGCCAAGAACGCGATCCTGCTGGTCTCCTTCGCCGAGGATCTGCGCCGACAGGGCGAGGACGCGCTGGAGGCGGCCAAGCACGCCACGCGGATGCGGATGCGGCCGATCCTGATGACCTCGTTCGCCTTCATCCTCGGCTCGGTGCCGCTGGCCATCGCCAGCGGGGCGGGGGCGAATGCCCGGCTCTCCATGGGCACGGTGGTGATCGGCGGCCTGCTGGTGGCCACGATCCTGACCCTGTTCGTCACCCCGGTCTTCTACGTCGCCGCCGAGCGGCTGCGGGGGGAGGGCGCGAAGGCGAGCGAGCCGGACGAGAAGCAGCAGGGCGCGACGGCGTAAGCGCCGTCGGTCAGGCGCAGAGCTTCGCCAATGCCTCCCGGGCAAAGGCCGGCGTGAGGGGCTTTGCCGTGAAGCGGACGCCCGCGGGCAATGTGCCGGCGTCGGGGGAGGGACCGGCCGAGAGGGCGATGAGGGCGAGACCCGGCCGGCGCCGGGCGATCTCGCAGGTCAGGGCGAACCGGGCCTCGGGCAAGATCAGGGGCAGGTCGGCATCGACCACGACGAAGCACAAACCGGCATGGCGCTCGATCTGGAGGAGCGCGCTCTGCACACTCCAAGCCTCCAGCACCTCGAAGCCCGCCGCCGTCAGACGATCCGCGGTTTCGATACGCGCGGCGGTTTCGCTTTCCACGACGAGTGCCAGTGGCCGCCCGTCGCCGTTCGGGGCAGGGGGAACGGGCAGATCCATGAAGGTCCCGGATGTCCTTGGCGCGCCTGGGAGCATGCCTGGGCGGTCCTGCCGACAAGCACCGAGCGGGCGGGTTCGTTGCCCCGCCCTGTCGCTTTTGCCGCTATTCTTTTTCGAGAAGGCCTCGCAGGGGGGCCCTGATCCGGCAGGTCACCCCCTCGCGGGCATAGATCATCTGCGTCTCGCCGCCGACCGCGCCCGAGAACCCGCGCTCGATCAGCCGCGAGCCGAAGCCCTTGCGGGTGGGCGCGGCGACCGGCGGCCCGCCGGTCTCGACCCAGGTCATCGTGATGACCGGCTCGGCCTCCCGTGCATCCTCCGGCCAACGCGCCCGCGCGACGGTCCAGTCCACGCCGACGCGCCCGCCCGGCACCGAGAAGGCGCCGTATTTGGCGGCATTGGTGGCGAGTTCGTGGATCATCAGCGCCAGCGACAGGGCCGCCTTCGGCCCGACCTCCAGGGCCGGGCCGGACAGGTGGATGCGGCCGGGCTCGCCGTCGTCGTGGATGGTGAGCGCGCCGGCGATCACCGCCTCCAGCGCCGCCCCCTCGCCCTCCCCCGAGAGCAGGATGTCGTGCGCCTTGCCGAGCGCCACCAGCCGGGCCACCAGCGCGTCCTTCACGGAGGCGATGTCGGTCGCGTTGCGCAGCGTCTGCGAGGCGATGGCCTGGGCCATGGTCAGGGTGTTCTTGAGCCGGTGGCTCAGTTCGCGGTTGAGGAAGCGCTGCTGCTCCTCGGCCTGGATGCGGGCGAGCGCCACGGAGATCCGTCCGGCCACCTCGCGGACGAAATCGACCTCGCCCGCGTCCCAGCTCCGGGGTTCGGCGGCGTGGGCATAGACGAGGCCGACGAGGTCGCCCCGCCGCGTCAAGGGCACGCCGACCAGCGCACGGGCGCCGGCCGCCGCGTAGCCGCCCGCATCCGGCGCGAGATCCGGTTCGGCGGTCAGATCGGGCACGGCCAGGATCTCGCCGCGGCGCAGCCGCGCGAGCAGGGCCGGAAACGGCGCGGGGCGCACCATCCCGCCCGGTCCGTCAGGCCCGATCGCGAAACCGCCGACGGTGGCATCGAGCGCCGCGTAGCCCGCCCCCGAGAGGTCGAGGGTGCGCCTGAGGATCCGGGCCGCGATCCCGCGGATCTCGGCGGGGCCGGCGGCGTCGCGCAGTTTGTCGCCGAGTTCGATCAGCGCCGTCTGGCGTGCCTCGGCCGCCTTCTCCGCGGTGATGTCCTCGATCATCGCCGTGGCCTGGATCGCCTCGCCGCGCGCCTGCGAGACGAGGTTGACCCGGCCCCAGATCAGGCGCCCGTCCTTACGGCGGTAGCGCTTCTCCAGGGTCTCGCGCACGATCTCGCCCGCGGCGAGCCGGCGGTGGAGCTGGTCGCGCTCCGCCGCATCCGCCTCGGGCGTCCACTTGGCAATGGACTGCCCGACGATGTCGGATTCCTCCGCCCCCCAGATCGCGCAGAGCTTCGGGTTGGCCTCCAGCGCGACCATGGTGCGCGGATCGATCTGCACGATGCCGACATTGGCGCCCTCGACCACCGCCCGGAGCTGGGCGGCGACGCGGTTGCGCTCGGTCAGGTCCAGCATGGCGCCGATCATGCGCAGCGGCGTGCCGTCGGCCCCGCGCACCATCGAACCGCGGTCGAGCACGTCGGCATAGCCGCCGTCGGCGCGGCAGAAGCGGTATTCGTGGTGCCAATCGTGGCCGTCGCCGCCGATGACGCGGCGGATATCCGCCTCGACGCGGGGGCGATCCTCGGCGTGGATGTGGTCGAGCCACCACCGGCCGGTCGGCTCGACCGTCTCCGGCGCCCAGCCATAGGCGGCCTGGAGGGCCTCGTTCCACAGCACGTAATCGGCGGCGAGATCCCAGTCCCAGATCGCGTCGTTGGTGGCGCGGGTGACGAGGCGGTAGCGCTCCTCGGTGGCGGCGACGGCGACCTGCGCCATCCGCTCGGCGGTGACGTCGCGCACCGTGCCGACGAAGCGCCGCGGCCGTTCGATCCCCTCATGCCGTTCGACGACGAGGGTGCCGCGGGCCGCGACCCAGGCGATCACCGTGCCGTCCTCCGTCACCGTGCGGTAGCTGGCATCGAACAGGCCGGGCCCGGCGGGGTCGAGGGCCGCCTGCACGGCGGCATCGATGCGCGGCCGGTCCTCGGGGTGGAGGTGGGCGAGGAAGCTGCCGGCATAGCTCACGGCCTCGTCCGGCCCCACCCCGAACAGGGCGCGGGTCCGCCCGTCCCAGACGAGGGTTTCCGCCACGAGGTCGTGGTCGAAGATACCGGCCCCGGCCGCCTCGATCGCCAGCCGCAGACGGAGCTCGCTGTCGGCCAGGGCCGCGGCCTCGGTCTTCCGGGCCGCGATGCCCCGGCGCAGTTCGAGCTGCGTCATCACCGTGCGGGCAAGCGCATGGAGGCCCGCGCCCTGGGCAGCGCTCAGCCCCTTCGGCCGGGGCTTGGTGTCGAGCACGCACAGGGTGCCGATCGCCACATCCTCAGGCGTCACCAGGGGGGCGCCGGCATAGAAGCGGATGCCGGGCTCGGCCGTGACCAGCGGGTTGGTGCAGGTGCGCGGGTCGGCCGCGAGATCGGGAATGACCAGCAGCCCGCGCCCGGCCAGGGCGTGAACGCAGACCGAGCGGTCGAGTCCGGTCTCGCCGGGCGCGAAGCCGAGCCGCGCCTTGAACCATTGCCGGTCGCCGGTCACCAGGCTGACGAGGGCGGTCGGCGTGGCGCAGATCTGGGCGGCCAAGGCCACGGCATCGTCGAACGCGGCCTCGGCGGGCGTGTCGAGAATGCCGTAGCGGGCCAGCGCGGCGAGCCGCCTAGCCTCACTGGATGCGACGAAATCGTCGGGCGGTCGACTCATGGACGGACCCGGCAAGGACGAACCCGGCGAGCCGGAGGATCGCGGCGCCCTTCTTCCGGAACCGCCTGAAGCGGCCCGCCATCCGGACCGGCACGATGGTGCCCCGGTGACGTGTCGGGCACAAGACACCTGCCGGAATCGTCAGGCGCCCCGATGGATAATCCGAGGTGTCCGGGCTCGGGGGCGACCGAGGGCATCGTCTGTGTCCGAAAGCTGGAATCCACCTTGCAGGACGAGGCTCTACTCGGGCGGCTCGATCGCAATGAGGCGCCCGCTCGGGCTGTAGACCGCGCCGAGCACGGTCTCGTAATGGCGCTTGACGCAGGCATGGCACTCGCAGGCGACCTCCTCGATCGCCGCCCGGTTGATGACGGTGATGCGCCCGCGCCCGACCTCGATCAGCCCCTGCTGCTGCAACATCCGCAGGATGCGGGTGAGGTAGGTGCGCTGCACGCCGAGCATCGCGGCGAGCGATTCCTGGGTGATCGGCAGAACATTGCTGTCGAGCCGGTCCTGAAGCGTCAGGAGCCAGCGCAGGCAGCGCTCCTCGATCGGATGGAGGGCGTTGCAGGCGACCGATTGCAGCACCTGCGCGAGCAGGCAGTCGGAGTAGCGGGTGAACAGGTTGCGCAGGGATTCCGAGCGGCGCTTGGCCTCCTGAAGCCGCACCGAGTCCATCCGCAGGACCGGGCCGGAGATCTGGATCAGGGCATGGGTCGAGGCGGGCAGGCCGCCATTGCTGACCACGCCCCCCACCGCGCCCTCGCGGCCGATCGTGGCGGTCTCGGCGCTGCGCCCGTCGATCATCGAGATCAGCAGGGTGACGACGGTCTGCTCGAGGGGGAAGGTGATGAAATCCACCTCGCGGCCAGCGGCGAACAGGGTCTCGCCGCGCTGGTAATCCAGCCGCTCCAGATCGGGCAGAAGCAGGCCGCGATCCTCGGGGCTCAGACAGTTCAGGAGCAGGTTGCCTTCAAAGCAGCGCTCTGTGGCCGAAGGCATGTACAACTCGAAGTCCGTCTGATCGCCGAGCCGGCTCCTAGCGCAAGGGTTGCCGCACAGTCTGTCTACAAGTAGACATATTCAGCGTTGAACACAAAAAAATCAAAGATGACGGCCAAGTCGTCACGCGCGCCTGTACGAAAGCGTGCAAAAATACAACACAACATAGGATGTGTTGAACTGAAGACTGAAGCCGCCCCAGGCGGCTCCATCCGTTCTCCGCTTCGCCCGACTTGAACGCCGATTGGCCCGGCCGCTTGCGCGCTTACTTGCCGGTGCAGAGGCCCTGGCTCGACAGGCGGCGATGCTCGCGCGGATCGCAATCCGTGGCGAGGAACGAGGCCCACTCGGTCGGGCTGCCGTAGAAGGCGTTGCGATCGACGTCGCCGCGCACGCCGGGCACGCGCCCGGTCGAGGTGAACTGCCAGAGCATCCACTTGCGGTTGGCGTAGCGCTGCTCGGGCTCGGCCGCCGTGGAGCGGACCCAGTGGGGATAGTCGGGCAGCTCGTCTTCCAGCACGTCCTTGTGGAAAGTGATGTCCGTGTAGATGATCGGCCGCTTGCCGGTATAGGCTTCCATCTCGTCCAGCATGTAGCGCACCATCGAGAGCGCCTGGGCCTTGGGCAGCTTCTTCGGGCACTTGGCCGAGTGGCCATTCCACTCCACGTCGAGCACCGGGGGCAGGGCGGTCGGATCGTTCGGCACGTTGCGCTTGAACCACGCCATCTGGTCCTCGGCCGAGCGGCACCAGAACACGAAGTGGTAGGCGCCCCGCGGCACGCCGGCACGGCCCGCGCCGTCCCAGTTCTCGCGGAAACGCTCGTCGACGTGGTCGCCGCCCTCCGTCGCCTTGATATAGGCGAACTGCGTGCCCGCGCTCTTGACCGAGGCCCAGTTGATCGGCCCCTGCCACTTCGAGATGTCGATGCCCTGGATCGGGTGGCCCTTGGCCCGCGCGACGCCGGGATGGGGCTTG
Source organism: Methylobacterium sp. Leaf123 (assembly GCF_001423405.1). GTDB lineage: Bacteria > Pseudomonadota > Alphaproteobacteria > Rhizobiales > Beijerinckiaceae > Methylobacterium. The sequence continues at coordinate 92,188 of NZ_LMNS01000036.1, read as the reverse complement.
GCATCGCCCTTGGTGGGGTAGAAGTCGTTCTGCGCGGCGCAGGCCGCGAGCCCGGAGAGCATCAGCGCGGCGAGCCCGCGCTTGAGCCATCCGCGCGGAGCCGGTGCGAGCCTTGAGGAAATTTCGGTGTCCAGCGACATCGACGGCCCGCCACTTCTTGCGTGCGACTTCAATGGGTATTCGATGCCCTTGATCCGGTTAACAGAACTTTGCTGGCATTGCGGCGGAATTCCGGAAGGCGTTGCGCCGCAGGTACATACGCGCCGCCGACGCTGTCCGGCGCGCGGGCGGCCTCCATCTAAAACCTTGTCGATCCTGAATTTTCCCTGAGCCGGCGATGCGCAAGACTCTGTTTACCATCGGATACGAAGGCCTGACCCCGGAGCGCCTGCACGCGGCCCTGAAGGCGGCGGACGTGTCCCTGCTCGCCGACGTGCGGGCGGTGGCCAACTCGCGCAAGCGCGGCTTCTCGAAGGGCGCGCTGAAGGCGGGTCTCACGGAAGCCGGGCTCGGCTACGCGCATTTCCGCAGTCTCGGCACGCCGAAATCCGGCCGCGAGGCGGCCCGCGCCGACGATGCCGGGCTGATGCGCCGGATCTATTGCGAAGAGGTGCTCGACACCGCCGACGGGGGCCTTGCCCTCGATGCCCTGGCGGAGCTCGCCGCCGAGCGACCGATCTGCCTGCTCTGTTTCGAGCGCGATCCGGCCCGCTGCCACCGCCGCGTTCTCGCCGAACGACTGGCCCCGCGCGGCTTCGAGACGGTCGATCTCTACGGCGATTTTTTGTGACTTTTTAGGGACTTGGGCGCGCATCCCGCGCCCGTCCCGAAACTCCGAAAAAGAATCAGCGCATCAGGCTCGGGGCGCCGAGGCGCGGCTGCACCCCCTCACGCATCACGATCCGCCTTAGGGGCGGGATCGCGCCGAGCACCACGAGGCCGAGGCCCCGCAGGGCATCGACGGGCAGGAAATCGGTCAGCAGCGAGCGGTTGAGCATGTCCACAGCCGCCCCGCGCAGGCGCGCATCGACGCCGCGGGTGCGTGCGAACCCCGCGAGCGAGGCCGGCGCACCCGGATCGCGGTTCGCCTCCTGGGCGGCGAACACCGCATCGCGCAGGGCCGCCGCATCGCGCAGACCGAGATTGAGCCCCTGCGCCCCGATCGGCGGGAAGACATGGGCGGCCTCGCCGATCAGGGCGAGGCGGTCGGCCACCGGCCGCTCCACCGAGAGGCCGCGCATCGGCACGAGCCCGCGCGGGCCGTCGATCCGCATGGCGCCGAGCATCGAGCGGGCCTGATGCTCCACCGCCGCCGCGAGATCGGAATCGTCGAGGCCCGAGAGCCGCTTGGCCGCCGGCTCCGCCGTGACCCAGACGAGGCTGGAGCGGTGGCCGCCGGGGAGCGGCACCAGGGTGAAGGGCCCATTGCGGGTGTGGAACTCGGTGGAGATGTCGCGGTGGGGCCGCTCGTGGGCGAGCAGGGTGGTGAGCGCCGCCTGCGGGTAGGACCATTCGCGAGTGCGCAAGGACGACGCCGCCCGCAGCGGCGAGCGGCCCCCGTCGGCGCCGACGACGAGCTGCATCGCGAGGCTGCGCCCGTCCTCCAGATCCAGCACCGCGGCGCCTTGCTCGAGGCGCATGGCGGCCGAATCCGCCTCGAACAGGGTCAGGCCCGGCGTGGTGCGGGCCTGCCGCCGCAGGGTCTCGACGAGGCGGGCGCTCTCGACGTTCCAGCCGAAGGCGTCGAGGCCGATCTCCGCGGCCGAGAAGCGGGCGGGCGGCGGGCGGAACAGGCTGCCGGTGTCGTCGACGATCTGAAGTTCGGCGAGCGGGCTCGCATGCGGGGCGATCTCGGCCCACGCGCCGAGCGCCCTCAGGAACCGCACCGAGCCGTCCAGCAAAGCCACGGTTCGCCCGTCCGCCACCGGCGCGTGACGCCCGACCAGCGCGGTCTCCACCCCGTCGCGTGCGAGCGCGAGGGCGGCGGCAAGGCCGGCCGCCCCGGCGCCCACCACCGCCACGGTAAAGCGCGGCGGCGCGGCAGCGGAGGAAGGGGCGGGGGAGGTCTGCACTGGGACCGTCACGACGGGAGACTCCTTGAAGCGCCCTCACAGCGAAGATCGCAAGCGAGGTTCGAAGGCTGACTTCCTACAGAGGTGTGAGCGCCATCGGGTCAAGTGCGGCGGAGGGTCCGAACAGGGCCATTGCGCAACGCCGCATGGTCGGCTTGCCGGCGCGAAGAGCGTCGAGGGGGAGCGAAAGCTCAAGCCCGCGGAGGCGAGCGTCGGCGACGGAGGCCAACCGGAAGCCGGGGTCCGAGAGCAGCCGGTCGTTCAAGCGTGGCTGGATCAAATTGAAATGAAACAAATCCCCGCGCCCGGCATTGCCAACTTATGTTGAGGGAACTGCGCGCTCTCGCCGCATGCTCCCCAGGACAGAACCATCATTGACGTCCGAGGGGGGCGTTCCATGAAGCCATTCATCACCTCGCAGCCGGAGTCCGAGCGGATACGGCTCGATTCGTCCTTCGATCCCGTGCTCTCGGGCGTTGCGCGCGGGCTTGCGCGGCTGTTTCCGCCGGTCGAGAACATTCGGCCGCAGCGCAGCGGGAGCAACGCCCCCGCCGCCACCGGGCCAGCCGGCACGGCCGGCGGGCGGCGCGGCCGCGTATGATGAGGCCCGACTTGGTCGCGCAGCACATCGCGGCGATGACCACGGCCAGCACCAACCTGCTGCGTCAGATGGAGGATGAGGGCCTGCGCTATCGGGTCAGCGTGCGTCCGGAGGACACCGCGACCCTGCACGTCCATGTGCGCGAACTGACGCCCGGCCTCACGGAGCGCATCGAGCGCTGCCTTGCGGGCATAGGCATGCAGGTCGCGGTCCGGGAGGAGTAACGGGCGAAGACGCCCGCTGCCCCGGCCTGCGCGGGAGGGCACACGATCGGTCATCGAGCGTGTTGTGAGGCACTCCGAGCCGGTGTCCTTCGGGCATAAGCGGCGCAGAACCCTTGTCTGGCTCCGCCGGACCGATATCTCGCCCGTAGTTCGAGACGGGAACGCGGGAGACGGCGATGAAAGCGATCCGGGTGCACGCCTATGGTGGGCCGGAGGCGATGGTCTACGAGGACGTGCCCTCGCCCGAGCCGGGGCCGGGCCAGATCCGCGTTCGCCAGACCGCCATCGGCGTCAACTTCATCGACATCTACTTCCGCTCCGGCGCCTACAAGGCACCCTCGCTCCCCTTCACCCTCGGCAAGGAGGGCGCGGGCGTGGTCGATGCGCTCGGCGAGGGCGTCACCGATTTCCGCGTCGGCGAGCGCGTCGCCTATGCCGGCGCCACCGGCACCTATGCCGAGGAAGTGACCGTGGACACGAAGGGCGTCGTCCACGTGCCGGATTCGATTTCCGACGAGACCGCCGCGGCGATGATGCTGAAAGGCCTCACCGCCCAATACCTGCTGCGTCGGACCTACCGGGTGCAGCCCGGCGACACGATCCTGTTCCACGCCGCCGCCGGCGGCGTCGGGCTCATCGCCACGCAATGGGCCAAGCATCTCGGCGCCACCGTGATCGGCACCGTCGGCTCGGCCGAGAAGGCGGAGCTGGCGCGCGAACACGGCTGCGACCACGTCATCCTCTACCGCGACGAGGATTTCGCCGCCCGGGTGAAGGAGATCACCGGGGGCAAGGGCGTGCCGGTGGTCTATGACGGCGTCGGCAAGGCGACCTTCCCTGCCTCGCTCGATTGCCTCTCCCCCTTCGGCATCTTCGCAAGCTTCGGTTCGTCCTCTGGCGCGATCGAGGCCTTCGACATCGGCATCCTCGCCGCCAAGGGCTCGCTCTACGCCACCCGCCCGACGCTGTTCACCCACATCGCCACCCGCGAGCGCCTCGACGCCAACGCCGCCGAGCTGTTCGAGGTGGTGGCCAGTGGCGCGGTGAAGATCCCGATCCACGCCCGCGCCAAGCTCGCCGACGCGGCGCAAGTGCATCGCGACCTCGCCGGGCGGCAGACGACCGGGACGACGGTGATGACGCCGTGATCCTATCATCCTAGGACGAAGGGATTCCGGGCTCTGCCCGGACCCGCCGAGGGACTTGTCCCTCGGAACCCTTGGACTTCCCCATGATGCTCACAAGCACCGACGTTCTGCTCGTCATCGACGTGCAGAACGATTTTCTGCCCGGTGGGGCGCTAGCCGTGCCCGACGGCGATGCCGTCCTCGCCCCGGTCAACCGGCTGGCCGAGCGCGTTCCTCACATCATCCTCACCCAGGACTGGCACCCGCCCGGTCATGCGTCCTTCCACGGAAGCCATCCGGGCAAGGCCCCCTTCGACACCACGGACCTGCCCTACGGTGAGCAGGTGCTCTGGCCGGAGCATTGCGTGCAGGGCACCCACGGCGCCGAGCTGGCCGCGGGCCTGAGGGCAAAGCGGGCCGAACTGGTGCTCCGCAAGGGTACTCACCCCGGCATCGACAGCTACTCGGCCTTCATGGAAGCGGACCGGCGGACCCGCACCGGGCTGGCCGGCTACCTCACCGAGCGCGGCCTGACCCGCCTGTTTCTGGCCGGCCTCGCCACCGATTTCTGCGTGCTCTGGACCGCGCTGGATGCCCGCGCCGCCGGGTTCGGGGTCTTCGTGGTCGAGGATGCCGTGCGCGGCATCGATCTCGACGGTTCGCTGGCGCGCGCCTGGGCGGCGATGGAAGGGGCAGGGGTCGGGCGCATCGCCAGCGCGGCGCTCGGCTGAGATTTCGGGATCAGGGGTCGAGGGCGTCCACCCCGACGCCGCACGCCGCCGCCACACTCTCCCGCAAAGCCGCGCAAAGTCTGCGGACCGTCCCGTGCCCGGCGCTGTCGTAAAGATGCGCACCGAGCGCCGTCACCGGCGCGAGCAGGCGCAGCGAGTTGGTGACGAACAGGGCCTCCGCCGCCTCCAGCTCCGGGGGCAGGAGAGGGCGCTCCTCGACCGCGAGGCCGAGGCCCGGCGCGATCCTCGACAGAAGCTCGGCCCGGACGATGCCCGGCAGGACGCCATCCTCGAGCGGCGGCGTCACGAGCGTCCCTCCGAAAACCGCAAAAACATTGCCGGTGCCGGCGCAGGCCACGCGGCCCCGCGTGTTCAGGAACAGGGCCTCGTCGAAGCCTTGCGCCTGCGCCGCACGGGCAGCGAGCACCGCGTCGAGATAGCCCAGCGTCTTGAGGCGCGCAGCAGGCGAGGTCTCGTTGCGGGCGATCTCCGTGAGGGTGAGCCGCAGCGGCGCGAAGAACAGGGCGGCGCGGGCCGGCGCGGCGCTGCCGAACAGGAACGGGTTCGGCTCGGGCGGGGGCGCCAGCCCGCGCGGGCCGGGGCCGCGGGTCAGCGTGGTGCGGATCGCCGCGAGCGGCGCGGTGCCGGCCAGCGCCCGCATCGCCTCGACGATCCGCTCCGGCGCAATCGCGAAACCAAGCGCCTCCGCCGCGGCGACGAGGCGGGCGACATGGGCGGCCTCGAAGGCGACCTGTCCCTGAATCGCGAGGGCGGTGTCGAACACGCCGTCGCCGAGCAGCAGGCCACGGTCCCCCATGGCGAAGGGGAGGGTGCCACCCTCGACCAGCCGCCCGTTAGACCACAGCATCGGCGAGCCTGTCCGTCCGCTCCGACGCGCCCGCCGCCCGCCACGCGCGGGCGCCCTTCAGGAAGTTGGAAAACAGCGCGTGGCCGTTCTCGGTCAGCACCGATTCCGGGTGGAACTGGATGCCCCAGGTCGGATGCGTCCGGTGCGACAGCGCCATCACCTCGCCCTCCCCGGAGGCGGCATCGACCGTGAGGTGGCGCTCCATTTCCGGGGTCGGCGCCACGATCAGCGAGTGGTAGCGCCCGACCTGCATCGGCTGCGGCAGCCCGGCGAACAGCCGCTCGCCCCCGTGCCGGATCGGCGTGGCGTGGCCGTGGAGCGGGCGGCCCGCCCGCTCGACCCGGCCGCCGAAGGCCGCGCCGATCGCCTGGTGGCCGAGGCAGACGCCGAGGATCGGCACCTCGCCGGACAATTCGCGGATGGCCGGCAGGCTCACGCCGGCCTCCGCCGGGGTGCAGGGGCCGGGCGAGATCACCACCGCCTCGGGGTTCCGCGCGCGGATGCCGGCCACGTCGAGCGCGTCGTTGCGCACGACCTCGACGGTCTCGCCCAACTCCTCGAAGTAGCGCACCACGTTGAAGACGAAGGAATCGTAGTTGTCGACGACGAGGATCATGGCGCCACCTCCTCGAAGGCCGCGAAGACGCGGGCCGCCTTGGTCAGCGTCTCCTCGTATTCGGGGCCGGGCTCGGAGAGCAGCGTCACGCCGCCGCCCGCCTGGAGCACGGCCTGCCCCTCCGCCATGAACACGGTGCGGATCGCGATCGAGGTATCGAGCGATCCGTCGAAGCCGAGCGCGCCGATCGCCCCGCAATAGAGCTCGCGCGCATCCGTCTCGATCTCGGTGATGATGTCCATGGCCCTGAGCTTCGGCGCGCCGGTGATCGAGCCCCCGGGAAAGGTTTTCTGGATGAGGTCGAGGGCATCCGAACCCGCGCGCAGCGTGCCCGTCACCACGGAGACGAGATGGTGGATGCCGGCATAGGATTCCAGCCCGCACAGGGTCGGCACCCGCACGCTGCCGGGCTCGCATACCCGCGACAGGTCGTTGCGCAGCAGGTCCACGATCATGATGTTCTCGGCCCGCTCCTTCGGATTGGCCTGGAGCGCGGCGGCGATCGCGGCATCGCGGGCGGGATCGGGATCGCGGGCTACGGTGCCCTTGATCGGCCGGGTCTCGACCGCCCGCCCCTCCAACTTGAGGAAGCGCTCGGGCGAGGAGGAGGCGACGGTGAGCCCGTCGAAATCGAGATAGGCGCCGAAGGTCGCCGGGTTGGTTTCGCGAAGCCGCCGGTAGAAGGCGAACGGGTCGAAACCCGGCGGCAGGTCGGCGGAAAAACGCTGGGCGATGTTGGCCTGGTAGATGTCGCCGGCACGGATGTAGTCGCGCACCTTTTCGACAGCATTCTCATAGCTTTGCCGAGAGAAGTTCGAGCGCCATGTGAGCCCGGCGCCCGTCCATTTCGGCAGCGGCTCGGACGGCGCGGCGAGGAGAGTCGCGAAGCTGTCGAGCCGTTCTTTCGCGCGCGCTTCCCGAGCGAGGGGATCGGTCTCGGGAAAGCCGGTGGCGATCAGCAGGCAGGTGCGGCGGCTGTGATCGACGGCGAGCAGGGTATCGTAGAGGTTGAAGGCGATGTCGTTGGTGAGCCCCGCCCGGCGTGCCGGAGTCGCGACTCGCTCCAGGCTCGCGCCGAGATCGTAGGCGAAGTAGCCGATCGCCCCCGGAAAGGCCGGCAGGTCGGGGCGGGGCGCTAGATGGTAGGGCGCGAGGCAGGCCCGCAACGCCGCGATGGGCGCGCCGGGCACCGCGTGCCCGTCCAGCGTGGCGCGGCCGTCGCGATAGCGGAACCGGGCGAACGGGTCGGCAGCCAGCACCGAGACGCGGCCCAGCGTCTCGTGGTGCATGGCGCTGTCGAGAAAGGCGAGCCCAGGCAACCGGGCGAGCCGCGCCGCGGCCGCGACCGGGTCGATGAAGGGGATCTCGCGGGTCCAGACCATGGGCTCGGCCGTCATGCCTCGTGCGGCGCTCATTGGGATTCACCCAAGGGCGCGCGGCACCCTCCCGTCAATCGCCCCCGCGTTCCGGCCTCGCGGGCGGGGTATGCGCCAGCGCCGCGCGTAGAGCTGATCCAGTTTCTCAGCAGAGCCTTCCAAACCTCTCGTTAAAAATGATTTTCTCTGAAAAAAACAAGGTTACAGCGCCTCGACCAATCCCGTGCGGGCCGTGACGCTGGACCGCTCCGGCTGACGCGGCGCAGCGATGGTTCGGGCCGCTAACGCCGTGATCGTGAGCGCCGGCGAAGCGATCTGGGCCCCGCGACGATGGCCAGCCTCGCGGTGCGGCAAACGGGAAGCGACCGGCTACGCTCGCAACAGCGCCCCAATGCCGTTATATCGGCGCATCCACCGCTCTCGATGCAGGACGCGCGGGCCTCCGTTTCGGAGGGCCGCCCCAACGGGCCGTCATGACCGCAACCGCCTCTCCCTCGGACACCAAGGGCGCCGCCGCGCCGCGGATTTCGTTCGTGTCGCTGGGCTGCCCCAAGGCGCTCGTCGATTCCGAGCGCATCCTCACCCATCTGCGCGCCGAGGGCTACGAGCTGTCGCGCCGCCATGACGGGGCGGATGTCGTCATCGTCAACACCTGCGGCTTCCTCGATTCCGCCAAGGCCGAGTCGCTCCAGGCGATCGGCGAGGCCATGGCCGAGAACGGCCGGGTGATCGTCACCGGCTGCATGGGCGCGCAGCCGGAAGAGATTCGCGAGAAATATCCGAACCTGCTCGCCGTCACCGGCCCCCAGGCCTACGAGTCGGTGGTCGCTGCCGTGCACGAGGCGGTGCCGCCCGCCCACGATCCGTTCCTCGACCTGATCCCGCCGCAGGGGGTCAAGCTCACCCCGCGCCACTACGCCTATCTGAAGATTTCTGAGGGCTGCAACAACCGCTGCACCTTCTGCATCATCCCGAGCTTGCGCGGCGATCTCGTCAGCCGCCCGGCGGGCGACGTGCTGCGCGAGGCCGAAAAGCTCGTCAAAGCCGGCGTGAAGGAATTGCTGGTCGTCTCGCAGGACACCTCCGCCTACGGCATCGACACCCGCTACGCCACGAGCCCGTGGCAAGACCGGGAGGTGCGCGCCCGGTTCTACGATCTGGCCAAGGAACTCGGCGAGCTCGGGGCCTGGGTGCGGCTGCACTACGTCTACCCCTACCCGCATGTCGACGAGGTCATCCCGCTGATGGCCGAGGGCAAGATCCTTCCTTATCTCGACATGCCGCTCCAGCACGCGAGCCCCTCGGTGCTCAAGCGCATGCGCCGGCCAGGCAACCAGGAGAAGCAGCTCGACCGCATCCGGCGCTGGCGCGAGATCTGCCCGGATCTCGCCATCCGCTCGACCTTCATCGTCGGCTTCCCCGGCGAGACCGATGCCGAGTTCGAGGAACTGCTCGATTGGATTCGCGAGGCACGGCTCGAGCGCGTCGGCTGCTTCGAGTACGAGCCGGTCCGCGGCGCCACCGCCAACGATCTCGGCCTGCTGGTGCCGCCGGAGGTGAAGGCCGAGCGCAAGCGCCGCTTCATGGAGGCGCAGAGCCACGTCTCGCTGCGCCTGCAGCGGGCGAAGGTGGGCAAGCGCTTGTCGGTCATCATCGACGAGGCGGGCCCGACCGGGGCGCGGGGCCGCTCCAAGGCCGACGCGCCGGAGATCGACGGCAGCGTCCACGTCACCTCGCGCCGTCCTGTGCGGCCCGGCGACATCGTCACCGTGAAGATCGAGCGGGCCGACGCCTACGATCTGCACGGCATCGCGGTATAGGACGGGACGCGAACCGCCCCGCCCGCCGCACGTTGCCCCGTCACGACTCCACGCGGAAGACGAGGCTATAAGCATGGCGGACGAACAGCGCGACCAGAGCAGCGGGGCCGCGGTCTCGCCCAAGGACCCGGCGACGGGCAAGCTGAAGTCGCAGGAAGGGCCGATGGAGCGGGCCGGCACCGAGGCCGAGGAGGCCGCGCGCGGCAATTCCCCGTCGGGGGAGCGCAAGACGGGCTCCGAGGACGACCGGTCTGCCTGACGGATCTGAGACGCGCGACGATCGCCGCTGGCTGCGCTCCGGCCTGACCGGCCTCTACGGCTTCATCGGCGTCGTCCACCTCGTGGCGACCGAGCGCTTCCTGCCGATCATGCCGGGCTGGGTGCCCGCGCCCCGCCTCGTGGTGATCGGCACCGGCCTGTGCGAGATCGCCGGCGCGCTGGCGCTGTTCGTGCCGCGGCTCCGGCGGCTCGCCGGCATCATGCTGGCGCTCTACGCGGTTTGCGTGTTCCCGGCCAACATCAAGCAGGCGTTCGAGGGCATCGCCGTGCCGCCGATCCCCGATACGTGGTGGTATCACGGCCCCCGCCTCGCGCTTCAGCCGGTGATGGTGTGGTGGGCTCTCTACGCCGTGCACGCTATCGATTGGCCGTTCACGGCCCGAAGAGCCGGCGATACCGGGATACTCCGTTAAGATTAATTCGAGGGCGCAAAAGGCTTTTCGCTGAGGAAAACAGCACCGGCACGGTATCGGACGCGGCTCAACCGGTGGTCTTCGGCGCGTAACCCTGCCTAGGCTCGCTGCCATGCCGAAGAGCCGCGATTCGAACCGGACGAACCGCCCGCAAGACGGTGCCGCACCGCCGGAGCAGGCGGCGGTCGAGCGCGCCCTCGAGCAGATCGTCGAGCGCCTGAAGCCGAAGGCGCCGGAGCCGAAGCCCGCGAAGAAGGGCAGCCCGCGGGCGAAGGGCTGAGCCTTCATAGTCATGGTTTCGAAAGGACGAGTCCTTTCGCGGGTGCAGGGCAGGGCCCTGCAAATCGGCTCCGCCGACGTCAGGGCTCCGCCCTAACAACCCGCCAAAGGGCCTGAGGCCCTTTGGGATCCCCCGAATCTTATGTCTTCTCGTCGCGCTTGACCGCCTGCCAGGCCGCTTCCATGGCGGGGAGGGCGGTGTCTTCCAGAATGTGGCCCTCAGCGGCGAGCCGGGCGGCCATGGCGGTGAAGCGGCGCTCGAATTTGAGGGTGCCGCGCCGCAGCGCCTCTTCCGGATCGACGCCCGCGTGACGGGCGAGGTTGGCGACCGAGAACAGCAGGTCGCCGATCTCCTCGAACACCGCCTCCGGCTCGCCCTTCTCCAAGCTCTCCTCGACCTCGTCGGTCTCCTCACGCACCTTGGCCAAGACCTGGGCCGCGTCCGGCCAGTCGAAGCCGACGCCGGCCGCCCGCTTCGAGATCCGGTCGGCCCGGGCGAGGGCGGGGAGGGCGCGCGAGACCCCGGCCAGCGGTCCCGCAGCCTCAGATGTGCCGGCCGCCGCCTTCTCCGCGCGCTCCTGCGCCTTGATCGTCTCCCAGGCCGCCTTGATCGCGGCCGGGTCGGTCGGACGCCGCTCAGGCGGCAGGAACTCACCGGACGCGTCGAAGACGTGCGGGTGACGCCGGATCAGCTTGGCGCAGATCGCCTCGGCGACGTCGTCGAAGCGGAAGGCACTCTCCTCCTCGGCGATCCGCGCCTGGAACACGACCTGGAGCAGCAGGTCGCCGAGTTCGTCGCGCAGGTCGGCCCGGTCGCCGCGCTCGACCGCGTCGGCGACCTCGTAGGCCTCCTCGATCGTGTAGGGGACGATGCTGGCATAGCTCTGCTGCACGTCCCAGGCGCAGCCCCGTTCCGGATCGCGTAACCGCGCCATCAGCGCCCGCAGCCTGTCGATCGGCGCCTCGTCCATCGCTCTTATCGCCCCATTCCGCCGGAAGCCCAGCCTCCGCCAAGCCCCCGCTCATAGACCGTCCGAGGCTGCCGCGCAGCGCCGCTTTGCGGGCTCACGATCGGGGAGAGGAGGGGCACAGCCTGTGCAAAATTCCGTGTATTCCTTTTGAAAAGAAGAGAAAAAGCCGTCGTTCGGTTTGGCGAACGCAGCTCTACCTTCCCTAGGAAAGCTATCTGTTAAGGATTCTCAGGGAGTCAGTTCAGCAGGTTATAGGGGAGGCGGAAAAGCCGTGATCCGCTCGTGGCTTGAGACCACTTTGCGCATCGAACTCTGCGCGAAACCGCATCGAACTCTGCGCGGCCCTGCATCGGATTCTGCGCGGGGGACGGGGCCTGTCGCATCGGATTCTGCGTGAGCCCGTACCGGATTCAGCGTGCAAAACCGGTTTGGCCGGGGAAGAGCGGGGACAAGTCCGGGACCAGGGGATCCAGGGGGGCGTATTGAACTCTGCGCAGGCGGATTCGGGCCGGCCGGCGGGCGTATGGAACTCTGCGTGCCCGGAATCCGCCCGTCTTCGAACCGCGGACGACGTGCCTGTGCAGGACTCGGGAGCCGAAGCGTGGATTCCCGGGAAAACTCCGAAAGGCCACGGGACTCCGCGGAGCCGAATCGCGACAGATCGGTTGCGGCCCTGAGGGGGCTTCCGGCGATTCCGTCCGGAGCCCGAGGCTGGGATGAAGGCGAACACGACGTGACACGCAGCGGGAGGCTTTGAGGGCAGGCGATGTCGGGGCTTGAGGCCAAGATCGCCGCGATCCGTGACCCGGATCTGCAGGCGGAGCTGGAGGCGGCGCGGGGCGGGTTCCTGTTCGCGCCGATCGTCGAGCACCTGCTGTTCCGCCAGCGTGAGCGCGATGCCGCTCGGGTACAGGAGGGGGCGCAGGCCGAGGCCCGCGAGGCCATGGGCCGCGACCGCCGCCGCCGCGACGCCGTGCGCGAGGTGATCGAGAGCGAGCCCACCGGCCCGGAAAATCTCCAGCACCTGCACTCGGTGCTGGCGCTCTGCGGCCTGCCCTACCGCGATCCCGGCGATGCCCGCGACTTCGTGCGGGAATACGGCCGCAACTCGCTCAGCCTCTCGGCGGGGCGCCTCAAGAACCCGATCACCGGCGAGATGGAGCTGCAGGGCCTGCCCTACGGCCCCAAGGCCCGGCTGGTGCTCCTGCATCTCTGCACCGAGGCGGTGCGCCAGAGGAGCCCCGTCATCGAGGTCGCCGACAGCCTCTCGGGCTTCATGAAAGCCATGGGATTCGCCGTCACCGGCGGCGAGCGCGGCACCATCGGCGCCTTCAAGGAACAGCTCAACCGGCTCGCCGCCTGCTCGATGCAGCTCGGCCTGTGGGACGGGGAGGGGCAGGCCTCGACCCTCAACGTGCCGCCCTTCCGCCAGCTCGAACTCTGGCGGCGCGGCGATGACGGCCTCGTCTGGCAGCGCACCGTCTCGTTCCATCAGGATTTCTACGACAGCCTGATCCGGCACGCCCTGCCGGTCGATATCCGCGCCGCGCGGGCCTTCTCCGGCTCGGCGCGCAAGCTCGACCTCCTGTTCTGGACCGGCTACCGCCTGCGCGCCCTGCAGCGCCCCCTGCGGCTGACCTGGGACAACCTGCACCGCCAGTTCGGCGCCGAGAATGCCAGCCTGCGCAGCTTCCGCCAGGCCTTCAAGGCGGATCTCGCCGGCCTGCTCGAGGTGTTTCCGCGGCTGCGGATCGACCTCGACGAGGGCGGCATGCTGCTCCACCCGGCCGATCCCGGCAGCCTGCTGGTGCCGCCCAAAGCCGCCCGCACCGCGCGCGCGACGGCAACCGCGGCCCGCGCCTGACGGAATTTTTCGAGACATTCGAATTGGAATATTCCGTATGTCCGCCTTGGCGACGGTAGTAATACGGAATATTCCAAGCTTCCGATAAGGAAGCTGACAGCCTCCCGGATTGGGAACGGTTCATTCCGTCTGCAGGGCTGTATGGCCCGCCTATTCCGACACGCGGAAGGCTCTTGTTGCCGAGGTGTTGCGATCGCCGCCTCGAAGCAAGCCGCGGCGCGCCTTACCACAGAGAGCTTCTCCGCGATCGGCCATTCCCGCCGACTTTGAGGTCGCGCATTCGCTCGGCGACGCAGCACGAGGAGCGATGGCCCGGCCCCGGAAAACTGCGCCCCTTCCATTCCGTATTCCAATCAGGGAACGCCTCTGATGGAATATAAAGAACTCGCCTTTTCGTCCATTCCGTGGCATCCTCCATTCCAAGAAATTCCCCTCGTTGGGAATGAGCGATGAGGAGGGCCGGCATGGTCCTGTCGGAAGCTGAGGCTCTGGCGCGGCTGGAGGCGCTGCGTCGGCAGCGTGACGCGATTGAGCGGCAGATCGCCGACCTTTTGCTCTACCTTGAGCTCGGCCGACGCCTCGGCGGCCCGGCCGCTCCGGCCTCGCCGGGCGCGGATGGACGAGCGGACGCCCCCATCCCCGTTCCGGAGCCCACGCCGCAACCGGCTCAGGCGCCGGTCGCCCCCCCTCCGGCCCCGCCCTCCGCAGCGCCCGAGAAACCTCCGGCGCCGGCTGTCCCCGCGCCGGTCGAGGGGGAGGCCGGCCTGTCGGAGACGGTGCTCGCCCGCCGCTATGGCCGGGCGGTGATCGAGGCGGTGCTCGCCGTGCTGGAGGAGGCGGGCCGCCCGATGCATGCGAGCGAGATTCTGGCGCGCATCACCGAGCAGGGCTTTTCCCTGCCGGGGCAGGATCCGGTGGCGGCGCTCAACACCCGGCTCTGGAAGCGCTCCGGCCCCGGCGGTCCGCTCAAGCGCCTGGGCGAGGCCGTCTACGCCCCGGCCGATGCGGAAGAGGCGTAGACAGGGGTCGGCGGCGCGCCCGGAAAACACGAAGAGGCGGCCCGCTTGGAGCCGCCTCTGAACCCTGTCCGATGTCCTTCTGCGGGATCGACGGCCCCGTCCGAAGGAGCGCCGTCGATCCCGCGCCGTCTCAGTGCGAGGCCGCGACGGAGCCGGTCGATTCCGCCGCCTCGTGCCGGTCCAGGCCGAGGTTCGGGCCAAGATCTCGGCCACCATCCCGGCCAAGCCCCGTGCCAAGATCCGGGCCCTGGGCCGTGGCGGGCGGATGGGCCTGCGCGAAGGCGCTGCCGTCGCGGGCCAGAGCCTCGCCGTGGGCGAACAGCGCCTTCATGTAGGGCTGGTCGAACGGCTTCTCCGAGGTCTTGGCGAAGCGCCCGTCGATGAGGGCGATCCGGAGATCCAGGCCGGTGCGCGCGGCATAGCCCTTGGTGAGCGCGAGCGCCGCGCGGGTCTGCGCCTTGATCGCCGCCGACATGGTCCGGCCGAGCACCGAGAGCGTGGTGCGCGAGGCCATCTGGAATTCCGGTTCGAGCCGGTTGTTGACGACGAGGTAGACCCGGTTCGTCGGCAGGCGCAGCCGCGCCTCCCCCTCCAGGGCGGCGGCCGGCGCGAGGTAGAACGGAGCCATCGCCCCGCCATCGTCGTGCAGCTCCGCGAAGGGCTTGGTCTTGGTCCCGTCTTTGGCCCCGTCCTGGGCTTCGGCGGGGATCGCCACCGGCGGGAAGACGCCGGGCACCGCCGTCGAGGCGAGCACGATCGAGCGGAACAGGGCCAGCGCCCGCGGGTCACCGGTCTCGGCGTTGCGCTGGGCGATCGCGCCCATGTCCCACAGCACCGGCCGCTCGCTGTCCACCTGCGTCGTGGCGATCAGCAGACGGCGGCCCTTGGCGTGCTCGGCCGCCACCGCCTTGAGCAGGGCCGGCGTCACCGCGCGCCCGATCCGCTCCTTGAGCGGCCAGGTGTCGGTGAGCGAATCCGGCGTGCCCCCGAACTCGAACACGTCGGCCGCCGAGATTTCGGTGTAGTTCGCGCGAAGCGCCGCGTCGGCCTTGTCGCCGAGCGTCGGCGCCGCGAAGGCGAAGGGGGCGATCAGCGCGCCGGTCGAAACGCCGGTGACGACGCCGAATTCGGGGCGGTCGCCGCGCTCCGACCAGCCCGCCAACAGGCCGGCGGCAAAGGCGCCGTTCTCGCCGCCGCCGGAGAGCACCAGCCAGGGATCGGCGGCGCGGGGCGCCCCGTCGATCAGGGACTGGAACGCACGCGTGTCGTCGCCCGCGATCCGCACCGAGGCAGGCAGGCCCTCGGGCTGCGCGGTCGCAGCCTGGGCGGCGGTGTAGTCCGGCCTCGCGTCGGCGGGCTTCTTCGCCGCCGGCCCGGCCAGAGCCCCCTGCGACAGAGTGAGCGCCAGCAGCAGGCCGGCCAGGGCCCCGCCCCTGCGCGGGCCGGAGGGAAATGTCTGCATGATCGGTTCGTTGAACAGTTTTGGCATCGACCTACGTCTCCCGACGCTGTTCGACAGCCCGCCTCGGCCGGAAAACACGGGTCGCGGCGGTCCGTTCCGTCCGCGCCGCGCCGAATGCTGCGCCGGGCAAGCTTTGCCGTTTCGCTCGTCCCGCGCGCACCCTTGCCGCCGGTCCTGGCATCCGGGCGGAAGAAGCGAAAACGAGAAAGACCTTGATGAAGACTTTCGATAACTCGGGAAGTGTCGGACGATTTGGCTCGCAGCGCAATCTTCACTTTCGGATAGTCCACGAGCGGATCGGCCTGGGGCCGCTGCGGGAGCGAGTCTGTGCCGTGCGCGGGCGCACGATCCGCCGGATCGGGGAGCGCGCGTTCCTCGGGGCCGATCACAGCGCCAGGGGGAAACCCAGGGCCATCGCTCGAAGCCGCTTGGTGGCTTCGCGGCGCGAAGAGCGCCGCGCGGAGCGGGCTTTGCGGGGTGTGAGCCCCGGACAGCATCGAGCGGAGCGGCAGCCCAAGGAACCGAGACTGTCCGCGGAGGCGACCGCCGGCGCTTGAGGCCGGAAGAAGACCGGGGTGATCGCTCAAGCGATCGCCCTGGGGGAGGACCAAGGTCGGCTTTACGCCGGGGGGCGCCGTGCTCTAACGCCAAGGGCATAAGCGGAGGGCCGACGCCACGGCCCGTCGCGAAGCCGGAGACCGAGAGCCGATGAAACTGCCGCGCCGCTTCTTCCAGCCGCTTGCCGCGGGTGCCCCCGAGCCGTTCCGCGAACTGCCGATCAAGCTCGAGCGGATGATCCACTTCGTGCCGCCGCATAACGAGAAGGTCCGCGCCCGCGTGCCCGAACTCGCCAAGACGGTCGATGTGGTGCTCGGCAACCTGGAGGACGCGGTCCCCGCCGACCAGAAGGAGGCGGCGCGCAAGGGCTTCGTCGCGATGGCCAAGGCCACCGATTTCGCGGCCTCCGGCACCGGCCTGTGGACCCGCATCAATGCCCTGAACTCGCCCTGGATCCTCGACGACCTGTTCACCATCGTCGCCGAGGTCGGCTCGAAGCTCGACGTGGTGATGGTGCCCAAGGTCGAAGGCCCCTGGGACATCCACTACATCGACCAGCTGCTGGCCCAGCTCGAAGCGCGCCACGGCGTGACGAAGCCGATCCTCGTCCACGCCATCCTCGAGACGGCGGAAGGCGTGGCCAATGTGGACGCCATCGCCTCCGCCTCGCCGCGCATGCACGGCATGAGCCTCGGGCCCGCCGATCTCGCGGCGTCCCGCGGCATGAAGACCACCCGCGTCGGCGGCGGTCATCCGGATTACCGCGTCCTGTCCGATCCCAAGGGCGATGCCGAGCGGGCATCCGCCCAGCAGGATCTGTGGCACTACACCATCGCCAAGATGGTCGATGCCTGCATGGCCAACGGCATCAAGGCGTTCTACGGCCCGTTCGGCGACTTCTCCGATTCGGCCGCCTGCGAGGTGCAGTTCCGCAACGCCTTCCTGATGGGCTGCGCCGGCGCCTGGACCCTGCATCCGAGCCAGGTGGCGCTCGCCAAGACCGTGTTCGCCCCCGATCCGGCCGAGGTGAACTTCGCCTCCCGCATCGTCGAGGCGATGCCCGACGGCACCGGCGCGGTGATGATCGACGGCAAGATGCAGGACGACGCCACCTGGAAGCAGGCCAAGGTCATCGTCGATCTCGCCCGGCTCGTGGCCGAGAAGGATCCGGACCTGGCCAAGGTCTACAATCTGCCCTGATCGTCGCGAATGGTGGCCCTGCGTTGGAACGGAAGGGCTGCGAGGCCTATCTATCGGTCATGACCCAGACCAGCATGAGAACCGCCAAATTCGGCCTCGGAGCGGTGGTCCGGCATCGGATCTACCCGTTCCGGGGCGTGGTGTTCGACGTCGACCCGGAATTCGCCAACACCGAGGAATGGTGGCTCGCGATTCCGGAGGACGTCCGGCCGCGCAAGGACCAGCCCTTCTACCACCTGCTCGCCGAGAATGCGGACAGCGAGTACGTCGCCTATGTCTCGGAGCAGAACCTCGTGCCCGACACCTCCGGCGAGGCCCTGCGCCATGCCGGCATCCCCGAGGTGTTCGAGCGCAGCCCAGACGGCGCCTACCGCATGCGGATCGGCCACGCGAACTGACCGATCCCGCCGCTCAGGTGACATCCGGGCAAGGTGAGATCCGGCCCTCGGCAACAGACGGCGCGACAACAAAATGTGAGCGCATCGTCCCGAAGGCGGGCCGCCGGCTTTCGGAAAAGACGATGCAAAAACAACCGCCTCGCATCGTCCGGACGCGTGTGGCTGGAGTGACGGGCTGAAGCGTCAAGTCGCGGAACGCTTTGTTCAACGGCTTCTGTTATCGCAGCGCGTCACGTCACCGTTGCGCGGGTTCGAGATAGCCATGGATGTGGTCACCATGCTGGTCATGAGCCTCGCTGCGGCTGCGGCCGCTGCGGGCTTCCTGGCCGTCGAGTGGCGGATCCTGCGCAACCCCGCGCTGCTGCTGTGGAGTGCGGGCTTCGCCGCGATCGTCCTCGGCTGCTCGCTCTCGCCGGTCCGCGCCACGTCCTTCCTCGTCGGAGTCTGGTTCGCCAACGGCCTGCTCGTCGTCGCCCACCTCCTGTTCCTATTTGGCGCGGCCCGCTTCACCGGGCGCCGGATCGGACGGCTCTGGTGGGGCCTGCTGCCGGCCTGGGCCGGGCTCCTGCTCCTGCCGGCGGGGATCGACCCGACGCCGGCCTTCGCGATGACCAATGCCGGCCTCGTCGCCCTCGCCGCCCTGCGGGCCGCCCATCTCCTGCTGTCGCGGGTCGGCACGCCCTTCCCGGAGCGCACCGCCGCCTCCGATGCGCTGGGCGCCGTCTTCCTCGCCCACGGCACGTTCTACGCCCTCAAGGCGCTGCTCGTGCCCGTGCCCGGCGCCTTCGTCAGCCTCGTCAGCTTCAAGGGCGTGCTGATCCAGGTCTCGCTGTTCGAGGGCATTCTCGTCGAGATGCTGCTCGCCCTGCTGATGGCCGCCGCGGTGCGCCGCCGCCGGGAGGAGGCGATGACGGCGCTCGCCGAGCGCGATCCCCTCACCGGCGCCTTCAACCGCCGCGCCTTCGAGAGCCGCGCCGCGGAGGCGTTGCGTGACATGGCCGCCGCGCGCCAGCCCGGCGCCCTGCTGCTGCTCGACGTGGACCGGTTCAAGACGGTCAACGACAGCTTCGGCCACGCCGTCGGCGACCGCATCCTCGTGGCGCTCACCGGCGTGCTGGAGGCCTGCCTGCCGCGCAGCGCGATCCTGGCGCGGCTCGGCGGGGACGAGTTCGTGATCCTCGTGCCGGGTCTCGACGCGGCGGCGGCGTCCGGTCTCGGCGCGGCGATCCGGGATCGCATGGCCCGCGAGAGCGGCCGGGGCCTGCCCACCGGCGCCACGGTCAGCCTCGGCGCCGCCCTGTTCACCGGCGGTCCGGCCGGGCTCGACACCCTGATGGCGCTTGCCGACACGGCGCTCTACGAGGCCAAGGCCCATGGCCGCGACCGGCTGCAGGCCCGCCGCCTGGAGCAGCCGGCGGAGCGGGTTCCGGATCGATCCGTGCCGGGGGCGGCGACGACGCAAATCTCCGCGCAAGGGGGCTGCTGCGCCTGATCCGGCCTCCGAATCGAAAGGGGCGCCCGCATGGCGGACGCCCCTGGTCGAGGATGCTGGAGCAAAGATCAGGAGATCAGGTCGAGCCGGGCCGTGTCGAAGCCTGCCGCCCGCACGCTGTCGGGGAGGGCCGCCGAATCCGAATAGCCGGCCTCGCGGGCCATGGCGTCGAGGGCCGTGCGCTCGTCATCGGCGCTGCCGGTCCAGAGGATCGCGCCGCTCGTCTTCTGCCGGATCTGGAAGATGCTCATCGTGAACTGTCCATCGTCGGGAATCACTTGACGGGATAACCCGGCGCGGCCGACCCGGTTCACGCGAAACCTTGAGCTTAGCGAAGCGGCGTCCGCCGCTCTCGTCGGCCTGCGGCATCGCGCACAGGCTTCGGCCGGGGAGGGATTTGCTACCCCATCCGCCACGAAATCGCCGGTTGCAGCGGCCAAGCAGGCTGCGGCGC
Organism: Methylobacterium sp. Leaf123; assembly: GCF_001423405.1. Lineage (GTDB taxonomy): Bacteria > Pseudomonadota > Alphaproteobacteria > Rhizobiales > Beijerinckiaceae > Methylobacterium. Next base: position 72,364 of record NZ_LMNS01000036.1, on the reverse strand, counting down.
ATCGGCGCGCCCTATGAGGCGATTCGCGATGTCGGCTCGTTTGCTCTTTCCTCCCGCCGCGGCGTGCCTTGCTGCCCTCCTCGTCGCGACCCCGCCGGCCCGCGCGGCCGAGGCGCCGCCCGCGGCCGGTGTGCCCGATCCCGCCGCGCTCCTGCCCGCGGTGAGCGTGGTTCCGGCCGAGCGCCGGGAGATCGTCGAGCGGGCGGTCGTGACTGGGACGCTGGTGCCCCGCGACGAGATCCTCGTCGCCCCCGAGGTCGAGGGCCTGCGCATCGTCGCGCTGCTCGTCGAGGAGGGCGACCGGGTCGAGCGCGGCGCGGTGCTGGCGCGGCTCTCGCTGGAGATGATCGAGACGCAAGAAGCCGCCAACCTCGCGGCCACCGCGAAAGCGGAAGCCGCCATCCTCCAGGCGAAGAGCCAGATCGTCCAGGTGCAGGCCGCCCAGACCGAGGCGCGCCAAGCCCTGGAACGGGCCCAGGCCCTGGTGCGGACCGGCAACGCCACCGCCGTCACCCTGGAACAGCGGGTCTCGGCAGCGCAGGGCGCCGACGGCCGGCTCGAGGCGGCGCGGGCCGGGCTGGCTCTCGCCGAGGCGGATCTGGCCGCCGCGCGGGCGCAGGGGCGCGAGATCGGCCTGCGCCGGGCCCGCACCGAGATTCGCGCGCCGGAGGCCGGGATCGTCAGTCGCCGCACGGCGCGGGTCGGCGCCACCGCGAGCGCGGTCGGCGAGCCGCTCTTCCGCCTGATCGCCCGCGGCGAGATCGAGCTGGAGGGCGAGGTGCCGGAATCCGCCCTGCCGCGGCTCCGGGCCGATGCCCCGGCGCGGCTCGAATGGGAGGATGGGCGCGTGACGCAAGGCGCCGTGCGCCGGGTCTATCCCGAGGTCGATCGGGCGACGCGCCTCGGCCGGGTCCGCATCCGCCTGGACGCCGACCCGGCGCTGCATATCGGCGCCTTCGCCCGCGGCCGGGTCGAGGTCGCCCGGCGCGAGGGCGTGGCGGTGCCGCTCGCCGCCGTGCTCTACGCCGCCGACGGCTCGGCGAGCGTGCTCGCCGTCTCGGATGGCCGCGTCTCTGCTCGAAAAGTCGAGACCGGCCTCTCGGCCGAGGGCTTCACGGAACTGCGTTCCGGCATCGCCGCCGGGGAGACGGTGGTCGCCCGCGCCGGCTCGTTCCTGCGCGACGGCGACCGGGTGCGGCCCGTCCTGCCGACGGCCCGAGCGGCTGCGGCCGCGCCCGCCGCGGCCCGCTGAGGATCCCATCATGCGCCTCAACGTCTCGGCCTGGGCGATCCGCAAGCCGATCCCCTCCCTCGTCCTGTTCCTCGTGCTGATGGTGCTCGGCCTCGTCAGCTTCCGGTCCTTGCCGATCACCCGGTTTCCCAACATCGACATCCCGATCGTCTCGGTGACGGTCACGCAGAGCGGGGCCGCCCCGTCCGAGTTGCAGACCCAGGTCACGAAATGGGTCGAGGATTCGGTGGCCGGGGTGAAGGGGGTCAAGCACATCCTCTCGACCATCTCGGAGGGCGCCTCGATCACCACGATCGAGTTCCGCCTGGAGGTGAACCAGGACCGCGCCGTCAACGACGTGAAGGACGCGATCTCGAAGATTCGCATCAACCTGCCGCGCACCATCGACGAGCCGATCATCAGCCGCGTCGAGATCGCCGGCCTGCCGATCATGATCTACGGCGCCTCCGCCCCGGCGATGACGCCCGAAGACCTGTCGTGGTTCGTCGATGACGTGGTGGCGCGCCAGCTCCAGGGGGTGAAGGGGGTGGGCGGCGTCGAGCGCCTCGGCGGCGTGGCCCGCGAGATCCGCGTGACCCTCAAGCCCGACCGCCTGCTGGCGCTCGGCATCACCGCGGCCGACGTGAACCGGCAATTGCGCCTCACCTCTGCCGATATGGCCGGCGGGCGCGGCGAACTCGCCGGCGGCGAGCAATCGATCCGCACGCTGGGCGCCTCGGCGAGCCTGGAGACGCTGGGGGCCACCTCCATCGTCGTGCCGGGCGGGCGCAAGGTGCGCCTCGACGAGTTGGCGAGCCTGATGGATGCGGCCGAGGAGCCGCGCACCTTCGCCCGGTTCAACGGCGAGCCGGTGGTGGGCTTTGCCATCTCCCGGGCGATGGGGGCGAGCGACGCCGAGGTCGCGACGGCGGTCGCGCGGCGCATCGAGGAGCTGCACGCCGAGAATCCGGGCGTGCGCTTCGACCTGATCGATACCAGCGTCGTCAACACCATCGGCAACTACCATTCGGCGATGATGGGCCTGCTGGAAGGCGCCGCGCTCGCCGTGATCGTGGTGTTCCTGTTCCTGAGGGATTGGCGCGCCACCCTGATCGCGGCGGTGGCGCTGCCGCTCTCGGTGCTGCCGACCTTCTGGGTGATGAGCGCACTCGGCTTCTCGCTCAACGCGGTCAGCCTGCTCGCGATCACCCTGGTCACCGGCATCCTCGTCGATGATGCCATCGTCGAGATCGAGAACATCGTCCGCCACATGCGGATGGGCAAAACCGCCTACCGGGCGGCGCTCGAGGCCGCCGACGAGATCGGGCTCGCGGTCATCGCCATCACCGCGACCATCATCGCGATCTTCGCCCCCGTCTCCTTCATGCCCGGCATTGCCGGCCAGTACTTCAAGCAGTTCGGGCTCACCATCGCGGCGGCCGTGTTCGTGTCGCTGCTCGTTGCGCGCCTCATCACGCCGCTCTTGGCCGCCTATTTCCTGCGCGACCACGGCCCGGACCACGAGCGCGAGGGGCCGGTGATGCGCGCCTATACCCGCCTCGTGGCGTGGTCGGTGCGGCACAAATACCTGACGCTGATCCTCGGTCTGGCCTGCTTTGCCGGCTCGATCGCCTCGACCCGGCTGCTGCCCGCGGGCTTCATCCCGGCGGAGGACGCGGCGCGCACGATGTTCGTGGTCGAGCTGCCCCCCGGCGCCCGGCTCGACGACACCCAGCGCCTCTCCGACGGCGTCGTCGAGACCCTCCGCCAGATGCCCGAGGTGCGCTCCGTCTTCGTCGATGGCGGGCGCCAGTTGCCGGGCAAGAAGGAGGTGCGGCTGGCAAGCCTCACCGTGAACCTGACCCCGAAGAGCGAGCGATCGCTGACCCAGAAGCAGGTCGATCTGAAGATTGCGAACGTCCTGCGCCAAGTCCCCGACATCCGCTTCTGGTCGCTGCAGGAGGGCGGGCAGCGGGAATTCGCGCTGATCGTCTCAGGGCCCGACAAGGCGGTGGTCGCGGATGTGGCCGCCCGCCTCCAGCGCGAGGCCATGGGCGTGCCCCACCTCGTCAACCTGATCTCGACCGCGCCGCTCGACCGCACCGAGATCCGCATCACCCCGAAAGCGGGCGTCGCCGCCGATCTCGGCGTCTCGACCGACGTCATCGCCGAAACGGTGCGGGTCGGCACCATCGGCGACATCGCGGCCAACCTCGCCAAGTTCAACGCCAAGGACCGGCAGATCCCGATCCGGGTGATGCTGCCGGAGCGCCTGCGCGGGCAGCTACCCGAGATCGCCAGCCTGAAGGTGCCGGTGAAGGCCGGCGCGGCGGTGCCGCTCGCCACCGTGGCCGACCTGACGCTCGGGCGCGGCCCGACCGCCATCGACCGCTACGACCGCACCGTGCGCGTCGCCGTCGAGGGCGACCTTCAGGGCTCGGACGCGCTCGGCTCGATCATCGAGCAGGTGATGGCCCTGCCCGCCGCCACGAACCTGCCCGAGGGCGTCACCATCCGCCAGACCGGCGATGCCGAGGTGATGGGCGAGGTGTTCGAGGGCTTTGCCCTGGCCATGGGTGCCGGGCTGATGATGGTGTTCGGCGTCCTCGTGCTGCTGTTCGGCAACTTCCTCCAGCCGCTCACCATCCTGTTCTCGCTGCCGCTCTCCATCGGCGGGGCGATCCTGGGGCTCCTCGTCTTCCACATGCCGATCTCGATGCCGGTGGTGATCGGCATCCTGATGCTGATGGGCGTGGTGACGAAGAACGCGATCATGCTGGTCGATTTCGCCATCGAGGAGATGGCCCGCGGCGTCGATCGCGTCACCGCCATCGTCGATGCCGGGCGCAAGCGGGCGCGCCCCATCGTGATGACGACGATCGCCATGGCCGCCGGCATGGTGCCGTCGGCCCTCGCGCTCGGCATCGGCGGCGAGTTCCGCGCGCCGATGGCGGTGGCGGTGATCGGCGGGCTGATCGTCTCGACGGGCCTCTCGCTCGTCTTCGTGCCCGCGATCTTCCTGCTGGTCGATGACCTGTCGCGGCTGTTCGTGCGCCTGTTCGGCCGCTTCGTCGGCGGGGCGGACGAGCCGGAGGAGGAAGACGCGTATCGTCCGGGGCCGCCCGCCAACGCCGCCGGTCTCGACCGCCGAGGGGTGGCCGCCGAGTGATTCGGTTTTCGCGCGGGCCGAGGCGTCTTTCACCAATCACCGCCACGCCGCCGTCGCTGGAAGGACGACGGGGCCGGGACGTACACTGAGAATCCGCGCAGCCTGAGCAGGGCGCTCATGGCGCGGGCCTTACGACAAATTGTGCTCGGGCTCGGCCAACATCCTGAAGACGTGTTTGCCTGAAACGCCACGGGAATCATCGTGGAGTGAACAGGGCTCGGCGGTATCGCTCCGATCACGAAGCACTGCGCTACGCGAATACGTCAGGGTTGTACCAGCAAGATGGTGCGAAGCATTTCGCAACGCTTTTGATGTATCTGGCCAAACCACGCTTCGAGTCCGCCACCGGGCCTCGCGGCCACGGATGATCGATGCAGGAACCTCGGGACGGCCACGAGCGTCAGGGAGCGCACCGCGAGGACGTCGTCGTCCTCGTCTCGGACCGCCGCGAGCGGGCGGAGCGTCTTGCCCGCGGCATCGCCCTGGTTCTGCCCTGCCGGGTCGTCGAGCCCGGCGCGGCCCTGCCCGCCGACCGGTCCATCGCCTTCGTCGTCGATCTCGCCACCGATCTCGCGGCCGATCGGGGAAGTGCCTGGATCATGTGGCTCGCCGAGCGCATTCGCGAGAGCGGGCTGCCCTGTCTCTATCTCGCCCGCGGCAATGCCGTCCAAGACACGGCGGCCGTGCGTCTGCTCGGGGCGCCGACGGTGATCGATCCGCGCCAATCCGCCGGCATCGTCCCGACGCTCATGCGCCTCGTCGCGGAAGGAAAGGCGCGGGAGGCCTCCTCCGCCAAGGCGCGGAAACCGGGCGGCGGAACCCCCGAAGTGCGGGTGGAACGGGCCACCACCCTCGTCACCCGCCTGTTCGACAAGGCGGCCACCGGCTGGCCCCCGAGCCCGGAGGAGGTCGAGGAAGGCACGCGGATCGTGCTCGACACGGTCTCCGAAGTCGGCATCCGCACCTGGCTCGACCTCGTCTGGCGCCACGACATCCAGGTCTACCAGCACTCCTTGAGCGTCGCGGGCTTTGCCGCCGCCTTCGCCGCCGAACTCGGCTTCTCCCGGAACGACCGGCAGCGGCTCGCCAAGGCCGCGCTCCTGCACGATGTCGGCAAGGCGCTGATCCCCCACGCCATCCTCAACAAGCCGGGCCCGCTCACGCCCGACGAGATGGCGGTGATGCGCACCCATGCCGCGCTCGGCGCCGACCTGCTGGCCAGGGAGAGCGCCTTCGAGCCCGAGATCCTCGACGTGGTGCGCTACCACCACGAGCGCCTCGACGGGTCCGGTTATCCCGAAGGCCTGAAGGGCGCGCGGATCGGCGATCTCGTGCGGCTCGTGGCGATCTGCGACGTCCATTCGGCCCTGACCGAGCGCCGGGTCTACCGCCCGCCGCTGCCCGCCGCCGAGGCCGCCGCGATCATGCAGGCCCAGGCCGGCCAGCTCGATTCCGACCTGCTCCGGGTCTACCGCCCGATCATCTTCCGCGCCGGCAACGCCGCGGGCGGACCGTCCGTGCTGAGCTGATCGCGAGATTCCAAAGGGCATAGACCAGGGCTCTGCCCTGGACCCGCGAAAAGGCTCGCCTTTTCGAAATCCGTTTTTCGGGCCGGTCAGCCGCGTGCGGCGACCCGCTCGGCCAGCAGGCACAGGATCTCGAAGGCGATGCCGGCGCCCGCCAAGGCCGTGATGCCGGCGGAATCGAGGGGAGGGGCGACCTCCACCACATCCGCCCCGACCAGATCGAGGCCGCGCAGGGCCCGCAGCAGGTGCAGCGCCTCGCGGGTGGTGAAGCCGCCGATCTCCGGCGTGCCGGTGCCGGGGGCGAAGGCGGGATCGAGGGCGTCGATGTCGAAGCTGAGATAAGTCGGGCCCTCGCCCACGACGGCGCGGGCTTCCGCCGCCACTTCCGGCAGGCCGCGGGCGCAGACCTCCTCCATCGTGAGGATGCGCATGCCCTGCGCCAGGGCCCAATCGCGCTCGTCGGCCGCATCCATGCTGCCGCGGATGCCGATCTGGATGCAGCGCCGCGGGTCGAGCAGCCCGGCCTCGACCGCGCGGCGGAACGGCGTGCCGTGGGTGAGCCGTGACCCGCCATATTGCGCGTCGTCGGTGTCGCTGTGGGCGTCGATATGGATCAGCCCGAGCGGCCGGGCCGCCCCGAGCGCCCGCAGCACCGGATAGGTGATGAAATGGTCGCCCCCCACCGTGAGCGGCACGATCCCGGCCTCCGCGAGCGGCCGGTAGAACGCCTCGATGCGCTGCGCGGTCTCGGCGGCGTCCACCGGATTGATCGGCACGTCGCCGAGATCGGCGCAGGCCGCCAGAGCGTAGGGCGCCACCCCCGTGGCGTGGTTGAGCGCCCGCGTGCCGGTGGAGGCCTCGCGCACCGCCCGCGGTCCGAGCCGGGCGCCGGGCCGGTTGGTCGTGGTGCCGTCGAAGGGGATGCCGATCAGGCCGATTTCGACCAGACCGGCCCCTTCTCCAGCCCCTTCACCCACCGCCTCGGCGGGATCGAGCACCGGCAGCCGCATGAAACTCGCAAGGCCGGAGAAGCGCGGCGTCACCATCCCCGAGGCCGGCTGGAACCGCGCCCGCCGTTCCGCCCGCGCGCCCGCCGATTCGCTGTCATCCGCCATGGCGATCCTCCCCCGGCGCGGCTTGCTGCGCGATCCGCATCAAGCCGCCCGGATCGTCTATCCGCAAGCCTCTCCCCGCCCGCATCGCCATGCCCCGGCCCTGATCCGGTTGCGGCCCGCGCAGACTACTCAGAGACAACCTGGAGAGCGGATACATTCGTCTTCGATGGCGTTGGGAACCGGGCCCGTGATACGGCCAAGCCTGCAGACAGCCGAGCCTGATCGAGGGACGGATCGGCGCCTGAGCCGGCACCGGGACGACGGACGGGGGAAAACGGTTCATGGCAGCACAGATCGCGGTCATCGACCGTTCGAAGGCCGCCGATTGGGACGAGGTGGTCTGGCGGCAGGAGAATGCCAACATCTACGCATCCCGGAACTGGGGAGCCTACAAGAGCCGGCTCGGCTGGTCCGTCCGGCAAATCGCCCTGTGTGCCGAGAACGGCGAGGATCTCGCCTACGTCCAGTGTCAGGAGCGGCCCGGCTTGGTGCGCCGGATCCTCGTGCAGGGGGGGCCGATTCTGACCGTGCGCGGCCGGGCCAAGGCGGAAGCGGTGCTTGCCGCCATTCTCGACCATCTCGCCCCGCGTCCTACGGACCTTCTCGCGATCAGACCCTATCGCTTCCTAGATCCCGAGGGAATGACGGCCCTCCTGGCGCACCGCTTCCTGCCCGTGGTGACCCGGCAGAACCATACGATCGACGTCGATCTTTCCCGCGACACGAAAACGATCCTGTCCGGTGCCGATCCGACTTGGCGGCAGAGAGTCAGGAAGGCACAGGGCAATGCCGACCTCACCGCCGCCTTCCTGACGAATCCGGACGAGCGGTTTCGGGCTTTCGAGACCTTCGAGCGGATGCATGCCGCCCTGCAAGAGCGTAAGGGCTTCGTCGATGGTCTCAATGCGGCCGCCTATCGCGATCTCGCCGTCGCCGACCCTCGCCTCGTCTTCCTGGAGATCCGGGAGCGCGGGGAGCCAATCCACGTGCGCCTCGTCCACACGGCGCGCGAGCGCTGGACCGACTTCTTTGCCGCTTCGAATGAGCGGGCCCGGTCAACCGGTGCGGCGACGTTCGCCGTGTGGCAGGTCGTCGAGCGGGCCCACGCGGAGGGAGCACGCGTCTTCGATTTCGGCGGTGTCGATCCGGCCGGCAATCGCGGCGTGTTCGAATTCAAGCGGGCACTGAGCCGCAACGTTGTCCAGGGCGATCCACTCTGGATCTATGCCCGCAATCCCTTCGTCCGCCGCGCCGCCGCGACCGCCCTGTTCCTGCGCCAGAATTGAGCCGCGGACCGGAGAGGAGGAGCCGGGCGCGCGCCGGCCCCTCGGCTCCCCTCGACGCGGAGGTCTTAGAGTGCCTCACAAAACTCCCGATCTCTGACCGTTCTCTCCCTGGCGATGACGGCGCAGCGGGAGTTTTGTGAGAGGCTTTTAGTCCCGATGCTTCGTGCGCAGACTGCTGGTGTCGCCCGAGGTGTTCGTCATCGGCCCGGCGGGGCCGCTCGCATTGGCCTCTTCCTCGCCGGTGCGGCCTCCGCCTTGGCGGGCGCCGACATGGTCGTGGTACTGCTCGGTCTGGACGTGGCGGCTGTCGAGGCCGCGCTGGTCGGTGTGCCGGGACTTGTCGCGGTTGCTCAGCACCTCGTTCTCGCCGAGGATGCCCTCGGGCAGATCGGTCATGGCGCCGCTGCCGTCGCCCTTGCCCTGCGCGCCGGGGCCCATGCTGTGCCGGTCGGCCTTGGCCATGATGTCGCTCCTGTCGCTGTGAATGACGTGGAGGGAGGATCTGGGCATTACACCGACGAGGGCAAGCTGAGCCGATGAAAACTTTAAGGTCCGGCGCCGGGGAACATTTTTGTCCGCCGGGCGACCGTTGCGTTGTTGCCTCGCGGGCCAAGACGGGCCCGTCACTGAACCGCGCTTAAGCCTGAGAGGCGGGCGAGGCTCTCACGGCTTTGCTGCGAGCAGGGCCGAAAACCGCGCCACCAGCCGCCGTCCAACCTCCTCCTTGCCGAGCTTCGGCCACGTCTCGACACGGCCGCCGACGCCGCCGTCGCGGGCGACGAGGTGGACGGTGTTCTCGGTGCCGCCCATGACCCCGCCCTCCGCCGAGACGTCGTTGGCCACGATCCAGTCGCAGCCCTTCCGCGCGATCTTCTTCTGCGCGTTCGCGATCACGTCGTCGGTCTCGGCGGCAAAGCCCACGACGAGGGGCGGACGCCCCTCGGTGCGGCCGGCGATGGTGGCGAGGATGTCGGGGTTCTCGACCAAGTGCAGCGGTGGCGGCTGATGGCCGTCCTTCTTGATCTTGTCCGCCCGCATCTCGGCGGGCCGCCAATCGCCGACCGCGGCGGCGAAGATCGCGAGATCGGCGGGCAAGGCCGCCTCGACCGCGGCGAGCATCTCGCGGGCGCTCTCGACCCGCACCACGGTGACGCCCGCCGGATCGGGGATCGCCACCGGCCCCGAGACCAGGGTGACGCGGGCGCCGGCCTCGGCCGCGGCGGCGGCGACCGCATGGCCCTGCCGCCCCGAGGAACGGTTGGCGAGGTAGCGCACCGGATCGATCGGTTCGTGGGTCGGCCCCGAGGTGACGAGCACGTGCCGCCCCGCCAGCGGCTTTTTCGGGATGGCCTGGCCCGCCAGGAACCCGATGCCGCCGCCCTCGGCACGCTGCGCCAGCAGGGTTTCGAGCGCGTCGGCGATCTCGTGCGGCTCGGCCAGCCGGCCGGGGCCGAACTCGGCCTCGGCCATCGCGCCCTCGTTGGGGCCGATGACCGCGACGCCGTCGGCCTTCAGGGTCGCGAGGTTCCGCTGCGTCGCCGGATGCTGCCACATCCGCACGTTCATGGCCGGGGCGATCAGGATCGGCAGGGTGGTGGCGAGCAGCACCGTCGAGGCGAGGTCCGGCGCATGGCCGGTCGCCATCCGCGCCATCAGGTTGGCGGTGGCCGGCGCCACCACGATGGCGTCGGCATCCCGCGCGAGCTTGATATGGCCGATATCGGCCTCGCTCTCCCGGTCGAACAGGTCGGTATGGGTCCGCTCCCCGGCGAGCGCGGCGGCGGCCAGCGGCGTGACGAACTCCTGGGCCGCGTCGGTTAGCAGCGGGCGCACTTGCGCCCCGCGCTCCCGCAGGCGCCGGATCAGGTCGAGCGCCTTGTAGGCGGCGATGCCGCCCCCGACGATCAGGAGGATGCGGCGGCCGGCGAGGGGCTTGGGAGACGGAGAAGACATGAGGGCAGAACGGGGAATCGGAGCGCGCGCGTCAAGGGCGGCATGTTCGGCGCAGCTTGAGCCGACGATTCAGGGCAAAGGGCGACGCGCGGTGTGGCGCACGCTGCGGATGATGATTTCGTCGTGTCCGATGCGGTAGGTCAGTACGTAAGGATAGGGCGAAGCGACGATACGCCGAACGCCACGCCGTGCGGTCGCCTGCCCTGCAAAAGGATGTTCCAGCAACAGAAGCATCAGTTCTTGCAGGCGCGCCTGCACATGGTTCGCACCTTGCGGATTATGCTGCGCGACATAAGCGAGTGCCTGATCGAGTTGGCGCGCGGCAGGGCGTGTAAAGCGCAGCTTCATGAGCCACACGCCTCACAGGCCGTGCTTGGCCCAGATGGCGCGCACTTCCTCATCGGTCGCGAAATCGCCGCGCGCTTCGGCGGCATCAGCCTCATCCTGCTCCGCTTCTTCCTCAGGGGTGAAGCGGTAGACGGCCTGTTCCTCGCCCGCATAGCTCAGCACCATGCGCGCGATCGCGTCCTGCACCTCGGGCGGGAGGTTCCGGGCGGCGGTGATCGCCTTGTCGAGTAGATCGGTCATGGGAGGGGAGTGTAGGAGAAATTCGGCCGGTGAGAAGGTCTCTCACCGGAAGGCCAGCACCAGCGCCCCCACCGCGATCCCCCACAGGGCCAGGGTGGTCAGGAGCGCGTGGCGCCGCTCCAGCTTGACCAAGCGCTCGATCGCCTTGGTATCGCGCGTTCCCTCCTCGTCGAGGCGGATCATGATGCGGCGGATGCGTTGCGCGATGTCGGGGATGTCGGACACGACCTCGGCGAGCGTCAGCGCCGCGCGGGCGCCGCCCTCGATCCGGCCGACGGGGCCGAGATGGCGGGTGATCCACGAGCGCACGACCGGTTCGGCGCCGGTCCACATGTCGAGCTGCGGATCGAGCGAGCGGGCGACGCCCTCCACCACCACCATGGTCTTCTGCAGCATCACCAGTTCGGTGCGGGTGCTCATGTCGAACAGGGCGGTCACGTCGAACAGCAGCGTGAGCACCTTGGCCATCGAGATCTCGTCGGCCCGGCGCTGGTGGATCGGCTCGCCGATCGCCCGGATGGCCTGCGCGAAATCGTCCACCGAATGGTGGCGCGGCACGTAGCCCGCCTCGAAATGCACCTGGGCGACGCGGCGATAGTCGCGGGTGATGAAGCCCAGAAGAATCTCGGCGAGGAAGCGCCGCTCGGCATGGCCGAGCCGGCCCATGATGCCGAAATCGACCGCGACGAGCCGCCCCTGCGGATCGACGAACAGGTTTCCCGGATGCATGTCCGCGTGGAAAAACCCGTCGCGGATCGCCTGGCGCAGGAAGGACTGGATCACCGTGCGGCCGAGCGCCTTCGGGTCGTGGCCGGCGGCCACGATGCCGGGGCGATCGTTGAGGCGCACGCCGTCGATCCACTCGCTCGTCAGCACGTCCCGCGAGGTCAGGGCCCATTCGGGCCGCGGCGTGCGGAAATCCGCGTCGCCCGCAGTGTTCTGCGCGAGTTCCGACATCGCCGCCGCTTCAAGGCGAAGGTCCATCTCCATGGTGACGGAGCGGGCCAGGATCTCGACCACCTCCCGCGGGCGCAGGCGCTCGGCATCGGGCAGAAGCGCGTTGACGATGCGGGCCATGAACCGCATCGCCTGGATGTCGCGCGCGAACCGTTCGCGCACGCCGGGCCGCATCACCTTGACCGCGAGCGTGCGCTGCGTGCCGTCGGCGTCGAGCACCGTCGCCTTGTGGACCTGGGCGATGGAGGCCGCGGCCACCGGCTCGCTGAAGGCGGTGAACAGGACCGGGACCGGCTTGCCGAGCTCCGCCTCGACCACGCGCAAAGCCACTCCCTGCGGGAAGGGCGGAACCCGGTCCTGAAGTCGCTCCAGATCCCGCGCGGCGGCCATGCCGACGATGTCGGGGCGGGTCGCCAGGAACTGGCCGAACTTGACGTAGGAGGGGCCGAGCCGGGTCAGTGCCCGCTCCAGCGGGCTCGCGCCGGGGGCCTCCGCGATGCCGCGCCGCTCCAGCGAGCGGCCGAGCTTCAGCGCGAGCCGCAGATGCGGCGGCAATTGCGCCGCATCGATCAGCGCCAGCCCGCCCTCACGGGCGAGCACGAAGCCGACATGGGCGCCGCGGGCGAGGTGGAAGACGGCGCCGAGCATCATCGAACCCTGAAAGGCATTTGCTCGAAGAGGGATCGCACCGGATCACTGAGGCGCGAGCATCGTCCCGAAAGGTGGCTTCCGGCTTTCGGAGAAAGACGATGCAGAAACAGGAGCCGAGCGCGTCGCCCTGGATCCGATATCCAGGACGATGCGCCCGGCCCTGCCGAGCCGCCCGGCAGCGCTCGCGATCGGAGAGAAATCAAGAAATCTTCCAGCCGGAATGGATCGCGACGATGCCGCCCGAGAGCCGGCGATGGCTGACATGGCTGAAACCCGCCGTCTCGATCATCCGGGCGAAGCTGTCGGGGGAGGGGAACTTGCGGATCGACTCGACGAGGTACTGGTAGGATTCGCGGTCGCCCGCCACCCGCTCGCCGATGCGCGGGATCACGTGGAAGGAATAGGCGTCGTAGATCTTCTCCAGCACCGGAAGATCGACCCGCGAAAATTCCAGGCACAGGAAGCGCCCGCCCGGCTTGAGCACCCGGTGCGCTTCCGCCAGGGCCGCGTCGATGCGCGGCACGTTCCGAATGCCGAAGGCGATGGTGTAGCTGTCGAAATGGTTCGACGGCAGCGGCAGCGTCTCGGCGTTGCCGGTGACGAAATCGATGCGGCCGTCGTATTTGTGGCCCGCCCGCTCGGCGCCGACCCGCAGCATCGCCTCGTTGATGTCGAGCACGGTGACGTGGGTCTCGGGGCCGCCCGCTTCGAGGGTGCGGAAGGCGATGTCGCCGGTGCCGCCGGCCACATCGAGATGGTGGTAGGGCCGGGTGCGCGACGGGCGCAGCATCGAGATCAGGTGCGACTTCCAGAGCCGGTGCAGCCCGCCCGACATCAGGTCGTTCATCAGGTCGTAGCGGCGCGCGACCGAGCGGAACACGTCGTCCACCTTGGCCTGCTTCTCGGAGAGCCGCACGCGCTCGTAGCCGAAATCGGCGGTGGCGTCCGTGTCGCCGGCTCCGCTATCCGTTCCGCTCATCCGATCATACCCTGCGCTCGCCCGTCGCCGCTGACGGCGTCGGCCGAGCCTCCTTAGCGAATGCCGGCTGGAACCGCCATGCGGCAGCGGGGATGCGGGTAGTGCTGCCGCGTGAAGGGACTCAGCTCCGCAGCGGCCCGCCGACGAGCCAAGCCGGATCGAACCAGCGGTCGGCCTCGCCGTCATAGGGGAGGCGGGTGACGTCCCAGTGCTGGATGTACTTTGCGTAGACGTTCCAGACCGCGATGCCGCCGCCGACGAAGATGCGGCGGCCGGGATAGCGCTTCAGCACCGCCTCCGGATCCTCGTGCGAGCGGATCACGTCGATGGTGCGGTCCTTGAACGCAAATTCGGGCACGGAGGCCACGGTTTTGGGGCCGGCGATCAGCACATGGCCCATGGTGAGCGCGAAGAACCGCGTCACGTCCTCGACGAAGAGCGGATCGGTGTTGCCCTCCCAGGGGAGATGCCCGTTGAGGCCGAGCTGGCCCCGCTGGCCGATGGCGCAGATGCAGCGGACGTCGATCATGGCGCAAAACCTGGAAAACAAAGAAAGCGGGCTCTGCCCGCAACCCGCCGGGGCCTCGGCCCCGGACCCCGTTACTGGGGTGGGGAGAAGGCGAGAACCCGGTCGCTGGGGAAATCGTAGAGTTTGCCCGTCTCGTTCCATGCGGGGGAGGCGAGATGCACGAAATGCGGCGCCAATTCCTCCGGGGTCTTGAGCGTCGCCGGGTCCTCGCCCGGCATCGCCGCGGCGCGCATGCGGGTGCGCAGCGGGCCGGGGTTGAGCAGCATGGCGCGCACCCGCGTGCTCTCGTTCTCGGCGGCGTAGGTGCGCACCATCGCCTCCAGCGCCGCCTTCGAGACGGAGTAGGGGCCCCAATAGGCCCGGCACTTCGCGGCCGCGCCGGAGGAGACGAAGATCGCCCTCCCCGCATCCGAGCGCTGGAGCAGCGGGTCGAACGAGCGGATCAGGCGCCAGTTGGCGGTGACGTTGATCGCCATCACCTGATCCCACACCTTCGGCGTGACGTGGCTCACCGGCATCAGGTTGCCGAGGATGCCGGCATTGCCGACCACGATGTCGAGCCGGCCCCAGCGCTCGTTGAGCGCAGCACCCAGGCGGTCGATGGCGTCATAATCGGTGAGGTCGAGCGGCACGAGCGTCGCGTGGCCGCCGGCCCGACGGATCGCGTCGTCGAGTTCCTCCAACCCGCCCTGCGTGCGGGCGACCGCGACGACGTGGGCGCCCGCCCCTGCCAGGGCCAGGGCGGCGGCGCGGCCGATGCCGCGCGAGGCGCCGGTGACGACGGCGACGCGGCCGTCGAGGGTCTTGTCGGCCATCATTTTCTCGATCACGGGCTTCAGTCCGCCTCGGCCAGCATCGCGAAGCGCTTGGGCCCGGCAATCGCCAGATCCGTCAGCCCGGTCGGGTAATCGCCGGTGAAGCAATGGTCGGTGTATTGCGGGCAGGCGGCGTTGCGCTCGGTCTCGCCCATCGCCCGGTAGAGGCCGGGGATCGAGAGGAAGGCCAGCGAATCGGCGCCGATATATTGGCGCATCGCCTCCAGATCGTGAGTGGCGGCCAGCAGCTTCTCGCGCTCGGGCGTGTCGATGCCGTAGAAGTCGGGATAGGTGATCGGCGGGGAGGCGATGCGGAAATGCACCTCGCGGGCGCCGGCATCGCGCATCATCCGCACGATCTTCACCGAGGTGGTGCCGCGCACGAGGCTGTCATCCACGAGCACGATGCGCTTGCCCTCGACCGCGGCGCGGTTGGCCGAGTGCTTCATCCGCACCCCGAGTTCGCGCACGGTCTGGGTCGGCTGGATGAAGGTGCGCCCGACATAATGGTTGCGGATGATGCCCATCTCGAAGGGCAGGCCGGCCTCTTGCGCGAAGCCGAGCGCCGCGGGCACGCCGGAATCCGGCACCGGGATCACCACGTCGGCCTCGGGGGCTGCCTCGCGGGCGAGTTCCTGGCCGATGGCCTTGCGCACGCCGTAGACGCTCTTGCCGTTCACCACCGAGTCGGGACGGGCGAAGTAGATGTACTCGAAGATGCAGGGACGCATCGGCTGCTTCTCGGCAAAGCGCACCGACTCGACGCCGTCTTCCGAGATCACGACCACTTCGCCGTTCTCGACATCGCGGATGAAGCGGGCGCCGATGATGTCGAGCGCGCAGGATTCGGAGGCGAGGATGTAGCGGCCGTCGAGTTCGCCGAGCACCAGCGGGCGAATGCCGAGCGGGTCGCGGGCCCCGATGAGCTTCTTGTTGGTGAGCGCGACGATGGCGTAGGCGCCCTCGATCTGCTGCAGCGCGTCGATGAAGCGCTCGACGATGCGCGGTTTGCGCGAGCGGGCGGCCAGATGGAGAATCACCTCGGTGTCCGAGGTCGATTGCGTGATGGCGCCGTCGCGCACGAGGTCGCGGCGGATCGATAGCGCGTTGGTGAGATTGCCGTTATGCGCCACCGCCAGACCGCCGCCGGCGAGTTCGGCGAAGAGCGGCTGGACGTTGCGCAAGATCGTGCCGCCGGTGGTCGAGTAGCGCACGTGGCCGATGGCCGAGCGGCCGGCGAGGCGCTCGATCGTGGCGCGGTCGGAGAAGGAATCGCCGACGAGGCCCTGGCGGCGCTCCGAGTGGAACACGCCGTTGTCGTAGGAGACGATGCCGGCCGCTTCCTGGCCGCGATGCTGCAAGGCGTGCAGGCCGAGCGCCGTGATGGCCGAGGCATCGTCGTGCCCGTAGATGCCGAAGACGCCGCATTCCTCGCGAAGCGTATCCCCGTCGATGTCCAGGTTGCGGACATCGGCGCTCGCGCTGACAACAGACATGTCGATCTCGAATCCTGGAAGCGCGCGGGTCTCGCGGGCCTCGCATCCGGCACGGCGGGAACGGCCGGAGACACTTCCGCCCGCGACCTCTGCCGCGAGGGGTTACGCCAGGACCGTCGTGAAACCGTTACCTAGGCGCGGATCGCGTCGCAACCAAGACCGATTCCAGCATATCGCGCGCAATCCGGCTGCATTGCTGGCGCAGGGCAGCTTCTTGGCGGATCGTCGAGGGCCGGCCTTCAGGCCAGCCTCAGCGCTTCGGCTCGGGCCCGGCTTCGCTGCGGCGCTGGGCGGGGAGATCGGTCTCCGGCGGCGGCTCCTCCGGCCCGTCGCCCTTCGGCTTGCGGAACTGCTTGAGGAAGCCTTCCGGGTTGTCGGGCAACTGCGCCACCAGCGCCTCGCCCGAGCTTTCGAGCAGCGACCGGCTCTTGGCCTGGGCCGCCCAATCCGGAACCTTGCCCTGAACGAGCCAAGCCAGGAACACCCAGCCGATCACGCAGATCAGGAAGCCGCGGCCCGCCCCGAACAGGAAGCCGAGCGAGCGATCGACGGCGCCGATGCGCGAATCGAGCACGAGGTCGGAGATCTTCACCGTCACCAGTGAGACCACGATCAGCGTGGCGAGGAAGATCGCCGCGATGGAGGCGACCAGCGCCACCGTGTCGCTGGAGATGTGCTGCTTGACGGTGGGCAGGAGCAGCGGGTGGAGCGACCACGCCACCGCGGCGGCGGCCACCCAGGCAATGATCGCGAGCACCTCACGGGTCACGCCGCGCACGGCGGCGAGCAGCGCCGAGACGAGCACGATGCCGAGCACCACGAGGTCGAGGACGGAAAACGGCATCGCAGGATATGGTTCGCTGGGGCGGAACGAGGCAGCCTTGCCCGGACGACGACGGCTCCCCCGGGCCGCGCATCCGCTGTGGTCCTTAACCATATACCCCGGCGAACCTCGGCCGTCACCTTCGGGCCCGGCCGGTTTGTCGGATAGCGGGTCACGTCGGCCGCCCGGCGGGCATGGATTGGTGCGGGCTCGGGCGCCGGTCGTCTCAGAGTGCCTCACAGAACTCCCGGTCACCGACCGTTCTCCCTGTGGCGAGGACAGCGCAGCGGGCGTTTCGTGAGAGACCCTCAGAAAGGGTCGTCCGGAACGGCCCGTTCGCGCTCCCGCTTGCCCCCGACCCGCCGCGGCGCCCCCGAGGCGATGCCGGCGACGAGGTCGGCGATGTGGCGCAGGGCATCCGTCGGCAGCGCCCGGTCTCCGGCCTCGCCGCGGCCTTGCGGGGTGATGGCTTTGCCAAAGCCGAGCTTCAACGCCTCCTTCAGCCGGGCCGGCGCCTGCGAGACCGGCCGCACCGCGCCGGACAGGCCGAGTTCGCCGAAATAGACCGAGTCGGAGGGCAGCGCTGCCCCCGAGAGCGAGGAGACGAGGGCGGCGGCGACCGCGAGATCCGCGGCGGGCTCGGTGATGCGCAGGCCCCCGGCGACGTTGAGATAGACGTCGTGCCCCCCGAGCCGGATGCCGCCATGAGCTTCCAGCACGGCGAGCACCATCGACAGGCGGTTGGGGTCCCAGCCGACCACGGCGCGGCGCGGCATGCCGAGCGAGGAGGGGGCGACGAGCGCCTGGATCTCGACCAGCAGCGGCCGCGTGCCCTCCATCCCGGCAAAGACCGCGGTGCCCGGCGCGGCGTGGTCGCGCCCGGCCAGGAACAGGGCGGACGGGTTCGGCACCTCGGACAGGCCGGCATCGGTCATCTCGAACACGCCGATCTCGTCGGTCGGCCCGAAGCGGTTTTTGACCGCCCGCAGGATCCGGAAGTGGTGGCCCTGGTCGCCCTCGAACGAGGCGACCGCATCGACCATGTGCTCGACCACGCGCGGCCCGGCGATCTGCCCGTCCTTGGTGACGTGGCCGACGAGGATAACGGCCGTGCCCGTGGTCTTGGCAAAGCGGATCAGGGCCTGGGCCGAGCTGCGCACCTGGGTGACGGTGCCCGGCGCCGATTCTACCGTCTCGGTCCACATGGTCTGGATCGAGTCGATGATGACGAGCGCCGGCGGCTGGCCCTGGGACAGCGTCTCGACGATGTCCTCGACATTCGTTTGCGCCGCCAGCTCCACCGGATACTTGGCCAGCCCGAGGCGCTCGGCGCGCAGGCGCACCTGCCCCACCGCCTCCTCGCCGGAGATGTAGGCGACGCGCTCGCCGCTCTTGGCCATGGCGGCGGAGGCCTGCATCAGCAGGGTCGACTTGCCGATGCCGGGATCGCCGCCGAGCAGGATCACCGAGCCGCGCACGAAGCCGCCGCCGGTGACGCGGTCGAGCTCGTTGATGCCGCAAGCGCTGCGCGGCGCCTCCTTGGCCTCGCCGGTCAGGCCTTCGAGGGGGAAGACGCGGCCCCGCGCCCGCGAGGGCCGGGTCGCCGCCGGGCCGGATTGGGGGCCGGTGGAGGCGACCTCCTCCTGGATCGTATTCCAGCCGTTGCAGGCCTCGCAGCGCCCGCGCCAGCGGTTGTAGACCGCCCCGCAGGACTGGCAGACGAAGGTCTGTTGGATCTTGGCCATAGAGGGCTAACCGATTATTTTGTCTATGCTCTTATGGTTTGTAGCAATGCGTCTTTTTATTTGTCGATGCTCCTGTAGTACGAGTCTTCTTTTCTCAAGAATCATGGTTGGGAAGGAAATGTTTTCAAGAAAATTTTTGAATTTGTTATTGGTTTCTTTGTCTGTATCCAAATCGAAGATGGCCTTTTTTGATTTACTAATGTCAGATTCTAAAACTATTACCTGCAGTGTTCCACCGTTGAAGAAAACCGTAACGTGGTTTTCCCGAAAATTCGGCGCTTCCAACAGTTCGATAAAATTGTTAAATTCAGAGACACTATGCTCGTCCATATACATATCGAGTGTCAATACTTCTATAGGAATGCCAGAGGCCGTTGAAAAAGCAATGCAATTAGTTCCAACAAATCTGCAGGCACGCATCGCTGCGTCTCCTCCATCTATCACAAACATAACACGCGCTTTCGGCGGCGTGTCTCTCTCATCCTTGCCTTCATGTTCCTCTTTGTACTCATGTTCGTGAAGCAACCGAGTCATTATCAGCCTACACTCTGTCGCCTTCACATATCTATAAAGTGAAAATCGACCTCTGTAAGATGTTTTTCTTCGAAATTCATCGAGATACGGATCAAGAAATAATCTCTCAAAAAATTTTCGTTCATGTCAAATATCATGTCAAGAACAGTATCGTTGTGCCGCTCCGATATTTTGGCAATTATCGCTTTTGCCTTCTGCTCCTCTATCCTGATTATAAAGTAGGCAGTAAAATATTCTTGGAAAGAACGGTGGCTGAAAACATATTTCATGCCATCGCGATTCATGACATTTACCGAGTCAAGCAAGTCTTCAAAAAAATCTCCTGCATCGAACTTGTCTCCGCAGATCTTTGCGGACTTTTTTATGTATTCTAACATTTCACTCTCAGAGAACTCAAATTTTGAATCATTATATGTCAATAAACAGAAGGCCGAGAAGACATACTTAAATCTATCGATTTGGAGTTTGCATCGCTTTTCTCTGCGAAACACTTCTTTCAGTGCGTCGTGTCTTGAAAACAGCACATCAAAGGCTTGATCGTAGAAAAGATGCATTTTCCTAGGTATTTCTGCGTATAGGTTGAATGTTAATAGCATCAAAGTGAGCAAAAGAGGGCGAGACGCAAAGCTTTCGTGCTCTTTAAATAAATTGCCCTTGAGCCCTTCTATAAATTTACTTTTAACCTCATCGTCAAAATCAATTTTTTCAATAATACTTACCGCCTTGTCTATGTCTAGATCTTTGATAAGGCATAGACTTAAGTCTTGAGACGTGGCGATAGTAGCACTTGGTCGACTAGAAATTAAAACTATATTTTCTGCTGAAAAAATTTCATGCAGAGATTCTTCTATTGAGCGCCTTTGTTGCGGCTTAATTTCATCTAAGCCATCGAGGATGAATATAAACTGCCCTTCCCGTATTGCCTCTAAGAACAATTCTTTTGACTTAGCGCTGGTGTCGTCGCAGCAGTAATGAAATATAAAATCCGTGACATTCTCGAAGTCACGATTGTTTAAATCTCTGAACTCTATGAACAGGGGAATCTTCCCTCGAGGCTCCACTGTGCAAGCAATCCAAAAATATCGCAAAAACATACTTTTGCCTGATCCGGCAGGGCCAATGAGCGCTGTTTTTTTTCTAAACCATATTTCATCGATAAACTCGTACTCATCGAAGACTTGATTTTCAATTTCGAAGCTCGGCGGCACATAGTTATGCAAAAGCTCTACACCTCTATTGCCACTAAAAACAGTCTTCATGATTTTGCACTTTGCAAATGCAAAATCAAAATGCTTACTGAAACTCAACGATTTGTATGGAGTCTTCTTTGAAAATTCTTTTGACGCAGCGCCAAGCGCTGCATCGATAATTTTTGGCATGGCTGCTTTTGCGCCCACCTCAATTATTGAGGACCATTCGATCATTATATCTTCCTAATATTAGGCCCAATTTAATGATCTATATATGATCGAACATAGCGGGAACGCAAGCCCGTCAGGATCTCGTAGCCGATGGTGCCGGCGGCGCGCCCCACTGTGTCGATGTCGAGGGCATCGCCGATCAGCGTGGCTATGCCGCCGCGCCGGGCCTCGTGGGCGCCGGTGACGTCGAGGATGATGAGGTCCATCGAGATCAGGCCGACGATCGGGCAGGGCAGGCCGCCGACCAGCGCGTGCCCGTGATCGCTGGCGGAGCGGGGATAACCGTCGGCATAGCCGAGCGAGAGCGTGGCCAGCCGGCGCGGGGCCGGGGCCTGCCAGCGGCCGTTATAGCCACAGGTCGCGCCGGCCTCGACGTCGCGGACCTGCAGGATCGTCGCCTCCAGCCGCACCACCGGCCGCATCGGATTGGGTTGCCCCGGCTCCGGGTTGCCGCCGAAGAGCGCATAGCCCGGCCGCAGCAGGTCGTGGCGAGCGTCGTGCGCGAGGCAGGTGCCCGAGGAATTGGCGAGCGAAGCGCGCATCTGCGGAAAGGCCGCCCGCACACGGGCGAAATCGGCGGCTTGGCGCGGGTTGATCGGGTCGTCGGGCCGTTCCGCGCTGACGAGATGGCTCATCAGGAGGTCGATGCCGGCCCGCGTGATCACGGGATCGCCCGCCAGCGCCAGAGCCTCCGCCACGGAGAGGCCGAGCCGGTTCATGCCGGTATCGACATGGAGTGCGGCGGGCGCCCGACCCTCGGTGGCGGCGGCCCATTCGCGAAGTTCCTCGCGCGTGCCGAGGACGGGGCGCAGGCCGTGGGCGCGAAAGGCGTCGGCGCTGCCGGGCGGCAGGCCGTTGAGCACGTAGAGCGCGGCGTCCGGCAGAAGCGTCCGCGCCGCGATCGCCTCGGAGAGATGCGCCACGAAGAACGTGCGGCAGCCCGCCCGCCACAGGGCCGGCGCGACCGCCGAGAGCCCGCAGCCATAGGCATCCGCCTTCACCACGGCACCGCACTCGGCCCACGGCGCGCAGGCGCCGAGCGCCCGCCAATTCGCGGCGAGCGCCGCGAGATCGATAGTCAGGCGGGCGCCGTGGCCGGCGGGGGCGGGATTGTCGCCGTTGATGATCAGGACTCCTCGCCGGCCGGCGGCCAGGGTGCCGGCCGGTTCATGATGGCCGCGATATCGTAAGGGGCATGCGGCCGGAAAAACATCGTCGTCGCGGCCGCTTTCATGGTCGCCCCGATGCGCGTCGCGAATGGCTCACCGTCCGCAATGCGCGAGACGCGAAAAGCGTTCGCGACGTCGCTCGGCATCGTCCCGCGCGCTACGCCGTCGCGGCGGCCGCGAGAGCGGCCAAGAGGGCGGCGAAGAGCGGGGTGGCCGCCTGCGGATCCGGCAGGCCGGAAACCCCTCCGTCGCCGACCTCCAGCAGCCACCAGCGCCCGTCCGAATCCTGTGCGAGATCGGCCGAGGCGAAGGGGCTCGGCACCGCGGCGGCGATGGCGGCCAGCAGGTCGGACGGCGGCGACGGGGGTGGCCCCTCCGAGCGCGACCAGCACCCCACCACCTGACCGCGGACGATGAAGGCGCGGTCCTCGTGGGCGGGCCCGCCGAGGGGCCGGAGCGGGACATAGGCCTTGAAGACGAGGCCGCCCTCCAGGCTCTCGCCCTGCAATGCGCGGAACCGTGCGATTACCGCATCGGCGCGGGCCGCGTCGGACGCGTCGGGGATGAAGCAGGCCTCGTCCCAGTAGCCGGAGGCCTGGGACTTGACCCAATCCTTGAGGATGACCGGCGACGATCCGAAGGGGGCCAGGGTGGCGCGGAGCGAAGCCGCGTCGTCGATCCGCTCGAGCGGCAGCCACGCCGTCCGCGGCATCCACGGCGCGAGGGCCGGGTAGGAGCCCGGAGCGTGGTGGCAGGCTTCGTAGGCGGCCGGCGCCGTCAGCAGGGTGACGCCGCGTTCGGCCAGGGCCTCGAACAGACGCGCATAGGCCTCACTGCGCAGCATCCAGCCCCGGTAAACGGCCGGACCGCCCTCGCCGAGCCGCGCCCGGCGCAGGGCGGCGGCGGGATCGACCCGCCGGTCCAACTCGTCGTGATCGAGCAGGGCGATGGCAAAGCCCGCCGCGCGCGCCGCCTCCACCTCCGCCCGGAATGCGGGGTCCGCCTTCTTCGGTTCAAGAGGATCCGCGCAGGTGAGGAGAATGGGCATCGGCATGTGGGGCGCTTCGGTTCGTCCCGGTCACATCTGCTCGGGCATCCGGTCGCTCTGCGCCAGGTTCGAGAACCGGGTGATGTTGGCGTCGAATTGCAGCTCCACCGTGCCGGTCGGGCCGTGACGCTGCTTGCCGAGGATGACCTCGGCCTTGCCGTGGACGCGCTGCATCTCGGCTTCCCAGGCGAAGAACTCCTCCGTGCCCTCGCGCGGCTTCTTGTTGCCGACGTAATATTCTTCGCGGAACACGAACATCACCACGTCGGCGTCCTGCTCGATCGAGCCGGATTCGCGCAGGTCCGAGAGCTGGGGCCGCTTGTCGTCGCGGTTCTCGACCTGACGCGAGAGCTGCGACAGGCCGATGATCGGCACCGCCAGCTCCTTGGCCAGAGCCTTCATGCCGGTGGTGATCTCGGTCATCTCCTGCACACGGTTGTCACTCTTCTTGCCGGAGCCGGAGAGGAGCTGAAGGTAGTCGATGATGAGGAGGTCGAGGCCCTTCTGGCGCTTGAGGCGGCGCGCGCGGGCGGCGAGCTGGGCGATCGAGATGCCGCCGGTCTGGTCGATGTAGAACGGGATCGTCTGCATGTCCCGTGCCGCATCGGTGATCTTGTAGAAGTCCTCCGGGCGGATGTCGCCGCGGCGGATCTTGTAGGACGGCACGCCCGACTGCTCGGCGATGATACGGGTCGCCAATTGCTCGGCCGACATTTCGAGCGAGAAGAAGCCGACGATGCCGCCGTTGACGGTCTGCATGGTGCCGTCGGGCTGCTTCTCGCCGCGATAGGCCTTGGCGATGTTGAAGGCGATGTTGGTCACGAGCGAGGTCTTGCCCATGGCCGGGCGCCCCGCGAGGATGATGAGGTCGGAGGGCTGCAGGCCGCCCATCTTGGCGTCGAGGTCGGTGAGCCCCGTGGAGATACCCGAGAGCTTGCCGTCGCGCTGGTAGGCCTTGGCCGCCATGTCGATGGCCGCGGTCAGCGCGTCGGAGAACTTCTGGAAGCCGCCGTCGTACTTGCCGGATTCGGCGAGTTCGTAGAGCCGGCGCTCGGTCGCCTCGATCTGGTCGCGGGGCCTCGACTCGACGGGGGCCTCGTAGGCGCCGTTGACCAGATCCTCGCCGATGGTGATGAGGCGGCGGCGGATCGCCAGATCGTAGATGGTGCGGCCGTACTCGCCCGCATTGATGACGGTGGTCGCCTCGGCCGCGAGCCGGGCGAGGTACTGCATCGGCGTGACGCCGCCGAGATCGATGTCGCCGAGATAGGTCTTCAGCGTGATCGGCGTGGCGAGCTTGCCCGCCTTGATCAGCGAGACCGACACCTCGAAGATCTGGCGGTGCACCGCCTCCATGAAGTGCTCGGGCAGCAGGAAGTCCGAGACACGGTAATAGGCGTCGTTGTTGACCATGATCGCGCCGAGCAGGGCCTGCTCCGCGTCGATGTTGTGCGGCGGCACCCGGTATTCGGGCTGCACCGTCTCGAGATTGGCCGTGAGGGCGTTGGGCAGGGCCATGGCGCTTGTCCGTCGCTCCGTTCCGGGCGGCCCGCTCGGCCGCCCCGTTTCATGCCCGCCGGACCTTGCCTCGGGATGGTGAAGCCTTCCTTAGCCGACCCCACCGGAGCCGGCTGCAGCCGGCGCGCCATACGCCCGAAGCATCGTCTTCGTCCGACAGCCGGGGCCGCCTTTCGGGACGATGCCTTGCAAAACGCGAGACGCCCGCGGCTCCCGGTGCGCGGGAATCGCGGGCGTCATGCTGGAACGAATTAGGAACAAGTCAACGCCGGAGGCCGGCGCATCCCCGTTCTCCACCGCTTATGCGGCTGTCGGGGGTTTCGAAAGGGCGAGCCCTTTCGCGGGTCCAGGGCAGGGCCCTGGAAGAGATCGGGGCGCTGCCCCGATCCCCCGGCGAAGGGATGATCCCTTCGCAATCCCGGACTTAGCCGCGGTCGTCGGCGCCCTCGCCGGCATCGGCCAGGGCCTGGCCGACTTCGAGGCCGAGGTCGTCGAGGTTGAACTGCTCGCGCTCGGTCACCGACTCGCCGCGGGCCTGACGCTCGGCCTCTTCCGGCGAACGGGCGATGTTGACGGTCACCTTGACCTCGACTTCGGGGTGCAGGGTCACCGGCACGGTGTGCAGGCCGAGGGTCTTGATCGGCTGGTTGAGCACGAACTGGCCGCGCTCGACGCTGAAGCCCTCCTTGGTTACGACCTCGGCGAGGTCGCGGGTCGAGACCGAGCCGTAGAGCACGCCGGTCTCGCCGGACTGGCGGATCAGCACGAAGCTCTGGCCGTCGAGCTTCTCGGCCACCGTCTGGGCCTCGTTGCGGCGCTCGAGGTTGCGGGCTTCGAGCTGGGCGCGCTGGGCCTCGAAATGCTTCTTGTTGTTCTCGGTGGCGCGCAGGGCCTTGCCGCGGGCGAGCAGGAAGTTGCGGGCGTAGCCGGGACGCACGTTCACGGTCTCGCCCATCTGGCCGAGCTTGGCGACGCGTTCGAGCAGGATGACTTCCATGGGGCTTCTCCTTGAGGTTGCTTGGAAGCGGGTGCGATCAGGCGTCGCCGCGGGGTTGCGGGCGGCGCCGGTCGAGGGCGGTATCGGCAATGCCGAACAGGATCAGGGCGAGCATGGCCACGCCCTGGGTGAGGAACAGCAGCACGTAGAGGCCGGCGAGCAGGGCGAAGCGCCCCGGCCGGCCGCGGCTGCGGTCATGGAAGGCGGCGAGCCCCTGGAGGGCGAAGGCCGCGCTGAAGGCGCCGATCAGGGCGATGCCGAGCGCGCCGGGATAGCCAGGCACCATCGCCAGCGCCAGGGCGGCGGCGAAGACCAGCAGCGTGGAGCGCGGCATCATCGTGGAGGGCAGGTCGGGCCAGGGCCGGAGCAGGCGCCCCGAGATCTGCACGATGCGGGCGGCGGCCCAGAGGTAGAAGGTGAACAAGATCGTGAGACCCTGGGCGGCGACCGCCGGCGCGACGGTGGCCAGCGCCTCGGCGACCTCGCTGGCGAGATCGTCCGACTTTTGCGGCTCGCCACCCTGCGGCGACGCGTCGGCGGGCGCCTCGGCGTTCCCGGCCGGGGTCTCGTTCGCGGTGCCGCTTGTGGTGCCATTCGTGGGCGGGGCGGGAATCCGGCCCCGCTGCACCTGAACCTGCACGATCCGGCGGCTCATCGTAGTGAGCTGCGTACGGAAGGTGTCGTAATCGGGCGAGGCGATGACGGCGATGGCGATGAAGGCCAGCGCCGCGGTGCCCGCGACCCAGGCGAGCAGGCGCCCGGTGGGATACCACTCGATCGTGCCGTCCGCGTTCGGCCGGCCGAGCAGGGCGAGATAGGCGAGCCACCACGCGGGAATGGCGAGGTAAGCCGCGAAGGCGAGGCCGAGATAGGGCGAGATGAAGAGCGCGAGCGCCAACCCGCCCGCGACGACGGCGGCGAGCGCCGCACGGTGGCTCCAGCCCAGGCCGACGATGAGGATCGGCAGCGGGGCGAGCAGGTAGAGCAGGATCGAGAGCGTCGTGGCCTTGAGCAGCACGCCGAACAGCAGCGCCGCCACGAGGCCGGCACCGGCGCCGACAGGTATGTCCTTGGTCATAAAATCCGCTGTCCCGCTGTCCCGTGATGGGCAGGGTTAGGGGCAAGGAAACGAGGCCCCAACGATCGGACGGCCCCTTTTGGGAAGGGCCGCCCTCACGGTGTCGATCGGCCCGCTGGGAAGCGGGCCGGGAAACGTCCTACTTGATGACGTAGGGCAGCAGGCCGAGGAAGCGCGAGCGCTTGATCGCCTGGGCGAGCTCACGCTGCTTCTTGGCCGAGACGGCCGTGATGCGCGAGGGAACGATCTTGCCGCGCTCCGAGACGTAGCGGGAGAGCAGCTTCACGTCCTTGTAGTCGATCTTGGGAGCGTTCTCGCCCGAGAACGGGCAGCTCTTGCGACGACGGAAGAACGGACGACGGCCACCGCCGCCACCACCAGCACCGAATGCCATGATTAGTTCTCCCCGCCGAAGTTGCGCTCGGGACGGTCGCCGCGGTCGCCGCGATCACCACGGTCGCCGCCACCGAAGTCGTCGTCACGGCGGCGCGGACGGTCACCGCGGTCGCGGTCCTTCCGGTCGTCGCGGTCGCGCTTCTGCATCATCGCGGAAGGCTCGGCCTCCAGCTGCTCGACGCGAACGGTCATGAAGCGCAGCACGTCCTCGGAGATCTGCATCTGGCGCTCCATCTCGGCCACGGCGGCCGGGGGGGCGGAGATGTTGAGGAGCGTGAAATGCGCCTTGCGGTTCTTCTTGATACGGTAAGCGAGGGACTTGACGCCCCAGGACTCGATCTTCTCGATCGTGCCGCCGCCCGTCTCGATGACGCCCTTGTAGGTCTCGACCATGGTCTCGACCTGCTGGGCCGTCACGTCCTGGCGCGCCAGGAAGACGTGCTCGTAGAGAGGCATTCTTGGGCCTTTCCTTGCCATAAGGAAGCCCGCCCGCGCGTCGCGGGTGTGTCGGGCCGGTTCGTCTCGCATTCTCTCGGCGCCAAGCCCTTCGAGCCGTGATGATGGCCCGAGCGGTTGATCGAAGGCGGAGACACCGGACGACGGATCAGTCAGGAGTGATTGACCCTATGCTGCGAACAGCACCGTCCGTTCAGCCCCCGGCCGGAGCGAACGCGAAGGCCGGGCCTTTAGAGGGATTCTCTCCCGATGGCAAGGGTGAGGCCAGGGAGGGCGGCGAGGCCGCTGCTGCGCCGGTCCGGTCGCGGCCTCGGCGTGCAGCCTATTTCAGCGAGCCGGCGATGGCCTGCTGGATGCCCAGGATGTCGGCGCCGCGCTTGAGCGTGCGCTGGATCGGGTCGGGCCGCCCCGAGACCCAGATCTTCAGCTCCGAATCCATGTCGAAGCTGCCCGCGGTCTCGACCGAGAACGAGGTGATCGCACGGTAGGGCACAGTCAGGTACTCGACCTTGCGGCCGGTCATGCCCTGGCGATCGATCAGGATCAGCCGCCGGTCGGTGAAGATCATCAGGTCGCGGATCACCTTGAAGGCGACGCGCACGCTCTCGCCCGGCGCCAGCACCCCGGCGAGCTGCCGGTCCACCTCGTCCGCGGAGAGGTCGCTGCCATGCCCGAGCAGCCCGTCGAGTAAGCCCATCACGCGTCTCCTGCTTGTCTCCCGCAGGATGTGGGGACGGCCCCGCTCGTGCGCGAGGGCGATTCTGCGCTCAGCGGTGGCGGCGCTTGCGCGGCTTCTGTCCCTTGTTCGGATGGGCCTTGCGCTGGGTCCGGTCCATGCAGCTCGCCCAGATGCGGCGGCCGATCTCGCGCAGGCCGAGATTGAGCGGGTCGGGCGCGGAGAAGACCTGCGCCCGCGCCTCGCTGCGGCAGAACGCGTCCTCCGCGCTGCGGATCGGCGGCTCGCTCTGCGCGGCGGCGGGCGACGGCCCGAGGCCCGTTCCGAGAAGCGTGGCGAGAAGCAGACCGGCCGCGGTCAGACCGCACCGGGCCGATGGACCAAAGTGGTTGCCCAGGACACGCAATGCTCGGCCCTCCCTGTTCGGCCCCGCCGCGCGTCCGTCGCCGGAGTGAGAACGCTTCGTAACCGGGCGTCGTTATGAGGCACTCTAACGTCGTGGACGACGGACTTGCCAAGCGTTGCCGGCCGATCGCGGCCACGAACTGCGTAGTCTGCCCACAGAGAATGCCGCCGGTCTTCCGGACGGATGCCGCCGAGCGGTCCCGCATCGCGCCGCAGCGAGGCGGAGGGGCAAAAGAAAACGCGCCGGGCTCGAAGCGTCCGGCGCGTGGGGGCGTATCGAAAAACAGCCGATCGCTTTGGCGGGTCGGCTTTGCGGCGCTCCCGGAGGGCCGGGAGCGTCCGCGGGAGGCTCAGCGACGAATCTTGACGTTGGCCTTGCGGGCGGCATAGCGCGCGTCGCGGGCCGCCTTCTTCTCCGCGGCTTCGGCCGCCTTGCGCTCGGCCAGTGCGGCGGCCTCGGCAGCCTCGCGGGCGAGCTGAGCGGCGAGCTCGGCTTCCTCGCGCAGGCGCTTCTCCTCCGCCGCCTTCCGCTCGGTCTCGATGCGGATCCGCTCGCGCTCGCGGGCGCGCTCGTCGCGGGCGCGGGCCACCTCGGCACGGGCCTGGGCCTTCGCACGCATCTCCGGATCGTCAAGCGGGGTCCGGGCCTTGAACTTCTCGAGCAATGCCGCCTTGGCGGCTTGGGAGCTCTGGCGGCGGTCTTCGAAATTCCTGAAGTCGAATGCGCTCATATGACCTTTCTCATGCATTGACACGGCCGGATGCCGGATCAGTCACAGTCCGGGCAGCCTGGACTCGGATGGAGCCATTTATAGAACCGGCGCAGTCGATGCACGAGTGCGCCGCAACACGCAACAGATGTCGCCCCTGTTCGGGGCGGCTCCGGTTACATTTTCCGACCTGTTGCGGGATGGAATCAGGTTTAAAGGCAGGCTCCCCAAGCGTCCAGCGTATCCAGCCTTAGCTGGCCTGAAGGTTGACCGCGGCCGGCTTGCCGCTGCGGCGGTCGTTCTCGACGTCGAAGCTGACCTTCTGTCCCTCGACGAGGCCGCGCAGGCCCGCCTGCTGGACGGCGGAGATATGCACGAACACGTCCTTGCCCCCGGTATCGGGCTGGATGAACCCGTAACCCTTGATCTCATCGAACCATTTCACGGTACCAGTCTGCATCCGGGTTCCTCCTCCGCTCGCCGCGGCACCCCGTATGAAATGCGTCCCGTCCTCGGCCGAAAAGGCCGTCCCGTTCGTCGAAGCGAGCGAGGAAACAAGCCGGCGCCGCGTCCCTTCCGGAGGCATCGAAGGCCTTGCCCAAGGCAGCCACCGATCGACGGAGCATGGTTAGATTCGATGCGGTAACCGTGCAAGCGGCGCAAAGGTTTCCGCCAAGCACTGCTCTTCGCGCAAAGCGAACATTCGAGGAAGAAACTTGGCCATTCGGAGCAATTACGCTGGTCTATCGTCGGGCCGGAGTGATTTTTCTCGGCGTAACATTGTCGTGACGACAACATTTGTTGGGGATGCTGCAAACGGCCGCTGCCGCTGATTCGAACCGTCGAACGATCGCTGGTGCATCCCGAAGGCGCGGGGAGGGTCCGGGGTGGGGGCGCCCGGCTTGGGCTCGGGGGATGGGCCTGTTCTCCGGCCACGAAAAAGGGGCCGGTCACCCAGCCCCGTTCCGTCGTCTCTTAAGGGAGGCCACACCCCGATCGTGGTCGAGCGAGACCGGGCTTCTCAAAGTGGGGTCTCGCGCCCCGATCAGTAATCGTAGCCGCGACGCTCGTAACCGCGGCGCTCGTACCGGTCGCGATCCCGGTAGCGCTGCTCGCGATAATAGTCGCCCCGGTCGCGCCTGCGCATCTCGCGGCTTTCGTCGCGGTCGCGCTGCCCTCGGGAGCGGAGATCGAATCCCGGCCGTCCGTCCGGACCGATGGTGATCGACTGCGCGGAAGCCGGCACCGCGGCGATCATGGTCGCCGCGACGATGGCGCCGGCGAGCAGGGTCGTCATGGTTTTCATGAGGGATTGCTCCGTTGTGGGTTGAGACGACAATGCATCGCCCCCGGAGCGGTTCCCGTATCCTGTATTGGAGGATGCGCCGCTGCAGGTATTCCCCAGCCAGGAGAAAATGCAGGCCGTCGAAATCCAATGTTCATCCTTCGGATGCCGCCGAAGGCATGCGCTGCCCTTCGAGGGGCGGTTGTGCGAATTGGGGTGCGGGCCGGGATTCCTGGAGCCGAATTCGGGGGCCATCCGTCCCATTACTCCCATGGGCGCCAGCCCGATCGTATCGACGGTCCGTCTTCGGACGGGCTTGCCGTCCCCGTCCCATACGCTGGGGCGCGGCGATCCTCGACGGCGCACCGAGCGGGGGTGCTTGACTCGATCTCACGGCTGCATCTCAAGGCTGCGGGCGCGCATCGGTCCCGCCGCCCTGTTGCCAGCCCCCGGAACCTGCTTGCATGCCCGTCCGCCCGCTGATCCTCTATCCCGATGCGCGCCTGCACCGGGCGGCCGAACCCGTCGCCGGGACCGGTGAGGCCTTGCGCGCGGTCGCCGCGGACGTGCTCGACACGCTGGGCGCCGTCTCGGCGATGGGGTTGACCGCGATCC
Source organism: Methylobacterium sp. Leaf123 (assembly GCF_001423405.1). GTDB lineage: Bacteria > Pseudomonadota > Alphaproteobacteria > Rhizobiales > Beijerinckiaceae > Methylobacterium. The sequence goes on along the minus strand of NZ_LMNS01000036.1, from coordinate 41,193 downwards.
ATATCGGGCGCCCGGAGCGGGTGGTGGTGATCCGGCTTCAGCCGGACGAGCCGCACGCGGTCTACATCGATCCCGTCATCGCCTGGGCCTCGCCCGAGCGGGCCGCGCATCCGGAGGGGAGCGTCTCGATGCCGGGCGTGGTCGAGCCGGTCGAGCGGCCGGCCCGGATCCGGGTGCGCTACCGCGACCTCGACGGCGCCGAGCACGAGGAGGAGGCCGAGGGCCTGCGGGCCGCCTGCCTCCAGCACGAGATCGACCAGCTCGCCGGCATCTTCTGGATCGACCGGCTGACCCGGCTGCGTCGCGAGCGGGTTCTCAAGCGCTACGCCAAGCTGCGGGCGCAGCAGGCCCGCGCGGGATCGTGAGGCATCGCCCCGGCCGCCCAAGGCTCGGTCCGGAGCGCCGGGCATGATATGCCGGGCCTCGGCTCTCGTCCCGAAAAACGGCACCCGCCGATCGGGATCAGGCTTCCCCGTCCGAGACCGAACCATGTCCCGCCTGCCGCCCATCGCCTTCCGAAGCCTCGCCGCCCCGGCGGCCCTGGCTGCCGTCACCCTCGCGCTGTCCGCGCCGGGCGCTGCTGCGCAAGGCACGGGGCAGGGTGCGGGAGGGCGGGCCGGCGATCAGAAGGGAGCGGCCCGGCCCGTGTCCGTGGTCGGCTGCACCTCGCTGGCCAATCTGCGCGGCCTCCTGCGCAGCACCGGCGAGGACCGGGCGGCTGCACTTGCGGTCGCGAGCGATCCGAAATCCGATCTCGGTTGCAGCCCGGTGGACCGCGCCACGGTCATGGGGCTCGCCGACCACGTCGCCCTCAACGGCCGCGCCTATGACTGCCTCACCCTCAAGGGCACGGCGGTGTGCCACTGGACGGTGGCGGGCGCCGTCACGCCGCCCGAGCGGCCGGCGCCAAAGCCGGCCCGCGGCAAGTAGGCTCGGGCGGGAGGATCGGCCTCAGAACCGTGCCGTCAGGAACAGGCGGACGTTGCGGCCCGGCAGCAGGATCTCATCCTTCTTGAACGAGGCCGAGTTGCGGATGTCGTCGTCGAGCAGGTTGCGGCCCTGGAGCCCGAGCGTCACCTCGGTGGCGCCGTAGACCGTGGGGTCGAGCGCCTGGGTGTAGGCGAGTTCGGCGCGCAGGTCGTTCCAGCCCGGCGTCGTCGTCTCGAACGGGGCGATCTCGATGTGGTCGAAGGCGTGGAGCAGGTTGATCCGCGCGAACCAGCCATTCGCCCGCACGAAGGCGCCGCCGCCGAGGCGGTGCGGCGGGATGCGCGGCACGTAGCTTCCGTCGTCGAACTGGGCGCGGACGAAATCGTACTGCGCCTCGAGGCCCGCCCAGCCGTCGCCCACGGGCAGAAGGTCGAGCTGCGCGCCGATCTCGGCGCCGTAGAAGCTGGCATTGGCCTGCGAATAGACGATCTGGCGCAGCTCGTCGCCGGAACCGCAGGAGCCGAAATCGTCGTCGCAGCGGTTCCCGGTGTCGCGCCGGAAGATGAAGCCGGTGTAGCGCGTGACATAGCCGGTGGCGTCGAGCCGCAGCGGCCCCTCCGCCCGGCGCAGGGAGATCTCGGCGGTGCGGGCGCGCTCCAGCCGCAGGGTCGGATCGCCGATCTCGAAGGTCGCCGAGGCGTGGTGCGGCCCCTGCGAGAACAGTTCGGGGCCGGTCGGCGCCCGCTCGACATAGGAGCCGTTCAGGCTCGCCACGAAGCCGTAGGGCAGATCCTGCAGGGCGCCGAAGCTGAGGCTCTTGGGGGCGAAGCGGCGCGTCAGGGCGTAGCTGAGCGGGTCCCCATCCGTCGGAAGGTAGCTGCCGGGGAACTGCGTCGCGATGCTGTTGAGCCGGTCGCCCTCGATCCGGCCCGCGGCCTGGAGCCGGAGCCCCCCGCCGACCGCCAGTTCCTCGAACAGGTAGGCGGCCAGCACCCGCGACTCGGTCGGCGGCAGGAAGCTCTCGAGCTGCGAGTTGAGCACCCGCCGGCTCGTCTGGACGCCGACCGCGCCGGTGAGCGTGCCGAGCGCGGTGAAGACCGGCACGTGCTGCGCCTCGAACCGGGCTTCGACCTCGCGGTTCTTGAAGATCGCCTGCACGCCCTCGCCGGCCGGCCCCCCATGCCCCTGCCCGTGGTCATGGTCATGGTCGTGATCATGATCGTGGTCGTCGTGCCCGTGGCTATGGCCGAAGCCGATCTCCTCGTGGCGGTAGACCGAACCGCCGGCCCAGAAGCGCAGCACCTCGAACGGACCTTCCAGCGGGCGATATTCGCCGCGGGCGAGCACGCGGTCCTGGTTCGGGTTGAGCCGGGTGCGGGCCTCCTCCGCCTCGCCGCCGGGGATCTGATAGAGCGCGTTGAAGTGGCTGTAGGAGATGCCGAGGAAGCCGCGGTCGCCGATGGCCGAGATGCCGACCGAGCCCCCTTGCGTCTCGGTCGCCGAGTTGCGCTGGATGCCGCCGGGGATCGCGTAGGAATCGGTCGCGGTCGCGAACCCGTCGGCGTGGACCGCGATGCCGTTGGCGCCCGCATCGACGCTGGCCGCGCCGAGCCGGCCGTTATCGACCGTGGTGAATCCCGTCGTGACCTGGCCCGCGATCCCGCGGGCGGGAATGAAGGTCGGCACCTGATTGTTCTCGGCCGAGACCACGCCGCCGATCGCCCCCGAGCCGTAGCGCAGCGTTGCGGGTCCGCGGATCACCTCGATCCGGCTGGCATTGAGCGGGTTGACCGGCACCGCGTGGTCCTCGCCGAGATCCGACACGCCGCCGTTGACGATGCCGTTCTCCTGGATGCGCACCCGGGCGTTGTCGAGGCCGCGGACGATCGGCCGCGAAGCCGCCCCCGGCGCGTAGGTCGAGGCGGAGATGCCGGGCCGGTCGGCCAGCGCGTCGCCGAGCGTGCGCGGCTGGTCGCGGGCGATCCGGTCCTGCGGGATCACGGTGACCGGCGAGAAGGTGTTCGTCACCACCGGAAGCACCTCGGCTGCCAGGGCGGGCAGGGGCGTGGGTGACGGAGCGGCGGAGCGGGCCTGGATCGGGCTCACCGAGGTCACGCTGATCTCCTCCAGCGTGGCCGCCTCCTGCGCCCGCGCCGAGAGCACGGTTCCGGGCACGCCCGTCAGCACCGCCCCCGCCGCCAACAGCATCCGTCCCGAACGTCCGCGTCGCATTCCCGTCGATCCAACATTGTCACGTTACAATGTTTCATCGCGAGGATGTTACAATGTTGCAAGGCTTATCTGCGGCCCGCTCCGTCGGGGGAGGGCGTGTGTGTCCGGCCTGCATCAGGCGGCCCGGTGCGCGGCTGCACGCAGCGTGCGCCGTACCCCGGCGCGCGGCGTCGCAGGCGCTTGTGCCGAGCGGAGCCGGACGTGACATTGGGCCCTCCGGAGGTGGTGCCGCCTGTCCGGATGATGTTTGTCCGGAACCCGATGCCCGCCGACGTGCTCCTGTCCGCCCTCCGCTTCCTCCTGTTCGGCCTCGGCCTCCTCATCCTTCTCTTCCTCGTTCCGCTCGCGACCCACGCCCTGTGGTGGACCGCGAAGGGCGGACGCGCGGAAAGCTGGTCGACGGCGGATTGGTCGAGCGCCGGGCTCCTCCCGCCGGCCGCCGCCGTGCCGGGGGCGATGGTGCAGGTCTACGCCGCCCGGGTTGGGCGTTGGCGGGGCATCTTCGCCCATCACAGTTGGGTGGTGATCAAGGAGGCCGGGGCGCCGCGCTACACCCGCTACGACGTGGTCGGCTGGGGCAGGCCCGTGCGCACCGACGCCTACGCGCCGGACGGGCGCTGGTTCGGCAACGAGCCGGAGATCGTGCTCGGGCTCGACGGCGAGGCGGCGGCGCGGGCGATTCCCGAAATCCGCGCGGCGGTGGCGGACTATCCCCACCGCAGCCAGGGCTCGTACCAAGCGTGGCCGGGCCCGAACTCGAACACCTTCGCCGCCCATGTCGTCGCGCGCATCCCCGACAACGACGTGCCGCTGCCGCCCACCGCGCTCGGCAAGGACTGGACGCCGCCGGGCCGCTTCGCCGAAACCACCCCGAGCGGCACGGGCCTGCGCCTGTCCTGGCGCGGCTATGTCGGCCTCACCGTCGGCTGGGTCGACGGGCTGGAACTCAACCTGCTCGGCGCGGTGGCGGGGCTCGACTGGCGCCGCCCGGCCCTGAAGCTGCCGGGCTGGGGCCGGATCGCGCTGATCCCCGGCGGCGACGCGGACAAGGCGGCGCCGACGACGGAACCGGAGCGCCGCCGCGCTCCCGGCCCCGTCTCCGGCTGAGTGTCTCTCACAAAACGCCCGCCGCGCCGTGCCCAGAGGGGAGACGAGGGGAATCGGGAGTTTTGTGAGGCACTTTGAGGGGGTTTCGCGGGGCTCAGCGCCGCGACGAGGTCTGCTGCGGAAGGGTCACGTCGCCCTGCCACTGCCCGGCGAAATCCAGCGCCGAGCTGTAGGCGACCGAGAAGTTTCCCTTGCCCTTCACGCCGGCGAACTCGCCGGTGGCCGCACTGTCCCGGTAGGTTCCCGCCGCCGTGACGCGGCCCTGCGCGTCGGTGGTGATCGTGCCTCGGTAGGCACTCGACACCACGCCGCCGGGCATGGTGAGGGTGATGGTGCCCTCCACCGGCCCCTGCCCGTTCTTGAGCGTGAGGGTCTCCACCCACTGCACCTGCGCCCCGTCGAAGGGGGTGCCGGGGCCGGCATTGGTTCCGGATGCGGTCTGCTGGACCTTGACCTCGTTCGGGCCGAGCACCTGCGGGGCCTGACTGTCGACATGGCCGCTGAAGCGGCCGCCCATCGGCATGGCCATGGCCGGAAGGGCCGGCACGAGCGACAGCGCAACGGCAAGGATCGCCGATCTCCGATACATCGCGTTCACTCCCTCGGATCGTGTTCTGGAGCCGTATCCGTCCTGATCGCATCGGGCCGACGTCTCGAGGCCTCCGATCTGACGCGCATTCTCTCGACGAGCCGGTGGGTACTTCGCCGGAATGCGCTCTGAGACATCGTCTTGCGAGGTCGAGCACGGAACTGTGACCCCGGGAGAGTCTGAATACCAATGAAATTGACTGTCAATGCGGAGTTTAAGCAGATCATTTGCATTTATTCTTGGTGAATATTGCAAGGCTGCGCGGCGCCGATGCGCCGCGGGCAGGACGACACCGAGCGGACTAACCCGCCTGCATCGCGGCTCATCCGCTTGCGCAGGCGGAGCCCCTATGCCGATCGTGGGGGGCGGAGCGCTCCGGGGCGACGCGCCGGGCGCCCGATCCGTGATAGGAGCCGGCCGATCCGACCGCGAGACCGGCACCGCTCCACGGACACGATGACCGACCTTTCCCTCCGCCCGGCGCAAAGCCACGACCGCGACGCGATCTGGTCGATCGTGGAGCCGATCCTGCGGGCGGGCGAGGCCTATGCCCTGCCGCGGGACTGGGACCGGGCGCAGGCACTCGCCTACTGGTTCTCCCCGGCCCACCATGTCTTCGTCGCGCAAGAGGCGGGCGCGGTGCTGGGTAGCTATTATGTCCGCGCCAACCAACTCGGCCCCGGCGACCACGTCGCCAACGGCACCTACGCCACGCATCCGGCCGCGCGGGGGCGGGGCATCGCCCGCGCCATGGGCCTGCACTCCTTCGAGACCGCGCGGGCGCTGGGCTTTTCCGCGATGCAGTTCAATCTGGTCGTCGCCACCAACACCCACGCCGTCGCGCTCTGGACGAGCCTCGGCCTCAGGGCGGTCGGCCGCCTGCCCGGCGTGTTCCGCCATCCCACCCTCGGGCCGGTCGACGCGCTGGTGATGCACCGCCCCCTGTAACCCCGCCTCCATTGAACACGGCCGCGCTTGGGACAGATGATCCCCGCGCACCGTGAGAGGTGCGGGGGGAGGGCGCGTGCCTTGAGCTTCCTGATCTGCCTCGCGGCGCTCTTCTTCCTGATGGGCATCGCCTATCGCGGCTTCTCGGTCATCCTGTTCGCCCCCGTCGCCGCCATGGGCGCGGTGCTGCTGACCGATCCGGCCGCCGTGCCGACCCTGTTCTCCGGGTTGTTCATGGAGAAGCTGGTCGGCTTCCTGAAGCTGTACTTCCCCGTCTTCCTGCTCGGGGCCGTGTTCGGCAAGCTCATCGAGATTTCGGGCTTTGCCCGCTCCATCGTCGGCGCCGTCACCGGGCTCCTGGGGGAGGGAAGAGCGATCGTCGCGATCGTGCTGGTGGGCGCGATCCTCACCTATGGCGGTGTCTCGCTGTTCGTGGCGGTGTTCGCGGTCTACCCCTTCGCCGCCGAGCTGTTCCGGCGCTCGAACATCCCCAAGCGCCTGATCCCGGGGACGATCGCGCTCGGCGCCTTCACCTTCACCATGGACACCCTGCCGGGCACCCCGCAGATCCAGAACATCATCCCGGCCTCCTTCTTCAAGACCGACGCCTACGCCGCCCCGTGGCTGGGCGTCATCGGCGCGATCTTCGTGTTCGCGGTCGGCGTCGCCTATCTCGAATGGCGCCGCCGCTCCGCCGGGGATGAGGGCTATGGCGAAGGCCACACCAACGAGCCGCAGGCGGTCGAGGACAAGGTCGTCATCCACCCGGCAGTGGCGATCCTGCCGCTCCTCATCGTCGGGATCGGCAACAAGCTTCTGCTCGCCTGGATCACCGCCGCTTACGGCGAGCAGGCGAGCGCCGCGCTGACGCCGGAGATGGCGGCCCATCCCGTCACGGTTCAAGTAAAGACCGTGGCGGCGATCTGGGCGGTGCAGGGCGCGCTGTTGCTGGGCATCCTCGCCACCGTGATCCTCGGCTACCGCAACCTCGCGGAGCGCTTCTCCGAGGGCTCGAAGGCAGCGGTCGCCGGCTCGCTGCTCGCCGGCATGAACACCGCGACCGAATACGGCTTCGGCGCCGTCATCGCCGCTTTGCCCGGCTTCAAGGTGATCTCGGACGCGCTCTCGGCGATCCCCAACCCGCTGATCAACGAGGCGGTGACGGTCAACGTGCTGGCCGGCGTCACCGGCTCGGCCTCGGGCGGGCTCTCGATCGCGCTCGGCGCCCTGTCGGGCCGCTTCGTCGAGGCGGCGCAGGCGGCCGGCATCCCGCTCGAAGTGATGCACCGCGTCGCCTCCATGGCCAGCGGCGGCATGGACACCCTGCCCCATAACGGCGCGGTGATCACCCTGCTCGCCGTCACCGGTCTGACCCACCGCCAATCCTACGGCGACATCTTCGCGATCACGATCATCAAGACCGTGGCCGTGTTCGTGGTGATCGGCGTCTACTACCTCACCGGCTTGGTCTAGAGCCGTATCCGACCTGATTGCATCAGGCCGGCGTCTCTCGGTCTTCGTTTTGACGCGCTTTCTTTCGCCGAACCGGCCTCCACTTCGTCGGAAAGCGCTTTAGCGCCCGCCGCAGTACGGGGCGCTGCCGGTGGCTCGGAACAAAGGAGGGGAGCCCCCGGATTGCCTGCGCAAGGGCGGCGCGGACGCCGCCCGAACAGTGGGCTCCCGGCCTCGCGCTGGGCGGAAGCGAGACCGGGATTCGGTATGGCGAAAACAGCATTGATCGCGGGCGTCGGCGGCATCGTCGGCAACAACCTCGCCCGGCACCTCGCGGCGCAGGGCTGGACGGTGGAAGGGCTCGCCCGGCGCCCACCGGAGATTGCCGGGGTCACGCCGGTCACCGCCGACCTGCTCGACCCGGCCGCCCTCGCTCGGGCGCTCGAGGGCCATGCGCCGAGCCACGTCTTCCTCGCCACCTGGCTGCGCCAGCCGACGGAAGCCGAGAACATCCGCGTCAACGCCGCGATGGTGAGAAACCTCCTCGAAGCGCTGCGCCCGGCGGCAAGCCTCCGCCACGTGGCGCTGGTGACGGGCCTCAAGCACTATCTCGGGCCGTTCGAGGCCTACGGGAAGGGCAGCCTGCCGCCGACACCGTTTCGCGAGGACCTGCCGCGCCTCGATGTGGAGAATTTCTACTACGCGCAGGAGGATGCGGTGTTCGAAGCCGCTGCGCGCGACGGTTTCTCGTGGAGCGTGCACCGCCCGCACACCATCGTCGGCTACGCGCTCGGCAACGCCATGAATATGGGCGTGACGTTGGCCGTCTACGCCACCTTGTGCCGCGAGACCGGGCGGCCCTTCCGCTTCCCCGGCTCGGCGGCGCAGTGGAGCGGGCTCACCGACGTGACCGATGCGCGGCTGCTCGCCCGCCACCTCGAATGGGCGGCGCTGACGGAGGCGGCGCACAACGAGGCCTTCAACGTCGTCAACGGCGACGTCTTCCGCTGGCAGTGGATGTGGGGCCGGCTCGCCCAATGGTTCGGCATCGAGGCCGCGCCCTTCGACGGCGCGGTGAACCCGCTGGAAGCGCAGATGGCGGGCGCCGCCCCGCTCTGGGCCGAGTTGGCCGAGCGCCACGGCCTGATCGAGCCCGACCTGAACCGCCTGGCCTCGGCGTGGCACACCGATGCCGATCTCGGCCGGCCGATCGAGGTCGTGACCGATATGAGCAAGAGCCGGCGCCTCGGCTTTCTCGACTACCAGCCCTCGGACGACGCGTTCTTCGACCTGTTCGCGCGGCTGCGGGCGGAGCGGGTCATCCCCTGAGGTTCACCCCACCGTCGCGGCCTTCTGCCGCCGGGTCGGGTGGGTCATGGCTTCCAGTTCGAGCAGACCGTTGAGCTGGGCCTCGGTGAGGAGGCCCTCCTCCAGCACCAGATCCGCCACCGCGCGGTTCTCCTTGAGCGCGCGGCGGGCGATGCGGGAGCTGGCCTCGTAGCCGAGCGTCGGCGCGAGCGCGGTGACGAGGCCGATCGAGCCCTGGACGAGGCTGCGGCAGCGCTCGCGATCCGCCTCGATGCCGTCGACGCAGCGCTTGGTCAGGGTGTCGATGGCGGCCGTCAGCATCCGTAGGGAGCTCAGCACGCAGTAGCCGATGGTCGGCTCGAAGGCGTTGAGCTGGAGCTGGCCGCCCTCGGCGCAGAGCGTCACCGTGAGGTCGTGGCCGATCACCATGTAGGCGACTTGATTGACCACTTCCGGGATCACCGGATTGACCTTGCCCGGCATGATCGAGGAGCCGGCCTGCACCGCCGGAAGCCGGATCTCGCCAAAACCCGTGCGCGGGCCGGACGAGAGCAGGCGCAGGTCGTTGCAGATCTTGGAGAGCTTGACCGCGACGCGCTTCAGGACGCCGGAGAACAGCACGAAGGCGCCGAGATCCGAGGTCGCCTCGATCAGGTTCGAGGCCAGCACCATCGGCTGGCCCGAGAGCCGCGACAGTTCCTCGACGGCCAGCGCGGCGTAGCGCGGGTCGGCATTGATTCCGGTGCCGATTGCGGTGGCGCCGAGATTCACCTCGCGGAACAGGCCGACGATCTCGGTCAAGCGCGCCACATCCTCCTTGATCGTGGCGTGGAAGCCGTCGAACTCCTGGCCGAGGGTCATCGGCACCGCGTCCTGGAGCTGGGTGCGGCCCATCTTCAGGACGTCGGCGAACTCCACCGCCTTGCTCTTGAAGGCATAGGCGAGGTCGTCGAGCGCCTTGACCAGCGGTTGCGTGGCGAAGATCACCGCGAGCCGCAAAGCCGTCGGGTAGGCGTCGTTGGTCGATTGCGCCATGTTGACGTCGTCGTTGGGATGCAGCGCGGCGTAGTCGCCCGGCGCCTTGCCCATCAGCCTCAGGCCGACATTGGCGATGACCTCGTTGGCGTTCATGTTGGTCGAGGTGCCGGCCCCGCCCTGGATCGCGTCGACCACGAAGGATTCGGCGTAAGCCGGATCGGTCGCGACGAGGGTGCAGGCCTCGTCGATGATCTTGGCCTTCCCCTTGGGCAGGTAGCCGAGGCGGTGGTTGGCCCGCGCCGCGGCCTGCTTTACCAGGGCCAAAGCCCGCACCAGTTCCGGGTAATGGCCCACCGACACGCCGGTGATCGGGAAGTTCGCCACCGCCCGCTTGGTGTGGATGCCCCACAAGGCATCGACCGGCACCTCGCCGTCCCCGAGCAGGTCGTGTTCCGAGCGGGTCTTCGCCCCTTCCATCGCCACCTTGCGCACGGTGGCGACGGCGAGATCCTCCTCCTGGGGCGGCGTCTCCGCGGCGGCCCGTGCCGCCGTCCCGTGGGCGTCCGGGCGGACGGCCTTCTCGGCCGCCGCGAGGGCCGCGGCCTTCAGCTCGGCCTTGGCCGCCTTCTTTCCCGTGCCGCCTTTGGGCTTCCGGGCCGCACCCTTGGCCGTCTTGACCTCACCCTGGCCTCCGGCCGCATCCTTCGCGGTGTGTTTGGCCGCGGTATGCTTGGCCTTGGTGTCGGATGCCGTCTTCGCCACGGAAGTCTCCCCGATGCGTCGGATGATCCGGCCGAATCCATGTTTCTGGAGGCCGGTGACCGTCGCGTCGGTGTTCAGGTCTCCGCGTGCCGGACTGTCAACCGCTCGCGGTCTGGTTGACGTGTCAGCCGCCCCGCGTCGTCAGCATTCGCTCCTACGACGCGGGACCGTCAGGAGGGGTTAGAAGAACAACGTCGTGTTGAGATAGCCGTAGAACGTGTCGCCGGTATCGGGCGCGTTGGGGGCGTTGCGCAGGAAGTCGCCCTTGGCGAGATAGGCGAGGCCGGTATCCAGGATCATCTCGTTGGGGATGATCCAGTAGCGCACACGCCCCTCGATCTGGTGACCGGCGAAGGTGCCGGAGCGGCCGGTGCGGTCGCGGATCAGGGTCGCGGCGAAGGTGTCGGTGGCGCTCTCGAGCCAGAGCGGACGGTAGGCGATGAAGGCGTCCCAGACCGGGCTCGGGGTGATCTCGGCGCGGATCGAGGGCGAGATCAGGTTGGCGCGCTGCACCGGGCCGTAGAGGCCGGTCGGGCCGTACTCGAAGCGCCGGGCGCCGAACAGGGTGTCGAAGCGGCTGAACTTGCCGTCGTTGGCCCGGTCGCCGCTGGCGTGGTCGTAGTGCAGCGACAGCCTCGGCTTCCATTCGTGGTCGAGGGTGTAGCCGACCTCGGCGTGGACGAAATAGGCCGAGACCGTGAGGTCGCGCTGGTCGGCGGCGCCCGCGGTCTCGCGGGCGAGGCCGGTCTGGTAGATCCCCTCGAAATCGTAGTCGAATTCGCCGACCCGCGGCGGCCGGGCGAACCGCAGGCCTGGGGTGAACAGGCGCCGGTCGCGGGTCTGGACCGAGCGCAGGCCGGTGCCCGAATCCTGCTCGTAGAGGCCGTAGCCGTAGAGCTCGAACGTGCCGCCGAAGATGTTGGCGAAGGTATAGGAGGCGCCGAAGAGCTGCAGGTTCAGGCTCTCGCGGTCGAACTCGATGCCGTTGTCGAGGATGCCGTTGACGTCGTCGGGCAGCCGCGTGTGTGGCATCACCCACAGCGCCGTGAACTTGTCCTTGCCCACGCCCTGCCAGTCGAAGCTCACACCGGTATAGGCGTTGATGGTGTTGCGGAACTGCTGGCGCGAGACGAGGCGGCGCGAGCCGATGTTCTTGGTGAAGCGGCCGACCGTGAGGTTGCTCTTCGAGCCGTTGTCGCCGAGATCGCCCGTGTCGAAGTTGAGATAGGCCTGGCCCGGTTCGAGGGCGTTGATCTCCGTGGTGAAGGCGGAGGAGTTGCGCTGCTGGAAGTAGCCGCGGCTGTCGAACAGCTCGACGCCGACGCGCACCGGTCCCTTGATCCCGTACTCCACATGCAGGGTGGTGAGGTACGAGTTGAGGATGTCGTTGGCCGCGAAGGTCGGCACCGGACGGAACTGGTTGGCGATGCCTTCCACCCGCGGCCGGAACGAGCCGCTGATGCGCCAGTTCTCCGGCTCGCCGAACCCCTTGTAGAGGAAGTTCGGGGGCTTGGACGGCTGGGCCGCGAAGTAGGGGCCGTCCTGCTTCTTCCGGGCTGCGGCCGTCGCCGCCTGCGCCTGGGCGGCGGCGACATCCGTGGCGGTGACGGAGGGACCGGCAAACGGGCCGCTCTGGGCGAGAGCCGGGCCAAAGAAGAGGGGAATGGAGGCGCCGGCGAGTAACGACGCGTAGAGAACCGACCGCTTCACCACACCGCTCCTGTTCTTTTCGCAAAGTTCGTCCGACGGCGGTTAGTGATCGCTTAGTCTGGTATACCAGTGCAAGAACCGGCTTTTCGATCGATGCATTTTGTCGAGGTGGCGCCGGGCCGGCGGCCCCTGCCGCGACCGGTTTTCCACATGGCGCAAAGCGCGCAAAACAAAATAAAATCAGGGATTTGAGCGTCTTCTTTTCATCCGCTCCAGGGGAAGGCCGCTTGTCCCCCGTCTGCAACGGATGGGATGGAATGTCAGAACTACTTGAATTTTCCGGGATTAAACTCGGGTCTTCTTGTCGAGGTGCGGGGCGGGCTCGCGCGCCGCAACCGTTCCGTGTGGGCGGAGGCGGGCTCGGGTGGATGACAAGCCCGTGTCCCGGCCCCACTATGGGGCTGCTGCCGCCCGCGGGGGGGCGGCGCGTCACGTCCCGTGTTCGGAAGGTCCGCCGATGCGCCTCAAGGCCGCGCTCCTGCTCACCGCTCTTGCCGCGGCCGCCTGTTCACCGGCTCATGCGCAGGATCTGACCGGCAAGGATCTGACCGGCACTTTGAAGAAGGTGCGGGAGGCCCGCGCCATCACCATCGGCCACCGCGACGCCTCGGTGCCGTTCTCCTATCTCGACGGCAACCAGAAGCCGGTGGGCTACGCCTACGAGATCTGCCTGAAGGTGGCGGAGGCGGTCAAAGCGCATCTGAAGCTCGACACGCTGGAGGTGCGGCTCAACCCCGTCACCTCTGCCACCCGCATCCCGCTGATCGCCAACGGGACGATCGACCTCGAATGCGGCTCGACCACCAACAACGCCGACCGGCAGCGGCAGGCGGCCTTCACCAACACCCATTTCCTCACCGCGACGCGCTTCGTCGCCAAGCGGGAGAAGGGGCTCGACAAGACCGACCACCTCAAGGGCCGCACCGTGGTCTCGACCTCGGGCACCACGAATATCCGCCAGATCAACGAGATCAACACCGCCCGCGGCCTCGGCATGCGGATCCTGCCGGCCAAGGACCACGCCGAGGCCTTCCTGATGGTCGAGACCGGCCGCGCCGACGCCTTCGTGATGGACGACGTGCTGCTCGCCGCCCTCGTCGCCGGCTCGAAGACGCCCGACGCCTACGCGATCTCTTCCGAAGCGCAGTCGCGCCCCGAGCCCTACGGCATCATGCTGCGCAAGGACGACCCGGCCTTCAAGGCCGTGGTCGATGCCGCGACCGCCGCCCTCTACAAGAGCCCGGAGGGGACGGCGCTCTACGAGAAGTGGTTCACGCAAGCCATCCCGCCGCGGGGCATCAACCTCAAGCTCCCGATGAGCGAGGCGATGCGGAAGGTCCTGGCCAACCCCAGCGACAGCCCGGACCCGGCGGCCTACTGACGGTGCCGGCCCGGCTGCGGTTGAGCGACCCCCGATGAACTACACCTGGAACTGGGGCATCTTCCTGGAGCCGTCGCCTGAGGGCGCCGGCTCCTATGCCGACATGCTGCTCTCCGGGCTGGCCTGGACGGTGGTCACCGCCCTCTGCTCGTGGGCCATCGCCTTCACCCTCGGCTCGGTGGTCGGCGTGATGCGCACGCTGCCCTCGCGGACCGCCAACGCCATCGGCGCGGCCTATGTCGAGGGGTTCCGCAACGTGCCGCTGCTGGTGCAGATGTTCCTCTGGTACTTCGTGCTGCCGGAACTCCTGCCCGCGCGTCTCGGCGCGGCCGTCAAGCAGATGCCGGACGCGCCGTTCTACACGGCGGTTCTGTGTCTGGGCTTCTTCACCGCCGCGCGGGTGGCCGAGCAGGTGCGGGCGGGCATCCGCGCCCTGCCGCGGGGGCAGGCGCAGGCGGGCCTCGCGCTGGGCCTCACCTGGGCGCAGACCTACCGCGCCGTGCTCCTGCCCAACGCCTACCGGATCATCCTGCCGCCGCTCACCTCGGAATTCCTGAACAACCTCAAGAACACCTCCGTCGCGCTCACCATCGGCCTGCTCGAACTCACGGCGCGGGCCCGCTCGATGCAGGAATTCTCGTTCCAGGTGTTCGAGGCCTTCACCGCCGCGACCCTGCTCTATGTGGCCCTCAACCTCGTGGTGATCGCGGGCGCGACCCTACTGGAGCGGCGCGTGGCCGTGCCGGGAGGGCGCTGATGCTGGCCGGTCTCGACCTCTCCGTCGTCGCCGATTCGCTGCCCTACCTGTTCGGCGAGGGGATGGTGTTCACCCTGACCCTCACCGCGCTCGCGGCGAGCGGCGGCATCGTGCTCGGCACCGGGCTGGCGCTGCTGCGGCTCTCGGGCGTGCCGGGCCTGACGCATGCGGCCAAGCTCTATGTCGAGCTGATGCGCTCCCTGCCGCTCGTGCTGGTGATCTTCTGGTTCTACTTCCTCGTGCCCTATCTCGGCGCCTGGGCGATCGGCGCGGACACGCCGATCCGGGTCGGGGCGTTCGCCAGCGCGCTCGTCACCTTCACCCTGTTCGAGGCGGCCTACTTTTCCGAGATCGTGCGGGCCGGCATCCAATCGATCCCGAAGGGCCAGAGCGCGGCGGCCCGGGCGCTCGGGATGAGCTACGCGCAGGTCATGCGGCTCGTGGTGCTGCCCCAGGCGCTCCGCAACATGGTGCCGCTGCTGCTGACCCAGACGATCGTGCTCTTTCAGGACACCTCGCTCGTCTACGTGCTCTCGCTCACCGATTTCCTCGGCGCCGCCTCCAAGGTGGCGCAGCGCGACGGGCGGCTCGTGGAGATGTACCTGTTCGCCGCACTCGTCTACTTCGCCGTCTGCTTCGCGGCCTCGCTGCTGGTGCGCCGGCTCCAGGCCCGTACGGCGATCGCCCGGTGATGGATAACAGGATGAGGGTGGGCCGATGACCGCGCCGCAGCCGGCCGCCACGGGCGGGCCGATGATCGCCATTGAGGCGGTGTCGAAGTGGTACGGCGAGGTCCGCGTCCTGGCCGGCTGCTCCACCGCCGTGACCCGCGGCGAGGTGGTGGTGGTCTGCGGCCCCTCGGGCTCGGGCAAGTCGACGCTGCTGAAATGCGTCAACGCCCTGGAGCCGTTTCAGGAGGGGCAGATCACCGTCGACGGCACGCGGGTGCGGGACAAGGCCACCAACCTGCCGCGGCTGCGCGCGCGGGTCGGCATGGTGTTCCAGCATTTCGAGCTGTTCCCGCATCTGAGCGTCCTCGACAACCTCACCCTCGCCCCGCGCAAGGTGCTGGGGCGCTCGAAGGCCGAGGCGGCCCGGCGCGGCCTCGACCTGCTGGCCCGCGTCGGCCTCTCGGCGCACGCACACAAACATCCCGGCCAGCTCTCGGGCGGGCAGCAGCAGCGGGTGGCGATCGCCCGCGCGCTCGCCATGGACCCGGTGGTGATGCTGTTCGACGAGCCGACCTCGGCGCTCGATCCGGAGATGGTCGGCGAGGTGCTCGACGTGATGGTGGAACTGGCCCGCGACGGCATGACCATGATGGTCGTGACCCACGAGATGGGGTTCGCCCGCAAGGTGGCCGACCGGGTGGTGTTCATGGATCGCGGCGAGATCGTCGAGGATGTGGCGAAGGACGCCTTCTTCGATCGGCCCCGCAGCGAGCGCGCCCAGCAGTTTCTGTCCAAGATCCTCGCGCATTGACGCCGATGGGCCGGCCCCGGCCCTGCCCGTGAGGCGGGCCGGCCTCGGCCCTCAGAACAGCGAGATGAGGACGATGCCGGCCACCATCAGGGCGGCCCCACCCAGCCGCGAGGCGCCGGCCCGCACCCGCTTCATGCCGACCCAGCCGAAATGGTCGAGCGCCACCGAGGTCAGCAGGTTGGCGGTGATCAGGAGGCCGTTGAAGGCGCCCGCGCCGACCTTGTCGACGAAGAGCAGGCCGGCGAACACCGCCACGGCGCCGGTGAGGCCGGCCAGCGGCATCCACCAACGCACCCCCTCGATGTCGGCGCGCTGGGGCAGGGGCTTGGGCCGCAGCAGGAAGACCAGCACGAAGACGAACACCACCGGCAGGAACGAGACCAGGGCGGCGAGCCACGGATTGATCAGGGCTCCGCGCAACTGCGCGTTCCAGACCACGCCGATCGCCTGCAGGGCGCCCGCGACCACGATGAAGGGATAGAGCAGCCGCGGGTTGAGGCCGTGGCCGGTCTCCTGGGTCCCGTCCTGTCCGGCGCCTGTGCCGGGGGTGACGCGGGCGATGAAGGTCACGCCGACCGCCATGAGCAGGCCGCCGAGCCAGGGCATCGGCTTGAACCCACCGCCTGGCAGCCCGAACAGGCCCAGCGAATCCATCGCCAGCGAGGTCAGGATGTTGGCCGTCAGCGTCAGGCCGTTGAAGGGGCCGGCGCCGACCTTGTCGACGAAGGCGAGGCCCCCGAACACCGCCACCGCGCCGGCCACGCCGCCGAGCGGTGCGTACCACGGCATGCCCGCGAGCGTGTCGAGGCTCGGCAGCGGCGTCGGCATCACGAGGAACAGCGTCGCGAAGACGAAGACGATCGGCAGGAACGAGACCGCCGCGGCCAGGAACGGGTTGACGAGGTGCCCGCGCAATTGCGCGTTCATGGAGTTGCCGAGCGCCTGGAGCGCGCCCGCCACGATGATGAAGGGGTAGAGCAGGGCGGCATTCACGCGGGTCGGCCTCCGGATCGGCGAGGAGTTGGGATCAGGCGAGGATCAGGGCCGCCAGCGCCAGCGCCAGCGCCGGCGGCATGACGAGGGCGCCGAGCTTCAGGAACGCCCAGGCGGAGACATTCTGGCCCTCGCGGCGGATCGCGGTGAGCCAGAGGATCGTGGCGAGCGAGCCCGTGACCGAGAGGTTCGGCCCGAGATCGACGCCGATCAGGATCGCCCCCGCCACCGTCTCCGGCACATGGGCGGCCTGCACCGCGGCGCCCGCCAGCAGGCCCGCGGGCAGGTTGTTCACGAGGTTCGAACTGAGGGCGACGAGCGCGCCGCCGGCCCAGGCAGTCGCGGCGGGATCGCCCTGCGCGGCGGCCCCCAAGAGGTCGGCGAGCCGCGTGAGGAGGCCGGTCTTCTCCAGGGACTCGACGAGGACGAAGAGCCCGGCCACCAGCGGCAGCACGCCCCAGGAGACGTCCCGGGCGACCGTGACCAGCCCGCCCCGGTTGATCGCCAGCACGACCAGGGTGGTGGCGAGCCCGGCGATGAAGGTCGGCAGGCCGAGTTCGATCCCGGCGGCCGAGGCGCCGATCAGGGCCGCGCCGGTGGCGACGATGCCCCCGGCCGCGATTGTGCCGCCGAGCCCGAGCCGTGGGATCGCGACGTCGGTCGCGACCGTCTCGGCCTTCAGCCGTGCGTTCTGGGTCAGGCGCAGGACGAGATAGGTCGCGACGATGGCGAGGAGGGAGGGCAGGGTGAAGGTCGCCAGCCAGCGGCCGAGCGGCGGCATGTGCTCGGCGAAGACGACGAGGTTGGCCGGGTTCGAGATCGGCAGCACGAAGCTCGCCGCGTTGGCGATGAAGGCGCAGATGAACAGGTAGGGCAGGGGCTGCTTCACCCCGGCGGCCCGCGTCGCGGCGAAGACGGCGGGCGTCAGCACCACCGCGCAGGCATCGTTGGAGAGGAAGACCGTGACCACCGTGCCGACGACATAGACGAGCGCGAACAGCCGCGTCGCCGACCCCTTCGCGGCCCGCACCGCGTGGGCGGCGAGCCAATCGAACAAGCCTTGCTTCCGGGCGATCTCGGAGAGCAGCATCATCCCGACGAGGAAGAGGTAGACGTCGGCGCCCTTGGCCGCGCCCGTTAGGGCGGTCTGCCAGGGGATCAGGCCGAGGACGATGAGGAGCCCCGCGCCGGCCACCGCCCAGACCGCCTCCGGCCAGGAGAACGGGCGCAGGATCACGCCAAGCGTCGCCAGCGCGGCGATCCCCCAGGTCGCCACGTTCGGGTTCGGGATGAGCGCACCCATCGGCGTCGGGCTTCCTTCTGTGGGGAGAATCACGCGATTCGGAAGCGGCGGGGCGCCGCTGCGGCTCGGGGCAGGATCGCGCAGGGCCTCTGCGAGACCAAGCCCCGACGGTCTCGCGCATCGCAGCCGATCCGCCGCCGCTCAAGCGCCCGCGCGCATCGCCGTTCCGATGTCATCCATCACAAGGATGCGATCTTCGCCGGGGCTGGGCACTCGGGATGCGGGCTTCGGATGGCTTCGGCGGCGCATGATCCGCCGCTGTGCCGCGATGCGAGGCGGTGGGGCGAAGGGGGCAGGGCGGAACAGCGTCCCGGAGCGCCGGTTTTCCCAGGGTCCATCACATCAAGAACAGGGAGATTCGCCATGAAGGCTCTGACCTTCGCCCTCGCCAGCACCCTCCTGCTCGCGCCCGCCGCCTTCGCCGCCGAAGGCACGGGGGCGTCCGGCACCAGCCGCTCCGGCACGGCCAACAGCACGGGGCCGAACGATGCCGGTTCCGGCGCTTCACCGGGCGCGGCCGGCAGCGGCCCGACTTCGGGGGACAAGAGCCGGTCCGGTACGTCCAACAGCACGGGCGCCAACGATGCCGGCTCCGGCTCCTCGCCCGGCGCCAGCGGCAAGGGCCACGAAGCCCGTTAGCCGGAGCGGAGCGCGCCGTCCCGAAAGGTGGTCACCGGCTTTCGGGATGAAGCCAAAAACGAGGAGCCGGCTTTGCGCCGAAGGGACCAACTCAGGCTGTCACGCTCGGCTGGTGCGCGATGGCGGCGCCTCACGCACCCCCTTTAAAAGCGTTCGCCGGCACCCGTTCCCGGATGCCGGCGATCACGATGGTCGGGACGCTCCGCTAAAGCGGCTATCCCGCGCGGCGTGTCGATGAAGGGCCGTCCGGGTTCCCTACGGTTCCCGGCCGGCCCTTCGCGACTTTCGCTTGGCCGCCTCTCCTGAGGAGGGGGCTACTAAGCGGGATCAGTCGTTCTTCACCGTGCCGTCCGGGCCGACCTTAACCTCCTGCTCGCGGTCGATGAGCGCCAGCTTGATTTCGTACTCGACCGCGTTGCCCTCGCGCTCGACCTCGGCCTCGTAGGCCTTGCTGCCGGGGGCCTTCTTCTCGGCGAGCGCGATCGCGTCCTTCAGCGAGACCTTGGCGTTCTGGAAGTCGCTCGCCTTCAGACGGGTGAAGTAGCGCTCGAAGGGCTGGTTCTCGCTCTTGTAGAGATCGCCCGTGTCGGCATTGACGCCGTGCTCGACGAGCTTGCCGCTCGGGTACACGACCTTGATCGAAAAGTGCGCCGGGTTCTTGCTGTCGGCCTTCTCGAAATCGGCGTCGATCGCCTTGCCGCCCTTCTCCTCGCCTTCGGCCTTGCCCTCGGCGGTGGCGATGGCCTGCGCGAGGCTGATCTTGGCCGACTTGGCGATCTGCCACTCCTTGAGGTCGCTGTTGGACTTGGTGGCTTCCGTCGCGGTCGGGGCGCGGCCGGTATTCTCCGGGTTCTTGGTCAGATCGGGGTTCTGGGCCGCGGCAAGGCCGGTCATCAGGGTCAGCAGGCCGGTGGCGGCGGTGAGGCGCAGGAGGTTCGTCTTCATGGCGGGGTCTCCGTTTCTTGTGTTGGCGGCGCCTGGGGCGCTCGAGCTTGTTGCGGACCCACAGAACGGTCCGAACCGCCGCTTGGTTGCAGCGCGTCACGACGTTCGAGGCATGCTGGTGTGCGCCGCCGAGCGCGCCGTCGCGATCGACGGGGCCGGAGCCGACGCGCCCACAATTCGTTTGCCGCGTTGACATATATCCATCTGGCGCATAACTAATACGTTAGTTGGATATAAGATGGATCGAGCGAGATCCCATGAGCCAAGCCGAGTCCGAGGCCGCCTTCCTGGCGCGCTACGATCCCGCCGACTACGCCCGGCCCGCCGTGGCCGTCGATCTGGTGCTACTGGGTCTCTCCGGCGGTCGCCCGACCATCCTGCTGCTGAAGCGCGACCGGCACCCGCATGCGGGGCGCCACGCGCTGCCCGGCGGCTTCGTCGGAATCGACGAGGCGTTGGATGACGCCGCCGCCCGCGTCCTGCGCGAGAAGGCGGGCGGGGCGCGGGCGCATCTGGAGCAGCTCTACACCTTCGGCGCGGTGGAGCGCGATCCGCGCATGCGCATCATCACCGTCGCCTATCTCGCCCTCCTGACCGAGGCGGCCTTCGCCGAGGCGCGGGCGCGGGCCCCGGCCTTGCTCCCCGGCACGGTCGCGGCGGCCTCCGTGGAGGCGGGATCCGTGACGGTCCACGCGGCCGATGGCGCGGCGCTGCCGCTCGCCTTCGACCACGCCGAGATCGTCGCCCTGGCGATCCGGCGTCTGCGGGGCAAGCTCGACTATTCGGAGGTCGGCTTCGCCCTGCTCCCCGAGCTGTTCACCCTGCGCCAGCTTCAGGACGTGCACGAGGCGATCCTTGGCACAACCCTCAACAAACCCGCCTTCCGCCGCCGGATGCTCGACCGCGGCTGGCTCGACCCCACCGGCCGCTTCGAGACGGGCACCTCCTATCGCCCCGCCGAGCTGTACCGCCTTGGCCGAACCCCCTCGCAAACCCCCGCTCAAGGAGACTGACATGGCCACGATCCGCCGCTTCGGCGTTCTCTCCCAGCTCAGGAGCGAGGCCAGCCACTACGTCATCCGCTACCGCAACGGCCGCCCGCGCCAGAGCGGGCGCGGCCTCGTCTTCTGGTTCCGGCCGGAGACCGCGAGCATCAGCGAGTTGCCGATGGACGACCGCGAGATGACGCTGTTCGTCCGCGGCCGCAGCGCGGATTTCCAGGCGGTCGCGGTGCAGGGCAGCATCGGCTGGCACGTCGCCGATCCCGAGCGGCTCGCCGCCCGCGTCGATTTCTCCCTCGATCTGCGCACCGGCCGGCTCCAGGGCGAGCCGGTCGAGCGGATCGAGGCACGCATCGCGGGGCTGGCCAACCAGACCGTGCTGCAATTCCTCGGCGGCGCACCGGTGCGCGCCCTGCTCGATGCCGGGCCGGAGGCCCTGCGCGGCCAGGTTCAGGCGACGCTGGCCGCCGATCCGTCGCTGGCCGAGATCGGCGTTGCGGTGGTCTCGGTGCGGCTCACCAACCTCGCTCCGTCGAGCGAGTTGGAGCGCGCGCTCCAGACGCCGACCTACGAGGCGCTGCAGCAGAAGGCGGACGAGGCCACCTTCGCCCGCCGGGCGCTGGCGGTGGAGAAGGAGCGGGCGATTGCCGAGAACGAACTCGCCACCAAGACCGAGCTGGCCCGGCGCGAGAGCCTGCTGATCGCGGAGGAAGCGCAGAACGCCCGCAACCGGGCGCAGGCGCGGGCGGAGGCGGAAGGGATCGAGGCCGGCGCCGAGGCCGAGCGCATCCGCATGGTCGAGGGGGCGCGGACCGAGGCCGAGCGGGCGCGCGTCGCGATCTACCGCGACGTGGCGCCGGGCACCCTGCTCGGCCTCGCTGCCCAGGCGCTGGCGGGCAAGCTCGACACGATCGAGCATGTCAACGTCACGCCGGACCTCCTCGCCACCCTGCTCGGCGAGGTCCGCAAGCCGGCCAGCCTCCCGGCCCGCTGAAGGAGGATCGCATGGCCGCGCTCACCCCCCGGGCGGTCTTCATCACCCGCGAGACCGATTACGAGTTGCTGATCGCCCGGCACGCCACGCGGGGTCAGGCCCGCTTCTTCCTGGAGAGCCGCGGCCAGGGTCTCCCCGCCGTCGAGGCCCGCCACGCACGCTTCCACGCGGTGCTGGCGCAGGCGCGGGCCGCGGTGCCGGGGGAGTGGCGCCAGGCCCTGGTGCGGCGGGCCGATCTCGACCGCTTCCTGTTTTCCGGGGACGACGTGGTCGTTGCCGTCGGGCAGGACGGGCTGATCGCCAACGTCGCCAAGTATCTGGGCGAGCAGCCGGTGATCGGGGTGAACCCGGCGCCGGACCTCTATGACGGCGTGCTGGCGCGCAACCCCGTCGAGCGGCTCCCCCGGCTGCTGCCGGCGAGTGCCGCCGGCGCGGCGGCGATCGAGCGGCGCACCATGGTCCAGGCGGTGATCGACGGGACCGAGCGCCTGTTCGCTCTCAACGAAATCTTCGTGGGCCACCGCAGCCACCAATCCGCCCGCTACCGGATCGAGGCGCCGCGATCGGGAGCGGCCGCAGGGGAAGTGCAGATCGAGGCGGAGGAGCAGTCTTCCAGCGGCCTCATCGTCGCCTCCGGCACCGGGGCGACCGGCTGGGCCCGCTCGATCAGTGAGGCGACCCGGCTCGGCCTGTCGCTCGCCCCCGACGAGCGGGCGGTGGGCTATTGGGTGCGCGAGCCGTTCCCGAGCGTCGCCACCGCCACGCGGCTGCGGGCCGGCAAGCTCACCGACGCGCCGCTGGTCGTCACCTCGCGGATGAACGAGGGCGGCGTGATCTTCGCCGATGGGATCGAGCAGGATTTTCTGGGCTTCGGCTGGGGCCGGCAGGTGCGGATCGCGCCGGCCGACCGGGCCCTGCACCTCGTCACCGGGTGATCTTGACGGGCGCCGCAGGCCTGAACTGTGCGGGAGGCCCGGTTTCCTGGCTGCCCATCCCGTATATGGAACGCGGGCGGGACATCCGGGCGGATCTCTCGACCACAATCATCCGTAGGGCGCGATCCTGTCGCAAAACCGCCAAGGGTGCCGATCATGGGGCGCGGCATCGCGCGCCGCCAGCATCGGCGCGGGTTCGACCGATCCGGGAATGGGCAGCACGTGGAATCGGCAGCAGAGCATCGGATGGGCGGTCTCGCCGAGGCGGGGCGGCAGGACGAAGGATCGGGCGGGCGCCGCGCCGTCCTGCGGGGTCCCGCCCGGCCCGACCTGATCCGCCGGGAAACCCTGGCCGACCTGTTCCGGGCGAGCGCCGCCGCGCGCGCCGAGGCGCCCTGCCTGATCGACGCCGCCGAGCCCGGCTCGGACGGGCGCCGTCCGGTCCTGACCTATGCGCACGTCGATGCCCGCTCCGACGCCATCGCCGCCGGGCTGTCTGCCCGCGGCATCGGTCCGGGAGACGTCGTGGGCCTCTGGATGGCCCGCGGCACCGAACTGCTGATCGCGCAGATCGGCATCACGAAATCCGGCGCCGCCTGGCTCCCCTTCGACGCCGAGGCGCCCGCCGACCGGGTCGCGGTGTGCCTGAACGATGCCGAGGCCAAGGCGCTCCTCGTCTCGGAGAGCCTGCGGCCCCAGGCGCCGGAGGGCACGCCCGCCGTCACCACCGAAGCGCTTCTGCGGGCGGGGCAGGGCGCCTCTGCGCCCGATCTCGACGCCGCCGGCCTCGGGGCGGAGTACCCGGCCTACCTGATCTACACTTCGGGCTCGACCGGCGTGCCGAAGGGCATCGTCATCAGCCACGCCAACATCTGCCACTTCCTGCGCTCGGGCAACGCGGTCTACGGCCTTTCCGCCGACGACGTGGTGTTCCAGGGCGCCTCCGTCGCCTTCGATCTCTCGATGGAGGAGATCTGGGTTCCCTATCTCGTCGGCGCCTGCCTGTTCGTG
Organism: Methylobacterium sp. Leaf123; assembly: GCF_001423405.1. GTDB lineage: Bacteria > Pseudomonadota > Alphaproteobacteria > Rhizobiales > Beijerinckiaceae > Methylobacterium. The sequence continues at coordinate 17,736 of NZ_LMNS01000036.1, read as the reverse complement.
GCGAGCCCCGCCATGATGGGCGACGTCGAAGCCCTGCCCGCGATCATCGCGGAAGCCGGGATCACCGTGCTCGACACGGTGCCGACCCTGCTCGCCATGATCCCCGGCGACCTGCCCACCGTCCGCCTCGTGCTGCTCGGCGGCGAGGCCCTGCCCGAGCCGCTGGTGGCCCGCTGGGCGACCGATGGGCGGCGCCTGTTCAACACCTATGGCCCGACCGAGGCCACCGTGGTGGCGACCGCCGCCGAGATGCGGCCGGGCCGGCCCGTCACCATCGGCGGCCCGATCCCGAACTACTCCGTCTACGTCGCCGACGAGGCGCTGAACCTGCTCGCACCCGGCGAGCAAGGCGAATTGCTGATCGGCGGCCCCGGCGTCGCGGCGGGCTACCTCAAGCGGCCCGAGCTGACGGCGGAAAAGTTCGTCGGCAACCCCTATCCGTCCGACGGGACCGACCCGGTGCTCTACCGCTCGGGCGATGCGGTCTCGATGACGGCCGACGGCGACATCGTCTTCCACGGCCGCATCGACGATCAGGTCAAGATCCGCGGCTTCCGGGTCGAACTCGGTGAGATCGAATCCCGCATCCGGGGCGAGGCGGGCGTCAACCAGGCAGCCGTGATCCTGCGGCGCGACGACGAGGTCGATCGCCTCGTGGCCTTCCTCGTGCCTGAGCGCGGCGCCCCCCTTGACCGCGCGGCCCTGCGAAAGAATCTGGCGGCGCAGATGCCGCCCTACATGGTGCCCGGCCATTTCGAGACGGTCGAGACCCTGCCGCGGCTCACCTCCGGCAAGGTCGATCGCAAGGCGCTGCGGATCGCGCCGCTGACCGTCGCGGTGGCCGACGGCGAGCAGGAGGCCCCCGACAACGAGACCGAAGCCGCGCTGCTGGCGGCGGCCAAGAAGGTGTTCGGCGACGGGCCAATCGGGTTCGAGGCCGACTTCTTCTCCGAACTCGGCGGCCACTCGCTGCTCGCCGCCCGCTTCGTCGGCGCGGTGCGCGAGACCCCGGCGCTGGCCGGCATCACCCTTCAGGACGTCTATAACGGCCGCACCCTGCGGGTGATGGCCGCGAGTTTGATCGAGCGCACGGGCGGGGCAGGGGCGCAGACCGCGATCCGCGACCTGAGCTTTGCCCCGCCGCCCCTCCTGCGCCGGGCGCTGTGCGGATTGGCGCAAGGGGTGGTGCTTCCCTTCGTCATCGCGCTGGCCACCGCGCAATGGCTCGGCATCTTCGTCACCTACCTGCTGCTCACTGGCGGCGGGCTCGGCTTCTGGGGCGAACTCGGCGTTCTCCTGCTGGTCTATATCGGCATCAACGCCGTGACCGCGACGATCGCGATTGCCGCCAAATGGCTGATCCTCGGGCGGACCAAACCGGGGCGCTATCCGCTCTGGGGCCTCTATTATTACCGCTGGTGGCTGGCGCAGCGCCTGACGCCGCTGGTGCACATCAAGTGGCTCCAGGGCTCGCCCGTCATCGTCACCTATCTGCGCCTGCTCGGCGCGAAGATCGGCGACGACGTGCTGATCTCCGACCTCGATGTCGGCGCACCCGACCTGCTCACCATCGGCCGCGGCGCGTCGCTCGGCGGGCGCCTCGTGATCGCCAACGCGGAGGTCGTCGGCAACGAACTCGTCATCGGCCGGGTCGAGATCGGCGAGGATGTCGCCATCGGCACCTCCTGCGTAATCGGCCCCGGCACGGTGATCGGGGACCATGCCGAGATCGCCGACCTCACCACCGTGCCCGCGGGCACCGAAATCGGCACGGCCGAGGCCTGGGACGGCTCGCCGGGCCGCCGGGTCGGCACCGTCGACTTCTCCGCGCTGCCCGAACCCGCCACCGCCTCGCCCGGCCGCCGGGCGGCCTTCGGTGCGGTCTACGCCTTCCTGCTCGCGGCGGTGCCGGCGGTCGGCCTGCTGCCGATCTTCCCGGCCTTCTACATCTTCGACCAGATCTCGGATAACCTCTCGGAGCTCACCGACGTCGATTACCATGTCTACCTGCCGCTCCTGACCTGGCCCACCGCCATGCTGATGACGGCGGGCACGGTGCTGCTCATCGCCGCCATCCGCTGGGCGGTGCTGCCGCGGGCGACCTCCGGCACCTTCTCGATCTGGTCGGGCTTCTACCTGCGCAAATGGCTGGTGGCGCTCGCCTCCGAGGTGACGCTGGAGACGCTCTCCTCGCTCTTCGCCACCGTCTACATGCGGGCCTGGTACCGCCTGATGGGCGCGCGGATGGGAAGGGGCGCCGAGATCTCGACCAATCTCGGCTCGCGCCACGACCTCGTTGCGATCGGCGCCAACAACTTCATCGCCGACGAGGTGGTGGTCGGCGAGGAGGAGATCCGCCGCGGCTGGATGCATCTCCATCCCGTCGAGACCGGCGCCCGCGTCTTCGTCGGCAATGACGGCGTGCTGCCGCCGGGCGCGAACATCCCCGACGACGTCCTGATCGGCATCAAGTCGAAGCCGCCGGCCAACGACAAGATGGGGCCGGGCGAGACGTGGTTCGGCTCGCCGCCGATCCGCCTGCCGGTGCGCCAGAAGGTCGATCTCGGTTCCAACGCCCAGACCTTCGAGCCGAGCGTGGCGGCCAAGCTCCGGCGCGGCCTGTTCGAGGCCTTCGCCACCTCGTTCTCGCCGATGCTCTACATCTCGCTCGCCATCTGCGCGATCGACTGGGTGTTCTACCCGGCGATCCTCGCCGAGGATTGGAGCGGGCTGGCCGTCGCTTTCGTGCTCGCGAGCGTCATCATCGCGCTGATCCAGACGAGCAGCGTGATCGCTCTCAAATGGCTGCTGATGGGGCGCTACCGCCCCGGCATGCGGCCGATGTGGTCGTGGTGGGCGATGCGCACCGAGGCCATCGCCGTCGCCTATTGGGGGCTGGCCGGCAAAGTGCTGCTAGAGCACCTGATGGGCACGCCCTTCCTGCCCTGGATGCTGCGGCTCTTCGGCGTGAAGGTGGGCAAGGGCGCCTGCCTCCTGATGACCGACATCACCGAGTTCGACTGCGTCGAGATCGGCGATTATGCGGCGATCAACCGCTCGGCGGCGCTCCAGACCCACCTCTACGAGGACCGCATCATGAAGGTCGGCCGGGTCGTGGTCGGGCGCGGCGTCTCGGTCGGGGCCTTCTCCACCGTGCTCTACGACAGCCATGTCGGCGACTATGCCCGACTGCGCCCGCTCACCATCGTCATGAAGGGCGAGTCGATTCCGGCGCATTCGGAATGGGAGGGCGCGCCCGCCGTGCCGGTGGTGCACGCGGCGGCGTAAGCCTCGGCAAGGTCAGGTGGGGAGGCTCGGACGGGGGAGGGCTCAGGCGGCGAGGAACGTGCCCGCCTCCGCGTCGGCCAGGGCGCAGCGCCCCTTTCCGGCGGCCTTGGCCGCGTAGAGCGCCGCATCGGCCCGGGCGAGGAGTTCGTCGGGGCCGAGTTCGGTCTCGGCGCAGGCGATGCCGATGCTGACTCCGACCTGCACAATGCCCGCGCCGACCGTGTAGGGGCGCGAGACCGCAGCGACGAGGCCCGTGCCGAACGCCTCGGCGGCCGGGCCGGTGCAGTCGGGAATGAGCACCACGAACTCGTCGCCGCCGAGCCGGGCCGCGATGCAGCGCTCCGGCATCGCCTCGCCGATCCGCCCGGCCACCGCCTGGAGCAGCAGGTCGCCGGTGGCGTGGCCGTAGGTGTCGTTGACGGCCTTGAACCCGTCGAGGTCGAGATAGAGCAGCGAGAACGGCCCGTCGCCCCGACGCTGCAGGTTGCGGCTCAGAGCCTCCATCAGCCCGGCCCGGTTGGAGAGGCCGGTCAGCACGTCGCGCATGGCGCGGCGCTCGCTCTCGCGCTCGGCCAGCACCGAGGCGAGGTAGAGCCGGTTCATCTCGAACACCTTCGTGATCATGTAGGCGTCGAATACCGGGATGTAGAGGAGCAGGATGTAGAGCAGGGGCTCGCCGCTGAAGGCGGCCGCCACCGTCATCGGCAGGGTGCACAGCAGGATCTGCACGACGAGAAAGCGCGGCGCGCAATTGTCGCACATGGTCAGGCCATTGGCGATTTCCATCATGGAGACGGCGGCGAGGATCTGAAGCAGCGGGTCGTCCGTCGCGAAGACCAGGGCACTGCCGGTGCCGACGACCATCAGCCACAGGTGACCGAGACAATAGTAGAGATCGATGGGGACCCGGCCTCTCCAGCGGGGGTGCCGCCGCGCCAGATCGAACGCCGCCCTCAGGACGAGGACCCCGATTCCGGCACCGAGCACCCACAGGAACGGACCGTCGGGATGGCGGAACGCGGCGATCAACTGCAGGCAGCCGTCGGCGGCTACGCCGAGAACGCCGGTCGAGAGCGAGACCATGAAGTCCCGGTTCAGACGGGCCTGGATCTCGTCCGGCACGTTCGGCCCGGAGGCCGTCAGCCAGCGCACGAGCCTCGTGCGCGGCAGGTCATCGGCATAGGGACGCTTGAGCGACATCGCATCGGCTCCGCAGGCCGGCGATCCTAAGCCGTCAAAGGTAAATCAAGCGCAACTTCCGATGCTGCGGCGACGCACGGTATGATCGCGTCGGTTGACGAAGCGTGAGGCGTGTCACGAGGCCGGTCCCGTCCCCTGGCGGGAGACGGGGGCCAAGAGTTTGGGCGGAGGCGGGCGCTTTAGGCCGCCTCGGTCTTCGCCCCGAGGCGCTTGTCGAGATAGGTGTCGACGGTCTGGGTCAGCTCGTCGACCCGGCCGTCGAAGAAGTGGTTGGCGCCCTCGACCATCTGGTGCTCGATGATGACGCCCTTCTGGGTCTTCACCTTCTCGATCACCGGGATCACCTCGCGGGCCGGCGCCACCCGATCTTCCGAGCCGTGCACGAACAGGCCGGAGGAGGGGCAGGGCGCCAGGAAGGTGAAGTCGTAGCGGTTGGCCATGGCGGCGATCGAGATGAAGCCTTCGATCTCGGGGCGCCGCATCAGGAGCTGCATCCCGATCCACGAGCCGAACGAGACGCCGGCGATCCAGCAGGACTTCGCCTCCGGGTTGACCGACTGCACCCAATCGAGGGCGGCGGCGGCGTCGGAGAGTTCACCCGAGCCGTGATCGAAGGCGCCCTGGCTGCGCCCGACCCCGCGGAAATTGAAGCGCAGGGCTGCGAAACCGCGATTGGCGAAGGTGTAGAAAAGATTGTACACGATTTGATTGTTCATCGTGCCCCCGAACTGGGGGTGCGGATGAAGCACGATCGCGATCGGCGCGCCCTTCTTCTTGGGGGCTTGGTAGCGGCCTTCCAGGCGGCCGGCGGGGCCGGAAAAGATGACTTCGGGCATGGTGTCCTCGAGATGATCCGACCCTCACCCTGATGCCCCCGCCAAGGCAGGGAGGCTGAGCCGGTCACGGCTTGACTCGTTGCGCGCGCCACCTACAAGCGCTCTTAGAATAATTCTAGGTCATTAGAATCATTCTAAACAGTTCGTCGGGCCTCGACCTGCGAAGCACACGGCGCGTTTCGCGCGGCTTAGCACGGGGGAGGGGGGCGAAATCAAGAAAATCAGGATCTGGCAGGACGATACGGAGCGAAACGGCAGGATGACGTCGGGCGCACGCAGCTATCTCGATCACAACGCGACGTCTCCGGTGCGTCCGGAAGTCGCGTCTGCGGTCGCGCGTGCCCTGGCATTGCCCGGCAATCCTTCCTCGATTCACCAAGAGGGCCGCGCCGCGCGCCAGGCGCTGCAGGCGGCGCGGGCGCGGCTCGCCGCCCTGCTCGGCGTGCATCTTGAGCGCGTCACCTTCACCAGCGGCGGCACGGAAGCGGCCAACGCCGTGCTCTCCGGCGCGCTCCGGAAGGTCGGCCTCCCCGCCCCCACCCGGCTGATGATCTCGGCGACCGAGCATCCCTGCGTCGCCGCGGGCCACCGCTTCGCGCCGCAGGCGGTCGCGGTGCTGCCGGTGGACGGAGCCGGCCTGCTGCGGCTCGACGCTCTGGCGGCCGGGCTCGAAGCGTTTCGTGATGAGGCCGTGCTGATCTCGGTCCATGCGGCCAACAACGAGACCGGAGTGGTGCAGCCGCTGGCCGAGATCGTGCAGCTCGCCCGCGCCCATGGACGGGCTCTGGTCCATAGCGACGCGGTCCAGGCGGTCGGAAAGATCCCGCTCGACTTCGCGGCCCTCGGCCTCGATGCCCTGACCCTGTCGGGCCACAAATTCGCTGCGCCGAAGGGCGTCGGCGCGATGGTGCTGGCCGAGGGCGTGAGCCTGGAGGCGGCCTTCCTGCGCGGCGGCGGCCAGGAGGCACGCCTGCGCTGCGGCACCGAGAACCTTCCGGGGATCGTCGGCCTGGGCGAGGCGGCGGACATCGCCCGCGGCGCCCTGGAGGCCGAAATGGTGCGGCTCGTGGGCCTGCGCGACGCCCTCGAAGCGCGCCTGCGGGCGCTTGCACCGGACATGATCGTGTTCGGGGAGGGCGCGCCGCGCCTGCCCAATACGCTGGGCTTCGCCGTGCCGGGCCTTGCGGCCTCCACGGCGCTGATCGCCCTCGATCTCGCCGGCCTGTCCGTCTCGTCGGGCTCGGCCTGCGCTTCGGGCAAGGTGGCCCGTTCCCCCGTGCTCGCGGCGATGGGTGTGAGCCCTGCGCTCGCCGCGGGGGCGTTGCGCGTCAGTTTCGGATGGAATTCGGCCCCTGAGGATCTCGAACGCTTCGCGGCGGGGTTCGAACGGGTCGTGTCGTCCCTATATCAGAGGCGAGGGCAGGCAGCCTGAGGAATCCTCAGCGCCGCCCGCCCAAGCCATTTCCGGCGGAACCCCGCCATTGTCGTTGGAAACCCCCGGCCCTTGACGCCGGAGTCGGTAGGAGACGCTAAATGCCTGCAGTGCAGGAGACCATCGATCGGGTCCGCTCAATCGACCTCGATCAGTACAAGTACGGCTTCGAGACCGTGATCGAGATGGAGAAGTCCGAGAAGGGCCTCTCCGAGGACGTGGTTCGCTTCATCTCGGCCAAGAAGAACGAGCCGGAATGGATGCTCGAATGGCGCCTCGACGCCTATAAGCGCTGGCTCACGATGAAGGAGCCGGAATGGGCGCGGGTCGAGTACGACCGGGTCGATTACAACAACATCTATTACTACGCCGCGCCGAAGCGTAAGGGCCCGGAATCGCTCGACGAGATCGATCCCGAGATCCTGAAGACCTACGAGAAGCTCGGTATCCCGCTGCGTGAGGTCGAGGTGCTGGAAGGCATCGCGCCCGAGCGTCGCGTCGCGGTCGATGCGGTGTTCGACTCCGTCTCGGTGGCGACCACCTTCCGCAAGGAGCTCGAGAAGGCCGGCGTGATCTTCATGCCGATCTCCGAGGCCATCCGCGAGTACCCGGACCTCGTGAAGAAGTATCTCGGTTCGGTCGTGCCCGTGACCGACAACTTCTTCGCGACGCTGAACTCGGCCGTCTTCTCCGACGGCTCGTTCGTCTACATCCCGCCGGGCGTGCGCTGCCCGATGGAGCTGTCGACCTATTTCCGCATCAACGAGCGCGATACCGGCCAGTTCGAGCGCACGCTCATCATCGCCGACAAGGGCTCCTACGTCTCGTATCTCGAGGGCTGCACCGCCCCGAAGCGCGACGACAACCAGCTCCATGCCGCGGTGGTCGAGCTGGTCGCCCTGGAGGATGCCGAGATCAAGTACTCGACCGTCCAGAACTGGTACCCCGGCGACAACGAGGGCAAGGGCGGCATCTACAACTTCGTGACCAAGCGCGGCGATTGCCGCGGCGCCCGCTCGAAGATCTCGTGGACGCAGGTCGAGACCGGCTCGGCGATCACTTGGAAGTACCCGTCCTGCATCCTGCGCGGCGACGATTCCCGCGGCGAGTTCTACTCGATCGCGGTGTCGAACGGTATGCAGCAGGTCGATTCCGGCACCAAGATGATCCATCTCGGCAAGAACACGACGAGCCGGATCATCTCGAAGGGCATCTCGGCGGGCCGCTCGCAGAACACCTACCGGGGCCTCGTCTCGGCCCACAAGAAGGCCAAGGGCGCGCGCAACTTCACAAACTGCGACTCGCTGCTGATCGGCGATCAGTGCGGGGCGCACACCGTGCCCTACATCGAGTCGAAGAACGCCTCGGCCGTCTTCGAGCACGAGGCCACCACCTCGAAGATCTCCGAGGACCAGAAGTTCTACTGCCTGCAGCGCGGCCTCTCCGAGGAGGAGGCGACCGCGCTCATCGTCAACGGCTTCGTCCGTGACGTGCTGCAGCAGCTGCCGATGGAGTTCGCGGTGGAGGCCCAGAAGCTGATCTCGATCAGCCTCGAAGGCTCGGTGGGCTGACGCGCTTCGACACGGAAGGTGCCGCGCGCCGCCCCCGGCACAGCGCGCGGCACGCCGACGAGGTGAGGGGCAGCCCGCTTGGCGGCTGCTTCTACGGCCTGAACACGTTCGCGCCGGATGCGATCGGAGGGTGGATTGCCGATGACGGCACGGCTCTCTGTCCCCGGTGCGGCATCGACGCGGTGATCGGTGACCGACCCGGCAATTCAACCGGTCGTGTCACTGTCCTGCGGGCGATGCATCAGGAATGGTTTTGAAGGACTTGGACGAACATGCTTGAGATCAAAAACCTCGTCGTGCAGATCGAGGACAACCGCATCCTCAACGGCCTGAACCTGACCGTGAACGACGGCGAGGTCGCCGCGATCATGGGCCCGAACGGCTCGGGCAAGTCGACGCTCTCCTACGTCATCGCCGGCAAGGAGGACTACGAGGTCCTCGACGGCGAGATCCTGCTCGACGGGCAGAACGTGCTGGAGATGGCGGCCGACGAGCGCGCCGCCGCCGGCATCTTTCTGGCCTTCCAGTATCCGCTGGAGATTCCCGGCGTCGGTACGATGACCTTCCTCAAGGCCTGCCTCAACGCACAGCGCAAGGCGCGCGGCGAGGCCGAGCTCTCGACCCCCGACTTCATCCGCGCGGTGAACACGGCCGCGGACAAGCTCGAGATCAACAAGGAGATGCTCAAGCGCGCGCTCAATGTCGGGTTCTCCGGCGGTGAGAAGAAGCGCATGGAGATCCTCCAGATGGCGCTGCTGCAGCCGAAGTTCTGCGTGCTCGACGAGACCGATTCCGGCCTCGACATCGACGCGCTGCGCATCGTCTCCGAGGGCGTGAACGCCCTGCGGGCGCAGGGCCGCTCGTTCCTCGTCATCACCCACTACCAGCGGCTCCTCAACCACATCGTGCCCGACACCGTGCACGTCATGTCGAAGGGCCAGATCGTGAAGACCGGCGGCAAGGAGCTGGCGCTGGAACTCGAAGCCTCCGGCTACGCCGAGTACCGCACGAGCGAGGCTGCGTGATGGCCGACGTCACCAATCTCCGCTCCCCCGCCGAGGCCGCTCTCTCGAAGCTGTTCGAGTCCGCGCGCAAAGGCTTCGCCAGCGAGCAGGCGATCAGCCGCGAAGAGGCGTTCCGCTTCTTCGAGGCGACCGGCCTGCCGAGCCGCCGGGTCGAGGCGTTCAAGTACACCGACCTGCGTGCCGCCATCACCGAGGCCGCCCCGCCCGCCGAGGCGCCGAGCGAGGACGCGGCGCGGGCCGCCATCGCCGGGACCACGGGCTTCAACGCGGTCGAGGCCGTCCGCCTCACCTTCGTCAACGGCCACCTCGTCGCGTCCCTGTCGGATCTCGACCGGGTGCCCGAGGGCGTGACGGTCACGCCGCTCAACGAGGCGATGGGCAAGGGCGATGCCCGCCTGAAGCTCCTCGCCCCCGTCGCGCAGGTGCGTGAGAACCCGATCTATCAGCTCAACACCGCCTTCCTGGCGGACGGTGCGCTGATCTCGGTCGCGCCCGGCGCCAAGCCGCAGACGCCGATCCACCTGCGCTTCGTCGGCACGGGTGCGACCGCGTTCTCGACCGCGACCCGCGTTCTGGTCGATGTCGGCGCCGAGGCGGAGTTCTTCCTGCTGGAGAGCCACGAGGGGCCAGCCGGGCTGGCCTACCAGCCCAACGACGCGCTCGACGTGCATATCGGCGCCGAGGCCGCCTTCCGCCACACCCGGCTCAATCGGGAAGGCGATGCGGCCGTTGCCCTCTCGACGCTCTCCGTGCGCCTCGACGCGCGGTCGCAGCTCGAGACCGTCAACCTCGTCACCGGTGCCAAGCTCTCGCGTCACCAGATCTACCTGCACATCGCGGGTGAGGATGCCAACGCCGTGGTCAACGGCGCGACGCTGCTCGGCCACGGCCAGCTCGCGGATTCGACCCTGCTCGCCGACCATGCGGCGACTGGGGGCGTCGGCCGCGAGATGTTCAAGACGGTGATCGACGGCGATTCCACCGGCGTGTTCCAGGGCAAGATCATCGTCCGCCAAGTCGCGCAGCAGACCGACGGCAAGATGAAGTCCGACTGCCTGCTCCTGACCGACGACGGTCAGATGATGAACAAGCCGGAACTCGAGATCTTCGCCGACGACGTCGCCTGCGGCCACGGCGCCACCTGCGGTGCGCCGGACGAAGACCTGCTGTTCTACCTCATGGCCCGCGGCCTGCCGCGCGCCATTGCCGAGAGCCTGCTGGTCCAGGCTTTCGTCGGCGAGGCGGTGGAGACGGTCACGCACGAGGGCGCCCGCGCGGTGCTGATCGACGGGATCGAGGCGTGGCTGGCATCGCGGGGGTGAGCGCAGTGTGATCAACCCTCCCCCCTCTGCGGGGGAGGGCGCCTCGCGGATGCGAGGCGGGAGAGGGGAGCGACGCTTCCGGATCGTGCGGAGCCAGCCCCTCACCCGACCCCCTTCGGGGGCCACCCTCTCCCGCGGAGGGGAGAGGGAGATGCGCACGGCAGGGGGATTGGCGATGGACAAGCGTCCCAAGCTCAACGATGTCGCGCCCCGTCTGCGCAGCTTCGCCCGCGCGCAACGCAAGGACATGCCGCGAGCCGAGTCCCTGTTTTGGGAGGAGGTGCGCGGTGGCCGGTTCCAAGGTGCAAAGTTCAAGTGCCAGGTGCCGATCGCGCCCTTCATTGCTGATTTCTACTGCGCGTCGGCGCGTCTGATCATCGAGATCGACGGTCCCGTGCACGACACCGACGACCACCGCCGACGTGACGAGGCCCGCGATGCGTGGCTGACCGCGCAGGGCTTCATGGTCCTGCGCTTCTCGACGGATCTGGTTCTCAGCAATCTCGGTGCGGTCATGGACGCGATCGGAGCGGTCATCGGCGACCGAGGTTATCCCTCTCCTGCCTCGCTGCGCGAGGCATCCTTCCCGGCAGAAGGGGAAGGCCCACGATGCGCGAGCGCCCACACATGAACGCACCCATCCGCACCACGGCCCAGGACTCATCCTACGACGTCGAGGCCATTCGAAAAGAATTCCCGATCCTGTCGGAGAAGGTCTACGGCAAACCGCTGGTCTATCTCGACAACGCCGCCTCGACGCAGAAGCCGCGGGCCGTGATCGACGCGATGGTCTCCTGCATGGAGACCGGCTACGCCAACGTGCACCGTGGCCTGCACTACATGGCCAATGCCGCGACCGAGGGGTTCGAGGGCGCGCGCGAGACCACGCGCCAATTCCTCAACGCGGCCTCGACCGACGAGATCATCTTCACCCGCAACGCGACCGAGGCCTACAACCTCGTGGCCTCCTCCATGGGCTGGGCCGGGCTGATCGGGGAGGGGGACGAGATCATCCTCTCGATCATGGAGCACCACTCCAACATCGTGCCCTGGCACTTTCTGCGGGAGCGGCGCGGGGCCGTCATCAAGTGGGCGCCGGTCGATGACGACGGCAACTTCCTGATCGAGGAATACGAAAAGCTCTTCACGCCGCGCACCAAGATGGTGGCGATCACCCACATGTCGAACGTGCTCGGCACGGTGACGCCGGCCGAGGAGATCGTGCGCATCGCCCACGCTCACGGCGTGCCGGTGCTGCTCGACGGGGCGCAGAGCGCGGTGCACCGCCCGGTCGATGTGCGCGCGCTCGATTGCGACTTCTTCGTCTTCACCGGCCACAAGGTCTACGGGCCGACCGGGATCGGCGTGCTCTACGGCAAGAAGGAATGGCTCGACCGGCTGCCGCCCTATCAGGGCGGCGGCGAGATGATCCGCACGGTGAGCCAGGACGCGATCACCTACAACGATCCGCCCCACCGCTTCGAGGCGGGCACGCCGGCGATCATCGAGGCGGTCGGCCTCGGCGCGGCGCTGGAATTCATGATGAAGCTCGGCCGCGACAAGATCGCGGCGCACGAGGCGATGCTGACCGCCTACGCCCAGGAGCGGCTCGGCGCGATGAATTCGATCCGCCAGATCGGCAATTCCCGCGACAAGGGCGGCGTCATCGCCTTCGAGGTGAAGGGCGCGCATGCCCACGACATCGCCACCGTGATCGACCACCAGGGCGTGGCGGTGCGGGCCGGCACCCACTGCGCCATGCCGCTGCTGACGCGCTTCGGTGTGACCTCGACCTGTCGCGCCTCGTTCGGTCTGTATAATACGACGCAGGAAATCGATGTCCTGGCCGCGGCTCTGGCCAAGGCCGAGATGCTGTTCGCCTAGATTTTTGGGAATGTCGGCCGTCACCCGCGACGGCCGAGGGAGAGACCCGATGAGCACCGACGCCACCATCACCGGCGGCACCAACACCCCCGCCCTCGCGGCCGCCTCCGCGATCCCGGCCGAGGAAATCGATCGCCTGACCGACGACATCGTCGTCGCCTTGAAGTCGGTCTACGACCCGGAGATCCCCGCCGACATCTATGAACTCGGCCTGATCTACCGGGTTCAGATCGAGGACGACCGGCGCGTGCTGATCGACATGACGCTGACCGCCCCCGGTTGCCCGGTGGCCGGCGAGATGCCGGGCTGGGTCGAGAACGCGGTCTCGGCGGTTCAGGGCGTGCAATCCTGCTCCGTCACGATGGTGTTCGACCCGCCGTGGGACCAGAGCCGGATGTCCGACGAGGCCCGCGTCGCGCTGGACATGTGGTAGCGCGTCAGCGCGTCGGAATCGCGCGCTCCGTCACCAATTCAGCATAGCACGGCTGCAATCGTCCGGTGTGCCGGGTCTCCCGGTGGACCGGCGCCGGGGGAGTGCTTATCTTCGCAGGTGTACGAAAACCCCTCACCCGCCCGGGCCTTGAACCCGGCCGCAGGAGAGCGACCACGATGTCCAGTTTCAAGGTGATCACGCTGACCGACCGCGCCGCGGACCGGCTCAAGGCGATCATGGCCGATGCGGAGACGCCGATTGCCGGTTTGCGCGTCGGTGTGAAGAACGGCGGCTGCGCCGGCATGTCCTATACGATGGAATATGCCGAGGAGCGGAAAGTCGGCGAGGACGTGATCGAGGACCGGGGCGTGACCGTGTTCATCGATCCCAAAGCGGTGCTGTTCCTGCTCGGCACCGAGATGGATTTCCAGACGACCAAGCTGTCGTCCCAGTTCGTGTTCAACAACCCGAACCAGACCTCGGCCTGCGGCTGCGGTGAATCCGTGGCGATCACGCCGGTCAATCCCGAGCGGCTCACGGCCGGCGCCCTGGCCTGATCGGAGCCGAGGCTTGGGCGGATTGCCCTTGCCTCGTCCCGAAAGCGGGTGGCCGCGTTTCGGGACGATGTCCTGATCCGTCTCAGGCGACGTCGCGCAGGTTCTCGACTTCGGTCTCGTCGAGGGTGCGGTTGCGGCCGGCACGCTTGGCGGCGAACAGGCAGGCATCGGCCCGTTCCAGCAGGGAGACCGCGTTGTCGTCCTCGCGCTGGGTCGCGACGCCGAGCGAAACCGTGACCTTGCCGAGCGATTCGCCGGTGGAGCGCTTCACCAGTTCCCGGCCGGTGACGCCGATGCGCACCCGCTCGGCGATGGCGCGCGCCTCGACCCGGTCCGTCTCCGGCAGGACGATGCCGAATTCCTCGCCGCCGAACCGGGCGAGCGTCGCGTTTTTCTGGCCGATATGCTCGCGCATCACGATGGCGACGAGGCGGAGCACCTGATCCCCGGTCAGGTGGCCGTAGAGGTCGTTGAAGCGCTTGAACGAATCGATATCGATCACGATCAGGCTCGTCGGCTTGCCCTGCCGCGCCGCGGCGGACGGCATATCGACGGTTTTGCGGAGCGATTCCTCGAAATTCTTGCGGTTGCCCAACCCCGTCAGGGCGTCGGTCAGGCTCTCCAGGCGGGCCGCCTCCAGCGTCTCGCGCAGGGCCTCGATCTCGCTGCGGCTCTCGCGCATCCGCGCTTCGAGGGTGCGGTTGTTGGCGGTCACGTCGCGGGTGTTGGCGATGATCGTCGTCACCACCTCGCGCAGGCGCGTCCGGCTCGTGGCCGTGTTGGAGATGTCGTGGGACAGGGCCTGAAGCGACTCGCCGTACTGGGCGGTGGAGCGGATCGAGACCTCGATCATCTCCATGATGCCCTCAACCTCGGCGATGAGGCTCGAATTCATCCGGTCCACCTCCACGGCCATGCGGCGGCCGTCGATGTAGGTGTCGTGGAGCCCCTCGATGTCGGCGCTGGTCAGCGTGCCGTTCTGCGCCGTGAGCCGCTTGATCGCATCGTTCATCAGCGGCTGCGTGCCGGAGACGTAGAGATACCACACGGCGTAGGCCCGCGGCGTCGCGCAGGCACAGTAGTCGCGCATCAGCTCGAAGCTGCGCTGCGCGAGCACGAAACTGCGATCACGATCGGGATCGGGGCTCATCCGGTGACGTAGGCTCCTGCGGACGGGGCACACCGCCCACAGGGTCCGCTCCGCAGAAGTGTCGCCTCAGAATCTCGCCAGGACGTTAAGAGCGTCTCATAAAACGCCCGAGCGCGTGAGCATCGCCGCTCTGGCTGAGGCAACGCAGCGGCGTTTTAAGAGAGAGCGCAAAGGGCGCGCCTGCCGTCACCGGCCGCTACGGGTTCCGCTTGATTCAAAGCGGGGGCCGTCTCGCTCAGCCCGCGCGGCGCCTGAGGAAGGCCCCATCGCGCCGGCGCGATGGGATTAACCGGATCGGGAATGCGCGCTACTTGCTCTTCCCGAAGCCGGTCGGCTTCAGCAGGAAGGCCGGGACGTGCGAGCCGAGGCCGACCGGCGTGTCGCCGTCCTCGTCGCGACGCGGGGGACGACGCTCCCCGCGCGCCCGTTCGGGAGCATTCCGGGCGGGCTCGCGGGCGGGCTCGCGGGGCGGGGGAGGGGAAACCGGTTCCGGCTCTCGCACCGGCTCACGCCGGGGCGCTTCGGCGCGGCTGCGCTCGGCGGCTGGACGGCGTCCGCCGCGGGAGCGGTTCTCGCGGCGGGGGCTTTCGCTCGCCGGGGCGGCACTCGTCTCGGTGCTGCGCCCGGTGCTCTTGGCTGACTCGCCACCGCTGGTTTCCTTGGCCCGGCGGCTGCCGCGGCGGCGGCGCGGCTCGTCGCCCTCCACCTCGTCCGAGACGGTGGACAGATCGCCGTCAAGCCATGCGATCGGCTGACCGATCAGGCTCTCGATCGCCGAGAGCGAGCGCTCGTCGGTTCGGCTCGCCAGGGTGAAGGCCTGGCCCGAACGGCCGGCACGGCCGGTGCGGCCGATCCGGTGGACGTAATCCTCCGGGTGGTGCGGCACGTCGAAGTTGAAGACATGGCTGACGGCGGGGATATCGAGGCCGCGCGCGGCAACGTCGGAGGCCACCAGCAGGGGAACCTCGCCGCTGCGGAAACCGTCGAGGGCGGCCATGCGGGCGCGCTGGTCCATGTCGCCGTGGAGCGCGGCCGCGTTGAAGCCGTGGCTGGTCAGCGAGCGCTGAAGCTGGGCGACGTCGCGCTTGCGGTTGCAGAAGATGATGCCGTTCTGCAGCTCGCTCGCCGAGCGGATGAGCTGGCGCAGCACCTTGCGCTTCTCGTGGCCCTCCGCGCCCGTCGCCACGAGGCGCTGCTCGATGGTCGTGGCGGTGGAGGCAGGGCGCGCCACCTCGACCCGCTGCGGGTTGTGCAGGAACATGTCGGCCAGCCGCTCGATCTCCGGCGGCATGGTCGCGGAGAAGAACAGCGTCTGGCGCGTGAAGGGCACCATCTTCACGATGCGCTCGATGTCGGGAATGAACCCCATGTCGAGCATCCGGTCGGCCTCGTCGATGACGAGAAGCTCGACGCCGGTCAGCAGCAGCTTGCCGCGCTCGAAATGGTCGAGCAGGCGCCCCGGCGTCGCGATCAGCACGTCGGTGCCGCGGGTGAGCTTGGCATCCTGGTCGGCGAAGGAGACGCCGCCGATGATGAGCGCCACGTTGAGCTTGTGGTTGGTACCGTAGCGCTCGAAATTCTCCTCGACCTGCGCCGCGAGTTCGCGGGTCGGCTCGAGGATGAGCGTGCGCGGCATGCGAGCCCGGGCACGGCCGGTCTCCAGCATGGTCAGCATCGGCAGGGTGAAGGCGGCGGTCTTGCCGGTACCGGTCTGGGCGATGCCGAGCACGTCGCGCCGGGCGAGCACATGCGGAATCGCCTGAGCCTGGATCGGCGTCGGCTCGGTGTAGCCGGCCGTGGTAACGGCTTGGAGTACCTTGTCGCTCAGTCCAAGATCGGCGAAAGACATCGGGTAGGGAAAACCATTGTGCGCGTGAAGTGGGCCGATCAGGGGCTCGAAAGCTCGCGCCGGCGGCGGATCGCGAGAGCCGTGCGCGGTACGCCATCACGCGTCCGAACGCGCGCGACACTTAGACCCCTGTGCCTGCTTGTCAATCGACCGAGACGGCGCAGCCGGGGCGATCGCTTGAATGCGACGGCCTTGTTGTTCGCATAGCCTCCAGCGTCGGCGGTCGCCTCCGCGGCCTCAGGCTTTCGCTCCGCTCTGTGTTCGAGCGACCGTTCCGGGCCCTCGAACTCGCTCCGCGGGGCGCTCTTCGCGCCCGCAGATGAGCGCAGCCTCCTCCCGCGCGGGCGGGGTACGCGGGGTACGGTTGCGTCCCTGGTATCCCGAGACCCTCCCGAGCCCGTGCTCGCATGGATCCGACGTCTCGCGCCCCGCCGCGAAGGTCAGTCACGCGCGCCCGTGCCGAGGGCGCCGCGGAGCGTGCAGGGGTCGAGCCGCGGCGTCTGCGCCTTGAGGCCGATCGAGCCCGTCACCTCCGGGTCGATCCCGCGATGGGGCGGCTTGTTGAGCGGTTGGGCGATGTGGTGGGCGAGGGCCATGGCGCCGAGGCCGACGATCAGCGCGGTCTTGATCGACCATGCGAGGGGGCCGCGCGGTCTGGGCGAGCCGGAATCGAAGGACATGGGCGGCGCAATCCATCGGGCCGGATCCGAGATCGGGCGCCGGCGCGGGGAGATGATCGCCCGAGCATGGTTAATGCGGTCTTGCGCGACCGAAGAAACTAGTCATTAACCGTATTATCGCCAGGCTGTGCTGGAGGGTTTGACTGTTACCGGTTTTCGACAAGACGAGCCAACGATGTGCGCAAAGACACGTCGGGCCTGATCGAGCGCTCACGGCTGGGTAAGCTTCACCTTTCGTTGACGGGTTCCGGTGCATTGATCGCTTCATCGCTGGAGGGCGACGGATACCGGGGAGATCCCGGGACCACTTCAACCAACACCGGCTCCCGCCAAATCAGGACACCGACACGATGAAAATCCTGCTCCTCGCTTCGAGCGCGCTCGTTGCCGCCACCGTGGCCGCCTCGGCCGCCGACCTCCCGCGCCGCGCGGCTCCCCCGCCGGTGTTCCAGCCGGTGCCGGTGTTCACCTGGACGGGCTTCTACGCCGGTTTCAACGCCGGTTACGGC
>NZ_LMNS01000035.1 GCF_001423405.1 Methylobacterium sp. Leaf123 | reverse complement strand
ACCCTCGCCTCGGCCCAGGCCTTCCTCTACGCCGCCGCCGTCATGATCCTCGTCCGAAGGCTCGGGCGAGCATCATGACTTATCGGACGGACTCTGAGACGATGCCGCCGGCCGACGGCGAGCGCCATGCCGAGACCAATCCCACCGATCGCGGTCAACAGTGATAGGGCGGTCATGATCGGCTCGAAGCCTGCCGCCATGCCTGGATCGAAGGCGAGAATGGCGATCATGTGGGTCGCCCAGGCGGTGCAGCCGGCGGCGATGATGCTGACGGCGGCCCAGTTGCGGCGTGCCGCACCCTCCGAGCGACCTGCTTGGTTGGCGACGGCGAAGGAAGCGTAGATGCCCGCGACGCAGATAAAACCTGCCAGCAGCATCAGCCGAGGGTCATGTGCCTGCGTAACGCAGGTTAGTATCGACTGCATCTCGGCCTCCGCTGGAGACCGTGGCGGCTTCAGTCTTAACAGCGAGCCTGTTTCGTTGGCAGAAACTCGCTTTATTCCAGCACAAGATGACGCAGGTCAGCTGGGCAAGGCTGTTCCGCCTTGATATATGTTTCATCTCAGCGATGATGACGTCGCGAAAGGCTATGGCCGCAACAGGTTGCGGATCGGGTGCGGACAATTCGTGCGGAGGCAAATTCACGAGCTTCGCGCCAATAAGTGGCACGCGTCGAGCCGGCTGTAGATGGTGGCTTCGATTAGATCCGGAGGCAACCGTTCGAAGGGCGCATCCCGGCCACGGGCGTTCCACTTTCATGCCCATACGTCGGGGTGGCCGGGCAGACTTGTCAGAAGCCCTGATCAGGCGCGAGTCAGTCGGTTTGGTATCTGCAGGGGTCGAGCCAGCCTCTTTGCTGTAGGCGGACATCCAACCAGCACCATGCGAATGTCCGTAAGTGGCGCACAGCAGAACAATGGGCGTGCGAACTCCTGACCCTAAGCGGACCCTGGAAGCGCCGCTGGCGAAGGTCCGGATGGGGTGGGGAGCGGAAGTCAGCCACTCGCCTCGAAGCGGACGTTCCGCACCCGACCGAGGTCGTGTGAGAACGCTGATTTTCAGGGGTGGAGGGGCCGAGGGAGAGTAGCGCGGTGGATGGAGGTCGCGGGCTTCAGGCCCGGATGG
>NZ_LMNS01000034.1:0-255000 GCF_001423405.1 Methylobacterium sp. Leaf123 | reverse complement strand
GTGGGCGCTAAGAGCTACCTGAGCTTCACCAACACGCGCGGCGGCCCCGATTGCCCGATCGTGATTCCGCTGATGCACAAGCACGACGAGGGCATGCGCTCGCATTACCTGACCGTGCAGTTCTCGATTCTCGACGCGCCGGCGCCCGACGAGCTCGTGGTCGCGCTCGGCGCCTCGGTCGGCGGCCGTCCGCATCACCGCATCGGCGACCGTTACCAGGATCTGCGCGAGATCGAGGCCGGCGATGCCTGAGCGCGCATCCCCTGTCCTCCTGACCGACAGCGCCGGACGGCGCACCGCCGTCGCCTCGGCCGGCGCCGCCACCGGTGCGACCCCGATCCTGTTCATCCACGGGGTCGGCCTCGACCATACCGTCTGGCGGCCGCAGATCGCCGCCTTCGCCGAACAGCGGCCGGTGCACGCCTACGATATGATGGGCCATGGCGCCTCCGACCGGCCGAAGGGCAGGCCGGAGCTGGCGGACTACGCCGCCCAGCTCATCGGGGTGCTCGACGGGCTGGGAATCGAGCGCGCCCACCTCGTCGGCCACTCGATGGGCGCGATGGTGGCGCTGGAGGCGGCCCTGTCGCATCCGGCGCGCGTCGGCAGCGTCACCGCGCTCAACGCCGTCTACCGCCGCAGCCCCGAGCAGGGTCAGGCGGTCCTGCGCCGGGTCGAGGCGCTGGAGGCGGGTGAGGCCAGCCCCGGGATCGAAACGACCCTGGCGCGCTGGTTCGGCTCCCTGGTGCCGCCGCATCTGGCTGATGAGGCGGAGCGGATGCGGGCGCTGCTGGAACGGGCCGACGACCGGGGCTACGCCCTGGCCTACCGCGTCTTCGCCACCGCCGACGCCGCCTATGCGGAGCGACTCCAGAACCTGTCGGTCCCGGCCCTGTTCATGACGGGCCAGCACGATCCCAACTCCACGCCGGAGATGACGCGGGCGATGGCCGCCGCGGTTCCGGGCGCCCGTGGGTTCGTCCTGTCGGGCGAGCGCCACATGATGCCGCTGGTCGGGGCGGCCCGGGTCAATGCCGAGATCGCGCGTTTCATCGCCAGCCTCGAAGCGGACGAGACCGCCGCCGCACCCAGGCGCTTCCGCAACGCGCTCGGCACCTTCGCCACCGGGGTCACCGTGGTGACCACGTTGCAGGAGAACGGCGAGCCGCGGGGGTTCACGGCCAACTCCTTCAGTTCGGTCTCGCTCGATCCGCCGCTCATCTCGATCTGCATTGCCCGCACCGCCTCGAGCCATCCGGTCTTCAAGGCCGCGCCGCGCTTTGCCGTCAACATCCTGGCGCAGGACCAGCGCGACGTGTCGGGCGTGTTCGCCTCCAAGCGGCCCGACAAGTTCGATCAGGTCGATTGGTTTTCGGGGGCCACCGGCTCCCCCGTGCTGGAGAATTGCGCCGCGTGGTTCGATTGCCGCCTTCACCAGGTGGTGGCGGCGGGCGACCACGACATCCTTATCGGCGAGGTAGTCGATTTCGAGGGCAGCCACCGGATGCCCCTCGGCTATTGCCGCGGCGCCTATGTCGATTTCGGCTTGGCCCAGGATGCGATGGTCGCCAGCACCCGCTCCACCGAGGTCCGGGCGATCCTCGAATCGGAGGGCGAAGTTCTCCTCGTCGAGGAGCGTGACGGCCAGTTCGCCCTGCCTTCGGCGGCCTGCATCGAACCGGCCACGGATCCGAAGAGCATTCACGGCCAGCTCGCCTCCAAGGGCATCGTCGCCGAACTCGGGTTCCTGTTCGCCGTGTACGAGAATCCCGGCACGGCGGGCGCCTCGACCGCGATCGTCTACCGCGGAACCTTCGCCGGCCATCCCGGCCCCGGCACCCGCCGCTGGCCGGTCGCGGATCTCGCGAACTGCCCGATCCGGGATCCGGCGAGCCGGACGATGCTGGAACGCTACGCCCGCGAGCGCCGGGAGAACGCCTTCGGCATCTATGCGGGCAATGTCAGCGAAGGGACCATCCAGGCCCTCCATCCGGGTGCGGCGGCCTGATCGGCCGCCCCGCGCTCGAACCTCGAACGCCGCCCGATTCCACGCCGTCGCGCACAGCCCCTTTCGCCGAGGCCGACATGAAATTCTCCCTCTTCGTCCACATGGAGCGCTTCGATGACGCGCAGAACCACGCCGCGCTGTTCGATGAACTGACCGATCTCGTCCAGACTGCGGAGCGGGGCGGGTTCGAGGCGGCCTGGATCGGCGAGCACCATGGGATGGAGTTCACGATCGCTCCCAATCCCTTCATCAACCTCGCCTATCTCGGCGCCCGCACCGATCGCATCCGGCTCGGGACCGGCACGGTAATCGCGCCGTTCTGGCATCCGATCCGGCTGGCCGGCGAAGCGGCGATGACCGACCTCGCCACCGGCGGGCGGCTCGATCTCGGCATCGCCCGCGGCGCCTACAGCTTCGAGTACGAGCGGCTGATGCCCGGCCTCGACGCCTGGGGCGCCGGCCAGCGGATGCGCGAGATGATCCCGGCCCTGCGCGGCCTGTGGGCGGGCGACTACACCCACGAAGGCGAGTTCTGGCAGTTTCCCAAGACGACGACGACGCCCAAGCCGCTTCAGCAGACGGGCATTCCGGTCTGGGTCGCGGCGCGCGATCCGAACTCCCACGCCTTCGCGGTGGAGAACGGCTGCAACGTTCAGGTCACGCCGCTCGCCTCGGGCGACAGCGAGGTCGAGGCGCTGATCAGCCGGTTCGACAAGGCCTGTGCCGATGCGCCTAGCGTGCCGCGCCCGCAGATCATGCTGCTGCAGCACACCTTCGTGTCCGAATCCCCCGAGGAGACGGCGCAGCTGAGCCAGGATCTGAGCCGGTTCTTCTGCGCCTTCGGCGCCCTGTTCCAGAACAAGCTGCCGATCGAGCAGGGCTTCATTCGCGGCCTCGACGCCGAGCTGCAGGCCTCGATGCCGCAATTCGCGCCGGAGAAGATCGCCCAGAACCTCGTCATCGGCGAGCCCGAGACGGTCATCGCCCGCCTGAAGGCCTACGAGGCGATGGGCTACGATCAATACGCCGTCTGGATCGACAGCGGCATCGGCCATGCGCGCAAGAAGCGCTCGCTGGAGCTCTTCATCCGCGACGTCATGCCGGCCTTCGCATGAGCGCCCCCGCCATGCTCCCCACCTTCCGCGCCTATATCGACGGGGCCTTCCCCGAGCCGCAGGCGACCTTCGAGAGCCTCGATCCGGCCACCGGCCGGCCCTGGGCCCTGATGCCGGCGGCGACCCCCGCCGACATCGATCGGGCCGTGCGCGCCGCCGACCGCGCCCAGCGCGATCCGGCCTGGGCGGATCTCGTCCCGAGCCGGCGCGGCGCGCTGTTGATGCGGTTGGCCGACCTCGTCGCCGCGCGGGCCGGGCATCTGGCCGAACTCGAGACGCGCGACACCGGCAAGATCATCCGCGAGACCCGGGCCCAGATCGGCTACGTGGCGGAGTATTACCGCTATTTCGGCGGCCTCGCGGACAAGCTGCACGGCGCCCACCTGCCGGTCGACAAGCCGGATATGGAAGTGTTCACCCGGCGCGAGCCGATCGGCGTGGTCGCGGCGATTGTGCCCTGGAACTCCTCGCTGTTCCTGTCGGCGGTCAAGCTCGGGCCGGCGCTGGCGGCGGGCTGCACCGTCGTGCTGAAGGCCTCCGAGGAGGCGCCCGCCCCGTTGCTCGCCTTCGCCGAACTCGTGCACGAGGCCGGCTTTCCGCCCGGCGTCGTCAACATCGTCACGGGCGATGCGGTGGGCTGCGGCGCGCCGCTGACGAGCCATCCGCTGGTCGCCCGAGTCGCCTTCACCGGTGGTCCCGGCACGGCCCGCCACATCGTGCGCAACACCGCCAACAACCTCGCGGCGACCTCGCTGGAACTCGGCGGCAAGTCGCCGGTCCTCGTCTTCGCCGATGCGGATCTCGACAGCGCCGCCAACGCGGTCGTCGCCGGCATCTTCGCCGCGGCCGGTCAGAGCTGCGTGGCCGGCTCGCGCCTGCTGGTCGAGCGCAGCGTGCACGACCGCTTCGTCGCGATCCTCACCGAGAAGGCGCGGGCGATCCGCCTCGGCGCACCGGGCGACCCCGAGACCGAGGTCGGCCCGCTCGCCACGGCCCGGCAACGGGAACACATCGAGACGGTGGTGGCGGCAAGCCTCGAGGCCGGCGCCCGCCTTGTCGTCGGCGGCGCCCGGCCGGAAGGTTTTCCCGAAGGCTTCTACTACCTGCCCACGATCATCGCCGACGCGCGACCCAAGACCCCATGCGCTGCCGAGGAGCTGTTCGGCCCCGTCCTCACGGTCATCCCGTTCGAGGACGAGGCGGAGGCGGTGGCGCTCGCCAACGACTCGCCTTTCGGCCTCGCCGCGGGCGTGTTCACCGCCAGCCTGACGCGGGCCCACCGCTGCATCCGGCGGCTGCGCGCCGGCATCGTCTGGGTCAACACCTACCGGGCGATCTCGCCGATCGTGCCCTTCGGCGGCTTCGGCCTCTCGGGGCTGGGCCGCGAGGGCGGGCTCGAATCGATGCTCGACTACACCCGCACGAAATCGGTCTGGATCCGCACCTCCGACGACCCGATCCCCGATCCGTTCGTGATGCGCTGAGGAGGGGCCGGTGATCTACGAAATGCGGACCTATCGCCTGAAGACCGGCACCGTTCCTGCCTACCTCACCCTCGTCGGGGAGGAGGGCATCACGATCCAGCGCGGCCATCTCGGAAACCTCGTCGGCTACTACGCCACCGAGATCGGCCCGCTCAACGAGATCGTCCACATCTGGGGCTACCGGGATCTCGCCGATCGCGAGACCCGCCGGGCGGCGCTGGCGGCCGATCCCGCCTGGGCAGCCTTCCTGCCCAAGATCCAGGCTCTGATCGAGACCATGGAATCCAAGATCCTCCGGGCCGCGCCGTTCCAGCCGTAGCCCGCGCAAGATCCGTCGGGGCGGTCGGACAATCGCCCCAGCCAGTCGCATCACAGCCAGAGGGGGCCAGTATGAAGCGCAGGACCATTATCGGCATCGCCGCCGCCACGTTCGGGACCGCCCTCGTGGCACTGCCGACGACGTCCCTGCTGCCGCAGGCCACGGCGGCCGCGCGCAGCATCGTCTTCACGAGCTGGGGTGGCACGACGCAGGAGGCGCAGAAGACCGCCTGGGTCCGGCCCTACACCAAGGCGAGCGGCGTGCGCGTGCAGTTGGACGGCCCGACCGATTACGGGAAGTTCAAGGCGATGGTCGAGAGCGGCAATGTCGGCTGGGACGTCGTCGACGTCGAGTACGACTTCGCCGCCCAGGCCGCGCGCGACGGCCTTCTGGAGCCGATCGACTTCTCGGTGGTCAAGCGCGACACCCTCGACCCCCGCTTCGTGACCGATCACGCGGTCGGCAGCTTCTACTACGCCTTCGTCCTCGGCTACGGCACCAAGCACTTCCCGGCCGCGCCGAAGAGCTGGGCCGACCTGTTCGACACCAAGACTTTCCCCGGCAAGCGCACCTTCTACAAGTGGTCGGCGCCCGGAGCTCTGGAAATCGCGCTGCTCGCCGACGGCGTCGCCCCGGACAAGCTCTACCCGCTCGATCTCGACCGGGCGTTCGCCAAGCTCGACACCATCAAGTCCGAGATCATCTGGTGGTCGGGCGGTGCGCAGTCGCAGCAGCTCCTCGCCTCCGGTGAGGTCGCGATGGGGCAGTTCTGGAACGGCCGCATCGCCGCCCTCGAGCAGGACAAGCAGCCGGTCGGAATCGCCTGGGAGCAGAACCTCACCACCGCCGACATGCTGGTGGTGCCCAAGGGAAGCAGCAACCGGCAGGCCGCGATGGGGTTCATCGCCGCCGCCACCGGCGCCAAGGAGCAGGCCGACTTCGCCGCCGCCACGCGCTACGCCCCGATCAATCTCGGCTCGGCCAAGCTGATGGATCCCGCCATCGCCGAGACGCTGCCGAACCGGCACGAGGCGACGCAGATCAACCTGAACATGGCGTACTGGGCCAAGAACCGCGAGGGAATCGGCAAGCGCTGGTACGCGTGGCAGACGCGGTGATGGGCGCGTGAGCGAACGGAACCGCGCCATGACCGCGGCACAGTTGCAGGCCCTGCCGCTGCAGGATGCCCCACCCACCTGGACCCGGCGCTTGCGGGGTTTCGGTGCGGTCCTCCCCGCCCTCGTCTTCGTCCTGCTTCTGTTCGTGGTTCCGGTACTGGCGCTGCTCCTGCGCAGCATCACCGAGCCGACGCTGGGCCTGGGCAACTACGCCGCCTTCTTCGCCGGCACGACCTACCTCAAGGTTCTGGGCAACACCTTCCTCGTCGCCAGTCTCGTGACCGGCGCGAGCCTGGTGATCGGGTTCCCGACGGCCTGGTTCCTCGCCATCGCGCCGCGCCGGCTGGCGGGACTCCTGGCCGGCATCGTCGTCCTGTCGATGTGGACCAACCTGCTGGCCCGGACCTATGCCTGGATGGTGCTCCTCCAGGGGACGGGCCTGATCAACCGCGCCCTGCTGGGGCTCGGCCTGATCTCGGCGCCGCTGACGCTGACCAACAACCTCATCGGCGTCACCCTCGGCATGACCTACATCATGCTGCCCTTCATGGTGTTGCCGCTGACCTCGGCCATGCGGACGATCGATCCGAGCGTGCTCCAGGCCGCCTCGCTCTGCGGCGCCACCCGATGGCAGTGCCTGACCCGCATTCTGCTGCCGATGCTCTCCGGGCCGATCGCCTCCGGGGCGCTCATGATCTTCGTGATGTCGCTCGGCTACTTCGTGACGCCCGCACTCCTGGGCGGCACCGCCAACATGATGCTGCCGGAACTGATCGCGCAGCTCGTGCAGTCGCTGCTCGACTGGGGATTGGCCAGCACGGCCGCGACGATCCTCTTGGTTCTGACCCTGATTCTCTATTCGCTCCAAGTCCGGTTCTTCGGAACCCGCAGCACGGCCTGAGGAGGGATCGATGCTTCTCACCTATTCCCGCCTCGGCGGCCTGCGCTTCGTGCTCTGCGGTATCGGTCTCACGGTCGGGCTGTTCCTGCTCCTCCCGATCCTGGTGCTCGTCGCCCTGTCCTTCGGCGACTCGCAATGGATGCAGTTCCCGCCGCCGGGCTGGACCCTGCGGTGGTACGCGGACCTGTTCGACGACCCCGACTGGATCTTCGCCTTCCTGACGAGCCTGCGGATCGCCGCCTGGGTCACGGTGTTGAGCGTGGCGCTCGGTCTGGTCACCTCGTTCGGTCTGGTGCGTAGCCGCTTCCCCGGTCGGGAGACGGTGCGGGCCCTGTTCCTGATGCCGATGATCCTGCCGGTGGTCGTGCTGGCGGTGGCGCTCTACGCGCTGTTCCTCCGGCTTCAGCTCAACGGGACGGAACTCGGCTTCGTCCTCGCCCACCTCCTGCTCGCACTGCCGCTCTCGATCATCTCGATCAGCGGTGCACTCGAGCGGTTCGACCCCTCCATCGAGGATGCGGCCGTGCTGTGCGGCGCCTCGCCGATGGAGGCTAAGATCCGGGTCACCCTGCCGGCGATCATGCCGGGCATCGCCACCGCGGCCCTGTTCTCCTTCCTCGCCTCCTGGGACGAGGTCGTCGTGGCGATCTTCATGGCGAGCCCGGACATCCAGACGCTGCCGGTCCGGATCTGGGGCGTGCTGCGCCAGGATCTCTCGCCCGTCGTCGCCGCCGTCTCCACCCTGCTCGTCGCGCTCACGGCCGTGCTGATGCTGCTCTCCGCCGCCCTCAAGAAGAAGGACGTCCGCGCATGAGGTCTCCGTCCAGCCCTCCCTCCGACCATCCGTTCCTGGCGATCCAAGGCATCCGGCGCAGCTACGGCTCGGTCGTGGCGGTCGAGGCGGTCACCCTGGATGTCGCCCGCGGCGAGTTCGTGACCTTCCTCGGCCCGTCCGGCTCGGGCAAGAGCACCACGCTCTACGTCATCGCCGGCTTTCAAGAGCCGAATTCCGGCGATGTCTTGATCGAGGGGCGCTCGATCCTGAACACGCCCTCGAACAAGCGCAACATCGGCATGGTGTTCCAGCGCTACACGCTGTTCCCGCAGATGACGATCGCCGAGAATATCGGCTTCCCGCTCAAGGTCCGGCGCCGGAGCCGCGCCGATATCGACGCCCGGGTTAAGGTAATGCTCCGGCTCGTGCAACTCGAAGCCTATGCCGACCGCAAGCCGGCACAGCTCTCCGGTGGGCAGCAGCAGCGTGTGGCGCTCGCCCGGGCACTCGCCTACGAGCCGCCGCTACTCCTGATGGACGAGCCGCTCTCCGCCCTAGACAAGAGCCTGCGCGACGAACTCCAGCACGAGATCAAGCGCGTCCACCACGAGACCGGCGTGACGATCCTCTACGTGACCCACGATCAGGAGGAGGCGCTACACCTGTCTGACCGGATCGCCCTGTTCCGCCAGGGGCGGATCGAGCAGCTCGGCACCGGGCGGGATCTCTACGACGCGCCCGCCTCGCGCTTCGTCGCCGGCTTCATCGGACATTCGAACTTCATGCCCTGCCGCATCGACCGCGAGCGCGGCGCGGTGGACGGGGCGATCCTCCTCGATGACGGGACGCCGGTGAGCGGCGTGTCGCTGGCGGCGATGCCGGCCCAGTGCGAGCGCGGCGTGCTGATGGTGCGGCCCGACGCGATCCGGCTGCATAATCCCGACAGCGCCCCGGCGGGCGCGATCCTCGGGACCATCGACGAGGCCAGCTTCCGCGGCGAGGCGATGCAGTACAGCGTCGCCACGGCCTGGGGTGAGAGCCTCACCGTCCGTACGCCGTGCGGCGGTACCGGACGCGCGCGGGTGGGCGAGCGGGTCGCCCTGGCCTGGCAGCCGGAGCAGGCGCAGATCTTCCCGAACTGACCCGGCTTTCCGCTTGATCCCAGCGGGACCTGTCTCGCTCGGCCCGTGCGGTACCTGAGGGGACGACCCATCGTGCGGGCGATGGGATCGACCGGATTTGCGATGACACCGCCCCTGGCCACGGTTCCGCAGCGCGGGGCCTAACGCCAGCTCCGCGCTCCCCATTCCGACATCGAAACGAAGGCGCCTCGAGCCGTATCCGACCTGATGGCATCAGGCCGGCGTCTCTCGGTCTGTGTTGCAACGTGCCTTCTTTCGCCGAACCGATGTCCACTTCGTCGGAAAGCGCTTGAGCGCGCCCGGAAGTCCGACTGCGTGATGTGTACGCGCCGGATTTCCGCGCTGTGGCCGGCCGATCCCGAGCCGGGAAAAAATTGATAAAGATCAATTTTTAGTCGCGATGCCTCTTGAAATGCCTTGTCCGCTTACGGTCTTACGTATTACGGTTAGACATCGAGATAAAAGGTTGGGTGCAGACTTCAAAGCGTAGCGCACGGCCTTTTTCTCTGGCGCCCAAGTTCTGAGCTGCCATCGACGAGTAAAAACAACCTCAACCAAAAGTATGCGTTCCGCGCCCTCGGCCGATCCGCCGTGGCCATGAACGCTCCCTGCCCCTGAGGCCCCCTCTTCATCGCTCACGCGATGCGAGAGCGTGCCGACGTGCGGCCGGGGCCTGCGCCGCAGACGCAGAACCGTAGGTCTCCGAGCCGAAGGGATTCGGCGCGGCCGCGGAACGGCGGGTTGCGGTCACTCAACCCATCATCCGTGAGCCGGGGGCGGTGCTGCACGGATTCCATCTTCTGCACAGGCGAGAGGATCGCGCACCATGAGGTCGACGAAGTTGGCAGCCGTTCTCGCGCTCTGCGCGGGGGCCGGCCTCTTACCGATCCAGCCTGTCTGGGCCCAGGATCAGGGAACTCAGGAGCTCGATGCCGAGCCGAGCGCGGTCAATCGCGAGCAGCCGATCGCGGTGCCCGATCCGACACCCCATCCCGATCCGGCGACGGGTGGGATCGGCAAGTTCACCTTCGGCGGCGCGTTCCGCGTCCGCTACGACCTGCGCTTCGATGACGTCAGCCGCGGTGGTTTCGCCAAGACGACGGAAAACTTCTCCTTCGACACGCTCTCGCTGAAGGCGATCTACGATTCCGACACGATCTTCGGCGCGGCCCAGTATCGCTTCTACGGCGGAAGCTTTCTCTACGGGACACGCTTCGGCTACGACAATCACCCGGGCGAGGTGAACTTCCCGATGTGGGCCTATCTCGGCTACAAGCTCACGCCCGAGGACAGTCTCACCTTCGGCATGAACCAAGTGCCGTTCGGCCTGACGCCGTACTTCACCAACACCTTCCTCGGCTCGCTCGGCTTCGTGATGGGCGTGGAAGAGATCTACAATCTCGGTGTGAAATACGCGCATGTCGAGCCGGACTTCAACTATCAGTTCGGCTTTTATCCGGGTGCTAACCCGAACGGCTTCGGCCTCAGCCGCGACAGCGCGCGCTATTCCACGAATATCGTCATCGCGGATAGCTTCATTCCCTTCGGAACGCGCAACTCCGAAGAGAACATGTTCATCGGCCGGGGCGAGTACTTCTTCGTCAAGAACGACATCGCCTCGCTCGCGGTCGGCGCTTCGATCTGGCATTCGAGCATCTACAACTTCGATACCCGGCAGACCGGCTCGAAGCAGCTCGAAAGCGTGCACGTCAACGCCACGCACGGTGCTTGGGGCTTCAAGGCGATTTATGTTCGCCAGGACATCGATCCGAGGAACCCGATCCGCAACGATCTCTTGACGGTCGGCGGCTTCGACGTGTCGTACAACATGGCCACGCGGGGCAACTTCGTCTCGGCCGACGTCTCCTACAAGGTCGCCGATCCGATCGGTCCGTTCACGATCGTGCCCTACTTGAACTACAGCGCCTACTTCAAGGACCGCGCCGATTTCAGCACGTCCGAGCGCTTCACCCTCGGCACGATCTGGACCCTGACGGCCGATCCCAGCCTCATCATCTATACCGAAGGCCTGTTCGGCCGAAACGACCCCTATATCGGCGCCGGACAATATACCAACGGTCTCGCCATGGGCGGAGACCGAAAATGGAAGAAAGCGTTCTTCGTCAATATCGGTTATTACTTCTAGACAAACGCGCCGCGTCGGCTTCGGTGCCGACGCGGCGTCAACTGGGATTGGCGCCCGGTTTTGCTGCCCATCACGCGGGTATGGGGGAGGGGTGCCAGTCCTCGTGGCCTATCGAGCGCCATAGATCGCCAAAATCCCGCGCATCGGTTCGATGTACTTGGCGAGGATCGGTGGCCATGCCTCCCTGATGGGGGAGCGGATCTCGGCTTACAGCTGCCGAGCCATCGGCAACGACTGCCAATCGCATCAATCCTTGATCTGCCTCAGTTGCACCGACAGGGGGGCGCCGACATCGCGAAGCGCTCCGCACGCCTTTCGTTATACAAGTATCGGTCGTCGTTCGGGTGTCCGAATTTCCAGATAAACGAAGCTTTTACGACCCAATGGTGCGGCTTGTCGATGTAATCGGTCGGAGCGTGCTCTGCTTTGCATGGGCCAATCCAGGCACTCGCACAGGGGCCCATAGCGCTGCCAATCCCACTGCGCTGTCGTCGGCTGTTATCCAGTCAGACTCGCGCGGTAGGGCGATGGGTGAGGGCCTCTCCCCCTTGGCCCGCTCGGCCAACGCGAACTCAGCGATGTCGTCACGCAGAAACGGGGACGCCGCACGCTTGAGCCCTGCATCCGCTCCCATGCGACTTCCGCTTGCCAGTCTACGAAGGCGGCATGAGCAGAGCAACGGCAGGGAGGATGATGCGGCGGAAGCTGTGAATGCCGCGCTTGTCGCAGATCGCGTGCGACATCAGCGCCAAGGCTGTTCGTACCGCCCATTCATATGCGCGGCAACGAAGTCGATCACCAAGATGGGAAGGGTGTCAGCCCATATGAGGGCTAGATTAGCCGGTGGCGCTCCCAAGGGAAGCGCAGAAATCGTGTAAATTACAGACACTTAGCTCCAGGTTCGGGGGTTTTCTCCCCCATTGATCAGCAACGGCTTTTTGGCCGTACACCCAACCCGCAGCCCTTCCGAAACGAAACTGCCGCTCCGGGGGTAGGAGCCCGGAACGGCAGCGGATCGAAGCGGCGCCATAAAGCAGCATCTGGCAATCGTCATACTGTTGCGCACGGGCTGCCGACAAGGCCTCCCGAGTTGGAGGCGGTACTCGACAAGGATCGGGCATTCTTCCGTGGAAAGCCTGAGCGCACGACTCGGGTGCGTTGGACCGAACAGCCGGAGATCGACGCGCTGATCCGCGACGGGCAATCGCTTCCGGCGGTGCCATCGGGCTATCGCTGGGCGACCGTCGTCCATCAGGTCGTGCCCGGCGGGCGCATCCGGCGGCTCTGCGCATGGCCCGAGGATCAGTTCCCTGATCCGCCCGAAGCCGTCTGCCTCGACCTGTTCCGCTTCCTCAACGGCGAGCCGGACACGACGATCGGCCGGATCGAGACCGAGCGCCGCAGGAGGCTGCATTGAGCGCGGGCGCCACGATTCCTCCTCCCCTGCCGGCGCCCGGCACGAAGTTCCGCAAGCTGCCCGCCGCGCTCGTGCCGCTCCAGGTCGAGGATCGATGGCTCGTCTGGCGCTGGGAGATCGTGGACGGCAAGAACGGCCGGCCTGATCGGCTGACGAAGGTGCCGTACATCGCCGACGCGCCGGGCCGGAAAGCCAAGAGTAACGATCGCCGGACTTGGCGCTCGTTCGAGACCGCGATCGCCGCCGTTGAGGCCGGGCGCGCGCACGGCATCGGCGCCTCGCTCGCCGACGGGAAATGGGGCTCGTTCGACCTCGACGACTGCCGCGACCCGGCGACCGGTGCATTGGAGGAGTGGAGCGAGGTGCAGGTAGCCGATTCGGCCTCCTACGCCGAGGTCACGATCTCCGGCACCGGACTGCGCATCATCGGCTTGGCGGAAGGGTCGGAGGTCCATCGGAACCAGCGGGTGCCGGGCTCGCCCAAGGGCAAGATCGAGACGTACCGCCGTACCGCTCGCTTCATCGTCGTCACGGGCGATCACCTGCCCGGCTCCCCGGACGTATTGGCGAACATCGATGCGCAGATCGACCGCACCGTGGTGTGGCTGGATGAGGCGGCGCGCGAGGCGAAGAGCCGGAAGGAGAGGCCGAAGGCGCCGCGCTCCGATGAGGACCGCCGCCGCGACCTCCCCGGTGAGCTGCTGCGGCTGATCGAGTGCGGCGCGCCGGAGGGCGAGCGCTCCGGAAAGTTCATGCACGTCGTCGGCTGGCTGAAGGATTACGGCTGGACCGCGCCCGAGATCGTCGCGCTGCTGGCCCTGCACCCGACCGGCATCGCGGAGAAGTACGGCGATCGCCTCGAAGTCGAGGTGCATCGCTGCTGGAACAAGGCCGAGACCAAGGCCCGGACGGGCGGCAAGCGCCGTAAGCGGGCCGCACCCGGCCATACCCCTTCCGATGAGGATGGATCGCCCGACGAACGGCCCGTCATCCTCGTCGTAGCCGGGCAGGTCCCCCGCGTCGTCGACCAGACAGAGGCGGCGCTGATTGCGGCCGGCGCCCCGATCTACACGCGCGCCGGTTCGCTGGTGCGGCCGGTGATCGAGGTGGCCGCGGCGGCCAAGGGCGGCAAGACCCTGACGACCCGGTTCAAGCCCATGTGTCCCGCCAGCATGTTGGACCATGCCGCGCGCGTCGCCCGCTTCCAGCGGTTCGACCTGCGGTCCGAGGACTGGATGGATACCAACCCGCCGAAGGACGCGATCCTGGCGTTACTGGCCCGGGATGGCGAATGGCGCCTGCCTGCCGTGGCCGGCATCGTGACGACGCCGACGTTGCGGCCGGACGGGACAATCCTGTCTCAACCCGGCTACGATCCGGCGACGCGGCTCCTCCTGGAGCTGCCAGAGGGATTCCACCTACCGCCGATTCCGGAACGGCCGACACGCGAGGACGCCGAGCGCGCCTTGTGCCTTCTCACAGACCTGATCTCAGGCTTCCCCTTCGTCGCGGCGATCGACCGGGCCGTGGCGCTCTCCGGGATCCTCACGGCCGTGGCGCGCGGTGCGCTGTCGGTGACGCCGCTGCACGCCATCAACGCCCACACCCCGGGCACCGGTAAGAGCTACCTCGTGGACGTGATCTCGACCATCGCGACCGGTCGGCGCTCGCCCGTGATCGCGGCGGGCAAGACGGACGAGGAGACCGAGAAGCGGCTGGTGTCCCTGCTGCTCAACGCCGATCCGATCGTGTCCATCGACAACGTCAACGGCCCGCTGGGCGGGGACACGCTCTGCCAGATGACGGAGCGGCCCATGGTACGGGCGCGCATCCTCGGCACCAGCGACGCGCCGGAGATCGAGTGCCGCTCGACCGTCTTCGCCACCGGCAACAACCTGACGCTCGTCGGCGACATGACCCGGCGCACCATCACCTGTGCGCTGGACGCCAAGGTGGAGCGGCCCGAGCTGCGGGAGTTCGCTTTCAAGCCGGTGGAACGCGTGCTGGCGGATCGCGGCGCCTACGTTGCCGCGGCGCTCACCATCGTGCTGGCCTACCGCGCGGCCGGCGCGCCCACCGTCTGCGGGCCCGTCGGCTCCTATGAGGTCTGGTCCGACATGGTGCGCGCGCCGCTGATCTGGCTCGGCGAGTCCGATCCAGTCGACAGCATGGAGACCGCGCGGGCGGAGGACCCGGAACTGTCCGCAATCCGCGAACTGTTCGGGCACTGGCGCGACCACCCGCTGCTGCACCTGAACTCACCCTACTCGGTTAACAGCATCATCCAAGTCGCGTGCGAGCAAGCCGAGGCCTACGGAAGTTTCGGCAGAGAGTTCAAGACGCCGGAGTTCCGTGACCTCCTACTGAGGCGGGCTGGTCGCGGTGGCGTAGTCAACAGCAATGCTCTCGGCCTGTGGTTCAAATCTATCAGCGGGCGAGTCGTGTCTGGAGGCCAGCTTCATGTCAGGCTCGATCCGAAGCGCGGCAACAAGTACAGCCTCGGCTTCAACGCTGGCACAATCGATCCGGACGAGTGGCATTTCGCCCATGCCGCCGAGTAAGCACCGGGTACCGAGTGGGGGGGAGTTGCAGGGATATGGGGGGAGTGTTTCAGCCATCCCATGCGAAGTGTCAGTCCCTCCCTATACCTGCCGATATGCCCCGCTCCGCGCGTGACGCGACACGTCTGACAGTTTGTAGGGAGCGGCTGAAACACTCCCCCCAAGTCTCCCCAGGTCCCCCCATCCCGCCTAAACAGGGAGTTCGGATAGTGTCCCACTGCTGCCTGATCCCGTTTGATCGGCGCGAAGGCATCTCGGTCGAGGCGGCTGCGGAAATCGCAGGCAAGTCGGTGCGGACCCTGCGTCTCTGGTGCGAACAGCATCAGATCGGGCGCCGTGTCGGCGGAGGCCCATGGGTCGTGAGCCGCCCCGCGCTCGAAATGCTCCTGAACGACGACTACTCAGCTCTCGCCGCATACTTGGCCGGCGATCGGGGGAGCCCGGCCGTGACCAGCTACTTCGAACGAGTTGGCCTGCGGCACCTGCCTGCGAAGTGGAGCCGGCACGCCGCGGCAATAGCGGCAACCGCGACGTATCCCTAAGCGCCCTCTCTCAGGCACGTTCTTGGCACGCTGAACTCCACCCGAGGAGCCGTGTCGTGCAGACCGCCGCCCGTTCCATGACCTTCCCTGAATTCATGCGGTTCCGCACCGAGCGCGGCGTCGCCGATGCCGTCCTCGAAGCGGCCCGCAAGCGGCGGACGTCGACGTCCGAATACCTGCGCAGCGCCCTGCGAGCCCAGCTCGTCGCGGACGGCATCGCGCTGCCGCCGCTCGACATGCCCCCCCATCGCGAAGCTGCCTGAGGAGGATCACCCTATGGCCAAGCCCAAGCTCGTCGCCGCCGGTACGCTCGAAAGCGAACTCGCCGGCCTCCTCACCACCCGCGATAACCTCCAGGCCCGACAGATCGCGATCGCGGCCGAGCTAGAGCAGGCCGTCGCCCGACGCCGGGAAGTGCTGATCCAGGGCAGCGACGCCGCCGCGACCGCCGAGGCCGAGCGGGCCTGCCGCGACGTGGAGGGCACGGCGGCCGGCATCGCCGATGCCCTGGCCGAGGTCGAGCGCCGGATCGGTGCCACCGAGGGCAAGATCGAGGACGCCCGCATCATCGGGGAGCGGGAGGCGGCCGCGGCGACGCTGGAGCGGGACGGCAAGGCGATCGACGCCGCGGCCGAGCGGGTTCGACAGGCCGTCGCCGATCTGGCGAAGGCACAGTCCGCGCTCGCCGGTGCCATCACCGTCACCGCCGCCCCGCACTTCGCCCGCCACGACTTCCATGGCCGCCGCAGTGGCGAGGCACCGGAGCACGTGGCCGCCTATCTCACCGGACACATGATCGCGACGATGCTGCCCGGCATCGCGGTATCCGAGGCAGGTCGGCAGGAGCGGTTCGGCTGGCTCAGCGCCCGGCCCATCGAGGCGACCGATGGCGAAGCTCCGGCCAAGCCCCTGCTCACCGATCCGCTACGCGAACTGGCGGCGCGGGTTCGCGCTGGCGAAGCTTCTCCCGACTTGCCGCGGTTCGAACGCCCCGAGCCCGACTTCGCCCCTTCGGTATCGCAGGAGCAGATCTTCATCCTCGAGCCGTTTCGCTACACCCGCCGGAAGGGATACCTGCCCGAGATCGTTACGCACGTCGTCTCGACGATCCCGGCACCGGTCGCGAAACAGGCGATCGCGGAGGGCTTCGCTTCGAGGAGCGAGCCGCAGAACATCGAGGCGCTGAAGGCACGTCGCCGCGGCTTCTCCCAAAACCTCGACATCTACACGCTGCCGGATCTCGGCTTCGACCTCGGCGCCTGGATCGAGGAGGAGACCGCCCGCCGCCGCGCTGCGTGGCTCGCCGAGCAGGGCCGTCAAGCGGCCTGACCCGAGATCGCCGGAAGGTGTCCTCCCCCTTTGGTGAGGTGTTCGCGGCCTGGAGCTGGGCATGGCCAGGCCGCGGGCGCTCCCATTCACAGTGAGGCTTTGATGACGATCCGAACCGACGCCGAACATCAGCAGGCCCTCGCCCGCCTCGACGAATGGATGAAGGTGGTGCGTACCCGCTCCATCAGCGACGCCGAGAGCGTCGAGTTCGACGCACTGGTTGACGCGCTCGACGCCTACAACGCGACGCGGTCTGGATCGACCTCGGAGGGCAGCCGGTCATGAGCAGCGCCTACCGCGCCCTTCTGGCCGAGCCGTGGGCGATCCGTCCCGACTACCTGCACGTTCTGGCCAGCATCGTGACCTTGGACCGCGGGGAGCGCTCCGATCGGCGTGCCGCCGAGGGCGAGGCCTGGTTCAAGCGCGACCTTGAGGCGACCATCGGCGGGCCTGCCCGCCGCCTCGACGGCGCCCGGTATGCGGTGACGACCGCCGACGGCGTCGCCATCGTCCCGATCGTCGGCCCGATCTTCCCTCGCGCCAACCTCATCACCGAGATGTCCGGCGGTGTCTCCGCAGCCATGCTCGCCAACGACCTCCGGCTCGCCCTCGCCAACCCGAACGTCGGCGCGGTGATGCTGCTGGTGGATTCGCCCGGCGGCTCGCCGACCGGCATCAACGCGCTCGCCGACCAGATCTACGCGATGCGTGGGCGCAAGCGTGTCCTCGCCCATGTCTCCGGCTACGCGGCCTCTGCCGCATACTGGATCGCATCGGCTGCCGCCGAGGTGGTCGTCGAGAAGACCGGCATCGTCGGCTCGATCGGTGTGGTGGCCGCTGTCTCCAAGCAGGTGAAGCCGGACGCCTCGGGCAACATGGAGATCGAGATCGTCTCCTCGAATGCTCCGAAGAAGCGGCCCGATCCGGAGGATGCTGCAGGCGCCGCGGAGATCCGCAGCCTCCTCGACGGCATTGAGGCTCAGTTCATCGCCGATGTGGCCCGAGGCCGGAACACCACCGTTGCCAGGGTGCGCGAAGGCTTCGGTCGTGGTGGTGCCGTGGTCGGTGCTGCTGCCGTGGCTGCGGGCATGGCCGATCGCGTCCAGAGCCAAGCCGCCAGCCTGACCGAACTCGCCCGCACCGCTGCGGCCGAGCGTCGGGCGAATGCGGACCGGTCAGGGTCGGCAGGCAGGCAGGCCCGGTGATGGCCGGCGCCCCACACCCCGCCCCACCCGTCAGGGCCCCTGGCATCCCCAGACCTATACGGGTGGTCGGGGCCCCCGAGCTTTCTAGCGCCAGGGTCTGAAAACCCGGCAACAGGCAACAAGGCAACAGCAACAGGCAACACATGCAGACCGAGACGAAGGCAGCCTTTGCTCGGCGCCACGGGGTGAACCGATCCACGGTCCAGAAGTGGCAGGACAAGGGCCTCCTCGTCACCACGCCCGACGGGATGGTCAATGTCGAGGCCACTGAGTGGAACCTCGACCAACGACCGGCCAAGTATCGGGGCGGCACGGCCCACCGCCCGGTGCGGACAGCGCCTCGGGACGTGCGGACAATTCCGCAGGAAGCGCGGACAGGTCCGCAGGATGGTCCGCAGACCGAGGAAGAGCCGGAGGGCGGCCTCCTCATCGTGCTCGCCACGCTCGTCGGCATAGTCGGGAAGATCAGTGCCGAGGCCGCCGTCGCGAGCGGCGCCTCTATGCGCGTGGCCTATGCTCTCGACAGCATCACGACTGTCCACCTCTGGAACGAGGCGGAGCGGATGCTCGGCATCCCGCCCGGCAGCGTCTCGGGCTTCGAGACCATGGTCGATAAGCGCGTGGTCGAGCCCGACTGGGACGACCTCGCCGCGAAGGCCGGCGAGCCGATCGACCTCGAAGCCTGGGACGCCTTCGTCGCCGCTCACCCGATGCTTCAGCCCCCGCCCGCGTGAGGAGAGCCACATGCAAGTCGCCGTGAAGCACAGCCTACAACTCTACGATCCCGACGACGTGGGACAGACGGAGGATGCCGCGCTCATCCTTCCGATCGCCGAGGCACGGGCCGTCATGGGCGAGACGGTGAAGGCCTATCTGGCGCGGATCGCCTGGCGATTTGAGTTGCCGACTGTCCTTACCATCAACGGCGAGTTTTATGGCCGAGCCGAGTGGGGGACACGGGCGCTCGGGGCGGACGACAACGTCGAGTTCGTCAGCCGGCCACTCGGCGGCGGGCGCGGTGGGTCAGTCGGCAAAAGCATTCTCTCCGTTGTCGCTCTCGTCGCGCTGACCGCAGTGGCAGGGCCGGCTGGGCCGCTCGGCGCGGCGCTTGCGACTTCGCTCGGGAGCTTCGGTGGAGCCGTCGCATCCGCCGCGATCGTCGGCGCCGGCGCCCTGGCCATCAGCCACTTTCTCGCCCCGAAGGCGGGCGGCAAGACCAACAGCACCGATGCGCTGCACTCATTCGGGCTTCGGGGCAACGCCGCCCGGCCCATGCAACCGATCCCGGTGCTCAACGGCCGCCTCAAGTTCGCCCCCGACTACGCCGCACCGAACTACTCGGACTGCATCGGCGCCACCCTCACGGACCATGGAGACGACTTTGACGGCCCTTCACGCCTACGTGCGCGAGAGCGCAGTGCACGTACTCACCGATGGCTGGCTCCGCGGCCCCGAGGGGCAGGTGTTCGGCACCGCGCAGAAGGTGCGGATCCTCGGGCATCTGCCGGCCGTGGTCTCAGGGCGCGGGCCGAGCGAGTTGCCGGAGTACTTCGCGGATCGGGCGCGGTGGCGCTTCGCCACCTTCGACGAGGCGGTGAAGGACATGGGTGAGACCTACAGCATCGCCCTGGCGCAGTTCGAGGTAGCCAATCCGACAGCACGTGCCCGGCCCAACATGGTGCTGATGGCCGGATGGTCGCAGGCGCGCTCCCGCCCGGAGTGTTGGGTGGTGGACTCGAACAACGAGGCCGCAGGCGCGCAGCAAATCATGAACACGTGCGCGCCGTCCTCGCCCGAGTTGATGGGCCGCCTGCGCGACTTGGGCCTGATAGGCGGCATGGCTTCATTCGATCCCCTGCGCGATGGCCTACGCATCATGCGGGCACAGCGGGATCTCTGTTTCCCGCACCCGGTCAGCTGCGAGCTGCAGCCGGCTGTGGGTGGCTTCTGCCAGCACACCGTCATCACCGCCGACGGCATCACCACCCGGATCTTAGAGCGGTGGCCTGCCGAGAAGGCAGCATAGATCATCAGGTACCTGCATCAGCCCGCTGGTCCCAGCGCTCGGCGAGCGCCCGGATGTACCCTCCAATCCTCCAAGCTGCAGGGCAGCTTGACCGACTTAGATCACCAGATCCGCGAGACCGTCGGCGAGAT
Source organism: Methylobacterium sp. Leaf123 (assembly GCF_001423405.1). Taxonomy (GTDB): domain Bacteria; phylum Pseudomonadota; class Alphaproteobacteria; order Rhizobiales; family Beijerinckiaceae; genus Methylobacterium. Next base: position 234,781 of record NZ_LMNS01000034.1, on the reverse strand, counting down.
GCCGCTCACCGCCCAGGCCATGACGGCTTTGCGCACAGGCAGCGCTTCGCTTCTGACGCAGGCCGGAGACGGGGGCGCGGCGGGCGTGGTTCGGCCGGAACAACAGGGCGCTGGCGGAGATCCTGGTGGCGCCGGAAAGTGTCGGCCGGATCGGGACCATCCTTCAGCGGGGGACGGCCACGCCCTGCGCAGGCGCGGTCCTGCGGCAGGCGCTGCAGTCGCGCGGCGCGGAACCGAATGGATCGAGGTAGCGCATCCTCGGCGATGGCCTTCCTCATTGATGAGAAAGGACGCTAAGGCGCTGAGCCATCACTGAGTTATGTCGTATTTCGGTCCGCACTCAGCCGTCATAACTGTTGTGCGGATAACAAGCGGGGTGACCTTGCTGGCGGTCCAGGCAAGTGTACCAACACCAAGATCATTTATTTTGAACAAATACGTCTCCGCAAACCCTTGCCCATAAGCAGCAAGTAGAAATGACTTATCATCTTTGCTTAGACTCACCAATGATATTTTATATCCCTCGGCGAGATAGCTTTTAAGCCCCGCTCCATCCTTCATCAAAATGTCGAGCTGTTCCTTGTCATTGATGTAAGCAGTGATTCTGCCGCCATCAAAACCGTCTTTCTTCCAACCGCCTTGGCCGGGGCCGACGACGCCCGCCTCGAAGTAATAACTCTGCCCTATAGACGGCCCGCAACGTGCAAGAATGGTGGCGGCATAGGCCGTCCCTATCATTGCCTGCAGCAAAAGGGCTGCAAATGCGGACATTGATACCGAGGCTAGGCGCGGCATCACTCGCCGTCCATTTCAAGTGTGACTGAATTTCCTGCGTCATCGGTGCCTTCGATCTCGACACTGTTCCCCCGCCGCCGGACGCTGTCCACGTCCAGGCTCCGGTAGTCGCCGCTGCCGTGATCGTAGTAGTCGATCGAGCGGCCGCGGCGCACCGTCTCGCCGCGCCCGATCTCGATTGAATCGCCGGTCTCTGAATTTGTCCCGTCCCATCCAAGCGCCTGCGCCGGAAGGAGCGCAATGATCAATGCGCAGACGGAGCGCTTGCCCCGGAGTTGAAGCGCCCTGGACATCATCTCAGCGCCCGCCGACGTAATGGCTGCCCTTACCGTGGCTATTGGTTCCGCCAATGCGATGGCTTCCTGTTCGGCCGCGCGCCTCGACGGCGGTAGCGACGATGGTGGCGAGCGTCAGTGCGGCGGCAAAAACCGCAAATGCCTTCTTCATGACGAGTTTCCTGGTGGGCGATGCGGCGGACGCTGATGCAAAATCGCGCGGGCCGCTCAGTACCGTGGGCCGCGCGTGCCGTAGCTGCCGTTGTAGGAGTTGTAGTTTCCACGAGTGCCGAAGTTGTCCATCTGCGTCGAGTTCGGGTTCGTGCGCTGATAGGAGTCGACGTAGGTCCCGTGGCTGTTCGTGTACCCGCCGACGCTGTGACTGCGTGAGTTCGAGCCCGAACCGTAGCCGTAATACTGAGCTTGAGCCGAGGCGATGGAGGCCACAAGGATGGCGACGGCAATGACAGTGCGCATGGACGTTTCCCCGGCGCTGAGTTGGCGCCACGGATACTGCATCACGCCCCTGAGGGATCGTCGAGGCTGAGAAGCCGGTCCCAACGGCAATATTCAAACCTGTGGTTGACGCGATACGCTTTATGATCGGCGTGTCACCGCAGGCTGATCGACTGCTCAGCCGCGAGGCGCCCGCCAGCCCGCGGCCTTCGCCTCATCCTCGGAACAGAACATGCGCTCGCCGGAGGCCTCGTTGATCTGCGTGCGCTCGTAATCGCGGGTGCCAGGCATGTGGTAGATCCGATCACCCTTGCGCGAGATATTGCCCTTGATAGCGCAAGCGCTGGAGCTGGCAGCCGGCGGCGTCTTCGGTGCCGGGACCGGTCCAACCGGACCGCTGGGCGCGGCCATTCCTACGCTCTGCACCCGCTCGCCCTTCCGCCAATCCCAAGGCGCCGTGAACTGGCCCGCCCAGATCCCGCGCTTCGCTCGCTTGGCAGCATCCTCCTGCGCGGCATAGGCGGTCGAGTAGCGTCGGTAGGCCATTCCGAGGCCTTCCTCGACCAGCCATCCGTTCAGGTCGAGCGCGCCGAGTCGGCAGACCGCGACCGTGCGTCCGTACCGATCCTTTTCGATCGATTCGCAGGCGACGTTGCCCTGGCCGATCTTATCGGCGAGGGCGAGTGCGGCCTTCCGGCCGCACGGATAGTCCTTGCCGGCCGCGTCGCCGCACATCTGGGCGCTCTCCGGCGTATCGACACCTTGGAGCCGGAAGCGCTGCCCCCTGATCTCAAGCGTATCGCCGTCAATGACGGAGGCGCGGCCGGTAACGGTCTCAGCGAGAGCGGGCGAAGCGGAGAGCAAAAAGGCCGCCAGCGCGAAACGCATCATCGGGAACAGACCCGCTTAGACGCGCTGATCGATCCGTCATTGCAGAGGAACTTGCCGCTCTGGCAGGCCTTAATGCCGCCTTTGCTCCCGGAACACGGAGTGTTTCGGGCTTCTGCCCTTGTGCAGGCGAGCGCCAACAGAATGCCAACGACGAGCGCGCGAAGCATCTAACCCCCTCTTATATCGAACCGCTGTGATCGGGTGTCATTGCTGCTTAGCTCGATCACCGAAACGCAGCGTTGATGATGCAGTTACGCGTGATGTGAAGCCGTTGCCAATGCCTCTCGGCAGACAACACACCTCATCCGTGAGACCCTCTGCCGAGCGAAGCCTTGCGAATCAACGATAAGGCTCGGTCGGGGCGCTGAGATGGGCTTTCGGTTCAGGCGGTCGTTGCGGATCGCGCCAGGAATACGCGTCAACCTCAGCAAGTCCGGCCTCAGCTACAGTTTCGGCGGTCGCGGTGCGACCGTGAACGTTGGCCCGAAGGGAACGAAGGCGACTTACGGTATTCCCGGCACCGGCCTGACGTACTCGGGGCAACTGGCATCGGGTAAGAAGCGCCGGAAGGCGAGCGCGCCCATTGAGCCCTCGCCGCCTTTGCCGGCGGCCGACCCACGCGTGGGCCGTCGCCTCAGCCTTCCACGCGCGATCGGCGTAGCTGCAGCGCTCATCTTGGCTGTCCTGATCATGAGGCAGCCCGACAGCGGGCCAACCGCGTCAGCTCCTGCGCCTGCTCTTCAGTCCGGCCAACCTGTCGTGTGGACAGCCGCGCCGGCATCGCCGTCGCCTTCTGTGGTCGCACCGATACCCGATCCACCGACAGCGGTCCGCGTGGAGGTTCCGGCGTCCCCTCCAGCTTCGTCTCGCCCGCCCGCACCTGCTTCGGAACCAGCTCCCTCGGTGCCTGAGACGCTGTACGTGTCGGGCCGGAAGGTGGCTCTGCGCGGAGCCGCCGATCAGAAGGGCCAGATCCTAGATCGGCTCGGCCCCGGCCAAGCGGTGACTGCTCTGGAGCGGCGGCCCGGCTGGGTTCGGGTGCGCCACGGCCTGACGCAACGCGAAGGTTGGATCCAGGCGAAGCGCCTGCGCGACGCTCCGCCGGCTGAGGAAGCAGAGAAGCCGCCAGCACCGAAGGCTGCCCCGGCGCTCAGTGTCGCGGCAATTGCCAAGCTCCTGATAGCGGAATCGATCGCGAGCTATCCCGGCAGCTGCGCCTGCCCCTACCAGACCGACCGTGGCGGTCGATCATGTGGGCGTCGGAGCGCCCATTCGCGGCCGGGCGGCTACTCGCCGCTGTGCTACCCGGCGGACATCACCCCTGAGATGGTCGCGAGCTACCGGTCTAGCCGCTGATCGCACAGTCTGCGCCACGGCCGTGGGCCTCGTATGCTGATTGGCCGGCTTGACCGCGAGCATGCAAGCCGGCTCATGGGGCGCTGGACGCCTGCAACGCCTGCTTCGGTCTCGGCAGTGTGCTGCCGGCGCGGCCCACTTTCGCGCAGAAGCGACGCGCCTGGACGACGAGTTGCGAGATGCGCACGCCGCGTTACACGATGCAGGTCTCCGAGCTACCGGTCGCGCAGGCCTAAGCAGAGTTTTGAGTTCGCTTAAGCGAGTTGCGCTGAGCGAAGCTTGCGCCTCGCCCAGCGACAACAGGGCCACCGGGCCTACCAGCTGATCTGCTTGTTTACATTTCGGAGGACGTCACGCAGACCAAAGGTGCTGAAAAAAGGGTGCCACGGCCGTGGTGCACGAAATGCCGATCGACCACCGCCGCCATCCCAGACAGCTACTGCCGTGCCGCGCAGGCCGGCGTTGTTGGCCCGCTCCTCCAACTCCGCCAAAATTTCGGACTGCTCACGATCGGACTTATATCCGAACGACCGATCTAGCGGAAAGATAATCATATCCTGCCCCTGCTTATGCAGGTGTGCAACATCGAAGCTTGGCATGGCCAGCTCACTCCTTTTGAGTTGGAGCCGGGCTTGACCAAAGGCATGTGAGCGCCATTATGGCGTTGCTGTCACACAGCCTGTCCCGCGCCCGGCTGTCAGTCATGCGGGTCGGATCTTTCAGGCCGTCGGGTGTACCAGACCCGGCGGCCGTTCTTCATCCGATGGTTATTGCGATTGGCGACTGCTGCTATCCGCAGGCGCACTTCTTTTGAGCAGGTTGAGGCAGCTCCTCATCCATGCCAAGAGCGCGACGAACATAGGAAGGGTCTCGATCGATCAGCGTTAGCAAAACCCTGGCCGACATCTCCGGAACCCGGCTTCCTTGCTCCCAATGACGGACAGCAGCAACGCTAAATCCGAACTGCAGCGCGAATTCGTGCTGAGTGAGTGAGAGCTTTTTGCGAATCTCTCGAACGTTTACACTGTCCTCAACCTTGATGCGGCGTTCGCGGATATTGGTCGCCTCGCCCTGCGCGTGCGCCAACGCCTGCGTCAGACCAGTAATTATTTTGCGACCAGACATGATAAACCTCTTTAGTCCCCCGAGTGCGCTGGGCGGGCCTTAGGCCCGCCTGATAACCCGCAGGCGACTTGCCATCGTCGTTTCAACTATCTGATCAACTAGCTTTTCCATCTGGCGTTTTTCCTTCTGAGTGAGGTTAAGTTTTTCGCCCTTAGCGTAGACTGCCAAGAGATAAACGGGCACGTTCAGGTCGCGAAAGTAGTAGATCACTCGCGCCCCACCGCGCTTGCCCTGTCCTCGGGCAGGCCAGCGCACTTTTCGCACGCCTCCAGTTCCCGGGATGATCTCGCCTGCGTCCGGATGATCCGCAAGAAACAGGACAAGATCTTCATACTCTTGCCGCGTGAAGATCTGACCTGCCTCGTCCGAGAATGCGCCAACCTCCGCAATAGTAATCATGTACGAGCCGGCATTGAACATGACTAAATGAACTCCAGCCTACACGCCCGCCCCGAAGGCTCGAGCGTCCGCCACAGGTAACGAAGTACGCCGTTGGAGCACCTCAGTCAACGATAAAATGCGCCATTGGAGTACCGGTTCCCTCGCCAGGCTAATTTTTCGTCACGGCAAATCCGCTGATTGGCGCAATCGCTGAACGCCGAACGGTGGCTCAGCTTTTCTTCAGCCGCACCCCAGGCTCCTCGCCGTTCTCCTCTATGAGGATGGCAGCTGCGTTCTCCATCAGTGCCACGTCGGCGCATCCTCCGTGAATGTCCTGATGCCGTCCTTTCGGATGCATTGCTCGAAGGCCTCATAGGCCTCGACGTCTGTGTCGAAGAGCCCGTTCCAGACCGTCGATCCATCCTCGTGGTCGACCACCTCAAGCGTCCAGCCGTCGTCGGTGCCGGCGAAGCGGTAGATGTGGACCTGCACCGTCACGCCGTCGCGGGTCGCCCGGCCGGATAGCGGAGAGAATTCAAGCTCGCGGTCAGGTACCGCCATGGCACGCTCCTGCACTCCGGAAGGGCTCCTGAGGGAGATCAGCAGCACTCTGGCAAACAGCCTCGGACACCCGAAGCGTTCAAGCGCCGCCGCACATATGCTGCGAATCCGGTAGCGTCCACGACTCCTGGGTCCGCAGGTTCGTCGTCGTGTAGAACTTGCCGCGGTTGTCGCCCTTGGGGCAGCCCTTCGGGACGGATGCGAGGCAGGTCATCACCCTATCGCCGATCCGCGAGCGGCCGACCTGCGGCACGTAATCGTAGGAGATCCCGTAGACGCCGTTGCCGAGCTCGACGCTCGTCCCCTCGCCCGGCTCACCCTGCTTCGGCTCGACCAGCTTGTCGCTGAACCGGGTGCCGATGGCCTTGATGGTGCTGGTGGAGCACGCGCCGACCCGCTTCGGCATCTGCGCTGACGCGGTCGTGCATGAGGCCGCGACGATAAGGGCAACGCCAGCGAGTGTGGTCGAATACCAAGCCATCTCAGATCCCCCTATCCATTCAATCGCAGCGCTGGCCTCGATGCCAACAAGGGAGGCGACACACGATGATTCATGCTCACGTCACTTGCTGCCAGCCTGGGCCGAGGCAGGTGCGTTCAGCAGCGGGACGCACGCAAGGAGCGCGAGTTGCATTCTCGGCAGCATCCTGAGCGATGTAATCGTCGAGATTGTTACCACCGAGCGCCCAGTAGCCGGGCGGCAGCCGACACCGCCGGGTGAGGTGGTGTCAGAAAACATTGTGGCGCTGTCTTGAGACGCGCTGACCGTCCGAAAGTGGGGCGGCTGGGGATGCCAGCATCCAGGATTGGCGGCTGGCTCAGGGGACACTCCACCTCAGCATCGACATCTCATTCCATGAACTCTGCGGATGCAAACACGTATCACAGATGGTAATCTCGTGGGCATCACGGCCGAGTGACCCAGGACGCAACATGTCGAAAATAATCAGTATATTCAATAATAAAGGCGGCGTCGGCAAGACTACATATATGTACCATGTTGCCAATCTATTAGCCCGCGACGGCCTAAACATATTAATGGTCGATTGTGATCCGCAATGCAATCTGAGTTCTTATTCAATGCGGGATAGCGCTATTCGGCGATCATGGGGCGATCTGGGAAATAGTATTTTCCAAAATATCCTCCCTGTGTATCGGACGACGGGCGATATCAGAAATCGAGCGCCAACGAAAATTAGAAATGAATATGAACTCTACCTAGTCCCTGGGGACATGAGGCTTAGCGATTTCGAAGATCGACTAGGCGACACATGGAATAGCGCAAAAGGAGGCAGCGAGCCGGACCTTCGGGCTCAGTCTGCGATCCATCGCTACATCGAGTTCGCTAGCAGTAGTATCAACGCCGATATAGTTTTGATTGATCTTGGTCCTAATTTGGGGGCTTTGAACAGAGCTATTTTGGCTTCAAGTGGCTATTTTATAACTCCGGTTGCACCAGATCTATTTTCAATTCAAGGAACAGAAAATCTGGGAAATAAACTTGTTGGCTGGCGTAGGGAATGGGATCAGTGCAACGCAGCTTGGGCGGGAGGCGGGAGTCTTTCGATCCCCGCTGGGCGCCCCTCATATCTCGGTTACGTGGTGCAGATGCACAATCAGCGCTCGACTGGAGCATCTGGCATGACAGCAGGATGGAGAATCTACGGAAGGCGTCTTGAGCCGGCTATTAGGGAAAATATTGTTTCCAAGTTGCCAAGCGATCAAGTTGTATTATGGGATGACGAGATATACAAATTGGGTCAAATTCCAAATCTTCATAGCCTCATTCCATATTCTCTCAATGCGCGACTTCCGGTATACGACCTTCGGTCTGCGCACGGGCTCACTGGCGCACATATCAGAACTGCTGCGGAGTCGGATGAGCACTTCGAGCAGATAGTGGAAACCCTGAAACAGGTTGCTACTTGGCCGTAAGATCTCAGAGGACGGTGAATGTATGCGAGGGCATGATGAATCGCATGCATTCACCGTATTCAAGGTATCGAAATATAGCTCAATACGGGCAGTCAGCTGAGAACGGCAGTACGCCGTCCGCTTTTTGTTTGCCGGTCGCTACCTCCTGGCCCTCTCGCGTGATGCTGATCACGCGTATGTCGCCAGCTGAGCTTGTCGTGATCAGACCCGAATGCTCTAGATGCCGAATGCTAGCTTGGAGAGCGGCCAAGCTGCATCTAAGGCCCCATGTGTCGAGTGCGTCGGATAGCACTCGGTCATTCGTCCGGCCGTTGACCGTGTCGTTGATCAGAATGCGCAACACAGCCAGAGCGCGATGCTGGGACACGATTTCTGCGATGGGGTTTGGCGGTCCGTTCGACGGCAGGGTCAATTCACTCCCTCAGGATCATCCCGGTTCTGCACACGGCCCTGGCCGGTGAGCCAATTCGCTAGAGCGTGGCGGATCGCCTCCAGCCGGGACGGCTTCGGATCCGACTGAGCAAAGATCCAGGCATCGAAGCTCTTGTCCTGCTGTGAGGCAGATGATGCGACTTGGATTTGAGCAACAACAGTCGAGTCACTCGTCATCTGTCTCGATTTCCTGCTGTATTCTGCATGGCCAACCATGAAGCGTGAACTGACCGTCACGCTTCCACTCGCCCGCCCTCCTGCAATCGCCGAGGGCTAGTGAGCTGCGATCCTCCGCCACGTGGTAGAGGCACCGCTCGGCATTGCCGTTATTGTCCCGCATGGCGAGGCGCCGGCCATCGACGCGGTAGCGTTCGCAGAAGTCACCACCATGCCCGGCATCCACGTACCCGCCGCCGATCGTGCGTCCTTCCATGAAACACATAGTTGCTGACGAGCCCCAGCGCCGGCCGTCCTTCGGGGGCACGTCCTTCGTCCAGCATCCTCGAAGAAGTCGCTTCACTCGATAGGGCGGGTCCTCGAACTCTATAGCGTGGCACTGAGGGTGAGAGACGATGATGCATGCGGCCGCAGCCACACACATTGCGAGGGTTCTCACTTGAGGTAGCCCTGCGCCTTCAGGTGCTCGCCAAAGGCTTTACGGATAGCCTCAGGCCGTGATGGCTTCGGCTCAGGTTGCACAGCAATCCAGGCATCGAGGGCGGCGAGCTGATCGGGGTAGACCCGCACCATTATCGGGGTCGCGTCAGTGCGCGGGCGGCCGCCTTTGCCTTTAGTTTTCGATATTGACAATGCCATGTGTAATCAATATCAGAAACTGGTCGGGCCGACTAGGTGTTCCAGCACCGAGTCGGCCCTAACCGCCCACGATCCCAAGGAGATCGCGAATGGCTGACCATGCCAATAGCACACCCGCGCCCGATCCGATCGTCGCCATCCGCCAAGCGCTGGAGCGCCATTTCGCCGAGCGCGGCATCACGGTCGATCTCGACGCGGTGCTTCTCCCTACGCTTGACGTACCCAAGCCGGAACCGGCCTGCCACAGTGATCGCCGCCTCGCGCGAGCCTACCTCGACCTCGAAGAGGTCGTAGCCGAACTCACCGCCATGGCCCGCATCACGGACATGGTGGTCGCTCAGACGGTGAGTAGGCGCAGCGCGGCCCGCGCCTGCCTCCTCTCCGAGGATCACGCCGACGCGCTCGAATATGCCGTGGACAAGCTCGGCGCTCTCTCGCGGGCCCTGAACCACGCGTATGCGTCCGTTCAGCGGAGGACTGCGTGATGGCCGTCCTCGTCTATCTCCGCACCCGCATCCTGATCTGGCAGGCACGCCACCACGCCGAGGAGGCGCGCCGGCTGTGGCTGACCTCCGAGGCGCACCACCGGCGGGCCGGCGAGTGCTTGGATCGGCTCGAAAGCGAGATCGCGGCGGGTCGGCTGACCCTCGTTCATCGGCCTTGAAGTTGAGTCACGGCTTGACGAAAGTTCTCTGCTGAGTGTATCCACAAAAGGACTCAGTGGAGGACATTCGATGGCATCCATCGTCGAACGGAAAATTCGATTCTCGACGGCCGCCTACGCCATCGACACCACACCCAAATCGCTGCGCAACTGGCTCGCCCGCGGGCAGCTTGGCTTCCCCGGCTCTGAGCCCGAGAGCGGCTGGAAGGAGTTCGATGTCGTGGACATCGCGATCCTCGCGATCACGCGGAAGCTGGTCGATTTCGGCTTGAAGGTCGAGGAGGCGAGCCGGCAGGCGCGGCAGGCCGTGCTCGACCCCCTATTCAAGGTCCCACACGAGATCGGGCAGCGGAACAAGGATCTGGACGACGCGGGTGTCATCGAAGTCTTCAGAGGGCTTCGCCTGATCGTATGGCCGGATGCTTCTTACGCGTTTGGCTGGCACGTTGAGCTTCAGGCGGATGCCTCTGCTCCGCTGCCGGCTCCGGCCGTCCTGATCGTCTCCCTTGACGAGGTAATTGCGACGGCTCTGCGCCGCATGCGCGAGCATTTGGCCGGCACTCCTGATTTGGCTTCCGGCGGGAAGGCATAGGGCGCGGCCAGCCTTCGCATCCGCGCTGGCCCGATGGACGAAGACTCACCAAGCCGGTTTGGCGCTTTCCACTTCCCGAAAAGGCCGATGGCACGTCAGTTCGCCCTTCCCCCCAACCTTGCGCCCCGGCTCGTCAGCCGGGAGGGTGCGGCTGCCTATGTCTGCCTCTCGCCGAACAAGTTCGATGAGCTGGTGAAGGACGGTCGGATGCCGCGCCCCCGTCGGATCGACGCCCGCAAGGTATGGTGCGTGCGCGAGTTGGACGCCGCGGCAGACAGCCTGCCCGTGGACGGCAATGATGCGCTCCAGGACACCAGCTGGGACGACATCGATGCCGCGTAGCAAGCCGCCCTACGTCGAAGCCTTCCGAGACCGCCACGGGAAACTGAGGCTCTACTTCCGCAAAGATAAGGGACCTCGCGTACCTCTGCCCGGCCCCATAGGCTCGGAGGAATTCCTTTCGGCCTACCAAGAGGCTCTTGCCGGCCGCATTGTGAAAGCGGCTCCGAAGCGCCCGGTGGCCACGCCGGGGAGCATCGAGGCGCTGATTCAGTCGTACAAGAAGAGCGCCGACTACATCGGCCTGCGCGATACGACAAAGGACGGCTACCGGCGGCGCCTGGAGATAATCCGCATCGAGCACGGGCACCGCATGGTTGCCGGCCTGACTCACGGGCGCATCGTGAAGGCCTTCCTCGACCCCCTCGCGGACAAGCCCGGTGCGGCGCTCGACACCCTGAAGAAGCTGCGCATCCTGATCCGGCGCGCCATCGTGCTCGGGTGGCTCAGTTCGGATCCATCCGTCGCGATCCGCCGTCCCAAAATCGGTGAAATCCGGTCGTGGACAGATGATGAGATCGCGCAGTTCGAGGCGCACTGGCCGGTCGGCAGCAAACAGCGGCTCGCCTACGCGCTTCAGCTCTTCACCGGCCAGCGTCGCTCCGACGTGCACCGGATGACATGGGCCGACGTGAAGGGCGATCGCATCCGCGTCGTTCAGCAGAAGACCGGCGCCAAGATCGACATCCCGCTGCACATCGAGCTGCGGGAAGTCCTCGCCCAGACGGCACGCCAGCACGCCACCATCCTCAACACCGAGTACGGCAAACCCTTCACGGTGGACGGATACTCGGGGTTCATGCGGGACGCCATCACCGCAGCCAGCCTGCCGCTCGACGCGCAACCGCATGGCCTGCGCAAGGCCGCCGGGCGCCGTCTCGCCGAGGCAGGGTGCTCCCCGCACGAGATCATGGCCGTGCTCGGCCACAGCACCTTGGCCGAGGCTGAACGCTACACCCGTGAGGCCGACAGAGCGGGCCTGTCCACGGGCGCGATCACGAAACTAGAGGGATGGAAGAAGAACAAGCCAGCCCAAACCGCATCTTGAAGGTTTGGGAAATGCTCGAAAAGTCAAAGGAAAAACAATGACTTATAGTCGCCGGTGGCGCTCCCAAGGGGAATCGAACCCCTGTTTTCGCCGTGAGAGGGCGACGTCCTAGACCGCTAGACGATGGGAGCTTCCGGGCCGACGGGGGTTCGTATAGCGAGGCATTCCGGACCCCGCAAGCGCTTTCCGGGGCGAAATGACGAGAATCCTCACGGTGTCCTCCACGGTGCTTTCCATGGTCCCCGGCGCGGACGAGGCGCGTAGCCTCGTCCTCGACGAGGGAACCGTTCCCGAGCGGCTCGACCGCGTCCTTGCCCGCGTCTTCGACGATCTCTCCCGTGCCCGGCTTCAGGGCCTGGTGCGCGAGGGACTCGTGCGCTGCGACGGGGTCGTGGTGCGCGATCCCGCGCGCAAGGTCGGCGCGGGCAGCCGGATCGACCTCAGCGTCCCGGCGGCGCTCCCCGCCGAGCCGCTGGGCGAGGCTTTGCCGCTCACCGTCGTCCATGAGGACGAAGACCTCATCGTCATCGACAAGCCGGCGGGGCTCGTCGTGCATCCGGCGGCGGGTCACGAGGACGGCACCCTCGTCAATCGGCTGATCGCGCATTGCGGGGCGAGCCTGTCGGGGATCGGCGGCGTGCGCCGGCCCGGCATCGTCCACCGTCTCGACAAGGACACGAGCGGCCTGCTGGTCGTCGCCAAGAACGATCTCGCCCATCAGGGCCTCTCGGCCCAGTTCGCCGACCATGGCCGCAGCGGCGCCCTGGAGCGGGCCTATCTCGCTCTGGTCTGGAACGTACCGGAGCCGCGGGCCGGCACGATCCGCGCGAACCTCGCGCGCTCACGCCACAATCGCGAAAAGATCGCCGTGGTCCGCGAGGGCGAGGGGCGGGAGGCGATCACCCACTACCGGATCGAGAAAGTGCACGGGGAGAGTGGCGTCACCGCCCTGCTGCGCTGCCACCTGGAAACCGGGCGCACCCACCAGATCCGGGTGCATCTGAGCCATCGCGGCCATCCGCTCCTGGGAGATGCGGTCTATGGCGGCGCCTTCAAGACCAAGGCGGCCCGGCTCAGCGAGCCTGCTCGCGCCGCCCTGGACGCCCTCGGACGGCACGCCCTGCACGCGGTCGAACTCGGATTTCTCCATCCGCGCTCCGGCGAGCGCCTGCGCTTCGAGAGCCCGCTGCCGGAGGATTTCGCGCGGCTGCTGGCCGCCCTCGACTGAGACGACCCGCTGGCCTCCGGGCGCTGGGGGCCAGCGCCACGAACCACACCACGGCAACGGCGCGGACCCGGCAACCCTGTCGCCTTGCGTCCGGGCCGGCCGCCGTGAAACACCCGCGCTGTCGGGCTCATAAAGGAGCGCAGGTCGCGCTCGGGCTCCGAGCGCGGGTTGAGGGCGACATCGGGCGGAGGTGCTGTTGGGAAGCCGATACGGGTTGGAGATCCGCTCGGCGCAGCCGGCCGATGCGCCGGGGCTTGCGGAGCTGTTGAGTGCTTCGGGCCATCCCGTGCCCTCGCACGTCCTGGCCGAGCAACTCGACACGCTCCGGTATGGCCACGGCACGGCGCTGCTTGCCCTCGAATGGGGGCCGCCGAGCGGGATCGTGGTGCTGCACTGGTATCCGGTGCTCGAGCAGGCCTCGCCGATGGCGCAGATCACGATGCTGCTCGTCGCCCCGGACGGGCGGCGCCGCGGCGTCGGCCGCCAGTTGCTGAAGGCCGCCTCGCAGGCTGCGCGGATGGCGGGTTGTGGTACGATCCAGCTTCTGGCCGCCACGGAGGAGACTGGCTTGCCGGAATTCTGCGGTGCGACCGGCTTCGTGCCGAGCGCGGGCTGCTTCGTGCGCCCCTTGCGCAAGAAGGGGTGACGGGCGGCCTAGGCGAGTCGAGTACCGGGACGCGGTCTACAGGTGGAGGAAGGGCAGATCGAGCGGCCGCCGCGGGCCGTCCTGTCGGCGGCGCGACCGGAGTCGTGTCGTCCGTCGCGCCCAATGCGCGTCGAAGCGGTCCGAGGCACGCCCGACGAGAAGCGTCAGGCCGTCGAGCGCGGCGCTCAGCCCGCCGACGCCGGAGCGAAGGCCGTTGCCGCAGGCCCGACCGACCGAATGGAAAACGCGCATGACGACCTTTGCGAAGGGGATGAGCGTGGCGCTCGGGGCGCCGGATGCCCGGACAAGTAGAATACCGAAACGCGGTTGGAAGGCGACCGAAGGCGGCATCGCGCGACCGGAACGTCCTTGCGCTGGAAGGTGCCGCGCAGGACGTCCGATCACCGATCGTTCCGTCCCGCCCCGAGCCGGGCGGCGCTGCGGGCGTTTGGTGACGGACACTTCATCCTCGGCGATCCGGGGGGGATCGATCCCCGCAGCGTCCGGCGTAGCGGGGACCATAGCCATTAGAACAAGGCCGCCTCGCTCATATCGGGATTTCTCCGCCTCTTGCCAAAAGATCATTCCAGACGAACGTAAGGTAAGGTCTGTCATGACGTCAGGGGCTCGTCATCTCGACGGGCCGCCGGATGATGAAGCTCTTCTCAACCATCTGTTACGTCTTTGCGCGTAAAGGCAGTGTGCTTCATCTCCGAAGCGTCCGACCCGGACTCGTCCTCATGCGCTCACGTTCGAGCACCGAGCCGCATCTCGACAGGTTGATTCGCCGCGATCAGCTCGAGGCGGTGCGCGCCAGCGTGCAGCAGGCCCTGCCCGTCAACGTGCTTCTCGGTCTGGCGGGCTTCCTGGTCGCCCTGCATTCGGGGCACGGCGCCGTCGGCGGCCTCTGGTTTTCCGCCTCCACTGCCGTCAACGGGTTGCGCTTCGGGTTGTGCCGGGCGCCCTGTGCCGGGCTGGCGATGTCCCCCGGCCGGGCTGCGATCTCCGAAGCGGCCGCCGCCCGCTCGATCGACCGGCAGCTGTGGCTGGCCTGCCTTGCCGCGCTCCTCTCCGGCTCCGTCTGGGCCTTCCTGCCCGTGCTGTGCGACGGCTACACCTCGGCGCAGACGCTTTTCTATCTCACCGTCACCTGCGGGATCACGGCCGGCGCGGTGACCCACGGCATTGCCTACGCGCGGATCCCGATCTGCTTCATCACGCCGCCGCTCCTGTCGGTCGCGGGGTACCTGCTTGCCGTCGGTGGTTTCGATCGGACCTGCCTCGCGGCCACCGTGCTGCTCTACCTCGTCGCCCTGATCCGCAGCTCGATCGCGACCGAGCGGGGATTCCGGGAGACCAGCCGCCTGAAGAACGAGGCGACCGCGCTCGCCGAGGCGCGCAAGGCCGCCCATGCCAGCGCGAGCGCCCTGGCGGAGGAGATGCGCGAGCGCGCGACGCATGACGGGCTGACCGGCCTCCTGAACCGCGCGGGCTTCGTCCAGCGGGCCGAGGAGCGGCTGGCGGCAGGCGCGCCGGTCTGCCTGATGCTGCTCGACCTCGACGGCTTCAAATCGGTCAACGACGTCTACGGCCACTCCACCGGGGACCGCGTTCTCGCCGAGGTCGCCCGCCGCATCCGGGTCGCCCTGCCGGTGGAGTGCGATGCCGCCCGGCTCGGAGGCGACGAGTTCGCCCTCGTCTACGACAGTGCCCAGGTGAGCGAGAGCCCCGCCGCCCTCGCGGAGCGCCTGATCCGGACCGTGGCCGAACCGTTCGAGAGCTTCGATACGGGCCGGCTCGGCATGAGCATCGGCATCTGCCACCGTCCGGCGGACAGCCTGACCCATCTGCTGAGTTGCGCCGACGAGGCGCTCTATGCCGCCAAGCATGCGGGCCGCAATCACGTCCGCCTGTTCGACGACGGGCTCAGCACGCGCCTGGAAATCCGGCGCGATGGCGAGCGCGACCTCTCCCAAGCCCTGGCCGAGGGGGAGCTGGAAGTGTGGTTCCAGCCGATCTTCGGCGCGGACGGCCGCAGCGTGACCAATTTGGAGGCGCTGGTGCGGTGGCACCACCCGGTGCATGGCTGGGTGCCGCCCCCCGACCTGATCTCCGCCGCCGCCATGGCGGGCCTGACGGAATCGCTGCTGCGCTTCATCCTGGAGCAGGTCTGCGCGATGCTGTGCGCGCTGCGGGCGCGGGGACTTCACGATCTCTCGGTGGCGATGAACGTCTCGCCGCGGGAGATGGCGCAGATCGCGGTCGATGAGATCGTGCTCGGGCGGCTCAGGGTGCTCGGCCTGCCGGCCACGGCCCTGGAGATCGAGATCACCGAGGAGACGGCACTCGACATCGAGGCGGTGCAGGGCAAGCTGCTGGCGCTGTCGCGGGCCGGCATCCGGATGGCGCTCGATGATTTCGGGACCGGCTACTCGTCCCTGGCCTCGGTGCGCCAATTGCGGGCCGACCGGGTCAAGATCGACCGCAGCCTCGTCACCGGTTTGACCGAGGCCGAGGACAAGCGCGGCCTCGTCCAGGCGGTGCTCGGTCTCGGCCGGGCGCTCGGTCTCGAAGTCGTGGCCGAGGGCATCGAGACCGCCGACGACCTCGCCACGCTCCAGGCCATGGGCTGCCCCTTCATGCAGGGCTACCATCTCGGCCGCCCGCAGCCGCGGGATGACATCCTGCGCTTCCTCGATGCGCGCCTCGGCGCGGACGTTCAGGAGTTGCGCCTGCGCGGGGCGTGAGGGGGCCTATCGAGACGGGCCGCGGTTCAGGCGACGCGTCGAGAGGGGGCTAGGAAAGGTGCGTTTCGGCACTGCGACCCCTGTGCGCCCGTGACACGTTAAACCCGGACTCCGGTTCGCGCGTTGGACCCTGCGTGAACAGCGTTGGTCGCTACCGGGCATGACGGATTTCCACTAAGATGGGGAGCGGCGTGGTCGGCTCAAGGGAGCGGCCATTCGCTTGGAGCCCGCCCGACAGGGGGGCTGTTGAAGGAGGTGCACATGGCCGGCGCTCTGCCCGTGCTCGCCAATGAGGGAGGCCTTTCGCGCTACCTCGATGAGATCCGCAAGTTTCCGATGCTGGAGCCGGCGGAAGAGTTTACCCTTGCCAAGAGCTGGCGCGACGACGGTGACCGCGAAGCCGCCCACCGCCTCGTCACCTCGCATCTGCGTCTCGTGGCCAAGATCGCCATGGGCTATCGCGGCTACGGCCTGCCGATCAGCGAAGTGGTGTCCGAGGGCAATGTCGGCCTGATGCAGGCCGTCAAGCGCTTCGATCCGGACAAGGGCTTCCGGCTGGCCACCTACGCGATGTGGTGGATCAAGGCGGCGATCCAGGAATACATCCTGCGCTCGTGGTCCCTCGTGAAGATGGGCACCACCGCCAACCAGAAGAAGCTGTTCTTCAACCTGCGCAAGGCGAAGGGCCGCATCTCGGCGCTCGATGAGGGTGATCTGCGCCCCGATCAGGTCCAGCACATCGCCACCTCGCTTGGCGTGCCGACGCAGGACGTGATCGACATGAACCGCCGCCTGTCCGGCGACACCTCGCTCAACGCGCCGCTGCGCGAGGAGGGCGAAGGCGAGTGGCAGGATTGGCTGGTGGACAACAGCCCGAGCCAGGAGACCGTGCTCGCCCGCGAGGAAGAGGGGCGCAACCGCCTCTCGGCCCTGCGCGACGCGCTCGGCGTACTGAACCCGCGCGAACGGCGCATCTTCGAGGCGCGGCGGCTGGCCGACGACCCGATCACCCTGGAGGATCTCTCCGGCGAGTTCGGCGTCTCGCGCGAGCGCGTCCGCCAGATCGAGGTGCGGGCCTTCGAGAAGGTGCAGGAGGCGGTCAAGCGCAACCTCGCGACACGCGAACTGCCCCGGACCGAATTGCGAGCACAATCGTAAAATATTTCTACAAAGTTGGCGGCTTTTATAGCATGCTGACTTTGTGGTTTGTTGGCTAGAATGGCGCTGGAAGCAGTGATTTGCTTTATGCCGCCATTCGCGCGATCGTATAGCCTAGTTATTCAATTTCAAATTTTAAGTTAGGAAACAGATGTTTTTCTCGCGCCCATCGCCTGATAAGGTATTTACCCCGAGATCCCCGAATATAAACCCTGATATGTACATAAATAGGTCGTCTCTTGAGAGATCGCTGATAAACGCGCTGCGTGGTACGAAAAATATAATTGTAAGTGGAGAAAGCGGTAGTGGCAAAACTTGGCTTTATAAGGGAGTATTTGAAGCTGAAGGTGCGGTTTATGAGTCCATAAATTTGTCCAATGCATCCCTAAAAGGATCACTTGACGCCGCATTTAAGGACAAAAATGACAGACTTGGTTTGGAGACGCCAAGTGAAATCACTCGAAGTGGTTCCGTCAAGGTAACGCCAGGGGGCGTTGGTGTAGATAAGTCCGGGGCGAAGAAAAGCACAATTGGCCAAAAGGGGGCGTTTGAGACGCTTCTATCGAATATTAGAGATAAGGCCGGAAGCAAAATAGCAGTATTGGTTTATGAAAATCTTGAGCAAGTCATCGACAGCTCGTCAATACTTAAGTCTATTTCTGATACGATAATTTTGCTCGATGACGATGATATTTCGCAATACCAAATAAAATTGTGTATAGTCGGTGTTCCCACTGACATAAAGCAGTACTTGGTGAGAGCGTCAAAAAACATAACAACAATTGCTAACAGAGTTGTAGAAATACCTGAGGTGGCACGGCTTTCGAATGACGAAGCTAGGTCGCTTATGCAGCGTGGATTTGAACGTAAATTGCGATATAGTTTTGGGGTGGACAAAGAGGATTTTTATAAGCAGGCATGTTGGAAGACAGATAGAATCGCGCAGCATATGCATGAATATTGTCTGGCGGTTGCCCATTTTGCCGAGGAAAACGAGCAGACAATTAGTGATTCGGTTGTAAGACATGCTGAGAGCGAGTGGCTAGCTCAAACCCTTAGCGCTGATTATGCCGTGATAGAAGGAAGAATGAACGCACGAGATACGAAAGCTGGTCGGCGAAATCAGATACTGTATAGTTTGGGGCTATGTGACGCGGAGAATTTTAAGTATACCGATATAGAAAAAATACTCAGGTGCGAATTTTCTAAAAGTTCGATGGGTGTCGGATTGAATATTGCGGGAAATCTTTCGGAGCTATCTTCGGGTGATAATCCGTTGATACGTCGAACTCCAAAAGGCGATGCCTATAGGTTTGCAAGTCCTAAATACAGGATGTGCTTAAGAACGATGCTCAGAAAAACACCAAACGAGAGAGTCGAAAAGTTGTCATACGGTGAAATCAAATAGTATGATGCACGGCTAGGAATAGTGGCCGGCCCTAAAGATAAGGGCCGGCTTTTCTGTGTCAGTCGCGCCACTGCGCGAAGGCGCTTTGCAGGGCCTGGGTGCCGGCCGCGCCCTTCTCGAAGCTGATGACCGCCCGCTGGCCGTCCGCGTAGGTCAGGGCCAGATCGAACCAGTTCTTGTGCAGCAGCAGCTCGGTGTTGCGGTCCACGTCGCTCTTCAGCGACGACAGGCCGATCAGGAACAGGTTCTCGCGCACCCGCACCGGCAGGCCCGAGACCGGGGAGCCGCGGGAAGCCTCCTCGTCCTTGAGCTGGAGCAGCCCGATATTCTGCACCGCGCGCTTGGCACCTGCCTCCGCGTTGTTGGTGAAGGCGAGTTCGACGGTGTGAGACGCGGGCAGCGTCGCATCCCGATTCTTGCGCATGGTCATCGCCAGCGTCAGCCCCGCCTCCGGGAACTCCACGTTGACGCGGAGCACCGTCTGCAAGGGCTCGCCCTGTTCGCCGTTCACCGCTTCCAGCCGCCAGACCGTATGGCCGTTGGTGGCGTTCGGCTGTGCGCGGGTGTCGCTCTGGTTCTCCTCGTAGAGGATCGCCCGCTGCGAGACGGTCACCTCGGGCTGAGCCGGAGCGGCGCCGGGAACAGCCGGCTTCGGCCGTGCCTCAGCCTCATTGCGCTCGGCGCCGACCCGATCCGCGAATTTCGCGTCCGGCTGCTCGGCCGGGGTCGCCTGCTCGGCCGCGTTCTGCTGGAGATCGGAGGGCTGGTCGCGCAGGAAGAAGGCCGCCACCGCGATCAACCCAATCACCGCCGCGAGCACGCCGCCGACGAACAGGTTGCGCAGCAGGCGCGAACGCCCCTCGGGCGGCGTCACCACGTCGATGCGCGGGCGCTGGCGGCCATTGCCCGCCTCGCCGGCAGCATTCGTCTCGGACGCGACCGGATCGGTGCCCGCATCGGCCTCGGACGCGACGGAGGCCGGCTCAGGTTCGGCCACCGGCGGGATGAAGCCGTCCGTTATCTCCGGCGCGGGTTTCGCTGCCTCATCGGTCTTCGACCGGCGGGGCGGCGGCATGAAGGGCACCGTTTCGGCCGGCGGTTTCGGCTCGGTCGGTCCGGTGTCCGATCCGATCCCGGCGAGCATCGAGGCCGGCGGCAGAACCAGCGGCTCGTCGGAGTTCTGCGGCGGCTCCGGCTCCGGCAGCGTTGGCGGCAGGGGGCCGGGTGAGAGCGGCTCGGGCCGTGTCGGTTCGGGCGGCGGGGGAGGGGGCGCCTCCGGAGCGGCGGCCGCAGGCTCCTCGGCCGGCATCGTCACTGCCGCGGGCGGCGCCTCGTATTCCGCCTCCAGGCGGCCGATCGCCGTATCGAGCGCCTTGCGTTCGAGGTCGATGTCCGCTTCCGGCACCGGCGGGTCGAGCGAGCGGAGCTGCGCGATCAGCGCACTGCGTGCACGGTCGTAGACCGCCCGGCGCAGGGCCGGGGAGCGGTCGGGCAGGGCGTCGAGCGCGCGTGCCAGCAACGGATAATAGTCGGCCATCGTGCCCGGATCTGCCTGTCTCTCCCCGTCGTTCCGGGACTTTAATCCTCGAAGGGGTTGTGCATGAGGATGGTGTCGTCGCGCTCCGGCGAGGTGGAGAGCAGCGCCACCGGCGCGCCGATCAGCTCCTCGATCCGGCGCACATACTTGATCGCCTGCGCCGGCAGGTCGGCCCAGGAGCGGGCGCCCGCCGTGGTGCCGCTCCAGCCGGGGATCGTCTCGTAGACCGGAACCGCGCGCTGCTGCGCCGCCTGGCTCGCGGGGAGATGGTCGAAGCGCTGCCCGTCGATGTCGTAGGCGGTGCAGACCCGGATCTCGTCGAAGCCGTCGAGCACGTCGAGCTTGGTCAGGGCGATGCCGTCGATGCCCGAGGTCTTCACGGTCTGGCGCACGAGGCAGGCATCGAACCAGCCGCAGCGGCGCTTGCGCCCGGTGACGGTGCCGAATTCGTGGCCGCGCTCGCCGATGCGCTGGCCGATCTCGTCGTGCAGCTCGGTCGGGAACGGGCCCTCGCCGACGCGGGTGGTGTAGGCCTTGGCGATGCCGAGCACGTAGCCGATCGCCCGCGGGCCGAGGCCCGAACCGGTCGCCGCCTGTCCCGCCACCGTGTTGGAGGAGGTGACGAACGGGTAGGTGCCGTGATCGACGTCGAGCAGCGCGCCCTGCGCGCCCTCGAACAGGATGCGCTTGCCGCCCCGGCGCGCGTCGTCGAGCAGGCGCCAGACGGTGTCCTGATACGGCAGCACCCGCTCGGCGATCCCCGTAAGCTCATCGAGGATCGTCTGCTCGGAGATTTCCTCGAGTTCGAAGCCGCGGCGCAGGGCGTTGTGGTGGGCGAGCAGCCGCTCGATCTTCGGCGGCAGGGTCTCGGGTTCGGCCAGATCCATCAGGCGGATCGCCCGGCGGCCGACCTTGTCCTCGTAGGCCGGGCCGATGCCGCGCTTGGTCGTGCCGATCTTGGTGCCCGGCGCCCCTTCCTCGCGCAGCGCGTCGAGTTCGCGGTGGAGCGAGAGGATCAGGGTGGCGTTGTCGGCCACGCGCAGGTTCTCGCGCGTCACCGTCACGCCCTGGCTGGCGAGCCGGTCGATCTCGGAGGCGAGCGCGTAGGGGTCGAGCACCACGCCGTTGCCGATCACGCCGAGCGTGTTCGGGCGGACCACGCCGGAGGGCAGCAGGGAGAGCTTGTAGACGGCCTCGCCGACCACGAGCGTGTGGCCGGCATTGTGACCGCCCTGGAAGCGGACGACGACGTCGGCCTGCTCCGAGAGCCAGTCGACGATCTTGCCCTTGCCCTCGTCGCCCCACTGGGCGCCTACGACGACGACGTTCGCCATGCGCGTCTGACCTGTCTCGAACTCGCGGGCGCGGGCGCCAAGCGGTTGCGCCACGCGCGAAAACCCCGGCCATCGGGTCGGGGATCGGGCATACGGGCGCGTCTTCGGCGATCTGGGCAGGCAGGTCAAGCGAAGCGGCCCGTTACGACTGGGGACCGCTCCGCATGGCTGATGTGTGGTCTCGGGTTATTTGGCGTTGCCCGGCGGCTTGATCACGGGGGTCGAGTTCGGCGTCGGCTCGGGCGCGATCGTCTTGATTTCGGGATCGACGCCGGCGGGCGGCTTGATCACGCCGTCGGATTTCTCGAGCTTCTCGCTCAGCGTCGCGCCGGAATTGCCGCTTTCGGGCCTGACCCGTTCCGGCACCTGCTCCTGGGGAGCGGGCAGCTTCGGGTCGCTGTCCTGCCCGCGCAGCGGCACCGACGGATCCTGGGCGAAGGCCGCGCCGCTCGCGAGCGTGACGAGCAGGGCGGCAGCGCGTACCGCATTCTTGGATAGGGTCATTGCGTCCTCAGTGGTCCTTTGGGAACCAACGGGTACGCGCGCCCTCGCGTTCCTGTCAGGCCAGGCCCAGCTTAAGCCTCCGACCGCTCGGCGAAGGCGAAGTACAATTCGCGCAACCGCCGCGCCACCGGGCCGGGCCGTCCGTCGCCGAGGGGTTTGCCGTCGATTTCCACCACCGGCATCACGAAGGCCGAGGCCGAGGTGTAGAAAGCTTCTGCCGCCTCGGGCAGCTCGCGAGCGTTGATGAGCCGCTCCTCGAAGCTGAGGCCGGTCTCTTCCGCCAGCGCCAGCACCGCCTTGCGGGTGATGCCGGGCAGCACCGCATGGGAGAGCGGGCGCGTCACCAGGGCGCCGCCCTTGGTGACGATGAAGACAGTCGAGGACGACCCCTCCGTCACGACGCCGTCCTCGACCATGAAGGCCTCGGCGACGCCGGCTTCCGAGGCTTGCTGCTTGGCGAGAACCTGGGCGAGAAGCGCCACCGACTTGATGTCCCGCCGCTTCCAGCGGAGGTCCGGCACGGTGATCGCCCGCGCGCCGGTCTCGGCCATCGGGTTGTTCACGATGGATTTCTCCTGCGTGAACATCAGAACGGTCGGGGCCACATCCCCCTTCGGAAACGAGAAGTCGCGCTCGGCCACGCCCCGCGTCACCTGGAAATAGACGAGACCCTCGCGCACGCCGTTCTTCGCGACGAGTTCCGTTTCCAGCCGCTCCCACTCTTCAGCGGTGTGCGGGTTGCGAATACCGATCTCGGAGAGCGAGCGGTCGAGCCGGGCGAGATGCCCGGCATTGTCCACGAGCCGGCCGTGCAGCACGGCGGCGACCTCGTAGATCCCGTCGGCGAACAGGAAGCCACGGTCCATCACCGGCACGCGGGCTTTGTCCAGGGGCAGGAATTCGCCGTTCAGGTAGGCGGTGCGGCTCATGGCTTTACTCGATCGTTCGTCGTCGGCGAAGCGCGAAGCAGATTCCGTGCAGGACGGATCAGGCTTCCCCGAACACGCGCGAAAAAATCGTGTCGACGTGTTTGAGGTGGTAGCCGAGATCGAAGCACTCTTCGATCTGTTCCGGCTTCAGCACGGCGGTCACCTCCGGGTCGGCCTTGAGCAGCGTGAGGAAATCGCCCTCGCCGCGCCAGACGGGCATCGCGTTGCGCTGGACCAGCCGGTAGGCGTCCTCCCGCGAGACACCGCCCTGCGTCAGCGCCAGCAGCACCCGCTGCGAGTGGACGAGGCCGCCGAGCCGGTCGAGGTTCTTCTGCATCTGCTCGGGGTAGATCAGCAGCTTGTCGATCACGCCGGTGAGGCGGGCGAGCGCGAAGTCGAGGGTCACCGTCGCGTCCGGGCCGATCATCCGCTCGACGGAGGAATGCGAGATGTCCCGCTCGTGCCAGAGCGCGACGTTCTCCAGCGCCGGGGTCACGTAACCGCGCACCATGCGCGCCAGCCCGGTGATGTTCTCCGTCAGCACCGGGTTGCGCTTATGGGGCATGGCGGAAGAACCCTTCTGCCCATCGGAGAAGAATTCTTCGGCCTCCAGCACTTCCGTGCGCTGCAGGTGGCGCACTTCCGTCGCGAGCCGCTCCATGGAGCTGGCGATCACTCCGAGCACGGCGAAGAACATGGCGTGGCGGTCGCGCGGGATCACCTGGGTCGAGACCGGCTCCGGTGCGAGGCCCATCTGCTCGGCGACGTATTCCTCCACCCGCGGGTCGATATTGGCGAAGGTGCCGACCGCCCCCGAGATCGCACAGGTCGCGACCTCTTTGCGGGCGGCGATGAGCCGGTCCTTCGCTCTCGCGAACTCGGCATAGGCCTGGGCGAGCTTGAGGCCGAAGGTGACGGGCTCGGCATGGATGCCGTGCGAGCGGCCGATGGTGGGGGTGAGCTTGTGCTCGAAGGCGCGCCGCTTCAGCGCGGCGAGCAGCGCGTCGAGATCCTTGATGAGGATGTCGGCGGCTTGAGTGAGCTGCACATTGAGGCAGGTGTCGAGCACGTCCGACGAGGTCATGCCCTGGTGGACGAAGCGCGCCTCCGGCCCGACGATCTCGGCCAGATGCGTGAGGAAGGCGATGACGTCGTGCTTCGTCACCGCCTCGATCGCGTCGATGCGCCCGACGTCGAAGACCGCGTCGCGGCCCTTCTCCCAGACCTTCTCGGCGGCCTCTTTCGGTACGACGCCGATATTGGCCAGAGCCGTGGTGGCGTGAGCCTCGATCTCGAACCAGATCCGGAACCGGCTCTCCGGCGACCAGATTGCGGTCATCTCGGGACGGGAGTAGCGGGGGATCATCGTTTTCAGCGCCTCGGACGTGTCGCGATCTCGCGAAATCGCTCCGCGCGTAGCACGGCGCGGCCCGGCGCCTCAACGCGTTGCCCCGCCGGGATGTGCATGGCTCCCCCGCGACGTCACGCGACGGTTGACCCACTGCCGCCACGGGACAACATCGGCAGCATGACCAGCGAGCCGACGCCCCGCGCCTTCATCCCCCTCGCCATCGCCGTGCTGACGGTGTCCGACACCCGTGTGCTCGCCGATGACCGCTCCGGCGATACCCTCGCCGCGCGGATCACGGGAGCCGGGCACCGGCTCGCGGAACGGGACATCGTCCCGGACGAGATCGTGGCGATTCGCGAGAAGGTCGAGGGCTGGATTCATGATCCCCGCATCGACGTGATCCTCACCACCGGCGGCACCGGCTTCACCGGGCGCGACGTGACGCCGGAGGCGATCGAGCCACTGTTCGAGAAGCGGATGGACGGCTTCTCGGCGGTGTTCCACCGGATCTCCTACGACAAGATCGGCACCTCGACCCTGCAGTCGCGGGCGACCGCCGGGGTAGCCGGGGCGACCTATATCTTCGTGCTGCCGGGCTCGCCCGGCGCCTGCAAGGACGCCTGGGACGGCATCCTCGCGAGCCAGCTCGATTACCGCCACCGCCCCTGCAACTTCGTCGAGATCATGCCGCGCCTCGACGAGCATCTGCGCCGGGGCGCCGCCGCGACGATCTGAGGCGCCCGCCGTCCGCGACGTGACGCGGGCTCGCAACGCTCTCCGCGTAGGCGCGGTGCGTCCGCCGGATCGGCTGAGCGGGCCCACGCTGACGTGAGCCAAAAATACGCGGCGGCACCGTCATTTGGCGGCACTTCGCATCGCGGGTGGCGTTACGATCCGGGACGGCCGGGCTTCGAGCCACTGCATTGAGCCAGGGCGGGTATCCCCCGAAGACGGCGCCGCGTGCGCCCTTCTTGTTCACGGAGTCGCTGTCCTTGCTCCCGCTTCCCGTTCGGCCCCTTCTGCTCGCGGCGCTGATGCTGAGCGCGCCGCTCGTGCCGGCCTCCGCCGCGCCGCGGGTCGATGCGCGGGCCAAGGCCTGGGTCGCCGGAATCGTCAACCGCATCGGGACGGCGGATCGCGCCGCAGCCCCGGGGCGGGGCGGGCAGGTCACGGTTCGGGTGCGGATAGAAGCGGATGGCACGCTCGGTGGGATCGTGCTGGAAGAGGGGCCGGTGGCGCTCGGCGAGCGCGCCGCCCGCGCCGTGCAAGCGGCCGCACCCTTTCCACCCCCGCCTGCCGGGTTGCTGACCCTCGAAGGTTTTACCGAACTCAGCTTTCCCCTGACGCTGCGCTGACGGCGCCAATCGCCGTCCTGTCATCGAATCGTCGCGGATGGGCCGGAAAGGCTGGGTTTCCGTTCGTGAGAAGAGCCGCGCTCCATGGATTTTCACCGCCGTTTCACCGTGCTGATGTGCACCCCCGCCTTCGATCCGGATGATCTGGAGGGCGCGCGCGTCGATCAGATCGTCGCGGCGGTGGAGAAGCGCGGCTTCGAGGTGGTGCGGGCGCGGCGCGTCGAGGATGCCTCGATCGCGGTGCAGACCGACTCCGCCGTCGGCTGCCTCGTGGTCGATTGGGGCAAGCGCGGACTCGAGGGCAAGGCCGCCGCGCTCATCGACATGATGCGCAAGCGCGGCCTGGAAATGCCGATCGTGATCATGGTCCGCCGCAAGCGGCTGGAGGATATCCCGGTCGAGCTGCTCGACTTCATCGACGGCTACATCTTCCTGGCCGAGGAGACGCCCGAATTCATCGCCCGCGGCCTCGTTTCCCGCGTGACGCAATATGCCGACACGCTGAAGACGCCGTTTTTCGGCGCGCTGGTCGATTACGCCGAGGAGGGCAACCAGCTCTGGACCTGCCCCGGCCATAACGGCGGCATCTTCTACAACCGCTCGCCCATCGGCCGCATCTTCGTCGAGCATCTCGGCGAGGCGATTTTTCGCGACGACCTCGACAACTCGGTGCTCGATCTCGGCGACCTGCTGACCCACGAGGGGCCCGCGCTCAAGGCGCAGAAGGAAGCCGCCAAGATCTTCGGGGCGGAGAAGACCTACTTCGTCCTCAACGGCACCTCGGCCTCGAACAAGGTCGTGCTGGGCTCGCTGGTCGCCGAGGACGATCTCGTCCTGTTCGACCGCAACAACCACAAGGCCGCCCATCACGGCGCGCTGCTGCTGGCCGGCGGCATCCCGATTTTCTTGGAAACGGACCGTAATGCTTACGGTCTGATCGGCCCGATTTACCACGAGGCCCTGGACGAGGGTCGCATCCGCGAAAAGATCCGCGACAATCCGCTCGTGAAGGACAAGGAGGCGTGGCGCCGGGAGCGCCCGTTCCGCTGCGCCGTGATCGAGCAATGCACCTATGACGGCACGATCTACGACGCGCAGGCGATCGTCGAGCGCATCGGCCATCTGTGCGACTACATCCTGTTCGACGAGGCCTGGGCGGGCTTCATGAAGTTCCACCCGCTCTACCAGCGCCGCTTCGCCATGGGCCTGACCGGGCTCGACGAGACGTCGCCGGGCATCATCGCCACGCAATCGACCCACAAGCAGCTCGCCAGTTTCAGCCAGGCCTCGCAGATCCACACCCGCGACGGGCATATCCGCGGCCAGACCCGGCGGGTCGAGCACAAGCGCCTGAACGAGAGCTTCCTCGTCCACGCCTCGACCTCGCCGTTTTACCCGATCTTCGCCTCGCTCGATGTCGGCGCGCAGATGATGAAGGGCCGCTCCGGCGTGGTGCTATGGGACGACACGATCCGCCTCGGCATCGAGTGGCGCAAGAAGGCCCGCGCCATCCGCAAGGAGTTCGAGGAGCGCGAGGCCGACCCGAAGCGGCGCTGGTTCTTCGACCCCTTCGTGCCCGACGTGGTGAAGGGGCCCGACGGCACGGAAATCCCGTGGGAATCCGTGCCGACCGACGCCCTGGCCGCCGACGCCCGCTACTGGGAGCTGACGCCGGGCGCGGCGTGGCACGGCTTCACCCATGTCGCGCCGGGCTTCGCCATCACCGACCCCAACAAGCTCACCGTGCTCACGCCCGGCTTCGACCGGAAGACCGGTGCCTATACCGAGCACGGCGTGCCGGCGCCGATCGTCGCGCAATACCTGCGTGAGAACCGGATCGTCCCGGAGAAGAACGACCTCAACTCGCTGCTCTTCCTGCTGACGCCGGGCGTCGAATCCTCGAAGGCCGGCACGCTCATCTCCGGCCTCGTCGCCTTCAAGCGCCTGCACGACGACAACGTGCCGCTCGAAGAGGCGATGCCGGAATTCGTGGCGCGCCGGCCCAAGCGCTACCGCGGCGTGCGTCTGCGCGATCTGTGCGCCGATTACCACGCCTTCCACCGCGAATCGGGCACCTCGGCGCTCCAGCGCAAGCAGTTCATGCCCGAGCACCTGCCGGAGATGGTGATGGCGCCCAAGGCCGCCGCGCAGATGCTGACCCGCAACCGGGTCGATTACGTGCCGATCGCGGAAGCCGAGGGGCGTGTCGCCACGACCCTGATGCTGGTCTATCCGCCCGGCATCGGCACGGTGTTGCCCGGCGAGCGCCTCGACGAGCGGGCCAAGCCCATGCTCGACTATTTCAAGATGTTCGAGGCCGCCGCCAACCTGTTCCCCGGCTTCGAGGCCGAGATTCAGGGCGTCTACCGCGAGACCGACCCGGACGGGCGCATCCGCTTCCACACCTACGTCCTGCGCGAGGGCGCCTGATGGCGGAGGGCGCGGCGGCGATTTCGGCTCACGCGGAGGTGGTGATCCGGCCCTCGTCGGATGCCGATGTGGCGGCGATGATCGCGATCTACGAGCGCCACATCCGCAAAGGCGTCGGCGATACCGGCGACTTCGAGGAGGAACGCCTGCTGCCCGACGAACTGCGGCGGCGGCGCAAAACCATGCGCAGCAAGCGACTGCCCCATCTCGTCGCCGAGCGGGGTGGGCAGATCGCCGGCTATGCCTATGCGGTTCCGTTCCGCAAGCGTCCGGCCTACCGCTACGCCCTCAAGCACTCGATCTACGTGCACCCCGACCACCTGCACGCGGGCATCGGGCGCCGGCTTCTGCCGGCGCTGATCGAGGCCTGCGCCGCGGGCGGCTACCGGCAGATGATCGGCTATATCGACGCGAGCAACGAGGCCTCCCTGCGCCTGCACGAGGCCTGCGGGTTCGCCCGCGTCGGTTATCTTCCGGCGATCGGCTACAAGTACGGGCGCTGGAGCGACAGCGTCATCGTGCAATGTCCGCTTGGCACCGGGGCGGACGACCAGCCCTTCGCCTGGCAGCGCCCGGAGCGGACGCGCGCCTTCCGGTTGTCCTCGACATCCTGACGTTCGGGCCGAGCCGGCTCGGCGAAATCGGTGACGAAGGCCGGCCTGCCCAAACAGCGCCGGCTTTTTTGCGTGAAGCCAACGCGCAACTTTCCGTCCGATGCATTAGATCGATTGCAGGACGCTTCTCC
Source organism: Methylobacterium sp. Leaf123 (assembly GCF_001423405.1). Taxonomy (GTDB): domain Bacteria; phylum Pseudomonadota; class Alphaproteobacteria; order Rhizobiales; family Beijerinckiaceae; genus Methylobacterium. The sequence goes on along the minus strand of NZ_LMNS01000034.1, from coordinate 205,743 downwards.
CTCCCAGGGCTGCCCGCGGTTTTCGCAGGGCGGCACCGTGTTCGCTTCGAGCCGTTCCATGACCCTTCTCGCACCCTCGATCCTCGCCGCCGACTTCTCCAAGCTCGGTGAGGAGACGCGGGCGATCGCGCAAGCCGGCGCCGACTGGATCCATCTCGACGTGATGGACGGGCATTTCGTGCCCAACATCAGCTTCGGCCCGGCGGTGGTGAAGGCGTTGCGGCCCTGGACCGACAAGGTCTTCGACGTCCACCTGATGATCGCCCCGGCCGACCCCTACCTCGCCGCCTTCGCCGAGGCCGGCGCGGATGCGATCACGGTCCATGTCGAGGCGGGGCCGCACATTCACCGCTCGCTCCAGACGATCCGCGGCCTCGGCAAGCGCGCGGGCGTCGCGCTCAACCCCGGCACGCTGGCCTCCGCCATCGAGCCGCTGCTCGACATGGTCGATCTCGTGCTGGTGATGACGGTCAATCCCGGCTTTGGCGGCCAGAGCTTCATCCACTCGTCCCTGGAGACCGTCGCGCGCGTCAAGGCGATGACGGCGGGCCGCTCCATCGACATCTCGGTCGATGGCGGCATCACCCCGGAGACCGCCGGGCCCGCGGCGAGCGCCGGCGCCAACATCCTCGTGGCCGGCTCGGCCGCCTTCAAGGGCGGGCCGACCCAGTACGAAAAGAACGTCGCGGCGATCCGCGAGGCGGCCCAGGCGGCCACCGGGCGGGACGGCGTGCGATGCTGAAGGCGCTGATCTTCGACGTCGACGGGACGCTCGCCGAGACCGAAGACCTCCACCGCCAGGGCTTCAACCGGGCGTTTCGCGCCCTCGGCCTGCCCTGGCACTGGTCGCCGGAGTTTTACGCCGAACTGCTCAAGGTGATGGGCGGCAAGGAGCGGCTCGTCCACTACATCGAGCGATACCACCCCGAGGAGGCGCAGGCGCTGAAGCGCCGGATGCCGGAGATCCACGATCTCAAGACGCGCCATTACGGCGAGTTGGCGGAAAGCGGCGGCCTCTCGCTCCGCCCCGGCGTGCGGCGTCTCGTGGAGGAGGCGCGGGCGCAGAACGTGCGGCTGGCGGTAGCGACCACCACCAGCCGGCCGAACATCGATCTCCTGCTCCGGCTCAATTTCCCGCCCGATGCGCAGCCCTTCGACGTGATCGCCGCCGGCGACGAGGCGGCGCAGAAGAAGCCCGCTCCCGATATCTTCGCGCTCGCCGTCCACCGCCTCGGCATCGATCCGTCCGAGGCCATCGCTTTCGAGGATTCGGCGGCCGGCATCCGCTCGGCGCTCGCCGCCGGCCTGCCGGTGCTCGCCACCCGCAGCCGCTACACGCAGAGCCACCGGCTCGACGGCGCCTTCTCCGCCGTCTCCGATCTCGGCGAGCCGGACGCGCCGCACAGCCACCTCCAGGGCCATGCCTGGCCGGACGGCGTCGTCACCCTCGACGCCCTGCGCCAGTGGCATGCGGGGCACCTGCACGGCGCGGCCTGATCGGCCGTTATCGCGCCCTCGTCACCGAACCACCGCTTTCCAATCCACCATGGCGCGGTCTATCAGGACGGCCGCCTTCCGCTCCGGGTCGCGGGTCCCGGAACGGCGCCGTACCGGCCGCGTCGCGCGCCGCGCGGGAGGCCGGGACCCTGCCGCTGCGACGTCACACCGCCGGACCGTGGAGCCTGATGCGCGAGCCGAACGCGATCGATTTCTGGCGCGGCTTCGCGCTGATCACGATTTTCATCAACCACATCCCCGGCAACGTCTTCGAGCGCTACACCTTCTCGCAGTATGGCATCTCGGACGCCGCCGAGCTGTTCGTGTTCCTGGCCGGCTGGTCGATCGGGCTTGCCACCCGCGGGCGCGACGGCCAGCCGGAACCGCGCCTCATCACCGTGCTGCGGCTCCTGGCGCGCACCGTGGAGGTCTACCGCGCCCAGATCACCATCATGGCGCTGGCGCTGGCGATGATCGCCGGATGCGCGCTCTATCTCGACAACCCGCTCATCCTCGAATGGCACAATGCCGGCGGCTTCTTCGCCGACCCGATCCAGACCATGGTCGGGGTCGTGCTGCTCACGCACCAGCTCGGCTTCTTCAATATCCTGCCGCTCTACGTGGTGCTGATCGCCATCGCCCCGGCCGTCGTGCTGATCGGCCGGGTGAGCCGGCTCCTGCTGCTGGTGCTCTCGCTGTCGCTCTACGGGGCGAGCCTCGTCTTCGAGTTGAACTTCCCCGCCTGGCCGGGCGAGGGCGACTGGTTCTTCGATCCGCTCTGCTGGCAATTGCTGCTGGTGCTGGGCTTCCTGTCGAACGAGGCGACGCGGGGATCGGAGCGGCTGCAGCGCCTCTGGCCCCGTCTGATGCCGCTCGGCGTCGTCATCGTCGCGGTCGGCGTCGTGCTCGCGGTGCTGGAACTGCGGCCCGATCCGATGCTGGCGCCCGAGCCGCGCCTCGTCTTCACCTTCGACAAGACCTACCTCTCGCCCGCCCGGCTGATCCATTTCTGCGGCATGGTGCTGGCCTTCCAGGGCGTCTACGCCCTCATCGCCCCCCATGTCGGGCGCCTCGCCCGCTTTCTGTCGGGTTTGGGGCGCAACTCGCTCGCGGTCTTCTCGATGGGATCGCTGTTGAGCCTCGCCGGACAGTTCGTGCGCTTCCAAACCGGCGGCGGTATCTTCGTTGACATTTCGGTCGTAGGCTCCGGCCTGATCGCACTGGGTTTCACCGCATGGTTCGTCGAATGGCGTTCCCGCAGACCGCGGCCGACGCGCAAGGCACCCGACACCGCCTCGCCCGCCGACTCGCCGTCCTCCTCGGCCTGAGTTTCGCCGCGCCCGCCTTCGGCGAGACGTCGGGCGCTGCACCAATGCCGGCCGCGCCGCCGGCCGCTGCCGTCGAGGCGCTCGACCTGAGCCTGTCGCCCGAATGCCGGGTGCCGGGCTCGAAGCTCTACACCCTGGCGCGGCTGAAGGCGGTCAAGGCCGCGCTCAAGGAGAAGCGGCCGATCCACGTCCTCTCCATCGGCTCCTCCTCGGCGGGGCTCGGCGCCTCCGCGAGCTATCCGGTGAAGCTGGAAAACGCCCTGGAGCAGGCGCTGCCCGACGTTCAGATCGAGGTCGAGGCGCGCGGTCTCCCCGGCGAGGTCGCGAGCGGGGCGGGCGAGCGGCTGCGCTCCATGGTCGCCGAGATGGAGCCGGACCTCGTCGTCTGGCAGGTCGGCACCAACGACGCCCTGGCCCGCGTCGATATCGAGGCCTTCGGCGAGGCGCTCGACGAATCGGTGCAATGGGTGAAATCCCACGGCATCGACATCGTGCTCATCGATCCCGTCTTCACCGAGAGTCTGGCCGACGACGCCTATTATACGGAGATGGTGCGCACGGTGCAGGACGTCGCCCGCCGCGAGGCGGTGCCGCTGGTCCACCGCTACGCGGCGATGCGCTTCCTCTCGACCCAGCGCACCACCGAGGCGCACATGCTGGGCCGCCATTTCCGGCTCAACGATCTGGGCCTGCGCTGCATGGCCGAGCACGCGACGCGGGCGATCACCCTGTCGCTGCTCCAGCCGGATGCGGCCAAGGATGTGGGCAAAACCGATCCGACCAAGGCCGATTCGAACAAGACGGATGCGGTAAAGACGGACCACGCGACGTCTGAAACGACAAAGCCTGACCCGGCTCAGACCGGGACGCCGGGTTCCGGACCGACCACAGCGCCGAAGCAGCCGTAGGCCCGCTGGCGTGCCTTTTAAGGCGCCCTCTTAACCCGCTCGAAATGCCGCGCTTCCTAGGCTGATCGCCGAGCGTACCGGCCACACCCGCGCCCGGCGCCTTTTCGGATGGCGCGCCCATGGCAGCGGACAAGGTGATCGCGGGCGGCCTCCCAGCATCCTCGCTCGACTCCCTTCTGGTTCGAATCCGGGCGTTCCGCACCACCGCGGCGGTCTCGGCGCTCGGCGTGTTCGCGGTCCGCATCGGTGCGGCCGGGTTCGCCTACGGGGCGCAGGTCCTGATGGCGCGCATGATGGGCGGCGCGGAATACGGGATCTTCGCCACGATCTGGGTCTGGATCGCCATCCTCGGCCACACCGCGACCTTCGGCCTGTCCCAGGGCGCCTGCCGCTTCCTGCCCGCCGATCAGGCGATGGGCCGGCTCGGCGACCTGCGCGGTTTCCTGCTCGGCGGGGCACTCGTGAGCCTGGGGGGAGGGCTCGCTCTGTCGCTCGGCGGCCTCGCCGTGGTCTTCGTTCACGGTGGCCTGCTCGCCGGCCCTTACGGAACGCCAATCCTGGTTGCGGCCGTCGTCGTGCCGCTCTTCGCCTTCCAAGACTATCTCGAGGGCGTGGCCCGCAGCCAAGGCTGGCCGCTTCTCGCCATCGCGCCGCCCTACCTGCTGCGCCAAGCTCTCATCATGGTCGCGATGATGGGCGCCGTGCTCGCGGGTGCGCCGGCCGAGGCTTGGGTCGCGATCGCCTGCACATTGGCCGCAACCGGCCTCGCGGCGGCGGTTCAGGCCGGGCTGCTGCTGGGGCGCCTGCGCCGCCACCTGCCGGCCGGCCCGCGCCACTACCGTTGGCGGCTGTGGCTGAGCGCCTGTCTGCCGATCGCAGCAGGCGACCTCGCCGCGAGCGCCTTCGGCTTCGTCGATGTCGTGATCCTCGGATTTCTCGCAGCCCCGGAGGCCGTCGGACTCTACTTCGCCGCCACCCGCATCCAGCAATTCGTCGCCTTCGTGCATTACGCGGCCTCGGCCACGACCGCCCAGCGCCTCGCCGCCGCCCGCGCCTGCGGCGACGAGGCGGGCCTTACGCATCTCGTGCGCGGGCAGGCGCGCTGGACCTTCCTGGCGACACTGGGCGTCGGCCTCGCCATCGTCGCGGTGTCGCCGCTGCTGCTCGGCCTGTTCGGCGAAGGGTTTCGCGCCAGCCTTCCGGTTCTGGCGATCCTCGTCGCCGGCAGCGTTGCGGCGAGCCTGTTCGGCCCGGCCGAGGACGTGCTGACCATGCTCGGCGGCGAGCGGCTCTGCGCCGGCGTCACCCTGGCGATGCTGGTCCTTGCCGCAGGGCTGTGCTTTGCCCTTGTGCCCTGGCTCGGCGTCGCTGGCGCGGCTCTGGCGGTGGCGTTGGCCACGACGTTGCGCGGCTTCGTCCTGGCCCTCGGCGCCCGGTCCCTTCACGGCCTCTCGACGCCGGTCGTCGGATTTCCCCAGCGGAGTGCCGCCCGGTGATGCGCGCCCTTTCCCTCTCCGGATCGTCGCGGGCGGCGGTCGAGCCCGTTGCCGCGCTCGCCGCCGAGGCGTCGGCCTGGGACGCGCTGGCCGTCCGGGCCGTGACCGCGCATCCGTTCTACGCGCGGGCGGTCGTCGCGGCGCACAGCGACCACGGCCTGTGCCATCCCCGCCTTTCAGCCGTGGTCGTCCGTGACGGGGGGGCGATCACTGCCCTGCTGCCCTTCACCCTGCGTCCCGACATTGCCGGGCTCGGCGCGGCGATCGCGCAGCCCTTTCTCTCGCCCTACGTGACGGCGAGCGCACCGCTCGTGGCCGACGGTCCCGGTCTGGAGGAGCGGCTCGACGCCCTGGTGGAAGGCCTTGCGCGCGCCTCCGGTGGGCGAGCGTGGCGCTGGCCGCTGCTCGCGACCGAAACCCGCCTCGGCACAGGGCTCCTCGCCGCCATGGAGCGGGCCGGCTGGCAGACCGGCACCGTCGCGCATTTCGCGCGCCCGGTCCTCGACCGGCGGACCGATTACGACGCCTTCCTCGCTGGCCATCCGCACAAGAGCCGTCTCAAGGACCTGCGCCGCCGTCGCCGCCGTCTGGAGGAGGCCGGGACGCTCACCGTCGAGAGCGCCACAGAGGGGGCCGCGCTGGATCAGGCGCTGGAGGATTTCCTCACCCTCGAAGCGGCGGGCTGGAAGGGCGAGGCCGGAACGGCCCTTCGCAGCCGCCCGCGGACGGAAGTCTTCGCCCGCGCCCTGTTCCGGCCAGAAAGCGGCCCCGTCACCGTCCGGGCCGACCTGCTGCGCCTCGATGGCCGCACGGTCGCGGCGAGCCTCGCCTTGGTCTCCGGCGGCACCGCCCATCTGCTCAAGACCGCCTATGACGAGGGCTTGCGCGCCCTGGCCCCCGGCCTCGTGCTGGAAGACGCCATCGTGCGCGCTCTGCATGCGGAGGGCTTCGCCGCGCGGCTCGACTCGGCGACGATGCCGGGCTCGGCGCTGGAAAGCCTCTACCCCGAGCGTGAGACCATCGCCGAGATCATCGCCCAGCCGCCGGACGCCGGCCTGATCTCCCTGGAACGGCGCCTGCGCCTCGCCCGGTTCGAGCATCGCGCCCGAGCCGAGGCCAAACGCCTGCTGCGGCGGGGCTGACGCAAGAGGCTTCAGCGCGTCGAGTTCTCGCCGTTGTTGCGCTGAACGCAGCGATAGCCGGCAAAGCAGTACGGATTGTCGAGGGTCGGCTCGAAGGCGGGCCGGGCGGTCACCTCGTTGCGGCAATCGCCGCTGTCGAGATGCACCGCCTCGTAGGCGTTCGGGCTCGTGGCCAGCACGACGCGGCGCTGCCGCGCCACCAGGGCCTGCACCGTCCCGCAGGTGAGCGACGGGGTGAAGGGCCGCTCCTGGGCCGAGGCCGCCGTGCCGGCGAGACCGAGGACGCCGAGACAGAGGGCGTGGAGGAGAAAGAGCGTGCGCTGCATCGGGGGCCTGGCCGGGTCGGAGGGAGGAGCCTCGGGACGATTCCAGGCTCTGCCCCTTGAACCGTGCTCGCGCCAGGCCGGTTCGCGGTGCCTGCGGCCGGCGGCGGCGATGCCGGGGGTGTTCGGCTCGCGGGAACCGTTCTTCCCGTGGGACCCTTCACCGGAAACGACCCCGGAGGCCCCTTTGACCCCGACCGACGCGACCAGACCCGACGATCCCGCGGAGAATCCGGGGGCCCGGAGCTACGAGCCGCGCCCGGTCTCCAAACCCGTTCCGGGGCATCGTTCCCCGGCACCGTCCGAGCCCGGCGACATCGGTTCCGGGTGGGACGAGGCGGCACCGCCGCGCGAAGAACTGCGCACCGGCGATGGTGAGGGCACTCGCGGCGGTTGACCTCTCGACATGCGGTAAGGAGGCAGGCCCGTGACGGTCCACATCTGCGTCACCTGCGGAACCAGCTTCCTCGACGCGCCAACACCGCCCGAGCGATGCCCGATCTGCGACGAGGAGCGGCAATACGTGCCCGCCTCCGGCCAGAGCTGGACGACGCCCGGCGCGCTTGCCTCCGCTCACACCAATGCCTGGCGGCAGGTCGAGCCGGGGCTGTTCGAGATCGAGACCCATCCCCGCTTCGGCATCGGCCAGCGCGCCTTCCTGCTGCAAACGCCACAGGGCAATGTGCTGTGGGATTGCATCGTCCTGCTCGATCCGGCGACGGTCGCGCTGGTGCAGGCGCTCGGCGGCCTGGCCGGCATCGCGATCTCGCATCCGCACTACTACACGACCATGCCCGATTGGGCGGCGGCCTTCGATGCGCCTGTCTACCTCCACGCCCGCGACCGTGACTGGGTGATGCGCCCCGACGACCGCGTGGTGTTCTGGGAGGAGGACGAGCGCATGCTCGCCCCCGGCCTGACCCTGCTGCGCCTCGGCGGGCACTTCCCCGGCGGTTCCGTGCTTCACTGGCGGGACGGCGCGGATGGGCGCGGGGCGCTGCTCGCGGGCGACATCGTGCAGGTCGGCGCGGACCGGAAGTCCGTCTCCTTCCTGTGGAGCTACCCGAACTGGCTGCCGCTTTCCGGCGGCACCGTCTCACGCATCGCGGCCCGGTTGGAGGCGAAGGCCTTCGCGCGCCTCTACGGCGCCTTCGGCCTGCATATCACGGAGGAGGCGAGCGCCGTCGTCGGCCGCTCGGCGGCGCGCTACCGGGCTTTGCTGGAGCAGGATCAGCCCTGAGGCTGGCGCCTAATTTACATTTGTAAGTTGTGCGCTCATCCTGCGCGGATGGACGGTCTCGATCTCGAATGTCTTTCGCGACGGTACGGTTGCCGGTTCGACAGAGCGGAACGCGTCGTCGCCGGTGTCAATCGGACCTACAGGCTCAGTAGCGGCGCACAGCACCACTATCTGCGCCTGTATCGTCCCACCGGGCGATCCCCCGCCGAGATCGCGTTCGAGTTGCGGCTTCTGCGCCAATGCCGTCCCACTCCCGGAATCGATGTGGCACGCCCGATCGCGACGCCCGACGGGGCCGACCTCATATCCCTGAGCTTCGAAGGCCAGCCGCGATACGGATGCCTGTTCACGGCCCTCGAAGGTCGTCCGCTCACGCATGCGCCTGACGACATGAAGCGGTTCGGCTCATCCATCGCCACGCTTCACGGCGCCCTGTCCGGCATCGTCGGCAGCGAGACACGGCCGCTCGATCCGCTGGCGCTTTGTCGGAGGGCGGTCGAGGCCTTGGAAAGCATTGCCGACAGTGCGCCGACCCGGCGCGCCATCGAAGCGTGGTGCGGGCCGGCATTCGGCGATGCCGCTCGATATCCTCTGCCGTCCGGGAATTGCCACGGTGACGCCTGGGCCGGCAACGCCGTCGTGCAGGGAAGCGATATCTGCTTCTATGATTTCGACGATTGCGGGCATGGCCCTTACCTGATCGATCTCGGGACGGCGGCTTGGCATCTCATCGCCCAAGACGGTCCTGCGGCCGAGGCCCACTTGGCTGCGCTCATCAGTGGATACGAGGAAGTGCGGACCCTCGAAGCGGGCGAGCAGCGACGATTGTTCGACTTCGTGAAGCTGGCCGAGATCCGTTCGATGCTGTTCCTGGCCGCGTTCAACCTGCTGGATGAGCAGCAATGGCAGCAGACATTCGCCAGGGCTCAGGCGCTCTTTGCGCGCGAACGGCCGTTCTGATCGCGCGATGACGGGCGCGCTTCGATGCGTCCTTAGAGTTTCCGCTCCGCCTGACCCTTAGCCGGCCGCGGAAACAGCATTGCCCCGGCCAGCGCGCCGATGAGGGCGGCGAGGCCGAAGCGCCATCGCTTGTCCCCTGCGCCGGCTGGCCCCGTTTCAGTCGTCGGCATCGAATCGTCCTACGCAAGACCGTGAGGAGAGGGGCGTCTTCGCCCCCGACGTGGATCATCCCCGCCACGGATACCCCGGACGGATTCGCCTTCACGGAAACGCTCGGGCGGCATCTCGGTGCCCGGTCGGTTGGCAGTATCCTCGCGGTCGCGGTGGGAGAGGGCGGCGTCTGGCGGACCGGGCGCAAGGCCGCGAAGACGACCGGACCCGAGCCGTCACCGCCCTGCGTTGCCTCGGAGTGGTCGCACGGCCTATAAGCGGAGCCCCCGACACATCCCGCGCGGCGTCGAGGATCCTTCTTCCTGAAGGAGCCCTCCGCCCGCACGAACGAGAAGACGATCCCGCCATGGCCGGGCATTCCCAGTTCAAGAACATCATGCACCGCAAGGGCCGCGTCGATGCGGTCCGCTCGAAGGTGTTCAGCAAGCTCGCCCGCGAAATCACGGTGGCGGCCAAGCTCGGGACGCCCGACCCCTCGATGAACCCGCGCCTGCGCGCCGCCATCCTCGCGGCCCGGGCGGAGAACATGCCCAAGGACAACATCGAGCGCGCCGTCAAAAAGGCCGTGGGTGGGGACGGCGAGAACTACGAGGAGATCCGCTACGAGGGCTACGGCCCCGGCGGCGCCGCGCTGATCGTCGAGGCGCAGACCGACAACCGCAACCGCACCGCCTCCGACGTGCGCTCGGCCTTCACCAAGTCCGGCGGCAGCCTCGCCGAGACCGGCGCCGTCGCCTTCATGTTCGACCGTGTCGGCGTCATCGCCTTCGCGCCGGACGTGGCCGACGCCGACACGATGCTGGAAGCCGCCATTGAGGCCGGCGCGGACGATGTGCGCTCGGATGCCGACGGCCACGAGGTGATCTGCGCTCAGGACGCCTATGGCGACGTGTCGAAGGCGCTGGAAGGCCGCTTCGGCGAGCCGCGCCGGACCGGCCTGATCTGGAAGGCGCAGAACACCATCGACGTCGATGACGAGACCGGTGAGAAGCTGATCCGCCTCATCGAGGTGATCGAGGATCAGGACGACGTGCAGAACGTCTACGTCAACTTCGCGCTGTCCGAAGCGCTGGTGGAGAAGATGGGCGCGTAAGGATCGCCCACGAAACGCCCGCTCCGCCGCCATGCCCGGAGCGTAGACGATTGGTGATCAGGGGTTTCGCGAGGCCCTATAGAGCGCTGTCCTGACGCTCGAACCTTTCCGTTGACGGTGGGGAAATTGTCGGCAGCGGCACCATGCTGCCGATTTGTCGCGCGGAACCGCTGTGGTCCGCGCGCGGTATGCCTTGCGATGCCGACGCTGAGCCGGCAACCGACGACGCGCAAGGCCTCCCTTCTCGACCGATGCACGACCGCCCGCTCATCCTCGGCATCCACGGCCTCGCCAACAAGCCGCCGAAAGAAGAGAAGCAGGCATGGTGGGGCGAGGCGATCCGTGAAGGGCTTCGGCGCAATCTCGGCGAGGATCCGCGCGATCTGTCCTTCGACTTCGTCTACTGGGCCGACCTGCGCTACGACGTGCCGCTCTCCGAGGACAGCAACCGGGAGCCCTACTATCCCGCGCGGGGGAGGGGCCCGTTCCCGAGCGCGGACGGCGTGTGCGCCCCGACCCTGACCGACCGGCTCTACCGCATCGTCGAATGGGCGCAGGAGAAGACCGGGCACCTCGTCCTCGACGATTTCATCATTGAGCACCGGCTCGACGACCTCTGGGGCTACTACGAGGATTCCGCCTTCCGCGAGTCCGCCCGCAATCGCTTGCGGGAGGCGCTGGAGCAGCATGCCGGCCGGCCCCTGCTGCTCGCCGCCCATTCCATGGGCTCGCTGATCGCCTACGACGTGCTGCGCCAGCTCGAACGCGATGGGCGCTGTCCGCAAATCGACCACTTCGTCACCTTGGGCGCGCCCTTGGGCCTTGCCGAGATCAAGCATCGCCTCGCCGAGGAGCACGGGGCCTTGCGCGTGCCGTACGCCGTGGCCCGCTGGAGCAATCTCGGCGACCGCGAGGACGTGGCGACCGTCGGCACGACGCTGGCCGAGGCCTATGCCCCGAACGCGGCGGGTGTGGGCGTGATCGATCGTCCCGTCCGCAACACCTATCGGCGCCCGCGTGGCAGCGTGAACCACCACAAATCCTACGGCTACCTGCGCACGCCGGAATTCTCTGAAGTCGTCGCGGCGTTTCTCGACAGAGAGCAGGCGGTTGCCTCCGTCGCGATGTCGGAAGCCAGAAGCGCTTGAGAGGCGAGCAATTGGTGCTCCGAGGGGGCCGGGCGAAGGTTACGCCAGCCGGCGCCGCCGCTCCACCAGTTGCATGATGATCGGCGTGAGGATGAGCTGCATCGCCAGATCGAGCTTGCCCCCGGGGATGACGATGGAGTTGGCCCGGCTCATGAAACTGTCGTGGATCATCGAGACGAGGTAGGAGAAGTCGATCCCTTTCGGGTCCTTGAAGCGGATGACCACCATCGATTCGTCGGCGGTCGGAATCCAGCGGGCGATGAAGGGGTTCGAGGTGTCCACCGTCGGCACCCGCTGGAAGTTGATGTCCGTCCACGAAAATTGCGGGCAGATGGTCTGCACGTAGTCCGGCATCCGGCGCAGGATCACGTCGGTGACGGCCTCGGTCGAGTAGCCCCGCGTCGAGCGGTCCCGGTGCAGCTTCTGAATCCATTCGAGATTGATCACCGGCACCACCCCGATCTTGAGGTCGGGATAGCGGGCGAGGTCGACGTTCTGATCGACCACGCAGCCGTGCAGGCCTTCGTAGAACAGCAGATCCGAGCCGGGCTGGAACGGCTCCCAGGGCGTGAAGGCGCCGATGGGCACGCCGTAGCGCGCGGCATCCGCGTCGTCGTGGGCGTAATGCCGGGTGCGGCCGGTGCCGGATTCGCTGTAGCTCCGGAACACCTCCTCCAGCTCGGGCAGGAGGTTGGCGCGGGGCGCGAAGTGGCTGAGCGTCGGCTCGCGCGCCATCATCGCCCGCATGGTGTCGCGGTCATGCGCGTGGAAGCCATCGCCCTCGATGTAGACGGCGCTGACATCCTCCCGGCGGAAGATCTGCTCGAAGGTGTTGCGGACGGAGGTGGTCCCGGCGCCCGAGGAGCCGGTGACCGAGATGATGGGATGACGCGCCGACATGGGCTTGCTGATGTGAGGGCGCTGACGCTCTAGCTACGCATCAGGCCGCGCTGGCCGAACAGGGGTGAGCGGCCGGCGCTGGGCTGGCGGCCGTCATAGTACTTGGCCACGCACTCGACCTCCTCGGTGGAACCGAACACCAGGGGCGAGCGCTCGTGGATCTTGGTGGCCACCCGCTCGAGAATGCGGGCCTGGCCGTCGGTGGCGGCGCCGCCCGCCTGCTCGATGAGGAAGGCGATGGGGGCGGTCTCGTAGAGCAGGCGCAGGCGCCCTTGCGCGTAGCCCTTCCGGTTGTCGCCCGGATACAGGAACACGCCGCCGCGGATCAGCACCCGCTGCGCGTCCGCCACCAGGGCGGCGGTCCAGCGCATGTTGAAGTCGCGGTCGCGCGGACCTTCCGAGCCGCGCAGGCAATCCTCGATGAAGGACTTCACCGGCCCGTCCCAGTGGCGGACGTTCGAGGCGTTGATCGCGTACTCGTTGGCGCTGGGGACGATCTTCATCGCATCGTGGGTGAGGCGGAAGACCTTGTCCGTCCGGTCGAGGGTGAAGATGCGGGTGCCGTTGCCGAGGGTGACCACGAAGGTCGTCGCCGGGCCGTAGACGACGAAGCCGGCGGCGGTCTGGGTCGTGCCGGACGTCAGGAACGAGGCATTGGGATCGTCGATCCCTTGGCCCTGCGTCACCGGGCGGATGCCGAAGATGGTGCCGACCACCATGCCGACGCCGATATTGGACGAGCCGTCGAGCGGGTCGATCGCGACGGCCAGCGGCGCGTCGGCCTTCAGCGTCACCACGTCCTCGGCTTCCTCGGAGGCGACCTGCGCCACGGGGGCCTCTTCGAGCGCCTGCATGAAGCGCTTGTGGGCGATCACGTCGAGCGCCTTCTGCACGTCGCCGTCGCTGTTGTGCTCGCCCTGGGCGGCGAGGTCGCCGGCCAGCGATCCGCGGCCCACGGTCTCGCTCACGTCGATCGCGGCGGCGGCCAGCGCCCGGATCGTGGCGGCGGTGTCGGCCAGCGAGGGATCCCGCGCGACTTCGGCGTCGAGATGATCGTCGAGGGATGACCCGTAGGGCTTCGTCATCGTTCTGAGGCTCGCTCCCGTCGAAGCCGCGCGTAACGTAAGGTCGTGCGTGGCGTTCTTGTCGGCCATGCGCGCGCGGAGGCGTGCAGGTCCATCTCGGCTTATGATACGCTGTGGCGAGGCGCCAGCGCCAGACGGCACAAGACGGCTGTCGAAAGATTTCTAAAAAAACTTGTGGTGCCCCGCAAAAAAACTAAAAACGGGGCATGCGCAATCTCTCGCTCAAGCAGCTTCAGGCAGTCGCAGCGGTCGCCCGGCTCGGCACCATGACGCGGGCCGCGCAGGAGCTCAACGTCACCTCCGCCGCGCTCTACGCCCGCATCCGACAGCTCGAGGAGGAGGCGGGCCTTCTCCTGTTCGACCGCACGCCCACCGGCCTCAAGCCGACCGATGCCGGCCGCGAAATGCTGTGGGCGATCAACAGCATCAACACCGTGCTGGAGACCTGCACCGACCGCCTGCGCACCCTCAAAGGGGGCGGCGGCGGCCGGGTCGGCCTCGGGGTCGTTTCCACGGCGAAGTATTTCGCGCCGCTCGTGATCGCCGGTTTCATGGAGAGCCACCCGAAGGTCGAGATCTCGCTCACCGTCGGCAACCGGCAGGACACGATCGAGGCTTTACGCAACTACGACATCGATTTCGCGATCATGGGGCGCCCGCCGCGGGATTTCGCCATCGAGGCAGAGACCTTCGGCCCCCATCCCCTGGTGCTGATCGCCGCCCCCAACCACCCGATGGCCGGGCGGCGCGGCCTCACGCGGGCGGATCTGGCCGAGGAATCCTTCCTCGTGCGCGAGGAAGGCTCGGGCACCCGCTCGGTGTTCGAGGAATTCATGAGCGGCGTGATGATCCGCCGGGCCAAGCTCGGGATCGATTCCGGCTCGAACGAGACGCTGAAACAGGCGGTGATGGCGGGTCTCGGCATCGCACTCTTGTCCGGCCACTCGGTGGCGGCGGAGGTGGCGAGCGGTCGCCTCGTCCTGCTCGACGTGGAGGGCCTGCCGATCCGGCGCGACTGGTACGTGGTGCGCCGCGCCGACAAGGTGCTCGGCCCCGCCTCCGATGCGTTCTGGGACTATCTCGCGCAGGAGGGACGCCGTTTCCTGCCGAGCATTCCCGGTGATTTCTTCCCGGAGGAGCCGGCCGTTGCGGCGTCGCTCAAGGCGGCTCGCAGCCCGGCCGAGGCGGGCGAGTGAGCGGGCCGATGGAGACGATCGTCATCGTCGGGGCGGGGCAGGCCGGGTTCCAGGCCGCCGCCTCGCTGCGGGAGGCGGGGTTTTCCGGGCGCCTGACCCTGGTCGGCGAGGAGGCCGCGCTTCCCTATCAGCGTCCGCCGTTGTCGAAGGCCTATCTCGCCGGCAAGACCGATGCCCGCGGCCTGCTCCTGCGGCAGGAGAGCTTCTTCGCCGAGCACCGCATCGCGCACCGGTCCGGGACGCGGGTGACGGCGATCGACCGCGCCGGGCGCAGCGTGCGGCTCTCGGACGGCGAGGATCTGTCTTACGACCACCTCATCCTGGCGACCGGCACCCGCAACCGGGCGCTGCCGGTGCCGGGGGCCGATCTCGCGGGTGTGCGCCAGCTCCGCTCCCTCGACGATGCCGATGCGCTTCGCGCGGCGATCGAGGGCATCGGCCGAATCGTCGTGGTGGGCGCGGGCTTCATCGGCCTCGAATTCGCGGCGGTCTGCGCCGCCCGCGGCCTCTCGGTCACGGTGATCGAGGCGTCCGAGCGCGTGATGGCGCGGGCAGTCTCGCCCGAGACCTCGGAAGCGTTCCGCGCCTTCCACGAGGAGGCCGGCGTCACGTTCCTGTTCGGGGCGGGTGTCACCGCGATCGAAGGGGAGGGGGGACGGGCCTCGGCGGTCCGCACCGCCGACGGGCAAAGCCTGCCCGCCGACCTCGTGCTCGTCGGCATCGGGGTGGTGCCGAATCAGGAACTCGCGGCGGAAGCCGGGCTCGCCGTGCGCGACGGGATCGAGATCGATGCCTTCCTGGCCACGAGCGATCCGGCGATCTCGGCCATCGGCGATTGCGTGCGCTTCCCGAGCCGGTTCGCGTCCGGAATGCCCGGCGGCGACCGGGTGCGGATCGAATCGGTGCAGAACGCGGTCGATCAGGGCCGCTGCCTCGCCGCGCGGCTCACCGGCCGGCCCTCCGCCTACGACGCGGTGCCGTGGTTCTGGAGTGACCAGGGGCCGCGCAAGCTCCAGATCGCCGGGCTCGCTGCGCCGGGTGATGCGAGCGTCCTGCGCCGCACCGGCGCCGGCTTCTCGGTGTTCCGCTTCCGCGATGACCGGCTCAGCGCCGTCGAATCGGTGGATCGCCCCTCCGACCACATGGCCGCCCGCCGCCTGCTGGCCGCGGGCAAGACGCTGACGCCGGAGCAGGCCGGCGATCCGGGCTTCGACCTCAAGGCCCTGGCCACGGGCTGAGGCTGACGCCTCAGCGATCGTTCTCGGTGGTGAGCTGATCGAGCCGCGTGCCCTCGTCGCCGCCCCGCTGCTGCTCGGACAGCCGCACGCCCGGCGTCGCACCGTTGGTAAAGAGGACGCCGCCCTGCATCAGGGCGCTGCGCAAAGCCTCGACCTGCCCGGAGGCGGGATCGCCCGTGCCGGCCTCGAACCCCTTGATGAAGCCTTCATCCAGCCCTGAGCGGCGGGCCAGTTCCGCTTCCGACCAGCCGAGCAGGCCGCGGGCACCCCGGCACTGGGCCGCATTCATCGTGTTGGGCGAGGCTCCGCTCGACGCACCTTCATCCGATCCCGTCAAACCGCTCTCCTCGATCCTTGGCAGACACCATCCCGCGCCACGGGGCACGCGATCGGTCAACGGTCCGACAGGCCGGTTCGTTTCGGCGAAGCTTGTGAGAAACGGCGTTTCGCCCGCTCCGAAGACTCGTCGGGCGCGGATTCCTGCCGCACAAGGTTCGCGGCGCACCGAAACGGGCGGGATCGCCGCCGAACCGGGTCTCGGGCCGGTCTTGACCATAATTGTGCTTGAATCTGTGCCGATGCCCCCTAGCGCCCAGGACCGGCTGCCAAGAGGGAGCGCGGCCCGAAGGATACGGAGCACGCGCCGGCTCGGCCCACCCATCGGGCAACGAGCCGAGAACCGGGCCATTGGCCGGGTGGGGCTCCGGGGTGAAGCAGTCGAGCAGACAGGGGGCTGAACGATGAACAGGATGCTGACCGCCACGCTGGCCTGCGCGGTTGCCGCGGCCGCACTCGCGGCCGTGCCGGCTGCGGCGCAAATGGGCATGGGCGGCAATTCGTCCGGTTTCGGTGCGGGCAAGCAGCCCGAGAAGAAGCCGCAATACGTCCCCGGCGCGAAGCCGACGGAGAAGATGTTTCCGCTCGGCTCGATGTGGACCGCCGTCAGCATGAACGGCAAGCCGTTCACCGGTGCCGACCGCCCGAGCTTCATCATCGACGCGCAGTACCGGGCGCGCGGCTATGGCGGCTGCAACACCTTCACCGCCACCGCCTTCCCCCTGCGTGAGCAGCATCTCGCCGTCGGTCCCTTGGCGCTCACCAAGAAGACCTGCGACAAGGCGCTGGCGGCCTCCGAGCAGGCCTTCCTCGTGGCCCTGCGCACGGCGGGCAAGTGGGACCTCGACGGTTCGCAACTCGTGATCCGCAGCCAGAACGGTGAGCTGCGTTTTGATCGGGCCCTGTAGGCGCCCCGATCTCGAACACCGCGCCGGTTCCTCGGACGAGCCGGCGCGCGATCGCTTTAAGTCCCCGTTGACGACGATTCGCGGACGGGCGTCCGGATTCATCCTCCGTCAGTCTCCCGGGCCGTTTCCTCGCGCCCCTCGGTCGCGCTCCGCGCGGCCGCTCAGGCGGAGAGACGGAATGCGGATCGGCCGGGTTCACCAGCGCGTCGTCCCGAAGGTGCGGCCGGCGGCCTCCCGCGCGGGGCGTTACGACTTCGTCCGCGCCCACCACGAGGGTGCCGCGACCCTGGCCGCCCTCGCCACCAGTTCGGGCATCGGCATCCTGATCCTCGCCACCCGCTTCCTCGTCGCCTGAGCCCGATCGCGGACCGTAACCGGCCCGACGATTCGGCGTGACGAGGATGACAATACTGTCGTCCGGCGGCGAAAAAGGAAAATAAAATTCTCCGCTAAAGCTCGGCCGTGCGCAGTCCGTGTAAAGACTGGTATCCGCCCGGCGGGAAGCTCGACGGAGCTTGCGAAATCGGCTACGCGTCGCCGCAGCGGCCCTCGCTCAAGCGGCGGCGCTAAGTTTCTGGTTTCGCATCGGCTTTGTCCCCCTGGCGGTCGTCTTCTCTCAGGCCGATGTGAAAGCCTTTCGTGTTGGCGCGCGCTCCTGCACCGGGCCGGTGGCCGTTGCGGCGCGGGAGCGCTCAGGGAGCGGACAGACGATGACAGACACCTCGACTCCAGACACCGTGCGCAAGCCCGGACACGGCCGCATCTACGGCTCGATCACCGAGACCATCGGCAACACCCCGCTCGTGCGCCTCAACCGGCTCACCAAGGAGCGCGGCGTCGATGCCGAGATCCTGCTCAAGCTCGAATTCTTCAACCCGATCTCGAGCGTGAAGGACCGCATCGGCGTCAACATGATCGACGCGCTCGAAGCCTCCGGCCGGCTCAAGCCGGGCGGCACGCTGGTCGAGCCGACCTCGGGCAATACCGGCATCGCGCTGGCCTTCGTCGCCGCCGCCCGCGGCTACCGCCTGATCCTCGTCATGCCGGAGACGATGTCGATCGAGCGGCGCAAGATGCTCGCCTTCCTCGGCGCCCAGCTCGAACTGACGCCGGGTGCGCAGGGCATGAAGGGCGCGATCGGTCGCGCCGAGGAACTCCTGCGTGAGATCGACGGCGCGGTGATGCCGCAGCAGTTTTCGAACCCGGCCAACCCGGAGATCCACCGCAAGACCACGGCGGAAGAGATCTGGAACGACACGCAGGGCCAGCTCGATGCCTTCGTGGCGGGCGTGGGCACCGGCGGCACCGTGACCGGCGTCGGCGAGGTGCTCAAGCCGCGTCTGCCCGGCCTCAAGGTGTTCGCGGTGGAGCCGGTGGACAGCCCCGTGATCTCCGGCGGCCAGCCCGGCCCGCACAAGATCCAGGGGATCGGCGCGGGCTTCATCCCCGACAACCTGCATACCGACATCCTCGACGGCGTGCTCAAGGTGTCGAACCAGCAGGCGATCGACACCGCCCGCGACCTCGCCAAGTTCGAGGGCATTCCCGGCGGTATCTCGACCGGCGGCAACGTCGCGGCGGCGCTGGAGCTGGCGGGCCGCCCCGAATTCCAGGGCAAGCGCATCGTCACGATCGCCTGCTCGTTCGCCGAGCGCTACATCTCCTCGGTGCTGTTCGAGGGCATCGGCTAACGCCGAGAGCATCGTCCCGAAAGGTGGTTGCCGGCTTTCGGAAAAAGAGGATGCAAAACAAGAGGCCAGAGCATCGTCCTGGATCCGATATCCAGGACGATGCTCGTGCGGTGTGGGTCTGCGACGGACCCGCACCGCAACTCCTCCGGTCCCGGATTGTTGTTCCGGTCAGATCAGGAGGATGAAGAATGACGGAAACTTCCCCCGACCGGCCGTCGCTGAAGGCGTTCGACGCCTATGCGGACCGCAATGGCCAGGATTTGGGCACCGATTCGCCCCTCGATAGGGGCGTGCCCTCACGGACCCAGGCGGACCTGAAGAGCAATCCCGACGGGACGGCCGAGACGGCGCGCATCGCCTCCGGCACCGAGCGACAGGGCCAGGACGCGGTGGACCAGACCGAGGCCGAGACGCCCGCAGAAAATCTGCGCCGGATCTCCGATCCGTCCTCCCGCTCCGAGCCCGACGCGACGGCCCAAGAAGCGATCGAGCGCGCCACCGCCGCCGTCGGCCAGGAAGAGCCGCCGCGTCACGGTGAGCGTGACGGGGGAGGCCGTGATGGGCAATGAGAACCGGCCCGACGAAGACCTGAGCAACACCGGCACCCGCAAGCCCGACGAGGCGGTCGGCTCACGCGGCCCCCATCCGGCGGGCGGCGGCCACCAGACCGCCGAGCAGGCAGCGATCACCGGGCAGGGGTCCGGCGGGCGCTCCGATGCCGAGCGGCGCGAGGGCCAGGACCGTGGCGCGGCCGGACGCACGCCGCCCGCAATCGGTGGTTCCTCCGGCGGCCATTCCGACCGCAAGGCATCGGCCGGTCCACGCGAGGGCGAGCCCGTCGCGGGGGAGCCCGAGCGGGCCAAGCATTCCTGAACCCCAACGACCTGGGGCCCACTTCTGAAGGAGCCCGATGATGGACAAGCAGAAAAGCGACGACCGCGACACGGATCGGGAGCGCCGGGACGGGCACAAGCCCGCCAACAGCGCCCCCGACGCGGTCAAGGATCCCAACGAGAAGACCGACGGCAAGCCCGGTGCGCCGGCACAAGGCGACGAGACCGATCCGGGAGCGGGTTGACCGCGCCCCCGGTACGGCCGTCCCGCCTCAGGCGGCCTGCCGGGGTGCCTCGTCCAACAATTCGTCGGCGGGGCCGAAGAACTCGAACCGGACCCGCTCCGCCGGGACACCGGCACGGGCCAGCCCGTTCGCCAAAGCCGCCAGGAAGGGCTTGGGCCCGCACAGATAGTAGGTCGCCTGCTCCGACGGGGTGTTCGCGACGAGCCAATCGGCCGTGATCAGCCCCTCGCTGTCGAAATCCTCGCCGGGCCGATCCTGCGGCTCCGGCTCCGCGTAGAACGTGTGGGCCGACAGGGCCGTCCGGTTCGCCACGAGGCCGCGCACATGCGCGCGCATGGCGTGAACCCGTCCGTTCAGGGCGCCGTGAACGAACCAGGCCGGGCGCTCCGACGCCTCGGCCGCGATGCTCTCCAGCATGCTGACCATCGGGGTCAGGCCGACGCCGCCGCTGACCAGAACCACCGGCTCCGCGCTCGCCCGGTCGAGGAAGAAGTCGCCCGCGGGTGCCGCGACCTTCAATACGGTTCCGGCCTGAGCCTCCGCGTGCAGCCAGTTCGAGACGAGGCCGGCCGGCTGCGCCGTCGCGGCCTCGCGCTTGACGGTGATGCGGTAGGCGCGATCGTTCGGCGCACAGGAAATCGAGTAGTTCCGCTTCAGCACGCCCCGACCCGGCAGGTCGACGAGGAAGCCGAGATACTGCCCCGGCTCGTGGCGCAGCACCGGGCCGCCATCGGCGGGAACCAGCACGAAGGAGCGGATCGTCTCGCTTTCCGGGGTCACGCTCTCGACCACGAAGTCGCGCCAGCCGTTCCATCCACCGGCCCTGGTCGCCTGATCCCGGTAGATCGTCGCCTCCCGGCCGATCAGCAGTTCCGCCAGGAACCAGTACGCCTCGCCCCAGGCGGTGAGGATCTCGGGGGTGGCCGCCTCGCCGAGCACATCGCGGATCGCCGCGAGCAGGGCGTCGGCGACGTGCGGATAATGCTCCGGCAGAATGTTGAGCGCGACATGCTTCTGGGCGATGCGCTCGACCGCGCTCGTCAACACGCCGAGGTTGTCGATGTTGCGGGCATAGGCCAGAACGGCGAGGGCGAGCGCCTTGGGCTGCGAGCCGGTTTCGCCGTGGTGCGACTGGTTGAAGAGGTCGCGGATTTCCGCGTTCTGGAACAGGCGCTCGTACATGCGCCGGGTGATGGCGAGCCCGTGCGTTTCGAGCGCCGGGACGGTGGCTTTGACGGTGGCGACGGTTTGGGGCGAGAGCGGTGCGGGCATTGTCGGATCCAAAGGTTCATTCGACATGAATCTTTTGTCGCAGCTCTCGAAAAGATGCAAGTGAAATGTACCTTATAGGCCGCTCGGACCCGCCATGCGCCTGACCCGCTACACCGACTACGCCCTGCGGACCCTGATCTATGTCGGCCTGCGTGAGCCGAAGCAGAGTTCGATCGCGGAGATCGCGCGCGCCTATGGGATCTCGGAGAGCCACCTCACCAAGGTGGTGCATCAGCTCGGCCGGCTCGGGTTGATCCAGACGATCCGGGGGCGGGGCGGTGGCTTGCGCCTCGCCAAGCCGCCGAGGGAAATCGTCGTCGGCGCCGTCGTCCGCGCGACGGAGGACGATCTCGCGTTGGTCGAGTGCTTTTCCGCAGGGTCTTGCGCCATCACCGCGCCCTGTCGCCTGCGGCGGGCACTCGGTGAGGCGCTGGCGGCCTTCCTGGCGGTTCTCGACCGCTACACCCTCGCCGACCTCCTGGGCGGCGCCGAGGGCGACGAGATCGCACGGCTGCTCGGCCTGTCCCCCCCCGCCGCCGTCCCGGTTGAGGCGCCGGCTCTCGAGTGAGGCTTTGCCCGAGGCGGCCTAAGCGGCTGCCGCCTCGACCCGGTTCCGGCCGAAGGACTTGGCGCGGTAGAGCGCGGTATCGGCGCGCTTGAGCAGGTCGGCCGGACCCGTATCGGTCGCGCGCCGCACGGAGACGCCGACCGAGACGGTCACGCCGATGTCGCGCGTCCCGCCCTCGATGGCGAAGGGGGTCGCCTCGATCCGGTGGCGGATGCGCTCGGCGATGGCGCGGGCATCGGGCAGTTCGGCGCCGGGCACCACCATCACGATCTCCTCGCCGCCGTAGCGGGCCAGGATATCCATCGGCCGCACATATTGGCGGATGCGCTCGGCGAAGGCGCGCAGCACCTCGTCGCCGGCCTCGTGGCCGTAGGTGTCGTTGATCAGCTTGAAGCGGTCGATGTCGAGGAGCAGGCAGGCGAGGCCCTTCTGGTGAAGGGCCGCATCGCCGAAGACCGGCCCGAGATGGCGGTCGAGGTAGCGCCGATTGTGCAGGCCGGTCAGGTCGTCGGTGATGGCGAGTTCCATCGAGGCCTGGAGGGCGCCGCGCAGGGTCTCGGAGAAGCGGCGCCGCCGCACCTGCGTGCGCACCCGCGCGATCAGCTCGTTGCGATCGACCGGGCGCAGCAGGTAGTCGTTGACGCCGAATTCGAGGCCGCGGGTGATTCGCGCCTTCTCATGCATCTCACCGAGCATGATCAGCGCCATGCTGCGGGTTCGCTCGAGCGAGCGGAGCTGGCTGCACAGGCGCAGCCCGTCGAAGCCTTCGAGATCGAGGCTCACCAGGGCAAGGTCGAAGTTTTCCTCGGGCGCCCGAACCAGGGCGCGGTGCGGGTCGCTCTCCACGGTGACGTGATGGTGCTGGGAGAGCGCGGTGCCGATGCGGTCGATGGCGCTCGCCCGGTCCTCGACGAGGAGGATGCGCGCCCCCTCGCCGGTATCGGCCGCGGCGAGAACCAGCGGGTCGGGGCCGCCGATCTCACGCGTCTCCAGGGCGCGCGAGCGCAGCTCGTCCGTCACGGCCTTCAGCCGCACGAGGCTGCGCACCCGCGTCATCAGCGCGGTGTCGTCGATGGGTTTGGTCAGAAAGTCGTCGGCGCCCGCATCCAGGCCCCGCAGCCGGTCGGCGGGCTGATCGAGGGCGGTGACGATCACCACCGGCAGGTGGGCGGTGGCCGGATTGGATTTGAGCCGGCGGCAGACCTCGAAGCCGTCCATGCCCGGCATCATCACGTCGAGGAGAACGACGTCGCATTCGCCCTTCTCGCAAATGGCCAGGGCGTCTGGCCCATTCATCGCCACGACCACGTCGAAATACTCGAGAGACAATTTTGTCTCGAGCAGCCGGACGTTGGGGTAGAGATCATCCACGATCAGGACGCGAGCGGACATCGTTCCTCCGAGGCGCGGCCTCACGACCGCGACGGCGTTCAGTCCGAAGAGGTCTCAGGGAGCGCCGTCATCGCCAATATACCGACGGACCGTTGCCAAAAACTTCGCAACCGAGATCGGTTTGGACAAATAAGCCTCGCATCCGCCTTCACGAATGCGTTCCTCGTCGCCCTTCATTGCAAAAGCGGTGATAGCGATCACGGGAATGTTACGAAGGTCGTCGTCGTCCTTGAGCCACTTTGTCACCTCCAGGCCCGAGACTTCGGGAAGCTGGATGTCCATGAGGATCAAGTCTGGGTGGTGGGCGCGCGCGAGTTCAATCGCCTCGATACCGTTGGCGGTCTTGAGGGTCGCGTAGCCATGCGCCTCCAGCAGATCGTTGAAGAGCTTCATGTTCAGCTCGTTGTCTTCAACGATAAGAACGGTTTTCTTCATGACCTGCTCCGGCGCGGTCGCGATGGCGTTCCAACCCGTGGCCCGGCCCTCTTACTCTCTTAAACTGCTACTCGTTGATGAAACGCAAACTTGATCATAGTGATGGCCCGAGCGAGCGTCTCGCGGTCGATGTGCTCGGATGGCTCGCCGCCGACGAGGACCGGTTGTTCCGGTTCATCGCCGCCAGCGGCCTGGAGCCCGGAACGCTGCGCGAGAGCCTGCACGATCCTGGCTTTCTCGGCGCCGTGCTCGACCATGTCATGAGCGACGAACCGTCGCTCCTCGCCTGCGCCCAGGCGCTGGAGGTGAAGCCGGAGCGGATCGCCTCCGCCTGGCAGCGCCTGCAGCCGCCGCCTTTCGACGAGGGCGGTTGAGGCGTCCCCCCTACCGGGCCAGCTCCCGCAGCCCGAGCCGGATCAGGGTCTTGGCCTCCACGGTCCCCGCCTCCTCGCCGAGGCCCTTCAGGGCGGCGGCGATGGCGGCTGAGGCCTGAATCTGGGCATAGCCGAGATTGACCAGGGCCGAGATCGCGTCCGCGACCGGCTGCGGCGCGGTTCGGTCCTCGACGGCGCCGGTCAGGGCGATGAGTGCCGGGTCGATGGGGGCGAAGGCGGGCGCCTTGTCCTTCAACTCGGCGACGAGGCGGGCGGCGAGGCGCGGGCCGACGCCGGGGGCGCGGGCGACGGCGCCCTTGTCGCCGGTGGCGATGGCAGTGGCGAGCTGGGCCGGCTCCAGCACCGAGAGCACGCCGAGCGCCACGCGGGTGCCGACCCCCTGCACCGTCTGGAGCAGGCGGAACCACTCCCGCTCGGCATCGACGCGGAAGCCGTAGAGGCGGATCATGTCCTCGCGCACATGCGTGTCGATGGCCAGATCCGTCGCCTCGCCGGGCTTCGGCAGGCGCTGGAGGGTGCGGGCGGAGCAGTGGACGACGTAGCCGACGCCGTTCACGTCGAGGATGACGAAATCCTCTCCGTAGGAATCGACGATTCCCTTGAGTTTGCCGATCATGTGAACCGTCGATCCTCGAAGGGTCCGTTGCCGCGCTTGGCCTAAGGCCATATCCGTCGTGGCGGCACAACCGACAAGGTGACCGCATGAAGCGCACGCTCGCCCTCGCCGCCCTCCTGCTGGCGGGTTTCGCATTCGCCGCGCCCGGCGGGTCCCACGCACAGGAGGCCGCTCCCGCTCTGACCAAGGATCCGGGGCAGGTGAAGGCCGGGCGCTACCGGCTCGATCCGGCGCACGGCAAGATCACGTGGTCGATCAGCCATCTCGGCTTCTCGACCTATTACGGCCAGTTTACGGATGTGTCGGGCGAACTCGCGCTCGACCCCGCGGCGCCGGCCAAGAGCAGCCTTTCCGTCAAGATCGGCACGGGCAGCGCCAACGGGCTCAACGACAAGCTCAACGCGCATCTCAAGCAGCCGGATTTCCTCGACGTCGAGAAGTTTCCCGAGGCGACCTTCGTCAGCACCTCGGTCGAGCCGACGAGCCCGACGACGGCGCGCGTCAACGGCACCCTGTCCCTGCGCGGCGTCTCGAAGCCGGTCTCGTTCGATGCCACCTTCAACCAAGCGGGCGTCAACCCGGTCGATAAGATCTACTCGGTCGGCTTCGACGGCTGGACGGTGATCAAGCGCTCGGATTTCGGCGTGAACGCTTTCCTGCCGCTGCTCGGCGACGAGGTGTCCCTCCGGTTGGAGGGCGAATTCAAGCTCCAGTAAGCCGGGGCGAAGCGGGCCGCCGGTTTGCGGCAACGCTTCGTTCACGATATGTGCCGTACCGGATCGATGCTCTGAAGGAGGCCGAGGCCATGACCACGGACGTCCGCATCCTCGGCATCGATCCCGGCCTGCGCCGCACCGGCTGGGGCCTGATCACGGCGCGCGGCAGCAAGCTGTCCTACCTCGCTTGCGGCGTCGTCACCTCCGACGGTGACCTGCCGCTGGCCTTGCGCCTGCGCGAGCTACACGAGGGCCTGACGCGCGTCGTCACGACCTACACGCCCGACGAGGTCTCGGTGGAGGAGACCTTCGTCAACAAGGACGCGCAGGCCACGCTCAAGCTCGGCCATGCCCGCGCCGTGGCTTTGCTGGTGCCGGCGCTCGCCGGCCTGCCGGTGGCGGAATATGCCGCCAACCTCGTGAAGAAGACCGTGGCCGGGAACGGCCATGCGGAGAAGGTTCAGATCCAGGCGATGGTGAAGTTCCTGCTGCCGAAGGCCGAGTTCAAGGTCGCCGACGCAGCCGACGCCCTCGCCATCGCCATCACCCATGCCAGCCACCGCGGCGCCATCGCCCTCGACCGCCGCCACGCCGTGGCCGCGGGCGGAGGACCAGGCGCGGCCCGGATCGCTGCGGCCCTGGCGCGGCTCGACCGCTAGAGCGCATTCCGACGAAGTGGTCCCCGGTTCGTTGGAAGAATGTGCGTTCAAACAAAAACCTAGAGGTGCCGGCCTAATGCGATCAGGTCGGATACGGCTCTAGAGCGCGAAAAAGCCGGCCATCGGCCGGCTTCCGTGACGCTTCGGCCTTGAGCCGCCGGACCGCCTATGCGGCCCGGACGTTGACGAGGAAGCGGGCGACCTCCTGGCGTAGTTGTTCGGCTTGGTCCGACATGTCGGAGGCGGCCTGTAGGACGTGGTCGGCGGCAAAGCCCGTCTGCTCCGCGGCCTCGGCGACCTCCGCGACATGGCCGGTCACGGCGCGGGCGCCCTGCGCGGTCCGGCCGACCCGATGCACGATCTCGCTCGTGGCCGCGCCCTGCTCGCCGACGGCGCTGGTGATCGAGGCGGCGACCGTGTCGATCTCGCCGATCCGCGCGGTGATGCCGCCGATCGCCGTCACCGCCTGACCGGTCACCCCCTGGATGCGCGCGATCTGCCCGGTGATCTCCTCGGTCACCCGTGTCGTCTGCGTCGCCAGTGCCTTCACCTCGGAGGCCACCACCGCGAAACCCCGACCGGCCGAACCGGCACGGGCCGCCTCGATGGTCGCGTTCAGCGCGAGCAGGTTGGTCTGGCTGGCGATGTTCGAGATCAGCGCGACCATCTCGCCGATCTGCCCGGCGGCGGCGCTGAGTTCGCGCACCACGCCGGCCGTCCGGTCGGCATCCGTCACCGCCCCACGGGCGAGGTTGGCCGATTCCCGCATTTGGCGGCCGATCTCGGCGACCGAGGCGCCGAGTTGCTCGGTCGCCGTCGCCACGGCATCGACATTGGTCGCGGCCTCGCCCGCGGCGGCACCCATCCGGGCGGACCGCTCGGCGGTCTGCCCCGCGGTGACGCTCATCGTCCGGGCGGTCTCCCGAAGATCGGCGGCGGAGGTGCCGACCGTGCCGACGATGCGGCCGACGGACGCCTCGAAGCCGTCGGCGAGGCTGCGCACCATCGCCCGGCGCTCGGCGGCGGCGCCGGCCTGGGCCGTCTCGGCCTCGAGGGCGCGGCTGCGGATGAGGTTGTCCTTGAACACCTGTACAGCGGCGATCATCGCGCCGATCTCGTCCCGGCGGTCGGTGGCCGGCAGG
The DNA here is from genome assembly GCF_001423405.1 of Methylobacterium sp. Leaf123. Classification (GTDB taxonomy): domain Bacteria; phylum Pseudomonadota; class Alphaproteobacteria; order Rhizobiales; family Beijerinckiaceae; genus Methylobacterium. Next base: position 178,810 of record NZ_LMNS01000034.1, on the reverse strand, counting down.
GCGACGTCGAGGTCGCCGCCCGCGAGCCGGGTCGTGTCGCGGGCCAGCCCGACCAAGGGCTTCGAAAGGGTGCCCGAGAGCCAGAAGGCCACGCCCGCACCGGCTGCGACGGTCGAGGCGGAGAGGCCGAGCATCAGCCAGATCTTCCACGCCATCGCCGCACCCGTGGCGCCGATCTGCGCCTGCGCCTCCTGGCCGGCCAGGGCTACGGCCTCGTCGAGGTCGCGGCCGATCGCGGCGCTGTGGCGCGCCATCACCGTCAGGGTCGGAATCTCGCGCGCCTTGCGCAGCCCCAGCAGGATCTCCGCATCCGCGCGCCATTGCCGGGCCTCGGCCTCGGCGGTGTCGGACAGGGCGAGCATCCGCTCCGAGAGTGCCGAACCCTTCAGGCGGCCGAGGCCGGCATCAAGCCCGTCGGCATTCGCGGTGAACTCGCCGCCGATCCGGGTGACGTCGAGGAGGTCGGTCATGGCGGTGACGCGCGCCACCAGGGCTTCGGCCCGGCGGAAACGGTCGCGGGCGGTGCGGCTGGCCTCGCTCGCCTCGACTGCGCGCCCGGCGAGATCCGAGAGTTGCCCGAAGGCGGACAGGCCGGTGAGGCCCGTCATCGCGGACAGGAGCCCGCCGAGCAGCATGAAGCCGAGGAGCGGCAACAGGATCTTATGGCGAATCGACATTGCGGATTCGTCTCGTCGTTCTTCGGAATGGGGCGTGTGGGCGCGGCGCAGGCCGATCAGTTCGGCAGGTTCGGCAAAGCCGTCTCGGTCTGGTCCGCCGTGAGCGAGCGCAGGAAGGCGATCAGGTCCGTGCGCTCGCCGTCGTTGAGGTCGATCGGCTTCATCAGCGGCGACCGCGAGGGACGCGGCAGGCCGCCGTTCTCGTAGTGCGCGATGATCGCTTCGAGATCCGCGAACTGACCCGCATGCCCGAACGGCGCCCGGTAGCTCAGGTTGCGCAGGCCCGGCGTCTTGAAGGCGTGCTTCGCGTAGCGGTCGTCGGGATCGAAAGCGGCGCGGCCGATATCCTTGGTGTCGATTCCGAGATCGTGGAACTTGTTGTCGGTGAAGTTCCAGCCGGTATGGCAGCCGGCGCAGGCGGCCTTGCCGTTGAACAAGGCGAAGCCGCGCTTGGCCTCGCCCGACATCGCCGCCTCGTCGCCGTCGATCCAGCGGTCGAACGGCGCCCAGCCGGAGACGACGGTCCGCTCATAGGTGGCGATCGACGTCAGGATCGTGTCCTGCGTCACGCCCTTGCCGGGAAACAGCGTGTCGAACGACGCCTTGTATTCGGGGATGCGCTTGAGGCGGGCGATGATCTCCGGAAACTTGCCGTCCATCTCGGCATCGGCGGTGATCGGGCCCATCGCCTGGGTTTCGAGGTTGGGCGCGCGCCCGTCCCAGAACAAGGTCGGGATCCAGGCAGCGTTGAGCACCGAGGGCGCCTTGCGGGCGAGCGGCTTGTTGGTGGCGCCGATCGCGCCGGGGACCGGCACCTCGAAGCCGAATGACGGGTTGTGGCAACTCGCGCAGCTCAGGTTCTGCTTGCCGCTGAGGCGGGGATCGAAGAACAACATCTTGCCCATCGTCGCCAGTTGCGGCGAGTAGGGCGCCTCCTCGGGGAAGGGGATGTGCGTCGGGCGTTTGTAGGCGGCCTTGAGGGCATCGAGACTTTGGGCCTCGGCCATGGTGGAAGTCAGACAACCGACGACGAGCTGCATCGCAACGATGAAGCTGGACTTCCAACGCATGAGAATGACCTGAAAAAAGCCGGCCGTGCCGCTTGGCCGAGCTATCAATTACAAGTGTTAAAAATCTTGCACTTGTTCATGCGTCGAAATTTTTGTGTTGAGTGCGGATTATGGAAAGCCCCCCGAACGGCGGGCGGCCGATACCCCGATTTCGGAACTCTCTAGCCATCCGCTTCGAATTCGCCGGGGCGAGACCTCCGAGTGCACTTCTTGGATGCAAGGCGGCGTTTTACTGCCGCTGCGCGGGAACTTGGCGGTCTGCCGCGATCCCCTTCGGCCGGGCTTGTCTCTAGCCTTTGAGATCGAGCAACACCTTGCCGACCGCCTCCCGGCGGACGAGCACGCCGAGCGCCTCCGCGTAGGCGTCGAGCGGATAGGTGCCGTGCACCTTCACGGTGAGTTTGCCCTCGGCCGCCCAGGCGAGCAGTTGGGCTTGGTTCGCGGCATGCGCCTCCGGCTCGCGCTCGACGAAGGCGCCCCAATGGACGCCTTGCACGTCGATGCCCTTGAGCATGATGACGTTGAGGGGGAATTTCGGGATCTCGCCGGCGGCAAAGCCGATCACGAGGAAGCGGCCTTTCCAGCCGAGCGCGCGCATGGCCGGCTCGGCCAGATCGCCGCCGACCGCGTCGTAGACCACGTCGACGCCGCGCTCGCCCGTGAGGCGCCGCAAGGCTTCGCGCAGGTTGTCGGCCCGATAGTCGACGAGGTCGTCGGCGCCGTGGGCGCGGGCAGTCTCGAGCTTTTCGGGCGATGAGGCGCAGGCGATGACACGGGCGCCGAGCAGCTTGCCGAGTTCGACCGCGGCGAGCCCGACGCCCCCCGAGGCGCCGAGCACGACCAGGGTTTCGCCCGGCCGGATGCCGGCGCGGTCCCGGAGCGCGTGGAGCGTGGTGCCGTAGGTGATCGAGAGCCCGGCGGCGATCTCGTCGGAGACGGCGTCCGGCACCCGTGCGAGACGCTTGAGCGGAACCGCGATCCGCTCGCGGGCGGTGCCGTGGCTGAGATGGACCATCACCCGGTCGCCGACGGAGAAACCCTTCACGTCGGGGCCCAGAGCCTCGATCACGCCGCAGGCCTCGCCGCCGGGGGAGAACGGCAGGTCGGGCTTCACCTGATAGCGCCCGGCGATGATGAGCGTGTCGAAGAAGTTCAGCGCCGCGACCCGCACCCGCACCAGCGCCTCGCCGGGGCCCGCCACCGGATCGGGCAGATTCTCGATGCCGAGATCCTCCGGCCCGCCGAGCCGGCTGCACACCAGGGCCTTCATGTCAGCGCCGTCTCCCTCACATCGCCGGTCGTGCCGAATCCCCGCGCCCGGCAGGCGGGAGCGGGATCGGTGCCGCGTTCAGCCACGGTCATGCCCGCTCGCACGGCGCGAGCGCAAGATATCGAGCGCAAGACGTTCAGGCCCGCTCGTAGGTCCCCGTCAGCAGGCCCTTGGCGATCACGTTGCCCCGGAGCGCGTCGAGCAGGGCGCTGCGGCCCGGCGAAGCGGGCAGGTCGGCGGGACGGGCCAGCGCGAAGACCTGGAACAGGTAATGGTGCGGGCCGTGGCCGGTCGGCGGGTCCGGCGGCAGCCAGCCGTCCTTCTGGAACGAGTTGCGGCCAAGATCGTGCGGGGCACCTTCGCCCGCTGGGCTCGCGAACGCCCCCTCGGGGACGGTTTGGGCCTCCGGGCGCAGGTTCCAGGCGATGAGGTGGACGAAGGGGTGCGAGGAGGGCGCGTCCGGGTCTTCCACGAACAGGACGAGCGCGGCCGCCCCCTCCGGCACGTCGGCGATGGCCAGCGGCGGCGAGAGCCCCTCGCCGTCGGCGGTGTAGCGGGCGGGGATCGGCGCGGTGTCGGTGAAAGCCGCGCTCGTCACGCGGAGCGTCGCGGGGGCCTCCGCCGCGACCGTGTGGAAGGCGGCTTTCTCGGCCCCGGCCCTCAAGCCGGAGAGCGCCTGACCGACGGCGTGCGGCAGCTTTTCGAGCATGGTGTGCGAGGTTCTCCGTTCTGCTTCGGAGATCCCTCAACGAATACCGGTTCGCTTCGTTCAGGCGGGCGCTTCGTTCAGGTGGGCGATTCGTTCAGGCGGGACGGTGCGCGGCCACCATGTAGTTCACCCCCGTGTCGCGGCTGGCGCGCCAGGAATCATTGAGCGGGTTGTAGACCACGCCGGTCGTGTCGGTGACGGTGAGGCCGCCCGCCGTGATGTCGGCGGCAAGCTCCCGCGGCGTCACGAACTTCTCCCAATCGTGGGTGCCCCGCGGCAGCCAGCGCAGCACGTATTCGGCGCCGACGATGGCCAGCGCGAAGGAGCGCATCGTCCGGTTGAGGGTGGCGGCAAACAGCAGGCCGCCGGGCTTCACGGTCGTGCAGCAGGCCCGCAGAAAGCCCGCGCGGTCGGAGACATGCTCGACCACCTCCATGGCGAGCACGATGTCGAAGCGTTCGCCGCGGGCGGCCACCGCCTCGATGGTCTCGTCGCGGTAATCGATGGTGAGGCCTTCCGCTTCCGCATGGGCGCGGGCAGCCGCGATGTTGCCGGTCGCCGGGTCGAGGCCCGTCACCGTCGCGCCGAGCCGGGCGAGCGGCTCGGACAGGACGCCGCCGCCGCAGCCGATATCGATCACGCTGAGCCCTTCGAGCGGCAAGGGCGCGGCCGGGTCGCGGTCGAAGATCCGGCACGCCTCGTCGCGGATGTAACCGACCCGAACGGGATTGAACTTGTGCAGAACCGCCATCGGCCCGCGCTCGTCCCACCAGCGCGCCGCTAGGGCGTCGAAGCGCGCCACTTCGTCCCGGTCGATCGAGGCACCCGTCATCCGGCTCACTTTCGCATCGTTTGAACCTACGGTCCGTCCGATTGACACGGCCGGGGGGCCCTTGTACCCGCCGGTCGCATCCCCGGTACAGCCGCGCCGTGTTGTTTTCCGTGTGACGCGGCGCGCCGGCCTCGCGGCCGGCACCGTAGGGACAAAATGAGCAGACCGGACGCGACATGCCCCGTTTGGTGATGAAATTCGGCGGCACCTCCGTCGCCACCGTCGATCGCATCCGCAACGTGGCGCGCCACGTCGCCCGCGAGGTCGCGGCCGGCTACGAGGTCGCCGTCGTGGTCTCGGCGATGTCGGGCAAGACCAACGAGCTGGTCGGCTGGGTCAAGGACGCCGATCCGCTCTACGGCGCGGCGGAATACGACACGGTCGTGGCCTCCGGCGAGCAGGTCACCTCGGGGTTGCTGGCCATCGCGCTCAACAAGGACGGGATCAAGGCCCGCTCCTGGCAGGGCTGGCAGATCCCGATCCACACCTCCGACGCGCATGGCTCGGCCCGGATCGAGGGCATCGACCCGAAGAATCTCGACGAGAGCTTCAAGCGCGGCGAGGTCGCCGTCATCTCCGGCTTCCAGGGCGTGAACGCCGAGACCGGCCGAATTGCGACGTTGGGACGCGGCGGCTCGGACACGTCCGCGGTGGCGATCGCCGCCGCCATCGGCGCGGAGCGCTGCGACATCTACACCGACGTGGACGGGGTCTACACCACCGATCCCCGCGTGGTGCCCAAGGCCCAGCGCATGGAGCGCGTGACCTTCGAGGAGATGCTGGAGATGGCGTCCCTGGGCGCCAAGGTGCTTCAGGTGCGCTCCGTCGAGCTCGCCATGGTGCACCGGGTGCCGACCACGGTGCGCTCCTCCTTCGATCCCCCCGATGCCGCGCGGCCGGGCACCCTCATCTGCGACGAGGACCAAATCGTGGAACAGCAGATCATCACCGGCATCGCCTTCTCGAAGGACGAGGCGCAGATCACCCTGCGCGCCGTGAAGGACAGCCCCGGCATCGCCGCGGCGATCTTCGGGCCGCTGGCGGATGCCAACATCAATGTCGACATGATCATCCAGACCGTGTCTGGCGACCAATCGACCACCGACATGACCTTCACCGTGCCGGCGGCCGATTACGAGCGCTCCCGCGCCATCCTCGACGCGCAGCGCGACACGATCCAGTTCGGCCAGATCGAGGGCGCCACCGATGTCGTGAAGGTTTCGGCGATCGGCGTCGGCATGCGGTCGCATGCGGGCGTTGCGGCCAAGGCCTTCCGGGCGCTGGCGCAGAAGGGTATCAACATTCGCGCGATCACCACCTCCGAGATCAAGTTCTCGGTCCTGATCGATGCCGCCTACACGGAGCTTGCCGTCCGTACGCTCCACTCGCTATACGGCCTCGACCAGGCCTGACCGTTCCCGTCGGCGTCGGCCCCACGGCTTACCAGCCAGGGTTGCGCCGGCCGACCCGGATTGACGACACGATGCCCGCTGCGCCCGGAGGCCCGCGCCTGCTGCTGCGCCGGCTCCGCGAAGCCATGGCGGAGCCGGTCAGTCCGCAGCAGCGTCTCGATCGGATCGTCGTCCTCATCGCGGCGAACGTGATCGCCGAGGTGTGCTCGGTCTATGTGGTGCGCGATGACAACACCCTCGAACTGTTTGCAACCGAGGGTCTGAACCGCGACGCGGTCCACATCACCCGCATGCGCGCCGATGAGGGTCTCGTCGGCCTCATCGCCAAGACCGCCGAGCCGCTGGCGCTCTCCGACGCGCAATCCCACCCTTCGTTCTCGTATCGGCCGGAAACGGGCGAGGAGATCTATCACGCCTTCCTCGGCGTTCCGCTGCTGCGGGCCGGGAATACGCTCGGCGTGCTGGTGGTCCAGAACAAGACCTACCGGGTCTATTCCGAGGAGGAGATCGAGGCTCTCCAGACCACCGCCATGGTGCTGGCCGAGCTGATCGCCTCGGGCGAACTCCAGGCGCTGTCGCCCGGTGCCGGCACCGCCGCCCGCCGTCCGGTGAGCCAGCGCGGGGTCGCGCTCGCCGACGGGATCGGCCTCGGCCATGTCGTGCTGCACGAGCCGCGCATCGTCGTGAAGACGCTGATCGCCGAGAATGTCGAGCGCGAGATGGAGCGGCTCGAGGCGGCGATCGAGGATGTGCGCTCGGCGATCGACGAGCTGGTCGAGCGCGGCGACGGTATCGGCTCGGGCGAATCCCGCGAGATCCTCGAGACCGTGCGGATGTTCGCCCACGACAAGGGCTGGCTGCGGCGGATGCGCGAGGCGGTCCAGTCGGGCCTGACCGCCGAGGCCGCCGTCGAGCGGGTGCAGTCGGACAACCGCGCCCGGATGCTGCGCCAGAGCGATCCTTACCTGCGCGACCGGCTGCACGATCTCGACGACCTCGCTAACCGCCTGCTGCGCCGCCTCGTCGGCCAGGAGGGGCGGGGGGGCGACGGCCTGCCGGAGAATGCGATTCTGGTCGCCCGCTCCATGGGGCCGGCGGCGCTCCTCGATTACGACCGGGCTCGCTTACGCGGCGTGGTGCTGGAGGAGGGCGGGCCGACGAGCCACATCGCCATCGTCGCCCGCGCGCTCGGCATCCCGGCGGTGGGCGAGATCGCCAACGCCACGGGCCTGTGCGATTCGGGCGATGCGATCATCGTCGATGGCCTCGCCGGCGAGGTGCAGATCCGACCCACACCCGAGGTCGAGGCCTCCTATGCCGAGATGGTGCGCCTGCGCGCCCGGCGGCAGGAGCAGTACCGGGCGCTGCGCGACGTGCCCGCCGTCACCCGCGACGGCGTAAAGATCGGCCTGCATCTCAATGCCGGCCTGCTCGTCGATCTGACGCATCTGCACGAGACGGGGGCGGAGGGCGTCGGCCTGTTCCGCACCGAGCTGCAATTCATGATCGCCGAGCGGATGCCCTCGGCCGCCGAGCAGCAGACGCTCTACGAGGCGGTCTATTCGGCCACCGGCGACCTGCCGGTCACGATCCGCACCCTCGACATCGGCGGCGACAAGATCCTCCCCTACATGCCGGCTTTGGAGGAGGAGAACCCGGCGCTCGGCTGGCGGGCGATCCGCATCGGCCTCGACCGGCCGGCTTTGCTGCGGGTGCAGTTGCGTGCGCTGCTCAAGGCGGCGGCGGGGCGCCCGATCAAGATCATGTTCCCGATGGTCGCCACCGTCGAGGAGTTCATCCGCGCCCGCGACATCGTCGAGCGCGAGAAGGCGCATCTGCGCCGCCACGGCTACGCCCTGCCGAGCGATTGCCGCCTCGGCGCGATGGTCGAGGTGCCCTCGCTGCTGTTCCAGATCGACGAGATCGCCCGCGAGGCGGACTTTCTGTCGGTCGGCTCGAACGACCTGATGCAGTTCCTGTTCGCCGTCGATCGCGAGAACCGGCGCGTGGCCAACCGCTTCGATCCGCTGTGCGGGGCGGCGATGCGCGCCTTCCGCCTCATCGCCGAGCGCTCCGCGGCGCAGGGCTGCCCGGCCACCGTCTGCGGCGAGATCGGCGGCCGGCCGCTCGAGGCGCTGGCGCTGATCGGTCTGGGCTTCCGTGATTTCTCGATGTCGCCGGCCTCGATCGGCCCGGTCAAGGCGATGGTGCTCTCCGCCGATGCCGGCGAGGTCGCGGCGTTGATCCAGTCCGAGCTGACCCGTGTGACCGACGGCGCCTCGGTCCGGCCCGCCCTGGCCGCCTATGCCAAGGCGAACGGCGTGCCGATTTAGAGCATCGCCCCGGAAGACGGTCGCCGGCTTTCGGAAAAAGGCGATGCGAAACAAGAGGCTTAGGTCGGAGGACTCTTTTGGACTGGCACCTGCACTGGCTGGAGGCCGAGGGCGACCTCGCGCCTTGGCGCGACCGGATCGCAGCCGAGATCGAGACCGCCCGGAACGCCGTGGCCGGCGTCCTGCCGCCGTTCCGGATGGACATCCTCGTGCAGCGCGTGACCGGCGCGGTCATTCCGGAGGTCGGAACGGCCGGCCGCGCCTACCGTCCGGGCCTGTGCGCGCTGACCGTCGATCCGCTCAATCCGAACTTTGCGGCGAGCCTCGACACCGGCGATATCCGGCGGACGATCGCGCATGAGGTGCATCACTGCCGTCGCTTTGCTGGGCCCGGATACGGACGCACGCTCGGCGAAGCGATCGTCAGCGAGGGACTTGCCGGGCAGTTCGCCGGGACACTTTTCAAGGCGCCCCCCGAGCCGTGGGAATGCGCCCTGGACGACGCGGCTCTGCGGGCCCATCTCCCGAGTGCGGCGGAGCTGCGGGCGCCGAATCACGATCACGCCGGCTGGTTCTTCGGAGCCGGCGGCCGCCATCCGCGCTGGCTCGGCTACACCCTCGGCTATCGGATCGCCGCCAACCCCGAACCCGATGGCGAGACCTGGGTGAACGTGCCGGCGGAGGTCGTGCTTGCGGCGTCTGCGTGGTCTGCCGCGGCGTGAGCGGCCCTTGAACGACGCGGATGCGCGGCGGACCGGCCCCGGCGCATCTTCCCTCCCGGTCGCCGCACGGGTAACGGGTGCCGGTCGGACCGCCATGAACCTTGCCGTTCCGGCGAGCCAGCCGAAGCGGCCGTGCGATCCGCCCCGTCTCCTTCCGATTTGACGCGCACCATCGACGAGTATCCTAACAGGCGATGACCCCCATTCCTTCCGATCGCCTCGACGCCATCCTGGCGCGGCACGACATCGTCACGGCGCAACTCGCCGACGGTTCGGCCGATGCCGGGAGCATCGTGCAACTCTCCCGCGAATTGTCCGAACTCGACGGCGTCGTGGCCGCGATCCATCATTACCGTCTGGCGGAGGCCAATCTGGCCGGCATCCGGGCGATGATCGATGAGCCGGGCGGCGATCCGGAGATGCGCGCGCTCGCCGCCGAGGAGAAGCCGGAGGCGGAAGAGGCGCTCGAACAGGCCCACCGCGCGCTGCAACTGATCCTGCTGCCCAAGGATGCGGCCGACGAAAAGAGCGCGATCCTCGAAATCCGCGCCGGCACCGGCGGTGACGAGGCGGCCCTGTTCGCGGGCGACCTGTTCCGCATGTACGCAAAATATGCCGAGTCGAAGGGCTGGCGCGTCGAGGTGATCTCGGAGAGCGAGGGCACGGCCGGCGGCTATCGCGAGGTCGTGGCCGAGGTGAAGGGTCGCTCCGTGTTCTCGCGCCTCAAGTTCGAGAGCGGCGCCCACCGCGTCCAGCGCGTGCCCGACACCGAGACGCAGGGGCGCATCCACACCTCCGCCGCCACGGTCGCCGTGCTGCCGGAGGCGGAAGAGGTCGACATCGTCGTCAACGAGGCCGACCTGAAGATCGATACCATGCGGGCGCAGGGCGCCGGTGGCCAGCACGTCAACAAGACGGAATCGGCGATCCGCATCACCCATATTCCGACCGGCGTGGTGGTGTTCGTCCAGGAGGAGCGCTCGCAGCACAAGAACCGCGCTCGGGCGATGTCCCTGCTGCGTTCGAAGCTGTTCGACGCCGAGCGCACCGCCAAGGATTCGGCGCGGGCCGCCGACCGCAAGGCGCAGGTGGGCTCCGGCGACCGCTCGGAGCGCATCCGCACCTACAATTTCCCGCAAGGGCGCGTCACCGACCACCGCATCAACCTGACCCTCTACAAGCTGGAGGAGGTTATGGCCGGCCAAGCGCTCGACGAGGTGATCGACGCCCTGGTGACCGAGCATCAGGCCGAGTTGCTGGCCGCCGAGGGAATGGCGTGAGGGCTGGGGCCGGCATGAGCCCCAGCTTTGCCCCGACGCTTCCCCGTGAAGCCGCCCTGCGCCAACTCGTCCGGACCTTCGAGGAGTCCGGCTTGCCGAATGCGCGCTCGGATGCGCGCTTCCTCGCCCTGCACATTCTTTCGCTCACTCCCCTCGATCTGACCCTGCGGGGACAGGAACCGCTCGGTGCGGCCGGTGCGGAGGCGCTCCGGCAGGCGGCCGAGCGCCGGCTCGCGGGCGAGCCGGTGGCGCGGATCCTCGGCGCCTGGGAATTCTGGGGGCTGCCCTTCGCCCTCGGCCCGGAGACGCTGGTGCCCCGGCCCGACACCGAGAGCGTCGTGGAAACGGCCCTGCGCTTGCTGCCCGAGGGCGAGCGGCCGCCGCGCCTGATCGATCTCGGCACCGGCTCCGGCTGCATCCTCGTGGCTCTGCTGCATGAGCGGCCGGGGGCGTTCGGCTTCGGCCTCGACCAGTCAATGGCGGCGCTCGCGGTCGCCCGGCGGAACGCGGCGGCGAACGGTGTCGCCGATCGAGCCGCCTTTCTGTGCGGCTCCTGGCTCGATGCGCTGAAGGGGCCGTTCGACCTCATCGTCTCGAACCCGCCCTACATCGCCGCCCCGGTCATCGCGACGCTCGAACCGGAGGTTCGCTTGCACGACCCACAGGCCGCCCTCGACGGCGGTGCCGACGGCCTTGATGCCTACCGGGCGATTCTCGCGGATGTCGCGCGGCGGCCGGGTCTGCTCTCGGCGAACGGCGCGCTCGTGCTGGAGATCGGATACGATCAGGGAAACGCCCTGACCCGTCTCGCGCAAGGGACGGGATTCGAGGTCATCGGCGTCGGCCAGGATCTGGCGGGCAACGACCGGGTCGTCACGCTTCGGCCATCCTTGGCGGGCAGGTGACGGATCGAGGGAGCGGATTTCGCGCCGGGCTGCGACGCGAAAGACCGATAAACCTGCACAATTCCGGCATAAGCCGCCTTGGCCACGAAAAAATGCTTGTTGTCGAGGGCGTCAGTCACTAGCTTAAGGATGCAGGCCGCCAATGGTCCGTTGAGCGTCTCTCACAAAACTCCCGCTGCGCCCACCGGCCAAAGGGAGCTCCCGAGAACCGGGAGTTTTGTGAGGCACTCTTTTAAACGGTATCGGCAGGATCGGTTTTGACCGTGTCCTCCGGCTTCGGACGGTCTTCCCACCATCGAGCGGACGCGCTCCGGCAGTCGCGGCTAGGCTCGGTGATATCGAACCTGACAGTCGAGGGATGTCTCGCGGCGCGCCAAAACCGAGCGCAGCCACCAGACGAACGGCAAACATCGCGGAATGAAGCGCGGTCGGGCGCCTTGCGCCCGGCTCGCCCTGTCCGCGAGCCAAGCTCCGGCACTGTCAGTCACGCTGAGCGACAGGTAACGAGGGTCAATCGAGGCCGATGAGACCAAACCAGAATCGACGGATGCGGGGTCGCAATCGGCCCAAGGGTCCGAACCCGCTGACGCGCTCTTACGAGTCGAACGGTCCCGACGTTAAAATTCGCGGCACCGCCCAGCACATCGCCGACAAATACGCGCAGCTGGCGCGCGACGCCCTTGCGAGCGGCGATCCGGTCGCCGCCGAGAACTACTTCCAGCACGGCGAGCACTATTTCCGGATCATCACCGGCGCTCAGGAGCCTGGCCGTCCGCAGGTCACGCAGGGCTATGCCCGCAACGGCTTCGACGAGGACGAGGAAGGCGACGACGAGACCGTTCAGGGCCAGGGCGCCGAGGGCGGTCGCCAGGGTCTCGGCTACGGCACCGACGAGTACGGCGACCCGACGCAGCAGCCGCAGCCGTTCGAGCGCCACGACTTCGACGGCCGGCCCCAGCGCAACGATCGCAATGATCGGAACCAGCGCTTCCAGCCCCGCGAGCAGGGGCGCGACCGCAACGATCGCAACGACCGGGGCCAGCGCTTCGAGGGCAACCGACCGGATTACAACCGCGGTGAGCCGCGGCAGGAGTTCCGTCAGGATCGCCAAGACCGGCCTGACCGCCAAGACCGGCAGGATCGGCCCGAGCGTCAAGACCGGTCCGAGCGCCAGGATCGTCAGGACTATCCCCGTCAGGACGGCCCGCGGCAGGATTACCGCCAGGACCGGCGTCAGGATTACCGGCAGGATTTCGGGCAGCAGCCCCAGGAAGGCCGCGACAACCAGGGCCGTGAGCCGCAGGGTCGCGAGAACCGCCGCGATCGCGATGCTGCGCGCTTCGAGAACGGTCGCGGTGAGCCCGCCGAGGCGCCGCGTCAGGAGCCCCGCCAGGACGCATGTCCTGAACCCCGGCAAGAGCCGCGCCAGGACACCCGCGCCGAGCCCGCGGCACGGCCCGAGGCGCCCCAGCGTTCCGACAGCCCAGCGCCCCGGCGTGGACGCGGACGTGCAAGCGAAGCCAGCCGCGCCGCTGCGGCGGAAGCCGCCGATCCGTCGGCGCTGCCCGCCTTCCTGATGACGGCGACCCGTAACCCCACCCCCCCGCCGCCGCCCCCCGAGGCGCCGGTTGCGCGCTCCGCGCCGGAGCCGCGCGAGGCGGCCCCCGCCGCTGAGGTGCCGTCATCGGCCGAGGACGCGCCCGCGCCCAAGCCCCGGCGCCGCCGGACCCGCTACAAGGGGCCCGAGGACGAGGCCGCTCCCGAGAAGACGGATACGCCGGACGCGGCGGAGTAAAACGAACCAAACGAAAGCGGCCCGAGGCATTCCTCGGGCCGCTTTCGTTTGGGCACCTCCGCGAGGGCGGCGAGCGGGCCGAGCGAGACGCCTGTCGCTTGGATCAGCGGAGATAGTTGACGAGGCTCATCTCGGAGAGGATCGAGGTGACCTTGTAGCTCGCCTGCAACTGCGTCTGCAGGCTCAGGAGCTTGGCCGCGACCTCTTCCGTCGAGACCGTATCGACCCCGTCGAGGGAATCCTCCAGGGTCGCCTTGGTGGTGTTGGCCACCGACTTCGCGTTGGCCATGCTGCTGGCGGCCAGGCCGAAATCGGTGCCGATCTGCTCCAGGCTTTGCTGACTGTCGCCTGCGGTGAGCAGGTTCGCCGCCCGGCTGGAGACCGCCTCGAACCGGGCCGTGTCGACCGTACCGGTCCCGGTGGTGAAGTTTTCCGCCGCCATCGCGGCGATCCCGGCCAGCGTCCGGCGGATCGCCTCCTCATTGGCCTGCGCGCCGATCTCGACCGTCCGGCTGGTGCCGGCCTGCACGGTCGCCGTCGCCCGCGGGTCGGAGGCGGTGTCGCCCTTGTACCAGATCACGGTCTTGGCGCTCGCGGTCTCGGCGTAGCCGGTGCCGTAGCCGGTGGCGTCCGTCACGATGCGCCGCGGGCTCAAGCCGGCGGCGGGCGAGCCCTCGAAGAAGTTGAGCGAGGCGCGGCCGGCCGAACTCGCGGAGAGTTCGGTGTTGGCCGCCGTTGTTAGCGCGTTCTGGAGCGAGCGGGAGAGGTTCGCGGTGGTCTCCTCCGGCGTCGCGCCGATGGCGAAGGCCGTCGCGGAGCCGGCCTCGGCCGTGGCGGCGGCGGTCAGAGTGATCGACTTGGTCGTGCCGTCATGCATGCCGAGTTTGAGCGTGATCGTGTCGCCGACCGTAGGGTTGCTGCCGACCGTCACGGTCGCCGTGCCCGCGCGGCCGTTGCTGAAGGCCGCCGCCACGCCGGGCGGGCTCGCGCTTTGCACGCTGGCGATGTCGGCTCCGCCGAGCGCCCGCTTCAGATTCGCGGCGGTCTCCTCCTTGGTGGCACCGATGGAGAAGGCTCCGGCGGCATTGCCGGCCTCGCCCGCGCGGGCCGTGAGGTCGAGGGTGTTCTGACTGCCGTCGGCGAGCTGAATCACCACCCGTACCTGAGCGCCTTCGGCCGGCTGCTCGGCAAAGCTCAAGGCGACATCCGGCTTCGTCCCGGCGACGACGTTCGCGCCGAGTGCGGCGCTGTTCGAACTCGATGCGGCCATGAGGGTGAAGCCGAAATTCACCCGCACTTCGGCGCTGGGATCCTCCGCCAGGCTGATCGTCTGGGTCCCGACGCTCTGGGTCAGGCGGCCATTGCCCGCGGGGCCGAGATCGGCCTTCTTCTGCTCGGCGATCAGGGTTCTGAGACCGTCGAGGCCTTCGGACGGAATCCCGTTCAGGATGGCTTGGTCGGAGACGACCGGCGCCGTCTCGGTCGCGCGCCCCGAGAAGACGTAGACCCCGGCCGCCTGCTGGTTCAGGGCATCGACGGCCGCCGAGAGGTTGTTGGCGGCAAGCTGCACGGTGGTCGATGGCAGCTTCTCGTTGCGGGTAGCGACGATGCCGGTGAGGTTCGAGCGAGTGCTGTCGGAGAGGGCCTTGAGCTGAGTGAGGCTGGCGCTCGTGAGCTTCACCCGCGTTTCGGCCGAGCCGATCGCCGCGAGGTAGCCGTCCTGGGCGCTGATCGCCGCATGCGCGCTCAGGCTGGTCGTGCGCGCCACGCCGAGGCCGCCATAGGTTTCGGCGGTGCGCCCGGTCGAGAGCTGCTTGGCCAGCCCGTCGAGCTGGTTCTTCATGCTGACGAGGCTCGCCGACTGGCGGTCGAAGCGGTAGGTGCCGGCGGCGAAAGCGGTGATGGTCATCGGCGGCTCCGCACCTAAATCCTGAGCAGGGTGTCGATCATGTCGCGGGCAGCGGTCAGCACGCGGGCATTGGCCGCGTAGGCCTGCTGGAGCGCGATCAGGTTCGACATCTCCTCGTCGATGTTGACCCCCGAGGCGGAGGCGAACCGCCCCTGCGCCGTCGAGAGGGCGATGCTCTGTCCCTCGTCGAGATCCTGCGCCGCCGCCGCCGCGGCGCCCTGCACGGTGATGACGCCCTGGACGAAGTCGGCGACGCTCGACCGGGTCGGAGCGTCGATGCCGCTGATGCCGCTCGACGAGGAGAACAGGCGCTGCGTCCCGGTCAGCGCGGTGAACAGCGCCTGCGGCCGGGTTCCGTCGCCGTTTCCGCTTCCGGCCCCCGTCCCGGTGACGCCGACGAGGCTGCCGGCGCTGCCGACCACTGCGGGGTTCACGGCGATGCGCTGCGCGAATCCGGTGAGCTGCGAGCCGCCGTCGAAGGAGCCGGTGTAGAGTGCGGAGGAGGCGCCGTCGACGAAGAGCGGAAGCTGCGTGCCGGAGCCCTTGATGTCGCCCGCTGCGGTGACCTGCGTCACGCTGGCGCTCGCCGCGACCAGGGTGGCCCCTCCGCTGGCGAGGATGCGCATCGCGCCGGGCTCGCCGCCCGGCACGCCCGACACCGTGTACCCTCCGCCCAACGCCGTGGTGATCGCGCTGCGGAGCTCTTCCGGGGTGCGGGCGGGGGTCGCGTCCGGCCGCCGGATCGTGAAGGGGATCACCGTGGCGTTCGCGTCGTCGGTGGCGCCGGCGGGAATCGCGGGGGGCGGATTCTGGTAGGACGGCACCAGGATCAGGTTGCGCTGCGTGCCGCTCCCATCCTGGACCGTCAGGGTGATGGCGTTGCCGGCCGAGAGACCGGTCAGGTCGATGTCGAAGCCCCCCTTGGTGCCGTCGGCGGGGACGGTGCCGGTGGCCACACGGTCGGACATCGCGCGGGAGAGCCCCGCCGCGAGGTCGTCGAGCTGGCGCTGGGCCTGAGGCAGTACCGTATCGCGCAGTTCGATCGCGGCGGCGATCGAGCCGGAGCGGATCGCCCCGGAGGCGAGCAGGTCGATCTTGCCGCCACCGGGCGTCGACGCGACGATGGTGCCGACGCCGCTCTGCGACGGATCGGGGGCGTAGAGCGCGTTGGCCGAGAGCGTCCCGCGGGCATCGAAGCGGAGCGAGGCGGCGTTGGAGCGGTCGAGCAGGGTGACGCCGGAGCTGGTCAGCACGCTCACGCTGCCGTCGCTCTGGGGGACGGCGTTGATGTCGATCAGGCCCGACAGGCTGGTCAGCGCCTGGTCGCGCTGATCCTCGAGTTCGGGGCGGCTCGCATCACCCGCCGCGGTCGCGACGATGCGGGTGTTGAGCTTGGCCAGTTGCGCGAGCAGGCCGCTGGCCTTCTCGGTATCGGTGGCGAGTTGCGATTCCAGCCCCGAGCGCAGGGCCTGAACCCCGTTGGCGGCGCTGCCGATGCGCGTGGCGAGGTCGTTGGCCGCACTGAGCACCGTCGCCCGGGCGGCCGTCGAGGTCGGGTTGGCGGCCAGGGTCTGAAGCGAGAGGGTGAAGGTGTTGAACACCCCATCGAGCGCCGAGGCGTCGCCGGGCCGCCCGTAGAGCGTATCGAGCTGCGTGCGGGTCTTGGACATCAGCGAGGTGTAGGCCGCCCCCGAACTCTCGGCGCGGAGCTGCTTGAGCGCGGCCGCGTCGAGCGCCCGCGCGACCGTGCCGGTCGCCACGCCGGCATTGCCCGAGCCCGAGGTGATGGGCGAGAGCGTGCGCCGGACATAGCCGGCCGTGCCGACATTGGCGATGTTCTGCGAGACGACCCCGATCTGAGCCTGCGTGACCCGCAGGCCGGCGGTGGCCGTGCTGAACGCGTCGAGGGCCAAGGCGCTTCTCCTCCCTCAGGGCTCGTCAGCGGATGACGTTCAGCAGATCGGAGATCATCGTCTGCGCGGTCGACATCACCCGGGTGTTGGCAGAGTAGGCTTGTTGGGTAACGATCATCTTCGAGAATTCCGCGGCAATGTCGGTATTCGACTGCTCGACATTCGCCCCGACCACGGTCGAATCCTTGAGCCCGTTGATCGGCTCGCCCGAGGCGACGGTCTGCTGGTAATTGCCCATCGAATCCGGCTTCAGCCCGTCGGGATTGACGAACTGGGCCACCTCGACCCGGGCCAGCCCGATCACCGAGCCATTGGAATACTTGCCGCTGATGATGCCGTTCTCGCCGACCTCGACGGAGTTCAGCGTGCCGGAGGCGTAGCCGTTCTGCTTGAGATCGTTGGTCGTCACCGTGCCGGCGGCGGCGGCGTATTGCGTCAGGCCCCCGCTGAGATCGAGGGTGACCTCGCCGACATTGACGCCGTCCACGGTCAGGTTGCTGATCGGAATGGTTTTCCCGGTCGGGGCGGTCATCTGCCCGCTGGGGCTGAAGGTGAAGGCCTGGCCGATATTGGTCCAGCTCGCTTGGTTGCCGCTGACGCTGGTCTTGTCGGCGGTGAACAGGTTCCAGGTGTCGCTCGTGCCGGCCGCGGTGTCGGCGGCGGCCACCTTCGCCCACCGGCTCTGGACGCTCACGGGGGCGCCGGAGGCGGTGTAGACGGTGAGCGCCGGGCCGGCGATGCTGTTGTCGATGAAGCTCTGCGCATTGGCCTGGGAGACGCTGCCGCTGGTGCGGCCGTTGGTCGGCGTCACCCGCGCGTCCGACCCGTCGCTGAAGGCGGAGAGCAGGCCTCCGGTCGAGGCGGCGCTGGGCGTGGCGGGGGATTTGGGCAGGTTGGCTGAGTAGGTGACCGACGTCGTCGGCTTGGCCGGGATGATCGCGTTCGAGATCTTGATCGGCCCCGTGCCGTTGGTCTGGCCCGTGACCGGATCGAGGCTCGCGCCGACGAGGTAGGCGCCCGCGCTGTTGACGAGGTAGCCGTCCTTGTCCGGGGCGAAATCGCCGCGGCGGGTATAGAGGTTGCCGGCGGAGAAGCCCTCGCCGCCGCCCGCATCGGTGGTCTTCTTGCGCACCGCGAAGAAGCCCTGGCCGTCGAGCGCCATATTGGTGGAGACGCCGGTCGAGACCTTGTTGCCCTGGATCGAGTTGGTGAGTTCCGAGAAGGCACCGACAGAACCCGCGGTCTGGCTCCGCGCGTCGCCGTCCACGAGCATGTCGACGAAGCTGGTGTCGATGCGCTTGTAGCCGGTCGTCTGCGAGTTCGCGATGTTGCCCGAGATGTTGCTCAACGAGAAGGACTGCGCCTTCAGGCCCGAAACCGCGGTCTGAAGCGCGGAAAAGACGTCCATGGCGTTCGCTCGCTCCCAAAGGCCGCACGAAGCGGTGGATCTGGAATCAGGAGCGCAACGCCCGTGCCAGAGCTAAGTCATTGGGATTGTTGGAGCCGGTTTGCCGGGGCTCGGCAGTTTCGGACAGGCGGGTAGGGGACGAGCGGCAGATTCTGCCGGGTCCGTCCGTGTTTACGGCCCGTTATCGCCATGCCCGCTAAGGTAGCCGCGAGTTGTCGCGTCGGACGGGATTCATGAAGAACAAGAGGACGAGCCTCGTCCACCTGATCTACTTCTCACGCCTGACCATTTCGAACGAGCCGGCTCTGCGCGCCAAGCAGATCGGTGACATTACCCGTCAGGCTCAGAAGAAGAACGAGTTCGCCGTGATCACGAGCTTTCTGATCATCGATCAGAATTTCGCGATCCAGGTCGTCGAGGGCGAGCGCCAGTCGGTCAACGAGACCTTCCAGCGGATCGCCGCCGATTCGCGCCACCGCGACGTGCAGATCGTCGAGTGGCGCGAAATCGCCAAGCGGGAGTTCGTCAGCTCCTTCACCACGGTCAGCCGAACGACCGCCAACGAGCCGCATTTCGCCAAATCCGGCCTTCTGCCGATGCTGCAACGGGGCACGCCCAAGAGCAGCGCGATCCACGGCCTGGCCGTCACGCTCCAAGCCGAATCGATGGCCAAGCAGGGCATCGATCATCTGTTCGTTTGAGCGGGTGGGCTGTCTTCAGCCCGCCCTTCAGAGATCCCGTTGAGACGCGACCCCGGACGCCATGAGCGACACGCTTCCCATCCTCATCGTCGATGACCAGCCCAAGCTGCTGCGGCTGATCATCGAGCTGATGACCCGCCTCGGTTTCCCGGACGTCGAGGGCGTCTCGGACGCGGCCGAAGCCCTCATCCGGATGCGGGAGCGCCGCTACGCCCTCGTCATCTCCGATCTCACCATGGAGCCGATGGACGGGCTTCAGCTCCTGCGCGAGATCCGGGCCGACGACAGCCTGATGAACACGCCCTTCATCCTCACCGAGACCTCGTTCGACTTCGAGGACATCAACCACGCCCACGTCGCGGGCGCCGATGCCTTCATCCTCAAGCCGTTCGACATCAACCTGCTGAAGACGAAGCTGAAGCAGGTGCTCAACCGCAAGCCGCGCCGCCGCGAGGCGCCGCTGCCGGCAGAATCGACGCTGAGCCAGGAATTCCCGCTGCTCGGCAAGTTCTGACCGGCGCCGTTCTCGTCTGTCCGGTGGCCCATCGAGGGCGCCGCGCCTCGCTGTCTCGCGCCGTGTCTCCGACGACGCTTCGCTGCGTCCTTGCCTCAAGGCGGATGCCGTCGGCGCGGGGCATCCATGGGCCCTCCACACCCGTCGTTTGTCTCGGGGGTGATGCGCCGCGTTGAGCGCCGGACCCTTCGCAGCGCACTCGGTCTGATCGCCGTTTCCGAGGAAAACCGACCTATGGTTGGCGGTCCGTGAGGCACTCTTAACCGGATCCGGCCATTTTGCCGGAAACGAAGAAGGGGGTGGGCGACCGATGCAGGCGCAGGCCGAAGGTCAGGGAATCGCAGAGCGGCGGACGGGTCGGGGCAGCGGGCAGGGCGGTCGCGCGACGGTCGGCGGACAGGTGTTGCGCGCCGGCTTCGGACTCTGCCTGACCGTCGCCGGATTCGCCGCCACCGCGCTGACGGCCTCGCTCTCCGCCGCGCCGACTCTGAGGCTCACCGTCGTCGGGGGCGCGGCCGTCCTCGCTCTCGTTCTCGTCTGCCTAATGCTGCGCCGGCTCGCGCGCAGCCTCACCCGTGCGATGCAGGCCGCCGACAGCATCGCCGCCGATCCGACGCCGCCGGTCACGCGGACGGGTCTTGCCGATCTCGACGCCATCCTCGCCACGGCCCTGAAGCACCGCGAGGATGCGTTGAGCGATCGCATCGCCCGTTTGAACGCGGCGCTCGATACCCTCTCCCTCGGCTTCCTGCTCTACGACCGCGATCACCGGCTGCTGGTGGTCAACCGCCGCTACCACGAGATCTACCGGCTGCCGCCGGGGGCCGTGACCCCCGGCATGTCGGCACTGGAGGTGCTGCGCAGCAACGTCAGAGCCGGCGATCAGCCGGACCGGGGCGAGGCCGAATCCATCGCCGAATTCGGCGCCCTGATGGGGGCCGATGCCGTGCCGACCCAGATCCAGCATCTCGCCGACGGGCGCGTCGTCGCCGTCGAGATCCAGCCGATTGCCGGCGGCGGCTTCGTGGCGATCTACGAGGAGGCGACCGAGCGCTGGAACGCCGAGACCCGCATCGCCCACATGGCCCGGCACGACGCCGTCACCGATCTGCCCAACCGCGTGCTGCTGCGCGAGCGGATCGAGGGGGCGATTGCCCATGCCCGGCGCGACACCGGCTTCGCCATGCTCTGCCTCGACCTCGACAACTTCAAGCAGGTCAACGACACCCTCGGCCACGCGGTGGGCGATGAGTTGCTGCGGGCGGTGGCGTACCGCCTCAGGGCCTGCCTGCGCGAGGTCGATACCGTCGCCCGTCTCGGCGGCGACGAGTTCGCGATCATCCAGGCGGGCGTCGAGACGCCGGCCGATGCCGCCACCCTGGCCCGGCGCATCCTCGACGTGGTCAGCGCCCCCTACGCGCTGACCCATCACTCCGTCATCGTCGGCGTCAGCATCGGCATTGCGCTCGCGCCCGGAGACGGGCTGGAACCCGAGCGGCTGATGCAATGCGCCGACGTCGCCCTCTACCGCGCCAAGGATGACGGGCGCGGCGTGTTCCGGTTCTTCGAGGCGCAGATGGATGCCCGCCTCCAGGCCCGGCGCGCCCTCGAACTCGACCTGCGCGCCGCCTTCGAGGCGGAGGCGTTCGACCTGCACTATCAGCCGATCTACGACCTCGCCGAGGAGCGCATCTGCGGCTTCGAGGCACTGCTGCGCTGGACCCACCCGACCCGCGGCCGGGTCTCGCCGGCGGAGTTCGTGCCACTCGCCGAGGAGATCGGCCTCATCGTGCCCCTGGGCGAGTGGGTGCTTCGCCGCGCCTGCCGTGAAGCCTCGGGCTGGCCGGAGGGCCTCAAGGTCGCGGTCAACGTCTCGGCGGCGCAGTTCACCTCGATCGCGCTGATCGGGACGGTGCAGGCGGCGCTCGCCGAGAGCGGCCTCTCCGCCCGCCGCCTCGAACTGGAGATCACCGAAAGCGTGCTGCTCGTGAACGGCAGCGCCACGGTGGCGATCCTGCACGGGCTGCGTGATCTCGGAGCCCGGATCGCCATGGACGATTTCGGCACCGGTTACTCCAGCTTGAGCTACCTGCGCAGCTTCCCCTTCGACAAGATGAAGGTCGATCAGTCCTTCACCCGCGACCTGACGGTGGAGCAGGGCTCCGGTTTCATCGTGCGGGCGGTGGTCAGCCTCGCCTCCAGCCTCGGGATGACGACGACCGCGGAAGGCGTCGAGACGCCGGCGCAACTCGCTTGGCTGCGCGAGGAGGGCTGTGACGAGGTGCAAGGCTACCTGTTCAGCCCGCCGGTGCCAGCGAGTGAACTCCCGGCCCTGCTTCAGATCTGGAACGGCCGGAAACGCCGCGCCGCGTGACGCCGTGATCCGATCGGGCTCGTTGTCGATCGTGCGGAATCAGGCCGCTTCAGACGCCGGCGGACGTTCCCGAGACACCTGGGCCACCGCCTCGCGCAGGGTGGCGAGGCCCGCCTCCGGGCCCATACCGGCGGTGGCCAGATGGCGGCGATAGGCCCGCGCGCCGGGCCGCCCGTTGAACAGGCCGAGCATGTGCCGGGTATAGGCATGAAGCCGCAGGCCCCGTTCGAGCCCTGCGGCGACGATCGGTTCGAAGGCCTCGATCGCGGCGAAGGCATCGGCGACGGGCGCCGGCTCGCCGAACAGTTCGGCATCGACATCGAGCAGCAGCGCCGGTTCGGTGTAGGCGGCCCGGCCGATCATCACGCCATCGACCTCGCCGAGTCTGGCCTGGGCGGCGGCGATGTCGGCGATTCCGCCATTGACCGCGATCGGCAGATCCGGATGCGCCCGCTTCAGCCGGGCGACGCGGCCGTAATCGAGCGGCGGCACGTCCCGGTTCTCACGCGGCGAGAGACCTTTGAGCCAAGCCTTGCGGGCATGCACGATAAGGCCGTCGACTTCGGCTGCGACCACCGCATCGGCCACCGCATCGAGGGCTTCCTCGATATCCTGATCATCGACGCCCAGGCGGCACTTTACGGTCACCGGCACCGGGACGGCCGCCTTCATCGCCGCCACGCAGGCGCCCACGAGGCCCGGCTCGCGCATCAGGCAGGCACCGAAGCGTCCGTCCTGCACCCGGTCGGAGGGGCAGCCGACATTGAGGTTGATCTCGGCGTAACCGAAATCGACGGCGATCCGCGCCGCCGCCGCAAGGTCGTCCGGGTTGGAGCCGCCGAGCTGCACCGCCACCGGCTGCTCGTAGGCGTCGAAACCCAGCAGCCGCTCCCGGTCGCCGTGCAGCACGGCCCCGGTCGTCACCATCTCGGTATAGAGCCGCGCCCGGCGCGACAGGGTCCGGTGGAACGCGCGGCACTGCCGGTCGGTCCAGTCCATCATCGGTGCGACGCTGAAGCGCCATCCGCTGAGTTCGTCGAGTTTTGCAGCCGGGGTCGACACGTGCGCCCTGTTCCGTTTCGATTCTGCTCGCCGCGAGCCGTCCGCGAGGATCATCGCAGGGGCGGCTCGGTCGGCGGCGTACGAGTCTCGGCCTGAACGACCGGCGAAACGCCGATGCGGCAAGGGTCCGATCTGCCTGATTCCGCAGGCCGGACGCTCTCCTTCAGGACGATGTACGCGATGCGCGTGCCGATACCACGCATCGGCCAGCCTCAAAAGTGACGAGCATGGCCCTAGCAGGACGGGAACGTTTGCTCGATCGTGGGTCACCGCGCTTCAAGCGATGACTCTCATCACGGCTGCAACACCGATGTTTGGACAGAAGCGTTTAGAAGTAGGCACCGAAGGCATCGGCCTGCGTGTTTTCATCAACCGTGACGATGCCGTGAAACTTCTTCCCTTCCGCGGGAGTGACGAAATTCTCCGGGTTCATCTGATCCATGAAAAACGGCAGGCCCGACCAGCGGCGGCCCATGATACCCAAGAACAATTGCAGACAGCCGCCGACATATACGGCATGCTTTCCACAAACATCTCGTATGTGGATGCCGAGCGGCATCGCATAGGATCCGCATGACAAGAGAGCGATATCGAAATCGATTGCGCTGATCTCCGAATTCATCCGGTCGACGGTGGCCTGCCAGCTTTTGTCCGGATACATTTCCTGGGGCAGTCCGGCATAAGTAATGGGGGTGTCATAGGTGACTAGATCGAATTCTGGGTATGTATAGTTTTTGAAAAATTTATGCTTGCGACTCTGTTGTTCTACGGATGTTTGACTGAATGGGGAGATTACCAAAACCTTTTTCCCGGGGAGTAGCTCCGACAGAAGGTTAAATAATGTAAATTTATTTGAGACTATTCTCTCAATAAAATCATAGGCGTGCAGGTAAGGTCCATCTCTTTCGCTGAAGAGAGTATCGATGAACTCACGATACTCCGTGAGATATTGTGCATCCTCAGGGCGCAATTTGTATCCAATTCGTTGTGGATAATAGGCGCTCAACAGCGTCCAATTGGTGACGAAAAGCTCGTCGCTTTGCTGATAACATTCTCTGAGCGTATTGAGATAGTTAATATATTGTGTCTTTTGGTCTCCTTCGATTGCATAGAATCCATTGTATTCCTTAACGCGGTTCAAAAAATAATCAAAACTACCTTCATTGGATGGATCTTTCCAGTATGACATCAGCGCGTCGGTATCGCTTCCGCCAATACGTGAAAGAAATCGAGGCACTTGGCTCGTTAAAAGACTTTTTGCTCGCTGATGAGTTTCTTCCTCGGAAGCTACAATATTGATCATTGATTCCTGTCCACCATGGAGCATTTGTTCAAAGGTCTAATTTAGTCTCATAAGCGCTTCCTCGTCGGCTGTTGGTTCAGCAGGCAAGGCTCAAGGGACCCTTATCAGGTCGCGCTGCCCACGGCCTAAACCTCAGCGCAATCGAGCAGGGTAAGTCCATCGCTCGTCAGCAAAGCCATATCCTGATAGCGCCTCGTGCGCGAGCACCAAGCCCCTAAGATTTTGAGGCAAGTTTTCTGCATACGGCTATAGGTTTTTTTAAAGAGGTAATTTGCAAATTATATTGACTCAAGGTAAGCTATACGCATCTTGAGTTGATGGGCCATGTGGAGTGTTCGGACTGGCGG
Source organism: Methylobacterium sp. Leaf123 (assembly GCF_001423405.1). Taxonomy (GTDB): domain Bacteria; phylum Pseudomonadota; class Alphaproteobacteria; order Rhizobiales; family Beijerinckiaceae; genus Methylobacterium. The sequence goes on along the minus strand of NZ_LMNS01000034.1, from coordinate 154,274 downwards.
AAGCGTTTGTAGCACGTCGCGGACGACGCTTGCTCCGATTGCGGAACCGGTTGATCCAAGCACACAAGACCTCGGTAATCGACGTCAAAGGCCAAGCTGTGGACTTGTGTGCCCAGATGCAAGGGGAATGCTTGGATGTTGCGCTGAGCCGCGCAAAGATGGCTCTCTGCTCTCGTATCGGTGAGCTAGTCGTCGCGGTGTTGCGCGACCGGTGACGGTCTCCGATCAGTTGCCGCGGCTTTGGATGTCGGGCCGGCCGCAGCAGTTTAGAAACTCGGCATACATTGGGCACCGACGTGTCACGCACCCTTCGAGAATGGCTGACGTGTGGTGCTGTCGGCGGCCATCACGGCATCCACCGCGCGTTCGGCCAGCGCACGAACGAGATCATGGGGCAGTCGGCCGTTGCTGGGCAATTGCCGGCTGGTGACGTCCTGTTGCGCGATAACGGCGGCAACGGCCCTGATCCGATCTTCGCGGCTTGCCTGAGCCTGATGCACGTCGTCCCTCCTGGTGCGGCGTCGATCCGAACTGGATTGCGCCTGTGCAACGCCGATGAGAGTGCCCCGCAAACCTCGCGATCATTGATCGCTTCCCTCTCACCGCGACGGCGAAGGGACGGTTCGGCAGAGGCACCAAGTTGAGGCGCTTCGCGCGCTTTGCGCTTGTTCAATACCGGAACGGGCGTCCCATGTCCGCGTCGTAGTCAAAAATCTGCACAAGTTGCAGGCTGGTTGGAAATGTTTGAGGCGCCCATTTTGTAGGCTGTGCACAAACGCCATGCACCGTCGATCCGAGCTTGGTGACCGTCCGGATCGCGGCCGGTCGGCTACGATTTCTGCGCGGGCTGCTGATCGCCGAGCCTGAGAAAGCTTGCTGCGAAGGCTTCCGCGCTCTCCTTGGTCAAGTCGGTGATGACGAGGCCCTGGGCGGTCACCGCCCAGAGACCGTCGCCGTTCTTGACGATGCTGATTTCCGTCACGGCGTTCTCCCGGAACTCAACGTCCCGGTTAACCATCACGCTCCGCAACACGTTCCTGGGCGGTCGCGGCGGGGCATGCCCACGCCGCTCACGCGATCCACGGTGTCTCGATGGCGTTGGCAGCCGCTCAGTGTTCGTGGCGGTGGCTGTGACCATGCTCATGGCTGTGGTCGTGGCTATGGTCATGCCCGCAGCCGCCGTGGGCGTGGCTGTGCTCATGGTCATGATGCGCATGGGCTTCATGACCATTCGCGTCATGCGGTTGGGGTTCGTGGCCGTGATGATGATGGTCATGGCCGCACTGGCTGTGGTCGTGAGCGGCCTTTTCCGGCTTGAAGGGGCGGTTCACGGGCTCGGCCGAGCAGCCGGCGCCGCGGATCAGTTCGGCGGCGCTGGCCGGGACATAGAGAACCTCCGCGCCGACTTCCGCGGGGACATGCTCGCCGCCGAGCTGCCAGGCGAGGCGCAACAGGCGGGCCGGATTGCCGGCGCGGACTTCCAGAAGCGCTTCCTCGGCGGCACGCACGGCCACGAGGCGCCCGTCTTCGAGCTTCAACGCGTCACCGTCTTCAAGGCCCGCCGCACGATCCAGGTGTAGATCGACGGACAAGCCGCCCGCCGTGGTCAGGTGCGCATGGGCCTGTGCCCGGGCGGCGTGGTCGAGGGTCACCGTATCGACGACGAGATCGGGCCGGACGGCGGCCTTGCGGACGATCAGGCTGGCTTTGGGCATGGTGGTCCTCGGACATGGGCCCGTCGGCAGCGGGCCGAAACCGGGCGAATTTGCAACAGGCGCGCCTTCAGATGGCAGGCGCAGGGCGAAAAGTCATGCGCCGATGCAACCTGCCCCAATCTTGGCCGTTTCATGTGCCGTCGATGACGGCCGGTGACAAACCAAGGCCAAAACCGTGCCCTGCGCCGGCCAATGGCCCGATCGCCGATGCACAAGGGAGTTCGGACCACCATGAAGAGACTCATTGCCGCCGCCCTCGCGGGCAGCCTCGCGCTCTCGCTCGGTGCCTGCAACACGCCTCAGGATCGGGCTCTGGGCGGCGCTGCCCTCGGTGCGGGCCTCGGCGCAGCGGTCGGCGGCCTCGCCACCGGTCGTGCGGGCGGTGCGCTGGCCGGTGCCGCGATCGGCGGCGCGGGTGGCGCCATTGCCGGTGCCGCCTCGGCCCCGCGCTGCCCCTACGGCACGATCCGTGACGAGTACGGCAACGTCTACTGCCGCTGATCCGCGACGCGACGGCGCATCCAAACGAAGACCGAGAGCCGTATCCGGCCTGACGCGTTCAGGTCGGATACGGCTCTCGGGAAAGGGCCGGGGCGGCACGCTCCGGCCCTTTCCTTTTGCGATCGGACAACGCGCCGGGCTTGCGCTGCGGTACGCTTTGCGGCGTTTAAGGCATCGTCCCGAAAGGTGGCTGCCGGCTTTCGGAACAAGACGATGCTCCGGCTCCAACGAACGCTCCCGCCGCATGACCTCGGAACCGCTCTTGCCCGCACTGAAGTCCCGATCCTCCCGCTCTCCTCGCGCGGGCGGCGCCCGATGAGCACGGGCTTGTGGGGCAAGATCGGCGGGGCCGGAATCGGCGTGCTGGTCGGCGGGCCGATCGGGGCGCTGGTCGGATCGGTCGCGGGCCACTTCCTCGTCGATCGCGAGGGCGCGCCCTTCGGCCCGACGCCCCGGGACGTGGTGTTCACGACGGGACTCGTGGCGCTCGCGGCCAAGATGGCGAAATCCGACGGCGTGGTGACCGAGTCCGAGGTCCAGGCCTTCGGGCGGGTGGTGCAGGTCGAGCCCGAGGCGCGTGCGAGCGTCCAGCGCCTGTTCGACCTCGCCAAGGCGACGACCGACGGCTTCGAGGCCTATGCCGGGCAGCTCGCCGCGACCTTCGGCGAGGAGCCGGCTCTGCTCGAGGACGTGCTCGACGGCCTGTTCCACATCGCCACCGCCGACGGGGCGATCCACGAAGGCGAGGAGCGCTACCTGCGCTCCGTCGCCGGGATCTTCGGCCTCGACGAGGCGGCCTTCCGCCGGATCGCTGCCCGGCACGTGCGCCTCGCCGACGACCCCTACCTCGTGATCGGCCTCGAACGCTCCGCCGACTCCGCCGCCCTCAAGGCGCAGTACCGGCGGCTGGTGGCCGAGAACCATCCCGACCGGGCGCTGGCCCGCGGCCTGCCGCCGGAGGCGGTGGCGATCGCGACGCACCGGCTGGCTGCCATCAATGCCGCCTGGGACCAGATCGCGGCCGAGCGGGGGCTGACATGAGCTTCTCCCCCGATAGCCCGCTCGTGCAGTCCGTCATCGCCTCGCCCAATCGCGGCGCGCGGATCGGCGACGGGCTCGACATGCTGATCCTGCATTACACCGGCATGCCGACGGCGCAGGGCGCGTTGGACCGCCTGTGCAACCCATCGGCCGAGGTCTCGGCCCATTACTTCGTGTTCGAGGATGGCCGCGTCGTGCAGATGGTGCCGGAGGCCGATCGCGCCTGGCACGCGGGCGCCGGCGCCTGGGCCGGCACGCGCGACGTCAACTCCCGCTCCATCGGCATCGAGATCGCCCATCCCGGCCATTCCGGCGGGCTCCCGCCCTATCCGGAGGCGCAGATCGCCGCGGTGGCGCGGCTGGCCCGCGACATCGTCGTCCGGCGTGCGATCCCCGGCCCCCGCGTGCTCGCCCATTCCGATGTGGCGCCCGCACGTAAGGAGGATCCGGGCGAAGGCTTTCCCTGGGAGCGGCTGGCGCGCGAGGGTGTCGGGCATTGGGTGCCGCCGGCTCCGGTGCGGGATGGCCGCTTCTTCGCCATGGGCGATACCGGCCAGCCGGTCGAGGCCCTGCAGGCGATGTTGGCCCTCTACGGCTACGCGCAGCCGGTCACCGGCCATTTCGATGCGGCGATGCGCGCGGTCGTCACCGCCTTCCAGCGCCATTTCCGGCCGGCCCGCATCGACGGCGTCGCGGATTCCTCCACGATCACGACCCTGCGCGATCTGATCGCCTCCCGCCCGGCGTAAATCCGGCCCGCCGCGGATTTCGGAAAGAATTCCGGTCGCCGGGCGTTCCGTTGCCACCGTCATTGGCACGGGGGCACGTCGGGTCCGTTTCCTTTCATGTTCGTGTTCCACTGGATCGTCGGCGTCTTGGTCGGCGCGGTTCTGCTCGCTGCCCTGGCGCGGCGCCTGCGCGCGCCCTATCCCGCCTTCCTGGCCCTGGGCGGCGTCGGCCTCGCCTTCGTGCCCGGCGTGCCGAGCCTGACGCTCGATCCGGAACTGGCGCTCGCCCTGTTCCTCGCGCCGGTGCTGATGGATGCCGGCTACAGCACCTCGCTGCGCGATCTCCTGCGCAATGCCCGCCCGATTGCCGGGCTCGCCGTCGGCGCGGTGGCGGCGACCACCGCAGCGGTCGCGGGGGTCGCGCTGTGGCTGGTGCCGGACATGCCGCTGGCCGCCGCCATCGTGCTCGGTGCCATCGTGGCCCCGCCGGATGCCGTGGCGGCGCTGTCGGTGCTCGGTCACGTCTCCCTGCCGCACCGTCTCGCGACGATCCTGCGCGGCGAGAGTCTGCTGAACGACGCCGCCTCGCTGCTGATCTACCGGCTCGGCGTGGCGGCGGCGATGACCGGCCATTTCGCCTTCGCCGAGGTGGCGCCGGCCTTCCTGATCGGTGTCGTCGGCAGCCTCGTGGCAGGGCCGCTCGCCGCGCTCGCCTACCTGCGGATCCTGCGCCGCATCGATGAGCCGGCCAGCGTTATCGTCTTGCAGTTCGCGGCCGCCTTCGGCCTCTGGATCGCCGCCGAGGCGATGGAGCTGTCCGGGGTGCTCACCGTTGTGAGCTTCGCGATCACGGTTGCCCGCCTCGCCCCCGGCCAGACCTCGCCGCGCCCGCGGGTGATCTCGAACGCGGTCTGGGCAACGGCGATCTTCGTGCTCAACGTCCTCGCCTTCGTGCTGATCGGCGAGCAGATCGGGCCGATTCTGGCGCGGATGTCGCCGGAGCAGGAATTCGCCTACGCCTCCGTGGCCGGGGCCGTGGTCGTCACCGTGATCCTCGTTCGCATCGCCTGGGTGCTGCCGGCGAGCGCCATCCGCCATGTCGGCTTCGGCGTCGCCTCCGATCCGCCGGACGATCACGGCCCGGCCCGCGATCTCGGCCTTGGTGCCGGCTTTGCCGTCTCGTGGTCGGGGATGCGCGGCCTCGTCACCATCGCCACGGCTTTGGCCCTGCCCGAGGGCGGACCTGAGGGTGGCGCGTTTCCCTATCGCGACCTGATCGTGCTCACGGCCTTTTGCGTGGTGATCGGGACGCTCGTGGTCCAGGGCTTGAGCCTGCGTCCGATCCTGGGCTGGCTCGGGCTGGAGGATAGCGATCCGGTCGGCCGCGAGGTCGGCCGGGCGCGGGCCGAGGCCTACGGCGCCGCGGTCGAGGCCCTGAAGGACGACCATTCGGAGGCGGCGGATGCCCTGCGCCGTGAGTTCCATGCCGCGCTGGCCCAGGCCGAGGCGCATGAGGAGGGCCTCGCCCCGGAAGGGCTGCCGACCGACGAGCCCCGCCGCCGCGCGATTCACGCCGCCCGCGACCGTCTCCTGACCCTGCGCCGGAACGGCCGGATCGGCGACGACGCCTATCTCGTGCTGGAAGAAGAACTCGATTGGGCCGAACTCAATGCGACGCCGCGAGGCGAGGCGTGATTCGGGATTCGACGGGTATGGGTTTAGACGGCTTCACTTTTAAATTGTAACAGAACGGCCGAATATTCTGCTGTTTCGCTTATGAACCGGCAAGAGCAATTCAGTGAGTCTTCAATTTGCCAAATTACCCCGTTGTATCGCCTTCACAGCCGCCGCGTGGCCGGGCGAATATAATCTTGACGCGCGCTGCCTATCGACGGATCGATTTATGAGATTTGTTTCCAGTGTTGCCACGTGCGCCCTGTTCCGCAATCGTCCGTATGGAACTGTGTATCGCCGTTGGAATGATCCAAAAATCCTGATCGAATAAAGTGCCGATGCACTAAAGCGCATGGGCCCGAGGCGGCGATGACGGGGACGGCTGTCAGAAGCGCGCCGGGCAAACCTTTTGCCCCCCTGACACGTAATGGCCTGCGCCACGCGGCGCGCCCGCGATCCCTCATGTCTTCGCGCTGCCATCGGCTTCCGCGGATGGGGCGGGAACAGTCCGATGCCGAGATCGATGTTCGAATCGTCAGCCTCATGCCGAACTGCATATCCGCCGGGACAGCCCCCGGCGGATTGCGTCCCTGCCTCCGTCCGTTCCCTCGGGGTGGGGCCAGGCAGCGCCTGTCTTGCAGGTCCGGCTATCGTCCGTCCGCTGGATCGCCTGTGCTGATGGTCGCGAGCACCGCTTGTCTTGTCGCGGGTGTCGGGCTGGCGGCTCAGGCGCACCGCTTCGGCGCGCGCGCGGCTTTGGCCGAAACCCTGGCCGGCCTTCTGCTGATCGCCGGCCTCGCCCTGATCGGCTCGGGGCTACCGGTGTTTCGGTAGGGGGCGATCGCGATGGGGGAAGGCCGGTTGTCCGAGACGCTTCCGTCTCGGAGGACCGTCAGCCGCCGACGCTGCGGCGGGCGGCGAGCCGCACCTCGATCGCATCCCAGACCGAGACCGCGAGATCGGGGCCGCCGAGCCGCTTGATGGTGCGGATGCCGGTGGGGGAGGTGACGTTGATCTCGGTGAGATGACCGTCGATCACGTCGATGCCGACGAGGATCAGGCCGCGGCGTCTCAACTCCGGCCCGATGGTAGCGCAGATCTCGCGCTCCCGCTCGGTCAAGTCGGAGGCGCCGGCCGCACCGCCGCGGACCATGTTGGAGCGGATGTCGCCCTTGGCCGGCACGCGGTTGATCGCGCCCATCGGCTCGCCGTCCACGAGGATGATGCGCTTGTCGCCCTCGGTGATCTTTTCCAGGAAGCGCTGCACCACCCACTGCTCGCGGAAGGTGGCGGTGAACAGGTCGAACATCGAGCCGAAGTTCGGATCCTCCTCCGTGACCCGGAACACCGCTGCGCCGCCATGCCCGTGCAGCGGCTTCATCGCGACCGTGCCGTGCTCCTTGCGGAAGGCCTCGATCTCGGCGCGGTCGCGGGAGATCAGGGTCGGCGGCATCAATTCGGGGAAATCGAGGACGAACAGCTTCTCCGGCGCGTTCCGGACCTCGGCCGGATCGTTGACCACCAGGGTGCGCCCGGCGATCTTCTCCAGCATGTGCGTGGCCGTGACATAGGCCATGTCGAAGGGCGGATCCTGGCGCATCAGCACCACGTCGACTTCGGCGAGGTCGATGCGCTCCGGGGCCCCGAGACTCGCATGCGCGCCCTCGACATCCTGCACCGTCACAGGCTGGGGGTAGGCCGTGACCAGTCGGCCCTGCATCGAGAGCCGGTCCGGCGTATAGGTGTAGAGGCTGTGACCCCGCGCCTGCGCTTCCAGCATCAGGCCGAAGGTGGTGTCGCCCGCGATGCGGATCGACTGGATCGGGTCCATCTGAACCGCGACGGTCAACGCCATGCTCATCCCCGATATTGCTGCGCGTTCCGCCAAAACAGCGGGCGAAACCGCGGGCTCTCAGCGAGCCCGCTCCGTTCCGATCGGTCCTCTGAGGGGACCGAAACCCGAATGCCTCGCACCCGGCGCCTGCTGCACCGCCGAAGCAGAGAGACTCAGCGCGTGGGTGTTCCGTGAGGCAGCCGGAGCGGTGCCGTTAGCGCTGGCCGCGGGTCTGCGAGCCGCCGCTGCGCCGGTCGTAGTCGCTGATGGCGGACTTGCACTCGGGCGAGAGGCGCGAGCGGTTGCGGGTCATGCAGGCATCGGCATCCTGGCTGTTCGGATCGACGCCGGCGCAGAGCCGGAAGTAGTCGTTGGCGCAGCCGAGTTGCAGCCCCTGGTCCTCGCGCTGAGCCTGGGCCGGGCTTGCCGCCACCAGAGCCAGCAGAGCGAGAGGCGCCAGTTTCAGGGCCGCGGACACCCCGCGCGCCGGGCTGCCGAATCGTGAGAAGTCCGGACGCATCCTGCCTTGTCCTTACGCTCGATCAAAGTTGGGTTGGCTCCGCATATCGGGCATCCCCCCTTGTTAGCAAGCGCAGCACGCCACCGTTGCACCCGCCCGCTCGCGCCGGCCTGGGCCTCCGGCGTAGCCCGAGAAAACCCGCCCGACAAAGAAACGGCCCCGCAGCGTGATCGCGCGGGGCCGAAGTCGAGGGAGGAAACGCCCGCCATGGGCAGGGGCAAGTTTGCAAGGACCGTGCCGTCCGTGAAACAGGTCCCGCCGAGCTCGCCCATGGCGGCTGACGAACGCCGAATGCGGGGTGCGTTGAAACACTCCGTTAACCACGTCGTGCTGAGCTTCGCTTGAGATCGCCCGGCCGGGGCGGGCCCGTCCCGCTCACGACGAGCGCTCGCTCATGCTGCCTGCCCGCTCCGGGAGGCCGCAGGGCGGGAGCCGGCCGCCACACACATCGACGGGACAGGCCCATGACGCCCTCAACGACCGCCCCCTTCACGACGTCCTCTTCCGCTCCCGCAGCGAAGCTCGGCGACCGGGAGAGCGGTGCGACCGGCTCCGTCGTGCCCTTCACCCCCGCGACGACCCGCCGCTTCCGCCGCGAGGCGGACGATGCGCCGCGCGGCCAGATCCTGCTGTTCATGGGCGTACGCTACGAGCGGATGCCGGAGGCGGAGGCTCTGCCGGTTCCGCGCCGCCGCCGCTCGTGACGCGCGCCGGTTCTCGATCCGCGTGCTTGCTTCTGGCCCTGCTGCCGGGCGCCTGTGCGCAGGAGGGTAATTTCGGTCGCCCGGCGCCGAGCGCCTGGAACCGCCTGATCGAGACCACGGGGACCGTGGCCGCCTACGAACGCGGCGCGCCGGCTTCGGCCTTTCCGCTCACCGACGACGAGACGATTCTGCGCGATCGTGCCTGGCGGTTTCTGATGCCCGCCGACGGCCAGGCCGCCTTCCTCGACGCGCTCGCGAACCTGACCCGAGCCCGGGTGCTGCCGCCGCATTGGCGGCACGATGATCTTCCCGCCTATCACAACGATTTGATCGCCGAGGCGTTTCGCTCTCCCTACTCTCGCTACCGCAGGTTGTCGGACGACGCGGTCGCCGATGGCCGGCTGATCCCGATCTTCGCCGCCGTCGCCGGACGTGTCTTCGACGCGGACGGGGTGCGCCTGCGGGCCCTGCCGTTCTCGAAGAGCCTCGACGATCGGGACGTGCGGCAGGCCGCGATGCGGGTTGCCGAGAATCGCTGCCTCGTGGCGTGGGTGCGCCTGGAAACATCCCTGCGCATCGCCCGCTACCGCTACGCGCTCGAGCATTTTCTGATCGAGATGCCCGGCCGCGAGGCGGCCTCGGCCGAGCAGGCGCTCGCCTTCCTCGAAGGACGGCGCGGGCTCCTCGACCCGCTGCTGCCGCCGGACGCGGCCGCCCGCTGCGGTCTCATCGGCGAGCCGTCGGCGCAGGCGGTTTTGGCCGCGCCGGTCGTGGCCAAATATTAGCTGGCGTGTATTAGCCCCGGTCCGGAAACGGCAGGCACAGGGCTGAAAGCGAATGGGACCGATGCGAACCATCGTCTATGCGGATGGCGGCTGCGACCCCAATCCCGGCCCCGGCGGCTGGGGCGCGGTGATCCAGGCGCCCTCCGGCACGATCGAGCTGTATGGCGGCGAGCGTGCCACCACCAACAACCGCATGGAGCTGACCGCCGCGATCCGCGCCCTGGAGCATTTCCCCGAGGGCGCCGCGATCGAGATGCGCTGCGACAGCCAATACGTAGTCAAATCCGTCACCGAGTGGATGCGCGGCTGGAAGGCGCGGGGCTGGCGCACCGCCACGGGGCCGGTGAAGAATATCGACCTGATGCAGCGCCTCGACGCCCTGGCCGCCTCTCGCGACGTGCGCTGGACCTGGGTGCGCGGCCATGCCGGCGAGGCCGGCAACGAGCGCGCCGACCGCCTCGCCACCCTCGGTCGGCGCGAGGCCCTGACTGGGAAGGCATCGGGCGAAACGACGCTCCCGCCGGCCGATGCCGGACTGGCGCCAGCGCCGGCTCCGACGCAGCCTGTGCAGGCGGCGCAGCCTTTGCAAGCGGCGCAGCCGGTGCCAGCCAAGACGGTGCAGGTGGCGTTGAGCGCGGATCTGGCCAACGCCCTGTCGCGGGCGGCCGGTCGTGCCGGGATCACCCCCCAGGCCTATCTCGAAGACGCCGTGCGGCTGGCGCTCGAACTCAAGCCGCCGGGTGTCGCCCGTGTTCGGGCCGAACTGCAGAAGGCGTCCTGACCGGGCGGAGGCGGGCGCGATGAACCCGGCCTTCTTCGACCGACCCGCCGCGACCGTCGCCGCCGAACTGATCGGCCACGGGCTGTTCGTGGACGGTGTCGGCGGCCTCATCGTCGAGACCGAGGCCTACGACCGGAGCGATCCGGCCTCGCACAGCTTCGCCGGGCCGACGCGGCGCAACGCCAGCATGTTCGGGCCGCCGGCGCGCGCTTACGTCTACCGCTCCTACGGCCTGCACTGGTGCCTCAACCTCGTCTGCGAGACCGGCAGCGCCGTCCTGCTGCGCGCGCTCGAACCGAATGAGGGTCTGGAGACGATGCGGGCCCGCCGCGGGCTCGACGCGCCGCGCCTCCTCTGTGCCGGGCCGGGCCGGCTCGCCCAGGCGCTCGGCATCGACCTGTCGCAGGATGGCCTGCCCCTCGACCGCGCGCCCTTCGCCTGGGCGGCGCCGGAGCGGCCGATGCCGGTCGCGGCGACGACCCGCATCGGCATCAGCCGCGGGGTCGAGGCCCCCTGGCGCTTTCTGGTGCCCGGCTCGCCCTATCTCAGCCGGCCGCTGCCGCGGGTGAAGCCCGGTGCCGATCCGGCGGCAGGGTAGGGATTCAGGTCTCGGCTAGGCCCGCGCTCGACTCGGACGGTGCCCGCCCATGTGGCGTGCCGAGATATCCCTCGGAACGCATTTCGATGAGGCGGGAGGCGGTGCGCTCGAACTCGAAGGCCTCGCGGCCCTGTCCCGCGGTATAGAGTTCGGTCGGCTCGGCCGCGGCCGAGGCGACGAGCTTCACATGCGCGTCGTAGAGGGTGTCGATGAGGGTGATGAAGCGCTTGGCCTCGTTGCGCTCCGCCTCGCCCATCACCGGAATGCCGGAGACGATCAGGGTGTGGAAGCTGTCGGCCAGCGCCATGTAGTCGGAGGCGCCGAGCGGCTTGCGGCACAGGTCGTCGAAGCTGAAGCGGGCGACGCCGCCGGCTTCTTCCGGCACCGGCACGGCGCGGCCCTTCACCTTCACCGTGCTCGGTTGGCCCTTCGCGCGCCCCGCGAGCGCCTTGAAGGCGGCGTCGAGCGCGGCATCGGCCGCCGCATCGGCCGGCACATGGTAGACCGAGCTGCCGCCGAGCTTCTCCAGGCGGAAATCGGTGCGGGAATCGAGGCGCAGCACCTCGACCCGCTGCTGCAGCTCCGCCACGAAAGGCAGGAACAGCGCCCGGTTGAGGCCCCCCTCATAGAGCCGGTCTGGCTCGACGTTCGAGGTCGCCACCACCGTTACGCCGCGCTTGAACAGCGCCCCGAACAGGCGGCCCAGGATCATCGCGTCGGCGATGTCGGTCACCGTGAACTCGTCGAAGCAGAGCAGCGTCGCCTCCGCCGCCAGCGCCTCGGCCACCGGCGGGATCGGGTCGTCGCCCTTCACCTCGCCCCGTTTCAGGGCCTGACGATGGGCGTGGATGCGCTCATGCGCGTCGGCGAGGAAGCCGTGGAAATGGACTCGGCGCTTCGGGCCCGGCGCGGCGTCGTGGAACAGGTCCATCAGCATGGTCTTGCCGCGGCCGACCGAGCCCCAGATGTAGAGCCCCTTGGGCGGCCCGACATCGTCGTCCTTGCGGCCGAACAGCCAGCCCAGCGCGCTGCCCTTCTTGGCCCGGCGCCGCCGCTCCAGGTTCTGCACCAGCCGGTCGAGCGCCTGGACGAGCCTGATCTGCGATGGATCGCGCTCGATCGCGCCCGAGGCCACGAGGGAGTCGTAGCGCTCGCGGACCCGGCCGGGCGGAGCCGCGCCGGCGCGGGCAGGGTCGGAGGAGGCGTGGGTCTCGGGCATCCCGGCCGATCGTTCGCGTGAGGGAGCGGCTCTTCCGGCAAGGGGCCCTGCAGAAGAGGCGGGCGGTGTGGCGCGCCCCCGCTGTGCCGCGCGGCGGCAGAGCGATCAAGTCGGCGCGGGTCAACCGTGCATACATCCGCCGCGATCCGAAGCGGAGGCTTCCTGCCAGGGTCGATCGTGCGCGACCATGCTCGGACCCGAATACGCCGGAGCCGCTCCCCATGGCTTTCAACGGGGAACGGCTCCAGGCGCTCATTCTCCTATTTTCGCATGCCGAACCAGACGAGCATCCGGTTCGGCGCAACGATGTTCTATTGCGTGATGCGAGCGACTCTCAGTGCCTGTTTGAACATTGCGCCGAGTGAAGCGGTGATATCATCCTGGGTATTGGCCGTGTAGAAAAATCCCGGCGATGCGCATTTCCGAAGAGGATCTGCGAGGGTCGGACTGAATTGATTGACACGGCCATTCTCCCAAACAATATAGCTGTCATTGTTGTAATTTTTTACAATGTTGTAGGGTATATACAGAACTGAGATGGTCGCGCCGGCGTTTTTGAGATCCGTGCACTTCGACGGATCGATCTGAGCGGGTTGCGAGCCGTTCCAGTCGGCGTTGGGATAGCCTGCAAATTTCGAAGGATTTCCAGAAAATGTCTTCGTATCCTTCCACGCTGAGTACGACTGGCTGTTCTGCATGCCGTCGGTGATCAGAAACACGAACGGCCTCGAGTTCGTTGAGGCAGAGCCGTTGCCATAGGGCTTGATGGTCGACTTCATCTTCGGCAGGGCCGCCTCGAAATGAGTCCCACCGCTGCCGGTACCGGTCTTCGGATCGTTGTTCGTAAATAGTTGCGTGCTGCCCGTGTCGAGCAGATTGGTGAAAGCGAGCGGCCAAATCTTATCGCACTGAGCCGCCGTTCTCAGCGCAGCAAGAGACGTGGTGGTATCGGTGAGGGGGGCGAGTGTCGCCAATTGATTGATGAACGGATAGATGCCGATTCGATACTGGTTCGGTACGACTGGCGTCGAGGCCCGTTTCAGGAGTTCGCAGACCGCGTTGTTCACCGCGTCGGACCGCAACTGGATTTTTCCCGCCGCCTTGGTCCAGCCGACACTATCTGGGAAGTGGCACGCGAATTGGCAGTTTCCCTGCTTCTCCTTGCTTTGCATGGCGAGCGCTTCAGCGTCGGAATCTTTCGTCGGCAGACCCATTGAGCCCGATACATCCACCATCAGGTAGAAATCGAGGTAGCCTGCGAGGTCGACCGAGGCGTTGACCCGGTTGGTTAGGGTCGTCGCCGAAAGCCCGAAAATCCTTCCAAAAGTGCTTTGAACGGTGGCCGTATAGCTGACCGTCGCATCGAGGGTTTGTCCGCTTCGTACGATCTCTAGTTGAGAAAGAGAGACTGTTGCAAACGGGACTTTGCTGGCATTGGCGTTGAAGGCCTTGAGGGCCTGGTACTCTCCCGCCTTGATGCCGGACGCCGTCACGTCGCTCTGCTGCGCGTTGGCGGCGATAAACTCCTTGGCCGTCACGACGCCCGCGAGCGCGGCGGCGTCCGCTGCGTTGTCGAGCCGCGTCTTGCTGCTGATCGCCATGCCGTAATCGACGCCGAGGCCGACAAGGCCGATGGTGGGGAGCGCGGCGAGGGCGAACAGGATGTTGATGCTGCCGTCGGCGTTCGAGGCCAGGGCCGTCGCCCGGCCCTTGAGCCGGCCTACGCGGGTCAATAGCCGGTACATTTGGTCGCGATCCCGTCGTTATTGGTTGTGTCGAAGCTCACCAGCGAAGCGTAGCGCGGCTGCACATAGGCCGATCGCGCGATCCGCACGGCGGAGACGAAACCTGACCCGAAGGTCGGCGTGAAATCGAACGCCACGTCGATCACCACCAGCGATCCGGGCCCGTAGGTGGATCGCGGCAGGGTAGTCCGACTCGACGCCGCGTCGTCGGCTGACGGCAGTTGCGGCGTATCGCAGGGTCGGTAGTTGTTCCCGCCGGGCTGGGCGGTGCCAGTAGTCGTCCAGACCACTTTGGCATCGTAGCAGGGACTCAGATCGACGCTGGTGTCGAGGTTGCTCTGGCAGGTGGCATTCTTGGCCTTGAACTGGATGCTGGCGTAATTGATCGAGATGTTCTGCCACCACGGACGGCCCTGCCGCTTGGCGTCTTTCATCACGTAAGGAAACAGCACGAGGGTGGCGTCGTAAGCGAAATGCAGGTCGGTGGCATTGACCCGAGCGACGGTCGAGTTGTCTGGCGGCACCGATTGCGAGATCATCTGGCTGATCGAGTGCGCGACGAGTTCGACTTTGCGGGTCGCGTCGATGTAGGCGACCACCTGGGTGCCTGCGAACAGTATTAGGAGCAGGGTGGGCAGGATCAGAGCGAACTCGATAGCGGCTACCGCCCCCTCCGCCGCACGGAAGTGTTCCGCTTGCGCCCCGAGGCCGGCGCGGATGCGTCGAAGCGACGCCCGCGTTCGGAGCGCGAGGGAGCTCTCCAGCGCCGGGCTGCGCAGCGGTGCGGGAAGGGGCGTGCGGGGTGAGCCGGCCGCCATCAATACTGCTCGTTGCGAAAGGCCGCGGCCGAAACCGCGAGATAGGCCGGCTTGCCCTTGTAGGTCGCACCGCCGCTCAGCCAGGACGAAATTGGCGAAGGCAGGAATGTGATGGGGTAGATGACCTGCAAATACTGGTAATCTCCCCGGCTGCCGAGATTGAATTGTCCCGCCCCCGTGGCGAGATTGGCCACGGTCACACCGCTCAAGTCGGATGAGACGTAGGAGTAGTACCCGCTGGGTTGCCCCGCCTTAGGCACCACGTACAGATTGACGATCACGTTGTCGCAAGAAAGCGTCGCTGGCAGGTATCCGCAGAGACTTTGCTTGAAACCTTCCTGCGTTGCCGCAGTCGCTTGAGACTGAAGGCTCCCCGTCAGAATTTGGCGCGATGCCCGTATCGTAGCATTGTCGATGGTCTGGTTGATAAATACGACCAGTGCAGATGCCATCACGAAAAGCAATGTAAGGATAAACGTTGCTCCAACGAGGGCGAACTCGACGGCCACCGATCCTTCGTCGTTGCAAATGTAATTCGATTCTCGCCGCATGGATTCAGGGTATCTTTCAGAATTTAAATAAAAGATAACAGGATATTGGAAATCCGGGCCTTTGCTGGCTGAGCTCGGCGCGATGCTTCCGTTAGCTCTGATTGGGGGCCCGTCCGAGGCGGACAGACCAGCCATGCGGAGGTCGGCGTCGATCCGGCATTTTGCTGCATTGCAGCATGGCGCTTTTCATACCAGATTCATCCGGTCCGCGCCGTGAGAGGGAGGCCGCGCGGGTGAAGCGCCGATCCGGCTCATTGCAAGAGTTCTTCGCGTCCCCGATGTCTCTCTCGATACCTTTGCCCGATCCTCCCGTGCGCCGCGTGGCCAGCGCGGGCCGCGACAGCCCCCGCCTTCGCCGTCTCTGGCTGAGCGACCGGCCGGCGGTGCGGGCCTTCTTCCTGCGCCTCGATCCCGAGACCCGCGCGAGCCGCTTCATGGCCGCGGTCAACGACCGGATGGCCGCGTCCTATGCCGAGCGGGCGACCGTCATGTCCGGCATGGTCATCGGTGCCTTCGTGGACGGCGAATTGCGGGCGGTGGGTGAACTGCGCCCGTTCGGATCCGGGCAGGCCGGAGGCCGGCGTGCGGAAGTCGCTCTCACCGTCGAGCGGGGCTTCCGGCGGGCGGGTCTGGGTTCGATGCTGCTGCGGCGTCTCGCCGAGGCGGCCCGCAACCGCGGCATCGCCGAGCTGCGCCTGCGCTGCTTGTCCCACAACGTTGCGATGCGGCGGCTCGTCACGGGCCTTGGTGCCGAGCTGCGCCTCGATGACGGCGAGAGCGAAGGCGCGATCCCTCTTGCGCGGGCGACGCCGCTCTCGCTCTGGCGGGAGGGCATCGAGACAGCGCTCGATTTCCATCTCGCGGTGGCGACTCTGCCGCTGCCGCCGCCTCTGGTGCGCGCAGCCTGACTCGCCCGCTCAGGCGGCTTCGTCCGGCCACGCGACGATGCGCTCGACCAGCTCGTCCTCGGCAAATTCCTCCTCGTTGCCGGCGACGCGGCCGCGCACGGAGATGCCGGCCTCGTGGACGCTGGCCCGACGGCCGGTCTTCAGCGGGTGCCACGCGGGCAGGTCGCGGCCCTCCCGCACGAGGCGGTAGCCGCAGGTCGGCGGCAGCCAGGGGATCGTGCGCACCGCCTCCGGCGTCAGTTGCACGCAATCCGGCACGCGCTTGGCGCGGTTGCGGTAGTCGCGGCAGCGGCAGGTATGGGTGTCGAGCAGGGTGCAGCCGACATCGGTGTGGTGGATCTCGCCGGTGTCGTCGTCCTCGAGCTTGAGCAGGCAGCAGCGGCCGCAGCCGTCGCACAGGCTTTCCCATTCCGCCGGGCTCATCGCCTCGAGCGTCTTCACGCGCCAGAACGGCCCTTCGCTGCGCTCGGCCATATCAGGCGCCTGCTCGCTTTCGATCGTATCGTTTCGGGACAAGGCGCCCCTCCTGCCGCATGCCGACGCCGGGAGCAAGCCGGACCGGACGTTCCGCCATCCGCCCGCCGGATTCGGCTGCCAGAGGCTTCTTAAGGTTAACGCACAGTAGGTGGTCCGCCCGGGGGCGGTGGCCCGCCCTTCGCGTTCCTTAACGGAAGCGAAAGCTCGCGGGCCGGCGCATGTCCTGATACAGAACGTATCGGATAGCGTTGCCGAGGCCCGCGCTCTACGCCGACCCGGACAACGTCGAAAGAAACCGGAAGCCGCCTTGCGCCTGCCCAGCCTCAAGACGCTGACGACGCGGATCAGCCGTGCGGCCCTGGCCTTCGATGCCTGGGTCAATGCGAGCCTATACGAGGGCGGCCATTCCACGACGGAAGCCTACGAGCGCTTCCAGGCGCGGATGCAGGTCTTCTCCGTCCGCGGCTGGAAGCGCTACGCCCTCGATCTCACCAGCGAGGGCGTCACCATCGGGACGGCGGGCGCCATGCTGCTGCTGTTCCTGGCGCAGCCCGCCTTCAACCTCACCAGCGACAACTGGCTGAAGGCCCAGGATCTCGCCGTCACCTTCCTCGACCGCTACGGCACCGAGGTCGGGCGCCGCGGCATCAAGCACGACGATTCCTTGAAGTTCGACGATTTTCCCGAACTGATGATCAAGGCGCTGCTCTCGACCGAGGACCGGCGCTTCTACGAGCATTGGGGTATCGATCCGATCGGCACCTCCCGCGCGCTCGTCTCGAATTCCTCCGGCAAGGGCAATGTGCAGGGTGGTTCGACCCTCACGCAGCAGCTTGCCAAGAACCTGTTCCTGACGAACGAGCGCTCGCTGGAGCGCAAGGTCAACGAGGCGTTCCTCGCCTTCTGGCTCGAAGCGCACCTGACCAAGAACCAGATCCTCAAGCTCTATCTCGACCGCGCCTATATGGGCGGCGGCACCTTCGGCGCGGTGGCGGCGGCGGATTACTATTTCGGCAAGCGCCTGCAGGACATCACGCTGGCGGAAGCCGCGATGCTGGCCGGCCTGTTCAAGGCGCCGACCAAGTACTCGCCCAACGTCAACCTGCCCGCCGCCCGCGGCCGGGCGGTGGACGTGCTGCACAACATGGTCGAGGCGGGCTTCGTCACCGAGGGGCAGATCCAGACGGCGTTGCGCAACCCCGCGACCCCGGTGACCCGCACCAAGGACATCACCGCCGACTATTACCTCGATTGGGCCTTCAACGAGGTGAAGCGGATGGCCGATGCGGGCAAGCTCCGCAACGACCGCGTGCTCACGGTCAAGACGCCGCTCGACCTCTCGATCCAGCGCTCCGCCGACCAAGCGGTCGAGAACATGCTGCGGCGGCTCGGCGACCAGTACGACGTGGACGAGGCGGGCGTGGTGATCCTCGACCCCGACGGGGCGCTGCGCGCCATGGTCGGCGGCGCCGATTACGGCGAGAGCCAGTTCAACCGCGCCACCGATGCGCTGCGCCAGCCGGGCTCCTCGTTCAAGCCCTACGTCTACGCTGCGGCCCTGGCCTCGGGCTTGTTCAAGCCGGACACGCCGGTGGTGGATTCGCCGGTCTGCGTCGGCAACTGGTGCCCGCAGAATTACGGCCGCTCCTATTCCGGCCGCCAGCCGATGTGGCTCGCGGTGGCCAAATCGGTCAACACGATCCCGATCAAGGTCACGACCGCGATCGGTAAGGGGCTCGGCATCACCCACGACTGGAAGGCGGCCAAGGCGGGCCGTGAGAAGATCATCCAGCTCGCCAAAGCGATGGGCGTGACGACGCCGCTCACCGACACGCCCTCGTTGCCGATCGGCGCCACCGAGGTGACGGTGATGGATCAGGCGGCGGGCTTTGCCGTGTTCGCCAACGGCGGCAAGGTCGCCAAGCCCTACGTCGCCTCCGAGGTGCGCAATTCCAGCGGCGAGGTGATCTACCGCCACGCCGACGAGAAGCCGGTACAGGTGCTCTCGTCGCAGGTGACGGCGGACATGAACTACATGCTCAACAAGGTCGTCGAGGAAGGCACCGCGCGAAAGGCCCAGATCGAGGGCGTGAAGGTCGCGGGCAAGACCGGCACGACCAACGGCTACCGCGACGCGTGGTTCGTCGGCTACACCGGCAACTATGTCGGCGCCGTCTGGTACGGTAACGACGACCACAGCCCGACCAACAAGATGACCGGCGGTTCGCTCCCCGCGATGACGTGGCACGAGATCATGGCCCCTGCCCATCAGGGCATCGAGTTGAAGCCGATGCCCGGCCTGAACGACCGCAAGAGCGCGCCGCAGGCCGCCCAGGCGCAGGCCGACGGCGCGGCGGCGGCGGCGAGCACCGGCGGCCGGCTCTCGCGCCGCTCCTTCGAGGTGCTGTCGGGCCTCAACGGCCTGTTCCGCAACGTCGAGACCAACCGTTCCGCCGCTAAAAGCGAGCCCGGCAAAAGCGAACCTGGCAAGACCGATCCGGCGCGCTCGGGCGCCGTCGCCCCCGATCGGATGCGGGCGCCGGGCGTCATGCCCGTCGATGTCGCCGAGGGCGCGCGCGCCTCCGGCGGCTTCGGGACGCCCTGAGGCCGACCCCATGGCCCAGTCGAGTGGAGTCGGCCCGGCGGCCGGAACATCCCTGCGTGAGGATGCGGGCGCGGAGCCGTCCAGGCGCACGCCCGCGCAGCTGCCCAAGCGGCTTGGTCGCCTCGCGCGGGGCGCGGCTTCGCGCGGCTCGCGTGTCGGGCTGTTCGTCTACGCGCTCACCCTCGGTGGGCTCCTGGGCCTTGCCAGTGCCGACTACGCCACCAGCGGCGGCTATCCCTTCGGCGGGACGGCGATCGGGAGCTGGACGGCGTGGCCGCGGGCGGGCTCGCTCGATTCCGATCCCTATTCACGCGCCGTCAACGCCCGGCGCAGCGACATTCCCCTCGCGGTCGGGGAGGGCATGTTGCTGACCGCTGCCAGCGACGACAAGGGGCGGACGCTGGACGCCGCCTGCAGCTATCGCCTCGCGGGGGTGACGCCCCCGGCCCGCGCCTGGACCCTCACCGTGACCGGCCGTGGCGCGCTGGCCGCGGGGCAGGAGCCGGTGCGGACGGGCTTCACCTCCACCGAGATCCTGCGCGAGCCTGATGGCCGGTTCGCGATCCTGCTGAGCCCCGAGGTCCAGCCCGGCAACTGGCTGCCGATGCCGCGACCGCGGGGGCCGATCCGGCTGGCGCTGCGCCTCTACGACACGCCGGTGGCCGCGAGCGTCGGCTCGCTCGACCGGGACACCCTGCCGGCGATCGAGCGCACGGGGTGCGGGTCATGAGCCGCGGCGCCTTCTGGCTCGCCACCGCCTGCGGCCTCGTCATCGCCGGCATCGTCCACATCGCCACGGTGCTGGCGATTCCGCGCTTCTCGGAGGGCGACGCCTTCACCCGCGCGCGGGCGAGCGAGACCCTCGACCATCCCTTGCGCATCCACGGCCTTGCGGGTGCGCCCGCGGCGAACGGCGAATGGCTGCCCAACCCCGATCCGGCGGTCTCCGTTGGCGTGTGCTCCTACGACCTTGATGACGGGCCGATGCGGGTCTCGGCCCAGGCCGGCTCGCTGATGCTGTCGGTCTCGATGCATAGCCGCCGGGGCGCCTTCTACGCGGTGACCGATCAGGCGGCGGTGCGCGGCGGGCTCGATCTCGTGGTGATGACCCGCGCCCAGTACGACGAGGCTTTGGCCAACGACGTGGCTGGCGAGGTGACGCGCGACGTGCGCATCGTCGCCCCCGCCCGGCGCGGCTTCGCGGTGGTCCGCGTCATCGCCGCCCTGCCGAGCGAGCGCGCCGTGGCCGACGCGGCGGTGCAGGCGGTGTCCTGCACCATCGACAGCCCGGCCGAGCCGACGGGGGAAGAACCGGGCAAGGGCAAAAGTTGAGGCGAGAGTTGAGGGCAGACGGCGATCTGCTCCGCTGCCGCAAGCGCTTGGCTGTCCACACCGATAGAAGGAACGCGAGTCCGATCGTCCGAGGGATCGCTACCCCTGACGGCCGGCTCAGCCGATTCCATTTCAGTCCTTGGGCGCATCGGCGTTCCGTTCATCGAGGAACGCGCGGATTATTTTCGCCGCGGCGGCTTTCGGGAGCGCGATGTCCATGCGGATGGCTGTGAAAGCCATGTGCGTGGTTCGATTGTACCCACGATGATTTTTCTTTAGGGTCCGGGTCTTAGGTCTGTCGCAGGGATTCCACCGCGCGGCTGCCGTCGAGCGGGACGCGTATCGCGCGA
Source organism: Methylobacterium sp. Leaf123 (assembly GCF_001423405.1). Lineage (GTDB taxonomy): Bacteria > Pseudomonadota > Alphaproteobacteria > Rhizobiales > Beijerinckiaceae > Methylobacterium. The sequence goes on along the minus strand of NZ_LMNS01000034.1, from coordinate 133,388 downwards.
AAGCGCAGGGGCCCAAGGGGCTGCTGCCTTTTCACGCAGGACTCCGATCCGATGGCGGCGGATCGCGGGGCGGCCCAATGATTCGCGGAGGCGGCTCGCCGCCCCCATATCCGTCGGTGCTGAACCCGTCTTGCGGGTCCGAAACGCCAGTGCGCCGTGGGCGCACCGAGGAAGAGTGTCATGAGTCAATCGGGCCGCGATGACCCGCAATCCCTGGACAGCCAACTCTGCTTTGCCGTCTACGCGGCGGCACATGCCTTCGGTCGCGCCTATCGCAGCCTTTTGGCCCATCACGAGCTGACCTACCCGCAATATCTCGTGCTGCTGGTGCTGTGGGAGGAGGAGGGGCTTTCGGTCAAAGAGATCGGCAGCCGCCTGTTCCTGGATTCCGGCACGCTCACGCCGCTCCTCAAGCGCCTGGAGGCCTCGGGCCATGTCCGCCGCGCCCGCGACCGGCCGGACGAGCGCCAGGTCAGCATCTTCCTCACGGAGAAGGGGCGTGGCCTTAAGGGTAAGATGGATTGCCTGCCGCACACGGTGGGCGGCATGACCGGGATGACCCTCGACGAGCGGCGCACGCTCCTCGACAACCTCGCCATGATGCGCGACGAACTGCATGCCCGCGCCGGCAGCACCGAATTGCCGGCCGCGAACGCGTCCCGCTGACGCAGCCGCCGGTCAATTGACGGTCGAAGACGAAAAAAGCCGCCCCGAGGGGCGGCTTTCCTATTGGAGTCGATCGAATGCCGGAGGCGCGGGGCCTCAGGACTTCGTCTTGAGGTAGGCGATGATGTCGTCGACCTTCTTCGGGTCCTTGACGCCGGGGAAGACCATCTTGGTGCCGGGCACCTTCTTCTTCGGGTCGGCGAGCCATTCCTTGAGGTTGGCCTCGTCCCAGGTGATGCCGGACTTCTTCAGCGCGTCGGAGAAGGCGTAGCCGTCGGCACCCTCACCGGCCTTCGCGCCGACGACACCCTTCAGGGTCGGGCCGACGCCGTTCTTCTCGAAATTGTGGCAGGCCTTGCAGGGCGCGAACGCCTTCTCGCCGGCGGCGGCATCGCCCTCGGCATGGGCGGCGACAGGCAACAGCAGCGCGAGGGCGGCGCCGAGGATGAGATGACGCATCGTTGTTTTCCTCCTTGAACGGCCGAAGCCGGCCTGCTTATGGCAGAGCTTTTAGCCTTAGAACAGATATAGACTATGCCGGGCACGCGTCCAGCCGAGGGCGCTTCACGAAGACGCTTCCGGTCCTTTCGGTGGCTGCATGGGTCGGCGGGAACCGCCGTGCGTCTCGGGAGACTTTCCGCTAGGATGCGCATCCGACGTCGTCCGAGCGAACCTGAGCCGCGGCGGCTGAAGCGGGGCTGAAGGCCCCGCACGCCCCTGTGGATCGCCGGAAACGACGACGAATAAACAAATCTCTGGAGGAGATGCCGGCCATGTCGATCGCCTTCCCCGCGCCGGATGCGGATGTCGTCGCCCGCCGCGAGGCGATCATCGAAGGGCTGTCCGCGCTGGTGGCGCCGGAGGCCCTGGTGACGACGGAGGACGAGCGCCGCGCCTTCGAGACCGACGGGCTCACCGCCTACCGCAAGATGCCGCTCGCCGTGGTGCTGCCCTCCACGACTCGGGAGGTCTCGGCGGTGATGGCCTTCTGCCACGCGAACGGCGTGCGGGTGGTGCCGCGCGGCGCCGGCACGTCTCTGGCCGGCGGCGCCATCGCCCAGGAGGACGCGATCATCCTCGGGGTGGGCAAGATGACGCGCATCCTCGATCTCGATTTCGCCAACCGCGTCGCGCGGGTCGAGGCCGGCATCACCAACCTCGCGATCTCCGGGGCGGTGGCGCATGAGGGCTTCTTCTACGCGCCCGATCCGTCGAGCCAGCTCGCCTGCACCATCGCCGGCAACATCGCCATGAATTCCGGCGGCGCGCATTGCCTGAAATACGGCGTGACGACGAACAACCTCATGGGCGTCACGCTCGTGACCAATGACGGCACCGTGGTCGAACTCGGCGGCGAGCATCTCGATTCCGGCGGCTACGACCTGCTCGGCCTGATCTGCGGCTCGGAAGGGCAGCTCGGCATCGTCACCGAGGCCACGGTGCGTATCCTGCGGGCTGCGGAAGGCGCGCGGCCGGCGCTGGTCGGCTTCTCATCGGTGGAGGATGCCGGCGCCTGCACCGCGGCGATCATCGCGGCGGGCATCATCCCCGTCGCCATCGAGTATATGGACCGCGAGGCGATCCTCATCACCGACGATTTCGCCAAGGCCGGCTACCCGCGCGACGCCGCCGCGATGCTCATCATCGAGGTCGAGGGTTCGGACGAGGAATGCACAGACATGCTGGCGCGCATCGAGGCGATCGCCGCAGGGTTCAACCCCACCAGCATCCGCGTCTCGAAATCGGAAGCCGAATCCGCCGCGATCTGGAAGGGCCGCAAATCCGCCTTCGGCGCCACCGGGCGCATCTCCGACTACATCTGCATGGACGGCACGATCCCGACCGGCCAGCTCGGCCACGTGCTGGAGCGGATCGAGGCGATCTGCGCCGAGCAGGGGCTTCGCGTCGCCAACGTGTTCCATGCCGGCGACGGCAACCTGCACCCGCTGATCCTGTTCGACATCAACAAGCCCGGCGAATTGCAGAAGGCCGAGGCGGCGGGTGATGCGATCCTCAAGCTCTGCGTCGAGGTCGGCGGCTGCCTCACCGGCGAGCACGGTGTCGGCATCGAGAAGCGCGAGCTGATGCGCTTCCAGTACACCCAGGACGACCTCGAACAGCAGATGCGCGTGCGCAACGTGTTCGATCCGGCTTGGCTGATGAACCCCGCCAAGGTGTTCCCGCTCGAGGGCCGGATCGCGGCCTGAACGGCAGGCGGAACGGATGCGGTCGCGGCCGGTTGGCGTCTCACCCGCTTCGCATCGGCCTGCGATGATCGCGCCGGGACGATGCGCCAACCAGAGGCTCACGTGATGAAACATCCGATTCTGACCGCTGCCGCTCTCGTTTTCGGCACTGTCGTTCTGGCCGGTCCCGTCGAAGCCAAAGGCTGCCTCAAGGGCGCCGTCGTCGGCGGTGTCGCGGGCAGCATGGCCGGCCACGGCAAGGCCGGTGCCGCTGCCGGTTGCGCCGTCGGCCACCACGAGGCTAACAAAAAGGACAAGTCCGGTGGCCAGAGCCCGCAGCAGGGCTCGCCGAAGTAAGGCTGTCCTCCCTGGTGCCTCGCTACTTCTTCCACACCCGCATCGGCCCCGACGCCCTCACCGACGACGAGGGCGTCGAGCTGCGTGATCCCGATCAGGCCTGGCGGGTGGCGCGGGCGACGATCCGCGCCAGCCTGGAGGATGAGGGGAGCGATCCGCGACTGATCACCGCGATCCTCGTCGTCACCGACGAGGCCGGGGAGGTCGTCCTGGAATTCCCCTTCGCCGAGGCGATCCCCGAACCGGGCGTCGAGCCCGAGCCGGGGGAGGGGACGTTGCATTGAGGGCGCGGCGGGTGGTTTATCCTGTCGGCCCGAGCCGCTCGCTGCGGAAGGCGCCGTAGCCGCTGCGGGCCAGCCGCTCGGCGAGAGCCGGCATGAACAGCTCCGCTTCCGCCGCCAGGGTCCAGGGCGGGTTGATGACCACGAGGCCGGTGCCAGTCAGGCGGGTCGGATCGTCGGGCCGCTCGATCATCAGGTCGAGGCGCAAAGCGGGCCGCTCCAGCCCCGCATCGAGCGCGGCGGCCATGCGATCGACCCCGGACACGTCCTTGATCGGATACCAGCCGATATAGGTCCCGGTGGGCCACTTCCGCGTGGCCTTCAGCAAATGTGCGCCCAAACGGTCGATCTCGCCGCGCTCCTCGTAGGGCGGGTCGATCAGCACGAGGCCCCGGCGCTCCGGCGGCGGGATCAAGGCGTTGAGCGCGGTCCAGCCGTCGAGATGCATCACCTTGGTGCGGGAATCGCTGGCGTAGCGCTGCGCCAGCGTCTGCGCGTCGGCCGGATGCAGCTCGACGAACACGCCCTTGTCGCCGGCCCGCAGGGCTTCGCGGATGATCGCGGGCGAGCCGGGATAGGTGGTGGCCCCGAAGCGCGCCCGCACGGCGGCCACCGCCTCGCGATAGGGCGTGAGCAAGGTCTCGACCTCGGGCGCGAACGGCACGTCGAGCCGGCCGAAGCCGTCGTGCCACTCGCCCGTGCGCCCGGCTTCCTCCGCTTCGAGGTCATAGACGCCGAGGCCCGCATGGGTGTCGATGGCGCGGAACGGTTTGTCCTTGGCGCCGAGATGGATGAGCACGCGGGTCAGCACGAGGTGCTTGAGCACATCCGCGAAATTGCCGGCGTGGAAGGCGTGACGGTAGTTCAGGGCGCGTGTCCAAGAGCAGGAGAGACGACGTCGAAGGTTTGCGGGGGAAGGCACGGCGCCGTCATCGTTGACGGGCGGAAGCGCAACCCCTCATACGTGTTCGTGTCGGACGTGAACCTTCCCGGTTGCGACGGCCCGGTGGCCAGCGGGGCTTGCGGTGGAGCCAGCCGGCCACCGCCCATCGCGAGCAGGCGAACCGGGAAGGAGGTGAGAGAATGTGATCGGTTTCCCGATTGCGGTCAGCATCACCGTGACGAAAACGCGAGATGGTTGGCGCTTTGCCATCCACCTCGCGCTGATCTGATCAGGATCGTCTGACAGGAGGCCGGCGGGCTGCCACCTGCCGGTCTCCGCTCACAACATAATGTCGTTCTGCGGAATTCCACAATCCGTGGACTTCGGGCTTCACACAATCCGACGGAATGTCCGCGCCTTACCTTGCCGCGTCGACCGACACCTCGCCGGCCCGGCAGTTCTGGCGTGCCACCTCGGGGCAGGGGGTGAAGCCGCGCAGGTCCTTCGAGAAGCAGATCCGCACGTCCTGCAACTGCCCGCGGCGGCAGGTCACCGACATCATGTCCGGGCGTAGGCCTTTGTTGGCCATCACGAACTGGCGGGCGATCTCGATCGGGGCGGCCCGCAGGCTCGCTTCCGGCTTCGCGAAAGCCTCGGGGATCGTCACCGCCTCGCGCGCCGTCTTCACCGCCTTGAAGTAGGCGACGGGATCGAGGCCGGAGCAGGTGCCATGGGTGCGCCACTCATGGCGGGCCAGCCCCTCGCTCGGCATGATCTCGCCCGCAGCCTCGACCGCGTTGCGGGTCAGCGGGCGCTCCACCGCCGAGCAGTTCGAGGGATAGCCGCGCTCGAATTGCGGCCACAGCCCGTGCACCACGAAGCCGAGTCCGCGGCCCGGGGCGCATTGCCCGTTACGGTCGCGGCGCGCACCCTCGCCATCGCAATAGGTCGGCGACCACGAGAGCGACAGCACGTAGAAGTCGAAACTGCCGGGCTCGCCGCCGCGGCGGAACCCGCCGAAATCCTGCGCACCCGCGCCGGAGGCCAGGGTCAGCCCGAGGGTCAGGGCAGCGAGGCGGCGGAGGCGGAGCATGGACGGGACTCGGAGGCAGCGGGACGCCTCAGGACGATGCCGGGCGCGGCCTGCAAGTCAAGCTTGCATCCGCGCGCTGCGGCGGGTTTCCCGCCCCGATCAGGGCCGCGCCATCCGGCAGGCCGTGGCGTAGGCATAGGCGTTGTTGCGGTCGAGGCCGTGAACGCAGAAATCGACGCCCCAGGTCGAGCCGATGATGCCGAGGCTCTCGCGCACCGAGTAATCGACCTTGCGCCGCACCCCGTCCGAGGTGGTAGCAAGCGCCGAGCAGAAGCGGCGCGGGATGAAATCGACGCCGTAGGGGCGCCACGCCGTGCGCTCGATCCGCTCGTAGGAGAGGATCGTCAGAGACGAATTCCAGAACTTCGCCTCCTTCTCGGCGAACTGGGTCGAGACCTTTTCCAGAACGTCGGCGTCCTGGCAGCCGGGAATGTCGGCATCGTAGGGGAAGGTCTGCTCCTCGGCCGGCGAGATTTCCTCGCGGCCGGAGCGGGCGAGCGCCGGCAGCACGGACGAGGCCGTGACGAGGCCGAGCGCCAGGACGGCGAGGGGAAGGTTCGGGCGCATGCCGCTCAGATCCGCCAGTTGAGGGTGCCGTGGCGCGACGCAGGCCCGGTCAGGGCTTGGCGCAGCGGGCACCGGATGGGCGAAAGACGATGCGCTGCGCTTGGCTCAAGTCAAGCTTCGACCGGGCCCGCGCGCCGCTTTTGGTCCGGGCTGGGGTGCGCCGGGCACACCCCGGACGGATTAATAGATCGGCTCGTCCGAGGCGTGATCCGCAGCATGGGGTGCGGCCAGCGACAGCGGCGCATAGGCCGCGTCATGGGCCGGAACCGGGGAGCGGGGCCGGCTCGGCGCGGGGGCGGCGGCATAGGCCGTGGGCGCCGGGGCGGCCGGCGCACGGGCGACGCGGTTGCCGGTCGTGCGTGAAGAGGTCGGCGCGACGCCGTAGGGATCGTCCTCCTCGACATCGATCGGCGCCTGGCTCGGGGCGGTCTGGCGCGTGGGCGGGCGCGGTGAGGCCAGGGGCCGGGGCGAACCGTCGGCAAGGTTGAGCTGCGACTCGAACTTGAGCAACGGCTTGCAGATGCGCTTCAGGCCGCGCGGGTCGTGCATCGCCAGATCGACGTGGATGTGGTCGTAGTGGAACACGTTGGAACCCGGCGCCAGCACCGTCGAGAACCGGGCGCAGGCCCCCACGAACACCTCGCGCAGGAAGGCCTGCTCGGCCTCGGTGCCGCGCCAGCCGCCCTTGACGGTGATGACGTGCCCGTCGGCGAGGGTGAAGGACATGATGTCGAGGGCGTTGCCGAAGGAATGCTCGGAGAGCTTGGCGCCGGCTTGGTTGTTGCGGCCGCGGCAGGAATAGGTGCCCGCGTTGATCTCGGCCACCGGCACGCCGAAATAGAGGTTGGCGGCGGGCTGGATCGTGTCGGCGAGCCACGCCTCGGCCTCGGCGAGCGCCGGGCAGGCCAAGGTCATGCGCTGCTTGAGCGCCACCGTGCCGCCGCCGAGCCGGGTGACCTTGAACGGCTGCTGCATGCCGCAGGGGCCGGGGCCGTCGATCTCCTTGGCCAGCGAGACATAGGCCGTCGGCTGCACGAGCTTGCGCGCGATGCACATCTGTTCGGCTTGATCACGCCATGCCTCCCGGCGTTCGAACCGGTTGATCGCACAGCCTGTGAGCCCCGCACCGAACAGCACCAGGGCCGAGAACGCTAACGCTTTACGCCACATGGACGCGACGATGCGCAGCGTCCCGTAAACGAGCCGCTAACGATGCGCGATCGGATCCGCTCCCATGTGGAGCGCTGTTGACAGATTCGACACGGACCCTGACTCGGATGGCATGATTTCGCTTCTCGATATCTGCGCCCGTGTCACCGACGGCTCCCTCTCGGCGGCGGACGCGATTCAGACGGCGCGCGAGCGGATCGCCGAACGCGACCCCGCCATCGGCGCCGTGCTCCGCACCGCGCCCGAGGCAGCGGTGCCCGCGCGCGGGCCGCTCGCCGGCATCGCGGTGGGGATCAAGGACATCATCGACACCGCCGACATGGCGACCGAGTCCGGCTCGGCGATCTATGCCGGCTGGCGGCCGCGGGCCGATGCGGCGATCGTCTCGCGGCTGCGCGCGCTCGGCGCAGTGCCCCTCGCCAAGACCGCGACCACGGCCTTTGCCGGCCTCGACCCCGCCGCCACCGTGAACCCGCGCGATCCCGGCCATACGCCCGGCGGCTCCTCCTCGGGCTCGGCCGCGGCGGTCGCCGCCGGGATGCTGCCCCTCGCGCTCGGCACCCAGACCGGCGGCTCGGTGATCCGCCCGGCGGCCTTCTGCGGGATCGCGGCGATCAAGCCCTCGTTCCGGCTGCTGCCGACGGTGGGCGTCAAGACCTTCTCCTGGGCGCTCGACACGGTCGGCCTGTTCGGTGCCTCCGTCGCCGACATCGCTCACGCGCTCGCGCTGATCGCGGACCGGCCGGGCATCGAGGCGCCTGCCCCGGAGCGCCCGCGCCTCGCCCTCTGCCTCCAGGATTTCGCGGGGAGCGCCGATGCGGATGCGCTCGCCGCGCTCGACCAGGCGGCCCGTGCCGCGGAGCGGGCCGGGGCGGTTGTGCGCGATCTCGTCCTGCCGGACCCCTTCGCGCGGGCCTGGGCCGCCCACCCGACGGTGCAGGATTTCGAGGCGCGCCAAGCGCTCGCCTGGGAATATGCCGAACACCGGGCGGCGCTGCCGCCGGTGCTGCGCGGCCAGCTCGACCGGGCGCAGGATCTGAGTGCGGCCGATTACGACGCCGCCCGCCGCGCGGCGCACCGGGCGCGCCGCCAGCTCAAGGAGCTGTTCTCGGATGTCGATGCGATCCTGACGGTGTCCAGTGTCGGACGCGCGCCGAAGGGCCTCGGCTCGACCGGGGATGCGCGCTTCAACCGCCTCTGGACCCTGATGGGCGTGCCCTGCGTCACGGTTCCGGTGCCGGGCGACGGCCTGCCGCTCGGCGTGCAGGTGATCGCCCGCTTCGGCGATGACGGGCGGGCGCTCGCCATCGCGTGGATGATCGAGGCGGCGCTGGCGCGGGGTTAAGGGATCGTCCCGCGGGGGCCTTCGGAATCTAGCCGGACTCGGTCCCACGCCGCGTCGTCTTGCGCCGTTCCGTGAGCGGCAGGTCGATGGAGCAGTGCAGGGCTGTCTCGCTCAGTTCGTAGCGTGTCCGCGCGTCGAGGGCGTAGGGCAGCGCCTTCTCGATCAGCTCGCGCCCGTAGCCGCGCCGTTGCGCGGCCCCCTCGCCGTGCGGGCGCTCGACCTCCGTCTCGCTCCAATGCAGGGCGAGCCGCATCCCGTCACCCTCGGCATAGGTGCGCCACGTCACGCTCAGCCATCCCGTGTCCCCGGCGAGCGCGCCGTATTTGCGGGCGTTGGTGGCGAGTTCGTGCAGGGCCAGCGCGAAGGTCTGCACCGTCGCCTTGCGCAGCCGAACGGACGGGCCGTCGAGATAGATGCGGTCGGACGCCTCCCAGGCGCCGAGGGCGTCGAGTTCCGTGGCGATGAGCGCGTGCAGGGTGATCGGCTCGATGGTGGAACGGGAGAGCAGGCCCTGCACCCGCGAGAGCACCGCGAGCCGGTCGTAGAACCGCGCGCGGAACGCCGTCATGGAATCGCTTCGGGCCATGGTCTGCTCGGCCAGCGAGCGCACCACCGTGATGAGGTTGCGGGTGCGGTGCTGCAACTCGGCCACCATCACGCCCTGCTGCTCCTGAAGCTGCCGCAGGTCGTCGATGTCGGTGGAGGTGCCGAGCCACTCGACGATCTCGCTTCCCTCGCGCAGCGGCAGGGCACGCGACTGGAACCAGCGATAGCGGCCCTCGGGGGCGTGACAGATTCGGTAATCGACGGCCAATGCCTCGGCCATGGCGGCCCCGCTCCAGGCATCCTGGGCCCGGTCGCGATCCTCGGGGTGAACCGCGTCGAGCCAGCCGAAGCCGCGGCTTTCCGCCTCGCTCTGGCCGGTATAGCGGCACCATTGCGGGCTCGCCCAGCTCCACGCGCCGCCTTCGCCCGCGCGCCAGACGAGCTGGGGGATGCCTTCGACCAGAGCGCGCTGCCGGGCTTCGCTCGTGCGCAGCTCGGTTTCGGCCTGCGCCCGCTCGGCCGCCTCCCAGGTCCGCGCGGCCACCTCCTCGATCAGCGTCGTCTCGGAGCGCGTCCAGATTCGGGGCTCGCGATGGATGGCGTAGAGCACGGCGCGCAGCCGGCCGTCGCGGACCAGCGGCACCGCGAGGAGGCTGCGGATCGCCGACCGGCTCCAGATCTCGGCGGTCGACACGCTCGCGATATCGGTCGCGCACACCGTCTCTCCGTTCCGGAGCCGGTGCTGGAACGCCTCGCCGAACATCCCGATCGATAGCGGTCCGAGGCGGAGCCGGGCCTGGGAGGGGTAGCCCACCTGCCTCTCGACCCGCTCGCCATCGTCGAAGATGCGCGCGTAGCCGACCCGGCTGACGCCGAGATGGTGTCCCAGCGTATCGACGACGCTCTGAAGGGCCGCCTGCGGCTCGGTCGCGCGCTGCAGCCGGTCGGCGATGTCGAGCAGGAAGGTCTGGCGCGCCTCCTCGATCCGCAGGTTCTCGGCGGCGATGTACTGGTCGTGGATGTCGGTGGCCGCGCCGAACCAGTGGACGATCCGTCCCTCGCCGTCGCGGGCCGGCGCGTGGCGGATCAGGAACCAGCGATAGGCGCCGTCGCGGCGGCGGACGCGCTGCTGCCGCTCCACCGGCCGGCCCGTGGCGGAGGCCTCGATGAAGGCGCGTTGGGTCTCCTCCCGCTCGTCGGGGTGGATCAACGCCAGCCAGCCGCCCTGCTGGGTCTTGTCCACGGGCTGGCCGGTATAGTCGCCCCATTGCTGGTTCACGACGATGACCTTGCCCTGAGGATCGACGTTCCACAGCAGGCTCGGCACGAGTTCGGCGAGGGTCCGGAACCGCTCCTCGCTCTGGCGCAGGGTGTCGGCGGTCCGCTTGCTCAGCAGCGCCTGGAGGATGGCCGGGGCCAGGGCCTCGGCGGCTTCGAGGTCCTCCCGCCGGTATCCGCCGGCGCGGTTGCCCAGCCCGATCATTCCGATCGTCTGTCCGTTCCGCTTCAGCGGCACGCCGAGAAAGGCCTTCAAGGGCGGGTGGCCCGTCGGTGTGCCGATCCGGTCCGGGTGCATGTCGGGATCGTTGGCGATGAGGCTTTTCCCGTCGCGCAGCACGCGGCCGTAGAGGCCGTGGATCTTGAGCCCTTTCGGGCCGACGCCCTTGGGAAAAGCGGGGTCGTCCATCGCGAAATGCTGCCAGCTGCGATCGCTGATGGAGAGTTCGTTGAACCGGTCGTTCTCCTGGTCGATCTCCCCCATGAAGCTGAAGGCGCTCTGCGTCACATCCTCGGCGACCGCGAGGCAGACCCGGCCGAGTTCCTCCTCGGTGCGGGCGGTCAACGCCTCGCGGAAGATGCGGTTGATCCCTTCGAGCACCGCGTTCTTGCGCCGGATATCCGCCTCCGCCCGGCCGCGCTCGACCGCCGACCAGATCCGCTCGGCCACGTCGCGCAGCAATCCGAGGTCGGCCCCCGTCCAAGCGCGTGGACTCGAATGGGTGACGCAGAGGGCGCCGACCAAGTTGCGGTTCTTGATGAGCGGCGCGCCCATGCAGGCGGCGATCTGCAGGGCGGCGAAGGCAGGACGGCCGGCCTCCGGAACCGACGCCGAGGCCTGCGTATCGGCCAGGACATGGCACACCCCGCGGCGGAGGATGTCGGCGGACCAGGCAAAGTCCGCGAACCTGTGCTCGCCGACGATCGAGAGCGCATCGCCGCGAAGGTGGTCCCACGCGATCCGGACGATCCCGGCGGCTTCGTCGATGGCGGCGTAGTAGCACCGGTCCACGTCCAGCCGCTCGCCCACCAGCCGGCAGGCCTCGCGCTGGATCGCCTCCGGATCGCTCAGTGTGCGCACCGCATCGCTCAATGCCAGGAGGAAGGCCTGCCGCTCCTCGCGGTCGCGCAGGGCCGTCTCGGCGACTTTGCGCTCGGTGACGTCGTCGTAGAGGATCAGCACGCGGTCGTTCGCCTGCGGATAGACGGAGACCTCGAACCAGCGGCCCTTCGGCGTATCCGTATGCTCCAGCCGCGCCGGCAGGCCCGCCGCGGCGATGCGCTCGTAGGTCTGGACCCACCAGGGATCGAGATCGGGCACCACGTCGCGCGACACCCGCCCGCGGGCGGACGCGGCCGGCAGGCCGATCAGCCGCTCGAAGGCGGGATTCAGCTCGATGTAGCGGAAATCGACGGCCCGGCCCTGCGCGTCGCGCACGAATTCAAGTTCGCAGAAACCCTGCCCCATGGTCTGGAACAGGGTGCGGTACTTCTCTTCGCTCGCCCGAAGGGCCGCTTCGGCCCGAAGGCGCTCCCTGTCCTCGCGGGCGGCGTCCGTGGCCGTCTCGCAGGCGCCGGTCACGAGAACGAGCACGCCGGCCGCCGTTCCGTCGGCGCCGCGCAGAGGGCTGAGGCAGAGCGTGATCAGGGCGCCCGAGGGCGCCGTGCCGAGGGCGATGCCGGTGGCGGTGACCGCCTCGCCGCCGCGGGCGCGCCGGAGGAGCGGCGCGAGCGCGTTCCCCGTCGATCCGTCCGTCCCGAGTGTGGTGAAGGCGGCGCCGAGCGGGTCGCGACCGAGAAGCGTGGCGAAGGCGTCGTTGCACAGGGTGGTCGAGGCCGCGCCCCAGGCCAGGGCGGCGGGGGTTCCGAGGCCATTCACGAGCGTGGCGGCGGAGCGCAGGGCATCCGGCCACGACTCGACCGGGCCGAGCGGCGTCGCCGCCCAGTCGTGTTGGTAGATCCGCCGGTCCGCCGCGCCCAGATCCGACGACCGGTTGGGCGGGCCTGTTCGTTCGCCCATCCCACACACCGTTGTGGCTCGATGGGCTCAACCTAAGGAGTGGGTTGGCGATTTTGTAAAGTGAGCGGGTGCCGTGGAGTCATGTCTCGCTCAGATGTGTCCCGTATCCGGCTCATTACTTTCCCGGCAATCCCGTTACGGGACTGCCAAGAAACGTGTGGTGAGCGTTCGGGCCGGGCGTGCTACGCGCCGCGCAGGCGCGAGGGGTCGAGCGGCAGCGAGCGCAGGCGCTGGCCCGTCGCGGCGAAGACCGCGTTGGCGATGGCCGGCGCCAGGACCGGCACGCCGGGCTCGCCGATCCCGGTGGGGGCGACCTCGGAGGGCACGATGTGAACCTCGACCCGCGGCATCTCGGAGATGCGCGTCGGCTGGTAGCTGTCGAAATTCGTCTCCTGCACCACGCCGTCCTTGAGGGTGATGCGGTTGCGCAGCACCGCCGAGAGGGCGAAGCCCACCGCACCCTCGACTTGGGCGCGCACCACGTCCGGGTTCACGGCGATGCCGACATCGACCGCCGCCACGATCCGGTTGACCCGCACGCCGGACTCGCCCGCCGTGACGTCGGCCACCATCGCGACGTAGGAGCCGAAGGATTCGTGCACCGCCACGCCGAGGCCGCGGCCCTTCTCGGAGGGTTTCTCGCCCCAGCCGGCCCGCTCGGCGGCCAGCCGCAGCACGCCCGACAGGCGCGGCGCGCGGGTCAGCAGCGACAGCCGGTAGGCGACCGGGTCGGAGCTCGACGCATGGGCCAGCTCGTCGATGAACACCTCCATCACATGGGCGGTGTGGGTGTGGCCGACCGAGCGCCACCACAGGACCGGCACGCCCTCGCGGGCATTGTGCACCTCGAAGCGGTAGGCCGGGAGCGCGTAGGGCGTGTCGGAAGCACCCTCAACGGTGGTGGAGTCGATGCCGTTCTTGACGAGCATCGCCTCGAAGGGCGAGCCGATCATGATCGACTTGCCCACCATGGTGTGGCGCCAGCCGGTGATCTGGCCCTTCTCGTTCAGGCCCGCCTTGACCGTGTGGTAGACCTGCGGGCGGTAATAGCCGGCCGCCATGTCGTCCTCGCGGGTCCAGACGAGGTGGACCGGCGCCTTGCCGTCCCAGGCCTTCACGATCGCGGCGGCCTCGGCGAAGTAGTCGGCGCCCGGCGTCGCCCGCCGGCCGAACGAGCCGCCGGCCCATTGCGTGTGCAGCCGGACCCGGTCGGTCGTGACGCCCAGCGTCGCCGCCACCACCGCCTGCTCGATGGTCTGGATCTGGCAGCCGGCATAGACGTCGTAGCTGCCGTCCGCCGCGCGCTCGATCGTGGCGTTCAGGGGCTCCATCGCGGCATGCGCGAGATAGGGGAAGGAGAACTCCGCCTCCAGCACCTTGGCCGAGCCCTTGATGGCGCCATCGGCATCGCCCGCCTGCGAGGCGACGAGGCCGGAGGTCTTGGCCGTCTCGCGGTACTCGGCGAGGATCGCGTCCGAGGAGCGGGTCTCGGCGGTAGAGTTGTCCCAGGTGATCTTGAGGGCCTCGCGGGCCTTCATCGCGCTCCACGTGTCGCGGGCGATCACCGCGACGCCGGTCGGGATCGTGACGATGCCGACGACGCCGGGCATGCCCTGCGCGGCCTCCGCATCCACCGACTTCACCGTAGCGCCGAAGCGCGGCGGGTGGGCGACGAGCGCCGTGACCTGACCGGGGCGGCGGATGTCGAGGGAGTAGATCGCGGTGCCGTCGGTCTTCGCCGCGGAATCGATCCGCGGCACGCGCTGGCCGATCAGCGTCCACTCGCCCGGCGTCTTGAGGCGGGACTCCTGCGGCACCGGCTTGGCGGCGGCAGCCTCGGCGAATTCGCCGAAGCGGGCCTGCTTGCCCGACTTGTGGCTGATGACGCCCTTGGCGACAGTGATCTCGCCCGCCGGCACGCTCCACTTTTCGGCCGCGGCGGCGACCAGCATGGCGCGGGCGGCCGCACCCGCCTTGCGGAGCTGGAACCAAGAATTGGCGATCGCCGTGGAGCCGCCGGTGCCCTGGACCGGGCCCATCAGCAGGTTGGCGTAGAGCTTGGCGTCGGCCGGGGCGAAGGCGACGCGCATCTGGCTCCAATCCGCGTCGAGTTCGTCGGCGAGGATGGTGGCGAGCCCGGTCGTGTTGCCCTGGCCCATATCGAGATGCTTGATCATCACCGTGACGCTGTCGTCGGCGGCGATCCGCACGAAGGCGTTGGGCTGGGCCGGCCCCTTCGACAGCGCGTCCGAGGCTTCCGCGGCGCGGGCGCCCTTCAGGTCGAGGCGGAAGGCGAGCAGCACGGCGCCCGCCGTCGCGCCGGTGAGGAAGGCGCGCCGCGAGGGGACGGGCGCATCGATCGTATCGAGCTTGAGCATGCCGTGCTCCTTGTTCCGGTCGGTTGCAGGGCGGCTCAGGCCAGTGAGCGGGCGGCGTCGTGGATGGCGGCGCGGATGCGCTGGTAGGTGCCGCAGCGGCAGACATTGCCGTCCATGGCGCCGTCGATATCGGCGTCGCTGGGTTTCGGGTTCTCGGTCAGCAGGCTGATGGCCGACATGATCTGGCCGGACTGGCAGTAGCCGCATTGCACCACGTCGAGGCTGCGCCACGCCGTCTTCACCGCATCGGCCACCTTGCCCTCGACGCCCTCGATCGTGGTGATCTTGGCCTCGCCGACATCGCCGATCCGGGTCTGGCAGGCGCGCACCGGCTGGCCGTCCATGTGCACGGTGCAGGCGCCGCATTGGGCGATGCCGCAGCCATACTTGGTCCCGGTCATGTCGAGCCGGTCGCGGATGACCCAGAGCAGGGGCATGTCGGGGTCGGCATCGACCTCCCGCGCCACGCCGTTCAGGTTGAGGGTCAGCATGGGCGCACTCCGAGAGGAAGGTGTCGCACGAAACGCTCGGGGCTCGGGGCCGTCATCCGGCCGGGAGATGCGCTTCGGGACCGTCACGTGGTGTCGGCACTTGGAATCGTTCCGATTCTGATCCCGTCTGACCATCTCCGATGTGCGGGAGCGCACTCGAATACAGGCGATACGGTTCCCGCATGATCGATGCGAGAACCGTATCGCCGAGCCCGCGCGGCCTCTGAGCGAAGCCCAAATCCGCCATCCCGAAGGGATCGACCGGATTCGGCATGAGACATTTCGGTTCTCATATCTGCGCAATTCGCCGGATCGTCGAAGCCGCTTCTTAACGGTTCGCACGGCACCTTGAGGGCTCTCCACCCCGCCCCGTGCGCCGCTAGTCCACGACCGGGCGCCCGGCGTTCCGATCCCGATTGGCGATCTCGACTGTTATGGCCGACCTCACAGCGGAGATGGTTCAGCGCGGGCGCGGGCCCTCCTCGCAAGAGGTGGCCAAGCGCCGGGGCATCGCGCGCGAGATGCGCTCGGCCCGCGAGCGGCTGACCTCCACGAGCGGCCTGGAGCGGGCCTTCGACACCGAACTCCTGCGGCTCTACGCGCAGTACCGGGTCGGGGCGGGCATCCCGCTCCTGCTCCTGGCGCTCATGGTCGCGGGTGCCTCCTCGATCTGGGTGACGGCCGTGACCGCGGCGGTCTGGGCCGCCGGGGCGATCGCCGCCACCACCCTGATGCTGCTGCTGAGCCGCCGCTTCCTGCGGCAGGCGCCGGAAAGCCTCTCGCTGAAGCGCTGGGGGCGCACCTTCGTCGCCGCCGAGTTCGCCCAGAGCGCCGCCTGGGCGATGCTGCTGCTCGTGGGCGTGCCCGAGGCGCGGACTTTCGCGCTGTTCGGCCTCGTCATCGTCGCGGCGGTGACGACGATGCTCGCCGCGACCGTGCCGGTCGCCGCCCTGGCGGGCCTCGTGCCGCTGATGCTGGCGGCGCTCTCGCTGCTGGTCTTCTCCAGCGACATGGACACGATGCTCCTCGTCGCGATGACGGTGGCGAGCCAGCTCTTCTTCGCCGGCTTGGCACGCCGCCTCTACGCCTCGGCGGTCGGCACCCTGCAATCGCGGGCGGAGAAGGACGCGATCTTCGCTGAACTCGAACAGGCCAAGGCCAATTCCGACGAGGCCCGGCGGCGGGCGGAGGAGGCGAACCTCGCCAAATCCCGCTTCCTCGCCACCATGAGCCACGAGCTGCGCACGCCGCTCAACGCCATCCTCGGCTTCTCGGAGGTGATGAAGAACGAGGTGTTCGGCGCCCATATCGCCCCGGCCTACCGGGAATACGCCACCGACATCCACGACAGCGGGATGCACCTGCTCAATCTCATCAACGAGATCCTCGACCTCTCGCGCATCGAGGCCGGGCGCTACGACCTGACCGAGGAGGCGGTGCAGCTCGCCCACACGGTCGAGGAGTGCCGCCACATGATGACCCTGCGCGCCCGCAGCAAGGGCCAGACCTTCGCCAGCCTGATCGACGATTCCCTGCCGCGCCTCTGGGCCGACGAGCGGGCGCTGCGCCAGATCGTGCTCAACCTGCTCTCGAACGCGGTGAAGTTCACCCCGCCGGGCGGCGAGATCACGATCAAGGTCGGCTGGACCTCGTCGGGCGGACAATATCTCAGCGTCAAGGATTCCGGGCCCGGCATCCCCGAGGACGAACTCGGCACGGTGATGTCCTCGTTCGGCCGCGGCTCGCTGGCGATCAAGACCGCCGAGCAGGGTTCGGGTCTCGGCCTGCCGATCGTGAAGGGCCTGATCGACCTCCATGGCGGCGGCTTCCAGCTCAAGTCGAAGCCGCGCGAGGGCACCGAGGTGATCGTCACCTTCCCCGCGAGCCGTGGCATGGACACCCTGCCCGCGATGACGCTCGGCGCCGAGAAGGCCCCGGCCGAGGCGGCCTCCGCCCGGCGCGCACGGGCCGCCTGAGCGGCGGCTCGGAGCCGGAACGACTGGTTCCGGCAACCGTCACGGTCCTCATGCTGAGGCGCTGCGTCGCAGCCTCGAAGCACGCCGCGACGCTTCTCCGGGCAGACCCACGCGACAGGATCGACCGTTCGGGCGTGCTTCGAGGCCGAGCTTTCGCTCGGCACCTCAGCATGAGGGGCGATAAGCTTGCCAAAGCCCTCCACTGAATAAGATTCTAGCCCTCGCTCTTGCCCGAGACCCCGGCCTGCTCGAACGTCGCCATGTCGCGGTGGCAGGCCAGCGCGCCCTTCAGCAGGCCGAGCGCCAGGGCCGCGCCCGAGGCTTCGCCGAGGCGCATGTCGAGCGACAGGACGGGCTTGAGGCCGAGCCGTTCCAGCACCTCGCCATGCGCGCCCTCGGCCGAACGATGGCCGGCAATGCAATGGTCGAGGGCGTGCGGATCGGCGGCGTGCAGAATGGCCGCCGCCGCGGTTGCCACGTAACCGTCGAGCACCACCGGCACCCGTTGCAGCCGTGCGGCCAGGATGGCGCCGGCCATCGCCGCGATCTCCCGGCCGCCGAGCCGCGCCAGGATCGTCAGCGGGTCGCCGAGATGATCCGTGTGGGTGTCGAGCGCCAGCCGCACGGCCTGCGCCTTGCGGGCGAGGCCGGCCGCGTCGAGGCCGGTGCCGCGACCGACCCAATGCTCGGACTCGCCGCCATAGAGCGCCGCGTAGATCGCCGCCGCGACCGTGGTGTTGCCGATGCCCATCTCGCCGACCGCGAGGCAATCGGTGCCCGCTGCCACCGCCTCCATGCCGAAGGCCATGGTGGCGACACATCCCTTCTCGTCGAGGGCCGGGCCGGAGCAGATGTCGCCGGTCGGCAGATCCACGGCCAGATCGAACACCCGGAAGCCGAGGCCGTAGGCGGCGCAGAGTTGGTTGATCGCCGCACCCCCGGCGGCGAAGTTGTCGAGCATCTGCCGGTTGACCGCGGCGGGGAAGGCCGAGACGCCGCGCTCCACCACCCCGTGGCTGCCGGCGAACACGCAGACCATCGGCCGGTCGAGGGTGGGCTTGGCCTTGCCCTGCCACGCGCCGAGCCATTCCACGAATGTTTCGAGCCGCCCGAGCGCGCCCGGCGGCTTGGTGAGGCTGGCATCCCGCGCGCGGATCGCGGCGACCGCGTCCTCGTCGGGGCCGGGCATCTCCGTCAGCAGCCGGCGGATGTCGGCGAAGGGCGCGGCGTCGGAGGTCGGGCTGGAGGTCATCGGCAGGGCTCGTGCGCGTCGGATGCGGGAAAAACGAAGGAGGTCGCCCGATCGGTGCGGGAATTGCCACCGGATAGCCAGCGACGCCGCGTAGCAGGCCGGAGGCTCCCGGCGCTATAGAAGCGGACGGGCCCGCGGTACAGGCGGCCGATGGGAAGGGAAGCGGAATGATCGAGCGCAGTGGCCGCGATCTCGGACCGCCCTTTCCCGGGGCGGAGCTGGTCTACGATCTCGCCGCCTGCCTCCGCTTCTTCACCCGCCTGCCGGTTCCGCCCCTGCCGGACGAGCCGGCGCCCTACGCCGCGCCGGATTTCCGCACCGTGCCGCGGATGCTGCCGCTGGCCGGGCTGCTGATCGCCGCGCCCGCCGCCTTGGTTCTGGTGCTGGCCTGGGAGATACGGCTCGGGCCGTTCGTCGCCGCCGCTCTCGCCCTCGTGGCGCTCGCGCTCATCACCGGCGCCATGCACGAGGACGGCTTGGCCGACGTCGCCGATGGGTTCGGCGGCGGCCAGAGCCGCGAGCGCAGCCTGGAGATCATGCGCGACAGCCGCATCGGCGCCTATGGCGGCACCGCCTTGTTCCTGGGGCTGGCGCTGCGGGCGGCGATGCTCGCGACCCTGCTCGACCGCTCCGGCGGGCTCGCCGCCGTGTCGCTGCTCTTCGCCGCCGCCCTGTCGCGGACGGTGGCGCTGGTCCCGCTCGCGATCCTCGATCCCGCCCGTCCCGGCGGCGCGGGCGCCGCCGTCGGCCGGCCGACCCGCGCGACGCTGGGCATCGCGGGACTGACCTGCCTGATCCTCGCCGGGATCGCCGCCGCCCTCGGCCTGCCGCCGCTGGGTCTCGGCCTCGCGCTGATCCTGGCGCCGCTCGCGGCCTTCGGCCTGAGCGCGCTGGCCGAGCGGAAGATCGGCGGCCAGACGGGCGATGTGGTCGGCGCCTGCCAGCAGGTCGGCGAGATCGCGGTGCTGCTGGCCCTGGTGGCGGCGACGGCGTAGGCGGGAGCCCAGAGTGATGCTGAGGATCCTCCGCCGGCTTTTCCTGGGCCGGACGGCAAAGGCGCAGAGCCAAGCCCCGTCCGATTCGCCCGCGGAAGCGATCGACCGTGCCGACACCGCCGAGCAGATCGAGATTCTGGCCCGCGGCGGCTTCGAGACCGAAGGTTCGACACTCGAGACGATCCTGGAGGAGTATCTTGACCCCGACACGGTCGCGCCCGACGATCGCCGCTGGGTCGAGGCGGAGGTGACGCGCGCCTTCGCACGCAAGCGGGCCGACGAGGCGACGTGGCCGCTGGAGACGGATTTCGACCGCCTCGCCATCGCCTTCGACGCGCTGGACGCGCGCGGGATCATCGCGCTGCACAAAGCCGGCTATACCCGCTCGGACGGCATCTCGGACGCGACCGAAATCTACCACCAGCGCCGGGAGCGCGGGCGCGCGTCGCGCGGGTTCGTCTTTTACCACGGGCAGGATGTCGAGTCGGTCGTCTTCGACCAGGGCCTCTACCTCGCCTCCGGCGCGTTCGAAGACCGCGACAAGACCGCGGCCGCCATCGCCGCCGAGATCGTGACGGCCGTGGAGGCGCAAGGCTTGCGGACGCAGTGGGAGGGGGATGTGGGAACGCGCATCCTCGTCCACCCGATCCACTGGTTGAAGCGCAGCCCGTCCGACGACCCGCGGGCGGCATAAGGTTTCCGGCCAGACCTTGATTCACGGCCCCGCTCCGTCCCATTTGCACGGGCGATGCTGGCGATTCCTTCCAAAAAACCCTCCTCACCCTGCACCAAGCTCTGCGTGCTCGATGCCGTAACGGGCCTGTGCGAGGGCTGCGGGCGCACGCGCGACGAGATCGGGCGGTGGGGCTCGTTCTCCGAGCCGCAGCGTTTGGCCGTCATGGCCGCGCTGCCCGAGCGGCTCCGCCGGGCCTATCCCGGCCGGGAGGCGCGCGCGTCATGATATGGGCCGGGCTTGCCATTCTCGGGATCGGCCTCATCGTTCTGATCGCCAACCATGACGGCGGCCCGGTGATGGGGCTCGATTCCGATCAGCTCGCTGGCGTCGTCTCGATGACCGCGCTGCTGCTGCTCCTCACCGCCGGCCGCTGGCGGCAGGCGCTCGTCATGCCGGGCAAGACCCTGGGCGCGATCCTGATCTGGCTTGCCATCGGCGCGGTGATCGTCGTCGGCTACACCTATCGCGACGACGCGCAACGGGTCGGCGCCAACGTCGTCGGGGCCCTGCGCCCCGGCACCGCCGTGGTCGGCCCGGGCGGCGAGGTGACGATCACCCGCCGCTCGGACGGCGATTTCGCCGTGCTGGCGGCGGTGAATGGCCGCGCCGAGCAGCGCTTCGTCTTCGATACGGGGGCGAGCAGCGTCGTGCTCACCGCTGAATCCGCCGAGCGCCTCGGCATCCGCCCGCCGGAGAGCGCCTTCACCCAGCGCGTCTCCACCGCCAACGGCACCGCGCTCACCGCGCCGATCCGGCTCGACTCGCTCACGGTCGGGCCGATCGCCGAGCGCAACGTCGACGCGATGGTGAGCCGGCCCGGCGTGCTGACCACCAACCTGCTCGGCCAGAGCTTCCTCGACCGGCTGCCCTCCTACGAGGTGCGCGGCGACCGGCTGATCCTGCGCAGCCGCTGACGGGCGTCACGCGTCCGCCCGGAATCCGGCTTCGGCGTCGTGCGCGGCGGGTTGAATGATAGGTTCCAAAGCCGGCCGGATGGCTTGTTTCTTGCGTGAAACAGTGAACCACTACCAAGGACTAATCGTTGGAACGGCTCAGTCTTCCCGGTGCGGGTCACGAACCCGGCCGGTGAAGTGCTGTGAGGGGCGCGTTTCGAACGGAGTCTTTCAACCGTGGCCATCTTTGCCTGCCGCGCCGCCCGGCGTCTTTCCCTGATCACCGGTCTCTCGGCCGTTCTCCTCGGCCTCGCACCGCTCGCCGTCTCGGCTCAGTCCGTGGTTGCCCCGGACATCGAGGGACCCTCGGTCGAGGCGCCGGCCGCGCCCGACCTCGGCAACGGTCTTCCCCAGGGCGCACTGGTCTTTCACGGCAATTATTGCGGTCCGGGCAGCCGCGGCGCCGGCCTTCCCCCGATCGATGCCCTCGACCGGGCTTGCATGCACCACGATGCCTGCTCGCCGCCGGTGGGCCAGGGGCTCCCCCGCTGCTCCTGCCACGACCGGCTGGCGCGCGAGGCGACCGCCGTGGCCCGCACGCCGCGGATCGACGACGAGTTGCGGACGGCGGCGGAGTTCGTCGCCATCGGCGCGAAGGCGCTGGCCTGCGAACCCTGACCCCATCCCTCTGAAACAGAATCGGCCCGGAGCGCTCGTTCCAGGCCGATTCTTTCGTGCGCGAGGCGGGTTTGGTTCGAAGCGCGGAGGGCCGCGCCTCGTCCGGCCTGCCGCGGCCTCACGCAGGGCGGGACGCCTTATGCCTCCGGCGTCTCCATGGGAATGCCCAGCGCGTCGAGGCCTTCTTCGAGGAGCGGCGCCGCGTCCGGCGTGCCGAGCAACTCACGGATCACCGTATCGCCCGCCGCCTCACGCTCCTTGGCGAAAGCGACCGCCGTGCGCCATTCCGCCGCCTCGTAATCGCCGCGGCCGATATAGAGCAGCGCCCCGAGATCGGCGCGCTCATCCTCGTTGAGCCCGGCGATCATGCTGCGGATCTCCTGCTCGGTGGCGTCGTCGGTGCCGCCGACCAGCATGTCGATCGAGCCGTCATCGGTCGGGTTGGAGCCCGAATCCGGATCGGTCGCGCCTTCCTTCACCTCGACCGCCCGCAGCCGCAGAATGATCTCGGTGATCTTGTCGAGGGCAATGTCCATAAGCGGCTCCAGCATCGACGGCCCATGAAGGCGGCGTCGGGTTCGAACGGAACGCGCCGTGTCCGCCGCCATCGTCCGGGCAGGCCGGAGACGTCGGGCCGCGACAGGGCGCAGAGCCTCGACAACCCGTGGCGTGGCCGTTGGTTCGGCAAGGGCCGGAGCGCCATGCGGAATCGGGAGGGGAAGGGAGCGGCCAAGCGGCGGGCGCGCTCGCCCGGAACGCTTCAGGCTCGCGGCGGATATCCGCCCGGCTCGGCGTCCACGGTCCGCGCCGGGCGCTCCTCCTCCCGCCGGTGCCACATCAGCAGCAGGGCGGAGATCACGAGCCAGGGACCGGCGATCCCGATGAAGAACGACATGAGCGCATCTCCCCGCGGCGGTGTCTGCTGTTTCGAGAGAATCCGTTCCGCGTGACAGGATGATAAGCGCTACCGGCCGGCCCGCAAGCGGTGCGTCAGGCGAAGAGTTCGGGGCGGCGCAGGCGCAGCGAGAGCAGGAGCACCAGCGTCTTCATATCGACGATCTCGCCGGCCTCGCTCATGGCGGCGAGGGTGGAGAGCGGCATCTCGACCACGGTGATCGCCTCGTGCTCCTCGGCCAAGCCGCCGCCCGGCCCTTCCCGGTCGCTCTCCGCGTAGGGGGCGAGGAACAGGTGCATCCGCTCGGTGGAAATCCCCGGCAGGCTCCACACCGTGGAGACGGGCTCGAGATGCGACAGTCGCAGCCCGGTCTCCTCGAAGGCCTCCCGGCGCACGCCCTCGGCCGGATCGGCCTCGTCGAGCAGGCCGGCCGGCACTTCGAGCAAATCAGTCACGCCCGCGGTGAAGAAGGGCGGAGCGCGGAACTGTCGGATCAGCATGGCCACCTTGCGCGCGGGATCGTAGGGCAGCACGCAGACCGCCTCGCCGTGATCCTCGATCTCGCGGGTTACCGCGGCGCCCTCGGGGGTCGTCACCTCGGCGACGAGGAAGCTCGCCCAGCCATCGTGAATGGTGCGGGTGCCGCGGATCTCGGGGGGCATGGCGTCTCCGGCTCGTCGCTTCAGGTCGGGGTCAGGCTTGCACAGGCCGGCGGGCGGTCGGCGCTGCGGCGGATCAGGAAGCGCGCGGCCGGGCCGTGGCGCTCCTGCGCCTCCAGCGCGGCCCCTTCCTCGCGGACGACGTTGGGGATGTCGATCCCGGCCAGCGGATCGGTCGCGGTCACGGCCAAGCGCGCGCCGGGCGCCAGCGCCCGCAGGGCCTTGCGCGTGCGGAGCGCGGGGAGGGGGCATTTGAGGCCGCTGAGGTCGAGTTCGACCGTGCCGTCCTGCGAGATCTCGGACATGGGAGCGGCGCATAACACGAAAACGCCCTGCCGGCTGAACCCAACCGCAGGGCGTTGTCTTCACGGAGGAGCAGACGGCTACCAGGCGTAAGGGTCGTAGCCGTAATAGCCGCCATAGGCCGGGTAGCCGTAGCCGCCGTAATAGCCCACGGGGCGGGCGTATCCGTAGCCGTAGTAACCGCCATAGGCCGGATAGCCGTAGTAGCGCGGGGCCGCGCTGGCGGCGATCGCGCCGCCGATCAGGCCGAGCGCCGCACCCGCGAACAGCGCACCGCCGATGTTGCGGCGGCGATACCCGTAGCCGTAGCCGTAACGGGGGCCGTAATAGCCTCCGTAATATCCGCGGCGCCAGCCGACGGTCTCGACGGTGGTGCCGCCGCCGACCTGCGCGGCATTCATCGCCGGTAGGGGCGCGGCCTGGACCGGCGGAACGGACGTCACGGTCAGGCTCGCCGCGGTGAGGCCGGCCAGCGTCAGGGTCGTGATGCGAGACATGGATGCGGACTCCTTAAGCGATAAGGAACACGCAGAGGAACAACGATGCGCCGAACGCGTTCCAACCGCCACGCTTTCCGCGGGTGAAAATCCGCCGCGGCGCCCTGACAATCAGAACGTGCAGGCGGTGAAGGCCGGATCGACTGATTTCTCCCAGGGGCCCTCGTAGTCGGCGAGCCGCTCCTGCGCATGGCTGCGGCCGGCGGCCACGATCGCTTCCAGCGGCTGAAGATAGACCGCCTCGTCGCGGCCGTTGCCGTCGCGGCGCGCCCGCGCCTGCAGGCCGGTGCGGGCGATGGCGAGCGCCTCCGCCGCGACCGCGCCGACGCAACGCCCGCCGATGCTGGCATGGAGCCCGAGCCGCGGCACGGCGGCGCGCATCGATTCCCGCTCGCTGGCCGTCCAGCCGCGCACCAGATCCCAGGCGGCGGAGAGGGCGGTCTCGTCGTAGAGGAGCCCGACCCAGAAGGCCGATTGCGCCGCGATCATCGCCGGCCCGCCGACATCGGCGCCGCGCATTTCGAGGAAGCGCTTGAGCCGCACTTCGGGGAAGACGGTGGAGGCGTGGTTCGCCCAGTCCGAGACGGTGGCCCGCTCGCCGGGCAATTGCGCGAGGCGCCCGGCCATCAGGTCGCGGAACGAGGCCCCGGCGACGTCGTGATAGGTCTCGCCGCGCTTGACGAAGTACATCGGCACGTCGAGCAGCCAATCGGCATAGGCCTCGTAGCCGAAGCCCTCATCGAAGGCGAAGGCCAGCATGCCGGTGCGGTCCGGGTCGGTGTCGCGCCAGATCTCCGAGCGGCGCGACAGGAAGCCGTTGGGCCGCCCGTCGGTGAAAGGGGAGTTGGCAAAGAGCGCCGTGGCGATGGGCTGGAGCGCGAGGCTGACGCGCATCTTGCGCACCATGTCGGCCTCGGAGGCGAAATCGACATTCACCTGCACGGTCGCGGTGCGCAGCATCATGTCGAGGCCGAGCTGGCCCACCTTCGGCATGTAATTCCGCATGATGCGGTAGCGGCTCTTCGGCATCTGCGGCGTCGCCTCGCGGGTCCATTTCGGACTCATGCCGAGGTCGAGGAAGCCGATGCCGAGGGGCTCGGCCGCGCGCTTCGTGGCGGCGAGATGCTCGTCGAGTTCGGTCGCCGTCGCGTGGATGTCGGGGAGCGGCGCGCCGGAGAGTTCGAACTGGCCGCCGGGCTCGATCGAGATCGCGCCGCCGCCCTCGGGTCCCGCCAGACCGATGATGTTGCCGGCATCCAAGATCGGCTCCCAGCCGGTCTCGCGGCCGAGATTCTCCAGAAGCGCCCGGATGCCGCGCTCGCCCTCATAGGGAACGGGTGCGTGGTCGGCGATGTAGAACGGGATCTTCTCGTGTTCGGTGCCGATGGCGAAGCGCGCGCACGGTTTCTCGCCCGCGGCGAACCACGCGATCAGTTCGTCCCGCGTCGTCAGCGGGGTGGTGTCGGACGTATCGCGCGCCATGCGCTGCCTCGAAGGTAACGTCGGTCGAAGGGGTCAGCGGCGCGCCGAGGATCCGCCACCGGAGGGGCCGGCCGCGGCCTTACCGGATGTCGTGTCCTTAGAGGACGCCGCAAGGGTGAACAACGCGCCCGCCGACCGCATGGCAGACATGACACAAGCTTCTGTTCACGGCGCTGACCCCGTCGATCACGGATCCGCGAAGTAAGCTCCGTAGGCCGCTCGATCGACCCCCGCGCGAAGGAGAAGCTGCAAGAGCAGCCGCGCCTTCACACCCGACAGAAGGCCTGCCGAGAGCGCACCGCGAGCGAGCAGATCGATCTCGCCGCCGGGATACCCGTATGTGCGCGAGAACACAGGACCGGTCTCGGTGCGGGAGGCGAGCAGTACCGGAAGCCGCGCGACCAGGGTGGAGACGGTCTCTGCCAGCGCCTCCGGCACGTGGCCCGCGCCCATTCCTTCGATCACGACGCCGGCGAAGCCGAGATCGGGCAGGGCGGCGAGCAGCCGTCCGTCGTCGCCGATGCCCATCTTCAGGAGCGCCACGGGGGCCGGCTCCGATGCGAGGGGGCCGCCGACGATGGGGCCGCGGCGGGGCGACACGAAAATCCGGGCCTCGCCCTCGATCACGAGCCCGACCGGGCCGGCAAGCGGTGAGCGGAAGGCCGAGGGCAGGGCGGTGTGGGCCTTCTGCACGAGGCGGGCGGCGTGGATCTCGTCGTTGAGGACGGCGAGCACGCCCATGCCCCGCGCCGCCGCGCTGCCCGCGACGATGGCGGCCGCCAGCAGGTTGCCGGGCCCGTCGGCCCCGGCGCTTTCCGGTCCGCGCATCGCGCCCGTGACGACGACGGGCTTGTCGCCGGCGACCAAGCTGTCGAGGACGAAGGCCGTCTCCTCGATCGTGTCGGTGCCCTGGATCACCACCGCGCCGTCGAGGTCGCCCGCGAGGCGCTCGGTGAGCGTGCGCGCCACGCCGATCAGGTCGTCGAGGGTGAGCCCGGCGCTCGGCCGGCGCAGGGGCGAAAGCGTCTCAATGGATGCCACCGCGGCGAGCCCCGGCACCGAGTCGGCGAGGTCGGCGGCCGTCAACGTCGGCACGATCCCGCCCTCACGGCTCCGGGTCATGGTGATCGTCCCGCCGAGGGACAGGAGGAGGATGCGGGGGGGAGTCATTCTTTAAGACATCCTCGAATCGGTCCGGCTCACCGCGCATCCCCCAGCACCGCCTGCACCAGCGTCAGCACGGCCACGGCGGCCGTATCCGCCCGCAGGATGCGCGGTCCGAGCGACAGCGCGACCGTGTTGGGACGGGCGGCGATCAACGCCCGCTCTTCGGCGTGGAACCCGCCCTCGGGGCCGACCAGCACGGCGAGCGGCGGCGGGCGCGCCGGATCGGCCGCGCCGCGCAGGGCCGCCACCGGGTCGGTGACGGGCGCGTCCTCGTCGCAGAACACGAGCAGGCGCTCGGGTTCGAGGGCTTCGAGGCAGGCGGGCAGCCGGGCCGGCTCGCCGATCTCCGGCACGGAGAGGATGCCGCATTGCTCGGCCGCCTCGATCGCGTTGGCCTGGAGGCGATCGAGCTTGATCCGCTCGCCTTGGGTGAAGCGGGTGAAGACCGGTTGGAGGCGCCCCGCGCCCATCTCCACGGCCTTCTGGGCCATGTAGTCGATGCGCCCCGTCTTCAGGGGCGCGAACAGGTAATGAAGGTCGGCGGGCGCCGGCTGCGGCCGGGTCTGCGCCACCACGCGCAGGTCGGCGCTCTTGCGGCCCTGCGGCACGATCTCGGCGCGCCACTCGCCGTCGCGCCCGTTGAACAGCAGGACGGGCTCGCCCTCCGCGCGGCGCAGCACCGTGAGCAGGTAGTTCGCCTGCGCCCGCTCCAGCGGCAGGACGCGCCCCTCCGCCAGATCCGCTTCGACGAAGAGGCGTGGGGCGGTGAAGTCGTAAGCAGCCATGGTCTCTCGCAGCCAAGCCGGTCTCGTCGCGTGGCGGCCCCGGCCTGTCAATCGGCGGCGAGCCCGATGCGCACTGGTGCAAAAAGAACACGCGCCCAATGTTTCACGGCGTTTCCCACGCTCCTGGCATTGGGGCGGCGGACAGCACCATTGGCGCCACAATCCCGTGCGCAGAAGACTCCCGCATCGAAACACTTCAAGCCCCTCTGCCGGGCCCGCGGCGCAAGCTGCCAGGGATTCGGGCCGGATGGGCGCTGCGGGATCGGGGGTTACACCCGTCGCGGCATGCGGGGAGAAGGACCGGGCCGAATGTCTGCCAGGATTGTTGCACCGACGAAGACCGCCGCCGCGCTAGTCGGCCTTGTCCTGCTGGCCGGGCCGGCTCTGGCCCAGAGCATGGGCGGGATGCCGCTGCCGGCGATGGATACGCCGGCCGAGCCGGCACCCTCGGCGGGCGCGCCGATGAGCGTGCCCGCGCCGATGGCTCCGGCCGCGCCGGCCCAGTCCGTGCCGCAGCAGGCGGGCACCGATTGCAGCTCGATCCAGAAGACGCTGATCGAGCGCAAGAACCTCGTGGCCAAGGCCAACTCCGCTTCGAACTCAAAGAAGAAGATGACGCCGCAGGAGGCGTGCTCCCTGTTCGGCCAGCTCCAGGCCAACGGCGCCACCGGCATCAAGTGGATCACCGCCAACAAGGAATGGTGCTCGATCCCGGATTCGTTCTCGGAAGGCTTCAAGGCCGACCACAGCAAGGTCGCGGCGATCCGCACCAAGGTCTGCGGCATCGCTGCCCAGGCCTCGAAGATGGAAGCCCAGGCCAAGACTCAGGCGCAGAACGGCGGCGGTGGCGGCGGTCTGCTCGGCGGTCCCGGCCTGTCGGGCGCCTTCCGCATGCCGCAAGGCGCACTGTAAGTCCTCAGCGCCCCGTCACCGTTGCCCTCTCCGTTCGAGCCCGGCTCCGGCCGCGTCGCCGACGCGGTCGCCGGCCATTGGGCCGACCGGCTCGCGCCGGCCGGGGCGCGGCCCTATCTGCGGCTCGCCCGGATCGAGCGGCCGATCGGCTGGTGGCTGCTGCTGCTGCCATGCTGGTGGTCGGCGGCCCTCGCTTCGACCGCCGCCGGGAATCCCGGCCCGCATCCCGGCCATCTCGTGCTGTTCCTGATCGGCGCGGTGGCGATGCGTGGGGCCGGCTCGACTTATAACGACATCGCCGACCGGAAGCTCGACGCGCAGGTCGAGCGCACCCGCTCGCGCCCGCTGCCCTCGGGACAGGTGACGACGAAACAGGCCGCCGCCTTCCTCGTGGCGCAGGCGCTGGTCGGCCTTGCGGTGCTGCTGCAATTCAACCCGACTGCGATTCTCGTCGGCATGCTCTCGCTGGCGCCGGTGGCGATCTACCCGTTCATGAAGCGGGTGATGCCGATGCCGCAGGCGGTGCTTGGCCTCGCCTTCGGCTGGGGCGCCTTGATGGGCTGGGTCGCCGTGTTCGGCCGCCTCGATCCGCCGGCCCTGTGGCTCTATGCGGGCACGATCTGCTGGATCGTCGGCTACGATACGATCTACGCGGTGCAGGACATCGAGGATGACGAGATCGTCGGCATCCATTCCTCGGCCCGTTTGTTCGGGGCGCGCCTGCGACTCGCGGTGGGGCTCTGTTACGCCGGCACCATCGCCCTGTTCGTGCCGGCGCTGGTCGGCGCCGGGGCCGGCCTCTTGAGCTGGATCGGGCTCGGGCTGTTCGCCGCCCATCTCGCCCGGCAGGTGATGCAGCTCTCCGAGCGCGACGGCCTGCGGGCCCTGGCATTGTTCCGCTCGAACCGCGATGCGGGCCTCATCCTGTTCGCGGGGCTTGCCGCCGACGCGCTGTGGCAGGGTCTGCACTGAACCCGACCGTGGCGAGGGCTCGGTCCCGCGCCATATCCGCTGTCATGAGCAAGACAGATCCGCACCGACCCCCCGACGATCCGATCACCGAGGGCGCCCGGGCCCGGGCCCAGGGGCGTCCCCGCGACGCCTGCCCCTATCCGGTGAATTCGCCCGAGCGCATAGAATGGCTCGAGGGCTATGACGGCGCTCCGGCCGACCGTTCGTCGGACAGGCCGCTCGAGAACGGCTGAGGCGAGACGCCGTCTCAGCCGCGCGAGATAATCTCGCTCTCGCCCCGGTGGATGCAGGGCCGGGCCGGGAGGCGGGCGGGCTTGCGCCGCACGAGGAAGCGCGGGCGGCGTCCGCTGAGCGCGGCGTGACGGCGGCGCTGGCGGCCCTTGCCGAGCACGACCGGGCCGAGCTGCTGCGAGACCGGGACGATGGAGCCGTCCTCGCGCAGCAGCATCCGGGCAAGACCGCCCGTGGTCGAGATGTCGCGCCACACCGCCACGACATCCTCCTCGGGGAACGGCCCGAGCTGCATCGTCACCTCGCCCTCGCCGTCGATGAGAAGCAGGGAGAAGCGGTCCTCGCCGCAAGCATCGGCCGCATCGTCGGCAAAGGCCAGCGCCACGCCGACGGGTGTGACGCCACGGGTCACCCCGAGAACCGGCAGCGGCGTCGCCTGCGCCTCGATGCGGAGCGCGCGCGTCTCGGTCTCGACGCCGGGCCGACAGTTCAGATTCACGGTCTCGAAAGTCATCATCGGTTCGACGCCCTATCCCTCGCCGCGGTCTCTGTCGGACGCGCTGATCTGACAAGCACAGTGCCGGTCGTCTCCCCCAAGGCGCCTTAAGAGTGAGCGTTAAGCGTTCGTGGATCGAGCCGAAGTCTGCCGGATGCTCAACGAACCCTTGCCGGGATTGGTGCAAATGTCGGTAACCGTGCGGACGCTCCGGCGCCGGCTCGGCGGTGCGGCCGAGCCGGGGCGCGGCCGAGGCGGCCGGCCCTGCATCACTGCGTTCCGAAATCCGATGGCCACTTTTTCCGCCGATGCTCTAGAACGAAAGGGCGCCTGCGCCGTTCAAACGGCATGAAGCCGGCTTTGTACGAACGGCTCCGACCGGATCCATGACCCAAACGACATCCTCTCTCGCGGCGCTGCGGCCCGTGCTGCACGACGCGATCCGGGAGGCCGCCGCGCTCGCGCTGCCCTTCTTCCGTAACGGGGAGCAGACGAGCGCGCGGGTCTGGTCGAAGGCCGGCGGCTCGCCGGTCACGGAGGCGGACGTCGCCGTGGACACCTTCCTCAAGATCCGCCTGTCGCAGATCGAGCCGCGCGCCGCTTGGCTCTCGGAGGAGACCAGCGACGATCCGGTGCGGCTCGGCCATGACTTCGTCTGGATCGTCGATCCGATCGACGGCACCCGCGCCTTCCTGTCCGGGCATCCGGATTGGTCGATCGCCGTGGCCCTGCTGGCCCGCGGCGAGCCGGTGCTCGGCGGCGTCTTCGCGCCGGCGACCGAGCAGTTCTACGAGGCGGTGGCGGGCGAGGGCGCGACCCTCAACGGCGCACCGATCCGCGTTGCGCCGCAGGCCATGCTGGAGGGCGCGCGCATCACCGGCCCGAAGCCGTTCCAAGACCGCCTGCTCGACGGTGCGGCGCGGCGCGGGCCGCGCCCCTCGGTCACGGTGGTCGATCGGGTGCCTTCGCTGGCGCTGCGGCTCGCGCGGGTGGCCGAGGGCCGGATCGACCTCGGCCTCGTCTCGAGGGATGCGCGGGATTGGGATCTCGCCGGTGCCGACCTCATCGTCCGCGAGGCGGGCGGCGTGGTCTGCGATCTTCAGGGCCGGCCGGCGGTCTACAACCGCCCGGAGCCGCGCCACGGCGAGTTGATCGCCGTGCCGCTGTCGCTGCGCGGTCCCGCGCTCGCCGCGCTGGAAGCGTGAGCGCCGGGCCCGCCGGGAACCGGGCGGGCTCGGTCGTTCGGGTAAAGGGTGGCCGCGGCCCTAGCGCGCGGTGTTCACCCACCGCACGAGGTCGGCGAGAACCTGGCCCAAAGCCGCATCGAGGCCCGCGGCGGCGCTCTGCGGATCGACCTTCTTCACCGGCACGCGGGCGGTGAAGACGCGGGCATTGACGACCCGCCCGGTTCCCTCGGCTATCAGCTTGGCCGAAAGGTCCACCACCGCTTCGCCGGTGCCGGAA
The DNA here is from genome assembly GCF_001423405.1 of Methylobacterium sp. Leaf123. GTDB lineage: Bacteria > Pseudomonadota > Alphaproteobacteria > Rhizobiales > Beijerinckiaceae > Methylobacterium. The sequence goes on along the minus strand of NZ_LMNS01000034.1, from coordinate 101,734 downwards.
TTGACGTCGAACTCGCGGATCTCGCTGACGAGCTGGTAGTCCGACGGCACCTTGTCGCTGGGCCGCGAGACCGAGCGCAGGCGGCCGGTATTCTCCAGGCTCTGGATCACCCGCGTCTGGATCAGGCGCGGCAGGCGGTCGGCCCACTGGCCGCCGCCGAGGAAGGAGAGGGAGCCGCCGGGCTCGCGCACGATGATGCGGTCGGCCTCCATCGGCTGAAGGCCGACGGGCTCGGACACGACGATCGAACGCGCCGCGCCGCCCGCCCGCGCCTGACCCGGCAGGGCGGCGAGATCGAAGGTGAGCGGCGTGCCGCCACCGCAGCCGCCGAGGAGCGCGAGCGGCGCGAGAAGGGCGCCCGCCCTCAGGATGCGGCCGGGCAGGGGGCGACCGGGAAGAGCAGGCGAGAGAGGAAGACGCGTCATACGCTCGGGCACCGTCCGTTCGCTGTCGGGGAGACTGAGACCCCCTCTAGCACGCGGGAGCATACGCAAACGCTCAAGCTACGCCGTGCGTGCCGACACATCATCCGGAAACCGAACGGCTCAGCGGCCACCGTTGTATTCCGGCAACGATGGCTTGCCGCCGAAAATCACCTGTGACGGGTCGCGCTCCAGGCTGCGGGCCGCCCGGCTCAGGGTGTTGAGAGTGCGCTGGCCGTCGCTCGACAGCGCTTCGACCTCGCGCCGGCTCGTGCCCGACAGGCGGTTGAAGCTCGTCGAGATGTTGGCGGTGCGCTTGTCGAGGTTCTCCGACAGCGCCCGGAAGGCCCGGCCGGCATCGCGCACGGAGATCGCCGCCTCTCGGATCTCGGCGAAGGTGCCCGCGCCCTGCTGGCCCGAGGCCGAGCCGAGGAAGCCCTCCGCCCCCTTGAGCACGCCGTCGATCTTGTCGGCGGAGGCGTTGAGCTTGGCGGCGAGGCTGCGGGCATCGTGCAATCCGGCCTGGATGTCCCCGCTCGAATTCGCCAGCGCGGTCGAGAAGGTCTCGGCGTTCTCGATCACCCGGTTGAGGCGCTGCCCGTCGACCGACTTGACGAGGCCGGCGATGGAGGGCCCGGCCTCGGCCAGCGTCTTCGAGAAGGACTCGACGTTGGCGAGCGTGCGGTTGATCACGCCCTCGTTGCCGGCCACCACCTTGTCGAGGCGCTGGAGCACGTCGTCGGCCCGCTGCGCGATCTGCTTGGCGGCCGCCATCATGTCCTGGATGTCGCTCGAATCGGCGAAGATCGTCGGCATCTTGTCGCCCGAGCCCGGCGTGAGGGCGGGCGCGTCGGCGCTGCCGCCCGAAAGCGCGATCTGCGAGACGCCGGTCAGCATCGCGGAATCGAGCCGCGCGCGGGTGTCGGCGCGCAGGGGCGTCGAGGGATCGACCTGCACGATCGCCACGACCCGGCGCGGGTCCTGCGGCAGCAGGCGCACATCGAGCGCCTCGCCGACCTTGATGCCGTTGAACGAGACGGTCGAGCCCTTGGCGAGGCCGCCGACCGAGCCGGAGAACACGATGCGGAGCGCCTGGGTCGCCTGCCCCCGGGAGCCGCCCTGGAGCCAGAACACGAAGCCGAAGGCGGCCAGCACGACGCCGATGGTGAAGGCGCCGATCAGGACGTAGTTTGCGCGAGTCTCCATCGGCTCAGCTCTAATCCCGATCCGAGGGGGCGAAGCGGTGCGCAACCGCACCGGGGGCGATCAGCGGGGCTTTACGCATGGGCGTAACCGGGCTGCGCCGACTGGTTCGGCGTGGCGATGGCGCGGGCGCGCTTGCCGTGGAAGTAGGAGCGCAGCCAGGGATGGTCGCTCGCCAGCATTTCCTCGATCGTCCCCTGCGCGATGATCCGGCCGTCGCCGAGCGCCGCGATGCGGTCGCAGGCGGTGTAGAGGCTGTCGAGATCGTGCGTCACCATGAAGACGGTGAGCCCCAGCGTCTTCTTCAGGGTCGAGACGAGGTCGTCGAACTCGCCCGCGCCGATCGGGTCGAGGCCCGAGGTCGGCTCGTCGAGGAACAGGATTTCCGGGTCCAGCGCCAGCGAGCGGGCGAGCGCCGCGCGCTTGATCATGCCGCCCGAGAGTTCCGAGGGGTACTTGTCGGCCGCATCCGGCTTGAGGCCGACCATCTCGATCTTCAGGCGGGCGAACTCGTCGAGCAGCCGCTCGGACAGCTTGAGATGCTCGCGCATCGGCATCTGGATGTTCTGCTTGACGGTGAGGCCCGAGAACAGCGCCCCCTGCTGGAACAGCACGCCCCAACGCTGCTCCAATTGGCGCCGCCGGGCGACCGTGAGCCCGTCCACGTTCTCGCCGAAGATCTCGATCGTGCCGGAGCGTTTCGGCACCAGCCCGAGGATGGTGCGCGTCAGCACCGACTTGCCCTGGCCCGAGGGACCGACGAATCCCAGGATCTCGCCGCGGCGGATGTCGAGGTCGAGCCCCTTCATCACGATGCGCGGGCCGAAGCCGACCACGAGATCGCGCACGCGAATAATCGCGTCGCTCTGGGCGGCGTCTGGCCCGGCCGGGAAAAGGTGAGGGGTGGTCAAAGGGTCCGTCCGAACGTCGTCTGGCCGCGTGCTCTAGGTTTTTGTTTTCGCATCATCTTTTTCCGAAAGTCGGCGGCCACCTTTCGGGATGATGCTTTAGAAATCGATCGCGGCGAAGAAGACCGCGAACAGGCCATCCAGCACGATCACCATGAAGATTGACTTGACGACTGAGGCGGTGACGTGGCGCCCGAGCGACTCCGCCGAGCCCTCGACCGCGAACCCCTCGATCGTCGCGATGATGCCGATCGTCAGCGCCATGAACGGCGCCTTGATCAGCCCGACCGCGAAATGGTGGAACGACACCGCCGCCTGGAGCCGCGCCAGGAAGGCATCGGTGGTCATGCCGCCATAGATCGCGGCGGTGAGGCCGCCGCCCGCGAGCGCGGCGAGTGAGCCGAGGAAGGCCAGGATCGGCAGGCCGATCACGAGTGCGAGAACGCGCGGCAGGATCAGGATTTCGATTGGGTCGAGCCCCATCACCCGCAGGGCATCGACCTCCTCGCGCATCCGCATCGAGCCGATCTCGGCGGTGAACGCAGAGCCGGAGCGGCCCGCCACCATGATCGAGGTGAGCAACACCCCGAGTTCGCGCAGGATCAGCAGGCCGATCAGATTCACGACGAAGCTCTGCGCGCCGAAGCGCTGGAGCTGGAAGATGCCCTGCTGCGCGACGATGCCGCCGACGAGGAACGAGATCAGCACGATGATCGGCACGCCGTGCAGCGCCACCTGTTCGAGCTGGTTGACGAGCGCGGCCATGCGGAAGGTCCGCGGCCGGCGCGCGACCCGGCCACCCGCGGCCACCACCTCGCCGAGGAAGGCGATGCCGGACAGGATCTCGTTGCCGCCGCGGGCGACGCGCTGACCGGTGGCATCGAGGAAGCGCAGGGCTGGGTTACGGGTATCCTGCGGCGCCGGCTCGGGGTCGCGCAGGCCCATTTCGCCCAGAAGAATGCGGTGCTCGGGCCGCGCCCCGGCATAGGCCAGCCGCCCGCCCGCCGCCTCGATCTCGGCGCGGGTCCGCTCCAAGACCCAGGCGCCGAGGGTGTCGAGGCGCGCTAGGCCGCTGAGATCCACCAGAACGGGCTGGGTGCGGCCCTGGGCGGCGATGCGCGCCGAGGCGCTCTCCACCGCCGGCCCCTGATCCGCCGTCCAGCGCCCGTGCAGGATCACGCGGCCGCCGCCCGCATCGAGGTCGGCGCCCGCGGCTTCCGAGATGCCCGAGCCGTCTGCGATCCGCACGCGCCGCTCCCGCTTCCGCTCCAGCCTATTGTTTTGCATCATCTTTTTCCGAAAGCCGGAGGCCACCTTTCGGGATGATGCTCTCGGGATCTTGAAACGAATTCCTTACCAAGAAGCGTCGAATCCGAACCTTCGGGCTCGATGCCGCTTCTCGGGGCTCTGCCCCGAAACCCCGCCAAAGGGATGATCCCTTTGGGATCCCGAGATCGGAGGCTGGCTATACCTTATGGGGGGAGCCGCCGCCAAATCCGCGGGGATCATGGATGCGTTGCGCCAGCGCGACGAGGACGAGGCCGGCGAGCGCCAGCGGCGCCATCATCAGGAAGGTCGAAGGTCCGCCGAACGAGCGGTAGACCGCGCCGCAGGCCAGTGTCGCCAGCGCCGAGACCAGCGCGGTCGAGGCGCCGACCGTCCCCTGCGCCCGGCCGCGGGCGCCGTCCGGCGCGAAACCGGACACCGCCGCCATGATACCGAGATGGGTCGCACCAAAGGTGAGGCCGTGCAGCATCTGAAGCGGCAGGAGCAGGGCGAGGTCGCCGTCCGCGAGGCTGAGGCCGAGCGCTCGTAGCAGAGCCGCGCCTGCCCCAAGGCTAAGCAGCCGGAACGGGCTGCGCCAGCGCGCGGGAAAGCGGCCGACGACGGCAAACAGCGCGATCTCGGCCGCGACGCCGACCGCCCAGAGCGCGCCGATCCAGGGCGGCGAGACGCCGTGGCGGGCCCAATCGAGGCTGCCGAAGGCGTAGATCGCCGCGTGGCTTGCCTGGATCAGTGCCGCCGCGGCGATGGAGAGCCGCAGCACCCGCGGCAGGGGCGGAGCGGCCCCCGTCTTCGAAGCGGGCTCCACGGGCGGCGCGACCTCCTGACCCGAGGCTGCGACGAGGGTCGCGACGAGCGCGAGCCCGGTGAGCAGCAGCGGCACCGCCACCCGATCACCCAGCACGCCGAGCAGCGCGCCGCCCGCGAGGTTTGCCGCGAGGAAGGCGACCGAGCCGCACAGGCGGATGCGGGCATAGTCGATCCGCTTCGAGCGGCGGGCGGCGGCGAGCGTGAGGTAGTCGATGCTCGGCACCAAGGGAGCCTGCGCCACGGCGTTCAGGACGATCAGCGGGCCGAGCAGGGCCGCGGCGATCGCGGCGGCGGCCGGCATCACGGCATAGCTCACGGCCAGGGTCAGGCTTCCGGCGACAAGCAGGGTGCGCGGGCGCACGCCGCGATCGATCAAGCCCATCAGCGGCCGCGTCGCGACGACCTTGGTGGCGATCGGCAGGGCGAGCAGCAGGCCGATCAGCCCGGCATCGAGGCCGAGCGCGCCGAGCCAGACGGGCATGAACGGCATGGCGATGCCGATCTCGACGAAGACCACGGCGTAGAGGAGGCCGAGCCGGACGGGGTCGGGCTCGCCGGTCGGGGTTGTGCGTGTCACGGGATCGCGGCGAAGCGGGCCGCCTCTTTCGATCGGTCAAAAACGTCGCGCGGCGGGGCGAAGCGTAAGCCGCTGTTAAAGCACGCCTGTCAATCTGCCGCCGACCGTCAATCGTCGCGGCACTCCTCGCGGTGGGGCCCGAGTCTTTGCGGGGTGTGATGTCGAGTTCCCGTTCCCTGACGCCTCTGGACGCGTCGCAATACGATGCCATCGAGGACGCCGTCCGGGAGACCGAGCGCGGCCGGTGGTTTCTGACCGAATATGCCCGCCGCAACCGCAATGCCGACACCGAGGTGCTGCTGGACGCGATCCGGCGCATCGAGAACGTCGTCACGACGGATCGGCCGGATGATGTCGGGCGCTTCCGCGGCGACCTGATGGAGATGGCCGACGCCATCGCCCGCACCCGCGCGGAGGTGGCCGCCCTCTCGACCGCCGAGCAGGGCGAGAGCCGTCTCACGGTCGCCTCGGAAGCTCTCGATGCCATCGTGCGGGCCACCGAGCGGGCGACCTCCGACATCCTCAGCGCCGCCGAGGAAGTGCAGGAGGCCGCCTGGACCCTGCGCGAGACCGGAATCGATTCCGAGCTGTGCGACGCCCTCGATCGGCACGCCACGCAGATCTACACGGCCTGTTCGTTCCAGGATCTCACCGCGCAGCGCACAAGCCGCGTGGTGCATACCCTGCGCTACCTCGAGAACCGCATCGCTTCGATGATCGGGATCTGGGGCAGCTCCGAGGACGGCGTGCCGCCGCTCGGCGAGGACGCGCCTGCGCCGGCCGCCGCCCTCGATCAGAGCGATGTCGATCGCTTCCTTGATATGGAAGGGCCGGTGCCCGCGCCGGCCATGTCGACCCTGCGGCCCTTGCCGACCGTGGTGCTCGACGACGACCTCGCCTTCCTGCCGGCCAGCCCCGAGGCGCCGGAACCGGCGCGCGACGAGGCGCCGGCGGAGCCGGTCACGATCGAGATGGCGACGCCCGTCGCCGTTCTGGCGGATGAGATCCCGGAGGATCTCTTCGCGTTCGAAATGCCGGAGATCGAAGCCGCAGCCGAACCGGAGACCGTCTCGGCGATCCTCGCTCCGGCTCCGGTTGAACCGGAATTGGAGGTCGAGCCGGAATTGGAGGTCGAGTTCGAGGCGCAGGACGAGGCCGCGTTCGAAATCGTGTCGGACATCGACGCGTTCGATGCGGTGGAAGAGCCCGAGCCGGTTGCCGAGCTCATCATCCCGGCCGCCCCCGAAGCGGTCATGCCGGTGGCCGAGCCCTTGGTCGTGGCGTCGGTCGAGCCGGTGGCGACCGACGATCTCGCCGCGGCCTTTCCCGATCTCGATACCCTGAGCATCGAGGAAAAGATCGCGCTCTTCGCGTAAGGGCGTGACTCCGGGCGATGCGGTTCGTCATGCCGCATCTTTCGGTCTGAAATCCGGCGGCCCCTTTTCCGGCGGATGCCTTATACGGGCCCGGTCATGGCCCTGCATCTTCTGAAGCTGTGCGTCGGTCCCTCCTCCATCGAGGAGCTGGAGGCGCGGATCGCACATTACCGGGCGGAGGCTGTGCGCCTCGGCCAGGAGCCGGAGACGGTCCACGTCACCCGCATGTTCCCCAAGCGCGCAGCGGCCATCGCCGGTGGCGGGTCGATCTATTGGGTGATGAAGGGGACGCTGACCTGCCGTCAGTCGATTCGCGCCATCGAGCCGGTCACGGGAAGCGACGGGATCGACCGCTGCCGCCTCGTGCTCGATCCGGCGGTGACGCCGGTCTCGCCGCGCCCCTGCCGCCCGTTCCAGGGCTGGCGCTATCTCGAAGCGGCTGACGCGCCCGCCGACCTCGACCGGGCCAGTGCCGGGGAGGTCGCCGAGATGCCCGAGAGCTTGAGGCGGGAATTGGTGGCGTTGGGTTTGATCTAGAACCGTATCCGACCGGATGGCATCAGGCCGGCGTCTCTCGGTCCTTCTTTTGACGCGCATTCCTTCGACGAACCGATGGCCACTTCGTCGGAATGCGTTCAGAGGCGGTTCCCGCTTGATCCAAGCGGGACGCGTCTTGCTCGTCCCGAGCGGCGCTCGAGCCAAGGCCAATCCGGCTTTTCCAAAGGAATCGATCGGATTTGGTGTGAGGCCGCCTGCCTCGTGGCGGCGGCCGGTTGGCCTCGCTCTGGATGGGGGCGAGGCCGGGTCGGTCAGGCGGCTTCCTGCAACCGGACGACGGCCGGGGTAACCCCGAGGCGGTCGGCGAGGTGCCAGCGCAGTTCGCGCGGGGAGTGATACTCGTAGGAAGCGTCGATGAGGTGGCTGAGATCGGCCTGCGGGCTGCGTGCCTGCGTATCGACCAAGCTGCCCACCCGGAATGTCGCCGCGTTGGTCACGGGCGAAATGGCGCCGTCCTGGCGCCGGAACTCGAATTTCATTGTTGTTCTTCTTCTCGCACCGGATCCCGCGCCCTCTCGGCGTGGCCGGTGTCGTTTCTGGTTGTTTTGGTCTGGTGATTTTGGCGTCGGCGGCGCCCGCCGCAAGACATCCCTGGAAACGCGTTCCGAGAGCCTTCGTCCGGTGGGTGCCGCTTCGTTGGTTTTAGAATGCGCGGTCGGGCCGGCTCAACGCCAGTCCCGAAGCGACTTAGACGGCCTGCAGATTGCCGGCTGCGTCCTTGCCGCTGCGCTTGTCGGTCAGAACCTCATAGGACACCTTCTGGCCCTCGACGAGGTTGCGCAGGCCTGCACGCTCGACAGCGGAGATGTGGACGAACACGTCCTTGCCGCCGTCATCCGGCTGAATGAAGCCGTAGCCCTTGGTCTCGTTGAACCACTTAACAGTCCCAGTATCCACGAATAGTTCCTTCGTTCTTCACACGCCAAGCGCAAGCATCTGCTCGAAGCGAGCACCTGGCAGCGTCCGCCGATTTTGCGGGATGACAAGCGGGTTGCAAATGGACCGAAGCCATCCGCTCCGCCGCGCCCGTCACGACTACATGTAGGCGGACGATGCGGCCTTAACAAGGCGGAACGGAACCCTGCCGCCCCGGCGCTACGCGCGCGAGGCGGAAGTGACGCAGGCCAAACGAGCCTGGAGTACTGCCGCCGCCACCCTGTGACAAAGTCCGGGGCCGGTGCATATATGATCGTCAATCCAGGCGGTTACGCACCGCTCCAAGGCAGTGCAGTCAGGCGGTACATGGCGGGCATCTCGGTTTCCCTTGAAGGCGCGAACATCCAGCTTTCGTTCCAGAAGGACGACCAATCGACGGCGGTGGTCATGGATGCCCGCGCCGCCCGCGCGCTCGTGCGCGCCGTCGGCCAACTCCTCACCGCCATCGATGACGACGGCGAGGTCGATCTGCCCGACGAGAACGGCGACGAGGAAGTAGCCATGCTCGACGTGACCTCCTCGGCGATCGAGGTGGGCACCGACGAGCAGGGGCAAGCGGTGGTGGCCCTCCAGGCCGGCGCGCTCCCGCCGTTCCAACTCCGCCTGACCGACGAGGAGGCGCGCCACGTCGCCTCCAGCCTCAGCGAGATCCTGGCCGCGCCGCGGGACGTGCGGACGTCTCACGGCGGGCATTGAAGGCCGGCTCCGCGGAAGCGTCATGCTTCGGCAGAGCGGCGGTCGCGCTTCTTCCGGTTAGACGCCCGGCCTGCCGCGGCGGCGACGCGTGCGCTCCGCGCTCGGCAAGGCATCCGGCACCAGGGTGACCGCGACGGGATTGGGCGTGTGGTCCATGGCCGCACCGGTATAGGCATCCACACCCATGCCGACGAGGCCGCCGGCCAGGACGTTGCCGGCGAAGCCTGCAGCCCCCGTACCGGCCACCTTGGTACGCACCGGCACCGTTTGCGGCTGGAAGCCGGGTTTTGTGAAGGTGACGTCGAACTCTTCCGAGCGGGGCACGTCGAGCGAGCAGGGCGTGGTCGGGCAGTATCGGTTTGTCGTGGTGGCGACGGCGGCACCCGGCGGCTCGGAGGTGAAGGCGATCAGCTCGGAGGTGCCGCGCGTGACGCTTCCACACGCGGCAAGGCTCACCGCGACGAGCGCGGCGGCCAACGATTGCTTGAACATAAGATTGTGTCCCCTGCCGCATCTGCGTGCGGTGGGGCGGTTGTTGAGACGGCTCCGTCTCAACGCAAGCGTGCTGACGACCGGCGAATGGAGACATCCCTCGGGGTTGTCAGGTTGTGACGAAAATACAACGTCCGTTGGCCGCACCCCGCTCGAAGGGGGTGCGGCCTCGGCCTCCGATCAGAGCCGGATGCCGGGATCGGTCGGTCCGCCGGGCAGATAGTCCGGCTCGGAGCCGGGGCCGCGCGGTTCGTCGATGTTCGGGTCATCGACCGGGTAGGGCGTGCGCGGTCCGGTCGGGCCGATATCGGGCAGGTCGTCGGGTTGCGGCGGCGGGGGAAGATCGCTGGGGATCTGTCCACCGGGGGTGGGCTCGGGGATCGGGGCGCCGGGATTGGCCATGGACCGCCTCCTGTCTGGCTTTTCGGTTTGGCGGACCAACACATGCCCTTCGGTCCGGTTCCGTTCTTCCTTCGTCTCCTGGGCTGCCTCGGTGCGGCGCCGTGACGGCGCTTGGAACCTCACCGGAAGCGATCGGTTGGCCCGGCAATCCCTGACATCAACGGAGCCAATCCATGCCCGATTTTCGCGCGGCCAAGATCCTCATCGTCGCCACCGACGGGTTCGAGGAAAGTGAGCTGACGGTGCCGCAGGCCAAGCTGAAGGAAGCGGGTGCCACGGTCACCGTGGCGAGCCCGACATCCCGTCAGTCCAAGGCGACCATCCGCGGTTGGGACAAGACCGATTGGGGCAAGGACGTGCCGGTCGATCTCGATCTCGAGAGCGTGAACCCCGCCGATTACGATGCGCTGGTTCTGCCGGGCGGGCAGATCAATCCGGACAAGCTGCGCCTTGAGCCGACGGCGCTCGACGTGGTCCGGGCTTTCGTCACCTCCGGCAAGGTCGTGGCCGCGATCTGTCACGGCCCCTGGCTGCTGATCGAAGCCGGCGCGGTGAAGGGGCGCACGCTCACCTCGTTCGCCTCGATCAAGACCGACGTGATCAACGCCGGCGGCGACTGGCAGGACAAGGAGGTCGTCACCGATGGCGGCATCATCACCAGCCGCAACCCCGGCGACCTCGAGGCCTTCTGCGCCAAGATCGTCGAGGAGGTGAAGGAAGGCCGCCACGCGCCGCGTCAGCTCGCCGCCTGACCCATCCCACCGGCATGACAAAGCCGCCGATCCTCAGGGTCGGCGGCTATTTTTATGCCCGATGACGGGCCACTGTCAGCGCTTGGCGACGGCCTTCTGAATCTTCGGCCGTTCTGACGCGGCGCCGGCCATCAGCTTGGCCAGGTGATCCTTGTCGACGCCCCCGCCGAGGCTTGCCGGCATCACGGCCGCCTCCGGTGACAGGCGCTCAGGCTTGCGCGCGGCGATGGAGCCGGTGGTGACGGGATCGGCGAGCGCCGCCACCGGCAGGGCCGGTGAGGCGGGCTCGCGCTGGACGCGCATCGCCCAATGGGCGGCTGTGGAAAGAACGGCGATGGCCAGGATCGCCTTGATGCCGCTGGTCAGGAAACGCCGCATGGTCAGGCCCGAAAACGCTGGGAACGCAGCCGGTTCCCCGGCCTGTCCCCAGCATCGCGCAAGATCGTGAACGAACCCTCCGCCACCCTGCCAGCGAAGCGTGCCGGAACGGGAAGGCACGCTTCGCGGATCTTGCCGGCGTCAGGTTCGGTGCGCGACTTCCGCACCGGCCTTCTCGGCCTCCGGCTCCGCCAAGCCGCGGGTGCGCCACAGGCTGTAGACGACGCCGATGGTGAGCAGGACCAGGGTGACGACGAGCGAGACCCACGGCGGCAGGTGGATGAAGCCCAGCGTGTCGGCGACCATGATTTTGGTGCCGATGAACAGCAGGATGAGGGCGAGTGCCGTCTTCAGGTAGGCGAAGCGGTCCACCATCGCGGCGAGCGCGAAGTAGAGCGCGCGCAGGCCCAGGATCGCGAAAATGTTCGAGGTGTAGACGATGAACGGGTCGGTGGTGATGGCGAAGATCGCCGGCACGCTGTCGACGGCGAAGATCACGTCCGCAATGTTCACGAGCACGAGCGCCACGGCGAGCGGCGTCAGCCAGCACACCAGCTTGCCCGTCTTCGGGTCGGGCTTGCGGACGATGAAGTGCTGGCCCTCCGGCTTATCGGTGATGCGCACCCACTTCTTGAGCAGGCGCATGGAGGCACTGTTCTGGATGTCCCGCTCGTTCTCCTCCTTCGAGACGAGCATCTTGATGCCGACATAGATCAGGAAGACGGCGAAGATCGAGAGCACCCAATGCGCCTGCTGGACCAGGGCCGAGCCGAGCCCGATCATCAGGCCGCGCAGCAGCACCGCCGCGAGGATGCCCCAGACCAGAACCCGGTGCTGCGCCGCCCGCGGCACGCCGAGCGAGGTGAGGATCACCGCGATCACGAAGACGTTGTCCATCGACAGCGACTTCTCGATCACGAGACCGGTGACGTATTCCTGGGCCGGGTCGAACCCGAGCATCCACCAGATCCAGCCGCCGAAGGCGAGGCCGAGGGTGAAGTAGAAGGCGGTGAGGAGCAGGCTCTCCTTCACGCCGATCTCGTGGTTCTTGTCGCGGTGGAGCAGGCCGAGATCGAAGGCCAGCAGACCGGCCACCAGGGCGTGGAAGCCGAGCCACATCCAGACGGGCTTGCCGAGCCATTCGTGGGTAAAAAATTCCATCATCATTGCGCGGGACCGGATGCTTCGCTTTTGGGAGAGCATCGGCTCCGACATCGCGGACGCGTCTGCCGCCTCCCTCCCGAACGGGCCGCCGATCCGGCGGACGGATGATCTCACCGGAGTGCCGGGAGCATCGCGAGGGGGACGGTGCGCGTTCCGCCAGAGGGGCCCGCAGCCGATGTCGGGCAGTTAGACGCGCGATCGCGTCGAATCAAGGGCAGGGCGATTTTCATCCCTGATCCTTACCCACAAAGTGCATCTGCTGATTTTCAGCCCGGCCGCGCTTGACAGGAACGGTGTCTGCGGGCCCTGCCCCGGATCATGGACGCGGATCGAGAGCATGGAATCGCCATCGTCGGCGGCGGGCCGGCGGGGCTCATGGCGGCGGAGGTGCTGGCCGGGGCGGGGCAACCCGTCACCATCTACGAGCGCATGCCCTCCGTCGGCCGCAAGCTGCTCATTGCCGGGCGCGGCGGGCTCAACCTGACCCATTCCGAGCCGCTGCCGGATTTCCTGGGGCGTTACGCCCCCGTCGATCCGCGCCTGCCGGCCGCGGTTGAGGCCTATCCGCCGGACGCGCTGCGGGCATGGTGCGAGGCTTTGGGGCAAAACACCTTCGTCGGGTCGAGCGGCCGGGTGTTTCCGGACAGCTTCAAGGCCTCGCCGCTGCTGCGCGCCTGGCTCACCCGCCTCGAGGCCTCGGGCGTCGCGATCCGCACCCGGCACCGGCTCGTCGGCCTGGACGAGGGCGCGCTGACCTTCGAGACGCCGGAGGGCCCGCTCCGCGTCCGGCCGCGGGCGACGCTGCTCGCGCTCGGCGGGGCGAGCTGGCCGCGGCTCGGATCGGACGGGGCCTGGGTACCGCTGCTGGAGGGGAACGGCGTCGCGGTCGCCCCCCTCAGGCCCGCCAATGTCGGCTTCCGCGTCGCGTGGTCGGCGCATTTCTCGGGGCGCTTCGCCGGCGAGCCGCTCAAGCGCCTTGCCGCGCGCATCGGTGGGGCGAGCGCCCGCGGCGAGGCGGTCGCCACGGCGGACGGCATCGAGGGCGGGGTGATCTACGCGCTCTCGCGGCCGCTCCGCGAGGCGGTCGAGCGCGACGGCGTCGCCGAACTCATCCTCGATCTGCGCCCGGATCTCGAGCCCGACGCACTCCGAGCGCGCCTCGCCCGAAGCCGGCCCGGCGAGAGTCTCTCCACCCGCCTGCGCAAGGCGGCCGCGCTGAGCCCCGCCGCCATCGGCTTGCTGCGCGAGGCGCATGGCAACGCCCTGCCGACGGAAGCCGGAACGCTGGCGGCGGCGATCAAGGCGGCGCCGCTCCGGCTCCTCGGGCCGGCCCCGATCGCGCGGGCGATCTCGACGGCGGGCGGTGTCACCTTCGCCGAGCTCGATGCGCAGTTCATGCTGCGGGCGCGGCCCGGCCTCTTCCTCGCCGGCGAGATGCTCGACTGGGAAGCACCGACCGGTGGCTACCTGCTTCAGGCAGCCTTCGCCAGCGGCCGGGCCGCGGCGAAGGGGATGCTTGCCTGGCTCGACGGACAGAAGTGAATCAGGGTCGCGCGCAGATCCCGACCATGCCGCTGCTGCCGGCAGCGCAGGAGGCTTTCGTGTCGCCGTCCAGGGTCGCCGCGCCGCCCGTCTGGCAGGTGGCCGAGGCCAGCACCTCGCCCGCATCGCAGGAGAGCGCACAGCCCGTATCGGTGCAGGCGCGGGCCCGCACGACACGGAACGGGGCCGACACCGTCGCCGCAGTCTCACCTTTCGGTCCCGGATCACCCTTGGGGCCGCGCTCGCCCTTGGCGCCCGCTTCACCCTTGAGGCCCTGATCTCCCTTCGGCCCCGGCGCACCCGGAGGCCCGGCCAGACCGGCTTCGCCCTTTGGCCCGGTCTCGCCTTTGGGTCCCTGCTCGCCCTTGGGCCCCGGTTCACCTTTCGGCCCGGCGGCACCGGGCGGTCCCTGAAGGCCGGCGCTGCCTTGCGGGCCGGCGGGGCCCGGTTCGCCCGCCTTGCCGGCCGGCCCCTCCGGCGCGCAATTGGCGACCACCGCCTCGCGCTCGTTCTCGCCAGCCTTGACCATCGCGACGCAGGTCGCGGGCCGGTAGGGCAGCCGGAACTCGAAGCGTCCGCGCCGGTCCGACAGGACGGAGATGTCGTCGTCGAGGATCACAGTGACGCCGCTCTTGCCGACGCTGCCGCTCATGCGCAGGTCGCCGCCCTCAATGCGCGCGTCCCAGATCTGGATCGGCTGGACCGGCGAGGTCGGTGCCTTGGCGCGGGTGCGGGCCGCTTGCGGCGCCTCGCCCTGGCCCTGCGCCGCCGCCGGTCCGGCGAGGACGAGGCCCAGCGCGATCAGGATCGGCGAGAGGGTCGGCCAAACGGCTCGCGCAGTTGCCGGCTTTCGTGCCCCCAGGTCGCGCGTCGTCGGCATGCTCGCTCCTCCGATCTTGTCCCACGCATCTTCCGGCGCGGCGGAGCAAAGGTTTCGGTTGCCCGCCGGCCAGGGTCAACCCCGCGGCGGCGTCCACACCCGTCCACACGGCCCATCCACAGGCCAAGCGGCTGAGGCAGAATGCGGTTTCCCGATTGTGTCCACAGGTCCGCGCCACCGGAGGTGAGGCCGCCGCACGCCGCGCCGAGACCTCCCGGCAAAACCGGAAGCCAGCGTCAGGTCGATATCGTAAGAAGGCCGGCAGAATGCCCGGTCCGCCGTCAGCCCGCACGGGCGCGGCCGGGGCTTAGCGACCTTCGAGACCGAGCCACCGCCATGCTCCGCCCGCTTCTCGCAATCCTCTTCCTCCTCTCCACCGCCGCACAGGCCGACGAGTGCGACGCGCTCGCCACCCGCATCGCCCAGGCGACGGGGGCGAAGAAGGCCGGCCGCCGGGTCGGCCCGAGCATCGACGTTCGGGCGGCGAGTGGGGTCCGGCTCGATCTCACCTGCCGCGCGCAGCCCATCGTGCAGGCTTCCTCGGGCGATCCCTCGCCGTCGGCCGAATACTTCCGCGAACTGACGATCGCCGCCGAACTCGTGGTCGGCGAGCCGGCCGCGACCGTGCAGCCGATCCTGGCGCGGGCTTACCAGACGGCCCTGCGCGAGGGGCGCAAATCCTTCATCCAGCAGAACGGCTGGTCGGCGAGCTGCTACACCGACAGCGCCGGGGCGCTGCGCACCCTCTGCTCGGTCGGGCGCATCCCGACGGAATAGGTCCGACAGCCGGCGTCTCTTCCAAACTGCCCGGCCGTCTTCCCGATCGTTCCCGCTTGAATGAAGCGCGCGCCCGCGCCAATGCGGAGGGCAAGGATCCACCGCAAGGATCCGTCGCAAGAAACCGATCACAGGGCATTTGGTGAGGAAGCGCGCGATGGCCGAACCGATCGTCAATCACCTGTTCGGCCTCGTGCGCAGCCATTGCCCGGCCGATCCGGGCGCCAAGGTCTTCATCGAGACCGCGGAGGGCGCGCGCTACACCTATGCCGACCTGCTGGCCCGCTCCGGTGCCTATGCCAGCGCGCTCCAGGCCCTCGGGGTGAAGCCCGGCGACCGGGTCGCGGTGCAGGTCGAGAAGAGCGCGGAGGTGATCTTCCTCTATCTCGGCGCGGTGCGGGCGGGCGCGGTCTTCCTGCCGCTCAACACCGCCTATACCGGACCGGAGATCGCTTACTTCCTCGGCGATGCCGAGCCGGCCCTGTTCGTCTGCGATCCGGCCCGCGAGGCCGACCTCTCGGCGGTCGCGGGGCAGGCCGGCGTGCCGCAGACCCGCACCCTCGACGCCGCCGGGCATGGCAGCATGGCCGAGGCCGCCGACGCCGCGAACCCGGATTTCGCGGACGTGCTCCGCGGGGCCGACGACCTCGCCGCGATCCTCTACACCTCGGGCACGACCGGGCGCTCCAAGGGCGCCATGCTGAGCCACGACAACCTCGCCTCCAACGCGCTCACCCTCGCGCAGTACTGGCACTTCACCGAGCGCGACGTGCTGATCCACGCCCTGCCGGTGTTCCACACCCACGGGCTGTTCGTGGCCACTAACATCGTCCTGGCCACCGGCGGCACGATGCTGTTCCTGCCCCGGCTCGATGCGAAGAAGATCCTCGACCTGATGCCGCGGGCGACCGTGATGATGGGGGTGCCGACCTTCTACACGCGGCTGCTCAAGGAGCCCGGCCTCACCCGCGAGGCGGCGGCCCATATGCGGCTGTTCGTGTCGGGCTCCGCGCCGTTGCTGGCCGAGACGCACCGGGAATGGGCGCAACGCACCGGCCACGCCATCCTCGAACGCTACGGCATGACCGAGACCAACATGAACACCTCGAACCCCTACGAGGGCGCGCGGCGGGCCGGCACGGTCGGCTTCCCGCTGCCGGGGGTGACCCTGCGCGTGGTCGATCCCGAGACCGGGGCGCCGCTCGGGCCCGAGGAGGTCGGGATGATCGAGGTGAAGGGCCCCAACGTGTTCCAGGGCTACTGGCGCATGCCGGAGAAGACCGCCGCCGAGCTGAAGGTGGACGGCTTCTTCATCACGGGTGATCTCGGCAAGATCGACCGCGACGGCTACGTCCACATCGTCGGCCGCGGCAAGGACCTCATCATTACGGGCGGCTACAACGTCTACCCCAAGGAGATCGAGGTCGAGATCGACGCGCTGCCCGGCGTCGTCGAATCCGCGGTGATCGGTCTGGCCCATCCCGATTTCGGCGAGGGCGTCACGGCGGTGGTGGTGCCGGGCGAGGGCGCGCCCGACGAGGCGGCGGTCCTGGCCGCGCTGGAAGGGCGGCTGGCCAAGTACAAATGCCCCAAGCGCGTGCTGTTCGCCCCCGAACTGCCGCGCAACGCCATGGGCAAGGTGCAGAAGAACCTTTTGCGCGAGACCCACGCCAACCTCTACCGCGGCTGACGCGGCCGCCCATATGCCCTGGTAGGTTCTCCTGTCGGACCCGCCGAGAACGCCACGCGCTGGCGCTCTCAAGCCTGTGATGCGATGCGGGCGGGGACCGGTGTTATGAGCCTGCTTATGCTCCGGGGCCGCTGTGTCCCGGTGGCGTGGACCCCATGAGGTCCATGCTTATTCAGTCTTGAATCCTCGGAGTTTCGTCCGAACGTGACTACTCGTGCCGAACACGACCGGATTGAAGCCGAACTGGTCCGCGTTTCCAAAAGCTCCGATCCGTTCGCCGCCGCCGTCAAGGCGACGCGGATGCCGATGCTGATCACCGACCCGCACCGGCCCGACAACCCGATCGTCTTCGTCAACGGCGCCTTCAGCAAGCTCACCGGCTACAGCCGCGACGAGATCCTGGGGCGCAACTGCCGCTTCCTGCAGGGGCCGGAGACCGACCCGTGCGACGTCGCCCGGATTCGTGACGCGGTCGAGCGGCGCGTGCCGGTCGAGATCGATCTCCTCAACCACAAGAAGACCGGTGAGGTCTTCTGGAACCGCCTCCTGATCTCGCCGGTCTTCGACGACGAGGGGCAGCTCACCTACTTCTTCGCCTCGCAGTTCGACGTGACCCTGGAGCGCGACCGGATGGTCCGGCTCCAGCGCGACCGCGACGCCCTGGAACAGGAGGTCGAGCGCCGCAACGACGACCTCACCCGCAGCGAGCACCGCCTCGAATTCATGCTCGCCGCCGGCCGGCTCGGCGCTTGGTCCCTCGATCTCACCGACCGCCGGCTCGTCGCCTCCGACCTGTGCAAGCAGAATTTCGGGCGCCCGCTCGGCGAGCCCTTCAGCTACGACGACCTCGTCGAGGCGGTGGTGCCCGAGGATCGCGAGCGGATGCAGGCCGCGATGCAGGCCGCCATCGACCGCCGGAGCGATTACGACGTCGAGCACCGCGTCACGGCATCCGGCGGCGAGGTGCGCTGGGTGCAGCTGCGCGGCCGGGCCTCTTACCGGGCCGACGGGGCGCCGCATTCCATGGCCGGCATCTCACTGGACGTGACCGACCGCAAGCGGGCCGACGAGCAGCGCATCCTGCTCGCCGCCGAGATGAAGCACCGGGTGAAGAACTCGATCGCCACGATCCAGTCCATCGCCCACCAGACCCTGCGCAACGCCGCCTCGCTCGATGATGCCCGCCGGACGCTGGATGCGCGCCTCAACTCGCTGGCCACCGCCCACGACATCCTCACCTCGGAAGCCACCGCCGGGGTGACGCTCGCCGAGGCGGTGGAAAGTGCGCTGCAGCCGTTCCGGGTCACCCCGCGCAATCGCATCCGCTTCGGCGGGCCGGAGGTGCGCCTCACCTCCCGCCTGACGCTGGCCGTGGTGATGGCGCTGCACGAGCTGGCCACCAACGCCGTAAAATATGGCGGCCTCTCGAACAATTCGGGCCGCATCATCCTCAACTGGGAGGTCGAGGGCTGCGCCTCCAAGCGCCTGAGGATGCGCTGGGAGGAGCTCGACGGTCCGCCGGTCGAGAAGCCGTCGCGGGTCGGTTTCGGCACGCGCATGATCGAGCGGGTGCTGGCGGCCGAGTTCGGCGGCGAGGCCAAGATCGACTACCGCAGCCGCGGCCTCGTCCTCACCGTCGAGGCGCCGCTGCCGGAGCGCGAGGCTGTCTGAGGGTCTCGCGCGCCGAAGCCGTCTCCCGTCTCGACGTTTCCGGGGGATGCGCCGCGGTTCGAGGGAACGGCCAAGCCTGATCCGGGGTTGAACGGCGTCTCATCCAGGCGCTTGCGCCCGACCCCGCGAACCATGCCGTCCTCCCCCCAGACCCCGCCCCGCCTGCCCGCGGAAGGCACGGCCCCCGTCCTCTGGACCCTGATGATGGGTGCGGCGTTGATCGCGCTCGCCGCCGCGCCCCGGCGCCGGCCTGATGAGGAGGCGCCACCGGTCGAGGAGGCGAAGGAGCGCAATGGCGGCGCCCATTCCCATGAGGGGCGCTCCGCCCGCTGGGTGGCGGCGACGCAGGCCGATCGCGGGCGCAAGGCCGATCATCCCGGCGAGATCCCGTCCCCCGGCTGGTGGGACATCGCCACGCGGGTCTACCTGGAATTCAACAAGGACCGGGTGCTCTCGGTCGCGGCGGGCGTGACCTTCTACACCCTGCTCTCGCTGTTTCCGGCGATTGCCGCGCTCGTCACCTGCTACGGGCTCGTGGCCGACGTGAACACGATCAACGTCCACCTCTCCACCCTGCACGGCGTGCTGCCGGAGAGCGCCATCGAGATCATCGGCGAGCAGGTGAAGCGCATCTCCGCCAAGGGGGGCGGAGCCCTCGGCTTCACCTTCTTCACCAGCCTGACGCTGTCGCTGTGGAGCGCCAACGCCGCGATGAAGGCGATGTTCGATGCCCTCAACGTCGTCTACGAGGAGGAGGAGAAGCGCAATTTCTTCTGGCTCAACGTCCGTTCGCTCACCTTCACCGCGGGCGCGCTGCTCTTCATCATCCTGGCGCTGATCTCGATCGTCGTGCTGCCGGTGGTGTTCAATTTCCTCGGCCTCGGCGACGGCGCCCGCCTCATCGCCATGGCGCGCTGGCCGGTGCTGCTCCTCGTCCTACTCGGCGGGCTGGCCGTGCTCTATCGCTACGGCCCGAGCCGGGAGCGGGCGCGCTGGCGCTGGGTCGGCGCGGGCAGCGTTGTGGCGGGCCTGCTCTGGCTCGTCGCCTCGATCCTGTTCTCTTGGTACGTCGCCAATTTCGGCAATTACAACGAGACCTACGGTTCGCTCGGCGCCGGCATCGGCTTCATGACCTGGATCTGGATCTCGGCGACGATCGTGCTGCTCGGCGGCGAGATCAATGCCGAGATCGAGCACCAGACCGCCCGCGATTCGACCACGAGCCCGCAAAAGCCCCTGGGGCAGCGCGGCGCGCGCATGGCCGACACCGTGGGCGCGGCAGCCTGAGGCGACCAACCCATCATCCGATCTTGCGCGGCAGGGTCGCACTCGTGACAAGCGGTGCCCGGCACCATCTTGCCAAACGAGACAAGCCCCGGAGGAACGCGACATGGCCGGATCCGACGTCATCGGCACCGATCCCGAGACCCGCACGGAAGAGGAATGGCGCGCGGCGCTGACGCCGGAGCAGTACCGCGTGCTGCGCGAGCACGGCACCGAGCGGGCCGGCACGAGCGCCCTCAACGCCGAGAAGCGCCCCGGCACCTTCGTCTGCGCCGGCTGCGGCGCCCCGCTCTTCGAGAGCGACACCAAATACGAATCGGGCAGCGGCTGGCCGAGCTTCTTCGCGCCGCTCGACGATGCGGTGGAGACGAAGGCCGACCGCAGCCACTGGATGACTCGCACCGAAGTGCATTGCGCCCGCTGCAAGGGTCATCTCGGCCACGTCTTCGAGGACGGTCCGGCCCCGACCGGCCTGCGCTACTGCATGAACGGCGTCGCCCTCGGCTTCGAACCGGAAGGCTGAATTCATGGGATCGGCCCCATGAATTCCACGCCTTTTCGGCCTCCAGGCTTGCCGCGTGGTTGTTTCGGGCCCATCACTTCGCCATGAAGGTCCGTGTGAAGAACAGGTTAACGCCCCGGTCTTCGCGGACCGTCCATGTTCAATACGGTGGGCGGCAGCCGGTCCCGTTCGGGATCGGCGCCCCGAAGGCCGAGTGTCCGGGGGCGGTCCCGGACCGGTGCGTGCCGACCCGCGGAGGGAAGTGAATGAGTGTCGTTCGCCGGTTTCTCGTGGCGCCCTCTCTGGTCCGTCTTCTGCGGAAGGAGCGGGGCGGGTCCCGCGTCACCGAAGGCTATTTCGCGCCGCAGGCCGGGCGGACCTCGTTCGTGCGGCTGCAGGGCACCAACTGCTTCCTCGTGCTGATGACCGGCGCCGAGGGCGCGATGTCCGAGGAGCGCACCGAGGTGCCGCGCGCCCACGGCGACGCCCTTCTCGACGTCTGCCAGGGCCGGGCCGTCTACGAGCGCACCACGGTCGCGCTCGGGGGTTCGGTCGAGGCGCTGGTCGATCGCTACGTGCGTCCGTCGGGCCTCGACATCGTCAGCCTCGTCTTCGCCGACGCGTCCGCCGCGCAGGGCTTCACGCCGCCGGTCTGGTTCGGCGCCGAGGTGACGACGGACAAGGCCTATGACGGCCAGTCGATCGCGATCACCGGCGTGCCGAATCCGGGGGATATCCCCCTGAGCAACGCCGCCCTCGATGCGGTGCTCGATCTGATCGAGCCGCGCTTCGGCTCCAATCGTCCGCCCTTCACCCCGTCGAAGCCGGTATCGCCCCCGCGCGACGCTCCGGTGCGTTCGCCCGAGCCGCCGAAGCCCGCGCCGGTTCCGGAAGCGCTCCTCGCGGCAGCGGTGGCGGAGCCGGCTACGCCGCCCGAGACCAAGTCGGAGGAGCAGCCTCAGGCCTCCGAAGAGCCTCTCCCGGCCGCGGCCGAACCGGCGCCCGAAGCCCCCAAGGCCGAGGAGCCTGCACCCGCCGAGGCGCCCGCGCCCGAGCCGGCCGCTGCCGAAGCGCCTGCGCCGACCGAGGCCGCCAAGCCCGAGGAGGCTCAGCCCGCGGCCGAGACCGCCGAAGCGCAGAAGCCCGCCGCCGAGTCCGGCGAGCGGCTGCCGCCGGATGCGCGCATCGACGACGTGATCGAGAGCCTGTCGAAGGCCCTCGGCGCCGCGATCCGCAACCCGCAGGAGCCGGGCCGTGACGAGGAAGTGACCGAGGCGTTCGAGCGCTGGCAGGTTCGGCCCCGCCGCACGCAGCAGACCTGACCGGCTCTAATCACGTCGAAGAAATTAGAACGCCGGCTCCCGCAAGGGGCCGGCGTTTTCCGTTGGGGCCATTGCTCGAAGCCGCATCAGCGGCTTCGCGGCGCGAAGAACGCCGCGCGGAGCGGGCCTTGGCTCAGCCAAGGCGTCGAGCGGCGCGAAAGCCTAAGCCCGCGGAGGCGGGCGCCGGCGTCTGAGGCCAGCAGGAAGCCAGGGTCATCGCCCTCACGCGATGACGGCCCGCCTGCGCGTAGAAGCGGATTGCCGCCGTTCGTCACGGATCCTGGGGACGGCAGGGCGGTCGGCCGGAACCGGCAAGGGCAACCCTTCGTTGGCTGGCATCCGGTTGCAACCCGTCGGGTGAAGCACCGGCAAGTGTTCATTCCCAACGAGGAATCGCCGCCATGAGACGTTTCGCCATTGCCGCCGCAGGGCTGATGCTCTGCCTCCTGCCGATCGCCGGTGAGGCGCAGGCCCAGGGCATTCCCGGCGGGATGCGCCGCGGCGCGGCCGAGGGGGATCGCGTCGCCGGCCCGATCGGCGGCATCGTGGGCGGCGCCGTCGGCGGTGCGGTGGGCGGCGTGAACGGCGTGCTCGGCATCGATCCCGGCCGGCGTGCCTACCGCAGCCGGATGCGTTCGAACCGCGCCTACCATCACCGCCGTCACCATCCGCGCCACCACCGCCACCGCTGAGTGGGTGGCGCCATGCGCGGGGGAGGGGACGCTCTCCGCCGCGCATGGCGGCGCACCAGCGCATCCTCGCTCAGCAGAACGAGGCCCGAGGCGACGATGATGCCGGCGCCGAGCATCGTCCAGGCGCTCGGCACGTCGCCGAAAAGCAGATAGCCGAGCAAAACCGACCACAGGATCTGAGTATAGATGAAGGGCGCGAGCAGGCTCGCCGGCGCCCGTGCATGGGCCAGCACCAGCAGCCAATGCCCGATCGTGCCGAACAGCCCGACCGCGATCAGCAGCACCCAGACCGTGCCCGAGGCCGGTGCCGTCCAGATCCAGGGCAGGAGCGGGCTCATGACCGCGAGCCCGCCGAGCCCGGTATAGAACACCGTCGTCGCCGTCGAATCGTGGGCCGCGAGCTTGCGCGTCACGATCACGTAGACCGCGTAGCAGAGCATCGCGCCGAGGCTGAACAGGATCGCCGGCTTGGCCGCCAGCGCGTCCGGCCGCACGATGACGAGCACGCCGACGAAGCCCGTCGCCACCGCCGCGAGCCGCATCCGCGACGACCATTCGCCGAGCAGCGGCCCGGCGAGCAGCGCGACCGTGAGCGGCGCGGCAAACTGGATCGAGATCGTCTCGGCGAGCTGGAGCGAGCGCAGCGCCAGAAAGTTGCAGGCGGTCGAACCGAATAGCAGCAGCGAGCGCAGGATCTGGAGCGGCAGGCGCCGCGAATGGGCCACGCCGGGCCGCGTCACCGGATTGATCAAGGCCGTCACCAGCGCGACGTTGACCGCGTAGCGCATGAAGGTGGTGAGCAGCGGATCGACGCCCGCGCCCGCCAGCACCTTGCCGGTCGCATCGAGGCTGGCGAAGAACACCGGCGCGACGCACATCAGGGCGATGCCGACGAGGCGTCGCGGATCGCGGGCGGGCGTCGGTGCCGCCGCGGGCTGGCTCACGGTCACGTCGGTTCCTTTGTCGCGCGGTGACTGACCGACCCCGAGCGGGCCTCAAATCCAGCCGGGCCGCTGCGGGAACACGCGCCACCAGCCACGCCAGGAGGTTGCCGAGCAACAGGGCGGCCAGGACCGGAACGCTCTCCCCCGGCGCGATGGGATCGGTCAACTGCATCAGACGCACGGCCGCCAACGCCGTCACGAGGTTCTGCGCCGCGAACAAGAGCCAACCCCGCCGACGAGCAGATCATCCAGGAACACCAGGGGCGGCAGCGCGAGAAGTGCTGCAATCCCTCGTATCCGATCTCCTTCGCGCCGCGCGGAAACCGTATCACCCTGCCGGCGCGCGGCGGGACGCCGAAAGAAGCGTGTTCGGCCGCGGCTCAGGGGAAGACGGGACGGAGGCTGCGTCGCGATCGTTCACCCTCGCGCACCGGGCTTGTGGATCGGGCCGCCGTTCCGCGCCACCCGGTCACGCCTGCGCGACCGGGCCGTCGAGGGGCGCCAGCCGGGGAGCGGGGGCAAGCGCTGCGGAGGTGCCGCGTCTCCGGCGCCGGCCGAGCCGCCGCGCGAGACCGGGCAGATCGAGGCGATCCGCACCGGACGCGGCCGGGCCGAAGACCTGCCGGTCGAGGGCGGCGAGGTCGCGCGCCAGATCCGGCTCCGCCTGCCAGAGCGCGGCGAGATCCGGCTGCGCCTGCGCCGCACGGCCGAGCACCGTCCGGAACGCGGACGCGTCGCCCGCGGCCGCCGCCAGCCGAAGGGCACGGGCCTGCCCCCGGTCGAGTTGCAGCCAGCCCGGACCGGTGCGGAAGCCGATCAAGGCCAGCCCGAGGCCGAAGGCGGCGAGCGCCGCCGCGGCCAGCGCGGACCACGTGGCGGGCCCCGCAGTCTTGAGATCCTCCGCCCGGTCGGCGAGGCCGCCGCCGATCTGGCGGGCGGGAATCTCGGTCTCGCGCAGGGTGCGGGTGAGCGTGTCGAACCAGGGGATCTTGATCGCGTCGAGGGGGATCACCTCGGCCACGCCCTTCTTGATGTCCCACTGGTAGGTCGCCCGCGCCACCGGGCCGGAGGGCGTGATGAGGGTCTCGCGCTTCACCGGGCCGGCGAAGGTGATGATGCCGCGGGTGCGCATGACGGGGCGGGGCGGCAGCCCCTCGGCGAGCATACCCTGCGCTTCGAGTGTCACGATTCGGCGGGCGGTGTCCCCCTTGTTGAGCGTCTCGGGGTCGGGATCCCAGGAATCGGTGATCGCCACGTCCCGCGCCGGCAGCCACCAGGGTTCGGCCGTGTCGGGGCCGCCGCTCGCGCCGGTCCAGGCCGCCACGGGGAAGGGGACGGGCTCCGAGCGCACCTCGATCTGCTTGCGCTCGCCGCCGTCGTTGATCGTCAGGCGGTGGATGAACGGGTCGATGGTGAAGGTCCCCGTATGCTGGGGGAAGACCGCGATCGTGCGCTCGAATTCCAGCGCCATCTGCCCGTCGGGCATGCGCGTGCGGCCCCAATGGTCGCGGCCGAGCTGCGTCCAGGAGAAGTTGACGAGGGCCGGCTGGCGCACCTCCTCCAGCAGGATCTGCGTGCGGTAGACCCCGCGCAGGCGCAGCAGCACCATCTCGCGGGCAAAGGGCTGCGCGCCGCCGGGGAGATCGGGCGTCACGGTCAGGGTGAGGTCGCCGGGCTCGATGGCCTGGGCGGGGGCGGCGACGGCCAGCAGGATGAGGAGTGCGAGCAGACGCGGCATTGCCCTCCCCCCTCTGCGGGGGAGGGTGGCCCTCGCGTGAGCGAGGGTCGGGAGAGGGGAGCGCCGCTTCTGGAGAGTGCGGAGCCAGCCCCTCACCCGACCCCCTTCGGGGGCCACCCTCTCCCGCAGAGGGGAGAGGGGATACGCGTTGAGGATTGTGCCAGCTTCTACCACGGGTTGCTGCCTCCCGGGATGGCGGTGCCGGCCTCGATGCGGCGGGCCTGTTCGGCCTTGAGGCGCAGCTTGAGATAGCGGCCGGGCTCGTCCGGCAGGGTCTGGAGCCAGAGCCGGTCGGGATGGATCTCGTGCGCCTCGAAGCTCTTCGTCACCCGGCGTGCCTCGCGCTCGGGCGCGGCGGCGACCATGGCCGAGCCGGCGCCCTGGCGTCCGCGGCCGGCGGCGTCGCTGGCCGAGCCGCGGGCCTGCCCCTTGCCGGAATCGACCGCCTGCTGCTCGGCCTTGCCGCGGCGCGCCACCGGGCTGGTGCCCGGCAGGGAGGCGGAGGAGCCGCCCTCCTTGTTGCCAGCCAAGCCCTCGCCGCTGGCGGTGGCGCGGATGTCGTCGTTCTGGTCCTGGTTGGCCGTGTTGTTGTAGCGGGCGCCGTACTGCGCCGAGGCGTTGGCGAGGCCGCCGCCCTTGCCGCGGTCGATTTCCTCTTCCAGGGCCTTGGCGATCAGCGAGCGGTTGGCCTGCGCGTCGGCGTCGCGCGGGTTGTAGGTCAGCGCCTCGTCATAGGCCTCGAGGGCCCCTTGCAGGTCGCCGGAGCGGGCAAGCGCGTTTCCGAGATTGTAGGCGCCGCGCTTGCCCTGGGCCCGGAACAGCGGGATCGCCTCACTGTGGCGCCCGGCCTCGTAAAGGGCGGCGGCGCGCCATGCGGGTGTGTCGAACACCTGAACGGCCGCGCCGGGCAGACCGGCCGCCATCAGGACGCGGCCCAGCGTCGTGCGCGGCTCCGACACGAGCAGCAATCCGAGCAGGCCGCCGCCCGCCAGCGCAAGCCCCGCGATGCGGGCGAGCCGCCGCCAGTTGCGCGGGAAGGCGACGGGCAGCATCCGCCGCAGCGGCGCGGACCGGGTGAAGGGGCGTGCAAAGGGGTGAGGCGGAAGGGACGCCAGCATCACGCGCTCCGTCGGAACAGGAGGAGGGCGGGCAGCAGCGCCAGCAGCAGCAGCCAGCGGCCGAGATCGGCGAAGGCGAGCACGCCGTAGCCGTTCGCGGCGAGGTGCTGGGCGGTCGAAGCGCCGACGCGGTCGAGCACCGCTTCGGAGGCCTCGATGTCGGCGGCCCGGCCGCCGCCCGTGCCGGCGAGCCGGTCGAGGGCGGTCCGGTCGGGGCGCGGCGCGCCGGGGGGCAGCGCCTTGCCCGCGGGCACGAACAGGGCGTGGAGCTGCCAGCCCTTGTCCCGGATCGCGGCGGCCTCGCGCTCGGCGGCCTGCCCGATCCCGTCGCCATCGGAGATCAGCACCACGTCGGCGGCGACGACGTTGGCCTCGGCCAGAGTCCGGCGAGCCAGCGCCAGCCCGCGTTCCGGGTGGCTGCCCCGGTCGGGCACGGTGTCGGCATCGAGCGCGAACAGGGTGGTGGCGAGGCTCTCGCGGTCATTGGTCGGCGACAGCGCGGTGTAGGCGTCGCCCGCATAGACGATCAGCGCCAGCGAGCGGGTGCCCGCGGCCTCCGCCACCGCTTCCGCCGCCTGCCGCGCCTCCTTGAAGCGCCCGCCCTCGGTGACCGAGCGGGAGAGGTCGAGCACGATCACCGTGGCGTCGAGATTGCGGAAGGTCGCGGCCTCCGGGCGCTCGATGGCCGGGCCGGTGAGCGCCAGCGCCAGGATGCCGGCGGCCAGAGCGGCGGCGAGGTTGGCCTGCCGCCGCCCGCCGAGCACCGCCCCGCGGCGGGCGAACAGCGCCATCAGGTGTGGATCGACCGCCTTGTTCCAGTCGCCGAGCGGCGCCGAGCGCCACGCCGCCCGCAAGGCGAGCAGGGCCACGATGGGAATCGCCAGGAACCAGAGCGGGCGCAGCAGGGTGAGGGATTCGATCATGCGATTCCCGATCAGATCCGGCGCCGCGTCGCCAGGAGCCCGCAGGCGCAGAGGAAGGCCAACGCCGCCGGCCAGGGCCAGAGGTCGCGCCGCAGGGGCAGCGGCGGCGCCTTGGCGCGTCCGCCCTCCAGTTCGTCGATGGCGTTGGCGACATTCTCCAGGTCGTCGGTGGTCTTCACGCGGAACGCCCGGCCGCCGCTGGTCTCGGCCATGGCCCGCAGGGTCTCGACATCGACCACATCCTGCTCGTTGTCGGGGTTGTCGGCCATGTCGATCGGCCCGAGGGCGATTGTGTAGACGCGCACCCCGAGATCCTTGGCCAGCGCCGCCACGTCCTTCGGTGCGGTCTGGCCGGCATTGTTGGCCCCGTCCGAGAGCAGCACCACGACCTTGTCGCGGGCGGGCGGCGGCCCTTCGCCGTCGGCCGCCGCGACTTGCGCGGGTGCGAGGCGTTTGAGCGCGAGGCCGAGCCCGTCGCCGATGCCGGTGGAGCGCCCGACGAGGCCGATGGTCGCCTCCTCCAGAGTGCGGGCGACGGTGGCGGTGTCGAAGGTGGGGGCGGCGGCGACGTAGGCTTGATCGGCGAATTCGACGAGGCCGATGCGGTCGCCGGCCCGGCGGCGGATGAACTCGGCGCCGACGCGCTTCACCGCCGCGAGCCGACTGACGGTCTCACCGTCGAGGGAGAAGTCCTTGCGCTCCATGCTGCCCGAGAGGTCGAGGGCGAGCACGATCTCCCGGGCCGAGGCCGGCAGCGCGGTCGCCGGCAGGACGAGGCGGGGACCGGCCAGCGCGACGACCAGCGCCACCCAGAGCGTTCCGATGAGCCAGAGGCGGCGCCGGCCGTGGGCGGCGATGCTTTCGGCGTGCTCGGCGCCGCCGACGAGGGAGGGGGGAACGCGCAAGGCGCCGCTGCCGCCCTGGCGCTCCGGCGGGATCAGCCGGGCGGCGAGCGGCAGGGGCAGGAGCAGCAGGGCGAGCGGCGCCGCGAAGTCGAAGGCGGAGGCGAGGGCCGTGAACCAGGCGGGCATTCGGATCAGGCCCGGATCTGTGAGAGCAGGCGGCCGAGGCCGGTATCGATGGCGGCGGGATCATTCGCCATGGGATCGACGGTCTTCGGGCGCCGGTAGAGATCGTCGGCGAAGATGCGGCCCGGACCGGAGCGGAAGAAGTCGGTGGCGAAGGTGGTGTCGAGCGTCGTCGCCCAGGCCGCGCCGCGGGCGCCGGCCGCCGCCTCGCCCTTCAGCGTGCGCACCACGCGCCGCAGCAGGCGGGCCTGCGCGACCCGGCGGGCGTCCGGTTCGAGGTTTTGGGCCAGTGCCAATTCGCGCAGGGCTGCCCGGCGTACCGACGCGCCGCGCCGTGCGCGAACGAGGCGGATCAGGCCGACGAGCAGCGCGAGGCTGAAGCCGAGGGCCAGGGCCGCCACCATCTCGGGCTGCATCGCATTGTTGCCGCCGGTGGGGAGATGGAGGCCACGCAGGGTCGAGAGGTCGGGCGTGGGGGCGGTCATGGGAGCGCCCCGACACTTCCCTCTCCCGCAGAGGGGAGCGCCGCTTCCGGACAATGCGGAGCCGGCCCCTCACCCGCCTGCTCCGCAGGCACCCTCTCCCGCAGAGGGGAGAGGGTTTTGAGGTCACAACACCGCATCGAGCCGCTCCATCAGGGGGGCGTAGCTCTCCGGCCCGGCCTCGACGTCGATACGCAGGCCCTCGACGCCGCAGGCATGGAGGCGGGCCAGACGCGGGTCGATCGCATCGGCGGGTCGGGCCCTGCGATCGGCCTGGACGGTGCCGCGCTGTCCGCCCGGCAGGGCGTAGGGGTAGAGGCCGGCCGGGCGCGCCCGCTCGAAGGCGTCGCTCACCAGCAGCAGGCGGATCGAGAGCCGCTCGGCCAGCGCGGTGATCAGGCTCTCGAAATCCGGCCCCGGCGCATCCAGCGCACTCGCCACGACGAGGTGGCCGCCCGAGGGCAGGAGCGAGCGGGCGAGCGCCAGCGTGTCGGTGAGCGGCGGGTCGTCCGCCGCCGGGCCGGCGAGGGCTTCGGCGTGGGCATGGGCGAGCGCGCCGGTGACGGCGGTCATCGCCCGTTCGCCGCCGGCCGGGCGGATCACCGCGGGCTCGGCCCGGCCCGCCACGATCAGGCCGATGCGCCCGCCATCGCCGACGATTCGCCAGCCGAGCAGCGTCAGCGCCTCCGCCGCCGCCACCGAGCGCAAAGCCCGGCGGGTGCCGAACAGCATCGAGGGCCGGAAGTCGGCGAGGAGCACCACGGCCCG
Source organism: Methylobacterium sp. Leaf123 (assembly GCF_001423405.1). Classification (GTDB taxonomy): domain Bacteria; phylum Pseudomonadota; class Alphaproteobacteria; order Rhizobiales; family Beijerinckiaceae; genus Methylobacterium. The sequence continues at coordinate 72,415 of NZ_LMNS01000034.1, read as the reverse complement.
GTCGCGCTCGTCGTGATGGGTGCGCACATGCACTTGGCCGGTGCGGGCGGTGGCGTTGCGGTCGATGAAGCGGCGGTCGTCGCCCTCGGACCAGGGCCGCACGTCGTCCGGCTCCGAGCCGCGCCCGCGCTTGCGAGTGACGATGCCGCCGGGCAACCCGGCGATGGTGCGGGTCGCGGGCGAGACGCCGCGCCGCGCGAGATGGCGCAGGCTCATGAGTCCGGCGCCCGAAAGGTGGATGCCGGGGGCGTCGGTCAGGTCGCTTGCAGGCGCCGCAGTCGCGGTCATGACGGCTACAGCGCCCGCGTCCGCTCGACCAACCCGCCGATGATGCCCCGCGTGGTGCGCCCCTCGGCCGCCGCGCGCCACGTCAGGCCGATGCGGTGCGCCAGGGCGTCGGCGGCCAGCTCCGAAATGTCCTCGGGCACGACGTGGTCGCGGCCGTGGAGGTAGGCGCGGGCCTTGCCGGCGACCATCAGCGCCAGCGTGCCGCGGGGCGAGGCCGGGTGTTCGATCGCCGCGCGCAGCTCCGGCGCGACGCTGTCGCCGCGGGTGCCGGCCACGAGCCGTACGAGATAGTCCTTGAGGGCCGGCGAGACGTAGGTGGCGAGCGCGGCCTCGCGGGCGGCGATCACCTCGGCGACCGAGAGCTTCACCGGCATCGCTTCGGCGTGGTGGTTCAATTCGCCCTCGACGAGATCGAGGATGCGGCGCTCGGAGGCCTCGTCCGGCATTTCGACGACGACGTGGAGCAGGAAGCGGTCTAGCTGCGCCTCGGGCAGCGGAAAGGTGCCCGCATGCTCGATCGGGTTCTGCGTCGCCACCACCATGAACGGGTCGGGTAGGCGGTGAGTGTGGCCCGAGACCGTGATCTGCCCCTCGGCCATGGATTCCAGCAGCGCCGACTGCACCTTGGGCGGCGCGCGGTTCACCTCGTCCACGAGGATCAGCGAGTGGAACAGGGGGCCGGGCAGGAACTCGAAGGTGCCCGCATCCTGGCGCCAGACGGTGGTGCCGGTGAGGTCGGCCGGCATCAGGTCGGGCGTGCATTGCACGCGGGCAAACGAGCCGTCGAGCCCGTCCGACAGGCGCTTGACCGCGCGGGTCTTGGCGAGCCCCGGCGCCCCCTCGATCAGCAGGTGGCCGCCGGTCAGCAGCCCGATCAACAGGCGCTCGACCAGCTTGTCGGCGCCGATCAGCCCGTGGCTCAATCCGTCGCGAAGCTGGAGGATGCGGTCGCGGACGGGCGCCGCCCCGAGGGCGGGCCGGGCGAGTGCCTCGACGCTCATACGAGCACCGTCGCCGATGCCGGTCGAGCCTCGGCCCTCGTCGCAGGAGAAAGATCCTGCAGCATGCGCGTCTCCTCAGCGTGGGTTTTTCTTAAGGCTCCCACAATCCTGCCGGTGTGCCCGCTGCCCGGTCGCCGCGTCAATCCCGCGCGGCGGCCTCGGCCACGGGCAAATTGACCGCAGGCGACCGGGTGTGCGCGGCGCGGTGACGTTTCGTCACGCAACCGTCACGCTCGTGCGACAGCGGGAAAACCGCACGATTCCGAAAAGGTCCCGAACGGTCCATGCCCGGCCCCTTTCCCTTCCCCACGCCCGAAGCCGTGAATTCCGGCATCAGCCTCGCGGTCGCCTTCGGTCTCGGCACCCTGATCGGCGTCGAGCGGCAGTACCGGCAGCGCAGCGCGGGCTTGCGCACCGCCGTGCTGGTGGCGCTGGGCGCGGCGGCCTTCGTCGATCTCGGCATGCGGCTGACCGGCGGGGAGGGGGCGACCCGCGTCGTCGCCTATGTCGTCTCCGGCATCGGCTTTCTCGGCGCGGGCGTCATCATGAAGGAGGGGATGAACGTGCGCGGCCTCAACACCGCCGCGACCCTCTGGTGCGCCGCGGCGGTCGGTGCCTTCTCCGGGGCCGACCTGCCGCTGGAGGCTTGCTTCGTCACCCTCGCAGTCCTGGCCGGCAACACGCTGCTGCGCCCGCTGGTGAACCTCATCGACCGCATCCCCATCGACGAGAGCGCGACGGAGGCGACCTACGCGGTGCAGGTGACGGTGCCGGCCGAGACCGCCGGCCTCGCCCGCGACCTGTTGGTGGAGCGCCTGGAGGCGGCGGATTACCCCGTCGGCTCGACCGAGGTGGAGGAACGCGGCGAGACCACCGTCGACGTCATCGCCACGCTCACCGCGACGACGGTCCACGCCAAGGATCTCGACGCGGTGGTGGCCGATTTGGAGAAGCGGCCGGAGGTGCGCCACGCCACGTGGTCGGTGCAGACGGGGGATTGAGGCGGCTCGCTCGGGTAGCCGGAGCATGCCATCGTGATCGCCGTAGCCGAGGGAAACATGGCATGGCGAAGCTCGTAAGGGATGGTGACCGGGGCCGGGCACGCTCGACACGGCCCGCCGAACCACCGGCCAAGCCGCGCCGCTTCACGCTCTCGGATCTTCTCGTCGGCGCCGAGCACCTTCCGAAGCTTTATGAGGGCGTGAAGAGCGCGCTCGACGGTCCCTCTGTCGGCGCGGAACTCGGCTGATCGGCCTTCGTATCCAATCCGCGCCCTCATCCTGAGGTGCCCGCGCCCGCGGGCCTCGAAGGATGTTCCAGATCCCGCGCGATGACGGGAAGATCCTTCGAGGCTCCGCTGCGCTTCGCACCTCAGGATGAGGGGAGGGATTGGACGAGACCGGTCTCTCGGCACCGCGAACAGAGCTTGAATTCAGGACTGCCGGATCATCATGAGCCATTCCCGGAAACACGCCCTGATCGTCGGCGCCTCGCGCGGCCTCGGGCTCGGGCTCGCCGAGACCTTCCTGCGGCGTGGCTGGCAGGTCACCGCGACCCGGCGCGGGGCCGCGCCCGGGCTCGAACGGCTCGCGGCGGAGGGCGTCCGGGTCGAAACGGTGGATATCGACGACGATGCGTCCGTTGCCGCCCTGCGCGAACGGACGCGGCACGAACGATTCGATCTCGTCTTCGTCGTGGCCGGCGTGCTGATCGAGGCGGACAAGCCCCTCAACGCGGTGTCGCGGGCGGTCCACGCACAGGTCTACCTCACCAATGCGGTGAGCCCGATCCTGTTCGCGGATGCCTTTGCCGAGACTCTCGCACCCGGCGGCACGCTCGCCTTCATGTCCTCGGCGCTCGGCAGCGTCGGCCTCAACACCGAGGGCGGCTGGGAGAACTACCGGGCGAGCAAGGCGGCGCTCAACATCAACGCCCGGAGCTTTGCGGCGCGCCACGCGACCCGCGATTTCGGGGTGCTGCTGCTGCATCCGGGCTGGGTCGCCACGGATATGGGCGGCGAGGGGGCCGACCTCGACGTGGCGACGAGCGCCGCCGGACTGGCGGATGTGATCGAGGCGAGAGCCGGCCGGACGGATCTCGCCTTTCTCGACCACCGGGGCGAGACGCTGCCCTGGTGAGCCCGAGCACCGTCCCGAAAGACGGTGCCGGGGTGTTACCGGCGCGGGTCGAGGGGCCGGCTGCGGCGCTCGATCACCACGGTGGGGCGGCTGCGGCGCTCGACGATGACGGCCCGCGGCGGGGCGCGGTTCGGGCTCGTCGGCGCGAGGATGCGCTGCTCCAGCGGCCGGTGCGCCGGGCGCGCCGCCGCGGCCTTGGCGGCGGCGACCACGTGGGGGCGCACCTCGTCCGGGGCGAGGCCGATCAGCCCGCAGGCGATCTCCACCTGCTGCTCGACATCGTCGGCCAGATCCTGGGCGGCGGCGACCGCCTCAGCGACCGTGGGTGGCTCGCGCCGCACCCGGATCGGAGGCAGATCCTGAAAGCTCTTATGGTTCTTTTTCACGGCACGACTCGCGGTCTTCATGCACCGATCATAGGACGGTCCGTCCGGTTTGTGCACTGCACCCAAATCGGACGTGACGGACCGCCGGCCGCATGGCTTGCCGGGCGGACGCCCCGCTCGTCGAGCATGCAGGATGCGCGCCGATATGCGTCGGCGCCAGCACATTCGTTGATGAGGCCATCGGACGAGTAACGCGTGTGCCGGTCATAGAGTCGCGGCAGCGCAGCAAATGGATGGCCGAATCCCGTGTCGACGAGCCACGCGAAAATCGGTGGTCTTAAGACTCGGCATCCCGAATCCCGCCCCGATCCTGCGCCAAGCCGGCGCCACGATGCCCAACACACGCGACCCCCGCCTCACCCCGGCCCGGCCGGACCTCGCCGACATCCGCCTGAAGGGCGTCGTTGCGGCCGAGCGCTACGCCGCGGGCGAGCCGGCGCGGGTCGCCGTGCCCTCAGCCCCTTTGCGCCGCGCGCCGCGCCTCGAGGCCGGGCTCGAAACCGAGGCGGTGATGGGCGACGCCGTGACGGTGTTCGAGCGCCGTGACGGGTTCGCCTGGGGTCAGATCGCCCGCGACGGCTATGTCGGCTACCTGCCGGAGGCGGCACTCGGGGCCATCGATCCGGCGCCGACCCACCGGGTCGCTGCCTTGCGCACCTTCGTCTACCCGGCGCCTGACCTGAAGCGCCCGCATGTTGCCCATCTCAGCCTCGGCGCCGCCTTCGCGGTGGAGGCGCAGGAAGGCGAGTATTGGCGGCTCGCCGGCGGCGGCTATGTCTTTGCCGGCCATGCCGTGCCGATCGGGACCGCCGTGCCCGATTTTCCGGCCACTGCCGAGCGGCTCTTCGGCACGCCTTATCTCTGGGGCGGGCGCACCAGCCTCGGCCTCGATTGCTCGGGCCTCGTCCAGCTCTGCTTGGAGACCGCGGGTCTTGCCTGCCCGCGCGATGCCGACCAGCAGGAACTGGCCCTTGGCAACGCCCTGCCGCCGGGGCTCGACGGGCTGCGGCGCGGCGACTTCGTGTTCTGGAAGGGCCATGTCGGGCTGATGCTCGACGCCGAGCGGCTCATCCACGCCAACGGCCACCACATGGCGGTGGCGGTCGAGCCGCTGCGCGAGGCGGTCGAGCGCATCGCCGTCAAGAGTTTCGGCGCCGTCACCGCGATCCGCCGGCTCGATCCGATCGCCTGAGGGCGTTCAGCCGGCGCGGACGCTCTCCGGGGCCAGTTCGGCCAACGCCTCGGCCAGGGCATCGACCTGCCCCTCGGTATGGGCCGCCGAGAAGGCGACCCGCAGGCGGGCGGTGCCCGGCGCCACCGTCGGTGGGCGGATCGCCACGACGAGGAAGCCGCGCGCCTCCAGCGCCGCGGAGAGAGCGAGTGCGGCCTCCGCCGCACCGATGAGAACCGGCACGATCGGGCTCATCGCCTCGGGCAGGCCGAGCCGCCCGGTGAAGCGGCGGGCGAGCGCGAGCGGCCGGGCGGCGCGATCCGGCTCGGACTCGACGATCTCCAGGGCTTTGAGCGCGGCAGCGGCGGAGGCCGGCGGCAGGCCGGTGGTGTAGACGAGGCTGCGCGCCCGGCTCGTCAGCAGGTCGATCACGGGCCGCGAGGCGCAGAGATAGCCGCCATAGGAGCCCAGCGTTTTCGACAGCGTGCCCATTTCGAGCGGTGCCCGCTGGCCGGGCTCGACCACGCCGAGGCCGTGGGCGTCGTCCACCAGCGTCCAGGCGTCGTACTCGCCCGCGATCGCCAGGATTTCGGGGAGCGGCGCCCGGTCGCCATCCATGCTGAAGACCCGCTCGGTCAGGATCAGCGCCCGCCGCGCCGCGCCGCGATGCTCGGCGAGCAACGCGTGCAACTGCGCCACGTCGTTATGGGCGAAGCGCACAGCCCGCGCGCCGGACATCCTCGCCCCGGCGAACAGGCAGGAATGGCCGAGTTCGTCGACCAGGATCAGGTCGTCCGCGCCGACGAGGGCCGGGGCGATGCCGAGATTGGCGAGATAGCCCGAGCCGAAGACCAGCGCGGCCTCCTTGCCTTTGTGCCGCGCGAGCCGTTCCTCCAGCGCCGCGAGCGGGGGGGAATTGCCGGTCACCAATCGCGAGGCGCCGGCGCCCGCGCCGTAGCGGGCCAGCGCTTCGGTGGCCGCCGCGATCACCCGCGGATCGTGGGCGAGGCCGAGATAATCGTTGCAGGAGAACGAGATGAGCGCGCGGCCCCCCCGCTCGGCCGCCGCCTCGGGGCCGCGGGCGGTCACGGCCAGCCGGCGGCGCAGGGCGCTGGCTTCCAGGCCGGCGAGCTTTTCTCCGGCGAAGGCGTCGAGGCTGTTCGATGGGTTCGGCGACATGGCGCTTCAAGGCGACGGCGCCCGGGGGATGTCAAGCCGGCGGTGACGGGCGCGGCGAACCCCGTGCGGGGCGGCGCGTTGCACAGGCTCTGCCGGAACCCCCGCCATGCTGCGCCGCCGCCTCATCGTCCTTCTGCTGATGGCTTTTGCCGGTCCCCTCGTCAGCCCGGTGCCAGCCTCGGCCGGCCCGGCCCAATCCTACCTGTTCGGCGAGCAGCGCTTCCGCAACGCCTGCCGTCCGCCGCTGAAATACGCGGCCGGGGCCTGTGTGCGCCGCTGCCCGGCGGGTTACGAGAGCTTCCGCGGCTATTGCCGGCCGCGCAACATGAGGCGCTGATCGTCACCAGGCTTGGCTTGCGCGAGGGGGCACAAAGTGCGAGCCTAATGTGGTCCGATACAGACGATACGGGAGAGCCCAGAATCATCGAAAGATGAATCATGGCGCCGACGGAGCAACCACCCCCGGAAACTCTCAGGCACAATCACCGTATCGTTGGACAATCTGGAGAGAGGCGCCGTCCGGCGTCCACCGAAGGAGAAACCTTACTCGAATGCCGAGTGAGGGAAGCTCTCAGGTAAGCGTGACAGATGGGGGCAACTTGCCAGCCGGCCGGCGGGCAAGATCCATCTGTCGTGAAGTGCCTGATGAGTCTGCAAGCTGCCGGGGCCGTGAGCCCTGCCGCCCCCGTTTCCGCTGATCCGCTGGCACAGACGCCGCTGCATGCGCTCCATCTGCGCCTCGGCGCCAAGATGGTGCCGTTCGCGGGCTACGCGATGCCGCTGCAATACCCCGCCGGGCTGCTCAAGGAGCACCTGCACACGCGGGCGGCGGCCGGGCTGTTCGACGTGTCGCATATGGGCCAGATCGCGCTGACCCCCCGTTCGGGTGACGTGGCGGAGGCGGCCCGCGCCCTCGAGGCGCTGATCCCCATCGATATCCTCGGCCTGCCCGAAGGCCGCCAGCGCTACGGCTTCCTCACGGATGACGCCGGCGGCATTCTCGACGACCTCATGGTCGCGCGCCTGCCCGACCGGCTCCACGTCGTCGTCAACGCCGCCAACAAGGCCGCCGGTTTCGCGCATCTCCGGGCGCATCTGCCGGACGACATCGACATGGCGCTCGTGCCGGATGCGCTGATCGCGCTCCAGGGTCCGAAGGCGGCGGAAGTGCTGGCGCGGCTGGCACCCGAGACCGAGGCGATGCGCTTCATGGATGTGCGCAGGGTCGCGATCCTCGGCGCGCCCTGCCTCGTCAGCCGCTCCGGCTATACCGGTGAGGACGGTTTCGAGATGTCCGTGCCGGCCGAGCGCGCCGAGGCCGTGGCCGAAGCCCTGCTCGCGGAGGCCGAGGTGCTGCCGGTCGGCCTCGGCGCCCGCGATTCCCTGCGCCTCGAAGCCGGCCTGCCGCTCCACGGCGCCGACATCGATCCCGGCACCAGCCCGGTCGAGGCGAGCCTCGCCTGGGCGATCTCCCCCGCCCGCCGCCGGGGCGGCGCCCGCGAAGGCGGGTTTCCGGGGGCGAACACGATCCTCCCCGCAATGGAAGCCGGGCCGGCCCGGCGGCGTGTCGGCCTGCGCCCCAAGGGCCGGGCGCCGGTGCGGGCGGATGCCCCGCTCTTCACCGCGGAGGCCGGCGGCGAGCCGGTCGGCCGCGTCACCTCCGGCGGCTTCGGCCCGAGCGTCGGTGCGCCCGTCGCTATGGGCTTCCTGCCGGCCGCACTCGCGACGCCCGGCACCCGCGTCTTCGCCGAGCTGCGCGGCCAGCGTCTCCCCCTCGTCGTCTCCCCGCTTCCCTTCGTCCCGGCCGGCTTCAAGCGCGGCTGATCCCCCTCGTATCAGGAGTTTTGACCATGCTGCGTTTCACCGACGAGCACGAATGGCTGCGCCTTGATGGCGACGTCGCCACGGTCGGCATCACCGCGCATGCCGCCGAACAGCTCGGCGACCTCGTCTTCGTGGAGTTGCCGAAGGTCGGCGCGAAGCTGACCAAGGGCGAGGCGGCCGCCGTGGTCGAGTCCGTCAAGGCGGCCTCGGACGTCTACGCGCCGCTCTCCGGCGAGGTCACCGAGGTCAACGAGGCGGCGGTTGCCGACCCCGCCTCGGTCGGCACCGACCCGCAGGGCGGCGGTTGGCTCTACCGGATCAAGCTCGACGATCCCTCGGCCATGGACGGGCTGATGGACGAGGCGGCCTACGCGGAATTCGCGAAGTAACGCAGACGGTTAGTCCTCTCCCCTCCGCGGGAGAGGGTGCCTGCGGAGCAGGCGGGTGAGGGGCCGGCTCAGGTCTCTCCGGAAAGGTCGCTCCCCTCTCCCGACCCCCTTCGGGGGCCACCCTCCCCCCGCAGAGGGGGGAGGGACGCCACGGCAATCGGTCGCTCGAAAAGGCACTCCCATGAAATACGATCGCCACGATCCCTTCGATTTCGCCGCTCGCCGCCATATCGGCCCGAAGCTCTCCGAGATCGACCAGATGCTGGAGACGGTCGGCGCCAAGTCGCTGCACGCGCTGATCGACGAGACGCTGCCCCCCGACATCCGGCAGGCCGAGTACATCGATTTCGGCGCCTCGCTCACCGAGCGCCGCTCGCTCGAAAAGCTGCGGGCTACCGCCAACAAGAACCGCCTGCTCGTCTCGCTGATCGGCCAGGGCTACCACGGCACGACGATGCCGCCGGCGATCCAGCGCAACATCTTCGAGAACCCGGCCTGGTACACCGCCTACTCGCCCTACCAGCCGGAGATCAGCCAGGGCCGGCTCGAGGCGTTGCTCAACTTCCAGACCCTCGTCTGCGATCTGACCGCCCTCGACATGGCCAACGCCTCGCTCCTCGACGAGGCGACCGCGGCGGCCGAAGCCATGGGCATGGCCAAGCGCGTGGCGAAGTCGGATAGGAACGCCTTCTTCGTCGACAAGGACTGCCTGCCCCAGACCATCGCCGTGCTGAAGACCCGCGCGGCGCCGCTCGGCTGGAACATCGTCGTCGGCGATCCCTTTGTCGATCTGGACCCGTCCACGGTCTTCGGGGCGCTGTTCCAGTATCCCGGCGTGAACGGCGCGGTTCACGACTTTACCGATCTCATCGCCGGGCTGCATGAGGCCGGCGCGCTCGCCGCGGTCGCCGCCGACCCGCTGGCGCTGACGCTGCTGAAGGCGCCGGGCGAGATGGGGGCCGACATCGCGGTCGGCTCGATGCAACGCTACGGCGTGCCGATGGGCTATGGCGGCCCGCACGCCGCCTATCTCGCAACCCGCGACGCGCATAAGCGGGCGCTGCCCGGCCGCATCGTGGGCGTCTCGGTCGATGCCCGCGGCAACCGCTCGTATCGCCTCGCCCTCCAGACTCGCGAGCAGCATATCCGCCGCGAGAAGGCGACCTCGAACATCTGCACCAGCCAAGTGCTGCTCGCGGTCATCGCCTCGATGTTTGCAGTCTATCACGGGCCGGCGGGTCTCAAGGCCATCGCCAGGCGCGTCCACCGCGACGCCGTCCGCCTCGCCGAGGGGCTGGAAGCGCTCGGCTTCACCGTCGAGCCCCAACACTTCTTCGACACGATCACCGTGCGGGTCGGCGCATTCCAGGGCGTGATCCTGAAGAGCGCGGTCGAGAACGGGGTGAACCTGCGCCGTATCGGCACGGACCGCATCGGCATCAGCGTCGATCAGCGCACCCGGCCCGATATCGTCCAGGCGGTCTGGCGCGCCTTCGGGGGCACCGATCTGGCTTACGATGAGGGCTACCCCGAGCCCCGCCTGCCGGCCGCGCTGGAGCGGACCTCGGAATACCTGACTCACCCGATCTTCCACATGAACCGGGCCGAGAGCGAGATGACGCGCTACATGCGTCGCCTCGCGGATCGCGACCTCGCGCTCGACCGGGCGATGATCCCGCTCGGCTCCTGCACGATGAAGCTCAACGCCACCGCCGAGATGCTGCCGATCTCCTGGCCGGAATTCTCGGAGCTGCACCCGTTCGTGCCGGAGGATCAGGCGCTGGGCTATCGCGAGCTGATCGACGACCTCGCCCAGAAGCTCTGCGCGATCACCGGCTACGACGCGATCTCGATGCAGCCGAATTCCGGCGCGCAGGGGGAGTATGCGGGGCTCCTCGCCATCCGCCGCTATCACCTGTCGCGCGGGGAGGGGCACCGCACGGTCTGCCTGATCCCGTCCTCGGCCCACGGCACCAACCCGGCCTCGGCCCAGATGTGCGGCATGAGCGTCGTGGTGGTCGGGGCGGATGCCCACGGCAATATCGACGTCGAGGATTTTGCGAAGAAGGCCGAGCTGCATTCTGAGAAGCTGGCCGCCTGCATGATCACCTACCCGTCCACGCACGGCGTGTTCGAGGCGCGGGTGCGCGAACTCTGCGACATCGTCCACCAGCACGGCGGACAGGTCTATCTCGACGGGGCCAACCTCAATGCGATGGTGGGGCTGGCGCGGCCGGGCGATATCGGCGCCGATGTCAGCCACCTCAACCTGCACAAGACCTTCTGCATCCCGCATGGCGGCGGCGGGCCGGGCATGGGGCCGATCGGCGTGAAGACGCACCTGATCCCGTTCCTGCCCTCCGATCCGCGGACGGGCGAGGAGGGCGCGGTCTCGGCCGCCGCCTTCGGCTCGGCTTCGATCCTGCCGATCTCGTGGAGCTACTGCCTGATGATGGGCGGGCGCGGCCTGACCCAGGCGACGCGGGTGGCGATCCTCAACGCCAACTACATCGCCCGGCGGCTCGATGGGGCCTATTCCATCCTCTATGCCGGCCAGAATGGGCGGGTCGCACACGAGTGCATCGTCGATGTCCGCCCCTTCCAGAAGAGTGCGGGCGTCACCGTCGAGGACATCGCCAAGCGCCTGATCGATTGCGGCTTCCACCCGCCGACCATGAGCTGGCCGGTGGCGGGCACGCTGATGATCGAGCCGACCGAATCCGAGACCAAGGCCGAGATCGACCGCTTCTGCGACGCCATGCTGGCGATCCGCGAGGAAATCCGGGCGATCGAGGAGGGGCGGATGGATAAGGCGAACAACCCGCTCAAGAACGCGCCCCACACGGTGCAGGATCTGATCGGCGCCTGGGAGCGGCCCTATTCCCGCGAGGCGGCCTGCTTCCCGTCGGGGTCGTTCCGCATGGACAAGTACTGGCCGCCGGTGAACCGCGTCGACAACGCCTACGGCGACCGAAACCTCGTCTGCTCCTGCCCGCCGACCGAGGCCTATGGCGAGGCGGCGGAATAGGACTGCTGCATGCGATACCCTCCCCCCTCTGCGGGGGAGGGTGCCTGCGGAGCAGGCGGGAGAGGGGCAGCGCGACGGTGCCATTCTCTGCCGCGTCGATTTCGTGGAAGCCGGGCTCCCCTCACCCGACCCCCTTGCGGGGGCCACCCTCTCCCGCAGGGGGGAGAGGGATCGTCGGCGCGTTTGACTCCGTCCGCGCCACCCTCCAATCCCCCGCGCATGACCGCGCTCGATCACCACCACCTCTGGCGCCCCTACACCCAGATGAAGACCGCCGCGCCGCCGCTGGAGGCGATCGCGACGCGGGGCTCGCGCATCACGCTGAAAGGCGGGCGCGAGCTCATCGACGGCATCGCCTCGTGGTGGACGGCGGTGCACGGCTACAACCATCCGCACATCGCCGCGGCGATGGCCGACCAGCTCCTGCGGATGCCGCATGTGATGTTCGGCGGTCTCACCCATGCCCCGGCCGAGCGGCTGGGGGCGCGCCTCGCCGCGCTGTTGCCGGGGGATCTCAACCACGTCTTCTTCACCGATTCCGGCTCGGTCGCCGTCGAAGTCGCGCTGAAGATGGCGGTGCAGCTCTGGCTCAACCGCGGCGAGACCGGCCGCACCCGCGTGCTCGCCTTCCGCGGCGGCTATCACGGCGACACGATGGGCGCGATGTCGGCCTGCGACCCCGAGGAAGGGATGCACCGCCGCTTCGGCGCCTACCTGCCGACACAGGTCTTCTGCGATCTACCGCGCACGGCCGAGGCGGAGGCCGCCCTCGATGCGGCGCTCGCTCGCCATCGCCACGAACTCGCGGCGGTCATCGTCGAGCCGCTGGTGCAGGGGGCGGGCGGGATGCTGACCCATCCGCCGGAGGTGCTGGCCACGGTCGCGCGCCTCGCCCGCCGCCACGGCCTGCCGCTCATCGCCGACGAGATTTTTACCGGGTTCGGCCGCACGGGGACGATGTTCGCCTGCGAGCAGGCCGGCATCGTGCCCGACATCCTCTGCCTGTCGAAGGCGCTCACCGGCGGCACGATGGCGCTCGCCGCCACGGTCGCCACCACCGAGATCTTTTCCGCCTTCTGGTCGGACGAGGCGTCCGCCGCGCTGATGCACGGCCCGACCTTCATGGCGAACCCGCTCGCCTGCGCGGCGGCGAATGCCAGCCTCGACTTGTTCGAGACCGAGCCGCGTCTCGCGCAGGCCCGAGCCATCGCCGCGCGGCTGGAGGAGGGGCTCGTTCCCTTGAGCCGGTTGCCCGGTGTGCGGGACGTTCGGGTGCTCGGCGCCATCGGCGCGGTGCAGTTCGCGGCCACGCCCGACCTTGCCGACCTCAAGCGGCGCTTCATCGAGCGCGGCGTCTGGGTGCGCCCCTTCGGCGACATCGTCTACCTCACCCCGGCCCTCACCATCGAGGCCAGCGATCTCGACCGTCTGATCGCGGTCGTGACGGCGGTGACCGAGGCCGTGGCCTGACGCCGGCACGCCGTGATCGGCCCTGCGGCGCGGAGCTTGCAGGCTTGTCCGCAGAGAACCATGGGACCCTGCAACCCGCAGCGGGGTTACTCGTTGGATGATCGCAGCGCAGCGGTTCCCGACACGGGAAACGGCCAAGCCTGTGAGCACGCTTAAGTCTGTGAGCGGGCAAGTCTGTGCGCAGGTTAAATCTGTACGCAGGCTAAGTCTGCGAACAATAAGTCTGCGAACACCTTGGGCCGCTGGAGCAAATCGGGGAGAGCGTAAGGTGGCGAGCCAGACCGAGACGACGAATCCGGAAGCCGACCGTCCCGTCATCCTCATCGTCGAGGACGAGGCCCTGACCATCATGGACCTCGGCGACGTGCTGGAAGAGGGCGGCTACGACACCGTGCAATGCGCCTCCGCCGAGCGCGCGCTTTCCATCCTTCAGGCGCGGCCCGACATCTGCGGCCTCGTGACCGACGTGCAGCTCTCGGGCCGGGTCGATGGGTTCGATCTGGCCAATTCCGTCGCTCAGGCGCGGCCGAACCTTCCGATCCTGATCGTGTCCGGCCGCGCCTCGCCCGATCCCGAGCGCATGCCGGAGGGCGCGCAGTTCATCGCCCGTCCCTGCGCGGGCGAGGATATCCTGGCCCGCCTCAAGGGGCTGATGCCGCATTGCTGAGCGCGGCGCGCCACGCCGCCACGGTTTGCGCCACGCCCTGTTCCAGGCTGTAGCGTGGGATAAAACCAACCTCGTCGGTCAGGCGCCGGATGTCGGCCTCGATGCAGGCCGGCTCCGTCGGGCCGAGGGGGCGGGCGCCGAAATCGATCAGGTCGGGGCGCCCGGTCAGCGCACCGATCGTTTCCAGGATTGTGCGCACCGGTACTGCGTCGCCCGAGCCGATATTGACCGCGCCCTCCACCTGCGCGTCGAGCAGGGCCGCGAAGGCCGCACCGGCATCGGCGACATGGAGGAAATCGCGCCGCTGGCGGCCCTCGCTGGTGGCGAGGCGCTGGCACGCGAGCAGCGCCCGCGCCGCATCGCCGACGAGCCGGCCCGGCGTCTCGCCGGGGCCGTAGAGGTAGAACAGCCGTCCCCAAGCGAGGGAGAGGCCGGCATTCGCCGCATAGGCGTGCAGGATGCGGCGCAGGCCGTCTTTGGCGGCGCCGTAGAGCGTCGCGGGGTGGCAGGGGGCTGATTCTGGCAAACGACCCCCTTGGATCGCTACTGCATCCTCTCCCCGCGGGCGGGGAGAGGGGAGTTCCAGTTCTGCGCGCGGCAGAAGGTTGATCCCCGTCCAATCGTACTCGGCACAGGTTCCGGCCACCACGGCGCGGGTGCCGCCAGCCTCGCGGAACGTCCGCACGAGGTCGAGGCTCGCGGCGGTCCAATCGAGATTGTCCGGCGCCTGCCAGTAGCGGCCGGGTGTGGTGATCCAGGCGAGGTGGAGAAGGTGGCTCGCCGAGGCCGCCTGCACGGCCGCGCGTCTCTGAGCGGGATCGAGCAGGTCGGCGGCGTGGAAGGCGTGGACGCCCTCCGGCGCGGTCCGGCCGAGGGCGTGAACCGCGAAGCCGCGGGCGGCCAAAGCGGCGACCGCGTGGCGCCCGACGAAGCCGGCCCCGCCGGTGACGAGGACCCGCTTCACCGCCCCGCCCAATCGGGGAAGGCGAGGTCGCGCGGCGCGATGACCGTCACCGGCTTGGGCCAAGCGAGCCCGAAGGCCGGATCGTCCCAGCGCACGCCGTCGGCAGCGGAGGCCACGAAGGGCCGGTCGATCATGTAGAGGATCTCGGCATCGTCGCTCAGCGTCTGGAAGCCGTGAGCGAGGCCCTCAGGGATGTAGAGTGCGTGGCGGTTCGTGGCCGAGAGCGTGACCGACGCGGTGCGGCGATAGGTGGGTGAATCGGGCCGCAGGTCGATCACCGCGTCGTGAATCGCGCCGCCGGTACAGCGCACGAGCTTCGTCTCGGCGTGTGGCGGCTTCGAGAAATGCATCCCGCGCACGGTGCCGCGGCGATGGTTGAACGACACGCTCGACTGCGTGAAGCGCCCGATCAACCCGCGCTCCGCGAACTCGCTCTCGCACTGGGTGCGGGCGAAGAAGCCGCGCTCGTCCGCGTGCGGCTCGGGCGCGACGCGGAACAGGCCGGGCAGCTCCAGTTCCTCGAAGATCATGCGGCGCGCGTGCCCGGCTGCGAAGGCAAGGCCGATCCCATTCTCGCCCTCATCCTGAGGTGGGCGCGCGAAGCGGCGCCCTCGCAGGATTCTCCAGCCAGCCGCGCGATCCCTGGACGATCCGTCGAGGCCGCCGCGCGGCACCTCAGGGTGCGGATGGGATGGACGGCCCGCGCCATCAGAACACCGTCAGTTCGGGGATCGCCACGGCGAAGCGCCCGCCCCATTCGCGGATCGCTTCCATCTCGCCGGCGATCTCGTCCTTGAGGTTCCAGGGCAGGATCAGAACCGTGTCGGGCCGCACGCCCAAGAGTTCGTCGGGCGAGACGACGGGGATGCGGCTGCCGGGCAGCCACGTGCCCTGCTTGTGCGGCGAGCGGTCGGCGACCGCCTGGATCAGCTCGGGGCCGATGCCGCAATAGTTCAGGAAGGTGTTGCCCTTGGCCGCCGCGCCGTAGGCGCAGACGGTCCGCCCCGCCGCCCGCTCCTCGATCAGGAAGCGGAGCGCCGCGCATTTGATGTCGGCCACCGCCCGCCCGAAGCCGGCATAGCCGGAGGGGTCGAACAGGTTCGCCCCCCATTCGCTGAGCACCACGCGCTCCAGCTCCGCCGTCGGCGCGTGCGTGGCGGCCGCGTGGCAGGCGAAGACGCGCAGGGAGCCGCCATGGGTCGGCCATTCCTCGACATCGAACACCCGCAAGCCCTGCTGACGCAGGATGCCGATGACGACGCCGAGCGAGAGATAGGAGAAGTGCTCATGGTAGATCGTGTCGAACTGCCGATGCTCGATCATCCGCAGCAGATGCGGGAACTCGAAGGTCGCGACACCCTCCGGCTTCAGGATCTCGGCGAAGCCCGCCGCGAAATCGCGGATGTCGGGCACATGGGCGAGCACGTTGTTGGCCGCCGTCAGATCGGCCTTGTGGCCCTCTGCGGCGAGGCGCCGGGCGGTGTCGCGGCCGAAGAAGGCGACTTCGGTCGGCACGCCGCGCTCCACCGCGACCCGGGCTACATTGGCCGCCGGCTCGACGCCGAGCACCGGCACGCCGCGGGCGACGAAGTATTGAAGCAAGTAGCCGTCGTTGCTCGCGACCTCGACGACCTTGCTCTCCGGCCCCAGGCCGAAGCGCGCGATCATCGCGGCGACGTAACTTTCGGCGTGGCGCAGCCAGCCGGCGGAGAAGCCAGAGAAGTAGGCGTAATCGGAAAAGATCGCCTCGGGGCTCTCGAAGGCTTCGAGCTGCACCAACCAGCAGGCGTCGCAGACATAGGCGTGGAGCGGGTGGAAGGTCTCGCCCCGGTGGCGCCGCTCCGGCGCGACGTAGGAATTGGCGAGCGGCGACAGGCCGAGATCGCAGAAGGTCCGGGTGAGGGGGGCGCCGCAGGCGCGGCAGGTCGGGGCGGTCACGCGTGTGCTCCAGGCTGACCCAGCGCCTCGTAGCGCGCGATCTCGGCCTCGGCCAGAGCGCGCGGATCGGCGCCGGAGGCGGCGGCGCGATACCAGGCGGCGGTCCAGTCGAGGGCCGTATCGAGGTTCAAACGCCGGTCCCAGCCGAGGCGAGCGCGGGCTTTGGAGGCATCGACCTTGAGATAGGTCGCCTCGTGCGGATGCGTCTTCTGCGAGAGGTGCCAGCCGGCCCCCCCGCCCCAGCCCTGCGCCAGCCGATCCACGAGGAACGAGACCGGCCGGCAATCCTCGTCCGCCGGCCCGAGATTCCAGCCCTCGGCGAAGGCGGCGCCGTCGGCGCCCGCAAGGCATTCGGCAAGGCGCAGGTAGCCGGCCAGCGGCTCCAGCACGTGCTGCCAGGGGCGGATCGCGTGCGGTGCGCGGATCTCGACCGAGTCCCCGGCCTCGAACGCGCGCACGATGTCGGGGATCAGCCGGTCGAGGGACCAGTCGCCGCCGCCGATGACGTTGCCCGCCCGCGCGCTGGCGATCCGCGCCGGGTGGCCGCCCGCGCCGAAGAACGAGGCGCGGTAGGCGCTTGTCACGAGTTCGGCGCAGCCCTTCGAGGCGCTGTAGGGGTCGCGCCCGCCCATCGCCTCGGTCTCGCGATAGGCATAGGGCCATTCGCGGTTCTCGTAGGCCTTGTCGCTCGTCACGACGACGACGGCGCGCACGCTCGGCGCCGCCCGCACCGCTTCCAGCAGGTGGACGCTGCCCATGGTGTTGACCGCGAAGGTGCCGACCGGATCGGTATAGGAGGGCCGCACCAGGGCTTGGGCCGCCATGTGGATCACGATCTCGGGCTCGGACGTCGCCACGACCGCGGCGAGCGCCGGCAAGTCGCGGATGTCGGCGATGCGCGAGTCCTCGGCCGGAAAGCCAATCGCCTCGAACAGGTTCGGCCGTGTCTCCGGCGCGAGGGCAAAGCCGGTGACATGGGCACCGAGGCGGGCGAGCCACAGGCTCAGCCACGCGCCCTTGAAGCCGGTATGCCCGGTGAGCAGCACGCGCCTGCCGGCCCAGAAGGCAGGATCGGGGTTCAGCGCGCCCATCACCACACCTTCCAGGGCGCGTCGCCGCGGGCCCAGAGCTCTTCGAGGTGCTTCTTGTCGCGCAGGGTGTCCATCGCCTGCCAGAAGCCGCGATGATGATAGGCGTGGAGCTGACCGTCGCGGGCGAGGCTCTCCAGGGGGCCGCTCTCCCACACGGTGGCGTCGCCCTCGATCCGGTCGAGGACTTTCGGCGAGAGCACGAAGAAGCCACCATTGATCGTCGCCCCATCGCCCGCCGGCTTCTCACGAAAGCTGCGGACGGCGTCGCCCGCGAGGTCGAGGGCGCCGAAGCGGCCCGGCGGCACCACGGCCGTCAGGGTCGCGAGGCGCCCATGCGCCCTGTGGAAGGCGGCCAGCGCCGTGAGGTCGATATCGGCGACGCCGTCGCCGTAGGTCATGAAGAAATCGTCCTCGCCGAGATACTCGCGCACCCGCTTGAGGCGTCCGCCAGTCATGGTGGCGTCACCGGTCTCGATCAGCGAGACCTTCCAGTCCTCGGCCGCCGAGCGGTGGAACTGCACGTCGCCCCGGCCGAGATCGAGCGTCACGTCGCTCAAGTGCAGGCGGTAATTGAGGAAAAACTCCTTGATGACGTAGCCCTTGTAGCCAAGGCAGATCACGAACTCGCTGACGCCGTGGGCGGCGAAGATCTGCATGATGTGCCAGAGGATCGGCCGTCCGCCGATCTCCAGCATGGGCTTGGGGCGCACCACGGTCTCCTCCGAGAGCCGCGTGCCGAGCCCGCCCGCGAGGATCACCGCCTTCACAGGTCGTCTCCGGGTCTGTGTGTCGTCGTCGTCATCGCCACGCCTCTACCATGCGCTCCGCCGCGGCCGGAAACCGCTCGGCATCGAGGGTGAAGGCGGGCGGGCGGATGCCGAACGGGTCCGGGTAGTACGGGTCGCGGGCGAGCCGCGCCCCCCACCGCTTGCGGAAGCGCGCCTGCTCGGCGGGATCGACGGTGGGGATGCGGTTGCGGCTCTCGTAATGGTGCAGGCTCGCCTCGGCGCAATAGACCGTGCGCAGGCCGCGCTCGCCGAGGCGCAGGCAGAGGTCGATGTCGTTGTAGTTGATGGCGTAACCTTCGTCGAAGCCCTGGATGGCCTCGAAATCGGACCGCCGCACCATCATGCAGGCGCCGGTCACGGCGAGATAATTGCGGTTGGCCAGGCTCGAACCGTGATACCCGGCGTCATCACCGGGAAAGCCACGGCGGACATGGTTCGGCAGGCCCTCACCGAAGACCACGCCCGCATGTTGCAGGCTGCCATCCTCGAACAGGAGCTTGGGACCGACCGCGCCGACGCCGGGGATCTGTAACAAGGCCAGCATCGCCGCGATCCAGTCCGGCGTGAGGATGCTGATGTCGTCGTTGAGGAAGACCAGAACCTCGCCGCTCGCCGCCTTCGCGCCGAGATTCATCTTGGCGGCGACGTTGAAGACCGGCTTGTCCCAGGTCACGCTGCGCGCCCCGAACCGCTCGATCGCCGCCCGCGTCGGCGGGCGCAGGTCGCCGTTATCCACCGCCACGATCTCGATGTTTGCGTAGCTGCCCGTCTCGCGGATGCTGGCGAGGCAAGCGGCGAGCAGATCGATGCTGCGCCCGCCGATGAGGCTGTCGCGCCCGGCGGTCGGGATCACCAGGGAGACGAGCGGGCGCGTCGCGCGCGTGCGCCGCAGGGCAAAATGCTCGGGCGTGAGCGCGCGGACCGCATCGAGCCCACCGGTGCGCCGGGCGCGCCCAGTTAGTGCGCGAGCGGCGGCCTCCGGATCGGGCGTGGCGGCGCGGCGATGGCAGAGCATCTGCGCGACGTGGCCGATGCGCTCGCTCCGCTCAGTCACGCGGAGCGCGAGGTCGTAGTCGTGCGCGCCCTCGCTGTCCGCCGGAAAGCCGCCGACCGCCCGCACCAGGGCGGTGCGATAGAGGGCGAGCCCGCCGATATAGAAGCTGCTCTCGAGCGTCTCGGGCGACCAATCCGGCTTGAAGGAGGGATCGCGGCGCTCGCCCTCCGGCCCGATCCGGTCCTCGTCCGTGTAGAGCAGGTCGAGGTCGGGTTCGCGGGCGAGCCGCCGGACGAGGGCGAGGAGGGCGTGCGGCGCGAGCCGGTCGCCGGGCTCCATCGTTGCGAGAGAGGCGCCGCGCGCCTGTGCCAGCGCGGCATCGAGGGAGGCCGCCTTGCCGTCGGCGGGCGGCAGCAGACGGATGCGGCTGTCCTGCGCCGCCAGCGCGTCGAGCGCGGCCGAGGACGTGGCGGCGAGGCACAGCTCCCAATCCGGGTAGAGCTGCGCTTGCAGGCTCGCGACCGTCTCCCCGAGCTGGACCGGATCGGCGTCGCCGGCCGCGATGAGGAGGGAGATCAGCGGGCGCTCCGGCAGGGGTGCGAGCTGCGCCCGCATGATCTCGGTGGAGGGCAGGGCCTTGGCTTCCACCGCCTGAATCCAGGCGGCGTAGCTGGCGGGCGGACGGTGGGTCTGGGCGGCGCGGGTGAGGCGGCGCCAGATCTCGCCGGGCGGCACGCTGCGCAGCAGGCCGACGGCGCGGCGCAGGAGGCGCAGCGGCCGGCGCTCCTGCGGCGGCAACCGTTCGATGATCTTTTGGGCGGACAGGAGCGCCGCCTCGATCCGGCCCGCCGGTTCGATCCGCACCGCATCGAGGCGAAAGCGCGGGCCCGCTTCGGCGGCTTCCAGGCGCAGCGCGCTCGCGCTGGGCGGCAGGCGGATCAGGTCGTCGGTGCCGCCATCCCGCAAGGTGAGCCGGTAGCGCCGCGGCTCGACCTCGCCCGGCACGTCGACCGCGAGCACCGGTCGCACCGAATCCGGACGGCAGCGGAGGCGGACGCGCTGGCCCGAGAGAGCCGTCACCGCGTCCGCCGGGCCGAACGCGAAGACCGGATCGGGGCCGGTCGCGCTCCAGGCGCCTTCGGCGCCGCGGCGCAGGTCGCGCAGGGGGTAGAGGCCGAGCGCCTCGCGGCGCTTCATGAACACAGCCCGCCGTCTCGGTTTCGATGGAAGCTCATGCGGCGGGGGAATCCACGAAATCGGCCGTGCCGTGAAGCGGTTTCTTGCAAAAGCGGTGTGTTGTCGGCCCGTGGGGGCAAAGGGAATCACTTCTGTCATCGAAGTTTCATCGCCGGTCGGCAGATGCTTGCCCTGCGGGCCGCCCAGAGGGCACTCTTTCCGGGCATCGTTCAGGAGCCCGCACGTCCGTGAAGGGAAACCGGATCATGTCGGCGGCAAATGAAGCGCTCGCCGTGGCGACACACGGCGAGGCCCCCGCTCCGTCGGGCGGCAAAAGCGCGGCTAAGGACAAGGGTGGCAAGACCGTCAAGCGGCTGCGCCCCCCGGCGGCCAAGAGCGTCGGCTGGGCGCTGGTCCAGGCGGCGCGGCTCCACCGCGCCCGGATCGGCGACCGGCTCGCCGAGCTCGACCTGTTCGCCGGCCAGGAGCAGGTGGTGCAGGCGCTGGCGGCGGCCGGCAGCATGACCATGGGCGATCTCGCCGCGACCCTGCGGGTGCGCCCGCCGACCGCCTCGAAGACGATCTCGCGGCTGGCCGCCCTCGGCTTCGTCGAGCGCCGGGCCGAAGCCGGCGACGGGCGCATCGTGCGCGTGCGCCTCACCGAGACGGGCTTTGCCAAGGCCGCCGCGATCGAGCGGATCTGGGACGAGGTCGAGGCCGAACTGCTCGAAGACTTCGACAACAAGGAGCGCCGCCGCCTGCGCAAGCTCCTGCGCCGCGTCGCCCGCAACCTCGCGGAAGCCGCGGGCGTGACCGGCCACGAAGAGGCCGATGCCGAGATCGACGGCGAGGCCGACGACGAAGACGAGGCCTTGCTGGAGGCGGGCGCGACGGTCTGATCCTGAGGCGAAGCCGGCGGCGTGCGGCCCCATGGAGGGGGGCTGCCTCGCCGATTCGCGGTATGGCCAGCCGCTTGCGAAATCTAGCGGCTGATTCTCGCAGCGATGTTCGCCGGACCGCTCAGGCCCGCCCGGCCGGCACCATGTCGACGAGATCCCGCTGGGCCGGGCGGGAGAGGGCCGCAGCAAGCATCGCTTCCAGGACGATGAGGTCGGTTTCCGGGTCGGGCACCCAGCCGCAGGGGCAATGCCCATCGGGGCCGTGGGCGGCGGCCACCTGCCGGTAGAGCGTACCGACGGTGCGCGCCGCGGCTTCGAGTGCGGCCATGACATGCATCGGCTCGCGCTGAAGCGCCTGCCAGAAGGCGGTCGTGAGCGCCTGCTCCAACGTGCCCTGGGCGTTCCGCTCCGCCGCGTCGGGCGGGGCCGTGACGAGACCGGTGCTCATGCCTGCACCCGCGCCTGTCCCAGCCCCTGTCCCTGGGCCCTTGCCCGCATGCGGGCTTCGACCGGCACCAGCCGCGGCGGTGTCGCGTCGCCCGGTTCCAGCCCAACCAGGAATTCGAGCCCGCCCCGGCTCAAGCCGAGGGAGGAGCCGTCCCACCATGCGAGGCGCACGGATTCGAGCAAGGCGTCGAGGGCCGCGAGCAATCCGGCTATGCCGCCGGGGCCTTCGCGGACCGAGGTGAGCGTATCGGCCCGCGCGGGCCACGCGCCGACGTGAGAAGCGTTGGGAGATGTCAGAAGGTGTGCCATGCATTCATCATGGCTCCATCTGTCGATATTGCGCAAGTGATCTTCAAAACATTGGAAATGCTTTAATTGAGTTCTGTTGTGAGGCTTTGCACTATCGATTTAGAACAATTCAATCCGCTCTGGAAAATCCCTGCGGCATCGCGGTTTGGCGCGGTCGGACGGCGCCGATCAGCGAACGGGCCGGTCGAAGGCCGTGTCGGGGTAGGGCTCGCCCTTGAGGGTGAAGTGCCACCATTCCTGGGCGTAGGGTACGAAACCGGCGCGAATCATCGCGTCGCGCAGGCGGTGGCGGTTGCCCGCCTGGATCGGGCTGACCCCGGAAAAATCCGTTGCCGAGGCCGGGTCGAACAGGTCGAACGGCGTGCCCATGTCGAGTTCGGCGCCGTCCCCGAGGCGCACCAGCGTCAGGTCCACGGTCGAGCCGCGGGAATGCGACGAGCGCTCGGCGATGTAGCCGAGGCGGAACAGATCCGCCTTGTCGGTCCGCGGGTAATAGGCGGCCTTCATGCGCGTGTCGGCCGGGTCGCGCGCCCAGGCGGCGAAGTCGGCCACCGCCTGACGCGGGCGGTAGCAGTCGAACACCTTCAGGCCGAGACCGTCCGGTGCCAGCGACGCCTGCACCCGGGCCAGCGCGTGGGCGGCCTGCGGAGTGAGCAGGCAGCGCGGCGCCTCGTAGCCGGCAATGGGCCGGCCGACGAAATTGTCGGCACCGGCATAGCGCATGTCGAGGGCGAACCCCGGCACGTGCCGGGCGGCATCGACGAAGGGATCGGCCTCCGCTGAGGCCGGCTGGGAGGCGGCAAGGGCGAGGCCCGTCAGCACGGCGCGCATCAGGCCCGCCATGCCAGCAGCCCCGCGCCCGCCGCGATCAACCCGACGCCGAGCCAGTGATGGGGCGCGAGGCGCTCGCCGAGGAAGAGGACGCCGAACACGGCCACCAACACGACGCTCAGCTTGTCCAGCGGCGCGACGCGGCCGGCGTCACCCAGCGCGAGCGCCCGGAAGTAGCAGAGCCAGGATGCCCCGGTGGCGAGCCCCGACAGGGTCAGAAAGACGAGGTTTCTGCCGGAGACGCGGCCAAGCTCCTGCGCCTGACCGGCGGCGAGGAGGATCGCCCCGGCAAGCGCCACCACGACGAGCGTTCGGATGAAGGTCGCCACATCCGGCGCCACACCGTCGATGCCGACCTTGGCGAGGATCGCCGTGGCGGCCGCAAAGCCGGCGGAGAGCAGCGCCCAGAAGCGCCACGACAGGAGCCATTCGCTCACCGCTTCCTCCCTCACAGGACGTGGCGCATCACGATCAGCGCCAGGGCGAGCCCGCCGATGCCCGCCAGCACCGAGACGAGCACATAGGCGAGCGCCGCCAGGCTATCGCCGCGCTCCATCAGGGTGACGGCTTCGAGGGAAAAGGTCGAGAAGGTGGTGAAGCCGCCCAGGATTCCGGTGGCCACGAACAGCCGCGCCTGAGGCGGCCCGCCGCGCAGGGCGAACCAGCCGGTGACGATCCCCATCAGCACCGAGCCGGCGACGTTGATGCCGAGCGTGCCCCACGGGAAGCTCGACCCGAGCCGCACGGCCCAGAAGTTGACGCCGTGGCGCATCACGCCGCCGAGGCCGGCACCGAGAAAGACGAGAAGGGTGTTCAAGGCTGAAGGCTCGGGATCAGACGCGGCGACGGCGCGGACTAGCAAGGCGCGTGCAGATTTAGCGCATCGAGCGGAAGGAGGCGCGCTTCATCCGAACCCGTTGCGCGGGTTGCCGGAGCCGGCTCTCAAAAGAAAGCCCCACCGGCACGGGGCCGGCGGGGCTTCTGTCTTCAAGGTGACGGGGTGGTTCAGTCCTCGCCCAAGATCTTGTCGGGCGTGATCGGCAGGTGGCGGATGCGCTTGCCGGTGGCGTGGTAGACCGCGTTCGAGATCGCGGCGGCCACGCCGACGATGCCGATCTCGCCGAGGCCCTTCACGCCGAGGGGGTTTGCCTTGTCCTCCTCGTCGACGAAGATCACGTCGATGTCGTGAATGTCGGCATGGACCGGTACGTGGTACTCGCCGAGATTGTGGTTCATGAACCGGCCGATGCGGTGGTCGAGCATTGATTCCTCGTGCAGGGCCGAGCCGATGCCCATGACGACGCCGCCGAGGATCTGGCTGCGGGCGGTCTTAAGGTTGATGATCTTGCCCGCCGCGATGGCCGAGACCACGCGGGTGCAGCGCACTTGGCCGAGTTCCTCGTCGATCTTCACCTCCGCGAAGATCGCCGAATGGGTGTAGGCCTCGTATTCTTGCGCGAAATCCTTGTCCGGAGCGGCCTCGCCGGTCGCTTCCAGCTTCGGCGTGCCGGTCGCCTTTAGAACGTCGGCGAGCGCCACGCTCTTGGACGGATCGCCCGCCACCTCGATCCGACCGTTCGAGAACACCACGCGCTCGAAATCGGCATTGGCGAGCGGTGAGTTCTCCATGCCGCGGGCCAGCTTGAACGCCTGCTCGGCGATATCGTGGCAAGCCTTCATCACGGCGGTGCCGGAGGAGGCCGCCGTCCACGAGCCGCCGGCCACGGGCGCCTTGGCGAGCTTGGTGTCGCCGAGCTTGGTCGTGACGTGATCAAGCGGCAGGCCAAGCGTATCGGCGGCGATCTGGGTCAGGATCGTGTAGGTGCCGGTGCCGAGGTCGCCCGTCTGGTTGCCGACCTCGAGCCGGCCGTCCGCGGTGAGCACGGCATGCGCGCTCGACTGCATCATCATCGATTCCCAAATGCCGGTGGCCATGCCCCAGCCGACGAGTTCCCGGCCTTCGCGCATGGAGCGCGGCTGCGGGTTGCGCCGGCTCCAGCCGAAGCGCTCGGCGCCCTGATGGAAGCACTCCTTCAGGGCCTTGGAGCCGAACGGCTTGTCCTCGGTCGGGTCGCTCTCGGTGTAGTTCTTCAAGCGGAGCGCGATCGGGTCCTGACCGGTGGCGTAGGCCAGCTCGTCCATCGCCGTCTCGATGGCGTAGACGCCGGTCACGGCACCCGGCGCGCGCATGTCGCCCGGCGTCGGGGTGTCGAGCTTGGCCAAGCTGTAGGTGAGCGCGACGTTGTCACACTCGTAGAGCACCCCCGACCAATTGACGACGACCTCCTGGTAATCCTCGTAAGACGAGGTGCCCTGCACCGCGTCGTGCTTGAGCGCGGTGAGCTTGCCCGAGCGGTCGGCGCCGAGCGAGACGGTCTGGAGCGCCTCCGAACGGTAGGTGAAGGACCACATCTGGTCACGGGTCAGCGTCACCCGCACCGAGCGGCCGAGATCCTTTGCTGCCAGCATTGCCAGGAAGAGCTGGTATTGCGGGCGTAGGCCCGAGCCGAAGCCGCCGCCGAGATAGGGGTTCAACACCCGCACCTGTTCCGGCTTCAGGCCGAAGGCGCTGGCGATGTAGTCGTGGGTGTTCGAGACGCCCTGGATCTTGTCGTAGACCGTGTAGGTGCCGTCCTTCTCCACGACGACGGTGGAGGCGTGCGGCTCCATTGGGTTGTGGTGCTCGTCGGCCATCCGGTACTGGCCGTTGACGCGGATTTCGGCGGCGTCGAACGCCTTTGCGGCGTCGCCCCACGGCTCCGGCGGCGGCTTGATGCCGGCCCGCTTCATCGGCGGATCGTAGGCCTCGGGCGCCTGCGCTTCGAGGTCGGTGCGCGGAGCGACGACCCCGTAATCGACCCGCACCAGGGAGGCGGCGTAGCGCGCCGTCTCGAAATCCTCGGCGACGACGAGGGCCACCGGCTGGCCGGAGAAGACGATGCGGTTCGTCGCCAGCGCCTGGAACGGCGCGCCGGGGGGCGCCACCGCATCCTGGTAATCCTCCGGGTTGTCGGAGGTGGCCGGGCGGTTCTCGTGGGTGATCACCTTGATGACGCCGGGCACCGCTTCCGCGGCGGCGGCGTCGATGCTGCGGATGCTGCCCTTGGCGATGGCGCTCGACACGACCACGCCGTAGGCGAGGTCGGGCGCGGCGAACTCGCCGGCATATTTGGCGAGGCCGGTGACCTTGGCCGGGCCATCGACGCGGCTGACGGCGCTGCCGACGAAACGGTCGCGGCCAGCCGCCGGGCTGATCTGAACGGTCATGGCTGCTCCTTACTGGATGCGCTTGTCGGACTGGGACTGGGGCGTGCCGGCGGCGGCCTGCTCCAGGCCGCGAACGATGGCGCGGCGCGCCAGCTCGATTTTGAAGCCGTTGGTCGATTGCGGCTTGGCCTCGCGCAGGATGAGATCCGCCGCGGCCTTGAAGGTCTCGCGGGTCGCGGGCTTGCCCTGGAGCAGCGCCTCGGCCTCACTATTGCGCCAGGGCTTGTGGGCGACGCCGCCGAGCGCGAGGCGCGCGGTGCGGATGGTCTCGCCATCGAGTTCGAGCGCGGCCGCGACCGAAACCAGCGCGAAGGCGTAGGAGAGCCGGTCGCGCAGCTTCAGATAGGTGTGGTGGTGTCCGGCAAAGCCCTTGGCCGGCAGGTCGATGGAGAGGATGATCTCACCGGGGGCGAGATTGGTGTCCTTCGACGGTTCGTCGCCGGGCAGGCGGTGGAAGTCGGCGAACGGGATCGCCCGGTCGCCCTTCGGCCCGCTCACCTGCACCGTCGCCTCTAGCGCGGCGAGCGCCACGCACATGTCGGACGGGTGGGTGGCGATGCAGTGCTCGCTGGTGCCGAGGATCGCGTGGATGCGATCGACGCCGCCGATGGCCGAGCAGCCGCTGCCCGGCTCGCGCTTGTTGCAGGGCGTGGCCGTATCGTAAAAGTAGTAGCAGCGGGTGCGCTGCAGCAGGTTGCCGCCGGTGGAGGCCGCGTTGCGCAGCTGCGCCGAGGCGCCGGCCAGGATCGCGTCCGCCAGCAGCGGGTAGCGCTCGCGGATGCGGGCATCGTAGGCCAGCGTCGCGTTGGTCACGAGGGCGCCGACGCGCAGGCCACCGTCGTGCTCCTCGATCTCGCCGAGCGGCAGCCGGGTGATGTCGATGAGCTTGCCCGGCCGCTCGACGTCGTACTTCATCAGATCGATGAGGTTGGTGCCGCCGGCGATGAAGCGGGCCGCCGGGTCGCTGCCCAGGGCCTGCACCGCCTCCGCCACCGTGCTGGGGCGAACGTAATCGAAGCGGTTCATCGGGCGTCTCCCTGGTGCATCACCTCTTCGATCGCATCGACGATGTTGGTGTAGGCGCCGCAGCGGCAGATGTTGCCGCTCATGGCCTCACGGATCTCGTCGCGGGTCTTGGCGTGGCCCTCGTTCATCAGGCCGACCGAGGAGCAGAGCTGGCCCGGCGTGCAGTAGCCGCACTGGAAGGCGTCGTGCTCGACGAAGGCTTCCTGAATCGGGTGGAGGCTGTTCTTGCCCTCGCGATGGGCGAGCCCGGCAAGGCCCTCGACGGTGGTGATCTCGGCGCCGTCCTTCATCACCGCGAGCGTGAGGCAGGAATTGATGCGGGTGCCGTTCACCAGCACGGTGCAGGCCCCGCACTGGCCGTGGTCGCAGCCCTTCTTGGTGCCGGTGAGGTCGAGGCGCTCGCGCAGGAGGTCGAGCAGCGTGGTCCAGGGCGCCACCTGAAGCGCGCGCCGCTCACCGTTGATGGTGAGCGTGATGCCGATTGTCCCGACGGCGCCGGGCGAACCGCTGTCGATGAGCATGGTTACATCCGTGATGAGGAACGGGCTCCGCACGGACGGAACGCGAGGCGGAAGGCTTCGCGAGGGGCCGGACGGGGAGCGCGTCTTGGAAGGGCGCGGGCTCGGGGCCCGCACCGGGTCGTGTCGATAACCATTCCAAGGTGGCCCTGTTCCGCTCAGCCGTCGGAGGGCCGCCACCGCGCGATCACGGACCGGCGAGGCGCCGGGGTGCGCTACCCGGCGGAGCGGGGTTCCGCAGCGCGAGAAGCTCGGCTAACGCTTCGCGCGCACGCCGACTTCGAGGAGCCGCCATGGCCGATGCACTCGACCCCGTTCTCAACGACATCGACCGCGATCTGGACAACAGCCTGGAGCGGCTGTTCGCATGGCTGCGCATCCCCTCGATCTCGACGGATTCCGCCTATGCCGGCCATTGCCGCGAGGCGGCGCAGTGGCTCGAAGGAAACCTGACCGCGCTCGGCTTCGAGACCAGCGTCGAGGAAACCTCGCTGCACCCCGTGGTGCTGGCGCGCCGCCCGAAGCCGGGTGCGCCGCACGTGCTGTTCTACGGCCATTACGACGTGCAGCCAGTCGATCCGCTGAACCTGTGGCAGACCTCGCCGTTCGAGCCGCGCATCGAGGAGGCCGACGGCACCAAGCGCATCGTCGCCCGCGGCGCGTCCGACGACAAGGGTCAGGTGATGACCTTCGTCGAGGCCTGCCGGGCGTATCTCGCGATGAATGGCGACCTGCCCGTCGGCGTCACCATCCTGATCGAGGGCGCCGAGGAGAACGGATCGAAGGGCTTGCCCGAATGGGTCGAGGCCAACCGCGAGCGGCTGAAGGCCGACGTGGTGCTCGTCTGCGACACCTGCATGTGGGATCGCGCGACGCCGCAGATCACCACCTCGCTGCGCGGGCTCGCCTATTACGAAGTGAAGGTGACCTGCGCCGACCGCGACCTGCATTCCGGTTTCTTCGGCGGCGCTGCGGCCAACCCGATCCACGTCCTGTCGCGGATCATCGCCGACCTGCACGATGCCGACGGCCGCGTGACCCTGCCGGGCTTCTACGACGGCGTGCGCGAG
Source organism: Methylobacterium sp. Leaf123 (assembly GCF_001423405.1). Taxonomy (GTDB): domain Bacteria; phylum Pseudomonadota; class Alphaproteobacteria; order Rhizobiales; family Beijerinckiaceae; genus Methylobacterium. The sequence continues at coordinate 43,556 of NZ_LMNS01000034.1, read as the reverse complement.
CCGCCGCCCGAGTTGCTGGAGCAGTGGCGCGGCCTCGGCCTGACGCCCGAGAAGTTTCTCGGCCCGATCGGTCTCAAGGAGCCGGCGGGTGAGCGCGGGCGCCTGCCGATCGAGCTGATCCAGTCGCGCCCGGCCTGCGACGTCAACGGCATCATCGGCGGATATACCGGGGAGGGGGCGAAGACCGTCATCGCCTCTCAAGCTTCGGCCAAGGTTTCCTTTCGCCTCGTGGACGATCAGGACCCGGAGCAGCTCTCGAAGACCTTCGAGGCCTTCGTGCGCGCGCGCATCCCCTCCGACTGCTCGGTCGAGGTGATCTGCGACAAGGGCTCGCGGGCGGTGGCCTTGCCCTACGACATGCCGCAACTCGCCGCCGCTCAGGCCGCGCTCTCGGCCGAGTGGGGCCGCCCGGCGGTGGCGGTGGGGGCTGGCGGCTCGATCCCGATCGTCGGCGACTTCAAGCGCATCCTTGGTCTCGATACGCTGCTGATCGGTTTCGGCCTCGACGACGACCGCATCCACTCGCCCAACGAGAAATACGAGCTGACGAGCTTCCACAAGGGCACACGCTCCTGGGCGCGGATTCTTTCGGCGCTGGCGCAGGCGTAAGCGGCGCCGATGAAACCGGGAATCCCGATCCGCCGTCCTCATCCTGAGGTGCCCGCGCCAGCGGGCCGCGAAGGATGTTCCAGATCCCGCATGATCTCTGGACGATCCTTCGAGGCCGCTGCGCGGCACCTCAGGATGAGGGTGCGGGTGGGAGGCCCGGTTTCCTCCGCCCATCGCGTGACGGCATGAGCGCCGCTGCGCTGTCACAGCCGGTAAAGCCCGTCCCCGGCCGGCTCATCGAGGCTGCGCGCGGCGCCTGCGTGCTGCGCTTTCCCCTGCCGCCGTCGCTGCCGATTCCGCTGCATGTCGCGGCGCCCGAGAACGTGCGGCTGGTGACGTGGGTCTTTTCCGGCCTCGATGCAGGCGCGCTGGACGGGCCGATCTGCCTGCTCGCGCTCGAAGCGGAGAGCGCCGCGCTGCGCGAGGGCATCAGCCTCGCCACGCATTTCCACGACCTCGTGGTGCGGCCCGAGCCGGCCGCGGGCGATGTTCTGCCCCCGGCCGAGCGGATTCTGCTCGCGCGGGCTTTGCTCTCGGCGGGCACGAGCGGCCTTGCGCCGCTCGGGCGCCTGTTCGGCCTCATCGAGGCGGCGGTCATCGCGCTCCCGGTTGCCGAGGATGCGCCGGACCTCGCCAACGAGGATCACGGCTGGACCTTCGGCGGCACCGCGATCCCGCACGGGCTGCTGTTTCGCGCCCGCGCCGGCTGGGGCTGTGCGCGGGTGGCCGGGGCACGATTGCGCTTCGGCAAACACCCGCGCCAGCATCTCACGCTCGAACCCGTCTGGGGCGCGGCGCCCGAGGGCCTGCCCGAACGCTCCTTCGCGCTCCACGCCCACGGCTTCACGGCACTGACCACATGGGCTTCGTGATGCTGCCGGACCACGCGGACAAGCCCGCGATCCTCGTTCTCACGCCAATGCCGGCGGCGCCCGTGAGCGCCGGCAATCGGCGCCGGTTGGCGGCCACCTGCGAGGCGCTGACCCGCGGCGGCTTTGCCATCGATCTCGCCTATTACGCCCACGAGGATCAGATCTATCGCCGCTTCGGCCAGCACCCGCCGACCGATCTTGCGGCAATGGAGCGGACGTTCCGCAACGTCTTCCTGATCGAGGCACGCACGGTCATCCCGCTCAAGACGCGCTCAACCGCGTTCGGGATCGACGAATGGTGCCCCGACGAGGTCGGTGACTTCGTGGCGTGGTACGGTTCCGCCTACCCCGAGACCGGCGCCGTTCTGGTGAACTACGTCTTCCTGTCGCGCGCCCTGGAGCGGGTGCCGCCGGGCGTGCTCACGCTCATCGACACGCATGACCGCTTCGCCGGTCGCCAGAACCAGTACCGCCCGTTCCGCGCCGAGCCGAATTTCTTCTACACCGACGCAGCCGGCGAGGCGGCGGGTCTCGCCCGCGCCGATGTCGTGCTGGCGATCCAGGCGGCGGAAGCGGGCTCCTTCGCAAGCCTGACCGACAGCCGCGTCCTGCTGCTGCCGCCGCATTTCCCGGTCCAGAAGCCCTTCGCCGTGCCGGAGCGTGTGGCGCGCATCGGCTTCCTTGGCCACGGCAACGACCCGAACCTGTTCTCCATCGGCCGCTTCATCCGGGTCTGGCGCGAGGGCTGGACCCCGGATCGGCCCGAACTCGTCATCGCCGGCGAGATCTGCCGCAGCCTGCCCGGCGTCGAAGGCCCCGGCGTGCGGCTGCTCGGCTATCTCGACCGGCTCGAGGATTTCTACGCGCAGGCCGACCTCGTCGTGGCGCCGATGCTGATGGGCTCAGGGCTCAAGATGAAGGTCGGCGAGGCGCTCTCGTTTGGCCGCCCGGTGGTCGGCACCGAGATCGGCCTTGAAGGCTTCGAGCCGGTGGAACCGGCCCATCGCTGCCGGGATGCGGAAGCGGTCAAAGAGGCGGTTCTGGCGGTGGCCAGCGATGCCGACGCCCTGGCGCGGCTGACGCGGGCGAGCGAGGCGCTGTTCACCCGCTACGCCGCGACCGCGCTGGCAGCGGAGGCGGAGCTGATTGAATTGCTAAGGGCAGGGCGGGTCGAGCATGGCATCCCCTCTCCCCGCACGCGGGGAGAGGGTCGCAACGACAAGGTCGCCGAAGCCCTCTCCCCGCCTGCGGGGAGAGGGGAGGGCAACCCGGATGCGGCGTCGGTTGTCATCAAGGGTGGCGGCCTCGCCCTAACCTGCGAAACCACCGCCAAGTCCCGCCCCGCCGCCACCCCCGATCTCGGCGTGCTGGTGGCCACCGAGCGGCGACCCGGCCACGGCACGGCGGCGGTCTACACGCCGCAGCGGCAGCGCTGGTTTGCCCGTGCCGAGGCATCGACCGTCGGCGATCCGCCCGATCTCGGCGCGCTCGATGTCGCCCTGTCGCCCGAATGGGTGCGCGACCGAACGCTGCCACCCGCAACCCGCGCGGCGCTCGCCCGCGCCTTCGCCCGGATCCAGGCCGATTGGGAAACGGAAGGCCGCATCGTCGGCAGCGCAGGCGATCGCATCGAGATCGAAACCCTGCTGCCCGGCGTGCTCGTCAACGGCACCCATCCGGCGGCGGCCTTCCTGATCGCGGGAGAGGGCACGTCCGAACTGCGCCTGGAGCGGGTTACGCCGCTTCATCGGCGCACGATCGACGCCTATGCCGACCTCACCGGGCGCCTACCCGCGCCGCTGCCCGTGAACCTATCCTTCCGTGCAGCGTCTGCGCCCCCGGCGGGCGGATGCCTCCTGTTCCTCACCGATGACGGGATCGGCCGGATCGTCCTGCCGGAAGGCACGGCTTAGCCCATGAGCGAAACCCCCGCCGTCCCCTTGCTCGACACCGTCGATCCCGGCACCGGCCGCCGTGCCGCGCTCGCCGAGGCCGCGCTGATCTTCGACGCGATCCAGCGCAACGGCGTGCGCCTCGCCTTCGCGCCGCAGCCCGATCCGGACGTCTCCATCGTCATCGTCGCCCGCGATGCCCGCCATCTCCTGGCGCTCACCCTCTACCGCCTCTGCGCGAGCCAGGGGCTGGCCGGCGTCACCTTCGAGGTGGTGCTGGTCGATAACGCCTCCGCGCCGGAAACCCGCGCCCTCTACCCGCATCTCGACGGGGTGACGCTGATCGAGAACGCCACCAACACCGGCTTCGGGCCCGCCTGCAACGCCGGCGCGGCGCGGGCGCGGGGGCGCTTCATCCTGTTCCTCAACCCGGATGTCGATCTCCTGCCCGGCGCGCTGGCGGCGATGGTCGCGACCTTCCGCGATCACGAGGGCGCCGGGATCGTCGGCGCCCGCCTCGTCTTCCCCGGCGGCGTGCTGCAGGAATCCGGCGCGGGTTTTCGCGACGACGCGCAGCTCACCCACCCGCACGGGCGCGGCAACGCCGACCCCTTCGCCCCCGAGCATGCCGCGACCCGCGATGTCGGCTACGTCTCGGGCGCGGTGCTGATGATCGAGCGGGCCTTGTTCGAGGCGCTCGGCGGCTTCGATCCGCTTTTCGCCCCGGCCTATTTCGAGGACACCGATCTCTGCCTGCGCTGCCATCAGGCCGGGCGTCGCGTCATCGTGCAGCCGCGCGCCACGGCGATCCACTACGAGAACGCCACCAGCGCCCGCCGCGAAGACGTGGAGGCGCTGCTCGACCGCAACCGCGCCCGCTTCCTCGACCGGCACCGGCAGAGCCTGTTCGCGCAGGGGCCGCAGCCGCGGGGCACCGGCCTCCTCGATCACGATCCCTGGCGCCTGCGGGTGCTCTACGTCGATGATCGGGTGCCGCATCTCGATCTCGGCGCCGGCCTGCCGCGGGCCAACGCCATCCTCAACGCCATGGCGGGTCTCGGCTACGCGGTGACGTTCTTCCCGAACTACGAAGCGGATGCGGAGGAGGCGCGGCGCTACCGCGACCTCGATGAGCGCATCGAGATTTCTTACGCCAGCGGCGACGAGGGGTTCGCCCGCCTGATCGCCGAGCGGCGCGACCATTACGACGTGCTCTGGGTCAGCCGGCCGCACAACATCCTGTTCGTCACGCAGGCGCTGCACGCCGCCGGGCTCGATCCGCGGAGCTTCGTGCGCTCGCGGGTGATCTTCGATTCCGAAGCCCTGTTCGCACTGCGCGACTTCGTGACGGAGGCCGCGACCGCGGGCAGCGCGGTGGCCGCCGATCTGGCGTGGCAGGCGGAGCGCGAGACGCGCCTGTTCGGCCTCGCCGACGCGGTGGTCTGCGTCTCGCCGGCCGAGGCACGGGTGCTTGCCCGCTACAGCGCCTGCAACGCCACTGTGCTCGGCCACGCTTTGACCCGGCCTGAGGCGCCGACACCGGGTTTTGCCGGGCGCACGGGCTTCGTCTTCGTCGGCGCGCTCGCCCGCGAGGGCCAGCCCAACGTCGATTCCCTCGACTGGTTCTTCGACAAGGTCTGGTCCCTTGTGCGGGCGCGGTTGCCGGCAGCGCAGCTCACCATCGTGGGTGGGATCGCGCCGGAGATCCGGGAGCGCTATGCCCGCGAGCCGGGCGTACACGTTACCGGCCGGGTGCCGCAGACCGAGCCCTATCTCGATACCGCCCGCGTGTTCCTGGCCCCGACGCGCTTTGCCGCCGGCATTCCGCACAAGGTCCACGAGGCGGTGGCGCGCGGCCTGCCCTGCGTCGTCACGCCGATCCTCGCCGATCAGGTCGGCTGGGCGGACGGCGCCGGCATCCTCGTGCGCGACTGGCGCGACCCGAAACCCTTCGCCGAGGCGCTGGTGGCGCTCCACGAGGATGCCGCCCTGTGGGAGCGCGTCCGAGTGGAGGGCAGCGAAAAAATCGCCGCGGATTGCGACGCCGAGGGCTTCGCGGCCGCGATCCGGGCCCTGTGCGAGGCGCAGGTGGTGGCATGAGCGCATCCCCCGTCGCCCGCCTCGTCGGCCTTGCCAGCGGGCTCCTGCGCCGCGCCGTGATCGGCCGCGTCCCGAAGCTGTTCGACGCCGCCTATTACCGCGAGCGCAATCCGGACGTGGCGCGCAGCGGCCTCGATCCGTTCCTGCACTACGCGTGGGTCGGCGCCCGCCGGGACCGGAACCCGAACGCGGATTTCGACACCGCCTTCTACCGCCGGCAGAGCGGCCGGACCCGACTCGATCCGCTGCGCCATTACCAGCGGGTCGGCGCGGCGCAGGGCCTCGACCCGAGCCCCCGCTTCAGCACCAGCCTCTATCTCGCCCGCTATCCCGATGTGGTCGCGGCGGGGATCAACCCGCTCCTGCACTTCCGCACCGATGGCCGGGCGGAGGGCCGCGAGGCGGCGCCCTCGCCGATCGAGCCGGACCGCCTGCGGGCGCTCGACGGCGTGGCGGAGGATCACAGCCTCACCCTGCCCGACGCCGAGGGTGGGCGCTTCGCCCTGACGCTGCGGCGCGACAGCCCGCTCGACCGCGCGGCGGATTTCGCGCCGCGCTTCTGCCTCCAGCTCTGTGTCGATGGCGTCGAGTACGACGCCCTGCTCGACGCGTTCCGCGCCTTCGAGGCGGGGGCGCAGGCCTCGCTCGCTCTGGAGATCGACACGGCCGCCGGCCCGCACCCGCCGATGCCGACGCAGCTTCTGGCGTTCGAGCGCTGCTTCGTCTCCCGCTCCGGCGACGGGCGGGTGCTGCATCTGCGCTATGCGGAACTGCGCGCCTGGGATCTGCGCCTCAAGCGGCCCGGCGTGGCCGCCGTGTTCCCCGGCGGCCATGTCGCGGCGCGGCTCCTGGCGAAAGGGGAGGGGTGGCCGGCGGCCTGAACCCCGCTCGGGAAACCGGGGCAGCGGTGAGCGTTCCTTAGGCGAAGGACGCGAGCAGGATGGCCACCATGAGCGACGACGACCGCCCGAAGCGCGAGGAGCGCACCGACTCCACCGGCCCCAATGCCCGACCGCGCGACACCACCATCGCCCAGACGGGCGAGGGCATCCCCGACGATAGCGGCCGGCCCGTGCAGGTGGACGAGGCGGAGGCCAAGCGGATCGAGGAGAAGATCCGCGCGCTGTGAGCGACGACGAGGTCCGGTTCCCTATCCCCGCCTCATCCTGAGGTGGCGGCGCGGAGCGTCGCCCTCGAAGGATCCTCCAGAGATCGCGCGGGATCGGGAGGATCCTTCGAGGCCGCTTTCGCGGCACCTCAGGATGAGGGCGTCGGATTGGAGGATCGGCCGCCCGGCGTCGTCAGACCGTCCGTTCTGAAAAGATCGCCTTCTTGACGATGGCGTGGACGCCCCAGTTGCCGTCGACCACCTGGGTGATGCCGAAATCGACCGCGACCGACATCAGTGAGATCGCCTCGTCCTCCGTCAGCCCCTTCGCCTGCATCAGGAACTGACGCATCTTGCGGAAGGCGTCGCGCATGGCGAGGTCGAGGGAGGATTTCTGGAAGATCGCGTTCTGCGCGTCCGGGCCGAGATCCTTCAGGTAGTTCGGGTAGCTGAAGCCCGAGAGCACCCAATCGTCGGCGGTTTCGATCATCGGGAAGTCGAGGGATTCCAGCGAGGTGCCGGCGAGATCGGCCCGTTTGTGCAGGATGAACTGGAACGTGCCGGTGAGCGAGCACTCGATCGCCGTGCCGCAGAGTTCGGAATCACCCTGGCTCGCATGGGGATCGCCCACCGAGAACAGCGCGCCGGGCACGGCGACGGGGTAATACATCGTCGCGCCCTTGCCGATGCGCCAATTGTCGATGTTGCCGCCGGTGTAGCTCGGCGGAATCGAGTTCACCATCTCCGCCTCGGACGGGGCGAGGCCCATCGTGCCGAAATGCGGGCGGATCGGCACGCGGATGCCCTTCAGCACGTCGAAGCTGCGCTTGGTCTTGGTGTGATCGACCGGCAGGCCGGGATAATCGATCGTCGGATGCTCGCGGCCGTCCGGGTCGGTCACGCCCGGCCAGGGAAAGCTGTAGACCGCCTTGGCCCAGTCGCGCTCGCCGGTCGCATCGACCTCGTAGATGGTGAGCACCTCGCGCTTCTTGCCCCCCAGCATGTCGTTGTAGTGGTAGCCCCACCACGCCGCCGCGTTGCTGCCGAAGGTCCGGCCCTTGAATTTCGGGTTGGCCGAGGGGCGCGGGGCCACATCGAGGATGCGCACTTCCAGCACGTCGCCGGGCTCGGCACCGCGGATCGCCACCGGGCCGGTGCAGATATGGACGCCGAGCCCGCCGCCGGGGCCGAGCTTGGAATCCTCCGGCCCGGCGCCGCGGCGGGCCACGCCCTTCTTTTCCTTGGTCCAGAGGAACACGCTCTCGGCGCCGGGATCGCCCGTCACCATCCGCTCGGCGTCGTCGTTGGCGTGGTGGGTCAGCGTCTCGATGGTGACGAAGTCGCCCGACTCGATCTCGACCTGGGGTTTGAGGGTCTTCGAGAAATAGCCCCAGTGGATGGTCTCGGCATTGGCCGGCAGGTGGTAATGGGCGGTCTGCTTCAGCCGGCGTGCGCTGCTCTGCGCCAGGGCCGGGCTCACCAGCGAAAGGCCGCCCGCCGCCAGGGCTGCAGCGCCTCCGGTTGCGACGAAGCTGCTCTTCAGGAAGGCACGCCGCTCCGGCTCCATGTCGCGCCGGTAGCGCAGCCGATGCTCGGCGAAGGCGGCACAGGTCGGATCGTCACCAAGGCACATTGCAGACTCCAGGCGCTTTCAACGCCCGGAACTGAATGCAAAATTACAGCCAAGCTCAGGGCCGTCCCCGCGCGAGGCAGGGATAGCCCCGAGGCGCGCTGCGTTACTCCGACAGCGGCCCCGCACCGGGTTCGGCCTCCGGCGCAACCTGCAGCGGCACCGAGGCCTGCGCCTCCACCACCGCCGCGGCGGTGACGTTGACGATACCGCGCGCGGTGACGGAGGGCGTGAGGATGTGCGCCGGCTTGGCCGGGCCGATCAGCAGCGGACCGACCGGCAGCGCGTCGGCGAGCACCTTGGCGAACTGGAAGGCGATGTTGGCGGCATCCAGGTTCGGGAAGACGAGGATGTTGGCCGCGCCCTTCCAGTTCGAACTCGGCAGCACCCGGTCGCGGATGAGTTCGGACAGGGCCGAATCCGCCTGCATCTCGCCGTCCGCCTGAAGATCGGGCGCGCGCGCCTGGATCAGTTCGAGCGCACGCCGCATCTTCTTCGCGGAGGCGGAATCCGACTGGCCGAAATCGGAGTGGCTCAGGAGCGCGATCTTCGGCGTCAGACCGAAGCGGCCGACATGGTTCGCGCAGGCGATGGCGACGTCGGCGATCTCCTCCGCGCTCGGATCCTGGCGGACATGGGTGTCGGCGAGGAAGAAGGCGCCCTTCTTCGTCACGATCAGGCTCATGCCGGCGAAGTCGATCGAGTCGGGCGAGAGTCCGATCACGTCGCGGATCACCCGCAGGCGCGTCTCGAACCGGCCTTCCAAGCCGCAGATCAGCGCGTCCGCCTCGCCGCGGCGCACCGCGAGCGCCGCAATCACGGTGGAGTTGGTGCGCACCAGCGTCCGGGCGAGATCGGGGGTGATGCCGCGCCGGCCGGCGATTTCGAGATAGGTGGCGACATAATCCCGGTAGCGCGGATCGTCCTCGGGATCGATCAGGTCGAAATGTTCGCCGTGCTTGAGGTCGAGACCGAAGCGCTTGATGCGGGTCTCGATCACCCGCGGGCGACCGACCAGGATCGGCCGAGCGACACCGTCCTCGACCACGGCCTGTGCGGCGCGCAGCACGCGCTCGTCCTCGCCCTCGGCGTAGATGACGCGCTTCGGATCGCTCTTCGCCTTGGAGAAGAGTGGCTTCATGATGAAGCCGGAGCGGTGCACGAAGCGGTCGAGTGATTCCGCGTAGGCGTCGATGTTCTCCACCGGACGGCCGGCGACGCCCGAATCCATCGCTGCCTTGGCCACCGCGGGCGCGATGCGCACGATCAGGCGCGGATCGAACGGGCTCGGGATCAGCGAGCGCGGCCCGAACGGCCGGGCCTCGCCGCCATAGGCGCGGGCGACCACGTCGGACGGCGTCTCGCGGGCGAGCGCTGCGATCGCCTTCACGGCCGCCTTCTTCATCTCCTCGTTGATCTTGTGGGCGCCGACATCGAGCGCGCCCCGAAAGATGTAGGGGAAGCAGAGGACGTTGTTGACCTGGTTGGGGAAGTCCGAGCGCCCGGTGCAGATCATCGCGTCGGGCCGCGCCTGCTCGGCGAGATCCGGCATGATCTCGGGGTAGGGGTTGGCCAGCGCCATGATCAGCGGCTTCTCGGCCATCTTCTCGAGATACTCGGGCTTGAGCACGCCGCCCGCCGAGAGACCGATGAACACGTCGGCGCCGGGGATCACTTCAGCCAGGGTCCGCGCGTCGGTCTCCTGCGCGTAGACGTCCTTCCAGCGGTCCATCAGCTCGGCGCGGCCCTTGTAGACCACGCCCTTGATGTCGGTGACGGTGATGTTCTCACGCGTCGCGCCGAGCGAGACCAGGAGGTTGAGGCAGGCCAGAGCCGCCGCGCCGGCACCCGAGGTGACGATCTTGGCGTCCGAGAGCCGCTTGCCGGCGAGTTCGAGTGCGTTGAGGACGGCGGCCGCGACGATGATCGCCGTGCCGTGCTGGTCGTCGTGGAAGACCGGGATGTTCATCCGCTCCCGGCACCGCTCCTCGACCTCGAAGCATTCCGGGGCCTTGATGTCCTCAAGGTTGATGCCGCCGAAGGTCGGCTCCAGGGCGCAGACCACGTCCACCAGCTTGTCGACGTCCTTCTGGTCCACCTCGATGTCGAACACGTCGATGCCGGCGAACTTCTTGAACAGGACCGCCTTGCCCTCCATCACCGGCTTGGAGGCCAGCGGGCCGATATCGCCGAGGCCGAGCACGGCGGTGCCGTTCGAGAGCACGGCGACGAGGTTCTGGCGGATGGTGAGGGTGGCGGCCTCCTGCGGGTCGTCGTAGATCGCCATGCAGGCGGCGGCGACGCCGGGAGAGTAGGCAAGCGCCAGATCGCGCTGGTTGCCGAGCGGCTTGGTGGCCTGGATCTCGAGCTTTCCGGGTTTCGGCAGTCGGTGGTAGACGAGCGCCCCGGACTTCAGATCCTCGGACATATTGTCGGCCATGGCGATGCCGTCCTCTTCCGCTCGTTTTTGCGCGCCCGCACCCTCTTCTTGCGGGGGGCACTGTTGAGGCATCTGTTGCAACGGCTGAGGCGGGGGCGCAACCCGCACAACGAGACCCGGCTGCATCTGGAAAAGCTGGCCCAGCGCTGGAATTTCACAATTGGTGCATACTCTTACGGCCGGCCGAAGGTGCGCTTCCCCGAATCCGGCCGGCAGCTGACGATCGGCCGGTATTGTTCCATCGCGGATCGGGTCGAGATCCTGCTCGGCGGTGACCACCGGCTCGACTGGGTTTCGACCTATCCGTTCGCCGCGATGACCGGCCTCTGGCCGGGGGCGAACGCACCCCAGGATTATCACGCCTCGCGCGGCGACGTGATCATCGGCCACGATGTCTGGCTCGGATCGGGCTGCATGATTCTGTCGGGCATCACCGTCGGGCATGGCGCGGTGGTGGCAGCCCATGCCGTCGTCACGCGGGACGTGCCGCCCTACGCGGTCGTCGCCGGCAACCCGGCCCGGATCGTGCGCCGCCGCTTCGACGAGGCGACGACGGCCGCGCTCGTCGAGGCGGCGTGGTGGGATTTCCCGCATGAGACGGTGATGCGGTGGATCCCGCTCCTCCAGAGCGGACGGGTGGCGGAGCTGATCGAGGCGGTGCGGGCCGAGCGTGCCGTTGCGGGCGCGCCGCGATTGCCGTAACCGGCCGGCACGAATTCCAGGAACGCACGACCCATGTCCGAAACCCCTCCCGACCGTCTCTCGGTCAACCCGAACAGCCCCTTCTACGACGAGGCGGTTCTCACTCGCGGCGTCGGCATTCGCTTCAAGGGCGCCGAGAAGACCAATGTCGAGGAATACTGCGTCAGCGAAGGCTGGGTGCGGCTCTCGGCCGGCAAGGCGCTCGACCGGGCCGGCAACCCGATGACGGTCAAGCTCAAGGGCGCCGTCGAGCCGTATTTTCGCGAGGAGCCGGCCGAGGCCTGATTCGGCGGTTCGGTCCGGGTCGAGCGGGGATGAGGCGGAGGCGACGACGGGTCGTCGCCGTCCTCCTCGGCCTCGCGCCGCTGCCGGCTTTCGCCGAAGGGTTTTCCGTCCGCGAGCTCGGCACGCTCGCCTCCGGGGCGACCGCCGCGCTGGTCGGTCGCTTCTCGATGCGGGCCGAGACGGACCGGCTGACCCTGAAACGAAAGAACCCCGCCGGAGCGGGGTTCGTTGGCGAGGTCCCGGAGACGGGTCTCAGACCGCCATGCGGTCTTCACCCTCGACCGGTTCGCGCAGCACGTAGCCACGGCCCCACACGGTCTCGATGTAGTTCTTGCCGGCCGACGCGTTCGCCAGCTTCTTGCGCAGCTTACAGATGAACACGTCGATGATCTTCAGCTCCGGCTCGTCCATGCCGCCGTAGAGATGGTTGAGGAACATCTCCTTGGTGAGCGTGGTGCCCTTCCGCAGCGAGAGGAGTTCCAGCATCTGGTACTCCTTGCCGGTGAGGTGGACGCGCGAGCCCGAGACCTCGACGGTCTTCTGATCGAGGTTCACGATCAGGTCGCCGGTGGTGATGACCGACTGAGCGTGGCCCTTCGAGCGACGGACGATGGCGTGGATCCGCGCCACCAGTTCGTCCTTGTGGAAGGGTTTGGTGAGGTAGTCGTCGGCGCCGAAGCCGAGGCCCTTCACCTTGTCCTCGATGCCGGCCATGCCGGACAGGATGAGGATCGGGGTCTTCACCTTGGCGACGCGCAAGCTGCGCAGCACCTCGTAGCCCGACATGTCGGGCAAGTTCAGATCCAGAAGGATGATGTCGTAATCGTAGAGTTTGCCGAGATCGACACCCTCTTCACCAAGGTCAGTCGTGTAGGTGTTGAAGTTCTCGGACTTGAGCATCAATTCGATGCTCTGCGCCGTGGCGCTGTCGTCCTCGATCAGAAGTACGCGCATCGTGATCCCCACCGGACAGGCCGTTTCGGGGCGCTTGAGACAAGCTGCCGCCGGTCGTCCGCCGACGGCCCCGGCGGACGCTCCCTCATTCCCACTTTCGAAACGCTATTCCTTAACCGTTAACAAAACCCGAATCCCGCTTGCAAGCATTGTCTCTTTCGAGTCCCGGGGCGATTCTCTCGATCGTTGGCGATCTGTTCCCCGGCGCTGTGCGCGCGCCCGAATCGGGGGATGAGCCTCGCCCGCTAACCCCTTCTGTTGTCTCAGCTTGGCTCTCCTGTTGCAGAAACGTGACGGAGGCCATTCGTCTCCGATCCCATTCTCGCGAGCGGCGGCCTCGCCGTCCGGATCGGGGGCCGGGAGCCTTGGCGCGGGGTCCGGCGGTGTTAAGACATCGGCCGGTTCGGTGGCAGGACGCGGTTAACGGGGTCGGAGCACATGACGCAGGAGCGCGGCTCCGGGGGGCTGGCGGCGGCGCTCGCCGCACTCTCGACCGTCGAGACCCTGGAAACCTTCGGCCGGGTGACGGCGATCCGCGGCCTTCTGGTCGAGGTGGCCGGGCCGGTTTCCGCGATGCGGCTCGGCGGGCGCATCGATGTGATGGTGGAGGGCGCCGGGGTCGCGGCCGCGACGGTGCCCTGCGAAGTCATCGGCTTTGCCGGCGACCGGGCGCTCGCCATGCCGTTCGGCTCGCTGGAGGGGGTGCGCCGCGGCTGTCCGGCCCTGGTGCGCGACGAGGCGGCGGGCGCGATCCGCCCCTCCGCCGCTTGGCTCGGACGCACCGTCGATGCCCTCGGGCGCCCGATCGACGGCCTCGGCCCCCTCGCGCAGGGGCCCGCGATCTATCCCCTGCGGGCCGACCCGCCCCCCGCCCACGGACGACGGCGCGTCGGGCCGCCGCTCGATCTCGGGGTTCGCTGTATCAACACCTTTCTCACCATGTGCCGGGGACAGCGCATGGGCATCTTCGCCGGCTCCGGCGTCGGCAAGTCGGTGCTGCTCTCGATGCTGGCCCGCTACACTGCCGCCGACGTGGCGGTGATCGGCCTCGTCGGCGAGCGCGGGCGCGAGGTTCAGGAGTTTCTCCAGGACGACCTCGGCCCGGCGGGGCTCGCCCGCTCGGTCGTGGTGGTGGCGACCTCCGACGAGCCGGTGCTGATGCGCCGCAACGCCGCCTACGTGACGCTGGCAGTGGCCGAGTACTTTCGCGATCAGGGCGCGCAGGTCCTGTGCATGATCGATTCGATCACTCGCTTCGCCATGGCCCAGCGCGACATCGGACTCGCCGGCGGCGAGCCGCCGACCGCCAAGGGCTACACGCCCACCGTCTTCTCCGAATTGCCGCGCCTGCTCGAACGGGCGGGGCCGGGCGTGGGAGAGGGGGCGATCTCCGGCCTCTTCACCGTGCTGGTGGAGGGCGACGACCACAACGAGCCGGTGGCGGATGCGGTGCGCGGCATCCTCGACGGGCACATCGTCATGGAGCGGCGCATCGCCGAACAGGGGCGCTACCCGGCGATCAACGTGCTGCGCTCGGTCTCCCGGACCATGCCGCGGGCCTGCGACCCCGCCCATCTGCCCACCGTACGCCGGGCGCGAAAGGTGCTGGCGACCTACGCCGACATGGAGGAGCTGATCCGGCTCGGGGCCTACCGTGCCGGTTCGTCGCCGGAGGTGGATGAAGCGGTCGCTCTCATGCCCGATCTGACGGCTTTTCTGGGGCAGGGTAAGGAAGAAGCAACCTCCATCAGCGAGGGTTACGACCGGTTGGCCGCCATTGTCGGCGGTGCGTGAGGCGACTTCGAAGAGCGCGTCGGGGTAACGGTCCATGTGGATCGCCCGCGCCGATCGGGTCGCGTCCCGGCGTAGCGTGGAGTGGATGGCCCGACATGAAATCGCGTGACACGCTGATCCGGTTGCGTCGGTTCCAGGTGGATGAGAAGCGCCGCAGGGTGGCGCAGATCGAGATGATGATGGCCGACTTCAACCGCATGGCGGCCGAACTCGACCGGGAAGTCTCGCAGGAGGAGGCCCGTGCCGGGATCTCCGATCCGGCCCATTTCGCCTACCCGACCTATGCCCGCGCCGCCACCGGCCGCCGGGACAACATGCGCCAGTCGGCCGCCGCTCTGGAAGGCCAGCTTGCCGAGGCCAAGGCCGAACTCGGCGAGGCGTTCGAAGAACTGAAGAAGGTCGAGATCCTGGAGGATCGCGAGCGCTCCGCCGAGCGCGCGGCCGAAGCCGCCCGCGAACAGGCCGAGATGGACGCGATCGGGCTTCGGGCGCGCGCCTGAGGGCTGAGATCGTCGGCTGAATTGTCGAGCGCGCCGGCCGCACGAGGCCGGCGACGCAAGCGAGATCACGGCTTCCTGCCGGCACCCCATCGGAACCGCACGCCGCGACCCGGCCCGGCAGCCCGGCTGAGTGCCTGTGCCGGCCTGACGGCGACCGGGGGAACCGCGAATAGGAAACGAAGTTTTTACCTATGTAGTCGGCAGCGAACCACTTAGTGGCGCGCTCCGCTCTCTCATAGGTGCGACATGCTGCAGTTTGGAACCAAGGTCCTGCTCGCGGCGTGTGTCGCCGGTTTTATCCCCTCGACTGCATTTGCGCAGCGCGTGATCTCGCTGGATGGAAGCGGGCCTCAGGTGACCGCGTCGGATGTGGGCGGCGCCCCATCGGATGTGACGGCAGGAAACGTCATCGCCCCGGACGGCATCGCCTATCGGGCCGAGACGTTCGGGCCGACGCCCGCATCGCGTGTCGGGGTGGCCCAGAACCTCGTGACTCCGAACGGCGCGGCGCCCGTCCCGAATGTGAATGACTGCACCTTCATTCGCGACCCGATCGCCCTGCGCGACTGCATCAATCTCTATGAGGGGCAGCGTTTGGGGCCGGGGCCCCGGACCGACGCGCTTCGCCCAGGCCCGATCACCAACGAGGCTCTCATCGACGCGGCCGGACCCATTCCGGGTTCGGGCAAGGGCAGATCCGGCAATCGCGAGCGGGTGAATCCCACGGATCTGAGAGGGCCCAGCGCGACCTATATCGATCAGGTCACGCCGTCGCGGTAGGGTAGGGGCCAAGCCGGTCCGCGCTTGCCTCCAGGATTGTATCCGCGCGTTCGTCGCGTTTCATTTCCTGGCGCACGAGCCGCACGGAAAAGCGGTGTGCGCGAGACCGGCTGAATCCACCAGAGCCGCATGTTTCGGCATGAAACCGTCATGATCTGACGGCAAGAGCCGGCCCCATCGAGACGGTTGCCCAGTCCCGCTTGCGATGCGCGCGGTCGTGGCGCAGGAGAGACCGCTCCCGAGAGAGGCGGCGGACATCCATGAAAAAAGTCAGTGAAGTCTTCTGGGGGCTGATCGGGCTCACCGCGGTGGCGGTGTCCTGCTACCTGCTCTGGGGGCAGTTGAAGACCCTGTCCTGGGCGAGCATCGAGGCGGCGTTCGCCGCCATCCCGCTCCACCACTTCCTGTTCGCGGCCCTCTCCACCCTCGTCGCCTACGCCGCGCTGGCTTGGTACGACCGGATCGCGCTGCTGCATCTGGGCGTGCGCCACATCTCGTGGCTGTTCGTTTCGCTGTGCTCGTTCACGACCTACGCGCTCTCGCACAATATCGGCGCCTCGGTCTTCTCCGGCGCCCTGGTGCGCTACCGGGCCTATACCTCGAAGGGCCTTTCGGCAGCGCAGGTCGCGGTGCTGGTGGCGCTCTGCTCCTTCACCTTCGGCCTCGGCACGATCCTCCTCGGCGGCTTCGTTCTGGTCTACGATCCGGGCCTGCTCGCGCGGCTCGACAACCTGCTGCCCGCGGTGCTGACCAATCCCGCGACCTCGCGTCTGGTCGGCTTCGGCCTGCTTGGTTTCGTCGCGCTCTACGTCCTCGGCTCGGTGCTGCGCTTTCGCCCGCTGACGATCCGCAATTTCAAGATCGAGTATCCGCGGCCTGGCATCATGGTGCGCCAGCTCATCGCGGCGCCGCTGGAGCTGCTGGGTGCGGCCGGCATCATCTACTTCGCCCTGCCGGATGCCCTGAATCCCGGTTTCATCGCGGTGCTCGGCATCTTCCTCGCCTCGTTCTCCGTCGCGCTCGCCTCGCACGCACCGGGCGGCCTCGGCGTGTTCGAACTCGTGTTCTTCACCGCCATGCAGCTCCAGACCGATGCCGAGAAGGCGCCGGTTCTCGCCGCGGTGCTGATCTTCCGCCTGTTCTACCTGATCATCCCGTTCGCCGTGGCGATCGTCGTGGTGCTGCTGTTCGAGCGCTCCCGCCTCACGAACGCGCTGGGCAAGGACGGCAAGGCCGCGCCTGAGCCGCCGCTCGTCTCGCCGGGCCTCGACAACCACGTGATCGAGCGGCGGCTCGAGAAGAAGGCGGTCTGATCCACCATCGTCGACACTCCTGCCGGCGGCCGCTCTCGCGAGCGCGCCGCCGGTTGCGTTTCGGACCACGCGCCCTCAGTTCCGCGTCCATTTCGTCGCAGTGACGGCGGGTTCATCGATCCTTACCTGACACCGCTGCCGTGGATGAATGGGACGCGCAGGGTTGCGAGCCTTTCAGGAACGGTTAAGCTTCGACGGAATGGGGAGCCGCTCTGGCTCCTGGATGGACATCATGGCTTCGATCAAAATTCGGGTCGCCGAAGACGGCACCTGTTCGATCTGCCGGGACGGCACGATCATCAGCAGCGGGCTCACGCGTTCCCAGGCCGACCAAATGGTCGCCGTCCTGCGCGCGATCGAGGGACACGCCTGACCGGCGGCTGACGCCAGCGCCGAGCCGTTGAGCTGACTCCCGGCGACGCCGTCCCTTCGAAAGAACAACACCCGCAGAATCAAGAGCCGAGCCGACCCGTTGAGGTCGGCTCGGCTCTTTTCGTACGGCCGTCCGCGATCGGGCCGGGCCTCAGGCGGCGTGCACCGTCGCCGGAAAGCCTCGGATTTCGGCCCGCAGGTGATCGGATTGCTGAGACAGCTCCGCGGCGGCACCGAGCACCTGTGCGGAGGCCGCCCCGGTCTCCTCCGAGGCGCGGGCGACACCGGTGATGGTGTGCTTGGCCTCGGGGGTGCTGGTCACAGCTTGGGCCATGCCGGATCGCTCACAAACCTCTCGTCGCGCTGTCATCGCCCGCGTGAGAGCGGGCGTTACGCCCTCACACCGATCCGACCGTCCGCAGCCGCGCGCGGGAATGAATCTCCGCCTGGCTCATCACCGGGGTCTCGCGGCGGAAGCGCTCGATGATCGAGCGCACGAACGGCCGGGCCTGCACGGAGGTGACGAGCACCGGCATCTCGCCCATGCGGGCCGCCTGCTCGAAGCGGTCGCGCACTGTGTTGACGAACTCGGTGAGCTTCGAGGGCTGCATCGCGAGGTAGCGCTCCTCGCGCTCGCCGACGATCGATTCGAGGAAGGCCTGCTCCCAGGCCGGCGACAGGGTGATGATCGGCAGCGTTCCGTCTGGGCCCTGGTACTGCGCGCAGATCTGGCGGCCGAGCCGGGCGCGGACATGCTCGACGATGTCGCGCGGATTCTTCACGTGGCCGGCGACTTCGGCGATGCCCTCGACGATGGAGCCGAGGTCGCGCACCGAGACCCGTTCGGTGAGCAGCAGTTGCAGCACCCGCTGGATGCCGGTGGTGGCGATCTGCGAGGGCACCACTTCCTTGAGGAGTTCGGTGTGCTCCTTGGGCAGTTCGCGCAGCAGCTTCTGCACCTCGACGTGGTTCAGGAGTTCCGAGACGTGGGCCTTGATCAGTTCGGTCAGGTGCGTCGAGATCACGGTGGCCGCATCGACCACGGTGTAGCCTTTGAGCTGGGCCTGATCGCGCAAGCCGGCATCGACCCAGGTCGCGGGGAGGCCGAAGGTCGGCTCCAGCAGGTGTTGGCCGGGGAGCTGCACCTGGCCGCCCATCGGGTCCATCGCCATGAACTGGCCGGGGAAGACCTGGCCCGTGCCGGCCTCGATCTCCTTCACCCGCACCACGTAGGTATTGGCCTCCAGGCTCACATTGTCGAGGATGCGCACCGAGGGCATGACGATGCCGAGTTCCGCCGCGAGCTGGCGGCGCAGGGCCTTGATCTGGTCGGTGAGCCGGTCCTGACCCTCGCCGTTGACGAGGGCGAGGAGCGCGTAGCCCATTTCCAGCTTGAGGTCGTCGAGCTTCAGGAGGTCGGTGACGGTTTCCTCGGCCGGTGCCCCGCTGCCGCCGGGAGCGCCGGCGCCGGGTGTGCCCTCGGCCGCCTCGGGCGGGGTCTCGCGCTGCGTCTTGGCGATGCGCCACGCCGCGTAGCCGGAGGCGCCGCCGAGGGCGAGGAAGGGCAGCATCGGCATGCCGGGCAGCAGCGCGATCAGGATCATGACGCCGGCCGACATGCCGAGCGCTTTGGGATAGTTCGCCATCTGCTTGCCGAGCGCCTTGTCGGCGGCGCCCTTCACGCCGGCCTTCGAGACGAGGATGCCGGCCGCGGTCGAGACGATCAGCGCCGGCACCTGAGAGGCCAGCCCGTCGCCGATGGTGAGCAGGGTGTAGGTCTTGGCGGCCTCGGCAAAGCCCAGCCCCTGCTGGGCGACGCCGATGATGATGCCGCCGACCACGTTGATGCCGGTGATGAGGAGCGCGGCCACCGCGTCGCCGCGCACGAATTTCGACGCGCCGTCCATGGCGCCGAAGAACGAGGATTCCTCCTCCAACGCCGAGCGGCGGGCCTTGGCCACCTTCTCGTCGATCAGCCCGGCCGAGAGGTCGGCGTCGATCGCCATCTGCTTGCCGGGCATGGCGTCGAGGGTGAAGCGCGCGGCCACCTCGGCGATGCGGCCCGAGCCCTTGGTGATGACGACGAAGTTCACGATGATCAGAATCGCGAACACGATGATCCCGATCACGAAGTTGCCGCCCATCACGAAGTGCCCGAAGGCCTCGATGACGTGGCCCGCCGCCGCCGTGCCCTCGTGGCCATGGCCGAGGATCAGCCGGGTCGAGGCGAGGTTGAGCGCGAGCCGCAGCAAGGTCGCAACCAGCAGCAGCGTCGGGAAGACGGTGAATTCGAGCGGGTTGTCGATGAACAGCCCGGTCATCATGATCAACACCGAGAGGATGATCGAGACCGCGAGCAACATGTCGAGCAGGAAGGCCGGCAGCGGGAAGATCAGCACCACGAGGATGCCCATCACCGCAGTGGCGAAGAAAAGGTCCGAGCGCTTTGAGAGCGCCTGGAAGCTCGCCCGGTTCGGCATGCGCAGGGACGACAGGGCACCAAGCCCGCCTGCTCCCGCTGGAACGGCCCTGGCCGTTTCGCTCATCGCGCCGAATCCCCGAAGTCGAATCGCGCGGGCCACCCGCAGGACCGCACCCGGCAGGATTTGCCGGGTACAGGGTTAGCGATGCGTTAACGCCGGCCCCGACAACGCCCGCCTCGGGACGGAACCTCGGCCGGTGACGGGGCTTGGTCAGGCAACCGGCCCGGCGAACGGCCGAGCCCCTGCGGACGAGCCTGTGAGCCATGCGCGCCCTTCCCCTTCTCCTCCTCGCCATGCTGGCATCGACGGCGGTCCGTGCCGCGCCGGAGCCCATGGCGCCCGCCGTGACACCGGCGGAGAAGGCGCATGGGGCCGTGGGCGGGCGGCTCGAGCCGGGCGCCAACAGCTTCACCGCCGCGCAGGTGCGCGCGCGGTTCGCCGAGATGGGCTTTGCCGACGTCGCCGACCTGAAGCTCGACGGGCAGGGCATCTGGCGCGGGCGGGCCGAGCATGCGGGCCGCACGCTGAACGTCGGCATGGATTTCCGGGGCAACGTCGCCGCCGAGTGACGGCTGGCCGACCCCACAGCAGATGAGAGGAACGACCATGGCAGCACGCGCCGTCACCGCCCTGTTCGACAACCAGGACGCCGCCGCCCGCGTCATCGATCGCATCGAGGCGGCGGGCGTGCCGCAATCCGATATCGGCATCGTCTCGCTGAACGGCGGGGATCGAGCGGCCGGTGCCTTGGCCGGTGGGGCCGCGGGCGAGCCGGCGGCGCCGGGCCATGGCTCGGCAAGCGAGCATGAGAGTTCGGCGGCCGAAGGGGCGGGAGCGGGTGCGACGGTCGGCACCGTCCTCGGCGGCGGCGCGGGCTTGCTCGCGAGCCTTGGGCTGCTCGCGATCCCCGGCGCCGGACCGGTGATCGCGGCGGGCTGGCTCGTCGCAGCCCTGTCGGGGGCCGGGGTGGGAGCGGCCGCGGGCGGCCTGATCGGCGCCTTGACCGGCGCGGGCCTGAGCGGCGCCGATGCCGAGACTTATGCCGAGGGCATTCGGCGCGGCGGCACCGTGGTCACCGTGCGGGCGGAGGGGGAGGTCGCCGACCGCGTCATCGCCCTGATGCAGCGCGGCGGCGCGGTCGATCTCGACGAGCGCGCCGAGGGCTGGCGGGCGCAGGGCTGGACCGGCGGCACCGCGGGTGAGCCGCGCGCGACCGCAACGCCCTCGCCGGTGCCCGATCCCGCTCTCGCGCCCGAGCCGGGTACGCCGGCCGATCCCACCGCCTCGCCGCCGACCCGCCGTCCGCCCGGCGAGATCGCCTGAGTCCGCAGGTTTAGCTGTAGAGATACTTCCGGATCAGGACGCTGAAGCCGAACACCGCCATGGCCACGAGCGCGACGATGCTCGTGATCAGGTGTTTGCGCGGCTCGATCGCCGATGTCGGCACGACCGGATTGACCACGGGCGTGAAGAACTCGATTTGCCGGTTGGCGACGATGCGGGCCTGCTCGCTCGCGGCCAACACCTTGTTGTGATAGAGGAGCGCGTTCTTGCGCTCGTTCTCCAGCCCCTCGAATTCCGTCATCGCCTCCGACAGCAGGCGCCGCTGATCGGGGTCGGTGCTGGTCATCTGCCGCTCGATCTTCTCGATGTTGTCATCGAGATCTTGGATCTGCGCCTTCAAATCCTGGATCGGACGCCGCTCCGGCGCGAGATCGCGCAGGCTCTGGTTGAGCTGCACCGAAAGGTCGATGCGCTTCTTGCGCAGTTCCGCGATGACCAACAGGTTGTTCTTGTTGGCCGATTGCGCGTCGAGAATGCCGGCACGGTTGCGCAGGTCGCGCATGGCGCGCTGGACGGTGAGCAGGCGCTCCTCGGCGTTCTTGAGTTCGCGGCTGCTCTCGGCCAGCGCGGCGTTGCGCGCCTTGAGGCTGAGTTCGTTCACCATGCGCTCGCTCTCGTCGAGAAGCGCGCGGGTCAGCGTGTAGGATTCCTGCGGATCGAAGGCGGCGACCTTCAGGCTGATGATGCCGCCATTGGAATCGACCGAGGTCGTCACGCGCTTGTGCCAGTAGCGCATGAACCGCTCGATCGGCTCGTCGGCGTCGAAGCGCGAGAAGAAGTCGATGCCGTCCCGCGAGAACATCTCGCGGAGCGGCATCTGCCGCTCCATGGTCTCGATCATCTGCCGGCTGGCGATGTAGCTCGTCGTGATCAGCGTGTCCTGGGCGATCATCTGCTTGGACAGGGAGCTGTTGTTGCCCGTGTCTTCGCTCTGGACCTTATCGACGTTGCCGAGCGCCGGGCGCAGGGCAAAGCGTGCCTCGGTGATGTAGCGGTCCGAGGCGATGAGGTAGAAATAGCCGGCGGTGACCAGCGTCGGCAGCAGGAACAGGAGCACGAAGAAGACGGGGATCCAGGGATCGCGCCGGATATGCGTCTGATAGGCGCGAATGCCCTTCTTGTGGTCGGATTGGCGCGCGATGCGGGCGAACCGCTTGAGCGATTCCGTGACGGCCGTCGAACGGTCGGCGGTGGTCAGCGGTGCGCTGCTCGGACTGCTGATCTCGGTGCTCATGGTCTTCGGTGCTCGCACGCCTCGCACGGTCAGCCGCGCCGCATCATGGGCGGCGACGGATCGCACGCCCGTAGCTCTGGCCCGCCCTCGCGGCGAAAGCGTGTCCGAGCCTCGATAAGCCGGAGGCCGCCATCGTGCGGCCCGGCGCCCCTTTAGCTGTTCAGGCGCCGGTAGGCCGTAATCGCCTCATCGACGTCGTCGTAGACCACCGCTTGCCCGTTGATCAGGATCAGCGCCTGACTGCAATACTCGCGGATCTGCTCCATGGTGTGGGAGATCAGGATCACGTCCGCGGTCTCGCGCCGCTTGTTGAATACCTCGGCGCAGCGCTTCTGGAAGCGCGCATCACCCACCGAGAGCGTTTCGTCGATGAGGTAGGTGTCGAAGGGAATCGCCATGCTCATCCCGAAGGCGAGCCGCGAGCCCATACCGGACGAATAAGTGCTGACCGGCATGTTGAGGTAGCTGCCGAGTTCGGAAAAATCCTCGACGAATTCGAGCACGCGCCGCGGATCCTCCCCGTAGATCCGGGCGACGAAGATGACGTTGTCTCTGCCCGACATCTTGTAGTTAAAGCCGCCTGCGAAGCCCAGCGGCCAGGAGACGCGAAGACCCCGGGAGATGCGGCCCCGGGTCGGTTCCTCGACGCCGGCAATGAGCTTCATGGTGGTCGATTTGCCGGCACCGTTGATCCCCATGATGCCGTAGCTGATGCCGGGCTTCAGAGTGAAGTTCACCCGGTCGAGGATAGTGCGCCGCCGACCATAGGTGGAATAGACCTTGGTGACGTTCTCGAAGCGGATCACGGTTCGGTAGGCTCCATCGGTGAACGATGCGGGCCGGACACCGACGCACCGGAAGCGCCCGCCGTACGAGCGCCGCCTCGCCAGCGAACGTCGGCGCGGCACAGCGGGCGGGTGAGACCCGCGCCTTGTGCCGCGCAGGAAACCGAAAAAAGCGGCGAATCTGGGGACGGCCTGCACGAGGGGCTGCCCGCCCGCTTCGCTTCACCGCATCCAAGCCGCCCCTCGCCTTCCCAGACGATCCGGCTCGATCCCATGCCAGCATCTTAGGTTGATATTTTCTCTCATATAATTTCTTTGAGGTTTGTTTTGGCGATGGAGCAGGCCTTGAATCCCGATCTCATCGAGACATGCGAAGAGGCCCTGGCACTGGTGGATGCGGATCTGATCACGATCCAGGACTATGTCGTGCTGTGCCGGTTCAAGAGCTGGAATCCGACCGGGCAGACGCCCGCCCTCACGCTCACGGGGCAGGCCCTGTCGGCTGGTCGGGATGCGCGTTCCCAGCGTGAGGCGGCCGACGCGCTGCGGCAGCCGGCTCAACGGTCGGCGACGGTCCCGGAGGTCCCGCGCCGTGAAACGCCGGCCCCCGACCGTGGGCAGATCGTGCGCTTGTCCCTCAGGAACGCTTAGGCGACGAGACGCCGGCACGCCGGAGCGCGTCGGCCAGCGCCCCATCCTGCGGCGGGGCTGCGGGCGCGGGGCGCCGGGGCTGCGCCTCGGGGCGGGGGGCGTTTCCGCGCGGCGGCGAGGCTGTCGTGCCCTCGATCGGATCGTCGAGCCGCATCGACAGCGCGATGCGCTTGCGCGGCGCATCGACCGACAAAACCAGCACACGCACCACGTCGCCGGTCTTCACCACCTCGGAGGGCGAGGCGATGCGCTTGCGGGCCATCGCCGAGATGTGGACGAGCCCGTCCTGATGCACGCCGATATCGACGAAGGCGCCGAAGGCCGCGACGTTGGTGACGACGCCCTCCAACTGCATTCCCGGCTTGAGGTCGCCGATCGTCTCGACGCCCTCTTGGAAGCTCGCCGTCTTGAAGGCCGGGCGCGGGTCGCGGCCGGGCTTTTCCAGCTCGGCGATGATGTCGCGTACGGTCGGCACGCCGAAGCGTTCGTCGGCGAAGGCGGCGGGCGAAAGCGGGCGCAGGGCCGCTTCATTGCCGATCAGCACGCGGATGTCGCTCTTCGTCGCCTCCAGGATGCGCCGCACCACGGGATAGGCCTCGGGGTGGACGCCGGAACGGTCGAGCGGATCCTCGCCATCGGGGATGCGCAGGAAGCCCGCTGCCAGCTCGAAGGTCTTGGCGCCGAGGCCCGGCACCTTCTTCAACCCGGCGCGGGTGCGGAACGGGCCGTTGGCGTCGCGATGGGCCACGATCTTGTCCGCCACCGACGCGCCGAGGCCCGAGACCTGGGCGAGTAGGGGGCCGGAGGCAGTGTTCACATCGACGCCGACCGCGTTCACCGCGTCCTCGACCACCGCTTGGAGCGAGCGCGACAGCTTCTGCTCGGTGACATCGTGCTGATACTGGCCGACGCCGATGGATTTCGGGTCGATCTTCACCAGTTCCGCCAGCGGGTCCTGCAGGCGCCGGGCGATGGAGACGGCGCCGCGATGCGACACGTCGAGATCGGGCAATTCACGAGTCGCGATGGCCGAGGCCGAATAAACTGAAGCGCCGGCCTCCGACACCGTGACCTTGGCCATCTTCAAATCGGGGTTGGCGGCCAGGATCTCGGTGGCGAGCCGGTCGGTCTCGCGCGAGGCGGTGCCGTTGCCGATGGCGATCAGTTCGACGCCGTGCCCGCGGCAGAGCCGGGAGAGCGAGGCCACCGCCTCCTTCCAGCGCCGCTGCGGCTCGTGCGGATAGGTGGTCTCGACGGCCACGACCTTGCCGGTGCGGTCGACCACCGCCGCCTTCACGCCGTTGCGGTAGCCGGGATCGAGCCCGAGTGTCGCCCGCCCGCCCGCGGGGGCGGCGAGCAGGAGATCCTTGAGGTTGCCGGCGAACACCTTCACCGCCGCCTCCTCCGCCCGCTCGAACAGGCGCGCGCGCAGATCGGCCTTGATGCCGGTGCGGATCTTGGTGCGCCAGGCGATGCGAACGGTGTCGAGCAGCCACGCATCCGCCGGCCGGCCCCGCGCGGAGACGCCGAACCGGCGGCAGACGGCGAGTTCGAACGGCCCCGGCACGCCGGGTGCGGAATCCTCGCCCTCGGCGGCGAAAGCGAGGTCGAGCACCTCCTCCTTCTCGCCGCGGAACACCGCCAGCACCCGGTGCGAGGGCATGCGCTCCAGGCGCTCGCGCCAATCGAAGTAGTCGGAGAATTTCTGGCCCGTCGTCTCCTTGCCCTTGCGCACCTTCGCCACTGCCTCGCCGCCGCGCCAAAAATCCTCGCGCAGCCGGCCGATCAGGTCGGCATCCTCGGCAAAGCGCTCGATCAGGATCGCGCGGGCGCCCTCCAAGGCGGCCTCGGCGGTCTCGATGCCCTTGGCCGCGTCCACGAAGCCTTGCGCCGCTCGCTCCGGCGCGGTCTCCGGCCGGGTGAGCAGCGTCTCGGCCAACGGCGCGAGCCCGGCCTCGCGGGCGGTCTGGGCCTTGCTGCGGCGCTTCGGCCGGAACGGCAGGTAGATGTCCTCCAGCCGCGCCTTGGTGTCGGCGGCGGCGATGGCGGCGGCGAGTTCCGGCGTCAGCTTGCCCTGGGCGCGGATGCTCTCGGTGACGCTGGCACGCCGGTCGCGCAGCTCGCGCAGGTAGCCCAGCCGCTCTTCCAGGGTGCGGAGCTGGGCGTCGTCCAGCGAGCCCGTCGCCTCCTTGCGGTAGCGGGCGATGAACGGGACGGTGTAGCCGCCGTCGAGCAGGTCCACGGCGGCCGCCACCTGCCCCTCGCGCGCACCGAGTTCCTCGGCGATCAGCAGGTTCACGCTCTTCACGGGATCGGGCCTCGGTCGCGGTGGCAGGGAAGGTCGCGCGGCCGTCCTTCTGCGATCGGGCGAGGCGGCGCAAGCGTCTGGCGCCTCCCGAGCGCGGCTCAGTCGTTCGAGGAGAACACGCTGTCGCCGACAAAGATCATGTCGCGATCGGCCTCGGGCGGCTCCTTCTGCGAGCTGTAGGCGAAGAACAGGCGCCGGCTGCGTCCGTCCGCACCGGTCAGGGTGAGGGTGTGATGGTCGAGGCGGTACTGGCCGCCCTCGGGGGCGCGGCGCCGGCCGAGCGACGTGCCGACGCCGATGCTCGCCCCGGAATTGACGGCGCCGACCGAGCCGCCGCGCCCGTAGCGTCCGTCCGCCTTGAAGTCGTAGCGGCTCTCCACCGCGATCGTGACGTCGCCGCCCATGGCGCTGTTGCCGCCGCCCGACAGGCGCCGGTAGGAGCGCGCGACGCTCTCGCCCGCAGCGGCCGGAAAGGCCCGGAAGAAACTGCCGTCGCCGAGTTTGTAGTCGTTCGAGGCGCCCCGCGAATCCGTCAGCACGAAGCTGCCGCCCGCGCGTTTCCAGTGTCCGAAGCTCCGGGGCCGGGCCGTCCGCTCGGCGGCGAGGTCGACGTCTTCGAGCGCCGTGTCGCCGATCTCGTAATAGGTGCCGTCGCGCAGGAAGATCAGCGGCTCGAAATCGATGGTCATCATGCCGCCGACGCCGAAACCGGTGGTGGAGCGGAAATACACGCCCTCGACCGCATCCCAGTTGGCGGCGTGGCGCGGCGGGCCCGAGGCGTCCGGCGCCGCTCCGGGGGCGGGCGGCTGGGCCGGCCGGGGATCGGCGGCGGGTGGGGCCGCGTCCGTCGAAGCCATCGGCGGGGAGGGCCGGGCGACTGCCCGTCCCTGCGCCTGACCTTTCGCCACCAGCCCGGCCTCGGTCAGCGCCAGAGCCTGCAGCTTGGTGGCGGGGATGAACGCGTCCGGGAGGGTGGCGAGGAAGCGGGGCAGCACGCCGAGCTGTCGGGCTGCTTTCCAGCCCGCATGGTGGAGCACCGCGCGCAGCTTGACCTGTTCGGCGAAGGCGGCCCGGCTCGCGGGCTGCGACAGCGGCGGCTTGGCCGCCATCGGCATCACGAACCGGCGGCGGATCGCCTGGAGCGCCGCCGGGCTCGGCTCTGCGGTGGCGTCGTTGGCGACCATCCATTGCAGGACGATGAAAGCGGTGAGCACGTCGCCGGCATCCGCCGGATCGAGCCCGGTGCCATCGAGGAAGCCGCGGAAAATCCCGTTGTAATCGTGTTTGGCGAGTTCCCGCCCGGCCTCGGCCGCCGCAATCGGGTTCGTCGTGCGCAAGCTGCGCAGGTGCCGCTCTACCGTCGCCCGGCGCAGGTCGGGATTGGAGGCGAAGGGCAAGCGCTGGTTTGCCTCGCCGGGCTCGGAGTTCGGCGATGTTCGGGTAGTCTCGCGGAGTGGCCCGCTATCGATTTCGGGCCCGCCCGCCTGAGCGTGCTGCAGGATGCCGGTCCCGAGATCCTGTGCGGCGGCGGGGACCGCCAGCAGCGGGGCCGCGATGAGGCATATTCCTGCCCTGAACCGGAACACCGGCCGCTGCGGTGGTTGGGGGGCGCCGAGATCTGGGTGGCGGAAGGGCATGGTTAGTCTCGTATCCGCTTCGGCCCGCAGGCGGAGAGGGGCAGCCGGGCGAGGAGGAAGACCCGGTTCTGCGCATCCGGCGGCACGAAGCGGCCCTTCGTCCGGCACGCGGCGTCCGGGCTGAAGCCGGGCTCGGCGACCGCCGGCTGGGCAATGCGCGAATCCGCGTCGTCGTTGACGATCCGCAGCCGGCCGTCGGGCAGGAGATCGACGGCGAAATCACCCGCGCAGCTCGCGCTGCGTCCGCAACGGCGGATGCGCCCGCCGCTCTCGGGGCAGCCGACCGTGCCCTCGGCCTGTCCGCCGTCGGTGAATGCGATGCGCAGCGTCAGATCGAGTTCGGGGTCGATCCGGTCGGCCAGGGGCCGTGTCGCGATCAGGCCGCGGGACGAGCCGGAGAGGTGGATCGCGGTCACGACCTGCCCCGGATGGCGGGCGATGTGATCCGCGTCGTAGTGGCGGCCGTAGCAGGCGCCGGCCAGGGGGAAAGCGCGCTCGGCGACGAAGCCGGTCCCCTCGGCCCGGGCGCCGCCCGCGAGGAGGGGAAACGCGGCGAGAACCGCCAGGAGGCGGGCAAGGCCTAGCCGCCGCCTCACGACAGCCACGCGCTCGCCAGCGCCCGCAGGCCGATGCCGAGCCAGATCAGGCCCGTCAGCAGCATGAAGGGCAGGGCCAAGATGACCAGCCAGCCCATCATCATCAGCGCATAGAGCAGGCCGCCGATATCGATGCCGGCGACGAGGCAGGGATGCGCGCTCGCCTCGTCCACCCGGCAGCCGGTGAGGTGAACCAGCGCGAAGCCGAGCGCGAACAGCAGGGCCGGCGTCCAGACGAGGGCGGTCACGACGAGCATCATGCGCCGGTTTCCCCCTGGACGATGCGGTCTTTGCCGGTCCATTTTGCACCCCCTGATGGTCCGCTTAGAGGGAGTCGGGGCTGTCGGTGCGCGCGGCTCATAGCGTGAAACTCGCGACCCAGACCCGCCGCCAGCCAAGTTCGGCCGGTGCGACGACGACCTTCACCGCCCGCCGTCCTCCGATCATCCTCTCGCCGCCGGCGCTTCCCTCCGGCGGTGCCGCGATCCAGCCGTCGAACGACGTGCTCAGCAAACCGAGCCCCGGATCGGCGCCGGCTTCGAGACCCTCCGGCACGAGGTGGGCGGCGAAGGCGGCGGCCTCCGCCTCCGGCGCGTCGAGGCGCAGCAGGACCAGCCGGTCGATGCCCGCCTCGGTATAGGTTCGCAGGTCGCGGCGGCCGGGCGGGAGCGGCGTTTCGAGAAAGGCCTCGACGGCCGCGGGCGTCATCGTCGTCGGCGGGAAGGAGCAGGCCGCGAGCGCCGGCCCGGCGGCGAGGGCGACGAGGAGGGCGCGCCGGATCATGTCTCGCTCCGCCGCGCCCGGGCGGCGAAGGGCTTCCCGCGCGTGTTCCGCCATCGCTTGCGCCCCCTCACGATTCGCGCCGGTAGACGCCGCGGAAGCTGACGTTCAGGCCGCCGCAGGCGAGGTTGTCCTCCACCACGAGCCAGGGGCCGAAGCGGCGCAGCCAGACCTTGCACGTGGTTTCGTCACCCTTCTCGACAGGCAGGGTGCCTTTATCGCCCATGGCGAAGCTGGCGCTGTCGCCCTTCGGCGTGACCGTGCCGGACATCTCGCCGAGATGGACGCTGCCGCGCGCCACTTGCTCCGGGCTGCCCGCGCCCCAAGTCGCGTCACCCGCGATCGAGAGCGTGCCGGGCTTATTCCCCCGCTTCACCTGAATGCGGCCTTCCGCCTGGGTCCAGATGCCGAGCCAGTCGTCGAGCGTGACCGGGGCCGGCGGCTCGGCCGCCACGGCATCGGCCGGGATCCAGCCGGTCCGGGCCAGATCGCCCTTCGCGCCGCGGTAGCTGGCGCAGAGATAACCGCCGCGGCGCTCGCCCAGGATCACGGGATCGCCGGTCACCAGATAGGCCCGCTCGCGGCATTCCGCGCTGGCGTCGGGGCAGCCCCGTTTCTCCAGCCCGTCCTTGACGAAGGCGGTCCGGCCCGTCGCGGTGATCCGCCCGAAGCCGAGGGCCGGCCCTTCGGAGAGCGAGGGCGTGCGCCGGCACTCGTTCTTCGCGGACGCCTCGCGATCCTGCGCCCATGCGGTGCCTGGGGCGGCCGCAAGGATTGCCAGCAGGATCAGGCCGCGTGACCGAAGACCCGGCCGGGGGATCGAATGGGCGTGGTTCACGGAAGCGCTCTCGGTCTGAACGATGCGAACGGGGGATCGCGGCACGAAGGCTCAGCGCATCGCGACCGAAGCGGCGACGCGCTCGGCGCGGGCCAGCGCGTCGGCTCGGCCGGCATCGGCGAAGCCGATCACGCGCATGTAGCGCCCGCCTTCGAACACCACCGTCTGGGTCATGCCGAGCGTCCGCCCGGTCCTGGTATCGGTGCCGGTGCCGCGCAGGCGCACCACCACGGCGTCGCCGCGGGTGCTGCGCGCCTCGTCGGTGATCGCCACGTCCTTTAGATCCTTCTGCGCGGTGAAGATCCGGCGGGAATAGGCGACCTCCGCCCCCGCCGGCACCGGCGCCTGACCCAGCGAGGGCGCGACGATGATCACCGGCTGCTCGCGCTCGGGATCGACGTCCTTCGGTCCCTCCGTCAGGATGAGGCCGTTGCCGGCGAACACCCCCATCGGGCGGAAGCCGGCGGTGTCGCCGACGCTGTAGGGAAGGGAAGCGACCTGATCGGCGAGGCTCGCCTTGGGCCTGAACGCGATCGTGCGCAGGGCCGCCTCGACAGCCGGGGCCGGCACCTGCTTGGCGGCCGTCTCGGGCACCTGCACGGTGACGAGGCCGGTGCCGGGGGCGCCGCGCACCACGGCGACCCACTTGGTGTAGGTGAGTCCGTTAGCGCCCTGCGTCCCGCGCAGGACGAAGCCCTCGCCGCCCGCCACGGTCAGCGGCTCAGGGCCGCCCTTCACCCGGAAGCCGGAGGGCGCCAGGGCCTCGGGGGTGAACTTCCCGTTGATCTGGTTCCAGGCCTCCGGCGGCATCTCCACGAGGACGATCGAGGCGCCGGAGCGGTGCTCGAACCCCGAAAAGCTCGCGGCCGGCTTCATGCCCGGTGGCGGCGCGAGGCCGAGCGAGCCGGCGGGCGGGAAGACCGGTTCGGCCGCGAGGACCGGCACGGAGGATGCCATCAGCCCGGCGAGCAGGCCGCGCCGGGCCCACCGGCCGGGAACGAGGCCGGCGAGGAAGCGGCACAGCGGGTTGCGATCGGTCATGGGGTTTCTCCGAAGGCGGCGTGCAGAAGCGCGTCGAGGGTCTCGGCGGCGGGGGCGTCCGGGCCGCAGCGCCCTTCGCGGATCTGCGTGGCGCCGGGCCCGAACCGATAGAGTTCGAACCGGTCGTCGTGGATCTCGATCTCAATGGCCGGCCATGTGAGGCACAGCGTCGGCCAGTAGCCGGGCTGGACGGCGTCGGGTGCCGGCCAGCGCCCGGCTGCGTGGGCGACGAGGCCGTGGGCGTGCGCGATGGTCTGCACCGGGATCGCCGCCTCGGCGGCGACGCGCTCGACTGCGGCCCCGATGCGCTGCCAGCCCGCCTGCGAGGCTGCCTCGGCCATGTCCGGCGCCGGGGTCAACGGGTGGCGACGCGGCTGACGACGAAGGTGTTGCCGGAGAACTGGACCTGCCCCGGCGCGCTCATATGCTCCAGCATCAGGCGCAGGTTGCGGCCGAGCCGTGCCGAGTCGGAGCGGGTCTCGTACCAATACTCGGCGGTAGCGCCGGAGGCGCGCACGGGGCGGTGGTGCTCGTAGCAGCGGAAGGCGGCCATGTACTCCTCCGCCGCCTGCACCTCCTGGGCTGAGAATCCGCTGAGGCGCACGACATAGGCCGTCGGCAGGCCACCGCAGGATTCCCCCGTCGCCGCGGGCGGGGGCTCGGCGCCGGCCAAAGCGTTCGGAAGGGTGTTGGCGGGTGCACCGGCATCGGCGCCGCGGCGGGGGGCGATCACGCCGTCGAGCTTGGCCGTGAGCGCGGTGGCGACGTCGGCGGCGATGCTTTTGGCCTCGGCGCCCACCCGTTCGAGCAGGCATTCCCGGTCGCAGCCCTGGGGCAGGGGCGGGAGTTGCAGCCCCGCCACCTCGAAGGCGCCGAGCGATTGCCCGGTGCGCACGTTGAGGAGCCGGCCGGGAATGCGCACCTCCGGCCGCACGATGTCGGAATAGCCCGATTTCGAGGCCGCGGCGTAGACTTGGAACACCGCCACCACGTCGAGCGGCGGATTCTGGACCGCGCGGGCAACCTCGATCAGCTCCGCGTCGCGGCGGCGGACCCGGTTGGCCTGGGTGATCCCCATCGCCACCGCGGTCTCGTCGTAGACGTTGTAGCCGCGCAGGTTCATCGTCTCGGAGAGTTCGGCGATCACCCGCTGGAAGATGCGGTTGCCGCGGGGCACCGAATCCTCGTCGGCATCCTCGCCCATCACGACGATGTTGGGCCGGGTCTGCGCCGCCACCGGCACGGCGAGGCCGATAAGGGCGCCGCCGATCAGGGCGAAGGTGGCGAGCGTTCGGGCGGGTGCGCGCAGCATCGGAAGCATCCTGTGTGTCGGCGGTGATGTCGCGAGGGTCATTCGGTGCAGGGCAGCGGCGTCGGCGCTGCGCTAAAATCGTCGAGGTCGAGCGGGGCGTGGCGGCGGGGATCGTCGAGCCCGCCCGCCCCGCAGCCCTCCGCGGCGGCGGGCAGGATGAAGCGCAGGGCGCCGCTTCGCGCCGGCGCGATCAGGCTGACCTCGACCCGCCGGTTGATTCGCGCGAAGGGCTGAGCCGGATCCTTCGGCCGGGACGGGCCCCAGCCATGGATGCGCAGGCGGCTCGGATCGATGCCGTAGGCCTCGGCGAGATGGGCCTTCACCGCCCGGGCGCGGGCGAGCGACAGGCGCCGGTTGTAGCCCAGCCCGCCGGCCGCATCGGTGTGCCCGGCAATGAGGAAGCCGTGGCCGGCCAGATCGCGGGATTGCAGCGCTTGGCCCAGCGGTTCGAGCTGAACCCGCGCCTCCGGCGTCAGGCGGGCGCTGTCGTAGGCGAAGAACACGGTGAGATCGACCGAGCGGGCGGGATCGACCCGCAGGCTCGGGCCGCCATCGCCGGGGGAGACCGCGACCGGCGCGGCGGGACGGCCCGGATTGCCGTCGGCGAAGGGGGCGAGCGAGCGGATGATCGCGTTCGCGGACGGGTTCACCGCCCCGGCCTCGGCCTGCTCGGCGGCCTCGTCACGGGCCGGCGGCGCCTCCGCCTCGGCGGCGGGCGGGCGGGTGCCCGGCACCTCGGTCAGCGGGTTGGCGTGGGCAGGTGCAAGGGCGAGGATCGCGCCCGCCGCCAGCATCACACCGAGACACCGCCGCCATGCCGGCGCGGCGCTCCCGGCCGTTCCGCCTGCGCCGCGCGCCGGCCCGGCTGTCCCCTCGATGGCCTCCATGGCGTTCGTCTCCATCTCACAGGCCTTGCCGCGGCCCCGTCCCACTCATCCCTGGATCGCGCAGAACGGTTTTTGCCGTCTGCTCACGAAAAAAGCGCGAACGCGTGAGGTGGCGCCCCGGTTAGCCCCCGGCCCGCCACGGATCGATAACGCTGATTCCGGCGGCCTCGAATGGGCTCGTATCCCGCGTCGCGACGCTGAAGCCCCGGACTGCGGCGGCTGCGGCGATCGTGCCGTCCGCCATGCCGATGGCTTTTCCCGCGGCGCGGGCACGGGCCATGAAGTCGGCGTAGTGTCGCGACGCGTCGAGATCGAACGGCAGCACGCGGCCGGCGAAAGCGGAAAGAACCTCGCGCTCCAGCCGATCCTGAAAGATGTCCCGCCTTTTGCCCGGAGGCATCATCGCCAGACCGAAGCGGAGTTCGGCGACGGTGACGGCGGTGAGATAGAGGGTCTCGATCGCTTGCGCATCGACCCAGGCCACGACGTTGGGATCGGGCACGGCCCGCCACAACTCGGACAGGACATTGGTGTCGAGGACGATCACTCGAACCGTATCGGTTCGGGCGGCACCCTGTCGCGGATCCGATCGAACGCTTGCACTTCGGTCTCGCTCAGGCCGCCGGCCTCGCGGGCGATGGCGGACAGGAGCGTGCCGAGCTTCAGCCGGCCCTCTGGCTTGGCCGCCTGCTCGAGAATGGCGCGGATTTCGGCCTCGGTGCTGCGCCCGTGCTGCGCGGCGCGGCTGCGCAACGCGCGGTGCACTTCGTCGGGCACGTTGCGGATGGTGATCGACGCCAGCGGCTGCACTCCGTGGAACGACGAGAGTGCCATCATCCTAGCCGAGTGCCATCATATCGCAACTGCGCAGGGTGCCGCCTCAGCGCCCGCGCAGGATCGCGTTCATGCCCGCAGGGTCGAGCGGCCCGTCGGCGGGCGGGGCGGCGGGTTTGGCGGAGGGCGCCGTGCTCGCTTTGGGCGGCGTGTCTCCGGCGGGCGAGGCGGCGGCGACCGGTCGGCCCTGGCCGGCGGCGATCTCGGCGAGGATGGGGCTGCGCCCGAGGATGGCCGAAAGGCGCGTGGCCTTGTTGAAGCTCGACGGGTCTTTGGGGTCGAGGCCCCCCTCCTTATGCAGGGCGATGCCTGCAACGGAGGCGTCGAACATCAGCGAGCCGGAGGAGCCGCCGAGCGTGTCGCAGCGGTGGCGCAGATCCGGCCCCTCGGCCTGATCCGTCATCGCGAAGCAGCGGAAGCGGCTCATCACCTTGGGCCGCCCGAGGGGGTGGTGGATCACGAGCATCGAGCGGTTGCCCACCACCGCCTCGCCCGAGAGGCGGACGGTGCCGTAGGTGGCACTCGGATTTCCGGCGACGCGGGCCAGCGCGTAATCGAGGCGGGCATCGTGCTCGACCGGCTTCGAATCGATCTCGAAGCGGCGCGCGCCTTTGCCGTCCAGCGTCAGGAAATCCATCAGGATCGAGGCCTTGACCGGCGTGAGGTCGCCCGATTGCGGCAGGCAATGGTGGTTGGTCAGCACGTAATCGCCGGGCAGCAGCGCCCCGGTGCAGGAGGCGCCGACCTGCTGGCCGGTGCGGGTGTTGCGCAGAACGATGTCGACGCGGCCGATCGGCCGGGCCAGCGCGGCGAGCCCGTCCGTCGGGTCGAGTTCACTGATCGGCTCGAAGGCGCCCTTGTTCTGATCGACATAGGCCGCCGCGTCGCCGGTCGTCTGGCGAAGCGGAAGCTGCGCCCGGCCGTAATCGGCAGGGTCGAAGCCGACGCTCTGGGCCCGCGCGGGCCCCGCTGCGCAGAGGGCGATCAGCAGGCCGGCGGCCCGGCGTCTCCAGCGGATTGGGGTCATCGTCTCCCTCCTCTGCGTCAGCATCGTCGGCGCGCGGCTCTCGGCAGGGTCGAACATCATCGGGGCGGCTCCGCCATCAGCGCGTCAGAGCGTGGACGATCCGGCCGCCGGGCCGGGCGGCACCCGGCTCCGGTCGAGCCTGGACCGCGTAGACGAGGTTCTGTCGGCTGCCCTCGCGCAGGAAGTAGCCTTGCGCGCCGTCCGCGAGCCGAACCGGGGGGAGGGCGGCGGCGCGCAGCTCCGGCCCGATTTCGAGCCGCAGCCCCGGTGCCGCCGCGATGGCAAGCCCGCACAGCTCGGGCACGAGCCGGGTCGGCGCGAGGCGGTCTCCGCTCTCCGGCGTGACGGGACGGCGCTCGGGCTGCTCGGCACCGAAGGCCACGCGGCGGCAGGACGAGCCGGGCGGCGCCCGCAATTCCTCCACGCGGATCGCGGCCGGCGCCTCGGCCGGGGGAGGGGAGGGCGGTGCGATCTCGGCCACAGGAGCGGCCACGGGAGCGGGTTCCACCGATGCGGTGCCGGCCGCCGGGTCGTTCCCCGAACCGACGACCGGAGCCTGCCGGGCCCCGAGGGCGAAGAACCCGCCGAGCGCGACGAGGACGACGGCCGCGGCGGCGCCCGCCGGCAGGGCGAGACGGCGGGCGCGTCGCTGCGGCTCCGATGCGTTCATCTGGTTTGGCTGGGTCAGTGCCTCGACCGCCGCCTGTACGGTCTCGCCCGGCAGGAGGCGGGGCGCCTCTTTCCGCCCGAGGGCGTGGAAGGCCGCCGCGGCCGGTTCCCGCTCCGGACCCTCCGGCAGCAGAACCGCGAGGGGCACGTCCGGCGCCTCGGCGAGCAGGGTGCGGGAGCGCTCGATCTTGTCGAGAAGCGCGTAATCGCCGGGCAGCACCGCGAGGTCGAGATCGACGGCCCCGGTCGCCCAGAGGATCAGGTCGGCCTCTGCCGGCTCCGCGACGAAGCGGTGGCCGCGGGCGGCGAGGCCGTGGGCGAGACAGACCGGCACCTCCCAGGAGCGGCCGGCATCGAACGAGCCCGACAGGCGCAGTTCGTGCGGTCCGCCCGCCTCACCGCCGAGCCGGGCGACGGGACCGCCCGGTGCGCAGAGCCGGGCATAATCCGCCGACCAGGGCAGGGGGCGGTAGTCACCGTCGGCGAAGGCGGCGGGCGCCGGCAGGCCGGGGCGCGGGTTCAACGACCGCAGACGGAGCGGCCCCCGCGTGGTCGGGATCACGACGAGGATCGCGAGCCCGGTCATGCGCGCGTGATCCGCTGGGGCACGACCGGTCTCGTCACAACAGGAACACCGCGCAGGCCGGGTCGCGCAGCATCCGGCCGAGTTGGTCGGCCTCCGGCACGGATGGATCGAGGGCGAGCAGGATCGCGCCATCGACCGGCGAGCCAAGGTCGAGCCGCACCGTCTCGTCGCCGAGCCACGCCTCGATCCGCCGCGGCATTCCCCCATCCGGTCCGCGCAGGATCAGGAGCGGCGGCGTGCCCTCCAGGATTTCCAGCGCGAACGGGCCGACCCGGCGCCGCGTCAGCCCTCCGTCCGAGGCCGCCGCGGCGAGGGGCGCGTAGGCCACGGCTTGCGCGCCGAGCAGGGTGCGGTAGCGCCGCGCGGTCTCGGGATCGGAGCGGATCGCCCGGACCACCGCGAGATCGACGGGGCCGCCGGGCTCCCGGTTGGCATGGGCCCAAAGGGCAGCGTGGCCCGGCCGGAGCGCAGGCGCCTGCGCCCGTATCAGCGCGCGGGCGGCGTGGAGTTCGGCGAGCAGTCGGGCGTCGTCGCTCACGCCGCCGCCTCCTCGGCATAGGCTGCCGCGAAGGCCGCCGCGAAAACGGAGCGATCCGCCGCGAAGGCCGCGTCGAGCGGGCGCTGCCGGGCGAGGCCCGCGAGCGCTCGTTCGAGCCGGGCGGCCTCTTCGGTGAGGCGCAGGAGCGCGGCTTGCGCGGCGGCAAAGCCCGCATTGAGGGCGGCGCGGTCCTCGAAGCCGGCCCGGCGCACCCGGCGCAGATCCGCTTCCGCCGCATCCAGCGCGGCACGCACCTCCGGGGTGAGCCCGTCGCGCTCGGCGATGCGCAGGGCCGCCGCGATGCGCAGCATCCGCGCGAGATGGGCGGCGAGCGCGACGGCCCGCTCTTGCAACGACGTGTAGCTCTCAGCCTCGACACAGGTCGCCCGCTCGGTAACGTCGGCCCCGCCGCCGCCTCGGCGCAGGCGGTTGGCGATGCCCGATTGCACCCGCCCGAAGCTCGCCGCCCGCAAAGTCGTTAGCGGCCGGGTGCGGTGGAACGGCTCCAGGCGCAGGAAGTCGGCCAGATCCTCGCGCTCGGCCCCGGTGAGGATTTTTGGGCCCTCCGGCCAATCGGCGAGCAGGGCCGCCAGGGCCTCGGCCGGTTCGGCGGCAGCAAGATCGCCGAGTGCCGCGTCGAGCCGTTCCTCCCAACCCGCATGTGCGTCGAGGGAGACCGGCGCGGACAGCCCGTCCAGGCCGCCCACCAGATGCGCGCCCGCCTCGAAGGTCACGAAATGCTCGGCGATTGTGCGAAAGCCCGGCCGCTCGCCCGCCTCCATCTCATTGCGCCAGAAGGCGAGGATGTCGTCGTCGCTAAAATTTTTGCGCCCCCCCAGGAAGCCGAGGATCGCGCGGAAGCGGCGCTCCAGCGGTGCCAGCGGCAGGTGGGCGTTGCGGTAGGCGGAGAGATGGCGGGCGAGGCGCTTTGCCAGAAACGCGGCGCCCTCGGCATCGGGTGCGGCGGCGAGCTCGTCGAGCCAGCCCGTGACGGCGGCGAACTGCGCCAGATCCTCGGCCGTCAGCACGAACTCGGCCAAAGCGAGCAGCCGCGCGAGGCCGGCCCAGCTCGTGCGCCACACCTCGCCGAAGACCGGACCGCGGGCATCGGCCGCCACGGTCTCGGCGAAGCGCGCCGAGACCGTGGCGGCGGTGGCGAGGCCGGGATCGAGTGCCAGGGTGACGAGGTCACGCCCGTTCTGCGCACCCGTTGCCTGGGCCAGGGCGGTGAGCGCGTGGGCGAGGTCCCAGAGCGGCTTGTCGCGGTTCGGGCGCACGGCGCCGGTGACGACTCGGGCGAGCCAAGCGCGATCCTCGCGGGAGAGGTCGCGGCCGTCGCAGACGGCGGCCAGATCGGCCGCACAGCGCTCGTCGTATCCGCCGATCATGCGCCTCCTCGGAGCATCGGCGCGGGCCGGCGGCTGCCGGCATCCGGGCCGATGCGCGCGCACGGCGTGCGCCGCGAGCGGGCGCCCGACGTGATGAACCGGCGCGCATCGCCGTATCGATAGCCCGAGCCCGAACATCCGTCACCCTCCCGCGCCGCTCGGGGCATCGCTTCCCTCATGGGACGCGCAGAGCGGAATCGGCGGGTGTTCGGAGGAGCAGGGAGACGCCGCGTCACCGCACCACGATCCGCGCGGTCGCCTCGGTGATGCCGGGCGTCGCCCGGATCTTCTCGAGGAGATCGAGCACGTCGGGGGGCTGGAGCAGTTTCGCTTCGCCCTCCGCGCCCGGCGCCGCCGCGAGCCAGCGCGCGGCGAGTTCCGGCGGCAGACCGCCTTCGACGCCGAAACAGGCGAACAGGTTCTCGAACGGCTCGCCCGCCACGATTTCGTCGAGGCCGTAGCCGCGCGGGTAGCGCTTCGCCTCGCCGGGTTTGAGCGGCGCGGCGGAGGCGGCGTTGCCGCGCACCGGTAGGGCGACGAAGGCGGTCTCGTCGGGCGCGACCACCCAGCAATAGAGATTCTGCCGGGCGCGGGCCTCGATGCGCATTTCCAGGCGCTGCCCGGCCGTGAACGGGGTGGCGGTGGCCGCGACCGTGAGGCGCCCGGCATCGGTGCGGGCGGTGGCCGCCAGATGGTCGAGGAAGGGCCGCGTGGTCGGATCACAGCCGAGCCCCTCGATGCCGATGCGCCGCCGCCCGGTCGGGGCGAGCACCGCGCCGTCGCGCTGGAATTCCAGCTCCATCCAGGATTGCCGGCTCTGATCGGTGAGGAAGCGCCCGCGCGCGGTGATTGCGCCGGAGCAGGCGGTGCCGGGCGGGCGGCGGCGCACATCGAGCCGCGCGCCCTTCAGGATGCGGTTGGCCGAGCGCGCCTCGGCGTCGAGGGCGATGACGAGGCGATCGGTCAGCGCGCCGGCGCAGGTCGAGTGGCCCCCCTCCGCCACGAAGGGACAGACCTCGATGGCGTTCGCATGCGGCGCGGCCCCGGCGAAGGCCTTCACCGCGCCCTCCATCACCGCGTCGATGTCGGCGACGCCGGCCCCGACGCGGATCGGCAGGATCAGCGGCTCGCTCGTCGCCTTGCAGGCGGCGTTGCGGGTGATCGCCTGAAGCCGCAGGGCCGCGGTCTCGCCGGCCCGGCGCGGCTCCACCAGGAACACGCTCGCATCGCCCGAGAAGGCCGCGCGGATCTGCGCCTCGGCCCCCGCCCCCGACAATCCGGTGGTGCCCTCGCGCAGGGCCTTGATCCGCGCCACGTCGGCGGCGGCGGCGAGCCGCACACGACCCGTCGCCTGGAGCCGGCTCTCGACCGCGAGGCGCACCTCCTCGGCCTGCTCGCGCGAGAGCGCCGTCTGACCCGGCTCGACGCCGACCACGGCCAGCGTCAGGTCGGGCCGCCCGGCGCAGGCCGCCAACGCATCGAGGAAAGGCTTGAGCGTGGCGGTCGTCGGATCGGCGCGGGCGACCGCGGGGAGAAGCAGCAGGGCGGCGAGGAGGAGCCTCATTCCGCCTCGTTCGCCCGGGCGTACTGATCGAGGGCGCGGACGAAGACGGGGTTGAAGCGGCCATCGAGGGCGCCCGAGTAGTAATCCGCTTCCTTGACCGTGCGCTGCACGGTGCGGATCGTCTCCGGCTTCAGCTTCTGCGCCGCCGTGTCGGTGGCCGAGACCGAGGCCGCGCCGAGTTCGCCCCGCTTCAGCGCCCGCAGCACCATGTCGGTGGAGCGCACGCCCGGAAAGTAGCGGCCGAAACCGTTGTCGATCAGCGTCGCCATCGTCGCCATGGCGACGGGATCGCCCTTATCGGCCGCCTGCCGGAACAGGTCGAAACCCTGGCGCAGATCCTTCGGGAAGCCATAGGCGCCGGTGGCGTAATGCGGCACCAGCTTCGAGATCGAGGGCACGTCGCCGCCTTCCACCGCGCGCTTGTAGAGCGCGACCGCCTCCGCCTCGTTCTTGGGGATGCCGTTGCCGTATTCGAGCATCCGCGCGGCGTTGGCGAGCGCCACCACGTTGCCGCCTTCGCCCGCCTGCCGGTAGAGCCGGAAGGCCTCGGCCTGCCCGCGCTTCACCCCCTGGCCGTTCTCGTAGAGCGTGGCGAGGTTGTTCATCGCCGAGACGCTGCCGGCCTTGGCCGCCCGGTCATAGGCGGCAAACGCTTCTTTGGAGCGGTCGGCCCGGTCATAGGCGCGGCCGAGCTGGTAGCTGAGGCGGCGCAGTTGCGGATAAGCAGCCGACGCCCCGCGGCAGGCTTCGATGGCGGCGGAGGCCTCGATCCGCCCGAGTTTCACCCCCGGCACGCCGTTCGGCCGGTCGGGATCATCGGTGCCGGCGGCGAGCTCATCGCAAAGCTTCACCCGCGGATCGGTGCTCGGATTGGCGCCACCGAGATAGCCCTCCGCGAGGCTGCGATAGGCGCACGTATCGCCGCAGGAATCGAGATAAGCTTGATACTGCCGTTGCGCGCCGAACTTGGCCCAGTTCTCCTGGTCGATCGCCGCCGCATCGCGCTTGCGGCCGGCAAGCAGCCGGTCCATCGCCTGCGAGCGGTAGGCGCAGGCCTCGCCGCAGGTGCCGACATAGGCTTCAAAAGCCTCGCGGGTGCCGAGGCTTTCCGCCCGGCGCCACGCCGCCTCGTCGCGGATTGCCGCGACGCCACCGGCCACCGCCGCGACGGGAAGCGAGGCCTTCACCACGATCGGCGCGTCGTCGATCTCCGGCACCTGCTCCCGGCCCGAGGCGCGCCGCGCCGCCTCCTCGACCTCGCGACGCAGATAGCCTTTCAGCTCCGGCCACTGAACCAGCCCATCGCCGTTGCCGGCTCCATCCTTGGCGTCGGCCAGGCCCGAAACGCCCATCAGGAAGCGGCTCGTCATCAGGCCGAGCTTGTTCGTCTCGTCCCAGTTCGCAGGCGTCGCGCCCGAAGTGGCGACGAGGCGCACGATGCCGCTCTCCGCCTTCGGCCGGGCCGGGGCAAAGCCCGGCGCTGAGACCGCAAGCAGGCTCTCGCCCTTGCGGCCCGTCTCGCCGGTGAAGCAGGCATCGACCATCACCACGAGCTGGCGCTCGGGCCCGATCTTGCGCTTCACGAGGTCGAGGTTGCGGTAGAGGGTTTCGAGGGAATAGCCGCTCTCGCCCTGGTTCGGGTTGCCGTCTTCGGGAAGCAGGAAGGGTTGCCGCGTCGTCAGGTCCGGCACGCCGTGGCCGGAATAGTACACGAACACGTTCGAGCGGCCTTCGCGCGCGGTGCGCCAGAGCCGGCCCGATTGCGGATTGCGCTCGGTGCCGAAGACTTGGTTGAACTCGTTGAGCGTCGCGTCCTTCAGGATGAAGACGTTGCTGTCGCGGTAGCCCAAGCGCTCGATGAGATAGGCGCGGATCGCCTCGGCGTCGTTGTGGGCATAATCGACCGGCACCGTCTGCTTGTAGCTGCGGTTGCCGATCACCACCGCGACCGAGTCGGCGTTGTCGCCGAAGGGCGCCGCCTCGGGCGCCGCTTGGGCCCACGCGGGGAGGGCGAGGCAGGCGGCCAGGAGGAGCGCGGCTCCACGGAGAAATCGGCGCGCAGCGATCACCGGGGCCTGTCTCGGCATGCGGATCG
The DNA here is from genome assembly GCF_001423405.1 of Methylobacterium sp. Leaf123. GTDB lineage: Bacteria > Pseudomonadota > Alphaproteobacteria > Rhizobiales > Beijerinckiaceae > Methylobacterium. The sequence goes on along the minus strand of NZ_LMNS01000034.1, from coordinate 1,608 downwards.
TCCTCCTCTCGGTTCGCGGACCGAGGCTGTCATCCTTGGAGCGGGGCGCGCCCGCTCTCGGACGCCGCCCAGGGGTAGCCGCTCGGTGTCTGGGAAACAATGTCGCCCGGTAGGCCCGTCCGCCCCTCCGAGGCGAGCGGTCCCGCGCACCGGATGACGGATGGGGCCGGCCTCGAGACAGGTCCGGCATCGCGGCGCTCAGCCCCCGGCAAACAGCGTGAGGATGAGGCCGAGGGCGGCGAGGTGGAGCGGTGAGATTGCAGCCAGCATCGCAGCACTCCCTACGGCAGGTAGAGGCCGCGGCCGCAGCGGCGCAGGCGGCGGGCCTCGACATAGCCGGTATAGCGGTTGAACACCTCGACGGTGCGGTAGACGCAGTACCGGCCTGAATTGCGCCCGTTGTAGTAGACGCCGCCATTGTCGAGATCGACGCCGAGGAATTCCTGGTTGGCAGGTTGCGGGGCTGTCTCCTGGGCGAGGGCCGAGGGGGCGGCGCCGAAAAGGCCGGCACTGACGAGCACGAAGATCATCACCTTGTTCATGTCGCATCTCCCTGATCGGGGCGGCTTCCATCCGCCCTCGCCAGGGGCATGGAAGCGTCAGAGCGATTTTCGCGGAGGCTCGGCTCAAAAAAATCGCAGATCCTTCGTTTGCGAGGCGGCAGACATCGATGGGCCGGGCGCGGAGCGGACACCGACAACGCACGCAACAACGTCGTTCGCGGCCAACCTGGAACGGGCGCTCGCATCGACCGTGTCTGGAGGAGGATACCGCGCATGCGGAGGGCCTCTGCAGCCCGTTCCGCAGCCCCGTAGCGGGCGTTTTCGATTTCCCTGCGTTTTTCCGATTGACGCCTCGTGTGACGCCCCTTATACCCAATTTCACCGACGGGGCGCCGCGGTCCACCGCTTGGTGGCCGAGAGCTTCGACGGTCTTCGGGATTGTTGGTGAGCGGAGCTGATCCGGGTGACTGGATCGGGCGATCGCTGTCCTTCTGGTTCCGGGGTGTCGGTTGATCCGGGTGCTGTGGCGCTTGACTGGGTCGGTTGACAGAACGGTTCGCCGGCTCTAGACGCCGCGGACYGCCGGCGCCGGGTGATCCCGCGCTGCGGACTTCATCGNGCTGTGGCGCTTGACTGGGTCGGTTGACAGAACGGTTCGCCGGCTCTAGACGCCGCGGACYGCCGGCGCCGGGTGATCCCGCGCTGCGGACTTCATCGCTGAAGGGTGGGCTGGAKGKGCCGGGCAACCGGGCTGCTGGCGCGTCTTTGGCGAAGGGTTRGACCTTCGGGTGTGACCGCTGCTATTTGACAAGTGAATCATACGAGAAAGAGAAACGCGGGCGGCTTATTTACGTCCTTGCGGGTCTGGCGAGAGCTGGACCGTAAGAGATGAAGCTGGACCGACGTTTCGGAAGCTCACCGTGCTTTGAGCGGAAACGCTTGAAGCTACGGATGTGAGCACTCCGTTTATGTTGTGATCAGCTGAGATCAACTCTTCAACTTGAGAGTTTGATCCTGGCTCAGAGCGAACGCTGGCGGCAGGCTTAACACATGCAAGTCGAACGGGCAYCTTCGGRTGTCAGTGGCAGACGGGTGAGTAACACGT
>NZ_LMNS01000033.1:1186-1508 GCF_001423405.1 Methylobacterium sp. Leaf123 | reverse complement strand
TGCATCAGGTTCTGTTGGAGCGCCTGCACGCGGCCGGTGAGATCGACTGGCGTCGGGCGAGCCTGGACAGTGCCTCCGTCCCGGCCAAAAAGGGGGGCCTGCCACCGGCCCGAACCCGACGGACCGGGGCAAGCCGGGCACGAAGCGCCATCTTGTCACCGACGCCCGCGGCACGCCGCTCGGCCTGAGGCTGACGGGCGCCAACCGGCACGACAGCCCGCAGATGGGGCCGACCCTCGATGCCATCCCGCCGCTGAGCACGGGCCGGCGCGGTCGACCGCGCCGACGCCCCGACAAGCTGCACGCCGACAAGGCCTACGAG
>NZ_LMNS01000033.1:0-1151 GCF_001423405.1 Methylobacterium sp. Leaf123 | reverse complement strand
CGCAAGGGGATCGAGAGCCGCGAAAAACTCGGTCGCCACCGCTGGGTCGTGGAGCGGACCCATGCCTGGTTCAACCGCTTCCGCCGCCTACCCATCCGMTACGAGCGTCGCGCCGACATCTACGAGGCCTTCACCAGCCTCGCGGCAAGCCTTATCACCCTCAACCAGATCAGACGGTTCTGTTAGGCGCTCTTAGATTTAACCAGAGGGCACCATATCTACCTCGAAGCTACACGGCGTATTCGCATAATATAGGTTATGGAACTATTGGCGCGTTTCAGGGATTTCCATCATGGATATTTTAAACTTATACAAACAACCAGTATATGCACTTAACAATTTAATCCATTTTGCAATCATAGGGGAGGGGACTTCGGGAGCACGGCGGCGCCCTCCCCTCCCCCTTGTCGCTGAAGATGCTTCACCACATGCCGGTATCATTCTGGCCGGCATGACCCCGCATCCGAGCCAGAGCAGCGGCAGCCTTCGACATAGCAGGCACGGTAGCGACCCTTGCCTCACGCCCATCCGGCGCGGCACCCCCGCGACCGGCGTCCCAGTCTTGGCCTGCATCAGCGCGAAAGCGATCTGATCTTCGGTGAAGCTACTCTTCTTCACGGCTCCGCTCCTCCCGTCAGGGTCTCACAAAACCGGAAAACGCGCACTCAGGCCGGACCAAAGCGATGGGGGACGTCACGCTGTACCGCCGTCACCTCCACATGCCACATCGACGATTACATTTCATTACTTTTCGTCACCGGATAAACGCAAGGGAATTACCTGCGCGGCGCTTTGGTGATGCAGCGGACATCCCCGATCCGTCCCGCCATGGGTAGACCAATGCGCACCGTATTTCCGTCCCTTGCTTGTGCCGCCGCGCTCGTCACTGGCCTCGTCATCCCCGTATCCGCCAGCGCCCGCGTTCGCTCGATCAATGTTCAGGGCGCGCTCGGTCATGGCGGTGTCGTGTCGCGGAGTGTCGCACGAGAACTCGGCAGCCGCAGCGTGACCCATAGCATCCAGACCAACAACGGCCGTGGTGCGACCGCGACGTGAGAGTCCGTCCGATAAGTCATGATGCTCGCCCGAGCCTTCGGACGAGGATCATGACGGCGGCGGCGTAGAGGAAGGCCTGGGCCGAGGCGAGGGTC
>NZ_LMNS01000032.1 GCF_001423405.1 Methylobacterium sp. Leaf123 | reverse complement strand
GCCAATGGTTAAAACAGCAAAGATGATCAAACGTCATTGGAGCGGTATTTTGCAATGGAAGTTATACCATTTTCAAAAATAAACTAAACTAATTCTATCCATTCTCTACTACACAATTTCTTAACAAAATTATCCTTCTTTAAGATGTCATTCCAAGCATCGCAACATTTATCCACAATTTCTTCATAATCCTTAAAAGCCATATTTGATAAATATCTTTGCTTAATGTTAAGCCACAATTGCTCTACTGGATTAAGTTCTGGCGCATAAGGTGGTAAAGGCATTGGAATAATATTATCAAAACATTTGATTTTGCCAGTGGTATGCCACGCTGCTCTATCCATTATTACAACAGCATACCTGTCTTTTTCTGTTGCTTTAGATATTAGTCTTAAATGCTCTATCATGCCATCGGTGTTTGCTAACGGCAATACCAAGCCAAGTGCTTTGTCTTTTGCTGGGCAGGCTGCACCAAAGATATAAGCGTATTCAAATTGTTGCTGACGAATTGCTCTTGGTCTGCTACCTTTGGGTRCCCACATTCTAGTGATAGAGCCTTGTTGTCCCACTCTAGTTTCATCTTGGAACCAAACATCAACTTTGTTTAAGTCTGTGTCCGCAGGCAGGGCATCTACTACCTTTTGTTTGAAGTTTTTTATATAGGCTTTGTGCCTCAAGGTCTTGCTTTGGGTGTTTAGATCTAGAACTAATCCAACTAATATTGAGTCTATTTGTCAAGTTGTGAACACCATTTAAATTTTTGTAATGAATATCAAATTTATTTTTAAGCAACTGGTCTATTTCTATGAGCCTTATTCTRCCGCCTTTTTTATTTTCATTCATCTCAATAATACTATCAAATATTTTTGTTAGTGAATGTTTGGCAAATAATCCGATTCGTCCTGTATGTGGTTTTTCATTTAAGCCTTTGATGCCGTCTTTTTTGTAACGAGCAATCCATTGATTGACAGCATTAATATTAACTAAATATGTCTTAGCAGTATTGGCATAGGTATGCCCTTGTTGAATGTGGTGCATTGCCATTAATCGAATCTTAACTCTATGATGTGTTTGTTTTTTAGCTAGGCTTTTAAAATTTTCGTTGTAAAAAGATTTTGGAAGTGAACGAGGTCTTGGCATGATTTTATTGTCTTGTTAAAAACTTATTATTTTACCATATTTATATCTTTTATTTTTGAAAATGGTATTAGAGTCAATGAAACTAAGGTTTTTAAACTGT
>NZ_LMNS01000031.1 GCF_001423405.1 Methylobacterium sp. Leaf123 | reverse complement strand
GATCTTGAACTCACGTCCGAACTTGCGACGCTGCATGGAGCACCTCCGGCTTCATCATCACACCTAAACTGGGTGTCCGTGAAACCGGCAGCAGGCCAACGGCCTTGCGCAGAGTCGAGGAAGGTTTCGCGGCCAGCGTCGAAGAGGCGGCGGGCGTCTCACGCAAGGTGCGGGCGCGCCGGGTGCTTCTTGCCACGGGCGCCGACGAAGTGGAGCCGGACCTGCCGGACCTTCCCGACGCCGTCAGACGCGGCCTCGTGCGCTACTGCCCGATCTGCGATGGCTACGAGGCGAGGGACAAGCGCATCGCGGTGATCGGCCATGGCGACAGGGGCTTCGGAGAGGCAGTGTTCGTGGCCCGCACCTATTCGCGTGACGTGACGCTTCTGACGCTGGGGCAAGGCATGCATCTCGACGCGGGCGAGCGTGAGCGTGTCGAGAAGCACGGCATCAAGGTCGTCCACGAGCCGGTGACAGACCTCGATATCGAGGATGCCCGGATCACACGGCTACGCACGGCGAGCGGTGACGAACACCGGTTCGAGGTGCTCTACTCGGCTCTTGGATTGAAGCTTCGCTCCGAACTCGCGTTGGAACTGGGAGCCGAGCACGACGGAACGGGAGCGCTCATCGTCGACGAGCACAATCGCACGACGGTACCGGGCCTCTACGCCGCCGGCGGCGTGGTGCGCGGTCTCGACCAAGTCGTGGTGGCGATGGGACATGGTGCGATGGCGGCCACCGACATCCACAATCGCTGCGAACTGCCCACCGAGGAAGAAGTCGACGGGCCCGACAGCTCCGCGTGATCCCAACAGCGGGCGCGTAGCTCTTGGAATATCGCGGCCGCGTGCGGACGGTGCCTACCGATCGCTCTGGATGCGGGCCGAACCGAGCCAGGGGACCGACAGGGCGGCGATGCGATGGATCGTCACCACATCGATATCGAGGAGCGCACGCGTGAGCCACGGCGCCGCTGCGGCACTTGGGCCGGCAAGGTGGGACGTCGAGCGAGGCGAACCCTCTCGCGTTGCCGGTTTTTCTCAGCTCAGATGCCCAGGATAGGCCAACACCCCGTGTACCCGTGCAAACGGTCAAGCTTGCCGACGATCACGGCGACGTCATCGAGGGGCTGTGGCTAATATATCATATGACGTGAGCTTGGCCGCTGCTAACAGGGGGCACGTTTTCACAAACCCCTGGTTTAAACCTTGCGCAACTCCCTGATCCTCGCCGGCCTCACGGGCATTCTCCTGTCGGGCACGGCGCTCGCTGCCGACCTCCCGCGCCGCGCGGCTCCCCCGCCGGTGTTCCAGCCGGTGCCGGTGTTCACCTGGACGGGCTTCTACGCCGGTTTCAAC
>NZ_LMNS01000030.1 GCF_001423405.1 Methylobacterium sp. Leaf123 | reverse complement strand
TAGAAAGTAAATACAAAAAAAGTGGTTCTTTCAAATCCTGAGTGGGTAACCCCATTAAAATAACACTCTACCACACACTCAAAAGGACGGTTTAAAATGCAAGATCTATTCACCCAAGCACTCGGTATAAATTCTCCTTGGTTTATTAAAGATGTTAGCTTTGACAACAAACAACTMAACATTCACATTGACTTTAAAAAAGGCACTAAATTTACAGATAGTAGTGCTGATACAAAAGCATATACAGCCTATGACACCAAAGCCAAAACCTATCGTCATATGAACTTCTTTGAACATGAATGCCATCTACATGTTAGAGTGCCTCGTATTAAGCGAGATGATGGCARAGTTAAAATGATACTGCCGCCTTTTGCAGGTGAGCTAAATGGATTTACACTTTTATTTGAAGCCTTTATTATTAAGTTTTGCAAACATATGCCGGTGCATAACGTTTGTCAGTTAATGAATGTATCAGACTACAAAGTTTGGAAGTTATTGGATATCTATGTTGACGAGGCAAGATTTAATCAAGATTTGAGCAATATTGACACCTTTGGCTTAGATGAAACCAGTGTTGCTAAAGGTCATGATTACATTACCCTGTTTGTTGATTTGTATCAAAAGGCTGTGGTGCATATTAGTGATGGTAAGGACAGCCAAACAGTTAAAGATTTTGTGGAAACACTAGAACAACAAAATGGCAAAAAAGAGCAAGTTAAAGCCATCAGTTGCGATATGTCACCTGCTTTTATTAAAGGCGTTAGAGATAACCTACCCAAGGCTAAAATCACTTTTGATAAGTTCCATATTTTAAAGATTATCAATGCAGGTGTAGATAAGGTTAGAAGAGAGGAGGTTAAGGATAATCCAATTCTTAAAGGTGCTCGCTATGTGTTTTTAAAAAATACGCAAAACCTAACCAAGAAACAACAACAAAAAAAGCAAACGCTAGAACTTGCAAATCTCAACCTAAAATCCTTTGAAGCTATGAGAATGCGTGAGACCTTCCAGCAAATTTATCAAGCACCTGATATGCAAACTTTTAAGACTTTGCTACAAAAATGGTATCACTGGGTTAGTAAGTGCACTTTAGCGCCAATGGTTAAAACAGCAAAGATGATCAAACGTCATTGGAGCGGTATTTTGCAATGGAAGTTAAGTAGTATTAATAATGGTATTTTAGAAGGTTTAAACTCAGTGATTCAGGCAGCAAAGAGAAAGGCAAGGGGCTATGGTAAAAAGCATTTTAAAACCATGGCTTATTTGCTTAGTGGAAAGTTGGATTTAAATCGGGTTAATGGGTTTTTACCCACTTGTTTTTAACAAGAGCCAAAAAAAGTTGATATGTTACGGCAACTACCACCCTAATTTAGGGGGAGTTTAAGGGTTTGAA
>NZ_LMNS01000029.1 GCF_001423405.1 Methylobacterium sp. Leaf123 | reverse complement strand
CACGCCATCCGGCAGGCTTTTGCTCGCTTCACGGCAGATGAGTGCCGCAATTCCCTCGCTGCCGCCGGCTACGATACCGACTTGGCCGTCGCTACGTGAGCGGGAACGGCTCTAGAGCTGTTGCCGACCGCTGCGAGTCGGTTGGGGTTCCGTGACGCGACGTGATCTGATTCCCTGTGGTCCTCGACAGGAGGGTCGATGGGGTCGCCGTTGTCATTGGATCTGCGTGAGCGCGTCGTGAAGGCCGTGTCCGAGGGCGCCTCGCGCCGTCAGGCGGCCGAGCGGTTCGGGGTCAGTCCCGCCAGCGCCATCCGCTGGCAGGAGAGCTTCGAGCGGGAAGGCCGGGTGGCGGCCAAGCCGCAGGGTGACGACCGGCGCTCACAGCACGTGGAAGCCCATGCCGACCTGATCCTGCGCCTACGCGCGGAGCGGCCGACCCTGATCCTCTCGGAGTTGCGCGCCCTGCTGGCTGAGCGTGGCATCGCCACCAGCGAAAGCGGCCTGTCGCGCTTCTTCCGCCGTCACGCACAAAAAAACACGCTCCACGCCGCCGAGCAGCAACGACCGGACGTGAGAGCCGAGCGCGAGGATTGGTTCGAGGCCCAGGACGAACTCGATCCCGAACGGCTCGTCTTCCTCGACGAGACGGCGACCACCACCAACATGGTGCGCCGCTACGGCTGGGCTGCGCGCGGCGAGCGTTGCCGCGTGGCGGTTCCGCATGGACATTGGAGGACGACCACCGTCACGGCCGCCCTGCGCACCAGCAGGGTGGTCGCCACCGCCCTGTTCGACGGAGCCACCAACGGCAAGCGCTTCCGGGCCTACGTCACCGACACCCTGGTGCCCGTGTTGAAGCGGGGTGACACGGTGATCATGGACAACCTCGGCGCTCACAAGGTGGCCGGCGTGCGCCAAGCCATCCAGGCGGTGGGCGCCAAGTTGCTCTACCTTCCACCCTACTCGCCGGACCTCAACCCGATCGAGCAGATCTTCGCCAAGCTGAAGGGTCACCTCCGCAAAACCGCCGCGCGGACGCTTCCAGATCTGAAAGACGCAATCCGATCCGCCTTCGGCACCCTCACCCCAAAGGCCTGCCGCAACTGCCTCGCTGCAGCTGGATACGACGCATACGATCCAACATGATCGGCAACAGCTCTAGACGCGACGACGCGGTTCTCGAAGGCCGAAATCTACACCGGGCTCTAGTTCATCGGCCCGGCGCAGCCTGCGCCGGACGGGCCGTTCCAGATGCCTGCCACGGCCCGGTCACGAGGACCACCCGCCCGAGTCCGTAGATCGTCAGCGGGTCCGAACCCGCCCCTGGCCGAACGCCTGCTCATAGGAGAGATCGCCGAACACGAACTGCCCGCGCTTGCCGTTGCTGAGGGCGACGATGGCCGAGCCGGTCATGAAGCCGGCCTGCCGCGTGACGATGGCTTCCCCGTAAACCCGAGCCCCGCAGGTCACGGGAATGATGATAGTCGGGTTCGGGTCGCGGACCGACCACGTTCCGGAACAACGGATCGAGCCGGGGAAGGCGACCCAGAACTCCCCGACGCCCGTGTTGTAGCCCGTGGCCTGCCCAGCGGCAGCGGCGCCGTTGGTAAGCTGCCTGGTGATGGGGATCGCGAAGATGGGCGCGGGCTGAGCGTAGGCGGCGCTAGAAAGGAGGAACGACAGGAGGGCGGGCGCGAGCATCTTCATGCGCCGCCCGTAGTGGCCACGGCCGAGCTTGTCACTGTGTCGAAGTCCGTAGCCCGCGACCTTCAACGGGGCAGGCAGTCCAAGATCAGTCATTGCTGACTGAACTATAAATTCACAACTTTTCTTGAATACCCAAGAAGCATCGACCATCCACACGTTGTCGGCAAAGAAGTCGCGCGATGCGAACCGGGCATCTACTGGGTATAACCATGTATTTACAAGTGCTTGAGGTTGGCGATCGTCACGCCGATTTGTGGGAGAAGCTGTTCGTCGTTTCCCGCTGCATCGATGGGCCGGAGGACCGGACTCTCGGTTTCCATCCCGACTTCGGTCTCAGCGTCATCGATCATTACGGACTGGAGAATCGGGTTCTGTGGTGGACAGCGCGACCGATGACAGAGCCCGAGACCGATGGGTTAGCAGAGATTGAAGCGATGCTTGCTGAGCTTGACCAATCCCCATGACCGGATCATTGGCGCCCGCTTAGAGCCCGTCCGATAATGTCTGGCCGGGGTTGAGTGGCCGGGATGGCGGTGATTCCAGAAGGGTGCTGAAGCCTGATCTGGACGTGCCATGTGG
>NZ_LMNS01000028.1 GCF_001423405.1 Methylobacterium sp. Leaf123 | reverse complement strand
TCCACATGGCACGTCCAGATCAGGCTTCAGCACCCTTCTGGAATCACCGCCATCCCGGCCACTCAACCCCGGCCAGACATTATCGGACGGGCTCTGAGTACCTTTTGGACATTTGCCGGGTGTCCGGTCAGGCCATCTGCACTTTGCCGGTTCGAAGCAGTCACGCCCGTGCCACACTCGACTGTCCCAGCATCCTGCCAGGGTATTCCGGTACCACCCATCGGGACGCACGGGGTGGGGATGCGGCGAAATCGTGTGGGCGACCACCGTTGAAGGCCGGGACGATTGGGGGCAAACCTCACCGCAAGTGATTTCGAATCCTAAGGGGCATCCGAAGGGAACCATGGACGGGGGAATGCTCGGCAGCGGCGAGGACGTCGAGGTGTACAGGCGGGCCGAGATGGCCAGCTACGCCATCCTCGACACGCCGGCCGAGGCCGAGTTCCAGGACATCGTGAAGGTGGCGTCCGAGGTGTGCGGCATGCCCGTGTCGCTGATCTCGCTCCTCGACGGCGATCGCCAGTGGTTCAAGGCAGAGACTGGGTTCGGCGAGAGCGAGACGCCCCTGTCCCATTCGATCTGCGCCCACGCCGTCCGACAGGACGACGTCTTCGAGATCGAGGACCTGACGCGCGACGGGCGCACCTCGTCCAACCCGCTGGTGACCGGTGGCCCCCAGGTCCGCTTCTACGCGGGGGCGCCCCTGCGAACCCCGGACGGCCTTGCCCTCGGGGCGTTGTGCGTGCTCGACACCAAGCCGAACAAGCTCACGCCGTCGCAGACGTTCGTACTACGGACGCTGGCGCACCAAGTGGTCACGACCTTGGAACTGCGCCGCTCGCTGCGCCTGCGCAAGGAGAGCGACCGTCGAAACAAGGCGATCCTGGAGAGCGCGGTCGACTACGCCATCGTCTCCCTCGACCTGAAGGGGACGGTGACGAGTTGGTCGCCCGGTGCGGAGCGTATCCTCGGCTGGGACGAGGCCGAGATGTGCGGCAAGCCCGTGCATGTCTTCTTCACGAAAGAAGACATCGCCGGCGGCATTCCCGAGCAAGAGATGGCCTCCGCCCTGCTGAAAGGGCGTGGGGTCGACGAGCGCTGGCACGTGCGCAAGGACGGCGGCCGGTTCTGGGCCAACGGCGAGATGATGCCGTTGCGGGACGAGGACGGGCGACACGAAGGCTTCCTCAAGATCCTGCGGGACCGCACCGAACAGCGGAACGCCGCCGCGAAGGAGCAGGCGGACGCCGCGTTCATGCGCGGCGTGCTGGCGTCCTCGGCCGACTGCATCAAGGTGCTCGACCTGGACGCGAAGCTGACCTTCATGAACGAGGGCGGCTTCGAGGTGATGGAGGTCAGCGACTTCAACGAGATCCGGGGTTGCCCCTGGCCCGACTTCTGGGTCGGCTCGGGCAACGCGGACGCGCAACAGGCGGTGTGGTCGGCGCTCGCCGGTGGTACGGGGCACTTCCAGGGGCAGGCCGACACGTTCAAGGGCACGCCCAAGTGGTGGGACGTCCAGGTCACCCCCATCCGGGGACCGGACGGGCAGCCAGAGAGGCTGCTAGTCGTCTCCCGCGACATCACCCGGCAGCGGGCCTCCGAGCAGTCGGTCGCGGAGAGCGAGAGGCGTTGGCGCGGCCTGTTCGAGGGCATGCAGGAGGGGTTCTTCAGCGGCGAGATCATCCGGGACGCGGAAGGCATGCCGGTCGACTATCGCTTCGTCGAGATCAACCCGGCCTTCGCCGCCCAGTCCGGCCTGCCGGTCGAGACGGTCGGGCGTACGATCCGCGAAGTCGTCCCGGGCATCCCCGCTTGGTTGATCGAGACCTACGCACGGGTGGTCGAGACCGGTAACGCCGAGGTATTCGAGATCGGGGTGCCGGAACTCGGGCGCGTGTTCGAGGTCCGGGCCTACCGCGAGGCGGGAAACCGCTTCGCCGCGATGTTCATCGACGTTTCGGAACGCAAGCGGGCGGATGCCCGGCGTGCGGCCCTCGCCGAGCTGGGCGACCGGCTCCGCAACACGGCCGACAAGGGAGAGATCGTTCGCGTGGCGTCCGAGATTTTGGGGAGGACGCTCGCCCTGTCCCATGCCGGTTACGGCGCGGTGGATCACGACAAGGAGACCATCCTCGTCGACCATGGATGGTCGGCGCCGGGGATGCCGGGCATCGGCGGCCTGCACGGGTTCCGCAATTACGGCTCGTACATCGAGAGCCTGAAGTCCGGCCACGCGGTGATCATCGACAACGTCACGGACGACCCTCGAACCGCCCCGGACGCCGACGCCCTGACGGCCATCCGCGCGCGCGCGCTGCTCAACCTGCCGCTCATGGAACACGGGCGGTTCGTGGCGCTGCTCTTCGCCCTCAAAGACGTCCCCTACGCCTGGAAGCCCGAGGAGATCGGCTTCGCCAATAATATCGCGGACCGGACCCGCGCGGCGCTGGCGCGGATCGAGGCGGAGGAGCGACAGAGGACGCTGAACCTCGAACTGAGCCACCGCATGAAGAACATGCTTGCGATGGTCCAGTCCATCGCGACCCAGACCATGCGCACGGCCACGGACCTCAACGCGGCAAAGGAAGTCCTGGCCGGCAGGCTGATCGCCCTCAGCAAGTCCCATGATCTGTTGCTGAGCGGGACGGTCGGCTCGGCTCCCATCGAAACCTTGATCAGGAGCGCTCTGCAGTCCCACGAGGACAACCCGGGTCGCTTCGTTCTGAAGGGACCGTCCTTCACGGTCGGCTCCAAGGCGGCGTTGTCGCTGTCGCTGATGCTGCACGAACTCGCAACCAACGCGGCCAAGTACGGCGCGTTGTCGACCACGGAGGGGAAGGTCTCCGTCGCTTGGGACCTTCGTGAGAACGACGGGGAGCCGCGATGCACCCTCCGGTGGTCGGAACGGGGCGGTCCCGTCGTCGAGCCGCCCAAGCGTACCGGGTTCGGGTCCCGGTTGATCGGGCGCGGGCTCGCCGGGAGCTTCGGCGGAGAGGTGCAACTGTCCTACCCGGCCTCCGGCGTCGTATGTTCGGTCGACGCACCACTCGCGGGCCTGCAGGCCGAGGATACGCCGCCGCAGTGCCATTAGCCGCCTCGGGTCGTTCCAGGATCGACCGGTGAATGGTAGTAGGCATGGCTACGTATGCCCGTCCGCAGAAACGTGTCTACTCACCTCGGTCAGAGCATGCCGTCTCCGAACGAATGCCGGATCCCGGAGACTTAGACAATTTCAACAAGGTAGCCCTAACTTTTCAGCGGCTCCGGGTGCTTGTCGTCGGGCAGTGTCTTGCGGACGTGGTGTCGGACGATCGCGGCGCTGAACGGCTTGCCGATGAACGTCGCCCCCTCCGGCATGTCCCCCGGTCCCGGCTTGGCGTTGCCCGAGGCGACCACGACGGCGATGTGAGGCCAACTCTCCGCGGTCTTCCGCGCCAGCTCGAAGCCATCGGCGCCACCCGGCATGTGCACGTCGGTGAAGAGAAGCTGCACCGCCTCGTGATGCTTCGCGAGCACCTTCAAGGCCTGCGCGACGTTCATCGCCTCAAGCACCTTGAATCCCGCATCCTCCAGAATGCTGGTCGCGTCCATGAGGATCAGGAAGTCGTCATCGACGACGAGGGCGTGGGGCGCATCGCCCTGGGCGTCTTGGGTCACAGACCATGAATGGGTGACGAGAGGGAAGGTTGCGCCCAAGGATCGATTATGCCCATTGGGTCGAATTTGCCGCCGGCGAACGCGGCACACCAACACGCGCTTCAACACCGCTGGGATACCTCTTCGGAGATGATGAAGCAGGATCGGGCGTACCTGTGGGGGATACGCGCTGATCGAACTGCGCCCGATCTCCCGGGCCATGGGTGTCCGCTTTCGGGGAAATCGAAGCGGTGATCCGCCGACCGCTTCGGGTCCAGGCTGTGTGAAAACGCGCTGATCTGGTAGAGTAAATCCCGATCTTGGAGGTCGGGATGAAGCGTTTCATCGCAGGCGAGAATCGTCAGCAGA
>NZ_LMNS01000027.1 GCF_001423405.1 Methylobacterium sp. Leaf123 | reverse complement strand
CGCGGCGGCACTCGACCCTGGGCTACCTCAGCCCTGTCGAGTTCGAAAACCGTGCTCAATTAGCTTAGGACCGTGTCCACCAAACCGGCAGCAGGCCATTCTTCGTCACGACGGTCCTCGGTTCCGGGGCAGCCTTCGGGGGTGCAACCCACAGCGGAGCGGTGATCGTCAGGAAAGTCGCCGTGCCTGCGAACCGGTTCTTGACATCGAACTCGCGGAAAAAGCGCAGATTCGTCGAGACCGGGATCGCGCCCAGCTTGAACGTGTAGCCGATCTGGGCGCCGAGCGACGTGACCCGACCTTTGAACGGCCCGATCCGGTCGCCCGAGCCACCGTCGCCGGTGAGCTGATTGTAATAGTAGCCGACAAGACCGACCGACAATTCCTTGCTCAGGTATTTCGAGGCCGACCACTCCAGGTGGAACTCGGTGCCGGTGAGGTACTGGGTCGCCGGGTTGATCCAGTTGAACGTGATGCCTGGCACGACCGAGAGCTCATAGCCGAGAACGGGATCGAGGTAGGTGAGCGCGCCGCTGAGATCGATCGCCGGGCGATTGAGCGCGATGTTGGAGAGCTGGCCGTTCTCGAAGCTGCCGGATGGCACGACGCCGAGGAGGGTGCCGCTCCAGTGGAAGTTGCCGGAGTGCCAGCCCACGAACGAGGCGAGATAGATGTCGCCGACGTTGAAGATCGCGTCCCGTTCGCGCCCAGCGATGATGCGGTCGATGCGCGGCGAGGCGAGGACCGCCCCGGCGCTGACGTTGGGCGTGCCGAACGGGATGGTGATGGAGAAGCCCAGATTGCCGCCCAGGATCTCGACAGGCGTGACCCAGATCGGGGTCGCGAACACCGCGCTCGTATCGTTCTTGACGTTCGCGGCGACGACACCGCCGCCCTGGAAGAGCCGACCTCCGCCGAGATTGCCCGAATAGTAGTAGGTCTCGCTCTCAAAGTAGAAGCCGGGTGGCGGCGTCACGCCCGCGAGAGGGCCGCGGTTGCCGAGAACATAGATGCCCTGCGCATATTCGGCCGCCTGCGCATCCGGCATGGCCTGCAGCACCGTAGCGCAGGCAACGGTCAAACCAAGCGTCCGCCAAGCTCCAGACACGGGCCCGCCTCCAAATTCTCCGATGTCGCAGCAAATTCCCACAGGTTGAATAGAATTGCAACGGCCAAGCTGGGGCATTTACCTGTCGTCAAACTTATCATTTTTTGATTTTATGCGGAAAAACAGCCATGAGCTCTATCCCCAGTCCGAGGGCCGGCGAAAAATATTCGATAGGCATGTCCCGTTCGATCAAGTAGCGCCTATCCGCAATGGTACGGTGACGCTGCCGACTCCGTAGGCCTGCCGAGCGACATCAATAGGCAGGCTACGAGCTGGCTTGGTCCATCATCGCCGGGCTTCCCGCTGGCCTGCTTCAGTCCTCGTCGACGGAGCCGTCGCAATAGATTTCGTTTGCGGCGCCAACTGGGTCAGTTGCCCCGGGTTGCGAGGCGCAGTGGGCATGCAATTCAGATTCTACCGTCTTCGTGCGGCAATCGTGCGATGCCGGTCGACCGCGATACGCTGAAGTCTGAGACCGCGAAGGTATCAAGCGATGACGTCTGGGACCATCGATGGCGCCAGTCACGCGACAAAGGCCGCCGGTCGTCCTGGCATGCGGTGGATCCCTGGGGGGACCTTCCGGATGGGCTCGGAGCAGCACTATCCCGAGGAAGCTCCGGTTCACCGGGTAGCGGTGGATGGGTTCTGGATGGACGAGAGCCCGGTCACGAACCGGCAGTTCAGACGGTTCGTTCAAGCCACGGGCTACCGCACTCTCGCCGAGATCCCGCCGGATCCAAAGAGCTATCCCGGCGCGCTGCCGCATATGCTCTTCGCCGGGTCGATGGTGTTCGTTCCTCCGCGCGGGCCAGTCGACCTGCGTCACCACGGCCGGTGGTGGACGCTCCTGAAAGGGGCGGACTGGCGCCATCCCTACGGCCCAGGCAGCTCGCTCAAGGGTCTCGACGACCATCCCGTCGTGCACGTCGCCTTCCAGGACGCCGAGGCCTACACCGTCTGGGCCGGAAGGGCACTGCCGACCGAGGCCGAGTGGGAGTTCGCCGCCCGTGGCGGGCTCGACGGGGCGGAGTTTGCCTGGGGTGACGCATTCGCGCCGGGCGGCCGCCTGATGGCCAACACCTGGCAAGGCGAATTCCCGTACTTGAACACCGCCGACGGCTCGTACCGGCGGACGACGCCGGTGGGCAGCTTCCCGCCGAACGGCTACGGCCTCGTCGACATGATCGGCAACGTCTGGGAGTGGACGTCCGACTGGTTCGCGTCGCGTCACACGGCCGACGCAGCGAAGGCCTGCTGCATCCCTGAGAATCCGCGCGGCGGGCGTGAGATGGACAGCCTCGATCCGCACAGCCCGCAGTCCCCGATCCCGCGCAAGGTGGTTAAGGGCGGCTCACATCTCTGCGCGCCGAACTATTGCCGACGTTACCGGCCCGCCGCCCGTCATCCCCAGCCGGTCGACACATCCATGAGCCACGTGGGGTTCCGCACCATCATCAGGGAGAGGATGCTGCCATGAGTGACGACCTGCACGAGGCGAACCAAGTGAGCCCCAGAGCGGGAAGCGCTCTCAGCCGCCGCAGCATTCTTCTCACCGGAACGTCGGCCCTCGCGGCTGCCGCGATGGTATCAACCGCTCCGACAACGCCCGCACAGGCTCAATCGCAACCCCAGCAGCAAGCGGCAGCCGGGCAAAAGCCGAACATCCTCGTCATCATGGGCGACGACATCGGCATCTGGAACATCGGTGCCTATCACCGCGGAATGATGGCCGGACGCACGCCCCATCTCGACAGAATCGCCTTAGAGGGCATGCTGTTCACCGACTACTATGCCGAGGCGAGCTGCACGGCGGGGCGCGCGGCCTTCATAACCGGTGAATTGCCGATCCGAACCGGCATGACCACGGTGGGTCAGGCCGGCGCACCGATCGGCATTCCTGCGGAGGCGGTGACCATCGCCACCACACTGAAGGGCATGGGCTACGCCACAGGCCAGTTCGGCAAGAACCACCTGGGTGACAAGAACGAGTTCCTGCCAACGGTGCACGGCTTCGACGAGTTCTTCGGTTATCTCTACCACCTCGACGCGATGGAGGACCCGGCTCATCCCGCCTATCCTCAGGACCTGCTGCACCGGGTCGGCCCGCGTAACATGGTTCACTCGTGGGCAACGAACGTCGACGATCCCACGGTAGACCCGCGCTGGGGCAAGGTCGGCAAGCAGCGGATTGAGGATGCTGGTACCCTCTACCCGAAGCGCATGGAGACGGTGGACGAGGAGATACGCGACCTGGCCCTCGGGTTCATCGACAATGCCAAGGCTGACGGCAAGCCGTTCTTCGTCTGGCTCAACCCGACCCGTATGCACGTCACAACGCACCTGTCGCCGAAATATCAGGGCATGCGCAAATCCCAGAATGGCTGGAGCATCCAGGAAGCCGGCATGGCGCAGCTCGACGATGTCGTCGGCGCGATGATGAAGAAGCTGACGGACTTAGGGATCGACAACAACACCATCGTGGTCTTCACGACGGACAATGGTACGGAGGTCTTCACTTGGCCAGACGGCGGACAGACGCCGTTCGCGCAGTCCAAGGGCACGGTGATGGAGGGCGGCTTCCGCGCGCCGGCAATGATCCGCTGGCCCGGCAAGGTACCGGCTGGGAAAGTCGAGAATGGCGTCATTTCCGGCCTCGACTGGTTCGCGACGCTTGTGGCAGCGGCGGGAAATCCGGACATCACAGACGAGCTGAAGAAGGGCAAGCAGATCGGCGACCAAACCTACAAGGTGCATCTGGACGGCTATAACCAGATGGACATGATCACCGGCAAAGGTCCGTCGAAGCGCAACGAGGTTTGGTATTTTGGCGAGAGTGAGCTGGGGGCAGTCCGGATCGGCGACTACAAGTATCGCTTCATCGATCAGCCGAGCGGCTGGCTCGGTGACAAGACGAAGCCTGACGTGCCCTACATCACCAACCTGCGGCTCGACCCCTTCGAGCGGACTGGCTGGCCGGACGAGGGGACCAAAGTCGGGGCGCAAAACTACATGAGCTGGTTCCTGTACGAGTTCTGGCGCTTCGTCTTTGTTCAGCAGGAGGTGGAAAAGCTCGCCATGACCGCCGTTGAGTTCCCGCCGATGCAGAAGGGCGCGAGCTTCAACCTGGAGGCGGTCAAGGCAAAGATCCAGGCCGCCAGGACCGCGATAGCCAAGTAACGCTCAAGCACGGCGGTAGAGGGCGAGTGACCGGAAGTCGACGTCCCCTGATGCCGCCGTCGAACCCTGAGTCTGAATTTGCGTCGACCCCGGCATATAAACCGCCGATATATCTCTAATTGATTTTTTGGATATGGAAGCAGTTTAACCAGAATGGCCGAGAGTGACGGTGTTTGTCTTTCTGTCAGGTATATCTATTTGAATCATGATCAAAAAAATTATTCCTCGGATATCATGCTAATACGCGCACTCCATCGCGCCAGAGGCCGAGCGAACTCCTCAGTCGAGCTCAGAAACTTATCGTTCAGCGATCGGTGATCATTTCAAACACAGGGGGCGGACGTGAGGCGAACTCGAAGCCAAGAGGGCATCAATCGCCGGACATTGCTGCCGGCCTTAGAGTCCGTCCGATAAGTCATGATGCTCGCCCGAGCCTTCGGACGAGGATCATGACGGCGGCGGCGTAGAGGAAGGCCTGGGCCGAGGCGAGGGTCGCCTCCGGG
>NZ_LMNS01000026.1 GCF_001423405.1 Methylobacterium sp. Leaf123 | reverse complement strand
TCCACATGGCACGTCCAGATCAGGCTTCAGCACCCTTCTGGAATCACCGCCATCCCGGCCACTCAACCCCGGCCAGACATTATCGGACGGGCTCTCAGCGGCGATTGCGGCGGTGTCCGCTTCGCTGAGCGAGGGGCGCACCACGGGCGGATGGCGAGGGTCGTAGCCCGCGGGCATGGCGTCCCGAAGGGTCCGGGAGCGAGTCACGAGGAAGTCGATCAGGTGGTTGCGCAGGGCGTAGTAGCCCGGGGTGTGGTGAAGTTGCGTACGGTCGCGGTTCTTGGGCAGCGGGTTCTCGACAATCTCAGCGACCTTCGCCTCCGGCCCGTTCGTCATCAGCACGATCCGGTCAGCGAGATAGATCGCCTCGTCGACGTCGTGGGTGATCATGAAGACCGTCTGCCCAGTCTCGACGCAGATCCGGCGCACCTCGTCCTGCAGCGTGCCGCGGGTGAGCGCGTCGAGCGCCGAGAACGGCTCGTCCATGAGCAGGATCTTGGGCTCGATGGCCAGTGCGCGGGCGATGCCGACGCGCTGCTTCATGCCGCCCGACAATTCTGACGGGCGCTTGTGCTCGGAGCCGGCCAGCCCCACGGTGGCGATCGCCTTGCGGGCGCGCGCCTCAATCTCGGCGCGCTTTGCCTTCCGCCAGCGCGAGGACACCGCGTAGGCGACATTGCCGAGCACGCTGCGCCAGGGCAGCAGGGCGTGACCCTGGAAGATCACGGCGCGGTCGAGGCTCGTGCCGGTAATGGCCTGCCCATCGACGATGACGACGCCCTCGCTCGGTGCATCGAGCCCAGCGAGGATGTTGAGCACCGTGGTCTTGCCGCAGCCGGAATGGCCGATCATGCATACGAACTCGCCGCGGCGCATCGGCAGCCACAGGTTCTCGAAGATCGTCGTGGCCTTGCCGCCCGGCGCCGGGTAGCGCCGGGCGATCCCCTCGATGGAGATGAACTTTTCAGAAGTCGACATGCGGCTGGTCCCGGCATCAGCCGTTTGGGAAGCGGAGCGGCGGGCGCGCCGCGCGAACGGAAGGAGCGTGCTCATGGGTCGCTTCACTCCGGGAAGGTGACGAGGCGCTGCGCACGCGCCAGGAGCTGGTCGAGGACCGTGCCGACGAGGCCGATCACCAGGATCGAGGTGATCACATTGGTGATCGAGAGGTTATTCCACTCGTTCCAGACGAAGTAGCCGATGCCGGTGCCCCCCACGAGCATCTCGGCCGCCACGATCACGAGCCAGGCGATGCCGATCGAGATGCGCATGCCGGTGAGGATCGTCGGGGCCGCTGCCGGCAGGATCACCGTGAAGGCGCGCCGGACCGGGCTCACCTCCAGGGTTCTGGCGACGTTGAGCCATTCCTTGCGCGTGCCCGCGACGCCGAAGACCGTATTGATCAGCATCGGCCAAATCGAGCAGATGAAGATCACGAAGATCGCAGACAGGCTCGAATCCTTGATCGTGTAGAGGGCGAGCGGCATCCAGGCGAGGGGTGAGACGGGTTTCAGGATCTGGATGTACGGGTCGAGCGCCCGGCTCATCAGCGGCGACATGCCGATGAGGAAGCCGACCGGGATCGCCACCAGCACCGCGAGGCCGTAGCCGAGCGCCACGCGGCCGATCGAGTAGGCGAGCTGGATCCCGATGCCCTTGTCGTTGGGCCCGCGATCGTAGAACGGGTCCTTCAGGTGTTTCCAGATCGTCGCCCCGACATCCAGCGGGCCGGGCATGGCCGACTTGCCCGTGGTGGCCGCCTGCCCCATCAGGGCGGCGTATTCCGGGTCCATGGCCTCGGTGCGGGCGGTGCCGCTGACCGCGATCTGCCAGCCGAGCAGGATCAGCGCGAGAAGCGCGAGGGAGAGGACGCCGGCGCGCAGCGAGAGCGTGCGTTGCATGGCGTTAGCTCGCGCGCTTGATCTTGAAGGAGTCGAGGTATTCCTCGGGCTTGGCTGGATCGAAGGTCTTGCCCATCACCACGAAGGTCTTGGTGGTGGCCTCCGGCGGGGTCAGTCCGTCCTGCTGCATCAACTTGGCGGCATCGGTGGCGCGGTAGACCTGCTTTGCGACCGCCGCGTAATCGACATCGCCCTTGATCTGACCCCAGCGCTTCATCTGGGTCAGCGTCCAAATCGCGAAGCTCTCGTAGGGGAAGGGGTCGAAGGCGACCCGCTTGGGGTCCTTCTTCACGCTGCCGAGCCCGTCGGCATAGGTGCCGGTGAGGACCTGCTCCACCACGGTGAGCGGCTGGTTGAGGTAGTTCGCGGGCGCGATGGCGGCGGCGATCTCCTTGCGGTTCTCCGCCTTCGAGGCGTAGGCGGTCGCCTGGAGGATGGCGCGCAGCATCGCGGCCGTCGCGTTCGGCATGTCGCGGATCGTGTCCTGCGCCACGGAGAAGGAGCAGCAGGGATGCCCGTCCCAGATCTCCTTCGACAGGATGTGGATGAAGCCGACGCCGTCATAGACCGCGCGCTGGACGACGTTGTCGGGCGCGAGGAAGCCGTCGATGTTGTCGGCGCGCAGGTTCGCGACCATCTCGGGCGGCGGCACCGAGCGAAGCTGTACGTCGGTGTCGGGATCGATGCCGTGCTCGGCGAGGTAGTAGCGCAACAAGTAGTTGTGGTTCGAGTAATCGAACGGAATCGCGAGCTTGAATCCTTTCCAATTCTTCGGGTCGCGATTGTCTTTGTGCTTATTTGCGAGGCAGATTGCCTGCCCGTTGACGTTCTCGATCGCTGGCACGGCAAATGGAACGGGGTTCGATCCGAGCCCCATCGTGATGGCGAGCGGCATCGGTGCCAGCATGTGGGCGGCGTCGTATTCCTTGTTCAGGGTCTTGTCGCGCACGACCGCCCAGCCGGCGGTCTTCACGACATCGACGTTGAGGCCCTGCTTTTCATAGAAGCCCATCGGCTTGGCCATGATGATCGGCGTGGCGCAGGTGATCGGGATGAAGCCGATCTTGAGGTCGGTCTTCTCCGGCTTGCCCGCTTCGGCGAAGGCCTCGGCCACGAACTTCGTCGGCAGAAACTGGCTGACGGCTGCCGCCGCCGTCGCGAGGCCGACGCTGCGCAGGAAGGCGCGGCGCTCGGCCTGATGCGGAAACAGCGCTTGCATCATCGTCGCCTCGACGGCCCGCTCGATCGCGGCGTCCCCGCTCGGCAGGGCCGCCTCATGCGCGGCCTGGGACGCGTGCGAACCGCAGGAGCAGCCGCCGCGTGCGAAGCGGCGTTTGGCATCGAAGGGATTGTCGAACGGGGCCATCGCAGTCTCCGGCAGGGCAAGTAAGAATTTCTCAGCAACAGTCGCGCCAACCGCTGGAATTTTTTATTCCTGCTTTTCGGCCAGCGACTTGCCGCCTCTGGGGGCGGCTCGGTCGGTTCTCGCGCCTTCGACAATGTCGATCCTTTGTCGACATTGTCGGCAGGCTCAGGCCGCGAGCCAGGCGGTGATTTCGCCGCCCTGCCGCTGCTCCATCGCGAGCCGGTGCTCGCTCTCTTCGACGACGTGCCAGGGGCGGTCGGCGACGGGGGTGCCGTGCAGCGCGATCGGGGCCGAGCGGGTCTTCAGGCGGATGACCGGGGCGGCGTGCGCGTAGCCCGGATGAGCCCGGCCGAGGATCGCGTCCGCGATGACCGCGGCTTGGCGGGCGATGGGCTCGATGAAGCGGCAGGGCCGCCCTGCGATGCTGATGCAGTCGCCCAGCCCGAAGATGTCAGGCCCGCTCGTGCGCAGGGTCGCCGGATCGACGACGATGCCGCGGTCGAAGGCGAGACCCGCTCCCCGCACCAGGCGCGAGGGCGTGGCGAGGCCGGTCGCAGCGATCACGGTCGCGGCGGCGAGGCTCGTCCCGTCCGAGAGGGCAAGCGCGACGGTGCCGTCCGGCCGGCGGCTCAGGCCGCTCACGAGGCTCGCGCCCCGGTAGCGGACACCCACGCCTTCGAGGCCCGCCAGCAGGCGCCGTCCGGCCTGCTCCGGCAGGAGTTCGGGCAGCGGCAGCGCCTTGGCCCCGAGAAGCGTGACGGCATGTCCGGCGCGGGCCAGGTCCTCGGCCAGTTCGCAGCCGACCATGCCGGCACCGATCACCGCGACCGTGCGGGGGCCGCGGGCGAGCTCGGCATGGAGCGACGACCACCCGGCAAGGTCGTTGACCCGCCAGCACAGGGCGGGGTCGAGGCAGTCCGGCAGCGCCGGCCGCGCCCCGTGGGCGAGGACGAGATGGGTGTAGGGAAGCGTGCCGCGCGTCGTGCGTAAGGCGTGGCGCTCGGGCGAGAGGCCGACCGCGACCGTGTCGGCCATCAGGCGCAGGGACAAGCGTGCTGCCGCCGCGGCCCCCGTCTCGCGGCGGAGCGCGTCGGGTGTCAGCCCGCGCCCGAGGGCCACCGAGAGTTCCGGCTTGTGGTAGAGGCTGCCGTCGCACGCGCTCACCAAAGTGATCGGCAACTCCGCATCCTCGGCCCGGATCGCCTCGGCGACGCTCCAACCGCCGATTCCGCCACCGACGATCACCACGCCGGGCCGGCGCTGCGGGACCAAGGAGGCCGGCACCGGCGCGACAGGCGCACGCCGCTGGTAGGGCTCGAAATCCGACTTGGTGACGCCGCAGATCGGGCAGGCCCAGTCATCGGGGATGTCGGCGAAGCGGGTGCCGGGCGGCAGGCCGCTATCGGGGTCGCCCTCGCCCTCGTCGTAGATCAGGCCGCAGGCCCGGCAGAGGAAAAGCTGCCAGGGGCCGAGGCCGTCGGTGGGCTCAGGGAGGCTCATGCCCGGCTCCCTTCGGTCACGGTGGGCAGCGTCTCTCGCGACAGCCGGGCCATCTCCCAGCGCAGATGCTTGATCGCGGGGGTGACGATGGCGACGAAATGCGCCTCTCGGATCCGGCGCTGGGGTGCGGCCGACATCAGGTAGCCCCGGGCGCCCTGGTGCAGCAGCGCCGATTGCGAGGCGCGCAAAGCCAGTTCGGAGACCTGGGCGCGGGCGTCGAGAACGTCGATCAGGTAGTCGGTAGCACCGTCATAGGGCGTCTCGGCGAGCCGCATCACGCGGGCGCGCAGCTCGGCGAGTTCGGCCGCGATGGCGTCGGGCCGATCGTCGAGGAACTGATTGACGTGGCCCAGCGTCTCCTCGACCGCCAGCATGGCGTTGAGGCTCCCTTCGGCCACGCCGAGGCCCATGCCGCATTGAAGCAGGATGAAGGCGCCGCGGATGCGTCCGATGAAGGGGCGTGCCGGGTCGGCGATGAGGTCGTCATGCCCGACGAAGAGGTCGTCGAGCCGCACACCCCAGGTGCTGGTGCCCTCCATGCCGGAGAAGTGCGGGCAGGGCCGCAGCTCGGCACGGTCGCAAGCCAGCACGAACATGATCTCGTGGCTGATCGTGTCGTTGGCGCCGACGACACCCGCGATGGCGCCGCAATACTGGCCCGGGCCGATATGGCTGACCCAGGGCAGCATGCCGCTGACCCGGTAGCCGCCGGGGACGCGACGGGCGCGCAGCAGGATCGGCTCGATCCCGGCGAAGGCCTTCATCGGGTTGGAGAGCGCCGTGCCTCCGAAGCTGCGGCCCGCCGCGTGATCGTCGAGCACCGCGCCGGTCAGGGCCGGGTTGCCCGACTGCTCCAGGTAGAGGCCGCACACGTCGTGGCACCACATCAGGAAGCCGGTGGCGCCGCAGGCCCGGCTCGCCGCCTGCATGGCAGCCACCGAGAGGCCGAAGCGCCCTCCGTGCCGGTCGAGATGCACGGCGAGCGCGCCCGCGCCACCGAGCCGGCCCAGGATCTCGAGCGGGTAGGCGCCGCGGTCGATCTCCGCCGCCGCGGCGCTCAACGGACCATCGGCGATGGCCTTCGCTCCGGCGAGGACGGCCTCGTCGGTCCAATCGGGGCGGTTCGGCGTGGCAGGCGGCACCGGCCCGACGGAATCATCCGCCGGCCGCAGAGCGAGGGCGCTCGACATCGTGCAGTCTCCTCAAGGATCGGGGAAGGCGGCGGGACCGTTCGGTCCCGCCTGAGCGAGTCAGCCAGCCAAGCCGATCTTGAAGGCGATCGGGTTTCGCATGGAGTTGGCCACCGGCGAGTAGACATTCGCGTGGCGCACGATCTCGTCGAGTTCCTCGCGGCTCGCATCGCCCTCGATGGTCACGGCCACGCGGATCTCCTGGAATCCCATATCCTCGGGCCGCTTCTCGGCGCCGCCCGCGCCCCAGGCGGCGGGGTTGCCGATGTCGCCCTCGAGATTCAGTTCGAGGCGCGAGAGGCGCACCTGTTTCCAGGTTGCGACGGCGGTGATGCCGACCGCGAGGCAGCCGCCGAGGGCCGAGAGCACAATCTCACCCGGCGCCGGCGCCGTGTTCTCGCCGAACAGGTGTAGGGGCTCGTCCACCACGACAGGCTGGTGGTCGCCGACATAGCTGAGGGTGCGGTACTGCCCGTCGACGACGGTGTGCACCTTGTTGGTGCCACGCGAGCCGGGATTGCAGCGGCCCTTCTCGGCGAATTGCATCAGGCCGTCGCGGTCGATCGGACGCAAGTAGGTGGTGACGGTGGTGGGGGCGGCGTTCGCGCTCATCGGCAACTCCTGTTCGTGCCCTGTCCCCGTCTTCGTCGGGGCCGGCTCGGAGGGACTTGCGCAAAGCGGGTGCCAAATCGGCGGCTAATGCGGCGATTTCATATTGATGAACTTTTTCAGTGTTTTAGCGAAAATTTGCGAGCGGCGGATCCGGATGAACCGTCGATGAATGTCGACACTTTGTCGACATTGTCGGGTTTGGCAGAGCTGGGTTAGGGTGCCGGCTGGAGCTTGCGCCAGCGATAGGAGAATTGGCGTTCGGTGAGCCCGAGCCGCTGGGCCGCCCGCGTTTTGTTGCCGCCGGCCTGGGCCAGGGCGATGCGCAGCTGTTCGTGGCCGTGCGAGTCGGCCGGCAGGTAGGGGCGCACGGTGCCCATCGCGCGAAACGCCGCTTCCCGCTTGGGCGAGAAGAACGGAGCCGAGGCGGGAGCGAGCAGGGGGCGCGCCGTGACGACGGCGCCTTCGAGCATCGGCCGCACATCCTCAACGTCCAAGACACCTTCGCTCGCCAGCAGCACGAGCCGCTCGATGAAGTTGGCGAGCTGGCGGATGTTGCCCGGCCAGGACTGGCGGGCGAGATGCGTGACCGCGCCCTGGGTCAGGTTGACGTTGCGCTGGTTGTTTTGGTTCGCCTGGGTGAGGAAGTGCAGCACCAGATCGGGGATGTCGGTGCGCCGCTCCGCCAGCGGCGGCAGGGTGATCGGCACGACGTTGAGGCGGTAGAACAAGTCCTCTCGGAAGCGGCCATGGGCGACCTCGGTGGCGAGGTCCCGGTTCGTCGCGGCGACGAGGCGCATGTCGACCCGGATCTCGCGCTTGCCGCCGAGGCGCACGACCGTCCCCTCCTGCAGGGTGCGCAGCAGCTTGGTCTGGAGGACCGCCGGCATCTCGCCGATCTCGTCGAGGAAGATCGTGCCGCCGCTCGCCTGCTCGAACCAGCCGGCCCGCGCATCGACGGCCCCGGTGAAGGCGCCGCGCTCGTGCCCGAATAGCTCGGATTCGAACAGGCTGTCGGGGATCGCCGCGCAATTGACCTTGATGAAGGGCCGGTCGCGCCGCGGGCTCGCGAGGTGGAGCGCCCGGGCGAAGAGCTCCTTGCCGGTCCCGGACTCGCCGAGCAGCAGCACGCTCGCGGTCGCGGCCGCGACCTTTTCTACCTGCGCGAGCGCGCGCAGCAGCGCGGGCGAGGTTCCGATGATGCCGTAACGGGCGCGCTTGATGCGCAGCTCGCGCGCCAGCATGTCGTTGTGCTCCTCGAGCGCCCGCGTCTTCTGCTCCACCCGCTCGTTCAAGGTCAGCAACTGGCTGACCATCGTGGCGATGATGCGCAGGATGGTGAGGTCGTCCGAGAGCGCTCGCTCCCGGTGGCGGATACGGTGGCAGGCGATGGCGCCGACCGTCCCGTGATCGACCCGGATCGGCAGCGCCAGGAACGACACGGCGCCGCGGGGAAGCTGCGCCCGCGCCACCGCCCGCCCAAGGAAGGTCGGGTCCTTGTCGATGTCCTGCACTATGATGAGGTGACCGTCCTGGATGACGCGCCCGGTGATGCCCTCGCCCGGTGCGTAGCGCCCCCGAGCGACCTCCTCGCGGGTGAGCCCATAGGCGTAGGCAATGCGGTGTCCCTTGCCGTCGGGGTCTTTCAGGACGATCCGTCCCCGGTTCAGTCCGACGATCTCGGACAGGAGATGCAGCATCTCCCGCGCGACCTGATCCAGGCGCAGGCCCTTGCCGATCAGGTTCATGACCTCCTGGACGAGGAACATCTCCTGCGTACGCCAGTGTGTGCTCGACGCGCCCTTGAGGCTTCCATCCATTCCGCGGCGCACCCCAGGTTCCTGATTGGCGCCTCAGCAACTTGCAAGCTTCGTGCAAAGGTCGGCGCACATCCGAACCGGCGGATCCCCGGAAGACGCGCCGATCAGGCATAAGCAGCCGAGATTGCATGCCCGAAGTTGCATGCCTCTGGCCTGCTGCCGGTTTGGTGGACACGGTCCTAAGCTAATTGAGCACGGTTTTCGAACTCGACAGGGCTGAGGTAGCCCAGGGTCGAGTGCCGCCGC
>NZ_LMNS01000025.1 GCF_001423405.1 Methylobacterium sp. Leaf123 | reverse complement strand
CCCACCGCTGGGTCGTGGAGCGGACCCATGCCTGGTTCAACCGCTTCCGCCGCCTACCCATCCGATACGAGCGTCGCGCCGACATCTACGAGGCCTTCACCAGCCTCGCGGCAAGCCTTATCACCCTCAACCAGATCAGACGGTTCTGTTAGGCGCTCTAAGATCGTCGCCACGTCAGTTCACTCAAGTTGGGGCTTGGCGGGCGAATCCGTTCGTTGCTACGCCCTGGCTCCGTTCCGCGGACGGTAAGAAAGCACTTTACGACCGGCAGCGGCTCAAGAACGAGGCAGCTCAATTACAGCGTTCCGCCATATTTTTATTTTAACTACCATCCGACCACTAACTGCAGTGGGCCTATTTGCCTTAAGTGCTCCACTACAACTTCCTACGTTTGTCATTCGCATGATGTAAAATCGCTTAGATCGATCAGAAATAGGCGATTGTCGCAACACTAGCACCTTTGTGATTTTTTTAGGTTTTTAGAAGCAATATACTAGGGAATATAAACGAATTCTTACTTGATATTAAGAGAACTATTTCATGCACGGCCTGACATTCATTTATCGTTCGCCTCATCATCGCAGGAACAAGACCTTCTCTACCGGTCGGCGCGACTTCTGAGGCTTGCTTCGGTGCGCCGGTCGTCCGGTGGGTCCGTGTGCATTATTGGGAAACGGATGCACCGTTGGGCTCGCCGAGAGGCGGCATGAGCCCGTCGGACCCGAGATTGAGACGATCGGACCAAACATAGTCGCCCGTGAGGTTGATGCGGTCCCAACCGAGCGGCGAGAGTTGCGCGTGCATGGCCTTGACCCAGTCGAGCACATTCCAGATCCGCTCGTAGTCCTGATAGTCCTGCCCACCGGTGAAGGCGATGCGCGGGCCCGGCGGCATGAGGATCTCGCTCTCCGCCCGGCGCTGGGCGGCGATGAAGCCGCGGCTGTCGATCATCGCCGCGGTCATGGTGCGGTGGTTCACCTGTGAGCCCGAGCGCGGGCGCCAGATCGAGCCGGTCTGGACCCGGTAGACCCCCGCGGCGGCGTCGCGGATGTACTCGAAGGCGTTGCGGCGCTCGCTCAGGCTCAGACCCAGCGCGATCAGACGCTCCAGCTCGACCGACTTGATCTCGGAGCCGTCCTGCTCGCCCTGCGCGCGCTTCTGCGCCACCTCGTTGTCGTCGAGCTTGCGCACCAGGGTCTCGGTGCGGCGGTGCAAGAGGTTGGGCGCTCCCCCTGGCCTGGCGCTACGCAGTGATGCTCGTGGCCGTCATGCTGGCGGCGGTGGCTGTCTTCCAGGCCGTGCGCGTGCCGCCGCTGAAGGACGTCACGGTGTCGATACCGGGCCTGCCCGCCGGCTTCGACGGCTACACGATTCTGCATCTGTCCGACCTGCACATCAGCCGCCTCTTTCCCGCGGCTTGGGTGCAGGCCGTCGTCGCGCGCGCCAATGACCTCGGGACGGACTTGATCGTGGTGACGGGTGACTTCATCGACGGCTCGCTCGCATCGCGACGGACCGACGTCGAGCCGCTGCGCGCCTTGACGGCGCGGGACGGCGTCTGGGCCGTGCCGGGCAACCACGAATACTTCTTCGACTACGAGGCATGGATGCGCCACCTCACGGGCCTCGGCATCCGCATGCTGTCCAACGCCCACGCGGTCCTCAGGCGCGACGGCGGTTCGCTTGTGGTCGCCGGCGTCACCGACCGCTCGGCGCCCGCTACGGGCCATCCGGGAGCCGATCTCGCCGCTGCGCTGGCGGGCAGGCCCGCCGGTGCGCCGATCGTGCTGCTGGATCACCAACCGGCGAACGCTGCGCGAGCAGCCGAGCACGGGGTCAGGCTGCAACTGTCCGGGCATACCCACGGTGGGATGATCTGCGGCCTGGACCGGCTGGTGGCACGGGGCAACGCCGGGTTCGTCTCCGGCGCATACCGAGTCGGGGGCATGCTGCTCTATGTCAGCAACGGCACCGGGCTCTGGCCCGGCTTCGCGCTGCGGCTCGGGCGCCCGTCGGAACTGACGCGGATCACCCTACGGCCCGCGTCGTGACGCTCCGTTCGGCGGAGTTTTTCAGGGAGCAGAGGGGGCGTTCGGTGCAACAAAGCGAGGTGCGCTGACCTCACATCCCGACACCTTTGCCTCCATCCCCGAACATCAGCCTGGGGTAGAATGCCGTCCCTGACGAAGCGGCTCGAAGGTCAAATCAGAGTCATCATTCGCCGCGGAGTGCCCGTTTTCCTGTTCACGAATGGGGAAAACCCTTCACTGTACTTTAAAAGCGCGTCCGACTTGTAATGAGAAAATCGCGCTGAGGGGAATTGATCCATCGTGGCGAGCCCGGCCACCTTCATACTTCTATGCTTGAACCTGCTGGATTAACTCCGAGTCATTCAATCATTGTGATGGTATCAGTTCGTAAAATTGCAAGTTACAATAGCTCAATTATGTCTTTGTTGCCACAGAAGGCATCCATTCATTCTCAAATGTGCTTCGAATTAGTCTTTCGTTAACCATCTTTGCCAGAGTTAGCGGACAGTCCGTCACCCAGTCCGGGGGGCGAGCCTCTCCGCATCTCGTCGGCTGATCTGCGATCGCGCAGTCGCTGATCTCAAGAGTCGCAAAGATGTCTTCCGTCTCCGTCCCGACTCCCCTGTCGCAGACCGCTTCTGTCTCCCCCGAGAAGCGTTTGGCCTTGCTCGCAGGTGTCAGCATCCTCGCCATGGCGATCGTCTTGCCGGCCGTTGCGGCCGATCGGCCGACCCCCACAGTGTCCCGGGGGGCGAAAGGGCCGAACGGAACCGCCGGCTTCTTCGGCTTCGGGGCACGGGATGCGGTGGCCGGCTCGCCGGGTGGCAACGTCGATCTCGCCAATGTCGATGTCGGTGCCGCTCAGAAGAACCCGTCCAGCACCATCGAGATGGGATCGCGCGGTGGCGACGGCGGCTCGGGCGATGCCAGCGGCACCGCCTCGGTGCCCGGAGCCGATGGCGGCTCCGCGGGCAATGTCACCGTCTCGCTCGCCGATCCGGTATCCGGGCGCGCCGATCAGAGGTCGGCGGCACCGCGCATCTGGGTCTATTCGCGGGGCGGCAACGGCGGGGGTGCCCAGAAGGATGTCGGGGGTGGCGGCTCCGCCGGCTCGGTCGGCCTGACGCTGTCGTCCACCGTTTCGACGGCGGGAACATCCTTCCTCGGGGTTCGCGTCAGTTCGACCGGCGGAAATGCAGGCAATGGGGGAACCGACGCATCGGTAACGGAGGCGAAGAAGGGCGGCGCCAGCGGCGACGTGATCCTGGAGATCCTCCCGTCCGGCGGCGTGTCCACGACTGGCAAGGGCGCGACGGCTATCATCGTCGAATCCCTCGGTGGGGCAGGCTCCGTCCGCGGCAGCGGAACCTTCTACAGCAATCCCTTCGTGACCAAGGGCGGGTCGGCCGGCACGGCGATCCTCACCAATGGCGGGCGCATCGAGACGGCCGGCGACCACGCCATCGGCGCCCTCGTGCAAAGCGTCGGCGGAACCGGCGGTGAGCAGAAGACGACCGGAGGCGGTCAACCCGGAGAGAAGGGTGGGGACGCTGCCTCCGTGACGGCCACCAACGACGGCAGCATCAAGACAGGCGGCCAATACGCCTTCGGCGTGCTGGCACAATCCGTCGGCGGCAAGGGCGGCCAGGGCGGCGGCGCGAGCTTCAGCGGAGGCGACGGCGGTGATGCCGGCAACGGCGCCGCCGTCAAAGTCACGAACCATGGATCGATCGAGACCGGCGGTCTCGGCGCAATCGGCATGATCGCCCAGAGCATCGGCGGCGGCAAACCCCTCGACGCGCTCCAAGTCGTTCCGGTGAAGGAGCGCTCCGGCGGCGGAGCCGGCGGCTTCGGCGGCGGCTTCTTCTTCGCATCAGGCGGCGCCGGCGGGCAGGGCGGCGTCGGCGGCAAGGTCGATGTCGTCAACGACGGATCCATTCGGACGGAGGGCAACAAGGCCTACGGCGTTCTGGCCCAGAGCATCGGCGGCGGCGGCGGTGGTGGCGGAAAAGCCCAAGCGTTCGGCTTCCTCTTCGACGTCGCACTCGGCGGTGACGGCGGCATCGGCGGCAAGGGGCAGGACGTCAGCGTCACGACGAAGGCGGGGGCGGCCAACGGCGCCCCCGTGACGATTGAGACGAAGGGCGACGAGGCTGCCGCCATCCTGGCGCAGTCGATCGGCGGCGGCGGCGGAATCGGCGGTGATGCCGTGTCCCGTGCGGCCGGCCTCATCGTCACCGTCGCGACGTCGAACGGCGGGTCCGGCGGCAAGGGCAACAGCGCCGGCACCGTCAAGGTCGACAGCGGCGCCGCCCTCACGACCGGCGGGTCGCGCGCCTACGGCGTCCAGGCGATGAGCGTCGGCGGCGGCGGCGGTGTCGGCGGCGCCTCGATCGCGGCCGCCATCGGCGCAAACGTTCCTAAGTACATGCCCATCAACATCGTCATCGCCTCGGCGCAGGGCGGCGTTGGAGGTGAGGGCGCCACCGGCGGTCGGGTCGAGGTCAGGAATTCCGGTTCGGTGCGGACCGGCGGCGGCGACGCCTCCGGCATTCTGGCCATGAGCGTCGGCGGCGGCGGCGGCTCCGGCGGCCTCGCCGACACCTTCAGCCTGTCGGTGATGGGCGATGAGAAGGGCAAGGACGTCCTGTCGGTCTCGGTCAACACCGCGCTCGGCGGCAGCGGCGGGACCGGCGGCACCGCGGATACGGTGAAGGTTACCAATTCCGGCGAGATCGCCACCACCGGGTCGCAGGCCGCCGGCATCGCCGCCTACAGCATCGGCGGCGGCGGCGGTGTGGGCGGCAGCGCCGACGTGATGCAGCGGGCCGTCGGCAATGGCTACGCGATGGCGATTAACGGCGCCGTCGGCGGGGCGGGCGGCAGCGGCAACAAGGGCGGACGCGTCGAGCTCATTAACACCGGCGCGATCGAGACCGAGGGCTACGCGGCGAACGGCATCCACGCGATGAGCGTCGGCGGCGGTGGCGGCGCGGGCGGATCCGGCGAGGTCAAGACGATCACCGGCATCAAGGCGGCCGATCTCGGGATCGGCGGCGGCGCCGACACGGTGATCGGCCTGCTCCCGGTAAAGCCGAAGACGATGTCCATCAACGGCGTCGTCGGCGGCAATGGCGGAAAGGGCGGCGATGCGGGCAGCCTCGACCTCACGAATGCCGGAAGCATCCGGACCTGGGGGGCGGATGCCCGCGGAATCTTCGCCCAGAGCATTGGTGGCGGCGGCGGCGCGGCCCCCATCGGCATGGCCGAACCATCGAACAAGGTGCAGGTGAGCCAGGCCGTCGGCGGCAAGGGCGGTGCGGCCGGCAATGGCGGCAACGTGGTCGTGAGCAACACCGGCACCGTCGACACGTTCCGTGACGGCGCCTACGCGATCCAGGTGCAATCCGTCGGCGGCGGCGGTGGCAGCGGCGGCTCGGCCTCCAGTTCGGCCGGCGATTCCTTCAAGACCGAACTCGCAAAGGACACCGGCAAGTATATCGGAACCGGGATGATGCAAGGCTGGAAGTTGCTCGACGAGCTCTTCCGCTCGACGTCCTCCGTGGGCGGTGGCACCATCATGCCGAAGTTTCTCAGCGAGCGGGACTACAAGCCCGAGATTCCGTTCTCCGTCTCGTACAACACCGCGCTCGGCGGAGCGGGCGGAGCGGGCGGCAAGGGTGGCGACGTCACCGTCACCAATGCCGGAAACCTGACGACCTACGGCAATTCCGCATCGGCCATCTTCGCCCAGTCGATCGGCGGCGGCGGCGGCAATGCCGGCAACGCAAACGTTTCAGGCGGCAAGATCATCAACCTGAAGAGCGCGACCGGCGGTGACGGCGGCGCCAACGGAGCGGGCGGCAAAGTCGAGGTCGACAACAGCAAACGGATCGCCACCCATGGCGCCTCGTCCTTCGGCATCCTGGCTCAGTCGGTCGGCGGCGGCGGCGGAACGGCCACCACCGGTGCCGACAAATCCGGCTGGGATCCGCTGACGTCCATCAGCGAGTTCGCCGGTTACCAGACCGTGACGGGCGGCCAGAACGGCGCGAGGGGCCGCGGGGGTGAGGTCACAGTCGGAAACACCGGATCGATCACCACGCAGGGGCGCGAAGCCCACGGCATCCTGGCCCAGTCGATCGGCGGCGGTGGCGGCGTCTCCGTCCTGAACGTCAACGATCCCTACAAGCTGATCAGCTTGAAGGGCGCACTCACGGCGGCAGAGAAGAAGGCCATCTTCGACGCATCCGGGATCGACCTGGACAAGGAGATTTCCGCTCTCGAAGCGTCGAAGACGGCAAAGGACAAGACCAAGGACAACGACAGGAAGGCGACCATCGACGCCCGCGTCGGCGGCACCGGAGCGACCGAGGACGGTGGCACGGTCACGGTCGGCGGCACCGGCTCGATCGCGACCGCCGGCGTCGCGGCCTTCGGCATCCTCGCCCAGTCGATCGGCGGCGGCGGCGGTCTCTCGACGAACGCTGAGGCGGATCTCGCTACGGTGGCCGGGCGCATCGGCGGGACCGGCGGCGCCAAGGGCGACGGCGGCAAGGTGAGCGTCGCCCTCGAGGGGGGCGCCCGGATCGAGACCGCCGGCACCGCCGCCTACGGCCTCTTTGCGCAATCGATCGGCGGCGGCGGCGGATATGGCGGCACGACGCAGAACGCGCCCGCCTTCGTGTCGACCGGCCAGGCCACCGGCGACGGTGGCAAGGTTGAGATCACCCTCGACCGAGGAACGTCCGTGCTGACGCTGGGCCGGAAGGCCCACGGCGTCTTCGCGCAAAGCCTCGGCGGGGGCGGCGGCTGGGTTGCCGACCTCTCCGACCGCGCCGATTTCACAGCCACGGGAGCGAGCCGCGCCGACGCCACGGGCAAGGGCGGCACGATCGATGTCTCTTCGAAAGGCTCGATCGCGACCCTGGGGGCGGATGCCACCGCCATCGTTGCGCAAAGCGGGGTGCAGCGCACCGACGGCTCGATCGATCCCGGCCGGACGGGTGGCACGATCAAGGTCACGGTCGACGGGATCGTCAGCGGCGGCAGCGGAAGCGGTGCCGGCATCCGGCTCGACGGCGGCGCGAACAATACGATCACCATCGCGGAGGACGGCAACGTCAGCGCCCTGTCGGGACGCGCGATCATCGGCTCGCTGGCGCAGGATACGCTGACCAACCGTGGCATCATCGTGGGCGACATCGATCTGAGAGGCGTCGCTTCGGGCTTGGGCGACATCTTCGTGAACGGCGCTCCTGGCCAGAGCGGGGCGCTCCTCCTCACCGGATTGCACGGAATGATCGATGTCGGCTCGGCCGGCCGCCTGACGAACCACGGTGTCATCGACATCGGCGGCAGCGGCAAAGTCACGGATCTGAAAGTGACCGGAAACTTCGTCCAATCGCAGAGCGGCCAACTGCTCATCGATATCGATGCCCTGGCCTCCGACAGAGCGTTGCGAAACGACCATCTGACCGTGAGCGGCTCGGTCGATCTGGGCGGAACGGTGCGGCCGAACGTGATGGGCAGCCTTCTTCCGGGCGACTACACGTTCCTGACCGCTGGCAAGATCCAGTCGCTGAGCGCCGATGCTCCGAACACGGCGATCCAGTCCGATTCCGTGCCGGTGTCGTGGGCGATCGTGCGGACCGGAGAAAACGTGGCCCTCCGGCCGAGCGCAAACTTCGTGTCCCCCCTGGGCATGACCTTGACCAGCGACCAGCGGGCAGCCGCCGGGGCCTTGCAGGAGCTGTGGAACGTCGGCTCGCATTCGCAGGCCACCGTATTCGCGGACTTCCTCTCGGTTCGTAGCAAGTCGAGCTACGCTGCCGCTCTCGACGACCTCAATCCTGAATCCCTTCAGAACGTTCTGCATGGCCGCGCCTCCGACGCCCGCGCCGGACTGCACCGGGTGAACAGCTGCCCCGCCTTCACAGGGACCGGTACCCTGCAACAGGAAGGCGACTGCGTGTGGGGCCGGGTGGCAGCGGGCCACACCGCAATGTTCGGCACGCCGGACGACGGCGGCTTTCGGCAGAGTTCCCTGAGCTATCAGAGCGGCCTGCAGACCGAATTCGCCCGTGACTGGTTCTTCGGACTGACGGGCGCCTACACGCGCGCCTATCTGCGCGATGCCGATCAGGTCAGTGGGTCGATGGCCGATGCCGCCGACATCGCCGTCGCCCTCAAGCATCAGGTGGGGGCCTGGCTGTTCGCCGCCTCGACGAATGTCGGCTACGCTTGGTCGGACAACCGGCGGTCGATTAGTATCGGCAACAACAGCTGGCTCGCCCATAGCAAGTCGGAAGTGCTGACGGCTGCCGGCCGTCTGAGAGCGAGCTACCAGTTCCTGTTCGATGGCTGGTACATCAGGCCCTACGCCGAGGTCGACGTGCTCTACACGCACAGCCCCGGCTATTCGGAGACCGGCGCGCAAGCCCTGAACCTCGATGTCCGCGAGCTGCATAAGACGCTGTTCGCCTTCAGCCCCAACGTGGAGATCGGTGGCCGCTACGATATCGACGCGGAAAGCTGGATCCGGCCCTACGGTAAGTTCGGCGTCACGATGCTCTCCGACGACAACTTCATCGGGCGCGCCAGCTTCCAGGGCAGCAACGGCCTCGGACTGTTCGCGACGGCCTCACGTATCCCGGACCTCGTGGGAGATGCCGGCCTCGGTGTGCAGGTTAAATTCGGTAACGGGCTCGAGTTGCTGGGCGAGTATCAGTCACAGGTTGGGGATCACTTCTTCTCCCACAACGGCAGCGTCCGGTTGCAGGCGCGCTTCTGATGCCTGCCAGCTTCCGGACGACAGGCGGGTGACGGGAGCGGAGCGGCTGCCGGTTTCGTGGACACCGAGATAGGTGTTTTGGAACCGGTGGTTGGCAAGGCAACGACGGAGGTTCGGCCGCGAGTTCAGGTCGGAGGCGGTGAAGCGGGTGCGGGAACGGGGGGCGGTGTCGCAAGCCGCCCGTGACCCGGAGCGACTTCCGACGAAGTGGACGCCGATTCGGCGAAAGAAAGCCCGCAGAAACAAAGATCTGGAGACGCCGGCTGATGCAATCAAGTCGGATACGGCTCTAGGTCAGCGGACCACCTCGACCTCCAGGCCGGGGATCTTCAGCTTCGCCCAAGCCCGATCGGAGGTGAGGACCGGCACGCCGAGCTTCATGGCGAGCGCCATGCAGGTCCGGTCACCGAGCCCACTGCCGTGCTGCCGCGTCGCCTCCGTGAGCCGCGCGGCGGCGAAGGCCGCCTCGCGATCATGCGCGTGCAGATCGAGGCGCAACTCCTGCACCACCTCCTCAATCACGGGGAGCGCCAACCCGCGCAAGATCAGGGCTTTGACGAGTTCCTGAAGGTTGACGGCGGACATGGCGGCCTGACCGACGCGCGCGGCAACGATGGCCGCTCCCGGCTCGCTGCGCAGGAGCGCGATCACCGCCGAGGTATCGAAGACGACAGCGCTCACGCTTTGGCATCCTCGCCGTCGCTGTCATCTGCGCGCCGCTCTTCTAGGAATGAAGCTGTATCGGCATCATCTTTGACATGCTCGCGGTAGAGAGCCTGGAGCTTGGTAACGACGTTCGCGATCGGCGACAGGCGGACCTCAGCACCATCAACCGTCACGATGATCCGCGTCTCGCCTGACACGCCCATCGCCTCGCGGACTGCCTGCGGAAGAACCATGCGCCCGTTGGCGGCCAGTTTCACATCGGTGACAAACGTCATCGGAGGTTACCTTCCGTCAAAACATCCCAAAGCAGCGTACCGTCTCTATCGCAAATTGTCATCTTAAGCTTTGAAGCCACTTTTGTGTCGGTGCATCATGCGGTAAAAATGTCATTTTGTTGTTCGAGACGCGCGCTCACGCCTAACAAGGAGACCTCTTTGGCGTGAGGCAATTGGCTACGATAATACCAACTATCGCAGGAAATGTGTGGATCGTTAAGATTTGAACGGCTACGCTCCCGCCATGGAGCCTGACGCCACAGATTCCGCCCCCGGACCACACCACAGCGCGTTTGCTCCCCCGGTCCCGTTCGTCCACGCGCTGCCGCCCGGCCTCGACCTCCTGATCGAGCGGCTGGAGCAGCACGCACGGGCTGCGCGCGGCGCATTCGCCGACAACACGGTCCGCGCGCTCGCCGCCGACAGCCGCATCTTCGCCGCGTGGTGCCGCGAGGCGGGGAGGGCAATGCTGCCGGCAACGCCCGAGACGGTCGCGGCCTTCATCGACGCGCAAAGCGAGACGAAGGCGCGCGCCACGGTCGAGCGCTACCGCTCGTCGATCGCGGCTTTGCACCGGGCAGCCGGTCTACAGAACCCTTGCGCCGACGAAATCGTGCGCCTGGCAGTGAAGCGGATGAGCCGCGCCAAGGGTAGGCGCCAGAAGCAGGCCGAGCCGCTCAACCGCAGCAGCATCGAGCGCATGCTGGAGGTGAAGACGCCTGGCCGGCTCCACCGACGCGTGACGGAGGCGAAACGCGAGTTGCCGCTGATCGCGCTGCGCAACGCGGCGCTGGTCGCGGTCGCCTACGACACGCTGCTGCGCCGCTCCGAACTCGTCTCTTTACATATTGGGGATCTGCACAAGGGCGCCGACGGCTCCGGCACCGTGCTGGTGCGGCGCTCGAAGGCCGACCAGGAGGGGGAGGGGGCGATCAAGTACCTCGCCCCCGATACCATGGAGCACATCGCGGCGTGGCTTGAGGCTGCCCATATCGAGAGTGGCCCGCTGTTCCGGCCGCTGACCAAGGGCGGGCAGGTCGGTGTGGCCGCGCTCGGAGGAGGGGAGGTGGCGCGGGTGTTTCGCGATCTTGCCACCGCGGCCGGGCTGAAGCTGGCGCGGCTGCCCTCCGGACATTCGACCCGGGTTGGGGCGACGCAGGACATGTTTGCAGCGGGCTTCGAACTGCTCGAGGTGATGCAGGCCGGATCGTGGAAGACGCCAGCGATGCCGGCTCGCTACGGTGAGCGCCTGCGTGCTCAGCGTGGTGGAGCACGGAAGCTCGCAACGCTGCAGAACAGGGCCTAGTCCAAAGAACCCGGGAGACCTGGGGGCAAAGGTTCGAATCCTGTCGGGCGCGCCCTGATGACCCGCCCGACGCTGCTCCTGCTCGACGAGCCCTCCATGGGGCTCGCGCCGATCATCGTCGCCGAGATCTTCGCGATCGTCGCCCGGCTCATCCGCGAGGAGGGGATGAGCGTCCTCGTCGCCGAGCAGAACGCCAATCTCGTGCTCGAGGTCGCCAACCACGCCATCGTGCTCGAGAGCGGGCGCGTGGTGGCCTCCGGCTCCAGCGCGGACCTCGCCGCGAGCGGACGGCTCGGCGCGCTCTACCTCGGCGGCGCCGAGGCCGGGACCCGGCACTGAAACCTTTGTCCTTCACCGAACGAGACAGTCGATGAGTGAACCCGACGCCGCCCGGTCGGCCGCCCCTTGGACCGCCTGAGGCACACCCCCGAGCCCGCGCTATGAGGCCCTCGCCGCGCGCTTCCGGCCCGTCTTCGCCCGCATCCGCGAGGGGGCGGTCGCGCGCGAGCAGGACCGCGATCTGCCCTACGCGGCGATCGGATGGCTGAAGGAAGCCCGCTTCGGCGCCCTGCGGGTGCCGGAGGACGAGGGCGGCTTCGGCGCGATCCTGCCCGACCTGTTCGCGTTGCTGGCCGAACTGGCAGAGGCCGATTCCAACCTGCCGCAGGCCCTGCGCAACCATTTCGGCTTCGCCGAGGACACCGTCGGCAGCCCGACTGGCGAGCGCCGGACGCACTGGGTTGAACGTCTCACGGCAGGCGACCTGTTCGGCGGCGCGTGGTCCGAGACCGGCCCGGCCGCGGTCGGCACCTTCGAGACGAGCATCCACCGCAGCGGCGCGCGCTGGGGTCTGACGGGCCAGAAGTACTACACCACGGGTTCGCTGTTTGCCGACTGGATCGACGTCGTCGGCACCGGCGAGGCGGGGGAGGAAACCTCGGTGGTGGTGCCGGCGAAAGCCCCGGGTGTCGAGGTGATCGACGATTGGGACGGCTTCGGCCAGCGGCTGACGGCGAGCGGCACCGCCCTGTTCGAGGACGCGCCCGCGATCGGCGAGCCGCTGCCGACAGCGGACCGCTTTCCCTACGGCCCGGCCTTCTTCCAGGCGGTGCATCTCGCCACCCTCATCGGCATCGCTCGGGCGGCGGCGAGCGAGGTGGCGCAGGCGTTTCGCGAGCGCAACCGCACCTACTCTCATGCCGCCGGAGCGCGCCCGAGCGCCGACCTGCAGGTGCTCCAGGTCGTGGGCCGGGTGCATGGCCTCGCCTACGCGGCGGGCGCCATCAATGAGCAGGCGGCGCAGGCCGTGCAGCGCGCCTACGAGGCGCGGGCCGCTGGCCTCCCCGAGGCGGAGGCGCACGCGATCAACGTCGCCGCCGAGATCGAACTGGCGCAGGCCCAGAGCGTGCTGATCGGTCTCGTCCTCGACGCGGGGACGATCCTGTTCGACGCGCTTTGCGCCTCGGCCACCAGCCGCCGCCATGCGCTGGACCGTCACTGGCGCAACGCCCGCACGATCGCCTCGCACAATCCACGCATCTTCAAGGACCGGGTCGTCGGCGACGACGCCGTCAACGGCACCGAACCGCCGTTCCAACGGAAGATCGGACAGATGCGTAAGAGTTAATTCTTAGATCTGTACACATACATTCCAGAGCACCGTCCGCTGCTTTATCAGGAGCCAACCTTCGGTCTGTTGAGGGCGAAGGTCCGGTTGTGACGCACAGCTGAACAAAGGGCGTGCGAACTCCTGACCGAGGTCGTGTGAGAACGCTGATTTTCAGGGGTGGAGGGGCCGAGGGAGAGTAGCGCGGTGGATGGAGGTCGCGGGCTTCAGGCCCGGATGGCCCCTTCAGGCCCGGATGGCCC
>NZ_LMNS01000024.1 GCF_001423405.1 Methylobacterium sp. Leaf123 | reverse complement strand
CCCTCGCCTCGGCCCAGGCCTTCCTCTACGCCGCCGCCGTCATGATCCTCGTCCGAAGGCTCGGGCGAGCATCACGACTTATCGGACGGACTCTTAGGTGTCCGCCACACGACCGCACGGACTGGCTCCTCTCCGAAAACGGAGAAGTCCGCCGTAGCTGAGGGCTTGGCAGGCGTGGGAAAGGTCTGGAAGAACTGAGAGTCCGTCCGATAAGTCATGATGCTCGCCCGAGCCTTCGGACGAGGATCATGACGGCGACAGCGCGTGTCCATTGCAGAGATCGCGGCGATCGATGACCTCGGCGCTGACCACGGTCGCCCCGCACCGGTTGCTCATCGATGATGGTGTGCAGGCCCGACCACTCGGATAAAAGGCGATGACCGGCTCAACCAACCACGGGCGAGGAATGTAGCGGCTTTTTTCGCATCATGTCCTCAAGACCGAGTGTTCAGCTCAGGCCTAAAACGAGGAAGGACGTGCGGCTCGCGCTGCACGCCCTTCCAATGATAAGCCCCGGTCCGGGCCGTTTCTCTTTCTAGTCTTGTGACTGACGGTCAGTGGCTCGCTCGTTGCTAAAACTTCACCAACGCATATAATGCCGAAATCGAATTTGTTTGGTCCGAATAGTGGCGGGCCGCGGCCCGCGCGCGACCCACCGAATGCCCATTGGCCTGCGCATACGCTCGACATCGTCGATGCGCGGAGAGAGCGCCACGTCGTAGTTCGTCACGGACACGAACGGCGATGCCCCCTTGGCTTAGTTAGGAGCAGTGCCCCCTTGGATGCCTGCTGGATCACCAGGCGGCGACCAGACCGGCCGTAAAGCCGTGCGCGGTCGCACCGGGGCGAACTTCGCCCATGTAGCTCAAGGCGAGGCGCGTGCCGGGCGCAACTTCGCCGCTCACTGCCAGTCCAAGCAGGGCGCCATCGCGGCCGACTCGGCTGGTGCGCGTTGCGAAGCCGATGCCGAACAGATCCGAGCGGATCAGTGCCGCGGTGTCGGCGAGTTCGTGCGCCCAGTAGGCCCGTGCTTCTACCCGGACGCGGCCCGCGTCGCCGAACGAAAGGCCTGTCAGACGACCGCCGACCAAGCTACGTGCCGCCAGGAGGTCGCGGGTGCCGATGCCGCCCAAAGCTGAAGAGCCCGCCTCTGTGACACGCGACCGGTTCAGGTAGTCGTAAGAGAAGCCAATCTCCGGAATCAGCGAAACCGGTAGTTCGCCGCTGAGAAGATAGCCGGCGAAGGCACTTGCACCGGCATCAAGACCACCGGGTGTCGTGCCGAAATTGCGAGTGTAAGTTCCGACTGTCGAGATACGGTCAACTCGCACGTCGGAGTAGCCGAAGCCCGCAGAGCCACGCAGCTCCAGAGATCCGAAACGGGCCGCGCCATAGAGCGTGCCACCGAAGCTGTCCGTGGTGAACCGTCCGAGTTCCCCTGCCGCCGAGGAGCCGGAGCTGTGCAGGTAGCTGAAGGCTGCTCCAACCAGCATGTCAGTGCCGACCTGCCGGTCGAGCCCGATCACGAGGCCGCCTGCGTCGAAGCGCGTGCCACTGGCGGTGCGATCTCCCACGCGGTTGCCGAAGCCGTAGAGTCCATCGGCCCATAGCCGCCCCTCGCCAACCGCGAGCGGAGCCGCGTCGGTTCCCGCTCCCTGGCGCAGCGTGACCAGCGCACCGGTGCTGCGCCCGCTCTCGGCAGCCTGAAGGCTCACACCGCTACCCCCGAGGGTGAGATGTCGGTCGATCGTGTTGGCGAGCAGCCGCCGCCCGGCGAGGTCAGCCACCAGCGCGTCGCCGTAGGTCTGTCCCGCAAGGCTCGCGAGCCCGTTCCCAATCGTGCTGGGGGCGGCTGCGTAGAGGGCGTCGAACAGCGGGGCGCGGGCCGTGTCTGGCCGGGTGCCGGCCTCCGGACGCGCAGCGTCGAGCGCCGCGCCGATCATCCGGGCATTGCCGCCCTGCGCGAGGCCGACGGCTGCGAGATCGGCGTAGCGAGCCGG
Organism: Methylobacterium sp. Leaf123; assembly: GCF_001423405.1. Lineage (GTDB taxonomy): Bacteria > Pseudomonadota > Alphaproteobacteria > Rhizobiales > Beijerinckiaceae > Methylobacterium. Next base: position 18,803 of record NZ_LMNS01000024.1, on the reverse strand, counting down.
GGTCACCACGAGATCGAGGCTGGTCGCGCCGTAGAGGGCGTCGAAGCGGGTGAAGCGGAAAAGGCCGTTCTCGGGCTGCGCAAGGCCCGCGAAGCTGCCAGACAACCCGCCTGCGGCGCTTACCACCCCGAAACGCTGGCCCAACAGCGGGATGTAGCCGTTGCTCGCCTCCCCCGCGATATCGCGCAGGATCGGGACAACGACGCCGCCAGCCGTGAGCGGGCCGGCGGTGAGCAGGCGGGAATAGTTGCCGCGCCCGTTACCGGTGCCGGTCCCGTCGATGTCGAGGGCGAGCAGGCTGTCCGCCATCAGAGTGACGGGCCCGACGACCGTGAGAGTGCCGGGAGAGTTGCCGGGCCGCACCACGCCGTCGCTGGTCAAAGAACCGCCGAGGTGGCCGGTACCGCGCAGGGTGCCCGCGTAAGCGACGGCAACCGGCGAGGTGACTGAGCCGTTGATCGCAAGCGTTCCGCCCGCGATCGTGGTCGCCCCCGCATAGGTGTTGGCGCCAGCAAGCTCTAGGGTGCCGGCGCCGCGCTTGACGAGGCCGCCGCTGCCGCCGATGTCGTTGGCAAACCGGCCGTAGAAACCTAGCGTGTCGACGTCCCAGGTACTCGTGAAGGCCCCCGGCCCGTCGATGGCCTTGCCGAGGTTGAGCAGCCCCCATCCGTAGATCTCGCGTGGGCCGATCGATGTGGCCGTGGTGAACAAGGTCTGGGCGAGTTGTGGTGCCGTGAGGAACGGGAAGGCCTGAGCGAGCACCGTGGCGGCGCCGGAGACGTGCGGTGCCGCCATCGAGGTACCGCTCATGTCACGGTAGCCCTGGCTAGGGCCGGTTCCCGTCCCGCGCGGAACAGTCGAGTAGATGTCAAAGCCCGGTGCGGCGATGCACCAGTCGGCCGTCACCCCGCACCAGTTGCTAAACCACGTAATGGTGTTGGCTTCATCGACGGCAACGACAGAAATAATCGAGCCGGCAACGCCAGAAAAGTCAAGATGGCTCTGTTGAGCAGGCTCGCCTTGTTTATCGATCAACTGATAGACGCCGCTGCCCGCATTTTCGGGTTTGATGTAGGGGAAGAGGGCGACGCCGGAAGGATTGTGGGAAATTAGCGGCTGGTCGACGCGATCGTTGCCGGCAGCAAAGACGAGCAGTGTTCCCTTATCGACGGCTCGCTTCATGGCGCGATATTCATCAACAAAGTTGGGAAACAAGGGATTTGTTGGCAGTACTTCGTAATCCGGGTTCAGAATTCCATCGGGTAGATAAACCCCCGGATAGTCCGGACCGTAGCTGCCATTCACCACACGGGCCCCCTGTTCGGCTGCGGCTTCGATCGCCGCGTTGGGATTGCCGCCCGTGCTGATGGCCCGGAGTGCCAGGATCGTCGCATCGAAGGCCACGCCGTGCATACCGATGCCGTCCCGGGCTGCGCCGATCGTACCGGAGACGTGGGTGCCGTGGCCGTGGGCACCCGGTTCCCGGTCTGAGAAATCACCTGGGGTCCTGTAACCAATGTCGAAGTTGCGCGAGCTTCGCGAGATGCGGCCGGCAAATTCAGGGTGGTCTCCGTCGAGGCCGCTATCAACGACCGCGACTAGGATGCCGGCGCCGGTGTAGCCGCGGGCATAGGCTCGGGCCGCGCCGATCTGCTCCAGACCGTAATCGGCACGATATTCCTGCGTGCGGAAGTCTTCCGCGCTCCGTCCGGCCGAAGAGGGCGAGCTGGGCGGGACAATGCCAGGCGCATCGCCGAGGCGCGCGAAACGCGGCAGCGCTACGCCCTCTGCGGCGAAGCAAACGGTGATCGGGTAGAGCAGAGCGGTCGAGGCTATGAGGCCCTTCAGCAGGTTACGCGCACCGCCAGCTGGATATCGACGCATGATTCTCTTCTAGCTTCGTCTTGAATACAATTGCGCAGCCTCGCGCCTGCCGGCCGTGCTGCAAGTCTGCTTACGATGGTACGCCATAGGCGAACACATCCGCCTATCTGCTTGTTAGGACGCAAGCCTCCGAGCGCTCGTGACGTGGCACAGCTCAGAACCCTAGCAGTAGGCTGCCCGTGTATAGCGGCACAGCTCAGCCTGCATAGTGTATCTTTGCCATGGTTAAGGGCGATATGAGTCGATCAGGTGATCGTTGCAAAAATTGTATGAATGACAGACCTGACGTTCGGCGCTGTACTACAATCCGATCATAGAACGTCGAAACTCGAGGCCGAACGGCGGCGGCATTGCGATGCTCGCTCAATTTTAGCTCTCGCCGTCCTACGACGCGCTGGAGCGCATCGGACGCATCGTCTACGGCAACCACAGGGAGGGCAAGCTCGCCGCCGACATCGGCGAGTAGGACCACACGACCTGACGCTGGCGCGCGGGCGAGGCGGCGGCACCCGAGGCTATGGCGGCGGCGCGCCTGTGGGCCGTCGACACCGCCACATCCGAGATGTCGCCTTGGACCGGCCCGCCGAGGCTTTGGCCATGCTTCACAGCCTGCTGCTGTCGAGCAAGGTCGGCCACTACGGTGCGTCCCGCGGAGCCGAATACGCCTTGCTCGTTACCTCTTTGATGGTGTGGGACGGCGTTCCCGGCCTGCCTGACGCCGTGGCCGTGCACGCCGCGCCAGACGTGATCTGCGGTGCCTTCATCTCTGCGAACTATCGGGACAGCGGAAATCCCGGAGGCGGTCCTGGGACCCGGCCGAGCGGGCCTGGGCGTGGCGCGGTTCGTCAGACGTTCTGCTGCCGACGATGCCGATCGAGATCGAACGGTATGCCGGCCCCTTGTTCCTCAGTCACGGCAGGCTGGATGCGATGTGGTCCGTGGCGATACAGCTAGAGCCGTGCCCGAGCGGGTTGGGACAGCTGGAGAGTCGGGACGTTGAGGAGTGAAGGAGGATGCTGATGCCTTCACCCTTGTCTGTCGATCTACGCGAGCGTGTCGTGTCGGCGGTAGCCGCGGGCGCGTCCTGTCATCAAGCCGCAGCCCGGTTCGGGGTCAGCGTGTCCAGCGCCAGCCGCTGGTCGGATCGGTTTCGCCAGGAGGGACAGCTCGCGCCCAAGCTGTCGGGCGGCGATCACGCCTCGCACCGGATCGAGGCGCAGGCCGACCTGATCCTGACGACCTACGAGGCGCGGCCGGCGATCTTTCTGCGCGAACTGCGTGACGCTTTGGCCGAGCGCGGCCTGCAGACCAGCACGAGCAGCCTGTCCCGCTTCTTCGCCCGGCACGGCATCACCCGTAAAAAGGGGCGATCCACGCTGCCGAGCAGGCGCGCGAGGACGTAAGGGCGGCTCGCGAGGCTTGGTTCGAGAACCAGGACGCCCTCGATCCCGACAGGCTGGTCTTCCTCGACGAGACAGCCGCGGCCACCAACATGGCACGCCGCGACAGACGGGCTCCGCGGAGCGAGCGCTGCCGGCTTGCAGTCCCGCACGGGCACTACAAGACCACCACGATCACCGCCGCCCTGCGTAGCGAAGGCCTGTGCGCCACTACCCTGTTCGACGGCGCCACCAACGGCRCACGCTTCCGGGCCTACGTCACCGACACGCTCGTGCCCGTGCTCAAGCCCGGTGACACCGTCATCCTCGACAACCTGCAGGCCCACAAGGTGGCGGGTGTGCGTGASACCATCGAGGCCGCCGGGGCGAGGCTGCTCTACCTCCCGCCCGACAGCCCGGACTTCAATCCGATCGAGCAGATCTTCGCCAAGCTGAAGGCTCTGCTCCGGACGGCAGCAGCTCGCACCGTCCCCGATCTGTGGCACGCCATCCGGCAGGCTTTTGCTCGCTTCACGGCAGATGAGTGCCGCAATTCCCTCGCTGCCGCCGGCTACGATACCGACTTGGCCGTCGCTACGTGNCACGCCATCCGGCAGGCTTTTGCTCGCTTCACGGCAGATGAGTGCCGCAATTCCCTCGCTGCCGCCGGCTACGATACCGACTTGGCCGTCGCTACGTGCGCGGGAACAGCTCTAGCGAGCTGGCACCGCGATGCGCGCACCCCATACGTTGATCTCCTTGGAGGTCGTGACAGGCGTGAGGACCTCACTCTCGACCACGGTGCCGACCTTGCCCGAAACGTAGGTGCGCTCGGGAGCGACGGTACGGAAGGCATCCGGCTCGGCGGCGATTGCCCTGGAAGCCGCCCGGGAGCCAGGGACTTCGAAGGAATGACCCCACGCGTCGATGGTGCGACCTTCCTGGGCAGCGGCCGTAGCGGTGAAGCCGGCGACGACTGCGGTAGCGGCGAGAATGGAACGAACGGTCATCGGAGTTCTCCTCATCGCGTGTGCGGCTGGCCCTGCCGGTTCGCCTCGATCCGGTGGCCTCGCTTAGCGCAATAACGTTGATATAAACCTATCTGTCCCAGCTTCTGTGCGGCAGCACACAATGTTGGTATCAATCTACCGGTGTGCCGTTGGACATGGGATTTTCGGATATGGGCGACGGCCTGGCCACGCCTATATAGTTGGTATCAACCCTCCGGCGTAGCGATCATGGCGGCAGATCCCGTTCTCACACCGACGATGGCCGCATACGTCGAACGGAGCTGCTACAGCTTCGCGGCGCAGAAGGCCGCCCGGGCCATCGGGCGCAAGTACGACGCAGCCCTCCGACCGACCGGGCTCTCGAATTGGCAATTCACGTTGCTGATGATGCTGGTGCGCGAGGAACCGCCGACCATCAGCGCACTGGCGCAGCATCTGGCGACGGATCGAACGACCATCACGGCCAACCTGAAGCCCCTGGAACGCCGGGGCCTCGTAACAGTCCAGGGCGATGCGGAGGATCGTCGTGTCCGGCGGGTCGTCCTCAGCGACGAGGGCCGCACGCTCCTGACCGAGGCGTATCCCCTATGGCAGCAGACTCAAGAGGCTGTTGCCCGGCAACTGGGCACGGTCGATCAGAACGCCTTCCGTGCCGCCGCCACGGCCCTGTCGGGGTGAGGCCGGCCGAAGCGTACCTGGAAGGAAGTCCAGTAGGGGCTTCGAACTTATGCGGATCCCTTTCCGCCATTCACACCCGTAGAGACGGAAGCTCGCCTCGCCGGACGAAGGCGAGGCCGCACAGAAGCGCCAGCAGCCCGAGCGCCGGAGCGGCCATGACGACCGGATCGCCGGCACCAAGGTGGCTGGCGACGCCGCCGGCCATCAGGGCGGCCAGGAACAGCTCTCCGTAGGCGACGTACCCCTGGACCCAAAGCGAGACAGCGCCGAGCAACTGGGCGATGCCCACGGCGTACATGAACCAGGACGGGTAGCCGAAGCGCTCGAAGTTCGAGACCTCGAACTCGGACGCCGCTAGTGCACTGACACCAACGAACGAGCCACGTAGGTGCTTGCTAACTGACTGGATTATAGGACGAATTTTTGATGCGCGGTGTAACTTTTGAAGGCGTCAGTGCACTAGCTTCATCCCGGCCGCGCCGACGAAGACCGCCGCCAGTAGGAACCGGAGCGCCCGGTCCCCAATGCGTCGCCCATTGAATGCTCCCGTCATCGAAGGCGTCTCCCCAAGCGGCACGGTCAGCGCCTCGCGACCGCTCCGGCGGCAGGCGCAACGAGAAAGGATGTCGGGGACGGCCGGTCGCTGGGCACGCGCGGGAACATGCGGCAGGTCGCGAAGGCCACCGCGTTGACGAGCCCCATGACGACGAACCCGGCCGATACGGCGAGGAAGGTGCCGCCTAACCCGAACCCCAGCGCAGAGGCGGTCCACGCCCCGCCCAATGCTACCCCCATCCGAAGCAGGCTGGCGGCGAGCGGCCAGCCGACGCGACCGGCGCCCTGGGCCGCGAAGTAGAGGGCCAGCCCGAAACCGAAGAAGCCGTAGAACGGACCCACGACACGAAGGTAGAGCGAGCCCGTGGCGACCATCGCCGGGTCGTCGCCGAACAGCCCGAGCCAGCCGATCGGGTGGAGGGCGGCCGCAATCCCGATGGCCTCGGTCAGGGCGCCGGCGGCGACGGCGCCGGTCAGGGCGGCCTGCCGGGCTCGGGCATGGTCACCGGCTCCCAGCGCCGTACCGACGATGGCCGCGATGGGCGAACCGAGACCGAAGACGAGGGGAACAAGGAGATATTCGAGACGTGCGCTGGTGCCGTACCCGGCCACGGCCGCCGGTCCGGCCGTACCGACGAAGGCGGTGGCGGCGATGACCGTGACGTTGGAGGTCACGCTGGCGATGCCCGAGAGCACCCCGATGCGGAGAATCTTCCGCGACGGGGCCCAGGTCAGTTTCGGCACTTGTCTGGTCGGATGCAGCACGCCACGACCGGACCAGATGTAGGTCGCGAAGACCGCCGAGCCCGCGGCGTAGTAGGCCGTGAACGCGACGCCGCCGCCCGCGACGCCGAGCTCCGGGAATGGTCCCCATCCGAAGATCAGCGCGGGCGAGAGTGGCACCAGCACGAAGGCCCCGACGCAGGTGACGATGGCCGGGAGCGCCATGTTGCCGGTGCCGCGGATCACCGCAGACAGGGCGTTGAAAAGCCAGATCAGGACCGCGCCGCCGAGGACGATGCCGGCGTAGGTGGTCGCGGCCCGGAGCGAGCCTCCGGACCCGCCCATCGCCGCGTAGAGTATCGGTCCGAACGGCAGGGAGACGAGGCTCGTCGCGATGCCGAGCCCCAGGCCGAGCACCGTCGCGTGCCAAGCCAGGATTCCCGCATCCGCCCGTCGGTCCGCACCCAGCGTGCGGGAGACCGCCGACTGGATGGCGCCCCCCATCCCGCCGGCGGAGAGCATCTGGACCAGCATCACCACCGGGAAGACGAGGGCCATCCCGGCCAATGCGTCGGTGCCGAGCATCGACACGAAATACGTCTCGATGAGGCCGACGGAGGTCTGGACCGCCATCACCAGGATATTGGGCGCGGCCATCCGGGCCAGGGTCGGCACGAGGGGAGCCGTGAGCAGTTGCCGTGTGCGAACGTCCATGGTGGCCCCCTGTCCGGGATCGTCGGGCGCCGCGCTACCGGACGTCCACGGAGCGGAGGTGGAAGCTCGGGCCCTCCCGTCCGGCCTCGGCCGGCTTGGACATCAGCCCCAATTGGCCCTCGGAGACCCAGATCCTGTCACCCGCAACCGTCACGCCGGTGGGCCCGGCGAACTGTTGAAGCAGCTCGATCTTGGCGCTGTTGTGAGAGACCGTGATGCGGCTCAGGGCACCGCTGCCCTCGACCATCAGGAACCCGTCCTTGAAGGGCCGCAGCCCGTCCGGGAACTTCAGAGGACGCGATGTTTCGAGCTGCGTGACCTTGCCGGCCATGCCCTGCTTCACCTCGATGCGGAATAGCTCGCCGCCCATGAAGGTGTTGACGTAGAGGTTTCCGTCGGCGCCGAAGGCGATGCCGTCCAGCCCCTTGCTGAGGACCGAGTCCTCGACGAAGACCTCGAACTCCGTTGCCGTCGGCTTCAAGCGCAGGATCTGCGGGGCGAACGTGTTGGTGACGTAGAGCGAGCCGTCGCCGTCGAGGGCGAAGTCGTTCGCCAGCGCTTTGGCGCCCGGCAGCCTGACACTCGTCTTCATCGCGCCGGTCGCGACGTCGAAGGCCTTGACCCACGCCCCTTCCGTGCTGGTCGGCCCCTTGGCTCCCAGGGGCGTGGCGTCGTTCGAGGCAACCCAGAGCACCCCGCGCTTGGGGTCGGCCAAAAGGCCGAAGGTGGACCGGGTGCCGTGGTCGCCCGGCTTCAGGAACTGAGACACCACGGCGCCGTCCGCGCCGACCTTAAGGACGCCGCCATCCGCGATGCTGCTGACGAAGAGGGTGCCGTTCGCGTCCGCCGTCACGCTCTCCGGGAAGCGAGAGGTGTCCGGCAGACGCACACTCGTTGCCCCGTCGGCGGCGAGGGCAGGAAGGCTCAGGGATGCGACGGCGAGCGACAGCCACATCGCGTGGTGCAAACGGCTGCTGCGACGCGCCAAGCGACTCGGGTTTCTCATCGTTCACTCCCTTTGGATGACTCGGTCAGGCCGTCGTCCCGCGGTGGAGCAATCCACTAGGAGTCGGCCTCTAAACATTATGATATTAATCTATTTGGCCGAGGAGGATCGGTCAATGGGGGTGTCATTTCCAGACGGGAACCCGCTCCGGAAAGCGGGCTCCCATGCCCCTTCAGCCTGCGATGGTGGATCGGGCCGCCGTGAGCAGTTCGTCGGCTAAAGCCTCGTCGTCGACGCCCCGTGCAAGCACCACCGCCCCGACCATGGTCGACAACGCGATCAGGGCCCGTTGCCTGCGCCGTTCCTTCGTGGCCTTGGGCAGCCTGTCTGCGATGAGGCCGGCGAGCCCTTTGACAGCGTGGGTGAACCGCGACCGCAGGGCGCTCCCTGCTGGCTCGCGCCCGATATCGCTCACCAGCGCCGCGACCGGGCAACCCCTGCCGGGTGTGCGCACGTGGCCGAGGGACAGGTAGTTCTCAATGAAGGCGTCGAGGTTCGCTTCGTACTCGTCACGGATCGCGGCATCGAATGCCTCGGCCGCGAGTGCCTCCTTGTTGGCGAACTGGCCGTAGAAGCCGCCGTGGGTCAGGCCTGCAGCCGCCATGATGTCCACGACACCGATGCCGTTGAGGCCTCGCTCCCGGAACAGAGAGGACGCTACTTCCACGACCCGCTGGCGGTTGAGCTTGGCTTGCTCCTGCGAAACCCTCGGCATCCTATCGTCCCTCGCCGTTACAGAGATTCATATAGATGCAAGCAGTCATTTATTGAAGGGGCGGACGCTTGTGCGGGCTCTCATGAACTTCGATGAGCCCCAATACGGTGGAAAAGGCTGATCGACCGGCCTGCTGAGGTGAGCGGAATCGCAGGCCGGTCGACGCATCGCACGTTCGGAAGGACAAACGCGCGATCTCGGGTTGCCCTGGGGGCGGGGCAACGAAGCGTTCGTCCCGTCTCAGGACTTTACGGGCATCGGCACCGCGTGGGCTCCGGCAGCGCTCTCCTTGCCGCGCGGCTCCCGCGCCACCCGGAACCAGAGGGCGTAGAGGGCGGGCAGGAACAGCAGCGTCAGCAGGGTCCCGACGCCGACGCCGCCGATCAACACGTAGGCGAGCGCTCCCCAGAACACCGAGTGGGTGAGCGGGACGAAGGCCAGCATGGCGGCGGCCGCCGTCAGGATGACGGGACGCGCCCGGCGTACGGTCGATTCGACGATGGCGTCATAGTCCGACAGGCCCGCCGCCTGGTCGTGGTGGATCTGGTCCACAAGGATCAGGGTGTTGCGCATCAGGATGCCCGACAGCGCGATCAGGCCGAGGATCGCGTTGAAGCCGAAGGGCTGCCCGAAGATCAGAAGTGTCGGCGCGGCCCCCACCAACCCGAGAGGGGCGGTCGCGAACACCATAAACATCGCCGAGAACGACCGGACCTGGATCATGATGACTGTCAGCGTGACGAACAGCATGACCGGGAACACGGCTGCCAGGGACATCTGCGCCTTGACGCTTTCCTCGACCGAACCGGCCGTGTCGATGCGGTAGCCTGGCGGCAGCTTGGCCTTGATTGGGTCGAGCAGCGGGAACACTTGTGCGTGGATGTCCGGCGGCTGCTTGCCGTCCAGAACGTCGCCCTGGACGCGGATGTAGGTCTCGCGGTTGTAGCGCTTCAGGACCGCGTCCTCGTAGCGAGTTTCCAGTCGCGCCACCTGGGAGACGGGCACCTGCCGTCCGTCCTTCGTAGCCAGCGTTAGATCACCGATATCGCCGAGCGAGCGCCGCTCGGGGCCGGGGCTGCGCAGCAGCACGTCCACCGAGCGCAGGTTCTCGCGCACCTGGGTCGCTGGCGTGCCGTTGAGGTAGTTCTGCAACTGCTGTCCGGCCTCTTTCGGTGTCAGGCCGATCAAGCGCAGGCGCTCCTGGTCCAGGGCGAGGCGTAAGGACGGCGTCTTGTCGCCCCAGTCGAGGTGAACCATCCGCATGCTCGGGTTGGAGGCCATAACCCCCGCGACTTCCGCCGCGATGCCGCGGATCACATCGAGGTCAGGCCCGACCACGCGGAAGGCGACCGGGAAACGCACCGGCGGTCCGAACACGATCTGCAGCACCCGCACCCGCGCCTCGGGAAAGCGGCCGTCGTCGACGAGCCCCCGCACCTTGCCCCTGAGAGCGTCGCGGGCGGCGGCGTCGGCTGTCTGCACGACGATCTGAGCGAAGGCGGGGTCCGGCAGTTCGGGGTCGAACGACAGCACGAAGCGCGGCATGCCCTGGCCGATGTAGCTCGTGATCTCGCGCGCCTCCGGTAGTTCACGCACGGCCGCCTCGACCCGCTTCACCGTGGCCTCGGTGGTGGCGAAGGCCGATCCTGCCGGCAGCGTCACCTCGACGATGAGTTCGGGGCGCTCCGAGTTCGGGAAGAACTGCTGCTCGACCTTGCCCATGGCGACCACAGCGAGGCCGAACAGCCCGACCGTGATGCCGGCGGCCCACCATTTGTGGTCGACGGACATCCGCACGACGCGCCGCAGACGCTCGTAGTTCTTCGTGGCGTAGATGGCGTCGTGCCCGCCTTCCACCTTCTTAATATTCGGCAGGAGCTTGACGCCGAGATAGGGCGTGAACGTCACCGCCACGATCCACGAGATGATCAGCGAGAACGACACCACCCAGAAGATGTTGCCGGCGTACTCACCCGCGGTCGAGGCGGCGAAGCCCACGGGGAGGAAGCCCGCGATGGTGACGAGGGTGCCGGTCAGCATCGGCGCGGCGGTCGAGCTCCAGGCATAGGTCGCCGCCTCGATGCGGTCGTAGCCCTCCTCCATGCGCACCACCATCATCTCGATGGCGATGATGGCGTCGTCGACGAGGAGGCCGAGCGAGATGATCAGGGCGCCGAGTGTGATGCGATCGAAGTCGCGGCCGGTGAGCATCATCACCACGAACACCGCCGAGAGCGTCAGCGGCACGGCGAGCGCCACCACGATGCCGACCCGGAAGCCTAGCGCGACGAGGGACACGAAGATCACCACGCCGAGCGCGGTGAAGAACTTCACCATGAACTCGTGGATGGCGTCGTCGATGACCTTCGCCTGGTCGGTGATCTTGGCGAACGTGATGCCGACGGGCGTCTCGTGGTGGATGGCGACTTCCTCGGCGTTCAGCGCCTCGCCGAGCTTGAGGCCGTTGTAACCGGGCTTCATCACGATGCCGAGCATCAGCGCCGCCTCACCGCCGTTGCGGATCTCGAAGGTCCGCGGGTCCTCGTAGCCACGCTTCACCTCGGCGATGTCGCCGAGCTTGAGGCTACGGTCGCCGGCGGCCACGGGTAGGTTGCGGATCGCGTCGAGCCCGTCGATGGCGCCGTCGAGGCGCAGGTACACGCGCGGGCCCTCGGCCTCGACGAAGCCCGCGGGCGTCACGTCGTTCTGGTTGGCAAGCGCAGCCAGGACCTGCTGGCCGTTGATCCCGAGGGTGGCGAGGCGCTGGTAGGAGATCTCGACGAAGATCTTTTGGGCCTGCTCGCCGAGGATGTTGATCTTCTCGACGCCGGGCACTCGCAGCAGGCGCTGGCGTAGGTCCTCGGCGCGCAGGACCAGTTGGCGGTGGGGGAGTCCCTTCGCCTGCACGGCGTAGAGGGCGAAGTAGATGTCCGAGAACTCGTCGTTGAACAGAGGCCCCATCACGCCGCGCGGCAGGCTGGAGGCCTGATCGGAGAGCTTCTTGCGCGCCTGGTAGAACTCCGACTGGAGCTTTGCCGGCGGCATGTTGTCCTTGAAGATGACCTTGGTCGTCATCAGGCCGGGCCGGACCGTGGTCTCGGCCCGGTCGTAGTAGACGAGTTCCTGCAGGCGCTTCTCCAGCGGGTCGGCGACCTGGCGCTGCATCTCTTCCGCCGTTGCGCCCGGCCAAGCGGCCGCGACCGTCATGACCTTCACGGTGAAGGCCGGGTCCTCGGCGCGTCCGAGCTTCTCGAAGGCGAAGAAGCCCGCGCCGGTCAGCGCGATGAGCAGGAAGAGCGTGACGGCCCGCTCGCGGACCGCCAGGGCCGAGAGGTTGAAGCCGCTCATCGCACCACTCCCGTCATGCTGGGCGGCGCCTGGCGAACCTTCTGGTCGGCCTTCAGGAGGTGGGCGCCCAGCGCCACGATCCGGTCGCCCGGATCGAGTCCGGCCGCGATCTCGGCGCGCTCCTCGCCCATGCGGGCGACCCGAACGGCTTGCGGCTTCACCGTGCCGGTGGCGACGTCGAAGCGCCAGACCGAGGGGCCGCGCCCCTGGTCGAACAAGGCCGCCAGGGGCACCTCCACCGTGGCGGGACGAGACTGGTCCTGCGACTTGAGCTGCAGGGTGACGGTGGCGCCGAGCGGCGCGTCCTCGCCGCCGCCCGAAAGGATGTAGCGCGCCCGGTAGGTGCGCGTGGCCGGATCGGCCGTGGCGGACAATTCGCGCAGCCGCGCCGGGTAGGTCGTCTCGCCCTCGGCATAGAGCGTGGCCGTGGCGTCGCCCTTGGCCAGACGCCGGCTTGCCTCCGGCAGGAAGATCTCCGCCTCGCGGGCGCCGTCACGGGCGAGCTTGACCACGGTCTGGCCGGCGGCGACCACTTCCCCGGGATAGGATGGCACCTCCATGACCACACCGTCGGCATCGGCCTGGAGCTCGGCATAGCCTGCCTGGTTCTGGATCTGGCTGGCCTGGGCCTCGGCGTTGGCGAACTGGGCGATGGCGGCGTCGGCCGCGCCCTTGTTCTGGTCGTAGGTCTGCTTCGAGGTCCACCCGTCCGCCACGAGCTTGCGGCTGCGCTCCTCGTCGGCCCGGGCCTTGATCATTTGGGCGCGGGCCGCCTCGACGGAGGCGCGGGCGGCGTTGAGGGCAAGGCTGTAGTCGGTGCGGTCGAGGCGCATCAGGGGCTGACCGCGGGTGACGTGGTCACCCGGATCGACGAGGCGCTCAAAGATCTTGCCGCCGACGCGGAAGCCGAGGTTGCTTTCGGTGCGAGCCCGGATCGTGCCGGTGTAGCGCGAGACCCCGCCGATCCCCGGAGCGACCTCGGCAACCTGGACCAATGGTGGCTCCGGGGTCACGGCCGTCTCGGCCGGCGAGCAGGCTGAGAGGGCCAAGCCGGCCAGACCGATCACCCATCTCGCGTCCATAGCCGATTACCCCCGAGGCCAACTGAGAGTTTGAAATTAAGACCATCATCTATTACGGTCGTCATCTATCGTCAATGGCCTTCGCCGACCGGTCGGCGGCTTCGATGCAGATCGAGATTCGGACCTCGAACCGGGGGCACCGGGGTCAGGGACGACGAGATGTCCTCGAAGCTCAAGGTGATGCGAATGTCGGTGCCGATGTCCCGACCGTCACGACGCGCGGTCGTCATGTCTCCCCTGGTCGGGGGGACGTTGGCCCTGCTCGCCCAGGGTGGGCCTGTCGAGAGCTCGCAAGCCACGGAAGAAAGGGTAGACGTCCCCAGTCCGCCGCAGGCCGACCGCAAGGTCACGGTCGAGCGACGCGGGGAAATTTGCCTGATCGGCCTCAACAGGACCCACGTTCACAACCGGGTCGATCCCGAAACATTCAGTGCCCTCGCACGGGCCTACGCCGCTTACGACGCAGACGACGACCTTCGCGCGGCGGTGCTCTTCGGTCATGGCAATACCTTCACGCGCGGCATCGACGTCGATGCCTTCGCCACGGTCCTGAGGACGGGCAAGGCGCGCGCCGGATGCCGACGGGATCGACCCGTTGGGACGGGGCGCGCTCTCGCGCAAGCCGCTCATCGCGGTGGTGCATGGCGATACCTGGAACATGGGCCACGAACTCTTCCTCGTGGCCGACATCCGCATCGCGTCCGCCGAGACGCGCTTCGCCCAGGACGAGAACACCCACGGACGCTTCCCGGGGGGAGGCTCGACGGTGCGGTTTCCGCGCGAGGCCGGGTGGGGCAACGCGATGCGATACATGCTGACGGGCGACCGGTGGGGAGCCGAGGAGGCACGGAGCATGGGTTTGGTGCAGGAGATCGCCTCGAACCCTCGTACCGCTCTGGAACTGGGGCTGGACATGGCAACCAGGATCGCCCGCTGCGGCCCACTGGGCATCCGGGCCACCCTGGCCTCCGCCCGCAATGCGGTCGACCAGTGGGAGGGAAGGGCGTTCTCCAACCTCGGGGAGCAGTATCGCGCCCTCTATGGCACCGAGGATTTTCTTGAAGGCCGCAAGGCGGAGGCCGAAGGTCGGCAGCCGGTCTTCCGCGGCCGGTGAACGCGTCCGCATGGCTTTGCGCGCAGGCGGGCGCGTCACCGCATCGTGACGTGGCCCGCCGGTTGCGCACCGACGTGCAAGGGAATATAGGTTTATATCAACGTTTATTTCTGCGGTGACGAACCGCTGGGATGTCCGGTCCGCGTGATCCGCGCATCCCGACCTCGAACCTCGTCCTAGGCCAAGGGATCTGTGCTCCATGAAGCTCGAAGATCATCCTACCGTGAGACGCCTGCGCGCGGCGGGACTGGCGGACGGGACAGCCCCTCCGAGAAGGCCGTTCGGCGCGGACGAACTGCGAAAGCTGGCCCTCGAATGCGGCGCGGACGACGTGGGGTTCGTCGAGATCGACCGGGCCGAGCTTGAGCCCCAAAGGGACGAGATCCTGCGCCACTATCCCTGGACGCGGTCCCTCGTGAGCATCGTCGTCAAGATGGCCCAGGCACCGGTCCGCGGAACGCCGCGGTCCGTGGCCAACCTCGAATTCCACCGGGCCGGCCACGACACCAACGCCATCTGCGCCGACCTCGTCGCGCGCCTTCAGGACCGTGGCATCCGGGCCGTGAACCCCTCCATGGGTTTCCCGATGGAGATGAACCAGAACCCCGGCAACGCGATCTGGATCGTGGCCCACAAGCCCGTGGCCGTCGCGGCGGGCCTCGGGCGGATGGGCATCCACCGCAACGTCATCCACCAGAAGTTCGGCAACTTCATCCTGCTGGGCACGGTCCTGCTCGACCAGGACATCGACGTTCCCGACGCACCCATCGACTACAACCCCTGCCTCGAATGCAAGCTCTGCGTCGCGGCCTGCCCGGTCGGAGCGATCAGGCTCGAAGGCGAGTTCGATTTCCAGGCGTGCTTCACCCACAACTATCGCGAGTTCATGGGCGGCTTCACCGACTGGGTGGAGCAGATCGCCGACTCCCGCGACGCGCTGGACTACCGCAGGCGGGTCAACGAGCCGGAGACGGCCTCGATGTGGCAGAGCCTGACCTACGGGGCGAACTACAAGTCGGCCTACTGCATCGCCGTATGCCCGGCAGGCGAGGACGTCATCGGCACGTACCTGAGGGACAAGGGTGCACACCGGCGCGAGGTCCTGAAGCCGCTCCAGGACCGGCCCGAGCCGGTCTACGTCGTGGCTGGCACCGACGCCGAGGACATCGCCAGGCGCAAGTGGAAGCACAAGACGGTGAAGCCCGTCGGCAACGGCATGACGCCACGCACCATCGGCGGTCTCCTGACCTTCATGCCCATCGTGTTCCAGCGGGCGCAGGCACGCGATCTCGACGCCGTGTTCCACTTCACCTTCACGGGCGCGGAGAGCCGCCAGGCAACCATCACAGTCCGCGACGGGAAGATCGCCGTCCGTGACGGCCTGGTCGACAAGCCCGACCTACGGGTGATGGCCGACGCCAAGACATGGCTCGGCTTCCTCGCCAAGGAAAAGAGCCTGGTTTGGGCATTGGCGAGGCGGAAGATCCGCATCTCCGGCGACCCTCGGCTCCTGCTGGCGTTCGGCAAGTGCTTCCCGTCGCCCGAGATCCGGCGCAAGCACGTCGAGATCATCCCCGAGGCGTCGTTGCTGCGTCCCGCCATCACGCCCTACGAGCGGAACGACGAGGCGACCGGGAAGGTGCGGTGGTTCGGCGAGCTGAAACTGCGGGACGTCGAGCAGGTCACCCACGAGGTCAGCACGTTCCGTCTCGTCGACCCGAGGGGCGGAGAGGTCCCCTTCCGCTACGTGGCTGGACAGTACCTGACGCTGGAGATCACGAGGCAGGGCATCCCGACCCGTCGCTCGTACACCATCGCCTCGTCGCCGACGTGGCGGGACCGCGTCGAGATCACCGTCAAGCGCGAGGAGCACGGGGCGGTCTCCCGATGGCTGCACGACGAGATGCGGCCGGGCGACCGCATCAAGGTCGAGGCGCCGAGCGGCGGCTTCGTGTTCTCCGGAACCGAATGGCCGACCGTGGTGCTGGTCGGCGGCGGCGTCGGGATCACGCCCATGATGAGCAGCGTGCGCTACCTGACCGAGACGGACTGGCCCGGCACGATCTACCTGCTCCTGAGCTTCAAGAGCCCGCGCGACTACATCTTCAAGGACGAGATCGAGACGCTGAGGAAGCGGAATCCCAGGCTTCACGTCTCGGTCGCGATGTCCTCCCCGGGAGGCGAGACCTGGAATGGCCATACCGGCCGCATCGATGCCCGCTTCGTCAGGGCCGCCGTGCCGGACATCGCGCTCCACCGCACTCACATCTGCGGGCCGACGCCGATGATGGACGCGGTCAAGGCGGTCCTGCTCGACCTGGGCGTGCCGACCGGTCAGATACGGACCGAGGCCTTCGGAACGGACCGGCGCGATCCGACCAAAAAAGTCGGGAAGTCCGGCAAGGTCGTCGGCAAGGTGAAGTTCCTGGACTCCGGCAAGTCGGCCTCGGCCCGGGAGGGCGCGACGCTGCTCGACGTGGCCGGCGAGGCGAAAGTCCGCATCGACAGCGCCTGTCGCTCCGGTACCTGCGGAACCTGCATGGTGAAGCTGAAAGCCGGAGACGTTCGCATGCCGGTGCAGGACGCGCTCAGCGACGGCGACCGGGAGGACGGCTACATCCTAGCCTGCCAGGCCGAGCCTCAGGGCGACGTGGAGTTGGAGGCTTAGCCGGTCGCCAGCCGAGGCGTCCGAGAGTGAAGTATCATCGCTCGGTCGCCAGCTCCGGCACGAGGCGGTTCACAACGCTGTAATTTACCGCCGTTCAGAACTCGGATGCCCCCGGGTCGGCGAACGCGGCCTCCGCCGCTTCGATGGCCGCGTAGTCCGCCGTGACGAGGTAGTCCTCGACGTCGTTCAGGCAGGCGAATGACAGGACCGAGATCCCGTCGATCTTCGAGCCCTCCGGGTCCTCCTGCGTCGAGCCGAACGGGTGCAGCTGGGCGTAGCGCCGGACGTACTCCCCCGTCGCCGGCCTCCCCGCCACGAGGTCGGCGTGCTCCTTCAGCCACCGGGCCTGGAACGCCTCGCGTGTGAGCTTCGGCCGCCGGCGGTGGATCCTCACGAGGCTGACCGGGTCGCGGTGCCGTGCGCTCGGGATGATGATATACTCGCGCGCGACCTCGCGGGTGACCATTCGGAAGGCCGTGCGCTCGTCCGCGATGATGCGCTTGGCATACTGCTCCTGTCCGAGCACCGCCTCGATGTCCTCCTCGGCTCCGTAGGCGATGTAGGCGAACCCGTCCCAGTCCGGACGGCGGTAGGCCGGCACGCGGGCGGCCGGGTCATCGACGAGCTTACCGTCCGCATCGACCATGGCCCGGTAAGGCGGCCGAAAGGCCGACGAGGGACCAGAGACGATCCGGTGCACTTGGTCGTAGCGCAGCACCCTGTCGTTCGCTGTGCCGGGTTCCTCGTAAGCGAACTTCGGCCCATGCACCTTGCGCCAATACTCGTCCCAGTGCTCGAAGGCGCGGTTCGGGTCAGCCTCCAAGGCCAGCGCGCTCGGGTGCCGGTCCGGATGCGCGACCTCCTGCAAGGCGCGATTGACGCCTGAGCCGGCGTCGTTCGGGCGTGGCGTCGGTGCGCGAGACGAAGGTCGGCGTCACAATCGGCGGCATGGTGGTCGAGCCGACGACGCGTCCATGTGGCGGGCGCTGCAACAGGTCGGAGCGGGCGAGGTCGGGCGCTTCGGTCTTCGCGGTCATGCTTGCTCCTTCGAGGAGGATAAGGGGTTGACCGGGGGCAAGTTCACGGGAGGACGCGTGTGACCCGGAGGCGTTCGAACAGGTCGAGGAAGGAGTCGTCGGTCGCCTGGTAGTCGAGGAAGCCGCAGCGGCGGCTCTTGCCTATGTCTGTCGCGACGCAGGATCATCAGCGAGTAAGCGAAGGCCCCCAGGAAGATGCCCAGGACCGTCTGATTACGGGCATCGCGGATGAAGTTGCGCAGGAGTCGCGACCCCAGCTGGCCAGAGGCCAGGAACAGTGCGGCAATGGTGACGGAGCAAGTCGTGCCGGCGACCCCGATATTCGAGGAGGCGATGGCGCTGAGCAGCGCCCGCGCGCCCTCGGCGCCGCCCGAATATCCCCAGTTCGTGTCCGGGGAAGATGCGTCGATGCCGGCGATATGGGCCGTCTCCAGCCAGATCCTGAGCTGAGCCAGTAGGGTGCAGCCGAGCACGAACAAAGCGGGGCGAACCCAAAACAGATCTCCGAGGATCTCAAGCCAAGCTTTGACATGGGTTTTCATCTTTGCGGACTGACATCTCCCGGTGCAGCCGATAACCGGCACGAATGGCCGCCCCGCCCGTTGGGCAACGAACGCAGCGGTCCGTTCGTCTCGGAAAAGTGTGGGTCGTAAGGATGCCCCTTGTCTTGCTCGTCGCCCTAGCCGCGCTGCCGCTTACGCTCTCGGCCCTGTCCGGCTGCATGCCCTGGCGATGCCCGGCCTAACCATCAGGTTGCCCAGAAGCGGACTTCTGCAATGCCTGCTTTGGGTTCAGGCTGTGTGAAAACGCGCTGATCTGGTAGAGTAAATCCCGATCTTGGAGGTCGGGATGAAGCGTTTCATCGCAGGCGAGAATCGTCAGCAGATCAC
>NZ_LMNS01000023.1:62895-427680 GCF_001423405.1 Methylobacterium sp. Leaf123 | reverse complement strand
CAGGTCCGCGAGACCGAGTTCGCCGTCGTCCGCGCCGGCCTGAACTACAAGTTCGGCTCGTACTAGTATCCGGATCTCCGACGGTCCCTCACCGGACCGTCGGACGTCCCTCGGAAAAGCCCGGCCTCGCGCCGGGCTTTTTCGCGTGGTGTGGCTCGCCTCGCTGGGATGCCGCGGTTAAGGTCTTGTTGACCATCCCGGCCGATCCTGTTCGGCCCGGAACCCCGCGATGCGGGAACCGGCGCCCGCAACCGCCATGGCGAGACCCGCGCATCCGCATGACAACCGGCATGACATCGGGCGGCACGGCACGAGGCGCCGCGCGGCGCACCGCATCGGCGCGTCCGGGCTGGATCGCGCTCCTCGGCGCGACCGTGTACGGGATGGCCCTGTGTGGGTTTCCGTGCGGTCCGATCTCCGCGGCCCGGGCGGAGGAACCGCTCTACCTGCGGATCCGCGCGAACCCGGACGCCCGGCTTGCCGGGACTTCGACCTCCGGAATGGCGGCCTCCGGGCCGACGGCCGGGCCGGCCGCCGCAGGGGCTGCGCGCGAATCCGTCTGGGAGCGCAGCGACCGGCGCGCCCGGATCGCGATCGCCTCGGTTTGCACCGGGTGCCTTCCCGCGCGTTCCGACCTGATTGCGGTCAGGCCGTCTCCCGCGTCGGAAGCTGCGACCGCCGACAGGCCTTCGCCGCTTTCGTCACCCTCTCCATCGCCCTTTGCACCGACAGCAGGTGACCCATGACTCAGGCCCATCCGACCACCGGCGCGACCGTCGATCCGGAATGCCCGGTCTCCCTCGAACGACTCGGTGAGGTCTACCGCGCCGACGACTACGATCTGCCCTATATCCTCGAAGAGATTCCGGCGCTGACCCGCGCCAAGCTCGCCGCCTACCTCTACGGCAAGAGCCACATGCACCAGCTCGGCCTGAAGGTGGCCCGCGCCTGCGAGCGCGACGACCTGGTCCAGGCCGTGGGTGAGATCGGCTCGGTGATCTACGGCCAGTCTCGGCTGAAGCCCGCCCAGGCGGCGCCGGAGGTCGAGGTGCCGGCCGGGCGTGGCAAGGGGGGGCAAGCGGCCCCGCCGAAGAAGGTCAAGATCAGCCTGGGCGGTTCGGCCGCCAAGGGCCGCAGCTTCGATTGAGCCGCGATGCCCTTCCCGGCCGCCCGCCACCGGAGGCGGCCGGGGAAGACTGTCGAACATGTGTCTTTACGCCGTTCCCGAGCCCGGCCATGCGCCGTAGCGGGCCGTCGTGATCTTGTTCGATCGATGCCGTGAGACGACGAGAGGGCAGGTTCGATGTACGCAACGTGGTGGAAGCTCGGCCTGGACACGACCCTGCTCGCCTTCGAGGCGCAATCGGTGATCGCCCTGCGGATGGCCAAGCTCGCGGCCGGGGGCAGCGGTGCGCAGGCGGAGGCGCAGCGCATGGTGAGCGAGAAGATGTTGGCTGCCAGCGAGGCGGCGATGCAGTTCGCGACGGGCGCCTCGCACGGTGCGGTGGTGGCGGGCTATCGCCGCAAGGTGCGTGCGAACCACCTTCGTCTTTCCCGCGCTGCGGAACGCGGTTAACCGCTCCTTAACCATGCGCTTCCATCGTTCGAACTCACGTCGGACGATTTCGGGAGAGCGTTATGGTGCTGTGCGAGAACAGCGTGCGCGAGCGCGCCTACTACATCTGGGAAGGTGAAGGCCGGGTGTTCGGCCGGGCCGAGGCCCACTGGCTTCAGGCCGAGTCCGAGCTGCGGCAGGCCCCGGTTGCGGCTCTGATCGAAGCCGAGGCACCCGCTGCTTCGGCCAAGGTCGCCAAGCCCCGCGCCACCCGCGCCAAGGCGGCGGTGCAAGCCCCCACCGAGGTTCTGGCGAGCGTCGCCGCCAAAGCTGCTGACAAGGCTGCCGACAAGGCCAAGGCACCGGCCAAGAAGACCCCGGCCAAGACCGCCGCGAAGGCTGCCGAGAAGCCCGCCGCCAAGGCGGTGAAGGCGGCACCCAGGGCCAAGTCGGCGGCCAGCCGCGCCGGAGCCGAGGCGGTCGTCCTCCACTAAGCCGCCCCTCAACGGATGCGGTTCGAGAGCCCGCCGCCCTCCGGGGCCGGCGGGCTTCGCTTTTTAAGGGGCTGCCCCTGGAATGTCGGGGCAATAGAGTTCGAGGCTCCGGAACGCGGACCAGGCTCGGCCGTTTCCTTTCGCGCTCCGCCGGCGGGGCGCTGCCACGATCAGGGGATGACAAGCGATGCGCGCGTTGATCGCACGAGGTGCGGCCGCCGTCTTCCTCGGCACCATGCTGGCGGCCGGCGCCGCTGCGGCGGGCCCCGTGCGGGCGGGCGATTCGTTCTATACCGGCCCCGCCGTTCCGGCGGTAAGCGGCCGGGCGCCCTGGAACGCACCCTGGGAATACGATTCGGGCAGCGGCAACGACCGGCGCCCCGAACTGCCCTATTACCAGCAGGGGCGCGGCCAGCAGACCGGCGGGCCCGCCCGCAATCTCCTCCCCGACGACGGCCTCCACCTGTTTCCGCGCTGAGAGTGCCTGATTCGATGTCCCCTCGTATCAAAGCCGTCGTCTTCGACATCGACGGCACGCTGCTCGACAGCGTCGATCTGCACGCCCGCGCCTGGGTCGAGGCTTTTGCGCATTTCGGGATCGAGACGAAGGAGGCCGACGTCCGCCGCCAGATCGGCAAGGGCGGAGATCAACTCCTGACGGTCTTCGTCGATGCGGATCGGCTCGCCCGCGAGGGCGAAGCGATCGAGGCCTACCGCTCGGATCTGTTCAAGCGATCCTATCTCGCGCAGGCCAAGCCGTTTCCCGCCGTGAAGGCGCTGCTCAGCCATGTGCGCGATGCAGGCCAGACCGTCGCGCTCGCGTCCTCCGGCAAGGCGGATGAGGTGGAGAACTACCAGAAAATCCTTGGGATCACCGAACTCGTCGATGTGGTCACGACCTCCGACGACGCCGACCGATCCAAGCCGCATCCCGACATCTTCGAGGCCGTGCTGGAGAAGCTTCCCGGCATCCCCAAAGAGGCGGTGATGGTGATCGGGGACACGCCCTATGACGCGCAAGCCGCTGCCGGCGCTGGGCTTTCCACGATCGGCGTCCTGTGCGGCGGCTTTCCGGAAGCCGAGCTGTCGGCGGCCGGTTGCATCGCGATCTACCGTGATCCGCAGGATCTGCTCGACGGCTACGCGCGCTCGCCGCTTGCCTGACACCGAGCCGGCTTCAAAAAGCTGTGAGGCGCGGCGCGGGCTGTCGCAGGAACCGGTAACTGCAAGCCGGCAAACCTATGGCCTTGCGATTTGGAACCGTTTAAGAGCCCGCCCCGCGGGGGGCGAGCCCGTTTCCGGATGCGACTCATGCAGACCACGGCCGAGACGTTCATGGCGACCTCGAAATCGATCCAGCAGCAGGTTGCCGAGGCTATTGAGGACCGGGCTCTGCCGATCAGCCGGCTCCTGCGCCTGATGTGGGCCCTCGACGCCGACCGCAGTGCCGCCAACCAGAATCTGCGGGCTCAGCTCCGCGCCCGGATCGGCGCCCCGCTGAACGCCTGATCGTTTCGGTTTGCCGCGCCGCGTGAAGCGGCGCGCGAACAGACCGCTGCAACCTCCGAACCGTGCTTGCCTTTCGGCGCCCGACCGGCACCGGAAGGCATCGTTTTTCAGGCGCCTTGGTTTTTCAGGCGCCCTGCGCCTCGGCCGGCGCTTCGATCCGGCCGGCACGCAGGCGCACGGTGCGGTCGCACAGCCGGGCGAGGCCGGGATCGTGCGTCACCAGCACCAGGGTCGCGCCGCGGTCGCGCTTGAGCCCGAACAACAAGTCCACGATCTGCCGCCCCGTCGCCTCGTCGAGGTTTCCCGTTGGTTCGTCGGCGACCAGGATCGCCGGATCGGGCGCGAGTGCGCGGGCGATCGCCACCCGCTGCTGCTCGCCGCCGGAGAGCTGCGCCGGATAGTGCCGCAGCCGGTGCCCGAGCCCCACCGCCTCCAGTTCCGCCGCCGCCCGTCCATGCGGATCGGATGCGTTGGCGAGTTCGAGGGGCAGGGCCACGTTCTCCAGCGCGGTCATGGTCGGCACGAGGTGGAAGGCCTGGAACACGATGCCGATGTTGCGGCCGCGGAAGCGCGCCAGCCCATCCTCATCGAGCCCGCCGAGATCCGTGTCGGCGATGGTGACGCGGCCGGTATCGGGCCGCTCCAGCCCGGCCATGACGGTGAGCAGGGTCGATTTTCCCGAACCCGAGGGGCCGACGAGCCCGACCGCCTCGCCGCGCTCGACATCGAGCGAGATGCCGCGCAGGACATGCACCCGCGCGGGGCCGCGGCCGAGGCTCAGCTCGATCTGCGACAGGGAGACGGCCTTGTTCGACATCAGGCACCGACCGATCTTGGCGGGGAAGTTGATGGGCAGCTTGGCAACCACCCGGACATGTCCGAGCGAAAGGATACGGTCTTGCACCACGCGAACGAAGCGGAAGCCGGACCCGGCAGGCATGCGTCACGCTCTGTGTCATGGTTGGGCGCCCGGCGCGAGGCGGACGGAGCCGATGTGGGGCCGCGCCGCCTCCGGCGCAGGGCCGCGCTGATGCTCCTCTTCGCCGCAGCCACGCTCGTCGGCGCAGCCGGCCTGCTGCCCGGTTCCGCACGGGCCGAGCCGGCGCCGCTCAAGCTCGTGGCCTTCGGCGACAGCCTCACCGCGGGCTACCGCCTGCCGGCCGACGCCGCCTTCCCCGCGGTGCTGGAGCGGGCGCTGAAGGCCAAGGGGTACCGGGTCGAGATCGCCAATGCCGGCGTATCGGGCGACACCAGCACCGGCGGGCTCGACCGGCTCGACTGGTCGGTGCCGGACGGCACGCAGGGCGTGATCCTCGAACTCGGCGCCAACGACATGCTGCGCGGCACCGATCCGGCGGTGACCCGCAAGGCGCTCGAAACGATCATCGCGCGGCTGAAGGAGCGCAACATCCCCGTGCTGCTCGCCGGCATGCTGGCCGCGCCGAACCTCGGCACGGAGTACCGCGCCCGGTTCGACGCGATCTATCCCGACCTCGCGGGGGCGCACGGCCTCGTGCTCTACCCGTTCTTTCTCGACGGCGTGACGGGCCAGCGCGCCAACACCATGGATGACGGGCTCCACCCCACCGCCAAGGGCGTCGAGCGGATCGTCGAGGGCATCCTGCCGAGTGTCGAGACCTTCCTGGGCCGCCTGGGCCAGACTCCGGAGAAGAAGGGCTGAGCCGACCATGCCGTGCCTGTTCACCGGCCTCGAAATCCCGCCGGACATCGCCGAGCGGCTGTCGTTCTTCCGCGGCGGCCTGCCCGGCGCGCGCTGGATCGAGCCGGGCGACTACCACGTCACCCTGCGCTTCCTCGGCGAGATCGACGACGTGATCGCCGCCGATCTCGATGCCGGCTTGGCGGAAGCGAGGGCGCGCACGCCGCTCACGGTGACGCTGGACGGGCTGGCGAGCTTCGGCGGCGACCGGCCGCGGGCGCTCTACGCCTCGGTCGTCCCCACGCCGGACCTCATCTACCTGCAGGAGGAGCACGAGCGCATCGCCCGTCGGGCCGGGGCCGCGCCGGAGCGGCGCAAGTTCACGCCGCACGTGACGCTGGCCCGCCTCAACCGCGAGGCCTCCCCGGAGGCCGTGGCGCGACGGCTGACGGAGGCGGGGGTGTTTCCCCGCTTGAGCTTCACGGCGCGCCGCGCCGCTCTGTTCTCCGCCCGCACCTCGCGCGGCGGCGGGCCCTACCTCGTCGAGGCGGCCTATCCCTTCGCGGAGGCGGATTTCGAGGGGGACGAAGAATAGCGATTGCTCTGCGCGACGTCCTGCCCTTGCTTTGGGCCGCAGGTTGCGGCATGACGCGAGCCGCGCCGCGCGCGCCGTAGGAGTGTAGCTCAACTGGTCAGAGCACCGGTCTCCAAAACCGGGGGTTGGGGGTTCGAGTCCCTCCACTCCTGCCACGGCGCGCACCGAGCCCGACGCCGAGACCGACTTGGCATCCGACCCGCGGCACCCCGTCCCGAACCCATCGACAAGCCGGATCACTTGCGCTAGAGCGGGCGCATTCCGAGATCCTCAGATGCTGTCGGTGTGGGACGCGACTGTCCCCGCACCGCGATCGGTGGTTCCCGGAGCCCTGTCCGGTTTCAGTTGCGCCATGGCATCGAACGAAGCGACCAAGAAAGCCGACGCGGCCCGCGGACTCAAACGCGGCACGGCCCCCGTTGCGCCCCAGCGCCCGACCCCGCCCGCGCGCCCCGCGCCGAAGCGGGTGGGCCCGGTGGAGTTCCTGGGCGAGGTGCGCGACGAAGGCCGCAAGGTCACGTGGCCGACCCGCAAGGAAACCACCGTGACCACCATCATGGTGTTCATCATGGTCGTGGTGGCGAGCTTGTTCTTCGTCGCCGTCGATCAGGTGATGCGCTTCGCCGTCAGCCTGGTCCTCGGGATCGGCGCCTGAGTTATCGCAGGCGTCTTACGGACGCCGAGGAGTTGAGAGACCCGTGTCGAAGCGCTGGTACATCGTCCACGCCTACTCGAACTTCGAGAATAAGGTCGCCCAATCCATCAAGGATCAGGCGGCCCAGCGTGGGCTGACCGAACTGTTCGACGAGGTCATGGTTCCGACCGAGAAGGTCACCGAGGTGCGCCGCGGCCGCAAGGTCGATGCCGAGCGCAAGTTCTTCCCGGGCTACGTGCTCGTGAAGTGCGACCTCACCGACGAGGTCTACCACCTCATCAAGAACACCCCGAAGGTGACCGGCTTCCTGGGCGCCGACAAGGCCAAGCCCGTGCCGATTCCGGACGCCGAGGCCGAGCGCATCAAGGGCCAGGTGCAGGAGGGCGTGGATCGCCCGAAGCACACGGTCTCCTTCGAGATCGGCGAGACGGTGCGCGTCTCCGACGGACCCTTCGCCTCCTTCAACGGCACCGTCGAGGAAATCGACGACGCCCGCTCGCGCCTCAAGGTGGCGGTGTCGATCTTCGGCCGTGCCACTCCGGTCGAGCTGGAATACGGCCAGGTCGAGAAGGTCTAGAACACGTGATCGAAGCGGCCGCCCTGCTCCATGCTTGGAATTGGGTCGCCGCCGAGATCAAAGTCTGTTCGATCCTCCTGTGTCTCGGGCTGTTTTACGGGCGGCTGCTGACCGGGCGAATGAGTTTGCGGGACTTCCACAAAACCTACAGGTGGTCGTCTCATCGAGATCCGGCTTCGCCGGATAAGTCCCTGCCGCGGTAGGGCATCATCCGCGGGAGATCCGCCCGGCTTCGCCTCCGGGGTCCACGGATCGCACCGCGACCTGTCACTGCCCGTCCGTCCGTGCCTAGGCAGCCCGGCGATGGGCACTCGTTGGGAGAAGTCCCATGGCGAAGAAGATCACGGGCTACGTGAAGCTTCAAGTCCCGGCCGGCGCCGCCAACCCGTCGCCGCCGATCGGTCCCGCGCTCGGTCAGCGCGGCCTCAACATCATGGAATTCTGCAAGGCCTTCAACGCGAAGACCGCGCAGATGGAGAAGGGCACCCCGATCCCGGTGATCATCACCGCGTATCAGGACCGCTCCTTCACCTTCGAGATGAAGCAGCCCCCGGTCACCTTCTTCCTGAAGAAGGCGGTTGGCCTGAAGATCGGCAAGAAGCCGGCTTCCGGCTCCAAGACCCCGGGCAAGGGCCCGACCGTCGGCAAGATCACCGAAGCCCAGCTTCGCGAGATCGCCGAGAAGAAGATGCCCGACCTGAACTGCGACTCCGTCGATGCGGCGGTCGCGATGATCCGTGGCTCCGCGCGAGCCATGGGCCTCGAAGTCGTCGCGTAAGGGAGGGCGATATGGCACGCGAAGGAAAGCGCATCCGCGCCGCCCGCGAGGGTCTGGAGCCGATGAAGCTCTACGCCATCGACGAGGCGATCAAGCTGGTGAAGTCGAAGGCTTCGGCCAAGTTCGACGAGACCGTCGAGATCTCGATGAATCTCGGCGTCGATCCCCGTCACGCCGACCAGATGGTCCGCGGCGTCTGCAACCTGCCGAACGGCTCCGGCCGGACGGTTCGCGTGGCGGTCTTCGCCCGCGGCGCCAAGGCGGATGACGCCCGGGCGGCGGGTGCCGACATCGTCGGCGCCGAGGATCTCCTCGAGATCGTCCAGGGCGGCAAGATCGAGTTCGATCGCTGCATCGCGACCCCGGACCTGATGCCGCTCGTCGGCCGTCTCGGTAAGGTGCTGGGCCCGCGCGGCCTGATGCCGAACCCGAAGGTCGGCACCGTCACCATGGACGTGAAGGGTGCCGTCGCCGCCGCCAAGGGCGGCGCGGTCGAGTTCCGCGTCGAGAAGGCCGGCATTATCCACGCCGGCGTCGGCAAGGTGTCCTTCGATGAGCAGAAGCTCATCGAGAACATCAAGGCCTTCGCCGACGCGGTCGCCAAGGCGAAGCCCACGGGCGCCAAGGGCACCTACATCCAGCGCATCGCCGTCACCTCGACGATGGGCCCGGGCGTGAAGGTCGAGCCGTCCACGGTTCTGACCGCGTAAGTCGCGTCCGCAGGGACGTTTGGGAGAGCGCCCGGCCGAAAGGTCGGGCGCTTTTCTTTTGGCTGTCAAGGTTTCCGATGTCCCGAGGCGCCGCATACGCATTCCCTCTCCCCGCGCGCGGGGAGAGGGCTTCGGCGACCTCGCCGTCGCCGAAGCGAGGCGGCAGCCGAAGGTGAGGGGGCGGTTCAGGACGAGCCTCTTCCGGCATCGCCCCCTCACCTTCGCCCTTCGGGCTTACCGCGCCGACGACAGGGTCGTCGCGGTCCTCTCCCCGCGCGCGGGGAGAGGGGATCCCAGCGGCACTCGGGTAGAGGATTACTCCTCCGCCACACCCTCCAGCGCCAAACGCAGATGCCGCGGCCCGCGCAGCGAGGCGCCGGGTCGGTAGGGGGGCGGGTCTTCGGTCAGGGACACGCCCTTCAGCCGCCGCACGAGACTGATCAGGGCGACCTCCGCCTCGATCCGCGCGAGCGGGGCGCCGACGCAGTAATGCAGCCCGCCGCCGAAGCCGAGATGGCGGTTGTCGGGGCGGTCGGGGTCGAAGCGGTCGGGGTCGGGAAAGCGGAGCGGGTCGCGGTTGGCGGCGGCGAGCAGAAAAATCACCGGCGCATCCTTCGGGATGGTGATCCCGGCCACCGGGATGTCGGTGAGCGCGAGCCGGGTGCGGTAATGGACCGGCGGCTCGTAGCGCAGCAATTCCTCGATCAGGCGCGGGGCGATCTCCGGCTCGGCGCGCAGGCGCTCCCCATGCTCGGGGAAGCGCAGCAGCGTCAGCATGCCGTTGGTGATGAGGTTCACCGTGGTCTCGTGGCCCGCCACCAGCAGCAGCACGGCGGTGGCGATCAGGTCGAAATCGTTCATCCCCTCCCGGTCGATGGCGAGGTCGGAGAGGATGTCGTCCTGAGGGTCCTTGCGCTTCTCCTTGATCAGCCCCTGGAGGTAGTCGGCGATCTCGGTGAAGCAGACCTCGTTCTTGGCCCTCGTCTCCTCGTCGCTGCGCCGGTTGGGCTCCAGCGCCGTCGCGAGCTGCGTCGCCCAGCCGTGGAACTGCGCCTCGTCTTCCGCCGGCACACCGAGCAACTCGCAGATCACGGTGACGGGCAGCGGATAGGAGAAGTCGTCGACGAGATCGATCTGGGTCTTGCCCCGCATCTTGCCGATCAGGTCGTCGGTGATCTCTTGCGTCTTCGCGCGCATGCCGCGCACCCGTTCGGGCGTGAAGCAGCGCATCACTTGGCCCCGCAGGCGGTCGTGGTCGGGTGGGTCGCGGAAGATGAAGGGGGGGTGGCGCTTGCGGATCTCGGCCCGCACCGGGCGCACCAGCAGGTCGGTGACGGGGTGCCCGGTCCAGCGGAATTTCTGCGGGTCGGGCAGATCGTCCGAGCTGATCCGCGGATCGGAGATCAGCCGCGCCAGCTCGGCATGGGTGCTGACGACGTAGGTGCCGTCCTCCTGCCGCGCGACGGGGATCTTTCGCAGCTCGGCGTAGAGCGGGTAGGGGTTCGCCCGGTTGGCGGGATCGAGGATCTGGTCGAACAGCGTGCTTCCGCTCACGGGACTAGGGCTCCTGCACACGGATGCGGGGCTGATCGACGGCGTTCTCGATCGGCGGGAAGGGCGCCCGCTCGCGGATCGCGGCCTTGTAGGCGGGCAGCCAGCGGGCGCTGTCGATGGCGGCGGCGGCAACGGTGCGGCCCCCCTTGCCGAAGGCGGCCACGAGGCGCCGTTCCTTGAACGAGCCGTGCACCACGGCCAGGGCGTCGGCGCCCTCGGTCAGGCCGACGAGCTTGATCGTCAGGCCGAATTGCTGCGACCAGAAATCGGGCAGGTGGTCGTGCCGGCGCATGGCCGAGGCGTCGCCCGCCAGCATGTTGGCGGCGGCGGTCTCGGCTTGCGCCCGGGCGTTGCCCCAGTGCTCGACCGCCACCAGCGCGTCGTCGTCATGCGGGTTGGGCCAGCGTGCCACGTCGCCCGCCGCAAACACGCCCTCGGCGACGCGGCCGTCCGCGCGCAGCGCACGGCAGAAGGCGTCGCAGCGCAGGCCCCCCGCATCGGCTTCGAGCCCCGAACCGTCGAGCCACTCGACGTTGCGCAACGTGCCGATGGCCGCGACGAGGCAGTCGGTCTCGATCCGCTCGCCGTCCTTCAGGATCACGGCGGTGAGGCGCCCGCCCGCCCCCTCCATCCGCTCGATCTCGGATTCGAGGCGCAGATCGACGCCCTTCTCGCGGGCGACCTCGCCGATAAGGCCGCCGAGGCGGGGGCCGAGTGCGGCGGCCAGCGGCACGGCATCGCGCACCAGCAGGGTGACGGGGATGTCGAGGTCGCGGCAGGTCGAGGCGACCTCAAAGCCGATGAAGCCGCCGCCGACGAGGACGACGCGTTGCAGCTTGGTCCGCAGATGCGCGCCGAGCCGCTCGGCGTCGTCGCGGTCGCGCAGGGTGAAGACACCGGCAAGCGCCGCCTCCGCCGGGTTGGGCCAGGGCCGCGCCCGGGTGCCCGTGGCGATCAGCAGCCGGTCGTAGGGCAGGCGGCTGCCGTCCTCGCATTCGACCACGCGCCCGGCCAGGTCGAGCCGGGTCGCCGGCTGGCCGAAGCGGAACTCCGCGCGCAGCTCGGGATGGCAGGGCAGGGTGGTGTCGGCGGAGTAGAGCCCGCGCAGCACCTGCTTGGAGAGCGGCGGCCGGTCATAGGGCCGGTGGGGCTCGGCGCCGACCAGGGTCAGGCGGCCGGCAAAGCCCCGCTCACGCAGGGCATGGGCGGCGGCCAGACCCGCCAGCGAGGCGCCGACGACGACGATGCGCTCAGGGGGTGTCGTCACCGCGCCTCTCCGGCCGTCGCGTCGGCGGCATCGGGGTAGGCAGTGATCGCCCGCACCGGGCAGGCGTGGATGGCCCGCTCGATCGCGCCCCGTGCGGTCTCGTCCGGGGAGGGGTCGTAGACCAGCGCTTCCCGGCCATGCAGGGCGAAGTGCCCCGGCGCCGCGTAGATGCACTGCGCGTAGGCTTGGCAGCGGTTAAGATCCACGACGACCTTCATGGTGGGCAGCGATCCGGGCTTCCGGGAGAGGTAGGGGCCGGGGATACGGACCCGGCACCGTAGCTAGGGCGCGCGAGGGCGCCCCACCACGGCGGCGCGTCGACACGCCCTCAAGGATCTCAAACGCACGGGGGCCGCGAGAGGATCAATGATCGCCTCAGGGGCCGGCCGGTTCGATCGTCCCCAGCGTGCGCCGCCCGAGCGCCCGTGCCTTGAGGCGCAGGGCCGGCTTCTCGACGGCGTACCAAGAGGCGGCGGCGACGAGCCCGGCGAGCAGAAGGGCCGGCGTCAGCAGGGCCAGGGCGGAGGCCGCGGGCCAGAGCGCGTGCAGGCTCTGCTGGATCGGCCAGCCGTAGAGATAGACCCCGTAGGAGAGGTCGGCCGGCGGATCGAGGGCGGGGCGGGCCAGCGGGGGCAGGAAGGCGAGCCAGATCGCCGCGTAGCTCTCGCCGAGGAAGAGCAATGTCCGCGCGGGAGCGTGGCCGTGCAGGAGGAGGGCGGCGGCCAGCACGAGCAGCGGCCAGGGCGTGAGGCGAACGGAGTCGCGCCACAGGTAGAGGCAGGCCCCGGCGGCAAAGATCAGCGGCAGGCGCAGGGCCGTCTCGGTGCCCTTGGACATCTCGGGCCGGACCGCTTCGAGAAGGCCCAGGCTTAGCGCGAGGGCCACGGTGAGCGCCGGCACCGCCCAGCGCCGCCGCAGGAGCCCGAGAAGCCCGATGGCGAGGACGCCAGCGTAGCAGATCGTCTCGTATTTCAGGGTCCAGACGGTGCCGAGCGGGCTACGGAAGGGGTTGGCCTCGAAGAGACCGGGCAGGCTCGCGTTGCTCTTGAAGGACAGCAGCGTGCCGCGCACGAAGCGCCACAACTCGGGCGAGGCGTAGTATTCGCCAAGCGGCAGCCGGGTGAGGGCGCCGCCGAGCAGCAGCGAGACCGCCAGGGTCGCGGCGACGAGGCCCGGCAGGATGCGCAGGGTCCGGGCGATGACGTAATCGCGCCAGCCGCGCCGGTCGTAGCTCATGGTGACGAGAAAGCCCGAGACGGCGAAGAAGCCGTTCACCGCATGCTCGCCGAGCGAGAAGCCGGTGGCGCGGGCCAGCGGCTCGTCGAGCGGGTTGCCGGAGACGACGCTGAAGGCGTGGCTGACCACCACCATCAGGGCCAGCGCCAAGCGTAGGCCCGAGAAGGCGTTGTGCGGGCGCGCCAGCGCCTCCGCGATGGTGGGGCCGGACAGGACGCCGCTCACGGTGCCAATCCCTCGCGGGCCAGCGCGCTCTGCCCGCGCAGGGCGGCGAGCGCGCCCGCCGCCGAGCCGCCATAGCGCTCCAGCCCGGAACGGCGGAAGGCGAGGGCGGCGAGCGCCGCCTTCGGCGCGTTGGTGGCAAGCATGCCGGGGCACGGATCGGGCAGGCCGTATTTCCGCGAGACGTAGGCCCGCGACCACGCCTGATGCCAGCGCGTACGAAACACCCGGCCCGGCGCCGGGGCCGAGGAGCGCCCTCGCCCGTGCAGGGCCACCGCGCCGTGGACGTGGACGAGCGCGCGCCCCGCATCGGCCACCCGGCGGCAGAGGTCGTCATCCTCGTAGAACAGGAAGATGTTCTCGTCGAAGCCGGCGAGTTCGAGGAAGAAGGCGCGCTCGATCATCAGGCAGGCGCCCGACAGGAACGGAGCGCAGGCATCGCCCTCGGGGAGATCACGCCGGCCCTTCGGATTGGTGAGGTAGGGCGCGAGCAGCGAGCGCGGCTGGTAGAAGAAGCGCCCGTCCGGCTCGTGGATGCGCGGCGCCAGGAGCCCGGCATCGGGCCATGCCTGCGCCGCCGCGAGGAGGGCGGCGGCGGCGCCCGGTTGCAGCACGAGATCGGGGTTGAGGATGAGGACGTGCCGGGCCCCGTCGGCGGCGCGCACGCCGATATTGTTGGCCCGCCCATAACCCTCGTTGCGGGGATTGGCGATCACCCGTGCGCCGTGAGCCTCGGCCACCGCCACCGAGCCGTCGCGGCTGGCATTGTCGACCACGATCGCCGGGATCGCCTCGCGCGCAAGCGCCGCGAGGCAGGCGGGCAGGGCATCCGCGCTGTCGTGGCTGACGACGATGGCGGTCAGCGACATGTCGCGGCCCACAGGCCGTGCCGCTCAATCCCCCGCCTGCACCGCAGGCACCCTCCCCCGCAGAGGGGGGAGGGTTCGAGCATCACCCTCACCCCTTCTTCTCGGGCAGGTTGAGCCGGATATGCAGCTCGCGGAGCTGTTTTGGCGTCGCCTCGGCGGGCGCGCCCATCATCAGATCCTCGGCGCGCTGGTTCATCGGGAACAGCACGACCTCGCGGATGTTCGGCTCCTCGCACAGCAGCATGACGATGCGGTCGACACCCGGCGCGATGCCACCGTGCGGCGGGGCGCCGAGGCGCAGCGCGTTCACCATGCCGCCGAACTTCTCCTCCAGCACGTCCCGGCCGTAGCCGGCGATGGCAAACGCCTTCTCCATCACGTCGGGGCGATGGTTCCGGATCGCGCCGGAGGACAGCTCGATGCCGTTGCAGACGATGTCGTACTGGAACGCCTTGATCCCAAGGATTTCTTGGGAGTCTTCCTCGCCTAGGGCGAGGAACGCGTCGCGATCGTAGTTCGGCATCGAGAACGGGTTGTGGGAGAAGTCGATTTTCTTGTCTTCTTCGTTCCACTCGTACATCGGGAAATCGACGACCCAGCAGAAGGCGAACTGGTCCGTGTCGGAGAGCTTCAGCTCGTCGCCGATGCGGATGCGCGCCTTGCCCGCGAGCGCCGCCGCCTTCGCCTCGGTGCCGGCGGCGAAGAACACCGCGTCACCGGCCTTGGCGCCGGCCTTCTGCGCAATCCGCGCCTGGATCGCGGCGGGGATGAACTTGGCGATCGGCCCCTTGCCGGTGAGCGCCCCGCCCTCTTCCTCGAACACGATGTAGCCGAGCCCCGGCGCGCCTTCCGAGCGGGCCCAGTCGTTCAGCTTGTCGAAGAACGAGCGCGACTGGCCGGCAGCCCCGGTGGCGGGGATGGCGCGCACCACGCCGCCCGACTTGATGACGCCCTTGAACGCCTTGAACTCCACCGCGTCGTCGGCGAACTCGTCGGTGACGTCGGCGATGATCAGCGGGTTGCGCAGGTCCGGCTTGTCGACGCCGTATTTCAGCATCGCGTCGGCGTAGGTGATGCGCGGGAATTCCTTCGTCACGCGCTTGCCGCCGGCGAATTCCTCGAACACGCTGCGCAGCACCGGCTCCACCGCCTGGAACACGTCTTCCTGCGTGACGAAGCTCATCTCGATGTCGAGCTGGTAGAACTCGCCCGGCGAGCGGTCGGCGCGGGCATCCTCATCGCGGAAGCAGGGCGCGATCTGGAAATAGCGATCGAAGCCCGCGATCATCGTGAGCTGCTTGAACTGCTGCGGCGCTTGCGGCAGCGCGTAGAACTTTCCGGGATGGATGCGGGACGGCACGAGGTAGTCGCGCGCGCCCTCCGGCGAGGAGGCGGTCAGGATCGGCGTCTGGAACTCGAAGAACCCGCCCTCGCGCATGCGGCGGCGCAAGGAGTCGACGATCGCGCCGCGCTTCATGATGTTGGCGTGCAGCTTCTCCCGGCGCAGATCGAGGAAGCGGTACTTGAGCCGGGTCTCTTCCGGATATTCCTGGTCGCCGAAGACGGGCAGCGGCAGCTCGCCCGCGGGCCCGAGCACTTCGAGATCGTCGATATAGACCTCGACGCTACCCGTCGGCAGCTCGGCGTTCTCGGTGCCGGCGGGGCGGGTGCGCACGCGGCCGTCGATGCGGATCACCCACTCGGAGCGGGCGGTCTCGGCGGCCTTGAAGGCCTTCGAGTCGGAATCGATCACGCACTGCGTCAGGCCGTAATGGTCGCGCAGGTCGATGAAGAGCACGCCGCCATGGTCGCGGATGCGGTGGCACCAGCCGGACAGGCGGACGGTCTGCCCGACATCGGACGGGCGGATCGCCCCGCAGGTATGGGTACGGTAACGGTGCATGGCGGGCTCTTGAGAATGAGCCGGCACCATTCACGGGAGGCGTTTCAAGTCAAGGCGAGGGCCGGCTTGCCGGCCCTACCTTCCGCTACTCCGCGGCGGCCAGCGTCACCTCGGGCACCGGCACGCCGATGTCGCGCAGCAGCTCGGCGTCGGCGTCGGCCTCGTTGTTGGCGGTGGTGAGCAGGCGCTCGCCGTAGAAGATCGAGTTGGCGCCGGCCAGGAAGCACAGGATCTGCGCCTCGCGGGTCAGGCTCTTGCGGCCGGCGCTGAGGCGCACGCGGGCTTTCGGCATGACGATGCGGGCGGTGGCGCACATCCGCACGAGGTCGAGCGGATCGATCGGCGGCCGGTCTTCCAGCGGCGTCCCCTCGACGGCGACGAGGGCGTTGATCGGCACGCTCTCCGGGTGGGGGGCGTGGTTGGCGAGCACGAGCAGCATCTCGGCCCGGTCGCGCACCCGCTCGCCCATCCCGACGATGCCGCCGCAGCAGACGCCGATACCCGCCTGCCGGACATGCTCCAGCGTCTGGAGCCGGTCGTCATAGGTCCGGGTCGAGATGATGTCGCCGTAGAATTCCGGGCCGGTGTCGAGGTTGTGATTGTAGGAGGTGAGCCCCGCTTCCGCGAGGCGCTGCGCCTGGCTCTGCGTCAGCATGCCGAGCGTCACGCAGGCTTCCATGCCGAGGCCGCGCACGCCGCGCACCATCTCCAGCACCGCGTCGAAATCCGGACCGTCCTTGGGCTTGCGCCACGCCGCGCCCATGCAGAAGCGGTGCGCGCCGTTGGCCTTGGCGGCGGCGGCCTCCTTCAGCACGGCCTCGACCGGCATGAGCCGCTCGCGGGGGAGGTTCGCGCCCTTGTGGTGGGCCGATTGCGGGCAATAGGCGCAATCCTCGGGGCAGCCGCCGGTCTTGATCGACAGGAGCGCCGCCCGCTGGATGTCGGCGGGGTCGTTGTGCGCCCGGTGCACGACGCCCGCCCGATGCACGAGGTCGAGCAGCGGCATGTCGTGGATCGCCTGGATCTCGGCCAGGGTCCAATCATGCCGGATGGCGGCGGGGGCCGAGCCGGAGGCCGAGGAAGGGGTGAGGGAGACTACGGTGTCGCTCATGGCCTCTTTGAGAGCGAAGGCGCGGGAAAAATCAAGCCTGGCTACTCAAACGGCACGCCCGCCCGGCGCATCCCCTCGACGAACCGGTCCTTCCCCGCCGAGGGCCGGTAGAGGCGCAGGGCGCGATGGGCCCGGTAGCTCGGCTCCAATTCCATGAAGCGGGCGGCGGCGGCCTGCGCCTCGTCCTGGCGGCCGAGCCAGGCGAGGCTCGCGGCGCGGACGCGGTGGGTGCTGGTCCAGGTCGGGTCTTCCGCCATCGCGCGGTCGAGCCAGACGAGCGCCTCCTCGTGGGCGCCGGCCATGCACAGGGCCAGCCCAAGGCCGGAATCGAAGCGGAAGGTGGTGGGGTCGAGCGGGCTCTGCCGCTTGGCCGCGTGAAAATGCGCTGCGGCCAGATCTACCTCGCCGACATAGCAGCGCACCCAGCCGCTGCGCTCGTAGGCGGCGGCCGAGTTGGGGTTGAGGGCGAGCGAGCGGTCGAGCAGGGCCAGCGCCGTGTCGTAATCCTGCACCAGGAAGGCGAGGGTGTGCCCGGCCATCATCAGCACCGCCGGGTCGCCGTCGTCGCGCGCCAGGGCGAGGCGGGCGAGGCGCGCGCCCTCGGCACAATCGGCCGCCGCATCGGCGCCCCAGCCCTGCACGACGAGGTTGGTGTAGCACTGCGCCAGCAAGGCATAGGGCAGGGGATGTTCCGGCACGAGGCGGCGCACGGCTTCGATCGAGGCGATGCGCAGGCGCACGCTCTCGGCGCTCGGCATGGCGTGGTTCGAATAGGCCGACAGGAACGGTCCGTAGACGCCGGCATCGAGCGGCGGCCCGACCCGCTCCGGTGCCGCGTCGCGGGGGAGGTCGGGTGCCAAGGCCGCCACCGTAGCGGCGACGATCCGGCTGCGCAGGGCGTGGAGGGCGCCTTCGTCCTCGTCGAGATCCTGAACCCAGAGCGGCGCATCGGCCGCCCTCCGGTGCAGCCGGGCCTGGACCCGCAGACGCGTGCCCGCCCGTGCCAGCGTTCCCGTGAGGATATGTGCGACGCCGAGCCGCCCGGCCGCCTCGTCCGGGAGCACGGCGCGGCCCTTGAAGGTGAAGGCGGAGTTGCGCGCGCTCACGAACAGGCCGGGGGTGCATGCGAGCGCGTCAGTGACGTGCTCGGACAGGCCGTCGGCCAGGGCCTGCGTGTCGAAATCGCCGTCGGGATCGGCGAAGGGCAGCACGGCGACCGAGGGCCGGTCCGGCAGTGGCAGGGAGGCGGTCGCCATGGCGCGGGGCTTTAGATCACGCCCCGCCGGCGCAGGATGGCCTCAAAGCCGGCTGCGTCCTCCAGGAAGCCGAAA
Source organism: Methylobacterium sp. Leaf123 (assembly GCF_001423405.1). GTDB lineage: Bacteria > Pseudomonadota > Alphaproteobacteria > Rhizobiales > Beijerinckiaceae > Methylobacterium. Next base: position 409,654 of record NZ_LMNS01000023.1, on the reverse strand, counting down.
TGGCCGCCGGGCAGGGTGGCGACGTCGAGGCCCGTCAGGGCGCCGGCATGACGGGCGTAGAGATCGCGCGAGAACACGTCGGCCTCGCCGAAGACAAGGGTGAGGCGATCCGCATGGGCTGCCACGATCCCGCGCTGGTCGTCCTCGCCGAGGCTCGCCGAGACGCCGTGATAGACCGCCGGCACCAAGGCGAGGTCGAGATCCGGCAGGTCGGTCGCTCGGCCGCAATAGGCCGGCAGCAGGACCGTCATGACGGCGCGGCCGGCCTCGGCGTCGGTTCGCGCCATCAGCGGTGCGGCCCGGCCCATGGCTTCGGGCGAGAGCCGGGCGAACAGGGCGGCCATCGCCGCGTCGCGCCCGGCACGGGTCGGCGGGGCAGGGTGCAGCAGCACGGTGCGGGCGATGCGCCCGGCCGGCAGGCGATCGAGAAGGGCGAGGGCGAGCCACGCGCCCCAGGAATGCGCGACGAGGTGGACCGCGCCCTCCCCCGCGCGCCCGGCGACGAAGGCGGAGGCCGCGTCGAGCACGCTGTCCGCGGTGACGGGGCCGGAAGCCTGGGACGCGCCGCATCCGGGTTGCTCGAAGAAGGCCCAATCCGCCGCAAAGCCCGTGCGGCGCAACGGATCCGCGGCGTAGGCGACCGGCAGGCCGGGTCCGCCGCCGAGGAAGACGACCGGGCCGGGCCGGTTCTGCGAGGGAGCAAGCATCGTCGGCCCCGTTGGAGAACCCTGCGCCGTGCGTCAGTTCGTCGGTTCGCCGGCGGCGACCTTGGCGGTCCAATCGTCGAAGGCCACGACGCGCTGGCGCTGCTCGCCGAGGCCGTCGATGCGCAGCACCATCTCGTCGTCGCTCTTGAGGTAGCGCGGCGGCTTCATGCCGAGGCCGACGCCCGGCGGGGTGCCGGTGGTGATGACGTCGCCGGGCTCCAGCATCATGAAGTGCGAGACGTAGGCGACGATCTGCGCCACGTCGAAGATCATCGTCGCGGTCGAGCCCGTCTGCATCCGCCGGCCGTTGAGATCGAGGCTCATCGCGAGGTTCTTCAGATCCGGAATCTCGTCGAGGGTGACGAGCCAGGGGCCGAGCGGGCCGAAGGTCGGGCAGCCCTTGCCCTTGGTCCAGGTGCCGCCGCGCTCCATCTGGAATTCGCGCTCGGACAGGTCGTTGCAGATGCACAGGCCCGCCACGTAGCGCAGGGCCTCGTTGGCGTGGACGTAGGAGGCGCGGGCGCCGATCACCACGGCGAGTTCCACCTCCCAGTCGGTCTTGGCCGAGGCTTTGGGCAGGATCACCGTATCGTTGGGGCCGACGATGCAAGAGGGCGCCTTGTTGAAGATGATCGGCTCGGCCGGGATCGCGGCCCCGGTCTCGGCGGCGTGGTCGGCGTAGTTCAGGCCGATCGCCACGAAGTTGCGGGTGCCGCCAACGCAGGGGCCGAGGCGGGTGCCGGGCGGCAGCAGCGGCAGGCTTTCGGGGTCGATCCGCGCGAGCCGGTCGAGCGATTCCCGCGAGAGGCCCGGTCCGGCGATATCGCGCAGGGTTCCCGACAGGTCGCGCAGGCCGCCCTTCGCGTCCACGAGGCCCGGCTTCTCGTCACCGCTCGCTCCGTGCCGGATCAACTTCATCGTCGGCGTCTCCGTCCTGCTCGAGGCTCGCCCAAAGGTGCCGAGAGCATGGCCGCGACCGATCCAGGGTGCAAGCGGTGCCGCGGGACCGCATCCGGCGCGCGGGCACGGGGATGACCCTGGCTCCGTGACATAAATTCCTCAATTGATATATAATTCAGTTTTCGGTTTTCTCCCCCCTGGACCGGATGCGCGTGATCCTTTTCCATCGCGGACGGGACTTGGGTCGCTCAGAAAAACGCTTCGGAGAAAAAGAATGACGGGGGGGACGATCCGCGCGCTCGGGCTCGCGGGGGCTGTCGCGGCCGTTTCGATGGCGGGCGCGGGCGGGGCGCAGGCCGGTGCCTTCGGCCTGCGCGAGCAGAGTGCACAGGGGTTGGGCGTCGCCTTCGCGGGCGCGGCATCGGGCGGGGCGGGCGTCTCGTCGATCTTCTGGAACCCGGCGACGGTGACGATGCGGCCGGGCTTTGCCAGCGAGCAGAGCCTCAGCTTCATCAATCTGTCGGGGGAGATCACGCCGACGGTGGGGACCGCGCCGGGCCTGCTGCCCTTCGGCGCCTCCGGCGAGGTCGGGCAGGGCGCCGTGGTGCCCTCGGGCGCGACCTCCTACCAGCTCACCGACCGTCTCTGGATCGGTATCCAGACCGGCGCGCCCTACGGCCTCGTCACCAAGCCGCGCCAGGATTGGGCGGGCTCGGTCTATGCTCGCTCCTCGCGGATCTTCTCGCTGGCCTTCAACCCGGTGGTCGGCTTCAAGGTCAACGATTGGCTGTCCGTCGCCGCCGGTCCGAGCATCGAGTATTTCCGCCTGACCCTGCGCCAGGCGGTGCCGGTGCCCGGCGTCTTCCCGGGCCTCTACCCGTCGGGCTTCCTCAAGGGCGAGTCCTGGGGCGTGGGCTTCACCGCCGGTGTCCTCGTCACGCCGGCCGACGGCACGGCGATCGGCGTCGGCTACCGCTCCTCGGTCCATCACGACATCGAGGGCTCGATCGGCTTCCCCGACCCGCGGCAGGCCATCGCCCTGGGGCAGGTGAGGGCCAACCTCAACACGCCCGAGAAGGTCAGCGTCGGCCTGACCCAGGCGATCAACCCGGTCACCCGGATCAATCTCGGCTTCGAGTGGGACAACTGGTCGAGGATCGGCGATGTCGGCATCGTCTCGCGGGCGCTCGGCGTGACGGTGAATCACCTGCCGCTCAACTTCAAGGACTCGTTCTTCTACTCGATCGGTGCCGAGTACGACTGGTCGCCGAGCCTGACCCTGCGGGCCGGCTTCGCCTACGACAACGTGCCGATCGATGTCTCGAACCGCTCGGCGCGCCTGCCCGACAGCGACCGCTACGTCGTCTCGATCGGCGGCAGCTACCGCTGGAGCGAGAAGGTGCTGCTGACGGCCAGCTACGCCCACGCCTTCTTCGACCGCGGGCTTCTCCTGGCGGGGCCGGGCCGCGACTACAACATCGGCAACATCCCGCTCGCCGCCACCACCGATGTCAGCGCCGACGTCGTCTCGGTCGGGTTCCGCTACCAGTGGGACGCCCCCGCCGCCGTCGCTCCGGCCCCCCTGGTGCGCAAGTTCTGATCGGCTGATCGGACGCGACACGCCCCGCGCCAGCCCGGCGCGGGGCGTTTTGATTCTAAAGCATCGTCCCGAAAGGTGGTTGCCGGCTTTCGGAAAAAGATGATGCAAAATTAGTAGCTTAGAGCATCGTCCTGGATCAGGTATCCAGGACGATGCTCTAAGAGGCGAGCCGGACCGGCTCTGCCGGAACCGCCTCCCCGGCCAATTCGGCATCGAGCTGGCCGGCGAGCGCGAAGAAGCGCTGCCGCACCTGCGCCGCGTGCGGGTTCGCGCGCTCGATGGCGTGGAACACGTCCGGCGCATCGTCCCGCACCATGGCGACCGCCTGCATCAGCAGGTCGAAGCTGCGCGTCGTCATCCGCGTCGGCAGCGGCTCCATCGCCACCAGCACCTTGGCGATGAGGTGGGTCAGCCCCTGGACCGAGGCCATCGCCCGGTCATGCGCCTCCGGCGTCGTGAGGATCACGTCGAGCCCGAGCCCGCGCCGCAGGAAGGCCGCGGCCCTGAAGGCACCCCGTCCGCGGATCGGGCAGACGGCGATCTTCAGGCCCCGGATGCCGTCGCCCGCGCTCTGCGGTCCGAACAGCGGATGGGTCGCGAGGATCTCGACATCGGCCGGCAATCCCGCCGCCAGGATCGCGGCGGGCCCCGTCTTCACCGAGCCGACATCGACCACGAGCGTGCCCGGCCGCAGATGCGGGGCCAGCGCCTGCACCGCCTCGTCGAGGCGCGCCACGGGCGTGGCGAGGATCACCACGGGGCAGGCCGCCACACGCCGCAGGTCGGCTGCGACCGCCACCGGCCCCGCCTGCGCCGCGATCAGCCCGGCCGGCAGGTACGGATCGTGGATCGTCAGGCGTGCATGCGGCGCGAGATGGCGGGCGATCAGGCGGCCGAAGGCACCGAAGCCGACGAGACCGACCGATGGGGCAGGGGAGGCAAGATGTAGGGCAGACACGGTGTGACCTCGGAGAAGGGGCGAGGTCGGCGGTCCGATGCGGGATGTTCCCTGATCCTCAAGCCGCCGACGAGGCAGCGGCTGAAGACATGACGAGTCCGGCGCTGCTTATGGGAGCGGCGCGCGATACGACTCGGAGAGGAAGAAGCCCGTCATGATGGCGCGGCTCTAGGGCCGGCCCAGGCCCGCCGTCAAGCGGCGCGCGTCCGGAGCGCTTTCCAACGAAGCGGACGCCGGTTCGGTGAAAGACAGCGCGGTGAAACAAAGGCCCGGCGACGCTGGCATGATGCCATGGGGTCGGATCCGCTAGAGGCGGTTACGTCAGGCGGCTGTGAAGAAAACGAATCTTCAGTTTTGCGGCATGGAGGCAACGCCAATACCTCGGCCGGCCCGCCACGGCGGTGGCCCTGCGCGACCTCAGCCGGCGCCGCCGCGACGAGGCGCGCATCCGCCACCTCGCCCTGCACGACGCCCTGACCGACCTGCCCAACCGCACCCTGCTGGAGGAGCGCCTCGGGCTCGCCCTGGAGAATGCGGCCGAGAACGGGACGAGCGTGGCCCTGGCCTATCTCGACCTCGACCGGTTCAAGCCCGTCAACGACTTCCACGGCCACGCCGCGGGCGACGCCCTGCTGGTCCAGGCGGCCAAGCGCATGCTGGCCGAGCTGCGCCCGACCGACACCCTCGCCCGGATCGGCGGCGACGAGTTCGTCATCGTGCTCGCCCATACCCGTACCCTCGCGCAGGTCGCCGAGACCGCCGAGCGTCTGGTCGCGGCGCTCGGCCGCCCGTTCCAGATCGAGGGTCAGATCGGCGGGCCGATCGAGGGCTTGCGCATCGAGATCGGCGCCTCGGTGGGCATCGCCCTCTATCCCAGCGACGGCAGCACCGCCGAGAGCCTGAAGCGCGCCGCCGACACCGCCCTGTACCGGGTCAAGGACGAGGGCCGCGGCGCGGTGCGGTTCTTCGAGGCCGCGATGGACGAGCAGCTCCAGGCGCGCCGCCGGATCGAGCACGAGCTGAGCGGGGCGATCGCGCGGGGCGAATTGGCCCTCGACTACCAGCCGATCGTCAACGGTCAGACCGGCGAGATCGAGACCTTCGAGGCGCTGATCCGTTGGCACCATCCGGAGCGCGGCTGCGTCTTCCCGGCGGACTTCATCCCGCTCGCCGAACAGACGGACCAGATCGGGCGGATCGGCGCCTGGGTGCTCGACACCGCCTGCGCCGCCGCCGTGGCTTGGCCGCATCCCTGGCGGGTCTCGGTCAACGTCTCGCCCAAGCAGTTCCGCCAGCCGGGCTTCGCCGCCGGCGTGGCGGCGGTGCTCGGCCGTCACGGGCTCTCACCGGGGCGGCTGGTACTGGAGATCACCGAGGGCGTGTTCATCCACGATGCGGCGACGGCCCTGGAGGTGCTCACGGCGCTCCGCACCCTCGGCGTGCGCCTCGCGCTCGACGATTTCGGCACGGGCTATTCGAGCCTGAGCTACCTGCAGCGGTTCCAGTTCGACAAGATCAAGGTCGATCGCTCCTTCGTGCGCCGCCTCGGGCAGCACGCGGATGCTCTGACGATCGTGCGTGCGATCACCCATCTCGGGCACAATCTCGGCCTCAAGGTCACGGTCGAGGGGGTGGAGACGCAAGAGCAGCTCGCGGTTCTGCGCGAACTCGGCTGCGACCAGATGCAGGGCTACCTGTTCGCCCGGCCCGCGCCGATGACGAACCTGTCGGAGACCGGCCCCTCGGATCGGGCGCGGCTGCGGGCCCTGTTCTCGGACGAGGCCGCCCGAGCCTGTGCGTGAGGCTTTGGCCTGCGCGTGAGGAATGGGCGGACGCGACGGTCCGCCCATTCCTCGATTGGCTTTGCCTCAGGAGGCGATGACGAGGCCCCCCTATCAGGGAGGCCCCGGCGTGCTCAGGCCGCTTCCCGCTCCGGCGCGAGGCGGCGGCGGGCGTTCTCCCACCAGCTCCGCTCGCGCTGCGCCTCCGCTTCCGCCGCCTTGGCGGCGTAGAAGGAGGCGTTGTGCTCGCCGCGCAGCGCCTCGCGGGTGAAGCGGATCAGGTGGTGGGCGACGAAGCCCATATTGAACACCGCCTCGATCTGCCCGCGCTTCAGCGCATGGACCGCCGCCCGCCAGAACGGCCGGCGGTAATCGGAGAACAGCCCCACCCGGGTGATGATGTTGAAGCCGAGGATCAGGCCGCGGCGCAGGTTGGTGACCGTGAGCTTGCCCTTCGTCGGCGTGACGATGCGGTTGCCGTAGGTCACGTCGCACTGGTGCTTGAAGCGCTCGAACAGGTGCTCGGGGGTGTAGGCGTGGGCGATGGCCCGGCGCCAGGAATTCACCACCGTGTCGTGCGGGCGCTTGAACAGCACGTTCGATTCCAGGCTCGCATCGTGCAGGAGCCGGCCCTCGCGCTCCAGCCGGTCCCAGAGCGGCGTCTTGGGCAGCGCCTGGAGCAGGTTGATCGTCAGCACCGGGATCGCGGACTTGTCGATGAAGTCGATCAGGTTCTGCTCGGACTTGTCGGAATCCGTGTCGAGGCCGAGGATGATGCCCGACGTCACCTCCAGCCCGTAGGAGTTCAGCGTCTCGATCGCCTCGTACATCGGCACGGCGGCGTTGTGGGTCTTGTCGATGCCCTTGAGCGCGTCGGCCTCAGGCGTCTCGATCCCGACGAACACCGTCATGAAGTTGGCCTGCCGCATCAGCTCGAGGATCTCGGGCTGCTTGGCCATGTTCAGCGTCGCCTCGCAGGCGAACTGGAGCGGGTAATTGTTCTTCTTCTGCCACGCCACGAGATGCGGCAGCATCTCGCGGGTCGCCTTGCGGTTGGCGATGAAGTTGTCGTCGACGAAGTAGACCACCGCCGGGTGGCCGGGCTGGCTGATGATCGCGTCGAGTTCGGCGCACATCTGCTCCGGGCTCTTCAGCCGCGGCTGGCGGCCGTAGAGCTGCGGGATGTCGCAGAACTCGCAGCGATAGGGGCAGCCCGACGAGAATTGCAGCGAGCCGATCAGGTAGCGCTTGAGCGGCGCGGACTCGTAGGCCGGGGCCGGGAAATCGGACAGCGCCAGCCGGTCCTTGGTGTCGAGCACGACCTGGGAAGCCGGCCGCGACAGGTCGCGGTCGAGGATCTCGATCAGGCGGTCGGTGGCGTCGCCGATTTCGCCGACATGGAGATAGTCGAAATCCGGGTACTTCTCCGGCGCGCCCGACACCGAGGGGCCGCCGAGCACCGCGACCTTGCCGGCCGCGTGCGCCCGCCGACGGATGTCGTGGATCTGACCTTCCTGGATGTGCATGCCCGAGACGAACACCGCATCGGCCCAGGCGAAGTCCTGCGCCGAGGCCGGCCGGATGTTCTCATCGATGAAACGGCATTCCCAGGATTCCGGCATGTAGGCCGCGATCACCAGGAGCCCCTGGGGCGGCATGAACGCCTTCACCCCGCCCATCAGCGGATAGGCGTGGGAGAATGTCCCGAAGGACGGCGTGTAGGCGGGGAAGACGCACAGGATGCGCCGACGGGAGGAGATGGGAAGGGAACAACGCATGGTCTCTATCTAGCACAGCCCGCCGCGTTGGCGTCCCCTCTTTGACGCGACACGATGCATGTCGGCCCGTCTCTGCGCCGTCCGGAATGACGCCCACCTCCAGGGTGAACGCGCGTCCGTCCTAAAGGGACCGGCCTCCCGGCGACGCGATCCGGCCGATGCGGCTTCGAGGACACATCCGGACCCTGAAACGGCATCGGAGGAGGCGGCATGCGGCGGATGCATGTGCAGAGCCGCCCGATCCGGTGACATCCGCGCCCGCCGACGCCCGCTCGGGACGATTCCGGCGCCGCAGCCTCGATCGTGGGGCGCTCGCGCAACTTGGTCGAGCCAACGGCCCCTGAAAACACTGGTCATTCGAAACAGCGCAATGATACAATAAACCACAGCATGACGTCACTTTTATGACAGAATAAACTTGACTAGAACGGGATTAGATGGCGGATTTGGCCGTTATATAAATAATGCGTCTCGCATATCCCCGTTTTTTACCGAGAATTACTTTTAATCCTTCCAGTCCGGTGCTATCGGCCAAGCATGGCTGTGGGACGCACTGCCGGGGGTCGCTAAGCGATTGAGCCGACTAACAACTTCGCCGGTCTTCACACCTTCGCGGGTGTGTACGGCGAGGGCGGTCGGTTCGGCGGGCCGGGATGCGTGCCGCGCTTGACGATCTGCAACCGAAGGCTGGGCGCATTCCGGCACAACACGGCGACCGTCATCACGCCGGCCCGGAATGCGGCAAAGGGGTTCGAGAGATGAAACGACGTCTTCTGACCGCACTGCTCTTATCGAGCGCGTTGGTTCTGCCGGCGGCCCAGGCTCAGGCGCAAACGGTCGCCGAGCTGCAGCGCCAGATCAACGAGCTCAAGGCGATGATCAAGGCGCAGTCGGAGACGCAGGGCAGGGGTGGGCGAGGGCCCGGTCTGCGGCACGCGAATCCCCGCAACACCGATGCCGGCACCTTCCCGGCCGCCGGCCGGCCGATCCAGCCCGCGACGGCGCAGCCGGCCGCGCCCGGCCCGGTTCCGCACCGCTTCGCCATCGAAGAGCCGGACACGTGGTACGACGCGCTGGTGCCGCCCGCGCCGCAACTGCTCGAGAACGGTCCGAACCACAACGCCCGACCCAAGACGTGGTTCGAGCGGCTCACGCTGCGCGGCTACACGCAGTTGCGCAGCAACCAGTTCCTGTCCGGTGACGACACCGCCCCGTCCGGTGTCTCGCGCCTGCGCTCGGTCCACGACAGCAGCATCAATGACCGCAGCAACTTCCTGTTCCGGCGGGTGCGCCTGGTCCTGCAGGGCGACATCCACGAGCGGGTCTTCATCTATATCCAGCCCGACTTCGCGGTCGGAGTGGGCGACCGCCAGCACTTCACGCAGTTGCGCGACGCCTATGCCGACGTGTTCCTCGACGACGAGCGCCGCACCCGGCTGCGCTTCGGCCAGCAGAAGGTACCCTTCGGCTGGGAGAACCTGCAATCCTCGCAGAACCGCCTGGCTCTCGACCGCTCCGACGGCATCAACAGCGCCGTCCCCGGCGAGCGCGACATCGGCATCACCCTCTACTACACGCCCTGGCACGTGCAGCGGATCTGGGACCGCCTCGCCAAGGGCGGGCAGAAGCTGTTCGGCAATTACGGTGCGCTCGGCGTCGGCATCTATAACGGTCAGACCATCAACCGGGTCGAGGGCAACAAGGACCTCATGACGGTCATGATGGCGACCTGGCCGTTCGAACTCGACGGCCTCGGCGACATCTTCAAGGGACAGGTGCTGGAGGTCGGCGGTTCGGCCTACCGCAACCGCTTCCGGCCCGAGGGCGCCGGCGCCGCCCTCGGCAACGGCTACGACGACGAGCGCGTCGGCCTCCACGCGATCCTGTACCCGCAGCCCTTCGGCCTCCAGGCGGAGTGGAACTGGGGCCGCGGCCCGGAATTCGATCCCATCGCCCGGGCGATCCAGACCAAGCCACTCCAGGGCGGCTACGTGCAGGCGATGTACAAGGTCGACCATTCCCTGGTCGGTCCGTTCATGCCCTATGCCCGCTGGCAGACCTACGACGGCGGCTGGAAGGTCGGCACGAACGCACCGCGGCTCGACACGGACGAGTTCGAGCTCGGTATCGAGTTCCAGCCGATCAAGTCGGTCGAGTTGACGCTCGCCTACGCCAATATGCGGCGCCGCGAGGCCAATGTCGGCCGCTTCGGCCGGGCCAACGGCGACCTGTTCCGCGGTCAGCTCCAGATCAACTACTGATCCGGAGCCGGTTCCGAGCGCGCCGTCGCGGGCGGTCCGAGGCTCAGGCCTCCGACCGCTTCGACAGGAGCGCGGCGCGGCTTGCGCCCTTGCCGCCCTCGGCGTCCGGATTGCGCAACTCGCGCATTCCGGGCAGGTGGCCGTCCACGAGGAACACGAACACCACCAGCGCCAACAACACTTTCGAGGCCATCGCCCGAGAGATCCCCTGCTCTTGTGCGCTGCGGTGTAGAGCCGCCGCGCCGGGGCCGGGGATGCGCTAGCACACATGGAGCCCGCGCCGCGGCGGATGCGGCGGGGGCAGAGTCAACGATCGGTTAAGGCGGGGGCGTGCCTCCGGCCGGGGTCAGGGCCGGCCCGCTCGCGCTCGGGCCCCTGCCTGCGACCTTGCCTGCGACGGAAAAGTCGCATTGCGGGACTTGGCAGGCCGCTTGCACGCCGCTATAGACCGCGCTCCACGATTTCAACCATTGAAAGGGATCGGCCAATCGGTCGGTTTCCATTCGAGATGCCGTTCGGGCAACCGGACGGTGATGGCCGGAATGGTCTTGGAGCTCCCGCTCCGAGCGCCGTTTCCGGCTATGTCCTGTCCGAGACTGCAGGCGCCGGGCGACCGGCTTAATCGGCGACAGCCTGCACAGACGGGGAAGACCGAATTTTTCTACGTCTTCCTCCGGGGCCGTCAGGCACCGGCGGGAGGCCTCGGTTTGAACCAATCTCACCCGCGAGGGGCCCCTGCGGCGCTTCAAAGGGACAGGGCCGTGAGACGTCGTCCGCGACGGGTCCGGCTTCTACGCCGAGATCCGTTCCGGGCGGCAAGTGCAACCGGCGGGCCTGTCTCAGGTTCCGCCAACCGGAGAGAGCACAGTGGACCGGACAGCTAAAGCTGATCTCGTCTCGACGCTCAACGGCGTGTTCAATGCGAACGCCGTGGTCGTCGTGGCCCACTACAAAGGCCTCACGGTCGCCGACATGCAGAAGCTGCGCTCGCAGATGAAGCAGGCCGGCGCCACCGTGAAGGTCGCCAAGAACCGGCTCGCCAGCATCGCTCTCGATGGCACGGACGTCGCCTCCATCAAGCCCCTCCTGAAGGGCCCGACCCTGCTCGCTTATTCCAGCGATCCGGTTGCGGCCGCCAAGGTTGCGGTGGACTTCGCCAAGACGAACGACAAGCTCGTGATTCTCGGTGGCGCCATGGGAACGACTGCCCTGAACCCGGACGGCGTGAAGGCGCTCGCCTCGCTCCCGTCCCTCGACGAACTGCGCGCCAAGCTCGTGGGCCTCATCCAGGCTCCCGCGACCAAGGTCGCCCAAGTCGTCAACGCGCCGGCGGCCAAGCTCGCCCGCGTGTTCGGGGCCTATGCCAAGAAGGACGAGGCGGCCTGAGCCGTTTCTCCCCCATAAACCGACCCGTTCAAACCGATACACCAAAGGAACACGCACATGGCTGATCTCGCCAAGATCGTCGAGGACCTCTCCTCGCTGACCGTTCTCGAGGCCGCCGAGCTCGCCAAGCTCCTCGAAGAGAAGTGGGGCGTCTCGGCTGCTGCCGCCGTCGCCGTCGCCGCTGGCCCGGCTGCCGGTGCTGGCGCTGCCGCCGTTGAAGAGCAGACCGAGTTCACGGTCGTTCTCGCCGGCGCCGGCGACAAGAAGATCGAGGTCATCAAGGAGGTCCGCGCGATCACCGGCCTCGGCCTCAAGGAAGCCAAGGATCTCGTCGAGGGCGCGCCCAAGCCCGTCAAGGAAGGCGCGACGAAGGACGAGGCCGAGAAGCTCAAGGCCCAGCTCGAGAAGGCCGGCGCCAAGGTCGAGCTCAAGTAATCCGTCGATGGGCCGATACCGGCCCATCGCATCCGGCGCACGCTCCTCGGAGCTGCGCCGGCCAGACGCCCGCGGGCTCCGGCTCGCGGGCTAACGCTGCTTCGGGCGGCCGTCGTTCCTGAAGGCAGGAATCGGCGGCGAACGGAGACAAATTCGGTTCGGGTGGGCTGATCGTCCGGCGGGACGGCCCTTCGGGCCCGGTGATGGGAGGCGGTCCGCCTTCCCCGGGCACCCTACGCTGAGGTGGTGGAGCGAGGTCTCATGGCCAATACGCTGGTCGGTCGCAAGCGCATTCGCAAGTTCTTCGGTAAGATCCGGGAAGTCGCCGAGATGCCGAACCTCATTGAGGTTCAAAAGGCGTCCTACGACCAGTTCCTGATGGTGGACGAGCCTGAGGGCGGGCGTGCCGACGAAGGCCTGCAGAGCGTCTTCAAGTCGGTCTTCCCGATCTCCGACTTCGCCTCGACGGCGCTGCTCGAGTTCGTGCGCTACACCTTCGAACAGCCGAAATACGACGTCGACGAGTGCCGTCAGCGCGGCATCACCTTCGCGGCTCCGCTCAAGGTGACGCTGCGCCTCATCGTGTTCGATGTGGACCCGGATACCGGCGCCAAGTCGGTCAAGGACATCAAGGAGCAGGATGTCTACATGGGCGACATGCCGCTCATGACGGATAACGGCACCTTCATCGTCAACGGCACCGAGCGCGTCATCGTCTCGCAGATGCACCGCTCGCCGGGCGTGTTCTTCGACCACGACAAGGGCAAGACGCACTCGTCCGGCAAGTTGCTGTTTGCCGCCCGCATCATCCCCTACCGGGGCTCCTGGCTCGACGTCGAATTCGACGCCAAGGACATCGTGCACGTGCGCATCGACCGCAAGCGCAAGCTGCCGGTCACCTCGCTGCTGTTCGCGCTCGGCCTCGACGGCGAAGAGATCCTTTCGACCTTCTACAACCGCGTCGCCTACCAGCGTGACGGGGCGGATTGGCGCGTGCCGTTCGACGCCGAGCGCCTCAAGGGCTTCAAGGCCTCGGTCGATCTCATCGACGCCGATTCCGGCGAGGTCGTGCTGGAGGCGGGCAAGAAGCTCAACGCCCGCAACGCGCGTCTGATCGGCGAGAAGGGCACCAAGTTCCTCCGCGCCGCGGACGAGGATCTGATCGGCCAGTACATCGCCGAAGACCTCGTCAACATGAAGACAGGCGAGATCTGGGCCGAGGCCGGCGACGAGATTTCCGAGAAGCTCCTCAAGAGCCTTGACGATGTCGGCGTCACCGAGTTGCCCGTGCTCGACATCGACCACGTCAATGTCGGCCCCTACATCCGCAACACGCTGGCGGTGGACAAAAACTCGGCCCGCGAGGGTGCGCTGTTCGACATCTACCGGGTCATGCGTCCCGGCGAGCCGCCGACGCTCGACACCGCCGAGGCGATGTTCCACTCGCTGTTCTTCGATTCCGAGCGCTACGACCTCTCGGCGGTCGGCCGCGTGAAGATGAACATGCGCCTGGACCTCGACGCCGCCGACACGGTGCGGACCCTGCGCCGCGAGGACATGCTCGCGGTCGTCAAGGCGCTGGTCGACCTGCGCGACGGCAAGGGCGAGATCGACGACATCGACCACCTCGGCAACCGCCGCGTCCGCTCGGTCGGCGAGCTGATGGAGAACCAGTACCGTCTGGGCCTCCTGCGGATGGAGCGCGCCATCAAGGAGCGCATGTCCTCGGTCGATATCGACACGGTGATGCCGCAGGATCTCATCAACGCGAAGCCCGCGGCAGCCGCGGTGCGCGAGTTCTTCGGCTCGTCGCAGCTCTCGCAGTTCATGGACCAGACCAACCCGCTCTCGGAAGTGACGCATAAGCGCCGCCTCTCGGCGCTTGGCCCGGGCGGTCTGACCCGCGAGCGCGCCGGCTTCGAGGTGCGCGACGTGCACCCGACCCATTACGGCCGCATCTGCCCGATCGAGACGCCCGAAGGCCCGAATATCGGCCTCATCAACTCGCTGGCGACCTTCGCCCGCGTGAACAAATACGGCTTCATCGAGACGCCGTTCCGCCGGGTGAAGGACGGCGTGGTGACCGACGAAGTCGCCTACCTCTCCGCCATGGAAGAGGCGAAGTACTACGTCGCCCAGGCCAATGCCGGCATGGACGAGGGCCGCAAGCTGACGGACGACCTCGTGGTCTGCCGCCGCGCGGGTGAGGTCATCGTGGTCGCCCCCGACCGCGTCGATCTCATGGACGTCTCGCCGAAGCAGCTCGTCTCGGTCGCCGCGGCGCTGATCCCGTTCCTCGAGAACGACGACGCCAACCGCGCGCTGATGGGCTCGAACATGCAGCGCCAGGCGGTGCCGCTGGTTCGCGCCGACGCGCCTTTCGTCGGCACCGGCATGGAAGCCGTGGTCGCCCGCGACTCCGGCGCCGCCATCGCCGCCCGCCGCTCCGGCATCGTCGATCAGGTGGACGCCACCCGTATCGTCATCCGCGCGACGGAAGAGACCGACCCGACCAAGCCCGGCGTCGACATCTACCGCCTGCAGAAGTTCCAGCGCTCCAACCAGTCGACCTGCATCACGCAGAAGCCGCTGGTGCGCGTCGGCGAGCCGGTGAAGAAGGGCGAGATCATCGCCGACGGTCCCTCGACCGAGTTCGGTGAGCTCGCGCTCGGCCGCAACGTGCTCGTCGCGTTCATGCCGTGGAACGGCTACAACTTCGAGGACTCGATCCTGCTCTCCGAGCGGATCGTGAAGGATGACGTGTTCACCTCGATCCACATCGAGGAATTCGAGGTGATGGCCCGCGACACCAAGCTGGGTCCGGAGGAAATCACCCGCGACATCCCGAACGTCTCGGAAGAGGCGCTCAAGAACCTCGACGAAGCCGGCATCGTCTATATCGGCGCCGAGGTGCATGCCGGCGACATCCTCGTCGGCAAGATCACGCCGAAGGGCGAGAGCCCGATGACGCCGGAGGAGAAGCTCCTGCGCGCCATCTTCGGTGAGAAGGCCTCGGACGTGCGCGACACCTCGCTCCGGGTTCCCCCGGGCGTGACCGGCACGATCGTCGAGGTGCGGGTGTTCAACCGCCACGGCGTCGACAAGGACGAGCGCGCCCAGGCGATCGAGCGCGAGGAGATCGAGCGTCTCGCCAAGGACCGCGACGACGAACAGACCATCCTCGACCGCAACACCTATGCCCGCTTGGCCGAGGTGCTGATCGGTCAGTCGCCGATCGCTGGTCCGAAGGGCTTCCGCAAGGACACCACGCTGACCCGCGAGATCATCAGCGAGTATCCCCGCTCGCAATGGTGGCAGTTCGCCGTCGTCGACGACCGTATGATGACGGAAATCGAGGCGATGCAGAAGCAGTACGACGAGTCGAAGAAGCGCCTCGAGCAGCGCTTCCTCGACAAGGTCGAGAAGCTGCAGCGCGGCGACGAGCTTCCGCCCGGCGTCATGAAGATGGTCAAGGTCTTCGTGGCGGTGAAGCGCAAGATCCAGCCCGGCGACAAGATGGCCGGCCGCCACGGCAACAAGGGTGTCGTGTCGCGCATCGTGCCGATCGAGGACATGCCGTTCCTCGAAGACGGCACGCATGCCGACATCGTGCTCAACCCGCTCGGCGTGCCCTCGCGCATGAATGTCGGCCAGATCCTGGAAACCCATCTGGGCTGGGCGGCTGCGGGCTTGGGTCGCAAGGTCTCCAAGGCGGTCGATGCCTATCTGAAGAACCAGGACATCGCGCCGCTGCGGGCTGAGATGGAAGCGATCTACTCGCCGTCCGAAATCGAGGGGCTGTCCGACGAGGCTCTGGCCGAGGCGGGCAACAACGTGCGCCGCGGCGTGCCGATGGCCACCCCGGTGTTCAACGGCGCCAAGGAAGCCGACATCGAGACGATGCTGGAGATGGCCGGGCTCGACCGCTCGGCGCAGTCGACCCTCTACGACGGTCGCACCGGCGAGCCCTTCGACCGCAAGGTCACCATGGGCTACATCTACATGCTGAAGCTGCACCACCTCGTGGACGACAAGATCCACGCGCGTTCGATCGGCCCGTACTCGCTCGTCACCCAGCAGCCGCTGGGCGGTAAGGCGCAGTTCGGCGGTCAGCGCTTCGGTGAGATGGAGGTCTGGGCGCTGGAGGCCTACGGCGCGGCCTACACGCTGCAGGAGATGCTCACGGTGAAGTCGGACGACGTGGCCGGCCGCACCAAGGTCTACGAGGCGATCGTCCGCGGCGACGACACGTTCGAGGCCGGCATCCCCGAATCCTTCAACGTGCTCGTCAAGGAGATGCGCTCGCTCGGACTCAACGTCGAGCTCACCTCCTCCAAGCAGCAGCAGGCGGCCAACGACCAGATCGAGCCGCCGGCCGACGCCGCCGAGTAACGACAGCCATCACCTCCCGCGGCGGGGCCTTTTCCGAGGCTCCGCCGCGGTCGAGCAGGAAGGGGCGGGGCCTTCCCAAGCATGACGACGGCCAGCGGCGCTCCGGACGAGCGCGGCGCCATGAGGATCAAGCCGTGACTGCCCAGGCGCGGGGCAGCCGGCGAGCAAGGAGCGGATCATGAACCAAGAGGTCATGAACCTTTTCAATCAGCAGGCCCAGCCGCAGAGCTTCGACCAGATCAAGATCTCGATCTCGTCGCCCGAGAAAATTCTGTCCTGGTCCTACGGCGAGATCAAGAAGCCCGAGACGATCAACTACCGTACCTTCAAGCCCGAGCGCGACGGCCTGTTCTGCGCGCGCATCTTCGGGCCAATCAAGGATTACGAGTGCTTGTGCGGCAAGTACAAGCGCATGAAGTACAAGGGCGTCATCTGCGAGAAGTGCGGCGTCGAAGTCACCCTCGCGCGCGTCCGTCGCGACCGCATGGGCCATATCGAGCTGGCCGCGCCCGTCGCCCATATCTGGTTCCTGAAGTCGCTGCCGAGCCGCATCGGCCTGCTGCTCGACATGGCGCTCAAGGACCTTGAGCGGATCCTGTATTTCGAGTCCTACGTCGTCATCGAGCCGGGCCTCACCCCTCTCAAGGAGCGTCAGCTCCTGTCGGAGGAAGAGTACCTGCGCGCGCAGGAGGAGTACGGCGAGGATTCGTTCACGGCGATGATCGGCGCCGAGGCCATCCGGCGCATCCTGATGGAACTCGACCTCGAGGGCATCGCGACGTCGCTCAAGGAGGAGATCGCCACGACGACCTCCGAGTTGAAGCCCAAGAAGCTGATGAAGCGCCTCAAGATCATCGAGGCGTTCCAGCTCTCCGGCAACAAGCCCGAGTGGATGATCCTGACGGTCGTGCCCGTCATCCCGCCGGACCTGCGCCCGCTGGTTCCGCTGGACGGCGGCCGCTTCGCCACGTCCGACCTCAACGACCTCTACCGCCGCGTCATCAACCGCAACAACCGCCTCAAGCGGCTGATCGAGCTGCGCGCGCCGGACATCATCATCCGCAACGAGAAGCGCATGCTTCAGGAAGCGGTCGATGCGCTGTTCGACAACGGTCGCCGCGGCCGCGTCATCACGGGTGCCAACAAGCGCCCGTTGAAGTCGCTCGCCGACATGCTGAAGGGCAAGCAGGGCCGCTTCCGCCAGAACCTGCTCGGCAAGCGCGTCGATTACTCCGGCCGTTCGGTCATCGTGGTCGGCCCCGAGCTGAAGCTGCACCAGTGCGGCCTGCCGAAGAAGATGGCGCTCGAGCTGTTCAAGCCGTTCATCTACGCGCGTCTCGACGCCAAGGGGTTCTCCGCCACCGTCAAGCAGGCGAAGAAGCTCGTCGAGAAGGAGAAGCCCGAGGTTTGGGATATCCTTGATGAGGTCATCCGCGAGCATCCCGTCATGCTCAACCGCGCGCCGACGCTGCACCGCCTCGGCATCCAGGCGTTCGAGCCGAAGCTGATCGAGGGCAAGGCGATCCAGCTTCACCCGCTGGTCTGCGCCGCGTTCAACGCCGACTTCGACGGCGACCAGATGGCCGTGCACGTCCCCCTGAGCCTCGAGGCTCAGTTGGAAGCGCGCGTCCTGATGATGTCGACCAACAACATCCTGCACCCGGCCAACGGTCAGCCGATCATCGTGCCGTCGCAGGACATCGTGCTGGGCCTCTACTACCTCTCGATCGTGGCCGACGGCTCGGTCGGCGAGCACAAGCCCGACGACAAGAACAACCCGATGCAGGGCGTGTTCGGCGATATCGGTCAGCTCGAGCACGCGCTCGCGGCCAAGTCCGTGTCGCTGCACTCGAAGATCAAGTGGCGCTGGCGCGGCCTCGGCCCCGACGGCGAGCCCGTGTCCCGGATCTACGACACCACGCCAGGCCGCGTGATCCTGTCCGGCGTGCTGCCGATGCACCCGAAGGTGCCCTTCGACGTCGTCAACAAGCTGATGACGAAGAAGGAGATCTCCGCGATGATCGACACCGTCTACCGCCACTGCGGTCAGAAGGAGTCGGTGATCTTCTGCGACCGCATCATGGCGCTCGGCTTCAGCCACGCGTTCAAGGCCGGCATCTCGTTCGGCAAGGACGACATGGTCGTGCCGGAGAACAAGTGGTCGATCGTCGAGGACACCCGCACGCTCGTGAAGGATTACGAGCAGCAGTACAACGACGGCCTGATCACTCAGGGCGAGAAGTACAACAAGGTCGTCGATGCCTGGGCCAAGTGCTCGGATAAGCTCGCCGCCGAGATGATGGGCCGGATCTCCGCCGTCCAGAAGGACGAGAACGGGGCCGACAAGCAGGTCAACTCGATCTACATGATGAGCCACTCGGGCGCCCGTGGTTCGCCCGCGCAGATGAAGCAGCTCGCGGCGATGCGCGGCCTCATGGCCAAGCCGTCGGGTGAGATCATCGAGACGCCGATCATCTCGAACTTCAAGGAAGGCCTCGACGTTCTCGAGTACTTCAACTCCACCCACGGCGCCCGTAAGGGCCTCGCGGACACGGCGTTGAAGACCGCGAACTCGGGCTACCTGACCCGTCGTCTCGTCGACGTGGCGCAGGACGCGGTCATCCGCGAGGTCGATTGCGGCACGACCAACGGCATCAAGATGCGCGCCATCATCGATGCCGGCCAGGTCGTCGCCCCGCTCTCCATCCGTATCCTGGGCCGCGCCACGGCCGAGGATCTGGTGGCGCAGGACGGCACCGTCATCGTCAAGACGAACGAGACGATCGAGGAGCGTCACCTGCCGGCGATCAACGCCGCCGGCATCCAGGAGGTGAAGATCCGCTCGGTGCTGGTCTGCCAGACCAAGAGCGGCGTCTGCGCCACCTGCTACGGGCGCGATCTGGCCCGCGGCACGCCCGTCAACATGGGCGAGGCCGTCGGCGTCATCGCGGCGCAGTCGATCGGCGAGCCGGGCACCCAGCTCACCATGCGTACCTTCCACATCGGCGGTGCGGCGCAGATCGCGGATTCGTCCTTCGTCGAGTCGAGCTTCGAGGGCACGATCAAGATCCGCAACCGGTCGCTGGCCAAGAACTCCGACGGTGACCTCATCGCCACCGGCCGTTCGGTCGCGGTGGTGATCGTCGGGCCGGACGGCGCCGAGCGGGCGGTCCACCGTCTGCAATACGGTGCGCGTGTGCGCGTCGACGAAGGCGACACGATCAAGCGCGGGCAGCGGATCGCCGAATGGGATCCCTACACCCGTCCAATCGTCGCCGAAGTGGACGGCATCGTCGGCTACGAGGATCTCTATGATGGCCAGTCCATCACCGAGACCACCGACGAATCGACCGGTATCGCCAAGCGCGTCGTCATCGATTGGCGCGGATCGTCCCGCACCTCCGACCTGAAGCCGGCCATGCTCGTGCTGGATCAGGACGGCAAGCCGGTGAAGCTGGCCCGTGGTTCGGACGCCCGCTACTACCTGCCGGTCGATGCCATCATTGGTCTCGATCCGGGCGCCAAGGTGCGCGCCGGCGACGTGCTCGCCCGTGTCTCGACGGACTCGGCCAAGACCCGCGACATCACCGGCGGTCTGCCGCGGGTGGCGGAGCTGTTCGAGGCGCGTCGTCCGAAGGATGCGGCGATCATCGCCGAGAAGTCGGGCTCGATCGCCTTCGGCCGCGACTACAAGAACAAGCGTCGTCTGACGCTGACGCCGCACGACGGCTCCGACGCCGTCGAGTATCTGATCCCGAAGGGCAAGCACATCCACTTGCAGGACGGGGACGTGGTGGAACTCGGCGACTACATCGTCGACGGCAACCCGGCGCCGCACGACATCCTGGCGATCAAGGGCGTGGAGGAGCTTGCTGCCTACCTCGTCAACGAGATCCAGGAGGTCTACCGACTCCAGGGCGTGTCGATCAACGACAAGCACATCGAGGTGATCGTCCGGCAGATGCTGCAGAAGGTGGAAATCACCGACGGCGGCGACTCCGACATCCTCACGGGCGATCAGATCGACCGGACCGAACTGGCCGACTTCAACGAGAAGCTCCTCGCCGAGGGCAAGAAGCCGATCCAGGGCGTGCCCGTCCTGCTCGGCATCACCAAGGCGTCGCTGCAGACGAAGTCGTTCATCTCGGCGGCCTCGTTCCAGGAGACCACCCGCGTCCTCACCGAGGCGGCGGTCAACGGCAAGGTCGATACCTTGGACGGCCTGAAGGAGAACGTCATCGTCGGCTCGCTCATCCCGGCCGGCACCGGTTCGCTCGCGGCGGATATCCGCTCCATCGCGCGCCGCCGTGACAACCTGATCCTTCAGCAGCGCTCCGCCGAGAACGCGGCCAACGCCGCCGAACTCAGCGAGCTGCCCCCGGCCGCGGCCGAGTAATCGGCCGCTCTTTTCCGGAACCCGACATGAGAAAGGCCCCGGCTCGCAAGAGCCGGGGCCTTTCTCGTTTGGCCGGGGCGCTGCCCCGGCACCCCCGCCAAAGGGATGATCCCTTTGGGATCCCGAACTTAAGGCTCCGAGCAATACGGTCTCCGCCTGATCGAAGCGGGGACCGTATCGCTCAGCCCGCTCAGCGGCCGGTGCGCACCCGCGTCCAGGCCCGGGTGACGAAGCGCTGGGTCGAGTCGTTCCAGGCGGTGTTGACCGAGAGCCGCTGCATCGTCGTCTCGTCGGGGTAGATGCCGGGATTGTTGAGCAATTCCGGCTTCACGAGCTTGCGCGCGGCGAGGTTGCCGTTGGCGAAGGAGACGAAGTTGGTGTTGGCCGCCGCCACTTCGGGGCGCATCATGTAGTCGATGAAGGCGTGCGCCTCGGCCGGGTGGGCGGCATCCTTCGGGATCGCGAAGGCATCGAACCACATCAGCGCGCCTTCCTTTGGGATGAAGTAGGCGACTTCGATGCCGTTCTTCGATTCCTCGGCGCGCTTCTTGGCCTGCATCACGTCGCCGGAATAGCCGACCGCGAGGCAGACATCGCCGTTGGCGAGGCCGTTGACGTATTCCGAGGAGTGGAACTTCCGCACCGCGCCGCGGACCTTGTAGAGCGCGTCGGTCACGGTGGTGATGTCGTCCCAGCGCTTCGAATCCGACTTGAAGCCGTAGAAGGGCAGGATCGAGGGAATCAGATCTTCGGAAGAATCGAGGAGCATTACCCCGCAATCCTTCAGCTTCGTGATCGAGCCGGGATTGAGCACGAGGCTCCAGCTATTGAGGGGGGCGTTGGCGCCGAGCCGCTCGCGCACGGCGGTCACGTTCACGCCGATGCCGGTGGTGCCCCACATGTAATCGACGGCGAAGGCATTGCCCGGATCATAGGCCTGGAGCCGGTTGCTGATTTCGGGCCAGGCGTGTTTGAGGTTCGGGATCTTCGCCTTGTCGAGCGGCAGGAACACGCCGGCCTTGATCAGGCGCTGAAGGAAGGGGCCGGAGGGGACGACGATGTCGTAGCCGGACTTGCCGGCCAGGAGCTTCGTCTCAAGGATCTCGTTGTTGTCGTAGGTGTCGTAGACGACCTTGATGCCCGTCTCCTTGGTGAAGTCGTCGAGCACCTTCGGGTCGATGTAGTCGGACCAGTTGTAGATGTTGACGACCCGCTCCTCGGCCCGCACCCCGCCGGCCGCCGAGAGGAGGAGGGGGAGGGCGGCGAGCCCTCCCAGCAGGAGCCGCCGGATCACGATTTGCCCCGGACAGCCGTGACCACGATCTCGACGAGGTATTCCGGCCCGGCGAGCCGTGCCTCGACGGTGGCGCGGGCGGGCGGGTTCCCCTTGTCGACCCAGGCGTCCCAGGCGGCGTTCATCTCGGCAAAGCTCCCCATATCGGCGAGATAGACGGTCGCCGAGAGGATGCGGGCCTTGTCGCTGCCCGTCGCCATCAGCAGCCGGTCGATCTGTTCGAGGATCTGCTGCGTCTGCGCGGTGACGCCGGTGCCGACCACGTCGGCGGCCACCTGACCCGCCAGGAACACGAGGTCGCCATGGGCGACCGCCTGGGACATGCGCGGGCCGGTCTCGTAGCGTTCGATGCTCATTGTAGGGTCGCCGGTCTCGATCGGTGAAGGAAGCGCCCCCTTCTGCCGCCCGGAGCGGTTCCCCGTAAAGGGGGCCGAGCCGTTCGCCGGGCGTCGGCGGAGGGGCCGATCGCCCAGACCCGGATTTTTTGGGCAGAGCCGCCTTTCGCAAGGCAACCGGCGCCGTCGCTCGCGCGTTTGTCATCCGAATACGGCCAAGTCTTCCGGCCGGACCTTCAGATCGACGACGACTTTCGGGATTGGGACCACATGGAAATTCTCTGGACCATCATCATCGGCTTCGTGGCCGGCGTCATCGCCAAGCTGATCATGCCCGGTAACAAGGAGCCGTCCGGCTTCATCCTGACGACGATCCTCGGCATCGTCGGCGCCTTCGTCGCGACCTTCATCGGTCAGGCGATCGGCTGGTACGGCCCCAACGAGGGGGCCCGCTTCATCGGCTCGATCGTCGGCGCCTGCGTCGTCCTCGGGATCTACGGCTTCATCGCCGGCCGGACCAGCAGCCGCTCGCTCTGACGAGACGGCAGGCCTCCTAAGACGAAAGAAGGGGCGCTCCGCGAGGGGCGCCCCTTTTTCTTTGGGCTCGGCCCCTCGGCGATCATCCGGGATCACCGAGGGGTCCGGTTCCTTTTCGAGAGACGATCAGGCGGTGAGGTCGCGTCCCCCGCCCGCCACCGCCTTGACGGCGCAGTGACCGGTGGCGCCGCGCACGGCGAGGCCGACGCCCACCACCAGCGCCGCGAGGCTCAGGAACTTGTTTGGTCGGGGCTGGGCCGCCGCGGCGGCGATGCCGAGCCCCAGCGCGACGGAGACCGCGCGCTCGGTCATGCTCAGGTTCGGTTCGCCGGAGAAAATGTCCTCGATCATCTCGTTCACGGAAATGGCTCCTTCTCGCCGCCCCTTGCGGCTTCGCGGGGCGAACGCGGGGCGGGCGGGGCCGTTCCGCCCCGCCCCGCCTCACGGCGCTTTCTGCGCCTCGGCGAGAAGCCCGTCGTCGATTTCGCGGGCGCGCAAAGACGCCGCGCGGGCCAGATGGCGCCCGGCATAGGCTTCGAAGGCAGGGCGCTTCGGGATCGTGCCGAACTGCATGCCCCAGCCAAGATGCGCGGCGACGTAGAGGTCGGCAGCGCTGAACCGGCCGCCCGCCACGAACTCCACTCCCGAGACGGCGCCTTCCAGCGTGTCGAGGGCCGTCTCCAGGCTGCCGTAGCCGACCATGCCCTGCATCCGCGGGTCGTCGGGGATGCTCACCTTGAGCACGCCGTTCGTCACCGCCGCCTCGAGCGGGCCGGCGCAGAAGAACAGCCAGCGGTAATAGGGGCCGCGGTCGCGGTGATCCGGCGCAGGGGCAAGCCCGGCCTGCGGGAAGGCATCGGCGAGATAAGCGAGGATCGCGGCGACTTCCGTCACCACCGTCGCGCCGTGGCGCAGGGCAGGGACCTTCCCCATCGGATTGATCGCCCGGTAGGCCGGCGCCTTCATGGAGGTGCCGTAGCCGAGGATCTCGGTTTGGTAGGGGGCGCCGACCTCTTCCAGCATCCAGCGGACGATCCGGCCGCGGGACATCGGGTTGGTGTAGAAAACGAGATCGTCGGACATAGGGGCTCCGGGGCGAGGCACCCGCGCGGCGGGCGTCGCCCCGGTGTTAGGGGAGGGCGCGCGGGCGAGGAAGCCTCGGGCGCCCCCGCAGGTCAGAACCGCGCGATGAGCTGGAAGCGCACGGTGCGGGGCGCGCCGGGCAGGATGTTGTTGTTGTTGTGCGCGGAGATGACGTAGCGCCGGTCGAACAGGTTCTCGATGTTGATCTGAGCGCGCATGCTCTCGCTGAACGCGTAGAACACCCCGGCATCGAAGCGCGAGAAGCTCGGCAGGCGCACCGCGTTGTCCGACGATGCGAAGCTGGCGTCCTGGTAGAGGTAGCCGACGCCGACGGAGAATCGATCGCCGATGTCGAATTTGTTCCACAGGCTGAAGGTGTTGAGCGGAACGCCGCCGACGAGGTTGCCGGCCTGGATCACGTCGCCGTCGTCATCGATATCGGCGACGATGCGCGGCTCGGTATAGGCGTAGCCGCCGGAGATCTGCCACCAATCGGTCGCGTAACCGGCGATGCCGATCTCGGCGCCCCGAGTGTTCGTCTTGCCCGGGCCGGCGGAGAAGCCCGCTTCGGTGGATGAGGGGATCGGCTGGTTGTCGCGATCGAGGTTGAACAGCGCGGCGGTGAGGATCAAGGCCGGCGTGATCTCGTATTTCATGCCGATTTCCGTGTTCTCGAACCGCTCGGGTGCGGACAAAGCGGTCGTCGGGTCCAGCACGCGGAACTGATCGCCCGCGCTTGGCAGGAACGACACCGAATAGCTGCTGTAGAAGGCGAGATTCGGCAGCGGTTTCACGACGACGCCGACCCGTGGCGAGACGAGATTGTCGATGCGGCTGTTCGGTTGGGCGGGGAGGCCGGTCGCGGCGTCGAGACGGCGGTCGCGCGATTGAAAGTCGAAGCGGTCGAAGCGCGCGCCGACGATGAACTGCAGATGCTCGTCGATCTCGATCTGGTCCTGGGCGAAGGCGGAGAACACGCCGAGGCGATAGGTGTTGTTTCGACCGGAGGCGAGATTCCGCAGCGTGGCACCCTCGGTCGTGGTCGGCGCGAAGGGATTGACGACGAGGTTGCGGGTGCCGGTCGAGTTCCAGATGAAGTCGCGCCGGAAGTCGATCCCCTCCTGAAAACCGAGTTCCAGGCCGGCCACGACGGTATGGGCGAGGGGGCCGGTGTTGAACTTGTAGGTGAAGTCCGTCTGGTTGAAATAGTTCGTGCGGTCGGTCTGGCTGCCGTAGCCGCGCATCACGAACGAGGTCTCGTCGGCACTGACCGGACTGTTGGGGTAGGCGTTCTGATGGTACTTCGCGTAGTCGGCGATCCGCGTCTGGCTGCGCATCACGACGCCGCTCTCGAAGACGTGGTCCAACTGTGCGGTGCCGATATGGGCATCGACGGAGCCGTTCGAGATGAAGGGCGCGCCGAACAGCGTGCTGGTGTTCTCGCGATAGCGCCAGGGGCGCCCGAACTGCGAGGGAATGCCGCGGTCCGCGATGCGGTTGTCGGAGAAGAACTCGTAGGAGAGGCGCAGCGTCGTCTGCGGCCCGAGCAGGAAGGTCATCGTCGGGTTCACGCCGTAGCGGCGGACGTCGATGAAGTCGCGGTAGGTGCCGGTATCCTCGAACACGCCGTTGAGGCGGAAGAAGGCGGTGTCGGAGACGCGGTCGCCGAGATCGAGCGCCATGCGCTTGTTCGCGAACTGGCCGCCCTGCACCAGAACCTCGCGGATCGGCACGCCGTCGGCTTCCTTGAGCACGCGGTTGACCACGCCGCCGCCGCCGCCGCGGCCGAAGATCATCGCGTTGGGGCCTTTCAACACCTCAATGCGCTGGGTGTTGTAGAGGTCGCGGAAGTAGCGCGCGTCGTCGCGGATGCCGTTGACGAAGAAGTCGGCCGTCGTGCGCTGGCCGCGGATCAGAATCTCGTCGCGGTGGCCCTCGCCCTGGGCGATGGCGACGCCGGGGACGTAGCGCAACGCCTCGCCGATGCTCTGGACGTTCTGGTCGCGGATCTGCGCTTCCGTCACCACCGAGATCGCCTGCGGCGTGTCGATCAGCGGCGTGTCGGTCTTGGTCGAGGAGCGCAGGCGCTTGGCGAGGTAGCCGACCTGCGAGCCTGAGCTGTCGACGACGAGGCCGCGCCCGACCCCGGAACCGGCGACGCTGATCATGTCGAGGGTGACGCCGCCGACCGCGGGGGACGCGGCGAGCGGATGGACCGCCTGAGCGGTCGGCAGGCCGGTGTTGATCTCCGTGATCTGCGCCTGGGCCGGGTGGATGAAAGCCGCAGCGATGCTTGTACAGGCAACGGAGCCAAGCAGCATCGGCCGCAGCAGAAGGCGGCCCTGGCGAGCGTTTCTCATAAACTTCCCCCTTATTTTATTAGAATAGACGGGGAAGTCTTGGTCGTAATCCGTCTCAGCTTAGAGAAGTTTGAATTATTCCAGATTGCCCGATTTCATATGGAAACTAGGCAATCGATACTGTGCTTTTGCGCAATGCGGACGAGGCGTTTTCGGCGCCGCCGCGTCTCGTTCGCGGTGTCCGAGCCATAAGCAAAGAGCGCGGCCCCCGGAGGGACCGCGCTCTTCAAACGTCCGATAGGGCGTGTGGGACGGGGCTTACTCGCCCGACGATTCCCGGCGGCGCTCGCCACGGTCGCGGCGGGGGCCGCGATCGCCACGGTCGCCCCGATCACCGCGGTCGCTGCGCTCTTCGCGCTCCGGCTCGCCGCGCTCAGCCCGCTCGGCCTTGAGCTTCTCGGTGAGGTCCTCGCCGCTCTCCTGATCGACGACCTTCATCGAGAGGCGGATCTTGCCGCGCTCGTCGGCACCGAGGAACTTCACCTTGACCTTCTGGCCCTCCTTCACGACGTCGCCGACCTTGGCGACGCGCTGGGCGGCCAGCTCCGAGATGTGAACGAGGCCGTCCTTGGCGCCGAAGAAGTTCACGAAGGCGCCGAACTCCATGATCTTGACGATCGTGCCGTCGTAGATCGTGCCGGCCTCGGGCTCGGCGACGATGGAGCGGATCCAGTTATAGGCCGCCTTGATCGCCTTGCCGTCGGAGGAGGCGATCTTGACGATGCCGGTATCCTCGATGTTGATCTTGGCGCCGGTCTTCTCGACGATCTCGCGGATGATCTTGCCGCCGGTGCCGATCACGTCACGGATCTTGTCGGTGGGGATCTGCATCGTCTCGATGCGCGGCGCGTACTCGCCGAGCTCGGGACGGGCCGCGGTCAGGGCCTTGGACATCTCACCCAGGATGTGGGCGCGGCCGTCCTTGGCCTGGGCGAGGGCGATCTTCATGATCTCCTCGGTGATGCCGGCGATCTTGATGTCCATCTGGAGGGAGGTGATGCCCTCCTCCGAGCCGGCCACCTTGAAGTCCATGTCGCCGAGGTGATCCTCGTCGCCGAGGATGTCGGACAGCACGGCGAAGCGCTCACCCTCAAGGATGAGGCCCATGGCGATGCCGGCGACCGGACGGCGCAGGGGCACGCCCGCATCCATCAGCGACAGCGAGCCGCCGCAGACCGAGGCCATCGAGGAGGAGCCGTTCGACTCGGTGATCTCGGAGACCACGCGGATCGTGTACGGGAACTCGTGGGCCGGCGGCAGAACGGGCCGGATCGCGCGCCAGGCGAGCTTGCCGTGGCCGATCTCGCGGCGGCCGGGCGAACCCATACGGCCGGTCTCGCCGACGGAATAGGGAGGGAAGTTGTAGTGGAGCAGGAAGCGCTCCTTGTAGGTCCCCTCCAGCGCGTCGATGAACTGCTCGTCCTCGCCGGTGCCGAGCGTGGCCACGACCAGCGCCTGGGTCTCGCCGCGGGTGAACAGCGACGAACCGTGGGCGCGGGGCAGCACGCCGACTTCGGAGACGATCGAGCGGACCGTCTTCACGTCACGGCCGTCGATGCGGCTTCCGGTGTCGAGGATGTTCCAGCGGACCACCTTCGACTGCGCTTCCTTGAAGGCCGCCTTGACCTTCTCCGGCGCGAACTTCTGCTCGCCCTCGGCCGGGCAGAGCGCGGCGACCACCTTCGCCTTCACGGCGTCGACGGCGGCGTAGCGCTCCTGCTTGACCGTCTTCTTGTAGGCCTCGCGCAGCTCGGTCTCGGCGACCGCGAGAACGGCGGCCTCGACGTCGGCGTTCTCCGGCGGGGTGAAATCGCGCGGCTCCTTGGCGGCTTTCTCGGCCAGACGGATGATCGCCTCGATCACCGGCTGGAAGTGCTTGTGGCCGAACATCACGGCCCCGAGCATCACGTCCTCGGAGAGTTCCTTGGCCTCGGACTCGACCATCAGCACCGCGTCCTGCGTGCCGGCGACGACGAGGTCGAGGGTCGATTCGGCGACTTCCGTCACTAGCGGGTTCAGCTTGTAGCCGCCGTTGAGGTAGCCGACGCGGGCTGCGCCGATCGGGCCCATGAAGGGCACGCCCGACAGGGTGAGGGCGGCCGAGGCCGCGACCATCGCGACGATGTCGGGATCGTTCTCGAGATCGTGGGAGAGAACGGTGACGACGACCTGGGTGTCGTTGCGCCAGCCCTCGACGAAGAGCGGACGGATCGGGCGGTCGATCAGGCGGGAGACCAGCGTCTCCTTCTCGGAGGGACGGCCTTCGCGCTTGAAGTAGCCGCCGGGGATGCGGCCGGCGGCGTAGGCGCGCTCCTGGTAGTTCACGGTGAGCGGCAGGAAGTCGATGCCGGCCTTGGGCTCCTTGCCCGCGACCACGGTGGCCAGCACGGTGGTCTCGCCGTAGGTGGCGACCACGGAGCCGTCCGCCTGGCGGGCGGTCTTGCCGGTCTCGAGAACGAGCTTGCGGTCGCCCCAGATCAGCTCTTCACGTTGTACGTCGAACATATGTCTCTCGCCTTCAAACATGCGGTGGGCTGAGCCCGGCGCCGCCAGAGGCAAGACGGCGAGACGCTTCGTTTTGAGAGAAGCGTCTCGCGATCCTGCCCTGGCGCCCTGCGCCTTCAAGCCGCCCGGATCGGACCGGCCGGGCCCCATGCCCGAGCGGTCCTTCTTGGTGTGCCGCACTCTCTGACGCCGAACCGGGGTCCAGTTCGTGAGAAGCGCGGCTTCGTGAAAACGCGGCCCCGAAGGACCGCGCGGTTGGCCTTAGCGACGGATGCCGAGGCGCTCGATGAGGGTGCGGTAGCGCGCCTCTTCCTTGCGCTTCAGGTAGTCGAGCAGCGAGCGGCGCTGCGAGACCAGCTTCAGGAGGCCGCGGCGGGAATGGTTGTCCTTGCCGTGGGTCTTGAAGTGGGCGGTCAGGTTGGTGATCCGCTCGGTGAGGATGGCGATCTGGACCTCCGGCGAGCCGGTGTCCTTGTTGCCCTTGGCGTAGTCCTTGATGAGCGCGGTCTTGCGCTCTGCCGTAATCGACATCGCAGGCCTTTCAGATGGAGGTTTGGTCGGAAGATGCCGCCCATGGAAGGGCAAGGGCACCTTTGAAAAACTCGCGGTCGGGCCGGTGCCGGGATGTCGTCCAGCACGGTCAGCCGCAAGCGGCACAAGCCCCGCCCGGTAACCGGGTCGAGGCGGCGCGGACCATACACGAAATCGCGGGATGTGCCAGAGGCGCCATCCGCCGGGGCGAAATCCGCCGCATACTGCGCCCCGATCCCACCCCGCATCCGGCCCGGCTTTCGCTTCGCCGGATGCCTTCCGGTCAGGTACGCGAGACCCTATGCCCCGTTCCGCCCTCGGCGCCCGAAAGCCCATCGCCGCCCTCGTCGCGGACGTGTCCGATTCGGACGGTCCGGCGCTGGCCCGAAACCTCTCCGCCTTCAGCCTCGTCTGCATCGGCGTCGGCGCGACGGTCGGGGCGGGGATCTTCGTGCTCACCGGCACGGCGGCGGCGAACTATGCCGGGCCGGGGCTGATGCTCTCCTTCGTGCTCGGCGCGGTCGCGAGCGGGCTGGTGGCGCTTTGCTACGCGGAACTCGCCGCGATGATCCCCGTGGCGGGATCCACCTATTCCTACACCTACGTCACGCTCGGCGCCCTGCCGGCCTGGATCATCGGCTGGGATCTGGTTCTCGAATTTGCCATGGCCGCGGCGACCATCGCCGTCGGCTGGTCGGGCTATGCGCAGAGCCTGCTCGCCGATGCCGGCCTGAGGCTGCCGGCATGGCTGGCCGCGGGGCCGGGGGAGGGCGGGATCGTGAACGGGCCGGCAGCGCTCGTCGTGCTGGTGCTCACCGCCCTGCTGATGCGCGACAACCGGGAGGCGGCCCGCACCAACACCGTGCTGGTGATGCTGAAGGTCGCGATCATCCTCGCCTTCCTCGGCCTCGGCGTAGGGCATCTGCGGCCCGAACTCTGGCAGCCGCTGGTGCCGGCGAACGAGGGCACGTTCGGCGCCTTCGGCTGGAGTGGCATCCTTCGCGGGGCCGGGGTCGTGTTCTTCGCCTATGTCGGCTTCGAGACCATCTCGACCGCCGCCGGCGAGACCCGCAACCCGCAGCGGGACGCGCCGGTGGGTCTGATCGGCTCGCTCCTCGTCACCGCGGCGCTCTACGTGGCGGTGGCCGCCATGCTCACCGGCCTCGTGCCCTATCGCGACCTCGACGTGGCCGACCCGATCGCGCGGGCCATGGCGGTGACGGGGCTGGCCGGCTTCTCCGCGGCGATCAAGGCCGGCGCCTTGATCGGGCTCACCACGGCGGCCCTCACCGCCCTCTATGGTCAGGCCCGGATCTGCTACGCCATGGCCTGCGACCGCATGCTGCCGGATCTGTTCGCGCGGATCGGGGTGCGGACCCGGACGCCGTTCGTCGCGCAAGGGGTGATCGGTCTCGCCACGGCCGTGGTGTCGGCTTTGGTGCCGATCGACATTCTCGGCGAACTCGTCAGCATCGGCACGCTGTTCGCGTTCATCCTCGTCTGCGCCAGCGTGCTGATCCTGCGCCGCATGGAGCCGGAGCGGGCGCGGCCCTTCCGCGTACCCGGCGGCGCCCTCGTGCCGGTGCTGGGCATCCTCGCCTGCCTCGCCCTGATGGCGAGCCTGCCCGGCGATACCTGGCTGCGCCTGCTGGTCTGGCTCGGTCTCGGGCTGGCGATCTGGTTCGGCTACGGCCGCCGACGCGTCGCCTGACCATCGGGATTCCAAAGGGATCAATCCCTTTGGCGGGGCGCCGGGGCAGTGCCCCGGCTTCCCTCAACCAGGGCTCTGCCCTGGACCCGCGAAAGGACTCGTCCTTTCGAAACCCGGACTTCAGTACGAGCGGTGCGAACCCGCTGCCCGTCCGCCGCCGAAGCGGCGACGCAGGTAGCTGATGGCCTTCGGCAGCAGGAAGACGACGACGATCTGGCGCAGGATCGAGCGCATGCGGTGGGACTCCATTTCGAAAGCTCAGATTGGAGACCCAATGCCTGGACGGGCGTCCGCGTTCCCGGCTCAGAGCTCCAACATCAAAGTCACCGGGACGTGATCGGATGGCTTCTCCCAGCCGCGCGCCTCGCGGAACACCGCGACCTTGCGCACCGTGCCGGCCAGATCGGGCGAGACCCAGGCATGGTCGAGGCGCCGGCCCTTGTTGGCCAGCTCCCAGTTCGGCGAGCGGTAGCTCCACCACGTGTAGATCTTTTCCGGCTCCGGGGTGAGGAGCCGCGCCGCGTCGATCCAGCCGGCCTCGCCCCGCAGCGTCTCGAGCGCCTCGGTCTCGACGGGGGTGTGACTCACCACGTCGAGGAGCTGCTTGTGCGACCAGACGTCGTGCTCCAGGGGCGCGACGTTGAGGTCGCCCACGAGGATCGCCGGCCCGGAAACGCGCCGCCCGCCCCAGGCCCGCAACTCGGACAGGAAGTCGAGCTTGTGCGCGAATTTCGGGTTGAGGTCGCGGTGGGGCATATCGCCGCCCGCGGGCACGTAGAAATCGTGCAGCACGATCCCAGCCGCCAGTCCCGCCTCGGCCCCGAGCACCGCCGAGATGTGGCGCGCATCGGGCCGGTCGCAGAAGCTCATCACGTCGCGGGTCAGCAGCGGAAAGCGCGAGATGATCGCGACGCCGTTATAGCCCTTCTGCCCGGCGAAGACGATGTTCTCGTAGCCCGATCCCTTGAACGCCTTGAGCGGGAACAGGTCGTCGGGGCACTTGGTCTCCTGCAGGCACAGCACGTCCGGCTGGGCCTCGCGGAGGAAGCGCAGCACGGACTCGATGCGCAGGCGCACCGAGTTGATGTTCCAGGTCGTGACGGTGAGGCGCACGGGGATTGCCTGAGAAGCGTGGCGAGGGATGCCGCCCCGTTAGCCCAACCCGCGCGCCTCGCAAACCAGCCTCAGAGCCTGCCTGCCTGCGCTGTTTGGCAAGCCCCCTTGTTCCTCATGCTGAGGTGCCGAGCGACAGCTCGGCCTCGAAGCACGCCTGAACGGTTGATCCCAAAGCATTGGCCCATGGGGCAGTGGGCCGGGAGCGGCGTCGCGGCGTGCTTCGAGGCTGCTGACGCAGCACCTCAGCATAAGGATCGTTCTGGGTGCCAAAACAGGTCGGCCAGAGCATCGTCCCGAAAGGTGGTTGCCGGCTTTCGCAAAAAAGATGATGCAAAAACAAGAGCCTAGAGCACCGCCCTGAATCCGATATCCAGGACGGTGCTCTAGGCAGGCGCTCGGCTTGTCACGCCGCAGCCGTCTCCTCCTCCAGGGCGAGACTGTGCAGGACGGCGCAGAGCCGGTCGCCCGTCATCCGCGAGAGGTCGAAGCCGCTCTCGCCCGCCACATCGCCGTAGCGGGCCGCGTCGGCCTGCGAGGCCCCGACATAGGCCATCGACCAATCGGTGAAGAGGCGCGTCTCCACCGCCTCGAAGGCGAGCAGCGAGACCTCGCCGTGGCGCTCGTCCTGCTGGATGCGCTCGAAGGTGGTCTCGACCGCGTCTTCCGGCCCCTCCAGCACCTGAGCGAAGCAGCCGGCATTGAACATCAGCGCCCCGGTGACGTCGATGCGGGCGTTGTTGGTCCGGCTCGCGGCCAGGATGCCGCGGATCGTCTCGTCCATCGCCGCGGGGGCGCCGGCGACCCGGTTGCGGCTGTAATAGACGAGACGACGCAGGTCTTTTGGGTTCATCCGGGCGGGCTCCTGAATCAGGCGGGCAAGGTGGCGGGCGGAGTGCTCGGAGGCACCGACAGCAGGGCGGCGGCCTGGGCGGCCGGCATCGGGCGCCCGGTCAGGTAGCCCTGGACCTCGGTGCAGCCCTCGGCGCGGATGGCGTCGAGCTGCGTCGCCGTCTCGACGCCCTCGGCGGTGGTGCGCATGCCGAGGCTGGCGCCGAGCCGGGCGATGGCCCGCACGATCGCCCCGCACTCGGCATTGCCCTCCATGCCGCGGACGAAGGACTGGTCGATCTTGATCTTGTCGAAGGGGAATTTCTGCAGGTAGCTCAGGGACGAGTAGCCGGTGCCGAAATCGTCCATCGAGATCTTCACGCCCAGCGCGCGCAGGCCGTTCAGCACGTCGAGCACGCTGTCGGTGTTCTCGAGGAGCGCGCCTTCGGTGATCTCCAGTTCCAGCCGGGCCGGGTCGAGGCCGGTCTGGGCCAGCACGTTCATCACCGTCTCGACCAGCCGGCCGCCGCGGAACTGCACGGGGGAGAGGTTCACGGCGATCGAGGCGGCTTGCGGCCAGCGCGCCGCTTCGCGGCAGGCGGTGCGCAACACCCACTCGCCGATGCCGACGATGATGCCGATCTCCTCGGCCAAGGGGATGAACAGGGCCGGCGAGACCGATCCGCGCTCGGGGTGGTTCCAGCGCAGCAGCGCCTCGAACCCCGTCACCTCCCCGCTCTCCAGCCGGATCTGCGGCTGGAAGGCGAGGTCGAACTGCTTGAGGGCCATCGCCCGGCGCAGGTCGATCTCCAGGCCGCGGCGCGCCTGCATCTGCGCGTTCATCGCCGGCTCGAAGAAGCGGTAGGTGCCCCGGCCCGCGGCCTTGGCCCGGTAGAGCGCGAGGTCGGCGTGTTTCAGCAGGTCGTCGGCGTTCTGGCCGTCGGTGGGGGCGATGGCGACGCCGACGCTGACGCCGACATTGAGCATATGGCCCTCGACGACGTAGGTGCGCCCGACGAGATCGACGAGGCGGCGTGCCAGCGCCTCGGCCGCGTGCGGTTGCTCGACGCCGGCATGCGGGTTGACTTGGAGGATGGCGAACTCGTCGCCGCCGAGCCGCGCGACCACATCCCCGCTGCGGGTGGCTCGGCGCAGGCGCTCGGCGACCTTGCGCAGGAGCGCGTCGCCGACCGGATGCCCGAGGGTGTCGTTGACCGTCTTGAACCGATCGAGGTCGAGCATCAGCACCGCGAGCGGCACCCCCGTCCCCGCCGCCTCGGTCAGTGCGGCGTCGAGGCGGTCATGCAGGCCGACGCGGTTGCAAAGGCCGGTGAGCGGCTCCTGCCGGGCCAGGGCCGCGCCGCGGAGTTGCTCGGTCACGTCCTCGAAGGTGAGGGCGAAGCCGCCGGCCGAGAGCGGCACCAGCGCCGCCTCGACGCGGCGGTCGCCGCCGAGGGTGAGCCGCGCCCGGACGGGGCGGGCGGCGCGCACGGCCTCCAGAATGGGGTCAACCTCCGGCTCCGCGGCGTCGAAGGGGGCCAGCAGGGCGGGGAGGGGAAGGCCGACCGGTTCGGCGCAGGCGAGCAGGGCCGCCGCGCGGGCATTGGCGAAGACGACGCTGCCGCCCGCATCGAGCAGCAGAACGGGCGCGGCCATCTCGGCAAGCGCCGCCTCGAACGGCAGGGCGATCGACAGCGACGGAGCGGCGAGGGCGGACATACGGCCGGACAGCGTCCCATGGGGGGCCGCCCCCCATGGACGGCCCGCCTATAGGCCCGCATTCCTCTCAACGGATGCTTAAAACCGGGATGCGCCTCAGCGTATCCCAGCCGTTATCCAAAGAGTTTCAGCGATCTCAAAAGGCGGTGTGACAACACATCTTGGTGATGCGGAGGGGAAAGCAATCCATGTTGTTGCTGCCCTCATCGCCCTCGACTCAGGGGTTTCGCCCCTCGATCTGCTGCTGCATCGCCTTGTCCTCGGACCGGCCGTAATTGATGAAGAACAGCGACCCATCGACCGCCTTGCCCTTCTGCAGGTTCGAAAGCTGCACGGTGGTGAGGTAGCCCTGCGGGTCGGTGATCCGCCACTGCGACAGGGTCTTCATCTCGGCATCGAAGAAGAGCTGGATCTTCGAGGTGCCGCCCAGCGTCGAGCGGTCCTCCAGCGCGATGCGCACGCCGCCCGGATCGTTGGTCACCTCGCTCACCGTCAGGTCGCGGGCGAGGTCGATCTTGTCCCGCAGCAGGAATTTCAGCGGCGTCTGCGAGATGAAGTAGAGATCCTGGGTGCCGAGCTTGCGGTCGCGCACCGCGACCGAGGTGCCGTCGGCCACCACTTCGAGCGGGGAGGGCTGGTCGTACTCGAAGCGCAGGCGCCCCGGCTTGGCGAGCGTGAGCTTGCCGCCGATGCGCCGCCCGTCGGCGCCGATCTGGATGAAGCCGCCGGTGAGGGTCTGGAAGCCGTTAAAATAGCTGTTGGCCGCCGCCACGACGGTGGCCGGGTCGGCATCCTGCAACGAGGCGCCGAGAGTCGGCGCGCCCACCGCCGCGACCCGCGTACCGGGGCTCGCGGCCGGCGCCGCTGACGCAGGCGCGCCGGGCTTGGCTGCGGCCTTGATGCTGCCGGTCTTCTCGGCGGGCTTGTCCGAAGACTTCTCCGCCGCCTTGTCCGCGCCTTTGCCGGGCTTGGCGGCCGCCTTCTTGGCCGGGGCCGGCGTCGGGGCTGCCTCCGGCTCGGGCGCCCGGGCCGGCGGGGTCGGCGGCTCTTCCTTGCGGCCGAACAGGCCGTCGAGGAAGGAGGAGACCTGGGCTTCCACGGGCTGCGGCTGGAGCGCCAGCGCGGCGACGAGCAGCGGACCGGCAGCGAGGGAGAGGCGTCGGCCAGTCATCGTGTGGGCATCTCCGAAAGCTTGCGGGTGCGCGGGGCTCGAACTGTCCCGGCTGCGGACGCGCGCGATGGCGGCGCGTCCGGATGTCGTGTTCGCGGGTAGACCCGGCCCCTGTGGCGAATATGCGACGGGGGCCGGATTTGCGCGGTGGTGAGCGGTACTCAGTCGTCGTCGTAGCCGCTGGACGGTGCGCTCGTGAGGCCCTCGACCAGGATCTCGCGCTTGCCCGCATGGTTGGCCGGCCCGACGATCCCCTCGATCTCCATCCGCTCCATGATCGAGGCGGCGCGGTTGTAGCCGATCTGGAGACGGCGCTGGATGTAGCTCGTCGAGGCCTTGCGGTCGCGCAGCACCACGGCGATGGCCTGCTCGTAGAGTTCGCCACCCTCGGCGCCCGCGGTCGCCGCGAAGGCTCCGATATCGAAGACCGGAGCGTCGGATTCCTCCGCCTCGGCGAAGTCGTCCTTCTCGGCCTTGGCCGCGGCCCGCCCGCCCTTGGCCGGCTTCTCCGGCTGCTCGGAGGAGCCGTCATCGGCGGTGACCGCTTCGAGGTAGGACGGCCGGCCCTGGCGCTTGAGGTGGGCGACGACCGTCTCGACTTCCGAGTCCGAACAGAACGGCCCGTGCACGCGCGTCGTGCGCCCGCCGCCGGCCATGAACAGCATGTCGCCCTGGCCCAGCAACTGCTCCNGTCTCGACTTCCGAGTCCGAACAGAACGGCCCGTGCACGCGCGTCGTGCGCCCGCCGCCGGCCATGAACAGCATGTCGCCCTGGCCCAGCAACTGCTCCGCGCCCATCTCGCCCAGGATCGTGCGGCTATCGATCTTGCTCGTCACCTGGAAGGAGATGCGGGTCGGGAAGTTCGCCTTGATCGTGCCGGTGATGACATCGACCGAGGGGCGCTGCGTCGCCATGATGAGGTGGATGCCSGCCGCACGCGCCATCTGCGCCAGCCGCTGGATCGCGCCCTCGATGTCCTTGCCCGCCACCATCATCAGGTCGGCCATCTCGTCGACCACGATCACGATGTAGGGCAGNCGTCACCTGGAAGGAGATGCGGGTCGGGAAGTTCGCCTTGATCGTGCCGGTGATGACATCGACCGAGGGGCGCTGCGTCGCCATGATGAGGTGGATGCCCGCCGCACGCGCCATCTGCGCCAGCCGCTGGATCGCGCCCTCGATGTCCTTGCCCGCCACCATCATCAGGTCGGCCATCTCGTCGACCACGATCACGATGTAGGGCAGGGCCGAGAGGTCCATCTCCTGCTCTTCGAACACCGCCTCGCCGGTGGTGCGGTCGAAGCCGGTCTGGACCGTGCGGGTGATGGTCTCGCCGCGTTCGCGCGCCTCCTTCATCCGGGCATTGTACCCGTCGATGTTGCGCACGCTGATCTTGGACATCTTCTTGTAGCGCTCCTCCATCTCGCGCACGGCCCATTTGAGGGCGATGACTAGACCGACAGTTCCAGCATCTTGGGATCGACCATGATGAGGCGGCACTCTTCCGGCTTCAGCCGGTAGAGCAGCGACAGGATCATGGTGTTGATGGCCACCGACTTGCCCGAACCGGTGGTGCCGGCGACGAGCAGGTGCGGCATCCGGGCGAGGTCGGCGATGATCGGCTCGCCGCCGATGTTCTTGCCGAGGCACAGCGCGAGCTTGTGCTTGGTCTCGACGAAATCGACCGAAGCCAGCAATTCGCGCAGGTACACGGTCTCGCGCACCGGGTTCGGCAGCTCGATGCCGATCACGTTGCGGCCGGGGACGACGGCGACGCGGGCGGAGACGGCGGACATCGAGCGGGCGATGTCGTCCGACAGGCCGATGACGCGGCTCGACTTGGTGCCCGGCGCCGGCTCCAGTTCGTAGAGGGTGACGACGGGGCCGGGGCGCACGGCGAGGATGTCGCCGCGCACGCCGAAATCCTGCACGGTCTGCTGGAGGTTGAGCGCGTTCTGCTCCAACTCGTCCGCATCGACCTCCTCGCCGTCGTTCAGCGGCGGCTCGGCGAGCAGTTCCAGATCGGGCAGTTCGTAATACGCATTGCCGACGAACGACGCCTCCAGGTGGCGGCCGGCGGGGATCAGCATCGGGCGCTCGGGCAGGATCGCCCGCGGACGGTTTTCGGGTTCGGGCTCGACGGCGGCCACCGGCGCGGCGGCTTGCGCCTCGAACGTGTCGGCGGTGTCGAAGGCGGCTTCCTGGCTCGTCTCGGCAACCCGCTCTTCGGCCAGATCCTCGGCCGGATTTTCGGTCGGCTCGGCTTCGGCTCCGGGCTTGGTGCGCAGCAGGACCGGCCGGGCCGGAATGGTCAGCGGCGCCATCGCCGGCGTCATCCCCTGGGGGGCAGGGGAGGGGGCCTGCGGCGCGGGCTGGACCGGGGCGGGGGGCGGAGCCGCATAGGCCGTGAACGGCTGCGCGGCGACGGGCGCCGGCACCACGGCGGCGACCGGGGCCGGGGCGGGCGCCACGGCGTGCGGTGCGACGTCGAATGCGGGCTGCGGCGCGGCCTCGGCGAAGGCCGAACGGGCCGGGCGGATCGCGGCGCGGGCGGCCATGGCGTTCAGCACCGGGCGGGCGGCCGCGACCGGCTCGGCGACCTCGACCACCGATTCGGACGGGCCGAACCAGCCGTGCAGGGCCGACCAGTCCGGTACATCCGACCAATCGGACGGCTCGGCCGGGACCGGGGGGATGAAGGGCGCGTAGAATCCCGCGAAGAGGGTCGCGGCCTCCGGCGCCTCCGCCGGGGCGGGCAGGGGCTCGGCGGGTAGGGGCTCGGCGGCGACGGCCTCGAAGCGCAGCGCGTCGAACTGGATCTCCTCGATCGTCATCGCGGGCTGCGGGGCGAACGCGCCCTGCGAGACGAACTCGGCCTGCGGCATGCTTTCAGCCTGTGGCACGACCTCAGCCTGCGGCACCTGGACAACCGACTTCTGCCGACGGTCGGGGGTGCGGAAGAAGCTCACGCCGGGCGGCGGCACGAACGGGCGGCGCCAGCTCGGCACCTCGGAGGCGGCCTGCTCGGCGCGCAGCCGGGCGGCCTCGTCGCTCTCGGCGCTGCGCTGTGCCGCGCGCTCGGCGGCTTCACGCTCCGCCGCCTCGCGGGCCCGCTGCGCTTCCAGCGCCGCGGCCTCGGCGGCGGCCTGGGCATCGAGCAGGGCCTGGGCCCGGAGCTGGGCCTCACGCTCGGCCTCCAGCGCCTGGCGGCGGCGTTCCATCAGAACGGTGTCGGGGGTGCGGGTGAAGCGCACGGCCTCGGGTAGGGCAGCCTGCGGCACGCTGTAGGATCCATCCTGTGAGGCGGGCAGGGGGTGAGAAGCCGGGATCACGCCGGCCTCCGGCGCGATCGCCGCCGGGCGGCGCGGCGTGCGCACCAGAACGCCGGGACCGGAGGCACGGGGATCGATGCGGCTCTCGAACGGCATCTCGGGCTGAGCGCCATAGGGCAGGGCAGGCGCGGGCATCTCGAACAGCCCCTCCTCCGGTTCGGATGCCCAGGGCTGCGAACCCCAATCCTCCGGCGCGGCCGGCGCGCGGCCGAGCATCGCCCCCGGCGGCACCAGCCAGCTCGGCACGTTGCCCGCGTCGAACCCGTCCGTGCCCGGCTGCGGCAGCGCCGGATGCGGCAAGGCGTGCGGGAGCGCCCGCGGCGGGGCCGGCGGCGCCCCGGCGATCCGCCGGGCGAGGTTGGAGCGCAGGCTCATCAGCCGATGGGCGATACCGCCGATCGACCGGTCCAGGCGGTCGCCGCCGCGGCTCGGCCGCGATGGATCACGATGGGAATGGGGAGGCCGTCCCGATGCGCGCATGATCTGTGAGATGACTCGAAACAAGGTCCGGCTCCTGCGGAGCGGTTCGAGCCCCAAGGTAGGCGGATCGTCGTTAACGAACGCTTGCCTCGACCTTGCTTCGACCTTTCCCACCCTCGTCCCGCACCCGCCCTCCCCTCTTCCGGGGCGCCCCGGACCCACCGGTGCAAGCGTGGCATGAACCGGATATCATCGAGCGCAGTTGGCTCTTTGCGGTGATGTTTCGAGGCTCGGTGACGGAGGACGGCCCGGTCGCGGGCATCCCCTGAATCAGGCTCAAAATCGTGCTCTGAGAGGCGCTTGGCAGGGTTTCCTGCCGTATCAGGTGAGCTGCGAGATCCGGTGACGAATCCGAGCCAAGAGACCTTGAGTCCGAAAAACTTCCGCTCCCTCTACCGGCACGGCTTTGCCCGTGTGGCGGCCTGCACCGGCCGCAGCCATCCGGGCGACCCGGCGGCCAATGTCGCCGACATCCTGGGGCTTGCGCGGCAGGCGCACGGGGCCGGGGCGGCGCTCGCGGTCTTCCCCGAACTCTGCGTGTCCTCCTACGCCATCGAGGATCTGCTGTTGCAGGCCACCCTCCTCGACGCGGTCGAGGCGGGTGTCGCGCGACTGGTCGAAGAGAGCGCCGGACTCACGCCCCTGCTCGTCGTCGGCGCGCCCCTGCGCTGGCGCAACCGGCTCTACAATTGCGCCGTGGCGATCCGGGGCGGGCGGCTGCTCGGCGTCGTGCCGAAGAGCTACCTGCCGAACTACCGGGAGTTCTACGAGAAGCGCCACTTCGCCTCCGGCGCCGGCATCACGGGCGGGACGATCCGCCTCGGCGGGCTGGAAGCGCCGTTCGGCACCGACCTGATCTTCGCCGCCGACGACCTGCCGGGCTTTCGCCTCGCCATCGAGGTCTGCGAAGACCTCTGGGTGCCGCAGACGCCGGGCATGGACGCGGTGCTGGCCGGCGCCACGGTGATCGCCAACCCCTCGGGCAGCCCGATCACCGTGGGCCGGGCTGATTCCCGCGCCCTGCTGACCCGCGCCGCCTCGATGCGTGGCCTGTGCGCCTATGTCTACGCGGCGGCCGGCACCGGCGAATCCACCACCGACCTGTCCTGGGACGGGCAGACCAGCATCGACGAGAACGGCGTGCGGCTGGCCGAGGGGCAGCGCTTCCCTCAAGCGCCAGTGGTGACGCTGGCCGATATCGACCTCGACCTGATCGCGCAGGAGCGGCTTCAGGCCGGCAGCCTCGACGACAATGCCCGCCACCACGGCACCCCACCCTGGCGGACGGTCCCCTTCCGGCTCGATCCGCCGACGAGCGATCTGGGACTGGAACGCCGGGTCGAGCGCTTCCCCTTCGTTCCGGCCGACCCCGCCCGCCTCGCGCAGGATTGCTACGAGGCCTACAACATCCAGGTCGCCGGCCTCGCCCAGCGGCTGGCCGCAACCGGCACGAAGCGGGCGGTGATCGGCGTCTCCGGCGGCCTCGACTCGACCCATGCGCTGATCGTGGTCGCGAAGGCCTTCGATCGGCTCGGCCTGCCGCGCAAGGACATCCTGGCCTACACCCTGCCGGGCTTTGCCACCTCCGACGAGACCAAGACCAACGCTCACGCCCTGATGCGGGCGCTCGGTACCACCTCGGAGGAGATCGACATCCGCCCGGCCGCCCGGCAGATGCTGAGCGATATGGGCCACCCGTTCGGGCGCGGGGAGGCGGTCTACGACGTCACCTTCGAGAACGTGCAGGCGGGCCTGCGCACCGATTACCTGTTCCGGCTGGCCAACCAGCATGGCGGCATCGTGATCGGCACCGGGGATCTCTCGGAACTGGCGCTCGGCTGGAGCACCTACGGCGTCGGCGACCAGATGAGCCATTACGGCGTCAATGCCGGCGTGCCCAAGACCCTGATCCAGCACCTGATCCGCTGGGTGATCGCGTCCGGGCAGTTCGGCGCGGAGGAGAACCGCACGCTCCGGGCGGTGCTCGACACCGAGATTTCCCCCGAACTGGTGCCGGCCTCGGAAGGCGAGGGGCCGCAGAGCACGGAGGCCAAGATCGGCCCCTACGCCCTGCAGGACTTCAATCTCTGGTTCACCCTGCGCCACGGCTTCCGCCCGTCCAAGATCGCCTTCCTCGCGCTCCACGCCTGGGGGGACGCGGCGGCCCGCGACTGGCCGCCGGATTTCCCGCAAGCCAAGCGCG
The DNA here is from genome assembly GCF_001423405.1 of Methylobacterium sp. Leaf123. Taxonomy (GTDB): domain Bacteria; phylum Pseudomonadota; class Alphaproteobacteria; order Rhizobiales; family Beijerinckiaceae; genus Methylobacterium. The sequence continues at coordinate 367,854 of NZ_LMNS01000023.1, read as the reverse complement.
TCGCCTACGACTTGGCCGAGATCCGGCGCTGGCTCGGCGTCTTCCTCGATCGCTTCTTCCGCTTCAGCCAGTTCAAGCGCTCGGCGCTCCCCAACGGCCCGAAGGTCTCGGCCGGCGGCTCGCTCTCGCCCCGCGGCGACTGGCGCGCCCCGTCGGATGCCAGTGCCCGGGCGTGGCTCGACGAGCTGGAGCGCAACGTGCCGAAGGCGTGAGGGGGGCTCACCTCCGCTCAGAGCGTGTTTGACCAGCCTGTGCTGGCACCTCAGCATGAGGAGCGATGGCCCTGCCTATAAACCTCGCTTAAACAGGCCCTTGGGTCATCGCGGCGTGGCGCGTGATCTTTCCCCGTCACCAGGGTTTTGAGGCGAGGCCAATGTCGCCGCCGGTTACGCGGCTCCGCCGTTCCACTCCCCGCCGCCCGCGGCGGGGGCGAGGTGGAAGCCGTCGAGGGTGTCGGCGGAGGGCGGATGGCCGGCACGGCGCTGGGCGACGTAATCGAGGGCACCCGCCACGGCACGCTCGGAATAGGGCTTGGCGATCACCCCGAGCGCGCCCGCGAAATCCGGCGGGATGCGCTTGGCGTTGGCGGTCATGAACACCACGGTGACCCGCGGGTCGCGGCTCAACTGGCGCGCCACCTCCACCCCGGTCGGCCCGTCGATGAGGTGGATATCCACGAGCGCCACATCCGGCAGGGCGGTGCGGCCGAGCGCGATGGCATCCGCCGAGCAGCCCGCGACGCCGACGCTGACATGACCGAGGTCTTCCAGCAGGCATTCCAGTTCGAGGGCGATCAGCACCTCGTCCTCGACGACGAGGATGCGCAGGGGCACCTCCCTCACCTCGGACATGGCGGTTCTCCCGGCGTCGTTTGTCCCCCCGCCCCGAAGGGATCCGTCGGATTCTCGGCCGAGGGAACGGGCGCGGCCCGTCCCGCGACGGGTTTCCGGTGGAAACGGGCCGGGATGCGGAGGCGCATGTTCGTCACAATGCGTCGGTCCCGACCAGCGGGATCGTGATCACGATCCGGGTGCCGGGCCCGGCATCCGCCCATTCGAGGGTGCCGCGCAACTGGCGCACCACCATCTCGACCAGGGTGCGGCCAAAGCCGGCGGGATTGGGCGGCACCGAGGCCATGCCGATGCCGTCGTCCTGAATGACGAGGCGCATCCCCGCCTCGTAACGGTGTGCCTCGATCGCGACCCGGCCGCGGCGCGCCTCCGGGAAGGCGTGGTGCAGGGCGTTCGTCGTCAATTCGTGGATCAGCAGCGCCAGCGGGGCGGCCATGGCGGCGGAGAGCGCCAGCGCCTCGATCTCCGTCTCGATCCGGGTGCGGTCCCCGTCGAGGCCGGCGGCGAGGTCGGCGATCAGGTCGGCGGTGAACTCCCGGAAGTCGAAACGGGTGACATCGCCCTCCGAGTACAGCATCCGGTGCGCCGTCGAGAGGGCGCCGATCCGGTCGGCCATGGCCTGGAGCGCGTTGCGGGCATCGCCCTCCGGCGTGCGGCGGGCCTTCAGCAGCATCAGCGAGGAGATGACCTGGAGGTTGTTCTTGACCCGGTGATCGACTTCGTGGAGCAGGGCGGTCTTCTGTTCCAGGGCCGAGCGCAGGTCGGCGGTTCGCTCGCTCACCTCGCGCTCCAGCGCGTCGTTGGCGTCGCGCATCGCCAGTTCCAGGCGGTGCTTGTCGGTCATGTCGGCCTGGGCCGAGAAGAAGAACAGGACCTTGCCCGCCTCGTCGCAGACGGGGTTGATCGTCATGCCGTTCCAGAACGACGTGCCGTCCTTGCGGTAATTGAGCAGCTCGCCCTCGAACGGCCGGCCGGTGGCGAGCGCCGACCGCATCGTCTGAAGCACCGCCGCATCGGTGAGGGGGCCTTGCAGCATGCGGCAATTGTGGCCGTAGATCTCCTCGCGGTCATAGCCGGTGAGCCCGAGAAACGCGCCGTTGGCCCAGACGACCGGGTTGTCGCCCCGCCGTGGATCGGTGACCACCATCGGTGTCGGGCTGGCCTCGAAGGCTGCCGCGAAGACCTCCACCGTGACACCCGAGGGCAGGCTCGCTCCTTTGGGAAAACCCGTCATCTCTACGCCAACACAAGCATGCCGCTTTCGAGCGCGGCACGCGAAAAGGTGTCACCTGACGCATTCCGTAGCGTCCGGCCCCGCGACTCCAACGAGCCGGCCCCTCCCCCGTTCCGTGCGGCGAAGCACGCAGCGCCCTGCGGACCTGTCATCGTGCGGGGCCTCTGATTACGGTTCTGTCAACCATGTTCGCTCTATACGGGGCGCAAGATTCCGAACTTGCGCGGGACTCGCAAGAGAGCTGACGGGGCTGAAGTGCCGCAAGTCCGTCATGTTTTCTGCGGAGTCGGCATCGAAGATGCGCGTATGTCCGGGCGCCCGGCTCCGCGCGGCGTCCTCTGATCCATGCAACCCCGCCCGCCGGGCGAGGGCTCCAGGGAGTTTTACGCGATGGCGGATGCGGCGAACTCCAAGACGCTTCCCAAGGACAAGACGCTTCCCGGTGGCACGCCCCCGAAAGCGCCGCCGCGCAAGCTGCGCCTGCGCGACATCACCGAGGACAAGCGCGTCGCGCAGATGCTGGCGCTCGGCTTCTCCTCCGGCCTGCCGCTCCTGCTCGTGCTCGGCACCTTCACCCTGCGGCTTGCCGATTCCGGCATCGACATCAAGACGATCGGCCTGTTCAGCTACGTCGCGCTGCCCTACTCGCTGAAGTTCCTCTGGGCCCCCTCGATCGACCGGGTCGACGTGCCGTTCCTGGCCCAGCGCCTCGGCCGCAAGCGCGCCTGGATGATCGTGACGCAGATCGCCACCGCCCTGGCGCTCGTCCTGATGGCCTTCGCCGACCCGAAGGACCATCTCGCGCTCATCGGCCTCGGCGCCTTCCTCGTCGCCTTCTGCGCCGCCACCCAGGACGTGGTGATCGACGGCTGGCGCATCGAGGCGGCGGGCACCGACCTGCAGGGCATCATGGCCGCCACCTCGAACCTCGGCTACCGGTTCGGGCTGATCCTGGCCGGCGCCGGCGCGCTCTATGTCGCGGCCTATGGCGGCTGGACGCTCGCCTATCTCTGCATGGCCGCGCTGATGGGCGTCGGCCTGATCGCGGCCCTGCTCGCCACGCCCTATGACCGGCCGCGCGAGGCGGCGACGGGCAAGCGCGACCTGCCGGCCGCCGTGCGCCGCGCCGTGCTGGAGCCGCTGACGGAACTCCACGCCCGGATGGGCAACGCCCTGTTCGCGGTGCTGGCGCTGGTCGCGCTCTACCGGATGCCGGACTTCGTCTCCGGCGTGATGGCCAACCCGCTCTACATCACGCTCGGCTACGGCAAGGCGGAGATCGCCACCATCGTCAAGCTGTTCGGCATCTGGGTCGGGATCGCCGGGGGCTTTGCGGGCGGCTGGTCGATCGCCCGGCTCGGCATGTTCCCCACCCTGGTGATCGGCGCCTTCATCGCCGCCGCCTCGCACCTGTCGCTGGCTTGGCTGGCGCTGGGCGAGCCGGAGCAGTGGCGTCTCGCCATCGCGGTCTCGATCGAGAGCCTGTGCGGCTCCTTCGCCGGCATCGCGCTGATCGCTTACATGTCGAGCCTGACCACGCCGGGCTTTGCGGCCACGCAATACGCCCTGTTCTCCTCGCTCTACGCCCTGCCGGGCAAGCTGGTCGCCGGCACCTCCGGCTTCGTGGTGGCGGCCTACGGCTTCCCGACCTTCTTCGCGATGACCGCGGCGGTCGGCATCCCCGTCGTCGCCCTGTGCTTTGCCGTGGGCCGCATCCCGCAGCGCACGACGCCCGCGGAAAGCCCGGAAGAGGCCGCGCTCGAGACCGTCCAGGGGAACCCAACCGGCCCCGTCGGTCTTGCCTCAGCCGAAGCGGGCCCCGAGATCCCGCCCAAAGTCGCGAGGGCGCAGACGTGAACGACCTTGCCATTGCCGGTGAAACCCTGCTGGTCCCGATCGACCCGCCGGCCGGAAAGCCCCTGTCGGAGGCCGACCGCGCCGTCCTGCGGCGCGCCGTGACCGTGCTGGAGAAGCCGGGGCTCGCCTCCCGGCTCTCGTCGGCGGCCGGCGCGCCCCTCGACATGATCGGCCGGGCGCTGCCGGCACCCATCACCGAGACGGTGGCCAGCGCCACGGAAGGCGCGATGCGCACGGCCCTGCGGGTCGCCCTCGCGACCCTGCCGGACAAGGACGTGAAACCCGCCGGCACGGCGCTGGAGCGCATCGAGACCGAGGCCGGCGGGCGCCTGAGCCGCCTGCTCGGATCGAGCGACACCCGCCACAAGGCGCTCGCCGCGGTGACGGGCGCCGTCGGCGGCGTGCTCGGCCTCGCGACGCTGGCCGTCGAACTGCCGGTTTCCACGACGCTCATGCTGCGCTCCATCGCCGAGATCGCCCGGGAGGAGGGCGAGGATCTCGCCGATCCCGAGAGTGCACTCGCCTGCGTGCAGGTCTTCGCGCTTGGCGGACGGGCCGGCGCCGAGACGACGGTCGCCGATAGCGGCTATTTCGCGGTGCGCGCCGCACTCGCCAAGACCATGTCGGAAGCCGCCCGCTACGCCGCCCACCGCTCGCTGCTCGATGCCGGCGCGCCGCCGCTGGTGCGGCTCACCGCGCAGATCGCGGCCCGGTTCGGCCTCGTCGTCTCGCAGAAGGTCGCGGCCCAGGCCGTGCCGGTGATCGGGGCGCTCGGCGGTGCGGCCGTCAACGCCGCCTTCATGGACCACTTCCAGTCCATGGCCCGCGCCCACTTCACCGTGCGCCGGCTGGAGCGCGCCTACGGCAAGGATGCCGTGCACGCGGCCTATCTCGAGGAGAAGGCGGCGCTCGGCCTCGGGTGAGGGCGCTGCCATTCTGTCGGCCCTCCGCAGGACGGCTGATCCCATCCTCGCCCTCATCCTGAGGAAGGCGGCGCGAAGCGTCGCCCTCGAAGGATCGTCCTGTTCTCGCACGGCATCGGGAGGATCCTTCGAGGCCCGCTGACGCGGGCGCCTCAGGATGAGGAGGGTAGGAGAGCCGGAGGCTTCACGGCCTTACGGCCAGACCTTGATCGATACCGGCCGCCGCACGAGGTCGCGGTCGGCGGTGATGGTGCAACCCTCCAGGCGAAGTGTTGCGAAGGTCAGGAGCGCGCCCTCGCCGACATCGTCGAAGTTGCGGCCCTTCGCCCCCGGATCGAGCAGGGACGGGTAGGCGATCAGCCGTCCTTTGGCCTGGCACGGATCGTCGTAGAGCGTGGCCCCAGCGAGCAGCAGCCTCGGCACGTCCCAGGTCAGCAGGTCGCGCGACGTGCTCCAGTAGAAGCCTGATTCTGCAAAAACGCCGCCCTTGGCCGCCATGAACACGGCGATCCAGGCCCCCGTGCCGCGGTGGCGCACCACCGCCCCGACGGGGGCGGGGAACGGCCCGACCGGCCGGCAGGTATCGGCGATCTTGAACGTCTTGCGATAGGGGTCGGGGAAGGCGGCGGTGAAGCCGGTGCCGGTCCAGGCGCGCCAGCTCGTGGGATCCTCCGGCCGCTCCGTGCGGAACAGACAGACGCCCGCCGCCTGATCGCTGCCGGGCCGGTCCCAGCCCGTGGTCGAGGCGAAGAAGTAGCGGGCTCGCCCCTCACCGAAGATGTTGGAGGGGTTGAAGAAGCCCCGGTGCCGGCCCTGGCCCTCCTCCTGCCGGAACGGCGCCCCCGCCACCACCGCGGGCGGTGCCGCGCGGGTAAAGCTCAGGCCCCCGTCGCGGGAAAAGGCCGCCGTGACCGTGTTGTACCAGCACTCCATGTACACCTTGGAGCGGCAGCGGCCCTCATGCTCGTTGGCCTGATACTCATGGTGGAGGAGGGCGGCGACGTTGCTTCCGTCCTCGGTCCAGGTGGCGGTGATCCACGAGCGGTCGTCGTAGAGCGCCGGGTCGGGCTTCTCGCCGGAATCGAGCACGACGCGGCAATCGATCTTGAGACGGTCGAGATCGGGGCCGCGCAGGGCCCGGTTGCGGTAGTGCAGGCCGAAGACCGCGATCTGCCCCGATGCGTCGCGGAAGGCGCGGGCGGGCGCATCGGGCACGTCGGCGCCGTCGCAGGCGTCGCGGGTGGCGGAGAACAGCGTCCGCTCCGGCCCGGTCAGGGTCAGCACCGAGAGCGGCGGCTCCGCGGCGGCGCGGGCCGGCGGCACAGGGCCGCACGAGAGCGCGAGCGTCACGGCGAGGGAGCGGCCAAGGGGGCGAGCAAGCGGGCGGGACGATCTGGACATCCCGTCAGGATTGCGTTTTGAACCGTTACAGGGAGCTTGTCCGCATCCGCCGGAGCGAGCGCCGTCCACAGGCTGCCCCATGCTGGTTCTCATCCTCGGCCTCGTGCTGTTCCTCGGCACGCATGCCTTCTCCATGGCCAGGGCCAAGCGCGGGGAGGTGATCGGCCGGATCGGCGAGGGCCGGTTCAAGCTCGGCTACACCCTGCTCTCGGCGCTCGGCCTGATCCTGACCGTCTACGGCTACGGCCTCTACCGCCAGGAGGGCATGATCGCGGTCTGGTCGCCGCCGCTCTGGACCCGGCATCTCGCGGTGCTCTTGACGCTCTTCGCCTTCATCAGCCTCGCGGCGGCCTACCTGCCCGGCCATCTCCGCGCGCGGCTCAAGCACCCGATGCTGCTGGCCGTGAAGATCTGGGCGACCGCCCACCTCCTGGCCAACGGCGATCTCGGCTCGATCCTGCTGTTCGGCTCGTTCCTCGCCTGGGCGGTGGTCGCCCGCATCAGCGCCAAGCGCCGCGCGCTCACGGCCGGGCAGGTGGCCCAGCAGCATGGCGGGCAGGCCGCGCCCGCCGGCTGGCGCAACGACGCCATCGCCGTGGTCGTCGGCGTCGTGGCGTGGTTCGTGTTCGGCAAGTACCTGCACCCGCTGCTTATCGGCGTCGCCGCCTGGCCGGGGCAGGCCTAAGCCCCCCCATTCGCCAAAGCGGGGGCGCTGTGCTAGGCGCCCTCGATACGACGACGAGCGAGGCGAGCGCGCTCCGCGAGGAGCGCCCGGATTTGTCATGGCCGAGAACAACGAGTTCATCCGCGAGGTCGACGAGGATTACCGCCGCGACCAGATCGCCAACATCTGGAAGCGCTACAACGCGCTGATCATCACCCTGGCGGTTCTCCTCGTGGCCGGCGTCGGCGGCTACAATTACTGGCGCCATGCCGAGCGCACCCGCGCCGAGGCGGCCTCTCAGCAGTTCGACAAGGCCAACCGCCTCGCCAAGGACGGCAAGGCGGAGGAGGCCGACCGCGACTTCGCCGCGATCCAGGCCGACGGGCCGGGGGGCTACGCCCTGCTCGCCCGCTTCCGCCTCGCCGCCGAGGCGGCCAAGCGTGACACGGCGGCCGGTGCGGCCGCCTATGACAAGCTCGCCGCCGATACCGGCATCGGCGATGGCCTGCGCGACCTCGCCCGCCTGCGCGCGGCGCTGCTGCGCCTCGACGGCACCGATCCGAACGCGGCGCTGACCAGCCTCCAGGGGCTGGCCGCCCCGACCAACGCCTTCCGCCACACCGCCCGCGAGATGCTCGGCCTGACCGCTCTGAAGCGCGGCGACATCGAGGGCGCCGGCCGCTGGTTCGACCAGATCAGCGCCGATGGCGAGACGCCCCAGGGCCTGCGTCAACGGGTCGAGATCTACCAAGCGCTTGTGGCCGGTGGCGCCGTCACCGTCACGGAAGCCAAGCCCGAGAATGCCGCGCCGCCGCCGATCACCCGCTGACGGCGCGGCCGGAACCGCCTATCTTCACACTAGATGCTGCGCGTCGGGCTCCCTGGCCCGCGCGCCTGACGAGACTGTTCTTTCCCATGGATCTGCCGACCGTCGCGATCGTCGGACGCCCGAATGTCGGCAAGTCGACCCTGTTCAACCGGCTGGTCGGGCGCAAGCTCGCCCTGGTGGATGACCGCCCCGGCGTGACCCGAGACCGCCGCGAGGGCGAGGGCTTCATCGGCGACGTCGCCTTCCGCGTCATCGACACCGCGGGCCTCGAAGAGGCGGACGCCGATTCGCTGCTCGGCCGCATGCGGGCCCAGACCGAGGCCGCGATTCTTGAGGCCGACGCGGTGCTGTTCGTCATCGACGCCCGCGCCGGCGTCCTGCCGTCCGACCGGCCCTTCGCCGAACTGGTGCGCCGCTCCGGCTGCCCCGTCATCCTCATCGCCAACAAGGCCGAGGGCGGCGCCGGGATGGCCGGCGCCTACGACGCGTTCTCGCTGGGGCTCGGCGACCCGATCCCCTTCTCTGCCGAGCACGGCGAGGGCCTGGGCTCGCTGCAGGATGCGCTGCGCGAGGTACTGCCCGAACCCGACGAGGAGGACGAGGACGGGGAGGGCGGCAAGGGCCTGCGCGTCGCCATCGTCGGGCGCCCGAACGCCGGCAAGTCCACCCTCATCAACCGGATGATCGGCGAGGACCGCCTGCTGGTCGGCCCCGAAGCCGGCATCACCCGCGACTCGATCTCCCTCGATTGGGAGTGGCGCGGGCGCCGGATCAAGCTCCACGACACCGCCGGCATGCGCCGCCGGGCGCGCATCGACGACAAGCTGGAAAAGCTCGCGGTCTCGGACGGCCTGCGCGCCGTGCGCTTCGCCGAGGTCGTGGTCGTGCTCCTCGATGCGACGATCCCGTTCGAGAAGCAGGATCTCACCATCGTCGATCTCGTCGAGAGCGAGGGCCGCGCCGTGGTGATCGGCCTCAACAAGTGGGATCTCGTCGCCGACCAGCCGGGCCTGCTCAAGACCCTCCGGGAAGACTGCACCCGCCTGCTGCCGCAGGTGCGCGGCGTCTCGGTGGTGTCGCTCTCGGGCTTGGCCGGCGACGGCATCGACAAGCTGATGCAGGCCGTGGTCGATGCCTCCGAGGTGTGGAGCCGGCGCGTCTCGACGGCGCGGATCAATGCGTGGCTCACCGACGCGCTCCAGCGCAACCCGCCGCCCGCGGTCTCCGGCCGGCGCATCAAGATCCGCTACGCGACCCAGGTGAAGAGCCGCCCGCCGCACTTCGCCCTGTTCGGCAACCAGCTCGACGCCCTGCCGAAATCCTACACCCGCTACCTCGTCAACGGCCTGCGCGAGGCCTTCGAACTGCCCGGCACGCCGATCCGGCTGTCCCTGCGCACCACGAAGAACCCGTTCGAGAAGGGCTGAGACGGTCGATCGATCCGGGACAGCGCGATTCCTGCGGGAAGGACATTCTCCCGCAGAGAGCAAGGGAGAGTTTCGGCCCGGCGCGCGTTGAAGAGCTTGGTACGTTGAAGAACTTGGTGCGTTGAACTCGGGAACTCCGCTCCCTCGCTCGCCCGAGTCCTCAGCCCGCCGGCTCCTTCTCGCATGGATCGTTTCCCGATGACCGGATCGTCCTCCGCCGCGGCGCGGCCGACGAAGCGCGTTGAGCCGCGCACGCTTGCCCTGTTCGGGCTCGCGGGCCTTGCCGTGCTCGCTGCTGCCGCCCTGTTCGCGACATGGGCCGATGCCGGCACCGTCCAGACGGTCCGAGAGGGCTTGAGCAGTCGCGGCTTCTGGACCGCGGCGGCGGTCGGGCTCGCGGCGCAGACCGTCGATGGCGCGCTCGGCATGGCCTACGGCATCACCTCGACGACGTTCCTGCTCTCCACCGGGGTCCCGCCGGCGGCGGCCTCGGCCTCCGTGCATGTCGCCGAGATCTTCACCACCGCCTTCTCCGGCCTCTCGCACTGGCGGCTCGGCAATGTGGACGGGGCACTGTTCCGGCGCCTGCTGATCCCCGGCGTGATCGGCGCGGTGGCGGGCGCGACCCTTCTCACTTCGGTCGATGGCGAGACGATCAAGCCGTTCGTCTCGGTCTATCTGCTGGGGATGGGGCTCTACGTCCTGTCCAAGGCGTTCCGCACCCTGAAGACCAACCGCGAGCCGCCGCGGGCCGTGGTGCCGTTGGCGCTTGGCGGCGGCTTCGTCGATGCGGTCGGCGGCGGCGGGTGGGGGCCGGTGGTGACGACGACGCTGGTCGGCGGCGGTCAGGATCCGCGCACCTCGATCGGCACCGTCAACGCGGCGGAGTTCTTCGTCGCCGTGGCGAGCGGGTTGTCCTTCACCCTGCTCGGCGGGCTGACCCACTGGACCACCATCGCCGGCCTCGTCGTCGGCGGGCTGTTTGCGGCCCCCGTCGCCGCCCTGCTGGTGCGGGTGATCCCGGCGCGGGCGCTGATGATCGTGGTGGGACTTCTGATCGCGGGTCTCAGCCTCGTGAGCCTCGCGGAGCTGTTCGGTTAGCGCATCGTCCCGGACGGTGGTCGCCGGCTTTCGGGAAAAGACGATGCAAAGGCAAGAGGTTAGGGCATCGTCCCGGATGCGATATCCGGGGCGATGCGCTTACGTCGTTCACCCCGCCCGCGTGGTCTCGGCGAGCCAGTCCACCACCGCGTCGAGGGCTTGGCGGTTGCTGGTGTCGCCGCCGCGGGTGCCGTCGAACGCCGCGATCTGCCGGTCGGCGCTGGTGCCCTCGCGCAGGATGCGGCGGGCGTCGGCCACCTCTTCGGTGCAGCCCAGCGCCTCGGCATCCTCCGCGATCAGCGAGAGCAGCGTGTCGAGGGCGGCGTCGAAGGGGAACGCCTGCTCGGACGCCTCGTCGATCAGCTCGGCCTCGATCCCGCTGCGCTGGGCCCGCCACAGATTCTCCCCCGCGATCGCCCGCGAGACGCCGGTGAGCCCCGCATTGATGTCAGGCCGGCGCTCGACCAGCCGCACGAGGCAGCGGAACAGGGCCGCCACCACGATGGCGTCGGCGAGCCGGGTGCAGGAATCGGCGATGCGCAGTTCGAGCGTCGGGAACTTGATCGAGGGGCGCAGGGACCACCACAGGAAGCTCGCATCCTGGATCGAGCCGGCTTGGGTCATGATGCGCACGTAGCGCGCATAGGCCTCCGCATCGCCCATCAGGTCGGGCAGGCCGGTGCGCGGCAGCTCGCCGAAGGCGCTGAGGCGGTAGGCGGCGAGCCCCGTCGGCTTGCCCTGCCAGAACGGCGAGGAGGCGGAAAGGGCAAACAGCAGGGGCTGGAACGGCAGCAGCCGGTCCATCAGCGCGACGCGCTGGTCGGGGTCGGTGACCTCGACATGGACATGCATGCCGCAGATCAAGCTGCGCCGCCCGGCCAGGCCGACATCGCGCAGGATGCCGCGGTAGCGGTCGCCCTTGGTCGGCAATTGCCGCGCCCAGTCGGCGATGGGGTGGGTGCCGGCGGCAAAGACCAGAAGCCCGTGCTCGCGGCCCAGGTCCGCCAGCGCCTGCCGTTGCTCGCGCAGCGCGGCGTGGGCCGCCGGGAACGCGATGGAGGGCGGGGTGCAGACCTCGACCTGGCATTGCAGCAGCTCGCGCCCGATCTCCGGCAGCCGCTCCCCGGCCGCCTGATGGAACGGCTTGACCGAGCGGCGCGGCGTGCCGCGGGTCTCGGCATCGGCGAGGAAATACTCTTCCTCGATCCCGAACCGGTAGGGGTGGGCGCTCATGCCGTGCTGACTCCGACGACCGGCTGACGCGCTCTCAACCGGAAGGCCGGCCGGTCCGGCCAGAGAGGCGCACCGAAAGGACCTTGGCCGGGAGCAAGCCGTGAGCCCTGGCAACGGTTCCCGGGGCGGCCCGGCGGCACGCGCGACACCGTGGCCGCCCGGCACGGGTCGGCGGGGCTCGCGCCGGGGCCGGGGAGGGCGCTACAGCTCTCTTTTTCCGCAGCTAATCCCTCGCGACCATGCCCGAACTGCCCGAAGTCGAGACCGTGCGCCGGGGGCTCGCCCCCGCGATGGTCGGCGCCCGCGTCGCCCGCGTCACCCTGCGCCGGCCGAACCTGCGCTTCCCCTTCCCCGAGCGCTTCGCCGAGCGGCTGGAGGGCACCACGGTGCTGGATCTGGCGCGCCGGGCCAAGTACCTCACGGCGCATCTCGATTCGGGCGAGAGCCTGATCCTGCATCTCGGCATGAGCGGGCGCTTCGACGTGCGGCTGCCCGACGGCTCGAACCTTTCGCCGGGCGACTTCTACCTCGAAGGGGCGCTCGGCACGCCGAAGCACGACCACGTGGTGATGGCCTTCGCCAACGGCGCCACCGTCACCTATAACGACGCCCGCCGCTTCGGCTTCATGGACCTCGTGGCGACCCGCGACCTCGAGACCTGCCGCCACTTCGCCAGCATGGGCGTCGAGCCGCTCTCTGATGCCCTCGACGCGCCCCTGCTCGCGCGCCTGTTCGCCCGGAAAATCACGCCGTTGAAGGCGGCGCTCCTCGACCAGCGCCTGATCGCAGGCCTGGGCAACATCTATGTCTGCGAGGCACTGCACCGCTCGGGCCTCCACCCGGCCCTGCCGGCGGGGGCGCTCGCCAAGCCCGACGCTTCGCCGACACCCAAGGCGAAAAGGCTCGTCAAGGAGATCAAGGCGGTGCTGACCGAGGCCGTGGCGGCCGGCGGCTCGACCTTGCGCGACTACGCCCGGCCGGACGGGGAGCGCGGCGCGTTCCAGCACGGCTTTCGCGTCTACGACCGGGTGGGCCATGCCTGCCCGACCAAGGGCTGCACGGGCCGCGTCGGCCGGATCGTGCAGGGCGGCCGCTCGACCTTCTTCTGCGAAACCTGCCAGGTCTTGCCGGTCCGGTAAGGTCCGGACGCCTGGGCCGCCGGTTTCATCCCGCTTATCTTTTTCAGAAATTCGGCGCTCATCCGCCGTTCTTCAGGTCATCACCCCCGCGAAGGGTGAACGGTTTGGGGCCGAAGTGCGTTCTCAGCTTTGCCACAGCACGGCAAAGCCCGTTTCCGCTCTTCCGCTGCGCCGGCCGTTCGCGGCGGCGCTTCGGGGGGCTCAACGACACGGAGGAACACATGCGCGCCATCAAGCTGATCCCGGTTCTCGGCCTGCTCGCCCTCGGCCTCGCAGCCTGCAAGGACGAGAAGAAGGACACCACGGGCACGACTACGCCTCCGGCCAGCACCACGACGACATCCCCCGCGACGCCGCCCGCAACTCCGCCGGCCGCCGGCCAGACCACGGCACCGACCAACCCGCCCGCGACCAACAAGCCCGCCGGGCAGCCGTAGTTTCAGGGGATTTTCGACATCGCCCGGTCGGTGACCGGGCGGCATGAAAGGAGGAAGGCCCGCCGGGAGGCGGGCCTTCTTGCGTTCGGGGCCTGTCGCATCGCGCGCTTGACAGGGCTCATCTCATGAAACATTTAAAGTTACATGAGGCGAGACGGCAAGCTTTCGGGCGTCCTCCACGTGCTCCTGCACATGGCCGAGATCGAGGGGCCGGTGACCTCCGAGTTCCTGGCCGGCGTGATGCAGACCAACCCCGTCGTGGTCCGGCGCATCATGGCGGGCCTGCGCGACCGGGGTTACGTCCGCTCGGAGAAGGGCCATGGCGGAGGCTGGCGGATCGCCTGCGATTTCGCGGCCGTCACCCTGCGCGACATCTACGACGCGCTCGGCGCGCCCGAGATCTTCGCCATGGGCAACCGGAGCGAGGCGCCCGGCTGCCTCGTCGAACAGGCGGTCAATGCCGCGATGGACGAGAGCTTCCGCGAGGCGGAGGCGCTTCTGCTGGCGCAGCTCGGCCGGATCACCCTCGCCGCGCTCAGTGCCGACTTCCATGCCCGCCTCGCGGCGCGCGGCGGCGACTTCAACCCGGAGACGGCCCATGCGGTATGATGCGATCATCGTCGGCGGCAGCTTCGCCGGCCTCTCCGCGGCGCTCTACATCGCCCGAGGGCGCCGGAGGGTCTGCGTCATCGATGCCGGCGCGCCCCGCAACCGCTTTGCCGCCGCCTCGCACGGCTTCTTCGCGCAGGACGGCGAGAATCCGCTGGCGATGATCGCGACCGCCCGCGCGCAGCTCGCCGGCTACCCGAACGCGACCTTCGTCACGGGGGAGGCGGTGTCGGCGCGCGCCGCAGGCGACGGCTTCGCCATCGCGCTGGCCGGGGGGCAACGCCTCACGGCGTCCAAGCTCGTCCTCGCCTTCGGCATCAACGATCTCCTGCCCGATCTTCCGGGGTTGGCGGAGCGCTGGGGCGCGAGCGTGCTGCACTGCCCCTACTGCCACGGCTTCGAGTTTTCCGGGCGCGTCCTCGGCGTGCTGTCGGCCGGCGCCCTATCGGTCCATCAGGCTGAACTGGTCGCGGAATGGGGGCCGACCACGCTGTTCCTGAACGGGGGCCCGGCGCCCGATGCGGAGGCCTGCGCGCGGCTCGCCGCCCGCAACGTCGGAATCGAACTTGGCCCGATCCGTACGCTCGCGGGCGAGGGGCGGGCCCTCTCGGCACTCGTGATGGCGGATGGCCGGACGCTCCCGCTGGATGCCCTCTTCGTCGGCCCCCGTTCTCGCCTGAACAGCGGGCTTGCCGAACAACTCGGCTGCGCCGTGGATGAGGGCATGCTAGGGCCGGTGATCCGCACCGACGCGATGAAGGAGACGACGGTTCCGGGTGTCTACGCGGCCGGGGACGCGGCACGGTCTCGGCACAGCGTGGCCTGGGCGTCCGCCGACGGCGTGACCGCCGGCGTGGCCCTGCACCAGACGCTGGTGTTTCCGCGTCTGGCGGCGTGAGGGGGGGGGGGGGGGCCGGGCCTCGGGACCGGCAACCGCGATGTCCCTCCCGGCCCCATCGCGACGCGCCCTCGCCTTGCGGGCAAGCGCCGAAACTGAGACGGCCCAAGTCCCGTGTGGTCCCCCGTCCATCCCAACGACTGATTTCGCCTTGTCAGCGATGGTCGCGGCGATCAGCTTGGGGGTGGCCTCGGCGCGATTCTCTTTGCCCGAGCCGCTCTCGATGGGATCGACGATCAGATGCAGCGGCTTCGATCCCACCGGCGCATCGCGCGGGTCTGTCTTGCGCTCGGCGTCATCGCGGGCGGTTCCGGAACCGCGTTCGGCCAAGCCCTCACCCGTGCGCAGGTCGAGGCGCGATTGCCGGCCCTCGAAGCGCTGGCGCAACAGGCGATCGATGCGGGCGAAGTGCCGGGCCTCGCGATCGCCATCGTCTACGGCGACGAGACGCTGTTCCTGAAAGGTTTTGGCCGCCGGCAAGTCGGAAAGCCCGATTTGGTCGGGCCGGACACGGTGTTTCAGATCGCGTCCCTGTCCAAGCCCATCACCGCGACCGTGGTGGCCGCCCTCGTGGGCGAGGGGGGCGTCGGCTGGGATTCGCGCGTCGCCGATCTCGACCCCGGCTTCCGGCTTCACGAGCCCTATCCGGCCGCGCAGGTCACGGTGCGCGATGTCCTCAACCACCGCAGCGGCTTGCCGGGCAGCGCCGGGGATGACCTCGAAGGGATCGGATACGGCCGCGACGACATCCTTCGCAGGTTGCGCCTTGTGCCACCCTCCTCCAGCTTCCGGGCGGGTTACGCTTACAGCAATTTCGGTTTCACCGCGGGAGCCGTGGCCGCCGCCGGGCCGACCGGCCAGCCGTGGGAGGTCGTGGCGCAAGAAAAGCTCTTCGGCCCGCTGGGGATGAGTGCCACGAGCACGCGGCATGACGCCTTCCTGACGCGCCTCGACCGGGCCGCACTCCATGTCCGACGCGACGGCGTCTGGAGGGCGGGGACCGAACGCGATCCCGACGCGCAGGCGCCGGCCGGCGGCGTCAGCTCGACTGTCCGCGACCTTGCCCGCTGGGTGCGGCTCGAAATCGGGAACGGCCAGTTCGAGGGCAGGCAACGCATTGCCGGCGCGGCCCTCGCGCAGACCCATGTGCCGCTCACCGCACGCGGCACCAATCCCGTGACGGGAGGCGTCTCCTTCTACGGGCTGGGCTGGAACATCGAGTATGGCCGCCACGGTCTCGTCTGGGGCCATGCCGGCGCCTTCAGCGTCGGCGCGCAGACCCTCGTCTCGATCCATCCGGAGGCGAAGCTCGGCATCGTCCTGCTGACGAACGCCTTTCCTTCCGGCGTCCCGGAGGGCTTGGCCGACAGCTTCGCGGACCTCGTCTTCGACGGCCGGATCCGCAAGGATTGGCTGAAGGTGTGGGGCGAAACCTACACCGGCATGTTCGGCCCGAGCGCCTCGGCGAACCGCGCCGTCTACAGCCAGCCCCCGGCGAACGCCTCGGCGTCGCTTCCCCTGTCGGCCTATACGGGGCGTTACGCCAACACTTACGTCGGCAATGCCGAGGTCGCGCAGAGCGAGGGTCGCCTGACCCTGACGGTCGGGCCCGGCGGGGCGCGGACCTATCCGCTGCGCCACTTCGATCGCGATCTCTTCCTCTGCTTTCCGGATGCGGAGGCGCCGGACAACCCGTCGGCGATCCGTTTCGCGATCGGGAGCGGCGGAACAGCCACCGCAGTCACGCTCGACGCGCTGAACGCGAACGGTCTGGGCACCCTCGATCGGTCGAGCGAATGAGCGCCGAGGCGCGCGGCTGCGCCAGCGGCGAGGCGCGGTCCGCTTCGATATAGCCTTTTGGGAAGGAGCGCCGCGTGATCGAGCATTTTACCGGAGGGTGGACGCCGGCCTTCGATACAGGACAATGCTCTTGGGTTAGCTATCAGTATGCCGCCCTACTGTCCGCCGGGCAAACCACGGCGCCGACCAACCCGCCCGCTGGGCAGCCGTAGTTTTTGAATTCGTTTTGTACTCGCTCGAATAGACGTCGGTGGCGCACTAAATTTTGTGCACTCTCCTCAGCTTCTCACGAACGTTCATTGTGCTGAATAATTCCCTTGTTTCTGGAGGGACTGGATCGGGTGGATATAGGTGGCATGGAAAATTGCTGCCGCACTCTTTTACTGGGAGAATTAATTCAGTCTAATTGCCAGAAACTGATCCCAATGACACAGCAAAACTAAATATCTATTTTATAAAATCATATATAAGGCATTATTTGCTGCGCGAAACCAAGTTATCGCTGAATCGGATGCCGCTCAGCGATGCAATTCTGTTAACCAAGCGTAATGAAGCGGGGATGAAAGAACGAATTTCAGCCAGTGCTTTCAGAGCGCTATCTGGAGAATTGATGAGTTCGATTTTCGATCTCACCGCATCCAGCTTCTCTTGAAAATCTACCAATATACTTAGGCTTTTCTCATCGTCTAGGACGGCGCTGATTTCAATCGCCTTCCATTGGAGTTCAGCCACTAGACGTGTTGCTTTGTCGATATTCTCTTCAATATTCTGATTCTTATTGTATATTCGCCTATTGACGATGGAAATTTCAGAGAGCATTTCCTGTGTCTTGGAATTAATCGAATCTAGGCTCCGAATAACGTATTCAGTCTTTATTTTTTGATTTTCCAGTTTTTGATTTAGAAGAGGGGTAATTACGTAGGCCCCAACCGCACCTCCTAAAATCCCAACTATAGTCACCCATAGTGGAACGTTTGATTCGAGGAGAAGATTTTTGAGATATAAAAGGGCATTTTTCATTTGACTGTGGACCTGGGGCGCACGCGGAGCTTTCTATTCCCGTTTTTGCCCTTCTTTTTCATTTTTTTGATCCTATCCTCTCCCAAGCTATTCATCAAAAAATTTATTTTTTTCTCCGTATCTTTTTCGACTGCACTAGTTTTAGTCGTATTCTCGCTATTGGTGATGGATATGCCGTTCTTCAAATCATTTGCGGCGTATCTCGAGATTGATACGCTAACGCCTGCGCCGACAAATGCAGCTAGTGATGCGGCGGCTGCCATTAGTGCCAAGTGTCCCGGAGACCGGAATACCTGCTCATATGATAAGACTAGTTCTTCATTGTAATATTTATCGATTGCATCATCCCATTCGAGATTTGCAAAATCTACAATTTCTCCCCTATCGATTGCTTCGTATGCTGCGATCAGGTAGCTTACGAGTTGGTTGATATCCTCTGTGCCGCGCGGATCCTTGCCTGAGTATCCTGGTGCGTCAAATAACTGGAATGATAAGTCGCGCAGAACATAAGACTCGTAAGCAAATCCATACAATCTTTCTGTGCTAAGATCCCTAGGGACTCTTGATATTGCAGGGGGTTTCTGAAAGTATTTTTGCAAATCATGAGGAATGCTAGCACGCATAGCATCAGCGCGTGTCCAAGCAACGCGTCTACCTTGCACTTTTCGCTCGCTTTTACGTGATTTAGCTCGAATAAGTAGGTTCGGATCGAAAGGTTCTGCAACTTCTCCGAATAGTATAGAGTCAAATGGCCCGCCTGGGACCATTATAAGATCGCCAACTTCCAAATCAAAAAACATCCTCCGTATATTAGAAGCTTTCACTCTCGAAGAATGTTCGCTAAAGGGCTCGTTTGAGTAATCCTTTAAGTGCCCTGACGGAGGATTTTCCGAAAAATTACTTCTCTCATATTGATCGAAGGCATTAGACATCCGAACATGCTGTCTAACAATTGCCTTGTCGCCAGGGTCCGACCGACTAAGTCTCAGCTCGGGATAATCTAGAAATACTACATTATCACGATAAAATTGATCGTAATATTGCCTACGAGTTCCCGAATATATAACCCATAATTTTTGTTTGCTGGATATGATTTTGGTTTTGATATCGACTTCGATCAAGGGAAATATCCGAGATGGTTATACCTCAGGTTGATGATATGAGAAAAATTGCCTGACCTGCAATAGGACGACATGATCGAAACGGCATAATCATGCGCGCCGAGTGCGAGAATGCCGCCGAATGTATCAGTTTCCGATCGTTTACGTGCCCTTACGGCCCGCCATCTCCCGCAGCACCCGTCCCAACTCCGCCGCGGAGTAGGGCTTGCGCAACAGCTCGAACCCGTGCGCGTCGTCCTGCGCCAGGACGTGGCTGTAGCCGGAGGTGAGGACCACCGGCAGATCGGGGCAGCGCTCCCGCAGGATGCGGGCGAGCGCGATGCCGCCCATGCCGGGCATCACGACATCGGAAAACACCGCCTCGAACGGCGTTTCGGTGCGGTTTAGCTCGACCAGGGCTGCCTCGGCGTTCTCGGCCCAGACCGGCTGGTGGCCGAGTTCCTCCAGGATCTGGGTGCAGAAGCGGCCGACTTCGAGGTTGTCCTCGACCACGAGGATCCGCAGATGCGCCTCGGCATCCGCATCCGGCCGCGGCCGGGCGGGGGCGGGGGCTTCGAGGGGGGCGGCGACCTCGGGCAGGTAGAGGGTGAAGGTGGTGCCCTCGCTCGCGCGGCTCCACACGTCCACGTCCCCGCCCGATTGCTTGGCAAAGCCGATCACCTGGGAGAGGCCGAGCCCCGTGCCCCGGCCGACCTCCTTGGTGGTGAAGAACGGCTCGAAGATGCGGCCCAAATCGGCGCTGGCGATCCCGGTGCCGGTATCGACCACCGAGACCGCGACGAAGGGCCCGATCGCGCCGGCATGGCCGCGGATCGGCGGCATCGGCACGGCGCCGTCCAGGCGCAGGGTCAGGCGGCCCTCGCCGTCCATGGCGTCGCGGGCGTTGACCGCCATGTTGACCAGAGCCGTCTCGAACTGGCTCGCATCGGCGCGCACGAAGCAGGGGGCGCCGGGCAGGTCGGTGACCACGCGGATGCGCGCGCCGGTCACCGAATCGAGCATCTCCGAGATGCTGCGCAGCCGCTCGCCGACATCGAAGGTCTCGGGCTTGAGCGCCTGCCGCCGGGCGAAGGCGAGGAGCTGGCCCGTCAGCTTGGCCGCCCGGTCCACCGTGTCGGAGACCGCGTCGAGGTAGCGGCGCTTGCGCTCGGGCGCGAGGTCGGGCCGGCGCAGGAACTCGACCGAGGAGCGGATGATGGTGAGCAGGTTGTTGAAGTCGTGGGCCACGCCCCCGGTGAGCTGGCCCACCGCCTCCAGCTTCTGCGACTGGCGCAGGGCCTCCTCCGCGTGGCGCTGCTCGGTGATGTCGCGGCCGAAGCCGTAGAGCAGGCCGTCGGCCGGCACGATGGTCCACAGCACCCGGCAGGTGCCGCCATCCTTGGTCAGGCAGGTCAGTTCGAGATCGGTCGAGGCGCCGGCCGCGAGCCGTTCCAGGGCCGCTTCGGCCGCCGCGCGCTCCTCGGGGGCGAAGAAATCGGGGACGTGCCGGCCCACCGTCTCGGCCGGTGACCAGCCCAAAGTCCGGCTCCACGAAGGGTTCACCGCCTCGATCCGCCCGTCGGGGGTGGCCACGACCTTGAGGACCGGCGAGAGCGTCCAGACGCGGTCGCGGTCGCGCCGTTGCGCCACCACCTCCGCCTCCAGGTCGGCGGCCTTGGAATGGAGCAGGTGCTCCACGCGCCGCCGGGCCGTGATGTCCTGGAACAGCACCGCGACCTGCCGGCGCGACGGCGGCTCGATGCGGAAGGCGGCGAGTTCGAGGTAGCGCCCCGTGGCGACCAGCTCGCGCTGGAAGCGGATCGGCCGGCCGGTGCGCAGGACGTCGCCGTAGAGCGCGACCCAGCCGTCGGCCTCGTCGCCGACGATCTCGCGCAGGCGCTTGCCGGACACCTCTTCGATACCCGAATGCTGCGCATAGGCGCGGTTGGCGGTGACGTGGACGTAGTCGCTCAGGGGGCCGTGCGGGCCGTCGATGAACTCGATGACGCAGTAGCCCTCGTCCATCTGCTCGAACAACGTGCGGTAATGCTGCTCGCTCTCGGTGAGCGCCGTGCGCTGGGTCCGCTGTTCGGTCACGTCCCGCACCACGCCCGCGAGCCGCAGGGCCGCGCCGTCCGCATCGCGCTCGATCTCGAGGGTGCGGGCGATCCAGCGCGATGCCCCGGTCCGGAGATCGCGGACGCGGTAGACCGCCTCCTCGGACGACGCCCCCGAGGGGATCGCCGTATCCTCCGCGGGGAACCGCTCCGCGAACGCGGCGAGGGGGTATCGCTCGCACACCTCCAGGCCGTGCAGGCGGCAGAAGGCGGGGCTCGGATGCAGCACGCCCTCGCGCAGGTCGAGGGTGAAGACGCCGATCCCGGCGGCATCCTGCACGCGGGCGAGCTGGTCCTGCGCCGCCCGCAACGGCTCCAAGATCCGAAAGCGCGCCGATTCGGCGTCTGATGGCACGGGAGAGGGAAGACTTTCAGTCATGTTCACGAGCGCACATGTAGCACGCCGGCGGCGGGCACAAGCGCGACTGTTTGGCCAAAACAGCCGTCATCGCTCTGCCCCCGTGCCGTGACCGGCACCGGCATGCGCGCGGGCAGGTTAGCCGACATCGAGTTCCGGATAGTGCCGGAAGATACCCTCTTCGTTGAAGGGGAGGCAGCGCTCGCTGGCGCGGTAGGCCGCGATGCGCGGCAGCCGCCCGATTCGCTCCGCGTGGGCAACCACATGCGGTGTCTGCGCCAGCGCCCGGGCCGTGGCGCGGGGAAAGGCGTAGCGCAGGCCGTTCACGAGCTGGAACAGCGAGGTGTCGGCGTAGCTCAACGCGCCGCCCACCAGATGCTCCCGCCCCGCCGGGTTGCGGGCGAGCACGCGCTCGAACCAGTCCAGGAATTTCGGGATGCGGTTCGTGCAAAAATCCTCGGCGCGGCGGCGCGCCTCCGGCCGCTGGTCCTCGTAATAGAGGCCGACGCCGACCGGGTGATGGGTGTCGTGCGCCTCCGCCACCATGTCGGCGATCGTGAGCTGGATCTGGTGCGTCCAGATCCGGTCGGCCTCGTCCGCCCCGACGAGGCCGAGGCGCGGCCCGAGATAGAGCAGGATCGCCGCGGTCTGGCCGATCACGCGGTCGCCGTCCTTGAGGAAGGGCGGGGCGAAGGGCGGGCGGATCGGCGCGTCCTCCAGGCGGTCCATCATCGCCGCGATGCCGCCGCCCTCCGCCTCGGGCCGGCGGGCGACATCGACGTAATCCGCCCCGGCCGCTTCGAGGGCGAGCCGCACGAACTCGCCGCGGCCGGGGATCATCGGCCAGTAATGCAGCTCGTAGGCCATGGCGGATTCGTTCCTTAGGCTCACCAGCCGCCGCGCTCGTCGCGGCTCGGCGCCCGGCCCTGGGGCGTCAGCGCGTCGATCACGCCGGGCAGGGCCTGCGCCAGCTGCGTGAGCAGATCCTCCCGCGGAAGGCCGGTCTCGCGGCTCAGGCTGTCGAGGGTGCCCGGGCCCAGCGCCTCGGCGAGGCGGTTCGGCGCGATCTCGCGGTTGGGGCCATGGCCGATCCACGAGCCGATCACGTCGCCGAGCCCGCTCCGCTCGAAGCCCTGGATCAAGCCGTCGAGCCCGTGGGAGGCAGCGCCGCTGCCGTCCTCCGGCTCACGGTCGAGCCCGGCATAGGGGCCTCCGCCGGGCGAACGGGTGCCGGACGCACCCTCGCCGGGGCCGTCGAGCATGCCGGCGAGGTCGCCGAAATCGCCGCCGAGGTCGTTGCCGGCCTCGTGTCCCTGAGCCGGCGGCCCGCTGCGGCGGCCCTGGTTGAACCCGCCGAGATCGCCGTCGTCGGCGTCCGGGCCGGGGTGGGATCGGCCGCCGGATTCAGGCGATCCGCGGCCGAGGATGTCGCCGAGGCCGCCCCCGCCCTTGGCGAGCAGCAGCATGAGGAGGGCCTTCACCACCGGCGAGGCCAGCGCCCCGCCGCGTCCGCCCCCCAAAACCTGTCCGACGACTCCGCCGATGACCTGATCGAGCAGCCCCATGCGTTTCCTCCCGCCGGTTCACGCCGCCCGTCACGTCCCGTGCGGCGGCCGTGCCGGTCCAACGGCGAAGGCGGGGATGGGGTTGCGGATCAGTTCTCGTGGTTCGAGCGGAATGGCTTCGAGAGATGATCGGACGGGTTGGTGCGCACGGTCTTGCTGCTCTTGCCCTCCGGCACCACCGCGGTCGAGGAACGGATCGCGCTCGGGGGCGAGACCTCGCCGGTCGGCCGCTCGGCGGAGCGATCCTTGCCGCGCAAAGTATCGGTACCGGAGGGCAGGGTGCCGGCGGTGGGCTGATCGTTGGGATTGGCCGCGCTCTGGGCCAGCGCCGGCGCGGACAGGATCAGGCTGCCGAGGAGGGCGCCAAGAACGGCCCCGTTGAGAGCTGCCCGGTTGAGAGGAGAGGCGGATCGCATCGGTCGGCTCCATCACGCTTGGCGCCGCCGAGCGGGCTCGCAGCGGAGCCGCCCGGCAGTGGCAGGATCTGAAGAGCCAATCGCAGGCGACGGCCGAGGTTCCGCGTGCGGGCGCCTCAGCCCCGCTTGCGTCCGCCGCCGCCCTTGTAGCGGGGCTTCTGGCCCCCGAGCCCCTGCGTCGAGCGCGCCTTGGGCCGCTCCTGCCAGGGCACGGCGTCGGCCGGCAACTCGCGGTCGGTGCCCGGGCCCATATTGTCGAGGGTCGGCTTCGAGATGCGGCTGCCCTTCTGCCCGTAGCGGCCGGCCTCGCGCTCGATGTCGCCCTGCCGGGCCATGGGATCGTCGGAGACCATGAGTTCGGTCGCTTGGAGGCGCTTGAGCTCGTCGCGCAGCCGGGCCGCCTCCTCGAAATCGAGATCGGCGGCGGCCGCGCGCATCCGCTTTTCGAGATCGGCCATGACGGCCTTGAGGTTGTGGCCGACGGTGATCGCGTCCTTAGCCAGCCCCGTATCGACCCGGACGTGGTCGCGCTCGTACACGCTCTCGAGGATGTCGCTGATGCCGCGCTTGACCGATTGCGGCGTGATGCCGTGCTCCTCGTTGTAGGCGAGCTGCTTCTGGCGCCGCCGCTCGGTCTCGGCCATCGCCCGCTCCATCGAGCCGGTGATGTTGTCCGCGTAGAGGATGCAGCGGGCATCCGCGTTGCGGGCCGCGCGGCCGATGGTCTGGATCAGAGACGTTTCGGAACGCAAAAACCCTTCCTTGTCGGCGTCGAGGATGGCCACCAGCGCGCATTCGGGGATGTCGAGACCCTCGCGCAGCAGGTTGATGCCGATCAGCACGTCGAAGGCGCCCAGCCGTAGGTCGCGGATGATCTCGATGCGCTCCAGTGTGTCGATGTCGGAGTGCATGTAGCGCACCCGCACGGAGTTCTCGTGCAGGTACTCGGTGAGATCCTCGGCCATGCGCTTGGTCAGCGTCGTCACCAGGGTGCGGTAGCCGGCCTGGGCGACTTCGCGGACTTCGCCCAGCAGATCGTCGACCTGGGAGCGGGCCGGGCGGATCTCGATCACCGGATCGACGAGGCCGGTGGGGCGGATCACCTGCTCGGCGAAGACGCCGGCCGTGCGCTCCATCTCCCACTTGGCCGGGGTCGCCGAGACGTGGACCGATTGCGGGCGCATCGCGTCCCATTCCTCGAACCGCAGCGGGCGGTTGTCGAGGCAGGAGGGCAGGCGGAAGCCGTACTCGGCCAGCGTCGCCTTGCGGCGGAAGTCGCCCTTGTACATGCCGCCGATCTGCGGAACCGTGACGTGGCTCTCGTCGGTGAAGACGAGGGCGTTGTCGGGCAGATATTCGAACAGGGTCGGCGGCGGCTCGCCGGGCTTTCGGCCGGTGAGATAGCGCGAATAGTTCTCGATGCCGTTGCAGGCGCCGGTCGCCTCGATCATCTCGATGTCGAAGGTGCAGCGCTGCTCCAGCCGTTGCGCCTCGATGAGGCGGCCCATCCGCGTCAGTTCCTCGACGCGCTGCTTCAGTTCCGTCTTGATGCCCTTGATCGCCTGCTGGAGGGTGGGGCGCGGCGTGACGTAGTGCGAGTTCGCGTAGACCTTGATGAACTTCAGCTCGTTGAGCTTCTTGCCGGTCAGCGGATCGAACTCGACGATGGATTCGATCTCGTCGCCGAACAGGCCGATGCGCCAGCCGCGATCCTCCAAGTGGGCCGGCCACAGCTCGATCACGTCGCCGCGCACCCGGAAGGTGCCGCGGGCGAAGTCCGACTGGATGCGCTTGTACTGGAGCGCCACGAGATCGGCGATGAGCTGGCGCTGCTCGATCCGCTCGCCGAGGGTCACGGTGAACGACATCGCCGTGTAGGTCTCGACCGAGCCGATACCGTAGATGCACGAGACCGAGGCGACGATGATGACGTCGTCCCGCTCCAACAGGGCGCGGGTGGCCGAGTGGCGCATCCGGTCGATCTGCTCGTTGATCGAGCTTTCCTTCTCGATGAAGGTGTCGGACCGCGGCACGTAGGCCTCGGGCTGGTAATAGTCGTAATACGAGACGAAGTACTCGACCGCGTTGTCGGGGAAGAAGCTCTTGAACTCGCCGTAGAGCTGTGCCGCCAGGGTCTTGTTCGGCGCCAGGATCAGGGCCGGGCGCTGCGTCTCCTCGATGACCTTGGCCATCGTGAAGGTCTTGCCCGAGCCGGTGACGCCGAGCAGCACCTGATCGCGCTCGGCGGTTCTGACGCCCTCGACCAGGGCGGCGATGGCGGTGGGCTGGTCGCCGGCCGGCGTGAACTCGGATTTCAGCGTGAACTTGACGCCACCCTCCGACTTGGCCGGGCGCTCGGGCCGGTGCGGCACCCAGGCCTCGCCGTTCTTGAACAGCGGGTTGCCCTCGACGAGCAGCCGCTCCAGCGCCTCGACCGTGGCCGAGACGCCCTCGGTGGCAAGCGAGGGTGCCTCCGCTTCGGGCGCAGTTTCCGGTGCCGGGCCGTCATCGGGCGGGACGAGGCCGAGCGCCTGGGCCAGCCGCGGATCGACATCGGCCGCGTCGCCGATGGCGAAGCCCGCCTGCGGCGCCTCGGCGAAGCCGTCCTGCGCGATCTTCTTGTAGGCCTTCGCCTCACCCTTCTGCCCGCGTCCCTTCCGGGGCGGCTCCGGCACGGGCTCAGGCGCCTTCAGACGGTTGCGGTTGAGGGCCGGGTTGAGCAGCGCGGCGAGATGCTCGTCGAGAGGCATCAGCTCGGGCCGGTCGGCCTTCGCCGTCGTCTTCGAGGTCGCCTTGGCCGATGCTTTGGCCGAAGAC
Source organism: Methylobacterium sp. Leaf123 (assembly GCF_001423405.1). Classification (GTDB taxonomy): domain Bacteria; phylum Pseudomonadota; class Alphaproteobacteria; order Rhizobiales; family Beijerinckiaceae; genus Methylobacterium. Next base: position 342,058 of record NZ_LMNS01000023.1, on the reverse strand, counting down.
TTGGCAGTCCCCTTGGCGGGTGCTTGGGCCGGGCTCACGCGCGGGTTCTTGGGTGCGGGCATGGCGACAATATGGGCCTGTCGGGCGGTCTCCGGAAGAGTCCGAACGGCCCGAGATTGTCCCGGCTTGCCGCCGTTTCGGGCCCGGACTCGCTTTGGTGCGTTCTCATCATGGGGAGACCGTCCTGAAAACGGTCAGCCTCCGCGAGGCCGAGGCGGATCTGCCGCGGCTGATCGCGGCGGCGTCTCGCGGTGAGCCGTTCGTCATTGCCGAAAATGGCCGGCCCCTGGTGCGGGTCGTGCCCGCGGACGCCAAGCCGCCGCGAACCCGGCGCCTCGGTTGTCTCGTCGGACAGATCTCGGTGCCGGACGATTTCGGTACGATGTTTCAGGACGAGATCATCCGCTTGTTCGAGGGTGACGCGGGCGCGTGAGGCTTCTCCTCGACACCCGTCTCCTGTTCTGACCGCCGCCGCCGCCGCGGTTTCGGTTCATCGCCCCGCGGGCCGTCCCCTTCCTCGTCTTGCGCAGCCGACCGAATGCCGCTTGACGGCTCTGCGCCTGCGTGTACTTTGCAATGCAAAGCACGCTTCGACGCGGGAAACGGACCCCATGCGTGAGACCCACGGCGACCTCGACAGGGCGCTCGCCGACATCGTCGCGATCCGGATGCAGATCGCGCGGGACACGGCGTTCCGCGGCCTCGGCTCCGCCACGCTCGCCGCCACCGGCGCGCTCGCCCTCGTCGTCGCGGGGGCCCAAGCCCTGCTGCTGGACGACCCGACCGCGCGGCCGGTCGTCTTCTTCGGCCTCTGGGTCGCCGCCGCCGTCACCGCCTGCCTCCTGATCGGCTTCGAGGCGGTGCGCCGCTCGCGCCGGGTCCATTCGGGGCTGGCCGACGCCATGGTGTTCAGCGCCATCGAAGGGTTTTTGCCCGCGGGTGGGGCGGGCCTCTGCCTCGGGCTCGTCTTCGCCCGCTTCGCGCCGGACCAGCTCTGGATGCTGCCGGGCCTGTGGCAGGTTCTGGTCGGGCTCGGCCTGTTCGCCTCCGCCCGCATCCTGCCCCGCACCGTGCCGCTGGCGGGCGCGTGGTACCTGCTGGCCGGGCTCACCGTGCTGGCCCTCGCCAGCGAGACGCGCCACCTCTCGCCCTGGCTGATGGGCGTGCCCTTCGCGGTGGGGCAGGGGCTCGTCGCCATCATCATTCACCGCCATTCGGGCCAAGGTGACGGATCGATTGACGGATCTGCCGACGGAGACGCCGATGCCGACCTCTGATCGCAGCGACGCCCGCTTCTCCTATGAGGGGCTCGACCGGATCATCCACGAGCGGGCGCGGCTCTCGGTGCTGACCTCCCTGGTCTCGCATCCCCGCGGCCTCGCCTTCCCCGACCTCAAGCGCCTGTGCGGGCTCACGGACGGCAATCTCAGCCGCCACCTCGCCGTGCTGCAGGAGGCCGACCTCGTCAGCCTGGAGAAGGGCTACGACCAGAACCGGCCGCAGACCCTCTGCCGCCTGACGCCCTCCGGGCGCACCCGCTTCCTCGATTATCTCGGGGTGCTGGAGCAGGTGGTGCGCGACGCCGCGCAAGCTGCCGGCCGGTCGCAAAGCTCCGCCAGCCGATCCCAGGCCGACGACCGGCCCGCCGGCCACGACCGTTCCGGCCTCGCCGAACCGGTCTGACGACCGGCCCCGAAGTTCCCTCAAAAAACCGCCGAACGCCGCATCCCCCACGTGTCTCGCACTTCGCCCGGAGACTTTACGATGCAAAGCCCTCTCGATCGCAGATTAGGTCTTCACGCGGCGATCATCATGGATGGCAACGGCCGCTGGGCCAGTGCCCGCGGCCTGCCCCGGGGGGCGGGCCACCGGGCGGGCGTCAAGACGATCCAGCGGGTGGCGGAGGCCGCCCCCGCTCTCGGCATCGGCACGCTGACGCTCTACGCCTTCTCCAGCGACAACTGGCGCCGCCCGGCCGAGGAGGTCGGCGGGCTGATGCGCCTGTTGCGGGCCTATCTGCGCGGCGAGACCGATCGGCTCGCCCGCAGCGGCACCCGCCTCACGGTGATCGGCCGCCGCGACCGCCTGCCGCCCGGCATCCCGGAGGCGATCGACCGGGCCGAGGCGGCGACCGCGTCGGGCGACCGGCTGCACCTGCGCATCGCCGTCGATTACTCCTCGCGCGACGCGATCCTCGCCGCCGCCGCCCGGCTCGGGCCGGAGGGCCTCAGCCGCGACGGCCTGAGCGAGGCCCTGGGGGCGGACGGGGATGTCGATCTCCTGATCCGCACGGGGGGCGAGAAGCGGCTCTCCGACTTCCTCCTCTGGGAGGCGGCCTACGCGGAGCTGCACTTCACCGACCGGATGTGGCCCGATTTCGGCGCCCCCGACCTCGCCGCGGCAGTGGCCGATTTCACCGCCCGCGATCGGCGGTTCGGCGGGTTGAACCCGCCCGCGGTGCCGCAAGCCGCCTGACCCACCCCACCACGGCCCGGCCGCCCAGGCGGTCTTGACGCAGGATTCGTCCGGTTCTGCGAATCCTCGCTCATGTCCGGGGCACATGATGAAGATCCTGCTCGTCAACGTGCCCCATCCGGCGATTGGCAGCCGAATCCCCGACGACCATCTGCCGCCGCTGGGGCTTCTCGCCATCGGCGGCCCGTTGATCGATGACGGGCATGCCGTCTCCCTCATCGACGCCGAGTTCGGACCCGTGCCGCTGCCGGACCTCGTCCGGGAGATCGTCGCGCAGGCGCCCGAGGCGGTCCTGTTCGGTCATTCCGGCTCGACTTCGGGGCACCCGGTCATCGCGGAGGTGTCGTCGAGGGTGGCCGCGGCTATGCTTGGCGTGACGATCATCTATGGCGGTGTCTTCCCGACCTATCACGGGCGCGAGATTCTCGAGGCCGAGTCCCACGTCGCCGCGATCGTGCGCGGGGAGGGCGAGGAGACCGCCCGGCGGCTCATGGCGGCGCTCGCGGCGGGCCGTCCGCTCGGCGACGTGCCCGGCCTGACCTACCGCGACGGCGACGCGATCTGGGAAACGCCGCCGGCCCCGCTGATCCGCGATCTCGACGCCTACCGGATCGGCTGGGAGCTGATCGACCATGCCCGCTACAGCTACTGGGGCGGCCTGCGCGCGGTCGTCGTCCAGTTCTCCCGCGGCTGCCCGCATCCCTGCACCTATTGCGGCCAGCGCGGCTTCTGGACCCGCTGGCGCCACCGCGATCCCGTCCGCTTCGCCGCCGAACTCGCCCGGCTCCACCGGGAACACGGCGTGCGCGTCGTCAACTTCGCCGACGAGAATCCCACCGTCTCGAAGAAGGTCTGGCGCACCTTCCTGGAGGCGCTGATTGCCGAGAACGTCGATCTCATCCTGGTCGGCTCGACGCGGGCGGACGACATCGTGCGCGATGCCGACATCCTGCCGCTCTACAAGCGGGCGGGGTGGGAGCGCTTCCTGCTCGGCCTCGAGAGCACCGATACGGCCACCCTCGACCTGATCCGCAAGGGCGCCACCACCACGACCGACCGCGAGGCGATCCGCCTCCTGCGGGCGAACGGCATCCTCTCCATGGCGACCTGGGTGGTGGGCTTCGAGGAGGAGCGCGACCGCGACTATTGGCGCGGCCTGCGGCAGCTCCTCGCCTACGATCCCGACCAGATCCAGATGCTCTACGTGACGCCGCATCGCTGGACGCCCTATTTCCGGCTTGCGGAGGAGCGCCGGGTGATCCAGCTCGACCGGCGGCGGTGGGACTACAAGCATCAGGTGCTCGCCACCCGCCACATGCCGCCCTGGCGGGTGCTGCTCTGGTTCAAGCTGATCGAGGTGATCCTTCAGGCCCGCCCGAAGGCGCTGGCGCGCATCTACCTGAACCGCGATCCTCGCCTGCGCCACGCCATGCGCTGGTACACGCGGATGGGCCGGCGAGTCTGGCCCCACGAGATCCTGGCTTGGCTGCGCGATCCGCTGACACGGACGGGCCCGACTGTCGCGGCGTTCTGGGGCAGGGGGCAAGAGCGGGAGGAGGCGATGGCCGTGCGCGCCGCGGCCCGATCCCGTCCGGCTGGTCGCGAGGCCGCCTGACTGGACGAAGCCCCCGCAAACGCCACATGCACGGGACCAATCCCGTCCCGAAGCTTCTAAAAAAGATTCCGATGCAGGCCGATCCGAACGCTGCGCCCCCCGCCCTCGACGACGAGACCCTCGCCTTTGCGGCGCGTCTCTTCCAGTACGCCCGGATGGGCCATGCGGAGGAACTGGCCGAGCTGTTCGGCCAGGGCCTGCCGGCGAACCTGCGCAACGACAAGGGTGACAGCCTGCTGATGCTCGCCGCCTATAACGGCCAGGCGGCGACGACCCGGGTCATCCTCAAGGCCGGGGGGGATCCCGAACTCGCCAACGACCGCGGCCAGACCCCGCTGGCCGGCGCCGCCTTCAAGGGCGATGCGGACATCGTCCGGCTGCTCTTGGAGCACGGCGCGCAGGTCGACGGGGTCGGTGACGGCAGCCGCACCGCGCTGATGGTGGCGGCGATGTTCGACCGCACCGAGATCGTCGATCTGCTGCTCGCCCAGGGCGCCGACCCGTCCCGGCGCGACGCGTCGGGGATGAGTGCGGCCGACATGGCCCGCCAGATGGGGGCGCAGAACACGCCGGCCCAGTTGGAACGCGCTCAAGCGGGCTGACCGGTTCCGGCGCGCCCCGCCTCGTGTAGGATCGGGCCTGAGCCGGGCCAAGAATCCCGGACGCGAGAAACGCCGGGAGGGACGCCATGCCGGATGCGGTCGGGGCGATCGACCAGGGCACCACGAGCACGCGCTTCATCGTGTTCGACCGCCGGGGCACGATCCTGGCGCAGGCTCAGCGCGAGCACGAGCAGATCTTTCCCCGGCCCGGCTGGGTCGAGCACGACCCGCGGGAGATCTGGCGCAACACCCATGCGGTGATGCGCGAGGGGCTGGCCCGCGCCGGGCTGGCGCCGGGGGATCTCGCCGCCATCGGCATCACCAACCAGCGCGAGACCGCCGTTCTCTGGGACCGGCGGACCGGCGAGCCGCTGCACGATGCCATCGTCTGGCAGGACACCCGCACCGACCGGTCCGTCGCCGCGCTCGCCCGCGATGGCGGGCGCGACCGCTTCCGCGCCGTCACCGGCCTGCCGCTGGCGAGCTACTTCTCCGCCTCCAAGCTCGCATGGCTGCTCGACCACGTGGACGGGGCGCGGGCGAAGGCCGAGGACGGCAGCGCCCTGTTCGGCACGATCGATTCCTGGCTCGTCTGGAACCTCACCGGCGGCCCGGAGGGCGGGCTTCACGTCACCGACGTGACCAATGCCAGCCGCACCCAGCTCATGTCGCTCGCGACCCTCGATTGGGACGAGGCGATGCTCGGCGTGTTCCGCATCCCGCGGGCGGTGCTGCCGCGCATCGTCTCCTCCAGCGCCGTGCTGGGCGAGGTCCGCGACCCGTGTCCCGGCGTGCCGCTCGGCGGCATTCTGGGCGACCAGCAGGCGGCGCTGTTCGGGCAGACCTGCTTTGCGGCGGGCGAGGCCAAGAACACCTACGGCACCGGCTGCTTCGCGCTGATGAACACCGGCCCCGAGCCCGTCGCGTCGAGCGCCGGGCTCATCACCACCGTCGCCTACCGGCTCGACGGGCGCCCGCCGGCCTACGCGCTCGAAGGCTCCATCGCCATCACCGGCGCCCTGGTGCAGTGGCTGCGCGACAATCTCGGGCTGATCGGCGCGTCGAGCGAGATCGAGGGGCTGGCCCGCAGCGTCGAGGACAATGGCGGCGTCTACGTGGTGCCGGCGTTTTCCGGCCTCTACGCCCCGCATTGGCGCGACGATGCCCGCGGCCTCATCATCGGCCTGACCCGCTACGCCAACCGCGGCCACATCGCCCGCGCCTGCCTGGAGGCCACCGCCTACCAGACCCGCGAGGTGCTGGAGGCGATGGAGCGCGATTCCGGGTGTCCGATCGCCGAACTGCGCTGCGACGGCGGCATGACCGTCAACGACCTGCTGATGCAGTTCCAGGCCGACATCCTGGACCGGCCGACCCTGCGCCCGAAGGTTTCGGAGACGACGGCTTTGGGCGCAGCTTATGCCGCGGGGCTCGCAACAGGGTTTTGGAAGACCCTCGAAGATCTTCGTGACAACTGGGCCGTGGACAAGCGCTGGCATCCGCATATCCAGGCAGAAGAACGTCGGGCACTGTTCGCCGGTTGGAGCCGGGCCGTGGAACGCTCGTTCGGATGGGTCGAGGAGAACGCTTGATGGTTGCTCGGATACGCTCGCTTCGCGCGGCTCTCCTGGTTTCGGCCCTGGCGCTGACCCCGCTCGCCGCCGGCCTCGCGCCGAGGGCGGCCCTCGCCGCGCCGGCCGCCGCCTATCCGGGCCAGCAGGAGGGCGACCACGTCGTCGAGAACTTCACATTCGCGAGCGGCGAGAGCCTGGACCGGGTCAAGCTGCACTACACCACCCTCGGCACGCCGCATCGCGGCGCGGATGGCGAGATCGACAACGCCGTGCTCGTCCTGCACGGCACCACCGGGACCGGGAAGAGCTTCCTGATCCCGACGCTCGGGCCGGAGCTGTTCGGCGAGGGGGCGCCGCTCGATGCGCGGCGCTGGTACGTGATCCTGCCCGACGGGCTCGGGCGCGGCGGCTCCTCGAAACCGTCCGACGGCCTCAAGGCGCATTTCCCCCGCTACGGCTATGGCGATGTCGTGGAGGGCCAGCACCGGGTCGTCACCGAGGCGCTCGGCGTCAAGCATCTGCGCCTCGTGCTCGGCACTTCCATGGGCGGGATGCAGGCCTGGATGTGGGGCGAGCGCTATCCCGGCAGCATGGACCTGCTGATGGCGGTGGCAAGCCAGCCGATCCCGGTGAGCGGACGCAACGCCCTGTGGCGGCGCCTGCTGATCGAGGGCATCCGCACCGATCCCGACTGGAAGGGCGGCGATTACACTGCGCAGCCCCGCAGCTTCGGCCGCATCCTGCCGATCTTCAACATCATGACCGAGAGCGTGCTCGGCCTCCAGAAGCAGGCCCCGACCCGCGCGGCCGCCGACACGGCCTACGACAAGATGATCGCCGGCTACGAGAACAAGGCCGACGCCAACGACTGGCTGTACTGGTTCGATTCCTCCTTCGATTACGACCCCTCGCCGGACCTCGAGAAGATCACCGCGAAGGTGCTCGCGGTAAACTTCGCCGACGACGAGCTGAACCCGCCCCAGCTCGACGTGATGAACGCCGCGTTCAAACGGGTGAAGGACGGCCGCTTCGTGCTGGTCCCGACCTCGTCCGAGACGCACGGCCACCAATCCCTGCGCTTCGCCAGCCTGTGGAAGGGCTACCTCGCCGAATTCGTGAGACAGCCCGAGGCGGCGACGGAGAAGACGAATTCGTCGGAGCAGCCGGAGGGCAGCCGGTAGAGGGGTCGGACGTCCTGCCGAACGCGGAGAGTGTCAAAAGTTACACGTCGAAGCTTATCATATGTCGTCGTGATCCGGCCGGCTGCCTATTCGAGCCAAAGGCGCAGGCCGAATCATGCACTTTCTCGCGGAAATCGAGAGAGCATTAAGTATTGCGGGGCAGGGTGAGGCGTCCGAATAGACCGACCCCACTCCCGGATTCATGATGCGCGTTTCCCTCAAGGCTGCCCTGGCGGGCTCGTTCAGCCTTCTGGCTGTGGTTGCTGCGGCCCAAGGCGGGATAAGCGTCGTCAGACTCTCGAACATCGATCACGAAGTCCGTGATATCGCCGACAATTGGCTGCCCTCGGTGGGGCTGCTCGGCGACATCAGCACCGCGACGCGGGACGAGCGGGTGAAGACCTATCGCTACGTCGCCGCCTCGCCGACCGCCGCCCTGCTCGCCGAGAACGAGAAGAGCGTGCGGGCAAGCCAAGCGGCTCTCGAAGCCCTGCGGCGCGCCTACGAGCCGATGATCGCCTCCCCCGAGGAGCGGGCCTTGTACGAGCGCTTCGTCTCGACTTGGACGACCTATACGGGCCGGGTCGAGGCGCTCATCGCCCTGATGCGGGAGGGACGCCAGGCCGAGGCGCTGGCCCTCCTCACCGGCCCCGAGGCTCTGGGCCTCGCGCAATCCGCGACCAAGGCGCTTCAGGAGAACCTCGCCCTCAACAAGCAGGGCGCCAAGCAGAGCGTCGAGGGCGCCGTCGGCAGCGCGGCCTCCGCCACGGTCTCCGCCTGGATCGCCATGGCCGTGACCCTGCTCTCGGCGCTCGCCGCCGCCCTGTTCGGCTGGTTCGGGATTTCGCGACCGATCGCGCGGATGACCGGCGCGATGGGCTCGCTCGCGGCGGGTGACGCGGCAGTCGCCGTACCGGGGCAGGGGCGCGGCGACGAGATCGGCGCCATGGCCGCGGCGGTGCAGGTGTTCAAGGACAACCTGATCCGCACCCGCGTCCTGGAAGAGGAGACGCGGGCCGCCCGCGCCGGCGCCGAGGCGCAGCGCCGGGCCGCCGCGCGCGCCCTGGCCGACGATTTCCAGCGCGCCGTCGGCGGCATCGTTGCGGGGGTGACCGCCGCCGCGACCGAGCTTCAGGCCACCGCCGGGGCGATGACCGCCAACGCCACCCGGACCGCCGACCAGTCCGGCACGGTGGCCGCGGCAGCGGGGGAGGCGGCGGCCAATGTCGGCACGGTGGCTGCCGCAGCCGAGGAGCTCGGCGCCTCGGTGCAGGAGATCGGCCGGCAGGTCGATGGCTCGGCGACGCTGGCGCAGGCCGCCGTAGCCGAGGCCGGCGAGACCGCGGCCCTGGTGCGCGACCTCTCGGATGCCGCCGCGCGGATCGGCGACGTGGTCGCGATGATCGCCACCATCGCCGGGCAGACCAACCTGCTGGCGCTCAACGCCACCATCGAGGCGGCGCGCGCAGGGGACGCGGGCCGCGGCTTCGCGGTGGTCGCCGCCGAGGTCAAGGAACTCGCCAACCAGACCGCGCGGGCGACGGAAGACATCACCGGCCAGATCGGGCGCATCCAGGGCGCGACGGGGCAGGCGGTCCGCGCCATCGGCGGCATTTCGGGCCGGATCAGCGAGATCAGCGGCGTCGCCACCAGCATCGCCGCTGCGGTCGAGGAGCAGGGTGCGGCGACGCAGGAGATCGTGCGCAACGTCGCCCAGGCCGCGGGCGGGACGGAATCGGTCACCCGCACCATCGCGGAGGTGGCGGGCACGGCGGAGGAGACCGGGGCGGCGGCGGCCCAGGTGCTGGCCTCGGCGACCGAGCTGTCGCGCCAGTCCGAGTATCTCGGCGCGGAGGTCTCCCGGTTCCTCGATACGGTGCGCGCGGCCTGAAGCCGGGATCGGTTCTCCAGGGCTCTGCCCTGGACCCGCCGAAGGGCTTGCCCTTCGGGAAAACCCGTTACGGGCGAAAACCCTCGAAGATCATCTGGTCCGCGTGCTCGTGGGCCAGGGCCCGCTGCGCCTCGGTGCGCACGGTCCAGGTCATCACCGGCATGTTCCCGAGCCGGCGGCAGAGATAGGGCACCGGGCCCGGCAGGTCGCCGACGCGCCAGGACAGGAAGTGCGGCCGGCTCACATGGATGTGGAGCAGGCCCGACAATTCGGCCCGCAAGGACGGCGCCAGCCGGGCGTAGTGCGGATCGTCCTGGTTGGCCTCCGCGACGATGCCGCGGGGCAGGCCCGGTGCGATCTCGGCCAGCGTCGCGACGATGCCCGGATCGAAGGATTTCAGGGCCACCGGAGCATCGAGCCCGGTCACGATCTCGGCGGCGCGGCGGGTGAGCCGGCGGTCGCCGTCGAAGCGCGACTTGATCTCGACGATGACGGGGACACGGCCCGCGACCCGCGCCAGGAAGTCCGCAAGCGTCGGGATGCGCTCCTCGGTGCCGGCCAGGGTCAGGGTGCCGAGTTCGGCGGCCGTGCGCGATTCCACCGGCTCGGACGTCTCGGTGAGGCGCCCGAGCGCCTCGTCGTGGAACACCATCGCCTCGCCGTCGGCGCTGAGCTGCACGTCGCACTCGATGGCGTAGCCGCCCGCCACCGCCGCCTCGGCCGCGGCCAGGGTGTTCTCCGGGAGGCCGGCGGCGCGGTCGTGCAGGCCGCGATGGGCGATCGGACGGGCGATGAGCCAGTCCGGCGCCCGATCCAGGGTCGCGCTCACGCGACCTCGAACATCGCCTCGACCTCGACCGCCGCGTCGAGGGGCAGTTCGGCCACACCCACCGTCGAGCGGGCATGGCGGCCGCGATCGCCGAGGATCTCGACCATCAGGTCCGAGGCGCCGTTCATGATCGGGGCGAGACCGGCAAAGCTCGGCACCGCGTTGATGAAGCCGCCGAGCCGCACGCATTGTACGACGCCGCGGTCGAGGTCGCCCACCGCCGCCTGGACCTGGGCCAGCACGTTGAGCGCGCAGAGCCGGGCCGCCGCGATGCCCTGCTCGGCCGAGACCTCGGCGCCGAGCTTGCCCTTATGGGCCGGGTCGAGGGTGCCGTCCGGGCCGAAGCAGATCTGGCCGGAAATGACGACGAGGTTGCCGGTGCGGATATAGGGCACGTAGTTCGCGACCGGAGCCGCCGCCTTCGGCAGCTTCAGGCCGAGCGCTTCCAGACGTTCCTTGACCGAGTTCATCGCCGTCTCCCGTTGAGAGTGCCTGACGAAACGCCCGGTCACGGACCCCTTCGCCTTCGGGGGTGACGGTGCCGCGGGCGTTTCGTGAGAGTCACGAATGCTGCGGCGTTCTGAGCACGGGCGTGGGGCGACTCGCAAGGGGGAAGGGCGAAGCATCACGGCAATCGTTCGAAGCCGCCAGAGCGGCTTCGCGGCGCGAAGAGCGCCGCGCGCAGCGGGCCTTTCAGGATCTCAGTCCTGAAAGGCGTCGAGCGGAGCGAAAGCCTGAGCCCGCGGAGGCGGGCGCCGGCGACTGAGGCAAGCAAAGAACCAGGGCGATCGCCTTTGAGCGATCACCCTGGCAAAGCCTGCTTCAACCGGCGGTCTCCGTCGCCTGCGGCGCGACCCGCGGTGCCTCTGCAGAGAAATCGTAGCGCAGGTCGGCATGGGCCACGGTGGCCGGGCGGTGGGCGACGATGACCCGCGTCATCTTCAGGTCGCGGAGCGCGGCGGCGATCACCGCCTCGGTCGGCTCGTCGAGGGCGCTCGTCGCCTCGTCCAGAAACAGGATCTCCGGGCGGCGGTAGAGGGCGCGGGCGAGGATCACCCGCTGGCGCTGGCCGCCCGAGAGCGTCGAGCCCATATCGCCGACCAGGGTCTCGAAGCCCATCGGCGTGCGGGCGATGTCGTCGAGGATCGCGGCGCGGGCGGCGCATTCGCGGATCCAGCCGAGATCGGGCCGCTCGTCGAAACAGGCGATGTTCTCGGCGATCGAGCCGGCGAACAGCCCGTCATCCTGCATCACCCCGGCGATGCGGGCGCGGTAGGCCGCCAACCCGCCGGAGCGGATGTCGCGCCCATCGACCAACACCGCGCCCTCGGAGGGCGGCAGCAGGCCCATCAGGATCTTCATGACGCTGCTCTTGCCGCAGCCCGAAGGGCCGGTGATGGCGAGGCTTTCGCCCGGCGGCACCTCCAGCCCGAGAGTGCGGAACACCCAGGGCTCGTCGTCGCCGTAGCGGAGGGACAGGCCGACGGCGCGCAAGCCCGCGCCGCGCACCGGCGGACGCTCCCCGGCGAGGAGGGCGGGGCTCGCCACCGGCGCCACCGCGGCGGCGGCCTCCTCCGGCTCGGTCATGACGATGTCCGAGAGCCGGTCGGTCTGCACGTTGAGCATCCGGAGCTGGAAGCCCGACTGGATCAGGTTGCCGATGCGGGTCGAGAACTGGTCGCGATAGGCCAGAAACGCCACCAGCATGCCGAGCGTTATCGACTGATCGATCACGGCGCGGGCGCCGAGCACCAGCAGGATCAGCCGGTCGGCGCCGAACAGGAACTCGTTGCCGCGGCCGAACACGAGGTCGAGCCGCTGCAACCGCAGCCGCGCGTTCAGCGCCTGGACGAACTGGTTCATCCACGTGCCGCGGCGGCGCTCGCGCAGGTTCAGGAGCTTGACGCTGGCCATGCCGCGCACGGTCTCGATGAAGTGGCTTTGCTGGCGCGCCTCCGCGACGATCGCCTCCTCGGTGCCCTCGCGGTAGGCCTTGTAGGCGGCGATCCGTAGCCCCGCATTGAGCGCGGTGGCGGCGATTGCCACCAAGGCGAGCCAGCCGCCGTAGAGGAACAGCATGATCAGCATGCCGACCGACATCAGCCCGTCGAGCAGCGCCTGGACGAGATCGGTGGTGATGCCCTTCTGGATCGTCGCGAGCGTGCCGAAGCGGGAGATCACGTCGCCGACATGCCGCTTCTGGAAATAGTCGAGCGGCAGCCGCGAGAGGTGATCGAACAGCGAGCCGGACCATTGATAGTTCAGCTTCGTGCCCGTGAGCATGATCGCCCAGCTTCGGGCGACGCCGAGGCCGAGTTGCAGCACCAGCAGCAGGGCGAGGCCGAGCGCCACGACGAGCAGCAGGTCGAGATCGCCGTTCACGATGACCTCGTCGATGACGATCTGCGAGGCGATCGGCATCAGGATCGCGACGAGTTCGATCCCGAGCGACAGGGCCAGGATCTGAACCATCGCCGAGCGGATCCCGGCCATGCCCCGGAACAGGTCGGAGAGCGCGAGGCCGCGGGCCGCCCGCTCGCGCACGAAGCTCTGGTTCGGCGCCACCTCCAGGGCGACGCCGGTGAATTCGCGCGAGGCCTCCGCGAGGCTCAAGGTCCGGCGCCCGCGGGCGGGATCGTGGATCACGATCTCCCGGCGCCCGACCCGTGCCAGCACGACGAAATGGTTGAGCCCCCAATGCAGGATGCAGGGCAGGCGCAGGCGGCCGAGATCGGGCAGTTCCACCCGCAGCGCCCGCGTCGTGAGCCCCATCGTGCCCGACAGGTCCATGAGGTTGCGCAGCGTCATGCCCTTGAGCGAGAGGGCGTGGCGGGCGCGCAAGCTTCCGAGATCGACCCGGCGGCCATGATAGCCCAGCACCATGGCGAGGCAGGCCATGCCGCACTCGGCGGCCTCCGCCTGGAGCACGACCGGCAGGCGCCGCCGGAAACCGAACTGAAGATCCGACAGCAGGCTCAATGCGTCCCTCCTTCGGTGACGAGATCGACGCTGCGCTTGACGTGGTAGAGGGGGTCGAGGAGCCAGCGGTAGAGCGGGCGCTTCTCGAGCGCGATGTCGGCCTCGACCCGCATTCCGGCCTCCAGCCGGCGCTTCTCGCCATAGGCCGTCACGCTGTCGGCATCCGGCCGCACGATGATGCGGTAGACGCCCCCATTCCCCGCATTCTTGGCCGTGTCCCGCGCTGCCTCGGGCCGGGCGTCGCCTTCGAGCGGCGCGCGGGTCACCTCCGTCACCGTGCCCCGGTGCAGGCCGAAGCGCTGGAACGGGAAGGCGGCGTAGCGCAGCATCACGCTGGCGCCGGGCTCGATGAAGCCGATCGCCGAGGAATCCACGAACAGGTTGGCCTGCAGCCGGCCCTCGCTCGGCAGCAGGGTAAGCAGGTTGGCCCCCGCCGCCACGGTCTGCCCGGCTTGCGCCCGGATCGAGGTGAGGATGCCGCGCTCCGGCGCGCGCACCTCGATGGCGCGGCGCGCCTCGCTCTCGGCCCGCTGCTGTTCGAGCTGCGCGGCGGTGCGGTCGAGTTCGGCGAGATCGCGCGCCAGGGTCTCGTCGAAGGTCGCGAGCTTGGCGCGCAGATCGCCGAGCTTGCCCTCGACCTGAAGCCCGCCCTGGCGGAACTGCGCGAGCTGCGAGCTGGCCTGGAGATAGAGGTAGTTCTGGCTCTGGAAGTCGGCCGCGCGGGCAAAGCCCCGGGTCACGAGGTCGGCGAGTTCGTCGGCGCGGGCTTTGAGCGGCGGCACCAGCTTTTCCTGGAGCGCGAGCTGCTCCTCGATCCTGGCGCGCTGCGCCTCCAGATTGGCGACCTGCTCCCGCAAGCCCTCCTTCTCGGCTGTGGCCATGGCGGCGCGGGCGGCGCGCTGGCGCTCCACGCTCTCGCGTTGGCGGCCGAGCTGGGCGATCACCCGCTCCTGGGTCGGGCCGCTCGCCGAGACCGCGTCGAGATCGATGGTGAAGAGGAGCTGGCCGCGCTCGACCCGGTCGCCCTCCTTGACGCCTGATGCGCTGACCCGCCCCGCGAGCGGGCTCGCCACGGTGATGAGGCCGATATCGGGCGCGAGCAGGCCGTCGGCATGGACCCGGCGGGTGTAGCTGCCGAGCCAGGCATAGACGCCGACGAGGACGGCGAAGGCGAGACACAGGCCGACCACGACGCGGATCGCCAGGGGCTGGATCACCTGGGCCTCGCCGAGCCAGGCGCTTCGCCGTGCCTCCACGACCTCGCGACGGAACAGGGGCGCGTTCACCGGGAAGCCTCCTCCGGGGTAGCGATCGAACGATCGGGTGCGTTGTTCTGACGCATGCAGGCCATAATCCGCAACAGAGTCAAATTCTTAGCCGTGTGGGCCGTGCGGGCGGCTTGCTCCCCGGCCGGCACGTCAATTTTTGTCCCCCGTTTGGGGGCCGCCCCGCCCCGCCACACCCGTCCCGCGAGGGCCGATCGCGCGGGTCCGCCGAAGGGAGGAGGTGCGGCGGATGCGCGTGGCCGGGGAGGGCACGGGGAGGGGGGATACGACCGCTGGTCGTGCTGTGAGAGAGCAAGATCTGTCCATCGTAGGGGGCCTGAGCCGATCGCCCCGGACCGTATACCGCAGCCCGGGTTGCCTGCCGGAATAATATCCGTACCTTATCCAGCAGAGCGACGCATGGCCGGCGCTCTTATTCCACAGGAAGACATAAATACAGAAAGTTCTTCCAATATCATTCGGACAAAGGAGAAAACCATGCAGCAGAACATTGATACCCTCCGCGAGCTGAACGCTGCGGAGCTGGATCAGGTCGGCGGCGGTCTGTCTCTCGGCCTCAACCTCGATCTCAGCAGCGAACTCGGGGCCGTGTCCGGTGTGGTCGATCAAGTGGGCGGCCTCGTCGGCGGCACGCTCGACACCGTGCTCGGCGCGGTGGGCGGCCTGCTCGGCGGCCTGCTCGGGAAGTAGCCCGATCGCCTGACACGTCCTCCCACGGAAGCGGCCGCCCCCACCGCTTCCGTGGGCCTCGCGCGGGGCGCGAAGACCGGCTGTGCCCTCGACGGGCGCCTCCGCCGTCGGCACGATCGACCCCGCGCAGAGGGGACGGGCCAAGGGAACGACCGCGAAGGCAGGTCGTTCTCATGCGTTCGGATCGAAGCGTCGCCGTCCCCTCGGTTCCGGGCGCAGGGTGGCCAAGGCGGCAAGAAACAAGGCAGCAGGGATATTCCGAAGCGCGCCCCGGCAGGCGCGCCAGCGAGAGGGAGAACGACGCGGCCGATGAGCGTTCCGTTCGTCAACGCCTCGGTGCAGGGCGATCTCAGCGCCCCGCCCGACCAGATTTTCGGCCAGATCCCCGCCAGCGGCATCGACGGCATCGCCTTCCTCGATTTCGCCTACGAGACGGCGGGTTCCAGCACGCACCGGGTCGGTGGCCTCCTCGTCGGCACGTGGCACGGCGGCTGGTACGGCCTGAGCCGGACCACGCTCACCTTCAGCGGCGACAGTCCGACCGGCAGCGAGCCCTGCGACGTGCGCACCGGCGACGCCTTCGTTCTGCGCGGGCCCGGCTATGCCGGCCGCACGCTCTGGAGCGGGCAATGCCGCGGGCGCTATCTCGCCTTCATGCCCGCCGCCGTGGAGCGGATGATCGAGGCGCCGCTCTCGCATCTGCGGATCGATTCGGTCACCTGCGATCTCGCCGAGCGGATGACCGTCTCCCATCTCCTGGCCGCCCTGGGGCAGGAGGCCAGCGGCCATGACAGCGCCGCGGACGCGCTTCTGGTCGACAGCGTCGCGCTCGCGGTGCTGCGCGCCTCCGGTGCCCTTTCGAGCCCACCCTCCCGCAAGAGCGCGGCCCTCACCGCCCGGCAGGCGCGGCGGGTGCGCGAACTCGTCGCCGAGCGGATCGATGCGCCCCTGTCCCTCGGAGAAATGGCGGCGGCGGCGGGCCTCAGCGAGGGCTACTTCGTGCGTGCCTTCAAGGGTACTTTCGGCGTGACGCCCTATCAATATGTCTTGCGCGAGCGCGTGACCCTGGCCCAGTCGCTGATCCGCTCCGGCACCGTCTCCTTGAGCGAGGCGGCCCTGCGCGCGGGCTTTCCCGATGCACGGCGGATGGGGCGGACCTTCCGCAAGATGATCGGGCGCTCACCGACGGAATCGACTCGGCTGCAGCGGGCCTGAGCCTTGAGGGCGGGTGCCGGACGGCACCGCGGCGCGACGATTTCGGGCGGATCGCGGGGGCGCGGGCCGCCCCGGCGCCCTCCTGCGATTGACACAGGCGCCTCGTTTCTTAGTAATCGCGCGCGTGCCGCCCGTCCCCCGAGGCGGCACTTTCTTTTGGCGACTTCGGGAGCCATCGCGTTCCCTGGATCGAGCCCGAGGAGACGGACCCGCGTGACTTCCGCCCTGCTCCCGACCTATGCCCGCGCCCCGGTCGCTTTCGAGCGAGGTGAGGGCGCATGGCTGGTGGCCGAGGACGGCGACCGCTACCTCGATTTCGGGGCCGGCGTCGCCGTCAACGCGCTCGGCCACGCCCATCCGCACCTCGTCGAGGCGTTGACCACGCAGGCGCAGAAGCTCTGGCACACCTCGAACCTGTTCCAGATCCCGGGAGGGGAGCGGCTGAGCCGGCGGCTCGTGGACGCGACCTTCGCCGACGTGGCCTTCTTCACCAATTCCGGCGCCGAGGCCAACGAGGCCGCCATCAAGATGGCGCGCAAGTACCATGCGGCGGGCGGCCATCCCGAGCGCTACCGTATCATCACCTTCGAGGGCGCCTTCCACGGCCGCACGCTCGCGACCATCGCGGCCGGCGGCCAGCAGAAGTACATCGAGGGCTTCGGCCCGAAGGTCGAGGGCTTCGATCAGGTGCCGGTCGGCGACTTCGCCGCGCTGGACGCTGCGATCGGCCCGGAGACCGCCGCCCTGATGATCGAGCCGATCCAGGGCGAGGGCGGCGTGCGGGTCATCCCCGGCGAGACCCTGCGGCACCTGCGCGCGCTCTGCGAAGAGCACGGCCTGCTCCTCATCATGGACGAGGTGCAGACCGGCGTCGGCCGCACCGGCAGGTTCTTCGCGCATGAGTGGTCGGGCGTCACGCCGGACATCATGAGCGCAGCCAAGGGCATCGGCGGCGGCTTCCCGCTCGGCGTCTGCCTTGCCACGGCCGAAGCCGCCCGCGGCATGACGGCCGGCACCCATGGCAGCACCTTCGGCGGCAACCCGCTCGCCATGGCGGTCGGCAACGCCGTGCTCGACGTGGTGCTCGGGGACGGCTTCCTCGAGCATGTCGAGCGCATGGACCTGTTGCTCACGCAGAAGCTCGCGGGCCTGATCGACCGGCATCCCTCTATCTTCGCCGAGTTGCGCGGGCAGGGGCTGATGCGGGGCCTGAAGCTCAACCTGCCGAACACCGAGTTCACGGCGGCCGCCCGCGCGCGGCATCTGCTGGTGATCCCGGCCGGCGACAACGTGGTCCGCCTCCTGCCGCCGCTGATCGTCGGCGAGACGGAGGTGGACGAGGCCGTGGCCTGTCTGGAGGCCGCGGCGACCGATCTGGAGGCGCAGATGCGTGGGGCTGCCTGAGGGCGGCACCGCGCGCGTAGATATTGAGATGACCACGACCCTGAACGGCAGCGGCCCGCATGTCCGCCACTTCCTCGACCTGAAGGACTTCTCGGCCGAGACCCTGCGCGGTGTCCTCGACACCTCCGCCGCGATGAAGCGCGCGCGGGTGAAGGGCCAGCGCGCGGCGGAGCGACCGCTCACCGGCAAGATGCTGGCGATGGTGTTCGACCGGCCCTCGACCCGCACCCGCGTCTCCTTCGACGTGGCGATGCGCGAACTCGGCGGCGACACCCTGATGCTGACGGGCAAGGAGATGCAGCTCGGCCGCGGCGAGACGGTGTCCGACACCGCCCGCGTGCTGTCGCGCTTCGTCGATGCGATCGTGATCCGCACCCTCGACCACGGCCTGGTGATGGAGTTGGCCGAGCATGCCGAGGTGCCGGTCATCAACGCGCTGACCAAGGCCTCGCATCCCTGTCAGATCATGGCCGACGTGCTGACCTTCGAGGAGCATCGCGGGCCGATCCAGGGCCGCACGGTCGCGTGGTCGGGCGACGCCAACAACGTGCTGGCGAGCTGGGTCCACGCCGCCGCCCGCTTCGACTTCACCCTCAACGTCGCCGCGCCGCGGGAACTGGCGATGCCGCCGGCCCTCGTCGATTGGGCCAAGCGCGAGGGCGCCCGCGTCAACGCCACCACCGACGCCTACGCGGCGGTCGAGGGGGCGGATCTGGTCGTCACCGATTGCTGGGTCTCCATGGGCGACGACGATGAGCATTTCCGCCATAACCTGCTCTCGCCCTACCGGGTGGACGCGGCGCTGATGAAGGCCGCGGCCAAGGACGCGCTGTTTATGCACTGCCTGCCGGCGCATCGCGGCGAGGAGGTCACCGCCGAGGTGATCGACGGTCCGCAATCGGTGGTGTTCGACGAGGCCGAGAACCGCCTGCACGCCCAGAAGGGCATCCTGGCGTGGTGCCTCGGCGAAGCCGCCTGAGGCGCATCCATCAATGGTAGCCGCCGCCCGGCCGTACCGGGCGGCGGCGGTGCGTCAACGCCGGTTGGTCCGCCGCGCGCGGCTGCGCTTTCTGTGCTCACCGTGCACATGCCCATGGTCCCGCATGTGCGAGTGATCGTGGTAGTGGCGGTGCCGCGCCGGGTGATGGGCGTGGAAATGATGATCGTGGTGGCGCGTGCTCGGATGCCAATCCACGGCGCCGACCGGACTGCCGGCCAGGACACCGCCGAACATCACGCCGGCTGCAAGCATCAGGACAAAACGCATCGGTCGCTTCCCGCTGTCGCACGGAGGTCGTGCACAGGCTCAAACGCGCGCCCGGATGTCATATTCCGCGCCGATTTCGGTTCGCGGCGCGTGCCCCCTTCAACCCTGGGTTCGGGAGCGGCCGGCGATCACCGTCCGCCGCGTCCTCAGAGGCCGTGGACCAGCTTGGTCAACTGGTCGGCGCAGATCCCCCAGCCCTGTTCGAACCCCATCGCCTCGTGCGCTTGGCGGTCCTCCAGCGTCCAGTGGCGGGCGCGTGCCGTGTAGCGGGTGCCGCCGGCCTCGTCGGCGAAGGTGAGGATCACCGTCAGGAACGGTTTCTCGGACGGAACCCAGGCCGAGCGGTAGGCGTCGGTGACGACGAGGCGCGTATCCGGCACCACCTCCAGATAGACGCCCCGGTTGGGCAGATCCTGCCCCTCGGGACTGCGCATCACGATGAGACTCGACCCGCCCGGCCGCAGGTCGAGTTCGACGACCGGCGTCGTGTAGGGTTTCGGGGCGAACCAGCGCTTCACCAGCTCCGGCTCGGTCCAGGCGCGCCAAAGCGCCCGGCGGGGCGCCGGGATCAGACGGGTGAGGACGAGGTCGCGGGGATCGTCGGCGTCGCTCATGCTGTGTCTCTCCGATCCTCAGGCCGGGCGCTTGCCCTGGTTCATCGCCCAGATCACGCCGAACGGGTCGCGGAGCTGCCCGTAGACGTCGCCCCAGAACATCTCCTGGTAGGGCGTCACCACCTCGGCGCCGGCCGCGACCGCCCGGTTCCACCACGTGGCGATGTCCTCGACCGGCAGGAGCAGGCTGAACGCTTGCGGCGTCTGAAGCGGGTGGCCGTATTCGGGAAAGGCATCGGAGAGCATCACCGAAGTCCCGTTGACGACGAGGTGGACATGCATGGTCCGCCCCTTCTCGTCCGCGGGCACGGAGGCGACGATCTCGGCGCCGAAGGCGTTCCGGTAGAACTCGGCCGCCCGCACGGCACCGTCGAGCGTGAGATAGGCGACCACGCCGCCCTTCGGAGGCACGGCTGCGGACGCCGCGTCGGTCTCGCTCATCGTCGCTCTCCCTGTTCGCGTCTCGGACGTCGGGGCCCGGAAGGTGCCGTGCGTCGCCGGTTCGCGCAAAGACTTTTTGGCGCGCCGCTTCCGAGGGTGGGCCCGTCGTCAGGGGCGGCCCCAGCCTCGTTTTCCTCCCCGTCGCGCGAGCGGTCGGATCGCCGCAGTCCAGGGTTGGGCTGGAACGATCCCCCACGCCCTCCGTTGGCCCGCGGTTTTCGCAAATGGTCACCGCGCCGCCCTCGCACGGTCGAACCGGACGCCGTTAGGGAAGAGGATCGATTCATGGATCTCGGCATCAGCGGTCGCGTCGCGGTCATCACCGGCGGCGATTCCGGCATGGGCTACGCGAGCGCGGAATATCTGCTGCGCGAAGGGGTCAAAGTCGTCCTCTCCGACCTGAAGGAGAAGGAGCTGGGGGAGGCGGCCGCGCGGCTCGCGGCGCTCGGCCCGGTCAAGTCCTGCCAGGCCGATCTCGCCTCCGAAGCCGGCGCGCGCAAGCTGCGCGACTTTGCCGACCAAGCCTTCGGCGAGCGGCCCACCATCCTCGTCAACGCCGCCGGCATCACCGGGGCCACGGGCGACTTCCTGGAGATCGACGACGAGGCGTGGCTCTCGACGATCCAGGCCGACCTGATGGCGGCGGTGCGGGTCGCCCGCGCCTTCATCCCCGGCATGCGCGAGGCGCGGTGGGGGCGGATCGTGTTCTTCACCTCCGAGGACGCGGTGCAGCCCTATGTCGAGGAACTGCCCTACTGCGCCGCCAAGGCCGGCCTGATGAACCTGACCAAGGGCCTCTCCAAGGCCTACGGGCCGGACGGGGTGCTGGTGAACTCGGTGGCGCCCGCCTTCGTGGCCACGCCCATGACCGACGCGATGATGGAGAAGCGCGCCGGGGAACTCGGCGTCTCCTTCGACGAGGCGGTCGAGAGCTTCCTCGAAGAGAAGCGCCCCGGCATCGTCGTCAAGCGCCGCGGCCGGGTCGAGGAGGTCGCGTCGGCGGTGGCCTTCCTGTGCTCGGAACAGGCGAGCTTCATCACCGGTGAGAACCTGCGCGTCGATGGCGGTGCCGTCCTCACCATGGCGTCCTGAGCGATGCGGGAACTCTCCTGCGACGTCGCGGTGATCGGGGCCGGCACCGCCGGCATCGCCGCCCACCGCGCCGCCCTCGATGCGGGCGTCCGCGCCGTGCTGATCGAGCAGGGCCCCGGCGGCACCACCTGCGCCCGCGTCGGCTGCATGCCCTCGAAGCTGCTGATCACCGCGGCCGAGGCGGCGCAGGAGGCCCGCGAGGCGCATCGGCTCGGCATCCACGTCGACGCGGTGCGGGTCGATGGCCCGGCCGTGCTCGCCCGGTTGCGGCACTTGCGCGACCGCTTCGTGGAATCCGTCTTCGCGGGGCTCGACACGTTCCCCGACGAGACGCGCCTCACGGGGCGGGCCGTGTTCGAGGGGCCGGATGCCCTGCGCATCGACGACCACACCCGCCTGCGCTTCAAGGCGGCGGTGCTGGCGACCGGGTCCAGCCCGAGCGTGCCCGAGCCGCTGAAGGGGCTGGGCTACCGGCTTCTCACCACCGACACCCTGTTCGAGATCGAGGATCTGCCGGCCTCCCTCGCCGTGCTCGGCGCCGGCCCGGTCGGGCTGGAACTCGCCCAGGCCATGGCCCGGCTCGGTGTGGCGACCAGCGTGTTCGATCCCGGCGACAGCCTCGGGGGCCTGCGCGATCCCGACCTGAAGCGGGCCGCCCGCGAGATCTTTTCGGACGCCTTCGACCTGCATCTCGGCGCCAAGGTTGAAAGCGGCAAGGCCGAGGGCGAGGGGGCGCGCCTCGGCTGGAACGGCGCGGGAGACACGGGGAGCAAGACGTTCGATCGGGTGCTCGCCGCCGCCGGCCGTCCGCCGAACGTGTCGGGCCTCGGCCTGGAGCACACCGGTGCGAGCCTCAACGACAAGGGCGGCCCGGTTCACGATCCCCGCTCGCTGCTCTGCGAGGGCGCCCCGATCCTGATCGCGGGCGACGCCAATGCCGACCGCCCGGTGCTGCACGAGGCGAGCCGTCAGGGCCGCATCGCCGGGCGCAACGCCGCGCGGCTCGCCCGCAGCGAGGGGGCCGAGCGGCCGGCGCGCTGGGTCGCGCTCACCATGGTGTTCAGCGATCCGCAGATCGCGGTGATCGGTGGCGGCTTCGATCCGGACGCGGACCGCCGCGTCGGCCGCGCCGATTTCTGCGACCAGGGCCGAGCGCGGGTGATGGACCGGGCGCAGGGCGGCGTCCGCCTCTACGCGGAGGCTGACGGGCGCCTCGCCGCCGCCGAGCTGATCGGCCCGGAGGCGGAGCATCTCGGTCATCTCCTGGCCTATGCGGTGCAGGACGGGCTGGACGTGCGGCGCTTGCGCGATCGCCCATTCTACCATCCGACCCTGGAAGAGGGCCTCGACACGGCGCTCTCGGATCTCGCCGACCACCTGAAGTAACCCTCGCGCGCCAAGGCTGTCGTCTTGCCTCGGTGGGGACGCGGACTCGTCGCTTTGCCACCGCCGGTTCCGGCTACGCACTGTGTCGCGGAGGAGTGTATGTTATCAGACAAAGCTGGGTCTTCTCAGATACTTGGTCCGACTTTCGGGGGCGCCGAAATGCGCGCCGAAGGCAGAGCCGGCATTGCCTAACCGTGGCGCGGCAGGCATACCGGCTGCCGTAATGGTCGATCCGTCGCAGATGCACGCCGTGGGGCCGAACGGTGGTCCGGTCGACCTTCCGGTCGATCTCGATGCCTTGTCCGCTGAGCAGCGGGATGAATTCGGCGTGGGCATTCTTGCCCTCGACGCCGTGGGAATCGTGCTCGCCTGCAATCGGGCCGCGGGCGCGATGTGCGGCCTGCCGCCCGACACGATGATTGGGCGCAACTTCTTCCGCGAACTCGTGCCCAGTACCAACGTGCCGAGCTTCTACGGCCGCTTTCTCAGCGGCCAGCGCCGGAGCGCGACCGATCAGGCCTTCGAATTCGTGTTCGGCCGTATCCCGGCCCCGCTGCGGGCCCGAATCGGCCTGCGGTCCGGGTCGAGCGGACGCATCTGGCTGACGATCACCCCGCTGGAGCAGATCGCCGCCGGCCCCTCGCGCGAGGCCGTCCTCGCGGCGATCGCCCAGCGCAGCCGGGCCGAGCCAGTCGATCCGAGCCTGTGCGAGCGTGAGCCGATCCACATTCCCGGCTCGATCCAGCCGAACGCGGTGATGCTCGCCGCCGATGCCGCGAGTCTCGAGATACTGGCCTTCAGCGCCAACGCCGCCGACGTGCTGGCCCCTGAACTCTTCCCGCCCAACGGCCTCAACCTGGAAGCGGTGCTGCCGGGCGCGATCGTCTCCGCGATCCGCGACGGGCTCGCCGCCCACACCCTGACCGACGGGCGGCTCCTGCGCCGCTCACTGACGCTTCCGCCGCGGGGCGAGCGCTTCCACCTCGTGGCCCATGCCCATCTCGGCCGGGTCATCGTCGAGCTGGAACTGGCGCCGGAGCGCCCCGAGGACTTCCTCGCCGCGAGCCCGCTCGACGCCGAACTCGCCATGATGCGGCTGCGCGCCGCCGAGACCCTCACCGAGGCGGCGCAGATCGCCGCCCTCGAAATCCGCGCCATGACCGGTTTCGAATCGGTGCTGGTCTACCGCTTCGACACGGATTGGAACGGCGAGGCCATCGCCGAGGACATGGTGCCGGACTGGCAGCGCCCGCTGATCGGCCTGCGCTTTCCCGCCTCCGATATCCCGGCCCAGGCCCGTGCCCTCTACACCAAGGCCAAGAGCCGCTTCGTGATCGACCGCGACTGCGTGCCGGTGCCGCTGGTGGCCGACCGCGCCGCGGGTAACGCGCCGATCGACCTTACCTTTGCGCAGAACCGCACGCTCTCGCCGATCCACCTCGAATATCAGCGCAATCTCGGCGTCGATGGTTCGATGTCGATCTCGATCATGGTCGAGAACCGGCTCTGGGGCCTGATGATCGGCCATCACCGCCGGCCGCATTACGTCGCGCCGGAGACCCGCGCCGCAGCCACCGTGCTCACCGACGCCTTCGCCATGCGGGTGCAGGAGATCGAGGGCAAGGCACTGTGGGGCGAGCGGCAGCGCCATCTCGACGTGCAGGGCCGGCTGGTGCGCGGGCTCACCCGTTCCGACGATTTCGTCACCTCCCTGACCCAGGGCGATCCGACCCTGCTCGACCTGTTCGGCGCCACGGGGGCGGGCATCGTCTCGGACGAGGCCGTCTGCCTCGTCGGCGTCACGCCGGAGGCGGCGAAGGTGCGTGCGCTCGCCGATTGGCTGCGGCAGAGCGTGCCGCCCGACGAGACCACCTTCGTCACCGACACGCTGGTGCTGCATCACGCGCCGGCCTCGGACTACACGGAGATCGCCAGCGGCCTGCTCGCCGCCTTCGTCGGCACCTCGCGCCAGCATCTGCTGTTCTGGGTCAAGCCGGAAGTGCCGAGCACGGTGACCTGGGGCGGCGACCCGCGCAAACCCGTCCTGCCCGGCAGCGGCCCGGTGGCGGTGCTGCCGCGGCGCTCGTTCGAGCGCTGGATCGAGGAGCGCCGCGGCCATTCCACCCCTTGGGCGACGTGGAAGGTGGCGCTTGCAGCCCAACTCGCCGACGCCGTGGACGGCGTGGTGCTGCGCCAGCGCCGCAAGATCGACGAGCTGACGGGGCTGCTCGCCGACAAGGAGCGCCTGCTGGAGCAGAAGGATCTGCTCACCCGCGAGATCGACCACCGGGTGAAGAACTCGCTGCAGATCGTGACGGCCTTCCTGCACATGCAGCGGCGGCAGATCGCCGACCCGGAGGCGCGCCAGGCCTTCTCCGAGACCTCGGCCCGCGTCATGAGCGTCGCGCGGGTGCATGACAGCCTGTACCAGGGCGAGAGCATGGAGCAGGTCGATCTCGGCCAGACCATCCAGACCCTGTGCAGCGACCTCGCCGGCATGGCCGGCGACGAGCACAGCGTCGAGCTGACCGCCGAGCCCGGCCTGATGGTGCCCTACCGGCACGCGGTGGCGCTCTCCCTGATCACGACCGAACTCGTGACCAACGCGTTCAAATATGCCGGCAAGCCCGAGAAGGGCGCGCGGATCAGCGTCTCCGTGGCAGGGGGCGAGGGGGCGGCCGTCCGCCTCAGGATCTGCGATGACGGCGAGGGCATGCCGTCGGGCTGGGAGAACGCCAAGGCGCGGGGCACCGGGCTCGGCATGAAGCTGATCCGCGCCATGCTCGACCAGATCGGGGCCCGCCTCGACGTCGAGAACGCCGACGGCGCCTGCTTCACCGTTCACGCCTGAGCCCCGCTTGAGCGACAGCCTGCACGCCCGCTTGCGGGACGCCACGCACGCGGCGCACGAGGCGCTGGAGCGCGACCTCGATTGGGAGGCGCGCGTGGCGACGCTGCCCGGCTACCGGGCTCTGCTGGTCCGCCTGCGCGGCTTCCACGCCGCCTATGAGCCGGCGATCGGGGCCGCGCTCGCGGATGCAGCCTTCTTCGATCCGCGCCGACGGCTCCTGGCTCTCGATGCGGATCTGCACGCCCTCGACGCGGCGACCGGTCAGATGCCCGCCGCACCCTGCCTCGATGGGGCGGGTGCGGCGCTGGGCGCGCTCTACGTGCTGGAGGGCTCGACGCTGGGCGGCGCCGTCATCGGCCGCCACGTCGCCCGCCTGCACGGGGAGGACGTGCCTCTGGCCTATTATGCCGGCCGCGGCCGCGCGACCGGGCCGCTCTGGCGGGCCTTCCGCGAACGCCTGGACGGGTTGCCGGAGGCGGAAGCCGCCGCCGCCTTCGCCGCGGGCATCGCGACGTTCGAGGCCATGCGCGGGTGGCTGACGATGAGCGAGGGCTGATCGGCGAGGCTTCTCCAGGGCTTTGCCCTGGACCCGCGAAAGGGCTTGCCCTTTCGAAACCCGAAACTCAGCGCGGCGGCAGCACCTGCGCTTGCTTGGCTTCGAGGGTCTGCCAGACGATCAGCGAGGGCAGGCCGAGAACGACGTCGGGGACGCGCTTGGCGAGCGACAGGGCGATCGCGGTGCCCGCGTCGAGCCCGAACAGGGCGCCCACCACGACGAAGCCGCCCTCCTGCACACCGAGCCCGCTCGGGACGGCGAAGGCCGCCGACTTGATCGCCTGCGAGAGTGATTCCAGCACCAGCACCTCGGTCAGGCTCACCTCGACCCCGATACAGGCGAGCACGATCCAGATCTCGGCCGCGCCGAGCCCCCAGGCCACGGCGTGCAGGGCGACCGATTGAGCGATGTGCCTGCGGCGGCCGCGGGCCCAGACCGCGTCGAGGGCCCCCTGCACGGAAAGGATACCCGCCGCGCCCGCCTCCGGTTTCGCCCCCTCCGGGGCCGCCGAGCGCAGGAAGCGGCGCCCCAGCGCGGCGAGGCGCCGCTCCAGCCCCCGCGCCGCGCCGAGCCTCTGCAGGGCGAAGAAGGCGGCGACCGCTGCCACCGCCACGGCGGCGGCCTGGGTCGTCCACCACGCGAGCACGGCGGCGGCCTCCCCCGGCAGCCGCCAGAGCAGGCCGGCGCCGAGCCCGGTGAAGGCCACCTGCGTCGCGACCTGGATCAGCATGTCGGCCAGCAGCGAGGCCGCCGCGAGGCTGCCCGCGACGCCCCAGAAGGTCAGCAGGCGCCCGCCCACCACCTCGCCGCCCACCGAGGCGACCGGCAGGAGCACGTTCACGCCCTCCCGCACGAAGCGCAGGATCACGAAGGCGCCGGTCTCGACCGGAGGCTCGGCGGCGGCTTTCGCAGGAGAGGCGTGACGTCCCGAGGGCGGGATGCCGCGCAGCACGCGTGCCCAGGCGAGCCCGCACAGCAACACGATGACGGCCCGCACGCCGACGATGGCGGCCAGCCCCGCCGGGCCGATCCGCCAGAAGGCCGCACCGATCGCCGCGAGATCGTTGGTGGCGACGAGCCAGACGCCCAGCCCCAGCCCGACCAGCGTGCCGACGAGCGGCAGCCGGCGCAGCAGCCCGCGCAGGAGACGCCCTGGGAGCGGCCGTTCGACGGGCCGGTCCGCATAGGGATCTTCGCGCCCGTCTACATGGCGAGTGGGGGCCTCAGCCATGGTCGGCTCCAACGGGCGAGCCGTCCAAGCTCGCCTCGGACGCTTCGAACACCGGGACGGGTGGGGCCGGTGACGGCACTGCGGCGGTGAGAGTGAGTGCCGCGGGGCCGAGGGCATCGAGCGCCGGATCGACGAGGATCACGCGGCGACGCGCCAGGGATTCCGGTGTGGCCAGCGTCAGCATCCGCTTGGGGCAGGGCCCGAGACAGCCCGTCTCCAGCACCCGGACCTTGCCGGCGCCCCCGCCCTGCTTGAACGCCCGCTTGACGGCACGGCCGAGCTGCTTGCGGTCCACGCCCTGGCGCTTGGCGCATTTGCGGCAGACCAGCACGAGGTCCGAGAAGCCCGCTTTGGCCGTCCTCACCTTGGTCGTCCCGGTCCGGGCCGATTCAACCCGGTCCGCTCGGGCCGCCCCGCCCGGATCCTGCCGCCGTCCCACATGGCCCTCCGTCCGGCCCTTCGATTCGGGCCGCACTCCGTTTCGGGGGCGGTATCGCAGCCCCCCGGCCCGAGGCGCAATCCCGGCGGATCGCCGCGCCTTAAAAAGGGCCGAAAAGAACGTGACCTGAACCACCAGACAGGATGCCCCCCGAGCTTGCCGAAGCCTCTGGTCCGAGCGTATCGCGAGTGGCTGGGCGCGAGGCCCTTCGCGCGGGTGTGCTCCGGCCGCGGATCCGTGAGGACCCCCATTCGATGAGTTCCGACGACGAGGTCAAGCAGGCGACGCGGGTTCGGCCGAGCCCGAGCGTCCAGTCGCTCATGGATCTTGCCCGGCGCTCCGTGCCGGATCTGCGGCGCAACGCCGAGACGATCGAACCGGTCTCTCCCGGTAAGGGCGGGTTCCCCGGTCGGGCGCTGGTCGAGCGGGCGCGACGCGGCCTCGAATGGACCCGGCTGCCTGGCCTGCGGCCGCGGCAGGCGCGTCCGCCCGAGCGGATGGCCAAGCGGCTGTTCCGCAGCTACTGCCTGTTCGCGCTGGCGCCGACCGCTTTGGTCGGCCTCTACGTCTTCGCGATCGCCAGCCCGCAATACATCGTCGTGTCGCAGTTCGCCGTGCGCGGCAATGTCGAGCCGATGGCCAGCGCCGAACTCGGCCTGCACAGCGACCTGATCCAGAAGCACAACAGCCAGGACAGCTTCATCCTGCGCGACTACATCGGCAGCCGGCCGATGGTGGAGGCCGTCGATGCCAAGCTCGGCCTCGAACGGATGTTCTCCCAGGACGGGATCGATTTCTGGGCCGGCTACGGCGCGGGTCAGCCGATCGAGAAGCTGGTGCGCTACTGGCGCCGGCAGGTGATCCCGCACATCGATGCGATTTCCGGCGTGATCCACCTGAAGGTGCGTGCCTTCAAGCCCGAAGACGCGGTCGCGATCTCGCAGGAGGTGATCGCCCGCTCCGAGACCTTGATCAACAGCATCTCGCGCCGCGCCCAGAGCGACATGATCGCCAATGCGATCAAGGAGGTGGAGCAGTCGGCCGTGCGGCTCAAGCAGGCGCGGATCGCGATGCAGGAGTTCCGCAACCGCTGGGGCATCATCGATCCGGTGAAGTCGGCCGAAGCGGCCGTGACCACGATCGAGCTTCTGCGCAAGGACAAGATCAAGGCGGAGAACGACCTGCGCGTGCTGCGCGACTCCAAGCTCGACGAGAAGAGCCGCGGCATCCAGGTGCTCGTGGCCACCCTCGGCGCGCTGGACGGGCAGATCAAGGATCTGCAGAGCCGCCTCACCACCGACGGCATCGTCTCGAACTCCGAGCACAACCTCACCCAGGCCCTGCTCGAATACGAGGGCCTGATGGTCGAGCAGACGGTGGCGGAGAAGCTCAACGCCTCGATGCAGATGATCCTCGACCGCGCCCGGATCGCGGCGGCCAAGCAGCAGATCTATCTGGCGACTTTCGTGCCGCCCCTGCTGCCGACCTATTCGGAATATCCGGCCCCCTTCTACGCCCTGTTCGCGGCCCTGTTCTGCTTCACCGTCCTGTGGAGTTCGGTCTCGCTCGTGACCGCAGCGATCAACGACAACCGGCTCTAGAGCCTTGTTGTGACACGCATTCCGACGAACCGGCTTTCGCTTCGTCGGAATGCGCTCTAAGCGGCGGCGGGCAAACGGCTTTCATCGAACGGCTTCCATGGCGGATTTCACCGATCTCATCGCGCGCGCCGTCAGTCCGTCCATGAGTCGGGAGGAGCGCGATCAGGTCTACACCGTGGTCCGGCAAGCGGTGCAGCGGCTCCAGGACCGCGAGGGTCTCGCCGGCGACGATCCCCGCATTCTGCTCCAGCGCCACCTGATCGAGGAGACGATCCGCGACGTCGAGTTCGACATCGTCCGCTTCCTCACCCTGCGCAAGATCGAGCAGGCGCGGGCAGCCCAGAACGCCGAGTACGAGGCGCAGTTCACCAAGAAGCGGTGAGGGGGGGCCGGTTGCAGCATCACCATTTTGGGATGCTGTCGGAGCCGAAAGCCAATCGCTTCGGCGGTGTGAGGCGGCCGGTGAGGGTGGCCTGCAGATCGTGGCCTCTTGGCCTTAAACAGACCTTCCACCGACGCCTCGATCCCGCTTGCGATGTTACCGAGAGCGGTCATTCGCCCTGCTTGCGACGCGTTTGCGGTTCTCGGACCGGACACGGGCATTTGGGTTGCTCCACCATGGGTCTTATGCCCTACGTCCCTCCCCCGAAGGGGTCGGATGGCAAAGGATCTGGGCTTTGTGCGCAGACGGGACGGCGGCTGAGGCAGGCCTGCCGCACTTCTTCCTGACGACCTCAGGCTTGCCGCCTGGGGAGGCCTTCGAGCGGTGGCGCACCCTCCTGGCGCCGATGTACGACGTTCGTCCGACAACGTCCTCCGCCCCGCTGCCGTTCGGCACCAACATCACCTACCCAATCGACGACCTCGTCGCCCAGCGCTCGCTGCTCTCGACCCAGCGGCTCCAGCGTGACCGCCGACGCGTGGACGCCGGTCCCGACCACTATATGGTCCAACTCTACCGGTCCGGCCGCTTCCAGGGCACTGTCGCTGGCAAACCGGTCTCAGCCTCGCCTGGCACCGTGACCTTTATCGGCCGCCGTCACCTGCTCGACGGCACGCTTGACCGAACCGATGTGGTTGGCATCGCCGTACCCTGCACCCGCCTCCATGGGCTGACACTTGAGAAGCACGGCCTCCTCTTCGATGTGGACCGCAACCGGCTGCTGGCCGCGCGCATTCAAGAAATCTACCACCATTTGCCGACCACGCGCGCCGACGAGGCCCCAGGTCTTGCCGATGCGTTCGTTGTCTTCCTGCACCGCCTACTCGATGCCTCACAGGCCGCTGACGTGCTGGAGGGCCAGGAACTCGATGGTGGCCTAATGGCGCTGGCTAAGACGATCGTACGAGCGAACCTATCGCGGCCTGACTTATCGCCGGAGTTTTTAGCCCAGGAGATGCGGGTCTCGCGTGCCACCCTCTACCGGCTGTTCGAGCCCGGGGAAGGCGTGATGAACTTCGTTCAAGGCGAGCGCCTGAAAGCGGTGCGCGACGCCCTTTCCGATCCCCTGGAGACGCGCACCATAAGCCGATTGGCCGAGGTGTTTGCCTTCCGCAGCATCGCGCATTTCAGCCGTAGCTTCCGCAGCCGTTACGGCGTCCCGCCTCAGGCTTGGCGTCGTGAGCGCCGGGTGGCCCAGCACATCGGCGGCCAAGGGACGGAGCAACACGTCTGGAAGTGGCTGCGGGAAACGTGATGACCTCGTCCGGGTGTATTCTGTAACTCTACGGCGTAAGGGATCGCCAGCGGTCGCGCGAGGCGGCACGCTACATCTTCCGCGTGTCGCACACGGACCCGGTGAGGCGGTCCAACCGGATGCAGCGAGCCGGATGCTCAAGCCCGTGCCGTCATCGCCCCCGTGTTTGGCCGCCGTCATCGAACGGACATGGGGAACCGGCTACCTCAATGAGGGGGTACCTTCAGAAATTTCGTAAAATCAGAAGTTGCTTTCATTTGATGGAAACAGCTAATGCGCGAAGCTTCGGCGTCCCGCGAGCGAGCGTTCCATGCCTTTCCTGCGCACCTTCCCGACCAGGGCGGCGGATGCTACCGGCCCGTCGCCGTCAACCTACGGCCTGCTGCTCCTGTCGGTTGCAGCGGCCATGTGTGTTCAGAGTCTGACGGACGTCTGGCTCCACACCTCTCTTGTCCAATGGCTTGCTCCGCTCTCGATGCTGGCCGGAGCGGTCTATTTCAATACTCGTTCGATCTGCCGCCGTCGCTTCGGCGCGGGACTCGCCCTGCTGGCGGTCTTGATCATACAGCTCCCCACGGCCGGCGCTCTTGCCTACGGCGTTCAAGCCTTCAGCCTGCCGCTGCGCGATGACTGGTTCATCGGGATCGATCGCGCATTCGGCTTCGACTGGCTGATTTTCCAGACCTTCATGGTCGAGTGACGGGGTTTGATGGAGATCCTGGGTCAAGCCTACGAGACATTCTTCCCGCAACTCGGCCTTACCCCCGTCCTTCTCGCAGCTCTGGGCGAGGTGCGTCGCTCCGATCGTTTCGTGTCGTCCTTCATCCTCTGCGTGACGATGACGACGATCATCAGCGCCGTGTTGCCGGCAGAGGGCGCGGCCGGCCTCCTCGGGCCGGACGAGGCGCATCTGCTCTTCCAGGGCGCGACGCCGCTCGTGGATCTGCACGCGTTGCGTGACGGCACGATGCGCGGCTTGCCTCTGAACGAAGTCGGGCCGCTGATCTCCTTTCCGTCACTTCACTGCGCTGTCGCCTACCTTGTGACGGCGGCGATCTGGCCGTTGAAGCGCTTGCGCTGGGTCGTGCTTCTCCTGAATGCCGTGATGACGGTTTCGGCCGTGACACATGGTGCTCACTATGCCTGCGACTGCGTCGCGGGCCTGCTCGTCGCTGCGATTTCGTTCCACGCTGCCGGGCAGCTGGGGCCTTGGAGCGAGAGATGGCTCGCGCGGATGCGCGGTGTGGCGGTGCTGCCTGCCGCCCCCGCTCCGACCGTGCTTACGCCTTAGAATCCGTTCGGCGTCCTTCGACGCCATCAGGCTCAACCATAGGCCGCCATGGCCCGCACGCCGCCGGGCTCGGCCACCTTCACGCCGGCCTCGACATACTCGTTGAGCTTGTTGCGTAGCGTCCTGATCGAGATGCCGAGGATGCGCGCCGCATGCGTGCGGTTGCCGAGGCAATGGTCGAGGGTGTCGAGGATCAGGTCGCGCTCGACATCCGCTACGGTGCGCCCGACGAGCCCACGGGTGGCAGCCTCCGCCGCGCTCGCCGCCCGCTCGACCGGGCCGGAGGCCGCCATCGGCGCCGCGAGCGATTCGCCCTCCGGGCTCAGGATCGCCTCCGGACCGATCTCGGCCCCCTGCGCCAGGAGCACCGCGCGGTGGATCGTGTTCTCCAACTCGCGCACGTTGCCGGGCCAGGGGTTGCGGGCGACCAGGGCCTGCGCCTCGCGGGCGAGGGGGCGCAGCGGCAGCCCGTTCAGCTCCGCGTATTTGCGGGCGAAGTGGGCGGTGAGTTCGAGGATGTCGGCCAGCCGCTCGCGCAAGGCGGGCAGGCGCAGATGCACGACGTTGAGGCGGTAGTACAGATCCTCGCGGAACGTGCCCTTCTTTACCTCGTCGGCGAGGTTGCGGTTGGAGGTGGCGAGCACGCGGATATCGACCTTGACGGGGGCGGCGCCGCCGACCCGGTCGATCACCCGCTCCTGCAGCGCGCGCAGCAGCTTGGATTGCAGCCGCACGTCCATCTCGGAAATCTCGTCGAGGAGCAGGGTGCCGCCATTCGCTTCCTCGAACCGGCCGATGCGCCGGGCGACCGCGCCGGTGAAGGCGCCCTTCTCGTGGCCGAACAGCTCGGATTCGAGGAGCGCCTCGGGGATCGCCGCGCAATTGACCGAGACGAACGGGCGGCCGGCCCGGTTCGACTTGGCGTGGACATGGCGGGCCAGCACTTCCTTGCCGGTGCCGCTCTCGCCGGTGATGAGCACGGAGGCTTCCGAGCGGGCGACCTGCTCGGCGAGCCGCACCACGCGCTCCATGGACGGATCGCGCCAGATGAAACTGCGGGCATCCGCCGCCACGGCCTCCAGAACCGCCGCGATCAGTTCGGGGTCGGGGGGGAGGGGGATGTACTCCTTGGCGCCCGCCTGGATCGCCGCCACCGCCGCGCGGGCGTCGGAGGCGATGCCGCAGGCCACCACCGGCGTGCGGATGCGCTCGTCGGACAAGGCCTGCACCAGCCGGCGGATGTCGAGGCCGACATCGACCATGACGAGGTCGCCGCCCTTGGCGCGCAGGGTCGCGAGCCCCTGGTCGATCCCGTCGGCATGGGTGACCGAGGCGCCCCGGTTCATGGCGATCTTCGAGGCGGTGACGAGCTCGCTCGAGAGCCGTCCGACGATGAGCAGCCGCATGGCGTGGTGTCTCCGACAAATTCTTCCGGTTCAGATGGCCCGCCCGGCCTGCGATGATCCCTCATCGCAGGCCGCCCCCGCGAAAGGCGGGGCGGCGGCCATCCGCCGGACGTGCCGATCCCGGCCGCAGGCCGGGATCGGCACACCAAAGGATCAGTGATCGTTCTTGATGATCTCGGTCATGGTGACGCCGAGGCGCTCCTCGACCAGCACGACCTCGCCGCGAGCGACGAGGCGGTTGTTGACGAAGATGTCGATGGCCTCGCCGACCTTGCGGTCGAGTTCGAGCACGGCGCCGGGGCCGAGCCGCAGGAGGTCGCCGATCGGCATGCGCGAGGAGCCCAGCACCGCCGAGACCACCACCGGCACGTCGAAGACCTGTTCGAGGTCCGCCGCATTCTTCGGGCTCGTCGGCGCGTCGCGGACGGAACCGGGGCCGCCCTCGTCGTAGGGCATGTCGCCCTCGTTGAGCTGGGGCAGGCTGAAATCGTCGCTCGACATCGGGCTCAGGCCTCTGCGCTGGCGAAATTAGGGGAAAGGGCGGCCTCGACCGCGGCCTCGATACGGGCGCGCTCGCGCACGACACCGCCATCGGCCCATTCGAGCCGGGCATCGCCCGGCGCCATGTCGGGTTCGCCGAGCACCACGAGGCGGCCCTCGAAGCCGTTCTCGCGCGACAGGCGCTTCATCAGTGTCTCCGCGTCATCGACGAGGCCCTCGTTCACCCGAAGCACGAGGTGGGGCACGCCGCGCAGGTGCCGGAGCGCGGAGCGGGCCGCCTCCTCCACCGTCGCCAGGGGCCGCGCATCGAGGGCCTCGCCCGCGATCCGGCGGGCGAGGGCGGCCGCGAAGGTCAGCGCCTGGGCCTCGCGCTCGCCGTCGCGGGCATCGGACTGGTTGAGGAGGCCGGCCGCGGCGAGCCCGACCCGGGTCAGCGCGTCGGCAAGCCGGGCCTGTTCCTGGAGGGCGGCCTCCGCCCGGCCGTCCTGAAGGCCGCGGGCATAGGCGGCCGCCTCGATGGCGGCCCGTTCGGCCTCCGCCCGGGCCGAGGCCTCCGCGTCGGCGGCGGAGGGCCCGCGCGGGCGGCCGAAATCGGTGTCGAACAGGAAGGGGCGGGAGGCGCGCGTGCTCAATAGACCAACTCCTCCTCGCCGCCGTTCTTGGCGATCATGATCTCGCCCTTCTCGGCCAGTTCCTTGGCCAGTTCCGTCATCTTGGCCTGCGCCTCATCGACCTCCTTGAGGCGGATCGGACCCATCGAGCCCATCTCGTCGGTGAGGTTCTTGGCCGCGCGGGTCGACATCTGGCGCATGAAGAAAGCGCGCACCCGCTCGTCGGCGCCCTTGAGCGCGCGGCACAGGGTGTCGTTGTCGACCTTGCGCATCAGGGTCTGGACCGAGCCCGGATCGAGCTTCAGGAGATCCTCGAAGGTGAACATGAGCTGGCGGATCTTCTTGGCCGAGCCGCGATTGGCCTGGTCGATCGCCGCGAGGAAGCGGGTCTCGGTCTGACGGTCGAAGGCGTTGAACACCTCGGCCATGAGTTCGTGCGCGTCGCGCCGCGTGGTCTGGGCGATGGTCGAGACGAACTCGGTGCGCAGGGTCTCCTCGATATGGCGCAGGGCCTCCTTCTGGACGGTCTCCATGCGCAGCATCCGGTTGAGTACGTCGATGGCGAACTCCTCCGGGAGAATCGTGAGCACCTTGGCGGCGTAGTCGGCCCGCACCTTCGAGAGAACGACGGCCACGGTCTGCGGGTATTCGTTGCGCAGGAAGTTCGCGAGAATCTCGGGGTCGATCTGGGTCAGGCTCGCCCAGACGCGCTTGCCCGACGCGCCCTTGATCTCCGCCATGATCGACGAGACCTGCTCGGGCGGGAAGATCTTGAGCAGCAGCGACTCGGTGCGCTCGAAGTTCGAGGTGATGCCGCCGCCCGAGGACAGCCGCGAGACGAAATCGACGATCAGCCGCTCGACGGTGGCCGCTTCCAGCGAGCCGAGCTGCACCATGGCGTGGCTGACGAGCTTGATCTCGTCCTCGTCGAGGCGCTGCCAGATCGGCGCACCTTCCTCCTCGCCGAGCAGCAGCAGGAGGGCGGCGGCGCGCTGCGGGCCCGGCATCTCGGCGAAGGCCTTCGACGCATCGAGGCTCTCCATGGCAGCGTTGAAGTTTACGCCCGCGGACACGAATGTCCTCCTCTCTTCCGGTTCTGCCTGGTGTCAGCGGCCATCAGGAATCGTGGATCCAGTTGCGCAGCACCTCGACCGTCTCGGTCGGGCTCGCCCGCACCATGTCGACGACGCGCTCGACCGTCTCGGCCTGGATCTGGCCGTTGATCTTGGCCGACTCGAGGAACCTGTTGGTGGTGTTCTCGCGCACCGCGATCTCGACCGTCCCCTCGCCGCCCGCCGCCCCGGCCAGCGCGAGCGCGCCGGCCGGTCCGGCGAGCGCCACCGGCGCATCGGATTCGAGCACCCGGCGCAGGAGCGGACGCACCACCGCCATCAGCACGACCAGGGTGAGCAGGCTCAGCACCGTGAGCTCGACGAGGCGCATCACCTCTTCCTTGGTCGGGCTCAGGAACGACTGGATCAGGCCGGGCTCGGAGAATTCGGGGGCGTTGGGGGTCTCGGCAAAGCGCAGGTTGACCACCTCGACCTGGTCGCCGCGGACCTTGTCGTAGCCGACCGCCGTGCGCACCAGCGCGGTGATGCGCGCGATCTCGGCGTCCGAGCGCGGCTGGTAGGCGGGCTTGCCGTCGGCGCCGGGGGCGTAGACGCCATCGACCAGCACCGCCACCGACAGACGCTTGAGGCGGCCGCCCTCCAGGGTCTCGACCTTGGTGACGCGGGAGATCTCGTAATTCGTGGTCTCCTCGTTCTTCTGCGAGGAATCCTTCTGCTGCGGCTGAGCCTGGGTCTGGCTGGCGCCCGGCAATTCGTTGCCGACGCTGACCTGCCCCTCCGCCCCGCCGGTCAGGGAATTCTCGGAGCGCGTCTGGGTGGAGCGGACCACCCGGCTCTCGGGATCGAAGCTCTCCGAGCGGCTCTCGACCCGGTTGAGGTCGAGTTCGGCGGTCACCTGCACCCGGGCGCGGCCCTGGCCGACGATGCCGGCCACGATCTCCTCGATCTGCGAGCGCATCCGCCGCTCGATGCCGGCCTGCCGCTCCTCAAGAGCCCCCGCCCCGTCGGATTCCGCACCGCGGGCGCCGTCGGCCAGCAGCCGGCCGCGCTCGTCGACGATCGAGACCCGCTCGGGCTTCAGGCCCTCGACTGCGGAGGCGGCCAGATGCCGGATCGCCCGCACCTGGCTCGAATCGAGATCGCCCATCAGCTTGACGACGATGGCGGCCGAGGGCGCCTCGCGGTCGCGCTCGAACAGGCGGCGCTCGGGGATGACGAGGTGGACGCGGGCCGCCTGGACCCGGCCGATGGCGCGGATCGAGCGGGCGAGCTCGCCCTCCATCGCCCGCAGGTGGTTCACGTTTTGGACGAAGCTCGTGGAGGAGAAGGCGTCGCCCTTGTCGAAGATCTCGTAGCCGATGCCGCCTTGGGACGGCAGGCCCTTGCCGGCGAAGTCCATGCGCAGCTTGGCGAGGTCGCCGCGGGGGGCGAGCACGGTCTGGCCCATCTCGCCCTTGGTCTCGTAGGTGATGCCGCGCGCGTCGAGCTCCCGGATCACGGCCGAGGAATCCTGCATCGACAGGTCGGAGAACAGCACGCCCATATCGGGCCGCGAGACCCGCAGGATCACGAAGGCGAAGAAGCCGACCAGCGTCAGCGTCACGGCCGCCATCGCGGCGATGCGCGCGGGCCCGAGCTTCGTCACCAGATCGAGGATGGGTTTCACGGACGGGCACGCCTGCGCACAGCGGTGCGGCCGCGAGGGATGCGCGGTCGCCCGGCAAGAATTGCCCGGTGCGTGGTTAGCGAGGCGTTAACGCGGAGCCTGTCACCGTCACGAACGCGGATCCGGATGGCGCCGGGGCGAGGGGATCGGACAGGCCGAGGGGGCCGAAAACGACGAGAGCCGCCCCGGTGCTCCGGAGGCGGCTCCTCATGCGTTGCGCGAACAGGTCATGCGCAACGTACGGGTCGAACTGGCTGATTTCAGTGACGGTAGTGCTGGATGCGCGTGGTGCGCAGGCCGGCGAGTCCGTGCTGGTCGATGGAGTACTGCCAGCTCAAAAATTCTTCCGTGGTCAGGGTGTAGCGTTGGCAAGCCTCCTCCAGGCTGAGCAGGCCGCCGCGGACGGCGGCAACGACCTCGGCCTTTCGGCGGATGACCCAGCGACGGGTGGTGACGGGGGGAAGATCGGCGATCGTCAGGGGGCTGCCGTCGGGCCCAATCACATACTTCACGCGGGGCCGGGGTGTTTCGGTCATGATACGCTCTACACTCGACTGACCTGTCGAGAGGGAAGGTACTTGCACCCGCTTAAAAGTTCTTGAAGTCGGCCGCTCGAATGCGATTCGATTGTTGTGAGCAGTTGTGGACAATTCCGGTTCCATCGATGCTGCAGGGCATCAAGAGCTTGGTGCAGAAAGCGTTTTCACGCTCGACGCCGGCACGCGGGCCGTGCCGATCGTCAACACGGGTTCGGAGCCGCTGAGGTCGACGCCGTCCACGACGCCCGAAACCTTGGTGTCGACGGCGACTCTCGTGCCCGTCGTATCGAGGGCATCCACGGTGATCGTGTAGCGCCCGTCCTTGGCCGAGAGGCCCGAGGTTCCGGTGCCGTCCCACTCGAAGGGTTGCGCGCCGGCCTTGAGCGTCGTGGTCTTGGTGGCCACCACGGTGCCGTCGCTGGCCTTGAGGGTGATGACGGCCCTGGCGGCGGCCCGGTCCGGGGTCAGCGTCCAGGTCGCCTTGCCGTTCGTCAGATCGGTGGCGGCACCGTCCGCGGTGATCGTCCTGCCGATCAGGCCGGAGGCGGACGAGGCCGAGGCCGCCTTCGAGTTGGTCAGGATCGTGTCGAGCGAGGAATTGGTCTTGAGCTGCTGCTCGACGCCCGCGAACTGCACGAGCTGCTGAGTGAACTGGTTGGTGTCGAGCGGATCGAGCGGGTTCTGGTTCTTGAGCTGCGTGGTGAGCAGCGTCAGGAACTGCGTGAAGTTGCCCGCGATCGACTTCGTGTCGGTGGTCGAGGCGGCACTCGCGCCGGTGATGCTGGTGCTGCTCGTATTGCTCGTGATGCCGGCGGCCATGGCGTCGTCCTAAATCCGGATGTCGAGATTGCCGACGGCACGGAGCTGCCGCAGGGGAATGGCGTCGAGCGGGGAGGGGCGGGCGTCCCGTCCGCCCGGCCCGCCGTCGGAGCGGTCGCGGGAGGCCGATTCGCCGTCCCGGCCGCCCTGCGATCCGGTCTCGCCGCGCAGCGACAGGTCGATCCCGCCCCCGCCCGCCTCGGCGCCGACCTCGAAGCCGGCCTGCGCCAGCGCCTGTTGCAGGGAGCCTGCATCGCGCTGGAGCAGGGCCAGGGTCTCGGGACGGTCCACGACGAGATGCGCCCGCGCCTTGCCCCCCGCCTTGTCGAGGTCGAGCGACACGTCGATGCGGCCGAGTTCGACCGGGTCGAGGCGGATCGCGAAGCGGTTCATGCCCGAGAGCGAGCGCAGCCCGATCGTCATCGGCACGGCGC
This sequence comes from Methylobacterium sp. Leaf123, assembly GCF_001423405.1. Lineage (GTDB taxonomy): Bacteria > Pseudomonadota > Alphaproteobacteria > Rhizobiales > Beijerinckiaceae > Methylobacterium. The sequence goes on along the minus strand of NZ_LMNS01000023.1, from coordinate 302,802 downwards.
CGAGCGGAATCGGCGGCGTCGCCGGCTGGGGTGCCGCGGCGGCGGCGTCCGCGGCCTGAGCGGCCTGCGGGCCCTGCGCGGCGCCGACGCTGCCGGGCGGGGTCAGAGCGGTTCCGGGGCCGGCGGGAGTCGGAACGGGTGAGGCGGTGGGCGCCTGCGCCTCGGTCAGCGCCGCCTCGAAGCCGGCCGTGCCCACGCCGACGGCGGGGGCATCCCCCGTCCCGGCCTTCGCGGCGTGACCGGTGGCCGTCGCCTCGCCGGACAGGCCCGTGACGGCTTGATCCGCGTCGAGCCCGCCATCGTCTGCCGAGGCACTCGTCGGCGCCGGCGTCGGAGCGGGGGGCGGGGAGAGGAGGGCCGTGGGATCGGCGGCGTCCGGTGATGCGGGATCGGTCTCGTCCCGCTCCCGTGCCTCGTCCTCGGACACCACCACGGCACCGGCTTCTTTGGCGGCAGCCTCTTCCGCAGCCGCTTCCTGGGCCGGTTCCGCAGCGTCGGCCGCCGGGCGTTCCGGCCGCTGCGAGGCGGATTGCGCGGCGGCACCCGGACCTCGGGCCGAGGCGGCCTCCGCACCGTCCCGCGCCGTCCTTGCCGCGAGCGGCTTGTTGCGGGCCGTGGCGGCCTGGGCGCGGCTCTCCTGCAAAGCGCCGGACAGCCCGCTTTCGGTCCTGTCGGTCTTGGTCCTGTCGCTCTTGGCCGTTCCCGCTCCGGCAGCCCCGGTCCTGGTGTTCTCGGCTTTGCCCGCCTCCATCCTGTCCGCCCGAATGGCATCGCTGCGGGCGGAGGCGGTTTCGTCGCGGCGGGAGGCCGGACGGGCCGGGGCCGCCGGCTTCCGCTCCGCGGGTTCCAGGCTGAACCGCGCCCTGCCCTCAGCCCCCCGCGTCCCGGAGGAGGAGGGCCGCAAGGTCTGCCTGAAAAACGCCTCCGCCAGATCTGTGCGCGAAACCACGATGCCGTCCTTATCCTTCGTCGCCGAAGCCGGAGGAGGCCAGAGCAATCCGCGCACCATCTGCCGTTGAAGTCTAAGCTACTGATAAAAAGCGAGAAAGTTTTTCAGAGTGCGGGCCGCCGCTCGCCGGCTCGGCCAGATCTGCCGGCCTCCCGGCAGGATTTGCCGGCCGCTCGGGGCCACGATCCGGGCTTTGAGCCCGCTCTCCTCGTCCCCATCCCTGGAAAGTCGGGGCCGGGATCGCTATAGACACCCGACATGCGCCCGGACCCCACAGGTCCGGCGCGCGCCCGAAGGCTCCGCCAACGGCCGGCACCCGGCCCCATCACCGGCCATGAACTCGCTGGATCTCCCGAAGCCCCCGCACGAGACGCGCGTCGTCGTTGCCATGTCGGGCGGCGTCGATTCGTCGGTCGTGGCCGGCCTGCTGAAGCGCGAGGGCTACGACGTCGTCGGCGTCACGCTCCAGCTCTACGATCACGGCGCGGCGACCCATCGCAAGGGCGCCTGCTGCGCCGGCCGCGACATCCACGATGCGCGGGCGGTGGCCGAGACGCTCGGCATTCCGCACTACGTCCTCGACTACGAGGACCGCTTCCGGGAATCGGTGATCGACCGCTTCGCCGACAGCTACCTCTCGGGCGAGACGCCGATCCCCTGCGTCGAGTGTAACCGCTCGGTGAAGTTCCGCGACCTGCTCGGCCTTGCCCGCGACCTCGGGGCCGAGGCTCTGGCGACCGGCCATTACGTGGCGAGCCGGGCGCGGCCGGAGGGCGGGCGCGCGCTCTACCGCGCCCTCGATCCGGCCCGCGACCAGAGCTACTTCCTCTACGCCACGACGCCGGAGCAGCTCGCCTATCTGCGCTTTCCCCTGGGCGAGCGGCCCAAGGACGAGACCCGCGCGCTGGCTCGGGAGCTGGGCCTCGCGGTCGCCGACAAGGCCGACAGCCAGGACATCTGCTTCGTGCCCCAGGGCGGTTATGCCGACGTGATCGCCAAGCTCCGGCCGCAGGCGACCCGCCCCGGCGAGATCGTGGATCTCGACGGCCGGCGCCTCGGCGACCACGAGGGCATCATCCATTACACGGTGGGCCAGCGCCGCGGCCTCAAGCTCTCGGCCGGCGAGCCGCTCTACGTGGTGCGGCTGGAGCCGGAGACCGCCCGCGTCGTGGTCGGCCCCCGCGCGGCGCTCGCCACCCGGCGCATTCGGCTCACCGACCTCAACTGGCTCGGCGACGGCGCGCCGGAGGACATCGCGGAGAGGTCCGTGGCCGTGCGCGTGCGCTCGACCCGCGAGCCACGGCCTGCGCGCCTCTCGTGGAACGCGGCCGAGGCCTGCGCCGAGGTCGAACTGCTCGTTCCCGAGGACGGTGTCTCGCCGGGCCAGGCCTGCGTGATCTACGCCGATGACGGCCCGCGCGCGCAGGTGCTCGGCGGCGGCACCATCCGGCGCATCGGTGCGTTGCAGGCAGGCGCCGCCGAGGCCGCCTGATGGGGTTGCTTCGCGCCGGGCTGATTTCCGGTTTTCCCAGTCCCCGCGATCGCTCTTCGGGCGATCGCACCGCTCGGCAGGCGCGAACAGCGCCCGCGAAGCGGCCTCGGCCACGCCGGGGCGTCTAGCGGAGCGAGAGCCAAAGCCGCGGAGGCGGCTGCCGGCGCTTGAGGCCGGAAGTAATGAGAGGGTGACAGTGAGATGCTGAGCGAGCGGGCGCCCGAGGCCGGGCCCACCACCGAGCTGATGCGCAAGGCCTATGCCCGCTGGGCGCCGGTCTACGATGTCGTCTACGACAAGCTCACCGAGCCGGCCGCCCGCGCCGCCGTCGAGGCGGCCGTGGCCCACGGGCCGCGGGTGCTGGAGGCCGGCGTCGGCACCGGCCTGTCCCTCGGCTACTATCCCCGCGACAGCTTCGTCTGCGGCGTCGATCTCTCCGAGGACATGCTCAAGCGCGCCCGCGGCAAGGTGCTCCGCAAGGGGCTGACCCACGTGAAGGGCCTTCAGGTCATGGATGTGTGCCGCCTCGGCTATGCCGATGCGAGCTTCGACGCGGTGGTGGCGCAGTTCCTCATCACCCTGGTGCCGAACCCGGAAGCCGCGCTCTCCGAGTTCCTGCGCGTGGTGCGCCCCGGCGGCGGCATCGTGCTCGCCAACCATTTCGGCCAGTCGAACGGGCCGGTGGCGCGGGTCGAGGAGATCGTCGCGCCGCTCTGCACCAAGATCGGCTGGTCCTCGGATTTCAAGGCGACCCGGATCGAGGCCTGGGCCCAGCGCAACGGCGTCGAGGTCGTCGGCCTCGCGCCGACCTTCCCCGGCGGCTTCTTCAAGATCCTGCGCATGCGCAAGCGGGGCTGAGGACGGGCACGCGCAATCCGCCCCGAGGGAGGCAGGCGATGACGCCAGGGGGCGGGGAGGGCCTTGGGCCGAAGGACCGACGCGACGATGCGGCGGGCGAGCCGCAACGCGCGCCCGAGGCGCCGGGGTCGCGCCGGCCCTGGCTGCGCTGGCTCCCGCTCGTGGCTTTGGCCGCGATCTCCATCGGCATCATCGCGTCGGGCGGCGCCCACTTCCTCGATCTCGACCGGCTCTCCGAGTCGCGGGTCTGGCTTCAGGGGCTCATCGCCGAGGACCGGGTGCGGGCGATCGCCCTGGCCTGCCTCGCCTATGTCGGCTCGGTGGTGGTGTCGCTCCCGGCGACGTTGGTGCTCACGGTGCTGGCCGGGCTGCTGTTCGGCCCGGTGACGGGGGCCCTGATCGCCATCGCCTCGTCCACGACCGGGGCGGCGATCGTGTTCTCGGTCGGGCGCTACGCCGCCGGCGACCTGATCCGGCGCAAGGCCGGCCCGCGGGTCGGCCGCTTCGCCGACGGGTTTCGCCGCGACGGCTTCGGCTACATCCTGATTCTGCGGCTCCTGCCGATCTTCCCCTACTGGCTCACCAACCTCGCTCCGGCGGCCTTCGGCGTGCCGCTGCGCACCTTCGCGCTCGCCACCCTGCTCGGCCTGACCCCAGGGGCCTTCATCTATGCCGGTCTCGGTGCCGGCCTCGAAGACCTGCTGGCCACCCGCGACGAAGTGAAGGCGGCCTGTCTCGCGGCCGGGGGAACGGAGTGCGCGGCGGGCATCGATCTGCGCGCGCTGGTGACGCCCGGCATGGTCGCGGCGCTGGCGGCCTTGGCCGGATTTGCTCTTTTGACAGTTTATCTCCGCCGACGGCTTGAGCGGCGGACGCTTCGCGCATAAGACTTGTGCACAAGCGAATGGCGCGTCGCCGGGCCGTCGCACAACTTGTGCGACAGAGGAGGAGCCGGTGGCCGATACGCGCCCTTCGAACCGCAATTGGATCATACAACGACGGGTGACGATTGAGACGGCCCCGCCTTCCGTTTCCCCGCCGGCAGCCCGAGTCGGCGGACATGGCGCAGACTGATCTGGCGGCACTCGCCGCCCTGCCATGGCACAGCAAGGCAACGGCCGCGACCGGGCGGTCGTTCGGCCGCCTCGGCCTGTCCGGCCGCCTGTTCCTGCTGACGGTCGCCTTCGTCGTTCTGGCCGAGATCCTGATCTACGTCCCGGCGGTGGCGACTTACCGGATGTCTCGGCTCTCCGACCGCGTGACGGCGGCGCGGGTCGCCGCCCTCGTGCTGAACGCCGCCCCCGAGGGGCAGGTCCCCGCCGAGACCGCCCGGCGCCTGCTCATGGGGGTCGGCGCCCGCGCCATCGCCGTGCGGGTCGGCCAGACGTGGCGCTACCTCACCGATGGGCCGGTGCCGTCGGTCGTCGCCGAGACGGTGGATCTGCGCGAGCGACGCCTGACGGGCTCGGTCGGCGGTGCCTTCCGGACGCTGTTCCTTCCCACCGACGCGCCGATCCGGGCGATCGGACCGGGTCAGGACGGTTTCGATGCCGTCGAGGTTCTGCTCGACGAGGGCCCGCTGCGGGCGGCCCTGGCCGATTTCTCGCTCCGGCTGCTCGTCGCCTGTCTCATCATCGCGGCTCTGGCGGCCGGACTCGTGTTCTTCGTGCTCCAGCGGGCGATCGTGCGGCCGGTGGTCCAGCTCGCCCGCGACATCGCCGCCTTCGCCGACGACCCCGAGCGGACCGACCGGGTCGCCCAGCGCTCGGCGCGCACCGACGAGATCGGGGAGGCGGAGAACGCGCTCGCCCGGATGCAGGTGGCGCTGGGCGGCGAGCTGCGCCAGCGGCGGCGGCTGGCCGAGCTCGGGCTCTCTGTGAGCAAGATCAACCACGAACTGCGCAACCTGCTCACCACCGCCCAGCTTCTCGGCGACCGCCTGGAAAGCGTCTCCGATCCCCTGGTGCAGCGCGTCGCGCCGCGCCTCGTCGAGACCCTCGACCGGGCGATCCGCTTCTGCGAAGCGACGCTCGCCTATGGCCGCGCCACGGAGCCGAACCCGCAGCGGCGCATGGTGGCGCTCGGCCCTCTCCTCGAGGAGTTGACCGACCTCGCCGACCTGATGCCGGCGGCCCGCATCCGCGTGGAGGTGCGCGCGGCGCAGGATCTCGAGATCGACGTCGATCCCGAACAGCTCCTGCGGGCGCTCGCCAACCTCGTGCGCAACGCGGTCCAGGCCCATGCCGCGGCCAAGTCCACGGAGGGCAGCGTGTTGATCGAGGGCATCCGGAGCGGGGCGCCCGGCGCCGGCTCGGTGACGATCCTCGTGACCGATAACGGCCCTGGCGTGCCCGAGCGGGCCAAGGCCAACCTGTTCGCAGCCTTCCAGAGCTCGACCCGGGCCGGCGGCACCGGGCTCGGCCTCGCCATCGCCTCGGAGCTGGTGCGCCTCAACGGCGGCACCCTCTGCCTCGACGAGACGCCGAGCGGGGCCCGCTTCCGCATCGTCATCCCCGACCGCGCCGCGAGCGTGAAGGCGGCGTGAGGCGGCTCATCCAGGTGAAGCCGGACAGCCCGCTCGCCCTCAATGCCCCGCGCCCGCTGGCGCGGCCCCGCGCGGGCGCCGGATCAGCGGCGTGCCGCAGGCCATGGCCAGGAACAGCACGGTGAGGACGAGGAACACGTCCTCGAAGCTCATCACCAAGCCTTGAATCCGAACGGTGTTGTTGAGCGCCTTCAGCGCCATGCCGTTGGCGTCACCCCCGAACACCTCGAACTGGCGCCGCATCGCGTCGAGGCGCTCCAGCGCGGCGCTGTTGGCCCAGGTGAAGCGCTCGTGCAGGCGCGTGAGATGCAGGTCCCAGCGGGCGTTGAGCACGGTGTTGATCAGCGCCAGGCCGACTGCGCCGCCAAGGTTGCGCGTGAGGTTGAACAGGCCCGAGGCGTTCTTCATCCGCTCCGGCGGCAGGGTGCCGAGCGCGATGTTGTTGATCGGGATCATGCACAGCATCAGGGAGCAGCCGCGCAGCACCTGCGGCCAGAGCAGCTCGTAGAAGTCCCAATCCTTGGTCAGCCCGGTGACGATCCAGGTGCCGGCGGCAAAGCCGGAGAATCCCATCGCCATCATGATGCGCGGGTCGAGCTTCGCCGAGAGTTTTCCGGCAATCGGGGCGGTGGCGAACATGCACAGGCCTGAGACGAACATCGTCTCGCCGATCTGCAGGGCCGAGTAGCCGCGCACGCGGGCGAGATAGACGGGGTAGAGGTAGGTCAGGCCGTAGAGGCCGATGCCCATCACGAAGCTGAAGACGCAGCCGGCGGCGAAGTTGCGATCGGAGAAGGCCCGTAGATCGACGATCGGCTGGCGCGCGGTGAAGACGCGGGCGAAGAACAGCACCGCCGACACGGCGCAGACGATGGCGCAGACGAGCACCGCCTCGTCCTGCAGCCAGTCGTGGTTCGGGCCCTCCTCCAGCACGTATTCAAGGCAGCCGAGGAAACCGGCCATGAAGGCGAGCCCGGCCCAGTCGAAGGACTTGAGCAGGTCGAGGTTCGGCCGGTCGAAATCGATCAGGAGGAAGGTCGAGATCGCGACGAAGATGCCCGGCACGATGTTGATGAGGAACAGCCAGTGCCAGGAGAACAGGTCGGTGAGGTAGCCGCCGATGGTCGGGCCGATGGTCGGCGCCAGCGTCGCCACGAGGCCGATCATCGGCGAGACGATGGAGCGCTTCGAGGGCGGAAAGATCGTGAAGGCCGCAGCGAACACCGTCGGGATCATGCCGCCGCCGATGAAGCCCTGGAGCGCGCGCCAGAGGATCATCTCGCCGATCGACGAGGAGGTGGCGCACATCAGGCTCATCAGCGTGAAGCCGGCGGCCGAGACCGAGAACATCCAGCGCGTCGAGAGCACCCGCGACAGGGTGCCCGAGAGCGGGATCGAGATCACCTCGGCGATGAGGTAGCTCGTCTGCACCCAGGGGATCTCGTCGCCAGAGGCGGAGAGGCCGGCCTGGATCTCGTTGAGCGAGGCCGAGACGATCTGGATGTCGAGGATCGCCATGAACATCCCGAACACCATGCATAGGAACGCCACCATGCGGCGGCGGTCGATGGGCGGGTCGGCGGCAGGGCTGGCGGCGAGGGTCGCGGTGGCGGCCATGGGGCGCCTCGATCCGTATCTTGGTGGGGTCATCCCCGTCTCACCCTCATCCTTCGAGGCCCGCTACGCGGGCACCTCAGGATGAGGGGGTGGGGAGGGACGGTTCGAGGCGGCCGGAGGCGATCAGGGCCGGGCGGCGAGCCGCTGCACCGGCGCGTCGGCGCCCTCGCGGGTTTCGACTCGCACCACCACCGAGAGGCCGGGGCGCAGCAGGCCTTCGCGGGCGATATCCTCGGGGACGTGGACGCGCACGGGCAGGCGCTGGACGATCTTGGTGAAGTTGCCGGTGGCGTTGTCCGGCGGCAGCAGGCTGAAGACCGAGCCGGAGGCGGGCGAGAGCGCCTCCACCGTGCCGACGATGTCGCGGTCGGGATAGGCATCCACGTGGATATGGACCTCCTGGCCGGGCCGGACGCGGGCGAGCTGCGTCTCCTTGAAGTTCGCATCGACCCGCACGCTCTGGAGCGGCACCAGGGCGGCGATGCGCGAGCCCGGCGAGACGTAGGCGCCGGCCTCCACCGCCTTGTTGCCGACGACGCCATCGAATGGGGCGCGGATCACCGCGAAATCGAGGTCGCGCCGCGCGCGGTCGGCGGCGGTGCGCAGCTCCGCGGCGAGGTTCTCGGCCTCGCGCGTCTGCGCCCGCAGCACTTCGACATTGGCCCGCGCGGCCACGAGGGCGGCCTCGGCCGACTTCACCGCCGCCTCGGTGCGGTCGCGGTCGGCCTTGACCCCATCGAGGCGGGACCGGGCGACGTAGTCCGCCTGCATCCCCGTGGCCCGGGCGTAGTCGGCGCCGGCCCGCACGGCGTCGGCCTTCGCGGCATCGATCTGTGCCGCGCTCTGCAACACCTGCGCCTGCGCCGCCTCGGCCTGCCGGCCGACACGGGCGATGGTGCTCTTCTGGGTGGCGAGCTTGTCCTCCGCGGCCTTCAGGGCGAGGCGGTAATCGCCGTCGTCGAGCCGGGCGATCACGTCGCCCCGCTTCACCGCCTGTCCGTTCACCACCGGCACCGCCGCCAGATAGCCCGATACCTTGGCGGCGAGCACCGAGATGTCCGCCTGCACGTAGGCGTCGTCGGTGCTGACGAAGAAGCGCCCGACCGTCCACCAATCCCAGCCGGCATAGGCGCCGCCGCCGAGAGCTGCGCAGAGCACGAGGCCCAAAACCGCACGCCGCAGCGGCCGGCTCGGCTTGGCGGGGGAGGGCGGCACCGGCTCGGCGGCAGGGGCGGGGCGCAGGGCCGGCGCCCGGCCGGCCTCGGCCCGCTCCTCCTCGGCGGTCTCAAGGGCGGCCTCGGACCGGCCGGAATCCTCACGCAGCGACATGACTGACATCCCAGACATGCATTGACCGAACCGTTCGGTCATTCGACGGGTCGAGTTGACGCCGCCCTCATTCGAAGGCTAGCTAGCACTGACTGAACGGTTCGGTCAATGTAGACGAGTTGGGGTAAGTGGGTCAGGCGATGGCGGGCGCAGCGATACAGGAGCGGGGGCAGGCGGCCCCGCAAGCAACCTCATCGGGCGAGAGCGACAAGCGCCGGCAAATCTTGGAGGGCGCGCGCCAGGTGTTCATGGCCTCCGGCTTCGACGGGGCCAGCATGGGCGAGATCGCCAAGACCGCGAACGTCTCGAAGGGCACGCTCTACGTCTATTTCGATAGCAAGGAGGCGCTGTTCGAGACTCTGACCACCGAGGCGAAGTCGGAATTGGCCGAGAACCTGTTCCGGCTCGACGAGGACGACCCGGATGTGCGCGCCGTGCTGACGCGGCTCGGGATCAGTTACCTCATGACGATGGCGCGGCCCGAGCACGTCTCGATCATCCGCATGGTGATGGGCGCCTGCGAGAAATTTCCCCGGTTCGGGCAGGCCTTCTACGAGGCCGGCCCGGCCTGCGGGGTCGCGCGGCTGAAAGCCTATATCGACGCCCAGGTCGCCGCCGGGCGCCTGCGCGCCGACGACACCGATCTCGCCGCCAAGCACTTTCTCCAGCTCTGCCAAGCGGGAATGCTGACGCGGCTGCTGTTCAACGCAGGCACGGCGCCGGAGGAGGCCGAGATCCGGCACCGGGTCTCGGAAGCCGTGCGGGTCTTCTATGCGGGCTACGGGCCGGACGCGGCGGTGTAACCGCTCACCCCGCGAGCGCGAAGGCGGGATCGTCGGCGAAGTCGCCCCCCGAGAGAATCGACTGCTCCAGGCCGCCCGCCGCCGGCAGCAGGTTCTCGGCGAAGAAGCGGGCGAGCGCGATCCGTGCCGCGTGGGCCGGATCGGTCTCGCCGGCCTTCACGGCCGTGCTCGCAGCCAGCCCCGCCGTCGCGAGGCAGGCCGCCCCCTGAACCAGGCCGAACAGGCGCAGATACGGCGTCGCGCCGGGAAGCGCCTCCTGCGGGCGGTTCGAGGCGAGCGCCTTGAGCAGGAAGCTCGTCGTCCGGTCGAGGCTGCCGATGCCCTCGCGCAGGCGTGCCGCCGCATGGCCGAAGCCGGGCGCGCCGTCCTTCAGCAGCCCCTCCGTCACCCGCCGCATCGAAGCGATCTGGGCGCCGACCGTGGCGCCGCCGTTCAGCGGCAGCTTGCGGGTGACGAGGTCGATCGCCTGGATGCCGTTGGTGCCCTCGTAGATGCCGAGGATGCGGGCATCGCGCATGAGCTGGGCCGCCCCCGTCTCCTCGACGAAGCCCATGCCGCCATGGACCTGGACGCCGAGCGAGGTCACCTCGTTGGCGATGTCGGTGGAGAAGGCTTTGGCCACCGGCGTCAGCAGCGAGGCACGGTCATGCGCCGCCTTGCCCTCGGGTCCATCAGCGGCGTCGAGCGCTTGCGCGGTGAGGTAGCAGATGCCGCGGGAGGCCGCCGTGTAGGCCTTCATCGTCAGCAGCGTGCGCTGGATGTCGGCATGGGCCACGATGGCGCTGACCGGCTCCGACGCGCCCGGCGCCCGGCCCTGGCGGCGCTCGCGGGCATAATTGAGCGCCTTCTGATAGGCGGCTTCCGCCACGCCCACGCCCTGCAGCCCGACATTGAGCCGGGCCGAGTTCATCATCGTGAACATGCAGGCCAGGCCCCGGTTCTCCTCGCCGATCAGCCAGCCGGTCGCGCCGCCCGCGTCACCGAAGGCCATGGAGCAGGTCGGCGAGGCGTGGATGCCGAGCTTGTGCTCGATACCCGAACACCGCAGGTCGTTGCGGCTCCCGTCCGGCAGCACCTTCGGCACGAGGAACAGCGAGATGCCGCGGGTGCCGGCCGGCGCGTCCTTGAGGCGGGCGAGCACGAGGTGGCAGATGTTGTCGGCAAGGTCGTGCTCGCCATAGGTGATGTAGATCTTGGCGCCGGTGATCCGGTAGCTGCCGTCGCCGTTCGGCTCGGCGCGGGTGCGCAGGGCCGAGAGGTCCGAGCCCGCCTGCGGCTCGGTCAGGTTCATGGTCGCGGTCCACTCGCCGGAAACGAGCTTTTCGAGGTAGCGGCTCTTCAGGTCATCGGAGCCGTGGGCGGCTAGCGCCTCGACGCCGCCGGCGGTCAGTAGCGGGCACAGGCCGAAGGCGAGGTTGGCCCCGTTCCACATCTCGGTGCAGGCGGCGGCGATCAGGTGCGGCAGGCCCTGCCCCCCGTAATCGGGTGCGGCGAGCACGCCGTTCCAGCCGCCCTCGACGAAGGCGCGGTAGGCTGACGCCCAGCCCGGCGCGGTGGTGACGCGGCCGTCCGAGAACGGCGTGCCGTGGCGGTCCCCGACCCGGTTGAGCGGGGCGATGACGTTGCCGGCGAGCCGGCCCGCCTCTTCGAGGATGGCGACCGCATCGTCCGGGCCGATCTCGGCTCCGCTCTGCGCCAGCACGGCGTCGAGCCCCGCGACGTGGCGGAGGGTGAAGGCCATCTCCTCTACGGGCGCGCGATAGCTCATGACCGGTACACCGCTCCTCCCGCCGCGCGTTCCGGGGGCGGCGATCCCGTTTGACGGCTTGCGGCCGAAGGGTCTACGGCCGGCCGTTCTTCCTCGCATCCACTCCGCCATGGACGCCCCACCGTCAACCATCCCCACGCTACGCTTGACCGCCGACGTCAGCGGCCTCGCGCGGGCGGCCGACCTGATCCGGACGGGGCGCCTCGTCGCCCTGCCGACGGAGACGGTCTACGGGCTCGGGGCCGACGCCACCGACCCGGAGGCGGTGGCCGCGATCTATGCGGCCAAGGGCCGCCCGCGCTTCAACCCGCTGATCGCCCATGTTGCGACGCCCGAGGCTGCGTTGGCCGAGGGCGTGTTCGACGAAGCCGCCCTCCGCCTCGCGAAAAAATTCTGGCCGGGGCCGCTGACCCTGGTGGTGCCGGCGGCACCCGGCGGCTCGGTCTGCGATCTCGCTCGGGCCGGGCTCGACTCCGTGGCGCTCCGCGTGCCGGCCCACGCCATCGCCCGTGCGCTGCTGGAACGGGTCGGGCGGCCGGTGGCGGCGCCCTCGGCCAACCGCTCCGGACGGGTGAGCCCCACCAGCGCCGATCATGTGCTGACCGATCTCGACGGGCGCATCGCGGCGGTGCTCGACGGGGGGGGATGTCCGGTCGGGGTCGAGTCCACCGTGGTCGCCTGCCTCGGCGGGCCGCCCCGGCTGCTCCGCCCCGGCGGGGTGACGCGGGAGGCCCTCGCCGCCGTGCTGGGCTTTGCCCCCGAGGCCGCCGGTGATCCGGGCTCGCGGCCGGTGGGGCCCGGCCTGCTCGCCTCGCACTACGCGCCGCGGGCCGGGGTGCGGCTCGACGCGATCCGCATCGAACCCGGTGAGGCGGCCTTGCTGTTCGGCGCCTTCCGCCCGGCCGGGCTGGAAGAGGCGGCGGCGGTCGAATCCCTGAGCGCGCGCGGCGATCCGGCGGAGGCTGCCGCGCGGCTGTTCGGGGCCCTGCGCCGGCTCGACGCCTCGGGCGCGCCGACCATCGCCGTCGTCCCGGTGCCGGAGGAGGGGCTGGGCGAGGCGATCAACGACCGCCTGCGCCGGGCGGCCGCGCCGCAACCGGCATGATTTTTCGTTGAACTTTTTTGCGGAACCAGACGGCCTCCGGCGCATTATCCGATCACGAAGGCCAGTTCAGCCCCCAATGGCCTTTTCCCTTCAAGGCTCGGAGCAATCCGAGCCTTTTTTCTTGCCCGCAGCGTAAGCCGCTGTGGGCTCAGGGACACCTCACCGGGCCCGCGCGCTGCGCCGCTGGATCGCCCGGCGCAGGATGCGCGAGAGATCTTCCACCGAATAGGGCTTGTGCAGCAGCGGGAAGCCGTGGCGCCCGTCCTCGGCCAGCACGTGGCTGTAGCCGGAGGAGAGCACGATCGGCATGCTCGGTGTCCGCCCCAGGATCGTGCGGGCAAGTTCGACGCCGTTCATACCGGGCATCACCACATCGGTGAACACCACGTCGAAGCGCTCCGGCGTCCGGTCGAGTTCGGCCAGCGCCTGCTCCCCATCCATCGCCCAGACGGTGCCGTAGCCGAGTTCGGCGAGCGCTTGCGTCGCGAAGGCGCCGACCTCGCGGTTGTCCTCCACCAGCAGCACGCAGGTGCCGTGGCCGGGGGCCAGCGGCTCGGGCTCGTCGGCGGACTCGACCAGGGTCGGGGCGACCTTGGCCCGCGGCAGGAACAGTGTGAAGGTCGTGCCCTGTCCCAGCACGCTCTCCACCGCGATGTCGCCGCCCGATTGCTTGGCGAAGCCGAACACCTGGGAGAGGCCGAGCCCGGTGCCCTGGCCGACGCCCTTCGTGGTGAAGAACGGCTCGAAGATCCGCGACAGGTCGGCCGGCGCGATGCCCGTGCCCGTGTCGGAGATCGCCACCGCCACGAAGTCGCCGGGCACCGCCGGATGGGTGCGCAGAGCCGGGATCTGCCCGGCATGGCCGACCCGGATAGTGAGCGTGCCCTCGCCGTCCATGGCATCGCGGGCGTTGACGACCATGTTGACGAGCGCCGTGTCGAACTGGCTCGGATCGGCTTCCACGAGGCAGGCGAAGGGCTCGCCCGCCGCGTCGAAACACGGCTCGATCAGCGTCTTCACCTGGATGCGCGCCCCGGTGAGCGTGCCGACCATGTCGGCCACCGACGCGACGCCGCGGCCCGCATCGAACACTTCGGGCTTCAAGGCTTGGCGCCGGGCGAAGGCGAGGAGTTGGCCGGTCAGCTTGGCCGCGCGGGCCACCGTGTCGGAGATGGCATCGACGTAGCGGCGGCGGCGCTCCTCGGCGAGATCGGGGCGCTTGAGCAGGTCGGTGGAGGATTTGATGACGGTGAGCAGGTTGTTGAAGTCGTGCGCGACGCCGCCGGTGAGCTGGCCCACCGCCTCCATCTTCTGGCTCTGGCGCAACGCCTCCTCGATCCGCTCGCGCTCGGCCACCTCGGCGCGCAGGCGCTCGTTCGCCTCGGCGAGTTCGTGCAGGCGCAGGCGCTCCGCCGTGAGGTCGGTGATCACACCGCACAGGAGCAGGGTGTCGCCGTCGCCGTCGAGCCGGCTCAGCGACAGGTAGGCCGGGCGCTCGACCCCCGCCTCGTCGCACAGGGCGATCTCGCCGCGGGCCGGCATCCGCGCCGCCTGCGCGATCAGGGCGGCGAGCGCCGCGTCCTGACCCCCGGCGGCGAAACGCGCGAAGGGCTGGCCGATCAGGCGCTCCTGCGGGGTGCCCAGGGTCTCGGCGAGCCGGCGGTTGCAGTAGAGCAGCGTCCCGTCCGGCCCGAGGGTGAAGGCGCCCTCCTGGATCTGCTCGATCAGCACCCGGTAGGGCCGGTCGGCATTCTCCAGGGTGTAGACCAGCCGCTCGCCGCCCGGACCCTCGACCACGATCGCATCGAAATCGCCCCGGCGGATCGCTGCGAGGGTGTCCTCGACCTCCTCCAGCCGCGATTCCAGCGCGCGGATGCGCGCCTGCGCCTCGTCCAAAGCCGTGGCGTCGGGCTCAGTGCTCATCGGCGGCCCCGCCGAGTCCAAGCGCGCCGAGTCCAAGCCCGTCGAGGACATGCCGCTCGTCGCTCAGATCGCCGGTGATGCGTCGGGCGGGGAGGGGGGAGAGCCGCACCAGGGTCGGCGCCGCGACCACGCCGTCTTCGCCCGCGAGCGCCGCTTGCTGGTAGATGTCGACCACTTCGAGGTCGCACGCACCCCCGAGCCGATGCTCGCACAGGCGGCGTACGCTCTCGATGCTGCGGGTCGAGCGCGGCGAGGTGCCGGCGACGTAGAGGCGCAGCCGGGTGCGCCCCGCCTCCCCGTGGTCCGTGATGTCCCCGCTGCTCAAACGCCGTCCGCCTTCGCTGCGGGATTCTTTTCTGGGAGGTTCTGGGGCCGGATATCGAGGCCGACCAGCACCTTCTCGGTGTTGGACAGGTCGCCGATGATGCGCTTGAGCGGCGCGGGCAGGCGGCGCACCAGGGTCGGGATCGCCAGGATCTGGTCGCCGGCCGCGAGCTGCGGGTTCTTCATCAGGTCGATGACCTCGATGTCGTAATGGCCGGCCAAGTGCTCCTCGCAGAAACGCTTGAGGTTGGCCATCGCGGTCAGCGACTTGGAGGTCTGGCCGGCGACGTAGAGGCGCAGGTGGTAACGGTCCTCCTCCGCCATGCCGGCGGCGTCGGTGTCGAGCCCGTCCTCGGTGGGTTCGGAACCGTTCATTGGGTGCCTCCCCGGCGGGTCGAGAGGATGCGCCGCTCGCTCGTCAGCATCGCTTCGCGCATCTCGTCCTCGCTCAACAGCACCGCCTCTTCCTCCGCCGCGGCTTCCAGGGTGGCGCGCAATTCGTCGATCTGGCGCTCCAGCGAGTGGCGCCGCCGCTCCGCCTCGCGTCGGCGGCGGCGGCTCTCCTGCTCGCGGCGCAGAACGGCGGCGGCTTCCTCCGCCTCCTGCACGATGCGGGCGGTGCCAGTCAGCACGCCCGCCGGGCCGATATAGGCCTCGACGAGGGCGATGCCGTCGCCCGACATGCTGAACTCGCGCACTTGGTTCGAGTGGCGCATGCCGCGGGCCTTGATGACGTAGAGCGTGCGCGAGCGCTCCCCGTTGGCCTCGACGTTGAGGAGCTTGATCCAGGCATCCATCAGCGAGGAGACGCCGAAGTTGCTGTCGTGGTCGAGGCTGCCGTCCTCGCGCAGGCTGGTGAAGATGGCGGTGATGCCGCGGCTCTTCAGCATGTCGACCATGCGCAGCATCGTCGCCTGAAGCTCGGCCGGCGGGCCGCGCAGCGCCGAGAGCGGATCGACCACCACCACGGAGGGCGCGAAGCGGTCGATGTCCCGGTGCATGCGCGCCAGATGCATCTCCAGGCCGTAGAGGCTCGGGCGCGCCGCCTCGAACCGCAGCAGGCCCGCCTCGACATGGCGGGCGAGGTCGAGGCCGATCGAGCGGGCGTTGCGGATGATCTGGTCGCCGCTCTCCTCGAACACGAAGGACATGCAGCGCTCGCCGCGCGCGCAGGCCGCGCCGATCATGCTCGACGTGATCATGGTCTTGCCGGTGCCGGACTCGCCCGAGACGAGGATGCTCGTGCCGCGGTGGAAGCCGCCGGGTTCGAGCATCGCGTCGAGGCCGGGGATGCCGGTGGAGGCCACGCCCTCGGCGATGGTGTAGTCGAGGTCGGCCGCGGTGACCGGCAGGACGCTGATGCCCTCGGCATCGATCAGGAACGGGTACTCGTTGGTGCCGTGGGCCGAGCCGCGATACTTCACCACGCGCAGGCGCCGGGTGGTGATCTGGTCCTCGACGCGGTTGTCGAGCAGCACCACGCAGTCGGAGACGTATTCCTCCATCCCCTGGCGGGTGAGCTGGCCGTCGCCGCGCTCGCCGGTGATGATCGCCGTCAGGCCCCGGTCCTTGATCCAGCCGAACAGCCGGCGCAGCTCGGCCCGCAGCACCGTCTCGTCGGAGAAGCCCGCGAACAGGGTCTCGATCGTGTCGAGCACGATGCGCTTGGCGCCGATCGAATCCACCGCGAAGCCGAGCCGGATGAACAGCCCTTCGAGGTCGTACTCGCCGGTCTCCTCGATCTCGCTGCGCTCGACGCGGACGTGGTCGATGGCGAGCTTGCCCTGCGCCACCAGCCCGTCGAGGTCGTAGCCGAGGGAGGCGACGTTGGCGACGAGATCCTCGGCGCGCTCCTCGAAGCTCATGAACACGCCGGGCTCGCCGAAGCGGGTCGCGCCGTTGACGAGGAAGGTGGTGGCGAACAGCGTCTTGCCGCAGCCGGCCGCACCGCAGACCAGCGAGGGCCGCCCCTTCGGCAGGCCGCCGAAGGTGATGGTATCGAAGCCGTCGATGCCGGTGGCGACCTTCGCGACTGCGGGAGCGCCCGTGGAAGGGCTCTTGGGAGTGCCTTCGGGCGGGCTCGCGGGTTCAGACGCCAAGGCAGGTCTCCAAGACGGTTTCTTCTCTGGCCGTCATCGGGGGCAACCCGTCCGGTCCGTGGTCCAGGCGCAGGATCGTCATGGGGGAACGCCGCAGCCGGGACACGAGGAAGGGAATGGGCGCCGGCAGCGGCGCCGGGCGCAGGCGCCGACGGGAGGGGACGGAGGCGTCGTGAGGCAAGGGCGTCGTCATCAAGGCGTCATGGCGGGCCTCGAACACCCGATTCCCGGCTCCCGTAATGCAAAGGCCAGGGGGTGGCAATACACGGCCCAGCGAGCGCCCGGCCGGCGCGTCGAGCCATGATTCAGGCTTGATATTTCTTCGAATCTTCTGCGGCTCCGCTGAAACCAATCGCCGCGCGGACACTTTGACGAAGGCCGCTTCCCCTCAACCCTCAGCAGCCCGTCCCCCGCCGATGACCTGTCTGTTCGAGCCGACCGATCCGTCCTCCGCGCCCCGCATCCTCGTCGTCGAGGATGAGTGTTTCGTGCGCATGGTGGCCGTGGACATGCTGGAGGATGCCGGCCTGCCGGTGGCCGAGGCGCCGGACGCCGACGCGGCTCTGCAACTCCTCGAGGGGAGGGCGCAGGCCTTCGGCGCCCTGTTCACCGACATCGACATGCCGGGCTCGATGGACGGGCTGACGCTGGCGGCGCGGGTGCGGGCACGCTGGCCGCATATCCGCCTCGTCGTCACCTCGGGCCGGGTCCGGCCGCGGGCCGACGACCTGCCGGATGCCGGCTTCCTGCCGAAGCCCTATTGCCGCTCCGACCTGCTCGGCGCCCTCGGCCAGGCCGCCTGACGGCATCGACCCGGCGCCGGTCTCAGGCCGCCGGAACCGGCCAGCGCAGCTCCACCCGCAGGCCGCCGAGTTCGGAGCGGCTGAGATGCATCCGCGCGCCGACGCCCTCCGCGAGGTCACGGGCGATGGCGATGCCGAACCCGGTGCCCGGCCGGGTCTCGTCCCAGCGCCGGCCGCGGGCGATGCCGGCGATCGCCGCCGCGCTCATACCGGGGCCGTCATCCTCCAGCACCAGACCATGTTCGCCGCCCGCCGCGCGCCCCGAGACGCGGATGCGGCGGTGGGCCCATTTGCGGGCATTGTCGAGGAGGTTGCCGAGGATCTCGGTGAGGTCGCCCTCGTCGCCGGGAAAGGCCAGGTTTTCCGGGATTGCGATCTCCCAGCGCAGGGCTTCCCCCTCGGGCAGCCGCTTCAGGGCCCCGACGATCCGCGCCGTGGCCGGGGCGACCGGGCAGGCACGCCGCCGCAGGCCCCCCGAGGCAGCCCGCGCCCGGGCCAGCGTGCGCTCGACCTGCCGGCCCATGGCCTGCGCCTGCTCGGCGATCTCCGCCGCGAGCGCAGGGTCGACGGTCTCCGTGCGGCGGGCCAGGGCATCGAGCACCGCGAGCGGGGTCTTGAGGCCGTGGGCCATGTCGCCCGCACCCGTGCGGGCCCGCTCCAGGTCGCGCTCCTGCGCGTCGAGCAGGCGGTTGAGGTCGGCCACCAGCGGGCGCACCTCCTCGGGGAATGTCTCGGGCAGTCGCGCCTGTCTCCCGGCATGGATCGCGGCGAGATCCGCCCGCAGGGTTCGGAACGGCGCCAGCGCCCGGCGCACGAACAGCGACATGGCCAGCGTCAGCGCCGCGAACAGCGCGCCGAGCGAAGGCACCAGCAGGCGAAGGAAGGTGGCGCGGCTCTGTGCGAGGTCGCGGCGATCCTCCGCCACCGTGACGGCGAGCGCCACCGGAGCGCCGTTGCCCGGAATCGTGACGCGCCGGGTCACGGCGATAAGCCGGCCGCCATCCGGCCCGGCGAGGTCGCCGACCGCCGGCTCCTCGGAGGTGTCGGGAAGCGTGCCGAGGCTGCGGTCCCAGAGCGAGCGCGAGCGCAGTGCGGTGCCGCCGGCACGCTCAACCTGCCAGTAAAGGCCGCCATAGGGCGTCGAGAAGCGCGAATCCGGCGGCTCGCGCGGCAGGGTCGGAGCTCCGTCCGGCGCCAGGGCGACCTGCCCGGCGATGAGCTTGGCGGTCCGGTCGAGGCCGTCGGCGGTGCGGGCGTCGAGCACCTGGTCGAAGATCAGCGTCAGCCCGATCCCGGCCAGCACCAGCGCCAGGGCGATCAGCCCGGCGGCGGCGAGCCCGAGCCGCAGGCGCAGCGAGCCGCTGTTCACGGCGGATCGGACGGCACGAGGTAGCCGTGGCCGCGGCGGGTCTCGATGATGCCGGGGCCGAGCTTGCGCCGCAGCCGGGTCAGCAGGGCCTCCAACGCGTTGGCCTCGCGGTCGCGGTCGCTGCCGTGGAGATGGTCGAGCAGCTCGCCCGCCGCCACGACCTGCCCCTGGCGGTGGAGCAGGAAGGCGAGCAGGCGGTATTCCAGCGCGGTGAGGTCGGTCTCGCGGCCCGCCACCGAGACGGCGCGGGTGCGGGTGTCGAGTTCGACCGCGCCCGCCCGCAGGACGGGGGAGGCGTGGCCGGCGGTGCGGCGCAGGATGGCGCGAAGCCGCGCCACCAGCTCCTCCATCCGGAACGGCTTGACGAGGTAGTCGTCGGCGCCCGCATCGATCCCCTCGACCCGCTCGCGCCAGCCGTCGCGGGCGGTGAGGATCAGCACCGGCAGGGCGACGTCGGCCCCGCGCAGGCGGCGCAGCACGCCGAGGCCGTCGAGGCGCGGCAGGCCGAGGTCGAGCACCATGGCGTCGTAGGTCTCGGTCTCGGCCCGGAACCACGCCGCCTCGCCGTCGCCGACGATCTCGGCGACGTAGCCGGCCCGCTCCAGGCCCTCTCTGATATCGGCCGCGATGCGCGGCCCGTCCTCTACGACGAGGATGCGCATGGCATGTCCCTTGGCGCCCCCGGACGCGCGCAGGCCTCAATCATCGTCGTCCACGTCGAGGAGCTTGAGGGAGCTGGCATCGATCTTCACGTCGCGGCGGCGCCCGTCGGTGCCGAGGATGCGCAGCTTGTAGAGCCAGCGCCCGTCGTCGCGCTTCAGGTCGAGCGCCACCACGTCCCCCGGCACGGCGGCGCGGGCGGCGGCGAGCACGGCGTCGAGGGGGCGGATCTCGCCCCGCTCCAAGGCCCGCCGCGCCCGCTCGCCGTCGTCGTCGGCCCGCGCAGGGGTGGCGCCAAGATTCACGGCACCGAGCGTCGGGATCAGCGCGACGAGCGCGAGGAGGAGCGGGCGGAGCAGGAGAGGCGGCATGGGACGGAGCCGGGATGCGGTGCGACGCGGATATGCCCAAGCCCGGCTGACGCGAGGCTGACAGGCGGCGTCAGGCTCGCGCGAAGCGGGGTTTGCGAGAAGGCGGCATCGACGGCGCAGCGGCGCCGACCACCCTCTTCCCGAAAGACCCCTCTCGATGTCGCTCACCGCCACCATCCTGCTGATCTACGCCGCCTGCCTCGCCGGCACCATCGCCAGCCCGGCCCGATCCCACGACGATCGCCCCCCGGACGGGCCGGGCACCCGGCGCCTGCTGGTGGCACTCCTCGTTCCCGCTCTGGCGCTGCTCGCCGGTCTCCAGGCCCCGCCGGCCCACGCGGGCGAGCCGGCGCCCCGGACCGTGAGCGGCCCCGCCACGGTGATCGACGGCGCGACCCTCGACCTCGGCGGCCGGCGCCTGCGGCTCTACGGCATGGATGCGCCCGACCTCGACCAGACCTGTTCCGACGGGCACGAGCGCGACTATGCCTGCGGCCGCGCCGCCGCCGCGGCGCTGACGGCGCGGATTGGCGGGGAGAGCGTCACCTGCGAGCTGCGCGAGGCGGATGGCAGCGCGACCGCCCTTTGCCGTCGGGACGGCGAGGACCTCGCCGCCTGGATGGTCGCCAACGGCTACGCCATCGCCGACCGCAGCGCGCCGGCCGCCTACGAGGCTCAGGACCGGCGCGCCTGGGGGCGCCGTGTCGGGCTGTGGTCGGGCGTGTTCGAGATCCCCGCCGACCGGCGCCGGATGCGCCGCGCCAGCGTCTCGCTCTGAGGCGTGATCGCGGCATCACCCGCGCCGGGCGAGCCCGCCGGCGAAGTCGCGCAGGGCGGCTTCCACCAGGGCGGCGACCTGCGCTTCCGTCTTCGGCGCGCGGATCACGAGGCTCGCCATCACCTCCGGATGGACCCGCCGCTGCTTCGGGGTGCGGGCGTGGTTCGACAGGCGCAGCCGCTCCGGCCCCTCGCTGCGGGCGAGATAGAGGCTGTCGCCGCGCTCGTTGCGGGCGGTTTCGCGAAAGCCGTGTGCGGTGAGCAGGCGGCTTGCGAGGGCGAGCGCCTCACGGGGCGGGAGCGGGGCCATCGGCTCAGGCGACGGCGAGAACCGCGAGCGGCAGGGCCGCCGCGACGAGCGCGGCGAGCGCGGCGGGGGCGACGTAGCGCGGCCGGTAGGACAGGAGCAGCACCAGCCCGAGCGCCGCGCCGGTGAGCGCGCCGATCCACTGCACGGGGCCGAACGCCCAGCCCTCCCACAATCCGGCAACGAGGAGGGACAGCGCGATGGCGCCCCAGCCGAACAGGCGCAGGCGCAAGACCGCCGCCCGTTCCGCCTTGCGGTCGAAGACCTCCGCATGGTGCCGGTTGAGACTCAGGCAGAGGGCGGCGAGCGCGGCAAAGCTCAGGGACAGATTCACGGCCAGGACGAGAGGCGTCATGCGTGGGTCGGCTCGGGGCGCCGCGCGGGCCGGCGGGCGGGGGAGGCGGGAACCGTGGCTGGCTTCGCAGCGCGTTTGGGCGCCTCGTAGCGCAGGATCTTGCGGGCGGCGACGGCGAACAGGGCTGCCAGCAGCAGCATCGCCCCGTCGAACCATACGAAGATCGGGTCACCGCCGCCCAGCCGCAGGGGGTGGTCGGGGATCGTCAGGATGTCGGCCGCGACCACGGCAAGGCAAAGCACCGACACGGCGGCCAGACCCTCGCACCACGCCCGGCGCTGCGGACGGACGAGCGGCACCAGGGCCGCGACGATCCAGGTGCCGAAGAAGACGCGGATCTCCCAATCCTCGCGCCCGGCGAGACCGAGGGGCAGGAGCCGGTTGGCGATGAAGAAGCAGGCGATGGCCGCCGGCAGGCCGGCGATGCTGCCGACATTCAGCGCCTGGACCAGCCGCAGGCCGAAGAAGGGCCGCTCCCCCGCCTTCGGCAGGCGGGCCAGCGACCAGAGCACGACGCCGGTCGCGACCATGGCGCAGCCCATGATTCCGCACAGGAAGAACACCAGCCGCAGCAGGGTGCCGGCAAAATGCGCCTCGTGCAGGCCGGTCATCACCGTGAAGGTCTTGGCCGCGGGCTTGAGGCCGCCGTCGCGGACTTCGAGGATCGCGCCGCTCACCCCGTCGAAGGCGATCTGCGGATGCTCGTGCGAGAGGCCGTGCGGCTCCTCGAACACCGCGACCACGGTGGCGTTGGCGTCGCCCGGATTGACGATCATGAGCCGCTCCAGCGGCTCCGGCCGGGCCGCGACCGCCTGCTCCACGATCGGCCCGAGCGGCGCGAGCGGGGCGGCCTGCTTTGCCGGCGGGCGCGGCGTCGTGATCCAGTTGGCCTCGGTGAAGAAGGTCTGGGTGTTGCCCTTGTAGGCGGTGTTCACGCCCCAGGGCATGTAGAACGTCGCGAGGGTGACGATCCCGGTATAGGTGATCATCACGTGGAACGGCAGCGCCAGCACGCCGGTGACGTTGTGCGCGTCGAGCCAACTGCGCCGGGGTGCCTTGTCCCGGCGGAAGGTGAAGAAGTCGGCAAAGATCCGCTTATGGGTGACGATGCCGGAGATCAGCGCCACCAGCATGATCATCGCGCAGAGGCCGACGACCCAGCGCCCCCAGAGCGGCGGCATGTGCAGCTCGAAATGGAAGCGGTAGAGGAAGTCGCCGCCCTGCGTGTCCCGCACGCTGGCTTCCGTTCCGGTGCGCGGATCGAGCAGGACATGGCCCGGACGCTCACCGGGACGGGCGCGCCAGAACAGGTCGAGCACCGGCCTGTCCGGCTGCGGCAGGCCGACGAACCACGTCCGCGCCTTGGTCGCGTGCTGGCCGAGATAGGCCACCGCATGCTCGGCCGCGGCCCCGAGGGCGGCCGCCTCCACCGGCTCGGCCTGCGTGAATTCGGGTCGCATCCAGCGGGAGATGTCCGGCCGGTAATAGCTCGCGGTGCCGGTGACGAAGATCGCGAACAGCACCCAGCCGACGATCAGGCCGGACCATGTGTGCAGCCACGCCATCGATTGGCGGAAGCTTCCCTTCATGGCGTGGATCCTCCCATCGCCAACCAGAGGAGGGCGCCGAGCACGAGGGCCGTGCCGGCCACGGTGAGGAGCGCCCGCAGCAGCGTGCGCGACGCGAAGACGATGACGACGATGCCCGCCATCACGGCGAAGCTGAGCAGGGTCGCCGTCGCCACCGCCTCGGAGCGCGCCATCGGCAGGGTCAGCGACAGGAGCGCGGTGGCGAGCGCGGCGATCCCGTAGCCGCCGCCCGCCGCCAGCACGACCCTTCCGGCCACGGAGGCCCGCTCAAGCGCCGTCGTTCTACCCTGTGCCGCCATGCGCCGCCTCCTACCAGCGGTAGCGCAGGGTTGCATAGACGGTCTGCGGCAGGCCGTAATAGCAACTCGTATAGCCGTTGCAGCCGCTGACATATTGTTCGTCGAGGAGGTTGGTGGCGTTGACCTGCATCGAGAAGCCCTGGAGCGTCGCGTCGAGGTACTTCAGCTCATAGTTGAGCGTGGCGTCGACGAGCACGCTGGCTGGCACTTTGAAGGTGTTGGCGGCATCGCCCCAGGACGGCCCGAGGTAGCGCACGCCGCCGCCGACCTCCAGGCCGAGGAGCGGCCCCTCGCTGAAGCGGTAGGTCGCCAGAAGCGAGGCGGTGGAATCCGGCACCAGAACCGGGCTGCGGCCCTGGAGCGGCACCGTCTGGCCGGGGGTCAGGTCGTTGGCGGTTCGGCCGTCGTCCCGCACGTTGCGGATGTCGAGGAGCGAGAAGCCGCCGACCAGGGTGACGCCCTCGGTCAGGTTCACCCGCGCCTCGAACTCCATGCCCTGCACGCCGACCTGACCGGTCTGCACGACGAAGCCCTGGCGCGTCGGGTCCGCAGTCGTGCGGTTCGACTGGCGGATGTCGAAGAAGGCGGCGGTGAGCAGGATGTCGGTGCCGGGCGGCTGGTACTTGATGCCGGCCTCGTACTGGTCGCTCAATTGCGGATCGGGCACGCGGCCGACCGTGCCGAAGGCCGGGTCGAACACGCGGCCCGCGACGATCGGCTCGAAGGCCTGACTATAGGACACGTACGGCGCCACGCCCGAATCGAACAGGTAGAGCAGGCTCGCCCGGCCGGTGAAGGCATCGGCTGGCGCGTTCTGGAGTGTCAGGGTGCTGGTGCCGTTCGCGGCGAAGGAGCGGGTCGGCCCGGTCTGGCGGGCGACGTCGTAGCGTCCGCCCAGCGTCAGCACGAGGCGGTCGAACTTCATTTGATCTTGGAAGTACACGCCGGTCTGCTGCGCATCGACCCGCGAGACGGTGTTGAAGGCCGGGAACGCGATGTTCATGTTGTAGTTCGGCGTCAGCACGTTCAGGTCCGGCGCGTCCGGGAACGGGGAGCCGCTCGTCCGGGTGCTGAAGGTCCGGTGATCGACGCCGAGCAGCGCGGTGTGGGCGATGAAGCCGGTGTCGAAGTTGGCGACGAAGTTGCTGTCCATCGTGTAGGCTTCCGCCGCCACGTTGGTGCCGATCACGGCGCGGGGGAGCAGCGGACCGAAGGCGAACGGCCCGTTGCGGGGATTGAAGGCGCTGTAGACGCTGCGGTAATCGCCCTGGGTGCGCAGGTAGCGCCCGGCCGAGTGGAAGCGCAGGTTCTCGCTGAAGCGGTGGTCGAACAGGTACTCGATCGAGGCCTGGGTCCGGTCCGAGCGCTCGATGCCGCGGTCGCCGTCGTAGAAGTTCACCGGCAGGCGGCCGATGACGCCGTTGCCGAAATTGCGCGGGAACACCGTGCCCACCGCCGGGAAGCCGCCGTAGAAGCCCGAGAACGGATCGCGCTGGTAATTGCCGATGATCGTGAGCTGGGTGTCGGCGGAGGGGCGCCATGACAGGCTCGGGTTGATCAGCGCGCGCTCGACCCGCGTCGTGTCCACGGGGCCGTCGCCGTTCCAGCCGAAGCCGACGATGCGGTAGGCGAACTGGTCGGCGAGCCAGGGCACGTCGGACGGGATCGGGCCGCCGACATCGACGCCGCCGCGCACCTCGCTGAAGCCGCCGCCCTGGACGAAGACCTCGCCGTGCCGGACAAATTGCGGCACCTTCGACACGAGGTTGACGATGCCGCCCGGGCCCGACTGTCCGTAGAGGACCGAGGCCGGGCCCTTGATGACGTCGATGCGCTCCAGCCGATAGGGATCGATCGTGGCGTTGGCGTCGCGCCCTGCGACCAGCGCCATGCCGTCGAGGAAGACCGGTGCGTTGAAGCCGCGGATCAGGAACTGCTCCAGGCGGGTCGAGCCGGCGCCGCCGCGCTGCTCCGTGGTGACGCTCGGGGTGTAGCGCAGCGCCTGGTTGATGCTGAGCGCGTTCTGATCCTCGATCTGCTTGCGGCCGATGACGGAGATCGACTGGGCCGTCTCCAGGATCGGCGTGTCGGTCTTGGTCGCGACGGTGCTGCGGCTGGCGACATAGCCCGGCACCGCGCCCGAGGCGCCGCCGGGGCCGTACAGCGCGCCGCCGAGCGTGGCGCCGCGGCCCTCGCCGGTGACGCTCAGCTCGGACAGTTCGACGGCGCCCGCCGCCTCCTGGGCGAGGCCCGGCCCGGCGAGGCCGAACAGGGCCGTTCCCGACAGGAAGGTCGAGGCAAGCAGGCGCGAGATCCAGCCCGCACGCGGAGCCGGCCAAGCGTAAACGGCGCGATCTTCGAACATCTTTTCCGGTACGCTTTTAACTCAGGTTATAAAAACCCAAGGAGGCACAACGAGTTGTGCCCCGCGTATGACAAACACCGAATGATGCATGCAAGATCTATGTTTTATAACTGTTATAAATACAAATACTTGAACGCTCGATTCTGTTTGTGCGCAACCGTTTTTACTATCTGATATTTTCCAGTCCTGTTGCGGTTCGGCATCGGTTGCGCTGGCTCGGACAACAGGCTCGGGACGCGGCGCTACAGGCCGGTTCGGTCCCCTTCGCCCAGGAGTTGCCGGCGATGGACCGGATCCCAGATGCCTTCGAAGACCGGCGCCGGGCCTTTCAGCGCCTCGGGGGCGGGCGTCACCGCGTCCGGAGCGATCGGCTGTTCCAGGGCGGGAGCGAGGGACAGCACGGCCGCAAGGGTGCCGATCACGCACAAAGCCGTGATCGCCCAGCGCGGCGCATCCCAGCTATGAAGAAGCACGGACCCGGCCGCGAGGAGCGCGGCGGCTCCGACGAGTTTGGGAAACATCGACGGCTCATTCGATACGACTCCGCCCTCCGGTGCGAGCGGGATGCCAACGTGTTCTGTGCCAAATTGGGGCGGGGGCCGAGTTTCGCACCCTGTCCCGGCTGACGGCCGTCCGGCCCGACGAGGCCGCATCCGACCTGATGGCATCAGGATGGTGTCTCTAGCCCTTTGTTTCAACACGCTTTCTTTCGCCGGTCCGGCGTCGATTTCGTCGCAAGGCGCTTTCGGCGGTTTGAGCGCAATCGATGCGGGATGCCGTGACGGAGCGACGGGTCTGGCCCGCTCTGTGTCACACAGCCTTGCGCAATAGTGATCGAATGCGCCAAAGACCTGAACCATATTTCATGCTAGGGGCGGGCAACGGTTCCACGATCTCGACGGATCGGGAGGCGAACCAATTCGGCGAGGGAGGCCGACCCTATGACAAGCCTGTTGACCGTGATGGCTCTTCTGATGGCTCCCGTGGGGGCTCTTGCGTTCGGCGCCTGGATGTTCGGGCGTCTTCGTCCCGCGTCCTGACGCACGGCATCGCCGCCCGCTCGATCGGGCGGCGGCGCTCCGATGCGACGTCCTGCCGATTTCCGACACAAAGCGGCATCACCGATGGGGCATCGTGGCCCGCGTGCCGGCGAAGGGAGATCCTGCGCATGACGATTCTGCTTCGGTTCACGGGCCGCCTGGCCTCCGCAGCGCGCGCGATCGTGCGCCTCTCGCCGAAGGTGATTCCGCTCGCGCTCGTTTCGGTGATCGGCCTCTCGGCCGGCCGGCCAGCGGATGCCGACCGCGACGGCGATAGCGACGAGACGACCCGCTCCATCGTCTACCGCCACTACATCTGAGCCCATGCCGGCCGCGCGAAGAGGCGGCCCGTCCGCCTCGGGTGCGAGATCGGCCCGCGCTCGGTGGTTCCAGCTCGCGCATTCCTCCGCCGGTGACGGCTCGATCCCCGAGGCGAATGCCGACATCGAAGAGGCGGACACCGCGGCAAACGCTTCGAATCCGGGGCCGCCCCCGAAAAGCCCGGACGCATCGTCCAGCGCACGTTCGGCGAGGCGATACCCAAATGCTCCGCGCCGGGCAGGATGCGATCGAAAGCGCCTCTTACTCCTTGTTCCGAGTTCTGCTCTTTCGCTGAACTGGCATCCACTTCGGTGGAGTGCGCCCTAGCCCGGAAGAGCGCCGTGGAATACCGCTGCGCGCATGAAGCCCGGATCGGGCGCGGATACGGTCTGCCCCAAGTCAAATGTTGAATCCGATGCTGAGTCGGATCTCAAGTCTGGCGCACGGGGGATGACCATGGCCGACGTCACGTTTTCTCAGTCAACACTTGCCGGTTACTCGGGGCTGGCCTCGGCTCTGCAATGGGGGCCGGATGGGCGCCTCTACGTCGCCGAGCGGTTCGGCAGCATCAAGGCCCTGACGGTCGCGCAGGAGGGCAACGGCTACGTCGTCACCAACACGGAATCGATCGACCTCATCCTCAACCTGCCGAACCACAACGACGACGGCGCGCTCAATGCGGCCCTGAAGGAGCGGCAAGTCACCGGCATCGTCGTCACCGGCACCGCCGACAACCCCGTCCTCTACGTCACGTCGAGCGACCCGCGCATCGGCGCCGGCAATGGCGGCGAGGACACCAATCTCGACACCAATTCCTCGATCCTTTCGCGCCTCACCTTCGATTCCGCGACCGATACGTGGAAGAAGGTCGATCTCGTGCGCGGCCTGCCCCGCTCGGAGGAGAACCACTCCGCCAACGGCATGGCGATCTCATCCGACGGCAAGACGCTCTACCTGGCGGTGGGCGGCAACACCAATGCCGGCGCGCCCTCCAACAACTTCGCCGGCCTGCCGGAATTCGCCTACGCGGCCGCCGTGCTCAAGGTCGATCTCACGGCGCTCGACGCCATGACGCTGAAGAACGCAAGCGGCCTCAACCCCTATCTCTACGACCTGCCGACCCTCGACGACCCCTACCGCCCCAATAACGGGACGGCCGGCAACGAGAATCCGGACGGCTCGGATGTCAGCGGCCCGTTCGGCGGACGCGACGGGTTCAACATGGCCAAGATCACCGCCGACAGCCCGGTGCAGATCTACTCGCCCGGCTACCGCAACGCCTACGACGTGCTGCTGACCTCCGACGGCAAGATGTTCACCTACGACAACGGTGCCAACAACGGTTGGGGCGGGCGCCCGTCGGATGCCAGCGGCAACGTCGTGACCAACCAGAACCAGATCCCGGTCAACACGCCCGATCTCGACGGCGGCACCAAGCGGCTCAACTACGACCAGCTCCACGAGATCACGGGGGAGGGCTATTACGGCGGCCACCCCAATCTCGTGCGGGCCGTGGGGGGCCAAGCCGGCTGGCTGCTGACGCCGGGGGCGGGCGTGACCGGGGCGACCTTCCTGCCCCACGGCAGCGCCGGCCTGCCCGCCGATTTCGACTCGGTGATCCCGGCCGGCACCGCCGACCCGCGCGAGAGCGTGTTCTTCGAGGGCGGCATCAGCGACGGGGCGCTCGATACCGGCCAGGGCTCGCTCAACGGGCTGGCCGAATACACCGCCTCGACCACCTGGGCGACGGCCGATGGCGGCACCACGAGCATCAAGGGCGCGATCCTCGTCACCGATCTCGCAGGCTATCTCCACATCATCCCGCGCAACGCCTCGGGCGGGGTCGACACCGCCCTCGGCGCCGCGGGCCAGATCGTGGCGGCGGACAAGCAGGTCGTGCCGATGGGCGGTGGCGCCCCGCTCGGCATCGACGCGGTCGGCGACGGCAAGCCGTTCGCGGGCACCGTCTGGGTCACGACGCTGGCCGACGGCAACATCAAGGTGCTGACCCCGGGCCCCACCAACCCGCAGAACCTCGATCTCGACGGCGACGGGATCAACAACACGCTCGACCCCTTCGCCCTCGACCCCGACAACGGCACCGCGGGCACCGACGTGATCTCGGGCGGCGAAACGATCGTGTTCAACTTCGAATCCGGCTCGATCCCCGGCACCTTCGGCGGCAGCGGGCTCACCGGCGCGATGATCAACGGGCTCGACCCGTTCCTCGATGGCGGCCTCTACACCTCGGCCAACATCATCGCGGGCGGCGCGGGCGGCGTCATCCAGTTGAAGAACGTGCAGGAGGGCGACTTCACCGAGGGCAACAACACCCTCAAGGACGCGCTCCAGGCCGGCGTCACCTTCGATGACAGCGTGGCGAGCGCCAACGTCACCATGACGATGGCGAACTGGATTCCGAACGCCACCAGCAATGGCGGCTTCCCCTCGGCCGGCCTGCAGATCGGCACGGGCGACCAGGATAACTTCATCAAGCTGGTGCTCGGCGGGCGCGGCGAGAGCGCGGGGGGCAAGTATACCAGCGCGATCTTCGAGACCTCGATGGAGAATCTCGGCGTCGCCCAGACCAGTGCTGTCACCAACAACGCGCTCCTGAGCGCGACGAGCGCGAGCTGGGTGCAGCTGCGCCTCGCGGTCAATCTCGAGGCCAACACGGTCACGCCCTACTGGCGCTTCGGCACCGGGGCGGTCTCTTCCGCCACCGACGCGAACACCGCGTTTACCGCCGGCACCAGCCTGAGCGTGGCGAGCGGCAGCGCGCTGCTGAAGGCGATCCAGGGCGATTACACCGTCGGCGGCAAGGCCAGCGGGATGGCGGTGGGCCTGCTCGCCACCTCCAACGACGGCGAGGCTTTCACCGCCGATTTCGACGGGATTACCATCACCACCACCGCCAAATCGGGCACGACGAACCCGGTCGTCGCCGCGATCAATGCCGGCGGCGCGGCGCTGACGCAGGACGGGATCGGCTTCTCGGCCGACCAGTACTTCACCGGCGGCGCCACCTTCATCGACGGCGCGGGCGGCAACGGCCTGCAAGCGGCCTTCACCA
Organism: Methylobacterium sp. Leaf123; assembly: GCF_001423405.1. Lineage (GTDB taxonomy): Bacteria > Pseudomonadota > Alphaproteobacteria > Rhizobiales > Beijerinckiaceae > Methylobacterium. The sequence goes on along the minus strand of NZ_LMNS01000023.1, from coordinate 272,661 downwards.
ACACCGTCTACCAGACCGAGCGCTACGGCAATTTCAGCTACGCCATCCCCGTGGCCAGCACGAGCCAGGCCTATACGGTCGAGCTGCGCTTCGGCGAACTCTGGTGGAGCAATCCGGGCCAGCGCGTGTTCGACGTCACGCTCGAAGGCCAGACCATCCTCAACGACCTCGACATCCTGGCCCAGACCGGTAGCTTCAACACGCCCTACACCTACGTCTCGGGCCCGATCACGGCGGGCGCCAACGGCACGCTCGACCTGCAATTCGCCAACGGCATCGACAACGCCAAGCTCAGCGGCATCGTCGTGCGCCAAGCGAGCGGGGGCGGCGGCGCCGATATGACCAAGCCGACGGTGGGGCCGTTCACGGTCCAGGCACCCGTGGCGGGTGACGCGAGCGCGAGCGTCACGGTGGTCTATAACGACGCGTCGGGCATCAACCTCGCCAGCATCACTGCCGCCGACATCGCGGTGACGGGGCCCGGCGCGGTCGGGGCGATCACGCTGCAATCCAAGACGAGCACCAGCGCGACCTCGGCCACCGCCACCTACATCGTCGCCGCCCCCACCGGGGGCTGGACCAACGGCCAGTACACCGCCACCGTCAAGACCGGTGAGGTGTCTGACGCCAGCCCGGCGGCCAACACCAACCTCGCGGCCTCGCAGCTCTTCTCGGTCCAGACCAGCAGCGCGGGCGGGATCGTCGCGGCGATCAATGCGGGCGGCGGGGCGCTAATCCAGGACGGGATCAGCTTCTCGGCCGACCAATACTTCACCGGCGGCGCCACCTTCATCGACGGCACCGGCGGCAATGGCCTGCAATCGGTCTTCACCAACACCGTCTACCAGACCGAGCGCTACGGCAATTTCAGCTACGCCATCCCCGTGGCCAGCGCGAGCCAGGCCTATACGGTCGAGCTGCGCTTCGGCGAGCTGTGGTGGAGCAACCCGGGCCAGCGGGTCTTTGATGTGTCGCTGGAGGGCCAGACCGTCCTCAACGACCTCGATATCCTGGCCCGGACCGGCAGCTTCAACACGCCCTACGCCTACGTCTCAGGCCCGATCACGGCGGGTGCCAACGGCACGCTCGACCTGCAATTTGCCAACGGCATCGACAACGCCAAGCTCAGCGGCATCATCGTACGGCAGGCCACGGGGAGCACCGACACGACCGGACCGAGCATCGGCGCCTTCACCGTCGACGGTCCTGCCTCCGGCACGGGTGGGGCCAGCGTGACGGTGGTCTACAACGACGCCTCGGGCATCAACCTCGCCAGCATCACCGCCGCCGACCTCGCGGTGACGGGAGCCGGTGCGGCCGGGGCGATCAGCTTGCAATCGAAGGTGGCGACCAGCGCGACCTCGGCCACCGCCACCTACCTCGTCGCTGCCCCGGCGAGCGGCTGGGCCGACGGCTCATACACCGCGACCGTCAAGGCCGGCGAGATCGCCGACGCAAGCCCGTCGGCCAACACCAACGCCGCCACCTCGCACCCTTTCACCATCGACGTGACGCCCGGTGGCGACACCCTCGTCATGGCCATCAATTCCGGCGGGGCGGCGCATACCCGTGCAGACGGAACGGTGTTCGAGGCCGACACGGCGGCCGCCCCCCACCGCTTCTACGTCGCCGGCCAGGACGGGAACGCGACCTATTCCGACGTCGATCCGATCGCCGGCACCACCGACGACGCACTCTACCAGAACCAGCGCTTCGGCTGGGCCAGCGCCTCGACCACGGATGCCGACGACGGCCGCTTCGGCTACGCCATCAAGAACGCGAACGGCAGCGCGCTGGCCTCCGGCTCCTACGAGGTGATCCTGCACTTTGCCGAGATCTACAACCAGCCCGACGATCCGAGCGGCCTCAGCGGGGCGGGCCAGCGCCAGTTCCATATCGGCATCGAGGGCACCACGATCACCAATTACGACATCTGGGCGGCGGCTGCGGCGGGGGCGACCGCGACGACCCTGACGCGGACGGTCTCGGTCACCGACGGGACGCTCGACCTCGCCTTCTGGCAGGGGGCGGCCGAGAATCCGACCGTGGCGGCGATCGAGGTGTGGAAGGTCAATCCCGCCTCGGTTCAGGACGGCCTGTTGGCCTAGAAATTGATCCCGTCTCGGTTTCTCTTCCGGCGGCGTGCGACCTCTCGCCCGCCGCCGCCCTCGCGAAAGGTCTGACATGTCCTCCGATCGCTCCAAGGCCTTTCCCACGCCCGTTCCGAAGCTCGAGCCCAACACCTTCGCCTTCGAGCAGTTGCCGATGGTCAAGCCGACGGGCTTTCGCGAGTACGACGCCCGCTGGCTGTTCCCGCAGGAGATCAACCTGATGGGCGTCCAGGCGCTCGGGCTCGGCCTCGGCACGCTCATCTTCGAGCGCGGCGTGCGCCCCGATATCGTCACCGGCCACGACTTTCGCGCCTACTCTTCCTCGATCAAGCTCGCGCTGATCGCCGGGATGCAGGCGGCGGGGCTGCGGGTGAAGGATATCGGCCTCGCGCTCTCGCCGATGGCCTATTTCGGCCAGTTCGCCCTCGATTGCCCCTGCGTGGCCATGGTCACCGCCTCGCACAACGACAATGGCTGGACCGGCGTGAAGATGGGCGCCGAGCGGCCCATGACCTTCGGCCCCGACGAGATGGGCCGCCTCAAGGAGATCGTCACCACGGGCGCGTTCCAGTACCGCGACGGCGGCGCCTACGAATTCGTCTCCGACTTCGCTCAGGTCTATCTCGACGACCTCGTGGCGCGCGCCAAGCCCGTCAGCCGCAAGCTCAAGGTCGTGGCCGCCTGTGGCAACGGCACGGCCGGCGCCTTCGCGCCTGCGCTCTTGGAGCGGCTCGGCGTCGAGGTGATCCCGCTCGATGTCGAGCCGGATCACAGCTTCCCGCGCTACAACCCGAACCCCGAGGACATGGCGATGCTGCACGCCATCGCCGACAAGGTGCGCGAGACCGGCGCCGATGTCGGCCTCGGCTTCGACGGCGACGGCGACCGCTGCGGCGTGGTCGATGACGAGGGCGAGGAGATCTTCGCCGACAAGATCGGCGTCATGCTCGCCCGCGACCTGTCGAAGATTCACCCGAACGCGACCTTCGTGGTCGATGTGAAATCGACCGGCCTCTACGCCGCCGACCCCGAATTGCAGGCTCGCGGCGTGCGCACCGATTACTGGAAGACGGGCCATTCCTACATCAAGCGGCGGGTCAACGAACTCTCGGCCCTGGCCGGCTTCGAGAAGTCGGGCCATTTCTTCTTCAACGCCCCGGTCGGACGCGGCTACGACGACGGCCTGCTGACCGCGATCGCGGTAATCGAGATGCTCGACCGCAACCCGGGACAGACCATGGCCGACCTCTACCGGGCGCTGCCGAAGACCTGGGGCTCGCCGACCATGTCGCCGCATTGCGCCGACGAGGTGAAGTACGGCGTGGTCGATGCGGTGACCGAGCGGTTCCAGGCGCTCCAGGCCTCGGGCGAGCCGGTGGGCGGCCATCCGATCACCAGCCTCGTCACGGTCAACGGCGTACGCGTGACCACCGCCGACGGCACCTGGGGGCTGGTGCGGGCCTCCTCCAACAAGCCGGAACTCGTGGTGGTGGTGGAAAGCCCGGTCTCCGAAGCGCGGCTGCGCGAGATGTTCGCGGCGGTGGATGGCGTACTGCGCCAGCATCCGGAGGTCGGCGCCTACAACCAGACGATCTGAACACACCTTCTGCCGGAGGCGCGTGAGAACGGCTCCGGCGGATCACCTCGGTTTTGGCCGCGTCTCCCCTCGCCCCGCCTGCGGGGAGAGGGCCGCGTCTCCCCCTTGTCGGGGAGCGCGGCGAGGCGGCAGCCGAGGGTGAGGGGGCGGTGCCGGAGGAGCCTCATCTGGCACCTCACCCTCGCTCCGACTTCGCCCGGCCGGGCCGTCAAGCGTGGCCGTTCCGCAACAGATCGTTCGTCTGTCAGAAAATTTCCGACAAAGTCACGCGAGAAAACAGTATTAAGCTGAACCGTTTTCGCGCGTCCATACCTCGGTGGGAGTAGTCCTCACGGGGTACGTTGCAGATTTACGCAATCGATTGACCCGACAGCATTCGTTAGGCCCCGGCTCCGTTGCGATCATCGCATCTCAAGGAGCCATCATGCCTGCGGGCCAAACCTACAGCACCACCCCCATCCGCACGACTTACGACGGACAGGTTATCGAAAATCTGGATCTCTGGGTCTCTGACGGCGACGCCATCCGCGTCGATCACGACAACGTCGTCATCCGCAACGTCACCATCCACCACGCCGACGGCAACGGCATCGTCGTCGAGGATGTCAGCGGCGTCACCGTCCAGAACAGCCTCATCGTCAATTCCGACCCGCCCACGGGCAACGGCGGCGAGACCGATGCGGAGACCACCGGCATCCGGGTCGTCAACGCGTCCGGTTTCACCGCTTCGCACGTGACCCTGCAGGACAGCGGAACGGGCATCTATCTCGGCCAATCCCCGAACGCGAAGCTCTCCTATATCGAGGGCCACAACTTCCACGGGCCGTTCCCCGGCGGTCAGCTCGTTCAGTTCTACCAGTCGCCGAACGGCAGCCTCTCGGACTTCGCCGTCAGCAACGATCCGGGCCACTCGCATGTCGAGGACAACGTCTCGATCATCGACAGCCAGAACGTCTCGATCGCCAACGGCGTGATCGACGGCAACAACTCGCCGAGCGGTGCCGGCGTAATGTTCGAGGGTAATTCGCAGGGGGGGCACGTCCAGAACGTCGACGTGATCCACATGAGCAATGGCGGCTTCTCGTCCTATTCGGACGACGTGTCCTTCGTCGACACCCGCTCCTTCGACAACGATGCCGGCGACCAGGGCCGCGGCGTGTCGCTGTCGAACGGGCTGATCTGGAACACGAGCGGGCACAACGTCACGATCGAGGATTCGACCTACACGGATCCGGGCGTTCCCAACAACATCGTCTGGGGAACCTCCTCGGCTGGCGCCGACGTGTCGGCGGCCCCCTCGGCCACGCCGATGACGCCGATCCACAACGTGTTCGACGGGACGGCGACGGGCAGCGCGCCGGTTGCGACGCCGGCCCTGGCCCCCGCGCCGACCCCGGCCCCGACCCCAGCCCCGACCCCGACGGTCACGGCCCCGGTCGCCAGCCCGGCGCCGGCCGGCACGGGCCTTGATCGGGACGGCACGGCGGCCGCCGACACGATGACCGGCTCGCGCTTTTCCGACGATCTCGACGGGCGGGGCGGCAACGACACGCTCAACGGGATGGCCGGCGACGACCGCCTCTATGGCGGGGCCGGCAACGACCGGCTCGACGGCGGCAGCGGCACCGACCACCTCTGGGGCGGCGCCGGCGCGGACCACTTCGTGTTCAAGGCCGGCAACGGCACCGACTGGGTCGAGGACTTCCAGCTCAGCGGCACTGCGCAGGACGTCGTCGAAGTGAGCAAGGCGATGTTCGGTTCGTTCAACGCCCTGCTCTCCGCGGCCCATGATGTCGGCTCCGATGTCGCCATCACCTCGGGCGCCGACACGCTGTGGCTCGCCGACGTTCACAAGGCGCAGCTCTCGGCCGGCGACTTCCTGTTCGTCTGAGCATTTCCCGCGAAGCGTCCGGTGCACCGTCACGTCCGAAGGGACGCGGGCCGGTCGCCGGATGCTGCGCGGGGCAGGCTTGAAGCGCCTTTCGGTCGTGGCCGCGGGATCCTCCGCGGCCCCGGCCGGCGGCGGCGCGCCACCGAATCGCGCTCTACCCGATCAAGCGTGGCCACACGGCCACATCGGTTGTGCGCTGCGAAAAATATCGGGCCGCGGTGCCTTGGCTAAAAGCTTTACGGCTAATGACTTCCCAGGCTGAATAGGGCGAATGGCCTAGCGCAGATTAATTACGTTGCAGATTTGCTAGGTCGATCCACTGATTCTATTCATATAGTTATTGATTTTGTTGTAATATTAACAAATGGAGCAAATATGCCCACGGGTTTGACCACAAGCACCACGCCCATCCGTACGACGCAGGCCGGACAGGTCATCGAAAATCTGGATCTCTGGGTCTCCGACGGCGACGCCATCCGCGTCGAGCACGACGATGTCGTCATCCGCAACGTCACCATTCATCACGCCGACGGCAACGGGATCGTCGTCGAGGATTCCAGCGGCGTCACCGTCGAGAACAGCCTGATCGTCCATTCCGATCCGCCCAACGGCAACCAGGGCCAGGCCGGCGAGGCCACGGGCATCCGGGTCGTCAATGCGCCGGATTTCACCGCCTCGCACGTGACCCTGCAGGACAACGGCACCGGCATCTATCTCGGCCAGTCGCCCGGCGCGACGCTCTCCCACATCGAGGGCCACGACTTCCACGGGCTCTATCCGTCGGGCCAGTTCGTCCAGTTCTACCAGTCGCCGAACGGCAGCCTCTCGGATTTCGCTGTCACCAACGATCCGAACGGATCGCATGTCGAGGACAACGTCTCGATCATCGACAGCCCCAACGTCTCGATCAGCAACGGCGTGATCGACGGCAACAACTCGCCGAGCGGCGTCGGAGTGATGTTCGAGGGCAACTCGCAGGGTGGCCAAGTCCAGAACGTCGACGTGATCCATATGGGCAATGGCGGCTTCTCGTCCTACTCGGACGACGTGACCTTCATCGACACCCGCTCCTTCGACAACATCGTCGATGACCAGGGCCGGGGTGATCCCCTGTCCAACGCCGTCATCTGGAACGCGACCGGCGACGGCGTGTCGATCCTCGACTCGACCTACACGGACCCGGCGGTGGCCAACAACATCGCCTGGGGCCCGTCCTCGGCCGGCGCGGACGTGTCGGCGGCCCCCTCGGCCACGCCGATGACGCCGATCCACAACGTGTTCGATTGGGTGGCGGGTACGGTCGGCGCCGTCGCCGGGGCCGTCACGGGCAACAGCCCGGCATCGCCCGCGGTCGCCGCCTCACCCTCCGGCACCAGCCTCAACCGCGACGGCACCGCCGGGGCCGAGACGATGACCGGATCGAGCGCCGCCGACGACCTCGACGGGCTGGGCGGCAACGACACGCTCAACGGGCAGGCCGGCGACGATGCGCTCTATGGCGGGGCCGGCAACGACCGGCTCGACGGCGGCAGCGGCACCGATCATCTCTGGGGCGGGGCCGGGGCAGACCGGTTCGCGTTCAAGGCCGGCAACGGCGCCGATTGGGTCGAGGATTTCGAGACCGGCGGCTCCGCGCCCGACGCGATCGAGATCAGCCGGTCGATGTTCGGCTCGTTCGATGCCGTCATGGCCGCGGCGCAGGATGTCGGCACCGATGTCGCGATCCGCTCAGGATCGGACACGCTCTGGCTCGCCGACACCCAGAAGGCCGAGTTGAACGCCGGCCATATCCTGTTCGTCTGATCCCCCAGGGGATTGCGGCCGGGGCTGCGGGAGATCCTGCGGCCCCGATCCGCATTGGCGGGGATTGCGGGCGGCCAGGACCCGCTCGATCCCGGCCCGGAACGCGGCGAGCGTGCCCAGCGGCCGGGCGCAGCCGCCGCAGGCGATGGCCGCCTCGGCGGTCGGGTCCGCCGGCCAGGTGACGGCGGGGGAGCCGCAAGCCGCGCAGGCGAAGGTCCATTCGCTCACGAGGATTGCCGCCCCCAGGCCTGCTGCGGATTGCGCGCCCATCACGCGCTGTTCCGGTAGTAATGCGAGAAGTCGCGGTAGAGCGTGCCGCGATCGGCGGCGCGGCCCTGGTGGCGCTTCAGATCGACCTTGTTCAGGACGAGCCCGGCGACCGTCAGGCCGAGCCGGTGCATATAGGCGAGGCTCGCGGTGACGGCGGCCTTCTGCGTGCCGTGCCACGCCACGACGTGGACCACGGCATCGGCGTGCTGGCGCAGGAGCGCGACGTCGCCCAGCAACAGTACGGGGGGCACCTCCACGAGGATGATGTCGTAGCGCTCGCGCGCCTCCCGCACGAGCATGCCGAAGGTCGGCTCGGCGTAGATGTCGTGTCCGTCCTTGAGGCCGGAAACGCGGCGGATGGTCGAGATGCGGCCCTCCGCCTCCTCGTCGTCGGCGGGCGTCTCATGCCCGAGATTGCCGTGGCGGCCGTCCTCGATCGCCGCGCGGCGCGGCGAGCCATCGAGGATCAGCACCCGGCGCCCCATCGCGGCGAGCGAGCGCGCCACCGAGCGGGCGACGACGGACTTGCCCTCGCCGGGCATCGCCGAGGTGACGAGGACGACCTTGAGCGGCTCGCGCACCGCGACGAGTTCGGCCACCGCCGCCCGCACCGCCTCGCGGAAGACGAGATCCTGCTCCAGGCGCTCGCCCGATTGCGCGCCCGCCGGCCGGTTCGGCAGCAGCGCGAGGCAGGGCAGGCCGGTCTCGGCCTCCATCTCGCCCTGGCTGCGATAGCCCCGGTCGCGGCGGTCGAGCCCGAGCGCCAGCACCGAGCCGGCGCCGGCCCCGGCGAACAGCCCGAGCCCGAGCACGAGGCCGAGGCCGGGCCCGGTCGGCAGGGTCGGCACCTTGGCCGGCGCCAGCATCTGCGCCATCACCGGCTTGAGTTCGCTCAGCGCGTTGGCGGTCTGGTAGCCCTCGTCGAGGACGCGCAGGCGGTCGCGGGCGGCGGTCGCGTCGGCCTGGAGTGCGCGGAGCTTCGATTCGAGCGCCTTGCTCTCGATGAGCGAGCGGCGCACGGTCGCGACCCGCGCCTCGGCCGAGGCTTCGAGCCCGCGGGCGGCGCCGAGATCGACCTCGACCAGTTTCAGCACCTCGGCCATGCGCAGTTGCAGCCGCTGCTGGAGCGCGGCGATCGAGGCCTTGAGGCGCAGCACGCTGGGGTGGTTGTCGCCGGAGACGGCGGTGAACTGCTCCAGTTCCTGGCGCAATTTGCTGTCATCGGCCAGCATCTGCTGGATCACCGGCGAGATCGTCGTGTCGGAGGCGTTCGGCACGCCGCCGAAGCGCATCACGTCCCCGGCGCGCTGGAGCCGGGCCTCCTCCGCCAGCCGCTTGGCCGAGGCGCTGGAGAGTTCGGTCAGGGCGTCGCGCAATTGCTGCTCGCGCAGGTCCACGCCCTCGCGCACCGACTCGACGAACCCGGTGCGCTTGCGGAAGGCGTCGATCTCGCCTTCCAGCCGAGCGAGTTCGCCGCGCGAGACCTGGATCTGCTCGGCGTACCAGCGGCTCGCCCGCTCGGTGGCGAGCGAGGCCGCCTGCATCTTACGGGCGAGATACTCGGTGGCGAAGGTGTTGGCGGTCTCCGCCGCCCGCTTCGGATCGCGGTCGCGGTAGCCGATGGTGATCAGGTAGGCCTTGGCGTCGTTGCCGACGGTGAGCCCGCGCAGGAGCCGCTGGGCCTGGGAGTCCCGCTCGGTCTCCTGCTGCGCGGTGTCCTCCGGACGGCTGCCGGGGAGGGCGGGCAGCGCGGCCTGAACCCGATTTTCGAGGGCCTGCCTCAGGGAGCCGACCCATCCCGCGGATGCTTCCTTGCCGGCCTGCCCCGCCTGGGCCGCCTGCTTGGCTTGCCCGGCTTCCTCGAGCCGGCCCGCCACGGATTGCGCGATGGCAAAGGAGCGGATGATGCGCGCCTCGCTCTCGACGACCGAGGCCGGTTCGAGGGCGATCTGCGGGCCGGACTTGCCGGTTCCGCGCACGTCCTGGGTCTGGCCGAAATCGAACTGGAGCAGCACCTCGGCGACGTAGCTCGGCGGCAAGGCGAGCGAGGCCGCCCCGGCCGCCAGGGCCGACAATCCGGCGATCGAGGCGATCATCAGGCGCCGCCGCCACAGCACCGCGAGGGCATGCCCGGTGACGGCCTCGTAATGGGAGGTCAGCGATCGCCCGCCGCCGGGCGGGTCGGCTTCGTGGAACGGATCCATGGGTCACGCCTGCGTCGGGATCGAAAAAGGAGAGCGCATCGAGGGGGGGAGGGGCCGAAGGGGCCCCTCGTCAGCGGGCGCCTTTGGCGGTGAGCACCGCCGGCACCGTCTCGAGGAGGATGTACAGGTCGGTCCAGATCGACCAGTTGCGGATGTAGAAGCTGTCCTGCTGCTCCTGGACCGTGAGGTCGCCGTCGCTGCGGGCCGAGATCTGCCACAGGCCGGTCAGACCCGGCGGTACGCTCGTCCGCAGCGCCTGGAAGGCCGGGCCGAACCGCTCGGTGTGGTAGGCGGGGAAGGGGCGGGGCCCGACCACGCTCATGTCGCCGCGCAGCACGTTGAGGAGTTGGGGCAGCTCGTCGAGGCTGGTGCGGCGGATGAAGCCGCCGATGCCGGGCAGGACGCGCGGATCGTTGCGCAGCTTGCAGAACCGGTCCCATTCGCGCCGGGCGGCCTCGTCGGCGGCCAGATGCTCGGCGAGCCGTTCCTCCGCATCGCGGAACATGCTGCGCAGCTTGTACACGCGGATGGTGCGGCCATCCCGCCCGACGCGGGGCTGGACGTAGAAGGCCGGGCCCGGATCGGCGATCTTCACCGCCAGCGCCAGCACGCCGATCAGCGGCCCGAACACGAGAAGGGCCGGCACCGTCACGGCAAGGTCGAGGGCGCGCTTGAGGCGCAGGTTGTGCGGCAGGAAGATCGCCCGGCGCACCACGAGCCCGACCACGGGACCGAGGCAGCGGGTCTGGAGGCGCACGGTCTCCACCTCCGGCGCGTGGTGGGCTACGAGCACCTGCCGGAACGGGTGGCGGGTGAGCCAGGCGAAGCGGGCGGGCTCGCGCTCGCCGGGCGTGCAGATGGCGACTTCGGCCGCGTCGAGCAGGCTCGCCATGCGCTCGGCCGCCCGCTCGGCGTCCTCCGCCGGCCCCGGCGGGACGACGGTGCGGAAGGGCTCGACGGCTTGATCGGCGCTCCGGACGATGCCGATCGGTCTGAGCCCGAGTTCCGGCCGCGCGGCGAGGCTGCGGGCGAGTTCGGCGGCGCCCTCGCCGTAGACGATGGTCGCCGCCCCCCACATGCCCCGCCGGACGAGACGCGCACGCACGAACCCCTCCGCGTAGTGCCCGAGCGGGATGGCGAGGAGGGCGGCGATTCCGGTGGCGGCCCAGGACCACGGCCAGGACCAGGGTCCGCCGCCGACCAGGACGGCGGCGGCGAAGGCGAGGGCGGCGGCCAGCCCGCGGCGGCGCAGCCGCTCGATCGGCTCCGCCTCGATCGGCTCGTAGAGGCCGCACAGGGCCAGGGTGCCGATCTGCAGGGCGCACCAGCCGATCAGCAGGGCCGGTGCGAGGCCGGAGGCCGCTCCGGCCGCCGCCATGACGATCAGGCTGCCCCCGCAGGCGGCCAGCACGGCGACGACGTCGCCGCCGAGCAGGGCGCCGGTGACGATCCGGCGCCGCGCTTCGGCGATCGTCTCGGCGCGTCCGGACCGGGCGGGTCCGAGACGCTCCTTGAGACGCTCTTTGAGGCGGACTTGCAGGCGCCCCTGCCAGCCGGCTCCGCCGGACGGCACGAGGCCGGTATTTGCGACATCGACGTCCGGCATGGGCTCGCTCGTGCTGCGTGACGGGCGGGAGGGGCGGGCGGAAGGCGCGGGATCGGCCCGCGCTTACTCGGCGGCCTGCCGGGGGGCGGTGTCCGCCTGCGCCGCCTGGGCCTGCCGGATCTGCTCGTCGATCCAGCGGTAGGTCGGCTGCAGGCCCTCGCGCAGGTGGATGCCGGGCTCCCAGCCCAGAACCTCGCGCAGGCGGGTGTTGTCGCTGTTGCGCCCGCGCACGCCCTGCGGCTTGGTCAGGTCGAACGATTTGTGGATCGTCTTGCCGGAGACTTCGGCCACGAGATCGACGAGGCCGCTGATGCTGACGAGTTCGTCCGTGCCGAGGTTGAGCGGCCCGTGATGCTCCGACTGCATGATGCGGTAGATGCCCTCGACGCAGTCATCGACATACATGAACGAGCGGGTCTGCTGGCCGTCGCCCCAGATGTCGATCGTGCCGCCATCGGGCGTGCGGGCGATCTTGCGGCAGAGCGCGGCGGGCGCCTTCTCCTTGCCGCCGTCATAGGTGCCGAGCGGCCCGTAGACGTTGTGGAAGCGGACCGAGCGGGTCGGGAAGCCGTAATCCTCGGTGAAGTACTGGCAGAGCTTCTCCGTGTAGAGCTTCTCCAGGCCGTAGCCTTCCTCCGGCGCGGCCGGGAAGGCATCCTCCTCCTTCAGCGGGATCACGCTCGGCACGTCCTGCAGGTGCTGCGGGTAGACGCAGGCCGAGGAGGAGAACAGGAACCGCTCGACCCGTGCGTCGAAGGCGGCCTTCAGCATCTGCGCGCTGATCATCGTGTTGTTGAACGTGATCGAGGCGTGCGCGCCGGAGATGTAGCCGATCCCGCCCATGTCGGCGGCGAGATTGTAGACTTCGTCGACGCCCTTCACCGCCTCGCGGCATTCCTCGAAGGACCGCAGATCGGCGAGCATGAACTCGTCGGCGTCGCTGTGCCCGAAATCGGGATATTTAATATCGACGCCGCGGACGTGATAGCCGTGGCGACGCAGGTACGTCACCAGATGTCCACCAATGAAACCGCCGGCCCCGGTAACAACTGCGCTCTTCGACATGGGTGTGACGCCTTTTCTGCTTTGGCGCTTCCATTCTTATTTCGAGGGCGGTCTGAGCATATCTTCTCGATGGGCGATCATACTTTCGCGCTACGGTAATCCTTTGGGGCGCTGCGCGACCAAGTGGGGCCGGGCCCGTCGAAAGAGAGCCCGACGAAGCGCGTGCCGGGTGCCCCGCAAGAGCCCCGCCGCTCGCGATATCGGCATGAGAACGGCTCTTGAATGAACACGACCGGAGACCCGATCGTGTCGGATCGGGCCACGTCTCCGGATCAGGGTCTGAGGCACCTGTCGCCAGCGGGTTTCCTCGCCCGCGACAGGTAACGAGCTATTGACGCAAAGAATTTTTCCGAGACGCTGAAATCATCTCGGGGACGGACTCTAGAAAGATCGACGCGTCCGCGACGGCGTGTTCAGGAGCTGGACCGCGGCGCGCAGCATGAATTCGGGCACGATCCGTCCGTAGCGGCGCGCCAGCCGGCGCGGCTCGGTGCCGAGGCGGAAGGCCCATTCGAGCCCGCGCCGCTGCATCCAGGCCGGTGCCTGCCGCTTGGTCCCGGCGAGGAAGTCGAAGGCCGCGCCGACGCCGACCATGACCGGCACGTCCAGCCGGTCGCGGTGGCGCGCCATCCAGTATTCCTGTTTCGGGGTGCTGAGGCCCACCCACAGGATGTCGGGCGCCGCCGCGTTGATGCGTGCGACGATCGCCTCGTCCTCCTCCGGCGTGGTCGGGCGGAAGGGGGGCGAGAAGGTGCCGGCCACGGGCAGGTCGGGGAACTGCTCCGTCAGCCGCGCGGCCAGCCGCTCGGGCAGGCCGGCGCCGCCTCCGAAGTAGTATTGCCGGTAGCCCTTGCGGGCCGACAGGGCCGTCAGCGCGCGCATGAGGTCGGGTCCGTAGACCCGCTGCGTGCGCGGAAAGCCGAGCCGGCGCGCCATGAAGACCAGCGGCATCCCGTCCGGCGTGACGAGGCCGGCGCGCTCGTGGATCGCGCGCAGGGCGCGATCCGTCTGGCACTCGATGACGCCGTGGGCGCCGGTGATGCAGACGTAGTGGCGCTGGCGGGCGAGGATCCAATCCTCGACCGCCATCACTGCCTCGTCCAGGGTGATCGCGCTGACCGGCACCCCCAGGATCGGAACGCGGGGGAGGGGCGCGCTCATGAGCCGGTCTTCGCGAGTTCCACCTTGGCGAGTTCGGGCAGCGCCGGCTCGAAGGGTGTCACGCTCGAGCCGGAGGCCGAGAGCAGCGTCTCGAAATAGGCGATCGTCCGCGTCAGCCCCTCGTCGAGCCCGATCTTCGGGGTCCAGTGCAGCATCGCCTTGGCCCGGGTGATGTCGGGGCAGCGCTGGCGCGGGTCGTCCTGCGGCAGCGGGCGGTAGACGATCTCCGAGCGCGAGCCGGTGAGCGCGATGATCCGCTGGGCGATCTCGGCGATGGTCACCTCGGTCGGGTTGCCGAGATTGACCGCGCCGTCGAGCGTGCCCTCGACGTTCATCAGGCGCATCAGCCCCTCGACGAGGTCGTCGACGAAGCAGAAGGCGCGGGTCTGGCGGCCGTCGCCGTAGAGGGTGATCGGCTCGTTCCGCAGCGCCTGCACGACGAAGTTCGAGACGACCCGGCCGTCGTCGCGGTTCATCCGCGGCCCGTAGGTGTTGAAGATGCGCGCCACGCGGATCGAGACGTGGTGCCGGCGCTGGTAGTCGAAGAACAGGGTCTCGGCGCAGCGCTTGCCCTCGTCGTAGCAGGCGCGCGGGCCGCTGACGCTGACGAGGCCGCGATAATCCTCCGGCTGCGGGTGCACGTCCGGATCGCCGTAGATCTCGCTGGTGGAGGCCTGGAGGATCGGGATGCCGAGCCGCTTGGCGAGCCCGAGCATGTTGATCGCCCCGATCACGCTCGTCTTCGTGGTCTGCACCGGGTCGCGCTGATAGTGAATCGGCGAAGCGGGGCAGGCGAGATTGTAAATCTCGTCCACCTCGACATGGAGCGGGAAGGTCACGTCGTGGCGCATGACCTCGAAGCGCGGATTGCTCAGGTGCTGGGCGAGGTTCGACCGGTCGCCCGTGTAGAAATTATCGACCGCGAGCACGTCGTGTCCCTGCGCCACCAGTCGATCGCACAGGTGGCTGCCGACAAATCCGGCGCCACCCGTCACGAGAATACGCTTCTTCATCGCTCGACGTCTCCCATTGTCGGTCAATCCCAGCTTAGGAGACCTTGATCGGGTGCGGCATTGCTGTTTCGAGGAAGACGCGGCGTCCTGCGTGCGAAGGCGGTTTACCACGATCGGGAGGCGCGAGCCCCTTTCTTGCCGTGGGCCAAGCGGCCCGCGCGGAATCGGTTCCCAACCGCGCCGCGGCGCCGCAACCGGCCCCGTCGGACTAACCCGGTCGCGAACCCCGAGGTGACCGAATAGCCAGAGCCAACGGGAAGGGGCTCTGGCATTCAAACAGGGCGTCACGACAGCCCGGCCGCCTCCCGGTTCTCCCCCGGTTGCTCCCTCGAGCACGGAGGGCTTCGGGCCGGCACCGCCGGGGTACCGGCCGAGCGGGCACGTCTCCCGAATGGGTAGATCTCCCGAACGGTCGCGTCGCCGGCCGGCGCCCGGCAAGCGGCCTGAGAGGCGAAGGCATGCTCGATTTCAGGACATTTCGGGTTTGGGACGGCGAGAGGCGCCGCGCGGCGCTCGGCGCGATGCTCGGCTCAAGCCTCGTGCTCCTTCTCGCGAGCACGCCCCTGGCGGCCGAGGCGCAGGCTCCGGCGGCGCTGCCGGAGCCGTCGGCCGAGACCGCGCTGCTGCTGTCGAGCGGCGACAAGGTGACGATGGTCGTCTTCGGCCAGACGGACCTGACCGGCGAGTACGTGGTCGATGCGGTGGGTGACCTGAACCTGCCGATGGTCGGGCGCGTCCGAGTCGCCGGGCTGTCGCCCGAGCAGGCGGAGACCCTGGTGCGCACCCGCCTCAATGACGGATTCCTGCGCTCGGCCACCGTCAGCCTGCGGCTGTCCGAGATGAAGCCGGTCTACGTGCTCGGCGAGGTGCGCTCGCCCGGCAGCTACACCTACCGCTACGGCCTCACCGTGCTCGGCGCGGTGGCGCTGGCCGGGGGCGGACGGGTCGGCGACCGCTCGATCACCGAACTCAAGGGCGAGGTGCTGACCGCGCGCGAGCGTCTGCGGAGCCTGGAACTCGCCCGGCTCGCCCAGCGCGCCCGGCAGCTCCGGCTGGAGGCCCAGCGCGACGGACGGACGAGCTTCGTCTCGGACGAACTGATCGGCCCGGAGGCGACGGCGCTGATGCGCGGCGAGCAGGAGATCTTCTCGCTCCAGCGCGAGACGGAGCGGAGCGAGGTCGGCCTGCTGCGCCAGCAGGTCGAGCGGCTGGAGACCGAGCGGACGTCGCTGACCCAGCAGCGGTCCCTGATCGAGGAACAGGTGAAGCTGACCGAGGCCCAGGTCCGCAACTACGCGCGGCTGACCGATAACGGCCACGGCCTGCAGACGATCATGGTGGACCGGCAACGGGAGAACGCCCGGGTTCGGGCGGAGATGGCCCGGATCGACGCGGAACTCGCCCGCAACGGCACCGCCACCGGCGAACTGACCCTGCGCCAGCGCGACACCGAGAACGGCCATCGCCGCCGGGTCGTGGCCGACCTTCAGGCCACCCGCCAGCAATTGCTGGAGACGGAAGCGAGCCTGCCCATCGCCCGCGACCTCTTGGAGAGCCGCGCCCGGCGGCTCGCGGCTTCCGACGGCGGCACCGAGTCCACCGGCTGGAACGTCGAGGTGACGCGGACCCAGCGCGACCGGGCGGTGACGTTCCGGGCCACCCTGACCTCCGTGCTGCTGCCGGGCGACGTCGTGCAGGTCTCACCCGCCAAGGCCGGCACCGGCGAGGCGCCGGCTCCCACCCGTAGCGGGGCGGCCGCTCCCGGCCCCGTCTCGCAGGCGGCACCCGCCCTGCGCAGCGCGGTCGAAACCCCCTGACCCTTTTTCCCAAGTTCCTTTTCCCAAACCCCTTTTCCCAAGTCCCAGCACAAAAGGACGCCCGTCGATGCCTGCACGGATCCAGCCCGTCATCCTCTGCGGCGGCTCGGGAACGCGGCTCTGGCCCACCTCCCGCACCTCGCTGCCGAAGCAGTTCGTGCCCCTGCTCGGGCCGCACTCGACCTTCCAGCAGACCCTGCTGCGGCTCCAGGGCCCGCTCTTCGCCCGGCCGATCGTGGTCGCCAACCGCGACCACCGCTGCCTCGTCGAGAAGCAGGCCGCCGCGATCGATGCGGGCGTCACCCTGCTGCTGGAGCCGGAGCGCCGCGATTCCGGCCCGGCGATCCTGGCCGCCTGCACCCTGGTGGCGCGGGAAGACCCCGAGGCGGTGGTGCTCGTGCTGCCCTCCGACCACATCGTCACCGAGCCGCGCACCTTCCGGCGGGCCGTCGCCGCCGCCCTGCCGGCGGCGCGGGCCGGGCGGCTCGTCACCTTCGGCATCGAGGCCGACCACGCCAGCACCGAATATGGCTGGATCCGGCCCGGCACCCGCGTCGAGGCCCGCTGCCACGCGGTGCACACCTTCGCCGAGAAGCCGGACGCGGCGCGGGCCGCGACCTACCTCTCGGACCGCTGGCTGTGGAACTCCGGCAACTTCCTGATGCGGGCGGACACCCTGTGCGCCGAATACGCCGCCTTCGATCCCGAGACGGCCGCCGCCGCCGCGCGGGCGGTCGAAGCCGCCGCCGACGAGGGCGGGGCGCTGGCCCTCGACGCCGAGGGGTTTGCCGGCACCCACAAGACCTCCCTCGACTTCGCGGTGATGGAGAAGACGAGCCGCGCCGCGGTCGCGCGGATGCGCTGCGGCTGGTCGGATGTCGGCAACTGGAACGCGCTCTGGGCGATCAGCGAGCGGGACGACCTCGGCAATGTCAGCCGCGGCGCGGCCGAGCTGTTCGACACCGAGGGCTGCTTCGTCTCCTCGGAGGGGATGGTGACCTCGCTCGTCGGCGTGCGGGATCTCGTGGTGGTGGCCGAGAAGGACGCGATCCTGGTGGCCGACCGCAGCCGCTGCGGCGACGTGCGCAAGATGGTCGAGATCCTGCGCAGCAAGGGCCGGCCCCAGGCCGAGTGGCACGCCTCCTCGCACCGCCCCTGGGGCAGCTACCGGGTGCTGGAGGCCTCCGACGGCTTCCAGGTCAAGCGGATCACCGTGGCGCCCGGCGGCCGGCTCTCGCTGCAGAAGCACCGCCACCGGGCCGAGCACTGGGTCGTGGTGCGCGGCTGCGCCCGGGTCACCGTGGACGACACCGTCGCCGATTACCGCGAGAGCGAGCACATCTTCATCCCGCTCGGCGCCATCCACCGCCTCGAAAATCCCGGCAACGACGATGTCGAACTGATCGAGGTGCAACTCGGCAGCTACCTCGGTGAGGACGACATCGTCCGCCTCGAGGACGCCTACCACCGCGCCTGACCGGCCGTCATGACAGCCCCCGAGGAGCCGATCACGGAAACCGGACCGGACGCTGCGGCGTCCGAGCCGGCGGAGCACGGCGCCCTGACCCGGCACTGGGACAGCCTGGACGGGGAGGCCGCCGCGCTGCTCGGCGCGGTCGAGCGCAACCTCGACCGGAGCCGGGATCGCGGGTCGGAGGAGGGCCGGCGTCCGACCCCGCTCGGCGGGGAACTGCATCGGCCCCGCCTCAACGGTCCGACGCGCCCCGCGAGCCTGCCCGACCGGCCGAAGCGCTGGATCACCGCCATGCTCGCGGCGGCGGCGCTGACGCTGCCCTTCGCCACGCCCGCGGGCGATGCCAGCCCGCGGGCCCCGTTCGACGGGCCCGCACCCGCGCGGGGCGCCGAGTGACGGGTGAGTGACCGTCATCCAACCTACCCCCCTCATCCTGAGGTGCCGGCGCGCAGCGTCGGCCTCGAAGGATCTTCCAGGGATCGCGCGCTTCCTGGACGATCCTTCGAGGCCCGCTGTCGCGGGCACCTCAGGATGAGGGTGAGGATGGGATGGGTTTAACCCAGCGGACGCCTTCGAACCGGCTCACAGCAGCGTGGTGCGCCGGTTGACCGCGATCTGGACCAGCCCGGCGCGCGACTCGACCCCGAGCTTCTTGCGCATGCTGGAACTGGCATTGATGATCGTGCGGTAGCTCACAGCCATGGCGCTGGCGATGGCGTCGTAGGATTTGCCCTGGCTGAGCAGCGACAGGATCTGCAATTCGCGCGCGCTCAAGGTCGCGAGCGGGGCAGGGCGGGCGCCGCGGTTCAGCATCGCCACGTCGGTGGCGAGCGCGTGCGGCAGGTAGCCCCGCCCGGCATGGACGGCGTCGAGGGCCTCCAGGAAAGCCTCCGATCCGGCATCCTTGAGCGCGAAGCCGAGGGCGCCGCTTTCCAGGGCGCGGGAGACCAGCACCGGGTCGGCATGCATGCTGAAGACGAGGATGCGCGCGGCCGGATCGAGCGCCCGGATGCGGCGGATCAGCGACAGGCCTGACAGGCCGTCCTCGCGAAAGCTCAGATCGGCCACGACGAGGGCCGGCCGGTGCCGGTAGAACAGGCGGTAGCCCGAGACGATGTCGGCGGCCTCGTAGACGCGTGCCACACCCGCGGCTTCCGCCAGCCGGCGCACCCCCTGCATCACGATCGGGTGGTCGTCGATGACGAGCATCGTCTCTGGCCGCACCGACAGGGGCCGGGCGGCGGCACGTCCGTCGCTCACGGCTGCCCTCCCGTCGCCTGGGGCGGATCGGGCTGCCGCTCCGGCGCGGCGATGTCCGGCCGCTCATGGGCTTCGAGGCGGGTGAGCGCGGTGGCGTGGTCGGCGCCCTGGGCGCGGGTGTTGTAGTAGTGCTGGCACATCTCGCCGTAGAGACTCTTGTGGCGGCCGCGCACCGACGCGATCGCGCCGAGGCCGTCGATCAGGCCACGATAGGATTCCGTCTTGCCGATCTCGGACAGCATCTGTCCGAGTTGCACCGTGCGGTTGGCGATCATGCGCTTGTCTTCCACGAAGGCGCTACGCGCCCGGTCGAGGGATTCGCGCAAGTCCCTGACCTCCGCCGCGTCGCCGGGCAAGGGGTGTCCCGCCTCGCGGCCCGCGAGCCAGCGGGCAGGATCCGTGCCGTCGGTGGGCGAGAGCCAATCGGGCAGGTGATCCTCCGCCGTCGAGGCGACGATCGCCCCGTCATCGCCCCGGTCGGACGCCGTGTTCGACGCCTCGCCGGAGGTTTCAGTGCCCCGGTCGCAGGCGGAGAGGATCAGCAGGGCGGCGAGCCCGGCCGCAAGACCCACGAAATGACCGGCGGCACGCGGTCTCATCGCAGGGTCTCCTTCGCCAGAGCGGCGATCGCGAGGCTGCGCGGGCCCTCGGCGACCGGCACTTGGGTGACCTCCTTCAGCGTGGCGAGATCGATGATGGACACGGTGTCCGAGAACCAGTTCGCCACGTAGGCCCTTCCGTCCTCGATCACGATGCCCTCCGGGTAGCGGCCGACGCCGATGGTGGCCACGTTTGCGAGCGTGCCCGCGTCGAGCACGGTGACCGTGCCGGCATGCTGGTTGGTGACGAAGACCCGCGCTCCGTTCGGGCTCACGGCGACGCCGTAGGGCATGGCGCCCGCCGGCACGGTGGCGAGGGCTTTGAGCGCCCCCGTGTCGATCACGGTGAGGTCGTTGCTGCGCACGTTGCCGACATAGAGGCGGCGCTCATCCGGGCTGAGCGCCAGGGCGAAGGGCGCGGTGCCGACGGGAATCGTCGCGAGCCGGGTCATCCGCGCGCCGTCGAACACGCTGACCTCATGGCTCTCCCGGTCGGCGACGTAGAGCCGCCCGGCGCGGTCGAGGGCGAGATGCGCCGGGTCGCGGCCGGTCTCGGCGGAGGCCTCGACCGTTCCGTCCGCGGCCGAGAGCCGGTCGACGCGGTTGCCCGACCAGTCGGCGACGAACAGGGCCCTTCCGTCGGCAGAGGCGGCGAGGCCGAAGCCCTGGCCCTTGTAGGGGAGGCGGCGCAGCACGGCACCCGTGGCGGCGTCCGCCACGGTGATCGCGTGTCCGTCCGGATGGCTGAGGAACACGGATCCGCCGCCCGTCGCGACCGTGGCGGGAGCGCCCGCCACGGTCGCGTGGCCCGCAACCGTTCCCGCCTCGAGGCGCGTGACCTGAGCCCCCTGCTGGCTCGCGACGTAGACCGTCGCGGCCCGTACGGGCAGGCCGGTGAGCACGGGGGCCAGCAACAAGGCGACGAGGGCGGGGCGGATCATGTCGGCTGCCTCATGTGGACCGGCTCATTTCGCCTTGCCGCCCTCCACGGCCGCCTTCAGACCCTTCAGCCCGTCCGAGAAATACGTGTTCATCGCCGCCTTGCCGGCCTCGTCGCTGAGGTTCTCCGGCGGCTCGTTGCCGGTGTCGCCGCGATAGAAGCGGCCCATCCACTCGACCTTGGAGCCGTCGCCCTCCGGGCTCACGGTGAAGGTCGCCGAGTAGGACGAGACCGGCAGCGCCTTCAGGTTCGGCTCGCCCATCCGGTAGGAATAGGTGCGGCCCTCCGGCTTGTACTCGTCGAGGCTCTCTTCGAGCGTGCCGCCGTTCTTGAAGGTCAGCGTGCGGGTGCCGCCCTCCTTGGTCCCGCTCCCCTCGGCCTTCTCGATCGCCGGGTGCCACTTTCCGATGCCGGCAAAGTCGCCCGCCACCGTCCACACCGCGTCCGGGCTCGCCTTGATCGTGATCGACTGGGAGACTTTTTGCGGCGTCGGGCCGTGGGCGAGGGCAGCGGTCGCGGCGAGCGCGAGCGGAAGAACGAGAAGGGACAGACGCATTATGACATCCTGCTGGGGGTGAAGGGTGTGGCGCGGGCGCGGAGCGCACCCGCGAGGAAGACGGCGAGCACGAGGGCGAGCGCCGCCGCCCCGAGGAAGGGGCGGGGGTCGAGCCGGCTCGGAAGGGGGCGCGGCGTGGCGGCCGCGAGAAGGGGCGCGCGCAGATCCGGCCCGTCGAGATGGGCGTAGGCGAGGCCGGTCTGGGCGGCCAAGGCCTTCAGATGCGGCTCGCGCACGGAGGAGAGATGCTCCTCGCCGCGCGCCGCCGCGCCGCCGAAGGGGGCGTTGCGGGGGTTGTAGCCCTCGCGCGATTCCGCGTCGGCCGGCGGCGGGCCGAAGCGGTTCTCCTGCTGCACGTCGGACTCGGCGTAGAAGCCGGTCTCGCGGCCGCGATCGTTGAATTTCGGGATCGGCGCGAGCGCGTGGCCGCCCGCGCCGACGATCAGGCCGCGCACCGCACCCGGTTTGCCCTCGAAGGGCGGGATGCCGTTGGCGGGAAGCGGCGGGGTCTCCTGGCCGTCGGTGATGAACAGGATGTCGGCGTCGAGTTCGCCGGCCATGGCGACGGCCCGGTGCAGGCCCGAACTGATCCGGCTGTCGCCCTCCCAGGCCATGCGCCAGTCGAGCGCCGCGATCGCTCCGTCGAGCGGCGCGAAATCGGCGCAGACCTCGATCGGCGTGAACAAGAGGAACGGGCGCCGCTCGGTGAACAGGGCCAGCGCGAGGCGCGAGCCGCAGGGCAGTTCGGGGATCAGCTCGCGCAGCGCCGCCTTGGCGGTGTCGAGCCGGCTCACCGGGCGGCCGTCGCGTGTATAGTCGCGCACATTCATGCTGCCGGTGATGTCGACCACCGCCAGCACCGAGACGCCCGAGCGGGTGAGCGGCAGCGGGGGCACGACGATCGCGAGCACCGCGAGCAGAAGCGCGGCGGCGAGCGCCTGGAAGCGGCGGTCGCGCAGGTTTCTGGTGAAGGGAAGCGCGGCCCACACCCTCATGGCCCGCCTCGCGGCTGGCCGGGAATGTCGGTCCAGATCTGCTTGGGCTCGGCCTTCAGCTCGTCGCCGAACTTGCGGTCGAATTCCGGAAAGTCGCGGATCAGGCGCGAGGCGACATCGAAGTTGAACTTCGCGTCCCAGAAATCGGGCCGGGCCTGGAGCGCCCGGCGGTAATCCTGGCGCGCGAGCGTGACCTGCGGGCCCGCCTTGTCGAGTTCGCTGCGCTCGATCAGCCGGAAGGCTTCGCGGATGCGGGCATTGGCGACGATGTAGCGGGCGCGGGCCGCGGCATCGGCGGAGCGCCGATGGTCGAGGGTCTCCAGCAGCGGCTCGGCCTCACTGAAGCGGTCGCGAAACGCCAGGAATTTCGTCCGCGCGACGAGGAGCGCGTCGGGGGCGTCGGGCGGAACGGCGCGGTCGCGGCCCGCTTCCAGTTCGGCGATGGCCGCGTTGGTGCGCGCATCCCGCCACGCCGAGAGCGCGAAGGCGGCGGCGGCTCCGAGCAGCAGGATCGGCAGCAGCACCAGCCCGTAGGGGCGGAGGGTGCGCCAGACCTGGCCTAAACCCGCGCCGATCCGGGTGCGCAGGGACGGGGCGGATGCGTGGGGGAGGGCGGAGGGCATCATGCGGCGGCCCTTCTCGGCGCGGCGGGCGCGGGGTCGGCCGCAGCGGCACTCCGCTCACGGACGGGCGCACGCAAAAAGTCGGTCTCGGCCAGCTTGGCGAGCACGAGGAGGAGAAGGCCGAGGGCGGCGAGGGAGTAGGCCCAGCCGGTGAGGTCGCGGCGCGGGCGCTCCTCGGTATAGGGGATGGGATCGCGCTCCAGCGCCTCGATCTGGCGCACGGCGTTGGCCACCGCGTCGGCGCCCTCGGCCTCGAAGGCGCGGTAGGGCACGCCGAGGCTCTTGAAGAAGAGGTCGAGATGGCGCTCCGGCGCGGCCTGGGGCGTGTCCTCGCCCGCGGGCTTGTCGGTGATCGAGGGGGAGCCCTTGGTGCGCAGGAACAGCCAGTAGAGGTTCGGCTGCACCTTCGTGAACTCGGCGCGCAACTGCGCCTGGATGCGCGGGTCGATCACCGCCGCCCCGTCCGAGACCAGCAGCAGGGCGCGCGACACCCCCGGCGCGCCCGCGCCGAACTGCGACAGCGCCATGCCGAGGCCGCGGGCGACGTTGGTGTAGTCGAGCCCCGGCCGGTCGATGGCGGCGATGGCCGCGCGCACGGCGTCGTGCCGGTCGGTCATCGGCACGACGAGCATCGGCGCCGTGGAGAAGGCGGTCACCGCGAATTGGTCGTGGGCGCGCTCGCCGACGAAGTCGCGCAGGATGCGCCGGGAGGCGGCGGCCTTCGATTCCTCCGCCCCCGAAGGCTGCCGGCCGGCGAAGGTCTCGTTCATGCTCCCCGAACGGTCGATCAGCATCGAGATCTGGGCGCCGATGCCGGTGCGGGTCACGCGTTCGCCCGCGCGGTACGGCCCGGCCAGCGCCAGGACGAGGCCGCCGATCGCCAGCATGCCGGCGGCGGTCAGGGCGATCCGCAGGCCGGAGGAGAGGGGATCTTCGGGGGCCGCCGCGACCGAGGAGACCGCGCTGCGCCGGGTGACGGACAGGAGCAGCGGCAGAAGCGCCAGCGGCAGGAGCCACAGAAGCCAGGGCGTGGCCAGGCCGAGGGAGGGGAGGAGCGCGCTCACCCGCGTCACGCGCTCCGCTCGACCGCGCCGAGCCGGCGCAGCAGGGCTTCGACCTCGGGCAGGGGCAGCGTCGTCCCGGCCCCGGCGGTGTCGCGGCCGAAGAAGGCCAGCCGCGAGGCCGAGAAGAATTTTTCGAGGGCCCCCGCCTGCCCCTGGAAGGCGGGATGGCGGCCGAGGAAATCGGGCAGGTCGTCGGCGAGCACCCGGCGTCCGTCGGTCGCGTCGAGGCCGCGATGCAGGGCGATCAGCGCCTCGCGGTACAAGGCTTCGCCCTGCGACTGCCGCTTCGCCCGGCTGAGCGCCTTCAGCGCCTGCGCGAAGGGCCGTCCCCGGCGGCGCCCGAAGAGCCACCACGCCCGGTCGTAGGCGAGCAGCCCCAGCGCCAGAACGGTGAGCGCAAGGAAACCGGCGGCCGAGGCCAGCGCCGGCTGCGGATCGAGGCGTGGGGCGCGCCCGTCGGGCCGCAGGTAATCGGCCGGGTCGTCGCGCCGCTCGGGCTGCACCTCGCGCAAGGGCGAGACGCCGACCTTCCAGGCGGGCACCTGCGCCACCGCCGTGGTCGATCCGTTCGGGCCGGCGCTCTCCACGGTGACGGGAAAGCCCGGCACGTCGAGGGTGCGGGCATCGAGCGCGACGTAGAACTCCTGATAGGTCAGGCGCAGCCGGATCACAGGCGCGCCGTCCGCCCCGCGGCTCTCCTCCACCCGCACGTCGCGCAGGTCGAGCCAGTAGGTGACCGGGCCGGGCTTCGGCAGGGAGGGCCGCTGCAGGGTGAAGCCGGGATCGGTGCGGATCTCGGCCTGGACCTGCACGAGGTCGCCCTGGAAATAGCCGAAGGCGCGGGGCGTGCGCAGTTCGACGCCGCGCACCTGGGCGGCGGCCGGCAGCGACACCAGCGCGAGGAGGAGGGCGAGGCCAAGCGCGCGCATCGCTCTCACGTCGTCATCAGGTGGCGGCTCAGCGCCTCGGCATCGAAGCGGTCGGCGAGCCGGAAGGGCGGACGGGCGAAGGGGGCGCAGATCCGGCGCAAGCGTTCGACGCGCTCGGCCTCGCGGGCGATCCATCGGCGGCGCAAGGACGGGCGCAGGAAGACGAGGCGGCGCCCCGCGCCCTCCAGATCGTCGAGTTCCACGAGGCCCCAGGCCGGCAGGTCTTCGGCCTCGGCGGAATCGGCGAGCAGCACCGGGGTCACGTCGTGCAGCGCCAGGGCGGAGAACACCGCCTCGATCAAAGCGTCCGGCCAACGGAAATCGGAGACGAGGAAGATCAGCTTCGGGCGCCCGGCCAAGCGGCGCGCGGCCTCGAGCAGACCCTCGGCGCCGCGTCCGTCGCAGGTCGCCTCATTGAGGCGCGCGGCGGCGGCCTGGGCGGCGGCGCGGTGGCGGGTCGCGGGGAGGGAGAACTCGTCGCGCAGGGTGTTGTCGCAGGCGATCATGCCGAAGCCGTCGCCGATCCGGGTCGCCGAGCGGGCGAGCGTGGTGCAGAACCGGCCTGCCAGTTCGCGCCGGTCGGCCCGGCCGCGGAAGCGCATGGAGGCGGAAAGATCGACCAGGGCGTAGGTCTCGACCGGGCTGCGCGCCTCGAAGCGGCGCACGAACACACCTTCGAACGGGTCTCGCAAGGATGCGCGGACATCGATGCGCCGCGCATCCGGCAGGCGCAGGAAGCCGACCTGATCGCGAAACGTGCCGAGGCCGCCGGCATCGCGCCCGCGATGGGCGCCGACCCGGTGTCCGCCCGGCCGCCAGCGCGGGAGGTAGATGATGTCGGCTCCCTCATCGGCCCCGTCATCCGGCCCGCTCACGGGGCGGGCACCGTCTCGAACACCGCGCGGATGAGGTCGGGCACGATCTGCGCGCGCCGCATCTCGTAGACGGGTTCGAGGAAGACGCGGTGGGCCATCACCTCGGGGAAGACGGCGCGGATATCCTCCGGCACCAGCCAGTCCCGGCCTTCCAGCCAGGCGCGGACGCGGGCGGCGCGCACGAGGAAGGCGACGCCGCGGGGCGAGGCGCCGCCCTGGATCAGGCGGTCCATGTCGATGCCGGGGAGCCGGATGCCGGCGGGGCCGGGGCGCACCAGCGCCTCCCACAGGCCGACGACATAGGCCTCGATCGCCGGCTCGGCCGAGATCGCGTGCTGGATCGCGCTGGCGATGGTGCCGATCCGCTCGAAATCGAGCACGCCGGCCTCGACCGCTTCGGTGAGGCGGTCGGTGTCGTGGAAGCGGGGATCGAATACGAGGTCGCGGCGGGCCCGCGCGTCGCGCGGCGCCTCCATGCCGATCTCCATGAGGAAGCGGTCGCGGGCGGCGGCCGGCAGTTCGAAGGTCTCCTCACGCTCGACGCGGTTGCGGTCGGCGAAGACCTGGAGATTGGGGAAGCGGTATTCGCGGTTGAAGGCGGTGACGCTGCGCTCGGCCATGATGCGCAGGAGCAGCGCGTGGACCTGGGGCCGGGCGCGGTTGATCTCGTTGAAGAAGAACACCGACAGGTCTTCGGCCCGCCGCAGCACCGGGCCGGGTTCGACCCGTGGGCGGCCGTCCTCGCCGAGAAAGGTGTGATAGATCAGGTCGGTGGGCATCATGTCGACGGTGCCCTCGACGCGCTCATAGGCGCCGCCGAGGCCGCGGGCGACCGCGCGCAGAAGGGTGGTCTTGCCGACGCCGACATCGCCTTCGAGCATGACGTGGCCGCGGGCGAAGATCGCGATCGTCAGCAGGCGGATCGCCCGTTCCTGGCCGACGACGGCCTTGCCGATCTCGCGCTCGAAGCGCGCGGCGGCATCCCGCCAGTCGGTGAGCATGGCGTCGCCGGGGCGCAAGGTGTTCATTCGGCGGTTGGCCTTTTTTCTTTTATGGCGCTGCGCGCATCCCTCCCCCCCCTCCGCGGGGAGGGTGCCTGCGGAGCAGGCGGGAGAGGGGCAGCGCGACGGTGCCGCGCTCGGCTGGTGTAGGCTCAGCGGAAACGGCGCTCCCCTCTCCCGACCCCCTTCGGGGGCCACCCTCCCCCGCAAAGGGGGGAGGGTGCAGGGCGCTCAGTTCGCCGCGATCTTGCTGACGTCGTATTCGAACTTGCCGGTCTTCTTGAAGTTCTCGACGCGCTTCTTGTTGCGCTCTTCCATCTGCTTGATGGAATCGGCCTGCTTGTTCAGCTCCTTGGGATCGTGCTTGGGATCATACTTGGAGCCGGCGATCTTCTCGGGGAAGCCGGGCTTCGGCTCCCAGCAATTGCCCGCGGCCTTGCACTTGGTGCCGTCATAGGCGAGCGCCGGGGCGGCGAGGCCGGACAGGGCGACGATGGCGGCGGCGACGAGAGTGGTCTTCATGGTTTCCTCCACTTTTCGAGACGTGCTCTTCTTGAGGCTTGCTCTTCGGGGATCCGGCCGCGCCCGGCGACAGGATCCCACCGCCCGCCCCCTCGATCGTGCCGGTTGAATCCGGCCCGACACCCGAAAGGATCACTCGTCCAGCGGCTTGCACTGGCCCTTGGCGTCCTTCGGGATGACTTCGCCCTGCTTGTAGGGCTTGTAGGCCTTCTTCTGCTCGTCGTTCAGCCACGCGGCATCCTGGGCCGGCCCCGTATAGAGGTGGCGAATCCAGGCGATGGTCTGCAGCATCTCGTCGGGCGTCAGATTCTCGTTATGCGGGCCCATCATGCCGTTGGCGCCGCCGAAGATCGTGGCGAACAGGCCGACATCCGTCGTGTTGGACGGATAGGTCCAGTAATTGTCGTTCAGACCCGGCCCGAGTTTCCCCTCGCCGAGGTGGCCATGGCAACCCGAGCAGGAGGTCGCGAACAGGCTCTCGCCGTTCCGCAGGCAGGACTTGTCGTCGATGTAGGTGTTCTCGCCGGTCTCGAGGAACTTCTTCACCGCCGGCGTGTCGCGGCCGCCTTCCTTGCCCTGCGTGACGTCGAGCGCCTCGCCGGTCACGGTGTTGCGGAAGGTCACGCCCGTCTGCGGTCCGGCCTGGGGCTGGGCCAGGGCTGACAGAGGGCCGCCGCCGAGCGCGAGGCCGAGGAGGGCGGCACCGATCTTTGTCCGGTTCATCATTGTCTTGTTCTGGGTCCTCATCACATTCGAGATCGTTCGGCGGATCAGTTCGAGACGGGCAGCACGGGCACGCCCTCCTCTTTCAGGATCGCCTCGATCTTCGGCTTGGCCTTCTCCAGGGCGGCGTCGATCTCCGCCTTCAGGGCGGTGTCGTCCTTGCGCACGCCCATCGACTGGTCGAAGCTCTGTGGCATCTTCTGGCCGTCGCTGCGGGCGGTGTCGTCGGGAACGGGGGTCATGCGCAGCTTGGTCGAGGAGTCGCGCACGTAGCGGGCGACGTCGGGCCCGAAGGCCACGCCGACCTCGGCCTTGCCGGTGGCGACCTCGCTCACCATCCGGGCCGGATCGATCTGGGTGTATTGATTCCGAGGCGCGCGGAAGTTCACCAGCGAGTAGAGGTAGGCCATGTCCTCCTCGTAGCGGCCGATATCCTTGAGCATCGCCTCGCCGGGCGTGCCGAAGCCGACCACCATGTGGCTCACCTCCTTCAGCCGCGGATCGGACCAGGACTTGATGTCGAGATCCTTGTCGGCGCGGGTGAGGAAGACGTAGCCCGAGCGGTAATAGGGCTTGCTGGTGAGCACGCGGGGATCGTCGGCATCGAGCCCGATCACCACGTCGCAGGTCTTCTTTTCCAGCCCGTCGCGCACGAGGTAGATCGCGGGCTTTCCGAGCCATACGAACTGGGCCTTGCGGCCCATGGCCTCGGCCACCGTCGTCGCGATGCGGTTCTCCAGCCCCGAGCCGTCCTTCATCGAGAGCGGCGGCTGCTCGGCGGCGCAGACGCGCAAGGTCCCGGCATCGGGTTTCGCGGCCTCGGCGGCTTTCGCGCCGGCCTTCGCGTCTTGCGCCAATGCCGGGGCGCATAGACCGGCGAAGGTCGTCAGGGCGGCAGCAAGCGCGACGGCCGAGGCGGCGGCACGGCGGCGTCCGTTCACGAACGGCATCTCTTTCGTTTCCTCTGAGACTTTTTTGGATTTTTTTGGAATTTTGGCGCGGAGCGCGGTCGGGCCCGTCGCGCGTCCCTCGTGCCGGTGTCCGTCGTCGGCACGAGGGACGTCACGGGAGAGGTGGCGCGCCCGTCGCGGGCTGCGCGAGGGCGCGCCACCTCAAGCCTTGTCCCTCCCCCGGGCGACGGGGGAGGGGCGGTTCGTTTCAGGGATCGCCTTACTTGGCGGCCGACTTCCACTCGCCGACGTTCGGATCGTCGTAAGGACCCTTACCGTCGAGCGAGAACACCACCACGCCGCCGCCCATCTGGGTGTAGTTGGCGAGCTTCTTGAAGGCACCCACCGCGCCGAGACCGGCGGTCGGGTCGGCGAGGTCGAACACGAGGCCGACACCCGGCCAGCCGCCGACGCCGTAGTAAATGGCGACGTATTGCGTGCCCTTGTGGGTGTAGGTCATCGGGTAGCCGATGGCGCCGGACGGGATCTTGAACTTCCAGAGAAGGTCACCCGTGTCGGAATCGCGCGCCTTCAGGTAGCCGTCGAGCGTGCCGTAGAAGACGAGGTCGCCCGCGGTGGCCATGGTGCCGCCCCACACGGCGAAGCGTTCCATCTTCTCCCACTTATAGTCGCCGGTGATCGCGTTGTACGCCTTGATCTGGCCGAGACCTTCGTAGTTCTGACGGTCGCCCTTCGGGCCGGGATACATGTTCAGCGTCGCGCCGACGAAGAACTGACCCGCACGATAGGGAAGCATGAAGGGCTCCCAATCCATGCAGATGTGGTTGATGCCCATGAAGAACAGTTCACGCTTCGGATCGTACGAGTCGTGACCCTGGTTGTGGTAGCCCATCGCCGAGGGGCAGATGTCCTTGGCGAGGTGATCCATCCGGGTGCCGTATTCGGGATCGCGCACCGGCTGGCCGGTCTTGAGATCCACCGACTTGAACACGTTGACCGTGTCGTCGAGCTTGTTCGCCGAGACGAGCGCGCCGTCGGTGCGGTCGAGCGTGTAGACGATGCCGTTGCGGTCCGGGTGGGTCAGCAGCTTGCGGGCCTTGCCGTCCTTGTCCTTCTGCTCGGAGAGCATCATGACGTTGACGCCGGCATAGTCCCACTCGTCGTGCGGGGTCTTCTGGTAGCCGAACTTGGCTTCACCCGTATCGGCATCGCGGCCGAAGATCGTCATCGTCCACTTGTTGTCGCCCGGACGCATGGTCTCGTTCCACGGCGCCGGGTTGCCGGTGCCGAAGTAGATCAGGTTCGTGCCGGGATCGTAGGCGTACCAGCCCCAGTTGGTGCCGCCGCCGATCTTCCAGGCATCGCCCTCCCAGGTGCCGGTGCCGAGGCCCTTCTGGCCGTAATGGGGGTTCTTGATGTTGAAGTCGGAGGCCAGCAGCAGATCCTTGTCCGGACCCGTGGCGTAGGCGCGCCACACCTGCGCGCCGGTCTTCACGTCGTAGGCGGTGAGGTAGCCGCGCACGCCGAGCTCGGCGCCCGAGGAGCCGATGATGACCTTGTCCTTGACGACGTAGGGGGCGATCGTGAGCGTCGAGCCGACCTTGATGTCGGAGTTCTCGACCTTCCACACCATCTCGCCGGTCTCGGCGTTGAGGGCGGCCACGTTGCCGTCGAGCTGGGTCTTGAGGATCAGCGCGGGGGTCTTGCCGTCGCCGGGCCAGTAGGCGAGGCCGCGGTTGACGAGGTCACAGCAGGCGACGGCGCGGGCGGCCGGGTTCTGCTTCGGCTTGTCCTGCCACAGGATCGTGCCCGGATCGTCGAGGCCGAGAGCGAAGGTGTTGTTCGGGAACGAGGTGTGGATGTACATCTTGCCGTCGACGACGAGCGGCGCACCCTCGTGGCCGTTCAGCAGGCCGGTCGAGAACGTCCAAGCCGGCCGAAGCTGCTTCACGTTGCCCTTGTTGATCTGCTTCAGGTCGCTGAAGTTGTTCGAATCGTAGTTCTTGCCGGGCATCACCCAGTTGTCGTCGCTCTTCGACAGCTCGACCAGCTTATCGTTGGCGTAGGCCCCGCTCGACAGCGCGGCCGGCGCGAGCGCCAGCATCGCCAAGGCCGAGACTGATGTCACAAACCTGCTCATCCTGCGTCTCCTCGCTGAACCGCCTCGCCTTTCGGCCTCGCGGTATCTCTCAGACGTTTTTCTGAGGTTCCAGGCTCGCTCGGCAGTCCTTCGAAGTGCCGCATCGTAAGTCTAAGAATATTCTTAGATGGCCGCGGTCTTATGAAAGACTTATTAGCGTCCCTTCGCCTATATTTTCTAGGCTTTGATTGGACGCGATGTCTTTAGCTGGTCGGACATTTCTTATCAGGACGATAAGGCAATTCTAAAAGTGCCAAGGCGTAGTGTCGCAACTTGTTGGCATCGTCTTGACCGGGGCCTGGGCCCGTCGCACCGTTGTCGTCAAAGGGCCCTCGCGAAGCGGCCCGACCAACGGGAGGCTTGTCGGCCATGGCGCAGGGGCAGCGCGCGCGGGGCAGTCTGGCGGTGTGCGGATTCCTCGCCCTCGTGGCATGGGCCGGGGGCGGCCCCGCCCTCGGGGACGATGCGCCGCACCCGCCGCCCGATGCCGCCGCACCGGCCCGAGAGCGCGCACGGGACCTCACCGAGGACATCACCGAAACGGCCGCGCTCTATCCCCAGGACGGGCGCCGAGACCTGATGAGCGGCGACCGCGCCCGCTATCCGGGGGCGGGCGTCCTCTGGTGCCGCCGTTCGGACGGGGTGCCGCAGAAGGCAGCCGCCGCGTGGCTGATCGGCACGCCGTCGCTCGTGATGCTGAACGCGCACAACTTCCGCAACCGGCAGCTCGAAACGACGCGGCAGGTCGGCGACTGCTACTTCCAGATCGGCGGCCGCAACTATGACTTCATCGCCGAGAGCCTGCGCCTCGGCGTCGCCGCGGACGCGACGCGCCTGCACATCACCGACGACTGGGCGCTGCTGCGCCTCGTGCGGCCGGCCGAGGCGCTGCGCCAGTCGGTGCCCGATGCGCCCCCCGACCTCTCCACCGGCGACCTGTCGCTCGCCGTGACCCTGGTCGCCCCCGGCGGCCACCAGAACTACCGGGGCGACAGCAGCCTGGAGACCTGTACGGTGCGCCGGATCGATCCGCCGACGGAAGGCGGCATCCGGCGGGCCCGCCACGATTGCAACGACGGCTATGGCGGCTCCGGCTCGGGACTGTTCGACGAGGCGGGGCGGCTCGTCGCCATGCAGAGCGCCTCGCTCTCCATGAACTCCCGGCATGCCTTCGACATCGAGTTCCACTACGGCTCCGCCCTGCTCATCGAGGGCGCTCTGCTCGACGCCCTGCGCCGGGCGCAGCGGGAGGACACGACGCCGCAGGCGCCGTGAGCCGCGGCCCGCCCCGGCGCCGGAGCGCGAAGGATTCCCGCAAGGTGAGCCCGGCTTCGCTTGTGCCGGTGAGACAGGATGCGCCTGGAACACCCGCTGGGAACCCCGGTTGCCCGGACTCAAACCGAGACACCGGGAGACGACGTTCACATGTCGAAGCATCTGAAGACGGATACGCCGAGCGATGCCGACCTGAAGGGCAATCCGGGCATCGGGCAGTCGAAGGGGCTGACCGGAGCGGACCCGGAGGCGATCGAGGGGGATTCCACCTTCGAGGGCGATGTCGAGAACGAGACCACGCCGGAGGGTGGGGTCGATCCCGATCACCGCGGGCGCACGAACGCCTGAGCGGTCGGCGAAGAAGCGCCCAGCCCGCCTCAGTCCAGCAGCCAGCGGAGGGAGCGGCGCAGTTCGGCTGTGCCGTTCCGATCGAACCAAGCGCCGTGGCTGAACACCACCCGCTCCGGCGACAGAGAGACGAGTTGGGCGGCGGCACGGGCCGCGTCGCGCTTGCGCAGGCGCACCACCAGCCTGAGATAGATCGGCGCCCGCCCATCGGGCGCGGTCGCCCCGGCGATCCGCAGGAGCGGGCGCAGCAGGGGCAGGAGCTTTCCCGGTTCCAGGTTCAGCACGAGGTCGGTCAGGATCAGCGTGGCCGAGGCGGCGTGGAAGAAGGCCACTTCACGGAAGCCGAAGCCGCCGGGCACCACGACTTGCGACAGGTCGTCGGCCCATTCGGGCGGAGCCGCGTCGCCGAGATCCCGGTCGAGCCGCACGCCCGCCTGACGGACCTGCCGACGCTCGCGCAGGTTCGGGGCGGCCCAGGTCAGGGCCTGCGGGCAATGCCGCTGCCATTCCTTCAGATAGGTCCAGTGCCCGACATTGGGCGCAACGAGATGGCGGATCGGCCCGAGCGCCTCGATCTCGCGGTGCAGGCGCGCATCGTAGCGGGTCGGCGAGTGCAACCACAGGCCGCCATCGGCGAGCCGCACCACGGTCATGCGCACGGGCAGCGGCAAGCCAGCAGCGTGGATCGGGCCGCTATCCACGATCCAGAGGCCGAAGGCGACGGGCTTGAGCCTGTCGAGGGGCGGATAGGTGGGATCACTCACGGCAGCGGGTCCGGAATCGAGGGTTTTGCGGAAGGCCGATCATGAAGCCGCCGCTCGGCAGCCGCGTGACAGGCGCATCGAAGGCGGCTGGGGACGGCAAATGATCCTGAATGCGCAAAGGCCGGATCGCCCTGGCGATCGATAGACGTCCAACCGGGGCGCTCCCGCTCGGTTTCCGAATGAAGGCCGCCCGGCCGTCTTTTCTGACCTGTCGCGCTGCGGGAACAAAGCTTTCGCGCCGGCCTTCCCGTGACGATCCTTCCCGCACGGCCGGAGCGCTCGCCGGCTCTCGCCCTACCTCGCACAGGAGAAGGCTATGGCGCAGCAGATCCCGATCAGCCGCAAGGCCCGCGCCGACGATCCGCGGGCCGATGCCGAGCGCGACGATGGCACCCACGAGATCGCGCCCGATCTCGCCTATCGACGCCTCGTGCTGGCCAATGTCGTGTTCGTCGGCCGTCCCGGCGCGGGCGACCGCAACTGGGTCCTCGTCGATGCCGGCATTCCCGGCTCGAAGGCGGCGATCCGCAACGCGGCCGCCGCCCGCTTCGGCGAGGGCGCGCGCCCGGCGGCCATCGTGCTGACCCACGGCCATTTCGACCATGTCGGCGTGCTCGAAGATCTGGCGGAGGAATGGGACGCCCCGGTCTACGCCCATGCCCTCGAACGCCCCTATCTCGACGGCCGCGCCGCCTACCCGACGCCGGATCCGAGCGTCGGTGGCGGCCTCATGGCGCGCATTGCGCCGCTCTATCCCACCAAGCCCGTGGATGTGTCCGCGCGACTCCAATCGTTGCCCGCCGACGGCAGCGTGCCGCCGATGCCGGGCTGGCGCTGGCTCCATACGCCGGGCCACGCGCCGGGCCACGTTTCGTTCTGGCGCGAGGCGGACGGCAGCCTGATCGTGGGCGACGCCTTCGTCACCACCGCCCAGGAATCGGCCTATGCCGTAGCCACCCAGGCGCCGGAGGTGCACGGCCCGCCGATGTATCTGACCATCGACTGGCCGGCCGCGGGCGCCTCCGTGCGCTGCCTCGCCGCGCTCAAGCCCGAACGGGCGGTGACCGGCCACGGACGCGCCCTCCAAGGACCGGAGCTGCGCCGCGGCCTCGATGCGCTGGCGCAGGATTTCGAACGCGTCGCCGTGCCGGATCAGGGCCGCTACGTCGAGACGCCGGCGCGGGCCGAGGACGGGTCGGCCTATCGTTCACCGTGAGGTCCGCGGCGATGCGCGATCAACCGGGCGCTCCCGCGCCGAGGGAGGGGGCCGACTTCCCGGTCGCGGCGGGCGTGCTGTTCGGGCTCGGCCTCGGTGGCTTCTTCGACGGCATCGTGCTGCATCAGGTGCTGCAATGGCACCACATGCTCAGTTCCTGGTACCCGATCACCTCGATCGAGAACCTCGAACTCAACACGCTGTGGGACGGGATTTTTCACAGCGCCACCTACGTCTTCGTCGTGGTCGGGCTGTTCATCCTGTGGCACCGGGCGCGGGGACGGCATCTCAGCTGGTCGAACCGGGCACTGGCTGGTAGCCTGCTCGTCGGCTGGGGACTGTTCAACCTCGTCGAGGGCCTGATCGATCACCAGTGGCTCGGGGTGCACCACGTCAACGAGCAGGTGGACCGGGCCCACTGGCTGGCCTGGGATTTCGGCTTCCTCGCCTGGGGTCTCGCCATGCTGCTCGGCGGTGTTGGGCTACTGCGAACCGGACGCGGGCAGGCCGGAGCGGCTCCCACCGCGCTGCGGCGATGAGGCAGGCGGGAGAGGCCGGCCTGCGGCGCGTCTGGCCCTGGCTCGTCCTCGCCGCAGGCCTCGGCCTTGCGACGATGCCGGCGTGGCGGGCTCTGGCGTTCGGCATCCGGGTGAGCGCGGAGGATCTGCTTCAGATCCGCTGCCTGCCGTGGTGAGGAAGCCTTACAGGACTGCGCCCCCTCACGATATCTCATTGTATTTTACGACATATAGAATTTCATCAACGGCAGATATTGAAGGGCGCTGTCGTCATGGACGTCGTTTTTATCGTGTGCGCGCCACATTTCTTCAAAGCGTTCTTGGGATTTATTGATATTATCATCATTTATCCCGAAATATCCGCGTGTTGCCTTTCTTTTGTACTGCTCCAAGGAACGCACATGGTAGTGGTTGATCCTCAGTTTCTGATGTGATGGCGTCATGTCATCATAAAATCCATGCGGCGGGCGATTGTGAAGAGCCGCTTTGGTTTCGTCTACGAATGCGCCATCGAGTTTAAACGTATGCGTTCCGAATGGGTAAAACACTTTCGGCGGCTTGATGATCGACTTTACATGCCTGTTTTTAATGTAGCTGTCATCGGCCCTGTGAAGCATGGTCTCGATGACGGTTCCTTCCGGTTTTGTTTGATGCCCAGAGGATCCGTAGATGTGCCAGTAAACCCCGATGCCGGAGACATCTTCGTAGTCGCATAAAACATTTCTGATATCGCCGCCCTGGCTGGGGAATAGGAATTCGTCTGCATCGATGAAAGCAATCCAGCGAAATTGGTCGCCAAACATTTTAATCGCATCGATCTCGAAATCGATCGGGTCGCCCGATCGACGATGCAAATATGTGACCGAGGCGGCATCGCGAAATTGTTTGATGACGGAGCGGGAATTGTCCGAGCTTCCGTTGTCTATAATAATTAGATGTTCGAAGCCGACTGCCCTGTGGAATGCCATCCATTCATGAATAAGATCGTCTTCGTTTTTGATATGCACATATGCCGCGGCGTACTTCATGTCTGTTCCTTTTTTGGGTTGCTTGAGATGTAAATTGAGATTTTGATGTAGCGGTCAGAATTTTCATCAATATATGGCAATATTATTTTTCATCATTGTATATTTCGTGCTTTGTTTGATAATCCCACAAATAGCTCTTTCGGACGTAGCCATTCGCGCGAGGTGTCGCGATGAAAGACTCTAAGGTGATTTTCGTATAAAAATTAATTTTGAGTTGTTCAAGACTCAGGACACTCTCATTGTCGCTTTGGCATTCACGCGAACGAACTGCCCACCCGATAGGTGACTTTGGCGCGGCTCATGCCTGCTCCTCCGGCACTGGCGTGCGAGCGCCGGTTGCAAGGGCGATTTCGGCGGTCAGATGCATCTCCCGGCCTTTGAATTTCGCAGATCCCCGTCGCTCTTCGCGCCAGCATCCCAATCGGTTAAATGGGCCGTCTAATCGGTGCCTTTCACGGGTGCCCGCCGCGATGTTCCGCTGGAGGCGAGGGCGGCGGCTGGGTGTTTCGTGAAGCACTCTCAGACGGCAGGAAGCGGATTTCGATGACGGCAGGCGCGAACCACGGGGCGGAGAGCGGCTTCACGGCGATCGTGCTGGCGGCCGGCAAGGGTGTGCGGATGCGCTCCGACCGGCCCAAGGTTCTGCACGCGCTGGCCAACCGCTCGATGCTCGGCCACGTGCTCGCCGCGGTGCAGGAGGCGGGCGCCTCCCGCCTCGCCGTGGTGGTCGAGCCGGACCGTGAAGACATCGTCCGCGAGATCGAGCGGCTGGCGCCCGGCGCCAGTGTTCATCCGCAGGCCGAGCGCCTCGGCACGGCGCATGCCGTGCTCGCCGCCCGCACGGCGCTGGAGGGGGGGCAGGACGTGATCGTGGCCTTCGGCGACACGCCCCTCGTCACGGCCGAGACGTTTGCTCGCCTGCGCGCGCCCCTGCGTGAGGGCGCGGCGGTGGCGGTGCTGGCCTTCGAGGCCGCCGACCCCACCGGTTACGGGCGCGTGCTGACGGAGGGGGATCGCGTCCTAGCGATCCGCGAGGAGAAGGACGCCTCGCAGGACGAGCGGCGGGTGACCCTGTCGAATGCCGGGCTGATGGCGCTCTCCGGCGCCCACGCCCTCGGCCTCTTGGAGCGGATCGGCAACGACAACGCCAACCGTGAATACTACCTCACCGACGCGGTGGCGCTCGCCGCGGCCGACGGGCTCGCCGTCGCCGTGGTGCCCGTGGCCGAGGCGGAGGCACAGGGCGTCAACGACCGGGTGCAACTCAGCCAGGCGGAGGCCACGATCCAGGCGCGCCTGCGCCGGGCGGCCCAGCTCGGCGGGGCGACGCTGATCGCGCCCGAGACGGTGTTCCTCAGCGTCGACACGATCCTGGGCCGCGACGTCGTCGTCGAGCCACACTGCGTGTTCGGCCCCGGCGTCGTCGTCGGCGATGGCTGTACCATCCGCGCCTTCTCGCACCTGCACGATGCCCGGCTGATGGAGGGCGCCGATATCGGCCCGCATGTGCGCCTCCGCGGTGGTGCGGTTCTGGGGGCGGGCGTCCATCTCGGCAACTTCGTCGAGATCAAGAACGCGACCCTGCATGCGGGCGCCAAGGCCTCGCACCTGACCTATCTCGGCGACGCCGAGGTCGGGGCGGGCGCCAATATCGGCGCGGGCACCATCACCTGCAATTACGACGGCGTGTCGAAGCACCGCACCGTCATCGGCGAGGGCGCCTTCATCGGCTCGAACTCGGCGCTGGTCGCGCCGGTCAGCGTCGGCGCGGGCGCGCTGGTCGGGGCTGGCTCGGTGGTCACCCGCGACGTGCCGGCGGACGCGCTCGCCGTTGCGCGGGGGCGGCAGGTCACCCGCGAGGGGGCGGCCAAGACCTTGCGCCAGACTCTGAAGGCCGCCAAGGCCGCCCGCGAGGCGAAGAAGAGCTGAGTCGAAAGTCACAGGGCGGCGGGTGCTGGCCTTCTCGCGCTGCGATCCCTACAAGCCCCTCCATCCGCGCCACGCCTCAGGTCAGGCTCTTGCTTTGCAGGAAGCTGAGCTAGAGCGGATGTCCCACACGGGATGATGCGGCATTGTCAATCGGGCGGCTTCAGGATCGGCCATGTGCGGAATTGTCGGCATCGTCGGACGTGAATCGGTCGCGGACGCGTTGGTCGAGGCGCTGCGGCGGCTCGAATATCGCGGCTACGATTCGGCTGGCGTCGCCACCCTGGAGCACGGACGGCTCGACCGCCGCCGGGCCGAGGGCAAACTCTCGAACCTGCAGCGTAAGCTGGTCCAGGCGCCGCTTCCAGGCGCCATCGGCATCGGCCATACCCGCTGGGCCACACACGGACGCCCCAACGAGACCAATGCCCACCCGCACGCCACCGAGCGGCTGGCGGTGGTTCATAACGGTATCATCGAGAATTTCCGCGAGTTGAAGAGTGAACTCGAAGCGGCGGGGGCGCGCTTCGAAAGCGAGACCGACACCGAGGTCGTGGCGCAGCTCGTCAGCCACCTGATGGAGCAGGGGCTCGGGCCCGTGGCCGCGGTCGAGGCGGCGCTGCCGCGCCTGCACGGCGCCTTCGCTCTGGCCTTCCTGTTCGCGGGCGAGGACGGTTTCCTGATCGGCGCCCGCCACGGCGCGCCGCTCGCCATCGGCTTCGGACAGGGCGAGACCTATCTCGGATCTGACGCGCTCGCGCTCGCGCCCTTCACCGACGAGATCACCTATCTCGAAGAGGGTGATTGGGCGATCCTGACCCGCGACGGCGCCGAGATCCGCGACATCACCGGTGCCGTGATGCACCGGCCGCGCCAAAAAATCGCGACGCAGGCCTTCCTCGTCGACAAGGGCAACCATCGCCACTTCATGGCGAAGGAGATCCACGAGCAGCCCGAGGTCGTCGGCCGGACGCTGGCCCACTACATCGACATGTCGCGCGGTCAGGTCGTCCTACAGGAGGAGCTGCCCTTCGATTTCGCCCGGCTTTCGCGCCTGTCGATCACCGCCTGCGGCACCGCCTACTATGCCGGCCTCGTCGCCAAATACTGGTTCGAGACCCTGGCGCGTCTGCCGGTCGAGATCGATG
The DNA here is from genome assembly GCF_001423405.1 of Methylobacterium sp. Leaf123. Lineage (GTDB taxonomy): Bacteria > Pseudomonadota > Alphaproteobacteria > Rhizobiales > Beijerinckiaceae > Methylobacterium. The sequence goes on along the minus strand of NZ_LMNS01000023.1, from coordinate 233,288 downwards.
TCGCCTCCGAGACCCGCTACCGCGAGCCGCCGCTGGAGCGGGACGGGTTGACGCTCGTGATCTCGCAATCGGGCGAGACCGCCGACACGCTCGCCTCGCTGCGCTACGCCAAGGCGCAGGGGCAGCACACGCTGGCGGTCGTCAACGTGCCGACCTCGACCATCGCCCGGGAATCCTCGGCGGTGATGCCGACCTTCGCCGGTCCCGAGATCGGGGTTGCCTCGACCAAGGCGTTCTCCTGCCAACTCACGGTGCTGCTCTGCCTCGCGCTGGCCGCCGGGCGCGCCCGCGGCACCCTGAGCGCGGAGCGCGAGCGCGCCGTCGTCGATGCGCTCATCACCGCCCCCGGCTTGATGGCCGAGGCGGTGACGATGGAAGCGGAGGTCGAGGTGCTCGCCCGCGAGATCGCGAAGGCCCGCGACGTGCTCTATCTCGGCCGTGGCACGAGCTACCCGATGGCGCTCGAAGGCGCCCTGAAGCTGAAGGAAATCAGCTACATCCACGCCGAGGGCTACGCGGCGGGCGAACTCAAGCACGGGCCGATCGCCTTGATCGACGAGAGCGTGCCGGTGATCGTGATCGCGCCCCACGACGCGATCTTCGAGAAGACCGTCTCGAACATGCAGGAGGTCGCCGCCCGCGGCGGCAAGATCATCCTCGTCGGCGACGCGAAGGGCGCGGCGGCGGCCGGGCTCGACACGCTGGCGACGCTGACCATGCCGGATGTGGACCCGGTGATCGCGCCGATCGTCTACGCGGTGCCGATCCAGCTCATCGCCTACCATACCGCCGTCTTCATGGGCAAAGACGTCGATCAGCCGCGCAATCTAGCAAAATCCGTCACGGTGGAGTGACAGGACGGCGCATCGATCCGGCCTTCGGATCGATGCGCCTGCCCAAGAATCAGGTGCGCCAGGGGTGGTCGGGCAGCTCGGTGTCGCCGATCGCGCTGGCGCCGGCGAGCGCCACCGCGTCATCGTTCTCCACCGACGAGCCGCTGACACCGATCGCGCCCGACATCTCGCCATCCGCATCGACGATCGGGATGCCGCCGGGGAAGGTGATCAGGCCCTGGTTCGAATGCTCGATGCCGTAGAGCGAGCCGCCGGGCTGCGACAGGGCGCCGATCTGGCCCGTCTTCATCCCGAAGAAGACGGAAGTCTTGGCCTTCTTCTGCGCGATGTCGATCGAGCCGACCCAGGCGCCGTCCATACGGTGGAAGGCCTTGAGGTTGCCGCCGGAATCGACGATCGCGATGCACATCTGAGTGCCGAGTTCGACCGCCTTGGCGCGGGCGGCTTCAATCGCCTTTTCCGCCTGTTCGATGGTGACGTGCATCGGGTCTTCTCCCTGAAACTTATCGCTGAACCTTGGCCACAACGGGCTGTTCCGAGGTAAGATTTCTCGGGCCCCGATCAAGTTGCCTCGCGCACCACTCAATATGCCCTCCGGCACCGGTCGCTCTTGAGCCGCCCGTGCGCAGCCGCTACGTCTCTGCCCCGGAGAGCCGGAGGCCGGGATGGATCCGTCCGTCCGCTCGTCCGTCGCTCGAGGTGCATGCGTGGCGCCGACCCTCTCGCCGATTCCGGATGCCCCGGAACCCGCCTCGTCCAAGACGCGCGTCAGCGCCCGGGGCCGGCTGCGGACCTACTTCCTCACCGGCGTGATCGTCGCGGGCCCGCTCGCGATCACGATCTACATCACGTGGTGGTTCATCGCCCTCATCGACGGATGGGTGAAGCCGCTGGTGCCGGTCAGCTACCTGCCGGACCACTACCTGCCCTTCTCGATCCCCGGAATCGGCCTCGTCATCGCCTTCGTCGCGGTGACGCTGCTGGGTTTTCTCACCGCCAACCTCGTCGGGCGCTCGGTGGTCGAGTTCGGCGAGGTGCTGCTCGCCCGCACGCCCGTCATCTCCGGGCTCTACCGCGGCCTGCGCCAGATCTTCGAGACGCTGTTCTCGGCCAACGGCACCTCGTTCCGCACCGTCGGACTCGTGGAGTTTCCGGTGAAGGGGACGTGGTCGGTGGTGTTCCTCTCCGCACCCGCCGCCAACGAGGTGCAGGGCGCGCTCCATGCCAAGGAGGGGGGCGAGGCCAAGGATTATGTCGGCGTCTTCCTGCCCTGCGCGCCGAACCCCACCACGGGGTTCTTCTTCTACCTGCCGCGCGCGGACATCGTCGAGGTCGGCATCAGCGTGGACGACGCGGCCAAGCTCGTGATGTCGGCGGGCGTGATCCAGCCGGAAGATCCGCGAGCGGGCCTGCAGGCCATGGCCGCGTCCTTGCGGCAGGCGCAGATGCAGGAAGGCGAGGCTGCAGAAACGGAAAAGGCGCGCCGTGAACCGGCGCGCCAGGATCTGTAGAGCGTTCCGAGGCCTGATCGCCTCAGTGCTGGAGCGACGCCTTCTCGACCGGCAGGGTCGGCGGTGTCGCGTCGGCGACCTGATGCGTGGCCGCAGGGCGGGCGACCGGCGCGGACCAATCGCTGGCGATCTGGACCGTCACCAACAGGGCGAGGCCCGCACACAGGGCATTGGCCGCGATCCAGAGTCGGCGCGAGGATTGCCGAACGGCATTGACCAGAGCGTCCGTCGTCGTCTCGTCGCGCGTCTCGCGGTCCGAGATCGGCATGAGCCAAGGTTCGACGGAAAGCGTGTCGGCTCCCCAATTCTCGGAGGAACCCGGCAGGCGTTGGAACGGTGCGATCGACATCGCGATCCTCCTTTTTTCCAGTGGCACCCCGGTCTACGAGGCCGTTTGTTCATCTTCAGTTAAGCGGCAATTGGGGCAGATACAAGGTAATTCCGCTTTTTCTGCCCTTCCGCACGCTCGCTCCGAGTGCGAGCGACGCTGTGCAAGGGGTTGATCGGAAAAGAAAAACGCCTTTTTCCCGCGCAGAGTTGCCGCAGCCGGGAATGCCCGGCGCGGCGGATTCAGCTTCCTGAACGGCCCGTTCAGAATCGTCCGTTTCTGAATGGTTTTCTGAACGGGCGATCATCTTCGGTGTCCGCAGGCTCCCTCCGGATGGAGAAAACGGGCTAGTCTCGACCGCCGCGCGGGCGCGGGGTCAGCCTGCGCCGATGAGTCGAATCGCCGCCTCGCGCTCGAACAGGTAGAGCAGCACCCTGAGCGCCCGGCCGCGCTCGCTCGAGAGGCGCGGGTCGCGCTCCACGATCAGCCGGGCGTCGTCGCGGGCGGCCTCCAACAGGTCGCCGTCGGTCTCGAGCCGGGCGAGGCGGAAGGCGGCGGCGCCGGATTGGCGGGTGCCGAGCACCTCGCCTTCGCCGCGCAGGCGCAGATCTTCCTCGGCGATGCGAAAACCGTCCTCGCTCGAGCGCATCATCTCCAGGCGCGCCTTGGCCACTTGGCCGAGGGGCCCGCGATAGAGCAGCAGGCAGGAGGAGGCCTTCGAGCCGCGCCCGACCCGGCCGCGAAGCTGGTGGAGCTGGGCCAGCCCGAAGCGCTCGGCATGCTCGATCACCATGATGGTAGCCTCCGGCACATCGACGCCGACCTCCACGACGGTGGTCGAGACGAGCACGCGGGTGCGGCCGGCGGCGAAGGCCTCCATCGCCGCGTCCTTCTCCGGCCCCGGCATCTTGCCGTGGATCAGGCCGACGGCGTCGCCGAAATGCTTCTGCAGATCCTCGAACCGCTCGGCGGCGGCGGCGAGATCGACATATTCCGATTCGGCCACCAGCGGACAGATCCAGTAGACCCGGTCGCCCCCCTGAAGCGCCCGGTGCAGCCCGCCCACCACCTCGTCGATGCGCTCGACCGGCACGGTGATGGTCTTGATCGGTTGGCGCCCGGCCGGCTTCTCGTCGAGCACCGAGACGTCCATGTCGCCGAAGAAAGTGAGCGCCAGGGTGCGCGGGATCGGGGTGGCGGTCATCACAAGGATGTCCACCGCCTCGCCCTTGGCCCCCAGCGCGAGGCGCTGGTGCACGCCGAAGCGGTGCTGCTCGTCCACCACCGCGAGGCCGAGATCGCGGAACGCCACCGACTCTTGGAACAGGGCGTGGGTGCCGACGACGATGTCGATCTCGCCCGCCGCGAGATCCGCCAGCGTCGCCCGCCGCTCGGCGGCCCGGTCGCGGCCGGTCAGCAGCCGCAGGCGCATGGCGCCGGCCAGCGGCACCAGTCGCTCGTAATGCTGGCGCGCCAGAATCTCGGTCGGCGCCATCAGCGCCGCCTGCCGCCCGGCCTCCACCGCCGAGGCCATGGCGAGCAACGCCACGGCGGTCTTGCCGGAGCCGACATCGCCCTGGAGCAGCCGCAGCATCCGCCGCTCGGCGGCCATGTCGGCGCGGATCTCCGCCACCGCCCGCGCCTGCGCCCCGGTCAGCGCGAAGGGGAGCGCCGCCTCGACGCGCGCTTTCAGATGCCCGTCGCCGGCATTGACCCGGCCGGGCTTGCGCCGCTGCCGGGCCCGCACCAGGGCGAGCGCGAGCTGCGAGGCGAGCAACTCGTCGTAGGCGAGGCGCTTGCGCGCGGGGCTCGCGGGCGGCGCCTGTCCCTCGACCGGGGGCGGGGGCGCCTCCTCCGGCCGGTGTTCGATGCGCAGGGCTTCGGCGAAGGGGGGAAAGCGGTTGCGGGCGAGATAGGACGCGTCCTGCCACTCGGGCAGGACGGGCAACCGGTCGAGCGCGCCGTGGACGATCTTGCTGATCACCCGCGAGGTCAGCCCCTCGGTCGCCCCATAGATCGGCTCGACCGCGGGTAGGCTGGCCAACCCCTCCTGGTCGAGGATGCGGGAGGGATGCACCATCTGCCGCGTGCCGTCCCACAGGTCGATCCTCCCTGAGACGTAGCGATGGCTGCCGAGCGGCAGCATCTTCTCGATGCGCCCCCGCGGCATGCCGAAGAAGACGAGGCTGATATCGCCGGTCCCGTCCTCGACCAGCACCCGGAACGCGCGTTTGCCGAGGCCCGGCGGCCGGTGGGCCACCACGGTGACGCCGAGGGTAACGGGCTCCCCCGTCGGCGCATCGCGGATCGAGCCGCAGAGCGGCCGGGCGACGCCGCTTTGGGGCAGGTGGAACAGCAGGTCGGCGACGCGGGCCGGCCGCTCCTCGGAGCCGAGCAGCTTTTCGATCAGCGGCGCGATCTTCGGCCCGACGCCGGGCAGGCCGCGGGCGGGCGCGAAGAGCGGGTCGAGAATGCTGGGGCGCAGGCCGGGGGCGTCGTCCCCAGTGGGGCGGGGAGGGGCCGCGTCGCGTTCGAGGGCCGGGGTGGTGTCCGAGGGCATCAGGATGGCGTCATGCTGGCCGGCCTAGGTTGCCGCACTTCGTGCTTCGGCCGCATCGCGTGCATACGGCATTGGAGCCGCAGTTCCCACCGGCTCCGCCACCGCAGGGCTTCGGTGTTGCGGGTCAGGGAGCGATCTGGTGGCGGAGGACTTCGAGGTTAGGCGGGAGCGGCGGTAGCGCGTCGAGCCCGAACTGCTCGGCGAGCATGAGCAGTTCCTTATCCGCCGGCATGAACTCATATTCCGCGACGATATTTTCCAGCTCCGCGATAAAATTCGCCGCCGGATCTTCGCGGTTCGCCTGATCGTCCAACCTGACGAGAAGGCGCATCGCATCGCCGAGCGGTGGCACAGCCTCGTCACATAGCCCCAGCCGGACGAGCTTCGCGACGTGGAGGAATTCCCTTATCTGGCGATGGGGATAGCCGAGAACGATGTCGTCCGCCACGATGAGCGGCTCGCCCTGCACGCTTGAGGCTCGCGTGCGCAGCGCGTTCTCGACCATCCAGCCCGCGCCAGGCCGGGCCGCAATCATGTGCTGGCCGAGGAGTAGGCCGAGGTCGAGAGCGAGGCAGCGCCAGAGCGGGCGAAGCTGCGTCGTGCTCTCGCCGCCGACCTGTTTTGGCGCCGGTCCTTGGTAGCGTCGGGATAGACCAGGCGAGTAGCAGTCCGAGCCAGGCTCGCGGCTTCCTTCGACGTGCTCCGCAAGCCAGCGGCCGGCTACGTCCCAGGCGTCTGCATTCGGCGCGACGGCGATCCCTTGCCGTTCGAGCAGGGCTGCGGCCTATGCAGCCCGCTCCTCCGCGACGGCGCTGACGCGGCGGGCGATGATCCGGGCCCGCTGCTCGGTCGCAGTCTGGTCGGGCGGTTCATGGTTGGCGGCGTAGGGAACGTAGCCCTCAAGGCGGCCGGGATAGGTCGCTTTCTCCCGCTGGAGGGACCGGTAAGTCGGCGTACCGATCGACCGCAACGAGGGAGCGGTGCTCCTCACGAGATAGCGCAGAAAAAACAAGGCGGACATCCGTGGTCGAGCGGGCGTGCGGTTGTTGCGAGATGGTCAAGCTGTTGCAAGTCTACTACAACTAAAAGGTGTGATGCGTCGCTGCCAGCGTTACCTACTCCGCGCTCCAGCTGCCAACGGAGTCCGCTCCCCGATCCGGCCGGCCGCTTTCCGGCACACCACCTGTGCCGACGCGCCGTTTGCCCGCGGCCGCCTGCCCCTCTACATGCGGGTTCAGGATTACCAGGGGACAGCCCATGTCCGGCACCACCCGCACCAGCGCCGACCTCGACCCGCGCCGCCGCCGCACGTTGTTTCGCGCGTGGCACCGCGGCATCCGCGAGATGGACCTCATCATGGGCCGTTTCGCCGATGCGGAGATCGGCGAACTCTCCGAAGAGGAACTGACGCAGTTCGAGGCGCTGATCGAGGTGCCCGACCGCGACCTGTTCCGCTGGCTCACCGGCGAGGACGCGACGCCGGAGAACTACGACACCGCCGTGTATCGCCGGCTCAAGGCGTTCCACCGCCACGACGCGCCGATTCACAACTGAACGTTTGCCGCCGCGGACGGCTTCCTGATTCGTGTCTCTTGCAAAACGCCCGCTGCACGGCCGCAGCGACCGGGCGTCTTGTGCGATATTCCAGGCGCCGGTACGCCCTTTCCCCTCTGCGGGAGGGGGCGGGTGAGGGGATGGCTCAAGCCCTTCCGGAGGCGGCGCTTCTCCCTCCCGGCTCTCGCTGACGCGAGGGCCATCCTTCCCCGTAAGAAGGGGAGGGCGACGACGTCGAGCGCACGCAGAAAACCAACGAACCGATGGCCAAGCCCCAACCCAAGCCGCCCGCTCCGAAGCCGCAGACCGCCCGCTTCGCCCTGCCGAAATCGGCGCCGCTCACCAAGGCGCTCGATGCGATCAAGCGCGGCGACAGCCCGACGCTGGCGAGCGTCCCCGACGGCTTCGACGCGCTGGTGGCCGCCGATCTCGCCCGCGCGCTGTCCGGCTCGTTCGAGGGGCCGGCGGTGCTGGTGCATGTCGCCCGCGATTCCGGCCGCTCCAACGCCTTCCAGAACGCGCTGAAATTCGTCGCCCCCGAGATCGAGGCGATGAGCGTTCCGGCCTGGGATTGCCAGCCCTACGACCGCGTCTCGCCGAACGGAGCCATCGCCGCCCAGCGCATGACCGCGCTCTCGCGGCTGACCCGCTCGCGCTCGTCGGAGGAGAAGCCGCGCATCCTCTGCACCACCGTCAACGCCCTGGTGCAGCGGGTGCCGCCGCGGTCGCGCGTGGCCATCGAGACCTTCTCGGCGGCGATCGGCAACGTGGTGCCGATGGACAAGGTCGTGGCCTGGGTAGAGGCGAACGGCTTCCTGCGCACGGGAACGGTGCGGGATACGGGCGAATACGCCGTGCGCGGCGGCATCCTCGACCTGTCGCCCCCCGGCCTGCCGAACCCGATCCGCCTCGACTTCTTCGGCGACACGCTCGAATCGATCCGCGCCTTCGATCCGGAGACGCAGCGCACCGTGGGAAGCCTGCGCTCCCTCGACCTCGTGCCGATGAGCGAGGTGCAGCTCACCACTGAGACGATCCGGCGCTTCCGGCAGGGCTACCTGTCGAGCTTCGGCGCGGCGACCCGCGACGACCGGCTCTATGAGACGGTGAGCGAGGGCCGGCGCTATGCCGGCATCGAGCACTGGATGCCGCTGTTCTACGACGGCCTCGACACCCTGTTCGACTATCTCGGCGATGTGCCGATGCTGTTCGACCCGCAGGTGGAGGAGGCGGCCACCGAGCGGCTCGCCCTGATCCAGGACTATTTCCAGGCCCGTGAAGCGGCGCTGAAGAACCCGCAGAGCGGCGTCGCGCCCTACAAGCCGCTGCCGCCGCGCGCGCTCTACCTCACGCCCAACGAGTGGAAGAGCAAGGTCGAGGCCGGCACGGTGGCCCGGCTCACCCCCTTCGCGATGCCGGATTCTGACGAGCGCGCGGTGATCGATTGCGGCGCCAAAGCCGGGCGAAGCTTCGCGCCCGAGCGGGCCGACGACGCGGCCAGCGTGTTCGATGCGGCCGTCGCGCATATCCGGGATCTCCAGGCATCCGGGCATCACGTGATCCTTGGATCCTGGTCCGAAGGCTCGCGCGACCGGCTCTGCGGCGTGCTGACCGACCACGGGCTCAAGAAGCCGACGGTGATCAACACCTTCGCCGCGGTCAACGCGCTCAAGCGCGGGACCGACCTGGCGGTCGCGGTCTGGGGATTGGAATCCGGCTTCACCCTCGACCGGCTCGCGGTGGTGGCCGAGGGCGACATCCTCGGCGACCGGCTGGTGCGCCAGAAGCGCAAGTCGAAGCGCCCGCAGGACATCATCCTGGAGGTGCAGGCGCTCCAGCCCGGCGACCTCGTGGTCCATGCCGACCACGGCATCGGCCGCTTCGTCACGCTCAAGACCGTGACGGCGGCGGGCGCGCCGCATGACTGCCTCGAACTGCAATATGCCGGCGGCCTGCTGCTGCTGCCGGTCGAGAACATCGAGCTCCTGACCCGCTACGGCTCAGAGGATTCGGAGGTCGCGCTGGATCGCCTCGGCGGCGGGGCGTGGCAGGCTCGCAAGGCCAAGATGAAGCGCCGCATCCTTGAGATGGCCGGCGACCTCATCAAGATCGCCGCCGCGCGCTTCGTCAAATCCGCCCCGCGCCTCCAGGCCCCGGACGGCCTCTATGGCGAGTTCGCGGCCCGGTTCCCGTTCGAGGAGACCGAGGATCAGGCCAACGCCATCGACGCGGTGCTCGACGACCTCAATGCCGGCCGCCCCATGGACCGGCTGGTCTGCGGCGATGTCGGCTTCGGCAAGACCGAGGTGGCCCTGCGCGCCGCCTTCGCCTCGGCGATTTCCGGCAAGCAGGTGGCGGTGGTGGTGCCGACCACCCTGCTCGCCCGCCAACACTACCGCACCTTCGCCGAGCGCTTCAAAGGTCTGCCGATCAACGTGGCGCAGCTCTCGCGCTTCGTCTCGGCAGGCGAACAGCGCCAGAACCGTGCGGGCTTGGCCGACGGCACGGTCGACATCGTGGTCGGCACTCATGCGCTGCTGGCCAAGAACGTCGCGTTCAAGGATCTCGGCCTCATCATCGTCGACGAGGAGCAGCATTTCGGCGTCGCCCACAAGGAGCGGCTCAAGGCGCTCCAGGCCGACGTGCATGTGCTGACGCTCTCGGCCACCCCGATTCCGCGCACGCTGCAACTCGCCATGACGGGTGTGCGCGAACTCTCGATCATCGCCACGCCCCCGATGGATCGGCTGGCAGTGCGCACCTTCGTGACGCCGTTCGATCCGCTGCTGGTCCGCGAGGCGCTGCTGCGCGAACGCTATCGCGGCGGCCAGTCGTTCTACGTCGCCCCCCGCATCGAGGATCTGGCCGAGGTCAAACGCTTCCTCGACACCGAGATGCCCGAGACCACCGTCGCGGTCGCCCACGGCCAGATGGCGGCGGGCCAGCTCGAGGACGTGATGACGGCGTTCTACGAGGGCAAGTACGACGTGCTGCTCTCGACCACGATCGTCGAATCCGGCCTCGACATCCCGACTGCCAACACGCTGATCGTGCACCGGGCCGACATGTTCGGTCTGGCCGCGCTCTACCAGTTGCGCGGGCGCGTCGGCCGCTCGAAGGCACGGGCCTACGCCCTGTTCACGACGCCGGCCAACCGCCAGCTCACCGCCCAGGCCGAACAGCGCCTGAAGGTGCTCCAGAGCCTCGACACGCTGGGCGCCGGCTTCCAGCTCGCGAGCCACGATCTCGACATCCGCGGCGCCGGCAACCTCCTGGGCGATGCCCAGTCCGGCCATATCAAGGAAGTGGGCTACGAACTCTACCAGCAGATGCTGGAGGATGCGGTCACCGCCCTCAAGGCCGGCATCGAGGAGCCGGTGGAGGAGGCGTGGTCGCCGACCATCGCGCTCGGCGCTCCGGTCACGATCCCCGAGGACTATGTCGAGGATCTCACCGTCCGGCTCGGCCTCTACCGGCGCCTCTCGACCCTCGAGAACGATGCCGAGATGGAGAGCTTCGGCGCCGAGCTGATCGACCGCTTCGGCCCACTGCCGCCGGAGGTGGAACAGCTCCTGAAGATCGTGACCATCAAGATCCTGTGCCGCGAGGCCAATATCGAGAAGGTCGAGGCCGGGCCGAAGGGCGTGGTGGTCCACTTCCGCAACCGCTCCTTCGCCAACCCGCAGGGGCTCGCCGCCATGGTCGTGGAGCAGGGCTCCTTTGCCAAGGTGCGGCCCGATATGAGCGTCGTGTTCATCCGCGAACTCGACGGCATCCCGCGGCGGCTGAAGGAGACGACGCAGATCCTGCGCGGGCTCGTGACGATCGCCAAACGGGCCAAGAAGGCAGCGTGACCCGGCCTTCGCGAGGCCGCAGGGCCTTCGCCGTCGGAGCGGGACGGCGAAGCGGGCGTGTCACGCGCGGCCTGTGCGAGAGATTTCGCGGCCTGGGAGATCCCGCTCAACTCACGCTGCGCGTTGATGAATCGCGTGAAGCAGCTGGTCATTTCGAATGACCTGCCAACAATTCTTGCATCTCGAAAAATAAAACGAGCCTTGATAAAGCTTCATTCGAGTCGCATATAGATTTTATCGATGCGAGGCCGGATTTTCTGGGCCGTGACGCCTCCGCAGGGCGGTTCTCATTTTCCTTCGTTATCGGTCGAACGACATAGCCTGGTGCCGCATGGCGCAAGGCTCTCTACCTGAATCCTGCGGAGACAAGGACATTCTATGAGCATCGGCACCGTCAAGTGGTTCAACGAGCAGAAGGGCTTCGGCTTCATCCAGCCTGAGGACGGCTCCAAGGACGTCTTCGTCCACATCTCCGCCGTCGAGCGCGCTGGCCTGCGTGGCCTCACGGAAGGCCAGAAGGTCTCCTACGAGATGGAAACCGACCGCCGCTCCGGCAAGCAGTCGGCGGGTCAGCTCCAAGTCGCGTAATTCGCGCCTGAACCCGATATGTCGAAGCCGCTCCGGACTGGAGCGGCTTTGCGCTTTTAAGGCCGTGGTCCATCCCGGGCTCGGCACATCCAAGGACACTCTGTGAGCTTCACGAAACAAAACTCCTTCGACGACCGTCGCCAGGATTCGGCTTCCTCCCGCGAGGCGATGCTCGCCCGCTTCCGCGCTCGCCCCTCCAATGATGATCCGGCTGTGCAGGCCCGCCAGGCCGAGCGCCGTGCGATCGCCGTCGCGCGCGACGAGCGGGTCAAGGAGCGTGAGACGCAGCGGCGCCTCGACGCCGAGCGGCTGGCTGCCATCGCCGCTGCCGAGCGCGAGGCCGAAGTGGCGCGCAAGGCCGCCGAGATCGAGGCCGCCGCCGAGCGTGCCCGTGAGGCCCAGGCCAAGCAGAAGGAAGAGCGGGACGCCCGCTACGCCGCCCGCAAGGCCAAGATCAAGCTGCGCCGCTGAGCGCGCTGATAAGCTTTCCCGTGAGTCGGATCCCCGGCTCGTGGGCTTGCCCCGGCACGGAGCTGGGGCCGCTTTCGGTCGAATGCGATCGAGACCAGCTCTGACCCGTTGTCTTGAAGGGGCTCTCCTCCGCCGAAGCGGCTTCCCGCTTCGACGGAATGCGTTCGAGGAGACATCGATGTTTCATAAGTTCAAGATCGGCCAGCGGGTTCGCCGCGCGCAATCGTCCCCCACCGACGAGCGGCTGGGATTCGGCACGATCAGCGAAGTCGTCCGCCTGATGCCCGACGATCCGACCGGCGAGCCCTCCTACCGGATCCGCTCCGGCTCCGCCGAGCGCGCTGTCCGCGAGAGCGAGATCATCGCAGCGGCGTAATTTGCCGGGTCGCGCATGAAAAAGGCGGGCCCGAGGCCCGCCGTCACTGTCCCGTTACGGGAACGACCTAAAGCTCGGGCTCAGCGAGCACATAGGGGCCGATCCGGCTCTTGAGATCGACCGGTGCGCCGGGGCGGGGACCCGCGTCGTCCATCTCGATCACCGGAATGCCGCCCGCACGCATCCGGGCGCGCAGCCGTTCGGCGAGCGCGGCGAGATGCGGGTTCGTGCTGGCCGAGAGCTGAAGAAGGATCGCCGCAGGACGGGCGATCACGGCAAGGACATCGTCCGCCGCTTCGATGGAAGCGGTGACGCTTGCATAACCGAGCCCGGCGAGGTCGGCGGCAAGAGAATGATCGACAGCGCGGCGGCCATCGTCAACGACAAGCACTTGTTGCAGCGCACCCATAAGCTTCAGCGTTACCCCATGTCGCGCCCTGTGTGAAGGGGCACCCCGGATAACCCGCATGGCCACGATTGGTTCGCCGGCCATGCAGATGGGGTGAACATGGAATCGCTGGGCTGAAGGCGGGATGAACTGCGCCGCACAGGTTGGGGGCAGGGGCCCTTACCTGCATCATTTCCCGCCTAAATCATTTTTTCTAAACGGCTTTTCATATGTTGGCATGGGGCGCCGGCACGTTGGAACGCGCCGTTCAGAGACCTGATTACGCAGGCGCAAAAATTTTCGCCGGGTCGGCGGAATCGGACGGTTCCACGACCTCGATCGCCGTCGCAAAGCCCGCGAACAGCACCGGCGCGTAAGGCGTCTCCTGCCATATTCCGCTCTGGATCGCCTGCCGATTCCCGCGCTGCAACGGCGTCACGGTGCAGGCTTGGCCCCGGAAGGCGAGGCGATCGTCCGCATCGCGCCGCATGGACATCAGGGCCGCGGGCAGGGAGAGCCGTTCCGGCTTGCCGAGCACCAGCGAGAGGTCGCCCGCCGTCCCGCGCCGGCCCGAGAGGATTGCCGTCTCGTCGAAGACGATGGTGTCGACCACCGTCTCGAGGCGCAGGCCCTGCGGCCGGTCCACGGCACGGCTGCGATTGGGGAAGCGCGTCGGCGCCCGGTGCACCAGGGCGACGGAGCGCAGATCCGCCGGCAGGTCGCGGCCGGCGAGGTTCTTTTCGAGGAAAGCGGGCGCGACGAGATGCGTCGGACCCGGTCGGCGCAGGGCTGTCGCGAAGGCGGCTCCGTCGAACAGCGGCAGCGTCTCCAGGGTGGCCCCCGCGACGAGGGCGGAAGCGAGCCCGGTGGCCAGGCCGCGCAGGTCGTGCGGGCCGATCAGGCTGAGGATGCGCTCGGCGGGCGCGACCCGCATTGCCACGAGATGGGCTGCGGCGGCCGCCACCACCGATTCGCCGCTGCGGTAGACCGGCCGCTCGGGGTCGCCGTCGATGAAGCTGACGATGCCGGCCGCGGCGGGAGCCGGTCCGGCCGGCTCTCCGGCCGGACCGTCGAGGACGAACCGGTCGAGATTGATCACCCCATCCGGCACGTCGGGGCCGAAGGCGGCGAGGTAGCGCAGGCCGAAATAGCGCGCGGCGACGGCGCAGAGGCGCTCGGCGGGTGCGGCGGAGCCGAGCCGGGACTGGGTCAGCACGGCGCTCAGGGCAACGGTCTGGGCCGCGGCGAGCAGGCGGTCCTCGTCCCAGGAGATCGGGAGCAGGCAGGCGACGTGGCCGGCGGCCTCGACGGCGAGGATGGCCAGCGCGCTCTCGGCCGAGCCCGGAAGGCACAGGCCGATGCGGCTCCCCGGCGGCAGACGCCAACTCCGCAGGCCGCGGGCGAGACGCTCCACGATCTCGGCGGCTGCGGCGTAGGTCCAAGTGATGGCGGGCCGGTCGCTCCAATCCGGCTTGTCGGCGGGGTCGACCACCGCGATCCGGTCGGGATGGCGCCGCGCTGTCGCGGACAGCAGACTGCCGAGGCTGATGCGCCGCAGGGGCGCATCGACCGGCGTCTCATGTGAGGTCGCGTCCGGGGTTCCCTGCGAGGCGCCGTTCAAGGCTCCCTGCAAGGCCCTCTGCGAAGCCTCAACCTGCGTGATTGCCCGTTGCGCCGACACTCGCGCCCGCCCTCGAAAGCCACCCCTGGTGATGAGCGAATAGGGTTAAGCAAGACTTAATGTTTGGTCGGCGCGGGCGTCTCGCGTAGAGAATTGGTGCGAGGGGAGGCCGCATTCGCCGGCACACCCGATCGTTCATGTCTCGGGCCCCATCCTGGAAATCGAATCCGGAACGAGGCCCGAGATTTTTGTTCGAGCCTCGTCCCGAAAGCCTGGGGCCATCTTTCGGGACGATGCTGTCGCATGGGCCTGCGCAGCCTTCGGGATCGTGCGCGGCGGGGCGGGGGACCGGGGCTGATGCTCGAACTTCTGCGGCGGCTGTGGGAGGTCGAGAACCTCTCGCCCCACGGCATCTGTCTGCTGTGGCGACCGGAGCTGATCTGGACCCATGTCGTCTCCGACAGCCTGATCGCCTTCGCCTATTTCTCGATCCCCGTCGGGCTGGCCTATTTCGTGTCGCGCCGCCGCGACGTGGCGTTCGGCTGGATGTTCTGGTCGTTCGCGGTGTTCATCACCGCCTGCGGCGCGACGCATCTCATGGCGATCTGGACGCTCTGGGTGCCGGATTACGGGCTGGAAGCCGCGGTCAAGCTCATCACCGGGATGGCCTCCATCGGCACGGCGGTGGCGCTCTGGGTGCTGATGCCGAAGGCGCTGACATTGCCGTCGCCGACCCAGCTCCGGCAGGCCAACGAGGCGTTGCAGGCCCGTATCGCTGAGCGCGACGCGGCTTTGGTCGCCCTGGAAGCCGCCAATGCCGAACGCGCGCGCGCCGAGGAGGCGTTGCGCCAGAGCCAGAAGATGGAGGCGATCGGGCAGCTCACCGGCGGCGTAGCCCACGACTTCAACAACCTGCTCAACGTGGTGCTGCTCAACCTCGACCGGGTCGAGCGCGGCCTGCCCGAGGCGAGCCCCCTGCGCACGCGCCTGCGCGATGCGGTGAAGGGCGCCGAGCGGGCGGCAACGATGACGCACAAGCTGCTGGCCTTCGCCCGCCGCCAGCCCCTCTCCCCGGTCAGCACCGACGTCAACGCGCAGATCGCCTCCTTCGCCGAGTTCCTGCGCGGCACGATCGGCCCGCGCATCCGGTTGGAGACCGATCTCGCCCCGAACTTGCCGCGGGTGAACATCGATCCCAACCAGTTCGAGAGTGCGATCCTCAACCTCGCGGTCAACGCCCGCGATGCGATGCCGGAGGGCGGCACGCTCACCCTCGCGACCCGGCCGCTGCCCGAAGGCGACGGGTTCGCCGTCGAAGTGTCCGACACCGGGATCGGCATGGCGCCGGAGGTCGAGGCGCGGGCCTTCGAGCCGTTCTTCACCACGAAGCCGTTGGGGCAGGGGACCGGCCTGGGCCTGAGCCAAGTGTTCGGCTTCGCGCAGCAATCGGGCGGCAGCGCCGCCTTCGTGCGCAGCGGCAGGCCCGGCACCACGGTGCGCCTGACCTTCCCGGCGAAGGCGCCCGCCGTGAGCCGTCCGGCGGTGCGGCCGGTCCCGGCTACCGAACCAGGCCTTGCGCCGCCGCTGCTGCCGCCGGTGGCGGTCGCGGGTTAAAAGCATCGTCCCGAAAGGTGGCCACCGGCTTTCGGAAAAAGAGGATGCAAAAACAAAAGCGAAGCGCATCGTCCCGAAAGGTGGCCGCCGGCTTTCGGAAAAAGAGGATGCGAAAATAAGAGCGAAGCGCATCATCCGAAAAGGGGCCACCGGCGTTCGGATGGAGGGGATGCAGGCAGGCCCGGACTCGACAGTTCGTGCGGCTTTTGCGCCTTCCGGATGCCGGCTTATCGAATAAAAAGAAGACGTGGGAGGGGGGGACGGATGGCCGACCAGCGGACGGTGCTCGTCGTCGAGGACGAAGAGATGCTGCTCAATGCCGTGACCATGGAGTTCGAGGATGCCGGCTTTGCCGTGCTCAGCGCCGGCACCGCGGAAGAGGCCTACGGCCTGCTCCAGGGGGCCGGGCGGGTCGATCTCCTGTTCACCGATATTCGCCTGCCGGGCCAGCTCGACGGCTGGGACCTCGCCGAGCGGGCCCGCGTGCTGCACCCGGCCCTGCCGGTGATCTACGTGACCGGCTACAGCGCCGAGCAACCCCGGCAGGTGAGCGAGAGCGTGCTGGTGATGAAGCCCTACCGCATGGCGGCGATCATGAGCGCCGCGCAGCAATTGGGCGTGGAGTGAGGCTGGCCGCGGATCACGACAGAGGGCGACGTGCCGTATGGCGGGAGCGGCGCACGACGATGTCTCGGTCCGTGGCGCGATCGTCGATCAGGTAGGGAAACGAGTTGAGCGGAAATCGCCGGATGCCCCGCTTACTCGTCAAACGCCCCGCCTGGGGATGCGCTTGCAACAGGGCCACGACCGATAGAATGCGCTCTTGAAGCCTGGATGCGGCTTGGGGTGACTCGTGTGCAAGAAAGTCGAGCGCCGCCTCGATTTGCCGAGCGGCAGTAAGCGTGTAGCGAACTCTCACCGACCATACTTCGCCCAGATGGCGCGCATCTGGTCCTCCGTTGCGAAGTCACCGCGGGCCTCTTCGAGATCCGACTCCGCAAGGTCAACCTCTTCCTCGGGCGTGAGCGGAATGACCGATTGCTCCTCACCCGCATAGGCGAGCACGAGACGCGCGATCTCGTCCTGCATTTCCGGGGAGAGTCCCCGCGCGGTGGCGACCGCTCGTTCGAGAAGGTCCGTCATGAGGTCCATTCTATAGAGGTGGACACAGCGCCGAAAGCGGCCTTCACGCGTCGCCCTCCCGCGCCTTCTCCCGCAACAGGAACTTCTGCACCTTGCCCGTCGAGGTTTTCGGCAACTCGCCGAACACCACGTGGCGCGGCAGCTTGTAGGGGGCGAGGCGTTCGCGGCACCACGCGACCAGTTCCTCGGAGGTCGCCTCCCGCCCCTCCTTCAGCTCGATGAAGGCGCAGGGCGTCTCGCCCCATTTCGCGTCGGGCTTGGCGACGACGGCGGCGACCGCGACCGAAGGATGCTTGAACAGCGCGTCCTCCACCTCGATCGAGGAGATGTTCTCGCCGCCCGAAATGATGATGTCCTTCGAGCGATCTTTCAGTTGGATGTAGCCGTCGGGATGCTTCACCCCGAGATCGCCGGAGCGGAACCAGCCGCCCTTGAAGGCGGCCTCGGTCGAGGCCGGATTCTTCAGGTAGCCGCGCATCACCACGTTGCCGCGGAACATCACCTCCCCGAGGCTGGTGCCGTCGGCGGGCAGGGATTCCATCGTCTCAGGGTCGCGGACGTCGAGCCCTTCCAGGACGGGGTAGCGCACGCCCTGGCGGGCCTTCTTCCGGGCCTGCTCGTCGGGGGACAGGGCGTCCCAATCCTCGTGCCACGCATTCACGACCGCCGGGCCGTAGGTTTCGGTCAGGCCGTAGAGATGGGTGACGTCGAAGCCGGCCTCGCCCATGGCGGCGAGCACCGCCTCGGGCGGCGGCGCGGCGGCGGTGAGGAAGTGGACCCGGCGGGGGAGGGGGCGCTTCTGCTCGTCGGGGGCGTTCAGCAGCGTCGACATCACGATCGGCGCGCCCGACAGGTGGGTGACGCCGTGCTCGGCCAGGGCCGCGTACATCGCGCCGGCCCGCACCTGCCGCAGGCAGACATGGGTGCCGGCGACGATCGACAGCGTCCAGGGGAAGCACCAGCCGTTGCAGTGGAACATCGGCAGGGTCCAGAGATAGACCGCGTGCTGTGGCAACCCGGCGGTGATGACGTTGCCGAGCGAGAGCAGGGCCGCACCGCGGTGGTGATAGACCACGCCCTTCGGGTCGCCGGTGGTGCCGGAGGTGTAGTTCAGCGAGATCGCGTCCCACTCGTCGTCCGGCATCGCCCACGCGTAATCGGGATCGCCCGGGGCGAGGAAGGCTTCGTAGTCGGTCTCGCCGACGGAGCCGCCGTCCCCGGTGAATTCCGGGTCGTCATAGTCGATGACGAGGGGTGAGACCCCGGCCTTGTCGAGCGCTTCGCGGCCGATCCGCGCGAACTCGCGATCGACGATGAAGACCTTGGCCTCGCCGTGGTCGAGGCAGAAGGCGAGAGCCGCCGCGTCGAGGCGGGTGTTGAGGGTGTTGAGCACCGCCCCCGTCATCGGCACGCCGTAGTGGCACTCGATCATCGCCGGCGTGTTGGCGAGCAGCACCGCCACCGTGTCGCCGCGGCCGATGCCGCGGGCAGCCAAAGCCGCAGCGAGGCGGCGGCAGCGGGCGTAGAGCTCGGCGTAAGAGCGGCGCAGGGGGCCATGGATCACCGCAACCCGGTCCGGGAAGGTGCGGGCGGCGCGATCGAGATAGGTCAGCGGCGTGAGCGGCTGGAAGTTTGCCGGATTCGGGTCGAGATCGCGGTCGTAGATCGTCGTGCGCGCCATGGTCTCGCCTCCCGTTTCGAGAGGAGATTATCCGAGCCCCGCGGGCGATCAACGGCATAGAAAAGGCCCCACGGGCGCGAGCCCGGGAGCCTTGTCAGGTATGAGGGATTTGAGGCGTAAGTCGGCCGAAAAGGCCGATCAACGCTCCCGGCCGCTGAGGAGCTTTTCCAGAGCAGCGAGCCCGCTGCGCTCTGCGGCCTCTTCCGTGGTCTGCACGCGATCCGCGCGCTGGAAGAGTTTGCCGTTCCGGCGGATGGCCCAGGTGAAGTGCCCGGCAGGGCGCTCGCAGGCTTCGATTTCGAGGGTGTAGGGATTTGCGCTGTTGTTTGCCATGAACGGAATATAGGGTCGCCCTCCCGCTCCGGCTACCCACCCAGTGCATGGTCGCGTTGCTTTTTGCTGGTGGCCCCGCATCCGGTCGGGCTTCGGGGCTCCGCATTTGACAATCCGAAGCGGATCATCGACACGGCCCCCGGCCGGGGCGCGGGCCGTCCACCGGCCTTTTTCATCCGCGCCCGAGCCGCCGATGCCCGTTCCTCCCCGCCAGAGCCGGACCGCACCGATCGGGGGCGGCCCCCACCGATGATGCGCCTCGGCGTCGCGCCGGCCGCGCTGTCACCGGCGGAGGGTGCCCGGCCGCTCGACGGCGCATTGCGCCTCGCGGACCGGGTGCTGTCCTTCGGGGCTGCGAGCCATCTCCGCGCCTGCCTCCTGCTCTTGGCTGTCGGCCTCGCGAGCTTCCTGCCGGGCTTTGCCTCGCTCCAGCCGATGGACCGGGACGAGCCGCGCTTCGCCCAAGCCTCCAAGCAGATGCTGGAGACGGGCGACCTCGTCGATATCCGCTTCCAGGCCGAGGCCCGCCACAAGAAGCCGGTCGGCATCTACTGGGCGCAGGCCGCCGCCGTCGCGGCCGGGGAGGCGCTCGGTGTGCCGCAGGCGCGCATGCAGATCGGGCTCTACCGGATTCCCTCGCTCCTCGGCGCGCTGGCGGCGATCCTGCTGACCTACTGGGCGAGCCTCGCCCTCCTCGACCGGCGCCGCGCGCTCCTGGCCGCCGCCCTCTTTGGCGCCTGCATCATGCTCTCGGCCGAAGCGCGTCTTGCCAAGACCGACGCGCTGCTCACCGCCTGCTCGGTCGCCGCCTTCGGCGCGCTCGCCCGCGCCTGGCTCGGGCGCGCCCGGCTGGAGCGGCGCCGCGGCCCGGCCTCGCTCGGGACGGCCCTGGTCTTCTGGCTCGGCATCGCGCTCGGCATCCTCGTGAAGGGGCCGATGGTGCCGCTCTTCGCCGGGCTCGCCGCCCTCGTCCTTGCCGTGCGCGAGGGCTCGGCCCGCTGGCTGCTCGATCTGCGCCCGCGCCTCGGGCTTCTCATCACGCTCGCCGTCGTGGCGCCCTGGTTCCTGGCGATCGCCTGGAAGAGCGGCGGCGCCTTCTTCGGCGAGGCGGTGGGGCGTGACATGCTCGGCAAGGTCGGCACCGGCGCCGAGAAGCATTGGGGCCCGCCCGGCGCCTACGCGCTCGCCTTCTTCGCCACCTTCTGGCCGGGCGCCGCCTTCGCTTCACTCGCCATTCCCTTCGCCTGGGCGCGGCGGCGCGAGGAGGCGGTGGCGCTGCTCCTGACCTGGATCGTGCCGATGTGGCTGATCTTCGAGGCGGTGCCGACCAAGCTGCCGCATTACGTCTTGCCCCTGATGCCGGCGGTGGCGATCCTCACCGTGTTGGCGCTGTCGCGCGGCGCCCTCGATCCGCGCCGTCCCGGTGCACGGTGGGTGGCGAGTCTCGTCGTGCTGATCCCGGTGGGGCTGACGCTGGGCCTCAGCGTCGCCGTGTGGCGTCTCGACCACGTGCTGCCGCTGGCCGCCCTGCCGTTGCTGCTCGCCGCCTGCATTCTCGCCGGCCTCGCCTGGGCCGCCTTTGCCCGCGGGGAGAGAGAAGGGGCAGGGCAAGGGGGAGGGGAAGCCGCTCTGGTGCTCGCCATCGCCGCCTCGGTGGTGCTGTCGGGCGCCGTGTTCGGTCTGACCCAGCCGGTGCTGCAAAGCCTCAAGGTCTCGCCGCGGCTGGCCGCGATCCGCGACGCCCTGCCCTGCGTGGCACCGCGTGTGGCCAGCCTCGGCCTTCGCGAGCCGAGCCTCGTCTTCACCGTCGGCACGGATCTGGCCATGCTGAATTCCGGTGCGGAGGCCATCGCGTTCCTGCGCGAAGGCGGCTGCCGCCTCGTGCTGGTCGAGGACCGATTCGCCGCCGAATTCGCATCTGCCCAGGGCGGGCCGCTGCCCGCCGCGGCCGGCCGGGTCACGGGTTTCAACATCAACGGCGGCAAGCCGGTCGGGGTCTCCGCCTACGCCGCGCTGCCGGGTCCCACACCATGAGCACGACGACCCAATCCGAGCCCCCGCGCCTCAGCGTGGTGGTGCCGGTGAAGAACGAGGCCGGCAACATCGAGGCCCTGGTGGCCGAGATCGGCCATGCCTGCCAGACCCTCGCGCCGTTCGAGGTCATCTACGTCGATGACGGCTCGACCGACGCGACGCTGGCCACCCTCCGGGGCCTGCAGGCCCGGCATCCGTGGCTCAGGGTGGTGCGCCACGACCGCGGCGGCGGCCAGAGCGGGGCGGTGCGCAGCGGCGTGCTGCGCGCCCGCGCGCCCGTCATCGCCACGCTGGACGGCGACGGCCAGAACGATCCGTCCTTCATCCCCGTGCTCTATGCCGCCCTCGAACAGGGCGGCCCGACGGTCGGCTTGGCCCAGGGCCAGCGGATCGGCCGGAAGGGGGCCTGGAAGCAGTTCCAGTCACGCATCGCCAACGGCGTGCGCGGAAAGATCCTGAAGGACGCCACCCGCGATACCGGCTGCGGCCTCAAGGTGTTTCGCCGCGAGGTCTACCTCACGCTCCCCTATTTCGACGCGCTCCACCGCTTCATGCCCGCGCTCGTTACCCGCGAGGGGTTCGGCGTGGTCCATCGCGACGTGGTGGACCGGCCGCGCTTCACCGGACACTCGAATTACGGGATGTTCGACCGGCTCTGGGTCGGCATCCTCGATCTCGCCGGGGTGTGGTGGCTGATCCGGCGGCGGCGCCCGGCCCCGCGGGCCGAGGAAATCCCGCACAGCGAGAGCCGGTGACCCCATGCTGATCCAGCTCGCCGAGGATCTCCCGGCCTATTTCTACGACGTGTTCGTCACCCGCTTCGATTTCTGGCTGGTGTTCGGCATCGGGGCGCAGCTCGTGTTCGGCTCGCGCTTCATCCTGCAATGGATCGCCAGCGAGCGGGCGGGCAAGAGCGTGATGCCGCTCTCGTTCTGGTTCCTGTCGATCATCGGCGGGCTGATGACCCTGGTCTACGGCTTCGTGCGCCGGGAGCCGGTGATCATCATCGGGCAGGGGCTGTCCACCTTCATCTACCTGCGCAACCTCGCCCTCATCTTCCGCGAGCGGCGCCGCGCCCGCCGGGCCTGAGACGGGTTCGGCGGCATGTTCCAGAGCGCGACGGGCGATCCCGAGAGCATCGCCCATATCATCCAGGTGGCGCTCGCCCCCGCCTTCCTGCTCTCGGCGCTGGCGACCCTGCTCAACGTGTTCTCGACCCGCCTCGGCCGCGTCGCCGACAAGGTCGATGCGCTTTCGGCCAGCCTGCCCGGCGCGGACGAGGCGGCGCGGGCGACGCTGGCCCGCCGCCTCGCCTATCTGCGCCAGCGCTCACTCCTGCTCGACGTCGCGGTGGTGCTGGCGAGCTTCGGCGGCGTGATGACGGGCGCGGCCGTGCTGACCCTGTTCGTCGGCGCGCTCAGGGACGCCTCCGCGGCCTCCGTGCTGTTCGCCTGTTTCGGCCTCGCACTCGCCTGCACCATCCTGGCGATCCTGGCCTTCCTCGCCGAAATCCTCCTGGCCGGCCGGGGCATCCGCCTGGAGGTCGAGCACAAGCAGGATCGGCCAAAATAATCAGGGTCTCGAAAGGGCGAGCCTTTTCGTGGGTCCAGGGCAAAGCCCTGGAGGATCGGTGAGCCTGTAATCCTCCGCCCGCATCCGCTCGGTGCCGCGCACGTAATCGCCCACCGTCCCGGGCCAGAGGGTGCGGTTGCGCCCCGCGCGGTCGAGATACCAGCTGCCGCAGCCGCCTTGCGTCCAGATGCTGTCCCGCATCCGCGCATCAACCTCGGCGCGGAAGCGCGCCTGGGCCTCGGGGCGCACCTCCAGCACGGTGCCGGTCTGGTCGCGCAGCCTTTGCAGCGCGCCGAGCACGTGGGCGACCTGCGCCTCGACCATCAGCAGCACCGAGTTGTGGCCGAGCCCGGTATTGGGGCCGAGCAGCAGGAAGAAGTTCGGGAAGCCCGCCACCGAGACGCCTCGGAAGGCGTCCGCTCCGCCCTTCCACGCCTGCAGCAAATTCACGCCGTCGCGCCCGATCACCTCCGTGCGCAGAACGCTGCCGCCGGGGGTGAAGCCGGTGGCGAAGATCAGCACGTCGAGCGGGTGTTCGGCGCCGTCCGCCGTAACGATGCCGTGGGGCAGGACCTCGCGGATCGGCGCGGTGACGAGGCTCGCGTTGGGCCGGGCCAGCGCCGGATAGTAGTCGTCGGAGAGCAGCACCCGCTTGCAGCCGAGCCGGTAATCGGGCGTGAGCTGTCGCCTCACCGCCGGATCGGCGATCGAGGCCGCGAGGTGCCGGCGTGACCACGCTTCGGCCAAAGCGGTCACGCGCGAGACGCGGGTGAAGCCCGCGAGCGCCGCGATCTCGCGGCGCCAGAACAGCGAGGCGCGGTGGAGACGGCGCAGGGGGGCGATCCGCATCAGCCGCCGGAGACCGCGCCCGGTCGGACGGTCGCCGCGGGGCAGGATCCAGGGGGCCGAGCGTTGGAACTGGGTGAGATGGGCGACGCGGCCGACGATCTCGGGCACGAACTGCACTGCGCTCGCCCCCGTGCCGATCACGCCGACGCGCTTAGCCGTCAGGTCGCAGGCATGATCCCAGGCCGCCGAGTGGAAGGCGTTTCCCGAGAACCGCTCAAGGCCGGGGAGGCGGGGCAGGGCAGGGTGGTGCAGGGCGCCCATGGCACCGACCAGCACGCGGGCGGAAAAGACGCCCCTATCGGTCTCGACCCGCCACAGGCCCGCCGCCGCATCGAAGACGGCCCGCTTCACGCATGTCTCCAGGCGCAGGAGCGGTGCGAGGCCGTACTCGGCCACGAGCCCTTCGAGATAGGCCGCGATCTCGGGTTGCGGCGCGAAGAGGCGCGACCAGTCGGATTTCGGCGCGAAGGACAGGGAGTAGAGCTGCGAGGGCACGTCGCAGGCCGCCCCCGGATAGGTGTTCTCCCGCCATGTGCCGCCGACGCCGGCGGCCTTCTCCAGCACGAGGAGGCGGTGAAACCCGGCCTGCCGCGCGCGAATCGCCATGGCGAGGCCGGAAAAGCCCGCGCCGACGATGACGAGATCGAGGGGCGCCTCGCTCACGCCGTGACCTCCGCCTCGGGATGGGGGCTCGCTTCCAAGGCGCGGTGCAGGAACAGCGCTGCCCCGTCGAGGGAGCGGCGGGCCTCGGGTAGAAAGCTCTCGGCGAGCTGCCAGGCATGCGCCACGACGGGAAACACCGTGAGCTCGACCGGCACGCCCGCGGCCTTCGCCTTCTCGGCGAGGCGCAGGGAATCGTCGCGCAGGATCTCGCGGGCGCCGACATGGATCAGGAGCGGCGGGAAGTCCGCGAAGTTGGCCTCGATCGGCGAGGCGCGCGGATCGGCGGGGTCGGCCCCGGCGAGGTAGGCCGGAACCAGCCGCATCAGCGCTTCGGGGCGGAACATCGCGTCGCGCCGCCCATTCGTGCGGAACGAGGCGCTGCGGCCAATCAGGTCGGTGGCCGGCGAGAAAAGGGCTGCGGCCGCGGGCGGGGTCAGGCCGAGGCGGCGCGCCTCGATGATCGTCGCGAGCGCCAGGCTGCCGCCAGCGGAATCCCCGGCGACGACCGCCGGACCTGCCTCCGCGAGCGCGGCCCAGACGCATGTGCAATCCTCGACAGCCGCGGGAAAGGGGTGCTCCGGCGCCAGCCGGTAATCCGGCGTGAACACCCGGAAGCCGGCTCGAGCAAACCGCCCGGCGACCGGGCGGTACAGTTCCGCCGAGCAGGCGATGAAGCCGCCGCCGTGGCAATAGAGCAGGGTCGGCCGCTTGCCCTTCGCGCCGACCCCTTCCGTCCTCGCCCCTTCGATCTTCGCACTTTGGGCCTCTGCCCACTCGCCGGGCACGCCGCCGACCTCGCCGGGGGTGAAGGCGACGCCGGCCGGCGTCGGGAACCGGCCGCGCTCGAAGGCGCGGCGGATCGCGTAGACATCGCGGATGCTGCCGAGCCGCCCCTTCACCGCGAGGCGGATGGTGAGATCGTAGAGGTAGGCGCGCAGGCTCGCCATGGTTAGGAGTCCCGAACGGCGCGGCGGATCAGCGACCAGTAGCGCACCGGCATCAGGCGCTGGATCAGTAGGGCACGGCGGGCGTCGGCGCCGATCACCACGCGGGGCGCCCGCGTCTCGATTCCGCGCAGGATCGCCGCGGCGGCTTTCTTCGGGCTCAGGGTCAGGAGGCGCTCGAAGGCGAGATGCGCCTCGGCGGCTTTCCCCGGATCCATGCTGCGCGGCCGGCGGGCGTTGCGGGCGATGGCGGTGGCGACCCCGCCCGGATGCACCAGCGTCACGCCGAGCCCGGTGCCTTCGACTTCGTGGCGCAGGGCCTCGGTGAAGCCGCGCACGGCGAACTTGCTCGCCGCGTAGGCCGCCTGCCCCGCGGGCGCGATGATCCCGAACACGCTCGACAGGTTGACGATCTGCGCCTGTGCTTGAGCCTGCAGCAGCGGCAGGCAGGCATGGGTCAGCCGCATCACCGCGTGCAGGTTCACATCCATCAGCCAATCGATGTCGGCCGGGTCCGTCTCCTCGAACCGGCCGCCGAGCGCCACGCCGGCATTGTTGACGAGGAGATGCAGGCCCCCGTGACGAGCCCGGACCGCCTCCGGCAGGGCGAGCAGCGCCGCCCGGTCGGCGAGATCGAGGACGTGTTCGCTGACGGCGGCGCCGGCCGCGCGGGCGGCGCGCGCCGTCTCGGCGAGGCCCTGCGCGTCGCGGTCGGCCAGGGCCAAAGCACAGCCGCGTTCCGCCAACGCGAGGCTCAGGGCCGCGCCGATGCCGCTCGCTGCCCCCGTGACGAGGGCGGTGCGCCCTCGCAGAACGAAACGCTGTCCCATGCCCGTCTCAGGCCTCCGGGGGGAGGGCTTGCGTATTGTAGGCCCCGGCCATGGCCTCGATCTCGGCCAGCTTGGCGTGGAGCGCCGACCAGTCGTCGGCCTCCGCGATCGGCGCCCAGAGCGCCTCGACCTCGTCGATCAGCATCGTGCAGGGCTTTTCACGGGCGAAATAGGGATGGTCAAGGTTGGCGTTGGCCGCGGGGCGCATCGCCTGGAGCGCGGTGTGGACCGGGCGGAAGGCGTCGCTGGCGTAGTGCTCGCCGGCCGGGCTCCGGGCCGCGCGGGGCTCGCTCGCCAGCCCGCCGCGCCAGTCGAAGAAGACCTGCTCGAACGGCGCGCGGCTCTTCTCGAGGAAGGCCCAGAATGCGCCGACCAGCCGGTGCACCGCGCCCTCGCCCTCCCCCTGCGCGGGCGTGACCCCGAGCCGGAACAGGATCGCCTCGGCGAACGCGTCCTGAAGCGCCGGGCCGAAGGTCTTGAGCCCCGCCTCCAGCCGCTCCTTCGGCACGAGGCCGAGCAGGCAATCGGCCAGCCGGCTCAGGTTCCAGAACAGAGCCTCGGGCTGGCGGCCGAAGCTGTAGAGGCCCCATTCGTCGAAATAGGCGGCGGTGAAGGCCGGATCGTGAGCGTGAGCGAAGCGCCAGGGGCCGTAATCGAAGCTCTCGCCGGTGACGTTGATGTTGTCGGTGTTGAGCACGCCGTGGACGAAGCCCGCGGCCATCCATTGCGCGCCCATCCGCGCGACGCGCGCGACCATCGCCTCGAAGAACAGGGCCGCCCGCTCCGCCGGCTCGGCATCTTGGATGCCGGGATAGTAGGTCTCGACCACGTAACCGACGAGGCGGGCGATCGCCTCGGGCTGTTCGAGGAACTGGAAGCGCTGGAAGGTGCCGATGCGCAGGTGCGAATGCGACAGCCGCACCAGCACCGCCGAGCGGGTGGGGGAGGGCTCGTCACCCCGCTCCAGCGCCTCCCCGGTCTCGATCAGGCTGAACGATTTCGAGGTCTCGACACCGAGCGCCTCCAGCATGGCGGTGGCGAGCACCTCGCGCACGCCGCCCTTCAGCGTGAGCCGCCCGTCCGCCCCGCGTGACCAGGGCGTCGTGCCGCTGCCCTTGGTGCCGAAATCGAGCAGCCGCCCATCGCGCCGGTCATGCGCCTGCGCGAACAGGAAGCCGCGCCCGTCGCCGAGATACGCGTTGTAGGAGCGGAACTGGTGGCCGTGATAGCGTAGCGCCAGCGGCCGCTCGAACGAGCCGGGCAGGGGCGTGAAGCGCGCGAAATGCGCGATCCAGGCCTCGTCCGACAGATCGTCGAGCCCGACGCGCCGCGCCCACGCGTGATTGCGATAGCGCAGGATCGCCGCGGGGAAGTCGGCCGGGGCCACGACGTCGTAGAAGTCGGGCCCGAGATCGGCGTGGCGGCGCGAGGGTTTGAAAGCGGGCAGGGGTTCGGCTCCGTCCGGTGTGGCGGGAGGAGTCGGGCAGGCGAGGGGGAACGTCAAGCCGACGAAAGGCCGAACCCGGCGGCGGGGAGGGGCGATCCCTTCACCGAATGGCTGCCGAGCCCTCCCCCCTGGCTATTCCGGGGCCGGCGCGGCATGGCATCGAACCGGAACGCGCCTCGCACACGGATCATCCAGCGTGACCCAAGGCACCGCCGGCACCCGCGCCTCCGCGGCGGCCTACCCGATCCTGACGCTGACCACCCTGCTCTGGGCGGGCAACACGGTGGCCGGCAAGTGGGCGGTCGGGGAGGTCTCGCCGCAGGTGCTGACCACCCTGCGCTGGGCCTTCGCCTTCGCGGTGCTGCTCGTGGTGGCGCGCCGCCAGGTTCTGGCGGACCGGGACCGGCTGGTGCAGCGCTGGCCCTACCTGTTCCTGATGGGTGCCTGCGGCTTCACCATCTTCGCGAGCCTGTTCTACGCCGCTGGCACCTATACCAGCGCGGTCAACGTGGCCCTGATCCAGGGGGCGGTTCCCGTCTTCGTCATGGCACTGAACTTTGCCGTGCGCCGCGTGCCGGTGAGGGCAGGGCAGGTGATCGGCGCCGCCGTCACCCTGGTGGGCGTGGCGGTGGCGACCACTCACGGCGATCTTGCGGTGCTGGCCCATCTCGGCCTCAACCGCGGCGACGGGCTGATGCTCGCGGCAAGCCTCGTCTATGCCGGCTACACCGTGGCGCTGGCCGGGCGCCCCGCCGTCTCGGGGCTCGCCTTCTTCACCGCGCTGGCGCTGGCCGCCTTTCTCACGTCGCTGCCGCCGCTCGCCGCCGAATGGGCGCTCGGCCGCGCGATCTGGCCCGCCACCGCGACGGCCTGGGCCATCGTCGCCTTCGTCGCGCTCGGACCCTCGCTGCTGGCGCAGCTGTCCTTCATCCGCGGCGTCGAGCTGATCGGCCCGAACCGGGCCGGATTGTTCGTGAACCTCGTGCCGGTCTTCGGCGCGGGGCTCGCCGTGCTGCTGGCGGGCGAACCCTTCGGCGGGGCCGAGACGCTGGCGCTGCTCCTCGTGCTCGGCGGCATCCTCATCGCCGAGATCGCCGGGCGGCGCGCGGCACGGTCCCCAGGCCGTTGAACCGGGAGGGGCAGCCGCAAGTACAACGAGAGGCGAGGGAGAGGGCGCTGCTCCGTCCGCAGCCAATCCCGCAATAGATCGCCCTGCGCCGAAAGGGATGTCCGCCGGGCGTGCAAAAGCGGTGAAGACAACGAACCTCATCTCATCCGCCCCGGCCCGAACGACAGACGGAAAAACCTGCACCGCGGTGGGCGGGACACAGATCGAGCCTGAAAACCAGATAGAGTTCGTCCGAATCACATTTCGGGCCCTCCCCCTCCAGATGCCGTCCTTCCTCGCCCCTGCCGCCGGACGGCTGCCCGTGCCGCCGTGGTTCGGCGACATCGCCGCCCTGGGCGCGACGGGGATCGCCATCACCCTGCGCCACGCGTTCGACGACGTGCTGCCGCCGGGCTTCCCGTTCCTGACCTTCTTTCCGGCGGTGATCCTGACGACGTTCTTCTTCGGCCGGCGGCCGGGGATCGTCTGCGCGGTGCTCTCGGGGCTGGCCGCGTGGTACTTCTTCATCGGCGAGGCGAACATCTTTCGGTTCGATGCGCAGACCGCCCTGGCGCTCGGCTTCTATGCCTTCATCGTCACGGTCGACATCACGCTCATCCACCTGATGCGCGTCGCGGGCGAACGGCTGAGCGCGGAGCGGGCGGTGAGCGCGCAGCTCTACGAGCAGCAGCGCACCATGTTTCAGGAGCTGCAGCACCGCGTCGCCAACAACATGCAGTTCGTGGCGGCCCTTCTCGCCCTTCAGAAGCGCAAGGTCATCGACCATCCGGAGGAGGCGCCCGCCGTCTTCGACGAGGCGCAGGCCCGGCTACAGACGATCGCGCGGATCCATCGCCGCCTCTACGACCCGGCGCGGGCCGACCAGCCCGTGGGCCAGTACCTGCAGGAACTCTGCTCCGACCTGCTCGACGCGACGGGCGCGCGCAACATCGTCTGCCTCGTCGATGCGCCGCCGGTGCGCCTCGATCTCGCCCGCCTGACCACCCTGTCGCTCCTCGTGGTCGAGGTGGTGACGAACGCCCTCAAACACGCCTTCCACGGGACCGAGCGCGGCACCATCACCATCCGGCTCGAAACCCTCGGCGCCGGGCAGGCGTTGCTCAGCATCGCCGATAACGGGCCGGGCATCCCCGCGACCTTCGATCCGGCCACGAGCCGCAGTCTCGGCTTCCGGATCGTTCAGGGGCTCGCCGGCCAGCTCGACGGCACGCTCACCTACGCCAACGAGGGCGGCACGGTGGTGCGCCTCGTCTTCGTCACCGGCCCGACGGCCGCCTGACGGAGCGGGCTCGAGCCGTCGCATTCGGCCGGGGCAGGGCGCCTTCGCATGAGTCGGAAGCCCGATGCAGGTCGATGCGTCCGGCATGGGGGTTTTGGGGGCGTCTCAGGCCGTCGATCGGCCACCCGATCCCGTCTCCGACAGCCCATCAAAGCTGTTCGCATAAGATATATTATGGAACATGAAGGTGGGCGTAGGTGTCCTGGTAGGCATCTGTTAACCATAAATCCCAGGCCATTTCCCGGTTTTCGCCCCTTTGATGCCGATCCGGCCTGCGCCGCACGGATTGGGGCAAACCCCTCGCAATCGTCACAATCATCGGGCAACAGCCGGAGACATCGGGAAACAGAATCGGCATCCAGACGTTTCGCCATGTTCAACCGCCCGCTCTCCGGTCTCCTCCTCGCAGCCGCCCTAGCCGGCCCGCTCGGCCTGTCCGGTGCCCGCGCGCAGCCCGATGCGCCGCCGGTCGTGGCGCCGCAGATGCCGGCATCCGTCGAGCGCCTGCCGACGAAGCTGACCCGGCTCGCCTCCATGCTCGGGCGCGACGGCGATGTGCGGATCGTGGCCTTCGGCTCCTCCTCGACCGAAGGGGCGGGCGCTTCGTCCCCGGCCATGGCCTACCCTGCCCTGCTTGAGCGCGACTTGGAGGAGCGCCTCCAGATCGGCGCATCGAGCCGGCGCTCGATCACCGTGATCAACCGCGGCAAGGGCGGCGACACCGCCGAGGCGATGGCGCGGCGCCTGGAGCGCGACGTGCTGGCCGAGCGCCCGGACCTCGTTGTCTGGCAGACCGGCAGCAACGATCCGCTCGCCGGAGTGCCGCTGGAGCGCTTCGTCGAACTGACCCGCGCGGGCATCCTGGCGATCCGCGCCACGGGGGCCGACGTGGTGCTGATGGACCAGCAATGGTGCAGCAAGCTCTCGGGCATGGATGGGGCCGAGCGCTACGGCGAGGCGCTGCACGCGCTCGCCACCGAACTCCGCGTGCCGGTGATCCGCCGCCGCGCCCTGATGCAGTCCTGGGTCTCGCACGGATTGATGACCCCGGCTCAGATGATCGGCCCTGACGGTCTGCACATGACCGATGCCGGCTACCGCCAGCTCGCCAAGGCCGCCGCTGCCCAGATCCTCGTCGGCGCCGGCCTGATCCAGCCCTCGCTCGCCCGGAACTGACCGGGGCAGGGGTGGCTTTCGCAACCATGAAGCCCCCTCCCCGCGCAGTTACACCCCGCGCTGTCGCATGAAGCAGGCCGAACTGACTGAGGCGGCTCTGGCCGTCTTCCTCGACGCCTTCTACGCCCGGGTGCGCCGCGATCCGCTGATCGGCCCCGTCTTCGCGGCAAAGATCCCGGATGAGGCGTGGCCGCGCCATCTCGCCACGATCCGTGATTTCTGGTCCTCGGTGCTGCTCAAGACCGGGCGCTACAAGGGCAACCCGTTCGGCCGCCACCTCGGCATCACGGGCATTGCGCCCACGCATTTCGCGCGCTGGCTCGGCCTGTTCGAGGAGACCGCGGGGGAGGTGTTCGTGCCCGAGATCGCGGCGGAGATCGTCGAGCGGGCGCATCGCATCGGCGACAGCCTCAAGGCCGGGCTGTTCTTCCGGCCGGAGATGCGGACCGTAAGGCCCTGATTCTCTTCAGAGATCGATGGTTGCCGTCAGCCCGTCATAGGCCGGCACCACGTGGTCGGGCAGCTTCTTGGCCAGCGTCGCGTAGTCGAGATCGGTGTGGAGGTTCGTCAGGATGGCGCGGCGCGGCGCCACCTCCTCGATCAGGGCGAGCGCGTCCGAGACCGAGTAATGCGACGGGTGAGGGGTCTCGCGCAGGGCATCGATGATGAGCAGGTCGAGGCCGTGCAGGCGGGCCTTGGCCGCCTCGGGCATCA
Source organism: Methylobacterium sp. Leaf123 (assembly GCF_001423405.1). Taxonomy (GTDB): domain Bacteria; phylum Pseudomonadota; class Alphaproteobacteria; order Rhizobiales; family Beijerinckiaceae; genus Methylobacterium. The sequence goes on along the minus strand of NZ_LMNS01000023.1, from coordinate 201,775 downwards.
GGCTCACGTCCGGCGCGTAGGCGGCGGGGCCGAAGCGGAAGCCGTGGGCGATCTCGTTGCCGTGCTCCATGCGGAAGGCGTCCGCCACGATCGGGCCGCCCGCGCCCGCGATGGTCAGCGGCTCGTCCGCTTGCATCTCGTGCAGGTCGAGGATCGGCGGGTAGAGGCTGCCCGGCGGCGTCTCGAAGGCGTAGCCGAAGCGCTTCATGAGCAGCGCATGGGTGAGGGGATCGGCATGGACCGGGATGCGCCGGTGCATGTGGATGACGAGCGGGCGCACATCGTCGATGCCGTGGGTGTGGTCGGCATGGGCGTGGGTGTAGAGCAGGGCGTCGAGGCGGGTGACGCCGGCATCGATGAGCTGCTCGCGCAGGTCCGGCGAGGTATCGACCAGCACCGTCGTGGCGCCCTCCCCTTGCCCGTTCCCGCTCGCTTGGCGGCGCTCGACCAGCAGCGAGCAGCGGCGGCGGCGGTTGCGCGGCTCGGACGGGTCGCAGGCGCCCCAGCCGTACCCGACCCGCGGCACGCCGCCGGACGAGCCGCAGCCGAGGATGCGCAGGGTCAGACTCGCCATGCGCCCTCCCCCAGCCTCATCGCACGATCCTCATGCGCTCACGCCCTCGATCGCCGCGGCCTTGGAGAACAGCCGGTAGAAGTTGGCCGTCGTGTGTCGAGCAAAGTCCTCGAAGGGCAGGTCGAGCGCCTTGGCCAGCACGCGGGCGGTGTCGGCGGTGTAGGCCGGTTCGCAGCGCCGGCCGCGATGCGGCTCGGGTGCGAGGTACGGTGCGTCGGTCTCGACCAGGATGCGATCGAGGGGCACGGCACGGGCGATGTCGCGCAAAGCGTCCGAGCGGCGGAAGGTGACGATGCCGGAGAACGAGACCGACAGACCGAGTTCGACCCCGGCCTCGGCCAGCCGCGCACCCGACGAGAAGCAGTGCAGCACCGCCTTGAAGGGCTTCCGCGCCATCTCGTCGGTGAGCACAGCCTCCATATGCGCGTCGGCGTCACGGGAATGGATCACCAGCGGCAGGCCGGAGAGGCGGGCGGCCTCGATATGGGCGCGCAGCACCCGCTCCTGCGCCGCTGCCGGCGCGGCGTCCTCGTAATGGTAGTCGAGCCCCGCCTCGCCGATGCCGACGCAGCGCGGCGTATCGGCCAGCGTGGCGATGGTGTCGGCCGGCACGTCCGGCTCCTCGGCGGCGCCGTGTGGGTGGGTGCCCACCGTGTACCAGACCGCTGCGTTCGCCTCGGCGATCGCGCGGTAGCTGTCGGCCTTGGCAACCCGCGTCGAGATGGTGAGGAGGCGCGTCACGCCGGCCTCGGCCGCGCGGGCGATCACACCCGGAATGTCCTGCGCGAAGTCCGGGAAATCGAGGTGGCAGTGGCTGTCGACCAGCATGGTCTCTTTGGCGGATTGTCTTGAAAGGAAGGAGCGATGCAAGGAAGCGGCCGCGTCAGGCCGCCGCCTCCGGCTTCTCGAAGCGGGGGAAGATCGGGGCCGGGGCGGGCAGCGCCGTGCCGCCCTGCAGGCGGTGCTCCGCGCCGGTAAAGGCGAAGCTGCGTGCGTTCACCGGCACGGCGAGCAGGTCGAGCAAGGCCGCACCCGCCGTCGGCACGAAGGGCTGCACCATCAGGCCGACCCGGCGCAGGGTCTCGACCGTGACGTAGAGCACCGTGTTCATGCGCGCCGGATCGGACTTGCGCAGTTTCCACGGCTCTTCGGAGGCGAAGTAGCGGTTGGCCTCGCCGACCACGGCCCAGAACTCGGCTAGGATCGCGTGGAGCGCCAGATTCTGCATCAGCCCCCGCGCCTTTTCCGGCAGGGCGGCGGCGGCAGCGAGCAGGCGTTCATCGGCCTCGGTCAAGGCACCGGGCTCCGGCACCGTGCCCTCACAGTTCTTCGCAATCATCGAGAGCGAGCGCTGGGCGAGGTTGCCGAGGTCGTTGGCGAGGTCCGCGTTGATGCGGTTGATGATCGCCTCGTGGTCGTAATTGCCGTCGCTGCCGAACGGCGCCTCGCGCAGGAGGAAGTAGCGCACCGGATCGACGCCGTAGGTGCCGACGAGATCGAGCGGATCGACCACGTTGCCGAGCGACTTCGACATCTTCTCGCCGCGGCTCAGGAAAAAGCCGTGGCCGAAGACGCGCTTGGGCAGCGGCAGCCCGGCCGACATCAGGAAGGCCGGCCAGTAGACCGCGTGGAAGCGGACGATGTCCTTGCCGATGATGTGCAAGCTCGCCGGCCAGAATCGGGCGTTCGGCGCCTCCGCATCGGGAAAGCCCGTCACCGTCAGGTAGTTGGTCAGGGCATCGACCCAGACATACATGACGTGGCCCGGCCGGTCCGGCACCGGCACGCCCCAATCGAAGGTGGTGCGGCTGATCGAGAGATCCTTGAGGCCGGAGCGTACGAAGCTCGCGACCTCGTTCATCCGCGTCTCGGGCGCCAGGAAGTCCGGCTGCTCCGCGTAGAGCTTGAGCAGGGGCTCTTGGTACTTGGAGAGACGGAAGAGATAGTTCTCCTCCTCCATCCACTCGACGGGCGTGTCCGTCTTGATCGAGCGGCGGTTGCCGTCAGGGCCGAGCACGGTCTCGGCCTCGTCGTAATAGGCCTCGTCGCGCACCGAGTACCAGCCGGCATATTTGGCGAGATAGATGTCGCCGTTGGCCTCCATCCGCCGCCACAGCTCCTGGGCCGCGGCATAGTGGTCGGCTTCCGTGGTGCGAATGAAGCGGTCGTAGGTGCAGTCGAGCCGGTCGGCCACAGCCTTGAAGCGCCCGGCCATGTCATCGACGAAGGCGCGCGGCGTCACGCCGGCGCGGGAGGCCGTCTGCTGGATCTTGAGGCCGTGCTCGTCGGTGCCGGTGGTGAACAGCACGTCGCGCCCGTCGAGGCGGTGGAAGCGGGCGATGGCGTCGGTGGCGATCACCTCGTAGGCATGGCCGATATGCGGCACGCCGTTCGGGTAAGAGATCGCCGTGGTGATGAGGAAGGGCTCGTTCGCCTTCTCGCTCGCGCTCACGTCAGAAGATGTCCCGGATGCGAAGGTCGGACTGTCATGCCTTGTGGCGCGCAACGTCCCGCGACGCAACCGGCCTGCCGGGTACCGCACCGTTCGCGTTCGGCCGACGCCGCGTTCCTTACGCAGATGCAAAAGAGCCCTGCCGGGACCCGGCAGGGCTCTTTGGACGTGCGGCGTTCGTGTCGGGTCGAGGCCGCTCAGGCGGCGCGCTGGGCGCCGACGGGCAGGACGTTCTCGTTGCCGATCTTGACGGCGGCGCGCTTCGCGGAAGCGGGCGCGGCCCCGCCGACGGCCACGAACTCGCCGGCGGCAGCGGTATCGGCCTTCGGACCCAGACGGTTGGCCACGAGGGCGACCAGAGCGATGTTGACAAGACCGGCGGTGAGGGCGGCGAGCAGAGCCAGGGAGATCATGGGGGGCATCCCGTGCGGTTTGTTGCGTTGCAGCGTATGTGCCACCAACGGGGCCGTTCTGGTATACCAAGCACCAAATGCCAGATATTCGCTGGACGCATATATCGAGCGCCGCGAGGCCTGAGCCCTGAGCATTTTGCATTATGGTGCTATAATACCTAGCAACTTGTTCTATTTTGCATGGACACGGCTGTGATCATCGGGTTAATCCTCGGCGGCGCTGCGACCGGCCGGTAAGGTTCTAGCGTGGGCCACAAGCGTCAGCTCACCCTCGCCGATGACTTCGAGGACGGTTTTCATGTCAATCGCCAAGGTTCGCCAGCCTGACGAGCAATGGATCGAGCTTCCGGAGCCGAATCTCGACCGTTACATGCTGCGCTCGTGCCGCCGCGCTGCGAACGACAACCGACGGCCGTCTGCCGAGATCTTTCGTGCCGTGCAAATCGGCGCCTGCGTGGCCCTGATCGGTGCCACTACCCTCATCACGGCTTTGATCTAACGACCCGCGCTCGATCCGGTCGACGCACTTTCCCGCCCATCAGGCCGGCGACGGAAGCCTCGTTGCCGCCGCCAACTCCCGGAAGGCCGCGAGCACCAGCGGCCGGCGGTCGAGATTGTAGATCGCGGCCTCGCGGGCCGAGGACGCGATGCGCTCGGCGGCCTCCACCAGCGCCAGCAGCCGGGCTGGGCCCTCCCCTTGCCGCCGGTCGATCTCCGCCGCGACGTAGCGCTGAATCGCATCGAGAACGGTGGCGAGCAGGGGTTCGGCGTCGCGGCCCGCGAGCGTTTCGGCCAGTTTGAGCACGCGCCGCCCGTCCGGCTCGGGCAGGCCGGCGAGAAGGGCCGAGACCTCCGCCTCGACCGCGGCGGTGGCGGGGTCGAGCAGCGCCACCGCGCGGGCGACCGAGCCCTCGCAGAGCGAGACGGCCCGCGCCAGAGCCGCCGCGTCGGGTCGGGCGAAGGGCGCCGGAAATCCCTCGATCACCGCACGCACATCCGCCTCGGGCAGCGCACGCAGCGCCAGCGCCCGGCAGCGCGAGCGGATGGTCGGCAGCAGGCGGCCCGGCGCGTGGGAGACGATGAGGAAGATGGCGCGGGGCGGTGGCTCCTCGATCATCTTCAGGAGTGCGTTGGCGCTGCTGGCATTCAGATCCTCGGCGCTGTCGACGATGCAGACGCGCCAGCCGCCCTCCCCGCCCGCGGTGGATCCGAACAGGCTCAGCGCCTCGCGGGCGGCATCGACCGAAATGCGGGTCGGCAGCGTCTTGGCGCCCGGCGCCTGGACCCGGCGCAGCGCGACCAGATTCGGGTGCGACAGGGCCATCACCTGCCGCGCGGCCGGGTGGTCCTCCGGCACGTCGAGGGAATCGGGGGAGGGGAGCGTGCGCGGGTCGGCCACGAGCCGGCGCGCGACTCGGTAGGCCAGGGTCGCCTTGCCGATGCCGGCGGGACCGCCGATCAGCCACGCATGATGGAGCCGGCCCGCGGCCAGCGCCCCGGCGAAGGCGGCTTCCGCGTGACCATGCCCGAGGAGGCGGGTCTGTTCGCGCGGGCGCGGGACGTGGGCGAGATCACCCGCCTCGGCCTCGGTGCGGGCGTCGCGGGCAGCGCGGGAATCAGGCCGCATGACCTTGTCCCTCCTGCCCCTGCCCTTCGCCCGCGGCCGGCAGCAGATCCGGCCACCGGGCGGCGATGGTGGCGGCGATGGCGGCCTCGACCGCATCGGGGCCGAGATCCGCATCGATGATACGGCAGCGCTCCGGCTCGGCCTCGGCGATGCTGCGGAAGGCCGTCCGCAGCCGCTCGTGGAAACGCATGCCCTCGGCCTCGAAGCGGTCGGCGGGTTCGCCCGCCCCGCGCCGTCTTGCGCGGGCGAGGCCGGCCTCGGGCGGCAGATCGAGGATCAGGGTGAGATCGGGCCGCAAATCTTCGAGCGTCACCCGCTCCAGGCTGTCGATCAGCGCCGGGTCCAGGCCGCCGGCCGCGCCCTGATAGGCGCGGGTCGAATCCGAGAAGCGGTCGCACAGCACGATCGCGCCGCGGTTCAGGGCCGGGCGGATCAAGTTCTCGATGTGGTCGATCCGGGCGGCGGCGAACATCAGCGCCTCGGCGAAGAGCCCATAGGGCTTGGCCACGCCCCGCAGCAGCGCCGCACGCAGGACTTCCGCCCGTTCCGTCCCGCCGGGCTCACGGGTGGTCACGACCTCGCGCCCGCTCACCCTGCGCAAGGTTTCGGCGAGGCGCGCGATCTGGGTGGACTTGCCCGCCCCCTCCCCGCCCTCGAAGGTGATGAAGACGCCCCGCGGCGCATCGCTCGACATGGATTGCGGGCTACCACAGTGGGAGACGGGGCGCGACCTGCTCCCAGGGCCATCGCTTCAAGCGATGGCGCCTTTGCGCCCCGTGAGCCAGGAAGCGCCCAGCACCACGACACCGACGGCGGCGATCAGTAGGGTCGAGGCGGCGTTGATCTCCGGGTTCACCCCGAGGCGGACCTGGCTGTAGATCCGCATCGGCAGGGTGGTGGCGCCGGGCCCCGAGACGAAGCTCGCGATCACGAGATCGTCCAGCGACAGAGTGAAGGCGAGCAGGAACCCGGCGGCGACCGCGGGCGCGATCAGCGGCAGGGTGATGCCGAAGAAGACACGGGCCGGCCCGGCACCGAGATCGGCGGCGGCCTCCTCCAGCGAGCGGTCGAGACCCTTCAGGCGGGCCCCCACCACCACCGCGACGAAGCCGGTGGCAAAGGTCGCGTGCGCGATGACGAGGGTCGCGATGCCCCTGTCGAGGCCGATGCCGACGAAGAGCAGCAGCAGCGACAGGCCGGTGATGACTTCCGGCATCACCATCGGCGCGTAGAGCAGGCCGGTATAGGCGCCGCGCCCCCAAAAACGCCCGTGCCGGTCGAGCGCCAGCGCGGCCAGCGTGCCGAGCACCCCGGCGATCGAGGCCGAGAGAACGGCGACCTTGAGCGAGACGAGCGCGGCGGCGATCAACGGGCCGTCCCGGAACAGCACCCCGTACCAGCGCGTCGAGAACCCGCCCCAGACGGTCACGAGCTTCGAATCGTTGAAGGAATAAGCGACCAGCACGAGGATCGGCGCGTAGAGGAAGGCCAGCGCGAGGGTCAGCGCCGAGCGGGCGAAGAGGCTCATCGCTGGGGCCCCTCCACCGCTTCCTCGCGGCGCAGCTCCGCCTCGCGGAACAGCACCACGGGCCCGACCACGAGGATCAGCAGCAGCACCGCGACGGCGGAGGCGAGCGGCCAGTCGCGGTTGGAGAAGAACTCGCTCCACAGCACGCGCCCGAGCATCAGCGTGTCGGAGCCGCCGAGCAGATCGGGGATGATGAACTCGCCGACCATCGGGATGAAGCAGAGCAGCGCCCCGGCGGCGAGGCCGGGCAGGCTGAGCGGCAGGGTGACGGTGAAGAAGGCCCGCGCCCGCGACGCGCCGAGATCGGCGGCGGCCTCGGTGAGCGCCGGATCGAGCCGGCTCATCACCGCGTAGAGCGGCAGCACCATGAAGGGCAGGTAGGCGTAAGCGAGGCCGATCAGCACGCCGAAGGGGCTATCGAGAATCGGCAGCGGCGCGGCGATCAGGCCGAGTTTCAGGAGGGCCGCGTTGAGCAGCCCCTCGGGCTTGAGGATCGCGATCCAGGCATAGACCCGGATCAGAAAACTCGTCCAGAACGGCACGATGACGAGTGCCACGAGGATCGGCTGCCAGCGGGCCGAGGCGCGGGCCATGGCATAGGCCGTCGGCGTGCCGATCCCGACGAGGATCGCGGTGGCGAGCGCGGCATAGCCCAGCGAGGAGAGGGCAGCGTCGCGGTAGAGCGCGTCGGCCGCGATCATCTGGTAATTCTGGAAGTCGAGCGCTTCGAAGAACTCGCGCCAGCCCTCCAGGCCGCCCTCCCATTCGAGCACGGGCAGGTAGGGCGGCTGCGCGGTGGCCGGCGAGGAGAAGCTGATCTTCAGCGTCACCGCGAAGGGCACGAGGAAGAACAACCCCAGCCACAGCAGCGGCAGCCCCCGGACGAGACCGCGCCCCAGGCGCTGCGGCATGCCGCTCATGCCGGCAGAATCCAGGCGCCTTCCGCAGGCACCCCGAGGGTGACGGTCTCGCCAACCGTTGGGATCGGGCCGGGCGTCGGCAGGGCGGCGGAGGCGCGCAAGCTCGTTCCGTTCGCCATCTCGACCCGGTAGCGAATGCGGTCGCCGAGGAAGGTCGCCTCGGTCAGAAGGCCGGACAGCCCCTCCATCGCCCCCTCCCCGCGCACGACCAGACGCTCGGGCCGAATCGCGATCACGACCGCGTTGCCGGCCTCGCCCTCGCCGCTCGCGCGCAGGAGGCCGAACGCCGTCTCGACGCTGCGGATCCCGCCGGGTTCGGCCCGCCCGAGGCGGCCATCGATCAGGTTCACGTCGCCGAGCAGGCCCGCGACGTAGCGGTTCGCGGGCCGCTCATAGAGCGCGCGCGCCGGCCCCACCTGCACGAGGCGTCCGCGCTCCATCACCCCGATCCGGTCGGCGAGCGCCATCGCTTCCTCGGCATCGTGGGTGACGACGACGAAGCTCGTGCCGAGCCGCTGCTGGATCGCCCGCAACTCTCCTTGCGTCTCCTCGCGCAGGGCCCGGTCGAGGGCGCCGAGCGGCTCGTCGAGGAGGAGGAGGTGGGGTTCGCGGGCGAGCGCCCGGGCCAGGGCCACCCGCTGGCGCTGGCCGCCTGAGAGTTTATCGGGGCGGCGCGCCTCGAAGCCTTCGAGCCGCACGAGCCGGAGGAGATCCTTCACCCGCCCGGCGACCTGCGCCCGGCTCAGGCCCAGACCCTTCAGGCCGTAGGCGAGATTGGCCGCCACGCTCATATGCGGGAACAGCGCGTAGGACTGGAACATCATGTTCACCGGCCGCCGGTGCGGCGGCAGCGCCGTCAGGTCGGTCTCGCCGAGGCGGATCGTGCCGGAATCCGGCGTCTCGAACCCCGCCACCATCCGCAGCAGGGTGCTCTTGCCGCAGCCGGATGGGCCGAGCAGGCAGAAGAACTCACCCTCCGCAAGGTCGAGGGAGACCGCATCGACGGCCGTATGCGCGGAAAAGCGCTTGGTGACCCGCTCCAGGCGGAGCCTCTGGTCCGGAAGGAGAGTGCTGGCGTGCAAGATGGATCTTCGGACCAGTGCCGCGACGGATCTCGGCGACGGAGATTGGGAAATGTGCCCTGAGAAGTGCCCGTCTCGGGGAGGTTAGGCGTCTTCCCGCAGTGCCTCCTGCACCCGAGCCTCCAACAGGTCGGGGCGGCGGATGACGAGGGCGCCGCGGGTGCGGTCGATCAGGCCTTCGCCCGCCATCACCGTGAATTCGCGGGTCACCTGCTCCCGGCGGCAGCCGATGCGGGCGGCCAGCACGTGGTGGTAGGGCGGCGGCGTCACCACCCGTTCGCCCACGGAATCACTCCCCTGCCCGGCCCGCGGCACGGAGAGGCGCAGCAGCTCGGCGTAGAGCCGGTGGCGCAGATCGAGCAGCGCGTGCTCCATCAGCCGCGTGTTCAGCTCGCGCACGCGCTTGGCGAGCAGGCGGAACAGCCGGTCGGCGATGACCTCGGAGGCGAAGACGATCTGGCGGAAGACGGGGGCGGGCACCACGCAGACCTCGCCCCGGGTCAGCGCCGTGACGTTGGCCGAGCGGCCGATGCCATCCAGCGCCGCCAGCTCGCCGAAGAAGGCGCCCACGCGCATCTCGCCGAGGATCACTTCCTTGCCGGATTGTGACCGGTTGAGGATCCGCACTTCCCCCATGGCGAGGAAATACACGTCGGTGGAGATGTCGTCGTAATCGACGAGCGTCTCATTCTCGTCGAAGCGCCGCCAATGGCAGCGCGTCTCGAATGGGGAAAGATCGACACCCGGTTCCTTGAAGAACGGGATGCTCGCCAACCGGCCTGTCGCCACGCCTCTTGTACCTTAGTCTACGCGCGTAGACTGAATGGTGAGGCTCCGGCCGGGGCGGGTCAAGTCGCCGGGCGCGGTAGCCGGACGATTGACGTGGACGGCGTGGACGCCCGGCCAGCTCCGCTGCCGCCTGAGGGCAGGCCCGACGCCCCGAACGCGTCGCCCCGGCGGGGCGATTCGCGTGGCTGTCAGGTGCCAAAAGACCGGACCGAGAAGCACTTAGCCGAAGAACGGCGGGGGACTCTGTAGTCGGCTTCCATGAACTTGGCCGTCGTGCAACAGGTTTTTTGTACTTCAAGTAATCATTTTCTGCGTGATTTCAGGGGTCATTAACCGTAAAGTTTGTGGGCGGATCAGAAGCAATCGCGGAGTTAACCGATGTTGGCAGGTTACCGTGACTTATTTCTGCAGGACGCTTTCAAAGTAGGACTGATTTCATCCTCGGGGAGCCGCAATGATATTGGATGCCTCATTTGGGACGAGACACCCGATGGTGTCGATGTCGAGGTCGGTCCAGATGTCATCGTTCCTGATTCTGTGCGCTTATCCATCGACTGCCTGAAGATCGATTGTCGTTGCGCCGTCGTCGAACGCGAGGGCTGCCGTCTTCACCTCGCCTTCGTCCGCTGAGGCGCCGCTGCTACGGCGTCCGTTGCGGGCGCCGGAACCGCCAAGCATTTGCAAGACCGCGCGATCTGTAGGAATCGTGACACCACGATGTCACGAGCGTGTGAGCACCCGCACCCGTAAGGGCCGGAAACGAGGCTAGCTTCGCCGCTCCCGAAGCGGACGGCCGGCCATGGACGATAGTTTTTTCCTGAGTGCGGCACTGATCGTGCTGGCGCTCGTGCTGTCCGGTCCGGCGGGCCTGCTGCTGGCGCTGCGGCAGCGGAATCATATCCGCGTGCTCGAGCGGCGCCTCGCTCTGGTGGAGGCGCGTCCGGTCGCCGGCTCCGGGCCGATCGCGGCCCCGATCCCTGCGCCGGAGCCGGTTCGCCCGGAACCGCCACCGGAAGCGGTGCAGCCCGTTCCCTCGCCTCCTCCCTCGCCTGTCCCGCCATCCGCGCCGCCGCCGCGCGGTGCCGTTCCGGCGGTGGCACGGGAGCGGCCGATTTCGGCCCCCGCCCCCTCCATCGAGGAGCGCTTCGGCACCCGCTGGACCGTCTGGGTCGGCGGCCTCGCCCTTGCCTTCGGCGCGGTGCTGCTCGTTCGCTACTCGGCCGAGCGCGGCCTGTTCGGACCGGGCATGCGCATCGCGAGTGCCCTCGCCCTCGCCTTCGGTCTCGTCGGGTTCGGAGAGTTTCTGAGACGGCGCCTGCGCGGGTCGGAGCCGGTGCCTCCGGTCTGGCCCGATGTGCCGGCCATGGTCACCGCCGCCGGCACGGTCGGCCTGTTCGGTGCGGTCTACGCCGCGCACGCCCTCTATGGTTTCATCGGGCCGGGTCTGGCCTTCGCCGGATTGGCGGCGACGGGCCTCGCCGCCATGGTCGCCGCCCTTCTGCATGGGCCGGCTCTGGCGGGGATCGGCCTCGTCGGGGCGCTCGCCACGCCGCTTCTCGTCGGGGGCGGGGGGGCAAGCCTGTGGCCGCTCGCCCTCTATCTGCCCGTAGTGGCCGGCAGCGCCTACGCCTTCGCCTGGCTGAAGGGCTGGCGCGCCCTCGCGGTGGCGGGCAGCGTCGGCGCGGCGGCCTGGGCCCTGTTCCTTACCCTCCTGCCCGGTGAGAATGCCGCCGTACAGGTCCACCTCGTGCTGCAGCAGGCGCTGGCGATCCTCGTCTTCGCCGTCCTGCCGGGGCGCGGCATACCGGACGCGGAGGCGCGCCTCGAGCGTTTCGCCGCGCTCGCCCTCGCGGCGGCGGGAGGCTTGGCGCTGGCGGTGCTCGGCCTGACGTCGCATGCGGGCGGCGGCCTGGCTTGGCCGGCCGCTGCCTTGGCGGCGATCGTGCTGCCCGCGCTGGCGGGGTTCGTCGCCGCGCCCGCCGCCATAGGGGGAGTCGTCGCGGCCCTGACGCTCGTCGGCGCCCTCGTGCTCTGGCCGGAGGCGGCCGATCCCTCAAACGCCCCCTTCTTCCTCCTCTGGAGAGGCACGGACCATCCCGGGCTGCTGCTGGCGCTGGCTTTGGCCGGATCGCTCGCGGTCGCGGGTCTCGGCACGCTGCGGCTCCTGGGCGGCAGCCGCCTGCCCTACGCCACCGCGCTGGCCTTTGCGGCGGGCGCGGCGGTGGCGCCCCTCGCGGCGCTCGCCCTGGCCTATCTGCGCATCGCGGGCGGCGCCGTGGCGCCGGACTTCGCCGCCGCCGCGGGGGGGCTGGCCGCCGGATTCTGCGGTCTCGCCGTCCTGTGCCGACTGCAGGGCGACGCGACCCCCTCCCCGGCCCTCATGCTTGGGCTCGGCGCCTTCGCCGCGGCGGCAGTGGCGAGCCTGTGCCTCGGCCTCGTCTTCGCCCTCGCGGGCGGCTCGCTGACGCCGGCTCTCGCCGGGACGGCGCTCGCCACGGGCCTGATCGCCCGGCGCCTCGACATCCCGGCCCTGCGCTGGTGCGTGGCCGGTCTGGCCGTCATCGTCGCCGCGCGGCTCGCCTGGGACCCGGCGCTGATCCAGGGCGGCCTGTCGGACCGGCTCATCCTCAATGGGCTCGTGACCGCCTACGGCCTGCCGGCCCTGTGCTTCGGCCTCGCGGCCTGGGCGATCCGCCGACCGGACCGCCCGGCGGACATCCCGGAGCAGGTGGCCCAAGCCTTGAGCCTTTTGCTTTCGGGCCTGTTCGTCTTCCTGGAGATCCGCCACGCGCTCCACGGCGGCACCCTGTCCGATCCGGGCACGAGCGTGCTGGAACAAGGTCTGACGACGCTTACCTCTCTCGGCTTCTCCCTGGTGCTGGTGCGGTTCTCCGGTCCCTCGGCCTCGCCGGTGATCCGCTTTGCTGGCCTCGCCTTCGCCTGCCTCGCCTTGTTCCAGGGCGCGCTCGGCCTCGGGCTGGCCGCCAACCCGCTCCTGACCGACGAGCCGGTCACGGGCGGGCTCATCCTGAACGACGCCGTGCTCGCCTACGCCCTGCCGGCGGCGGCGGCCTTCGCCCTGGCGCGGGCGGCGCGGGGCGTGCGGCCCGTCTGGTTCGTGCGCATGGCCGGCGGTCTCGGGCTGGCCCTGAGCTTCCTCGCTCTGTGCCTTGCCGTGCGCCACGGCTTCCAGGGTGAGCGGCTCGGGCTCGACCGCGAGACGGGGCAGGCGGAGTGGTACACCTACTCGGCGGTCTGGCTCGGCCTGGGCCTCGTCGCCCTCGGCTACGGCATCCTGCGCGGGTCGGCGACCGCGCGGCTGGCCTCCGCCGTGCTGGTGGGGCTGGCGACGCTCAAGGTGTTCCTGTTCGACCTCTCGGGCCTGGAAGGACCGCTGCGGGCGCTGTCCTTCCTCGGGCTCGGCGGCTGCCTGATCGGCATCGGTCTCGTCTACCAGCGCTTCGTCTTCGCGCCCGACCCCCGGCCGGTCGCACCGGATGCGTGAGACGGTCCCGTTCCGGCACGTCGCCGGTTTCCGGCATTGACCGTCGGCTAACCGGTCGCGGTCATTCTAAGGGGGAGCCACGTTGCGTATCGGCTCGGTCGTGCGAACGACACCCCCCGTCGTCCCGAGTGGACGGCGGGGACGCCCGCACCGTCCCGCGCGAGGGTCGGACGCGAGCCCGGCTCGACGCAGCGGTGATGCGATACCGCCGCCCCACTACGAACATAGCGCCGAAAGTCGTGAGCCGAGCCAATCCGCCGGTGACAATCCGTCATTTCGAGAATGGCCGCGTGTCGCACGCCGACGAGCCCCCGCGCGCTTTCGGCCGCGTCTCAGGGCTTGGCAGCGCCTGCCCCTGATCCTTTAAAGGGGCCCGGTCCCTTGTCCCTTCGTCTCGGCAGGGTCATGGGTTCGGAACCGAGGATACGGGACAGAGAACGCATGGCGAAGCCGGGGGACGAAGACGAGCAGGCCATCGACCGCCTGACCCTGTACATGCTCAAGGAGACCTATTGCGCCGCCGCGGGCGCCCTGATGCGGATGAGCCCGCAGGCGGCCGGGGCCCTGTTCGAGGCCTTCGAGCGGCAGATTGCCGACGCGCTCCAGCGCATGCACGCCCACCGCTCGGAGGGGCCGGATTCGACCGCGATCGCCCTGGCGGTCGGCGACCGGATCGCCGACATCCTCGATCAGGCCCATCGCCGCCAGTTCGAGCCGGTGACCGCGCCGGGACTCGAGGATCGCAGCCTCAAGGCGGTCCGGGAGACGGGCATCTCGAACGAGGCGGTCGAGATGCTGGCGGACCTTCAGCGCCGCTTCCCCTTGCCCTGACCCGTCGCCGCGGGGAGTGCGCGGCGACGGGCCGGTTCTACTCCGCCGGCACCACCCGCGGGGCCAGGGGCGCCGGTTCATCCTCGAACGGGCGCTCGGGATGCATGGTGAAGGCGAGGCCCGCGCCCAGAAGCAGCAGGCCGACCGACCCGGCAAACGGCAGGATCCAGTTGCCGGTGAGATCCACGATCAGGCCGAAGGTGAGCGGCGAGACGATCGCGGCAAAGGCCGAGCCGAAATTCATCAGCCCGCTCGCGGTGCCGGCATATTGCGGGGCGATGTCCATCGGCACCGACCAGATCGGGCCGATCACCAGTTCGAGGAAGAAGAACCCACCGCTCAAGAGCAGCGCCACCAGGGTCAGCTCCTTGGTGAAGAACACCCCCGCGAGGCAGGCGGCGGCGCCCAGCATGCCGAGGCAGATCACGTTGCGGCGTGCCTTCTGCAGGTCGCCGGTCTTCTTCAGGATGCGGTCCGAGATCACGCCGCCGAGCGTGTCGCCGACCACGCCCGCGAAGAACACGCCCGAGGCGAACAAGGCCGAGTTCTTGATGTCGAGGCCGTAGCCGTCCTTGAAGAAGGAGGGCAGCCAGTTGAGGTAGAGCCACAGCGACCAGCCGTAGCAGAAATAGGTCAGCGTGACCGGCGCCATCCGCGGGATCAGCCGGCGCCACGGCACCGGCGGTTTGGCGGCCGGCTTGGCGGTCCGGTCATGGATCGCCAGCCGCTCCAGATCCGCGTTCGTGATGGCTTTATGCGCGCGCGGATCGTCCCGGTAGTAGAACACCCAGACCAGCACCCAGGCGAAGCTGACGATGCCGAGCACGACGAAGGCGCCGCGCCAGCCGACATAGGCCATCATCAGCACGACCAGCGGCGGCGTAATCGCGTTGCCGAAGCGGGCGAACGAGTGGGTGATGCCCTGCGCGAAGCCGCGCTGGTCCTTGGCGACCCAGGACTGCATCGCCCGCGTGGCGGTGGGGAAGGTGGCGCCCTCGCCGAAACCCAGGGCGAAGCGGGCCAGGAACAGCGAGACCACGCCGCCGACAAAGCCGGTCGCCACCGTCGCCGCCGCCCAGATCAGGCCGCAGATGAACAGGGTGCGCCGCGCCCCCCACTTGTCGGCCATCGCGCCGCCGATGATCTGGAACACCGCGTAGGGGTAGGCGAAGGCCGAGAAAATGAGGCCGAGTTCGGTGTTGCTGAGGCCGAGCTCACCCTTGATCGCCGGGCCGGCGGTGCCGACGTTGACCCGGTCGACATAGGTGATGAAGTACATCAGGCAGAGCAGGAACAGCACCATGCCCGGCGCCGTCACGCGGCGTGGGATCGTGATCATCGGGGCTTCCTCCAGTTTTTATGAGTCATCGCCCCGGGCCCCGCATCTGACGCGCGGCTTGGCCCGAGACGCGGGCGTTCGGGAAACGATCAGCCGTCGAGGCCGGAGCGCAGGCTCGCCATGGCGGCGAGCACGCCGCCCGGCCGATGCGGCACGCCGGCGGCCGCCAAGCCCATCTCGACGCCGGACAGGGCGCCCATCAGGGTCAGGTCGTTGGTCTCGCCGAGATGGCCGATGCGGAAGATTTTATCAGTGAGCTTCGACAGCCCGGCGCCGAGGGACATGTCGAACTTTTCGAGCACTAGGGCGCGGAAGGCGTCCGCCCCCTTGCCATCGGGCATCATCACTGCGGTGAGCACCGGCGAGTGCTCGTCCGGGTTCTGGCACAGCACTTCGAGCCCCCAGGCCTCGACCGCGGCGCGGGTCGCGGCGGCGAGCCGCTGGTGGCGGGCGAAGACGTTGTCGAGCCCTTCTTCGAGCAGGATCGCAACCGCCTCGCGCAGGCCGTAGAGCAGGTTGGTGGCCGGCGTGTAGGGGAAGTAGCCGTTGGCGTTGGGCTTCAGCATCTCCTCCCAATCCCAGTAGGAGCGGGGGAGGTTGTTGGACTTTCCGGCCGCCCGCGCCTTCTCCGAGATCGCGGTGAAGCCGAGGCCCGGCGGCAGCATCAGGCCCTTCTGCGAGCCGCTGACGGTGACATCGACGCCCCACTCGTCGTGGCGGACATCGACCGAACCGAGCGAGGAGATCGTATCGACCAGCAGCAGCGCCGGGTGGCCGGCGGCGTCGATCGCTTTGCGGATGGCGGGGATGCGGTTCGTGACGCCGGTGGAGGTCTCGTTGTGGACCACCATCACGGCTTTGAAGGAATGGCTGCGATCCTCGGCGAGCTTCGCCTCGACCAGGGCCGGATCGACGCCCTGGCGCCAATCGCCTGGCACGAACTCGACCTCGATGCCCCACCGCGCCGCCATCTGCCGCCACAGGGTGGCGAAGTGGCCGGTCTCGAACATCAGCACCCGGTCGCCCGACGAGAGCGTGTTGACGATCGCCGCCTCCCAGGCCCCCGTGCCGGAGCCGGGATAAATCACGACCGGTCCCTTGGTGCGGAAGATCGTGCGGCAGCCCTCCAGCACCTCGCGGCCGAGCACGCCGAATTCCGGCCCGCGATGGTCGATCACCTGCCGGTCCATCGCGCGCAGCACCCGCTCCGGCACCGGACTCGGCCCCGGAATGTGCAGGAAATGTCGTCCGGTGCGGCGCGTCATGGTCCCTCCCGTTCAGGCCTGTGCCGGGCGCTTTACGTCGGGCCCGGTCGTTTCATCCCTTAGGTTTGCATTCATTTTTGGCCGAGACAAGAAGTATCATGCCTACATTCCTCCCATCGACGGCGGTTGAGCCCGCTGCTACCAATCCGGCATGACTTCCGCCATGACACGCGCCGAACGCGAATCGGAGGGCGCGGACGGCCCGATCCCCCTCCCCGCCCGGCTCCCGGTTGAACTCCCGGCCAAGCCTCGGGAAAACCTCGTGCATTCCCTCCACGACGAGGTGCTGACGCGGCTGCGCGAGTTCATCGTCGAGGGCAATCTCGCGCCGGGTGCCCGTGTCCCCGAGCGGCTCCTGTGCGAACGCTTCGGCATCTCGCGCACGCCCTTGCGGGAGGCGCTGAAGGTGCTGGCTTCGGAGGGGCTGATCGATCTGCTGCCGAACCGCGGCGCACGGGTGCGCCGGATCGGCGAGCAGGAGATCGTCGAGCTGTTCGACGTGATGGGCGGGCTGGAGGCCCTGGCCGGGCGGCTTGCCTGCGAGCGCATCACGGACGAGGCCTATGCCGCGATCGAGCGGCTCCACCATGAGATGTACGGCCACTATCTGCGGCGCGACCTGCACGGCTACTTCGCCTGCAACCAGGCGATCCACGACCGGATCGTAGCGGCGGCCGGCAACGGGCCGTTGAGCGCCACCTATGCCGGCTTTGCGGGACGTCTGCGGCGGGCGCGCTACTCGGCCAATCTCGACGCCAACCGCGACCGCTGGGGCGAGGCGATGCGCGAGCACGAGGAAATCCTCGACGCCCTGCGCCGCCGGGCCGGTGCGGAACTCAGCGACATCCTGTTCCGCCACCTGCGCAACAAGCGGAAGGCCGCCGCCGACCGGGAGGCCGCGCAGCTCGTCCCCGGCGAGCCGTCCCCAGCCGACCGCGATTAAAGCGGACAAAACCCATCATTTTTGAATGCATTTTGCGCGACCAGACGGCCCGGATATGCCCCGCTTCGCTGCCAATCTGAGCCTGCTGTTCACCGAGATGCCGCTGCTCGACCGGTTCGCGGCGGCCCGCGCGGCCGGGTTCGAAGCGGTGGAGATGCAGTTTCCCTATGCCGAGACGAAGCAGGCGCTGGCACACCGCCTCGCGGAGACGGGCCTGCCGCTCGTGCTGCACAACCTGCCGCCGGGCGACTGGGCGGCGGGCGAGCGCGGCATCGCCCTCCTGCCCGACCGGGTTCCTGAGTTTCGTGACGGCGTCGCGCGGGCGATCGACTATGCCGGAGCGCTCGGATGCCGGCAGATCAACTGCCTTGCCGGCCTCGCACCGGCGAGCAACGAGCGGACGCGGCTTCGGGCGACGCTGACCGACAACCTCGCCTACGCCGCCGACGCATTGGAAAGAGCGGGCATCCGCCTGCTGATCGAGCCGATCAACGACCGCGACATACCGGGCTTCTTCCTGAACCGCCTCGCCGATGCTGCGGCTGTGATCGAGGCTGTCGGCTCCGAAAACCTCTTCATCCAGGCCGACCTCTACCACATGGCGATGATGGGCGAGGATCTGGCCACGGAACTCACGGCCCACCGCGCCCGCATCGCCCACGTCCAGATCGCGGACGCCCCCGGCCGCCACGAGCCCGGCACCGGCCGCATCGATTTCTCCGCCGCGTTCGCGACCCTCGACGCCGCGGGCTATGACGGCTTCATCGGCTGCGAATACCTGCCCGCAGCCAGCACAGAGGCGGGCCTCGGCTGGATGTCAGCCTACCGATAGTCCCGAGATCCCAAAGGGATTATCCCTTTGGCGGGGTGCCGGGGCAGCGCCCCGGCCTCCTTCCAGGGCTCTGCCCTGGACCCGCGAAAGGACTCGTCCTTTCGAAACCTCGTTTAGAAGATCGGCATGCCACCTGCGACGGTGATGAGGGCGCCGGAGGTGTAGCTGCTCTCTTCGGCCGCCAGCATCACGTAGGCCGAGGCGAGTTCCGCCGGCTGGCCGGGGCGGTTGAACGGCACTTGGCTGCCGAAGGTCTTCACCGCATCCTCGCTCATCCCGGCGGGGATGAACGGGGTCCAGATCGGGCCCGGCAGCACGCCATTCACGCGGATGCCCTTCTCGGCGAGCAGTTGGGCGAGGCCGAGCACCATGTTGCTGAGCGCGCCCTTGGTGGCGCTGTAGGCGAACAGGGTCGGCACCGGGTGCTTGGAATTGACCGAGGAGGTGAAGATCACCGAGGCGCCGGGCTTGAGATGCGCCAGCGCCGCCTTGGTGACGTAGAACGGGCCGAAGATGTTGGTCTGGAAGTGCTTCTCGAACAGCGCGTCGTCGATGTCTTCGACGCCCTGGTTCGGCTGCTGGAAGGCGGCGTTGTTCACAAGGATATCGAGCCGGCCGAATTCCTTGGCCGTGCGCGCGACGATCTCGCGGGCGTAGGCGGCGTCCTTGATGTCGCCTGGCAGCAGCAGGGCGCGCCGGCCCGCCTTCTCGATCCAGGTGCCGACGGCCTCCGCATCCTTCTGCTCGTCGGGCAGGTACGAGATCGCGACATCCGCGCCCTCGCGGGCATAGGCGATGGCAACCGCCCGGCCGATGCCGCTGTCACCGCCCGTCACCAGGGCCGCCTTGCCGGTGAGCTTGCCGGAGCCCTTGTAGCTCTCCTCGCCGTGGTCCGGCTCGGGCGCCATCTGGTCGGTCTTGCCGGGAAAGCTCTGCGGCTTCGTCTCGAAGGGCGGGCGCGGGTATTGGGTCAGCGGATCGGTCATCACGGCTCCTGTTCGGGGATTGCCGCGACAACCGGATGCGCGGGCCTCCGTTCCGCAGCGGCGACCCTGAGCCGCGGTCAGCCCGCCGGCAGGAGGGCCGCATCGAGCACGCGGGCGACGTGGATCGCGTCGCGGCCGAGACCGTCATGGATCTGGTGGCGGCAGCTCGTGCCGTCGGCGACCACGAGGTCGTCGGCCGACGCTTTTCGCAGCGCCGGGAACAGCGACAGCTCGGCCATGGCGAAGGAGACGTCGATCGTATCTTTGCCGTAGCCGAAGGCGCCGGCCATGCCGCAGCAGCTCGATTCGATGACGCGCACATCGAGCCCCGGCACCGCCCGCAGCACCGTCTCCACCGGCGCAAATGCCCCGAAGCTCTTCTGGTGGCAATGGCCGTGCAGGTGGGCGACCCGGCCGCCCTGGTCGGCGAGCGGGAGGCTGACGCGGCCCGCAGCGAGATCGGCGGCGAGCAGTTCCTCGAACAGGAAGGCTTGGCCGGCGAGTTCACTCGCCTCCGCGCGCGGCAGCAACGACAGGAATTCGTCGCGGAAGGTGAGGAGGCAGGAGGGCTCCAGGCCGACCACGCGGGCGCCGGCCCGGACGAAGGGCAGGAGTGTGTCGAGGGTGCGCCGGGCTTCCTCCCGCGCCCGGTCGGTCTGGCCGGAGGCGAGATAGGTGCGGCCGCAGCAGAGCGGGCGGCGGCCCTCATGCGCGACGACGCGGTGCAGGCGGTAGCCGGCCGCCCGCAGCACCCGCTCGGCAGCTTCCAGGTTCTCGCGCTCGAAGGCGCGGTTGAAGGTGTCGCCGAACAGGATGAGGTCGCGGTGGTCGTCCGCCACGTCTTGCGGGTGGGCGGCCTCGCCGGTCTCCCGCCAGGGCCGGCGCCATTCGGGCAGCGAGCGGCGGGCGGAGAAGCCGGTCCAGGCCTCACCGAACCGGGCGAGCGTAGGGTAGCGGTTGCGCAGGTTGAGCAGGGGCGCGAGGGCGGCCGCGACGCCCGCGTAGCGCGGCATCTCGGCGACCAGCCGCTCCTTCAGCGGCAAGCCGTGCCGAGCATGGTAATGGTGCAGGAACTCGACCTTCATCTTGGCCATGTCGACGCCGGTCGGGCATTCCCGGCGGCAGGCCTTGCACGACATGCACAGATCCATCGTGCGCTTCATCTCAGGCGACAGGAACGCGTCCGGCCCGAGCTGGCCCGAGATCGCGAGGCGCAGCGAATTGGCCCGGCCGCGGGTCAGGTGCTGCTCGTCGCGGGTGGCGCGGTAAGAGGGGCACATCGCGCCGCCGGCGAGCTTCCGGCAGGTGCCGTTGTTGTTGCACATCTCGACCGCCGGGCCGAACCCGCCCCAATCCGACCAGTCCAGCGCCGTCTTCTGCGGGGCGCTCACCGCGTAGTCGGGGCCGAAGCGCATCAGCGTGCGGTCGTCCATCTTGAGCGGGCGGACGATCTTGTTGGGGTTCAGGCGGTTGTCGGGGTCGAAGCCGTCCTTCACCGTCTCGAAGGCGCGGGTGAGCTTTGCGCCGAACAAAGGCTCCACGAATTCCGAGCGCGAGATGCCATCGCCGTGCTCGCCCGAATAGGAGCCCTTGTGGCGGCGCACCAGCTCCGCCGTCTCCTCGGCGATGGCGCGCATCTTCCGCACATCGCCACCCTGCTTCATGTCGAGGATCGGGCGCACATGCAGGCAGCCGACGGAGGCGTGGGCGTACCATGTGCCGCGGGTGCCGTGCCGCGTGAACACCTCGGTGACCGCGTCGGTGTAGTCGGCCAAGTGCTCCAGGGGGACGGCGCAATCCTCGATGAAGGAGACGGGTTTGGCGTCGCCCTTCATCGACATCATGATGTTGAGGCAGGCTTCGCGCACCTCCCAGACCGCCTTCTGGCGGTTCGGCTCCACCACCTCGACCACGGCGTCGGGAAAGCCGTGATCGGCCATGCATTGGTCGAGGCGCTTCAGGTCGCGCTTCAGCGCGGCGAGGTCGTCACCCGCGAACTCGGTCAGCAGCAGGCAGTTCGGCTGGCCCCGCGTGATGTCGGCCAGGGTCGTGCGGAACAGCGGGATGTCGGCGCCGAGCACCAGCACGTTGTTGTCGACGAGTTCGACCGCCACGGGGTCGAGGCCGACGATCGCCTTCGTCGTCTCCATCGCCGCGCGGAACGAGGGGAAGTGGCACACGCCCATGGCCCGGTGGGCCGGCAGGCGCGAGAGCTTGAGCGTCACCGCGGTGGTGGCAGCCAGCGTCCCCTCCGAGCCGACGAGGAGATGGGCGAGGTTCGGGCGCTGTTCGATCAACGCATCGAGATTGTAGCCGCCGACCCGCCGCTGCACCTTCGGGTATTTTTCCGCGATTTCGTCGCGATGGGCATCCGCGAGGGCCAGCATGCGTCGGGCCAGATCCTCCGCCCGCGCGCCGCCGGTCACGGCGCTCGCCGCGTTGCCGGTGAGCCCGAAGCCGAAGGCGGCGCCGTCGTGGAACAACGCCTCCAGGGCGAGCACGTTGTCGCTCATCTTGCCGTAGCGGAGCGAGCGGGCGCCGCAGGAATTGTTGCCGGCCATGCCGCCGATGGTGCAGCGGGTCGCGGTGGAGGGCTCGACAGGGAAGAACCAGCCATCCGCCTTCAGCCGGGCGTTGAGGCGCTCCAGCACGTGGCCGGGCTCGACGGTCACGGTGCCCGCTTCCGCGTCGTAGGCGAGCATGCTGTTGAAGTGGCGCGAGCAATCGACCACGAGGCCGGAACCGATCGGCTGGCCGTTCTGCGAGGTGCCCCCGCCGCGCAGGATTACGGGGACGTCGTAATCCGCCGCCACCTTCAGCGTCGCGGCGATGTCGGCGGCACTTTTGGGGAAGACCACGCCCGCCGGCATGATCTGGTAGATCGAGGCATCGGTCGCGTAGCGTCCGCGGGTGAAGGTGTCGAAGCGGGCCTCGCCCTGCAGCACCTCCGCGAGCTTGCGTGGCAATCCGGCCGCGTTGCGGGCGTTCGCCCGCGCGCTGGAGGCCGGTGCCCCGAAAGCCGCGTCGGCCGGTTTCGCGCTCGCGCCCAAGTCGAACCTCCCTCCCCGCGCCGCATCCTGTACGGGCGCATGGCTTTTTGAATGCATAATTCTAGCGCGAGGATGGGTCAAACGCGGCGGGGTCGCAGCGTCCCTTCCACGGCAAAGCGGCCGCCGAGGGGGATCGGCGGCCGCTTCGATGGGCGGATGGTGGAGAGCGCCGGTTACAGGGCGATCCGCGGCGGGATCGCCTCCGGTCGATCCTGCCGACCGAGCATGGGCTTGGTTAGCTCGATGGCGCAGGCCGGTGTGGCACGGTGCGGCTGCATGATCGGGCCGTGCCGCAGGAGGATCGGGCTCGGCTCCGGGGCCGGCACGACCGGGGCCGGACGCAGCGCGGCGGGCCGCAGGCTGCGTTCCATGAAGCTGCGGACGAGCGGCACGATGTCCTGGCGGAAGCGCGAGCCGTTGAAGATGCCGTAATGCCCAGCGCCCGGCTGCATATGGTAGGTCTTGGCCGCCTCGGGCAGGTTCACGGCGAGTTCGAGCGCCGCCTTCGTTTGGCCGAGGCCGGTGATGTCGTCCTTCTCGCCCTCGACCGCCATCAGGTGGCAGCGGCGGATCGCGCCGAGATCGACGGGCTCGCCGCGATGGCGCAGGGTGCCGCGGGGCAGGTCGTGGCTGATGAAGACCCGCTCGATCGTCTCGAGGTAGAACTCGGCGGTCAGGTCCATGACCGCGAGGTACTCGTCGTAGAAGGCCCGGTGGCGGGCGGCCGAGTCGCCGTCGCCGCGCACGAGATGGTCGAACATCGCGTGGTGGGCGTCCCGGTGGCGCTCGAGGTTCATCCCCATGAAGCCGGCGAGCTGCAGGAAGCCCGGATAGACCGCGCGGCCCGCTCCCGGATATCCGCCCGGCACCGTGTGGATGCAGTGCCGCTCGAACCACGCAAAGCCCTTCTCCTCGGCCATGATGTTGACGGCGGTGGGGGAGCGGCGGGTATCGACCGGCCCGCCCATCAGCACGGCCGAGCGCGGCACCAGCGGGTGATCCTCCGCTTCCATGCGGGCGATGGCAGCGAGCACCGGCACCGAGGGCTGGCAGACCGCCGCGACGTGGAGATCCGGCCCGAGCGCCGCGAACAGGGCGATGCAGGTATCGATGTAGTCGCCGAGGCCGAACCGGCCGGCGCTCGCCGGCACCTGACGGGCGTCGGACCAATCGGTGATGAAGACCTGATGGCTGGGGAGGAACGCCTCGACCGTGCCGCGCAGCAGCGTGGCGTAGTGGCCCGACATCGGCGCGACGATCAGGAGCTTGGGCTTGGCTTCCAGCTCCGCGGAGGGCTCACCGAAGGCGACGACACGGCAGAACGGGCGCTCCCAAACGATGCGCTCCGGCACGCCGAGCCCGAAGGCCGGCTTGGCATAGACGCGGGTGACACGCTCGAACATCTCGCAGCCCGCTGCCATGGTGCGGCTCTGCGGGGCGTAAGCGAAGGGATTGAACGGGTTCTCGCAGGCAAGCCTGGTGGCTTCCGCCGCCAAGCGCATCGGTGCGAGCATGAAATGGCCGGCCTCGTAAAGAGGATACAGCATGCGAGCGCTTCCCTGGGAGCAGCTCGCTTGAATCAAGCTGTCCTTTTCTTGAGTTCGTGAGGGCTAAAACTCCCGAACCCCAAGGAAAGTTTCGTTTGCTCAAGTGAGGCTGTGGATCATGACAGTCCCACCCCTCCCATCAACGTCGCTGCGCCGGCTCGGCGGACGCTGCGTGCCTCTCCCAAAACGCCCGGCGCGCCGCCTCGCCCGGAGGGAACACGGCGGCGACCGGAGGTTTTGGGAGGCACGCTTAACTGGTGACTTGGCGGTCCGGGTGGCGGGCTCCGGCCCGGTCAGGCGTTGGCCTGCGTCACGAATTTCGTCGTGAGATAGGCCTCGATCGCCTCCGAGCCGCCCTCGCTGCCATAGCCCGAATCCTTCACGCCGCCGAACGGCGTCTCGGGCAGCGCGATGCCGTGGTGGTTGATCGAGATCATGCCGGATTCGACCCCCGCCCCGATCCGGTTCGCCCGGGTGCCGGAGCGGGTATAGGCGTAGGCCGCCAGCCCGTAGGGTAGACGGTTGGCCTCGGTGAGCGCCTCCGCATCATCCGAAAAGCGCCGGATCGCCGCGATCGGGCCGAACGGCTCCTCGTTCATGATCCGGGCCTCCAGCGGCACGTCGGCGAAGACGGTGGGCTCGAAGAAGTGGCCGCGATTGCCGATGCGGCTGCCCCCGGTGAGGAGACGCGCGCCCTTCGCCTCGGCATCGGCCACGAACGCCTCCATCGCCTCGACCCGGCGGCCGTGGACGAGCGGGCCCATCTGCGTCTCGGGATCGAGCCCGTCGCCGACCTTGAGCGCCTTCGAGGCGGCGACGAAGCCATCGACGAAGCGGTCGTACACGCCCTCCTGCACGAGGAAGCGGGTGGGGGCGACGCAGACCTGTCCGGCATTGCGGTACTTGTTGGCGGCCAGCACCCGCACGGCGGTCTCGACATCGGCATCGTCGAACACGATCGCCGGGGCATGGCCCCCGAGTTCCATCGTCGCCCGCTTCATGTGCTGGCCGGCTAGAGCCGCGAGCTGCTTTCCGACCCCGGTCGAGCCGGTGAAGGTGATTTTGCGGATCACCGGGTGCGGAATGAGGTATCCGGATATCTCCGCCGGATCGCCGTAGACCAGGGCGAGCGCGTCGCCGGGCACGCCCGCATCGAGGAAGGCGCGCACCAGTTCGGCGCAGGAGGCCGGGGTGTCCTCCGGCCCCTTGAGGATCACGGGGCAGCCGGTGCAGAGCGCCGCCGAGAGCTTGCGCACCGCTTGGTTGATCGGGAAGTTCCAGGGCGTGAAGGCCGCGACCGGTCCGACCGGCTCGCGGGTGACGATCTGCAGCACGCCCTCGGCGCGGGCGGGGATGACCCGGCCGTAGGCGCGCCGGCCCTCTTCGGCGAACCACTCGATGATGTCGGCGGCCACCCCGGTCTCGACCCGTGATTCGGCGAGGGGCTTGCCCTGCTCGACGGTCATGGTGCGGGCGATATCCTGCGCGCGCTCGCGCATCAGCGCGGCGGCCCGGCGCAGCACCTTGGATCGGTCGAAGGCGGAGACCCGCCGCCACGCGGCAAAGCCCCGCTCGGCCGCCTCCAGCGCCTCGTCGAGATCGGCCCGCGTCGCCACCGCGGCCCGGCCGATCGCCTCGCCCGTGGCCGGGTTGAGAACGGCCAGGGTCTCGCCGCCGCCACCGGGACGCCAGCGGCCGGCGATGTGAAGCGAAACGTCGAGGTCCATGAGCCATCTCCGCGGAAAGGGACGGCCTTTAATATAGGTGCCGCGGCGCCGGGGCATCCGCCACGGATCGCATCCGACGGCCCAAGGCCACGCGCCCCTGCCGGGGTTCGGCAGAGGCGCGCGGCCGGTAGTGGGGAGGGCCGTGTTACGCGGCAAGCCACGCCGGCATGTCGGTCCAGGCGCCGTGGCTGTCGATCTCCGCGGCGAAGACCGCGCCGAGCCGCTGCCGTTCATCGTCTACGAGAGCGCCGTCCACCGCCACCGGGCGGCAGCGGCCGTGCTCGCCGGCCGGCACGAAGTCCGGATCGGTCAGCAGGCCGTCCTCGCCGGCGAACCAAACGCGGCTGCCCATGTCGTAGTAGCTCTCGGCGGCCAGACCTTCGGCGAGCAGGATGTCGTGCGCATCCAGTTCGATATGCCAGTAGGTCACCTGCGTCGCCGGCTCGCGGAGGACGGAGGTGCCGTTGATCAGGCACATCACGGGCACCAGCACGCCGCCCTCGCCGTTGGCATCGGCGCCGACAAGCACCGGATGGCCGTGCGAGAGGCGCAGATCGCGCGCCGGGAGGCCGGGGCCGAAGGCACCCGCGCGGATCCGGATGGGCTGCTCGTTGTGGGGCAGCGCCTCACCCTTGGCATCGAGGGCGCGGTTGCCGATCCAGGTGATCGGACGCAGCGTGCCGGAGGCCGTCACGGCGAGATCGCCGACGATCAGATCCTCGACCGCCACCTCGCCGCGAGCCGTGCGGATGAGCGTGCCCGTGGTGAAGCAGGGCGCGGCCTGGACGTTGTAATCGCCGGCCGTGTTGTTGCCGTCGGCGAGGAAGCGGGTCCGAGTGGAGCCGGGAGGCGGGTTCGAGCCGACCACCTGGGTGTTCGAGAGAAGGTAGCGATAGTTGCCGACCTCCGTCTCGCCGGGCGGGATGGCCCTGCTCACAAACAGGATCTGGCCCGAATTGTCGAACTGCGTCGAGGTCAACTGAACGGACGTGCCTGCAAAACCGGCGGGAGCATCGGCTCCATAGGTCAGCGTGACGGGATCGCCGACAACGTTGACGGTGCCTGATACGGTGACGGAGTAAGTCGAGGCAGTATCGACCTGAAAATTTGCGGATGCACCACCGTCGTCGGTTCCAAGGAATCCGGGCGCATACGTCGTGTTGTTGAAAGTGATTGGCAAAGCCATAGGTCATCCCTCCCGTCTTATGCGGGCGCTTTTTGGTTAGTTATGCGCCGGACGATCATTCGGCGACGGAAAGCAGAAAGAGGGGCTCCATTTCAGGAGCGCCTGCGGCCTTAACGTTGTCTTGCTCTAACTCTGCTTTCGGTCACGTCCCGAACATGCGGGGAACCTGTGCCGCCGACAATCCATCGGGATCTGTTATCTGCCGGTCGGATTATATTTCTCTCATGATCGTGGCTTGATGTGCCAGATCTGCAACATTTCACCGCTGAAAACGCTTGCCTGTCAGTCGGTTAGGCAAAATTGCCCGGGATCTTTCGGCAAGGAATTTGCGCCTTTACCGTCCGCCCGATGGGATCAATGCGCCGATCCGTCGACCGTGCTGAAAAGAGCCGCTCGCGGCGGTGCTGCGGATGGGCGCCTCCCCCCCCCGCGGTCGAATCTTTCAAGGGCGACTGCGCGAGGATGCGACGGGCCTCTGCGGGGTGTTCGGATGCGACCTCCGTCGGTTCGACATCGAGCCATGATGTCCGCCCTCCAGACACCAAGCGTGGCAGAGCAACCCTGATCTGAGAATGTGCTTGTGGGGAACACGACCCACGGGTGCGCGCCTTCGCTGAAACACAGCTCATAGTCCCGGTTCGGGACGGGCTCAGGCGGGAATGGGGGACGGCTTCCTGCCCTTTCGGAGCCCCTCCCCTCTGGGCCCGCGGGCGGATCTCCGTCGGATGTCCCTGGATGGGACAGTAAAACCGGCGGCGACCTTGCATGACGAAGGCAGCCACCGCTGGGTGTCGTGCTCGGTTCGCGCAGCCGGTGGTACTGCCACCGCATGGGGGCCAATGTCGGCTGGACGACCACATGACGACTTACACTGCCACGCGCGGAGCCATCCCGCTCTCCTCCTACGATCGGCCTGCCGCCGCCACCGGGCACGCTCCGTCCATCACGCCGACGCAGCTCCTGGCGATGCTCAAGCGCCGCCGCCAGCTCATCGTCCTCTCGATGATCCTCGGCACCCTGGGCGGCGTGGTCGTCGTCGCGCGGACGGAACCGAACTACGTCGCCACGGCTCAGGTCATCATCGATCCGCGCGCCTTGCGCGTGGTCGAACGGGAGGTGACCCCGAGCGTCGACAACGCCGACGCGCAGATCGCATCCGTCGAGAACGAGATGCGCGTCCTGCGGTCGAGCACGGTGCTCAACGCCCTGATCACCCGTGACCGGCTCGACGAGGATCCTGAATTCGCCGGTGACCCGCCCGGCCTGCTGCGCCGGGCGAAGGCGGCGATCGCCGGCCTTGTCGGCCTGTCGCCGGCCCGCTCGCCCGATCCGCACCGCGCGGCGCTCCAGACCCTGGAGCGCAAGATCGCCGTCCGCCGGGCCGAGCGCAGCTTCGTCGTCGAGATGCATGTCGCGACCCGCGATCCCGACAAGTCGGCCCGGATCGCGAACGAACTCGTGACGCTCTACACCGAGCAGGCGAACCGGACCCGGTCCGAGCTCGCGCGCCGCTCCGGCGCCTCCCTCGACGATCGCCTCACCGAATTGCGCGCCGCCGTGCGCGCCGCGGAGAACCGGGTCGCGACCTTCAGGACCGAGCACGACCTCGTCAGCGCCGACGGCTCCCTCACGCGGGACCGGCGCCTGCGCGACCTCAACACGCAGCTCGCCGCCGCCCGGGCCCGGTCCACCGAGGCCCTCGTCCGGATGGAGCAGACGAACGCTCTGAGCGGCCGGCTCGACGGCCTGTCGGAGGCCGTCCAGTCCCAGGCCATGATCCAGTTGCGCTACCAGATCACCGAGGCCCGCCGCCGCCGGGCCAACCTCGCCAACGTGCTGGGACCGCGCCATCCCGAGCTGAACTCGATCGGCCGCGAGATCGACGCCCTTCAGGACCAGCTCGGCCAGGAGCTGCAGCGGATCGGCGACGCGGCACGCAACGACTATCGCCGTGCCAAGCAGACCGAGGAGGAACTGCGCAGGACGGTGGAGACGATGTCGACGGCCTCGCTCGCCGACGACCGTGCGCTCGCCGAATTGCGCGCGCGGGAGGCGGAGGCGGAGGCCCAGCGCAAGCTGTTCGCCCAGTATCTCGTGCGCTCCCGCGAGCTGATCGAGCAGACGCAGGTCGATGTGAACAACATCCGCGTGATCGGCGCGGCGATCCCGCCCGAACTGCCGACGAATCTGAGCAAGGCCGTCGTCCTCGTGCTCGGGACGCTGATCGGCCTGGTGCTCGGCATCCTGGCGGCGATCGCCCTCGGCCTCCTGCGCGGCGAGGCGGCGTCCCTGCCGCGGTCCCCGGTGCGGTCGGGCGAGGCGCTGATCGCCTGACACTCCTGCACCCCTGCGGCCGAAGACCCTCCGCCGTCGGCGGCCGCAGGGGCCACGAACGCCTTTTTCCGAGCCTCGCGCCATGACTGCCACCAGCCTGACCGACACGCGCCTTCCGCCCAAAACCGTCCGGGCCGCGCCGCCGTCGATCGGGGTGTCCGGCGCGCGATGGCGCGCGGCCTTCGTCGTCTTCGCGGTGCTGATGTGCGCGAACGCCTTCTACGTGCTCTTCCTCGGCAGCAACAACGAGGTCGGCAACACCAAGACGCTGATGCCGTCGAACCGGAACAACCTGCTCTATGTCGGGCTCTGGCTCTGCCTCTACGCCCTGGCCCTCGGCGTGGTGCTACGGGACATGCTGCGCAACGGGATCGATCTCTGCCTGATCGCCGTCCTTCCGCTCGCCGGCTACATCCTGCTCTCCACCTGCTGGGCGACCGATACCTGGGCGTCGCTGGTTCCGGCGGGGATGCTCGTCCTGAACATCGCCATCGCCGCGGCGCTGGCCTGCATCGTCCATCCGGCGGTGTTCCTGAGCCTGTACGCCTGGACCAACGTCTTCCTGGTGGCGTCCTCCCTGGTGTTGGTGCTGGTGATGCCCGATGCGGTGCGCACCGACATCACCCGGCCGGGCCTGCTGATGTCGGGCGAGCTGTTCGGCGCCTATGGCAGCAAGACCCTGCACGGCATGTCCGCCGCGAGCGCGATGCTGATCCTGCTGTTCCTGCCCGGCGCCAGCCCGCGGGGCCTGCGTGCGCTAGCGCTCGGCATTCTCGCGCTCGGGTTGATCCTGGCCAACTCGATGTCCTCCGTGAGCGGCATCGCGGTGGCGGCCATGACGCTCCTGGCCGCCCGGATGCTGCCCGGCTGCGGCCGAGCGATCTTCGCGGTGGTGACCGGGTTCGCGATCCTGCTCTCGCTCTTCCTGCCCTTCATCGGGGTCGGCGACATCGCCGTCGCGCTCGGCCGCAGCCCCGACTTCACCGGGCGCAGCAATTTCTGGCCCTACGCCCTCGAGGTTTTTCGCGACCGACCGGTGTTCGGCTACGGCTATCTCAGCTTTTTCAACACGGACCCGTTCTCGAAGGCGTGGGATGTGTGGGAGCGCGAGATGTTCTTCTTCACGCCCGACTTCCACAACACCTTCCTCGACACCCTGGTCGGCCTCGGCCTCGTCGGCGGCGCGTTCTATCTCGTCCTGCTTTTTGCCTCGTCCAGCATCTTCGCGCATCCGAGTCTTGAGCGGCGCACCGCCTTCCTGCTCTCGGCCCTCCTGATCGCCTTCATCCTCAACAGCGCGACCGGCTACCTCTTCCTCGCGCACAACCGGATGTCGACCATCTTCCAGTTCTACTGCCTGTTCGTTCTCTGCCGCCGGTATCGGCCGCATCTCCCGCAGCCGGCCGTCGCCTGAATGGCACGCCGCCAGCCCCGTCTCGGGTGAAGCGGTGTGCGCCCGCGTGGCGGAAGGCGGCGCCGTCCGGGCCGGGCTCGTAAAGCAGATTTTCGGATTAGCCGTCGACGCTGAGAGCGCCCCTTCATGACGGGGATGCGCGCCGGACCATGCCTTCCACGGCGATGGTCGGTCGATCCGCCGGGACGGCCACCTCGGACGAGACAACCGAACGACGGCTTCGATTATGAGGGAGGTCGGCGCACCATCGATGGCGGGCCGATGCCATGCTCTTCGAGCTAGCAAGCGATCACGGATAATCGCAGCCCCGGACGGAAAAACCCGCCCCGGGGGAAGCTTCTCTCAACGCACAGCGTCGGGAATTCGTGTGTGGGACCGCTGTGTGAGCGCGGTCATTTTCACTTTTCGATTTTCGCCCCAACTCTTTCCGATCACTCAGGAAAGAGTTTGGTGCGGCCAAGAGGACTCGAACCTCCACCCCTCGCGGGACTAGCACCTCAAGCTAGCGCGTCTACCAATTCCGCCATGGCCGCCCTTGCCGCCGTGCCGCTTGTGGCGGCCGGTGTCTTGTGTGGGCGGCGCAGCGGATAACAGATGCCCGGGGCCTGCACAAGCGCCGGATTCGTTTCTTCGCGTTTTGCCGCCTCGAAATCTGCTCAGGGCATCGGGCCCGCATCGTCGAGAATCGGCACGGCGCCCTCGCCGATGGTCACGCCGGCGGTGCGCACGACCTCGGCCTTGCGGATCAGCTCGGTCACCTCCACGGAGATGCGGTTGCCGGTCACCACGATCTGCCCACGGGCGATCGGGTGATCGTTGGCGAGGATCTCGACCATGTCGGTCTCGGTGGCCTCCAGCTCGATCACCGCGCCGCGGCCCATGCGCAGCAGCATGTGCAGCGGCATGTGGCTGCGCCCCAGCACGACCTTGAGATCGACCTGCAATTCGTCCAGGACCGCCACGTGCGGATGCTCCGTTTCTTAAAGCCCGGAAAACCTTCCGCACGCGATGGTGAAGTCTTGGTAAACAATTCCTTCACGGCACCCGCTTCCCGGCTTTCGATCGCACCCGCGACATTCCTGCCGCGGGCGGGCGCGCCGCCGGTGGTCTGGCGCGTGACCGACCGCCTCGTCGACTACCAGGAGGCGGAGGCCGAGATGGAGGCCCGCGCCACGGCCATCGCCCGCGGCGAGGCCGACGAGCTGGTCTGGCTGCTGCAGCATCCGCCGCTCTACACGGCGGGGACCTCGGCCAAGACCGCCGACCTCGTCGAGCCGGAGCGCTTCCCCGTCCACCGCACGGGCCGGGGCGGGCAGTACACCTATCACGGGCCGGGCCAGCGCATCGCCTACGTGATGCTCGACCTCAACCGGCGCAGGCCCGACCTGCGGGCCTATGTGGCGAGCCTGGAGGCATGGCTGATCGCGACGCTCGACGCCTACAACATCCGGGCCGAGCGCCGCGAGGACCGGGTCGGGGTCTGGGTGCGCCGACCGGACAAGGGGCCGATTGTCGAGGACAAGATCGCGGCGATCGGCATCCGTGTGCGGCGCTGGGTGAGCCTGCACGGCATCAGCCTCAACGTCGAGCCGGACCTCGCCCACTTCTCCGGCATCGTGCCCTGCGGCGTGCGTGAGCACGGGGTCACGAGCCTGGCCGACCTCGGCCGCATCGTCAGCCTGCCGGAGGTGGATATGGCGCTGCGCGCCGCCTTCGAGCCGATCTTCGGCTCAACGCGCGACGAAGCCTGAAATCCTCGTTTCGAAAGGGATCATCCCTTTCGCGGGTCCAGGGCGGAGCCCTGGTGGGGGTGAGCCGGGGCGCTGCCCAGATCTACAAACCACCTTGCGCCCCGCCAAAGGGGTGACCCTTTTGGGATCCCGGACTTTACGCGTCGGCGGTGGCCGTTGGGGCGACCGGCCGTGCGGACGGCGCCGAACGGCGCAGGCGGAGGCCTGCGCGCAGCAGCGGCAGGACGAGGCGGGCGAATCGGATCTGGCCGGGGAGCTGCCGCGGCATCAGCGGGCGGTAGGCGAGGCGCGGGCTGGCGCGATCGACTGCGGCCACGATCTCTCCGACCCGCGGCAGGGCGGCGATGCGGCGGGCTTCCGCTTCGGTGATGCCCAGCCGGCGCGCCCAGGTGAGATCGCGGGTGAGACGGCCCTCTTCGTAAAGGCGGCGCAGCCGCGCCCGCCAGACATAGCGGTGCAGCGCGCGGGGCACCGCCTCCATGCGGGCGTCGCACAAGGCGTCGGGCTCCTCGCAGCGGGAGCGGATCGTGTCCGCGACACCGCCGGCCGCGCGGCCGGTGAGGCGGGCCGAGATCAGAACCAGCACGGCCCGGTCATGGCGCACGCGAAAGCCCCGCTGGAGCAGCGCGCCGACGAAGGCGCCGTCCTCGCCGAGCGGGATTTCCGGCATGCCGCCGACGTCGCGGTAGGCAGGAAGCCGCACGGCGAGCGAGGCGCCGATGGTGGTGCGGTGGCAGGGCCAGGGATCGTGCGGATCCGGATCGATGCGCGCCTCCATCTCGGTGATGAGCGCGTCGTAGGTGTCCTCTAGGCGGCCGCGGGCGGGCAGCGAGGGCGGCAGCAGGGCGGCCTCCTCCGGGATCAGCTCGACCCGGCCGGCGACCGCGTCGGCGCCCGCCTCCAGGGCGGCGAGGTTGGCCGCGACCCAATCCGGCGGCACGATGCTGTCGGCATCGGTCGTCAGAAGCGTCGCCGTCGCTAAGGTCGTCCCCTCCGCTTCGAGCCACGCGACCGCCGCGTCCATCGCCGCGCGGCGTGCCCAGCCCGCATGCGCCCCGGCATGAACCCGCTCGATCACCCGGACGGGAATCGACAGCGTCGGCACGAGACGGGCGACGATCGCCGCCGTGCCGTCGGTGCAGTTGTTGAGGAAGAGCACGAGCCCGAGCCGGCCCGGCGCGAGGCCGGTCTGCCGGTCGATCGCCGTCAGGCAGCGGGCGATCCGCTCGGCCTCGTTGCGCACGGGGATGGCGATGAGGGTGTCGAGGCGCGACGGCGTGGGGGAAACGGGCGGCACGGACGGGCTCCGGGAAAGCCGATGGGAAGCGCCGGAAGGCGGGCTCCGCGCGGCGCGTGCGCCTCCATAGGCTGCGCTTGATGAACCGCGGCTGATGGTCTCGCGCCACGGAACGGCGCGGGCGGGCCCCGGTTTCCCGCGCACCCCCGTCAGCAGGCAGCCTTCAATGGAGGCTTCGAAGAATCGTCCAGGGATCGCGCGGGATCCGGACCCCTCATCGCGGCGCGCCGCAGGAACCCGAAACGATGATCGTTCTCTACGGCATTGCCCTGCTCGCCGGCATCGCCACGGCCGTGCAGCCCGGCCAAAGCACGCAGCTCGCCAAATCCTTCGGCGAGCAGCCCTTCGCGGCCGGGCTCGTCTCGATGCTGGTCGGCACCGTCACCATGCTCGGCATCGGCCTCGCGACCGGGCGGCTGCACCTGCCGAGCCTTCAGCAGGCCGGTCAGACGCCGATCTGGGCCTGGTTCGGTGGTGCGCTCGGCGCCGGCGTCATCCTGGCCCAGCTCTTCGTCGCGCAGCGGATCGGCGCGGCGGCCTTCCTCGGCCTTCTCGTGACCGCGGGCGTCGTCACCTCGATCACCCTGGACCATTTCGGGCTCGAAGGCTTCGCCGTCCATCCCGCGAGCGTCACGCGTCTTCTCGGCGGGGCGCTGATGATCGCGGGCGTCGCCCTGGTGGCCCTGTCCTGACGGGGTTCGCCCGGCCGGCCCTACTCCGCCGCCTGCCGAAGCCGAGGAGAGGCCGGGGCGGCGTTCCCGGCCCGCGCTCGTGCCAGTGCGGCGTCGAGAGCGTCGCTCAGCGAAGTCACGAGCAGGTCGGCGGAAATCGCCCGGCGCAGGCGGCCGAGGGAGGCCGGGTCGCGCTCGCGCCAGAAGCCGACGAGGATCGTCACTCCCGGCGCGGCCTTGCGGGCGCGGCGGATGGTCAGGCGGATCTGCGACAGGCTGATCGGGTCGAGATAGGAGAAGCAGATCATCGCCGGGCGCTCGCCCTCGGGCAGGCCGTTCCGTAGCGCGTCGGCCGGCACCACCCGCGCCCCGAGCCCGTGGCGGGAGAGCGTCTGCGCCAGCATCAAGGTCGCCGCCTCATCGAAGGCGCCCCCGCTCGCCACGCATAGGACCGGCGCCTCCCCGCGCCAGCTCGATGCGAGGTCGTCCGGGCCGAGCACGATGCCGGCGGTGTGCCGGTCCGGCCCCACCGCGGCGAAGGCGGCCTCGGCCTCGGCGCCGATGGGCTTGCGCGAGCGCCGCGGCATGCCGCGCTTGCGCGCCAGCCCCAGCGCCTCCACCACCGTGCGGAAGCCGGCGCCGACCTCGCCCTGCCGCTCGCGGTCGAGCATGCCCCGCGCCGCATCCTCCTGGGCCATGCGCAGGCCCGGCAGCACGACCTCGTCGTAATAGGTGACGAGGGCCCGTTCCTTCAGGAACAGCCGCCCCTGATCGACGGCCTCGGCCGGATCGCCCGCCAGCATGCGCTGGTAGAAGATCTCCTGGGGCCCGAGCGCCGGGCGGTCGCCGAGGATCACGTCGAGGAACCAGAGCCGCTCGACATGGCGGCCGAGCACCACGAGGCAGACGGTCAGCGGGGTGGCGAGCAGGAGGCCGATCGGCCCCCACAGGAAGGTCCAGATCGTCGCCGCCAGGATCACCGCGATCGGCGAGATGCCGGTCGAGTGCCCGTAGAGCAGCGGCTCGACCACGTGGCCGGCGATCGGCTCGATCACGAGGAACAGGATCGCCACCTGAATCGCCATCGACCAGCCGGGATCGACGGCCACGGCGATGGCGAGCGGCAGCGCCGCCGAGATCACCGCGCCGACATAGGGCACGAAGCGCGAGATGCCGGCGATGACCCCGAACAGGATCGGGCTCGGCACACCGATGAACCACAGGCCTACGCCGATCACGAGGCCGAAGGCGACGTTGAGGATGAGCTGCGCCACGAAGAACCGGCTGAGCCGGTTCGTGGCGTCGTCGATCGCCGCGGTGGTGCGGCGCAGGTCGCTCGATCCCGCGAGCCGGATCGCGCGGTTTCGCAGATCCTCGCGCTGGAGCAGGATGAAGATCGTGAACAGCAGGATCAGGCCGAGCGTCGCCAGCGGGTGCAGCACCCCGCCCGCCACGCTGCCGAGTGTCGTCAGCAGGCCGGTGCGGGGGGCGTGAATCTCGACCTGCATCGGCCGGTCCGCTGTGCCGAGCGGCGCGTTCGTCTCGGTCGGGGTCTTGGCGGCGGGCGGCTGCAACTCCTTGCCGATCTCCTCGGCCATGTCGAAGAAACCGGAAAATGTATCCGACAGCCCGCCGCGCTCGGCCGTGGCGGTGCGCAGGGCCGTGATCTTGTCGCGCAGGGTCAGCGAGTAGCGCGGCAGATCGGTCGCGAGCTGCGCCGCCTCGCGGGCGATCAGGCTGCCGATCGCGCCGAGCAGGCCGAACGTGAGCACCACCACCAGCAGCACCGCCGCCACCCGCGGCACCCGCACGCGCCGCAGGGCGCGCACGGCGGGCACGAGGACGAAGCTCAGCAGGATGGCCAGCGCCACCGGCACGAGGATGTCGCGGCCGAAATACAGGGCGCTGGCGAGCGTCACGACCAGCAGCATCGAGGCGAGCGTCGTCACCACGGGCAGCGCTTGCCGCAGGAGCCGCGTGGTGACCGGATCGGTGGTCATGGCGTCCTCATGGGCAACGGGGCCCGTTCGGGAGAGGCAGGTCGAGGGTGGAAGGGGCGGGCCGGACCGTCCCTCAATCCCCTGCCCCGATCGCCGTGCCGATCTGGGTGAGCAGCTTGGGGAAGTCGATCGGCTTCGGGTGATAGTCGTCGCAGCCGGCCTGGATCGCCTTGTCGCGGTCGCCCGACATGGCGTGGGCGGTGAGCGCGATGATCGGGATGGCGCGGGTATCGGTCGCGGCCTTCAGGGCGCGGGCAGTCGACCAGCCGTCGAGGATCGGCAGGTTCATGTCGAGCAGGATCACGTCGGGCTGGGCGGCGCGGGCCTGCTGCACGCCCGCCTCGCCGTCATGGGCGAGCACGACCTCGTAGCCGCGGCGCTTGAGCCGGCGGGACAGGAAATCCCAGATCTCCTCGTGATCTTCCACCAGCAGGATTTTGCCCGACACGCCTGAACCCCTTCTCGCGCCGCACGCGCTGTGGCCACACAACGCACGGAAAGCCGTTGCGGTAGCATAGGATCATTTGCAAAACCGCGCCGCCCGCGCAGCCCCTCGCCTTGTCTCGCTCGGGCCGGGCCGGCTATGGGGCTTGAGGGCGGGATCATGCGAGGCGTTTGCGGTGCGACAGGGCGATGCGGACGGCGATGATCCGCGCGTCGTGGCGCTGCTCGCGCGCCTCTCGGACGAGGCGGCGCCGTTCTCGATCGCCGGGCGCGACGACCTTGCCGGGCTCAGCCTGTCGCGCGCCGCGCTGAACATCCATATCGATCCGAACGCGCCGCCGCGCTGGTGGGCGGAGGGCGTGGGCGGGCTCGACCTTGCCGGCGCCGACCTCGCCGATGCCCGGCTGGAGACCACCGACTTTTCCGACGCCAACCTGCGTCGCGCCTCGCTCGCCGGAGCGCTCGCCCGCTCGGCCGGCTTCGCGAATGCCTGCCTGGAGGAGGCGGATTTTGCCGGCGCCGACCTTAGCGGCGCGCGCTTCACCGGAATTGCCGGCGGGCAGGCCTCCTTCCGCGAGGCGATGCTGGAGGATGCCGATTTCTCCGGCGCGACCATGCGCTTTGCCCGGCTCGACAAGGCGCTCCTCGACGGCGCCCGGTTCGAGGGCGCTGACCTGTGGGGCACCGACTTCACCGGGGCGGATGCCGACGATTCCGTGTTCCGAAAGGCCCGGCTTGACGAGGCCAACCTCTCCGACTGCAATCTCACCGGCGCGGATTTCGAGGGCGCCAGCCTGAAGAAGGCGCGGCTCGTCGGCTCGCGGCTGCGCGGGGCCAACTTCTCCGGCGCCCGCCTCGACGGGGCGGACCTGTCGGGGGCCGACTTCTCCCGCACCAGCCTCGTGCGGCTCGACCTCACGACGTGCAAGCTGCACCACGCGCGCTTTGCCGGCGCGTGGCTGGAAGGCGTGCGGCTCTCCGTCGAGCAGATCGGCGGCATGGTCGGCGAGGAGGCGGCGGGCGAATACGAGGCGGCGCAGGCGAGCTATCTCGCGCTCGAGCGCAACCTTCAGAGCATCGGCAGCCCCGAGGGCGCGAGCTGGGCCTACAAGCGCGGGCGCCGCATGGGCCGCCGCCATGCCGGCGTGCGGGCCCGCGAGGCCTTTTTCGCCCGCGATGTTCGCGGAACGCTGAGCTCCGGCTACCGCTGGATCGCCGACCGCTTCGTCGAGTGGCTGTGCGATTACGGCGAGAGCCTCTCGCGGATCGCCCGCGCCTTCCTCGTCGGGATCTTCCTGTTCGCCGGGGCCTATGGGGCGACGGGCGGGCTCTTCCACGAGGGCGCGAACACGCCGACCTACAACCCGCTCGATCTCGTGAGCTACAGCGCGCTCAACATGATGACCGCCAACCCGCCGGAGATCGGGGTGAAACCGCTGGGCCGCGTCACCAACCTGTTGGTCGGGTTGCAGGGGGCGGCGGGGATCGTGCTGATGGGTCTGTTCGGCTTCGTCCTCGGCAACCGCCTGCGCCGCTGACTTTTGATTTCGCATCCGCGCGAAAGCCGGCCACACCGGGCGGACGCAAACCGTGACGACGCGGCTGCGACGCCGACGAAGCCATGATGCCGACGAAGCTGACGGGAGACATCACCGTGACCGTACAGGACGGGAAGGTGCCGGAAACCGGGCCGACCATGGCCGATTTCCGCAATCTCGCCGATGCATTGCCCCAGCTCGCCTGGATCGCCGAGGCCGACGGCACCCTCGTTTGGTACAATCGCCGCTGGTACGATTACACCGGCACGACGCCGACCGAGATGGCGGATCACGGCTGGCGCAAGCTGCACCACCCGGACCATCTCGAGCGCGCCGCGGGGCGCTTTTCCTCCTGCATCGCCGCCGGGGAATCGTGGCAGGACACCTTCCCCCTGCGCGGCAAGGACGGCCGCTACCGCTGGTTCCTGTCGATGGCCGAGCCGGTCCGCAATGCGGACGGCAGCGTCGTGCGCTGGTACGGCACCAACACCGACGTCACCGAGACGCGGCTCGCGCAGGACGCGCTCGGCCATTCCGAGCAGCGTTTCCGCGCGCTGGTGGATGCCTCCGCCGCCGTCATCTGGAGCACCACCGCGCAAGGGGAGCTGATGCCGCCCCAGCCGAGCTGGGCCACCTATACCGGCCAGGGCGACGAGGCCTATCAGGGCTGGGGCTGGATCGACGCGATCCATCCCGACGACCGGGCGCGCGTCGCCGAGGTCTGGGCCGAATGCGTCGAACGGGTGAAGGTGTTCGAGGTCGAGTACCGCCTGCGCCGCCACGACGAGGTCTGGCGCGATATGGAGGTGCGCGGCGTGCCGGTGCTCGCCGAGGACGGCTCCATCCGCGAATGGGTCGGGCTCAACATCGACATCACCGCCCGCAAGGAGGCTGAGGCCGCCATCGAGCAGGCTCGTGCGGCGGCGGAGGCGGCCAACCTCGCCAAAAGCCAGTTCCTGGCCAATATGAGCCACGAGCTGCGCACGCCGCTCTCGGCGGTGATCGGCTATTCCGAGATGCTCGGCGAGGAGCTGGAGGATCTGGGCCAGGCCGAGCTGCTGCCGGACCTGCG
Source organism: Methylobacterium sp. Leaf123 (assembly GCF_001423405.1). Lineage (GTDB taxonomy): Bacteria > Pseudomonadota > Alphaproteobacteria > Rhizobiales > Beijerinckiaceae > Methylobacterium. Next base: position 162,658 of record NZ_LMNS01000023.1, on the reverse strand, counting down.
CAAGATCGAGTCCGCGGCCCGCCACCTGCTCGGCCTCATCAACGACGTGCTCGACATCTCCAAGATCGAGGCCGGCCGCCTCACCCTGGCGGCGGAGACCTTCGATGTCGTGTCCCTGATCGAGGACGTCACGGCCGCCACGCAGAGCCTGATCACGAAGAAGCGCAACCACTTCCGCCTCGATTTCGAGGGGGATCTGGGCGCGATGCATCAGGACCAGTTGAAGCTGCGCCAGTCGCTGATCAACCTGATCGGCAACGCCGCCAAGTTCTCGGAGGATGGCGAGATCATCCTCGGTGTCCGTCGCCAGAGGCAGGACGGCGCCGAGTGGCTGAGCTTTTCCGTCTCGGATACCGGCATCGGCCTGACGCAAGAGCAGATCGGCCGGCTGTTCGAGCGCTTCTCCCAGGCGGATGAATCGACCACGCGCCAGTTCGGCGGCACCGGCCTCGGGCTTGCCATCACCCGCGCCTTCGTCGAGCGGATGGGCGGCACGATCGGCGTCGAGAGCACCTTCGGTAAGGGCGCGACCTTCACGATCCGCCTGCCGGCCGAACTCGCCGCCCACGAGGAGGAGGTCGAGGCGGAAAGCGTCGCCGCCCGCGTCCAGGAGATCACCGAGGGCGAGGCGCATCTGCACGATGTGGTCCTGCTCGTCGATGACGACCCGGCCGCCCGCGACCTGCTCCAGCGCTTCCTCGAACGCGAGGGGTTCCGCGTGCGCACCGCCAACGATGGCCGGGCCGGGCTGACGCTGGCGCGGGCGCTGAAGCCGCGGGCGATCCTGCTCGACATCGAGATGCCGCGCATGGACGGCTGGGCGGTGCTGCACGCCATCCGCACCGATCCCGAGATCGCCGAGACGCCGGTCATCATCACCAGTGTGGTCAACGAGTTCAGCCTCGCCCACGTGCTCGGCGCCACCGATTACATGGTCAAGCCGATCGATTGGGGGGTGCTCAAGGATGCGATGGAGCGCTACCGCCCCGTCGATCGCGAGGGCAGCGTGCTCGTGGTCGATGACGACGCCGATGCCCGCGAGCGGGTGCGCCGCACGCTCCAGCGCGACGGCTGGCAGGTGCGCGAGGCCGAGAACGGCGCCGCCGCCCTGGAGAGTCTGGATGAGGTCCGCCCGAGCCTGATCCTGCTCGACCTGATGATGCCGGTGATGGACGGCTTCGCCTTCCTGCGGGCCCTGCGCGGCCGCCCCGACGGTGACAGCATCCCCGTGGTGGTGCTCACCGCCAAGGAGATCACGAGCGAGGAGAAAGAGAGCCTCGGCCGGCAGGCCGACCGGCTCATCGTCAAGGGCACGATGAGCCTCTCCGAGATCGGCCGGCAATTGCGCGACCTCTACAGCCGCCAGGACGGCACGCCGCTGCCGGGCCAGATCCAGAGCTTGATCGACAAGCTGTCGCCGTAGGTCATCCCAGCCAGCGCCCTCACCCTGAGGTGCCGGAGCCAAGCGCAGGCCTCGAAGGGGCTTCCAGGGATCGCGCGGGGTACGGGAACACCCTTCGCGGTCGCATTGCGGCAGCTCAGGGTGAGGATGCGGGTGGGATCTGCGCTCCCTCCATCGCCCGCGCCAGCCCGTCATAGCCCCGCGGATCGGTCATCTGCGCCACGTTGAAGCGCATGAAGCCGGAAGCCGTCTGCGAGACGCTGAAGACGTTGCCGGGGGCCAGAACCAGACCCTCCGCCAAGCCGGCGCGGGCGAGAGCCGCCGCGTCCTGCCCGTCGGGCAGGCGGCACCAGAGGGTGAAGCCGCCGCGCGGCACGATCCAGGGTGTGATGCCGAGCGAACCGAGCCGGGCGGTGGCCTCCCGGCGCGCCCGCGACAGGCGGCGGCGCAAGGCCTCCAGATGCTTGCGGTAGCTGCCGTCGGCGAGCGTGCCGGCGATCAGCTCGGCGGCGACCGGGCTCGGGCCGCCGAAGCTCGTCGCCACCTGGAGATCGACCAGGGACTCGATCCAGTCGGGGCGCGCGGCGATGAAGCCGCAGCGGATCGAGGCCGAGAGCGTCTTCGAGAAGCTGCCGATACGGATGACGCGGTTCAGGCCGTCGAGGGCGGCGAGCCGGGGTGAGGGCTCGGGCTCCAAGTCGGCGAAGATGTCGTCCTCGACGATGGTGAGGTCGTGCGCCGCCGCGAGCGTCAGGAGCCGGTGGGCATTCTGCGGCGAGAGCGTCGCGCCGGTCGGATTGTGGAGCGCTGAATTGGTGACGTAGAGGCGCGGGCGATGCTCGGCGAGCGCCGCGGCGAAGGCCGCGAGATCGGGCCCCGTCGGCGTGTAGGGCACCCCGACGATCCGAACCGCGTGCACGCGCAGCAGGGCCTGGAAGTTGAAGTAGCAGGGATCGTCCACGATCACCGTGTCGCCGGGGCGCAGGAGGAAGCGGCCGATCAGGTCGATGGCCTGCGTGCCCGAGGCGGTGAGCAGCACTTGGTCCGCCCCGGCCTCGATCCCCTCCCCCGCCAGCCGGCGCACGAGGTGACGGCGCAGGGTGAGCGCGCCGCGGGTGGCGCCGTAATCCGTCAGCACTGCGTCGCCGGCCTGGGCGATGCCGCGCACCGCCCGGCGGATCGCCGCGTTCGGCATCCACTCCGCCGGAAGCCAGCCGCAGCCCGGCTTGAGCATGTCCGGCCCGGCATCGAGCGATTGGCGCGAGACCCAGAGCGGATCGATCGCCCGCTCGCGTCGCGGCTCCGGCTCGGTGAGCGCCAGGGGCGAGACCGCGCCCGAGACGAAGAAGCCGGAGCCCGGCCGCGCCCGGATCAACCCCTCCGCCGCCAGCCGGTCATAGGCCTCGACCACGGTCGAGGGCGAGACTTGCATCGCCGCGGCAAAGCGCCGGATCGAGGGCAGCCGCTCCCCCGGCGCCAGCACCCGCGCGGCGAGCCTTTGGCGGATCGCCGCCATCACCGCCTCGGTGCGGCCGCCCGCATCCTCCATCATGTCACGCGTCATCCGTGCGGGCGCAAAGAGCCATACAGTTCGGACCAAACTGTACGGAACCGTGCCTGTCACCGCCAGGGCCGGCCGGCCTATCCTCGCGCCGGTTTCGAGGACGGACGATGCAGCAGACCGGCAAACAATCCTGGGAGGGGTGGGGTCACGGCCTCCTCGGCGTGCTCATCTTCAGCGGCTCGCTGCCGGCGACGCGGGTGGCGGTCGGCGGTTTCACGCCGCTCTTCCTCACCGCCTCGCGCGCGGTGATCGCCGCCGGGCTCGGAGGCGCGCTCCTGGCTCTGCTGCGGCAGAAGCGGCCGGCGCGGGGCGATCTCGGGCCGCTCGCCGTGGTGGCCCTCGGCGTGGTGGTCGGTTTTCCCCTGCTCACGGCGCTGGCGCTCCGGCACATCACTTCGGCCCGCTCCATCGTCTTCATCGGCCTGCTGCCGCTCGCCACTGCCCTGTTCGGTTTGCTGGGGGCCGATGACAGGCCGAAACCCGCCTTCTGGCTGTTCTCGGGCGTGGGCAGCGTGCTGGTGGCGGGCTTTGCCCTGGCGCGCAGCGACGGCGCCGACCTTGCGGGCGACGGGCTGATGCTGGGGGCGATCCTGCTCTGCGGTCTCGGCTATGCCGAGGGCGCCCGCCTGTCGCGCCGGCTCGGCGGCTGGCAGGTCATCTCCTGGGCGCTCGTGCTGGCCGCGCCCGCCATGGCCGTTCTGGCGCTCATGACCTTGCCGGATTCATGGACCGGGATCGGCCTGCCGGCCTGGGCCGGGCTCGGCTACGTCTCGGTCTTCAGCATGCTGGTCGGCTTCGTGTTCTGGTATCGCGGGCTGGCGCTCGGCGGCATCGCCGGGGTCGGGCAACTGCAATTGCTCCAGCCCTTCTTCGGCCTCGCGCTCGCCGGCCTTCTGCTGGGCGAACCGGTCGAGGGGGCGATGGTCGCGGTCGCCGCCGGGGTGGTGCTGTGCGTCGTCGCGGCCAAACGGTTCGCGTAACGCGCGGCTCAGAACCCCCCGCCCGCCTGATCGAAATCGACATAGGCCGTCTCGATCACGATCTGCGTCCGGCTGATGACTTCGAGCTTGCGCAGGATCTCGGAGACGTGGGCCTTCACCGTCGAGTCGCCGACCTGAAGCTCGTAGGCGATCTGCTTGTTGAGCTTGCCCTGGCGGATCATGCCGAGCACCCGCATCTGCTGCGGGGTCAGGCGGGCGATCCGCTCGGCGATCGGCGCCTTGTCGCCGCCCCGCGCCGGGGCCGGCGCGGCGGCGAGATCGGGCGGCATGAACAGGGCGCCGCCGAGCACCTCGGAGATCGCCCGGGTCAGGGTCGCCTTGTCGACGGCCTTCGGCACGAAGCCGGCCGCCCCGTGGCGAAGGGCCTCGTGCATGATGCGCGGATCGGTGACGCCGGAGACAATCAGGATCGGCACGCGGGGAAAGCGGGTGCGGATCGCGGTGAGCCCCTCGAACCCGGTCACGCCCTGCATCGAGAGATCGAGCAGCGTGAGGTCGATGGCGGGGTTCCGGCTTAAGGTCTCGCAGGCCGTGCCGATGCCGTCCGCCTCGTGCAAAACCGCCTCGGGGAAGGCAAGCGCGATGGCGCTCGCCAAAGCCTCGCGGAACAGGGGGTGATCATCGACGATCAGGAGGCGCAGGGCCTGTCCGCCCGCCAGGGGAGCCGCCTTATCGGCGGGGCCGCCGATATCCGAGTGTGCGCTGGCCGTCATCGCGATCATGTCTTCCGGCGCGCCGGCACTGGCCGGCGAGGGCCTATTCACCGATCTTAAGCCGATTCGAGATCCGCCGCCTCCCGGTCTTTGGTCCATCCCGCTCCGGCCTGTTCGGCGCAGCCTGCGGCGTCAGGCCCCTTCGAGGACGAGTTGGCGGCGGCCGGGGCGGTGCCCCTCCGAGCCGGTCTCGCGAAAGCCGATCTTGTGCAGCAGGCCCCAGGAGGCGACGTTGCCGGGACGGCACTCGGCCACGATCGCCCGGCGGGGAAAGCGGCGGCGCAGCAGTCCGACGATGGCGGAGACCGCCTCCGTCCCGAAGCCGCGGCCGCGGGCGGCCCCGCCGATCCAGTAGCCGATCTCGACCGCGCCCTCCCCCCGCAGATGGGTCCCGACGATGCCGACGAGCGGGGCGGCGTCCTCGCGGCTCCAGGCGCCGAGGAAGCGGTCGCGCCCATGCCGGCCGGAGGCGATCAGCGCCTCGGCATCGGCCAGGGTGAACGGGTTGGCGAGGAAATCGACCGCGCCGGTAATAGCCGGATCATTGGTGAGCGCGTGCACGGCCCGCGCATCACCCGCGCCGAGCGGTGCAATCGTCAGCCGCCCGGTCTCGATGCGGGGGAAGTCGCTCAGGCTGTCGCGGCGGAGGCGGCGGAAGAACATGTTTGCGGCCTGCTGTGGCGCGCGTGAGATCATTAACGCGCGATCGCCGCTGTTTAATCCGGATCTCCGGAAAAAATATCAGCTCGAAAAAATCCATCCGGTCCCGCATGGGTGGCCTGCGGGGCCCCGGCGAACCATCGCGGTGGGCATCGGTTGCCTCGCCAGGAGACCGTGATGACCGACACCCGTGACCCGATTCGGACCGAGACCCGGTACGAGCCCCAGGCGCCGCTCTCCGTGGCGGCGCGCAGCGCCTGCCCGCGCTGCGGCCGGGGCCATCTGTTCAAGGGGTTTCTGAGCATCGCCCCGCGCTGCGACGCCTGCGGGCTCGACTTCTCCTTCGCCGATCCCGCCGACGGTCCCGCCTTCTTCGTGATGATGACCACGGCGATTCCCGCGGTCGCCTTCGGCCTGTGGCTGGAGCTGACCTACGACCCGCCGGTCTGGCTCCACTTTGCCCTGACCCTGCCGGTGGTGCTGATCGCCTGCACCCTTCCCTTGCGCTTCTTCAAGGGCTGGCTGGTGGCGAGCCAATACGTCCACCGCGCCGAGGAGGGTCGGCTCGCGCGGTCGGCGCCGCCGGTCGAGCCCACAAAGCCGGAAGCACCCGGCCCACGCTAGAGCATCGTCCCGGATAGCGGATCCGGGACGATGCTCTCGGCTCTTGTTGCCGCATCGTCTTTTTCCGAAAGCCGGCAACCACCTTTCGGGACGATGCTCTGCCTCAGCCCAAGAAAAAGCCCGCCCCGATCGCTCGGGGCGGGCTTTTCCGTGTGCCGTCGAGCCGGCCGGTCAGTGCGCGGCGGGCACCGTCGCGGCCGGGTGGATCACCATTTCTGTGAACGGATAGACATAGGCCTGGAGCATCACGAGGCCGCCGACGAGGCAGGCCAGCACGATCGAGTGCCAGAACACGAAGCGCAGGATCTTGCTCTCCTGGCCGAAATAGCCCGTCGCCGTCGAGGCCACGACGATCGACTGGGCGTCGATCATCTTGCCCATCACGCCGCCCGACGAGTTCGCCGAGGCCATGAGGATGCCCGACAATCCGAGCTGCTCGGAGGTGATCCGCTGCAGGCCGCCGAACAGCACGTTCGAGGCCGTATCCGAGCCCGTGAGCGCGACGCCGAGCCAGCCCAGCAGCGTGCCGAAGAACGGGTAGAGGATGCCCGTGCCGGCGAAGGCGAGGCCGAGCGTGGCATCGACACCGGCGTAGCGGGTGAGCACGCCGAGGGCGAGCATCGCCGCGATGGTGATGAGCGAGTAGCGCAGCACCCAGATCGTCTCGAAATACGCCGTGATGAGGCGGACCGGCGAGAACCGCATGATGATGCCGGAGATGATCGCGGCGAACAGCACGCCCGTGCCGGTGTAGGACATGTAGGTGAAGTTGAAGATCGCGGCTTCGGCCTTCGGCGCGGCCTCAACGGGCGGCACCTTCATGATCATGTTGTGCAGGCCCGGCACCTCGTACTTCCACGAGAAGATCGGGTTGACGATGCCCTTGAACCAGCCGGTGCCCCAGATCGCCACGATGATCGAGAGGATGATCCATGGCACCCAGGCCATGAAGATCTCCCTCGACGAGGCGGTGCGGCCGCCGACATGCGCCTTGGGCAGATCGCCGGGGACGCCCGCGCCGAGAGAGGCCGGACGCGGCTGACCGTAGCCGATCGACGGGTCGTGGCCGCGCAGAGCGGGCGAGGACCAGATCTGGGCCGGCCGCCACACCTTCAGGAAGGCGACGAGGGCGGCCATCGAGACGAGCGAGGCGCCGATATCGACGATCCAGGGGTTGATGTAGTTCGAGATCAGGAACTGCGCCGCGGCAAACGAGATGCCGCAGACCGCGATCGGCGGCCAGATCGCGATCATGCCGCGGAAGCCCGCGAACACCCAGATCAGCCAGAACGGCACGATCACCGAGAAGAACGGCAACTGACGGCCGATCATCGCGCCGAGCACGTAGGGGTCGTAGCCCGTCACCGAGGCCAGACCCTGCACCGGCGCGCCGAGGGCGCCGTAGGCGACGGGGGCGGTGTTGGCGATGAGCGAGAGGCCTGAGGCGGCCAGCGGCGAGAAGCCGAGCCCGATCAGGATGGCGCCGGTGACGGCCACCGGGGTGCCGAAGCCGCCCGCGCCCTCGAAGAAGGCACCGAAGGCGAAGGCCACCAGCAGGAGTTGGATGCGCCGGTCCTCGGTGATGCCGGCCACCGATTGCTGGAGGATCGCGAACCAGCCCTTCTCCACCGTCAGCCGGTAGAGGAAGATGACGTTGAGGATGATCCAGCCGATCGGGAACATGCCCGTGACCACGCCCAGGATCGTCGCGCGGACCGCGAGATCAACCGGCATGGTGAAGGCGACCGTCGCCACGAGGAAGGCGACGGCCAGGGCGAGGATGGCGGCGATGTGCACCTTGATCTTGCCGCTCGCGATCATGCCGAGCAGGGCGATCACCGGCAGCGATGCCATGAAGGTCGAGAGCCATTGGCTCCCGAACGGATCGTAGACCTGATTCCAGGGTGTCACGGGCCTTGCTCCTCCCAGGCCCCGATCTTCCGCCGGGACCATCTGGCACAGGGTGCTAACAGAGCCGTTAGGCCTGCTCAACGCAAGGCATCATGTATTCAATCCCACGATCGGCAGATGTTTGCGCGGTGACGCTTTTGCGCACCGCGACACCGAACGATTGCATCAAATGATCGTTCTGCTTTTACGGCAGTCTCAAGCACCGGTAGCTGCCTCCGCAGCCTCGGTTTTTCGCTCCGCTCGATGTTGTTCAGGGCCAAAATCGTGAAATGCCCGCTCTTCGCGCCGCGACGCTACTCAAGCGGCATCGCGCGATGGCCCGGCACCGCGACGCAGTGGCGCATTGCCGGTCCGGGGGCAGGAACGGCCCGGCGGTAAACCTGCAACCGGTGCGTGGGGCCGGGAACAGAGGCCTTCACCGCGCGGTTCCGACCGCACACCCCAGTGCCCGACCGAACCTCCGACCGTCGGGCCGCTTTGGGCTGTGACGATGCATGGAGGCTTCTGCGGCGCACGTTCCGGTGGTGACCGGCAACAGCGAGAGGTCTTCTCCCATGTTCATGCGCGTCGATAAGCTACAAGCCGAGCTTCCCGCACCGAAACGGAAGGACCCCAACGCAGCCGCTGCGCTGCAGGAGTTGCTGGGCGGCAAATACGGCGAGATGTCCACGCTCGGAAATTACATGTTCCAGAGCTTCAACTTTCGCAGCAAGGACAAGCTCAAGCCGTTCTACAGCCTCGTTTCCAGCATCACGGCGGAGGAACTCGGCCACGTCGAACTCGTGAGCAACGGCGTCGCCATGCTCAACAACGGGCCCGACAACGACGGCGACGAGACGGATGGAGGCGACATTTCGGGCGCGCCGTTCGAGGACATGAAGGACATCCGGCTTGCCGCGGCCTTCCTGTCGAACGGCGGCGGTTCGGCGCCCATCAACAGCAATGGCGCGTCGTGGAACAACGACTTCATCACCTCGACGGGCAATGTCGTCGTCGATCTCCTGCACAACTTCCACCTCGAATGCGGCGCCCGGCTGCACAAGCTGCGGGTCTATGAGACCCTGTCCGACCCGACCGGCCGCGAAGTGTGCGGCTACCTCTTGGTGCGCGGCTCGGTCCACGCTCACGCCTACGCCCTGGCGCTCAAGCAGATCACCGGCGTCGATCTCGACAAGTTCCTGCCGACCCCGAACATCAACCTCGACAAGATCCCCGAATGCCAGAAGTACCTGCAGGAGGGATCGCATCGCCGGCTCTATACCTGGAGCCCGAACGATTACCGTGACATCGCCGGCATCTGGAACAGCAGCGAGCACGCCCTGCCGGGCGATCCGCCGGGCGAGCTGGAGATCGTGGAGGGCATGCCCGATGGCGGCAAGATCCACCAGCTCACGGGCATCCCGTCGGCCTTCGCGCCCGACTACGCGCCGGAGGAGATGTTCGAGATCGCGCAGAAGCTGACGAAGAAGGCGCGCTGAGGCGGCCCCAGGCGGCCGGCAACGCGGCCGGTCGCCGACCCGGATGGGAGCATCAGCCGGCGAGATCGTCCAGGGAAACCGCCAGGGCCGCGGCCAGCTTGCCGTAGGTTTCTAAGGTGCCTTCCCGTGCTCCCGTCTCAATCTGCGACAGGTAGGCCTGAGCGAGGCCCGCCTGCTTCGCGAGCGCAGTCCCGCTCAGGCCACGGTGCTCGCGCCAGACGCGGACACGGTTTTCGCCGGAAAGAAGCCTCTCCACGACCGAGGCCGGAATCAGCTCTTCCTCACCCGCAGCGAGCTTGCGCCGAAACTCCGCTATGGCGGTACGGTCGGCATTGTCTTCGGCCGCCGCCACCAGCGCTTCGAAATCCGACTCGGGCACCAGCACGAGACGCTCGCCGCCGGGGGTGGTGATGATCCGCGTGTTCATGGGTTCTCGTTTCCTCCGCCGGTCAGTCGTACGCCTCACCGCGTGGTGCGATCTTGATGACGGAAACCACGATGCCTTCCTCAGTGAAGAGCACGCGCCAATCTCCAACCCGCAGGCGCAGGACACCCGGCTCCCCTCGGAGCGCCTTCACGTTGTTGGCAAGGGCCTCCGGTTCGGCCGCGTATTGCTCGATTTTAAGGCGAATTTTCCGAGATACATCGGCCGGAAGCCGGATCAAAGCTTTCAAGGCAGCTTTACTGTAGACGACCTCGGCCATGCGAGATGCATAGCAAAACTCAGTGAAATAGCAATTCGCTATTGATGGCGATTGCAAAATCCGATGCGAGGCCGCTCCCGCCTCGTTTCCTCACCGCCCGGTGCGCGCCGCCCGCCACAGCCGCCACAGGCGGCGCCAGCGGGGGATCTCGATCACGCTGTTGAGCGGGTCGTAGCCGGCCCGCTCCATCGCCACGAGATAGGGCTCGACCAAAGCCGTCGGCAGGAAAGCAGGGCGGGCCGCCGGAGCGATGGTGCCGCGAGCCGTCTCGTAGGCAGCAAGGTGGCGCCGTGCCAGCGCCCGCAATTCGGCGCAGGTGCGCACGAGCCCCGGCCCGCCCCGGCCCGAGACGATGTCCTCGCGCGTCACCCCATTCTGGCGCAGCAGGTCGCCGGGCAGGTAGACCTGCCCCTGGCGGGCGTGCCACGGCAGCGCCCGTAGCAGGCCGGTGATCCCGTAGGCGACGCCCGCATGGCCGGCGGCCGCCGCCCCGCCGGGCTCGGCCCCGTCGGCAAGCACCAGCGCGGACAGGCGGATTAGTGCCGAGGCGGTCTCGCCGCAATAGCCCTCCAGATCGTTCACCCGCGGCATCGGGTCGTCGTAGAGGTCGAAGACGCGGGCATCGATCAGGTCGACGAAGGGCTGGCGCCCGAGGCGGCGGGTGACGATCGCATCGTCCAGGGCCGCGGCGACGGGATTGGCCCGAACATCGCCCCGCGCCTCGCCCTGAAGCGCGTCGCGCCACCATTGCAGGCGGATCTCCCCGGCCATCGGGTTCGAGGCCGCCTCGCGGACGCGGGCGATGGTCAGGCTGAAGGCGGAGAGTGCGAAGAGGTGCGGCCGGAAGGCGGCGGGCGCGAACAGGGCCGCGAAATAGCGGTCTGGGTCGCTCGCGCGCACCAGTTCCTCGCAATGCCGGAAGGCGAAGGCGAGCCCGCCGTTGCCGGCCTCCGGGCTCGTCTCGGTTCGGGTCTCGGGGCGCGTCATGGAGCGGGGCTCATGCGGCGTTCGGAACTCAGAGCGCAGTCCGACGAGGTGGTTGCCGGTCCGTCGAAAGAATGCGCGTCAAAACAAGGACCTAGAGCCGTACCCGGCCTGATGCAATCCGGTGGGATGCGGCTCTAGACGGCGATCAGCGCGGCCGCGACCTTGCGGTTCTCGGCCATCAGGATGTTGTAGGTCCGCGCGGCCGCTCCCGTCTGCATCGTGTCCAGGCCGATGCCTGCGGCCTTGAGGCGCTGGCGCAAGGATTCGGGCAGGAACACGATCTCGGCGCCGGTGCCGATGAGAAGCAGTTCGATCCCCTCGGCCTCGGCGAGAACCGGGCCGAGGCTCGTCCCGTCGATGCCGGTGGGCTCGCTCACCTCCCAGGCGCGCACGCCGGAGGGCAGCAGCAGGATCGAGCCCCGGTGGGACATCTGCCCGAAGCGGAAGCCGCCATTGCCATAGGCGTCGATGCCGTGGCGGCCGGGCAGGAAGCCGTCGTGGATCTGCCCGGGGATTCGTCCCTCGCTCACGCCATGCCTCCGTTCGCCCGCATTCCGTCCCGGAGGATGTCGGAGGCGCGGGCGCCCCTCTCAACCGCCGGGGCGGAGAAAGGCGTCCCGGATCGGTCTCGCGCCTCCCGCCGCACGCCGCGCCCTACTCGGCCGCCTGCGGCAGGCCGGATTCGCGCTGCGATGCCTTCGCACCGGACAGGCGCAGGCCGATATAGATCAGCGCCGGGGTCGAGACGAAGATCGCGGAGTAAGTGCAGATCACCACGCCGCACAGCATCACCACGGCAAAGCCCTTGATCGCCTCGCCGCCGAACATCACCAGCGCCACGAGCGACAGGGTGGTGGAGAGTGAGGTCATCACCGTGCGCGACATGGTGGAGTTGATCGAGAGGTTGAGGAGTTCCACCACCGGGATCGTCTTGTAGCGGCGCATCAGCTCGCGGGTCCGGTCGAACACCACCACCGTCTCGTTGAGCGAGTAGCCGACGATGGTGAGGATCGCGGCGATCGAGGTCATGTTGAACTCGATGCGGGTGATGATGAACACGCCGACCGTCAGCACGATGTCGTGCAGGGTGCCGACGATGGCGCCGAGCGCCAGCTCCCGCTCGAAGCGGAACCACAGGTAGACCAGCACCGCCAGCACCGAGAGCACGACGCCGATCGTGCCGGACTGCACCAGCTCACCCGAGACGCGCGGCCCCACGGTCTCGGTGCGGCGGAAATCGTAGCCCGCATCGAAGGCGGCGTGCGCCTTCTGCATCACCGCGGTCTGGCCCTGCTCGCCGGCCTGGAGCGGGAAGCGCACCAGCACCTGACCCTCGCCGCCGAGCTCCTGCACCTCGGTCTCGCCGAAGCCGAAGCCGTTGGCGGTGTGGCGGATCTCGGCGACATCTGCCGTCTGGCCGGCCTTGGCCTGAAGCTCGACCAGGGTGCCGCCCTTGAAGTCGATGCCGTAGTTGAGCCCGACCGTGATGAACAGCACAAGCGTCACGACCGACATCACCGCCGAGAGCGGGAAGGTGACGCGCCGGAACCGCATGAAGTCGAAATGCGATTCGTCGGGCCAGAGGCGAAGCAGGCGCATGGTCGATCTCGAAGCGAAGGGGGCGCTCCGCGCGCTTCCCCTGAGATTTCAGCTTTCGCGCGGCGCGTGGGCCGCGCCGGGAACGAGGCGGCAGCGCCCCTAGAACGGCAGGGCCTTGGGCCGGAACCAGTTGTACCACAGCGCGATCATCATGCGCGTCAGCGTCACGGCGGTGATGACGGTGGTGAGGATGCCGAGGATGAACACCACGGCGAAGCCCTTCACCGGGCCCGAGCCCATGAAGAACAGGAGCAGGGCGGCGATCGCCATGGTCGAGTTCGAGTCGATGATGGTGGCGAACGCCCGGTCGAAGCCGGCCTGAAGCGCCGAGACCAGGGAGCGGCCGCCGCGGGCTTCCTCGCGCATGCGCTCGTAGATCAGCACGTTCGAATCGACCGCCGTGCCGATGGTGAGCACGATGCCGGCGATGCCCGGCAGCGTCATCGTCGCCTCCAGCACCGACATCAGGCCGAGGATGAGGCCGACATGGACGATGAGCGCGATGTTGGCGATGAAGCCGAAGGTGCCGTAGGTCGCGAACATGAACGCGATGACGAGGCCGCCCGCGACCAGGGTCGCCATCTTGCCGGCCTCGATCGAGTCGCGGCCGAGGCCGGGGCCGACGACGCGGCGCTCGACCACGGTGAGCTTGGCCGGCAGGGCGCCGGCGCGCAGCAGCACCGAGAGGTCGTTGGCGTCCTTGACGGTGAAGTTGCCGGTGATCTGGCCGGTGCCGCCGGTGATCGCCGAGCGGATCACCGGGGCCGACTGGATCACGTTGTCGAGCACGATCGCCATGCGCCGGCCGACATTCTCCGAGGTCGCCTGACCGAAGCGTTGGGCGCCGCGCAGGTTGAACTTGAAGCTCACCATCGGCTCGTGGGTCTGCGGGTCGAAGGCGGGCTGGGCGTCGGTGAGATCGCTGCCATCGGCCATGACCCGGCGCTCGACCGGTACCTTGGCGCCGCCCTCGTCCTTCGAAGCGAGCATGTCGACGTCGCCGGAGGGCGAATCGGCCAGCATCCGGAATTCGAGCTTGGCGGTCTTGCCGAGCTGGTCCTCCAGCTCCTGCGGGTTCTGCAGACCCGGCACCTGGACGAGGATGCGGCTGGCGCCCTGCTGCTGGATCGACGGCTCCTTGGTGCCGCCGAAATCGATGCGCTTGCGCACGACCTCGATCGCCTGGCTGACGGCACGGCGGGTGCGGTCGTTGATGCCGGCCTCGGTGAGGACGAGCTGGACGGTGCCGTTCTCGGCCTCGTTGACCGTGAGGGTCTGGCCGCCGGCCGCGAGCGGGTTGTTGATGGGCGCTGCGAGTTCGCGCAGCTTCGGCATCACCTTCGCGCGGGCGGCCGCATCGGGGATGCGCAGCTCGACGCCGCGGTTGATGACGCGGATGCCGCCCTCGGGCGAGACCGAGGCCTCGCGCAGGATGCGGCGCACGTCGTCGCGCAGGCCGGTGACCATCGAGCGGACGAGGTCGGGCTGGTCGATCTCCAGCAGGATCTGCGAGCCGCCCTGGAGGTCGAGGCCGAGCACGATCGCCCGGGTCGGCACCATCCATTGGACCGATTTCGGAAGCGCGTTGACGAAGGCCTCGCGCTGCTCCTTCGAGAAGAAGCTCGGCACGGCGAGGCTCAGACCGATCAGGATGATGGCCAGGGTCGCGAAAATCTTGGTTCTCGAGAAGCGCAGCATCCGCCCGGTTCCGAATGGTTTTACCGAAAGGTGCCGGGCCTGTGCGCCGACACCCTCATGGGGCCTCTCAGGAGGCCTTGACCGGGGCGCCCTTGACGCGAACCTCGGAGATCATCGTGCGCACCACCTTCACACGCACGTTCGGGGCGATCTCGACCTCGATCTCGGCGGCGTCGTCCGCGACCTTCGTGACGCGGCCGACGAGGCCGCCCGTGGTCACGATGGTGTCCTCGCGGCGCACGTTCTTCACCATGTTCTGGTGATCCTTGAGCCGGCGCTGCTGCGGGCGCAGAATCAGGAAATACATGATCACGAAGATCAGGACGAAGGGCACGAACTGCAACGCGACATCCGCGCCGCTTCCGGCACCGACTCCTTGCGCGAAGGCGGGGGTGATCAACGCGAGACACTCCTGATCGAGGGCTGCGGCCCGTGAGGCCCGGCGGGACCGGTGCCTTGCGACGACGGGCTTGTCAAAATCGGCTTGCCGAAAGCGACTGGCCAAAAAGAGACTTGCCAGAACCGGCGGGCCAGAACTGACCTGCCGGAAAGCGCGCGGACTATAGCGACGGGCGATTCGAAAGCAACGGCGGGGCGAGGCATCCGCGGGCCAATCGCGCGACGCCGCTCGGGCGGGCTCACGGCGCGAAGACCGCCCTGCGAAGCGGGCTTTGCAGGACTGCGGTCCTGAAACGCATCGAGCGGTGCGACAGCTTGAGGCTGCGGAGGCGGTCGTCGGCGCTTGAGGCCGGAAGAAAACTAGGATCGTCGCCTTGGGATGCATCCGGGCCGGCGCCGCCGCGGTTCCCCTTTCTTTCGGCCTTCGCCTAAAAGGCGCCACCTCAGCGAGGGCGGCCGCCCTCCCCCGCAACCGGACCCGAGATCATGGCCTCAGAGCCGACGCCCGCCGACCCCATTCCGCATCTCCTGCCGCTTCTGGAGCGGATCGCCGCAGCCCTGGAGCGCACCGCCCCGCCCATCGTCCCGAAGGTGGATACGAGTGCCGCCGACGCCTTCCTGTGGGGGCCCGAGCGGCGGCTCATCCCGGTGCCGCGGGTCAACCGGGTCGAGATCGGCCTCCTCACCGGCATCGACCGGGCCCGCGAGACTTTGGTGGAGAACACCGAGCGCTTCGCCCGCGGCTTGCCGGCCAACAACGCCCTGCTCTGGGGCGCGCGCGGCATGGGCAAGTCCTCGCTGGTGAAGGCGGCCCATGCCGAGATCAACGCGCGCCGGCCGGAGGGCGCGCTGCCGATGAAGCTCGTGGAGATTCACCGCGAGGACATTGAGGCGTTGCCCGAGCTGATGAGCCTGCTCCGCAACGACCCGCACCCCTGGCTGGTCTTCTGCGACGACCTCTCGTTCGACGCCGACGACACGTCGTACAAGTCGCTCAAGACGGCGCTCGACGGCGGCATCGAGGGGCGGCCGGGCAATGTGCTGTTCTACGCCACCTCGAACCGGCGCCACCTGCTGGCCCGCGAGATGGTCGAGAACGAGCGCTCCACCGCGATCAATCCCGGCGAGGCGGTCGAGGAGAAGGTCTCGCTCTCCGACCGCTTCGGCCTTTGGCTCGGCTTCCACAAATGCAGCCAGGACGAATATCTGGCGATGATCCGCGCCTATGTGGAGCGCTACGCGCTCGACGTGGCGCCGGAGCGGGTGCGGGCCGAGGCGCTCGAATGGGCCACCACCCGCGGCTCGCGCTCGGGGCGCACCGCGTTCCAGTTCATCCAGGATCTCGCCGGACGGTTGGGTCAGCGGCTCGACGGATAGGTTTTCCGCGCATCCCCTCTCCCCGCGTGCGGCGAGAGGGGGACTCAGACTGTTTCGGCGAGTCCCAAAACGAAAACGGCGGCCCCTCACGGAGCCGCCGTTCTCATGTCACGTCAGTCGAAAAAATCAGCCGCCGAGATGAGGCATCGGATCGACCGGGGTCGCGCCCTTGCGCAGCTCGAAGTGGAGCTGGGGCGAGGTGACGTTGCCGGTGGCGCCGGACTTGGCGATGGTCTGGCCGCGCTTCACCTTCTCGCCGGGGCGCACGTCCAGCTCGCCGTTATGGGCGTAGGCCGAGACGTAGCCGTTGTTGTGCCGCACCAGCACCAGCTTGCCGTAGCCCTTCACGTCGGAGCCGGCATAGGCCACGGTGCCGTCCTCGGCGGCCTTGACCGGCGTGCCCTCGGGCACGGCGATGTTGATGCCCTCGTTGCCGGACGAGCCGTAGGCATTGATGATCCGGCCCTTGGCGGGCCAGCGGAACGACTCGGCCGGGGCTGCCGGGGCGGCGGCCGGGATCGGGGCCGCCGCGTCGGCGCTGGCGACCTTCACGGGGGCCGCCGGTGCCGTGTCCTTCGCGGAGGCCTTGGCGGCCTCCTTGCTCTCCTTGGCGGCGGCCTTCGCGGCCGTTTCCGCGGCGCGGGCCTCGGCGAGCTTCTTGGCGGCGTCCGCCTTGGCCTGCTTGGCGTCGGCTTCGGCCTTGCGGGTGGCTTCCGCTTTCGCAGCCTCCTTGGCTGCCTCCTTCGGATCGACCTTCGTCTCGGCCTTGGCGACCTTCTCGGCGCCCTTCTGGCCCGGACGCGGATGCTTGGCCGCCTCCGCCGCCTTCTTCGCCTCGGCCGCCTTGGCCTCGGCGAGCTTCTTGGACTGCGCCGCCTTCTCCGCGGCCTTGGCTTCGGCCGCCTTGGCCTCGGCGACCTTGGCGGCGGCCGCTTGACGCTCGGCGTCGCGGCGGGCCTCGGTGGCCTTCGCGGCCGCGGCCTCGGCGGCACGCTTCTCAGCCGCCTTCTCGGCCGCCTTGTCGATGGGCTTGCCGAACTGGAGCTTGGGCTGCGGCGCCGGGGCGGAAGCGCGCGGCGTCATCGCACGGCCCGCATCGGGGTTCAGGCCGGCCACGTTGCTCGCCATGCCGCCGGAGAGCGGCTCGGCCGTCGCGACGCGGGTCACGGGCCGGGACGCGGCCGGGGCGGCGCTCATCGCACCGGGGCGCGGCGACAGGGCCGGGCCGGGAGCGGGCAGCGCCTGGGACTGGATGCGCGGCGTGCGGATCGCAGGCGCCGGCGCCATCTCACCCCCGAGGCCGTCATCCGGCAGACTGCCGGTGGCCGAAGGTTCACCCGTCAGCGAAGCGAACGGGTTGGTGAAGGGATCGCCGAGACGCGAGGCGTCCGACGAACAAGCAGCGGTGCCACCGCCGATCATACCGATGAGGGCGAAGCGCGACAGCGTCCTCAAGCCCAGTATTTTCCCCCGAACCCGCATCGACGCACCCGCTTAAACACTGACGCAACGTGATGAGCTATTCAAACGGGATTCAGGTTAAGCAACCGTTCCCGAGATCGTCGCAGGGATCGGTTTCGTGCGGGTTCCGTAAAGGTTGAGGGAGTCTGGCAACGGGGTCGATCCCGCGTCCAGGCGGGCGAGACCGCCCCTCGACGCGCACGCGCCGGACCGTTTTTGATCCGCTAGGCGCCCAGCGCACGCCCCGGCGTCAGAGGGCCGAGGCGCAGGGCCGCCCCTTCCGTTCGGGCATAGGCGGCCGCGCTGTCGCGGGTCAGGGTCACGAGCCGGCTGCCCCGCCCGGTCCAATGGCCCGCCACCAGCCGGCCGCCGGATTTCAGCGCGGCGGGAAGGTGCGGCGGCAGTGCGGCGAGGCTGCCGTTGATGAGGATGCGGTCGTAGCTTCCGCCTCGCACCACTTCGGGCGCGAGCCCGTCATGGGTCTCGACGGTGGCGTCGGCGAGGTCGGGCCCGAGATGCGCCCGCGCCGTGCGGGCGAGCCGCTCGTAGCGCTCCAGGCTGCGCACATGGGCGGCCCCGAGCCGCACCAGCAGGGCGGTGACGTAGCCCGTGCCGGTGCCGACCTCCAGCACGTGCTGGCCGGGGGCGAGGTCGAGGGCACCGAGCATCTGCGCGACGACGCTCGGCGCGGTCATGGTCTGGCCGCAGGCAAGCGGCAGGGCGATGTCCCGCCGCGCATGGGGGCGCAGGGCCGGCGGCGCGAAGCGCTCGCGCGGCACCTGCTCCATCGCCCGCAACACGGCGGTGTCGCGCACGCCCCGCTCGCGCAGGGCCAGCACGAAGGCGGCGTTGCCGGTCGCCTCCGCCAGCCCTGCGGACAGCCTGTGGGCCCGTTCGTCGGGCTCTCCGTCCTCAGGCGGCATGAGAGCCCGGACGGCCGCCCCCGCTCACGCCCGGAACGCCGCGGCGAATCGGGTCAGTTCCGGCTCGTCGGTGAGGTCGAGCCGCAGCGGCGTCACCGAGATGCGGTTCTCGGCGATCGCCTTGAGATCGGTGCCGTTGCCGGGCTCGAACCGCGCCTTGGCGAAAGCGAGCCAGAAATAGGGATTGCCGCGCCCGTCATGGCGAGCATCGATCTGCAGGAGCGCCTGATTGCGCTGACCCTGGGCCGAGACCGCCACGCCCTGCACGTCTTCCGGATCGCAATCGGGAAAGTTGACGTTGACGAGGATGCCGGGCTCGATCCCGATCTCCAAAATCTTCTCGATCACCCGCGGCCCGTGCGCGGCGGCGCAGGCCCATTTCAGGTTGGCCCTCCCGCCTACGCCGTAGGCCTGGCTCAGCGCGATCGAGCGGATGCCGAGGATCGTGCCCTCCATCGCCCCGGCGATGGTGCCGGAATAGGTCACGTCCTCGGCCACGTTCTGCCCGCGGTTGACGCCGGAGAGCACGAGGTCGGGTTTGTGGTCCTTGAGGATGTGGGCCACCCCCATGATGATGCAGTCCGAGGGCGTGCCCTTCACCGCGAAGCGCTTGTCCGCGATCTGGCGCAGCCGCAGCGGATCGTTGAGCGAGAGCGAGTGCGACACGCCCGATTGATCGGTCTCGGGCGCGACCACCCAGACATCGTCGCTAAGCGCCCGGGCGATGCCTTCCAGCGTTTCCAGGCCCGGCGCGTGGATGCCGTCGTCGTTGGTGACCAGGATGCGCATCAGTGGTTCGGTCCCTCGATCCGGTTCAGGCCGCCCATGTAGGGCTGGAGCGCCGACGGGATCGTGATGCTGCCGTCGGGGTTCTGGTAGTTCTCCATCACGGCGATCAGGGCGCGGCCGACCGCGACGCCTGAGCCGTTCAGGGTGTGGACGAAGCCGACCCCCCTGCCCTCCTTGGCCCGGTAGCGCGCATTCATCCGCCGCGCCTGGAATTCGCCGCAGACCGAGCAGGACGAAATCTCGCGATAGGTCTGCTGGCCCGGCACCCAGACCTCGATGTCGTAGGTCTTCTGGCTCGCAAAGCCCATGTCGCCGGTGCACAGCGTCATGACGCGATAGGTGAGATCGAGTTTTTTGAGGACCGCCTCGGCGCAGGCGAGCATCCGCTCATGCTCTTCGGCCGACTTTTCGGGTGCGGTGATCGAGACCAGCTCGACCTTGTTGAACTGGTGCTGTCGCAGCATGCCGCGGGTGTCGCGCCCCGCCGCCCCGGCCTCCGCGCGGAAGCAGGGGGTGAGCGCGGTGAAGCGCAGGGGTAGCTCGTCCTCGGCCAGGATGCTTTCGCGCACGAGGTTGGTGAGCGGGACTTCCGCCGTGGGGATCAGCCAGAAGTTCTCGCCCGCCGCGAATTGATCGTCGCGGAACTTCGGCAATTGCGCCGTGCCGAACATCGCTTCCTCCCGCACGAGGACCGGCGGTACCACCTCGGTGTAGCCGTGCTCATTCGTGTGCAGGTCGAGCATGAACTGGCCGAGCGCCCGCTCCAGCCGGGCGAGCTGGCCCTTCAGCACGACGAAGCGCGAGCCGGAGAGTTTGGCGGCGGCCTCGAAATCCATCAGGCCGGTGGCCTCGCCGAGCTCGAAATGCTGGCGGCCTTGCTCCAGGCGCTCACGGGAGGATTCGAAGCGGCGGTACTCGACATTGCCGTGCTCGTCGGCGCCGGGGGGCACGTCGTCCTTCGGACGATTCGGGATCGCGGCGAGGCGTTCGTCGAGGGCTTTCGCCGCCTCGCCTTGCGCGGCTTCGAGGCCCGGGGCCTCTTCCTTCAGGCGGGCGACTTCGGCCATCAGCTCGGTCGCGCGGGCCTCGTCCTTAGCCTTCTTGGCGGCGCCGATCTCCTTGGACAGCGCGTTGCGCCGCTCCTGGGCCGCCTGCGCGGCCGAGACCGCGGCCTTGCGCGCGTCGTCGAGGGCGATCAGCTCGGCGCTGAGGGGCGCGAGGCCGCGACGCTCGAGGTCGCGGTCGAAGGCCTCGGGGTTCTCGCGGATGGCGCGGATGTCGTGCATTTCGGGGCTCTTGAAGTCGTGTGCGCGCGAGGGCCCCGCTTTGCCGCATCGCCCCCGGCATCACAAGAGCGGGCGCGTCGGCATGCGTTCAGGCCGAGCCGGCCCGTTCGGGCGCCGGCCCATGCCCGGAGCGTCGGCCTTCGGATAAAAATGATCGGGAGAAATCGGCAAAAGATCGCGCGAACCGCCCTGCCGGGCGCGCTTGTGAATCGCGGTGATCGGCACCATGTCCCTGATAGGCCAGCACTTTTCCGCGCATCCGGCAGAAAGATGCCACTCTCAGGGGCCAGCTTGGGCGTTTCTGAGAGCAGTCTATGAGAAATATAAGTGTAGGGTCCGCTTGAATTGCGCCCAACGGATTGTCTATATCAAGGGCGTCGAACACGAGGGACCCGGGACACGAGCGGCCCACCTCAGTTCGAGGTTGGGCCGGTCGAAACACCGATCTTCGTCTTCAAAACTTTATCAGGAGACACGCCATGAAGTGGTCTGCCCCCATCGTTGCCGAGATCTGCGTCGGCATGGAAGTCACCTCCTACGAGTCCGCCGAGATCGACACCTTCAACTAAGAAGGCGTCACCAGCCTGAGGCTGGTTCGGTTTTCATCCCTTCGTCTACTAGGAGAAACGTCATGAAGTGGTCCGCTCCCGTCGTTGCCGAGATCTGTGTCGGCATGGAAGTCACCTCCTACGAGTCCGCTGAGATCGACACCTTCAACTAAGAAGGCGTCGCCGGACTCGATCCGGTGAGACCAGGGGCGCTGCCTGAGAGGGCGGCGCCCTTTTTCTTGTGCGGTGACGCGACGAAAAGCAGGAAGGCCGGAGGGTTCGCCACGGAACCCTCCGGCCTTCCTGCTTTCGATGTCCCGGCGCCTTGCTCAGAGACGGTAGCGGATCTGGTCGGTCCAGAAGCGCTCCAGGCGGGAGAGCGCGAGGTTGAGGCGGCCGAAATCGTCTTCGGAGATGCCGCCGATCGGCTGGATCGTGCGGGCGTGCTTGTCGTAGAGGCCCTGGATCAGGTCGTGGATCTCGCGGCCCTTCGGGGTCAGGCTGATGCGCACCGAGCGCCGGTCGGTCTTGGAGCGGGCGTGGTGCAGGAAGCCGGCCTCGACGAGCTTCTTAACGTTGTAGGACACGTTCGAGCCGAGATAGTAGCCCTTCGAGCGCAGCTCGCTGGCGGTCAGCTCCTTGTCGCCGATGTTGTAGAGTAGCAGCGCCTGGACGCTGTTGACGTCCTCGCGGCCGCGCCGGTCGAACTCGTCCTTGATGACGTCGAGGAGGCGGCGGTGCAGACGCTCCACGAGGTGCAGCGCCTCGAGATAGGAGCCAGCCGCACCCTGAAGCTCCGGAGCGGCGTCGGTGGTCTTGAGGGCGGTGTTGGCGGCCTTCGTGCTCATCGTGGTGCCTTCCTGTCGGTTCGTACCGGCTCTTGCTGGCCGGCATCGCTTATGAGGTGAACCTAGGCCGCACCGATGAAAGCCGATTTAAGCGACAGGATGAACTCGCGATTTACTTCTGTCGGTAAATGCAAAATGAAACGATGATGTTGACCTCTTGTTCAGCCTACATCGCGCGCCGCCAGCCAGGATAACACGAAGTAAACGGCGACAATGCTTGCCTGCACTGCGATCACCGGCACGGACATCGGCAGGAGCTGCGGCGTCAGCAGCGCCAGCGTCAGGGCCGAGGTCGCGGCGAGCAGCCAGACCACGCCGCCCCAGGCGCTCGTCAGCCACAGGCCGACCGCCGCCACGAAGTCGATCACCGCGAAATAGACGATCGCCGATTGCCGCCCCATCGGCAGTTCGGCGAACGGCGTCCGGCCGGGGATCAGGTCGAGGATCTCGCCCCAGGTCGCGAGGCCCTTCACCAGCCAGACCAGCGCGGTGATGCGCATGAACCAGACCAGCACCACGTCCCAGCGGGTCTGCGCCCGCGGGGCGGTGCCCTCGATCCGGTCGCCGGCCCCAGCGCTCGGGCGTCCGCGCCCGTCGAGGGTCGAGCCGACCTTGGCGAGCGCCCTCACGACCGTGCCTCCGTGGCGGGCGCCGCCTCAGGCGGACCTTGGCTGCCGTCGAAGAGCGGCTCGGGGCCGTCGAGCGGGCCGAAGGCGGCCTCGATCGCCCCGGCATCGACCGCGTCCAGGCTCGCGGGTTGCCAGGCCGGCCGGTTGTCCTTGTCGATGATCACCGCCCGCACACCCTCGTAGAAATCGTGCCCGCGCATCAACCGTTCGCACAGCCGGTACTCGGCGAGCATCGCCTCGGCAAAGCTCATCCCGGCGCCGCGGCGCATCTGCGCCAGGGCAATGGTCAGGCTGGTGGGCGAGCGGGTGCGGATCGTCGCCGCGGTCGCCCCGGCAAAAGCGGAGCCGTCCCGCGCCGCCGCGTCGAGCCGGGCAAGCACCTCCGTGACGGTGTCGGCGGAGAAGCAGGCATCGATCAGCGCGCGCTCGGCGACGAGGGGGCCGGTCTCCGTGCCCGGCGGTTCGAGGCCGTCGAAGGCGCGGGCGATCGCCCCTCCCCCCGCCAGCCGCTCGATGATGGTCTCGAAATCTTGAGCCCGCGCCGCGTGGGTCGCGAGGCCGACGGCGAGCGCGTCGCCCGCGCCGATCCGCGCGCCGGTCAGGGCGAGATAGCGCCCGGTATAGCCGGGCAGGCGCGGCAGGGCGTAGGTGGCGCCGACATCGGGGAAGAAGCCGATGCCGGTCTCGGGCATGGCGAAGCTGTAATTCTCGGCCGCCACCCGCACGTCGCCGTGCAGCGAGATGCCGACGCCGCCACCCATGACGATCCCCTCGATCAGGGCGATGTAGGGCTTGGGGTAGGACTTCACGGCGGCGTCCAGCCAGTATTCTCCGCGCCAGAACGCCATCACGTCGGCATGGCGCCCGGCCTTGCCGAGGGCCTGGATCTGGCGGATGTCGCCGCCCGCGCAGAAGGCGCGCCCGCCCGAGCCGCGCACCACGATCCGGCTGACCCGCGCATCCCCGGCCCAGGCCCGGAGCTGGCGGTGCATCGCCTCCACCATCGGCAGGGTGAGGGCGTTGAGCGCCTTCGGCCGTGTCAGCGTGATCAGCCCGGCCTCGCCGCGGGTCTCGAACACGATCTCGGGCTCGGCCGACGGCGCGCGCACGTCCCGTTGCGAGGCCTTTTGTTGTGAGGCCACTTGCCCACCCGACATTCCGCGCTCCACCGCCGCGCTCCCCTCCGCCGCATCGTCACCCGAGCGGATGCCCGCCGTTGCGAAGACGGGCCCTATGCCTGGAGGCTCTGCGCTCGGGGGCTTTGCGCGGCCCTCTTAGACGAACTCCCGGGTGGGGCGTCAACGCGAAGCGTGCGGCGGCTCCGGGCCGCATCGACCGCCTCGCGGCACCGTTCGGAAGCGCTCCGTCGATGTCCGACGAGCGAGCCCTGGGACGGAGCCATCCGCCTTCGGCGGCGACCTGCGGCAACGGCACCTTTCGAGCCCGAATCCGGATGTGCTAGGGCACCGCCGCAAAAGGCGGAAGCCGGCCCGCCCGAGGAGACGATGCGACAGCAAGAGGCTTGAGCATCGTCGAGGGCCGCGCGGTCCGGGGCGCTTTCCTCACCCCTTCTTCTTGGGGCACCTTCCGGCCGCGGGATGGTGGCCGGGGGATGCGAATCCGGAATGCCCGCCCCGAGCCATCGCCGCCGGGCTTGCGGTCGAGCCTGGCTTTGACGTCTTTGTCGTGATGCGCTCCTGCGCGCCGAACCGGTCTCCCCCTCGGTTCGAGAGCGTCCTGGAGCAACCGGAGTCCTGAGGCTCATGTCTGACGCCACCCCGCGCCCGCTCGCCATCGAGACCGCGCGCGAAGCCGCCCCCGGTGCGGGGCCGCTGAGCCTGACCCAGCGCCCGCGCCGCAACCGCAAGGCGGATTGGTCGCGTCGCCTCGTGCGTGAACATACCCTCACCGTCGATGATCTGATCTGGCCGCTCTTCGTGATCGAGGGGCAGGGACGCCGCGAGCCGATCGCCTCCATGCCCGGCGTCGAGCGCCTGAGCGTGGACGAGATCGTGCGCGAGGCCGAGCGCGCCGCGCGGCTGGGGATCCCGGCGATTTCGTTCTTCCCCTACACCGAGCCGTCCCTGCGCGACCCGACCGGCTCCGAGGCGCTGAACCGCGAAAACCTCGTCTGCCGGGCGGTGCGGGCGGTGAAGCGGGCGGTCCCCGAGATCGGCGTGATGACCGATGTCGCGCTCGACCCCTATACCAGCCACGGCCATGACGGGTTGATCGAGGGGGGCGCCATCCTCAACGACGAGACCGTGGCGGTGCTGGTCGAGCAGAGCCTGATCCAGGCCGAGGCCGGCACCGACATCATCGCCCCCTCCGACATGATGGACGGGCGCGTCGGCGCGATCCGCACCGGTCTCGACCGGGCCGGCTTTCGCGACGTGCAGATCATGGCCTACGCGGCGAAATACGCCAGCGCCTTCTACGGACCGTTCCGCGACGCCATCGGCACCAGCGCGGCGCTGGTCGGCGACAAGCGCACCTACCAGATGGACCCCGGCAACGCGGCCGAGGCCCTGCGCGAGGTCGCCCTCGATCTTGCCGAGGGCGCCGACTCGGTCATGGTCAAGCCCGGCCTGCCCTATCTCGACATCATCACCCGCGTGAAGACGGAGTTCGGCGTGCCGACCTTCGCCTACCAAGTGTCGGGCGAGTACGCGATGATCGAGGCCGCCGCCCGCAACGGCTGGCTCGACGGCGACCGCGCCATGACCGAGAGCCTGCTCGCCTTCAAGCGGGCGGGGGCCGACGGGGTGCTGACCTACTACGCCCCCCGCGTCGCCGAGCGCCTGCGCGCGGGCGCCTGACGGGCCGATTCTAGGCGCAACGACCTTGGTCCGCATCGAGCGGGCGGCGCTGGCGGGCGCCGTCATCCTCTGGCTCGCGGCCGGATTCGGCTGCGACACGTCGCTCGACGCGCGCCGGGCGATGCTCTGCCGCCGGGCCGTGCCGGCGCTCGCCCCGCCCGGCGCCGAGATCGACCTGCTGCGGGTGGGATCCGGCGCGAGCCGCGACAGCGTGCGGGTCGATTATCGCCTCACGGGCGGCACCGGTGCGCTTCCGAAGGCCGAAGCGACCCGGCCCCGCTTCCTCATCTGCCACTTCGGTCCCGGCGACGAACTCAATGCCGTGACGACCGACCAGGGGCCGGTGAATGGCGCCTCGCTCTACCTGCTCAGGCGCTACTACCTGACGACGCCCGAGGCCGAGGCGGCTGATCCCGGAATACGGTGATGGCGATGGGCGGTCGTCTCTTGCCCCTCCTCTCTTGCCCCTCCTCTCTTGAGAGCGCGGCGCCGTCTCCCCACTTGCCGAACGTGCACGCAACGGTCGAGGAAGCGGCGGCCATGACGGATTTTCAGCCCGGTTATCACCCCGGCTACACCAACCCGACGGGAATGCCGGGCCAGGGCGGATTCCCCGTGCCGTATGTGAGGGCGAGTCTGGGCGGGCGTACGGTCGCCTACCTGCTCGATCTCGCCTTCATCTTCGTGTTCACGGCCGTGCTCGCCACGGCGATCGCGATCCTCGGCGTGCTGACCTTCGGCTTTGCTTGGATGCTGTTCCCGATCCTCGGGGTCAGCGGCATCCTCTACAGCGCGATCACGGTGGGCGGTTCCAAGCAGAGCACGCTCGGGATGCGCATGCTCGGCCTGCGCGTGGTGGCACCCGAGAGCGGGCGCCCGGTGGATTTCTTGACCGCGGGCATCCACGCGCTGCTGTTCTACGTGGCGATCTCGACCTTCCTGCTCTGGTGCATCGACGTGGTGTTCGGCCTCGTGCGCTCCGACCGGCGCCTCGGCCACGACCTGCTGCTCGGTCTGGCCGTCGTGCGCGACTGATCCCCCCTTCGGGTGAGGGCATGGCGGCGGAAAGCCGCCGTCATGACCCATCAATCCGGTTGAGCCCCGCGGCGATCCCGTTACATTGGCTGCGGTGCCGGCGTTCGATGCCTTGGCCCCGAGGGCGAGCCTTCCCAGCGTGACGAGCCATCCGCGCGACACACCGCAATTCTACCTGACGGCGCCCTCCCCCTGCCCCTACCTGCCGGGCCAGGAGGAGCGGAAGGTGTTCACCCATCTCGTGGGGCGGCGCGCCCGCGACCTCAACGAGATCCTGACCCAGGGCGGCTTCCGCCGCTCGCAGACCATCGCCTACCGCCCGGCCTGCGAGACCTGCCGCGCCTGCGTCTCGGTGCGGGTGGTGGTGGAGGATTTCGCCATGACCGGGAGTCAGCGGCGCATCCTCCAGCGCAATGCCGAACTCATCGGCACGCCGGAGCCGAACCGTCCGGCCTCCGAGCAATACGCCCTGTTCCGCCGCTATCTCGACGCCCGCCACGGCGATGGCGGCATGGTCGACATGACGGTGCTCGATTACGCAATGATGATCGAGGACAGCCACGTCGACACGCATCTCGTGGTCTACCGCGAGCGCGGGCCCGACAGCGCGATCCACGGCCGCGGCGTCGGTGCCCCCGTCGCCGTCTGCCTCACCGACGTCCTCGCCGACGGCCTGTCGATGGTCTACTCGTTCTACGACCCCGACGAGGCGAGCCGCAGCCTCGGCACCTACATGATCCTCGACCACATCCGCCGCGCCCGCGACCTCGGCCTGCCGTATCTGTATCTCGGCTACTGGGTCGATGGCTCCCGCAAGATGGACTACAAAGCCAAGTTCAAGCCGCAGGAGCGGCTGATGCCGCAGGGCTGGGTGCGGGTGGAGTAGCGCGGCCACACTCCAAGAATAGCCTGCGCATGGCGTTTCCGGGCCCTGCATTGTCTTGAATGGTAACTTTTAAGGTACTATTCTGGATGGAGATTCGGGAGTTTCTGGACGGGAGCGGCCACAGTCCCTTCGCCTCTTGGTTCCACGACCTTGATCCGCAGGCGGCGGCCAAGGTGACCGTTTCACTGGCGCGCATGGAAGCGGGCAACCTGTCGAATGCGAAGTCGGTCGGCGATGGTGTGCAGGAATATCGGATCGCCTGGGGGCCCGGTTATCGACTGTATTTCGGCCGCGATGGGGATCTGCTGATCATCCTGCTCTGCGGCGGCACCAAACGCCGGCAATAGGATGATATCGCCGAGGCACGGGTCCATTGGGCGGACTACAGGCGCCGGAAAAAGGAGATGGGCTGATGGCCCTGACGCGCAGCTTCAAGGACACCGTGAAGGCGAGGGCCGAGCACGACCCGGCCTTCCGTGATGCCCTCCTCACCGAGGCGGTGGACCAACTCCTCGCGGGCGACATCGAGACCGGCAAGGCCGTTCTGCGCGATTACATCAATGCGACGATCGGCTTCGAGCGCCTGTCGCAAGAGACCGGCACGTCGTCCAAGAGCCTTATGCGGATGCTCGGCCCGACCGGCAATCCAACAGCGACCAACCTGTTCGGTGTCCTTCGGACGGTGCAGAAGGCCTCGGGCGTGCAGCTCTCCGTCGCGATCGGCCGCTGAGCGGGGCCGGCTTACCGCCAGCCGACCGCCTCGATCACTCCTTCGTCCACTTCACGACCTTGGCCGGGTTTCCCGCCACGACGGCGTAGGGCGCCACGTCGCGGGTCACCACCGCGCCCGCGCCGATCACCGCCCCGTCGCCGACGGTGATGCCGGGGAGCAGGATCGCGCCGCCGCCGATCCACACGTCATCGCCGATGGTGATGGGCCGGGCCGATTCCCAGAACGCGGCCCGTGCGGCGCGGTCGAGGGGATGCTCGGCGGTGTAGAGCTGCACCATCGGGGCGATCTGCGCGCGGTGGCCGATGGTGATCGGGGCGCAGTCGAGGAAGACGCAGTTGAAGTTGCAGAAGAAGTCGTCGCCGACCGTGATGTTGCCGCCGTAATCGCAGGCGAAGCCGGGGCAGATCGTCGGGTTGGTGCCCGCCGATCCGAGCAGCTCGCGGATCACCGCCTCGCGGCCGGCCGCGTCTTCGGGCTCCATGGCGTTGAGCCGCAGGAGCCGCCGTTTGGCGGCGTTGCGAAGCGCGATCAATTCCGGATCGTCGCCGCGATAGGGCTTTCTGGCGAGCATCAGCTCGCGCGCGGTCTCGGCCATATCAGCCTTCCCAACTTCCAGAAAAATCAGCCACGGCTGGCGCGGAAGGTGTCGCAGGACTTGGTCTGGCCGCTCTTGTAGCCGGTCATGAACCAGCGCTTCCGCTGCTCGGACGAGCCGTGGGTGAAGGAATCCGGCACGGCATAGCCCTGCGATTTCTCCTGGAGCTTGTCGTCGCCGATGGCGCTGGCGGCCTTCAGCGCCTCGTCGATGTCGCTCTGGTCCATCGCGTTCCAGCGGTCGTTCGAGTTCTTGGCCCAGACGCCGGCGAGGCAATCGGCCATCAGCTCGACGCGCACGGAGAGCTGGTTCGCTTCCGTCTTGCTGCTCGCGTTCTGCTGGCGGCTCTGCACCTTGCCGAGGATGCCGAGCACGTCCTGCACGTGGTGGCCGACCTCGTGGGCGATGACGTAGGCGTAGGCGAAATCGCCCTTCACGCCGAACTTGGTCTGCATCTCCTTGAAGAAGCCGAGGTCGATATAGACCTTCTTGTCGAGCGGGCAGTAGAACGGCCCCATCGCGGCCTGAGCCATGCCGCAGCCCGAACGGGTGCCGCCCTGGTAGAGCACCATCGTCGTCGGCTTGTATTGCCGCCCGGTCTGGTTCGGCAGGATCTCGTTCCACACATCCTCGGTGTTGCCGAGGATTTTTGAGGCGAACTGGCCGGCGCGATCGGTCGGCGCCTCGCCGCGCCGGGCCTGCGTCTCGGGATCGACCCGCTGCTCGCGTTGCTGCCCGCCGCCGGACATCTGCTGCGCGCCGCCGAGCAGGATCGCCGGGTTGATGCCGGTGACCCAGGAGATCAGCAGCACGATGACGATCGTGCCGATGCCGAGGCCGCCCATGCCGCCGCCGGGGAAGCCGCCCCCGCCGCCGCCCTCGCCGCGCCGGTCTTCGACGTTCTCAGAGGCGCGAAAATCGTCCCAGCGCATAAAGTCTCCCGCTGCCCCGCGTCTCGCCCGGCCTCATCGGGATACCGGACTTGGTTTCTAGAATGGCGAGGCGGAGGATACGGTTCCGCTTGGCGCCTGCCCCGGCCTACTTGCCCGCGGCGCTCCCGTCGAGGGCGCTCTTCAGCATTCGGAAGTCGCGCCAGGCGAGGCGCTTCTGCACCGGTTGGCGCAGCAGGTAGGCCGGATGGAGGGTGGCGAGCGCCCGGATCTCGCGGCCGTCGCCGAGGCGATAGGGGTAGAAGCGACCGCGCGCCTTGAGGATGCCGTCCTTGGTGCCGGTCAGCGTTTGCGTCGCGGGCGCACCGAGGCAGACGAGGATATCGGGGTTGGCGAGTTCGATCTGGCGCTCGACGAAGGGGCGGCAGATCGAGATCTCCTGCGGGGTCGGGTTGCGGTTGCCCGGCGGGCGCCAGGGCACGACGTTGGAGATATAGGCGCTGGTCCGGTCGAGACCGATCGCCGCCATCATCCGGTCGAGGAGCTGGCCGGAGCGGCCCATGAACGGCTTTCCGATCCGGTCCTCGTCGGCGCCCGGTGCCTCGCCGACGAACATCACCCGCGCCTGCGGATTGCCGTCGGCGAAGACGAGGTTCTTGGCGGTGAAGCGCAGGCCGCAGCCCTCGAAGCCGCGCAGCAGCTCTTCGAGTTCGTCGAGGGTCTTCATCTGCGCGGCCCGGGCCCGCGCATCGTCCGCCGCCTCGCCGGGCTTGGCGCCGGCCGCGTTGCCGTAGGTGCGCGGGGGCTCGCGGGCGGGCGCGTCGCGGCTCGGCAGCTCGCGCCGGAACGCCAGGGGCGGCCCTTCCGCGGAGGGAGCCTCACCGCGCTGCGGCGGCTCGTGGCGCGGCGGGAGGGGCTCACGGCGTGGTTCGAGGGCCTCGCGGCGGGGCGGCGGCTCGGCCCGCGCGGCGGGCGCCTGAATGGACTCGGCCTCGGCGAACCGGTCGTGGGGCTGCTCGTCGAGGGTCGCGTCGACACCTGCCGCGACATGGAAGTCGAGGTAGGAGATCAGGTCGCCTCGGGCGTCGGTATCCGCGTGGTTGGCCGTCATCGTATCCATGTGGCGTGGGAGCGACCTGTGGACAACGCCCGGATGCGTCCTGCGGATCGTCGCATGGGCGCGCTCCGCATTCCTCCGGCATTCCCCTGCGCCTGCCTGCCGCTACCCGAACGGCCTTGCCTTCCTAGCTTGGAATCGCTTGAGAGACATCTTGACAATGGATCGAGCCGGAGCGGCGCCGGACGCCCGAACGGCCGCAGGAGGAATGAGGATGGCGCTGCCCGAACGCGAAGGCATGGATTTCGACGTGGTGATCGTCGGCGCGGGACCCGCCGGCCTCGCCGCCGCGATCCGCCTCAAGCAGCTCTCCGCGCAGAAGGGTGAGGAGCTCTCGGTCGTCGTCGTGGAGAAGGGCGGCGAGGTCGGCGCGCATATCCTCTCCGGCGCCGTGGTCGATCCGCTCGGCCTCGACACCCTGCTGCCCGAGTGGCGCGACGATCCCGACCGCCCGCTCAAGACGGCGGTGGAGCGCGACGAGTTCCTGTTCCTGACGAAGAACAGCGGCGTCACCATGCCGAACGTGTTCTTCCCCAAGCTGCTGTCGAACCACGGCAATTTCGTCGGTTCGCTCTCGAACACCGTGAAGTGGCTGGGTGCCCAGGCGGAAGGGCTCGGCGTCGAGATCTATCCCGGCTTCCCGGCAGCGGAAGTGCTCTACGACGAGCGCGGCACGGTGACCGGCATCGCCACGGGGGATCTCGGCATCTCCCGCACCGGCGAGGCGCGCGACGACTTCACCCGCGGCATGGAGCTGCGCGCTAAATACACGGTGTTCGGCGAGGGCGCGCGCGGCTCGCTCACCAAGACGCTGATCGATCGGTTCGGGCTCAACCGCAACAGCGACCACCAGAAATACGGTTTGGGCGTCAAGGAGCTGTGGCAGCTCGCCCCGAACAAGTTCGAGCCTGGGCTGGTGCAGCACACGATGGGCTGGCCGCTGCCGAACAAGGCGGGCGGCGGCTCGTGGCTCTACCATTTCGACGACCATCTGCTCTCGGTCGGCTTCGTCACGCACCTGAACTACGAGAACCCGACCCTGTCGCCGTTCGAGGAGTTCCAGCGCTTCAAGACCCATCCGATGATCGCCGAGACTTTCGAGGGGGCCAAGCGCATCGGCTACGGCGCCCGCGCCATCATGGAGGGCGGCTGGCAATCGGTGCCGAAGCTCGTCTTCCCCGGCGGCTGCCTCGTCGGCGATTCCGCCGGCTTCGTGAACGTGCCGCGCATCAAGGGCTCGCACAACGCCATCCTGTCCGGCATCCAGGCGGCGGACGCGATCTTCGACGCGCTCGTCCAGGGCCGCCAGGGCGACGAACTGACCGCCTACGAAGAGGGCTGGCGCGACAGCCCGATCGGGCGCGACCTCAAGCCGGTGCGCAACGTCAAGCCGCTCTGGTCGAAATACGGCACGCTCGTTGGCGTGGGTCTCGGCGGGCTCGACATGTGGATGAACACGATCGCCAACGCCTCGCTGTTCGGGACGCTGGGCCACGGCAAGCCGGACCATGCCTGCCTCAAGCCCCTCTCGGAGGTGACGCCGATCACCTACCCGAAGCCCGACGGCAAGCTCACCTTCGACCGGCTCTCCTCGGTGTATCTCTCGAACACCAACCACGAGGAGGACCAGCCGCCCCACCTCAAGGTGAAGGATATGGGGCTGCAGAAGACCTCCGAGCACGACGTCTACGGCGGTCCGTCGAGCCGCTATTGTCCGGCCGGGGTCTACGAGTGGGTGGAGGACAAGTCCGCCAGCGACGGCGTGCGCTTCCAGATCAACGCGCAGAACTGCGTCCACTGCAAGACCTGCGATATCAAGGACCCGAACCAGAACATCAACTGGGTCACCCCGGAGGGACCGGGCGGGCCGAATTACACGAACCTTTAGAAGCGCGGCCTCGGAGGCATGGCTCGGTCGCGGTCGATCGGATCATGCCTCCGGCACGGACGTCCGATGCAGCTCTCTGCTCGGCGTCTGTAGGAACGGTCGTTATGATTCCTTGCCCGCGTGTCCGGCTTCGAGCATCTCCTTGACCGCCTTGCCCCAACTCTGGGCTTCGAGATACGGGTAGGTCCAATACATCCCGCCGCCCTTTGGCGGTCTCTTCCATTCATCCAGATGGATGCCGCCGACCGCCATCTCGAGGCCGCAGCCGCCATACTTCCTGGCGAGCCAGTACTGGCCGAGCTTCCCCAGTTCGCGTCCTGAGAGACGGTTCTCATCGCGGCCGACGATCCAGGCATCCAGCGCGCGACCGCCCTCGCCGTAATCGTCGTGGCGGATGCTGCCGACTCTCTTGCCGGGCATGCCCTTCCGCGGTTGTCCGCCGCTGTAGATCTGCGCCTGAAACCCGGCACCGAAGACGTCGAAGACCGCGCTGGCCAACGTGACTTCAAGAAAGGGCGTGCAGGGGCGATTACGGGTTGCGTATTGGTTCTTGTAGACGACGTCAGCCCTGCCTCTTGCCCGGTTGTCATTCGCGTTGCCGTTGGGCCAGCGCGAGAGCTTCGCCTTCGTCTCCGGCCCGCAACGTCCATCGATGCTGATGCCCGCATCCCTCTGGAAATCCATGACGGCGATTTCCGTCCCACCACCGTAGAGCCCGTCGATTGCCCCTTTGTAATATCCCAGTTCTCTCAATCGCGCCTGAAGACTGACGACGTTCGGGCCAACGTCACCTCTTTCCGTGATTTGTTCATTCTCGGATGAAACGAGCGCAAGAAGCCCATCGGGCATCACGATCCTCCCAGATGATCGGCCTCCCCCGCACACTTCTTAATCGAACGAGCTGCCGAGCTCCACGAATTCTGACAGAAGTAAATATTCCAATTTTATATTATATTACAATTTAAAAATACGTAGATTTTACAGTTTGTTTCTGTGTGGGTTGCTAGTTTTTTGTTATAGAATGGCAGCTTTACTTGGCATTCGAGCGAGTCGGTCGTCTGAGAAAACCGAAAGATCTGCCTGATATTGCGGGTTAGTCCGGAAGGTTAGCCAGGACGTCCGTCGATCTCCCGCCATGCCGGCAGGTCCAGGCAGGGCAGCCGGGTCGCGGCGTGGACGCCGATGGCGACGGCCCGCGCCAGCGTCTCGGCGGCGGCTGCGCCGAGGCGGGCGAGATCGGCCACCTCATCCCCGAGCGGCACCGCGCCGGTAGCGACCGCGAACACCACATCGCCGTCGAGCGGCGTGTGGGCCGGGTTGATCGCGCGGGCGAGGCCGTCCTGCGCGGCGATGGCGAGGCGCTTGGCCTGCGCCTTGGTGAGCCGCGCGTCGGTGGCGACGATCGCCAGCGTCGTGTTGGCGCCGGGTAGGGGCTCGCGCGGCCAGGACAGGGCGTCGTCGGGCATCCGCGGCGGCAGACCGAGGCCGCCGAACTCGCCGTCCCGCTCGAAGGGGGCAGCCCAGAAATGCGGCCCCTGCCCTATCGTCACCCGGCCGAAGGCGTTGACCGCCACCAGCGCGCCGACCTGTGCGGACAGGCCCGGCACCGCGCTCGAAGCCGAACCGAGGCCGCCCTTGAGGTTGGCGGTGCGCGCGCCGAAGCCTGCGCCGACCGAGCCGAGGGGAAAGGCGCCGCCCCGCGCGCCGTCCGCCGCCGCGTAGCCGAGGTCGCGGTAGGGCGGGAAGCGGCCCCAGGCCTTGTCGCCGCCGTTGAGCAGATCGAACAGGATGGCGCCGGGCACGATCGGCACGCGCACGTCGCCGACCGCGAAGCCCCGGCCCGCTTCCCTGAGATGGGCGACGACGCCCGCCGCCGCGTCGAGCCCGAAGGCCGAGCCGCCCGACAGCACGAGGGCATCGACCGCCTGCACCGTGGAAGCCGGATCGAGCAGGTCGGTCTCGCGGGTGCCGGGGCCGCCGCCGCGCACATCCACCGCGCAGACGAAGGGTTCGTCGAAGACGAGCGCGGTGACGCCGCTCGCGATTCTGGCATCTTCCGCGTGGCCGACGCGGATGCCAGAGATGTCGGTGATGCGGTTGAGCCGGGTCATCGCCTCTCTCCTGCCCGTGCGATCGGCAACGCGGCGCGGCGCCGGCGCTCGTAGCGGATCGCATCGTAGGCGTAGAGCACGAGAGCCAGCCAGATCAGCCCGAACAGCACGAGGCGGTCCGGCGTCAGGGTCTCGCCATAGACCAGCGTGCTGAGCGCCATCAGGCAGGTGGGCGCGATGTATTGCATCAGCCCGAGGGTCGCCAGCGTCAGCCGGGTCGCGGCGGCGGCGAACCAGATCAGCGGCAGCGCCGTGGTGACGCCGGTGAGCGCCAGCAGCCCCCAGGTGCGGGCGGCGTCGGGCACCGGAGGCGCGGCGAGCACGAGATAGGCCAGAGCCGCCGGCAGGAGCAGGAAGGTCTCGGCGCAGAAGCCGACAGTGCCGTCGACGGCGACGAGTTTGCGCACCAGCCCGTAGAGCGCGAAGGTCACCGCGAGCCCGAGCGACAGCAGCGGCAGGCGGCCCGCCATCGCCACCGCGACCACCACGCCGAGCACGACGATGGCCACCGCCACCACCTGGACCGGGCGCAGCCGCTCGCCGAAAACGAGGGCGCCGAGCGCCACCGAGACCAGCGGGTTGATGAAGTAGCCCAGGCTCGCGTCGAGCATGTGCCCGCTCGACACCGCCAGGAGGTAGAGCATCCAGTTGATCGCGATCAGCCCTGCCGAGACCACGAGCAGGCCGTGGCGCGGCCGCAGCGGGAACGGGTTGGCGAGCCGTTTGCGCAGCAGCGCGATCAGGCCGACCACGAGCAGCGCCGACCACGCGATGCGCTGCGCCAGGATCGTGCCCGGCGGGATGCCGTCGAGGAGCCGGAAATGCACCGGGACGACGAGGCCCCAGCTCAGATAGGCGGCAAGCGCGTAGATCAGGCCCAAGATTGCACGGATGGCGGCGTGGCGGGGCGCCGCTTGTAGCCCGGACCGGTCGCGCGGTCAGCGTTTGCGGGCGGAGGCCGGGGGCGCTTCGCCGCGCATCAGGGCGTTGAGGCGCTCGGTGTCGAAGCCGGTGAGCATGCGCTCCTTCTTCGAATCGGTCGCCGGCCCCTGCGTCACCGTGCCGGTCGTGGCGGGATCGGGCAGGACCGGGGCGACCCGCGCGATCGTCGGGGCCGGCACGGCGGCGACCGCCTGATGCATGAGCCGGTCCGCACTCACGAGAACGACCGAGAGCGTGCCGAGGCCGGTGATGGTGCCGAAGGTGATGACGCGCAGGATGCTCACGATGGGGAACTCGATACGCAGGGTACGCGGGACCGTGAACGCCGGCCCCGGAAACAGGATGCGCGTGGTGTCGTTAATGAACCGGACGGCCGGGCCCGCTGCGGACCGGCCCTATTCAGGACATCGACACAGGATCCGGCCATGAACGAGCAGGCGACGGCGAGCGACAGCCCCTTCATCCAGGGGCGCAACGCGCGGCTCTACGGCAAGAGCATCGATGAATGCCCCTATGCGGAGGGCTCCGAGGATCGCGCGGCCTGGATCCAGGCCTACGAAGAGGCCGCGGCCGACGATCCGGCGGCGTGAGGTCCGCCCGAGGCGCGCCGAGACTGCCTTGACGCGTCCGGTCTCGGAAGGCTGAAAGGGCTTCAACGCGAAAAGCCCTCTCATCCTCCCCGAGGCCGATGTCCAAATCTCCCCCCCGCGACCGTGGTCGCTTCGGCGCCGACACCCGCCTCGTACTCGCCGGGCGCGACCCGTCGGCCCAGCACGGCTTCGTCAACACGCCGATCTATCGCGGTTCGACGGTCCTCTACCCGACTTACGAGGACATCAAGCACCGGCGCGGGCGCTACAATTACGGCACGTCGGGCACGCCGACGATGGACGCGCTGTGCGAGGCGTGGAGCGAGATCGCCGGGGCGGCGGGCACGGTGCTCACGCCGTCGGGTCTCTCGGCCCTGACGCTGGCGCTGATGACCTGCGTCAGCGCGGGCGACCACCTCCTCGTCACCGATTCCGCCTACCGCCCGACCCGCATTTTCTGTGACGGCGTGCTCGCGCGCTACGGCGTCGCGGTCGAGTACTACGATCCGCTGATCGGCGCCGGCATTGCCGGGTTGATGCGCGACAACACGCGGGCGGTGCTCGTGGAAGCGCCGGGCTCGCAGACCTTCGAAATGCAGGACGTGCCGGCCATCGCCGAGGCGATGCATGCCCGCGGCGGCGCGGTGGTGATGGACAACACCTGGGCGACGCCGCTGCTGTTCCCGCCGCACGAGCGCGGCGTCGATCTCGCGGTGGAGGCCGGCACCAAGTATCTCAGCGGCGGCTCCGACCTGTTGCTCGGCCTCGTCTCGGCCAACGCCGCGCACTACCCGGCGCTCAAGCGCACCTACGAGCACTTCGCCCCCTGCGCCGGCCCCGAGGACATCTTTTTGGGCCTGCGCGGCCTGCGCACCATGGGTCTGCGCCTGCGCGAGCACGGCGTCCGCGGGCTGGCCATGGCCGAGTGGTTCCAGGCCCGCCCGGAGGTGCTGCGGGTGCTGCATCCGGGCCTGCCGGAGGATCCCGGCCACGCGATCTGGAAGCGCGACTTCTCCGGCGCCTCGGGCCTGTTCGGCGTGATCCTCAAGCCGGTCTCGGAGGAGGCTTTGGCCGCCTTCCTCGACGGGCTCGAACTGTTCGGGATGGGCTTTTCCTGGGGCGGCTTCGAGAGCCTCGTCATCCCCTTCGACCCGACCGTCTACCGCACCGCCACCCGCTGGCCGCCGGACGGCTCGGCGCTCCGCTTCCATATTGGCCTGGAGGATCCGGAGGATCTGAAGGCGGATCTGGAGGCCGGGTTCGCGCGGATGGCAGCTGTGGGCTGAGGGCGAAACTTGATTGGCTTGGCTGCCTGGAGGACTGGTGAGGGTGG
This sequence comes from Methylobacterium sp. Leaf123, assembly GCF_001423405.1. Lineage (GTDB taxonomy): Bacteria > Pseudomonadota > Alphaproteobacteria > Rhizobiales > Beijerinckiaceae > Methylobacterium. Next base: position 125,118 of record NZ_LMNS01000023.1, on the reverse strand, counting down.
GAAGCGGACCCTAACCTTTCGCCTCGAAGCAGACGTTCCGCCTCCGCGACCCAACCCCGCTGCCCGCGCTTCTCCGAAACGGGCGTTCGTTGTCCCTTAAGCAACTTTGGCTCCAAGTCGATGCAGACGTAAATCTCATGACTTAAAGCGGGCGATCGTTATTGTGCAATTTGACCCCTTGGTCTGGAGGTAATTTGCACTTACCTGCTGCTGATAAGGCACAAATCAAATTTCTGTTTTGTCCTTATTGTTGCTGTAGAATTCCGGGAACTCACGCGCAACCTCTTCTGCGGTAGGAGCTACGCCCGTTTTAATGATAAATCTATATAGAAATTCCGCATAAAGTCGACCAAATGCATTGGTGATTGTGCCAGCAACAATACCATTGATGATCCAGCCTGCTCCAGGAATAAAATCCAATAACTTTCCTGCTGCCCATCTGCCGGTCATTGTCGATGTCGCGCACCCCAATACGGTTGTTATCATTCCGTATTTTTTTACTTGATCTAACTCCATTCCAAACGCCAAAGACACTGACACAATCATCGCAGCTTGGATTGGTACAATCGTCATTATATCGGGAATGCCTGGGATCGGAGCAATGCTAGCAGCAGCCGCAGTGGAATAATTGATGCGTATTTTTGCTGATTGCATTTTCAAATCTAAGTCTATCTTTTGAGCTGATATAAAAGCAGCCTTAGCAGCTTCTGGAAGTTGTTTCAGCGTACTAAGAACGAGCTTGTCTAAGCCGGTCATATTAAGGTTTAGTTTTTTATATGGCGCGGCCCTCACCGCAATGTAATCCACAACTTTTGCCGGCGGCCTTCCTTCATCAGACTTGATGAATTCCAGAGGGGCCTGATCAATAAAATCTGGATCCATGCCGTGTTTTGTCAAAACTACAATATTTGAGACATTGAATTCAGATAGTAACCTCGCCAAATCTCTATGACTCGGCTCTACGCGGCTTGTGGCTTCGTTAATGCAAAGCCACGCCACGTGAATGTGGTCGTGCGCATTTTTCGATTTGTTGGCTTTTTCCAGCTCTCCCCGCAGGGTCTCAAGTATAAATTTATATTCACGCTTCTCGAACCCCTTGGTATCGAGTATGCGCAATGGGCTACCATCCTTGGTAAACCATTCGGCTTCTTCTGTGATAGGAGCGCCCGAGCCAGTATTTGTAAATTTCTCTCCGAATACGCCGTTTATCAGTGTGCTTTTTCCGACGCCGGTATCACCGGCAACTATTATATTTACAAATCCAATTTTTTCGACTTGTTCACTTACGATTCTATCAAACTCGGTCTTTATTTTTTCAAAATCAACTTTTACGTCGGGGGCTGCTTTAGTAATCTCGTTATCAGCCACGTCGAACCCCCAGCATTACTGAAACGATACTGAAACGATACCAATGGATCGGTGCCTAATTTCTGACACCATGTCTATCAGCGGCCAGTCGCTCAAAGCTTATCCTCACGTTAGTACATCTGCGGAACTCCGTCTCGCCTTTATTGAGGGCGCCAGCGAAGAATGTGTCGACTGGTTTGGTCAGAAAGGCTTCTTAGAGCACCGCGTCGCGCGCGGCATGCAGCTTCACTGCGGCTGGGAAGTTAGGCCATTATCCCTTCATCTCTCACCGTCGCTTATAGTGCACCCAGCGCGCCTGCGCCACGGTGATGTCGTCCTGTTTTAGGTGGTTGGTGCCGACACACAGCAATCGGAAAGCGGACCTTCCGAGGGTCCGAGAACGGTCGAAAGCGGCCCCCGCGGGAGCAATCTGACGGGGGTGGGACCCTAAGGCGCCACCCACGTCCCCATCCAGCCCTCGCCCTCCCGGCAAAAAACCGCCCGGCGGTGCCCGCGCCGGTCGAGGTAGAGCAGGTCGATCCGCTCGGCGTTGAGCACCACCGCACAAAAGTTCTCGCGGCCGATGCGCGCTTCCGGGTCCTCTTCGGGCATCGTGTAGGCGTCGCCCGCGGCGAGCGCGGTGCCGGGGGCGGGTTCGACCCCGTAGCAGACCCGGCTCATCGTCCGCGCGGCGGCCCAGGCGGCGTCGGCGACCGCGTCGTCGTGGTGCAGGCGTGCCCACCCCTCGACGCGGATCTGGAGCTTGGCTTGACGGTCATAGACGTGGAGGGCGGCGAGGCCGTTCTCGGCGATCTCCCGCGCCTTGTCCGAGCGCCGGTCGCAGTGGAAGCGCAGGGTCCCCGCCCCGGCCTCCGCCGCGCGCAGCACCACGGTGCGCAGCCGCGGACGGCCCGCCGCATCGACCGTCGCGAGCGACGGCATGTGGCACGGGCTGTGCCCGTGTCCCACGCCTTCGGTGAGACGGCGCCAGCCCTCGGCGCGGAAGCCGTCGAGGTAGTCGTAGAAGGAAGGCAGCGCGTCCACGAAAAGGCTTTCCTGAGAGCATCGTCCCGAACGGTGGTGTCCGGCTTTCGGAAAAAAGAGGATGCAAAAACACGTGCCGAGAGAGCAGGAGGCCCGACCGGGGGCTGTTGCCTGCCCTGGATGCTGACGCGGCCGGTGCGCCCGCGCAAGGCGCTTGCCTGCTCAACGCCGTTGGAGCGTGATCGACCAAACTTCTCGGCCGGCTGCCTTGGCATCGCCACCGGTTCGCGCCATGGCATGGGTCCGGGAGGTTCTCGATTCCGCTTCCTGCACCCAGCGATGGCACGGCTGGCTGGTTCCCACGTTGAACGCTGTCGAACATACGGTCCCGCTTTTCCCTTGTCCCATCACCTCCCTCGGCCCTTGCCCCTGCACGCCCGCCCGAGGCCTCTGCTTTCGTCCGTCCTCCGATCCCATCCGCGTACCGGCGGACGGCATTCGTCGTGCCGGAGGCGCACCGCGTGAGTGACGGGCCCTTCTTCCTCGAAGGCGGCGGTGAGGCCGGCGCGCTGATCCGTGGGATCGATTGGGCGGCGACGCCGCTCGGTGCGCCGGAGACATGGCCGGCCGCGCTCAAGACTCTGGTCGGCGTGATGCTCGGCTCGCAGCAGCCGATGCTGATCGTCTGGGGCGAGGCGCACGTCACCCTCTACAACGATGGCTATGCCCCGATGTGCGGCGCCCGCCACCCGAGCGCGCTCGGCCGGGCCTTCGACGATGTCTGGCACGACATCTGGGATCAGGTGGAGCCGATCCTGTCGCGGGCCTATGCGGGCGAGGCCACGCATATGGAGGACATCACCTTCACGATGCACCGCAACGGCTACCCGGAGGAGACCCACTTCGCCTTCGGCTACACGCCGGTGCGGATCGAGGACGGCACGGTCGCGGGCATGTTCTGCGCCTGCTCGGAGACCACCGCCTCGGTGCGGGCGGGCCGGCAGATGCATGCCGAGCGCGAGCGCTTCGCGCGGCTGTTCGAGCAAGCGCCGAGCTTCGTTGCGGTGCTCGACGGGCCCGACCACGTCTTCGCCTTCGCCAACGCCGCCTATCGCCAACTCGTCGCCCACCGCGAGATCCGTGGCAAGCCGGTCCGTGTGGCCCTGCCGGAGGTCGAGGGCCAGGGCTTCTTCGAGCTGCTCGACGAGGTGTTCTCCACCGGCCGCACCCACACGGCGCATGGGGCGCCGGTGACGCTCCTGCGCGTGCCCGGCGGTGTGCCGGAGCGGCGCTTCCTCGATTTCGTCTACCAGCCCATGCGGGACGCGGTCGGGACGATCACCGGCGTGTTCGTCGACGGCTCGGACGTGACCGAGCGGATCACCGGCAACGCGGCGCTCGCCGAGAGCGAAGCGCGCTTCCGCACCATGGCGGACGATGCGCCCGTGATGATGTGGGTGACCGGCCCGGACGGCGCCTGCCAGTACCTCAACCGGCGCTGGTACGATTTCACCGGCCAAGACGAGACGCAGGCTCTCGGCCTCGGCTGGCTCGAGGCGGTGCATCCGGACGATCGCGGCTGGTCGGGCGAGACCTTCCTGCGGGCCAATGCCCGGCACGCGGGCTTCAGCCTCGAATACCGTCTGCGCCGCCGCGACGGCGTCTACCGCTGGGCGATCGACACCGCGAGCCCGCGTTTTGCCGCCGACGGGAGCTTCCTCGGCTATATCGGCTCGGTGGTCGATATCGAGGAGCGACGCGCCGCCGAACTGGCGCTCGCCGAGAGCGAGGAGCGCCTGCGGCTGGCCGTCGAGAGCGGCGAGATCGGCCTGTGGGACTTCGATCCGCGGGTCGGCACCCTATTCTGGCCGCCGCGGATCAAGGCGATGTTCGGGTTGGGCCCCGACGCCGAGGTGACCCTCGACGATTTCGCCGACGGCCTCCACCCGGACGACCGGGCGCGGGTCACCGCCGCCTTCGCCGCCGCGCTCGATCCCGGCGCCCGCGCCTTCTACGATGAGGAGTTCCGCGCGATCGGCCGTGCCGACGGCCTGGTGCGCTGGGTCGCGGCCAAGGGGCGCGGCGTGTTCGACGCGGAGGGCCGCTGCCTGCGCGGCGTCGGCAGCGCCATCGACATCACCGCGCGGAAGGCGACCGAGGAGCGCCTCGTCGAGACCACCCGCCGCCTCGACGCCGTGCTCGACAACGCGACGCAGGCGATCTTCATGATGGATGAGCGCCAGCACTGCGCCTACATGAACCGCGCCGCCGAGCGGCTGACCGGCTACAGCCTCGACGAGACGCACGGCAAGGCGCTCCACGACGTCGTCCACCATACCCGGCCGGACGGGAGCCCCTACCCGCTCCACGAATGCCCGATCGATCAGGCTTTCCCCGAGAACAATCAGGAGCAGGGCCAGGAGATCTTCGTCCACCGGGACGGCTCGTTCTATCCCGTCGCCTTCACCGCGAGCCCGATCCGCGACGAGGACGGCACGCCGATCGGCACGGTGATCGAGGCGCGCAACATCGAGGGCGAGCTGCGCGCCAAGGCGCAGTTGGAGGCGTTCAACGCGAGCCTGGAGCAGCAGGTCGCGGCCCGCACCGCCGAGCTGATGCGGACCGAGGAGGCCCTGCGCCAGAGCCAGAAGATGGAGGCGGTGGGCCAGCTCACCGGCGGCCTCGCCCACGACTTCAACAACCTGCTCACCGGCATCACCGGCTCGCTCGAATTGCTGCAGACCCGCCTCGCGCAGGGGCGGATCACCGAGATCGACCGCTACGTCAATGCCGCGCAGGGGGCCGCCAAGCGCGCGGCGGCGCTGACCCACCGCCTGCTCGCCTTCTCCCGCCGCCAGACCCTCGACCCGAAGCCGACCGACGTGAACCGGCTGGTGATGGGCATGGAGGAGCTGATCCGCCGCACCATCGGCCCGTCGATCACCCTCGAAGTGGTGGCCGCGGGCGGGCTGTGGTCGGTGCTGGTCGATCCGAGCCAACTCGAGAACGCGCTTCTGAACCTCTGCATCAACGCCCGCGACGCGATGCCGGATGGCGGGCGCATCACCATCGAGACCGCCAACAAGTGGCTCGACGACCGCGGCGCCAAGGAGCGCGACCTCGATCCCGGCCAGTACCTCTCGCTCTGCGTGACCGACACCGGCACCGGCATGAGCCCGGACGTCATCGCCAAGGCGTTCGACCCGTTCTTCACGACGAAACCGATCGGCCAGGGCACGGGCCTCGGCCTGTCGATGATCTACGGCTTCGTGCGCCAGTCGGGCGGGCAGGTGCGGATCTATTCGGAGGTCGGCGATGGCACGACGATGTGCCTCTACCTGCCGCGCCATTACGGTGCGGCGGAAGAGCCGGACGCAGCCCCGGATCTGGCCGCCGCGCCCCGCGCCGAGCAGGGCGAGACGGTGCTCATCGTCGATGACGAGCCGACGGTGCGGATGCTGGTGACGGAAGTGCTGGAGGATCTCGGCTACACCGCGATCGAGGCCGCCGATGGCCCCTCCGGCCTCAAGGTGCTGCAATCGGACGTGCGCCTCGACCTGCTGGTCACCGATGTCGGCCTTCCCGGCGGCATGAACGGGCGCCAGGTGGCGGATGCGGGCCGTGTGCTACGGCCGGACCTGAAGGTGCTGTTCATCACCGGCTATGCCGAGAACGCGGCGGTGGGCAACGGCCACTTGGAGCCCGGCATGCAGGTGATCACCAAGCCCTTCGTGATGGAAGTGCTGGCCGCGCGCATTAAGGAGATGATCAACTCGCGGTGAGGGGGGGAAGCCCTTATCTTCACGAACGGATCGGTGCGCGCATCCCATCTCCCCGCACGCGGGGAGAGGGCTTCATGCCCCCTCGTCGGGGCATGAAGCGAGGCGGTAGCCGAAGGTGAGGGGGCGGTGCCGGAAGAGTCTCATCCTGAGCCGCCCCCTCACCTTCGCTCCGGCTGCGCCTCCGCTTCCGGCCTGCACGACAAGGTGCAGTCCGGCCTCTCCCCGCACAGCGGGGAGAGGGGGAAGCACACCGCTAAACCGGTCGCGACGTCAGAACCGCGCCGGATCGAGCTCGAAGGTCGGCGGCAGCGCCTCGAACCACTCGCTGTAATATGGGTCTTTTGGAATCTTCTCCGCCCAGCGCGCGCGGAAGCGGGCCTGCTCCTCCGGTGCGACGGTGCGGGCCCGGTTGCGGCTCTCGTAATGGTAGAGTTCGACCTCCGCGCAGTAGACGCTGCGCAGGCCCCGCTCCCACAGCCGCAGGCAGAGATCGACGTCGTTGTAATTGATGGCGAACCCTTCGTCGAAACCCTGGATCGCCTCGAAATCGGCCCGCCGCACCATCACGCAGGCCCCCGTCACGGCGAGGTAGTTGCGGTTGCCCGCGGTCGAGAAGAAGTGGCCGGGGTCTTCCCGCGGGTAGGAGCGGCGGGGATGGTCGGGCGTCGCGTCGATCACCGTGACGCCGACGTGCTGCAACTCGCCGGTCTCGAACAGGAGTTTGGGGCCGACCGCGCCGACGCCGGGGATCTGTAGCAAGGCCAGCATCGCCTCGATCCAGTCGGTGCTGATCACCTCGATGTCGTCGTTGAGGAAGACCAGCACCTCGCCCGTGGCGGCACGGGCCCCGAGATTCATCTTGGCGGCGACGTTGAATTCCGGCTGGTCCCAGGTGACGGGGCGGGCCTCGTACCACTCCAGCGCCGCCTTGGTCGTCGGCCGCAGGTCGCCGTTATCGACCGCCACGATCTCGATGGCTTCGTAGGTGCTCCGCTCGCGGATGCTGGCGAGGCAGGCAGCCAGCAGATCGACCGTGCGGCCGCGGACTTCGCTGTCGCGGCCGGCGGTGGGGATCACGATCGAGACGAGCGGGCGCGCGGCGAGCGGCCGGCGCAGGTGGAAGCTGCCGGCGAACGCCGTGGGGCGCACGCTCGCGAGCCCGCCGGTGCGCCGCGCCCGGTCTTCGAGCGCCCGCACCGCCGCGGCGACCACGTAGCCCTTGTTGTCCATGGCCTGGGCGGTCGAGCCGGGGATCGCCCGCCAGTGGTAGAGCACCTGGGGCACGTGGTGCACGCAGGCGGCGTGCTCGGTGTAGCGCAGGACGAAGTCGTAATCCTGCGCACCCTCGCATTCCGCCCGGAAGGCGCCGATGCGGGTCACGAGATCCATCCGGTAGAGCGCCAGATGGGCCGTGTACATGCAGGCTTCCAGCGTCTCGGGCGACCAGTCCGGCTTGAAGAACGGCTCGTAGCGCTCGCCGCCCACCATGATCTTGTCCTCGTCCGAGTAGAGGAAATCGATCCGCGGATCCGCGTTCAAGGCGGCAACGAGCGCATAGAACGCGTGCGGCGGGATCGCGTCGTCGTGGTCGATCAGGGTGAGCCAGTCGCCGGTGGCCAGCGCAAGCGCGTCGTTGCTCGCCGCGACGATGCCGCCGTTCTTGGCGCGCCGATGCGGCCGCACCCGCGGCTCCTCCGCCGCCAGTGCTTCGAGCATCGGCGCGATATGGGGCGCGCTCGATGCGTCGTCGCAGAGGCACAGCTCCCAATCGGGATAGGCCTGCGCCCGGATGCTGGCGAGCGCCGCCTCCAGATAAGGCTTGGGCGTGTTGTAGACCGGCATGACGATGGAGATGCGCGGCCGCACCCGGAAGTCGGCGATCGCCGCCCGCATCGCCTCCAGGCTCGGCAAGGCCGGGCGCTCGACCTGCTCGATCCAGGCGGCGTAGGAAGCCGCCGCCGGGCGCGGCCGGGCGCTGTCCCAGAACGCCCGCCACAGGGCGGCGGGCGGGCGGCTCAGGGCGAGACGCGCGAGGCGCCCGAGCAGGGCCCCGCCCCGCTCTTCCTCCGGCAGCTGCGCCACCAGTCGGCGGGCGACGGCGAGTGCGGCGGCGGGGCCGCGCAGGGGTTCGAGGGTCGCCCGCGAGAGGCGGAACCGCCCGCTCGCGGCGAGCGGATCGAGCCGCAGGCCCCGCACCCGGCGCGGCAGGCGCACGAGGTCGTCGATGCCCCCGTCCTCCCGCACTTCGAGCCGGACCGCCTCGTCCTCGCGAAAGCCCGAACCGTCATCGACGTAAAGGAGCGGCACTGGCTTCGTGTGGCCCAGCCCTTCGAGGTCGGCACGGATGCGCACCCAGCCCCCCGCCAGCCGGAACGGAAACAGCCGTCCGCCGCGGGGATGGGTGAGGCGGAACTGCGGATCGGAGCCGGTGGAGCGCCAGACGCCCTCCCCCTCCGGCTCGATCTGTCCCTTCGGTTCGATGCGGCACGCGATCATGGTGCAACGCGTTAGAGCGCATTCCGATGAAGTGGCAACCGGTTCGCCGCAAGAATGCGCGTCGAAACAAAGATCTAGAGCCACCGGCCTGATGCGATCAGGTTGGCGGCTCTAGCGCGGCGCGCAGTGAATCGCGAGCCAGATCGTCGGATTCTGCGTGCGCTCGACGCGATGCCGGCGATGCGCCGGGATCAGCAGGTGATCGCCCGCCGAGAGCAGACGCGGTTCGGGCTCGTCGGCGAAGCGGAGTTCGGCGCTGCCCTGAAGCAAAGCGACCCACTCGTCCTCGTCCTGATCGTACCAGAAGCCCGGCGGGCTCGCTTGGCCCGTCGAGACGATGCGCTCGACCCGCAGGCCAGGGCGCGTGAGCAGGGTCTCGAAGAATTCTTCATCCGTGTGCGCCGTCAGGCCGGCGAACAGGTTGGGATAAGCGGTCATGTCTACGTCTCTCCCGGCCAAGGAGGGGCCGCCGGAGCCGGTCGGACACCGCGCGGCGCTCTGGCGCGTTGAGGCCAAGGAAGGCAGCGCGCCCCGCGCCGCCGCAGCTTGCGACGGATCGATGCCCGAGACCAAACCCGCCCCGCTCCCCCCGGCCACCGAGGATGCCGGCCTGCCGACGCCGCCGAGCCCCGGCCGCCTGCCGCCGCCGCACCTGCCGCCCTCCCCGGAGGACGGCGCGTCCGATGCCGAGACGGACGGCGCCGACACGGCGTGAGGCGATGCCGGCCTCCGCCCGCGCCCGGATGGTCGAGACGCAACTGGTCGCCCGCGGCATCCGGGACGCGGCCGTCCTCGATGCGATGCGGGCCGTGCCGCGGGAGGCCTTCGTGCCGGGCGCACTCGCGGTGGAGGCCTATTGTGACGGGCCGCTGCCGATCGGCGCGGGGCAGACGATCTCCCAGCCCACTATCGTCGCCCTGATGATCGAGGCGCTAGCCCTGCGGCCCGGCGACCGGGTGCTGGAGGTCGGCGCCGGCTGCGGCTACGCGGCGGCCGTGCTGGCGCGGATGGGGGCGCAGATCTTCGCCATCGAGCGCCACGCCGCTCTGAGCGAGGCCGCCGGCGCGCGTCTGGCCGCGCTCGGGCTCACGGTGCCTCTGCGCATCGGCGACGGCCATGCGGGCTGGCCGGAGGCCGCGCCCTTCGACGCGATCCTCGTCTCCGCAGCGGGCCCCACGATCCCGGAGGCGCTGAAGGCCCAGCTCAAGCCGGGCGGCCGCCTCGTCATTCCCGTCGGCCCACCCGGCGGGCAGAGGCTGCTGCGGCTGACCCGGCGCGGGCCGGACCGGTTCGAGAGCCGCGATTTCGGCCCGGTCTCCTTCGTGCCGCTGCTGCGGGGCGTGGAAACGGCGGACAACACGTGAAGCACAGCTCCTCCGCACCGCGCCGGGGCGAACGAGCTTGCTTTCGAGCCCAAGCCTCGCGGGCCGATCGAAAAATTTTAGAAAATACGGAACCCAGTTCCGCTCCCCGCGTTACGCGCGTGCGAGGCCCACATTCGGGCTCGCATTGGGGGCGCCGGATCCAGGTGTCCGGCGGCCCTCGTCATCACGTTGCTCCAAGGAGGATGTGGTCATGAGAACCTTCGACTTCGCTCCGCTCTACCGGTCCACCGTCGGCTTCGACCGGTTGTTCTCCCTACTCGACCAGGCTGAGACCTCGGCCGCGTGGCCGCCCTACGACATCGAGAAGGTGTCCGAGGATGCCTACCGCATCACCATGGCGGTCGCGGGCTTCGCGCAGGACGAGATCGAACTCACCCAGCAGGACACCACGCTCCTCGTCGCGGGCCAGAAGAAGGCCCAGGAGGGCGAGCGGCAATACCTGCACCGGGGCATTGCCGGCCGCACCTTCCGTCAGACCTTCAATCTGGCCCAGCATGTGAAGGTCACGGGCGCAAGCCTGGAGAACGGCCTGCTCACGGTGGAGCTGAAGCGTGAGGTGCCCGAGGCATTCAAGCCGCGCCGGATCGCCATCGGCGGCACACAGGCCGCCATCGGGCAGGACAACGCGTCGGACCAAAAGGCGCCGGCTCAGGTCGAGGACCTGTCCAAGGCCGCCTGACCCGAGGCGCATACCCAACACGAGCCGGCATCCCCGGAGGGCTGCGCGCCCTCCGGGGATCGCTTCCTTTTCGCACGAAACCCCGTGCTTTCAGGGAGATGACCCGTGACGACGATCGAAACGCATTCCGCCCATTCCGGCCCGATGAACCCGGCGGGCATGCCGGCCGCCTCGTTCGAGACATGGCAGGCGCTCGTCGCCCCCGGCGACGTGTTCCGCCATCCGCGCGAGGTGCTGGCCCACCCGCTTCTGTCGCGGGCGGACAAGCGCGCGATCCTGGCCTCCTGGCCGTCCGATGCCTGCGCCCTCGAGAACGCGCCTGCCCTGCGCTGCCTTCCCGGCTGCAAGGCCGAGCCGGTGCCGGTCGATATCGTCCTGGCCGCGCTCGGCACGCTCGACCGGGGGCCGCCCCCGGCGGGCACGCCAGCGTCCGGTTGTCCGGCCTTGCCCCGGCGCCCGCGGCGCCTGTTGAACCGGCACCGGTTCCCTCGCTTTGGCCGCCGGAACGATGACGACGATCCGCCGCCCTGCCCGGCGGCGGTGATGCCGCGCCCGCGGACACCCCCGAGCGCCGCAGCCCTGGCGGTCGCCATCCCGGCCTGATCGGGGGCGGCGTCGGCCTCAGGAGGGCGCCGTCACCGCCGCCCGAACAGCCGCTCGATATCGGCGAGGCCCAGGCTCACGAAGGTCGGGCGGCCGTGGTTGCACGAGCCGGACAGCGGGGTCGCCTCCATCTCGCGCAGCAGGGCGTTCATCTCCTCAGGCTTGAGGCGGCGGCCGGCGCGGATCGAGCCGTGGCAGCTCATCCGCGAGAGGATCGCGTCGAGGCGCTGGCTCACCGGGTCGGGGTCACCCGCGCCCGCCGGGCCGCCCTCCTCGACGCCGCTGGCTTCGAGCGCGTCGAGCACATCGAGCACGAGGCCCTTCACCGAGCCGCCCGCCAGCGCCGACGGCACGGAGCGCACCAGCACGGCGCCGGGGCCGAACGCCTCCAGGGTGAGGCCGAGCCGCTCCAGTTCGGGCGCGGCCTCGACGAGGCGGTCGGCCTCCTCGGGCGCCATCTCGACCACGTCGGGGATCAGGAGCCCCTGGGCGAGCACGCCGCCGCCGGCCCGCTCGCGCTTCAGCCGCTCGTAGACGAGGCGCTCATGGGCGGCGTGCTGATCGACCAGCACGATGCCGTCGCGGGTCTGGGCGACGATGTAGGTCTCGTGGATCTGGGCGCGGGCGGCGCCCAGCGGATGGGTCTCGGGATGGGCCTCGGCCTCCAAGAAACTCTCCGGTTCGGGCCGCAGGTCGGCGCCCGGCGGGGCGAGGTCGGCGGAGAACAAAGCCTGCGGCGTCTCGGCAAAGCCCGGATGGTCTTCGGTGTAGGCCGGGCGCGGCGCCGGGCGGTAGCCCGCGGGCGCGGCCACCGAGGGGCCGAAGAACAGGCGGCTCGCCGGCCGGGGGCTCAGGGCGCTGGCAGTGGAGACGCCCGAATGCACGGCGAACCGGCCCGCACCCGCCGCCATCGGCGGAGCCTCGCCTAAACTGCCGCCGGCCCGCAGCGCGTCGAGGGCGGCCTGAGTGCCCGTGCTGGACGACCGCGCCCCGGCCCGGCGCAACGCCTCGTGGATCGCGCTGACGATCAGCGCCCGCACAAGCCCCGGCTCGCGGAAGCGCAGCTCGGTCTTGGCCGGATGCACGTTCACATCGACGAGGGCGGGATCGCAGGTGAGATGGAGCGCGAGCACCGGGTGGCGGTCGGAACTCATGGTGTCGGCATAGGCCCCGCGCACGGCCCCGAGCAGGAGCCGGTCGCGCACCGGGCGCCCGTTGACGACGAAATGGATGTGGCTCGCCGCCCCGCGGTGGAAGGTCGGCAGGCCGACATGGCCGGCGAGCGCGAAGCCCTCGCGGGCCATGTCGACAGGCACGGCATTGCCGGGAAAGTCGGGGCCGAGCACGGCCCCGAGCCGGCGCAGCAGGGCCGCCGGGCCCGGCTCGCTCTCGGCGGGAAACACCGTCGGGCTGCCGCTCTCGGTGCGCAGGGTGAAGCGGATCTGCGGCTGCGCCACCGCGAGCCGGCGCAGGATCTCGGAGACGGCGGCCGTCTCGGCCCGGTCGGTCTTCAGGAATTTCAGCCGGGCCGGGGTCGCGGCGAAAAGCTCGGACACCTCGATGCGGGTGCCGCGCGAAGCAGGCGCCGGGCGCACCGGGCCCTTGGCGCCGGAATCGAGGGTGAGGCTCACCCCCTCGCCGTCGGCGGTGCGCGAGGTGATCGTCAGCCGCGAGACCGCGCCGATCGAGGGCAGCGCCTCGCCGCGAAAGCCGAGCGAGCCGATCCGGGTGAGGTCGCCGTCGGGCAGCTTCGAGGTGGCATGGCGCTCGACCGCGAGCGCGAGGTCGTCGGCCCCCATGCCGATGCCGTCATCGATGACGCGGATCAGGCGGCGCCCGCCGCCCTCGATCGCCACCTCGATGCTGCGCGCGCCGGCATCGATCGCGTTCTCGACCAGTTCCTTGACCGCCGAGGCCGGCCGCTCGACCACCTCGCCCGCGGCGATGCGATCGACCAGGATCGGGTCGAGACGGCGCACATGCGCGGGCGGCGGATCGCGGGGGTCGGGGGCGGCGGACATGACTTACGAAATATAGGAGGGTTCGAGGGGCCTCGATAGGCGACGGGTTGCGCTTGCGAACAGCCTTACCCGTCCGATCCCGGCCCTTCCCTCACCCTGAGGCGCCCGCGTCAGCGGGCCTCGAAGGGGGCTCCAGGGATCGCGGCGACCACGGGAGGACCCTTCGAGGCTTCGCTGCGCTCCGCACCTCAGGGTGAGGCGGTGGATGGGAAGTGGGAGTTTACCCCCGCGGCAGCATCCGGTCGCTGATGATGCGGCGCTGGATCTCGCTGGTGCCCTCAAAAATCGTGGTGAGGCGGGCATCGCGCCAGTAGCGCTCGATCCGTCGTTCGGTGGTGTAGCCGTTGCCGCCGTGGAGCTGCATCGCTTGGTTCGTCACCCGCACCGCCATCTCGGTGGCCAGCAGCTTCACCTGGGCCGATTCGCTCTCGGCGGGCAGGCCCTCGTCGAGGAGGTGGGCGACCTGTTGCCAGTAGGCGCGGGCTTGCGCCACTTCCGCCGCCATGTCGGCCAGCGCGAAGCGCAGGGCCTGGAACTGTCCGATCGGCTGGCCGAACTGCTCGCGCTCCTGAAGGTAGGCGGTGCAATCCTCCACCGCGGCACGGGCCACGCCGACCGCGCGGGCGGCGGTGTGGACGCGGGCGATGTTGAGGCCGCGCTGCACCGAGGCGAAGCCGCCGGAATCCGCATCCGCCCCCTCGTCGCCGTAGAGGCCGGTGAGCCGGTCGCGCTCGGGCACCCGCACCCCGTCGAGGGTGAGCTCGAAGGTGAGGAAGCCGTGATAGCCGATCTTGTCGATCACGGTGCCGGTCATGCCGTCGGGGAAGGTGCCGGGCTCCTTGACGACGAGGAAGGGCTCCAAGCCGGCCGAGCGCGGTTCACCGGGCTCGGGGTCGCGCACGCGGGCCAGAACCTCGATGAAGTCGGCGCCTTGCGCGAAGCCGGCCCAGCGCTTGGTGCCGGTGAGCACCCATTCGTCGCCCTCGCGCACGGCGCGGGTCTGCACCCCGGCGAGATCCGAACCGGCGGTGGGCTCGGAGAGCGCGATCGAGCCGATCCATTGCCCCTTGGCGGATTTGGCGAGCAGCGCCCGGCGGCTTTCGTCGTCGAGCGTCTGGGTGCCGAGACCCTGGCCGCGGGCCAGGATCGAGCCGGTGGAGAGCCACGCGCGGGCGAGTTCTTCCGAGATCAGGCAGTACTCGAACACGCCCAGCCCCATCCCGCCATACTCGGCGGGGATGGTGATGCCGAACCAGCCCTTCTGCGCCATCGCGTCGATGAGCGAGCGGGGCATCTCGCCCTTCTGCGGGTCGAGCTCGTCGGCCAGCGGCAGGATGACGTCGTGGGCGAAGGCGCGAGCCTCTTGTTGGAGCGCGGCGCGCCTGTCCGTGCGCCAGGGCGAGAGCAGCTCCGGCGGGCGCGGCGCCTTGAACTCTGGTTTGGCCATGGTTCCTCCGCGTCATTTTTTGCTGTTGTTCGTCCGAGCCGAACGCTCAAGCTGGCAAAACGTTCGCGCTGGCTCCGCTGACGGCGTGGGCGGGACCGCGGCTCTTGTGCCTCCCAACTCTTGCGCTTCCCGGCGCCCGCCCCCAGAACGCCGCTCATGCTGCGCGTCAACGATCTCACCTACCGCATCGGCGAGCGGGTCATCCTCGATTCGGCGACCTTCGCGATTCCCGACCGGGCGCGGGTCGGCCTCGTCGGCCGCAACGGGGCGGGCAAGACCACGCTGTTCCGGGCGATCCTCGGCGAATTGCCGACCGATGCCGGCGCGGTCTCGCTGCCCAAGGGCATGCGCATCGGCGCGGTGGCGCAGGAAGCGCCCGCCGGTCCCGAGACCCTGCATGAGGTCGTCCTCGCCGCCGACACCGAGCGCGCCCGGCTGATGCAGGAGGCGGAAGACGCCGACGGGTTGCGCCGGGCCGAGATCGAGACGCGGCTCGTCGATATCGGCGCGCACTCCGCCCCGGCCCGCGCCGCGGCGATCCTGCATGGTCTGGGCTTCGACGCGGCGGCGCAGGGCCGCCCCTGCGCGGACTTCTCCGGCGGCTGGCGGATGCGGGTGGCGCTCGCCGCCGTGCTGTTCTCCGAGCCCGACCTGCTGTTGCTCGACGAGCCGACCAACTACCTCGATATCGAGGGCACGCTCTGGCTCTACGATTACCTCGAAAAGTATCCGCGCACGGCCATCATCATCAGCCACGACCGGGAATTGCTCGACACGAGCGTCGATCACATCCTGCATCTCGATCGCGGCAAGCTCACGATCTACCGCGGCGGCTATACCAGCTTTGCCCGCCAGCTCTCCGAGAAGCGCGTTCTCCAAGCGAAGGCGAAGGCCAAGCAGGAGGTCGAGCGGGCGCATCTGCAAAGCTTCATCGACCGGTTCAAGGCCAAGGCGACCAAGGCGCGCCAAGCCCAGTCGCGGATGAAGCGGCTCGCCAAGATGGAGCCGATCGCCGCGCTCTTGGAAGACGAGGTGCCGGTGATCCACCTGCCGAGCCCGGAAAAGCCGCTCTCGCCGCCGATCGTGGCGATGGAGCGGGTGAATGCCGGTTACGGCGAGCGCGTCGTGCTCTCGGGCCTCAACCTCTCGCTCGCCCCTGACGACCGGGTGGCGCTGCTCGGCGCCAACGGCAACGGCAAATCGACCTTCTGCAAGCTGATCGGCGGGCGCCTGCCCCCGCTCGCGGGCGAGATGCGGCGCTCCTCGAAGATGGAGGTCGCCTATTTCGCCCAGCACCAGCTCGACGAGCTGCGCCCGGCCGAGAGCGCGGTGGCGCATGTGCGCGACCGGATGCCCGACGCGCCGGAGGCCAAGGTGCGCTCGGCCGCCGCTCGCCTCGGCTTCCCCGCCTCGAAGGCCGACACGCCGGTGGAGAAGCTCTCCGGCGGCGAGAAAGCGCGGCTGCTGATGGGGCTGGCCGCCTTCGACGGGCCGCACCTGCTGATCCTCGACGAGCCGACCAACCACCTCGACATCGAGAGCCGGCAGGCCCTGGTCGAGGCGATCAACGATTACGAGGGGGCGGTGATCCTCGTCAGCCACGACCGCTTCCTGATCGAGGCCTGCGCCGACCGGCTCTGGATCGTCGGCGACGGCTCGGTGAAGTCCTTCGACGGCGACATGGACGATTACCGCCGCCTCGTTCTCGCCGGCCCGGAGCGGGTCGACACGTCCAGCGAGGGCACCGGCGGGCAGAAGGCCGAGGCGCGCCGCTCGGCGGTGGAGCGCCGCGCGGCTCTGGCGCCCCTGCGCAAGCGCCTCGACGGCATCGAGGCGCGCATGGCCAAGCTCTCGGGCGCGATCGAGAAGATCGATGCGGCGCTCGCCGACGGCACCGCCTTCCTCAAAGACGCGGCCAAGGCCGGCGATATCGCCCGTATGCGCGCCGAGGCGGCCGAGGCCCTGGCCAAGGCCGAGGAGGAATGGCTGGAGGTCAGCGGCGAGATCGAGGCGGCGGCCTGAGGCCAAGGCGCGCCGGTCGCCGAAGGGTTAGGCCGGTTCCTGCGACAGGCGCGCGCCGGTCTCCGCCCCCGACCGGCTGAGGCAAGCCGCGACCAGCGCGGCCCCCGCCGCGAGCCCCAGCCAGAGCCCGGACGAGAGCGCGCTGCCCGGAAGGACCAGCGCCGGGAGCTGCATGAGAAAGAGCGGGCCGAGCAGCGTCCCGAGCCCGCCCGCTAGGACGAACAGCCCGGTCGCCGCGGCATTGCGCTCGGGCGGCGCAGCCCGCAGCAGCGCCAGGACATTGGCGACGGTGAACAGGCCGCGGCCGAGACCGAAGGCGAGAAGGCCGGCAGTCAGGAGCGGCCATGCATGCGCCGTCCCACCGTCCGACGCCGACACGGCGAGGGCGGCAAGGCCAGAAGCCGCGAGCCCCATCCCGATCCGGGCAAGACGCGGCGCGCCGGACCGGCCGGCGTAGAAGCCCGCCCCGGCGGTGAGGACGGCGAGCCCCAGGAACGCGGCGCCCATCCCGGACGGCGATAAGCCGTCGCGCGCGGTGAGATGGGAGAGCAGGGCCGTGTTCGCGGCGGTGAGGGCGATGGTGCCCGCAAACGCCGCCGCGAGCGGCCACGCGAGGGCCGGCCGCGCGAGAAGGTCGAGCGGCAGCAGCGGCGCCGGCCGCCGCCATTGCTGCCAGATCCAGAGCGCCGACAGAATCAGGCCGAGATTGAGCACGAGCAAGGCTGCCACCGGTCGGATCACCGCCAGCGGCACGGCGGTGAGGAGCAGCCCGAGGCAGAGCACCGAGAGGAGCGCGCCGAGCCCATCGAAGCGCAGCCCCGGCGCATCTTCCTTCGGCAGGGCGAGGAGCCCGAGGATCAGGCTCGGCCCCGCCAGGAGAAGGGTGGGGACGAGGATGCCGAGGCTTCCCAGGAGAGACAGCGCGAACCCGGCCGACATCTGAACCAGCAGCAGGGCCGGCAGGGCGGCGAGTTCCGCCACGCCGAGGCCGAGCCCGAGGCGCGCCTCGCCGAAGAGGCGGCGCAGCAGGCTCCAGCCTGCGCAGAGAAGCAGCGCGGAGGCGAACCCTTGCGCCAGACGTAGGCCGAGCAGCGGCACGAGATCGAGCGGCAGGGCGGCGGCGGGGACGAGCCCGGTAAGGGCGAGAACGGCGGCGAGGAAGCCGCGGCGCGGCCCGAGACGCGCGGCGAGCGCCGCCATCGGCAGCGCGCCCAGGATCAGGCCGTAGGTATGGGCCGCCTGAATCAGCGCGGCCGTGGTGACCGGGAACGCCCCCTGCTGCATCACCCACGGCATCAGGATCGACATCCCCGTGGTCGGCAGCGCCGACATCCCGAGACCCGTCAGCAGTGCGGCGACCGCGTGGACGCGGCTCTCGGGCTTGCGATCCGGCATCCGGTCCTTTTCCCCCTTCGCTCCCCGGCAGGCTTAACGGGAAGTCGGCAGGGCGTGAACCGTGGGTGGCAGGCGCTCGGCAACGCCGGCCCCCGCCCCGCGTTGTCTGGCGCGAGGCGGAAGCGGAGGAACCATGCGCGGCACGAGCCATCCCGGAACACGCAAGAGCGGCAAGGCCGGCGCCCTCGCGCTGCTGCCGCTCGCGGCGGCCGGCGCGTGGATCGCCTGGAGCCATCTCGGGCTGAACCGGGCCGGCCCCCTGCCCCCGGCCCTGCCGGGGCGGCGGGGCACCCTGCGCACGCGGGCCGGCCGGGTGAACCTCTACGTCTCGGATGCCCAGGGCGGGCGGCCGCTGCTCTTGATCCACTCGGTCAACGCGGCCGCCAACGCCTATGAGGTCAAGCCGCTCTACGAGCATTACCGGGGTCACCGCCCGGTCTACGCCCTGGAACTGCCGGGCTTCGGCCATTCCGAGCGGGCGGACCGGATCTACACGCCCCGGCTGATGACCGACGCGATCCTCGACGCCGCGTCCGAGATCGCCGGCCGCCACGGCGGTGGGGCGCTCGACGCGATGGCGCTCTCATTGCCTTGCGCCTATCTCGCCCGCGCCGCCTTGGAGCGGCCGGAGCTGTTTTCGACGCTCGGCCTCATCAGCCCGACCGGCTTCGACACCCGCCTCTCCGGGCGCGGGCCGGCGGACACCAACCGCGGCAAGCCGCTGGCGCGCGGGCTCGCCGCCTTCCCGCTCTGGGGCCGCCCGCTCTTCGACGCGCTGGTGAGCCGGCCGAGCATGCGCTTCTTCCTCGAAAAGACCTGGGGCAGCCGCGACATCGACGAGGGACTGCTCGCCTATGACCAGCTCTCGGCCCACCAGAAGGGGGCCGAGCACGCGCCGTTCTCGTTCCTTTCGGGCTACCTGTTCCCCGACGACACGACGCGGGTCTACGAGACGCTGACGCTCCCGATTTTCATGGTGCACGGGGCACGGGGCGACTTCGTCGATTACCGCTATGTCGGCGAGGTGGCGGGCCGCCCGAACTGGACGATCCTGCGGCTGCCGACCGGCGCCTTCCCGCATTTCGAGAACCGGCCGGCGGTGACGAACGCCTACGACGCCTTCCTCGCCGCCCACCCGCCGCGGGATCATACCAAATCCGGTTGATCCCTTCGGGATGGCGGATTCGGTCTCCGCTCAAGCGCCGCGCGGGCTGAGCGATACGGTCTCCGCTTTGACCAAACGGAAACCGTATCAGCCGGCCGCTTCGATTCGGTAGCGCAGCCAGACGGTGCCGTCGTCGAACGGCTCGCAGGCGGTGCGGGTGAGGCGGCGGCGCGAGCCCATGGAATCACCCTCCCCGCCCTCGAAATCGAACAGGGCCGGCGTGCCGAGCACGCCATCGACGGTGGGCGCGAGCAGCAGGCTGAGTTCGTCCACGAGCCCGGCCTTCAGCATCGAGCCGTTGATGCGCCCGCCGCCCTCGACCAGCAGCCGCTCGATGCCGAACAGGCGCTTGAGCTTGGCCAGCGCCAGGGCGAAATCGACCTCGCGTTCACCGGCCAGGATGTAGGACTGGCCGCCGGCCTTCAGGCGGCGCAGGCGGTCGTCCGAGGCTTGCCCCGTCGTCAGCACGATGACGTGATCGCCCTCGATGTCGTTGCGCGCCCCCCAATCCATCGCGCCGCGGGCATCGAGCGCTACCGCGTAGCCGGACGCATCGGTGCGAGCGACGTGATCCTCGCGGGAGACGGGCTCCTCGGGCGGAACGGAGGCGAGCGGCTTGGCGCTGTCGGCATAGCCCTGCATGGTGATGCGCCCGCACATCCAGGCGTCGCCCTGCAGCTGCTTGTGGACCTCCTCGTAGTGCGAATCCGCGTCGATCGTGGTCCAGCGCCGGACCTTGATGCGCCCATCGACCGAGGTGGTCATGTGGCACAGGACGTAGGGGCGCTCCGATGTGTCGGCCATGGCGTCAGGGTTCCTGCTCTCGATTGTGGAAGCGGATACTAGACCGGACGCCCAACCGGGCCAGGGTGCACAGCCGCGGCGACGCGCCGCCGGCTTGGCCGCGGGCGCCCGCGCCGGATAGGCTGGTGCCGACGGATCGGGAGGCGAGGATGGCGACCTACACCGCGGATGTCCGCTGGGCGCTGGCCGCGGGCGAGGACTTTTCCGCCGGGCGCTACAGCCGCGGCCACACCGTGCGCTTCGATGGCGGGGTGGAACTGGCGGGCTCGGCCTCGCCGCACATCGTCGGCAAATGGGCGGTGGAGGCGGCGGTCGATCCCGAGGAGATGCTGGTGGCGGCGCTCTCGACCTGCCACATGCTGAGCTTCCTCCACGTCGCCCGGCTCGCCGGCTTCGTCGCGCAGGCCTACCGCGACCAGGCAGAAGGCACGATGGCGGAGATCGCCCCCGGCCGGCAGGCGGTGACACGGGTGGTGCTGCACCCGCGGATCGAGTGGGCCGGTGCGGCGCCCGATGCGGAGCGGCTCGCCGCGCTCCACCATGAGGCACACGAGACCTGCTTCATCGCCAACTCCGTGCGGACCGAGGTGACGGTCGCCTGAAAGCGCGTGCTTGGCGAAACCGGCCCCGCCGGTGCATGTCCTTGGGGACGCGATCCTTCGAGGACAACCGGATGACCGACCTGACGCTCGCCGCCGCCCAGACCCTCGTGGCCACCGCCCTGAAGACCGCCCGCGAGCGGGGGCTGAAGCCGCTCGCGGTGGTGGTCTACGACGCCCGCGGCGCCCTCAAATGCCTGGCCGCCGAGGACGGCACCTCGCTGCGCCGGGCGGAAGTGGCCCGCGGCAAGGCCAACGGCGCGCTGGCGCTCGGCCTCGGCTCACGAGCCATCGCCAAGCGGGCCGAGGAGCAGCCGCATTTCGTGGCCGCGGTGAGCCACCTCGTCGGCCCCGACGCCCTGGTGCCGGTGCCCGGCGGCTTGCTGATCCGCGATGCCGACGGCCGCCTGCTCGGCGCGGTCGGCGTTTCGGGCGACACCTCCGAC
The DNA here is from genome assembly GCF_001423405.1 of Methylobacterium sp. Leaf123. Lineage (GTDB taxonomy): Bacteria > Pseudomonadota > Alphaproteobacteria > Rhizobiales > Beijerinckiaceae > Methylobacterium. The sequence goes on along the minus strand of NZ_LMNS01000023.1, from coordinate 103,943 downwards.
AATGACGAGATCTGCGCGCTCGCCGGCATCGAGGCGGCGGGGCTGAAGGGCGAGACGGGGGCCTGACGGCCTGACCACCGTGTTCGGAGGTACGCGCCGCGTGTCCCCTCTCCCCGCTGGGCGGGGAGAGGCCTGCGGGCACCTTGTCGTGCCTGCGGGAAGCGGAGGCGCAGCCGGAGCGAGGGTGAGGGGGTATCTCCGGATGAGAATCTTCCGGCACCGCCCCCTCACCTTCGGCTGCCGCCTCGCTTCGGCGACGACGGGGTCGCCGAAGCCCTCTCCCCGCGTGCGGGGCGAGGGGATGCGTCGGGCGCCGCCTGTCCATCAGCCGCTCGGCGCCGTGCCATTGCTGGAGGGTCAGGTGAGCCCATGAGCCTCCCCCGGCGCACTCTCCTTCGAAGCGGCGCGGCGCTTGCTGCCGGGCTCGCCCTCCCCGCTCCCGCGCGGGCGGCCTCCCCCGTCTATCGCCGCGGCAACGACGCCGACCCGGAAACACTCGACCCGCACAAGACTTCGACGGTGGCCGAAGCGCATATCCTGCGCGACTTGTTCGAGGGGCTGCTGACCTACGACAACCGCGGCACCATCATCCCCGGCATGGCCGAGCGTTGGACCGTCTCCGACGACCGCCTCACCTACCGCTTCACCCTGCGGCCCGACGGTCGCTGGTCGAACGGCGATGCGGTGACGGCGGAGGATTTCCTGTTCTCGCTGCGCCGTATCCTCGATCCGAAGACGGCGGCGAAATATGCCGAGGTGCTGTTCCCGATCCGGGGGGCGGCCGCCGTCAATGCGGGCGAGCAGCCGCCGGAGACGCTGGGGGTGACGGCCCCCGATCCCCGCACGCTGGAGATCGCGCTCGCCGAGCCGGTGCCCTACCTCCTCGAACTCCTGACGCACCAGACCTCGCTGCCGGTCCACCGCCCGTCGCTGGAGCGCTGGGGCGACGCCTTCGCGCGGCCCGGCAACCTCGTCTCGAACGGCCCCTATGCCCTGGTCGATTGGGTGCCGAACGACCGCATCACCCTGACCAAGAACCCGCACTACCCCGACGCCGCCGTGATCCCGATCGAGCGGGTGGACGTCATCCCAACTCCCGACCTCGCCGCGGCAGTGCGGCGCTATGCGGCCGGCGAGATCGATTCCCTCTCCGACCTGCCCGCCGACCAGATCGCCTCGCTCAAAAGCCGCTTCGGCGCGCAGGTGCAGCTCGGGCCGGGGCTCGGGCTGCTCGCCATCGCCTTCAACCTGCGAAAGAAGCCCTTCGACGATGCGCGGGTGCGCCGCGCCCTCTCGATTGCCATCGACCGGGAGTTTCTGGCCGAGATCGTGTGGGGGCAGACCATGGCCCCGGCCTATTCCTTCTGCCCGCCAGGCCTCGACCACGCCCTGCCGCCCCCGCTCCTGCCGGGGCGCGAGGACGGGCCGATCGACCGCGAGGAGGAGGCGTTGCGGCTGCTGGCGCAGGCCGGCTACGGGCCGGGCAACCCGCTGACGGTCGAGTACCGCTTCAACGTCACCGACAACAACCGCAACACGGCGATCGCGCTCGCCGATGCGTGGCGCGGCATCGGCGTCGTGACCCGCTTCGTCTCCACCGACGCCAAGACCCACTTCGCCTATCTGCGCGACGGCGGCCCCTTCGACCTCGCCCGGATGTCCTGGGTCGCCGACTATTCCGACCCGCAGAACTTCTTGTTTTTGCTCCGCACCGGCAATGACGGGTTCAATCCCGGGCGCTGGTCGAATGCAGCGTTCGACGATCTCCTGACGCGGGCGGCGCAGGAGCGCGACGTGCAGGCCCGCGCGCGGATGCTGTTCGACGCCGAAACCATCGTGCTCGACGAACTGCCCTGGGTGCCGCTGCTGCATTACCGCTCGAAGGCGCTCGTCTCGCCGCGGCTGCACGGGATGCACCCGAACATCCGCAACGTCGCCCCCACCCGCTATCTCCGGCTCGATCCATGATCTCGCTGATATGATCCCGCTGATCCTGCGCCGGATCGCCCAGAGTCTGCCGACCCTGTTCCTCGTGGTGGCGGGCAGCTTCTTCCTGATCCGGCTGGCGCCCGGCGGGCCGTTCGATCTGGAGCGGCCGCTGCCGCCGGCGGCGATGGAGAATCTGCGCCGGGTCTACGGCCTCGACCAGCCGCTGATCGTGCAGTTCGGGCGCTATCTCTTGAGCCTCCTGCGGGGCGATCTCGGCCCCTCCTTCACCTTCCGCGATCTCACCGTCACCGACCTGTTCGCGCGGGGGCTTCCGGTCTCGGTGACGCTCGGTGGCCTCGCCCTCGTCCTCGCGCTGGGCCTCGGCTTGGGGCTGGGCAGTGTCGCCGCGTTCGATCGCGGTGGGGCCGCGGATCGGCTGGTGGGGCTCGCCGCCTCGCTCGGGCTCGCGGTGCCGAACTTCGTCACCGCCCCCCTGCTCCAGATCGTGTTCGGCCTTGGGCTGGCTTGGCTCCCGGTCGGCGGCTGGGCGGACGGCGCGCCGCAAAACCTCGTCCTGCCGGTGCTCACCCTCGCTTTGCCCCACGCGGCCGGCATCGCCCGGCTCACCCGCGCTTCGCTCGGCGAGGTGCTGATCCAGCCGCATATCCGCACGCAGCGCGCCATGGGGTTGTCGCGCGCCCGCATCGCCCGGCACGCGTTGCGCGGGGCGCTGCTCCCCGTGGTCGCGACCCTCGGGCCGCTGGCGGCGGGGCTGATGACCGGCTCGGTGGTGGTCGAGACCATCTTCGGCCTGCCCGGCATCGGCCGCTACTTCGTCGAAGGGGCGCTCAACCGCGATTACACCCTGGTGATGGGCACGGTGATCCTGGTCGCGGTGATGGTGATCGTCTTCAACCTGATCGCCGACCTCATCGCCGCCACCCTCGACCCGCGCGTGAGGCTGTCGGCATGAGCCCGGCGCTCGTTCGCCGCCTCGTCCGCGACCGCCCCGCGCTTGCCGCCCTGGCGAGCCTCGTGCTGATCGCGCTGGCCTGCCTCGTCGGCCCCCAACTCACCGGGCACCCGCCCGAGCGGATCTATCCGGATTTCGTCCGGGTCGCCCCGAGCCTCGCCGCCCATCCGCGGCCCGACGCGGTGCGCCCCGCCCTCACGCGCCTCGCCTTCCGCATGCGGCTGACGCTGGAAGACGTGACGCAGGACGGCGACCGGGTGCGGATGACGCTGACGGCGCCCAAACCCATCGACGCGCGCTCCTTGCGCCTGCTGCCCCGCTCCGGCCTGTTCGGCGAGGCTCAGGTGCGGGAGCGGTCCGCGGATGGGCGCCGGCTCGTGGTCGAGGCGCCGATCCGAACGCTGCATTTCCTCCTCGGCACCGATGCGCTGGGGCGCGACCTCCTCACCCGCTGCCTCGCGGCGGGGCAGGTCTCCCTGCTGATCGGGCTCACCGCGGCGCTCGCCGCCCTGCTGATCGGCGTCGCCTACGGCGCGGTCTCCGGCATGGCCGGGGGCACGGTCGATGCGCTGATGATGCGCCTGCTCGACATCCTCTACGCCCTGCCCTTCGTGTTCTTCGTCATCATGCTGCTGGTGTTCTTCCGCGCCGGCCTGTGGCTGGTGCTGGTGGCGGTGGCCGCGGTCGAGTGGCTCGACATGGCCCGCATCGTCCGCACGCAGACGCTGAGCCTGAAGGACCGCGACTTCATCCGCGCGGCCTCGGCGCTCGGGGCGGGTACGGGTAGGATTCTCGTCCGCCACATCGTGCCGAATACGCTCGGATCGATCATCGCAGCGGCGACCCTGCTGGTGCCGCGGGTGATCCTACTGGAGAGCTTCCTGTCGTTCCTCGGCCTCGGCGTGCAGGAGCCCGACACCTCCTGGGGCGTGCTGATCGCGGAAGGCGCCCGCGCGCTGGAATCCGCGCCGTGGATGCTCGCGGCGCCGGCTTGCTTCCTCGTCGTCACCCTGGTCGCCCTGAACCGGCTCGGCGACGGCCTCGGCGAGGCGCTCGACCCGCGGCTGTCCGCCGCCGAGGCTCGCTGAACCCGCCTCAGCGAGCCTCGGCCGGCAGATAGCCCTGGTAGACGATGCGCACCGTGCGCCGCTCGCCGGGCATCTCCGAGACGGGAATGGCCTTGGAGCCGCGCAAGACGTTGGATCCGCGCAAGACGGGGGCGGGCTCGATCGGGCCGGGCTCCGACGCGACGGGAGCGGGCGGCACCTTGGGGCGCAGCGCCCAGCGCTCGGCCCCGCCGGCGCTCGCCAGCGTGGAGACCGCGAGCACGGCCCCCATGGAGGCCAGCCCGGCGGCGAGCGGCGGAAGCAGGGATCTGACGGAACGGTGCGAGAAAAAAGTCATGGCGGGTGGCCCGGCGAATGGGGACATTCCGCAACCTGAGGCGTTTCCGAACGCCAATATGCCCTGCCCTCGGTCCGCCGCCGGGTGGGACTTGCGAACAGATTTGCCGAGTCAGGGTAAACGGAGGGTCCATGACGAGCCGTGCGGAAGGTCAGGCCGGGGCCGCAGCCCCCGAGCGCGTCGCCACCGGCACTGTCGTCGACACCGACATCGCCGCCCGGCTCGACCGCCTGCCCTTCGGCCGCTTCCACACCCTCGTCATCGTCGCGCTCGGCATCACCTGGGTGCTCGACGGGCTCGAAGTGACCTTGGCCGGCGCCCTCGTCGGGGCCCTGCGCAAGGCGCCGATGTCCTTCACCGAGTTCGATGTCGGCTTGGCGGCGAGTTCCTACCTCGTCGGCGCGGTCGTCGGCGCCGTCGGCTTCGGCTGGCTCACCGACCGGATCGGGCGCAAGAAGCTGTTCTTCATCACCCTGGCCCTCTACCTCATGGCGACGGCGGCCACGGGCCTGTCGTGGAATATCTGGAGCTTCTGCCTGTTCCGCTTCCTCACGGGAGCCGGCATCGGCGGCGAGTACACCGCGATCAACTCGACCATCCAGGAGCTGATCCCGGCCCGCGTGCGCGGCTGGACCGACCTCGTCATCAACGGCTCGTTCTGGATCGGCGCCGCGCTCGGCTCGTTCCTGTCGATCGCGCTCCTGCGCCCCGAATGGATCGACCCGTCCTATGGCTGGCGCATCGCCTTCTTCGTCGGTGGTGGCATCGGCCTCGTCATCCTGCTCCTGCGCACCTGGATCCCCGAGAGCCCGCGCTGGCTCGTCACCCATGGCTATGCGGCGGAAGCCGACCGGGTGGTGACGGGGATCGAGAAGCGCTTCACCGATGACGGCATCACCCTGCCCCCGCCCGACCCGTCGCGCCGCCTCAAGCTCAAGGTCCGCAGCCACACCCCGCTCGCGGAGGTCGCCAACGCCCTGTTCGTCACGAACCGGCGCCAGACCATGGTCGGCCTCGCGCTGATGATCGCCCAGGCCTTCTTCTACAACGCGCTGTTCTTCACCTACGCGCTGGTGCTCGAGCGCTTCTACAACGTGCCCGGCGGCGATGTCGGCTGGTATCTCCTGCCCTTCGCGCTCGGCTCCTTCCTCGGTCCGCTGCTGCTCGGCCGGCTGTTCGACACGGTGGGCCGGCGCCCGATGATCGCGTTCACCTACGGCATCTCGGCGGTGCTGCTCGTCGTGGTCGGCCTTGTCTTCCGCGCCGACATGCTCGGCCCCTGGGGTCAGACGGCGGCCTGGATGGGCGTGTTCTTCTTCGCCTCCGCCGCGGCGAGCTCCGCCTACCTCACGGTGGCCGAGACCTTCCCGCTGGAGATCCGGGCACTGGCGATCGCCGCCTTCTACGCCATCGGCACCGGCATCGGCGGCGTCTCGGGGCCGCTCCTGTTCGGCGCCCTTGTGGAGACGGGTTCGCGCGACCTCGTGCTGGTCGGCTACTTCATCGGTGCGTTCCTGATGGCGGTGGCCGCCATCGTCGGCTGGATCTGGGGCACGGCGGCCGAGGGCAAGTCCCTAGAGGACGTGTCGAAGCCGCTGGCTTCGGCCTGAGGGGATAAAGGCGGTCGATCCCGCTTGCTGCGCATCCCCTCTCCCCGCACGCGGGGAGAGGGCTTCATGCCCCCTCGTTGGGGCATGAAGCGAGGCGGCAGCCGAAGGTGAGGGGGCTTGGCCGGAGAAGCCTCATCCTGAGCCGCCCCCCCGCTCCGGCTGCGCCTCCGCTTCCTGTCCGCACGACAAGGTGCCGACAGGCCTCTCCCCGCCTGTGGGGAGAGGGGGAGCGCGGCGGTTTATGAGCCGATCGACGTCAATCGCAAAAGAATCTCACGTCGGCCCGGAGCGCGACGTCGAACCTTTTGGCCGCAGCCAGATCGCCGAGGCCACCGCCAGCGCATCGAGCGGGAGGGTCACGGCGCCCTGGCGCTTGCCCCACAATTCCAGCCCGCCGAAGCCGACGCGGCGGATCTCCAGCCAGGCCCCGAACGGGAACACCGTCTGATTGCCCTCGCCGGGGCCGAAGCACTCCTCGAAGGCCAACGGATCGACCATGATCGCGTCGTACTTGGCGAGGTGGCTGGCGATCGCGACCTTCGAGCGGAACGGACCGCGGTCGCGGCGAAACGAGGCGAAGCAGGGTTCGAACTCGGTGAGCGTCACCCACAGCTTGCCGCCGATGCGCAGGTAGGGCGGGTTCGCCCCCTCGGCGCCGAAATTCTCCGGCCCCCAGCCCGCTTCGCTCATCAGGGATTCGGCGAGCGTCACCGGCTCGGCCGTTGGAGCCGCGGGCGGCCGCTCCTCCATGACCGAAGGGTCGGCGGTCACGCCGGCCTCGATCAAGCCGCCAGGGTTCGAGCCACTCGGGTGAGAGCCGCTCTCGGTCACGCCACCGTGGATCATGCCACGTCCTCGCGCCTGCCGCCGCTCCGTGGGAGCGACCGGCTGGCATTATTCCGCATCTGGCGCGAGCGGGCGAGAAGTTTCTTTCACGGATGGCCCTGCGCGCGTGACGCAGGCGCCTAGAGCAACGCCCTGGATACCTGATCCAGGACGGTGCTCTAGATTCTTGCTTTTGCATCGACTTTTCCGAAAGCCGGCAACCACCTTTCGGGACGATGCTCTAACCGTCGAGCGAAACGATTACGCCTCGTCGTCGTCCTCGTCGATGCGGCTCATGCCCTTGAGCTTGGCGAAGACCGCATCGGCGTTGAGATCCTCTTCCTCTTCCTCCCGCTCGGCGGCGGCCGGGGCGGTCGAAACCTCGGTCGGCAGCAGCTTAGCGCCGCCATCGGTCGGCAGCACGGCGGGGCGGTCCTTGGCGGCGCGCTGCACCTCGAAGTCGAGGTCGATCTGCGAGCACAGGCCGAGCGTCACCGGGTCCATCGGCTGGAGCGAGGCCGAGTTCCAGTGGGTCCGCTCGCGGATCTGCTGGATCGTCGCCTTGGTGGTGCCCACCAGCCGGATGACCTGCGCGTCCTTCAGCTCCGGGTGGTTACGGATCAGCCAGAGAATCGCGTTCGGCCGATCCTGGCGGCGCGACAGGGGCGTGTAGCGCGGGCCCTTGGTGGTGCGCTTGACCTCGGGCAGCTTCACCTTCGAGACCGCGACCTTGAGCCGGTAATGGGGCGCCTTCTGTGCCTTCTCGATCTCGTCGCGGGTGAGCTGGCCGGTGGTGATCGGGTCGAGGCCCTTGATGCCGGCGGCGACTTCACCGTCGGCGATGCCCTTCACCTCGAGCGGGTGCAGCTTGCAGAAATCGGCGATCTGCTCGAAGGCGAGCGAGGTGTTCTCGACGAGCCACACGGCGGTCGCCTTGGGCATCAGCGGACCTTGGGACATCGGACAAAGCTCCAGACGGTCAGAGTGCGCGGCAGGGAAACGGGCGGGATGCCGGAATGGCTTCCCCGCGGCCTCCGGCCTGGTCAGGCTCGAAGGATCCCATGTCGCGATGAATGAGGGGATCGCCTCTTATACAGGCGGGACCGGCCGTTGCGCAATTGCGTTGAGCGCCCTCGCGCGACACCGCGTCGGGGCTCCGCGACGCGACGGGCGCCGCGCGGAGCGGGCTTTTCAGGACTGCGTTCCTGGCACAGCTTCGCGCCGAGCGGACGCCCGGCTGCTTGGATCCTCCCCCTGGCGCCCTTCCAGGGCCGGGCGCAGCGGCCCGACCTCGCCGGCGACATGGTCCATGAAGGCCCGCACCCGCGCCGCGTGGCGCAGGTCCGGATGGGTCAGGAGCCAGAGCGAACCGGCCAGCTCCGGCTCCGGTCCGGAGAGACGGCGCAGGGCGGCGAGCCGGTCGCCTCGGTAGCAGGGCAGCGGCCCGATGCCGACGCCCTCGACGATCGCCTCGCACAGACCCTGTACCGTGTTGAGGCGTAGCGCGATCCGCTCCGGCCCGGCGCGGGCGGCGACGAAGCGCGCGAAGAGCCCGCCGGCCACTGCCTCGCTCGGGCTGACCCAATCGGCCTCGCCGCTATCCACGCCGCCGTCTCCCTCTTGGCGCGCCAGCCCGTAGATCGCCCAGGCAATGGTGGTGAGCCGGCGCCCGACGAGATTCGGCGGCGGGTCGTGGGTGGCGCGCAACGCCACGTCCGCATCGCGGCGGGACAAATTCAGCGCCTCCTCGGAGGTCACGAGTTCGATCTGGACCTTGGGATAGCGCGCCCGGAACCGGCCGAGCATCGGCATCAGGAGATCGGTGACCAGGGTCGCGGCGGCGGTGACGCGCAGGAGCCCCGAGGGCGTATGCGCCCGGTCGGCCACCTCCCGGTCGAAGCGGGCGACCTCCTCCTCCATCCGCGCGGCGGCGGCGGCCATCGCCTCGCCCGCCGGCGTCGCCACGTAGCCGGAGCGGTGGCGCTCGAACAGGCGCGCGCCGAGTTCCGCCTCGACCGCCGCGAGCCGGCGGAAGGCGGTGGAGGGGTTGATGCCGAGATGCGACGCGGCCGGGGCCAGCGCGCCGCGTTCGGCGATGGCCTGCACGAGGCGGAATTCGTCCCAGGCCACCGGCACCGCGCCCTCCCCTCATCCGTTGCTTGCAGTTCTGCAAGGATGGTCTTGCATATCAGGGCATTTCTGCAAACGGCGCGAACCTTCATAGGAGTGGCGCATTCGACGCTCGGGCCGATTCGAGCGCATCGCCTCCGCCCCAGGGCGGACGCCCCTTCCGGGGCGAGGCGCCGGGCCCGCGAACAGGAGATGGACGACGATGGCAAAGGTTCTGGTGCTCTACTACTCGTCGTGGGGCCATGTGGAGAAGATGGCCAAGGCGGTGGCCGAGGGCGCCCGCGAGGCCGGGGCCGAGGTCGCGCTCAAGCGCGTGCCGGAACTGGTGCCGGAAGAGGTGGCCAAGCAGTTCCACTACAAGCTCGATCAAGATGCGCCGATCGCCACCGTCGAGGAACTGGCCGATTACGACGCGATCATCTTCGGCACGCCGACCCGCTACGGCAACATGGCCTCGCAGATGAAGCAGTTCATCGACCAGACCGGCGGCCTGTGGGCCAAGGGCGCGCTGGTCGGCAAGGTCGGCTCGGCCTTCACCTCGACCGCCTCGCAGCACGGTGGCCAGGAGACCACGCTGACGAGCTTCCACACGGTGCTGTTCCACCACGGCATGGTGGTGGTGGGCCTGCCCTACAGCTTTCCCGGCCAGAACGGCGTCGAGCAGGTGAAGGGCAATTCCCCCTACGGCGCCACCACGATCGCCGACGGCGATGGCTCGCGCCAGCCCTCCGAGGTCGAACTCGACGGCGCCCGCTTCCAGGGCCGCCACGTGGCCGGCATTGCGGCCAAGCTCGCGGGCTGACGTGGGTTTTCTCCTCTCCCCGCGTGCGGGGAGAGGCTCGCAGGCACCCCGTCGTGCCTGCGGGAAGCGGAGGCGAAGCCGCAGCGAGGGTGAGGGGGTGGCACAGGATGAGGCTTCTCCGGCCAAGCCCCCTCACCCCCGGCTGCCGCCTTGTCGCGCCGACGGCAAGGTCGTCGCGACCCTCTCCCCGCGTGCAGGGAGAGGGAATGAACGGGACCGGTCGGGAGCCCTACTGAGCCGCCGCGACGTCCTTCTGCCCGATGGCCGCCAGCACGATCCCCTCGGTGAGGATCTGCGGCAGCACCTGCGCGGCGCCCTGGCCGTGATAGACGAGGTAGAGCGGCACGCCGCTGCGGCCGTGGCGCTCAAGCAGGCGGGTGATCTCCGGGTTCTGGTTGGTCCAATCGCCCTTCAGGTACACGACTTGGCCCGCCCGGAACGCCGCCTGCACGCCCTCGCGGGCCAGCACCGTGCGCTCGTTCACTTGGCAGGTGATGCACCACGCCGCCGTCATATCCACGAACACCGTGCGGCCCTCGCTCCTCAGCGCGTCGAGGCGGGCCTGCGTGAACGCCTCCTCGCCCTGCGCCAGGGCGGTGCGCGCCGTGGCGCGGTCGCCGTCGAGGATGGCGACGAGGCCGAAAGCCGCCGCGAGCGCCGCGAGCGCCGCCACCCGGCCGAAGCCGGTGCCGAGCCGGCCCGCCCCGCGCGCCCGCTCCCAGGCCCAGGCCGCGAGCGCCACGAGCACGAGACCGGTCAGCCCCGCGAGCAGCCCGTTGGGCCCGACCTGCTGCGCCAGCACCCAGACCAGCCACGCCACCGTGGCGTAGACGGGAAAGGCGAGCGCGCCCTTCAGCACGTCCATCCAGGCGCCCGGCCGCGGCAGCAGGCGCAGCGCCTGCGGAACCAGCGTCAGCCCGAGGAACGGCAGGGCGAGCCCGAGGCCGAGGCTCGCGAACACGGTGAGCGCGGCGAGCGGCGACTGCGTCAGCGCAAAGCCCACCGCCGCACCCATGAACGGCGCGGTGCAGGGTGTCGCGACGAGCGTCGCCAGCACGCCGGTGAAGAACGAGCCCTGGTAGCCCGCCCGCCGGGTCAGGCCGTCGCCGAGCCCGACGATGCCGCCGCCGAGATGCACCGCGCCCGACAGGCTCAGGCCCATGGCGAACAAGCCGTAGGCGAGAAGCGCCACCACCACCGGCGATTGGAGCTGGAAGCCCCAGCCGATCCCGGCGCCGCCGGCCTTCAGCGCGATCAGGAGCCCGGCGAGGCCGAGGAAGCTCGCGAGTACGCCCGCCGTGTAGGCGAGCCCGTGCAGCCGCACGCGGGTGGCGGATTCGCCCGCCTGCCGCACGAGGCTCAAGACCTTGATCGAGAGGACGGGGAAGACGCAGGGCATCAGGTTGAGCAGGAGCCCGCCGATGAGCGCCAGTCCGGCGGCGCTCCACAGCGTCAGGCTCTCCTCCTCCGGTGCGGGCGGCGCCTCGGGCGCGGCCGGAACGGCGGCCGCGGTCGTCGGTGCGGGGGTGGGTTCGGGCCCGAGCGCGTAGGCTCGGCGCGCGCCGTCCTCGGTGAGGGCGAGCACGCCGGCGAGTGCTTCGGGTGCCGCCTTCGCATCGCCCGGCGTCAGGGTGAGGCGCAGGCCGGTGGCATCGACGGCGAGATCCTGCGGCGCGGCGTTGTCGAGGGCGCCCTCGGCATAGGGGAAGAAGGCGGCACCGGTCACGCCCGCGAGGTCCGTTCGGTCGAGATGCAGCACCAGCCGATCCCCCTCGCGGCTGGTGCGGACGGGGCCGGGCGCGGCCTCGGGCAGGGCGGCGCGGGCACGGGCGAACAGAGCGGCCTGCCCCGAGGCCGGCTCCGCGGCGGCCGCCACCGGCAGGTCGAGGCTCAGCTCCGTCGAGCCCGGAATGCAGATTTCCTCGCAGACGAGGTAGGAGAGCGTGCCGGCGAGCGGCACCGTCTCGCCGGGTTTGGCGCTCTCGGGCACGGCGAGCGGCACCAGCAGAGTGACGGTGCCCTCGTAGCCGAAATTCATCAGGGTCTGGACCGGGATGCGCTCCGGCACCGGCCATTGCACCGGGCCGACCGTGAAGCCCTCGGGCAGGCGCCACGCTATCTCCGGCGGCAGGCCGGAATCGCCGGGATTGCGCCAGTAGACGTGCCAGCCCGGCTTCATCGCCATGTGCAGGCCGAGCGTCACCGTGCGGCCGGGCACCAGCGCCTCGCTCTCGGCGACGAGGCGCGCGCGCACGAGATCCTTGGCCTTCACCGCCGTCATCGCCCCCTGCGCGCCGGCAAGGCCGGGGGCGGCAAGCGTCAGGAGGAGGGCGAGGACAAGACGAAGCATCGATCTGTTTCCGAGCGGCCCGGTGCCCTCCGCAAGCTCGCGACTGCGAAGGGGAGATACCGGTTGAGCCGGAGCGGGCCGGCTGGCATCAGCGCGGCTTTATAGCAGATCGTCTCCGCCCCGTGAGCCGCACGGCTCCGCGGCCTCGGATCGCGGCACTTTTACCCGACCGCCCGCTCCTTCTTCAGCCGGTAGAGCGCGTCGAGGGCCTCGCGCGGGGTCAGCGCATCGGGGTCGAGGCTGTCGATCAATCGGCCGAGCCGGTCGTCCGGCTCAGATTTCACCGGTTCCGGCGGCGGAGGCGGCGCGGCAGCGAGGCTGGCAAAGAGCGGCAGGTCGTCGATCCGGCGGCGGGCGGGGCGCTCGCGCTCGGAAGTTTCGAGCCCTTTCAAGATCGCGCCGGCCCGCGCCACCACGCTCGGCGGCAGGCCGGCGAGGCGGGCGACCTGCAAGCCGTAGGAGCGCTCGGCCACCCCCGGCACCACCTCGTGCAGGAACACCACGTCGCCGCGATCCTCGGCCACCTTCAGGGTCGCGTTGTCGAGGCGCGGCAGGCGCTGGCTCAGCGCCGTCAGCTCGTGGAAGTGGGTCGCGAACAGCGCCCGGCAGCCGTTCTTCTCGTGCAGATGCTCCAGGCAGGCCCAGGCGATGGAGAGGCCGTCGAAGGTCGCGGTGCCCCGCCCGATCTCGTCGAGCACCACCAGGGAGCGGCGGGTCGCCTGATTCAGGATCGCGGCGGTCTCGACCATCTCGACCATGAAGGTCGAATGGCCGCGGGCGAGGTCGTCGGCCGCGCCGACGCGGGAGAACAGCCGGTCCACCACGCCGAGCCGGGCGGAGGCCGCCGGCACGAAGGCGCCCATCTGCGCCAGCACGGCGATCAGCGCGTTCTGGCGCAGGAAGGTCGATTTACCGCCCATATTCGGGCCGGTGACGAGGCGGATGCGCCCGGCCTCGTCGCCCGAGAGGTCGCATTGGTTGGCGATGAAGGCCTCGCCCGCCTTGGTCAGCGCCGCCTCCACGACGGGATGGCGCCCGCCCTCGATCGCGAAGGCGAGGCTGTCGTCGATGACCGGCCGGGTCCAGGCGAGTTCGACCGCGAGTTCGGCGTGGCTCGCCGCCACGTCGAGGCCGGAGAGCGCTTCGGCGATATCGGCGATCGCCTCCGCCCCTTCGCTCACCCGCGCGCTCAGGGCGTCGAACACCGCAGATTCGAGCGCCAGCACCCGGTCGGAGGCGCCTGCGATCTTCGATTCCAGCTCGCCGAGTTCGACGCTGGTGAAGCGCATCGCATCGACCATGGTCTGGCGATGCACGAAGTCCTGCATCAGGCCCTTGAGGCAGGCTTCGCCCACCGCCTGCGGCACCTCGATGTAATAGCCGAGCACGTTGTTGTGCTTGATCCGCAGCGTCCGGCAGCCGCTCGCCTCGGCGTAGCGCGCCTGGAGCGCGGCGATGACTTTTCGCGAATCCTGGCCGAGCAGCCGGGCCTCGTCGATCTCGGCGTGGTAGCCCGCGCGCACGAAATTGCCGTCGCGGCGGTTGAGCGGCAGGTCGTCGGCGAGCGCCTGGGCCAATTCCTCGGCCAGCGCCCGGTCGGCCTTGTCGAGGCGCCGGGCGAGGCGGACGAGCCCGTCCGGCAGATTTTCTTGCCCGCGCAGCTGCTCAGCGATCGTCGCGGCGGCGTTGAGCCCGTCGCGCAGGGCGGCGAGATCGCGCGGACCGGCTCGGTTCAGGCCGATGCGCGACAGCGCGCGGGCGATGTCGGGGGCGGCGTGCAGCGCGTCGCGCAGATGCGCCCGCAGCGCTCCGTCATCGGCCAGGAACGCGACGGCATCGTGCCGCCGGGCGATCTTGGTCAGGTCGGTGAGCGGGCCGGCGAGATGCTCGGCGAGCAGCCGGGCGCCGCCGGCCGAGACCGTGCGGTCGATGGCGTCGAGCAGGCTGCCCTTGCGCTCGCCCGAGAGGGTGCGGGTCAGTTCGAGGTTGGCGCGGGTGGCCGCGTCGATGGCGAGGGTCGCACCCGTCGCCTCGCGGCTCGGCGCGGAGAGCGGCACGCGGGTGCCGAGTTGGGTGCGCTCGAGATAGAGCAGAGCCGCCCCGGCCGCGGCGATCTCTGCCCGGCTGAAAGTCCCGAACCCGTCGAGGGTTTTGACGCCGAACTGCTCGCGGATGCGCCGCTCGGCCGAGGCCGGTTCCAGTTCGCCCTGGGCCAGCGGCACCACCGCCGCCTTGGCCTCGCGCCACAGCTTGGCGAGCGCCGGATCGGCGTGGATCACCTCCGAGAGCACGATTTCCCGCGGCTCGTGCCGGGCGATGGCGGCGGCGAGTTCCGAGCCCTCCACCTCGCTCAAGGCGAAGCGGCCGGTGGAGATGTCCAGCGCGGCGAGGCCGTAGGCCTCGCTCGTCTCGGAGACCTTGCGCCGGCCGATGGCGAGCAGCAGGTTGGCCCGTGTCGGATCGAGCAGGCGGTCCTCGGTCAGCGTGCCCGGCGTGACGAGGCGGATCACCTCGCGCCGCACCACCGATTTCGGACCCCGCTTCTTGGCTTCCGCCGCGTCCTCGGTCTGCTGGCAGACGGCGACGCGGTGGCCCAGCGCGATCAGCCGATGCAGGTAGTCATCGGCCCGTTCCAGGGGCACGCCGCACATCGGGATGTCGGCGCCGCCATGCTTGCCGCGCTTGGTCAGGACGATGCCGAGGGCGCGCGAGGCGATCTCCGCATCCTCGAAGAACAGCTCGTAGAAGTCGCCCATCCGGTAGAACAGCAGGCAGTCCGGATTGGCCGCCTTGATCTCGATGTACTGCGCCATCATCGGCGTGGCGCCGGGGATGTCGAGGGGCGAGGAAGTCACCGTATCCGCCGCCTGGGCACGCCGTTCGAGGGGTTGGGAACGCTGGGGTCTGGACATGGAGTGGAGGCTAGCAGCCCCGCTCCGGCCCGGCACCGCCGGGCAACCGTGAAGACCGTGGACAAGTGGGCGCTCTCCCCAGCCGTCGCAAGCGACGGTGGTGCCAAGTCCATCGCTTGAAGGCGATGACCCTGGTTTCTTGCTGGCCTCAATCGCCGGCGCCCGCCTCCGCGGGCTTATGCTTCCGCTTCGCTCGATGCGTTCCGGGGCTCACGCCCCCGAACGCCCGCTCCGCGCGGCGCTCTTCGCGCCGCGAAAACGGAAAAGGCCCGCCCGGCGTCATGCCGGACGGGCCCCATTCCATTCCGCGGTGAGGCCGAAGCGCTCAGTAGCGCGGGCCGCCGGTCGTGTTGCCGAGCTGCTGCTGGTAGCCGGGCCGCGACGGGTTGTGGGCGTTCGGGTTGCCGTGGTTGTGGGTGTTGATCCGGCGGTGATGGCGCTGGGCCTTGGTCGAGTGGTGATGGCCGAGGACGCTCCGGTGGGAGCGGTGCCAGTGGCGGTGGTGCCGGGAATGGTCGCGAACGGCCTCGACCGTCTGGCCGGCGATCAGGCCGGGGGGCGGCATGGCGGGCGCGGCGGAGGCCGACACCACTCCCAGACCGAGGCTGCCGAGCAGCGCGCCGGCTGCGAGTGTCAGGGCTATGCGCATCGTCGTCTCTCCGTCGCGTGCATGGACCGCACGCTGAGCGCACAAGTCGTAGTTCACGGGTCCGTTCCGGAAAAATCCCAGGATATGTTAACAAATTTTCGTGGGCGTCCCGGAAGGCACTGAGCGGCGCCGATGGTTGCGCCCCGGCCCGAACCGCGGCACCTCGCGGACCATGTCGTCCCCCGCGTCATCCGCTGCTCCCCCGCTCCCGATCGAGGCCGCCCTTCCCGGCCTGCGCGCGGCCCTGTCCGGGCGCGCATCCGCCGTGCTCGTGGCCCCGCCCGGCGCCGGCAAGACCACGCGGGTGCCGCTGGCGCTCCTCGACGAGCCCTGGCTCGGCACAAAGAAAATCATCCTGCTGGAGCCCCGGCGGCTCGCCGCGCGCGGCGCGGCCGAGCGCATGGCCGCCACCCTCGGCGAGCGGGTCGGCGACACGGTCGGCCTGCGGGTGCGGCTCGGCTCCAAGATCTCGGCCCGTACCCGGATCGAGGTCGTCACCGAGGGCGTGTTCACCCGGATGGTCCTCGACGATCCGGAACTGACCGGCATCGGCGCGGTGCTGTTCGACGAGTTCCACGAACGCTCCCTCGACGCCGATCTTGGGCTGGCCTTCGCCCTCGACGCGCAGGGGGCGCTGCGGGAGGATCTGCGCATCCTCGTGATGTCGGCCACTCTCGACGGCGCCCGCGTGGCGGGGCTTCTCGGCGAAGCGCCCGTGGTGGAATCGGAGGGCCGCGCCTACCCGGTCGAGACCCGCCATCTCGACCGCGACGCGAACCAGCGCATCGAGGACGCCATGGCCGCCGCGATCCTGCGGGCGCTGCGGGCCGATCCCGGCTCGGTGCTCGCCTTCCTGCCGGGGCAGGCGGAGATCCGCCGCACCGCCGAGCGGCTGGAGGGCCGCCTGCCCGACGACACCGATCTCGCGCCCCTCTACGGCGCCCTCACGCAGGGTGAGCAGGATCGGGCGGTGGCGCCCGCACCCTTAGGGCGGCGCAAGGTGGTGCTGGCGACCTCCATCGCCGAGACCTCGCTGACGATCCAGGGCGTGCGCATCGTCGTCGATTCGGGGCTGGCCCGCGTGCCGCTCTACGAGCCCGGCAACGGCATGACCCGGCTCGTCACCGCGCGGGCCTCGCGCGCTTCGGTCGATCAGCGCCGGGGCCGCGCCGGCCGAGCGGAGCCGGGTGTCTGCTGGCGGCTCTGGCCCGAGGCGGCGACCGCGGCGCTCGAACCCTTCGCCCGGCCCGAAATTCTTTCCGCCGACCTTGCTGGCCTCACCCTCGACTGCGCCGCCTGGGGCGTCACCGACCCCACCGCCCTGTCCTTCCTCGATCCGCCGCCGGCGCCGGCTTTGGCCGAGGCGCGGGCGATGCTGGCCGATCTCGGCGCGCTGGATCCCGATGGGCGGCTCACGCCCACCGGCCACACCCTGCGCAGCCTGCCGCTGCCGCCCCGGCTCGCCCGGATGGTCGCCCGCGCCGCCGAATCCGGTCAGGCCCGCATGGCGGCCGATCTCGCCGCCGTGCTGGTCGAACGCGGCCTCGGCGGCGACGCGGTGGATCTCGCCGAGCGCCTCGACCGCTTCCGCCGCGACCGCGGGGGCCGGGCCGCCGACATGCGCCGCCTCGCGGAAGGCTGGGCGCGGCAGGCGGCCAAGGCAGCCGATGCCGTCGAGCCCGATTCCCTGATGGCCGAGCCCGGCGCCCTGCTGGCGCTGGCCTATCCCGACCGGGTGGCGCGGGCGCGGGGCCGGGAGGGCGCGTTCCTGATGGCGAATGGCCGCGCCGGCCTCGTCGATCCGGTGAGCCCGCTCGCCCGCGAGACCTTCATCGTCGTCGCCGACCTCACGGGGGCGGCGGCCTCCGCGCGGATCCTGTCCGCCGTGGCCATCACGTCCGAAGCCATCGACGCCTTGTTCGCCGACCGCATCGGCAAGGTGCGCAGCGTCAGCTTCGATAAGGAGGCGCGGGCCCTGCGCGCCCGCGAGGGCCGCCGGCTCGGTGCCGTGACGCTCGACGAGCGCACTCTCCCCGTCCGCGCCGATGGGGAGGCGGCGCGGGTGCTGGCCCGCGGCATCGCCGGGCTCGGCCTCGACCGCCTGCCCTGGACGCCTGCCCTGGCGCAGTGGCGCACTCGTGTCCGTTTCCTCCACGGAGCCCAGGGAGGAGAGGGCGGAGAATGGCCCGACCTCTCCGACGAGGCCCTGGCGGCCAGCGTCGAGGAATGGCTCGCGCCGGCCGTCGTCGGGCGGACCTCGCTCGCCGCGATCACCGCCGACGACCTCGGTCAGGCCTTGCAGGGCCTGCTGCCCTGGACGTTGCGCGCCCGCCTGGAGACGGAGGCGCCGAGCCATGTCGAGGTGCCGACGGGCTCGCGCATTCCCGTCGATTACGAATCGGGGCCCGAACCGGTGCTGGCGGTGCGGGTGCAGGAGCTGTTCGGCCTCGACCGGCATCCCACCCTCGGCGGGGGGCGGGTGCCGCTGGTGCTCCACCTGCTCTCGCCGGCCCACCGCCCGATCCAGATCACCCGCGACCTGCCGGGTTTCTGGCGCGGCTCTTGGGGCGCGGTGCGCTCCGAGATGCGGGGCCGCTATCCCCGCCACCCCTGGCCGGAAGACCCGCTCAGCGAGGCCCCGACCCGGCGGGTGAAGCCAAGGGGGACATAACAGCGGACGTGACGGCGGACGTAGATGGCGCTCGGGGCATCAGCCAGATCAGGAGCCGGTGGGTCGGCCAAGCGATCGCGAACGGGATGGCGACGACGAGGCCCGCGAACCACGCCCAGGCCGGCAGGAAGGTCTGCGCGGCGGTGTCGCTCATGCCCCGGACATAGTTGATGTTGACCGGCGTCAGCCCCGGATCGGGCCGCGGCGGCGGCATCAGGAAGAAGCAGACGAACAGGAGGATGACGGCCAGCGCCGACCACGCGGCCCAGGCGCGCCGGTCGTAGCCGAGCCGCCAGACGAGGAACACGAGCAGGAACGGCAGCCAGCCGTGGAACAGCGACAGGCCCCGCAGGAAGAGCGAGGTGTCCGGGTTGAACATGTAGGCGGTCATGCCGGTGAGCGGCGTGCCCGCGGCCTGGGCCAGGAAATCGACGGCCCAGAGGAGTTGCGGCGCGAGGATGCCGACCGCGCAGATCGAGACGAGGAGCGCGCTCTCCGCCCAGATGCCGACGAGGGTCAGGATCAGGGCGATGTCGCAGAAGTACAGGAAGTTGGTCGGCCCGTAATTGGCGAGATAGACCGGGAGCAGCACCGCCATGAAGGCCGAATAGGCGAGCTTGAGGCTCAAGGGGATGCGCGCCGGGATCGGGCCGCGGCCTTGCCCGATCATGTTGGTGTCCGCCGCCGCTGCGCTGCCGGCCGGCCCTCCGGAAAGACCCATTGTCGCCCCCTGTCGTTTCAGGCTTGACCGTGGAGGAGATTCGCTCCCGAGAGCGTGAGGGAACGCACGCGATCGGTCGCTCGGCCGGGATGCAGTGCTGTTCCAAAGAGCCGTGGGGGAGAACGATTCGATGCGCTCAGTGGCCGGCTGCGTCCTCTTCCCCCTGTTCGGGCTCGTGCTCATGGCCGGCGCGGCTGGCGCGCAAACGCCGCCGGACCCAGGCGCTGACCGGCCGCTGGTGATCCCGCAGGTCGAGGGCGAGCGCCAGGGCAAGGTTCTGGGCCGGGCGCTCGCCTGCGGCGCGGAGCGTGAGCGGGTCGAACGGGTGCTGAGAACCGGCCGCGCGCGCATGATGGCGGCAGTCGGCCGGGCGCTCACGGAGGAGCGCTACGCCCTGGCGCTCGACGACGCGATGCGCCTGGAGACGAGCCTGCCGGCACCCTCCGCCAATGCGTGCGAGAAGGCGATGGCCGGGCTCGAACGCTTGGAGAAGGCGCCGTAGAGGCCCAAACGATCAGGCGAAGCGGCCGCCCTTCTGGATCACCTCGATCTTGTAGCCGTCCGGGTCGGTGGCGAAGAAGAAGGTCGCGAGCGCGGTCTCGCCGTGCTTGAGGGTTTTGACGGGGGTGGCCGGGAGCCCCTCGCGCTCGAAGCGGGCATGCTCGGCCTCGGCATCCTCCACCACGAAGGCGAGATGGCCGTAGCCGTCGCCGAGATTGTAGGGCTCGGCGCGGTCCTTGTTGATCGTCAGTTCGAGTTCGAACGGCGAGGACGGGTCGCGCAGGTAGAGCAGCGTGAAATCCGGAAAGTCGAACCGGTCGGCCGGCTCCAGGCCGAAGGCGCGCGCATAATAGTCGCGCGAGCGCGCCTCGTCGCGGACGCGGATCATGGTGTGGACGGGCTTGGCCATCGGCCCTCTCTCCCTGGTGCGGATGACGTGTGGATGAGCGCCCATCTGGCGCAGTCCGATCGGGCGGAAAGGGTTTTTGCCGTTTACCCTTCGTCAACCTTACCGGGTGCTTGCTGCCGGCAATGATGCGCACCGCGTCCCTCCCCGCCGTCGATCCCGAAGCCCTGCTGCCGCCGGGCGACGCCGCCCTGCGCGCGGCGATGCTGGGCTGGCGCGAGGCGCTGGCGCGGGAGCGGCGTATGGCCGCCAACACGGTCGAGGCCTATGAGCGCGACCTGCGCCAGTTCCTGATCCATCGGGCCGCCCGCTCCGGCACGCCCACCATTGCCGGGCTGATCGCCCTGAAACCCCGCGACCTGCGCGCCTTCATGGCGGCGCGCCGGGCCGAGGGGATCGGCGGGCGCTCCCTGATG
This sequence comes from Methylobacterium sp. Leaf123, assembly GCF_001423405.1. Lineage (GTDB taxonomy): Bacteria > Pseudomonadota > Alphaproteobacteria > Rhizobiales > Beijerinckiaceae > Methylobacterium. Next base: position 83,644 of record NZ_LMNS01000023.1, on the reverse strand, counting down.
CGGATGCTGGCCGGGCTGCGCTCCTTCGCCCGCTTCCTCGAACGGGAGGGGCACGGCAGCGTCGCGGCCCTCGGCGCCGTGCGCTCGCCCAAGGTCGAGCGGCGCCTGCCGCGCCCGCTTCCCATCTCCGCCGCCCTGGCGATGACCGCACCCGAGACCCGCCCCGACGACGATCGCGCCCCGTGGGTGCTCGCCCGCGACGCGGCGGTGATCGCCCTCCTCTATGGCTCGGGCCTGCGCATCTCGGAGGCGCTGGGGCTTGCCGCCCGCGACGCGCCGCTGCCGGGCACCGACGAGGTGCGGGTGACGGGCAAGGGCGGCAAGGTCCGCGCCGTGCCGGTTTTGCCGGCGGTGGCCGAGGCCGTGGCCGCCTACCTGTCTTCGTGCCCGCACGCCCTCGACCCGGAGGGACCGCTCTTCGTCGGCGTGAGGGGCGGGCCGCTCTCGCCGCGGGTGGTCCAATACGCGGTCTGCGCGCTGCGCGGGGCGCTCGGCCTGCCCGAGAGCGCGACCCCGCACGCCCTGCGACACTCCTTCGCAACGCATCTGCTCGCCCGCCGGGGCGAGTTGCGGGCGATCCAGGAATTGCTCGGCCACGCCTCGCTCTCGACCACGCAGATCTACACCAAGGTCGATGCCGCCCGCCTGATGAGCGCCTTCGAGGACGCCCATCCCCGCGCCCGGCGGCTGCCGCCCTCGGAACCGGCATCCGCGCGGTCCGAAACCGTTGATGCAGAGCAAAGCTCGAGCGTCCGATCGGGCTATGCTGTCCGGCAGGACAGGCCGGTGGAGCGCAGAAATGCGTGAGTTTGCTCCGTTCACCTTGGTCTTGCCGCGATTGAGTGGCGGATTGTCATCAACGAGGCGGTCGCAAGCCGCCCCATCAACAGCCCCAAGGAGTGTCCGATGCGCGTGAGCGGAATTTGTCTCGCGATCCTGCCGGTCCTCGCCGTCCTGGCCGTCACGGCCACGGTGAAGACGCTCCTCCTCCCCGTCACCGCCGTGCGCCTGCTCGCCCGCGGCCGTGCCGCGCGGGCCTGACCGGGCTCGGACGACCGCTTCAGGAGAAGCGCTCGACGAGCCCGCACGGCCGCTCGAGCGCTGTTTACAACCTCAAAGAGAATCCCGTCACGCCCAGCGCCAGCCGCCGGGTTCGATGACGAGGATGCTGCCCTGGCGGATGCCGAGCCGCGGGGCGGCGTAGATATCGAGATGCCCGGCGATGACCAGCAGCGCCCGGGCGACGCCGCCATGGGCGACCATCACGGTCGGGCGGCGTAGCTCCGCCACCACCTCCTCCACCCGCGCCTCGACCATGGCGTAGCTCTCCGCCCCCTCCCCGCGCGGCTGGTAGCCCCAGCGGTCGCGATCGCGCGCGGCGGCGCCTGCGGGATCGCGCCGCCGGATCTCGGCCCAGGTCCGGCCCTCCCAGGCGCCAAAGCCGATCTCCCGCAGCCGCAGATCGGCCCGGTAGCCGCCCGCGGGCAGGCCGATGCCGGCGCGCAGGATCTCCATCGTCCGGCGGGTGCGGGTGAGCGGGCTCGCGACATAATCGGCGGTGGGCAGCTCCGCTCCGGCGACCCGGCGCAGGCGCTTGGCCGCCTCCGCCGCGTGGGCGAGCCCGTTGGCGTTGAGATCGGTGTCGCGGTGGCCCTGCAGGCGCCCCTCCGCGTTCCAATCGGTCTGGCCGTGGCGCACGAACCAGATCGTCGGCAGCCCGCTCATGCGACGGCTCCGACGCGACCGGCGCATCCCCTGGAAGACCCCGACGCGCCGGATCGGGAACGGCGAAGGCGGCGCATCTGTTGGGGCTCCAAGCTTATCCCTTCCTTGCGGGTCCGCGACGGCGGCCTCGCAATCGGCTCGTGAGCAGGTAATCTTCGGCATGGCGCGCAAGAACGGCAAGGACGGCAAGAGCGCCGGGCGTGAAAAAAGCGTCGAGAGCGACCAAAACGCCGGGCTTGACAAGGCGGCGGAAACATCATCGCAGGCGGCATCATGGCCCGACCATCCGCCCTCCTTCGCCGGCTGGGCCCGTGCGGCGATCGCGGGCTCCGGCACCGCGCCGAGCCTGTCCCCCCATCTCCACCCGGTCCTGCCGCCGGCCGCGCCCGGCATCGTCACGGTCGAGCCCGGCCAGAGCGTCAACCTCGCCGCGATCGATCCCGACGCCACCGGCGGCCTCGACAAGGCGGAGGCCAAGGCCGAACTCGACGCGCAGCGCGTGCGCATCCGGACGCTGCAGGAGAAGCTCTACGCCGAGCACCGCCGCTCCCTGCTCGTGGTGTTCCAGGCGATCGACACCGGCGGCAAGGACGGCACCATCCGCAACGTGCTGGAGGGGGTGAACCCGCAGGGCTGCCGGGTCTGGTCGTTCAAGGTGCCGAGCGCGGAGGAACTCGATCAGGACTTTCTCTGGCGCTACCACCAGCGCACGCCCGGCCGCGGCCTGATCGGCGTGTTCAACCGCAGCCATTACGAGGACGTGCTCGTGGTGCGGGTGAAGGGCCTCGTGCCGGAGGAGACGTGGCGCGAGCGCTACGGGATCATCAACGATTTCGAGCGGCTGCTGACGCTCTCGGGCACGGTGATCCTCAAATTCTTCCTGCACATCTCCAAGGACGAGCAGAAGGAACGCCTGGAGGCCCGCCTCGCCGATCCGGAGAAGCACTGGAAGTTCGACCCGGCCGACCTCGTGGAGCGCAAGAGCTGGGACGCCTACCAGACCGCCTTCAACGACGCGCTCGCCCGCTGCTCGACGCCCTACGCCCCCTGGCACGTGGTGCCGGCCAACCGCAAATGGGCCCGCAACGTCATGGTCGCCCGCACCATCGCCGACACGCTGGAAGCGATGGACCCGCGCTTTCCCGAGCCGCGCAAGGGGTTGGAGGGCATCAAGGTGCCGGATTGAGCTTGTACAACCTCGGGAGGTAGGCTTCCCGAATCACTCTCGGAACGGTCTAGATCGGCGCCCTTCCAGACTCGCGGGAGGGCACCGATGCCGACGGTTCGCGAGATCGAGGCGGCCGGGTACCGGTCGCTGAAGAGCATCCGCTTCCCGGTCGGGCCGCTCTCGGTCTTCGTCGGCGGCAACGGCACCGGCAAGACCAATCTCTACCGCGCCCTCGGCCTGCTTCAGACCGCCGCTTCCGGCCGGCTGACGCGGGCGCTCGCCGCCGAGGGCGGGATGGAATCCGTGCTCTGGGCCGGCGTCCGCCGCAAGGGCGAGCCGGCGCGGGTGCGATTGGCGGCCGAACTGGCGGACGAGACCACCGGCCACGCCTACACCTATGCGGTCGAGGTCGGCCTCGTGCCGCAGGTGGGCGGCGCGGCCTTCGCCCTGGAGCCGCAGGTGAAGAGCGAGCGGCTCACCGTCCAGGCCGGCGCGCGGCCGGTCACGGTGCTCGACCGCGACGGGCGGGCGGGCTTCGTGCGCGACGAGGAGGGCCGCAAGCGCTCCTTCGGCACCGACCTGCTGCCGACCGAGACGGCGCTCGCCGCACTTCAGGATGCGGTGCGCTTTCCCGAATTGCAGATCGTCCGGCAGGCCATGGAAGCCTGGCGCTTCTACCACGACGTGCGCACCGATGCGGGCTCGCCCCTGCGCCGCCCCTGCCTCGCGGTCACGACGCCGACCTTGGCCTCCGACGGCGCCGACCTCGCCGCCGTCTTCGCGACGTTGGCCCATATCCGCGACGACACCGCCGACCTCGACGCAGCCTTCGCCGACGCCTTTCCCGGTGCCCGGCTCGTGGTGCCCCGACCGGATCGCGAGGCGCGATTCGGCGTGATCTTCGCCGATTACCCCAAACGGATCTTCGAACCGTCCGAACTCTCCGACGGGACGGTGCGCTACCTCGCGCTGGCGGGGGCGCTGCTCGCCTACCGGCTGCCGCCCTTCCTCGCCCTCAACGAGCCCGAGACCAGCCTGCATCCGGACCTGATGGAGCCGCTGGCGCGGATGATCGTGCAAGCCTCGAAGCGCACGCAGGTCTGGCTGGTGATGCATTCCGAGCGCCTCGCGGCGGCGGTCGCCGAGGCTGGCGGCGTGCGTCCGCGCCTCGTGCTCAAGCGTGAGGGAGCGACCTGGATCGACGGCTTGCGCTTGGCCGGCGACTTTTCACAGGACGACGAGGTGGATTGAGATGCGGGTCGCGCTTCAGGCCGTGCTGACCGGGCGCGTCGCGCCGCTGGGGGAGAAGGGCGCCGCGAGCGCCATCGCCAAGAGGCCCGTGGAGGGGCCGGTCGCCGTGGGGCCGCTCGGTCTTGCGGGTGACGAGCAGGCCGACCGGCGCGTCCATGGCGGCCCGGAAAAGGCCGTGCACCACTACGCCCTCGACCATGCCGCCGCATGGCGCAGCGAACTGCCCGGCCTGCCCGATCTGCTGGAGCGGCCCGGTGCCTTCGGCGAGAATGTCTCGACCCACGGCCTGACCGAGGCCGAGATCTGCGTCGGCGATCTGTGGCGGGTGGGGAGCGCCCTGCTTCAGGTCTCGCAGGCGCGCCAACCCTGCTTCAAGCTGAACCTGCGCTTTGGCGTCCCGGACATGGCCCGGCGGGTGCAGACGAGCGGGCGCACCGGCTGGTACTATCGGGTGATCGAGACCGGTGTCGTCGCGGCCGGCGATACGCTCGAACTCGTCGAGCGCCCGCATCCGGATTGGCCGCTGTCGCGGCTCTTGCACCACTTCTACGTGGACCGCCTCGACGCGGCGGCTTTGCAGGCGATCGCCGATCTCGCGCCCCTCACCGAATCCTGGCGGGCGCTCGCTGCCCGCCGACTCGCGAGCGGCGCCGTGGAGGATTGGCGCCGTCGGCTCGGGGAAGAGGGGTGACCCCTATTCCCGCTCGCGGGTGATGTCCGGTGCGTCCGGGTTCTTCATGCCGACGACGTGGTAGCCGGCATCGACGTGGAGGATCTCGCCGGTCATGCCGCGGGACATGTCGGAGAACAGGTAGGCCGCCGTCTCGCCGACCTCCTCGATGGTTACGGTCCGGCGCATCGGCGCGTTGTACTCGTTCCACTTGAGGATGTAGCGGAAGTCGCCGATGCCCGAGGCCGCCAGCGTCTTGATCGGCCCGGCGGAGATCGCGTTGACGCGGATCTGCTTCGGCCCGAGATCGGCGGCGAGGTAGCGCACGGAGGCTTCCAGCGCGGCCTTGGCGACGCCCATCACGTTGTAGTGGGGCATCCACTTTTCGGCGCCGTAATAGGTCAGGGTCAGCATCGACCCGCCGTTGCGCATGATCTTTTCCGCGCGCTGCGCCACCGCCGTGAACGAGTAGCACGAGATCAGCAGCGACTTGGTGAAGTTCGCCTCCGAGGTCTCGAGATAGCGCCCCGTCAGCTCGTCCTTGTCGGAGAAGGCGATGCAGTGGACGACGAAATCGATGCCCTCCGGGAACACCTCGGCGGTCGCCGCGAAGGCGGAATCGATCGAGGCCGGATCGGTGACGTCGCAATGGCCCACCACATGCGCGTTCAGCTCGCGCGCCAGCGGCTCGACGCGCTTCTTCAGCGCCTCGCCCTGGTAAGTGAAGGCCAATTCCGCCCCATGCGCGGCGGCGCTGCGGGCGATACCCCAGGCGATCGAGCGGTTGTTGGCTACGCCCAATACCAGCCCGCGCTTGCCCGCGAGCAGCCCGCCCGGCTTCTGTTCCGACATGCGTCACCTTCGCTTCGGCCGCGCGGGCGCCTCTTGAGGGGCGGCCCTGCGCCGGGGGCTTCCTTAGCCGAGGGTGGCCGGAGGGGGAAGCCTCAAGGAGACCGGGATTGCCTCAGGGCGATCCCGGTGACTTGGTTTGAGCCTCAAGCGCCGACAGCCGCCGCCGCGGATTGCGCGAATCCGCGGGCTTTCGCTGCGCTCGACGCCTCGTACGGCACGCCGTCCCTTACGCCGTCCCGGCCTTCGCCTCGCGGCGGCGGCGGGCATATTCGGTCAGGGCCGCGTCGTCGCTGGCCGGCAGGACGATGGCGGTGGTGGCGAACAGGTCGCCACGGGTGCCGTCCTTCTTCGGCAGGCCCTTTCCGCGCAGGCGGAAGGTGCGGCCGGAACTCGTCATCGCCGGCACCTTCATCTCCACCGCGCCGGTCAGGGTCGGCACGCGCAGGGCGCCGCCGAGCACCGCATCCTCCAGCGGTAGATCGACGGAGGCCCGCAGATCGGCGCCGTCCACCTTGAACACCGGATGGGGCTGGATGCGGATGGTCAGCAGCGCGTCGCCCGGCTCGCCGCGGGGGCCGCCCGCGCCGCCGAGGCCGCGCAGGCGGATGGTCTGGCCATCGATGACGCCCTTGGGGATCATCACGTCGACATCGCGCCCGCCGGGCAGGCCGATGCGCATTTTGTCCTCGCCGGCGACCTGTTCGAGCGTGACGCTGAGTTCGGCCGCGACATCTTCGCCGCGGATCGGGCCGCCACGCCCGCCCGGCCCGGCGCCGCCCGCGCGGAACGCCTCGCCGAAGATGTGGCTGATGAAATCTTCCCCGACGCCGCCCGGCCCGGCCGCGCCGGCCCCGCCGCGTCGCTGCGTGAAGCCTTCGAAGTCGAAGCCGCCTCCGCCGCCGCCCCGTCCGCCGCCGAACCCGGAGAAGCCCTCGAAGCCGGTCGCGCGCGGCTTGCCCTCGGCGTCGATCTCGCCGCGGTCGAACTGCGCGCGCTTCTCCTTGTCGCCGAGGATCTCGTAGGCGGTGTTCGCCTCCGAGAAGCGCTCCTTGGCCTTCGGATCCTTGTTGCTATCGGGGTGGTACGCCTTGGCGAGCTTGCGGAAGGCCTTCTTGATTTCGGCCTCGCTCGCGCCCTTGGGGACACCCAGAACGTCGTAGGGGTTTCGCATCGGCATTCTTTTGAGGGGGTCGCAACCGGATAGGGATACGGCCTCTGCCGCACGGCTTCAACGTGGGAAGGGCGTTGCCGCTCTGCAACAGCCTCCGAGGCCCCGTTCACCGATCCGCGATCACTTTATCGTCCGCCCACCCGCGAAAACCTCAGGAACGGGCCTGGGGGTTGGAGGCGCGCAGCCGTTTCAGCTCCCACTCGCCGCCGGACGGCTTGCAGCCGGTGCCGCGCACGAAGCGGTTGTTGGCGCCGCCCACCACGGTGGCGAGGAAGTCGCGGCAGATCTCGTCGCCGGCGACATAGGGCAGGCCGGTCGGGTTGATGGTGCCGCGCATGGCGGTCTCGGGGTTGTCCCACTTCACCGGGCGCCCGTTGCCCTGCGGATCGAGGGCGACGGAGAGCGCGGCGTGAGCGCGGCGCCAATCCTCGCCGTCGAGGTCGCGCCCGAAGCTCGCGGGCCGCTTCGGAATGCTGCCGGTGACGAGGGGCTCGGGCGCGGCCGGCGCCTCCTCCGCCTTGAAGGAGAGGATCGGCCCGCTGCACGCGCCGCAGGAAAGGGCGGTAAGGCCGAGGGTCAGCAGACCCGCGATCCGGGCTCTGCGGCCGCGTCGTGTCGCGTGCTCACGCGTCGAACCGGCCCTCCCTTTCGGGGAGAGCGCTCTGGCGAGGCCTTTACACGGACGCAGACGCATTACACCTGAACTCGAGACAGACGAGAGGTCCGACGGGGTGTGCTGCCCGACGTCGGTGCCCCCCCGACCCGGCTGCCACAGGGAAGAAAATGGCCATCGATCGGTTAAGAGAGGGTGATGCGAACGCACCTTCGGTCCATCCGGAGGACTTCACCTTGTCGTGCGACCCCTGGGCGCTGTTCGCCGCATGGATGGCCGAGGCGGAAGCCTCCGAGCCCGTCGATGCCAACGCGATGGCGCTCGCCACCGCCGACGCGGATGGCCTGCCCGACGTGCGGGTGGTGCTGCTGAAGGGCTTCGATCCGCGCGGGCTCGTCTTCTACACCAACGCCGAGTCGGCCAAGGGCGGGCAGCTTCACGCCAACCCGCAGGCGGCGACGGTGCTGTACTGGAAGTCCCTGGGCCGGCAGATCCGCAGCCGCGGCCCCGTCTCCCCCGTGACGCGCGAGGAGGCCGACGCCTATTTCGCGAGCCGCCACCGCGACAGCCGCATCGGCGCCATCGCCAGTCAGCAATCGCGCCCGCTCACCGACCGCCCGACCCTGATGGCCGAGGTCGCCGCCCTGTCGGAGAAATACGAGAACGTCCCGGTGCCGCGCCCCGAGCACTGGCTTGGCTTCCGCATCGCCCCGGTGCAGTTGGAGTTCTGGCAGAACGGCGCCTACCGCCTGCACGACCGGGTGCGTTTCACCCGCGACGGCGACGGCTGGGCCCGCGCACGGCTCTATCCCTGATGTTGATGTCCAGATCGCGGATGATCGGGGCGCTCAGGACATCACCGAGCGGATCGCCGCGACCAAGCTCTCTTCGGTGTAGGGCTTGCGGATGAACAGGCCGTCGCTCGGCACGTCGCCGGGCGAGGGCCGCACCTTGCCCGAGGTGATGACGATGCCGATGCGCGGCCAGCGCTGGTCGATGCAGGCGGCGAGCTTGATGCCGTCGATGCCGAACGGCATGTCGATATCGGTCACGACGACGCACACCGCCCCGCCCGCGTCCTGCTCTTCGTCGAGCATGCGGATCGCCTCGTTGCCGTTGGTGGCCTCGCGCACGGTGAAACCGGCTTCCCCGATCAGCTCGACCGCGGCGTGCCGGATCACGGCATCGTCCTCCACGACAAGAACGGTCGGCCTCGCGTCCGTCTCGCTCACGCCCGCTGCATCCCTCGTCCGATCCCGCGTCCGATCCTCCGGCACGATGCCTTGAATCCGCGACCCCTCCCCGGGGTTGCATGAAGGCCGGTGCAGAACAAGCGCGGAAGACGCGCGGGGCCGTATGGCGCCGCCCGTCCGGCGGCGCGGCTCGCCTTCCGCTTCGTGAAGCACCCCGCCGGGCCCCGAGGGGCTGCGTCTCCGGTGCCTTTCGCAATGCAGCGCGGCCCTGGATTTCCGGCGGAGCGCGGCTTATCCCTTGGCGAAGACCCAGCTCGGCCCGCTCACCGCGGTGCGCGGGGCGGGCAGCAAGGAACCGGCTTTGGCCTCATCCAACGATCGTCGACGGGTGCTGCTGCTCACCGGCGCCAGCCGGGGCATCGGGCACGCCACCGTCAAACGCTTCTCCGCCGCGGGCTGGCGGGTCATCACCTGTTCGCGCCACCCCTTCCCCGAGAACTGCCCCTGGGAGATGGGCCCGGAGGATCACCTTCAGGTCGATCTCGCCAACGCGGCGGATACGGTGCGCGGGGTGCGCGAGGTCGCCGAGCGGCTCGCCGCCGAGGGCGGCCTGCTGCACGCGCTCGTCAACAATGCCGGCATCTCGCCGAAGGGCCCGAAGGGCGAGCGGCTCGGCGCGCTCACCACGGAATACGAGGACTGGGCCCGCGTTTTCCAAGTGAACTTCTTCGCGCCGATCCTGCTGGCGCGCGGCCTGCGCGACGAGCTGACCCGTGCGCGCGGCTCGATCGTCAACGTCACCTCGATCGCCGGCTCGCGGGTCCACCCCTTCGCGGGCGCCGCCTACGGCACCTCGAAGGCGGCGCTCGCCGGCCTCACCCGCGAGATGGCCGCGGATTTCGGGCCGCTCGGGGTGCGCGTCAACGCGATCTCGCCGGGTGAGATCGACACCTCGATCCTCTCGCCCGGCACCGACAAGCTCGTCGAGCAGATCCCGCAGCGCCGGCTCGGCACTCCGGACGAGGTCGCCAAGGCGATCTACTTCCTCTGCATCGAGGCCTCCTCCTACGTGAACGGCGCCGAACTCCACATCAACGGCGGACAGCATGTCTGACCGCCGGGCGGTTCTCGCCGCCCTGCTGTCGCTGGCCGCCCTCCCCGCCCTCGCGGCGGAGGATGCGGGGTCGGTCGAGCCGGTCGCGCTGCCGTTTCCCATCAAGGCGATGCGCGGTCCCGGCAGCGATGTGGCTCTCTCGGTGGCGACCTCCGGATTGCTGCCGGTCGCCCGCGCGCCTGCGGGCGCCAGCGCCGATCCGAAAGCCACGGGCAACACCGCCCCGCCCTCCGTCGTGGTGGTCTGGGGCGAGGGCGGCGGTGCCGTTCTCAGCCTCGAAGGCGATCGCCTGCGCACCACGCTGATCGGCGCCGAGGCGATCGAAGGATTTGCCGCCGCCGAGACGCCGCGCGGGGCCGTGCCGGGTTCGCGCCGCGCCCTCGACGGGCCGCTCAGTGCCTATCTCACCGGCCCGACCCGCGCGCATGGCGGCGCGCGGGGCCAGGGGACCGTGCTGACCTTGCGCGAGCGCCAGCCGCTCGGCGTCACCGCCGAGCCGAAGGCCGTGCCGGTGACGACCCAGACCCTCGCACCGGGGGACGGCCGGGTCTTTGCCGGCCGCACGCCCCGGATCACCCGTCTCGACGGCCGCCCGGCGGTGGCCGCCGTGACCACGCATGGGCCGGCCGTCTCCGGTCTTGCCGTCGCGGCGAAGGGCACGGACGGCGTCTGGACGCTCCGGGCGCAGACACCGCCGCAGGCCGGCAAGGGGCCGGAGGGCGCGCCGCTGGCGCTCGCCGCCGTCAGTGACTTCTCCGGCACCGGCCAGCCGCAGATCGCGGCGATCCGCGCGCCCGACGGCGAGGGCGTACTCCAGCTCTGGCGCATCGCCGACGGGACCCTGAGCCTCACGGGCGAGGCGCCGGGTTATGCCGGCCCGGCGGCGGGCGAGGTGGCGGATCTCGCCGCCCCCGTTCCCCGCGGCGGTGGCGCTCCGCCCGACCTCGCCTTGCCGGTGGCGGGCCGCGGGGCCCTGGCGGTGGTGTCGTGGAAGGGCGGGGCTCCCGTCGAGCGGGTGCGCCTGCCCCTGCCCGCCCCGGCCGCCCACGGCGTCGCCGTGCTCGATGCGGGCGGAACCGCGAAAAAGATACTCGTCGGCCTCGCCGACGGGCGCCTCGTCGCGGTCGCCGCGCCGTGAGCGATCCGGGACAGGAAGACGGGCGGTTGTTTCCGGCCCGCCCGCTGATCGGCGTTTCGGTCGCGGTGATCCGGGACGGTCTCGTGCTGCTCGCCGCCCGCGCCAACGAGCCGATGCGCGGCGTCTGGACCCTGCCCGGCGGCCTCGTGGAGGCGGGCGAATCCCTCGCGGCGGGGGCTTTGCGCGAATTGCAGGAGGAGGTCGGGTCGCTCGCCGAGGTGGTCGGCCCGAGCCTCACGCCGACCGAGATCATCCTGCGGGACGAGACCGACCGTATCCGTCACCATTACGTGATCCATCCCCATGCCGCCCTCTGGCGCGGCGTCGAGCCGGCACCCGGACCGGAAGCGCTCGCCGTGCGCTGGGCCAGCCTCGACGAGGTCGCGGGTCTGGCCACCACGCCGGGGCTGATCGATACCCTGCGCGAGGCGTTCTCCCGTATCCGGGCGGCGACGGAAGGTTCGGCAGAAGGCTTGGCTGAAGGCTCAGTATGAGAACGGGACTGGCCCGCCTGATCCTCGCCGCCCTGCTCGCCGTGATTCCGGCGGCGGAGGCTTTCGCGCAGCAACGCTCCGGCACGGCCCGATCCGCGCCGAAGCCGCCGGAGAAGGAGAAGGAGCCGCCGCCCCCGGCCGAGCCGCCGCCCGCCCCTTATGACCGCGATCTGATGCGGCTTTCCGAGATCGTCGGGGCGCTCGCCTTCCTGCGCACTCTGTGCGCCGCGCCGGATGCCGCCGAATGGCCCGCCCGGATGAAGGCGATCCTCGACAGCGAGGGGATCACGCAGAGCCGCCGCGACCGCCTCGCCGGCGCCTACAATCGCGGTTTCCGCGGCTACAGTCTGACCTACCGGGTCTGCACCCCCGCCGCGAACGAGGCCGCTCGTCGCTACGTCGCCGAGGGCGAGCGGCTTTCGCATGCCATCGCCGGACGGTTCGGCGGCTAAAATTCATATCCGGTCCGATCGCATCGGGTCGGCGTCGCCAGAGCATCGCTGCGAAAGCCATCGGCCACCTTTCGCGACCAAGCTCTAGCCTTCTGTTCTGCAACGTATTTTTCTGACGGGCCGGTTTCCCCTCGTCGGAATCCGTTCCGGATTTGGCCGTTCGATCGGGCTTGTTGCGAGTGCGCCACACTCCGGAGACGTTGCGAAATTCCTTCGCAATTGCGCCTCCGCGTTAACCTCTTCGCAATTCCCTGCTTCCCGGCCCGTAAAGGCTGCCGTATCGTGACGATGTCTTGCCGGCACTGTTCCGGCCGAGAAGCGAAGCCGCCCGCCATGATCCACGATGCCGACACCGCAACCTTCGATGCCGACGCGGAGAGCAAGCGCCTCGCGCTCGGCCTCGTGACGGAAGCCTTCGCGGAGGGCTGTCTCGACGGGATCGACGGCGACTGCATGGCCCAGGCGGCCCTGTTCGCGGCGTTCCAGGAACTGGTCGCCACCTATGGCGAGGACGCGACCGCGCGTTACGCCGAGACCCTGCCCGAGCGCATCCGCGGCGGCGGGTTCACCACGACGCTGCAACACTGATCGCTAGCCTGAAGCGGAGGTGTGAGCCGGATCCTGTGAACCGCAACGGGCGCGGTGCCGCCTGAAGGCGCGATCTCTCAGGATCGTACGGGCGCTCCGGATCGCTTCGGCCCCGTCTCGTACCAGCGAAGTCCGTTATCCGTTCAAGCGTCCCGAAGGCCTGAAACCGGCCTCCGGGACGCTTTTTTATCGGCTACTTCAATTGATCCCGGCAGGGCTTGAGAGCCTCCAAGGCTTTGCCCGGAGCGGCGATGTCGAAATAGACGCTCTTTTCGCCTTCTCTCTCGAAGCCGAGCTTATCCCCTGACTTGACGATCTTCAAAATCTCCTCCGAATTTTTGGTTCTAATCATGGCGGAGGTGGGATCGACGGCGATCCAGTTCAGGTCGGAGTATTTATAGAACTCTCCTGTCCAGATATGGGCCTTGAACTCTTGGTTTCTGGTCCATTTCCAGTCGGAAGCGCTGAGTTCCAGGGCCGTGAATTTGATGTCGGTGTCGGGTGACGACACGAAGGCGATGGTCGTGGCAAGCGTCTTGCCGTCGGTCCGCGGCGCCTTGCTCACGTAGCGGATGGTGCAGTCCGAGCCGTTCTGCGGAGCGAGGGCGACCTCCCATCCATCGACGAGCTTGGTTTGTGCGGGAGCCGGGCTCGCGGCGGCCGGGCCTGCGCCCGCGGCCTTGTCGGTGGCGGCCGGGGCGATCGTGAATGGCTGCGGCACGTCGAGCGTCCGCCCGCTCAGCTTGTCGTGCAGGGTATAGACCAGCACGTAGTGGCCCGACGGAAAGCCGTTCAGATCGAGGCTGAGGTTGAGGAAGAAGTTCGGCTCGCCCTCCGTGCGTTTCACGGTCACGTCGCGATCGATCATGGTCTTCTGGGTCGCGAGGGCCTTGCCCTCCGGCGTGCGGACCTCGAAATCGACGATCACGCCGAAGCCGATCTGATCGCTTCCGATCGCCTGCGTGACCTCGCCCACCGGCTCGATATAGGTCAGGAGCGGCTCGCCGGGCTTGAAGACGTTCGAGGGCCGGGCCTCGACATCGCCGAAATCAGCCGCCTTGCGGGCGACGTACAGCGCCCGCCGGGTGGCGTAGGGCTTCGACGGCGCGGGCTGGACCGCCACCGCCGCGGGCGCCGGGGTGGGCTCGGCCTTCGTCTCGACTTTCGCTTCCGGCTTCGTCTCGGGTTTGGCGGCGATCTTGCCGCCCGACCAGAAGTTGCCGCTCCCGCCGGTCTCGGCCGGAACCCGGACGCTTTTCATGATAGCGTCCAGCGCCTCTTCGTTGGCCTGGCGCTGATCCTCGGAGCCCCAGATCGTCATGAGGAGCGCGCGGTCCCGGCTCGCGTCGAGGGTCACGAGATCGACGATCGTCTTTCCGTACTTGTCGGTGGTGCGGTAGCGCTGAACCCGGGCCGGCGTGCCGCCGAAATCCATCGCCTGCTCGACCGGCTTGATCGAGAGATTGACCTTCTGCTTGCGCAGGAAGCTCGTCTTGTCCTTGACGAGGCTTTCACGGTCCGCTCGCGTTTCGAAGCTCACCTCGAAGGAGACGTCGCCGTCGGGCGAGGTCGAGACGACGTCGGTGTCGCGCACCTCCGTCTTCCAGTCGTCCGGGATCGTCAGGGTCACGGCCGGATTCTTCTCCGGCAGGACGATCTCCTTGGCCCAGGCCGTCCCCGCGCCCGTCACGGCGAGCAGGCTCCCCAGCGCGACGCCCGGCATCGCCCAGGCCGCACGGCTGCGCCGTGACCGCATGGCAACGGCCGACACTTCACCTATTTCGGACATCCGTCCCCGCAACGCTTGAAAGAAATGCAAGGCATCTTCGCGGCAGCAAGTCACGGATGACTGAGAGGTGATCTTTGTCTGCTCTGCGCGCCTCTTTCACCTATGGCGCGGGCTCGCTCTCCGGCACAATGACTGAGCGTCCCAAACGCTGCCGGGCAACCCTCCGTAGTGAAGGGGTGCGGGCGGATGCTCGCGAAAAGCCTGCCGCCGGATGAGAGATGTCGGCACTACTCCGTGGGCAGCGCTTCCTCGAACACCACCGCCTCGCCCCGCGCGGGGTTGGCCAGTTCGCCCTGCCACATCACCGGCGTGCCCCGCACCACCGTGCCCACCGGCCAGCCGGTGACGGTCACGCCGTCGTAGGGCGTCCAGCCGCATTTCGAGGCGATCCACTCGTTGCGGATCGTCTCGCGGCGCTTGAGGTCCACCACGGTCACGTCGGCATCGTAGCCCACGGCGAGCCGCCCCTTGCGGGCGATGCCGAACAGGCGCTTCGGGCCGGCGCTGGTCAGATCGACGAAGCGGGCCAGCGAGAGCCGGCCGGCATTCACATGGTCGAGCATGATCGGCACCAGCGTTTGCACGCCGGTCATGCCGGAGGGCGAGTCCGGATAGGGCTTGGCCTTCTCCTCCAGGGTGTGCGGCGCGTGGTCGGAGCCGAGCACATCGACCACGCCCTGGCTCAAACCGCCCCAGATCCCGTCGCGGTGCCCGGCATCGCGCACGGGCGGGTTCATCTGCACCAGCGTCCCGAGCCGGGCGTAAGCTTCCGTCCCGTCGAGCGTGAGGTGATGCGGCGTCACCTCGACGCTGGCGACATCCTTGGCGGCGGCCAGAATCGGCATCTCGTCCGCGGTCGAGATGTGCAGGATGTGGATGCGGGCCCCCGTCTCCCGCGCGAGCGCGATCAGCCGCTGCGTGGCCTTCACCGCCACCTCCGGCGAGCGCCAGACCGGGTGCGAGGCGGGATCCCCCGGCACGCGGAGATCCTTGCGCGCGCGCAGCATCGGCTCGTCTTCCGAGTGGAAGGCGGCGCGGCGGCGGATGCGCTTCAGGATTTCGCGCACGCCGGCATCGTCCTCGACCAGCAGCGAGCCGGTGGAGGAGCCGATGAACACCTTGATCCCGGCCGCACCCGGCAGCCGCTCCAACGCGGCGACCTCGCCGGCATTCTCGTGGGTGCCGCCGACCCAGAAGGCGAAGTCGCAATGCATCCGGTGGTGGGCGCGGGCCACCTTGTCGGCGAGGGCGGCGGCGCTCGTGGTCTGCGGGTTGGTGTTGGGCATCTCGAACACAGCCGTGACGCCGCCCATCACCGCCGCGCGCGAGCCCGTTTCCAGGTCTTCCTTGTGGTCGAGGCCGGGCTCGCGGAAATGCACCTGGCTGTCGATCACGCCGGGCAGGAGGTGCAGGCCGCGGCAATCGCGCCGCTCGACCGCCGATGCGCCCGAAAGGTCGCCGATGGCCGCCACCCGTCCGCCGCGGATGCCGAGATCGGCACGATGCTCGCCATCCTGGTTCACCAGCGTGCCGCCGGACAGGATGAGGTCCAAGGAGGCTTCCATCGGCGCGTCCATCGGTGCTTCCATCGGGCTCTTCCGGTTCGTTCGTCGCGATTGAGACGCGGATAGCGGCGGCTTATGTCAGGCGTCCTACACGTGCAACGCCGCCGTCTTTCTAGGAGATGCCATGCCGATCGCCCTGCTGCCGGACCGTGCCGTCGTTGCCGTGTCCGGCCCGGACGCGCTCCCCTTCCTGCAAGGCATTCTCACCTGCAATGTCGAGACGCTGCCCGAGGGCGAGGCGCGGCTCGGCGCGCTGCTGACGCCCCAGGGCAAGATCCAGTTCGATTTTTTGGTGTCCCGCACCGGCGATGGCTTCCGTCTCGATGTTGCGGCCGAGCGCGTGGCCGACCTCGTCAAGCGGCTCGGGCTCTACCGCCTGCGCGCCAAGGTGACGGTTGCCGCCGACCCGACCCTCGGCGTGGCCGCGGCTTGGGACGGGGCGGAGACCGCGGCCGAGACGGTGCGGGTGCGTGACGGGCGCCTGCCCGCGCTGGGCGAGCGGCTGTATTTTTCGCAAGGCGCCTTCTCGGCGGATGCGACGGAAGACGCGTATCACGCCCACCGCATCGGCATCGGCGTGCCCGAGGGCGGGCGCGACTTCGCCTTCAGCGACGCCTTCCCGCACGAGGCGCTGATGGACCAGCTCGGCGGCGTGGACTTCAAGAAGGGCTGCTATGTCGGGCAGGAGGTGGTCTCGCGGATGCAGCACCGCGGCACCGCCCGCACCCGCATCCTGCCCATCGTCTACCGCGACGGCCCGGCGCCGGCGCCCGGCACGGAGGTCACGGCGGGCGCGCGCAGCCTCGGCGTCACCGGCAGTGCGGCCGGGGACCGGGGGCTCGCCACGATCCGCCTCGACCGCCTCGGCGACGCGCTCGCCATCGGTGAGCCGGTGCGGGTGGGCGGCACGATCGCGGCTCTGGCCAAGCCCGATTTCGCCCGCTTCGCCTTCCCCACCGACACGGCCGTGGCCGGATGAGCGCGGATTCCAGCGGGCTGATCACCACCCATCCCGACGGCTGTCCGCGCTGCTGGTGGCCGGGGACCGATCCGCTTTACGTCGCCTATCACGACACCGAGTGGGGCGTGCCGGAATACCAGTCCCGCGCGCTCTACGAAAAGCTGATCCTTGACGGGTTCCAGGCGGGCCTGTCGTGGATCACCATCCTGCGCCGCCGCGACGGCTTCCGCCGGGCTTTCGAGGGGTTCGAGCCAGAGCGGGTCGCCCGCTTCACGGAGGACGATGTCGAGCGGCTGATGGGCGACACCGGCATCATTCGCAACCGCGCCAAGATCCGCGGCGCGATCAGCGGCGCGCGGGCGTGGCTCGCCATCGAGGAGGCCGGGCCGGGCTTCTCACCCTTCCTCTGGGACTTTTGCGACGGCCGGCCGATCCAGACCAACGCGGCCAACCGCGCCGCGATCGCCACCGAAACCGAGGTGTCACGAAAGATGGGCAAGGCCCTGAAAGCAAAGGGCTTCACCTTCTGCGGCCCCACCATCGTCCACGCCTTCATGCAGGCGGTCGGCATGGTCAACGACCATCTCACCGGCTGCCATCGTCACGCGCCCTGCGCCGCCCTCGGCGAGGAACGCCGCCCGTGAGCGTGGCCGTGAGCAATCCCAAGAAACCGGTGCGGGCGTGGCAGCGGATGCTGTCGGGACGGCGGCTCGACCTGCTCGACCCCTCGCCGCTCGATGTCGAGATCACCGACATCGCCCACGGGCTCGCCCGCGTCGCCCGCTGGAACGGGCAAACGGCGGGGCCACATGTCTTCTCCGTGGCGCAGCACTCGCTGCTGGTGGAGGCGATCGGCGCCGCCCTCGATCCGCGGATCGGCGCACCGGAGCGGCTCGAATTGCTGCTCCATGATGCGCCGGAATACGTCATCGGCGACATCATCTCGCCGCTCAAGAACGCCATCGGCGACGCCTATCGCAGCGTCGAGCGGCGCCTGCTCGCGGCGATCCGCCAGCGCTTCGGGCTCACCGCGCCCTCCCCGGCGCTCTCGCGCTTGGTCAAGCGCGCCGACCGCATCGCCGCGGCGATCGAGGCGACGCGGCTCGCCGGTTTCTCCAACGCGGAGGCCGACGGGATCTTCGGGCGCCCCCCGGTTCTGCCCGAGCCCATCGACGCCGAAATCGAGCGGCTGGTCGCCGGATGGCCGACCGCAGAGGCGGAGGCGTGCTATCTCGCCCGCTTCGCGGCACTTCAGCGCGGGACGTGAGACCAAAAGAGAATGCCCGTCATCCACGTCTGCCCCCTCTCGCGCCTGCCGGAGATCGTCACGGCCAGCGGCGCGAGCCATCTCGTGACGCTGGCCACGCTCGGCAGCGCGGTGGAACGGCCCGCCGCGATCCGCCCGGAGCACCATCTGCGTGTGGGCTTCAGCGATATCGTGGCGCCGATGGAGGGGCACCTGCCGCCGGGTGAGGCGCATGTGCGTAGCGTCCTCGACTTCGTGGCCGCCTGGCCCCGCGAACAGCCGATGGTGATCCATTGCTATGCCGGGATCAGCCGCTCCACCGCGGCGGCCTACGCCGCGATCTGCGCCCTGCTTCCGGATCGGGACGAGGCCGCGCTTGCGCGAGAGTTGCGGCGGCTCGCGCCGAGCGCCACGCCGAACCGTCTGTTCGTCGAGATCGCCGACCGCCTGCTCGGACGCGAGGGGCGGATGAGCGCTGCCATCAGCGAAATCGGGCGCGGCGCTGAGGCGTTCGAGGGCACGCCGTTCCTCCTCACCGTGGCGTGACGGGTCCGCCGCGCGGGGCGGAGATCGGTCGCACGCAATCGACCTGGGCTTGTGCGACCGCACGTCGCCCGTCATAACCCGCCCCAAAGGGAATCCGGGATGAACGATCTTACACCCGACGCATCGGCCGCGGCGGCGCCGGACGATCTGCCGTTCGAGCGGGCGCTGGAGCAGCTCGAGGAGATCGTGCGCCGGCTGGAGCGCGGCGACGTGCCCCTCGACGAGTCGGTGGCCATCTACGAGCGCGGCGAGGCGCTCAAGCGTCACTGCGAGACCCTGCTGAAGCGGGCCGAGGCCCGCATCCAGAAGATCGCCATCGGACCGGACGGCCGGGCCGCCGGCACCGCGCCGCTCGACGTCGAGTAGGTGGCGCGGGTGCGGTTTCGATCACGACAAAACTCATCGCGCGCAACGGTTTGCGCGCCGTTTCTTACTTCGGGCATGAGGCTGGTCCGGTGGCACTAGCGGACACGACGATCCTTGAGGGTCTTGAGACGCCGGATCGTCTCCGGCTTCTGCCGGAGAGCGAGCTGCGGCGGGTCGCCGACGCCGTGCGCGCCGAGATGATCGACGCCGTGTCGATCACCGGTGGCCATCTCGGCTCCGGGCTGGGCGTGGTCGAGCTGACGGTGGCCCTCCACCACGTCTTCGACACCCCCGACGACCGCATCGTCTGGGACGTCGGACACCAGTGCTACCCGCACAAGATCCTCACCGGGCGCCGCGACCGCATCCGCACCCTGCGCCAGGGCGGGGGCCTCTCCGGCTTCACCAAGCGCAGCGAGAGCGAGTACGACCCCTTCGGCGCGGCCCACTCCTCCACCTCGATCTCCGCCGCGCTCGGCATGGCCGTGGCGCGCGACCTCGAAGAGGCGGAGGTGGCACTAGCGGACACGACGATCCTTGAGGGTCTTGAGACGCCGGATCGTCTCCGGCTTCTGCCGGAGAGCGAGCTGCGGCGGGTCGCCGACGCCGTGCGCGCCGAGATGATCGACGCCGTATCGATCACCGGCGGCCATCTCGGCTCCGGGCTGGGCGTGGTCGAGCTGACGGTGGCGCTCCACCACGTCTTCGACACCCCCGACGACCGCATCGTCTGGGACGTCGGACATCAGTGCTACCCGCACAAGATCCTCACCGGGCGCCGCGACCGCATCCGCACGCTCCGCCAGGGCGGGGGCCTCTCCGGCTTCACCAAGCGGAGCGAGAGCGAGTACGACCCCTTCGGCGCGGCCCACTCCTCCACCTCGATCTCCGCCGCGCTCGGCATGGCCGTGGCGCGCGACCTCGAAGAGGCGGAGGCCAAGGCCAAGGGCGGTCCGGCGCCGAAACGCCGCAACATGATCGCGGTGATCGGCGACGGCTCGATGTCGGCGGGCATGGCCTACGAGGCCATGAACAATGCCGGCGCGCTGCACTCGCGCCTSATCGTCATCCTCAACGACAACGACATGTCGATCGCGCCCCCCGTCGGCGCGATGTCGGCCTACCTYGCSCGSCTCGCCTCCGGCGGCACCTACCGYTCCCTGCGCGAGACCGCCAAGCAGCTCGGCAAGCTCCTGCCGAAGGCGCTCTACCAGCGCGCGGCGGCGGCCGAGGAATATGCCCGCTCGCTGATCGTCGGCGGCGGCACGATGTTCGAGGAGATGGGCTTCCACTATGTCGGCCCGGTCGATGGGCACAATCTCGACCACCTGCTCCCCGTTCTGAAGAACGTGCGCGATTCGGATCAGGGCCCGATCCTGCTCCATGTCGTCACGCAGAAGGGCAAGGGCTACGGGCCGGCCGAGGCCTCCGCTGACCGCTACCACGGCGTGGTCAAGTTCGACGTGATCTCGGGCGTGCAGGCCAAGGCCAAGGCCAACGCCCCGGCCTATACCCGCGTGTTCGGCGAGAGCCTGATCAAAATATGCCCGCTCGCTGATCGTCGGCGGCGGCACGATGTTCGAGGAGATGGGCTTCCACTATGTCGGCCCGGTCGATGGGCACAATCTCGACCACCTGCTGCCCGTTCTGAAGAACGTGCGCGATTCGGATCAGGGCCCGATCCTGCTCCACGTCGTCACGCAGAAGGGCAAGGGCTACGGGCCCGCGGAAGCCTCCGCCGACCGCTATCACGGCGTGGTCAAGTTCGACGTGATCTCGGGCGTGCAGGCCAAGGCCAAGGCCAACGCCCCGGCCTATACCCGCGTGTTCGGCGAGAGCCTGATCAA
>NZ_LMNS01000023.1:0-62869 GCF_001423405.1 Methylobacterium sp. Leaf123 | reverse complement strand
TCACGGCGTGGTCAAGTTCGACGTGATCTCGGGCGTGCAGGCCAAGGCCAAGGCCAACGCCCCGGCCTATACCCGCGTGTTCGGCGAGAGCCTGATCAAGGCGGCCGATGCCGATCCGAAGGTGGTGGCGATCACCGCCGCCATGCCCGGCGGCACCGGGATCGACCTGTTCGGCAAGGCGCATCCCGACAAGACCTTCGACGTCGGCATCGCCGAGCAGCACGCGGTGACCTTTGCCGGCGGTATGGCGACGGAGGGCTACAAGCCGTTCGTGGCGATCTACTCGACCTTCCTGCAGCGGGCCTACGATCAGGTCGTGCACGATGTGGCGCTGCAGAACCTTCCCGTGCGCTTCTGCCTCGACCGAGCCGGTCTCGTCGGCGCGGACGGCGCCACGCATGCNATGACGAGGATGTCGGAGAACAGGATCGACGCCGGTGGTGGCGATCACCGCCGCCATGCCCGGCGGCACCGGGATCGACCTGTTCGGCAAGGCGCATCCCGACAAGACCTTCGACGTCGGCATCGCCGAGCAGCACGCGGTGACCTTTGCCGGCGGTCTGGCGACGGAGGGCTACAAGCCGTTCGTGGCGATCTACTCGACCTTCCTGCAGCGGGCCTACGATCAGGTCGTGCACGATGTGGCGCTGCAGAACCTTCCCGTGCGCTTCTGCCTCGACCGAGCCGGTCTCGTCGGCGCGGACGGCGCCACGCATGCGGGCGCGTTCGATCTCGCTTATCTCTGCTGCCTGCCGAACATGACGGTGATGGCGGCGTCTGACGAGGCCGAGCTGGTGCACATGGTGGCGACCTGCCACGCGCATGATTCGGGCCCGATCGCGTTGCGCTACCCGCGCGGCGAGGGCGTCGGCATCGAGTTGCCCGAGAAGGGCGAGCCGCTGGCGATCGGCCGYGGTCGTGTGGTGCGGCGTCCGGAGGGSGCGCGGGTGGCGCTGCTCTCGCTCGGCACGCGCCTGTCGGAGTCGCTGAAGGCGGCCGATGCGCTGGAGGCCGAGGGTGTCGTGGCCACAGTCGCGGATGCGCGCTTTGCCAAGCCGCTGGATGCGGAGCTGATCGTCGATCTGGCGATGAGCCACGAGGTTCTGGTGACGRTCGAGGAGGGCTCGGTCGGCGGCTTCGGTGCGNTACGATCAGGTCGTGCACGATGTGGCGCTGCAGAACCTTCCCGTGCGCTTCTGCCTCGACCGAGCCGGTCTCGTCGGCGCGGACGGCGCCACGCATGCCGGCGCGTTCGATCTCGCTTATCTCTGCTGCCTGCCGAACATGACGGTGATGGCGGCCGCCGACGAGGCCGAGCTGGTGCATATGGTGGCGACCTGCCACGCGCATGATTCGGGTCCGATCGCGTTGCGCTACCCGCGCGGCGAGGGTGTCGGCATCGAACTGCCCGAGAAGGGCGAGCCGCTGGCGATCGGCCGTGGTCGTGTGGTGCGGCGTCCGGAGGGCGCGCGGGTGGCGCTGCTCTCGCTCGGCACGCGCCTGTCGGAGTCGCTGAAGGCCGCCGACGCGCTGGAGGCCGAGGGTGTCGTGGCCACAGTCGCGGATGCGCGCTTTGCCAAGCCGCTGGATGCGGAGCTGATCGTCGATCTGGCGATGAGCCACGANGAGGGTGTCGTGGCCACAGTCGCGGATGCGCGCTTTGCCAAGCCGCTGGATGCGGAGCTGATCGTCGATCTGGCGATGAGCCACGAGGTTCTGGTGACGGTCGAGGAGGGCTCGGTCGGCGGCTTCGGTGCGATGGTTCTGCACCTGCTGGCCGAGCGCGGCGTGCTCGATACGGGCCGCGTCCGGGTCCGCACGCTGACGCTGCCGGACAGCTACCAGGACCACGACAAGCCGGAGAAGATGTACGCCGAGGCCGGGCTCGATGCCGACGGCATCCTCAAGGCCGTCCGCGCCGCCTTGCCGGAAAAGGCGGCGCAGCGCGAAGGCAGCGTGGTGAACCTGAAGCGGTAGCATCATCCCACCCTCTCCCCGCTGCGGGAGAGAGTGGCCCCCGGAAGGGGGTCGGGTGAGGGGAGCGCCACGTTCGGAAAGACCTGAGCCGGTCCCTGTCCCGCCTGCTCCGCAGGCACCCTCCCCCGCAGGGGGGGGAGGGTTTTGAGAGTGTTACTTGATGACCGCGCAGCCGATGCGCGGGCCCGCGCCGCCGATGGGCTGGCTGGTGTGGTCGTCCTCGTTGGCATGGATGATCAGCGCCGAGCCGTCGCCGTCGCGCAGGCCACCCTCGCCGGTCAGCGGGGTCTCGCTCGACACTTCCGCGTTCACCGAGCCGTCGGCGTTGGCGTAGACGTTGGGCAGGTCGCCCTCGTCCGGTCCGTCGGGGTTGAGCAGGCCGTGCTTGCTCTGGTCGTGGTTCACGTGGGCCTTCGACTTCTCGAACTTCTCCGTGTCCGAGCAGTCGCCGACCGCGTGGAAGTGGATGCCGTGCCAGCCCGGAGGCAGGCCGCCGGCCTGAATCGACAGCCGCATCACCAGGGAGTTCGCCCCGTCGCGGATCATGATCTTGCCGATGTTCTCACCCTTGCCGTTGGTGATCGCGCTCTCGTAGGTCTGCGGCGCGCCGGCACTCTCCGTCTTGGCGGGGGCCGGCTCCTTCGGCGCCTCCTTGGCCTCTTGCGCGAAGGCGGAGCCGGCAAGGCCCGCGAACAGGGCCGCAGCCAAAGGGATCGCGGCCGGTCGACGGCGGATGGCAGGCGTCGTGGCCCCTCGCATGATGGCACCTCTCATGAACTGACTCACTCCGTTGCTGCAGCCCGACGGTTCCGCCCGGCATTCCGCCACCGCTTGAGGCGGTGCGCAATCCGGGCTACCCGGCAAAAGCGGATTTCGCATCGCCCTTTTCGGACGAGCCGGCACGCGCCGCCGCGGGCGATGCTGTAGGTAACGCGAAGCGGCACGTTCCGACAGGGGACGGGCCGATCCGTCTCGATCACATGAGCATCGTCCCGACAGGCGGTTGCCGACTTTCGGAACAGGACGATGCACCATCAAAGCCCGAGACCCGCGTCTCGGATCCGAACCCGGGAAGCGGAACCCGGGCGCGGCGGCACGATGTTCGGAAGGGAGACCCGATGACGGGCGAGCGGCTGCGGGCCGACCGGTTCCTGGTCGAGCACGGGCATTTCCGCAGCCGGGCGCAGGCGCGGGCGGCGATCGAAGCCGGCCTCGTCAGCGCCGACGGCCGCCTCGTCACGCGCCCCTCGGATCTGGTCGAGCCCAGCGCCCGGATCGAGGCCTCGGCCCCCCATCCTTATGTCTCCCGCGGCGGCCTCAAGCTCGCCGCGGCGCTCGACGCTTTCGGCCTCGACCCCACGGGCCTTGCCTGCCTCGATGTCGGCGCCTCGACCGGTGGCTTCACCGACGTGCTGCTGCGGCGCGGCGCCGCCCATGTCCACGCGGTCGATGTCGGCCGCGACCAACTCGACGCCGCCCTGCGCGCCGACCCGCGCGTGACCAGCCTGGAGGGCACCGATATCCGCGCCCTCTCGCCGGGCGCGATCCAGCCGGCGCCGCGGCTTGCCACCATCGATGTCAGCTTCATCGGCCTGCGGCTGGTCCTGCCGGCGGTGGCGGCCCAGCTCGCCGACGAGGCGGCCATCGCCGCGCTGATCAAGCCGCAATTCGAGGCTGGGCGCGAGCGGGTCGGGCGCGGCGGCATCGTGCGCGACGCCGAAGTTCATGCCGAGGTCTGCGAGGGCGTGCGCGCCGTGCTCGTCGGCCTCGGCTTCACCGTGTCGGGGCCGATCCCCTCCCCCATCGAGGGCGGCGACGGCAACCGCGAATTCCTGGTCGCCGCGAGGCGTTCCTCTGATGATTGATCCCATGTCCGACGCTGCCGAACACAACCCGGTCGAAGAGACCCTGACCATCGCCCGGCTCGGCGCCCGCGGTGACGGGCTCACGGAGGGCGGGCTGGCGGTGCCCGGCGCCCTGCCCGGCGAGCGCGTGCGGGTGCAGCGCGGCGACCGCATCGGCACGCTGGTCGCCGTGGAAGAGGCCTCGCCGGATCGGATCGCGCCGTTCTGCCCGTATTTCTCGGCCTGCGGCGGCTGCGCCGTGCAGCACCTCGCCCCCGCTCCTTACGCGGAGTGGAAGCGCGGCATCGTCGCCGGGGCGCTGGGGCAGGCGCGCATCGAGACCACGCTGATGCCGCTCCTCGACGCGCAGGGAGAGGGCCGGCGGCGGATCACGCTGCATGTGCGCGAGATCGAGGGCCGGGCGCGGGCCGGGCTGATGGCCGCGCGTAGCCACGCGCTGGTGCCGATCGACCATTGCCCGATCACCGTGCCGAGCCTGCACCGGGCGCCGGCCGTCGCGGAGGCGCTCGCTGCCCCGCTCGGGCACGGCCGCAAGCCGCTCGACATCGCCGCCACCGCGACCGTGACCGGCCTCGACATCGACATCCGCGGCCACGGGCAGGTGAGTGACGGCGTCCGCGGTGTCCTCACGCGGCTCGCCGGCGAACTCGACCTCGCCCGTCTGTCGATCCACGGCGATGTGGTGGTCGAGCGTCGCCCGCCCGCGGTCGGCGAGGGGCCGGCCCGGCGCGTGCCCTCGCCCGGCAGCTTCCTTCAGGCGACGCAGGCCGGCGAGGCGACCCTGACCGCCCTGGTGCTGGAGGCCATGGACGAGGGCAAGGCCAAGGTGCGGCGCGTCGGCGACCTGTTCTGCGGCAGCGGTCCCTTCGCCCTGACACTCGCTGCGGGTGCCCGCGAGGTCCATGCCGCCGAGGGCGAGGCCGGGGCGATCACCGCCCTGACCCGTGCCTACCGGGCCGGAGCCGGTTACGCCCGGATCACGGCGGAGGCGCGCGACCTGTTCCGCCGCCCGCTGCTCGGGCCGGAACTCGATGCGCTCGACGCGGTGGTGTTCGACCCGCCCCGTGCCGGGGCCGAGGCGCAGGTGCGCCGGATCGCGGAATCGAAGGTGCCCCTCGTCGTCGGCGTCGCCTGCGATCCCGGCACCTTCGCCCGCGACGCCGCGACCCTGATCGCGGGCGGCTACCGGCTGGAGCGGGTTACGCCGGTCGATCAATTCGCATGGTCGGCCCATGTCGAGCTGGTCGGCGTGTTCCGCAAGCAGGCGAAGGTCACCGGCCGAACGCTGCGCCGCCCGCGCTGAACTCAGCTGGGGGATCGGGGCGCTGCCCCGAGATCCCGCCAAAGGGGTGACCCCTTTGGGATCTCGGGTTTTAGCGGAGGCCCGCGGCCGTGAGGGCCTCGCGCAGGGGCTCGGGGTCGATCGCGAAATCCCGAAGATATTCGGGCGCGTCCGAGGGAATCCGGGGGCCGAACACCGCCGCATAGTCCTGCCCGCAGGCGGTGGCGATCTCGCCATAGAACCGGTCCTCCCAGCCCTCCGGCACGAGGTGGATGACCGGCGTGCCGGGCCGGCAGAAGACCGTGTTGGTCATCCCCGCCCCGGCGATGCCGACCACGATCTCGGCGGCCGCGAACCGCACCACCTGCTGGCGCACGCTGGTCAGTTCGGGATCGAACGCCTCGAAGCCGAGGCCGCGCAGCAGGCCGAGCACAGCCTCGCGGTTGGCCAGCCCCCGCCCCCGCCCCGGATGCCGGTCCACGAACAGGCGCCGGCCTCGCCCCATGAGCCGCCGGAACGCGAACAGCCCGCGCGGCAGGCGGGTCCGCGCTCGCATCTGCCCGGTGAGAGAGCGCAGCGCATGCGGCGACTTGCCGGTGCTCGGCAGGCTGCACGGCGTGGCGTGGTGCAGGCGGGCGAAGTGGTAGGTCTTGTCCCGGTCGAGGAAGCGGATCGCGACGCGATGGCCCAGAAGGAGCTGGATCGAGCGGCGCCGCGCCGCGTCGATATGCGGGAAGTAGGACACCAGCGCGATGGTGATCGGCACCCCGGGATGGTGCTCGCGCAACAGGGCGAGCGCGTGCAGCCGGGGCAGGTCGTCGATCAGCCAATGGCCGTAATTGAACGAGCCCGCCGAATTGAGGAGGAAGACGAGGCCCGCTTCCGCGATGGTCTCGTCCACATGCAGGAAGCCGGGGCCGGGGCCGGGCACCACATGCCGCTCCTGCGGCCGGTAGGTCTCGAACAGCACCTGCGGCCGGCCATCCGCGACATGGAACAGGGCGTTGCCCGCAAGGCGCACGTCGCGGGTCTCGCAGAGCAGCGTCGGCGGCCCCGGCGGGCGCGGCGCCGCGAGGGCGGCTCCCTGCTTCTCGCGGAAGGCGGCATCACCGCCGAACAGGCGCGGCGGCGCGGGATCGTGCGCGGGAAAGCCGGGAAACACCGCGCCGACCACGTCGGTGAGCCGGCTCACCCGCGCCCGCAGCCGGTCGAGCAGGGCGGCATCGCCCGCGAACCCGCCGTCGCGGTACAGGCGCCCGGCCTCGCAGGTGAGGACGAGGTTGTCCTCGATCAGCCGGGCATGCGCCGCGGCCTCGTCCGCTTGCGTGTCGTTCAAGCCTGCTCCTCGCGGGTCCCGCCGTGCGGCCCGTCCATTCAAGGAATCGGCAACACCGCGAGGGCATCGTCCCGAAAGTCGGAGGCCACCTTTCGGGACGATGCCCTAGACCTTTGTCTTTGCATCATCTTTTTCCGAAAGCCGGAGGCCACCTTTCGGGGTGATGCTCTAGCATATCGCTGCGGGCGAAGTCCGCTGCATGTCTTGCGCGCCCGGCCGCATTTGCCTCGGAGCGGCCCGCGCCTGTAGAGCCACGGCCCGCCCGCGCGTTCGGCATCGGCGAAGACGGTTGAGGAAGGGCGGGACTTCGTGTCGGACACGGCCACCGATCACATTCATGTCGGCAAGGACGGCTGGCTGTTCGTCGTCGCCGGCAGCAACAACGTCATCGCGCAGTTCAACGAGTCGGGCTTCATGGCCCACCAGACCGAGTTGTGGCGCCAGCGCATCGCCGGCCGTGCGGCGCGGGCGCGCGGGCTCGGCATCGCCTACCACCACGTCGTCGTGCCGGAAAAACTCAGCGTCTATGACGGCTTCCTCGACGGGATCGCCGTCGATCACCGCCTCTCCCCCGCCCGCCGCCTGATCCGCGGCCTGCCGCGGCGGCGCTGGTTCTCCCGGCTGCGGGGGCATCTCCGGGAATGGCCGGTGACGCGCGTCCTGCGGCGGACCTGTATCGACCTCGTCGAGCCGATGCGCGCGGCCCGTGCGGGGGAAGACCTGTTCTACCGCACCGACAGCCACTGGACCTTCGCCGGCTGCCACCTCGCCTATCGCGAGATCTGCCGCGCGCTGCGGGCCGCGCCCTGCCCGGACCTCGCCACGCGGGGCTCCCGCGAGACCGAGATTTCCGGCGATCTCGGCGGCCGGTTCGATCCGCCGCGCACCGAACGGACGCGCATCCACGACCTTCAGCGCGATGCCGTGCGCCGCTACGCCAGCCCGATCGTGGAGGCGCGGGAGGCGGCCGGCCGCGCCGACACGCTCCATGTCGGCTCGCACGTGATCTACGCCAACGCCGCCGCCCGCGACCCGCGCCGCCTCGTCCTGTTCGGCGATTCGTATTCGCATTTCGCGCCGCTGATGCTGACCATCATGCTCGCCGAGACCTTCGCCGAGGTGCATTTCGTCTGGAGCACCTCGGTCGATTGGTCCTATGTCGAGCGGGTCCGGCCCGATATCCTGCTCACCGAGATCGCCGAACGGTTCATGTTCCGCGTGCCCGACGACGGGTTCAACCTCGACGATTACGCCGCCGAACGGTTCGGGGAGGAAGCGGTCGGGGGAAGCGACGCGGCGGCCTGAGCGAAGGACATTTCAGAACAATTCGCCCTGCACGATCGCGGCCTTCGCCGGAGCCCTGCGGCTGGCGGGCGGGGCCACCGGTTCGGGCAGCCCGGCATCGTCGTTGCGCGCATTGTTGACCCGCTCGCTCACCGGATCGAGCCGCAGCCATTCGTCCGGGCAGGGCCGGCAGAGGCGGGCGGCTTCGGGCGCATCCACCGCTGCATCGAGCCACGGGCCGATCGCTTCGGGCGCCAGGATCGCCGGCATCCGCTCGTGGATCGCGCTCAGGGTGCCGTTGGCCGAGCAGGTGATGATCGCCGCCGTATCGACTTCCGAGCCGTCCGCGCCCATCCACGGCTCCCACAGGCCAGCAAACGCCATTGGCGTCCCATCGGTTCGGCGCACCGCGAATGGCGTCTTCGTCGCGGCCTTGCCGGTCCCCTCGCGGCGCCATTCGTAGAAGCCGTCGGCCAGGAACACGCAGCGGCGGTGGCGCAGCGCCCCGCGGAAGGCCGGCTTCTCCGCCGCCGTCTCGATGCGGGCGTTGAACAGGGTGGGAAAGTCCGACGGATCCTTGAGCCAGGTCGGCCAGAGGCCCCAGCGCATCAGCCGGAAATGCCGCGCGCCGCTCTCGCTGATCACGACGGGCACCGGCTGGGTCGGCGCCACGTTGAAGCGGCCGGGGAAATTCGGCTGCTCGGGATAGCCGTAGAAGGCGCGGTAGACCTCCGGCGGCTGGCCGATGAAGAAGCGTCCGCACATGGACGCGATATGGGCTTTTGGCGAGGGCGGGATCAAGCGGCCGGGGCGCCCGAGTCACAGCGATGCGGGTGATCCGGCCCGTCCCCTCGGGATCAGGGTGAGGCGGGGATCGAATCCGTAACGCCGGCCCCGTTTTGTCGCGCCTCGCATTCGCCGAACCGGTATCCACTTCCGCGCTCAGGCGCTCTAACTTGGGGCCATGACCACCCAAGCGACGGCGAACGCTCCCGAGCCCGTCCTGCAGGTGCGCGCCGTGCCGGGCATGGCCCGGTTCGACGCCGCCGAATGGGACGCCTGCGCCACCTCCCCCGAGACCCTCGGGGCGGGCGACGAGACCTTCAACCCGTTCACCTCCTACGCCTTCCTCTCGGCGCTGGAGGAGGCGGGCTGCGTCTCCCGCCGCACCGGCTGGCTGCCGCTGCATGTCCGCGTCGAGCGCGAGGGCCGGCTCGTCGGCGTCGCGCCCTGCTATCTGAAGTCCCACAGCCAGGGCGAATACGTGTTCGACCACGGCTGGGCCGATGCCTACGAGCGGGCCGGCGGCAGCTATTATCCGAAGCTCCAGGTGAGTGTGCCGTTCACGCCCGTCACGGGGCCGCGCTTCCTCATCGCGCCGGGGGAGGATCCCGACACCGCCGCCTCCGCCCTCGTCGCGGGGCTGCGCGCCCTGCGGGCCGAGACCGAGGCCTCCTCGATCCATGTCACCTTCACCCGCGCGCGCGAGGCCGAGCAGGCCGAAGCCCTCGGGATGCTGCCCCGCATCGACCAGCAGTTCCACTGGGAGAACGAGGGCTATGCCGGCTTCGACGATTTTCTCGGGGCGCTCGCCTCGCGCAAGCGCAAGGCGATCAAGCGCGAGCGGCGGGAGGCTCTGAGCCAGGGCATCACGGTCGAGCACAAGACCGGCGCCGACATCACGGAAGCCGATTGGGACGCCTTCTACGAGTTCTATCAGGACACCAGCGCCCGCAAATGGGGCCGGCCCTACCTCAACCGCACCTTCTTCTCGCTGATCGGCGCGCGCATGCCCGAGCGCATCCTGCTCGTCATCGCCAAGAATGCGGGCCGGCCGATCGCCGGCGCCATCAACTTCATCGGCGATGTGGCGCTCTACGGCCGCAACTGGGGCTGCATCGAGGATCACCCCTTCCTGCATTTCGAGGTCTGCTATTATCAGGCCATCGACTTCGCGATCGCCCGCGGGCTGAAGCGGGTCGAGGCCGGGGCCCAGGGCGAGCACAAGCTCGCCCGCGGCTATCGCCCGGTGCCGATGCATTCGGCCCACGACATCGCCGATCCGGCGTTGGCCCGCGCCGTCGCCGACTATCTGAAACGGGAGCGCAGCCACGTGAACGCGGCGATGGCCGAGTACGCGGCGATGTCGCCCTTCCGCCGCACCTGCGAGGACGCCAGCGAATGAGCCCGCATACGAACCCGATCGACCGCATCCGCAGCTATGCCGACGAGCTGACCGCCCTGCGGCGCGATCTCCACGCCCATCCCGAGATCGGCTTCGAGGAGGTCCGCACCTCCGGCATCGTCGCCGCGCATCTCGAACGGTTCGGCATCGAGGTCCACCGGGGGCTCGGCAAGACCGGCGTGGTCGGCGTGCTGCAGGGCCGGCCGGGGTCTCGCCGGATCGGCCTGCGCGCCGACATGGACGCCCTGCCGATCACCGAGGAGACCAACCTCCCCTACCGCTCCACCGTGCCGGGAAAGATGCATGCCTGCGGGCATGACGGCCACACCACCATGCTGGTCGGCGCCGCCCGCTACCTCGCCGAGACGCGGGATTTCGACGGCACCGCCGTGTTCGTGTTCCAGCCAGCGGAGGAAGGGTTGGGTGGGGCCCGCGCGATGATCGCCGACGGCCTGTTCGAGAAATTCCCGGTCGACGAGATCTACGCGATCCACAACGCGCCCCATGGCCCGCACGGCGTGCTGCAGGTGCGGCCCGGCCCGATCATGGCGGCGGCGGACTTCTTCGACATCCGCATCACCGGCCGCGGCGCGCATGCGGCCATGCCGCACCAGGGCATCGATCCGATCGTGATCGCGACGGGGCTGGTGCAGGCGATGCAGTCGATCGTCAGCCGCAACAGCAACCCGCTGAAATCCGCCGTGGTCTCGGTCACGCAGATCCATGCGGGCGCGGCCTACAACGTCATCCCCGAGGGCGCGCATCTCACCGGCACTGTGCGCACCTTCGATGCCGACCTGCGTAAGCTGATCGCGGGGCGCATCCGCGAACTGGCAGCGGGCTTCGCTGCAGCCTACGGCGCCACCATCGAGGTGGACCTGCGCGACGTGTTCTCGGTGCTCGACAACCATCCCGAGCAGGCGGCGGCCGCGGCCGAGACCGCCGCCGAGCTGTTCGGCTCCGAAAAGGTCGAAGCCAACACCGTCCCGCGCATGGGCAGCGAAGACTTTGCCGACATGGTCGCGGCGGTGCCCGGCGCCTATGCCTGGCTCGGCGCCACGCCGGGGCCGGGCCTGCACAATGCGAGCTTCGATTTCGACGATAGCCTGATCCCGCTCGGCGCGGCCTATCTGGCGCGGATGGTGGAGCGGCGCACGGCGGCCTAAATCATCGGCTTTCGTCCGCCCCTCGCCCTCATCCTGAGGTGCTGGAGCGAAGCGGAAGCCTCGAAGGATCTTCCAGGTCCCGCGCGTTTCCTGGAGCATCCTTCGAGGCCGCTTTCGCGGCACCTCAGGATGAGGTGCGGGTCGGAAATCGTCGGCAAGCGAACGCGACAAGCGATTCGACCGCAAGGGACGGGATGCACCAGCCGCCGTCTCGCGCCAGGATCGCCGCATCCCTTCTCCCGGAGGAGCCGATGCTCGCCGAACCCGAAATCGCCCCGCCCGACGCGGCGCCCCTCACCGAGGCACAGATGCGCGCCGCCGTCGCCGCGCGCGATGGCGGTTTCGATGGGCGTTTCGTCTACGCGGTGCGCTCCACGGGGGTCTATTGCCGGCCGAGTTGTCCCTCGCGGGCGGCGCGCCCCGAAAACCTTTCCTTCCATGCTGGATCAGCCGAGGCGGAGGCCGCGGGATTCCGGTCCTGCCGCCGCTGCCGGCCCGACGAGCCCTCTCTGTCCGAGCAGCACGCCGAAACAATCACCCGCGCCTGCCGGCTGATCGAGGCGGCGGAGACGCCGCCTTCCCTCGACGCGCTGGCCCGTGCGGCGTCCCTGAGCCCGTTCCACTTTCACCGGATCTTCAAGACGGTCACCGGCGTGACGCCGCGGGCCTACGCCCAAGCCCACCGCGCGGCCCGCGCCGCCGACAGCCTCGCCGAGGGCAAAACCGTGACCGAGAGCGTCTACGCAGCAGGCTACGGCGCGCCGAGCCGGTTCTACGCGGGCGGGGCGGAGCGGCTCGGCATGAGTCCGTCGGCCTACCGCAAGGGCGGCGCGGGCGAGCGGATCTGTTTCGCGATCGACGCCTGTGCCCTCGGGCTGGTGCTGGTGGCGGCGACCGTTCGAGGGATCTGCGCGATCTTGCTCGGCGACGATGCCGAGGCGCTCCAACGCGATCTGACGGCGCGTTTCCCCAAGGCGGTGATCGCGGCCGGCGACGCGGATTTCGCGTCCACGGTGACTGACGTCGTGCGCCTCGTCGCAGCGCCGGGGGGGGCCTTCGATCTGCCGCTGGATGTCGGCGGCACCGCCTTCCAGCAGCGGGTGTGGCAGGCGCTGCGCCGCATCCCGGTCGGCACGACGGCGACCTATGCCGAGATCGCCCGCGCCATCGGCGAGCCGGCGGCGGTGCGGGCGGTGGCCATGGCCTGCGGCGCCAACGCGCTGGCCGTCGCGATCCCCTGCCATCGGGTCGTGCGCTCGGACGGGGCGCTCTCGGGCTACCGCTGGGGCACGGCGCGCAAGGCGGCCCTGCTCGCCCGCGAGGGGGTGAAGCGGTAACCCCTCACGCCGGAACGGCGGAGCCGGGCGGGGCAGCGTCGTGGCCCGTCGGCGCATCGGTGGGCTTGTCGGTCGGTGCATGCCCGGCGGCATGCGCCTTCCGCGCCTGGATCTCGATGAAGACGCGGGTGACGTTGCGGCTCTTCGCCTTGATCCGTTGCTCCAGCCGCGCCACCGTCTGCTCCACTTCACCCGCGGGTACGTCGTCGGCAAAGTCGAGGCTGAGGTTCACGAGGATGTCCGACGGGCCGAGATGCTGGGTCAGCACCTCGTTGACGTGCTGGACCGCGCTCTCCTCGCGCACCGCCGCCTGGATCGTGCGCACCACCTCCGGGTCGGCGGCCTCGCCGATCAGGAGGCCGTGGGTCTCGATCATCAGGAAGATCGACATGCCGATCAGAACGAGGCCGATGCCGATCGAGGCCCAGCCGTCGAGCGCGGGCTTGTCGAGGACATGCGCGAGCACCACGCCGCCGATGGCGATGACGAGGCCGATCAGCGCGGCGACGTCCTCCACGAGGATCGTGTAGAGCGCCGGGTCCTTGCTGCGCTGGATCGCGGTGATGGCACCGCGCTCGCCCTTCTCCGCCCAGAACGCCTTCACGGCAACCATGCAGGAGTAACCCTCCGCCAGGATCGCGAAGCCGAGGATCGAGACGTTCACCCAGAAGCCGGAGAGTTGCACGCCGAACAGGGTCGCGTCGGCGGCGGGCTCGGGATTCTCGATCTTGTGGGCGCCCTCGTAGATGGCGAAGATGCCGCCGCCGAGGAAGATGAACAGGGCGACGATGAAGGCGTAGAAATACACCTCGCGCCCGTAGCCGAAGGGATGCTTGGCGTCCGCCGGTCGCTTCGCCCGCTTCAGGCCGACCAGCAGCAGGAGCTGGTTGGCGGTGTCGACCAGCGAGTGCGCGCCCTCGGCCAGCATCGCGGTCGAGCCGGTGAGGAAGGCGCCGACGAACTTCGCCGCCGCGATGGCGAGGTTGGCGCCCGCCGCCGTGTAGATCGCACCCGTGCTTTCGGCCATGTCCGCTCCTGAGCGGCGCACGCCGCCGTCACGGGCTCGTCAACGCCGCGGGAGTGGTCAAGGTTGCTGGCGAGGTTGCTGCGATGAGCCGGCCCGTGCAACGTGCCGCCCGTTTCTGCCAGGAGCCGTGCGATGACGCCCTACGATCCGGACAACATCTTCGGGAAGATCCTGCGCGGGGAGATCCCCGCCCACAAGGTCTACGAGGACCAGCACAGCCTCGCCTTCATGGATGTGATGCCCCAGGGCGAGGGCCATACCCTCGTCATCCCGAAGGTGCCCTCGCGCGGGCTGCTCGATGCCGAGCCGCAGACGCTCGCGGCCGTGATCGGCACGGTGCAGCGGGTCGGCCGTGCGGTGAAGGCGGCCTTCAAGGCCGATGGGCTGACGCTGTTCCAGTACAACGAGCCGGCCGGCGGGCAGACGGTGTTCCACCTGCATTTCCACCTCGTGCCGCGCCATGACGGCGTGCCGCTGAAGCGCCACGAGGGCGGCATGGCCGACAATGCGGTGCTCGCCGAGCATGCCGCGCGCATCCGGGCGGCTTTGGACGAGGGCTGAGCCGGCTCCGCGACATCCGTTCGCGTCCTCTTCAGGAGCGCGGATGTCGCCTCCGCTCAGGCGTGCCGTGTCCCGTTCGTCGATCCAGCTCCCATGCTGCTCCCCATGGACGCGATCACCGCACGCAGGCCGGCATTCTCGGCCTCCAACTCGGCGATCCGGCGCAGCAGGACGGCGAGCGACGGGTCCACCGACGGGGCCGGCTCGGCGGCGGGCTTCTGCACTTCCGCGAAGGCGACGCCGACCGCGTCGCCGCGGCGCCAGCGCAGGTTCGACCGGAGGGTGATTTCTTTCTGCGGGATGAAGAGGTCGAACGTGTCCGGCAGGGTGCTGGTCTCGCTCAACTCCAGCCGTGCGCCCATCTCCGAGAAATCGCGCACGAGGCAGTCCATGCTGGACGCACCCTTGTTGAAGTGGATCCGTCCCTTGAGAAAGGTTCGCTTGCGAGGCTCCTGGCGCTTCTCGCTGATCATGATCGGTCTCCGGCCCGCCTGATTGCAGGCCTGTCTGGCATGCCGGCCGTTAAAGAATGCTCGACAGGATGGCCCACCCGCTCAGGGGCCGTCGGCCGCCCGCTCGGTCCCGGCCTCGTCGAGGCACTGGAACAGGTAGAAGCCGTTGAAGCGCACGGCGGTCGCCGCCGCGCGGTCGTCGAAGCCGGGGGGCGGGCTCGCGCTTTCATCGATCCGTCCACCGAAGGTCCAGCGGCGCCCGCCGACGAAGCGCGGCACGGCACAGCTCTCCGGAACTGCGCAGAAAAGCGCTTCCCTGCCCCGGCGGCGGAACAGGTTGTAGCTTCGCATCGGATCTCCTCCGCATCGCTGCACCCTCGGAATCAGAGGTAGCCCGACAATCGGTCCGGTTTGTGTCGATCAGGCCGGGACGGCGTCGGCCTCTGCCCGGCAATCCGGCTCCTCGGTCGGCGTCTCGCGGTCGGAGGCGGCGAGGCGGACGGCGTGGTTGATCACCGCCATATGGGTGAAGCCCTGTGGTAGGTTTCCGCGCTGCTCGCCCGATTCCGCGTCGATCTCCTCGGCGAACAGGCCGAGATCGTTGCCCCGCGCCAGCAGCCGCTCGAACAGGGCGGTGGCCTCATCGTTACGGCCCGCCAGTGCCAGACAGCCGACCCGCCAGAAACTGCAGGCGGTGAAGGTCGCCTCCTCGCCCTCCAACCCGTCATCGATCCGGTAGCGGTAGACGAGGTCGCCCGCGTCGAGTTCCTCGCCGACCCGTTCGAGCGTCCTCGCGACCCGCGGATCGTGCGGATCGAAGGCGCCGAATAGCACCGCGCGCAGCACGGCCGCGTCGAGGTCGTCCGATTCGTAGGCCATGGTGTAGGCGCCCCGCGCCGCGTTCCAGCCGCGGGCGTGGTACTCGGCCCGGATCTCGGCTGCCGCCCGCTCCCAATCCGCGATCGTGTCGGGACTGGCGAGACGGTGCTTCGGATCGGCGCGGGCGATCTGCACGGCGCGGTCGAGGCCGACCCAGAGCATCGCCTTGGTGTGCAGGCTCTGCTGTTTCTCCGTGCGCATCTCCCACAGGCCGTGATCGGGCGCGTGGCGGGCCCGCAGGATGTGGCCGGTGAGATGGCCAAGCGCCTCGGGCAGGTGGTCGTTGACCTTGACCGGCGGGTCGTACTCAACCGCCTCGAGGTAGCCGTGGAGGGCCACCAGGAACTCGCCGTAGATGTCGTACTGCTCCTGATCCGCCGCCGCGTTGCCGATCCGCACCGGGCCGGTGCCGCGCCAACCGCGCAGATGGTCGAGGGATTCTTCCCGCGGCACCCCACCGTCGAGGGCGTACATCAGGTGGAGGTTACCGCCCCGGCTCGTATCGGCCTCGCGCAGGAAGCGCAGGAACTCGGCGGCTTCGCGCTGGTAGCCGAGATTGACGAAAGCGGTGACGGTGAAGCTCGCATCCCGCATCCAGACGTAGCGGTAATCGTAGTTGCGGTTGCCCGGTACCGCCTCGGGCAGCCCCGCCGTCGCGGCGGCGACGATGCCGCCGGAGGGGCCATGCGTCAGGAGCTTCAAAGTCAGGGCGCTGCGAAGGACCGTCTCGCGGTAGGGCCCCTCATAGGTGCAGCGGCCCGACCATTCCTCCCAATAGGCCCGCGTGGCGGCCAGCGAGGCATCGACCGCGCCGGGCAGCCCCTCTCCCTTCGTGACGGGCTCATCGCCATGGGCGATCACGAGGTCGGCGCGTTCGCCGGCCGCCAGCGCGAAGGCGCCCTCGGCCTCATCGCCCCGGAGGGCGAGCGGCACGGCGCAGACGGCGCGGATGGTGTCCCCTCCGCCTTGGAAGCGGATACAGGTCTCGCCCTCCGCCATCGCCTCGGTCGGGGCGCGGGCATAGTCGAAGCTCGGGCGCAGGCGCCAGCGACCGGAGACCCGGCCGGACAGGCAGGCGAGGCGCCGGATCACCTGAGCCTGGGCCCGGCCGTCCGGCCCCTCCTCCGGCACCGTTTCATGACGGTGAAGCGGCATGAAGTCGGTGAGCACCGCCCGGCCGGTGGCCGTGACGAAGGTGGTTTCGAGGATATTGGTGCCGGGCAGATACCGGCGGATGGTCTCGGACAGATCGTCGAGGACGAGGCGGCAGGTGCCGCCCTGCTCGCTGTCGAGCAGGGCCAGGAACACCGCCGGCCCGTCATGCCGGGGCCAGCACAGCCAGTCGAGGGAACCGTCGCGGGCGATCAGGGCCGTGGTGCAGGTATCGCCGATCACGGCGTAGTCGGCGATGGCTCTGTCCGTCACGGTCGTTCCCGGTCGAGTGGCGCGGCGCCAACGTTTCCGTGCTTCGCAGGGTTCGCCCCTGCGACATCAGGCAACGCGGCGTGGGGTGCCGCTCAGAAGCGGGGCGCGCGGTTTCGCATCAACCGCCGCGACGGAGCCCGGACCGAGCGGGAGGCCCGCCGCGTGCCGTAGCTGCCGGGCCGCCGGTAATTGCCGTTGTTGACCCCGGCACTGCGGTCGTTGCCGGTGGCGCTGGACGACGGGGAGAGGCCGCTGCCCGCATTGCCGCTGTTGCCCTGCGCGGCCACGGGAGCGGCGGCGAGGGTCAGCGCTGCAGCCAGAGCGAACAGGCCGCTTCGAAGCGGAAGTTTCATGGTTCTCGATCCTCTTGGAAAAACGCCCCGACGGGCTCCGTGAGGGAGCGAACCATGGCTCAGACGGCTTGTTCCCCGCCGATCCACGTGCAGAGCACCGTCATATCGGCGGAGAGTGCGACGAAGTCCGCCGCAAAGCCGGGGGCGATCCGGCCGAGCCGGGTGTCGAGCCCGAGGAAGCGGGCCGGGGTCAGCGAGGCCATCGCCAGGGCCTCCGCGAGGGAAGCCCCGCCGCGCGTGCTCATGTGGCGCACGGCCTCCGCCATGGTGATCGCCGCGCCCGCCAGGGTGCCGTCCTCGCCGGTGAGCCGGTCGCCGGTCCGGACGATGCGGCGCCCGAACAGGGTGAAGGACGCGTCCGCGCGGGAATCGCCGACGGTTGGCATGGCATCGCTCACCAGCATCAGCCGCTCGCTTCCCTTAAGGCGCAGGGCCAACCGGAGCTGGTCGTCGCCGACATGGTGGCCGTCGGCGATGATCCCGGCGAACGTCCCGGCCTCCGCGAGGGCGACGCCGACCGCGCCGGTCTCGCGCGGGCCGATCTGCGACATGGCGTTGAACAGGTGGGTGAAGCCGGTGAGCCCTTCCGCCATCGCCGCCCGGATCGCGGGACCCGCATCTGCTGTGTGCCCGGCGCAGACGCGCGCGCCGCGGGCGACGAGGTCGGCCACCGCGCCGGCCGGCACCCGCTCGGGCGCCAGCGTCACCAGGGTGAGGCCATGCTCGCCCAGGCCGGTCAGGAGGTCGGCATCGCCGGGGCCGAAGTCCGCGAGCCGGGCGGGATCGTGGATGCCGATCCGCTGCGGGCTCAGGAACGGCCCTTCGAGGTGGATGCCGAGGATGCCGGGGACGCCCGCCCGGATCGCCGCCGCAACGCCGGCGATGGCCGCCCGGATCGCGGGCCGTGTGTCGGTGATGAGGGTCGGCAGCAGGGCCGTGGTGCCGCCGCTTCGGTGCGCCGCCGCGATCCGGGCGATGCCGGCCACGCTGGAATCGTCGTTGAGGAGCACCCCTCCGCCGCCATTCACCTGACAATCGATGAAGCCCGGCGCCAGCACCGCGCCCGCCGGCAGCCGGACGAGGGGCACGCCTGCGGGCGGTTCCGCGGTGACGTCGATGATATGCCCACCGCGCAGCAGCACGGTGCGACCGCCGAGCATCCGCTCGCCGTCGAAGACGTGCTCGGCAGCAATCGCGAAATGATCTTGGGTTCCCAAAGGGATCATCCCTTTGGCTGGGTCTCGGGGCAGAGCCCCGATATCATCCCAGGGCTCTGCCCTGAACCCGCGAAAGGGCTCGCCCTTTCGAAACCCGGACTCTTCATCACAGGGTCTCCGTCACTTTGGTGAGGCCGGTCGGCTTGTCCGGGTCGAGGCCGCGGCGGCGGGCCTCCGCCTCGATGGCGCGGTAGGCCGGCACCAGCATGGCGATGGGATCGCAGGCCGGATGGTCGTCGCCGAGCCAGGGCAAGGTGCCGAGGGGACCGCCGCAGGCATGGACCCGCATTCCGTCGCGGGTGAGGTCGCGCACGAGCGCATCTACGCCCTCGGCCAGCGGATCGGCCTGGCGCAGCGCGAGCACTGGCGTTGCCGCCGAGACGGAGGCGCGGGGACCGTGGCGCAGCTCCGCCGCCGAGTAGCCGAGCGCGGGCAGACGCAGGGTCTCGGCGAGTTTGAGCGCGATCTCGCGCAAGGGGCCGAGGCCGTGGCCGCGCCCGGTGACGAAGGCCGCCGGCGCGCCCGCGAGGTCGGCGCTCCAGGCGGACCAGTCGAGGGCAAGCGCCTGTCTCAGCCGCTCCGGCAAGGCGGCGAGGCCCTGTTCCAGCTCGGTGTCGCCGGCCCAGGCCGCCACCAGCGCGGCCCCCGCAATGGCGGAATTCGTCACCGTCTTGGTGGCGGCCACCGCCTGTTCCGGCCCGGCGAGGATCGGCAGGACGAGATCGCTCGCCCGCGCGGCGGGGGATTCGGGATCGTTGACGAGGGCGACCGTCAGCGCGCCGCCGGCCCGCGCGGCCTCGGTCGCGGCGACGAGATCGGGCGAGCGGCCCGATTGCGAGACCACGATGAAGAGCGCACCCGCCACCTTCGGCGGACGGTCGTAGCCCGTCACCACCGAGGGCGCGGCGGCCGAGACCGGCAGGCCGAGCCGCGTCTCGATCAGGTAGCGCAGATGCACGCCGGCATGGCCCGAACTGCCTCGCCCGCACACCACCACGAAGGGGAAGCTCCGGGCGCTCAGCGTCGTGCCGATGCGCGCCGCCTCACCGGCGGCCAGCAATGCTTCGGCGGCGGCGGGGATCTCGGCGATCTCCCGCGCCATGAAGGTCGTCGCACTCATGATCGGCCCACCTCACGAAGCGCCCGGCGCAGGTTGCCGTCGTGGCGCAGGAGCAGGTCGTCGGCCCGCATCGCGCTCATCCCGCCCGCGATCAGCACCGCGCGCTTGATGTCGCCCTCGGCCCGCGTCAGGGCGTCGGCGGCGATCTCCGCCGGGCAGCCGGCGAGTTCGGAGACCATGGCGACGCCGCGGGCGCGCAGCTTCCGGTTGGTCGCGCGCATCGCCACCATCCGCCCGCGATAGACCCGGCCGAGCCGGATCATCACCAGGGTCGAGAACAGGTTGAGGATCACCTTCTGCGCGGTGCCCGCCTTCATGCGGGTGGAGCCCGCCAGCACCTCGGCCCCCGTGGCGGCGAGGATGCCGTGGGCGGCTTCGCGCAGGATCGGCGCATCGGGGTTGTTGCTGACGCCGACGGTGACGGCGCCGAGGATGCGGGCGGCCTTCAGCGCCTCGACGGTGAAGGGCGTCGAGCCGCTGGCGGCCAGCCCGATCACCACGTCGCGCGGGCCGATCTCGGCGCGCCCGATCCAGGCGGCGCCGTCGGCGGCGGAATCTTCGGCATCCTCCACGGCGCGCAGCAGGGCGCCCTCCCCGCCGGCGATGGCGAAGCCGAGCTGCGCCTCCGGCCAATCGAAGGTCGGCGGCAATTCCGCCCCGTCCTGCACGCCGATCCGCGCCGAGGTGCCCGCCCCGACATAGACTAGCCGCCCGCCCTCGCGCAGGCCCGGCTCCGCGGCCCGCGCCGCCGCATCGATCGCCGGCAGGGCCGGCCCCACCGCCGCGACCGCCGCGAGCTGGCCCTCCCAGAGTGCTTGGAGGATATCGAGCCCGCCCCAGGCGTCGAGATCGACGTAGCGGGCGCTGGCGTCCTCGGTCCTCATGCCTCGCCCGTCCTGCTCGTCCGCATCGCGTCCATCCGGTTCCGTCTTCGGCACTGCATCACGCGCCTCGCCTGTTCGAAAGAGGTCATTCCCGATGCGGTTCCGCCAAGACCGGAAAACGGGCGTCGGCGTGATTTCGCTGCGTGCGATCCGACGCGACGAGGGATCGGTTGGCCGGTCCCGGCGTTCGGTCGGGGCGCGCCGCTCCGGCTCCTTGCAGGGGACGCGCCGCATTCTGGCCGGGGGAGAGGGCGTGCAACAGGGGCAGATCGAAGGGTATGCCGAGGACCGATCGGAGATCGCGTTCGATGCGCTGGCATCGGTGGCGTCGCGGCGCTTGCGCCTGCTCACCTACAATGTCCGCCATTGCCGCGGCACCGACGGGCGGGTCGCGCCCGAGCGGGTCGCGCAGGTGATCGCCGCCCTGGCGCCGGACATCGTCGCGCTTCAAGAGGTCGATGTCGGGCGCGCGCGCACCGGCGGTCTGGATCAGGCGGAGGAGATCGCCCGGCTGGTCGAGATGAGCGCGCATTTCCACCCGGCCCTGCATGTCGAGGAGGAGCGATACGGCGATGCCCTGCTGACCCCCCTGCCCTCTCGGCTCAAGCGCGCCGGCCCCCTGCCCGGCCTGCTGCGGCGCCCCGGCCTGGAGCCGCGCGGTGCGCTGTGGGTCGAGGTGACGGCGGGCGCCAGCAAACTTCAGGTGCTCACCACCCATTTCGGGCTGCTCGGGGCGGAGCGCGTCGCCCAGGCCAAGGCGCTGCTCGGGCCCGATTGGCTCGGCGATCCGGCCTGCCGCGCGCCGACGGTGCTGCTCGGCGACTTCAACGCCACGGGCTGGTCGCGCGCCTACCGCCGGCTGAACGAACGCCTCACCGATGCGCGGCGGCTCACGGGGGAGCGGCGCTGGCGGCGCGGCGGCGCCACCTTCCCGAGCCGCTTCCCCCTGCTGCGCATCGACCATGTCTTCGTGAGCGAGCGCATCGCCGTCGAGCGCATCACGGTCGTGGACACGCCGCTGGCCCGGAAGGCGTCGGACCATCTGCCGGTTCTGGCGGAGATCCGGATCGAGCCGGGTTGAGGGGATTTCCGCGCACGAGCATGGTCGCCCGCAGGCTGGCCCGACGACCGGCCGTCAACAGGAGAGGATGCGCGATGACGAAGACGAACGGAAACCTGAGCGCTCTCGGTCTCGCCGCCCTGATGGCGCTGTCGGCCGGGCCGGCTCGGGCGGAGCCGCCGCGGATCGCCGTGGACGCGACCGGCGGCACCATCGCGATGAAGCTCGATCCGACGACCCATGCGCCGGTCCCGGCCCTGTCGGGCGAGGATCTCGTCTCGGTGGTGCCCAAGCTGAAGGACATCGCCACCATCGAGGTCACCGAATTCAGCAACGTGCCGAGCGATTATATGGGCCCGGACCGCTGGCCGGCGCTGAGCGCCAAGCTCGACGCGCTGCTCGCCGATCCCGGCATCCGCGGGGCGATCGTCCTGCACGGGACGGACACCCTCGACCAGACTGCCTACTTCCTCGACCTGACGCTCAAGAGCGACAAGCCGGTGGTGCTGGTGGGCGCCCAGCGCAACGCCTCCGACGGGGATGCCGACGGCCCCCGCAACCTCCTCAACGCCGCCCGCCAGATCCTGGCCGAGGGCGCAGTGGGCCAGGGCGTGACGGTGACGCTCAACCACCGCATCAACGCGGCGCGTGAGGTCCGCAAGACCCACACCAGCAACGTCGAGACCTTCAATTCCGGGGAAGCCGGTATCCTCGGATACGTGGACGAGGACCGCGTCGTGTTCAGCCGCCGCTCCCTGCGCCGCCAGACCCTGCCGCTCCCGGAGCGGATGCCGCGGGTCGATCTCGTGGCGATGTATGCCGGCGCGGACGGCTCGCAGGTGCGGCACGCCGCCGAGAGCGGGGCCGAGGCGATCGTGGTCGAGGCCTATGGCTGGGGCAACGTCAACGCCGAGATGCACGACGCCATCGCCGAGGTCATCGCGCGGGGCGTGCCGGTGATCGTGGCGACCAAGGTCCATGACGGTCGTGCCCTGCCGGTCTACGGCTTCAAGGGCGGCGGCAACACCCTGCGCAAGGCCGGCGCGGTGTTCGCGGGCGACCTCACGCCGGACAAGGCCCGCATCCTCACCCTGCTCGCCCTGCCCGCGGGCAAGGAGGCGCGCAAGGATCAGGCGGCGTTGCAGGCGGTGTTCGACAAGTAGCAGTGCTCGGCGGCCTTGCCGCCGAGCCTTCTTCGAGCCGGGTT
The DNA here is from genome assembly GCF_001423405.1 of Methylobacterium sp. Leaf123. GTDB lineage: Bacteria > Pseudomonadota > Alphaproteobacteria > Rhizobiales > Beijerinckiaceae > Methylobacterium. The sequence goes on along the minus strand of NZ_LMNS01000023.1, from coordinate 40,252 downwards.
TCCGAGACCCGTTCAATCGACCTGTTCCGGTGACCAAGACGCTCCTCATGCTGAGGCGCCGAGCGAAAGCTCGGCCTCGAAGCACTCCGCCATGCGTCTCCCGGGGAGCCTGTGCCATGGGATCGACCGTTCCGGCGTGCTTCGAGCCCCGCTACGCGGGCGCCTCAGCATGAGGACCGATGAGCTTGCCGGATAAGCGCCCTCAAACAGGGGCTCAGGTCGCCTCGAGAACCTCCTCCGGCGATGGCGCTCCGGCCTTCGAATCCACCACACCTTTGGCCCGGCGCAGCGCCTTGCGGCGGCGCCACGGGCGCCACGCATCGGCGGGGCTTACCGGGTCACCGAGATGGAACGACTCGACGAGGCGGGCCACCGGGCCGCGGCGGGACGGGACGAGGGGGCAGACCCGCGAGCACGGCATCAAGCGGGGATCGTCGAGCACGGCGCGCAGGGAGCCGCGCGCCTCGAAGGCTTGTGCGAACACGTCGGGCGGGCAACCGCCGTGATGGGAGAGCAGCCGGACGAGAAGCCGCCGCAAAGCTGCGCGGGACTCGGCGGCGTCGGACGGCACCTCCACGGCGAGGTCGCACTCGGTGTCGTAGCCGAGGGAGCGGTTGTTGAGGTTGGTCGAGCCGATCCGCAGCAGGCCCTCGTCGATGATCGCGACCTTGGCGTGGACCAGGATCGGCCGGCCTTTCTCCGTGTGCGGCGCCACGATCCGCAGGCGGTCGAACCGGTCGGCGCGGCGCAAGGCCCGGATCAGGCCGCGGCGGGCGCTGTCCATGGTCAGGCGGTCGAAGCCGCTCGGGCTGCGCTCGGACAGCACGATCACGATCTCCGGCCCGTCGGGTTCGGCGAGACGCTCGGCCAGCGCCTCCGCGATGACCGGCGAGGTGAGATACTGGTTCTCGAGATAGATGAAGCGCTGCGCCGCGCGGATCGAGGCGCGATAGAGCGCGGTGCTCTCCGTCACCGCCGGACACCCGTCCCGCGGCGGATCGGTGCGGGCGAGCCCCACCGTCACGTCGGTCAGGTGCGGCGCGAGGGTTTCGGGCCAGGGATCCCAGTCCGGATCGCTGTCTACAGAGGGAACGGCTTCGCCGGCGGCGCGGCGCCAGCGCTCGCGGGCCAGATCCGCCAGCGCCCGCGCGGCGTCGCGATCGACCAGCATCATCACGTCGTGGCGCGGCGGGTAGTCCTCGCCGGAGGGCAGGCGGCGGCGGGGGTCGCGGTCGCGGTGGGCGGGGGTGTCCCAGCGGTTCACCTCGAAGTCGCTGCCGCCGCTGAAGGCGATCGCATCGTCGATCACGAGGATCTTCTGGTGCTGGCAGGCGCCGAAGGGCAGCGTGCCGTCGATGCGGAAGTCGATGTCGGGACCGAGGCTCGCGCGCACGCTGTCGGGGGTGTGGTCGTTGCCCGCCGAGATCGGCCAGGGCATGTCCCAGATCAGGATGCGGATGGCGAGTTCCGGCCGCGCGGCCTTGAGGCGGCGCAGCAGCTCCGCCAGGGTCTCGCCGGCATCGGGCGAATCCCCCGGCAACAGGCGCGCGCGCGGATCGAAGCTCCAGCCGATCAGGGTGATGGATGTACGCGCCTTCAGCAGCGCCGCGTGGGCAGCAGCGAAATAGGCCGCGCCGTCATGCAGCACCGCGACGCGCCCCGCTCTCTCCTGCCGCCAGCAGGTGAGCCCGGGCCGCAGCCAGCTCTCGGACGATCCTTGACCCACCCCGAATTCCATCCTCATGCGCGCAACCACCCGCCACGCCGCGACGGCGCGCTCAATCCCTGTTCGAGCGGAACGCTCATCGCGCGCCCGCCTTTCCCAGCTTGATCTTGCTCGCTTCGAGCTTCGCCCGCACCCGGCGCCGGGTAAGTTCCACCGCTGCGACGGTGGCGAGGAGGCCGAGGCCGAGGGTGATCCAGTGGGTCGGCTCGTCGCTGCCGGCATGGCGGCCGATGACGCCGAGATAGACGCAGACCAGAGTGCCCGGCAGCATGCCGATCACCGTGGAGACCAGATAGGCGGAGGTGCGGACATCCGTCACCCCGAAGACGTAGTTCTGCGCGTTGAACGGCACGAAGGGGCTGAGCCGCATCAGGGTCATGAGCCGCCAGCCGCCGTCGCCGACCGCCTCCACGGTGGCGTTCAGCGCCGGCCGCCGCGCGATCAATCCCCGCACCCGCTCGCGGAACAGGTGGCGGGCGGCCACGAAGGCGAGCCAGGAGCCGAGCGTTGCCGAGAACAGCACCACCGGCATCACCGCCCAGCCGAAGGCGACCGCCCCGGCGATGGTGAGCGGGGTGCCCGGCACGATGAGGAGGGTCGCGAGGAAGAACAGCACGCCGAAGGCGAGGAGGCCGTAGGGGCCGAGGCCATTCGCCCAACCTGAGAAAGCGCGCAGCCAATCCTCGACGGGCAGGAGATACCATGCCCCGATCGCCAGCGCGGCGGCGCCGGCCGTGGCTGCCCAGGTCTGGGCCGAGCGGCTGGGTTTATCCATTCGGTGGCTCGAAGGGGGAACGGCGCGCCTGTCGCACGCGTCCGCAAACCGTTGGCCGGCGCAACTGTTCCGCCAAGCTTGGCCGTTTTCGCGCGCGGTTCGCTCGGTGCCCGCTCAGAGCGGCGCCGGTTCCGCCCACCTTGCCCTCACCAGTCGCGGTCGAGCCGCACCGCGATCCGGCTCGGGCGCGCGCCCACGAGCGTCCGTTCGAGGGAGGTGAGCGCTTGGCGCGCCTTGTTCAGCCGGGGACTCCGCCACCGGCGCTCGTAGCCGCGCGGCGCGATCACCGCCTCGCCGAGGCGGTCGCCCGCAAAGACCAGACGGTCCACCGCCCGCCGGATCGTCGGCGTTTCCTCGGTCAGCACGCAGAGGTCGGAGAGATAGTTACGCAGGGCATGCAGCTCGTTGCGGCCCCCGCCCTCTCCCGCCAGGGCGACGATCGTCTGCTCCATGGCCATGATGAGATCCGCCAGGGGCTCGGGGACGCGACGGGTGACGCCGTCGCCGTCTCGGCGATCGCGTCCTTTCCGTTCAGGCCCGTGCAGGGCGACTCCCATGATGGCTCCCCACCCTTCATCCGGCGCGGCAAGGACTGCCGCGAATCGCAATGGCGACCGGTGTACGAAGGGTTAACAACCTCAACCGTTCAATCGATACAGGTTCGCGGATAAAATGTGAAAAATAGTTTTCAAGTGTCCGGGGCCTCGCCCCACCCGAGCGGTGGACGGACGCTGCCGCGGATGCCCTGCCCTACTGACCGACGACGTCCGTCAGCGGCGCGGCTTCCTGCGAGACCCTCTGAGGACATAGATGAGAGCCGCGGCACTCATCAGCGCGAGGGCGTACCACGTCAGCGCGTAGACGAGATGATTGTTGTGGAAAACCACCACCGTGAGGCCGCCGACCGGCAGGCCGCCGGGATTGGGCGCCGCGTCGGCATCCACAAAATAGGGTGCGACCTCGTTCGGTGTGCCGTCGATGCCGCGGGCGGCGGCGATGGCCGCGACGTCGCGGGAATACCAGCGGTCGCCCGCCGGGTCGTTGCGGCGCAGGAAGCCGCCGCCGGGCTCGGCGAAGCGTAGCAGGCCCGTCACCGCCACGTCCCCGTCCGGCTCACCCGCGGCACGGGCCGCGCGCTCGCGCGCCTCCGTCGGCACGAAGCCGCGATTGACGAGAACGGTGAAGCCGCGGTCGGTCACCAGCGGCACGAGAACCCAGAAACCGGAGCCGCGCGCGGTCACCGCCTGGACCAGGGTGGCGCGATCGTAGGCGAAGCGCCCGGTGAGCCGGACCCGCCGGTACTCGGCGGAGGCGGCGGTGAGGCCGGCCCATTCCTCCGGCCCCGGTGCGGGCGTGGGCTCGGCGTGGATGCGGGCCTCGACCCGGTCGATCAGGTCGAGCTTCCAGATCCGGCGCTCGACCTGCCATGTGCCGAGGCCGAGGAACACGCCCGTCACCGCGAGACCCCCCAGGATCAGCGCGAGCCGGACGAGCAAAGGGCGCCGCCGTCCCGTTACCGGGGCGGCGGGCGCCGGAGCGTCGGGTTTTTGGGATGCGTCAGGGAGCGTGACGCATCTCCTCGGCCGAGACCGGCATCATGTTGGTGTTGAGGTGGTGCATGACCCAGATCGATCCGCACAGGGTGATGACCACGAGGGTGATCGTGAAGACCAGCGCCATGAAGGTCCAGCCGCCCTCCGACTTCGTATTCATGTGCAGGAAGTAGATCATGTGGACCACGATCTGCACCGCGCCGAGCCCGAGGATGACGACGCCGGTGACGAGCTTGTCGCCCAGCACGTCGCCCATCACCAGCCAGAACGGGATCGCCGTCAGGATGACGGAGAGCACGAAGCCCGTGACGTAGTCTTTGAAGGAGCCGTGGCCGTGGGCGTCCTGCCCGTGACCGTGATCGTCGGCGTGCGCTGCCCCGCTCATTGCAGGACTCCCATCAGGTACACGAAGGTGAAGACGCCGATCCAGATGACGTCGAGGAAGTGCCAGAACATCGACAGGCACATCAGCCGGCGCTTGTTCTCCGCCCCGAGGCCCTTGAGCCGGGTCTGGATCATCAGGGTGACGAGCCAGATCAGGCCGAAGGTGACGTGCAGGCCGTGGGTTCCGACCAGGGTGAAGAACGCGGACAGGAAGCCGCTGCGCTGGGGCGTGGCGCCTTCGTGGATCAAGTGCGCGAACTCGTAGAGTTCGAGCCCGACGAAGGCCGCGCCGAACAGGCCGGTGATCGCGAGCCAGAGTTGGGTCTTGGCGAGGTCGTCCTTCTCCATCGCCAGCATGGCGAAGCCATAGGTGATGGAGGAGAACAGCAGCATCGACGTGTTCACCGCCACGATCGGCAGGTCGAACAAGTCCTTGGGCGAGGGCCCGGCCGCATAGCTGCGGCCGAGCACGGCGTAGGTGGCGAAGAGGACTGCGAAGATGAGGCAGTCGCTCATCAGGTAGATCCAGAAGCCGAGCATCGTGCCCCCTTCCGGGTGATGCTCGCCCTTGAGATCGAGGAATTCCGGCACGTCGGTGGCGGACATCCGGTCGCCGACGAGGGTGTGAGTCGCGTGCGTTGCCATGATGCTGCTCAGACCCGCGCCGCCAGCGCCTCGGTCCGCCGCTTCTCGGTCCGGCTGACCGTCTCGGCGGGGATGTAGAAGTCGCGGTTGTAGTTGAAGGTATGGCCGATCGTGATCGCCAGCATCGCCACGAAGGTGAGCGCTGCGAGCCACCAGATGTACCAGATCATCGCGAAGGAGAAGACGATGCTGACCACGCCCAGGATCACGCCGGTGGCGGTGTTCTTGGGCATGTGGATCGGCTTGTAGCCCGAGAGCGGCCGCTGGAAGCCACGGGCCTTCATGTCCCACCACGCGTCGAGGCTATGCACCACGGGTGTGAAGGCGAAGTTGTAGTCCGGCGGCGGCGAGGAGGTGGCCCATTCCAGGGTCCGGCCTTCCCACGGATCGCCGGTCACGTCGCGCAGGGCTTCGCGGTTTTTGATCGAGACCGCGAACTGGACGATCATCGCACCGATGCCGAGCGCGATCAGGCCCGCGCCGATGGCGGCGATCACGAACCAGATCTGCAGCGACGGGTCGTCGAAGTGCTGGGCCCGGCGGGTCACGCCCATCAGCCCCAGGACGTAGAGCGGCATGAAGGCGACGTAGAAGCCGATGGTCCAGAACCAGAAGCTGACCTTGCCCCAGAACTCGTCGAGCTTGAAACCGAAGGCCTTCGGGAACCAGTAGTTCACGCCGGCGAACATGCCGAACAGCACGCCGCCGATGATCACGTTGTGGAAGTGCGCGATCAGGAACAGCGAGTTGTGGAGCACGAAGTCGGCCGGGGGCACGGCGAGCAGCACGCCGGTCATGCCGCCGATGGTGAAGGTGACCATGAAGCTGACGGTCCACAGCATCGGCACATCGAAGCGGATGCGGCCGCGATACATCGTGAACAGCCAGTTGAAGATCTTCGCGCCCGTCGGGATCGAGATGATCATCGTCGTCAGGCCGAAGAACGAGTTCACGCTCGCGCCCGAACCCATCGTGAAGAAGTGGTGCAGCCAAACGAGGTAGGACAGGATCGTGATGACGACGGTCGCGTAGACCATCGAGGTGTAGCCGAACAGGCGCTTGCCGCTGAAGGCCGAGGTGACCTCCGAGAACACGCCGAAGGCCGGCAGGATGAGGATGTAGACCTCCGGGTGGCCCCAGATCCAGATGAGGTTGAAGTACATCATCGGGTTGCCGCCGAGGTCGTTCGTGAAGAAGTGCGTGCCGACGTAGCGGTCGAGGCTCAGCAGCGCGAGAACGGCGGCGAGGATCGGGAAGGCGGCCACGATGAGCACGTTCGTGCACAGCGAGGTCCAGGTGAAGATCGGCAGCTTCATCATCGACATGCCGGGCGCGCGCATCTTCACGATGGTCGCGACCAGGTTGATGCCGGACAGCGTCGTGCCGATGCCCGCGATCTGCAGGCCCCAGATGTAGTAGTCGACGCCGACGCCGGGACTCATGTCCGCGCCCGAGAGCGGCGGGTAGGCGAGCCAGCCGGTGCGGGCGAACTCACCGACGAACAGCGAGATCATGATCGTGGCCGCGCCGGACACCGTCATCCAGAACGAGAGGTTGTTCAGGAACGGGAAGGCGACGTCGCGCGCGCCGATCTGCAGCGGCACGACGAAGTTCATCAGGCCGGTGACGAACGGCATCGCCACGAAGAAGATCATGATCACGCCGTGGGCGGTGAAGATCTGGTCGTAGTGGTGCGGCGGCAGGAAGCCCTCGTTGGTGCCAAACGCCATCGCCTGCTGCGAGCGCATCAGCAACGCGTCGGCAAAGCCACGCAGCAGCATCACGAGCGCCAGGACGACGTACATGATGCCGATCTTCTTGTGGTCGACCGAGGTCAACCAGTCGCGCCAGAGCGGACCCCAGAAGCGGAAATAGGTGATGGCGGCGATCACCGCGATCCCGGCCACGGCGACGCCTGCGAAGGTTACTTGCAGGATCGGTTCGTGGAACGGGATGTCCTCCAGAGAGAGGCGCCCGAACAGCAGGTGCTGCAGGTCCGTGTTTGCGAACATGGGTTGAAACTCGTCCGTAAATCCTGAGGCGGCGACGGATCAGTTGTTGGTCTGGTCGGGAGCGGTTCGGCCTTGGCCGCTCCCCTCGTGGCTCTTCTCGCCGTCGGGCGACTCGCTCTTGGGCGCGCGGTGCGAGGCCGGGGTCGTCGCCCCCGGGGCCTCGTCGCCGCGCTGCACATGGCGGTTGTCGTACTGGAGCCGCTCGGCGTTCTCTTGGCTCTCTTTGCCGGCACCGCCCTTGGCGTCGATGGTCATCATCTCGTGCATGCACATCTTGCCGGGCACGGCGCACATGCCGAGGATCTTGCTGAAGAGGCCGTCGGCAAACGAAGCGTAGTAGGTGACGGGAACACGCTCGCTCGGGCGCTCGAGTTCGAGATAGGCATCACGGCTCAATTCCGAACCCTGCTGCTTCACTTTGGCAATCCACTGGTCGAAGCCGTCCCCGTCGAGCCCGTGGAACTTGAACGTCATGCGCGAGAAGCCGGTGCCGCTGTAGTGCGACGACAGACCGTCATAGGCGCCCGGCTTGTTGATCACGGCGTGAAGCTGCGTCTGCATGCCGGGCATCGCGTAGATCATGCCGGCGAGCGCCGGGACGTAGAAGGCGTTCATCACCGAGGAGGCGGTGATCTTGAAGGTGATCGGCCGGTTCACCGGCGCGGCCAACTCGTTGACGGTGGCGATGTTGTATTCGGGGTAGAAAAACAGCCACTTCCAATCGAGTGCAACGACCTGGACCTCGAGCGGCTTCACTTCCGCCGCGACCGGCTTGCCGGGCTCGATGCGCGAGAGCGGCCGGAATGGGTCGAGGGTGTGGGTGCTGATCCAGGTCAGCGCGCCGAGCGCGATGATGATCATCAGCGGCGCGGTCCAGATCACCACTTCGAGTCCGGTCGAGTGGTCCCAATCGGGGTCGTGGCGGGCCGCCGTGTTCGAGGCGCGGTAGCGCCACGCGAACAAGAGCGTCAGCACGATCACCGGGATGATGATGAGCAGCATCAGCCCCGTCGAGGCGAGGACGAGGTTGCGCTGCTGCATGGCGATGTCGCCGGAGGGCTGCATCACCACGAGGTTGCAGCCGGCGAGCAGGCCGAACAGCGGCAGGAGGACGAGACCCCGCAGGATCCGGCCCGCGGAGCCGGCCCCGGCACGGGCTCTCAATGAACGGTCGGCGGTCATGGCCACGAATCTTCGTTCCATCGCAAGGGCCGCGCGGGTGACTTCCCGCGTGGCGGCGGTTCATTTCTTTCCGGAGATGCCGAGCCGAGCGTGTCGGCCGACCTCTCCGGGATCGTGTTGTGGCGCGCTTCGTCTCGCCGAACCGGCATCCGGACGTCGTCGAAAAGCGCTGTCGGTCCCGCGGCGAGACGGAGGCTCGGCCCGCGGGGCCAAACTCACATCTGGCGCATCTCGGACCGGTCGAGGGAGAGCGCGAGCAGCGTCGCCAGGGCGCCGGACAGCAGGTACACGCCGACCATCGCCAGGCCGTACTCGGTGGAGAGGTACAGCACCACGAGGGGGGCGAAGCCCGCGCCGAACAGCCAGGCGAGGTCGGAGGTGAGCGCCGCGCCGGTGTAGCGGTAGCGCGCCCCGAGCCGCGAGGTCACGGCGCCGGCGGTCTGGCCGTAGGACAGGCCGAGCAGCATGAAGCCGATATTGACGTAGATCGTCTGGCCGATGGCGTTCTCGCCGAAGATCAGCGGCGCCAGGATGCTGCCGCAGGCGAAGACGGCGATCAGCCCGGCGCTGATGAGCAGCAGATTGCGCCGCCCGATCTGGTCGGCGATCAGGCCGGAAGCCGCGATCGCACCGGCGCAGACCATGGCGCCGGAGAACTGCACCATCAGGAAGTCGCCGGCCGAGCGCTCGCTCGACAGGGCGAGCCACGCGATCGGGAAGATCGTGACGAGGTGGAACAGGGCAAAGCTCGCCAACGGCACGAAGGCGCCGATCCACACGTCGAGGGCGTGGTGACGGGCGAGATCGATGACGCTGACCGGCTCCAGCCGGCCCTTGTCGAGAAGCCGGGTGAATTCGGGGGTGGCGACGAGCCGGAGCCGCGCGAACAGGGCCACGACGTTGATGGTGAAGGCGCAGAAGAACGGGAAGCGCCAGCCCCAATCGTTGAAATCCTCAGGGGTCAGGTTGACGGAGAAGAACGCGAACAGCGCGCTCGCCACCATGAAGCCGAACGGTGCGCCGAGCTGCGGGATCATCGCGTACCAGCCGCGGCGCTCCCGCGGCGCGTTGAGGGCGAGCAGCGAGGCCATCCCGTCCCAGGCGCCGCCGAGCGCGAAGCCCTGCGCCACCCGCAGCACCGCGAGCAGTTCGATGGCGACGACGCCGATCGAGTCGTAGCTTGGCAGGAAGCTGATCGCCGCGGTCGAGCCGCCGAGCAGGAACAGGGCGATGGTAAGCTTCACCCCGCGTCCGTGCCGCTTGTGGACCCACATGAAGAAGATCGACCCGAGCGGGCGGGCGACGAAGGCCAGCGCGAAGATCGCGAATGCGTACAGCGTGCCGGTGAGCGGGGCGGCGAAGGGGAAGAACACCTTCGGGAACACCAGAACCGAGGCGATGCCGAACACGAAGAAGTCGAAATACTCCGACGCGCGCCCGATCACCACGCCGAGCGCGATGTCGTTGGGGCTGACGTCGTGGTGGCTCATCGCCGCTTGCGCATCGCGCTCGAGCGGGTGGGAATTGGCCGTGGCGTTGTCGGTGGTCATCGCGGGCAGCCGGCTCGCCTGAAGGTGATCGGAGCCGCCGCCTTGGCGCGGCGTTCGGGACGTGCCTAGCGGATGGCTTGACATCCGCAAAGAGGTTTTGGCGACGCGTGTTGCCGCACAGGACGGCTATGCAGCGAAAGCAGAGATCATGCGCTTAGGCGCAGAAATCCCGGCTCGAAGCGCGCGAGATGCATAATAGAACTAGTTTCATCTGTGCGCGATCGTCTCCGATCCGCCGGATGCCACGGGATGTCGCTGGCATCGGTGCGAGAACCGGCCGCGTCGGCCGGCCCGGCCTCAAGGGCCGGGCGCGGCCGCGTCGCGCGAGGGCGGCCTGATCCGGTACCAGCCGACATAGAGCGCGGGCAGGAACAGCAGGGTCAGGCCGGTCGCCGCCAGGATGCCGCCGATCATGGCGTAGGCCATCGGCCCCCAGAACACCTCGCGGGCGATCGGGATCAGGCCGAGGCTCGCCGCCGCCGCCGTGAGCAGGATCGGCCGCATCCGGTGGCGGGTGGCCTCGACCACGGCATCCCACGGCGCCATCCCCTCCGCCTCGCATTCCTCGATCTGGCTCACCAGGATCACGGCGTTGCGCACGATGATCCCGATCAGCGCCAGGATGCCGAGGATGGCGACGAAGCCCATCGGCTTGTCGAACAGGAGAAGGGCCGGCACCACGCCGATCAATCCGAGCGGCGCGACGGAGAAGACGAGAAACAGCTTCTGGAAGCTCTGAAGCTGGATCATCAGGAAGAAGGCCATGGCCAGCAGCATCACCGGCACGACCGCCGCGATCGGCCCCTGACCCTTGCCCGCCTCCTCGACCGCACCGCCGGTCGCCAGCAGGTAGCCCTCCGGCAGCGCCTTCATGTAGCTGTCGATGGCGGGCTTGAGCGCGGCGACGACCGTGGGAGGCTGGGTTCCGTCCTTGATGGTGGCGCGCACCGTCAGCGTCGGCACCCGGTCGCGGCGCCAGACGATCGGCTGTTCGAGATCGTAGTCGATCTTGGCAAAGGCCAGGATCGGCACGACCGAGCCGTTGGAGAGGGCGACCTGAAGGCTCTGGAGCGTGTCGAGCGAGGTGCGCTCCACGGTGCGCGCCCGGCCGACCACGTTCACGAGGTAGATCGAATCGCGCACCTGCGTGATCGCCTGTCCGCCGACGACACCGTTGAGGATGCCGGCGATGTCCTGGCTGGTGACGCCGAGCTGGCGCGCCTTGTCCTGCAGGATCTCGACGCGCAGCACCTTGCCGGGCTCGTTCCAATCGAAGGTCGGCACGGCGAGGCGCTTGTCGGTGGCGACCACGTCGGCGAGCTTGAGGGCGAGGCGGCGCACCTCCTGCACGTCGGGCCCGGAGAGACGGTACTGAATCGGGCGCCCGACGGGGGGGCCGAGATTGAGCGGCTGCACCAGAATGTCGGTGCCGACGAAGTCGTGCCGGCCGATCTTCTGGAGCCGCTTGATGACTCGATCGCGGATCTCCAGCGACTTCGTGACGATCACGATCTGCCCGTAGAAGGCGTTGGCGAGCTGCTGGTCCAGCGGCAGGTAGAAGCGCACCGCGCCCTGGCCGACATAGGAACTCCAGCGCTCGATGTCGGGGTCGCCCTTCAGGTGCGCCTCGAAGCGGTCCATCTGCGCCCGCGTCTCGGTGATGGTGGCGTTCTGCGGCAGCGTCAGATCGACCAGCACCTCGGAGCGGTCGGACGACGGGAAGAACTGCTGCTGCACGCGGCCCATCCCGACGACGGCCAGCCCCATCAGGACGACGCAGATGATCACGGTGATCCAGCGCAGCCGCATCGCGACCCGAAGAACCGCCATGAAGGCGCGGGTGAACAGGCCTTGCTTCTCCGCATGGTGCTTCATGGTCTTGGGCAGCATGGTGACGCCGAGAAGCGGCGCGAACAGCACCGCGACCACCCAGGAGACCAGGAGCGAGGCGGCGATCACCACGAACAGCGAGTAGGTGTACTCGCCCGCCGACGAGCCGTTGAAGCCGATCGGCAGGAAGCCGGCCACCGTCACCAGGGTGCCGGTGAGCATCGGGAAGGCGGTGGAGGTGTAGGCGAAGGTCGCTGCCTTCTTCAGGTTGTCGCCGAGTTCGAGGCGGGCCACCATCATCTCGACGGTGATCATCGCGTCATCGACGAGGAGTCCCAGCGCGATGATGAGGGCGCCGAGCGAGATGCGCTGGAGCGTCACGCCCATGATCTGCATGACCACGAAGACGATGGCGAGCACCAGCGGGATCGAGATCGCGACGACGAGCCCGGCGCGCAGGCCCAGACTGACGAAGCTCACCACCAGCACGATGACGACCGCCTCGACCAGGGCCTTGGTGAAGCCGCCGACCGCCTCTTCCACGATTTTGGGCTGATCCGAGACGAGGTGGATGCCGACGCCGATGGGCAGCTTGCCCTCGACGACGTGCATGCGCTCCTTCAGATCCTCGCCGAACTTCAGCAGGTTGGCGTTGGGGCGCATGGCGATGGCCAGCCCGATCGCCGGCTTGCCGCCGACGCGGAACAGGGCGGCCGGCGGGTCCTGGTAGCTGCGGGAAATCTCGGCCACATCCGCGAGGCGGAAGAAGCGGTCGTTGAAGCGGAGATTCACGTCGCGCAGCGATTCTTCAGACGAGAACTGCCCGCTCACGCGCAGGGAGACCCGCTCGGGCCCCGCCTGGACCACACCGGAGGCGGCCACCGCGTTCTGCGATTGCAGCGCCTTGATCAGCGCCTGGATGTCGATGCCGTAACCCGCGAGCTTGCGGGTCGAGAAGTCGAGATAGATCGTCTCGCCCTGCACGCCCATCAGCAGGGTCTTGCCGATATTGGGCACCTTGAGGATCTCGGTGCGCACGCCCTCGACGTAGTCGCGCAATTGCCGGTGGGTCAGGCCGTCGGCGGTGAAGGCGTAGACGTTGCCGTAGACGTCGCCGAACTCGTCGTTGAAGCTCGGGCCCTGCACGCCCTGCGGAAAGGTGTGCTGGATGTCGCCGAGACGCTTCCTTACCTGATAGAAGGCGGGCTGGATCTCGTCCTTCTTCGTCGTGTCGCGGAACTGCACGAACACCGTCGCCTGACCCGGCGTGGTGTAGCTGCGGACGTAGTCGAGCGCGTTGATCTGCTGGAGTTCCTTCTCGATCCGGTCGGTGACCTGATCGAGGGTGTCCTTGATCGTGGCGCCGGGCCAGCTCGCCTGGACCACCATGGTCTTGATGGCGAAGGGCGGATCTTCCTCCCGGCCGAGGCCCGAATAGGCCATCACGCCCGCTGCGAGACAGACGAGCATCAGGAACCAGACCAGCGAACGGTGGCCGAGCGCCCAATCGGAAAGGTTGAAGTCCTTCACGCGCGGAAACCTCTGCAGATTGTCTTGCCGGGTTCCGGCTCAGTTCCGTTCGTCGGCCAGCCGGACGGTCTGGCCCTCGCGGAGGGAATGGGCGCCCGCGACCACGACCCGCTCGCCGGGCTTCAGCCCCGTGCGCACGGCGATGCGCCCGTTTCCGTCTGGCCCGTCCCCGTCGAGGGTCACGTCGCGGCGCTCGACATGCCGGTCGCCCGGCTCAGCCCCCGGCGCGGCCCCTTGCCCGCCTGCCTTCTCGTCCCCGCGCCCCTCGGCCTCCGGCACGATCCAGACCGAGCGGCGTCCCTCCGCGTCGAGGAGCGCGGTGGCCGGCAGGACGAAGCGGCGCTCGATGTGGCGCTCCAGCGCGACGGTGATGGTCGCGCCGAGCCGGAAGGCGGGACCGGGCTCTTCCAGGGTCAGGCGGACGCGGCGGGTGCGGGTGCCGGATTCGGCGAAGGGGGCGACCTCGCGCACCCGGCCGCGGGCGGTGATCTCCGGCGCGCTCTGGAGCACCACCGTGAACAGCCCGTCCTTGGGCATGGCCCCGGCCAGCGTCTCGGGGATGTCGACCACGGCCTCGCGGGTCTCGGGCCGGGCCAGCGTCACGATCCCCTGCCCCGGGCTCACGACTTGCCCGATCTCGGCGAGCCGCTGGGTGACGACGCCGTCGAAATCGGCGTGCAGCTCGGTATAGCCAATCTGGTCGCGGGCCTTCTGCAGGCTGGCCCCGGCCTGGGCGAGGCGGGCCTGGGCGGTGTCGCGCCGGGCCACCGCCGCGTCGAGCTGGGCCTGGGTGACGTTGCCGCCCTCCATCAGGCGCCGGGTGCGCGCCTCGGTGGCCGTCGCGTTCTCGGCCTGGGCCTTGGCGTCGGACAGTTCCGCCTCGGCGCGGCTGAGGTCGAACCGCGAGACGATCGGGTCGAGGGCCGCGAGGCGCTGGCCCTTCTTCACCACGTCGCCCACGGTGACGTCGCGCGCCACCACCCGGCCGCCGATCTGGAAGCCGAGCTGCGACTGGTAGCGCGGCTCGACCGTGCCGGCGAAGGGGCCGAAGATCACGCTGTCGGTAGGTTGGGCCAGGGTGGTCAGGACCGGCCGCACGGGCGGCGGCGCGGGCGCCTCCTGCGACGGCTGGCAGGCAGTGAGCGGAATGGCGCCGGCAAGGGCGGCGCAGACCAGAAGCGCAGGCCTCATCGTCCGCCCTCCCCGGCTGCGGATTTCGTGGGTTCCGGCGCGGCGTCTTGGCCCGCGAGCGCGACGTGCTGGCCGGGGCGCAGGAACTGGATGCCGGCGATCACCACCGTTTCGCCGGGCCGGACGCCGTCCTTCAGGACGATGTCGTCGAAGCCGTAGCGGTCGATCTCGACGCTGCGGATCGAGACCGTGCCCGCGGCGGAATCGTAGACCCAGACCGCCGGCCGGTTGTCGGAGCGGTAGAGCGCCGACCAGGGCAGCACCACAGCCTCGCGCGAGGCGAAGCGGCCCCGGCCGATCACCACGGCGCCGAGCGTCATCGCCGGCGGGGTCGATTCCAGCCCGACCTTGACGCGCACCGTGCCGCTGGCCGCATCCACCGTCGGCGAGATTTCGCGCACGTGGCCCGTCACCGCCGCCGTGGGATCGGATTGGAGCGTGACGTGGATGGTCTTGTCGCCAGGCGGGTTGGCGGTCAGCGCCTCGTAGACGTTGAACACCGCGTCGCGCGGGCCGTCCTGGGCCAGCACCATCACGGCCTGGCCCGCCTGCACCACCTGCCCGACCTCGAAGGTACGGTTCAGGACGATGCCGGAGACGCCCGCGCGCAGCTCGGTATAGGAGAGCTGTTCCTCGGCGGTGCCGAGCGCCGCCTTGGCCGAATCGACCGCGGCCTGAGACGTGCGCAACTGCTGCTCGGCGTTGTCGTAGGACGGGCGCGTGGTGTAGCCGCCGCTGATGAGCTGCTTCTGGCGCTCGAAGGTCACCTTGGCCTGGGTGAGCTGCGCCCCCGCCGAGACCAGGGCGGCGCGGGCGTTGTCGAGATTCGCCCGCTGCGTCAGCGGTTCCAGCACCGCCAGCACCTGATCGGCCGTGACGTGATCGCCGACCTCGACCCGGCGCTCGGCGACCTTGCCGTTGGTGCGGAAGGCGACGTTGGTCTGGGCCTGAGCCTGGATGTCGCCGGTGAGCACCACATCCGAGGTGACCGGCCCCTTCGTCGCCGTCACGACCCGCACCAGCACGACGGACGGGGTCTCCGCCTCTGGGAGCGCTGAGGTCGCGGGCGCATCCGCCGAAAAGGCCGCCGTCACGAGGAGGGCCGAGAGGGCGGTGGCGGTGAGGACGGGACGGAGCCGTGGGGACATCGGCCGAGTTTCCGGACGGCGGGGACGGGGCATACGGCCGATTCGGGGGAGGACGGCTTTCGCGGCGCAGGCTTATCGCCTATCTTACCGACCGTCCAGACGGTTTTTAAGCGAGCTGGTGTGGGAGGCGCTCCTGGCCTCTCCCGAAACATGAACGCCTGCAGTGGTTTCGTGTGGCATGCTGGATGTCGCGTGCAGAGGCAGGGATCGGGGGCGACCATGTCGCAGAAGACGCGCAGCCGGCGCGACGACCGTGCCGAAGTGATTCTCGACGCGGCGGGCGCGGTGCTGCGCCGAGGCGGCGGGCGGGCGCTGACCATCGACGCCGTGGCGACGGAGGCCGGCCTGAGCAAGGGCGGCGTGCTGCACCATTACGCCTCGAAGGATGCGCTGATCCTCGCCCTCGTCGGCCGCAAGCTGGAGGAGCTGCGCGCCGGCATCGCCGCCTGTGAGGCCGAGCGGATGCCGGGGGCGACGGGCCTCGCCCTCGGCATGATCGAGCACCTGCGCCGCAGCTATTGTGAGCAGGACGAGTTCAGTCGCGCCCTGCTCCTCGCCTCTGCCGAGAATCCGGATGCGCTCGCCGGCTACCGCGCCTTCGTGGCCGAGCGGCTCGCCCGGTTCGAAGCGGCGGAGGGGCCGACCGGCGTCGGGGCCGCCCTGTTCTTCGCGCTGCTCGGCGTCGTGATGGGCCGCACCCTCGGCTTCCACGATTTGAGCGCCGCGCAGATTGAACCGCTTCTAGGCGCGCTGGAACGCGCCGCGCAGGAACTCGGCTAAGCAGGCTCAGAGAGTTGGTCGGGCTCGTCGCGGGCCGTTCGAACGGAGAAGGCGATGGCATCCGCCTCAGCCGCGCCTTGCGCCGTGCCCTGACGAGCGTCGCTCTTAGGAGGATGTCGGCCGGGGCCGTGCAGCGCCTTCGATGAAACGGGCGGCTTTGGCCGATCGGGTGTGGTCTACGCGAAGAGCCCTGCGCAATCGGCAAGAGAGCGCCTGCCCCGGTCATGCGAAGCGGCAGAATCCGATGATCGATGGCCTATCGGCTGCATTCCGTCGACGGCCGCGTTTCGGTTGCCGGTTGCGTGCCGAATGAAAAGCACAAGGTGGTCGGGTACGCCGTTCATAGGATGGTCTCAACTCTACGCATACGAAACGCTGTTTCTCGAACGACTCACATCGGCGACGACGGCCGTTCCGACAGCAGCCGCCTGTTCTCGGTCTCGAGCCAGCCTTGGCCGAGGGCGAAGCGGACGATGCTGGCGCGGGAGCGGAGCCCGAGCTTCTTGCAGCCGCGGATCTTGTAGGTATCGACCGAGGCCGCCGAGATCGACATGGCGAGACTGACCTCTTTCATCGTCATGCCGAGGGCGATGAGCCGGAGCACCTCGCGCTCCCGTGCGGTGAGGCCGCCCTCCTGGCCGGGATGGGGCGCGGCCGGGCCGGCTTCCGTGCGGTCGGGCGGCGCGGGCGGCGCGCGCATTTCGGCATCCACATATCGGCCGCCCAGGACGACCGCTTCGATGGCCTCCAGCAGGCTGTTGCCGGCGGAACGCTTCAGCACGTAGCCCTGGGCCCCGGCGGTCAGCGCCTCATCGACGAAGGCGAGATCCTCGTTGACCGTCAGGAAGACGATGTGCACCGCGGATCCCGTTTCACGGAGCGCGCGGGCCACTGCGAGGCCGCTCATGCCGGTCATGGTGATGTCCATGACGACGACGTCGGGCTGGGTCCTGTGGACGAGGTCCAGGGCGTGCCGGCCGTCACTGGCTTCGCCGACGACCTCGATGCCGGCCGTCTCCCCGAGCAGGCCGCGGACGCCGCTTCGGAAAATTGGGTGGTCGTCGATCAGGGCAACCCTGACCCGTTCTTTTACCGTTCGCATCTCATCCCCCTATCAGCGGCAATCGCGCCAGAATCGTCGTCCCGCCGCCGGGAGGCGATTCGATCATCAGCGTCCCTCCGAGCAGCGTCAGCCGCTCGCGCATGCCCGCGAGTCCGAACCCGCCCCCTGCCCGTCGCGCCTCGGGCGCTCGCTCGCATGCGAGCCCCGGCCCGTCGTCCTCGATCGCCAGGGTGACGCCGGTGCTGGCGTATTGCAGGGTCACGGAGACGTGGCGCACCCCCGGCGCGTGCTTGACGACGTTGGTCAGAGCTTCCTGCACCAGCCGAAAGATCGTCACCTCGATCTCCGGCGTGAGGCGGACCGTGGTCCCCGAAAGCTGGAATTCGATGGGGATCGCGCTCTGGTCGGACCATTCGCGCACGAGACCGCCCAGGGCGAGGGTGAGGCCGAGTTCGGTCAGGGTGACCGGGCGCAGCTCCCGCACCACCTGGCGCAGGCTGGCCGAGATCGCATCGACCTGCTTCAGCATCGCCTCGACCTGCGTCGGCGAGGGCGCACGCCGCAGGCGGTCGAGCTGAAGCTTCAGCCATGCGAGCTGCTGGCCGGCCTCGTCATGAAGTTCCCGGGCCAGACGCTCCCGCTCGGCCTGATGCGCTCGGTAGAGTTGGGCCAGCACCGCGTCCCGGTCGCGCTCGGCGCGGAGGCGGGCCTGCGCGGTGCTGCGCAAGTCGGCCAGCAGGAGGTCACGCTCGCGCAACAACGCTTGCTGGCTGCGGTGATGACGCTCGCGCGCGGCGAGTTCACGCCGCAGCATCGCCGCCTCGGTCGCCTGAAGGCTGAACCGCATTTCCGGTGTCGGCAGGAGCCGCAGGAGAACCAGGGGATCGATCCCCTCCCGGTTCAGGCGGAAGCCGTGGCAGCGGAAACGGCGTGTCCCGCTTCCCCGCTTGATCGCGATCACGCCGGGGAGCGGCGTCCGCGTCGCCCTGGCCCGGGCCAGAAACACCGTCGAGACCCTGCCTGTGAGCAAGGGTTTGCCGGACGGCAAGGTCGTGCGGTTGCGTGAGGTGTTGCCGCTCGGATGGGTCGGGGACGGATCGTCCCGCGCCAGCAGCAGGCGGGCGGGATCGTTGGCGTAGGCGATGCTGCCCGAACGGGCGACGACCAGGACGGGGGCATCGATCGAATCGAGGACGCGCGCCGCTTCCGCGGTCAGCGAGCCCGAGCCCGCTGCCACCCTCTGATCCATCGACGAGGCCCCCCTCGACACGTCACAGACCCCGTGCGTCCACGCGTGTTGTTCCGTGGTGCTGGGGAGGGCGCGATAAGCGTGTCGAGAACGTTCGGCATCGGCGTTCGTACATCAGCAGCGTGATCGAGCCGCCACTCCCCGCCGCGATTACTGACATCGTCAGAGCCCCCGTTACCCACCGCTGCCCAGGTGACATGATCCATCCGGATTATGATCGAAACACCGGATTAATTCGGCCCAGGCGACCGTAGGGTTGTACGATATGACTCTGCTGCGGCGCGGTATATAACAAAAGTGTTTCTCCGATACCTCATTGTTGATAGCCCGAAAGGCGTATTCAATTCAGGATTGATAGCGCGTCGCGGATTTTCTGGATTCAGCCCGTGATAGAATCGACGATTCAAAATAATATTTGCCAATATCGGGTAATCTCTTGAGAGAAACTTGCTGGCCGCGGTCTGCATGGTAAGCATTGCACGGGCAAAGCTCTGCTGCGGGGCAGGAGAGTTTTTAAGTTTGTCTACAATCTGGGATTTCGTTCTGATTTAACGTTGTCCCGAGCGTAGTTCAGGCGAAAACTGCGATTTTCAAACCATAAAAATAGATCGGCGCGACCAAAGCGAATTTGTCATTGGCAGAAACGTTTTCCTCGTGATGACCGGCAATCTAAGGAGTTAACGCTCAGTTATGTTGCGGATCATCATCGCAGATGACCAGAGAAACTTCCGCACATTATTGCGTAGAAGTTTGGAAATCAATTTGAGCGGAATTATCGTTGTCGATGTTTCAAACGCATCAGAACTGATCAACAGCCTCCGGTCGCCGCTGAAAACGGACCTCGTCATCGTCGGATCGCGCCTGCTTCCGGCCGGGGATCCGACCTATCTCGGCGCCCTGAAGCGAGCGGCCGGGAACGCACGCCTCCTGCTCGTCGTTCCGCACGCCTCGGCCGACCTGTTCCAGGATGCCCTGAGCCTGGGCTTCCACGGATTGATCGTGCGGCGCCAGCGCCACGAGGAAATGCTCGAGGCCGTCCGAACCACGCTCGACGGCCGGCTCTACGCCCCCAGCGCGATCCTCGCCGTGAAGCCGTCGGAGGCCGGGGCGGCGCTTCGGCAGCCGGAGCGGAGCGTGCGAACGTTCGGGCTGACCCTGCGTCAGCGCGAAGTTCTTGCGCTGATCGGCAAGGGATTATCCAATCGAGAAATCGCGATCACCCTGAGTATCGCCGAGGCGACCGTGAAAATTCACGTTTCCGCCGTGATCCGGATGCTCGGCGTCAGAAATCGAACCGAGGCTGCGCTGCTCGCGCCGACCATACTCAAGGGCAAAATCTAGTACGAACTGGATAGGCCTTGCTGAGATGTCCAAGTTTTTTCTGACATGACAGGACACCTCCCATTCGGTCTAGTTAATTTGTGCCTAACCATTCTGCGACGCACAATAAGCGCGTATGAACGGCCAGAACGGAATCTGGCGGTCAGGGTGGTCCGGCGCGGGAGGTTTTCAGGAGATCAGGGGAGTAGCTCCGATGGAACACATCGATACGCTCATCGTCAGTGATAACCGCATGGTCCGGGAAAGCCTGATCGCGCTTCTGTCCGGCACACGCTTCATGGTGCGGCAGGTCGCGGCCAGCCCGGCTCTTCACCAGTCCGATCTCAAGGCGGCCCACTTGGCGCTCGTCGTCATCGATGAGGAGGCCGCGGGCATCGTCGGGCAGGTCGCCGAGGCGCTGCCGGACGTCAAGATCGTGGCGCTCGCGCTGCGCGATACCGAAGGGCTGATGCTGCGCAGCCTCCAGCTCGGCGCCTCGGCCTATCTGACCGAGGACGTCTCCCCGTCCGACCTGCTCAAGACCCTCGAGGTGGTGATCGCCGATTGCGCGGTGCTGCCGGTGAGCTTCCTCGGGCGTTTGTGCCTGGCTTTCGACCCGGTGCGCGCCCCCGGCCCGGTCGCCGCCCTGACCGGGTTGCAGCGGGCCGACGGCACCTCGCTCTCCAGCCTGTCGAGCCGCGAGGTCAACATCCTCGAAGGCTTGGCTCTCGGCGAGTCCAACAAGGTCATCGCCCGCAACCTCGATATCGCCGAGGCGACGGTCAAGGTTCACGTCAAGGCGATCCTGCGCAAGGTTCGGGTAAAGAATCGGACGCAAGCCGCGGTCTGGGCGATGAACAAGGGCATCGTCACCAACGGCTGCGCCCCCACCGAGCGGTTCGGCGGCCTCGTACCGCCCCTCCCCCTCGTCGCCGGCCGTGACAGCTTCTCCGGCACCCTGGCCGCTGTCGCCTGACGATCGTGCGGCGCCGTGAGGGCCCGGCGCCGCCCCTGCCCGACTGCGCGTGATCCCGAATGCGATCGCAAGCCAAGAGACGAGGAAGTCGGCCATGAAGGTGTCCGTGGTCACCCCGACGCTGAACGGCGTCGAATACTTACGCGAATGCATCGAATCCTCGCGGGCCAGCGCCCGCAACGGCATCGAGGTCGAGCATGTGATTGTCGATGCGGGCAGCACCGACGGCACCGTCGAACTCGCGCAAAGCCTTGGCGCCACCGTGCTCCAGGGCAAGGATCGCGGCATCTTCGACGCGATCAACAAGGGCTCCTTCGCCGCCTCGGGCGAGCTGCTCGGCTTCCTGGGCGCCGACGACGTGCTGCTCGAAGGCGGCCTGGAGGCTGTGGTCGAGGCCTACAAGAGCAGCCGTCGGCGCTGGGTCGTCGGCGGGATCCGCTGGATCGACGGGCGCGGCCGGGGCCTCGGCGGGTTGGCCGCCCCGCCCAACTGGATGACGCCGCGCATGCTCGTGTGCCTCGGCTGGAACCCGGTCATGCACATGGCGACCTACATCGCGCGGGATTTCTACGC
The DNA here is from genome assembly GCF_001423405.1 of Methylobacterium sp. Leaf123. Classification (GTDB taxonomy): domain Bacteria; phylum Pseudomonadota; class Alphaproteobacteria; order Rhizobiales; family Beijerinckiaceae; genus Methylobacterium. The sequence goes on along the minus strand of NZ_LMNS01000023.1, from coordinate 18,765 downwards.
CGAGCTCGGCGGGTTCAACTACGCGTTCCGGGATTGCGGCGATTACGAGATGTTCTGCCGGGCCCTGGCACAGGAGCCCTATGCCCGCGTCGGCCGGCCGGTCGCCTGCTTCCGCCGCACGGGTCAGAACAACAGCGCCAACCTCGCCCACAAGGCGCGGGCAATGGGCGAGGTCGCCCAGGTGAAGGGGGTGCACGGGCCGTCCTCCCGCGCCGAAGAGCTGTTCTGGCGCTACGCGCTGAAGGGGTATTTCAACGCCCGCAATCCCGATTGGCTCGTCAGCAAGCAGCTCGATCTCGGCCGCAGCCGGCTGAAGCTTCAGCCCCACGCCCACTTCTGATGTCCGAGGCGATGCCCTCGCGATCCCGCCGGTCCGGCGGCGGGCGGCGGCTCGGCCATCGCGCCGGCGCCATGAGGCGCAGGCCGCGCCGTTCGATCGGATCCGGTGGCACCGTCCCGGCGCGGGGCGGGCGCCGCTCTGCCGACCCCGAAGCCGCCATGGAGCCACCCATGGAGTCGCTATGGAGACGCTGATCGACCGCGCCCACCAAGCGGCGTCGGAGGGACTTCCGGGCCCTCCGCGGATTCTCGAATTCGGGCTGATGCCGCTCGTAACAGCCGCCTTCCCCGAGCGCACGACCTTCCTCGACACGCGGCTGCGCTGGGCCGACGTGCGGACCCGCGCGCCGCGGTCCGGCAGCTTGCCCCTGCGGCTGTTGAGGCTGGCGCGGCGGGTAGCCGGCATCGGCCGCGCCTGCCTCGCTCAGGACTACGACATCGTCGTCGCCCGGTGTGTCGGCCCGGTCAACAGCGCCGGGCACGCCTACCCCGTCCATGCGGCCTTGAGCCTGATCGGGCTCGCCTTCCGCGGCCTCGTCCTGTTCGCCGCCCGCGGCCCCCGCGTCCGGCTCGCGGTCCTCGACGTGACCGACCATCTCACGATCCACCCGCGCGACCGCGCCTTCCTCCGGCGTTGCGACCTGTTCTTCAAGCGCGAGTTGGCCGCCAATCCGTGGAACACCCTCGAAACGGTGCTGCCCCGCGGCGCCTGCGCCGGCCATGCCCGGCAGGATCCCGACTGCCTCGCCCTGCGGGCCAAGCTGCGCCCCTTCGCCCTCGGGATCGAGGCCACGGCCCTGAAAGCCCCGCTTCCGGCCGCCGCGCGCAGCTACGACCTGTTCTACGCCGGCTCGGCGCAGGGGATCGCTTTCCGCGAGGCCGTGAGCGGCGTCCTGCCACGACTGGCGGCCCGCGGCTGGCGCATCCACGCGCCGACGCACCGCCTGAGCCCGGAGGCCTTCGCCGAGGCGATCACCCGGAGCCGGTTCTGCCTGTCGCCGGGCGGCGTCGGCTGGGATTGCTACCGGCACTACGAAGTCGCGTCACTAGGCAGCGTGCCGATCTTCGACACCCGCCCGCTGACCGGCATCGAACCCTTCCTGCACGGCCGCGAGGGGTTCTATCTCGACCCGCAGGAGGATCTGGAACGCGCCCTCGACCACCTTTTGCGCACGGACGACGCGGGGGTCGACCGGATGACCTCGGCAGCGCAGGCTCTGGTCGAACGGGTCTACACCTTCGACGCGCTGGCCCGCTACGTCATCGCCGAGACCGTGGCCCTGGGCCCATCCACGCGGGCGGCGGCCCCGGCGCCGACGGAGGTGCTCGTCGCAGCGAAGGCCGGCCACCGACAGCCTTCCCTGAACTGAGCGGGCGGATTCTCAACGCGCTCAGGCACCGCCGCCGGACCCTCCCAAGCCCCGGCAACCGTGGCCATTGCGCCTCACCCACACGATCGCGCGTGCATCCATGTTGACGCGACGCCCGTCACAGCCTATCTGACGCCAGCACCGAGCGCGGGATCGCGGCAAACGCCGTTCCGCTCGCATCCGGCCCCTTCAACAGGGCTGGTGGCGGCTCCGGTGGGGGATAGTTTAACGGTAGAACCGCGGACTCTGACTCCGCTAGTCCTGGTTCGAATCCAGGTCCCCCAGCCATCTTTTTTCACCCGCTTGGTCCATGACCCGGCGGGTTTTTCGTTTCTGGCGTCCCATCTGCTGGCTGATCCGCCCAGCAACGCGCTTCGTGTTTCGAGGGTGCACGACGACCCGGCAGGGGCGATCCACCCAAGCGACGCGCGGGGGGCGACGCCGTTCGGTGCCGGTCGCGATCCAGAACCTGCAAGGCGGCCGGGTTCATGTGCTGTTTGAGGCAGCGTTCGCGGCGGGGATCGGCGATCATCGATCGCTTGGTCGGATCGCAGCCCGCGAGATGAGGTGGCATGGACGTCACGATCTTCAGCACCAAAGCCTATGATCGTCGGTTCCTGGACGAGGCCAATGCGGCGGCGGGCGAGCCGCATCGGCTGCGCTATCTCGAAGCCAGGCTGACCCATGAGAGCGCGCCGCTGACGCAGGGCGCGGCGGCCGTGTGCGCCTTCGTCAACGATGTGCTCGACCGGCCCGTGCTGGAGGTGCTGGCCGCGTCCGGCACGCGGATGGTGGCGCTGCGCAGCGCCGGCTTCAACAATGTCGATCTTCCCGCCGCCTCGGACCTCGGCATCGCGGTCGGCCGCGTCCCGGCCTATTCACCGGACGCGGTGGCCGAGCATACCGTGGCCCTGATCCTCGCGCTCAATCGCAAGATCCACCGGGCCTATGCCCGCGTCCGCGAGGGAAATTTCGCGCTCGAGGGGCTGCTGGGCTTCGACCTCAAGGGGCGCACGGCCGGCATCGTCGGGACCGGCAAGATCGGCGTCGCGGTCGCGCGCATTCTGGCCGGCTTCGGCTGCCGCGTGCTGGCCTACGACCCCATGCCTTCGGCCGAACTCGCCGGCTTCGGCGCGGAGGCGGTGGGCCTCGACCGGCTTCTGGCCGAGGCGGACATCGTCTCCCTGCATTGCCCGCTGACGCCCGACACGCATCACATGATCGATGGTGCCGCGCTGGCTCGGATGAAGCGCGGCGTGATGCTGATCAATACGGGGCGCGGGGCGCTCGTCGATACCGCCGCGCTGATCGAGGGATTGAAATCGGGGTCGATCGGCGATCTCGGCCTCGACGTCTACGAGGAGGAAGGCGGCCTCTTCTTCGAGGATCTGTCGAACCAGATCATCCGGGACGACGTCTTCGCGCGCCTGCTGACCTTCCCGAACGTGATCGTGACCGGGCATCAGGCCTTCTTCACCGCCGAGGCGCTGGCGGCGATCGCGGCGACCACCATCGAGAACCTGTCCAGCTTCGAGAGGCAGGGCGTTCCGCGGCATCCCGTATCGGTCGAACGCCTCGCCTGATCGCGGCGGCTGACGTCGATCACGAATGTCCGGCAGGGCTCTGCCCTGGACCCGCGAAAGGACTGGTCCTTTCGAAACCTGGCTCTTCGGTCGCGCCGAGATGCGCCACCAAGTGCTCGGCGAGCTGGCGGGCATGCGGCGGGAGCGCCGCGAAGCGGCGGGCGCAGAGCCGGAGCTGGCGCACGGCCCAGGGCTCGTCGAGCGGGATCGCGCGGATCGCCAGCGTCTCGGCCGCGCGCCGCGCCGCTGCCTCGGGCACGATCGCCACGCCGACACCCCGCTCGACCATGCGGCAGACCGCATCGAGCCCGTTCAGCCGCACCCGGAGCTTGAACGGACGGCCGGCGCGGGCGGCGTGGGTCGCCAGATGCGCCTGCAGCGCCCGGCCGTGGCTGAGGCCGACCAGGGGCTCGTCCAGCACCTCCCAAAACGACACACCGCTCCGCTGCGCCAGGGCATGGCCCGCCGGCACGGCCAGAACGATCCGGTCGAGATGGAGCGGCAGGGTTTCGAGCGCGCCGAGATCGGTCGTGTCGGCGACGATGCCGAGATCGGCCAGCCCCCCGGCCAGGGCATCGACGGTCTCACGGCTGGTGCGCTCCTCCAGATCGATGTCGATGCTCGGATAGGCCGCGAGGAAGCCCGACAGCGCATCGGGCAGGAAGGCGGCGACCGCCGCGGTGATCGACAGCAGTCGGACATGGCCACGCAGGCCATGGGCGTACTGGCCGAGTTCGCCTCGCATCTGTTCGAGCTGGCCGAGCACGAGCCGGGCGTGATGCGCCACCGCAAGGCCCGCCGGGGTCGGCCGTACCCCGCGGGGATGGCGCCCCAAGAGCGGCACACCGCCATCCGCCTCCATGCCGCGGATGCGCTCGCTCGCCGAGGCGAGCGCCAGCCCGGCCCGCTCGGCGCCACGGGTGATGCTCTCCGCCTCGACGACATGGAGGAACAGCCGCAGGTCGGTCAGATCGAAGCGCATGGAGCATCGTCCCGAAAGGTGGCCGCCGGCTTTCGGAAAAAGACGATGCAGAAACAAAAAGCTAGAGCATCGTCGGCGAGGCCGCATCCCGCGGCAAGGGCTTCGGCTCAGCCGAAGGCTGACACGGGCCAGTTCCGCATTGTCGCGCACCGTCACGCTGCGAAAGTCCGGCTATGCCACGCGACGCACAGACGACGATCCGCTCGGGCGATGCCCGGCTCGAAACGGCGGCCCTTCTCCTCGCGGGTTTGACCGCGCTGGTCGCCATCGCCCGCTCCGATGCCGGACCGCGCGCTTGCATAGGCGCACCGCCGGCCGCAATCGCCCGGCCCGTGCCGGCCGCCGCGCCGCTCTCCGCGGAGGAGGCCGAGGCGGACGCCGCGCGGCAGGCGATTCTGCGCGATATGCGTCTCCACGACTGACCCTTGCATTCTCCCCCGATCAGAACGTGCTCATGACTTTTCCCATGGATCCCCTCCCCCTCGCCGTGGCGGCGTCGGCCTTCCTGCTTGCGGGCTTCGTCAAGGGCATGGTCGGGCTCGGCTTGCCGCCCGTTGCCATGGGCCTGCTGAGCCTCGTCATGGCGCCGGTCCAGGCCGCAGCGCTGCTCGTCGTGCCCGCCATCGTCACCAATGTCTGGCAGCTCGCCGCAGGCCCGCGCTTCGGCACGCTGCTGCGCCGGCTCTGGCCGATGCTGGCGGCGAGCGTGGTCGGCACCCTGGTCGCGGCGGGAATCCTTCATGGGAATTACGGCGCCGAGGCCACGGTCTTCCTCGGCCTCGCTTTGATCGCCTACGCCGTGATCGGCCTTGCCGCCCTGCGGCTCCATGTTCCGCCGGGCATGGAACGCTGGCTCGGGCCCCTCGTCGGCGCGGCGACGGGGCTGGTGACGGCGGCGACCGCCGTCTCCTCATTCCCCTCCGCGCCCTATCTCGGCGCGCTGGGCCTGACCAAGGACGACCTGATCCAGGCGCTGGGCCTGTCCTTCACCGTCTCCACCGTCGCGCTCGCCATCGCCCTGGCCGGCGGCGGCGCCCTCTCGCTCAGCGTCGCGGGCACCTCCCTCATCGCCCTCGTCCCGGCCCTGGTCGGGATGGCGCTCGGCGGCTGGGTGCGGGGGCGCGTCAGCGAGCGCGTGTTCCGCCGCTGCTTCTTCGTCGGCCTGCTGGGCCTCGGGTTGCACCTCGCCCTGCGGCCGCTGCTCTGAGCCGCGGGACCAAGAGCATCGTCTTTCCCCGAAAGCCGGCCTCCACCTTTCGGGACGATGCCCTACGGCTCGACCTTCCGGAGCACGAGGGCCACGCCGATCTCGGGGTCGCGGCGCCAGCGCCCCTCCCCGATCGCCACGAGGCTCACCGCGTGGCCGCGCCGCGCCTTCAGCGTCAGATGCCCGTTGGCAAAGCGCCAACTCACCGGATCGAACACCGTGATCCCGCTGTCGCGGCAATCCGGCAGCACCCGCACGGGGGCCGTGTCCTTCCCGGCCTCGAGCGACAGCGAGAATTCGAGGCGGCAGACATCCTTCTGCTCGGCGCGGTCGAGGGCATAGAGGCCCGGAGCCGGACCCTCCGCGGGCTTCTCCGGTGCGGCGGCCGCGGCGGGCGCGTCGCCCTCCGCCGCATTCGTCGCGGGCGTGACGGTGGCCGTGCCGGGGGGCGCGGGCGGCAGCATCGCCGCGATCTGCAACGGCACGAGGTTGTAGCGCTCGCCGTTCTCGGCGGTGGCCCCGAGGCTCATCCCGTCCGGGTTCTTGGCGAAGGCCAGCACCGGCCGCAGGTTCCGGTCCACGAGGCGCAGGCCCTCGCCCGTGAACAGCCAACCGCCGATGCCGGCCATGAGCGGTAGCGCCCGGCGGCAGCCGGCGGGGAAGCGCGCCGCGCGCCCGCTCGGCCCGGTCTCCATGGCCAGCGTCAGCACACAGCGTCGCCGCCCGCCCTCCAGGGACAGATCCCAGGTGCCGGCCGCACCGGTCAGGGTCTCGGGCAGGGTCGCGAGCCCGGTCGGCGCGCCGCCCGCGCCCTCCGCCGGCGTGACCGCGGGCGCGGGCTCGGCTTCGGGCGGATTCTCCTGCGCCCGGGCCGCGCTCGGCGGCAGGGCCGCCAGGGCGGCGGCCAAAACTCCGGCCCAAGCTCCTGACCGTGCCATTGACCGTGCCATGCGCATCATCGTCGGGCCCCTCATCGCTGGCCCTTCCAGGGCGTTTCCGGCACCGGCGTCACCGGGCCCTTGCCGTCGAACCACGAGAACAGATTGTCGGTGAGCAGCCGGCCCATCGCCGCGCGGGTGTGGTGCGAGCCCGAGCCGACATGCGGCAGCAGCACGGTGCGATCGAGGTCGATCAGCGCCTGCGGCACCTGCGGCTCGTTCGCGAAGACGTCGAGCCCCGCCCCGAGGATCGTCCCCGCTTGAAGCGCGGCGATCAGCGCCGCCTCGTCGATGACGCTGCCGCGGGCGATGTTGACGACGATGCCGTCCGCCCCGAGCGCCGCCAGCACCCCGGCATCGACGATCCCGTTCGTGCTCAGGCCCCCGGGTGCGGCCACGATCAGCGTATCGACCGCCTGGGCCAGCCCGAGCAGGCTGTCATGGTAGGCATAAGGAATGTCGGCCTGCGGCCTGCGCCCGTGATAGGCGATTTGCACGCCGAACCCTTCGAGCCGCCGGGCGATCGCCCGTCCGATCCGGCCGAGCCCGAGGATGCCGACCCGGCGCTCCCGCAGGCTCGTGGTGAGCGGGAAGCTGCCCTCGCGCCAGCGCCCGGCGCGCAGGTAGCGGTCGGCCTGCGGAATCTGGCGCAGGGTGGCGAGCAGGAGGCCCAGCGCGAGGTCGGCCACCTCATCGGAGAGCACATCCGGCGTGTGGGTGACGACGATGCCGCGGCGATGCGCCTCAACCGCATCGATCGTGTCGTAGCCGACGCCGAAGCTCGCCACGATTTCGAGCCGCGGCAAGCGGTCGAACAGCTCCGCATCGATCGGGCACATGGCGCCGACCGCGAGCCCTCGGATGCGCGGTCCCACCGCATCGAGGAACGCCGCGCGGTCGGGCGCTTCCTCCAAACGGTGCAGGCGGAAGCGCTCGGCGAGCCGCCCGGCCACGTCGGGGCGGGTCTGCCGGATCAGCAGGATCTCGGGCGTCTCGGCTGGCGGCACCGGCTCGCCTCCCAAAGGTCGGCAAAGGGGAAATCAACAAAGGAGGGGCCGGGAGTATCGCTGCGCCGCGCCCCGGTCCAGCCGGGGCGAGCCGGGTGGGGTGGGCCGGCTGCAAAAGTGTCATGCGTGCCGCATGTGCGCCGCCGCCCTTCCGAAATCGCCGGAGGAGCATTACACAAGAGGTCTTCCGGATACTCCCCGCGATCCGGCCGCATGGTTTCCCGCGGCCCGGTCGAGGCGTTTTCCGCGATGGAGCCTTCAACCCGTCAGAATAGCTGCATCATGACCGCGCCGCGCACCCTCTACGACAAGATCTGGGACGACCACGTCGTCGATGTCGAGCCGGATGGCTCCGCCCTCCTCTACATCGACCGCCACCTCGTGCACGAGGTGACGAGCCCCCAGGCGTTCGAGGGGCTTCGCGTCGCCGGCCGTACGGTGCGCGCGCCGCACAAGACGCTGGCCGTCGTCGATCACAACGTCCAAACCTCGGACCGCTCCAAGGGCATCGAGGATCCCGAGAGCCGCACCCAGCTCGAGGCGCTCGCCGAGAACGTGCGCGACTTCGGCATCGAGTTCTACGATGCCTTCGACAAGCGCCAGGGCATCGTCCACATCATCGGGCCGGAGCAGGGCTTCACCCTGCCGGGCCAGACGATCGTGTGCGGCGATTCCCACACCTCGACCCACGGCGCCTTCGGCGCGCTGGCCCACGGCATCGGCACGTCTGAGGTCGAGCACGTGCTCGCCACGCAGACGCTGATCCAGCGCAAGGCCAAGAACATGCGGGTGACGGTCGACGGCACCTTGCCGCGGGGCGTCAGCGCCAAGGACATCGTGCTCGCCATCATCGGCGAGATCGGCACCGCCGGCGGCACCGGCCACGTCATCGAATATGCCGGCGAGGCGATCCGCGCCCTCTCGATGGAGGGCCGGATGACGATCTGCAACATGTCGATCGAGGGCGGGGCCCGCGCCGGCATGGTCGCGCCCGACGAGACGACCTACGCCTACGTCAAGGACCGCCCGAAGGCGCCGAAGGGCGCGGCGTTCGACGCCGCCCGCCGCTACTGGGAGAGCCTGGCCACCGACGAGGGCGCGCATTTCGACCGCGAGATCCGTCTCGACGCGGCCAACCTCCCCCCGCTGGTTTCCTGGGGCACGAGCCCTGAGGACATCGTCTCGATCCTCGGCACGGTGCCCGATCCGGCCCAGATCGCGGATGAGAACAAGCGCCAGTCCAAGGAGAAGGCGCTGGCCTATATGGGCCTGACGCCGGGCACGCGGATGACCGACGTCACCCTCGACCGGGTGTTCATCGGCTCCTGCACCAATGGCCGCATCGAGGATCTGCGGATCGTCGCCAAGATGGTCGAGGGCCGCAAGGTGCATGACAGCGTCTCGGCGATGGTGGTGCCAGGCTCCGGCCTCGTGAAAGCGCAGGCCGAAGCCGAGGGGATCGACCGCATCCTCAAGGATGCCGGCTTCGACTGGCGCGAGCCCGGCTGCTCGATGTGCCTCGGCATGAACCCGGACAAGCTGCGGCCGGGCGAGCGCTGCGCCTCGACCTCGAACCGCAACTTCGAGGGCCGCCAGGGCCCGCGCGGGCGCACCCACCTCGTCTCCCCGGCCATGGCGGCGGCGGCGGCGGTGGCCGGCCGCTTCGTCGACATCCGCGAGTGGCGCGGCTGAGCCTCACTCCGGCGCGGTGGGCCTGTGTTGCCCCCGCGCCGCGGGAAAAGCCCGCTTCGGGATTTTTGACCGGCGGCGACGAAACAGCGATTGACGCCTTCGCCGCCGCCCCCTAAACGAACCCCATCGCCGACCGGCAACGGTCCGGCGCCCAGGTGGCGGAATTGGTAGACGCGCTGGTTTCAGGTACCAGTCTTGCAAGAGGTGAAGGTTCGAGTCCTTTCCTGGGCACCATTTGATCTCCCGCTTATCGAGATCCTTGGTCTTCTAAGTTTTGATCCCGTACCTTGTTGAAGGGTGCGGGATTTTTTCTTGCCTGAAGGGTTCCGCGTCGCCCGGTTAGCGATGCGCTTGCAGAGCGCTGTGCCGGCTTCCGTCGGCCCATCCGAGCCGCGCTTCGGTGGCCCTGTGCTTCGGCCGCGCGACGGGGGGCGACCGTGGGCCGATCCGATCGGCCGGTAGACTCATCCCAAACGATTTCGCGGTGATCCATCGGCGCAGCCCGCAGTGTCCTTCGACGCCATCGCGTTGGCGACCCTCGCACGGGCGCTTGGGTTCAACGTCCACCGCCTGCTTGAACCCGCCGGCCTCCGCTCCTGCAAGCAGCCTAAAAACGAAAGTGGGCGGCGGGCGTTCATGCCCGCCACCCACTTTTTTACGTCGGCGAGGGCGCCGACGTGACCGCTATCGGTTCTCTCAGTCCTTGAGATCGGCCGGGACTTTGCCGCCGTTCTCTTCGAGCTTCTTGATGACCTGCTTGTGCAGCCAGATGTTCATTGAGGCCGAGTCGTTCTTGTCGCCGGTGTAGTGCAGCTCGTCGGCGAGCTGCTGGCGGGCGTGCAGGCTCGAATCGAGGTCGAGGAGCTTCATCAGATCGACGATCGAGCTGCGCCAGTTCAGCTTCTGCGAATTCTTCGCGGCGAGGTCGTTGAGCACGGCCTCGACATCGACCTGTCCGCCCGACGACGTTCCGCCGCTGGTGGGCGTGGAGGCCGGGGCGCTGCCGCCGCCGGAGGACGGCTGGGCCTGCGTCTCGGACGGCTTGGCGGACGACTCGCCGGCCTTCGCCTCCGACGTGCCGAAGGGGTTGAGGATCTTGCTGACGATGCTTCCGAGGAGGCTCATGGCGTAGAATGTCCTGTCGTCTGTCCCGCGGCGTGGATGCCGCTTTCGGCTGGGTAAACGGTAGGAGGAACGGGGCCGTTCCGTCGCAGGCCGGCAAAGCTTCGTCGTCCGGCCTGCCGCTCCCGCGTGACGCCAGTGCGGAAGCGCGATTGGAAGATGGCGCCCGCTGTGCCATGGGGAACGCCATCCGGCTCCCCTGGAACCCGTCTCGATGCGCAATCTGTTCAAGGCCTTCGCCCTGATCGCGGGGCTTTCCGCCCTTCCCGTAGCCTTCGCCGCGCCCCTCGCCGCGCAGACCGTGCCCGTACGCATCGGCGTGATTCCGGTGATCGGCGCCGCCCCGGTCTTCGTCGCCAACGGCGAGGGATGGCTCAAGGAAGCCGGGCTGGCCCCGGCCTTCACCACCTTCGAATCCGGCCCCAACATGATCCAGGCGCTGGCCTCCGGCACCATCGACGTCTACGTCGCCGGCATCGCGCCGCTCGCGGTCGCCCGGACCAAGGGCATCGACGTGCGGGTCGTGGCTGCCACCGCCATCGAGGAGATGGTGTTCGTGGCCGCCCCCAAGCTCGCGCCCTACTTCGCCTCCGCCCCGAGCAAGGCCGAGGCCTTCAAGCAGTTCAAGGCCAAGGAGGGCCGCCCCGCCCGGCTCGCCACGCAGCCGCCCGGCTCGGTGCCGAACACCACCCTCCAGCACTGGCTCTGGCAGGTGGTGAAGGCCGACAAGGCCGATGTCGAGATCGTCGCCATGGGCATCGACGCGACCCAGCAGGCGCTGCTGGCCGGCGCCGTCGATGGCGCCTCGATCCGAGAGCCGGCGCTCACCATCGTCCAGGGCCGCAACCCGAAGATCACGTTGATCGCCACCGGCGGCGAGATGTTCCCCGATCAGCCGGGCACCGTGGTGGCCGTCTACGGCAAGTTCGCCGACGCCAACCCGAAGGCGGTGGAGGGCCTCGTCTCGGCGCTGGTCAAGGCGACCGACCTCTTGAAGACCGATCCGGCGCGGGCCGCCCCGCCGGTCGAGGCGGCTTTGGGTAAGGGCATCACGGACGTCGCCACGATCCAGAAGGCGCTCTCCTCGCCGGCCGCGAAATTCGTCGCCGATCCGCGCACGATCATCGAGGCGACGAAGAAGATGCAGGCCTATCAGGTCTCGATCGGCACCCTCGACAAGGAGGCGCCCACCGACGGCCTGTTCGACGCCAAGCCGTTCGACGCGGTCAAGAAGCCCTGATTTCCACGACCCGGACACCATGACCCCGTTCCGCTCGGCCGCCCTGGCGGTCGTCGGGCTGGCCGCCTTCCTCGCTCTGTGGGAGGCCGCCCCCCGGCTCGACCTCATCAACCCGGCCTTCCTGCCGCCGCCCTCCTCCATCCCGGCGGCCTTCGCCCGGGAGATCGCCAACGGCGCCTGGCCGACGGCGGTCGTCGAGAGCCTGAGCCATTACATGGTCGGGCTCGGCGCGGGCGCGCTCGCGGGCGTCGCCCTCGGGCTGGCCACGGGCATGTTCGCGTGGTTCGACAGCCTGACCGCGGGGATCGTGCGGCTGCTGCGGCCCATTCCCGGCCTCGCCTGGGTGCCCTTCGCCATCATCTGGTTCGGGGTGCAGCCCTCGGCCGCCGTGTTCATCATCGCCATCGGCGTGTTCTGGATCGTGTTCTTCGCGACCCAGGGCGCGGTGCGCGGCGTCGATCGCGACCTGATCGAGGTGGCCCAGGCCTTCGGCTTCCGTGGGCCTCTGGCGCGGCTCACCAAGATCCTTCTGCCCGCCGCCACGCCGGGTATCCTCGTCGGCCTGCGCACGGCGCTGGGTCAGGCTTGGATGGCGGTGGTCGCGGCAGAGATCTTCGGCGTGCCCGGCATCGGCGCGCGGATGATGCAGGCCTCCTCGCTCCTCTCCACCGACATCGTCGTGGTCTACATGCTCACCATGGCCGGGCTGTACGGCCTGTTCGATACCGGCTTCGTCGCCCTGCAGGGCTGGCTGCTGCGGTGGCGCGCATGAGCGGCCCCATCATCGACATCCGGGGCCTGAGCCTCGCCTACGAGCGCGACGGGCGGCGCACGGAGATCCTGTCCGCCCTCGATCTGGCGGTGCCGCGCGGGCAGTTCCTCGTCATCGTCGGCGAGTCGGGCGTCGGCAAATCCACGCTCCTGCGCGTGCTGATCGATCTGGCCAAACCCAGCGGCGGCACGGTCCATCTCGGCACCGATCCCCAGAAAACCCGCACGCCGATGGCGCTGGTGTTTCAGGATGCGCGGCTGCTGCCCTGGCGGCGGGTGATCGACAACGTCGCCTTCGGCCTGGAGCGGCACGGCCTCTCGAAGGCCGAGCGCCGTGAGCGGGCGGCGGCGATGCTCAAGCTCGTTGGGCTCTCCGACCTCGCCGGACGCTGGCCGCACCAGCTCTCCGGCGGGCAGCGCCAGCGCATCGCCATCGCCCGCGCCCTTGCGGTCGAGCCCGAGGTGCTGCTGATGGACGAGCCGTTCTCGGCGCTCGACAGCTTCACCCGCGAGGGCCTTCAGGACGAGATCCAGCGCATCAAGGCGCAGACGGGCAAGACGGTGCTGTTCGTGACCCACGACATCGACGAGGCGGTCTACCTCGCCGACCGGGTCGTGGTGCTGGCGGGCAGCCCCGGCCGGATCGCGGCGGACGTCACCCTCGCCCCGCCCCGCCCGCGTCAGCGCCGGGATGCGGCTCTGGTCGAGGCGGCGCGCCACCTGCGGGCGGAACTATCGCGGCGCTCGGCGGAACTGTGAGGGATCCGTCAAGCTTGCCATCTTGACGGGTCGCTGCCTGCGTTGGAACCATCGGGCTAGGGTCGTGCGCTTGGAGCCAGGCGCCTGGGGGGATTGCAAGATGGGGTTTTTTCAGGACGCCCTCGTCCGTTTGAACCGGGTGGTGATGTCCTATGCCGGCGATTCCGTTTTCATGCAGGCGGCGGTCTCCGCCGCGGCCAACGTGATCGTCGCCGACGGTGACACCGATGACGAGGAGATCGAGGCGGCCCTCGTCAGCATGCGGGCCAACCCGATCCTTCAGAAATCCTACGACACGCTCACGCTCGAACAGGCGCTGTTCGAGGCGCTCGCCCGCGCGGAGCTGCGCGCCGGGCGCCTGGAGAACAGCCAGCACGTCGCGGCCATTGCCGACCGTCCCCTGGAGCAGCGCCAGCACGTCTTCCTGATCGCGGCGGATGTGGCCGATAAGGGCGGCATCACCGAGAGCGAGCATGTGGTGCTCGACGATCTGGCCCGGGCGCTCGACGTGGACAAGGCGGCGCTGCTCGGCTGAGGCGTTGCGCTGGAGCGCGCTTCGCCAGCAACCCCTTCTCTCGGACAATGCCGAGCCTATACTCCACGGCTCGGACAGGAGCGCGGCCATGTACAAGGTAACCGGCACGGATCCCGCCGGCCGCACGCTGGCCTTCGCCTGCGGCACGGACGAGCAGGCCCTCGAAAAGACCTGGGAGTTGGCCGGACGCGGCTTTCGCGACATCTCCGTCGCCGACCCGAAGGGACGCGAGATGAGCGCGATCGCCTTCGAGCGTTCGCTCGATTTCAACTACGATTGAGAACCGCGTGGCGCGGCCGATGGCTCAAGGCCTCGGCCGCCCCGCTCACGCCGCCCGCTTCTGGTAATCCTTCACGTCCGTGAACCGGATCTTCTCCCAACGCTCTTCCTCGTAGCGGAGTGAGAAGGCGGTGGTGGCCATGAAGACCGGCGCGCCGTCGAGATCGCTCGCCATGGCCGAGCCATGGGAATTCACGAACCGGTCGATCTCGACCTCCGATTCCGCCTCGATCCAGCGGCAGACCGAGAACCGCGTCGTCTCGTAGTCGATCGGCAGGCCATATTCCGCCTGCAGCCGCTCCTTCAGCACGTCGAGCTGCAGCGCGCCGACCACGCCGACGATGGCCGGTGAGCCGTCCTGCGGGATGAAGACCTGCACGACGCCCTCCTCGCCCATCTGCTGGAGCGCTTCCCGGAGCTTCTTGGCCTTCATCGCGTCGGTGAGCTTGATCCGCCGCATGATCTCGGGGGCGAAGCTCGGCACGCCGCGGAAGACGATCTCCTCGCCCTCGGTCAGCGTGTCGCCGATGCGCAGCGTCCCGTGGTTGGGGATGCCGACCACGTCACCGGCATAGGCCTCGTCGGCGATGGCCCGGTCCTGGGCGAAGAAGAATTGCGGCGCCGAGAGCGACATCGGCTTGCCCGTCCGCACCAGCTTGGCCTTCATGCCGCGCCGAAGCTGGCCCGAACAGACCCGCATGAAGGCGATCCGGTCGCGGTGGTTCGGATCCATGTTCGCTTGGATCTTGAACACGAAGCCGGTCATCTTCGGCTCGGATGGCTGCACGGCGCGCTTGTCCGCCTCCTGGCCGCGCGGGGGCGGCGCGAAGCGGGCGAGCCCGTCGATGAGGTCGCGCACGCCGAAATTGCGCAGGGCCGAGCCGAAGAAGACCGGGGTCAGGTGCCCCTCGCGGAAGGCTTCGAGATTGAAGGTCTTGAGGCCGCCTTCGGCCAGCTCCACCTCCTCACGCCACGCATCGGCCGCGCCGTTCTCCGTGAGCAGCGTATCGAAGAGCGGATCATTGAAGCCCGAGACAGGGATCGTACCCGCATCGTCCGCGGCGTCGAGCCGGCGCACGCGGTTGCCGCCGAGCTCGTAGGTGCCGGCGAAGTTGCGCCCCAGGCCGATCGGCCAGGTCACGGGGGCCACGTCGAGGGCGAGCGTCTTCTCGATCTCGTCGAGGGTCTCGAACGGGTCGCGCGCCTCGCGGTCGAGCTTGTTCACGAAGGTGACGATCGGGATGTCCCTGAGCCGGCACACTTCGAACAGCTTGCGCGTGCGCGCCTCGATGCCCTTGGCGGCGTCGATGACCATCACGGCGGAATCGACAGCCGTGAGCGTGCGGTAGGTGTCCTCCGAGAAGTCCTCGTGGCCCGGCGTGTCGAGCAGGTTGAAGACGCAGTCGCCATACTCGAAGGTCATCACCGAGGTGACGACCGAGATGCCGCGCTCCTTCTCGATGCCCATCCAGTCGGAGCGGGTGGAGACACGGTTGCGCTTGGCCTTGACCTCGCCCGCGAGCTGGATCGCGCCGCCGAACAGCAGCAGCTTTTCCGTCAGCGTGGTCTTGCCCGCATCCGGGTGCGAGATGATGGCGAAGGTGCGCCGCCGCGCGACCGGATCGGTCTTCGCGTCAGCGGATTTGGCGTCTGTTTGCATCAGCATGGCGGGCACCGGCCGCCGCGGGGCGGTCGGCCGCTCGTCTCGAAGGGGGACCGGGCGGTGTTCCGCTCTCTACGCGTTCCGCGCCGCCTACGCAAAGCCGACTCCCCTACCCTCGCCCGACGAAGGGCATGTTCGTCGCCATCACGGTCATGAACAGCACATTGGCCGAGAGCGGCAGCCCGGCCATGTAGACGACCGCCTCGGCGACGTGGGCCGCCTCCATATACGGTTCCGGTCGGATCGAGCCGTCGGCCTGCCGCGCGCCCTGCCCGAAGCTCTGGGTCATCTCGGTCTCGGCATTGCCGACATCGATCTGCCCGCAGGCGATGTCGAAGGGGCGCCCGTCCAGTGCGGTGGCGCGGGTCAGGCCGGTGATGGCGTGTTTGGTGGCGCTGTAGGGCGCCGACATCGGCCGCGGCGCGTAGGCCGCGATCGAGCCGTTGTTGATGATGCGCCCGCCCCTGGGCTCCTGCCGGCGCATCATCCCGAAGGCGGCGCGGGTGCAGAGGAAGGTGCCCGTGAGGTTGACGTTGACGCTGGCAAGCCAATCCTCGACCGCGATCTCATCCACCGTCGCGGCGGGGGTGAAGATCCCGGCATTGTTAAACAGAAGGTCGAGCCGCCCGAAACGCTCGCCGACTGTTGCGAACAGGGCTTCGACGGCGCGCGGATCGGACACGTCGGTCGGCACGCATAAGGATGGGCCCGGCAACGCCGCGGCGACCCGCTCCAGCGCCTCGCCCCGCCGTCCGGCCAACACCAGCCGCCACCCGGCCTGCGCCAATCCCAGCGCTACCGCCCGCCCGATGCCGGAGCCTGCCCCGGTCACGACCGCCACCCGATCCCGCATCGTCATCCCTTACCATCCCGCTCCTGCCATCCGGCCCCACGATAAGCCGTCGCATCGATCCGGCGCAGGGGCGCCGTGCAGGCTCGCCCAAAGGCACGAGCCCAAGCGATCGTTTCACAAACGTGCGTCGGTGCGTGGCGTCGGCATTCAACCCAGTTGCCAGTCCCGCCGGGCCCGTCTAGAGATCCGGCGGCTTGAAGCCGATGGGGCGTCGCCAAGTGGTAAGGCAGCGGTTTTTGGTACCGCCATTCCCAGGTTCGAATCCTGGCGCCCCAGCCAAGCCTTCACTCCGTCGTTCCGTGCCAACGACTTAGATGCCGGACCTCTTTTTCCGCGCATACGCGTAATCGTCAGCAATCTGCCATGGCCGGACATGGCGAGGCCCCGGCAAGGGGCGCTCGATCTTCGCTCTTGGTGTGTGATGGCGGATCGAGCCTGAACCGGTCGGACTGTTTCCCCAGGTCTGGCAGATGACTTCACAGGGCGCCCGGTCGCGCAAAGTTCTGAGCCGGTAACCGCCATTGTAGGCCTCCACGAACAGCGACCGATGAAGGTGCAGCGCGCCGTGGCTGGCGTGGGGTGTGCGAGCCGCCCCGCGCCCGTGAACGGACCATCTCGGGTTCAGATGTAATGACGGCGCGACGGCCGCTGTCGGTCCGCGGAGGCGACCAGAGCCGCGGCAAGGCCGACGGCCACCAGATCCTCGGCGAGCCCCCGCGCGAGACCGAAGGGCGCAGCTGGGCCGGCTCCCCGCGTAGCGCGGCCCATCAGCGTGCCGGCGACGGCGCCCGCGACACCGGCCAGGGCACCGGCCTCGGGCGAAGCGTGGCGCCCGGCGAGCATCCAGCCACCAACGGCGCCGATCGCGAGCCGAACCGCGAATGAGGGGGGAATGCGCCGGTCGGGCGCGAACGGCATCTTGTCCCCGGCCATCTCCGCCAACGCTGCCGTGGTGGCGACGGTCCGCGCAACGGGACCGGACGGGATCGCAGCGCTCCGGGTTCGCCCGCGCGCGGCGGCCCAACTCAGCGCGGCGCAGGCCGACATGGTGCGCAGCCCGGCCAAGAACCCGATCCCGGCCGAGGCCCCATAATCCTGCATCGCGTGTGCCCTCCGCTGGATGGACTGCTCATACCGAGGAGCAAGACGCCAGCGCCGGCCGGTGTTCCGAGCGACATCATCGCAGCTATGCGGGTGCACTCGCGGGTTTCCCGGAGGCGTCGCGAAAGGCCGCAGGCGGCCTCGGGAGCCCTCGGAGCGGGTGAGCGTTGATCGGGGCCCATCATGAATCGCGGCGGTCGAGTCTCTGGCTCCCGGCCGCGAGTGCGCCGGCCGCTGCGTTCTCCCCGTTCGCTTGCGGCCGGCGCATCCTCTCTTCCCAGGCGTTGCCAACTGCCGAAGCGGGCGACCTCCGCTTCATCAATCTAACCGGCGTGGCCATCCTCGGCGACATCAGCCGCGCGTCGGGCAACCATGCGCTCCCGTTCTTTGCTAGCCTGACCGCCAAAGGCGGATCTAACCCAAGCCGGTCCGGTCGGAGCCGGACGGAGGCGATGTCGCTTCGTGGAACATCACCGTTTTAATCTCGCCGCTCTGTCTGAAAACCGACCCCCGCCGCCGCTCCGCGTTCGCTGCGCGCATGCCCGGAACATGAGCATCGAGCGCGCGTTCTCTGCGCACTTCCTGAATAATTGATCGCCAACAAGGCATCCCAATGCGCGACGTCAACAAGTCGAACGGCACTGCTATGCTTGCGACGTGGAAGCGTAGCGGTAAAACCGCGCCCACGACGAGCAACGCCGGACGGGCGAAGTCAGTACCCGTTACCATGACAAGCCATGTGCCCCATGGGCCGCAAAACGCGCCGGCCAACCGCATTTCGCGCACAAGTGATTTCGAGGGATTCGGCTCCTTCTCGAGCTGAGGGTCCAGATAAGTGAAGTCCGGGTTCGGCTGGCCCCTCCGATAGGCTCAAGGTCTGACTGCCTAGCCGGACATATACGCCGTGCGGATCGTGATGGCGCTGGAGTGCCCCGTGCGGATCGGCCTGCGCGATCGGGTGCCCGCCTGGCAGAAGGGATCGGTGCGGTGGTCGCCGCGATGTTTGAGCGACCCGCGCAACTGGGCAATGCGCCTGAGCAAGCCGTCGCCGTCGGCTCGTGGGCCCACGGCACATACGAAAAAAGGGCCGGCGCTGCGCGCCGGCCCTCGTCGTTTTGTCTGATCGAGGCGGCCGCACGAGCGAAGCCCGTGCGGCCAACCCAAAAAATCAGTCGTTGATGGCGGCGACGACGCCGGCACCGACGGTGCGGCCACCCTCGCGGATAGCGAAGCGCAGCTTCTCTTCCATGGCCACCGGCACGATCAGCACCACGTCCATGGTCACGTTGTCGCCCGGCATCACCATCTCGGTGCCCTCGGGCAG
>NZ_LMNS01000022.1 GCF_001423405.1 Methylobacterium sp. Leaf123 | reverse complement strand
GGATGAGGGCCATCCGGGCCTGAAGCCCGCGACCTCCATCCACCGCGCTACTCTCCCTCGGCCCCTCCACCCCTGAAAATCAGCGTTCTCACACGACCTCGGTCGGGGGTTGTCGTTTGCGGCAGGCCGAGAAGTGATCGGATGTGACCCCAAGCGCTTCCGCGCGGCTGGGGTGTATTCCGTCCGCGGCCGGGTCCATGCAAGAACATGACCCGGACGTGTGTGAGGCATATTTTGCGCATCACGTTTGAAGATAGGTTTTAATCCTGATTAAAAATTAGCGGATGTGCAATTTTAGTGCACTCTTGCTTGCAAGTTATTACGCACTTGGTTTCCAAGTTCCGATGTATATTTGTGCAGTGCGCCTCTTGTTTGGGCGGCGTTCTGCAAGCCGGGAGAAGTTTTTTGCCTCATGGACCGATCCGTGCCTTGGGCCTGTTCGTTGCCATAGCCGCGGTCATCCTGCCGACGTCCGCGATGGCCCGGCGCACGATGGATCTCGACAGCCCCGCCGATCCGAATCGAGCCTATTGCGACATCGTCGTGAAACGTCCTGGCGGAAACCCAACGCAGGACATGACCGGCTCGATCGGCCACGCAAAAAGCTATCAGAGCGGCGGACGCCGAGCGAACCCGTTGATCTGTTATCTTCCCGGAACTCGGTGAAAGCACTGCGATGCTGTGCGGAGAGGAACATCCATCATGTTTTTCCGGGGGTAAAAGCTGATCTTGTTCGATAAGTCGCAGACGATATCGCGGAATTCAGAATTTCAATGATGGCATCCTGACATCAAGCGTCGGCTGCAATCATGGAAGAGCAATCTGTATCATCATCGGAGGTTTAGCATGAAAAAAGCGAAACATTCCGTCGCTGCGGTTGCTGGGTTGATCTTCGCGATTGCGACCACCGCCGCAAATGCGGCGAGTCATCCTGCCCGAACCGGTACGGGCGGCGGTCCGGAGACAACCATCACAGCGCCCCATACGGCGCCGACGGGGAGAGTGATGCCGCGCCCACGCTCAGTCGGCCCACAGCCACGCAGCGATGCCCCGCAGAAACTCGAACCTGAATTCCGGGATAGTCTTCTCACCAAAGACATTTGTGTCGGGTGTTAGGTCAGGGCAGATTTCGCGCACCGACGACCGCGCGAGCCGTCAGGGGTGGTGTGGGCATCAAGCACGCATTGGCCGGATGCCCGGAACGGTTCGACAGCGGCGCCCCGACCGGTCAAGCGGAGTGGGGTTCGATCCGTGTCTGACGTCCGTCCGCGCCTGCGGCGTCGAAGGGGGGCGGCAGCGCCCGCTCCAGTAGCCCCGCCCCGAACCGCTCACTGAAGCCGAGATGCGGCATGTGGGCGTAGCCGATATGGCAGCGGCACTGCGCCAGCGGGCAGGGCCGCGGCGTCAGGGCGGCGTCGAAATCCGGGTCGTAGAGGTTGCCGATCCGGGCCGGGACCACGTGGCAGCGGCGGACCTCGCCATCGCCATCGACGCTGACCACGCTCTCGCCCGTGGCGCAGGCCCGCCCCCGGCTGCGGATGCCGGTGCGGTTGATGTCGAACAGCGGATCGAGCGCGCGCAAAGTGGCGAGGTCGTCCGGCCCGTAATAGTTCGGCCCCTCGTCCCGGTAGGCGTTCACCCAGAGATAGATCTCGGGCCGCAGCGCCCGGCGCAGGGCGGCGAGCGCCGCGAAATGCTCGCGCTTTCCCACGATGCCGACGCTGTAGCGGATGCCGCGCGCGTCGAGTTCGGCGCAGCGCCCGAGGAAGCGGTCGAGGGGCGTCTCGCCCGGATGGAAGGTGCACCAGAAGCCGAGGCGGCCGGGATCGCAGCCATCGAGCCAGCCGGTCGGCCAGGACAGGTTCGTCTGCGCGGCGACCTTGGTGACATGCGGCATGCGGCTGAGCCGCGCCATCGCCGCCCGGTAGGCCGGCCGGATCAGCGCCTCGCCCCAGGGCGTGAACAGGATGCCCAGCCTGCGCCGGGTCTGGCCGTCGGCCCAATCGACGAAGCGGGCGAGCTGTGCTGCGTCGCGTTGCAGGGTCTCGCGACTGTCCCGGCGCTTGGCGAAGGGGCAGTAGGGGCAGGCGTAATTGCAGCTCGCCAGCGGGCCCCGGTAGAGGATGTCGAGAGGGGCGCCTGCCATGGTCAGCGCAGCGCGTAGGCGCGCATCCGCTCGCGCACGCCCGCCGTCTGGAGCCAGGGGCCGATCGCGTCGGAGCGTTCCAAGCCCGCCTCGGTCAGCCTGAGGCTCTCCGCGTCGAGGGTGGCTAGTCCTGCCTCTGCGAGATCGGCTAGTTCCGGCAGATCGTCGAGGAGCCTCGTGCCGAAGCGCTCCGCATAGGCGCGCGGCGGCAGGCCGGGGGCCTGGAGCAGGTGCATCAGCACGAAGCGGCGGCGCTGGTCCTCGGCATCGAGCCACGCGCCGTAATCGGCCTGGCCATGGCGCTCTGCGTCGCGGGCGATGTAGTCGGCGACGATGGCGGCGACGCCCGGCTGCCCCACCGCGTAGGCGGTCGCGTAGTGCAGGGCCGCCGTATAGGAACGCGCCCCGGCGCCGAGGCCGACCATGCCGTCGCGGGCGCAATCATAGGCCGGCCCCCACGCGGCTTCGGGCGCGCGGCGGAACATCCGCATCGAGACCTGCCGGTAGCCCGCCGCGCGCAGGCGGTCGCGGGCCGCGCGGTAGATCGCGAGGCGGCGCGCATCCCAGGCGCGGTCGTCCTCGGCGGCACCGCCCCGCCGGCCGAGCCCGGTCAGCGGCCGGACGTAGAGGGGATAGAGGAAGAGTTCTTCCGGCTCCCAGGCAAGGGCCGCCTCGACGGATTCGAGGAAGCTCGCGGCTGTCTGCCCGGCGGCGCCGTAGATCAGGTCGATGTTGAGGACCGGGATGCCCGCGTCGCGGATCGCTTGGAGCGCCCCATCGACGCTGCCCCGGCTTTGCGGCCGGCCCATCGCCCGCGCCTCGTCGTCGCGAAACGACTCCACGCCGATGCTGATGCGCTCGACCCCGTGCGCCCGCAGGACGGCGAGCCGCTCCGGCGTGGTGGTGCCGGGCGCGGTCTCGACCGAGGCCGGAAGCTCCAGGGGCGTGGCCCCGAACGTGTCGCGGAGATCTGTAAACAAGCGGTCGAGGTCGGCGGGTTCGAGGAAGGTCGGGGTGCCGCCGCCGAGCGCCATGCGGGCCACCCGGAACCGACCGAGGCTGTCGGCCACCGTCTCCGCCTGAAGCCGCAGGGCATCGAGATAGGGCGCGATGCGGCCCTCGCCGCGGGTCAGGGTGAACAGGTTGCAGAAGCCGCAGCGCATCGCGCAGAACGGCACGTGCACGTAGAGGAACAGCCCGTCCTTCGGCTCCTCCGCCCAGGCCTCGCGCAGAGGCACCGGGTGCCGCAGCGGCCGGTAGGCGGTCTTGTGCGGATAGGCGTATTGATAGCCGCCATAGACCGGCCCCGCGAGCAGGGCCGCCGCCGTGCTGATGACGGTGCTCATGCCGCCTCCTGGATGAACTCGGCGTAGGGCACGTCCCACACGGTCGGGTGCGCGAGGCGGTGGCCGCGATAGCCGTCCTCGCCGAAGGCGGTGCCGTGATCCGCGCACAGGATGCAGAGGGCCGGCCCGCGCGCCTTGAGCGCCACGAAGAGCGGGGGCAGGGCGCTGTCGGCATAGGCCAGCGCCGCCGCTTGCGTCTCCACGCTCTCCCGTGCCGCGCCCGGCAGGTAGGTGCGGGTCGGGTGGTGGGTCGCCGAGACGTTGAGGAACAGGAACAGCCGCCGCTGCGGGTCGAGCGCCGCGATCCGCTCCACGGCGAAGCCGACCTGCGCCGCGGTCGAGTCGCGCGCCTGCACGCCGAAGCCGCCATGCCAGTGGCTCTCGGCGAACAGGCCCGGCAGGACGCGACCGAGCGGGGTGCGCTTGTTGAAGAAGCCGACGCCGCCGATGCACAGCGTGTGGTAGCCGCGTGCGGCGAGGCCTGAAACGATGTCGGGCGCATCGAACACGGCGGTGTCCGGCCCGGTGGTGCGGCTGCCGTCGAAGCGCAGCGCGAAGGGGCGCTGGTGCGGCCCCGGCTCGGCGGGCGTCGGCAGGAAGCCGGCAAAGATCGCCTGATGCGCGGCATAGGTGAAGCTGCCCGGCGCGTGGCGTCGCTCCCAGGCCGCGCCCGGCAGCAGCCGCGCGAGGTTCGGCGTCCGGCCGGCGGCGAGCGCGGTCGCGGCCACGTCGTAGCGCAGGGAATCGAGCGTCACGAGCAGGATGTCGTGCGAGCCTATGAGGTCCGCGGCGCGGATCATGCGGCGAGCCCCACGGGCCGGCGCGCGGCGATCCAGCCGGGCAGGCGTGCCACCTGCCATGCGTAGGGGTCGAGCCCCTCGTGCCGGACGCGGCGGATCAGGTCACCGAAGGCGTTGGCCTCGAAGAAGACGTGGCGGCGCAGGCCCACCGTCAGCGCCACATCGAAGGCGACGTGGAAGGTCTGCGGGAATAGCCGCGCGAAGCGGCGGCAATCCGCCCGCATCGCTTCCCAGACGGCGGGCGGCGCCAGGGCGCGAAGGGCGTCCGCTTCGGCCCGGCGCCCGCCGAGATCGAGATTGGTGATCGGGCCGCGGGCCGTGCGCAGCACCATGTGGGCGGGCTCGCCGCCGACCACGAGCACCCGCAGATCGCAAGGGCCGCCGTCGAGAGCGGCCTTCGGCACCCATTGCTCCACATGCGCGTCCTGCGCCAGGATCGCGTCGATCAGCGCCACGGCCGCCGGTCCGCGAGAGCGCCGCAGCCGGTGGGAATGGTGCAACACGCCGCCTCCTGCGCCCGTCATGTGCTCGGCGGCGGAGTCCGCCACGATCCCGTCGCGGGCGACCGTGAGCGCGGCGATGCCGGCGGCGCCCGAGCCGAAGCGCGGCTTGACGAAGACGCGGGCCAGGCCCGCCGCGCGCATGGCCTCCACAAGCGCGTCGAACGAGCCGGCCGGCGGCAGCGCCCGGGGCACCGGCAAGCCATGCGCGGCCATGGCGGCGTGGCAAGCTCGCTTGTCGTAGAACAGGGCGACCGTCTCGGCCTCATGGGTCAGGGTGACGCCCGGCGGCACGACCCGGCGGGCGAGCCGCAGCGCCGCGGCGAGCCCGCGCTGGAGGGCGTGGTCGGGCCGCAGCCGCGTCGCCTCGCCCGCATCCTCGTCCGCCCCGGCGAGGCGCAGCAGGGCCCGGCGGATGCGCGGATCGCCGCCGGGCGAGTCGATGCGCAGCAGGCCGCGCCCCTCCGGGAACAGCGCGCTCAGCCGTTCCGGCGCGTCAACGAAGCGGGCGTAGTCGAGCACGGGCGCGGGCGGGTGCCCGGCCCGGACCAGGGCGGCGTTGAACCCTTCCGTGCGCTCGTCGCCCGCGACTCCGAGGATGACGCAGGGTCCGATCCCATCCGGCGGCTCATCGGCGCCCGTCATTCCGAGACGGCGATGTTGCGGTAGATCTCGCCGGCATACTCGTCCGGCTCCTGCTGCTCGGAGAGGTCGACCACAGGCCCGAGCCCGGCCAGCCGTGTCATCGTCGCCTCGGTGAGGAAGTGGTGGTGCAGGTCGAGCCGCGCCAGCTTCGCCACCGCCGGCGCGGCGAGCAGTGCCTCCGCGCCCGCATCCGTCAGGTTGCCGAGCGAGAGGTCGAGGGTCGAGATGCGCTCCAGCACGGGGGCGGTGGCGACGGCCGCGGCGAGGTCGTCGGCATAGGCGCAGTCGCGCAAGGCCAGGGTGTTGAGCTTCGGGAACAGCCGGCCGGCGAAGAGGTCGGCGAAGTCTTCCGGCGTGCTGTCGCCGCCATACTCGTCGGTGCCGAGCCAGAGTTCGAGATGGCGCAGCTCCGGTGCCCCGGCGGCCAGCGCCTCCTGCACCACCCGGCGCGGTAGGCCGCCCGATTCGATGATGAGCGCCGTCAGGCGCGGCGCCTCGAACCGCCCGAGCGCGAGGCCGGTGGCACCGCGCACCTGCATGTGCTCCAGATGCGGGAAGGCCGGCCAGAGCGCCGAGAGGTCGCTCTGGTTGATCCAGGAAATCTCGTTTTCTTCCGAGATGATGTCGCCGAGGAAGAGTGCGCGCAGGTTGGGAAACCGCTCGGCATAGGCGACCAGCGCCTCGACGATCGGCTGGGAGGTGCCCTCGGAATCGTCGCCCTGCCAGTAGCCGATGACGAGGGCGTCGGTCGCCTCGGCGCCGGGCAGCGCCGCGTAGCTCCCGAGCATCGCCGGCACATTGTCCTCGGAATCGTACTCGACGCGGAAGCGCGGCACCGCGCGCTCGAAATCCCACGCCTCCATCCCGCTCTGGAAATCCTCGACCGGCTTGCCGAAGAAGGTCGTCAGGTTCTCGTAGGGCATGGTTTTCCGGCTCCTCGTTGGGGCGGACCGTATCGGCGGGCGATGTCGGAACCGGCTCAGGTCTCGATCAGCGGGGCATAATCGGCCGGGTCGTCGAAGCCGGCGGTCCAAGCCACGGCCTGGTGGCAGGTTGTCGTGGTCGGCGGAACGCGCAGGAAGTAGCGCCGTCCGGTCGAGGGGCAGCCGACCGAGACGCAGACGAGGGGCTCGTCGCCCGCGAGGTCGACCCGCAGCAGCCGGCGCTCGCCGCCGGGGTCGCGGTCCCGGTCGAGTTCCTCGGCCTCGGCCGCCTCCATGAAGGTCTCGAAGCCGAAACGCTCCAGCATCACCCGCCGCCGCTCGGCGTTGCGCTCCTCCAGGATCTCCGCGATCCCGAGTTCGTGCGGCCGGAAGGCGATGCGCGCATCCACCGGCACGCCGCGCCAGCGCAGGCCGATGCCGGGCAGGTGCGGCGGCGGTTCGGTGAGGCCGGAGCCGGCGACGTCGATCCACGAGGTAACGCGAAAACCCTCCGGCACGTGGTCGATCCGGCCGCAGCCGGCAATGTCGAGCCCGGCGACGGAGCCCCGCTGCGGCAGGGCGCCGATCAGGGCGCAGTCGCGGATGTTGAGCCGCCCGCCGCGTAAAAGGAGGTCGTCGGGCAGGGCCTTCAGCGCCGAACAGCCTTCGAGGTCGAGGAAGGCCGGCGACAGGCCGGGCGGCAGGGTTTCCAGGGCGAGGCAGTCGCGCAGATCGACGATGCCGGCGCGCAGGCCCGCCGGCAGGGTCGTCAGCCGGTGGCAGGCGCGGGCGGAGAGGCGATAGGTGATCGTGTTGCCGTCCTCGATCCGCGCGATGGCCGCGCCGTCGAGCACGAGTTCGCGGCAGCGGATGCCGTGGCCGAGCGTTTCCAGCCGACTCGCGGGCGCGAGGATCCGGTGGCAGACAAGACCGTCCGGCAATGCGCGGGCGGCCTCGTTGCGCGGCATGTCGAGCCGGTCGAGAACGTCCTTGGCCTCGTCGGCGGAGAGCGTATCCTGAGGGCGCAGGATGCGCCGGGCGGGTGCGCGTTGGGCGGCGGTCATCGGCGATCGATTCCCCGACGCTCAGTCCTGCACGGTGACGATGCGCTGCGGTGTGTATTCGCGCTGCCGCCACACCCGGTAGACGCCGCGGTCGAGGGTGATCGTGCCGTGCTCGTCATGGACGACGCGGGCCCGGTCGGCGCGCACGTCAAGGTAGAAACAGTTGTCTCCGGCGAACAGCGCGGCGGGATCGACGACGCGGTGGCTATGGCCGGTCAACTCGCCATGCGCGAGCACGGTATGCGGCAGCGGCCGGCTGGCGGCCTCCTGCGGAACGGCGGAAATCGCGCGAATGAAGATGTCGCCCTGACGCCACATGCCCGTCTCCGCCCATGTTTCAAGAGCAAGCGCCGATGTCAGAGCCGCTTGCCGCTCTTTAACCGGCTTATGATCGTGGTGCGCATCCGGCAAAGGCTATGCCTCAACAGAGCTGCGCCCGGACAATACTCTGTTGGCACGAGGCTAGCCCGACGATCGACTGACGGTCAACCGGTTGCGGGCAGCCACGGTACCCCTGCCAAGCCTGATCCGCCCCTCGGCCGATGTGAGGTTCCGGTGGGCCGGGGCGCCCCCGCCGGCAGGACAACATTCGGTTGACCTATGGGCTCAGCAGGGTAGAAATCCTAGCGATCCGGGCCTCTCCTGTGTTGCGCACAACTTTAATAGCCTGGAACTGACGACATCTGCGGAGTCGTCATCGCTGTCGTCGGCCGGCATTTTACGCATGTCCGGCTCATCCGCATGTGGGCCCTGCGGTCGCCCGCGCTTCAGGAGGCTGACCATCCCCGAAGCAACGACTTCGCCCGCGCGCTCGCGTCCGCGTGCCCTGGCGCGCCTCGTCGCGGCCACCGTGCTGCTGCCGCTCGTTCTCCTGCTGCTGGGCCTGTGGGAGGTTCGGCGCGGCGCCGACGATCACGCCGCGTTCGAGGCCGAACGGCAGCGGCTCACCGGCCTCGTGACGCAGATGGAGGCGCGGGCGCCGCGGGACGGGCGCTTCGATCCCCGCCTTCAGTTCCGCTACGAGGGCCGGCTCTATGGCGGGCCGCTCGCAATTGACAAGGCGCGCGAGGCCCGCGACGAGGCCGGGCTCCTCGCCACGCTCATGGATTGGCGCCGCGTGCTGCCGCCGGTCGTCGTCGCAGGGGGCGCGCTGGCCGCCGCCCTCTCCCTTCTCGTGCTGCTCGCCGGGGCCGTTCTGGGCCGCCTCGGCCGCGCTTCGCGCGACAGCTTGGTGCGCGGCTTCTCGCTGATGCGCCGGCTGCTCCCCGCGGCGCTCTCGCTCCAGATCCTGGCGGCGACGGCGAGCTTCGTCGCGGCCGTCACCTTCGAGGCGGCGGCCCTCGTTCAGGGCGGTTTCGACGGCGGCGCGCTGAAGCTCCTGGCGATCGCCGCGGTCGCGGTCGGCGCCGTCGTTTTCGTGGCCGGCACGACGGTGCTCGGCCTGCGCCGGGCGCTCGGGGCGTTCGAGCCCGATCCGCTGCCGATCATCGGCCGGACGGTCACGCCCGAACAGGCGCCGGGCCTGTGGCGCCTGCTCGAAGGGCTTGCCGCGCGGCTCGGAGCCCTGAAGCCCGAGGCGGTGGTGGTCGGGCTCACGGAGGGGTTCTTCGTCAGCGCCGGGCCGGCGGTGCTGGAGCCCGGCGGCACGCAGGTCTCCGGCCGGATCCTCTACCTGCCGCTGCCCTATCTCGCCCTGATGCGGGGCGACGAGGTGGCGGCGATCATCGGCCACGAACTCGCCCACTATGCCGGCGGCGACACCACCTACAGCCAGCGCTTCCTGCCGATCTATGCCGGCGTCGAGCGCTCCCTCGATGCGGTCGCCGAGGGCCATCAGGGCTCGCTCGGGCTGCTCGGGCCGTCGCTGCGCCTCGGCGTCTTCGTGATGGAGCGCTTCCACCTCGCCGTGCGCCACTGGAGCCGGACTCGCGAATTCGCGGCCGACGCGGCGGGGGCGGGCGCGACCTCGATCGATGCCTCGGCCCGCGCATTGCTCCGCACCGGTGCGGTGGGGCCGCGCATCGCCGAGACCCTCCAGGCCGCGGCCGACGCGCCGGATGCGGCGACGCCCGATCTCGTGGCCGCCGCCCTCGACCGCGCGATCGCGCAGGGGCTCGACGACCCGGCGGCGCATTGGCAGGAGGAACAGGCCCACCCGACCGACACCCACCCGCCGACCCGCGAGCGCGTCGCCGCCCTCGGGCGGACCATCGACGCGGATCTTCTGGCCGCGGCCGGCGCCGTGCCGCCGCCACACGCGCTGGGGCAGCTCGCCGCCTATTTCGCCGACCCGGCCGGGCTCAGCCGGGCGGCGACCGATGACTTCCTCGGCGCGCTGCGGGCGCAGGACGCGGCGTACCGCGCCCATCTCGAGGCGACGGCGGCCGAGGTCGGCACCGAAGAGCGGGTGCTGCGCGCGAATTACCGTTCGCGCGGGGTCGCGCTCGCGGTGGGCGGCGGCCTCTTTGCCGTCATCGCCCTCGCGATTGCCGTGTTCGGCGTGCCGGGGATTTCGCCAAAGGACAACGGTGTCATCCTCGCGACGGCGTTCGGCCTCGCCGTGCTCCTGGGCGGGGCCGGCGCGTTCATCCTGCGCCGGGGCGAGCCCATCACCCTGGTCCTGAGCCCCGCGGGGCTGAAGGCGCCGGGGCTCGACCGGACGATCCCCTGGGATTCCATCGCCGACCTCGACATGACGCTCAACCAGAGCGGCATCCTCACGCGCCTCCTGCTGCCGCCCACGGCCGACTGGCCGCAGCGTCTGCCCGGCCGAAACGGGATCAAGCTCGACGCGAAGCGCCGCATCGTCACACTCCCGATCGGCCTGCCGCGCGGGATGAAGCCGCAGGACTTCGCCGAGCTGATCGGCCGCTACCAGATGGCCGCGCACGCCCGGCGCGTCCTGGCCGAGACCGAGGCCGGCGCGCCGCGATCCTCCTCCGACCCCCAACTCGCCGAGGCTCCATGACCGCATCTCCCGATCGCGCCGAACCTTTGCGGCTGCCGCCCCAGCGCCAGGGCTGGATGGCCACCTTCTGGGTGCTGTTCGGCGTCGTGGCGCTCGGCGCCATGCTGGCGGCCTGCGCCATCTACACCGCCCCGGCCCTGATCTCGGACTGGCAGGTCCGCGAGGCCGCCGAGCCGGTGGCGGAGGCCCGGATCAGCGACGGCAAGTGCAGCTCCAAGATCGCGATCCATATCTGCGACCTCACCTTGAGCCTGCGCCGGCCCACCGGCACCGTGACGCGGCGGGTGAACTACGTGTTCGCCGGCCTGCATGTCGGCGATTTCGGCGCCGGGCCGATGGCCGATCCGGCGCGCCCGGAGCTCATCACCACCGATCTCGGCCTCGACCGGCTCTGGAACCGGACGATCACCCTTGTGGTGATCATGGCCGCGATCGCGGCAGCCATCTTCGGGGCGCTCCTCTCGCTGGTGCGCAACCGGCGCGCCGCCTCCGGTGCGGCCGGGTAAGGGGCGGTCCCGGCCGGATCAGCCGTCCGCATGCGCGGCCGCATCGAGCGCCTTCAGCACCGCCGGGTTGCGGCCGTAGCGCTGCCGCAGCCGCGTCTCGTCCGCCTCCACGGCGTCGCAGCCCAGCCTCTCGACGGCGGCGGCGATCTGCCGGCCGCGGGGCGCATCATAGGCCTCCTCTCCGGACCAGTGGTTGCAACCCCGCCGCCGCTCCAGATAGGTCACGACCTCGGCGGGCAGGCTCTTTCTCTCCGCGGGCGAAATCGCCGGATCGGCCTGCGCCAGGGCGGGTCGTTGCACCAGCATCAGGGCGCTCAGAAGCACGGCGGCGGTCCATGATCGGGTCATCGTCACGCTCTTCCATCCAGGGTTGCGGCCCGCTCGGCAGGGATTCGAGATGAGACTGAGAATGAGCCCCGGACGCGCACAGCCTCTGTCCTCCCGCGCCGCCCGTGTCGGGCTCTCGGCCGGTCTCTTCGCCGCCCTCTCGGTCGGGCTCCTCGCCCCGGCGGCGGCCGAGGGCTGGAACGCGGCGCGGTTCGACCCGCCCGCGAAGGTCGAGACCGCTAGGGATGCCGAGGAACGCGAGATCACCTGCACCTTTTATCCCGATCTCGTCATCCGCGAGAGCGACACCGGCACGCCCGAACCCGAGGCTGCGGCGCTCATCCCGATCCGCGGCGGCCCACCCGTGGCTTGCCGCGCCGCGCCCGGCCCCAGCGCACGCAGGCTGGAAACCGGCGGCCAGCGCTTCATCGGGCGGGCGGACGGATTCCTCGTGTTCGAGGATGCCAGCACCAACGGCACCATGCCCTTCGCGGTGATCGATGCCGGGACCGGCCGCACGCTGTTCACCGACACGACCACCTATGACGGCATCGACAGCTTCGCGGCCGAAGGCGCGACGCTGCGGCTCGGCTTCCGCCGCGGGGTGCAGGCTCCCTGCGCGATCCCGAAAGGGGGCGCGGCCTGCTGGGCGCAGATCGTGCGCGAGGAAAAACTCCCAGCACCGGTCGCGGCCCTGCCGGCGCCGGCCAAGGCCTGCGCGCAAGCCTACCGGGCCGGGAAGGCCCCCAAGGATGTTCCGAGCATCGTCTCCTTCCCGGTGCGGCTCGTCTGGACCAACAGCCTCACCGTCGAGGCCGACGGCCCGGTGCAATGCCTGCCGACGCCGTAACGGCACACCTGCCCATCAACCCCGCGCCTGCGATGCGGGCCGACCCTTCGAGGAGAAACCGCCGCATGATCTCACGCCGCAACGCGCTCGCTGCCGCCGCGACCCTGCTCTGCGCCTCCGCGGTCCGGGCCGAGCCGACGCTCGGGCTCGCCGAACGCCGGGCCATCACAGCCTATCGCGAGAGCCGCTACCCGGCGCAGGAGAAGGCGATCCAGGAGGCCGCGGGCTTTCCCGTGCCGGTCGAGGTGGAATGGGACCAGATCACCCTGCCGGGCGACGCGAAATACTATGGCGACGAAGGCTATTTCGAGAAGACCATCTTCGAGCCGATCGCGGCCGGGCTGAAGGAGGTCGGCAAGGACAAGATGGGCCGCGAGGCGCTGCAGGCGAAGCTGAAGTCGATCCGCATCCGCTTCGACGAGAAGACGGCGCCGGCCTCGAACTACCCGAACGGCCTGAAATTCGACGGCGGCGTCCTCGACGTGAACTGGCGACCCTTCTCGAACGTCGCCGACTTCAAGGACCGGGTGGCGGCGGTGGTGCAGGTGCTGGAAAAGAACCTGTGAGGCTGCCGGTCCGGCCCATGCGCTGCGGGTTCGCGGCCGGTCTCGCCCTGCTCGCCCTGTGCGGTGGGGCGGCGGCCGAGCCGCGGCCGCGTTCGGGCGTCTATGACAGCCTGACCCTGGCGGTGGAGGGCGAGGCCGTCTCCGGCGTCTTCGCCGAGGAGCGCGGCGGGGTCGACGGGGGCCCGTCCTTCAGTTGCATCTTCCTGCTGCGGGGCCGACTCGCGGGCCCCCGCGCCGAGGTCGAGACATGGTTTCCCGGAGAGCCCGAGCGGATCCGTGGCAGCCTCGCCTTCACGCCGGAGGGCGCCGCGCTGACGCTCGCCGAGAATCACGGCGGCTGCCTGATGACCATGGGCAGCATGGTGGACAAGCCCTACACGCTCCTGCGCGAGGCGGACGAGCCGGCGGAGGGCTGGCGCGGCGTCGCCCTGGTCACCGCCCGGCGTGCCAGGTTCCGGCCCGAACCGGGCCCGGCCCCCGCGCGCGGCGCCTACCTCGTGCGCCACGATCCGGTGGTGATCCTCGAGCGCCGGGACGGCTGGGTGCGGGCGCTCTACCGGCACGGCGCGAAACCCGTCACGGGCTGGCTGCCGGAGGCCGACCTCGCCCTGGCCGCCACGCCTTGACGCGCTGCGGCCGATCACTCCGCGGGCCGAAACCCGCCCACCGCATAAGGTTCGCGATGCCCCGCCTCTCCTCTCGCGCCCTCGTCCTGCTGGCGCTCGTGGGCATCCCCGCCACATCCGCGCGGGCGCAGACGCCGCCACCCGCCGCCCCGCCGCGCCTTCCGACCACCTGGGAGGCGATCGACCAGCCGATGAGCGCGCTCCTGAACGGCGGTCACCGCATCGTCTCGGCCACCGGCCCGAGCTTCACCCTGGAGCGGCAGGGCAAATACGTCGTCTGCGAGGTTCGCCCGCCCGGCGGCCTGCGCGGCAACGCGGAGGCGACCTCGACCTGCTACCGCGTGAACTGAGGCCCGCCGTGAACGATCGCCTGCACGCCCGCTTCGGCGAACTCTGGGGCCGCACCGTACGGGCGGATGGCGCCGAGGCGGCGTGGCAGGCGCTCGATGCCGGATACGGGGAGGCCGGACGCCACTATCACGGCTGGCGCCACATCGCGGACCTGCTCGAAGGGCACGACGCCGTGCGCGCCCTTCCAGACTTCGCCGGACTCGATCACGATGCGATCGATCTCGCCATCTTCTTTCACGATGCGGTCTACGACACCGCCCGCACCGACAACGAGTGGCGCAGTGCCGCCTTGCTGCTAGCCCATGCCGGCCCAGCCGCAGAGTCTGGTCCAGTCCGGGCGGCCGACGCGATGATCCAGGCAACCGCCGCCCACGCGCCGAGCGACGACCCGGCCACGCGGCTGATGCTCGACCTCGATCTTGCGGTGCTGGGTGCACCCCGCCCGATCTACGAGGCCTATGCGGCGGCGATCCGGCGCGAATACACGGCGGTTCCGGAAGTAGCGTGGCGGTTCGGCCGCGCGGGCGTGCTCGACGGCTTCCTCGCCCGGCCCACCCTCTACCAGACCCACCCCTTTCGCGACCGCTTCGAGGCGGCCGCCCGGACCAACCTCGCGGCCGAAGCGGACCGGCTCCGGGCCGGCGCGGGGATGTGAGGGAGACCTGTGCAACCGAGAACCCGTTCGGCAGCCTGCGCCTGACGGCTCAGCCACCCCTCGTTCATCGCCGGCGCGACTCTGGGAGAGGGTGGTCGCAACCGAGCGTTCAAGCCCTCAAGATCTCTGATCCGGCGAGGCCGACCAACAAGCACCCCACGCCCGCCGCCGCCGACAAGAGATCCGCTCGGAGAGCGCCGCCTTCTTACAAGTCAGGGCCAACTCTTGCCCTGCGCCGCCTGCACTTCAAGTCCGGCGTTGCTGAGCACGGCCTGTTCCGCGCTCGTCTTTTTGACTTCACGGCACTCCGATCCGAGCAGATCGTCTGCATCGGCCCGGCCCAAAGCCAACCAGATTGCCGGTCCAAGCCTGAGGCTCAATCGCCAGGTGCCCAGTTGATCTTGGGCTTCTGCGACAAGATCCGCTCGAAGTAATTGGCCACGGCTTGCGCGCCATCCGCGTGCATCATGGCAACCGGATGCGCGAGATAGGCCCGGGCCAGATCGAGCGGGATCTCGCCCGCTTGGAGCGCCGTGAGCACTGCGTCGATGAAGGCGTCGTTGGCCTCGTTGAAGTCGCTCGACAGCTTCTTACGATCGTTCAGGGCCTTGATCGGCATTGTGTGGCTGTTCCTGTCGCTGAGGCGAGCCGCGCTCCGGCCGCTCCCGTCGGAATGCCCTACCCCCGGCAGCCGGAACCAGCCAGCCCAGCCGCGCGAATCGGCACGTGACCGCCTGCCGCTGCCACGGCGCTCGCATGGGCCCCCCAGCGATTGGGGACCGAAAAGAAGCTAAGTTATTGAGGAGATTGGCGCACCCGACACGATTCGAACGTGTGACCTTTGCCTTCGGAGGGCAACGCTCTATCCAGCTGAGCTACGGGTGCTGACCGTGGCTCGTGAGTATCCCAACTGAGCGGCGGACGCAACGGCGCTGTGGGGGCCGATCGATTGCCCTGATCGCTCAAAGGGATGGTAGCGTGACCCTCCTTAGGCAAAGGGCACACGTTCGAATCGTGTCGGTTGCGCCAGGGCGGGGTGGGGGGCGCTCAAGCGCTGGCAATGTGTCCGCGGATGCGGACGGTGCGCCGATGGTGTGTGGCCTGCTGCCGGTTTGGTGGACACGGTCCTAAGCTAATTGAGCACGGTTTTCGAACTCGACAGGGCTGAGGTAGCCCAGGGTCGAGTGCCGCCGCGGAGGTAGCCCAGGGTCGAGTGCCGCCGCG
>NZ_LMNS01000021.1 GCF_001423405.1 Methylobacterium sp. Leaf123 | reverse complement strand
CCACCCTTCAGCGATGAAGTCCGCAGCGCGGGATCACCCGGCGCCGGCAGTCCGCGGCGTCTAGAGCCGGCGAACCGTTCTGTCAACCGACCCAGTCAAGCGCCACAGCGCCCGGATCAACCGACACCCCGGAACTAGAAGGACAGCGATCGCCCGATCCAGTCACCCGGATCAGCTCCGCTCACCAACAATCCCGAAGACCGACCAAACCCCCGACCCACCATCCGGTGGACCGCGGCGCCCCGTCGGTGAAAGGNCCAGTCACCCGGATCAGCTCCGCTCACCAACAATCCCGAAGACCGACCAAACCCCCGACCCACCATCCGGTGGACCGCGGCGCCCCGTCGGTGAAAGGAGGTATAAGGACAGCCCCACACCGCGTCAATCGGAAAAACGCGGGGGAATCGAAAAACGCCCGCTACGGGCCGGCCTGCTGCGCCCGAGGGGCACTCCGCGAGCGGAGTGCCCTCCCCTCTCAACCGCGCGTCCCCCAACGGACGCCTTCGCGGCTTTCGCCAGCGGCCTGCTGGCCGATCGCGGGGCCGCTGGCGCGACCGGGGCGATGCGTCGACTGGGTCGACTCGCTGTGGGGGGCCAGGAGATCGGGCACGCCGGCCTCCGCCTCGGTGCCACGCCCTTGAGCGAATTGCCCCGCCTTGCGGAACCGCCAGAGATAGCCGGGCACGATCGCCTCGACCGCCGTCGGCACGATGCCGAGCGCCTCGATGGTGCGCCCTTCCGCCTTCGCCGCGTCCGAGACGACGTTGTCGATCTGAAGCAGGGCGACCTGATCACGTGTCAGTTTGAGGTTGGCCGGAAGCAGCCCGAGGGTCAGCGTGTCGGCGATCTCGATCACCCGAGCCTGCAGGCGTGCCACGGGCTCCGGCAGGTCGAGCACGGCGCGGCGGCGCATGGTCACTTCGAGCATGTAGCGCACAAAGTATTCGAGCGTATTCACCTCCGGCCCGCCGAGTTCGTAGACCCGGCCGCCGGGCACCAACCCATCGACCGCGCGGGCGATTGCCTCTGCGACATCGCCGACGAAGACCGGTTGGAAGCGGGTTTGCGCGCCGGCGAGCGGCAGGGCCGGCAGGAAGGTCGCGAGCGAGGCGAAGCGGTTGAAGAAACCGTCGCCGGGCCCGAACACCAGCGAGGGCCGGAAGATCACGGCATTGGGAGAGGCTCGCAACACCTCCGCCTCACCGAGCGCCTTGGAGCGAGCGTAGAGCGAGGGAGAATCCGGGTCGGCGCCGAGCGCCGAGACGTGGACCAGCTTTGCACCCACCGCCGCGGCGGCTCGGGCGATCTCGCCGGCCCCCTCGGTCTGGAGCTTCGAGAAGCGCTGGCTGCCCGATTCCTGAAGGATGCCGACGAGGTTGATGACGATGTCGGAATGCTCGACCGCACGGCGGATCGAATCGGGATAGCGAAGATTGGCCTGGACGCCGACGATCTGACCGACCTTGCCGAGCGGTTGCAGGAACAGGGCGAGATCGGGCCGGCGTACGGCGACGCGAATTCGATAACCGCGCTTTGCCAGGGCCCGCACCACGTGGCGCCCGAGGAAGCCGGACCCGCCGAACACGGTCACGAGCTGCGATTGCGGGCGGGTGGTCGCGCCGGGCGCGGTGACGAGGCTGCTCATGGCCGATGGAGGCCCCTTTATCTCGGGTGACACGTCGAGACGGGCGGCATGACCGCCACACGGCCGACGAGCCCCGGAGCGCGACCGTCGGCAGCACGCTCCTTAGACCAGTTTGAAGGCGAGGGCAGCCTGTCGACTTGAGGAAAATGGAACGGATCGCGCATCGTTCCAAGAGGTGGTTGCCGGCTCGTTCCATTGGCCGACTTTTGGCCCGCCCGCGGCGCGATCCTTCACCGGCGGCTGAAGCGCCCCTCGCGCAGGAAATGCAGGGTCTCGGCGGCCACGCTCCGGTTCCACATCATCGTCGGGTGCGCGGTCGGCAGCACGATATGGTCGGTCATCCCGTCGAGGCGGGTGCGCGCAACCGTGACGCGTCCGTCGTTCGGCCCCGGCAGCAGCCACAGCGAGGCCAGAGGATAGAGGCTACGGCGGCCGGCGATGATGCCGAGCGGGTAATCGACCGGGCCGAAGAGGCGTGCCTGCGCGGCCCCGCGCTCCGTGCCGAGTTCGGTGCCGGCCGGGCCGAAGAACCGGCGGTAGAGTGCGAGACGGTGCAGCGCATCGGCGATCTCGCTGCCGCCATTGGGCGGGCCCAGCATCACCACGCGCCCGAGCTTGTCCGGCCGGTGCCGGGCCAGGAGCACGCGGGCGACGAGACCGCCCATGGAATGGGTGACGATGTGGAGGCGCGCCACCTCCCCTGCGAAGGCTGCGACGGTAGGCGCGATCCCTTCGGCGATGTCGGCGAGTCCGAGCCGGCGTGCCGGATAATCGAGGTTGAGGGTGACGTAGCCGGCGCGTGTCAGCCGGCGTTCCAGCGGGCGCAGCGAGGCGGCCCGGCGAGCGATACCGTGCAGCAGCAGGACGCCTTCGGTCCCGTCGGCGCCCGTTCCGCTCATGGCCGTGTGGGCGCTGCGGCGGCGAATGCCTTGCAGTGGGGAGTGGTCACCGTTCGGTTTCTTCCGATGTATCGATGAGGAGCCAAGCCGTTGTCCCGAATGATGCTGCGCGCTCACGCTTGCGCGTCAAGGGTGGATCGGCTGTCGATACCGGCAGAATGCGGCTCTGCCTTCATCCGCCCCACGATCGTTAACCCGGAGACCGGGGGCCCATCGTCGCCGAACTCCGAGGTGGGATCACCCTCTGGAGGGCGGCAGCACTCCGGAAGCGGGCGCACCCACCTTCGCTTCGGCCGAGCCTGCACACGCCGATGGCTGGTCCACGGGCCGAGGACAGTGCGGTGCGGAGATCGCCGAATTGCGCTGAGGAACTCGAGTCGGCGCCGTTCGACAGGGGGCGAAGCAGGAAGACGGCGGCCGGCCGCACTTCGATCCGGAGGCATTCCCTGGCAGGGTCGCGGCGGGGAATTTCAGCGAGGCGTGCGGGGTGTCGGCGACGGAGGAAGGCACGGCGCGCGATGGGCGGACCGGTTCGGGCCGCCTCCTCCTGCTCTTCGCCACGCTCTACGGTGCCTATGGGGCGCTCTCGCCCTTCCTGCCCGCTTTCCTCGAAACGCGGGGATTGGGACCGAGCGAAATCGGAACGTTGCTCTCCGCCGCGATGCTGGTGCGGCTTGCCGCCGGGCCGCTGGCGGGACGGCTTGCCGACCGGCACGGGGCCGTGCGGGCCTTTCTGGCCGGAGCACTCGCCCTCTCGGCGGTGTTCACCCTCGCTTTCCTCGGTGGCCACGGCTTCTTCGTGCTGTTCACGGTCGCCCTCGCCCAGGCGGCGGCGACCGCGCCGCTCGCGCCGCTGGCCGATACGGTGGCGCTTGCCGGCAACCGCGACGGGGCCGTCTACGGCCGCATCCGCGGCGTCGGCTCGGCCGCCTTCATCGCGACCACCGTCCTTGCCGGTTCCATTATCGGGATCTTCGGCTACGGCGCCGGCCCCCTCGCCTGCGGCATTCTGTTCGCCGTCGGGGCCGCGCTGACATGGCACCTCCCGCGGAATGCCGCGCCCGCGATGCCGGCCGAGGGCGCGGGCGGTGGGTTTGCGGCGCTTGCCGCGAATGCCCGCTTCCGCCGGCTCGTCCTCACCGCCGCGCTGGTGATCGGCGCGCATGCGATGCACGACGCCTTCGCGGTGATCGTCTGGCAGGCAGCGGGAATCGGGCCGCGGGTGGCGGGCCTGCTCTGGGCAGAAGCGGTCTTGGCCGAGGTGGCGGTGTTCCTCTGGCTCGGGCCGCGGCTCCTGGCGCGGATCGGGCCGGATCGGGCGCTGGCACTCGCGGCGTTTGCCGGAGCGTTGCGCTGGGCGGTGCAGGCGCAGACCTCCTGGCTGCCCGGCCTCATCCTGATCCAAGCCCTGCACGGGCTGACCTTCGCGCTTCTGCATCTCGCCTGCCTGCGGCTGATCGTGGAGACCGTGCCGGAGCAGCGCCGGGCCACGGCGCTGACGGTCTACGGCACCTTCGGGCTCGGGCTCGCCTCCGCGCTGATGCTGCTGCTCTCGGGCTTCCTCTACGATCACATCGGCGCGAAAGGCTTCTGGGTGATGGCCATCGTCAGCCTGTCGGCCGTTCCCGTTGCGCGGGGGCTCTCGGGCATCCGATAAGGGCCAAGCCGCATTCGCCTCCGCTGGCAAGAACATATATAGAACATATCTGACCGCTCTCGTGATTCCATCCTCATGATTCCATGCCTGCCGTCGCCGATATCCTGATCCCGCTCGCGCTCGACACCGCCTACAGCTACGCGGTGCCGGCCGGCCTCACCCTCGCCGAGGGCGACATCGTGCAGGTGCCCCTGGGTCCGCGCGAGACGATCGGCGTGGTCTGGGGCCTCGACGAGCGGGCCTCGGGGGGAAACCTGCGGCCGGTGACGGGCAAGGTCGAGGCGCCGCCGCTCTCGGAGGGCTTGCGCAAGCTGGTCGATTGGCTCGCGCGCTACACCCTGGCGCCGAAGGGATCGGCGCTCGCCATGGCCCTGCGCCTGCCCGACGAGGCCGCCCGCAACGAGGCGCCGCGTGTCGGCGTGCGCGCCGCCGGCAAGCCGCCGAGCCGGCAGACGGTCGCCCGCGGCAAGGTGATGGCGGTCGCCGCC
This sequence comes from Methylobacterium sp. Leaf123, assembly GCF_001423405.1. Classification (GTDB taxonomy): domain Bacteria; phylum Pseudomonadota; class Alphaproteobacteria; order Rhizobiales; family Beijerinckiaceae; genus Methylobacterium. The sequence continues at coordinate 11,390 of NZ_LMNS01000021.1, read as the reverse complement.
GACAACGCGGTGCGGGGCAAGAGCGCCCTTGCCAAGGAAGCCGGCGTCTCGCTCAGCGTGGTCGATGGACTGATCGATGACGGCGCGCTGGAGACCGTGGCGCTGATGCCCGAGCCCGTGGCGCTGCCGCCGGACCCGGACCATCCGCGGGTGCCGCTGTCCGATGCGCAGGCGGAAGCCGCGCATGCTCTCATCGCGAACGCCCCTTCCCCTGCCGATGCCGCGACCTGTGAGACGATCCTCCTCGAAGGCGTCACCGGCTCGGGCAAGACCGAGGTCTATTTCGAGGCGGTGGCCGAATGCGTGCGGCAGGGGCGGCAAGCCCTGGTGCTGATGCCGGAGATCGCGCTGACCGCGCAGTTTCTCGACCGCTTCGCCGGGCGCTTCGGGGTGCGGCCGGCGACCTGGCATTCCGGCATCGGCGGCAAGCGCCGCGAGCGGCTGCGGGCGGGCGTGGCCGCGGGCGACGTCTCGGTGGTGGTCGGCGCCCGCTCGGCCCTGTTCCTGCCGTTCCGGAATCTCGGCCTGATCGTCGTCGATGAGGAGCACGAATCCGCCTACAAGCAGGAGGACGGCGTCCATTATCACGCCCGCGACATGGCGGTGGTGCGCGGCAAGATCGAGGGCTGCCCGGTGGTGCTCGCCTCGGCCACGCCGTCGATCGAGTCGCGGGTCAACGCGCAGAGCGGGCGCTACCGCCACGTGGCGCTCCCCGGCCGCTTCGGCGGGCGGCCGATGCCCGACATCGCGGCCATCGACATGCGCCGCGACAAGCCGGAGCGCGGGCGCTTCCTGTCGCCGCCGATGGTGAATGCGGTGAAGGCGACGCTGGCGGCGGGCGATCAGGCACTGCTGTTCCTCAACCGCCGGGGCTACGCGCCACTCACCCTGTGCCGGGCCTGCGGCCACCGCTACCAGTGCCGCAACTGTTCGACTTGGCTCGTGGAGCACCGCTTCCGCCGGGCGCTGGTCTGCCACCAATGCGGCTACGCCGAGCGCAAGCCCGAGGCCTGCACCGAGTGCGGGGCCTTCGACCATCTCACGCCCTGCGGGCCGGGCGTCGAGCGGATCGCCGAGGAGGTGACCGAGCTGTTCCCCGAACAGCGCATCGTCGTGCTGTCGAGCGACTTTCCCGGCGGCGCCGAGCGGCTGCAGCAGGAACTGGAGACGGTGGCGGCGGGCGATTGCGACATCGTCGTCGGCACGCAGCTCGTGGCCAAGGGCCACAACTTCCCGCACCTGACCCTCGTCGGCGTGCTCGATGCCGATATCGGCCTCACCTCCGGCGATCCGCGCGCGGCCGAGCGCACCTTTCAACTCCTGCAGCAGGTGACGGGGCGCGCGGGGCGCGGCGAGCGGCCGGGACGCGCCCTGGTGCAGACCTACCAGCCCGAGCATCCGGTCATCGCCGCCCTGCTCTCGGGAGATGCCGACCGCTTCTACGAGGAAGAGATCTATGCCCGCGAGGCCGCGGGGCTTCCGCCGTTCGGGCGGCTCGCGGCGCTGATCGTCTCCGGGGAAGAGCGCGAGAAGGCCGAGGCGCATGGTCAGGCGCTGGCGCGCGTCGCCGAACCGCCGCCCGGCATTTCCGTGCTCGGACCGGCGGAGGCGCCGCTTGCCCTGGTGCGCGGGCGCTGGCGCTTCCGGCTGCTGGTGAAGACCGAGCGCGGCATCGACGTGCAGAGTTATCTGCGGGATTGGCTGGCGCGCGGACCGAAGCCGCGGGGTAACCTCAAGGTCGCAATCGACGTGGACCCGCAGAGCTTCCTATAATCGCGCCCGTCCGCCGTCGATCGAGGTCGCTTGCAGTTTGCTGCGGGCGCGCTCGTCCTCGGCTCATTCGAGGAGCGCCGCGCCTTGCTGACCTATGAGAAGAAGCCCGATTCCGCCATCGCCGAGATCGTCGTCGATGGGAAGATCTCCGATGAGGAGATGAACACGGTCATGACCGCGATGAAGGCCGACCTCGACAAGGGCGGCCGCATCAAACTCTTGGAAGACATCCGCAGCTTCGAGGGCATGGAGCCGGCGGCCTTCTTCAAGGATCCGCGCTTCGGCATCTCGATGATGAAGGGCGTGAGCCACGTAGCCCTTGTCACCGACGCGACCTGGCTCAAGGCCGTGGCCGAGACGTTCGGCTTCGTCTCGCCGGTGCAGATCAAGGTGTTCGAGCGCGCCCGTATCGGCGAGGCGCGGGCTTGGCTCGAAGCGGCCGCCTGACGACGTACGGACCCCTCACGCACGAAAAAAGGGGCGAGCCTTGCGGGCTCGCCCCTCTATTTTGAAAGACCGACGATCCGGTTACTCGGCAAGCGCGGTCCGGAGCGTGTGGCGCTTGGCCACCCAACGGCCGGTGCAGAGGCCGCCGGAGACGCGCCACGTGCCGGAGCCCGAGCGGGCCTGGAGCCGGCCCGAGGCGGTCCCGTTCGCGGCCGAAGCCGCGACGTTCAGGCCGACACCCCCATCCGCCCCGACACGGCCGCTCACCGTGGTGCCGCCGGAGGCCACCGCGGTGACCGGGCGGACCTGTCCATCCCGTACGGCCAAGGTGTAGCTGTATTGGGCGTCGCACATGCCGCTTTCGGTCACGAGTTGAACCGACCACGTCCCATCGAAATCTCCCGCCATCGCCGGCGAGGCAAGCGCGGCGGCCAGAGCAGCGGTGAGGGCGAACTTGAGCATGCAGCATCCAACTCAGCGACGAGGGTGAGGCGTACGGTGCGCCGTCGCCTGCGCTCTCCGTACCGTCGATCTGTGAGATGCCTGCACTCTACGGAAACAAGAGGCGATAATATGACGCCAACGAATGATTGTTCCCGACAGCAAACCTCGGCTGTTCGCAGGACGATCGACGCGCCGGCGAAAACAGAAGCGTCGCAATTCGCACCTCTTATGCCTCACGGTGTTGCAAGCGCAGCCTTAAAGACTGCGGGCACGCATTCTTCGAGCTGCGAAGATTGCCGCGGCGATGCGCTCGATGGGGCCAAGCTCCCCCGCCTGATCGCCATAGGGGGCATCGCTCCATCGGTGGGGCGGCAACTCATATTGGAAGCGGATGCGAGGGGCCGATCTCGTCGCTGGCGAACGCTGTTCTGAGGAGAGCCGTCAGGCGGACGGTTCGGAGAGGCGCGCTCGGTGGCGCTCAAGGGCATCGCGCAGGCTCGGCATGAAGGCGGACGTGGCATCGAGGCCGGCCACGCCCTCCGCGAGCCGATCGAGGGCCTTCACCTGCGCATCGAGACCGCCGAACGCGGCGAGATAGGCCCAGATCGCCTCGTCGGCCTCGCCGACCGGAACCGGTTGCTCGGATGCGAGCAGTGCCGAGAAGATGTCCAGGGTTGTGTCCAGGCTCGCCACGTCGGATCCGTTTCGGGGACATCCATCGGGTTGGGCTCGCGGCGCGCTCCGCCGAGGTGGATGCCGGTTCGGCAGAGCGCGGGTCGTAACGAGGGGCCCGCGCCATGCGCGGGCCGAACTCAGCGGTGGCGGGTGCCGCCGATCAGGCTTGCCGCCGCAACGAACCCGACGCCGGCAACGAGCACCACCGTCTGTCACACCGAAACCCGGCCGCGAACGGCCCAGTTTCCGTCGGCGATCAGGACCACGCGCCCAGAATCTCGTCGGTCGAGGCCGTCTCGATCTGCTCGCCGAAGCGGCTTTGGTAGAGAAACATCATCGCGTCGTAGGTCTGGTCGGCGGAAGAGCACACCGCATCGCAGGCGACGATCACCCGGTAGCCGCGATCGACCGCGCCGAGGATGGTTGCGAGCACGCAGACATCGGTCTCGCCGCCCGTCACCACAAGGGTGTCGATCGCCTCCGCTTCCAGCAATCCTGCCAGTTCGGGTTCCATCCAGGGGGAGTAGACGATCTTGTCGATCACCTTGGCCGGCGGCACGAAACGGGTCACGCTCGGCACCAGTTCGACCATGTCCGGGCCGAGCGCATCCAGGGTCATCTTGGGCCAGTGCTCGTAGTAGCGCTGCCAGGCCCCCCTTCCCTCCTCGGCCGAGCGGATCGGCACGAACCGGGTGAACACGGTCCGCGCCGGATGGGCGGCGGCGATGCGCTCGATGTTCGGCAGGATGCGGGCGAGCCAGGGCGTGTGCCAGTCGGTCTCCTCGGAAAACATCCTCTGCGCATCGACGCAGAGATGGGCGGCCCGCGGGCCGAGATCGCCGAATTTCAAACCGTCCTTGCGCGCCATGGCTCGCTCCGAGACCTTTCTTCTCTGTGCTTTTAGTTCGGGTGGAAGACGACCTTGACGCAGCCGTCCTTCTTGTCGCGGAAGGTCTTGTAGAGGTCGGGCCCGTCCGCGAGGTCGGCAGAGCGGTGGGTGATCAGCGAGGCGGTGTCGAACTTGCCCTGCTGGATCAGCTTGGTCAGCGGCTCGAGGTAGCGCTTCACGTGCGTCTGACCGCTCTTGAGGGTCAGGCCCTTCTGGACGATCGCACCCATATTGACGGGGATCGGCCCACCGTAGACGCCGGGCACCGAGACGATGCCGCAGGGCCGCACCGCGCGGATCGCTTCCATCAGGGCGTAGGGCCGCTCGGTCGACGTCAGCTTCTCCTGCAGCGTCGAGATCACGCTGGAGAGGCCGTGGCCGGCGCTGGCTTCCATGCCAACGCAGTCGATGACGCCGTCGGCGCCCTCACCCCGGCTGATCTCCTTGATGCGCTCGAACACGTCCTCCTTGGCGAAGTCGATGATGTCAGTCGCGCCGTATTTCCGGGCGAGCGCAAGGCGCTCGGGCACCGTGTCGATGGCGATGATCCGCTCGGCGCCCATGATCTTGGCCGACTGGATCGCGAACAGGCCGACGGGCCCCGCGCCCCAGACGGCGATGATCTCGCCGCCCTTGATCTCGCAATGCTCAGCGCCCTGCCAGCCGGTCGGCAGGATGTCGGTGAGGAACAGGACCGATTCGTCGTCCATGCCGTCGGGCACCTTCATCGGCGCCACGTCGGCCATGGGCACGCGCACATATTCGGCCTGCCCGCCGGCATAGCCGCCGGTGATGTGCGAGTAGCCGAACAGGCCGGCAGTGGTGAAGCCGAACTGCGCGGCCGCCATCTCGGCATTGCGGTTCGAGCGCTGGCAGACGGAGTAGTTGCCGAGCCTACACTGGCGGCACTCACCGCAATTGATGTTGAAGGGCACGACGATGCGGTCGCCCTTCTTGAACTTGGTGAAGCCCGGCGCGGTCTCGACCACCTCGCCCATGAATTCATGGCCGAGCACGTCGCCCGACTTCATGGTCGGCATCTGTCCGTCCATCAGGTGGAGGTCGGAGCCGCAGATCGCGCAGGCGGTCACTTTGATGATGACGTCGCGGGAATCCTCGATCGTGGGATCCGGCACCGTGTCACAGCGAATGTCACCTTTGCCGTGCCAGCAAAGTGCTTTCATAAAACGTCCTCGGAGCGTGGAAGGCGGTGCCTCTCGGGCATCCTGTCAGGAACCCCCGCTGCATACGGCCAAGTTCCCACCCGAGTTTTCCGGCGGGCGCCCGTCCGACACCCTTGCCGCCAGCCGACGTCAGAGCTTGATCCCGAACCTCCGGTTCAGACGCGTCACGAGCCAGACCGTGCCGATCGCCACGCAGACGCCCCAGCCGACCTCCAGCACCCGCGATCCCGCCATCCGCTCCACCGGCCCGAGATGCGGCACCAGCAGGATGATGGTGGCGGTGATCCCGGCCAGCCGGCAGGCGCTCGCCACGTTGACGAGCCAGCAGGTCAGGATCGCGAGCACGACCGTGGCGGCGTAGGTCGGCAGGGACGGTCCCAGGGTCAGGTAGGCAGCGAGCCCGATCAGTCCGCCGATCGCGGCGCCGGTGAATTGGTCGCGGGCCGTGGAGCGGGTCGCGCCGAACTCGGTCTGCGCGACGGCGACGGCGGTGATCGCGGCCCAGAATCCCTCGCGCAGGCCGAGCATCTGGGTCGGCAGATAAGCGACGATGGCAGCGACCGCCGACATCACACCATGCGCCAGCCCACCGGAGAAGCGCCGCCGCAGCGGCAGGCGCTTGCGCAACCGCGTGACCTGATCCCGCAGCCAGCGGATGCGGCTGGTATCGCGGTCGGCCCGGCGCGTCTCCTCGACGGCGGTCTCCGCCCGCGCGGCATCCGCGGCGGCGTGCTCCGCCGCATCCTCTCCCTCTTCACGATGTGAAGCCTGCTCGGCCCGCATCCGCTCTCCCTTCAAGCCCGACGATGCTCATCCCGGCCGCGGAACGAGCGAACACACCAACGCGCAGGGGCTCCTGCGGAGCACAGGCGCGGCGCGCGACAATTCGGCCGAACCCGACTCGTGCGGCGGGGTTGTCCGGGCACCCCCGACAACCGACAGCACCGGAGCAAGGTCGATGGAATCCTTCCCGAAGCCGCCTTTTCCCGACCAACCGCAGCCCATGCCCGGCTCCACGAATGCGATGAATCCGCGGCCCGACCACGGTGAGACGAGCTACAAGGGTTCCGGCCGCCTGGAGGGCAAGAAGGCGATCATCACCGGCGGTGATTCCGGGATCGGCCGTGCCGTGGCGCTGGCCTATGCCCGCGAAGGCGCCGACGTGCTCATCTCCTATCTCGATGAGGAGGAGGACGCCGCCGAGACACGTCAGCTGATCGAGGAAGCCGGCCGCAAGGCCGTGCTCGTGCCGGGCAATATCGGCGATGCCGCCCATTGCAAGCGCATCGTCGAGCGGGCGGTCAAAGCGTTCGGGCGCGTCGATATCCTCGTCAACAATGCCGCGCATCAGGCGACCTTCAACGATCCCGAGGAGATCTCGGACGAGGAGTGGGAGAAGACGTTCCAGGTCAACATCCACGCGATGTTCTACCTGACCAAGGCCGTGCTGCCGCACATGCGCGAGGGCTCGGCCATCATCAACACGACCTCGGTCAACGCCGACACGCCGACCCCGCAATTGCTGGCCTATGCCACCACCAAGGGCGCGATCCAGAACTACACCGGCGGCCTCGCGCAGATGCTGGCCGAGAGGGGCATCCGCGTGAATTGCGTCGCCCCGGGTCCGATCTGGACGCCGCTGATTCCCTCGACCATGCCGGCCGAGAAGGTGAAGCAATTCGGCTCGCAGGTGCCGATGAAGCGGCCGGGGCAGCCGAAGGAGCTCGCGCCGGTCTACGTGATGCTGGCCTCCGACGAATCGAGCTACGTCTCCGGTGCCACGGTGGCGGTGACGGGCGGCAAGCCGATTCTCTGATTTTGCAAAAATGCCGAACGGAAGCGTCCGGCCCTTCGGGGCGAGACGCCTTGGCCGGGAGTCTGCTTTGAAAAACCTTCACGGAGCCGTCGTCGTCATCACCGGCGCCTCGAGCGGCATCGGACGCGCCGGCGCCCTCGCCTTCGCGCGGGCCGGTGCCCATGTCGTCGTCGCGGCCCGGCGGCGGGACTTGCTCGACCGGCTCGCCGAGGAATGCAGCCGGCTCGGCTCGGCGGCGCTCGCGGTGCCCACCGACGTGACCGACCCGCAGGCGGTCGAGGCCCTGGCGCGGGCGGCGGAGGATCGGTTCGGCCGCATCGACGCCTGGATCAACAATGCCGGCACCGGCGTGTTCGGCCCGTTCCAGGATGCGCCGCTCGACCTGCATCGTCGCACCGTCGAGGTGAACCTGTTCGGGGCGATGCATGGTGCCTACGCCGTGCTGCCCCGCTTCCTCGAGCGGGGACGGGGCGTTCTCGTCAACATGGTCTCGCTCGGTGGCTGGGCACCGGCGCCCTTCGCCGCGGCCTACACGGCGAGCAAGTTCGGCCTGCGCGGCTTCTCCGCGAGCCTGCGCCAGGAATTGCGGCGCTCGCCCCATATTCACGTCTGCGCGGTGTTTCCGGCGATGGTCGATACGCCGGGCTTCGTGCACGGCGCCAACGTTTCCGGCCGCACCCTCGACCCCGGCCCGATGCTCTACGCCCCCGAGGAGGTGGCCGAGACGCTCGTTCACGTCGTGCGCCATCCCCGCGACGAAATCGCGGTGGGCTGGCCCGCCCGTGCCGCCCAGGCTGCCTACGCCCTGGCACCCGGCCCGACCGAGCACCTGATGGGCCTTGCTCTCAACCGGGCGCTGGACCGGGCGGACCCCGCCCCGGTGACGCACGGGGCGCTCCGTGCGCCGGTCCGCGAAGGCACGGCATCGGATGGAGGCTGGCTCGCGCGCAAACGGCTTCCGTCCGCCTCGACCTTGAGCGGACTCGGCCTCACCGTCCTCGGCCTCGGGGCTGCACTGGCCCTCAGGCATCTGATCGGCAGCCAGCGGTCGGGACGGTGAACGCGAAAGCCCCGGAGAAAACTCCCGGTTAAGCCTAAGCCCCTATCACCGGCTCATCGAGCCTGGTGACGAAAGGAGCGCCGATGACCAGGGACCAACTCGCGATTGAATTGAAGCGCATGGCCTCCTCGCAGGTCAGCGATATCGAGCGCGCGGTGAAGGCGGGGCACAAGACCATCGCCCTGAACGAACTGGCCGACCTCGACCGTCAGCTCAAGGCGCTGGCCGCCGCCCTCAAGGCCAAGCCCGTTATCCGCGCCTGAGACCCGACTTTCGGCCCCCGCGACAGCACCGGCCCCGCCCTCCTGGGCGGCGGCCGCGCGCACATTCGTCTCGGCATTCACGGCGCCCTTCAACCGGAGGCGGGCCGTCCGTTCAGAACACCGGGCCCCGCCCGATCGATCTCAACGATCGCGGCTCAGCAACACCAGCCAGCCGATCCCAAGCACCGCCACGGTCATCCCGATGATGACGAAGGCCGGCGTGCCGAGATCGATGAGCCGCGGCGCGAGCTGCGTGGCGAACGCCGCCACGACAAGGCCGACCGCGACCCGCGCGGCCCCCCGCTCGATGCCCCGCACGAGCTTGTCCATGCCCTTGAGCTCGATCTCGACGGTGACGCGCCCCTGCTTGAGGCGCACCAGCATGAGATGGATCAGCGTCGGCAGTTCGGAGGCCGCGCCGTAGAGGCCGGTCCCGAGCGATTCCGCCTTGCGCATCAGGCCGCGTAGCGAGAATTGCGAGCGCATGCTCGCCCGCACGGTCGGGCCGGCGGCGGCGAACAGGTCGAAACCGGGATCGAGCTGGCGCATGACGCCGTCGGCGGTCACGAGCCCCTTGAACAGGATCGCCAGATCGGTCGGCATCGCGAGGTCGTTCTCGCGGGCCATGGTCATGAAGTCGGTGAGCACGAGCCCGAGATTGAGCGGGATCGAGGAATGGGCCTGCACGAAGTTCTGGGCGGATTGTTCCAGCTTGCTCAGGTCCGGATTCGACGTGCCGGTCCAGTCGAGAAGCGTGGCCATCAGGCCATCGACATCTTGCTTGAGCATGGCGCCGATCAGCACGAGAAGCTGCTGGCGCCGCTTCTGCGACAGACGCCCGACGATGCCGAAATCGATGAAGCCGATCCGGTTGCCGGGCAGGATCAGCAGGTTGCCGGGATGCGGGTCGGCGTGGAACACGCCCTCGATCAGCGCCATGCGCAGGAAGGCGTCGCAGCCTTTCTGGGCCAGCGCCTTCTTGTCGGCGCCCATCGTCCGCAATGCGGCGCCGTCGTTCGGCGAGATGCCGTGGATGAACTCTTGGACGAGCACCCGCTCGGAGCACCATTCCCAGAAGATCTTCGGGATGACGATGTCGTCGCGCCCGGCGAAGATCTCGGCGATCATCTCGCAGTTGCGGGCCTCGTTGAGCAGATCGAGCTCGCCGTTGAGGCCGTTGGCGAGGTGGCGCATTTGCTCCTGAGGCTGATAGCGGGCCATTTCCGGCCACTCCGCCTCGACGATGCGGGCGCCATGCGCCATCAGCCGGAGATCCGCCTCGATGATCTTCCGCAGGCCCGGCCTCAGGACCTTGACCACGACCTCCTCGCCGGAATGCAAGCGCGCCCGGTAGACCTGGGCGATCGAGGCCGAGGCGATCGGATTGAGGTCGAACTCGGCGAAGACCTGTTCCGGCGGCGCGCCGAGATCGGCTTCGAGCTGCGGACCGATCAAGGCCCACGGCACCGGCTTCACCTGGCTGTGCAGCTTCTCCAACTCATCGGTCCAGACCGGCGAGAGCAGATCGGGGCGGCTCGCCAGAACCTGACCGAACTTGATGAAGGTCGGCCCCAGGGTCTCGATGGCGCGGCGCAGCCGCTCCGGCTGCGAGAGCCGCGTGACATCGACCCGCGGCGTTCGCCGGGGAATGAGCGGGATGTTGTGCAGCCCGAGTCGGTCGACGATCTTGGTCAGCCCGAAGCCGATCAGAACCGAAGCGATTTCCGAAAGGCGCTGACGGTCGCGCGCGGCGACGAAGGCTGTTTTGAGCATGACGGTCTTGCGTGTCGCGCGAAGCGTCGGTTCGGGCAAGACCGATCCGGCCCTCGCCGGGCATTTCGCAATGGCGCGGCCATGGGGCTTTTTTAGGATTGCGACCGCCGGGGCCGCTCTGCTCTCGCGCGGACCGGCGATCCGTCGCCTTCAGGGAGCGCTCGCCTCGGCGCGAACGTCGATCAAGACCTCCTCGACCGGATCGCTCGCCTCCGAGCGAACAGTGCGGAGAATGCCTGGCACGTCGGCGCCCGCCGTGCCGAATCGGGCCCAGGCCGCCTGACATCGGCGATGGTCCGCATCCGTCAGGAAATAGCGTTCCTGCTCATCCAGCAGCGTCGCGTAGACGGCGGCGCGCACGCTTCGCTCTTCGCCGACATAGAGCTGATAGACACGCTTCCAGAATGTCTCGTCGAGTTCCCACTCGCACTGGCCGGCCGCCTTCATCATCGCGAGCTTGCGAAGGCTCTGCCGCTCGGCATGCGACATGGCGAGGAAGCCGTAACGCGCCTTCAGCACCCGGCCTCCGGCGGCATAACCCTCGTCGCTGGTCAGGGCCCAGCCGAGATAAACGCCCGCCGTCCCCACGAACACGGCAGCCGTCAGAAGAAGCGCTCGCATGGCGGTCATGGGAAGGTCTCTCATGTCGAAAACCCATCCTGCGGCCAACCTGGGCGGCATCAAGGTGAGCGACCTCTGCCCTGCCCTGCGTTTGACGAGTGTCCAGGCTCGGGATTACCGAGAGCCCCCTCCCCTGCCTGCGGCGGGGTGCGGGGTGATCTGCTCGCGCCTGGTGGGTGGGTAAACCACTTCGCCGGGGTGGCGCGGTCTCTTCGCGCGGTCTGCGTACGGTTCAGCCGATCGATAGCGCAAACGTCAAAAGGCCCGCGGGCATGGTGGCCAGCGGGCTTGCGGTCGTTTGGGTGCTGTCGGTTGGTTTGTTGATCTGTGGTGGTGTTTGTCTGTGTGCGTGTTGGTTGCGGGGGCTGGATTTGAACCAGCGACCTTCAGGTTATGAGCCTGACGAGCTACCGGGCTGCTCCACCCCGCGCCAAACGCGTGGACG
>NZ_LMNS01000020.1 GCF_001423405.1 Methylobacterium sp. Leaf123 | reverse complement strand
CACATGGCACGTCCAGATCAGGCTTCAGCACCCTTCTGGAATCACCGCCATCCCGGCCACTCAACCCCGGCCAGACATTATCGGACGGGCTCTCAGGCGCCTCGCAGCCGGGCTGATCCTCGGTCTTGGCATCGCAGCACTGCACTATCTCGGCCAAGCCTCCTACCGGGTGACAGGGCAAGTTGCATGGGACATGTCCCTTGTTGCTGTATCCTGCCTTGTAGGACTCGCCCTGTTCGGTCTTGCACTGGTGTTCGCGGGAGAGCGCAACCGTGGCCTTCGCCAGCTGGGTGCCCCGCTGCTGATCGCTGCCATCGTCGTCCTACACATCGGCGGGATGTCCGCCGTAACCCTGACCTTCGATCCCCAGGTCGCGCTTCCGGCGACCGCCGTCGCGCCTGCCACGATCGCGCCGGTCCTCGCGGCCGTCTCTTTCGGGCTGCTGATCCTGGCCTTCGTGGGCTTGCGCCTGACCCTGCATGCACGGGCCCAGCAGCGGCAGGACCAGCAGCGCCTGCGCGACCTCGCCAACATCGCCCTGGAAGGCCTCGCGGTCTGCAACGGCGAGGTCATCGCGGCCGCCAATCACAGCCTCGAACGCCTCTCCGGCCTGACGCAAGCCGAGCTGACCGGCCGCCACCTCTCGGCGCTGCTGCCGGGCCTCGTTGTGGCCGATCTCCCGGAGCAGGAGGAGCGGGACACTGAATTGGCCGCCGCCGACGGCCAGACCCTGCCTGTGCGTGTGCTGCGCAAGGAGGTGCTGCTCGGCCACGAGCGTCAGACTGTGGTCGCGATCCGCGATCAACGTGAACGGCTCCACACCGAGGCGCGCATGCGCACGCTGGCCTTCACCGATGCGCTCACGGGGCTCCCGAACCGGGCCCGGCTCGGCGATGTTCTGACGCATCACGCGGCCATCCTTCGGGAGAGCGGGCGGGGCTTTGCCGTCCTCATGCTCGATCTGGACCGGTTCAAGTTCGTCAACGACGCCCTCGGCCACGCCATGGGCGATGCCCTGCTCCGCAAGGTCGCTGAACGCCTGCGGTCGGCCCTTTCCGAAGAGGATGTCGTCGGGCGCCTGGGCGGCGACGAGTTCGCCGTCCTCGCGCTTGGCGTTCAGGAGAGTGACAGGCCGCAGCGCCTAGCCGCGCGCATTGTCGAGGTGATGGAACGTCCCTTCCTGCTCGACGGGCAACTCGTCAATGTCGGCGCCAGTGTCGGCGTCGCCCTGGCTCCGCAGGATGGGTCCGATCCGGAGCAGCTCCTGCGCAATGCTGACCTCGCGCTCTATCAGGCGAAGGCGGAAGGCAAGGCGCGGTTCAGGGTCTTCGAGCCCGCCCTGGCCGAGCGGCTTGAGGCACGCCGGACGCTGGAGACCGACATGCGCCGTGCCTTGAAGGCCGGCGAGTTCGAGCTGCACTATCAGCCTCTGGTCGATGCGCAGTCCGGGCTAGTAACGGCAGCGGAGGCCCTGGTTCGCTGGCGCCATCCCCGCCGCGGGCTCGTCTCTCCGGCCGACTTCATCCCCCTCGCCGAGGAGACGGGCCTCATCATGCCGCTCGGCGCCTGGGTACTGCGAACCGCCAGTACCGATGCAACCCGATGGCCGAACGCGATCAAGGTCGCGGTCAACCTCTCGCCTGTCCAGTTCCGCGATGACCGGCTGCCTGAGATTGTCGAGGACATCCTTCGTGAAACGGGTCTGCCCGCACATCGGCTGGAACTCGAGATCACGGAGGGCGTCATGTTCGACGACGAGGAGCGGACGCTGATGATGCTGTCCCGCCTCAAGGCTGCCGGCGTCGGGCTTGCCATGGACGATTTTGGCACGGGCTACTCCTCGCTGAGCTACCTGCGCCGGTTCCCCTTCGACAAGATCAAGATCGACCGCTCGTTTGTCCGCCAGCTGCCCTCCGACGCGGAGAGCGCTGCCATCGTACGGGCCATCATCACCATGGGCTCCTGCCTTGGCATGATGACCACGGTCGAGGGCGTCGAGACGGCCGAGCAATACGCATTCGTGGCGTCGGAGCAGTGCAGTCAGGTGCAGGGCTACCACGTCAGCCGCCCGCTGCCCTCCGCGGACTTCATCGCATTTTTGGTTGGCCAAAAAGCAGCGGCTTAGGTCGGTTTGCGGTATTAGGATGCCGGCATGAGCCGGAGCCGAATGTCCGACGGCGCACCGCTCGAAGACTGTGGAGCCGACGACAAAAACACGGCTGGCTGCGTCCGCTTCCTCCTCCTCAACCGACATCCAAACTGACGGAGGGGAAGGTCCGGAAGGGGTCAAGAGTTAGCATGCCCATCGGTCGGCTACGCGCCATTAGCGGATCTTGGGCCGAGACCAATTGAATGACCGCTTAAAGCCCAACAGCTGCCGCTGAGACGGAATGGTTGGTCCAGTGGCCACAACGTCCTGAGATACGGGCACACTGGCGACGGCGACCCGTCAGCCGCTTTAGGCGTTGGAACACCTGTCATTCGCCGCCTGGAATGTCGTATGCCGAAAGGCTTCGCCATGCCGTACTGGGTCCGTTCCGTGCCCACCTCCGGGCGGCTATCACGGAGGGGCGCTGCACCGAACGGGTTGAGCGAGCGGGAGTCGGAAGTCATAGACCTCCTAGGACGGCGGTGCGTCCGCTGCCTCCAGCATCAGGTGGCTTTCCCCGGGGGGCCGGCGCATATCTCGCCCGACCCAACGGACAACGCCCGGCCGGCAGGGCCGTTTTGGGTCACGCCGACGTCCCATCCGCGTGGCACGGCAGGGATACGGACCGCCCTGCGCCGTCGCCTCACGGCCCGCCACGGGCCGGCATCAGGTACACGTATGAGAGGCTCGGCAGCCGCGTCCGCAGGCGCCCTTGCTCCCCGTCGAGTACGGCGTCCCGGTCCTCGGCGGAGGTCCTGTCGCGGAAGGACAGGACCATGGCCAACACAACGCTGTCGTTCCCAATCTGCAAGCTGCGCACGTCCTCGATCCGCGCGATCCGACGGTCCTGCGCGACGAGGTCCCGCGCCTTGGTGAGGAGCGCCGCGGAGGCGCTCTCGCCGATGAGGAGGCTGCGGGTCTCGCGCGCAAGCACGACCGCCACGCCGACGAGCAGGACGCCGATGGCGAAGGAGGCCACGCCGTCCGCGCGGGGCTCGTCGAACCACACGGACACCGCGACGCCGGCGGCGGCCAGCCCCAGGCCGATCAGGGCCGCGCCGTCCTCCAGTATGACGGTGAAGGTGTTCGGGTCCTTGGACCGGCGCAGCGCCGACCACATCCTGACGTCGGCGTGCCGCCTGCGCATCTCCCTCCACGCGACGCCGAACGAGTAGCCCTCGAACACGACCGCGAGGCCGAGCACCGTCAAGTTGACCCAGGCGTCGCGGATCGGCTCGGGATGCCGGATCTTCTCGACCCCCTCGTAGATAGCGAAGGCGACGCCCAGGCTGAAGATCAGCAGGGCGACGACGAAGGACCAGAAGTACAGCTCCAACCTGTAGCCGAACGGGTGGGCCTCGTCGGGCGGTCGCTTCGCCCGGTGCATGCTTCACAGCAACAGTCCCTGATCGACCGTGTCGACGAGCGAGTGCAGCGCCTCGGTGAACATGGCACTCGACCCGGCGTTGAGCGCCGCGCCGAACTAGGTCACGGCGATGGCGAGGTTGCCGCCGAGCGCGGCGTAGACGACGGTCGTCGAGCCGTCCCGTTTCATGGATTGTGCTCCGGAGGGGCGGGTTGGAGAAAGGCAGCGCGGCCGACCCGCTCCGTCAGGCGGCGTCCCGCTTCGGCAGATCCTTGAGCGTCCGGCGTGCCACCATGCCCAGCGTCGAGCCCTGGACGACGATGGTGAACAGCACCACCGCGTAGGTCGCCGCGAGGATGGCCGGCTTGGCGTCGCTCTCGGGGACCGACAGGGCTAGCGCCACGGAAATGCCGCCGCGCACGCCGGCCCAGGTCAGAAAGGGCACGTTGCGCGCCGAGAGGTTGCCGCCCCAGCGGAAGGCGAGGAGCGGCGTCGAGACCGCCGCGAGCCGCGCCACCAGCACGATGGGGACGGCGCAGGCGGCGAGGACGAGCCCTCCCGCCTCGAAACGCAGGACCAGCACCTCCAGCCCGATGAGCAGGAACAGTACAGAGTTCAACACCTCGTCGATCAGGGTCCAGAGCGAGGACACGTACCCTTGCGTCTCGTCGCTCATCGCATCGCGCGGCGCCCGGTCGCCGACGAGGAGCCCCGCCGCGACCACCGCGAGCGGGCCGCTGAAGTGGAGCTTCTGGGCGAGCGCATAGGTGCCGGCGACGAGCGCGAGGGTGATCAGCACCTCCACCGGGAAGTCGTCGATGGCCCGCATGGCGCGGTAGGCGACGTAGCCGGTAGTCACGCCGAGGACGAGCCCGCCGCCGGCCTCCTGCAGGAGCAGGCGGGCGACGCCGCCGACGCTGGTCGCCTCTCCGCCCGACCCGGCGACGAAGGCGACGAGGACCGTGAACAGCACGATGCCGATGCCGTCGTTGAACAGGGCCTCGCCCTGCATCTCGACCTCAAGCGCCTCCGGCACCTTCACGTTCTTGAGGGTGGCAAGCACCGCGACCGGGTCAGTCGGGCTGATCAGCGCGCCGAACACGAGCGCCCAGGCGAGGGGGACGGGCTGGCCGAGGGCGTCGGCCGCGAACCAGAACGCGCCCCCGACGATGGCGGTGGAGATAAGCGTACCGACGAGTGCGAGCGTCGCCACCGCCCCCGCCCGGTCGCGGAGCGCCCGCAGGTCCAGGCTCATGGCGCCGGCGAACAGCAGGAAGGCCAGCATGCCGTTCATTACCACGTCGGTGAAGTCGACCTGGCGCAGGACCTTCGTGAGATCCTCGTAGAGATGCTGCGCGGGGAAGGCGAGGTCGAGGCCGACGAGGGCGAGCGAGGCGAGCAGCCCCATCACCAGCAGGCCGATGGTGTGCGGCAGCCTCAGGAAGCGGTGGTTCAGCCAGCCGAACAGCGCCGACAGGGTCAGCAGCAGGGCGGCGAGGTCGAAGATGGAGATCACGGGCGTCCCCCGCCCAGGCCGCAGGCGGGTGCGGGGGGCTTCATGGCAAGTGAGCTCAACGCGCCTGCACCCGTTCGGTCGCGAGGACGTCCGAGAGCAACGCGTTGGCCGCGGCGACGCCCTCAATCTCCCTTGGCGCCTCCGTCACCGGGCTTTCGCCGGACTGGCGGCGGAGGCGCACGGGATAAGGGTGGTCCGAGCCGAGACGCCGATACGCTCGACCGAGACCGCCGCGAACCCGCCTCGTGGTATCTGCCGCACCGCCCACCTCTAGGTCGGGACAAGCGGGACGGGGATCGCGGTCGCGAGCGTCCCGGCGCGCACGGTCGCCGTGAGGTGCGCGGGCGCCGTCACGAGCGGGACCGCTCCGTCTCCGGCCGCGCGACGCCGTCCAGCCCGTCCCCACGACCGGACAGGGCCTTCAGCACGCTGATCGACCCGTCGGTCTCAATTACCACCGCGGCTGCCTGCGAAAGGTCGTCGAGACCTTCGGAGCGCAACGCCGCGAGGACGTCGTCCCGGGTCATGCGCTGGCGGCGCATCGCGCCCTCGATCAAATGCCCGTCATGGGCGAGCAATGTCGGCTCCGCCTTGACCAGCGCTTTGACCCTGGGCGAGCGCACACTCGACCACGTGATCAGGAATTGTAGCCCGATCAACGTCGCCAGGGCGAGCACACCTTCCAGGAGCGCCACCGACTTGGTCAGGGCGATGGAGGACAACGTCGAGCCGAGCGCCACGGTCACGACGAGGTCGAAGGCGTTGAGCTTGGTCAGGGTACGCTTGCCGGAGATCCTGAGGAACAGGATGAGGGTCAGGTAGGCCAGCGGCCCGACGACCAGGACCCAGAGCAGGCCGTGCCAAGTGTCGAAGAACATGGAGCCTGACCTTCGGATCGTCGACCGGGGGCGGCGCCACCGCGTCGGGTAAATCGGAAGGCCGGCCCGCACGGACGCGGTAATCGACCGTCGGCGCATGTCCTTGGGCTGTGGATCAACCCGCCCGGCGGCGCGACGCGGTCGACGCCCTCGACCACGCCATCGCCAACGTCAAGAACGCGCTCACCGCCGCCGGCATAGACCTGCCGTAACCCGACCAGCCAAGTGCTGTTCCACGACCCGACCGAGGAGACCGACGGCGACCGGTCGCGCCAGCGCGAGGGCCGGCCCGCCGGTCGGAATCCCCCGCGCGGCCGCCGGCAGATCACACGGAAGCGGGGAGAAGGAGACGGGGAGGAACGCGCTGCGCGCCCGCCTCAGTATGCGCCCTCGTCGGGGATGTTCAGGCCGGTGCCGCAGGCCTTGCAATGCACGGCGTCCGTCTCGTGCCGCTGCAGGCCGCAGGTCGGGCAGGGGAAGCGCACCTTGTAGGGCCGGAACAGCACCTGGGCGAGGCGCAGGAACAGTGTCACCCCGCAGATCATCACCACGATCGAGACGAGGCGACCGCCGGTCCCGTGCAGGGTGACGTCGCCGTAGCCCGTGGTCGTCAGCGAGGTGACCGTGAAGTACAGCGCGTCGACGTAGTTGCCGATGGCCGGGTTGCGCCCGTGCTGCGTGGCGAAGACGATGCCGGTCATCACGAACACGAACACCGCGAGGTTCACCGCCGCGATGATCACCTCCTCGTTGCGGCGGAAGAACGGGAAGTCGGCGCGCAGCCGGTCGAGCAGTTGGTAGGTGCGCAGCAGCCGCAGGGTGCGCAGGATGCGCAGGAAGCCCGCACCCTCGCCGACGATGGGTGCGAGGAACGAGGCGATGGCGGCGAGGTCGGCCCAGGTGGTCGGACGCAGGAACTCGCGGCCCGGCCGTGGGCAGATGGCGAGCCGCGACACGAAGTCCGCGGTCACCGCCGCCCCGATCAGCACGTCGACGCCCTCGACCAGCGGCTCGCGCGGCATGAACGAGGAGACCACGATGAACAGCAGCGTGGCGAGGTCGAAGGCGAGCAGGCCGTAGCGGAAGCGGTGGGCGCGGTCGGTGTCGCCCTCGTACAGGGCTCGAAGCCTCTCGGTCAGGTGTGGCATGCGCCTGGAAATGCTCGCTCGCGGGTCCCGGAGGTCGAAGCCCCTACACCGGACACGGTTCCGGCCACCTGAACGGGGTGCCGGTCGTCGCACCCGCCTTGTGTATCCACCAGGGGCCGGGTTGTGCCTGCCGCACGCCGATGCGATAGCCCGAGCGAGGGTGCGCGGTCCGTCGGTCGGACCGGCAGGACGAGGGCTGGTCGGGCCGCCAGCGCCGGAGATCCGTGCCTGTGTCGTCCTCTCCCCATGCCGTTGCGCGGCCTCGCCGCCGTCCGATGTCGGCCCTGCGCGATACGCTCGTCAGCGAGGCCGGCGGCGGGCTCGTCCTGATGGCGAGCGCGGCGCTCGCCCTCGTGGTGGCGAACTCCCCGCTCGCGGACACCTACTTCGCCGCGCTCAAAACCTATCTCGGCCCGCTCTCGGTGCTCCACTGGATCAAAGACGCCCTGATGGCGGTGTTCTTCATGCTCGTCGGCCTGGAGATCAAGCGCGAGATGCTGGACGGGCGCCTGCGGACCTGGCCCGACCGGGTGCTGCCGGGGCTGGCCGCGCTCGGCGGCATGGCGGCCCCGGCCCTCGTTTACGCCGCCGTGAACTGGTCCTCGCCCGAGACCCTGCGGGGCTGGGCGATCCCGGCCGCCACCGACATCGCCTTCGCGCTCAGCGTCCTGGCCCTGCTGGGACCACGGGTACCGGTCTCGCTGAAGGTGTTCCTGACGGCGCTCGCCATCCTCGACGACTTCGGCGCGGTGCTCATCATCGCGGTGTTCTACACCGCCGACCTGTCCCTGACGATGCTGGGCGAGGCCGCTCTGGTCCTCACCGTGCTGTACGGGCTGAACAAGGCCGGGGTGGCCCGCCTCTGGCCCTACCTCCTGCTCGGCGTGGTCCTGTGGATCCTCGTGCTCAAGTCGGGGGTGCACGCCACCGTCGCCGGGGTGTTGCTCGGCATGACGGTGCCGTTGCGGCTGAGCGTGGGCAAGCCGGACGACCCGACCTCGCCGCTGCACATCCTGGAGCACGCGGTGCAGCCGTGGTCGGCCTACCTCATCCTGCCGGTCTTCGGCTTCGCCAACGCAGGCGTGGCGCTGGCCGGGTTCACCCCGCACATGCTGCTCGACCCGGTGACGTTGGGCGTGGCGCTGGGCCTGTTCGTCGGCAAGCAGGCCGGCGTGTTCGGCCTCGTGCTGGCCGCCGTGCGGCTCGGGCTGGCGCAGCGCCCGGCCCACGCGAGCTGGGCGCAGGTCTATGGCGTCTCCCTGCTCTGCGGCGTCGGCTTTACCATGAGCCTGTTCATCGGCCTGCTCGCCTTCGCGGACGCGCCGGCCCTGGAGGCCGAGGTCAAGATCGGCGTGCTCGCCGGCTCGGTCGCCTTCATGGTGGCCGGGGCGCTCGTCCTCGTGCTCGCCGCCCCGAGGGAACATCGCGCGCGGAGAAACCCTGCCTGAACGGGACGGGCGTCGTCCCCACGCGTTGACCCCGTACCTTGCGTTCGCCGCCGGCGTCCACGCCGGGCAAACCCTGCGCCGAAGATCGCCTCCAACCAGCGAGGTGGCGAGGGCTGCGACCGAGGGCCGGATGCCGGTGGCCGGGAATGGGAAGGACCGCGGGTGAGGGCGAGGGTAAGGGCCTGGATCGAGTTCCTGGGCGACCAGTTCTGGCTGCGGCCGGCGCTCGTCGTGCTCGCCTGCATCGGCCTGGCGCAGGCGGCCGTCTGGCTGGAGACCGGGCACATCGCCGGCTACGACCCGTCCTCCCCGGACGCGAACTGGGGCTGGGCCGGGGGCGCCGAGGGGGCAAGGGCGCTGCTCAGCGCGGTGGCCTCCTCCACCATCGGGGTGGCGGGCACCACCTTCTCGATCACCATCGCCGCGCTGACGCTGGCCTCGAACCAGATGGGGCCGCGGCTCCTGCGCAACTTTGTGCGCGACGCCCGCAACCAACTCGTGCTCGGCGTCTTCCTCGGCACCTTCGCCTACGCGCTGATGGTGCTGCGCACGGTGCGCACCGTCGAGGAGGAGACCTTCGTCCCGCACCTCGCCATCTCGGGCGCCGTGCTGCTGGCGCTGGTCTGCCTCGGGACGCTGGTCTGGTTCGTCCACCACGTCGCCACCAGCATCAACGTCGAGACGGTGGTCGACGCCGTCCATCGCGATCTCTGCGCGGCGGTCGAGGCGCGGACCCTTGACGAGGCCGACGTCCAGCCGCCTGCGCAGGTACCGCGCGGCGCCGCGGTCGCGCCGGCGGACGGCGGCTACCTGCAGGCGGTCGATACGGAGGGCCTCGCCGATTGGGTGCACGAGCGCCGCGTGGTCCTCGCCCTGAGGGTTCGAGCGGGCGATTTCGTGCCGAGGGGATTCCCGGTCGCCTTCCTCTCCGCCGGCGTCGAGGACGCCGCCAAGGCGGTCGCCCGCTCGCTCACCTTCGGGCGGCGCCCTGCGGCGCTGCAGGACCTGGAATACTCGGTGCGGCAACTCGTCGAGATCGCGGTTCGGGCGCTCTCGCCCGGCATCAACGACCCTATGACGGCGGGCAGCGTGCTCGACCACCTTGGCGACGCCCTGTGCCGGATCGCGCCGCGGCACCTGCCCACGGGGGCGGTCGCGCGCAAGGGCCGCGTCGTGCTCGTCCACCCGGTGACGGACTACGACGGGCTGTGCGACGCGATGTTCCACATGATCCGCCAGAACGCCGCCGGATCGGTCCACGTGCTCGCGCGGATGCTTGACGTCCTCACCCGCGTCGCGGAGGTCGAGCGGTTGACCTCGCGCCTGTCCGAGCTCGGCCGACATGCCGACCTCGTCCTGGCCGCAGCGCGGCGCGACGTCGCCGACCCGAGCGACCTCGCCGACCTGGAGGAACGGCACGCTCGCTTCGTCCAGGTGCGGACTGGAGCGGGACAACCGGCGGGGTGAACCGCCGCCGCACGCTCGGTCGATACGGAGGGTGGAGCTTGCTGGGTCGACCCGTCGGGATCGAGCACGGGAGCCACCGGTTGAGCGGAGGGAAACGCCCGACGAGGACCGGATGACCGACAAGCCGAGATACGTTTGGCCCATGGTGGGTTCGCTCGTCGTAGCACCCTTGCTGGGCTTCGCGGGAGGCCTCGCGCCGCAACCGACCGCCGCGCGCGACGGGGACCCGGTGGATCGCGCACGGGCTCTTTCGAGGGACCGCAACCTCCCCAAGGCGAAGCCCGGCGCGGTCGGGACGCCGCCGATCATCACGAGGAAGGGCTCGTCCGTCCCCGGTACGCCCGCCCCGTCGAAAGCACGTAAAGACCGGAGCCGTTGATCGACGGGGAGTGGTCGGCGGCAAGTCCGTTCGGCTGCGTAGCGGGGTTCGGAGGGACAGCGCTAGCGCAAGGCCAAGGCATCGAACCACCCGTGCGCAGCGCCGTAGCGGATGATCTCGGCGCGGGTCCTCAGCCCGAGCTTCTCGGCGGCCCGCGCCTTGTAGGTCTCGACCGACTTCACGCTGACGTCGATGCGCCGGGCGATCTCCTTGTTGCTGAACCCCTGTGCGATCAGCCGCAGGGTCTCGGCCTCGCGCGGGCTCAGCGGCTCGCGGCCCTCAACCGTACCCGGGCGCCCGTCCGAGCCGGAGGTTTCCGCCAGGGCGTGGCCGGCGATGGACGGGTCGAGATAGACGCCGCCGGAGGCCACGGCCCTGACCGCCCGCAGCAGGTCGTCCGCGGCCGAGCGCTTGAGGAGGTAGCCGCGCGCGCCAGCCCTCATCAACGGCTGGACGTAGGCGGCGTCCTCGTGGACGGTCAGCACGAGCACCCGGGTGCCGGGGCATTCGCCCGTCACCCGCTCCGTCAGTTCGAGGCCGTTCAGGCCGGGCATCGAGACGTCAACCACCGCGACGTCGGGTGCGACGGCGCGGATCATCGGCAGCGCCTCGCCGCCATCGGTGGCCTCCCCGACCAGCTCGACCTCGGGGTCGGCGTTGAGCAGTGTCCGGATGCCCGCCAGCACGACGGGATGGTCGTCGGCCAGGACGACGCGGATACGGTCCATGACGGCTCCCTCTCGTGCGTCAGGCGGCCGGGGCCACCGGGATGCGGACGAACAGCGTGGTTCCGACGCCCGGGGACGCCTCCAGCGCGAGCGTGCCGTTCAGGAGGGTCAAACGCTCGCGGATGCCCGAGAGACCCAGCCGCGGCTCGGTCGGCGTGCGCGCCTCGGACGGGGAGGTGCCGGAGCCGGGCTCGAAGCCGACGCCGTCGTCCTCGATGATGACCTGGACCTCGTCCGGGCGACGGTCGACGCAGACGCTGACGGTGGCCGCGCGGGCGTGCTTGAGGACGTTGGTGAGCGCCTCCTGCACGATCCGGTAGACCGCGCTCTCGACGGCCGCCGGCAGGCGGGAGGCCTCGCCGACGAACTCCAGGTCGGACCGGATGCCGTGGCGCTGGCCCCACTCGCACAGTAGCGTCGCCAGCGCCTCGCGCAGCCCGAGGTCGTCCAAGGCGGTCGGGCGCAGGTCGACGGCGGCACGATGGATGTCGCGCCCGACCTCGCCGGCGAGGCGCTGCAGCCACTGGATCTGCCGTCCGGCTTCGGCCGAGCCCCCCTGCGCGTCGAGCAGACGTTCCAGCCCCTTGAGCCCGAGCGAAAGGCCGGTCACCGTCTGGCCGACCTGGTCGTGCAGCTCGCGGGCGATCCGTCGCTGCTCGTTCTCCTGCGCCTCGCCGAGGCGGCGCAGCAGGTCGAGCCGCTCCGCCTCGGCGCGCTTGCGCGGCTCGATGTCCGAGATTACGCCGTAGACGAGCACGGCGGGGTCCTCGTTCTGAAGCCGGGGCGCTCGCCCGGTCAGGCGCACCCAGCGCGACTTCGAATTCGGCTGGGAAACCCGGAGCTCCACGTCGAGAGGCACTCCCTCGGCGAGGCTTCGCCGCACCTCCGCCGCCATCCGCTCCCGGTCGCCGGTGTCGACAGCCAGGAAGGCGACGTCGGCATCCGCCATCATCTCGCGCCCCTCCGGCACCTCCGCTTCCCATCCCAGGAGCTCGGCGGTGCGACGGGTGGCCGTCACGGTCTCCTCGGCCGTATCCCACCGTAGGGTGCCGAGCTCCGCGGCCTCGGCGGCGACGGCGCCCTGCTCCTCGCTCGACCGTAGGGCGAGGGCGAAGCGCGCCTGTTCGCCCGCCCTCCGCTGGGCCATGTCGCGCCCGACCAGCCCGACCAGCGCGAGCCCGAGGCCGATGCTCAGCACGCTGCCGCCGGCCAGCACGAGGTAGGAGCGCGAGACCGGCGCGTTTAGCGTGGCGACCGGCATGCCGAAATGCACCGACCAGCCGCCGGTGTCCTTCAGGGTGCGGTAGACGACCTCGACGTCCGGCCCCTCCAGCGTAGACCCGGTGTAGAACCCCTGCGGCGCCCGCCGGATCGCCGCCAGCAGGGCGGCGCCGGCCGGGTGGCCGAGTTCCTCCGCCTCGGCCCGGGTGCGGGCGATGGTGTTGCCCGCCGCATCGACGATGGTCCCGACCCAGCCCTCCGGCGCGCCCGCGTCGCGAAGGATCGAGCTGACCGCGCTTGTGGCGAGGCCGACCGAGAGGACGTGGCGGAGCGTTCCGTCGCGGACGACCGGCACCCGCAGCGCGACGAGGCGCTGGCCCGAAATCGGCCCGAGCGGCCCGATCCCGCCGACCACCGGCCGCCCCGTCCGTACCAACGCGTCGAAGCTCGCGCGGTCGGCGGTGGGTCCGAGCTCGTCGTCGAGGGAGCGGAGCAGGTTGACGACCTGCACGCCGTCGGGGCCGGCGAGCTCGACGGTCTCCCAGAGCGGGTGCTCCCGCCTCAGCCGCTCGGCCTCGGCATAGAAGGCGGCGAGGTCCGGCCGGTCGAGGCTCGCCGAGGCAGCCTCGGCTCGGAGGACCGCGACCTGCGTCGCGATGTCGGAGGCGACGCGCTCGGCCACCCGGGCCGCGCTCGCTACCGCGGCGCTGCGGGTCAATCCGCGTTGCTGCTGCGCCAAGAGGGTCGCCACCCAGCCGCTGAGCAGCAGCACGGGGATGGCAGCGGCCACCGCGAGAGCGACGAAGGTCCGTCCGTTGCCGCGATGGATCTCAGGCCGGCCGGCGTCGCCGTTCTCACGTCCGGCGGTCATGCGGGGGTAACCGATCAGGGAGGGGCGTGGCGGACGGACCTGCCGGGGAGACCGGCCGAGCCATACTCCCTACCACATGGTCGGCCGAGACCACGCCGTCTTCGAACGGCACGCCGACCATGCCGTCATCGGTCAGCACGCGCGGATCGGTCACCGCCTGCTCGTCGCCGAGGAGGCGACGTCCCGACGCGATCACCTGCAGGACTTGGCGGTCGCCCCCGGCGGCGGCGTTCCGCTCCAGGTCCCGCAGCCGCCCGATCAGGTTCGGCGGCGCGGTCTCTCGGTCCTGCAGGCCGGCCTCGACCAGGGCCGTGACCACTCTCTCCATGCGCCCGAAGGTCCGGCCTTCGAACGAGTGGGGTCGTTTCCGTCCCATCGTCCCTCCGTCGCCTTCCCGAACGGTCCCGAAGCTTTGCCTTAAGGCCGAGGGAGTGCGCGGTCGAGGGGAGGTCTGCGACCTAGGCCAAGGTCGGGTCAACCGCCCCGTTCCGGGCCGCCGGGCCGCGGGCCGTCACGGCCGGATGCGGAACCCGCTCGGCGAAGTCCCAGGTCGATCCGTCGTAACCCTCATACCAGGCCCGGCGCTCGCGGGAATCGGCCGGATGGGGACAGGCATCCCGCGGGCGCCCGAGGGCCCTGGCGCGGGAACCCTGCATGATGACGTCCATGAGCATCGCCACTCCCTTCACCACATCGACGTTACGAAGCGGCTCCGAGTAGGGCCTGGACCTCGGCGGGCAACAAGCGGTTTCGCTTGGCGTCGCCGTTCTAACCGACACCTGTCAGGTTCATCCCGACACCGCCCGGGCGCTGGAATGCTTGGGCGTGGCCCCGCGGACACGGGACCACGCGCCGGGGGTCAGGAGTTCTTGTTGTACTTGAACTCGGGCGCGTTCTTCAGCGCGTCCTTGTCGGTGTCGACCATCGCCTTGAGCTTGCCGTCCGCCTTGTGCAGGAAGATCGACGAGGGGTCGACCAGCACGTAGCGCTCGCCCATGCCGAGGAAGCCGCCGACGCTGACGACGACCCCGGTGACCGTCTTGCCGTTGTCGATGACGAGATCCTCGACCTCGCCGATGCTCTCGTTCTTGTTGTTGTAGAGGTTCTTGCCGACGAGCTTCGACGAGGTCACCTCGGCCGGCTTGGCGGTGACGAACTTGATCTTGGCGGTCGCGGTGTCGGCCATGGTCATGCCGCCCATGCCCCCGGCCGTCGTCGGCATCGCGGTGCCGGCCGACGGCGTCTTCATCTGGTTGGTCTGGGCGTCGGCGGGTGGCTGCGGCGCCTTGTCCTGAGCGAGCGCGGGGCCGGCGAGCACGGAGCCCGCGAGGAAGACGCCGAGTGCGAGGTTCTTCATCGGTTTCACCTGTCTATGCCGACGTGGGCTCGACCCGTCCCGAAGTCGGGCCGGCGCACGCCGAGGGAGTCGGGAATGGGTGTTGACCCGGCGGGAATGCCGGGGCGCCTCGATGGGGGTCAGTAGCCGCAGGTGCAGTAGGAGCCGCGGGCGCCGTACCCGTATCCGACCGGGGCATAGCCGTAGCCGCCGTATCCCCCGTAGTAGGCCGGCCGGGCCGCCGTTGCGGCGAGGCCGAGCCCAAGGCCGGCAGCCAGGCCGAGACCGGGATAGCCGCGGCGGTAGCCGTAGCGTCGCCCGTAGCCGAAGCGCGGGCCTCCGAAGCCGACGCGACGGTACCCGCCGAAGCCGCGGCGATAGCCGCGGAAGCCGACCGAACGGTGTCCCCGGAAGCCGTGGCGGACGCCCCGGAAGCCGCCGTGGTGACCGGCGAAGCCGCCATGGTGGAAGCCATGGCCCCTGCCGAAGGGTCGCGCTTCGCTCGACGGCGAGAACAGCATCAGGCTCGATACGGCCGCGAGGGCCAGTGCGAGACGTTTCATCGGTTTTCAGCTCCGTGATGGTGGGGCTGACCCTTGCGGGCCACGACCGTGACGGGTTCGACGGGGTGTCTGATTGTCTGGCCGTGGGCCGGACGTTCCTGCGCCGGACGGCAGGGGACGCTCGGGCTCGGCGCCCCTCTCTCCCCGCTCACCGGGTGATCTGTGGCAGAGGGGAAGGGCGCGCAGTCGGAGAAGACCGCATTCCTGTCGGGACAAACCTGACACCCCTCTGGGCGCCTCCTCGGGATCGCCTTGCGCGACCGGTTTGGTTCACGAAAGCTCAAACCGGAGCAGCCGACCCTGCCGTGCAGTCGTGCGGGGGGCGATGCCCGGCCCGCACGGTTGCAGGGACGAGGAAGAGACATGAGGACGGCAATCGTTCGGAAGGCTCGGTTGGCTTGGGGAAGACGGTCGGAGACTGGAAGCGCGGTCGGCACGGGCGGCGCCCAGATGCCGACGGTCCCGGTAAAAAAATCCGTTGAGGACTGGGCACGCCTCGGCGGCGGCCTCGCATCGGCCGACGTCGATCTCCGGTGCGTCCTTGGCGGCACTGCCACGGGCGACCGCAGCACCCGATATCCCGGTCATGTCGTGTCGCCATCGCCATCGCCATCGCCATGACGTCGGATCGGGCCCGTCGGTCCTGCAAGCCCCGTCGACCTGCCGACGGTGGCGGCGCTGGCCGAGCGAGCTGCCGGGTCCGGCCAATGACAACGGCGACGGCGCCACCCCGTGGCCAGCGTGGGCCGCGTGCGGGATCGCGGTGGGTCTGCTCCTGCTCGTCGGCCTGGCCGGTATCCTCGCGTCCTGAAGCCGGTCGTTCGCGAGCGCCGACGGTCTAGCCGGATTCGCAGGCACCTGAGCAGACCGGGCGAAGGAGGCCCATCATGTCCCGTTCCGTGCTTCGCAAGGGCCGCTGGCGGCAACTCGCCTTCGGGCTACGCCCTGCGGCGCCGCGCGCGTCCGATCTGGTCCTGGCCGTCGTCGCGACGTCCTTGCTCGCGGGCCTCTGCCTGCTGGCGGCGGCCAACATCGCCGGCGACTTGGCGGGCTGACCGTAACCGGTTTGAGAGGGCCTCCCGGGCGGAGCCGGCGGACGCGTTACCGCCGCCCGTGCCCGATCCGACGGTTCGTGGGTTGTCCCTCGAATTGGACTAACAGCAACGAGGAGCCGCTCCATGCTCGACACCACCCGCAGGGCCACCGTCTACCGCATGGTGATGGAGAAGCACGTCTGCCCCTACGGCCTGAAGACCAAGGACCTCCTCGAACGGCAGGGCTTCACGGTCGACGATCATTGGCTGACCACCCGCGAGGAGACCGACGCCTTCAAGGCCGAGCACGACGTGAAGACCACGCCGCAGACCTTCATCGGCGGGCGGCGCATTGGCGGCTACGACGAGCTGCGGCGTCATCTCGGCAAGGACGTCAAGGACCCGAACGCGACGAGCTACACGCCCGTCGTCGCTGTGTTCGCGATGACCGCGTTGATGGCGTTGGCGGCGAGCTACGCGGCCTACGGGACGCCGCTGACGATGCGCGCGGGTGAGTGGTTCATCGCCTTCAGCATGTGCGTGCTGGCCATCCTCAAGCTCCAGGACGTCGAGACCTTTTCTTCGATGTTCCTGGGCTATGACCTGCTCGCCCGACGCTGGGTTCGCTACGCCTACGCCTATCCCTTCTGCGAGGCGCTGGCCGGTGTGCTGATGGTGGCGGGCACCCTGGACTGGCTGTCGATCCCGGTGGCCCTGTTCATCGGCACGGTCGGCGCCGTCTCCGTGGTCAAGGCAGTCTACGTCGACAAGCGGGACATCAAGTGCGCTTGCGTCGGCGGTTCGGGCAGCGTTCCGCTCGGTTTCGTGTCGCTGACCGAGAACCTGATGATGGTCGGCATGGCAGTCTGGATGCTGGCCGTGCACCACTGACGAAGCGGCAAACGACGGGACCGGTTTGGCTTCACATCCCAGCGGTCGCCAATGTGCCCGAACCTGCTGACGTACTGGCCGGCCGTCACGTGTCTGCTTAAGGCCGTAGAGCAGACTTCTGAAATGGTAATGCTTGAAGTCAGCCATGGGTCAGCAGTGGCGGTCGGATGTGCGAGAGAGGAGGGGAGGGGGCTCAAGGTGATCATCTCGACATGAACACGCCTCCCGCCATCACGATGAAAGAAGGACGGCTATTTAGAACGCCGAACAGAACGGCACGCTGCGGCGGGGGAAGCGTTGGTTGTGGATGGCTCGACCTCTGCTTCCCCCTGATCTCTGGACCGAGATTGCCGCGCTCCTGCCGCCACCTCGGCCGCGCCCGAAGGGCGGACGGCCTCCGATCGACAATCGGGCGGCGCTGACCG
>NZ_LMNS01000019.1 GCF_001423405.1 Methylobacterium sp. Leaf123 | reverse complement strand
CGGCAGGAGCGCGGCAATCTCGGTCCAGAGATCAGGGGCAAGCAGAGGTCGAGCCATCCACAACCAACGCTTCCCCCGCCGCAGCGTGCCGTTCTGTTCGGCGTTCTTAGAAGCATGCTCACAAGGGCTACGATCATCGCCGCTGCCGGCGCGAGTGTCCGGCGCACAGCATCACGCCCCGGATCGCCCGCCGCGGCATCGAGAGCAGCGAGTGGCCCAACTGCTTCCATCGGCTCACCATCCGCTACGATCAACGCGCCGACCGCTACCTTGCCTTCACCCCGTTCGCTTGCGCCCTCATCTGCGGAACACAAACAACCCGGTTTTGTCCCGGGCTCTTAACTTGATTTAAGCCCTGACTCCTGCCCCCCTCCCCTGAGTCACTAATCCTGCAATGCTCTTACGGCGGCCGCTCTGCACCTGAAGCCGAGCGCGGGTCAGGGCCTGCAGGACCGGGCCAAGACTGAACTCCCCTCGCCTCTTGCGTTCAACCAGCGCGCGCAGGTAGCCGCCCGGTGCCTTGATGTGCTCGGCACGCTGCAGAATCGCGGCGACGGTTACCGCCGCCGCGTCTTCGCCCATGACCTCGCGCGCTTCGTCCCAGGCGTGCGAACTGATCCGGAGCATGGATCGGACGAGCCCGACGGTGTCGACGAGATCCCGCCAGGAGTTGATGCCGCCGCGGGCATAATCCTGAATGTCAGGGCAAGCGTCGAGGACAAGACCGAGCGGGTAGGTGGTCCGGGCCGGCAGCTGGGCGGCGCTACCCCCCTCCCCTGCCCTGGCGAGCACCGACGCCGCGGCGCTTACGAACCTGGGCGCAGCGGCGTCCTCCCGCCCCATTGTGCCAACCGGTTCAAGATCAACGGGTTCGGGTTTTGAACTCTGATGGTGCCGCTCAATCTGACCGGCACTGCCGCTCAAATCCGGATCTTCCTGATGCGCCAGCAATCGCTTACCCACATCTGCGGCCAGCGCCGCCAGGGCGTCTCCGACCGCGTCCAGACCGGCACAGGTGGGGTGACGGGACAGCGCGCCCAGGATCGCGCCGTAGCGGCCTCTCAGCGGCTCCACGGCGATCAGGGCGCCCTCCCCTGCCTCCAGGGCCTGGATCAGCTTCATGCAGTCCCGGCGCAGCAGCGTCAGGCGCTCTCGGGCCGCGCGTAGGGCCAGTGACTCGGCACGCACCGTCTCGGCCATCCGAGCGAACTCGGCCGCCCGCGCAACGAGCGGGGCAAGATCAAAGCCGTAGGCCTGCGCGATCTGGCCGCTCCGTCCGCGGCGGCAATAGCGTTTCCCGTTCGGGCTGTCCCGACGAATGACGATACCGGCCTCGGTCAGGTAAGCGAGATGGCGTCGGAGCGTCGACTCGGCCATGCCGCGCGTTCGCAACGCCAATGCTCGGTTCGATGGGAAGACGACGAGGTCCGGCCCCTCCCCGATCCGCAGGGCGACCTCGGGCAGGAAGGATGCGAGCGCGTCGAGCACGGCAAGGCTCGGCGCGGAGAGGCCGAGCGGCGCGCGCGCCTCGGTGATGTCGCGGAGCACGGTCCATTTCTGAACGGTGATCTCGTTTGGGCAGCCGTCCGCCTTCGCCTGCGCACGTATCTGCGCAGCCGTCAGCGACCGCCGCCCGAAGGGCGTCGTGATGTGGAGCATGCTCTGGTCGAGCACCGGGCCAAGATCAGGCGTTCGCCGCCACGCAATGCTGCGCGGTCAGCGGCTTTCAGCCTTGCGATGTGCCGGGAGATGTGATTCTCTGAATCTGCCAGGACTACAGAGAGGGTCTGCCGGGCTTCGGTTCGGTGGGCCCTTTCTTTTTGCGGTGTCCTCGTCTCCTTGTCTCGCGGGATGGATCGGTCGGGTTACCCCTTGCTCGCCCGGTAGGCGGCAAGGATCTCGGGAAGCCGGTCGAGGACATAGTCCGCCAGACCCGGCTCAACGGTCTCGTCGAAGGAGAGGGCGACGCGGTCGGCGGCGCGCTCCACGCGCGCCACCTTGCGGCCCTGCGCATCCTTCCATGTCTGCGCCTTCGGCTTGCGCTCGGTCTTCGGCGCGACGGCAGCGTACACGGCGGCGAATCGCTCGTCCGTGCCCTTGGCCTGGAACGCCGGATCGCCGAGGACTGCCGTGAGCGCGCGCTGGTCGGCCGCTTGCATGTGTTCTGCCAGATCACGCCAGCGCGGCCGGCCGGCCGCCGGGGCAGGGCCGATCGCAGCGAGCACGTCGTCCGGCACGGTCTTCGCCACCGAGATCAGCGATGAGAGATCGCCTTTGCCGACGCCCATGGCAGACGTGATCGTCTCGCGTGGGAAGCCGTGCTGTTCCAGTCGCAGCGCGAAGAACGCCCGCTCGATGAAGCTGAGATCGCGCCGCTCCAGGTTCTCCTTGCCCTGCGCGACGACGAGTTCGGCGTCGGTGAGGGGTCGGATCACGGCGCGGACAGAGCGCTCCAGGATCCGCGCCGCACGGGTACGCCGCCGCCCGTAGGCGATCTGATAGCGGCCCGGCGCGGTCGGGTGGGGGCGAACCAGCACCGGCACCTGCTGCCCGCTCTCGCGCACGCTCTCGACCAGGGTCGCGAGGCTCGGGTCGTTCGGATCCGCAACCCGGTCCGCAATGAAGGAATCGTCGATCAGCGCCGGGTCGAGCTCGACGACATTCGCGCCGGTCTGAAGTCCCACCGCCGCGTCGGCCTGCGCCGCGAGACTGCGCAAAGCCCCGCTCATCGCGCCGATCGCACCGCTTCGCCGACGCTCGGTTGGCGGGGCAGGGGGCTGGTTTGCAGCTGCAAACTCCGACGCCGGAGAGTCTAGGTTTGCAGCTGCAAACTCACCCTCGGTCGGCGGCTTCGGATCCGCACGGCGTCCGAAAAGAGCGTCGAGATTCGTCTTCCGGCTCATGCCCGCCCCCATGCGCGCCGGATCAGGCCGTCGATCTCGCCGTTCACGGCTTCGAGCGCCTCCAGCGCTCGGTCATAGGTCGAGCGGGTCATGCCTTCCCGGGCAATCTCATAGAGGGTCTGCTTCGACAGGCCAGCATCCGAGACCGCAGAGGACTTCACCATCGGGGCGGTGAGGACCGCATCCTCGAACAGAGTGCGCAGCATTCCGACGATCCGGGTCTGCGGGCCGTCCTGGGGCTCGTATCGGGTGATGAGGTAGCGCAGCCAATCGTATTGGAGCTTGCCGCCGTGCTCCGCCACCACGCCGAGAAGATCCTCTGTCATGGCGAGGAACTGGTTCATCGACGCGATATCGAGCATCTGCGGGTGGACGGTGATGAGCAACGAGGTCGCCGCGCAGAGCGCCGAGAGGGTGAGGTAGCCGAGTTGCGGCGGGCAATCGATGACGACGACATCGTAGCGGTCCGCAACCGACTCGATCGCCTGAAGTACGCGGTCGAAAAAGAGGGGCTCGCCCGGTCGGCGCTGGGACAAGGCGCGCGGCGTCTCGTGCTCGAACTCCATCAGTTCGAGGTTTGCCGGTACGAGGTCGAGGCCGGTGAAATAGGTGGGCCGGATGATGTCCGCGAGCGGGCGGCGCGTCTCACCGTAACGAATTGCACCATAGAGGGTCTCACCCTCGCCAACCTCAAGCTCCGGCTGGATGCCGAGGAGTGCGGAGAGGCTCGCCTGAGGGTCGAGGTCCAGCGCGAGCACGCGATAGCCGCGCAGCACCAGCCCCTCGGCGGTGTGGGCCGTGGTCGTGGTCTTACCGGAGCCGCCCTTGAAGTTCGCGATGACGATGACTTGGAGGTGTTCGCCCTCCCCCCGGCGCGGCGAGTAGCGTCGCCCGCCTCGGGTGTTCTCGTCGAGATAGGCGCGCAGGCCGTGGATGTCGGCGAGGCTGTAGGAGCGGCGGCCGTTGGACGAGACCTCCGGCTGCGGGCCGAGACCTTCGGCGGCAAGCTGCTGGACACGTGAAACCGTGACGCCGACGATGCGGGCGACCTCGGTGGAGGTAAACCGCCGCAACGTCTTGGACGAACTCGGCGGGAACAGGCCCGACGAGATCGCCTGCAATTGATCGCGCAGCACGGCTGCGTGTGCCCCGATCATCGCCGCGGGCGAGATGAGGGCAGGGGGCTCGGCGGGGTGGGCCGCCGTATGCGGGTTCATCCGATTGGGCCTTGCTTGCAGAAAAATCGCCAGAATGGCTAATAAACTGCAACTGAGCCTGATCAAGGCCGATTCGCAAGCGAGAGTCGAGTCCCCCGCAAGCCCGGCACAAGCGAAGGCTCGGACGCGTGCAAGGAAGGAACCGTCGGGAAGAGCGGGGATGCGCGCGATCTCAGGTGCCGATGTGGCAGGCCTCGCTCCTGAGCCACGTCCACGCGGTGTCAGAAGGCGAGGCGAGGGGAGGGCGATCGAACCGATCGCTGTCGCCAGGACGCGTTGCACCGCGTCGACTATGGGCGTGCGCAACTCGCCAAGGTGGACACGCTTGTCGGACGCGCTCTCCGAATCCTGCTTAGGCAGGGACTTGCAGCAAAGGGCCTGAACCAGGGCAGAGTTCAGGGTTGAGGATGGCCGGATCGAGCGCGCGGTTGAGCTTCCGCGCATGGTGGCTCAGACCGAGATCGCTCAACGTGGTCTCGTTCGCGGTGCTGATGATGTGGAAGGGGGAGGGGAGGGGGCAGTCACGCGGCGAGGTCGGCCGCGGCCATCGCGAGGTGATGCCTGAAGGGCCGGTGGGCCTACAGCTAGCCAGTGAGGCTGGAAGACCCAGCCTCGAACGTCCGTCGCGGCTTCGATACGTGTCAGAACATGCCGCTGATCAATGCTCGGTCATGAGCTGGGCGAGGCTCGCGGCGAGTTCGTCCTTGCGGAAGGGCTTGTTCAGCCGCGCCAAGTCGGGGTCCACGCCCTCGCGCTCGGCATAGCCGGACACCAGCAGAATGGGCATGCCGGGTTTGGCCGTCCGGATCGCGCGGGCGAGGTCGGTTCCGCTCATGCCCGGCATCAGGTGATCGGTCACGAGAAGGTCGAAGTGCTCGCCCTTGTTGACGAGAGCAAGAGCTGCCTCTGCGGAGGAGGCTTCAACCACCGCGTAGCCCAGATCGGTCAGCATATCCGCCGTGCTGATCCGCACGACTTCCTCGTCGTCGACGAGCAGCGCCGTTCCGCGTGTCGCGGGCAGCTCGGACGGCCTAGTCGCGGGCCTGACGGCCTCTTGTCCCGTCGTGCTTTGAGGCAGCCACAGCTCGACATTGGTGCCGAGCCCAGGTCGGCTCTGGATCATGAGCGCGCCGCCGAGCTGAGAGGCCAGCCCATGCACCATCGAGAGTCCGAGACCCGTCCCCTTGCCGACGCCCTTGGTCGAGAAGAACGGCTCGACGGCGCGCGCGATCGTCGCCTCATCCATGCCGGTGCCCGTGTCGGCGACCGACAGGCAAAGGTACGGGCCGGGCCGCAGCCCGGTGCGATGACCCGCTTTGACGTCTTCCACGATGGTCGAGATGCGGAGCGTGCCGCCGCCCTCCGCCATGGCGTCCCGCGCATTCACGGCAAGGTTCAAAAGCGCCATCTCGAGCTGGTTCGGGTCGGCTTTGGCCGGCGGCAGGTCGTCCGGGGCCTCGACCAGAATCCTGATTTGCGGACCGGTTGTGCTCGCGACCAGTTCGCCCATGCCGGTGACCAGCTTCGCAATGTCGACCGGCACCGGCTGCAACGGCTGACGACGCGCAAATGCGAGCAGCCGCTGGACCAGCGTCTTCGCCCGCTCGGCCGATTGCATCGCACCGGCGATGAGGCGTTGCTCGCGCTCGTTTCCGAGCTGCTTTCGTTGCAGCATGTCGAGCGAGCCTATGATCGGCGTCAGTAGGTTGTTGAAGTCGTGTGCGACGCCGCCGGTCAGCTGCCCCATCGCCTCCATCTTCTGCGACTGGCGCAGCGCGTCATGCGCCTCGGCGAGTTGCGCCTCCCGGCGCAGACGGTCCGTCACGTCGGTGACAAATTGGTAGAGGCCGATCAGTTCGCCGCTTTCATTGCGTAACGGTCGGAAGTTGACCTCGTAATAGGGGCGAACACGGGTCGGATCGCCATAATCCTCCACGAAGGTGACCGGCTCACCGCGCATGCCCTGGGCCCAGCCGATCCGCACCTGCTCCTGATGCTCCGGCTGGTCGGCGAGCAGTTCCAGCATGTTGTCGCCGGCCTTCGGGCGCACCCCGTAGATGCGTTCGAACTCGTCGGCATTCGCGGCATTGATGGCGAGGATATTGTAGTCGAGACTGACCGCCATGATCATGACATCGGTCATTTCGACAAGCTTTGCCAGCATGTTACGCTCGGCAAGCGCCTCGGCGACCCGCCGCTCGAGCGTGTCGTTGAGTTCGCGAAGCCGATCCTCGGCACGTGCGCGTTCGATGGCGGCTTTGACGCGCTCGCCGACTTCCCGGAACAACCCCTCTTCGGAGGATGTCCAGATCCGGGGCTTAGCGCTCTGCAAGGCCAGCACGCTCACCCACTGCTCGTGCTCGAACAGCACCACATCGAGGTAGGCGCCGACTTGCCGGGCAGGGAGCCCCGATCGCGCGTCTTCGCTGAACCGCGCGTCCACGCGGACGTCATCGACTTTCACGATCGGGCTATCGTGGTAGGCGCGCAGCAGGTCCGGCCCGAACGCCGCCAGATCGTGCTCACCCACGAGCGAATCGACACCCCTCGTGTAGTCGCGCTCGACCCTCATCAGGCTGCCGGTGAACTCGGCGTAGAACACTCGGCTCAGGCTGAAACGCTCGGCGAGACGCTCGGCCGCCGTCGAGGCGATGTCCGCCGGGGTCCTGAGTGAGCGCATTGCGTCCGAGAGCGAGAGCAGGAATGCCTGCCTCGCCTCGCTCTCAACCAAGTTTGCCTGAGCCGTCGTCCGTTCGATCGCGTCGGCCGCTTGGCGGGCGAGCACGTCGAAGAGCCTGAGGTCGCGCTCCGGCGGCGTGTATGGCTGTTTCCAGTGCGTCGAGATCATGCCGATGGGCTTGCCCGAACGTGACAACAGCGGCGTGGTCTGGATCGCGCGCATCCCCGTCCAGCGGTAGGACTGAAGGTCGCCGCTGCCATGGGCGAGGCCGCTATCCTCCACGTCGGGCACGATCACGCGCTCGCCCGTCGTCATCGCGATGCCGCAGGTGCTCTCGGACCGCGCGTCCACCGTCTGCCAGTAGGCCGCCGAGCGCGGGTCATAGCCGCGATGCGCCAGGAGCTTGAGGTCACCGGCGGCATCCAGCATCTGGATGCTTGCGCATTCGGATCCCATGAGGTCGGCGGCGGCGGTCAGGATCGCGTCGTAGAGCGCTTGCGGCGCCTCGTCACCGACCAGCCGGGTGCTCACCTCCTGCAGCCGCCCGAGTGCGGCGACTTCGGCGGCCAAAGCCGCCTCGGCCTCATGCTCGGCGGTTCGGTCGCGGAACATGTTGAGATAGCTGCCGCCGTCAGCGTCGAGACGCATCATGAGCCCCGAGGCCCAGAACCGGCTGCCGTCCTTGCGCATGTGCCAGCGTTCGTTCAGCGCTCGCCCGTGGCTCCGCGCCCGGTTCAGCTCCTCGCCGGCCCGGCCCTGGGCTCGATCTTCGGGGGTGAACAGGATATTGCCGGGCTGCCCGATCGCGTAGTCTTCGGCCCCTTCGACGATCTGTCGGTAGCGCGTTTCGCTCGCCCGCAGCGCCTGTTCGGCGCGGCGCTGATCCTCCGCGGCCGCCTTGGTGCCGGTCACCTCGGAGAGCGGATGAAAGACACCTTCGACCGCCCCGGTCTCATCGCGCAGGGGCTGAAAGCTGCCGGTGAAGCATCGCTGTTCGACAAGCCCCGACGGGGCTCGCAGCGGCACCGCATATTCGTCGATCCGAACCGTCTCGCCTTCGAACGCACGGTCGAGGATGGGACCGAGGAACGTCGCGTAGGCGTCGCTCCAATTCTGGGCTGCCGACCGGCCAAGCGCGTGCGGGTGCCGCTCCGCGGCAATCGGAATGTAGGCATCGTTGTAGAGCTGGACGCGCTCGGGCCCCCAGAGGATCGAGACCGGGCCCGACGACGTGAGCATGATGTTGACCGCGGTCTTTAGAGACGGCGGCCAGCCCTCAAGGGGACCGAGCGGGGTCGCGGACCAATCCCGCGAGCGGACAAGCAGGCCGATCTCGCCACCGTCGGCGAGGAAGGCAGGCTTGGCAATGGAGGCCAGAACAGAGGCCACGAACGGTCCTTTCCGCGGGCGCCCTCCGAACAGACGGCGACGGATTGGCTCGACCCTTAGCGCAGGAGAACCCCGTCGTCATGAACGAACCTGTCCGACCGAGTTTGATCGGCCGCACCGAACTGTGCATGGACCGGACCGTATCGCTTGACGCTGTGTGAGGAAACGTCAGCCATCGGGCCTCGGGTAAGCTTCCGCTCACCACATAGTTCCGCTCTTCACCTTGTCGACTCGATGAATCTCTATCCATCATCACCGATGGTGAGCGGCAATATCCTCGCAACTTTCAAGCTTTCGACGAAATATATGTTTAATGAGATATTTATAGTTGAAACATACCAAATCAAATCCTGATAAGGAGTCTGCCAGGAAGCAGAGCGTAACGTGGCGGTTAGCACGAGACTCGGCGCGTCAATCGAACGTTCATCACATGAATTCGTCGTCAAAATAATTTCTGTCCGGCGCGTCTCTGCGGCGGCAAAGCTGCGAGAAACTTAACGATGGTGACGGAGGGTCACGGCGGAAAGGTTGCCGATATGTCGTCCGCAGGAACGTTTCGGGTATGTGAGGCGGGCGGTCCGTCGCTTCAGGAGGCGCTGGCCGAGGCGGTCGCGTTGCCGTCCGTGCTCGCCACGATGCTTCGCAGCCTGATCGAGGCGTGGCCCGACGAGGTGTACACGCGGCCGCTCGTGACAACGCGCTTCCTCGGCCAGCGGACGACCTATGTCTGCACGCCCAGGCACATCCGCAGCCTGATTGTCGATCAGGCCGGGGCTCTGGAGCGCGAGCCTTTCATGCTGCGGGCCCTGGCGCCCGCCCTCGGGTCCGGCATCCTGACGGCGGACGGCCCGCACTGGCGGGGGCAGCGCAGAACGGCCGCCCCGATGTTCCGGCCGGACCGGGTCCGGGCCTTCATCCCCGCCATGGCGGAGGCCGCCCATGCCACGCGCCTGCGCTGGCTTGCCCAGATGTCTTCTCACGCATCCCCCGACGCGCGCTTCGACGGCGAGCGGGACATCCTGCCGGAAATGATGCGCACCACCTTCGACGTCATCGTCGCGACGATGGTGTCCGGCGACAGCGCGTTGCAGGTCGAGCCGTTCGGACGGGCGATCGACGCCTATCTCGGCCAGACCCCCTGGAAGATCGCACTCTCGATGCTGCGGGCGCCGGCCTGGATGCCGCATCCGGGGGCGAGGGCCGGGGGGAGGGCGGTCCGTTACCTCCGGAGCGAGGTGGCGCGAACGGTCGAACGGCGCCGTGCGCGCGGCGAACCCGGTGCCGACCTCCTCGGCCTCTTGTTGCAGGCGAAGGATCCGGAGACGGGGGAGCGCCTGTCCGACGAGAGCCTGATCGACAACCTGCTGACCTTCGTCGCGGCCGGCCACGAGACCACGGCGCTCGCTCTGACCTGGACCTTGCGGGTGCTGGCCAACCACCCGGCGGTCGAGGCGCGTATCCTCGACGAGATCGCGGGTCTTGGGGCGGACCTAGCCTCCGATTACGAGGCGGTGGACCGGCTCGCCTTCACCCGGCAGGTCATCCTCGAAGTGATGCGCCTGTACCCGCCGGCCCCCCTGATCGTCCGGCGGACGGCGGCGGAGGTCCGCCTCGACGACACGGTCATCCCGGCCGGGGAGTCGGTGCATGTGCCCGTCTACGCCCTGCACCGGCACCAGTCGCTGTGGGACAGGCCGGAGGTCTTCGATCCGGACCGGTTCGCACCGGAGCTGACGGCCTCGCGGGATCGCTACGCCTACCTACCGTTCGGCGCCGGGCCGCGCGTCTGCATCGGCATGGGCCTCGCGCTGACGGAGTGCCTCGTCATCCTCGCCACGCTTCTGCCAGCCTTCCGCTTCGTGCCCGCGAAGGCGGAGATGCCGGCGACGCAGTTTCGTGTGACGCTTCGGCCCAAGGGCGGCATGAAGATGAAAGTTGTCCCGCGTCATGCCCACTGATCCCGTCCCCGAGATGCGCTGCGACGGCACGACGACATCGGACGACACCACGACATCGACGCAGAGCTTCAGCGCCTTGATCAATCGGCTTCGGCGCATCGACACGCTCGACGGGCTGCCGGCGCGCTACAGCCTGCAGGTTCGCGCCGGATTGCTCGACGAGACCTTGAAGCTCGCCAACTACTCCGCTGTCACCCAGCTGATCATCGCGGTCGCGGTCGCCTACTTCTTCTGGGATTCGGCGCCGCGTGCCTATCTGCTTGGCCTGCTCGCCGTCGTCGCCGTGGTGATCGCGGCGACAATCTACACGACTTGGCTCTACCAGCGCCTCTACGGCGACGCCGTCACCGAGGTTGGCGTCGGGCGCGGCTACCGGATCTCCGCCGGGTTCGCTCTCGCGCTGGGTCTGGCCTGGGCCACCATGCCGGTCGTGCTCTTCAGCTCAGCCAGCAGCGACGAGCGGCTGCTCGTCGTCAGTATCGCCGCCGGCCTGATCTCGGACGCCTACGTGGTCGGGCCGCTCCTGTCGGTCTCCTACCTCTTCGCGATCCCGGTGATCGTCGGCAGCTTCATCGGGCTGGCCCGCAGCGGCGAGCCGATTGCTCTGAGCATCGCCGTCCTGCTCCTCGTCTACGCGACCTTCGTCGGGGTGAGTGTCCACCGGATGAGCCGCCTCTCGCGCCAGCGCATCCTCGACCGCGTCCGCGTTGAGGATCAGAGCGAGACCATCGGCCTTCTCCTCAACGAGTTCGAGGAGAACACGAGCGACTGGCTCTGGGAGACGAACGAGACCGGCCATTTCCAGCACGTCTCGCCGCGGATGGCCGACGCACTGGGCTGTCCGATCGAGCAGCTTCAGCGCAGTTCGTTCCGGGATCTCCTCCAAGCCGGAAAAGACCGGGAGGAGGACCGGACCCCCGACCTGCTCAGCCATCTTCGGCAGGGGAGGGCGTTCCACGAATTCCTCGTCGCGATCGAGACCCCGACCGGCCTGCGGTGGCTCGCGTTGAGCGGCAAGCCCTTCGCCGATCAGCGCGGGACCCTGGCGGGGTTCCGCGGCGTCGGCTCTGACGTGACGCAGCGCCGGGAGGCCGACGCCCACATCGCCTATCTCGCGACGCGCGATCCTCTGACCGGACTGTCGAACCGGATCGTGTTCCACGACGTGGCTGCGGAGGCCTGCGCGGCCTCCATGCGCGACGGTCCCCCCGTCAACCTGCTGTATCTCGACCTCGACGGCTTCAAGAAGGTCAACGACACGGCCGGCCATTGTGCGGGTGACGACCTCCTGCGGCAGGTCGCCGACCGCCTGCGCGCCAGCATCGACGCGAATGCGCAGGTGTTCCGCCTCGGCGGCGACGAGTTCGCGATTCTGCACCGCGGTCGGGAGAGCGCGGAGGCGGAAATCCTGGTCGAGGCCGTCATCGCGTCGCTGCACCGGCCCTACCTCATCGATGGCATGCAGGCCGAGATCGGAGTCAGCATCGGGATCGCACGGGCCCCGCAGGATGCGACCGAGCTTCAGGATCTGCTGCGGAAGGCCGACCTCGCCCTCTACACCGCCAAGGAAGCCGGCCGGGGCCGCTGGCAATGCTTCGACGCCGACCTCGAACGCCGCGTTCAGCGCTGGCGGGAACTCGACGGCGCCATGCGGGCCGGCTTGGCGAACGGCGAGATGGAGCTGCACTATCAGCCGCTCGTGAGCCTGCAGGACGGTCAGGTCGTGGGATGCGAGGCGTTGCTGCGCTGGACCCGACCCGGCCTCGGCCCCGTTTCGCCCGCCGAACTGATCCCGATTGCCGAGAGCACGGGTTTCGTCATCACGATCGGGCGCTGGGCCCTGCGGACGGCCTGTGCGGAAGCCCTGACATGGCCGGCACCGATGCGGGTTGCCGTGAACATCTCATCGACGCACTTCCGGCTCCCCGACTTCTTCCAGGAGGTCGAAGCGGTACTGGACGCG
This sequence comes from Methylobacterium sp. Leaf123, assembly GCF_001423405.1. Lineage (GTDB taxonomy): Bacteria > Pseudomonadota > Alphaproteobacteria > Rhizobiales > Beijerinckiaceae > Methylobacterium. The sequence continues at coordinate 6,379 of NZ_LMNS01000019.1, read as the reverse complement.
ACAGGGCTTGCGCCGGGGCGCCTCGAGATCGAGATCACGGAGTCGATCTTCCTCGCCAACACCCCGCATGTCCTGCAAAACCTTCAAGCGCTGCGTGCGAAGGGGGTGAGGATCGCTCTCGACGATTTCGGGACGGGTTACTCGTCGCTGAGCTACCTGACCCAATACCCTGTCGACAAAATCAAGATCGACCGGGCCTTCGTGCGCGATCTGAGCAGCCGGCCGGAATGCCTGGCCGTGATCAAGGCGATCATGGTCATCGCGGGCGACCTCCGGATCGATGTCACCGTCGAGGGCGTCGAGACGGAGCAGCAGGCGGAAATGCTCCGGCTGCGGCGCTGCAACAGCGCACAGGGCTTCCTCTACAGCCCGGCCCGTCCCTCCGGCGAGGTCACCGGGCTGATCGAACTCATCCCCCGAACCATCAGGCAAACGCGGCGCCCTGTCCGGAACGTCGCCTAAGGGGACGGCGCGGGATCGGCGGGCGATTCCCACACGAATGGGCGTCACCGACATCCCCCAAGAGTGGATCTTGGGGGGATTCCTCACGCCTGCTGCCGTGCTAGCGTGGCCGGACCGTGCCGATCCGCCCCGAACACCGCCACTTCTACCCGATCGACTGGCCGCAGCTTTCGGCCACGATCCGCTTCGGCCGTGCAGCGGGCCGCTGCGAGGCGTGCGGCCGTCCGCACGGCCGCGTCATCGCCTGCGTCGATGGAGGCGCATGGTACGATGCGGAGGACGGCCTGTGGCGCAATGATCGCGGCCGGCCGATGCGGCAGCTGCTGCCGGCTGTCTTCGACCCGCGAGACGGTCTCTGGCGCACGAGAGGCGGCAAGCCGGTGCGCAACGGCCCCGATCTGCGCACGGCGCGGCTGACCCTGCCGATCCTGGCGACCTGCCATCGGGCGCACGACACCAGCCTGAACGCCAACCGCGATCTCGCGGCATGGTGCCAGCGATGCCACCTGCTGCACGACCGGCCCGAACATCTGCGCCGCCGCCGGCTGACCTACCTGCGCCGTCGCGCTCTGGGCGACCTGTTCCTTGGGCCTTACCCCGTGCTGTGACGTCGCCATCGCCCTACTCCCCCTATGTCATTCGCTGCCGACGCATCGTCATGAGTTCTGCGGGGATGCTGTAGCGTCCGTCTGCCGATAGACGCATCAGATGCCGGAAGTAGCCGCCAGGATTCCGGATCTCGGACTTGCGCCTTCCGGACGTCTCGTCGTCGTGCATTTGGGCGACCATCACCACGAGCGCCGCGGCCTGGAGCGGGCCGAGCGCCTCGCAGGCTTCGGACCAAGCGCTCGGATGCGCTCCAATCGAGCCGCGCATCGAGCGACCGGCATCGATCAGATCCGGCTCCGTCCGAAGCTCGAAACCGAATTCCGCAGCAACGGGGCAGGCGGCCGCCACGAGGGCAGGGTGGATCACAGCCCGTTCCGCATCTCTCCTCGGAGAGACCTTGCTACAAGGCTTACTAGAAGGCTCGTTGTTTGTTTCTAAGTGGCTGCACGATTTGCCGGCACAGCCGGCTTGATAGAAACGTTCCTCGGCCATTTCCCGAAGCTCTTGCCACGCCTGAACCACAAAGCTCGGATCCTCAGACGAGCGCGACCGCTTGGGAGAGGCTTTTTCCAGCGCATCCCGCGCCGAGGTGAGATCGGAAATCGAAATTTCGGGGTGCTGCTCAGCCAGTCCCTGGAGCGCCTCGCGGATCGCCCGGCGGCAGACGGTCAACAGGTCGAACGAGCGACGCCTGCGCTCGACCTCGGCGGCCAAGAGGCGCGTTCTCTCGGCCCATTCACCGGCGCGGGCGACGATCGGCGTGAGATCGAACCCGTAAGCGTCCACGATCGTCCCATCGGGCGTCCGGATCGCGTAGCGCTTCCCGTTGGCCGAGTCCCTGGGGGTGATCAGCTCGAGCCCGACGAGATCCCGCAGGGCATAGCGCAGCGTCCGCTCGGCGAGACCTGTCTTCTCGGACAGGCGCTCGTTCGACGGCCAGACCAGCAACCGGCTCCAGGGCTGCTCGCCCCAAACCCCGACCAGCGCATCGAGAACCTGGCGCAGGGCAGGGCGCAGGCGCAACGCCTTGGCCGCCTCACGGGCGTGACCCGCAAGCTCGCGTCTGGAGATCGTGCGGCCCTCATCGAGCGCACGTCTCCGGCCGGCGAGGGCGGCGCGCGTCAGCGGCCGTCCACCGGAATGAACCCTCTCCACATCAACCTCCCTACGGAGGCAAAGCGGGATCGTTCACCCGCGAGGGTGTTCATTGACGGGAGGCTGCCAGGGAGGTTAGAAAGAGGTGCGAATCACTTTCTGACCTGGCGTTCACCGCCCGTGATGAGAGATCCAAAGGGCTCCGAGGCTTGCCGGCTTCGGGGCCCTTTTTGCTTTGCCGCTACGACATCGACTTTTCCTGCGCGAAGACGGATTCGAGCGCCCACTCGATGGCCGCAGCGCGGCTCTTGAACCGGCCCGTCTCGACCTGCTGATCGAGGAGCGAACGTGTTGAACCCGACAGCCAGACGTTCTGCTGCACCATGCCCTTTTGCCGAAGGGCATCGCGTCGCTTGGCCTGCCGGCGCTGGGCGCCGGCCGCGAGTTCTGCCAGTCGTTCCTCTGCGTTCATCGGGTCACGTCCGAATCTGCCTACGTGACTAGACTCGTGCTCCGATTCTCAAGAGTGTGTCCATAGGGATTCATTAAGCCGGGCCGGGCTATGAGGGCGATTGGACTCGGTTCCGTGTGGATAGGCGCTGTCCACAATCCGTCTCGGTCACGGCAGCCGTTGATCCGGTTTGTACGAGATACGGATATTCTTGTACTCAGCGTGCAGAACAGTGCCGTTTGATTTGGGTGAGGGTTCGGATCAGAGCGGCCGGTGCCGGATGGTGGCTGGTTCTGCGGTCGATCCTGACGCGCGGTCGATCGGGGGTAGGCCGTCCCGCCCCCGGAATCCTAACGACACACTTATGGGATCGGCCCGGCGACCCGCTCGAACCCTAACGCGTCCCGGTCCAGCTTGAGGACTCGGTCCCCGGAGGATCGCGTGAGCCCCAGACGCACGATGTCTCCCACGATCCACGTCGCCGCGATCCGCCTTGACGCTCCCAGCACGGACGCCGACCGGTTCATCGTCGGCCAGGACCCCGAGGGCCACTGGGTGGCCGTCGAGATCCGCGGACGCGCCGGCGGCCTGTTCCGGAGCCGGAAGGACGCCGTCGACTACGCCGAGAACGAGACCGACCACCGGCCCGACGCCGTGCTCCTGTCCGGGGACCGCATCGAGCTGCGCATCTGAGGCTGCGAGGACATCGTCGGGGCAGGGACCGAGCGGCACGCTCGACCGATGGGCCAGCGCCTTGAGGAGGGCCGTCTTGTTCGGGACGCGGAGGCCGTGGACCACATCGGTCGGCGCAAGAAACGCGTCGATGGTGATCGCGCCGGCCGGCGACGTTCGGGGATCGGCATCAACGGCTCGTCCCCGTCACGGGCGGCTTGGCGTCGTTCGCCGCGCGCCGATCGAGGGTCGGTTCGTCATCGGGAGCCCGCAGGCGATAGCCGACGCCGGTCTCGGTGAGGAGGATGCGGGGGCGCTCGGGGTCGGCCTCCAGCTTCTGCCGGAGCTGGCGCATGTAGACGCGCAGGTATTGCGGCTCCGACGAAACCGAGACGGCGTTCATGAGCTGGGCATGGGTGAGCACCTTGCCGGCGTATAGGACCATGACGCGCAGGAAGTCGTATTCGCGCGGGGTCAGCTTCACCTCGACGTCATCGACCTTCACAATGCGCCGGACGAGATCGACCGAGAGGCCGTCGACCCGGAAGACCGGACGCTCGCCCTGGGCCGCCAGTTGATGCCGGAGGGCCGCGCGCAGGCGGGCGAGCAGCTCGGCCATGCCGAAGGGCTTGGTGACGTAGTCGTCGGCGCCGAGGTCAAGGGCTTCGACCTTGCCGCCCTCGTCGTCCCGGCTCGACAGAACCAGGATCGGCAGGCCGGGATGGCTCGCCCGGATCGTGCGGAGCAGGTCGTGCCCGCGCATATCGGGCAGGCCGAGGTCGAGGATGACGAGGTCCGGGCTCTCGCGCCCGAGCAGCTCCAGGGCAGTCGCGGCGTTCGGCGCTTCTCCACCAGCGCGATCATGCGATCGACAAAGGTCGAGCCGGCGGTCAGGGTGAAGGCCGCCGCGAGGGCGAGGCCGCCGCGACAGATCCAGAACCAGAACGGCCTCTGGTTGTGAAAGGGGGTTCAACAAGCACCAAAGTCACGTGAACGCTTCGTCGCGCAGCGCTGGCGACGGGCTCTCTTCGAAGCACCGCGCCGGAATCTCCAGGGAATGGGCGGGTTGGAGTGTCAGTGCGCTGGCTTGCCCCGGGGCTCCGACGGTCGCGAGCCAGGGCAGGACGTCCTGTTCAACCAGGGGTTTTCCAAACCAGTATCCCTGCACGAGTTCACAGCCCAACTCATTCAGAAGGGCCACCTGTTCGAGCGTCTCGACGCCCTCCACCACGCATTGCAAATTCAGCGACGCGGCGAGACCGATGACGGAGCAAATGACCTTGCGTCCGCTCTCGTTTTGCTCGATGTCGGCTACGAAGGACCTGTCGATCTTAAGCCGGTCGATAGGCAGCTTGTGGACGTAGGACAGGCTGGAATAGCCGGTGCCGAAGTCGTCCAGGGCGAAGGATACGCCGAGCGGCTTCAAGGCTTCGAGCGTGGTCTGGGCCTTGGAGAAATCACGGATCAGGGCGGTTTCCGTGAGTTCGAGTATGACCCGGCGCGGATTGACCCCAGACTCCATGATGATCGCGGCCAGGGCGTTGGCCATTTCCGGCCGGACGACGTCGTGGGCCGAGAGATTGAATGAGAGGCTGAGGTGTGACGGCCATGTGGAGGCCACGGCCAGCGCCTTGCGGAAGAGGATCTTGGTGAGGTGTGAGACCATCTCGCAGGCTTCCGCCGCCGCGATGAACTCGGAGGGCGGCACAGCGCCGAGGATCGGGTTGTTCCAGCGGGCCAGGGCCTCGAAGCCGACCGCACGTCGCGTTTCGAGGGCGATGACGGGCTGAAAGTTCAGGAACAGTTCGTTCTCGAGGTTACCGCCGCGAAGCGCCTGCTCGATCAGCCCTCGGCGATGAAGTGCCTTCTCCAGGGCGCCATCGAAATGCACCACCGTGCCGCGCCCTTTGGCTTTGCCCTTGTAGAGCGCGTAATCGGCGATCTCGATGAGCAGGGCTGCGCGGCCCTGCGCGTCGTCCGCCGAAGCGAGCCCCGCCGTGGCCCCGAGATGGACGATTCCGCCAGCAATGGCATAAGGGCGCTTCAGGCTCGCGCAGACATCCTCGACGAAGGCGAGCGCGTTCTCTTTCGTCCCACGAAACAGGAGGCCGAATTCGTCGCCGCCCAGGCGCGCGGGATCGCCACGGCTTGAGAAGGCGGCGAGCCGCCGTCCGACCTCGGTGAGCACGGCATCGCCTGTGGGATGTCCGTATGTGTCGTTGACCGGCTTGAAACCATCGAGATCGATGAAGGCGAGGTGAAGCATGTCTTCGCCTGCATTCCGGGCGTCGAACGCCTTGGTCAGTTCGTCGAAGAAATTTCGCCGGTTGGGTAGGCCGGTCAGAATATCGGTGTTGGCAAGCCGCAGGTTCTCGTTGTTCAACTGCTCCAGCCGATGATGCTGGAGGATACGGGACATGAAGATGTCCGAATACATCAGCGTGAGGAAGCCCGCCACCATCGCCAACACGAGATAGGCTATAGTCGCAAAGATGAGCGCTCCCGATCCAAATAATAATAGATAAAAGACGACGGGCACGAAGCAAGCCTGCACTTGCAGCGCCGTCTTCGGAATGTGAAGGAGTCCCAGGGTGCAGAATAGGGACTGCAGGATCACAAAGCACAAGATGTGAACGTGCTGCAGGTCGTCGCCGTACTGAGCGAGCATCAACACCCAGGCCGAGGACAGCATCATGGTCAAGCGGATGACGACCGTCATCTTCTGAAGACGTCTCGCCGCCTCGTCGGCTTCGATCGGCGCATCCTGTATTCGCCAATAATGAAGGGACCGCAGGCAGCAGACCGGCGTCACAAACAGGATCGGAGGCAGCACCAGCCACACCGGCGTGGTCGGCCAGAAGACGTAGGCGAGGTAGGCCAGCGTCAACCAGAGGGTCGCGTAGAAGAGCGGTGCTTCCTTGGTGATGGCACGAAACTGCGCCACCTGCATCTGCGGAACCGCGGGCGATGAACCGAGCAGCCTTTGACGTAATCCTGAGAGTCCGTCCGATAAGTCATGATGCTCGCCCGAGCCTTCGGACGAGGATCATGACGGCGGCGGCGTAGAGGAAGGCCTGGGCCGAGGCGAGG
>NZ_LMNS01000018.1 GCF_001423405.1 Methylobacterium sp. Leaf123 | reverse complement strand
CCAAAGACGCGCCAGCAGCCCGGTTGCCCGGCACATCCAGCCCACCCTTCAGCGATGAAGTCCGCAGCGCGGGATCACCCGGCGCCGGCAGTCCGCGGCGTCTAGAGCCGGCGAACCGTTCTGTCAACCGACCCAGTCAAGCGCCACAGCACCCGGATCAACCGACACCCCGGAACCAGAAGGACAGCGATCGCCCGATCCAGTCACCCGGATCAGCTCCGCTCACCAACAATCCCGAAGACCGACCAAACCCCCGACCCACCATCCGGTGGACCGCGGCGCCCCGTCGGTGAAAGGGGTATAAGGGGCCCCGCACGGGGCGTCAATCGGAAAAACGCGGGAGAACCGAAAACGCCCGCTACCGGCCTTCTGGGGAGACGCGACGGGCCTCCTATGCGGGATGGGTTCATCGGCGCTGGGAACTAGGGTGACGCCCCCAAGCCGTCCTCAACGACGGGAAGCCAACACCCGCCTTTCTTGGGCGGCATTCGCTTCCATACCTGACATGATGGAGAGCCGACCTGGGTCGCTATACAGGCAGCGGGGCTCTCTCGAAGGGGCCTCAGCCCATCGGCGCATTTGCACCCTTCAGACAGATTGGAGAACCGGCATGCTCGTTTCCCTTGGCGGTGGGGCGCTGATCGGCGCCTCCGCAGCGTTGCTCCTCCTCACCAACGGTCGCATTGCCGGCATCAGCGGCATCGTCGGCGGCCTGTTCCGGCCGTCCGGCCATGATTTCGCTTGGCGGGCCGCCTTCCTGATCGGTCTGCTGCTGGGGCCAGTCGCGTTCCGGCTGGGGGCAGGACACTGGCCGGAGGTTCGTGTCGATGCATCCTGGCCATTGCTCGTGACCGCCGGTCTTCTCGTCGGCTACGGCACGCGGCTCGGCTCCGGATGTACCAGCGGCCACGGCGTTTGCGGCCTCGCACGGCTCTCACCGCGCTCCTTCGTTGCGGTGGGCACCTTCATGGCAGCGGCCATCATCACCGTTTTCCTGGTTCGGCACGGAGTCGCGCGATGACCGTCCTTCGCCTCGCGGCCGCGCTGGCAAGCGGCCTGCTCTTCGGCTTCGGCCTTGCTCTTTCGGGCATGATGAACCCTGAGAAAGTGCTGGGCTTTCTCGATGTTGCGGGGGAGTGGGATCCGAGCCTCGCTTTCGTCCTCGCAGGGGCGGTTGGCATTTCGGCGTTGGGCTATGGGCTCAGGGCGCGGATGGCGCAGCCGTTGCTCACTCCCCGCTTCGACGTGCCGACCAATTCAAGGCCCGATGCCCGTCTCGTCGGCGGCGCCGCACTGTTCGGCATCGGCTGGGGGCTTGCCGGCTTCTGCCCTGGCCCGGCCCTCAGCGGCCTCTTCCTCGGCTTGCCCCAAGTCGCCCTGTTCGTCGCGGCCATGCTCGTCGGCATGCTGCTCCACCGTTTCACGGTCGGCCGCGCGCCCGTGTCCCGCAGCGCCTGACCGTCGCTCGGGCGATGACGCCGGCGCGGTGCGGTCGCGGACGACGCCTCGGGATCGTGGGCTGCGCCGTCGGATCGGCGTTTGCCGCGCTGGCTCTGATGTGCTGACGGCCGATGTGCAATCTGGCCTTAGCATCGAACGGGATGGAAGACGGGCTCCTGTCACGAGCGATGCCGTGTCGTTCCATCATGGCGGGTGATCGAGCGCTCATTGCCCGATCCTCGGCTGTCGTCCGTTGGTCGAGGCTGACGGATGCGACGCTCGCAAGCTCGCTCGGGACTTGACCGTCAGATCCTTCTCAAAGGGGGTTCAAGCACAAGCTCGGGAGAGGCTTGACCCCGCCTTGGTCCCGTGCCTTTTGGCCCCGTGGCACCCAGACTCCGTAGCTCAGCTGGATAGAGCAGCCGCCTTCTAAGCGGCAGGTCGTAGGTTCGAGCCCTACCGGGGTCGCCAGATCAACCCTTCACCATTTTGGTTGGATACTCTTGCTTCGGCTGACCTGACCGCGTCGGGCCGCTCCGCTTTGTCATCATCGTCGACGTCGCCTCGCGTCCTACGACGATCAATCACGCCGGCGTCTCCGACCTGCCTGGGCCCCAAGGACCGGCCAAGTCGGAGTCCCGCCGGTTTCAGGGCGTAAGCGAGCGGTCGCCCCCGGCCTGCGAGGCAGATGCCGCGTCACCCGACAGCGCGAGCAGCCTGTCGTAGAGTGCGATCAGATCGTCCCCTTGATCCGCGGCCGTTCGGGGCGGGTGCGCGGGTTGCGGTGGGCTCGCACGGAACCGCTCGGGATCGGCATCGATCCGCTGGAACACGGCGCGCAGCCCGTCCGGAGATCCGACATCGACCCGGAAGCCGTTGACGCCCTCGTCGATATCCTCGCCGATCGCGCCGAGATTGCTGGCCACGACCCACAGCCCCGCCGCGCGCGCCTCCCGCGTCACCAGCCCGAAACTCTCGGGCCAGAGCGAGGGCGCGAGCAGCACATCCATGTCGGCATAGAGGTCGCCGATCTGCGCTTGCGGCACCTTGCCGACGATCCGAACCGAGGTGGCGCCCCAGGTCTCCTCGCTGGCGTAGTCGGTCGCCAGGGCGTGATCGACGAGGGTCAGGCTCAGATTCTCGAACCGGCCCGCCCGCAGGATCGCCTCGATCAGGATCGCGCCCTTATGCGCCGTGCGACCGCCGATATGGCCGAGGCGCACACGGCCCGATGGGCTCTTCCGCCGTGCGCTCGGTGTCAAAGGCGAGACGCCGTTCGGGATCGCGATCGTCTGAGGGAAGCCGGCCTTGCGATAGATGTCGGCGAAGGACTCCGACACCGCGGCGATGGCCGCCGCCGAATCGAGCACCCGTGCCAGTCCGCGGCGGCGGGCGATGGAACCGGTCGGGGTGACGGAGCGGCTCGTCGCGTCGGCGAGAAGGTCGGGCGAGGGCATCTGCACCAGCCCGTCTTCGTCGATGAGGAACTGGAAGTCAGAGATCCACCACGCGTCGTGGACGGTGACGACATAGGGAATTTCACGGGCGCGCACCGCCTCGACCACGCTGGCGGTCAATTGCTGTATGCAGTGGACATGGACGAGATCGGGCTCGAAGCGGTCGAGCAGGGCCTCGAATTCCGAGCGGACGTTCGGGTTGAATGGGCGCCAATCCATGTTCCGTTCGCGCGGTGTGGCGATGCGGAAGACGGGGATGCCGCGGTAGGCGTCGATGCGGGTCTGATAGGGAGGCTCGACCTCCATATCGGATGCCGCCACGGCGAGTTCGAACCGGTCCGCAGCCTGATCGAGGATATGGTCGATGTTGTCGCGCACGACCCGGGTGGCGCCCCCGACGGTCTGAGGCGGGAAGTAGACGTTGACCACCAGGATGCGCGGCCGCCCCGCGCGGCGCTTGCGCATGACGGATCGCGCCGCGACCGCCGACGAACGCGCATCCCCGGCAGTAAGCTCGGCCCATGCCTCGGCGGAGGTTTTGCGGGCATCCGATGTCGTATCGGCCGACCGCCGGAGCTTCTGGGGCGGGGCCGCGAGAATTCCCCCGAGAACCTCGGCCGCGGCATCGAGGCCATAGGACGCCAACGCCTTGTCGCGCGCCCGATCCCCGATCCTTCGGCGCAACGCGGGATCGTCGATCAGCGTGGCGAGCGCCTTCGTCCAATCCTGGACCGTTTCGGCCAGCAGGGCATCCTCCCGATCGACCAGAATCTCCCGGTAGGTGCGCGTCGCGCTGACGATCGAGGGGATGCCGCACATGGCGGCTTCCAGCCACTTGATCTCGCTCTTGGCGTCCGCAAACGGGCCGGGCGCAAGGACCGCGAGGTTGATATCCGCCCCCGAGAGCGCTTCCCAATAGGCAGAAACGTCGTCGGTGAAGCCGAGCTGGCGCACACGGTGAGCGAACCGCCGGAAGCCCGGGCCGAGGCGCAGATAACCGGCGATCACGAGCCGGACATGCGGATACCGCTCCATCATCGCGAGAAGCGCGGGCGCAGCGAAGTCGTTGAAATCCTTGTTATGCGCCCGTGTGCCCGATCCGTAGAAGACCGTCAGCGCCGTGGCGGAGACGGGTGCGTGGGGGCGCCTCAGGAAGGGAAGATTTCGCGTGTCGAGCCCGTTGCGCAGGACGTGGCAGATTCCTGAGCGGACGAGCGGGCGCATCCGCTCGGCCAGCGCCGGCGTGGAGGCGAGGCCGGTGTCGCAGGCCTGCATGGCGTAGCGGAACAGCGGCACGCCGTATTGCAGATCGACATATTGCTTGGGCGTGATCTGCCCCTCGAAGCTCTCCAGGGGATCCGGGAATAGCGCCGCATCGAAGACGATGTCGTCGATCTCATAGATCGTCGGCAGGCCGAGGGCGCGCGCGTAGAGGATCGCGTGCAGGACGCCGGGGAAGGCCGCCACGCGGTAGAAGATCACCGCCGACGCTCTGTCGAGGGCCGGCCGACAATCGGCGGCCTCGTCCTGTTTGAAGACCTCGACCGTCCAGCCGCCATGCTCGAGCTGCTGGATCTTCTGCACGACGCGGTAATGATCGCATTGCGGAAGGTCGCGGTTGGCGACGATGACGATATGCCCGTTCGCCGGAACGGCAAGCGGTGCCGGCAGCGGATCGACGGCTGAAATCAGGCTTCCGATCTGGTCGAGGCAGGCTGTGAGGCGCTCGTCCGCTTCCGTCCGCCGTCCGGCGGCGTAGTGGGTCCGCGCCTCCTCGCTTGCGCGAGCGAAGGATGCGACTATGGCGCGGTGCGCGGCAGCGCGCCAATGCGTGTTGGCATGCCAATCCACGGCCGAGCGCCGGACGCGGTCGAGCGCCTCCGGCACTGAGTCCGGCCGCGAGAGCAGGCCGTCGATCGTGTGGATGTGGCTCCACACGACGGCGCCCGGCACATCCGCCGCATCCCCGAAGGCGCGCGCCGCATCGTTGGTGCGGTTGAGCTTGAGAAGCGCGTCGCCGCGCCGATGATGCAGGCGACCGGAGACGAGACCAGCTTTGAGTGCCCGATCGAAGGCCTCCTTGGCCGCGACGGCATTGCCGCCGAGGAGATGGTACTCGCCGATCCTCTCGAGCAGTTGGGCCGAGCAGGCCTGCCGCACGGCTTCCAGTTCCCAGAGCTGAAAGCCCGTATCGAAGAAGTGTCTCAGGGCATTCAGCCGTCCGGGCGGCGGTGGATCAACCCCTTCAGTCAATAGAGTGCGGTAAGCCGTCTCGTCGAAGCTCTCGGGAAAGCACTCCTCCCCAATGAGCCGGACCAGCGCCGCAGCCTCGCTCCCAGGCTCGCCCTTCTGGACGCCCGCACCAAGCCAGAGACGATAAAGATCCGCATCGCTGGCGCCGGCTGAAGCATCCAGGTTGTTCGAGCGGTAGAAAATGGGGTCGAAGCGCAGGCGCAGCGAAATCGGGGCGAGCCGGTCCACCCCTTCCGTCAGGAAGGCGACCAGCCCTTCCATGCGGGAGGCGGGCGGGTGCGTCAGCCATGCCTCATTCAGCAGTACGAATTCGTGGAGCACGAAGAGGTCGAGCCACGCGCCCGGCAAGACCCGCGCGGCGACCAGAAGACGGACGAAGCTTTCTGCGGGGCGACGCCCGTTCAGCGCCGTGCCGGAAGCGAGCATGCGCTCGTATTCCTGCTCAAGGGCCGACAGATCGGGCCCGTGAGCACGCCCCTCAAATCGTCCGAAGCGCAGATAATGCTCGCTGAGCTGCCACGGTTCGGTCAGGTCGGCCAGATCGTCGTAGAGCGCGCGGTAATGCTCGGGGACGAAATCGCTCGGCAACGCTCCCCCTTTGGCTTCGAGAGAGGCAACCAGAGCGGCGGCGTTCGGGAAACGGCCTTCGGCCCGACCATGCTTGAGGTAGTGCTGCTTGAGAGCCTTGCTCTCGTCCCCGAGGGTCGCGAGATCGGGATAATACCGGTGGTAGAAAACGGGATCGAAGCCGCCTCCCTTTCCTGCCTCGGACATCCGTCGGTCGAACGGCCGGGAAATCGCCCTGGCTCCGACCTGCTTCGAGAGCATTTGCAAGCTACGCTTGAACAATGTCAGCAACCTCGTGCACGGCTCAGTCGGAACGTCTCGGGGTGATCGTGGACGGATCCTCCGTCTCGGGCCCGGCCGCTGCATCTGCGGGCCGGCATCGGTTCGATCGTGCAAGACGGAATGGCGATTCGGCTGCACCGCCGCATTCTGGAGGGCAAAGGCGCAGAGTCAGGGGCAAAAACCCGGCGATCAGGTCGAGCGTGGGGTCATTCGAGAATCCACGTGAGGATGTAGGGCCGCCTACCGGGGAGGAGTTCGGCGCTTCGCCCCAACCGCTCTGTACGACGTCTACGTCGGATTGCCGGGCCCCGCATACTGCCTCCCGCACTGCACCAAACGCAGCAGTAGCCGGAGGGCCGAGCATGAGCAATCCTCATCCCCATCACAGGCCCGCCGCCCGGTACCGACGGATACGGCAGGAGCTAGAGCCGTGCCCGACCACCTTGAGTCGGATCACGCCTCTATCCTCTTGTTGTGCCGCGCTTTACTCTCGACGAATCGGAATCCACTTTGTCGGAAAGCGCTCTAGCTCACCCTTTTTCTTACGGGCGAGGCGAGCTCTCGAATCTCGCAAGACCTCCACACGCCTTGCAGCGGCTTGTGCAGATCCCTCGTCTCAGGCGCTCCAGATGACAGCATAAGACGAGGCTGGGCTTCCGAGCCTGTGGCGCCCTTTATCAAACGATTGCACAAGCGCCAGCGTAGCGGGTAACGTTCGACCCTTCATCAAATGAGAGGCGAGGCATCCGCGGCATGCATTCCGGTTCCATGTCGCTGGACGCGTTCCTGAGCCAGCGTTCCACGAATCGCCGCCTCGCCCGCCTCACGCACGACGTTCCGCTGCCGGAGGCGCGGGGCCTCGAGTTCGGGCCAGCGAACAATCCCACGGCGATGCCCGTGGGTATCCGCGTCGCGTATATCGACCATGCCATAGACGCCGAGGCCGGGCTGCCGGATGCCGTGCCGATCGATCATGCCTGGGCGGGCTCGGGCTCGCTGGCAGAGGTGATCGGGCAGGAGGGGCTGGGGCAAGTCGGACTCGACTTCGCCATTGCGGCGCAGGTGGCGCAATACGTGCCGAATCTGCTCGGGTGGTTCCGCGGCATTCACGCCGTTCTGAGGCCGGGCGGGGTCCTCAACCTTTCGCTGCCCGATCGACGTTTCATGTTCGATGCAGGCCGCGCCAACAGCACCATCGCCGAGTTGGCCGAGGCGGATCTGCTGAGCTACACCCGGCCGAGCCTTCGCCAAGTCTTCGCCCACACCTACGAGGCCCTCGCCATCGGACCCGGCGAGATTTGGGCGGGTGAGGATCCGGCACGGGCGCCGCGGCTGTGCGGTGAAGCCGCGCTGGCTTTGGCCTACAAGCAGGCCGACGAAGTCTTTGCGTCAGGCCGCTATCAGAAGTGTCATTGTTGGGTGTTCACGCCCCTCGCCTTCCTCGACGCCGTCGAGGCGGCCGCGCGACTCGGTCTATTTCCTTTCGTGCTGAATCAGATCGCCGCGGCGGAGCCGGGCGGGTTCGAATTCTACGTTTCGATGCGTCGTGATGCCGAGGCGGATCCGCAGGCGTTGCGTGGCCTGCAGGAGGGCGCCATCGCCCATCTGCGCGAAGTCCTGAAACGGCAGCAGCGCACGGCAAGGCTGCTCGCAACCGCTTGAGCCTCTTTGGCCAACCGCATCGAGCCGGGGGCCGCCCTCAGGCGGACGGGCCCCGGCTGCTTGGGACCGCTGGCTGGAACGCTTCTCGTCCATCAATTGGGTTGACGGCCCGGCACCAGCGCTCGCCCTCACGGCCAGCGGTCGCGGCCGAAGTTGAGCCGGAACGCCCGCACCTGACGAAGAACCGGCCCGTCACGTCAGGCAAATCCCTCGGAACAGAGACGAGCCCGCCTCACTGCGGCTGCCGAAACCAAAAGAAAGCCGAGTGTCTCGGCCTGGATCGATCCAAGACGAGACACTCAGCGCTTGTTCTACAGTCGCTCGCCGTCGAGGAACTCGGCGACCGCGCTTGAGACCACTCTTACTTCCGGATCGCGGCAAGACGGGCGGCGGCAGCGTGCAGAGCCGGATCGTCGTGCGAACCGCTCAGCGCGTAGGCCGTGCCACCGGTCCGCCAATAGGCGGTCGTCCCGTCGCTCGAGCGCGCAACCGGCTCCGTCCCTTCGGACATCGGCGCCCCACTGCTATGCTTGGCGAACAGGGCGAGTTCGCCGATCTCGGCCGATTGGATCGAGACTTCGATCCCGGTGCCGCTCCGGCTCGGGAAGATCTGCACGTCCCGGACGATCCACCCCTTCGGCAGGGGCGGCAGATCGACACCGGTCGCGGCTTCGAGGTCGGCCGGATCGTAGGCCGAGGCCATGGGCTGGCTGCTCGTGCGGGCACGAATTTGCACAGCCTCGCGAGCCTGCTTTGCTTCCTCGGCCAGGGACGGATCGATCGGCGAGGCGAAGGAGCCGGGAACGCCGAAGCTGCCGCTCTCGGTATGGGCGAGCCAGCCCGCTCCGACCAGGACCACGACCGCCGCCGCCCGGCGCAGGCGGGAGCGAACCCGCTGCCACGCGAAGGCACGGTCGATCCGGCGGGCGCTGGAGCGCAGCCGCTCCGGCGGCAGGCTCGGCACCGGCAGGAAGGCTTCGCGCAGGGCGTCGCGGTCGCGCAGATCAGCCATGACCTGCAGCGCGTCCTGCGGATTGCGCGCGAGATGCGCCTCGACCTCGACCCGACGCATCGGCTCGAGTTCACCATCGACATACGCGATGAGTTCGGTTTCCGTAACCGGATCGACCATCAGCCCACTCCGACTGCCCTGCTTGCCCACCGTCGAACCTCTTCGTTTTTCGGTGTCTTCGGTTGTTAACGGCTAGCTAGGGTCATCAATTCCCACCAACGACGCGCAGATGTGCACGACCACGGTCTGGGCCATCGTCGGAGGATCCGGCGGTGGCCTTGCCCTTGCGGCCGCCCTCCTCGAAGGCGCGCAGGGCCGCCCGGCCGCGGCCGAGCCGCGACATCAGGGTCCCGATCGGGATTCCGAGCACGGCCGCCGCATCGGCATACGCCATGCCTTCGAGGGTCACGAGGTGAAGCGCGGCGCGCTGCTCCTCGGGCAATCCCTCGAACGCCTTGCGGATCTGCATGAGCCGCACCTGCCCCTCCTGTGCGGGCGGGGCCACGTCGTCGGAGAGCTGCACCAGCGCGTCGGCGTGGCGTGCCTCGACGCGTTTGCGACGCTGCTCGTCGATGAAGACGTTGTGCAGCACCGTCATCATCCAGGTGCGCAGGTTCGTGTCCGGCCTCAGATTCGCGCGCGATTCGAGGGCGCGAACCATGGTATCGTGCACGAGGTCATCCGCTTTCAGCGAATCCCGCGTGAGCGACCGGGCGTAGCGCCGCAAGGGCACCAGCAGGTCGACGATTTCGGAGCGTTTCGAGCGCATTCTGTCGGCCACCATAATCCGTTGACGGCTGGCCCACGCCTTTAATCCGGCGTCTCGTTCTTTTTTTCGAAAAAAATTGCATGCCCCGAAAACCGGGCATTCTTCACGGCGCGCGGCCCTTCAGCGAGACGGCCGCGCGCCGGTTCAAGTGCCTTGAAACGCAAACAGCCCGGACCGGATGCGAGATCCCGTCCAGGCTGCTTGCGTTACCTCGGCAGATGGGTCGAACGAGCGGGTGCTCAGTTCTCCTCGTCGCCCGGCTCGTAGACTTCGGGGCGGGTCGAGGCGGCGCTGGCGACCGGCGTCGGCGCCTCGATGGTGGAGGGCACGTTCACCCCGTCGCGCTTGTAGATGTCGTCGCGGAACTGCACCGTGCCGTCCGGGGTCGCCCAGGCGGTGATGTAGGTCCAGTAGACCGGCACGGGCTGGGTCAGCGTCGCATCGATGCGCTGGCCGCTCTCCACCGCCTGCTCGACATGGGCACGGTCCCAGCCGGGCGTGTCCTTCAGCAGCCACGTGATGTACTCGCGCACGTTCTGCACGCGCACGCAGCCCGAGGAGATGAAGCGGAAGTCGTCGCCGAAGACGCCGCGGGAATTGGTGTCGTGCATGAACACGCCGTGCGCGTTCGGAATGTTGATGCGCACCACGCCCATGGAATTGAAGTCGGCGCCGGAATCCTGACGGTAGGTGTAGCGGGTGCCCTCGTCCGAATTCCAGTTCACGGAGCGCGGCGAGATCTCCTGCCCCCCGGACAGGATGCGGATCTTGTTGTCCGTGAGGTAGTTCGGATCCTTCTGCATCTTCGGGATCAGATCCTTCCTCACGATCGAGGCCGGGACCGTCCAGGTCGGGTTGAAATTGATCTGCGTCGCCTTGGTGTTCATGATCGGCGACTGGCGGTCGATCTTGCCGACGCCCGCTGCGTGCAGCGTCACGACCTGACCGTTCTCCACCGTCTGCACCAGGGCGGCGGGGATGTTGGTGATGACGAAGCGCCGGCCGAGATCGCCCGAATAGGAGCGCAGGCGGATCACGTTGGTCTCGAGTTGGCGCAGGCGCACATCGGCGGGCACGTTCATCGCCGCCTGGGTCGCCGGGCTCATCTGGCCGGTCTGCGACAGGCCGTGCCGGGCCTGGAAGCGCTTCACGCCGGCCGCGACGTAGGAATCGTAGACGCCGGCACCGCCGGCCGTGGCGTCGAGGTCGCCGGTGACGATCAGGCGCTGGCGCACCGCCGCCACCGCCGGTCCGCGGGAGCCGACGCGCAGACCGGCCGCGCCGGTCACGTTCTGCCAGCCGCCGCGGGAGACGATGGCGCGGTACTTCTCGGCCATCGCCTCGGTCGCCGCGATGGTGTCGGGCGAGAGGATCGGCGTCGAGGACCGATGCACCTGCATGGTCGAGGGCGAGGAATAGTCCTGCGCCCACTCGGCCTGGGCGAAGCCGCCCTCGCGGGCGAGCGCCGGGCCGGCGAGCACCGTCGCCGCCACGAGGGCGGCAGCGAGGGGGCGGAAGTGGGGGTGGCGCGCGCTCTGCAGCATCGATCCGGGCTCTGGATAAAGGTGCGGTCGGTGGATCCGGCCGGGAGTCAGGGTTCAAACGCGAAGCGTCGAAGAACCAAGTCTCGGCCAAGTCCTCGTGCCGCGGTTGTCGCGGTCTCGTGGTTAAGAAGCCATGCCGTTCCGGGCTACATTATGGCGTCCGGGTGTGAGGACGCACGCCGTGCGTTCAGGGACGCGCTCGGGGAGGCCTCGCCGGGGCGCGGCGGCATGGCGCCGGCCCGGCCCCTACCGGAGCGGCGCGAAGCGGCGTAAGGCTCGTGTCCATGCCGAGCCCTCGCCGCGACCGGACCGGAGGAGCGCCGCGCGTCCTGCGCGGGCTGACCGCCGTGGCCGCCCTCTACGCGCTGGTGCTCCAGTCCCTGCTCGGCGGCATTGCCGCCCTTCCCGTCGCGGGCGCTCCCGCCTTCCTCTGCCAGCCGAGCGCGCAACAGGTCGCGGACGGCGCTGTCTCCGCCGAGGCGGCGAAGGATGGGCTCCCGGTTTCACACCACGCCGACTGCTGTACCGCCGCGCATCACACGCCCGCCGCGACGCTCACCCCTCCCCTCTCGGCCGAGGCGGCGTGGCCCGAGCGGCGCGTCGCCCGCGCTGGCTGGTCCGGAGGCCAGCGCCGAACCGCCCGTCCACCCCCCTTCACCCTCGCCCATGCCCGAGCCCCGCCGGCAGCCTGACCCGCCCGATCCCAGCGATCCTTCGATGTCAGACAACCGGAACCGTCCCATGCCTCGCCTCTGCCTCAGCGCCCCGCTTCGCGCCGCCCTGCCGCTCGTCCTGATCGGCTCAAGCGCCGTCCCTTGCGCCGTGCTTAGCCTCGTCTCGCCCGCCGCGGCCCATGCCGTGCTGGAGCGTAAGGAGGCCGTACCCAACGCTGCCTATCGCGGCGTCGTCCAGATCATGCACGGCTGCGACGGCCGGCCGACCACCCGCATCAGCGTCACCATCCCCGAGGGCGTGACCGGGGCCAAGCCGATGCCGAAGCCCGGCTGGACGATCGAAACCGTCAAGTCGGCCTATGCCCGGTCCTACCCGTCCTTCCACGGACAGGTCTCGGAGGGCATCACCCGGATCACGTGGAGCGGCGGCAGCCTACCGGACGAGCAGATCGACGAGTTCACCTTCTTCGCCCGGATTTCCGACGCTTTCGCGCCGGGCGCGACGATCTACTTCCCCGTCGAGCAGGATTGCACCGAGGGCAGCTACCGCTGGACCGATGTTCCGGCCGAGGACGGGAACCTTCAGGCGCTGAAGGCGCCGGCCCCGGCGGTGCGGATCGTCGCCGCCCGAGGGACGCCGCCCCAAGGAGCGACGCCCCAAGGAACGGCGGCGGCGCAGGCTCCGGCTGCCCCTGCCGCGAAGGCCGGAGCGATCGCGATCGAGGCGCCCTGGCTGCGGGCGACGCCGGGCGGCGCGAAGGTCGCTGGCGGCTACGTGACCCTGCGCAATACCGGCACCGAGCCCGACCGGCTGACGGGTGCGGCGATCCCCCAGGCGGGCCGGGCCGAGATCCACTCGATGACGATGGAGGGCGGCGTGATGAAGATGGCGCCCGTCGAGGGCGGCCTCGCCCTCGCGCCGGGGGCCGGCGTCGCGCTCAAGCCCGGCGGCTACCACCTGATGTTCCTCGACCTGAAGGACGGGCTGAAGGCGGGCGAGACCGTCGCGGGCACGCTGACCTTCGAGCGGGCCGGAACGGTGCCGGTGACCTTCACCGTGGCCCCGATCGGCGCACAAAGTCCCGGCGCGCAAGGACCCGGCACCGCCGCGCCCGAGGCCGACGGCCACAAGCACCACCACTGACCGGCGATTCCCTCGCGCGGGCACGAGCCTGATGGACGAACCGCCGCCGCGCGGCGTTCGAGGCTCAAGATCCGCGCGCCCTTCCCTTCCCTCTCCGAACGGAGACACGATCATGCGCCTTCACGCTTTCCCGGCCGGCCTCCTTGCTCTTGGCCTCGCGGCGACGAGCCCGGCCCAGGCCCACGACTACAAGGCCGGCCCGCTCACGATCGGCCATCCCTGGTCGCGGGCGACGCCCGGCGGTGCGCGGGTCGCGGCCGGCTACCTCACGGTCACGAATACCGGCACCGAGCCCGACCGGCTCACCGGCGGGGCGATCGAGGCCGCCGGGCGCGGGGAGCTGCACACGATGTCGATGAAGGGCGGCGTGATGAAGATGGCGCCGCTCGCCGACGGTCTGGCGATCCCGCAGGGCCAGACGGTGACGCTCGCCCCCAGCGGCCATCACCTGATGTTCCTCGACCTGACAACGCCGCTGAAGAAGGGCGAGCGGGTGAAGGGGACGCTGCGCTTCGAGCGGGCCGGGACCGTTCCGGTCGAGTTCGCCGTGGAGAGCCTCGCCGCCAAGGCGCCCGAGACGCGCTCCGAGAAGGGGTCTGACGCGCACGATCGCGCGGGACACGACCATGGCCACTGAACCCCGGCCCGAGCCCCGGACAGCCTCCCCCGCCGCGCAGCGGGGGAGCACGCTGATCCTCATCGCCTTCGCGCTCGCCCTCGTCGGCATCGTGGCGGCGACGGTTGCGTTCCTGCCGCGGGGGGACCGGCCCTCCGCCCTGTCGGTGGTCGGCGGCCCGTTCCGGCTCGACTCCTCGAAGGGCGGCACCGTCGATTCGCAGGCGCTGAAGGGCAAGCCCTTCCTCGTCTTCTTCGGCTTCACCCAGTGCCCGAACGTCTGCCCGACGACGCTGGCCGACCTCGGCACCCTGCTCGACGAATTCGGCAGCCAGGGCGGCGAGATCCAGGCCTATTACATCACCCTCGATCCCGAGCGGGACACGCAGGAGGTGATGCGCGAATACATGGCCTCGTTCACCGACCGGATAACCGGCTTGACCGGCACGCCACAGCAGATCGAGCGGGTGGCGCGCGACTACCGGGCCTATGTGAAACGGGTGCCGCTGCCGGGGGGCGACTACACCCTGGAGCACACGCTGATGGTCTACATGATGGACCGCGACGGCGGCTTTGCCGGACCGCTCGACCTGAATGCGGGGCACGCCCTCGCACTCAAGCAACTGCGCAAACTGGTCTCCGACGGCCGCAACACCTGACTGTCTGGGCGCCATGGAATCAACCGTCCAGGCGTGCTTCGAGGCCGAGCTTGCGCTCGGCGCCTCGGCATGAGGAGCGAGGCGCTTGCCGGAGCAACGCGGTCGAGCAGGCTTTGCGTGTTTCGAGCCCTGTGACGGCACGGAAAACAGGTCTGGCCGGATCGCGCCTCCGTTGACGTCCCGGCAAGCTTGGCCATAGCTGGCGCCATGCGAGGGCGCTTGCCGGGATGGTCCGTGTGCCGCGCGGTCATCGCCGTGGCCGCGCTCTACGCGCTCGCCCTGCAGGTCGTCCTCGGCGGCGCCTCGCTCGCCGGAAGCCTCGGCCCGCAGAACGGTCTCGTCCACATCCTCTGCGCCCCCGATGTGGGGGAGGCCGAGGGGCCCCTGAAGTCGCATCCGGGCCACGGGCACCTGCCCTGCTGCCAAGCCGCGCATACGCTGCCGAGCCTGGACGTTCCGGAGCCCGCCCACGGCCTCATTGCGTGGCCGCGGGAACGGGCCGCCCCGGTCGCGTGGGACCCTGAGATCGTCGCCCTTCCCCGTGCGCCGCCCGGCACACGCCCGAGTGCCCGCGCCCCGCCCGTCGTCTGATCGATCGCCTCTTCCGATCCTTCAGACAACGGACATTTCGTCATGCCTTTCCGTCAACGGGCCGTGCCGCGTGCCGCCCTGCCCTCGACCCTGTTCGTCTTCGGCCTCGGCCTTTCCGCCCCCGCTTTTGCCCAGACGCCTCCGGAAAGCGCGACGCTTTCGGAAATCAGCGTCTCCGGCACCGCTTCGCCCACCGCCGGGGGCCCGGCCGAGACCGCCGGTTCGCTCACCGTGCCGAGCGTGGCCGCACAACGGGCGGCGGTGAACGCTACCTTCGGCTCGGTTGCCTTCGTCGATGCCGCGACGTTCCAGAACCGCTACGCCAACACCGTGCGCGACGTGCTGAAGGATGTGCCCGGCGTGTTCGTGCAGGAGCGCTACGGCCAGGAGATGCGCCTCTCGATCCGCGGCTCCGGCATCGCCCGCGGCTTCCACGTCCGCGGCATCGAGCTGTTGCAGGACGGCATCCCACTCAACCTCGCCGACGGCAGCGGCGACTTCTACCAGATCGATCCGCTGAGCCTGCGCTCGGTCGAGGTCTACAAGGGCGGCAACGCGCTGACCTTCAGCGCGACCACGCTCGGCGGCGCGGTCAACTTCGTGACGCCGACCGCCTATACGGCGCTCGCCCCGAACATCGCTCGGATCGACGGCGGCAGCTTCAACACGATCCGCGAGCATTTCCAGCTCTCCCGGATCTCAGGGCCGGCCGATGTCCTGATCTCCGGCACCGCGACCAATTCCGACGGTTTCCGCGATCACGAGACCCAGCGCACCCGCAACGTGAACGCCAACATCGGCTACCGGCTCGCGCCGGGGGTCGAGACGCGGTTCTTCCTCGGCTTCTACGACACCGACCAGAAGCTGCCCGGCTCGCTCTCGCTGTTCAACGCGCTGAACAACCCGCGCCTCGCCAACCCGGCGGCCCTCACCGGCAACCAATCGCGAAAAGTGACGACGGAGCGCATCGCCAACCGCACCTCGTTCGAGCTGGAGGTCGGGCGCCTCGACATCGATTCCTGGGCGATTCACAAGAACCTTGACCACCCGATCTTCCAGGTGATCGCCCAGGACGGCTGGACCTACGGCGTCGCGCCGCGCTGGGCCGGCACCTTCGATCTCGGCGGCTTCCGCAACGACCTGATCCTCGGCCTGCGGGCGTTCGCCGGCATCAACGAGGCCCGGCAATTCGTGAACGTGGCGGGGTTCCGCGGTGCCCCAACGCTCGACGCCCGCCAGAGCGCCTCGAACTACGAGGCCTATGCCGAGAACCGGTTCTGGTTCAGGCCCGACATGGCGCTGATGACCGGCGCCAAGCTGTTCTCCTCGAACCGCACCTTCAGCGACAGGGGCGGCCTGCCGGCAAACCCCGCCGCGCGCTTTGCCAACATCACCTACGAGGGCATCAACCCGAAGCTCGGCCTGCTCTGGCAACCGCTGCCGGAGATTCAGGTGTTTGCCGACGTCACCCGCTCGCGCGACGTGCCGGACTTCTCCGACCTCGTGCAGGCGAACCTGCTCGGCACCACTTTCGTGCCGCTCGAGGCGCAACGCGCCTGGACCTACGAGGCCGGCTCGCGCGGCCGGATCGACCGCCTCGCCTGGGATGTGACGCTCTATCGGGCGGAGCTGCGCGACGCCCTCATCAACTTCACGCCCAATCCGGGCCTGAACATCCCGGCGGCGACCTTCAACGCCCCGCGCACCCGCCACCAGGGCGTCGAGGCCGCCGTGACGCTCGACCTCGCCACGGATCTGACCGGTATCGGCGACCGGCTCGCCGTGACGCAGATCTGGACCCACAACGACTTCCGCTTCGTCGGCGACCCGGTCTTCGGCAACAACCGCATCGCTGGCGTGCCGGTGAATGTCCTGCGCACGGTGCTCGGCTACCGGCACCCGAGCGGCTTCCATCTCGCCCCCACCCTCGACTGGGTGCCGCAGGGCGCCTTCGCCGACCACGCCAACACCCTCAAGGTGCCGGGCTACGCCCTGCTCGGCCTCCAGGCCGGCATCGACTTTTCCAACGGCGTCGCGCTGTTCGTGGATGCCCGCAACCTGACGGACGCGCGCTATGTCTCCGACATCGCGACGGTGACCAATGCCGCGACCGTGGCCGGCGGGCCGGTGGCGTTCTTTCCGGGCAACGGCCGCAGCGTGTTCGGAGGCGTGCGGGCCTCGTTCTGAGGGTTCGGCCGTCATTCGAGTGACATGTCGACCGAAGCGGTTGCCCAGCTCGTGATCGAGATCAGGTGCTAGGCGGCCGGCTCACAAAGGCGGCGGCTGTATGAACAAGCACCGTCCATGCGTATATACAAACGCTGTATGGACGGAGGCTGTCATGCTCAGCATCAGGGATGAGGAAGTCCGGACCCTCGCCGAAACTGTCATGCGGAAGTCCGGCGCGCCCAACCTCACGGCCGCGATCAAGCTTGCCTTGCAGCATGAGATCAAGCGTACCGACGAGGCTCTCCCCCTGATCGAGCGTGTCGCCGCAATCCGCGCGGCGGCGCTGGCGAAGGCCGATCGGGCGCCCGCTCCGCCTCTGAGCGAGGACGAGCGCGACGCCTTGTGGACGCGCTGAATGTTCATCGACACGTCGGCCGTCGTCGCCATTCTGGCCGACGAGCCCGAGGCCCCCGCCTTCATCGCCTGCATTGAGGCTGCCGGACGCCGGGAAACCGGGCCGCATGTCCGCCTTGAGGCGGTGATCAATCTCGCGCGCATCCTTGGCCTTCCGGTCGCAGCGGCCCAGGAAATGTACGACGCCTTTCTGGAGGCGGCCGGAATCACCGTCGTCTCGATCGACGATGCCGTCGCCCGCCGGGCGGTGGCGGCCTTCGACACCTACGGCAAGGGCCGGGGCCATCCGGCGCAGCTCAATTTCGCCGACTGCCTCTCCTACGCCTGCGCCGCCACCGGCCGCGTCCCGATCCTCTTCAAGGGTCGGGACTTCATTCACACGGACCTGGCTATCGCATCCTAGAGTACCGGCCCGATGGGGCCTTCCGAGCCTCGAAGGCCCGCCCCCTCAATACTGAACCGTCGCGCGCAAGCCCAACACGGCGGCGTTGCGCACCCGGCGGCCTTCCGGGTCGCGCGGGTCGGCGATGCCGCCGCCGGGATGCAGGATCAGTTGCGCGTCCGGCTGGACGGTGAAGCCCGGCACCACCACCGCCTGATAGGTCGCCTCGATCACCGTCTCGGCCCGCCGCCGCGGCATCGGCGTGCCGGTCAGGACGATGGTGTCGATATCGGACCGGCGCGCGTCGTCGGAGAGGCGGGCATGCGCCAGGCTGAGGCCGACCGTGTCGTCGTCGCGACCGGGCAACAGGCCCTTATAGGCCAGCCCGGTATCGAGATAGGCGGAGACGAGGCTGGAACGGGTCGGCGACCACGCCGCGCGCACGAAGAAGCCGAGGCCTTCATCGTCCTTGCCGGTTTCCCGGTAGAGCGTCTGGTCCCAGATCGCGTAGATCCCGGCATTGCCGCGGAGTTTACGGCCGATGCCGGTGGCATTCGGGTCGGCGAGCGGCAGGCCGGTCTGATCGAAGCGCAAGCTCTCGAAGCGCCCGAAATGCTGCCAGCCCCCGAGGGTGATGTCGCCCGGCCGTTCCTTTGAACCACCTTCCGTATTGAAGGCGTAGGTCGCCTCCGCCACGACGAGGGCGGGATCGCGGGTGCGGAAATTGGTGCCCGTGCGGTCGAGGCGCTGCCCCTCGGGGTCGTCGCCCGGGCGGCTGGCCCCGGCCGGGTCGCCGTCATAGAGCCCGGCCTGGAGCGAGAAGCCGTTGCCCGGCACGTATTTGGCCCGGATCGCGGGCGCCGCGAGCGGGTAGGCCGGGCCGCCGCTCGGCAGGTCGAGCCCGGTGATCGCCGGCCAGCCGAAGGTCGAGTTCACGAACAGGGTCGCGGTCTGGCTGACGAAGAACTCGGTGTCGGCCGCCTGCTGGCCGACCCGGATGCCGAGCCGGCCGTCGAAGAGCTGCTGGTCGAGCCACAGCGTGTAGAGGCGGGAGGCCGGCAGCGCCTCGATCACGCTGGCGGCCAGCAGGTTGCCAACATAGTAGCGCGACAGGCCGGTGCCGTGGATGAAGTAGGCGTTGGCGTGCACCGTGGCACCGTCCCAACCGGCGAGCCGTTGCAAGTCGAGATTGAGCCGCAGGTTCAGCCGGTCCTCGACGATCGCCCCCTGGCGACTGCCGCCGACGGGATTGCCGAGCGTCTCGGCGATGTAGGTGAGGCTGTACTCGATGCCCCGCTCCTTCAGCAGGGGCCGCAGGCCGAGCGGGTCACCGAAAGGCCCAAGGGAGGGCTCGATCGAGCGCACGTAGCCGCCGGACGCTTGGCTCGTCGATTCCGGCTGGGCCACCGCGATCCGCGGATCGCCGCCCGCCCCCTCGTAGATCGGCCGTCCGGTGGGCTGCGCCTCCGCCGACCGACAGGCAAGAGCCGTCAGCACGAGCGCAAACGACAGGACGCCTAGAGCCGTGCGGCGGGACAAGGAGGCACCTCTGAGGCAAACCGTGAGACCTGAGTTTACGGTCTCATTCTTAGAGTCCGTCCGATAAGTCATGATGCTCGCCCGAGCCTTCGGACGAGGATCATGACGGCGGCGGCGTAGAGGAAGGCCTGGGCCGAGGCGAGGG
>NZ_LMNS01000017.1 GCF_001423405.1 Methylobacterium sp. Leaf123 | reverse complement strand
GGAGCAGTTGCTGGGCCAGGGCGACATGCTGTTCATGGCCGGCGGCGGGCGCACGACGCGCGTGCACGGGCCGTTCTGTTCGGACTCGGAAGTCGAGACCGTGGTCGCCCACCTCAAGCGCCAGGGCCGCCCGTCCTACCTCGAAGCCGTCACGGCGGAGGAGGGCGAGATTCCAGCCGGGGCCGCTGTCTCCGAGGACGGCCCGGTCTTCGATGCCGGCCAGTTCGGCGGCGGCGGGGAGGGCGGTGACCTCTACGACCAGGCGGTGGCCGTGGTGCTACGGGACAAGAAGGCCTCTACCTCCTACATCCAGCGCCGCCTTCAGATCGGCTACAACCGTGCCGCCTCGCTGATGGAGCGGATGGAGACCGAGGGTCTCGTCGGGCCGGCCAACCATGCCGGAAAACGCGAGATCCTCGTCGAGCCCGAACCGCAGGCTTACTGACCGGCCGATCCGCCGCCTGAATTGATCGATCGTCCAGCGCGTCGCCCTCGTACCAGGGCGGCGCGCTTTCGCGTTTCGGGGCCTTCGTGTTTCGGGGCCTGCCCCGACTCGACAACGGCTACGCTCGAATTTATAGCATCAGCTATAATTGCGAGGCTAAAGTTTCATGTCGAGAAAGCGCTATGTGATGGGTTCCTGGGTCGGCCCGTTTGCCGGGATCGGCATCGCCGGCCTCGCCGTGTCGCCGCTCCAGGCCGAAGAGGTCTCCCTCGACGAAATCAGCGTCGTTTCAGACAAGCCGGCCCGGAAAGCGGGGCTCGGGGGGGCGGGACCGGCGCCGAAGCCGGCCGACCCGGTTGGCGTCCTGCCCGTGGTGACCGACCGGTTCTCGACCGTCACCGTGGTCTCCGGGGCCGAACTCGCCCGCTCCCAGCCGACCTCGCTGGGTGAAGCGCTGTTCGACAAGCCGGGCCTGTCCGCGACCACCTTCGCGCCGGGCTCGGCCTCGCGGCCGATCATCCGCGGCCTCGACAATCACCGTGTCCGCATCCTCGAGAACGGCACCGGCGTGCAGGACATGTCGGATCTCGGCGAGGACCACGCCGTGCCGATCAACCCGCTGATCAATGATCGCATCGAGGTCATCCGCGGGCCAGCGGGCCTGCGTTACGGCTCGCAGGCCGTCGGCGGCGTGGTCTCGATCGAGAACAACCGCATCCCGACCAGCATTCCGCCCGGCGGCGTCGCGGGGCGGGTGACCACGGGCTACTCGGGCGTCGACAATGGCCGCAACGCCGCCGCCACGGTCGATGCCGGCAGCGGCAACGTCGCCGCCCATGCCGATGCCTTCCGGAGCGTGGCGGACGATTACAACACGCCGCTCGGCATCCAGCGCAACTCCTTCAACGAGTCGCAGGGCGGGGCCTTCGGCACCTCCTACCTGTTCGACCGCGGCTTCGTCGGGCTGTCCTTCAGCCACTTCGATTCGGTCTACGGCATCCCCGGCATCAGCTCCGCGGCGCAGCGCACCCGCCTCGATCCGGTGCAGGACAAGCTCCAGGCCCGCGGCGAGTACCGGCCGCTGGACGGGCCGTTCGCCGCGATCCGGTTCTGGGCCGGCGGCTCGAACTACCGCCACAACGAGTTCGGCGCCGACGCCAACGGGGTCGAGGGGATCGAGGCGGTGTTCAAGAACCGCGCGGCCGAGGGACGGATCGAGTTCGACCACGTGCCGTTCGAGACCGCGTTCGGCACGTTCAGCGGACAGCTCGGCGTCCAGGCCGACCGGCGCAAGCTCCGCATCTCGGGGGCGGAAGGGGGCCTGCTGCGCCCGACCGACACGCGGGTGCAGGCCGCCTACCTGTTCGAGGAACTGGCAATCGGCGGCGGCCTGCGGTTTCAGGCGGCGGGCCGCATCGAGGGCAACCGCGTCGCCGGCACCCAGGCGCTGTTCCCCTCGGACTTCCTGCCCGACGGCCCCGGCGACGAGCCGGTGGAATCGCGCCGCATCCGCCGCTTCGCCCCGAAAAGCGCGAGTCTCAGCGCGCTCCAAGACCTGCCCCACGGCTTTGTGGGGAGCCTGACCGGTTCCTATGTCGAGCGTGCGCCGACCTCGCCCGAACTGTTCTCGCGCGGTCCGCACGAGGCCTCCGCGACCTTCGAGATCGGCGATCCGAACCTCAAGCCCGAGCGCGCCCGCACCGTCGAGGTGGCGATCCGCCGGGCGGAGGGGCCGTTCCGCCTCGACGCGACCGGCTACGTCACCCGCTATACCGGCTTCGTCTACAAGCGTCTGACCGGCTTCACCTGCGGCGACACCTTCGACAGTTGCGGGATCGGCGGCGGGGATCTGCGGCAGGTCGCCTATTCGCAGGCCGGCGCCACCTTCGCCGGCGCCGAGATCGCGAGCCAGATCGACATCGTGCCGGTCGGCGACGGGTTTGCCGGCATCAGCGCGCAGTATGACTTCGTGCGCGCCCAGTTCGACGACGGCCGCTTCGTGCCGCGCATTCCGCCCCACCGCGTCGGCGGCGGCGTCTTCCTGCGGGCCGATGGCTGGTTCGCTCAACTCAGCCTGATCCACGCCTTCGCGCAGACGCAGACCGGCACGCTGGAAACGCCGACGCCGGGCTACAACGACCTCAAGGCGGAGATCGCCTATAGCCGCCCGCTCGATCCGGCGGTCCACGGTCTCAGCGAGGTGACCCTCGGCCTGCGCGGCACGAACCTGCTCGACGACGTGATCCGCAACGCCGCCTCCTTCCGCAAGGACGAGGTGGTGCTGCCGGGCCGCAACGTGCGGCTCTTCCTCACGGCGCGGTTCTGACGGCCGGGCGGCGCTGGGTTCGAACCCTCGCCGCGCATGGCCCGATCTGCATCCCCATGCCCAACGTCGGGCCGGTTTTTCCCGAGGGGAGCCGGTACGGCGGCCGGCAGTTTTTTTAGCGTTCCGGAGCAAGGAGATCGCGGCCGACGGCATCCGGCCGTGAGCTGTCATGCGTCGTCTCTCCTCGGCGCAGCGTAGTCCGAGCGTATCGGTCGAGACAGGCCAGGATGTTCGGAGGCAGGATGCAGCCCCGATAGGATCCATCTTTTGCCCGGCTGGGGGATGCCGTAACGAACGCGGCGCGACTGCGGTCGGCGTCTGCGTAGTACGCTTCGGAAAGCTGTGCGAAGGTGCGGGATGGATGGGAGCGGCACTCCACCTGCGCAGTCGGGCCGCGGCGAGATGGCCGAGCGGATCCGGAGGCATGACTGGACCGCGACGGCGCTCGGTGCGGCGGAGACGTGGCCGCCCAGCCTCAGGGCCACGATCCGCCTGATCCTCGGCTGCGGCTTCCCCATGATCGCGCTGTGGGGCCCGGACCTGATCCAGGTCTACAACGACGGCTTTCGTGACCTGATGGGATTGAAGCACCCGGCCGGTCTGGGTCAGCCGTCCCACGCGTGCTGGCCCGAGATCTGGCACATCAACGCGCCGATCTACGAGCGGGTCTGGCACGGCGAGACGCTCACCTTCGAAGACGCGCTCTACCCGCTGTCCCGCTCGGGCCGCCTCGAAGACGCGTGGTTCACGCTGACCTACAGCCCGCTGCGGGACGACGCGGAGCGGATCGCGGGCATCCTGGTCACCCTGGTCGAGAGCACGGCCCGCGTGCTGGCGGACCGGGCGTTGCGCGCGAGCGAGGCGCGCTTCCGGGCCGAGCTGGAACATCAGGTCCGCGAGCGGACGGCGGAGCTTAAGGCGAGCCGCGACCTGCTCAAGGCGACCATGGACAGCTCCATGGACATGATTCAGGTGCTCAAGGCCGTGCGCGATCCGGCGGGCGAGATCGTCGATTTCCGCTGGCTCCTGAACAACTCCACCTCGGCGAGCCGCTACGGCGATGTGGGTGGCCAGAGCCTGCTCGAACGCAATCCGGGCGTGATTCAGGAGGGCATCTTCGACACCTTCAAGCGTGTCACGGAAACCGGCCAGCCCGCGACCGCGGAGCGCCGCTACGCCCACGAGCAGTTCGACGGCTGGTTCTTCCAGTGTGCGGTGAAGCTCGGTGACGGGGTCGCCATCACCACCAAGGAAATCTCGGCCTGGAAGGCGGCGCAGAACGAGATGCTGCGGCTTCGCGACGAGAGCGCAAACGCAGCCTTGCGCGAGAGCGAGGAACGCTTTCGCACCCTGGCGAGCCTCATCCCCGTCCTGCTGTGGCGCTCGGACGAGAGCGGGCAGCACAACTCCCTCAACGAGGCTTGGCTCGCCTATACCGGCCAGACCCTGCAGCAATCGCAGGCCGGCGGCTGGCTCGAAGCGATCCATCCCGCCGACCGCGACGCGGTGAGCGAGGCCTTCCGCTCCGGGCGCGAGCAGCAGCGGTTGATCGAGGTGCAGCAGCGTATCCGCCGGCACGACGGGCAGTATCGGTGGTTCCTCGTAAGGCAGGCGCCCCTCCTCGACACCGGGGGACAGGTCACGCAGTGGATCGGTGCCGCCATGGACATCCACGATCTGCACGATCTGCAGGAGCGCCAGACCGTCCTCGTCGCCGAGTTGCAGCACCGCACCCGCAACCTGCTCGGCGTCGTGCGCTCCATTGCCCACCAGACCATGGCGCAGACCGGCCCGACGGAGCGCTTCCGCGAGCAGTTCAACGACCGGCTCGCCGCCCTGTCGCGGGTTCAGGGGCTGCTGTCGCGCTCGGAGCAGGAGCCGATCACCCTGCGCACCCTGATTCGAACCGAGCTGGACGCTCTCGGAGGCGGTGACTACGCCGACCGGATCCATATCGGCGGGCCGCCGGTGCGCCTGCGCAAGGCCTCGGTGCAGACGCTGGCGCTCGCCATGCACGAACTGGCCACGAATGCCCGCAAGTACGGTGCCCTGACGACCGAGCACGGCCGCCTCTCGGTGACGTGGCGCGCCGACCGCGACGACCAGGGCGGAGGAAACCTGCTGATCGAGTGGATCGAGGAGGGCATCAGCCGGCCGCGCGAAGCGCAGAGCCCGACGCGGCGCGGCTATGGACGCGAGTTGATCGAGCAGGCGATGCCCTACGCGCTCAACGCCAAGACGCATTACGAACTCGGTGAGACGCGGCTGCGCTGCGCCATCGAACTGCCGCTGGGCGAGCGATTCGGGCAGATGAGCACGGCTTGAGCCTCGCCTTTAAGCCCGAGGGTCAGGCGGCGAGCGCCGTCAGCACCGCGCTGCCCGCCGGGCTCGCCTCGTAGCGGGTGCGCTGGGTGCGGCCGTCACGGGCGGTCACGGTGATGAGGATCTCGGCGGTCAAGCTTTCCACCGCCCGCAGCACCAGGGCATGCTCGACGCCGAAGATGCGGGCAAAGCTCCGGCTGTCGGCCGCCAGCCCGAGATGCAGGCCGGCGAGAATGCCGGCCTCCAACAGACTCAGTTCCGGCCGAAGCGCCGCGATCGTGTCGGTCGCGGCGAGAAAGGTCTCGGCGTCGGCGGCGGGCTCGCTCACGCGGCCTTTTTCCTCGCTCACGCGATCTTGTCCCTCGCTCACGCGGCCTGGCCCACGGCGCTCGCGGCACGGGCCCGCACCTGGACCAGCACCGACTTCGAGGTCGGCGTGTCCGAGAACTCGCCGAAGGCCGAGAGCGGCACCAGCACGTTGAGTTCCGGATAGTAGCCGGCGAGCGCCCCGCGCGGCATGTCGAAGGGCACGAGGCGGAAATCCTCCGCCACCCGCTCGATGCCGTCCTCCGCATGGACGCAGACGAGGTCGACCCGCTCGCCCGCCCGTGCCTTCAGTTCGGCGAGGTCGTCCGGGTTGGCGAACACGACGCGGCGCTCGCCGTAGACGCCGCGGTAGCGGTCATCGAGGCCGTAGATCGTGGTGTTGTACTGGTCGTGGCTGCGGAAGGTCTGCAGCACGAAGGTCTCACCCTGGAGGCTCGCGCGCTGGTGCTCGGTCGCCACCGGCAGCGGCCCGCTGGAGAACCCCGCCCGTCCGGTCGCGGTCTCGAACACCCGCTCGGCCGCCAGATTGCGCAGCATGAAGCCGCGGGGCCGGCGCACGCGGGTGTTGAACTCGGAAAACCCCGGAATCGTCCGCTCGATGCGATCGCGGATGAGGTCGTAATCGTCGGCGAGCGCGGCCCAGTCGATCCGCTCCGAACCCACGGTGGCCGCGGCCATGCCGGCGATGATGCCGATCTCCGAGCGCAGATGCGGTGAGGCTGGCTTGTTGATGCCGCCCGAGCCGTGGACCATGCTCATCGAATCCTCGACGGTCACGATCTGGACCTTGGCCCGGCTGTTGCGGTCGATCTCGGTGCGCCCGAGGCAGGGCAGCAGATAGGCGACCCGGCCCAGCACGAGGTGCGAGTGGTTGAGCTTCGTCGCGATGTGGACGGTGAGTTCACACCCCGCCAGTGCCTTCTCCACCAGCTTCGTGTCCGGCGTCGCGCGCACGAAATTGCCGCCGAGCCCGATGAAGGCCTTGGCCGAGCCGTCGAGCATCGCGCCGATGGCGCCGAGCACGTTGTGGCCGTGCTTGCGCGGTAGGGTGAGGCCGAACTCGCGGTCGAGCGCTTCGAGGAGCGCCAGCGGCGGCTTCTCGTTGATGCCGACCGTGCGGTCGCCCTGCACGTTGGAATGGCCGCGCACCGGGCACAGGCCCGCGCCGGGCCGGCCGATATGGCCGCGCAGGAACAGCAAGTTGGCGATCTCGCGGATCGTCGCCACCGAATGGCGGTGCTGGGTCACGCCCATCGCCCAGGTCGCGATCACCTTGTCGGCGCCGAGATAGACGTCCGCCGCGGTCTCGATCTCCTCACGGGTCAGGCCGGACTGGTCGAGGATCGCGTCCCATTCCGTCGCCTCGACCGCCGCGCGGTAATCGGCGAAGGCGCTGGTATGCGCGGCGATGAAGGCATGGTCGAGGAGCGAGGGCTTGCCCGCCGCGCGTGCCGCCGCGTCGCGGGCGAAGACGACTTTGGCGATGCCGCGGAAGGCAGCCATGTCGCCGCCGGGCTTGGGCTGGAAGTAGTGGCTGGCGATGGGGCGGCTCGCCCCGCGCAACATCTCGACGCTGTTCTGCGGATCGGCGAAGCGCTCCAGCCCGCGCTCGCGCACGGGGTTGAGCACCACGACCCGCGCGCCGCGCTCGGCGGCCCGGCGCAGGTCGCCCAGCATGCGCGGGTGGTTGGTGCCGGGGTTCTGGCCGACGACGAAGATCGCGTCCGCCTTCTCGAAATCTTCGAGCAGCACGGTGCCCTTGCCGATGCCGATGGCCTGGACGAGGGCGATGCCGCTCGCCTCGTGGCACATGTTGGAGCAATCGGGAAAGTTGTTGGTGCCGTAGGCCCGGGCGAAGAGCTGGTAGAGATAGGCCGCCTCGTTGGAGGCACGGCCGGAGGTGTAGAACTCGACGCGGTCGGGATGGTCGAGGCCGCGCAGGGTCGCGCCGATCTCGGCGAAGGCCTCATCCCATTCCACGGCGCGATAGGTGTCGCTCTGCGCGTCGTAGCGCATCGGATGCGTGAGGCGGCCCTCGCTCTCCAGGGCGTAATCGGTCCAGCCGCGCAACTCCGAGACCGGATGCTTGGAAAAGAAGCGCGGCGTCGCGCGCTTGTCGGTGGCCTCCCAGGAGACCGCCTTCACGCCGTTCTCGCAGAACTCGAACGACGAACCGTGGGCCGGGTCACCCCAGGCGCAGCCGGGACAATCGAAACCGTCTGGCTGGTTGGCGCTGAGCAGGGCGCGGGCGCCCGAGAGCGGTGCGCGGCTCCCCAGCAGGAATTTGCCGCAGCTCTTCAGCGCGCCCCAGCCGCCGGCGGCGGAAGAACGCTTGGGGAGGCCTTGCGAACGATCCATCCGAGAGCCCGGTCTTCGCGATGTGGGAGATGTTTTCGACGATCTGCGCCCGCCGCTTCGCCCCCTGGCGGGTGAGCGGTCTCAGATGTCGCCACTGGGAAATAACATCTCGCAGATGCGAGTGGATGCGTGGCCGATGATGGGGGAGGCATTCGTCGCACGCAGGGCAATTTAACCTGATTCCGGAAGGTGCCTGTTTCTGGAATGGCTCGAAGCTGAACTGACGCTGGGGCCGAGGTCATCTTCCGGAAATTTGATGCATTGCATCAAAATTCTTGTTGTACGAAATTGCGCTGCCGACCGGTTCATATGGCCGGCCAGCGCCATCGCCATGCAAGCCCGATCTGATGGTGCAGGCCGAATGGGATGCGAGACAAGCGGCCGTCGCGGCCTCGGATTACATCATGGATGCTTGCGAGGACGGTCAGAACGGGACCCGTTTCGTCATGGCGAGGTGGAGCCGATGCGATCGGCATCGAGCCCACCAAACAGGCCGCACGGGAGCGTGGCGCCGGTTCAGCCGCCGCGCGCCAGCTCTGCCGCGTCCCGCCCGACGACCGGGGCGAGGCTCGTCAGGCCCTCCGCCCGCAGCCGCTGGCTCAGGCCACGCTTGATCGTGCCGACCAGCCCCGGCCCCTCGTAGACGAGAGCGGAGTAGAGCTGGACGAGGCGGGCACCGGCCCGGATCTTGGTCCAGGCGGCCTCCGCCGAATCGATGCCGCCGACGCCGATCAGCGGGATCCGGTCGCCGACGCGCAGATAGGTCTCGGCCAGGAGCCTCGTCGATGGTCCGAACAGCGGCCGGCCGGACAGGCCGCCGGTCTCCTTCGCGACGGAGGAGTCCGCAAGTGATGCCGGCCGCGCGATCGTGGTGTTCGAGACGACGAGACCCTGGATGCCGCGCCGGAGCGCCGTCGCCGTCATGGTGTCGAGCCCTTCGAGTGCGATGTCGGGCGCGATCTTGAGGAGCACGGCGGCGCGCGATCCGCTGGCATCGCGGGCGGCGACGACGCGGGCGAGCAGGTCGTCGAGGAAGGCCTCGCCCTGAAGGTCGCGCAGGCCCGGCGTGTTGGGCGAGGAGACGTTGACGGTGATGAAGGCGACATGCGGCGCGAGCCGCGCGGTGCAGGCGACGTAGTCGGCGAGCCGGTCCGCCGATTCCTTGTTGGCGCCGATATTGACGCCGACGATCCCCTCGCGGCCGGCGCGGGCCTTGAGCCGGTCGGCCACCGCGTCGAGCCCTTCGCTGTTGAGGCCGAAGCGGTTGATCACCGCCCCGTCGCGGGGGAGCCGGAACACCCGCGGGCGCGGATTGCCGGGCTGCGGCTGCGGCACGACTCCGCCGACCTCGACGAAGCCGAAACCGAGGCCGAGCAGCGCGTCGGCCACCCGCGCGCCCTTGTCGAACCCGGCGGCGAGGCCGACCGGGTTGGGGAAGCGTTGCCCGAACACCTCGACGGCGAGGGAGGCGTCATCGGCCGGTGGCCGGCGCGGCGGCAGCAGCGAGAGGCCGCGAATCGTCAGGTCGTGCGCCGTCTCGGCGTCGAGCCCGTGCAGCAGTGGCCGGGCGAGGGGGAAGAGCGCGTCGATCATGCCTGCGGAATCTCCGCCGGGAACACGTGCCGCCCCTCGGGCCCGAGGGGCATGTCGGTCACGGAGCGCACGGCGCTCAAGGGAAGCGCGCCGTAGAGGTGCGGGAACAGCGCGCCGCCCCGCGACGGCTCGAACCGCAGAGCCGGCCCGAGATCGTCACCCTCGATCGCCACGAGCAGCAGGTCGTCCTGCCCGGAAAAGTGGCGGGCGGCGGTCTCGGCAACCTGCTCCGCGGTCGAGAAGTGGATGAAGCCGTCGGCGTGGTCGATGGGCGCGCCTGTGAAGCGGCCGAGCGCCTCGGCCTCCTGCCAGAGGCCGCGCGGACAGATCTTGTAGACGAGGGCCATCCGGTCTCCGGGGGTCAATCTTCCGGAGCGATAGAACGCGCGCTTGCCCACGGCAACCGAGGCCGCAAGGCCATCGCTCGAAGCCGCTCGAGCGGCGTGAAGAGCGCCGCGCGAAGCGGGAGCCTAAGTCCGCGGAGGCGGGCGCCGGCGATGGGGGTCAGCAAAAGCCCAGGGCGAGGGTCGTACGATTGCCCCGGATGATACCGGATACGGGGTGCCACGCCTTCACCGCTTGCCATTCAGATGCGACACTCGCCTCTCCAGATGCTCCGATTGCGTCCGGGGCCAGCGGGTTCTAGTTTCCTAACTGTAGGCCGTATGTCTCAACGGCACACGCGCCGGGTTGAGGCCACCATGCTGTCGCACGAGCAGATCTGGACTGCGATCGACCGGTTGGCCGAGCGCCACGGCTTCTCCGCGTCAGGGCTCGCCCGGCGTGCGGGCCTCGACGCCACGAGCTTCAACCGCTCGAAACGGGTTGGCCCCGACGGGCGCAAGCGCTGGCCCTCCACCGAATCGATCGCGAAGGTGCTCGCCGCCACCGGCGCCAGCCTCGACGACTTCCTGCACTTGGTCGATTCCGACCAGAGCCCGGCCCGGACGATGGTGCCGCTGATCGGCCTGACCCAGGCCGGATCCGGCCGCCTGTTCAACGAGGAAGGGATTCCGACCGGCGGCCCCGGCTGGGACGAGATCGAGTTTCCCGATCTCGGGGGGGACCGCGCCTTCGCGCTGGAGGTGCAGGGCGATTCGATGCTGCCGCTCTACCGCGACGGCGATGTGCTGATCGTCGCCCCGAATGCCGGCATCCGGAAGGGCGACCGGATCGTCGCGCGGCTCAACAACGGCGAGGTGCTGGCCAAGGAGCTGCGCCGCCGCACCGCCCGCACCATCGAACTGGCGTCGCTCAACCCCGATCACGAGGATCGCATGGTGCCCCTCGCCGAGGTCGCCTGGATGGCCCGCGTGATGTGGGTGCGACAGTAAACGGCGCGGGCTACAGCCCGGCCAGCCGGTGGGCCATGCCGAGGGCGATCTGGCCCGAGAGCAGGCTCCAGCCGCAGGCGATCATCGTCGCGATCATCACGAAGGGGATCGGTCGGCGCTCGATGCGCCGACCCCGCAGGGTGTTGCGCAGGATGATGAAGGGCGCGACCACAGCGATCATCGGGAGCGCCGCCAAAGCGGTGACGCCGCCGGCTTCCAGCAGGCGGAAGCTCGCCCGCCGGTTCGTCGCGTATTCGAAGGCACTCGCGAGCAGCCCCGCCAGAGCGAGGCCGACGATGAGCGCCTGAATGGATTCGACGGAAGACGGGCTCACGGTCATGACGCGCTCGACGCTCCTTCTCAGGATATGACGCGCAGTCTGACCGATCGTTTACGTCTTGTTAAGAAAGACGTTTCGTTAACATTAACGCCGCCCACAGGCTCGACGCCGGAAAACGGTCGCCGAGCCCGGAGCGACGCGGCCGGCCGAAATGGAGGCCGGCTCGCGACGTCATACCAAATCCGGTTGATCCCTTCGGGATGGCGGATTTGGTCTTCGCTCAGGCGTCTTCTTCGAGGTCGATGTCGAGGATCGCCATCCGGAAGGTGAAGGAATCGTCGCCGTCTTCCTTGTCGTCGGCGAGGACACCGATCGACTCCTCGCCGATGAACACTTCAGCGGAATCACCGGTCTTCATCGCCACGACGCGGATGCTGGCATTGGCGAACTTGCGGCGCAGGTAATCCTGCAGCTTGGCGACTTCAGTCTTGGTCACGCCGTCAACCTTCTTGCGAGGCGGTGCGTGCCGGGACGCGTGATCCCGGCGGCAGCGCTGAGGGGGTTTGTGATGGTGGCCGGCGGCTTGCCACGTCGGGGGAGGGCAGGCAACCCGCCGGACGCGGAGAGCGGCGTCAGATCCCGCCCGCGATATCGATGAACTCGCTCATCGCCACGAGTTGGTCCATCGAGCGGGAGGGCTCGGCGCAGCCGGCCGCGCCGACGACGCGCGCCGGCACGCCGACGACGGTGGTGTGGGCTGGCACCGACCGGAGCACGACCGAGCCGGCTGCGACACGGGCGCAGGCTCCGACCTCGATGTTGCCGAGGATCTTGGCGCCCGCGCCGATCATCACGCCGCGGCGGATCTTCGGGTGGCGGTCGCCGCCATGCTTGCCCGTGCCGCCGAGCGTCACCGCGTGCAGGATCGACACGTCGTCCTCGATCACCGCGGTGGAGCCGACCACCAGGCCGGTGGCGTGGTCGAAGAACACCCCGCGCCCGATCCGGGCGGCCGGGTGGATGTCGGTCTGGAACACCTCCGACGACCGGCTCTGGAGGTAGAGCGCGAGGTCGCGCCGGCCCTGGCCCCAGTACCAGTGGGCAAGGCGGTGCGCCTGGATCGCGTGAAAACCCTTGAAGTAGAGCAGCGGCTCGAGCGCCCGGGTCGTCGCCGGGTCGCGGTCCATCACCGCCAGGATGTCGGCGCGCATGCTCTGGCCGATGTGGACGTCGTCCTGAAGCGCCTCGTGGAAGCCGTGGGCGACGAGTTCGCTCGACAGCGAGGCGTGCCCGAGGCGGGTGGCGACGCGGTGCGCCACCGCGGCCTCCAGGCTCGGATGGTTGAGGATGGTCGCAACGAAGAACGAGGCGAGCTGCGGCTCGTCGCGCACCACCGTTTCCGCCTCGGTGCGCACACGCGTCCAGAGCGGATCGACGATTCCGGCGATGCCTTCGCGCGCGGAGGCCGGGCTGAGCGACGGACTGGCGGACATGCATTCCTCCTCGACAGCGTGGGCTGTCCATCCGGCGTGAGGCCACGATGGGCCCGTTTCCGGCAGCGTGTTCCCGCCGCTCCGCATGGCCTCGTCGAGGCGGCCCGCGTGACGGCTTATGCCGTCGCGTGGAGCATGGGGTTGCAACGCGTATCGCGAAATCTGCGCGGGAGAGAAGCGTCTTCGCCCGCGCCGGGTCAAGCCTTACAGCTTGGGGCGATCCCGCGCCGCATCAAGGGGCCGGGTCGCACCCTGCGGCGGATGGCGCCACGCCGGGCCGGGGTTACGCGGCCGGGCGCCGGCCGCCGGTGTCGTTGCCGCTGAAGCGGGACTCGATCACTTCGATCAGACGCTCGGCCATGACCTCGACCGGCACGTCGGAGGTGTCCACCACCGCGGAGGCGCGGGCATAGAGCGGCTCGCGACTGAGCAGCACCGCGCGCAGATCCTCCAGCACCGAGGCCGGATCGCCCTTGCCCTCGACATGGCCCTGGTCGCGCACCCGCTGAAGGTGCTCCTCGGGCCGGGCCTGAAGCCAGATCGTGTAGAAGGAGGAGAGCAGCAGATCGTAGGTCAGCGGCTCGGCGACGATGCTGCCGCCGGTGGCGAGCACCATCGGCCCCGGCTGCTCGGCGAGGCCGCGCAGAGCCTTCTGCTCCAGACGGCGGTAGCCTTCCTGGCCGTAGATCGCGAAGATCTCGCGCACGGACAGGCCGTTCTCGCGCTCGATTTCCGTGTTGAGCTCCACGAAGCGCCAGCCGAGATGGGCCGCCGCCATCCGGCCCAGCGTCGACTTGCCGGCACCGCGCAGGCCTACCAGCGCCACGCGCCGCCGGATCGTCCGCGAT
Organism: Methylobacterium sp. Leaf123; assembly: GCF_001423405.1. Lineage (GTDB taxonomy): Bacteria > Pseudomonadota > Alphaproteobacteria > Rhizobiales > Beijerinckiaceae > Methylobacterium. Next base: position 9,573 of record NZ_LMNS01000017.1, on the reverse strand, counting down.
TCCGCGCCGGTCGAGCCCGCAAGCGCCGACTTGGCCAGGGCGATCTGGTCCGGGGTGGCCTGATCGAGCAGGTCGCGGATGACGCGCCAGTCGGACGAGGCTTCCTGGGTCGAGACGAGATCGTCGAGCCGCATCCCCATCGCGTTGGCGACGCGCCGCAGCAGGATGATCGAGACGTTGCCCTGCCCGCTTTCGAGCTGGGCGATGTAGCGCTCCGACAGGCCGGAGGCCTGCGACAGCAGCTTGCGCGAGAGCCCACGCACCGTCCGCGCGTGGCGAACGCGCCGGCCGAGTTCGTTGAGGAAACTCGCTTCTTGATCGGCCGCGTCGGTCATGGCCCCACTCACCTCATCGTCCTTTCCGACGCCCGCCTCGATCCGCATCCATGCCGAACAGCTCCGGCGAGGCCTCGACCTCGCGCCCGGAAATCCATCCGCTCGTTCGGACACAAGAACGAGAGATGCCCGCTGCAACCCGCGGGCCAAAGCACGCGGAGACGGCGGGGGAGGCGCACATCTGGCGACTGGAGAGCTGCGGTGCAACCCATCGCACGAGCGTGGCATCCATGCGAACTCACCAGTGGATAATATATGCTATATCGCAGTGCGAGAGATACAGCCGCGAAAAACACTAATCCGCCAGCGTCACCCCTTCGAACAGGGTGCGCCCGAGCGGGTCCGTCCGGAAGCCGCGCACACTGCGCCGGGCCGCCATATGGACGATGGTGTGGGCGAGCGGCACCCAGGGAACGGCCTCGCGGAATCGGGCTTGAGCGTCCCGGTAGAGCCGGGTGCGGGTCTCGCGCGCGTCAGTGCGGCGGGCATCGAGGACCGCCGCATCGTAGCCTGCGTCGCACCAGCGGGCGAGGTTGGCGCCCCCCGGTGCCGCTGCCCGGCAGCCGAGCAGCACGTTCAGGAAGTTGTCCGGGTCGCCGTTATCGCTGGTCCAGCCATAGAGCATCATCGTCGGCGCGCCGCCATAGAGCGCCGCGCGGTAGGCGTTCCAGTCGCGGGTGGTCAGCCGGGCGCGGATGCCGATCCGGGCGAGGTCGGCACGGATCATGTCGGCCACGCGCCGGCCATCGGGGTTGTAGGGCCGGCTGACCGGCAGAAACCACAGATCGGTCTCGAACCCCTCGGGAAAGCCGGCCTCGGCCAGCAGGCGCGCGGCGGCCTCGCGGTCGAAGGCGGGCTCGGGCAGATCGCGGTGGAAGGCCCAGCTCGACGGCGGCAGCGGGTTGCGCGCCACGGTGCCGGCCGGCCCGTAGACGGCCTCGACGATGGCCCTTCGGTCGATGGCGAGACTGATGGCGCGGCGCACCCGCAGATCGGTCATCGGGGGGCGCGTGGTGTTGAGGGCGAGGTAGGCGACGTTGAGTTCCTCGCCCGAAAACAGGGTGAGGTCGGGGTCGGCCCGCACCGCGTCGAGATCCGCCGTGCCGGGGAAGGCCATCACATGGCACTCGCCCGCCTTGAGCTTGGTCAGGCGCACCGCCGTGTTCGGGGTGATCGAGAAGACGAGCCCTTCGATGGGGCTTTGTCCGGCATCGGCCGAGCGGCGCCAATAGTCCGGGAAGCGGTAATAGCGCACGGCCACGTCGGGGCGGTACGCGACGAAACGGAACGGGCCGGTCCCGATCGGCGCACGGGCCAACTCCGCCTGCGCGCCCCGGCGCGCGAGATGCTCGGCATATTCCGCCGATAGGATGCTCCCGAAGGCCTGGGCGAGATTGGGCAGGAAGGTCGCGTCGGGCTCCTTGAGGCGAAAGCGGACCCGGCGGTCGTCGAGGCGTTCGATCCCCTCGATCTGGCCGGCAAGGCCGAGGTCGCGGAAATAGGCGAAGTCGCCGCCGACGCGGTGATAGGGATGGTCCGGCTGCCATTGGCGGAGGAAGCTGAACAGCACGTCGTCGGCGTTGAGCGGACGGCTCGGCGTGAACCCGGCATTGGCGTGGAAGCGCACACCCGCCCGCAGGGTGAAATCATAGGTCCGCCCGCCGTCGGAGACTTCCCACGATTCGGCGAGCGCCGGCCGCAGGTCGGTGGTGCCGGGGGCGAACTCGACGAGGCTGTTGAACATCTGCCACGTCACACTCATCGCCGTGGTCGTGGTGACGAGGCCGGGATCGAGGGATTCCGGGTTGCCCTCGGAGCAATAGACTAGGGTGCGCGCCTGCCCCGGCGCCGCTCCTATCAGGAGGGCGAGGGTCAGCAGCGCGGCGTGGACGAGGCGTCTCATCGCGCCTCCGCCCCGCTGGGCCAGCGGGCCGCGCCCGGTCGCTCGGGGCCGCCGGGCGCCCGTGGAAAATCCAGGCGCACGAGGGTGCCCCGGCCCGGCTCGCTCTCGATGGCGATGCGGCCCTGGAGCTTGGCGGTGACGAGGTTGTGCACGATGTGCATGCCGAGCCCGGTGCTGCCGCGGGAGCGGGCGGTGGTGAAGAACGGGTCGAAGATCCGCCCGAGATACTCTGGCGCGATGCCGCCGCCATCGTCGCTCACCTCCAGCCGCACGAGCGCTCCGGGCGCCGAGACCCGCACCGTGATGGTTCCGGGCCGCTCGGCGCCGGCGAACCCGTGCACGACGGCGTTGGCGACGAGGTTGGTGACGACCTGCGCGAGCACGCCGGGATAGGTATCGACGACGATGCCGGGCGGGACGTCGCGCTGAATCCGGTGGCCGCCCTTGCGCAGCATCGGCTGCAGGCTCGCGAGCAGTTCGCCGAACCAGACATCAAGGTCGAAGCTGCGGCGCTCGTCGCTCGCCCGGTCCACCGCCACCTGCTTGAAGCCGTGGACGAGGTCGGCGGCGCGGGTCAGGTTCGCGCAGAGCAGCTGTGTCCCCTCGCCGACCCGATCGACGAAATGGGTCAGGCGCGAGCGCGAGAGCGTGCCCGCCGCGACCAAGCCCTGGAAGGTCCGCGTCTCGTCGCGCACCAGCGTCGCGGTGGTCAGCGCGATGCCGAGCGGCGTGTTGATCTCGTGGGCGACGCCGGCCACGAGCTGCCCGAGCGAGGCGAGTTTTTCCGCGCGGATCAGGTCGTCCTGGGCCTGGTGGAGATCGGTCAGGGCAGTGTCCGCCTGATCCTTGGCCCGCCGCAGGGCCCGTTCGCGCCGGCCGATCTCGGTCACGAAGAAGTTCGTCGCGCGGGCGATGTCGCCGAGTTCATCCGTGCGCTGCGTGCCCGAGAGCCCTTCCGCCTTCGGGTCGGCGGCGAGCGCGATCATGTCGCCCTGAAGCTGACGCAGCGGCACGAGGATCGAGCGGGCCACCGCCAGGGCGACGAGGGCTCCGAGCAGCAGACCGATGGCCGCCCCGGCCAGAAGGAGCCGGCCGAGGAAGGTGCCGAACCGGTCTGCATCCTCGACCGCATCGTCGTTGAGGGCGCGGGCGGCCTCGCTCAGGCCGGCGGCGAGACCGTCCATCTCGGCGATCATTGCGTTCTGGCGCTTGAGCCCGTCGATCGTGGTGGCGAGCCGCGCACGCCAGCCGTCGATGGCCTCGATCATGTCGGATTGGATCAGCGGCGAGATCGGCAGGGCGGAGGCGCTGGCCGAGAGCCGCTCGCCCTCGCCGAGCATCGCCGAGACGGCCTCCGCATCCCGCCGGGCCAAAGCCTCGGCGGTGCGCTGGCCGAGCTTGAGCGTGGCGATGCCGATATTCTGCGTCGCCTGCTCGGTCGCGTTGGCCTCTCCTGCATAGGCGAGGAGCTGCGCCACCGCGTCGTCGAGGGTGCGCTGTTCGGAGGTCACGATCTTGAGCCAGCGCTCGCCCCACTCCGTCAGCCGGTCGCCGGGGGGCGGATCCGAGGCGGTCAGCCCCTCGGCCTCCGTGGCTTCGGTCTCGCGGGAAGTGGCGCGCAGGGCCGCCGCGAGATCGCGGCCGGCATGGACGAGGCGGGTGCGCTCGGAGCGCGCGGCCGCCTCCCCGCGTTGCCGGGCAAGCGCGCCTTGCCACGCGGCGGCCAGCACGGCGTTGAGCCCCGCCACGACCTCGCGGGTCGCGCGCAGCCGGTTCACCTTCCCGGTCATCGTCCAGGCGAGATCGACGTTGGAGGCCTGCTGGCGCTGGCGGGCCTGCTCGGCAAGGTCGGTCAAGCGGTTCGCGCGCTGGCCCATCTCGGCGATGAGCCCGTCATTCTCGCGGGCGACCGCGGAGAAATCCCGCATCCGCGCCACGTAGCGGTCGAGGGATTGGCGCGCCGCGGCGGCCCGCTCGGCTTGGCTCCGGGTGCGGGCCTGATTCTGAAGCGCCTCCAGGCCCCGTCCGGCTCGGGCGGTCAGGTCGAAGAACCGCGTCTCGATCGCCGCGCGGGCATCGGCGCGGGCGGAGACGGAATCGTCGCGGACCAGCCGCGCCAGGGTGAGGTCGTGATAGACGCGGGCGGCCAGCAGGGCGCCGGCTCGGGCCCGCTCCCCTTCAGCGAGCAGGAACCAGCCCGCCGCCGCGATGGCCGCAGCCACGAGGATCGGGACGCCGCCGACCAGGGCAATCTTCCGGCCGACCCGCATCCTCGCCCCGTGGCGGGCTCCCTCGGGAGCGTTCCTCGTCGGAGCGGGATCGTCGCCGGAAACGCCTCGCCGGACAAGGGCGTCGCGTCGGTGTTGGTGGGGACGGCGGACCGCGCCGCCCTCACGCCCCTGCCGGGGCGGTGTGGCGCCGTTTGCGTACCGGAGCCCCCCGGCCGCCCGAGGTGCCGAAGCGGCCTTCCTTGGTCGGCGTCGTCGGGACGGGCCGGCCGTCGCGCTTGCCCTGCTGGCGCCCGTGCAGGATCTCCCGCAGGGTGGCCAGCGTCTCCGCCGAGGCCTCCAGGGCCTCCTTCGAGAAATGCGGCATGGCCAACCCTCCTCAACGCGCGGTGAGAGCGATGATGCGGACCTTGCGCCCGTCGGCCGCGCAGGCCGCCGGCTGGTAGGGCCACGCGGCGGCACAGGGGGAGACCGTCCGCGACGGCTCGCTCTTGAGAGTGCCAGCCTTGGGAGCCTCCACTTTGGGAGCCTCGATCTCGCGTGCTTCAAACTTGGCGGGCGCCGCGGACAGCGCCGGCTTCGGGCCGGCGGCGGCATCCGTCGCGGCCAAGCCGGCGACGAGGCCAGCGGACAAAACCGCACTCACGGCGATCATTGAGACCAATCCCTGCATGACATCCCCCCGCGGCTGTGCCGTCTTCGATGGAGATGCTTGTAGGCAGGGGGCATGTCCGGCGTTTTGCGTCGCCCGTCACAGGATCACGGGATCACGGGGCGATTGTTGCGTCTCGAAGCAGCCGACGAAACATTCGGCGGCGAAAACCGGATCAGTCGCCTTCGGGCCGGAAGATGTAGCCGAGGCCGCGCACGGTGCGGATGTAGCGTGGGTTGGCCGGGTCCGGTTCCACCTTCTTGCGGATGCGGTTGATTCGCACGTCGATTGCCCGGTCGAACGCGTCGGGATCGCGGGCGTCGGCGAGGTCGAGCAGCCGCTCGCGCGACAGGGCCCGCTTCGGATGGTCGGCGAAGGCCTTGAGGAGATCGAATTCCGAGCGCGTCAGCGGTTGCTCCACGCCGGCGTCGTCGCGCAGGCGCAGGGCATCGAGTTCGAGCCACTTCGTGCCGAACCGAACCGTTCGCGCCGGTGCCGCGGATTCGGGCGTGGGCGGCGGGGAGGCCGGCGCGACCTGGGCCCGCCGCAGCACCGAGCGCACGCGGGCGACGAGTTCGCGCAACTCGCAGGGCTTGGGCAGGTAATCGTCGGCGCCGAGTTCGAGCCCCACCACCCGGTCGATCGGGCTCGCGGTCGCCGTCAGCATGATGATCGGAATCGGGCTCTTCGCCTTCAGATCCCGCACGATGGAGAGGCCATCCTCCTCGGGCATGTTGAGATCGAGCACGATAAGGTCCGGCTTGCGGATCTGGAGATAGGCGCGCAGCGCCCGCCCGCCCTCGCACAGGGCCACGTCGAAGCCGTGCAGGCGCAGGTAGTCGCCGACCATGGCGCGGGCATCCGCCTCATCGTCCACGACGGCGATATGGGGGCCGGTCGCAGTCATAGGCCGGCGCCCGTCCAGTCCGGCGAAGAGAAGTGGATCGTCACCGCGATTGTCCCTCGAATCGAAACGGCACCCAAAGGCATTCTCGGCCGGACTCGACAGCTTTCGCCCGCACCATGCCCGATCCGTCCGGGCTTGGCGACGCCGCCGGGATCGTGATCAACGGATCTTGGCGGACGAATCGTACCGAAGATGTGCACGATCATTGACGCGGCCCGGCGCGAGGCGGCCGGATATGTGTTGAGGCCTCCCGTCTTTCGATAAGATTTCGTCGCAGAATTTCGTTAAGCATCGCGGTGTGTGCTTTCGAACGGCGCAACCGCTCGCGCCACCGCACCAAGGGCGGTGTGAGAGCAGGCGTTACGCTGATTCGGTCAGCGGATGCATGCGGGTGACCTCGGAAGGCCTTCACGCAATGAACGACGCGATCGACGACGACTGGCTCGAACTCATTCCCGACGAGGCCGCGGAGGCACCGACCCGCGCCGGCACCTGGACCATCGCCGTGATCGACGACGACCCGGCCGTCCACGAGGGCACCCGCTACGCGCTCGCCGGCTACAGCCTCGACGGGCGGGGCCTCGACATCCTCTCCGCCCATTCGGCCCACGAGGCGCGGGCGCTGCTCGCCGAGCGGCGCGACGTCGCCATCGTGCTGCTGGACGTGGTGATGGAGACCGACGATGCCGGGTTGCGGCTCATCGACTACATCCGCCGCGAGCTGAAGGAGGAGACCGTCCGCATCATCCTGCGCACCGGCCAACCGGGGCAGGCGCCGGAGCGCCGCGTCATCGTCGATTACGACATCAACGACTACAAGGCGAAGACCGAACTCACCGCCGACAAGCTCTTCACCAGCCTCACCGCGGCGCTGCGGGCCTATCAGCAGCTCCGGCGGCTCGACGAGACCCGGCGCGGCCTCGAAATCATCATCGACGCCGCGCCGATGCTGCTCGACCACAAGTCGATGCAGCGGCTCGCCGAAGGGGTGCTGACCCAGGTCGCCTCGCTCCTCAACGTCGATTGCGCCGGCATCCTCGTCCTGCGCGAGGATGCGGAGGCCGCCGACCGGCCGGAGGGCGGCTTCTGCGTGCTGGCGGGGTCGGGGCTCTATGGCGGCTATGTCGGGCGCGACCCCGGCTGGCCGCTCGATCCCGGCATCCAGCCCCTAGTCGAGCAAGCCTTCGCCGCGCGCCGCCACAGCTTCGGCGACGGCCTCTCCACGCTCTATGTCCAGACCGCGAGCGGCAGCGAGATCGTCGCGCTGATCGACACCGACCGCCCCCTCTCCGACACCGACCGCGCGCTCATCACCCTGCTGGCGGGGCGCCTCTCGGTCGCCTTCGACAACGTGATTCTCTACGAGCGGCTGCAGCGCGCCAACGTCACCCTGGAGCAGCGGGTGGTCGAGCGCACCGCCGAGCTGATCCGCGCGAACCGCCGCCTCGACATGCAGCGCTCGGACCTGCGCCGGGCCAACAGCCTCAAGACCGAAATTCTGGGCACCATCGCCCACGACCTGAAGAACCCGCTCTCGGTGATCCTGGGCCGCTCCGAGATGCTGACCGACTTGATCGGCCTCGATCAGGGCGAAGCGTCCGGCGCGGAGAAGGCGCGGGCGGCGATGCAGACCCAGGTCGAGCATATCCGCACTTCGGCCACGCGCCTGATCGACATGATCGACAGCCTCATGGCCGATGCCATGAACGACGCCCTGGACATCACGCTGCGGCGGGAGCCCGTCGATCTCGCCGGCCTCGCCCGCGAGGTCTGCGAGGCCAACCGTCCGCTCGCCGAATCGAAGGGCCAGAGCCTGGTGATGGATCTCGCCGGCCCGCTCACTCTCTGCGGCGACGCCGAGCGGCTGCGCGAGGCGCTCGACAACCTCGTCTCGAACGCGATCAAGTATTCCTATCCCGGCGGCGCGATTGCGGTGAGCGTGCGGGAGGAGGGGGGCGACCTCGTCTGCGCGGTGGCCGACCAGGGCCCCGGCCTGTCGCCGGAGGATGCCGGCCGGCTTTTCGGCCGCTACCAGCGCCTCTCGGCCAAGCCCACCGGCGGCGAGGGCTCGACGGGGCTGGGTCTTTCCATCGTCAAGCGCATCGCCGAACTCCATGGCGGCCGCGCCGAAGCGTTTTCCGACGGGCCGGGGCAGGGGGCCGTGTTCGCCATGCGGTTTTCGAAGGAGGCGGTGGGGGTGCCTTAGGGTAAAAATCGCATCGGTTCGGCTATGCGAAGCACGGCTCCCGGCCCTGCTCGCGGCTTCCGAAGGTTTGCGTACCCGTCGTCTGATTGGCCTTGAACAACCAAGCCAAGATCAAAGCGGACTGGCGGCTTTGTTGGTGTGGCTGTGGCGCATCGGACGCGCGGTGATCGATCCGGTACTGTTCGGGATCGCCCGGATCTTACTGATGCCTTCCTACCCTCGACCGCCGCGCTTCCGCTTCGGACGGTGTCTCATCCTCGCTGGTCTGCTCGCGCTCGCGCCCATCGGTACGCAGGCGGGCGAGGGCCAGAGCTCCGGTCAAGGCAACGCGCCGGATGAGGTCGACAGCGAGAACCTGTTCGGCTTCACCGAGGGCACAGACGTCGGCAAGAAGGGCGAACAAGACCTCATCGTCGACACCATCGTACGCTTCAGCAAACGCCGCGCCGGACCGGGCGCTTCTGGCTACGCCGCCGCTCAGCCGGTGATCAGCTACCAATACGATCCAACGGACAACCTCAGCATCGAGCCGGGGCTCTACTTCGACACCCGCGACAGCCGCAACATCGCAGGCGTGCCGGACAAGGCCTTCGCCACCTTCAACGGCGGTTCGCTGGAGGTGAAATACCAGTTCTTCAAGCGCACGGACGAGCGGCCGTTCAGCCTCAGCGTCCAGGCCGAACCGCAATATGCGCGCATCACGCCCGTCGAGGGCCAGGGCGCCGACGTGTTCAGCGTTGACACTCGTCTGATGGCCGACGTGCGACTTGTGCCCGACAAGCTATGGGCTGGCTTCAACCTTATTTACGACCCGTCGGTCGCCCACCTGAAGGGCTCGGGCGAGGTGGACAGGACCTCGACGCTCACCGTCTCGGGCACGCTGATGACGCAGATCGCACAAGGTGTCTTCATCGGCCCCGAGATCCGCTACTTCCGGGCCTATGACGGGTCGTTCCTGAACCGCTTTCTTGGCCGGGCCGGCTTCGCCGGCCCTGTGCTGCACTACCAAGTCAAGGAGAAGGCTTTTCTCACGCTGGCTTACGCGACGCAGGTGTTCGGGCACGACCGTGATCCGGAGTTCACGGATCGGGCCTTCTACCTGAACCAAGCCCCGCGGCATGCTGTGCGCGTCCGCTTCGGTTTGGTGTTCTGAGGCCCAAGCCGGTCGGCATCCCTGGGGGCGAAACCGAGTGGTCTGATCCGGCGCGGCGCTGCCTGCGGACCAACGCGAACATCGGACCGGATTGGCCTGCTGCCGGTTTGGTGGACACGGTCCTAAGCTAATTGAGCACGGTTTTCGAACTCGACAGGGCTGAGGTAGCCCAGGGTCGAGTGCCGCCGC
>NZ_LMNS01000016.1 GCF_001423405.1 Methylobacterium sp. Leaf123 | reverse complement strand
GCTGCCCGAGGGCACCGAGATGGTGATGCCGGGCGACAACGTGACCATGGACGTGGTGCTGATCGTGCCGGTGGCCATGGAAGAGAAGCTGCGCTTCGCCATCCGCGAGGGTGGCCGCACCGTCGGTGCCGGCGTCGTCGCCGCCATCAACGACTAACCGCAAGCATCATCGACAGGGGACGTAAGAGGGGCGGGCCCTCGCGCCCGCTCCTCAACGTTTCCGCCGAGGTCAGGTCATGAACGGTCAGAACATCCGCATTCGCCTTAAGGCGTTCGATCATCGCATCCTCGATGCGTCTACCAAGGAAATCGTCTCGACCGCGCGCCGGACCGGCGCGCAGATCCGGGGCCCGATCCCGCTGCCGACCCATATCGAGAAGTTCACGGTGAACCGTTCGCCGCACATCGATAAGAAGTCGCGCGAGCAGTTCGAGATGCGCACGCACAAGCGGGTGCTCGATATCGTCGACCCGACGCCGCAGACCGTGGACGCGCTGATGAAGCTCGACCTCGCCGCTGGCGTGGACGTGGAGATCAAGCTCTAAGTCCGCGTGGGATTTAGAGCTTACCGTTTCATCGCGCGAGGGAGAGACCTATGCGCTCAGGCGTCATCGCACGGAAGGTCGGCATGACCCGCGTCTTTACAGACGCTGGCGAGCATGTGCCCGTCACTGTGCTCCAAATTGATCAGTGCCAAGTTGTGGCACACCGCACGACCGAGAAGGATGGCTACGTCGCCCTCCAGGTCGGCGTCGGCAAGGCCAAGGTAAAGAACGTGTCGCAGGCCGAGCGCGGCCGCTTCGCGGTCGCCAAGGTCGAGCCCAAGAAGAAGCTCGCCGAGTTCCGCGTGTCCGAGGACGCGCTGATCCCGGTCGGTGCCGAGATCACGGCCGACCACTTCATCCCGGGCCAGTTCGTCGACGTGACGGGCACCAGCACGGGTAAGGGGTTCGCCGGCGGTATGAAGCGCTGGAACTTCGGCGGTCTGCGCGCCACTCACGGCGTGTCGATCTCCCACCGTTCGATCGGTTCGACCGGTGGCCGTCAGGATCCGGGCAAGACCTTCAAGAACAAGAAGATGCCGGGTCACCTGGGTGTCGAGCGTGTCACCACGCAGAACCTCAAGGTCGTCCGCACCGATCCGGAGCGCGGCCTCATCCTCGTCGAAGGCGCCGTCCCCGGTGTCGCTGGCGGCTGGATCCAGGTTCGCGACTCGGTCAAGCGCAAGCTGCCGGCCGACGTGCCGCTGCCGGGCAAGTTCCGTGAGAACGGATCGGCTGGCGCGTCCCAGGTCGAGGCGGCCCCCGAGGCTCCGGCGTCCGAGGAGAACGCGTGATGAAGCTCGATATCACCACGCTCGACGGCGGCTCCGCCGGCTCGGTCGAGCTCAACGAGGCGATCTACGGCCTCGAGCCGCGCGCCGACATCCTGCAGCGGATGGTGCGCTACCAGCTCGCCAAGCGGCGCGCCGGCACCCACGCGGTCAAGAACCGTTCGGATGTCGATCGCACCTCGAAGAAGCTGTACAAGCAGAAGGGCACCGGCAACGCCCGTCACGGCGCTGCCTCCGCTCCGCAGTTCCGCGGCGGCGGCCGGGCCTTCGGTCCGGTGGTGCGCGACCACAGCCACGACCTTCCCAAGAAGGTCCGCGCGCTGGCGCTCAAGCACGCCCTCTCGGCCAAGGCCAAGGCTTCGACCCTGATCGTCGTCGACGATATCAAGGTCGACAACCACAAGACCAAGGCCATGATCGAGCGCTTCGAGAAGCTCGGTCTGTCGAGCGCGCTGATCATCGGCGGCGCTGAAGTGGACGAGAACTTCGGCCGCGCCGCCCGCGCCATTCCGAAGATCGATGTGCTGCCCGTCCAGGGCATCAACGTCTACGACATCCTGCGCCGCGACACGCTCGTGCTGACGCGCGCCGCCGTCGATGCGCTGGAGGAGCGTTTCAAATGAGTGCCGATCCGCGCCACTACGACATCATCGTCTCCCCCGTGATCACGGAGAAGGCGACGAACCTCACTGAGCAGAACAAGGTTGTCTTCCGGGTTGCCCCGAAGGCCACCAAGCCGCAGATCAAGGAAGCGGTCGAGCGTCTGTTCGACGTCAAGGTCACGGGCGTGAACACGCTTACGACCAAGGGCAAGAAGAAGTTCTTCCGCGGGCAGCGCGGGCAGCGTTCGGACGTGAAGAAGGCGATCGTGACCCTCGCCGAGGGTGATACGATCGACGTCACGACCGGCCTCTGAGACTTGAAGCGTTAGGATCAAGCCGATGGCCTTGAAGACATTCAAACCGGTCACGCCGAGCCTGCGCCAGCTCGTGCTCGTCGATCGCCGTGAGCTCTACAAGGGCAAGCCGGTGAAGGCGCTGACCGAGGGCAAGAGCTCCTCGGGCGGCCGCAACAACCTGGGCCGCATCACCGTCCGCTTCCGCGGCGGTGGTCATAAGCGGGTCCTGCGCAACGTCGATTTCAAGCGTCGCGAGAACCTCAACGTTCCCGCGACGGTGGAGCGGATCGAGTACGATCCGAACCGGACGGCGTTCATCGCGCTCATCAGCTTCCCCGATGGGAAGCAGAGCTACATCCTCGCCCCCCAGCGCCTGTCGCCGGGTGACAAGGTGATCGCCGGTGAGAGCGTCGACGTGAAGCCGGGCAATGCGGCTCCGATCGGCTCCATGCCGGTGGGCACGATCGTCCACAACGTCGAGCTGAAGATCGGCAAGGGCGGCGCGATCGCCCGCTCCGCCGGCAACTACGCTCAGATCGTCGGACGCGACCAGGGCTACGTGACGCTGCGCCTGAACTCGGGCGAGCAGCGCCTCGTGCACGGTCAGTGCTTCGCGACCGTGGGTGCGGTGTCGAACCCGGACCACATGAACATCTCGCTGGGCAAGGCCGGTCGTAACCGCTGGCTTGGCAAGCGTCCGCACGTTCGCGGCGTGGCCATGAACCCGGTGGATCACCCGCACGGCGGCGGCGAGGGTCGTACCTCGGGCGGCCGGAACCCGGTCACGCCCTGGGGCGTGCCCACCAAGGGGAAGAAGACCCGGTCCAACAAGCGGACCGACACCTTCATCCTGTCCAGCCGCCATAACCGCAAGAAGTAACAGCCATGGCACGTTCCCTCTGGAAAGGGCCGTTCGTCGACGGCTACCTCCTCAAGAAGGCCGACGCCGCCCGCGGCGGCAGCCGCAACGAGGTCGTCAAGATCTGGAGCCGTCGCTCCACGATTCTCCCGCAGTTCGTGGGCATCACCTTCGGTGTGCACAACGGACACAAGCATATCCCGGTCTACGTCACCGAGGAGATGGTCGGTCACAAGTTCGGCGAGTTCTCGCCGACCCGCACCTTCCCCGGTCACGCGGCCGACAAGAAGGCTAAGAGGCGCTGAGATGGGCAAGCCTGCCACCCCCCGCGCGCTCCCCGAGAACGAGGCGAAGGCCGTCGCGCGGATGCTCCGCGTGTCGCCCCAGAAGCTCAACCTCGTGGCGGCGTTGATCCGCGGCAAGAAGGTCGATACGGCCCTTGCCGATCTCGAATTCTCCCGCAAGCGCATCGCCCGCGATGTGAAGAAGTGCCTGGAGAGCGCGATCGCCAACGCCGAGAACAACCACGATCTCGACGTGGACGATCTCGTCGTCTCCCAGGCCTTCGTCGGCAAGGCGCTGGTGCTCAAGCGCTTCCACGCCCGTGCCCGCGGTCGCGGCGCGCGCATCCTGAAGCCCTTTGCGAACCTCACGATCGTGGTTCGCGAAGTGCGCGCTGAAGCGGCCTGAGGAGTTTACCGATGGGTCAGAAGATCAATCCGATCGGCCTGCGTCTCGGCATCAACCGGACCTGGGATTCCCGCTGGTTCGCCGAGAAGGGCGAGTATGCCAAGCTGATGCATGAGGACGTGGCCATCCGCGCCGCCCTCATGAAGCAGCTCAAGCAGGCCGCCGTCTCGAAGATCGTCATCGAGCGCCCGCACCGGAAGTGCCGCGTCACCATCCACTCGGGCCGTCCGGGCGTGGTGATCGGCAAGAAGGGCGCGGACATCGAGAAGCTGCGCAAGCTCGTCGGCACGATGACCAAGGCCGACGTGACCATCAACATCGTCGAGGTGCGTAAGCCCGAGATCGATGCCACCCTGGTGGCCGAGTCGATCGCGCAGCAGCTCGAGCGCCGTGTCGCCTTCCGTCGTGCCATGAAGCGCGCCGTGCAGTCGGCCATGCGTCTCGGCGCCGAGGGCATCCGCATCAACTGCGCCGGCCGTCTCGGCGGCGCGGAGATCGCCCGCACCGAGTGGTACCGCGAGGGCCGCGTGCCCCTGCATACGCTTCGTGCGGACGTCGATTACGGTACCGCCACTGCCTTCACGACCTACGGGACGTGCGGCATCAAGGTGTGGGTGTTCAAGGGCGAAATCCTCGAACACGACCCGATGGCGCAGGACAAGAAGGCCCAGGAAGAGGGTGGCCGTTCCGGCGGGCGCCGCGAGCGTGACGGTGACGACCGGGGTGGCCGCGGCCGCCGCGAGCCGTCGCACGCCTGACGCTCGATCAAGCAGAAATCTTGAGAGGCTGCCATGCTGCAACCCAAGAAGACCAAATTTCGTAAGCAGTTCAAGGGTCGCATCAGTGGCGCGGCCAAGGGCGGCTTCGAGCTGAACTTCGGCCAATACGGCCTCAAGTGCCTGGAGCCCGAGCGCATCACCGCGCGGCAGATCGAGGCGGCTCGCCGCGCGATCACCCGCGAGATGAAGCGTCAGGGCCGGGTGTGGATCCGGGTGTTCCCGGATCTGCCCGTCACCGCCAAGCCCACCGAGGTCCGCATGGGCTCCGGTAAGGGTGCGCCGGAATATTGGGCGGCCCGGGTCCATCCCGGCCGCATCATGTTCGAGGTGGATGGCGTTGCCGAGGACATCGCCCGCGAGGCCCTGCGCCTCGGAGCCGCGAAGCTGCCGGTGCGCACCCGCGTCATCCAGCGCATCGCTGATTGATAGGAAGAGATCATGAAGTCCGACCAGAGACTGTCTGATCTGCGCGCTCTGTCGGCGGATCAGCTTTCCGACGAGCTCATCAGCCTGAAGAAGGAGCAGTTCAACCTGCGCTTCCAGGGCGCGACGGGCCAACTTGAGAACGTCGCCCGGGTCCGTGAGGTCCGCCGCGACATCGCCCGTGTCCGCACGCTGCAGCGTCAGAAGACGCTGGACGCGGCCAAGGCCTGAGGAGATTCCACATGCCCAAGCGCGTCCTTCAAGGCGTCGTCGTCAGCGACAAGACCGATAAGACCATCGTCGTGAAGGTGGAGCGTCGCTTCACCCACCCGGTGATGAAGAAGACGGTTCGCCGTTCCAAGAACTACCATGCGCACGACGAGGCCAATGCGGCCAAGATCGGCCAGACGGTGTTCATCGAGGAGTCCCGTCCCTACTCCAAGACCAAGACCTGGAAGCTGGTCGATGACCAGGCTGCGGCGGCCGAAGCGGCCGGCACGGCGGCTTAACAGTCTCTTCCATAAGAATGACGGTGCGGGCGTGGAGCGAGAGCTCCGCGCCCGTTTTCGTTTGCCCGCTGGAAATGGGACACCGATCGGGCGCGCTGGCGAAGCGCCTCCTTAGCCACGACAGCACCGTTGGAACGGCTGCCGCGTCCGGTAGGCTCGTCGGTCTTGGTGAGGCTTAGGCGCTGACGGTGCAGGCCCGGTCGCAAAGGTCGCCGTACGCGCGTGGCATGGGCAGGTGGCGCCGTGGGGCTGCCGTGCTCTCAGCGCCGGCGAACTTCTTTGCGTTGTGATCCACCGACCGTCGCTGATTGCCGTCTGCGGAAGCTCGGCCGAGTGGGAGCGTGGTGGTGCCGTTAGTGCGAATGGCCGAGATCTGAAGCGCGCCCACCGCGGGCATGTTTGGAAAGACTCATGCAAGCCTCGGGAGGTCGGCCGACAAGCGCTTAAACGGTTAGGGGTCACATCCCTGCGTATCAAAAGATCTATTGGGACCTTAAGGTGCCGCCCGTTTGCGTTATATAATTCGCGGCATTAAGTGGTCGACATTTTCTAGTGCCAATTGTTTAAGATCAGCGGGTTTGTAATTGGTTCGCGTGCTGTTTTCAGCCGCTCGATGGACAAACGCACTGAAGGGCCCTGCGAAGATGCAGCGGCTCCTGAAGGAGCGCAGGAATGTCCCGCAACTTCGACCAAGCCTGGCAAGCTCTCGTTGCCCATTTCGGCGCCGAGCAGATCAACGGCATCACGAGTTCACGCCGGCAGTTCGGCGCGCATCTGCTCCCCGACCTTCAGGCGACAGTGACAGCCGAGATCGGCCCGTTCGCCCCGGCTCTCCTGGGCCTGCATCAGATCTACGATCAGTTTCCGTTTACGATCTCCAGTCTGTTGGTTCGTCAGGGCGATTATACGATCTCCGTGACGCCGCTTTAGTATCAGGATCTGGAATTCGGCGAGGCGGAGCCCTTCGCGGCCCTTAACAATGGTCTATGGTTTTTCCGGATCGAAGACAGTCCCGTCGCGGTCCTGCTGTCGCAGTATCAGAAGTTCCCTGAGGGCACCTTTACGCAGGTCGAAATCGCGACCTTGTCGGTGCCGAGTTCGGTGACCTTTGCACGTCGCTTCCTCGCAGCCGTCCAGGCGGCTGGTGCAAACTCGACGCTCTATCGCGGTAAGGTTCTCTCCTTCGAATCGGGATCTGACTATTCCGGCATGAAAGCCGCCATGCAGGTTCACAAGTTGCCTGTCGTCGCGCGGGAGGCGGTGATCCTCGACACCGCAACGATGGCGCGGCTTGACCGGCACGTTTTCGAATTCGATCGGCTCCGTGCGTCGCTGAAACGGCTTGGGCAGTCGACGCGGAAAGGCCTTCTGCTCTACGGGCCGCCCGGTACCGGCAAGACTCATGTGATCCGCTACGTCGCCTCGAACCTTCCGGCGCGTACGACAGTGCTCATCACCGCAGAGGAGGTCGCCAACCTCGATCGGTACATGTTGCTCGCCCGGACGCTCCAGCCGAGCATCGTCGTGCTGGAGGATGTCGATTTGGTCGGCCGCTCCCGTGAGGGCATGAACAGTCCGAAGACCGAGGTGGTCCTCAACCGTCTGCTCAACGAGATGGACGGTCTGCGCGACGATGCCGATGTGCTGTTCATCCTCGCCACCAACCGTCCCGAGGAGATCGAGGAGGTCCTGGCCTCACGGCCCGGACGTGTGGACGAGGCGATCGAGATCGCAAATCCGGATGCGGCCTGCCGCACCCGGCTTGTCAGCCTCTACGGCGAGGCACTGGACTTCGAGGAGGGGGCGATCGATGCCGTCGTCAGTCGATCGGAGGGTGCGAGCGCCGCTTTCATCAAGGAGATGGTCCGTCGTCTCGCCCAAGCCACCATCGCCGCCGGGGCGGGCAACCGGATCACGGTCGCGACCGTCGAATCGGTCCTCGGCGAGGCTGTCGGCAGCCGTAACCGCATCGGTCGCCGGATCGTCGGCCTCGCGTCCGGCGCGTCCGAGCGTGCGGGAAAGCAGGCGCCGCCCTTCGACGGTTGTGGTGACGATCTGTAGAGGCCCGCTTGGCTGAGGAGGGCCTGTACCGAGCCGACCGATGTCGTGAGAACCGACGATAACCCAGCGGCTGCCGAACCGCTGCTGACGTGAGCCGATGACGAGAGAATGGGAATGGCGCGGCCGGCACCGGCCGTGCCGTTCTCGCGGCGGCTGGACGAGGCGTGAGAGGCGTTCGCCCAAGTCGGATGCCTCGAACACGCCCGGCCGGCTACAGGCGCCTGTAGGCGCTCCAACGCAGCGGCGATGACCGGCGCAGGTCGTCCACTCAGCTCTTCCGTTTCGGATCGCGGTTTCCGGCGGCCCGGATGAGACCGGCGAGACCGGCCTCGATCACCATCTCGGCCGCCTCGGAGGGCGTGAACCAGCGGGCTTCGCGCTGACCGCGTTCGGGAAACTTCTTGAGCTGCTTGCGCACCTCCAGAGGAAACACCTTCACTTGGCAGAGAACCGCGTCGCGGTTCTTGAGGCGCTTTTCGTAGAGGTAGAAGCCGATGGGCCGCTTGCCGACGCGGCCGACGATGCCGGCCTCCTCATAGGCCTCCTGGGCCGCCGCCTCGAAGGGCTTGCGCCCCTTCATCGGCCAGCCCTTCGGGATGATCCAGCGGCGGGTTTCGCGCGAAGTGACGAGCAGAATCTCCGTGCCACCTTCCGGTGTCCGGCGCATCGGCAACACGCCGACCTGGGGCCGCGCTTCGCGGCTGCTGTCGATCGGGCCGGCCGTCATGCTGCTGAAACGCCCCGCAGCCGGCGCGGTTCGCGCTCAGCGTTCGTCGCCGGGCCTGCCCCGAACGGGCGCAGACAAGGCCAAACTTCCTTGAAGGATTGATGACAGGAAGGCACGTCGCTGCGATCGAGGCTGCCGTCGCATCCAGTCGATGAGCGACAGGGGTCACTAGCGGAATCGGTGGCCGCAACTCAATCGAAAATTACCCGGCAAAGGGTCTTGCGCCGGGGCGGGCCAAGTCGGTCAGCCGGTCGTCGAGAGGTTCTCGATGAGCGCGTTCAGGTCGGCGCGCATCGCCTGGATCTCCGGCTCCGACATGTTGAGCTGACACATGACGGATTGGCGCACAGCGATCGCCTCCGAGCGCAGCGCCCGACCCTGATCGGTAAGGGCGATCTCGACTTCTCGCTCATCGGATTGACGGCGATTGCGATTGAGCAATCCGCTCGTCTCCAGCCGCTTGAGCACCGGCGTGAGCGTGCCCGAATCGAGACGAAGGCGCCGGCCGATCTCGGAGACGGTGATGCCGTCATTCTCCCAGAGGACGAGAAGCACGAGATATTGCGGATATGTCAGCCCCATCCGCTCCAGCATCGGGCGATAGGATTTCGTCATCCGGTGAGCCGCCGCGTAGAGCGCGTAGCAGAGCTGGTTGTCCAGCAGCAGCGGATCCCTCAGTACCTCTGCGCTCTCATTGGGAGCATTCACGGTTCACATCCTGCCGTTCGACAACGCCTTCCGGCCTGCCGCCCCGGGGAGGGGGCGCCGGCCTGCCGGTGATCCTCGACCCTGCCGTGCGCCCCGACGATAGCGGATGCGACACGGCAAGGCATATGCACAATTGTCCCAGTGCCGACCGCGCGGCGCTTTCTCCACCGCCGGTTCGGATACCCGTTCTTACCGCTCCTGAGCGAACACGCAAAAAGGCGGCCGTTGGGCCGCCTTTCGCAAAGATCATGGTGTCACGCGGTCTCGCGCGCTGCGCGGGAGCCGATCTCAGGCGGCGTCGGCGGTCTCGACCGAGGTCGGGCCGGAATCCTTGCCGCGGGCATCGACGTCGCGATCCACGAACTCGATGACAGCCATCGGAGCGTTGTCGCCGTAGCGGAAGCCCGCCTTCATGATGCGGCAATAGCCACCCGGACGCCCCTGGTAGCGCGGGCCGAGCACCGAGAAGAGCTTCTTGACCATGTCCGCGTCGCGGATCTGGGCCATGGCGAGGCGGCGGGCGTGGATGCTGTCGGTACGGCCCAGCGAGATGAGCTTCTCGATGACCGGACGCAGATCCTTGGCCTTCGGCAGGGTGGTGACGATCTGCTCGTGCTTGATCAGCGCGGCGGACATGTTGGCGAACATCGCCTTACGATGCTCGGTGGTGCGATTGAAGCGGCGACCGCGATAGGCGTGACGCATGGTGGCTGGTCCTTCTCAGTCACGGCCGCCGTGCCACGGTACGGCCGAGTGCCCTAGGGGCTGTTTTTCAGGAAATCCGCGTAACCCAGCGGCGGGATTCTTTTGGGAGCGCCCGCCCCGGCTTTGCTGGGGCAGGGGCTGAGCCGACGCATCGTGCGACCGGTTCGGATCGGCCAAACAAGCGGCGCCGTGAAGCGCCGCCCAGTTCGGCCCGAGGCGGCCCCGCCTCAGTAGTGCTCTTCGAAGCGCTTGGCGAGATCCTCGATGTTCTCCGGCGGCCAGCCGGGAACGTCCATGCCGAGGTGCAGGCCCATGCCGGCGAGCACTTCCTTGATCTCGTTGAGCGACTTGCGGCCGAAGTTCGGGGTGCGCAGCATCTCGCCCTCCGACTTCTGGATGAGGTCGCCGATATAGACGATGTTGTCGTTCTTCAGGCAGTTCGCCGAACGGACCGACAGTTCGAGCTCGTCGACCTTCTTGAGCAGAGCCGGGTTGAAGGGGAGCTGCGGCGCGAGCGGCGCGGCCTCTTCCTTGCGGGGCTCCTCGAAGTTCACGAAGACCTGAAGCTGGTCCTGGATGATGCGGGCAGCATAGGCCAGCGCATCCTCCGGCGACACGGCGCCGTTGGTCTCGAGCGTCATGGTCAGCTTGTCCTTGTCGAGATCCTGGCCCTCGCGGGTGGTCTCGACGCGGTAGCTGACCTTGGTCACCGGCGAGTAGAGCGCATCGACCGGGATCAGGCCGATCGGCGCGTCCTCGGGGCGGTTGTGCTCGGCCGGGACATAGCCCTTACCGGTGGCGACGGTGAACTCCATGCGGATCTCGGCCCCGTCGTCCAGGGTGCAGATCACGAGGTCGGGGTTCAGGATCTGGATGTCGCCGACGGCGCCGATATCACCCGCGGTGACGAGGCCGGGGCCCGTCTTGCGCAGGGTCATGCGCTTGGGCTGGTCCGTCTGCGAGCGGATGGCGATGGTCTTGATGTTGAGGACGATGTCGGTCACGTCCTCACGCACGCCGGGGATCGACGAGAACTCGTGCAGCACGCCGTCGATCTGGACCGAGGTCACGGCGGCGCCCTGAAGCGAGGAGAGCAGCACGCGGCGCAGGCTGTTGCCGAGCGTCGTGCCGAAGCCGCGCTCGAGCGGCTCGGCCACGACGGTGGCGACCCGCTTGGGATCGTCGCCGGCCGTCACCTGCAGCTTGTTCGGCTTGATGAGCTCTTGCCAGTTCTTCTGAATGACCACGGTCCTACCTCTTGCCAAACCCGCGCCGCCGGCGTCCCGGAAAGCGCTACGGCCGGCCCTGGACTGCTCTGCGAGCATCTGGACCGGTCCCAAAAAACTTAAGGCGTCTCGCCCGCCACCCAGAGAGCGGGAATGAAGCTGTAGCCCGCGCCGTCGCGGGTTACGTATCCCAGCGCCGGAAACTCGAGATGCGAGCCGGCGATGAGGGTCCTCTCGGTCGCCACCTCGTCGAGCACGCGCTTTCGGGTCGCCCGCGCCTGATCCCCGTCCACATCGAAGGTGACGCCCGCCTCCGGCTGCTTGAACTGGATCGCCGGCATATGCACCACATCGGTCCACATCAGCAGGGACTTGTCCCCCGATACGATCCGCATGCCGCAATGACCGGGCGTGTGGCCAGGCAGCGGAACGGCGGTGATGCCGGATACCAGCTCGCCGCCCTCGTGCTTGCGCAGCCGGGCACCGTAGGGTGCCACCGCCTTGCGGGCATTCTCGAAGAACGGCTTCGCCTCGTCCGGCGCCCGCGACAGGGCCGCATCGGGAAGCCAGTGCGTAGCTTCCGTCGCATGGACGACGAGTTCCGCGTTCGGGTAGGCCGCGCTGCCATCCGCCTTCACCAGCCCGCCCGCATGGTCGGGATGGAGATGGGTCAGGAGTACGGTCTCGATCTCCTCCGGCGCGACGCCGGCGAGCGCGAGGGCGGCGGGCACCCGGCCCATCGTGTCGGGGCCGAAATGGCCATACCCGGAATCGATCAGCACCGGCTTGCGGCCGGCGCCGGTGACGAGGAACGCGTTGAGCGTGACGACCGGAGCCTCCGGACGGAAGCCGGCACGCTGGAGCGCGCCGGCCTCGTCCTGGGGGATGCCCGTGACGAGATCGAGGGAGCCCTGAAACCAGCCGTCGTTGAGCGCGGTGACCGTGAGGTCACCGAGATTCCAACGCAGCACGCCGGGTAGGGGCTTCGATCCGTCCGCCATGGGCTTCTCCGCTCGGGGATGCTCCGGTGTCGCGATCAGACGCGGCGGCGCTTGCGCGGCCGGCAGCCGTTATGCGGGATCGAGGTGACGTCGCGGATCGAGGTTACGGTGAAACCCGCAGCCTGAAGCGCGCGCAGAGCCGACTCACGGCCCGAACCGGGGCCGGAGACCTCCACTTCGAGGGTGCGCATGCCATGCTCGGAGGCCTTGCGGGCCGCGTCCTCGGCCGCAACCTGGGCAGCGTACGGGGTCGACTTACGCGAGCCCTTGAATCCCATCGCGCCAGCCGACGACCACGAGATCGTGTTGCCCTGCGCGTCGGTGATCGTGATCATCGTGTTGTTGAACGAGGCGGCGACGTGCGCCACGCCGGACACGATGTTCTTGCGTTCGCGGCGGCGTACGCGGGTCGGTTCCTTAGCCATCTTTTCGCTCTCGTCCTTCAATCACGCCCGTACTTCCAGGCGCTCGGGATTCTTGTGTCACTCGGGCGCGGCTGCTGTGCAGATCCGTCCCGCTCATCCGTCGGCGCCGAGGGACACCCGGCGCGACGCAAAGAAGGCCGA
Source organism: Methylobacterium sp. Leaf123 (assembly GCF_001423405.1). Taxonomy (GTDB): domain Bacteria; phylum Pseudomonadota; class Alphaproteobacteria; order Rhizobiales; family Beijerinckiaceae; genus Methylobacterium. The sequence goes on along the minus strand of NZ_LMNS01000016.1, from coordinate 18,127 downwards.
GCGAAGCACGGCCTTCCAATGCCAAAAAATTACTTCTTCTTGCCGGCGATCGGCTTCGCCTTGCCCTTGCGGGTGCGGGCGTTGGTGTGGGTGCGCTGGCCGCGAACCGGGAGCTGCTTGCGGTGACGCAGGCCGCGGTAGCAGCCGAGATCCATCAGGCGCTTGATGTTCATCGAGACTTCGCGGCGCAGATCGCCCTCGACGATGTAGTCGCGGTCGATGGCTTCGCGGATCTGAAGCACCTCGGCGTCGGTGAGCTGGTTCACGCGGCGCTCGGCCGGGATGCCGACCTTCTCGGTGATCTCTTCGGCCTTCTTTGGGCCGATGCCGTGGATGTACTGGAGCGCGATGACGACGCGCTTGGCGGTCGGGATGTTAACGCCGGCGATACGAGCCAAGATGTTCTCTCCATGTGGCGGGCCCGAAAGGCCACGCCTCGGCGGATGAAAGCGCGCGTCCGGTGGAGGCCGGCCCCTGCGCGCCGCCCAAAACGACAAATCGGCCCGAAAGCGCACTCCATGAGGCGCCTCGAACCACATCCCGCTTGGACGAAGGGGGTCCGCCTAGCGCGGGCCGGACGACTTGTCAACGCTTTGAAAACGAGAATGCGCTCCGCGGTCCGGTGAACCTTAGACGCCGCATGAAAAAGCCCGCCCCGTCGGAACGGAGGCGGGCTTCAGGATCCGTGCAGCGGTGAGGCCTCAGGAGGAGGCCGTCTCGCGGAAGCTGTCGAGAAGGGTGGTCACGTCCCCGGTCACTTCGTCGATCGGCTTCATGCCGTCGATCTTCCGCAGCAGCCGGGTGCCGGCGTAGTAGTCGGAGAGGGGCGCGGTCTGCTTCCGGTAGGCGTCGAGCCGGGTCTTGAAGACCTCCGGCGTGTCGTCCTTGCGCACCGGCTGGCCGCGGGCGGCGGTCTCCTCGGCGCGCTTGGCGATGCGGCCGACGAGGGCGGCCTCATCGACGACGAATTCGACCACGGCGTCGAGGGCGATGCCCTTTTCCGCCAGCATCGCGTCGAGGGCCTTGGCCTGCTCGACCGTGCGGGGGAAGCCGTCGAGAATGAAGCCGTTCTTGGCGTCGGCTTCCTCGATGCGGTCGGCGACGATGCCGACCACGATCGCGTCGGACACGAGGCCGCCGCTCTCCATGATCGCCTTCGCTTCCAGTCCCACCGGCGTCTCCGCGGCGACCGCGGCGCGCAGCATGTCACCGGTCGAGAGCTGCGGAACGCGGTAGCGCTCCACGATACGCTCGGACTGGGTACCCTTCCCCGCACCCGGCGGTCCGAGCAGAATGATCCGCATAGCCTCTCCCCGTCCTCAAGGCCCGGCGCCGGGCTCGTTCTTCATAGGCGGCGCGCCCACCTTCCTGAGGCCGTGCCGTCGTCACACCGCTGTGATGCGCAATTCCGGACGGCCCGTCCACCAAACCTTTGTCGAAGGGCGCCTCAGCGGCGACGCGTCGTCGAGGCGCCGCGCAGCTTCGCCTTCTTCACGAGGCCCTCGTACTGGTGCGCCATCAGGTGCCCGTGGATCTGCGCCACCGTGTCCATGGTGACCGAGACCACGATCAGCAGCGAGGTGCCGCCGAAGCCCAGGGCCGCCGAGGTGTAGGAGGCGACGATCTCGGGCACGAGGCAGACGAAGGTGAGGTAGGCCGCGCCGATCACCGTGATGCGCGTCAGCACCTTGTCGATGAAGGCCGCGGTCCGCTCGCCCGGACGGATGCCGGGGATGAAGCCGCCCTGCTTCTTCAGGTTGTCGGCGGTCTCCTGCGGATTGAAGACGATCGCCGTGTAGAAGAACGTGAAGAAGATGATCAGGCCGGCATAGGCGACCATGTAGAGCGGCCGTCCGTGGCCGAGATAGGCCGTCAGCGTACCGAGGATGCCGGTCGAGCCCTGGTTGGCCGAGAAGCTCGCCACCGTCGTCGGCAGCAGCAGAAGCGACGAGGCGAAGATCGGCGGGATCACGCCTGAGGTGTTGAGCTTGAGCGGCAGGAACGAGGACTGACCCTCGTACATGCGGTTGCCGACCTGGCGCTTGGGGTAGTTGATCAGGAGCCGGCGCTGGGCGCGCTCCATGAACACGATGAAGTAGATCAGTGCGACCGCCGCGAGGCCGGCGCCGAGCAGGATGGCGGGCGAGAGCGCGCCGGTGCGGGTGAGTTCGAGGGCACCGAAGATCGAGGCCGGCAGGTGGGCGACGATTCCCGCGAAGATGATGAGCGAGGAGCCGTTGCCGATGCCGCGCGAGGTGATCTGCTCGCCGATCCACATCAGGAACAGCGTGCCGCCGGTCAGCGTCACGACCGTGGAGAGGATGAAGAACGGGCCGGGCGTGATGACCGCGTTCGAGCCCTGAAGGCCGAAGGCGATGCCCCAGGATTGAACCAGCGCCAGCACCACTGTGAGGTAGCGGGTGTACTGGTTGATGACCTTGCGGCCCGACTCGCCCTCCTTCTTCAGCGCCTCCAGGGTCGGCACGACCGAGGTGAGAAGCTGAACGATGATCGAGGCCGAGATGTAGGGCATGATGTTGAGCGCGAAGACCGCCATGCGCTCGACGGCACCGCCGGAGAACATGTTGAACATGCCGAGCACGCCGCCGGCCTGGTTCTGGAAGTTCCGCGCGAACTGCTCCGGATCGATGCCCGGAATCGGGATGTAGGTGCCGAGCCGGAACACGATGAGCGCGCCCAGGGTGAACCAGATGCGCTTCTTAAGCTCGTCGGCCTTGGCGATGGCGCCGAAATTCAGGTTCGCGGCAAGCTGTTCGGCGGCTGAGGCCATGTCTCGTATCCCAGGAATTGCCGTCGGGACGCGTCTCGAACGGTCCCTGAAAGCGAAAGCGGCGGCCGCGTGCGAGCACGGGCCGCCGCTTCGGCGTTCGACTTAATCGTGGCGTCAGGCCGACGCAACCGCGCCTTCCGCCGCGCCGCGATGGGCGACGCCGGCAGCGAAGGTCGTGGTCACCGAACCGCCCGCCTTCTCGACGGCCTCGATGGCCGACTTGGAGGCGCGGGTCACTTCGAAGCTGAGCTTCGAGGTCAGCTCGCCGACACCGAGCAGCTTCACGCCGTCACGGGCACGGGCGATGATGCCGGCCTTGACCAGCGCATCGACCGTGATGGCGGCGTTCGCGTCGAGCTTGCCGGCATCCACCGCCTGCTGCACCCGGCCGAGGTTCACCTCGTTCAGGTCGTGGGCGTGGATGTTGTTGAAGCCGCGCTTGGGCAGGCGACGATGCAGCGGCATCTGGCCGCCCTCGAAGCCCTTGATGGACACGCCGCTCCGGGCCTTCTGACCCTTCACGCCGCGGCCGCCGGTCTTGCCCTTGCCGGAGCCGATGCCCCGGCCGACGCGCATGCGGGCCTTGGTGGCCCCTTCGTTGTCGCGGATTTCGTTGAGCTTCATGGTGGAGCCCTCCTCACGCCGCGGCGTCGTCGAGGACGCGCACGAGATGCGCGACCTTGCGGATCATTCCGCGCACCGAGGGAGTGTCCTCGAGTTCGGAAACGCGGTGCAGCTTGTTCAGCTTGAGGCCGACCAGCGTCGCACGCTGGGAGGCTTCGCGGCGGATCGGCGAGCCGATCTGCTCGATGCGGACAGTCTTGGTTGCCATGCTGCCCTCCCCTTACGCGACGGCCGCTTCGGAGGTGTCGGCCGGGTCGGCGTCACGGCGACGGGCCTGGAGGGCCGACACCTTGAGACCGCGACGGGCCGCGACCGAGCGCGGGCTGTCCTCGTTCTTGAGCGCGTCGAAGGTGGCGCGCACGAGGTTGTAGGGGTTGGACGAGCCGAGCGACTTGGCGACGACGTCCTGCATGCCGAGCGTCTCGAAGACGGCGCGCATCGGACCGCCGGCGATGATGCCCGTGCCCTGCGGAGCAGCGCGGAGAATCACCTTGCCGGCGCCGTGGCGACCGTTGACGTCGTGGTGCAGAGTGCGGCCCTCGCGCAGCGACACCCGGATCAGACCGCGCTTGGCGGCCTCGGTTGCCTTGCGAATCGCCTCCGGCACCTCACGGGCCTTGCCGTGGCCGAAGCCGACGCGGCCCTTCTGGTCGCCGACGACGACGAGTGCCGCGAAGCCGAAGCGACGGCCACCTTTCACCACCTTGGCGACGCGGTTGATGTGGACGAGCTTGTCCACGAACTCGCTGTCGCGCTCCTCGCGGTCGTCGCGGCGACGACCCTCGCGTTCACGTGCCATATCTGATTCCTGTTATCTCACTGACGCGGATCGGAACGACCCGCTCGCTCGATGGGTCCCCTCCCCACGAGGGGGAGGGAACACGGCGTCTTAGAAGTCCAGGCCACCCTCACGGGCGGCGTCGGCGAGAGCCTTGACGCGACCATGGAAGATGTAGCCCGAGCGGTCGAAGACGACCTTGGTGACGCCCGCAGCCTTGGCCCGCTCGGCGACGAGCTTGCCGACCGCCTCGGCCGCTGCCTTGTCGGCACCGGTCTTGAGGCTGGGCTTGAGATCCTTGTCGAGGCTCGACGCGGCGGCGAGCGTGCGGCCCGCTGCATCGTCGATGACCTGGACGTAGATCTGCTTGGACGAGCGGAACACCGACAACCGCGGACGGCCGTTGGCGGCAGCTCTGAGGGCCCGACGGACCCGCGCCTTGCGACGCAGGAGGGCTTCGTTCTTGTTCGACATGATCGCCCCCCTTACTTCTTCTTGCCTTCCTTGCGGAAGATAAATTCGCCAGCATATTTCACGCCCTTGCCCTTATAGGGCTCGGGACCGCGATACTCGCGAATCTCCGCCGCGACCTGACCGACACGCTGCCGATCGATGCCCGACACCACGATCTCCGTGGGCTTGGGCGTCACGATCGTGATGCCGGCCGGGATCTCGTATTCGATGTCGTGGCTGTAGCCGAGCGAGAGCTTGAGCGCCTTGCCGGCCATCGCGGCGCGGTAACCGACGCCCGTGATCTCCAGCTTCTTCTCGAAACCCTTGGAGACGCCCTCGACGAGGTTCGCCACCTGGGCGCGCGAGGTGCCCCACAGGGAGCGCGCCTGCTTCGTCTGGTCCTTGGGCTGCACCGATACGGCACCGTCCTTGAACTCGACGACCACCTGGGACGGGACGACGAACTGGAGTTCGCCCTTCGAGCCCTTCATCTTCACCGTCTGACCCGTGACCGTGGCGGTGACGCCAGACGGGACGGGGACGGGCTTCTTGCCTACGCGAGACATGTCGCTGTCCTCCGGATCAGAACACCTTGCAGAGCACTTCACCGCCGACGTTACGCTCGCGCGCAACGTGATCGGCCATGACGCCCTGCGGGGTCGAGATGATGGTGACGCCGAGGCCATCGGCGACGCGCGGCAACTCGCCAACGGACGAGTAGACACGGCGGCCGGGCTTCGACACCCGCTTGATCTCCCGGATGACCGGGCGACCGTCGTAGTACTTGAGTTCGATCTGGAACTCGGTGCGGCCGTTGCCGAGATCCTGCACCGCGTAGTCGCGGATGTAGCCCTCGGACTTCAGCACGTCGAGAACCGAGGCGCGCAGGCGCGAGCCGGGGGTCTGGACGACGTTGCGGCGACGGCTCTGGCCGTTGCGGATGCGGGTGAGCATGTCACCCACGGGATCGTTCACCATGGATGCCTCCCCTTACCAGCTGGACTTCACGAGGCCGGGGATGAGGCCCCGGTTGCCGAGCTCGCGCAGAGCCACGCGTGAGATGCCGAGCTTGCGGTAGTAGGCCCGCGGACGGCCGGTCATCTCGCAGCGGTTGCGGATGCGGGTGGCCGACGAGTTGCGCGGCAGTTCCGCGAGCTTCAGGCGCGCCTCGAAGCGCTCCTCCATCTCACGGGACTCATCGTTGGCGATGGCGAGGAGGGCTTTGCGCTTCTCGGCGAAGCGCTTCACCAGATCCTTGCGGTGGTTGTTCTTCTCGACTGAGCTTTTCTTAGCCATGTCTTTCTCCAGTGTCCGCGTCTAAGCGACGTTGCCGCCGCTTACTGCCGGAACGGGAACTTGAAATGGGCGAGGAGAGCCTTGGCCTCTTCGTCCGTGGTGGCGCTCGTCTGGACGACGATGTCCATGCCCCAGGTCTGCTCCGCCTTGTCGTAGGAGATCTCCGGGAACACGAGGTGCTCCTTGAGGCCCATGGCGTAGTTGCCACGGCCGTCGAAGGAACGCGGGTTCAGGCCGCGGAAGTCGCGGACGCGCGGGAGCGCGATCGTGACCAGACGGTCCATGAACTCGTACATGCGAGCCTTGCGCAGGGTCACCTTGCAGCCGATCGGCATGCCTTCGCGGACCTTGAAGGTCGCGATCGCCTTGCGGGCGCGGGTGATGACCGGCTTCTGGCCGGCGATGAGCGCGAGGTCGCCCGCCGCAACGGTGGCCTTCTTCGAGTCTGCGGTGGACTCGCCGACGCCCATGTTGATGACGATCTTCTCGATCTGCGGGACCTGCATCGGGTTCGCGTACCCGAACTGCTCGATCAGCTTCTGCCGGACAACCTCGTCGTAATGCTTACGCAGACGCGGGATGTAGGCGTTCTTGTCGGCCTCAGCCATCGATCTGATCCCCCGTGGTCTTGGCGAACCGGACCTTGCGCCCGTCGTCGAGGATGCGGAACCCAACACGGGTCGGCTTGCCGTTGGCGTCGGCCACCGCGATGTTGGACAGTTGGATGGCAGCCTCCTTGGAGATGATGCCGCCTTCCTGGTTCTGGGTCTGGCGCTGGTGCTTCTTCACCAGGTTGACGCCGCGAACGAAGGCCTTGTCCTCCTTCGGCATGACCTGGATGACCTCGCCGGAGCGACCCGCGTCGCGACCGGTGAGAACGACGACCGTGTCGCCCTTCTTGATCTTGGCGGCCATCACAGCACCTCAGGAGCGAGCGAGATGATCTTCATGTGGTTGCGCGCGCGCAGCTCACGCGGCACCGGTCCGAAGATACGGGTGCCGACCGGCTCCTTCTGATTGTTGATCAGAACGGCGGCGTTCTTGTCGAAGCGGATCACCGAACCATCGGCGCGCTTCACGTCCTTGGCGGTGCGCACGACGACCGCCTTCATGACGTCGCCCTTCTTCACGCGGCCGCGCGGGATCGCCTCTTTGACGGAGACGACGATGATGTCGCCGACGCCGGCATACTTGCGCTTCGACCCGCCGAGTACCTTGATGCACATCACGCGGCGCGCACCCGAATTGTCGGCGACGTCCAGATTCGTCTGCATCTGGATCACGGGAGTGACCTTTCCTGGTTTCAGGCGGGTTTCCGCACACGGACGGTATTGCCCGGCGGACGACGCCTGATGGGGATTTTGACGTCCCCGGCTCATGTAAGAGACCGCGCTATCGGCGTTGGAACGCCGGCGCGGTCACCGCGTACGAAGGGATGCGAGCACCCCAAGGACTGTCGCGAAGGCGAGCCCGATACTACGGACGCGGGCGCTGTGCAAGCCTGGAGCCCGTTGAATTCGCGCCGGCCTGCCGCTGTCGGGAGGTCCGCGCGAAGGTTTTTCGGCAGAGTGCCGGTGTTGTTGGGGCGGAGCCGGAGGGCTTCGTTCGCCGTGCGCCAGAGATCGAGCCGGGGCGATCAGCAGCCCTTGCAGATCGAGCCCATGGTCTTGTTCATCTTGGCGTCCCACGCCTTGTCGCGCGCCTGCGCCGCGCGCTGAGCCTTGAGCATCTGCTCCTGCGAGACGGACGAGATGTCGCTCTGCGTCAGGCCCGGTGCCGGCGGCTTGGTCTGGCCGGTCGCGGTGACGGTGCGGCCGGTCGGGGTGACCCGGGTGTCACCAGTATCCTGAGCGAGGACGGGACCGGAGAGCACGAGGCCGGAAAGCAGGAGGGCGGAGACGGCGATCGGGCAACGCATGGTTTCTCATCACTCCCTGGCGCAGGCCGCCGGAACCGGCGGGCTTGGGGCCGCAGCTTCGCGCGAAGGACGAGTCCGAATAGGCTGGCTGGGGGCAACACCGAGGTCGCATCCCCAGCCGCCCCATCCGCGCGCCTGGAGGGATCTAGGTGGCATCGGACCGGGCCGGTCGCAAGCGGCGCGGCTGTCGAGTGGCCGCCGGTCCCGTGCCGATGCACACCGTTATCGACCCATGCGCGCCGGTGGATCGGCCTCGCGCCGCGCCGAGGCCGTCTCCGCCTTGGGTGCCGGGTCGAGTCGGGGCCCCTTTAGTGCGTCTCAGGCTGAGCGTCGGCCACCGTGCTGGCCTTCAGGTAGCTCGGCCGCGGCCGACCGGTCGGATCCTCGAAAGAGCCCGCCCACAGGCCGAGGCGCTTGCCCCAGGCCACCGTCTCGGCGCCGACATAGGCGGCGCGCTGGTTGCGCTCGGCCATGGCGAGGCCCTTCTCCGCCATCCAGGCGCTCAGGTCTTCCTTGTCTCGGTGGCAGACGGAGAGCGCGCGGCCGTAGCTATCCGTCTCGCGGATCTGGCAGGTGACGGTGGCGTCCTTCAGGTGGGCGGCCAGCGCCTTGGCCGAGTGGGCGCCGCAGGCATAGCCGTGGCCCTTGGCGTTCAGGCAGGTCTGCTTGAGGCCGGGCGCCGCCACGCCGTAGAGGCCGACGACACGTCCGCTGACGACCAGCGTGTCGCCACTCAAGATCCGCGGCCGACCGCTCACGCTTTCGCTGGCATGGCCCGCGCCGATGCCGCCGAATGCGGCGAGGACGATGACGCTCAGACCGAGAAATCCCGTTCGTCTCATCGAAACACCATGGGTTTCCGACGCTCGACCCGCGGAGGCATTCCCTGCGGAGGCGTCGGCGATCTACCGAAGACGCTCACGTGTCTGTCGCTCACGTGATGGACGAAACGCCCGATCCCTCCAGCCCTTAAAAGCTTCGACAGGGGGCGAGCGTCTGTCGAACAACCTAAAGCATGGCTTATGCCCTTTTCGTGGCCGGCGGCATGTCGCGGCGGCATGCCCGTGTCGCGCTCGTCGCCGCAGAGCCTGTGCCGGTTTCGTTAACCAACGATGGCCGTTCCGCCGCGCTCGGCCGACAATCGCGCGGGCCGCCCCTGTCGGAATGGCATGCCGGCCCTATCCTTTGCCCCGCCGGTGGGTTCGCCTCCCGGCCGCTTACGCCTACCGGACGGCGATGCCCCCAAACCGTTCGGCGGGCGTGAGCGTAGAGGACTGCCTCATCCTGCGCTGTTGTGCGTTCCGGCGCGCTCCGGATTCCCGGCATCGGGACGTTGCCCGTATCTTCGCCAGCGAACGGGATCGCCGCGGCGGACGTTGGCGGGGCAGGGGCGGCATCGTGCCGGCCCGGAGGCGAGGAGGGTCGGACGGTGGCGGTGAGCTTGGCAGATCTCGTGCGCGGGGCGGCCGCTGAGGCCCGGAGGCTGGCAGCCGCCTTCCCGGCGCGCGGACGCAAGGACGACTTCCCCTGGGCGGTCATCGCGGCCTTCGATGCCGATGTGCGGGGCCATGTCGAGCGCGACCGTCGGATCGAGGATGAGCGCGACTGTGTCCTGATCGCCTCCGTCACCCTGGCCGAGACCTCCGGCGATGCCGAGGCGGACGAGTGGGACCGGGCGCGCCGCCAACTCGTCAGGGCGGTCGATTACTTGGAAGAGACGGTCCTCCGCTTCGGTATCGTCAACCGCGAAGCGGCCAAGCGCGGCTACGGGACGGCGGGCGACCCGGTGTCATCGCCGGCCGGTTGAAGCCGTCCGTCCCGGTCCCGGCCGGCATTAAGAATTGAGAAACCGCTTTCCGGTAAGCTACCACTTGCGCAGCAGAGGCTTGACTTGGCGCATCGATGCTACAGCCGATCGAAGCCGGGTTGAGCCGCCCCTGGTACCGGCTCAAGTTTCCGGACGCGCTCGAAGCGCAGTACCATGCCGAGACCGACCGGCAGAGCGGACGCTACGTGCAGTCCTGGCTCGCCGTCTTCACCCTGTTCAACGTCCTCTCCCTCGTCATGGACCGCGAGGTGTTCGGTCCCGAGGGGTTCGTCGTGCCCCTGGCGATGACGCTCGGCGTCTTCTGCCCGGTCGCGCTGGCGGCGATCGTCTCCCTGCGGGGGCGGCCCACGATGGTGCGGATCTCCGCGGCCGTCCTCGCCACGGCGCTCGTCGATATCGTCGTCGTCCTCAACAGCGCCCGTCTCGCGCCCGCCCCGCATGCCGACGTCTACATCATCATCGCCACCATCGTTCCGCTGGTGGTGGGGCTGATTGCGCCGATGCCGTTCCGGCACTGCCTGTGGTTCTGCGGTGCCTCGCTCGCTCTCTATGGCAGCCTCGTTCTGGCGTTCGGCCTGTGCAACGCGGAGCGCAGCGGCCTGCCCCTACTGGTCTCCGGGCTGATCCTCGTGCCGCTGAAGCTCTGCTACTCGCGGGAGTGGGAGGCCCGGAAGTCCTTCCTCATCGGTTTGCGGGTGAAGCTCCAGGGGGAGGCGCTCGCCCGCGCCAATGCGCGCCTCACTGTGCTCTCGGAAACCGACGTGCTCACGACCCTGTCCAACCGTCGCCACTTCTCGGAGTGCCTGGAGGCGGCATGGACTCGCGCCGGCGAGCGGGATGCGTGGCTCGGCGTCATCCTCATCGACCTCGATCACTTCAAGCTCCTGAACGACACCGCCGGCCACGCGGAGGGCGATCACTGCCTCGTGGCGGTGGCGGCGGCGCTGCAAGCGTCCATCGCGGCCCATGGCGGGCTGGCGGCGCGCTACGGCGGCGAGGAATTCGTGGCCCTGCTGCCGGATGCCGACCCCGCCGCGGCACGAGCGGCCGGCGAGGCGATCCGCGTGGCCGTCACGGATCTCGCCATCCGCCATCCCGGCCTGCCCGCGGGAACGCCGGTGACCGTGAGCGTTGGCATCACCGCCGCGCGGGGGCGGACGCGGGATTTCGGCATCCAGGCCGCCGATCTGTTGAAGGCTGCCGACTTCGCGCTCTACGCGGCCAAGAACGAGGGCCGGAACCGGGTCGAGAGCTTCATGCCCGCTGCCAATGCCAACCGGCAGGTCGACATCGACGCGTGCGCCGGCATCCCCTCCGCCTGAAGTCGCGGGCCTTCCGAACAAAACGCGCGCTGCCGCGTCTTCCCGTCCGGGGACGGCCGAATGGTGCGGGCCGGAAGGAGCGACCGACGGATGCTGCTCGACGAGGAACGCGGGGCCGGCCCACGCAAGGCGGATGCGCGGGCCGACACACCGTCCGATACATCGGCCGGACCGCGTCTTCGGCGGCTGAGTGCGGGCCTCGCGGCGCCCGGTCCCCGGTTCTGGGCCCTCGTCGGCGGCCTGATTCTTCTCGACGCCCTCTGGCTCGTCATCGCCGGAATTGGCATCGCCTGGACCGGCCTGTTCGCGGTGCTGGGTGCGGTGGCCGTCCTGCTCGGGCTCGCCTTCCTGTTCAGCGCGGTCAAGCCGGAGCCCAAATTGCGGGCCATGGCTCTGTCGAGCGCCTATCTGGCCGCCTTCACCACCGCGGCGGCCGTGCTGCATTACCTCGGGGCCACCCTGGCGCTGCCCTTTGCCGATCCCGCTTTGGCGCGGTTCGAGGCGGCCATGGGCTTCGATTGGCGCGGCTGGGTCGGTGGCCTTGCCGCGCATCCGGATCTGTCCTGGTGGCTGGCGCTGGCCTATCATTCCAGCGGACCGCAAGTCGGGCTCGTTGTCATCGCCCTGAGCGCGGTGTCGCGGGTCGCGCGCCTCTGGGCCTATGCCCGCCTGTTCAGCCTCGCGCTGCTCGCCTCCATCGCGGTCTCGGCCTTGTTTCCCGCGGTCGGGCCCTACGCCTACTATGAGCCGCAGGCCTATCCGCAGGGGCATCTCGAAACGGTCGGCGCCCTCTGGCATCTCGACGCGCTGCACGCCCTGCGCGACGGAACGCTGCCGACGATCGCGCTCTCGGAGATCCGCGGCCTCGTCACCTTCCCCTCGTTCCACGCCTGCCTCGCGGTCCTCACCGCCTGGGCGCTCGCCCCGGTGCCGGTGATCGGGCCGCTCGCGCTTCTCCTCAACGCCGCGATCATCGTCGCCACGCTCGGCGCGGGCGGACACTACCTGCCGGACGTGCTGGCCGGGACGCTGATGGGGGTTGTTCTGGTGGCCGCTCACCGGTTCCGGCGGCCGGTCTCGCTCGCCGGCGCAGCGCCCAAAGCCTTGCCGGACAGGAGCGTTGGACCGCTCCCGCGTCCGCAGACGACGGGGTGACGCTTCGCCCAGGATTCGGGCGGGCGTTTAATAGAGTTGCGGGGTTGTCGGCGCTTCAACCGGCATCGGCGAACAGGTCGAGCTGGGTCGAGGCCACGGCGCGGCGGCGGGGGCGGGGCGCGACGAAGCGTGGGAGCGCGGTGCCGGGCTTGCCGTAGAGGGCCACGCCGATGACGCGGCTGCGGTCCCCGCTCAGCACGATCGACGCGGTGTGCGGGCCGGAGCGGGCGATTTCCTCGACGAGCGGTTCCGAGGCCGGCAACTCGGCCAGTGCGCTCAGCAGATCCGTCAGGCCCGCAGCCTCGACGCCCATGACGCGGAAGTCGAAACCTCGGCCGGCCCAGATGTTGCGCGCCGCGGCGGCGCGGGTGGCCGAGAACGGGTTCTCGATGAGTTGGGTGGCCGGATCGCGCAGGAACGCCACGATGCGCTCACGCTCCGGAACGCGGTGCGCGCTGGCGAGCAACGCGGAAAGTTCGGGCTTGGTGATCGACACCGGCCAAGGCTCGCACGGCTTGGCCGGCCGCGTCGAGCCCGGACCGGCCGAGCGCTGTGGAGAGCGCATCATCGTGCGGCTGCTCGAACCGGATGAGGCGGAGGCTCATCTACGCCCTCGGCGACAACAACGCGTTAGATCGCCGGGGTCCAGTATCGAGCAGCCTGCCCACACGCCTTCGCCCTCTGGGGAAGCATCAGGGCGTGCGGATCGAAAAAGGTCGGGGGCCGGTCAGCGGCTGGCGGATTTCACCGCCGCGGAGACAAGGTTCTTGGTGGAGGGCGCGGCCGCGATCACCTTCGGGGTCGACTTCTTCGGTTTCTTCGTCTCGCGACTGCCGCGCTTCTTCTCGGTGGCCATGTCGATGGCTCCTTCGGGTTCATTTGCGGTGGAAAGACATGTCGAGGCCGGCTGACGCGCATTCCGGCGATCCGCCGAAGGAACGCGCATCGAAACAAGGACGGAGAGGCGTCAGCCTGAGGCAATCAGGCCGGAGACGGCTCTAGTTGAAAACCTTCACCGAAATCGCCATCGGAAGATTTCCCGGCCAGTAGCGCGCGATGAAGCGTGCCCTGTCCCAGAGTTCGATGGGATGATCATTGAGGAGCGCCAAGGCATGCGCCTTCGCTTCGGGATCTGTTCGGGCGCGGATAAAGCGTCCGGGGCCTTCGGCGCCCGTGCTTCCGACATCATAGAGACGATAGGACGACGACGCGCCGCCGTGTTCGCTCATTTGAATGATATTGGTCATGATCTCCGCCTGTCTGTTCCAGGCGGGGACACATCTGCCCTCAGCCATCGGAGCCTGAGGGTTGCTCTTCCGATGGTGAGATCATCCTGCGCTTTTCGGAACCATAAAGATAGTTCTGCGCGAGGGGCCGCAAAATTTAGATGAAGCACGGCCTTTTACGGCGGATCATCTTCCAATCCTTGCCTTGCGCCGTGTCTTCCGGGCGTTCGATGCAGCCCGTCGGGGTCCGGCCCCAATCGCCAAGCCTGGCCACCGGAACGCATCGGTGCGCCCCCTGTTCTCTCGCCGAGAGGGCGCGCTCAATGCCGCGCTGATGCGAGGGCCGCCCCCGATGCCGGATAAACTCAAGAGAACCCTGCTCGGTGCGGTCATCGCCGTGGCGCTCGCCGCAGCCGTCTCCTACGGGCTCATCAGCCAGCAGACCGCCGACAAGCTCCAGACCGAGGCCAACCAAACCCTCAACGAGGGACAGCCGGGAAGCCCGTCGCAACAGCCGGCGCCGTCTCCCGAGGCCCAGAATTCCGGCAATCCGCAGCCGACCCCGCGAGAGCCCACGCAGCCGAACCCCGCTCCTGCCGCCCGCTGAAGCGTTCGCTCGGCACTTGAGGATGCGACCCACCGTGCCGGGACGGATCCCGCGAATGCGCAATCCGCCTTCCCGACGGAATGGACTGTATTGAGCATGACAGCCCGAACGCATCCTCAACGTGACCGTTTGACGTGACTTGGTCGGTTTGCTCTCTACGGCACCCCGAAAACTGCCAAGGATGGTTCGATGTCGCGTCTTCTGCCCGTGATCCTTGCTGCGGCGATGGCGCCTCTGGGCATCGCACAGGCCGATGAACTGACCATCCAAGGTATCGGGATCAGCCGCGATATCGATTGTCACGGGAAGGATGTGGGGGTCTATGGCGCGGAGAACGAGATCGCGCTGACCGGACAATGCGGGCTCATCACCGTGCATGGGTCGAAGCACAAGGTGAGCTTCGAAGAGGGGCGGGCGCTCCTCGTCTCCGGCATGGACAATACGGTGAAGGGCGGCAAAGCCCAGGATGTGACCGTCAGCGTGGCGCAGAACGTCGTCACGGCGACGCTGGGCGGCGGCAGCGCCCCCGGCAGGCTGGATATGTCGGGCGCCAACAATCGCGTCTCGCTCATCCTCGCCGGGCCCACGCGGCTGGCAGTGAACGGCGTGGACCATCTCGTGGAGTGGACGCGCAGCGAGGGCGCCCCAAACCCGGAAGTGACGGCATCCGGCGCCAAGAACGTCATCAAACGGAAGCCGTAGGGCGCTCTTCCGCCGGCGCTTGATCCCGGCGTTCGGCACCATCGCGCCGCTCGGCCGTTAGTCCTGTGAAGCGCGGCTTACCGCCCGCGCACCGATTCCAGGAGCAAACTTCATGAAGCGGCTATTGCTCGCCTCCGCCCTCGTCCTCTCCCCGCTCGCCCTGTCCGCGACGGCCCAGGCCCAGGGGACCATTCGCGGCGCTGAACGCGGCGTGGAAGACGGCAACCGCGCCGCCGGCCCGGTCGGCGGCGTCGTGGGCGGTGCCGTCGGGGCCGCCACCGGCACCGTCGGCGGCGTGCTCGGCGTCGATCCCGATGCCCGCCGCGAAGAGCGTATCGAGCGGCGCGAAGAGCGCACCGTCCGCGAGCGTCCGGCCCGGTAATCGAGACCGAGAGAGCCGGGGGCGATGCCCGCTCCCGGCTCTTCCGAGACTGCCGCCCGATGTTCTCGGAATCCTTTGGCGGCCTTCGATTGCGGATGAGGCGGGTGCTCAGGCCCTGCCTGTCCGCTCACTCGTGCCGAAGGCGCGGCGGGGTTCAGTGCCCGATGCGCGGACCCCATTCGGTGTTGTGGTGGTGTGTGCCGGAAAACAGCGACTTATCAGTATCTTACTGACGTTGCGTGCAATTCCAAAAAATTGGTGCGGACGGCGGGAGACCCTTCGTACCAGCCTTATTCATTGAAATTGTTGGTGTTTTTCGAGCGCGAACGGGCGGCTTTGTAGCGGCTTTTGTAGCGGTTGACGAGGGGAGGGGAGGGCGCTGGTCGCACCTCAATTCCAGGGCTCTCCATTGTGGCCGTCAGATGCCCGCGAAGGCGAACGGTTCGGGTCAAGCGCGCTCAGTGGATTTCCCACTCCGTCCCGTTGCAGAACACGGGGGCCGCCAAAGAGCCACCTCCCTTGAACTTCGTCTGCCGATACGCGGGCGGCGCGGACAGGTCCGTGACCACCACAAGGCTCCCCCTTGCATCGGCCCGACAGGGGAAGAGGTCGGAGACGGCGTACTGTGCCGGCTTGAATGGACCCGCATCGACGGTCAGGCCCTTTCCGATTGTGGTGGTCCCGCTGACGCTGGAGCTGCCGTTCACCACCTCACCCGAGGAGGTTACAACCCCGGTCGGATTGACGTTCCAGCCTTGTCCCTGGACCTGGAAGCCCGAGTAGCGCCCCTCCAGTTTCAGGCCGACCCCCGAAGACCCCGTGTGGCGGAAGCCGATGCCGGCCCCTCCGTAGCTGTTGAAGCTGATGGCCGATGTCGAACCGTCCGTGAAGGCGGAGCCGGTATGAGCGCCCTGGTTGAAGTACCCGTTCACGCTGCCCGTGAGGTCCATGACGGTGTTGTCGCGCACGAGCGTCGAACAGCACAGAACGATGCCGTTGATGAGGGACGTGCTGTCGGTGGGGTGGTCGTACTGACCGACTGAGATTGCGCTACTGGATCGCTTCGGGCCGCCCGTGAAGATTTGCAGGGCTGTCGCTACGGGACCGTTCGGCCCGGTGGCGTAGTCGCCCCAGTAGTTGTTCAGGTCCAACTCAAGGGTGAAACCCGTCTTCTTCGGGCCGCCGCTGGCAATCTGATGGGCAAAGGCGCCTGTCCACGTGGCCCCGGCATTTGCCCCTTGATAGGTCATCAAGGCGAGGTTCGTCTTGCCGCCGTTTCCAGGGGCAAAGTTTGGCTCGTAGCGCCACGTCACACTCCCGTCCACGATGGTATCGCCGGTCCCGGTCGGGCCGCTGCCGGTGGGCGCCGTGGTGCCATGGTAGGTCTTCGAGCCGCGTCGCTCCTTCACACGATACATCTTACCGCCATCGTTCAGGCAGGTGCCGAACTCAGGATAAGATTTGTTGCGCTCGCAGGCCGTGGGGAAGCCTGCATCCGAACGCATGTTGAGGAGGGTGCCGTATTCCCCCTTGTTGCTGTCGCCAGTCGCCGTGAAGTAGCGCGCGCTCTGGCAGCGCGTGAGGTCCGTGCCGCGCTCATGGAAAGGGCCGAGAACGGGCTCGCACTTGATGGGTGCCCCTGCTGCCCCCACCCATGTCCCGTTGGTGGGCACTGACGAGATGAGGTCCAGTGTCTCCGTTGCGGGACCACTCACCTCCGACACGCCCGACGTGACCTTGCGGAATGTGGAAGAGGGCGGCGCCTCTGCCCACGCATGGGATGCCGGCATCATCAGGAGGGCCGTAAGCATCACTGTCCGCATCGGGCGCGCACTCCGTTCCAAGGGGAGCGCGTTCTACCCGAAGCCGTCCCTAACGCCACCCATGGCACAGTTCGAAGCGCGGTGATGAAGGGGTGCAAGGGCCGGACGCATTTGTGGGAGCGGACCAGCCGCACCGAAGCGAACCGATCCCCGCAGGCCCCGTTGATCCCTCGGAGGTCGCATCATGAAGAGCCCCGCACTCAGCCTATGGCTTTCGTCCGTCAACGGTGCCCTCGGATGGTGGGGAGGCCACGCGGCCAACGCGGTGCGTCGCCAGCAACGTGCGGCGCTCACGGAGATGTTGAAGCCCGCTACGGGCACCCTGAGCAAGCCGAAGCGGAGAACCCGGCGGCGCGGGACGACGGCCAAGCGCAAGGCGCTCTGAGGGCGGGAACGGAGGTGTTTTCGGCACAGCTACGCCTTCCCTCCCTGGACCACCCGGAGCTTCATCAGCCCAGGCGGCATGTCCGGGGGCTGGGGGCTGGCGGCTTCGAGGTCCGGGAAGTGGGCCTTGCACTTCGGAACATATTGGCTCTTGGACCTGGGGTGCCGCTCGTTGAGCCACGGGCAGTCGAAGGCGATGCGCCGAAGCACGTCCTCCAGCGGGGTCTCAGGGCCGAGCCGCGCGGCCAGCCGGGCGAGCCGGTAGCTCCCCGTGCGGTTCGGACAATGCGGACAGGCCACCCGCACGATGACGTAGGGATAGGCCGCAAGGCAGGGGACGTCAGGCCGTATGGGCGGGCGCATGACACGGCTACCGAACGGTCTCGTGAAGAGCCGCCCGCACGTAGCCACGGGAGATGAGCTGGTCCTGGCGAAACGTTCGGCGTTCGGCTTCGCAGAGGTCGGCTAGGGCGTCCGCGATGGCAGCGTGGAGAGCGGCCTCAGCGTCGCCCTTAGCGGTCACGAGGTAGGCCCGTGCGATGTCCTCGACGGGACTACTACGAGTGGCAGGCAACGGCGCGTTCGGCAGAGCGTCTTGGCGCATACCCTTCGAGTCTCCCGGCTAGAACGAAGGGAGAACACGTAGCAGCCGAGATGGTTCGGTCAAGGCATCAGCCGTGCCCTCGCGGCTCTGCCACCACGTATCTCATTTAGAGCCCGTCCGATAATGTCTGGCCGGGGTTGAGTGGCCGGGATGGCGGTGATTCCAGAAGGGTGCTGAAGCCTGATCTGGACGTGCCATGTGGACCCCGACCACTCGCCGGCAGCATAACCGTGC
>NZ_LMNS01000015.1 GCF_001423405.1 Methylobacterium sp. Leaf123 | reverse complement strand
GACCGAGGTCGTGTGAGAACGCTGATTTTCAGGGGTGGAGGGGCCGAGGGAGAGTAGCGCGGTGGATGGAGGTCGCGGGCTTCAGGCCCGGATGGCCCTCATCAGCGGACCGACCCCGAAGATCTGGATCATCCGCTTCATGTTGTAGGCCAGAACCTGCAAGCTCATTTCGGTCCTGACCTTCGCCAAGGTCCGGTTCAGGAAGTGAGTGGCGCCCATCCAGGCCTTCAGCGTGCCGAACGGGTGCTCCACGGTCTGGCGACGGATCTTCATCGCGTCCGGCATCCGGTCGAGCCGCTCCTGCATCGCATCGAGCACACCCTCGTGCACCCAGCGTTTGACACGCCGCGTCTCCGCTGGCGTGCAACGGGGCTTGAGAGCGCAATCGAGACAGGCCGTCAGGTTGCGGTAGTGATCCATCTCGTCGTCCTCGGCCCGGCGATCGGACCGGGTAACGCCCTTGGTCAGGTGCTGGCCGGCGGGACAGATATAGTGGTCACGTTTGGCGTCGTAGACGAAGTCCTGTCCCGTGAAGAGGCCGCGCTTGGCATGGCCAGAGGTCAGGGTCTTGGGCACGCACGGCAGCACGCCGGTGCCCTCGCAGGCCAGAACCTGTTCCCCGTTAAGGTAGCCTCGGTCGGCCAGCACCGTGAGCGTGGCGCATCCCGTCGCCTCCTGCGCCAGAAGCCCCATCGGCGCGAGTTGCGCCCGGTCGCTGCCGACGTTGGTCACGGCGTGGGCCACGATCAGATGGTGCTCGGCATCGACCGCGGCCTGGACGTTGTAGCCGACCATGCCCGTACCCTTGCCGCTGGTCGCCATGGAGCGCGCGTCGGGATCGGTCAGCGAGACCTGGCCGTCGGGTGCAGCCTCAACCTGCTGCCCTCTCGCCTGGAGAACCTGCATCTGCGCGCGCAGGCCCGCGATCTTCTCGTTGAGCCGTGTCGTGCGCGCCTCGATGATGTCGCTCGGCTCGCGGTCAGCCCGATCCAGCGCAGCAAGATAACGGCCGATGCTCGTCTCGACCTGCGCCAAGCGCGCCTCGACCTTCGCGGCGGTGAAGTTCTTGTCGCGGTTGTTGACCGCCTTGAACTTGCTGCCATCTATGGCGACGACCGCTTTGCTGAACAGGTTCAGTCGACGACACAACACCACGAACTGCGCGCAGGCGGCCTGGATCGCCGGACCGTTGTCCTTGCGGAAGTCGGCCAACGTCTTGAAGTCGGGCATCAGCCGGCCGGTGAGCCAGATCAGTTCGACGTTGCGTTGGCTCTCGCGTTCGAGGCGCCGGCTCGACGGGACGCGGTTGAGATAGCCGTAGAGGTAGATCTTGAGCAGTGTCGCCGGATGGTAGGCGGGACGGCCCGTTGCCTCCGGTACCGCGCCCGCGAAGCCGAGCGCGCCCAGATCGAGCTCATCGACGAACACTTCGACGAGGCGAACCGGATTGTCTGCGGTGATGTAGTCGTCCAGGCAGTCGGGAAGGAGCGTGATCTGCTGACGATTCTCGCCTGCGATGAAACGCTTCATCCCGACCTCCAAGATCGGGATTTACTCTACCAGATCAGCGCGTTTTCACACAGCCTGNCGTGATCTGCTGACGATTCTCGCCTGCGATGAAACGCTTCATCCCGACCTCCAAGATCGGGATTTACTCTACCAGATCAGCGCGTTTTCACACAGCCTGGACCGCACGCGGACATTGACGATGTCTGCTTTAGAGCACTCCGCACCACCGGATTTCTGTAATTGGCTCGCCGGGAATTTCGTTCTGGAGAGCCTCTGCTGACATTCAAATAATAACGCACACTCCATCATGGCGCGAATCATCTATTTCTGTCTGCATATTCTGGAATGGCATTAATTTTTAACAAACGTTATTTCAATGACTGCATAGAGATTCACTGAAACAGCCCATATTATATATTAGAAACATTCGTTCATTGCTTGATAATCGATTTTCATTTGGCAATGAGAAGTTTCCCACAAATTTCACGAACGATCTCAAATAATTTAACACAACCATTTATGGCCATCTATCAAGATCGTGCCGCGTCACGCATCAGTTTACGACGATTTTGTAATATATTTCTTCAATTTACATCAACAACAGAATAATTCCCGCCGGTTGGATATCAAACAACTGTTTTATTGCACCGCAACCAAATCCGCCTTTGCTCATTGACGCCTCGAAACGCGTTCAATCGGAATGTCGCGGCGGAGAGGTTAGGCGGAGTGAGTACGTCGATGAACAAAGGAACCGCGTTCACGCAGGAAGAGCGCGAGTCGCTTGGTCTCGAAGGCCTGCTGCCCACCGCCGTCGAAACGCTCGATCGCCAAGTCGAGCGCGCGCTCGGCCATCTCAGCGCCAAGCCGAGCGACATCGAGCGCTTCATCTACCTTCAAGAACTCAGCAACAGCAATCAGACGCTGTTCTTCGCAACGGTGATGTCCGATCCGGCGCGCTTCGTGCCGATCGTCTACGACCCGACCATCGCCGATGCCTGTCTCACCTACGGGCACATCTATCGCCAGCCGCAGGGCATGTACCTCAACCGGCACATGAAGGGGCGCTTCGAGGAGGTTCTGCGCAACTGGCCTGTGAAGGAGGTGCGCTTCATCTGCGTCTCCTCCGGCGGCCGCATCCTCGGCCTCGGTGACATCGGGGCCAACGGCGCGCCGATCCCGATCGGCAAGCTTCAGCTCTACACCGCCTGCGCCGGCGTGCCGCCCGAGGGCCTCCTGCCGATCCATCTCGACATCGGAACCACCAACGCGGCCCTGCGCGCCGACGCGCTCTATACCGGGTTGCGTGAGGAGCCGCCGGAGCCCGGCGAGGTCGATGCGATCGTCGATGCCTTCATGAAGGCGGCCAATGCCGTGTTCCCGGGCGTCTGCGTGCATTTCGAGGACTGGAAAGGCGACGACGCCATCCGGCTCTTGGCGCGCTACAAGGACAAGTATCTCGTCTACAACGACGATATCCAGGGGACGGCGAGCGTCGCGCTGGCGGGCATCGTCACCGCCCTCCAAATCAAGGGAGAGACGCTCGCCGATCAGCGTATCCTGTTCGCCGGGGCGGGCTCGGCCGGGATCGGCATCGCCGGCATGATCGTCGAGGCGATGCGGGGTGAAGGCCTCGGCGAGGCCGAGGCACGCAAGCGCATCACCCTGTTCGACATCGGCGGCCTGATCGAGAAGGGCCGCAAAGACCTCAACGCGTCGCAGAAGCCCTACGCGCATGAGGGAAAGCCGACGGAGGATCTCACGGAGGCGGTCAAGCAGATCCGCCCGACGATCCTGATCGGCGTCTCGACCGTCGGCGGGCTCTTCACCGAGGCCGTGGTGAAGGCCATGGCCAAGACCTGCGAACGGCCGGTGATTTTCCCGTTGTCGAACCCCACCGACAAGGCCGAGTGCACGCCTGAGCAGGCCTATGAATGGACGCAGGGCAAGGCGCTCGTCGCCTGCGGCGTGCAGTTCCCCGACGTGACGCTGGAGGGCAAGACCTTCCATCCGGGGCAGGCCAACAACTTCTACATTTTCCCGGCCATCGGTCTTGCGGTCTATGCGACGAAACCGAAGCGGATCGACGACGCGATGTTCATCGCGGCGGCCCACGCCACGGCCGATCAGGTGAGCCAGGCCGATCGCGACAAGGGGATGCTGTTCCCGCGCCAGAACGACATCCTCGAGACGGAGCGGACGACGGCGACGCGGGTGGCCGAATCCATCTTCGAGCGCGGCCTCGCCACCGTGAAGCGCCCTGCGGATATCCGGGCCTTCATCGAATCCCTGAGCTACACGCCGGAATATTGAGGCCGCCATGAGCAAGAAAGACAAGAAGGACGGCGGCAAAGGCCATCCGACGATGCGGGACGTGCCCATCGGCCTCGATGCCGAGGGCACCCGCGACGAGTTCGACTCGATGGGCACGGTCGCAGTGCCGGCTGACCGCTACTGGGGCGCTCAGACGCAGCGCTCCCTCAAGCACTTCTCCATCGGCGGCGACCGGATGCCGAAGGCGGTTTACCACGCCTACGGCATCGTCAAGAAGGCGGCGGCGCTGGTGAACGGTGAGGCCGGCCGCCTGCCGCAATGGAAGGCCGAGGCGATCGTGCGGGCCGCCGACGAGGCGATCTCCGGTGAGCTCGACGCGCACTTTCCCCTCTTCGTCTGGCAGACGGGCTCGGGCACCCAGTCGAACATGAACATCAACGAGGTTCTCTCGAACCGGGCGATCCAACTCCTCGGCGGCACGCTCGGCAGTCAGGAGCCGGTGAGCCCCAACGACGACGTCAATATGGGTCAGTCCTCCAATGACAGCTTCCCGACCGCGATGCATGTCGCGGCCGTGACGCTGTTCGACGAACGGCTCGTGCCGGAGCTCTCGAAGCTGGCAACCGCGATCGAGGCGAAGGCCAACCGCTGGATGGATGTGGTCAAGGTGGGGCGCACCCATCTGGAGGATGCAACCCCCCTCTCGGTCGGCCAGGAATGGTCGGGCTGGGCCGCGCAGCTTCGCGCCGCGCAGGCCGAGATCGAACGCTCGCGTGAGGGGCTCTACGAGCTTGCCATCGGTGGCACCGCCGTCGGCACGGGGCTCAACGCGCCGGAGGGCTTCTCGCGTCACGTCGCGGCCAGGATCGCCGAGTTGACCGGCAAGCCCTTCGTCACGGCGCCCAACAAGTTCATGGCGCAGGGCTCGCTCGACGCGATGGTGCGGGCCTCGGCCGCGCTGCGGGGCGCGGCGGTGGCGCTGATGAAGATCGCCAACGACATGCGCTGGCTCGGGTCCGGCCCCCGCTGCGGCCTCGGCGAGCTGAAGCTGCCGGCCAACGAGCCGGGCTCCTCGATCATGCCGGGCAAGGTCAACCCGACACAGTGCGAGGCGATGGTGATGATCGCGATCCAAGTGATCGGCGAGGATACGGCCACCGCCTTCGCCGGCTCGCAGGGTAATTTCGAACTGAACGCCATGCGGCCGATCATCATCAACAACCTGCTCCACTCGGCGACCATCCTGGCCGACGGCTGCGAGAAGTTCCGCACGTATTCGGTCGAGGAGACGGAGATCGATCGAGACCGGATCAAGAACTACATGGAGAACAACCTGATGCTCGTCACCGCGCTCTCGCCGGTCATCGGCTATCAGGCTGCGGCGAAGATCGCCGAGGAGGCGCAGGCCAGCGGCTCGACCCTGAGGGAGGCCGCGCTCAAGTCCGGGGAAGTATCGGAAGAGCAGTACGACACGATCATCGTACCCGGCGATATGATCGGCCACGGCGTCGAAGGCGCCTGACCGTTCCCGATCAGTATTTGGCGGACCAAGTCGGGACGGCGGGTCTGCCCATGACCTCAAGAGCCGTCAGCATGCCATCCCACCGATCTCCACGGGGCGAAACCGGCCGGAAGGCCCGGTTCCCTGTGGGGTCAAACTGAACCAGCCGACACGGACGTGAATGTCCGGTTTCTGCCACAGCGCTGAAGCCCGCTCCCCACCCTCTGCCGCCCTCAGCAAGGTCAAGCCAATCGGGTTTCAACCCTCGGAACAGCCGCCGTCAGGCGGGGAGGCCGAGGGCGGCGCGGGCCTCTGCCGGGGTTGCGACGCGGCGGCCGTGCCGGGTCACCGCCGCGACGGCGAGGCCGACCAGTTCCGCGTTGCTGACTGCCAGCCGCTCCCGCGTGATCCGGATATTGTCCTCCAGCCCGGTGCGGACCGCATCCGCCCCGCGGGCGAGCGCCCAATCCATCACGCGGGCCTGCTCGCGGCCGATCCCGGCGGCGGTCCAGGTCGCCTGCGGCAGCAGGCGGCGCAGCTCCCCGAGCAGAAGGTCGAGCAGGTGCTCCTGCGCCGGCAGCGCGTTCTGCACACCCATGACGAACTGCACGTGCGGACGCGCATCCATCAGCCCGGCCTCGACGAGGCGCTTGGCCCCGTACAGGTGCGAGAGATCGAAAATCTCGATCTCCGGTCGCACGCCGTAACGCTGCATCTGGCCGGCGAGGTCGGTCACCAGGGTGGTGTGGTTCTCGTAGACGATGCTCGGGAAGTTGACCGAGCCGGTCGAGAGCGAGGCCATGTCGGGCCGGTGCTGCAGCGAGAGGCCGCGGCTCGCCGGGTCGCGGCCGCGCCCGCCGGTCGAGAACTGGACGATCATGCCGGGGCAGTGCTTGCGCAGGCCCTCTTGCACGGCGGCGAACTTGTCCGGATCGGATGAGGGGGTCTCGTCGTCGTTGCGCACGTGGATATGAGCCAGCGCCGCGCCGGCCTCGAAGGCGGCGTGGGTCGATTCGATCTGCTCGGCGACCGTGATCGGCACGGCCGGGTTGTCGCGCTTGCGCGGCACCGAGCCGGTGATCGCGACCGCGACGACGACGGGGGGCTGGCCGGTCATGCTGGTCTCAAGCCTCGCAGATGGAAGCGGCCGGCCGCGGGCCGGCGCGGCGCGGGCCCCCTCGACCCGCCTTGCGCTGGATCAAGGCACCCGTACCGGCCGGCGGCAAGGATGCCTCACGAAGGATGGCCCCACCGAGCGGAGGGGACGCCCCGGGAGGCAAGCATGGCTTACGCGAACATCCTGGTCTCGGTCGACCTCGACGAGGCCGCCGCCGAGCGCATCCGGCTTGCGGCCACGCTCGCGCGGCGCTTCGAGGCGACGCTCACCGGGGCGGCCGCCTGCAAAGTGCCGGCCCCGGATTACGTGCGCGATATCGGCGAGATCTACGACGAGGAGCCGCATTTCGAGGAGAAGGCGCGGGCCCTGCTCGCACAGGCGCACGCTCTGTTCGAGCGCGCCGCCGAAGCTCCGCTACGCCGCGACTGGCGCGAGGCCCTGGCGGGCCCGATCTCCCATCTCGTCGAGCAGGCGCGGGCGGCCGACCTTCTCGTGGTAGGACGCCACGGCTTCGACGACATCCCGCTCGCCGCCCTCGGCGTGTCGCCCGGCCCCGTCCTGATGGAGGCCGCCCGCCCGGTCCTCGTGGTGCCGCCACGCGCCGAGCACCTTCGGGGCGCCCGGATCGTCGTGGCCTGGAAGGACGGCTCGGAGGCGCGCCGGGCCATTTCGGCCGCGCTGCCCTTCATCCGCGAGGCGGATCAGGTCTTTGTCGTCAGCACCGGCGAGAGCGCTCGCAACGAGGGCGCGGAGGATGTCGCCGGCCATCTCGCCCGCCATGGCGCCGCCGTCACGACCCACCTGCTGCGCACCGTCGTGAGCGACGGCGACGAACTCCTGCGCTTCGCCGTCAAGCAGGAGGCCGACCTCATCGTGATGGGCGCCTATGGCCATACCCGCCTGCGCGAGTGGCTGTTCGGCGGCGTCACCCGCGAGATGCTGCACCGCAGCCCCCTCCCCTGCCTGATGTGTCACTGATGCGTATCGCAACGACCCTTACGGTCCTGGCCCTCGGGCTGATCGCCCTGCCGGGTGCCGCCCAGGCGCTCGATGCCCGCGCGAAGCGTGGCGAGACCATCGCGCGCACGAACTGCGCCCGCTGCCACGCGATCGGCCACGTCGGCGAGAGCCCCCTGGCGGACGCACCGCCATTCCGCGCGTTGCACCGCCGCTACCCGGTGACGGATCTGGCCGAGGCGCTGGCCGAGGGCATCACCACGGGGCACCCGACGATGCCGGAATTCCGGCTCGACCCCGACGAGGCGCAGGCCCTGATCGCCTACCTTCAGACCCTCGAACGGTGAGGCCCCCTGACGAAGTCGGGCCGATCCCTTCAGGACCGCGGCGTGCGGCTTCCGCTTCGAACAGCGGCGCCCGTCTCAGCTCGCCGCGATGCGTTCGAGCCGGGCGACATCCAGCAGGCGCACGCCGCCGGGCACGATCAGAAGCGCCTTCTCCCGGTCGAGCCGGGTCAGCATCCGGCTCACCGTCTCGATGGTAAGGCCGAGATGGTCGGCCATGTCCTGCCGGCCCATCGGCAGCTCGACGGTGATGGAATCGTGCCCGATGCGGGCGTAGCGGGTGCGCAGGCCGAGCAGGAAGCTCGCCACCTTCTCCTCGGCGGTGCGGCGGCCCAGCAGCATCATGTGATCCTGTGCCAGCGTCAGCTCATGGCCGGCCCGCTCGTAGAGGCGTTGCAGCAGATGCGGCGTGCGCGCGACGAGGCCGGCGAAGCCACGCTTGTCGAACCGGCACAGCGCCGTCGGCGCCAGCGCCTCGGCGGTGACGGTGAAGCGTTCGGGCAGGGCGAGGCCGAGGAAATCGCCGACCATGGCGAAGCCCATCACCTGCCGCCGCCCGTCCGGCAGCAACCGCGACAGGCGTAAAGCGCCTTCGGTGACGTTGTAGACGGCGCCCGCCCGGTCCTGTTGCTGGAACAGCGCTTGGCGCGGATCGAGATGGACGGGCTGGCTCAGTGCCTCCAGGCCGGCGAGTTCCTCGCTCGTGAGCGCCGCGCAGACGCTGACGAGGCGGACCTTGCAGGCGGCGCAGCCCCTCTCGGAACGGTCGTGCGCGCAAGGCGCCTCGGCTGGGATCGGCTCGACACCGGCACTCTCGCCAGAGCTTTGCATCGGAAGCCTCCCGTCCCTCAGCCCGCTCCAGGCAATTCAATAGCCTGCCTCCGCGCTACCTGTGAAGTCGAAACCGGACAGGGCCGAAGCGAGCGGATAATGAAGGGCGACCGGGGAGGCGCATTACGGCGGCGCGGGCGGTGTCTTCCCGTCAAATGATTTCTTTCGCAGCTTTATCTTTATTCTGATTTTTTGGCCCTCTTGATCAGAGCGAAGGCTATGAAGCGATCACTGCCGATTCTCGCGACGGCGACAGCTTCGAGAGATGGGGCGCAGGGATGCCGCGACGGTGCCTGACCGCGCAAACCGGCCGGCACCGGGCTTTGGCGATTCACCAGAGCGAAAGCCGGGAATCCCGGCCTTCGGGTTGGGCCGGCCTCAAGCCAGCCCG
The DNA here is from genome assembly GCF_001423405.1 of Methylobacterium sp. Leaf123. GTDB lineage: Bacteria > Pseudomonadota > Alphaproteobacteria > Rhizobiales > Beijerinckiaceae > Methylobacterium. The sequence continues at coordinate 24,187 of NZ_LMNS01000015.1, read as the reverse complement.
AGCGAGACCCGGCGCCCGGGCAGCTTGAGATCCGGGCGGTGGCTCGTCAGCACGACGATGCGATCGTGCCAGCGCGCGAGCAGGCGCCCGAGGATGCGCGCGGCCTGATCGTCGCCGAGATGCTCGGCCGGCTCGTCGAGCAGGAGGACCGGGGCCAGGCTCAGAAACGCGCGGGCGAGATTGAGGCGTTGCGCTTCGCCGAGCGAGAGGCCGCCCTCACCGATCCAGGCCTCGAGACCGCCGGCCGCGCGGATGCGGGCATCGAGTTCGACCGCCTCCAGCGCCGCCCACAGGGCCGCGTCTGGGGCGCCGGCTGCGAACAGGTTCTCGCGCACGGTGTCGGACAGGATCGCCGCATCGTGCAGGCTCAGATGCGTCAGCGCCCGCCGCTCCGCCGCCGGGCGGATGGTGGCGCCGAGCCGGACCGTCTCGCCCGGCTGCTCCGCGCTCCAGCCGGCGAGCGCCTTCAGCAGGGTGGTCTTGCCGCAGCCGCTGGCGCCGACGAGGGTCAGCGGCGTGCCGGGTACGATGGCAAGCGCCGGCGTCGGGCCGAGATCGCGCCCGTCCGGCGTCCGCAGGCGCAGGCCGTGCAGGGTCAGGGCGCCGAGGGCCGGACCGGGCCGAGGGTTCGGCTCCGCGGCGATGCCCTCCGCCACGGCGAGGGATTGGCGGGCGAGCCGGGCGCGGACCGAGCCGAGGAGCGCCCGCGGCAGGGACAGGATCGGCTCCGCGAGGGCGAGCCAGGTGAAGGCCAGGAAGGCGGCGGGCAAGAGCCCGGTGCCGCGGGCGCCGGCGCTCCAGGCCGCGAGCAGCACGGCCAGGGCGATGGCGGGACCGGCCAGCGCCAGCACGGCCTCGAACCGGGCGAGCGCCCGCCTTCCGCAGGCGGCCTCGCGTTCGGCATCGCGCAACGGATCGAGGGCGATCCGCAGGGCCGCGCTGCGCCTGCCCTCGGCATCGAGGGGCACCGCACCCGCCAAAGCCGTTCCGAGATCGGCGGCGGCGGTGCGCCGCGCGCGGCGGACCCAGGCCTCGATGGCCGCGAGCCGCGTCAGCGCGTGCCGGGCCGCGAGGCCGCCCGCCAGCGCGAGCACCGCGATGGGAAGGAGCGCGAGCGGCGCCACGAGGGCCGTGGCGAGCACGAGACCGGCGAGCGCAGTGCCGGTCATGGCGAGAGGAAAGCCGACGCGCAGCCGGGCGTAGTCGATGTCGGCCACGTCGTCGATGAAGTCGGCGAGGCGCTCCGGGCGTCCGAGCTGCCAGCCGGCGCCGCGGCTTTCGGGTGCCCGCGCCAGGGCCGCGAACAGGCGGGCGCGGCGGCGAACCTGGTCGCTCAGGGCCGCGCGGTGGCCGGCCATGCGCTCGCCGTAGCGCGCGCCGGTGCGCAGCATGGCGAACAGGCGCACGAGAGCGGCGGGATGGTGGAAGTTGAAGGCGAAGGCCGCCGGCCCGGCCCCGGCCATGGCCACCGCCGCGAGGAAGCTCACGGCGGTGCCGGCAAGCGCGAGGTTTGCCGCGAGCGCCAAAGCCGCGAGGGCGAAGGCGAGGGGCCAGATACGGCCGGAACCGGCGGGCGTCGTGTCGGAGCGGGTGCGCATCACGCGGCCTGCCTCTCGGAAAGGGTGGACCTCAAGGCGATGCGCCGGTCGGCGAGCGCCGCAAGGGCGAGATCGTGGGTCGCCACGATGACGAGATGGGTGCGGGCGGCGGATGCCAACGCCCGTCGCACCCGCGCGGCGTTTTCGGGATCGAGCTTGGCGGTCGGCTCGTCACAGAACGCGGTGCCCGGCCGCAGCAGCAGGCGCGCGACGGCGACGCGGACCCGCTGTCCGCCGGAGAGGTTTTCCGCCCCCGCCCGTACGGTCGCGTCGAGGCCGCCCGGCCAGTGCGGATCATCGCTCAGACCGAGCGAAGCGGCGGCCTCCGCCACGGCCTCGGGCGGCGCGGTCGTGCCCTCCGCGATCGCCGCGCCGAGCGTGCCCGCCGGGATCGGCATGTCGAGGGCGACCCAGGTCGCCGGAAAGCCCTGCCCCGGCAGCCGGACGGTCCCGGCCAGGGGCGCCTCGACGCCCGCGAGCACCCGCAGCAGGGTCGACTTGCCGGCTCCGCTCGGCCCTGTGAGCGCGACGAGGCCGGTTTCCGGCAGGTCGAAATCGGCGACGGGTCCGGCATAAGGCAACACGAGGCTGCGAGCGCCCGGCACCGCGAGGATCGGACCGCGCTCTGGCGCCGCCTGCGCCTCGGCATCCGGAAAGATCCAGGCGAGCGCCTCGGCGGCGGCCTCGCCCTCCGCCTTGGCGTGGTAGAGTTCGGCGTAGCGGCGGAACGGCAGGAAGTATTCAGGGGCGAGCAGCAGGATCAGCAGGCTCTGCCACAGCGCCAGATGCGCGAAGCCCGGCACCTCGGCGAGGCCGAGATGGCCGAGCCCGAGGAACACCGCCAGAATCGCGATGGCGAGCGAGGCGAAAAAGTCGAGCACGCCCGCATTGAGGAAGGCCACCGCCAGCACGCCCATGGTGCCGTCGGCATAGGCTTGAAGCCGCCGGTCGAGCTTGGCCGTCTCGCGCGGCAGGCCGTGGGCGGCGAGGATCGTCGGCAGCGTCCGCACCCGGTCGGCGAACTGGGTGGCAAGCCGCCCGAGCGCCGCCTCCTGGGCCGTGGCCCGGTCGCGGATCATGCCGCCGACGAGGGCGAAGAACACGATCATCACCGGGGTGGCGATGAGCAGCGCGAGCGCCGCCTGCCACGAAACGACGGCGACCGCCCCCGCCGTCAGCACCGGCCCGAGCGCCATCATCCGCCGTGCCGCGGCGTGGCCGACGACGAGGCGGGCGAGCGCGCCGGGATGCCGCTGCAATCCGGCGATCACCGCCCCGCGCGGCAGATCGGCAGCGGCGCGGGCCGGCATCGCGGCAAGCCGCACCTCGGCGGCATCGATCAGCGCGACGGCGACCTCCGCCTCCAGCGCGGCGCTGCGCGCCTCGATCGCGCTTGCCAGCCCGGCGCTCGCGAGGAGGCAGGCTCCGGCAAGGCCAAGTGCGACCCCGTCGAGCCCGCCCGTCTCGATCAGCGCGCCCGCGAGCCGCGCCAGCGCCACGGCCAGCCCGAGCGTCGCGATGCAGCGCAGGGCCTGAAGCGCGTGGAGGCGCGAGAGGCCGGCCCGCGCCGCGCCGCGGGCGAGGGTGAGCGCCGCGGGCTCGGGGGCGGAACGGACGCGGGGGGATCGTCGGGTCATGCCCGCCTTGTGCGGCGGGGGCGGCGCGAGCGGCTTTGATCTGCGTCAAGGATCGGCAAGCGCAGCGGCGCGAGAGGCGGTGTCGGACAAGGAGCCTCCCATGACCGATCCGCTGCTCGTCGATCTGTCGCGCCTGCAATTCGCGCTGACGGCGATGTACCACTTCCTGTTCGTGCCGTTGACGCTCGGACTATCGATCCTCGTCGCCATGATGGAGACGGTCTACGTCATGACGCGCCGCAAGATCTGGCGCGACATGACCAAGTTCTGGGGCCTCCTGTTCGGGATCAACTTTGCGCTGGGTGTGGCCACCGGCCTGACCATGGAGTTCCAGTTCGGCATGAACTGGGCCTACTACTCGCACTATGTCGGCGACGTGTTCGGGGCGCCGCTCGCCATCGAGGGCCTGATGGCCTTCTTCCTGGAGGCGACCTTCGTCGGGTTGTTCTTCTTCGGCTGGGACAAGCTCACGGCGCTGAGCCACTGCATCGTCACCTGGCTGATGGCGCTGGGCACGAACTTCTCCGCGCTCTGGATCCTGATCGCCAACGGCTGGATGCAGAACCCGGTCGGCTCCGCCTTCAACCCCGATACGATGCGCATGGAGGTGACCGATTTCGCCGCCGTGATCTTCAATCCGGTGGCGCAGGCGAAGTTCGTCCACACAGTCTCGGCCGGCTATGTCTGCGGCGCGGTCTTCGTGCTCGGCGTCTCGGCCTTCTACATCCTGCGCGGGCGGCATCTCGAACTGGCCAAGCGCTCCTTCGCCATCGCGGCGGCCTTTGGTCTGGCCTCGGCGCTGAGCGTCGTCGTGCTCGGCGACGAGAGCGGCTACGCCGTCACCGACCACCAGAAGATGAAGCTCGCCGCCATGGAGGCGATGTGGCACACGGAGCCCGCGCCCGCGTCCTTCACGGCGATCGGCGTCCCGGATCTGGAGAGCCGCACCACCCGCTACGCGCTCCACATCCCCTACGCGATGGGCCTGATCGGCACCCGCTCGCTGACGACCGAAATCCCCGGCATCACCGAACTGGTCGATCACGCCAAGGGCCGCATCCGCAACGGGCTCGTCGCCTACGCCGCCCTCGAGCGGATCAAGGCCGACCGCACGGATGCCGAGGCGCGCGCCACATTCGCCCGCACGCAAGCGGATCTCGGCTACGCGCAACTCCTCAAGCCGCTGATCGGCGATCCGCTGAAGGCGACCGATGCGGAGATCGACCGGGCGGCGTGGTCCACCGTGCCGCATGTGCCCTCGCTGTTCTTCACCTTCCGGGCGATGGCGGCCTGCGGCTTCCTGCTGATCGGCCTGTTCGGGGCCGCGCTCTGGTACACCGCCCGCGAGGCCGAGGCGCCGCGCTGGCTGTTCCGGGCCGCGCTGCTGGCCCTGCCGCTGCCCTGGATCGCGATCGAGTTCGGCTGGTTCGTCGCCGAGTTCGGCCGCCAGCCCTGGATCATCGAAGGCGTGCTGCCGACCGCGCTCGCGACCTCCGAACTCGGCATCCCCTCGCTCCTCATCACCATCGCCGGCTTCACCCTCGTCTACGGCGTGCTCGCGGTGATCGAGGTGCAATTGATGCTGCGCGCCATCGCCAAGGGCCCCGAGACCCTGGCCGAAGACCCGGCCGCGCTCTTCCCCGGCGCCGGCACGAACCGCAACGACGCCGGCCTCGTCGCCGCCGAATAGCCTCTCCCCCTTCGCCGGCCGACCCGCCGTCGCGCCGGCCCTCGCCCGAGGAGTTTTTCTCCATGTTCGCCTTTCTCTCGGACTACGAAAGCTTACGCCTGATCTGGTGGGTGCTGCTCGGCGTGCTGCTGATCGGCTTTGCCGTCACCGACGGCTTCGATCTCGGCGTCGGCGCCCTGCTGCCCTTCGTCGGCCGCTCCGACCTCGAGCGGCGGGTGGCGATCCACACCGTCTCCGCGACCTGGGAAGGCAACCAAGTCTGGCTGGTGCTCGGCGGCGGCGCGATCTTCGCCGCGTGGCCGGCGCTCTACGCGCTGAGCTTCTCCGGCTTCTACCTCGCGATGTTCCTCGTACTGTTCGCCCTCATCCTGCGGCCGGTGGCCTTCAAGTACCGCTCCAAGCGGGCGAGCGCGGCGTGGCGCTCGCGCTGGGACTGGGCCCTGTTCGTCGGCGGCGCGGTGCCGGCGCTGATCTTCGGCGTCGCCGTCGGCAACGTGCTCCAGGGCGTGCCCTTCCACTTCACCGGCGACCTTCGCCCGATCTACGGGGGCAGCCTCATCGGCTTGCTCAACCCGCTGGCGCTGCTCTGCGGCCTCGTCTCGCTGGCGATGCTGGTGGCGCACGGCGCGGCGTGGCTCGCCTTCAAGGCCGAGGGGCCGGTCGCCGAGCGTGCCCGCGCCATCGGGCTCAAGGCAGCACTCGCCACCGCCGCCCTGTTTGCCCTCGGCGGCCTCCTGATCTGGGCCGGCGCCTTCGGCGGCTACCGGGTGGTGAGCCCGCTTCCCGGCGACGGCCCGTCCAACCCGCTGACCAAGGCGGTCGTGGCGGATGCGGGCGCGTGGCTCGCGAATTTCCGGGCCCATCCGGCGCTCGCCCTGGTGCCGCTTCTCGGCATCGCCGGCCCGCTGCTGGCGGCTTTGGGCTTTCGCACCCGGCACGAGGGGCTGACCTTCCTGGCCTCCAGCCTCGGCATCGCCTGCATCATCGCCACCGTCGGCCTGTCGATGTTCCCGGTCATCCTGCCCTCGAACACGCATCCGGGCCACGCGCTGACCGTGTTCGACGCCTCCTCCAGCCGGGCGACCCTGCGCAACATGCTGATCGCGACGGTGGTCTTCCTGCCGATCATCCTCGCCTACACCGCCTGGGTCTACCGGGTGCTGTGGGGCAAGGTCTCGGATCGCGACATCACCGCGCCGGGCTCGGCCGCCTACTGACCTGTCCGGCCCCGGCGCTGCCGGGGGCCTGCTTCCCTTGCCCTTCCCTCGCATCAGGACGCATGACGATGTGGTACTTCGCCTGGATCCTCGGCCTCGGACTGGCTGCCGCGGTCGGCGTGCTCAACGCCCTCTGGTACGAGCTGCGCGCCGTGCGCGAGACGCCGCCCGAGGTCACGCCGAGGCTTCCGACGCCGTGAGGCGCCGTCTTCGAGCCGCCGGCCTCAGCCGCAGATCAGATCGATGGCGTGCCGGCTGAACCGCTCGGCGAAGGGCTCGGGTGGCGTCCGGTCGGTCACCACGGTGAGCGGCGTGGCCAGATCGAAGGTCTGGAGATTGGCCTGGCGCCCGAACTTGCGGGAATCGGCGAGCAGCACCGCCCGCCGGGTCTGGCCCCGCAACGCTTGGCGCAGGACGGATTCGTGGTCCTCGTAGTCCATCCAGCCCTGCGCGACGTCGCAGGCGGCGATGCCCATGATGGCCAGATCGAAGAAGTGGCGCCGGGCATAGTCCACGGTGTCGTAGCCGACGAGGGCGTTGTCGTTCGGGCGCAGCCGGCCCGGCGTCAGGTTCACCCGCGCCGGGCTGTCGGCCAGCAGCAGCGCGAGGTCGATGGAGTTCGTCGTCACCGTGAGCTTGCGGGTGGTGAGCCGCCGGGCCAGGGCCAGCGTGGTGGTGCCGGTGTCGATGAAGATCGACATCCCGTCCTCCACCAGCCCCTCGGCCAGGGCGGCGACGCGGCCCTTCTCGCGGCTGTTGAGCCCGCTGCGCTCGGTGAGCGGGCGCTCCTGATCGAGGCGCGGCAGCACGGCGCCGCCATGGATACGCCGCAGCAGCCCGCGCTCCTCCAGCATCTTCAGGTCGCGCCGGATCGTCTCGTCGGAGACCGCCAGGGTGGCGGCGATGCTGGTGACGCCGACGCGCCCCGTCTGCGCGAGCTGCGAGAGAATTTCCTCGTGGCGATGATCGGTCAGCATCCCGGCCCTGTCCCCTTTGAGATCAGGATAGCGCCGCGGACACAGAACGGTCGCGCACAATTTCCAGGACGTGCACAGGGTGCACATTCCAAGTCGTGCACAGGGTGTACAACCACGCCGCGATCCTGTCAGGCCCGGGCGGGCCGGACAGGATGCGTCGTAAGCTCAAAAAAGATCAGGCGTCGAGGGCCGGGGCGCGGCGGTGATGCGTCGCCTGCTCGTAGGCATAGGCGCAGGCGAGCAACTCGCCCTCGCTCCACATCCGGCCGACGAAGATCAGGTTGAACGGCGCGCCGGAGGCGTAGGCGCCCGCCGGCAGCGTCACCCCCGGCAGGCCGGCGATGTTGATCTCGCAGACCGTGGTTTCGAGCAGCGTGCCCGGCCCGTGCAGCGGCGGCAGCTCGGCCCGCATCTGCGGGAAGACCAGGGCATCGAGCCCGTGCTCCGCCATCACCCGGTCGAACAGGGCGAGATAGGCCTCGCGGGCGGCGAGGAACTCGGAAAGGTCGGGCGGGCTCGCCGGGTCGGCGAGGCAGGGCACGAGCCCCGGCAGGTTGGTGATCGGGTGCAGGACGCCGCCGGGCGCGAAGGCATCCTCGGCCTTGGTGGCCTCCGCAAAGGTGGCAAAGCTGCGGATCGCCACATCCGGCCCCATCCGCTCCAGATAGAGCTGGAGGTCGTAGGGTGCGGATTCGAACCCGCGGGCGTCGAAATAGACGAGGCCCGGCGTCGGCTCGGCGAGGGCGGCGAATCCCGTGCCGGCGAAGGGATCGGCCACCAGGGTGGCGCCGGCCGCCTCCAACTCCTTCTGCGTGCGCGCGTAGAGGGCGCTCGCCTCCTCCGAGAGCGGCAGGTCGCGCCAGCCCGGCCCATAGAGGCCGAGGCGCTTGCCCGCCAGCGCGCCCGCGTCGAGCCCCGCCGCGTAGCCCGCGGCCGGGCGCTTGCCGATGCCGGCCACGGTTTTGGGGTCGGCCGAGGAATAGCCGGCGAGCGCGTCGAGGGTGAGCGCGGCGTCGCGCACGCAGCGGGCGATCGGCCCGACCACGTCGCGGGTGCTGCCGGCTAGCGGCATCACGCCGGCATTCGGCACGAGCCCGAAGCTCGGCTTGATGCCGACCAGGCCCTGCGCCGAGGCCGGGTTCTGGATCGAGCCGCCGGTCTCCTCGGCGAGCCCGAGGACGGCGAGGCTCGCGGCCACCGCCGTGGCGGTGCCGGCGCTGGAGCCGCCGGGGATGCGGTCGGGCGCGGCCGGGTTGAGGGTGGGGCCGGCCCAGGAGTCGTTGGCGTGGCTGCCGGTGTGGCTCAGAACCGGCACGTTGGTCTTGCCGAGGATGACGCAGCCGGCCTCGCGCATCCGCGCGGTGACCGGCGCGTCGGTCGCAGGGATCAGGTCGACACCGCCGGCCTCGGCGCTGAGGAAGTGCCAGCCGCCGGTGCTCGGCAGGCCGGCCATGTCCATCGTGTCCTTGATGACGACGGGCACCCCGGCGAGGGCCCCCAGCGCCTCGCCGGCCGCGCGGCGGGCATCGATGGCGCGGGCGTCATCGAGTGCCTGCGGATTCATCACGATGAGCGCCTTGTAGCGCGGGTTGTAGGTCTCGATCCGCGCCAGGAAGGCTTCGGCCACCGCCTCCGCGGTGACGCTGCCCTCGGCAAAGGCGCGCTGGCAGTCCTCGACCGTCATCTCGATCAGCCGGGCCGCCAGCGCATCCTCGGCCAGTTCGGGGGCGACGGCGACGGAAAGGGCCATTGCGTTCATCTGGATCTCGCGCTCCGCATCTTTGAAGACGGCGAGGCCGATTCCGTCCCGGTGGAATCGCTCACGCGGGCCTTCCGCATGGGGGGCTCAGCGGGGGCTTACGTGCTCGCCGTCACCGGCCTTCACGGCCGGCGGACCCATCCTAGCAACGCTTATGCCACAAAACCCACAAAACCCTCGAAAGGCAGGTGGGGCGAAGTCGCGTCCGATTCGCGAAGACCGCCGGTTCGCCGGCCCGCGGAAGAGCTTTCGATGTTTCTCGCGGACAGGGCGAGGCTCTTCCCGGAAACACCGCGCTGGCCAGCGGGGAATGCCGCCAGCATTAACCGGCCCTTAAGCGCTTCGCGGCCTCGTCTAAAGGGCAGGAAGACCAATCCCGGTTTCCTGCGGCCGGCAAGCTGTGCCGGCGGAGCCCCCGCATGCTGGATTCCGTCCGGATCTCGCTCAAGGTGCTGAACGCGGCCCAGCTCGCCCTGATCGCGGCGGCGGCGCTCGGACTCGCCTGGATCGGGACCGCCGTGCTCGGGGCCGGCCCCGCCACGGACGGCGCGCAGCGGGCCGCGATGACCGGCGCACGCGCCTTCGCGGACGCGGTGGATGCGGAGCTGCATGGCAGCGTCGCCGATGCGCGCACCGTCGCGCTGCTGCTGCGCCCCGGCGATCCGACGCTGAGTGAGGCCGAGCGCTCGGCCCTGCTCAGGGACTGGCTCGCGCTCAACCCGCGCTACGGGGATGCGGCGCTGATCGGGGCGGATGGCAGCGTGCGCGCCGCCGCCGATCCGCGCCGGCCCGGCAGCAGCGTCGCCCGGCAGCCCTGGTTCGCGCGGGCGCGCAACGCCGAGGTCGTCATCGCCACCCAGGGGGACGAGACGGCGCCCTTCGATGTCGTCCTCTCCCTCGGGATGCCCGGACGCTCCGACCGGATCCAGCTTCGCGCCGGCCCGGCCTTCCTCGAGATCGGCGCCCGCTTGCGCCAAGCGCTCGACCTGCCCGAAACCATCGCCTTCACCGTGAGCGGCGCCGACGGGCGGCTGCTCGCGGGCACCGCCTCCGCGCCCTGGGGCGAGCACCGCTCGGCCTCTGCACCGGTCCCGGGCGGGCGCGAACTCAGCAGCCCCGGCTGGGTGGTGACCGCCTACGCGCCGCCGACCCTGGCGGCGGGTCTGCGGCCCGACGGCCGCCTCCTGGCGCTGGCGCTCGCCGTGGTGGGCGCCGCCGCCGGGCTCGGCTACGCCCTGGGCGGCCGCGCCGCGCAGCCGCTGCAACGCCTCGCCGAGGGCGAGGCCGGGCCGGATGAGGCGGCGGCCTCGCCGGTGCGCGAGATCGCGGCACTGACCGAAGCGGTCGCCGACCGCTCGCAGAGCCGCGAGGCGGCGCTGGCGCTGGCAGGCACCGGCCTCGACCGGATCAAGGGCCGGCTTCAGACCTTCGAGGCGATGTCCGGCTGGACCTGCTGGGAGATCGACCCGGAGACGCGCCAGGTCGTCTGGTCGGATTCCGACCGGACCGGCACGGCGACGGCTTCGGACCACGCCACCGATCTGTCCGACCTCGCCGAATGGTTCGAGCCGGAGGATCACGCCCTCCTCGACCTCACCCTCGACGCCGCGCGCCGGGCGGACGGGCCGCACGACGTGGTGCTGCGCGCCCGCGCCGACGGCGCCGACCCCGCTCCCGAAGCGGAACGGCGGGTGCTGGTGCGCTTCCTGCGCGCGGCGGGCGACGGCAGCCGCATCCACGCCCTGAGCCGGGCGATCGAGGGCGGCGTCTCGGAGACGCCCTCGGGCCTGAACGAGCGGCGGCGCAACGCGGTCCTGCGCCGCGTGACAGACGGCATCGTCCACGACTTCAACGACGTGCTCACGATCGTGCACGCCAACCTCGCGACCGTGCGCCGACGCCACGGCCTGAACCCGGAGCCGGCACGCCTCGTCGATGCGGCGCTCGCGGGCGCCGAGCGCGGGGCGGCGCTGACCCGGCGGATGCTCGGGCTGGTGCGCGGCGAGGGCGAGGCTTTGGCCGAATGCGACCTCGGCACGAGCGTCGAGGCCGCCCTCGCCTTCATGGGGGCCAACGTGCTGCGCGACGTGCCGGTCATCAACCGCGTTCCCGGCGACCTGCCGAAGGTGCTGTGCGCCGAGCGCATCCTCGAACTCGTCCTGCTCAACCTCGCCTTCCACTTCCGCGATCACGGGCTGCATGGCTTCGCGGTCGGAGCCGCCGAGGAAGTGACCGAGACGGAGACGGGCTTCGGCCTGCCGCCGGGCGCTTACGTGCGCCTCCTCGTCGCCAGCGGACAGCACGAGCCCGGCCGGATCGTCCGGCCACCCTGCCCGGGCTCGCTGGAGACGGTGGCCCGGCTCCTCGAAGAGGTCGGCGCCGGCTGGCGCCCCGTCTCGGACGGGACCGGCGAGGACGCCTTCGTCGCCGAGATCTGGCTGCGGGCCGCCGAGCGGCCGCCGGAGCAGACGGCCCTCTGGTACTCGACCTTGCGCGTGCTCCTGGTGGAGAGCGACAGCCTCGTCCGGGCCAGCCTCGCCGACGCGCTGGCCGATCTGGGCCACGACGTGGTTCAGGCCGCCTCGGGCGAGCACGCCCTCGCGCTACTCGGCGAGAGCGCGGATTACGACGCCATGGTCGCCGACCAGTCGATGCCGGTGATGACCGGCCTTCAGCTCGCCGCGACCGTGGTCGAGCGCTATCCCCATATCCGGATCATCCTGGCGAGCCCGCACGGGCATCTGCCGGCCGCGGCGCGCCAGTTCCTGCAACTGGACAAGCCGTTCCGCCCCGACGATCTCGCGGCGGTGCTGAGCGCGGCGGCCCCGCAGGCCCGAGCGGCCTGAATTCGCCCGGCATCGTGAACGCCTGACAAGATCTCGGCCGAGATGAACGAGGCTTTCCCGGTTTTGGGGAGGCTCTTGTTAACCCTGGACCCGGATAAATCGGTGCGTAGCGTGTGCGTATCCGAGGATCGAATGGCTGTGGTTTCTCGCAACCATCAACGGGCTCCCGGGAATCTTTGTATTCTTGTCTGCGGGCTTGCGGCCGTGATGGCCGCCCCGGCCCGAGCCGCCGACCTGCCGGCACCGCCCCCCGCGGCGGCCAGCGTCGATTGGTACACCGGCGCGCAGGCGCAGGCGGTGGACGACAGTTGGGCGGTGGCCGTCGATGGCTCGACCAGCATCACCTCCAATTCCTCGGCCTTCGGCTCCGTCACCGTGACGACGGCGCTCGGCAGCCCGCCGACGGTGAGCGGCGCGCGCGTGCGCGTCGAGGCCGTGGCCGGCACCTACTCCTATCCCGGACAGGCCGTCGGCGCGCGCGTCACCGGCTACCAGCAGGAGGGCTCGCTGCTCACCGGCTATGAGTGGATCTGGCGGGAAGCGGCGCTGGCCGGCTATGTCGGCTTCAACGTCCGCAGCAACCAGCTCTCGATCCCCGATCCCGGCAACCCGGTCGTCGGAACGGGTGTGGGCCTGAAGGTCGCCGGAAACTTCTACGCGACGCCGACCGACCGGACCATGGTCTCGGCCTACGGCTCCTACTCGACCAAGTTCAACGCCTACTATTCCCGGTTCCGCGTCGGCTACATGGTCGCCGACGGCGTCTATATCGGCCCGGAGGCGCTGTTCCTCGGCGACGACTTCTTCCGCCAGTACCGCGTCGGCGCCCATCTCTCGGGCCTGAGCTTCGGCCCCGTCCAGATGTCGCTCGCGGCCGGCTATGTGCGGGACCGCGTCCAGGGCACGGGCTACTATTCCAGCATCGAGGCGCGCGCGAACTTCTGAGCGGGCGCCTCCCGCCGCCCCTCATCGCGTCAGCCCCATCCCGACCGCGAGCGGGCCGCAGGTCGCGTCGGCGACCGAATCCAAGCCCTTGGACCGACGCGGACAATCCGCCGCCTTGTCTCTCCCTCTCCCGACAAAGTACGCCTGTCTCAGGTGAAGAATGGCTTCCGTCTCAGGAAGACATTCCTCGTTGTCGCCTGTCATTTCCGCGGAATTTCGTCCGAATTTTCGGACATTTTCTACGGATGACGCTACGTTCGGCAGCGCAAAATCAACCCTGTTCGCAGAGTGGGACGGCGGCGTCGTGAACGCATCCGGAAATCGTCGTATTTTAATGATGGATCCGTCCGCGAGGCAGGGGTGGCGAGTGTGATGCGTGCGCTGCGGTGGCTGGCCTGGATGGGGACGACGGTTGCCGGCCTCATCCTGCTGAGCCAACCGGTCGGGACGCAGAACCAGCTCGCCATGAGTCTCGCCGCCATGGCGGCGATGATCGTGCTGTGGCTGTTCCTCGACGGGCCGCGCACCCGCTTCGTGTTCCTGGCGCTCGGGAGCCTGGTCGTGCTCCGCTACATCCTGTGGCGGGTCACCGATACGCTGCCCTCCCCCGGCGATCCGGTCAGCTTCGGCTTCGGCCTGCTGCTGCTCGTGGGCGAATTGTACTGCGTCTTCATCCTGTTCGTCAGCCTGATCATCAACGCCGACCCGCTCAAGCGGCCCCCGCCCCCGGTGGCGAGCGCGGCCGAGCTGCCGACGGTCGACGTGTTCGTGCCGAGCTACAACGAGGACGCGGCCATCCTGGCGATGACGCTGGCGGCCGCGCGCCAGATCAACTACCCGCCCGACAAGCTTAACGTCTGGCTTCTCGACGACGGCGGGTCGGACCAGAAATGCGCCGACCCCAACCCCGAGAAGGCCAAGGCCGCCCGCGACCGGCGGCGGGAGCTGACGGCGCTGGCCGAGGAACTCGGCTGTCGCTACCTCACCCGCGCCCGCAACGAGCACGCCAAGGCGGGCAATCTCAACAACGGACTGGCCTTCGCCACCGGCGAGATCGTCGTCGTGCTCGATGCCGACCACGTCCCGTTCCGCTCGTTCCTGAGCGAGACGGTGGGCTATTTCGCCGAGGATCCGAAGCTCTTCCTCGTCCAGACCCCGCACGCCTTCCTCAACCCGGACCCGATCGAGCGGAACCTGAAGACCTTCGAGCGGATGCCGTCGGAGAACGAGATGTTCTACGCGGTGACCCAGCGCGGGCTCGACAAGTGGAACGGCTCGTTCTTTTGCGGCTCCGCCGCCCTGCTGCGCCGCACCGCCCTCGACGAGGCCGGGGGCTTCTCCGGCATCACCATCACCGAGGATTGCGAGACCGCGTTCGAGCTGCATTCCCGCGGCTGGACCAGTGCCTATGTCGACAAGCCGCTGATCGCCGGCCTCCAGCCCGAAACGCTCTCGGCCTTCATCGGCCAGCGTTCGCGCTGGTGCCAGGGCATGTTCCAGATCCTGCTCCTGAAGAACCCCGCGCTGCAGAAGGGGCTCAAGCCGATCCAGAAGATCGCCTACCTCTCGAGCATGACGTTCTGGTTCTTCCCCGTGCCGCGGCTGATCTTCATGTTCGCGCCGCTGCTGCACATCTTCTTCGACCTGAAGATTTTCGTTGCCAGCGTCGATGAATCGATCGCCTATACGGCGACCTACATCGTCATCAACCTGATGATGCAGAACTACGTCTACGGCAAATTCCGCTGGCCCTTCGTTTCGGAACTCTACGAATACGTCCAGGGCCTCTATCTCTCGAAGGCCATCGTCTCGGTGATCTGGTCGCCGCGCAAGCCGACCTTCAACGTCACCGACAAGGGCATCAGCCTCGACCACGACCATCTCTCGTCGGCCTCGCTCCCGTTCTTCGCCGTCTACGGGCTGCTGGCGGCGGGCTGCGCGGTGGCGGCGTGGCGCTACCTGTTCGAGCCGGGCGTGACCAACCTGATGCTGGTGGTCGGGCTGTGGAACTTCTTCAACCTGCTGACGGCGGGCGCGGCGCTCGGGGTCTGCGCCGAGCGGCGCCAGCTGGAGCGGACACCTTCGCTCGCCATCAACCGGCGCGGCCAGATCACCTTGGGCGGCCGGGCCATCGACGTGTCGATCGAGCGCGTCTCGGCCGAGGCCTGCACGGTGCGCCTGCCCGCCGCCCTGCTGCCGACGGGGGGCGGACACCGCAAGCTGACCGGCGCGCTCACCGTCATCCCGGTGGCGGGCGCGCGCTCGGCCGGCGCCCTGCCCGTCACGCTGGAGCGGATCGACCGGACCAAGGACGAGGCCTTCGCCCGCCTCAGCTTCGGCCGCCTGCGCCCGCAGGATTACGTCGCCCTGGCCGGCCTGATGTACGGCGACGCGGAGGCGATGCGCCGCTTCCAGATGCGCCGCCGCCGCCACAAGGACATCCTGACCGGCACGCTGCAATTCATCTGGTGGGGTCTTTCCGAGCCGTTCCGCGCCGTGCGCTACGCCTTCGCCGCCGATGCGCGGCCGGCCTTGGCACCGGTGATCGACGGCACCTCGCCGATCTACGACGCGCCGGAACAGGCGCCGACCGGAGCGAACCTGCCCGAGCCGCTGCTTGCGCCCCTGGTGCCGGCCCACGCGTTCCAGCCTGCCCCGCCGACGCCGAGGGAGCCCGCGCCGGCTCAAGTGGCAGCTCCGGCCCCGGCGAACACACCGGCCAACACCTCCCCCAACAGCCCTGCCCGCGCCTCGAACGATTGGGTGCGGATGATGCTCGATTACGAGAACGAGCGTGCGCTGGCCGGCCGGACCGGCCGCGGCACGGGCACGGCATGAGCGCGATGGCGGTGCGGCTTCACCCACGAGCCGGCCTCGGACCCGCGCGCCGGGCCAGCCGTACGCCGGCCCTCGTGCTCGTCTGCGCGCTCATGGGCGGGGTGTCGGCCCAGGCGCAGAGCTTCCTCGGGACCGGTCCGGCCGAGCGCCTGACGGTGCCGCCGACCGGAGACGCCCTGCGAAAGCAGAACCCGGCGCGAGGCCCCGCCGCCTCCGCCGCCCCGGCGCCGACCGCGCAAAGCCGCCCCTCGGCCTCCGATGGCGCCGAGGCCGGACGCCGCCCGCAGGTTCAGGCGACGATCGCCCCGGCCCGCCGCCTGCCCGCCGGCACCCGTGGCTTCCGCCTTTCGGGCGAGGAGGACGTGCTGCAATACCCGGTCTACCTCACCGAGGGGCAGGCGCGGGGCGCGGCACGGCTGCGCGTCTCCTACCTCTCGGCGATCTCGGTGGCGCCGGAGGGCTCGGAACTCACGGGCCTCGTCAACGGCACCAAGGTCGGCTGGACCCGGATTCAGGCGCCCGGCGCGGTCAAGGTCGTGGAATTCGCGATTCCCGACGGTGTCCTGAAGGCCGGCTACAACGCCGTGACCCTGACGGCGAGCCAGCGCCACCGGGTCGATTGCGCGATCGACGCGACCTACGAACTCTGGACCCAGATCGATCCCTCGCGCTCCGGGCTGGTGATCGCGCCAGCCGCCGACCTCGACCTGAAATCCCTGGCCGCCCTCGAACCCGACGAGAGCGGCGCCCTCCCCATGGGCGTGCTGCTCAACGAGAAGCCGACCCTGCCGCGCCTGGAGCGGATGATCGGCGCCGTGCAGGCGCTCGCCGTCGTGAGCCGGATCGCCCGGCCCGCGGTCAGTTTCGGGCCGCCGCTCTCCGGCCGCAGCGGCGTCAATCTGCTCGTGGGAACCGCCGCCGAGATCCGCGGCACGGACGGCGTCGAGGATCTCGGGCCGATCACCGGGCCGCGGCTCGCCCTGCTGCCGCCGCGGGGCAACCGCGCCCCGACGCTGGTCGTGACCGGCCTCGGCCCCGACGACGTGCGGGCGGCGATCGCCCAACTCGCCGCGGCCGGCGATGCCGGCGGCAGTGCGCCGGGCATGGCGCTCGCCCCCTTGATCCGGGGCTACGAGGTGGAGGGCGGCGAGCGGCTCGAATTGCAGCGCCTCGGCGTCACCAGCCGCGAGTTCAACGGACGCCTGCTGCGCACCCGGATCGAGCTGCGCTTTCCGCCCGATTTCGTGCCCGCCGATTACGGCAAGGCCATGCTGCACCTGGCCGGCGGCTACGCCGCGGGGCTCGATTCGAGCGCGCAGATCGTCGTCGACATCAACGGCCGCAACGCCGCGAGCGTGCCGCTGCCCTATGCCCGCGGCGAGGTGTTCGACGATCAGGCCATCCCGCTGCCCTTGAGCCTGTGGCGGCCGGGCCTGAACAGCGTCGAGATCAGCGCCCATCTCCCGAACGCGGCGGACAGGGTCTGCGACACCCTCTCCCCGGCGGCGCGCCAGCCCCGCTTCCTCTTCCTCGACCGCACCCGCCTCGAAATCCCGTCCCTGGCGCGGGCGGTGCGCAGCCCCGATCTCGCGGCGGTCAAGGCGGGGGCCGTTCCCTTCACCGCGCCGGGCCCGCGCCCGCGCCTCGTGCTGCCGGTCGCGGACCGCGAAACGGCGGATGCCGCCGCGACGCTGGCCGCCCGCCTCGCCATCGCGGCCAAGCGCGTCATCGATTTCGAACTCGTGCCCGATGCCGGCGGCACCGAGAACGGTGCCAAGCTCGTGGTGGCGCCCGCCCGCGCCCTCAACCCCGTGACGATCCAAGAGGTCGGCCTCGATCCCGAAGAGATCCGCCGCATCTGGGGTGGGCGCGCCGAGACGGTGGCCACACCGGGCCAGTTCGGCCCCGAGGGCGTGCTGACCCTGGACCGGCTGCGCCGCAACCTGCCGATGCGCTGTGCCCTGCCGCCCGCCGCGGTGCCAGTCAGCGTGGCCGCAGCCCCCCCGGCGGCATCCGCGCCAGCACCCGTCGCTGCGGCGCCGGCCGCGCCGCGCAGCCCGCCGCGGCCGGCGGCCCCGGAGACCGACGAGGAACTCGTGGCCCGCTGGGACCAGACCCTGTCGGGCGCAGCCTTCGTGCCCACCGTCCTGCGGGAGGGCTGGACCCGGCTCGCGAACGGGGCGCTGCGGCTGCGCAGCGGCGTGACGGGCCTGATCGAGGCCCCGACGGCGGGCGACGTGCCGGTCAATCCCCGCGCCTCGCTGATCATCGCCGAGGATAGCGGCGGGACTCGCCTCGGCGAGACCACCGTGCTCGTCACCGCACCGAACCCGTCGATGCTCAAGGCTTCGGTGTCCTGCCTCGTCGATCCCATGGTCTGGACCCGCCTCGTCGGGCGCGCCGCCTTCCTCGATGCTTCGGACGGCACCCTCACCACGGTCGAGCCGGATCGCGTCGCGCTGATCGAGACCCGCTCGTGGTCGCTGGCGAACTTCCGGCTCGTCTCGGCGGCCTGGCTCTCCCTCAATCCCGGCTACTATGTCGGCATGTCCCTGTTCATGGCTTTGTGCCTCGGCCTCGCCACCACGGGCCTCGTGCGCCAACTCGGTCGAAGGAACTCCTGATGCGGCCCCCCCGCACCCCGCGCCGCACGTACCGCCCTTGCCACCGCCCCGGCTTCGGTCCCCCGAACCTCATCGGATGGGCCGTCGCCTCGGCGCTCGCCCTCGCAATGGTTGGATCCGCCGCGGCCCAGACGACGCCGCAGCCGGCCTCCCCGCAGCCGGCAGCCCCGGACACCGCGTCCCCGGCGCCCCAGCCGACAGAGTCCCCAACGGTGCCGCCCGCCACGGCCCTGCCGGGCCCGCCCCGCGCCGAGACGCCGGTCCGGACCGATGCCGGGCCGATGCTCGCCAACACCCTGAGCGACGACGCGGCGTGGCGCGCCTACCGGTCGCGGTTCATCACCGAGCAGGGCCGGATCGTCGATACCGCCAACGGCCTGATCAGCCACAGCGAGGGCCAGGGCTACGGGATGCTGCTCGCGGTCGCGGCCGGCGACCGGCCCGCCTTCGAGCGGATCTGGGGCTGGACCCGCGCCAACCTGATGGTGCGCTCCGACGAATTGCTGGCGTGGCGCTGGGCGCCCGACCACCGCCCGGCGGTCTCCGACATGAACAACGCCACCGACGGCGACATCCTGGTCGCCTGGGCGCTAACCGAGGCGGCGGAAGCCTGGGGCGAACCCTCCTACCGCACCGCCGCGCGCCGCATCGCCGTCGAGTTCGGCCGCAAGACCATCCTGTTCAAGGACCCGCACGGGCCGGTTCTGCTGCCGGCCGTCTCCGGCTTCTCGGCCCGCGAGCGCGCCGACGGCCCGCTCATCAACCTGTCCTACTGGGTCTTCCCCGCCTTCCAGCGGCTGCCGATCGTTGCCCCCGAATACGATTGGGCCTCTCTGATCCGCAGCGGCGTCGATTTCCTGCGCCAATCCCGCTTCGGGCCGAGCAGCCTGCCGACCGAGTGGATTTCGGCCAAGGACAGCCTACGCCCCGCCGACGGCTTCCCGCCGCTGTTCTCCTACAACGCGATCCGGGTGCCGCTCTATCTCGCCTGGGCCGGCGTCGGGCGGCCGGAGGATTACGCGCCGTTCAAGGCGCTCTGGGGCGGGATCGAGCGCGAGCGCCTGCCGATCGTCGACACCCGCGACGGGCAGCCGGTCGAGTGGCTGAGCGAGCCCGGCTATCGAGCGATCTCCGCAATCACCGCCTGCGCCGCGGACGGAACACCTTTTCCGGAAGCCTTAAGAACGGTGCAGGACAATCAGAACTACTATCCGGCGACCCTGCAACTCCTCTCTTTGATCGCGGCCCGGATGCGGTATCCGTCATGCGTGAAATCCTGACGCCCCCGCGGCGGCCCGCGCCGAAAGGCCCGCTGGCCCGGCGGACGAGAGCGCATCACGGGACAGCGTCCCGGCCGCTCGCGGCGGCCGCGCAATCGGGCGCGATCCTCGGCGTGCTGCTCCTCGCCAGTGCGGCGCCCGCGATGGCCCAGGGCGGCCCGGCACCGGAATCGTCCACGCGCCTCATCTACGGCGACGGCACCCGCGCCCCCGCGATCGTGGTCGATCCCGAGACCGGGGTCACGCCCGGCATGGTCGATGAGAGCGCGCTGCGCTACTACGCGTCGCAGAAGCAGACCGCCCGGATGAAGGCGGAGATCGCGCGGCTGAAGCGGCTCTATCCCGGCTGGACCGAGCCGGCTGATCTCGACACCCTGCAGCCGAGCCCGCCCGAAGAGGCGCCGCTGTGGGATCTGTTCACCGCCGGGCGCTTTCAGGATCTGCGTGCGGCCATCGCCGCGCGGCGCTCGCTCGAACCGAACTGGCATCCCTCGGACGAACTCGCGCGCAAGCTCCGCCGGGCGGAGTTCCGCAACAGCATCAAGGCGACCGCGGAGAAGAACGGGCCGGGCCGGAACGCCGACGAGGTGGTCGCGCTCTACCGCGCCGATCCCAGCGCCCTCGACACGTCGGACCTCGAAAGTCTCTGGATCATCGCCGACGCGCTCGCCACGACAGGGGCGGGCGAGGACGCCTTCGATCTCTACAAGTCGGTTCTCGACGGCACCGCCGATGCGGGCGCGCGGCTCGCCACGATCCAGAAGGCGATGAGCCATCTCAAGATGGATCAGGCCGAGCGGCTCATCGCCATGGGGCATACGAGCCAGGGACCGAACCAGGAGAGCGTGTCGGAATTCGACGCGATCCGCCTCGACATCACCCGTGCCCGCATCGCCGCCTTCCTGCACGACGAGCCGGCCCAGACGCCGACGCTGGCCGACCTCACCGCCTTCCAGACCTATGCCCGCAAGAGCGGCGACCCGAGCCAGACCGGCCTGCTCGGCTGGTATGCCTACAAGCGGCGCCAGTTCCGCGAGGCGCTGGAATGGTTCAAGCTCGCCATCGGCCGCGGCGGTGACGCCATGGTCGCCCACGGCCTCGCCCACACCCTGCGCGAGCTGAACATGCTGCGCGAGGCGGAAGAGGTCGCCTATGCCTGGCGCGACCGCTTCGTCGGCAACGAGCTGCTGTTCATCGACGTGCTCGAACGCAAGCTGACGCTGGCCAACCCGCCCTTCATCGAGCCGGCGCGGATCGAGCGCTACGCCAAGGTCGTGATCGCTTCCGCCTCCGGCGAGGGGGCGCAGGGCTTGGCGTGGTACGCCTACAATTCCTGCCAGTTCGACACGGCGCTCGAATGGTTTCAGCGCGCCGTCGCCTGGATGCCGAGCGAGACCACGGTGTTCGGCTACGCCCTCACGCTGCAGCGGCTGAAGCGCCAGCGCCCCTATCTCGAAACCGTGAATCGCTACGACGGCCTGTTCCCGAAGGTCGTCGACATGCTGTTCCGCGAGGATACCGGCGGGCCACCCCTGCCCTGCGCCGCGCCGCAATCGCCCCGGCCGCCCGCACGGGCCGAAACGCGCCCCGAGCCGAAGCCCGAAGCGCCCTCCTATGGCCGCGTCCCCCGGCCGGACGCGGCCACGATCGGCGCCCAGACCGGTGCGGTGCCGGCGGCGGTCCAGCGCAACGAGTTCCCGCTGAGCGTGCCCCTCGACAATCCCCTGCGCTACCCGCCGGCCTCGCTCCAGCGGGCGCTCACCGAGCCGGTCGCGCCCGGCAGCTACGCCCGCGAACCCGTGACCGCGCGGCCGCCCCTGGTGGCCCGGCGCGTCAACGGGGCGGGCGCAATGCCCTACGAGCGCTACGGCTTTGCCCTGCTGCCGGGCTATAACGGCCTCGACAAGCCGGAGGGCCTCTCCCCGCCCCCGCCGGGCACGCTCTGGCAGGACCAGCAGACCGAGCGCAACCGGGCCGCCACCACGCCGGAGAGCGACCGCTTCTCCGTGCCCTCCCGCGTCTCGTCGGGCAGCGGGCCGAACGGGAAGGGTTTTCCGTGAGATCGCGTCTCCTCGGCCGCCTCGCGGCGGTCCCGGCCCTGCTCCTCGCCGGCCCGGCCCTGGCGCAGACCGCGCCGGTCCTGCGCTTGCCCGGCGCTGGTCCGGTCGCGGGCGTCGTCGAGACGCGGGTGCGCGATGGGTTCGACCAGCGCATCCGCTTCGAGGGCGGCGACGGCCGCAACCATGCCGAGGTCGCCCTGCGCAACGAGACCGGCGATCTCCTGCTCGCGTTCCCGCCGCGGCTGGCCAAGCCGAGCCAGTTCGGCATCGACGGCGAGATTGCGGTCCGCTTTCCGGGGCAGGTGCTGCGCGTGGTCGCGCCGCGGCGCAACGGCTACGGGCCGATCGGCCTCGCGATCGGGACCGACTGCCTCTACGCGTGGCAATGGTTCGAGCGGGCGAGCGCGGCCCAGCGCTCCGCGCGCCGCGGCGGCCTGTTCGACACGGCGGTCTCCCCAACCGCGGGCCGGCGCGCGCTCTCTCTTCGGATTCGGCTGTGCCGCACGGCGCAGGCGAGCCTCGACGATCTCGTCGCCGCCGTCGAGCGGATGACCATCTCCCTCCCCGGCGAGCCCGGAGCGCGGTCCGCCCCGCCCCGGCCCCGTCCCTCCGCGGTCCGGCGCGAAAGGCCCGCCCCCGTGAAGCGGCAGGCGACGCGGCCCGCGCCCAGCGCGCCGCCCGCCGAGGCGGCACCGAAGCCGCCACCGGCCGCCCCGCCGCAGGCCGCGCCGCCGCTGCGTCCGCCGACGCCCACGCCGCCGGACAGCGGTGGCCGCCGCTACCTCGCCCCCACCACGCCGCAGGGCGCCGCCCCGACCTCCGAGCCGCCGGTCGCGAATCCGGCGCCGGGCGGGGCGCAGCGCTACATCACCGATGTGCCGAAACCGGCCGAGGGCGCAGGAGGCGGCCTGATGCCGAGCCCGGCTCCGGGCCGCTCGACCGGCGAGAGCCTGTCGCGCGATCTCCCCGCCGAGGCTTACCGGCCCGCCCCAAACCGCGACGGGCCGTGACCGGCTGACCGAGGCGGTGGGCGGATTTCTCGCGGGGAGACCTCCGCTCTCATGTCCGCCGGGGCCCGCCTTACGGCAAGCGTGCCTCGGGAGCGTGCCTTCAACCGATGGCGAGACCGCCCAGCGCCGTGAACACGACGACAGACCAGGGCGGCGCCTTCCACACGGTCAGCAGCACGAAGGCGAGGGCCGCGAGGGCGAAATCACGGGGCGAGCCGACCGCGCCGGTCCAGACCGGATCGTAGAGCGCCGCGCCCAGGATGCCGACCACGGCGGCATTGGTCCCGCGCATGGCCGCCCGCGCCGCCGGCCGCACCCGAACGGCATCCCAGAAAGGCAGCATCCCGTAGACCAGCAGGAGGCCCGGCAGGAAGATCGCGACGAGCGCGATGGCGGCCCCGAGCACGCCATTCGGCGCCGGCTGCGCCACCGCGCCGAGATAGGCGGCGACCGTGAAGAGCGGACCCGGCACGGCTTGGGCCGCGCCGTATCCGGCAAGGAAGGCGTCCGGCGAGACCCAGCCCGGATCGACCAATGCGGACCGCAGAAGCGGCAGCACGACATGGCCGCCGCCGAAGACGAAGGCACCGGACCGATAGAACGCGTCCGATAACGCCAAGGTCTGGGATCCGAGGGCGCCCGCGAGCAGGTGCAGCCCGATCAGCAGGATCAGGAAGGCGGTCAACGCCACGCCGCCGGCCTGGCGCGAGATCGGGACGGCGCGCGGGCTCGTGCCCGGCCCGCCATCCGCGCGGCACAGCGCGAGCCCCGCGACTGCTCCGAGGGCAATCGCTAGGATCTGACTGAACGCGGTGGGGGCGAACACCGCCATCAGGAGCGCTCCGACGGCGATCGACGCCCGCGGACGATCCGGCGCGAGCGAACCGGCCATCCCCCAGACCGCCTGGGCGACCACCGCCACCGCGACGAGTTTGAGCCCATGGATCAATCCCTGCGCGGAGGGACCGGCGAGCGCGTGCGCGCCATAGGCGAAGGCGAGGAGCAGCAGGGCCGAGGGAAGCGTAAACGCCGTCCAAGCCGCGATGCCACCCAGCAAGCTGCGAGTCCGCAGCAGGCCCAGGGCGAACCCGACCTGACTCGAGGCGGGCCCCGGCAGGAACTGGCACAGCGCGACGAGATCGGCATAGCCGGCCTCGTCGATCCAGCGACGACGGGTCACCAAGGCCTGCCGAAAATATCCGAGATGGGCGATCGGACCGCCGAAGGCGGTGAAGCCAAGCCTGAGAAAGACGAGAAACACCTCCCCGGGGCTTCCCCGCTCGGCGGGATGCCCGGCCTTCGCTGTCGCCGGAGCAAGTGGCGCGCTGCTCACCGTGCCGTCCTCACCGAGTGCTTTTCGCAGTTTCACTCATACGCGTATGATGGGGGGATAGCTCTGGACGCGTAGGCTAGCCAAGCCGCCGAATCGCTCGTCTACTGCCTTTGCCACCGGCATCGCATGCCTGGGCCATAGCAGCACGAGCGTACGGCCTTCGTGAAGAGCCGAACGCCGCAGGCACCCCGATCGGGTTCCGGCTTGGTGCGAAGCCCCCTCCCCTGCCGGCGGCGTGGTGTGGAGTGATCCGCTCGCGTCCGGCGAGGGCGATCGCACTGACCGCGCTGTGTCTGCGCCCGGCTTGGTCTGCCCCATCTGCTGGCGCAAACGCCAAAAGGCCCGCGGGCATGGTGGCCAGCGGGCTTGCGGT
>NZ_LMNS01000014.1 GCF_001423405.1 Methylobacterium sp. Leaf123 | reverse complement strand
CCCGGAGGCGACCCTCGCCTCGGCCCAGGCCTTCCTCTACGCCGCCGCCGTCATGATCCTCGTCCGAAGGCTCGGGCGAGCATCATGACTTATCGGACGGACTCTGATGCAATCAGGTCGGATACGGCTCTAGTCGTTGAAGCTCAATGAGGAGCGAACGTTCCTGACAATGCTGCGCGATGAGGGACGGCGCTGCGCCGGAACATTCCTGCACGATCAAGGCGCGGATCTGGGCCAGCGCTCATCGTTCGGCCCCGACCGGTTGCTCGACGGCATCTGACAAGAACGGAAGCCGGTCTGAAACATCCGCGATTGGCGTGAACGTTCGTTGTGCGCGTTGATCAGGATCAATTCATCCTGTTTCAAGATAGAGAACTATAGTCCTGGGACGGAAATCGAACGGCGCGTTTGGCAGGTACGATCTTACATGCCACGAGGCGTCGAAGACTGGAGACAGACCGGACCTGTTTCGGGAACAGTCCCTCCGCAGGGCAGCCCAGCACCCACCGTTTGGGCAGCCCGAAGATTGAGGCACCGCCTCACGCCGAAACGCGTTGTCGCGTCCGGCCTTGGCCGATGGAGGTCTGATCTGACGCATCGGACAAAGGAGTGAACGCACATGGACAAGATCTGGGCTTTTCGGGTGCTGCTGACCGCCCTAACCCTGGCAACCTTCGCGACCTCCGCTGAAGCGATGCCCGCCGGCCCGGCCCCGGCCAAGGCCTTGGTGAGCCCCACGGTGTATGAAGCCGGTGTCACGATCGGTCGCCATAAGGCGCTCCCGAAGAAGAAGCGTATCCATCGCGAGCGGAAGTTTTAGCCTTGATTGCGGCTGCGATATCGTAACTTAGGGCAAAGCAGCGCGCTTCCCGTCGAGGGCAAAGCCTGTTCGGTGGGCGAGCGCGTGAGACGGCTGCTATCGCAGCCGCCGCCACGGATCCTACACCGACAGCGATGTCGATGCGGGCGTCTGCCTCGGTCCTGATGCCGCTTCACAAAGCCGAGGAACTGCCTCGGGCTACCGCTGATCCGGCCTGGCTGATAGCCCTCTCGGTCCGTACTGTCAGGCTGGCCTCAGAATGAATGGGTCAAGAGCCATGATTTCTCGATGTATTGCTGCTCTCTTTTTCGTAAACTGCTCAAGCGCAACCGCTTTGGCGTATTCGCCCGACCTGCAACAGCCGCCAATCCTATTTCACGGCAACTATTGTGGTCTTGGCAACAACGCCCCGTTGCCGCCCATCGACGCGCTTGATGCCGCGTGCGCTCGCCACGACACCTGCTCCCCAGTAGGCAGGTTGCCCTCACGGGCCTGCAACAAGCGCCTCCAGTGGGAAACGGATCGTATCTCGCGTGATCCGCGGCAGCCGGACAATGTCCGGGCGCTGGCGGGCTTCGTTTCGGCTGGAGCCGCCCTTCTGCCATTTGAACCGGATGTACCAGTCGCCGCCGTTAGGATTCCGGCCGCTCAGCATTACGGTGCCCCACCAAGCCCAATATACCGACCAGTCTACCACGAATATTAGGATGCATCACCGATGACCGGGGTCTGACGAGCCGGAGCTATGCCAAAGTGTGTGCAAGGTTGAGATCAAGCACTCGTCAAACAACCCTTCGGAACTGCATGCCGGGGTCATGAGCCGGAGCCCTACGAGGCCGAGGCAACATCCTCGCGACCCTCGTCCGTGATGCCGAACGCGATATCACGTAGGCCGACAAGTGTGCGAGCAGGGATGCGACTTCGGCGTTTTCCTGTGGTTACCGCATCCGGTCTCCCCGGCGTCACTGGCACACATTGATCCATCGCAAGGTATCGCGGCTAGGCCGGTTGCACCCGAGAGGGGAGTAACCAACCGAGTCGGCTCCCATGATGACGACCCTGACCGCGGGCTTGCCGGGGGTGCGACGGTCGGTGACCGGATGGTCGCCGCGGCTGAGGGGATGGTTGGCGGTCCTGACGCTGTCCGGCCTCTGCGTCGGTCTGGCCGCGCAGGCACTCGGCCGGGCAGACGTCGCGGCGACGGCCTGGACCCTTGCAACCCTGGCGGTTCTTGTCGTGCTGGTGACCCAGGTGGTGAAGAGCCTGGCGAAGGGCGACGTCGGGCTCGATCTCGTCGCCCTGTTCTCGATGGGCGGCGCGCTTGCCCTGTCCCAGCCGCTGGCAGGCGCCGTCATCGCCCTGATGTACGCGGGAGGCCAGTCGCTGGAAGCCTATGCGTCCGGCCGCGCCGGGAAGGCCATGACGGTGCTGGTCGCGCGCCAGCCGCGCACCGCCCTGCGCGAGGACGGCGACGCGCTGACGGAGGTGCCTCTTGCGGCGCTGGTGCCGGGAGACCGTATCCTGGTGCGCGTCGGCGACGTCGTGCCGGTGGACGGGCGGGTCGCCACAGGCAGTGCCGTCCTCGATCGGTCGAGCCTCACCGGCGAGGCCCTGCCGGTCACCTTCTTTGCGAACGAACCGGTGTTGAGCGGGACGGTGAACATGGGCACGCCGTTCACCCTGACGGCAGACAGGCCTGCTGCCGAGAGCACCTACGCCGGCATCGTCCGACTGGTCGAGGCGGCCCAGGCCCGAAAGGCGCCCATGGCACGCCTGGCCGACCGTTACGGGCTCGCCTTCCTCGGCCTGACGTTGCTGCTGGCCGGAGGCGCGTGGGCTTTCACCGGCGACCCCGTGCGCGCCTTGGCCGTGCTGGTTGTGGCCACACCGTGCCCGTTGATCCTGGCTGTGCCCGTCGCACTCGTCTCCGGCCTCTCGCGCGCGGCCGGCATCGGCGTCCTGATCAAAGGCGGCGGTGCCCTGGAGACATTGGCTCGGATTCGCGTGCTGGTCATCGACAAGACGGGGACCTTGACCCACGGCTTCGCCAGGCTGACATCGGCACGGACCTTCGGCCCATACGACGAGGCGGAGGCGCTGAGGCTGGCCGCCTCCCTCGATCAAGCCTCCGGCCACCCGATGGGGCGCGCGCTGGTCGAGGAGGCGCATCGACGCGGCCTGACACTGTCTCAACCGACGAAGGTCACGGAGTCCCCCGGCGACGGCGTCAGCGGTTGGGTCGAGGAGCGACACGTTCTCGTCGGCGGGCCGCGCCTGATGCGGATGCACGATGTCCGCTTTCCGCAAACCGACGGTGTTCCACGCGTCACCGCGCCGGTTGCGACGGTGCTGGTTGCCGCGGAAGGCGCACCCATTGCCGTCCTGGAACTCGCCGATCCGTTGCGGAACGACGGAGGTGGAACGCTCGCGGCGCTGCGCGAATGCGGTGTCGCGCGGATCGTGCTCGCAACCGGCGACCGGCGCGCCATCGCCGAGGCGCTCGTCGCCGGCCTGCCCGTCGATGCCGTCGCCGCGGACCTCGATCCGAACGCCAAAACGGACATCGTGGCCGCCGAGCGTCGGAACGGCCCCGTGATGATGGTCGGCGATGGGATCAACGACGCGCCCGCGCTGGCCGCCGCCGATCTCGGTGTGGCGCTCGGGGCGCGGGGTGCGGCAGCCGCGGCCGAGGCCGCGGACGTTGTGCTGCTGGTCGACAGCCTTGCGCCCCTGCCCCAGGCCATCCGCATCGCCAGGCACGCCCGTGCCATCGCCCTCCAGAGCGTGTGGGTCGGGCTCGGGCTGTCGCTTTCCGGCATGGTCGCGGCGGCGCTGGGATATCTCACGCCACTCCAGGGCGCCCTACTTCAAGAAGCCATCGACGTAGCCGTCATCCTCAACGCCATGCGCGTGCTCGGCGGCCCACGCGACGGTTGCGAACCGATGGCACGGGGAGTCCCGCACCGCCCATAATGCCGGCGCTCCCGGAGCTTGCGGTGGATCAAGGTGGGCCGGCCCAGGCGAGGCGAGGGTCCTCCCGTCGTTATCGACGCCTTCCGGAGGTGGTTATGGATTACGCGAATATCCTCGTTTCCGCCGACCTCGGCGACGCGTCCCCGGACCGGGTACGTCTCGCCGCCAGCCTTGCCCAGCGCTTCGAGGCCATCCTCACCGGCGCGGCCGCCCACAAGGTGCCGGCGCCGATCCTGGTGCGCGACGTCTACGACGACATCGAGCAGGAAGAGCGCAACAAGGCTCAGGTTCGCGGGATCCTCGAAGAGGCGCGCGCCCTGTTCGAGCGCAGCGCCGGGGAAGGGATCCGCACGGAGTGGCTAGCTGCCCTTGCCGGGCCCACCACGCATCTCGTCGAGCAGGCGCGTGCCGCCGACCTCGTCGTGGTCGGCCGGCGTGGGCCGGAGGACGAGGACACGGGCCCTCTCGGCGTGCCGCCCGGGCCCGTGCTGATGGAGGCGGGCCGGCCCGTCCTCGTCGCGCCGCCGCGGCTCGTCCACCTGAAGGGGATCCGTATCGTCGTCGCCTGGAAGGACGGGCCGGAGGCGCGCCGAGCGGTGACGGCGGCGCTCCCCTTCCTGCGCGACGCGGACGAGGTCTTCGTCGTGACGGTCGGAGACGACGCGGAACGTGAAGGGGCGGAGGCCGTGACCGGCCACCTCGCGCGGCACGGCGCCCACGCCACCACCCACCTCCTGCGCGCGGCCAGGCAGGAGAGCGACGACATCCTGGATTTCGCACTGCGCCAGGATGCCGACCTCATCGTGATGGGCGCCTACGGCCATTCCCGGCTGCGGGAGTGGATCTTTGGCGGCTTTACCCACGATGCTCTCGAACGCTCCCCGGTCTGCTGCCTGATGAGCCACTGATGCGCGAGCATGCCCTACCCGTTCTCACTGCCGTCGCCGTGAGCTTGCTCGTCGCCTTGCCCGTCGATGCCCGGGACGATGCGGCGGTGCGGGGCGAGGCGTTCGCCCGCGAGCACTGCGCCCGGTGCCATGCGCTCGGGCCACGGGGAGCAAGCCCGATGCGCGAGGCCCCACCCTTCCGCACGCTAGCCGGGCGCTTCCCGGTCGACGACCTCGCCGACGTCTTGACCGAGGGGGTCGACCGCAGGCATCCGGCCATGCCCGACTTCCGGCTCGGATCCGCCGACGCCTCCGACCTGACGGCTTACCTGAAGGCGCTGCGACGTTGAGCGATGACCACACGATCCGACCGCCACGGGCATCGTCCGCGAAGGCCGGATCCGGTTCGCATGGCTCACTCTACGAAGCGCCAGCCCGCTTCCAGCGCGCGGAGTTCCTCGTCGTTCAGCGGATCCGGCCATTCCGGTCGATTGGAAGCCCGTTCTTGGTCCGGCGCCTCATCCGGCTTGGGCTTCGTCGGCGCGGATCGGGTCAGCCGACGCACTACGTTGCGCGTCCGCGCGGTCCGGCCGGTCGCGCCGCATCGTGAAGATCCTCGCTTAAGCATCGTCGACCTCCCATTTTTAGTGGTCAAGGAACAACGGGGCAGGGCTGCCCCGCAGGAAGTACCGCGTCACGCCACCGAAGAAGAATTCGCGTACGGGGGAGTGCCGATAGGCGCCCATCACGATCATGTCGGCGCGGAACAGGCCAGCCTGGCTGCGCAGGGTGGCGGCGACGCTCTCACCCCGCGGAAGGTCGTTGACACTGACGCTCACGCCATGCCGCGCGAGGTGGGGCGCGAACTCCGCACCCGGCACCGCATCGTCGGTCTCCGCCTCGTCGCCGACCGAGACGATCTCGACCGCCTCGGCGGCGCGCAGGAACGGCAGCGCGTCGTTGGCGGCCCGGGCGGCCTGGGCACTGCCGTCCCAGGCGACGATGATCCGCCGCGCGGCGAAGACGTCGTGTCTCGGAGGGACGGCGATGACCGGCCGGCCGCTGTGGAGCAGCGCCTTCTCGATCATCTCGCGATCGAGGTCGTAGGTCCGCGGGCCGATGTCCAGGACCGTCAGGTCGTGCAGGCGTGCGCGCCCCGCCAAGCGGCTCACGATGTCCGGATAGGGCAGGCTCGGCGCCTCCGTCGTGCAGACCACACCGGCCTGCGCCGCATCTCCCGCTGAACGGTCGGCGAGGGAGCGGGCGAGGGCGTCGAGTTGGCGGTCGATGACCGCGACGCCCTCGTAGTCGAAGTCGCCGAGCCAGGCGTCGTCTCCCGAGAGACGCCACGAGGCCGATTGGACCGTGAGGTGTGCACAGGCAGCCTTGGCCAGCGTCAAAGCGTATCCGATGGCCGAGGAAGCGTCCTCACGCTCGCCCTCGACGGCGGTGCCGACGAGGACGTCGCGGATGTCAGCAAGCGGCGGCGCGATTTCTTTGGGCATGGCTGGACTCCGAACTGGAGTCCGATGATTTGCTCCGCCTCAGCCGACCGACCTTGATCCACCTCAAGGGCTTGGCCGGCAGGGCAACTGTTCGCGACCCTTAACTTGGAGTAGCCTCACGGTGCAGGGTCGAAGCGCCTTGCGGGATCCGGAGCATCGCCCTCTTACATACGGAGCATCGGTGATGCCTCGGCATCCGCAAGAGCCGCTCGCGCCTGAAACACTGCTGCGCACGGCCGCAGTCAGCAGCGGCACCTTGGACATCGAGGAACTCCGGCAGACCCTTGATGAGGTCGGCCTCTGCATCTGGTCGCTTGATATCCCGACTGGCCGCGCCACGGTTTCGCCGACATGTTCTCGCCTCTTCGGCGTTCCCGCCGAGCAACTGACGACCTTCGCCGCCTCCCAGGCACTGGTGCACCGGGAGGACCGCCAGGCTCGAGCGGACGCCATTCAGAAGGCGTTGCGGGACGGCGGCGGCTACGAGATCGACTATCGTGTGATGCGGCCCGACGGGCATGTCTGCTGGCTGCGCTCACGTGGTCGGGTGCAACTCGACCCCGAGGGTAAGCCCTCCCGACATCGCGGGGTCGTGCTGAGCATCGACGAGCAGAAGCGGGCGGAGATGGACCTGCGCGCCCGCGAGGCACACCTCCAATCCATCCTCGGTACCGTGCCCGAAGCCATGGTCGTCATCGACGAGGCCGGGCTGATCTGCTCGTTCAGCGCAGCGGCCGAGCGCCTCTTCGGCTACGTCGCCGGCGAAGCCGTCGGGCGAAACGTGCGGATACTGATGCCGGAGCCGATGCGGGGCGAGCACGACGGGTACATGGACCGCTATCGGCGCACGCGGGAAAGGCGCATCATCGGCACCAACAGGGTCGTGACGGGGCAGCGGGAGGATGGCTCGACCTTTCCGATGGAGTTGGCGATTGGCGAGATGCGCTCGGGCGATCGGGTCTACTTCACCGGTTTTGTCAACGACTTGACCGAGCGCCAACACACCCAGGCCCGCCTCCAAGAACTGCAGTCCGAACTCTTCCACGTCGCCCGCCTCAGCGCCATGGGCGAGATGGCCTCTACCTTGGCGCACGAGTTGAATCAGCCGCTTGGCGCCATCAGCAACTACACTAACGGGTGCCGTCGCCTCCTGGCGCAGCCCGATCCCGAGGCCGTTACCAGGACGATAGATGTCCTCGACAGGGTGGCGGAACAGGCGCTTCGGGCCGGGCAGATCATCGGGCGCCTGCGCGAGTTCGTCTCCCGCGGCGAAACGGAGAAGCGGGTCGAGCCGGTAGCGCGGCTGATCGAGGAGGCTAGCGCTCTGGCGCTCGTCGGTGCCCGTGAGGAGGGGGTGACGGTACGCATTGCGCTCGCCCCAAACGCACAATCGGTCCTGGTCGACGGGGTGCAGGTGCAGCAGGTCCTGGTCAACCTCATGCGCAACGCCCGCGAGGCCATGCAGCACAGCGAGCGGCGCGAGTTGACCGTCGAGTCGCGGCCCGCCTCCCCCGACCTCTTCGAGATCGCAGTCTCCGACACGGGACCCGGCATCTCTGAAGAGGTCGCCGATCGGCTGTTCCAGCCCTTCGTCACGACCAAAGTGAGCGGCATGGGTGTCGGCCTCTCGATCTGCCGCACCATCGTCGAGGCGCATGGCGGCCGCCTCTGGGTCGAGCGCAATGGGAACGGGGGAGCGACCTTCCGGCTGACCCTGCCAGCTGTGTACAGCGGAGACCCGGACCATGGCGGCTAAGCTCGTTCACTTAGTCGACGACGACCCGGCGATGCGGGATTCGATTGCCTTTCTCCTCGATACGGCCGGTTTCGAGGTGCAGGTTTACGAGGCCGGCACGAAACTGCTCGATCGGCTTGCGAAGCCGGCACAAGGCGTCGTTCTGACCGACATCCGCATGCCAGGGATCAACGGGCTGGAACTGCTCCGTCGCCTGCGATCGGCGGGCCAAAACCTTCCCGTGGTGATCATGACGGGCCACGGGGACGTGCCACTGGCGGTCGAGGCGATGAAGCTCGGCGCCTGCGACTTCATCGAGAAGCCGTTCGACGACGAGGCGCTCGTGCAGGCGCTGCGCTCCGCGCTCGAACGCGGCGGCCCGGCCAAAGTAACGGACCCGACGCTTCGGGAGTTCGTGCGCCGGGTCGGGACGCTCAGCCAGCGTGAACGGCAGGTGCTCGACCTCTTGGTGGCCGGGAACACCAGCAAGGAGATTGGGCACGCGCTGGACATAAGCCCGCGCACCGTCGAGATCTACCGGGCCAAGCTCATGGCCAAGACACAAGCCTCGAACCTGCAGGAACTGATGCGTTGGGCGGTCCTCTCAGGCCTCGCGTGAAGCGGGCTTGAGGCAGGTCAAGGCAGGCGGCCCAGATCGATCTCATCGTGCCGGCTCCCAATCGAGAGCGGCCCCGGCCGACGACCATCATGCCGTCCCACCCTACAACCCTTATCTTCGTCGTAGACGACGACCCGGCCATCCTGCACTCGACCCGCTTCCTGCTTGAGAGTGAGGGCCACGAGGTCGAGACCTTCCCCGGCGGTCGCGAACTGCTCGCGGCCTTTCCTGGCCCCAGCCCGGCTCTCGTGTTGCTCGATCATGTCATGCCGGGGTTGGACGGCCTGGAAGTCTTCGCGCAGCTGCGGCCCCTCGATGCCGTCGTTCCCGTCGTGCTGATCACCGGGTGCCCCGATCCGAGTATCCGGACGCGTGCCCGCCTAGCGGGCCTTTCCGTGGTCGAGAAGCCGTTCGCGTTCGACGGCCTGTTAAGCATGCTCGACGCCGCCGCCAGGCCACCCCTTCAGGGTTAAGGAGCCCCTTCGAAGGTAGCCCGCCGCGGGACTTCGCGGGCGCGGCGGCTCGCGCGGATCGGCCCAAGGCGCTTCGTGGGGGGCACGACGTGCGCTTTCCCCGTTCCGGCTAACCCGGGAAACTGACAGGCGGCGGTAGCCCAGCGTTGATCTGGCTCAACCCGGCTGAGGCCGCGTCACCTCCAGTACCGGCCGTACATGGGTGACAGGGTCTCGCAAGGATGGTGGAAGAGGTAGAAGCCGAACGCCTCGGACGCCTCGCGAGCCGGAGTAGGCTGGAAGCCGAAGGGCAGGCTCTCGTCCTCGCGCACGTTCGCGCCGAAATCCCAGGCACCCGGGTGGACGAAGTGCGGAACCAGCAGGTTCTCGCGCACGGCGCAGCACAGCCCCGGTTCGCGCCGGTGCTGAAATACCCGGTAGAGGATCGGCTGAGGTCGGCCGGCCGGCATCGAGCCCCTCCTGCTGGATCGAATCGGAAGCGAGCGTCGGGCGCACGGATGGCCCCGGTGCGACGACGTCAGGCCGCCTTGGCGAAGGCCACTTCGGCGGCGTCGTGCGACAGGGTCTTCGCCTCGGTCTGGTAGTCGGCCACGCTTTCGGTCAGGAAGCTGGCCTGGAGCTCGACGGCGGCCTGGAGCGAGCGGCACAAGGCCAGGGCCGCGAGGTGATCCGCCTGCGCCTGGAGGCGATGGCCCGTGAAGCGGATCGTCTCCGCGGCGAGGCGCAGCGGCAGGTCGACCGCGAAGATGCGCCAAGTGCCGATACCGGTCTTGATGACCTCGGCGGCATCAGCGGATGTCGGAGCCTGATTGTGTGTCACTTGCTCGGAATGCATGGGCATCTCCCTCGCTCAGCATTTGCCCAGCCATGATCCGCTCAAGAACTTCTGCCTTGATCCAAATCAAGCAAGCAACGATGGATTTGAAGCGCAACTCGCCGTAAAGGTCGTCAATATCAAGGGTTTGTTGTCTCAAAAGTGCGCCATGAACGTCGTTCTTGTTGAGGCAGGTCAATGTTCTGGTGCATCGGAACGGGATGCTTCACCTCTAGAAGGCGGCAGGCCGTCTGCCGTCGGGCCCTAGAGGCTTCCGCCGCAAGGGCCCTCTCCGAGAGGAGAAGCCAATGCGAACCATCGAGAACCGTACCGAAGACACGGCCCTGAACGCGCTCAACGCCCTGCTCGGCGTCGCCCTTCTCTTGGCGCCCTGGTACCTTGGTCTGGCCACCGAAACCGCCGCCGCACGCAACGCCTTCATCAGCGGCGCGGCCGTCGCCGTCATCGCACTACTCGCCATCAGCAAGTCCTACGACTGGGAGGAGTATGCCAACCTCGCCATCGGCCTCTGGGTCGCCGTCTCGCCCTGGGCACTCGGCTTCGCGGATGCCGGCGCCACGATGTGGACCCACGTCGTGATCGGGCCTGCCGTGGCCGCCCTTTCCGCCTTCGAACTTTGGCGCCTGTATGTGTCGCCCGAGGCGCGCTCGGTCTGAAGGACCAGCACCCCGTATCAACCGCCGCGCCGGCCCCGGTCCGGCACGGCCACCGTAGGCCGACAAGCCATTTTCCTTCCGGAGCGGCGCCATGCCCCTCGATCCCGTCGCCCTTGCCGTGGCCATGTCCTTCACCGCGGGCTGCGCCTTCATCCACGCCCTGCGGCGTCATGCCGACACCCTCACACTCGCCCTGAGTCTCCTGGCAAGTGGCCTCGCCACCGCGTTGGGTTCCTTGCTCGCCGCGCGCAATGACCTCCTGCTGTCTGACCCCATGCACTCGTGGGGACTCGTGGCAGCCGCGAACATCTGAGCGCTGCAGCAGGCTTACGCAGTTGCCCTTAACTGGCCCCACTTAAGCGAGCGACCGGAATTTCGTTACGGCCAGCGCAGGTCCAATCTCCGCTCATCCGATACGGGTGAGGAGAGACGCGATGACCACCGAGCACATGCCCTCGAACACGGCGGTCGGCCATCCCGCCCCCGTTTCGAACGTGAACGGCAGCATCCTGTTCGCGGGCTGTCCCGATCTCATCGGCACGCCTTTCTCCTACGCCCGCGAGGAGGAGGTTTACGGCGAGGGCGAGGAGGCCGAGTTTGTCTACAGGGTCGTCAGCGGCGCGGTCCGCACCCATAAGGTGCTGAGCGACGGTCGCCGCCAGATCACCGGCTTCCACCTGCCCGGCGACCTATTCGGGTTCGAGCAGGGCGACACTCACCGGCATACCGCCGAGGCCCTCTCGGACACCAGGGTGCTGATCTTCAAGCGCCGCCAAGTCGAGCGTGCCGCCACCGACCGTGCCGAGGTCGCCTGCCAGCTCTGGGGCATGGCGACGAACAACCTGCGCCTCGCCCAGGATCTCACCCTGCTTCTCGGGCGCCGTACGGCGACGGAGCGCGTGGCCGCCTTCCTGATGGAGGTCGACGAGCGCCTTGGCGGCAGCGGGACCTTCGCCCTGCCGATGACGCGCCGCGACATCGCCGATTACCTCGGGCTGACCATCGAGACCGTGTCGCGCACCCTCTCGCAGCTCGAAGAGGACGGCG
Organism: Methylobacterium sp. Leaf123; assembly: GCF_001423405.1. Lineage (GTDB taxonomy): Bacteria > Pseudomonadota > Alphaproteobacteria > Rhizobiales > Beijerinckiaceae > Methylobacterium. Next base: position 28,337 of record NZ_LMNS01000014.1, on the reverse strand, counting down.
CGCTTCAGCGCCCCGGCGGCCGGCAGCTCAGCCTGCGCCGCGTCAAGCTCCGCCGCATGGTCGAGGACTGAGCGGCCCGCCAAAGAGGGAGAGGCCCATGTCGCGAGGGACACGCCGAGCTTGTCAGGGTTTCCTCGTCGCCACCGCCGTGCTGGTCGCCGCGGATCTGGCATCGCGGCTCCCCTACTCGGAAACGGCGGTCGCGGCGCAGGTAGAACTTGCGGTCCGGCGGGCCGACGCGATCCAGTCTGGCGTCGCGAAACCCGAGCCGGTCAGCCGGCCGCCTCGCTTGCGCGTCACCGTGCTCCCGTGACGATCCGGGAGGCGCCAACCACCGTTCAGCCGCGTCGCCATGCGGTGCCCTGGACCAGACTATGGGAGAGCCAAGATGCAGGATGTGCTCAAGGGCGTGATCGCCATCCCCGCTGCCGAAGCCGCACCGCGGCCTGTGCCCAGCCACTATCCCGGGGCCTTTGCCGGTCATTTGCGGGGCCGGGTGAAGCACCCTCTCGGCGACGTCTTCGGCCTGAAGAACCTCGGCGTGAACCTCACCAGGGTGCTACCCGGCGCGGTGTCGTCGCTGCACCATCGCCACACGCGTCAGGATGAGTTCGTCTACGTGCTCGAAGGGCGGCCCACGCTTGTCACCGACGACGGCGAGATGGAGCTCGCCCCAGGCATGTGCGCCGGGTTCCCCGCCGACGGGGCGGCCCACCACCTCCAGAACCTGACCGACACGGACGTTGTCTTCTTGGAAGTCGGCGACCGCGCGCCCGACGACACGGTCATCTACCCAGCCGACGACCTGGAAAGTGGTCCGGGTCCAGACGGCGAGCGCCGGTTCACACACAAGGACGGAACCCCGTACTGAGGAGGCGCCGATGCCCCATGTCATCGTCATCGCAGCCTTGCTGGTACTCTGCGCGCCTGCCTGGGCAGGCCCGGCCCACCGGCAGCCCACACCCGAATCGGTCCGTACCGGCATAGAGGGCGCGGCTGCGGGGCGCGCGGATGAGGCGACCAGCCCGAACAGGGTCACTGGGGAGGGCGACGTGCGGAGCAGGGAATGGGACCGCAAGGTGAAGAAGTCGCTTGGTGGCGTCTGCCGAGGCTGCTGACGCAATGCCCCCGTGGCTGACGCCCACGCGGCCCGTTCGGTCAATGGGCTGGGAACAGCGGCACGGGACTGCGCGAAAGCAGCGACTGGGTCACGCCCCCGAGGAACCACTCCTGAAGGCGGGAATGCCGGTAGTTACCCATCACCAGCATCTCCGCTCGAAACAGGCCGACCTGTGTGCGGAGGGTCTCGGCGACGTCGCCGGCAACCGGCAGGACGTTCACCGACACGTTCACGCCGTGGCGAGCAAGGTGCGGCACGAACTCGGCGAATGGCTTCGCTGTTCCCAGTCTCGCGTGGTTGAAGCATTCCGCGTTGCTCCAGCGCAAGGCCCGGTGCGTGGCGGCGGGGGCATCTCCTGGCGGTCAGGCTTGGCCGTCGTGCTTCCGCATGCCTGCGACCATCGTCCCAAGTTGGACGAGCAGGAGCGGCGTGAGGCTGGCTGAGAGGATCAACACCCACATGCCCAGGTCGGGCGGGACCAGGCCGAGCACGGCACCGAGTGATGGCACGTAAGCCGGTCCGACGAGCAGCACCGTGCACAGGAGCAGGGCCGCCCAGACCCACGGGTTGCGCGTGACCTCGTTGCGGAAGGGCTGCGAGCCGGAGGCCCGCATGTTGAACACCTGCCAGAGCTGGGCGAAGGCGAGGGTCAGAAAGGTGACCGTCACGACGGATGCGCGGTCGAGGGTGAGCCAGAACTCGCCAACGAGCAGGGCTGCAAAGGTCGCCGCTGTCATGATGGCTGCGTGCAGGGCGATCCGGACCCATTGCGGGCGACCGAGGATGGGCTCCCTCGGGTCGCGCGGCGGTCTTTGGAGGATGTGGTCCCGCCCTTCCCCCATCGCCAGCGCGAAGGCCGGGAACACGTCGGTGACGACGTTGAGGTAGAGGATCTGCATCGGCAGGATGGGCAGCGGCAGCGTCGACAGGACCGCGAGTCCCACAACCATTACCTCGCTCAGGTTGCAGGCCAGAAGGTAGGCAGCGAAGCGGCGGATGTTGTCGAAGATGACCCGCCCCTCACGGATCGCCCCGACGATGGTCGGGAAGGCGTCGTCGAGGAGGACCATTGCGGCTGCTTCGCGCGCTACGTCGGTGCCGCGCCGGCCCATCGCGACACCGATGTCCGCCTGCCTTAGGGCCGGGGCGTCGTTGACGCCGTCGCCCGTCATGGCGACAACTTGGCCTCGCTCCTGGTACGCCCGAACCAGCGACAGCTTCTCGGCCGGGCTCACCCGCGCGAAAACCGCAATGCCCTGAAGGCCGTCCTTACCTTCGTGGACGGTTCCGCCCTCCATGACCCGGCCTTCAGGGCCTACGATCCCGACCGCTTGGGCGATGCTGCGAGCTGTGACGGCGTGGTCGCCGGTGACCATGACGACGTGGATGCCCGCGTCCCGGCAGGCCGCCACCGCCTCCGGCACATCCGCCCGGGCGGGGTCCTCCAGTCCGACCAAGCCGAGGAACGTGAGCTCCTCGAAGGGGTCGGTTCCCGCGTCACCCACCATCCTCTCGGCACAGGCGATAACCCGCAATCCCTGCGCGCCCAGCTCCTCAACGCGGCGTCGCCAGAGGTCGTGGGCGACGTCGTCGAGCGGCCTGTCGCGCTCCTCGTCGCCGGTCCGCCGCGAAGCGGCGAGCACCGCCTCCGGGGCGCCCTTGACCGCTACCAGGTAGCGCGGTCCGCATGCGTGGACCGTGGCCATCATGCGGGTACCCGCGTCGAAGGCGTGCTTCCGCACGAGCGGCAGGTCGCGCCGGAGTGCCGCGCGGTCCAGCCCGGCTGACCGTCCCGCCCGGAGCAGCGCCTGTTCCATGGGGTCGCCGCTACCATGTTCGGAACCCGGCCCGAGAGAGGCGTCGTTGCAGAGCACCGCGACGCGGAGCAGCCTTTCTGCCTCGGGAGTGGTGCCGGAGCCTCGCTCGGCCGGATCCTGTTCGCCGAAAGGCATCGACAATCGCCGCACCGTCATCCGATTCTCGGTGAGCGTGCCCGTCTTGTCCGTTAGGATGACCGTGGTGGCGCCGAGCGTCTCGACGGCGGAGAGGCGCTCGATCAGTGCGTTCCTGCGCGCCATCCGCCACATCCCGCGCGCGAGCGTCAGGGTCGCCACGATGGGCAAGCCTTCCGGAATGGCCGCGACCGCTAGTGCGATGCTGGCCTCTGTCATGAGGCGGAGGTCCTTGCCAGTCGCCACGCCGAGGCCGGCGAGCAAGACGGTCATCGTCAGGACGACCCAGACCATCTGGGCGGACAGGCGTTCCAGGCGGCGCTCCAAGGGCGATCTGTCAGGCTCCGCCTGCTCAACGAGACGCGAGACGCCGCCGAGCTCGGTTCCCGAGCCGGTCGCGACAACGACGCCCGTGCCGCTGCCGCGGGTGACCAGCGTGCCCCGGAACAGCATCGACGAGCGCTCGGCGAGGCACGCGTCCGCGGCGACCGGGTCCGCAGACTTCTCCACCGGTACGGACTCGCCCGTAAGGGCGGACTCGTCCGCGCCCAGGTTAGACGCCTCGACCAGCCGGATATCGGCCGGGACGGCATCGCCACCCTCGATCAGCACGACGTCGCCCGGCACGAGAACTTCGGCGGCAAGCACCCGGACGTGCCCGTCGCGACGTACGCGGGCCGAGCGCGTCCCGAGCGCCCGCAATCCCTCAACGGACCGGACCGCCCGCAGCTCGGTGAAGAAGCCCAGCCCGGTGTTGACGACCAGGACGGCGACGACCGCGGTCGCCTCTTGCCAATCGCCGAAGTAGAGCGACAGCGCACCGGCCGCCGCCAGCAGATAGACGACCGGGCTCGCAAGTTGGTGCAGGAGCAGGACGAGTGCCCGGGTTCGCTCCTTCGTGGCGATCAGGTTCGGGCCGAAGCGCGCGAGCCGTCCCCGGGCCTCCGCATCCGGCAAGCCCCCGTGGAGGGAGGTTCCGAGACGCCTCAGTACGGTCTCGGCGGCCAGTGCATGGGAATTCTCGGTTCCGGCCGGGGTGTTGCCGGACACCGCGTGCGAGTCGAGCCCTGCCGGTTCGATCCCCTGCGAACCGTCGAGCGCCGCAGTTCGCTCGCGTACTGGCTGCTGAACCTGATGGACTTGATCGCTCGCCATCCGATTACCCAGTCCGACGCGCTCCCAACAAACCCGGACGGCGGCGAAGCGGGTCAGGGGATGAGTGCAGGTTCATCCTGCCTGCTGCTGAACCCGTTGCCTTGATCCAGCACAAAGTGGACGAGGCGTCAGTCGAGGCGTGGATGACGGCTCGCGACCTCGGCCGCCGCCACAAGGTCGATGGACCTATCCGTGCGTGACGCGATGCTTGCACCGAGGAGGTGCACCAACCCGATGAGCATCAGGAGCAGGACAACGGCGACGTCGTCCGCACGTTTACGGCGGCTATGGATGACCATGCAGCCTGCCGTGAAACCAGCTGCCAGGACGAGGCTCAGCGCGTCCGGGTACATTATTGACCGCGCAGCCGGTCGATCCCTGCCGCGTTCGGGCAGAACTCCGGGTAGGCAGCGGCGGCGGTCCCGGCCCAGAGCTCGCTGGCGCAGCGGCTGCGTTCCGTGCAGCGTAGGCACGCAGTCTCAAGCTCGCGCAAGGTTTCCGGGTCGCGCCGTCGGATGGCCTCCGGGTCGAGGTTCAGGCTTCGCATCAGGCTGACGAGGCTGCGGAGCTTCACGGCGGCTTCCGGGCTGAGGGATGCGGGACTGGTCGCGTTTGCCTCCAGCATCGTCTCCATCATCTCCTCGTCGACGTCCTTGAGCTCGCGCGCCGCCTTCAGCAGGCAGCACCACTCGTTCATTGAGGCGACGATGCCGAAGGGGTCGAACGGGTCGGGCTTGTCGGTGGAATCTGACATCGCGGCCTCCGATGGGCTCCTGGTGCCTCCGCGCGGGCGGCAGCGGGCGCCGGGCAGTCGGGCATGTCGTGAGGGTGGCCTCGTCGTCAGGCGGGGCCTTGATATGCCTCAAGGTTTCTTCCGTGGGCCGGCCCGAGGATGTCCGGATAGCCGAGAGGTGGAGGCGTCCCATGACGACGTTTGACGAGCGCGAGCAAGCCTTCGAGCACCGCTTCGTCCATGACGAGGAGCAATGCTTTCGCGCCCGCGTCAGGCGCAACCTGCTCCTGGCGACCTGGGCCTGCGAGCGGATGCGGCTAGAGGAGGAGGCCGCCGCCCGCTTCGTTGAGGACTTCACCGACCGGGGCGTCCTGACGGCGGACGAGACGCTCATCGCAGAACTCCGGGCGGACCTCAAAGCAGCGGGTATCGACGAGACGCTCCCTGCCTTGCGCAAGGAGATGGAGCGCTGCGCCGCGCTCGCGCGGGCCGAGCAACGCGTCGGGCTTGCGCTGGATCAAGGCTCCTCCGCCTGAGGCGCCCACACTTGCCGCACACCACGACTACCGGAGCATCGGTAGTCTGTAGCCCTTTGACACTGGCCGTCGCGGCGTCGGCGGCGACGCCGGCGCTGCTCTGGCTGGCCCTCTGAGTCCCCCCACCGAACCAAGGAGACGCGCGATGGACGACATCACCGTCCACAGGCACGTGCTCGACGAGCTGGAATACGCCCCGATGATCGACGCGGCGCAGATCGGCGTCACCGTTGAGAACGGCATTGTGACCCTGACCGGCCACGTCCGGAACTACGCCGAGAAAAGCATCGCCGAGCGCGTTGCGCTTCGGGTCCGCGGGGTACGGGGTGTGGTCGAGCGGATTGAGGTCCGTTACCCGGACAACCCCAGCGTCGGCGACGAAGCCCTGGCCGAGCGCTGCGCCTGGGTTCTCGAATGGGACGTGCGGATCCCGGAGGACTCGGTCACGCTCAAGGTCGAGCGGGGCTGCATCACGCTTCAGGGGAGCGTGCCCTACTACCACCAGAAGGCGGCCGTCGATAAGGCGCTGCGGCGCTTGGCCGGCGTCACAGACATCGTCAACATCATCTCTGTGAAGCCGCCTGCCCAGGCCGCCGAGGTGAAGTCGCGCATCCTCGCAGCCCTGAGGCGGAGCGCCAAGGACCCGGATACGATCCGCGTGCACGTCGACGGCGACAAGGTCATCCTCGATGGGTGCGTCGACGTCTGGCGCGACCGTGAGCTCGCCGAGCGGGCAGCGTGGTCGGCCCCTGGCGTACGGGCCGTCGAGGACCGTCTAACTCTGGCCTGCTGAGGTTCGGCGATGATCGCGATGGTCCTAGCGGCGGTCGGCGGTCCCCTCGTGGCGGAGGAGCGGCCGGACCCGGAGCCCGGGCCAGGCGAGGTCCGCATCCGGGTCGAGGCTTGTGCAGTCTGCCGGACCGACCTCCACGTCATCGACGGGGAGCTGCCCCAGGCCGTCTACCCCATCGTGCCAGGCCACGAGGTCGTCGGCATCGTGGAGGCGGCCGGTGCGGGCGTGGCCTCGCCTCTGCCGGGTGCCAGGGTCGGCGTGCCCTGGCTCGGGCACGCCTGCGGCCGCTGCGGCTACTGCGCGACCGGCCGCGAGAACCTCTGCGACGCGCCCGGCTTCACCGGCTGCACGCGCGACGGCGGCTTCGCGAGCCACCTCGTCGCCGAGGCCGCCTTCACCATCCCTCTCGGCCCTACACTCGACCCGGTGGCGACGGCGCCGCTCCTCTGCGCCGGTCTGATCGGCTGGCGCACGTTGCGGATGGCCGGGGAGGCCGGGACAGTCGGGCTCTACGGCTTCGGGGCGGCGGCCCACATCGTCGCGCAGGTCTGCCGCTGGCAGGGGCGGCGCGTGTTCGCCTTCACGCGGCCAGGCGACCGGGAGGCGCAGGCCTTCGCCCGCACGCTGGGAGCGGAATGGGCGGGGGACTCGGATGGCCCGCCCCCCGAGCCGCTCGACGGCGCCCTCATCTTCGCCCCCGACGGGAGGCTGGTGCCCGCGGCCTTGAGGGCGGTGCGCAAGGGAGGCCGGGTGGTCTGCGGCGGCATCCACATGAGCGATATACCCGCCTTTTCCTACGACCTGCTCTGGGGCGAACGTGCCGTGCTTTCGGTGGCGAACCTGACCCGCGAGGACGCGCGCTCGTTCTTCGCGACCGTGCCGCAAGCCGGCATCGTCACCCGCACGCGCACCTTCCCGCTCACCCAGGCCAATGCGGCCATCGCAGCCCACCGCTGCGGGGTTCTTCAAGGCGCGGCCGTCCTCGTCCCCTGAATCGGTTCGTCCGGCTCCGGTGGACGGCGCCCCGCTCACCCTTGAGGTGGATCAAGGTTCGTTCCGCCGACGTGCGCAGGATGCCTCGTCAGGCCGGCGAGCCCAACGGCGGGAGGCTGTCATGAGGATCTCCAACATCATGGTCTCGGTCGATCTCGGCGCCGCTGCGGCGGATCGGGTGCAAATGGCGGCGGATCTTGCCGAACAGTTCGAGGCCAGGCTGACTGGCGTCGCCGCGCGCCCGATCCTCGGTCCGATGCCGGTGGGCGACATGCTGGAGGTCGAGCGTGTCTGGGCGGCTGAGGAGCGCCTGGCGGACGAGCAACTGGCGGAGGCCAGGGCCCTGTTCGAGCGCGAGGCCGGGCAGGCACCCCGGACGGAGTGGCGCTCCGCCCGCGCCGATCCGCTGGCCTATCTCGACAAGCAGGCGCGCGCCGCCGACGTCGTGGTCGTCGGCCGGCAAGGCCCGGCCGACGGCGACCCAGGTCTTATGGCGGTACCGACCGGGACCTTGTTGATGGAAGTGGGGCGTCCGGTGCTCGTGGTTCCGCCCGGCATCGAGCGCCTCGTGGCCAGGCGCATCGTGGTGGCCTGGAAGGACACGCGCGAGGCGCGCCGGGCCGTTCACGACGCGCTGCCGTTCCTGACCCGCGCCGACGAGGTTCACGTCGCCGTCGTCGGCCCCGACGCCAGTCGCGAGGGCACCGAGGACTTGGCCGCCTACCTGTCCGGTCACGGCGTCACCGTCGCCACGCACCTGCTGCGGAGCCCGGAAATCGGCGCCGCGGACGAGATCCTCCAATTCGCGAGACGCGAGGAGGCGGACCTCGTCGTGATGGGTGCCTACGGCCATTCCCGCCTCCGTGAGTGGATGTTCGGCGGCGCCACCCGCGACGTCCTGCGGACGACCCCTGTCTGCTGCCTGATGAGTCACTGATGCGCCCGGCAAAATCCTCGCGTCCGGCGCGCTGGCCGTACTTCCTGGCCTCCTCTCCGTCCTGGCGTATGCCCTGGGACCGACAGGTCAAGCAGGGCGTGATCCTCGCCCGGGCCAAATGCGCTCGATGCCATGCCGTCGGGCGGGTCGGGGCCAGCCCGCTCAAAGAGAGGCGCCGCCTTTCCGGGAACTGCACACGCGCTACCCGGTCGAGGATCTCGACGAGGCGCTCGCGGAGGGCATCCGCACCGAGCATCCCCGAGTTCCGCTTCGGCCCGGACCAGGCCGAGGCCCTGATCGCCTAGCTCAAGTTCCTGGAACGCTGAGCGAGGAGACCCCTGATGTTCCTGCGCTGCCTCCTCGTTCCCACCGCCCCCGGCGTCGATGCCACGCGCCGGCTTGATGCAGCCCTGCGCCTCGGCCGGCGTTTGCACGCCCACATCGCCGTCCGCTTCATGGCGAGCGGCCGAGCTGTGCGCCTACCTGCGCTGGCACGGAATCGTGGAGGAGGCCGCCACCCTGGCTACCGAGGACGGGATCTCGGTCGGCGCCCCCATCCTCGCCGAGGTCGTGCGACGGCACGCCTCCCTGCTGGCCATGGGAGCCTACACCCTCAGCCGCGTGCGGGAGGTCCTGCTCGGCGGTGTCACCCGCCACGTCATCGAGCACGCTCGCATCCCGGTGCTCCTGGCCCACTGAGGCACCGAACCTGCAAGGAAGAAGAGTAAAAGCTGCGCAAGGACGAGCCGAGGCGACTTCCACGCTCACCGCCGCGGGTTGTGACAATGCATGTGCGGAGGCGCCGTGCCGCAGTCCAGGCTACAGGTCTGCCCAGGCTTGCAGAACCATTGCAGGGTGCCGCTCTTCAAGCAGGCGCCCGAACAGTGGAGGTGCGGCGCGTTCACGGGCTCGACGAAGGTGCCCTTCGCATCCGGTGAACGAGCCGGTTCCTGCGCTTGGACGGCCGACGCCACCGATGTGACCAAAACGAGGATCAAGAAGGCCGTGGATGCCTTCGCCTTAGGTAAAGTGCCGGGCATTCAATGGCTCATCAGGCAGCAGACTGGGCAGCCGGCGAGAAGGTCCCGGGTGACGCCCCCGAACGCCCACTCGCGCAGCCGGCCGTGGCCGTAGCCACCCGCCACGATGAGATCGGCGGCTTGCTCGGAGGCCGCCTCGATCAACGCATCCGCGGTCGTGGCGCCATAGGCGTCTTTGTGGACCGCGGTGGCGTAGACGTCGTGTGCCTGCAGCAGGCCGATGACGTCCCGGGTGTCGTCCGCCCCATTCCCGTCGTCGACGGAGATCACCACGACCTGGGAGGCGCGCTTCAGGAAGGGAAGCGCGTCACGGACGGCGCGGCGTGCCTCGCGGGTGTCCTTCCAGGCGACTGCGACACGCTTGGCGTCGAGGTGATCGACCTTGGGCGGGACGACCAGCAACGGCAGGCCAACCTGCATCAGTGCATCTCCGGGATCGACCGACATGAGCGGGCTGACCTCATTGTCACGGCCGACGATCAACAGGTCGGCGGCGGCCGATTGACGGGTCAGGAATGCGAGCGGAAAATCGAGGTTCGAGCGCCACTCGACTCGGCTTCGCTCCCCAGCGGCGTCCGTGAACGCCTTTTGGGCCATCCTGAGGTCGTTAAGGACGGCTTCCTGGACCAAGGGGAGGAAGTACGCACTCCCCAGCGTCGGGCCGACCGGGGCGGCCTCATAGGCCGGCGTTTCCGCCGCGACGCCGATCAGGCGGGCATGAAAGTCGTCGGCCAGGTGGCCAGCGAGGTGGACGCGGTCGCGTGCATGCTCGCCGAGGTCGACCGCCACCATGATGCTTGCGTAGGACATAGGAGTCTCCGCCATGTGCGCGGTAACGGGCCGCGAGGATGCTAACTAGACGGGTGAGGCTCGCGGCCTCGCCGGCTCAGCCGGGCTCAGCCCAGCGTCAGGTGGTCCTCGACGACGCGCACCCCTGGAGCCGACCAGGCAGCGTTTTCGGCAAGGCGGCGCTCGTACCAAGCGTTCACCTTGCCCTCCAGGACGACCTTTGCATCCTTCACCGTCACCCTGATGGCGTCGGCTTCAAGCTCGGCGTTGCGCTTGAGCGCGGCCATGATCTTCGCGCGCACATCGGGCGCACTCGCCTTGGGCGTCACCTCGATGGTGTTCATGATGCCGGACACGCCCGCGAGCCGTCGGATCGACCGGTAGGCCTCCTCCTTCTGGTACTGCCAGTCGACCTTGCCGGAGAGCGTCACCCAGCCGTTCTGGACCTTCACCTGCACGGCGCCCTTGGGCACCGTCGCCGACCAGTCGAGCATCTGCACCGCGCGCTGGGCGATGTCCTCGTCGCGCGGCGGCGTCTCCCCGCCGAAGCGCACCTTGATCTCCTCGACCACGCCGCGCACGCCGCGCACCTTCTGGGCGGCCTTCTCGGCGGCGACGCGCTCCGTGAAGCTGCCGACGTGGCCAGTGAGCGTGACGATGCCGTTCTCCACGGCGACGCCGATGTTAGCCGCATCGAGGCTCGGGTCGAAGTCAAGTTCGTCGATGATGTTCTGGCGGATCAGCTTGTCGCTCATCGTCCGTCTCCTCGATTTGATCCAGGTCGCGCCTGGCCGAAGCCGACGCTTACGCCCGGCAGGCGGTCGGACATTGATCCAGCGCAACGGCTTCGCCGGCCGCGATCCGGCCCAGCATCGGGCAGGCGCGGGGGCAGCCCGGGGCTGCGCAACGGGCGCTTACGGCAGAGACCATGTCCTGGGCATCGAACAGCCGGTCGAACCGCGGCACGTCCGAGAAGGCGACAGGAACGCGTGCGTTGCCGGAGATCAGCGCGAAGGGGACGCCGCGGCGGCGCAGTGCGCAGGCGAGCGGAAAGCAGGGTCCCTGGTTCAGGTCGACGCTGACGACGGCGAAGTCCGGCAGCTTTCGGTCCAGGCTCTCTGCCGCGTCCTGGCAGGTGCCGTAGGGCCCGCTGACGGCGCAGCCGGCTTCGGTCAGGACGTCCTCCAGCCACATGCCTGGCAGTGCCTGCGGCTCCGCGACGAGGACGACCGGCCGTTCTTCTCTTCCGCTCTCCATCGCCTGTTTCCTATCCTCGGCTGCGATGGAGCCAGGATGGAGCGGACGGGCAGGCTCGCGTTGCGCTAGATCAAGGGAAGCCCGGCCGTCGCCAGCATGGCGAGGACCGCGAGCAGCATGCAGGCTGTGGCGACCCAGCCGAGCAGCTTGAGGGATCCGCGCACCGCGAAGGCGCCCATGATGTCGCTGCGCGCCGCCGCCAGCATCATCACCGCCATCACCGGCACCGCGATGACGCCGTTGACGACTGCGCTCCAGTAGAGCGCACGGATCGGGTCGACCGCACCCAGGCTGATGACCATGCCCACCAGCGTTGCGAGCGCCACCGTCCCGTAGAAGGCGCGCGCCTCCAGCAGGCGCCGGCCGAAGCCGACGGGCCAGTGCCGCGCCTCGCCGATTGCGTAGGCCGCAGAGCCCGCCAGCACCGGTACCGCCAGGAGCCCGGTCCCGACGATGCCAAGGGCGAAGACAGTGGCCGAGAATGGGCCAGCCAGCGGGCGCAGGGCTTCCGCCGCCTGGGCGGAGCTCTGGATGTCGGTGATGCCGTGCGGGTGCAGCACCGCCGCGGCCGTGACCATGATGGCAAGCGCCACAAGGTTCGAGAAGGTCATGCCGACCAGCGTGTCGATCTCGATACGGTGGAGCGCGGCGCTGCCTTGTTCGGGCGCGTGCAGGAGGTCGCGCCGGCACGGGAAGGCGTGCAGGTCCTCGGCCTCCTCGGCGGCCTGCCAGAAGAACAGGTAGGGGCTGATCGTGGTGCCGAAGAGGGCCACCAGCGTGGTCAGCCCGCCGCCGCCGAGGTCAACCTTCGGGATGGCGAGGGCCGTGCCGAGGTCCCACCAGGAGACGTGGGCGAAGATTACCACGCCGAGATAGGCGAACAGGCTCAGCGTCAGCCATTTCAGCACGGCGACGTAGCGCGTGTACTGCAGGACGAGCTGCATGAAGGCGCAAATGCCGGCGAACAGCACGACATAGAGCCAGCGCGGGCCCGGCAGCAGCAGGTTCAGCGCGTCCGCCATAGCGCCGAGGTCGGCCCCGAGGTTCAGAATGTTTGCGGCCAGCAGAAGCGGCACGACGGCCTGGAGTAGGCCGTTCGGGTAGTGCTCGCGCAGCACCCCGGCGATGCCGTGGCCGGTGGTGCGCCCGATCCGGGCGGAGACCATCTGCACCGCCGCCATCAGCGGCAGGGTGTAGAGCATGGTCCAGCACAGACCGTAGCCGAATTGGGCTCCCGCTTGGCCGTAAGTAGCGATGCCGCTGGGGTCGTCGTCCGAGGCACCGGTGATCAGGCCGGGGCCGAGGACCCGCATCAGGCGCGGCTTCGAAGGGCCGACGGCAGGGCTCGGCACCTCCGGGTCGTCGGCCTCCTCCGCCGCGGCAAGGGGCGCGACGGTCATGCCGCCGACTTCGACGTGCCGTCCGCGGCAGCCTGGATCGAGCGCGCAACCTTCAGGGCCGCGGCCAAGTCGTTGCTGTCGGTGCCGTAGCGCCGGCAGAGGTCGTTCAGCCACCCCGGCCGGGCGGCCTCATCGTTCGGGATGTCGCTGAAGGGGACGTGGTACATCCCGTCGAGCGCCTCGATGCCGTAGCCGGTGACGGCCCATTGCCTGCCCTGCCAGTGCACGGGTTCGGTGAGTTCGTGACTCATGCCGGCCTCCTATGCCGCGTTCCGGGCAAGTTCGACGACCTCGCAGGTATCGGCCCGCAGCCGCCAGTCGACGACGCCGTCGGCCTCGCAGAGCATCGCCTTGGCCGCGTAGGCGGCGGCGATGTCCGAGCGGGCGGTGACGACCGCCTGCCGCTGCAGGACGCGATGGTCGTGGCCGCTGCCGTCCAGGACGGTCTTGTGGAAGGTGACGAGGTACTCGCGCATGGCACGACTCCGTTTGCCGGTGAGCGCGGAACCTGGGTCCGGCCGCGGTGCCCGGCCTTGATCCAGCGCAAGGCCCCCGGTGCTCAGGTGCCGGTCGTCGGCGGGAAGAGGCGTTCGCTGCCGGGCTCCCCGCCCGCCGGGGCGTGGGCCTTCGCGAGACGGTGGGCACGCGCCTTTCCGTGGAGTGGCCAGTAACGCTCCATGGCGAGGTAGGTGAACGAGGCCGACCAGCCGATCAGGATGAGTCCGTTGAGCGCCTCGACGCCGGTAAGAAGGCGGGCGTGGCCGACCGGGGCGTGGTCGCCATAACCGAGCGAGGAATAGGCGACCACCGAGACGAACAGGCAATCCTCGAACGTCGTCACCGGTACGCCCATGAAGCTGCCGAGGCCGAGCCGCAGGACGAGCAGCCAGTAGGCGACGGCGTAGATCCAGACTGCGACCGTGTGCCCGGCGAAGGCTGCGAGCACCACGGCGACGATGCGCCAGCGCGGCCACACCGGCAGCTCGGCGAGGTGCTCCGAGGTCAGGCGCAGCGTCTCGTAGAGCACCAGGATGGTGACCATGACGAGGACGACGCTGGCGGCCAGGACGACGAGCATGGCTTCGTTCCGCAGGAGGGGCTCCGGGAGACCCTGCCGGACCTGCCGGGGGCCGCGTTGACCTGCCTCAAGGCCGCGGGCCCGGCTCGCGGGACGGTGCCGGACTCGGCGTGATCCAGATCAACGCGGCGCCCGGGCCTTCGCCGTTCCATGCCTCCGGGCGCCCGTCGCCGGGCATCCGAACAGGAGGCGGTCATGGCGGACATTCACGTTGCGGAAGAGCTCTGGTCGACGGGCATGCTGCCTGAGGGCGTCCTGGAGCGGTGGCTCGTCCCGGACGGGGCAAGCGTGCGGGCCGGCGAGGCGGTGGCGGCCGTGCGCATCGGCGAGGCCCTCCACGACATTGCTTCCCCCGCCGCGGGTCGCCTGACGGTCCTCGCGCCGGTCAACGAGGTGGTCGACCCCGGCTGCATCATCGCCGAAGTCCATGCGTGACGGAGCCGCTCGACGCACCGGCACTGGAAGGGGCGTCGCGACAACAGGCAGATCGAGGAGACAGGTCATGTCCCATGCCGGTAGGCAGGCTACGCCCCCGCCGTCGGATGGGAGAGAGGACGAGATCCAGATCGACGTCTTACAGCACGCGGTCGGGACCGCTCTGGTGTTGGCCGCATGGGTGCTGGTGTTCGCCGACCAGGGCCAGGCGGCCTTCTTTGCGCTCCTGCCAGGCCTGCTGATCCTGGTGCTCACCGGATGCAATCGGATTCGCTTCCGTCCCGCCCTTGAGAAGGCGGTCGTTCTCGCTGGGGCGTGGACGGTCCTTACGCCTTTCCTATTCGGCTTCGCGGCCAACGATGCCGCCACCTGGGCGCACGTCGTAACCGGAGCCCTGACTGTGGCGGTCGCCACGAGGCGGCTCAGGATCGCGAGGGCGTCATGATGGCCGCGTCGCCCCGATCCGCTCGCATCCTCGCGCTGGGCGGGCTGCTCGCGAGCGTCGCCGGCGCGCCGGCCATAGCCGGTCCACCTGAGGACCATCGCGTCCGGGGCTGGACCATCGCCACGCAGCTCTGCAGCCAATGCCACGTCATCGGCCGTGCGGCGCAGCCGGGCGAGTTCGTCGGCCCGGCCTTCGTCCGAGTTGCCGAGATGCCGTCTACGACGGGGCCGGCGCTGGCCGTCTTCCTGCAGAGCCACCACGAGCGGATGCCGAGCCTGCGGCTCGACCGCGACGAGATGGAGGCGGTCATCGACTACATCCTCAGCCTCAAGACCGGGAAGACGGCTCCTGCGGGCGACAACCAGGCGGATTGAGGATGCCGCGGCCCTATCCGGTTCTTCTCGCGGACATCGGCGGCACCTTTGCCCGCTACGCCGTTTTCCCGTCGACGAGGGCTCGGGCGGCTCCGGTCTGGAAGGTGCCCACGGCCAGCTTCCGCACTCCCCGCGATGCCCTGTAGGCCTATCTCGGCGAACCGGGGACGCCACGGCCGCGCTCCACCTGCCTGGCCGTTGCCGGGCGCGCCGCCGGCGGCGTCACGCGACTGACCAACCCGCCCTGGCGGTCCGACCTCGGCGGGATCGGCGTCGCGCTGGGACTGGAAGCGGTGCGGTTGGTCAACGATTATGCGCCGCTCGCCGCGGTCCTCGGCATCCTCGAAGAGGACGACCCGGCCGACTTGGTACGGATCGTGCCCGCGGATCGTCCTCGGCCTGGGCACGGGCCTCGGCGCAGCGGCCCTGATCCCCGCGGGCGACCACCTCCTGATCCAAAAGACCGAGGCCGGGCATGTCGGCTACGGCCCCTGCGAGCGGGACGACGGCCTGCCGTGGTCCGAACTGATCCCGGCCGGGGGTAGGCTCGCGGGCGAAACCCTGCGGTCCGATCCCGGCCTCGTGAGGCTGGCTCGGGCCCGTTGCGGCGGCGCGTGGCATGACGGTCGTGTGGAATGCGCCGCCGGAGGTGCTCGAAGCGTCCGGGGACGATCCGGTTGCGAGCGAAGCGGTTCATCGGTTCGCGCGCCTGATCGGCCGGTTCGCGGGCGACCTGGCGCTGGTACTCTTGGCGACCGGCGGCGTCTACATCGCTGGCTGGATCGCGCCGCGCATTGTCGAGGTCCTGCGGGGCGGGGCGTTCGGCGCTGCATTCGAGGGAAAAAGAACCGTTCCGGGGGCGGTGTGGGCCGTTCCGCGCTGCGTGATCACCCGCCCAGAGCCGGCCATCGACGGCCCGGCGGTGCTCTTCACCGACGAGGATCGGTTCTTGTACTCCGGCCAGGATTGGCGGGCTTGAGGCAGGTCAACGCCGTCTCGCCCGGGCGGCCACACCGTGATGCCCGCCCGTTACGGGCCGAGGGAGGCTCCCATGTCCATTGCCAGCATCATGGTCGCGGTCGATGACGGGCGCCACGCATCGGCGCGGGTCCGGCTCGCCGCAGGACTCGCGCACCGCCTCGGCGCCCGCCTCGTCGGTGTAGCCGCCTGCATGCCTGACTACCCGCAGGGCTACGGGGAAACCGCCGTGCCCATGGGCATGGTCATCGAGGAAATCCGCCAAGCCGCCCTCGCGAAGCTCGCGGGCACCGAGCAGGCGTTCCGGAACGCCTCGTGGCTGAACGACCGCATCGAATGGCGCTCCGACCTGACCGCCCCGGTCCAGTTCCTTGAGGACCAGTCCCGGGCGGCGGACCTCGTCGTGGTCGGGCGTTACGCGGACAACGAAGGGGTGGCGGATGGCATGGCGGTCAACGTCGGCGACGCGTTGATGGGGCTGGGCCGGCCCGTTCTCGTCGTCCCGCCTGGCGTCGAGCACCTGGAGGCCGGACGCGTCATCATTGGCTGGAAGAACACCCTGCAGACCCGCCGGGCTGTAACGGACGCCATGCCGATCCTGCGTTGCGCCGAGGCCGTCTGGGTGTTCCGGATTTCCGATGGCAAGGACCGCACCGAGGTCGAGGATGTGGTTCGCTACTTGTCGCTGCACGATGTAATCGCGACGGCGCATCCGGCAAAGCCTTCGGGCTGGACCGTCGCCGACGAAATGCAGAAGGCGGCGCGTGACTTGGACGCCGACCTGATTGTTGCCGGCGCCTACGGCTACAGCCGCCTGCGGGAGTGGTTCTTCGGCGGGGTCACACGCGACCTGCTGGCGAAGCCTTCCGTCTGTTGCCTGATGTCCCACTGAACGGAGCGAGCGGGCATCTCCATCCTCATTGGCCTTGGCACGGCCAGGCATCGTCGGCCGACCCGGGACGTGCTCCCGGGCCCATGACACCGGCTGAGGTTCGGATCCGTGCCAGACCGGTCCCGCATGATAAGGAAATCTCGGAGCCCGGCTCAGTCGCGGCTTGCCCTGCCAGGTGTAGGTAGCCCGCATCGAAATCGGCGTAGGCGGCGAGCCGGCTGAGCTTGGGCACCTTCACCACCCCTCTTTCCAGCCTGATCAGGCCGGCGTCCTGAAGAGCGTGCAGCACCCGGTTCACGTGGACCAAGGAGACCGCGGCGAGATCGGCGATGACGCCTTGGCGTATCCCTCCCGAGAAGGCGTCGACGGCGGCCATGCCGGTGGCCTCGGACCGGGCGACGATTTCGCAGACGAGATGCGCGATCCGCCGCTCGGCTTCCAGACCGCCGTTCGCCAGCCACTGCTGCGCGATGCCGAGCTCGACGAGGGTCAGCCACCACAGGGCCCGCCCGATGCCGGGATGGTCCCCGATCAAGGCTTCCAGGGTGCGGAACGGGACGTCGGCGACGAGGGACGGCGAGAGCGCCCCGAGCGAGCCATGGTGCTTGGCCGGCGACGCCGAGTGGCCGCCGCAAAGGTCGCCCGGGAAGAACAGGCCGATGATGCTGCGGGTGCCGTCGGACAGCATGTGGTAGCGGCAGGCCACCCCGCGCAGCACGAGGTGCGCGGCTTGTGGGTCCTGCTTCAAGCCGATGTCGGCACGGGCCGGCACCAGCCGTGGTCGGAGGCGCAGGGAGAGGATGGCTTGCCGCTCGCGCTCGCCCAGGGGGCCGGCCTCCTCCAGCCGCCGGACGAGCCTCGCGAGCGGTTCCCGCGTCGGCATCAGGGCGCCTTGATCTCGATGCGACTGGTCTCACGAGCGGCGAGGACGGTCTTGGGCAATCTCACCATGAGGACACCCTTGTCCATGCTGGCCTCGATGTCCTCGGGCCTGATGCCAGCCGGAAGTTCCAGCGTGCGCATGAAGGAGCCGTAGGCCCCCTCGTTGATCTTCCGGGATCTTTCGGTTTCGTCCCTGTCCTGCCGCTTCTCGCCGCTGATGACGAGCATGTCGGCGGCGAGCTCGATCCGAATGTCCTCGCGAACGAGGCCCGGCAACTCGGCGGTGACTTTGAAGTGTCCGTCCTTCTCGACGACATCCATGCGTAGCACGGCCGCACCCTGAAGGAGCGGCGGCAGACCGAAACGGGGATCGCCGAACATCTGGTCGGTCAGTCGCTGCAGGGGCAACATCATCGCTTGGTGGTCGGACATCGGCGCCCTGACACGGTCACCGAGGGTGAGGAGCGATCCGAGCTTCATGGTCTAGTTCCGGTCAGGCGGCCCTGGTCGCGCCGCCGGTGGGAGGCTGGCGCCGCCTCGACCGTTCGGCCTTGAGGTGGATCAATCAATGAGCGCTGCGGCGGCGTACACGTACCAAAGGGGCCCGGACCCTGAGCGCTCCGGGACGTGGGCGGCGTTCGTTTGAAACACAAGTCAAAAATTGCAAATGGTCGCCATCAATTATTTCAATGGCCAGCAATGTGTATAATAAATCTTCTCATGGCCAACTATTGCAAATAAAGGCCACTTGAAAACCGCGCGCGCGAATCGATCTCATGGTGCGAGGTCGCAGATCCGCGTCCTTGCTGCCGGATCACGGCGCCTCAATGCTCTTCTGAATGCGACAGAGCCATGTCACGAATGCTGTACCGCTTGCGGACCATCCGCACGCGAAGGGGCCGAGCCCTGGTTTTCGCCGCCGTGCTCCTCGCCGGTACCGGCCCAGCGACCACAGCCTTTGCAGGCGATGCCGCCGCAGCGCCGGAGGTCGGGATCGTGACCGTCGAACCGAGGCCAGTAACCTTGATCAAAGAACTGCCCGGTCGGGTCAGGCCCATGCGCATCGCCGAGGTGCGTCCGCGCGTCTCCGGCATCATCGTCGAGCGCGCGTTCCAGCAGGGCAGCGTAGTCAAGAAGGGCGAAGTGCTGTACCGCATCGACCCCCTGCCCCTCGAAGTCGAGCTTGAGAGCGCCAAGGCTGCCCTCGCCCGGGCCGAGGCCAGCCTTTTCCAGGCGTCGCGCCAGGAGGACCGGCTGCGGACCCTGCTGTCCGGCCAGACCACGACACAAGCCCAGTACGACCGCGCCCTCTCCGCCGAGCGACAGGCGGAGGCTGAGGTCGCCTCCCAAAAGGCGGCGGTCAAGCGGGCGCAGATCAACCTCGGCTACGCCACCATCCGCGCCCCGATCACCGGGCGCATCGGCCGCGCGCTGGTCACCGAAGGGGCTCTCGTGGACCAGAACGAGGCCACCCACCTCGCCACTATCCAGCAGCTCGATCCCATCGACGCGGATTTCACTCAGTCGGTGAGGGAGCCGATCGCGTGGTGACGAGCTTCGACGAGATCCGCGCCGACGATCTCACGCTGCCTTACACTTCGGGAGATGCCGCATGACCTTGGTTGGTACCTTGGCTGAGGACATTGCTTCCGAAAACGATCCAACCTGGCTTCTGCGCGAGACCGGGTATGAGTTGCTGCGGGAGAGCACCTTCGAAACCCGCTTCGCCATCAGCAACGGCTTCCTCGGCGTGCGCGGCGGGTTGGCGGCCCATCTTGGAGCCTGTCGGGCCATTCCTCCGCGCTTCTACGTGGCCGGATTGTTCGACACGCCGACGCCGGACAGCGTTATTCCGGAACTGGTGCCGGCGCCTGACTGGACGCAGGTCAGCATCCTCCTGCCGGACGGCCCGCTCATGCGCTGCCCGGACCGATCCTCGCGGGCGCTGACCCCAGACATGCGACGGGGCGCCCTGTTCATGGAGGCCCGTCAGACCTGTAACGCCCCGCTCGAAGTCCGACTGCGCTCCATGCGGGTGGTTTCGCTCGACGCGCGCGCGATCGGGATGCAGGTGATCGAGCTTCGGATCGAGAGCGGGGTCAGCGACCTCACCTTCGAGGCGGCGTTGGGTCCCACGGATTTCGAGCTCGCCCCGGAACGAGCGGAATTCGACCTGAAGGCGTGGCGTACTTGGCGGTCCGGTCGGAGCCTCGCGATCGCGGCAGCGGCTTCGCTGGAGGTGGACGGTATCGAGCGCCAGCCCGTGGCGCGGGGCGACCTATCGTGGGCTTGGCGCTGGACCGCGCAGCCGGGCCAGGTCGTGACCTTCCGGCGCATCGTCGCGGTGACGCGTCATCACGCCACCGACGTCCATGCGGGGGCCCGGGCCCGCAGGGAACTGGCCGCTGCGCGCACCATCGGCTGGCGCGGTATCCTGGCCAGGCACGAGGCAGCCTGGGCCGAGCGCTGGCGCTGCAGCGACATCCGGGTGACGGGCGACCCGGCCGCGCAGGCCGCCCTGCGCTTCGCCGTCTTCCACCTCAACGGGGCGGCCAACCCGGAGGACCCGCACGTCTCCGTCGCCGCCCGCGCTCTCACGGGGGATGATTACCGAGGCCACGTCTTCTGGGACACCGAGATCTTCCTCGTGCCCTTCTACGCGCTGACCTGGCCGGAGGCCGCGCGCACTCTCCTGATGTACCGGTTCCGCACCCTGGACGCGGCCCGCGCCAAGGCCGCGCGGATGGGCTGGCAGGGCGCCCTCTACGCCTGGGAATCGGCCGATACGGGAGCCGAGGTCACGCCACCCCAGACCGTCGGCCCGGACCGCAAGATCCTGGACATCCTCTGCGGCAGCCAGGAGCAGCATATCAGCGCCGACGTCGCCTACGCGGTCTGGCAATACTGGCAGGCGACCGAGGACGAGGCCTTCCTGCAAGAGGCCGGTGCCGAGATCCTCCTGGAGACGGCACGGTTCTGGACGAGCCGGGCCGTGCTGGAGGCGGACGGCTTGCGCCACATCCGCGGAGTCATCGGACCGGACGAGTACCATGAGCGGGTGGACGACAACGCCTTCACCAACGTCATGGCCCGGTGGAACATCGCCCGCGGCCTTGATGTCGCGGCCCTCATGCGGGAGCGCTGGCCGGATACGTGGGAGCGGCTCGCGCGGAGCCTCGGCCTCGGCGAGCCGGAACTGGCGCACTGGCGCGAGGCGGCGGAGACCATCGCCACCGGTCGCGATCCGGCTACGGGGCTGTACGAGCAATTCGCAGGCTTCTCGGCCCTGGAGGGGATCGACCTGAACGCCTATGCCGGGCGCTCGGTCCCGATGGACGTGGTTCTAGGGCGGGAACGGACGCAGCGGGCCCAGGCCATCAAGCAGGCCGACGTCGTCGCGCTCCTGGCGCTCCTACCCGAAGCCTTCCCTGGCACCAGTGGCGGGACAAACTTCGACCATTACGAGCCACTGTGCGGGCACGGAAGCTCACTGAGCCGGGTCATGCACGGCCTTGCGGCCGTGCGGCTGGGCCGTCCTGAGGCGGCGTTGGGCTACTTCCACCGAAGCGCGGCCATCGACCTCGCCGACACCCACGTGGCGATCGGCGGCGGGATCCACATCGCGGCCCTGGGCGGCCTGTGGCTGATGGCGATCTTCGGCTTCGCCGGGCTGTCGCTGGGGGCCGACGGCCTCGCCTTCGATCCGCGTCTGCCCGCCAGCTGGCACGGCCTCGACTTCAGGATCCGGTGGCGCGGGCGAGAACTCGCCGTCGCCGTAGACGGGAAGAACCGTGAGCTTCGCGTCACCCTCGACCGGGGAGATCCCATGACGGTGTTCGCCGGAGGTGCCGCTTTCGTTATCGCAATGGACGGACCCTTGGTCGTTAGGCTGCCTGTCGATGGCTAGTGGGGTGCCGGCCGATGAAGCCGGCGGATATCTGGTGCGACAGCGCAGCCGGGATGCAGGGAGGGCCGTGAGAGGCGAAGGCGCCGCGCACGAGCGACGCGATCGGTCTCGGAAGGCCCTTATCAGGAGCAGGGTGGTATGAGCCTGACCGCCGCGGACTGGGATGCACGGATCGACCGCCTGACCCGTCGTCTTCCCGGATGGATTCGCGACGCGGTCGTGTGGTTGAGAGTACCATCGCGGCGGCCGCTGTGACTGGTGGCGGCGCTCGCCCTCATCGCAGGCGGGATGCTATCGTTCCTGCCCATCCTCGGCATCTGGATGCTGCCTCTCGGCTTCGCGCTCCTAAGCGAGGACATCCCGGTCCTGAAGCCGCGGCTCGAAATGGCGGCTCAGACGAGCCAGCGATTCCTGTCTCGCTTCCGGAAGTCGTGACCGGTCTGAGCGAGCGTTTACGTGTCCCGCTGCCCGGCTTCTCTCCGGTGAGCCGGAGCGAGATTGTGCGCGACCCTTAGATGGCCGCGGTGCCGATGTTCGAGAAGGGTTCGCCGAGCCGATCAATCCACCAGCTCGCCGGCCAGCGCGGCGGAGGCGGGGATGCCGGTTCCGTTCGCGGTGCCAGCCTCGCTGCAGGGCGCCAACCATGGGGCGACGCCCTTGCGACGAGCCCTGGCAAAGGACTGAGTCGACCGGGTGCGGCGCCTGCGCGATCCGCTTTCACGCAGCCTTCGTGGGCTGGCGTGCGTTTCAATCACCGCTCTCCGAAGAATTTCCGAAGCTCCTCGGGCGTCACCTTTCCGTCCTTGTTGGCGTCGACCGCGTCGAAGATGCGCTTGTGAATGGCTGTGACCTCGTCGAATGACAGAGAACCATCTCCGTCCGTGTCGGCAATTACGAACATCATCCGCATTCTTGGGCCGTCATCCATCATGCCCCGGGCCATACCGTCCATTGTGTGGCTCATCATTCCACACATGCCGCTTCGGCCCATCCCTCCCATGCCGCCCATCATGCTCGGCCCCATCGTGCCCGGCTGATCGGGTTGGACGCGTCGGTCTGGAGTGACACCCGGGCCCGTCGATGTCTGGGCGTCGGCGCTGGACAGCGAGGCGGCAGCCAGGAGGGTGGTGAGAGCCGTCACCTGCACCAAAGTTGCCAGAGCCATGGCGCCCTCCCAAGTTTCGAAGTGAATGTCCCTCATCACGGGCAGCGGCGTCGGCGATGAGGTCGGCCGTCGGTTCAGTCGGGCTTAGACTGGACCGGCCCGGATGGCCGTACCTTGACGTGGATCAAGCGCTCTTGGCGTCGCGGCCGGGGGAATCACGCCGGGGCATGCTCGGTCATCGGGCTCGCTAGTTCTCCAACCACGGGATGCTCCCCGGCCCCCGAACGCCTCTGCGCGCCATGCCGCTCCTCCGACGCGCCGGCGTGTCCTCCCGGGTGCCCGGCTCGCGGATGTGCGAGCCACCAGGACAACATGGAACAATCCCTGTCATCCCTGCTAGATGCTCTGGCGTTCTTACGCGAGGCCTCTCCGAACGTGGAAGGAAACCGCGTCAAGGCGATGGCCCTGGTGCAACAGGCCATCGAGCAGACGCAAGCCGGAGGTGAGTTTGATGACGAGCATGGCGGGGGCGGCGCGCGGTAAGGATTGACACCCGCCGTCCAATGTCCGGCTTCAGTCCGCATGCGGACCTTCTGATCTCCAAACACGAAGGTCCGAAGGTGGCGCACAGCAGAACAATCGGCGCGCGAACTCCTGACCCAAAGCAGGCTCTCGCAACGCCCGCTTCCTGGCGGCTTAAGGAACGACGCGAAAACTGATGATGGCCGAAAGCTGCCAGCCTGCTCTAGAGCCGTATCCGACCTGATTGCATCAGGCCGGCGTCTCTAGGCCTTTATTTCAACGCGCTTTCTTTCGCCGAACCGGCGTCCACTTCGTCGGAAAGCGCTCTAGGGAAGAGAACCGGAAAGGCGGTCGTCTTCCTCTCGATCATCGGCCGCCACTCGATCTTTCAGATTGGGTCCGAGCGTGTTTTTGGAAACTCCAGCGGGAAGTTGTTGAGCACGCGCCAGAGTTCGTAGCCCACCGACACCGTCTCCATCTGTATCCAGCCCCGCGCCTTGGCCCCAAGCGGGATGAAGTCGACCTGGGGCCATGCGAATCGTCCTGGATCATGCTCGACGAGCACGCGAAACAGGCCGCTCGGCTGGGCTGAGGGGTCGACAGTTCGCACCCGCCCGTCGAACATGCCATGGGCCACCGAGGGCCAGCCGCTGAACTGGATGGCCGGCCAGCCCTCAAAAGCAAGGCGCACGCCCTGGCCGGGCCGTATCAGGGCGACGTCTCGCCCGTCGACCAACAACTCGACGACGCGTTCCGGCTCGTGCGGCGCGAGGGTGGCCAGGGTGTCTCCCGCGTTCACCAGTGTGCCGGCGGCGGCCGCGTTGATGTGGAGAATGCGGCCATCCCTCGGCGCACGCACCAGCTGCGCCGATTGGCGGTTCACGGTCACTTCGAGGCGGCTTAGCTTGGCCTTGGCTTCGGCCAGTTTCGCCCGCTGCTCTGCCACGCGGATCTGGGCGGCCTCGAAGTTGCGCCGCGTCACGAAACCCTTCTCGGCGGCCTCGCGCGTCTGGCTCACTTGGCTCTCCGCTACCCTCACCGCTTGATCGGCCGCCGCGATCTCGGCCTCGACCTGCTCCCGCTCGGCAGCGAGCCGCTTGAGCAGGTATTGATCGTTGTCGACGAGGCGGGCGATGGGATCCCCAGCGCTGACCCGCTGGCCATCCTCGACGTACCAATGCTCCACCCGGCCCTGAACCAGGGCCGTGACCGTCTGAACCCTGTCGGCAGGGTTCGGCGCAATGACGCGCCCGGTCCCAGCCGAGGTCTGCACCCAGGGCACGTACAGGAGGACCAAAACTGCAAGGATGGTCCCGATAGCGATGATCCAGCCGAGGGCGA
Source organism: Methylobacterium sp. Leaf123 (assembly GCF_001423405.1). Lineage (GTDB taxonomy): Bacteria > Pseudomonadota > Alphaproteobacteria > Rhizobiales > Beijerinckiaceae > Methylobacterium. Next base: position 3,673 of record NZ_LMNS01000014.1, on the reverse strand, counting down.
CCGACGCTCGGGGAGGCCGGATCGCGGTCAGGGTGGGGAAATGATGGAGGTGTTCAGGCCGCGACAGCATGGGTCCTATCCTTCGGCATTGTCTTATCGAGCAGTTCCTCACCCTCGCTGGCGCGCCCATAGCCGTGGGGGCCCAGCCGGATTTGGTCGTTATGGATTGGCAGTGGGGGGCGCCGGGTGACATGCAGCACCGTCGTACCCGCCTCCGAGAACCCTGCGAGCACCGCCGACACGCGATCCGGTGGCATCAGATCGAGGAGCGCCGACAGGACGATGAGCTTTGGAGGACGGAGAAGGGCGGCAGCCAGTTTCAGCGCGACGGCCTCGGCCACCGAGAGCGGCGAGCCGGACGCAGACAGGGGCGTGTCGAGGCCGGAGCGCAGGCGCCGGATGCGGTCGGCCAGCCCGACACGCTCCAGGCACTCGTGGACCTTCGCTGGGCATGGGCCGTCGCCAGCCGAAAGGTACTCGCGGACGGTCGCATCTGCGAGCGTCGGTCGGTCGAGGACGACGATCTCCGAGCGCAGCCCCTCCACACCGAACGCCGTGATGTCGGCTCCACCGACCATTACCCACCCGCGCTGCGGCCGAACCCTCCGGTCAAGGAGCGCCGCGAGCATCTGGTCAACTCCCTCGTCGGCGGCCACTGCCAGGATCTCGCCGCCCTTGACCGAGAAGTCGAACCGCAAACCATCGGCCTCGACGTCGCGCAGGCGCAGGTTCCCGCTGGCGGGGCCTGAGCCGTTCCACCCATCGCCGTCCGCCTGCTCGATCCCCTCGAACAGCGACAGTTCGTGGAGTGCCGCGACAAGATCGTAGAAGTTCCTCGCATGGAAGCCCAGTTGCGAGATGCCGTAGAAGGCACTCGTCAGGACGAGTTCTGCCGCCACGAGTTGGCCGAGCGACAGCTGCCCCTGCAGGATGAGCCATCCGCCCATCGCCAGCAGGGAGGCGCTCGCGACCGCATAGACCACGAGGAATCCGATGGCCTGCGCGAAGGTATGGCGGAAGTGGCGGCGATGCGCCCGCACGTAGGCGGCGGTCATCGCCTCGGAGCGCGCCATAGCGGCCGCGAGCCGTCCCCCACGCTTGTAGAAGCCGTTCGAGGCGCCGACGCTCTCTAGCCACCCTGCCGTCTCGTGCTTGGCATGGCTGAGCGCGGCACCCGACCGGACCGCCGGCCCCGCCCAGAGGAACGCGATGCTGACGAGTACGGCGGCTACAACCAGATTGAAGGCGAGGAAGAACGGGTGATAGAAGCTCGTCAGGACGAGGCCGATCCCGGATTGCAGCAGGATCGCGAAGCCGCCGACCAGAAGATGCGGGACCGCCTTCTGGACCGTCATGAGATCGAAGAAGCGGTTGAACAGGTCGCTGCGGTGGGCGTCATCGAAATGCGGATTTTTGGCATGGAGGGCACGCAGGGTGATGTCCGCGACGGTTCTCGCGAACACGCGCCGTTCGAACAGCGCCAGGACATAGATCCGCGCGGCGCTGAGCAGGGCGGCAGTGAGCAGCAGGCCGAGTAGTAGTCCGGACAGGACGAACAGGGGTGCTGGAAGCGCCGTGTTGGCCACCGAGTTGATCAGGAGCTGTACCGAAACCGGCACGGCGAGGCCTAGGAGCGCTACAGCAATTCCATAGATGATAGCCGTCCAAACGAAGCCAGACTCCGGCTTCAGTAGGCGCGCGATGAGCGTCCAGGCTTCCGCGAGCGTCAGGGGCGTGTGGTGGGTCGCATCCATTGGGCGAGGACTTTCCAGAACGGAACGAGGGCGTGCGGGGAGGACCACGACGCCGGCAAAATGCGGAGTATGGTTTCAGAGACAGCGGGAAACGGTGGTGGTGCGAGGGGCGCAGGAACGCGGATCCGACCTGGAACACCCGGCTCCGGCGGACCTCGCCCCCCCGGGGTAGGATCGAAGCGGCAGTTAGCCACTGCAAGGCTTGTGGCGGATGCCGGCGGGATACCGAAAAGGGCCAGGATCACACGCGCGATCCGCCATAACGCGTGGCACGGCGGATCGCATTGACGACGTCGATTGCCGGACGGCTGTCGGGTTGAGGCAGTGTACCCGCTTCAGCAGCGGTAGCCGCCCGACGTCTGGCCGTACTGCTGCACCGGGAAGTTCTGTTGGTTGGCGTTGCCCTCCTGGGCCGAGCTCCTATGGCAGTCGCCGACGGTGGGGGGCAGGACCTCACGCGGGAAGATCGAGCCGGTGGCGAACCCGTTCCATGTCGTCTGCGGAAGCGGCCGCGTCGGAGAGCCCACACGCGGGTCTGCGAACGAGGCGGAAAGCGGCGCGATACAGAATGCAGCCGCGACCGTCGCGAGGGATAACTTCTTCGACGCCTTCATCGCTCGTCTCCAATCAGGTTTGCGGTCTTGGCGACCTGTCAATGGATCAAGACTGGAGTGGCCCCGCATCTGCGGCACTCGTCCGTCTCATCCACGCACTTGATTTGGAGCGATGAGGCTCGCTCTACAATTTCCGAGTCTCAATGGATATCATTGCGAAAACAAATGGCAGCCAAACCGTTTGGTATTTTGTTTTGCAATTAATCCATGGTGGCAAAGTCGAATCAATAAGCAATGTGTGCTTCGGCACATAGCACGGTCGTGTGTCGTCTCGACTTGACGGAGGCGTGATCCGAGAGCTTGAGATCCGACCTGGGCAACCTGATGTGAGGTCGATGCCCTGCCCACCATTGCCTTTCGACATCGACCTGATGCGCACCTTCGTCGCAATCGTCGACAACGGGAGCTTCACGCGCGCGGCCAGCAGGCTGGGCCTGACACAGTCGACCGTTTCGCTGCAGATCAAGCGCCTGGAGGCCGGCCTCACCCGTCGCCTGTTCGACCGCGACGGCCGGGAACTCAAGCTGACGCCCGAAGGCGAGGTTCTGCTTACCTATGCGCGGCAGATCCTCAAGCTCGGCGCCGAGGTCCATACGAAGATCGTCACGCCGGAACTCACAGGGCTGGTCAGGTTGGGCACGCCGGAGGATTTCGCGACCACGCACCTGTCGGAGGTATTGGCCTGCTTCGCCCGCTCCCACCCGCAAGTCGCGCTCGAAGTGAATTGCGACTTCACCGTCAACTTGCTCGACGATTTCTCAAAGGGCCGGTACGACCTGATATTGTTCAAGCGAGAGCCTCAGGGACCGAGCGGGGGTACCAAGGTCTGGCGGGAGGTGCTCGATTGGGTCGCGTCGCCGCGTCTGCTTGCGGAAGGCGACGGCCCGATCCCGCTCGTGCTGTCGCCGGCGCCGGACGTCTATCGCAAGCGCGCGCTGTCGGCCCTCGACTCTGCTGGTTGCGATTGGCGCATCGTCTATACCAGCCCGAGCTTGGCCGGTTTACAGGCCGCCGTGCAGGCCGGGCTTGGGGTGACGGTGTTGCCGACGGAGATGATCCCCGCGGACATGGTATCGGTCTCGGGCCGCCTTCAGTTGCCGAAGCTGCCCGATACGGAGATCGTCCTCTACCAGGCTCCGGGCCATGTCTCGCTGGCGGCTGAGCTTTTGTCGACCACAATTGTAGCGGCACTGGAGCGGCGGGTTGCCTGGCCTGCTGCCGGTTTGGTGGACACGGTCCTAAGCTAATTGAGCACGGTTTTCGAACTCGACAGGGCTGAGATAGCTCAGAGTCGAGTGCCGCCGC
>NZ_LMNS01000013.1 GCF_001423405.1 Methylobacterium sp. Leaf123 | reverse complement strand
CACATGGCACGTCCAGATCAGGCTTCAGCACCCTTCTGGAATCACCGCCATCCCGGCCACTCAACCCCGGCCAGACATTATCGGACGGGCTCTTAGCCGGCTAGAAGTTGCTTGCGACATGGCCGTCGAACAGCCGCGGCTGGGCTTGCATCGAGCTTCTCCAAACTTGAGCGCCCCGTTCTCGTTCAGGGGCTGATCCCCTATATGGGCACGCTTAAGGAGGCCCCCGCAGCGATGCAAGAGAGCGGGCTGACCTAGGACCTTCAGCCCGAGGAAACGATGTCTCAGGGGTTTGCTGTTTTCGATCGCCTGATCACCCGCAGCGTTGAGGTGTTTGAGCGGGTGTGGCCCCTTATAAGGGGAGCGCCCCACAATCGGCTCGCATGGATGGTCACTGCTGCCGGCGTACTGGTGATTGCCGGGCCCTGGTGGGAAACACCAGCCCGAGCTTTGATCGCGAAGTATCTTGATGTTCAGATCGAATCCACGACCTCCCCGGGCTGGGGATTCGCCCTCGTCGTCGTTGGCCTCGCATATCATCTCCTTGCCTATCGCGCCGATGCTCTGAGGAAGGAGTTGGCCGACAAGCGGATCAGAGATCATGACGCGCCGATGATGCGAGAATTTCAGAGCACCTTTCCAGAGCAAAAGATCAAAAGCATTCTAGGTACCATTGCGGCCGACCACTCCATTTATAATTCTGAACAAGATTTTCTTGATCTGATGACAGACCGGTTGCGGTCTCCCGATTTTTATTTAGTAGATGCCGTTGTTCGAGATCGAGCCAGAGCACTGGCGGAGGCCATCCAGCAACTCAGCCATTTTGTAGGCAGCGAGTTTTTCGTGCCAATGGGTGCCACGACACAAAGCAGAACATGCCTACAGCCGGACTTGAACATCGATCGAAGCGGCACGCACATGCCGACCGCAGACGAAAGCGCTAGGTATGACACGCTAGGTAGCGAATTGATTGACCGAGTCCGGCGTGTGAAAGCTGCTTATGCAAATATGATCCGCGCAGCGCACGAGCACATCTTATAGAGATGATACCCCAGTCGAATGCATACCCCGGATCCAGTGGATCACAGCTTCCGAACGACGAGCTATGTGACCCGAACTTAGAGTGCCTCACAAAACTCCCGGTCTCCGACCGTTCTCGCTCTGGCGATGACAGCGCAGCGGGAGTTTTGTGAGAGACACTCATATTCGCTTCCGTCAGGCAAGCTCCTCGGTTTCGAGGAAAGAACTTAAACCAAAGCATGGACTACGATAAATAGTGATAGCACCGTTTCGTATCTTATCCGGGCCCCTCTAGCGACGGCATAACCGACTGGGCATATGCCTCGGCTCAACCTATTGAACATACAGACAAACCATGTCGAATCCGTTATATATGTGCGGCTCGACGACGGGTTGCTCCTAAGGGACCGCGTATTGTTGTAGAGAGCCGTAAACCGAAGCAGAGAATCGACCTGAGGAATCGTCGTCGAGGCCGATTCGAAGCATAGGACCGCACATCAGAAAGGGCACGCAGCGCTCGCTGCGTGCCCTTTGCTATCTAACTAACTGGCACCACACCGCTTTATCCAACGACTCCGCTCCGGCACGCGACCGCAACGACGGGGCCCCGATCCTCGATCCTGCGCTCGCCCAGGTCGTCGGTCGTGGCCGCATGCGCCCGGACAAACAGGACCGCAGACATCGACGCGGGCCAACGCCGATGAAGGTGCTCCGCAGGATCTTTGGTGGCCGTCCCCCAACCAGAAGCGGCCGCGGCGCGACGAAATCGCTTGGCGACCCGCGCGCAAACGGCCGCCCGACTCCGGCATCCTACCGCGTCAGCGCCGGCCGATCAGGTCGAGCTGGGTGCCGACATGGGCGCGCAGGGCCTCGGTCGTCAACTCGATGAAGGTCTTGGCCCGATTGGGCAGCATTTTTCGCGACGGGTAGACCACGCCGAGGGTCAACGGCAGCGGTGGCGTCCGCGGCAGGACCGGCACGAGACGGCCGTCGGCGAGATAGGGCGCCACCTCGAAGACGGGCTTGAGGGCAATGCCCTGCCCCTGGATCGCCCATTCGGTCAGCACGTCGCCGTCATCCGCGTCGATGCCCCCGGAGACCGGCAGCGTCACGACCTCGTCGCCGTCGCGAAGCGTCCAGCGGAACTGCTCGGAGCCGGGAAACCGCAGCAGCAGGCAGGAATGATCGATGAGCTCGGCCGGGCTCTCGGGGGCGGGGTGTTCGGCGAGGTAGCGCGGTGAGGCGCACAGAATCCGCTCGATCTCGGCGACCTTGCGCAGGGTGAAGGTCGAGTCGCGCATCTGCGCGAGTCGGACCGCCACGTCGACCGCCTCCTGCACGAGGTCGAGCAGATGATCGGAGAGCCGAAGGTGGACATCCGTCTCGGGATGGCGCGCGCGGAAGGCGGGGATCAGCGGCGCCACGACGCGCCGGCCGAGGGCCAGCGGGGCGGTGACCTTCAGCGTCCCGCGCGGCGCGGCGCCCTGGGTTTCGACGCTCTTCTCCGCGCGCTCCACGGAGGCGGCGATGTCGAGGCAGCGGTCGTAGAAGACACGGCCGGCTTCCGTCAGGTTCATCCGCCGCGTCGTGCGGGTGAGCAGCAGGCAGCCGAGATGCTCCTCCAGCGTCTGGGTGCGGTAGCTAATCACCGAGGGCGACAGGCGCAGCGACCGGCCGGCGGCCGAGAAGCTGCCGGTCTCCGCCGCGCGCATGAAGGTACGGATACTCTCCAGAGACAGCATCCCCTCTCCCGAGCCCCGCGGCCTCGCCGACGCGGCCTTCGATTTCGCGAAAATTTCGAAAACTGGCAAGGAATTTGATGGGCATACAAGCCCGTCCGCAGCTGTAGGATCGGCGCCGGACAGGGAAGGGAGAAGCGGTGGAGAGCTTCGTCTGGGAATGGGGGAGCCTGCTGCTGCGCTGGCTCCACATCGTGGCGGCGATGGCCTGGATCGGCTCGTCGTTCTTCTTCATGCATCTCGACACGTCGCTGAAGCGGACGCCGGACATCCCGGTCGGCGAAGGCGCCGCGGCTTGGCAGGTGCATGGCGGCGGCTTCTACGAGATGCGCAAGTATTTCGTCGCGCCGGAGCATCTTTCCCCCGATCTCACCTGGCACAAGTGGCAGGCCTACACGACGTGGCTCTCGGGCTTCGTGCTGCTGGCCTGGATCTACTACGCGCAGTCGCGGCTCACCCTCATCGACCCGGCGGTGATGGACCTGTCTGCTCCGGCGGCGTCGGCGCTCGGCGTCGGCGCGCTGGCGCTCGGCTGGCTGATCTATGACCGCATCTGCCGCTCAAAGCTCGGCGAGAGCGAGACCGGGCTCGCCGCCGTGGGGCTCCTTGCCATTACGTTGGTCGCCTTCGGCTTCTCGCAGGTGTTCAGCGGCCGCGGCGCCTTGATCCATACCGGCGCCCTGATGGCGACCTGGATGGCCGGCAACGTCTTCTTCATCATCATCCCGAACCAGCGCAAGATCATCGCCGCGCTGCTGAAGGGGGAGCGGCCGGACCCGAGCCTCGGCAAACAGGCCAAGCAGCGCTCGGCTCAGAACAACTACCTGACGCTGCCGGTCGTGCTCATGATGATCGCGAACCACTACCCGATGCTGTTCGGGTCGAAGGCGACGATCCCGCTCATCGTCGCGCTGGTCACCTTCTCGGGCGCGGTGATCCGCTTCTTCTACAATGTCCGCCATGCGGACCACGCGCGCTCGCCCTGGTGGGCCTGGGCCGTGGCCTCGGCGGGTCTGGCCGCCGCCTTCGTCCTCGCCCTTGTCGGAAGCGCCGGGGGCCGCTCGGTGCTGGGCCTGCCGCCGCAGGCGGAAGGTCCGCCGGTTACCACCCTGGCCGCCGCGACACCGCCGGACCACGTGGTCGAACTCGTCGCCGGGCGTTGCGCCATGTGCCACGCGGCCGAGCCGGTCTGGGACGGGATCGGCGTCGCGCCCAAGGGCGTCCGGCTCGATACCGCCGAGGCCATCGGCCGTCAGGCCGAGGCGATCCGCCTGCACGTCGTGCTGACGCACAACATGCCGCCCAACAACGTCACCGAGATGACCGACGAGGAGCGCGGCGTGATCGCGGCTTGGCTCGAAAACACCGCGCGCTGAGATCCCTGCCCGACATCGCGACAACGGACTCTTTGAATGACGGCTTCCCCCTACAATCCGCCCTGCGGCGGCCTGCCTCCTCAGACGGCGCTGATGACCGGCCGGGCCGTGTTCACGGAGGCTTATGCCGTCATCCCGAAGGGGGTGATGCGCGACATCGTCACGAGCGTCCTGCCGTTCTGGGAAGGGACGCGGGCCTGGATCCTGTCGCGACCCCTCTCGGGCTTCTCCGAGACCTTCGCGCAATACCTGATGGAGGTGGCGCCCGGCGGCGGCAGCGCGCGGCCGGAGCCGGACCCTCAGGCCGAAGGCGTGCTGTTCGTGGTCGGCGGCCGGCTCCGCCTCGTCCTTGACGGGCAGGCGCACGCCCTGCGCCCCGGCAGCTACGTCTACCTGCCGCCGGGGGCGAATTGGAGCCTGGGCAATGACGAGCCGGAGCCGGCCCGCTTCCACTGGATCCGCAAGGCCTACGCGTGCGTGGAGGGAATCGAGCCGCCGCCGGCCCTCGTCACCCACGAAGCCGAGATCACCCCGACAGCGATGCCCGACACGGGCGGCGCCTGGGCCACCACCCGCTTCGTCTCGCCCGAGGATGTGCGCCACGACATGCACGTGAACATCGTCACGCTTCAGCCGGGCGGGGTCATCCCGTTCGAGGAGACGCATGTGATGGAGCACGGCCTGTTCGTGCTGGAGGGCAAGGCGGTCTACCGGCTCAACCGCGATTGGGTCGAGGTCGAGGCCGGCGACTTCCTGTGGCTGCGCGCCTTCTGCCCGCAGGCCTGCTACGCGGGCGGCCCCGGCCCCTTCCGCTACCTGCTCTACAAGGACGTGAACCGGCACGCCGCGCTCGCGCCCTTCCGGTCCGCCCGATGAGCGACCGGCGGATCGCCATCGAGCCGCTGACGCCGGAGGCCTTCGCGCCCTTCGGCACGGTGATCGACAAGCGCGCCGTCGCGCCGCGGCCGATGAATCGCGGCAAGGCGCGGCGCTTCCACGACCTGGCGGCGGTGCCGGTGACCGGCGAGGACGGGCAGGTGGTGATCGGCGCCGTCGAGGCAGAGCCCTACACGCTGCCGCTCCGCTTGAGCCTCGTCGAGCGTCATCCGCTCGGCGCCCAGGCCTTCGTGCCGCTCGACGCCGCGCCGTTCCTCGTCGTGGTCTGCCCCGACGAGGGCGGCAGGCCCGGCCGGCCGCGGGCCTTCATCACCGGGCCGGGCCAGGGCGTCTGCTACGCCATCGGCACCTGGCACGGCGTTCTCACGCCGCTCGACCAACCTCAGGCGTTCTGGGTGATCGACCGGGGCGGGCCCGGGGTGAACCTGGAGGAGCACGTCTTCGACGAGCCCTGGACGATTTCGTAAGGGGAGACGTCCGGGATCGCCGTCCGGCGGTCGCAGAACCCGTTTGTCGCGCGCGCCGGATCGGATACGGGATCGGCAGGCCGCGCGGGGACGGTGACGGATCGGGAGGCTCGGGCGTGGTCGGAAGCGGGATCGGGGCCCCTGCGCGACGGCAGCGACGCGACGGCGCCCTGCGCCGGGAAGCCGTGCTCGATGCCGGATTGGAGGTCTTCTCGACCGTCGGCCTGCACGGCGCCAGCCTCGACCAGATCGCCCTGCGCGCCGGGCTCTCGAAGACGAACCTGCTCTACTACTTCCGCACCAAGGAAGAGCTCTACCTCGCCGTGCTGCGGCGCGTGCTCGACGTCTGGCTCGACCCGCTCCAAGCGCTCGACGCGGCATCGGAGCCGGCCGAGGCGCTCAAGCAATACATCCGCTCGAAGATCACCCTGTCTCGGGATGCGCCCCGCGCCTCGCGGCTGTTCTGCCTCGAAATCGTGCAGGGCGCGCCGCTGCTCCGCGCCGAACTCGAAGGCCCCTTGCGCGATCTGGTCGAGGCCAAGGCCGCGGTCTTGCGCGGCTGGATCGCGGACGGCCGCATCGCCCCGCACGATCCCCGGCACCTCGTCTTCGCGATCTGGGCGATCACCCAGCATTATGCCGACTTCGCGGTGCAGGTGGAGGCCATCACCGGACGCGACCTCAGCGACGAGGCCTTCTTCGAGCAGACGGTGGAGAGCACGCAGAGACTGATTCTGGCGAGCCTCGGGCTGGCCTGATTCGTCCCCTCCCCCGCGCTCACCTCGGGAAAACTTGGCCGAAAACGCACGGGCCGTGAGCAGAAGCGGCACGCCGCGCAGGCATGGCGCGGAGAGTTTGTGCAAACGGTCAAATATCGGCTCTGAGAGTTTGACCAAATGGTCTGATTCGCTACCGTCTAGACCTGTCGCCGGCCCGTTGAGGCGCCGGCCGGATGAGCGAGCGAGGGTTTGTCATGACCCAGGCCATGAATGTCGGCGTCTTCATCCCGATCGGAAACAACGGTTGGCTGATTTCCGAGAACGCACCTCAGTACAAACCGAGTTTTGAACTGAACAAGGAAATCACGCTCAAGGCGGAACATTACGGGCTCGACTTCGCGCTCTCGATGATCAAGCTGCGCGGCTTCGGCGGCAAGACCGAGTTCTGGGACCACAATCTCGAATCCTTCACATTGATGGCCGGGCTTGCGGCGGTGACCAGCCGGATCAAGCTCTACGCCACGGCGCCGACGCTGTGCCTGCCGCCGGCCATCGTCGCACGCATGGCCTCGACCATCGACTCGATCTCGAACGGCCGGTTCGGCATCAACCTCGTCACCGGCTGGCAGCGGCCGGAATATTCGCAGATGGGTTTGTGGCCCGGCGATGAGTATTTCGGCCGGCGCTACGAATATCTCTCCGAATACGCGCAGGTTCTGCGCGAGCTGTGGGAGACCGGCCGCAGCGACCACAAGGGCGATTTTTTCCAGATGGAGGATTGCCGCGTGAGCCCGCGCCCGCAGGCGGAGATGAAGATCATCTGCGCCGGGCAGAGCAGCGCCGGGATGGCGTTCACCGCGACCTATGCCGACTACAATTTCTGCTTCGGCAAGGGCGTCAACACGCCGACCGCCTTCGCGCCCACCGTCGAGCGGCTGGAGGAGGCCAAGGCGAAGACCGGTCGCGACGTATCCTCCTACGTCCTGTTCATGGTCATCAGCGACGAGACCGACGAGGCAGCCCGCGCCAAGTGGGAGCACTACAAGGCCGGCGCCGACGAGGCGGCGATCGCTTGGCTCGGCCTGCAAGGCGCGGCCGACACCAAATCCGGCGCCGACACCAACGTCCGCCAGATGGCCGACCCGACCTCGGCGGTGAACATCAACATGGGCACCCTGGTCGGCTCCTACGCGACCGTCGCGGCGCTCCTCGACGAGGTCACCACCGTGCCGGGGACCGGCGGCGTGCTGCTGGTCTTCGACGACTTCCTCAAAGGGCTCGACGATTTCGGCACGCGGATCCAGCCGCTGATGCGCTCGCGCCGGCACGTCGCGGGCGTGCCCGGATCGCTGGCGGAGGTGGCGTGATGGCCGCCGACGCCCCCGCGGGCTACCGCGATCCGTCCGGCCGCCACGGCGCGCTGACCCTGCCGGCGCGCCCCGAGCCGATCGCCTTCGACGCCGATACCACCGCGCTCATCGTCGTCGACATGCAGAATGCCTACGCGACCAAGGGCGGCTATCTCGATCTGGCCGGCTTCGACGTCTCGGCGACCGGGCCGGTGATCGAGCGGATCGCCCGCGCCGTGGCGGCGGCCCGCGCGGCGGGCCTCCTTGTGGTCTGGTTCCAGAATGGTTGGGATCCGGACTACGTCGAGGCCGGGGGGCCCGGCTCGCCGAACTGGCACAAGTCGAACGCGCTCAAAACCATGCGCCGCCGGCCCGAGATGAACGCGCGGCTCCTATCCAAGGGCTCGTGGGATTACGCCCTGGTCGATGCGCTGACGCCTGAGCCCGGCGACATCGTCCTGCCCAAGCCGCGCTACAGCGGATTCTACAACACGCCGCTCGACAGCATGCTGCGGGCGCGCGGCATCCGCACGCTGGTCTTCACCGGCATCGCCACGAATGTCTGCGTGGAATCGACCCTGCGGGACGGCTACCACCGCGAATACTTCGGAATCGTGCTCGCCGACGCCACGCATCAGGCCGGCCCACCCGCCCTGCACGAGGGGGCGCTCCTCAACATCGAGACCTTCTTCGGCTGGGTATCGGACGTCGCCGCCTTCGAGGCCGCGCTCGCCCAGCCCTTTGCCCCCGCCGAGGCCCGCCGCATCCCCGCCTGACCGGAGACCGTCCCATGCCCAAGACCGTCGTGATCCCACCCGGCACTGGCAAGCCGCTCGCGCCCTACGTGCCCGGTACGCTTGCCGACGGCGTGCTCTACGTCTCCGGCACGCTCGCTTTCGACGGGGACAACAACGTCGTCCACGAGGGCGATGCCGGCGCGCAGACCCGGCACGTGCTGGAGACGATCAAGGGCGTCGTCGAGGCCGCGGGCGGCTCGATGGACGACATCACCTTCAACCACATCTTCCTCAAGGATTGGGCCGATTACGGCGCGATCAATGCCGTCTACGCCGCGTATTTCCCCGGCGAGAAGCCGGCGCGCTACTGCATCCAGTGCGGTCTGGTGAAGCCGGCCGCCCTCGTCGAGATCGCCTCGGTCGCCCATATCGGCAAGGCGGGCTGAGGCGATGGCCGCGCCCCTCCATCACGAGGCGTACGGGCCGGAGGGCGGACGCCCGGTCTTGCTCTCGCCGGGGCTCGGGGGCTCGGCCAGCTATTTCGCGCCGCAGATCCCCGCGCTGGCCGAGCGCTTCCGCGTGATCGCCTATGACCACCGCGGCACCGGGCGCTCGCCCGGTCCGCTGGAGCCGGGCCACGACATCGCGGCCATGGCCCGCGACGCGCTCTCCGTGCTCGACCGCCTCGACATCGCCCAGGCCGATCTCGTCGGCCATGCGCTGGGCGGGCTGATCGCCCTGCATCTCGCCCTCACCCATCCCGAGCGGGTGGGCCGGATCGTGGTCATCAACGGCTGGGCCGCCATGGACCCGGCGACGCGCCGCTGCTTTGCCGCCCGCAAGGCGCTGCTGACGAAGGCCGGACCCGAGGCCTTCGTGCGGGCGCAATCCATCTTCCTCTACCCGGCGCCCTGGCTCTCCGAGAACGCCGCACGGATCGCGGCCGACGAAGCGCATGCGCTGGCGCATTTCCCCGGCGCCGAGACGGTGCTGGCGCGCATCGCCGCCCTGGAGGCGTTCGACGCCACCGAACGGCTCGCGCGCATCCCGCACCGGACCCTGCTGATGGCCGCGCGCGACGACGTGCTCGTGCCCTTCACCGCCTCGGAGAGCCTCGCGGCCGGGCTCCCGGACGCCCGGCTCGCCGTCGCCCCGGATGGCGGCCACGCGCACAGCGTCACCCGCGCCGAGGCGTTCAACCGCACGCTCCTCGAATTCCTCGGGCCCGCCTGAGAATCCCTGTCCCGCCGCGAAAGGCCGCTGCCATGACTCTGCCTGAAAGCGCCGTCCCCCTCGATGCGAGTGCCTACCGTGCGGCGATGGCCCGGCTCGCGAGCGCGGTCCACCTGATCACCACCGACGGTCCCGCCGGGCGCGCCGGCTTCACCGCCTCGGCCGTGTGCAGCGTCAGCGACGCGCCGCCGACGCTGCTGGTCTGCGTCAACCGCGCCTCCTCGGCCTATGCCGCCTTCTGCGGCAACGACAGCCTGGGCGTCAGCACGCTGGGCGCGGAGCACGAGGCGGTGGCCGGCCTGTTCGGAGGACGCACGCCGATGGAGGCCCGCTTCGCCGCCGGCACATGGCGGAATCTGGCCGGCGGCGCGCCAACGCTGGCCGACGCCCTGGCCAGCTTTGCCTGCCGCATCGTCGGGCGCCACACCGTCGGCAGCCACGAGGTGCTCTACTGCGCCGTCGAGGCCGTCGCCGTGTCGGGCGAGGCCGACGCGCTCCTCTACAGCGAACACCGCTACCGCACGCTGCCCCGGCTTCTTCCCATCTCCGCAGCGGCCGAGCCCGCCCGCGCCCCGCGCGCCGTCGGAGCGCGCCCGGCCGAGGCGGCGCCCCGCGCCCTGCGGAGCGCCTGAACCGTGACCGACTGACAGGGCGCGGCGGCTTTGCGCTTCATGCGCTGAAGCCAGAGCGCGGCGGCACGGAAAATGCTCGATCCGGCGACGCGAAGTTCCCCGTCGTCCGGCCCTTCCACGAGACTCTCGGAACGAATCCCTGCCATGTCGCGTGCCGGCGCCCTCGCCCTGAAAGAGCCGCCCGAGAACGGGCCGGCCGAGACCGAGCGTCCGGCGGCGCGGGCCGCGCCGTCCTCGGCCGCCCCCGTCGTCGCGGCGCGCGGTCTGTCGCTGACCTACGCGGCCGCCGACGGCCCGGTCCGCGCGCTCGCGGACGTCGACCTGACGGTGGCGCCGGGCGAGTTCGTCTCCTTCATCGGCCCCTCCGGCTGCGGCAAGACCACCCTGCTGCGCTGCGTCGCCGACCTCGAACAGCCGACCGGCGGCGAACTCGTCGTCAACGGCGTCAGCGCCGAAGCGGCGCGGCTGCGGCGCGATTACGGCTTCGTGTTCCAGGCGCCCGCCCTCTATCCCTGGCGAACCATCGCGCGGAATGTCGGGCTGCCGCTCGAAATCTTCGGCGTGCCGCGCGCGGAGCGGCGGGAGCGGGTGGCGCGCTACCTCGACCTCGTCCAGCTCGACGGCTTCGCCAAGAAATATCCCTGGCAGCTCTCCGGCGGCATGCAGCAGCGTGCCTCGATCGCCCGCGCGCTCTGCTTCGACCCGAAGCTGCTGCTGATGGACGAGCCCTTCGGCGCGCTCGACGAGATCGTGCGCGACCACCTCAACGCGCAGCTCCTCACGCTCTGGCGCAAGACCGCCAAGACGATCCTGTTCGTGACCCACTCGATCCCCGAGGCGGTCTACCTCTCGACCCGCGTCGTGGTGATGTCGCCGCGCCCCGGACGGATCATCGACATCGTCGATTGCACCGCGCTCGGGCGGGAGCGCCCGCTGGAGATCCGCGAGACGCCCGAGTTCTTGCGCCTTGGCCAGCGGGTGCGCGAGGGACTGCGCGCGGGCCATGCCTATGACGCCTAAGGCCGCCGTCTCTCCGCGCGGCCGGGCGCGGCCGGTCACGGGCGTCGTCCTGGCGCTTCTCGCCGCATGGTACCTCGCGGCGCTCCTCGGCAACTGGAACGGCGCTGCGGACGCGCTGGCGCGGGCCGGCGCGACGCCCGATGCCGCGCGCATCGCCGCCGCGACCATGGCGCAGGAGCGGCCCGTGGTGCCGGCGCCGCATCAGGTTTTCTCGGAATTGTCGCGCAGCATCGTCGGCGTGCCGCTCGGCTCTAAGCGCAACCTCCTCACCCATGCCTGGGTCACGCTCTCGGCGACCCTCACCGGCTTTGCCATCGGCGCCCTGCTCGGGATCGCGCTCGCGATTGCCATCGTGCATCTGCGCAGCGTCGAGGCGAGCCTGATGCCCTGGATCGTCGCCTCGCAGACCGTGCCGATCCTCGCGGTCGCGCCGATCATCATCGTGGCGCTGGGCGCGGCCGGCGTGACGGGCCTGCTGCCGAAGGCGGTGATCGCGGCCTATCTCTGCTTCTTCCCCGTCACGGTCGGCATGGTGAAGGGTCTGAACGCCCCCGACCGGCTCCAGCGCGACCTGATGCGGACCTACTCGGCCTCGCGCCCGCAGGTCCTGACGCGGCTGCGCTGGCCGGCCGCCCTGCCCTATCTGTTCGCGAGCCTGAAGATCGCCGTCGCGGCCAGCCTCGTCGGCACCATCGTCGCCGAATTGCCGACCGGGGCGCAGGCCGGGCTCGGCGCGCGGCTGCTGGCCGGCTCCTATTACGGCCAGACGGTCCAGATCTGGGCGGCGCTGATCGCGGCCTCCGTGCTCTCGGCCCTCCTCGTCCAGGCGATCGGGCTCGCGGAAGCCGCCACGGCCCGCGCACTCGGCACGCAACCCGCAGGGAGCGCCCGATGACGCACCGCGCCGCACGGATCGTCCTGCTCACCCCCGCCGCGCTGCTCGGCGGGGTGGCCCTCGCGAGCGCCGCCCACCGTCCCGGTCTCGCTGGCGAAGCGGGGCCCGGCTTCTGGCTTGCCGCCCTCTTGGTCTGGCTCGCCGCCACGCTCGCCGCGCGCGATCTCGCCGCCGTCGCGCCCGGCACGGCCGGCCGGGGCCTCGCGCGCCTTGCCGTGCCGCTGCTGTTCGGCTTCCTCGTGCTGGTGCTGTGGGAGGCGGTCATCGTCGGCGCGGGCGTGCCCGCCGTGCTGATGCCGCCGCCGTCGAGCGTGGCCCTGCGCTTTGCCACCGCCCTGCCCGTGCTCGGCGCCGATTTCGTCCAGACCTGCCTGAAATCGGCCCTGCCCGGCTACGTCCTCGGCAGCCTGTCCGGCCTCGGCGTCGCGATCCTGGCGGACCGCTTCTCCGCACTCAAGCGCGGCCTCCTGCCGGTGGCGGATGTCGCCTCCGCGCTGCCGATCGTCGGCATCGCCCCGATCATGGTGATGTGGTTCGGCTTCGACTGGCCCTCGAAGGCCGCGGTGGTGGCCGTGATGACCTTCTTCCCGATGCTGGTTCAGGCCGGTGCGGGCCTCGCCGCCACGGGCCGGATCGAGCGCGACCTGATGCGCACCTACGCGGCGGGCTACGGGCGCACGCTTCTGAGCCTGCGCCTGCCGATGGCCCTGCCCTTCCTCTTCACCGCGCTGAAGGTCAACGCGACGCTTGCGCTGATCGGGGCGATCGTGGCCGAGTTCTTCGGCACGCCGATCGTCGGGATGGGCTTTCGCATCTCGATCGAGGCGGCCCGGCTCTCCCTCGACATGGTCTGGGCCGAGATCGCGCTGGCGGCGCTCGCCGGCTCCGCCTTCTACGGGCTGATCGCGCTGATCGAGCGCGCCGCGACCGGGTGGCACCCGTCCGTGCGCGCCGGCTAAGCCGCCCGCGCGCATCGTTACCGAGAAAACCACGGCGAACGCCGACCGGGAAAGGCTGAAGGAGAGTCAGATGGCGGGCATGAACAGGATGGGCGCGCGGATGGCCGGGCGGGGAGCGAAAGCCCTCCTCTGCGCCGGGGCGGCCCTGCTCGGGCTCGCCGCGGGCGGCGCGCGGGCGGCGGAGAAAGTCACGCTCCAGCTCAAATGGGTGACCCAGGCGCAGTTTGCCGGCTACTATGTTGCGCAGGCCAAGGGCTATTACAGCCAGGCCGGGCTCGACGTGACGATCAAGCCGGGCGGGCCGGACGTGGCCCCGCCCCAGGTCATCGCGGGCGGCGGCGCCGATGTCATCGTCGACTGGATGCCCTCGGCGCTCGCCTCGCGCGAGAAGGGCGTGCCGCTGGTCAACATCGCCCAGCCCTTCAAGAAATCGGGCCTGATGCTGACCTGCCGCGCCGACACGGGCATCAAGTCGCCCGCCGACCTCAAGGGGCGGACGCTCGGCGTCTGGTACGCGGGCAACGAGTACCCGTTCCTGGCCTGGATGGCCAAGCTCGGGCTCAAGACCGACGGCTCGCCCGGCGGCGTGACGGTGCTGAAACAGGGCTTCAACGTCGATCCCCTGATTCAGAAGCAGGCCGACTGCGTCTCGACCATGAGCTACAACGAGTATTGGCAGGTGATCGATGCCGGCTTCAAGCCGGAGCAGCTCGTCGTCTTCCGCTACGAGGATCAGGGCGTGGCGGCACTTGAGGACGGGCTCTACGCCCTCGAACCGAAGCTCAAGGACAAGGCCTATGTCGCGCGCCTCGCGAAGTTCGTGGCTGCGTCCGCGAAGGGCTGGGCCTATGCCGCGCAGCATCCCGACGAGGCGACCGAGATCGTGCTGGAGAACGACGCCAGCGGCGCCCAGACCGAGAAACACCAGAAGCGGATGCTGAGCGAGATCGCCAAGCTGCTCGACATGTCCGGCGGCCGGCTCGACCCCGCCGATTACGAGCGCACGGTCGCCATCCTGCTCGCCGGCGGCACCGACCAGCCCGTCATCACCCGCAAGCCCGAAGGCGCCTGGACCCATGCGGTGACGGCGGCCGAGGGGCAGTAGCGCCTGACGGCGTAGAACGGGGGGCCCGTCGGTCCGGCTCCTGCTGCGGGACGACATCTTGCCAAGCCGGCCCCCGAGGGATCTCGACCCGATACGATCCGCGACGCGGGCGAGCCGGTCTACAATCACAAGCCGGGCGGGCGATCCGCGGGTCTATCCCGCGGCGGCGGAAGGCATCGTCGGCGGGGCACCCTGAACGGGGGCGCCTTCCCGTGCCGCGGCCTCGCGCTCGGCCTGCTCGACGAAGCGGCGGATCAGCCAGCGCCCGGCCGGTCCCGGGGGATGATCGGTGCGGTAGATCGCGGTCAGCGGCAGCCGGCGGCGGCGGGCCTCGGGAAGGTTCAGCTCGACGAGGCGGCCGGCGGCGATATCCGCCTCGACCATATGCGCGGGCATGCTGCCCCAGCCGATCCCGGCGAGCAGCAGCGTGTGCTTGGTGCTGAGATCCGACAGCCGCCACGTGCGGTCGGCGATGACGCCGAACTCCTGCCCCTGGGACAAAGGCGTGCGGTCGGTGATGACGAGCTGGACATGCGCGCGCGCCGCCCCCGGAACGAGGCCGTCCGCCCCGGCCAGCGGATGGTTCGGCGCGGCCACGGGAAGCATCTCGACCTCGCCGACGGCGATCAGTTCGAGCGGTTCGCTGTCCTGCGTCCAGAGTTCGACGCTGATGCCAAGATCGGCCCGGCCCTCGGCGACGGAAAGCTGCGCAGCCCCGAGGGCCTCGACATTGAGGCGCAGGGACACGGTCGGAAACTCGGCCTGAAACGCGGTGAGCGCATCGACGAGCCGGGCGCCGGGCATCAGCACGCTCGACACGAAGCCGAGTTCGGCCTCCAGGCCGCCGAGCAAGCCGCTGACCTTGGCCCGTAGGGTGTCGATGCTGTGGGCGACCGTGCGGGCTTCCGCCAGCACCGCGCGGCCGGCTTGCGTGAGCTGAGGCCGGCGCGTCGCCTCGCGGTCGAACAGCGGCAGGCCGAGTTGAAGCTCCAGATTGGCGATCGCGTAGCTGATCACCGAGGTCGCGCGGTTCAGCCGGCGCCCGGCCGCGGCGAAGCTCCCGCTCTCGACCACGGTGAGGAACACCCGAAGCTGGTCGAGTGTCGGCGTCCCCGGTCCCTGCATGCGCTCTCCCCCCTGGCGCTTCAGCGCCGCGGAGAGAGGCTGCAAGCAAGGGCGACGCCGCGGCCGAACACAGCGAAGCCGGCCCGCGTGAGAGGACCGGCTTCGCCGAGTTCAGATCTCGGATCGGTCTTCGCCGGGACGAGCCCGGCGATCGGGCGTCGCACCCGAGCGGGCGGGATCAGCGCGCGGTGCGCGACCGGTGCACGGAGCCCGTGGTCAGGCTGTCCGCCGACACGGTGCCGAGGCGGCTGTCGCGCGTGGTGTGGCGCTGCATGAGGCCGGCTTCGTCGCTCTGCCCGCCCGGTGCGGTGACGGCGGGGATGCCGGCGGGGGCATTGTAGCTCTGGGCGGCGGCCGAACCGGTCACGCCGGCGGTGAGGGCAAGGGCGAGGACGGACGCGGTGAGGATGCGGGACATGGGACACTCCATCGGTGGGTTGCGGTGACGGCCGGTTCGTCCGTCATCTGATGGAGAGAAGATGGACCCGCCTAAGCGTCCCAGAAACTGGAATAAGTTCGAACGAAACGTTCGATAAAGTTGAAAAGCCGAGGCGACACCGGGCAGCGCCATGAGAAAGGCCGACCGCGTCGATACGCGACCGGCCCTTTGGATCATCGAAGCCGAGGTGTGGGGACCGTTGGCTCAGCGGCCGTGAACGGCGTGGGCTCCCCGGACGGTCGAGCCGGTCGCGTAGACGCCCTCGACGGCGACGGTGCCGTGACGGCCGTCATGCCCGAAGTAGCGCTGCACGTTTCCCGGACCGGCGATGCCGACGAGGCCGCCCGGCGCGGTGACGGCCGGAATTCCGGCCGGCGCGTTGTAGCTCTGGGCCGAGGCGGCGGTGGTCAGGGCGAGGCCGAGGAGCGCGCCTGCGGCGATACGTGCGATCATGTCGTCAATCTCCAAGACTAGTCGTCAAAACGAGCGTTGGCGTCGCGGTCGAACCGCTCGACGCCTCATGTCTTGAAAACTGAGCACCGGTGCCGCGCAAAACAACACGAAGTGCTTGGAATCTTTGCACATTGATACGGCATCACCGAGACGCGCGGCCAGGATCATTCGCCGCTACCACCTGAAAACTTTAGGTTTTGTCTGATCTTAGCGCCCTGGTGCAGAATCTTTCGACATGGCGGAGGCATTGGCACAAAGCTTTCGCGGCGGGTGCATTTCCGCACGCCGAAACCGCTCCCGAACCGCCCGACCAGGGGGCAGCCTCTCTGGTCAGAGCTTCATGGGGCGGCCCCCGCACCACGATGGCCCGGCCCGCACTCACGACGATTCGCTCGGGCAAGGGGCCGCGCGACGATCGCGTCGAGGCCGGCGCGGGCAGAAGGATCAAGCCGGCAGGGCCGCCCTCGCGCATCGTGTCGGCATGGGAAAGCCCCGGCACCGGCCTCGGCACGGCCTTTGCTGCCGATCACGGCGCAAACGGTGGCCATCATGGCCCCGCGGGAGCCTCCAGAATGCGTGTGAAACGGGCCGGTCTCGGCCTCAGTCTCCCCCTCCTCGCATGGTTCGTGGCCGCCTTCTGTCTCGGCAGCGGCGTCGCCACGGCTCCGGGTGCCCGCGCGCAGGGCACGGTGACATCACCGGCTGGCCAATCGCGCATCACCGCTCCGGGCGGGCGGCGCGGAAAGGCCGCTCGTTCCCACCGGAAGCGTCACCGGTGAAACCGGCCCTCGACCTCGCGCGCCCATCCGCAACCGGAAAGTCCGTCACATGCGTCTCATCACGACCGCCACGCTCGTACTCTGTGCCCTCGCGGGCTCGGGCGGTGCCGCCTTCGCCCAAGGATCGACCGGCGCCCCGGCCGGCAGCCCGGGCGTGACCGCGCCGGGGGGCACGGAAGGGGCGGCGGCCATCCCGAACGAGCAGGAGGCGATCCGCTCGGGCGAAGCCATCCCGGCAACGCCCGGCACCGGCCTACCGGTGGAGACGGCCCCGCCCCCGGCCAGCCAGCACCGGCCGCCGCACCCGCCGCGGCCCTGACCGGCCTCGAAACGAAAGAGGCGCCGCCGGAGCGATCCGGCGGCGCCTCCATTTCCGATGGGCCGCGCCCGCGGCGACGGCGAACGCTACTGCGTCAGCCGGTCGTCGATGCCCTTCACGTACCAGTTCATCCCGAGGATCATCGGGTCCGGGGCCTGCTCCCCCGCCTTCACCGCGACCGAGCCGTCCTGCTTGATCACCGGCCCCTGGAACGGGTGGATCTTGCCCTCGACGATCTCCTTCTTGGTCTCCTCGGCCAGCGCCTTCACGTCGTCGGGCATGTTGGTGAAGGGCGCCAGCACGACCATGCCGTCCTTGATGCCGGCCCAGGTGTCGCCGCTCTTCCACGTGCCGTCGAGAACGGCCTTGGTCTGCGCGATGACGTAGCCGTTCCAATCATCGACGATCGAGGTGAGCTGCGCCTTCGGGGCGAAGCGGTACTGGTCGGAGGATTGGCCGAAGGCGAGCTTGCCGGCCTTTTCCGCCTCCTGAAGCGGCGCGGCGGAATCGGTGTGCTGGGTCAGGATGTCGGCGCCTTGCGCCAGGAGCGCCTTGGCGGCCTCCGCCTCCTTGCCGGGGTCGAACCACGTGTTCACCCAGACGATCTTGATCTTGATGTCCGGGTTGACCGACTGCGCGCCGAGCATGAAGGCGTTGATGCCGCTCACGACTTCCGGAATCGGGAAGGAGGCGATGTAGCCGACGGTGCCCGATTTCGACAGCTTGCCCGCGATCTTCCCGCAGATGTAGCGGCCCTCGTAGAAGCGGGCCGAGTAGGTGGAGACGTTGTCCGCCCGCTTGTAGCCGGTGGCGTGGGCGAACTTCACCTTGGGGAATTTCTTGGCGACCTTCAGCGTCGGCTCCATGAAGCCGAAGGAGGTCGTGAAGATCAGGCCGGCGCCCGAGCGGGCGAGCTTCTCGATCGAGCGCTCGCTGTCGGCCTCGGGCACGTTCTCGAGGAAGGTCGTCTCGACCTTGTCGGACAGCGCTTCGACCAGCGCCTTGCGGCTGAGGTCGTGTTGGTAGGAGTAGCCGTAATCGGCGACCGGGCCGACATAGACAAAGCCCACCTTGAGCTTGTCCGCCGCCC
Organism: Methylobacterium sp. Leaf123; assembly: GCF_001423405.1. GTDB lineage: Bacteria > Pseudomonadota > Alphaproteobacteria > Rhizobiales > Beijerinckiaceae > Methylobacterium. The sequence goes on along the minus strand of NZ_LMNS01000013.1, from coordinate 26,349 downwards.
GCACCGGAGCCGCCGCGACGGCCGCGCACAGAAGTGCCCCGGCCACGCGCGTGACGATGCTGCCCATCATGAATGTCTGCCCCTTTTCGACGGCGTTGCCCGCCGCGGCTTGCCGGCGCCGCGCAGGGCACCTGAGGCGGGTCAGAGCAAGACCAGGGCCAGGACGGCGCGCGGGAGCCGGGAGCGTCGGACCGGTTTTAGGGTCAGAACCTCACTCGCTTGACCATGTGAATGGCTGCTGAGGGTGGGGGGCAGACAATGGCCCTTTGCCATAAAGCGGGCCTTCCTGCCCTGACCCAAGTTTGCCGTGGCATTCCATCCGCGTCGTCCTCTGACACGGATGCTCGTTGCACGACGAATTTTCCAGCACCGCTCCCTCCGCTGCCGTCCAGGGTTCCGGGATGGCATCTTGACTCACTGATCAAAGACGCCGGTGCTGCACACCCCGCGGGTCCTTGTTCAGGAACCTTTGGCCGGCATGATCAAGCGACCCTTCGCCCTTCCGTATCGTGATGGCGCGCAGCGTTCGGGAGCAGAGCCTGGGCGGTAACGCGGTTACGTCCCGTTCGCTTCGACTCGTACAGGGCGTGATCGGCCGCCCGGAGCGCATCCTGCTTCCGAGCCAAAGAGCTCGGGATCACGCTGGTGACGCCGATGCTGACGGTGACGGCGCGACCGTCTGCGCCTGGATTCATGAGGCCGCAGGCTTCGACGGCCATCCGTAGGCGCTCGCCGAGGTCGAGCACGGCCTCGGGATCGGCCCCACGCACGACCACCACAAATTCCTCGCCCCCGTAGCGCGCGACCCGACCTTCGGGCGGCAGGCTCTCTTGGAGCGCACGTGCCACCGCGACGAGCCCATGATCCCCGGCTTCGTGCCCGGCAGCGTCATTGAACTGCTTGAAGTGATCGATATCGATCAGCGCAAGGCCGATCCACTGCCCCCGCTGACCGGCGTCCGCCCAGGCGTGCTCAAGATATTCCTCGTGCGCGCGGCGGTTGGAGACCCCTGTCAGGGCATCGGTGCTCGCGAGGATCGCGAGTTCCCTGGTAAGCCGCGTGAGGTCACGATTCAGGCAGATCTGCAATTGCCGGTTCAGAAAATGCAGCCGCTCGGACCGTTCGAACACGAACAGGCGAACGCCGAGTAAGCCCAGGCTGAAAACGGTGACGAAGTTAACATAGGCCAGCATACCTTGCGTCTTCGGCGCAATAACGAGCAAGATGGCCGCATCGTAGGCTGCTAGGACCAGTCCAACAGAGATCAGCGCGATCCGGAAACGCTGCCCGGTCAACGCACTGTAGACGAGGATCAGCCCTCCCTGAACTGTCACATAGCGGGTTGTCGTTTCGCCCTCAGCAAGGCACGCGAGGATGGTGATAATGCCCATCGCGGAGCACAGCGAAAGCGCAGCAGAGGCGTCGAGCACGCGGCTATCGGCCGTTCGGAACGCGGATCGGAATGCCAAGATCTGGACGGGCAGGAGAAAGCCCAGGCGCAGCGTGAGCGCAAGCGCCCAGAGCGGATGCTCAGCATAGTCGATCGGGGCCACGGCAAGGCACATCCCCGCGAGGACGGCGATCTCGATCAGCACATGACGCCGACGGATCTTCATGCTGTCGTGGCGCAGGGCTCGTTCCAGATCGCTATCGAAGCCTATCCGGTACCACGGCCGAGCAAGATGGTTTTCGATCAGCCGAGTATCGAATGACCGGTCTTCGCCACAGGCGCTTTCGGGCATCCTTTCCCTCTCTAACTGTTCTGCGGCGACTCTCACACGTGGAGGCGTTGCCCCTGTAAGGACAGATCGCTAACAATTCCGAAAATGATCAGCGGGAGTATTCGAAATGCTTTAAAAAGTATGATTTCGCTTCCCAACCTTTGCCGGATTTGTATCCTGCGTGTTGCGTCAGCGCGAGGGCCATAAGCGTCCGTCGTCATAGGAGGCGTATCTGTGCCCGTGTCCGCTCCGATCGCCTGCTACAACAGTGCGGCCCAACCGATTCCCAGCCGTTCCGTTCATCTGATGCTGTTTCACCGACAGCCTAAGAGCGGACGTTCCTAAGGCCTGGAATGGGTCGGACGCCGCCTCTCGCATAGCCAAGCGGATTGAGTCTTGGCCCTATGAACCTGACTGCGCCCCTGACCTAGAGCCGTATCCGACCCGATTTCATCAGGCCGACGCCTCTTGATCGTTGTTTTGACGCGCGTTCTTTCGACGAACCGGTTTCCACTTCGTCGGAATGCGCTCTAGTGATGCCCGGCCATATAGCGGCCGATCACCTCGGCCTCCGCCGCGGCGGCCGGGGTTTCGTGGACGAGGCGCCCGTCCGACATCACGACGATGCGGTCCGACAATTCCAGGATCTCGTCGAGATCCTCGCTGATCAGCAGGACGGCGGCGCCGGCGTTGCGCGCCGCGACGATCCGGGCGCGGATCTCGGCGACCGCTGCGAAATCAAGGCCGAAGCAGGGATTGACCACGATCAGGAGATCGACCGGATCGGTGAGTTCGCGCGCGAGCACGGCGCGTTGCACGTTGCCGCCCGAGAGCGTGGCGATCGGCGCTTCCGAGGAGGCGGTCTTCACCTTGAAGCGGGCGATCAGATCCTTCGCCCGCCGGCTCATGGCGCGCCGGTCGAGCCAGAGGCTCGGCGGACCGGCGGGATCGTCGCTGCGCCGATCGAAGGCGCGGAAGGCGAGATTCTCGGCGACCGACATCCGCGGCGCGCAGGCGTTGCGCAGGGGCTCCTCGGGGATGAAGCGCACCCGGTGCCGGCGGCTCTCGGACCGGGTGCCGCCATAGGGCTCGCCCTGGACCGCGACGCGACCGCCCGTGGCGCGGATCTGGCCGCCGAGCACGTCGGCGAGTTCCTTCTGCCCGTTGCCGGAGACGCCGGCGATGCCGACAATCTCGTGGGCGCGCACGCGCAGATCCGCCACATCGATCCGCCGCAGGCCGGAGACGTCCGTGGCGGTGAGGCCCTCCACCTGCAGGATCTCGCGCGCGGGGTCGGGCTCGCCGATCCGCGCGGCGATCGTCCGCACGGCGCGCTCGCCCACCATCATCGCCGCCATGTCGTCCCGCGACAGCGCGCCGACCGCGCCGCCGCCGACGAGCCGCCCGCGGCGCAGGACGCTGAGGCTGCGGGCGAAGGCTTCGACTTCGCGGAACTTGTGGCTGATCATCAGCACGGTCAGCGCGCCCGCATCCGCCATGCCTCGCAACAGGCCGAGCACCTCCTCCGCCTCGGCGGGTGTGAGCACCGAAGTCGGCTCGTCGAGGATGAGGAAGCGAGCCTTGAGGTAGAGCTGCTTGACGATTTCGAGCTTCTGCTTCTCGCCAGCCGCCAGCTCCGCCACCGGCCGGTCGAGATTCAGCCGGAACGGCATCCGGGCCATGAAGTCGGCCAGGGCCGCGCGCTCGGCCTTCCAATCGAGGATCGCGGGCGCGTCGGCCCTCGCGATGACGAGGTTCTCGGCGCCGGTCAGCGAGGGCACCAGGGTGAAATGCTGGTAGACCATGCCGAGGCCGCGCCCCTGCGCGCCTTTCGGCCCGGTGATCTCGGCTTCGCGGCCGTCGACGAGGACAGCGCCGGCACTGGGCGAGTAGAAGCCCATCACGCATTTGACGAAGGTCGATTTGCCCGCCCCGTTCTCGCCGAGCAGGGCGTGGAAGCCGCCGGCCTCGATCTTCATCGAGACGTCGTCGAGGGCGGTGAAGCCGCCGAAGCGCTTCGTCATGCCGACCGTCTCGACGGCCAGCGCGCCGGAGGAGAGCGGGAGAGCCGTCATCGCACCCTCAGCCCATCGCCGCGAGGATCGCCGCGGAGGCGGCGACCGCACCGAACACGCCGCCCTGCATCGTCACCATCTTCAGGGCCGCCTCGTGGTTGCCGCGGTCGGTGGCGGCGGTGCCGTCGGAGACGATCACGCATTCGAAGCCGCGGTCGTTGGCCTCGCGCAGGGTGGTGTGGACGCAGACATCGGTGGTGATGCCGGTCAGGATCAGGTTGCGGATGCCCCGCGTCGTCAGGATCAGTTCGAGATCGGTGGCGTAGAACGAGCCCTTGCCCGGCTTGTCGATCACCGGCTCGTCCGGCAGCGGCGTCAGCTCCGGGATGATCTCCCAGCCCGGTTCGCCGCGCACCAGCACCCGCCCGCAGGGGCCGGGATCGCCGATCCCCGCCCCGATCCGGCGCGAACGCCAGCGCTTGTTGGCGGGAAGATCCGCGAGATCCGGCCGATGGCCCTCGCGGGTATGGATCACGGGGTAGCCCCCCCTCCGCGCGGCGGCGAGGAGCTGCGCGATCGGTTCGATCGGCGCGCGGGTCAGGGCGAGGTCGTAGCCCATGGCATCGACGTAGCCGCCCTTGCCGCAGAAGTCGGTCTGCATGTCGATGATGACGAGCGCCGTGGTCTTCGGGTCGAGCGAGCCGTCATAGGGCCAGGGATAGGGCTCGGCGGCGACGAAGCGCCCGCCCCCGGCCGACCCGGCAGAGGGGAAGGGGATGACGCTCATGCGGCCTTCTCCTGGTAGCTTGCATCACAGAATTGTTGTAACAATCTCGTTGTGACGACGCGCTTCGAATGGGATGCGGCCAAAGCCGCCGCGAACCTGCGCAAGCACGGCATTCGCTTCGAATCCGCCGTCCGCGTGTTCGCCGACCCGTTCCTCATCGTGAGCCCCGAGCGGGTCGAGGACGGAGAGATTCGTTGGCAGGCCCTCGGCTCCATCGGCGGGTTCGAGGTGCTGCTGATCGCCCACACGATCCGTGAGAGTGACGAGGATGGCGAGGAGATCGAGATCATCCGCATCATCTCGGCCCGAAGAGCCGACCGTGCCGAGAGACGACGCTACGAGCGGGAACCGCGTTCGTTTTGACGTCGATCTGGCGAATCTTCCGCCCCTGACCGAGGCGCAGAAGACCGAACTCGAAGCGCTCGCGGCCTTGCCCGACGAAGCGATCGATTACAGCGATATCCCGCCGCTCACCGATGCGTTCTGGGCCAACGCCGTGCGCGGACAATATTATCGCCCGACCAAGACCTCGACGACGCTGCGGATCGATTCCGACGTGCTGGCGTGGCTGCGCGGTCACGGGCGCGGCTACCAGACGCGCATCAACGCCATCCTGCGCCGCGAGATGCTCGCGGCGCTGAAGAAGCAGGGCTGAACCCCGCCTCACTCCGCCGCCTCCCGAGCCGCCGATGTCTGGCCCTCGCCATAGGCACGGGTCGGGGCGGGAAAGCCGCAGCTCGTCCCGTCCGTCACCTGCACCGCGTCCTCCCACGGCACGCGGTAACGGCCCGCGGCGAGGTCGTGCATGTAGGTGTAGGGGCAGTCGCCCGCGCCGCCCTTCACCGCCGTGTAGCCGCGGTGGCCGAGCTGGTAGATGTTGTTCTCGACGCCCCAATGCGCCCGCGCCTCGCGCACGAGATCCGGCCGCACCTCGGCGGTGATGATCTCGTCGACGCGGCCGGTGGTACCGTGGGCGAGGATCGCGCCGTCGAAATTGACGATCATGCCCTCGCCCATCGAGTCGAAGGTGCCGTCGGAACCGCACATGCAGACGTTGGCGGTCACCATCAGGTTGCAGAAGGCGTTCGATTGGTTGGTGAAGCGCCAGGATTCGCGGATCGGCGCAGTATAGCCGGCCGTGCGGATCATGATCTCGGCGCCCTTGTAGGCACATTCGCGCGCCATCTCCGGGAACATGCCGTCGTGGCAGATGATGAGGCCGATCTTAGCGCCCTTCGGCCCCTCGATCACCGGGATGCCGAGATCGCCCGGCTCCCAGGGTTCGACCGGCACCCAGGGGTGCATCTTGCGATAGTAAAGCTTGAGCGCGCCGGTATCGTCGATGATGAGGCCGGAATTGAACGGGTTGCCGTTCGGGTTGGCCTCCATGATCGAGAAGCAGCCCCAGATCCGGTTGTCGCGGCAGGCCTGTTTGAACGCGGCGACCTCGGGGCCGTCGAGCGTGCACAGGATCTCGGGACGGGTGTCCATCGATAGGCCGTGCAGGGCGTATTCGGGGAAGACGACCAGATCCATCGTCGCGAGGTTGGCGCGGGCCTTGGCTACCAACGCGACGATGCGGTCGGCCTGCGCCGTGACGTCGGCCCGCGTGGCGATGGTCGGCAGTTGAAGCTGGACGAGGCCGATGACGACGCCGTTCGGGGATTTGTTCAGTCCGCCGAGACCATTCATGAGGTTTCCTTACTTGAGGGACAGCTCGCCCGGCGCCCCGGACAACGCCCGGTCGGGCGAGGAGGTGGCGATCAAGAGCGCCAGGGTGAGGATGTAGGGGGCGGCGTAGAACAGGTAGTAGCCCTGGGAGATGCCGACCGATTGCAGGGCGGGCCCGAGCGCGCCGGCGCCGCCGAACAGCAGGGCCGCGCCGAAGCAGGCCAGCGGGTTCCAGCGGGCGAAGATGACGAGCGCCACCGCCATCAGGCCCTGGCCCGACGAGATGCCCTCGTTCCACGAGCCCGGATAGTAGAGCGAGAGATAGGCGCCGCCGATGCCCGCGAGCACGCCGCCGAGGGCGGTCGCGAGGAGCCGCACCCGATCGACGTCGTAGCCCATGGCGCGGGCCGCCTCCGCGCTGTCGCCGACCACGCGCAGGATCAGGCCGGCCTTCGTATTGCGGAAGGCCCACCACAGGAACAGCGCGAGCGCGGCGCCGGCCAGGAACAGCACGTTGACGCGCAGCGCCGCCTGGACCTGCGGCTGGTCGGACCAGAAGCCGAACGGGATCGCCGGCAGCGGCGGGGCCGAGGGCTGGATGAAGGGCTTGCCGAGGAAGAAGGCCAGCCCGGAGCCGAACAGCATCAGCGCGATGCCGATCGCCACGTCGTTGACGCGGGGAAAGCGACAGATGAAGCCGTGCAGCAGGCCGAAGGCGGCGCCGGCGAGCCCGGCCACCGCCACGCCGGCCCAGGGGCTGCCCGTCAGCACGGCGGTGGCGTAGGCCGACATCGCGCCGAAGACGAGGGTGCCCTCCAAGCCGAGATTGATCCGCCCCGAGCGCTCGGTGATGGTCTCGCCGAGGCTCACGAACAGGAACGGCGTCGAGACGCGGATCGCGCCGCCGAGCACGGCGAGCAGCACGGTCCCCAGGCCGAGATCGCCGCTCATCCCGCGCTCCCCCTAGCGGCCCTCACGCGACCGCCTCGCGCTTCACGGCCCAGAGATGCGGGTTGAAGAGCTTGAAGCGGCCGTAGAGCGTCTCGCCGACGAGCACGACGAGGAAGAGCAGCCCTTCGAGAACGAGGGCCGTGGCGTCGGGCAGTTGCATCCGGCGCTGGATCAGGCCGTTCGACGCCTCGATGCCGCCGAGCAGGAAGGCCACGGGCAGGATCGCCAGGGGATTGTGGCGGGCGAGGAAGGCGACGAGGATGCCGGTATAGCCGAAGCCCGCATTGAGCGAGGCGTTGGCGTTGCCGTGCACCGCCGCGACCTCGAAGAAGCCGGCGAGCGCCGCGCAGGCCCCGCCCAGCGCGGTGAAGCCGACGACCAGGCGCCCGACCGGCAGCCCCTGGATCTGCGCCGCCCGCACGTTGCCCCCGGCGATGCGCGCGGCAAAGCCGATCGTGGTGCGCTCGGTCAGGGCGTAGGCGGCGAGGCAGGCGAGCACGCCGATGCCGAGCCCCCAATGGACGTCGAGCCCCGGCAGCGCGCCCACGGCGAAGGCTTCGCCGATCGGCCAGGTGGAGGGTTTGTTGAGGCTGTTGGGATCGCGCAGCAGGCCCTCGATCAGGTGGTTCGAGAGCGCGATGGCGATGTAGGACATCAGCAGGCTGGCGATGGTCTCGTTGACGCCGCGATAGGCGCGCAGGGCGCCGACTGCGCCGATCCAGGCCGCGCCGGCCCCTGCGGCGGCGAGCGCCATCAGCGGGACCGCGAGCATCGGGGGCAGGCCCTGGAGCGGCTGGGCTGCCGCCGCCGCGGCGACGCCCCCCAGCACGATCGCACCCTCGCCGCCGATCACCACGAGGCCGAGGCGGGCCGGCAGCGCCACGCAGAGCGCAGCGAGCAGCAGGGGGGCGGCGCGCTGAAGGCTGTTCTGAAGGGCGAAGGGCGAGCCGAAGCCGCCGCGCCAGACGAGATCGAGGAAGGCGAGCGGGCTCTTTCCTAGGGCGAGCAGGAAGAGGGAGAAGATCAGGAAGCCGGCGATTACGGCCCCAACGGGGATCGCGACACCCTCGGCGCGGCGCGCGAGCCACGCCCGGATCTGGAGCAAGGCCGGGGGCCGGTCCGCGCCGCTCTCGCTCAGCGGCAGGCCGGGGGCGGTGGTGTCAGCGGCCACGGGCCTGGTCCATGGGTCGTGTCCTCTTGCGCGAAGCCACCGTGACCGTGCCGAGCTTTGACCGGACAGGCCGGGTCAGGCCGAGCCCTTCACGCCCTCGACGAGGTAGCTGGTCTTCTCCAGCTCGATCGCGTTCTCGGCCAAGGCCGTGCCGGCCCCGGCGACCTCGTTGCCCTTGTTGTCCTTGAGCGGGCCCTTGATGATGGCAAAGCCGCCCTTCATCATCTCGGCCTTGACCGCGTCGGCGTTCTGGCGCGCCGCCTCGGACACGGCAGGACCGTAGGGGCTCATCTTCACGAACCCGTCCGGCAAGCCGCCGCGCACGAAGTTCGGGGGCGCCTTGCCCGCCTGCAGGTCGGCGACGAAGCCCTTGTAGATCGAGGCCCAGTTCCACTCGGCCCCGGTGAGGTACTTGTCCTTGGCGAGCGCCGACTGGTCGGCGTGGTAGCCGCAGACGAAGGCCCCGCGCCGCGCGGCGGTCTCGACCACGACCTTGGGACCATCGACGTGGCAGGTGATCACGTCGGCCCCGGCATCGATCAGCGCGTTGGTCGCCTCCGCCTCCTTGACCGCCAGCGACCACTCACCCGTGAAGATCACTTGGAGGGTGATGGACGGATCGACGCTGCGGGCGCCGAGCAGGAAGCCGTTGACGTTGTTGAGCACCTGTGGGACCGGCTTGGCGGCGACGAAGCCGAGCCGTTTCGACTTCGAGGCGTGGGCGGCGACGATGCCGTTCAGGTACTGCCCCTGCGCGATGTAGCCGAAATAGGAGCCGGCATTCTTCGGGTTCGCCTCGGTCCAGAGCCCGCCGCAATGGCGGAACTGCACCTTCGGGTTTTTCTTCGCCTCGATCAGGACGTGCGGGTCGAAGTAACCGAAGGAGGTCGGGAAGACGAGGCTCGCGCCGTCCAGGTTGATCATGCTCTCCATGGTCTTCTGGACGTCGGTGGTCTCGCGGACGTTCTCCTCCTCCACGACCTCGATGCCGGGGATCGCCTTGAGGGCGGCGGCGCCCTGGGCGTGGGCTTGGTTGTAGCCGTAATCGTCCTTCGGCCCGACATAGATGAAGCCGACGGTGAGCGGGCCGGCGGCCCGGGCGCGGCCGAAGGGCAGCGTGCCGAGCGAGAGAGCGGCCGCACCGCCGAGCAGATGTCTGCGGGAGAAAGGATGGGCTGACACGAGGCGCGATCCGTCTTTCCAGGCCGTCTGCACAAGCTTGGCGAGCATTGAACTTGTTTCGGATCAAGAAAAGATCAAAGTTTCAGCAAAACAACACTGATCCGCCGGTAGGGAAAATTGCGTCGGTTCGAAGGATTCGCCCAAAAAGACATCCGCGGATGCTTGCTTTCGCGCCATCCATCCCGCGGGACGATGCCCCTCATCGACTCGGGGCGAAGACGCGGCCGAGCGCCGCCGGCGCCAGCGAGCCGCCCCGGCGCCGGCCGAGCGACAGCAGGACCAGGGCCAGGATGGTGGCGAGGTAGGGGGCCGCCGAGAGCAACTGGCCGGGCAGGCCGAGGCCCGCGGCCTGGGCGTGAAGCTGAAGCACCGTAGCCCCGCCGAAGAGCAGCGCCCCCGCGGCCACCCGCAGCGGCTGCCAGGAGGCGAAGACCACGAGCGCCAGTGCGATCCAGCCCCGCCCGGCCGTCATCGCGGGCGCCCAGAACGGCGTGTAGGCCAGCGACAGGTAGGCGCCCGCAAGCCCGGCGCAGGCGCCGCCGAACAGCACGGCGAGGAAGCGGACCTTGCGCACCTTGAGCCCGAGGGCGTGGGTCGCGGTGTGGTCGTCGCCGATGGCACGCAGGGTCAACCCGGCGCGGGTGCGCCACAGGAACCACCACACCCCCGCGACGAGGAGGAGGGTCGCGTAGACGAAGGCGTCGTGTCCGAAGAAGAGCTGGCCGATGCCGGGAAGGTCGCTGAGGCCGGGCAGGTGGAGAGGGGGCGCGGGATCGCGCTTCATCCCGACATAGCCGGCGCCGACGAGGCCGGAGAGCCCCAATCCGAGGATGGTCAGCGCCAGTCCCGAGGCGACTTGGTTCGCCGCCAGCCCCACGGTGAGCACGCCGAACAGGGCCGCGAGCAGGAGCCCGGCACCGGCCCCGCCGAGGGCACCGAGTAGGGTCGATCCGGTCTGGCTGGCGACGGCGAAGCCGGCGGCCGCACCCAGCACCATCATGCCCTCGACGCCGAGATTGAGCACGCCGGAGCGTTCGACGACGAGTTCGCCGATGGCCGCCAGGATCAAGGGGGTCGCCGCCGTCAGCACCGTGACGAGCACCATCTGGACGATGTCGAGGCTCATGGTGTCACCCGTATGCGCGCTCCGCCGGGCACGATCCGAACGTGGTAGCGCGTGAGCACGTCGGCCCCGAGCACGAGGCCGAGCAGCAGCCCTTGGAAGGCGCGGGTCAGGTCGAGCGGCAGCTTCAGGTCGATCTGAGCCCCCTCCCCCCCGATCGTCGTCAGTGCGATGACGAGCGCCGCAACCAGAATGCCCGGCGGGCTGAGGCGTCCGAGAAAGGCGACGATGATTGCGGTGAAGCCGTAGCCCGGCGAGATTTCGGGCTGGAGCTGGCCGATCCGCCCGGCCACCTCGCAGATGCCGGCGAGGCCCGCCGCGCCGCCAGAGATCGCGAAGACCGAGAGCGTCAGGCGCGCATCCGAGAAGCCGGCGAAGCGCGCCGCCCGCGGGCTCGCGCCGACGGTGCGCACCTCGAAGCCGAACAGGGTCCGCGCCAGGACGAGGGCCGCGAGCCCGACGCCCAGAAGGCTGATCAGCACGCCCGCATGGAGCGACTCGCCCTCCATCAGCAGGGGCAGCCGGGCGGCATCGTCGAAGCTGACGCTCTGCGGGAAGTTGTAGCCCTGCGGATCGCGCAAGGGCCCGCGCACCATGTAATCGAGCAGCAATTGCGCGACGTAGACGAGCATCAGGCTGGTGAGAATCTCCGACACGCCGAGCCGGACCCGCAGCAGGGCCGGGATCATCGCGTAGGCGATGCCAGCGAGTGTGCCGGCGAGCAGCATCGCGGGCAGGATCCAGACCGTGAGCCCCTGCGAGCCGTGCGCGGCGACGGCGACCCAGCCGCCCGCGAGCCCCCCAGCCACGTACTGGCCCTCCGCCCCGATGTTCCACAGGTTGGCGCGGTAGCAGAAGGCGAGACCGGTCGCGATCAGGGCGAGCGGTGCCGCCTTCAGCGCGACCTCCTGAAGCGACCAGACCTCGCTCAAGGGGGCGACGAAGTAGGTGAGGAAGGCCTGTTCCGGCGCGACGCCGAGGATCGCCACCGCGATCCCACCGATCAGGATCGCGGCGAGCAAAGCGAGAGCGGGCGCGAGCAGGTCGAGCCAGGGCGACCGGCGCGCGCGGGGGAGGAGATCAAGGCGCATCGCGCATCCCGTTCATTCCTGGCTCGCGTCCCACATGCAGGGAGAGGATCGGGTTCGGCCGAGGCTCAATGCGCCGGCGCGACGGTTCTGATCGCAGGCGCCGCCGGAGGTTCGCCGAGCTGCGCCTCCGGCTCGCCGGCTCCGCCCATCAGCAGCCCCAGAGCCGCGCGGCTGGTCGCACCGGCCGGGACCGGCGGCGAGAGCGCGCCGGCATGCAAGACGGTGATGGAATCCGCGATCTCGAACAGTTCGTCGAGATCCTGGCTGATGACGACCAGAGCGGCGCCGCGGCCGGCAAGGTCGAGCACGGCCTGCCGAATATGGGCGGCGGCGGCCGCATCGACGCCCCAGGTCGGCTGGTTGATGACGAGGATGCCCGGCTCGGCGAGAATCTCGCGGCCGACCACGAATTTCTGCAAGTTGCCGCCTGAGAGCGTGCCGGCCGCCGGATCCGGGCCCGCCCCGCGCACGTCGAAGGCGTCGATCACCCGCCGGGCGAGCGCCCGCGCCGCGGAGAGCCGCAGCAGGCCGAGCCCAGTGAGCGGCGCGGTGGCGTGGCGGGAGAGCAGCGCGTTCTCCGACAGGCTCATCGACGGGACAGCGGCGTGGCCATTGCGCTCCTCGGGCACGAAGGCCGCCCCGAGCCGGCGCCGGGCATTGATGCCGAGATGGCCCACAGCCCGGCCGTCGAGGCGCACGGCTTCGGCCGTCGGGGCGCGGCTCTCGCCCGAGAGGGCGTCGAACAGCTCCGCCTGTCCGTTGCCGGCGATCCCGGCGATCCCGAGGATCTCGCCGCCCGCGACGGAGAACGCGATGTCCCGCAGCGGCGTCCCGTGCAGGCCGGGCGCGGGCAATGACAGGCGGTCGAGCACGAGGCGCTCCGCGCGACCGGTCCGGGCCGCCTTGGGGCGCACCTCGCTCACCTGGGTGCCGACCATCATCGCAGCGAGCGAGCGCGCGGTCTCCGTTGCCGGATTGCAGGCGCCGACGACCCGCCCGCCCCGCAGGATCGTGGCGCGGGTGCAGAGGCGGCGCACCTCGTCGAGCCGGTGGGAGATGTAGAGCAGGGCGCGGCCCTCGTCGCGCAGGCGCTCCAGCACCGAAAACAGCGCCTCCGCCTCGCCCGGCGTCAGCACCGAGGTCGGCTCGTCGAGGATCACGAGCTTCGGGTTCTGGAGCAGGCAGCGCACGATCTCGATCCGCTGGCGCTCGCCGGCCGAGAGCGACCAGACCGGCCGCGCGGGATCGAGATGCAGGCCGTAATCCTTGCCCAGCCGGGCGATCCGCTCCGCCAGCGCCCGGCCCGTCAGCGCGGCGGGCATGACGAGGGCGATGTTGTCGGCGACCGTCAGGTTCTCGCACAGCGAGAAATGCTGGAAGACCATGCCGATGCCGAGCGCCCGCGCGGCTTCCGGGTTGGACAGCAGCACGATGTCGCCCTGATGCGTGACGACGCCCTCCGTCGGCTCCAAGAGGCCGTAGAGGATCTTCATCAGGGTCGATTTGCCGGCGCCGTTCTCGCCGAGCAGGGCGTGGATCTCCCCGGCGCGGATCTCTAGATCGATGCCGTCATTCGCGGTGAAGGCGCCGAAGCGCTTGACGATGCCGTAGGCTCCGAAGAGCGGGGTCCGGCCCTCCCGCAGCCCCGGCACAGCGGATGCGGCCGCCATCACGCCGTCCCGAACAGGGTGTGGGCCAGCCGGGTGTGCGCCTCGCGCAGGCGCCCGGTCTCGATGCCGAGCGGCTGCCCGTCGACCACCCGCCAGCGCCCGGCCACCATCACCCGGTCGGCGCGGTGGGCGCCGCACAGGACGAGCGCGGCGAGCGGATCGTGGGCACCGGAGAAGCGCAGTTCGTCGAGGGTGAATAGCGCCAGATCCGCCTCGCGGCCGGGCTCGATCCGGCCGATGTCGGTGCGCCCGAGGCAGGCGGCAGAGCCTTCCGTGGCCCAGCGCAGGGCATCGAGATGGGTCACGGCTTCCGCGCCGTAGGTCAGGCGGTTGATCATCAGAGCGTGGCGCACGCCCTCGATTAGGTTCGAGCTGTCGTTGGAGGCCGAGCCATCGACGCCGAGGCCGACGGGCGAGCCCGCCGCCTCCAACTCGCAGGTCCGGCACTGACCCGAGGCCAGCACCATGTTCGAGGTCGGGCAGTGGCAGACGCCGACGCCGGCCGCGCCGAGGCGCCGGACCTCGTCGTCGTTGAAGTGGATGCCGTGGGCGAGCCAGGCCCGTGAGGTCATCCAGCCGACCTCTTCGAGGTAATCGACCGGGCGCTGCCCGAACGCCTCCAGGCAAAAAGCGGTCTCGTCGAGCGTCTCGCCGAGATGGGTGTGCAGGCGGCAATCGTGGCGCTCGGCCAGCGCGGCGCTCTCGCGCATCAGCCGCTTGGTGACGTTGAACGGCGAGCACGGCGCGAGCCCGATCTGCACCATCGCGCCGGGCGCGGGATCGTGGAACAGGCCGAGCACCCGCTCGCTGTCGGCGAGGATCGTGTCGTCGTCCTGCACCAGCGACTCGGGCGGCAGGCCGCCATCCTTCTCCGACAGGCTCATCGAGCCGCGGGTGACGAAGGCACGGATGCCGAGGCGGCGCGCCTCCTCGACCTGGATATCGACGGCCGCCTCAAGCCCTCTCGGGAACAGATAGTGGTGGTCGCCCGCCGTGGTGCAGCCCGTGAGCAGCAGCTCGGTATAGGCGAGCCGCGTCGCCAGCCGGAAGGCGTCCGGCGTCAGCCTCGGCCAGATCGTCGAGAGCGCCTTCAGCCATGGGAAGAGCGGCTTGTTGATCGCGACCGGATGGGCGCGGGTGAGCGTCTGGAAGAAGTGGTGATGCGTGTTGACGAGGCCGGGGATGACGACGTGGCGGGAGGCGTCGACGATCGCGTCGACCGGGCTCGCGGGCTGGGCGCCCGCGGCCACCACTTCGGCGATGCGGGTGCCCTCCACCACGAGCCCGCCGCCGGCCCCCTCCGCGAGGATCGCCAACGGGTCGCGAAGCCAGAGACGGCGGGGGCGGGCACTCGATTCCATTATCCGGCTTCGCTTCCTGTCGGGGATCAGAAGATGTGGAAGGCCACGCCGGCGAGGAAGCTCTTCTCCTCGGTGCCTTTGAAAGTCGCGGTCTCTTGGTTGCCGAACTTGTTCAGCCAGTACTGGAAGCCAATAAAGACATCGACCTTGTTGGGCTGATCGTAAACGAGCTTGCCGAGATCGAGCACGAGGTTGGTGCGCGACAGAAATTCCAGCCCGCGCGGCGGGTTGAACGCGAAGGCGGCGGGGTTGTTGCTGATGCCGCGGCCCTTGGGCAAAACGATGTTGTTGAAGCCGGCCAGGGTCAGCGGCAGACCGGTAAAGGTCAGAGGCAGGTTATAGACGATCTCGAATTCGGGGACCGTGTTGAAGCTCTGGTCGCGGTCGGGCTGCGTGTTGAAGCCGTTGCGGTTCCATTCCTTGTAGGCGTGGACCGACAGGTTCAGAAAGCCGGCCGGCACGTCGAAGGCGAAGTTCAGGCCGCCGACGACATCGCGCTTCTTCGAGCCGAAGGCGTCGTTCTGCGAGTTGGCGTCGAAGCCGAAGGAGAGCGAGACCTCCTTGACGATGCCTGGGACCATGAAGGCCTTGGTGCCGGTCAGGGCGTTCAGGCTGAGCGTGCCGCGGTACAGGCCGTAGGCTTCGGTGTTGCCGTAATCGGCGAAAGTCGGGATGCCGCCGGGGGTGTTGGTCGTGCCGGCCGGGAATTGCGACCCGGACTTCAGGATGTCGAGGGTGAAGAAGTTGGTGCCGTAGGCCCAGGCATCGGCGTGCGAGATGTTGAGGATGTGCTTGGGAGCCTCGCGCGAGCGGAAGCTGCCATCCGCCCGCTGGATCTGGATGCCGGGGGTGACGGTCGGGAATTGCCAGCGGTAGCTGACCTGCGTGTCCGCGAAGAGGAAGAACGGCACTTCCTTCGCCGGGACCGCCTCGGGGGCCCGCTTCTCCCCGAGATCCGCCGCGGCCGCTGTACCAAGCGTGAATAGCGACAGCGCAACCGCCGCGAGCCCCCGAACCGACATTCTTCGTTCTCCGACCTTCTTTGTGGTCGGACGGCAGCAACGGGGGTGCCAAACAGGACAGGCCCGAGCCCTCGGTGCCCACGCAGCAGCACAAGTCACATATCCGCAACACTTTTCCGAAGCGGCCGGGCTCGACCGCCAGTGTCTGACCGGATCGGCCCTCCTTCAAGGTCAGTTGAATTTGGAGAACGACCTTCATCGCGACGGCGTGACCCGCGGAAACTTTGCCCGATCGCCCGGTGCTTGGTCACGCTGCGCCTTTCATGGCCATGCTGCCGGCAAGGCACCGAAGCGAAGGAGGTTTGCGAGCACGGACGCGTGCCGCCGCCGGCTGCATAGGCCGGCGCCAGCCTGGCGACACTTCGTGCATCGAAGACCATGATCGGGCACGATTTTTCGACGCCGCGCCGCCATCATCGCGTCGGCCCGGACGATCTCAGGGCCCCTGGCCCCCGCGAGATCGCCCGGAGGTAGCCCATGTCCGTCCCGCGGCCCCTTCTCGACGCCGAACCCGCACCCCTGCCCTTCGATCCGGGCAGCACGGCCCTCCTCGTCATCGACATGCAGCGCGACTTCCTCGAACCCGGCGGCTTCGGCGAGAGCCTGGGCAACGACGTCTCATCGCTCGCCGCCGCGGTGCCGCCCGCCCGCGCGCTGCTGGCCGCCGCGCGCGGAGCCGGCCTCCTTGTCGTCCACACCCGCGAGGGACACGCGCCCGACCTCTCGGATGCCCCGCCGGCCAAGCTGGAGCGCGGCGCGCCGACGGCGCGCATCGGCGAGCCGGGCCCGATGGGTCGCATTCTGATCCGCGGCGAGCCCGGCCACGACATCGTCCCCGAACTGGCCCCCCTCGCTGGCGAGCCGGTGATCGACAAGCCGGGCAAAGGCGCCTTCTACGCCACCGGGCTCGCGGCGTTGCTGGAAGCGCGCGGCATCGAGACCTTGATCGTCTGCGGCGTGACGACGGAGGTCTGCGTCCACACCACCGTGCGCGAGGCCAACGACCGCGGCTATCGCTGCGTCGTCGTCGCCGATGCCTGCGGCTCGTATATCCCGGCCTTCCACGAGGCCGGCCTTGCCATGATCAAGGCCCAGGGCGGCATCTTCGGCTGGGTCGCGCAATCCGCCGCGGTCATCACCGCCCTCGGTCAGGCGTGAGGGCCGTCGGACGGCCGTGGCGCAGCCATTGCACCAGCAGCGAACGCCCGATCCAACGCCCGATCCTTGGGGGGAACCGATGCCCGATCACGCCGCGGACACGCCGATGCCCGATCTCGACGCCTACGCCGCGGCGGCAGCGCCCCTGCTCGGCCTGACCATCGATCCGGCCTGGACCGGAGCGGTCGCGGCCAATCTGCGGGTGCTGCACGCGGCGGCGGCGCTCGTCGGCCTGTTCCCGCTGCCCGACACGGCCGAGGCAGCCCCGGTCTACACCGCGTGAGCGCGACGACGGATTGGAGCCTCGCGCCGGCCTCCGACATCGCCGGGGCCGTCTCGGAGGGGACGGTCGGTGCCCGCGAGGTGGTCGCCGCCGCGCTCGATCGCATCGCCCGCATCGATCCGGCGGTGAACAGCTTCACCGACCGCCTCGGCGAGCGCGCCCTCGCCCGCGCCGCCTCCCTCGACGCCGCGCGGGCCCGCGGCGACCGGCTCGGCCCCCTGGTCGGGGTGCCCTTCGCGGTCAAGAATCTGTTCGACGTCGCCGGGCTTCCGACGCGGGCGGGCTCGCGGATCAACCGCGAGCGGGCGCCGGCCACCCGCGACGCCGCCCTGGTCCGGCGACTGGAGGCGGCGGGCGCCGTCCTGGTCGGGACGCTCGGCATGGGCGAATACGCCTACGACTTCACCGGCGAGAACATTCACGACGGCAACACCCGCAACCCGCACGCCCTCGGCCATATGTCGGGCGGCTCGTCCGGCGGATCGGGCGCGGCGGTGGCCGCCGGTCTGGTGCCGGTCGCGCTGGCCTCGGATACCAACGGCTCGATCCGCGTGCCTTGCGCCTTCTGCGGCTGCTTCGGGCTCAAACCCACCTATGGGCGGCTCAGCCGGGCCGGGAGCTTCCCCTTCGTCGGCAGCCTCGACCATCTCGGCCCGATGGCGCGATCAAGCCGCGATCTCGCCCTGGCTTACGACGCGATGCAGGGGCCCGATCCCGAGGATCCCGCCGCCACCGCCCGCCCGCCCGAGCCGGCGCTGCCAGATCTCGACCGCGGCATCGCGGATCTCCGCATCGCGGTGACCGGCGACTATTTCGCGCGCGGGGGCGACCCGGAGGTCTTCGCCGCCGTCGCGCACGTCGCCCGCGACCTGGGCGCAAGCCGCAGCGTCGCGATCCCCGAGGCGGCCCGCGCGCGGGCAGCGGCCTACCTGATCACCGCGGCCGAGGGGGCGGCACTGCATCTCGACCGGCTGCGCAGCCGCGCCGACGCGTTCGATCCGGCGGTGCGCGACCGGCTCATCGCCGGAGCGATGCTGCCCGCCCCCTTCGTCGAGCGGGCGCAGCGGTTCCGCCGCTGGTACCGCGACGCCGTGCTGGAGCTGTTCCGCGACGTCGATGTGATCCTCGCGCCGAGTACGCCGTGCCGGGCGCCGCGCTCCGGCCAGACGACCTTCGTTCTGGACGGTATCGAACTGCCGGTGCGGCCCAATATCGGCGTGTTCACCCAGCCGATCTCCTTCATCGGCCTGCCCGTGGTCGCGGTGCCGGTCTGGCTCGATGGTGGTCTGCCGCTGGGCGTGCAGGTGATCGCCGCGCCCTGGAACGAGGCGCTCTGCCTGCGCGTGGCTCATCACTTGGAGCGCGAGGGCGTGGTCCGCGCCCCGGTCGCCGCCCTGATCGATGCTCCGTTGGAGGGCGCGTGATGATCATCGACGATCCCGCGGTGAAGACCGAGGTCGAGCGGGTCTTCGCGACCTACGAGGCGGCGCTCGTGAGCAACGACGTCGCCACGCTCGAACGGCTGTTCTACGACGACCCCCGCACGATCCGCTACGGCGCCGCCGAGAACCTCTACGGCATGGATGCGATCCGCGCCTTCCGCCGGGCACGGCCCTCGCAGGGCCTCGCCCGCGACCTTGCGCACACCGTCATCACCACCTTCGGCCGCGACTGCGCCGTGGCGATGACGCTGTTCCGTCGTGAGGCGGCCCCCGGTCGGGTCGGACGCCAGAGCCAGACCTGGCTGCGCTTTCCCGACGGTTGGAAGGTGGTGGCGGCCCATGTCAGCGTCATCGACGACGACGCTCCCGATCGGACGTGAACGCCGCGCGATACGCCGCCTGATCCGAATCCGTCCGCGGCCCGGAACCGGGGGAAGCGCCCGCCGTGACAGTCAGTGGATTTCGGCGGTCGCGGCCTGACGGATCGCCGCTTCACGGGATTCCGCCCGGTCGCCGAAGCCGTTGAAGAACAGGTTCAGCCCCACCGCCGAGAGCGCGGCGAGCAGGATGCCCGATTCCAGCAGCGGGTGCAGCGCATGCGGCATCTGCTTGAAGAAGTTCGGTGCGACGAGCGGGATCATGCCGAAGCCGACCGAGACCGCGACGACGAACAGGTTGTTGCGGTTGCGCGCGAAATCGACGCCGCCGAGGATGCGCGTTCCGGTGGCGCCGACCATGCCGAACATCACGAGGCCGGCCCCGCCGAGCACGCATTGCGGCACGGCCTCGACCAGGGCCGCAAGCTTCGGGACCAGTCCGAGGCCGAGCATGATGAAGCCCGCCGCCACCGTCACCCAGCGCGAGCGCACGCCGGTGACGCCCACGAGCCCGATATTCTGCGAGAACGAGGTGTAGGGGAAGGTGTTGAACACGCCGCCGATGACGGTGCCGAGCCCGTCCGCGCGCAGGCCGCGGGTCAGCCGCCGCTCGTCGACCGGATCGGCGGTGATCTGCGACAGCGCCAGGAACATGCCGGTCGACTCGATCATCACGACGATCATCACGAGGCACAGGGTGACGATCGAGACCAGATCGAAGCTCGGCCAGCCGAAGGCGAAGGGGCGCACCATGTCGAACCAGGGCGCCGCGGCCACACGGTCGAGTTCCACCAGACCGGCAAAGCCGGCCAGGATCATGCCGAGCGCGATCCCGATCAGCACCGAGCCCGAGGCGACGAAGCCCGTGCCATAGCGGGTGATGGCGAGGATCGCACAGAGCACGAAGGCCGCGATGCCGAGATAGAGGGGCGCGCCGTAATTCGGGTTGCCGACGCCGCCGGCGGCCCAGTTCACGCCGACCCGCATCAGCGAGATGCCGATGACCAGGATGATGGTGCCGGTTACGACCGGGGGGAACAGCGGCAGAAGGCGCCCGATCACGGGGGCGGCGACGAGGCCGAACAGGCCGGAGGCGATGACGGCGCCGTAGATGCCGGTGAGGCCGATCGCCGGGTTCATCCCCATGGAGAGCATTGGGCCGACGGCGGCGAAGGTCACGCCCATCATCACCGGCATGCGGATGCCGATATCGGGCAGGCCCCAGCTCTGGATCAGCGTGACGATTCCGCAGGCGAACAGATCGGCGCTCACCAGCATGGCCACCTGCTCCGGCGGCAGCTTGAGCGCACGGCCGATGATGAGCGGGATCGCCACGGCGCCGGCATACATCACGAGCACGTGCTGCAGGCCGAGCAGACCGAGGGCCACGCGGGGAATCCGCCCTTCGGGCGCAGGGGCCGCCTGAGGCTCGCTCTTGGCCGCAGAGCTCGGCAGGGAAGACGCCATCGACACCATCAGGGACCTGCTCCGAACGTCCGGTCATCCTCGCCCGCCTGGGGAGGAGCCCGGAGCCTTGGGAGCAGGTCACATGCCAATCTCAGACCGATCACGGGCGCGGACGCGACGTCACGACGGACGCGTTCCGCTTTTTCGAGCGAACTGAAGGGAGGAAGCAGGGCTTTACCCGGAGAGGACGACGCCGCCCTTCAAGTCCGGGCTCGATGGCAGCCGTCGCGTCCTCCGGCCGAACGCGCCGTGTCGGGTCAGCCATCGCACGGCACCCCTTCCCCCTGCCCCACGGAGAACGACGATGAAGATCCTGATGGTGCTGACCTCGCATGACCAGCTCGGCGACACCGGCCGGAAGACCGGCTTCTGGCTGGAGGAGCTGGCGGCCCCCTACTACGTGTTCAAGGATGCGGGTGCGGAGGTGGTGCTGGCATCGCCCAAGGGCGGCCGGCCGCCGCTCGACCCAAAGAGCAACGAACCGGACTTCCAGACCGACCTGACCCGCCGCTTCGAGGCCGACAGCGCGGCCAACGCGGTTCTGGCGGACACGATCCGCCTCGATGCCGTGACCCATGACGGCTTCGATGCCGTCTTCTATCCGGGCGGCCATGGGCCGCTCTGGGACCTTGCGGAGGATCCCGCCTCGGTCGGTCTCATCGAAACCACGCTCGCGGCCGGCAAGCCTGTCACCCTCGTCTGCCACGCCCCCGGCGTGCTGCGCCATGCCAAGGCCCCCGACGGCAGGCCGCTCGTCGAGGGCCGGGACGTGACCGGCTTCACCAACACCGAAGAGGAGGCGGTCGGCCTCACCGCCGTCGTCCCGTTCCTCGTCGAGGATGAGCTCAAGCGGAACGGTGGCACGTTCACCAAGGCCGGCGACTGGCAGCCTTACGTGGTCGCGGACGGCCTGCTGATCACCGGTCAGAACCCGGCCTCGTCCGGACCTGCGGCCGAGCGCCTTCTGCAGCAGCTCGCCGCCGGCTGACGCCGACGCGTTGCGTGCCCGATCGAGGGGCGTGTTCGGCATCCCAGCCGAACACGCTGCGGATCTCGCCCCAGCCCTAGAGCCGTATCCGACCTGATTGCATCAGGTCGGCGTCCATTTCGTCGGAAAGCGCTCTAGAGCGTGGCGCTTGCGCTCCGTGTGACCGGCGGCGGCGACCACGATCCATTCAAAATGGCGTCCTTCGGCCAATAGGTCCGCAGCATCAGCACGAATGGCCCCTGTGGCGCCGGCAGCCAGTTCGACGCCTGCTGCGTGCCGGGGCTCTCAGTTTGGATGAAGAGATCGACCGAGCCGTCCGGATTGGCCTTGAGGTCGTCGCGTGGGCTGACCGAGTACCGGTTGATTGGGTTGTCGACGAAGAAATAGTCCGCGTCGTACATCGTCAACGACCAGAAACCATCCACGGGCGGCAGCTCGCCGGCGGCGAAGCGCATCACATATTTCGAGGTCCCGTTCAGCCGCCGGCCCGTCGCATCGACTGTGGTCAGCGGGTAGACCGCATCCTGCGGCAGGTTGCAGCCGAGCCCAACGGCCGTCACCAGGGCGCGCTGCAGGTAATCCTTGCCATAGTCGCCGCCATCCGTCGTGAAGGTCCAGCCCTTCACATGCTGGCCCGTCGCTTTCAGGTGCCCCATGATGCGCGGAATGGCCTCCTTCGGTGCGCGCTCGATTGCCTCTTGGATGGCGAGAGGCTGGCTTGCCGGATCAAAGGGTCGACCGGATACGATCCCGAGCGAGGCCATCTTGGCGACCGGAACGCCGTCCGCGAGCGCTGGCGGGTTGTCCCTCATCAGAGCGGCCAGAAGGTTGAAGTAGCTCGCCGCGTCCATGCGGTTGACCTGCTCGCGCACGGCCGTCTTCGCGTCGACACGCGGATCGACCTGACCCGAGGGTGGTGTGTACGACTTGCCTACAGCGCTGGCGGGAATGAGGCGGTACTGATCCTGCAGCGCATGCACAGCCTTGTAGTCCTCGGGCGTTCCCGTGCAGTAGGTCCGACCGAGGATCCAAATAAAGCTGGTAGGCGCTTGGATCAGCTTGGCGCCGGACGGGACGACGCCGCTCCAGTCGGGTCCAACGATGAAGTAGGTCTGCGGCCCGGTCCCGGTCGTGCGCTTGCCCGGTACAGCGAATACGTTCGTCCAGGCACTCAACATCGGCATGAGGAAGTAGCGGCCGTCCTCGTCCGGGATGCTGAGGAGATAGGGCTCCTTCCCAACGTCGAGAAAGGCGCTGGAGTAGAGCGTGTCGGCGTTCGGGGCGGTCACCGCTCGGAACTTCGCGTCCGGGTATTCTCGCAGGTTGGCGAACTGGCCCATCGGGGCGTTCTTGCCTTCGGGCGCGGCCACATTGGTGAGGACGCGCCGGGTCATCTCCATGGTGACGAGCGGGTAGCCGTAAATGTAGGCATCGATCGCCCATTCCAGTGGATCCACCGCCGCGTTGTGGCCGATGAGCGGCGCGTCCTGAGCCGTACTCTGCGCCCGAGCGATGGGCAGGCCTGGGCCGATGCACGGGATTATGGCGGCGCCCGCGGCGAAGGTCCTTCTGGTGACACCCATGACTGCCTCCTGTGAGTGGCCGGCTCATGCGGGTCGCTTCAGGACGACCCGCATGAGCCGGTGGCTAAAGAGCCAGTCATCATCCGCTCGCGCGGCGCGAGCTTAAGGGAGACTTGGCAAAGGCACGGCCGTTTGTCGGCCCGCTCGACCCACTGAAGTCGCCTCGTGCGCACTAAGTGCACGGGAATGCAGGATGCCCCCGGCCGACTCACCAGCGGCGGGAGGGCCGAACACCCATCACCCGCGGCCCATAGTATCCACGCCGGACCACCCCAACCGCACGCGGTCCGTAGTACCCGCGCCGGACGCCAACTGCGCCACGCGGACCAATGCAGCCGGCCCGGTAGACGCCGCGAGCGCAGACGGCCGCATTCGCCTCGATCGGGAGGTAGGCGAGCAGGCCTGCGAACATGCCGAAGGCGACCAGAACGTACTTCATGACGAGCCCTCCACGCGGTGCCGGCTCATACGACCAGGATCAGAAACCAAATCACAGCAGTCGCTACGACAGCTCGCTGCCGCAAGATCGCACTATCATTTGCAGCAACAGAATCGTTCCAAGTTAAATATAGAAACGTCGCAGGGGCAATGTTTCAATAAGCCCTACCCCTTCAGAGCCTTAAAAGCAGCGACTCAACCTCCTCCAAAAGGTCGGCTCAGCGTTCTCGAATACGCGACCTCCGGATCCATGCACCGAGGCCCGAGGCATGGTCGCTCGCGATCAGGCTGTCGAACTGCGAATGTCCGGGCCGCTCCTGTCGAAGAGCCGGGCGCCGGACAATGCGACGAAAATGGCGCGCGCCTGCGCCTTGCCGAGCCACGCCCTGTCGGCGTCAGCAAAGCTCCGGGCTTCGTCGGACGACCTTGCGAAGCACGCGCGAGACTTGGTCGGCCGAGTAGGGTTTCTGCAGCAGTTCGAAGCCGTGGCTGCCCTCCTGCGCCAGCACGTGGCTGTAGCCCGAGGCCAGCACCACTGGCAGGCGGGGGAGCCGGCGGCGCAGCAGCTTGGCCAGTTCGATGCCGCCCATGCCGGGCATGACCACATCCGAGAACACGACGTC
The DNA here is from genome assembly GCF_001423405.1 of Methylobacterium sp. Leaf123. Lineage (GTDB taxonomy): Bacteria > Pseudomonadota > Alphaproteobacteria > Rhizobiales > Beijerinckiaceae > Methylobacterium. The sequence goes on along the minus strand of NZ_LMNS01000013.1, from coordinate 2,225 downwards.
GAAATCGCTGCCATGCGGGCCGAGCTTGTCCAGCGCCTCCTCGGCGTTGCCCGCCCAGGTCGTGACATAACCGAGATCCTGCAGGATCTGGGTGGCGAAGCGGCCGACCTCGATGTTGTCCTCGACCACCAGCACCCGCTGGCCCGCGCCGCTCGAATCGGTCTCGGCGGTTTCGCACGCGCACTCGGTTAGGGGCGCTTTCGGCTGCACCTCCGGCAGGTAGAGCGTGAAGGTGGTGCCCTGGCCCAATACGCTCTCGACCGTCACGTCGCCACCCGACTGCTTGGTGAAGCCGAAGACCTGAGAAAGGCCCAGGCCTGTGCCTTTGCCGACGTCCTTGGTCGTAAAGAACGGCTCGAAGATGCAGTTGGTCAGGCTGGGTGGGATGCCGCCGCCCGTATCGCTGAGCGAGACGGCCGCGAAAGGACCGGGCGCGCCGGAATGGCCTCGTATCGACGGCAACGGCACGCAGCACTCGAGGCGCAGCGTGAGGGTGCCTTCACCGTTCATGGCGTCGCGTGCATTCACCGCCATATTGACCAGCGCCGTCTCGAACTGGCTGAGATCCACCTCGATGAAGCAGGGCTGGTCCGGAAGATCGGTCATCACCTTGATGCGGGCGCCCGTGACCGTATCGAGCAACTCGGCCACGGCATGCAGCCGCGCCCCGACGTCGAGCGTCTCGGGTTTGAGCGTCTGCCGCCGCGCGAAGGCCAGGAGTTGGCCGGTGAGCTTGGCGGCGCGGTCCACCGTCTCCGACACGGCGTTGAGGTAGCGGGACTTGCGCTCCTCGGGCAGCTCCGGACGGCGCAGGAAGTCCACCGACGAGCGGATGATGGTGAGCATGTTGTTGAAGTCGTGCGCCACGCCGCCCGTGAGCTGGCCCACCGCCTCCAGCTTCTGCGACTGCCGCAGCACCGCCTCCGTCTCGAGGAGCTGGGAGGTTCGCTCCTCGACACGCTCCTCGAGGGTCGTGTTGAGCGCTTCGAGCTTCGCGATGGCCCGGACCCGTTCGATATGCGCCCAGGAACGCTCCGTCACCTCGGTGATCAGCGCGAGGTCGTGATCCGACCAAGTTCGCGGCACCCGGTCGTGGATGGCCATCAGCGCGGTCAAGCGACCGTCCTTGACGAGCGGGAGGCAGATCGTGGCCGTGATGCCGATGGCCTGGAAGGTCGCAGCCTCCTCGGGCGCCAGTTCCGCGCGGTTGTCGTTGATGATCAGGGGTTGGCCGGCGCTGAGTTCGTCGACGGCCCGCCTGCCGAAGTCCTTCAGGCTATAGTGGCCGACGATGCTCGGTGACCCTTCGGCGGCCCAGTCGCCTCGGATGGTGAACCCGTTCTCGTCGGCGTCCATGTCGGCGTAGGCGCAGTTGGAGAGGCTGAGATACGCGGCGACCATGCGGGTGGTCGTCGCGAGGATCTCGTCCGCATCGGTGCTCTTGGCCGTCTCCTTCCCGAGCTGATCGAGGAACTGGAGACGGGCCTCGTTGGCCCGCAGGGCGGCCTCGGCCTGCACCCGACCGGTCGTCTCGGTGCAGGCGCAGAACATGCCGGCGACCCTGTCCTGCTCATCGCGCACCGGCGAGTAGGAGAAGGTGAACCAAGTCGGCTCGTCATGGCCCCGCCGATTCATGGTCAGAGGCAAGTCCTCGGACCATGTCGACTCGCCGGCGAGCGCCTTCTCGATGAGCGGAGAGATGTCGGGCCAGATCTCCGCCCAGATGTCGTGGAAGCGCCGACCGAGGGCCGCCGGATGCTTGCCACCAAGGATTTCGACGTACGCGTCGTTGTAGAGGAAGCCAAGCTCCCGTCCGAACGCCACGAACATCGGGAAGCGCGACCCGAGCATCAGGCTCACCGTCGAGCGCAGGCAGGGCGGCCAGGAGGCGGGATGCCCGAGCGGCGAGCCGGACCAATCGTGCGAGCGCATCATCGCGCCCATCCGCCCTCCGCCGGCGAGGAAGAGCGGAAACTCGGGAGTGGCGCTCTCGGTCATCTGGGGCAGGCTCGACTTGCTGACGTGCTGGTCCCGACTCGGATGCCGACGATCCGGTCCCTTTCCCAGTCTTCACCGATGCAGGGTACCTGACGGCAGAATTCGGGGGTTGGCAAGCGAGCGCTCGGTCTAAGAGCCCGTCCGATAATGTCTGGCCGGGGTTGAGTGGCCGGGATGGCGGTGATTCCAGAAGGGTGCTGAAGCCTGATCTGGACGTGCCATGTGGA
>NZ_LMNS01000012.1 GCF_001423405.1 Methylobacterium sp. Leaf123 | reverse complement strand
CCCTCGCCTCGGCCCAGGCCTTCCTCTACGCCGCCGCCGTCATGATCCTCGTCCGAAGGCTCGGGCGAGCATCATGACTTATCGGACGGACTCTTAGGAGGCGCCGAGCCCCGCTTGGCGTCATACACGGTCACGCGCTCATCTGCATTTGCAGTTGCGGCAGGCGGGACGTCCGGGCGAGACCGAACTCCTTCAACGACACGACCTCGACCAGCGCGTCCTTGCGGGCGATCACGACGCTGTTGTCGGGCACAGGCGTCCAGGTCGCGTGCTCCTTGTCCAAGGGCTCCGAGACCACCACGACGCCATCCGCCGACTGCCGGTAATACATGCTGTTGGCCGCGTCATTTGCGGCGTAGCGGAAGGCGTAGAGATCGCGTCCGTCAGCGAGCGCCGCGGTGAAGCGGAACGGGTGCCCGCCCTCGATGCCGCCGACCAGTTCCGTCACCGCCGCCAGCGCCCGCGTCGTGGCGGTGATCGGATCGCGCTTCACGTCCGAGGCCATCAGGCCCTGGCCGAGGATCGCCAGGAACAGCGCCTCGGAATCGGTCGTCCCGTTGCGCGAGGGATAGAGCTCGTCCGGGATCAGGGCTTCGATCGGCCGGCGCAGGCGCGCCCAATCGCCGATATAGCCGTTATGCATGAACAGCCACGGCCCGCAGGCGAAGGGGTGGCAGTTCGGCCGGGTGATCGGCGTGCCGGTCGCCGCCCGCACATGGGCGAAGAACAGGTGCGAGTGCAGGTGGCGGCAGATGTAGCGCAGGTTCTCGTCGGACCACGCCGGCTGCACCTCGCGGAAGCGACCGGGCTCGGGGTGATCGCCGTACCAGCCGAGGCCGAAGCCGTCGCCGTTGGTGCTCGCCGTCGATTCGAGCGCCTTGATGCTCTGCGAGACCAGCGAATGCGCCGGCTCGGTCACATAATGCTCGAGCGGGATCGTGCGGCCTCGATAGGCGATCCAGCGACACATCGTTTGGGGTCTCCCGCAGCGTTCCAGCGCGATGCGCATCGGCCAAGATCGTGGAGAATCCGCGTCACCTTGAGCGATGCCGCCCGCGCCGAACGAATTTCGGCGCGGCGGTTCATGCGTGCAACGCAGGAGCGGCGGATCAGATGCCGTGCGATTGCAGCCACGCTTCCAGAAGTGCAACCTGCCAGAGCTTGGAATTGCCCTTCGGCGTCAGTGTCCCGTCGGGATCGGCCAGCAGGCGATCGACGTAAGCCCGGTTGAAGATTCCGCGCTCGCGGGCGGCCGGCTGGTCGAGAACGTCGCGCACGAAATCCATGAACGGCCCGCGGATGTGCTTCAGCGCCGGAACCGGGAAATAGCCCTTCGGCCGGTCGATCACCTCCGCCGGGACCACGGCGCGGGCGGCCTCCTTGAGGATGTACTTGCCGCCGCCACGCACCTTCAGTTCGGCGGGGATGCGGGCGGCGAGTTCGACCAATTCGTGATCGAGGAAGGGGACACGCGCCTCCAGCCCGCAGGCCATGGTCATGTTGTCGACCCGCTTGACCGGATCGTCCACGAGCATGATCCGCTGATCGAGATCGAGGGTCTTGTCGATGGCGCTCGCGCTCTGCGACTCGGCGAAGAAGCGGGCCAGGAAATCGCGGCTGTAATCCTCGTCCACGAAATCGGGTGTGAGCGCCTCGCGCATCTCCGCGTGGTCGCGGTCGAAATAGGCGTTCGCGTAATCCGTCGTCGGGTCGGTCGAGCCCATCAGCTTCGGGTACCAATGGTAGCCGCCGAACACCTCGTCGGCGCCCTGACCGCTCTGGATCACCTTCACGTGCTTGGCGACTTCCTGCGACAGCAGGAGGAAGGCCACGGCGTCGTGACTCATCTGCGGCTCGGCCATGGCATGGATCGCCGCCGGCAGGGCCTCCAGCGTGCGCGAGCCGTCCACGATGAGCTTGGCGTGTTCGGTCTCGAACCGCTCGGCGATGATGTCGGAGTATTTGAACTCGTCGCCCTCGACGCCGTTCACCGCGTCGAAGCCGACTGAAAAGGTCTTCAAGCCGCTCTGACCGCTCTTCGCCAAAAGCGCGACGATCACCGAGGAATCGAGACCGCCCGACAACAGCACGCCGGTCGGCACGTCGGCGATCTGACGGCGCGCGACCGCCGTAGTGAGCGAGTCCAGCACCGCCGCGCGCCAATCCGCCTCGGTCCGGCGGCGGTCTTCCTCGCGGGGCCCGACCACGAGCGACCAGTAGGTCTCTTCGCGGCGCGAACCGTCGGGCTCGAAGGTCAGGGTCGCGGCCGGGTGAACCTTCCGCACGCCCTTGAGGATCGTCAGCGGCGCCGGCACGCCCGCATGCCAGCTCATGTAGTGGTGGAGCGCCACCTTATCGATCGTGGTGTCGACATCGCCCGCCGCGAGCAGGGCCGGCAGCGACGAGGCGAAGCGGAAGCGCTTGCCGGTCTCGGCGTAGTAGAGCGGCTTGATGCCGAGCCGGTCGCGGGCGAGCGTCACACGGCCCGAATCGCGCTCGTGGACGGCGAAGACGAACATGCCGAGGAAGCGCTTCACGCAATCCCGGCCCCAGGCGTGGAACGCCTTGAGCACCACTTCGGTGTCGCTGGTCGAGAAGAAACGGTAGCCCTTGGCGACAAGCTCCTCGCGCAAGTCTTTGTAGTTGTAGATGCAGCCGTTGAAGACGAGGGAGAGCCCGAGTTCGGCATCGACCATCGGCTGCTGGCCGGCTTCCGACAGATCGATGATCTTCAGACGGCAATGGCCGAACAGGACGCCGCCCTGGCCGTGGATCCCGCCGGCATCAGGACCGCGGGGGCGCAGAACCTCCATCATCGCCCGCACGGCGTTCGGATCGGCCGTGCCGCCGAAGTCGATCTCTCCGCAGATCCCGCACATCGCCGCCCGCCGCCCTCGTCTCGTCCTCGGTCTTTGAACCTGAGCGGCAGAACCGTGTCGCGCCCGGCGCGTTCCATGCCACCCGCGAAACCCTCACCTTCGTTCGATTCCGCACGGTGAGATTGCGTCCGCTGCCGCGGCCAAGCGATTCCCGCGCCACGGGCGACGCTCTCGATCGTTTCACGCTCACGAGGGGAGGGGTGTTGAGGGTTCAGGCCGGCAGCGTCAGCCCCTCGCGCTCGAAGACCGTGCGCACCGCGGGGCGCTCGGCCATGCGGCGGGCATGCGCCGTCCAGGCCGGGAAGAGCGAGGGCATATCGAAGCCGATCACGGGGCCGCGGGCCCAGAGCCAGAACACCAGGAGATAGGGATCGACCACGCTGTAGCGCTCGCCGAGCGCCCAGCCGCCATTCGAGAGACGCACCTCGGTCATGGTGCAGAGATCGCCGAACGTATCGGCCCCCTTCGCCCGGATCTCCGGGAAGGCATCTTCGTCGGCGCTGTAGCGCTCGGGTCGGCGGACATGGGCATAGGCGATGTGATGCCCGGTCGAAAGCCAGGCCATCCACTCATCGGCCGTGGCCTGCCCGCGCAGATCCTCCGGCAGCAGGCCGGCCTCCGGATGCGACCGGGCGAGGTGGCGCAGGATCGCCGCGTTCTCGGTGAGCACCCAGCCTTCGTCGTAGAGGGCCGGCACACGCCCGCGCTCGTTGACCGCGAGATATTCCGGCGCTCGCTGGTCGCCCTTGGCGAGGTCGAGGCGGATGGTCTCGTAGGGCGCGCCGATCTCCTCCAGCACGATGTGGGAGGCGAGCGAGCAAGCGCCGGGGGCGTAGTAGAGGGTGCGGGCGGTCATGGGCTTCTTATCGCTGCGGACGACGCCTCCCGAAGAATAGCGTCGTCCGCGGGAATGCCCAGTTACAGCGGCTCCGCGCCACGCCCCATCGCGGCGATGCCGGTGCGGGAGATCTCGACGAGGCCGATCACGCTGAGCAGGCGGATGAAGCGGTCGATTTCCTCCGTCGAGCCGGTCAACTCGAACACGAAGGAGTTCAGCGTGGCGTCGAGGGTGCGGGCGCCGAAGGCGGCGGCGAGGCGTAGAGCCTCGCTCCGGTGCTCGCCGGTGCCGGCCACCTTCACGAGACACAGCTCGCGCTCCAGCGCCTGTCCCTGAAGCGTGAGATCGACGACGCGGTGCACCGGCACGAGGCGGTCGAGCTGCGCCTTGATCTGGTCGATCACGGCATTGGTGCCGGTGGTGACGATGGTGATGCGCGAGAGGTGGCGCGCCTCTTCCGTCTCGGAGACCGTCAGGCTCTCGATGTTGTAGCCGCGGCCGGAAAACAGGCCGGCGATGCGGGCCAAGGCACCCGGCTCGTTGTCCACGACCACCGCGAGGGTATGGCGGTTGACGGTCTCGATCCGGGTGGGCTCGGGATAGTGGGTGTTCATCGCATTCATTTCGTCGCGTTCCTCAACTTGATCTTCTTGCAATCTCGCCCGTGCCACCTCAGGTCGGCATTCCAGTGCTGGACCGAGCCGCCAATGGCATGATACCGGCCGCGCCATGGATCGGCGTCAGCGTGTTTTGAATCTCGTCCGGCCGCAGGGCCGAACCGGCGTCGAGCTCGGGCCCCTCACGCGCCCGATCCTCCTCAAGAGCGACGGCAACGTCCTCTATGCCGACCACCTCTCGACCGAGGGGCTGCGCAACCAGTACCGCGACCACCCGACCCTCGGCCCCGCCGGCATCGAGGGAATCGTTCCCGTCGATGTCGTGCTCGGCGAAGGCGGGCTGCCGCGAGCCCTCGGCTCGCGCGGTCCGGTCGACTACATCGTCGCCTCGCACGTCGTCGAGCACGTTCCCGACTGCATCGGCTGGCTGCGCGAATGCGGCGAGGCCCTGAACGAGGGCGGCGTGTTCTGCCTGATGGTGCCGGACAAGCGCTTCACCTTCGACCATTTCCGCACCCCGTCCAGCGTCGGCGCGCTCATCGCAGCCCATCTTTTGCGGCTGCGCACGCCGCCGCCGGAGGCCATCTACGAACATTTCGCGCGGGCCAGCGAGATCGACGTGCTCGCCACATGGCGCGGCAAGCCGGTTCCGGAGAGGCTGATCGTCGGCGGTCCGCCGGCGGCGCTCGACGCCACCGCGACCGCGATCGCGAGCGGGTTTCACATCGACGTCCACTGCACGGTGTTCACGCCGTACAGCTTCGCCCGCGCGCTGACGGAAATCCTCGCCCTCGACCTGCTCCCGTTCGAATGTGCGGCCCTGGAGCCGACCCGTCCGTGCGACACCGAGTTCTTCGTGCTGCTGCGCAAGCGCAGCGACCTCACCGCCGCCGAGCGCGCCGCCACGGTGCCTCATCTGGACCCGCGCCGGCACGACGCCCTGCCGCCGCCGCCGGGCTGGCCGAAGCGAACCCGCACGGCAGTGCGCCGATGGGCCAGGAGCCTCCGCGGAAAGAGGTCCTGACGCATCGAAACGGGCGACGTTGGGCATGGCGGTCTCGCGCCTTCGCGCGATGCGGGTCTGATCAGACCAGCATCTTGCCCTCAGCCGAGATGACGTCGCCGATCTCGACCCCAGTCTCGCCGAGATAGTCGGACAGCAGCATCTCGTTATGCGCCTTGCCCGACGGGATCATCGGGAAGCAGTTTTCCTTCTTGTCGACGATGCAGTCGAAGATCACCGGACCGTCATAGTCCAGCATCTCCTGGATCGCCGCGTCGAGTTCACCGGGCTTCTCGCAGCGGATGCCCTTGGCGCCGTAGGCCTCGGCCAGCTTCACGAAGTCCGGCAGGCTCTCGGAGTAGCTCTGCGAGTAGCGCGAGCCGTGCAGCAGCTCCTGCCACTGGCGCACCATGCCCATATACTCGTTATTCAAGATGAAGATCTTGACCGGCAGCCGGTACTGCACCGCCGTCGACATCTCCTGCATGTTCATCAGGATCGAGGCTTCGCCCGCGATGTCGATGACGAGGCCGTCCGGGTTGGCGAGCTGGGTACCGATCGCCGCCGGCAGGCCGTAGCCCATGGTGCCGAGGCCGCCCGAGGTCATCCAACGGTTCGGCTCATCGAATTTGAAGTACTGCGCCGCCCACATCTGATGCTGGCCGACCTCGGTCGTGATAAAGGTCTTGCGATCCTTGCACGCCTCGTAGAGCCGCTGCACCGCGTATTGCGGCTTGATGATCGTGCCCGACGGCCAGTAGGCGAGGCAGTCGCGCGACTTCCAGCGGCTGATCTTGTTGAACCAATCCTCCATCCGATCCTTGTCGGGCTGCTTCGGCAGCGCGCGCCACTGGGCGAGCATCTCCTCCAGCACCGCGGCGCAATCGCCGAGGATGCCGACATCGACCTTCACGACCTTGTTGATCGAGGAGGCGTCGACATCGACGTGGATCTTCTTCGAGAACGGCGAGAAGGCATCGAGGCGGCCGGTGATGCGGTCGTCGAAGCGCGCGCCGATGTTGATCATCACGTCGCAGTCATGCATCGCGAGGTTGGCCTCGTAGGTGCCGTGCATGCCCAGCATTCCGAGGAACTTGTCGTCGGAGGCGGGGAAGGCGCCCAGACCCATCAGCGTGGACGTGACCGGGAAGCCAGTCTCGGCGACCAACTCGCGCAGCAGCCGCGAGGCTTCCGGCCCCGAATTGATGACGCCGCCGCCGGTATAGAAGACCGGACGGCGTGCGCCCGCCATCAGCTCGACCGCCGCGCGGATCTTCTCGGAATCGCCCTTCACCGGCGGGTTGTAGGTCTTGTGGCCATCCTGCGCCGGGCGGGAATAGACGCCGCTCGCAAACTGGATGTCCTTCGGCAGGTCGATGACGACCGGGCCGGGGCGACCGTGGCTCGCGACGTAGAACGCCTCGTGCAGGATGCGCGGCAGGTCCTCGATCGATTTGACGAGGTAATTGTGCTTCGTGCAGTGCCGGGTGATGCCGACCGTGTCGCATTCCTGGAACGCGTCGGAGCCAATCAGGTGCGTCGGAACCTGACCCGTGACGGCGACGAGCGGGATCGAATCCAGCATCGCGTCGGTGAGGCCGGTGACGATGTTGGTGGCACCGGGGCCCGACGTGACGAGGACGACGCCGACCTTGCCCGACGAACGGGCATAGCCCTCGGCCGCGTGGACCGCACCCTGCTCATGACGCACCAGCACGTGCTGGATCTTGGTCTCGTCGAAAAGCGCGTCGTAGATCGGCAGCACCGCGCCGCCCGGATAGCCGAACAGGGTATCCACGCCCTGATCCTGGAACGCCCGGATGACCATCTGGGCCCCGGTCATGACCTCGCCGCTCATCGAATCCTCCATCAATCCGTTCTTCGTCTTCCGATCCGCATGCCGGCCCGTTGGATTTCGCGCAATAAAAAAGGGCCCCGAGGGACCCTGCATGCGCCACCGACCGGGCCTGTCAGGCTTGAGATCAAGCCCGCCCCGTCTGTGGCGCTTCCACTACGATAAGAACCGTGCGCATCGTCGATCCGTTCGCCGCTGACCCGCCGAGTTTCGGCGAGCGACCTGCAACTGAGATTCTGCAAGTGAGGGGCGCGGAGTAAGCGATACGCACCCTCCCGTCAATCCGCACCGTCCGTATTTGCGGCGGCGAAGCTTGTATTTGATCCGTGTTCCCCCGCTCCGTCGCTTCAGGCTAACCGCACCGTTCCCAGGACGTGCGTCACCTCGGCGCGCGGATGCTCCGATTGCTGCGACAGCTCGGACGCCGAGGCGAGCATCTGGACAGTGACAGCGTTGAGGTTCGCGCTCACGACGCTCCGTCGCGAACCATGCCGGCTCGGAGCAAGCGCAGAGGGCTGTCCAGCGCATCGGCGGCGCGGGCCTCAAGCCGCAGATTGCCGCCGACCGCAAGGGTCGCGGCCAGAACGAACAGACCGCCGAGCAGAGCAGCACGGGCAGCGAGCGGCCGTCGAACTGTCTCGGGCGAGCGGACGCTCTGCGGCCTGACGACCTCCCCGAGCCCATCGCAGAGGTCGATGGATCGGGGAGGGTAGCTACGGTCGCATTCTTACGGAAAGACTGATCTCAAATAAAATAATCTGCAATCATCCAATATAATTCGGCAAATGATCTATATCACGACTCAGTTGCTTGTGACGACATATTGTAAGAAATGTATTCGTCTCAGGTTCCGCAGAAGGTGCGATATCCACGCCCGCCGCCTTCCGGAGCCTCGGCGTAAGACGCGAAGTCCGGCTGGTCGTCGTAGGGGCGGGCAAGGACGGTCAGCAACGTTTCGAACGGCGCGAAATCCTGCCGTTCGACCGCGGCCTCGATCATCGCCTCCACGCGGTGGTTGCGGGGGATGAAGGCGGGATTGGCGGTCCGCATCATTTGCCGCTTCGCCTCGGCATCGCCCGGCTCCTCGCTGAGCCGGCGACGCCAGCCTTCGGCCCAGCGGTCATAGGCGGTCGGGTCGATGAACAGGCTGCGCACGGCCTCGACCGCCGCCGGATCCGCTTCGCCGTCGGGTCCCGGCGCAGCCTCGCCGAGGCGCCGGAAGGTGAGGGTGAAGTCGGCCTCGTTCTCGGCCATGGTTTTCAGCAGATCGCCCGCAAGCGCGGGATCGCCGTCGCGCATCGTGGCAAGACCGAGCTTGCGGTTCAATCCGCCGTGATAGGCGGCCTCGAACTGAGCTGCGAAGCCGGCCAGCGCGGCCTCGGCCTCGGCAACGGCCTGCGTCTCATCCTCCGACAGGAGCGGCAGCAGTGCCTCGGCGAGCCGGGTGAGGTTCCACAGGGCGATGCGCGGCTGGTTGCCGTAGGCGTAGCGCCCGTGGCGGTCGATGGAGCTGAAGGCGGTCGCCGGATCGTAGGTGTCGAGGAAGGCGCAGGGACCGTAATCGATGGTCTCGCCGGCAATCGACATGTTGTCGGTGTTCATCACGCCGTGGATGAAGCCGACGGTGAGCCAACGCGCGACCAAGGCGGCTTGGCGGCGGATCACGCCGCCGAGCAAGGCGCGGTAGGGATTGTCGGCCCGCGCGGCCTCGGGATCGTGGCGCGCGATCGCGTGGTCGGCGAGCGCGCGCAGACCTTCGACATCCCCGCGGGCGGCGAAGAACTGGAACGACCCGACCCGGATATGGCTCGACGCGACCCGAGTCAGCACGGCGCCCGGCAGCACCGTCTCGCGGACCACCCGCTCGCCCGTGGTCACGGCCGCGAGCGCACGGGTGGTCGGAATGCCGAGGGCGTGCATCGCCTCGCTGACGAGATACTCGCGCAGCACCGGCCCGAGGGCGGCGCGTCCGTCGCCGCGTCGGGAAAACGGGGTCGGGCCGGACCCTTTGAGTTGGATGTCGCGGCGGCGCCCGTCCCGGCCCACGACCTCGCCCAGCAGGATCGCGCGCCCATCGCCGAGCTGCGGCACGAATTGCCCGAACTGGTGCCCGGCATAGGCGGCCGCCAGCGGCTCCGCGCCCTCCGGCACCCGCCGTCCGGCCAGAACTTCGACGCCCTCCGGGCTTTCGAGACGGTCGGGATCGAGGCCGAGATCCACGGCGAGCGCCCGGTTCAACCGGACCAGCCGGGGCGCCTCGACCGCCGTCGGCGCAACCCGGCCGAAGAAGCGGTCGGGCAAGCGCGCATAGCTGTTGTCGAAGGGGAAGAGGGCGGTCATCGGCAGTACCGGTGCAAAAGCGGCTCGATGCGAGTCGCGGGCAGAGCAAAGGGAAGAGCCGCGCCGGGCGCGAGGTCCCCGCGCCGGAAGGCGCGAGGGCCGCTGCATCCGGCATGACAGGACCGCCGGGTTGCCGGTCCGACCGGTGCCGGAACCGCGGCGGTCCGTTTCGTCGGTGGTCAGGCCGCCTTCTGGTTCACCCGGCTCTCGGCCAGGGCCGTGAGCTTCTGGTCGGTGGCCTTCTCCTCATCGAGCGTCTGCTGCAGCACCGCCGCGCAATCGTCGCGGCCGAGCCGCTTGGCCCAGGCGACGAGGGTGCCGTAGCGGGCGATCTCGTAATGCTCGACCGCCTGCGCCGCCGCGAGCAGGGCGGCATCGAGCACCTCTTTGTCGGCGACCTCACCGGCGGTCTCGTTGGCTTCCTTGATGATCCCGTCGATGGCGGGGCAGTTGACCGCCTTCGGCTTGTGGCCATGCATCTCGAACACCTGTTCGAGGCGTTTGATCTGCCCTTCGGTCTCGCGCAGATGCGTCTCGAAACCCTGGCGAAGCTGCGCGTTCGTCGCCTTCCCGATCATCGTCGGCAAAGCTTTGGTGATCTGGTTCTCCGCGTAATAGACGTCCTGCAACGTGTGCACGAAGAGGTCGTCCAGCGACTTGATGTCCTTCGTGAACAGACCCATGGCGTCCTCCTGTAACGGTCTCGGGACCGTGCTCGAGCAAGTCCCATCACAAGGGAAGCCCGACGGCGCCGAGGCGGTTCCGATATGCCGGCCAGAGGGGACGACATCGCCAACGGCCTCGCTTAACGTTTGGGACAACATAGTTCTATCTTCCCATCCCGGCCTCACCCTTCGGTGATCGATGGTCACCGCCGCGGCGGGGCCTGACGCCGCTTCTATCCGGCCCTCGGCAAGTCCGTTACGAGATCCCCGCGCACGGCACGCGGCCGAGCGATCGGACGGGGTGACGGGATGGCGGATGCGCTCACGAGCAAGGTGGCGCGGCGCCTGCTGCCCTTCCTGATGCTGTGCTACTTCTTCGCCTATCTCGACCGGGTGAATGTCGGCTTTGCCGCCCTCACCATGAACCGGGATCTCGGCCTGTCGGCGACGGCCTACGGGTTCGGGGCGGGTCTGTTCTTTCTTGGCTACGTCGCCTTCGAAGTGCCGAGCAACCTCATCCTGGACCGGGTCGGGGCGCGGCTCTGGATCGCGCGGATCATGGTGACGTGGTCGCTGGTTTCGGCCTCGACCGCGCTCGTCGTCGGCGAGTGGTCGTTCTACCTCGTGCGCGTCGGGCTCGGGCTTGCCGAAGCCGGCTTCTTCCCCGGCATCATCCTCTATCTCACCTACTGGTTTCCCGCCCGGCAGCGGGCCGGCATCGTCGGCACCTTCATGATGGCGGTGCCGCTCTCGGCGGCGATCGGTGCGCCGCTCTCCGGCCTCGTCATGAGCCTCACGGAAGGCTGGCTCGGTCTGGCAGGCTGGCAGTGGCTCTACCTGCTGGAAGCCGCCCCCAGCCTGCTTCTCGGGATCGCGACCCTGTTCGTGCTGACCGACCGGCCGGAACGCGCCTCCTGGCTGACCGCCGAGGAACGGGCGAGCCTCGTGGCGCGGATGGCGGAGGATCGCCGGCTCGGCCCGAACCGGACGGCGCATCTGGGTACCGCACTGCTCGATCCGCGGGTGCTCGGGCTCGGGCTGGTCTATTTCGGGCTCAGCACCGGCCTCTACGCTGTCGGTCTGTGGCTGCCGCAGATCGTGAGTGGCTTCGGCTTCACCACGACGGCAACGGGGTTCGTCACCGCCGTGCCCTACATCGTCTCGGCGGCGGGCATGCTGGTCTGGACACGCCATTCCGACCGCACGGGCGAGCGCACCCGACATGTCGCGATCCCCACCGTCGCCGCCGGCCTCGCCCTCTTTGCCGCGAGCCAAGTCGGCACACCGCTCCTCACCATCGCTGCGCTGAGTGCGGCGGCGTTGGGGGTCTTCGCGGCTCTGCCGACCTTCTGGACCTTGCCGACCCGCCTCCTCACGGGCAGCGCCGCCGCGGGGGGCATCGCTCTGATCAACGCGCTCGGAAGCCTCGGCGGCTTCGCCGGACCGGCCCTCATGGGCTGGATCCGCGATGCGACCGGTCGCTTCGACGACGCGCTGGCCGCGGTGGCCGCCGTGCTGGTTCTGGCCGGGCTCGCGGTTCTCCGCCTCGGCCGCGACATCGCGCGAGATCCGGGCTCGAGCGCGGAGGCCCGGCCGGCGCCAAATCGGCAATGACTTCGCTGACGCGCCGCCCGACGGATGCTGCTCCGTAACCGCTGGACCGGTGGCCGAGACCCGACGGGTGAGGGAGCGGCGTGGCTGAGGCTGAGGCTGCCACGAGCGGCCGGATGGCAAGAGAGACGCTGACACCCTTCTGCCAGGAAAAGCTGAACTACGCATCCGCAAACTTATGGTAGGTTTACCCCGGCACCCCTCTGCTAGTGTGGCTGCAGGCGAAGCGCCAGCGCACAATCTGGTCGCACACAATCATCGGCTCGTCAGAGAACCCGGGATATGCCTGCGGCGGTGTCCCCGATCATGTCCCACGACTACCTTCGCATGGTCGAAGGCTTCGGCCTGACCGGAACGTGGTCGTGGACCTTCGCCACGGATGAGCACGTCTGGTCGCCGGGTCTGTTTCGCATCCTCGGCCTCGAACCGACCACGGCGCGGGCGGCGTACGGCCTGCTCTTCACCCTCGTCCACCCGGAGGACCGGGACCGTGTCACCTCGACGTCGGAGATGCTTCAGACCGGCCAGATGACGCAGCAGACCTTCCGGATCATTCGCCCGGACGGCACGCTGCGCACCGTCATGAGCCGCGGCGAAGTGATCATGGCACCGGACGGGCGCCCGCTTCAGGCCATGGGCGTGCTGATCGATGTGAGCGACCGTGAGATGCTGGCGCGCGCGCAGGCCGCGGAACGTCGGCGCAAGCGAGTCCTCTTCGAGCAGACCGGGGCGTTTACCTCCGTCACCACCGTCTACCCCTACACCGACTTCTCGCCCGAGTGGCTGGAGCTGGTCGGGTTGCCGCTACAGGCCCTCCTCGAGGAGCCGACGCTGCCCGTCCAGAAGGAGGAACGTGCGCGTTGGCGCGAACACGGCCGAGAACTCTACCTCACGCGGCAGGTCGTCCACACGCGCCCCCGTCTCAGCTTGGCAAGCGGCGCGATCGCACCCTATCGCATGGTGATGGTCCCGATGCGGAACGCGAATGGCAGCGGCGACGGTTGGGTGAACTACATCGCACCGCTCCACCTCGACGGGGCCGTGCCGGGGGTGATGCAGGAGAGCCTGGAGCAGCTCGTCCGCGGCATCCATCTGCGGGCGGGTCGCGCCTTGCTCGACTGGTCGATGCAGCAGCTCGCCGAAGCGGCCGGACTTTCGTTCTCCACCGTCCGCCGGCTCGAGGATGAAGACGTGAGCGCCTCCCGGCGCGCGTTCCAGGCCGCGATCAAGGCTTTGCGGACGCACGGGATCGTCTTCTCGTTCATGGAGGACGGGACGCTCACCCTCGGGAAAGTCTGAGCCGTCACGCTTAGCCCGCGCTGATCCGGTTCCCGCGATCAGGGCGTCGACGGGGACCGCGCCACCCGTGAAGGGGGCAGGACCGAGGAGGCAAGCGTCTGGTTCGGCGGACGTGTCACGCGAACCTTGCGCTGGAGTGCGGCATGCAGATCGGCCGGCAACGGGGCACCGGGAGGGCCGGCTTCGCTCTCCGGCATCGTCTCCGCTCGCGCCCCGGCGATCGCTCTCGGCGCCTTCACCGGCTTACGGTACGGTACGAGCCGGGTCGCCGCGAAGAAAACGAGACCGGCAAGGCCCCCTCCCACCGAAGCGAGGGTTGGCTCTTCCGCGACCATCATGAGCAGCAAGCCGCCGAGAGCGGCGGCCACGCCCAGAAGTCGTAACTCGAAGGCAAGTGAACCCATGGCGGTGTTCTAGAAAGCCGCCGTTGCGAGGGCGTGTACGCGATCGGTCGCATTTGAAGGGTTGGCTTGAGGGCCGATGGAGAATGCATACGACGGTCGACGCCGCGCATAGCAATCACACCGTGGATTCGGCGCGCCGATGCAATCGGTCCCAGATCACGAAAGTGTCAACGCGTGCCAGCCCAACTTGACAAAAGATGAAAGTAACATTTGAATTGTTTCGCTGCGCTGATACTGTCAGGCCAGCGGCTGGTGGGTCGGCATCTTCTTCGTTGTCGGCCCACCATTCTCACGCTGCGGCTGTATCCGGACGCGTGAATACGATCGCGGGTGTATATTTTGGTGCCGTCGCTCGGCACGGCATCGGCGGCCGGATCGAGAAATTCGTTGCGTCTGGCGTGACGAGCGTGGCGTTCCGGAGGCTCGGGTTGTCAGCCCCATCGGCGGCGAGCGCGCCCGTCTGCCACGAAACAATCCCCGCGAACTCCAAGACCGCAAGCCTGCGAGCGATGCGCGTATTGCGCCCGCGATCGACGTCGTGACGCGAGCGCCTTCGGCACCTGCTCCGCGCTGTTTGGCGCCAAGCGACCAGATTGATCCGTTTCGAGACTGTCTGCGAGCAGCGATCCGTCAGGGCCGGAGAGTTCTCCCCTCCGCGGCGAAGCGCGTGCCTGGCCGGTTTCCCTTGCAGACACTTCACCGGAGGGCCTGAGCAAGCCAAACTCGGAGAGAAGTAGGGCCGTCCCGCCGAACAGCCAGCGATCGGGATAAGAAGCGACCTCGAACAGGTTCCGTCGCGAAGACACGCGCCATCGCGCGGGAAAAGATGATGTCACAACAGGGAGCGCGTGGATCGTCCGAAATCCACCATTCCAGACGAGCCGAGAGCGTTTACGGACAGGGACGAGCGGGCGCGGTACGCGTCTTGATCCGTTTGTAACTGGGCCCGGATGCAAATCTTGTCTGACGGGGGGAGAAAAGGCGAAACGGATGCATGGAAGGCCGCCCATGACCGCTTCTCGTCCCGGACCATCGCGCAAAGCGCTGGCCGCCCGTCTGTCGAGAGAGATGTCCGAGGCCGAGCGCCAGGGCTTTGGAACATCGACGGTCTGGCTGACCCGCGAAGAGACCGACCTGATCTGTGCGGCCCTTGAGGCGGCCTCCGGGGATGACGGGGCGCGCCTCGATTTCCTCGATCGGTGCATGGCGGCCATGACCGCACGGGACGGATCGGACCGCGGGTGGCGGATGTCGATCGACCAAGACCACTTGATGCTCGGCACAACGGTCGATGCGCAGGGTTTTCCGTCCTGCCGCGACGCCATCGATGAACGAACGGCCGAGCTGCAACGCGCTCAAGCGATTGCGACCGGAGAACAGCACCGGCAGGAACCGGTTGCCGCACGCCCCGACGGCCCCCAGGACTTTACACCCCAGCCCTACGCGCGCGGCCATAAAGCATAGTGACCCTGTAATCGTGACCGCACCGATCACGACCAAGACCGTATAAATATATCTTTCACCGTTGATTGGTTTAAACCGTACTGCAAGCGCTCTTGGGGGCGTCCGCTGGTCCGGACAATGCGGCCGACCGTGAACGCATGGCCCTTCATGCGGCGCATTGCGATCGGTAAGCACCCGGAGGGGCTGACCGCTACGGGTCGCGTCACCCACGCGTTGCGCCGGTTCGACGACCGGGGCAAACGAGGCCGAGCCGCTTCGGCGTCATTTGTGCATCGGAGGCGAACCCGCTTCGAGGCGGCTCGAAGCGGACATGCGCGGTCGAACCGATCTGCCGCGTCGGTCGAGCGCGTTTGTTCTCTGTCACAAGGTTGATGCACGTCCGCGATGAGACAGGGTGAGACGAACGCCCCGACTGACCGTGTCGGAACGATCTGCCGATCCCTGCGGCGGGCCATCGTGGAACGGGCTCTGGCCCCGGGGGACCGGTTGCCAGAGGATGCCCTCGGCGAACGATTCAGCGTCAGCCGGACCATCGCACGACAGGCGCTCGGCCAGCTCGCGGGCGAGGGCTTGGTCGAACTGCGCCGGAACCGCATCGCCGTGGTCGCGAGCCCGAGCTGGGAGGAGGCGCGCGACACCTTCGACGTGCGCATCAGCCTGGAGCGCCTCGTGGTCCAGCGTCTCGCCGGCCGTCTGAGCGCCGAGCAGCAGGCCGTGCTCAAGGCACATATCGCGGGTGAGGAGCAGGCGAGCCGCGGTCCCGAGGCAGCCTCGATCCGGCTCGCCACCGAGTTTCACCTGCTGCTCGCTGAGATGACCGGGAGTCCGGTTCTCCGCCGCTACGTTGCCGAACTGGGCTACCGCTGCGCCCTGATCCTGTCACTCTACAGCCGGCCGCACTCGTCGGACTGCGCCGTGAGCGAGCACCGGGAAATCGTGACGGCGCTGGTGGCAGGCGAGGCCGAGCGGGCAACCGCCCTGATGGATCACCATCTCGACGCGGTGGCCGAGCGGGCGCGCATCCTCAAGGAGCCCCGGCGCGAGCGCGACCTCATCCGCCTGCTCGCCCCCTACGTCGAGGGCTGACGGGTCAGGCCGATCCACCCTGTCGTTCGAGCAGCCGCTCGGCGCTGTCGTTCCAAACCTCCATGGAGACGATCAGCCCGTCCCGCACGGTGAAGCGGTCGACATAGCGATTGCCGTCGAACGCGGTGCCGTCCGGCCACGCGCCGTAGAGGGTGCCGAGACTGTAGACCGTGGTTTGGCCCTCGCCCGGAACCACGTCGAGCCGTTCCATCCGCTTCTTCACCCAGGCGTATCGCCCGGCGTTGAACGCGGTCACCTCGCGCGGATGGTGGAACACCCGACCGCCGGTGAAGACGATCGCGATGCCGGGCGCCATGTAGCGCGCGGCGGTCTCAGGGTCGGGCACCATCGAGGCCTCCAGATAGGCCGTCACCGCCGCCGCATCGCGCGCGCTCTGCGCTGCCTTCGCATTCATCCGCCATCTCCTCAGTGTCGGCCGTCGTCCCTCGAACATGCCGCCGCCAGGGCACGCGTGCATGCAGAAACTGTATGCACTTTGCCGTGACTTTGTGCACAATCGGCGGGTGGCGAGGTCCGGACGGAAAAACGCGAGCAGAATCAAGCGCGGTTCGTCTGGCACGCCCATTGCGGTCCGTGGTCGACCGCATACGGAGCCGGATCGCCATGCCCCAACGCCTCACGCCTGCTCGCTCCCTCGCACGGCGCTTCGTCCTCGGCGCCGTTCTGGCGGGGTTCGCGAGCCTCGGCCCGGTTCGGGCCGCCGAGCCCGTAAAGATCGGTCTCGTCACCGCGCTCAGTGGGCAATCGGCGAAATCCGGCGAGGCGATCTCCCGCGGGATCGGGCTGGCGATCGAAGAGATCAACCGCAACGGTGGCGTCCTCGGCCGGCCGCTGGAACTGGTTGCCCGCGACGACGAGGCCAACCCGTCCAAGGGCGTGCTCGCCGCCCGCGAGCTGATTCAGCGCGCCGGGGTCGTTGCCCTGATCGGCGGGCTCGACACGCCGGTCTCGATGGCGATCGTGCCGATCGCCAACCAGATGAAGGTGCCCTTCGTCGGGCCCTGGGCGGCGGGCACCGGCATCACCCGCAACGGCGCCGCCGACAACTATGTGTTCCGGGTCTCTGCGGTCGACGCGCTCGTGGACGAGGCCCTCGTCGCCTACGCGGTGAAGACCTATGGCGCGAAGAAGCCCGGCGCGATCCTCGTCAACAACGCCTGGGGCGAGTCGAACCAGCAGGGGCTGGTCGCGGCGCTGAAGGCCGCGGGTCTCCCCAGCGCCGGCATCGAGAAATACGAGGCCAACGACATCGACATGGTCCCGCAGCTCTCCCGGCTGCGTGAGGCCGGGGCCGACGCCTTGTTCCTCGTCGGCAATGTCGGTCCCTCGGCCCAGGTGGTGAAGTCCCTCGACCGGATGGGCTGGACCGTGCCGGTGATCTCCCATTGGGGACCGGCCGGCGGGCGCTTCGATGAACTCGCCGGGCCGGGCGCGGCGCGGGTACACTTCGTCCAGACCTTCACCTTCGCCGGCAACGACAGCCCGAAGGCGAAGGCGGTGCTGGACGCACTCAAGGCGAAATACCCGGCGATCAAGTCCATGGCCGACGTCACGCCCGCCGTCGGCATCGCCAACGCCTACGACGCCACGCACCTGATCGCCCTGGCGATTCAGGCGGCAGGCGCCACCGAGGGGCCGAAGGTTCGCGACGGCTTCTACAAGGTCGCGCCCTATTCCGGACTGATCAAGACCTACGAGGCGCCGTTCGCACCGGGCCAGCACGATGCCTTGAGGCCAGACGACTACATCTTCGCGAGCTTCAAGAACGGCGAGATCGTCGCGGTGACCAAGTGATCGGCGCCGAAGTGAGCAACGTCCGGAGCCACCTTCCCGGAAGAGGGCAGGGGATGTCACCATGCTGACCAGCACCCTCGTCAGCGGGCTCGGCCTCGGCAGCATGTATGGGCTGGTCGCGCTCGGCTTCCACATCACCTTCGCGGTCTCCGGCACCGTGAACTTCGCGCAAGGGAGCGCCGTCACCCTCGGCGCAGTGCTGGGCTATACCTTCGCGGTCCAGCTCGGCTGGCCGATGCCGCTGGCCGTCGCCGCCGCCTTGGCCGGCTGCGCAGGGCTCGGGCTTGCCGTCGAGCGGCTGCTGGTGCGCCCCTTCGTCGTGCGCGGCTCCGATGCGTGGCTCCTGGCGACGGTGGCCGGCGGCATCATCCTCGACAACGTCCTGCTCTTCACCTTCGGCAAGGAACCGCGCAGCCTGCCCTCGGCGCTGGTCGCGGCGCCCGTGCAGGTTCTCGGCGCGGGCGTCTACCCGCTCCAGCTCGTGATCCCCGTCGTCGGCGTCGCGGCGGCAATCGCGATCCGCGCCGTGTTCCGCGGCACCGAACTCGGCCGCGTGCTGCTGGCCGTGGCCCAAAATTCGGAAGCCGCGCGGCTGATGGGCATCGACGTCGCCCGCACGGTGGCCTGCGCCTTCGCGCTCTCCGCCGTGCTCGCCGGTGCGGCGGGGCTGCTCATCGCGCCGCTCTTCTCCGTCTCGGCGGAAATGGGCGCCCTGTTCGGTATCAAGGCCTTCGCGGTGGCGATTCTCGGCGGCATCGGTTCGGCCACCGGCGTGGTGCTGGCGGGCCTCCTCTACGGCCTCGTGGAGGCCGGCGTCACCGCGACCCTCGGCTCCGGCGCGACCCAGATCGTCGTCTTCTCGGTCATCATTCTCGCGCTGGCACTCCGCCCGAACGGCCTGCTCGGCCGCGCCGCCGTCAATAAGGTTTGACCATGCGCTCGATCCTCCGGGCGCCGGCCGCGATGCCGCTCGCCATCCTGGCCCTGACGCTCGCGAGCCTTGGCCTCGTTGCCGCAACGAGCGGCTACAGCCACTTCGTCATCGCCCTCGTGGCCCTCACGGTGCTCGCCGGCACCGGCCTCAACGTCCTGCTCGGGCTCGCCGGCCTGATCTCCTTCGGCCATGCGGGGTTCTACGCGCTCGGGGCCTATGCCAGCGCGATTCTGACGCTTCAGGGCGTAAGCTTCTGGCTGGCACTTCCCGCCGCGGCGGGCCTCTCCGGCCTCGTTGGCGCGTTGCTCGCCGTGCCCGCGATGCGGGTGCGCGGGCCCTATCTCGCCATGGTGACGATCGCGTTCGGCTTCCTCGTCGAGCACGCGCTGATCGAGGGCGGGGAACTCACCGGCGGGCAGAACGGCCTCGTGGTCGCGACCGGCCCGAGCCTGTTCGGCCTGCCCCTCGGTGAGCGCGACCTCGCGATCCTCGCGGTAACGGCAGCGGGCCTCAGCCTCTACGGCTTCCACCGGCTCCGCCATGCCCGCCTCGGACAGGCCCTGCGAGCGGTGCGCGACGCCGATGTCGCCGCCGCCTCGCTCGGCTTCGATCCGGTCCGGGTGAAGACCGCCGCCTTCGCGATCTCGGCGGCGCTGACCGGGCTCGCAGGCGCGGTGCTGCCGCCGCTGATGCTGTTCATCGCGCCGAGCTCCTTCCCCTTCACGCAGTCGATCCTGTTCGTTCTCGCGGTGGTGGTCGGCGGGGCCGGCACCGTGCTCGGCCCCCTGTTCGGCGCGCTGGTGACGGTGCTGCTGCCCGAGGCGCTGGCGGGGCTGGCCGAGTACCGGCTGCTGTTCTTCGGCCTCACCACCCTCGTCGTGCTCTGGCTCGTGCCGGCCGGCCTCGTCGGTAGCCTCGCCCGCCTGCTGCCGCGGGACGGCGGGGCGCACTCGGAGCCGGGATCGGAAGCGCCGGACTTCCTGCATAGAGCCGGGGGCGAGCCGCTCGCCGTCGAGGGGCTCGGCATCGCCTTCGGTGGCATCCGGGCGGCGGACGGGGTCGCCTTCGAAGCATCGCCCGGCGCGATCACCAGCGTCATCGGTCCGAACGGCGCCGGCAAGACCACCGTCCTCAACATGATCTCCGGCTTCTACCGGCCGAGCACCGGCACGATCCGCCTCGGCGCGCGCGAACTCGCCGGACGGCCGGCCCACGCCATCGCCCGCGCCGGCATCGCCCGCACCTATCAGACGACGCGGCTGTTCGGTTCGCTCAGCGTCATCGAGAACGTCATCCTCGCCCGTGCGCCGGGGCGCCTACTGCGCCGGGCGCAGGCGCGGGACCGGCAGGAGGCGGCAGCCCTGCTAGCTTTCGTCGGCTATGCCGGCGCCCTCGACCGTCCGGCCTCCGAGCTGCCGCATGTCGACCGGCGTCTCGTCGAGATCGCCCGCGCGCTGGCCGGGACCCCGCTTGTGCTGCTCCTCGACGAGCCGGCGGCGGGCCTCGCCCGTGCCGAGACCGACCGTCTCGGCGCGTTGCTGCGCCGGATCGCGGCCTGCGGCATCGCGGTGATCCTCGTCGAGCACGACATGCCCCTTGTGATGGGCGTATCCGACCGCATCCTCGTCATGGATGCGGGCCGCCCCATTGCCCGCGGCACGCCGGCCGAGGTGCGGCGCGACCCCGCCGTGCTCCGCGCCTATCTCGGGGCCGCCGAGACCCCGGCCCGGCCGCGGGCGGCGCCCTGGACCGGCGCAGCCGACGCGGTACTGTCCGCCCACGGCCTGCGCGCCGGCTACGGCGCCGCGCCCGTCCTCGACGGCATCGCTCTCGCGGTGCGGCCGGGCGAGACCGTGGCGTTGCTCGGCTCCAACGGGGCCGGCAAGTCGACGGCGATGCGGGCGCTCGCCGGCCTGCTGCGCCCGGTCGAGGGGTCGATCGTGCTCGCGGACGCGCCGGTCGCAGCCCTGCCGGCGCATAGGATCGCGCGCCTCGGCCTCGCCCTCGTGCCGGAGGGGCGGCAGGTCTTTCCCGAACTCACCGTGGTCGAGAACATCCGCCTCGGCGCTTGGAGCCGCAGCGGCCGGGTCGATCCGGCGGAGGTCGAGGCCCTGCTCGACCGCTTCCCGCGCCTGCGCGAGCGGGCGGGCAGCCGCGCCGGCCTGCTCTCGGGCGGGGAGCAGCAGATGCTCGCCATCGCCCGCGGGATGATGGCGCATCCGCGCATCCTCCTGCTCGACGAGCCCTCCCTCGGGCTCGCCCCCGCGATCATCAACAGCCTCTACGCCACCGTCGCCGAGCTGCGCGATGCGGGCACGACGATTCTGATCGTCGATCAAATGGCTGCGCTGGCGCTGACCGTGGCGGACCGAGGCTACGTCCTGGAACAGGGACGCGTCGCCGCATCCGGCACGGCGGCGGAGCTCAAGGCGGACGCGGCCCTTGAGGCGGCCTATCTCGGAGCGGCGTGACGGTGCACGCCTCCCACACCAACAGGATCGAGACCATCCCCGTGACGACATCGGCGCCGCCCCCGGCCGGCCATGGCCGCTACGCCTATTCCGCCCTGCCGGACCGCCCGGTCTACGATTGGCCGGGGGGAAAACGCCTCGCGGTCTATCTCGCCCTCAACCTCGAAACCTTCGATTTCGGTGGCGGACTCGGCGCCGAACTGGCACCCGGCGGGCCGCAGCCGGACGTGCTCAACTATGCTTGGCGCGATTGGGGCAACCGGGTCGGCGCATGGCGCATCCGCGACCTGCTCGATGACCTGCAGATGCCGGCGAGCATCCTCGTCAACAGTCGGATCTACCGGGACTGTCCGGGCCTGATCGAAGCCTTCCGCGTCCGCGGCGACGAGATCGTCGGGCATGGGCGCAGCAATTCCGAGCGGCAAGGCACCCTCTCGGAAGCCGAGGAGCGCGCCCTCATCGCCGAGGCAACCGCGGTGCTGACGCGGGAGGAGGGCAGGGCACCGGCGGGCTGGCTCGGACCCTGGATCTCACAGTCGCGGGTCACACCGGACCTGCTGGCGGAGGCGGGCTACCGCTACCTGCTCGACTGGTGCCACGACGACCAGCCGACTTGGTTCGCAACCCGCGACGGCGGGCGCATCCTCTCGGTGCCCTATCCGCAGGAGCTGAACGACATCCCCGCGATCGTCGCCCGCAAGGACGAGCCCCGCGCCTTCGCCGAGGCCATCACCGACGCCTTCGAGGAGATGCTCGACCAGTCGCGCCGCGCGCCGCTCGTCATGGGCATCGCCCTCCACCCCTACATCGTCGGCCAGCCGCACCGGCTGCGCCCCCTGCGCCAGGCGCTCGAACGGATCGCCGGGTATCGCGACACGGTCTGGCTCACCACGGCCGGCGCGATCGCGGCGCATGCCGCCGAAGTGGTGGAGTAGCCGCACCGTGCGGCCGGCCTCAGGCCTCACCGGGCAACCGATCGCTCGCCCGGCCCCAGCGGAAGCCCCGGAGACGCGGCCATGGATCAGAGCGAAGATCATCGAACCCGTGCGCCGGCCGCCTCGCGGCGCGCGCTTCTCCTGACCTCCGCGGTGGCCCTGGGGGCGACGACCATGCCGAGCCGTCTCTTCGCCGAAGCGAGTGTCCCCCGCGGCGCCCTCGCCCAATCCCGCCAGGGCATGGTGACGAGCCCGCACGAACTCGCCAGCGAAGCCGGGCGGGCGGTGCTGCGGGCCGGCGGCAACGCCATCGAGGCGGCGATCGCCATCAACGCGACTCTGTGTGTGACCTATCCGCATTTCTGCGGCCTGGGCGGTGACGCCTTCATGATCGTCAGCGACCGCAACGGCGCCAGCTTCACCCTGTCCGGCATCGGCCAAGCCGCCGCGAAGCGGCCGGATGACGGCCAGCCGATCCCGCTTCGCGGGCCGGGCTCGGCGATCACGGCGGCGGCGGCCGTCGATACTTGGGAGCAAGCCTTCACCTACAGCCAGCGGGCCTGGGGCGGGCGGCATTCCTGGAAGGGGCTATTCCAGCGGGCCATCGCCTACGCATCGGACGGCTTTCCCCTGACGCCGTCGCAACGCTTCTGGGCGAACTTCCGCGCCAAGGAGATCGGCAACTGGCCCGATGTCGTGCGCGTGTTCACGGCTGAGGGCCGCATCCCGGATGTCGGGGAGACGTTCCGCCAACCCGACCTCGCCCGCACCCTGACGACGCTCGCGGAGAACGGCGGCCGCGATTTCTACGAGGGCGAGCTGGCCCACCGGATCGCGCGCGGCCTGCACCAGGCGGGTTCGCCCCTCACAGCCGACGACCTCGCCCGCTGCCGGGCCCGGAACGAGAGCGCGCTGCGCGTGCCCTACCGGGGCGGGGAACTCGTCAGCCTGCGCCCGCCGACGCAGGGCCTCACCACCCTCGAGATCATGGGAATTCTCGACCGTTTCGACGTGGCCTCCATCCCCGAGGGCAGCGCCGATTACTACCACCTCCTCGTCGAGGCGGTGAAGCGGGCCTTCATCGACCGCAACCGCTTCATCGCCGATCCCGATTTCTTCGATGTGCCGGTCGATCGCCTGCTATCGGCCTCGCACCTCGACGCGCAGGCCCGGAGCATCGATCCGCGCAAGGCGGCATCCTGGCCGCATGTCTTCAAGACCGGCGATACCGTCTTCATCGGAGCTGCCGACCGCGACGGCAATTGTGTCAGCCTGCTGCAGACGGTCTATTTCGACTGGGGAAGCGGCGTCGTCGCGGGCGATACCGGCATTCTCTGGCACAACCGCGGCGCGTCCTTCAGCGTGGACGCTAACAGCATCAACGTGGTGCGCCCTGGAAAGCGTCCGTTCCACACGCTCAATCCCGGCATGTATTTCAAGAACGGCCGTCCGGCGTTGCTGTACGGAACACAGGGCGCCGACGGCCAGCCGCAGACCCTCGCTGCCGTGCTGACGCGCCTGATCGATTACCGGATGGATCCGCTCACCGCTCTCGCGCGGCCCCGGTTCCTTCTGGGCAAGACGTTCTCGGACAGCCGCGACAGCTTGAAGCTCGAACTCGATGCGGGTCAGGCCGTGTTCGACGAGTTGAAGGCGCGAGGGCACGCGATCAGCCCCATCCCCGCCCAGAGCCCCCTGGCCGGCCATCCGGGCGCGATCCGCATCGAAGATGACGGCCGCTTCGTCGGCGCCCACGATCCGCGCAGTGACGGCTTGGCCCTCGGCCTCTGAAACCGTCAGGATGTCGATTGTCTCAAAGGCGGTTCATCGACGGGCAAAAGCCGCACTCGGCCGTCGGATAGTTAGAGGTTCGAGAGTTGCCCGTGGACTCGGCGTTTGATCCCGTGGTGTGGTGGTATGTTTGACCACCATGCGGCGAGGGATGCGCTGTGGGCCAAGTTCGTCACGGCAGCGCCCGCGCGACACAACGACGTCAAGAGAGCATGAGGGCGGCGGCCAGGCGCGTCAGCAGCAGCCCGACCCCTGTGCAGACGTGGCGCGATCGGGAGACACCGGCCGATGCCGCCAAGGGGCCGAAAAGGCCGCGCCCCATGCCGACACGATCACCACGAGCCGCTACAATCGCAACGCATTGTCAAAGTCGAGGAGGTTCGCAGAACTGAGGGTGATCAGCAGGGCAGGAACGCCGCGTAATCCATCACTTCCAACAGGTCTCCAACGCCTCGAAGGCATTGACTGCGAAGTGTCTGAAAGATTTGGTGGGCGCACTAGGGTTCGAACCTAGGACCCGCTGATTAAGAGTCAGCTGCTCTACCAACTGAGCTATGCGCCCGAAGCGTCCCGGAGGAAGCTGCACCGCCGGGCCACCAATCCCGTTCGGTGGCGGCGGATTAGCAACGGGCGGACGGTGTGTCCAGCCCCTTGCGAAAAGTTTTCCGACAATGTGCCGCCGGGACCTCGCCTCCCGTGCGGCCCCACCGGCGCGCCGGCGCGTGACGGGCGGCATCGTCTCGGGTAAAGCGCGAGCATGAGCCTTTCACGCGCCTTGCGAATCGGAACCCGTGGCAGCCCGATGGCGCTGGCCCAGACCGGCATGGTCCGCGATCGGATCGTCGCCGCCAATCCGGGGCTGGAGACGGAGATCGTCGTCGTCTCGACCGTGGCCGACCGCGTGCTCGACCGGCCGCTCTCCGAGATCGGCGGCAAGGGCCTGTTCACCAAGGAGCTGGAACAGGCGCTGTTCGCCGACGAGATCGACATCGCCGTTCACTCGATGAAGGACGTGGAGACGTGGCTGCCCGAGGGGCTCGCCATCGCCTGCATCCTGGAACGCGACGACCCGCGCGATGCCTTCCTCAGCGCGAACGGGGCCAAGGGCTTGGCCGATTTGCCGCCCGGCGCACGGGTCGGCACCTCCTCGCTCCGGCGTGGGGCGCAGGTGCTGATGCACCGGCCCGATCTCAGCATCGTGCCCCTGCGCGGCAACGCCAACACCCGGATGCGCAAGCTGGAAGCGGGGGAGTGCGATGCCACGCTGCTGGCGCTCGCCGGCCTGCAGCGCCTCGGGATGGCGGATGTAGCGCGCAGCGTGCTCTCGGTGGAGGAGATGCTTCCGGCCGTGGCGCAGGGTGCACTCGGCATCGAGTGCCGGGCCGGTGATGACGCGATCCGAGCGCTGCTGGCGCCCGTCGCCTGCGCCACCACGACGACGGCGCTCGATGCGGAGCGCGGGCTCCTTGCCGAACTCGACGGGTCCTGCCGCACCCCCATCGCCGCGCTCGCGCAGGTGACGGGGGATCGCATCAGCCTCGACGGGCTGCTGTTCCTGCCGGATGGCAGCCGCCACTGGGCGGTCCATCGCGAGGGAATGGCCGCGGATGCCGATGCGATCGGCCGCGATGCCGGCGCCGAACTGAAGCGGGCAGCGGGCGACGTCTACTTCGCCCACCTCAAGTAGCCCCGGATCATCCCAAACCCGACTGAGCCCCTTGGGAGGGCGGATTTGGGCTTCGGCGGGATCCCGGCGTGCCGACACGATGGGTCGCGTCCTCACGCGCCGCGCGGGCTGAGCGTTATGCGTCCCGCTCGGATCGAGCGGAACGCCTCTCAGGCGAGGCTGCGTTCGATCGTCTCCTCGTCGCAGATGACGCCTGCGGTGCCGGCGAACTCTGCTTCGCTGTCGTGGGCGCGCGGCGGCTCCGGTTTCTCGGCCGAACCGGGGGCGAAGCTGGCCATGAAGGCGCGCATCACGTGGGCGACGCCGGCCTCGGCGATGCCGCGCTGGTCTTCCTCGTAATAGCGCCCGCCATTGGTGTGGCTCGTGATGATCTCGTAGGACGGGAAGTAGACGAGGCGCGGATCGTTGCGTTCGCAGATCTCCCCGGCAGCCGCCCGCAGCACCGCCTTCGAGTGTGCGTTGGCGACGAGCACGTGCTGGTCGCAATAGGTCGCGATCAGCGGCACCGGTGAGACGGTGAGGATGACCCGCGCACCCGCATTCACGCTCCAGAGCCGAGCGAGGAACCCGTTGACGTCGGCGATCACCTCGGCCGTACCCGCATTGACGAAGGCGACCTCCTGCGAATCGAACTGACCGCCCGCCACGCCCGGCGCGAGGGAGAGCGCCGCCCCATCGGCGCGGCAACGCCAACCCTCAGTGAGGCCGAGCGTCACGACCAGCACGTCGAGGCTCTCGAAGAGGTCGCGCACCCGGGCGAGATGGGTTTCGCGGGCTTCGATCACCGCCGCCTCGTCGGCAAAGCCTGCGGGTTCGATGGTCGGGCGGAACGGATCGACGAGGCGCCCGTCCTCCCGCTGCCACGCCTTGAGTTGCGGATCGAAGGCGCCGAAGGCCCGGTCGAAGAGCTGCACGAACTGCCGCGGGCCGTAGAGATTGCCGTAGCGCGCCGAGAAGGTGCCGAACTGACGCGCCGCCGCCTCGGCCTCGCTCAACCCATCGGGTGCGGTTTCCGTGACGTGGTAGCGGAATCCGCCGCGGGCGAGCGCCTGCGAGACGCGCTGCGCGAAGCAGGAGCCGGCGGTGGCAACGCGATCGGTGCGGGCGATGCGGAAGGTCTCCCGCGGCCCCGGATCGAGGGCGAAGGGCGGCACGCCCGCCACCGCCTTGCGCCAGAAGCGCTCGGCCGGTAGATCGCGGTAAGGGTTCATCGCCTGATCCGTTCCTGCACGCATGCCCGCGAGAGGCCGCGCGCCGCTTGGCCCCGCTCCCCGTCCTTTTCAAACCGATCGCCCCGGCCGTCCAGGCCTTCGCAGCGCAGCCGTTCTCCCCGCGATCCTGGGCGAGACCGTGGCAGCGGCCGGCTGGCCGCCCGCGGATCGTGGTGATCGGCAATTGCCAGGCGGCTGGCGTCGCGCAGGCCCTGCGGCTGCTGCTGCCGGGGGCCGCGGTCGAAACGCTCCTCGTTGCCCGACTCGGCAAACGGTTCGGGCATCTCGATCGGCTGGCACGCCATCTCGGCAACGCCGATTACGTCTTCTCACATTTCTTTCCCACGGGCTTTGTCGCGGGCGGCAATGTCCATGGGCTGGCCGAACGCGTGCCGGGCCTTCGGCTGTTTCCGACGATGCTGTTCTCCGGCTTCCACCCCGATCTCATCCATGTGGGCGACGAAGCGAGCCTGAGGCTGTCGCGTCTCGTCGCCTCGCCGATCGGGCCGTATCACTCGGCAATCGCGCTCCACGGCTTCCGACAGGGACTGAGCCTCGAGGCGACCCTGCGGCTCTATACCGGTGCCGTCTTCGAGCGGCTCGGCTATTTCGACCTGTGGCAGGCGAGCGCCGATTACCTGCTGCGCACGGCCCGCGATGTCGGGTTCGGCCTGGAACGGGAATTCGCGTTGTGGAGTCGCGGCGGCGTGTTCATGCACGTTATCAATCACCCGCACCTGCACGTTCTCGGCGACATCGCCCGGCGCCTCGCCCGTGAGACCGGCTGCGACCCGCTCGACATCCCGGTCGAGGCCTACGCGCCCGATGCGCTCACATCCGAGCCGGTCTGGCCGGTCCTGCCGGGAATCGCCGAACGCTACGGCGTGCCGGGCTCGACCCTGTTCAAGGGCGACGGCCGCCGCACCGCGCCGCGCCTGCTCGAACTGCCGGATTTCGTGGCCGAGAGCTTCGCCCTCTATGCCCGGCATCGGCCGGAAGACCTCACCAATGCGCGGGTCGAGGCCTGGGAAAAGGATCAGGAGATCGGTGCGCTCTTTGGCGCGGCGTAGATCGATTCGGCTCGGCCTGCGTCAGCCGGCGACGCGGCGCCCCTCTCCGAGGCCGAGCGATGCGGCCATCACGCTTGCCAGCTCCACGATCTCCCGCGCCTCGAATGGCTTGCGGATATAGAGGCTGCCGGGAACCGTGCGGCTCTCGATCTGCGCCCCAGTCGACGCGTAGACGACCGGCCGCGTCGGATGACGCTCGCGATAGGCCGCGGCCACGGTCCAGCCGTCGATCAGGCCGGGCAAGAGAATGTCGGTGAACAGCCAATCGATGGCCGCGCCCCCGTCCCGCAGCGTCGTCAGCGCGGCCTCGCCGCTCGAGGCGGCAAGCACGCGCATGCCCTCACGCTCGCACAGCCGCGTCAGCATCTCGAGTAGCAGGTAATTGTCCTCGACGATGAGCACGGTCGGGGCGGAAGGCATGGCCTTTGTCCAGTTTGCGGCGCGCCCATCACATGGCGGAACAGTTAATGCATCATTAACTCCACTGCCGCATAGCAAGTTTTGGCAAAGCTGAGCAATGGAATGAATGAGCCTGACGCGCAGCGTCCCGCCCAGGCACAGGCCTTCGATGCCGAGGCACTGGCGGAGCTGGAGGACCTGTTCGGCCGCCCCCGCCTCATGGAGCTGCTCGAAGTCCTCGATCACGAGATCGCCATCCGCCTCGATCCGCCGGCCAGCGAGGCGTCGCGCTTGGCCAGTGACGCCCACATCCTCGTCTCGTCGAGCGGCGCATTGTCCTTCCACCGCCTATCGGGCGCCTGTGCGGCCCTGGAGCAGGCCTGTCTGAGCGGTGCGGACATCGCGCCGCCGCTGGACATTGCCGTTCACGCCGCCCGCCAGGCTCGGAACGCGATCGCGACGTTACGCGGCGTGTGAGGTGGGCCCTGTTGCCGCATCGCAACATCGGCAGGCAAAGCGTTGCCGTTGCCGCGCGCGCCCACGGCCCGCCGCAATCCTGGGCAGAACAGTGAGGCCGCTGCCGTCGAGCTTGGATCGGCGACGGGCCGGGTGCGGTCGCGCACGGCTCTCGGGCCCGTCTCACGGACAGACAGCGGCACGGGTGCTTGCGTGAGAGACACTTAACCATCCCCAGCTACACCGTTCAGGACGAGAACGCTCTGCGCCGCCACGCATCCGTGTCCGGTGATCGGGAGCGCCTTCAGACTGAGATTCGGAGCCGGCCCTGATCGCCAGACGATCGGAGCAGGCACCGGCAGGACAACCGGCACGGCTCGGCCGTGAGGAGAGAGACGATGTCGACACCCGCGCGTTTCCGTGGGCTTTCCCTGACGCTGGCACTCTGCGCCGCACTCGGCCTCGGCGCCTGCAGCAAGGACAGCGATCTTGCCGACGCGTCCGGCTTCGGTGCGGGTGGCCCCGGAGGCGCAGCCCGCCCCGGCAGCGCCCAGGATTTCGTGGTGAATATCGGCGACCGGGTGTTCTTCGAGTCCGACTCGACCGATCTCACCCCGACCGCGACCGCCACCCTCGACAAGCAGGCATCGTGGCTCCAGCGCTACCCGCGCTATAGCTTCCTCATCGAGGGCCATGCCGACGAGCGCGGCACGCGGGAGTACAACTATTCTCTCGGCGCCCGCCGCGCGCAGACGGTGCAGGATTACCTCGCCTCCCGCGGCATCTCGGCCTCGCGGATGCGGACGGTGTCCTACGGCAAGGAGCGCCCGGTGGCGGTCTGCAACGACATCTCCTGCTGGTCGCAGAACCGCCGTTCCGTCAGCGTTCTCGACGGCGGCGCAGGCTCCTAAAGTCGGGTGCGGGCCCGGTTTTGCGGCCGACCGGGCCATCTGCTATCGGGTAAGCGTGCCTCATCGAACCGCCGGTCGTCGACCGTCGCCGCTCCGGCCGCGACGGCGCTGCGGAGGTTTCGGGGAGGACACGACGTCGGCCGCGAACCAAAAGACCGATCGGTGCCAGCCGCCATGTTCCGCCGCCTCCTCCTGACCCTCGGACTCGGTTTCGCGATCGCGCCAGCGGTGCTTTGCGGCGCGCAGGCGCAGGATGCGTCGGAACTCGTGGTGCGCCTCAACCGCCTCGAGAACGTGTCCCGGCAGCTCTCGGGACAAATCGAGACGCTCCAGTACGAGAACCGGCAGCTCAAGGAACAGCTTCGGAAGTTCCAGGAGGATGTCGAGTTCCGCTTCCAGGAAGGGAAGGGGAGCGCCGCCGCCCCCGCTCGCAAGGCCCCGGCACCCGCCGCGGCACCGCCCTCCGCCACCCCCTATGGCACCAATCCGGGTGAGGGCCGGCCCGGCAAGCGCAGCGATGCCTTCGATCCCGAGCAGAACCCGAACGCGCCGGGCGCCCCGAAGCCGCTCGGGACGACGCAGCCCTCCCTGCCTTTGCCGACCGGCGCCATCGCCGAGGCCGAGACACCCCTGCGCCGCTCCGTCCCCCCGACGGTGGTCGAAGCGGAGGCCGACGCGTCCGAGGACGGGGATCTGCCACCGCCCGGCTTCGGCGGTCCGGTGGATCTCTCACCGCCGCCCGCGCGCACCGGGTCGATCGCGCCGGTAGAAGCCCCCGTTGGGAGCGCCAGCATTGCCGCCACCGGCAGCGGCGACGCGCAGGCCGATTTCGAGGCCGCCTACGCCCTCATTCGCGAGCGCCAGTACGAGCAGGCCGAGATGAGCCTGCGCCAGTTCATCCAGTCGCATCCGCGCGACCGGCTGGTGCCGAAGGCGACCTACTGGCTCGGTGAGAGCTACCTCCAGCGCAGCCGCTCCCGCGAAGCCGCCGAGCAATTCCTGAAGGTCTCGACCGACTACGCCAATTCGCCCGTCGCACCCGAGGCGATGCTGAAGCTCGGCACCTCCCTGCATGCGCTCGGGGCCAAGGCCCAGGCCTGCGCCACGCTGGCCGAGGTCGAGCGGAAGTTTCCGAGCGCCGGCGCCAACGTGCGCCAGGGCGTCGAGCGCGAGCAGAAGCGCGCCCGCTGCGCCGCTTGAGCGCGACGCTCCTCGACGAACGCCTCGCCCGCGCCCTCGCACCCTTCCTCGACGATTCCGCTCGCCCGGCGCTGCTCGCCGTCTCGGGCGGCCCCGATTCCACGGCGCTGATGCACGCGGCGGCCCGATCGGGGAACGACCGGGTCTGCGTCGCGACAGTGGACCACGCCCTCCGACCGGGTTCGGTCGAAGAGGCGATCGGAGTCGGGCACCTCGCCGCCGAACTCGGCCTCATCCACACGATTCTGACCTGGGATGCGCCGCGACACGGCAGCCGTATCCAGGCTGCCGCACGCGGCGCCCGCTACAGGCTCCTTGCGGACCATGCCGCGCGGATCGGCGCCCACCTCGTTCTCACGGCTCACACGCTCGACGATCAGGCCGAGACCGTGCTGATGCGTCTCATCGCCGGAAGTGGGCCCTCCGGTCTCGCCGGGATGCGGAACGAGCGCCCGCTGGCACCGGGCATCCGATTGGCGCGGCCCTTCCTCAGCATCCCTAAGGCCGACCTCGTGGCCTATTGCGAGCGGCACCAGCTTCCGTTCTTGCGCGATCCCTCCAACACGGACGAGCGCTTCACCCGAGCCCGGTTGCGCCGCCTTCTACCGCTGCTCGCGGAGGAGGGCCTGAACGCAGCGCGACTCGGCCGCCTTGCCGCTCGGGCCGGGCGGGACGACGCGGCGCTGAGGCAGCGTGCCGAGGCCGTGTTGTCGCGGATCACGCGCACCGATGAGCGGAGCCTGCGACTCGACGGCGATCGCCTGCGCCGCGAACCAAGCGCCATCGTCTTACGCGTCATCGACGCAGCGTTCGATATGGTCGCGCTAGCGCACGAGCCACCCGTCCCGAAACGCCTGGAACGGCTCGAGACCCTCGTTCTTGACGCGCTGCTGCCGGCTCTGGCCGAGGGGAGGGCGGTGCGTCGCACCCTCCGCGGCGTGCTGATCGCGGCGGACGGGGAGGGGACGATCCGCCTTGCCGCGGCACCGCCGCGAAGGGCGCCGGACCGCCGCCGCTAACGTTATGCGGTCGCCCTCGCCGCAGGTGAAGCCGATTTACTTGGCAACCGGTGGGGCGCCGCCTACATTGGCGGGGAGTGCGTGGGGTATGCCGCGACATTGCGGGACGACGCTCGCACGCCTCCCAGGACCGATCGATGAACCCGAATTTCCGCAATTTCGCCCTGTGGGTCGTCATCTTCCTGCTGGTGCTCGCCCTCGTGACCCTGTTCCAGAACCCGGGTCACCGTGGCGGCGGCAGTGAGATCGCCTACAGCCAGCTCCTGAACGATGCCGACGCCGGCAAGATTCAGTCCGTCACGATTTCCGGCCAGGACGTGAGCGGCACCTATGTGGGCGGCGGCAACTTCACCAGCTACGCCCCGAACGACCCGAGCCTGGTCTCGAAGCTCCAGGGCAAGGGTGTGCAGATCACCGCGCGTCCGCCCTCCGACAACACGCCCTGGTTCATCCAGCTTCTCGTGAGCTGGCTGCCGATCCTCGTGTTCATCGGCGCCTGGATCTTCCTTTCGCGCCAGATGCAGTCCGGCGCCGGGCGCGCCATGGGCTTCGGCAAGTCGAAGGCCAAGCTCCTCAACGAGGCGCATGGGCGCGTCTCCTTCGACGACGTGGCCGGCGTCGAGGAAGCCAAGGAGGACCTTCAGGAGATCGTCGAGTTCCTGCGCGATCCCCAGAAGTTCCAGCGCCTCGGCGGCCGCATCCCGCGCGGCGTGCTGCTCGTCGGCCCGCCCGGCACCGGGAAGACCCTGATCGCCCGCGCGGTCGCGGGTGAGGCCAACGTGCCCTTCTTCACGATCTCCGGTTCGGACTTCGTCGAGATGTTCGTTGGCGTCGGCGCGAGCCGTGTCCGCGACATGTTCGAGCAGGCGAAGAAGAACGCGCCCTGCATCATCTTCATCGACGAGATCGACGCGGTCGGCCGCCATCGCGGCGCCGGCCTCGGCGGCGGCAATGACGAGCGCGAGCAGACCCTCAACCAGCTCCTCGTGGAGATGGACGGATTCGAGGCCAACGAGGGCGTCATCATCATCGCGGCGACCAACCGCCCCGACGTGCTCGACCCGGCCCTGCTGCGTCCCGGCCGTTTCGACCGCCAGATCATGGTGCCGAACCCGGACGTGACGGGCCGCGAGCGCATCCTGCGCGTTCACGTCCGCAAGGTGCCGCTGGCGCCCGATGTCGATCTCAAGGTCATTGCCCGCGGCACGCCCGGCTTCTCGGGTGCCGACCTGATGAACCTCGTCAACGAGTCGGCCTTGCTTGCCGCACGCCGCGGCAAGCGCATCGTCACGATGCACGAGTTCGAGGACGCCAAGGACAAGGTGATGATGGGCGCCGAGCGGCGCACCCTGGTCATGACCGAGGACGAGAAGCGGCTCACCGCCTACCACGAAGGCGGCCATGCCATCGTCGCCTTCAACGTCCCGGCCACCGATCCCGTGCACAAGGCGACAATCATTCCCCGCGGTCGGGCGCTCGGCATGGTCATGCAGTTGCCCGAGCGCGACAAGCTGTCGATGTCGTTCGAGCAGATGACCTCGCGGCTGGCGATCATGATGGGCGGCCGCATCGCCGAGGAGATGATCTTCGGCAAGGATAAGGTGACCTCCGGCGCCCAGTCCGACATCGAGCAGGCGACGCGGCTGGCCAAGATGATGGTCACCCGCTGGGGCTTCTCGCCGGAGCTCGGCACCGTCGCCTACGGCGACAACAACGACGAGGTCTTCCTCGGCATGTCGATGGGCCGCCAGCAGACGGTCTCGGAGGCCACCGCCCAGAAGATCGATGCGGAAGTGCGCCGCCTCGTCGAGGCGGGCCTGGAGGAGGCGCGCCGCATCCTCGCGGAGCGCAAGGATGATCTCGAGGCGCTGGCGCAGGGCCTGCTCGAATACGAGACCCTGTCCGGCGACGAGATCCGCAAGCTGCTCCAGGGCGAGCCGCCGGTGCGCGACTCGGGCGACGTCCCGCCGACCCCGGCGCGCGGTTCGCCGGTGCCCTCGACCGGCCGTGGCCGCCCGCGCGGCAGCGACGGCGGGTTGGAGCCGAGCCCGCAGCCGCAGGGCTGATCGCCAGACCCAAGTTGGAGAAGGGGCGCTGCGAGGCGCCCCTTTTTCGTGGCCATCGCGCAGCAACGCACCGACAGGCCGTTCCTCAAGACAAGCGTGTAGCGACCCGGCGCATGTCGAGTTCGGTCTATCTCATCGTCGCCTTCGGCGCGGCCATCGCCGGCTTCGTGCAAGGATTGTCGGGCTTCGCGTTCGGCCTCGTCGCCATGTCGATCTGGGCTTGGGTGATCGACCCACAGCTCGCAGCGGCGTTGGCCGTCACCGGCGCCCTCACGGGGCAGATCATCGCTGCCGTCACCATGCGCCGGGGCTTCGAGATCCGCCTCCTCGCGCCGTTCGTGCTCGGCGGTCTGGCCGGTGTGCCGCTCGGGACGCTCCTGCTGCCGCAGCTCGACATGCACTGGCTCAAGACGATCCTCGGCGCCCTTCTCGTGCTCTGGTGCCCCGCGATGCTCCTGTCGAAGGAGCTGCCACGGATCACCGTCGGCGGCCGGATCGCCGACGCCGCCGTCGGCCTCGGCGGCGGCATCCTCGGCGGTCTCGGTGGCTTCACGGGCACGCTGCCGACGCTCTGGTGCACGCTCCGCGGCTACGAGCGTGACGTGCAGCGCGCCGTCATCCAGAACTTCAATCTGTCGATGCTGGCCGTCACGCTGACCCTCTACGTCGCGTCCGGGATCGTCACACGAAGCACGCTGCCGATGCTTATGGTGGTGCTGCCGGCGATGCTGATCCCCACCATCATCGGCACGCGTGTCTATATCGGCTTGAGCGAGACCGGGTTTCGCCGGCTCGTCCTCGGCCTCCTCACCGTCTCGGGCATCGCCCTGCTGCTCTCGGGCCTGCCGCACCTTCTTCGATAGAGATGATGCTTTCGCCGCCGGCTAAACAGGCTGGGCCGCCGCATTTCGACCGCCTTTGTCGCGGAGCAACCGGTTCACGATACCCGCGATCCGCCCAGCCGGCCGGGTTCCATTCTGATAATGTGCCTGGCTGCGAACCACGCCGAGCGCGGAGAAGCGACGTTGCGCAAACACTTCGGAACCGACGGCATCCGCGGACGGGCCAACGGCGTCATCACGCCGGAACTGGCCCTCAAGGTCGGGCAGGCCGCGGGCGTGATCTTCCAGCGCGGCGACCATCGCCACCGCGTCGTGATCGGCAAGGATACCCGACTCTCGGGATACATGATCGAGACCGCGCTCGTCGCCGGCTTCACCTCCGTCGGCATGGACGTGCTGCTGCTCGGGCCGATGCCGACCCCCGCCGTCGCCATGCTGACCCGCTCGATGCGTGCCGATATCGGCGTGATGATCTCGGCCTCGCACAATCCGTTCGAGGATAACGGCATCAAGCTGTTCGGCCCCGACGGCTTCAAGCTCAACGACGAGCTCGAACTCGAGATCGAGAGCCTGATCGACGGCGACATGCGCAACCGCCTCTCCGCCTCGCGCGACCTCGGCCGGGCCAAGCGGATCGAGAGCGTGCATGCCCGGTACATCGAGTTCGCCAAACGCACGCTGCCGCGCCACGTCACCCTGGACGGCCTGCGGGTCGTCGTGGATTGCGCCAACGGCGCGGCCTATCGCGTCGCCCCGGAGACCCTTTGGGAACTGGGCGCCGAAGTGATCTCCATCGGCGTCGAGCCGGACGGGTTCAACATCAATCACGATGTCGGCTCGACCGCACCCGAATCCCTCGTTCAGAAGGTGCGGGAGCTGCGCGCCGATGTCGGGATCGCCCTCGATGGCGATGCCGACCGTGTGCTGATCGTCGATGAGAAGGGCCAGAAGGTCGATGGCGACCAGCTCATGGCAGCCGTGGCCCGCTCCTGGCAGGAGGATGAGCGCCTGACCCAGCCGGGGCTGGTCGCGACGATCATGTCGAATCTCGGCCTCGAACGCTACATCAACAGCATCGGTCTCACGCTCGCCCGCACGGCGGTCGGCGATCGCTACGTGCTCGAACATATGCGCCAGCACGGCTACAATCTCGGCGGAGAACAATCCGGCCACATCATCATGTCGGACTACGCGACCACGGGCGACGGACTGGTGGCCGCGCTTCAGCTCCTCAGCGTCGTCAAGCGCCGCAACCTCCCGGTGAGCGAAGTGTGCCACTGCTTCGAGCCGCTGCCGCAGATCCTCAAGAACGTCCGCTTCCGCTCCGGTGAGCCCCTGCGCGCGGATTCGGTCGTCACCGCCATCGCCCATGCCAAGGACCGGCTCGGCCAGTCGGGCCGCCTCGTGATCCGCCCCTCCGGCACCGAGCCCGTCATCCGGGTGATGGCCGAGGGAGACGACCGTGATCTCGTCGCCGAGGTGGTGGACGAAGTCGTGGACGCCGTCACCCGCGCGGCGGCCTGAAGGCGCCCGCCGCCGATCTCCGGCAAAGCCGGACCCTCCCACCCGTCGCCGGACCCGGAATCGGTTCGGCGACGGGTGAGACCGAACCGTTACCAGCGGCAGCACAAGCAGCGATGGTACTGATTTTCCGACAGCTTTGCCAATCACGGCAATAGATCGGCAAGGCTAACTTTTTACGTTAAGGCCGACTTAACCTTCCTCGATCATCCTTGCCTTCGCATCTCGGGCCGGCCTGCAACTTTCGGCGCGCTCGATGGGTCAAGGAAATCGTAATGCGCCGCCGCACCAAAATTCTCGCATTGGCGCGCTCCCTCACGCTCCTTGCGAGCGTCGGGGTGCCCTGCCTCGCACAAGCCGCCGACCTGCTGCCGCCTCCGCCGCCCATGCCCGAGCCGCTCCCCGAACCGGAGGTGTTCGCGGGCGGGTGGTATCTTCGGGTCGATGGCGGCTACGGGTCGCTTGACCTGCGCAAGAGCATCGCCGAAGACGTCTCGCATCCGCCCAAGCCGTACGACTACGCCGTCCTGCAGGACAAGGTCTCCAACCAGTACTTCGTCGGCGGCGGCGTCGGTTATCAGATCAATCCCTGGCTGCGCGTCGATGCCACCGGTGAATACCGCTTCCGCAGCAAGTGGTCGTTCGTGGCAGAGGACAAGACCTTCGGCGAGACCGGCGGCTACAACGTCACCAGCGGGAAGTTCGATTCCATCGTCGGCCTCGCCAACGGCTACGTCGATCTCGGCACCTGGTACGGCGTGACGCCGTTCGTCGGCGCCGGCGTCGGTGTCGCCCATCACAGCTTCGGCGGCGTGACCGACAAGGGCTTCGGTGCCTATGAGGGCGGCTACGGCATCGGTCGCCACAACGAGCGGACGAACTTTGCCTGGGCGCTTCATGCCGGTCTCGGCTACGCCGTGACGCAGAACATCCGGTTCGAGGCGGCCTATCGCTACCTCAACATGGGCGAGGCCGCGACCGGCGTCGTGACCTGCGCCCCGGATTGTCCGAAGACCGTCTACCGCGTGAAGGAACTGGAAGCCCACGACGTCAAGGTCGGCCTGCGCTACCTGTTCGGCGCCCCGGTCGCCGTCGCGGCGGTCGACTATGCACCGCCGCCTCCGCTGGTGCGCAAGTACTGATTTATTTAAACCTTCGATTGCATTACGACGGCGCGGACACTTTCCGCGCCGTCATTGTTTTCAAGGGCTGAATCTCTGCAACCGGCCGGTTAAGGTTAAGCCGTTCATAACCTTTATCGGGAAAACTGCTGGTCAATCGAGGCGCGGGCCCCTCCTGCCGCCGCCTCCGACGAGGCTTCCCATGATCGTATCGCATCGTCTGGCGCTGGCGGCCACGCTCGCGACCGGCACCCTCTTCGGGGTTCTGACCGGCTCCTTCGCGTCCCCTGCCGCCGCCGCGGATCTGCTTCCGCCGCCCCCGCCGCCGCCCGTCCAAGTCGAACCGGTGGCCATCGGCAGCGGCTGGTATCTGCGCGGCGACTTCACGAAAAGCTGGTACGACCACCCGCGCGACGACGCCATTCTCGACCCGAACGACCCCGGCATGCCGCCGCTCGTCGGGCTGCGCCTG
Organism: Methylobacterium sp. Leaf123; assembly: GCF_001423405.1. GTDB lineage: Bacteria > Pseudomonadota > Alphaproteobacteria > Rhizobiales > Beijerinckiaceae > Methylobacterium. The sequence goes on along the minus strand of NZ_LMNS01000012.1, from coordinate 559,063 downwards.
AGCTCCGAGGCCGGTTACGGCGGCGGCGTCGGTTATCAGATCAATCCGTGGCTGCGCGTCGATGCCACCATCGACCATCGCGCCACCTCGTCCTTCCGAGGCTATTCCTCGCGCTCGGTGTTCGAGACCGGCTACAATGTCGAAGCCGGCAAGGTCGATGTGCTGACCGGCCTCGTCAACGTCTACGCCGACATCGGAACGTGGTACGGCTTCACGCCTTACGTCGGCGCCGGCGTCGGCTTCGCCGACAAGCGCATGAGCCGCAACTACACCCAGACCACCTGCCTGATCGACGGCTGCGACGGGTCCGACGGCACGGGACCGCGCAATGCCGCCTTCCGCGCCAACCACTCGGTCATGACCTTCGCCTGGGCTCTGACCGCCGGTCTGTCCTATGACATCGGCGCCGGCTTCAGTGTGGATGCGGCCTACCGCTACATCGATCTCGGCCGGATCCGCAGCGGACTGGACGAGTTCGGCGGTCTCACCCGCGTGAAGGATTTGGCCGCCAGCGAATTCCGGGTCGGCCTGCGCTACCGCTTCGCCGACGGCCTGCTCGCTTCGCCCGCTCGAAGCTTCGGCCACTGAGTCGATCCAAATCGTTCCTCAGGAACGTGACGGCGTCCGGGCTTGCCCCCGGGCGCCGTTCTCGTTTGGAGCGTCGCCAAAGGCGCCGAAGGCTCGCTCATCGCGTCAGGACCGGTGTGCAGGGGCCTGAACTACCGATCTCGGGACGCCATCCAATGTTGGTCCGGCACGAAAAATTAAGGTTACTGAATTAGGACAAAGGGGTCAGCCCGGCGCAGCAATGGCCCGGTGCGTGAGGACGACGACGATGCGTATCGCGACCCTGGCTCTTCTGACTACCATTCTCGCGTCACCCGCGCTCGCCGCCGATCTCGATTACGGCGTGCTGCGCGGCTACGACGATGATTACCCGGCACCGGCTCCGGTCATTGATTGGAGCGGGTTCTATGTCGGTGGCCATGGCGGATACTCTTCGGCCTCGATGGGGTTCACAAACGTCTTCTCGAAGCCTTACAGTCAATATTTTCGCGCCCGAGACATCGAGACAGAATTCGGTGTTTCATCACTTCTGAGCTTCCCGTCCCAACGGGTGCATGGCCTTACATACGGAGCCTTTGCCGGCTACAACATTCAGATCGACGATGCTATTTTTGGCGTGGAAGTCGATTACACAAGATTTAACAAGGCCGGAACATCGTATAACGAAATCAGCCGCTTTGTAACGACCAAAGGAAATATGTTCGAAACCGTGTACTTACGTGGGTTTTCAAGGACTGAACTGGAGGATTACGGGACGATCCGAGGCCGTGCGGGCTATGCGTTTGGCAGCTTCCTTCCGTTCGTTACTGCAGGTTTAGCCATTGGCCGAGCAACCATCTTGGACCAGCCTGAAGTCCAAAACTATGGCTATGACACAACAGCCGCCGCGGCTTACCAAATTAATCCGAAAGCCGGGACCCCAGTAACTCACCACGGTTACGCCAACGGCAATACTGCCTTCGATCCAGGCGCGCCTCAGGATCCGCAGAAATCGATACCTGACGGATTCTATCAGATCCCGGCGAAACCGAAGAGCAAAGCTATGGCCGGCGTCGCCCTTGGTGCAGGCCTTGAATATGCAATCACGCCAAACTTCCTTCTACGCGGAGAGTACCAATACGTCCTCTTCGATGATTTTGACGGGCATAAGGTCAACGTGAACACCGTCCGCGGTGGCGCCGCCATCAAATTTTGACGCGCCCTCAAACCCAAAGGGCAGACATGCGCCATCTGCTTCCGCTCGTCGCCGTCGGTCTCGCCATCACACCCGCATACGCAGAAGCCGATGAGCACCATCGGCGCTTGGCACCTCGCCCCACCGTCACGACACTCCCACCGGACATGCCCTACCGCGATCCGCGCCCGCGCTTCCGCGCGGCGCCGCCGGGCGAGCGGTTCGCCGTCCGGGCCTACGTGCCGCGGTCGACCAACCAGCCGATGTTCAACGAGCCGCCGCAGCCGTTGCGCTGAGGCGGGGTCAACTGTCGAGCTCGCTGTCCCAGTAGAGATAGTCGAGCCAGGTGTGGTGATACTGGCGGTGGTCGAATTCCGGTTGGCGGCGGTGCAACTCGTGCCGCGTCGGCCGGTGCGGTTCGTTGAGCAGGGGCATCTCGGCCTCGTGCGGCGTGCGGTTGGCCTTGCGCAGATTGCAGGGCGAGCAGGCCGCCACGACGTTCTCCCAGGTGGAGAGGCCGCCGCGGGAGCGGGGAACGACGTGATCGAAGGTCAGCCCCCCCGAGGGGAGACGCAGGCCGCAATATTGGCATGAGAAGGTGTCGCGCAGGTAGATGTTGTAGCGGGTGAAGGCGGGGCTGCGGGCCAGGGCCACGTAGCTCTTGAGGGCGACCACGCTCGGCACCTTGAGGGACCGGCTGGGACTGTGCGCCTCGACATCGTAGTTCGCGACCAAGGTGACGCGGTCGAGGAACAACGCCGTGAATGCGTCCTTCCAGGACCACAAGGACAGCGGGTTGTAGGAAAGCGGCCTGTAATCCGCGTTGAGCACCAGGGTCTGCAGATCGATCATCGACGCCACTCACTGCTCGTGACGGCGCCCCTCGGGCGCCTCGGCCTCGGACGTCGAAGGTCCGAAGGGCCATGCCGTACCCGCGACAGCCGGAGCCCAGGGGGCGCCTCGGAACCGTGCCGGTGGGCATGACGCCCCGGCACGGCCACGAGTCCACGGGCTGTTGCGCGCGCTCGCGCCGAACCCGCAGCCTCAGCGCGTCGCGCTCGGGCAGGTCGGCGGGAATCGAAAAGCGGAGAGGGATCTTGACGCCAACAGCTTCCCCGACCGGCGAATCCTGCCGGTTCGATCCGAAGCGTGGCGGGGCGGACGATCAGCGCCGCCTCCTCGCTGCGTGAGGATATGGCCAAGTCCATCGCGGCTTAGTGTAATATCAGCGTGACAAGCTTGTGAAGGCGAACCGACCGTCCGTGACGTCGCGGCCGGTGATTTTCCTTTGAATTGGCCTCCATCGCGCCCTTCCGCACGCTTTTGCCCCATTACACGGGCAAACAGCGTGAGCCAGCGCGCCGTTGTGCGTTGCAAAAAGTCACGCGGCGCGCCTCTCGGCAAGCCGTGCCATGGCCCTAGCTCAGGGGCGGCGCGGGATGCCAAGTCTATTGAGCGCGGCCCAGACGGCTGCGGTCGCGCGACGCCATCCGCGAACCGGCCGGCCAGTTTGCCCTGGCGCCGATCACCCGACGCGATCCCATTCCCCCGCGAAGGACGACGATGTTACGAGACTCTCTTCTCACCCGTGTCCGCCACATGGTTCGCAGCAAGGCCCTGATCGCGGCGCTGACCGCGGCGGCCCTGCTGCCGAATGCGGCCATCGGGCAGGGGAGTCCGCCCGGAACGCAAGCGCCGGCCGCGCACACGTCACCGGCCGCGAAGCCGAATGCGGCGCCGCCGCCGGCGAATGGACAGCCGGCTGCGACCGAGGGCCAGGCGGCGCCCAAGCCGGCAGCGCCCAAGGTCCCCGTCTCGGAAGCGCTGCAAACGCTTCGCGACCGGCTCGACGCCATCAAGGCGGATCTCGAAGCGCGGGAAAAGGCGATCTCCGGGCAGAATGTCGGCCCGGGCGACCTGACCCGCGCCCGCGACGGGCTCGACCCGCTCGCCGACCGGCTGCGCTCCGTGATCGAGCTGCTCGGACCGCGGCTCGAGGCGGCGCGCGAGCGCCTGACGCAAATCGGCCCCAAGCCGAAGGAGGGCGAGGAGAGCGAGGAGGTCGCCCGTGAGCGGGCCGAGCGCGAGCAGGCCGTCAACGATATCGACGGCACCCAGCGGCTGGCCAAATCGCTGCTGGTGCAGAGCGACCAGATCGTCGATCAGATCTCGAATCGCCGCCGCGCCGCCTTCACCCGCGGCTTGTTCGAGCGCAGCTCCTCGCTGTTGAGCCCGGACCTGTGGATGCGGGTTGCCGCCGACATACCGCGGGACATCAGCTCGCTGCGCAGCGGTGTCGACGACACGGTCTCGCTGTTCCGCCGCAACGGCACCCTGTGGAACCTGCTGGTTCTCGGCCTCGCTTTCGGCTTGTCCTTCGCCCTGTATTTCGGACGCCGCAACATCGCCCCGGCCCTCGGCCGCCGGGACATCAACGTCACCGCGCCGTCGAAGCGGGCCAAGCTTCTGGGGGCGTGGCGCGTGCTCCTTCTCGGCACGCTGCCGGCCGTCGCGGGCAGCTACGCGGTCTATTACGCCCTCGACGTCACCGAGTTGCTGCCCGCCCGGTTCCTCCCGGTCGCCAGCATCATTCTCGGCGGCATTGCCTTCATCGCCTTCGTCGAGGCAACCGCCGACGCGTTGCTCGCGGTCAACAAGCCGGCTTGGCGTCCGGCGCCTGTCTCGGACGCCGCCGCATGGCGGATCAACGCGCTCGCCGTCAGCATCGCCGTGGTCATCACGGTGTCGAAATCGACGGAGGCGCTGAATTCGGCGATCTACGCCGCGCTGCCGATCTCGATCGCCACCCGCGGAATCGGCGCCGTCACGGCCGCGCTGCTGCTCGCCATCGGCCTCCATCGCTTCGCCGACACGGCGGAGAAGGAGGAAGAGTGCTTCGGTCCCTATGTCGGCACCGATACCACGGCCAATGTTGGCGGCCCGTTGCGACTGCTCGGCTGGGCCGCGGTCGCCGTGATCGCGGCAGCCCCCCTCGTGGGATACGTCGCCCTCTCGGCCTTCCTCGTCGATCAGCTGATCTGGAGTGCGAGCGTCCTCGTCCTGCTCTGGCTCCTCATCATGAGCGTCGATGTGCTGATCGGCGGCTCGCTGTGCGAGGAGACCCGCCTCGCCACCACGCTCCAGGCCAATACCGGGCTGCGCAAGCGCTCGCTCAACCAGATCGCGGTGCTGGTGACGGGCTTTGGCCGGGTCGTGCTGATCGCCGTCGCGGCGCTCCTGACGCTCGCGCCCTGGGGGCTCGATTCGACGGACGTGTTCTCTTCGATCCGCACGGCCTTCTTCGGCTTCAAGATCGGCGACGTCACGATCTCGCTGTCGTCGATCGCCTACGGCGTCGGCATCCTCGGGGTCGGCGTGTTCATCACCCGCGGCGTACAGCGCTGGCTGGAGAACACCTACCTGCCGGCGACCGATCTCGATGCGGGCCTGCGCAACTCGATCTCGACGGTCGCGGGGTATGTCGGCTTCCTGCTCGCCCTGGCCCTGTCCTTCTCGTATCTCGGCTTCAGTCTCGAGAAGCTGACCATCGTCGCCGGTGCGCTTTCCGTCGGTATCGGTTTCGGTCTTCAGTCGATCGTCAACAACTTCGTCTCGGGCCTGCTGCTGCTCTGGGAGCGCCCGATCCGGGTCGGCGATCAGGTGCTGATCGGCGACAGCGAGGGCATCGTGAAGCGGATCTCGGTGCGCTCCACCGAGATCCAGACCTTCGACCGCTCGGCCGTGATCGTGCCGAACTCGAACCTGATCTCGGGGATCGTGAAGAATCGGGTGCGCGGCGACCGCACCGGCCGGGTCATCCTCTCGGTCAACGTCCTGCGCAGCAAGGATCCGGTCGGCGCGGCCGAGATGATGGTCGCCTGCGCCAAGGCCCATCCCGACGTGCTCAAGGAGCCGCCGCCGCGGGTGGTGTTCAAGAAGATCGGCGATCCCTTCCTGGAGTTCGAGCTGATCGCCATGGTGGTCGACGTCAATCTCGGCCAGAAGGTGCAGAGCGACCTCAATTTCTCGGTGTTCAAGACCCTGGCCGATGCCGAGTTCATCCCGCCGATGGGCCCGCCTTCGAGCTTCATCACCGTTCAGGGACTGGAACCGGTGCGCGACGCGCTCGGACAGATCGCGCACGCGGTCGGCAGCTCGGCCACGCAGGTGCTCGCACCCGCGGCCTCCGGGGCGGACGCCGACAAGAAGAGTTCGGCGGCCGACGAAACCGCTCCTCGCAGCCCGGCCAACGAATCGCAGGATGTGACCCGTCGGCGCCACGGATAGGCGGGCGCAGCCTTCGGAAAAATCCGCGCCGGCCCTGAGGATATCGGGGCCGGCCGCACCGATACACTTGAGTTTACCGGGGGCAGGGGCCACCTCATCCTTCTGCTCACCGGAAAGCCGTTGTCGTGCTCGGACGTCAGACCCTCGGACACAAGACTTTCGTCGCCGCTCCGGCGGTCCTCGCGCTCGTTGGCCTGCTCCAGGGTTGCGCGGGGAAGATGACGCCGGACACGACCGGGCTGCCGAGCATGTACCTGCCGCTCACCACCGGCAGCACCGCGGTGGATACGGCGGAGGCGCGCGACATGATCTCGGCCTATCGCCGCAACAACGGCGCCGCCCCGCTCGTCATCGACCCCGAATTGCAGCGGCTCGCTGAGACCGAGGCCGCCGCCATGGCCGCCTCCGACCGGCCGAGCAAGAGCCAGACCGTGCGCGCCGCCGTGACCCGGCTCGGCTATGACGGGGCGGATGCCAACCTATCGGCGGGCTACCATACGCTTGCAGAAGCGTTCTCGGGCTGGCGCGACAGCCCTCCGCACCGGGCCGTGATGCTGTCTCCGGAAGCGACGCGGATGGGGATCGCCACCGCCTACGCGCCGGGCTCGAAATACAAGGTCTATTGGGCGCTGCTGGTGGCCAAGTAAACGCGGACGGCGAACGCGGCCTTAGGGCAGGACTTTGCCGTTCGGCGTCGGCGGAGGCTCAGAAAGCAGCGTGACCGTCACCCGGCGGTTCGCTGCGAGATAGGGGTTGTCGGGAAACATCGGCTCGGTATCCGCCTTGCCCGTCACCGAGGCGAAGCGGTCGTCCGGCAGGCCGGCGCCGGCCAGGACGTCGCGAACGCTCAGGGCGCGGTTGGCCGAGAGTTCCCAGGGCGGGGCGGTGTCGCGCGTGCCGGGGCGGGCGGTCGCGGTGAAGCCGGTGACGGCGATGCGGTTCGGCAGCTTCATCAGCGTCGGCGCCAGCCGTTCGAGCAGCCGGCGGGTGCGGTCGTTGGGGCGGCTCGATCCTTCGGGGAACATCGAGCGCCCGTCCTGATCGACGATGGAGACGTCGAGCCCCTTCCGGGTCGGTGCGATGACGACGTTCTTCGACAGTTCCGCCACTTCCGGCATGTCCTGCATCGCCTGCCGCAGGGAAGCGGCGGCCTGCCCGAAGGCATCGGGATAGCCGCGGTCGGGGATGCCGTCGTCGAGGCCGCTGTCGATCTGCGGCGGCGTCGTGCGATCGGTGGCGCGCTCGGGCGGCACGTCACGCAGGTGCTTGAACTTGTCGGCGCTCGGGATCCCTTCGCTTTCCAGGATGCCGGCGAACTTCGATTCCTTGTTCACGCCGAAGGCGTCGCGCATCGAGCCGGCGACGACCTGAAGCTTCTTCTGATCCTGCGTCGAGTAGGCGGCGATCATGACGAAGAAGCTCATCAGGAGCGCCATCAGGTCGGCGAAGGTCACGAACCAGCCGTGACCGCCGTGGGCGCCGCCGCGCTTCTTCTTGGCCACCGCTCAAGCCCCCGTTACGCCGCTTCCGCAGCGAGTTCTTCGCGGTGGTTGGCGGGCAGGTAGGCGATGAGCATCTCGCGCACCAGCGAGGGGCTCTTCTGATCGCGGATCAGCAGGATGCCGTCGATGATGAGGGAGCGCGACACGTCCTCCTCCTCGAGCTTGACGTGCAGCTTGTCGGCGATCGGCAGGGTGATCATGTTGGCGATCAGCGCGCCGTAGAGGGTGGCGAGCAGCGCGGTCGCCATGGCGGGCCCGAGCTTCGAGGGGTCGGACATGTTGGCGAACATGGTCACCATGCCGAGGATGGTGCCGATCATGCCCCAGGCCGGGGCGCAGTCGCCGAAGGCGCGGTAGATCTTCGAGCCCTCGTCGAGATGCATCAGGAAGTTGTCGCGGTCGCGCTCCATCGTGTCGCGAATGAAGTCGCGATCGTAGCCGTCGGCGATGTAGCGCGCGCCCTGGGCGAGGAACGGATCGGAAATCTCCATGTTTTCCAGGGCGATCGGGCCGGACTTGCGCACGACGTCGGCGATCTTGGTGATCTCTTCGATCAGATCGTGCGGCTTCACCGAGCGCATGGTGAAGGCGTAGCGCAGGCCCATCGGCAGGCCGTGCAGCATGGTCGAGAACGGAAAGCGGATCATCGTCGCGGCGATGGCGCCGCCGAAGATGACGATCACCGCGTGTTTGTCGAAGTAGGCGGCGAAGTTGCCGCCGTCGATCATGATCAGCGTGAACACCACGCCGACCCCGCCGACAAGCCCGATACCGGTTGCGAGATCCATGACGCCGATGTCCGAAGCCCGGCCCATCCATGCAGGCCGTCCCCAACTTCTAAAAAAACAGGCTGAAGGAACGGTAAAGGGGCTTGGAGGAAGCGACCGTTCCCCGTCATGTGCCGTTCAGGGGCGAGGAGCCATAAGTCCCCGTGCCGATTGACCGAGTGACCCTGCGCGGAGAACCGCAGGCTCTCGGTGGGGCGGCGCCGGGACGTTCCGGTTCCAACGTCGAGATCCCCACGGCTTGTGGCCGGACGGGGCGGGGAGCGAAAGCACGATGTCGATGATTCGCCTCTATGCGCGGGTGCTCGGCCTGCTAGGAGCGGAAAAGCGGCTGGCCGCCGGCTTGATCGCGGCCAATGTCGCGCTCGCGGTGGCAGCCTTTGCCGAGCCGCTGATCATGGGCCGCATCATCGACGGCCTGACCCATCTCTCCAAGGACGCGCCCGCCACCGCGCTGGCGCCCTGGATCATCGCATGGGTCGTGTTCGGCCTTTTCACCATCGGAGCGGGCGTCGCGATCGCCCTGCACTCGGACCGGCTCGCCCACCGCAACCGGCTCTCGACCATGGCGAACTTCTTCGAGCACGTGCTCGAACTGCCGATCGCCTTCCACTCGTCCAACCATTCCGGCCGCGTGCTGAAGGCGATGCTGGAAGGCACGAGTGCGATGGCCTGGGTCTGGCTCAACTTCTTCCGCGAGCATTTCTCCGCGCTGCTCTCCGTCGGCGTGCTCCTGCCGCTGACGCTGTTCGTGAACTGGCGGCTCGGCGCGATCCTCGTCGTGCTGGTTCTCGCCTTCACGGCCCTCGCCAGCTACGTCCTGCGCCGGACCGAGACGCTCCAGGGCGAGGTCGAGGAGTTCCAGTCGGGGCTGGCCGCCCACGCCTCCGACGCGCTCGGCAACGTCGCGGTGATTCAGTCCTTCACCCGTGCGCGCGCCGAGAAGGAGGCGATGCGCACCATCATCCACGACTTGCTCCGGGTGCAGATCCCGGTTCTGTCGTGGTGGGCGCTGGCCAACGTCGCCACCCGCGCCTCCGGCACGTTGACCATGACCGCGATCTTCATCACCGGCATCGCCCTGCACCAGAAGGGTGCGGCCACGGTCGGCGAGATCGTCGCCTTCATGAGCCTCGCCACCATGCTCGTGACCAAGCTCGACCACGTCGTGACCTTCGTGAACGGCGTGTTCATGCAGGCCCCGAAGATGCGCGAGTTCTTCGAGGTGTTCGACACGGTGCCGACCGTCCGCGACCGGCCGCATGCCAAGCAGGTCGCCCGGTTCGAGGGCGAGGTGATCTTCGACGAGGTCGCCTTCTCCTATGACGGCCGTCGCAGCGCGCTGGACGGCGTGTCCTTCGCGGCCCGCCCGGGCGAGACCGTGGCGCTCGTCGGCACCACGGGTTCGGGCAAGTCCACCACGCTCGGCCTGCTGCACCGGACCTTCGATCCGGATGCCGGCGCCATCCGCATCGACGGCATCGACATCCGCGACATCGGCCTCTCGAGCCTGCGCCACAACATCGGTGTCGTTTTCCAGGAGCCGATGCTGTTCAACCGCTCGATCCGCGAGAACCTCCAGGTCGGCCGCCCCGATGCGAGTGATGCCGAGATGCTCGACGCCCTCGAGCGCGCTCAGGCCAGCGAGTTCATGGCGCGCCAGCCCGATGGGCTCGACACGATCATCGGCGAGCGCGGCCGCTCCTTGTCGGGTGGCGAGCGCCAGCGGCTCTCGATCGCGCGGGCGCTGCTGAAGAACCCGCCGATGCTGATCCTCGACGAGGCGACCAGCGCCCTCGACGCGGCGACCGAGCGCAAGCTGCAGCAGGCGCTGGAGACGGTGATGGAGGGGCGCACTACCTTCGTGATCGCCCACCGCCTCGCCACGATCCGCAACGCCGACCGCATCCTCGTGTTCGAGGACGGCAAGATCGTCGAGGCCGGCAATTTCGACGAACTCGTCGCGCTCAATCAGCGATTCGCGGAGCTTGCTCGGGCTCAGTTCATGGCCGCAGAGGCCGAGGACGACATGCCGCTGGCCGCCTGAAGCGCGCTAGACAAAAACGAAAAGTCCGGCGCGATCGAAGCGCCGGACTGAAGACGGTCAAACGAATTCGCCCCCGCTCGCATCACGATCGGGGGCGTTCTTGTTTCAGGCTCGGATTTTACGGCCCCGCCAGCGTCCGCGTGCCGGCGCGGGCGGGGTTCTCCGAAACCGGAGGCTGCATGGCGTCGAACGTCGTCTCGTCGAGTTCCAGAATCGGCAGCGCGCCGAGTTCGGCCGGAGGGGCGGCGACGGGCTTCGGAGCCGGCGCAACCGCCACGGCGGCGGCCGGTGGCGACTCCTCGGAATGCTCAACGATGGGCGCCGCCGGGGAGGGCGTTTCGACCGCAAGCGGCCGTTCGGGCGCCGGCGCGACCTGCGGTGCCAGCGCGGCGCCGACGATGCGGACAGGCTGCGAGACTTCCGCAACCGGCTCGGCGGTCGGCGCAGCGGCGATGGGCGGCGCATCGACGGGGTTCGATCGGATCTGCGAGGCGATCGCCCAGGTCGCGACGAGCGAGAGGCCCACCACGCCGACGCTTACGGCCCAGACCGGCCTGCGGCTGCGCCGTTCGAGCGATTTGAGCGGCCCAGGCAGGATACGGCCACGCCGCAGAACGGGGCGCGGCTGACGAAGCTGCGGCCAGGAATCCCGCATCGTGGCGTGGTCGGCTCCTACCATCGGAGTACTCCGGTTGATCGAGGTCGGCCGTTCATACACGGGTAAGTTCGACGTCGGAAATGAGGCGGAAGCGCCGGCCTCCAGGGACGTCGCGCGACCGAGCGGGTTCGGCATGCCGAGCGGCAGCCGACCTATTCCGCAGCCGCTCAGGCGGCGGCCGCCTCGCGATCGATGTACCACGTCACTCGCCCGGCACTGGCGACGTGCCGCGCCGGCAGATCCTCGCCGTCGGCGAGCCGTTGCAGCGGTTCGCGCTTGCTGGCGCCGTTAACGAGAAACAGCACCGAGCGCGACGAAGCCAAAGCCGGCAAGGTCAGGGTGATGCGCGGCACGAACGGTTCCATTCCCGCTTCGGGGACCGGCGCGACCCAGGCCTTGCGTTCAGCGAGAGCTGGCTTGCCCGGAAACAGCGAGGCGGTATGGCCATCGCTGCCGAGGCCGAGCAGCACGAGATCGAATAGCGGCCGGTCAGGGTCGAGGTGGTCAGCCCCGTAGAACTCGCGCAGCGTCTTCTCGTAGGCGCGGGCGCCAGCCTCGGCCCCGTGATCGGAGGGGATGAAGTACAGATGCGTCGCCGGCACCGGCGCGGCATGGCCGAACGCCTCGCGAACCATGCGGACATTGCTCAGCGCATCGTCCCACGGCACTACGCGGTCGTCGCCGAAGAACCAGTGGATGCGCGCCCACGGCACCCGCTCGACAAAGCCGGGGGAGGCCAGCAGCGCGTAGAGCCGCTTCGGGGTCGAGCCGCCGGAGAGGCAGATCGCAATGCGCTCGCCCTCCGCACGCTCGGCCATCGCCAAAAGATGCTCCGCCGCCGCACGGGCCGTCGCCTCGGCATCGGCCATCAACTCGGTGTTCGGCGGAAGCGCAATCATGGCGCGGGCCCCCGGCGCGGCGGCTCCTTGTGGCCGCCGAAGCCCTGGCGCATCGCCGAGAGCAGCTTGTCGGCGTAGCTCTCGTCCTCGCGGGAGCGGAAGCGGCGGTAGAGAGCACTCGAGAGCACGGTGGCCGGCACGGCCTCCTCGATCGCGGCGTTGATGGTCCAGCGGCCCTCGCCGGAATCCTCGACGTAGCCCGAAAACCCTTCCAGGCGCTCGTCGCCCGCCAAAGCCGAGGCGGTGAGATCGAGCAGCCAGGAGGAGACCACGCTGCCCCGCCGCCAGACCTCGGCGACGTCGCCGAGATTGAGGTCGAACCGGCGTTCCTCGGGAATGTTGGGGGCGTTGGCGTGGCGAAGGATGTCGAAGCCCTCGGCATAGGCCTGCATCAGACCGTACTCGATGCCGTTATGGACCATCTTCACGAAGTGACCGGCGCCGCTCGGACCGGCATGGATGTAGCCCTGTTCGGCGCGCGGATCGCGATCCTCCCGGCCGGGGGTGCGCGGAATCTCGCCGATACCCGGCGCCAGCGTGCGGAAGATCGGGTCGAGCCGATCGACCGCCTCCTTATGGCCGCCGATCATCATGCAATAGCCGCGCTCCAGGCCCCACACCCCGCCGGACGTACCGACATCGATGTAGTGGATTCCCTTGGCGTCGAGGTCGCGCGCCCGGCGTACATCGTCCTGATAGAACGAGTTACCGCCATCGATGATGCAGTCGTCGGCACTCAGGAGGCCGCCGAGGGCGGTCACGGTTTCCTCGGTGATCTGGCCGGCCGGCAGCATCACCCAGGCGGTGCGCGGCGCTTCGAGCTTGGCGGCGAGATCTTCCAGGCTGGAGGCGCGCGTTGCGCCCTCGGCGGCCAGGGCCTCCACCGCTTTCGGATCGCGGTCGTAGACGACGGCCGTGTGGCCGTCGCGCAGGAGGCGGCGGACGATGTTGCCGCCCATCCGGCCGAGGCCGATCATGCCGAGTTGCATAGGCTCGCACTCCCATCGAGGCTTTTGCATTTGCATCATTTTTTTCCGAAAGCCGGCAACCACCTTTCGGGACGATGCTCAATCAGGATCCGTCGTGCGAACCCTCGCGGTTCACCGTCCGCGCGTGACGGAACGGTGAACCGCACTCGGCAATGGTAGTGCGGAAAAACCGGAATCAAGGCTTCGCCGGTGTCGTCCCCGTGGCCGGCGGCTGGCCGGGCATGGCTTCCACCCGCTTCTCCGGGTTCTTGACCTGACTATAGGCGACGTTGCCGAACGTACCGATGGTCACCGACCAGGGCAGCGGCTCCACATCCTGGTCGTTGCGATTTGCCTTGCAGAAGGTCGAGAGCAGCCCGTTGACCACGGCGTCGTCACCGGCCTCGGGCGCGGCGGCCTTCACCTTCGATGCGACGCGGGCGAGGACCGGAACGAAGTCGCTCTGCTTCAGCCCCTTCAGCGCATCACCGCCGGTGGCCTCGTCGATGCTGGCCTTCAGCCCCTCGTTCTCGATGGTCGAGCAGGGCGCATTGCCGGCCATCATCGTCTTGATCTTCCCCCGCGCGGCCGCGACGACACCGGCTTCCGACACGACCGGCGCCTTGTTGCCCCAGGAGTTGCGGATGTAGTCGGTGACGTCCTTAATCTGCTGGTCGGTCATCTCCTGGCCGATGGCCGGCATCGGCGCGTAGCCGCTCTGCGCCGAAAGACCGCCGACGATCACGTTAATGATGGTCTCCGGGCCGCCGGACTGGATCGAGGTGTTGCCGGCGAGCGCCGGAATCGCGCCCTCGACGCCCTTGCCGTCGGGCTGGTGACAGGAGGAGCAATAGGTGAGGTAGGTGTCCGCCCCCGGCGCGCCGGGCTGGTTGAAGGCCTGGAGATCCTTCTCCTTGTAGGTCTGCTTGGCGGGGATCGTGCGCAAATAGGCGACCATCGCCTTCAGGTCGGCATCGGTCATCTTGGAGAGCGATTCTTCGATGGTCTGGCGCATCGGGCCGGCGGCCACGCCCGGCCGGTTGCCGGGGGCCGTGCCGGTCTTGAGGTAGCTCACGACCTCCGCGTCGCTCCAGGCGCCGATGCCCTGATGCCCGTCCGGGGTAATGTTGGGCGCGTACCAGCCGTCGATGACGCCGCCGCCGAACCGGCCGGCCAGACTCGAATTGCCGACGAGCTTGCGCTCGTTGTGGCACATGCCGCAATGGCCGAGGCCTTCGACCAGATACCCGCCGCGGTTCACCTCCGCGCTGGCCTTCGGATCGGGCTCGAAGCGCCCTTCGGTGAAGAAGGCCGTGCGCCACGTGATCAGGGCAGTGCGGACGTTGAAGGGGAAGGGGATCTCGTTGTCCTCCCGCTTCTCCTTCACCGGCGTCAGAGACTTGAGGTAGGCGAAGATCGCCTTCGTGTCGTCGTCCGAAACCTTGGTGTACCAAGAGAAGGGGAAGGCCGGGTAGAGATACTCGCCCTCGTCGCCGATGCCGTGGCGGAACGCCTTCTCGAAGGTCTCGTAGCTCCACTTGCCGATGCCGGTCTCGTCGTCGGGAGTAAGATTGGGGGTCTTGATCGCCCCGATCGGCGTATCGAGCTTGAAGTTGCCCGCCATGAACTGGCCGCCGGCCTTGGTATGGCAGGCGGTGCAATCACCCGCCGTCGCCAGATATTCGCCGCGCTTGATCAGATCGGCGTCAGCCTCCTGCGCTTGGGCCGTGCCGACCGAGAGGAGGGCGGCAAGGGCGAGCCAACCGGAGCCCAGGGCAGTGAGGCGTGTCATGAACCCGATCTCCAGATGTCGAAGGCCTCGATAAAGAATAGTTCTAAGTCATCGGCGGACGCGCACCGAACGTTCGCCACTTTCGGTTGTTCCATGCCAGCTTGTCACAGCCTGGCGAAGCCGCGGCGCCCGCACGACGAAAGCGGATCACCATCTCGGTGAGATGCGCCGCGAGCGCCGCAGCCAGCCAAGCCGCGACGCCGGGCCACGCCGTGCCGGTGAGCGCCGCCCGCAGGGCCAGCATCAGCGCCGCACCGGAGGCGAGGTTGCTCAGCAGCGCCCCCGGTGCCGGGCCGCGTCCCCAGCGGGCGCGCATGCCGAGCAGCACCAGCGCCTCCAGGGCCACCAGAACGAGGATGACATCGATGATCCGCCCGGAGGCGAAGAGCGGGGCGAAGAACCCGTCCACCGCTCACGCGCTCCCGAAACGCGGCCCGAAGCGCGGATTGAGCCGGACGATGGTGAGGTTCAGGAGGGCGGCGACGCTGACCCAGGCGAGATAGGGAAGGTTGAGCAGGGCGGCGGGCGTCGAGACCTGACCGACGGTGACCATCACGGCGAGGATGGAGAGCCACAGCAGCAGCACCTCGGCGAAGGCCCAATCGGGCCGCTGCAGCCGGAAGAAGATCACGCTCCAGGCGATGTTGAGCACGCCGTTGACGGCAAGGACCGCCACGAGCCGGCCCCGCGCGGCCGGGTCCGGATCGGCGTTCCAGGCGATGATCGCGGAGGCGGTGGTAAGGACGAAGATGATGGTCCAGACCGGACCGAACGCCCAATCCGGCGGCTTCCAACCGGGCACGCGCAGGCGGCGATACCAAGCGTCCGTCCGGGTCGCGACGCCGCCCGCCGCCGCGACAGCGAGGGCCACCAGGGCGGCGACAATGGGCGGTCCCCAGCCGCCGGCCAGCAGGCCGCTCACGGCGAGACCCAGCGGAACAGATGCGCGAGATCCTTGAAGAAGATCCGTGCATGCGCGGCGGGTTTGGCGCGCACCAGCTCCTTGTTCATGTAGGCGTCCCAGGTGAGCTGCTGGACGTCCTTGTCCTTGCAGATCGAGACGAAGCGCTCCCGCAGGGTGTCGCTGCGATACCAAACCCACTGCATCATCCCGAGGATCCAGAAGACGCGTCCGTGCAGCCGCATGAACCGCTTCCGCGCCTGGGCGAGGGCGCGGGCATCGCCGGTTGCGAGGAAGGCGCCCGCAGCCTCGGCGGCGAGGCGACCACCGAGCATCGCGTAGTAGATGCCCTCGCCGGAGGCCGGCGCGACGACGCCCGCCGCATCGCCCGCGAGGAGCACGTCGCGTCCGTTGTCCCAGCGCCGCAGCGGCTTGAGCGGCAGCGGCGCGCCTTCCCGGCGGATCGTCTCGCAGGCATCGAGGCCGGTATCGGCGCGCAGATCGCGGATCGCGGATCGCAGGGAGAAGCCCTTGCGGGCGCTGCCGGTGCCGACGCTGACGGTGTCGCCATGGGGAAAGATCCAGGCGTAGAAATCCGGCGAGAGGCGGCCCTGGTAGTAGACGTCGCAGCGCGCGCCGTCGTGCCCGGCCTCCGCTGGGCGCCGGATGATCTCGTGATAGGCGAAGACCTGGCGCATCCGGGCATGCCCCGGAATCTCGGCGCGTCCGACCGTGGAGGTCGCCCCGTCGGCACCGATGACAAGGCGGGCCTGCGCCCGGTGTTCCGCGCCGCCTTTGCCGGAGCGGTAATGCACCGTGGCGGAACCTGTGCGATCGCGGGTGATGCGTTCGAACAGGCCGTCGCGCAGATCCGCCCCGGCGAGCGCGGCCCGCTCGCGCAGATACGGATCGAAATGCTCGCGATCGACCATGCCGACGAAGCCGTCGCCGACCGGCATATCGACCGCGCGGGCGCTCGGCGCCACCATCCGGGCGCACCGGATGCGGGCGACGAGTTGCGCGTCGGGAATCGCGAAGTCGCGGATCAGCCGCGGCGGGATCGCGCCGCCGCAGGGCTTGATCCGCCCCGCCTTGTCGAGGAGCAGCACCCGCCGCCCGGAGGCGGCAAGGTCGGCGGCTGCGATCGACCCCGCGGGGCCGCCCCCCACCACCACGACGTCGAAGGTTTCGGAAGCGTCGTGGTCTGTCATGGCGTTACCGCGCCTCGAAGCCGGGGTTGAGCTGGAAGGAGGCCGTCTCGGTCAGCGGGTTGTGCCGCCGGCCGACGGTGACATGCTCGACGCGCAGGCTGATGAGCAGGGCGACGAGGAACAGGACGCCTTCCGCCGCGAACACCGTGGCGTAGGCGTAGACGGGTTCGGCGGTGACGAGGCGGGCGAGATCGACCGCGAGCGTGCCGAGGAAGCCGCCGGCACCGAAGGCCACGCCCTGAGCCGCACCCCAGACGCCCATGCGGGTGCCGCGCTCGGCCTCGCCGCCGCGCCCGGCCAGCGCCATCATCGAGCCGATCGCCGCCACGGCGTAGACGCCGTTGCCGAAGCCGAGGCCAGCCACCGCCGCGCGCAAGGGGAAGTCGGGCCCGACCGGACCGCCAAGGGCGATCGTCCCGAGCGCCAGAGCCGAGAGCCCGCAGCCGATGGCCGTCCAGAGCTTCAGCGAACCCAGCACCGGCCCGCCGATGAATACGGTGACGCCGGCCACGAACAGCATGCCGGCGAGCACGCCGCCGTGCTGGAGCCCGGCCAGCTTGGTCGTCGCCCCCGGCGTCATCGCGAAGACGAGGCCGGCATAGGGCTCGAGGATCAGCTCTTGGGCGCTGTAGGCGAGCATCGAAACGAAGATGAAGACAGTGAAGCGCCGGGCCGCGGGCTCGGCCAGCACCTGCGCCAGCACCGCGCGGAAGGGCGGCTTCGTCTCGGCCCGGCCGGCAGCGGCCTCGCGGCGGCGCGGTTCGATGCCGGCCACCGCCAGCACAGCCACGGCGAAGGCGATGAGGGAGACGGTGCCCGACACGGCGACGAGCCGCGCGCCCGAGAACGGATCGAGGAAGTGGCCGGCCAGCGGCGCGGTGACGGCAAAGCCGGCGATCATCAGCACCCAGACGATGGTCGCCGCCGCGCCCCGGCGCGCGGGTTCCACCCCGGTCGCGAGCAGGACGAGGAGCAAGGTGCCCGCGGCCCCCGCGCCCATGCCGACGAAGAGAAAGGACAGGACGGCGAGCGCGAGGCCGGCGGCGAGGTGGCTTGCCGCGAGCGCGGTCGCCGCCGCGGCGCCGAAACCGCCGAGGCAGAGCGCGGCCATGCCGCCGACGATCCACGGCGTGCGACGCCCCCCGACATCGGAGCCGTAACCCCAGCGCGGACGCAGCACCTGCGTGGCGTAGTGCAGGGCAACGAGGGCGCCGGGCACCATCGCGGGCAGCGCCAGCTCCACCACCATCACCCGGTTGATGGTCGATGTCATGAGAACCACGACCGCCCCGAGCGCGGTCTGGACGAGGCCGAGCCGGACGATCTGGAGCCACGAGAACGATCGAGAAAACGATCGAGAGACGGCGGCGGGCGCGTGGGTCATGGCGCCAGCCCTTGCACGAGCGGGCGAAGGGCGAAAGCCGAGGCCAACATGCCGAAGACGTAGAGCGTCGTGCCGGTGCCGTTGTACCAAGCGGCGCGAGCGCGGGGCGCCTTCAGGAAATGCGTCATCAGGACGAGTTGCCCGACGAGCAGGACGCCGATCAAAGCCGCATGCCAGGGACGCTCCCAATGGAGGAGGAGCGCGACCACCACCATCTGCGGCAGGGCCATGACGAGGCAGGCGAAGCGCGCCGCGCGGTCGGAGCCGAGTTGCACCGGCAGCGAGCGCAGGCCCATGGCCCGGTCCCCCTCCACCGACTTGAAGTCGTTGAGGGTCATGATGCCGTGCGCGCCGACCGAGTAGAGCAGGGCGACGAGAAGCACCCGCCGGTCGGGCATCGCGGCGGCCATCACGGCGGCGCCCGTGAACCAGGGCAACCCCTCGTAGCAGAGCGCCACCGCCGAATTGCCCCACCAGCCGTTCTGCTTCAGCCGGAACGGGGGCGCCGAGTAGATCCAAGCGAGCACGAGGCCGAACAGGGCCGCACCGAGGATCCAGGGACCGAGCATCGCGGCCACAGCCAGCGACAGGACCGTCCAGCCGGCGGCGAGGTAAAGGCCCCAACGGCCGGGAATGCGCCCCGAGGGGATCGGCCGGTGCGGCTCGTTGATCGCATCGACATGGCGGTCGAACCAATCGTTGGCCGCTTGGCTCGTGGCGCAGACCAGGGGCCCGGCGAGCAGCACACCCGCGGCAATGACCAACCACTGCCCGGAGGGCGTCTGACCGGAGGAGACCACCCCGCAGCCGAAAGCCCACATCGGTGCGAACCACGTGATGGGCTTGAGGAGCTCGAGGATGGCGCTCGGCGCGGGGGTTGCCATGCCCGAAAGCTATCGGCGCCCCGCCGCGTGTGTCAAGCAAGCTTTACACACGACCTAAAATAAGAGGGTGGTGTCAGCCTTTTTTGCTCGATGCACTATAGCGCCGATCACCGAAAAATGACCTAGGACGTCAACTCAGGGTCGTTGCCGTCGAGGTCGCCGATACCGTAGCGGCGCATCTTCGCGTAGAGGCCCTGACGGCTCAGGCCGAGCATCTCCGCCGCCGAAGCGCGGTTGTCGCGCGTGATGCGTAGCGCCGCCTCGATGCACAGCTTCTCGATGAGGTCGGTCGTCTCGCGCACCAGGGCCTTCATGGACACGCGGCCCACGAGTTCGGTCATCTGCTCGACCGAGCGGGGCAGGTCGTGCCCGCCGCTGGCGTGGACCGGGGCCGCCCGCCGCGGCGTCGCGCGGACGGTGAAGCCGAAACAGGGCTGATCGGCGTGAGAGGTGGAGACGGCGGCAACCTCCACCTCCTCCACGGAGCCGTACTGGCCGCGCATCGCCGTCGAGAAATGGCGCACCGAGCCGTGATCGCGCAGCATCGCGAACAGCGCGAGCGCATCCGTTTCCCCACGGCCGAGCCAGTTGTCGAGGGTCCGGCCGCGGACCTGCTCCTCGGTGGCGTGCTGGGTGAGATCGAGGAAGGCGGTGTTGGCGGTGAGGATACGGCGCGAAGCGTCGGTGACGACGAAGCCCTCCGGCATCCGCTGGATGATATCGAGTGCGCCCCGTCCGAACTCGATGCGCTCCGGCGCCGCCGCAACGAGCGTGGCGAGGCGCAGCAGCACCGAGGTCGTGCCCTCGCCACGGAACAGGGAGGCGGAGACCCGGACGTCACCCCGGCCGCCGGCCAAGGGCGCGACGAGATCCGTCGCCTGCCCGGTGACGCGCAGGCCGGCAAACAGGTTCTGCAAATCCCGCAGGCTGCCCGCGTCGAACAGGTCCGCCGCATCCTGGCCGATCACGCGCTTCTGCGGCCGGCCGAGCAGCCGCATCGCCGCCGGGTTGATCTCCGTCACCCGCCGTGTGCCGGCATCGACCACCAGAACCGGTTCACCGGAGAGCTGGAACAGGAGTTTGTAGCGGGTCTCGGCGGTGCGCAGCCGGTCGTAGTCCCGCTCCAACGCCTGCTGCGTCTCGGCCAGACGCCGCTGCAACGCCGCGATCGTCCGCAGATCCTGACCGACCACGATGATCGGCCCATCCTGGCGCGGACGCAAAGTGGCGTAGCGAATCGGCAGGTCGGTGCCGGTGGGGGAGGGATGGTTGACCTGCCGCCAGCGGGTCATCGTGCCGGGCGCCGCATCGCGCAGCAGCGCATCGATCTTGGGCCGGCTCTCGACCGTGACGGTGTCGATCCAGGGCTTCCCGAGCCAGGTTTCGATGCCCTGTCCCTCAAGGTCGGCCCGGCCGGTCATCGTATCGCGGATGATCCCGTGATGATCGACCACGAGGGAGAGATCGGAGGTTGCAGCAATCAGCAGCCCGGCCGCCTCGCCATCGAGGAGACCGGCTGCCTGTTGCAGCGCCGGAGAGGGGCGCCGGGGAGAGGGGCTCGCCAAGCTGCTCAAGGTCAACACTTCGTAATGGCGCTGAAAGCGCCCTTATCAACAGGCTCGCGTCCGCATTTCAAGCAAGCTTTCCGCAATGAGCGGTGCAAGACGCCCATCTTCCGCTGTGCCATCCGCGCCGACAAGGCGGACGTGATCAGGATTCCGGGCAAAATAGGGGCCGCCGACCAAGACTTTGATCCGCGTGTTGCACGAAGCGGCGCGCAGGGCACGAATCCGGTCGGTGAGGGCGGGCAGGAATACGTCGCAGGACAAAGTCAGCCCGAGGATGTCGAACCATTCCATGCGGACGAGATCCGCCGCGTCGAGGCTCGATTGAGTGCCGGTAGTGGTCACGTCCCACCCCGATTCGCGGAAGATGGTGGCGACCAGCGACAGGCAGAACACATGTGTCTCCCCCGGCCCCGGCAGCAAGAGGATGCTCCGCCCCGCGGGATCGACCGCATCGCTCTCGAACCGCGCGCACAGGTCGCGCGTCGCCGCCTGGAGGCGCCCGAGGGCCACGGTCACGTCGACGAAATCGCAGGCATCCTCCTCCCAGAGCCAGCCGAGATGCCGCGCCACCGGCGCCAGCAGATCGACAAGCATGCCTTCGAGGGTCAGCCCCTCGTCGAGGATGCGTAGGAGATGGGGGGCGAGGTCCGTATCCGTGCGGGCGAGCAACAGGTCGCTGAGCCGCTGGACTTCTTCTGATGTCGGCTGGCGACCGGCGACCGGGGGCCGAGGCGCCGCCCGATCCCGGTGAGCCAGCATCAGCCGGGGCAGGATCTCCGCCTCGACCACGCTCGCCAATTGTCGGCGCATCCCGACTCCATCGGGCTGCAGCTCGAACGCTGAGGGGACAAGCGGCTCGGCCACGACACCGCATTCCGGTGACACGGCAGGATATTCGAGACGCTCGCCGAAATGCCTCCAGTCGCCCATGGGCGTCTCCCTGAGGATGCGGCTCGGTGGATGCAGCGTGCAATTTAATGCGCTGAATCGGCACCAGGGCAACGGACGCGTGTAGCACAACGATACGCTTCCGCTCACGATTGGCAATCCCCGGCCCCATCGACCCAATGAGAAATGTAATCTGGAACGACCGTCAACTTGGATTGACACTTTTAGGCGACGCGGCCTAGGCTCAGGGCGTCGAGGTCTCCGAAGACGGGGCCGAAGGGCGAGCGAGGGCGGACGCCATGCGTCAGCACCAGGGCCGGCAACAACCGCTCTACACGAGCGCTCAGCGTCAGCGCCGCGACGCGTCGCGCTGGACGCTGGTGCAGGGGATCCTGGCGCCGCTGCAATTTCTCGTCTTCGCGGTGAGTCTCGGCCTCGTCCTGCGCACGCTCGCCACCGGCGAGGGGGCCGAGGCCGCCAACGCCTCCGTCGTCGCCAAGACCCTCGTTCTCTACGCGATCATGGTCACGGGCTCGATCTGGGAGAAGGTCGTGTTCGGCCGCTACCTGTTCGCGCCGTCCTTCTTCTGGGAGGACGTGTTCAGCATGCTCGTGCTGGCGCTGCACACGGCCTATCTCGCCGCGCTCGGTTTCGGCTGGCTCGATACGCAGGGATTGCTGGTCCTCGCGCTCGCCGCCTACGCCACCTACCTCATCAATGCCGGCCAGTTCCTCCTGAAGCTTCGGGCGGCACGGCTCGAAGCCCCGGCCTCCCTCTCTTTCGCAGGTGAGGTGGCCCGGTGAACGCCCACGCGCCCCTTCCTTCCACCGAATGCGGCGTCTCGGTCCGCGCCGAGCACGGCCAGCGGGCGGTGTTCTGCGGCCTCACCGGCATCGTCTGGCTCCACCGGAAGATCCAGGACGCGTTCTTCCTCGTCGTCGGCTCACGCACCTGCGCCCACCTGATCCAGTCGGCGGCGGGCGTGATGATCTTCGCCGAGCCGCGCTTTGCCACCGCCATCATCGACGAGCGCGATCTCGCAGGCCTCGCCGACATGAACGAGGAACTCGACCGGGTGGTGACGCGGCTGATCGAGCGGCGGCCCGACATCCGGCTGCTGTTCCTCGTCGGCTCCTGTCCCTCGGAGGTGATCAAGCTCGACCTGTCGCGGGCGGCCCTGCGGCTGTCGCGGCGACTCGCCCCGGACGTGCGGGTGCTGAACTATTCGGGCTCCGGCATCGAGACGACCTTCACCCAGGGCGAGGATGCCTGCCTCGCCTCCCTGGTGCCGGAACTGCCGGAGGCGGCGACGACGGACGAACTCCTCGTCGTCGGCGCGCTGGCCGACGTGGTCGAGGATCAATTCGCCCGGTTGTTCTCCGATTTCGGCATCGCCGCCCGCTTCCTGCCGGCGCGGCGCGCCGGCCAGATGCCCCCGGTCGGGCGCGGCACGCGCTTTCTCCTCGCTCAACCCTTCCTCGCCGACACCGCGCGAGCCTTGGAAGAGCGCGGGGCCCGGCGCATCGCCGCCCCGTTCCCGCTGGGGGCTGAGGGCACGACCGAGTGGCTCCGCGCGGCGGCCGAAGCCTTCGGCGTCGATCCCGCCCGGTTCGAGGCTGTGACGGCGCCGGGCCTGCGCCGCTCCCGTCAGGCGCTGGCGGCCTATGCCGAGAAGCTCGCGGGCAAGCGGGTGTTCTTCTTTCCCGATTCGCAGCTCGAAGTGCCGCTCGCCCGCTTCCTGTCGCGGGAGATGGGCGCGGAGCTGATCGAGGTCGGCACGCCCTATCTGCATCGCGGCCACCTCGCCGCCGAACTCGAATGGCTCCCCGACGGCACCGCCGTGGTGGAGGGCCAGAGCCTCGACGACGGGCTCGACCGCTGCCGGCTCGCGCGGCCGGACCTGACGGTGTGCGGCCTCGGCCTCGCCAACCCTCTGGAGGCGGAGGGGCTGACGACGAAGTGGTCGATCGAGCTGCTGTTCACGCCGATCCAAGGCTACGAGCAGGCGGGCGACCTCGCCGAATTGTTTGCGCGCCCGCTTGAGCGGCGCGCCCGGCTGGAGGTGTAGCGGCCATGCAGCTCACCGTCTGGACCTATGAGGGACCGCCGCATATCGGCGCCATGCGGGTCGCCACCGCGATGGAGGGGCTGCACTACGTGCTGCACGCTCCCCAGGGCGACACCTATGCCGACCTGCTCTTCACGATGATCGAGCGGCGTGCCAAGCGCCCGCCGGTCACCTACACCACCTTCCAGGCCCAGGATCTCGGCCGCGACACCGCGGCGATCTTCAAGGACGCGGTCGCCGCCGCCTACGCGCGCTTTCAGCCTCAGGCGATGATCGTCGGCGCCTCCTGCACCGCCGAGCTGATCCAGGACGATCCGGGCGGCCTCGCCAAGGCGCTCGCCCTGCCGATCCCGGTGATCCCGCTGGAATTGCCGGCCTACCAGAAGAAGGAGAACTGGGGCGCCTCCGAGACCTTCTACCGCCTCGTGCGCGCCCTGGCCGGCGCTCCCGGCGAGCGCGCCCCGCGCGACGGGCGGCGCCCCGCCTGCAACATCCTCGGCCCCACCGCCCTCGGCTTTCGCCACCGCGACGACCTGATCGAGGTCCGGCGCCTCCTCGAAGGCCTCGGGATCGCGGTGAACGTGGTGGCACCCCTCGGCGCCACGCCCGCCGATCTCGTCCGGCTCGGCGAGGCCGACTTCAACATCGTGCTCTATCCCGAAGTGGCGCGCAGCGCCGCGCAGTACCTCGAAAAGTCGTTCCGGCAGCCATTCGTCGATGTGGTGCCGATCGGTGTCGGTGCAACGACGCGCTTCGTCGAAGCGGTGGCGGCATTGGCCGGCGTCGATCCCGCGCCCATCCTCGCCAACGCGCCCTCGCGCCTGCCCTGGTACAGCCGGTCGGTCGATTCGACCTATCTCACGGGTAAGCGCGTTTTCGTGTTCGGAGACGCCACCCACGCGCTGGCTCTCGCCCGCGTCGCCGCGCACGAACTCGGGTTCAAGCTCGTCGGGCTCGGCACCTATACCCGCGAATTCGCCCGCGAGGTCCGGGCGGAAGCCGCCCTCCACGGGATCGAGGCGACGATCACCGACGACTACCTCGACGTCGAGGCGGCGATCCAGGCGGCGGCCCCCGAACTCGTGCTCGGCACGCAGATGGAGCGCCACATCGCCAAGCGGCTCGGCATCCCCTGCGCGGTGATCTCGGCGCCGATCCACGTCCAGGATTTTCCCGCCCGCCACTCGCCGCAGATGGGTTTCGAGGGCGCCAACGTCCTGTTCGACACCCTCGTGCACCCCCTGATGATGGGGCTGGAGGAACATCTCCTCGGGATGTTCCGCGAAGATCCCGAATTCCACGATGGCGCCGCCCCGTCTCATCTCGGCCGCGGGCCGAGCGGAATCGCGGACGCCGTGGAACGGGCGCCGAAGACTCCCCCCCTCGCGTCCGCGCCCGTTCCATCCCCCATCCAGATCCAAGGTTCCGACGCGGTCCGCACCGCGCCGTGGGCGCCCGA
Organism: Methylobacterium sp. Leaf123; assembly: GCF_001423405.1. Classification (GTDB taxonomy): domain Bacteria; phylum Pseudomonadota; class Alphaproteobacteria; order Rhizobiales; family Beijerinckiaceae; genus Methylobacterium. Next base: position 534,021 of record NZ_LMNS01000012.1, on the reverse strand, counting down.
TGCCGAGAAGGAGCTGAAGAAGATCCCGTTCTTCGTGCGCGGGAAGGCCCGCGCCAACACCGAGCGCTTCGCCCGAGAGCGGCAGCTCCCGCTCATCACTCTCGAGACCCTTTACGATGCCAAGGCGCATTTCGGCCGATAGGCCCACCATCCGCGTCGCCATCGTCACGCTCGACAATCACTTGGCGAGCGCGGTGGAACGGGCGCGCCTGCGGCTCGCGGCTGAGATGCCGGGTCTCGCATTGAGCTTCCACGCCGCCGCGGAGTGGGAGACCGACAAGGCCGCGCTCCGGGCCTGCGAGGCGGAGATCGCGCGGGCCGACATCGTCGTCTCGGCGATGCTGTTCCTCGACGAGCATGTCCGGGCGATCCTGCCGGCGATCCTGGCACGCCGCGAGCGCTGCGACGCAATGATCGGCTGCCTCTCGGCCTCGGAGATCGTGCGCACGACCAAGCTCAACCGCTTCGACATGAGCGGGACCAAGCGTTCGGCCCTCGACTTCCTGAAGCGGCTGCGCGGCAAGCCGGGCGCCGAGGGCAACGCCGCCCGCCAGATGGCGCTGGTGCGCAAGCTGCCGAAGATCCTGCGCTTCATCCCCGGCTCGGCGCAGGACGTGCGCGCCTATTTCCTCACTCTGCAATACTGGCTCGCGGGCTCGGACGAGAACGTGGCGAGCCTCGTGCGCTTCCTCGTACAGCGCTACGCCGCCGGCCCCCGCGCCGTGTGGCGCGAGATCGCCGCCGCGCCCGCGCCCCAGCATTATCCCGAGACCGGCCTCTACCATCCGCGCATGGCGGAGCGCGTCGGCGAGAGCCTGTCCGCCCTGCCGACCGTGGCCGGCGCCCGGGGCCGCGTCGGCCTGCTGCTGATGCGCTCCTACGTGCTGGCCGGCAACACGGCGCATTACGACGGCGTCATCGCCGCCCTGGAAGCCAAGGGTCTCTCGGTCGTGCCGGCCTTCGCCGCCGGCCTCGACAACCGCCCGGCGGTGGACGCCTACTTCACGGCGAACGGCCGGCCGGCGATCGACGCGCTGGTCTCGCTCACCGGGTTCTCGCTGGTCGGGGGCCCGGCCTATAACGACGCGGCGGCGGCCGAGGCGACGCTGGCACGGCTCGACGTGCCCTATCTCGCCGCCCACGCCCTGGAGTTCCAGACGATCGAGCAATGGGAGGCGGGCAGCCGCGGCCTGTCGCCGGTCGAGGCGACGATGATGGTCGCGATCCCCGAACTCGACGGCGCCACCGCACCGATGGTGTTCGGCGGCCGTTCCTCGGCTTCCGGACCCGGCAATGCCCGCGACATGCGCGTGCATCCCGAGCGCGCGGAGCGACTCGCCGCCCGGATCGATCGGCTGGTCTCCCTGCGGCGGCGGCCGAAGCGCGAGCGGCGCTTGGCCGTCATCCTGTTCAACTTCCCGCCCAATGCCGGCGCAACCGGCACGGCCGCCTTCCTCTCGGTCTACGCCTCGCTGCTGAACACCCTGCGCGGCCTCAAGGCCGACGGCTACGACGTCGCGGTGCCCGACAGCGTCGATGCGTTGCGCGAGACGATTCTCGGCGGCAACGCCACCCGCTACGGCACGCAGGCCAACGTCCACGCCCGCGTCTCGGCCGAGGATCACGTCCGCCGCGAGACCTACCTGCCGGAGATCGAGGCGCAGTGGGGCCCCGCGCCCGGCCGCCACCAGAGCAACGGCGCCGACATCCTCGTGCTCGGCGCGCAGTTCGGCAACGTCTTCGTCGGAGTGCAGCCCGCCTTCGGCTACGAGGGCGACCCGATGCGGCTGCTGTTCGAGCAGGGCTTCGCGCCGACCCACGCCTTCAGCGCCTTCTACCGCTGGCTGCGCGAGGATTTCTCCGCCGACGCCGTGCTGCATTTCGGCACCCATGGCGCGCTCGAATTCATGCCGGGCAAGCAGGCCGGTTTGTCGGAAGCCTGCTGGCCCGAGCGGCTGATCGGTGCACTGCCCAACATCTACCTGTACGCCGCCAACAACCCGTCCGAGGGCACGCTCGCCAAGCGCCGCTCCGCTGCGACGCTGGTGAGCTACCTCACGCCGAGCCTCGCCGCCGCCGGGCTCTATCGCGGCTTGAGCGACCTCAAGGCCTCGGTCGAGCGCTGGCGCGGTCTGGAGCCGGAAGCGACCGCCGAGCGGATTGCGCTCGCCGCGGTCATCCAGGCCCAGGGCGCGGCCGTCGATCTCGTTCCGGCCGAACCCGCCTGGGAGGGGAATCCCGCCCCGCATGTCACCGCGCTCGCCGCCGCTTTGTTCGAACTCGAACAGACGCTGATCCCGCACGGCCTGCACGTGATCGGCCAGGGGATGGTCGGCGAGGAACGGGTCGATCTGCTGCTCGCCCTGGCAGAGGCCTCACACGGGCTCAAACCGGCCCGCGCCGGGATCGAGCTTCTGATCGAGGGCGCGTCCCTCAGCGAATCGCTGGCCGCCGCGGGTCTGCCGGCCGACGAGACCCACCGGGCCGCCTTCGCCGACCTCGCCCGGATCGATGCCGACCTCGCCCGCGACAGCGAGTTGCCAGCGCTGATGCGGGCGCTCGATGGACGTTTCATCGCCCCGGTCGCGGGCGGCGACCTTCTGCGCAATCCCGGCATCCTGCCCACGGGGCGCAACCTGCATGGCTTCGACCCCTACCGCCTGCCGACAGCCTTCGCGCTGGCCGACGGCGCCAAACAGGTGGCGCGAGTGCTGGAGCGTTACCTCGCCGAGGGCCGGGCCCTGCCGGAGAGCGTGGCGCTCGTCCTGTGGGGCACCGACAATCTGAAGAGCGAGGGCGGCCCCATCGCCCAGGCGCTGGCGCTGATCGGCGCAGCGCCCCGCTTCGACGGTTACGGCCGCCTCGCCGGGGCCGAGCTGATCCCACTCGAACAGCTCGGCCGCCCGCGCATCGATGCGGTGGTCACGCTCTCCGGCATCTTTCGCGATCTGCTGCCCCTACAGACCAAGCTGCTTGCGGAAGCGAGCTTCATGGCGGCCAGCGCCGACGAGCCGATCGAGCAAAACTTCGTGCGCAAGCACGCTTTGGCGATCCAGGCCGAGCAGGGCTGCGACTTCGAGACGGCGGCCCTGCGGGTCTTCTCCAATGCGGAGGGAGCCTACGGCGCCAACGTCAACCATCTCGTCGAGTCCGGCCGCTGGGACGACGAGGACGAACTCTGCGAGACGTTCTCGCGCCGCAAGAGCTTCGCCTACGACCGGTCGGGCCGTCCGGCGCCCCAGCGCGACCTAATGAAGGCGGTGCTGTCGCGGGTCGATCTCGCCTACCAGAACCTCGATTCGGTCGAACTCGGCGTCACATCCGTCGATCACTACTTCGACGGGCTCGGCGGCATGGGCCGGGCGGTGGCCCGCGCCCGCGGCGCGGCGGTGCCGATCTACATCAGCGACCAGACCCGCGGGGAGGGGCGCGTGCGCTCCCTCGACGAGCAGGTGGCGCTGGAAACCCGCACCCGCATGCTCAACCCGAAATGGTACGAGGGCCTACTCGGCCACGGCTACGAGGGCGTGCGCCAGATCGAGGCGACCCTGACCAACACCGTCGGCTGGTCCGCCACCGCCGGCGCGGTGCAGCCCTGGATCTACGAGCGCATCACCGAGACCTTCGTCCTCGACGACGTGATGCGCGATCGTATGGCGACCCTCAACCCCACGGCCTGCGCCAAGGTCGCGAGCCGCCTGATCGAGGCTCACCGCCGCGGCTTCTGGACTCCCGACCCGGCGATGCGCGACGCGCTCGACCGGGCCGAGGAGGAACTGGAAGACCGGCTGGAGGGCGTCACACCCGGCCTCACCGCAGGAGTCGCGGCATGAACATCGCCATCCGAAACCCGGTCCCGATCCGCCGCGAGGAAGGCAGCCTGCAAGTCTCGCTCGACCCCGACGACCGGATCGAGACCGCCAAGGTCTTCGCGGTCTACGGCAAGGGCGGTATCGGCAAGTCCACCACCTCCTCGAACCTGTCGGTGGCCTTCTCGAAGCTCGGCAAGCGCGTGCTCCAAATCGGCTGCGACCCGAAGCACGACTCGACCTTCACCCTGACCAAGCGCCTCGCGCCGACCGTGATCGACGCGCTCGAATCCGTGAATTTCCACTCCGAGGAGCTGCGGCCGGAAGATTTCGTGGTCGAGGGCTATAACGGCGTGAAATGCGTCGAGGCCGGCGGCCCGCCCGCCGGCACCGGCTGCGGCGGCTACGTCGTCGGGCAGACGGTCAAGCTCCTGAAGGAGCATCACCTACTGGAGGATACCGACGTCGTCGTGTTCGACGTCCTCGGCGACGTGGTCTGCGGCGGCTTCGCCTCGCCGCTCCAGCACGCCGACCGGGCGCTGATCGTCACCGCCAACGACTTCGACTCGATCTTCGCGATGAACCGGATCGTCGCGGCGATCCACTCCAAGTCGAAGAATTACGGCGTGCGGCTCGGCGGCGTCATCGCCAACCGCTCGGCCGGGACCGACGAGATCGACCGCTTCAACGCGGCGGTGGGCCTGCGCCGTCTCGCGCATTTCCCCGACCTCGACGTGGTGCGGCGCTCGCGCCTGAAGAAATCGACCCTGTTCGAGATGGACCCGACGCCGGAACTGAAGGCCGTCACCGACGAGTACATGCGGCTCGCCGAGACGCTCTGGGCCGGTGCCGATCCCTGCGAGGCCGCGCCGATGAAGGACCGCGACCTGTTCGAATTTCTCGGATTCGACTGATGAGCACGCCCTACCTCACCCGCCGCTCCCAACTCGAAACCTACTTCGACCGCACCGCGGTCGAGGCGTGGTCGCGCCTCACCTCCGACGCACCGGTCTCGAAGATCCGCGCCACGGTGCGGGCCGGGCGTGACACCATGCGCGCCAACCTGCTCGGCTGGCTGCCCGCGGATCTGACCGGCCGGCGCCTGCTCGATGCCGGTTGCGGCACCGGGGCACTCGCAGTCGAGGCCGCGCGCCGGGGGGCGGAGGTGACGGCGATCGATGTCTCGCCGACATTGATCGGGCTCGGTCGCGAGCGTCTGCCCGCGATTCCCGGCCCCGGCTCGGTCACGTTCCGGGTGGGCGACATGCTCGATCCCTGGCTCGGTCGCTTCGACCATGTCGTCGCGATGGATTCGCTGATCCATTATCAGGCGCCGGACATCGTGCGGGCGCTCGCCGAACTCTCCCTGCGCACCGACGGCAGCCTGCTCTTCACCGTCGCCCCGCGCACGGCGCTGCTGACGCTGATGCATGCGGCCGGCACGCTGTTCCCGAAGGCCGACCGGGCGCCCGCCATCGTGCCGATCACCGAGAGCGGCCTGCGGCGGCGCATCGCCGGGGAGCGGGCGCTGGCACGTTTCACGGTCGCGCGAACGCAAAGGGTCAACAGCGGGTTCTACCTCTCGAACGCGATCGAGATCCGAAAAAACCCTCCCCCCTCTGCGGGGGAGGGTGCCTGCGGAGCGGGCGGGAGAGGGGCTGGCTCAGGTCTCTCCGGAAACGGCGCTCCCCTCTCCCGACCCCTGCTGACGCAGGAGCCATCCTCCCCCGCAGAGGGGGGAGGGCAATTTCAATGAGATCCGGCCTCGCCATCACCCAGGCGCTGCTGCGTCTCGGCCCGGCGATCCTTCCCTTCGCCGACGCGGCGACGAAGGAGCTGCCGCTCGGGCGCCTGATGCGGCTCGCGCTGTTCCAGGTCACGGTCGGCATGGCCGCCGTGCTGCTGATCGGCACGCTCAACCGGGTAATGATCGTCGAGCTTGCGGTGCCGGCCTGGATCGTGGCGGTGATGCTGTCGCTGCCGCTGCTGTTCGCCCCGCTGCGGGCGCTGGTCGGCTTCCGCTCGGACACGCACCGCTCCGTGCTCGGCTGGCGGCGGGTGCCCTACATCTGGTTCGGCACGCTGCTTCAGTTCGGCGGGCTGGCGATCATGCCGTTTGCCCTGCTGATCCTGTCGGGTGACACCACCGGCCCGCTCTGGGTCGGCCATGTCGCCGCCGCGCTCGCCTTCCTGCTCGTCGGCGCGGGACTCCACACCACGCAGACCGTCGGGCTGGCGCTGGCCACCGATCTCGCCCCGGCCCACGCCCGCCCGAAGGTGGTGGCGCTCCTCTGCGCGATGCTGCTCGCGGGCATGATGGGCAGCGCGGTGCTGTTCGGGCTGGCGCTGGCGAATTTCTCGGCCGTCCGCCTGATCCAAGTGATCCAGGGCGCGGCGCTGGTGACGATCGTGCTCAACGGCGTCGCCCTGTGGAAGCAGGAGCCGCGCGATCCGCACCGCACCGACCGGGCAGCGGCGCGGCCGAGCTTTTCCCAATCCTGGCGCGGCTATGCCGGGGAGCGCACCGCACGGCGGCGGCTCGCGGCGATCGCGCTCGGCACCGCAGCGTTCTCGATGCAGGACATCCTGCTCGAACCCTATGGCGGCCAGATCCTCGGTCTCACGGTGGCGCAGACCACGGCGCTCACCGCGATGCTCGCCGCCGGCGGCGGGCTCGGGCTCATCGCGGCGGCGCGCTGGCTCAACCGCGGCGGCGACCCCTACCGGGTCGCGGCGACGGGCGCGGTGATCGGCATCGCCGCCTTCTCGGCGGTGATCTTCGCCGCACCCCTTGCCTCGGCCCGGCTGTTCGCGGCCGGCGTCACCCTGATCGGCATCGGCGGCGGGCTCTTCGCCCACGGCACGCTCACCGCCTCCATGGCCAAGGCCGGGCCGGACGATACCGGTCTCGCGCTCGGCGCCTGGGGCGCGGCGCAGGCCACCGCCGCGGGCCTCGCCATCGCCGCCAGCGGCATCCTGCGCGATCTCGGCGCCGCGGTGGCGCAATCGGGGGCACTCGGCGAGGGCATGAACGAGCCGGCCATCGGCTACCTCATCGTCTACCACGTCGAGATCGCGCTGCTCTTCGCCACGCTGGTCGCGCTCGGCCCGCTCGTGCGCGCGGACGCCCCCGGCTCCATCCGTCCGGACGAGCGGCGCTCCGGTTCGTTCGACCCCCTCGTCAACCGTCCCACCTGATCGGAGGCCTGCCATGCCCAGAGGCGAGATCACCGGTTACATCGATGTCGCGCAGGTCACGCTCTACGCGTTCTGGATCTTCTTCGCAGGGCTGGTCTTCTACCTGCGCCGGGAAGATCGCCGCGAGGGCTACCCGTTGGAGAACGAGGCCGCCGGCCGGCTGAAGAACCCGGACCCGATTCTCATCCCGACGCCGAAGGCCTTCCACCTGTCGAGCGGCCACACGATGTACGCGCCGCAGACCAACATCGCCTACGACACCAACGTGCCGAGTGCCCGCCGCGAGGTCTTCCCCGGCGCGCCCTACTTCCGCACCGACACCTCGCTGCAGGCCGGCGTCGGCCCCGGCTCCTGGGTGCCGCGCCACGACGAGCACGACCGGACCTGGGACAACGCGTACCGCATCGTCCCCTTGCGCGTCGCCGACGCCTTCGTGGTCCACGAGGACGGGCCGAACCCGATCGGCATGTCGGTCTTCGGCGCCGACCGGCAGGTCGCCGGCACCGTCGTCGATCTCTGGCTCGATCGCGGCGAATCCTTCGTGCGCTACTACGAGGTCGAACTCGGGGCGGGCGGGCGCCGGGTGCTGATGCCGGTGACCTTCTGCACCACCGGCCGCTTCTCCCGCACGGTGAAGACCGAGGCGCTGCTGGCGGCGCAGTTCGCCGACATCCCCGGCACCAAGGATCCCGATTCCGTCACCCTGCTCGAGGAGGAGCGGATCATGGCGTATTTCGGCGCCGGCACCCTCTACGCCTCGCCCGCCCGTGCGGAGCCGATCCTATGAGCGACTCCGACTTCCTCCCCGAAGGGACGTTGCGGGGCCTGCCCGGTCCCCTGCCGCCCGGCGAGCGCATCCTGTGGCGCGGCGCCCCCAGCCTCTCCGGCGTGCTGCTGCGCGCCTTCCACGCCCGGCTCGTCATGCTGTGGTTCGCCGGCACCGCCACAGTGCTGGCCATCGGCGCCGCCGCGAGCGGGGGGCCGGCGCGGGCGCTGGCTGTGGCGGGCCCGACCCTGCTGATCGGCGTTGCGGCGCTCGGGCTGTTGAGCTTCCTCGCGTGGCTTGTCCACCGAACGACGGTCTACACGCTGACCGACCGGCGCATGGTGCTGCATGTCGGCATCGCCCTGCCGATCACCCTCAACCTGCCGCTCACCCGGATCGAGTCGGCGGACCTGCGGCTGTTCTCCGACGGCACCGGCGACATCCCCCTGCGCCTACCGCCGGGCGAGCGGGTCGCCTACTTGCATCTCTGGCCGCATGCCCGGCCCTGGCGGGTGGGCCGGCCGGAGCCGATGCTGCGCTCGGTGCCTGAGGCCCGGAGCGTGGTGGCCCTGCTCGCACCGGCGCTCGCGGCGCAGATCGAAGGTTCGGGCGAGGGCGTCGCCAAAACTTCGACGCGTGCCGTCGAACCCGCCGCGACCGGACGCGCGAGCGCGGCCCCCGGCCGTCTCGCCACCGCCGGGGCCCGATAGCGGAGAGGGAAACCGATGCCCGTCGAGCTGAACTTCCGCCGCCCGCCGCAAAAGCCGCAATCCCAGCGGCCGGCGCTACTGGCCGTCGTGGCCCTGCTCACGGTGGCGATCGTGGCCGTCGCCCTCGGGCGCGGGCAGGAGGCGGGGCCGCAGAGGCCGGCGGCCCATCCGATCCAGACCCTGGCCTTCCACGCCGAGGACCAGCCGGACGGCGCCATCGACCTGCGCGCGGCGGAGAGCGGAACGCTGGTCGCCCGGATCGAGCCGGGACAGGACGGCTTCATCCGCGGGACGCTGCGCGGGCTCGCCCAGGCCCGGCAGCGGGAGGGCCTGAGCCGCGAGCCGCCGTTCACCCTCACGCGATTCGACAACGGGACGTTGTCGTTGGAGGATGGAGCCACTGGGCGGCAGGTGCCGCTGCTGGCCTTCGGTCCTTCGAACGCGAAGGCCTTCGCCCGCCTGCTGCCCGGCACGGAGCTGCGGTGATGAGGGAGGGGGCGGACATGGCCTGGATCGGCAAGACGGTCGTCGAGGTGCCCTGCACCGTCGAGATCGAGCAGACGCCGGAGAGCCTGCACGCGCATGTGACCCTCGATGGCGGGTTCGAGATCGAGCCCGGCGACGAGGTTCAGGTTCACGATGCGCCGACCGAGGTGCCCTACGGCGAACGCCTCACCGTGCGCCGCACCGCCACCGTCACCCGCGCAGGCCGGCTGGAGCGGGCCTGGACCAAGCTGATCGCCCATCTCGAGCTGACCGAGCTTTACGAGGTGAGCTTTTCCGAACGGAGGAAGCTGTGAACGCCAACGTCCAGCCCCAAGCCGCTGCCGGAACGCCTTTCCCGCGCCAGCCGCTCAACGAATCGACCAAGAGCGCGCAACAGACAACGTTCCTGAGCCCGCGCTTCTACACCACCGATTTCGACGAACTCGACCGCACCGATGTCGAGCCCGTGCGCCGGGAATGGGACATCCTGATCGAGGAGCTGCGCTCGGACCCGAACAAGCGCCATTTCGTGCGCAACGAGGAGTTCGACTGCGACCTCGCCGAGATGGACCCGGAGCTGCGCAAGGAATTCCTCGACTTCCTCGTCTCCTCGATCACCGCCGAGTTCTCGGGCTGTGTGCTCTACGCGGAGATGCGCAAACGCGCCAAGAACAAGGACATCAAGGAGCTGTTCGGCTTCATGAGCCGTGACGAGGCGCGCCATGCCGGCTTCATCAACGACACGCTCAAGGATTTCGGCGTCGGCGTCGATCTCGGCTTCCTGACGAAGGCGAAGAAGTACACGTTCTTCAAGCCCAAGTTCATCTTCTACGCGACCTACCTCTCGGAGAAGATCGGCTACGCCCGCTACATCACCATTTACCGCGAACTCGAGCGCCATCCCGAGCGGCGCATCCACCCGATCTTCAAGTGGTTCGAGAAGTGGTGCAACGACGAGTTCCGCCACGGCGAGGCGTTCGCGCTACTCATGCGCGCCAACCCGAAGCTGACGACGGGGGTCAACCGCTACTGGATCCGCTTCTTCCTACTGGCCGTGTTCGCGACGATGTATGTCCGCGACCATTGCCGCCCGGCCTTCCACAAGGCGCTCGGGGTCGATCCGACCGACTATGACTTCAAGGTCTTCCGGATCACCTCCGAGATCTCGAAACAGACCTTCCCGATCACGCTGGATCTCGATGACCCGCGCTTCAAGGCGGGGCTCGACCGTCTGCTAGTTTGCGCCGACAAGATCGCCGCCGCCAAGGCGGAAGGGGGCCTGTCGGGCAAGCTGAAGCACGGGGCCCAGACCCTCGTCGCGGCGGCGACCTTCGTGCGGCTCTACCTGCTGCCGGTCAAACAGAACGCGATGCCGGCCGACATCCGCCTCGATCCGGTCTGGTAGCATGGGCGTCTACGCCGCTCCGGCGCTTTACGCTGTCCTGCTGTGGTGGTCGGCCACCGGGCTGGTGCTGGTGCTCCAGCACCTGCCGCGGCGGACGCATGCCCGCAGCATGGTCGCGGCGAGCGCCGTCCTGGCCGGCGCGCTCTGGACCATCCGCGCCGTCGCGGACGACGACACGGAGACCGGCGCCTATCTCGGCTTCACCGCCGCGGTCATCGTCTGGGGCTGGCAGGAGATGAGCTACTATATGGGCTTCGTCTCCGGCCCGAAGCCCGCCGCCTGCGCGCCGAACCTGCGCGGGTTCGACCGCTTCTTCGCCGCGCTCGCCACCAGCCTGTGGCACGAATTCGCGATCCTGATCGGCGGGCTCGTCATCCTCTGCCTCACCTGGGGGGAGGGGAACCGGGTGGCACTCTGGACCTACGCCCTGCTCACCTTGATGAACGCCTCGGCGCGGCTCAACCTGTTCCTCGGGGTGCGCAACCTCCACGCCGAGTTCCTGCCGCCGCATCTCGGCTATCTCGCCTGCTACCTCAGCCGGCGGCCGATGAACCCGCTGTTTCCGTTCTCGGTGACACTGGGCACCGCCGCGACCGTTCTGCTCGCCCGCGGCGCCCTCGGGGATGCCGCCGCGCCGCAGACGGTGACGGGCTTTGCCCTGCTCGCGACGCTCGCGGCGCTCGCCACCCTCGAACATTGGTTCCTGATGCTGCCGCTGCCCTCGGCGGCGCTCTGGAACTGGAGCCTTCCCGGCCGCGCCGCACCCACGGCCGCCGAGATGCCCGAGACCCGGGCAGTGCACCGCGAATGAGGTGAGGCGGACACGAGATCCGCCCACCGACATCATCTTCTTCGGGGAGGACGGCATGGATTACGAAGCGTTCTTCGGCAATGCGATCACCGGGCTCCACCGGGAGGGGCGCTACCGCGTCTTCACCGATCTGGAGCGGCAGGCGGGGCGGTTTCCCTACGCGACGCATCACCGGCCCGGCGGCGCGCGCGAGGTTACCGTCTGGTGCTCCAACGACTATCTCGGCATGGGCCAGCACCCGTCCGTGCTGCAAGCGATGCACGAGGCGATCGACCGATGCGGGGCGGGCGCGGGCGGCACCCGCAACATCTCCGGCACCAACCATTACCACGTGCTTTTGGAGCAGGAACTCGCCGACCTCCACGGAAAGGAAGCGGCGCTGATCTTCTCCTCGGGCTACGTCTCGAACTGGGCAGCGCTCGGCACACTCGCCTCAAAGCTGCCGGGCTGTGTCGTCTTCTCCGACGAGGGCAACCACGCCTCGATGATCGAGGGCATCCGTTCGAGCCGCGCCGAACGCCAGATCTTCCGCCATAACGATCCGGAGGATCTGGACCGCAAGCTCGGGCTGATCGAGCCCGGCCGGGCCAAGCTCGTCGCCTTCGAATCGGTCTATTCCATGGATGGCGACATCGCCCCCATCGACGAGATCTGCGACGTCGCCGAGGCGCACGGGGCGCTCACCTATCTCGACGAGGTGCACGCGGTCGGCCTCTACGGCGCGCGCGGCGGCGGCATCTCGGAGCGGATGGGGTTGGCCCACCGGCTCGACGTGATCGAGGGAACGCTGGGCAAGGCGTTCGCCGTCCATGGCGGCTACATCACCGGCTCGACGCAGCTTTGCGACTTCGTGCGCAGCTTCGCCTCGGGCTTCATCTTCACGACCTCGCTGCCACCCGCGGTCGCCGCCGGCGCCGCCGCGAGCATCCGCCACCTCAAGGCGAGCAGTATCGAGCGGGCGCGGCATCAGGAGCGGGTGGCGCGGGTGCGGCAGGCGCTGGACGCGGCGGGCATCCCGACTTTGGCCAACCGCAGCCACATCGTGCCGGTGATGGTCTGTGACCCCGTGTTGTGCAAGGCGATCAGCGACGCCCTGCTCGACGAGTTCGGCATCTACGTGCAGCCGATCAACTACCCGACCGTGCCACGCGGAACGGAGCGCCTGCGCATCACGCCCTCGCCGCTGCATTCCAACGCCGATATCGACCACCTCGTGGGCGCGCTGAGCACGATCTGGCAGCGGATCGGGCTGAGCAAGGCGGCTGCGGAGTAGGGATGATGGAGGGATGGCGCCCGCTGGCTAACAGTATCGAAAATCGATACTAGATGAAGCTGAGTGGGAAGCATCGAGCAACGCTCGAAGCGGTTTTCGCCGATCCTGTTCGCTCCGGCATCGCCTGGACCGACATCGAGAGCCTTTTGGCGGCTTGCGGTGCGGCGATCGAAGAGGGGCGGGGCTCTCGCGTCCGGATCGCGTTGAATGGTGTGCGGGCCGTGTTCCACCGCCCGCACCCGAAAAAGGAAACGGACAAGGGTGCGGTGAAATCCGTCAGGCGCTTCCTGAGCGAAGCAGGACTGCGACCATGACCGTCATGCACCACAGGGGTTACGAAGCCTTCGTCGAGTATGACGAGGAGGCCGAGCTGTTCCATGGGGAGGTACTCAACCTCCGCGACGTGATCACCTTTCAGGGTCGTTCGGTCGATGAGCTGAAACAGGCGTTGGCCGACAGCATCGACGACTATCTGGCCTTCTGCGCCGAGCGCGGCGAGGAACCTGAAAAGCCGTTCTCAGGACAATTCGTCGTCCGAGTTGATCCTGGGCTTCATCGCGCCGTGGCGTCCGCCGCGCGCCGCGCCGGGCTTAGCCTCAACAAGTGGATCGCGCGGACGCTGGAGCAGGCGGCTAGCTAACCACTCTGATGCCGGCGGAGTAGGGCGCCCGCGCCCTACACCCTCTTCTCGAGCGCGGCCTTCACCTGCATGAGCTGATCCCACACCACGCCGGGGCTGGTGCCCATGGCCTCAAGCACCGCGTTCACGCCCCAGAACAGGCCGAACAGGATCACCGGCACCAGGATCCAGCCGAGAATCTCCTCGCCGCGATGACGGGCCTTGCGGCGGCGGCGGCGTCTCTCGCGGGACGTCAACGGCTTTGGCCGCGCCGGAGCCGGCTGTGGCGCGACAGGCGTGAGGGGTTCCTCCTGCGCGTCGCTCGTCATGTGACCCCCATTGCTGGCCGATGCCCGGCTCCCTAGCGAAGCGCGGCGCCGCCCATATCCGGGAGCCGGCGCAGGAACGCAACCCGCGCCGGCCTCGAAGAGCGGTCACTCTTCCGAGCGACCGCTCTCCCATGCGTTCAGACCTTCAGCGGGACCTTCGGCACGGTGCGGACGGAGCCGCCACCGGACGAACCGCCGCCGGAGGGACCACCATCACGCTTGGCTGCCTTCTTCCGCGGCGCCGAACGCGGCTTGGAGCGCTTGCGCTTGGCCGCGTTGGCGACATCCGTCTCCGGCTTCGGCGTGACCGGTCCGGCGGGGAATTCGAAACCGAGTTCCGCCTTGCCCTTGCCGTCCTCGGCCTCCGGCTTCTTCAGCACCACCTTGACGGCACCGCCGTCCTTGAGGCGGCCGAACAGCACCTCGTCGGCGAGCGGCGTCTTGATCGTGGACTGGATCAGACGGGCCATGGGGCGAGCGCCCATCGCGTCGTCGTAGCCGTTCTCCACGAGCCACTCGCGGGCCTCGTCCGAAAGCTCGATCGTGACGTTGCGGTCGGCGAGCTGGGCTTCGAGCTGAAGCACGAATTTGTCGACGACCTTGGCCACGACCTCCTTCGGCAGGTGGCCGAACGAGATGATCGCGTCGAGGCGGTTGCGGAATTCCGGCGCGAACAGCCGGTTGATCGCCTCCACATCATCGCCCGTGCGCTTCGACTGCGTGAAGCCGTAGGCCGACTTAGCCATATCGGAGGCGCCGGCATTCGACGTCATGATGATGATGACGTTGCGGAAATCGACCTGCTTGCCGTTGTGGTCGGTCAGCTTGCCGTGATCCATGACCTGCAACAGGATGTTGAACAAGTCCGGATGCGCCTTCTCGATCTCATCGAGCAGGAGCACGCAATGCGGGTGCTGGTCGATCCCGTCGGTGAGCAGGCCGCCCTGATCGAAGCCGACATAGCCAGGGGGTGCGCCGATCAGCCGTGAGACCGTGTGGCGCTCCATGTATTCCGACATGTCGAACCGCAACATCTCGACGCCGAGCGAGGCCGCGAGCTGCTTGGCTGCTTCGGTCTTGCCGACGCCGGTCGGGCCGGCGAACAGGTAGGAGCCGATCGGCTTGTCGGGATCGCGCAGGCCGGCCCGGGCGAGCTTGATCGCCGAGGTCAGCGCCTCGATGGCGTTGGTCTGGCCGTAGACGACCCGCTTCAGGTTCTCGGTCAAATTCTTGAGAACCACCGCGTCGTCCTTCGACACGGTTTTGGGCGGGATGCGCGCCATCGTGGCGATGGTGGTCTCGATCTCCTTGACGCCGATGGTGCGCTTGCGGCGCGCCTCCGGCACCAGCATCTGCGACGCACCGGTTTCGTCGATCACGTCGATCGCCTTATCGGGCAGCTTACGGTCGTTGATGTAGCGCGCCGACAGCTCCACCGCCGCCTTCACCGCCTCGGTGGTGTATTTGAGCTTGTGGAATTCCTCGAAATACGGCTTCAGCCCCTTGAGGATCTCGATCGTGTCCGGGATCGACGGCTCGTTGACGTCGATCTTCTGGAAGCGGCGCACCAGGGCGCGATCCTTCTCGAAGTACTGGCGGTACTCCTTGTAGGTGGTCGAGCCGATGCAGCGCAGCGCACCGGAGGCCAGCGCGGGCTTCAACAGGTTCGAGGCATCCATCGCGCCACCCGACGTGGCACCCGCACCGATCACGGTGTGGATCTCGTCGATGAACATGATGGCGTTGGGATGCGCCTCGATCTCCTTCATCACCTGCTTGAGGCGCTCTTCGAAGTCGCCGCGGTAGCGGGTGCCTGCGAGCAGCGTGCCCATATCGAGGGAGAAGACGGTCGCGTCGGCCAGAACTTCCGGCACCTCGTGCTGGATGATCTTGCGCGCGAGACCTTCGGCGATGGCGGTCTTGCCGACGCCGGGATCGCCCACCAGCAGCGGGTTGTTCTTCTGGCGGCGGCAGAGCACCTGGATCGTGCGCTCGACCTCGGAATGGCGGCCGATCAGCGGATCGATCTTGCCGTCGCGCGCCTTCTTGTTGAGGTTGACGCAGTAGGCATCGAGCGCATCGCCCTTCTTCTTGGGCCGCGCTTCGTTCTCCTCGCCGCTGGGACGCTCGGACGCGGTCTCGTCCTCGGCCCCACGCACGGGCTTGGCCTCGGAGGCGCCGGGGCGCTTGGCAATGCCGTGGCTGATGTAGTTCACCGCGTCGTAGCGGGTCATGTCCTGCTCTTGCAGGAAGTAGGCGGCATGGCTCTCGCGCTCGGCGAAGATCGCGACGAGCACGTTGGCCCCGGTCACCTCCTCGCGGCCCGAGGACTGGACATGGATCACCGCGCGCTGGATCACGCGCTGGAAGCCGGCGGTCGGCTTGGCGTCCTGGCGCCCGTCGCCCGTGAGGTTCGAGAGTTCGGTGTCGACATACTCGACGAGATTACGGCGCAGCACGTCGGTCTCGACGTTGCAGGCTCGCATCACCGCGGCGGCATCCTGATCATCGACGAGGGCGAGCAGGAGGTGTTCGAGGGTCGCGTATTCGTGGCGGCGCTCTCCGGCCAGGGCCAGGGCGCGGTGGAGGGCTTGCTCGAGGCTACGTGAGAAGCTGGGCAATGCTCTGGCCTTCGCTGGATGCCTATTTCTTTTCCATAACGCACTGAAGCGGATGTTGGTGCTTGCGGGCGAAATCCATCACCTGCGTCACTTTCGTTTCCGCGACCTCGTAGGTGAACACGCCGCACTCCCCCACACCATTGTGGTGGACGTGCATCATGATCTGGTAGGCGTCGTCGTGGCTCTTGTTGAAGAACCGCTCCACGACATGCACGACGAATTCCATCGGCGTGTAATCGTCGTTGAGCAGCAGCACGCGGTACAGGCTCGGCCGCTTCGCCCGCGGCTTGGTGCGGGTGATGATCGCGGTGCCCGAACGGTCATCGTCGCCGGGGCTGCGCGGGGTCGAGGCCGCACGCACCGGAACCCGTCCCCGACCCGCCTCCTGCACGTTGTCCTGTATCAGCTTAGAAGACATCTGAATCGAAGCGACCTTGGTCTGGCAGCCTTCGGCGCCGTCGTCCCGGGAAGGGGCGCAACGCTCATCAGGCAATCTATAGGCCGATCGGCGACTGCGCCAGTGAGGTGCGTGAAACTGTCCTTACCGAATGAACGCGCAGCCGGCCTGCGCTCACGCGCGGAATGCGGCTCGACCGCCATTGGATCCAATGACGAAACGCCGCATCGCGGACCGGAAGCCGTGAGGCCGGCCGCGCCGAGCGGATCGCGTCAACATCGGCTTAACCCCTGTGGCGAAAGGACGATCTCGCGCCCAGATCGGTCGGCATTAACGGCCGCGTAACCGCGTTCATCCTACCGTCTTCGCCAGAGATTGCGGACCCGATGGCGGCGTCCGTGCAGGGTGCCAGCCGGGCTCAAGCGTCCGGTTGTCGAGGCGAAGGTTTCGAGATGCGTCGCGTAGAAGGCCGGCCCACCACAGGGTCCCGCGCTGTCGCCGTGCTGCTCCTGGCGACGAGTTTTCTCGTCGCCGTGGCCGACCCGGCCGAGGCAAAACGCCGAGGCCACGCCCGCAAGGCGGTGAGCGGGTACAACCCGCCCTACGCCGCGATGGTCGTGGACGTGAAGTCGGGCCGCACGCTGCACGCGGTCAACGAGGACGCCCTGCGCCATCCGGCGTCGATCACCAAGGTGATGACCCTCTACATGCTGTTCGAGCAGCTGGAGAAGGGGCGCTACGACCTCGACTCGCCGCTCAGCATCTCGGCCAACGCCGCCGCCCAGGCGCCGTCGAAGCTGGGCTTGCGCCCCGGCTCGACCGTCACGGTCGAGGAGGCGATCAAGGCGCTCGTCACCAAGTCGGCCAACGACGTGGCCTGTGCCATCGGCGAGAACATCGCCGGCTCCGAGCCGCGCTTTGCCGAGATGATGACGCGCAAGGCCAAGGCGCTCGGCATGAGCCGCACCCACTACGCCAACGCTTCGGGCCTGCCCGACCCGGACCAGATCACCACGGCCCACGATCTCACCCTGCTGGCCCGTGCGATCCAGGATCGCTTCCCGCGCTACTACCGCTATTTCCAGACCCGCTCCTTCGCCTTCCGCGGCCGGACCATCGGTAACCACAACCGGCTGCTCGGCAATGTCGAGGGCGTGGACGGGATCAAGACCGGCTACACCCGCGATTCCGGCTTCAACCTGATGACCGCCGCCAAGCTCGGCGACCGGCAGATCGTCGCGATCGTGCTCGGCGGCAAATCGGGCGCGAGCCGCGACCGGATCATGGCCGATCTCGTCCGCGCCAACCTGCCCCGCGCCTTTGCCGGCAGCCGTCAGACGGCGCCCGTGGTCGAGGTGGCCGAGCGCGGCCGCCCGGCGGTGATCGCCGAGGTCGATTCTCGCACTCGCACCGTCGTCGCCTCGGCGGATGACGACGAGATCGAGACGACGAGCTCCACCAGCAACGCCCCGCTCGACATCCGGCCGGCCACCACGACGCCGGGATCGCGCCGCACCGCCCTTCAGGCTCTGCCGGGTGCCGCCCAGGCCTATGCCGGCTCGGCAGCGCAGGCGCCGTTCCCCGGCACGGCCGGCAAGTCGACTGCCCGCCTGCCCGCCGTCGAGGGTGTCGCCTCCCGGGCCGAGGGCCCGCCGAAGGATGCCCGCAGCGACAGCGCCAAGTCCGTCACGCCGAGTCCCTGGGTGATCCAGCTCGGCGCCATGGACGACGAGGACAAGGCGAAGTCGATCCTCGCCGATGCCCGCAGCCGCACCGGCATGCTCTCCAAGGCCGCGCCCTACACGGTGCGCGTCACCCATGGCGGCACCACGCTGTTCCGCGCCCGCTTCTCGGGCTTTGCCGAACAGAGCACCGCGCAGGATGCCTGCGCCGCGCTGAAGAAGAACGGCTTCAACTGCTTCGCGACCCGGAGCTGATCCGCTCCAACAGCCTTCCTCGGGCGGCTGCCGGCGCGTTCGGCCGGTCGCTGCCCGAGGAGAAAAGCCGCGACCAGAGCGCTTTCCGACGAAGTGGATTCCGGTTCGTCGAAAGAAAGCGCGGCAAAACAAAAAGCTAGAGACGCCGACCTGATGCCATCAGGTCAGCGCCTCTAGCGACTTTGACGACCTTCGACACATCGACCCTGACAACGCGCGTGGAGTTCTAGCGATGTCGGTTCACCAGTCTGTCACGCGCCGCGTTCACGCGCGCCGCTCGCTCGACGCTGCCGCCCTGGTCGGGATGCAACCGCTTCATCAGCGTCCGATGAGCCGTGCGGACGTCCTCCAGGGACGCCCCGCGCTCAAGCCCCAGGACCTGATAGGCCTCCTCCTCCGTCATCGACCCTGGCTTCGCCGCGCCGCCCGGCCGCGGGTCTCCGTTGCCATCAGCGTCTACACGCCAGCCGGGCTGCCGGCGGTCGAGATACGCCTCTAGCCCGCGGGCGCCCTCGGGGTCGTTGCCGCTCAGCAGCGCGGCCAGCTCGATCAGCGCCTCCGCCGGCACCGCCGACAGGCGGCGTCCGGCGAAGGGCCCGACGAGCACGGTCCCGTCCACCGGCGCACCGTCGGTGCCGAGGTCGAGATCGAGGGCGGCCGTCCGCACCTGCCGGGGCTCCCGGTATCCGCGCCACGCGCGGACCCGCCGGATCACGCCCGCTTCGCCCTCCGACAGCCAGAGCCCGCCCGCGCCGAGCAGCAGGGCCGGGATGAAGCTGCCGCGCAGCGACAGCATGAAGGCCGTCGCCAGCAGGGCGTAGCCGGCGAGCAGACGTGCTGTCAGGCCGAAGGGCAGGCGCCCATTGCGGCGGCCGAGCCACCAGAATCCGAGGAGCGCCAGAAGGCCGAGGGCAATGAGCATCCCGCGGTCATCGGCCGGTTCGGTGCGCGCGTAAAGCGCTCATCCGGTGCACGCCGACGGGGAGCGGGATTACAACCGCGTCTGCGCCACGTCCGCGGTGTTCACCCGCACCGACCGCACCCGGCCGTCACGCTCCACCAGCAGGTTCACCGGGCGGTCGAGACCCGCTTCCTCGACCACGGCGGTCAGATCCGACAAGCGGTGGACTGGGCGGCCGTTGGCGCCGACGATGACATCGCCGATCGTGCCGGTGCGGGGATCGACGCCGCGCAACCCGGCCTGCGCCGCGGGCGAGCCGGGGAGCACCCGCAGCACCACGACCCCGTCGATGCCGAGCCGGGCGGCGGTGGCCTCCTGGCCGGCGATGATGCCGATGCCGGGATTGCGCACGCGCCCGTTCTTGATGAGGTCCGGCACCACCCGGTTCACGACATCGACCGGCACCGCAAAGCCGATGCCGGCGCTGGCGCCCGAGGGCGAGAAGATCGCGGTGTTCACGCCGATCAGGCGCCCGGCGGAATCGAGCAAGGGCCCGCCGGAATTGCCCGGATTGATCGCCGCATCCGTCTGGATGACGCCCGACAATTCGCGGCCCTCTTGCGTCGGCAGCCGTCGCTGAAGCGCGCTGATGACCCCGGTGGTCAGCGTGTGATCGAGGCCGAACGGGTTGCCGATGGCGAAGGCCGATTGCCCGACCTTGAGGTCGGCCGAGGTTCCGACCGCCAGGGGAGGGGGCATCTTGGCGACGCGCCCGAGTTGGAGCACGGCGAGATCGTAGCTCGGCGCCGTGCCAACGACCCGCGCCCCGACCACTTCACCGGAGGCGAGCCGCACGGAGATCGAGCCGCCGCCCTTCGTTGCGGCTTCGACGACGTGGTTGTTGGTGACGACGTGGCCGGCCGCGTCCCAAACGAAGCCGGTGCCGGTCTGGGTGCCCGAGCCCTGCTGCTGCTCACCCTGGCCGAACTCTTCGTCCGGCTCCATCAGCGCGCGCCCCTGCGCCGCCGCCTGGGCGAAGACGTGGACGACGGAGGGCGAGGCGCGGGCGAACAGATCGACGGTGGTCTTCTCCGCCGCCGCGAGATCACCGCGCGCCGTCACCGAGCGCGGCGCATCCGCCGAATAGAGGAAGGCGAGGATGTAGGGCTGCGCCACGAAGGCGATCAGCAGGCCCAGGGTCACGCCCAGGGCAATGCGCACGAAGCGATCCGGCACCGACAACCTCAGCTCTTGCCCAGCCCTGAACCACGCGACCCGCGCCGCGGCGGCGGTACGGGCTACGTTCAGGTTCTCTCCACCAAACTCCTGAGAGTCAGGTCCGTCGCGCCGACAGGCGCCCGCGTCCGGTGATTGAGACTTAGCTGTGTCCGGTGTGGCGTCCAGTCAACAAATCCCCGCTTTCCTACACAGGGAAGCTGGGTGCGGCACCGCACCGAGGGATGCCCCTACGAAGAGTAACCAATTGCATACTGTTTCATACGCAGTGTCATCGGACTGATGAAAAGGCGTCGGTGGGTGGGTCTGGACCAATTCTTGGCGAAACCAAGGCAAGGTTCAGATGAGGAACTGCGACGAAACGGTGATCGATTGGCTATCGAGCACTCGAATTGATCGCAAAGCCGCCCCAGAGATGCTTCGATCGCCCTAGAACTTTGTACATACCGGCCCAGCGGCGCCCGTCGTCGCCGCGATCCTTTCGCGAATGGTCCCGGTTCGAACAGGAAGAGCAAGAGATGGAAACCGAAGCTCTCGAACGTCCTGCCGATCTGACGATCTGGCGCACCCTGCCGGCCTCGTCTCCCCTGGCCCAGCCGGAGCGCTACGGCACCCTGCGCGAGGCGCTCCTCGCCGCGAAGGGCGCCCTCGGCGATCCCTCGAAGCAGCCCTGGATCATCACCGAGGAGGGCGAAATCCTCTCCCCGAACTGGATCCGCACCTACGTCAACTGATCGCGGCCTTGATGCGCATTCCGACGAAGCGGTCGCCGGTTCGTCGAAAGAATGCGCGTCAGAACAAAGACCGAGAGACGCCGGCCTGATGCAATCAGACCGGATACGGCTCTAGCGCGCGGGACGCGGCTCAGCCGGATCGGCGGGCCGCGCGGGTACCGTCTCGGGGTAAGGCTCCGGCCGGTTCACCAGCGTGACCCGCACGTAGGACACGATCATCAGCAGGAACCACGAGCCGAGCTTGGCCGCCGAGACCGGCGACCAGCCGGCCGCCTGGTTCGGGTAGAGCCAGACGCGGCTCGCCGTGCCGATATTCTCGGCAAGCCAGATGAACCCGGCCACGAGGACGAAGCCGAGCAGCAGCGGCATCTTCCGGTGCACGTGCCAGACCTTGAAGTGCACGACCGTGCCGCCGAACAGCAGGCCGGTCGCGATGAACAGCATCGCGCGCAGGTCGGCCACGTAATGGTGGCTGAAAAAGTTGAGGTAGATCGCCCCCGCCAGCGGGAGCGTGAAGGTCAACGGCGGGTGCCGGGTGAAGCGGAAGTCGAACAGGCGCCAGACGCGGGCGATGTAAGAGCCGATGCTGGCATACATGAAGCCGGTGAACAGCGGCACGCCCATGATCCGCAGCAGGCTCGCCTCCGGGTAGATCCAAGAGCCGACGCCGGTCTTGAAGATCTCCATCGCCGTCCCGACGACGTGATAGAGCGCGATGACCTTGGCCTCCTCCCAGGTCTCCATGCCGAGCGCCAGCAGCGCGACCTGGATCAAGATCGCGGCGAGCGTCAGGAAATCGTAGCGCGAGAGCGGCGCATCGGCGGGGTAGAACAGATGCGTGCCGATGAGCAGCGCGCAGATGAGGCCGCCGAACAGGCAGGCCCAGCCCTGCTTCACCCCGAACCTCAGAAATTCGTAGGCGAAGGCCGGCAGCCGGCCCGCGGCCTGGGCTCGCTCGCCGAGCCGGCGCTCGGCCGCGACGAAGCCCGCCAGGAACGGCCAGTTCCGCGCCGCACTCGGTGCCCTTCGCCCTGTCCCCATTCCGTCCAACCTTCCGCCTCGCGCTCCTTTCGACCCGAGATGCGGAAAGCGGCGGTTTGACGGTCACGCTTGCCTCGCCACACATTCATCGCGGCAAGCGCAAACGGGGAGGGGGCGTGCAAGCGAACGCGGTGGAGGATCGGGCGCAGGCCCGGCGGCGGCTGGAGCGCGAACTGCGCCGGCTCGAAGCGCTCGTCGCGCGCAAGCGTTTCCGCAGGTGGACCCTGCGCGCGCTGCGCGGATCGGCCGGCGCGGCGGCGACCTTCGGCGCTCTCCTGAACGTGAAGGTGGTCGGAACGCTGGCAGGCAAAGCCGCCATCGCCGTCCTCGTCGGCCTCGGCTTCGCATGGCCGGCGCTGGTGATCGGCGTGATCGGCGTCCTCGGGATCGTGGTGGCGTTGCTCAGCCTGTTTTCCGGCGAAGGCGGCCCCCACGGCTTCGACCCCGATTGCGCCTGCGACTGCGCGCGCAAGGAGAAGCGGGTCGAACGGCTCAAGGCGCTGATCGCGCAGCGACGGGCGCGGCTCGCCGCACCATCGGGGCCGGCGCCGAGCCTGCGCTGGGATGCGCACGGGCGCCGTCACATGACAGGCAGCCAGCGCAAGCGCGGCCGGCAAGCCCGGCCTTATGGACAGTAGCCGCGTTTGGTGGCTTGCCTATAATGCTCAAAAAAAATCATCGTCTCCGCCGACGCCGAGACTGACGCCAGGAACAGACGCACGATGAGCTCCCGTATCCCGGATTTCGCCTCCGTCGCCTACGCGGCCGACGGCTTCAAGGCGCCGCCCCCGCCGGCCGGGGAGCCGTGGATGACGCCCGAGGGCATTCCGGTGAAGGGCTTCTACGGACCCGAGGACCGCGAGGGCTGCGAGGGCATCGACTCGTTCCCCGGCCTGCCGCCCTACCTGCGCGGCCCCTATCCGGCGATGTACGTCACCCAGCCCTGGACGATCCGGCAATATGCCGGCTTCTCGACGGCCGAGGATTCGAACGCCTTCTATCGGCGCAATCTCGCCGCCGGCCAGAAGGGCCTCTCGGTCGCCTTCGATCTCGCCACCCACCGCGGCTACGATTCGGACCACCCGCGCGTCTCGGGCGATGTCGGCATGGCGGGTGTCGCGATCGACTCGATCTACGACATGCGCACGCTGTTCTCCGGCATTCCGCTGGACGAGATGACGGTGTCGATGACGATGAACGGCGCGGTGCTGCCCGTGCTCGCGCTCTACATCGTCGCCGCCGAGGAGCAGGGCGTGCCGCCGGAAAAGCTCGCCGGCACGATCCAGAACGACATCCTCAAGGAGTTCATGGTCCGCAACACCTACATTTATCCCCCCAAGGGATCGATGCGGATCATCTCGGACATCTTCGGCTACACCTCGAAGAACATGCCGAAGTTCAACTCGATCTCGATCTCCGGCTACCACATGCAGGAGGCCGGAGCGACGCAGGATCTCGAGCTTGCCTACACTCTTGCCGACGGCGTCGAATACATCAAGGCCGGCCTCGCCGCGGGCCTGACGATCGACCAATTCGCACCGCGCCTGTCGTTCTTCTGGGCGATCGGGATGAACTTCTTCATGGAGATCGCCAAGATGCGGGCTGCGCGCCTGATCTGGGCCAAGCTCGTCAAGGAGTTCGAGCCGAAGAGCGATAAGTCGCTCCCCTTGCGCACCCACTCCCAGACCAGCGGCTGGTCGCTGACGGCGCAGGACGTGTTCAACAACGTCACCCGCACCTGCATCGAGGCGATGGCGGCGACGCAGGGCGGCACGCAGTCACTCCATACCAATGCGCTCGACGAGGCTTTGGCGCTGCCGACCGACTTCTCGGCCCGCATCGCCCGCAACACCCAGCTCTTCCTGCAGCAGGAGAGCGGCACGACGCGGATAATCGATCCGTGGGGCGGCTCCTACTATGTCGAGCGCCTGACCCGGGACATCGCCGACCGCGCCTGGGAGCATATCCGCGAGGTCGAGGCTCTCGGCGGCATGGCAAAAGCCATCGAGGCCGGCATCCCGAAGCTGCGCATCGAGGAGGCGGCGGCCCGCGCCCAGGCACGGATCGATTCCGGGCGCCAGACGATCGTCGGCATCAACAAGTACAAGCCCGACGACGAGATGAAGATCGACCTGCTGCGGGTCGACAACGCCGATGTGCGCGCCAAGCAGATCGACAAGCTCAAGCGCCTGCGCGCCGAGCGCAACCAAGCCGACGTCGATGCGGCTCTGGCCGCCCTGACAAAGGCCGCGGACGGCGAGGGCAACCTGCTCGAACTGGCGGTGAACGCGGCGCGGGCCAAGGCCACGGTCGGCGAGATCTCGGAAGCGCTGGAGAAGGCCTGGGGCCGTCACCGCGCCGAGATCCGCTCGATCTCGGGCGTCTACAAGCGGGAGGTGGGCGGCATGTCGCCGGTGGTGGAGAAGGTCCGCGGCCTCGTCGAGGCCTTCGAGGAGAATGACGGGCGCCGCCCGCGCATCCTGGTCGCCAAGATGGGCCAGGACGGGCACGACCGCGGCCAGAAGGTGATCGCCTCGGCATTCGCCGATCTCGGCTTCGACGTCGATATCGGGCCGCTCTTCGCCACACCCGACGAGGCGGCCCGCCAAGCGGTGGAGAACGACGTGCACATCGTCGGCGTGTCCTCGCTGGCGGCGGGCCACCTGACGCTGGTGCCGGAACTCAAGGCCGCGCTGAAGCAGGAGGGCCGCGACGACGTGATGATCGTGGTCGGCGGCGTGATCCCCCCGGGCGACTACGACGCCCTCTACGCCGCGGGCGCCTCGGCGATCTTCCCGCCGGGCACCGTGATCGCGGAAGCGGCGGTGAAGCTGCTCGGCGAACTCAACAATCGCTTGGGCTACGGCGAGCGGCAGGCGGCCGAGTAGCGTTTCGGAAAGGCCGGGCGGAGGCGCATGCCTCCGCCGTTCCTCATCCGCGTTTCGAGAGCATCATCCCGAAAGGTGGCCTCCGGCTTTCGGGATGATGCAAAAACGAGAGGCGAACGCATCGTCCCGGATTCGATACTCAAGACGATGCTTTCGCGGATTCACCTGAATCGCAGGCCGCACGGCCTGCGTCGTGGTGGCGTGCGGGTGGATCGGCTAAGACGGCAGGGTCACTTTTCGCGCCCGCCGCTCCCGCATCTGTGTCCGACCGGCTGGCGCCTCTCGATACGCGACGGGGCTGGGCAATGGCCGAGGCAGACCACGAAACAATTCTGCCCGTGATCCTGTGCGGCGGCTCGGGCACGCGGTTGTGGCCGGCCTCGCGCGAGAGCATGCCGAAGCAGTTCACGCCGCTGGTCGATCCCACGACCTCGACCTTTCAGGCCACCGTCCGCCGCGTCGCCGACGCCGCGGTGTTCGCCAAGCCGACGGTCATCGCCTCGGCCGAGTCCCGCTTCATCGTCGCCGAGCAGCTCGCGCAGAGCGGCATCCGGGCCGACATCCTGCTCGAACCCGAGCGGCGTGATTCTGCCGCCGCCGTCGCGGTGGCCGCGCTCCACGGCGCGCGGCGCGGGCCGGAGACGGTGGTGCTGGTGATGGCCGCCGACCACGTCATCGAGGACGCCGCCGCCTTCGCCCGCGCCGCGCAGGAGGCGGCTCTGGGCGCCCGGCTCGGCCAGATCATGACGCTGGGCATCACCCCGACCCGACCCGCGACCGAGTACGGCTATATCCGCACCGGCGGCACGCTTGCCGACGCACCGGGCCTCTTCCGGGTCGAGCGCTTCGTCGAGAAGCCGGACGCGGCCGGCGCCGAGCGTCTGATCGGGGAGGGCGCCCTGTGGAATTCGGGCTACTTCCTGTTCCGCGCCGATGTGATGATCGCCGAGCTGGAAGCGCACGCACCCGACGTGCTGGAAGCCGCCCGCGGCGCGCTCGCCAACGCTGCCACCGATCTCGACTTCATCCGGCTCCAGGCGGAGTCCTTCGCGCAGGCGCCGAAAACCTCGATCGACTACGCGGTGATGGAGCGCACCACCCGCGCGGGCGTGCTCGCGGTCTCCTTCGCGTGGTCGGATGTCGGCACCTGGGACGCATTGTGGCAGGTGCTGGCACGCGACGCGAAAGGCAACGCCGTGCGCGGCCGCGTCGAGCTGGTGGAGACCACGGGCAGCCTTGTCCATAGCGAGGGCGACGGGCTCACCACCGTGGTCGGGCTCGACGACGTGGTGGTGGTCGCGACCCCCGACGCGGTGCTGGTCGCCTCCAAGGCGAAATCGGGCAAGGTCAAGGATCTCGTGACCGTCCTGCGCGAGAAGGCGCACCCGGAAGCGGATGCCCACCGCCGGATGTACCGCCCCTGGGGCTGGTATCAGCGCATCGATATCGGCGAGCGCTTCCAAGTGAAGCGCATCATGGTGACGCCGGGCGGCCGGCTCTCGCTGCAAAAACACTTCCACCGGGCCGAGCACTGGGTGGTGGTGAAGGGCACGGCCGAGGTGACGCTGAACGATTCGGTCGTTCTCGTGCACGAGAACGAGGCGGTCTACCTGCCGATCGGCTCGATGCACCGGCTGACCAATCCCGGCAAGATCCCGCTCGAACTGATCGAGGTGCAGGTCGGCTCCTATACGGGTGAGGACGATATCATCCGCGTCGAGGACGTCTACGGGCGGTAGAGCATCGTCTTTCTCCGAAAGCCGGAGGCCACCTTTCGGGATGATGCTCTAAGCGCCGGGATCGGCGGGCGTGTGGTTGAGGGTACGCCCGAGCCGCGCGACATCCGCCCGGCCGATCCTGAGCCCGAGCTTCGAGCGCCGCCACAGGATGTCGTCGGAGGTGCGCGCCCATTCGTGCCGCACGAGGTAATCGACCTCGCGCGCGCTGAGATCGCCGCCGAAGGTCTCGCCGAGATCGGAGAGCGCCCGCGCATCGCCGAGCAGATGCTCAACGCGGGTGCCGTAGGCGCGGGCGAGCCGGCGGGCGCTCGGCTCCGGGAGGAAGGGCCGCTCGGCCACCAGCCTCGCCAGGAACCGCTCGAAATCCGCGCCGTCCATGTCACCGCCGGGCAGGGGGGCGGTTCCGGTCCAGGCCGGCTTCAGGCCGGGCAGGTGCGGCCCCAACCGGTCGAGGGCGTGCTCGGCGAGCCGGCGATAGGTCGTGATCTTGCCGCCGAACACCGACAGGACCGGCGGACCGTCGGTATCGAGTTCGAGCACGTAGTCGCGGGTCACCGCCGAGGCGTTCGCCGCCGCGTCGTCGTAGAGCGGTCGGAGCCCCGAAAAGCTCCAGACCACGTCGTCCGGGCCGATCGCCCGCGCGAACGAGCGGTTGATGCAGGCGCAGAGATAGCGCGTCTCCTCGGCCGAGATCGCGACCGGACCGGGGCCGCCCTCATGCGCGACAT
Organism: Methylobacterium sp. Leaf123; assembly: GCF_001423405.1. Lineage (GTDB taxonomy): Bacteria > Pseudomonadota > Alphaproteobacteria > Rhizobiales > Beijerinckiaceae > Methylobacterium. Next base: position 506,393 of record NZ_LMNS01000012.1, on the reverse strand, counting down.
CGGTGGTGCCGATCAGGGTGAAGTCGCGCTCGTAGGGGATGGCAAAGACGATGCGCCGGTCCGGCTGCTGCAGGATATAGGCCTGATCGCCCTCGTAGAGGCGCCGGACGACGATGTGGCTTCCCTTGACGAGGCGCACCTTTGGCCGCGCCTCGACGGAGAGCGTCCGCAGCAGGGTCTCGCCGACCCACGGCCCGGCGGCGTTGACGATCGCCCGCGCCCGTATGCTCTCCCGCCGCCGCCTGTCGGAATCGTAGAGGGTGACGGTCCAGGCGCCGTCGTCGCGACGGGCGGATTCCACGGCGGTCCGGGTGCGGATCTGCGCACCGCGCTCGGCGGCGTCGAGCGCGTTCAGCACGACGAGGCGGCTGTCCTCGACCCAGCAATCGGAATAGGCGAAGCCCCGCGTCAGCCGCTTCTGAAGCGGCGCGCCGGCCGCATCGCGATCGAGGCGCAACGATGTCGAACCCGGCAGCGTCTTGAGGCGCGTGAGGTGATCGTAGAGGAAGAGCCCGAGCCGCAGCATCCAGGCGGGCCGCAGCCCCGCATCGTAGGGCAGGACGAAACGCAGGGGCCAGACGATGTGCGGCGCCAGCCGCATCACCCGCTCACGCTCGGCCAGCGCCTCGCGCACCAGCCGGAACTCGTATTGTTCGAGGTAGCGCAGGCCGCCATGGATCAGCTTGGTCGAGGCCGACGAGGTATGCTCGGCCAGATCGCCCCGCTCGCACAGCAGAACCCGCAAGCCCCGACCGGCCGCGTCACGGGCGATCCCGGCACCGTTGATGCCGCCACCGATGACGAGGAGGTCGAACGGGTCGCTCACAGGCGGGCCAGACCGCTGACGCTGACGACGATCCCGATCAGTACGACGGCGCCGAGGCAACGCCGCCACGGATTGACCCCGCGGGCGATCTCATCGACCGCCCAGACGGTGAGGCTCAGGAGGGCGACGACACGAAGGCCCACGAAGACCGGAGCCGGCAGGCCGGGCATCGTCGCTTCGAGGAGCCATTCCAGGGCCGAGGCCGCGGCGAAGATCCAGAGCGGCCCATTCGGCCATTGGCCGATCACGACGGCGCCGGTGCGCCGGTCGCGGAAGAACCAGTCGAAGGCGCGGCGCAAGCGGGGCCTCAGATCGCGCTCGTGCCTCGGGCGGACCGGATCGGCTCGCAGATCTTCGGGCTGATCCGGTCGAGATGCGGGCAGGCATTGGTTTCGTACCAGCCGCGCAATTCGGGCTGGTTCGGCGCGACGTACATGGCCGTCAGTACGAAGCCGCCCGCGAGCACGATCAGAAGCAGAAGAAGGTTGCGCAAGAGACGTCTCCAATCCGACGAGCCTCGGAGCGGAGGCCGGTCCATCGCGGCAGACGCGCGAGGGCCGGGAGAGTTCCCTGGCCGTACGCCGCAGCGCCGTCATCGGCGCATGTCATCCAGCGTCTGCGGCCGGGTATGGGTCAACGGCCCCTGCGAGCCGGGTAGGAGCCCGAGATCCTGAAGCCAGAGCATGGCGAGCACGCCCGCGATCAAACTGCCCAGCCCCATGAGAAGGGTGAGGTGGCGCCGCCGGACGATGATGAGGATCACCACGACGAGGAGGGCGAGCGAGAGCGCGAGCGTCAGCATGAGCGTCCTTCTACGACGATCCGGAGCCCGGCGTCCCGTGGTTCGATGCAACCGCCGAGGCCGCCATGCACTGCGCCGGTTTTCAATCCAGACTCGGCCGACGAACTGCACAGATCGGGATGGCCGAAAGTGAGGGCCGCCGAAATCTGCTTTTGCCTCATGTCATCCAACCTTCACGGAACCTCTCCACTGAGCATCATTTGTAAGCTTGGCGTTGGGTCGGTCGATGGGCGGGCACCGCCGCGCGACCGGCTGCGACAAAGTCCAAGACCGTATGACCCGGTCCCCGGCACAGCCGAGGGCCGCGGTCGTTTCCTTCGAGGTTCGGATGTCAGATGCGCTCAGCCTGCAGGACGGGGGTCCGGCACCCGCCGAAGCCCGTTCGTCCCGGGGCCCCAATCTCGACGGCCGGATGCATCCGGGCGGAACGGTCCTCTTCCTGCTCGTGCTGGTGGGCGGGATCGGCTACGCGCTGTTCAACCTGATCACGGACATGCAGGCCGCCGGCCAGCCGCCGCTGGCGATCGGCGCCTTCGCGCTGCTCGGCCTCGCGCTGCTCATCGCCCTCGGCTTCGAGTTCGTGAACGGCTTCCACGACACCGCCAACGCCGTGGCGACGGTGATCTACACCCACAGCCTGCCGCCGGTCGTCGCCGTGGTCTATTCCGGCGTCTTCAACTTTCTCGGCGTCCTCGTCTCGACCGGCGCCGTCGCCTACAGCGTCGTCACGCTTCTGCCCGTGGAACTGGTGCTGAAGACCGGCTCCTCGGCCGGCTACGCGATGATCTTCGCGCTGCTCATCGCCGCGATCGTGTGGAACCTCGGGACATGGGCGCTCGGCTTGCCGAACTCGTCCTCGCACGCGCTGATCGGATCGGTTCTCGGCGTGGGCATTGCCAACCAGCTCCTCGCCACCGAAGGCTCGGAAACCTCCGGCGTGCAGTGGGATCAGGCTTGGAGCGTGCTGCGCGCCCTGCTGTTCAGCCCCCTCCTCGGCTTCGTCATGGCGGCGGCGCTGCTGCTGACAATGCGGTTCGTGATCCGCAACCGCACCCTCTACCAAGAGCCGGAGGGCGACGCGCCGCCCCCGCTCTGGATCCGCAGCCTGCTGATCCTCACCTGCGGCGGCGTCTCCTTCGCCCATGGCGGCAATGACGGACAGAAGGGCATGGGCCTGATCATGCTGATCCTGATCGGCGCCGCGCCCACCGCCTACGCACTCAACCGCACCATGTCCGAGTCGGAAACCCCGCATTTCGTGCAGGTCTCGGAGCGGGCCCGGACGGTGTTCCAGAACCGGGCGGAGCAGGCCCCGATGCCGAGCCCGGCCGACGGCCGCGCGCAGATCACCGAGGCGCTGGGGAAGAAGGATCTCGACCAGCCGGAGATCCACGCGGCCCTGGCCGCTCTCTCGGACGACATCGCCACGAAGGTGAAGGAATACGGCGCGATCCGCCACGTTCCGGCAGCGGCGACGCCGAATCTGCGCAACGACATGTACCTCGTCTCGGACGCCATCCACAGCCTGAAGAAGCACGAGGGTCTCTTCGTCGGCGCGGAGGCCGAGGCGCTGAAGGCCTACGAGACGAGCCTCAACGACGGCACCCGCTACATCCCGACCTGGGTGAAGGTGTCGGTCGCCCTGGCGCTCGGCCTCGGCACGATGGTCGGTTGGAAGCGCATCGTCGTCACGGTCGGCAGCCGCATCGGCAAGAAGCACCTGACCTACGCGCAAGGTGCGTCCGCCGAGATCACGGCGGCGGGCACGATCGGTCTGGCGGAAGCCTACGGCCTGCCGGTCTCGACCACCCACATCCTGTCGAGCGGCGTCGCCGGGACCATGGCCGCCAACGGCTCGGGCCTGCAATGGGGCACCGTGCGCAACCTCGCCGCCGCGTGGCTGCTCACCCTTCCGGCGGCGATCACCCTGGCCGGGCTGCTCTATGCCGGCCTGCGGCTCGTGTTCTGAGGCTGCGTTCGACTACACGCCCGCATACATCCGGCCGGGGTTGAAGATCCCGGCCGGATCATGCGCGGCCTTGATGCCGGCGGTGATCCGCATCAGCGGTTCGGGCAGCGGATCGAAGACGGGGACGGCCGCGCGCAGGGTCTCGGGCGCGCGCACCAGCGTGGCGTGCCCGCTGCCGGCGGCCTTCACCGCGGCTCGGATCACCGCGGCCCCGGCATCGTCGGCAGCGTCGGTGGCGAGCCAGATCAGGCCGCCGCCCCAATCGTAGAACCAGCGCGCGGGGCGATCGGCGGCAATTGCCGCGGTGACCGCCGGGCCGCGGGTCGGCGCGGTGGAGATGCGCCAGATCGCGGCCTCGCGCGGCTCGGCCAGCGGGGTCGCGTCGCGCACGGCCCGCCAGAGTGCCGCGCTCTCCTCGCCCTCGACGATCTGCGGCTCGCCGTAGCGGCGCAGCAGGCGGCGCAGCTCGCCGAGACGGTAGCCGACGGATTTGGCGAAGCCTTCGACGCGCATCAGCGTGCGCGGCTCCGACCCGCCGAGACCGGCTGGCCAGTGGGCGGCGCCGGTCAGTTCGAACGGCGAGCCGAGGGCGGTGGCGAGCGCCTCGACCGCCGCGGCATCGGCCAGACCCGGCAGCACGAGGGTCGCGACCTGCTCCTGCACCGGCAGCACCTTGAAGGTGACTTCCGTCAGCAGGCCGAGCGTGCCCCAGGAACCGGCCATCAGCTTCACGAGGTCGAGGCCGGTGACGTTCTTCATCACCCGCCCGCCGGACTTGATCGGCTGGCCGCGGCCGTTGACGAAGCGCACGCCGATCAGGCTGTCGCGGGCCGCGCCCGCATTGATGCGCCGGGGGCCGGAATTGTTGGCCGCCGCCACCGCGCCGAAGGTCGGCGCGCCGGTGGAGCCGAGGAGCGGGCGGTGATCCATGGGCTCGAACGGCAGCATCTGCCCGCGCCCGGCCAGGAGTGCCTCGACCTCGGCGAGCGGCGTGCCGGCACGGGCAGCGACCACCATCTCGGCGGGCTCGTAGAGGGTGATGCCGGTTAGCCCCGTGGCGGCGAGCGTCGCCTCGTCCTGCGGCGGACGGCCGAACGCCGCCTTGGTGCCGCCGCCGACGAGACGCAGCGGTTCCGACCGGCCGGCGGCCTGCGCCACGATGGCAGCCGCCTCCTGCTCGCTCGCCGGCGCGTATGAGGTCATCGTTTCCGTCCCGTGGGATTTTTCTGAAGCTTCGAGAAGCTCCCGGACTCAAACCCCGTTTGGCCGGAGGTGGCAAGCCGCGTCTGTGGTCGGCTACGTCTAGCGCGCGGCGGCCGGAAGCCGCTTCGGGAAACGCTGGCGCACGGCGCTGCGCAGGCCGGCAATGTCGAGAAACCAGACGAGGGCCCCATAGACCAGCACGCCGGCGGCGATGCAGGCGGGCAGGGCGAGCGCCGGCTCCAGGGCGCGGAACGGCAACACGGCCAGAACCATGGCGAGGCAGGCGGCGGCGGTGAGGGCGAGGTCGCGGCCCGGCAGGCGCAGGCGCTCGATCCCCGTCAGCGCCCGCAGGCCGAGCACGGCGACCGCCGCGACGAGGCCCAAGGTCTGCGCGACAGCGACGCCCTGCGGCCCCATAACCCGCGGCAGCAGGACGAGGCCGACGGCGTTGACCGCCAGCCCGATGAGCGCGGCGGCGACCACCGGGCTCGTCCGGCGTCGGATCTGGAAGATGGGATTGAGGGCGAAGTTCATGATCGAGAGGCAGAACAGGCCCGGGATCAGCAGGTCGGTATAGTCCGCGAACGGCCCGCGGAACTCCTCCGGCACGATCAGCGCCTGGAGGGCCGGCGTCACCGCCCAGTAGCCGGCGGCGCAGGGCAGGAGCAGCGCCACGACGATGGCGATGTTGCGCGCGACCTGGGTCTCGGCGGCCTCGCGGCCGTGATGCTCCTCGGCCTGCACGGCGATCTGGAACAGCAGGAGATCGAGCGCCGCGCCGAGCGTCGAGAAGGCCCGCGAGCTGAGATCGGCGGCGAGCGCGAAATAGCCGGCCTCGGCAAAGCCGGCGGTGCCGGCAATGGCGGCGCGGTTGAGGAACGGCATGATCTGATAGACGGCGTTGGCTGCGATCAAGGGCAGGCCATAGGCCGCGAACAGGCGCAAAGTTTCACGGGCGCGGCCATCGGGCAGGGCAGGGGCGTGCCCCAGTGCCGTGTCGCCCAGGATCTTGCGCATCGGCAGCACCGCCAGGAACTGGCTCATGCCCCCCGCGATCAGCACCCAGACCGGCTGCGGAAACAGCCACGCGGTGCCGGCCATCAGCACGAAGGCCAGCACGTTCTTCCACACCACGAGCCGGAGATAGGCCCCGCCGATGAAGCGGGCGCGGGCCAGCGCCGCGTGATAGTCGAACAGCCCGATGCCGATGGCCGCGACCATGGTGCCGGCGGTCATGACGAGCCGGCCTTCAGGAGTCGGATTGACGGCGATTCCGAGCCCGGCGCAGAGGGCGGCGGTGGCAAACAGCGCCAGCGCGATGACGCAGTAAGCCCGGTCGAGACCGTGGCGAATCCACGGCTCGGCCTCGCGCACCCGCGCCGAGTAGAACCGCGTTGCCGAGAGCCGCAGCCACTCGAACAGGATCGTGTTGAGCACGACCGCGCCGGCCGTCGCCAGGGCGAACCGGCCGAAATCGGCCGGCCCCAGCATCCGGGCGATGGCGATGCCGAGGACGAAGTTCAGCCCGGCATTGAGGACGAAGGCGGCGATGACGGCCATGGATTGGGGTGCGCTGCTCGCTCAGCCTGGAGCCTGAGGACGAGCCTCGCAGCTAGCCGCCAACAAAGCCTGAATTGTGGGGCGAGCGCGTGATGAACCATCGGCGCCGGGTCGAGGCCAGAGCCATGCTATGGCTCCGGATCTCGAAACCGGGGTTCGCGATGTCTGTCGATCTGTCCTTCGTCACGAAGGTCTTCGCCGCGCTGTTCGCCATCATGAACCCGATCGCGAATGTGCCGGTGTTCCTCTCCCTCACCGATGGCGCGTCGGACGCCGTGCGGCGGCGCGTTGCCGTCATCGCCGCGATCGGGACGACGATCGGCTGCCTCGTTTCGATCGTGGCCGGGCAGGCGGTCCTCGATGCCTTCGGACTCAGCGTCGACGACTTCCGTCTGGCGGGCGGGCTCATCGTCCTGACGATCGCGCTCTCCATGCTTCAGGGCTCATCGAGCCAGACGCACGGCCGCAGCCCGAAGGAGAAGCAAGACCCGATCGATGCGGAAAGCGTCGCCATCTACCCGCTGACCATCCCCCTGCTCGTCGGGCCGGGGACGATCGCGACGCTCATCGTGTTCGGCCATACCGCCAAGGCGCAGGCCAAATGGCCGGAACTGGCGCTCGGTGTCGGCGCCTTCCTCGCGCTTCTGACGGTCGCGCTGCTCTCAGCCCCCTGGCTCGGCCGCCACCTGTCCGCGACGGCCACCGCGATCACGCGCCGGCTGATGGGCATGATCCTGGCCGCGGTTGCGATGGAGATGATCGTGACGAGCCTGCGAAACCTGTTCCCCGGCCTCAGCCATTGAGCCGCGGGGCGCTCCCGAGACGCGGCGTTACAGCCAACCCTTCGCCTTGAAGTAGAGCAGCGGCACGATCGCCGAGATCGCGATCAGGGCGAGGCCGTAGGGGTAGCCGTAGGCCCAGTCGAGTTCGGGCATGTGCTTGAAGTTCATGCCGTAGAGCGAGGCCACCAGGGTCGGCGGCACGCCGACCACGGACACGACGGTGAGAACCCGGAAGGCGTTGTTCTGCTCGATATTGATGAGCCCGAGCGTCGCGTCGAGCAGGAACTGGACGGTCTCGGAGAGCCGCGTCTCGAACTCGTCCAGCGAGGCGATGTCCTGCGCCAGCGTGTCGAAGCGCGGCGCGTCGCCCTCCTCGAGGGTCTGCCCGCACTCGCTCTTGGCGAAGGCGATGATGCGTCCGAGCCCGAGCAGGCTGGCGCGGACCTTCGACAGCGACTTGCCGTGGCGGCCGACCGAACGGAGCAGACGGCGCAGGGCAAGGTCGCGCCGCTTCGGCGCGGTGGCGTCCCCCTTGCGGGCACCGGGCCGGGCGCCGGAATCGAAATCGAAGATGCGGGTGGAGAGCGTATCGAGATCGCCCGACATCTCTTCGAGAAGGTCGGCGAGGTTATCGACCAGTTCCTCGACCACGAGCAGGAACATGCCCGTGCTGGTGCTGCCGTCGCCGTCACGCTCATCCACACGTTTCCGGACCGCCGCAATGGCGCGCATGTCGTGGAAGCGGACCGTGACGAGGTGGTCCGCGTTGAGCAGGAAGCCCAGCGGCTTCAGGCTGAAATCGGACCGGTCGAAGGTCACCATCGGCGTCGAGAGGGAGAGGCCGTCGCGGTTGCGGCGCAGGCGGCTCGACGACTCGACCTCGCTGAGCGCGGCGCGCGAGGGCACGCGGATGCCCGCCTTCTTCTCGACCTGCGCGGCCTCCTCGGCCGTCGGATCGTTCAGGTCGATCCAGACGGCGTGATCGGGCAGGCTCGCGCCGCCCCCCGAGCCGCCCTGCTCGACCGCGCCGTTTGCCCCATGAAGGCTCATCATCGGGAGAATTTGTCCCCGTCCCGTCCCAGCTGCGCGGGAAATTTGCGTGAAATCACCGCAGCCGGGAAGAAGCTGCGCCTTGACTCAAAAACGCCACGCGCCTATCTCGCCACCGTCGTTAGCACTCACTTGCTTGGAGTGCTAACAATCAGGTGGATCGCGGTCGTCCCGGCCGCATGAAGACCAACCGCCATTCCGAAGCAAGAGGGCAGCTCATGAAGTTCCGTCCGCTGCACGACCGCGTCGTCGTCCGTCGCATCGAAAGCGAAGAGAAGACGAAAGGCGGCATCATCATCCCGGATACCGCCAAGGAGAAGCCGCAAGAGGGCGAGATCGTCGCCGTCGGCCCCGGCGCTCGCGACGAGCAGGGCCGCGTCAACGCCCTCGACGTGAAGGTCGGTGACCGCGTGCTGTTCGGCAAGTGGTCCGGCACCGAGGTCAAGATCGACGGCCAGGATCTCCTCATCATGAAGGAATCCGACATCATGGGCGTCGTCGCCCTCTAAGGCGCGCACCCGTCCACCGCCCTTGGAGGCCGCCAGGGTCTTGCCCTCGGCCGGCTTCGGGGCCCCTTCCATCATTCGAGGTAAACTCACATGGCAGCGAAAGACGTACGTTTCTCCGCCGACGCTCGCGACAAGATGCTGCGCGGCGTCGACATCCTCGCGGATGCCGTCAAGGTGACGCTCGGCCCCAAGGGCCGCAACGTCGTGATCGAGAAGAGCTTCGGCGCGCCGCGCATCACCAAGGACGGCGTCACCGTCGCCAAGGAGATCGAGCTCTCCGACCGCTTCGAGAACATGGGCGCCCAGATGGTGCGCGAAGTGGCCTCGAAGACCAACGACATCGCGGGTGACGGCACCACCACCGCCACCGTGCTGGCCCAGGCCATCGTCCGTGAAGGCGCCAAGTACGTCGCCGCCGGCATCAACCCGATGGATCTGAAGCGCGGCATCGACCTGGCCACCCAGGCTGCCGTGAAGGACATCACCGCCCGCGCCAAGAAGGTCGCCTCCTCCGAAGAGGTCGCCCAGGTCGGCACGATCTCCGCCAATGGCGACAAGGAGATCGGCGAGATGATCGCCCACGCCATGCAGAAGGTGGGCAACGAGGGCGTCATCACCGTCGAGGAGGCCAAGACCGCCGAGACCGAACTCGACGTCGTCGAGGGCATGCAGTTCGACCGCGGCTACCTCTCGCCGTACTTCGTGACCAACGCCGAGAAGATGGTCGCCGAGCTCGAGGATCCCTACATCCTCATCCACGAGAAGAAGCTCTCGTCGCTGCAGCCGATGCTGCCGGTGCTTGAGGCCGTTGTGCAGACCGGCAAGCCGCTCGTCATCATCGCCGAGGACATCGAGGGTGAGGCGCTCGCCACGCTCGTCGTGAACAAGCTGCGCGGCGGCCTCAAGGTCGCGGCCGTGAAGGCTCCGGGCTTCGGTGATCGCCGCAAGGCGATGCTCGAGGACATCGCGATCCTCACCAAGGGCCAGACCATCTCCGAGGATCTCGGCATCAAGCTCGAGAACGTCGCCCTGCCGATGCTCGGCCGCGCCAAGCGCGTCCGCATCGAGAAGGAGACCACCACGATCATCGACGGTCTCGGCGACAAGGCCGACATCGAGGCCCGCGTCGGCCAGATCAAGGCGCAGATCGAGGAGACCACCTCGGACTACGACCGTGAGAAGCTCCAGGAGCGTCTGGCCAAGCTCGCAGGCGGCGTCGCGGTGATCCGCGTCGGCGGCGCGACCGAGGTCGAGGTCAAGGAGAAGAAGGATCGCGTGGACGACGCGCTCAACGCCACCCGCGCTGCGGTGGAAGAGGGCATCGTCCCCGGCGGCGGCGTCGCGCTGCTTCTGGCCAAGAAGGCGGTTGCCCAGCTGAAGTCCGACATCCCGGACGTCCAGGCCGGCATCAAGATCGTCCTCAAGGCGCTCGAAGCCCCGATCCGTCAGATCGCCAGCAACGCGGGCGTCGAGGGCTCCATCGTCGTCGGCAAGATCACCGACAACGGCGGCGAGACCTTCGGCTTCAACGCCCAGACCGAAGAGTATGTCGACATGATCCAGGCCGGCATCGTCGACCCGGCCAAGGTCGTGCGCACCGCCCTTCAGGACGCGGCTTCGGTCGCCGGCCTGCTGGTGACCACGGAAGCCATGGTCGCCGACGCGCCGAAGAAGGATGGCGGCGCCCCGGCGATGCCGGGCGGCGGCGGCATGGGCGGCATGGACTTCTAAGTCCACGCACCCGACCGAAGAACGGAGGAGGGGTCGCCGAAAGGCGGCCCCTTTTTCGTTCGTAGGCCGCGCAAGCCACTGGCGATGCGGCGACGGTGCCCGGCGCGTCCCTGGGAAAAGCGTCAGGGGTTTATCCTATGCAGTGGCCGGGGGTGGCGAGGCTCGGGCAGCCTCGGAGCGTTGTCGGCCAGACGCCAGCGAGTACCGTGACGGACCGTATACCCGCCCCATCGCCCCCTGACGTCAACGCCCGCGAGACGATGCTGAGTCTGATGCGAGCGCTGACGGAGGGAATACGGATCGATAGCCTGATGGCCGATCAGCTTTCTGAGATCTCGGATCGTGCCCGGCTCTGCGGCGAGGCGGAGATGGCCGACGGGCTGCTCGACGTCACGCGGCAGCACCGGGTCGCGGTGCTGGAAGGGCAGGGCCGGCTCGCCGCCCTCGAAGCGCAATACGAGGCGCTATTTCCGGACGCTTAGAGCATCACTCCGAACGGTGGCCTCCGGCTTTCGGAAAAAGTCGACCCAAAAACAAAAGCCCGGAGCCACGTCCCGGATCCGACATCCAGCACGAGGCTCCGGGCTGACGCTCTGGGCAAAAGGGTTTTTGGGGGAAGGGCCTCAACCCTTCTTCTTCTTGCCCTTCCGGTCCCTCTCCTTGTCCTTCTTCTCGCGGCCTTCCTTCGCGGGCGGCGCGTCGTGGTCCTTGCCGTCCCACACTGCGGCGAAGGGGCGGTTGGCCAGGGCGCGCTCCGGGGGGGCCTCGGCAGCCCGCAGCTTCGCCGGGCTGTCCTCGACGCGGGTCTCACCCTTGCGGAACGGCGCCTCGCCGGCGGCCAGCGCGCTGAGGCGGTGGCGGTGCCAGCCCGGCGTCGCGGTCTTCAGCGAGGGGTGGTGCGGGTCGAGGCGGGTCACCAACCCCTTCACCTCGGCCTCCGACATGCCATCGACGATCAGGGCCAGCGTCTCGCTGCCCAGCACATCGCGGATCAGGCGCAGCGAGGGCGCGCGCAAGGACCGGGCCTTGAGCTGCTTTACGACGAGGGCACGGGCGGCTTTGGGAATCTCGGTGCGGATGTCGGGAAACGCTTCCGGCTCGGAGGCCATCGCCTGCAACACGGCATAGCCATCGACATCAAGGGCCATGGAGAATTTCCTTCACTTCCGCGACCAGCGGGATCAGCACGTTGGGGACATGGGCGCCATACTTGGCGGAGAAGGTCGGGGGTGACCCGTCGGCGGGAACCAGCGCGTCGGCGAGCGCCGCCGCTTGCGGAATCCGGGTTTCGAGCAAACGGAAGCCGGCATCCTCGGACCGCGCCTCGGCCTCGAGCCGCGCCAGGGTTCGCTGATGCTGGCGCACCTGGGCCTGGAAGCGGGTGACGAGGACGTGGGGCGCGCTCTTCGGCGCGATATGGCTCGCCTGCCGGCTGGGGCGCCGCCAGACGGTCTCGACGAAGGCGTTGAGCCCGTAGGTCGAGAGAAAGTCCGGGATCGAGGTGACGAGGACGAGGTCGGCGGCGCGCACCGCCACCTCGGTCATCGGCGAGATGCCCGGCGCGCAATCGAAGAACACGTAGTCGTAATCCTCGGCCAGCGGCACGAAGTCGTCCTGAAAGACCTTCCACAGCTTCTCGTCGATGGCGTGCATCGAGAATTTCCGCTCGGTCAGCTCGTAGAGGATCTCCCGTTCCACCAGCCGCAGATGCGGGCCGGACGGCAGCAGCGAGAGCGCGAGCGGCGCGTTCTTGTGGATGGTCAGGCTCACGCCGGGCTGGATGCGGGCGGAGAGGTTCGGTTTGTGGCGGGTGATGAGCTTGAGGGCGAGATAGGCCTCCAGCGTACGCCCGCGGACGATCATCTCGCCGAGCAGCGTATCACCCGCGAGGCAGACCGACACGCTCGCCTGCGGGTCGAGATCCACCACGAGCACCCGCGCCCCGTCGGCGGCCAGCGCCTCGGCGAGCATGACCACGGTGGTGGTCTTGCCGACCCCGCCCTTCATGTTCGCCACCGCGATCAGCTTGCCGCCCACCGATATCCTCCTGAACGAGCCTCGTGCCCGGCCATGCTCCGCCGACGGGCCGAGCCCGCCCATGCCCTTCTAGCGCATCGCCTTCCGCGGAAGGCCGGCAACACCTTTCGGTAGAATGCTTAATGTCATTCCCATCACCCGCCGCGCCGAGCGGTCTGCGGGACCCATCATGACCGTTGCGTCACGGATACGCCTTCGTGATCGCCGGCACGGGCGGAATACGGCGCCGATAAGCCTAGTTTGCGAAGTGCCAACGACATCCGCCGTCCGGCGGGTCGCTCCTTCGATCCGAGGTTCTTTTACCGTGATTTTTCCGACCACCACGGCCTTCTACGCCGCGATTCTGGGCCTGATCTATGCCGGATTGTCCGGATGGGTGATCGGCGGCCGGGTCTCCGGCAATGTCCTGTTCGGCGATGGCGGGCAAGACGCGCTCCAGCGGCGCGTCCGCTCGCACGGCAACTTCCAGGAATACGTGCCGCTGACCCTTCTGCTGATCGCGCTCTATGAGGCGAGCGGCGGCGCCCATGGCTGGGTTCAGGGCCTGCTGATCGTGCTGGTGATCGCGCGCATCCTGCACCCGATCGGGATGCTCGCCCCGGCGAATTCGCCGCGCCAGTTCGCCTGCCGCGGCGGCGGCATTCTCGCGACGCTGGCCATCATGACCATCGCATCGATCCTGCTGCTACTGCGGGTGAGCTGAGCGGCGAGTTTCCCCGCCCTACGGCGCGGCGGCGATCCGCGGCGCCGTGGCCTCGGCCAGGGCCGCGGTTCCGTTGCGTTCGAGGGTCGCGACGGCAAGGGGCTGCCCGCGCCCGCGCAGGGCGTGGGTGCCGAGCGGCTTCACGACGACGCCGTCGGGTAGCCGCGGCAGCCGCTTCAGCAGATCCTCGGAGATCAGGGTATCGACGCCGAGCGGACGGCACAGGGCCTCGACGCGGGCGACGACGTTCACGGCGTCACCGAAATAGGCGATCTTGTGCCGGTCCACCCCGACTTCGGCCGTCACCACCGGTCCGCCATGCAGGCCCGCCCGCAGGCGCGGCACGGTGCCGAAGCGCGCCTCCCAGCCCTCCGCCTCCGCCTCGATGCGCTCACGCACCGCGAACAGGCACTCGACGCAGCGCGCATCCTTCAGGCCACGCTCCATCGGCCAAGTGATCATGGCCAAGTCGCCGATATAGTCATCGGTCGAACCGTAGAACCGGCGCACCGGCTCGGCGAGGGTCGCGAAGACGGCGCTGAGATATTCCTGCGCGCGCAGGTCGCCGTGGGTCTCGGCGAAGGCGGTGGAGCCGACCACGTCGAGGAACAGGAAGATGCGCTCCTCCTCCACCGGGCGATGGTAGCGCCCGACGAGGAAGTTGATGAAGACCTCACCGCCGATCAGATCGCGCATGCGGATGACGAAAACGAGCAGGGCCGAGACGGCGAGCGCGTAGGCCAGCACCCGCGGCGTGGTGCGCACGGCCTCCTCCAGGCTGTCGCCGGTCAGGCCGAGCAGCCAGACGACGAAGCCGCCGAGCGCGTTGCCGACGACGATCATCGCCACGTAGGAGAGTTCCGCCGCGACGACGTAGAGCCCGGCGGGCAGGCGCCGGATGCGCGACTGGACGCCCGCCAGCAGGACGCCGCGGTCGAAGGCCAGCGCCGAGACGCCGACGCACAGGCCGTAGGTGAAGCCGGCTGCCGGGCTCGCGCCGCCGGCGAAGATGACGTTGTAGAGCAGCCCCGCGCCGCCCGCAGCGAGCAGGATGAGAAGCCAGAACCAGCGATGGTGCGGCAGCATCAGATCGGGCTCCGGCGGCCGGCGGAGGAGGATGCGCCCGGCCCGTTCGCGGAGGCCATGGGGCCATGCGGGCAACGGTCGGGCAGGCGGGTCGACACGGAGGCTCCTTACCGTCGGCAATCAGGAGGTGCGAGCGGAGCCCACAATCCTCTCCCGACCGTCGGAGGGTCATGCCTTCAACGTGGCGCGAATGTGGCGCACCGCCGCATGCTCGGTTCGGGCGCCGCCCGAATTTTTGTCAGCCGCCGCGCGACGGGAGGGATTCACCGCTCCCGTCGGGCAAATCGGGCAGCGCCTACTCGCCGACGCCGAACAGCTTCTCGAGGAAGTTGCGATCGTCCCGGCTCGGACCACGCCCGCGCCCAACCGAGCGCGGGGGGAGGGCGGAGGCCGTCTGCTCCGGCTCGCCGAGCAGGGCGCCGATCAGGCCGCCGGGTCCGGAATCCCGCTCGGGCTGCGCCTCGGGCCGCGGTGCGCGCCAGCGGTTCATGCCCGGCAGGCCCACCGGCTTCTCGCCCTTGAGCGCCGTGGTCATGTAGTCCTTCCAGATCTCCACCGGCAGGCTGCCGCCGGAGGCGCGCTTGGTCGGCTCGCCGTCGTCGTTGCCGAGCCAGACCCCCGTCACCAAAGTGGCGGAGTAGCCGACGAACCACGCATCGCGGAACTCCTGGCTGGTGCCAGTCTTGCCGGCCAGTTCCCAGCCGGGAATTTCGGCCTTCTTCGCCGTGCCCATGGTGAAGACGTCGTGCATCATGGCGTTCATCATGCCGACGGCGTTGGGGTCGATGACGCGGCCGAGCCCGCCTTCGCCGCGCTTGTAGAGCACCTTGCCGGTGGCGCTCTTGATGGTGGCGATGACGTAGGGAATCACCCCGTTGCCGCCATTGGCGAAGGCGCAATAGGCGCCCACCATTTCGAGCGGCGTCACCTCCGAGGTGCCGAGCGCGATCGAGCCGTTGGCCTGGAGCGAGGACGAGATGCCGAGCCGCTGGGCGGTCTGCACCACCGCCTTCGGGCCGACCTCCTGGCCGAGTTTCACCGCCACCGTGTTGAGCGAGAGCGCCAGCGCCTCGCGCAAGGAAACCGCGCCGCGATAATTGTGCGAGTAGTTCTCCGGCGCCCAGTTGCCGATCCGCACGGGCGCGTCCTCGCGGATCGTGTCGGGGGTCAGGCCGCGCTCCACCGCCGCGAGGTAGACGAAGGGCTTGAAGGCCGAGCCCGGCTGGCGCTTGGCGGTGGTGGCGCGGTTGAACTGGCTCTGCGCGTAGTCGCGCCCGCCGACAAGCGCACGGATCGCCCCGTCCGGCCGCATCGAGACGAGCGCGCCCTGGCCGACATTGTAGCGGCTGCCCTTGGCGTTGAGTTCGTCGGTCAGCGCCTTCTCGCCGGCCGTCTGCATGCTCGCATCGACGGTGGTGGCGACGACGATGTCCTCGTCAAATTTCGGCAGGAAGTCGTCGAGCACGTCCATCACGAGGTCGGCGACGTAGTTCGGCGAGCCGCCGCCGCGGCTCGAGGCGGGCCGGGCGGGCTGGGCCAGCGCGACCTTCGCGTCGGCGCTCTTGGCAAAGCCCAGATCTTCCATCGCCGCGAGCACCTGGGCCGCGCGGGCCTGCGCCGCCTTCAGGTTGCGGTTCGGCGCCAGCCGCGAGGGCGCCTGAACGAGGCCGCCGAGCATGGCGGCTTCGGCCAGCGTCACGTTCTTGGCGGGCTTGCCGAAATAGCGCTGGGCCGCGGCCTCGACGCCGTAGGCGCCGGCCCCGAAATAGACCCGGTTGAGGTAGAGTTCGAGGATCTCGTCCTTCGAGTATTTGTGTTCCAGCCACAGAGCCAGGATCGCCTCCTGGATCTTTCGCGAGGCGGAGCGCTCGGGCGTCAGGAACAGGTTCTTGGCAAGCTGCTGGGTCAGCGTCGAGCCGCCCTGCGCCACGCCGCGCCGGGTCAGGTTCTGCGTGATCGCGCGGGCGATGCCCACGGGATCGATGCCGAAATGGTCGTAAAAGCGCCGGTCCTCGATCGCGACGAAGGCGCGCGGCAGGTAGGGCGGCAATTCCTTGATCGAGACGACGCGGCCGCCGGTCTCGCCGCGATTGGCGAGCAGGCTGCCGTCGCTGGCCAGAATCGCGATGTTGGGCGGGCGCTTGGGAACCGCGAGCTGGTCGATCGGCGGCAATTGTGAGGCGTGGTAGGCGATGAGGCCAGCGAGCCCGATCGCCACCCAGATGCCGAGGACGACACCGGCATAGACCAGACGGCCGAGCCAGGAGCGCCGCCGCGGCGGGCGCCGTCCGTTGCCGCCGCCGGAGGCCTTGCGCGCACGCGCCTTCGGCGCCGCAGCGGGGCGGCCGGCCGAAGCCCGCTGCCCGCCCGCGGACCGGTCGTTGCGCGACAGGCGCACGTCGAGGCGGCCCGGCTCGCTCCCTTCCGGGATGTCGAAGGTGGGTTCGCTGCGTGGTTTGCGTCCGCGAGACTGCGCCATGCGTTCCATGCGTCCGGGGCTGCCGATCCCAGAGAGGATCTGATCCTTCGAAGGATCTTACCTCCGACGGATCTTGCCTCCCGCGACCGTGCTCCCCTGCTCGGGATCCGCGCGTCGGTAGTTCGCCGGATCGATCCCCTCGGATGCGCCGGCTGGCCCTGCGGCACGGCGGGTCGCCCCCTTGCGTCAGAGACAGTAATTGCGGCGGGTTTAAGGGTTGTTAAGCCAGCCGAAGCACGCCCGGCGGATCTTGACCGGGCCTTTACCGGATCTTAACGCGTGATCGTGTCGCGCACGATTCAAGGGCTGGCCAAAGGGTTGGCCAGGGGTGGCGTATAGCCGTGGCAAGCTTTATCGACGGGTTCGCCCTCACCGCGCAGGCATGAGGGCCCGCACAAGGGACTGAACCGGACCGGGGCGTGTTTGTCCGAGGGCCGGATCGCCTTTCCTTCTCCGTCGGCGGTCGCTCCGTCGCGGACAGAGGCTCGAGGGTTGATGGCGCGCTCCGTTTTCGTCCTTCTCCACCGCTGGGCCGGCCTGACGATCGCCGCCTTCCTGCTCGTGGCGGGGCTCACCGGCGCGGTGATCTCCTGGGACCATGAACTCGACGATTGGCTGAACCCGCATCTCCACACGGTCGAGAGCCGCGGACCCGCGATCCCCGCCCTCGACCTCGCGCGGCAATTCGAGGCCCGAGAGCCGGGCGCCCGCGTCGCCTATCTCCCGCTGGCGGCCGAGCCCGGCGAGTCGCTGTCGCTGTTCGTGATGCCGCGGGTCGATGCGGCGACCGGCGGCCTGCACACGCTCGGCTACAATCAGGTCTTCCTCGACCCGGTGACGGGGGCCGAACTCGGCCGGCGGGAATGGGGTCAGGTCTGGCCGATCACCCGCGAGACGCTGATCTCGTTCCTGTACAAGCTGCACTACTCCCTGCACCTCCCGGAGATGTGGGGCGAGGAGCGCTGGGGCATCTGGCTGCTCGGGATCGTCGCCGTCGTCTGGATGCTCGATTCCTTCGTCGGTTTTTATCTCACGCTGCCGGTGCGCAAACCCGCCAACCCGGCGCGTCCGGCGGCCGTCGAGCGGCAGCTCGGCCGGGGCTGGTGGTCGCGCTGGAAGCCGGCCTGGAAGGTGAAGACCGCGGGTAGCCCCTACCGCGTGACCTTCGACCTGCACCGCGCCTTCAGCCTCTGGACCTTCGCGCTGCTGTTCGTGCTCGCCTTCACGGCCTTCTCGCTCAACCTCTACCGCGAGGTGTTCCTGCCGCTGATGTCGAGCGTCTCGCAGGTGACACCCGAGCCGTCGAACACCCGCCCCTTCGTCTCACCGCTCAAGCCGATCGAGCCGGGGGTGGATTACGCCCGCATCCTGGAGGCAGCGCAGGCGGAGGGACAGCGCCGAGGCTGGAAGGAGCCGGTCGGCGCCCTGGCCTACGCGCCGCTGCAGGGCTTCTACACCGCCCGCTTCTTCGCGCCCGGCGACGACCATGGAGCGGCGGGCGTCGGCCCGGCGGCGATCTATTTCGACGGGGGAGACGGCCGGGTGATAGGTGACCGTCAGCCCTGGGTCGGCACCGCTGCCGACATCTTCGTGCAGGCGCAGTTCCCGGTGCATTCGGGCCGCATCCTTGGCTTGCCCGGCCGCATCCTGATCTCGCTCATGGGGCTCGTCGTGGCGATGCTGTCGGTCACCGGCGTGGTGATCTGGTGGCGCAAGCGTGCGGCGCGGCTGTCGGTTCGGCGCAAGGCCGTGGCGCTGCCCGCCCGCCCCGTCAGCCGGCCGGTGCCGGCGGAGTAGGCTCAGCGCCCGGCCGCCAACGCACGGCGGCCGGCCCGGCGGGTCCGAGCCAGGGTCGCAAGGTCGTCGTGGTGGAGGAGCAGGACGCCGGTGGTGCCGGCGAGCTTGCGGGCGGCGGGGGTGAAACCGGCATTCGAGACCACGGCCGCCATGTCGCCCGACCAGTGCAGGGCGGCGGCCGCAACTTCCTGCACCGCGGCGTTGCCGACCGGGCGGCCGTAGCGCTTGCACTGCACGATCAGGCGCAGGCCCGCCTTTTCGGCGATCACGTCACAGCCCTGGTCGCCGCTCGCCCCCGTGGGCCGGGCATCCCAGCCCGCCTCCCCCAGAAGTTCGGCGCAGTATCGCTCGTAGGCGATCCCGTCCTCCGGCGTCTCCATTTCGTCGGGCAGTTCGTGCGCGCAGGCCACCCGCTCGATGATGTCCACCATCTCATCGAAGCGCGGCTCGGCGTAATCGGAGAAGCCGCGCGCCTCGACGAGCGGCAGGACGGTGCGCTCGACGAAGTACTCGCGCTCGCGCAGCCAGCCATCCTCGATGGTGTTGCCGTAGGCGTCGAGGAAGCGCTCCTGCCGCCGTCGCAGGGCGAGCGTCGCGGCATGCCGGCGGGCGATGCGGCGCACGAGGGCGCGGAAGCGGCGCGGTCGGTCGAGGCGATGGAGGAGAATCGCGCCGCAGACCGCACCCGTCGCGGCGAGCGCCGGGGCTCCGTAACGGATGGCGGCGCCACCCCCGAGGACGACGGTCCAGAACAGGCGCGTAACGATGGTCGACCGGCCGGACATCATGTCTCCCGCGAGAGACCGGGACGATGCCCGGACTGCACAGGAACTGTTCCCGCCGAGCGGTTGCCCGACTTCTAACGCCGAGACTTGATCCTGCCCTCGCCGACGGAGGACAGCCGCATCGCGTGTGGATAAGCGGCTCCGGCGCACACCCGCCGTCCAGAGGCCGGGCGATCGATGGCGACCCGGCCTTCTACGATGTCGGTCGGCGCGATGCGCTCAGACCGCGTCCGCGGTACGGGCCCGGCCACGGCGACGCGGCGCCGAAGCGTTGGTCTCGGCGGCCGGCTCGGATGCGGCGTCCGTCGTCGTCTTGGCGGGCCACTTCCGGCGCTGCTGGCCGAGGCCCATGGTCCGGGCGAGTTCCGAACGGGTTGCGGCGTAGCTCGGTGCAACCATGGGATAGTCGTCGGGCAGGTTCCAGCGCGCGCGGTACTCGTCGGGCGAGAGATTGTAGCGCGTCCGCAGATGCCGCTTGAGCGACTTGAACTTTTTGCCGTCTTCGAGGCAAATGAGGAAATCTTGCTGGATCGAACGCCGGATCGACACGGCCGGTGTCGGGGCCGGTTCTTCAGGCTCAATTGGCTTATTCGATAATTGTGCCAGCGCACCGTGAACCGACGTGATCAGCCCGGGCAATTCCCCGACCGCCAGGGAGTTGTTCCCGACATAGGCCGACACGATATCCACAACCAAGGCCACGTGATCGCCAGCGGAGCCATCCTCAAGCGACATCCTCAATATCCCTTCTGATATTTGCAAACGACGAACTTCAATAGGCGCTACAACGAAGACGCCATCATTGCCGAGCACGCTGCGACTGCGCTGAATGACGCAGGACTTAACCTTTGATGGGCCCGGCTGCAAGATGGATTTTAGCGTCTTCCAAAAATCAATTGAACTTTCGGCCGTTTGACAGGGCTATTGCGGTAAAAGTCGCATCAGAAACTCCACAAAAATCTCCCGACATCCGGTATAATTCCGAAATGCAAGACGGGACGATTACGTAGATCGATTGGGCACAGTCGTGTGAAAGCGTCGCCCGAGACCTGCCGTCACTTGCAAAATGGCAAGGTCAAAACCATCGAAAGCGGCATCGTCTAAAGACGGTTACTCAAATTTATCGCAAAATTTTCCACAAAATTCCAACTTACTAATATATAATTACGATTATATTGTATTTATATACCGATTTCAGCAGTAAAATTAATGATCATAAAATTGAAAAGCCTGCCTTCAGAATAATTTATCCTTCATTCGCCGTAAAATAAGCTGAAAATCCAAATCATTTGGCATCCGCGCAAATCGAAAACGCTGAAGGCGCAGACTTACTGCTCGGATTTCTCGCGGGGACCATAGGACTTGAAGCGTTCGACCGTCTCGGCGACCTCGGCATCGGACAGCACCACCGGCGCGCCGACCTGCAATGCAATCGCGTACTGGCGGCACAGGGTCTCGACCTCGACGGCGAGCCACATCGCCTTCGACAGATTCGGCCCCGTGGCGATCATGCCGTGGTTGGCGAGCAGGCATGCGCTGCGGCCATCGAGGGCATCGAGGGCGAAATCCGAGAGGCGCTGCGTACCGTAGGGCGCGTAGGGGGCGCAGCGGATGGTCGGACCGCCGGCCATCGCGATCATGTAATGCACCGCCGGAATCGACCGGCCGCAGATCGCGAAAGCCGTCGCGTAGGGCGGATGGGCGTGGACGACGGCGCCGATCTCGGGCCGGGCCGCCAGGATGTCCCGGTGGAAGCGCCACTCGGAGGAGGGCGCCAGCGGATGATCCCAGTTCCCATCGAAATCCATGGGGACGAGGTCGTCGGGGCCGAGTTGCTCCGCCGGAATCCCGGAGGGCGTCACGAGGAAGCCGCTTCCGGTTCGGACGGAGAGGTTGCCCGACGTCCCCTGGCTCAGGCCGAGGTCGAGCATCCGGCGCATCGATTCGACCATCGCTTGACGGGTCGCGAAAGTCGGCACGGACAACTCCTCTAACGGCGGATCGATCATACGATGCGGAATGGGCTTTGTCGGACGCGATTCGACCAGCCATCGCCGGGACCGGTGCCTGACCTTAGCCGCAGGAGCAAGCGGGCGAAACAGGGGCAGGTCGGTGCGGGCCCGGATCGCCGACTCGCGACGCCTGCCGTTCCAGTCGGCCGGAACGCTCGCCGAGTACGAGTATTGGAGAGAGATGTACGCGCGGCACGAGACTTTCGTGCGGCCCCGGCGCGCCAAATGCGGTCGATCCGGTCTATCATAGGGCGGTTTGACGCTCGGCCTCGCGCCTTGAGATGATATAGGCGGCCCATGAGCACCTATCGATTCGAGGCTCTGCTCGTCCCGCGCCGCATCGCCGTGGTCGGAGCGGGTGATCGCGCCGGCTCCGTCGGCCGGGCGATCATCGACGGCCTGCGCGCGGGCGGATTCACCGGTGACATCGTCCCGGTCCATCCGCGCGAGACCAGCGTCGATGGGTTGGCCTGCAGCCCGCGCCTCGCCGACATTCCGCAGGCCCCCGATCTCGTGATGGTCGCCACGCCCCCGGCGGCGGTGCCGGGCATCGTCGAGGAGGCGGGGCAGATCGGCGCCGCCGCGGCGGTGATCCTGTCGGCCCATCTCGGCGTCGGCGAGGCGGCCCCGGCCGGCGCCGCCCAGGCGGCGGCCCGGCGGCACGGATTGCGGCTGATCGGGCCCGACAGCATCGGGTTGAGCGTGCCGGCGCGCGGCCTCAATGCGAGCCTGCTCGCCCGCCCGCCGAAACCCGGCGATCTCGCCCTCATCTCGCAATCCGGCACCGTCGCCTCGGCCATCGCCGAATGGGGATGGCGGCACGGGGTCGGTTTTTCCGCGGTGATGACGCTCGGCCGCTCCGCCGACATCGACATCGCCGATTGCCTCGACCACTTCGCCGAAGATTTCCACACCCGCGCGATCATCCTCTCGCTGCACCACGTGGACGATGCGCGAAAATTCCTCACGGCGGCCCGGGCGGCGGCCCGCGCCAAGCCGGTCGTGGTGCTGCGCACCGGGCGCCACGACGCGCCCGGCCGGCGGCCGGAGACCCATACGGGCGCGCTCGCCCGGCCCGGCGCCGTCTACGAGGCCGCCTTCCGTCGCGCGGGCCTGCTCGCGGTGGACGGGCTCGATGCCATGTTCTCCGCCGTCGAGACCCTGGGGCGTCAGCGGCCCTTCCCCGGCAACCGGCTGATGATCGTCTCCAACGGCCGCGGCATCGGTGCGCTCGCTGCCGACCGGCTGGCCGACCTCGGCGGCACGCTGGCGGAGCCCGCTCAGGCAACGCAGGATTGCCTCGCTCCGGTGCGGCACGGTGGGCAAGCCAACCCGCTCGATCTCGGCATCGACGCGGTGCCGGGGGATTATGTCGGCGCCCTGGAGCCGCTGCTCGCCGGGCGCGACAGCGACGCGATCGTCTCGATCCATGTGCCGACCGCGCGGGCGGGCAGCCGTGAGGTGGCCAAGACCGTGGCCGGCGCCGTCGCCAAGGCGCGCTCGGCCGGGCGCCGCAAGCCCGTCTTTGCGGTCTCGATCGGCGAGGACGAGGCGATCCGCGCGATCTACGCCGACGCCAAGATTCCCCTCTTTGCCACCGATGCCGACGCGGTGGAGGGCTTCCTGCACCTCGTGCGCTACCGCGAGGCGCAGAACGACCTGATGCGCACGCCGGACGCCTTGCCGCGCGACTTTACGCCGGACGTCGCCGCCGCGCGCCGCATCGTGGACGAGGCGTTGGCTGAAGGGCGCACCTGGCTCGACCCCTACGCGGTGACCGAGCTGTTGACCGCCTACCGAATCGTCTCGGTGCCGGTCACGCTGGCGCCCGATCCCGATGGGGCTGCAGCAGCGGCGTGGCCGCTGATCGCGGGCGGCGGCACCGTAGTGCTCAAGCTGGTCTCACCGGACGTGGTGCACAAATCTGAGGTCGGCGGCGTGCGCCTCGGCCTCACCTCGGAGGCCGACGTGCGCGAGGCGGCCCATGCGATGATCGCGCGGGTCCGAGAACTCCGCCCCGATGCGCGGGTGGCGGGCTTTGCCGTGCAGCCGATGCTGCGCCGGCCGCAGGGGCGGGAGCTGATCGCGGGGCTTGCCGAAGATCCGGTCTTCGGACCCGTGGTGGTGTTCGGGCGCGGCGGCACGGCGGTCGAGGTGATCGACGACCGGGCTCTGGCGCTGCCGCCGCTCGATCTGGCGCTGGCAAGCGAACTGATCGGCCGCACCCGCGTCGCCCGCCGTCTCGAAGCCTATCGCGACGTGCCGGCGGCGGATCTGCCGGCCATCGCCCTATTGCTGGTCAAACTCGCCCAACTCGCCGCCGACCTGCCGGCGGTGCGCGAACTCGACATCAACCCCCTGCTCGCCGACGCCGACGGCGCGGTCGCCCTCGATGCGCGGGTGCGCATCGCACCGGAGCCGAGCCGGCCGGAGCGTCGCCGGGGCAACTGGCACCCGCGCTTCGCGATCCGGCCCTATCCGTCCGATTGGGAGCGGCGGCTCGATGTCGGGGAGCGCTGCGTCCATGTCCGGCCGGTCCGGCCCGACGACGAGGGCATGTTCCGCGCCTTCTTCGCGCAGGTGGATCCCGAGGATGTGCGCCTGCGCTTCTTCGCCCCGGTGCGGGACTTCAGCCACGCCTTCCTCGCCCGGCTGACCCAGCTCGATTACTCCCGTGCCATCGCCTTCGTCGCCTTCGACGAGGCGGCGGAGGAGGACCGGCGCATGCTCGGCGCCGTGCGCCTGCACGCCAACGCCAACCACGACACGGGCGAGTTCGCGATCTTGGTGCGTTCCGACATCAAGGGGACGGGCCTCGGCGCCGCCCTCATGCGGATGATGATCGATTGGGCCAGGGCCGAGGGCATCGCCGTGGTCGAAGGCAGCGTGCTCGCCGAGAACCGGCCGATGCGCGCGGTCTGCCGCCATCTCGGCTTCGTGGAGAAACCGGTTCCGGACGACCCGAGTCTCGTGAAGGCGACGCTGACCGTCGGGTAGTCGTCGCGTTCGGTTCCGCAGACATGAAAAGACCGCCGACCCTCTCGGATCGGCGGCCCATCTTTACCGAGAAAAGGCTCAGTGACCGCTGTCGGTGGCCTCGCGGGTCGACTCGTAGAGGAACCACGTGCGCTCCTCGGACTGGTCGATCCACTCCTCGATGAGGCTCGTGGTCGAGACGTCGTTGGCTTCGTCGGTGATGCTGTGCAGCTCGCGCATGTTGGCGGTGAGCGCCTTGTTGTCGTCGCGCAGTTCCTTCAGCATCTCCAGTGGGCTCACGTAGTCCGCGTTGTTGTCGGGAACGCGCTTGAGCTGCTCGGCCTGCCCAAGGGAGCGAAGGGTCGTGCCGCCGATCTTGCGGGCGCGCTCGCCGACGGCGTCGATAATCGCGAAGATCTGCTCGGACTGCTCATCGAGCAGCAGGTGATAGTCGCGGAAGTTCGGGCCGCTGACATGCCAGTGGAAATTCTTGGTCTTGATGTAGAGCGCGAAGAGATCCGACAGGAGAACGGTCAGACCCTCGGAGATCTTCTTGACGTCGTTCGGGTCGAGATCGGTCGGGGTGTTGAGCCGGTCACTCGGGACGCGCAGCTTGGCTTTAGCCATGAGGTGATATCCTTAACACTCTGCAATCGAATTCTGACCGGCGACAACCACGCCGGTACTCGATCGGCAGAATGAGGAAGCGGGAACCTTTGTTCCGCTCCGCATGGCTGCGCTGCTGTGGATGGGACGCGGCGCCGCGCGGGCGCCTCAGCCCCGCCCGCCGACGAGGCCGGGCGGCATCGGGACCGGCTCGCTCTCCGGCCCACGGGCGGGCGGCGCGGCTTTCCGGGCCTGCGGCTTTTGCGGAGCGGGCAGGGCGGTTGCAGGCGCCGGGGCGGCAGCGGCCCCGACCGGCGCGGGCCTGGCCGGTGCGGGCTTCACCGGCGCAGTCTGCGCGGCGGACGGCAGGGGACGCGGCGCGACGCCCGGTGCGGCCGGGCGAGGGGCCGGCACCGCGCGGGGCGTGATGGCACCGGTGGTCGTCACATCGGGGACCGGCGGTGTCGCCGCGGCCGGGGCCGGAGGCGTATCGAGGCCGTAGATGTCATCGCGGAAATGCACCCGTCCGTCCGAAGTCGCGTAGCCGGTCATGTAGACGAAGGCGACCGGCGTCGGCTTCACGAGCTTCACGTCGCGCCGCTCATCGACGGCGATGGCGGTCTCGATCTCGATCGGCCCCCAGGCGGAGCCCGCCCCGTTCGGTCCTTCGGTGCCTTGAAGCAGCCATGCGGCGAACTCCTTCACTTGGCCGACGCGGACGCAGCCATGCGAGTGGAAGCGCACTGAGCCGGCGAACAGGGATTTCGACGGGGTGTCGTGCATGTAGATCGCGTGGCGGTTCGGCATGTCGATGCGCACTTGGCCCAGCGAGTTGTCGAGGCCGGAATCCTGGCGCAGCGTGTAGTTGGTCGCCTTCTGGGTGTTCCAGTCGATCGCGTTCGGATCGACCTCGACGCCGCCGGGGCCGAGGATGCGGATGCGGTTCTTGGCGAGATAGCCCGGATTCTTGCGCATCGTCGGGATGATCTCGTTCTTGATCACCGAGACGGGCACGGTCCAGGTCGGGTTGAGGTTCACGTCGGTGATGCGGGTCTCGACCGCGGGCGTCTGCTTGTCGGGCGAGCCGACCACGGCGACGTAGCGGCGGGTCACCGCGCCGTTCTCCACCGCCTCCACCGTGGCGGAGGGGATGTTCACGATCACGTAGCGCTCGCCGAAGCCGAAGCCCGACCCCAGCAGCCGCTGGGCCGAGGCGCGCAATTGCCGCTGCCGCACGTCGGCCGGCACGTTGAGAGCGTTCAGCGTGAGGCGGCCGAAGATGCCGGCATCCGGCAGGCCGTGGCGGGCCTGGAACGCCTTCACGGCGGCCACCAGCGGCGGGTCGAACCGGTCGGAGGGCGGCGCGTCGGCGGGTAGGTCGCCGGTCAGGGTGAGGTGATGGCGCAGCGAGGGGATCGCGGCGTGGCTGTCGCCGGGCTTCGGGGCGAAATCGGCGGGCAGCGTCTTCCAGCCGCCGGCCTCGGCATAGACCTGATAGCGCTCGGCGGCGCGCATCGTGTCGACGAAGGTCTGCGCGGTGTAGCTCGGCAGCGGATCCTCGGAAACGCGGGCATAGACGACCGGCGGCAATTCCCGCGATGCCTTCTTGGCCGGAGGGGTCTCGGCCGGAACGGCCACCGTGTCGGCGGTCGGGCGCTCCAGTTTCGGCGCGGTTTTCGGATCGACCTTGGGCTCGGGCTTCGGATCGGCCCTCAGCTCGCGTTTCGGCTCCGGCGCGGCCTCGGCCTTCGGCTCGATCCGCAGGTTGATCCGGGAATCCGGCTGCGGCTCGGGAACGGACTCGGCCCGGAGCGGGGCGGCGAGCAGCAGGGCGAGGGCGGCGCCCGTGCCGCCGATGAGCCGGGCGCGGCGGGGCCTGCGCAAGGCGGGGATAACATTCGGCATCGCGGATCTCATCGGGTGCACGGCCCGATCATCGGCGGGGTTGGTTACCAAC
Source organism: Methylobacterium sp. Leaf123 (assembly GCF_001423405.1). GTDB lineage: Bacteria > Pseudomonadota > Alphaproteobacteria > Rhizobiales > Beijerinckiaceae > Methylobacterium. Next base: position 479,523 of record NZ_LMNS01000012.1, on the reverse strand, counting down.
TCGCTCACGCCCTCGCCCACGGCGTGTGCCGAAGCACGCAAGCCCCGCAGAAGCAGACCGCACAGCGACGGCACGAAGCCGTTCGAGCGGCTTCGCGGCGCGGGGTTTTCGAGGCTTGAGCCCCGGAAAGCATCGAGCGGAGCGGAAGCCTAAGCCCGCGGAGGCGGGCGTCGGCGACTGAGGCCAGCAAAAATCCAGGGTGAGCGCCTTCGGGCGATTGCCCTGGAGCAGTCTGTTCTGCCGCGGTGGTGCGGGCGTGCAGGATGTGCAAAACGCGAGGTCGGAATGCCTCACGAGACGCCCGGTCGCCGACCGTTTCCCCTCGGGGCGACGGCGCCGCGGGCGTTTTGCGAGGGCCATTCGGCCGACGCCCCGCGAGACCCCCGTGAGCGAAGACAAGACCGCCAAGCCCGGCAAGACCCTGCTGAGCCCCGAGCGCCGGCCGGACGACGCCGACCAGTCGATCCGCCCCTTGAGCCTCTCCGAGTTCATCGGGCAGCGGGCGGCGCGCGCCAACATGCAGATCTTCATCGAGTCGGCCAAGAAGACCGGTCAGGCCCTCGATCACGTCCTGTTCGTCGGCCCGCCGGGCCTCGGCAAGACGACGCTGGCGCAGATCGTCGCCCGCGAACTCGGCGTCAACTTCCGCTCGACCTCCGGCCCGGTGATCGCCAAGGCCGGCGATCTGGCCGCGCAGCTCACCAATCTGGAGGAGCGCGACGTCCTGTTCATCGACGAGATCCACCGCCTCAACCCGGCGGTGGAGGAAATCCTCTACCCGGCGATGGAGGATTACCAACTCGACCTCATCATCGGCGAAGGCCCGGCCGCCCGCTCGGTGAAGATCGAGCTGCCGAAATTCACCCTCGTCGGCGCCACCACCCGTGCGGGCCTGCTCACCACGCCGCTGCGCGACCGCTTCGGCATCCCGATCCGCCTCGAATTCTACGAGATCGACGAGCTGGAACTCATCGTCCGCCGCGGTGCGCGGGTGCTCGGCCTCGGCATGTCGGAGGAGGGCGCCAACGAGATCGCCAAGCGGGCCCGCGGCACCCCGCGCATCGCCGGGCGCCTGCTGCGCCGCGTGCGCGACTTCGCCATCGTCGAGGACGCGACGACGGTCAGCCGCGCCATCGCCGACCGGGCGCTGCAGATGCTCGACGTCGATCCCGTCGGCCTCGACGTGATGGATCGCAAGTATCTCACCCTGATCGCCACTTCGTTCGGCGGCGGCCCGGTCGGCATCGAGACCATCGCCGCGGCCCTCTCCGAGCCGCGCGACGCGATCGAGGACATCATCGAGCCCTACCTGATCCAGAAGGGCTTCGTGCAGCGCACCCCGCGCGGGCGGGTGCTGACGCCACATGCCTTCCGGCACATGGGCTTTGCCGAACCCCGGCGCGATCCCGGCTCGCAGTTCGGCCTGTTCGGCGGCAGCGACGACCCGGATGCCTGAGGACCGAAGCTCCGCCTCCGTCACGCGACGGACGGTGCCGGTCGGGCTCGGCGCGACGGCGCTGACCGGGGCGGGTACGGGCGCCTATGCGGTCGGCATCGAGCCGATGCGGCTCGCGGTGACGCGCTAACGCCTGCAGCCGATCGGCCCTTGGCCGGAGGGCCTGACCCTGCGGATCGTCGCCCTTGCCGACATCCATGCCTGCGAGCCCTGGATGTCGACGGCACGCATCGCCGGGATCGTCGCGGCGGCCAACGCCCTCCAAGGCGACGTGATCGTGCTGCCCGGCGACTACGTCGCCGGCATGCGGGTCGTCACGCGCTACGTGGACGCCGCCGAATGGGCGCCGGTGCTCGGACAACTCGCGGCACCGCTGGGCACCTACGCCATCCTCGGCAATCACGATTGGTGGGAGGACAAGACGGCGCAGGCCCGTGGTGCCGGCCCGACGATCGCGGGCGAGGCGCTTCGGCGCGTCGGTATCCCCGTGCTGGAGAACGACGCGCTGCCGCTCTCGGTCAAAGGTCACACCGTCTGGCTCGCCGGCCTTGGCGACCAGCTCGCGCTCCTGCCGGGTCGGAAGCGCCATGGTCATCCTCGCATCGGCCTCGACGACCTGGCCGGCACGCTGGCGAAGATCCCAGACGGCGCGCCCGCGATTCTGCTGGCACACGAGCCCGACATCTTTCCGCAGGTGCCGCCGCGGATCGCGCTCACGCTCTCGGGCCATACCCATGGCGGACAGGTGCGCCTATTCGGCCGCTCCCCCGTCGTCCCCTCCCGCTACGGCAACCGCTTCGCCTACGGCCATATCCGCGAGCAGGCGGACCTCATCACCTCCGGCGGGCTCGGCACGAGCATCGCGCCGGTGCGATTCGGCGTGCCGCCGGAGATCGTCGTGGTCGATCTTGGAACCGATGGCCGGAAACGCTGAGATATGCGCTGGGGACATATCACCGGCGTCGTGAGCGGAGCAAAAATAGGGATGTTTTAATCGTTTCAGACTGAGCCGGCGATGCTCTTCGCCACGATTATCCATTGCAAAACATTGTTATAAAACAACTTATTCAAGACAGGTTGTTTCTTCCAGCGGCAAACCGGCGCATCGACACCTCCCCAAGGGGAAGCCCGCTGCATGCGGAACAGGCGTGCATCGCACAAGTTGAGGCCCCGACCACGCCCTTCGGGAGCGCCGGCCCCAACGAACGATTCCAGCACGACCTTCAAGGAACTCTCCGCCATGAAGACGACCGTCCTGGCCGCCCTCGGCCTGTCCGTCGCTGCCCTCGCCACGCCCGCCCTGGCTCAGGACGCCCTGCCGCTGCGCATCGGCAGCGACGCGCCGATCGGGCGCGCCGGAACCGACACCCGCGACTTCCGCGCCGAGGCCCTGCGCTCGGATGCCACCAGCATCGAAGCCAGCCGGATCGCCCTGGAGCGTTCCCGCAATCCGCGCGTGCGCAACTACGCCAACCGGATTCTGGTCGAGCGCCAGGCCACCACCCGGGCGCTGCTGCCCGAGGGCACCTCGCTGACCGCCAGCGGTCGCGTCGTCTCCGACCAGCAGGGTATCCCCACCCGCCTCGACAACCCGATCGGCGTGGTGCTGGCCCCGGTGACGCTGGCCGCCAACATCGGCACTGGCATCGTCGGCGGCGTGCTCGGCGGGGTCGGCCTGATCGACAACAGCCCGGGTGAGCCCGGCCGCCGCGTCGCCCTCGGCCCGAACGGCCAGCAGCGCCTGGAGCGCCTGCGCTCCGCCCGCAACAGCCGCGAGTTCGACCGGGCCTATATCAACGGCCAGGCCCGCTCGGATGCGCGCACCCTGGCGCTCTACGGCACCTATGCCCGCAACGGCGACAGCGCCGCCGGCCGCACCTTCGCCAACGAGGCCCTGCCCTACATCGCCGACGAGCACGCCCACTCGGCCAGCCTCGCGAACCGCATCGGCGGCTGATCGACGCGAACCCGACTACCGTGCAGGGCCGCCCTCGAAAGGGGCGGCCCTTGCCATTCGAGACACCGTTTCAGGTGCCGAGCCGGCTCGCCGACCGGGGCGCAACCCGACCTCTCGCCACCTGTGACGAGACTCGCTACATGACGGGATCTCCACGAACCCGGACGTCCATGGATCCGACCACAGGCGCCGACGCGCACCGCCTTCCGCTGCGCATCTACTACGAGGACACCGATTTCTCGGGCTTCGTCTACCACGCGAGTTACCTGCGCTTCATGGAGCGGGGCCGCACCGAACTCCTGCGTTCGCTCGCGGGCGACCAGTCGAAGATGCACGCGGAAGGCACAGGGCTCGTCTTCGTCGTGCGGAAGATGACCCTCGACTTTCTCAAGCCCGCCCGCATGGACGACTGGATCGAGGTTCACACCCGGTCGAGCGAGTTGCGCGGCGCCTCCATGCACCTCGCCCAGGAGGTCCGTCGCGGGGACGCGGTGCTGGTGCGCGCCGAGGTCGTGGTCGCCTGCGTCAGGAACGGCCGTGCGATCCGCCTTCCCGACGGATTGCGGCGTGCCCTGACGCCGGCCGGGCTCAGATCCGCCTGACCTCGACCAGGAAATCCTGAACCGCCCGCGTCACCTGCTCCATCTGCCGGTCGAGGATCGTCGTGGCGGAAAGGACCGAGCGGGCCGAGCCGGCCGAGGTCTCGGCCGTGGCGGCCACCTCCTCGATGCTGCCTCCGACGAGCCCGGTGCGGTCGGCCGCCTCGCGGGCGCTCCGGCTGATCTCGCCGGCCGTGACGGATTGCTCCTCGACCGCGGCGGCGATGGTGGCGGCGCCCTCGTCGAGGCCGCGGATCACCCCGGAAATCCGCTCGATGGCCGCGACCGTCTGCGAGGTTGCCGCCTGGATCAGCCCGATATGCTGCGCGATCTCGCCGGTGGCCTTGGCGGTCTGTCCGGCGAGCACTTTGACCTCGGTTGCCACCACGGCGAAGCCCCGTCCGGCCTCGCCCGCCCGAGCCGCCTCGATGGTGGCGTTGAGCGCGAGCAGGTTGGTCTGGTTCGCGATCGAGCTGATCAGCCCGACAACCTCGCCGATACGCTGCGATGTTTCCGAGAGGGCCTTCACGCTCTCCATCGCCGAGCCCGCCTCGGTCACGGCCTGCCCGGTCGCGGCGCTGGAGCGGCTCACCTGCCGGGTGATCTCGCTGTTCGAGGCGGTCAGTTCTTCGACGGCGGCGGCGACGGACTGAACGTTCATCGTCGTGTCGTTCGCTCCGCTCGCGGCGCTGTCCGCAGCCCGGGCGGTCGCGTCGGTCGCCGAGAGGACCTGCTCGGCCGCTCCGCGCATCGCACCGGTGGCCTCGGAGGCCTCGCCGAGTGCGGCCCGGACGGAAGCGTCGAAGCTGGCGATCGAATCGGCGAGGGGCGTCACGTCGGCCCAAGACAGGACGGCGGCGATGTATCGCCCCTCCACATCACGGACAGGGGAGACGTGGAGATCGAGCGTCTTCGGGCCGAGCTTGATCTTGGTGCGCCAGGGCAGACGGGTCGGGTCGGCGACGATGCTGCGCTGATGGGTTCTTATGGAACACGTCCATCGTGAGCCCCACCATGGCGTCCGGGTTCACGGAGGCCGGCAGATGGGCCCGCAGGCTGTGCAGCGTCTCGACGCTGCGCCGGTTGGCGAAGGTGATCGTCGCGTCCGTGGGGTGGAGGACGAGCACGTTGACGGGAAGCGCATGCATGATCGCCGCGAAATCGACGGCGTGCCGCTCCTGCGGCCCCGGATTCTGCTCAGCCGGATACCTCGCGGGAAAGAATTTTCGCTTGCGTATCATGGGAGCGCTCTCCCTCGTGCAGGGCTCAAGCAGCCCTCATCGCTTGAGAAACAAGACATAACATGTTTATTTATGTTTCGTAAACGGACGCGAAAACTTAACCACTGATCGATAAAATCAATTGAGCTGCAATTCCAAAGCGTTTCAAAACTGATTTTTGTCCCGATCGAATGCGGGATTTTGCGCCTGAGCCTCTCGCCTGCCCGGAAGGAGGCGAGCGCACGGGCCTGACCGTAACGCGATCTTAACCCTGACCCGGCCTTAGACTCGAATGCGAGACGCTGCGCGCTGCGCCGCAGAACGGACGGAGCCGGCACCGGTCCCGACCCTTACTTTCGACAGATTCCCGAGTGATCTCAATCGGCATCGCTCAAAGGATCAGTCGGCAGTCCGGTGCGCTCTTGCGCGGCCCTGACGACGCGAGGATCGTTCGATGACTCCAGCCGATGCCATTCAGGCCGCGCCCGTCGCAGACATGAGCCTGTTCGGCCTGTTCTGGCAGGCCCACTTCGTCGTGAAGCTCGTGATGGTGGGCCTGCTCGGCGCCTCGATCTGGTGCTGGTCGATCATCGTCGACAAGACGCTCCTGTTCCGGCGCACGGAAGCCGAGATGGATGCCTTCGAGGAGGCGTTCTGGTCCGGCCGCTCGCTGGAGGAACTCTACCGCTCCTTCAACGACCGCCAGCCCACCGGCCTCGGCGCCCTGTTCGTCGCCGCCATGCGGGAGTGGAAACGCTCCTTCGAAGGTTCGGGCCGGCAGATCCACTCACTGTCGCAGCGCATCGACAAGGTGCTCGACGTCACGATCCAGCGCGAGGTCGAGCGGCTCGATTCCCGCCTCCTGTTCCTCGCCTCGATCGGCTCGGCGGGCCCCTATATCGGCCTGTTCGGCACGGTCTGGGGCATCATGACCGCCTTCACCTCGATCGCGGCGTCAAAAAACACCTCGCTCGCCGTCGTGGCGCCCGGCATCGCCGAGGCCCTGTTCGCCACCGCCATCGGCCTGTTCGCGGCGATCCCGGCGGTGCTCGCCTACAACAAGCTCCAGGCCACCGTCGCGAAGTCGCAATCGCGGCTCGAAGGCTTCGCCGACGAGTTCTCGGCGATCCTGTCACGCCAGATCGACGAGCGCCTCTCGGTCGCCGCATGACCGTGTGAAACAGATCGAAAGCGGAGCTGAATCGATGGGCATGACGCACGGCGCGGCGCAGGGTGGCGGCAAGCGCCGCCGCCGCGGACGGCGCGGACCAGGCGCCATCAACGAGATCAACATGACGCCGTTCATCGACGTCGTGCTGGTGCTGCTGATCGTCTTCATGGTCGCGGCGCCGATGATGACGGTCGGCGTGCCCCTCGACCTGCCGCAATCGAAGGCGAGCCCGCTCAACTCCGATATGAAGCCGATCACGCTGTCGATTCGCCGGACCGGCGAGATCTATCTCGGTGAGATCGAGCTGAAGGACGACGACATCGTGCCCCAGCTCATGCAGACCTCCAAGACCGGCACCGAGGAGCGGGTGTTCGTGCGCGGCGACAAGCGCGTCGATTACGGGCGCGTGGCCCAGGTGATGGCGATCGTGACCGGCGGCGGCTTCAAGAAGGTCGCCCTCGTCACCGAGCCGGAATCGAATTAGCGGAGCAAGGCACCGTGGCTCTGCGCTGGCCTGAGTCTTTTCGAAATCGCGAGCCCGGCGTCTGGATCTCGGCCGCGGCCCATGCCGCCGTGCTGGGCGCCGCCCTGTTCGCCGTCGCCGCGCCGGCCCTGCCGGACGCGCAGGAGGGCGTGCCGGTCGAGGTGCTGACCGAGCAGCAATTCTCGGAATTGACCCGCGGCGAGCGCAACGCCGAAAAGCCCGAGAACACCCCGAACCGCGCCGACCGCATGGCGGAGAAGCACGAGCAGCGCGAGCCCGAGAACGCCAAGACCGACGCGCCGGCCGCGCCCACCCGCACCGCCGACACCCGGCTCGCCGCCGTCGATGCGATGCCGCTGCGGGCCGACTCCGCCGATCCGGTAAAGGAGGAGGCGGAGGCTGCCGCGGCCAAGGCGGAGGCCGCCAAGGCCGAAGCCGAGAAGGCGGCCGCAGCCAAGGCCGCCGAGGCGAAGGCCAAGGCCGAGGTCAAAGCGAAGGCGGATGCCGCCGCCAAGGCCGAAGCGGCGAAGGCCGAAGCGGCCAAGGCGGCCGAAGCGAAGGCCGCCGCCGCGAAGGCGGAGGCCGAGAAGCGCGAGGAATTGCAGAAGCTGGTCGAGCGCGAAGAAGCCGAGGCCGAAGCCGCCGCCAAGGCCGCCGAGGCAAAGGCCAAGGCGCGCGCGGAGGCCAAGGCGAAGGCTGACGCCAAGGCCAAAGCGGAGGCTAAGGCCGAGGCAGAGGCGAAAGCCGAAGCGAAGGCCAAGGCGGACGCCGCCACGAAAGCCGAGGCGGAGGCCGAGCACCGCAAGCAGGTCGCCGAAGCCAAAGCCAAGGCGGATGCCGAGGCCAAGGCGAAAGCCGACGCCGCCGCGAAAGCCAAGGCCAAGGCGATGGCCGACGCCAGGGCGAAGGCCGATGCCGAGGCCAAGGCACGCCAGCAGGCGGAACTCGCCAACAGGACCAGCCCGGGCGACAGCCGCGAGACGCAGACCCGCGCCGCCTCGCAATCGACCGGCGCGACCGGCCGCGAAGTGCAGCGCACCGCCTCGCTCGGCGCGGCCTCCGGCACCGCCCAGCGCCTTTCGCCGTCGCTGCGCGACGCCCTCGTCGGCATGCTGCAACAGCAGATCGAGCGGTGCTACTCTGCGCCGCCCGGTGCGACGCAGGGCGTGGTGCTGCCGATGCTCGACATCCGCCTCAACCCGGACGGATCGCTCACCGCCGAGCCACGGGTCATGCGCGCCGGCAACAACTCGGTCGATCAGTCGATCGCCCAGGCGGCGCTTCGGGCGGTGCGGCGCTGCGCGCCCTTCAAGATTCCGGCCCAGTACGCGCCGTATTACAACGACTGGAAGGCCATCAACGCCGAGTTCGAGTTCTCGCCCGTGTGATCCGCCGGCTCGACCCGCCGATCCACCGCGTCATCGGCCTTCCCTTCTCGCATCCCTGAACGACCTGGACTTGTCCCATGCCTGGAACAGCCTTCACCCGGCGCACCCTCCTGCCGGCGCTCACGGCCGCGCTCGGCGTCCTCGCCCTGGCCCTGCCCGCTGCGACGCCGGCGCGGGCGCAGCTTCAGCTCCGCATCGGCAGCGGCGCCTTCCAGCCGATGCCGATCGCCATCGCCGACTTCGCGGGGGATGCCAGCCTCGGCACGCTGGTCGCCAGCGTCATCACCAACAACCTGCGCCGCTCCGGCTACTTCACGCCGCTGGAGAAGGGGCGCTTCCCCGAGAACCCGAGCTTCGACGCCGCGCCGAACTTCGAGGCGTGGAAGGGTGCCGGCGTCCAGGCACTGGTGACCGGCCGGGTCGGGCGCGACGCGTCGGGCCGACTCACGGTCGCCTTCCGCCTCTGGGACGTGGCCTCGGGCCAGCAGATCACGGGCCAGCAATACGGCACCGACGTCGCCAATGCGCGCCGCACCGGGCATCTCGTCTCGGATGCGGTCTATACCAAGGTCACCGGCCTCGGGCCGTGGTTCGACAGCCGGGTCGCCTTCGTCGATGAATCCGGCCCGAAGGAGAACCGCCGCAAGCGCCTGATGGTGATGGATCAGGACGGCGCCAACGTTCGTGCGCTGACCGGGGGCGGCGACGTCTCGGTGGTGGCGCCGCGCTACTCGCCGGCGGGGCAGGACATCGCCTTCATGACCCAGGCGCCGGGCCAGCAGCCCAAGGTCCAGATGATCGATCTGGAGACCGGCAAGCGCCAGACCGTCGGCAACTTCGCCTCGATGAGCGCGAGCCCGCGCTTCTCGCCGGACGGGCGCCGCCTCGTCATGAGCGTGCAGCAGGGCGGCAATGCCGACATCGTCACCGTCGATATCGCCTCGAAGGCGCAGACGCCGGTGACGCAGGGGCTCGCGATCGACACCTCACCGAGCTACGCGCCGGACGGCAGCCAGATCGTGTTCGAATCCGATCGCGGCGGTTCGCAGCAGATCTACGTGATGGGCGCCGACGGCTCGAACCCGCGCCGGCTCTCCTTCGGCGAAGGTTCGGCCTCGCAGCCGGCTTGGTCGCCCCGCGGCGACCTCATCGCCTTCACCCGGCAGCGCAAGGGCGGCTTTGCCATCTGCGTGATGAAGCCCGACGGCTCGGGCGAGCGGGTGCTGACCGAGGGCTTCCACAACGAGAGCCCGACCTTCGCGCCGAACGGCCAATACGTGATGTTCTTCCGCGATCCCGGCGGCCAGGGCGGCGGCAAGCTCTACATGGTCGATATCACCGGCAAGGTGGAGCAGCCGGTGCCGACCCCGTCCTTCGCCTCGGACCCGACCTGGTCGCCGCTTCTGTCGGGCAAGTAATCCCGGGCAAGTAATCCGGCCGGGCGTCGCCGGTTTCGTCGCCACGAGACCGGCCGCGCACCGCACGGTGTGCGGCTGAAGTCTCGCTGTGACGGCACGGCGCGTGCTGAAATCCGCGCGAGCCTCGACGGCTGGCACGGCGAAAACCTTTGCACTGATAATAGGAACCGCGGCGGAAGCGATCCGCAGGTGGGGCTGATGCGTGTTCGAAGTCGTGCCGTGTCGGCCGCTTCTGCGCCCCTAAGGATCTGCTTCCGTCCGGTGTTCGTGGCGGGCCACTCAGTCCGAGACCGAACGGGTTCTCAGACTATCGTCGTGGCTTCACGCTGCGGTGGAGTCATCCCAGTCTCCTCCAGCTTTCGCCAACAAACCACGCGAAGACCACGCGGTGACTTGGCCGATGTGCTTGCAAGTGCGAAGCACGAAGGTAGACTGCGTCCGTATTGGCAGGTCGTCAAGCGGGAATTTGCCGCCAAGCCTTCTGATTTTTGCCCCGACGAATGCTTGCCGAGCAAAATCGTTCGCCGGCAACGGCTTACGGCCGGCGCCGCGCAAGGGCTGTCTGCATCGGGCGGGAAACGAGCGCCGGATCCCCCCGTCACGGCGGATCGCTGCCGCGGGCGGACACAAAGCAGCATCAATCGTCCGCGAGATTGGGGAGCCTGTCCTCGCCTCTAACCCGGCGTTCGGACGGGCCCGCGGGCCGGCCTGAAGCTCCCCGGCAGGTGTGCCGGCCCGCGGACAAACCTGTCTCGGACCTGTCGGATGCTCTCGCGTCAGATCGCGGTGAGGCCGCGCTGCACCGCCGGCCGGGCAAGCAACGCGTCGAGCCAGCGGCGGACGTTGGGCAGTTCCTCGATGGCGATGCCCTGCTTGCCGTGGAACTTCGCCCAGGTCAGCGCGGCGATGTCGGCGATCGAGTACGTGTCGGCGAGATATTCGTGGGCGGCGAGCCGTCGGTCGAGGACGCCGTAGAGGCGCTTGGCTTCTTCCGTGAACCGATCGATGGCGTAGGGGATCTTCTCCTGCGCGTAGATGCGGAAATGGTGGGCCTGGCCCAGCATGGGCCCGAGGCCGCCGACCTGCCAGAACAGCCACTCATCGACGGCGGTGCGGGCGCGCTCGTCGTTTGGATAGAGGCAACCGGTCTTGCGCCCGAGATATTGCAGGATCGCACCTGACTCGAACACCGAGATCGGCGCGCCGCCCGGCCCGTCCGGATCGACGATGGCCGGGATCTTGTTGTTGGGAGAAATGCTGAGAAAGTCGGGCGCCATCTGCTCGCCCTTGCCGATATTCACCGGCACGACCCGGTAGGGCAGACCGCACTCTTCGAGCATGATCGGGATCTTCCACCCGTTCGGCGTGCTCCACGTGTAGAGTTCGATCGGCTGCGCCGTCGTGACCGCCATGCTGGCATCCCGGAAAAGCGGGCCCGCGCCCATCTTCATGTCACGGGGTAGCGCGGAACGGCCCGGTGGCTCAAGCCAAAGGCCAAGCTCTGCGCAGAGACATTGCTCGAAGCCGCATGAGACGCTTTGCGGCGGCAAGCGCGCGACCGTAACAAAACCGGAGCCATCGTGTGCAAGTTGTAGAGGGCGCTTGCTCTTTGGCCCCTGATGCGGCTGTGATGCGGCGTGGACGGCGAAGCCGCCGAATCCAACCCACCGGAGTTGCCCGAATGCTCTCTCGTCTCTTCGCCGCCGCCCTGCTGGCCGCGCCGCTCCTCCTGGCCCAGGCCGCCACGGCCAAGGAAGCCTGGAATGCACCGAGCGCCAAGGAGACGGCCAAGGAGCAGACCGGGAAGGAGCCGAGCGTGGCGCAATCTGCCGCGCGCGAGCGGCAGAAGAAGTGCGGCGCCGAGTGGCGCGCGCTCTCGGCCCCCGAGAAGACGGCCCAGGGTCCGAAATGGCCGCAATATTACAGCAAGTGCGTCAAGCGCCTGAAGGAACAGAAGGCCTGACGCGGTCGGGCGCCGCCCGCGCCGACGATCGAACCGGCACCGGGTGAACCGAACGGCAGCGAAGGTGTTGCCCTGCCGACCTGTCCTGACGGGCTCCCGAGCCGCGGCGGATGCCGGCTGTGCGCGGGAGCGCCTTGAATCGAAGACGAAAGCCTCACCGATATGGAGCGTGAACGCCGCATCCTGCAGCGCACGGTGGCGGTCGCCGCCATCATCCCCGTCCTGGCGGGGCTCTACGGCGTGCTGTTCGGCATCGACGGCATCGGCGGCGGTACCCCGGTCAACGTCTCGGCCGACAGCCATTTCCGCTACCTGTCGGGCCTGCTGACCGGGATCGGCATCCTGTTCTTCACCTGCGTGCCCGGCATCGAGGACAAGTCGCGGCTGTTCCGCTTCCTCACCCTCGTCGTGGTCCTCGGCGGGTTGGCACGGCTGCTCGGGCTTTCGCTGACCGGCGTACCGTCGCTGACCATGCTGGCGGCGCTTGCTCTCGAACTCGTCGTCACGCCGCTGCTGTGCCTGTGGCAGATGCGGGTCGCGCGCCAAGCTCGGGACCAGCGGCAGGAACTGGCGCCCGGCCTCGAGACGGTGCGGTGAGCGGGGCAGCGCAGCCGACCGGCACTGCTGGCCTCGGCGAGCGCCTGATCGACACCCTCGACCGCTGGGTGCCTCAACCCGCCGCTTGGGCCTTCGCGATCCGGATCTGGCTCGCCATGATCCTGGCGCTCTACGCCGCGTTCTGGCTCCAGCTCGACAGCGCCTCGTCGGCTGCGGTCTGCGTCGGCATCCTCGCACAGCCCAAGCGCGGCCAAGCCCTGTCGAAGGCCGGCTACCGCTTCCTCGGCACGGTGGTCGGCGGCATCGTCGGCATCGTTCTGATGGCCCTGTTCGGGCAGGACCGGGTGCTCCTGCTCGTCAGCTTCGCCTGCTGGCTCGGCCTCTGCGTCTTCGTCGCGCAATTCCTGCAGGATACCCGCGCCTACGGGGCGATGCTCTCCGGCTACACCGTGGCGATCATCGCGATCGCGCATATCGATGCGCCACAGACGGTGTTCGATGCCGCCCTCGGCCGCGTCGCCGCGATCGCCGTCGGCATCGTCGCGATCACCTTCATCAACGATGCCCTCGCCTCGCCGAGCACGTGGAAAGCTCTGCTCCCGCGCCTCGCCGCGGCCCATGCGGCGGCCAAGGCCTTTGCCCGCGAGAGCCTGACGCAGGGCGATCCCGGCCCCGAGCGCACCGCCGCCCTGATCCGGCAGATCGCGCCGATGCGGGGGGATGCCAGCGCCATCGCGGGCGAACTCGACGACGGCGTGCATCGGGCCGCGGGCGCCCGCAGCGCCATCGCCGCGCTCTACGTCCTGGCCGCAGCGAGCCGGGCGCTCGCGGCCGCGATGAGCCGCATCCCCGAACCCGACGCGCGGGTGCGGGAGGCGCAGGCGCTCGCCCTGCGCGCAGTCTCGGACGGGGAGGGATCGCAACCCGAGGCGCTCGCCCGCGACGGCGAGCGGCTGCGCGACCTCGTGGATGCCGGGATGTGCGATGCCGACGCTTCCCTCGACGCGGTCATGGCGCTTCAGCGCGCCCTCGATGTCGTCAACGCCGCGACCTTCGCCGAGGACGGTTTGCGCGCCCTCTCGGATGGCCACGCGCCCCTGCGCGACATCGCCTTGCCGACCCATCGCGACTTTCAGGTCGCCCTGCGGGCGGCGTTGCGCGTGATGATCGCGTTCGGCCTCGCCGCCGGCCTGTTCATCCTGCTCGGGCTGCCGCAATCCTCCTTCGCCCTGGTTCAGGTCGCAGCCACCTGCTCGCTCTCTTCGGTCACGCCCGATCCGCGAAAATTCGCGCAGGGCGTCTTGATCGGGATGCCGCTGGCCGCCCTCTGCGCCGGGTTCATCCTGTTCGTGATGCTCAACGGCAATCAGGGCTTCCCCCTGCTCGCCATTGCCATGGCGCCGCCGGTCTTCTTCGGCTGCCTCGTCTCGCTCCATCCGCCGAGCTTCACCATCGGCTTCATCACCCTCGTCTTCACGCCGGTGCTGCTGGCGCCGGAGAACCCGCAATCCTACGATCCGCAGACCTTCCTCGTGAACGCGCTGCTGGTCGTCTTCGCGGCGGTGATCCTGTTCCTGACGATCCGCCTCGTCCTGCCGATCTCCGCCTCGCAGCACCGGGCCTTCGCCCTCGAGGAGGCGCGTGAAGACCTCGCCGAAGCGTTGGCCGGGGAGGGAGGCGACGCCACCACGCGCACCAGCCTCAATGCCGACCGGCTGTTCCAGTTCTCGGCCTGGAATTCCGGCAGCGGCGCGGTGCGCCGGGCGAGCCTGCATCACGCTTTCGCCGTCGCGCAGTTGGAGGCCGCCGCCGCGCGGGCCCATGCCCAACTGCGCGCCCTGAGTGACATCCGCAGCCTCGCCCCGCTGATCGGTCAGGCGCGCGACGCGCTCGCCGCCGCTGCCTCGGCCGATCTCGACCGGGCGGCGCGCGCCCTGATCGGCGCGGCGCGTGTGCAGGACCGCACGGTGCGCATGCAGCTCGCGCGGGCCGCAACAGACCTCGCGACGGCCTCGCGCGTTATCGGGCGGCACCGGCGATTCTTCCGGCGCTTTTCCTTTCCCAGTTCCTGACGTCTTCCATGCAGCACGACCTCACCATCGGCGGGATCCTGGTCTCGCCCTTCATCGCCTACGCGCTGATCGCCTTCGCGCTGCTGGTGGCCCTCCGGGTCGTGTTCCGCTGGATCCGGTTCGGGCGCTTCGTCGCCAACCCGCCGCTGGCGGAAGCGGGGATCTACGTTTGCCTTCTCGCGCTCGTGGTGGTGCTCTTGTGAAACGCGACGACGACGCGCCGGCCGAGAGCCGGCAACAGGATCCCATCCCGGACGACGCGACGCCTTCCGACGAGCCGCGCAAAGGGCAGAGCCCGGCCAAGGCGCCCCCGGCCGCGCGGCGTCGGCGCGGGGCCCGCCTGCTGCGGCTGGCCGCGACCGGTCTCGTCCTCGCCTTCGCGGCGGTGGCGGCCACAATCCTCTGGCAGTTCTACGTGACCGCGCCCTGGACCCGCGACGGGCGGGTCCGCGTGCAGGTGGTCAACATCGCCCCGCAGGTCGCCGGCACCATCGTCGAGCTGCGCGTCACCGACAACCAGGAGGTGAAGAAGGGCGACGTCCTCTACGTCATCGACCCGTTCGACTATCAGGAGGCGGTGGTCTCGGCCGAGGCCGAGATCAAGAACCGTGAGGCCGACCTCATGGTGAAACAGGCGCAGTCGGCCCGGCGCGCCGCGCTCTCGACGGTCTCGACCTCGGTCGAGGAGAAGCAGCAATATGCGGGCACCGCCAAGATCGCCGAGGCAGCGCTCGAGACCGCCAAATCGCAGCTTTCGCAGGCGAAGAAGAATCTCGAGCGCACGCAGGTGCGCTCGACGGTGAACGGGCGCGTCACGAACCTGCTCCTGCGGGTCGGCGATTACGCCCAGACCGGCACCGCCAACGCGCGGGTGATCGACACCGATTCCTTCTGGGTCGATGGCTATTTCGAAGAGACCAAGATGGCGCATATCCGCGTCGGCGCCCCCGCCGAGATGGCGCTGATGGGCTACGGCGCCGCCCTGAAGGGCACGGTCGAGAGCCTGACGCTCGGCATCTCGACGGCCAACGCCGCGACAAGCACGCAAGGGCTGCCGAACGTCGATCCAGTCTATACCTGGGTGCGGCTCGCCCAGCGGGTGCCGGTGCGCATCCGCATCGACCACGTGCCGCCGGAGGTCACCCTGGTGGCGGGCATGACCGCGACGGTGGTGATCGGCGACGGCCGCGAGGGCCAGCCGGCCTGGGTCAAGGCAGCGCGCGACTGGATCTTCGGTCGTCCCGACCGGACCGAGCCCGGCGCGGAACCGAAGAACTGATGCCGAGACGGCACGTGGACGGTGCGATACCCACGGAAGTTGGGTAAAGCGGCGTCATGGCCGCTTCCCCCCTCGTCCGCTTCGCCCCCTCGCCGACCGGCTTCCTGCATATCGGCAATGCCCGACCGGCGCTGCTGAACGCGCTGTTCGCGCGCCGGGCGGGCGGGCGCTTCCTGCTCCGCCTCGACGACACCGACCGCGAGCGCTCGACCCAAGAGTTCGCCACTGCCGTCGCCGAGGATCTCGGCTGGCTCGGCATCGAGCCGGATCTGTTCTTCCGTCAGAGCGACCGCACCGCCCTCTACGACACGGCGGCCGAGCGGCTGAAGGCGGCCGGGCGGCTCTATCCCTGCTACGAGACGCCGGAAGAGCTGGACCGTCGCCGCAAGCGCCAGCTCGGCCGCGGCCTGCCGCCGATCTACGACCGCGCGGCGCTGGCGCTGACCGAGGCTGAGCGCGCCACGTTCGAGGCCGAGGGCCGGCAGCCGCATTGGCGGTTCAAGCTCGACCACCGCGTCGTCGCCTGGAACGACCTCGTGCGCGGCGAGAGCCATGTCGATTGCGCCTCGCTCTCCGACCCCGTGCTGGTGCGCGCCGACGGGAGCTACCTCTACACGCTGCCCTCGGTGGTGGACGACGCAGAGGTCGGCGTGACCCATGTGATCCGCGGCGAGGATCACGTCACGAATACCGGCGTGCAGGTGCAGCTCTTCGAAGCGCTCGCCGCCGCCGTGCCCGCCTTCGGCCACCATAACCTGCTGACGACGGCGGACGGGGAGGGGCTGTCGAAGCGCCTCGGCCACCTGTCGCTGCGCTCGCTGCGCGAGGCCGGCTACGAGCCCGCCGCCGTGCGCTCGCTCGCCGTGCTGACCGGCTCGGCCGAGGCCGTGCGCCCGATCGCTTCCCTCGACGAACTGGCAAGCCTTGTCGATCTCGCCCACCTCTCCCGCGCCCCGGCCCGGTTCGACCCGGCCGAACTCGATGGGATGAACGCGCGCCTCGTCCACGACATGCCGCTCGATGACGTGCGCGAGCGGCTCGCCGCCCTCGGCGTCCCGGCGGAGGCGGCCGAGCCGTTCTGGCTGGCGGTGCGGGCCAATCTCGGCCGCGTCTCGGACGCCGCCGCATGGTGGCAGGTGGTGAACGGCCCGGTGACGCCGGTGATCGCCGAGCCCGACTTCATCGCCAAGGCCGCCCGCCTGCTGCCGGAGGCGCCGTTCGGCCCCGGCACGTGGAAGGCCTGGACCGACGCGGTGAAGGCCGAGACCGGCGCCAAAGGCAAGGCGCTGTTCATGCCGCTGCGCCTCGCCCTGACCGGCCTCGACCACGGGCCGGACCTCGCGGCGCTGCTGCCGCTGATCGGGCGCGAGCGGGCGGCGCGGCGGCTTGCCGGAGAGGCCGCTTAGTCCGAAACCCCATCGGGCTCGGCCTCGATCATCATCACGTCGAGGGTGAAGCTGCCGTCGTCTTCCACCGCGAAATGGGACCGCACCGGCTCCGGCGCGCCGGTCTGAAGCGCGCGGATGGCGGCGATGCTTGCCTCCGGGGTGCCCATCCGGGCGACCCACGATGGAAACTCCATGCGCACGCGCCAACGCTTAACGGCGCCGGGCACGAAGCCGGCTTCCGCCAGCATCCGGCGCCATTCCGCCTCGCCGTAATCGCGCACATGGGACGGATCGCGCAGCAGCTCCCAGGCCTGGAGATGGGTATCGAGCAGAGGCGGCCCGGGATGCACGACATCGACGAGGCCGAGGCGCCCGCCGGGCGCCAGGACGCGGTGCGCCTCCCGCAGGGCGGCGGGGACATCGCCCCAATGGTGGGCGCTATAGCGCGACAGCACGCAGTCGAAGCTCGCATCGGCGAAAGGCAAAGCCTCGACGCTGGCCTGCCGCGTGGTGACGTTCGCCAACCCGCGCCGCCGCGCTTCCGCTGCCACCGCGTCGAGCATGGCCGGTGACAGGTCGAGCGCGGTGACGGCGCGGACCTGCGGCGCCACCGCGTAGGTCACATGGCCGCCGCCGCAGCCGAGGTCGAGCACGGCCGCATGGGGGAGGGCGCCGAAACGGGCCAACGCCGTGAGATCCTCGCCCGCAGCATGGACGGCGCTCGCGACGTAATCGGCCGCGCGGCTGCCGAACTGGCTCGCGGTATGGGCGTCGTGGTTCAGCGGTTGGCTCATGGCGTCTCATCTTTCCCGGCGGCGCGTTCGAGAGCCGCGACGTCGAGCTTCACCATGCCCTGCATGGCGGTGAAGACGCAGGCGGCCACCTTCGGATCGGGATCGGTGAGGAGGCGCGGCAGGACCTCCGGCACGATCTGCCAGGGCACGCCCCAGCGGTCGCGCAGCCAGCCGCAGGCGATCTCCGCGCCGCCCTCCGCGGTGAGCGCCAACCACAGACGGTCGACCTCGGCCTGATCCCGGCATGTGACCGAGATGGAGGCGGCGGTCCCGTAATCGACGGACATGCCGCCGTTCAGCGCCTGGAAGCTCTGCCCGCCGAGGGTGAAGGCGATCAGGATCGGCTCGCCTGTCTCGCCGCCCGGCCAGGGGCCAGGTGCGCGCTGGACGTGGTCGATCCGCGAATCGGGCACGAGCGAGACGTAGAGGCGAACGGCCGCCTCCGCATCCTTGTCGAACCACAGGCAGGTGCTGACGTTGGCCATGTCGCGCGCTCCCTTTCCGCCGCCAGGATAGCGAGCGCACCGCCCGAAATTCAATCGGGTCGCCCAGCCGTATCAAAGCTCCGGGGTGTCAGCCGCCCGTGGGCGGGAGCGGCGCGAGC
Organism: Methylobacterium sp. Leaf123; assembly: GCF_001423405.1. Taxonomy (GTDB): domain Bacteria; phylum Pseudomonadota; class Alphaproteobacteria; order Rhizobiales; family Beijerinckiaceae; genus Methylobacterium. The sequence continues at coordinate 461,172 of NZ_LMNS01000012.1, read as the reverse complement.
CGCGTCAGGCGCAGCGCAATGAGCAATGCCGCCACGTAGAGGCTGCCGAAGAAGCCCGCGACGCCGGGCCAGCCGTAATGCAGGAAGAACCAGCCGCCCGCCGTGCCGAGCAGGGACGAGCCGAGATAGTACATGCAGAGATAGATCGCGGAGGCCTGCGCCCGGTCGGTCAGGGCCCGGCGCCCGACCCAGCTCGACGCCACCGAATGCGCGCCGAAGAAGCTGATTGTGACGACGGCGATGCCGCTGATGATGAGGACGAGGTTGTCCGCCAGCGTCAGCGCGATTCCGCCGATCCCGAGCAGGATCGCCAGCCACAGAACCTTGCGCCGCCCCAGAACCCCGGCGACGTGGCCGGTGATCGCCGAACTCGCCGTGCCGGCGAGGTAGACGATGAAGATCAGGCCGATCACCGTCTGGCTCAGGGAGAAGGGCGGTTCAAGCAGGCGGAAGCCGATATAGTTGTAGACGCAGACGAACCCGCCCATCAGCAGGAACGGCTCAACGAACAGCCAGGGCAGGCCGGCATCGCGGAAATGGTGAGTGAAGGTGCCCGGCACCTCGCGCCAGCGCATCCGGTGGGCAAGGAAGTGCTGCGAGGCCGGCAGGGCGAACTGGAAGGCGACGGCCGCGAACAGCGCCAGCACACCGATGATGCCGAGGCCCCAGCGCCAGGAGGCGTGGTCCGCGATCACGCCGGCGAGCAGCCGCCCGACCATGCCGCCAAGCGCATTGCCGCCGATGAGGAGCCCCATCGACAGGCCGATGGCGCGCCCGTGCATCTCCTCGCTGAGATAGGCCATGGCGACAGCGGGCAGGCCGCTCGCAGCGATGCCGGTGAGCGCCCGCAGCAGGAGGAATCCATGCCAGCTCGGCATCAATACGGCGCCGATGGTGAGCAGGGCCGAGGCGAACAGCGAGACCGCCATCACCCGCTTGCGCCCCCACACCTCGGAGAGCGGGCTGACGATCAGCAGCGAGATTGCGAGCGTGGCACAGGGCAGCGACAGCGCGAGGCTGCTCTCGGCCGGGGAGACCGCGAAGGTGTCGTGAAAGATCGGCAGCAGCGGCTGGACGCCGTAGAGCACCGCGAAGGTCGAAAAGCCCGCCGCGAACAGGGCGAGCGTCGCCCGGCGAAAGGTCGGCGTCCCGGCCTCGATGAACCGGTCGCTGTCGTCCGCCATCGCCGTCCCGTGCTGATCTCGCTTGACCCTCCCCCACCTAGCTGCAGGTGGGGGAGGGTCAAGCGCCTCGTCGCGGATCGGGTATTCGGGACGAGGCGCTTGATTCCCGGTTTTCGCATCGTCCTTTCCGAAGGCCGGCGGCCGCCGTTCGGGACGATACTGGGGCGCCTCGATTAACGCGGTGCCGGGGGCTGTTGCCCCTCCGCCTGCTGCTGGAGCAGCGGGGTGATGCGGCGGACGGTGACGCGGCGGTTTTCGCGGTTGGCCTCCTGCGTGTTCACCTTCAGGTACTGCTCGCCGTAGCCCTGCGTGGTGAGGTTCTCCGGCGGCACCTGGAAGTTCTGCGTCAGCACCGCGGCGACCGACTGCGCGCGGCGATCGGAGAGCGAGAGGTTGTCGATGTCCGAGCCGACCGCATCGGTGTAGCCCTCGATCAGGAAGACCTCCTGCGGGTTGTCCTTGATCGTCCGGTTGATCGCCTCGGCGATGGTCGAGAGGCGCTTGGCCTGTTCGGGCGTGACCGTGAACGAGCCCGTGTCGAAGGTGATGGTGTTGATGTCCACCGACGGCATCCGCGCACGGAGCTGCGGGCTGTAGCGCACCTGATCCAGGCTGTAGCGCCGATCGAGCTTCTGGACCGGCGGGGCCGAGAGCGCCTCGTAGACGGCGCGCTGATCGGCCTGCTCGTAATCCACCACGTAGCGGTCGCGCGGGATGCGGATGTCGGGCGGCGGCAGGTCCACCACATCCTCGTAGATCGGCCGGGGCGCGCCGCCATAGGCGTTGTTGATGATCACCACCTCGCGGCCGTCGCGGTAGCGGCGGGACCGGCGCAAGAGCCGGCCGTCATCGTCCACGACGGTGATGATCTGGCCGCCCGCCGGGCTGTCGACGTAGCTGTAGATCTCGCCGCCGCGCCGCTCGCTGCGATAGCCGCGATCGCCGTAGATGGTGCGGAAGCGCTCGTTCTCGTCGTGGCGAATGAAGGTGGTGTCACGGTCGCGCACAATGATGCGGCCGGGCTCCCGGTAATAGGTCCGGCCATCGACATCGTATTCGCGACGGTCGCGGCGGATCGTATCGTAGTCGCGCCCGCGATAATCGTCGTCGCGGAAGCCGCCGGGGACGTAGGCCGGGGTGCCGGGCACGTTGAGGCGGTCGCGACGGTCGCCACGGCGGTCGTCGGACAGGCTCTCATCGCGGCGATCACCGTCACGACGGTCGTATCGATCATCGCGGCGGTCGTCGCGCCGGTCGCCATCGCGCCGGTCGTCGAGGCCGCGGGCATCCGGCCGACCGCCGGGCTGACCGGGTTGGCGCAGGTCCGGCTGCGTGCCAGGCGGCGTCACAGGCTGGCCGGGAACACCGGGTTGCTGGTTCGGCGCCACCGGACGACCGGGGATACCCGGCTGCTGATTCGGCAGCGTGCGCGTGCCGGGCGCCTCCCGAGCGCCGTCGGGCTGCGTCGCCGTGGGTGCGGCCGGCTGATCCGGGCGGGTGGGCTGCTGCACGTTCGGCGTCGCCGGACGACCCGGAACGCCGGGCTGCTGGTTCGGCGCGGTCGTGGGCTGAGCCGGATTCGGGGCAGACGGTGGCGTCGGCTGGTTCGGGCGCTCCGCATTGGGCGGCGTCGGCGCGTTCGGAGCCCGGCGCTGGGTCGGCGTGCCGTCGGGACGATCGGCCTCGCGACCGGCGGGGCGGCCCAGACGATCCTGTCCGTCACGGTCGGGCCGCTCGGGGCTCTCGCGCCGAGCCGGCGCCTCACGCTCGGGCGCCTCGCGCCGGGCGGGTGCCTCGCGGTCCGGCGTCCGCTCACGGGCAGCGGGCGCGGCCGGCCGCTCGTCGGACCGATCGGGGCGCTGCGGCGGTGTCGCGCGCTCGGGCCGGTCCGAACGCTCCTGGCGCTCGGGACGCTCCTGGCGATCAGGGCGCTCTTGCCGCTCCTGCGCCGCCGGGCGTTCGAGACGCGCCGGACGCTCGGCGGGTTCGGGCCGCTCACGGGCGGCGGGCGCTTGGCGCGGCTCGGGCCGCTCCGGACGCTCGGATCGGTCCGGCCTCTCCCTTGCCGGCGAGCCGCCGCGCTCGACACCGCCGCGCTCCGCCGGGCCGGCACCACCGGTGCCACCCGGTCCGCGTCCGCCGCCGCGCAGTCCCTCGCCGGCATCCTCGCGCTGCGCCAGTTCGATCCGCCCGCTTTCGCCCAGAGACCGTGCTGCGGACAGATCGGACAGGACGAGCGCGGGCAGAATGGTGCCGGCAAGGAGCAGCGAGCGGGTCATCCGCATGAAGTCGGCCTCGTAAAACACAATCGGCGGTTCCGAACACGGGCGGACCGGATTGGTTCCCGATCGCTCCGCGCCGACATCCGACGGCGACCAGTCGAGGCAAGCGCTTCGTCTTCGGCTTTTCGAGCGACGAAGCCGGGCTTTGCGCCCTGCGGCGTGGGTGTCAGGGGATGGGTGTCAGGGCCGGGGGCGGAAGGAGGCTCGGCACGATCACGCGAATGGCGCTGCGGCTCTCGCCGGTCGAGCCGGTCTGTTCGGCCTCGTCCTTGACGGCCGGCGCCGCGATGCCCTCGCGGTTGGCGGCGTCGGCTGCAAGGCCCGCCGCGGTCCGGTCGGCGCGGCCGACCAGGGTCAGGCGCACCTTGGGCGCGCGGGAGAGTTTCTCGGCCGTCATCGGGGTGACGAAGATGTCGCCCTTGTGCCGCACCAGCATGCTCTCGGCCTTCACCAGAGACTGCGCCCAGCTCTGGCCCTCCTGCTTGCAGGAGCAGTCAGCGGTGAAGCTCTTGCGGAACTTGAAGGCGGTCGGCAGCGCCGTGTAGGCGCGGCTGCCTTTGACCGTAGCGGCGTATTTCAAGGCCTCGTCGCCATGCGGCATCGAGTAGGCGACCGCCTCCGTGCCGGGGCAGAGTGCCTGGCACATCTCGTCGGCCCCGCCACGCCCGTCCGGCAGGTTGCCCATCGGGAAATAGGAGCCGTCGCAGGTCTTGACGCAGATGACCTTCGGACCGCCCCGGGCGGTCTGGGCGCCGAACACGTTCTCCTGTCCCTCACCGGGGATCAGGCCGGTGCAGGCATTCGAGACGGCGGCAACGAGGTGCCGACGGCGTGCGGCGACGACCTCGCCATCCCCACCGCCATAAGTGGCGTTGAGCGAACGGATCCGCGCTTCGACGGCACCGCATTGCGGGGGCCGCGTGTCGAAGAACAGGAACTTGCCGCCCTCGCAGTTGAGGCTGCGATAGTAGGATTCGAGACGCGCGACCTCGCTCTGGAGCGCCGACGCGGTCGAGGCGCTGGCGTTGAGGTTGGCGAGTTCGGTTCGGTAGCGCTGGCAGGCCCAGACATCCGGCGCGGCCGCAGCCGGCGACGCTCCCCCAAGGGCAAGCGCGGTGAGCACGGCGCCGATTGCGCGGCGAAACTGCGGTCCGATCATCGGCATGGTGCGGATGCTGGGGATCTCGAGCAGGAGGTCGCGGGGAAGGACGCGTGAGGATGCCGGGCCGCGCGAAGCGGCACAAGCGATCACCGACATGTGTTAAAGCCCCTCGCCCTTTCGGGACAGAGACACCACGTCTCTGCGGCTAAGCTTTGAGGGGATTGCGTCGATGATGTGGCTCACGGGCACCAATGGGAGCGGTCGGCCGATGGCGGCGGGCCTCGTCGCGGGCGTTGCTGCCCTCGTCGCTTCTTGTCTCGCCGCGTCCGCCCCGGCCCAGGCACAGGAGCCCGACCGGATCTTCGACAAATCGACGGTCTGGCGCCCGCTGACACCCAACGACAAGCTCGTGGTCTACGGCATCGACGATCCGGCCGTATCCGGTATCGCCTGCTGGTACACCCAACCCGAGAAGGGCGGCATCAAGGGCACGTTCGGCCTCGCGGAGGATGTCTCGGACATCTCGCTCGCCTGCCGGCAGGTCGGCCCGGTCCAGTTCAAGGACAAGGTGAAACAGGGCGAGGTGGTGTTCAGCGAGCGCCGCTCGCTGATCTTCAAGTCGATGCAGATCGTGCGGGGCTGCGACGTCAAGCGCAACACGCTGATCTACATGGTCTATTCCGACAAGGTGGTTCAGGGCTCGCCCAAGAACTCCACCTCCGCCGTGCCGCTCGCGCCCTGGGGCACCGAGCCGCCGCCGAAATGCGCGGAGTTCGTGAAGTAGGGCGTCCGCCCGTTCAATCCTGGCAGGTGATGCGCACCGGGCGCGGCGTGCTCTTCACGGGAGCGGCGTCGCCTATGGCGCCGGTATATTCGTCCTGCGCGGCGATGCCGTAATTGGCGGCGCTGGCAAAGCCCTGCGACTCGCACCACGCATTGGCGACGACCTGCCCGCACTCGCTCGGGCCGCCGCTGAGGCACTCGCCGACGCCGTAGCCGTCCTCGGCCGGAATCAGGAACGTCTTCTCGACATGCTTGGGCGCAGGCGCGGGCTCACTGCCGGCGAGGGCCGGCAGGGCGGCGGTGGCGAGGACCAGAAGGGCGGCGACCGTGCGGCGCATGGTGAAAACCTTGTGAACGGGTTCGTTCGAGTGCGGAGTGTTCGGACGGCGCGGTAAACAATTCCTTGCCGGGCCGCTGTCGGTCGGCTGAGGGAGGGCCGATCCGCCGCCCCGCTCGAATTCATCACGGTTTTGCGGTAGCCCAACCCTGGCGCGGCGACCGTCGCGGCAGCGCAACAGCAGCGGCCGGCGGCTCCGGCGAGACTGTGGCAGCGGTGCCGTTCGGCGCCATGGGGCGGCCGGCGGAAGATGCTGGGCCGCAACGACAAACGACGAGGGCGGCAGGGGCCGCAGGGGAGGCCGGGCGAGCCCGGCAGGAACGCAGTCGATGACGCCGATGTTGCGCCTCTACAACACGCTGACCCGCGAGAAGGCGGCCTTCGTTCCGATCGATCCGACGAATGTGCGGATGTATGCCTGCGGGCCGACGGTCTACGACGCGGCGCATATCGGCAATGCGCGGCCGATCATCGTCTTCGACCTGCTCTTCCGGCTGCTGCGCCACCGCTACGGGCCGGCGCACGTCACCTATGCCCGCAACGTCACGGACGTGGACGACAAGATCAACGTCCGCGCGCTCGAACGCGGCATCACCATCCGCGAACTGACCGACGGGACGCTGGCGCAGTTCCACCGCGATATCCGCGAGCTGGGCGTGCTCATGGCCGACGACGTGAACCGCGCGGGCGAGCCGGCGCGGTTCATCGAGCCGCGGGCGACCGACCACATCGCCGAAATGCACCGGCTGATCGAGGGGCTGGTCGTCGCCGGCCACGCCTACGTGGCGGAAGGCCACGTCCTGTTCGACGTCCCCTCCATGCCCGATTACGGCGCGCTCTCGAAGCGCCCGCTCGACGAGATGGAATCCGGCGCCCGGGTCGAGGTCGCGCCCTACAAGCGCTCTCCGCTCGACTTCGTGCTGTGGAAGCCCTCGAAAGCGGGCGAACCGTCCTGGCCCTCACCCTGCGGGATCGACGCGGCCGGCCGGCCCGGCTGGCACATCGAGTGCTCGGCCATGTCGTGGAAGCATCTGGGCGAAACCTTCGACATCCATGCCGGCGGCCTCGACCTGATCTTCCCCCACCACGAGAACGAGGTGGCCCAATCGCGCTGCTGCTTCGGCACCGACGTGATGGCCAATGTCTGGCTCCACAACGGCTTCCTGCAGGTCGAGGGGGAGAAGATGTCGAAGTCGCTCGGCAACTTCATCACCATCCGCCAGGTGCTGAACGACTGGCCGGGCGAGGTCGTGCGCCTCAACATGCTCAAGACCCACTACCGCCAGCCGATCGACTGGACCCTGCGCGGCCTGGAGGAATCGAGCCGGATGCTGGACCGCTGGTATTCCGTCGTTGGCGAAACGGACGCGGCGTCAGTGCCATCGGACCGCTTTGTCGAGGCGCTCTGCGACGACCTCAATACGCCTGCTGCGATAAGCGAACTGCACCGTCTCGCGACGGCGGGACGCCTCGACGAAATGGTCCTAAGCCGAGACGTGCCGGGGCAGGCCACTCAACCGGCGGCATTAAAGGCTAGCGCCAACCTAATGGGATTCTTGCGGCAGACGGCGAGCGCGCGAGCGAATGCGGAGGTAGCGAAGGCCGGCATCGACGTGGCGCGGGTCGAGGCGCTGATCGCCGAGCGCAAGGCGGCCCGCGCGGCGAAAGACTGGGCCGCCTCCGACCGGGTGCGCGATGCGCTCACCGCCATGGGCGTGAGCGTGAAGGACAACAAGGACGGCACCACCAGTTGGACGGTGACGGGCTGAACGGCTGCCCGACCCTCGGGTGATGGCCTCGCGCAGCGCGGACGCGGATCAGCCTTTCAGCCGCTGCAACCAACCCGCACGGTGGGCGTAAGAACGCCCACTCAGGCGGCGCAAAGCCTCGGTCGTCGGCACGATCGGGTGCTCGGCATAGACCTGCGCGATCTCGGCGGCGGTGTTGGGCAGCCGCGTGAATTCCTCGACGATCGCGTCATAGTTCGTCTTGAGCGTGCGCGAGGATGGATCGAGGCCGGTGACGATGACGAGGCCGGTGGGCGCGGCGTCCACGAGCATCACGTCGAGATCCGGCCGGTAGCGCGCCAGGATCGGCACGATCTTCCAGACGTCGCCGGTCCACCAGTTCTCGAACGGGGTGCCGCGCCCGCGGATGCCGGCCTGCATCGGGTCGCGGTCGGCCATCGGCTCGGCCACCGGCAGGCAGTCGTGCATGACGATGATCGAATCTCGCCGGCAGATTGCTTCCGTGTTGAAGAAATCTCGCAGCAGGAACTCGAACAGGTGCATGCCGTCGAGGAAGGCGAGATCGATCCGGCCGCCGACATGGCGGCGCAGGTTCAGGTTCGCGAAGAACACATCGCTCATCACCTGAAACAGCGACACCCTGACCTTGTTGGCCGCGACGTTGGTCTTGAGCCGGAACTCGGGATCGACGGCGACGCCGTGGCGGCAGGCGATGCCCGAGAAGATGTCGCCGAAGGCAACGCCGATTTCGAGGTAGCGCTGGACAGCGGCATTGCGCGAGAGGCGGGCCAGCACCGTCCCGTAGAACTCGCCCTGGTGCTCGCCGGCGATGGTCTGGCCGGGCTCGATCGGGGCTGACATCAGAAGCGCTTCTCGATCAGTTCATCCGCCAGCGGTGCCGGTTCGACCCGGGCCAGAACCTCGCGCAGCGTCTCCACGACGAGGTCGGGATCCTCGCCGACGAGGTAGTTAAGGTCGAGCCCCTCGCGGATGAAGCCGTGGGCGCGCATGTGGTCGATCAGGGTGATCAGCGGATCCCAGAAGCCGTTCACCGAGAGCAGCAGGATCGGCTTGCGGTGCTGGCCGAGTTGCGCCCAGGTCAGCTGTTCGACCAGCTCCTCCAGCGTGCCGATGCCGCCGGGCAGGGCGACGAAGGCGTCGGCACGGTCGAACATCAGCTGTTTGCGGGTGTGCATGTCGGAGACGACGATCGTCTCCTGCACCGCATCGAGCATGCGCTCGCGTGACTTCAGGAAGTCCGGGATGATGCCGGTGACGTAGCCGCCCGCGTCGAGCGTCGCACTCGCGACGGTGCCCATCAGGCCGACATTGCCGCCGCCATAGACGAGCTTGATCCCCTCATGGGCCAGGGCGGTGCCGAGCCGCCGGGCGGCGTCGGCGAAGGCCGGATCGCCGCCGAAGCCGGATCCGCAATAGACGCAGACGGAGGTGAGTTGCGCCATTACGCGTCTCCCCGGCCGCGACGGCGGGACAGGGCTGGGCCTGTGTCCAAGCGACAGAATGCTGAGTTTGCCGAGGAAACGACGGCGCGGGCGTGTTCGAGCTTTGGTGTTCTTCTCATGTTCGTTAATATGTCACCGGATTTAGACGGGTTGTCGACACTCGGCGGCACATTGTGCGCGCCCGCGGCGGCCCGTCGCGTGCGGGAGTAGGCGGCCATGACGGCTGAGGTACGGCGAAGCCTCGTCCTCGCGACTGCGGGCCTGCTCGGCGGCTTCGCCATGGTGGTCGCGTTGTTCGGGACCGGAGAGCTTCTCAAGCGCAACGCGGCGGTCAATCCTTCTGCCGAAACACCGGCCACGCCGGACAAGCCTTCGGCCGGGACACAGACCGGCGACCGCGCAGGCAACGCGCCCTCGACGGACTCCCCTCATGCCGCCCTCGGCGCCCTCTCGCAAGAGGGGATCGGGCCGGGCGAACCGAGCGCGGCCGATGCGAAGCCGCGTGCGGAGGACGGCACGCCGACCTTCGACATCGTGCGCGTCGAGCCCGACGGAGCGAGCGTGATCGCCGGGCGCGCGGCGCCGAACAGTCGCATCGAATTGCTGCGTGACGGAAAACCCTTCGCCAGCGCCCAGGCCGACGCCGCCGGGCAGTTCGCCCTGACGCCGCCCGACCTGCCGCCGGGCTCGAGCGAAATCGCCCTGCGCGCCACCGGTCCCGACGGAAAGCCGCTGCCGGGGCGTGAGAGCGTGACCGTCGTGGTGTCCGAGAAGCGCAACACCAAGCCGCTGATCGCCCTGACGACCCCGGACGCGCCGACGCGGGTTCTGTCCCAGCCCGACGCGCCGGACGCCTCCGGCAAGCCGCCCGCCGCAATGGCCGCCGAAACGCCCGGCCGGGCCGCGCCCGAGACCCGAGGGCCGGCGGGCTCGCGGGGCGCCGGCAAGACGGGATCGGAAGCGGGCGCCCTTCGCATCGTCAGCGTGGACGCCCAGGAGGGCGGGCGCCTGCACGTCACCGGGCAGACGACGGCGTGGAGCAGCCTGCGCCTCTACCTCAACGACACCATGGTCGCCTCGGGACAATCCGGAGCCGACGGGCGGGTGGCCTTCACGATCGGGCGCGGGGTGAAGCCGGGCGCCTACCGCATCCGCGTCGATTCCGTCGACTCGGGGGGCAGCAAGGTCAAGGCCCGCGCCGAGGTCGCCTTCGCCTATCCCGACAGCGTGCCGCCGACGCGCGTCGCCGACAACAGTCCGGCCGAGAAAGGCGCGTCCGGCGCGGCGGGCAAGCCGGCTGCACCGAACACCCAAACGGCGCCCGGCCTAGCGCGAGCGGCTTCCGAGACGCCCGCCGCCGCGGCGGATCAGCCCATGGCGGGCAGTCCGGCGCAGCCTGCGGCGAAGCTCAAATCCGGGGAGGTGGGCGCCGCGGCGGGAACCGAGCCGGAGCGTCCGGCTGCGTCCGGTACCGCATCGCTGGCCGCGTCGGCGCCGACGCCGGGCCCGGATGGCAGAGCCGCCGCGCTCACACCGCGCCGTCCGGACGGCGCCGAGGCGGGCGCCGTGTTCGTGCCGGAGATCGCCACCGCCCGGATCACCCGCGGCGACAGCCTGTGGCAAATCAGCCGGCGCACCTATGGCCGCGGCAACCGCTACACCGTGATCTACGACGCCAACCAGGACCAGATCCGCGACCCGAATCGGATCTATCCGGGCCAGATGTTCGTGCTGCCGAAGAACGAGGCGAAGCCCGGCGCGCCGTCCGCCCGAAGCGGCTCGGACCGCCGGACCTGACGCAACGGGCGGAGGCCCGAGGCACGGGCAGGATGTGCGATCCCGTGAGAGCGCCTATATGCGCCTCGCGACGGCCGCCTGGCGCCGAAAGATCTCTTCGAACCTCATCATGGCAAATGCACCCGTGCCGGCGGGGGAGGGCGCGTCCGCGCCCCTCGAACGCCCTGGCCTTCTGACGACCTATCGCCGGCTCTGGCCCTATCTCTGGCCCCATGGCCGCGTCGATCTTCAGCGCCGGGTCTTCCTCGCCTTCGGCCTTCTGTTCGTCGCCAAGGCCGCGACAATGGTGATGCCCTTCACCTTCAAATGGGCCACCGACGCGCTGGTCGCGGCCATCGGCTCGAAGGACGGCGCCGGGGAGGCGGCCGCCGCTGCGGTGCCGGCGGGGCTTCTGTCGGCGCCCTTCCTGCTGATCGCCCTCTACGGTCTGTCGCGGATCGCCATGGCCGGGCTGACGCAGGTGCGCGACGGGCTGTTCGCCAAGGTCGCGATGCATGCCGTGCGCAAGCTCGCGCTCCAGACCTTCGAGCACATGCACCGCCTGTCCCTGCGTTTCCATCTCGAACGCAAGACCGGCGGCCTCACCCGCGTGCTGGAGCGCGGCCGCTCCGGCATCGAGGAATTGTCGCGGCTGATGGTGCTGACGCTGGTGCCGACCATCGTCGAACTGGTCCTCGTGCTCGGCATCCTCGCCTACGAGTTCGACTGGCTCTACTCGGCGGTCGTGGCGGCGATGATCGCCAGCTATCTCGGCTTCACCTGGAAGGCGACCGAGTGGCGCATCGGCATCCGCCGCCGGATGAACAACTCGGACACCGAAGCCAACACCAAGGCGGTCGATTCGCTGCTGAACTTCGAGACGGTGAAGTATTTCGGCGCCGAGCGGCGCGAGACTGAGCGCTACGACGCGTCGATGGAGCGCTACGAGAAGGCATCGACCCAGACATACGTCTCGCTCGCCGTGCTCAATGCCGGCCAGGCGGTGATCTTCACCCTCGGCATGACGGCGGTGATGTTTCTGGCCGCCCGCGACATCATGGCGGGCAACACCACCATCGGCGGTTTCGTGCTCGTCAACACGATGCTGGTGCAGCTCTCGATGCCCCTGAACTTCATGGGCATGATCTACCGGGAGATCAAACAGGCCTTGATCGACATCGACGACATGTTCCTGATCCTCCACCGCAACCCGGAGATCGCCGACCGGCCGGGCGCGGCCCCGCTCAGGGTCGAGGCCGGCACGGTGCACTTCGAGGACGTGCGCTTTTCCTACATCCCCGAGCGGCCGATCCTGCGTGGCGTCTCGTTCGAGGTGCCGGCCGGAAAGACCGTGGCCATCGTCGGCCCCTCGGGGGCGGGCAAATCCACGCTGTCGCGCCTGCTCTTCCGCTTCTACGAGCCGGGAGCCGGCCGCATCACCATCGACGGCCAGGACATCACCACCGTCCGCCAGGACAGCTTGCGCGCGGCGATCGGCATGGTCCCGCAGGACACGGTGCTGTTCAACGACACGATCGGCTACAACATCCGCTACGGGCGCTGGGACGCGACCGAGGCCGAGGTGCGCGAGGCCGCCCGCCTCGCCCAGATCGACCGCTTCATCGAAAGCCTGCCGGAGGGCTACGACACGCCGGTGGGCGAGCGCGGGCTCAAGCTCTCGGGCGGCGAGAAGCAGCGCGTGGCGATCGCCCGCACCATCCTGAAGGGACCGCCGATCCTCGTGCTCGACGAGGCGACCTCGGCGCTCGATTCGTTCACCGAGCGCGAGATCCAGACCGCCCTCGACCGGGTCAGCCAGGGCCGCACCACGCTGGTCATCGCGCACCGGCTCTCGACGGTGATCAACGCCGACGAGATCCTCGTGCTCGACCAGGGCCGCGTGGTCGAGCGGGGCAATCACGCCGAATTGCTCGCCCGCGGGGGCGTCTACGCCGCACTCTGGAACCGCCAGCGCGAGGCGGATGCCGCCCGCGAGGCGCTCAAACGGGCCGAGGACGAACGCCTCCTGCTGGAAGAGGCGCGGCGCTCCGAGCCGGTCGCCTGACGGTCGCTCACGAAACGCCCGCTGCGCCGCCGCACCCAAACGGGCAGACGACCGGGCATCGGGCGTTTCGCGAAGACTTCTGGCCGGCTGATCCGAACCGGCCTTCACCTTGCGGAAAGTAGTTTTTGCGAAGGATATCAGTGCATCCAACCGCAACGAGGCCGCCCGATTCGCGCAATCGACCAGAGGCATCCGGATCTGCCGCGAGGGGGACCGGGCGAGAGCGCTGAAATCGAGCGCCTGCGGATGCAGTTGCGCATCCAGGCCGCGATCATCGGCGCGCAGCGGGCGGCCCTGGCGCGGGCCGAGGCACCGTTCGAGCCGGCCCTGCGGGTCGCCGGCATGGGATTGTGGACCTGCAGCCTGCCGGATGAGCGGCTGACCTGGAGCAACGGCGTCTACGATCTGTTCGGCCTGCCCCGCGGTGTTCCGGTCGAGCGGCCCGACACGCTCGCGCTCTATACCGATGCGTCGCGGCGCCGGCTGACGGCGCTGCGCGACCGGGCGATCGCGGAGGCAGGCGGGTTCAGCCTCGACGCGGAACTCGTACCGCCCGGTGGCGGGCATCGCTGGATCCGCATCACCGCCACGGTCGAAACGCGGAACGGCCGGCCCATGCGGCTCTACGGGCTGAAGCAGGACGTCACGGAGGAGCGCCGCCGGCTCGAGGAGCTGCGTCTTCAGGCGGAGACCGACGCGCTGACGGGGCTGGCCAACCGCGCCTGTTTCGACGCCCGCCTGCGGGAGCCTGTGAGCGTCCTGCTCCTGATCGACCTCGACGGCTTCAAGGCGATCAACGACACCCACGGACATCCGGCCGGCGATCACTGCCTTCGCGAAGCCGCCCGGCGAATCAGCCTCACCTGCCCGCGCGCCGAACTCGTGGCCCGCATCGGCGGTGACGAGTTCGCCGTGATTCTCGAGGCCGATGCGACCGAGGCGGCGGACTGCGCCGAACGGCTCGTCGCGGCCCTCGATCGTCCGTTCGACCATGGAGGACGGCGCTACCGGCTCGGCGCCTCGGTCGGTGTGGCCCTGTGCCAGGGCGTGGCGGACCCGTTCATGCTGGCAGACACCGCCCTCTACGCCGCCAAGGCGGCGGGACGGCGCACCTACCGCCTGTTCGACGCGGGCGGCCTTGCCGCGGCCCCACGGGTCGCGCGCCCGCCACGGGGCGGTTGACGGATGCCGAGGCCCCTGCCATCCGGCAGCGGAGCGCCCCGCGCGAAAAGCTACAAGAGACCATGACCGACCTCATCGAGACGATCCGCCGGACGCTCGTGCCGATCCACAAGGAGGGCTACCCCTTCATCCTGATCGGCATCGTGCTCACCGTGGTGCTCGGCTACTTCTCGCAGTTCTTCGGCTGGATCTTCCTGATCCTGACGCTCTGGGTCTGCTACTTCTTCCGCGATCCCGAGCGGGTGGTGCCGGTCGGCGACGGCCTCATCGTCTCGCCCGCGGACGGGCGCGTGAACCTGATCTCGACCGTGCTGCCGCCCGCCGAGCTCGACCTCTCGCATGAGCCGATGCTACGGATCTCGGTGTTCATGAACGTGTTCGATTGCCACGTGAACCGCGTGCCGGTCTCCGGCAAGATCGGGCAGATCCACTACACGCCGGGCCTGTTCCTCAACGCCGAACTCGACAAGGCGAGCGAGGACAACGAGCGCAACGGCCTCGTCATGGAGACGACCCATCGCGGCCAGCCAGTGCGCATCGGCGTGGTGCAGATTGCCGGCCTCGTGGCCCGGCGCATCGTCGGCTTCGTCTCGGCCGGCGAGACCAAACAGGTCGGCGAGCGCTTCGGCCTGATCCGGTTCGGCTCGCGGGTCGATGTCTACCTGCCGGTCGGCACCCGTGTGCTCGTTGGCCTCGGCCAGAAGGCGGTGGCCGGCGAGACCGTGCTGGCCGACCTCGGCGGCGGCGCGGAGCGGGCCTTCCGCCGCATCTGATCTCTGAGCAGAAGAGCGACATGGCGAGAAGCGACGAGCCGAAAGACACGTCGAGAGACGAGTCGAGCGACGACATGGACGATCTGTTCCCGCCCTTCGCGCCGGACGTGAACGATCGGCCGCGCCGGTTCCGGCCGGTGCCGTTCCGGATGATCGCGCCGAACATGATCACCCTGCTCGCGCTCTGCCTCGGGCTGACCGCGATCCGGCTGGCCTTCGAGGGCCGGTTCGAGCCGGCGGTGATCGCGGTGATCGTCGCCGCCGTCCTCGACGGGATCGACGGCCGCGTGGCGCGTCTGCTGAAGGGCACCTCGCGCTTCGGCGCCGAACTCGATTCGCTCGCCGATTTCGTCAATTTCGGCTGCGCCCCGGCGCTGATTCTCTACAGCTTCACCCTGCACAATCTGAAGTCCGTCGGCTGGATCGTCGCCCTGGTCTTCGCCATCGCCATGTGCCTGCGGCTCGCCCGCTTCAACGCGATGCTCGACGATCCCAACCGCCCCGAATGGAAGAAGGATTACTTCGTCGGCATGCCGGCGCCGGCCGGCGCCATCACCGGCATGCTGCCGCTCTATCTGCACTTCCTGGGCCTCGACTTCAGTGCCTGGGGCCGACCGGTGGTCCTCGTCTACGTGCTTGCCATCGCGCTCCTCGTCGTCTCCACCGTGCCGACCTTCTCGGGCAAGACCTGGGGTAAGCGCGTGCCGCGCGACCTCGTGGTGCCGATCTTCCTCGTGGTGGTGGTGGGCTTCGGCCTGCTCATCAGCTTCCCGTTCGAGGCGATGGCGGCGGTGAGCGTAGCCTATCTCGCGATGATCCCCTTCGGTACCGCCCAGTACCGCAAGCGGTTGAGACAGGAGAGCGCGAACGCGCCCTCCGGCGTGGCGACGGAACACCCGGCCGCTCCCAAGGCGTAGCGCGTCGCCGGAACCGACCCGCGCGCCGCGTGCCGCCGGATAGGGTGATGGCACCGCCACCCCATCCCGACATCAATGCCGGGCTCGGTTCAAGCCAACAGAACCCAGTCCTTGTTATCGAATACGATGATGGTGTGCTTTCACGCGGTCCAGGGATTGCTTTAGCCGCTCAGGCGCAAAGTCTGCCTTCTGTCACAGACTTGGCGGAATGGACTGTATTCGGCGGCGTGAACCACTCGTAAAAATCGAGGGGTGATGCGCAGGCACGTCGATCCTGCTGCGACGCGGGACACGGGATGTCGTCGGACACGATCGTGGAGCACTTCCGCCACATCCTGCTCTGGCCCCTGCAACTCGTCCCGACCGGCAAGGAGCCGATGGCCTGCCATTGGCAGAAGCTCGGGCCGCCCTGGCACATTCTCGAGGACAAGTTCTCCGGCGATGGCCATTCGTTTCAGGAGCGCCATTACCGCGAATTCGTCTCGTTCCTCCCGCACGTCCAGCATTTCCTCTACGGCGAGGCCCATCAGCGCGAGGCCGGCCGGGGCTACGGCGTGTCACCGATCCATGTCGTGCGCCGCGACGACGTCAAGGCCGCCCGCGTCACCCTCGGCGAGGATGAGCCACCGATCGATCTCGATGTCGTTCATATCGACCTGTACTTCTTCCACGACTTGGACGTGGCCCTGCTCAGCGTCGAATTCGCGGCCGATCGTCTGCCGCTCGCGACCGCGCAGGATCTCCTGTTCCGCCTCGGCCGCACCTTTCCCTCCGGCTGGGACGATCAGGGGCGAGCGCTCCATTGCCTGAAGCGCATGGAATGGCTCGACACCGGCGGCGCGGTTCTCGCCGCCTCCGATTTCGAGGATCGTGAGCGCTACATCACCGCCGTCTGCCGCTACCGCTCGGCGCAGGTTGCGGCCCATTGGGATTTCCTGCTGGTGCCGATGGTCCCCCACCACTCGGAGGTCGCCGGGGCGCTCCGCTACCGGCATCTGGAAGATTACCGGATCCCCGGCATGGGCTTCCTCGCCATGCGCGATCCCTCGACGATCACGCGCACCGACTATGTCCGCCTCGGCCTCAATACCGGGCCGGGCCATTCGAACGAGCTTCCCTATTCCGACGCGTATCTCGCGCATTTCGAGGAAGAGTATTGTCACGACCGCTTCTATGACCCGGGGCGCGGCGCCGCATCGGGCATGCGCCTGACCTGCAGCGGGTGGGGCCTGACGATGGTGACCGGTGTCTCCCCCGCCTCGGTCGATCCCGAGCGCGGGCTGCTCGGCGAGTTCCGGCACCTTTACTTCCAACTGTTTCTCATCGCCCGGTTCCACAAGGCCGCGCTCCTGATGATGGCCGATCGGCTGGCCGTCTCGGTGAATGCCCTCGACATCACCGACCGCCGCAGCGTCGGGCGCTTCGCGCAGGATATGCGGCTCTCGATGGAGAGCTTCCTGCGCTTCAATCACCGCTACTGGTTCCACCAAGCCTCGAACCAGACGCAGGCGAGCGAGATTTTCTCGCTTCTCACGGGCAAGCTCGGCACGGAGCGCCTCTACGAGGACGTGCGGCAGTCTCTGGGGGCGATGTCGGCCTATCTCGACAGCGAGTCGCTGCGGCGGCAGTCACGGTTCTTCCTCAAACTCACCGTCGTCACGATCTGCTTCATGGTGGGCGCGATCACGGCGACGGTGCTGGGCATGAACGTGCTCGATTTCGCGCACGCGACGCGCCTCGAAAAGCTGGTCGCCGTCGTCGTGGTGTTTGCCGGGGTTTTGGTGCTCACGGCCTATACGGTCGTGAAATCGCGGCGTCTGGCGACCTTCGTCGATGCCCTCTCGGATGAGCGCATGCCCCTGCGCGCGAAGGTGCAGTCGTTCATGGAGATCTGGCACAAAGCGGAGCGTTGACGATCTGCGCGACCGCTCTGCCGATGTGCCACGCTTCGGCATGACGCGCGGAGACGGGCAAGGACGGCGTCGTTCGCTGCCCCGTGAGCGTTGACGAGGTGGCGCGGCGTGACGTCTGCAATCCGTAGCGGCATGGACAGTGCCGCCACCAGAATCGGAGTGATCGCCATGACGGGAACGAGCGCGTTCGTGCGGCGGCTCGGGGTTGGCGTCCCGATCATCCAGGCGCCGATGGTGGGCCCGAAGGCGCCGCTCGCCGCCGCGGTGAGTGCGGCGGGCGGCCTGGGATCGCTCGCCTGCGCCGCGCTGACACCCGAACAGATCCGCAGCGAGGTCGCGGCGATCCGCCGTGAGACCGACGCGCCGTTCAACCTGAACTTCTTCTGCCACACGCCGTCGGCGCCCGATCCGGCGCGGGAGGCGGCATGGCGCGCAGCTCTCGTCCCGTACTACGAAGAATTCGGGCTCGACCCGGCGGCGCCCGTGACGATGGCGAACCGCGCGCCGTTCGATGCGGCGATGGCGGCGGTCGTGTCGGATCTGCGCCCGGCCGTCGTCAGCTTCCATTTCGGCCTGCCGGCCGAACCGCTGCTGCGGCGGGTGCGCGACGCCGGCTGCCTGATCCTGTCCTCGGCCACCACCGTGCGCGAGGCGCGCTGGCTCGCCGAGCGCGGCGTCGATGCGGTGATCGCGCAAGGCGCGGAGGCCGGCGGTCACCGCGGTATGTTCCTCACTGACGCGGCGGCCTCGCAGGTCGGCACCATCGCCCTTGTGCCGCAGATCGTGGATGCCGTGGATGTGCCGGTGATCGCGGCGGGCGGCATCGGCGATCCCCGCGGGGTCGCGGCCGCCTTCGCCCTGGGCGCCCGCGCCGTGCAGGTCGGCACTGCCTATCTGCGCTGCCCCGAGGCCGGCATCTCCGCGCCCTATCGTGCGGCGCTGGCGGCGGCCCGCGACGAGGACACGGCTCTCACCAACGTGCTGACCGGGCGCCCGGCCCGTGGCCTGCTCACCCGTGCTTTGCGCGAACTCGGCCCCGTCAGCCCGCTCGCTCCGGCCTTTCCCGGCGCGGCGGTGGCGCTCCAGCCCCTGCGCATGGCCGCGGAGGCGGCGGGCTCGGGCGATTTCTCGCCGCTCTGGTCCGGGCAGTCGGTCGGCCTCTCGCAGGAGCGGCCGGCGGCGGAACTGACCCGCCTGCTGGCGAGCGGCGTGCCGAGCTAGAGCGCAACGAAAAAGGGCCGCCCCGAGGGGCGGCCCTTTCCGATTTCGAGACGATCTCGAAAAATTAGCGCGAGTAGAACTCGATCACAAGGTTCGGTTCCATCTGCACCGGGTAGGGCACCTCGGTGAGGCCCGGGATCCGGGTGACGCGGGCGGTCATCTTGTGATGATCGACCTCGATGTAGTCCGGCACGTCGCGCTCGGCGAGCTGCGAAGCCACGACCACGATCTCGAGCTGGCGGGAGGCTTCCTTCACCTCGATCACGTCGCCGGCCTTGACCTGGTAGCTCGGGATGTTGACCCGGCGGCCGTTGACCTTGATGTGCCCGTGGTTGACGAACTGGCGCGCGGCGAACGGGGTCGCCACGAACTTCGAACGGTACACCACGGCATCGAGGCGGCGCTCGAGCAGACCGATCAGGTTCTCGCCGGAGTCACCGCGCAGGCGGATCGCCTCGGCGTAGTAACGGCGGAACTGCTTCTCGGTGATGTTGCCGTAATAGCCCTTGAGCTTCTGCTTGGCGCGCAGCTGCGTGCCGAAGTCGCTCATCTTGCCCTTACGGCGCTGGCCGTGCTGGCCGGGGCCGTATTCGCGGCGGTTCACCGGGCTCTTCGGGCGGCCCCAGATGTTCTGGCCCATGCGGCGATCGAGCTTGTGCTTCGCCTGGACGCGTTTTGACATCGCTGTTCCTCTGGAACAAATTTATGAGGAACGCGCCCTCCTCTCCCTCTTCGCCGGAGCGGCGAGGGCGACAGGGCGGCTGTTACCGCCCACGGGTGCGCATGAAATGCGACGGGGCCCCAAACCGGAGCCCCGTACACGAGCCGGTGCCTAGACGAGAACGCGAGCACGGTCAATGCCGGGCCCCGTGCCGCGACTCCGCCGCACCCCGATCCTCACCTTTCGTTAACCCTCGTATCGCCTGAATCGCGCGAGAGAATCCCCGAACTTTGACGGAGCGCCGACCCATGCCGACGCCAGCCACCCGCGCCAGCCTGATCGGGCTTGCCTTGACCGGCGGCCTTCTCGCCGCCCCCGCGCGAGCCGACTTCCAATCCTGCCTTGCCGGCATCCAGGCGCAGGCCGCCGCGGCCGGCGTCTCGGCCCAGACCTTCCGCGCCGCGACGGCCAACATCGCCTACGACGACAAGGTGATCGAGCTGTCCCAGGCGCAGCCGGAATTCAAGACGCCGATCTGGGACTACATGTCGGCGCTGGTCGATGAAGAGCGGGTCGAGGACGGGCGCGCGGCCATGCGCCAGCATGCCCAGGCGTTGGCGAGCGCGGAGGCGCGCTACGGCGTCGATCGTCACACCATCGCCGCGGTGTGGGGCGTCGAATCCAATTTCGGCAAGAACCTCGGCAAGATGCCGTTGGTGCAATCGCTCGCCACGCTCGCCTGCTCCGGCAACCGCCGCCGCGACTTCTTCCGCGGCGAGTTGATCGCGACGCTGAAGATCATCGAGCGGGGCGACATCGAGTCCTCGCGGTTGACCGGCTCCTGGGCCGGCGCCTTCGGCCAGACGCAGTTCATGCCCACCACCTACCAGCGCCTCGCCGTGGACGGCGACGGCGACGGCCGGCGCGACGTGGTCGATTCGGTGGCCGACGCGGTCGCCTCCACCGCCAACTTCCTGCGCGTCGCCAAATGGTCGAACGGGCAGCCCTGGGGCTACGAGGTGCGGCTGCCGCGCGGCTTCAACGTCGCGGCCGCCGGCCGCAAGAACAAGCACGCCATCGGCCACTGGGCCTCGCTCGGTGTGACGCGCGTCGATGGCAAGGCGCTGACGGGGGAGGGGCCGGCCGGCATCATCGCGCCCGCCGGCATCCACGGCCCGGCCTTCCTCGTGACGAAGAACTTCGACGCCATCTATTCCTACAACGCCGCCGAGTCCTACGGTCTGGCCATCGCCGTCCTCTCGGACCGCCTGCGGGGCCGCCCCGGCGTCCAGGCCGACTGGCCGACCGATGATCCGCCGCTCTCGCGCGCCGAGCGCCGCGACCTCCAGACCCGCCTGACCGCCCGCGGCTACGATGTCGGCGAGCCGGACGGGAAGGTCGGCTCCAAGACCCGCGAGGCAATCAAGGAGATCGAGCGCCAACTCGGCATGCCGGCCACCGGGCGACCGGGCGGCAAGGTGCTGGAGGCGCTGCGGCGGGGATGATGTCTCCCCCGTAGCACCGCTGTCTTCGCTCAGAGTTCCGGGAAGCGAACTTTCACCTCGTTGACGAAGGCGTCCGCCTGCTCGACGGCCCAACGGCCGTCGTCCGCAGGCAGCACGTCGCCGAAATAGTCTGAGGAAAGACGAAGCTTCTCGACCTGATTCAGAGAACGTCCGAAAGCCGGATCGATCCGGCCCGTTGCGACAAGATGCTGGCCGAAAGCCGCGATCAGCCCGCGGTGCGTCTTGATGGTCGCGAGCGGACCGACGTCTCCGGGAAGCATCATCAGCGCGGCACGAGCCGAGTCGAACATCGCGTAATACGCGCGATTGCAGGCGCCTTCGGCATCACCATCACGAAGAAGCACCCGCGCGCTCGCTAAGGCCCTCTCAGCCTTCCGCATGAAGGAGGCGGGGATGTCGGGCTGCGGGCTCACACGCGCACCCCGTCGCGCCAAATCGCATCGAGGAGCGCCGGGTTGCTGAACGCAACCCGGCGGTCGAGTTCGTCCTCCCAGAGCGGAAGCGGATCGACGAGCACACCCGTTTCCATCAGAACGTCGAATGCGATTCCGGCCATATCCCGTGACGCGGAACGCCGATCGCCCGACGTGCCTGCGAGCACGACGGCCAAATCCGCATCGCTGTCCGCTTCATGGCTTGCGCGTGCGCGGCTCCCGAACAAGATGCCGCCTCGCACGGGATAGCGGCCATCAAGCCGCTCAAGAAACACCTTAGCGACATCGAGGATCTTGCGATCAACCGACGTGCGAGCTGTGCTGATCGTCCTCATCGCAATGGGTGTCCAGTGCTCGACGTACTCGGGCGACGCCAATTCATGTAACATCGCATGAGGGCCATACTAGCCGCGGATTCCCCTTATGCGGCTTCCGGTGGGTCGCTTCAGGTTGTGCCCCGCTCCGTCATCGCGCGCGTCCGGGAACCGATCTAGGACGCGACATCCCCAGACAGGACTTCACCCTCGATCGCTTTCGCTTCGCCTCGCGATCACGGGCCGTGTCCCGAAGCGATCGACCAGATGCCACATCACACTGCTCTCGGGCCGAAATGTCGAGATTAGAGAGGCGTCGATCGAACGGGGCCGGAAAACAAAAAACCCGCCCCGATCATCTCGGGACGGGCGCATCGGCAAAAGCGGCCCCGTAGGGCCGCTCCTGGAGAAGGATTACTCCGCGGCGGTCGCGGCGGCAGCCTTCTGGGCCTTGGCGGCCTTCTCGGAGCGGTCCGACCGCTCGACGATACGGGCCGACTTACCGCGACGGTCGCGCAGGTAGTAGAGCTTGGCGCGACGGACCTTACCGCGGCGGACCACCTTGATCGAATCGATCATCGGGGAGTGCACGGGGAACACGCGCTCCACGCCCTCGCCGTAGGAGATCTTGCGGACGGTGAAGCTCTCGTTGAGGCCGCCGCCGTTCCGGGCGATGCAGACGCCCTCATAGGCCTGGACGCGGGTACGCTCGCCTTCCTTGACGCGGACGTTGACGATGACCGTGTCGCCCGGCTCGAAATCCGGAATGGTCTTGGCGAGGCGGGCAACTTCTTCCCGCTCAAGCTGCTCGATGATGTTCATTGAAAAAGCTCCGGCCGTTAGCGCCCGTCCGGTAAAGTCCGGGCGTCAGGATTTCGGCATCCTGTTGTGAGTTGGGCGGGGCTGTACAGGATGCGCGCGGCTTTGTCGATGGGGTCCGCGCCCCGGTCCGGCGATCATCCGACCGGGCGCGTCACCGCACGATCACGCTCTCGGCCACCAGCAATCCGCCAGTGGGGATCAGTTCCGCAGGGAACCGGTCGTCGTGACCGCGGCCTGCGGCTTCGCCTTGTGAGCCTCGGGGGCCTTCTCGTCCTTGCCGGGCTTCTTGCCCAGAACCTTGCTGAAGGCGCTCACGTCGCCATCCGCGTCGGCCACGGTGACACGGGCCGGCTTGGCCGAGCCCGGCTTGGCGTGACCCGCCTTGCCGTCAGCCGCCTTGGCCAGCTCCTGCACGGCGACCACCGTCGTCGGCTTCGCGGGCTCCTTGGCCTGCTCCTTACGGGCGGCCGCAGCCTTGGTCGGGCCGGGTGCCTCGGCGGAGGCGGCAGCGATCAGGACGGGCTTGCCCTTGGCATCCACCTCGAACTCGTTCGGCCCGAGCGCGAGGCTCTCCGGCCGGCTGACATCGCCGAGATGGTAGCGGCCGTACTCCTTGGCCGTGTAGGCGAGCTCCTTCTCCTTTTCCTTCTCATTCTCGATGAGCGCCGCGAGGGTCGGCCCTTCCGGCTTCTGGGGGCGGAAGACCGGGTTCTGGCCGCCGTCGTCGTAGACGACGCGGGTCGCGGGCGTGCCCTTGGCAATCAGCTCGGCAACCTCGTGGCTGTCGCGGTCGCGCTTCTCGGCGACGAGCGGATCGACCCGCGGCGTGCAGTTGCCCGCGGCCACGTCGGCACCGCCGAACACGTATTTGGTGCCGCAGGCCGCGACCCGCGGCTCCTCCTTGAGGGTCTCGAAATAGTCCGAGCCCTCCTTGAGGTTCTTCCAGAACGGCGCGTTGGGGTCGTTGCGGAACTTGGCGATGTTCGAAGCCGTCATCCGAAACGGATAGGACTGGAACTGGAAGGCGCGCTGGCCGCCGTTGAAGGCCTCGCGGGCGATCGCGTAGATTTCCGACATCGAGGCGTCGGTCATCGCGAAACAGCCCGAGGACGAGCAGGTGCCGTGCACCATGATGTAGTTGCCGGTGCCGCCCTTGGCCCGGTCGATGGCGTTCGGGTAGCCGACATCGAAGGAGAGGTAGTAGCTGGAATTCGGGTTCATCTGACCCGGCGTGATCGCGTAGAACCCCTCCGGCGCTTGCCGGTCGCCCTGCTTCAGCTTGGGGCCGAGCTGGCCCGACCAGCGGCAGATCGGGAAGGTCTTCAGCAGCGCGTACTGGCCGTTGGCGCCGCGCTTCCACACCTCCATCTCCGCTTCCTTCTTGAAGGCGCGGATCAGAATCGGGTCGGATTGGCTCATGCCCTTGGTCTGCATGAGCGAGAGCGTCTGCGGCGGAATCGGCGTCAGGCTGCGGGTCGAAGCGCCGCCGAGCATGGCGCTGTCCTGGCAGGCACCGAGGGTCATCGCCAGAGCAACGGCAGCAGCCGCCACAAACGGACGCACAGCCATGGGGAACCCGTCCTTACGTGTCCTCGCCCGCAGGGCAATTCCTGCCCTTTTGCGAACGTCACTCCCCGAACCCTATAGGCTCGCTAAGCTTACCCAGAGCTTACCGCAAGGCGGCGATCCACATTGTGGATAGCCGTGGTAAATTCGTCACGGTTCCGCGGGAAATGCGCTGCGCTCGCTCATGAGCGCCTTCACGAAGGCATCATCGGCGGGATCGGCGAAGCGAACTCCCACGGACGGCGAACAAATCTCGATTCGGAGCCAGTCGAGATGCGGTTCCTGCGCCAGCACACTTGCTGTCCGGCTCTCCCCTTGGTGCAACTGAAGCATCACGAGGTGATTCTCCGCACCCCGCGCCGTCAGCGCGTCGCGGATCGCGTGAACCGTCGCCGCCTCGGTGGAAAGGGCGGTCATCAGGTAGAAGCGGTTGCGGGCGCCGGACCGGTTCAGGGCCGCGCGCAGCCGTCGCACGCCGGCTTGCAGGAAACGGTAATCCTCGTCGCTGGCCGCCGGGTCGTGGTGGTTGAACACGAACGGGATCGCGTGCCGCTCGCGGTAGAGGAGATGGCGACAGCGCGTCTCGTTCGGCGCCTGCCGCTCAGGCAGGGGCGTGCTCTCATAGTGGCGCCGGTCGAGCAGATCGGAAAAGTCATCGGCGAGGCAGTCGCGGACCATTCCCGGCGAGGAGAAGATCCAGTCGAAGGGCGCCGACCATGTGCGCAGGCCGAGCCCCTTCAGGATCTGCGCGGTATGGCAGTGGCTGCCGAGCGAGATGTGGTTGACGGCACCGGGCTCGCGGAGGTCGCGCCCGCCGAGACGGCGCAGGCCGTTCAGCAGGCCCGCGCCGAGCCCCCGTTTCACAGTTTGCGGCCGATCTCGAGAAACTTCTGCGCGCGCCGGTCGCGGATTTCGTCCCGGCTCAGGCCTTCGAACTCGGCCAGCGCACGCGAAATGGCGTCACCGGTCGCGTCGAGCGCCGCTTGGCGGTCGCGGTGGGCGCCGCCGGTGGCTTCGGGGATGATGGAGTCGATGATGCCGAGGCGCAGCAGATCCTGCGCGGTGATCTTCATGGCGGTGGCGGCGTCGTGCGCCCGGCCCTGGTCGCGCCACAGGATCGAGGCGGCGCCCTCCGGCGAGATCACGCTGTAGATGGCATGTTCCAGCATCATCACCGTGTTGGCGGTGGCGATGGCGATGGCCCCACCCGAGCCGCCTTCACCGATGACGACGGCGACGTTCGGCACGCCGAGCCCGAGGCAGGCTTCCGTGGAGCGGGCGATCGCCTCGGCCTGGCCACGCTCCTCGGCCTCGATGCCGGGGAAGGCGCCGGCGGTGTCGACGAAGGCGAGGACCGGCAGGCCGAAGCGGTCGGCGGTCTCCATCAGGCGCACGGCCTTGCGGTAGCCCTCCGGTCGGGCCATCCCGAAATTGTGCCGAATCCGCGCCTCGGTGGTGGCACCCTTTTCCTGGCCGAGAACGCAGACCGGGCGGCCGCGGAAGCGCCCGAAGCCGCCGAGGATCGCCTCGTCCTCGCCGAAGGTGCGGTCGCCGGCCAGCGGCGTGAATTCCTCGATCAGACCGGCGCAGTAATCGACGAAATGCGGCCGCTGCGGATGGCGCGCGACCTGCGTCTTCTGCCAGGGCGTGAGGGCGGCGTAGATCTCGGCGAGAGCCTGGGCCGCCTTGGTCTCGAGGCGCCCGACCTCCTCGCTGATCGAGACGGCGCCGTCGCGCTGGCCCAGGGCCTTGAGTTCCTCGAGCTTCGCTTCGAGTTCCGCCACGGGCTTCTCGAAGTCGAGATAGGAGCGCATCACCGCCATCGATCGTCGGTCCAACTTCTTGCTCGGCAGCCGTGCACCCGCCCGGCGCCCTGCGACCGGCGCGAGGTGTTCGGGTAAGCGGGCATGGGTGTCAACCGCCGCTTAGCGTCAGCGCGTGCGGCGCAGCAAGATCGACTTCGCCGAACCATTGGGGCAAGTCGGGGGCGAGAGGGTCCGCGCGGCCCGTGAAACGGAGGGAATTCATGAGCCTGCAAGGGAAATCCGCCGTCGTCACCGGCTCGACGAGCGGCATCGGCCTCGCCATCGCCAAGAGCTTCGCCAAGGACGGCGCGAACGTCGTCCTCAACGGGTTCGGCAATCCCGAAGACGTCGAGCGGACCCGCAGCGGCATCGAGAGCGAGTTCGGGGTCAAGGCGGTCTACTCGCCCGCCGACCTCACCAAGCCCGACGAGATCGGTGGGCTGATCGCGCTCTCGGTCGAGACCTTCGGCAGCATCGACATCCTCGTGAACAATGCGGGCATCCAGTACGTCTCGCCGATCGAGGACTTTCCGATCGAGAAGTGGGACCAGATCATCGCCCTCAACCTCTGCTCGGCCTTCCACACCCTGCGTGCGGCGGTGCCGCACATGAAGGCGAAGGGCTGGGGCCGGGTCATCAATACGGCCTCGGCACACTCGATGGTCGCCTCGCCCTTCAAGTCGGCCTATGTCGCGGCCAAGCACGGCGTCGTCGGCCTCACCAAGACGGCGGCGCTCGAACTCGCGACCCACGGCATCACCGTGAATTGCATCTCGCCCGGCTATGTCTGGACGCCGCTGGTGGAGAGCCAGATCCCGGACACGATGAAGGCGCGCGGCCTCACCAAGGAGCAGGTGATCGAGGACGTGCTGCTCAAGGCGCAGCCGACCAAGGAATTCGTGACGGTCGATCAGGTCGCCGCGCTCGCCCTGTTCCTGTGCTCCGACAGCGCCAGCCAGATCACTGGCACTAACATCCCCATGGATGGCGGCTGGACCGCGCAGTAGCCCCGGCAAAGAGTGGAGCGCGGCGGGAAATGCCGCGCTCCGAACGTGTCGCTCAGCGGCGCGAATGCAGCAGCAGGGCGAGGCCGTAGCCGACGGCGCCGGCGATCAGGAGCGCCAGGAACGGGTTCTCCCCGACCTGGGTCTCGACCCGCTCGCGCCCGTCGCGCAGATACGTGCCGCCGTTACGGCTGACGCGGTCATAGGCGTCCTCCGCATAACCGCCGACATCGTCGGCGATGTCGCGCACGGTGTCCTTCGCCTGCCCGTAGATGCGCTGGGCCCGGCCCTCGGCTTCCCGGTAGCGGCCTTCCAGCGAATCCCGGTCGGAGCCGAGCGCATCGCCCACCACGCCCTGGGCCCGGCCGCCGAGATCCTTCGCGGTGCCGACGACGCGATCCGTATCAACCATGGCGGAACTCCTGTTCTTTTTAGGCCCGCCACCTTGAGAGTTTCGGGCGGGCATCGGACAGGAGAACGTGCGAGGAGGGAATCGGTCCCGCGACGCAGGGAAAAAGCGGCGTCCGCTGCCCCGCTGAGAACGTGGCTCAGCCCGCTTCGGCCAGCACAACCGCCCGCGGCGGCGGCAGGTTGGAGCGTAGTTCGCGGCTCACAGCCGACGAGGTCGCGACGGTGCCGAGATTGACGTAGGTCTCGTGGTTCTTCTCGATCGCCGACAGATCGTAGAGGTAGTTCACCATCAATCCGTAGGACTGCTTCAGACCCTTCTTCGAGGTGTCGCCGAGGAAGTTCATGCGCTCCAGCCGGGCGCCGTTACCGAGATGGAAACGGGCCACCGGATCGATCGGGCGACCCCTCTCGTTCTTGGCGCGCAGGAAATAGGCGGCCGCCGCCGGCAGCATCGCGCGCCGCACCGCCTCGGACTTCGTCTTGTCGCTGCGCCAATCGTCGGTATCGAGCAGGCGCAATGCCTCGACATCCTCCCGGGTCAGGCACTGCGGCGCGTCGGCACCGCGCTCCCGGTCGAGCCAGGTGCGGAAGCCGGGCACCGGCGAGAGGGTGACGAAGGTCTTCAGCGAGGGAATTTCGCGGGCGAGATCCTCGACCACCTGCTTGATGAGGAAATTGCCGAAGGTGACCCCGGCCAAGCCCTTCTGGCAGTTCGAGATCGAGTAGAAGATCGCGGTCGTGGCGCTCCGCGCGGGCACGGGTTCGCGCCCATCCGCGAGAATCGGCTGGATCGCCGGAGCGATGGCGTTGGTGAGCGCCACCTCGACGAAGATCAGCGGCTCGTCGAGCAAGGCCGGATGGAAGAAGGCGAAGCAGCGCCGGTCCGTCGGCTGGATCCGGCGGCGCAACTCGTCCCAATCGGCGATCTCATGGACCGCCTCGTAGCGGATGATCTTTTCGAGGATGTCGGCCGGCGTCGACCAATCGATCGGACGCAGCACGAGGAAGCCGCGGTTGAACCAGGAGGCGAACAGGTGCTCGAAATCGCTGTCGAGGCTCACCGCCGCGTCGATCGTCTCCGGGGCGGCTTCCCGATCCTTCAGGCGCTTGCGCAGCGCGAACAGATCCTCGCGCATCCGCACCAGCGCCAGGGTGCCGCCGCGGGCGAGGTTGAGCCGCCGGATCAGTTCCTGCGAGCGCGGCTCGGCCGCCACGTGCAACCGGCCGAGACGGGCCCGCGTCGGATCGGCCCGGTAAGCGGCGATGGCCGCATCGACCGCCTCGTGATCGGCGCCGAATTCGGTGGCGATGAGTTCCAGGAAGGCGAGCCGATCCTCCACGGGGAAGGCGGCGTAGCGATCGAGGATCAAGCGGGCGAGCGCGACGCCCGAGGCTTCGCCACGCCGGGAAATCAGGTCTTCGCAGAACCGGGCGAGGTCGGCCGCGCTGGCCGTCCGTGCCAGATCGGAGCGGGCCAAGCCGATGAGGTCGCGGCCCCGGTCACTGATGGTCTGGATGAGATCGCCGAGGAACGAGATCGCCGCCATGACCGAACAAGCCCTTGGATCCGCCGAGCCGACGCAGACAAGGCTCGGCCGTTACCGGAACCTAAAGCCTACGCCGCCGCGGCGCCAGATATGGCACGCATGCGGGCGCCCCAGTGGGCGCCTCCGGCAACACCATTCCGCTGAGTGAAGTGCGCTGTGCCGGCAGGCCATGGTCGGCCGAGGCCGACCCGTCGGCAGCCGTCAGAACTCGGCCTCGGCATGCGGCGCGAGATCAACCGTATCTGCGCGCTCGCGCCAATCGTTCACGCCGCGGGAACGGGCGAAACGGATCTCCGCGGCCTTCAGGGCGCGCTCCGGATCGCGGGCGCGGGAGATCTCGACGAAACCGACCGTGAAGGGCACTCCGAGGATCTGCTTCGCGAAGTGGACGCGGTAATTCGGCATACACGACTCCTCATCTTGAAGCGGCCTCCGGCCACCCATACAAAATGTGCGCCACCACGCGCCCATCTGTAAATGATTGGCCGGCCAAGCTGCTGCAAAGGCTGTGTGTTTTTGTTACAATTGATCATATAGGCAGTCTTTTGCGGGATGCTACCGGCATGCGTCCGGGTGTCCCTGGCAAGGCGCCGTCGCCCTTGGAGAAGACGTGCCTTCGACCGGGCGTTTCGCGGGAGCCTGAGCGAAACCGGACATTCTGCCGCGCGACGGCTGCCTCGCACCGTGTCGCCAGGGCTGGCGGTCCGGCGGCGGCCTGCATTATGGGGCGGTCCATGCCGTTTGCCCCGCCCCTCCCTGCCTGTCCGTCCCAGCCCTCCGAGATGCGGGCGGCGCAGCGATGAGCCGTGATGCGGGCGGCGACCGCGCCCTTTCCCCGACGACGCGCATCGGGCTCACCCTGATCGCGGGTGGGGCCGTCGCCAACATCTACTACAATCAGCCTCTGCTCGCGGTCCTCGTCGCCGAGTTCGGCGAGCGCGCGGCCCTGCTCTTGCCCACGGCCAGCCTCGTCGGCTATGGTTTGGGCATCCTGTTCCTCGTGCCCCTGGGCGATGCCCTACCGCGGCGCGATCTCATCGTGTGGCAGTTGCTGGGGCTGGCCGTCGCCCTGGTCGTCGCCGCGCTCAGCCCGAACCTCGCGGTGCTGGCGGGGGCGAGCCTCGTCATCGGCGTGCTCGCCTGCGCCGCACAGCAGGCGGTGCCCTTCGCCGCCGAGCTCGCGCCCGATGCGAGCCGGGGGCGCATCGTCGGCGGCGTGATGACCGGCCTGCTCTCCGGCATCCTGCTTGCCCGCACCGCGAGCGGCTTCGTCGGCGCGCAGTTCGGCTGGCGCGCGGTGTTCTTCGCCGCCGCCGGCCTCGCCGTCGCCATGGCGGGGGTGGCGTGGCGCACGCTGCCGCGCAGCGCACCCAAGCAGCGTCTGCGCTATCGCGCGCTGATGATCTCGCTGCTGCATCTCGTGCGCAGCCAGCCGATCCTCCGCAATGCCAGCCTGTCCCAGGCCCTGCTATTTGCCAGCTTCAACGCGTTCTGGGCGACGCTGGCGCTCCTCGTCGAGGCGCCGCCCTTCGACCTCACCGCGGCGGGTGCGGGCCTGTTCGGGGTCATCGGCGTGGCGGGCGCGCTGATCGCCCCCTATTCCGGCCGCTACAGCGACCGGCGCGGCGCCCGGCCGGTGGTGATCGTCGGCAGCGTTCTGGTCGCGGCGGCCTTCGCGGTGCTGGCACTGGCCGGAGAGGTGTCGATCCTGGCCATCGGAGCGGGCGTGCTGCTTCTCGATATCGGCATCAACGGCGCGCTCATCGCCAACCAGACGCGCGCCTACGCCCTCGCACCGGGCGCCCGCGGGCGCATCAACACCGTGCTGTTCACCGCCATCTTCATCGGCGGGGCGGCGGGCGCCTTCCTCGGCTCGCGGGCCTTCCTCCTCGCCGGCTGGCCCGGCGTCTGCGCCGTGGGCGGTGCCTTCGCACTCGCCGCGCTCGTCGTGTCCTGGCTCGGCGGCCGAACTCAGCCTATTTGAGCACCCGCGAGAGGCGGCACCACGCCGCCTTGTCCGGGGGCAGGCCGAAGCGCAGCCGCTCCGGCGCCTCGACGAAGCGCCGCACATAGATCCCGGCCTCGCCGAGCGCCTGGAACAGGCCGGGCCCGTCGGGGAAATCCGCCGTGCGGAACAGGGCCGTCCCGCCGACGATCCGTCCACCGGCCCGCCCGATCATCCGGTCGAGGCGGCCCGCATCCTTCGCCCGCGCGACTGCGGCCTCGCGGCGCCACGCGGCATCCGGCAAAGCCGCGCAGCCTGCGGCAATGGCGGGCCCCGAAACCGCCCAGGGACCGAGGGCGGCTTCGATGCGCCGCGCCAGGGCCGGCTCGGCGAGCGCGAAGCCGAGCCGAAGCCCTGCCAGCCCGTACGTCTTACCGAACGAACGCAGGATCACGAGGCCGGGCCCCGGCCGCGCGGCCTCCACGGGTTCCAGATCGGCAAAGGCCTGATCGAGCACGACGAGGCCTCCCCCGGCGACGCGCGCCAACGCCTCGGCCGAGAACACGCGCCCATCGGGATTGTTGGGGCTGACCGCGACCACGATGTCGGCGCCCTCGGCCTCGTGCGGATCGGCCACCATCCGCACCGTATGGCCGGAGCGGGTCCAGGCGGCCGCGTGCTCGGCATAGGTCGGGCCGACCACCGCGACGCGGGACGGCGGCATCAGCCGCGGCAGGGTTTCGATCAGGATCTGCGTGCCGGGCGCGGCGACGACATGGTCCGGCCCCGGCGCACCATAGGCCTCCGCCGCCGCGGATTTGAGCCGGGCGAGGTCGGCGGGGGAGGGCAGGCGGTAAAGGGCGCTGGCTATGAGGGGCGGCAGCGGATAGGGCACCGGGTTGATACCGGTCGAAAGGTCGATCCACGGCTCGGGCGCCCCCGGAAACAGCCGGCGGGCCGCGTCGAGATCGCCGCCATGCGCGACACCGTCGCGCGAACCGTCCGTCAGCCCCTCGCGTCCGCCCATCCCGCCCCGCACCGGCCCCTGCCAACGATGTCTTGGATCGCCCTGACCCATCCGCCCGACACCCTCGGCATCCTGGCCCTCGCCCTGCTGATCGAGGCCATGGCGGGTTATCCGGACCGCCTCTACAGGGCACTCGGCCATCCTGTCACCTGGATCGGCCGGCTGATCGCGGCGCTCGAGCGCGGGCTCAACCGAGGCACGCCGCGAACGCGCCGCCTCAGCGGCATCCTGGCGCTCACCGTGCTCCTCGCCGTGGTGGCCACCGTCGCCCTGGGGCTGACGGCGCTCGCCGCGCTCACGGGCCACGGGTTCGGCCTGGTGATCCTCGCGATCCTCGCCGCGAGCCTGCCGGCGCAGCGCAGCCTGTTCGTCCATGTCCGGCGCGTCTCCGTCGCCCTGCGGACGGAGGGGCTGGCGGGCGGGCGCCAAGCCGTGTCGATGATCGTCGGACGAAACCCCGAGAGCCTGGACGAAGCCGCCGTGTGCCGGGCCGCGATCGAGAGTCTTGCCGAGAATTTTTCCGACGGCATCGTCGCACCGGCCGTCTGGATCGGCGCCGGCGGGCTCACCGGCGGCGCGCTCTACAAGGCGATCAACACCGCCGACAGCATGATCGGCCACCGAACCCCCCGCTACGAGGCCTTCGGCTGGGCCTCCGCCCGTCTCGACGACCTCGTGAACCTGCCGGCCTCGCGGCTCACCGCCCTCCTGCTGATCACGGCAGCAGCCCTGAGCCGGGATGTCTCCGCGGTCGGCGCGTGGCGGGCAATCCGCCGCGACGCGGGCCGCCACCGCTCGCCCAATGCCGGCTGGCCCGAGGCGGCCATGGCCGGGGCGCTCGGCTTACGGCTCGCGGGCCCACGCATCTACGGCGACACCCGCGTCGAGGATGCCTGGATGGGCGACGGGCGGGCCGAGGCCAATGCCGACGACATCGTGCGCGCGCTGAAACTCTACCGCACGGCCTGCGCGCTGCAATTCACGCTGGTCGCGGCCGGAACCGGCCTCTGGCTCACCTTCGGCCGGTAGCGTCGCTCAAGCCAAGCGCAGCAGCCCGTCGCAATCGAGATGCGCTTCGAGGTGGTCGGCGAAGCGGTCGAGCACCTCTTCGATGCCGGCCTCGTAGCGGGTGAGACCCGGCGCAGCGCCGAGCCGGGCGAGCCAGGCGGCGCGCTGGCGGTCGTCGGCGAACAGGCCGTGGACATAGGTGCCGGTCACGAGCCCGTCGCCGGAGACGGCCCCGTCGACCCGGCCGTCGGCGAAGCGCAGCAGGGGCCGGGCGGTGTCCGGCCCGGTCGTGTCGCCGACATGCATCTCGTAGCCGGAGAACGGCTCACCATCGGCGAGGGTCGTGCCGGTGGCCGCGACGAGGCGCTTTGCATCCGTCATCACCGTCTCGACGTCGAGGAGGCCGAGGCCCGGCCGGTCACGCGGCGCGCCCTCGATCCCCTGCGGATCGGCGATGGATCGGCCGAGCATCTGGTAGCCGCCACACAGCCCGAGCACGCGGCGGCCACGGCGCAGATGGGCGCGGATATCGATGTCCCAGCCCTGCGCACGGAGACATTCGAGGTCGTCGATCGTGGTTTTCGAGCCCGGCAGGACGATGAGATCGGCTTCCGCCGGAACAGGAGTGCCGGGCGGCACGAAAGTCACCGCGACGCCGGTCTCCTGCCGCAGCGGGTCGAGGTCGTCGAAATTGGCGATGTGGGGAAAGCGCAGCACCGCGATCAGCGGCACGGCGCCGTCGCGGCGCGCTTGCGGGGCGTCGAGCGCCACCGCGTCCTCCGGCGGCAGGCGGGCCGCGTCGGGGAAGAACGGCACGAGGCCGAACGGCGACCAGCCGGTGCGCGCGGCGATCAGAGCCATGCCGTCGGCAAACAGCGTCGGATCGCCGCGAAAGCGGTTGACGATGAAGCCGCGGATCATCGCCGCATCGTCGGGCTCCAGCACCGCCTGCGTGCCGACGAGGCTGGCGATGACGCCGCCTCGGTCGATATCGCCGACGAGCACCACCGGCGTCCCGGTCGCCCGGGCAAACCCCATATTGGCGATGTCGCCCTGTCGCAGGTTCACCTCGGCCGGGGAACCCGCGCCCTCCACGAGCACGATATCCGCCTCGCTGCGCAGCCGCTCGAAGCTGTCGAGCACGGAGGCCATCAGGCGCGGCTTCCAGGCCTGGTATTCCCGCGCCCGCGCCGTGCCGATCATCCGCCCCTGCACCACCACCTGCGCGCCGACCTCGCTCTGCGGCTTCAGGAGCACCGGGTTCATGTGGACGGAGGGCGCGACCCGCGCGGCGCGGGCCTGGAGCGCCTGCGCCCGACCGATCTCGCCGCCATCGGCGGTGACGGCGGCGTTGTTCGACATGTTCTGCGGCTTGAACGGACGCACCGTCAGCCCGCGCCGGGTGAAGGCGCGGGCGAGACCGGCCACCAGCAGCGACTTGCCGACATCGGATCCGGTCCCCTGGATCATCAGGGCGCGGGTCATCGGCGGTTCTTCGGTCGAGGGACGGGCATGACGCTGCCATGGCATCGGGGCCGGGCGGCGTCGAGCCGGATTCACACGGTTCCGCGCTCGGTACGCCGTGCCCTGAGCCAGGGGAGCGCACCCGCGGCATCGGCGACGGCCGGCACATCTGGCAGGGCAGGGCGGGCGACGATCACCACGGGAAGCCCGAGCCGGCGCGCGGCCTCGATCTTCGGATAGGTCGCCGCGCCACCGGAATTCTTCGTCACCAGCACCTCGATGCGCGCCTCGCGCATGAAGCGGATCTCGTCCGCGAGGGTGAAGGGGCCGCGGGCGCTGACGGTCACGAGGTTCGGCACCGGCAGCGCATCGCCCACCGGCTCGATGGTGCGCACGACATAAGCGTGTTGCGGCGCGCGGGCGAAGGCCGCCAGCTCCTGCCGACCGATGGTGAGGAACACCGTTCTCGGTGCGGTCCCGAGCGCGTCGAGACAGTCCGGGACGTTTGCAGCAGCGATCCAGTCGTCGCCGGGTTCGCGCTCCCAGGCGGGGCGGCGCACCGCGAGCAGCGGCACCGCGACAGCTCTACACGCCGCAGCCGCGTTGGCCGAGATCCGCGCGGCGAAGGGGTGGGTCGCATCGATCACCGCCTCGATGCCGTTCTCCGAAAGCCACCGCGCCAGCCCCTCCGCGCCGCCGAACCCGCCGATGCGGGTCGACACCGGTTCGGGCCGCGGCGCGGCGGTGCGGCCCGCCAGCGACAGCGTCACCGCGACCTCCGGCTTCCGCGCCAGCCCGGCGACGAGCGCGCTGGCCTCGGTGGTGCCGCCGAGCACGAGGAGGCGCAGGGGCGGCGCATCGGGATTCGGCGTGGGATGGGACGCGGGAGAACCCTGGTCGGCGGCGCCGGACATTCGTACAACCTGTCTTGCCCGCATCAGCCCGGCAAAGGCCGGGCGAGTTTTTCGACGTGAGACCCTTCTGCCGCGATTGCCTGACGATGCAAGCCGAGGGCGCCCTGCGCTGCCGCGGATGCGGCTCGCCGCGCCTGCTCTCGCACGCGGCCCGCGACGCCCTGAGCATCGCCCATGTCGATTGCGACGCCTTCTACGCGGCGATCGAGAAACGCGACGACCCGTCCTTGCGCGACAAGCCGCTCATCATCGGCGGGGGCAAACGCGGCGTCGTCTCGACCGCCTGCTATCTCGCCCGCATCTCCGGCGTGCGCTCGGCGATGCCGATGTTCGAGGCGTTGAAGCGCTGCCCCGATGCCACGGTGCTGCGGCCGGATATGGAGAAGTACGCTCGCGTCGGGCGCGAGGTGCGGGCGATGATGCTGGCGCTCACGCCGCTGGTCGAGCCCGTCTCCATCGACGAGGCGTTCCTCGACCTCTCCGGCACCGAGCGCCTGCACGGGACGAGCCCGGCGCTCACGCTCGCCCGCTTCGCCGCACGGGTCGAGGCGGAGGTCGGCATCACCGTCTCGGTGGGATTGTCCGACAACAAGTTCCTGGCCAAGATCGCCTCGGATCTCGACAAGCCCCGCGGCTTCTCGATCATCGCAGGCGAGGATGCCGCGACCTTCCTCGCCGACAAGCCGGTCGGCATCCTGCCCGGCATCGGCGAGAGCGCGCGAAACCGCCTCGCTTCGCTCAACATCCACCGCGTCGGCGACATCGCGCGGGCCGATCCGGCGCGTCTCCAGGCATCCCTCGGGCGGGACGCGCTGCGTCTCTTCGACCTCGCGGCCGGCCGGGACCGGCGGCCGGTGCGCCCGACGCGGGAGGCCAAGAGCGTGTCGTCCGAGACGACCTTCTCGACCGATCTCACCCGGTTCGAGGATCTGCGGCCAATCCTCTGGAAGCTCTGCGAAAAGGTGTCGGCGCGGCTCAAACGGGCGGAGCTCGCCGCCGGCAGCGTCACGCTGAAGCTGAAGGATTCTCACTTCCGGCTGCGCACCCGCACCCGCGGCAGCCTGAAACCCACGCAGCTCGCCGACCGGCTCTTCCACGAGGGCGAGCCCATGCTGCGGGCGGCCTGCGACGGCACCGCCTTCCGGCTGATCGGCATCGGCGGCGGTGATCTCTGCGGCGCGATCCATGCCGACCGCGGCGACCTCGCCGATCAGGGCATCGAGCGGGTCGCCCGCCGCGAGGCGGCGCTCGACCGGCTGCGGGAGAAGTTCGGCAATGCCGCAATCCAGCGCGGCCTCGTCTTCACCGGCGAACCGGAGCGGCGCCGCAACTGAGGCGCGACGGCTACTTCTTGCAGGCGGCGTCGGCCTTCGGGTCGGCTTTGGCGAGGTCGAGCCGCGTTAGATTCCCGTCGATGGCGAAATCCCCGTAATCAAGGTGCAGCCGCCCGCTGACGCCGTCCTCGTAGAGATCGAAGGTGAGAGTGTAGATCGGCGTGCGCTCACCCGCTCCGGCGGTGAAGTAGCTCAACGTCACCGGCCACCGGCGCATGGTGCCATGGTCGCCCTCGCGCAGCGGCTTGTCGCGCTCGGTGTCGGCGGCGGGCGCCGCGTTCGGGCGGCCGATGATCGCCAGCGTGTCGTAGACCTTGCGCCCGTCATCCGAGCCGTCGAACACCTTGGCCGAAACCGTCGTCTCGCCGGCCTTGGCCGCCTCGATCAGGCGGATCATGTGGTGGATCGGAAACAGGACCGCACCCTCGGCCTGGAACTGGTCGCGCTTGGGCTCCTTGAGCTTCACCTTGAGCGCGTCGGCGGCCTCCGCCGTTCCATCGACGGCCGGGGAGGGCGCATTGTTGAGGATGGTCGTGGTGCGGAAGCGGAAGCCCTTGCCGTCGCCGTTCTCGAAGGTGGTGCTGCGCAGGTCCGAGGTGCGGTCGCCGGACTCGCCGGAATTGAGCATCGTCACCTGACGCGTCTGCATGGTGTAGCCACGGCAGGCGTCGCCCGAGAAATCGATGACGATGCGCCCGCGCACGCCCTCGACCGCCCGCGTCCCCTCGGATCGGGCCAGCGACAGGTCGTAGACCGCGCGGTGGTTGGTGAGCCGGATGGCGGCCTCGGCCGGAACCGGCGCGGCCGGCCCCGCGGCCATCGCGCTTCCCGGCATCGCGGCAAGGAGGAAAAGGGCCGGCGCGAGGCGCAGTCGCATGCGATCTCCCAAAGTCCGTTCAAGGTCCGTTGTCCACAGGCGGTGGGCCGGCGGATGACGTCCGTCACATAGTCATCCCGTCCGCCCGGACAATCTTTTTCGACCGTGCTTCCGAGGCGAGCGTGGCAATCTTGGCAATACATGCAACCGCCCGGCACCGCGGCAGGTCCGCCCTCGCCCAATCCGCACGCTCGAAAAAGAGCAAGTTTATGCAACGCGTTAACGGATGGCGGAGGATTGGCTTGCTCCATTGCGGAAACCGATCCGGGCCGGCGTTCGACGGGTCCGATTGCCGGGGGAAACCGGGTCGTGAGACGCGCGGACCCTTGCTCCGCGGCCGAGCTGTCCTGTAGTCTCCACAGCGTCGCCAACGGCATCTTTGGCGTCTGTTAACCGACATGTGCAGGGCCGGATCGCGGGCCCTGGCCATGCCTGCTGTCGCCATGTGCGGCCGCAGCGCCGCGCTGTCGGCCGGTCTCGCGTTCAAGGATGTTTCGACGTGGAGGGGACAATGACGGAAGCAGTCCCGAGCTGGACGGATGAGCGCGTCGAGCTGCTTCGTCGCCTGTGGGATGACGGCCTGAGCGCCAGCCAGATCGCCCTGCAGATCGGTGGCGTCTCGCGCAACGCCGTCATCGGCAAGGTGCATCGCCTCGGGCTCTCCGGTCGCGTCAAATCGATGGGTCCGACGTCGCAAGGCCGTCGCCGAGAGGGCTTGGCCGCCGAGGTCGAGATGGAGGTCGTGGTCGTCGAGGAGCCGACGCTGCCGGAACCGCCCGCGATCGTGGCGCACCGACCCGCCCCGGATTTCCCGCTGCCGCAGAAGCCTGCCCCCGAGCCGGTGGCCCTCGCGGTGTCCGAGCGGGTCACCATCATGGACCTGCGCGAATCGATGTGCCGCTGGCCGATGGGCGACCCGACCTCGCCGGACTTCCGCTTCTGCGGCGGCCGCGCGATCACGGGCCTTCCGTACTGCACCCAGCACGCGCAGATCGCCTACCAGCCGGCCGCCGAGCGCAAGCGCGATCGCCGCGTCGCCGGCTTCCGCTAAGAGCCACGACCGGAGCACGCCCGCAACGGCGGGCGGTGGCCCGAGTGAGTCGAACGGGGACGGGCGCTGCCCGACCCGCGGAACCACCCCTCATACCCAATCCGGTTGATCTCTTCGGGAGGGCGGATCAGGGCCTCGGCCGGATCCCATCGCGCGGGCGCGATGGTGCCCTGATCAAGCGCCGCGTGGGTTGCGCGATCTAGCTCCCCGCTCCCATCAAGCCGAAGCCGTATCACTCCGCTCCGGCGAACATTTCGTCGAACGAGTAGCCGGAGCCGCGCACGGTGCGGATCGGGTCGCTCTGGCGCGGGCGGTTGATCGCCTTGCGCAGGCGGCCGACATGAACGTCGACCGTGCGCTCGTCGATATAGACGTCGTGGCCCCACACGCCGTCAAGCAACTGCTCCCGCGAGAAGACCCGGCCGGGGCTCTGCATCAGATATTCGAGCAGCTTGAACTCCGTCGGCCCGAGATGAATCTCGCGGCCCTGCCGGCGGATGCGGTGGCTGACGCGGTCGAGCTCGATGTCGCCGGCCACGAGCATGTCGGAGACGTGGGTGGGCTTGGCGCGGCGCAGGAGCGCGCGGACCCGGGCGAGCAGCTCCGGCACGGAGAACGGCTTGACGACGTAGTCGTCGGCGCCGGTCGAGAGGCCGCGCACGCGGTCGGTCTCCTCGCCTCGGGCGGTCAGCATGATGACCGGCAGGCGTTCGGTCTCGCGGCGGGCCCGGATGCGCCGACACAGCTCGATCCCCGAGAGGCCCGGCACCATCCAGTCGAGCAGCACGAGATCGGGCGTCGTCTCATGCAGGCGAAGGTCCGCCTCATCGCCGCGAACGGCGACATCGACTTGGAAGCCCTCCGCTTCGAGATTGTAGCGCAGCAGGGTCGTCAGCGATTCCTCGTCCTCGACGATCAGGATGTGCGCACTCGTCATCGCCCGTCTTTCCATCCGTCACGCCCGGCCCTCGAGAGAGGAGCCGGAGACGTCTCTTGATCGCCGCGCCGCGTGAAAACCTAGGCGCCCGGCGTAATCGTCGCGTAGTTCGAAGCGTCGTTCTTGGGCCGCTCGGCCGTCGGCGTCTCGCCGGTGACGAGGTATTCGATGGTTTCGGCGACGTTGGTGGTGTGATCGCCGATCCGCTCGACGTTCTTGGCGCAGAACAGCAGGTGCGTGCAGAACGAGATGTTGCGCGGATCCTCCATCATGTAGGTGAGGAGTTCGCGGAACAGTGAATTGTAGAGCGCGTCGATGGCGCTGTCCCGCCCCCAGACCTCGCGGGCGGCGGTCACGTCGCGGCTCGCATAGGCATCGAGCACATCCTTGAGCTGTTCCTGCACGAGGTCGCTCATGTGCTGGACGCCGAGCACGATCTTCTGCGGCTGGGCCTGATCGCTGATCGCCACGACGCGCTTGGCGATGTTCTTGGCCAGATCGCCGATCCGCTCCAGGTCGCCCGAGACGCGGATGCCGGAGATCGTCTCGCGCAGGTCGATGGCCAGCGGCTGACGGCGGGCGATGAGAAGAACCGAGCGCTCCTCGATCTCCCGCTGCAGCAGGTCGAGGCGCTTGTCGGCGACGATCACCGCCTGGGCGAGGGTGGTATCCCGGCGCACCAGGGCGTCGGTGGCATCCGTCATCATCTTCTCGGCCACGCCGCCCATTTCGGCGATCGAACGGCGCAGGTTCTCGAGGTCGGTGTCGTAGGAGGAGACGATATGGTCGGCCATGTCGCGAATTTCCCGATCAGGCAGTCGGACGAGGGCGCTCTCAAACTGCGATGGACACGGGGTCCGGCGGAAGAGGGCGCGCCTCAACGGGGGCGCGGGGGGCCGCGACTGGGGTGCAGTCGCGGCCGATCTCAGCCGAAGCGGCCGGTGATGTAGTCCTGGGTCTGCCGCTTGGCCGGGTTCATGAAGATCTTGGTGGTCGCGTCGAACTCGATCAGCTCGCCGAGATACATGAATGCCGTGAACTGCGAGATCCGCGCGGCCTGCTGCATGTTGTGGGTCACGATGACGATCGTGAACTCGGTCCGCAACTGCTCGATCAGCTCCTCGATGCGGCCGGTGGAAATCGGGTCGAGCGCCGAGGTCGGCTCGTCGAACAGGATCACCTCGGGGCGCTGCGCCACGGTGCGAGCGATGCACAGGCGCTGTTGCTGGCCGCCGGAGAGGCCGGTGCCGGACTGCTTGAGCTTGTCCTTCACCTCGTCCCACAACGCAGCCTTGCGCAGGGATTCCTCCACGCGCACGTCGAGTTCGGCTTTCGGAAGCTTTTCGTAGAGGCGCAGGCCGAAGGCGACGTTGTCGTAGATCGACATCGGGAAGGGTGTCGGCTTCTGGAACACCATGCCGACGCGCGAGCGAAGTTCGTTCAGGTCGATCTTCGGGTCCAGAACGTTCTGCCCGTCGAGCAGGATCTCACCTTCCGCGCGCTGCTCCGGATAGAGGCTGTAGATGCGGTTGAAGGTGCGCAGCAGGGTCGACTTTCCGCAGCCCGAGGGACCGATCAGCGCGGTCACCTGCCGGTCGCGGAAGTCGAGGTTGATGTCCTTCAGGCCATGGAAGTTGCCATAGTAGAAGTTGAGATCCTTGCAGGCGATGCGCACCGGAGCTTTGACGTCGGCCGGGCTTCGGCCTTCGAACTGGCTGCGGATCGCGGGGGAGGCGCTCATCGGATTGTCTCGCAGGTGGGAGGTCTGTCCGGGGGGCGGCCTCAGCGCGCCCGCTGGTCCTTGATCACGAGGCGGGCCACCACCGACAGGGCCAGGATGGTGACGGTGATGAGAAGGGCGCCCGCCCAGGCGAGGCTCTGCCAGTTCGGATAGGGCGACAGCGCGAACTGGTAGATCATCACCGGCAGGTTGGGCACGCCGCCGAGCAGGTTCGCGTTGAACCAGCTGTTGTTGTTGAGCGCCGTGAACAGCAGCGGCGCGGTCTCGCCGGCGATGCGGGCCAGCGCCAGGATGATGCCGGTGACGACACCGGCACTCGCCGCCCGCCAGGTAATCGCGCGGATGACGAGGGAGCGGGGCGCGCCGAGGGCGGCGCCGGCCTCACGCATCTGGCTCGGCACGAGGCGCAGCATGTCCTCGGTGGTGCGCACGATCACGGGGGTGGCGATGATGGCGAGCGCCACCGCCCCGGCCCAGCCGGAATAGGTCCCCATCGGCCGCACCATCAGCGTGTAGACGAACAGGCCGATCAGGATCGAGGGCGCCGAGAGCAGCACGTCGTTGAGGAAGCGGATGATGTCCGCGATCTTCGAGGTGCGGCCGTATTCCGCGAGGAAGGTGCCGGCCATCAGCCCGATCGGCGTGGCGATGACGATGCCGATGAACGTCATCACGAGGCTGCCGAGGATCGCGTTGGCGATGCCGCCGCCGACGGAGCCCGGCCCCGGCGTCGGCTCCGTGAGAAGGGAGGGGGTGAAGCCCTTCACGCCCTCGACGATCAGCATCAGCAGGATCGAGCCGAGCACGGCGATGCCGAGCAGCGTCGCGAACGTGCTCGCCAGGATCAGGATGCGGTCGGCGATCCGGCGGCCGGAGCGCACACGGCTCGCCCTCCGGGGGCGTTCGGCCGTTGCGAGGGAAGGGCTGGCATCCATGGCTCGTGGTGTTCCGAGGCTGGCGGCGTTGCGGAGATTTCGGTTCAGGCGACCTTGGTGCGCCGCACCAGCAGGCGCGCGATGATCAGCACGAAGAAGGTGATGATGAAGAGCAGGCAGCCGAGCGCCATCAGCGAGGAGAGCTGGAGCCCGTCGGCCTCGTTGAACTCGTTGGCGATGCGCGAGGCGATGGTCGAACCCGGATCGAAGATCGAGGCCGAGAGGCGGTTGGCATTACCGATCACGAAGGTGACCGCCATGGTCTCGCCGAGCGCGCGGCCGAGGCCGAGCATGATCGCGCCGATGATCGAGACCGACGCCTGCGGCACGAGGACGTGGCGCACGACCTCCCAGGTGGTGCAGCCGATGCCGTAGGCGCTCTCACGCAGCACGGTCGGGATCTGATCGAGCATGTCGCGGGTGATCGAGGCGACGAACGGCACGATCATGATCGCGAGGATGATGCCGGCGGTGAGCACGCCGACGCCGGAGGGAATGCGTGCGTAGAGGACCGTGCCGACGATCGGCAGCCCCTCGACGACGTTCGAGACCGGCACCTGCACGAAGCGGGCGAAGAGCGGCGCGAACACGAACAGGCCCCACATGCCGTAGATGATGCTCGGCACCGAGGCGAGCAGCTCGATGGTCATGGCGACGGGCTTGCGCGCCCAGCCGGGGCAGAGCTGCGTCAGGTAGATCGCGATGCCTAAGGAAACCGGCACGCCGATGACGAGCGCCAAGAGGGCGGCGGCCACGGTGCCGATCACGGCGGGCAGCGCGCCGAACTGTTCGGTGCCGATGTTCCAGGCACTGGAGGTGATGAAGCCGAAGCCAAACTCGGTGAAGGCGGGGATCGCCCCGTAGATGATCGATCCGAGGATGCCCGCGAGCACCAGCAGCACGAGCAGGGCCGAACCGTAGGCCGCACCCTGGAACAGGCGGTCAGCGGTCTTGCTCGGTGCAGTGCGAGGCACGCCGCTCTCGCTGGCCAAGGCGATGGACTGGGTCAAGGCGGTCATCCGCGGAAGGGCTCTTCGAATGGAGGGCGTTTAGCGCGCCGTGGCCCGTGAGGCGAGCCGGACACTCCGAGAAAGACCCTCTCCCGGGTGGGGGAGAGGGCCTGAGACGGTCGCTTTACATGCCGAAGACGGGTTTGCCGTCCTTGCCCTTGATGCCCTTCCACTCCTCGTGGATCAGGCCGACGACGTTGTCGGGCAGCGGCACGTAATCGAGGTCGACGGCGAGCTTGTCGCCGTTCTTGTAGGCCCAATCGAAGAACTTCAGCACATCGCCGGCCTTCGCCGGATCCGCCGGATCCTTGTGGACCAAGATGAAGGTGGCGGCGGTGATCGGCCAAGCGTCATCACCGGCCTGGTTGGTCAGCGCGATCCCGAAACCGGGGGTCGACTTCCAGTCGGCGCTGGCGGCGGCGGCCTGGAACGCCTTGTCGTCGGGCTGCGGGTACTTGCCGGCCTTGTTCTGGATCAGGGCGTAGGCGAGCTTGTTCTGCTTGGCATAGGCCGACTCGACGTAGCCGATCGAGTTCGGAACCTGCTTGACGGTCGCCGTCACGCCCTCATTGCCCTTGCCGCCCTGGCCGACCGGCCAGCTCACGGTGGTGGCGGCCCCGAACTCCTTCTTCCACGGCTCGGACACGGACGAGAGATAGGTGGTGAAGATGTTGGTCGTGCCGGAGGCATCCGAACGGTAGACCGGCGTGATGTTCGCGTCCGGCAGCTTCACGCCCTCGTTGAGCGCGGCGATCTTCGGGTCGGACCACTTCAGGATCTTGCCGGCATAGATGTCGGCCAGGAGCTCACCGGTCAGCTTGACCTTACCGGCCTCGATGCCGGGGACGTTGATCACCGGCACCACACCGCCCATGACGGTCGGGAACTGGACGAGGCCGTCCTTCTGGAGCTGGGCCGGCTTCAGCGGCGCATCGGTGGCGCCGAAATCGACGGTCTTGGCCTGGATCTGCTTGATGCCGCCGCCCGAACCGATCGACTGGTAGTTCAGGCCCGTGCCGGTTTCCTTGCGATAGGCTTCGGCCCACTTCGAATAGACGGGGAAGGGGAAGGTGGCACCGGCGCCGGTGATGTCGGCGGCGAAGGCCGAGGTCGCGAGCTGGGCGGCCGCGAGGCCGACGGCCAGAGCGTAAGTGAAGGGTTTCACGAGCATCTCCGTAGGGTGTCGGGCGCAATGTCGGGG
Source organism: Methylobacterium sp. Leaf123 (assembly GCF_001423405.1). Classification (GTDB taxonomy): domain Bacteria; phylum Pseudomonadota; class Alphaproteobacteria; order Rhizobiales; family Beijerinckiaceae; genus Methylobacterium. The sequence goes on along the minus strand of NZ_LMNS01000012.1, from coordinate 416,892 downwards.
CCGGTCCTGATGGGAACCGGTCTCGCTGCGACGCTGCTGCCATCTAGTGCACCGACGCGCCGCCTCTATGACGGCGACATGACGGTGACATGACAGGCCCCGGGAGGCCCTCGGCAAGCCCTTGGGGAAAACGGAATTTCACTGAGGATCGAGGCCACGGCGGGACCACTCGGCCCGCCGGGAGCGCTTTGGCCCGCGGGAGCGTGACCGGAACGAGAGCGCGGATCAGTGTCTCTGGCAAAACGTCCGCCGCATCATCGCGGCCCATGCAACGATGATCGGTGCCCGGAAGTTTCAGGAGGTACGCTCAGTCGTTCCACTCGCATGATCGTCACGAGATCTTGCTCGTGAGATCCTGAGTGGGACCGGGTCTACACTTGAAACGTCCGAGGAGACCGTCATCGTGACGGAGCCACATTCATCCCACGAGGAGAAGCCTCTCCTCGATCCGGCCGATCCTCAGGAGGCGGCCTACCTCGCGCTCCATGCGGAGCGGGCGGCGCTTGAGGACGAACTGACGCTGCAGCAACAGCGTCAGCGCTTCGGCAGCGACGACCAGGAGATCGCGACAGCGCGCGCGGCCGAATCGTCGCTGCTCAAGGATCTCGATCGGGTGCTGACCATGATCCGTGCCGCTGAGGTCCGGCGCCAGCAGCCGATGGCCCGGCGCTGGCAGTGATCCTCAAGCCGAGGATCCCTTAAGACTGGGTCTCCTGAGATGACGAGACCCGACCCTCACGCGCTGCGGCGGCGGTCGCGCTCTTTCTGCCGGAGTTGCAGCAGCAATTCGACTTGGACGTCGGTGATCGGCTGCGCGTCGCAGCGCTCGACATAGGCGTCACGCAGGCCCTGTCCGATCCGATCGCGACTCTCGCCATTCAGAGCGGGCATGGTGGCTTCGACGATCGATCCACCGGGGTAGTCCGTCGCGAGATGTACCATGAATCGACCAGGCCGAATCTGAAGGAACCGTGTCGCAACCGGCGAGAGGGAGCGATGGTCACCAAGATTGCATCGAGATGGTTAACAAAAACTTACCGTTGACGAGGCGGCCGAAAATTCTTCGACGATGATTCACGGTGTCGAACGCGATCGCTGGAGGGACAATGGTTGCCGACCCCTCAGTCGCGCGCACGACCGTAAAGTCTGAATATCCGGGTCGTCACGTCCCGCTTGGTGGAAGCGAATTCTTCCGCTGCCGAAGTCTCGGAGACCAAAATTCGTGTGCTAGCGCACATGATGCGGATATGATTTTCCGCGCGCTGCAGCCATTTCGCTCAGAAACTCTGCTGCGGCAACGCGTTGGCGGCCTCATCGACGCCACGCCAATCGTCACGGTTCGGGATGATTGGCCACGCTGGGTCCGTTTGAATCAGTGTCGTTGGGCTGCCAGCCCCCCAATGCGGTACGCAGGCGACAGGCGGGTCGGTCTTCTCCTGAGAAGCCGGCCCGTCACGCGCTGAACCCACCGAACACGCGGCCCACCGCGTTTCAGACTTTCGTCGGTTCAGCCCTTACGGCTCGCGCCGCCCGCATTCCGCTTTGTCGGCTTGCCCTTCCTTGGCACCGCCTCGGGGATCGGTGCTGTCCTCCCCGGAGGCCGTGCCACTGCTATGACCCTGGGGCGTCAGGCGGGGCCGATCCGGGGCTTCGACTTTGTCCGGCTGCTTCGTCTCGGCCATGAGGCACCTCCGGCACGATCAACCCGGCACCAGCCTGCGCGGTTCTCCGCACACGGTAGAGCCGGCGACCGCCGCCCGAACGATGTTCTAAAGATGCCGAGCGCCGATCATCTCGTCTTTTCGCCAGAGGGTGCGACACACCTTGATGGATGCCTGGGCCGAGGACGTCAGCATGAACACGTCCGGGACGAGGGATGCGTCGGGAACGACGATCTCGACGTCCTGCGCGGAGATGTCGTGGACCCAGCACCCGATCGAGGTGTGCTCATCGACCGCGATCAACCCGGCCTGACCGGGCGTCGGAGGGGCGTCGACGGGGAATCCTGCATGACTGGACATCGATGTCCTCACGTGAGCAGCGAAGCGTGTCAGGCGCCTGATAAGAAGCCGTTGCACCATCCCGTAAAGTTGGAGCGATCCGCGCGGAGCGAGCCCACGCCCCGCCGATTGGCGCACGCCGCCCCCTTTAAGGGCCAGGATCACCCGATCGCGGCGATCCACAGGATCAGCGCAACAGCCACACGACCAACCCGACCCCCAGGGCTGCTACAACAATGGCCCCGTAATAGGCGGGCATGACCCAGCGGTTGGCGCCATGCCCGGTCTGCATTCGGCTGGCCCTCTGGCGGCGCGGTCGGGTCTCCTCTTCGCGTGCCAGCGCGACGCGGGATGCTTCCGCGGGTGTCCCGGCTGCTTCGTCATCGGTCCCGAGGGGCGACAAGCCGGGATCGTGGGCGGCAATCTTATCGCCGGTGCGGCCGGAATCGATCTCGGCCTTCAGTTGCGCGCTGGTCGGACGCGCCGACGGAGCGGGCGCTTCCGGCACATGGTCGGCCGGAGGGGGCGGGGTCTCGGAACGGAGTGGCATCGATCACACGCTTCCTTCGCATCGAGTGTCGTCGTGATCGCCGCCCGCACCGTCCTTCGATGCGGGGCTGGTATCACTGCGCGCCGGCGCCGCCGCTTCCACCACCCCCGCTGCCCTGGGGAACGGCCCGCTCGGGCTGGTTGGCATTGCCGCCCGCCGCGGAGTTTCGGGTGACGGTGCTGGCTCCAGTCGCGCCGCGGGAGATCGTCTGGCCCCGGCCGCGTCCGCCGGTCACGCTGCCGGCGCTCGTGACGATCCCACGGCTCTTGTGACGGGAGCGGGCATCGGCCGAGGTCGCCGTCAGCGGGACGAGGCTCGCCGCCAGGAATCCGGCCGCGCTTGCGAGGGTAAGGAAGCGTTTCATGGTGGTTTCCGATGATCTGTCCATCGAGAAACCCAAAGCCGCGATTTTGTATCCAATTGCCACCGGGAGCCGGTGACGCGCTCCGACTGCCCCAATCGAAGCGGGCCGGCGGCAAGCTGAAGGGATACAGAGGCGTCGTCCGACGCTTTCCTCCTCAGCCGTATCCCGGAGCTTCCGAAGGATGACGCCGCGACGTTGGACCGATCCGCACGCACACGCAGCCGACCGATGACGGTAAACCACCTCACGCTCGATCGCCTTCGGGAATTGCCCCTGCCGATGCCCGAGGAGGGCAGCAAGGAGCAGCGCGGCACGGTGCTCGTGGTCGGCGGATCCGCCGACGTTCCGGGCGCGGCCTTTCTGGCGGGTGTCGCCACGCTCCGAGCCGGGGCCGGACGCCTCCGCATCGCGACCGTGAAGAGTGCGGCGTCGGCGATGGCGCTCGCAATGCCCGAGGCGCGCGTCATCGGCTTCACCGAGACGGAGGAGGGCGGGATCGATCCGGCCTCGGCCGGGGCGCGCCTGCCGGCCTTGGCGGAACGCTGCAACGCCATCCTGATCGGGCCGGGGCTGAGCGCCGGGGACACGGCCGACGCCCTCCTCATGCGCTGCTCCCGGCACGCGCCGCGTCAGCGCTCGTGCTCGATGCCGGCGTCATCGCCGGCCTCGGCGCGCAGGCCGATGCGATTCGCGCCTGCGGTGGCCGCGCCGTGATCACGCCCCATGCCGGCGAGATGGCCCGGCTCCTGGGCATCGACCGAAGCGAGGTCGAGGCGGATCCCTTGGCAGCGGCTCACCGGGCCGCCGACAGGCTCGGATGCGTGGTGATCATGAAGGGCGCGCAGAGCTGGATCGTGGCCCCTTCCGGTGAGCCCTGGCTCTACGGGGGCGGCGGGATCGGGCTGGCGACCTCCGGCTCCGGCGATGTCCTGGCGGGCATCGTCGCAGGCCTGCTCGCGCGCGGCGCGGAAGCCACGACCGCGGCGGCATGGGGGGTTTATCTGCATGGGCAAGCCGGGCGCCGGCTCGCCGAACGCATCGGACCGCTCGGCTTCCTGGCGCGCGAGATCGCCGACGAGGTGCCCGCCATCCTGCGTGCGGCCGATTCGGTTCTGCCATCGTAGATTTCGGCGCCGGGAACACAGCTAAAACGGCGCGGGTTCTGCCTTACCTCAGATGAGGGAGCGTAATCATGACGCAATCGGAGCCCGTGAAACCCGGCGATGAAGCATCGCCCGGAACGCCCGGAACGGGTGAGAACCTGTGCCCCCGCTGTAGCGGAAGCGGACAGTTCGAAGCCAAGTCTTGCCCGGACTGCAACGGCACCGGAAAAGTGATCGCCGGCATCGGCGGCGGCTGATCGCTCTCACCATAGACCATTGCCCGCAGAGCGTGTCGGCGCTGCAAAACAGGCTCACGCAGCGCCGTCTTTCATGCTAGAACGAAAATAGAACAAGTGGGCGGCCGATATCCGGTGAGGTTTCCATGATCGCGACGGCGTGCCCGACGCGTGAATGGCGGCCGGCTCGGCCCTGGTGCGGGAGAACGACGGTGACGATGCGGACGACCTACCTCGTGCAGACCTTCGTCTTGAAGCGCAAACGCCTGTGCCCCGGCGACCAACAGGTATCGCCGTCGGTGAACGGTGCGCTGAAGCGGGCCGAGGCAATGGCCACGCGGCTGCCGGGCACCGCCGCGATCCAGATCGTGGCCGACGACGAAACCGGTGAGCTGGAAAGCGCGACGATTCTCGGCCGATTCGGCGAGGTGCCGGAAGACTTCGCCGAGACGCTTCAGGCCGCCTGACGAACGTATCGAGAGAAGAGGCACCACATGGCTTTCAAGCCGAAATCAGCCGCGGAGACGAAGGCTCGCGATCTGGGTTTGGCGCTCGCGCGGATCGCCGAGAACGAGGGCATGCCGGCCCATGTCGGCGTGGACGCTCTGCGCCGGTCGAGCCCGCGCCTGACGCCGCTGGCGATCGGGCAGATGGTGCGCAAGCACCGCGACATCCTCGAAGAGACGCTGATCGAGCGGGGGCTGACGCTCGTGGATTATGCCGACCAGGGGCCGGGACGCGGCATGGAGTTCGAGGTCGCCAGCGCCTGAGGGCGCGTCGGTCTCGCGCTGACTTCTTGGTGAGGGCGGCTCCTCCGCCGGTTCGACACCGGCAGCGGGGACGTGACGCGACCATTGGGGCGGGTGCCAGCCAGGAACGATCACGGCGCGCAGGTCTTGTCCCGGCACTTCGAGAGCCCGAGGAGGCCCGCCGTGGACGATGATCGTGTTTGGTCGTTCGAAAAGAGCCTGTGGACCGGTGACCCGGATCATTACCGCGAACTCGTCGATGACGAGTGTCTGATGGCGCTGCCGCAGCCGCCCTATGTCTTCGGCGGCACCCAGGCGATCGAAGCGGTGGCGAACACCCCCCGTTGGTCCAATGCCGAGTTCGACGATGGCCGGATCGCGCGCCCCCAGGAAGGTCTGATCGTCATCGCCTATTCCGTGAAGGCGTCACGGGGCGATGAAACCTACGAGGCGCATTGCACCTCGACATACCGCCGGCTCTCGCACGAGGAATGGCGCGTCGTGCAGCACCAGCAGACCCCGCGCATTCTCGCCCCGGTCGTCGACGAAGAGCACTGACACAACGGGCGCGTCGGAGCGGTCACGGACGACATCTCTCGTCGCGATGCGTGGCCGTGTGCGATGGAGCCGCCCTCGGAGAGCCGGGTGGCTCCATTTCTCGTCAACGCGCCGCTAGGCTGAGTTGAGGCGCAAAACGCATCGCTCAAGCGAACAGCGAGCGCGTGACGGCGATGGAAGGAGAAATTCAGCAAAACCCATGAAGCGGAGGGCACGCCATCAGCGCGGCGGCACCGTCTCTCACACAGTCAATCCTGCGCAGCGGGAAGCGCGGAAACTGCACGTTTGTAAGGGTTTGGAAGAGTTTGGCTCCCCGAGCAGATCGCAAATAAATATTTAAAATCAGACTCTTAAGCCCCGCACCTAGCCTAAAGGCACCGATTGGCGCGCAAGGGGAATTTTCCGCGGCCCCCGCACCTGCCTCGGCTCGTCGAGTGGGGAAATGAATTGCACTCTAAGGCGAGGCGCACTTTGGGCAGAGGTTCTGTTGGCGAGGGCAGCCAGTGCGCGATAGGCTCGCCGCATGGACGATTCGCCACCTTTCCGACCCGACACAGCCAAGGACGCCATTGAGGGCGACGGCGATTTCCTCTTGCCGATCTGCGAGCCGAAGCCCGGCCTGCTGATGGGTGAATCGCTTGCCGTGATCGTGCTGACGACGGTCGAGGGACAGCGCGTCGGCGTACCGCTCGGAATGCAGGGGCTCTCCGACCTGCACGAGGTTACTCGCGAGGCGCTGCGGATGCTGCAGGCGACAGATGAGGACAGTGTGCAGTGAGTGGCTCTGATGCCACCGTCGGCGAACTGTTCAAGGCCAAGGCCGTCACCGACGAGCAGGTGAACGCGGCTGTCGATGCGTACCTCGCCGATCCCGGCACCACCGCCCATCCGATCGCCGACGGCTACAGCATCGATCTCGCCGCGGCCGTCGCCGGGCATGGCTGGGCGAGCGCGGTTGTCGCCAACCCCGAGAGCAGCCCGACCCTGAAGCGCGGGGCGATTCGGACCGCCATCCTGTTGGCGCGGGCGACAAAGGCGTGAGTGACCCCGACCAATCTGCCGCCGAGATGCGCGGCCTGCTCCGGTTCGCGCAGGGCCTCGGCCTGGACGAGGTGGCCGTGCGGGAGATCTACGAGGCGGTCGGGCGTGAGGCTGAAGCGGCCGGCGCCAGCGATGATGACCGCATGGCCGAGGTGCGGAAGCGGATGCTCGCGGCGGCGCGAGGATAGCGAGCGCGCAGCGCACAGAACCGGTGGATATCGCCTGCGGTGCTGCGCACCGGCCACAGACACGCAAGGTTGCGTCGTGGATGCTGGGTGTCCCGAAACGAAAAACCGCCCCGAACGATTCGGGACGGTTTTCGCGGAGGGAGCTGGCCGAGGCCGGAACACCTTCTGTGCAAGCGGATCATCACCATGGTCCGTTGAAAGTGTCCAGCCTTCGGTCGGCGTTTCGTTAACGCGCACGACTGGAGCTGCGACTTTGCAACAGCATTTTGACCTCATCCCTCACCGCGTCGGCGGTGATCTCGTCTGCCAGCGCCCGAGCGACGGCTACATCAACGCCACCGCGATGTGCCAAGCGACCGGCAAACTCTACGCGGACTATGCCCGCCTGCGCACGACGAGCGCCTTCCTCGACGCTCTGTCGGCCGATATGGGGATTCCCATAACGGAACTTGTTCAGACACTTAGAGGCGGCGAACCGCATCTTCAGGGCACTTGGGTTCACCCTGACGTGGCGATCAATCTCGGCCAGTGGTGCTCGCCCGAGTTTGCCGTTCAGGTAAGCCGTTGGGTGCGAGAATGGACATCCGGCCGGGCGGCGATCCGACCCCAACTGCCCTACCACCTGCGTCGGCACCTCGCGAACCACCCGAACGTGCCACCCGGGCACTTCTCCATTCTCGTGGAGATGACAACACTGCTCATCGCCCCCTTGGAGGCGCTTGGCTACACGCTGCCGGAGCGCATGCTGCCGGACATCTCGCAGGGTAAAATCTTCTGTCGGTTCCTGCGGGAGGAATGGGGGATCAACACCGACGCCTTCCCGACCTACCAACACGACTTCGAGGACGGGCGCACGGTCTTCCCGAAGGCCTACCCCGACGACATGCTTGCAGCGTTCCGCCGTCACTTTTGGACGGTTTGGCTGCCCGAGCGCGCTGAGGAGTACTTCGGAAGCCGCGATCGAGCGGCTCTACAATACCTGCCGATCCTGAACGCGAAGGCGACGGCGGCCGGATTGCCAATGCCGCTGAAGAAGCTCCCGCCGCGTCCGATACCGAAGCAAAAGCGTCGCGCCTGAGCTTGAAACAAAAAGCCCCGCCGCGGCTGAGCCGGGCGGGGCAAGTATGGATCGATGTGAAACACCCGCTGGAGGGCGGGCATGATGTAGACGGCTAGCGGCGCGCAGATAGTCCGCAGCGTCACCCCGGCGGCGGTCCTCTCTCCACGCACGGCGCCCGCACCACCTCCTCCGGCGTCTCCCGCGCGAAGGTCGTAAGCGGCCCGATGGTGATCTCTGAGCGGGCGTGAGGACGATCGCCCGGCGCCGTCATCACCGGGCTGATGCGCGTGCTCGGCCCGATGTAGAGGTAGGCGCGGGCATCCTTGGCCGGCTTCCCGCTCGCGAGCAGGCCGGCCAGGGTGACGGCGATAAAGCAGGGTGCCATCACCGATCCCGCTCGTGGTGCGCTCGGTTCTCGATCGCCTGCTCGCGCTCGATCAGCCCCAGGATTTCCGTCTGCCGCCTCGTCTCCTCTCGGATGACCCGGACGCATTCCGCGATGCGCCCGGTATCCTCCGCCTGTCGCCGGGCGAGGTCGCGCAGCTCGCGCATCAGATCGACTGCCTCGCGGGGCCCCTGCAGGAACGGGGCTGGCACATCGGCGATGCCGACCGGAGCCGGCGGCGGCAGGTGATCGCGGTCGCCCCGCGCCCGGGTGACCATCCAGCCGATCAGCATCATGGTGCAGCCGCCGACGAAGATCTGGAGGAACTGCTGGGTCGCGATCACGTCCTTCAGGAAGGTGAGCCAATCCATCAGCCCCGAACCTCCTCAAGTGCCGCCAGAGCCTTACCGATCCGGCTCTTGCGCGACACGCCGTCCAGCACGGCGATGTAGACGGAAATGGCTTCGAACCCGGCGAGCGTCCCGAACACCGGAATGACGAAGCTCGGGGCGTGCGCCACCGTGAAGGCATCATAGATCAGGGCCATCGCGAACTGGCCCATGATGAGGCACTCGCCCGCTTCCTTGGGGCCGTAGACGACGTTCGCCTGCCCCTCACGCTCAACGACCCAATAGTCCCCGTCCTCGCCGTCTGAGGGCTGCGGCGGCAGCGTGCCGGTAAGCAAGCCAGAGCCGCGACGGCCAGCCTGCCCGGCGACGGCAACGGGCGTGATAATCGCCTGCCGACCCTGGCCGAAGGTGATCCCTTGGCGATCGGCGACAAAGTCCCGGATCTGGGCCGGGTCGCCGTAGAACAGGCGCACCGGCGCAAACAGGCGCCGCGCGCCGTCCACCACCTCCAGCAGGTCGGCGGTCAGCTCACCGCGCGGGAAGTTCGCCTGTGCGAAGGTCCGCGAGACCTGATGCACGAAGGTGTTCTTGACCGTCTGGTCGCCACTGCCATCTGTCGGCGGGAGGAGTGTCAGCCCATCCTGAAAAGTGAGGATCTTGAGCTCTTTGACCGGCTCGGCAACGCCTTGCTTCGTCGTGGCTGGCGCGATCCAGGCCTCGAAGACGCGCCCCTCGACGGACAGCGGGTTGCCGGCAGAGTCGAACAGAGGGATCTCCCAATAGGGGTCCGTCTGGGTCGAGATGATGAACTGCGGCAGACCGGCCATGGATGGCTCTCTCGCGTCAGGCAGCCGAACGGCCGCGGCGCGGCGGTGGGCCACGCGCGGGGTCGGTTAGGGTTGCGGGTGTTGGGTGGGCGGCTTAGGCCAGCCCTTGAAGGCGAGCGCTTATGCGCGCAGCGCGATATTGGTCTTTGGAACCGAGATGACGGTGTAGTTCCCGTCCGCCGTCAGGACGAGGACGTTCGCGAGCGACAGTTCTTGGGGGCCGAAAACAAGAACGCCTAATTCAAAAGGAAACGGGGCGACATCGGGCGGGAAGCCAAAACGGTTTGTAATATTGACCTGGGCGCCACGACCCGGCCCGAATGGCGTTGTCGGCTGATTGTAGAGCGCCCATAGAAAGTTCAGGCAATCGGCCGCATTGCTGATCGCGAGAACATCATTTCTTTTTACAACAATTGCCATTTCCGTCTCCTTTTAGCGCGGAGCCAGATGGGCTTTGGGAATAGCTACGACGACGGCATCACCGCCTCCGGTTAGAACCAAGACCCAGCAAACTGGCGGCTCGTTCGGGCATTCGACCACCACGCCGACCTCGTACCAGCCGATGTTGGCGGGCAGCGACGAGCGATCAATGATGTTGACCCATTGTCCTCGCACAAAGGGGCTCTGGGGCAGGATCGCCCGGAAAATAAGGTAGTCCATCGCCTGCTGAGGCGTGTCGATCACGAGATTGTTCGGGCGTGAGACGAGGATTGCCACGGTGCTCTCCCAGCTACTCGGCTTCGCGCTTGGCAAGATTGTCCGTCTGTACTTGGATCGCGATCTGCTGGCCGCCTGCAGTGAAGACGAGCACCCACGAGAACAGCTGGCCCGGTAGGTCGCAGAGCACGACGCCCACATCGCCGACGGCAATCTCTGGCGAGAGGCCTGCCCGGCTGGTGATGTCGACCGCCTCGCCGGTCTGAAAAGGGCTTTGGTCCTGCATGCCCTGGAACGTTTCTCCTAGATATGCAGCGATCTCGTCGGGCGTGTTCAGCGTGCGCTGTCGCGACTCGGCGAAGGTGAGCATGGCGTTTGTCCCTATGCTTTCGGCTGGAAGCCAGCGAGATGAAGTTCGTTGATCTGGACTTGGCCGGCGCCGGGGGAGGTGTAGCTGTATCGTATCCGAACACTTCGAAGACCGACCGGAAGATATCGGATGCAGGAGCATCGAAAATCGAATGTATTATTGCCGGCGCCTGATGTTATGCTTTGCAGTAAATCATTAAATCTGAAATAACCGGCAAGCGCTCCATCGACAATCAGCTGCATCCCGGACAGCTGTGTATTCTGCGGGCCGGTGATCGTGATTTTACCAAAAACTTCAATGCACGCTGGAAAGTCTGAATTCGTGACATTGTAATTGAAATTTAGATTGGCATCGATTTGATCCGATACCGACCCTTGCCCCGCGATTAGCGTGTAGGAAGGAATGTCGATCCTGAGCGGGATCGAAGCCTGCCCAGAGGTCAGCCGCAGGTACGGCACGCTGAGCGTCCCCGAGCCCGCATCGTAGAAGAAAGCCGGCACGCCACTGGCGCCGGGCGACGTGATGACGAACTTGTCGGCATCAAATCGAACAAGGCTCGTGCCGTTCAGCAGATCGATGGAGAAACCTGCGCCTCGGGTCTGCCCCCCGACGGTGGCCGCAAGCAGCATCTCAAACCGCGCCTCGACGCCAGCGATGCCGGAACTAGCCTGAAGCGTCATCCGGCCGGTGGCGGTGCCGCGGTCGGTCTGCGCCTGAACCGCATCGACCCGGCTTGCAATTGCACCGTCCGCCGTGACCCGCGCGCTGCTCTCGCTGCTGACGCCGGCCAAAGCCGCATCGGTCCGCGCGACCACGGCGTCGATCCGCTGCGCCAGCACCCCGTCGCTGCCCACGCGGGCGGTCTGTTCTGAGGTGACCCCAGCGAGCGCCGCATCCGTGCGGGCCACCACGGTGTCGATGCGCTGGCCGATTAGGCGAGGCGAAGATCGTCGGCGCGCTGGTTGTCGGCCGCGTTCTCGGCGTCGATCTCCTCGGCGTCGTAGCCGCCCTCGGCCACCTTCCGGCTGCGCGAGGACAGACCCGCCTGGATCTCCTTGGTCTTGCTCTCGACGTCCTGCACGGGGTGGATGTACGGCCACGCCTGCGGGATCCAATTCACCGCGTAGACGTCTTCGCGGCGCATGCCCTCGGGCAGCTTCAGCGCACCGGAGAGCAGGGCGAGATCGACCCAGCGGCGCCAGACTGGCCGGCACAGCTGATAAACGACGAGGTGGTGATAAGCCGTGTTATTTTACAGACACTTAGCCCGCGCCGTTGCTTAGGCGTTGCAGCCAGTACCCTCGATTTGCAACAGCGGCGCCGAGATCCGCGCCATGACCGCCTGTAGGCGGACCGCCCTGGCGTCGTCCGTGAGCATCGCGTGGCAGTAGGTCTTTAGGGTCGTGTCGAGGTGGCTGTGCCCCATCATCTCGGGAATGTCGGTCAGGGGCACACCCGATGCCGCGAGCATGCTGGCCGCGAAGTGGCGCAGCGCGTGGAAGTGAAAACGGTCCTCCGGGTGCTCCATCCCGACCTGCCGGAGAAGCGGCTGCCACATCGTCTCGTGGAAGTGCGTGGCCGAGAGCGGTGAACCGCCGCGCGTGGCGACTAGCAGCCCGTGCGGATTCGGCCGGTGATGGTCGCGCAGGTAAGCCACGATCATCGCGCCAATCTGCGCCGGTAGGGGGAAGTCCCGCACGCCTGCGGCAGTCTTCGGCCCCTTGATGCCGTCGTGCTTGGAGAAGCTGTGGCGGATGCGGAGCACGCCCCGGTCGAGGTCGATGTTCTCGACGGCGAGGCCGGCAATCTCGCCGTAGCGCAGCCCGCACACCGCGGCGAGATGAACGATGATCCGGCGTAGGTCCGAGGTGCGCTGCTCCCAGTTTTTAGGCCGCTGTTCGGTCGCCTTCAGCAGCGTTTTGACCTGCTCGACGGTGAAGGCTCGCACCTTCCGGTCCTTGATGCCCTTCAGTTCATCCAGCACCTCGTCCACCGGCTTCGTCTTCATGTGGCCGTGCTTGCGGGCGAAGTCCTGGAGCTGCTTGAGCACCACGATGCGGTCACGGGCCGTGCGCGGCAGTAGCAGCCCGGTTCGGACAGGCTCCTCATAGCAGGCCATGATCTCGGCATGCGTCAGCTCAGATGCGATCCGGCGACCGATCCGCGGGAGGATAGTGTTGCGCAAAGCCGACTCGATGTTGCGAGCCCGTCCGTTGAGCAGTCGCCCGTCGTCCACGCGAGCACGAATGTGGAGCAGGAAGGCCTCGGCGAGCGCGGCCACAGTGAGAGTGTCGCGTCCGGAGACGTGAACACCTTCCTCGATCTCCTGCACGACTTTGTTTTTGAAGGCGTCGGCCTGCTTCTTCAGCGTGAACGTCTTGTGGCACCGCTGACCGGCCGCATCTTTGTAGTCGACAACCCATTTGCTGGTGCCGTCTGGATACTGCCGCTTTCGTACGCTCGCCATAGTCAGGCGCTCCTCTCTGTGGTGGTGGGAAGGGCTTCGTAGGTGAACCCGAACTCGGTCTGGCGCCGGCCCTCCCGCATCTCGGGGACGACAGGCAGGCCGAGGGCGAGCCAGAGGCTACCGGCGGCGCGGGTGCCGAAGGTCTGCCGGGCCTCGGTGACGAGGGAGCGCCGGACGGGCACCGGCTCCTCGCGAGCGGGCTCGGCCAGTTCGAGCCGCGCCACCGTGGCGCGCTCGCCGTAGAAGTGCCGGAACAGGACGGCGAAGCACTCACGCTTGTAGGCCAGCACCCGCCCGCGGGCGTCGGCCTTCACGCGGCTGGCGTCGATGCCGAACAGCCAACCTTGAATGAGGTCGAGACGGAGGCAGACCGTCTCTTGCTCGCCGCCGGGCGTAGGCATCCGCGTCACACGGATACCTTCGGCCAGGATCGGATCACGGTGGAGCCGGTCATGCTGGCCGGACCACTTGAGCCCGAGGCCGTCCGAGATCGGCTTGACGGCCACGAAGACGCTTTCGCCGTCCTCTACGGCGAAAAGGGTGTCGTCGTGGAAGTTGATGGTGACGAGTTTCGACATGGTGCCCTCACGATTGCCGCTCCCCAGATCGGGGGAGCGCAAGTGCCGCTCGCACGGGATTGCGCGAGCGGCGGTCGTGAGGCCCGGCCGGGCTGAGGGGTTTCGGCGCAACTTGCGCCGAAACCGGCGCAACTTGCGCCAGTTTCTGTGACCCCCAGAGCGGCCGGGCCGGGGTATCAGCGGCAGGCGTGCGCCCGCGCCATCAGGTCGCCAGCCAGACGCTTGCGCTCCTCCGCGCAGCGAAAGGCTTCATCCGCGAGGTCGGCGAGGTCGGCGAGGTAGGCAGAGCGGGCGAGGTCGAGGTGCGCCCACCGGATCTGCGCCAGGGCAAGAAAGGCGAGGATCACGCGCATCATTTCAGACGCCCGTTCATGCCCGCGGCCTCGCACCATCTCGTGCGAAGCACCTCTCCAAGGCGTGAGATGGTGTGGCCGAGCTGAGCGAGCGCAGCGCGCTGCTCCTCGTCAGGCAAAGCGTGAGCCGCCATGTGCACGGCCTCGCCCCAATCACGAACCTCGAAGATGGGCACTTCCATCTCGCGCACAGCCTCGAGTCGGTCGGCGGCACTCATGCTGCCTCCAGCTCGTCGCGAAGGCGCTGCTCGTGCCAGCCGTCGTCGTCGGCAAGGCCGTTGTCGTCGCCGGCCTCACCATCGGAGCCGTCACCGACCGCCCAGGCGCTCTGGTCGATGCGGTCGCAGGCGCCGAGGGAAGGCTCGAGATCCGCGTCGCGCGTCAGTGCGTCGAGCAAGGCGATGTCCGCCTCGATCCGATCAGCGATGGCGCGGCGCAGTTCGCGGATACGGGCATAGTCGGTGACCGGCTCGTCGGCGCGCATGGCGCGGATCGCAGCCGACACGGGTCCGCCCAGCGCAACGACGCGCGGCGGCCTCACGGGTGTATGGATGGTCATCTCGGTTCTCTGGGATCGAACCGGCTTGTCACGGCCGGCGGCGCTCGCCCTTGTCACGGGGATCGTGCCTGCTGCCAGCGATCGGCACTGGCACCGGGAGGGTGACAACACGCCCAGAGAACGTGCATCGCAGCCTTTACCCCGAAGGGCTGTTGTATCGCCGCCTAGCGTTGCCGCTTGACGGTGCTGCGATACTCCCGGCATAGTGAGCCGGTCGCGCTCACCGGGAGGTGAGCACGTTCTTTACGGGGCCGAACACCCGGCAAGGTGGAAGGCTTCCGCTCTGGACTGAGACGCCAACCCCGGCAAGGGTCCGTCTCGGGAGTTGTCACGCTCCAAAACGCAGAATGCACGAACACCCCGCGCCCGGCAAGGCGGCGGGGGTTTCGTGCTGCGCGTTAGGTAGAGGCATCCTGCCCCTGGGGACGGAATCATGCGCCCGCTGAACTATCCGTATTTCAAATTTCTCGGTGCCGTCGAAACGCTGGCGACTAGCGCACTTCCACTGCAAAAACGTCTTGAATTCGCGCATACTGGCTTTATTGCTGTGAAGCGCGACGACTTCGATGCATACCCAGAAATTATGGCCGCATACGACGACCTCTATGAGGCTATTACCAAAATCAAAGATCCCGATGCCGGGTATGTTCCGGCCACGACCTCTCGTATGACCGACGAAGAGGCCGAAGCTGCCGCAGATAAACTGTTTACGCTCTACAACCTAATTTCCCGCGTTTATCATAGCGAGGAGTGATCCGAAGCGCTGAAAACGCTTTCCGGTCAATCCAACCTAGCCCGCCACCCGACAAGGTGCGCGGGTTTTGCGTTTCCGGGTCCTTTCCGAAGCGGCGGTCGCACGCTATCGTCACCGACTCGGGCCGCCGGAGACCGCCGCGCCCCACCTTGGCTCGAAGGGGCGCGCCGGTAAGCCCCTGATTTCAAAGGGCGCCCCACCTGCCCCACCTTTCGCGCGCGTATGGAAAAATCCGCGCGGTCTTGGCGCGCCCCGCATGTCCTCCGAAATTACTCTAACGCTCGCAAAAGGTGAGGCAGGTGGGGCACGTAGGAAAACAACAAAAAAATCATTGACTTACGCGCGCTCCACCTTGAACGGCAGTTGGGACGCGGGGCGGATACCTCGGACGCCTTGTCAACTCTATGTGGCCGGGCCCATATTGGGTCCATGGTGTTCCGTCGAAACATCGCACCGTTCGCCGCCGGCTTCGGTGGAGGCCCTGGAGGGGAAGCCCCGATCCGGGAGCTTGATCGCGTGCGCCTGCTTGCGACCGTAATCGGCGATACCAAAGAGAAGATACCCATGGGCACCACGGGAACCGTGGTCGCGGTCTACGCTCAGGGCGAAGCGTACGAAGTCGAGTTCGCGGCGCCTCTTGATACACTGGCGACGGTGGATAGTCGGCAAGTGCTCCTCGTGGAGCGCGCGAGCGAGTGAGTGACGACGACGCGTGGCCGGCGCGCTTCATTGTAGCGCCAGCAAAAGTCACTGACTATCTGCTGAGTGCCGATCACCCTGAAGGCGGACCCAAAGCCGCATTTCTTAAGCAATTTGGGTTTACGGCGGCAAACCCCTTAGATCTGTACCATGCCCTTATCTCTCATTCGCAGAGAGAGAATTTTGCTGGCACGATCGAGGGCCACAAGGCGCTGAAACTGTATTTTCATGGGCTCTTATTTTCTCTGACGCCCGAACAGCCGAACGTTCGGACGGTATGGCAATTGGATGAGGGCGACGCCTCTCGAACGGCTCGCTTCATCACGCTGAAGCCACTCCCGAAGCTGCCGGTTCGGTAATCCGGGCAGCAGGAGTTGCCGTTTAGCCGTGCATGGCTGATTGCAGCACCTCGACGCCCGTACCGCAGCACGACATCAAGGTTGAGGCTGCTTAGGGCCACCAGGGTCCGAGCAGGTCCACGCTGCGTGAGTTTAAGATATGCTTACTTGGGCGGAACGACTGGCCTTCTGGAACCAATACGAGATCCTGAAGCATCTCGCCCCAGAAAACGCCGGAGATTACACAACAAGCTAGGAAATACTTTCTCACGGCTATGGGCAGTATTGCTCCGAACTCAATCCATCGATTTACAAGGAGACAACTGCCAAGTAAGTATCACGCGGAGTGGAGGAAATACTGAACGTATTTCGTGCAATTAAATTTTCAAGCATTAAGCTGGGCTATAAGCCCAAGAGCCCGTCTGCTGAGTTCGAGGGGTTCGATGCCAACGACGACGGCGGCCAGTATGCCTTCGCTCGCTTCGTGCGCCGAACGCTCGGCAAGTGGGATGAGTTGAAGGATTGCCCGGACAACTCTCACAGCAGCGTGTCGCTCCCGCACTATCGGGCGATGCTCCGGACGTGGCGCCGACTCGGCGGCAAGCTCGAGCTGACCGAAGCAGAAATCGAGATCGCCGAGGCGCGGTAAAGCGCGCTTCGGTCCAGACGCGCGAAAAGTCCCGCCCAGCCGGAGCCGGACGGGCAAGCAGTACCACGAAGGATCGGCAGTCGTGTCCAAGCCCAAGTCCGACCTGAAACTTCGCGAGCGAGCGAAAGAGCATCTTGAGCAAGCCAAATCGCTGTTAGCATCGCCCACAGAAACAAATATATGCTACGCCGCCCTCGAATTGCGTTTATGTATAGAATGTCTAGCATACAGGCTTCTTGAATTATATAAGCCACAATCTTCTTTCGAAGCTATAAGTAAGTGGCAGCCGGATAAAATGCTTAAAGAGCTCGTTGCGGTGGCGGGAGGAGTGACAAGCGATCTTGTGATCAAGATAGACTTCCCTGGAGCCGAGACTGTAGAGGCCACGGAGAAGCGCCCGGATGTCAAATGGGTAAGAAGCAATTGGCAAGCGCTTGGAAGTTTTTTGCACACACCTACTATTCATCAGATGTCCAAAGGCCGCAAGAAAGACAGCGCGGATGCTGAGGCACGGCTGCAAGCGATAATCGAAGAGTTGGACCGAATTTTCTCATCTGAGATTTTTGATATCGTTCTGGAGTTTGGCACCGCATGGCCTTGCAGCTGCGGTTTTATGATTAATCGATCTCCTCATTGGCTCGCGTCAAACAATCGAACATCATGCTCGGAATGCGGCACAGAGTACGAAGTATATGCGGCCGACAACGAAATAAGATACAGACCTATTGTTATTGATTGGCTGTGCTCAGAATGCGGCACAAAAAATGAAATCCCAATTCACAAAATCAAGTCTAATGCCGAATGCAAATGCTCATTTTGCGGAACTAATTACAAGTTAAAGGAGCAGTTCAGAATTACAAAAAAAACTTAGATATTCTGCTTATTCAGATGACAGGCGAACAAAATTGAGACTATGGTGTTGCCTCAAAGTTGCGCTCCGTCCATGCCCGACCCATCCGCAGTTGGATAAGGCAAGGATTGCGGACGGTGGCGGTCAGACGTCCATCTGTCGAGCGGTCGAGACATTCACGTCGCTGAACAGGTCCGTCCTCTCGTGCAAAGTCTTGAGGCTGGGCAGGGTGTTCTCGAAGCGGACAGTGAGCTTGCCGCGGGGCGCCTTGGGCGCCCCGGTTAGCATCGAGCGGATCTTGCCGTCCGGCATCCGCATTAGCCAGTCGCCGATGTCGACGCCCTTCTTGACGTTGAGGCCCGTTGTCCGGCCGGAGTCGCGCCGGGTCCGCCAGCGCTGGAACGGCGCGGCCACGCAGGCCTCTTAAGTGAGATCGGCGGCGCCTGAGGTTGCCACACCCACGACGGTCCCAAAGTTCTAGAAGAGCGTTTATATGCTCGACAGCGCGCCACAGAATGCGCTGCCCCGCAATAGCGCCGCGAAGGATGTGGTAGCTCCGCCTATGCCCACTGCTCCGGGATGTGCGTCGAGATCCCAGCAACGGCGATGATGGTGTGCTGCGCGACGGCGCCGACAGTGGAAAACCGGGCGCCGTCAGTCGGGAGTCGGGAAGGCGCGCCGATGGTTCAGCAGTTCCAGTAAGCGGCGCTCGTAACGCCTCTCGTTCGACAATTACTCAGACGAGCGGCGGCGGGTACGCCAGCCCGTTCGAAGGGTCGAGACGGGTGCCGATTCCGTCGGGCCAGCGGTGGGCGATCTCGGTCCAAGCCGTGCCGCGGTTGATCTGGGCGATTTGCACGAAGCCGCCGACTTGGCAGGTGCCGTTCGCTTCGTCGCCATGGATCGGGATGCGCTGCTGCCGGCCGGCGCAGATGATCCGCACCGCGATCTCGGCGCAGCCCATGCCCTGTTCGCCGAGCGGTCGGTCTGGGTCCAAGCCGGCGGCGGCGCACGCCTCGCGGCCATAGCCGGGTGTCCATGCCGTCGCGAGGGCGGGGGTCAGTTCCCAAGCCTTGTAGGGCTCCTGCAACCCGCCCGGCTCCCATGGCTCGGAGTTGAGCCAGTAGGTTTCCCACTGCTGCCGGGCCTCGGAAAACCCGCCGATCAGCATGGCGAAGGCGCGGCTGTAGCCATAGTCGTTGTCAGCGGCGAGCCAAGCGTTGGCTGTCAGATCCACGATCCGAGCGAGCACGCCGTCGAAGTCCATCGCCTCGCCCAGGCCGGCCCGCAGCGCGACATGGTAGAACCACGGACCCTGAAGCGTGACGACACAATTCTTCTCCGGCATCAGCACCAGCTTGGAGACCACGGCCGTCAAGGCGCCGTCACGGCCGTACAAGGCGCCGTCCGACGCGGCGACGATGCCGTCCGGCATCCGGGCCATGAAGATCGCCGTCATGCCGGCAACTCCCCACAGCCCTGCGGCGTGCCGCACACGCCACCCGGCGGCATCGACATGCCGACGATGCCGCCATCGGCGTGGCCAAACGGGCCAGTTTTAAAGAAATCGAGCACGGAGGCGGCCGAGCCGCCGCTCGCGCCGGCGCCGGTTGCGCCGAAAAGGCTCGCCAGAAGCCCACCGCCCGTCCCGCGCTTGCCGAACAGCGAGTCCGTCAGGCTGTCGGCCGCGATGTCGAGCACACGCTGCTTCATCCGGTCAAAGCTGTTGTTCAGGATGTCGGCAACGCTCCGGGCCTCGCCGAGGTCCCGCACCAGCGAGCGCACGCCGTCCGAACCGACGTTGCGGAAGTCGTCCACGTCGCGCATGCGCTCGCGGATCTCCTCGTTCCGCTTGGCTGCCTCGCCGGCCCGGTTGGCGTATTCGGTGATCTCCCGCGTCAGCTCGGGCGTCGCGTCCCGGCCGGCGCGCTGGGCGGCGGTCAGTAGCTCCTGCTGGACGCGGAAGCGCTCCACCTCTGCCGCCCCCATGCCGAAGGTCGTCGCCTGCTCCGCGATGCGGCGGGTGCGGTCCTCTGTCGAGCGGATGGCGCGGTCATAGTCGTCCTTGCTCTCGCGCTCCGACTTCCCTCGACCGCCCTTCTTCGACTCCTCCTCGATCCGCGCGAGCACCCCGGCCCGGCTGATCTGCTCTCCGGCATCGAGGGCCGTCAGGGGTTTGCCAGCGAGATCGAACGCCTTCTGCCGTTCGGCCACAGCCGACTTTTGCTCCGCGGTCGTGGCCTTCAGCGCGTCGAGGCGAAGCTGATCCTGGCGGCGGGCAAGCTCGGTGCTGGAAATCAGCTTGCCGTTGGCGTCCGTCATCGTGTCGATGGCGTTCTTGTACGCATCCTTGGCGCGCTCGACTGCGCTCTCATCGAAGAGCTTCGACCGAGCGGCCGGGTCCTTCAGAGCCGCGTCCAGATCGCTGTACTTTTTCCTGATCTCGCTGAGCTGCGCGGCCCGAGGGTCGAGAGCCTTAGCAAGGGCGCCCGCGGTGGCCGATGCCGACTTAGCCGCCTCCTCGGCAGCGTCGCGGGTAGCCTTCTGGGCCTCGTCAGTCAGCCGCTTCCGGGCCGTCGCGAGCTGCTTCGTCAGCTCCTCGGTCTCGAAGCCGAGTGGATCGTTGATCCGGCGGCTGCGGTCGGCCAGCCGAGCCTCCAATCGCTTCACTTCCTTCGCCGCGCCTTCGGGCACGGCGCCGAGCGAGACGCCCGCGATGCGCTTCGCGATCTCCCAATACCCGGCGGCGGCGGTGGCGGCCGTGTTCCAGGCCGCGGCCCATCCGGTCGTGGCCGTCGCGTTGGCGTCGATCGATGCCTTAAGCGCGTCGGCGAGGGTCTGCTGCGCGGCGCTCTTGTCCCCCTGCTCAAGTTGCGTCGCGATCAACTGGCGGGTGCGGTCATCGAGGGCGCCGATCTTACCCGACAGCTCCTCCGCGCCGCGCGCCGGGTCAGCGAACATGCGGGCGAGTTCGGCGGTCGCGGCCGGCACCTCCTGTCCGGTGATGCGGGCATATTCGGAGGTCGCTCGGGTGAGGTCCCCGATCACGGGGAGCGCAATCTGGCCGGTCGAGGCGTAGCCGGCGACGATCTCGCGCGCGGTCGAGGCCGAGACCTTGCCCGCCTCCGCATTCGCGCGGGCGAGCACGTCGAGCTGCGCGGCGCTGGCGCCGGTGGCGCGGCCGATGCCCTGCGTCGCCTTCTCCAGGGCTTCGCGCTCGTCGCCGGCCTGCTTGCCCGCGAGCAGAAAGGCCGCGCCCAGGCCAGCCACGGCCGCAGCGCCGACGCTCATGGGGGTCACGAGGGCCATCGCGCTCTCGCCAAGCGCTTTCAAGCCGCCCTTCAGCCCACCGTCACCGCCCGCGAGACCCTGTAGGATCTGCGGCCCCTGCTGAAACGCGACAGTGCCGATGCCCGCGCCAGAGCCGAGCGAGGCCACGACGTCGCCGCCCTGATACATCAGGTCTCGGCGCTGATAGTCGCTGAGCCCGCGGCGCGGTCCCGCCGGGTCGTTGTCGTTGCCGGTGCCATAGCGGCGCTCGGCCATGTCCCGCAGTCGCGTGGCGTAGGCGGTCGAGAACGATCCCGCCGCCTCACCTCGGCCGATCGCGGCGACGTCGCGCTCGAGTTGGCGGGTGTTCCGATACTCCTCGTCCAGGCGTGCGCGGACGCGCTCCACCTCGCGCAGAGTGGCCGGGCTCGGCGAGGGGCCGGAGGATGTGGGGACGGCGCCGGCCGCCGCGCCCTGTGCCTGCCTTGCAGCAGCGGCGGCTTCCTGCGCTTTCCGGGTGAGCCGGTCGGTGGCCGCGGTCGCCTGATCCGCCGCCGATGTGACGGAGCGGAACGCGGCCTCTCCCGAGCGCCCGGTCTCGTCCAGGGCCTGCTTGATCTCGGCCTTGCCTTCGACGCTCAGGCGGATGGCGATGTTCGCGGGCATGGGGCGGCCCTCCTATCGGCTCAGTCGGTCGGGCCGCACAGGGCGGGGGCGAACACGAGTGTTTCAAAGCGGTCGTAGAGGGCGGGGTGCGCCATAGCGGCGTCGATCGCCTCGGGCGACACGGGCAGCGGCTCGCCGGCCTCGTCGCCGATGCCCTCCCAGGCGACGACGACACGCCTGGCACAGCCGCGCACCATGGCCTCGCCTGCGGTCACCGACACGGCCGGGTCCGGCGCTTCCAACTCGGCGTTGGCGAGATAGATGCCGCGGGCCGCCTCGCGAGCGTGGAGCATGTCGAGCGCCGAGACTGTGCGCACCTCCATGCGGACACCGGGAAGCATCTCGATCCATTCGGTACCGGTGGGCGACAGTCTCAGCATGGTGCGGGCTTCTCACTGGTCTTCGGTTGCAGGGAGGGGAGCGCGTCAATCGCCGCGTCCCAGGCATCGTGGTCCACCACCTCGCCGGCCTCGTCCGCCAGGGCCGCCCAATCGGGATGGACGATGCGGCGATCAACCATGGCCTCGAAGGGCGAGACGCCGGGCCCGTCCGGCAGGCCGATCAAGCGGTCCGCGAGCGCCCAGAGGTGGATGCAGACAGCGGAGTCGAGGATCGCGGCAACCTGCATGGTGGCGCCGGCCTCGATCGCCACCTTGGCGGCGATGGCTCCGGCGTTGCCAACGAGCTCGGCCAACGCCGTGATCTCGACCACCTCGTCAGACCATTCCTCGATCGGCGGCGGCGGGGCCGGGCGCGGCACGGTGACGGGGCGAGCGGGCTTACCAGCCGGCCCGTTGGCCTTCGGGGTCGCTCGCGCCGGTCGATGCGTGGTGCCGCCACGGTAGTTCGCCGGACGCTGATCGAGGCCCCACTCGCTTGCCTCGACATCGACCTTGCCGTCCGCCGTCATCACGAGGTAGCCGGCCTGCTTCCAATCCGTGACGGCGTTCCGCGACACGCCGCGGCGGCGAGCGAAGGCCGCTTGGCTCAGAAATCGAGGCTCAGACTGGCCGGTCGCGTCGATTGTCACCCTGTCACCCTGTCATCTTGTAATCTGTCACCGGGTTCCACGACCCTGGCGCTAGGAAAGCTGGGGGCCCCGACCACCCGTATAGGTTTGGGGGTGCCAGGGTCCCCCGGGCGGTCACGCCGCCCCTCGCGGGGTGAGGCCCATCCGACGGATCTCACGCTCCATGCTGGCCATTGCGGTGGAGGCGGTGCCCTGCGCCGCGGGTGCGAGCCCCTGACGGGCGAGCTCGCGTTGCATGCTGGCGAAGAGCCGAGCGCGCATGTCGTCCGCGAGTAGGGTGGGCGGGCAGGCGCTCATGGCGGGCGCGGGAGAAGACGAAGGGACCGGCGTCGACGGACGAGGCGGTGCAGCCGGCGGCGGAGAGCCGGAGCCGGATGACCGGCTTGCCTCGTATGCCGCGATGCTGGAGGTAAGGCTGTCGAAGGCGCGCTGCTCGTCGTCGGTGAAGGAGCGGCTGCGCATGATGACCCGCTCCTGATCGAGGCGGGCGAGAGCGCTGCGGTATTCGTCGTCGGTACGGATGGTCATCGAAGCCTCGCTGAAGAAGGGGGACACCCGGAGCGCATGCCTGGCGAACCGCGCCCCGGGTGCCGTCGCCGGATGGCCGATCAACATCCGGCGATCTCTGATCAGGCGGCCTGCCGATCCTGCTCGGCCAGCCATGCGGCGCGGCGGCGGGCGGTCTCCCCCTCGACCCAGGCGCCCAGGTCGAACCCGAGGTCCGGCAGGTCGTTGATGTTCAGATTGTTCGACTGCGCTCGACGCCGCTCTCTCAAAGACGCGATGTTGTGCGGCTCGACCTTGGACGCGAAGCCGGCCGTGATCGCCTGCTGCGCGACCGGCGCCGGGATGGTCGACACGACCGAGTTGACGATCTCGGGTAGGTATCCCTCCTTGCGCGTGTAGCGGAACGCCGTGAGGACGAAGATCTCCTCCAGCGGCACCGAGGGGGCGAAGTCGGGCTCGGGGCGCTTGAACCGCGGCAGGTCCGTAGAAGCTTCACCAGCACGGACACGGGCCGCCAGCTCGCGCATCGGGTCAGTGAGTAGAGGCTTGGCGGGGGTCTCGCCGTGTGTCGCCTCGATGGGCTTGGCGCTGAGCCAGCCGAACCGCTCCCGGCGACCCGCCTCTGACACTTCCAGGCCAGGCAGCGTCGTCGCGATCATGTGGCCGGTCAGGTAGGCCGCGAGAGTTTCGGGGGCCTCCTGGTCGCGACGTCCCGGGTACTCGGTCTTGGCGAAATGCGGGGAGGCCGTGACGGTGATGGCTCCCGCGAGCGCTGCCTGCGCTGCTGCCAGGGCGGTCACGGCCTGACGGACCCGCTCGGCCGCAGCGTCGATCGCCTTGCCGTCACGCTCCAGGGCGGCGGCGGCGGCCTCGCGCTCGCCAGCAATGCGAGCGTCCTCGATCTTGTCCTCGGTGGCGCTGATCCGGCGCTCGACCTCGGCCAGGGCGTCAGCGATGCCGGCGGCCGTGCCCTCCACGTCGCGGCAGGCGCGTTCGGCATCGGCGGTGGCGGCGGTGTCGCTGCCCTCGATCAGCACCTCGCGGCGGCGGGCGACGGCCTCCTCCAATTCGACCGCGAGAGCGGTCTGCCGAGCCCGAAGGTTGTCGCGGGTGGTGAAGAGGCCGGACAGCTCGGCTTCGAGTGTGGCGGTGGCGGCGGGCTTCGGCTTCGGCATGGGGATCTCCTTGGCTTTTGAGGCGGGTGGGCGACGCCAGCGGCGGCTAGAAGATGCGGCGCACATGAGGCCGGTCGTCGGCCTTCAGCATGAGGTCGCAGCCCTCCCACGGCGCTGGCTGGCCGACGCGGGCCGGCGGCAGGTTGGTCCGCTTGGCGAGGCAGCCGAGATAGACGCCTGAGTCATGCTGAGCTGGGCGTGTGCGGGTCCGCATCTCGCGGCGGCGAGTCGGCCGATCGGGTGTTCCGTCGGGACCGGTGAGCGACATGCCGGGCGAATAGGGGGCATTAGTCTCCCGGCCCTGCTCATCGAAGTAGACGGCGTAACGCTCTTCCCGCTCGGGCTCGATGATGGCGGGATCACGCTGCCGCGCCACACGATCCGGGCCGTCGATGCCGGCAGCGGTCGCGAGCTCGTCCGCCCGCTTCCAGTCTGCCAAGAAGGCGGCGATGATGCCGGCCGGTGCCTCGTACTCCTCGGCCAACCTCGCGAGGATGCGCTCGACCTCGGTCCGCGCCTCGGCCTGTTGCCGGGCCCGCGCCTCTGCGGCTTCTCGCTCCTCGGCCTGTGCGACAGCCTGAACGAGAGCCGGGCGCTTGAGGTCGAAGCGCTCGATCGCGCGGCGGACCCGCTGCATCTCCGCGTCGTGCGCCTCGGCCTCCGCGTCGTCGTCCGTCAGGAGAACGGCGTTGCGTCCCACCTCCATCTCTACGATGCGGGTTGCGTTCCGCTCCCGCTCGGTATCGAGGGCGGCCAGATCCTCGCGAAGCTGAATGCTCGACTTGCCACCGGTGACGAGGATTGCCGGTGGCAGCGCGACGGTCAGTTCCGGGCGAGCGACCGGAGGACCGTCCCCGACCGGCTGCGCTTCGGGGACACCCGCTCTGGCGAGATTTGACTTCGGCATAGTGGCTCCGCTCAGCGCAGGGCGATGCGGCCCGCCGGGAAGGCGGGTCGATGAAGATTGGGAAGGGGGCGAATGTGCGTGCCGTCCATGAGGAGACGGCCCTGCAACGCACCACGCAGGTAATCGGCGACGCTGATGCCGCGAGCGGCGGCTGTCCGACGGATGGCGTCAGCCATATCCTCGGTCACGGCGGCGCTGACGCGCTCAGCAAGGGTGATGTGGAGCGTCATGCCCGCGAGGTTGGCGCATTTCAGCGCCCGGCGGGACTGTACAAAACATGACGAAAAACATGACAAACATGACAAACGGCGCCGGCAAGACGGATTCCGACCGCGTAACCCTCGCCCCCTATCCTCCAATCCGAGCGCCGTCGAAGTACACCGCCGCAGCGGAGGTGAAGCTGCCGGCTGACCAACGAGGAGCAAAGAGCGTGACCAAGGATGAGGCCGAACGGACTATTCGCCATCTCTGTAGAGTATATGCCAAAAATAACGGCATCATTGTGCCATCGCCAAATTACATAAGCTGGCACGATTTCAAGAACTTGCTATCCGATCATGAATATTCGCATTACCTCAAATTCCGCTGCCGCCTCGGAGCGGATGAGACGGCCGAAAACTGGTTCGACGAGGAGTTCAAGCAGGCGGGTGGGCAGTAGCCGGCCTACACCGCTCACACATCGTCGATCGATCTTGGATTGGCGGACGCGGCAAGACCGGCCACCCCTTCCTCTTGATCTCCCCAAGCGTCCCGACGTCGCGTGCGAGCTCGGCATCATGCGCAACGCGCGTACCAAGGCAACTTCTGTGACCTAAGCTTTTCCAAGCCTTTGGTTGAACTGGAGCGGTGCGACGCGTGTTATGGTTGCATGCGCTAAGACTGTACGGCAGGCATCAATCAAACTATCGCGTTCATCATGTTCGATGCCACTTCCGACGACATAGCGCGCCTCAACGACGTCGACCTACGTGAGCTCGTCGCGCGATTGTGTGAGGCCGAGCTGGCAAGCCGAGACCTATCGCCCGTCCACGTCACATGGGGCGGCAGTCAGACCGCCGCGGATGGCGGCTTAGACGTACGCGTTGCATTGCCGGCGGGCACGAGCATCGATGGCTTCATTCCTAGAACTTCCACCGGCTTCCAAGTCAAAACGCCAGATATGCCGAGAGCCGCTATCATAGCCGAGATGCGCCCAACGGGTGTGGTCCGGCCGGTAATTCAGGAACTCGCTGACGAGGCCGGCGCTTACATCATTGTCAGCTCGCAGGGTTCAACGGCGGATCGGGCTCTTCGAAACCGACAAAGCGCGTTGCAGGAAGCGGTGGCAGATGTTCCCAATGCCAGTCAGCTGCGCACAGACTTCTATGACCGCACTCGCTTGGCAACCTGGGTCCGGCGCCATCCTGGGCTGATCACCTGGGTAAAAGAGAAGATCGGTCAGGCACTCGTAGGCTGGCGCCCCTACGGCCCCTGGAGCGGTGCGGCAGAGGCCGTTGAGGCTGAGTACCTCACCGATGAGAAGCTGCGTCTGCACATAGGCAAACACCGTGACACGCCCGGCCGGCCGGTCGCCGAGGCGATTGATGACTTGCGTGACGAACTCACTTTGCCCGGCAAGATGGTGCGCTTAGTCGGCCTCTCTGGCGTAGGGAAGACACGCCTCGTTCAAGCATTATTCGATCCCCGTATCGGGACACGCCCAATTGACCCGTCGCTCGCCGTTTATACCAACCTTTCAGACAATCCAGATCCACAGCCAACGGGCCTCGCTTCAGACCTAATTGCAAGCCGCACGCGCGCAGTAATTGTCGTCGATAACTGTCCGCCAGACCTTCATAGAAGGCTGTCAGAACTATGCAGCGCTTCCGCGAGTACGGTGAGCGTCGTTACGGTCGAGTACGATGTACGCGATGATCAGCCAGAGGGGACACAGGTTGTCACTCTCGACACAGCTTCACCAGATCTAATCGAAAAACTCATCCGACGTCGCTACTCACACCTCTCAGAAGTTGACGCCCGGACCATTGCCGAGGCGTCTGGAGGAAACGCCCGCATCGCAATAGCCCTTGCCGGGACAGTCGAGAGTTCGGAAACCGTCGCTGGTCTGTCTGATGATGATCTTTTCCAGCGCCTCTTTCGTCAGCGGCATGAGCCAGACAACGTCTTGCTCCGTGCTGCCCAAGCTTGCTCGCTGGTGTACTCCTTTCAAGGTGTAGACGTTGTTGGAGACGATGCAGAGTTACCGCAGCTGGCAATGCTTGCCGACCTCAAGCCGTCGGAGCTTTATCGGCAGATCAGCGAACTGATCCGGCGAGACTTAGTTCAGCAGCGTAGCTCATGGCGGGCGGTGCTGCCGCACGCGGTTGCTAATCGTCTTGCAGCGCGCGCTCTTGAGGAAACCCCTTATGATCTGATCGACAAATTGCTTGTGACTGGCGGAACGCCTCGCCTTGCTCGATCATTTTCCCGGCGACTTTCATTCCTTCACGAGCATCATCAAGCAATTGCCGTTGTGAGTCGATGGCTCGCCGAAGATGGTCTGCTAGGTGATGTAGCTAGCTTGAATACACTCGGACAAGAAATGTTCGAGAATGTCGCCCCAGTCCAACCTACAGCAGCGCTTTCTGCCCTTGCCCGTGTTGATACCGGTGACGTCACGGCCTCCGCTGTAGTATGGCGGAGATACCAATCATTATTGCACTCTCTGGCTTACGACCGAGATTTGTTTGATCTGAGTGCCGATTTGCTAGCGCGAGCAGTGATACACGGCGATCGAGATCATGATACGAAAAGTATTTCAGATACATTTGCTTCGCTGTTCACGATCTATCTCTCAGGGACGCACGCGACTGTTGACCAGAGGGTGAGTGTGTTAGAGCGCCTGCTCCAAACAGGCAAGTCTAAACAGCAATCACTTGCCCTATCTGCTCTGCGAGAGATGTTAAAAACCACGCATTTCAGCTCATGTCACCGCTTCAATTTTGGAGCCCGTCCAAGAAACTACGGATTTAGACCTAAAACGAGGGAAGACATACGGTATTGGTACGGGGCGGCGATATCGCTGATCGAGCGCTTCGCATCAACCGAAAACCCACTCAGCCAAGAACTGCGGGACCTGCTGGCAGTGAACTTCCGTGGTCTATGGTCCTCGGCTGGCATGTTTGATGAACTTGAAAATTTGGCTCGCCGGATCGCAGCAGATGGATTCTGGCGCGAAGGATGGGCGGCGTGCCGCCAGACGATGAGTTTCGACAAAGATCAACTTAGTCCGGCCGCTTATTCCCGATTGTCCAATCTAGAAGATCAGTTAAAACCTTCTAATATTGTAGAACGAGTTCGCGCCGTTGTGCTTGGAGATAGATTTGGGGGTCTAGATCTTGAAGATTTCGACGATACCGCCGACTACATGAGCCGGCACGAACGACGAGAGGCATTAGCCCGCGAGCTTGGCGCAGCGGTCGCGATAGATAATGCGGCGTTTGCAGCCCTACTTCCCGGCCTTCTACGAGGCGGGGTTAGGACGTGGTCATTCGGTTGCGGGCTTGCGAGCGCTGCCGCCGATCATATTGCGATGTGGGCTAGCTTCGTTAGTGGTCTTGATCACGTTCCTCTGGAGCAACGCGATGTGCAAATACTTAAAGGTTACATCTTCGAAATCTGGAATTGCGATCAGTGCTTGGCTCACGAGCTTCTAGAACGGGCACTTTGTCACCCTGCTTTAATGCCATTTGTTCCGTTTCTGCATACAGCCATTCGGATCGATAGCCAGGCTCTCAGCCGACTAAAGCGGATTTTGGGCGAAAGTGCTGTTCCAGTCGGAATGTATCGTTGCCTCGCATTCGCGCAAGCAGTAGATCATCTGGACGGCGGCGATTTTAGAGACCTGATCTTGTTGATAGCTGATAAGCCTGAAGGGTTCGATGTCGCGTTGAAAATTCTTTATATGCGTTTATTTTCAGATCGCTCGGCCGCTAGACACCATGATCCGAAAGTCGTCCAAGCTGGCGCTGAAATGTTGCGTCGCTTAGTATTTCGAAGAAACAACCAACGCGAGGCATACGAGCTTGCTGAGGTTGCCGAGGCTTGTCTCAGCGGAAATGATGGGGCGTCTCTCGCTGCTGATGTTGTGCGCAGGTTGAGACAGGCCGTTTCAGATTATGAAACTTATGAATTTGACAATTCCGATCTTCTGAGGGGCCTTATACGCGCTCAGCCAATAGCTGTTCTTGATGCGCTTTTTGAGGAAAGCGCAGGCGACGACAGGAATAGTATAAGAATTTTCGGCCGGATTCATGAGCATCAGTCGAATCCTGCAGACGAAATCTCGCAGGCCGACTTGATTGGGTGGTGTCGCGTAGAGCAGCAAAGACGCTTCCCAATCGCAGCTTCCTTCGTCACATTTGCATCTCATCCTGACGGAGACAAGCCTCTTGCATGGTCGCCTCAAGCGACTTCTCTGCTGGTGCATTCTCCAAATCCAATGGATGTCCTGAATGTATTCATCCGCCGCTTTAGGCCTAGCAGCTGGAGCGGCTCACTTGCTGCACTCATTGAAGCGAACTCGCTCTTACTCGACATGCTTCCTGCCATTGCTCAATCAAAGGAACTCGATGACTTAGTTTCCGTTGCCAAGAGGCGGCTTGCGGAAGAGGTTGCTGCGGAGCGGCGGCGTGAGACGGCTGAGGATAGGGAGCGAGACGAACGTTTCGAATAATCAACTCCGCTAGTCGGTCGCATCGCCGCCGTAGGTCAGCGGCACCAGCGCCCCAGCGCGGAGCGGGTTGCTTTCAGGCATAGCCAGATCCTCGTCTCGGTGCGTCGGTGGGTGTGTCGCAGGTGCGTCGGCGCCGTTGCGCGCGGCCGGCATTCTCGGGCCGCCTCAGGCGCTTGGCTGGGCCCGAGGTGCGTCGATTTCCAGACGGGGCCGCGTCACGCGCTGTCACACCTGTCACGCGTTACGAAGCGTGACGGGCCCGTCCCCGAATGTCCTCGGGACAAGCGGCGTGTCCTCGGGACAGCGGGGGGACGCGGAAACCGAACGGGTATCCCGGAGGAAACCGATCGCTTTGCTTGCCTCGTGCCTTTCCAGGGACTTGAGGGCGCCGCCCGGCTACCGCCGTTTCGGTGCCTATGAAGCGGCGCTTGGTCCAGGCCCTTACGGATCAGAGGCTTGGCCCGACGGCTTCCCGCAAAACATCGGATTTCCCGAGATTTCCACGACCGCGCCCACGATGGCGCACCCTCGTTGCGAACCTCGACGTTGGGCGTCGCGGTTTCGGCTCAAGCTGAGCCAAAACGCTGCGAGACCGAGCCATCGAAATTCAGAAAGCCGGGCCGCCGGTGGGCCTGTACAAGGCCGCATTTGGGCCTGTTGGTGGGGTTCGTAAGGCCGCCGGTGGGCCTACAGGGTAAGGCCGTATTTGGGCCTACTATCTATATCTCCGAGTTGGTGCCCCTTGGTGGTGCGGGCTCGGGGTGCCTGCGCAGCCTTGGCGACAGCGGCGATCGCGGCCTCATCCGTTCCGATTGCCCGCCATTCGTGCGTCGGCTCCGGGCTGCGGTCGCGGCCGTTGAGGTAGGTGAGCCGGTAGAGGCTCGGACGGCGGAACTCGGCGGCCGACGGGCGACCGGCCTGCGTGACTTCGAGGAACCCGAGAGCGACGCACTCGCGGATCGCGCTGGGGATCGACGTGCGACGCATTCCGTCGGATGTGAAGTCGGCATAGGTGCAGGCGAGAGCCCCGTTGGCCGCGCCGCCGTGCTCCATGTGCTCAAGCTCGAGCCGGGCCAGGATGCGCCGCCCTTCGTCCGATAGAGCCCTCCACGCGGGCGAGCGGCGGAGTTCCAGGGGGTGGGCCACGAAGGCGCCGACGATCGCGCCTTTGCGCGTGGCCCGGCTCATGCTGCGCCCCCGCAGGTGACGAGGTGGCGCGCGATCTCGCACCGGATGGCAGTTTCCAGGGCCGCGACCTGGCGCGCGACCTCGGCGGCCTCGATGCCCTTCTTCGTCAGCGTGTCGCCCTGCAGGCGCAGGAGGTAGGCAAGGTGCTTCTCGGCCTCACGCTTCGGCATGTCGGCGAGCCGGGCACCCTGCTTGCGGATCAACCCGCGGCGGCGCGCGAGGGGATAGGCGAGGATCTGGGACACGGGCTCTCCTCTGTCCGCAGATGTCACGTGACGACACGTGACTTCACGTGACGCGGCGACCGATCGCCGATCGTCAGATTTGGCCGCTGGCGGGCGTTTTCGTCTTCGACGGCGCTCGGTGGCTCCGAGACTCGCGGCGCCCTGTGGCTGCGCCCGTGAGGGGACCGGGCTACGGCAACAGGTCGGCGGCGGCATCGAGGTCCGCGTCGAACCACGCCGCAAGCTCGCAATCCATGGCCCGGTCTATGTCGTCGTCCGTCGCAACCGCGATGGTGGCGCGGGCGCCGTCCTGGCACCGGACCACGGTGAGGATACGGGGGAAGCCGAGGCGGACCAGCCGGAAGGCCGCGGCCTCCTCCGGTGTTGCCGGCCGGATGCGGTGCGTGTCTTCGGGATGCGCGCCGAACCACAGCGCATCGACGGAACCCAGAGTTGGCATAGGATCTCCGCAGGGTTGTCGCAGCTCAAGCGCTCAGCGCGGCGCGCGGGACGTACCAGTGGCCGCGCACCTTGAAGCCGGCGCCGCGGCGGGCGCGTTGGCGCGCGCTGTCCTTCGAGATCGCCCAGGCTTGCGCCGCGACGGCCAAAGGTACGGCGTCAAACACGTTGGGCGCCGGTTCTGGCTCCTCGCCTGTCAGGGCGGCACGAAGGGCCTGCGCGGCCCGCTCGGCTGCATCCAGTGCCGCAAGGCAGGCTGCGCGCTGTTCAGGGGACACGGGAGGCCGGCAGTATGCCGCCAAGGGCCAGAAACCCAGCCGTCGCCACCTCCGTGAGATGCGGGTGCTCTGTCCGGTCTGCGAAGCGGATCGATCCGGACTTGCGCTCGCATCGAGGAAGAACTGCCTGAGGTCGCCCTAGGCCGTCGATCCGCAAGACGCACCCCGTCACGCGAAGGGGACCGATGACGCACGCAAACCGAGCCACGATGCCCGCGCCCCGATCGCCTTCACCCTCGGCGAGACTAAGGCCGGTTATACGGATCTCAGCCATGGGCCCGCCCCTCCGCAATGTCATCGGCGCGCTGGATCTCGATCGCGATCCGAAAGCCGCGCTCGATCTCGTTGGCCGAGATCTCGGGCCAGCGGGTGATGATTGTCTCGACCCACACCTCAGGGCCGTCTTCCTGTTGGATGCCCTCACCCTTGATGAGCATCTGCGCGACGGCTGCGGAAAGATCAGCCATTGGCCTTGTCCTCCCGGCCGGCGGCCTCGCGCTCGGCGAGCCACACGTTGAGGGTCGACTCGCGTGAGCAGATCGTGCCTTCGAGCCGGAAGGCTGGGATGAGGCCGGTATCGATCCGGTGACGACACTGGCGCTCCCGCATCCTCAGAAAGGCAGCGATTGCCGGGACGCCGTAGAGCAGGTCGGATTGGGGCTTCGAGGGTTCAGACATGGCGCAGAGTTCCTGTTGCATCCTTGTCGCAATTTTGTTGCGCGGAGCGGCGGGAAAGGGACGGATGGCTCCCCCTAACGGGTTGGAAGGATTGGTAATTTTCGGAAATGGGTGGCGCCTATAAAAAACCCGCCTTCCGAGCGTGGAAGGCGGGGTAAGTCATTGATTTATAATGATTTATTTGGAGGGCTGGAACACGACGAGGTGATGCTGCCACATCTCAACTGAGCGGCGGAACGAGTTCAGCGCTGCGCGCAGGGTCCGGTCGTTCAGCTGGCCGTAGTCGCCGCTCAGCTCCTCGTAGAGCAGGCCCGCGGCCACCGCGACGCCACGGAGCGCGGTGCGCAGGTAGGCGTCGAAGTTCGGCCCGCTGTCCGGCGGTTCCGCGAAGGTGACATCCTCGTTGTCGGCCAGCACCTGCAAGGTGCCGGGCTTGAGGTCTAGCGGCGCTGCGCCTTCGTCATCCGGGGCGTCGGTTCCGAGCGGCCCGCCGCCGATTGCGCCGTCGGCCCCATCGTCGAGGACGCGCTTGATGAAGCCGACGAAGCGGGCGGCGTTCTTCTTCCGGACAAGCTCAGCGTCGAGGTAGCCGTCGAGGTCGTAGAGGGTGCGCAGGGCCCGGGCGAGCCAGGGCTCCCCGCGGTCCTGCCCGGGCCGCATCGCCCGGTAGAGATGGCAGACGTCGGCTGCCGGGACGAGGGTCGTGTCGAAGCTGTCAGCGTTGAACGCACCGTCGCCGGGGTGCTCCCGGTAGAGGTGGTACCCGATGCGGCGCCCGATCGCGTCGTACTGGATGCCCTGCCGGATCCGGTTCGAGGGCTCGGTCTTGAGGTGCGGGCAGTGGTCGCCCTCGATCGCCTGAAGCTGCAGCGGCACTGTGAAGCCGTCGGAGGCGCGCCGGGTGCGCAGCCGGACGAAGGTCTCGCCGCCCTCGATCATGCCGCGGGCGGCGATCGCCTGCATGCCGTAGAAGTCGTGCGCGCCGGTTGAGTCGGCCTCGTCCGTCCAGGCCAGCCACAGGCGCTGGATCTCGGCACGGAAGGCCGCATCCTCGCGCTTGATCCGCTTCGCCTCTTCCGGCTCAAGTCCGTCGGTCGGACGCTTGGCGATGGAACGGGGCGTAATGCCGGTGCCGATGATGTTCGAGACGAGCTTGTCGACGGCCGCGCCAGCGTAGGGGTTCTTGCGAGCCTGATCGCGCGACTTCCGGCGCAATTCGTCGAGCGCGTAGGTGATCGCCGAGTTCGGCCCCCACGAGCCGACGTGCCAGGAGCGCGAGCGCCGCCCGACACCGCCGGCAACGTCGTAGGGCCCGGCCTCGGCCAGAGCGCCGCTGCCCTCACCTGACAAGCCCATCGCCAGCGGCACCGGGGCACTGCTGCCCTTCAGGGTGACGCCGACGTTGCGGTAGCCGGTGCCGTATCCGCGCACACCTACCACCCGCTGCGGCCCGTCATCACGACCTGCCGCGTGCGGCGGCGGGGGATGCCACCACCCACCTGCGCGTCGAGGGCGTTGATCTGCTGGTTCAGGTCGCCGAGTGCGAGGCGCATCTCGGCATAGCTCCGATACGTCACGCGGCCAGTGCCGTCGGCGCCCTCATGGGCGCTGTTACCTGTCACCGCGTTACCGGGTTCCACGACCCTGGCGCTAGGAAAGCTGGGGGCCCCGACCACCCGTATAGGTTTGGGGGTGCCAGGGTCCCCCGGGGCTCAGCCGGACCGCCCCATCCCAAACGACGACGAGGGGCCAGCCAAGCCGCGACGCAGTCGGGCGCGGCGCCCTTCGAAGTCGGCCCGCTCCTCGTCCACCTGCCGTTTGACCTCGTCGGCGACGCGCCAAACGCGGCGGATAGCGAACGTCATGAGGCCGATGATGATGAGCGCCGAGACAGTGGCAATGGCGATGATGGCCGCGGCACACATCGTCATGATCAGCACCTGCTCTCGGGATAATGGTTGCGGCGGTCGGATTCGAACCGACGACCTTCAGGGTATGAACCTGACGAGCTACCGGACTGCCCTACGCCGTGTCGTGAAAGTTGAGGGCCAATCGTGCCCTTATAGGGCACGGTCTACAGGACCAGCCTACAAAGTGGAGAAGCGGTCTCGCCCGTCCCCGTAGCGGCTCCATTCAATCCCGCCGAGGGGAGAATTAAGCGGCTACTGCGCGTCTGCTCACATATTACACGAGGCGGACCTCGGCAAGACCAAGCTCGATGGGTGTGCACCGTCCAAAGATGCTTACCCCAAGTTTCAGCCGGTCGCCGGGCAAGATTTTCTCGACCACGGCCGGAAAGCTCGCGAAGGGACCGGTGAGCACCACGACGTTCGCCCCCTCGCTCACACCCATCGGCGCTACGATCTCACCCTTGGCGACCGCGTCGGCGAAGCGCTGAAGCGCCTCCGGATCAAGCCGGGCAGGGCGCAGGACCATGCCGGAGACATTCCCCTCGGGTCCGCCTTCCTCCTCAAGCCGCGAGACGATTTCGGCCACGCCCTGCTGCTGACGGGCCTCGTCGAGGTGGACCTCATCGCGCACCCCAATGAAGATCGTGCGCGGCAGCAACTGCGCGCTGTGGACGACCCTGCGCCCTCGGATCACGATCACCCTGTCTGTGCGGGGCTGGAACACCGTTACTTCGGCCTTGGCCAACTCCTTCGTCGCTCGCTCACCCATGCGGGGCAGCAGGCGGGCGATGTGCCAGTGGCGGGCGGGATCGATGACCAGAGGGGCAGAGCCGCGCACCGGGTCGCTGGCGCTGCCCTTCGTCTCGGACTGTGCCGCCGCCTGTGCCGTGCGGTGCCGCTGAGTCACCTTGGCCGCGGCTCGGCGCTGCCGCCGTGTCCGCTCCTTCTCGCGCTTGCCGCGCCGTCTGTGTAGGTTGCCCATGTGGGTTCCTCCCCAATCCTGGGTGCGGTCACTGCATCAATGCGAAGCAGCCGACTGCCTCGCACTGCGCGTGGATGTGTCCGTTGGTGGCGTCCTTCGCCCACCGAACCCGGCCGGCGCACTCCGGGCAGGTCTCGTCGCCCTCAGAGGCCGGGTCCTGTGCAATCCGGGCCACCATGGCGACGGTGCCGTCATCCGGGCGGATCTCGACCCTCAGGCCCTCTGCGAGACCGCGCAGCGCCTCAACGGCGGCACGCTGGCGCAGAGCATCGGCATCGTCCCGCAGTTCGAGCGCCAGGGCGGCGATCAGCGCCATGTCGGCGGCGTGGCGCATGCCGGCATGGAAGGCGGCGAGATCGTGCTTGGTCATCGGTTGCCTCCTGCCACCATAGCGAGCTGCCGCGGCGCGCCGGCCGCGGGGATGCTGAACTCGTCGAGGATGCGTTGCGGCACCAGCGTCCGCGGGTCGTCGGGCGGCGCGGTGCGCTGGGCGAGCAGCCACTGCCCGCCGGTCCGGCGCCAGCCCTGGACGTGCCGTCTCCAATCGTCGTCGGTCAGGCCGGCGAGGTAGGCGCTGTGGTCCGGGGGCTGGCCGCTCAGCGGGCCGGCCTGCCCCGTCGGCGGCTCGAACCGGTCCTGGTTCAGCCATGTCGAGGCCTGGGCGACGAACTCGGTCCCGATCTTGCCGATCTCGGCGAGGTGGGCAGCGTAGCGGCCCACGCCGACCATCATCGCCGCAGGGGTCGCCCCTCGTCCGATCGCCGCAGCATAGGCCTTCAGGGCCGTTTTTCGAGGATTGTCGCCTCGTCGTCGAGGATAGGCTGCCCAGAACTCGGCGAAGCCTTCCGGCTCCGTCCCCTTGGGGACTACAGGGGTATCTTCTCTTCTCTTCTCTTTTAGGCTTCGATCTTTATGAAGCGGCACTTCGCTAGGTTCGTTGTTTTGCAACAGGTTAGCAGTGCCATTCTCCAAGTCAGCCGGATTTTTTCTGCGCTGGCCTGAGATTTTTCCGCCTTTTCCTGCGTTTTCCCGGTTTTTTTGGACGGAATCGAGTTCGCGGGCGGCTCGAGAGTTGCTGATCCGGCCGCCCTCCACGACGAGCTTACCGGCCCTCACGAGCTCGTCGAGATGGCGCAGGAACAGCTTGAGCGTCTGGTTGCAGCGCCCGGCCAAACCTCGCTCGTTCAGCGCGATCGGGCCCTCGTTCAGCATGATGAGCTGCACGATGACGTGGTAGGCGCGGTAGGCGCCGTCGCTCAGCGCCTCGGTCCCGTCCATCCACGCCGGGATGTCGTGCTTGTAGAAGCCGACCATCAGCAGGCCCTCATACGTGCGCCGCTCACAGGTACGCCTCCGCCAGCACGTTGCAGGCGAGATCGGCGAAGCACTCGATGCGGGTTGTCGGTCCGCCGCGCTGTTTCAGGATCTCGATCTCAAGGATGTTCTGCGCCCGCGCGAGACGGTTGATCTCATCGTCGGTCAGGTTCGGCTTGTTCTGCAGGTAGTAGGCCTCGCGGAAGATCCCGAGCACCACGTCCGCATCCTGCTCGATCGAACCCGAGTCGCGCAGATCCGACAGCACCGGGCGCTTATCCTCGCGCCGCTCCACATCACGGCTGAGCTGCGATAGGCCGAGCACCGGCACGCTAAGCTCCTTCGCGAGGCCCTTCAGCCCCGAGGAGATCTCGGTCATCTCCTGCACCCGGTTGCCCGAGTAGCGCTTCGAG
Source organism: Methylobacterium sp. Leaf123 (assembly GCF_001423405.1). GTDB lineage: Bacteria > Pseudomonadota > Alphaproteobacteria > Rhizobiales > Beijerinckiaceae > Methylobacterium. Next base: position 379,492 of record NZ_LMNS01000012.1, on the reverse strand, counting down.
GGGCGGATCAGGCCGATGTGATCGACGATGAGCGCCGCGAGCGGCTGCCCCTGCCGCTCAGCCGTCAGCCGCATCTGCCGCGCCCTGGAAGCGATCTGCGACAGCGTCACACCGGCCTGTGGCTGATCCAGAGCGGGATGCGGGCGGCTTCCTTCTGCGCCTCCTCGAGCCGCCACAGGGCCTCGTCGGACAGGCCCTTGGCCTCGGCGATGCCGCGATAGGTGATCGGCTCCCGCGCACGGGGGTCGTAGGCCAGCGCCGACAGGACGCGCTCGGACAGCTCGTCGGCCTCCATCTCCAGCGAGAACATGCCGATGGCGCCGCCAGAGCGGGCCGCGGCCAGTGCGATGTGAAGGGCGACAGTGGTGTTGTGGGTGACGATGTGATCGTCGGTGACGTAGAGTCGACTTGGGTGGGATACCGAGATGCACCGGCAGGCCTCGACGCCGTCGGGCTCGATCGACGCTATCGTCAGTGATCGGAACCACGATCGTTCGCGGAGGCGTTCGGCCTTACGCTCAAGCGTGAAGATCCCCGCGACCATCGGGCCTGATATGCAGACCACATGCGCGTCAAGCTTCCGAGAGCGGCCCTTGTCGATCGAGCCGACGAACGCAGCCTTGGACGAGTATTTGGCCCACAGGCCAAGGGACCGAGCCAGTTCGATAACGTCGTTCGCGAGACCGGCCGAAGCTGACGAGTATCGAGCCGACCCCTGTTTTTCGACCCACCCATCGGTGTCCAGAAGCCCTTGCAGGAGAGCGAGACGCTCCTCCCGGCCCGCATCCATGTACGAACGCGGAACGCGCTTCTCCTCGGACCTACAGCCCATCGCTCCGAGTGAGACCAGGGCGCCTTTGAACAGATTGCGCCGCGCGTCGCCGGTGACGCCGTACTCATCGTGCGCATGGTGGCTGAGCCCATGCCCCGGCGGTAGGAGATCCGCAACACGGTCACGGATCGCGGTCTCGTGCAGGTGCAGGATTACGCTGTCGCCCGTCAGGGTGCCGTGCCCAAGAGCGACGCCAAGCAGCCAGGGGTGAATCGGAAGATCCGCGTGCTGTCCAATTTCGCCAGAATGCGTCGGGATGGACAGGCGGTTGCGGTAGCGGGCCTTATCCAGCATCTCGATCAGCCGCGACGTGTCGATGACCCGAGGACGCGACCATTCGCGATACGACACCTCCCATAGGTGCTCCGCGCAGCAGCGCGTCTCGCGACCATCGGAGAAGGCCACGCGGTAGACGAGCTTCCGCCCTTGCTCGTAAGCGCCGGTGACCTGCGACGCCTGCCCATCGACGGAGCTGATCGTATCGCCGACCGCGAGGTCGCCCATCAGGCGCCAACCCTGCGGGGTATGGACCCGGGACGTCAGTGGCTGAGCCTTGCCCATGGCCGGGCGACCGGCAAGCACGATGAATTGGCCCGGCCGCATGCCGAGGGTCACAGCATCGAGCTTCGGAACTCCGTAGGGGACGCCGCGGCGTTTCTTGCCCTGCCGGGTCTCGGCGACGCGGGCGAGCACGCCGGCCGTGCTCTTACCGAGCGTGATGCGACGCACGTGCTCGGCGAGGCCGGCGCTCGCGACCTCGTCCAGGGCTTCGATCATGTAGGCAGCGTGGGCAGCTGGATCGCGCACCGAGCCGTCCGTCATGGCGGCGACGGCATCCTGAGCGGTTGCCAGCACCTTCCGCATGCGGGCTGCCTGTGCGATGGCGCGGGCGTAGCCCGGCGCGTTGATGACGGTGGTCGCCTCCGTCACCAGTCGCCCGAGATATCCGCCGACGGTGGTGCCCCCGAGATCAGCATTCCCGAGGACGGCGAGCATCATCCTGCGGTCGATCGGTTCCCCGGCATCGCGGCGGGCGCACATCGCCTCGAAGATCTGGCCGTTGACTGCCTCGACAAAGTCCTCGGGCTGGACGTGCTGACGGGCCGTGTCGATCGCGTCGCCGTTGAGGAGGATCGCGCCGAGCAGCGCTTGCTCGGAATCGAGCGCGTGCGGCGGCAGTGCTTCGGTAGGGGGCGGGCCGAACATCAGGTGCGCCGCTCGAACGGCGTGACGGTTCCGCCGAGCCAGCGGATCTGTTCGGCGGTCATGCCCAACTCGACGAAGGCACGCCATGCGCTCGCCGCCTCGCGAGCATCCTCAAACCGGAGCGTTTCGTCGGCACGGTTCTTGGCGGTGACGAAGCGGTCGAAAGCTTCGGCTTCGCGCCGGTCGCGTTCGGCGGCGAGATCCACGATGCCCATGCTGGTGTCCTTCGCAGGCAAAGGGGGAGCGTCGGCGCGGTGCGGGATTGCATCGCGGCCTGGGTTCGGTCGGCGCGCCGGTCGTGGCGCGGTTCGGTCAGGGCCGGGTGAGGGCGCTACGGCCCCGGAGCGGATCCAGGGTCGTGGTGGGAATCGGTGCCGGCCACCTCAGGCTTCTCCCCGAGCCAGGGCGCGATCTTCAGCGCCAGCCACGCGGACCCGGCCATGATCCACCGCGCGAGCAGGGTCCGCTGGCGGAACGCCCAGGGCCGCGTCGCAGGCGGCGATCCGCGAGATGACGGCGCTGTACTCATCACGTGCCAACTCCAACTCACGGGCATCCCGCGCCGCGATCCGCAGGCGGTCCATTTCGTCGGCGCGGATCGACCGCGCCTCGCTGTGCCAGATCCCGCGCACGCGCCGGTCGCCGAGGCCGGTGACCCGTGCGACGCGCGACAGGGCCGCCTTCACGTTCTCGCCCATCCGCAGCGGACCGGCGATGATCTCGACGAGTTCGCGAGCCTCGGCTCGTGCCGTCAGCATGGTCGTTCCTCCGGGCTTGGGTGATTTACCCAAGGTCTCGGGTGACTTGCCCAACATCTCGGGTGCCTCCTGTGGTCGAGTGTCCGTCGAGCACAGGGAGAGGAGACCGGCAGGTGGATCTGAGAGAAGGCAGCGAACCCCCGACCGACCGCAGCGTCTTGGCGGGCGGAAGCGATCGGCAGGGGAGCGGTGCCAGGGAAACGGAAGCTCACCGGGGTGTCTCCGCGAGAGCGGGTGCGCGTCGGGGGCTGGCCGGGACGAGATCGACCGCGCGGACCTCGCCCGAGGTCACCGCCTCGATCCGGGCTGCGAGACCGATGCTGGGCCCGCGCGTCCGGAAGCGAAGCTTGCGCACCGCCTCGGCAGACACCCCGCCGATGCGCTCGGCCATCGCGGAATCGGTGACGCCCTCGCGGCGCATCCAGAGTTTCAGCGAGACCATCGGTTCAGCCCTCGCTTCGGCGGGTGCGGTGCCGGGAGACCTGCCGCCGGTGCGGCTGGCCGAGGCCCTGGCGATCCTGACCGTGGATCTCGTCGGCGTGCTGCCGATCCTCGACCGCGACGCGGTGCTGGAACGGCTCGCCAACCGCCTCGACGAGCACGGGCGCAGCCCCGGCGGCACGGAGGCGGCCGCCATACTCGGCGCGGTCAGCCGCGCCCTGATCCGATTGGGTGCCTGAGGGGAGGGCGGAATGGCCGAGACCGACGAGATGTTCACGATCGATCTGGAAGGCATCGAGCGCGAGATCGACATGGGCGAGCACGGGCCGTGCGAGACCTTCGACGTGCGCTTCTCCTGCACCCGGCCGGACTGCTCCCTGGAGGTGCGGGTGACCTTCGACGTGAAGGACGTGCCGACGCTGGAGGTCGTGCCGCGGGCCATGGCGGAGATGCGCCGGGCCTTCGCCGCCCTGGCGGAGCAGAGCGCGGGCTGGGGCCCGAGCGCTACCTGAGATTTGACGGGGATGGGCAGTCGCGGACCGGGCGTCACGATGGACACCCGATCCGCGCCGCTTCAGCATCGGTGTTGCAACACGACCGATGGAGCTCTGAAGATGACACTGGATGAAGCTGCGACGCGTGGCGGACTGATTGCGTCTCGCGCGATCCTCTCCGCAATTCTGGTCGAGATCCACGATACCAGCGGTGCAGCAGCTGTGCGCCGGATCCGATTGGCCGCCGAAGCGCATTGCGAGGAAGCCCGTCAAAGCATGTTCTCCGATGCGGTGACGATCGATGATCGCGACATGGCCAAGGAGTCTTCGTCCGTGGCGGACGGATTTCTCGACGGCGCTTTCGCCGCTGCATACGCGGCCGAGTTCGATTGAGAACCGAGGTCGATCACCTGACCGCTTTCCAGGCTGACTGCCGGCCGTCCGCCGGAGGCGCGGATTTCGTCCATTTGGCCCGCGCGTCGACGCACAAGGGCACGACCGCGATCGGCTTCCGCGGTTCGCGCGGCATCGATCCGCGCATCGATCCGCCGGTCGAGCCAGCGCAGGAAGGGGGAGAGGATGCGCGCGATCACCCGATGCCCGCGCATCATGGAGGATGAGGGGGGTCGACTGGTCCGATCGGGATTGCTCGTGGCGATCTGATGCGGATGGGAACGAAGATGACGGCTCATAGGCAGTCCCTTGTGGCGAGTTCCAGCGAGGGGCCCGGAGGCGCTTCAAAGAACCAAACGTCACTCCATTCCAGATCACGTTCGAAGGCCGCGTTCCGTATGGCCACCATCTGTTCGCGAGTTGGGTTCAAGGCCCCTGCCTCCCAGCGAGACACGGTGGCCTGAGTCGCGCCCGCGAGTGACGCGAACTGCGTCTGCGTGAGGCGGAAGACGTGCTTCCGTATGCGGGCCAGTGGATGCATGCCCGGAATATATTCGAATGCGAATTATTCCGCAAGGGCATAAAATGCTGGCGTTTGCACAGTACGAACCCTCATATTATTCCGGTAGGTATGTCAGACCTCAGCCGCAAAATCCGCGAGGCACGTAAGCGCCAGGGCCTTAATCAGGTCGAGTTCGCACGTGCCATCGGAGTAACGCAGAGCACAATTTCGAAATGGGAAAGCGGCGCGCAGCGGCCTGACGTCGATGCCGCAATCAAGCTGTCGATTTGGGCCAATGAGCCAGCTGGGTCATTCATGTTCGAAGGGGATGAGCACCCCTTCGTTATATCTGACCTGGACACATTCGTTGATGTTATTGGTTGCGCCGAGGGCGATAAGTGGCTCGAAAAAATCGAATGGGACGAGAACGACCACTTTAAAGTCCAGCTGCCAACTCCTAAAACAATGGACTTCAGTGACTTAAGGGGCTGGCTGGTCAAGGATGAAGGCATATCAAAGCTTTATCCTAGAGATAGCGTAGTTTTCTGCAGGCCAGAGAGTAATCCAGATCTGATAGGAAACTTTGATCGAGTGCTTGTAGTTAGAGAAAATGACAATGGTCTCTTCGAGATAACAATCCGAGAAATTGCTAAATACAAAGACATTGTTATAAATCTTCGCTCTCATGCTAGAGACCCCGATCAGATCCGAAGCTTCGACCTTAAACCGCTACGTCTCGGCCCCGGCATTAAATCAATGCGCATCGTGGGGGTTGTCGTAGCTAGCTTTGCTTTGGAGCCGTACCGAGACCCTGCGCCATCACCGGGCTGGGAGTGATCATTCTGATTCGAATAAAATTCGTTGACGGTCATTCCAATTCGAATATATTCCAGTCCATCGCCCCTCGCGGTGGAGCCCTCCCGTGCTCGAGAACCTGCTTCCCTTCCTGCCGATCCTCGCCTGCGCCAGCCTCTGGCTGATCGGCCATCACGTCTGTGGTCGGGCTTGAGCGATGGGCGGCTCAAAATCAGAGTTCGAGGCGCGTTTGCTGGGGGCGGGAGCCCGCCGGGCGATGCTCCCGGACCTTCACGATGGCGTAGTCGGCGCGCAGCCCCTTCGCCGTCTGCCGTGCGGTCTCACGGACATCGCACACCAGCAGATCGCCTTTGGCGAAAGCGATCTCGCTGTTCTCAATGCGGGCGATGAAGTCGGCGTCTTCGACATCAACCAGGGTCGCCCGGCCGTGACCGTCGGAAAGCCGCCACTTCTTACCGGACTTGAACGACAGATCGATGATCGAGAAGACCTTGGTGTGGTGGGTCTCGAACTCGCTCTCTTCGACCACGGGCGGAGCCAGGAACACTCCTGCCGTCTCCCGAGTAATTTCCTCTTCGACGCCACTTCCCTCCAGCACGATCCTGTCGATGCCCGGCTTGTCCAGGGGCTCGACGGCTACACGCTCCAGCGCGGTGCGGAAGGCCGGGTCGAAGGCAACGCGTGCGGATGCCTCATCAGCCTCGATGGTCTCGCCATCGAACTCAATCATGATGGTCGAGCCTCGGCGCTCCAGCCGTCGAGGTCTGCGCCCACGGATGCGTCGGATCAACGCGATGGCGCCGGTCCCACCGCCACCTACCAAGCCGATGATGGTGATGAGCTTCAGCACAGCATCGACATCAGAACCGGTGACGAAATCGCGTACGACCGCCCAGGCTCCGTGCGCCTGCACGGTCAGATCGACATAGAACGAGCCATCGCCGACCGTGCGGACCTTCACGGCCACATCAAGGGCGTCGCCGTTCACGACGCGATTTGCCGCCTTCACCATTTGCCCCAGCGCAATCAACGCCGGTGCGAGGTCCGCGACGTCGATCTCATGCTCCGCGAGGGCAGGACCGTCGAATTTCAGGCGGAAGGACGGAGCGGTCATCTGATGTGTTCGCGAAATGTTCCGGCGCGAGTCAGGAATATCGCGCGTGCCGACCATTCCACAAGGAGGCTGGGGAGTCGCCTGCGTTTTCCGAGATCTGCCCTGTGAAACTGAACCTACCGAGTGCGAGCGAAGACGGAGGAGACCCCATGAGCAATGTCGTCCAAATCCACGCCGAGCCGGAACCGGACCGCGCCGAACGCCTCATCGACGCAGCGGCCCAGGGCGGCGTCGGGGTCAACGTCCACTTCAGCCCTGTGACCGGAACGAGTCTGTTGTTCAGTCTGGAGGACGGCACGCCTCCGGCCGCCCTGGCGCTGGACGCCGTGGCCGAGATCTCGACCCGCTTCAAGACGAACGCGGCCTTCCGCGAGGCGGTGGAGCGCTACGGCTTCCAGATCGGTGCGGCCGTCCACGCGGTGACCGACCCGGCGTGGCAGACCCGCGATCTGACGCCGGAAGAGACCGCCGCGCTGTATGCCGGGGAGGGGGCTTGAGCGATGGCCGCGACCGAACCCACCGCTCACCCCAGCGTGCCGGCCTTCTCCCGCTCGACCGCTTCGAGCAGCACCGCGTTGATCCGGGTCTGCCAGCCCGGCCCGCCGGCGCGGAAATGCGCCAGCACGGTCGGCGAGAGCCGCAGCGACACGGGCTCCTTGGCGTCGGGCTTGGCCGGGCGCCCGCGCCGCACCAGCTTGCCGCCCACGAGGAAGTCGGCCCGGTCCATCATCTCGTCGGTGAGCTCGGGCAGTTCCTCGTATTCCTCGGCCGTGATGACGTGCGCATCGACCTTGGCGAAGTCGGTCTTTCCGACGGCGTCAGCGGAGAAGCGGGGCGTAGCGGGCCTGTTCGCGGTCATTGGCCTTCCTCATCGAGAAGACGTGGCGATCCGCGCCACGCGGGGTCCAGCCGACGATCACCATGCGCCCGCGCAGGAGGCCGACCGTGATGATGCGGGTCTCGCCGTAATCCGCCCGGGTGTCCTCGAACTCGAAGACCGGGCCGGCGAACACCGCTTCGGCGGCGCGGAAATCGAGGCCGCGCTCGGCCAGCGTCTTGTCCCGCTTGGCCGGGTCGAACGTGATTGCCATCGGCAGGTAGGATGGCAGCACCGCCTGCGCCCGTCAATAAACGTAGATACAGAAATTCCGGCAGTCGCTGACGCGGTACGGACACCCGTCGTCGCAAGATGCACCGACACGAGCTTTCCGGCCGGCTCCCGCCGTTCCGGCCTGAGGACGGCCATGCCCTGAGCGTGCCGCCCTGAACGCAAGCGGCCTCCGCCGGTCTGACCACCAGCGGAGGCCATAGCCCCACCCCACGCACATTGGTGAACGTCATGATGCAGGACCATTCCCGCAATCGCACCCCCATGCCCACTGCGCAACCGCCGGCCGGCGCCGCGCTGCCCGAGCCCGGGCCCGGGCCCGCCCGCGCCGAAGCGGGTATCGCGCAGATGCTGACGAGCGCGCCGTCTCCTGCTCCTCATTCGAAAATCTCGGACGACCTTCGTGCGGCGCTCGACGAGCTCGCCGCAGCCGCCGCGGCGGGCTGGGCCGAAACGAGCGACGATGACGAGGCCTTCGACGTTCACGAGGCTCGCCAGGATGCGGCCGATGACGTGCTCCTCGCCACCCCGTGCCGCTCGCTCGCCGATGTCGGTGCGAAGCTGACATGCCTTATCCCGCGCATTCGTCCGGACCTGCTCAACAAAAGGCATGCCGAGCACTTGGAGGCGATGCGCCTGGACATCGATCGGATGCTGGTGCCTGCGGTGTTCGATGGTGTGGGCGGGATCGATCCCATCTTCGCTGCCCTCGCGACCTACCGCGAGGCTGCGGCGGCCATGGACGCCCTCTCGGACCTGATCCGGGGCAGGCGCCCGTCAGCGGATGAGTTCGCAGAGGAGAACCGGCTGAGTGCGAAGCAGTGCCGCCTTCGCGATGCGGCACTCGCGACAGTCCCGACCACGCCGGCCGGGCGCGCCGCCCTCGCTCAGTTCGTGCGCGACGAAATGGACGCATCCGGCACGGCCGATGGTGGACCGCCGGACGACGATCACCCGATTTGGCGAGATGGGCTGCGGGCGCTTCTCGCGGCGCAGGATGCGGAGATCCGCACCGCCTCCGCAGCAGCGCATCCCGACGCCGCGCTTCTGGCTCAAGGGTCGATCATCGCCGGGATGACCAAGCGCCGCGACGATCTCTACCCTGCCGTGTGCGATTTGGAGTTGGCCGCGCATCACGCGGTCGGCCAACCGCCTGAGATCGACGCCCCGGAGATCCGGGACTGGGGCATGCGCCTGAGAGCCGAGAAGACACGCAACGGCCACGGTGCGGCAGACGCAGCTTGGAGCGAAGCCGACAGCGAATTGCTGGCCAACCTAATTGGTCTGGCCGAGATCCGAGCCACCACCATGGACGGCCTGACCTTCAAAGCCCGCCTCGCCCACGAGCACGAGGTCGAGGAGATCGCGAATGGCATCGTTGCCGATCTGATCGCGATGGCAGAGGCGGGTGAAGGGCGACAGATCAAGCCATCGCTCTCTGACCAGATCATCGCCTGCTGGCGCGAATGGGCGACCCAGCCCGATGGGGATGAGACCGACCAGGGGACGGCGAACTTCGAGCGCCTAAGCGCCCAGCGGTTCGCCCTGTGCGATGCGGCCGAATCCCTTCCGGCCACGCTCAGCAACGCGCCGACCAAGGCACTTGCCCTGGCGTGGGTGGAATACGTCGATCTCTGGCAGAACGGCACAGCCCGTGAAGCCTACAGCATCGACGGCCGGCTCGCCCTCGACATCGACACCGCCATCTGCGGTCGCCTGAAGACGCGCTACTCGGGAGAGGCGGCATGAGCGCGCGTCTCATCGAACGTCCGGTCATCGGCGTCAACGTGATGGTGCTGCGCGACGGGCGCACCGTTGCTTTAGAAGCCATCGCCACCGCCGCCGAGGGGCAGGCCATCCTCGACGATCTGGATGGAGCAATTCTCGGCATCGAGGATCAGCTCGCCTTCGACGACGGCCGCAACGGCCCCGACTGGCGTAAGCGGGCGGAGATCGCCCTGAAGGTGAAGCGCCGCCAGCGGCCGGCTCTGCAACAGCGCATCGGCGAGCTACGGCGGGCTGAGAAACAGGCAGCTCGAACCTGTGCCTCAACGTCCCACAAGGATGCGCAGCGGAAGGCCTTCATCGATGCGGCCGAGGAACTGCTGCCACGCGAGACCTTCGTCGAACTGTGGGCGCGGGCGGCCGAGCGGGAGCCGGTGGTCTTCGTGGATGCGGTTGGGGGTGGAGCATGAGCCGCGCTGCGCGAAGGCCGCCTGTGGTGATCGTAGACCCGTACATCGACACGCTCGGTCAAAGCTGGCCCCGAGAAAAGCTCGACCGCTTGCTGGGCGACCCTACGGTCATGCGCCTCGTCGAGGTGGCGATCCAGGCAGGGTACGCGTCCGATCGCTCGGAGTGGTATCCCGCGCGCACCCTCTCATGGGCCCGCGCTCGCTACCGCCGTGAAGAGTCGGCCGGGCTTCTCTGCGTCTTGGCCCTTCGCTTCCGTGCGATCGGCCTCGACCCCTTCAATGCAGGGGGATTCGCGGAATGATCCCGCCCGACGTCTCCGACAAGCTGACGAAGCTGATCCCGCTGTTGGGCAGCGACAACGACGGCGAAGCGCTGGGCGCCGCCCGCGCGATTGGCCGGACTCTCCAGGCTGCGGGGCTGGATTTCCACGCGCTGGCCGATCGTGTCCGTCCCGGCGCGGCCGAGGTGCCCCGCATCGTCTACCGCGACGTGCCCTACGCCACGCCCCACTACAACTATGCCGACTCCTTCCGGCAGGCACGGCCGCCGGTGAGCCCGCACGAGCCCGCCGACGCTCTGACACGAAGCTTCGGCTTACCGATCTACTGCGAGGAGCGCTTGTCCCCTTGGTGGGACGTCGGCTCGCACTGCCTCACGCTCAATCGCACGATCCCGAAGAAGTACGGTGGCCGCTTCCTGCGCGAGTTCGAGGTGGCAATCATCAGGGACATCGTCCGGGGTGTTCGCACCCCGACCAACGCCCAGGCGTCGTGGCTGGAGACGGTGGTCGCCCGCTGTCATCAGGCGCGCGATGCTCAGCGCCGAGCGGAGACGTCGCATGCCCCGTAGGCCCGCCGCCATAACGCAGGCCGACGTCGCCCGGGCGATCCGCGCCGTTCAAGCGGCCGGCTTGCCGGTTCATCGCGTCGTGGTGCGAGCCGACGGCGTGGCGGTCGAGACGGTACCCGGTCCGGAGGTAGATCGCGCCGGGCCGAAGCTTGCGGGCGAGCGGAAGGTCGTGATCCTATGACACCGATGCCGCGCCCCCGCCCGCCGTACCTCAATCGCGAGACCACCCGCCACGGCACGGTCGTCTGGTACGTTCGCCGCGGCGAAGGTCCGCGGATCCGCATCAGGGGCGAGTACGGCTCACCCGCCTTCCGAGCGGCCTACGATGCCGCCGTTCGCGGGCAGCCGACGCCTCAGGCCAAGCCGGGCACCGTCGGCACCGTCGCATGGCTTGTCGAGCGATACCTGACCTCCCGGCAGTGGAGCGAGGAGCTGTCGGCGGCGACACGGGCGCAGCGCCACGGTCTGCTCAAGGCCATGGTCGAGATCGCCGGCCAGGAACGCGCCGACGCGATCACCCGTCGGGCGATCCAAGAGGGGATGGATCGCCGCAAGGCCAAGCCGCACGGGGCCAACAACTGGCTCAAGACCATGCGGGGCCTGTTCGCCTGGGCGGTCGATGCGGAGATGGTGCCGGCCGACCCGACGCGCGGCGTGAAGCTGATGAGCGGGGCGAATGACCGCAACGGCTTCCACACCTGGACCGAGGAAGAGGTCGCGCGCTTTGAGACGCACTGGCCCGTCGGGACGCGCGAGCGTCTTGCGCTCGACATCCTGCTCTACACCGGCCTGCGCCGGGGCGATGCGGCGCGGCTCGGTCGGCCACACGTCCGCAACGGCATTGCACGCATCGTCACGGAGAAGACCAACCAGGAGGTGACGATCCGCATCCTGCCACCGCTGGCCGATTCGATCGCCGCGAGCCCGACGGGGGATCTCACATTCCTCGCGGGCGAACGCGGCCGCCCGATGACGAAGGAGAGCTTCGGCAACTGGTTCCGGGACGCATGCGTCGCCGCCGGGGTACCGGGGCGGGCACACGGCCTTCGCAAAGCGGGGGCACGCCGCGCAGCCGAGAGCGGCGCGACGGAAGCCGAATTGAACGCGTGGTTCGGGTGGGCGGACGGCAGCCGGGAGAGCGCGACCTACGTGCGCGGCGCCAACCGGGCGAAGCTTGCGGAGCGGATCGCCGGGCGCTGGAACGACGACGCTATCCCCGCACCTTCCGACCCGGTGCGGGGTTCGGCGCCAAAAGCGCTGCATTCACAGAAGCTTGGAAAGTTGTTGGCTCCCCGAGCAGGACTCGAACCTGCGACAAAGCGATTAACAGTCGCTTGCTCTACCAACTGAGCTATCGGGGATCACCGGGCCGCCTCAGCGGCGGTGGCGGGTCATTAGCCTTCGCCGGTTTCGGACGCAAGGGTCCTCTCGCTGCTTTTTGCGCGTTCTGAGCCGACGAGGCACTTTTTCCACCGGCTGGCGGTGCAGCGGCGGTGTTTGTGTCGATCGAGCGACAAGACCGTTGCCGAGCGGGTCAAGCCTCTGCTAGAGACGCCTCGCTCCGGACCGGCCGCTCGGTCCGCAGTGTCGCGCATTCGCGACGAGGCCTCGTGGCGGAGTGGTTACGCAGAGGACTGCAAATCCTTGCACCCCGGTTCGATTCCGGGCGAGGCCTCCAAACTTCCCGATACCCCTGACAATCTGCTCGTTTCTGGTCATGCAAGGCGCTCGTGCGAGCCTTGCAATTCGAGGAACGATCCACGACAACCCGACCCGCTCGGGCCGGCCCCGCTCGACGGGCGGGCGGAGAAACGGTCTGGCGCGGCGGCGAGGGATGGACGGCTCATGCTCGATTATGCTCAGGCACGGCGCCTCATGGTCGATTGTCAGCTCCGAACCTTCGATGTGAACGACGTCGCGGTGCTCGACGCCTTCGACACCGTGCCCCGCGAGCGCTTCGTCCCGCCGGGTCGCGAGGATTTCGCCTATATCGACCAGACGCTGACCTTCGATGCGGGCGAGGACGGGATCCGCGCGATGCCGGCCCCGATGTTGCTGGCGCGCCTGATTCAGGCCCTTAAGATCCGCCCCGGCACCCGCGCCCTCGATGTCGGCACCGGCTACGGCTACGCCGCGGCCATCCTCCGGCAGCTCGGCGCCGAGGTCGTCGCCCTGGAATCCGCCCCGGACCTTGTCGGGGCCGCCCGCGATCGCCTCGGCGACAGCGTCGACCTCATCCAGGGCGCCCTGACCGCTCCGGTTAAGGGCGGGCCTTTCGACGCCATCCTCGTCGAGGGGCGGGTCGAGGTTCGGCCCCAAGCCCTGCTCGATCAATTGCGCGATGACGGGCGCTTGGTCTGCGTGCTCGGTCCGCACCGCAACGCCAAGGCGACCCTGTTCGTACGGGCCGGCGATGCCTTCGGGGCCCGCCCGCTCTTCGATGCCTCGCTGCCGGCCATCAAGAGCTTCGCGGCCGAGCCCGGCTTCGCGTTCTGAAGCGGGCTCTCAAAGCTCCCGGCCACCGATCGTTTTCCTTCGGTCACGGCGGTGCAGCGGGCGTTTCGTGAGAGTTACCGAGGCTCACTGAGCCTGCGCCGGGGCCGTCTGTCGGCCCCTGGCACCCTCGCCATCCGGGCGCATCGCGCCCGGCCGAAAACCCCCATCCATTCCCTCTCGTACCAACTGCCGTGCCCGCTACGGCGACCGCCGCAAGCGGCGCGAAAGCATGCTTTCGTGCCCGCCCATGACCATGATGGATTAGTCCGTTGGGGTGTCGCTTTTTTGAGGCACCCGCCGGCAATCCGACGACGCAGTGCGGTAAGCCCTGTCGTCGGCGGCGCAAGCTCGGCTACTCTCGGGCACGAGGCGGGCTAGCCATTCCATCGCATGGGTGTGCATGCGGCACCCCAGTCGCGACCCTCACGGTGCGGGTCGTCCGGTCGATGTCCCTCGGGACACTGGCCGGGACGACGAACCGGGGTGGACACGGCGGTGCGGCGGGACGGCATATCGAGAAACCGCAAGGGCTGATCGACGTGAATGAACGGAACCCTGCGGCGCGGTCCGCGCTTCGGCTGGCTGGCGCCGTCGTCTCGGCACTCGCCGTCGCAAGTCCGGCTGCTGCCGAGACCCTCGAGAGCGCGCTGTCCCGCGCCTATCAGGCCAACCCGGCGCTGAACGCGGCGCGGGCGAACCTGCGCGCCACCGACGAGGATGTGAATCGCTTCCAGTCCGGCTACCGGCCGAACGCCGCGCTCTCGGCGGATATCGGACTTCAGCAATTCGAGGGATCGATCGGCGGCATCACCAACGCCGCGGGCGGAAACGGCCCGACGCGGTTGACGACGCGCCCCGGCGGCGCCGGCCTGACCATCAACCAGAACGTCTTCGACGGCTTTCAGACCGATAACCGGGTGCGCGCGGCCGAATCGACCGTGCTCAGCACGCGGGAAGGCCTGCGCCAGACCGAGATGAACACGCTGTTCAACGCCGCTCAGGCCTACATGAACGTCCTGAGCGACACGGCGACGTTGGAGCTTCAGCGCAACAACGTCGAGGTGCTCGAAGAGCAGCTTCGCCAGACCCGCGACCGCTTCAATGTCGGCGAGGTGACCCGAACCGACGTCGCCCAGGCCGAAGCGCGTCTGGCCGGCGCCCGCTCTCAGGTGAGCGCGGCGGAGGCGGCCCTGCGTGCCTCGATCGGCATCTTCCGCCAGATCGTCGGCGTCGAACCCCGCCAGCTCGCCCCCGGACGCCCGCTCGACCGCTACGTGCCGGCCTCGCTCGATCAGGCGATTCTCATCGGCCTGAAGGAGCACCCGCAGATCCTCGCCTCGCTGCACGCCGTGGACGTGGCGGAGTTGCAGGTGAAGGTGAACGAGGGCGCGCTCTATCCGCAGGCGCAGATCACCGGTGCGGTGCAGCAGCGGTACGATCAGCAGTTCCCCGGCGATAACGGCGTCACCGCCTCGATCGTCGGACGGGTCAACATTCCGCTCTATCAGGGTGGCGCCGAATACGCCGCGATCCGGCAGGCGAAAGAGAATGCCGGGCGCGCCCGCCTCGTCGCCGACCAGGACCGCGACACCATCCGCGCCTCGATCGTGCGGACCTGGGGCAATCTCGAAGCCTCGAAGGCGCAGGTGATCGCCTCGCAGGCGCAGGTTCAGGCCAACGAGGTGGCGCTGAACGGCGTGCGTGAGGAGGCGCGCGTCGGCCAGCGCACGACCCTCGACGTGCTGAACGCGCAGCAGGAATTGCTCTCCGCGCGCGTCGCCCTGATCCGCGCCCAGCGCGATCGCGTGGTGAACTCCTACGATGTCGTCCAGGCCGTCGGCCGGCTCACCGTCCGCTTCACCAGCCTGCCGGTCACCCCGTACAGCGCCCGCGAACATCTCGATCAGGTGCGCGACCTCTGGTTCGGCCTGCGCACCCCCGACGGGCGCTGACGGCCTCGCCGCGGGCGACGTTTTCCTGTTGGCCGGCGGCGGAGCGTGGTTGATGCCGGGCGAGGCGATGAAATAGTTCATTAACCAAGTCATCGTCTTGTCCAATCGTCACCGAGTATCGTCCCGATGAGCGCAGCGAGCCCTAAGGTTCAGGACAAGACCCAGGAACCCTCCATGGAGGAGATCCTGGCTTCGATCCGCCGCATCATTGCCGACGACCAAGCGCCCAAGCCTGCCGAAGCCGAGGCGCCGCCCGCGCCGGCCCCCGCACCGCCGCCGCCGGACGACGACGTGCTCGATCTCGCCGAGGTCGCGGAGCCGGTGCGCAAGCCGGAGCCCGTCGCCTTCGACATTCCCGAGATCGATTTCCGGATGCCGGATTTCGACCCGGAACCGGAGCCGGATTTCGAGCCCCCGGCGGCCGCCAAGCCCGACCCCTTCGACTTTGCCCCCGAGCCGCCGCCCGCCCCGCGTGTGACCGAGCGGGTCCGCGCGGCGGTCGAGAACGAGGTGACGGAGCGGCTCGTCTCTTCCAGCACCGGCGAGAGCGTCGGGCAGAACTTCCAGCTTCTGGCCCATACGGTGCTGTCGCAGAACGCCCGCACGCTGGAGGATCTCGTCAAGGATATGCTGCGGCCGATGCTCAAGAGCTGGCTCGACGAGAACCTTCCGCACATGGTCGAGCGGCTGGTGCGCCTCGAGATCGAGCGGGTCGCCCGCGGGCGGTGAGCCGTGCGGCCGTCGATCAGGGGGTGATTGCCCTGGGCACGCATGGGCCGACGGTTGACGACGGCCCCGCGGCGGGCCGATAGCGGCGGCGACATCTTCCAGAACGCCGTCTCGAAAAGCCCGCCCCGCCCATGATGGACAAGACCTTCGACCCCGCCGCCGTCGAGGCGCGCGTCTCCGCGGCCTGGGAAGAGGGCGAGGCCTTCCGCGCCGGCCGCCCCGAGCGGGCCGGCGCCGAGCCCTTCAGCATCGTGATCCCGCCGCCGAACGTGACGGGCTCGCTGCATATGGGCCACGCCCTCAACAACACGATCCAGGACATCCTCGTCCGCTTCGAGCGGATGCGGGGCAAGGACGTGCTGTGGCAGCCCGGCACGGATCACGCCGGCATCGCCACGCAGATGGTGGTCGAGCGCAGGCTCATGGAGACGCAGCAGCCGGGCCGCCGGGAGCTCGGACGCGAGGAATTCCTGCGCCGGGTCTGGGCCTGGAAGGAAGAATCCGGCGGCACGATCATCGGCCAGCTCAAGCGGCTCGGCGCCTCCTGCGACTGGTCGCGCGAGCGCTTCACCATGGATGAGGGCCTGAGCCGCGCCGTGCTCAAGACGTTCGTCGACCTGCACGCCCAAGGGCTGATCTACCGCGACAAGCGCCTCGTGAACTGGGACCCGAAGTTCCAGACCGCGATCTCGGATCTCGAAGTCCAGCAGATCGAGGTGAAGGGCCATCTCTGGCACTTCGACTACCCCGTCGTGGACGAGGCCGGCACGCCCACCGGCGCGATCATCACCGTGGCGACCACCCGCCCCGAAACGATGCTCGGCGACACGGCGGTCGCCGTCCATCCGGATGACGAGCGCTACCGCGACCTCGTCGGCAAGCGCCTTCGCCTGCCGCTGGTCAACCGGCTGATCCCGATCGTCGCCGACGCCTATTCTGATCCGGAGAAGGGCACCGGCGCGGTCAAGATCACCCCGGCCCACGACTTCAACGACTTCGAGGTCGGGCGCCGCACCGGTTGCCGCCCGATCAACGTGCTCGATGCCGAGGCGCGGATTCAGATCGCCGGCAATGCCGATTTCCTCGACGGCGCCGAGCCGGAGGAGGCCGCACTGGCGCTCGACGGCCTCGACCGGTTCGAGGCGCGCAAAGCCGTCGTCGCCCTGATGGAGGAGCGCGGCCTGCTGCGTCTGGTCGAGCCCAACACCCATGCGGTGCCGCATGGCGACCGCTCGGGCGTGGTGATCGAGCCCTACCTTACCGACCAGTGGTACGTGAACGTCAAGCCGCTGGCCGAGCGCGCCCTCCAGGCGGTGCGCGACGGGCAGACCCGCTTCGTCCCGGACAATTACGAAAAGATCTTCTTCCAGTGGCTGGAGAACATCGAGCCGTGGTGCGTCTCGCGCCAGCTCTGGTGGGGCCACCAGATCCCGGTCTGGTACGATGCGGAGGGCGGCATCTTCGTCGCCGAGAGCGAGGCGGAGGCGCTCGCGCAGGCCAAGGCCAAGCACGGCACCGAGGTCGCCCTGACCCGCGACCCCGACGTGCTCGACACGTGGTTCTCGTCCGCGCTCTGGCCGTTCTCGACGCTCGGCTGGCCGGACAAGACGCCGGAGCTGGCCCGCTTCTACCCCACCAACACCCTGGTGACGGGCAAGGACATCATCTTCTTCTGGGTCGCCCGGATGATGATGATGGGCCTGCACCTCACCGATCAGGCGCCGTTCGAGACCGTCTACCTGCACACCCTCGTCCGCGACGAGAAGGGTGCGAAGATGTCGAAGTCGAAGGGCAACGTGGTCGATCCGGTCGATCTGATCGACCGCTTCGGTGCCGACGCGCTGCGCTTCACCCTCGCCGCGCTGGCCGCCCCCGGCCGCGACATCAAGCTCGGGCCGCAGCGGGTCGAGGGCTACCGCAACTTCGCGACCAAGCTCTGGAACGCGGCGCGCTTTGCCGAGATGAACGGCTGCGAACTGAAGGCCGATTTTCGGCCCGAGGCTGTGCGCGAGACCCTCAACGCCTGGGCGCTCACGGAGGCCGCCAAGGCGGTGGCGGAGGTGGCGCAGGGCATCACGGTCTACCGCTTCAACGATGCGGCGGCCGCGGCCTACCGCTTCGTCTGGAACGTGTTCTGCGACTGGTATCTGGAACTCGCCAAGCCCGTGCTTCAGGGCGAGGGCGTCGATCCGGCCGCACGCGCCGAGACGCAGGCGACCATCGCCTTCCTGATCGACCAGATCGCCAAGCTGCTGCACCCGTTCATGCCCTTCCTCACGGAGGAGCTGTGGGCGATCAAGGGGCAGGTGCTGCCGACACCGCGCGGCCTGCTCGCGCTCGAATCCTGGCCCGAGCTCTCGGCCTATACGAACAAGCAAGCCGAGGAAGAGATCGGCTGGCTGGTCGATCTGATCTCCGAGGTCCGCTCGGCCCGCTCGGAGACCAACGTGCCCGCCGGCGCCCAGGTGCCGCTGGTGCTGGTGGGCGCCGACGCGGGCGTCCGCGCTCGGGTCGAGCGCTGGAGCGAGACGCTGACCCGCCTCGCCCGCCTCTCCGAGATCGGTTTTGCCGACGCCGCACCGAAGAACGCTGTCCAGCTCCTCGTGCGCGGCAGCGTGGCAGCCCTTCCGCTCGAGGGCATCGTCGATCTGGCGGCCGAGGTCGCGCGGCTGAAAAAGGAGGCGGGCAAGGCGCGAGCGGAGATCGGCAAGATCGACGGCAAGCTCGGCAATGCCGACTTCCTCGCCCGCGCGCCCGAAGAGGTGGTGGACGAGCAGCGCGAGCGCCGCGACGCGGAAGCGGCCCGGCTCGTCAAGATCGAGGAAGCGTTGGTCCGGCTCAGCGAGGCATGAGAACGCTGCGGCGGCTGGCTCTGGCGCTTGCCGGGTTGGCCGCCGCGCTTCTCGCGCTCACGTTTTGGACGGCCCGGCCCGGCGATCCGAGCCTCTACCCGCCCTCCGAGCCGGATAGGCAGATTGTGCTCCTCGTCAGCCACGGCTGGCATTCCGGCCTCGTCCTGCCGCGCGACAGCCTGACGGGGGAGGGGGCGGGCACCGCCCTGCGCAATCTCGCCACGCGCTTTCGCGCCTACGACGCCCTGGAATTCGGCTGGGGCGAGGCCCGCTTCTACCGGGCGACGCCGACGCTCGCCGCCTTCGATTGGCGGCTCGCCCTCTCGGCCTTGTTCACGCCCGGCGGAAGCGACGGCGTGATCCAGGTCGTCGGCCTCGCACGGCCCGCCCGCGTAAGCTTCCCGTACGCCGACATCGTCCCGGTCCCGCTGTCGCGCAAAGGCTTGGCCCGGCTCCTCGCCCACTTGGAGGCGAGCTTCCGCCTCACCGATGGGCAGCCCGCCGATCTCGGCCCGGGGCTCTACGGCCCGAGCCTGTTCTACGAAGCGCATGGCCGCTTCTCATACGGCAACGTCTGCAACCATTGGGCGGCGGGCCTCCTGAACGCGGCCGGGCTGCCGATCACGCCGGTGCTCGACACGCATCCGTCGGGCCTCCTCGCCGATCTGCGCTGGCGATCGGGCCTGACGGCCTCGGTGCCCGATGCGGCGGAACCGGACCTGTCCAAACCGTAATCTTCGCGCCATCCGGCGGTCAGGCACGGGCCTCTAGGAGTCTCCTCACGGATCGCCGCCCCGACGTTCGAACGACGGGGCGGCCGACCGACCCATTTCCCGTCGGAGACTTCCATGACCATGACTGTCCGCCGCCGCGCCTTCGCCTCCGTCGCCGCAGCCGCCCTCGTCGCGGGCGGCGCCGCCGGGTTCGGCCTGACCGAGCCGATGAATCAGGCCTATGCCCAGGCCCTGCCCAAGACCCCGATCGAAGCGCCCGAGCACCCGCCGGGCTCGTTCGCGAACGTCGTCGACAAGGTGAAGCCGGGCGTCGTCGCCGTGAAGGTGAAGCTCGACAGCAGCAGCGACGATGACGACGACAGCGCGGGCGGCCCCAACATGCAGCAGGTGCCGCCGCAGCTGCGCGAGTTCTTCAAGCGCTTCGGCCAGGGCGGTCCGGGTGGTCCGGGCGGGCGCGGCATGCCGCAGCGCGGCGAGCGCGGCGCCGTCGGCTCGGGCTTCATCATCTCGGCGGACGGCTACGTGGTCACCAACAACCACGTCGTCGACAAGGCCAAGACGGTGCAGGTCACGCTCGATGACAGCCGCACCCTCGATGCGAAGGTGATCGGCAAGGACCCCAAGACCGACATCGCCCTCCTCAAGATCACCGAGAGCGGCAGCTATCCCTACGTCCAATTCGGCAAGAGCGCCCCGCGCGTCGGCGACTGGGTGGTGGCCATCGGCAACCCGTTCGGCCTCGGCGGCACGGTGACGGCGGGCATCGTCTCGGCCCGCGGCCGCGACATCGGCGCCGGCCCCTACGACGACNATTCGGCAAGAGCGCCCCGCGCGTCGGCGACTGGGTGGTGGCCATCGGCAACCCGTTCGGCCTCGGCGGCACGGTGACGGCGGGCATCGTCTCGGCCCGCGGCCGCGACATCGGCGCCGGCCCCTACGACGATTTCCTTCAGATCGACGCGCCGATCAACAAGGGCAATTCCGGCGGCCCGACCTTCAACGTCAACGGTGAGGTCGTGGGCGTGAACACGGCGATCGCCTCGCCGTCCGGCGGCTCGGTCGGCCTCGCCTTCGCGATCCCCGCCGAGACGGTGCAGACGGTGGTCGATCAGCTCCGCAGCGACGGCAAGGTGGTGCGCGGCTATCTCGGCGTGCAGGTCCAGCCGGTGACCAAGGACATCGCCGACGGCCTAGGCCTCGACAAGGCCAAGGGCGCGCTGGTCGATCACGCCGAAAACGGCACGCCCGCCGCCAAGGCCGGCCTGAAGTCGGGTGACGTGATCGAGTCGGTCAACGGCGCCCCCGTCAACGACGCCCGCGATCTGTCGCGCCGCATCGCCGGCCTCAAGCCCGGCACCGAGGTGAAGCTCGCCTATCTGCGCAACGGCAAGAGCGACGTCGCCACGGTCGAACTCGGCACCTTGCCGACCGACGCCAAGGTGGCGAGCCGCGGTGACAGCGCATCCGGCGGTCAGCCGCGCCTCGGCCTCAGCCTCGCACCGGCGAACGAGGTCGGCCTCGGCGACGAGGGCGTGGCGGTGATGGAGGTCGATCCCGAGGGCCCGGCCGCGTCCAAGGGCATCACGCAGGGCGACGTGATTCTTGATGTCGCCGGCACCAGCGTTTCGAAGCCCTCCGACGTCCAGGCGCAGATCCGCGCCGCCGAATCGAACGGCCGCAAGGCGGTGCTGATGCGGGTGAAGAGCGCCAAGGGCCAGACCCGGTTCGTCGCCGTGGCCCTCGGCAAGAAGGAGGGCTGATCCCCTCGCACATCGCGGCGGGGCCGCATGGCCCCGCCGATCGCTCTGCATCTCCTCCCGACTTCGCGCCCGCTTCCCGAGCGGGCGTTTTTTACGGTCTCTCGCTCTGCGCTCTGCAGGCGGCATGTCACCGAATGGCCGGAACAACGCGGTCCGCCACACTCGGTCTTACGACAAGCGTCGATCGAATTCGCAGCAGGCTGCACGGCTCTCAAAACGCTCCCTCAGGTTAACTGAGCATCCTTAGGTCAACTGTTTGATATTTATGCACAACTGCCGCCTTTCCAGGCTGCCAACATCGTATGTTAAGAGCCCGGAAAGACATCGCCCGGCACAACGAGACAACATTTGTTTTCTCGACGGCGGCATGATGAAAATCGGTATTCGCACGCGCCTCTACGGCGGTTTTTCTGCATTGGTTGCCTTGTCCTGCGGTATGGGGGCATTCTCCTACACGCAGCTCGACAGTCTCGACGAGATGTTCCGTGCACGGGCTCAGCTCGAATCCGCAGCGAGAACTCTCTACACCATCAACGGCCTGTCCGACCGGCTGATTGGTCAGGCTGCCCAGTACAGGCTGACCCAGGCGCCCGACTACACTACTGGAATGTTCGCATCGCTGGATTCGATCCGGCAGGGCTCCGAGAAACTCATCGCGAGCACACCGAGCGCGGAGCGGCGCGCGGCCTATGAGCGGCTTCGGGATCAGTCCACCGATCTCGGCAAGGCGCTGCCGAAGCTGGTCGAGCTCGGCGCGCAGATCCGCGAGAACCGGGCCGGCGTCTACGCCAACGGCGACGACCTGACCAAGGCCTCGGGCGTCCTCGTCGCCCAGTTGCGCGCCACGGGCCAGGATGAGGTGATCGCTCAAGCCGTGGAAGTCGAGCGCACGCTCCTCCTGTTCCGCATCATGAACTGGCGCTTCCTCGCCACAAAGGATCCGAAGGGCCGTGCTCTCTCGGCCAACGCTTTCGCCAACGCCGAGGCGGCGCTGGCAAAGCTGAAGGCTCTCGATCTCACTGCCGCCGACAAGAAGACGGCACAACTCGTCGGCGAGACCCTGAAGCGCCTCAACACGAGCATCATCGCCGCCTCCCAGGCCATCGTCGAGAGCGAAGCGTTCTTCGAGGAGACGCTGAAGCCGCGGGTGGATGGCATCAACGCGACGGGCCTGTCGGTGCGCAGCAAGCTCG
This sequence comes from Methylobacterium sp. Leaf123, assembly GCF_001423405.1. Classification (GTDB taxonomy): domain Bacteria; phylum Pseudomonadota; class Alphaproteobacteria; order Rhizobiales; family Beijerinckiaceae; genus Methylobacterium. The sequence continues at coordinate 357,067 of NZ_LMNS01000012.1, read as the reverse complement.
AGACGGCGCTTCAGGACGGTGTCGAGCAGAGCAACGCCCTGATGACGCGGGCGAAGACCGTCCAGCTCATCCTGCTCGGCCTGATCCTGGCCACGGGCGCCGCATTGGCGTTCCAGATCGCCCGCAGCCTGATCCGCCCGATCTCGGGGATGACGACGGCGATGAGCCGCCTCGCGGCGGGTGAGACGGCCATCGACGTGCCGTCTCGGGACGCGGTGGACGAGATGGGCCGGATGGCCGAGGCCGTCGAGGTGTTCCGGCAGAACGCCGTGGCCCGCATCGAACTCGAAGCGGAGCGGGTGGCCCAACAATCCGCTCGCCAGCGCCGGGCCGATCGTGTCGATGGACTGGTGCGCGGTTTCGAGGAAAAAATCGCCGCCTCCATCGCCATCGTGACCTCGGCGGCGACCGAACTGGACAGCACCGCCCGATCGATGACGAAGGTCGCCGACAACACCAACGGGCAGGCGGTCGCCTCCAGCGCCGCGGCCGAGGAAGCCACCGTCAACGTACAGACGGTCGCCGCAGCGGCCGAAGAGATGGTCGCCTCGCTCAGCGAGATCGAGCGGCGCGTCCAGCAATCCAACGACGTGGCGGGTCATGCCAGCCACGAGGCCCGGACGACGACCGACTCGATGAGCCATCTCAGCCGCGCGGCCGAGAAGATCGGCGAGGCGGTGACGATGATCTCCGGGCTCGCGAGCCAGACGAACCTGCTCGCCCTCAACGCCACCATCGAGGCGGCGCGGGCCGGCGAGGCGGGGCGCGGCTTCGCCGTCGTCGCCACGGAGGTCAAGGAACTCGCGGCGCAAACCGCGCGCACCACGGAGGCGATCTCCGATCAGGTCAGCGCGATCCAAACCGCCTCGACCCAGGCACTCGGCGCGATCCAGCAAATTGGCCGGACCATCGTCTCGGTCAACGACATCACCGCCTCGATCGCGGCGACCGTCGTACAGCAGACCGCCGCGACCAACGAGATTGCCCGCAACGCCTCCGAAGCAGCCCGCGGCACCCAGGACGTATCGATGAGCGTCGCGCAGGTACAGGCGCTGTCGAGCGAGACCGGATCGGCCGCGCAGCAGGTGATGATGGCCTCGTCCGAGCTCTCGACGCAGTCCGAGAACGTGCGGCGCGAGGTCGAGGACTTCCTCGCCGCAATCCGGGCCGCCTGACGGCCCCGCCGAGCGGACGGATTAGCGGTTCACCCGTCAGCGTCTACCAACGGCCGGCTCCGCCACGGGGCCGCACGGGGCCGCACGTTGCCAAATGAGACGCACGGACCCTGAAACCGGTGCCGCCCGCTTCCATCACAGCCTCTTCGGTCGGCTCGCCCTCGCGGCGGCCCGGGCTGCGTCGGGTCGCGACCTCAGGGCAGCGATGATCGTGGCTCTGACCGCCTGCGCCGCCCATCCGGCCATCGCCCGTGCCGATTCGCTCGCGGCAGAGAGCCCGCGCATCCCCGAGCCGATGGTGTTCGACCTGCTGCGACCGCTCGGGGCGCGGGCGGGGGAGCGCGAGGTCAACGTGCTGGCAGTGCGGCCGCTGCGCCGGGGATCGACGGATTGGGCCCCGGAATTCGAATACGCCTACGCCGACGGCCAGTCGTTGGAACTGGAGCTTCCGTTCGAGAACGGACGCCTGACGCAGGTGAAGTTCGCGCTTCAAGGTACCTTCGGCACGGGGGCGGGCGGGCGCTGGATCCACGGCTGGCAGTATATCGGCCAGGTCGAGCGCGGCAGCGCGACGTTCCGCAATTCCCTGCTCTACCTCTCCGGATACCGCTTCGACGCGCGCTGGAGCATGCTGAGCATGGCCGGTTTGCGACAGGTCGGCCTGCGCCAATTCGGGCCGACCTCGCTGCTCCTCAACCATTCCGTTTTCTACGATGTCGATCCGGAGACGGTGCTCGGGCTCGAGGTCAACCTGCGGCAGGACATTGCCGGGGACGACCGCACCCGCGCCCTCGTCATCCCGCAGATCCACCGCCGGCTCTCCGAACTGACGAGCCTTCAGGCCGGCCTTGGGGTCGAGTTCCGGACGAACCGTGACGCCGGGCTCGTCGCGGCCCTGCGGCTGATCCGCGAGTTCTGAGGCCACCCCGCGCCGCCAACGGACCCGGCCGCGGCCTTTCGGGTTCTTCCGTCAGCGGGCACGCGGCAAGAGGAACACGGGCATGGCGAGCGTCGAGGCATCGGGCACCTTCGCGATCGGCGGGGATCTCACCGTCCACCGGCTCGGGTTCGGCGCCATGCGCGTGACCGGCGCGGGCATCTGGGGCGATCCGCCCGACCGGGACAAGGCGAAGGCGACCCTGCGGGCGGTGCCCGGCCTCGGGATCGATTTGATCGACACCGCCGACAGCTACGGCCCCTTCGTCAGCGAGGATCTGATCCGCGAGACGCTTCATCCCTACGAGGGCCTCGTCATCGCCACCAAGGGCGGCCTGACGCGGCATGGGCCAGACATCTGGCGGCCGGTGGGCAACCCCGATTACCTGCGCCAATGCGTGCTGATGAGTCTGCGGCGCCTCGGTCTCGAGCGGATCGACCTGTGGCAGCTCCACCGGATCGGCCCGGACTGTCCCCGCGAGGTACAGTTCGAGGCCATCGCACGGATGCGGGAGGAGGGGTTGATCCGCCATGTTGGCCTCTCTGAGGTCTCGGTCGACGACATCGAGGCCGCCGAGACCTTCTTCCCCGTCGCGACCGTGCAGAACCGCTACAATCTCGTCGATCGCACCAGCGAGGCGGTGCTGGCGCATTGCGAGCGGCACGGCATCGGCTTCATTCCCTGGGCGCCCCTCGACAAGGGAGCGCTGGCCGGCCCCCGTTCGGCCCTGGAATCGATCGCCGGGCGTCTCGGCGCGAGCGGCGGCGCGGTGGCGCTGGCATGGCTGCTGAAGCGCTCGCCGGTGATGCTGCCGATCCCCGGCACCGGCGATCCCGGCCACCTTGCCGAGAATGCCGCGGGCGCAACGCTCACCTTGAGCGAGGAGGATTTCGCCATCCTCGACCAAGCGGGCCGCGAGGCCTGGCAGGGCGCCAGCGCGTGACGTGCTGGCGCGCACCTTGCACCGAACTGGCGACGGAACCGGGCAGGGCCTGGGCCTTTCCGTTCCGGGCGCCGACACGGTGCCGGACAGGAAGATCGACATGTCGTCAGCCGGCCACCTCGCACGCCCCGGTTTCCTCGGTGGCTTGGTCGCTGGCGTGGCGCTCGCCGGCCTCGCCTCCCTGCCGGCGGAGGCGCGCACGAGCTGGGTCTCCGGCACCTACGTCTATGCCGACCTCTGCACGATGCCCGCGGATGGCGCGCAGGCCGGCCGGCGCATCACGCTCAAGCGTTGGCCCAAGGGCGACAACCTCGTCTACGAGGGGGCGGGCCTGCCGGCCCCGATCGAAACCGCGGTCTCGATCGACGACAGCACCAAGGATGTCGCCTTCCACCTCGAGACCAGCGCCGGTCTCGTCAGCTTCCGCGGCACGGCCGGATCGGATGCGCTGGTCGGCACGCTGCACGGGGCCGACGGCTCGCAGCCCCTGCGCCTGAAGCGCATCTTGCGCGCCCGGCCTCAGGCGACATGCCCCGGCGAGACGACCGGCTCGATCCACTGAGCCGCCGCGCCCGAGCCTCCCGCTCGAACCCCTTACGCCTCTTGCCCGGCAGCGGCGTCCCCGCTTGTCGCCGCCCGCCATTGACGGCGCGAGACGCTGGCGCAAGTGAGACGCCGGGGGCGGAGACGAGGCGACGACCATGGGCGGGACGAAGCGCAGCTACCGGATCGCGGTGATCCCCGGCGACGGCATCGGCAAGGAAGTCATGCCGGAGGGCGTCCGGGTTCTGGAACGGGCCGCCGCCCGTCACGGCTTCGAGATCGTGCAGGACTGGTTCGATTTCGCGAGCTGCGACTATTACGAGGCGCACGGGCGGATGATGCCCGAGGATTGGAAGGCGCAGATCGGCGGCCACGACGCGATCTTCTTCGGCGCCGTCGGCATGCCCGAACGCGTGCCCGACCACGTCTCGCTCTGGGGCTCGCTGATCCAGTTCCGGCGCGAATTCGACCAATACGTCAACCTGCGCCCGGTGCGCCTGATGCCGGGCGTGCCGTCACCGCTGGCCGGCCGCAAGCCCGGCGACATCGATTTCTGGGTCGTCCGCGAGAACACCGAGGGCGAGTACTCCAATGCGGGCGGACGGATGTTCGCCGGCACCGAGCGGGAATTCGCGGTTCAGGAATCGGTGTTCACCCGCCACGGCGTCGATCGCGTGCTGAAATTCGCCTTCGAGCTGGCGCAGAGCCGGCCCAAGCGTCACCTGACTTCGGCGACCAAATCGAACGGCATCTCGATCACTATGCCGTTCTGGGACGAGCGGGTGCGGGCCGTGGCCGCGGGCTACCCTGATATCCGTTGGGACCAATACCATATCGACATCCTGACCGCGCATTTCGTGCTGAACCCGGACCGGTTCGACGTGGTGGTCGCCTCGAACCTCTTCGGCGACATCCTCTCCGATCTCGGGCCAGCCTGCACCGGCACCATCGGCATCGCGCCCTCGGGCAACATCAATCCGGACCGGCTCTATCCGTCCGTGTTCGAGCCGGTGCACGGCTCGGCCCCCGACATCGCCGGACAGGGGGTCGCCAACCCGATCGGCCAGATCTGGTCGGGGGCGATGATGCTGGAGCATCTCGGCGAGCGGGCGGCGGCCGCCGAGATCGTCGCCGGCATCGAGCGGGTGCTCGCCGAGCAGACATTGCGCACGCGCGACCTCGGCGGCACCGCCGACACGCAGGCCTGCAGCCGCGCGGTCGAACAGGCGCTGGGCTGAGGCTGCGATGAGACCCGTCGTCGTCACCGTCGCGATCACCGGCTCGGTCGCCCGCAAGGCCGACAACCCGACCGTGCCGATCACGCCCGCCGAACAGATCGAATCGACCCACGCCGCCTACGAGGCCGGCGCGGCGCTTGCACATATCCACGTCCGGGGAGACGACGAGAGCCCGTCGCTCGATCCCGAGCGCTTCGGGCGGGTGCAGGAGGGGATCCGCCGGCATTGCCCGGACATGATCGTGCAGTTTTCGACGAGCGGGGCGGGCCCCGATCCAATGGAGCGGGGCGCCTGCTTGATCCATAGGCCGGACATGGCCTCGCTGACCACCGGCTCCGTCAATTTCGGCGACGGGATCTACGAGAACCCGGCCGCCTCGTTCACGGCGCTGGGCTGGCGGATGCGCGAGGAGGGCGTATACCCGGAGATCGAGGTGTTCGACCTCACCCATATCCACAATGCACGCCGCCTAGTGGACGAGGGCGTAATCGGCGCGCAGCCCCATCTGCAGTTCGTCATGGGCATCCGCAACGCGCTGCCGCCCGACCCGCACCTGCTCGACATCCTGCTGGCCGAGACCCGGCGCCTGCTGCCGGGCGCGACCTGGGGCGCCTTCGGCATCGGCCGCTTCCAGAGCCCGGTGATGGGCTGGGCCGTGTCGCGGGGCGCGCAGGGCGTGCGCACGGGCCTGGAGGACAACGTGCGCCTCTCCAAGGAGCGGCTTGCCGACGGCAATGCCGACCTTGTCCGTCTGGCCAGCCGGATCTGTGCCGAGCACGGCGCCCGGCCGGCGACGCCGGCCGAGGCGCGGGCGATTCTGGGCCTTGGCTAAACCCAAGGCGTCGTCCCGAAAGGCGGCTCTCGCCTCTCGGGACGACGCAGTCTCGCGCCGATCAGGCCAAGGCGGGGCTCGTCTTGCGCCCCAGAGCCTCCTCGACGGTGCCGTCGCCGTCGAGATAGCCGTGGCGCTTCGGGTTCGGCATCACCAGCGAGGCTGCGAACGAGATCGCGAGCATCACGGCGACGTACCAGAAGAAGCTGCTCTCCGCGCCGACATGCTTGAGCCAGAGCGCGACCGCCTCCGCCGTGCCGCCGAACAGCGAGTTGGCCAAGGCGTAGGACAAGCCGACACCGAGCGCACGCACCTGGGTCGGGAACAGCTCCGCTTTCACGATGCCGCTGATGCCGGTGTAGAAGCTGATCACCACGAGCCCGATCATGATCAGGCCGAAGGACAGGACGGGGTCGGTGGTGGTGCCGATCGCCGTCATCAGCGGCACGATCATCACCATCCCGATGCCGCTGAACAGCAGCATGTTCGTCTTCCGGCCGATCCGGTCGGAGAGCCAGCCGAAGAAGGGCTGGATCGCCATGTAGGCGAACAAAGCCACCGTCGTGACCTGCGAGGCGGTCACCTTGTCCATACGCGCCGTGTTGAAGAGGTATTTCGGCATGTAGGTCGTGAGCGTGTAAAACGACAGCGACCCACCGGCCGTATAGGCCAGCACCACGGCGAAGGCCCGCCAGTGCTTGAGCAGGCCGGAGAGGGTTCCGGCCTCCTTCGAATCCTTGTTCTCCGCACTCATCGTCTCGGAGAGCGAGCGACGCAGGAACAGGGCGACCACCGCGGCGAGCGCACCGATGACGAAGGGGATGCGCCAGCCCCAGGCCGTGAGTTGCTCGGCCGTGAGCAAGCTCTGGAGCACGACGAGCACCAACGAGGCGAGCAACTGGCCGCCGATCAGCGTAACGTACTGGAACGAGGCGAAGAACCCGCGCTGCCCCTTGGTCGCGACCTCGCTCATGTAAGTTGCGCTGGTGCCGTACTCGCCGCCGACGGAGAGGCCCTGCACCATGCGCGCGATCACGAGGAGGACCGGCGCGAGGTGGCCGACGGTCGCGTAGGTCGGCAGTAGAGCGATGGCGAGCGAGCCGCCGCACATCATCAGCACCGAGATCATCAGCGAGGTCTTGCGCCCGAGACGGTCGGCGATGCGGCCGAACAGCCAGCCGCCGATGGGCCGCATGAAGAAGCCCACCGCGAAGACCGCAGCCGACTTCAGGAGCTGACCGGTGTCGTCGCCCTCCGGGAAAAAGACGGGGGCAAAGTAGAGGGCGAAGAAGGCGTAGCAGTAGAAGTCGTACCACTCGACGAGATTGCCCGACGACGACCCGACGATGGCCATGATGCGTCGGCGGCGGTCGGCGGCCTCGTCGAGCGGCGGCGCCGCGGCGCTGGTTTCCAGCATGCGTTTCCCCTGATGATCCGGCCCTCGAGCGGCCGTGAGCCCTTATAAAGGACTGTATGCAACCGAGACCGGCCAAGCGCCGACGCGATATGCGGCCATTCCATGACAGACCCCAGGGAACGTTGCGCTCTCGCGTCGGATCGTTCGGTTCGATCAGGCCTTCGTCCGGGGATGGCCGCCGCAGCTCGGCCTTCCGGTTTCGGAGGAGAGCGGGCCAGCGCGGCATGATCGTCCGCTCAAGAGCGATATCCTCGCCTTCGTTGCAGTTCTTCCAAACACATGATGGGTTTTCTCGGGAGCGGTTTCGGACTTGACCGTACCCGAACGCGCATTCCCGCGCTTATCCCGAAGAACAACCGGACAGGTCTATACCGGGAACGGTTTTCCGGCGGTTGCCGTTGCGTCCCCGAATTCAGCGCCAATTCGGCGACTGAGAAAAGACGGGGACGGAACATGACGAAATTCTTTCGCAGTACGGCGACGGCAGCGATCCTGATGTTGGGCGCGGCGACCGCACTCGCTCAAGGCGGCGGCGCCGGTGGTGCCGGCGGTGGCGGTGGTGTGGGCGCCGGCGGTGCTGGTGGTGCCGGCGGAGGCGCGGGCGGAGCAGCGGGAGGAGGCGCTGGCGGTGTGGGCGGCGGTGGAGCACGGGGCGGTGCGGGCGAGGCCGGCGGCGCTGGCGGTGCCCGTGGCGGCGCCGATGTCGGCGGTGGTGCCCGTGGCGGCGAGAGCGGCGGGGCGGCACGCGGCGGCGAGGGAGCCGAGCCGGGTGCCCGTGGCGGGCGCGAGGGCGGCCCGGCCCGCGGCGAGCAGCCGAGCGAGCGCGGCAACCGCGAGTCCGGGCAGAATGACCGCGGCGGCGCAGGTGAGCGCGGTGGACGGGACGGGCGTGACGGTCCGGGCGAGCGCGGCGGGCGGGATGCAGCGGGTGAACGCGGTAGCGCCGGCGAGCGAGGCGGTCGCGGGGGTGCCGTCGAGGCGCGCGGCGCTTCGAAGAACCTGAGTTCGACGCAACGCAGCGAGTTCCGCCAGTCGATCACCCGTTCCAGCGTTCGCGCCGTCACGAACGTCAACTTCGCCGTTCGCGTCGGCACGGCGATCCCGCGCTCGGTCTCGCTGCACCCGCTGCCCCCGGCGATCCTCTCGGTGGTGCCCGCCTATCGCGGCCTGCAGTTCATCCTCGTCGGGGACGACATCGTCATCATCGATCCCGACACCTACGAGATCGTGGACGTGATCCCGGCCTGATCCGGATCGACGGCACGACAGGGGAGGCGGCGGAGCGACGGCTCCGCCGCCTCTTGTGCTTGAGGGGAATGCTTGCGGAACAGGAGAGGAACGTCTAGGCTGTTCGTGCTTTGTTTTCAACGAATCTGCGGCGCCCTCGGCCCGCGGTCGACAGCAGGTGCCGCATGCTGACCCGCAAACAACTCGAACTGCTCCAGTTCATCCAGCAGAGGATGCAGGAGAGCGGCGTGCCGCCGTCCTTCGACGAGATGAAAGACGCGCTGGACCTGAAATCCAAATCCGGCATCCACCGCCTGATCATGGCGCTGGAAGAGCGCGGCTTTCTCCGCCGGCTGCCGAACCGGGCGCGGGCGATCGAGATCCTGCGCATGCCCGACATGCCGGCGGCCAAGCCCGCCTCCTCCGAGCCGCGGCGCTTCACGCCGAGCGTGGTCGAGGGCGGCCTTTCGACCAAGCCCGCCGCGCCGAAGCCCCCGATGCTTCAGGCCCATGACGGCAAGGGCCAATCGGTGATGGTGCCGGTGATGGGCCGGATAGCCGCCGGTGTGCCGATCTCGGCCATCGAGAGCCAGAGCCACTCAATTTCGATGTCCCCCGACTTCCTGGCTGGCGGCGAGCATTACGCGCTGGAAGTGCGCGGCGATTCGATGATCGAGGCCGGCATTCTCGATGGCGACCTCGTGGTGATCCACAAACAGGAGACCGCCAATAACGGCGACATCATCGTCGCGCTGATCGACGACGAGGAGGCGACCCTCAAGCGTTTGCGCCGCCGCGGCTCGTCGATCGCGCTGGAAGCCGCCAATCCGGCCTACGAGACCCGCGTGCTCGGGCCCGATCGGGTGCGCATCCAGGGCAAGCTCGTGAGCCTCGTGCGCCGTTACTGAGGGTTCTCGGAGGGCGGCGGGTCTAATGGATCCGCCGCACTTGAATCGTTGAGCGTTTGGGACTCCGGCGGAGTTGCCGGCGTCGCCGCGCTGACAGGCCGAGGCTGCCAGGGCTTCGGCTGACCGGCCCCGCGTGCGGTGACGATGTCAGGTCCTGCCATTCCGAGGCGGATCGCGGTGGCACCCCGCGCCGCCAGGAACGTCCGGTCGGCGATCAGCGGCGCAGCGCAGCCCGGCGGGGCACGCAGGCGACTGATGAGAATGTCGGCCCGGGCGCAATCTTCGGCGAAAGCGCGCTTGTCCGTGACCAGGGCGACGGTGCGCCCGTCCACCGCGGTGAGGGTGCAGCCGATCCGGTCGCAGCGTGGCCCCGCGGCTCCGGTCGCAGCCTCCGGACGGCGCCCGTCGCCATCGGCCTTCAGCCATTGTTCGAGCACGAAGCCGGGCGGGCGCCCGAGGACGACGAGGCGCCCGTCCTTGCCGCGGACCGCGGCGCCGGCTCCGTCGCGGTCGATGTAGATGTCGTACCGGATCGGGCTTGCGGCGAGGGCGACGCCAAAACCCGCCGGCACGAGGGCGAGGAACCGCAGCCGCGAAATCGGAAGCGTCGCCATCAGCAGGGCAATGGCGAGCAGTGCGAAGGCGCCCGTTCCGAATGCGGGGAGCACGACATTGGCCTGCCCGAACCCGGCGATCCAAGCGGAGATTTCGAGCATGCCGCGCACCGCAAGCCCCATCAACCACCAGACTGGACGGTCGAGGGCGAAGGGGTAGGCCAGCATCCCGAGCACCGCTGCGGGCATCACCGCGAGCGAGACGAGCGGCAGGGTCAGCGCATTGCCGACCAGGCCGAAGGGCTGCACGGTCTGAAAGTGGTAGGTCGCGAACGGCGCGGTGGCGAGCTGCGCCACCAGCGTGGTGGCCAGCGTTCCGACCACCGCCTTCGCCACCCAGGATGCGGCCCGCGCGATCCGGGACGGGCTGTCGGTTCGGAACACCCGCCCGTCGATGAGTGGTGCGCAGGCGATGAGGCCGGCCACGGCGCCGAACGACATCTGGAAACTCGGCCCCAGCAGCGCCTCCGGCTCGCGGGCGAGCGCCAGGATGGCCGCCAGGGCGAGGTTGCGCAGGCTGAGCGCCGGGCGATCGACGAGGATCGCGCCGAGCATCACCAACGTCATGATCAGCGCCCGCTCCGCCGCGACGTCCCAGCCCGAAAAGGCGCAATAGGCGGTGACGCCCAGCATCGCCACGCCGGCCGCGATCTTCTTGATGGGCCAAGCGAGGGCCAGCACCGGCACCAGCGCGAGTCCGGCCCGCACCAGCCAGAACACGACGCCGGCCGCGAGCACCATGTGGAGCCCAGAGATCGAAACGACGTGATAAATTCCCGCCGCCCGCAGCACATCGTTGGTCTCGTTCGAGATCAGCCCACGCTTTCCGGTGACGAGGGCCGCCGCCACCGCGCCGGCCTGTCCGCCGATCGCGTCGGTGATGCGGCGGGTGAAGGCATTGCGGGCCGCGTCGATGGCAGCGGTCAACCGCAGCGGCAGGGCCAGCGGCTCGGCCGGGGGGCCGATTTCGACCTTGCCGACCAGCGAGCCCACGGCGCCGATTCCGCGAAAGTAAGCGTCGCGCGCAAAATCGTAGCCGCCCGGTCGCACCGCCTCCGGCGGTGGCAGGAGGCGGGCGGTGGCGCGAATGGCATCACCCGGCTTCACCGCCTGCGCGGCGCGATAGGAGACTCGCACCCGGCGCGGGCGGCGCTCCGCATCGAGATCGCCGAAGCGCTCGACGCGCACGATCAGTCGGGCGCCGCCCTCGCGCTCGTCGAGCCCTTCGACGAGGCCGACGAGCGGCGCGATGGTGACACGGGTCAGGACCGGCCCCGCCACGGAGGCGACCCGCCAGACGCCCGCCGCGAAGCCGAGAAAGAGCGCGGCGAGGGCGAGCATCAGCGCGAGCGCAACCGGGCGCGCCCGCAGCAGCGGTGTCACCGAAAGACACAGCCCCGCCGCGATCAGCGGCGCGGCGAGGGACGGCTCTCCATCCGTCGCCGTGAAGAAGACGAGAATGCCGGCCCCGAAAGCGACGGCGAGCCAGGGGAACAGTCGCCGCTGCTCGGCCTCGCGGGCGATGCTGCCGCGAAACCCCTCGAGCGTGGCCTGCCAGAGCTGCGTGGGGGCGGGGAGGCGACCGGCGAGGAGGGCCGGAACGGCCCCGCGCATCGCCCTGCCGCCGCCCCCCGCCATGCGCCCCCTGCCATGCCCCGCCGCGCTCCGAGACCTGCGATGCCCGCGCGACGGGCAGTCGTGACGAATTCTTAACGCATCCGCTCGCTCGTGCTACACGCCCGCCGAGACCGGCCGCAGCCGCACGCGCGCCATCCCGCACTTTTTCAAGAAGAAGCTTCCCAGCAGCCGATGTCGTCACCGGTCGTCACGCGCTTTGCGCCCTCACCCACGGGCTTCCTGCATATCGGCGGAGCGCGCACGGCTCTGTTCAATTGGCTCTACGCCCGCCGCTTCGGCGGGCGGATGCTGCTGCGCATCGAGGACACCGACCGGGAACGCTCGACGCAAGGGGCGATCGACGCGATCCTCGACGGGATGCGCTGGCTCGGCCTCGATTGGGACGGGGAGGTGATCTACCAATTCGCCCGCGCCGAGCGGCACCGCGAGGTCGCCGAGAGCCTGCTCGCCTCGGGCAACGCCTATCACTGCTACGCCAGCGCCGAAGAGCTGACTCAGATGCGCGAGACCGCCCGCGCCGAGGGCCGCGCCCCGCGCTACGACGGCCGCTGGCGTGACCGCGACCCGTCCGACGCTCCTGCGGGCGTGAAGCCTGTGATCCGGCTGCGTGCACCGAGCGAGGGCGAAACCGTGGTCGAGGACGCCGTGCAGGGCCGCGTCACATGGGCCAACCGCGATCTCGACGATCTCGTGCTGCTGCGCTCCGACGGCACGCCGACCTACATGCTCGCCGTCGTGGTGGACGACCACGATATGGGCGTCACGCAGGTGATCCGCGGCGACGACCACCTCACCAACGCCGCCCGCCAGAGCCAGATCTACCGGGCGCTCGGCTGGGACGTGCCGGCCATGGCGCATATCCCGCTCATCCACGGGGCGGACGGCGCGAAGCTGTCGAAGCGCCACGGCGCGCTGGGCGTCGAGGAGTACCGCGACCGCGGCTACCTCCCGGCGGCGCTTCGCAACTACCTCGTGCGGCTTGGCTGGAGCCACGGCGATCAGGAAGTGTTCTCCACCGAGGAGATGATCGCCGCCTTCGATCTGAAGGCGATTGGCCGCTCGGCAGCGCGGTTCGACTTCACGAAGCTGGAAAGCCTCAACGGGCTCTATATCCGCGGCAGCGCCGATTCGGTTCTGGTGGATGCGATCGACGCGATCCTGCCGGCTCGCGGCCCCGAGCGCGGCCTGCCGAGCAAGTTGACGCCGGATCTGCGCGAAAAGCTCCTGTCGGCGATGCCCGGCCTGAAGGAGCGCGCCAAGACCCTCGTCGAACTCCTCGACAGCGCCTACTACCTCTACGCCCCGCGTCCGCTCGCCCTCGACGCCAAGGCCGAAACCTTGCTCGCAGGCGACGCGCCGGAGCGGCTGCGGGCGCTCCTGCCGGCGCTCGAAGCCCTGCCGGAATGGAACGCGGCGACGACGGAGGCTGCGGTGCGCCAGTTCGCGGACGTTCAGGGGGTCAAGCTGGGCCAAGTCGCCCAGCCCCTGCGGGCGGCGCTGACGGGACGTGCCACCTCGCCGCCGGTCTTCGACGTCCTGGCCGTGCTCGGCCGCGACGAGGCACTGGCTCGCCTCCGGGATCGCCTGCCGGCCTGACGCCGGGCCACGCGACGGATCTCCGCGTCCAACGTCGCGGTGCATGGGCTGAGCTGGTGCGCCGCGGCGCGATATCCGTCTCCTCACGGGCTTCGCGTCGCTCTAAATGACATTTTAGCGCAAATGACAGCCTCGTCCTTCGACGGCGACAGATCGTCCGGTCGAGGGCCGGAAAGTCTTGCCTGAACGTGTCATTCTGCGTCATCTTCGCTCTGTCGGAGCGCCCAAAACGATCGAAAGTTGAAAGAGCCAGCGGGTCGGACTCGTTTTCATCCGGCGCGTACAGTGACAGATCCGGCTCGTTTTTCGCATATGCGAAGAGGCCGGGAGAGACCCACCGTTGCTGGGCGCCGACCGATCCGCTAACCCGGTGCTTCAGTGAGCGGGCGCAGTGCTCTGCTGCGGCGCCACAACGGAGCGGGAGGCCTTGCCTTCCAGTCCCGTGCTGTTCCCGTCGCAAGAGAGGGTCCGCGATCCCATGAGCGCTTCCGCCAGCACCATCATCGTGGGCGACAAAAACGTCGAATTGCCCATCAAGACCGGAACGATCGGCCCCGACGTCGTCGATATCGGCAAGCTCTACGCCCAGACCGGCAAGTTCACCTTCGATCCGGGCTTCACCTCGACCGCCTCCTGCGAGTCGAAGATCACCTATATCGACGGCGACGAGGGCATCCTGCTCTATCGTGGCTATCCGATCGAGCAGCTCGCCGAGAACGGCGACTTTCTCGAGACCGCCTACCTGATGCTGTTCGGCGAGCTGCCCAGCTCGGCCCAGAAGGCGGATTTCGATTACCGGGTCACGCGCCACACCATGGTGCACGACCAGATGAGCCGCTTCTTCCAGGGTTTCCGCCGCGACGCCCACCCGATGGCGGTGATGGTGGCCTGCGTCGGCGCGCTCTCGGCCTTCTACCATGACTCGACCGATATCTCGGACGAGCAGCAGCGGATGATCGCCTCGCTGCGCATGATCGCGAAGATGCCGACGCTGGCCGCGATGGCCTACAAGTACACGATCGGCCAGCCCTTCGTGTATCCGAAGAACGACCTCGATTACACCTCGAACTTCCTGCGGATGTGCTTCGCGGTTCCGTGCGAGGAATACGTCGTCAACCCGATCTACGCCCGCGCGCTGGACAAGATCTTCATCCTGCACGCCGACCACGAGCAGAACGCCTCGACCTCGACGGTGCGTCTCGCCGGCTCCTCGGGCGCCAATCCGTTCGCCTGCATCGCGGCCGGCATCGCCTGCCTGTGGGGCCCGGCCCATGGTGGCGCCAACGAGGCGGCGCTCAAGATGCTCATGGAGATCGGGCATCCCGAGAACGTGCAAAAATACGTCGCCAAGGCGAAGGACAAGAACGATCCCTTCCGCTTGATGGGCTTCGGCCACCGGGTCTACAAGAACTACGACCCGCGCGCGCGCATCATGCAGAAGACGACCCACGAGGTTCTGAACGAACTCGGGATCAAGGACGACCTCCTCGAGGTGGCCGTCCAGCTCGAGAAGATCGCCCTCGAGGACGAGTACTTCATCGAGAAGAAGCTCTACCCGAACATCGACTTCTACTCGGGCATCACCCTCAAGGCACTCGGCTTCCCGACCTCGATGTTCACGGTGCTGTTCGCGCTCGCCCGCACCGTCGGCTGGATCGCCCAGTGGGCCGAGATGATCGAGGACCCGTCCCAGAAGATCGGCCGCCCGCGCCAACTCTATATCGGCCCGGATCGCCGCGACTACACGCCGATCGGCCAGCGGAGCTGAGCGGAAGATCGCCTCCGGACCCTGCGGTCCGGAGGCGCACGATGTCAGAGCTTGAGATCGCGCTTCAGGCGCATGACCACGCGATCCAGAGCACCGAGAAAGGCCGAGCGGTCCTTCGGTGAAAACGGCCTCGGTCCACCGGTGATTGCGCCGGCTTCGCGCAAATCCTGCATCAGGTTGCGGGTCGCGAGGGCGAGACCGACCGACGACTCCGTGAAGGCCTTGCCGTTCGGCGCGAGCGCGACCGCGCCGGTTTTCACGCAGCGGCTCGCCAGCGGCACATCTGCCGTGATGACGACGGCGCCGCGGCTCGCCCGCTCGGCGATCCAGTCGTCGGCCGCGTCGAACTTGTCCCCGACCACGACCCGCTCGATCCAGGGCTCGCGCGGCAGGTTCAGAAAGCTGTTCGAGACGACGAAGACGTGGAGGCCGTAGCGCCCGGCGACGCGGTACACCTCGTCCTTCACCGGACAGGCGTCGGCATCGACGTAGATCGCGATCCTCGGCGTCGTCGCTTCCTCGCTCATGCCGCCCTCTGCGCGCCCAAGACGATCCGGGCCGCCGCCTGGCTCGGTTCCTCGTCGCCGGGCAGCCGCATCCGGCCGTCGATCCGGGCCAGCGCGTCGAGCTGTGTCCGGCGGGCGGGGCCGCCCGCGAGAAGCGGCGCCAGCGTCTCGGCCAGCCGCTCCGGCGTACAATCCGCCTGCACGAATTCCGGCATGGCGTTCTCGGACAGGATCAGGTTCGGCAGCACGATCGTCGGCACCTGGATCAGCCGCCGGGCGATGACTTCCTCGACCCGCGACACCTTGTAGGCCACGACCATCGGCACGCCGGCGAGCGCAAGTTCGAGGGTGACGGTGCCGGAGGCCGCGAGCGCGGCCCGCGCCCGCCGGAAGGTCGCGTACTTGTCGCCCCCCCCGTGGACGATCCGCGGATGCCGCTCCCAGGCGGCGGCCAGCCGCTCGATCAGGGCGCGGTGACGGCTCACCGCCGGCAGCTCGATCTCGAACGGGCCGACCCGCCGGCTGAGTTCGGCGGTCGCCTGTCCGAAGATCGGCATCAGCCGTTCGATTTCTGAGCGGCGCGAGCCCGGCAGGACGGCGAGGACCGGCGGGCGGCCTTCGCGGACCGACGTTTCCTCGGGGGAGGGGCGCAGCTCGGCCAGACGCTCGATCAGCGGGTGGCCGACATAGGTGCAGGGTGGCCCGCCGAGGCGGCGATGCGCCTCCGGCTCGAAGGGGAGGAGGGCGAGCACGTGGTCGATGAAGGGCACCATGCCCTTGGCCCGCCACGGCCGCCACGCCCACACGCTCGGCGAGACGTAATCGACGATCGGCAGATCCGGCAGGCGCTTGCGCACGCGGGTCGCGACCGCGTGGGTGAAGCCGGGGCTGTCGATGATGACGAGCACGTCCGGCCGACCGGCCACGACGTCGTCCACGGTCTCGCGGATGCGCCGCAGCAGGGTGCGGGCGCGGGCAAGCACGGGCAGGTAGCCCATCACCGCCACGTCATCGATGGGAAAGAGCGAGCGGAAGCCCTCGGCCTCCATCGCCTCGCCGCCGACGCCGCCGAGCGTCAGGGGCTCGGGCGCGAGCGCCCGCAGGGCCCGGATCAGCTTGGCGCCGAGCTGGTCGCCGGAATCCTCGCCCGCCACGAGCCAGATCCGCCGATGCGTCACGGGGCGACCTCCACGCCGATCAGGAACAGACCCGCCGCATCCGCGGCCGTCACCGTCGCCTCGCCGTCGATCACCAGCGTATGGCCGGCGCCGATGGCGATGCCGGCGCAGCCGGCCTCCGCGGCGCGGCGCACGGTGCGCGGGCCGATGGCCGGCAGGTCGATCCGCAGATCCTGGCCGAGTTTCGGCAGCTTCACGAGCACCGTCCCCTTCGCGGGCGTGCCGCGGCCGAAGGGCTTGCGGTTGAGCGCGCGGGCGCGGGCGAGCATGCGGTCGGTGCCCTCGGGGCCCTCGACGGCGATGACGCGCTCGCCCGCCACCACGGCGGCCTGCCCGACATCGAACGGACTCAGCGCGCCGAGCATGGCGCGGCCCGTGGCAATCGAGAGGGTCGCGTCGGGATCCGGCGCCACCCGACCGAGCCGACCGAGCCGGCCGAGCAGGTCGGGCGCGACCTCGTGGACGCCGAGCACCCGGTGCCCGTTTTCTTCGAGGAGCGAGAGCACGGCCCGGAGCAGGCGGTCGTCACCGCCGGCGAGACTCTTCAGGATGTCGCGGTTGCGCACCGCGTGCGCCGCGTTGAGCAGGGCGGCCGGGCTTGGGCGGGTGACGCCGCCGGCCGGCACCACGGCGGCGGGAGCCCACTCCTTCAGGATGCCCAGGGTGCCGGGGATGTCGAGGAGATCGACCACCGCATCCGCACGCCGCCGCATCGCCCGCTCGGTGAAGCCGCGCACGGCCAGCACGCGGAACGGCCGCCGCGCCCGATCGAGAGAGGCCGCGACGAGTTCCGGCAGGTGGCCCGCGCCGGCCACCAGGGCGAGGGGCCGGGCGGGATCGATCACAACGGGCCGCCTCAGGCCGCCGCGGAGACGGGGCGGGGCGTACAGATCGAGCGCTTGCCGCCCGCGCGGATGAAGGCGAGGATTTCGTGGATCGCCGAATGGGTGTCGAACTCGGCCGCCACGTCCTCGACGCGCTCCATCAGCGTGCCTTCCTGGGCGAAGAGCAGCCGATAGGCCCGGCGCAGGGCGTGGATATCCTCACGCGAGAAACCGCGGCGCTGGAGGCCGATGATGTTGAGCCCGGAGAGATAGGCGCGGTTGCCGAGCACCATGCCGTAGGGGATGCAGTCGTTCTCCAGCCCCGAGAGGCCGCCGACGAAGGCATGGTCGCCGACGCGGGCGAACTGGATCACTGCCGCCCCGCCGCCGAGGATGGCGTAGTTGCCCACCGTGCAATGCCCGGCGAGCATCACATTGTTGGAGAAGATGACGTGGTCGCCGACGCGGCAATCATGGCCAACATGGCTGTTGGCCAGGAAGGCGCAGCCGTTGCCGACCACCGTCTCCAGGCCGCCGCCGGCCGTGCCGGGATTCATCGTCACGCCCTCGCGGATCAGGCAATCGGAGCCGACCACCAGCGTCGAGGGCTCACCGCGGAATTTCAGATCCTGCGGCGGGTGGCCGATCGAGGCGAACGGGTAGATCCGGGTGCGCGCGCCGACCGTGGTCCGGCCGGCGACGACGACATGGCTGACGAGTTCGCAGCCGTCCCCCAGCACGACGTCAGGCCCGATATGGCAGAACGGTCCGATCCGCACGCCGTCCCCGAGCCGGGCGCCGTCCTCGACGACGCTGCTCGGATGGATCCCGTCCCGCACGATGTTCACTCCGTCACCAGCATGGCACCGATCTCGGCCTGGGCCACGAGCACGCCATCGACGCGGGCCTCGCCGCGGAACCACCACATGGTCTTGCGCTGGTTCATCTTCGTCATGTGGAAGCGCACTTGGTCGCCGGGCACGACGGGCTTGCGGAACTTGCACTTGTCGATGGTCATGAAGAAGACCTGCTTGGTCTTCAGGTCGTCGCTCATGATGTGGCGGCAGCAGATCGCGCCCGCGGTCTGGGCCATGCCCTCGATCAGCAGCACGCCGGGGAAGACCGGCAGGCCGGGAAAGTGCCCGGTGAATTGCGGCTCGTTCGCCGTGACGTTCTTGATGCCGATGCAGCTCTCGTCCCGGTCGATCTCGATGATGCGATCGATCATCAGGAAGGGATAGCGGTGGGGCAGCAGTTCCAGCACCTTCTGGATGTCAGCCGAACCCAGCTCCCGCGTCTCACTCATCGGTCCCAACGCTCCCCGCCCATGCTTGCCCGGCGGCGTCTGCCGCGCGGTCCCGTGCCCTTTGCCGGTGGCCCATATCCGGTGAAGGCCGCCCTCTTCGGCAGAAAATCAGGCGGATGCAAGACTTTTGCGCCGTCGGGGCGTCTGCGAGGCGGGAACGGCCGGGTTGCCGGCCCGCCACGGGCTCAACCGCCGAGCGTCTCCTCCACGAGGCGCGGGTTCTTTTCCAGAAGAGCGAGGAGCACGCGGGCGGGCCCCTCGGGCCGCCGCCGTCGCTGTTCCCAGTTCCGCAACGTCCCGACGGCCACGCCGATGCGGCGGGCGAAGGCGTCCTGTGAGAGAGCCGAGGCTCTCCGCACCGCAACCACATCGATGTCGTGGGGAACGTGCACCTGCAATCCACCGACGGTCTCGCCGCGCGCATGGGCGGCCGCCTGCTCAAGGCTGCGCGTCAGTTCCTGGAACGTCGCCTCATCCATGGCTTCATCCTCAAAACAGCGTATCGACCAACCGCGCCAGCGCTTGCGCCTGTGCCGGTGTCGGATTGGCTTGATCGTTCTTCGCGTAGGCCAGAAGCAGGTACACGCCGCGTGCGCTCACAAAACACGTGATCACCCGTGCGCCTCCGCGCTTGCCACGACCGGGTAGAGGCACGCGAACCTTGCGCAGCCCACCCGTACCCGGGATCACATCGCCAGCGAATGGGTCGGCGGCGAGAACGTCCACGACCGCTGCCCGCTCCGCCTCGGTCATCAGGCGCTCCGCCGACCGAAGATAAATCTCGGTCTCGATGACGGTATGGAGCGCGTCGGCCATCTCACCAAATGAGCGGCTCACCACCCTACGTCAATGGCGCAGACGCGAACAACCTTGCCCGAACGATGCAATCTGCACGGACAGCACTCTCGGCTTAAACGATCCGCCGATCGAGCCGGATGATCCGGCACGGGTCGCCCGCCTTGGCGGGGCTCGCATGCGGCGGACGGATCAGCAGCGCCTCGCTGGTGCCGAGCACCGAGAGCATCGAGGAATCCTGGCGCGACTCGGGGTGGACGATCGGCAGCCGGTCCGGCGCCGTATCGAGGCGGGCGCGCAGATAGTCCTGGCGGGCATCGTTCTCCGGCATGTCGCGGCCGAGGGTCGCCGGCTCGCTGCGGTCCTCGCCCGCCCGCGCATCGCCGAGGAGCGCCCGGATCGCCGGCACCACGAAGAGCAGGCCGCAGACGATCGAGGAGACGGGATTGCCCGGTAGGCCGATCACCGCCATGGGCCCGAGCCGCCCGTGCATCAGCGGCTTGCCGGGCCGGAGCGCCACCCGCCAGAAGCCGAGTTCCAGCCCCTCGGCCCCGAGGGCGGCCTGAACGAGGTCGTGGTCGCCGACCGAGGCCCCGCCGAGCGTAACAAGCAGGTCAGCTTCGGCCGCGCGCGCACGGCCGACCGCCTCGCGCAAGGCGCCGAGATCGTCGGTGGCGATGCCGAGATCGATGACCTCCGCGCCCGCTTCCAGGCTCAGCGCGCCGAGCGCGAGGCCGTTCGAGGCGACGATCTGGTCCCAGGCCGCCGGCTCGCCCGGCCGCACCAGCTCGTCGCCGGTCGCGAGGACGGCGACCCGCGGTTTGCGCCGAACGGGCAGCACGGCATGGCCGGCGCTGGCCGCGAGCGCGAGGCGGCGCGCGTCGAGGGTCTCACCGGCCCGCACCAGCGTTTCGCCCTCGCGGAAATCGAGGCCGGCGCGGCGCAGGAAGCGGCCAGTTGCCACCGGCTCGCGGGCGGTGACGCTCTCGCCCTCAGACTCGGCGTTCTCCTGGATCAGGATCGCGTCGGCGCCCTCGGGCACGGGCGCGCCGGTGAAGATACGCACCGCTTCGCCGGGCCGCAGCGTTCCGGAGAAGCCGTGGCCGGCGGCGCTGGTGCCGATCAGGCGCAGGCGCGCCGGAACGGTCGCGACGTCGGCGGCGCGCACGGCGTAGCCGTCCATGGCGGAGGCCGGGAAGGGCGGCTGGGTGCGCCGGGCCGTGAGGTCGGCGGCGAGCGTCCGGCCGGCGCCCTGCGCGATGGGGATTTCCTCCACCGCGACCGGGCCGGGGATGGCGGCGAGGATCTTTGCCAGAGCCTCGGCAACCGGGAGCAGGCTCATGAGCCGGCGTTCCACGCGCCGGACTTGCCGCCTTCCTTCGAGAGGAGACGGATGCCCTCGATGCGCATGCCGCGATCGGCGGCCTTCACCATGTCGTAGACCGTCAGGCAGGCGACCGAGACGGCGGTCAGCGCCTCCATCTCGACGCCGGTCTGGCCCTGCACCTTCACCTCCGCGGTGAGGCGAAGACCGGGCAGGGAATCGTCGGGCTCGCAGGTGAGCCGGACCTTGGTGATCAGCAACGGGTGGCAGAGCGGGATCAGCTCATGCGTGCGCTTGGCCGCCATGATGCCGGCGAGCCGGGCGGTGCCGATGACGTCGCCCTTCTTGGCATCGCCCTCGCGGATCAGCGCCAGGGTCTCGGGCAGCATCACCACCACGCCCTCGGCCACCGCCGTGCGCGAGGTCGCGGCCTTGTCCGAGACATCGACCATGTTGGCCGCGCCGGTCCGGTCGATATGGGTGAGGGTGGCGCCGCTCACCGGTCCTGATCCCCGAACAGCAGAGCCTTGGTGGCAGCGGTCACGTCGTCCTGCCGCATCAGGCTCTCGCCGACGAGGATGGTGTCGAGCCCGTGCTGCTTCAGCCGCAGCACATCGGAATGTCCGCCGATGCCGCTCTCGGCCACGGCGATCCGGTCGGCCGGGATGCCGGGCTTCAGGGTGATCGCGGTCTCGAACGAGACCTCGAAGGTCTTGAGGTTGCGGTTGTTGACGCCGAGGAGACGCGTGCCGAGCGGCAGGGCGCGCTCCAGCTCCTGCGCGTCGTGGACCTCGACCAGCACGTCCATGCCGAGATCATGCGCGGTCTCGGTGATGGCGGCGGCCTCCGCGTCATCGAGGCAGGCCATGATGACGAGGACGCAATCGGCCCCCCAGGCGCGGGCCTCGTAGACCTGATACGGCTCGAACATGAAATCCTTGCGGAGGACCGGCAGGTCGCAGGCTGCGCGCGCCTCGATCAGGAAGTCCGGCGCGCCCTGGAAGGAGGGCGTGTCGGTCAGCACCGAGAGGCAGGTGGCGCCGCCCTTGGCATAGGCCTTGGCGAGCTTTTTCGGGTCGAAATCGGCGCGGATCAGCCCCTTCGAAGGCGAGGCCTTCTTGATCTCGGCGATCAGGGCCGGGCGGCCTTCCGCGATATGCCGGGCGATGGCGTCAGCGAAGCCGCGCGGCGGCTCGGCCTTGGCGACTTGCTTTTCCAGCTTGGCCAGGGGCACCCGCAACTTCGCCTCGGCGATCTCGCGGCGCTTATAGGCCTCGATCCGGGCCAGCACGCTCGCCCGCTCCGGCGTGGCGGGCCCGATGGTCACGTCGGCCACGATGTCGTCCATCGGTTTGTCCTCAGAGCATCGTCCCGAAAGTTGGCTTTCGGCTGTCAGATCAAGACGATGCGAAAACGTGCGTTGCGAGCATCGTCCCGGATGCGCCGCCGGGACCATGCTCTAGAACCGCTCAAAGCCGTCTATCATGCATTGGAGACGGCGACGAGGCGCGCGAGCGTGCCCCGCGCCGTACCGGAATCGATCGCGCCTTGCGCCCGCGCGACACCCTCGGCGAGCGTGCCGGCGGCCCCCGCCACCACGAGGCCGGCGCCCGCGTTGAGCACGGCAATGTCGCGATAGGCGTTGCGGGCGCCCTCCAGCACGGCGCCCAAAGCGGCGGCGTTGTGCTCGGGGTCGCCCCCGCGCAGGTCGTCCAGGGTCGCGAGCGGCAGGCCGACCTCGCGCGGATCGAGGGTAAAGCGCGAGAACGCGCCGTCTTCCAGCGCGACCACGGCGGTGGGACCGGTGGTGGTGATCTCGTCGAGCCCGTCGGAGCCGTGCACGGTCCAGACCCGGCGGCTGCCGAGTGTGGCCAGCACCCGTGTCAGCGGCTCGGCCCAGGCCGGCCGCGAGACGCCGAACACCTGGGCCGTCACGCCGGCCGGGTTCGAGAGCGGTCCCAGCATGTTGAAGATGGTGCGGAACGGCAGTTCGCTGCGCACCGGCGCGACATGGCGCATGGCGCCGTGATGCGTCTGCGCAAACATGAAGCAGAGCCCCGCTTCCGAGAGGCAGCGTGCCAGGGCCTCGGGCGGGAGCCCGATCTTCACGCCGAGGGCCGCCAGCACGTCGGCGGCGCCGGAGCGCGAGGTTGCGGCGCGGTTGCCGTGTTTGGCCACCGGCACGCCGCAGGCGGCCGTGAGGATCGCGGCCAGGGTCGAGACGTTGTAGCTGCCCGAATGGTCGCCGCCAGTGCCGACGATGTCGATGGCGCCCTCGGGCGCCGCGACCGGCAGCATCCGCGCGCGCATCGCCGAGACCGCGCCGACGATCTCGTCCTCGCTCTCGCCGCGCACCGAGAGGGCGGTGAGGAAGGCGCCGGCCTGGATCGGCGTGACCTCGCCCGAGAGCAGGTCATCGAAGGCGGCGCGGGCCTGCTCGCGGCTCAGCGGGGCGCCGGAGGCGACGGTCGCGAGATGAGTCTTGAAGGCGTCCATCGGGGTCGTGATCATCCGCTGGAAGCCCTCTCCCCTCTGCGGGAGAGGGTGCCCCCCGGAGGGGGTCGGGTGAGGGGAGCGGCGTTTCCGAAGAATTCGGAGCCAGCCCCTCTCCCGCCTCGCATCCGCGAGGCACCCTCCCCCGCGGAGGGGGGAGGGAATAGGGTGTGCCCCGTCAATGCACGCCGCGGCCGGCCTTGTCACGCGCGGGGCGCGGCGTCCTTCCGCCAAGCGGCGGCGATGTCGAGGAAGTTGCGCAGGATCTGCGTGCCGTGGTTCGAGAGGATGCTCTCGGGGTGGAACTGCACGCCGTGAACCGGCAACGCCCGGTGCTGAAGCCCCATGATGAGCCCGTCGGCTTCCGCCGTCACGGCGAGATCCTGCGGGCAGCTCGCACGGTCCACCACCAGCGAGTGGTAGCGCGTGGCGGAAAAACCCTCGTTGATGCCGCGAAACACGCCCTTGGCCTCGTGGCGGATGGTGGAGACCTTGCCGTGCATGGGGGAGGGCGCGCGCACCACGTCGCCGCCATAGGCCTGTCCGATGGTCTGCAGCCCGAGGCAGACGCCGAAGATCGGGATCTCGGAGCCCAGCTCCCGCACCGCATCGAGGCAGATCCCGGCCTCGTTCGGGGTGCACGGCCCCGGCGAGAGCACGAGCGCGTCCGGCGCCCGCGCGCGGATTCCGGCAACGTCGATCTGATCGTTGCGCACCACGTCGATCCGCTCGCAGAGCGGGCCGATCAGGTGGACGAGATTCCACGTGAAGGAATCGTAGTTGTCGATGACGAGGACGTTGGACATGGCCGCCGGTTCTGCGGAGTTTCCCGGTCGATGTGACCGTTGATCCGGCCGGGGTCAACGGGCTCTCGGGGACGCATCGCGCCGCCGGCCGTCCGTTCCGCACGACCGGCCGCGATGGCGCGGCCGAGCGCACCGCGGATCGGGTGCACGCTGTGGGCGGAGCGTGGCCCCCAATTTGCTCGTGCTGGTGGCATCACTTCATCCATCACATCTTAACCGTTTTTTTCACATCATTTGTTTATTTTAGGGCTTGCTCCACGTCAGGGCGTCCGGTCGTCATGCGCTACATCAACCATCTCGCGTTGCCCCTGAAGCTCGCAATCCCGATCGGGCTCCTGATCTGCCTGAGCATCGGCCTCGTGCTCACCGCCGGGTCCGGGATCGACGGGATCCTGGACCGGGTGACGCGCCTCACGGACTACACGCTCCAGCGCCGTATCGCGGTCAGCGAGTTCGATCGCCTGATCAAGGAGGCGACGCTTCATGAGAAGAACATTCTCATCGAGAGCGATCCGGCCGAGATGACGAAGTCGAAGGCCCTCCTCGATACAAGCCGAACCAAGGTCTTCAAGCAGATCGACACGATCCTCGCGGTGGCTGAAACGAGCGCTTTGCAAAAGCGCTACGAAGAGACCCGCCACGTGCTGGACGTCTATCTGTCCCAGGTTGAACGAAGCGTCGAGCGCGCGCTGCAGGGTGATCAGAAGGGGGCGTTCGCGATCGCCAACGGCGAGGGACGTGCCGCGCGCCAGCGCCTGGAGGAGCGCCTGTCGTCCCACCTGGCGGTGAATGCGGCCAGCACCGAGAAAGCCATCGAAACGATGGCGGCGGCAGGACACGCCACCATGACACGCCTCATCGTCACCGGCGTCGTCGGTATCGGAGGGCTGGCCTCGCTGGCAGGGCTGATCACCTTCCTCGGGATCGCACGCCCGATACGGCGAGCCGTGCAGGCCACCGAGCGCCTCGCGGCCGGCGACCTCGACACAGCTGTGGACGACGTCGCACGGCGCGACGAAGTCGGCGCGCTCAATCGGGCGCTCGCGGTGTTCAAGGAAAGCGCTCTGGCGCGGCAGCGGCTTGAGGCCGAGCAGGCCCGCGAGACCCATGCGAAGATGATGCGCGCCGAGCGGCTCGACGCGGCGACCCGCACCTTCGAAGCCGACGCCACCCGGATGACCTCCGGCCTCACCATAGCATCGGCGAACATGGAGGTGACCGCCCGCTCGATGAGCGGGATCGCCGACGAGACGTCCACGCAGGCGATGGCGGTCTCCTCGACGGCGACGCAGACCGCCTCCAACGTCCAGACCGTGGCCGCCGCCACGGAGGAATTGTCCGCCTCGATCGCGGAGATCACGGCGCAGGTCGCACAGTCCATCCACCTGATCGGGGCCGCCGTCGATCGCGTCGCGGAAACCGACGCGACCATCCAAACCCTGAGCAACACGGCCGAGCGCATCGGCGCGGTGGTGGCGATGATTTCAGGGATCGCAGGCCAGACGAACCTGCTGGCGCTCAACGCGACGATCGAGGCGGCTCGGGCCGGCCAAGCCGGCCGCGGCTTCGCGGTGGTCGCCACGGAGGTGAAGGAACTCGCCGCGCGGACCGGGCAGGCGACCGAGGAGGTCTCTGCTCAGATCGGATCGATCCAGGAAGCGACCAAGGCGGCGGTCGCCGCCATCCGCAGCATCGGCGGGCAGATCGCCAGCCTGGAACAGGTTTCGACGAGCATCGCGGCGGCTCTGGAAGAGCAGGAAACCGCAACCCGCGAGATCGCCCGCAACGTTCAAGAGGCGGCCCACGGCACCGAGCACGTCACCTGCGGCGTTGCCGGCATGAAGAAGGGCGCAGGCGAGACCGGCACGGCGGCGACGGAGGTTCTCGGGGCGGCTCGCCAGCTCGCCGACAGCGCCGAAGGGATCAGTCGCACCGTCGCCAGCTTCCTCGCAGACGTGAAGACCGCTTGAGTCCATGGACACGGGCCCTCGGCAGACGCGCCGGGGGCTCAAACCCGCTTCCCCGAAGCCGCTACTGCCCCCGCTTGGCCCGGCTCGCGAACTGCACCGCATCCTCCGCCGCGCGGAACAGGGCACGCGCCTTGTTCACGCACTCCTGCTGCTCGGAGGCGGGATCGGAATCGTAGACGATGCCGGCGCCGGCCTGCACGTGCATGCGGCCGTCCTTCACGATGGCCGTGCGCAGGACGATGCAGGTGTCCATCTCGCCGCGCGCGCCGAAATAGCCGATGCAGCCGCCATAGGGCCCGCGCTTCTCGCGCTCCAACTCGTCGATGATCTCCATCGCCCGCACCTTCGGCGCGCCCGAGACGGTGCCGGCGGGAAAGCCGGCGGCCAGCGCCGAGAGCGCGTCGTGGCTCGGGTCGAGGTCGCCCTCGACGTTCGAGACGATGTGCATCACCTGCGAATAGTATTCGAGGAAGAACGAGTCGGTGACGGTGACGCTGCCGATCTTCGAGACGCGGCCGACATCGTTGCGGCCGAGGTCGAGCAGCATCAGGTGCTCGGAGCGCTCCTTCGGATCGGCCAGGAGTTCGTCGGCGAGCGCCCGGTCCTCGGCGGGCGTGGCGCCGCGGCGGCGCGTGCCCGCGATCGGGCGGATCGTCACCTTGCCCTCGCGCACCCGCACGAGGATCTCGGGCGAGGAGCAGACGACCTGAAACGCCTCGAAATCGAGGTAGCACAGGAACGGCGCCGGGTTGGTGCGGCGCAAGGAGCGGTAGAGGGCGAGGGCCGGCAGGGTGAAGGGCGCCTCGAAGCGCTGCGACAGCACCACTTGGAAGATGTCGCCCGCGACGATGTACTCCTTGGCCTTGGCCACCATGTCGAGGAACGCGTCCGGCTCGGTGTTCGAGACCGGGGAGGGCAGGGGCAGGCTCGCGACGTCGAGGCGCGCCTCGACCGGCAACGGGCCTTCGAGGGCCTCCGCGACCCGGTCGAGACGGCCCTGCGCGGCTTCCAGCGCGGCGCGCACGCTCACGCCATCTGTCGGGCGCACGGGGGTGACGACGGTGAGCGCGTCGGCCACCGCGTCGAACACCACCATCACCCGCGGGCGCATCAGGATCGCGTCCGGCACGCCGAGCGGATCGGGGTTCGGCTCCGGCAGCCGCTCCATGGCGCGGACCATGTCGTAGCCGAGATAGCCGAACAGACCGGCCGCCATCGGCGGCAGCGCGGCGCTCTCGGCGTCATCCCCGACCGCGCTCTCGGCGATGAGGGCACGCAGCGAGGCGAGCGGCGCCCGCTCGTCGGCCACGAAATCCGTGAGGTCGGCGTCGCGGGCGATCTCGGGGCGTCCGTCGCGGCAGCGCCAGATCAGGTCGGGGTCGAGCCCGATCATGGAGTAGCGCCCGCGCACCGCGCCGCCCTCGACCGATTCGAGCAGGAAGCCAGGTCCGGCATGGACCGCCTTCAGCTTGAGGAAGGCGGCGACCGGCGTTTCCAGATCGGCCACGAGGGTCAGGCCGAGCAGGCTCGCCCGTCCCGCCTCGTAGGCACGCGCTACGGCCTCGTGCGCAGGCTCGGTCATGGGGGCCTCAGTACTCGCCGCCGAGCGCGCGCCGCAGGGCGGTCTGGTTCACGGTGACGCCGGCGCTCTTCTGCACCTCGGCGATGAACTCGCCGAGCACGTCGTCGGCGATCGCCGTGCGCAGCGAGGTCACGAGTTGGCCGTCGCTCGGCGTGCCCGGCACGAAGGCCGGCATCGTGGCGGCGGTGACCTTGAACACCGCGCGTCCGTCGCCGGCGGGCGCCGAGGCCGCCTTGCCGACCGGGGTGGTGAAGATGCGCTCGACGATCTCGGTGGAGAGGTCGTCCTTCGCTTGGTTGCGGCCGATCTCGCTGAACGCCTTCAGCGGCACGCCCGCCTCCTGCGCCACGGCCTCGATGGCCTCGCCCTTGTCGAGGCGCTCGGTCAGCTCCTTCGACTTGGCGACGAGGCGCTTGGCGACCTCGGCTTCGGTCCAGCCCTTCACCACCGCGTCGCGGACTTCCGCCAGCGGCTTGTCGTGCGAGGGATCGATCTTGACGACATCGTACCAGATCGCGCCGCCGGCCTTCGTGCGCAGCACTTCGGTGTCGTTGCCGACATCCGCGCGGAAGGCGGCCGGCAGGGTGGTCTCCTTGTCCGGAATGCCGGCGACCGGCTGGCCGGAAGGGTCGTTGCCCTGGGCATCGACCGCCGGGATGCTCAGCAGCGTCAGGCCCTGGTCCTTGGCGATCTCAGCCAGCGGCTTGGCGGAGGCGCGGGCATCCTCGATGGCGTCCTGCGCCTTGTCGAAGCCGCCGTCGCGCACGCGCTTCAGCGCGATCTCCTTGCGGATCTCGTCCTTGACCGCGTCGAACGGCTTGACCGTGCCGGGCTCGATGGCCGTGACGCGCAGGAGCACGGTGCCGAAGCGGCCCTTTACCGGCTCGCTCACCTTGCCCTGCTCCAGGGCGAAGGCGGCGTTGCCCACCGCCGGATCGAACAGCTCGGCCTTCGTCATCGTGCCGAGATCGAGCTGCTTCGGGTCGAGGTCACGGTCGGCGGCCACCGTCTCGAACGGCGTCGCGCCGCTCTCGATCTTGGCCCGCGCCTCCGATGCAGCCGCCTCGTCGGGGAAGCTGATCTGCTGGATCGTGCGCCGCTCCGGCTTGCCGAAACGGCCGGGATTGGCGTCGTAGACCTTGCGCGCCTCCTCGTCGGAGACCTCCTCCGGTTTGGCGAGAGCGGCGGGGTCGAGCACCAGCAGGTTAAGGCTGCGGTATTCGGGGGCGCGGAACGAGGCCTTGTTGTTCTCGTAATAGGCGTTCAGCTCGTCGTCGGTCGGGGCGGGGATCTCGCCAGCGGCGGAGGGCGCCAGCGTCAGCACGGCGGCGTCGCGGCGCTCGGTGCTGTAGCGGTGCACCGCCTCGCGGATCGCCTGAGGCACCGGCATCTCGGCGACGATCGCGTCGGCTAGTTGCAGGCGGGCGATGACCGAGCGCTGCTCGCGCACGAACATCGCCTCGTTCAGGCCCGCCCGCTGGAGCGTCTGGAAGAACAGCGCCCGGTCGAAGCTGCCATTGGCGTTCTTGAAGCTCGGCTCGTCCTGGATCGCCCGCAGCACCGTCGCGTCGGAGACGGCAAGGCCGAGATCCGTGGTCTTCTGGTCGAGCGCCGCCTCGGTGATGAGCTGCGCCAGCACCTGGCGCTCCAGGCCCATCGCCCGCGCCTGGTCCGGCGTCAGCGTCCGCTTGAGCTGGGCCTGATAGCGCTGGAGCTGGTTCTGGTAGGCGCTGCGAACCTCCTCGGCCGTGATCGGCGTCTTGCCGACGGTGGCGACCGCCGTGGTCGACCCGCCGCGGAAGAACTCCTCCACACCGAAGATCGCGACGCCCGCGATCAGGAAGGTGAAGATCACCGACAGCACGACCTTGCCGAGCCAATGCTGGCTGGCACTGCGAATGGACTGGAGCATCGGACGCCCGGACCTAAATCTTGACGGTCCCCGCCCGCGCGGGCGGGGAACAAATTCGAGCCCCGCGATAGACGATCGGGGCGGCGGCGCAAAGGGCATGTCGATTGCAGGCGGATTGTCAGCGGGAATCGCCCGAAGGGTGGTTTGCGCCCCTAAGCTTGCTCTGCTAGGTGCGCCCACGACGTTGCAGCCTTCCACCAGACACGGAGAACCGGGACGCCATGGCAAGCGAGGGACGCCGTCCGCTGGTTGCCGGCAACTGGAAGATGAACGGTCTGCTCTCCTCGGTCCCGACCGTCGAGGCGATCCGTGACGGGCTCTCGCCGGCGCTCGCGGACAAGATCGACGTGCTGATCTGCCCGCCCGCGACGCTGATCTCCTCCTGCGTGGCGGCGGTCTACGGCTCCGTGGTCGCCATCGGCGGCCAGAACCTGCATGCGCGGCCAAACGGCGCCTTCACCGGCTCGATCTCGGCGGAGATGTTTGCCGATCTCGGCGCGACCTACGTCATCGTCGGCCATTCCGAGCGGCGCGCCTACCATTACGAGACCGATGACGGCGTCCACGCCAAGGCGCTGGGCGCCCGCCGCGCCGGCCTGCGCGGCATCATCTGCGTCGGCGAGACGATGGAGGAGCGCCAGCAGGGCCGGGCGCTCGACATCGTGCGCGCGCAGCTCGCCATCGGCCTGCCGAAGGGCGCGACCGGCGCCGACACCGTGATCGCCTACGAGCCGGTCTGGGCGATCGGCTCGGGCCGCACGCCGACGGCGACGGAGATCGCCGAGGTCCACGCCTCCTTGCGCGAGATGCTCGACAAGCTCGTCGGCGAGGAGGCGCACAAGATCCGCATCCTCTACGGCGGCTCGGTGAAGCCCTCGAATGCCCGCGAATTGATGGCGGTGGAGAATGTCGACGGCGCGCTGGTCGGCGGCGCCAGCCTCGTGGCGGAGGACTTTTTGGGGATCTGCCGCGCTTACGAGGGGTGAGCGTTTCCCGGCAGCGCCGCGCCGCCAGCCTCCTTGGACCCGTGGCGGCCGGAACGATCCTCGCTCTCCTGATGGCCACGGCGTCACAGGGCGCGGCCATCACCGCGCCGGGCGGATGCCGGCTGGCCCTCGATATCCCCAAGGGTTTGTCGGCCCGGCCCCACGGCGAGAGCATCGTCCTGCACCCGATCGGGCAGGAGGGCCGGCGCAACGTGTTCGCGATCAGGCTGACGCCCGGACGGGGTGGAGACGCCGACCTGACAGCGCACCGGCCCCTCGGTGCGACGATCGCCCGCTACCGGACGACACGCGAGACCGTGGGATCGGGGGGCGAGGAGACGACGCTCATTGCCGAGACACCGCATGCGGGCGGTGTCGTCCGTCTCGAAGCATCGGTGCAGCGAGACGATGGGGCCGAGCCGGATTTTGAACCAGCCTGGTCGGCTCTCGCGACCGCGCGCTGCACCGACGCCCGCTGAGCTAATGACTTGCCAGTAGGCTACATCGCGTCGGGACCGCTCAGAACGCTGCCGAAGTGGTGCCGCCAGAGTTCAGTCCCGAGCGAACCGGAGCGATCGAGGGATGACCCGACGCTGAGCCAGGGCAGCAGGGTCGGGCGCAGCCCGGCATCGAACAGCATGAAGCCGGCGGCGAGGCAGCAGGTCTCCGTCTGCACGCCGCAGACGAGGACGCGCTCGATCTCGAGCGCCCTGAAATGGTCGATCAGCGCGGGCGGCGGCAGGTAACCGTGCTTGACGAAAACCCGGTCGGCCGGGACCAGCGGCTCTTCGTCCACCGGCGGCGCCCAGCCGAGTTGCGCCCTGAACGGTGTCACCGCCTCGTCGTGCCGCTCGACGGTCGCGACCGTGTGCAGCCTCCGGCTCAGCGCGGTGATGCCGGCGACGATCGTGTCCGGCACGCGAAAGCTGGCCTGAACATCGACAACGAGCAGGGCCTGCCGGTCCCGCGGCACGGAATGCGTCGGGTCCGCGGTCAGTCCGCCCGGGCCGGCGCCTTCGCCACCGCCTCCTTGGTGCGCTCGATCATCGAGAGCACCGCGACATAGAAGGCCTGCTGCAGCGGGCTCATCGCATCCGGCCGGATCCGGTCGGAGAGCGCGGCCTGCAGCGCATCCATCGCCTGCGCCCGCCCGGCCGGGTCGGGCCGCTCCAGGGCGATCCGCAGAAGGTCGCCCTGGACAGCCTCCATCTCCTCGCGGTCGGCGCGGTCGATGAAGGCGGCGAACCGCCCGGCTTCGTGCTGAAAATCGCTCATTCCGACTCCTCGCACGGGCCGTGGCCCGATGACCATGCTCCTGCGGCGATTTTCCCAGGCACCGTCTCCATGCAGGCGAGGAGCGTTTCCCGATGCGCGGCTCCTCCTTCGTGCGGGCCGCGCGCGAGGCGTTTGTCCCGCCCGCTTGCTTGAAGGCCGGTTGGCGCGGATGGGCAAACGGTGTAGGAGCCCCCACTTCGTGCAGCGGATACGCGGGCGCGCTGCTTTTGCGCGCGACCTTTAGTCCGGCACACCGACAGCGTCCGCGCGAGCGGGCACCGGAATCGCTATGCAGACCGTCCTTATCGTCGTCCACCTCATCATCGTGCTGGCGCTCATCGCCGTGGTGCTGCTGCAGCGCTCGGAGGGCGGGCTCGGGCTCGGCGGTGGCGGGGGCGGCGGCGTCTCCGGCTTCATGACCGGCCGTGGCCAGGCGAACGCGCTGACCCGCGCGACCGCGATCCTGGCCGCCCTGTTCTTCACCACCAGCATCGCCCTGGCGATCATGGCCCACCGCAGCGCCGCGCCCCGCTCGATCCTCGACGAGGCCGGGACGCCGCAGGGCCAGACGCAGCAGACCCAGAAGCCGGTGAACGCCGACAACCTGCTCGACACCCTGCGCAGCGGCAGCCCGAACCAGGGCGGCCAGCCGGCCTCTGTGCCGACCGACGCACCGGCCCAGCCGGCGACCCCGGCTCCTGCTCCTGCTCCTGCTGCTCCGAGCACGCCGCCGGTCGCACCGGCGACGCCGGACGCGCCGCAATCGCGCTGAGCGGCCGAGCCGCATCATTGACGGATAAGAGCCTTGCGGCCGGTGCATCGGCCGCTGGGATGGGAAAGACGAATTCCTCAACGGCATGAGGGGCATGGCCCCGTGCCGCCTCCCGCGTGGCCGGCGGGGTGCGGCAACCGTTGCGGTTTGGCGAATCGCTTGAGCCTCTTTATGGACCGGAGCCCATGACGCGGTACGTTTTCATCACCGGCGGCGTGGTTTCCTCCCTGGGCAAGGGCCTCGCCTCCGCCGCCCTCGCGGCTCTGCTCCAAGCGCGCGGATACCGCGTGCGCCTGCGCAAGCTCGACCCCTATCTCAACGTCGATCCGGGCACGATGAGCCCGACGCAGCACGGCGAGGTGTTCGTCACCGACGACGGCGCGGAGACCGACCTCGATCTGGGCCATTACGAGCGCTTCACCGGCCTGCCGGCCTCGCGCGCCGACAACGTGACCACGGGGCGGATCTACCTCGACATCATCACCAAGGAGCGGCGCGGCGATTATCTCGGCGCCACGATCCAGGTGATCCCGCACGTC
Source organism: Methylobacterium sp. Leaf123 (assembly GCF_001423405.1). GTDB lineage: Bacteria > Pseudomonadota > Alphaproteobacteria > Rhizobiales > Beijerinckiaceae > Methylobacterium. Next base: position 323,963 of record NZ_LMNS01000012.1, on the reverse strand, counting down.
ACCAACGCCATCAAGGCGTTCGTGCTCGACGGCAACGACGATTACGACTTCGTGCTGGTCGAGATCGGCGGCACGGTCGGCGACATCGAGGGACTGCCCTTCTTCGAGGCGATCCGCCAGATCGGCCAGGAGCGCCCGCGCGGCAGCGTCTGCTACCTGCACCTCACGCTGCTGCCCTACATCCCGTCGGCTGGCGAGTTGAAGACCAAGCCGACGCAGCACTCCGTGAAGGAGCTGCGCTCCATCGGCATCCAGCCCGACATCCTGCTCTGCCGCTGCGACCGGCCGATCCCGCAGGACGAGCGGCGGAAGCTCGGCCTGTTCTGCAACGTACGGGAAAGCGCGGTCATCGAGGCGCGCGACGTCGACACGATCTACGCCGTGCCGCTCTCCTACCGCGAGGCGGGCCTCGACCGGGAGATCCTGGCGCATTTCCAGATGGAGCCCGAGACCGAGCCGAAGCTCGACCTCTGGCAGGACATCCTCGAGCGGGTGCGCAACCCCGAGGGCGAGGTCACCATCGCCATCGTCGGCAAGTATACGGGGCTGAAGGACGCCTACAAGTCGCTCACCGAGGCGCTGACCCATGGCGGCATCGCCAACAACGTGCGCGTCAACCTCGAATGGATCGAGGCGGAGGTGTTCGAGCGCGAGGATCCGGCCCCGTTCCTCGAAGGGCTGCACGGCATCCTGGTGCCCGGCGGCTTCGGCCAGCGCGGCGCCGAGGGCAAGATCCGCGCGGCCCGCTACGCCCGCGAGCGCAACATCCCCTATTTCGGCATCTGCTTCGGCATGCAGATGGCGGTGATCGAGGCGGCGCGTTCACTGGCCGGGATCGAGGGGGCCAACTCCACCGAGTTCGGCACCACCGAAGAGCCCGTGGTCGGCCTCCTCACCGAGTGGATGCGCGGCAACGAGCTGGAGCGGCGCGCAGCAGAGAGCGATCTCGGCGGCACCATGCGGCTCGGCGCCTACAAGGCGACGCTCGGCGCGGACACCAAGATCGCGCAGATGTACGGCGGCACCGAGATCTCCGAGCGCCACAGGCACCGCTACGAGGTCAACATGGCCTATCGCGCGTGCCTGGAGGCCAAGGGCCTGCGCTTCTCCGGCACGTCGCCGGACGGGCTCCTGCCCGAGACGGTTGAGCACGAGGGCCACCCGTGGTTCATCGGCGTGCAATTCCACCCGGAGCTGAAGTCGCGTCCCTTCGAGCCGCATCCGCTGTTCAAAGGGTTCATCGCCGCCGCGATCGAACAGAGCCGGCTGGTGTGACGTAAGGGGAAGCACGGTTGACGACGATCTCGGGCCTTCCGGCCTTTCTTGCCTACTTCGCCGTCTCCCTCGGGCTCACCGCCCTCTACCTCGTGACCTACCTCACCGCGACGGCGCATCGGGAGATCGCACTGGTGCGCGAGGGCAACCTCGCCGCGTCCCTGGCCCTCGGTGGCAGCCTGCTCGGCTACTCGATCCCGCTCTCGGCGGCGGTGCGCTACGCCGGCTCGCTCCTCGACTGCATCGTCTGGGGGCTCGTCGCCCTCGTAGTGCAGGTGGCGATCTACTGGCTGATGCGACCGCTGCTGCCGAACCTGTCGCGGCGGATCGACGAGGGCGAGACCGCGCCCGCCCTGCTGCTGGGGGCCGCCTCCCTGGCGGGTGGCCTCGTGAACGCCGCCTGCATGAGCTACTGAGGCCGTGGCGGACGAGCGCGAGACAGCGCGAGGCTTCGGCCACCGCCCGACGGGCCGATCCAAGCCGGCCGTCACCCCTCCCGACCGCGCGGCAACCAAGCGCTCGCAGACGGTTTCGACGGTGCTGGTGGCCGGCGCGGGCCTCGCCGCGCTGAGCCTCGGCAGCCTCGACCGGACGGTTCCGGGCCGGGACGTGCTGGTCTACCCGGACGTGACCGCCTGTGCCGCCGATGCGATCCGAACCGCCGACGATTGCCTGAGCGCCTATAACGTCGCCCGCGCCGCCTATCCGTCCTCGGCCCCGCATTACGAGTCGCTGCCGCGTTGCGAGCAGCATCACGGCAGCAACCATTGCGAGACCGACGGAACGGTGGATCTGCCCGACCCGATGCGCTTCGTTCCGCGCATGGCCGGCTACCTGCTCGGGCGGACGGCCGCCGACGGCGTGACGCCCGAGCCGGTCTACGACCACAGCAGCGGCGAGAACGGCCATCACGGCGCCTATTGCACGGGATCGGGCGGACGCATCACCACGGGTTCGGGAGCCCACGCGTCTTCGGGCACCCTCAAATCCGGGTCTGCGCAGGCGACGAAGTTCGGCGGCTTCGGCAATAGCGGGCGCGGCTTCTCCTCCTTCGGCGGAAGCTGATGCGCCGCATCGCTTGCGGAGAGCGGCCCGGCTGGCGGTCCATCGCGCGGGACGCGGGCTTTGCCTTCCACACCATCGACGGCGAACCCTATTGGGACGAGAGCCACGCCTACGCCTTCACGCTCGCCGAGATCGAGGACGACATCGAGGGACCGAGCGGCGAGTTGCACGCGCTCTGCCTCGACTTCGCGGCCCAGGCAGTGACGGATGAGCGCATCCTCGCCTCGCTCGCCATCCCCGAACCGGTCTGGGACACGGTGCGGGCAAGCTGGCGCCGACGCGATCCGAGCCTCTACGGACGCCTCGATTTCTCCTATGGCGGGACGGGGCCGGCCAAGCTCCTCGAATACAACGCCGACACGCCGACCGCCCTCTACGAGACTGCCGTGTTCCAGTGGCTCTGGCTCGAACAGGGGCTGAAGGACGGGCGCCTGCCCGCAGGCAGCGACCAGTTCAACGCGCTCCACGAGCGGCTGATTGCGCGGCTCGCCGAGATCGCGCCGCCCGGTCTGTTCGCCTTCGCCGCCGATACGAGCGGGCCCGAAGACCTCGGCACCGCTGGCTACCTTCAGGATTGCGCGGTCCAGGCCGGCTGCGAAACCATCCTGCTCGACCTCGCTCAGATCGGCCTGCGGGCGGACGGCGCCTTTTGCGGGCCGGACGAGCGGCCCTTCGCTGCCCTGTTCAAGCTCTACCCTTGGGAATGGGCGTTCCAGGACGCGTTCGGTTCGGCGGTCGCGGCCGCGCCGACGCGCTTCCTCGAGCCGCCCTGGAAGATGGTGCTCTCCAACAAGGGCCTGCTCGCCCATCTCTGGGCGCGCGAGCCCGGCCATCCGAACCTGCTGCCGGCCTTCTTCGAGGGCGATCCCGCCTGTGCGAGCCTGGGCGGCGCCTATGTCCGCAAGCCGCTGCTCTCGCGGGAGGGCGCCAATGTCGAAATCTTCTCCGAAGGGGCCCGCATCGCCGGGGCGGATGGGCCCTACGGAGCGGACGGCTTCATCCGGCAGGGTCTGGCCGCACTGCCGTGCTTCGACGGCCGCCGCCCGCTCCTCGGCGCCTGGATCGTCGGGGATGCGCCGGCCGGTCTCTGCATCCGCGAATCCGATGGCCCGATCACCGGGGACGGCGCGCTGTTCGTGCCGCACCTGATCGAACCGGGCTGAGACCGGACACGGAAAAGGGGCCGGATCGGCTCCGGCCCCTTCACTTGCGCTCCGGCTCGCGTTAGCGGCCCGCGGCGCTGTTGCCGCCGCCGGCGCTGCCCGCGCCGCCACCCATGGTGCCGCCCGGCGCGTTGCCGGGGGCCATGGTGCCGGTCGAGCCGGTGGTTGCGCCCGCGGGACTGCCGTTCGTCGGCCGCATGCTGTTGCCGGTGTTGTTCCGCACGGGGCTGGCACTGTCCGTGGTGCCCCCGGTGCCGCCCTTGCCGGTGCTCGACTGGGCGAAAGCCGCCCCGGACACGGCGAGGGTCAGCGCGGCGGCCAGAGCGAGGATTTTGGTCGGCATGGCTCGTTCCTTCCCTGATATCGGTCGTGGAACGCGAACGCACCGCTCGGGGCATGGTTCAGAACCGATCCGTCGTCTCCCAACCGGATCCGGGCGGAACAGCGGCGACGCTGCGTCCGCCCTGCCTGAAGGCGCGCGAACCCTTCTATTCGGCTCCCGCTCCTCTCGTCGTCGTCTGCGCGTCGCTCAGCGGCCCGCGGCGCTGTTGCCGCCGCCGGCACTGCCCGCGCCGCCGCCCATGGTGCCGCCCGGTGCGTTGCCGGCCCCGGCTCCAGCCGGGCCGCGCATGGCATTCCCCGGACCGCCGGGAGCGATCGTCCCGGACGACCCGTCGGTCGTGGCGCCGCCCGAGCGTTGCATGCTGCTGCCGGGCGCACTCCTCGTGTTGGTCTCGGTGCTTCCGCCGCCACCGCCGCCTTGGGCAAGGGCGGCCCCCGGAAGAGCGAGGATCAGTGCGACCGCAAACGAAATCGTCCTGGACGTCGTTTTACGCGGCATGGCTGTTTCCTTCCCTGATATCGTTTGTCAGGGGCGAACCCGTCCGCGGAAAGCATTGTTCAGAACCGATACGCCGCCCGGGCGATCGAGGCCGCGACGCTGCGTCCGCCCTGCCGAAGCGTCGCCGGATCCTATATGGTTTGATGCCGTGACCGAGATCCTGTTCTACCACCTCCAGCGCCAGCCCCTCGAAAAGGTGCTGCCCAGCCTCGTCGAGAAGTCGCTGGAGCGCGGCTGGCAGGCGGCCATCCAGGCGGTGAGCGAGGAGCGCCTTCAGGCGCTCGACGACGGCCTCTGGACCTATACCGACGAGAGCTTCCTGCCCCACGGCACCGACCGTGACACGGACGCGGCAACGCAGCCCGTGGTGCTGACCCTGCGCGAGACCAACCCCAACGGCGCCTCGATCCGCTTCCTCGTCGAGGGCGCGGAACTGCCGGAGGATGCGGAGAGCTACCAGCGGATCTGCATCCTGTTCGACGGCACCGACACCGACGCGCTGCTCCATGCCCGTGAGCAATGGCGCGGCGCCAAGGCTGCCGGCCACGCCATCGCCTACTGGCAGCAGGACGAGGGCGGGCGCTGGACCAAGAAGGCGTGAGACCCGCGCACCGTCCGATGGCGGGGTGCGACCAACGGCCTAAGGATCGCGAGAGACCGATGACGCAAGCCTTCTCCCTCCGTGCCGGAACGGCCCGGCTCTGCCTTGCCGGATTCCTCTTCCTCGCCGTGGGATTGGGGCCGATGCCGGTGCTGGCCCAGCACGGCCCGGCCCAGGGCGACGGGCCCGGCCCAACGCGGGGGAAGGGAGCGGGGCAGGGCCAGCCGCGCAAGGCGCCCGAAGGCCGCCGCCTGCCGCCGGACGCGACCACCGAGCACAGCATCGACGGTCCGAACGGCCGGGCGCTCGCCTTCACCGCCACGGCCGGAAGCCTCGCTTTGGTGGACGAGGAGGGCAAGCTTCAATCCGAGATCGCCTTCATCGCCTATACCAAGGCGGGCAAGCCGGAGGAGGCCGCCGCTCGGCCGATCACCTTCGGCGTCAATGGCGGGCCGGGCGCGGCCTCGGCCTACCTCAATATCGGCGCGATCGGCCCCTGGCGCCTGCCGACCGACGGCGCCTCGATCAGCCCGTCGCAGACGATCGCGCTTCAGCCAAACCCGGCGACCTGGCTCGACTTCACCGATCTCGTCTTCATCGATCCCGTCGGCACCGGCTACAGCCGTGCGGCGGATGGCGATGGCAAGAAGTACTGGAGCGTCGATGCGGATGCCTCGGTGCTCGCCGCGGCCATCGCCCGCTATCTGCGCCAGAACGACCGCCTCGCCTCGCCGAAGTTCTTCGTCGGCGAAAGCTATGGCGGCTTCCGGGGGCCGCTGATCGCGCAGAAGCTGCAGCAGGATGTCGGCGTCGGCCTCTCGGGCCTCGTGCTGCTCTCCCCCGTGCTCGACTTCGCGTGGCTGCAGCCGCCCCGCACCACGCCGTGGGGGTTTGTCACCAAACTCCCCTCGTTTGCCGCCGCGGCGCTGGAGCGCGCGGGCACGACGCCGAGCCGCGAACTCATGAAGGAGGCCGAAGCCTACGCGTCCGGCGCCTATCTCACCGATCTCCTGAAAGGCCCGTCCGACCGCGAGGCGGTGGCGCGGCTCGCCGAGAAGGTCTCCGCCTTGACCGGCCTCGATCCGGAGACCGTCCGGCGTCAGGCCGGGCGGCTCACCGCCCATAGCTACCAGCGCGAGATCGGGCGCGACGCCGGCCGCGTCGCCTCGGCCTACGACACCGGCGTGACCGGCTGGGACCCGGACCCGACCGCCCCGCAATCGGGCTTCGAGGATCCGGTGCTCGATGCGCTGCAGGCGCCGCTCACCACCGCCATGGTGCAGCTCTATCAGGGCCGTTTGAACTGGCGCGTCGAGAACATGCGCTACGAATTGCTCAACGGCGCGGTCAACCGCGGCTGGACCTGGGGCTCGGGCCGCTCGGCCCCGGAAGCCATGGGCGCCCTGAAGGACGCGCTGGCTCTTGACGGGCGGATGCGGGTGCTCGTCGCCCACGGCTTCACTGATCTCGTGACGCCCTACTTCACCTCGAAGATGCTGCTGGATCAGATGCCGGTCTACGGCTCGCCGGACCGCCTCAAGCTCTCGGTTTATCCCGGCGGCCACATGTTCTACACGCGGCCGGATTCACGCAACGCCTTCCACGACGATGCCGCCGACCTGTTCGCCCGAGCGCTGGAGACCCGCTCCGACGGGAGCGCGAAGGGTGGCAGCGCGTCGGGCGCGACCATGCCGGAGAAGAGACCGACGCCTTGAGGATTGTTTTGGGACTACTGCCCGTCCTGTTGCTGGCGGGTTGCAACACCGGGGAACGCCGCGAGCCGATCCCGCCCCCCCCGCCACCGAGCGCGGTACTGCCCGCCATCCCGACGGCGCCGGCTGCCGCGTTCGGCCCCGTGCTCGACGGTAATGGCGCCTGCACCGGCCCGGCGCCGGGCACGGCCGCCGCCATCGAGACCGGGATCGGCGAATGCGACCTCGTGCGGCTCAAGGGCCGTCCGCCGACCGACGTGCTGGTCGGCGAGGGCCGTTCCGGCCGCGAGGTGCAGGTGCTCTACACCGAGCCCGGCGCCAAGGAGCTGTACTTCTTCGTCAACAACCGCCTCGATCGTATTGTCCGGTAAGTGTCTCTCATAAAATGGCCGCCGCCCCGTCAGCCCGAAGGCTAATGGGGCGGTGCCCGAGCGTTTTGTGAGGCACCTGAACGCTTGAACCGTTTGGGCCCGCACTTGCTTCCTTCCGGACCGGGTCGAGCCCGGAAGGTGGGACGAGCGATGGCACACGCGTACCGGTTCGGGATCGAGGAAGAGCTGTTCCTGGCCAGCAGCCGCACCCGGGCGGCGCCCAGCGAATCGGTCTCGGCCTTCCACAAGGCGGCGCGCAGCCGCCTGGAGGGCGTCGAGCGCGAGATGCTCGAGAGCCAGGCCGAGATCTGCTCCAAGCCCTCGGCGAGCTTCGATGAGACCCACGAGACGCTGGCCAAGCTCCGCACCGGCCTGTGCGCCATCGGCCGCGAGCACGGCCTGAAGGTCTTCGCCGCCGGCACCCACCCGACCGCGATCTGGACCGACCAGCGCGAGACCGCCAAGGTCCGCTACCGCAAGATGATCGAGACGCTGCAGATGGTGGGGCGGCGCTCCATCGTCAGCGGCCTACATGTCCATGTCGAGGTGCCCGAGCCGGACCAGCGCATCGACCTCATCAACCGGCTGATGCCGTTCCTGCCGGTGCTGCTCGCGCTCTCCACCTCCTCGCCCTTCTACGAGCGGCACCGCACCGGGCTCGCCGGCTATCGCCTGCGGGCCTATGCCGAGCTGCCGCGCACCGGCTTGCCGGAGCTGTTCGACGGGGCCGACGATTTCGAGCGCTACGTGCGGGTGATGACGCGGGCGGGTGCGGTCGAGGACGCGACCTATTTCTGGTGGCACATCCGCCCGTCGATCCGCTACCCGACCCTCGAATTGCGGGTCGCCGACAGTTGCACCCGGCTCAAGGACACGCTGGCCATCGCCGCGCTCTACCGGTGCCTCGTGCGGCTCTGCGTGCGCCGGCCGGAGCTGAACGCGCGGCCCACGGGCGCCTCGCGCGGCTTCGTCATGGAGAACCTGTGGCGGGCGCAGCGCGAGGGCGTTCACGCCGCCCTGATCGATGAGGCGGCGGAGGAGGCGGTGCCGGTGCGCCGCCTCGTCGAACGCCTGCTCGACCTCGTGGCGGAGGATGCCGCGGCTCTGGGCTGCAACGCCCAGGTCGCCCACGCCCTCACCATCACCGAATGCGGCTCCAGCGCCGACGGGCAGATCCGGGCCTACGAGGCGTCGCTGGCCGCGGGCGGCAGCGAGCGCAAGGCGCTGTCCTGCGTCATCGACTGGCTCGCCCGCGAGACCGCGAACTGCGAGACATGACGGCGCGCCTCCGGCCCCGCCAGGAACATCGCACGCCCGCTCCGGTTGCTCCGACAGGTACGATTACTGCCCGAGGAGATACCCATGAGAACGACACTCACCGCCGCCGCCTGCCTGCTCCTGCTGGGCGCGGCGGGGATGCCGGCCCATGCGCAATCGGTCGGCGAGAAGACCGGCGTGAACTCGCTGATCGGCGTCGCCCCGACGGCCCAGGACTTCGTCACGCAAGCCGTGATCAGCGACATGTTCGAGGATCAGACGAGCAAGCTCGCCCTCGAGAAGGCGGACGAGAAGACCAAAGCCTTCGCCAAGAAAATGATCGAGGACCACAAGAAGACCTCGGATGAGCTGAAATCCGTCGTCCAGACCGGCGACATGAAGCTCAACCTTCCGACCGCCCTGGATTCGAGCCACCAGAGCAAGCTCGACAAGCTCAAGAGCCTGAGCGGCGAGGACTTCACCAAGCAGTATCACGACGATCAGGTCACGGCGCACAAGAACGCCACCGACCTTTATAAGCGCTACGCCGAGGGCGGCGACAACGCGGCGCTCAAGGCCTTCGCCATCAAGACGAAGCCGCATCTCGATGAGCACCTGAAGATGGCTCAGGACCTCGACAACAAGAAATAGTTTTTCGCCGTTCGGGCGGCGTTCTTCGGTGAGCGCCGCCCAGCCGCGGGCATCTTCGAAACGGGCTATCCCGACCACGGCCTCACCCTGAGGTGCCGGAGCGAAGCGGAGGCCTCGAAGGGTCATCCAGTCACCACGAGGAAACGGGAAGACCCTTCGAGGCCGATTCGCGGCACCTCAGGGTGAGGGGTCTGGTTGGAAACGGGGCATTCGGTGCCCCGCCGTCACTCGGCCATCGCCGCGAACGCCGCGGCCTTCGCGCGGATCACCTCCGCCGCCCGGTCGATGCCCGCGCGATCCACGTCGAGATTGGCGGTTGCGCGGATCTGGTGCGCGCCGATCGCCCGCACCCGCACCCCGTCTTCGAGACAGGCACTCGCGAAGGTCGAGGCGGTGATGCCCAAGGCATCCACCGTGAAGCACAGGATGTTCGACTGCCCCGCCGTCGGGTCGAAGCCCAAGCCCGGCACGTCGGCGATGGCCCGGTGCAGCCGGTCGGCGTTGGCGTTGTCCTCGGCGAGCTGCGTCATGTGGTGATCGAGGGCGTAGAGCCCCGCCGCCGCCAGCACGCCCGATTGGCGCATCGCGCCGCCGAGCCGGTACTTCCACTGCCACGCCTGCTCGATGAAATCCCGCGTGCCGCACAGGACCGCCCCGACCGGGCAACCGAGGCCCTTGCTGAGATCGATCCAGACGCTGTCGAAGCCGGCTGCATACTCCGCCGCCGAGAGACCGGTGGCCACAACCGCGTTGAGCAGGCGCGCCCCGTCGATATGCGCCTTCAACCCGCGCGCCTGGGCGTAGTCGCGGATCCGGCGCATCTCGCCGATGTCCCAGACCGTCCCGCCGGAAAAGCTCGTCGTCTGCTCGATCGAGACCAGCCGTGAGCGCGGCGCCGTGCGCTGCGGAACCCGGATCGCCGCCTCGACCTGGGCCAGGGTGAACAGCCCGACCCGCGTCGGCAGCGCCTTCACCGAGACGCCGCCGATCGCGGCGGCGCCCGCGGCCTCGGTGTTGTAGATGTGGGACTGGTCATCGACGATGATCTCGTCGCCGGGCCGGCAATGCACCAGGATCGAGGCGAGGTTGCACATCGTGCCCGACGGCATGAACACCGCCGCCTCCTGACCGAGCATTTCCGCCACGCGCTCGCACAGGGCATTGGTGGTCGGATCGGAATTCGACTGCTCGTCGCCGACCTCGGCCCGCGCCATGGCCTCGCGCATGCCCGGCGTCGGACGCGTCTGGGTGTCGCTGAACAGGTCGATCATGGCGCATCCCTTCCTTGCGGGCCCCGTCCGCTCGGGCTCCGACGCAAGGGGCTCCGGCGGCGCCTCTGAATGCATGAAAAATTCAATTCGCTGCAAGCCGTCCCGCGTGCCATCGCGAGGGCCGCCTTTCGCAACCCGAGACTTTCCGCCCGGAACTTTCGGTGTGGCTCACGAAGCTGGGAACGGCCACGTATCTCGACAGGCGGTAGCCGCAAGTCTAGAAATTGCGACGCGTAGTTTCGCATTTAAAATTCTTTGAGAGCTCGATGAATAGAATTGAGCCCAGTATCGGGATCAGCCGTCGCTACCTTCATGACGAGGTGGCGGACCGGATGCGTGAATTGATCAACGACGGCGAACTCGAGCCGCGTGCGCGCGTCAATGAGAGCGAGTTGACCGAGCGTTTCGGCATCTCGCGTACGCCGTTGCGCGAGGCGATCAAGATCCTGGCGACCGAAGGACTTCTGGAACTGCTGCCCAATCGCGGCGCGCGGGTCGCGAGCATCTCGCCCGACGAGTTGGAAGAGATGATCGAGGTCATCGCCGGGCTGGAGGCGACCGCCTGCGACCTCGCCTGCCGGACGATCACCGACGAGGAACTGGCGGAGATCGAGGCGAAGCATCTGGCGATGGTGGCGGCGTGGCAGGCGCGCGACGAGGCGAGCTACTTTCGCCTGAACCGCGAGATCCACGAAGCGATCATGCTGGTGAGCCGCAACACCAAGTTGCGCAGCCTGTATCTGGGGCTCACCGGGCGGATTCAACGCTCCCGCTACAGTGCCCACCAGACCGAGGCGCAATGGGCTCAGGCGGTCGAGGAGCATGAGCAGATGATTCCGCTGCTCCGCGCCCGCAACGGCGAAGAACTCGCCGGGCTGATGCGCCGGCATATCCGCTCCAAGAAGCCGGTAATCGCGGCGATCTACGGCGAAGAGGGGAACTGAGGCGCCGCGACGAAACGGATGCCGGTTCAGCGGCCTTTGAAGTTCGGCGGGCGCTTGCCCAGGAAGGCCTCCATGCCCTCCCGGAAATCGTCGCTCATGTAGGTCATCACGATCAGGTCGTCGCCGGGCCGCTCGCCCTCGGCGGCCTCGGCCATGCCCTCCTCGCCGATGCGGCGCAGGCCTTCCTTGGTGGCCTGAAGAGTGAGGGGCGCGTGGCTCGCAAGCTGGCTGGCCAGCGCATCGGCACGGGCCGCGACGGCCGCGGCATCCTCGACCACCTCGTTGACGAGGCCGATCGCCAGAGCCTCCGGTGCCTCGACGAGCCGAGCGGTGAACAGGATGTCCTTCACGCGCGGCGCGCCGATGAGGTTCGCCAGCCTCCGCAGGGTGTTCTGCGAGAGGCAATTGCCGAGCGTGCGGGCGATGGGGATGCCGAAGCGGGCGTCGCGGCTGGCGATGCGTAGGTCGCAGGCCGCCGCGATCGCCGCGCCGCCGCCGGTGCAGGCTCCGGCGATCGCCGCGATGGTCGGCACCCGCAGGCGCTCCAAGCCGCCGAGCACCCGGTCCATGAAGCGCTCGTAGCCGATCGCGTCCTCGGGCTTGTTGAAGCTGCGGAACTGGGCGATGTCGGTGCCCGCCGCGAACGCCTTGTCCCCGGCGCCGGTGATGATCACCGCCTTGATCGCGCGATCCGCCTCGATCCGCTCGCACAGCTCCACCAGCCCGCGATACATCGCGAAGGTCAGCGCATTGCGCGCCTTCGGCCGGTTGAGGGTGATGCGGGCGATGCCCGCCGCGTCCACCGCGAAGAGCAGTTCGTCGATCGCGGCGGTCTCGGCGTCAGCGTTCATGGAGCGGTTCCTCGTCAAGCGTCTCAGGCCGTCGTCTCGCGCACGACGCCCCGAGCGATCAGATCGTCGATTTCCGCCCCGTCATAGCCGGCTTGGGCCAGGATGGCGCGGCTGTGTTCGCCGAGCAGCGGCGCGGGGCCGTGCACCCGCCCCGGCGTCGCCGAGAATTTGACCGACAGGCCGAGCGTGCTCATCCGACCGGCGCGGGGGTGCTCGACCTCGACCACCATCGCGCGGGCACGCGTCTGCGGATCAGCCTGCATCGCGAGCACGTCGAGCACCGGTCCAGCCGGCACGCCGCCGGCCTCCAGCCGCGCGAGCCAGTCGGCGGAGGGCGCGGTGCGGAAATGCGGGGCCAGCGCCTGGGCCAGGGCCGCGCGGTTCGCCATGCGGTCGCGGTTGGCCGAGAAGCGCGGATCGACGGCCAGATCCTCGGCGCCGAGCACCGCGAGCAGGCGCAGCCAGTTGGTCTGGTTGGCCGCGCCGAGGGTGATCCATCCGTCTTCCGTCTCGAACGCCTCGTAGGGCGCGTTCAGCGGGTGGGCCGAGCCCATCGGCCCCGGCGCCACGCCGGTCGCCATGGCGATGGCCGATTGCCAGTAGGTGAGGGTGATGCCAGCCTCGAACAGCGAGGTATCGACGATCTGCCCCTCGCCGGTCTTCAGCTTGTGGACATGGGCGGCCAGCACGCCCATCGCTGCCAGGATGCCGGCGGTGATGTCGGTCACCGGCGGGCCGCACTTCATCGGCGGCCGGCCCGGTCCCTCGCCGGTGATGCTCATCAGCCCGCTCATGCCCTGCGCCACGAGGTCGAAGCCCGCGCGCTCGGCATAGGGGCCCGAACGGCCGAAGCCCGAGAGCGAGCAATAGACCAGCCCCGGAAATTCTTGTCGGAGAACGTCGTAGCCGAGGCCGATCCGCTCCATCGTGCCGGCGCGGTAATTCTCGATCAGCACATCGGCGTCGGTGAGCAGGCGCCGCAGCACCGCCTTGCCGTCCGCGCTCTTGAGGTCGAGGGCGATGCCGTTTTTGCCGCGGTTCATCATCATGTAGGCGGCGCTCTCGCCTTCGATGGCGGGCGGCACCGAGCGGCGGGTGTCGTCGCCACCCTCGATCTTCTCGACCTTGATGACGTTGGCGCCCATGTCGCCGAGCATCAGCCCGCAGACCGGTCCGGCCATGATGTGGGCGAGTTCGATGACCTTCACGCCGGCCAGCGGGCCGGATTTCGCGGCTTCCATCATCGCCAACGCCTCAGTCGTGACGCGCGGCGGCACCACACGCACGGGGCGAATCGAACGCTTGCGAAAAGCCCATCACATCACTCCTCCCTTCGCGTGGCGACCGCCCCTCATGCGGCGATGGAGCCGCGAGAGGTGAGCGATCACCCGCATTTTGAATTGAGTTTATTGGCGGGATCGTCGACGAGGCAACCGATTTTGAATGCGATTTTCCGCGCGTGAACGAAACAGCAGGTGTGTTCGACGCGCACGATGGAACGTGCGGGCCGGCTCCCGGTTGTCGGCGAAAGCGTGGCCGTCGGGGCGTCTCCCTGTCCGGCCCTGTGGAGCGGAGGGATCGATGCGCGGGTTGAGCACGGCACTGGGACTGGCGGCGGCCCTCGCCGTGACGGCAGCGAGCATCGCTGGGGCGGAGGCGTCCTGCGCCCGCCGCATCATCAACAAGTCCGGCTACACCGCCCTCGTCAGCCGCGACGGCGGTCCCTGGGTCGCGGTACGGCCGAACCACTCGCAGACGATCCAGTACCATCACTCCGGCCGCATCGACGTGGCCCTGACCTGCGGTCCGGGCGCCCAGCCGGAGCAGGCCGCCTACCGGGCGAGCTACGACACGGTGGCGATCATCGACCGCTGCTACATCCGCTTCGGCGACGGCTTCTTCGAGGAGCAGCTCGGCGGCGGCTTCATCGGCCGGAAGGATCCGGGGCCGCTCGCCCTCAACAATCCGCGCCAGGGCGACCTCGTGGTCGGCCCGCAGGCCGGCGCCTGCCCGGCATTGGGGCGCGGGGCCCTCCGGGCGCGCTATTAGCCTTGCGGCCGGGCGCGTGTTAACCCGCGCCCCCGTCGTCAGCGACGACCCGCCGAGACGAGATTCATGCGCTCGATCCTTCCCCTAGCCGGAGCCATCGCCCTCGCCATGACCAGTGCCGCTTCTGCCGCCCAGCCCGTCACGCTGCCCTCGGGCCTCAGCTACACCGATGAAGTGGTCGGCACCGGCCCCGAGCCGAAGACCGGCCAGCAGGTCACCGTCCACTATACCGGCTGGCTCGACGAGGGCGGCGGCAAGCGGGGCAAGAAGTTCGACTCGTCGCGGGATCGCGGCCAGCCTTTCTCGTTCACCATCGGCGCGGGCCAAGTGATCCGCGGCTGGGACGAGGGCGTCGCTACGATGAAAGCCGGCGGCCGCCGCATCCTGACGATCCCGCCGGATCTCGGCTATGGCGCCCGCGGCGCCGGCGGCGTGATCCCGCCGAACGCCACGCTGATCTTCGACGTCGAGCTGATCGGCTCGCGCTGATCGCGAAACGCTCCGGCGCCCCTTGAGGGCGCCGGATCCCGTGCGCGGCGGTCTTCAGATGAGCTTGTGCTCGCGCGCCAGCGCCAGGAGATCGCGCTGCGGCCGGGCGCCGATATGCTCGATGACCTCGGCCGCCGCGAGCGCACCGAGACGGGCCGACGACACGTAGTCGATGCCGCGGGTGTAGCCCGCGAGGAAGCCCGCCGCGAACAGGTCGCCGGCGCCGGTGGTGTCGATCACTTCGCGCACCGGGAAGGCGTCCACCGAGCGCACCTCGCCGCCGCGCACCACCAGCGCGCCCTGGGACGAGCGGGTGACGAGGCCGAGCAGATGCGTGCCCTGGCCACCGCGCTCCTCGCGCAGGGCCGCGACGGCGGCATCCGGATCGTCGGTCTGGTAGAGGCTCTGCAGCTCGCCGATATTGGCGAACAGGATGTCGATGCTGCCGTTGCGGATCAGTTCGAGGAATTCCTCGCGGTAGCGGCCGACGCAGAACGCGTCCGACAGGGTCAGCGCCACGGCGTTGCCGGCCGAATGCGCGACCTTCACCGCCTTGCGGAACGCGTCCTTGGCGGCCGGCGGATCCCACAGATAGCCTTCGAGATAGGTGACGCGGGCCGAGCGCACGGTCGCCTCGTCCACGTCGTCGGGGGAGAGGCCCTGGCAGGCGCCGAGATAGGTGTTCATGGTGCGCTCGCCGTCGGGCGTCACCAGGATGAAGCAGCGGGCGGTGGCCGGACCCTCGGTCGCGGGGGGCACGTCGAAGCGCACGCCGGTCGCTTTCAGGTCGTGGCTGAACAGACGGCCGAGTTCGTCCTCATGCACCTTGCCGACGAAGCCGGTCTTGGCACCGAGCAGGGCGGCGCCGACGGCGGTGTTGGCGCCGGAGCCGCCGGAGACGACGGTCGCCGGGCCCATCACCTCGAAGAGGGTCTCGGCCCGCGGCTCGTCGACGAGCTGCATCGCGCCCTTCGTGACACCCTGCTTGACGAGGAAATCCTCCTCGGCATGGGCGATGAGATCGACGATGGCGTTGCCGAGGACGAGGAGGTCGAGGGATTGGGACATCGGGCCGTCCGGTCTCGCGTGACAGATGGGCCGGGCCTGTCGCACCCTGTTCGGCAAGCGTCAAGCAAAGGCCGGCTCAAGGCTCCGCGAACAGGCTCGCCACGGCGAGCGTGAGGCCGGGCGGATCGAGCGAGAGATCACTCGAGGCGGCGATGCGCGTCTCGATCAGGTCGCCTCCACCGCGGCGATGGTGGATCACCGTGCGGCGCTCCGCATCGAGGATGAGGCAATGCTGCACGCTCGGCAGGCGAAAGTAGCCCATGAGCTTGGTGCCGGTATCGACGTGTCGCGTGCTCGGCGAGAGGACTTCGACGATGATGACGGGCTCCGGGACTGCGGTTGCATCCGGCGCGAGACGTTCCCCGCAATAGACGAGGGCATCGGGCTCGAAGGCGGTCAGGGTATCGATCGGAACACACAGGCCGCTGGGCAGCACCTCGCAGGGAAGAGAGGTCGCACCAAGCGCTTCGGACAAGGCGATCTGGGCAGCGAACTTTGTTTCGACGTGCCGAACGCATTGAGACGGCCTCGACACGATCTCACCATCCACGAGTTCGTAGCGCCCAGGCCGTCCTTCGGCCCAGTCGATGAACTCAGTCACGGTCGTCACTGCTGCAGCGCCTTCACCTCGCACTGTGCGTAATCCGAACTCGCCTTGACGTAGGCGTTGAGCTTCTGGACGTAAGCTCCTGCGATCGATTGGAAAGCCTGGGCCTGCGCGTTGTAGGCCTTGATCGCGTCGTTGTAGCTGTAGGCCTCCCAGCCGGGGCAGCCGTCTTTCTTGTCGAGGCAGGCGGGCTTTTCGGGAAGCTTCGGCTTGTCCGGCCGCGCTTCGGCCGGCGGAGGCGTCGGCGGGGTGCAGGGGGCGGCCAGCGCCGGACCCGCGAGCCCGGCCAGCGCCAGTGCCGTGATGATGCGTCCTGCCATGATCCGTCCCCGAGCCGTCGTTTCCAGGGTTGTGACGGTCGAGTTGTGGCGGGAATGGGGTCGTGGAAACCGCGAGCCTTATCGCACCGTCGTGCGAGATGCGATAAAGGCGGCCCATGCCGAGCACGTCCCTTTCCGCCGCCGCCGAAGCCTTGAGCGAGGATGCCGCCCAGGCACGCCATAATGAGCTGTCGCGGGCGATCGAACGGGCGAACCACCTCTACTATAACGAGGACGCGCCCGAACTCTCGGACGCCGAATACGACGCCCTGCGCCAGGAGTTGGAGGCGATCGAAGCGCGTTACCCCGCGCTGACCGGCACCACCGAGGCGAGTGCAGGCGTCGGCGCCAAGCCTTCGGAGAAGTTCGCCAAGGTCCGGCACGCGGTGCCGATGCTGTCGCTCGGCAACGCCTTCGCCGACGAGGATGTCGAGGAATTCGTCGCCCGCGTGCGCCGCTTCCTCAACCTTCCGGCGGAGGAGGCCGTCGCCTTCACCGCCGAGCCGAAGATCGACGGGCTGTCGCTGTCCCTGCGTTACGAGGCAGGCCGGCTCGTCACCGCGGCGACGCGGGGCGACGGCGAGGTCGGCGAGAACGTCACCGCCAACGCGCTGACCGTGGACGACATCCCGGAAACGCTCTCCGGCACGGACATCCCCGAGGTGCTGGAGGTGCGCGGCGAGGTCTACCTGTCGCACGCGGATTTCGCGGCCATCAACGCGCGCCAGGAGGCGGCGGGCAAGCCGCTCTTCGCCAATCCGCGCAATGCCGCGGCCGGATCGCTGCGCCAGCTCGATCCGGCGATCACCGCCTCGCGCCCCCTGCGCTTCTTCGCCTATGCCTGGGGCGAGGTCTCCGAGCCCTTCACGGACACGCAATCGGCGGTGCTGGAGCGGTTCCGCGGCTGGGGCCTGCCGGTGAACCCGCGGACCAAGCTGTGCCGCTCGGCCGAAGAGATGGTCGCGCATTACCGCGCCATCGAGGCGGAGCGGGCGGATCTCGGCTACGACATCGACGGTGTCGTCTACAAGGTGGACGATCTCGGCTTCCAGCGCCGACTCGGCTTCGTCAGCCGCGCGCCGCGCTGGGCGCTGGCGCACAAATTCGCGGCGCAGGAGGCGATCACCGAACTCCTCGCCATCGACATCAATGTCGGCCGCACCGGCTCGCTCAACCCGCTGGCGCGCCTCAAGCCCGTCACCGTCGGCGGCGTGGTGGTGTCGAACGCGACTTTGCACAACGAGGGTTACGTGCAGGGCGTCGGCGCCGACGGCGAGCCGATCCGCGAAGGCCGCGACATCCGCATCGGCGACACCGTGATCGTCGTGCGCGCGGGCGACGTCATCCCGAAGGTGCGGGACGTGGTGCTCGACAAGCGCCCCCCTGAGGCGGTGCCTTTCGTCTTCCCGGACACCTGCCCGGCCTGCGGCAGCCGGGCCGTGCGGGAGCTCAACCCGCGGACGAAAAAGCTCGACGCGATCCGCCGTTGCACCGGGGGGCTGATCTGCCCGGCGCAGGGCGTGGAGCGGCTGAAGCACTTCGTCTCGCGCAACGGCTTCGACCTCGAAGGATTCGGCCAGACCTATATCGAGGTGCTGTTCGAGGCTGGCCTCGTGAAACAGCCCGCCGACCTGTTCCGCCTGGAGTTCGAGCCGCTGAAGGCGGCGATCGTCGCCCGGCGCGAGGCGCTGTCCGCCCAGCGCCGCACCGAGGGCGAGCCGGCGCCGAAGAAGCCGACCAAGAAGAAGGGCGAGGAGGAGGACAAGGCGATCAAGAATCTGCTCGCCTCGCTCGACGCCCGCCGAACGATCCCGCTCAACCGCTTCCTGTTCGCGCTCGGCATCCCGCAGATCGGCGAATCGACGGCCAAGGCGCTGGCCAAGCGCTTCCCCGACATGCCCGCCCTGATGACGGCCCTCGCGGCGGCGACGCGGGAGCAGGCGGGCCAGGACTGGCTCGAACTCTCGGCGCTGCCGCGGATCGGACCCGGCACCCGCGACCGCCTTTTCGAGACCCTCGATCCGCTGCCCGGCGAGGCGATGCAGGACCTGAGCCTCGGCGCGCGTCTGCGGGGGCGGTTCACGCCGTCTCAGCGCGAGGCGGTGCTCGCCCATTACGGCAGCGAGGAAGAGGTCGATGCGGCGCTGGAGCGGGCGGCCTCGCAGCGGGCCGGCGACGCCTACCGTCTGTTCGCCGACGACGGCGAGATCGGTCCCGTGGCGACGAATTCGCTGATCCAGTTCTTCTCCGAGCCGCACAACGACGCGGCGGTGCGGGCGCTGCTCGAAGAGGTGGGAACCGAACCGCTCGCGGCCCCCACCACCTCGGCGGCGGCGTTTGCCGGCAAGACGGTGGTCTTCACCGGCACCCTCGAAAAGATGACCCGCAGCGAGGCCAAGGCCACCGCCGAGCGCCTGGGCGCAAAGGTCTCCGGCTCGGTCTCGGCCAAGACCGACCTCGTGGTCGCCGGCCCAGGCGCCGGCTCGAAGCTGAAGGACGCCGAGCGGCACGGGGTTAAGGTGGTCTCGGAGGACGATTGGCTGGCGATGCTGGCAGGGGCATGAGGCAGTTGCCCTTGGGCCGGCAATGACTTTGTCATACACTGGGCCGATCGCTCTCGAAGCAGTGGCAAGCGTCATGCGAAGCAGCAAGCCCGTCACCGTCACCCTCGGCGAGATGCAGGATCGGGTGGAGGCCCGCGTCCGCTCCGGCACCTACGCTTCGGTCAGCGAGGTGGTCCGCGCCGGACTCCGCGCCCTGGAACGCGAGGAAGCAGCCATCGAAACCGTCCTGCATCGGAAGGTGCAGGAGGCGCTGGACGATCCTAGCCAACCGCTCCCGGCCGATCAGGTGTTTGCGGAACTGCGCGCCCATCACGCGGGGCGTCGGAAGGCCGGCAGGGATGACGTGTGAACTCACCTTCCACCGGCTTGCCAGGGCCGACCTGTTCGGCATCTACGATTACATCGACGAGCGAAGCGGCTCAGCCCGCGCCAGCGGCTTTCTCGACCGGATCGAAGCAGCATGCCGGGGGCTGACGGAGTTTCCCGAGAAAGGCTCGCCGCGTGACGATATCTCCGCCGGCCTGCGCACCTGGGCGATGGAGCGCCGCATTCTGATCGTCTATCGGGCGACCCGTGAGCGGGTCGAAGTCCTGCGCGTGCTCTATGGCGGCAGAGACTTCCGGGCAGACGAAATCCCGAATTGAGCGCGGCTGCCGGGTCGCCGATATACGCCCGTTCTTCTGACGAGAAATGCCTGCCGAGCCTTGACCCCGCGTCCCCCGCGGCGCAATCCGTGCCCCGGATCAGCCGGCCGGGCAGCCGCTCCGTCGTCAGACGGGGAGGAAAGTCCGGGCTCCATGGAGAGGCGGTGCCGGATAACCTCCGGCGGGGGCGACCCCAGGGACAGTGCCACAGAGAGCAGACCGCCTTGCAAGGCTCGTCCTTTGCAAGGTCAGGGTGAAAGGGTGCGGTAAGAGCGCACCGCGGACGCGGCAACGCGGACGGCACGGCAAACCCCACCGGGAGCAAAACCGAATAGGGGCGACACGCCTTTCCCGCGAGGGAAGGGCAGGCCCTCTCTCCAGGCTCGTCGCCCGGGTTGGTTGCTCGAGGCGGCCGGTAACGGACGTCCCAGAGGAATGGCTGCCACGTCCGTGAGTTCATCTCGCGGGCCCTACAGAACCCGGCTTACAGGCCGGCTGATCCACCCGATCCCGCCGATGCGCGCGGTCCCGCCTTCCGCGGGGCAAGTGCTTCCCGAGTTTCGCGAATTCCACCGCAGCGCATCCGGCGCCCGCGGCGAGAGTTGCCAGCGCGCCGCTTGGTAAACCTCAAGAAAACATCCGCGTTATTGACGCTCGGTTAACCTTGATGCGGTCAGATCAGAGCTGCCTGCATGGTCAAGCTCGTTGACGCGTTTCGAGGGCCCATGTTACCCCGCGCCATCCCGTTGACGCCCTGTTCTGGATCGGCCAACACTCGCTCAGGTTGCCTCGCGGGACTGCGCCCGCACGGCCGGACCCGCTCGCGGATCGGCGTCGCCACATCTCGGGCCGCCCTGCGGTCCGTCCACTCAGCAGGCTCCCATGATGCATCCCCCGCCGGGTGGCGCCCGAGCTTTCTCCGGATTCCGCGAGAGCGCCGGGGGGCGATGCCGATGAGCCGGGCGCCGCGCACAGCCAGAGCCGAGATGCCGAAGGGCGAGCCGGCTCGCCACATTCCCGTTCTGCTCGCCGAGGTTCTCGCCGCGCTCGCCCTCGACCGGCCGGGCCTGGCCGTGGACGGCACCTTCGGTGCGGGCGGCTACACCCGTGCGCTGCTCGAGGCCAATCCGGACCTGCGCGTGATCGCCATCGATCGCGATCCCACCGCGATCCGGGGCGGAGCCGACCTCGTGAAGGCCTCCGGGGGCCGGCTGCGGCTCGTCCAGGGCCGCTTCGGCGATCTCGACACGCTCCTCGCCGATCAGGACGAGGCGCAGGCCGATTGGGTCGTGCTCGATATCGGCGTGTCCTCGATGCAGATCGACGAGGCACAGCGCGGCTTCTCGTTCCGGCAGGACGGACCGCTCGACATGCGCATGGGCGGCGAGGGACCCTCGGCCGCCGACCTCGTGAACGGCGAGGAAGAGACCACGCTCGCCGACATCCTCTACCATTTCGGCGAGGAGCGCCGCTCGCGGGCGGTGGCCCGCGCCATCGTCGAGGCGCGGCGGCGCGGCCCGATCGAGACCACGGCGCAGCTCGCCGACCTCGTGGCCGGCGTGGTGCGACCCGAGCCCGGCAGCCCGATCCATCCGGCGACCCGCAGCTTCCAGGGCCTGCGGATCGCGGTGAACGACGAGCTCGGTGAATTGGTGCGCGGCCTGCACGCCGCCGAGCGGGTGCTCAAGCCCGGCGGCCGGCTCGCGGTGGTGACGTTCCATTCGCTGGAAGACCGCATCGTCAAGCAGTTCTTCTCCGCCCGCAGCGGCCGGGCGGCGCAGGCCTCCCGGCACGTTCCGGGCGTAGAGCGGCCGGCGCCCAAGAGCTTCAAACTGGTGACCAAGGGCCCGGTACTGCCCTCCGAGGCGGAGACGGACGTCAATCCGCGCTCGCGCTCGGCCAAGCTGCGCGCCGGCGAGCGGACCGACGCGCCCGCGCCGCCGCCGCTGAGCGCCATCGAAACGCTGGCGAGCCTGCCGGCTCCACAGGGACGGGGGCCACGTCGGTGATCCGGCTTCTCAACGTGCTGGCGATCGTCGGGCTGATCTGCTCGGCGGTCTACGCCTACTCGATCAAGTACGACACGCTCTATCAGGCGGGTCAGGTCTCCAAGCTGAAGACTGGCCTGCACAAGGAGCGGCAGGCCATCGCGGTGCTGCGCGCCGAGTGGCAGCTCCTGACCCGCCCGGACCGGCTCCAGGCGGCGGTGGAGCGGCATCTCACCCTCGAGCCGATCGGCAACGGGCATCTCGCCCGGCTCTCCGACCTGCCGAACCGGCCCGACCGCGGCGACGAGATCGGTCGCTTGCTCGCCTCCACGGCGACCCCGACCGTGACCCCGACGGACAAGCCGGGGAGCGCCCGCGACGAGCCGCGCACCACCGGCTCCGTCACCACCCGCACCGTCTCCACCCGCCCGCCCGCGGTTTCGAGGTAGCGTCCCCGTGTCTCACGATCCGTCCCAGGAAGACCCGGCCCAGGCAGATCCGTCGCAGGGCCTGCAGCAGGAGCAGCCGGACGCGCTCGCGGCCGATGCCGCCGTGCCGGAGCCGGGCGCGGACCGGGTGGTGCGGAGCGAGCCGCCGGCCTCGGCGCTGACGCGGCTCACCCGGATCATGTTCCGTCTTGCCATCGAGCGCTCGCATGCCCGCGTGGCGCTGGTGGGTCTCGCCTTCACGGTGGTGTTCCTCACCATCAGCGTGCGGCTGATCGTGATGGCGGCGACGCCTGCGAGCAACAGCGACGAGCACCGGGTGGCGGCCGCCGCCACCACCGCGATCCGCCCCGACATCATCGACCGCAACGGCGAGATCCTGGCCACCGATATCCGCACCGTCTCGGTCTTCGCCGAGCCGAAGCGGATGGTGCGCACCTTCGACACCGACGAGGCGGTCGAACTCCTGACCGCCGTGCTGCCCGAGCTGAACGCGGCGGAGCTGCGCGCCAAGCTGTCCTCGAAGAAGGGCTTCGTCTGGATCAAGCGCGAGATCACCCCGAAGCAGCAGCTCGAAGTCCACCGCCTCGGCATCCCCGGCGTCGGCTTCCTGCCCGACCACAAGCGCGTCTACCCGAACGGGGTCGCGGCCGCGCACGTCATCGGCGCGACGAACCTCGACAATATCGGCATCGCGGGCATCGAGAAGTACATCGACAACCGCGGCAACAAGGCGCTCAACGAATTCGGCCTCGTGGCCAAGCAGACCGACCTCTCGCCGATCCAGCTCTCCATCGACCTGCGCGCCCAGTTCGCCCTGCGCGACGAGCTCGTGAAGGGCGTGGAGAAGTTCAAGGCCAAGGCCGGCGCCTCGATGATCCTCGACGTGACCACCGGCGAGGTCGTCGCGCTCGCCTCCTACCCGGATTTCGACCCCAACGAGCCGAAGGACGCGCTCTCGGACGACCGCATCAACCGGATGAATGTCGGCGTCTACGAGATGGGCTCGACCTTCAAGGCGATGACGCTCGCCATGGCGCTCGATTCCGGCAAGTACAACGTCAACTCCACCTTCGACACCCGCGGCGGCGTGCTGCATTGGGGCCGGCAGAAGATCCACGACTACCACGCCACCGGCCGCGTGCTGACCATGCCGGAGGTGTTCACCCACTCCTCCAACATCGGCTCGGCCAAGATGGCGCTCGGCGTGGGCGTGCCCGGCCACCGCGCCTTCCTCAAGAAGATGGGCCTGCTCGACCGGATGCGGACCGAGCTGCCGGAATCGGCCGCGCCGATCCTTCCGCCGCGCTGGGCCGAGATCAACACCATCACCATCGCCTTCGGCCACGGCATCGCGGTGGCGCCGATCCAGGCGGCGGCGGCGGTGGCGGCGATCATCAATGGCGGCGACCTGATGACGCCGACCTTCCTCAAAAGCGACGAGCCGACCGCGCGGGCCAAGGCCAGCCACGTGATGAAGCCCGAGGCCAGCGAGGCGATGCGCTTCATCATGCGCCTCAACGCCGTCGAGGGCTCGGCCAAGAAGGCGTCGATCCCGCTCTACTATGTCGGCGGCAAGACCGGCACGGCGGAGAAGGTCATCAACGGGCGCTACGCCAAGAACCGCCTGTTCACGACCTTCATGGCCGCCGCCCCCATGGACAAGCCGAAATACCTGTTCCTGACGATCATGGACGAGCCGCAGGGCCTGCCCGAGACCGGCGGCTACGCCACGGCGGCCTACAATTCCGGCACGGTGACGGGCAAGATCATCGAGCGGGCCGCGCCGATCCTCGGCCTGGCACCGCGCTTCGATCCGCCGGTGAAGCCGTTCCCGCTGATGGTGAAGCTCGGCGCCTACCACGCAACCATGGTGGACGGGCAGTGACGGTAGCCTGTACCCGGTCGGCCTGACCCGCACGGACGCTTCCGAGGATTTTTGTGCCGATGAGCCAGCCGACGCCTGACGACCGGACGCGTGGCGACCAAACTCTGGGCGCCCTGTTTCCGGAGGCGGACGGGACCATCGCCGGCCGCCCCGTCGCCGGCCTCACCGCCGACAGCCGGAAGGTCGTGCCCGGCGGCGTGTTCGTCGCCGTTCCCGGCACCGCCGCCGACGGCCGGCGCTTTGCCGCCGCCGCCGCAGCGGCCGGCGCGCTCGCCGTCGCCGGGGAGGGGACGCGCCCGGACGACCTGCCCGAGGCGACGGCCTGGATCCAAGTCGCGGATGCCCGCCGGGCGCTGGCCCTCGCTGCGGCCCGCCTGTCCGGGCGCCAGCCGGAGACGGTGGTGGCGGTCACCGGCACCAGCGGCAAAAGCTCGGTCGCCGACTTCGTGCGGCAGATCCTGTCGCGCCTCGGCCGGGACTCGGCGAGCCTCGGCACGGTCGGCATCGTCACCAATCGGGGTGCGGAATACGGCTCGCTGACGACGCCCG
The DNA here is from genome assembly GCF_001423405.1 of Methylobacterium sp. Leaf123. Classification (GTDB taxonomy): domain Bacteria; phylum Pseudomonadota; class Alphaproteobacteria; order Rhizobiales; family Beijerinckiaceae; genus Methylobacterium. The sequence continues at coordinate 299,349 of NZ_LMNS01000012.1, read as the reverse complement.
ACCCCGTCACGCTGCACGAGACCCTGGCGCGGCTGGCCGACGAGGGCATCACCGATCTGGCCATGGAAGCCTCCTCCCACGGCATCGAGCAGCGCCGCCTCGACGGGGTGGAACTGACGGCCGCCGCCTTCACCAATCTCGGCCGCGACCACCTCGATTATCACCCCACCATCGAGGACTATCTCGACGCCAAGCTCCGGCTGTTCACGACGCTGCTGCCGAAGGGCTGCCCGGCCATCATCAATGCCGATGGCGCCTATGCCGAGCGGGTCATCGGCGTCGCCGACGCCGCCGGCCACGCCATCCGCACCACGGGGCGCGGCGGCGACTTCATCCGCCTCGTCGAGGCCGGCACCGAGGGTTTTGCGCAGAGCCTGACGCTCGCCCACGACGGCACGGAATACCGCGTGCGCCTGCCGCTCGTCGGCGGCTTCCAGGTCGAGAACGCGCTCGTCGCGGCGGGTCTCGCCCTGGCGACGCCGGCGGGTGCGGCCGATCCGGCCGGCGTCTTCGCCGCGCTCGAAGGGCTCACCGGCGTGCCGGGCCGCATGGAGCGGATCGGCGAGGCGAATGGCGGGCTCTGTCTCGTCGATTACGCCCACAAGCCGGAGGCGCTGGAGCACGTCCTGAGCGCGCTGCGCCCCTTCGCCAGCGGACGCCTCGTCCTCGTGTTCGGCTGCGGCGGCAATCGCGACGCCGGCAAACGCCCCATCATGGGCGCGATCGCCGAACGCCTTGCCGACCGGGTCATCGTCACCGACGACAACCCCCGCAACGAGGAACCCGCCGCGATCCGCGCCGCCATCCTCGCCGCAGCACCGGGCGCGGAGGAGATCGGCGACCGGGCCGAAGCGATCCGCGCGGGCGTGCGGGATCTGCGGGCCGGCGACGTGCTGGTCGTGGCCGGCAAAGGACATGAAACCGGCCAGATCGTCGGGCCACGCGTGCTCCCGTTCTCGGATCACGACACCCTGCGCGCCGCGATCGCGGAGTTGAACGGATGACCGACGCCCCCCTCTGGCCCCCTGCCGCCTTGGAAGCGGCCACCGGCGGTTCCTTCCGCGGTGAATCGCGCCCCATTTTAGGCGCCTCGATCGACACCCGCAGTCTGGAACCCGGCGACCTGTTCTTCGCCATCCGCGGCGAGGCGCGGGACGGGCACGACTTCGTGCCGGCCGCCCTGGGCAAGGGAGCGGGCGCCGCCGTGGTCGCCGCCGCGCGCGCTCACGAATTCGAGGGCGCCGGCCCCGTGCTCGCCGTGCCGGGCGAGGGCGACGATCCGGTGCTGGACGCGATGCGCCGCCTGGGTCTGGCCGCGCGCGCCCGCACCGGGGCGGCGATCGTCGCGGTGACCGGCTCCGTCGGCAAGACCGGCACCAAGGAAGCCCTACGCCACGTGCTCTCGGCGCAGGGCGCCACGCACGCCTCGGTCGCCTCCTACAACAACCATTGGGGCGTGCCGCTGACGCTGACGCGGATGCCGGAGGCCACCCGGTTCGGCGTGTTCGAGATCGGCATGAACCACGGCGCCGAGATTCTGCCGCTGACCGCCATGGTGCGGCCGGACGTGGCGCTGATCACCACGGTCGAGCCGGTGCATATCGAGCATTTCCGCTCGCTCTCGGCCATTGCCGACGCCAAGGGCGAGATCTTTTCCGGGTTGAAGCCGGGCGGCGTCGCGGTGATCAACCGCGACAACCCGAATTACGAGCGGCTGCTGGCCCATGCCCAGGCCTCGCAGGCAGGGCGCGTCATCACCTTCGGCGAGCACGCGGCGGCGGATGTGTGCGCCCACCGCATCCTCACCCGGCCCGACGTCTCGGTGGTCGATGCCACCGTGATGGGCATTCCCGTGACCTACCAGCTCGGCACGCCGGGCCGGCACGTGGCGATGAACTCGCTCGGCGTGCTCGCCTGCATCCACGCGCTCGGCGCCGACCTCGCCCGTGCGGCCCTATCGCTGGCGAGCCTCAAGCCGCCGGTCGGGCGCGGCGAGCGCACGGCGCTTCGGATCGCAGACGGCGAGGCCTTCCTCGTCGATGAGAGCTACAACGCCAACCCCGCCTCGATCCGCGCGGCGCTGGCGACGCTCGCCGGCATCGACACCGGCGCCAGGGGGCGGCGCATCGCCGTGCTCGGCGACATGAAGGAGCTCGGCGCGGCTGGCGAGACGCTCCACCGCGAGTTGGCGGATGCGGTCGCCGCGAACGGCATCGACCTCGTCTTCGCCGTCGGCCCGCTGATGACGCACCTGTTCGAGGCGCTGCCGATGCCGGTGCGGGGCACAGCCGCGCCGACCGCCGAGGGCGTCATCGACGCCGTCCTCGCGACCCTGCGGCCGGGTGATGCCGTGATGGTGAAGGGCTCCAACTCCATGCGCATGGTCCGCATTGTCGAAGCGGTGAAAGCCCGCTACGCGGTCGCGCCGGACCCGCGCGAAGCCTCGCTGAACGCGGTTCGCTAAGCTTCAATACAGCGGCCAGGCCTCGCGCCCGGCCGTTCCATCCGGCCGCGCGCAACGCCGTGCCGGGCGTGTCGACAAAGAACCTGCCGCGGGCGGACGAACGCATGCTCTATCTGCTGTCGGAACTGAGCGGCACGCTCACGCCCCTCAACGTGTTCCGCTACATCACCTTCCGCACCGGCGGCGCGCTGTTCACGGCGGGCTTCTTCGTGTTCTGGTTCGGGCCGTGGATCATCTCGCTCCTGCGCCTGCGCCAGGGCAAGGGCCAGCCGATCCGCGAGGACGGCCCGGCCTCCCACCTGACCAAGCGCGGCACGCCCACCATGGGCGGGCTGATGATCCTGGCCGGGGCCGTGGTCTCGATCCTGCTCTGGACCAACCCGCACAACCACTACGTCTGGGTCACGCTCGCCGTGACCCTCGGCTTCGGCGCGATCGGCTTTTACGACGACTACCTCAAGGTGACGAAGCAGTCGCATAAGGGCTTCTCGGGCCGCTTCCGCCTGCTGCTCGAATTCGCGATCGCGGGCGCGGCCTGCCTGATGATCTCGCTCTACTCGCCCGCCGGACTGCAGAACCAGCTCGCTTTCCCCGTCCTCAAGGACACGCTGCTGAACCTCGGCTGGTTCTGGGTGCCGTTCGCCGCCTTCGTGATCGTGGGGGCGGGCAACGCGGTGAACATCACCGACGGCCTCGACGGGCTCGCCATCGTCCCCGTCATGATCGCCTGCGCCACCTTCGGCATCATCGCCTACCTCGTCGGCAACGTCATCTATGCCGGCTACCTGCAGGTGAACTATGTGCGCGACACCGGCGAACTCGCCGTGGTCTGCGGCGCGGTGATCGGAGCAGGCCTCGGCTTCCTCTGGTTCAACGCACCGCCCGCGCAGATCTTCATGGGCGATACCGGCTCGCTGGCACTCGGCGGCCTGCTCGGCTCCATCGCCGTGGCGGCCAAGCACGAGATCGTGCTCGCCATCGTCGGCGGCCTGTTCGTGCTGGAGATCATGTCGGTGATCATCCAGGTCGTTTCGTTCAAGCTCACGGGCAAACGCGTCTTCCGCATGGCGCCAATCCACCACCACTTCGAGCAGAAGGGCTGGAAGGAGCCGCAGGTCGTGATCCGCTTCTGGATCATCGCCGTCATCCTGGCGTTGGTCGGACTCGCCACGCTGAAGCTGCGCTGAGCCGTTTCCGGCGCAGGCCGGGGAACATTTCGCACATCACCATCCGCATTTCGGTCCCAGGCCTCGGCGCGTCCCCGCGCCGGGGCCTGCATTTTTCTGCTGGTCCGCAAAACCGGTGCAGCCAGAGAGCCAGCCTCCAGACCGACCTGTCCGCATATTGCTGCGCTGCAAAACAACAGAAAACGAGACCCATTCGGGTGAATGGGGACGCTCGGGCGCGGCTCGGGCCGTGCCCCGCCATGCGCTAAAAATCATCAATCTGCTCAAAGATGGCCACTTTTGCACAGTGTATGCGCGCTAAGCAGAGCTGATCCCTGAGATCTGCTCTCCTCCAAAGACGCGTTCGGCCTCATCTTGTCCTCAACGCGAGCCGCCATCGTCTGTTAACCGGCGGCATGCCTGAGGTTCGGCCATGTTCAGCAAAGTTTTCGAGAATCTTCGCGCGCAGTTCAACGTTAACTCGCAAGACGAGTCGCTGATCAGCCTCAGTGATCGGGCCCTCCAAGACATCGGCCTGACCCGCGGAGAGGTCATCGCGCTCCAATCCCGGTCGAAATCCGCGCGTATCGCGCGTCCGGCTCGGGATACGTCGATCGCCACCGCCCATCCGACGGTGCTGGCGCACGCCGCCTGAGGCGTCGCGCCCGCCGGCTTCCCGTTCCGGGAGTGATGGCGGCGCTTTTTTGTCGCAGCGCACCATGCGCCGCTCCGACCCGGTCGGGGCGGCGCTTCGTCGTTCCGGGGCATCGGATCCGAAGGGCCGTCCCCCGCGTCGGCCGCGAAATGATCGAGGGACCGGCGCCGGGGCCGATTGAAAGTCGGTGGGGCCCGGCACTAGGGTGCCGCCGTGCCTCACGAGGCTGCCCGCCTCATCCTCTGCTCTGCGCAGGGGGGGAGCGGGCGCCGTGATTGCCGCCCGCGACGAGTTTCGAGCCCGCCTTTCTCATGACCCCAGCCACCACCTTCGCCGGCCAGAAACTCGCCTTGTTCGGCCTCGGCGGGTCCGGGCTCGCCACCGTTCGCTCGCTGCTGGCGGGCGGCGCCGACGTGCTGGCCTGGGACGACAATGCAGGCAGCCGCGACCGCGCCCGCGAGCAGGGCATCACCGTCACCGACCTCAACGAGGCGGATTGGTCGGGCTTCGCCGCTCTGGTTCTGGCGCCGGGCGTGCCGCTGACCCATCCTGAGCCGCACTGGACCGTGGGGCTGGCGCGGCAGGCCGGCATCCCGATCATCGGCGACATCGAGATTTTCTGCCGCGAGCGTGCGGCGCTGGCGCCCGACGCAGCCTTCGTGGCTATCACCGGCACCAACGGCAAATCCACTACCACGGCGCTCACGGCCCACCTGCTGCGCCATGCCGGGCGCGACGTGCAGATGGGCGGCAATATCGGCACCGCCATCCTGTCGCTGGAGCCGCCCGCGGCGCACCGCGTCCACGTGGTCGAACTGTCCTCGTTCCAGATCGACCTGACGCCCTCGCTCAAGCCCGGCGTCGGCATCCTGCTCAACCTGACGCCGGACCATCTCGACCGTCACGGCACCATGGAGAACTACGCCGCGATCAAGGAGCGGCTGGTGGCGGGCGCGGATCTCGCGGTGATCGGTGTCGATGACGTCTACTGCGCCGCAATCGCCGAGCGCCGCACGGGCGAGCGCATCCGCCTCCATGTCGAGGGTCATGGGGATGCGGCGGGCGACTATGTCGGCGCCGACGGTACGGTGCGCGGGCCCGACGGCGCCGTGATCGCCGAGGTCACCGGCATCCAGGCGCTGCTCGGCGACCACAACCTCCAGAACGCGGCCGCGGCGGTCGCCGCCGCGATCCGGCTCGGCCTCAGCAGCGCGGAGATCGCGGCGGGGCTGAAGAGCTTTCCCGGCCTCGCCCACCGGATGGAGCCCCTGCGCCGGATCGGCGCGATGCAGTTCGTCAATGATTCCAAGGCGACCAACGCCGATTCGACCGAGAAGGCGCTGCTGGCCTTCCGCGACATCCACTGGATCGTCGGCGGCAAGGCGAAGGAGGGCGGCATCGAACCGCTCGCACCGCTGTTCGACCGCGTGGCCCATGCCTACCTGATCGGCGCATCGAGCGAGGCGTTTGCCGCGACGCTGGAGGGACGCGTCGCCTTCACCCGTTGCGGTACGCTGGAGGCCGCGACCGAGGCGGCGGCGCGGGCCGCCCGCGCATCCGGCACCGAGGCCCCTGTCGTGCTGCTGTCGCCGGCCTGCGCCTCCTACGACCAGTTCCCGAATTTCGAGGTGCGCGGCGACCGCTTCCGCACTTTGGTCGCCGCTCTACCGGAATAGGGCGGAGGTTTGCACTGGACAAAGGGCAGCCGTTCGCGGACTTGTTCAGTCTGCCGACGACGTGACCAATGAATCTCTGGCTTCGACTTCTCTGGTTGATCATCACCGTGTGGCGGCGGCCGAAAATCGGTCTGCCCTTTGGCGTCTCGTGTTTGAGATTCCGCGTCTGGCCGCACGACCTCGACACGTCGCTGCACCTGAACAACGGGCGCTACTGGACGCTGATGGATCTCGGCCGTGCCGATCTGATGATCGGATCCGGCCTCTGGCGTCCGATTCTGCGCAAGGGCTGGACCCCGGTGGTCAGCGCCGGCCAGATCCGTTTCCGCCGTGAGCTCCGGCCCTTCCAGGCCTTCGATCTGGAAACCCGGCTGCTGCACTGGGACGACACCCGCGTCGTCATGGAGCATCGGCTCATCGCGGCCGGAACGGGCACCGTTGCGGCGATCGCCCTGGTCCAGGCCGGCCTGTACGACCGGAAGCAGCGCAGCTTCGTCCCGGTGCGCGAGCTGTTCGCGGCGACCGGCGCGCAAGCCGAGCGGCCGCCGATGACGGCGGAGGTCGAAGCCTTCCTGTCGGCGGGCGACGCCCTGCGCGAGGCGACGGTCTCGGCCTGAGCGCGTCAGGCGCGCGCGACCCTCACGCGGTTTTGCCGATCGGCCGCACTTCGGCCGGCGGCTCGGCGGCCTTCTCCGCCGCGGTCTCGCGTCCCTTGCCGACCGTGCGGCGGGCGCGGAAGACGGGCCGCGCCTCCGCTTCACGGCGCTTCAGCATGGTGCGGAACTCGTCGCGCCGCTCATGGATCGAGGCGATGACGTTGCCCATCGGCACGCCGACATCGACCAGCACGGCTTCCGAGAGTTGCAGCGAGGCTTCGATCGTCTCGGGCACCGCGTCATCGACGCCCATCTCGTAGAGCTGCGTGGCGTGGCGCGCGTCGCGGGCGCGGGCGACGATGGTGAGGTCCGGCCGCTCGGCGCGGGCGGCCTGCACCACCGCCTCCACGGCGCGGGGATTGTCGAGGGTCACCACCAGGGCGCGGGCTGTGGCGATGTCGCAGCGGCGCAGCATCTCCGTATTGGCGGAATCGCCGAAATAGACCGGGCTGCCGAGCCGGCGCTGTTCGGCGACGCGGGCCGGGTCCGAATCGACGGCGATGTGGGAAATCGCGTGGCGCTTGAGCATCTCGCCGACGAGCCGCCCGACCCGGCCATAGCCCGCTATGATCACCCGGTTCTGCTCGGGCTCCGGTAGCGGCTCGGCCTGGGCCGGACCGGTTTGCTGCTTCGAGGCGCGGCCGCCGATGCGGCGGGCGAGTGCGGCAAGGCCGGGGATTGCGATCATTGTCACGGTGGTGACGATGAGGGCGGCACCGCCCACCGGCTCCGGCACGAGCCCCGTCGCCATCGCGCCGCCGATCAGCACGAAGGCGAACTCGCCGCCGGGGCCGATCAGCAGGGCGGTCTCCAGGGCGACCGAACGGGACAGCTTCATGATGCGGGCGCCGACGAGCACCACGGCGCCCTTGATGACGAGAAGCCCGACCGACAGGCCGAGGATCGCGCCCGGCGCCGAGATGAGCTGGGCCGGATCGAGGTTCATGCCGACCGAGACGAAGAACACCCCGAGCAGTAGCCCCTTGAACGGATCGATGGTCGCCTCGATGGCGCGGCGATACTCGGTCTCGGCCAGGAGCAGGCCGGCGACGAAGGCGCCCAGCGTCATCGACAGGCCACTGCCCGCCGCGACCACCGCCGTCGCCACGATGACGAGCAGGCAAGCCGCCATGAACAGTTCGGGCGAGCGGGTGCGCGCGACGAGATGGAAGAGCGGGCGCAGGGCGACCCGGCCAGCCACCACGATCACCACGAGGGCGATCGCCGCCTGTCCGAGCGCCAGGGCGAGCGCGGCCCCCAGATCGCCGCCGTCCTTGCGCCCGAGCACGGCGATGGCGAACAGGATCGGGGCGACCGCCAGATCCTGAAACAGCAGGATCGCGAAGCTGGTGCGGCCGGCCGGCGTGCCGAGCCGCTTCTGCTCGGCGAGCACCGGCAGCACCACCGCGGTCGAGGAGAGGGCGAGCGCCAGCCCCACCAGCACCGCCCCGGCCACCGGTTGATCCAGAGCGAGGAGGATCAGGGCGATCACCGTCGCCGAGGCCGTCACCTGAATCGCCCCGAGTCCGAAGACGAGCCGGCGCAGCACCCGCAGGCGCTCCCAGGACAGCTCGATCCCGATCATGAACATCAGGAAGATGACGCCGAACTCGGCCAGATGCGCGATCTCCGCGCGGTTGCCGATGGTGAAGGGCGCGAGCCACGGATGCGCGTCGGCAAAGCGCCCGAGGCCGAACGGCCCGAGCAGCGCGCCCGCGCCGATGAAGCCGAGCACCGGGCTGATCCGCAGGCGGTGGAACAGCGGCACGACGATGCCGGCGGTGACGAGGAAAAGAATCGCCTCCCGGTAGCCGACCGCATGCGCGCCGGCTTCCGCGGCGATCTGGGTTCCGGCCTGCACGGGGTCGGTCATCGGGCTGATACGCTGCCGCCTGGGAAAAGAGGAGCTGGGCGGCCCGGCTCCCTGCATCTTCGATGCCGCGGGAGGGACCGGTTGCATCATGGGCGGCGAGCCGGTGGCGGAGCAACCGTTTTTGCGTGGCCATCGGCCGTTTTCGCGGCCGTTTCACCCGCGGCGGTCGCGGCGGGCCGCCATCCACCGCTCATCGACCGAGCCGGCACAACTTCGGCACAATACGCTCCTAACCTCGGGTAACGCGATGTTAGGGGATGGCCGGTCCGCCGCTCAGCCGGAGGCCCGCAGCGATCTAAGGCCCATGAAGTTCTGGCCCATGAAATTCTTTTCCGACACGCCTCCCAGCCGGGACGTGCAGCGCGAGCGGCGGGAATGGTTGCTCGACCAGCAGCGCTGGAAGCACGAGCGCGACATCGAGCGTGGCTACCGCATCAAGTGGGGCTACGTCGCCATCGCCTATCTCGTCGAGTTCATGGTGATCGGCGCCTCGCTCTGGGGCGCGTGGCTGTTCGCGGGCACCTACAGCGACGGTGACGACCGGGCGTTCTACTTCATGCTTCTGGCGCCGCTGGTCTACGCCGCGGTGGAGCTGTGCCGCGTGCCGCTCGGCATCCTGGCGCGCACCCAGCGCTCGTGGTTCGTGAAGGCGCTTGCCATCGTCGGCATCATCTTCGCCGCGGGCGTCACCACCAAGTCGGTGTCGCAGCTCGGCGAGATGATGTTCCATCCCCGCCTGATGGACGCGGCCAAGGCCAAGACCGCCCTCAAGGACGCGCAGGCCGACCGCAACAGCATCGATACACGCATCGCCGCCGCCAATGCCCGGGTCGAGCAATACACCAACGAACTGGAGCAGATCGAGCGGCGCTCGGCCGAGAACGCCTCGCAGCTCGCCGGGCTGCCCGCGCAGCGCTGCGAGCGCGTCTACGGCACCAACAGCCGCGGCATGCGCTACTCGAACCTGAAATGCGTCACCGACCCGCGCACCGCGACCCTCAACGCCGCCGTGGCCAAGGCGGGCAGCGACCGGGGCGCCATCGTCAAGGAGCTGGAAGAGGCCCGCAAGGCCCGCGCCGCCCTCGACCGCGGTGCCGCCGACCGCAAGGTGGCCGATGCCGAGCAGGCCTACCGCAACTCGGTCAACCGCTCGCAGCTCCACTCCTTCACGGCCATGGTCTACGGCGTCGATCCGATCGACGTGAACGATGCGCAGGTCCACGCCTTCCTGCGCATCTTCGTGTTCGTCCCCGCCCTCTGCGCCGCCTTCGCCTCGACGATCCTGGCCCTCTCGGCGGTCTCGGTGCGCAAGACCTTCATGGACGAGGACGACCTCGGCGCCGCCGTGAACCCGGAGGCCACGCCCTACCTGCTCGCCTCAATCGCCGAGGGCGTGCGCCAGGAGATGGCGCTGGCCCAGCCGCGACCGATGACGCGCGAGGCCTCGGTGATCCCGCTGGAGCGGCGCACGGCGCCCGTGGTGCCGCCGCCCCCGCCCCCCGCCAACACCTCCGGTAACGCCCCCACCGGCGCTACTGCGTAAGCCTTTCGAACCGCTGCCGATCACACCGCGATCGGCAGCGGTTCGAGTTCCTGTTTCCACACGCTCCCTCGCGCCGAACCGGCGGCCCCTTCGGCGGAGAGCGCTGTTCAAGTCGAGCGCCCGACCATGAGCATCCACACCGAGGGCACGCACGAGAACATCGTGCTCGCGCAACACGTCAACGGCCGCCTGCGGGCGGAGGCCCGGATGCATTTCGCCCGCGCCTTCCTGCTGCGGGCGATCGGCGCCGGCGCCTTCTCGGCGCTCGCCGGCATCGGCATCGGCGCGGCCTGCTACGGCTACGCCTACATGAACCAGTTCGACTCGGCCGCCGAGAAGATCGCCAGCGCGATGCAGGCCGCGCTCGCCGACGTGACGCTGAAGACCAAGGGCGAGGTCACCCTCACCGACAACACCCTGAAGCTCGAAGGCTTGCCGACGCAGAAGGCCAATGCCGTGCCGACGCCGACCAAGGCGCAGCTCGGCACCGACGCCGCCCCGGCTTCTCAAGCGCCCGTGAACACGACCTTCACCGTGTTCAAACAGGTGCCCTATCTCGACGGGCAGATCGTGACGGGCTGGAACTTCAAGGCCAACGAGGAGCGGCCGTTCCAGCAATATTGCTACTTCTCCCGTCGCTCGAACGAAACGAAGGGGCAGGTCGAGATCAAGATCGACCTCGCCATGGACGGCAAAACGCTGCCCCAGCCGCAGAAATCGGACGTGAATCTCGGGATTCTGGCCTCGAACTGCGTGTGGCACGACGGAAAGACGTTGTGAGGGAGCGCCCTAGGCATCGACCGCCGCGCGAGCGGTTGCCGACCCGCTTCGCCTCGGGTTAGTCCGCTCCCATCCCCCTCCCGACGCGAGGCTCCATGCGCTTCACCGGAACCGAGTCCTACGTCGCGCCGCCCGATCTCACCACGGCGGTCAACGCGGCGATCGTGCTGGAGCGCCCGCTCTTGGTGAAGGGCGAGCCCGGCACCGGCAAGACGGTGCTGGCCGAGGAGATCGCCCGGGGCCTCGGCGCGCCGCTGCTGACCTGGAACATCAAGTCCACGACCAAGGCGCAGCAGGGGCTCTACGAGTACGACGCCGTCTCGCGGCTGCGGGATTCGCAGCTCGGCGATCCGCGGGTGTCGGACATTGCCAACTACATCCGGCGCGGCAAGCTGTGGGAGGCGTTCACCGCCCCGCAGCGGCCGGTGCTGCTCATCGACGAGATCGACAAGGCCGACATCGAGTTCCCCAACGACCTGCTGACCGAACTCGATCGGATGGAGTTCCACGTCTACGAGACCGGCGAGACGATCCGCGCCGACATCCGCCCCATCGTCATCATCACCTCGAACAACGAGAAGGAGCTGCCGGACGCCTTCCTGCGCCGCTGCTTCTTCCACTACATCAAGTTCCCCGACGCCGAGACGCTGAAGGCCATCGTCGCGGTGCATTATCCGGGCATCAAGCACCGCCTCGTCGAAGAAGCGCTGCGGGTGTTCCTGGAAACCCGCGAGGTGCCGGGCCTCAAGAAGAAGCCTTCGACCTCGGAATTGCTCGACTGGCTCAAGCTCCTCGTCTCCGAGGATGTCCAGCCCGAGACCCTGCGCGAGCGCGACGGCCGCAAGCTGATCCCGCCGCTGCACGGCGCGCTCCTCAAGAACGAGCAGGATGTAAGCCTGTTCGAGAAGATCGCCTTCATGATGCGCCGGGAGGGGCGGGGCGGATAGAGGTCTCGGCCGGCCGAGTATGCGAGAGTGCATTCCGACGAGGTGGTCACCGCTGCGTTGAAAGAATGCGCGTCAAAACCGCGAGCGAGAGGCCCCGGTCTGATGCAATCCGGTCGGGTTCGGCTCTAGGATGTGATTGGCTCCCATCATGTCCGGTGCGGAGGAGGGGGCGTTGGCCGCAGTCGAGCGTATGACGGTCGTCTTTCCCGAGCCCATGGCGACGCAGATCCGTGCGGCCGTCGAAGCCGGCGAATATGCGTCGACCAGCGAAGCCGTTCGGGATGCCGTGCGGCTCTGGTCCGACCGCCGCAAGTTCCGGGACATGGAGACCGAGCGGCTTCAGCAGACCTGGGACGCCGGCAAGGCGTCCGGTCGGCACGGTGCGCTGGATTTCGAGGCGCTGCGCCGCGAAGCACGTGCTCGCCTCACTGGACCGGAGGATGAGGACAGTCGTGCCGGCTGAGGTCGTCTGGTCCCGGCTCGCGAGGGCGGACCTCATCGATATCTACGTGAACATCGGAAGCCAGAACCCGGCCGCCGCCGAGCGGCTCTACGACAGGATCGAAGAACGGGCTCGCCAACTCGCCTTGCAGCCTCGGATGGGTCCGCGGCGCCCGGAAATCCGGCCGAGCACGCGGATTCTCGTCGAGACTCCGTTCCTCATCTTGTACGAGACGATACCGGACACCGACGAAGCGCCCGTGCGCGAGGTCGAGATCGTCCGCGGTCTCGACGGACGGCGTGATTTGAGCGTCGTCTTGCACGCCGGAGAAAATCTCGCGGAACGGTGACGATTCGCGCCGACGCCCCAGGTAGACAGCTCCGACCCGCCTCCGCGTGACCGCCCCCATGCAGACAAAAAAGCTCGGCCGCACCGGCCTCGATATCGCGCCCCTCTGTCTCGGCTGCATGACCTACGGCGAGCCGGAGCGGGGCCCGCATCCGTGGACCCTGCGGGAGGAGGAGAGCCGACCGCTGATCAAGCGGGCGCTCGATCTCGGGATCAACTTCTTCGACACGGCGAACTACTATTCCGACGGCACCTCGGAGGAGATCGTCGGCCGGGCGCTCAAGGACTATGCCGACCGCGACAGCATCGTGCTGGCCACCAAGGTCTACTACCCGCTCAAGAGTCAGCCCAATGCGGGCGGCCTTTCGCGCAAGGCGATCTTTTCCGCGATCGACGCGTCGCTGAAGCGGCTCGGCACCGACTACGTCGATCTCTACCAGATCCACCGCTGGGACTACGCCACGCCGATCGAGGTGACGCTGGACGCGCTCCACGATGTCGTGAAGGCCGGCAAGGCCCGGTATATCGGCGCCTCCTCAATGTTCGCGTGGCAATTCGCCAAGGCGCTCTACACCGCCGACCTGAACGGCTGGACGCGGTTTGCCACCATGCAGAACCATCTCAACCTGCTCCACCGGGAGGAGGAGCGCGAGATGATCCCGCTCTGCGCCGACCAGAACATCCCACTGCTGCCCTGGAGCCCGCTCGCCCGCGGCCGGCTGACCCGCGACTTCGACGCGGGGAGCGCCCGGCAGGAGAGCGACCTCGTCGGCAAGAACCTCTACGACGCCACGGTCGATTCCGACCGGCAGGTGGTCGAGGCGGTGGCCGAGGTGGCGCGCAACCGCGGCGTGCCGCGGGCGCAGGTGGCGCTCGCCTGGGTGATCCAGAAGCCGGGCGTGGCCGCCCCGATCATCGGCGCCTCGAAGCCGCAGCATCTCGACGATGCCGCCGCCGCCCTCGACCTGACGCTGACACAGGACGAGATCGCGCGGCTCGAAGCCCCTTACGTTCCGCACACCGTGGTCGGGTTCCAATGATGCGCCGCCTGCTCCTCCTGCGCCACGCCAAATCCGCCTACCCGCAGGGCGTGGCCGATATCGACCGCCCGCTCAATGGGCGCGGGCGGGAGGCCGCCCCGCTGATGGGTGCTTACATCGCCCGCGAATCGTTGGCGCCCGACCATGTCATGGTCTCGCCGGCCCGGCGCACGCAGGAGACCTGGGCGGCGTTGCGGGCCGAGCTTCCCGAGACGCCGATGGAGACGGTGCCCTCGATCTACGAGGCGCCCGCCGCACGCATTCTCGACGCGATCCGCTCCGCCCCGGCGGACGCGGCGACCCTGCTCGTCATCGGCCACAATCCCGGCCTCGGCGATCTCGCCCTGCGGCTCGTGGGGGAGGGGCCGAAGGACCTGCAGAAGGATCTGCGCGAGAAATTCCCGACCGCGGCACTCGCCGTGTTCGCGTTCGAGGGCGAGGGCTGGGAAGACGTCGCCGCGGGCGCCGGGCGCCTCCTGCGGTTCGTGCGCCCGCGCCAGCTCGCGGCGGACATGGACGACGATTGAGCGGTTTTGGCAGCGAGCGCGTCATCTCGAACACGGCCACGACCTTTCGGGACGATGCGCGGGCACCGAACCCTTCGCCGCCTCGCGCCGTTCCCCCCACATGAACAGCCGAGCTGACACCGCGTGAGGGAAGACCGGCGTGCTCCTCGAAACGCTCCTCGCCCTGACGATGCTGCTGCCGCGGATCGAGCCCGCGCTCGACACGGCGCGGGCGCACCTGCCGGCTCTTCCCCGGGCCACCGACGCGCAGCCAGCGCCCGCGCCGAGCTTCAGCCTCGTGGCGCGGGCCGTCTCGAACTGGCGGGAGCAGGCCGGCGAGAACCTCGCACCGGGCTCGCTCGCCTTCGTGGTCCGGCACGCGGCGACCGAGCCCGGCTTCGTCGCCCGCTGCGTGCGGCTCAACAATTACTGGTGCATCAAGCAGGCGCGCTGGAGCGGTGAACTCGGCGGCGATGCGGAGGGCCATACCGGCTTTGCCACCGCCGCCGACGGTGCGGATGCGGCGGTGCAGCTCCTGCGCCGCTACCAGCGTGATTACGGGCGCCGCTCGGCGCTCGCCATCGTGCGCCGCTGGGCGCCCGCCGAGTGCGGCGCGGCCCGCCCGGTGGCCGCAGCGCCCGTCGGGGGAGGGCCGCGGCGGCCGGCACGACAGGCGGCTGTGGCCGCCGTGTCGACGACGACCGCACCGCGAGGCATCGGCGGCACTTTGCGCGCCCGCTTTCTTGCGCGGCATGGGCGGGGCGGCGTGGCGCGGGCGGCGCCGCGCGCCACCGCGGGGCTGCGGGTGCAACCCTGGTCGGCCCGCGCGCGGCTCGCCGGGCATCCCGGCCGGGTGCCCCGCGCCGTGGCAGGGTCGGCCGTCTCCGTGCCGAGGCCCGCCACCGACATCGCGACGGGCCTGACCGAGGCACCGAAGATCGCGGCCAAGGCTCCGCCGGCGGTCGCCCCGACCCGTGCGACCGTCGCCTCCGGCGCGGCCAATCCCGCCGCCCTGCTGGCGCCCGACCGGCTCGCGGCGGAGGCGGCGGCGCTGCCCTCGATCGCGGCCTCCCTGCCGAAGGGCAGCCTGCTCGATCTCAGCCTTCCGGCCCCCGTCTGCGCCAACGACGAGACGCGCATCCGCAACTACGCCGCGCGGATCGCGGGAAGCGTCGGCCTCAAGCCCGACGACGATCTGCGCCTGTTCCGCGACGACGGCCGGCCGAGCGAGAACCTCCTGCCGGTGGTGCTGGCGATGTCCTCGGTCGAACTCGGCACGCTGCACGCCTCGAAGGCGCTGGTGAGCGCGGCGATCGAGCGGCTCGAGGCGCGGCTCTCCGGAACCGCCTCGTCGGAGACGCGGCCGAACTCCGCACTGTAGAACTTCGCCTCGACGAGAACCGGCCTGCCCCGCGCGATGAACCGCGCAGAGTGGAGAAGCACTACTCCCAAGGAGGCAGATGATCGTCGCCGGCCCGCTGGTATGGTCGTGAGAACGTCGCTCGGGGCTTTGCGGAAAACCGGTCGAGACACCGGTCTCCCCACTTCCGGCGACGCGATGACCCTCCTGCTCGTCACGCGAAGGCAGGTGTGCCTCATCGGACGCCCGATCGCCGAGAGCGCCCGGTTCCAACCCGGCGGCGCGGCTGGCGTCCGGTTAGGGACGCCTGGCCTTCGCCGATGAGCCGCACGGCCAGACGAGGATCGGGATGTCCTGCATCGACGGCAAGGCTGTTTTCCACGCGATCCCGGCCGCGTATGCCGCGCCCGGTTCGGGCGGGGAGGGGCGGCCGGTCGTCCCGCTCGCCACGCCGACGCCGGAGGAGTTGCAGACGGTCTTCCGGCATCAGCTCGATGCCGTGTGCCGCGTGGTGGAGGAGCAGCTTCGCACCCTCGCACTGACCATCACAGCCGCGCGGGTGAGCCGGCCCGAGCCGCAGACCTCGCCGGCTCTGCCGGTGGTGGATCGCGGGGCAGAGCGCCCGCTCACCGACGGCGAGGCCGAGATCTGGCTCGCCGCACAGTTCGGCGCCGACGCCAATGCCGCGATGACCGAGATCGTCACCCTGCGGCTCGACGGCCCCCTCGACGCCGAGCGGCTTCTCTCCGTCGCGAGGGCGGTGCTCGCCCGCCACGGTGCCCTGCGCAGCCGCGTCTCGCCGAGCGGCGAGACCGTGTGGGTCGATCCCGCGGGCCTCGTGCCGGTGCAGTGGGCCGATCTCGCGCGCGAATCCGATCCGGAGGCCGCTCTTGCGGCGCATCTTCACGCGCAGGCGGGCCTCTCGTTCGACCCCGTCGCCGGTCCTGTCGCGCGGGCCGATCTCGTGCGCCTCGGCGAGCGCCTTCACGTCCTCGTCCTCTCGGCCCACCACATCGTCTGCGACGGCTGGTCCTTCGCGGTTCTGGCCGATGAGATCGCGAGCGCCTACCGCGCCGCGCCGGAGCGGCTGGCACCGGCCCCGCAGGCCGATGGACATGCTCCATCGGCGGCGGAGGCGAGCCGAGCGCTGGATTACTGGGCCGGGCTCTATGCCAGCTTGCCCGAACCCCTCGACCTGCCGACCGATCATCCGCGGCCGAAGCTGCGCGGCTTTGCCGGCGATACGCGAAGCGCCACCCTGCCTGGGCCGCTCGTCGCCGCGCTCAAGGTCCTTGCGGCGCGCCAGGGGCAGACGCTGAACGCCGCGCTGCTCGCGGGTTTTCAGGTGCTCCTCGCACGGCTCTCGGGGCAGGACGACCTCGTCGTCGGCATGCCGATGGCGGGCCAACCGCGCCTCGGCGAGCCGGGCCTCGTCGGGCACCACGCCGATTTCCTGCCGCTGCGGGCGCGATTCGATCCGGACGAGCCCTTCGCCGCCCATCTCGCCCGCACCGGCGCGGCCCTGGCCGAGGCCACCGCCCACGCCGATTGCACCCTGGGGCGGCTGCTGCGCCATCTCGACCGGCCGCACGATCCAGCGCGCCCGCCGCTGGCGCAGGTTCAGTTCAACTTCCAGCACTTTGCCGATGCGATCGATTTCGGGGCGGGCCTGCGCGGCACCCTCGCCCCCGCGCCAAAGCGCTTCTCGACCTTCGAGTTCACCGTCAGCCTCAGCGAGACGGCGGACGGACTGACCCTTGATGCCACCTACAACAGCGCCCTGTTCGAGCCGGCCACGATCGAACGCTGGATCGGGCACTACCTCACCCTGCTCGGGCATCTCGCCCGGGATCCCGCGCAGCCGGTCGGGCGCGTTACGCTGCTCGATGCGGCCCAGCGGCAGACCATGCTGGTGGACTGGAACGCGACCGAGACCGCCCACCCGCTCGAAGTCGGGGCGATGCGCGCCTTCAGGCTCCACGCCCGGCGCGACCCGGACCGGATCGCGCTTCGCTTCGGCGAAGAGACCGTCTCCTACGGCGCCCTCGACCGCTGGGCCGATCGCGTCGCCGCGGCCTTGCAGGGATGCGCTCTGCCCGCGGGGGCCCGCGTCGGCCTGCTCATGCGCCGCTCGCCCGGCCTCGTCGCGGCGATGCTCGGCGCGCTGCGCGCCGGCATCCCCTACGTCCCGCTCGACCCGGCGATGCCGTCGGCCCGCCGCGCCGGGATCGTCGCCGATGCCGGGATCGGCGCGATGCTCACCCTTGCCGCCGACAGTGCGCTGGTGCCGGAGGGCGGCCCACGGATCATCGAGGTCGATCGTCTCGACGGGCCGGCGCCGACCCGCTTCCCGCGGGTGCCGGCGGACCGGGCCGCCTACCTGATCTACACCTCGAGCACGACCGGCGCGCCCAAGGGCGTCGAGGTGCTGCATCGCGGCCTGTCGAACCTGCTGTTCTCCATGGCGCGGGCACCGGGGATCGCACGCGACGACCGGCTGCTGGCGGTGACGACGGTGACCTTCGACATCGCCGGGCTCGAATTGCTGCTGCCGCTGATCCGCGGCGCCCAGATCGTGATCGCCTCCGCCGAGGAGGCGCGCGACGGACACGCCCTCCTCGCCCGCCTGGAACACAGCGGGGCCACCCTGCTCCAGGCGACGCCGATGACGTGGCGGCTCCTGCTGGAGGCGGGTTTCCGCTCCCGCCCCGGCTTCAAGATGCTGTGCGGCGGCGAGGCCCTGCCGCTCGATCTGGCCCGGCGCCTCACCGAGGGCGGGGGCGAACTCTGGAACCTCTACGGGCCGACCGAGACGACGATCTGGTCCTCGGCCGCGCGGGTCGATCCGGCGGAGGAGACGATCACGGTCGGGCGGCCGATCGACAACACCAGCCTGTTCATCCTCGACGCGCAGGGCGAGCCGGTGCCGGTCGGGGTCACGGGTGAATTGCTGATCGGCGGCCTCGGGCTCGCCCGCGGCTATCTCGGACGGCCGGACCTGACGCAGCGGAGCTTCATCGCGAGCCCCCTGCCGGAATGCGCCGGGGCGCGGCTCTACCGCACCGGCGACCGCGCCCGCTACCGGCCTGACGGACGCGTCGAGATCCTGGGACGGGCCGACCACCAGATCAAGCTGCGCGGCTACCGGATCGAGCCGGGCGAGATCGAGGCGGCGCTGCTGCGCCAGACCGGGCTGCACGCGGTCGTGGTGCTGCGCCCCGACGCGGCGGGTGAGGATCGCCTCGTCTGCTACTTCGTGCGCCCCGAGAGCGAGGCGGCCCCGACCTTGCGGAACCTGCGCGCCGCGCTCGCCCGCGAACTGCCGGATTACATGATCCCCTCGGAATGGGTCCGGCTGTCGGCCCTGCCGCTGACGCCAAGCGGCAAGGTCAACCGCCGGGCGCTGCCGGCCCCCGAGGCCCGGCCCTACAGCCCCGCCGAGCCGACCGCCGCGATCCCGCTGCCGCTCAAGCCCGCTCCGGTCCCGGCATCCGATGACGGCCTGGAAACGACGCTGGCGGCAATCTGGCGGGAGGTGCTGGGCGTTGCTTCCGTCACGCGCGACGACGACCTGATCGCACTCGGAGCCGACTCGCTCAGCGTGTTCCGCATCGTCGCCCGGGCGCGGCGCGAGAACCTGCCGCTCGGCGCCGGCGACCTGTTCCAAGAGCGCACCATCGCCCGGGTCGCGGCCCTGCTGCACGGGCGGCTCGGGGCGGGTGAGGAAACACCGGCCGCCGCACGCGCGCCGATCCCGTCGATCCGGCGCCCGAAGCCCGCCGACCCCGACCGCGCCGCGGTCGGTCAGGCGTGAGGGCGGGCGGGATGCGGCATTTCACGCAAGAATCGCCGGCCGCGGCCGGAGAGGTTCACGGCGACGCCTTCACCGCCCGCTGCTCCCACAGCCAGACGCGGTTCTGGCTGCTCGACCAGTTGCGGCCGGGCGATCCGAGCCTGCATGTGGCCGCCCGCTGGCGCATCGCCGGGCGGCTCGATGCCGAGATCCTGACCCGCGCCTTCCGCCTCCTGCTCGACCGCCACGAGGCGTTGCGCACCGCGATCGTCGGGGAGGGCGGGCGGCCGGTGCAGCGGATCGCCGGAACGGTGCCGCTGGCGTTTTCCGAAATCGACCTCTCCGGCCTGCCCGGCGACCGCCTCGGCGAGGCGCGCGAGATCGCCGCGTCGGAGGCTGGGAAACCCTTCGATCTCGCCCGCGCACCGCTCCTACGGGTGACGCTGCTGCGGCTCGGGCGCGGCGATTCCCTGCTGCTCGTCACCGCCCATCACAGCGTCTGCGACGGCTGGTCGATGGTGGTGCTGGCCCGCGAATTCGTCTCGATCTACGGCGCCCTGATCCGGGGACAGCTGCCGGCTCCGGCGCCGCCGGCGCTGCATTATGCCGACTTCGCGGAATGGGAGGTCTCCCCGGCCCTCGCCGAGGCGGCGGAACGCGACCTCGCCTTCTGGGCGCAATCCTTGCGCGACCTCACCCCGTTCGAGCTGCCGCCGGATCATCCCCGCCGCCCCGGCCGGGAGCGCCGCTTTGCCGCCGAGACCCGCCAGCTCTCCGCCGATCTCGGCGCGCGGATGGAGGCCTGCGCGCGGGCGCGGGGCGCCACCCCCTTCGTCCTCGCCTGCACCCTCCTGTTCGGGCTTCTGAGCGCGCGCACCGGGCGCAGCGACATCGCCATCGGCACGCAGGTACTGGGGCGTGACGAGATCGAACTGGAGGGGGTCGTCGGCACCTTCGTGAACACGCTGGTGCTTCGGACCCATCTCGGAGCGGAGCAGGGCTTCGCCGAGCGGCTGGCGGCGACGCGCCGAACGATCCTCGACGCCTGCGATCACGCCCTCGCCCCGTTCGACCGGGTGGTGCAGGCCCTGGCCCCCTGCCGCGACGGGCTGCGGCCGCCGCCGGTTTCGGTCAACATCCGGATGCGGCCGACGCCCCAGGCGACGCCGTCCGGCGAGGCCTCAATCGGGGAGCCGGCCCCGATCCGCCTCGTCGATCTCGATTACGCCGCCACCGGCAGCTTCTTCGACCTCGATCTCGAACTGGCGCCGGGCGAGGCCGGCTGGCGCCTGATCTGCGAGTACGATGCCGGTCTCTACAAGGTGGAGACCGTTGCCGGCCTGCTCGCGGATTTCGAGCAGGCCGCCCGCGCAGCGGTCGGGGCACGCCTGCCCGATCCGGTTCCCCTGGCGAGCGGCGGGGGCGGGGTCGCGGCCGAGCGTGAAGCGGCCTCCCCGGGAGCGGGTCAGCCGAAGGCGGAGGAGGCCGCCGCGAGCGCGCCAACGGATGCGGCACCTGACGCCGAGACACCCGCCCCCTCGGCGAGTGAGGGGCCTGACGACCTGCTGCCCATGATACGCGCGATCTGGCGGGAGATGCTGGGTCGCCCCGACCTGTCCGACGACGAGGATTTCTTCGCGGCGGGCGGTCACTCGCTCCTGGCCGCCCGCGTCGTCGCGCGGATCGAGGCGGCGACGGGCCGAACCGTTCCGCTCTGGTCGTTTTTCGAAGCGGGCACGGTGGCGCGGCTCTGCGCCCTGCTCGGCGGCGAGGCGGCGGCGGGCGTGCGGCACCGCTCGCTTCAGGAACCGCCGCCGACGGCGCAGGCGCGGCCGGGCTTTACCGCGATCCACCATGCCGCGGCCGATCAGGAGCTCTACCGGCCCCTGTCCGAGGCCCTGGGGGCGGACCATCCCTTCGCGACGCTGCAACTGGAAAGCCGGGTTCCACCCCACGAGGAAACCCTGGAGCGGCTGGCCGGCGCCTATCGCGACGCGATCGATGCCGCGCAGCCGCAAGGGCCGATCCGCCTCGTCGGGTTCTGCCGCTCGGGCGTCCTCGCCTTCGAGATCGCCCGGCAGTTCGCGCAAGGCGGCCGGGACGTCGCCCTCGTCGTCCTCATCGATTGCTGGGAGCCCGGCTATATCAGGCGCTTCACGCCGCGCGCGCGCGTCCGGGTGATGGCGGCCTATAGGCGCGGCCGGCTCGCCGCGCTGATCCGGCACGTCCGCCGCGACGGCCTCGGCTACCTCGGCTCGCGGGCCCATCTCTGGTTCCGCTCGCATCGCTCCTGGCGTGGGTTGCGGCGTGCCCTGAACCGGGTCGGGCTCGCCTCCCCGAGCCCGGAGGACGCGTTCTGGCAATTGACCGACGAACTCGACGCGCTGGCCCTGGCCTACGAGCCGCGCCCCCATTCGGGGCCGGTGCTGATCGTCCGCAGCGAGAGCGTTCCGGTCGGCCCCGCCCTCGACCCGATGCTCGGCTGGCGGGCCTATGCCGAGAACAGTCAAAGCGTCAGCGTTCCGGGTTTCGGCCACGAGGGCGCGTTCTCCCCCGCCGGCTGCCGGGTGATGGCGGCCAAGATCAGCCTGATGGCGTGCCGGTGACCGGGAGACGTCTCCGACCTGATGGCATCAGGCCGGAATCTCTAGACCTCTGAATTATCCCGCATTCCTCCGACGAACCGGCCACCACTTCGTCGGAATGCGCTCCAGCCTGCTGCCCTTCGCCGCACGCACCAGGGGCGCGTCCTGAACCGCTTGCAACCCCTCGTCGGCCGAATGTAATTTATGTTAATAAGAAGCAGACGCTGCGTGGAGGAGCGATGACGGGTCTGTCGTTGGTGATTTGGGGAGCGATCGGCGTCGGATTTCTCGCGATGCTGTTCCTTCTGCACGAACTCAAGAACGCTCCCTACGACGACGGCCTCGAACCCGAGCAGGTGCTGTCCGAACTGGAAAAGCAGAGGTTGCGCTACCGGTCGCTGGATTAGCGAAGCGCTACGCTTGAGGACGGCACCCATGGTGCGGGCACGACGGGATCGCGCCTCATCCGCGGACCTGTTCGTAGCGGAATAAGGCACGCGGCCCTTCGATGGCGCACGGAGCACGACCGAACCCGCTTCACGCGATGGCGCGCCCGTCCCGCATCCGTGCGGCGAGCGCCGTCCGGTAGACCGACATCAGCGTGGCGGTCGTCGCCGTCTCGGTCCAGTCGCGCAGGTAGGCGGCTCGCGCGGCCACGCCCATCCGACGGGCTTCCTCCGGCCGGGCGCGCAGCCGCTCGATGGCCTGCGCAAGCTCGGCCGGATCGCCCGGCGTCACCAACAGACCCGTCACGCCCTCCTCGACGAGGCCGGCGAGCGCACCGATCCGTGAGGCGATGACCGGCGTGCCCGCGGCGTAGGCCTCGGCCACGACCATCGGCAGCCCCTCGTACCAGAGCGAGGGCACGACGAGGGCGACGGCCCGGCCCATCCGCGCCCGCATCTCCGCGCGGGGCAGGGCTCCGAGCAGGTTGAGCCCCGGCGCCCCCTCCAGCATTTCCCGCAGCGGCCCTTCGCCCGCGACATCGACCGGTGCGCTAAGGAGCGCGCCGGCCCCCTTCAGGACCTCGACGCCCTTCTCCGGGCTGAGCCGGCCGGCAAACAGGATGCCCTCGCGCGGGCCCTCCTTCGGTGGCCCCGGATCGGGCAGGCCGTTGGGCTTCACGAAGATGCGGTGCGCCGGCAAACCCGCCGCGATGAAGCGACCGCGGGCGAATTCGGTCAGCGCGACGAAGGCATCGACGTCCCGCGTCCAGGTGCCGGTGCGGCGGTGCCGGTCGATCATCCGCGCCACGGCAAACGTGCCGAGCCGCGAGCCGCGGTAGCAGCCGTGGCGCACGGCCGCGTAGGAGGAGCCGGTGAGGCAGGTCTCGCAGGGGGCGCCGTCGCGCATCAGCATCGCGCCGGCGCAGGCGAGGCGGAAATTGTGCAGCGTCTGCACCGTCACCGGGCCGAGCGCCCGCACCACCCCGTGCATGGCGGGCGAGACCAGCGGAAAGGTGTTGTGGGCGTGGACCACGTCCGGCTGGAAGCGCTCCACCGCCGCGACGACGCGGGCGATGCCGCGCGGCGCGTGCGGTGCCTCGAAGGCCGTGCGCAGGCGGTCGAGCGGCGTGCGGATATCGTCGTTGTGGAAGGCCAGCGTCTCGACGGTGCAGCCGGCCTCGGCGAGAGCCGCGGCCTCGTGCTCCACCACCGCGTCCTCGCCGCCCCGGATCTGGTAGTGGTTGTGGACGATGAGGACGCGCAACGGATGGCTCCTTACGACCGGCGCGGCTCGGGCTGCCGCGCCATCTTCCACAGGAAGACCGGCGCCATGACGAGATAGCGCCGCCACAGCCGCCGAGGCTCGCTCAGGAGCCGGTGCAGCCATTCGAGGGCGAGCACCTGCATGAGTTTCGGCGCGCGCTTGACCGCTCCGGAATGGAAATCGAAGGCGGCGCCGACACCGATCAGCACCATGCCGGGCAAACGGTCGAGGTGATCGTTCATCCAGATGTCTTGCTTGGGCGTGGACATGCCGACCCAGACGATGTGCGGCTCGGCCGCCTTGATCGCATCGGTGAGCTGCGCGTCGAGATCGGGCGCGACCGCGCCGAAGGGCGGGCAGGCGAGGCCGCAGACCTCGCTGCCGGGATATTTGCGGGCGAAATTCGCCGCGACCTCTTCGGCCACGCCCTCCTTGCCGCCGTAGAGATAGTGGCGGATGCCGGTGTTCTGGGTGGCGGCGAACATCTCCTCCATCAGCGAGGGGCCCGGCACGCGGCCGGTGCCGTGCGCGCGGAAGAACCGGCTGATGATGGTGAGCGGCGCGCCGTCCGGGGTGATCATGCTCGCCCGCTCGTGCGCCGCCCTCAGGTCGGGCTGGTCCTGGGCGCACATGATGCCGTGCACGTCGCGCACGCAGATCATGCTGGTGCGCCGCGCCCGCGCCCAGCCGATGATGGTGCGCACGGCGAACGGCATGTCGATGACGCTCACCGGCACGCCGAGGATGCGGGTCGCCGGAAGGCGGTGTGCCGCCGGCCCGTCCGCCTGGACGAGATAGGGATCGTTCCGGTTGATACGGAGCGCGTAGGGCCCGGAGGCCGGGATGGCCATGGCATCGCTCATGGGCAGGCTTCCCTCGATCTCAGCCATGGGCGACATGCTCCTGGAACCACGCATAGGTCGCGGCGATGCCGTCCCGCAGCGGCACCTTCGGCGCCCAGCCGAGGCCGCGCAGCTTGTCCGCCGACATCAGCTTGCGCGGCGTGCCGTCGGGCTTGCTCGGATCGCGAACGATCTCCCCCTCGAACTCGACGACGTCGCAGACGAGGCGGGTCAGGTCGTAGATCGGGATGTCTTCGCCCGAGCCGACATTGACGTGCTCGGACTCGGAATAGGTCTTCATCAGGTGGACGCAGGCATCGGCGCAGTCATCGACGTGCAGGAACTCACGACGCGGCGATCCGGTGCCCCAGATCACCATTTCCTTGGCGCCGGCACGCTTGGCCTCATGCGCCTTGCGGATCAGGGCCGGCAGGACGTGGCTGGAATTGAGGTCGAAATTGTCGCCCGGCCCGTAGAGGTTGGTCGGCATGGCCGAGATGAAGTCGCGGCCATGCTGCTGACGGTAGGCTTGGGCGAGCTTGATCCCGGCGATCTTGGCGACCGCGTACCACTCGTTGGTCGGCTCCAGCGACCCAGTGAGCAGGCTCGACTCGACGATCGGTTGCTCGGCGAATTTCGGATAGATGCAGCTTGAGCCCAGGAACAGCAGCTTGCCGACATCCGCGCGGAACGCCGCCTCGATGACGTTGGCCTCGATCATCAGGTTTTCGTAGAGGAAGTCGGCCGGGTAGGTCGCGTTGGCCAGAATCCCGCCGACCTTGGCCGCGGCCAGGAATACCGCGTCCGGCCTCCGGTCGCGCATCCAGGCCCGCACGGCGGCCTGATCGCACAGGTCGAGTTCCGCGCGGGTGGCGGTGAGGATCTCGCAATCCTCACGTTCCAAGCGCCGCACCAGGGCGCCGCCGACGAGGCCGCGATGTCCGGCGACGAAGACGGTCTTGCCCGCCAAGCTGTGCATCGGTCGGCCCCTACAGAAGCGGGTTGGAATCGGTCGGCGCCGGGTTCTCGCGGTACCACGCGACCGTGCGCTCGATGCCCTGGACCAGGGAAACGCTCGGCGCGTAGCCGATCGCCTGCATCTTGCCGATGTCGGGGCAGCGGCGCGGCGTCGCCCCGGCGGCGGCCGGTCCGGCGATCAGCTCGACGCGGGTGCCGAGCGCTTCGGCAGTGATCCGGGCGAGATCGCGGATTGCGACCTCTTCCATCGAGCCGATATGGTAGACGTTCATGCTCTCGCCGTCGCGCCACATCCGGACGATGCCGTCGACGACATCGCTGACGTAGCAGAAGGCGCGGGTCTCGCTGCCGTCGCCCTGGAGCGTGATCGACCCGCCGTCCCCGGCCGCGACGATCTTCTCGATGAGCTGCGGCACGACATGCTTCCAGCCCATATCCGGCCCGTAGATGTTGTGCGGGCGGAAGACCTGGACCTTGCGCAGCTTGTCGCGGCAATAGTTGAAGGCGATCAGCTCCGAGATCAGCTTCGACCCGCCATAGGAGTAGCGCGGGTTGAGCGAGTCGGGGATGACCATCTCGATGGTTTCGTCCGTCGGCACCACCCGCGGGGTCTGGTAGACCTCGGCCGAGGAGGCGACGACGAGATCGGGCACGCCGGCCTCGATGCAGGCTTCCGACACGGCGAGCGCGCCGCGCACGCCGACATCGAGCACGAGCTGCGGCTGCGTGTAGAAGTTCTCCGTGCCGTTGACGGCGGCCAGATGGAACACGCACTCGACGCCCCGGAGTGCTTCGACCAGCGCATCCTTGTCACGCACGTCGAGCGTCACGCGCTCGATCGCGCCCTGCGCGTTGGCGAGCCGCGAGGCCTGCCCGCGGATGTAGTTGTCGATCGCGACGACCGCGTGCCCCTCGGCCAGGAGCGCGCGGGTAAGGTGGGCGCCGATGAATCCGCCCGCCCCGGTGACAGCCAGTCTGCTCATTGAAACTTACCCACGAGGTTGCCCACGGTGACGTAGCGATTTTCCAGAACCTCCGCCGGCATCTCGCTGAGGTTGTTCCAGTAATCGTAGACGAAGGCGTCGTCCGACATCGTCCCGATGATCGTCTCGAGATCGATCTTGGAATATTCCGGATGGTTGTTGGCGATCACCAGCACGTCGGCGCCCTCGCAGGCGGCGGCGAGGCTGTCGTATGGCGTCAGCCCCGACGAGATCGCCCGGATGTGGTCCATCGGCACCACGCCGTCATAGACCCGGATTTCCGAGAACTGCTCAGTCGCCATCATCTCGCGGATGACGTGGAGCGACATCGATCCGCGCAGATCGTCGGTCTCCGGGCGGCCCTTGAAGGCGAGGCCGGCCACCACCGCCTTGAACGGTCCGGTTCGGCGCGCCCGCAGCCGTTCGACGAGGCTGCCCACCGTCTCCGCCGGCTGACGCTCGTTGACGAGGCGCGAGGCGGCGGTGATTTCGAGGTTCACGCCCTGGCCCGAGACCGAGGAGAGCAGGATGTGCGGGTCCTTCTCCAGGCAGGGCCCGCCGACGAGGCCGGGTGCCGCGACATTGGTGCGGGTGTAGCCGAGCTTGCCATAGCGGATGACGTCGTTGGCGTTGATGCCGAGGGCGTCGCAGGCCCGCGCCACCTCGTTGGCGAAGGCGAAGTGGACGTCGCGCGAGGTGTTGTCCACCAGCTTGATCATCTCCGCCGTCTCCGGGCTCGCGACCCGGACGATGGTGTGGGTCAGACGGCTGAACAGGGCGGCGGCCGCATCGGAGGCGTCGGGCGTCTCGCCGCCGACGATCTGCGGCAGGTTGATGAGTTCGCGCATCGCGTCGCCTTCGAGCGTCCGCTCGGGGCACATGGCGAGGTGGTAGGGCGTGCCGGTGCGGTCGAGGATCGGCTTGACCACGCCGGTCGTCGTGCCGATCCGCACGGTCGAGCGCAGGATCACCGTCGCGCCGTCAGAGAAGTGCTCGGCCACCTCGCGCGTCGCCTCCTCGATCATGTCGAGACGCGGCTCGTGGGAGCCGGGATAGAGCGGGGTGCCGACCGTGATGATGTAATACTCGGCCCGCGGCACGTCGTGCGTCGTGGTGCTCGCGACGAAGCGGCCCTTCTTCACGACGTCGGCCAGCGCGGCCTGGAGCCCCACCTCGGCGAAATGCGGCACGCCGGCATTGGTCTTCTCGACGACGTCGGCCCGCTTCTCGATGCCGTAGACCTGGACACCGCGGCGCGCCAAGGCGACGGATAGGGTCAGGCCGACGTAACCGAGACCGATGATGACGACGTTGGGAGCTTTTCTCGCGTCCATGACTTGGTCCCGTCTGCGATCGATCGTCGGAATCTCTGACCCGATTTGAAATCCGGCGCGGCGCAAGCGCCCGCCTGTCACCGCGTCATTGCTCCACCCCGGGACGGCAGAAACCGCCGGGATCGAACTCTGATCAGTTCAGCAAAGCCTGTGCCTGAGGAAAACCGTATCAAAACGGGATCAACGGCCCGTCGGCGAACAGAGTGGCCGCGTCTTGTGAAGATTTCGGGACTTTCGCTTGGTGAACGGCCGGAGTCCGACGGGCGGAGCATTTGATCCTTATCGGATCGGCCCGGGGCCGGGATCGCGATCCGTTCACCCGCCGCGCCCTTTCAATCCCGCACCATCCGCGCGGCCCATAGCCTCAGCCCGCCCCGGCGGCGCCCAGGCAACGCTTCGCTCCGCGCTTCGTTCGTCCTGCCGGAGACAGCGGGGGGCGCATCGGGCGCCGCCGGCTTGGAGGGCGATGCGCATGCCGGTTCGGATGACCCAGGAAACGCAGGACGTGATCGACGGCCGGCGGCAGGTGGTGGTGCGAGTTCTGTTCGGCCGGCCGGATGCGGGACGCGACATCGTCGAAGTCTCGGCGACGGTCCGGGTGCCCGCCATCGAATCCGAAACGCAGACGGAGGCCGCCGCGCGGCAGATGGCACGGCGGGCGCTCGAACAGGCGCTGGCGGCCTTCCCGCTCTGAGCGGGCCGCCATCGGTCACGGCGGCACGGCGCCGGCTTTGTGAGAGACCGTGAGGATGGCGCCGCGGCAACCCGCGGTCGTTATCCCCGCATCACGGCGCGCTCGGAGCCGGTGAGGTCGGCGCTTCGGATCCTGCGGCGAGAGTCACGAGGGAGCGCAGGAAGGCGGCCCGCGACGTGCGCAGGACCGCCTGCGCGTCCCGCGCCTGGATCAGCCGCTCGGTCAGGCGCAACACGGTCTCGTCGCTGACACGGGCCGCGATCCGCAGTGCCTCGGTCTGCGCCTCGGGGCCGAACCGGCCGCGGGTGGCGGCGAGAATGGCGCCCACGGTCTGCAGCGGCGGCTGGACGCCGAGGCGGTCCAGATACGCGTTCCAGATCGGATCGCAGGCCATCTCCGTGGCGAGCCAGATCCGTTCGCCCAGCGTCGCCACATCCTGTTCCGACGGGTTCGTCGCCTCACCGGCGGTTCCGACGTTCATACGGCCTGTCCCGAGGCTTCGTTGCGGGAGGGGAGGGCCCGCCCATCGTCGGACCGGCCCACGGGCTCACGTCCATCGCCCACGCCCTCTCCTGACAACGAATGCCGTTCGCGCCTCCATCCGACCGCCGTTCGGTGTCTCCGGGGACAAGGTGCGGATTCTCACGCCGCGCAACCATCGGGCCGATTTCGTCTTTTCCGCACCCTTCCCTTGCGGTCGAACCGTCGGGCATGCCTTAAGTGCATCCGCGAGTGCCGCGCCCACCAGGGCGAGTGGTCTCATCCCAAATCCTGCCGCTCCCGTCGGGATGGCGGATTCGGGTTTCGCTCACGCGCCGCGCGGGCTGGGCGATACGCTTCCCGCTTCGATCGAGCGGAAACCGTATCACTCGCACGCGCCGTCCCTTTTCGTCCTTCAGGCCGCTCCCGAGCCTGCATCTCGCCCGGGTTGATGTCGTCCAACGCCCTTCTCGCCGCCGCCGCGATCCTCCCCTTCGCGGGCTCCGTCCTCGCGGGCGCCCTGCCGAGCCATGCGCGCACCGCCGCGGCCGTGCTCGCCGGATTCGTGATCCTGGCCAGCCTCGGCTGCATCCTCGCGCTCACGCCGCACCTGGCCGAGGGTGGCACCGTCGTCCACGCGGTCGAGTGGCTGCCGAGCCTCGGCGTCAACCTCGTCCTGCGTCTCGATGGGCTCGCCTGGCTATTCGCGGTGCTGGTGCTCGCCATCGGCGCGCTCGTGGTGCTCTACGCGCGCTACTACATGGCCGCCGCCGATCCGGTGCCGCGGTTGTTCTCCTACTTCCTCGCCTTCGTCGGCGCGATGCTCGGCATCGTGCTCGCCGGCAACCTGATCCAGCTCGTCCTGTTCTGGGAATTGACGAGCATCGTCTCGTTCCTGCTGATCGGCTACTGGTACGACAACGCCGCGGCCCGTGACGGCGCGCGGATGTCGCTCACCATCACCGCGGCGGGCGGCCTGTGCCTGCTTGTCGGGACGGTGCTGATCGGGCGCATCGTCGGCAGCTACGATCTGGCGACAGTGCTGGCCTCGGGCGACACGATCCGCAACAGCCCGCTCTACCTGCCGGCCCTGGTGCTGGTGCTCATGGGCGCGCTCACCAAGTCGGCGCAGTTCCCGTTCCACATCTGGCTGCCGCGGGCGATGGCGGCGCCGACGCCGATCAGCGCCTACCTGCACTCGGCCACCATGGTGAAGGCCGGCATCTTCCTGATGATCCGCCTGTGGCCGGTGCTCTCGGGCACCGACGCTTGGTACTGGATCGTCGGCAGCGCGGGCATGGCGACCCTGCTGGTCGGCTCGTGGAGCGCGATCTTCCAGCACGACCTGAAGGGTCTGCTCGCCTACTCGACCATCAGCCATCTCGGGCTGATCACGCTGCTGCTCGGCCTCAACTCGCCCCTCGCCGTGGTCGCCGCGATCTTCCACACGGTGAACCACGCGACCTTCAAGGCCTCGCTGTTCATGGCGGTCGGCATCATCGACCACGAGACCGGCACGCGCGACATGCGCCGCCTCTCCGGCCTGTGGCGGGCGATGCCCTACACGGCCACGCTCGCCATGGTCGCCGCCGCCGCGATGGCCGGCGTGCCGCTGCTCAACGGCTTCCTCTCGAAGGAGATGTTCCTCTCCGAGGCGGTCGACAACATGGGCGACCACCCGATCCAAATCGCCCTGCCGGTGCTGGCGACCTTAGCCAGCGCCTTCACCATGCTCTACTCGCTGCGCTTCATCCGCCAGACCTTCTTCGGCCCGCCCCCGCGCGACCTGCCCGAGACGCCGCACGAGCCGGTGCGCTGGATGCGCATTCCGATCGAGATGCTGGTGCTCACCTGCATCGCCATCGGCCTCGTCCCGAACCTGACCATCGGCCCGGCCCTGGAGCGGGCCGTGAGCGCGGTGTTCGGCGCAAAAACCCCGACCTACAGCCTCGCGATCTGGCACGGCTTCAACGCGCCGCTGGCGCTCAGCATGATCGCCCTCGTCGGCGGCGTGCTGCTCTACGTCCTGTTCGGAAAGCGCATCAACACCAACCCCCGCGGCGGCCCCTGGCTGATGGACCGGCTCGACGGCGGCTGGCTGTTCGAGCGCGCGATGACCGGGCTGACGAAGGGCGCCCGTCTGCTGGAACGGGCCTTCGGCGCCGAGCGACTCCAGCCGCAACTGCGCATCCTGTTCCTCGCCGCCCTGCTCGCCGCCCTGGCGACGGGGATCGCCCGCGAGCTCGACCTCTTCGCGCTCGGCCGGCTGACGCCGTTCGATCCCGCCTTCGCGCTGATGTGGCTCGTCGGCGGCGCCTGCGCGATCGGCGCGGCGGAGCGGGCGAAGTATCATCGCCTCTCGGCTACGATCTTCGTCGGCGGGGCAGGGCTCGTCAGCAGCCTGACCTTCCTCTGGCTCTCGGCGCCGGATCTGGCGGTGACACAGATCCTCGTCGAGATCGTTACCACCGTGATGCTGCTGCTGGGCCTGCGCTGGCTGCCCAAGCGCGACCGGGCCATTCCCGCGCCCGCCGCCGCCAAGGCGCGGGCCCGCCGCCGCCGCATCGTCGATCTCTGCATCGCCGCGTTTGCCGGGCTCGGGCTCGCGGGCCTCGCTTACGCCGTGATGACCCGCCCGGCCGGCGACGGCATCGCGCGCTGGTTCATCGAGGAGGCCTATCCGCAGGCGGGCGGGCGCAACGTCGTCAACGTGCTGCTCGTCGATTTCCGCGCCTTCGACACGCTGGGCGAGATTTCGGTGCTCGGCATCGTCGGGCTCACGGTGTTCGCGCTGCTGCGCCGTTTCCGCCCGGCGCCGGACAGCTTGGGGCGTCCCAAGCAGCAGCACCACCACGACGTCTATGACCGCGCCCGCGAGGGCCGCAAACCCGGCGACACCACCGCCGACGCCCTGTTGGTGCCGCGGGTGGTGATGACGTGGCTGTTCCCGTTCATCGTCCTCCTGTCGCTGCACCTGTTCCTGCGCGGGCACGACCTGCCCGGCGGCGGCTTCGCGGCGGGCATCGCGCTCACCATCGCCTTCATCCTGCAATACATGGCCTGCGGCGCGCAGTGGGTGGAGGAGCGCCTGCGCATCCAGCCGATCTCGTGGATCGGCCTCGGCCTGCTCATCGCGGTGGGTGCCGGCGCGGCCTCGTGGGTGTTCGGGCGGCCCTTCCTCACTGCCTACTTCGCCTATTGGGAGCTGCCGCTGCTCGGCAAGGTGCCGGCGGCAAGCGCCCTGGTGTTCGATCTCGGGATCATGGTGCTCGTGGTGGGCGCGAGCGCGCTGATGCTGGTGGCGCTCGCCCACCAATCCCTGCGCCGCACCCGCAGCGCGGACGCGGATGCCGAACAGGCCGGCGAGGAGACGGCGTAATGGAGATCGTGCTGTCGGCCGGAATCGGCGTCTTCGCCGCCTCCGGCGTGTGGCTGATGCTGCGCCCGCGCACCTTCCAGGTGGCGCTGGGGCTCTCGCTGCTGAGCTACGCCGTCAACCTGTTCATCTTCGCCATGGGCCGGCTCACCGTCGGCGCGCCGCCGGTGCTCGGGGCCGGGCCCGAGACCGTCTCGGTCGATGATCCGGTGCCGCAGGCGCTCGTGCTCACCGCGCTGGTGATCAGCTTCGCGCTCACCGCCCTGTTCCTCGTGGTGCTGCTCGCGGCCCGCGGCATCACCGGCAGCGATCACGTCGACGGCCGGGAGCCGCATCACGCCGAACCGACGCCGGAGAACCCGCATCCATGAACGCGCCCCTCTTGAGCGGCCCCGGCGCGGTCCTGTGGTCCGATCATCTCGTCGTCCTGCCGGTCGTGCTGCCGATCGCGGTGGCCGGGGTGATGTTCCTGATGGACGAGCGGCGCCATCGCCTGAAGGCGGCGATGAGTCTCGCCACGGTGCTGGTGCTGCTCGGCATCGCCCTCCTGCTCGTCGGTCGGGCGGCCGAGGCGCCGGAGGTCTACCGACTGGGCAACTGGGCCGCGCCCTACGGCATCGTGCTGGTGGCCGACCGGCTCTCGGCCGTGATGCTGACCCTGGCGAGCGTGCTGGGGCTTGCCGCCCTCGTCTTCTCCTTCGCCCGCTGGGGCCGGGCGGGCCCGCGCTTCCACGGCCTGTTCCTGCTGCTGCTGATGGGGGTGAACGGCGCCTTCCTCACCGGTGACGTGTTCAACCTGTTCGTGTTCTTCGAAGTAATGCTGGCGGCCTCCTACGGCCTCGTCCTGCACGGCTCGGGCGAGACCCGCATCCGGGCGGGTCTGGGCTACATCGCCGTCAACCTCGTCGCCTCGCTGTTCTTCCTCATCGGTGTCAGCCTGATCTACGGCACGATGGGCACGCTCAACATGGCCGACCTCGCCCGGCGGCTCGCGAGCCCGCCCGCCGAGGCCGCCCTGTTCGAGGTCGGCTGCGCCGTGCTCGGCATCGCCTTCCTCATCAAGTGCAGCGCCTGGCCCCTCGGCTTCTGGCTGCCGACCACCTATTCCGCCGCCACCGCCCCCGCCGCGGCGATCCTGGCGATCCTGAGCAAGGTCGGCGTCTACGTCGTGATCCGCCTCAGCCTGCTCCTGTTCGGGGATGGCAGCTCGGAAGGGTTCGGCCAGAACTGGATCCTCGTCACCGGCCTCGCAACCGTCGCCTTCGGTACCTTCGGCATCTTGGCCGCGCGCCATCTGACGCGGGCGGCGGGCTACGCGGTGATGATCTCGTCAGGCACGGTGCTCGCCGCCCTCGGCACCGGCAGTGAAGCGGCGCTTTCCGGCGCGCTCTACTACCTCGTCGGCTCGACCTGCGCGGCCGGCGCCCTGTTCCTGCTGGCCGAGATCCTCCAGCGCGGCCGTGACCCGGCGGACGCCGCCCAGCCGGTCTTTGCCGACGAGTACCGCGATCCCTTCGACGATGCCGACGCCATCGAGGTCGGCCGGGCGATCCCCGCCGCGGTGGCGATCCTCGGCAGCGGCTTCCTGCTCTGCACGCTGATGCTCGCTGGCATCCCGCCGCTCGCCGGCTTCGTCGGCAAGCTGGCGATGTTCTCGGGCCTGGCCTCCGACACCATGACCGCCTCGGCTTGGTGGCTGATCGCGGCGCTCACGCTCTCCAGCCTCGGCACCCTGATTCCCCTGGTGCGGCTCGGCATCTTCAGCCTGTGGGTGCCGCATGACGACCCGCCCCCGGTGATGCGGACGCCGGAACTGGCGGGCCTCAGCGTCCTACTGGCGGCCTGCATCGCGCTCGCGCTCTGGGGCGGGCCGGCGCTCGCCTATACCGAGGCCACCGTGCGCTGGCTGTCGCAGCCGCAGGACTACGTTCGGGCCGTCCTCGATGCGGGCGAGGGTGAAGCGGGCAAAAGCGGCGCGGACAAGGGCGGTTCGGATAAGGGTACGGCGGGGGCACGCTCATGAACGCGATTCTGCCCCATCCCTTCCTCTCCGCCGGCCTCACCCTGATGTGGCTGCTGCTGAACGCGCCGCCGACACCGGGCAACGTCGTCCTCGCGCTCCTCGTCGGTTTGATCGTGCCGGCGGTGATGCGGGCGCTGCGCCCGCGGCCGGTGCGGGTCCGCCGCCCCGGTCTCGCCGTGCGGCTGCTGTTCATTGTCCTCTACGACATGCTGCGCTCCAACATCGATGTCGCCAAGATCATTCTCGGCCTGCATCGCGGCGAGCGGCGCACCGGCTTCGTCTCGATCCCCCTCGACATGACGACGCCGTTCGGCCTGTCAATTCTGTCGATCATCCTGACCGCGACGCCCGGCACCCTCTGGGTCCAGTACGATTCCCATTCCGGGCGCCTGCTGATGCACCTGCTCGACGACACCGACAGCGAAGGCTGGGTCCGCCGCGTCAAGGACCGCTACGAGCGCCCCCTGATGGAGATCTTCGCGTGAGCGCCGCCACCATCCTCGATTGGGGCCTCGGCCTCGCCCAAGGCATGCTGGTGCTGGCCATGGCGCTGGCCGCGTGGCGGATGCTGCGCGGCCCCCGCGCCCAGGACCGGATCCTCGGCCTCGACACGCTCTACCTCAACGGCATGCTGGCCATCGTCGTCCACGGCATGCGCACCGGCAGCGGGCTCTATTTCGAGGGCGCGCTGATCCTCGGCATGATCGGCTTCACCGCCACCGTGGCGCTCGCCAAGTTCCTGATGCAGGGCGAGGTGATCCAGTGACCGGCGCCGACCTGCCCGCCTGGGCGGCCTGGATCGTCGTGGCGCTGGCGCTCGGCGGCGCCGGCTTCTCGCTGACCGGCGCGCTCGGGCTCATCCGCCTGAAGACCTTCTACGAGCGCGTCCACGCCCCGACGCTCGGGGCCACCCTCGGCGCCTTCCTGATCCTGGCCGGCTCGATGCTGCTGCTGTCGCTGATCGAGGGGCACATCGTCCTGCGCGACGTGCTGATCGGCCTGTTCATCACCATCACCACGCCGGTGACGATGCTGCTGCTGGCCCGCGCCGCCGCCCACCGCGACCGCACCGAGAAGAACCCGAAGGCCCCGCCCGAGCCATGATGCTTTTGGGTTGAGAGCCTCGGCATCGCGGAGGGTCGGGATCGAGGGGCGACGGCCCGCCGCCCTAGCCCTTCGTTGAGATTGCGGCCTCGGCAGCCTATGGATAGCCCCATGGAACTCCGAGCTTCAACTGAGCGATCCTTGGCTCCCGTAGCCCCCTTGGCTCCCGTGGCCCCCCTGGCCTGCAAACCGCCCCCCGGAATGGCTGCGCCGTTCCTGCCGATGAGCCGCGCCGAGATGACGGCGCTCGGGTGG
This sequence comes from Methylobacterium sp. Leaf123, assembly GCF_001423405.1. Taxonomy (GTDB): domain Bacteria; phylum Pseudomonadota; class Alphaproteobacteria; order Rhizobiales; family Beijerinckiaceae; genus Methylobacterium. The sequence continues at coordinate 263,736 of NZ_LMNS01000012.1, read as the reverse complement.
GACGCCTGCGACATCGTTCTGGTGACCGGGGACGCCTATGTCGATCATCCCAGCTTCGGCATGGCGATCATCGGCCGGCTGCTCGAAGCGCAGGGGTTCAAGGTCGGCATCATAGCCCAGCCCGACTGGCAGTCGGCGGAGCCGTTCAAGGCCCTGGGCAAGCCGAATCTGTTCTTCGGCGTGACCGGCGGCAACCTCGATTCGATGGTGAACCGCTACACAGCGGACCGTCGCTTGCGCCATGACGACGCCTACACCGCCGGCGGAGAAGGCGGCCGGCGGCCGGATCGCTGCACCATCGTCTACACGCAGCGTTGCCGCGAGGCCTACAAGGACGTGCCGATCGTGCTCGGTGGCATCGAGGCGTCGCTGCGCCGGATCGCCCATTACGATTACTGGTCCGACAAGGTGCGCCGCTCGATCCTGGCGGACGCGAAGGCCGATCTGCTCCTCTACGGCAATGCCGAGCGCGCCGTGGTCGAGGTGGCGAACCGCCTGGCGGCCGGCGAGGCTCCGCACGAACTCGAGTCGGTCCGGGGCGTCGCCCTGTTCCGCCGCGTGCCCGAGCATTACACCGAGCTGCCCGCCGACGATCTCGACTCAACGGACGAGGCCGCCGCCCGCCGGCCCGGCGACACCGTGATCCGGCTCCCCGCCTATGACGAGGTCAAGGACGACAAGGAGGCCTATGCCCGGGCCTCGCGCGTGCTGCACCGGGAGGCCAATCCCGGCAATGCGCGCCCGCTCGTCCAGCGCCACGGCGACCGCGACCTGTGGCTGAACCCGCCGCCGATCCCGCTGACCAGCGACGAGATGGATGCGGTCTACGACCTGCCCTACGCCCGTGCCCCCCACCCGTCCTACGGCGACGCGAAGATCCCCGCCTGGGACATGATCAAGTTCTCGGTGACGATCATGCGCGGCTGCTTTGGCGGCTGCACCTTCTGCTCCATCACCGAGCACGAAGGCCGCGTCATCCAGAACCGCTCGGAGGGTTCGATTCTGCGCGAGATCGAGCGGATCCGCGACAAGACGCCGGGCTTCACCGGCGTGATCTCGGATGTCGGCGGGCCGACCGCGAACATGTACCGGATGGCCTGCAAGGACCCGAAGATCGAGGCGGCCTGCCGGCTGCCGTCCTGCGTCTTCCCGGACATCTGCCCCAACCTGAACACCTCGCACGACGACCTGATCCGGCTCTATCGCAAGGTCCGCGAGGTGAAGGGCGTCAAGAAGGTGATGGTCGCCTCCGGCGTGCGCTACGACCTCGCGGTCCGCAGCCCCGAATATGTCGAGGAGCTGGTGACCCACCATGTCGGCGGCCGTCTCAAGATCGCCCCCGAGCACACCGAGCGCGGCCCCCTCGACCTGATGATGAAGCCGGGCATCGGCACCTACGACCGCTTCAAGGAAATGTTCGACGCCGCCGCCAAGAAGGCCGGCAAGAAATACTACCTGATCCCGTATTTCATCGCGGCGCATCCGGGCACGACCGACGAGGACATGCTCAACCTCGCCCTCTGGCTCAAGAAGAACGACTACCGCGCCGATCAGGTGCAGACCTTCCTGCCTTCGCCCATGGCGACCGCCACGACCATGTATCACACCGAGATCAACCCCTTGCAGGGCGTGCGGCGCGGCGGCAGCGAGCGGGTCGATGCGATCAAGGGCCTGCGGCAGCGGCGGCTGCACAAGGCGTTCCTGCGCTACCATGACCCCGAGAACTGGCCGCTCCTGCGCGAGGCGCTGCGCGAGATGGGTCGGGCGGATCTCATCGGGCCGAGGCCGGACCAGCTCGTGCCGTTCTCGCAGCCGCCGGGAACGGGTTTGGGCGTGGGCAAGGGGCGAGGCCAGCCGCGCCCCGTACGCGCCGCGGGTGGCGGGCAGCGCTTCACCACGAAGGGCGTACCGATTCGGAAGTGACGGTCTCAGGCGCCTGAGACGCGGGTGGTGCAAACGCGGCTGACGCCCCTCAGCCGCCGACGGCGAAACCCGTCACCCCCGCAGCCGGGCGACCGCCATCTTGCGCACCCGGCTCGCGTAGAACGAGAGAAAGCCGCGCTGGGCGTGGTCGCCGGGGGTGCGCAGGACAAGGCCCGGATCGACCAGCATCCGCCGCCCCGTGGCGGCGGCGATGCGGCGGTTGAGGGTGAGGTGCTCGCAGCGTGCGTAATCGTCTTCGAGATAGGAGCCGAGCCGGTAATCCGCGCCGCGATAGAGCGTCAGCCCGTTGAAGGCCGAGAGGCATGTCGTCTCGCGCTCCCGCGTCAGGGCGCTTTGCGCGGGATAGATCGTGTCGGAGAAGAAGCGGTAATAGCCGAGCGCGCCGCGGCGATGGCGGGCGATGTCGTCGAGCAGATGCTCGTAGCTCACCGCCTCGTCCTCGTAGGCGAGCAGATCGTAATAGTGCGGCTGCGACGCCGCCGAGACGGCGAACAGGCCCGGCCGCTCCAGCTTGGCCAGCGCCGCCAGAACCGCCCCCGCTTCGGGCGGGCGGGCCATGACGTTGTCGATATCGGCGACACAGACATAGGCGGGCGCTGGCCCCTGTCCGTCGAGCACCCGCTTGAGATGTTCGCGGCCGCGGGCCATCCGCGCCAGCCGGCCGCGGATGTCGGCCATGAAGGCGGTGGGGACATGGCTGAGTTCGCCCCGCGCCTGCGCCGCCCAGAGCAGGGCTCCGGTGCCGTCGCGGGAATCGTTCTCGCCGACGAGGGCGCGGCAATCGAGCCCCGCCGCCCTCAAGGAGGCCAGGAAGCCGAGGAAGGCGGGGAGGGTGGCCGCGCAATTGCGCGCCAGCGCCAGCACCACGATGTCGGGGCGCTCCGCATCGACCGGCTCTTGCAAGGAGTCTTGCACACGGCCTCGCACCGGTTCGCTCATCGCGCGGCTTCCTTCGGGCTCTTGGGGAGGGCGGGGGATGCGGCGGTACGCCCGGCCGTCCGGCAGGCGCAGGCCGGCTGAGCCGCGATCTCGCGCTGCGGATCGAGGGTAAGCGTCCGGTTGAGGGACCAGAGCGTGCCAGCGCAGTTCTTGGCGTCCCACCATGGGTTGGGCCGGCCGGTGCGGGCGCGCCAATCGACGCTGTTTCCGCTCACCGTCACCGTGTGACAGGGCTCGGCGTACTGGTTCCAGACCGAGATGCCGACATTGGTGAAGAGCTGCGGCCGGGCGATCACCACGTTGCCGGCGATCGTCATGTGGCTGCCGCTCGCCACCGCGATCCCGTACTGGCCCGGATCGATCAGCAGGTTGTCGCGGGCTTCCAGATAAGCGCCGCCGCCGTCGCCGAGCATGATCCCGCCGCCGGACTGGCTCGGGCCGCCGCCGACGAGGCGGTTGCGGCTGACCAGGATCGGCCGGCCCGGCTCGCCGCGCGATTGGAACAGGCTGATCGCGTCCTCCGGCACACCGCGGCCGGGCTCGTTCTCGCCGATGTTGCAGGCAATGCCGTTGCCGGGCCCCGTCACCTTGTCGAACTGAACGAACTGGCCGGCGGGGATCGGCCCGCGCACGTTGCGCACGCTGTTGCAGCGAACCTCGACCCCGGTGGAGGAGAGCGCGCGGATGCCCGAGAGGGTGTTCTCGATCCGGTTCTCCTCGATGGTGATGCCCTCGCTGCCCTCGATGTAGATGCCGACATCCCCGGTGTCGCGGATCGTGAGATTGCGGATCGTCACGTTGCGCGAACGCTCGATCCGCACCCCCTCGGCGCCGCAGGGCCCGAGGTCGAGACCTTCGATCGTCCGGTCGGAGACGTCGCGCAGCACGAGGCAGGGGCCGGACGGGTCGCTGACGGTGCGGCGGGTCTCCTCGGCACGGGCAGGTGCGGCGGGCCAGGGGGCGAGGAGCGCGAGACCGACAAGCGCCCCCAAGGACAATCCCCGCACCCGTCGGGGGCGGACCGGCGTGGCGGAGGGGAGGGCGTCGACCTGCGCCCGAAAGATCATCGCGCCGCCGATGCCGATGCCGATCAGCGTCCAGAACGGAATCGCCAGCATCGGCCCTTCCAGGGCGACGTCGAAGCTCGCATCGATGATGATCGAGGCGACGTAGCAGGCGATGAACAGGAAGAAGCCCTCCCATTTCCGCTCGCCCATCCGGCGCGCCCGCCAGAAGGCGGCGATCATCGCCACCATCCAGACGGCGCAGGTGAGGAGCCACAGGGCGAGGCCCGGCACGCCGCCGCGGGCGAGGTAGGTCATGTGGATGCTGTGCGGGCTGCGCAGGGTCGGCCCGCCATTCTCCAGCCCGACCACGTAGCCGTCGGCCTCGGCCAGATTCGGCCCGAACCCCTTGCCGGTCCAGAAATAGGGGCCGTGCACGGTGTAGCCGACGATGGTGTTCCACCAGCGCAGCCGCCACTGCTTGGTGTCGTCGAGGTTGCCGCCGGTGCTCGGTGCAACGATGCTGACGATGTTGTTCACCACCGCCGCGGCGCTGACCGGCCGGTCGCTGTTGGGCAGTTCCACCTCGAGATCGAGGGCGGCGGCGGCGCCCAGAAGGCCGGCGCCGACGATCAGCGTCGCGGCCATCCGCTTCCATTGCCCGACCGCCAGGAGGGCGAGGCAGACCGGCACGGCGATCGCCAGCATCGAGCCGCGGTTCTGCGCGGCGGCGAGCACCGCGCCGAGGCCGACGAAGGCGATCCAGCCCGGCCCGACCCGGACGAGGCCGACCAAAGCCAGCACGCAGGCCCCGGCCAGATGGGCCGAGAGTTCGCCGGCCCGCGCGGCAAAGAACGGCACGTCGCCGAGGATGAAGGCGATGATCGCCAGCGGGATCACGATGCGCGCGAGCCAGCGGAACATCCGCAGCAGGCTCCCAAGCCGCCGCGGATCGTCCAGCAGGAGGGCGATCAGGACGAAGGCGTAGCCGCCATAGAGCGCGACCGCGCCGTCGCGCAGGGCATCGACCCGGTACTCGCGCAAGCCCGCGAGCGTCCGCAGCAGCACCCAGCCCATCAGCGCGGCAAGGCAGAGGGCCGGTGCGGTGGCGAGCCCGGCCGCGAAGTTGAGGCCCGATCGCGCCCGCAGCGCGGCCAGCAGCCCCAGCAGGAACAGCAACTCGCCGGCATAGAGCGGCGGCAGGCCGAGATAGGCGAAGCTCTTGCCGAAGATCATGTACCCGGCAAACGCGATGCCGAGTGCTCCCAGGAACAGTTCGGCGAGGCGGCTTTCCCGCGACAGGGCCTGGATGGTCGTCGTCGCTGCCATCAACACTCGCCCATCGCCGCCGGTTCGATCGGGGCGGAGTCTTGCGGGCGGCGTGCGTCCTGACAATCGAGGCCGGCGGCGCATCGGGAGCGCGCCGGCCCGTACTTCCGACGTACCCCGAACGATCGAGGAATCGCCGCCGCCTCTCCCGATGTCCGCGTGGTGCCGGCGCCCGCCTCGTCTAGGGTCGCCGGGCCATCCTTCCGGCCGCCTTTTCCATCACCTCGCCCTCACTGGGACACCGCATGCCTGCCCTCCCGCGCGACCTCCGTGCCCTGGCCGGCGCCCGCCGCGCGGCTCTCGGGCGAAAGGTTTCCGGGAAAGGGGTGACCGGGCCGGCGCTCTCGGTGGGCGATCAGGCGCTGGTGAGTGCGTGCAACTTCGCCACCACCATCGTGCTGGCGCACGCCCTCGGCCTGGAGGCCTTCGGCCTGTTCTCGACCGCCTGGATCGCGGTGCTGCTCACCGTCAGCCTGCAGCTCGGCCTCGTCGTCTGCCCGATGATCAGCATTGGGCCGGGCCTGAGTGACGAGGCGCGGCCGGCCTATTACGCCATCGTCCTCGTCCATGAGGCCGCCTTCCTGGTGCTCGCCGGCGGGGCCGTCGCGATCGGGCTCGCCCTGGCCTTCGGCGACCGGGCGCTGGCGCTCGCGGCAGGCGCCGCCTGCGCGGCCCACCTCGCCCAGGACTTTTGCCGCCGCTACCTGTTCGCCCGTGGCCGGCCGCCGGTCGTGCTGGGGATCGATGGGCTCAACCAGGGCGTCAAACTCGCGGGGCTGATCCTGCTCAGCCGGGCGGGGATGCTCACGCCGGCCCGCGCCCTGGAGGTCGTCGGGGCCTCGGCCGCCCTGTCCTGCCTGTGCGCGATCCCGTTCCGGGGGGCGCTGGCGTGGCGCGCGGGCGAATTCGGCGCGGCGAGCCGGCGGCAATGGCATTCCGGCCGCTGGCTGGTGCTGACCGGGCTGATGCAATGGCTGAGCGGCTATGGCGGCCTGCTCGTCGCCGGGGCCCTGCTCGGGGTGACGCTGATCGGCGTGCTGCGCGCGGCGCAGAGCATCCTCGGGGTTCTCAACCTGATCCGCGATGCCCTCGAGAACATCGTCCCGCCCATCGCCGGCCGGGCGCTGTCGCGAAGCGGCCTCGACGGTCTGCGGCCGGTCATCGGCATCACCGCCGCCATCGGCTTTGCCGGGGGCCTGAGCTTCACGGCGCTACTCGCGCTCACCGGCCAAAGCCTGCTCGCGGCGGCGTTCGGGCCCGACATGGCGGCCTATGCCTGGGTGGTAGCGTGGTACTCGCTGCTGTTTCCGGTCTCGCTCGTCTCCTTCGCCCAGATCTGCGCCTTCCGCGCCCTGGAACGGACCGGTGCGGTCTTCGCCGCGACAGCGGTGGCCGCGGCCCTCAACCTCGCCTTGGTCTACCCGGCGGTGCGCGGGTTCGGCATCGAGGGCCTGCTCGGCGTGGCGATCACGAGCGAAGTGCTGGTCTGCCTCGTCCTCGCCGGACTGCTCCGACGCGTTCTGCGAGCCCCGTCAGGGCCGCTCGGCAGCCTGCAACCGGCCTGACGATCGGGTTTCGAAAGGGATCATCCCTTTCGCGGGTCCAGGGCAGAGCCCTGGTTGAGGGAAGCCGGGGCGCTGCCCCGGCGCCCCGCCAAAGGGATGATCCCTTTGGGAACCCAGGTCACAGCCGGAGCCGGCCCCCGGCGATCTCCGCGTAGAGCGCCGCGTCGATCCGGCGGTAGGCGCCGTCGCGGTCGATGTAGAGCGGGTCGTCGGTCCGGTCCGGGTCGAAGCCGTCCTCGGCCAGGGCGACCTTCTTCTGCTTGAAGGTCTCGGTGTGGCCGAGTTCGTCGCTCAGGCGCAGGAACAGCGGCCGGGCATAGGCCGGAAGCCGGGATTCCATCTCGGCGTGCAGATGGGCGAGGTCGAAGTCCGGCCCGACCGCGAGTGCCGCCATGCCGGCGCGGCCCTCCGCCCCTGGCACCGACACGCCGTAGACGTTGGCCTCACGCACGCCGGCCACCCGGTGGAGCGCATCGGCGACCTCGGTGGTGGCGACGTTCTCGCCCTTCCAGCGGAAGGTGTCGCCGATCCGATCGACGAAGGTGAAGAAGCCCTGCGCGTCCCGGCGCATCAGGTCGCCGGTGCGCATCCAGGCGTCACCGGGCTCGATCACGTCGCGCAGCACCTTGCGCGCACTCTCGGGGGCGCTGGTATAGCCCTCGAACGTGTACTCCGCCCGCTCCGAGAGCCGGCCGAGCAACTCGCCGGCCTCGCCGAATTCGGCCGGGATGCAGCGCCCCTGCGCATCGCGCGCGGGCAGGCCCGTGGCGACGTCGTGGCGGACGATCAGGGCCGGCGAGCGCCGGGCCATGAAGGAGGGCACGCGCCCGACCGCGCCGACCCGGCCCTCGACGTTGTAGAGCGAGAGCGTGCCTTCGGTGGCGGCGTAGAATTCGAGGATGCGGGGGATCGCGAAGCGCGCCTGGAACGCCTCCCAGACCTCCGCGCGCATGCCGTTGCCGGTGCAGAGCCGCAGGCGGTGCCGGCCCTCGGCGGGGTCGGGCGCGGCGAGCGTGAGGTAGCGGCACAGCTCGCCGATATACTGGAACAGGGTCGCGCCGCTCTCGGCCACGTCGGCCCAGAACCGGCTGGCGGAAAACTTTTCCCGGATCACCACCGAGCCGCCGCCGAGCAGCACCGAGCCCGGTGCCACCACGCCGCCGACGCTGTGGTAGAGCGGCAGGCAATCGTACATGCGGTCATCCGGCGTCGGGTCGATCAGGCCGGCGAACCAATGGGTCCACATCATCACCCGGTGGTGGCTCACTCGCGCAGCCTTCGGCAGGCCGGTGGTGCCGGAGGTGTAGATCAGCAGCGCCGGATCGCGCAGCGTGATGGAGGGCGCCTCGTCGGGCCCGAGCGGAGCCGCGTCGAAACCTGCCGACGCGGCGGCGAGCGTGTCGGTCGCGTCCGACCCCTGCCACACGATCTCCGGCCGCTCGGTGAGATGGGGCAGGGCCCCGTCCAGCACCTCGGCGAGATCGGCGGCGGCGATGATCAGCCGGGGGGCGGCGACCGCAAGGCAATGGGCGAGGCCGGCGCCGCGCAGATGGGTGTTGAGCAGCGCGACGCAGACGCCGACGCGGGTGAGCCCGAGCCAGACCGCGAGATAATCCGGGCTGTTGCGCATCAAGAGGGCGACGGTGTCGCCCTTGGCGAGCCCGCGCGCCTGCCCCCAGCGAGCGTAGCGGTTGCGGCGGGCGGCGAAGGCCCCATGGCTCAGGGTCTCGTCGTGGCCGATCAGGGCCGGCGCGTGGGGGCGCTCGGCGGCCACCGCATCCAGCACGAGGGGGAAGATGCGCTCCGGGCTCGCGTCGATCCGCGCCGTGCGGGCCAGGGCCCCGAGCCAGCCCGCCGTGGAGGAGGGGCGAGGCGGCGAGGCGGCGGCGTCCGAGGAGGGCGCTACGGCGAGAGACTGGTCCATCGCGGGCGCCCTCACGCGGCGAGCACGGTGCGGGCGGAGATCAGCGCGAGCCAGTTGCGGAACAGCCCGGCAGCACCCTCCTGCCAATCGGCGGGCCGGGGCGGGGTCTCGGCCATGGTCGGGAAGTCGGCGTGCAGGGCCGGCGAGCGATAGGCCCGCGCCACCGCGGCGAAGGCGTCGAGGCGCAGGGCAGCCCCGTCGGCGTAGTAATTCTCAGGCAGCGCAGGCGCGGTGTCCCGCTCGCCATCGAGGAAGCGGCCCATATCCCGGCGGTACTCGCGGGCGAGCGTGTCGCCGTCATATTCCGGGTGGCCCTGGAGGAAGACCATCGGCGCGCCGCCCTCGCGGACGAACAGATCGACGCCGACCTGCTCGGAGCGGCGCAGGATGCGGTAGCCGCGGGCGGTCAGCGCCTGTTCGGGCAGGTCGTTCCAGCGCGAATGCGGCACCGCCACGCGCGCCGGCATCCCGGCGAGCAACGGATGGTCGGCAACCGTCGTGCAGGCATAGACGCCGGAATGCTTGGTCGGCAGCGGCTGGCGCTCGATTCCATCGAGGTGCAGCACGGCCGCATGCGCGGCCAGGCACGAGAACAGGGTCGGGAGGCCGCTGGCCTCCGCCCAATCCACCACCGCCGCGAGCGCCGGGAAGAACGCCTCGTCGGCCAGACGCTTGGCCTTCGGCTCGGCCCCGGTGACGACGAGGGCATCGAGTCCGGCCCCGGCCAAAGCATCTTCGGCCCGCTTGCCGTGCGTCCCGTAGAAGCGGTCGAGATGGGCGCGGGCGAGGGGACCGCGCGGCACCGTGTCGAGGCTGAACAGGCGCAGCTCGACGCCCGGACCGATCAGGCGCCGGAACTGCCGCTCCGTCTGCACCAGGGCGCTGTCGGGCATGTTGTTGAGGAGGCCGACGCGAAGCTTGGGCCGCACCGGCGCGGGCCACGCGACGCCGCCGTCCCGGCCACCGTGGCCGAGATCCAGCTCCGCCGACGACAGGCTCGCGGGTTGGATCGGAGTGCCGTGGTCCAGCATGGCGGGTCTCCTCCGGAACGATGGGGAAGGGGTCAGGCCGCGAGCGCGGCGGGAGCCACGGCGGCGAGCGCCTGGTCGAGGTCTTCGAGGATGTCGTCGATATGCTCGATGCCGACGCTGAGCCGGATCGCCTCCGGCAGCACGCCCGCGACCCGCTGCTCGTCGGGGGTCATCTGCCGGTGGGTGGTCGAGGCCGGATGGCAGGCGAGCGACTTGGCGTCGCCGATATTGACGAGGCGCTTCACCAGCTTCAGCGCGTCGTAGAACGTCTTGCCGCCCTCGAACCCGCCCGCGACGCCGAAGGTCAGGAGCGAGGAGCCCTCCCCCTTCAGGTATTTGCGCGCCATCGGGTGGTTCGGGCTATCCTCGAACCCGGCATAGTTCACCCAGGCGATCTGCGGATGCGCCCGCAGGTGCTCGGCGACCTTGCGCGCATTCGCGACATGGCGCTCGACCCGCAGCGCCACCGTCTCGATGCCCTGAAGCAGCAGGAAGGCGGACATCGCCGGCAGCACCGCGCCGGTGGTGCGCTGGTAGACGCTGCGCGCCCGCGCGGCGAAGGCGCCGGGGCCGAAATGGTCGGCATAGACGAGGCCGTGATAGGACACGTCCGGCTGCGTGAACATCGGAAAGCGCGCGCCTTGCGCCTTCCAATCGAAGCGCCCGGAATCGACGATGATGCCGCCGAGCGTGGTGCCGTGGCCGCCCATGAACTTGGTGAGCGAGGCGATGACGATGTCGGCGCCGTAATCGATCGGCCGCATCAGGATAGGGGTCGGCACGGTGTTGTCGACCACGAGCGGCACGCCGTGGGCATGGGCCACCGCCGCCAGCGCCTCGATATCGCAGATATTGCCGGCCGGATTGCCGATGGATTCGCAATAGACGGCGCGGGTCTCGCCATCGATCAGCGCCGCGATGTCCTCGGCCCGATCGCTCGCGGCGAAGCGGCAGGTGATGCCCTGGCGCGGCAGGACATGGGCGAGGAGCGTGTGCGTCGTGCCGTAGAGCTGGGGCACCGCGACGATGTTGCCGCCGTGATCGGCCAGGGTCGCGATGGCGTAGTGCAGGGCCGCCTGCCCCGAGGCGACGGCGAGCGCCGAATGGCCGCCCTCCAGCTCCGCCACGCGCCGCTCCAGCACCGCGACGGTCGGGTTGGCGATCCGGCTGTAGCGGAAGCCCTCTTCCTCCAGGTTGAACAGGGCGGCGCCGTGATCGGCGCTGTCGAAGGCGTAGGCGACGCTCTGATAGATCGGCACCGCGACCGCGTGGGTCGTCGGGTCGTGGTCGAAGCCGGCATGAAGGGCGATCGTTTCGCTGCGCATGTCTTGTAAGCCGTCCCGAAACCGCGGAGTTGGGGCTTTGTGCGCAAGGCCTGGACCAGACTTTGCCGTGCCGGAACGGGATGACAGCTTGCGAGACTTGGTGAAGGCGAATCTTCGTCAAGTCTTGGCTGTTGACAGCGAAGACGCGGAAAATCACCTCCGGGACACGGGCGGCGGCTGCACGGCCCGTCTTTCCGTCTCAATCGCTGTCTTGCCGCCCGTGTCCCGAAACGGTGCAAGCGTGCCAAATCGACCATAGTCTTTATACGATGGCCGACCGGCCAAACTTCGACAGTCTTCGCTCGGCCCTGCGTTAGTCATAACCGCACAATCGACTTGTCATCCGATCGGAACCGTGATTTCCGATAAGCTCGGCGCTTGCGGAATGGTCCCGATCGCCTGCTCCCTTTGTCATCAACGCCTTCTCGTGCGCCGAACCGGCGCCCCGTTTCGGCGAAGAGCGCTTCAGCGAGGATGCCGTGTCGACCACAGCGATGATTCCGTCCGTGACCTCGGGCGAACTGCGCGCCGCCCCGATCGAGCCGAGCTGGATCCACGAGGGACAGCCGGTGGCGCGCAACACCATGCTCTCGCGCAGCGCCGACGGCATGGCCTGGACCCTCGTCTGGGACTGCACCGCCGGCCGGTTCGAGTGGCATTACGACATCGACGAGACGATCCACTTCATCGAGGGCTCGGCCACGATCAGCGACGGCGTCTCCCCGGCCAAGACCTTCCGGGCCGGCGACGTGCTGTTCATTCCCCGCGGCGCGGTCTGCCACTGGCATGTCGAGAGCTACGTGCGGAAGGTCGCCTTCTGCCGGAAGACGCAGCCGAAGGTCGTGGCGCTCGCCCTGCGCGCCGCCGGCAAGGCCAAGCGGATGCTGAGCCGCCGCTCCGGCTCCGGCGGACAGCTCGAAGCCGCTTAAATGGCACCCTGAGAGGCTCGGCCGCGATGACGTTTCCCGATCACGATACCTGGACCTTCTTCGAGGGCGCGTGGCACCCCGGCAACGTCCGGATCATGGGGCCGCGCACCCACGGCGCGTGGCTCGGCTCGACGGTGTTCGACGGCGCCCGCGCCTTCGAAGGCGTTACGCCCGACCTCGACCTGCATCTCGCTCGGGTCAACCGCTCGGCCACCGCCCTCGGGCTCACGCCGAAGGTTGCGGTCGAGGAATGGGCTCGCCTCGTCGCCGAGGGGCTGACGCGCTTTGCGCCTGAGGCCGAACTCTACATCCGGCCGATGTACTGGGCCGAGAGCGGGTTCGCCGGCGGCGTGCGCTTCGATCCCGCCTCCACCAATTGGTGCCTGTCGCTCTACACGGCACCGATGCCGCTGCCCTCGGGGGTCAAGGCGACGCTCTCGCCCTTCCGCCGCCCGTCGATCGAGGTCGCCCCCGTCGATGCCAAGGCCGGCTGCCTCTACCCCAACGGGGCGCGGGCGCTCACCGAGGCGCTGTCGCGCGGCTTCGGGAATTGCCTGATGCTCGACGGGCTCGGCAACGTCGCCGAGTTCGCCAACGCCAACGCCTTCTTCGTGCGGGACGGCATCGTCTACACGCCGGTCCCGAACGGCACGTTCCTGGCAGGCATCACCCGCGCCCGCGTCCTCGCGCTGCTGCGCGGGGCCGGCGTCACGGTGGTGGAGAAGACTTTGCGCTACGAGGACTTCCTGGGCGCCGACGAGGTCTTCACCGCCGGCAACTTTGCCAAGGTCGCCCCGGTCACCGGACTCGACGAGGTCCGCTTCGAGCCGGGGCCGGTGTTTCGACAGGCGCGCCAGCTCTACTGGGATTTCGCCCACGGGCGGCTGTCGTAGCGGGACGAAGTTCAAGCTTCGCACCCGCTACCACGGGTAAATCCCGGTCAGCAGCTCAGACGTCTGCGCTCACGGCGACCGAAGGTCTGGTAGTGCGCGGCTCCGGATTCCATCTGGCCCCGTCGGACCGCGCGGAGCACGTCCGGATTGCAGCGCAGATACTCGCGCTCATCGAAGCCATAATCACGGCTGCCGGAATCGCGGCGGCCATAGCCCCCACGACCATAGCCACGGCCGCGCTCCTCGTAATCGTCATCGCGGCCGCCATATCCTCGGCCGCGGTCTTCGTAGCCATAGTCACGGCTGCCGTAGGGCTGAGCCGAGACCGAGGCGATGGAGCCCATCAAGCCCAGGCCTACCGCCGCCACTGCATAGATCGCCTTCATGTCGGGTCGTCTCCTCATCAGCCGCTAGGAACGCGACGAAACGAATTTTGGTTCGCGCTCGGGGCCGAACGGCCGTGCTTGTCTCTCGCACCCCGCACCTGAACGATTGTGGAGCGGCTTCGATGTTTCAGGAGCCGGCCAGCGCCTTCTCGCGGATCGCCGTGAGGCTCAGGCCCGGCGTGATCGCATCGACCGAGAACTTCACGTGGATGATCGCCGGGCGCTGCGCCGCCAGGGCTGCCTCCAACGCCGCCGGAAAATCCTCCGTCCGCTCCACGGTGAAGCCGACGCCGCCGAAGGCGCGGGCATAGGCGGCAAAATCCGGGTTCACGAGATCGGTGGCGAGGACGCGGCCGGGGAAATCCCGCTCCTGATGCATGCGGATCGTGCCGTAGCTCGCATTGTCGGCGATGATGCAGACGATGTTCAGGCCGTACTGCACGGCCGTCGCGAATTCCTGGCCGTTCATCAGGAAGTCGCCGTCGCCATTGATCGCGATCACCGTGCGGTCGGGGAAGATCCGCTTCATCGCCACGGCCGCCGGCACGCCGTAGCCCATCGAGCCGGAGGTCGGCGCCATATGGGTGGCCAGCCTGCGGAAGCGGTAGAAGCGGTGGATCCAGGCGGCGTAGTTGCCCGCGCCGTTGCACAGGATCGCATCCTCCGGCAGCGTCTCGCGTAAATGCACCATCACCTGCCCGAGATTGACCGGGCCGGGCTGCGGCGTCGGAATCTGCGACCACGCCAGATAGTCGTCATGGGCCGCGCGGGTCTCCGCCGCCCACGGGACGGAGGCCGGCGCATCGAGCCGCGCCAGAGCCGCCGCCATCCGGGCCGGTGCGGCGGTGATGCCGAGATGGGGCACATAGACCCGGCCGAGTTCCTCCGCGCCGGGATGGATGTGGACGAGCCGAGTGCGGGGGGCCGGGATGTCGAGGAGCGAATAGGTCTGGCTCGCCACCTCGCCGAGGCGACCGCCGAGCACGATCATCAGGTCGGCGGCCTTGGCCCGCGCTACCAGCTTCGGGTTGGCGGCAAGCCCGAGATCGCCCGCGTAGTTCGGGTGCAGCGGGTCGAACAGCGGCAGGCGGCGGTAGCTCGTGGCCACCGGCAGATCGAAGGCCTCAGCAAAGCGGCGGATGTCGGCATAGGCCTGCTCGGTCCAGCGGCTGCCGCCGAGCACCAGCAAGGGGTTTTGGGCCTGCGCCAGCAGGGCGGCGAGACGCTCCAGATCCTCCGCGCCGGGCGCGGCCTCGATGGCGGCGAAGGGCGGGGCCAGCGGCCCGTCCGCGGCGTCCTTCAGCATGTCTTTCGGCAGCGCCACCACCACCGGCCCCGGTCGCCCGCCGGTCGCGGTGTGGAAGGCGCGCGAGACGTATTCCGGCATCCGCGCCCCGGTCTCGACCTCGGTGGCCCATTTCGCGATCGGCCCAAAGGCGGCGCGGTAATCGACCTCCTGCCACGCCTCGCGGTCGCGCAGACCCCGCTCGATCTGGCCGACGAACAGGATCATCGGCGTCGAATCCTGCTGGGCGATGTGGATACCGGCCGAGGCATTAGTGGCGCCGGGCCCGCGGGTGACGAAGCAGATGCCGGGCCGCCCCGTCGCCTTGCCATGGGCCTCCGCCATCATCGCCGCGCCGCCTTCCTGGCGGCAGACGGTGAGCGCGATGCCCGATTCGTAGAGCGCGTCGAGCACGGGCAGGTAGCTCTCGCCCGGCACCGCGAAGACATGGGTGACGCCGTTGGCCGCGAGCTGATCCACGAGCGCCTGGGCGGCGTTCCGCCCGCGGCTTCGGGCGGGGAGGGCGGCGTCGGGGCTCTGGGACATCGCTTCGATCTCGCTTGACGGCAGGACGCGTCCCGGTTCGGGACCGCCCCTCGGCACATCCTGCGGTTCGTGCCGGAACTGAACAGTTTCCGGCCCGTCCAGCCGGGCCCTGGACTTGCACAGACGAGCCGCAAGGACAGGCAACGACATAGAGATGAACCGATAACGTCCGGTTTCGACCGGCGCGGGACGGGCAGGTTTCACAAGATCCCATTTCAGATCGACGAACGGATTGCGATCCATGCTTGCGCACCGGAGATCATCGACACCCCGCACCGTGACCGCCCCGTTCGGCGGAGGGTGGGCGTGATGGCCGCCGCCGCGCTGGCGCCGGAGCCCGCCATCGACGGGGGGCTCCTCAAGCTGGCGATGCGCCGCCTCGTCGGCGGGGTCGTCGTGATCACCGCCGGGATCGGCGAGGACCGGGTGGGGCTCACCGCCACCTCGGCGGTCTCCCTCTCCGTCGAGCCGCCGACCATGCTGGTCTGCGTCAACCGCGCCTCCTCGACCTGGCCGGTCATCGCCCGGCGGCGGCATTTCTGCGTCAGCATCCTCGCGGCCGGGCAGCAGGGAATCGCCGAGCGCTTCGCCGGCATCGGCGGGCTGCGGGGCGCCGCCCGCTATCGCGGCGCGGAGTGGACGATCATGGACTCGGGCGCCTCCGGCCTCACCGAGGCGCAGGCCATCGTCGATTGCACGCTGGAAGAGGTCATCGAGCGGCACAGCCACGCGATCCTGCTCGGCGCGGTGCGCGAGGTGCGGCTGAACCGGATCGAGCGGCCCGCCCTGGCCTATGGCGGCGGGCGCTTCATCGGGATCTCACCGGATGCGGCGGCCCCCGGCACCGGCCACCTTCACGATGCTGCCGGCTCCAAAGCAGGTTAACCACCAACACACTTAAGATCGATAAACGCTTTTTCTGCGTAATCAGTACGAGTATTTGTAAAAATCAGGCTGTACTGAATTCGAACCCGTCACAGATCAATCCAGTCGCCACCGGCCAAAGGGAAAGAGGACAATGTCGCAAGCGGTGACAGCCAGCGTCGCGGATCGCACCATGGGCCTCGCCTACGCGATCGCCGCCCGCCACGCGATCAAGCCGGCATTCGACAAGGCCGACGCCCTGGTCGATGTCGGGCTCTCGTCGCTCGATCTCGTCAACCTGATGGTCGCGGTCGAGGCGGAGTTCGACATCATGATCCCGCCCGCGAGCCTGACGCCGAAGAACTTCTACTCGATCGAGACCATCGCCCGGATGGTCGAGAGCGTGCGCGGCCCGAGCGCCTGACCGGCCAAGCCCTGACCAGCCCGGACTGCGCCACCCCTCACGAACATCTCTGACGTGCCGCCGGCCCGGCCGGCTTCAGTCCAACGGAGCCCCGCCATGACGATGCAGCCCACGCCCCAGCCGGACAGTCGCGCCGGCGATGCCGCCGACCTCCTGACCCGCGCCGCTGCCGCCGCCGCGATCGCCGCCACCCACGCGGACGCGGTGGACTGTGACGGGCGCTTCCCCGAGGAAGCCGTCGCCGCCTTCCGCTCGCAGCGCCTGCTCGGCGCGGCGGTGCCGATCGAACTCGGCGGGGAGGGCGCCTCGGTCCGGACGCTCGCCGAGATCGCCTACGTGCTGGGCCGCGCCTGCGCCTCCTCAGCAATGATCTTCGCCATGCATCAGACCAAGATGGCCTGCCTGATCCGGCATGGCCGCGGCGAACCCTGGCAGGACGGCCTCCTGCGCCGCATCGCCGACGAACAGCTCCTGATGGCCTCCTCGACCACCGAGGGCCAAGGCGGCGGCAATGTCCGCTCCTCCTCTGCGGCGATCCAGGCCGACGGCGCGGCGGTCACCCTGGAACGGGCCGCGACCGTGATCTCCTATGGCGCGCAGGCCGACGGCGTCGTCACCGTCGCCCGCCGCTCGGCCGAGGCCGGCCCCTCCGACCAAGTGCTCTGCGTCTTCCTGAAGGAGGATTACACCCTGGAGCGCCTGAGCGGTTGGGAAACGCTCGGCATGCGCGGCACCTGCAGCAGCGGCTTCCGCCTCGTCGCCCGCGGCCGCCCCGAGCAGGTGCTCGCCGCCCGCTACAGCGACATCCACAACCAGACCATGACGCCGGTCTCGCACATCCTCTGGTCGAGCGCCTGGGCCGGCATTGCGGCCTCCGCCGTCGATCGCGCCCAGGCCTTCACCCGCACGGCGATGCGCGGCGCGGGCGGCGTCGCCCCGCCCGGCGCGCTGCATTATGCCCGCGCCGTCTCCAGCCTGAAACAGGCCCGCGCCCTGATCACGCAGGCGCTCGACACCTTCGAGGGCGCCGAGGGCGACCCGGCGGCTTTGGCCGGCCTCGACGTGCAGACCGCGCTGACGATGCTCAAGGTCGAGGTCTCGGAACTCGCCGTCGCCACCGTGTCGAGCGCCCTGCGCGCCAATGGGCTCGCCGGCTACCGCCAGGACGGCGCGTTCAGCATCGGCCGGGCGCTGCGCGACATCCTCTCGGCGCCGATCATGATCCACAACGACCGGATCACCGCCAACCTCGCCACCGCGACGCTGATGTCACCGGTTGCCGCCTCGCTGAGCGCCTGAAGGCGGTCAGCGACGTTCTTTTCTGCCTCAAACGCCGGCGGTCGCCTCCGCGACCTTGGCTTTCGCTACGCTCGAAGCCTCGGCTTGGCCGAGGCCCGCTCCGCGGGGCGCTCTTCGCGCCCGACAGGCGGAGCAAAGGCTCCACCTGCCTCCATTGCCGAAGGACTGCCCGCCATGAACATGCCCGTGATGAACGCGCCGGCCTCACCGCCCGCTTCCGACCCGCTCGACGCCCTGTTCGACGCGATGTTCAAGCCGATGAACGCGCAGGGCGTCTACGCCCGCACCGGCGCCTATGAGTCGGTGGTGGAGGCGCTGGCCGCCTTCATCTCGGCGCGGCGCGAGACCGACACGGAGGTGTTCCGCTTCCCGCCGGTGATGAGCCGGGCGCATCTGGAGCGGCACGGCTACCTCAAGAGCTTCCCTAACCTTCTCGGTTGCGTCTCCTGCCTGGAGGGCACCGAGACGGAGATCCGCACCTCCGCCGACAAGCATCTGGAGGGCGGCGACTGGACCGCGGACCTCGAGACCGCCGACCTCGTGCTGACCCCGGCCGCCTGCTACCCGGTCTACCCGATCGCCGCCGCCCGCGGCGCGGTGCCCGCCACCGGCTACCGCTTCGACGTCGCCTGTGACTGCTTCCGCCGTGAGCCCTCGCGCCATCTCGACCGGCTGCAATCCTTCCGGATGCGCGAATACGTCCGCATCGGCACGCCGGAGCAGATCGTCGCCTTCCGCGAGAGCTGGATCGCCACCGCCACCGCCATGGCCGACGAACTCGGGCTCCCCTACACGGTCGAGACCGCGAGCGATCCGTTCTTCGGCCGGCTCGGCCAGATCATGGCCTTCAGCCAGCTCGAACAGGCGCTGAAGTTCGAGCTGCTGATCCCGCTCCGGGGGGCGGCCGCCGGCACCGCCTGCATGAGCTTCAACTATCACCGCGAGCATTTCGGCACGACCTGGGGCCTCAACCTCGAGGACGGCGAGCCCGCCCATACCGGCTGCGTCGCCTTCGGCATGGACCGCCTCGCGGTGGCCCTGTTCGCCACCCACGGCGAGCGCATCGACGCGTGGCCTGCCTCGGTCCGCGCGGCGCTGAAGCTCTGACGTTAAGGCGCCGTCCGATGCCGCTCGATCCGCATGTCAGCCGCTTCCTCGACATGATGGCGCTTGGACGCTCGGACGGCATCACCCTCGACGCCCGCCGCGAGGGGATGCGCGGGCTCGCGCGCCTCGCCGGCCTGACCGCCGAGAGCGTCGCGACCCGCGACCTCGTCCTGCCGGGTCCGGCCGGGCCGCTCGCCGCGCGGCTCTACGTGCCGGAGGGTAGCGCGGGCGGCCCCGGCCTCGTCTACCTGCACGGGGGCGGCCTCGTGACCGGCGGCCTCGACACCCATGACGGGATCTGCCGGGTGCTGGCCGAAGCCGGCGCCCTGCGCGTCGTCTCGGTCGATTACCGGCTCGCGCCCGAACACCCGTTCCCGGCCGCCCTCGACGACGCGCTCGCGGCGCTGGACGGGGTCGCCGCGCAGGCGGACGCACTCGGGATCGATCCGGCCCGGCTCGGCATCGGCGGCGATTCCGCCGGGGCCGGGCTCGCGGCACGGGTCTGCCAGGAGCGGCGCGGCGCGATCCGGGCGCAGCTCCTGATCTGCCCGGTGCTCGACGTGCACGGCAGCCACCCCTCGCGCCGCGATTTCGCGCAAGGATACTTCCTCGACGAGGCGACGATCCGGTGCGACCTTGCGGCCTGCGGTCCCGAAGCCGCCGCGCCGTCGCCCCGTCTCTGCCCCCTGCGCGAGGCGGATCTGACCGGCCTGCCGCCGGCCCGCATCCACACCGCGGAATACGATCCCGTCCGCGACGAGGGTGGGGCCTATGCCGAGCGTCTGGAGCAAGCGGGCATCGAGACCGCCCACACGGTGCATGCCGGCATGATCCACTTCTTCTACGGCCTCGGG
Organism: Methylobacterium sp. Leaf123; assembly: GCF_001423405.1. GTDB lineage: Bacteria > Pseudomonadota > Alphaproteobacteria > Rhizobiales > Beijerinckiaceae > Methylobacterium. The sequence continues at coordinate 244,088 of NZ_LMNS01000012.1, read as the reverse complement.
CGGCTGGTGCCGCGCGGCCGGCCGATCCTGTCCGAGATCGCCCGCGACTTCGGCGCATGCCTGCGCGGCGCCTCCTAACCCCACCCCTTGCCCAACCCATCCTTGAGGAGAGCCCCCATGTCCCTGCGTGAGACCGTCTTCGCCGAGATCGCCGCCATCGCCGCCGAGCAGGAAAAGGCGATGCCGCCGATCACCGACGACCTCGTGATGCTCGACACCGAGTTCGACTCGCTCTGCTTCGCGCTCCTCGTCGCGCGGATGGAGGATCTCACCGGCGCCGACCCGTTCAGCGAGATGGATGCCTCCGACCTGCCGGTGACGGTCGGCGACCTCGTCGCCCTCTACGACCGCGCCGCGGCCCGGCAGGCGGCCTGACCCCGATGATCCTGCGCGAGAGACTTACGGCGGCGGGCGGTCTCGACGGCCTGTTCCTGTCCGACCACCGCAGCCGACAAGATCTCGCCGGGATCGTCTCCGGCGATCCTGACGCCGCCGTGACCGCGGCGCTCGCCGGCCGCCGGGTGCTGCTCGCCGTCGGCGGGCAGATGGCGGCGGCCCGCGCCATGATCGCGCTCGACGGCCTCGCCGCCCGGCTCGCCCTCGTTCCGCCGAAGCTCGCGCCGGAGCACATCGCCCGGATTGCGCACGATTCCGAGGCCGAGATCTGCGTCAGCGATGCCGAGGGTCTTGCCCCCGAGGCGCTGCCGGGCTTGGCGCGCATCGATGCGGCCGACGCCGTCCGCGCGGGCGCCGAGACGCCGCGGGAGACGGAATGGGCTTTGGCCACCTCCGGCACCACCGGCGCACCGAAGCTCGTCGCCCACACCCTCGAAGGCTTGGCCGGCGGCATCAACACCGCCGCGGCGCCGGAGCCCGGCACCGTGTGGAGCACCTTCTACGACATCCGCCGCTACGGCGGGCTTCAGGTCTTCCTGCGGGCGATGCTCGGGCCGTCCTCGCTCGTGCTCTCCGATGCGGGCGAGCCGGTGCGCGACTATCTCGTCCGCGTCGGCACGGCGGGGGTCACCCACATCCTCGGCACGCCCTCGCACTGGCGCCTCGCCCTGATGAGTGCGGCCCTCGACCGGCTGAGCCCCCGCTACGTGCGGCTCTCGGGCGAGATCGCCGACCAGAACATCCTCGATGCCCTGCGCGACGCCTTCCCTGAGGCGCGCATCGCCCACGCCTACGCCTCGACCGAGGGCGGCGTCGGCTTCACCGTCGAGGATGGGCAGGAGGGGTTTCCGGCCTCGCTGATCGGCACCCGCGCCGGGATCGAGATCACCGTGCGCGAGGACAGCCTGTTCGTGCGCTCCGGCCGCACCGGGCGGCGCTATCTCGGCGCGGCCCCCGAGGCGCTGATCGACGCGGACGGCTTCATCGATACCGGCGACCTCGTGGAGCTTCGCGGCGAGCGCTACCACTTCCTCGGCCGGCGCAGCGGCGTGATCAATGTCGGCGGCGCCAAGGTGCAGCCGGAAGAAGTCGAGACCGTTATCAACGTCTTCCCCGGCGTCTCGATGTCCCGCGTACGCGCCCGCCCCAACCCGATTCTCGGCGCAGTGGTCGAGGCGGAGGTGGTGTTGCGCGCCGATGCGGGCACGGATCAGGCGGCGCTGAAGAAGGCGATCATCGCCCATTGCCGCCCGCGCCTGGCCGGCCACAAGGTGCCGGCGAGCGTGAGGTTCGTGGACACGCTGCCGATCACGTCGGGCGGCAAGCTGGTGCGGAGGGGCGCGTGAGCGACGTTTCCAAGGACGACCTTAAGACCGGGCGCCTCGTCGTTGTCACGGGCGCGAGCCGCGGCCTCGGCCTCTCCATGGCCCAGACGCTTGCCGGCGACGGGTTTCGCGTGGTGGCGCTCGCCCGGCGCCCGAGCGAGGCGCTGGAGGCGGCGCAGAACGCCGCCGGCCCCGGCCGGATCGCCTTCATGGCTGCCGATCTCGGCGAGATCGACGCGCTCCAGCCGCTCGCCCAGAAAATCCGGGCCGCGCACGGCCCGGTCTACGGCCTCGTCAACAACGCCGCGCTCGGCACGCCCGGTCTGCTGACGACGATGCCGGCTTCCAAGATCGCCGAACTCGTCCACCTCAACACCCTCGCGCCGATGGTGCTGACCAAGTACCTCGCCCGCGGGATGATGACGGCGGGCGCCGGCCGCATCGTCAATGTCAGCTCGATCATCGCCTTCACCGGCTACAACGCGCTGTCGGTCTACGCCGCGACCAAGGCCTCGATGATCGGCTTCACCAAGTCGCTCGCCCGCGAGGTCGGGCGGCTCGGCGTGACGGTGAACGCGGTGGCGCCCGGCTTCATCGAGACGGCGATGACCGGCGAGATGGACGAGGCCGAGCGCGGGCGCGTGGCCAACCGCAGCGCCCTCAAGCGGCTGGCCGAGCCGCAGGACGTGGCCGACGCCGTCGCCTACCTCATGTCGGATCGCGCCCGCAACGTCACCGGCACGGTGCTCACCATCGACGCCGGCAGCACCGCCTGACGCCAGACGGCGGCCCTGAGCCGAGACGTGCTTCGACAAAATTGGCGGAAAATCAATAGAGTCCGGCTTGTCCGGGCGGAAAACGAACGACGAGACTAACTCAGACAAAAAGACCGGCAATCCCGAAACGGCATCAGCCGGCTGGCATTGATTTCGCTCTGTTTTCGAGCGCGTCTCCGAGCGGGACGATCACGCGCCTTGCTCACGGTTCGATCGCGCGGAGCCGTGGGACGAAAACGGGTGCCGGACAGCACGACGAGCCGAAGGGGGCCGCCGATGAGTGGGGTGAACGAGACCGTGGAAGACGTCCCGCCCGCGGGGGAGGGCGTCCGCAGCGCGCGGCCCAAGGTCCGCTGCCGCACCATCGAGGAGGATGACCTCGCAGCCGTGGTCCGGCTGCTGCAGGTCGGCTTCCCCGATCGCTCCGAAACCTACTGGCGGACCGGGCTCGACCGGCACCGCACCCAGCCGCTGCCCGACGACGTGCCGCGCTACGGCTATGTGCTGGAACGGGACGGGGCCATCGTCGGTGTCCTGCTCGCGCTCTACCGCATGGTGACGGACGAGGCCGGCACGCATCTGCGCTGCAACCTGTCGAGCTGGTTCGTTCTGCCGGAATTCCGGGCGCTGGGCACCCTGCTCGACGGCTTCGCCATGCGCGACCAGCGGGTGACCTACACCAACGTCTCGCCCGCTCCGCAGACGTGGCAGATGCACAAGGCGCGCGGCTTCAAGCCGGTCTGTTCGGGCCAGATGCTCGTCATGCCGCTGCTCGCCGGTTTCGGCCGGGGGCGCCGCGTCCGTGCGGCCACGCCCGAGGCCCTGCGCCTGCTGCCGGAGGCGGAGGCCCGGCTGGTGGCCGACCACATCGCCTATGGCTGCATCGGCCTCGTCTGCTCGGACGAGGAGAAGGCCTGGGCCGTCCTCTTCCAGCGGCGCGCCATCAAGCTGCGGCCGGGGGAAACCCGGTGGCCGCGCCTGCCCTGCCTCCAGCTCGTCTACCGCTCGACCGCGCTCGACCTGTCCGCCTTCCTCGGCGCGATCGGCCGGCATCTCATGCTGCACCACGCCATGCCGTGGTTCGTGCTCGATGCCGTGGGCAAGCTGCCCGGCCTCGTCGGACATTTCTTCGAGGGCCGCGCTCCGAAATACGCCCGCGGCCCGAACCCGCCGGCCACCGGCGACCTCACCTATACCGAGGTCGTCCTGTTCGGATCCTGAGGGCGCTCGCCGCCGAAGCGGCGGCCGCCTAAAATCAGGAGAACGGATCGACACGGGGACGGATGAGGTTCCCGGTCGATGTCATCGCGAGCCTCAAAGCCGATCCGCCCGGCGCTCAGCGTAAACCGACATTCCGATCGAGCCGCAGCGAGATCAATCCGGCGTCATTCCGAGTGGTCACGGAGTCGCGCACGCGCCGCACAGCCTGAAAGACGCCATAAACCAAGACTCCACAGAGTGTTGGCTCCCACGGGATCGGAGGGGCACGAGATCGGCTTTCTCGACACCCGGCCGAGGCTGAGACGACGCTCCATGGAATCGCCGGAATGCTGAACTTCCTCTTGGTCGTCGCGGTGGTGGTCTGGTTCGCGCTGCTCTACCCGCTGGCGCGCCACAAACTCGAGACCCGGATGGGGCCGCTGAACGGCCCGGTGGCGGTCCCGTTCGCCCTGACGACGATCTTCGCGCTGCTGCCGCTGGTCTTCAACGTCCCCCGGGAGGACGGCAACGCGGTGCTGGAGCAGGGGCTGACGGCCTCCAACCTCGCTCTTATCGTCATGACCGGGCTGACCGGGCTCTATCTCATGGCCCGGGTCGCGGTGGACCGGCGCGTCCTGCTGGTGGCGTTCTCGATGCCGTACCTGCCGTTCACGCTGATGATCCTCGTGAACGGCTTGAGCACCGCGTGGTCGATCGTGCCGAGCTACACCGTCTACCGGACGGTCGAGCTGGCGATCTTCACCCTCGCCGCGATCCTGATCTTCGACCGCAGCGATATCGAGCGGCGGCTCGCCAACCTCTTCGCGCTGTTCACCGTCGCGTGGCTGCTCGCTACGGCGCCGGTCATCCTCGACAACTTCGCGCATGGGATCGTGTTCTCGTCGGCCAAGCACAACCTGATGCCCTATCTCTGCGCCGCGCACGCCTTCCTCGTTCTCTTCGACGCTCGCATCCCCCACCGGCGCGCCCATCTCCTGCTCGCCTTCGTCGGCTTCGTCATCGCGGGCTCGGCCGCAAGCACCGCCTCGCTCGTCGCGGCAGCCCCCGGCATGATGGTGGCATCGCGCCACCGCCGGCTGCGCCGCCTCGGCTACTCGGCCTTCACCGTCTACCTGATCCTGTTCGTGGTGCTGATGGTCGGCCTGTCGGCCTTCCCCGCCCTGCTCGACGTGGTCTCGGTGGTGCTGCAGAAGCCCACGGAGGAGCTGGCCGACGCCACCGGGCGCGGCACCTTCTGGCCGGTCTTCATCGAGGCGACCAAGGACCGCTTCGTCGGCGCCGGCTACGCAGCGGGCGACCGCTTCATCCAGCTTCTCATTCCCACCACGGCCTTGGCGGAGACGCTGGCGCGGGACGCCGTGTTCATCTCCAGCTCGCACAACATGCTGCTGAGCGCCTGGGCCGGCACCGGCCTGATCGGGCTCGGCCTCTGCGCGATGGTGCTGGGGGCTGCCCTGCGCTGGGGGATGAAGCTCGACCTTGCCGGACGCCGCCTCGTCGCCACCTGCGTGTTCTTCCTGATCCTCAACGGCATGACGACGCCGGGCATCTTTCAGGACTGGAACATCAATGTCCTCACCTTCGTGGGGCTGCTGGCCTATGCCCGCATCGGCGCCCTGCGCCGCGAGCCGGTGGGCGCGGCCACGCCCGTTCCGGCGGCCACCGCCTTCGGTCTCCCGGTTGCGGCGCCCGCGTGATGCGCATCCTGGCCCACATCTTGAAGCATGAGACCCAAACCACCTCCGGCCCGCGGCCGCTGTCCCAAAACGGGAAAAATCGTCCCCGGACGACCCAATCGGGGACGAGACTGACGGACCGGACCGGTTGCTGCGGGTCGATGAGACCCGCAGGCGCGTATTGTTCGAGAGTTCTGCGATGACGATGATCGAGCGGATGCCTTCGCGATTCTTCGTCGGCGCGGAGCCGGGCAAGCCGGACGTGACGCCTGAACCCTGGTTCCTCGACCCGCGTGAGATCGGGCGGGCCCTGCGCGCGCGCTGGGCGCTGGTGCTGGCCCCGGCGGTGCTGCTCGTGGTGGCAGCGGCGGCGTGGCTCGCCCTGGTGCCGCCGCTCTACGCCGCCGTGACGCAGATCCTGATCGACCCGCGCGGCATCCAAGTGGTCAAGGACGGCGTGACGCCCTCGGATCAGGCGAGCGATGCGAGCCTGTTCCTCGTCGACAGCCAGATCCGCGTCCTCATCTCCGACGACGTGCTGCGGCAGGTCGTGAATCGGTTCAAGCTCGATCAGGATCCGGACTTCGTCCGCCCCGCCTCGCCGCTGGAGGCGCTCAAGAGCCGCGTCTCCTCTCTGCTCGTCACGGCCGGCGGCCCGGTCGACGACACGCTCACCGCCCTGCGCACCCTGCGCGATCGCACCACCGCGCGTCGGCTAGAGCGCAGCTTCGTGGTCGAGCTTGCGGTCGCCAGCGAGGAGCGCCGGAAATCCGCCGAACTCGCCCAGGCCATCGCCGAGACCTACCTCACCACCGTCTCGCAGGCGCAGGCGCAGCTCACCCGCAAGGCCGGCGAAGCGGTGTCGAGCCGGCTCGGCGAGTTGCAGGACGACCTCCGCCAGGCCGAGGACAAGGCGCAGAAGTTCCGCGCCGCCAACAACCTCGTCGGCACCCGCGGCCAGCTCGTCAGCGAGCAGGCGCTGACCCAGCTCAACCAGCAGCTCGGCGCGGCGCGGGCCCGGGCGGGCGAGCTGCGCGGGCGGCTCGCTCAGATCGAGGCCGTCGCCAACGGGCGGGCCGACCTCAACTCGGTGACCGAGATCGTCCAGTCCACGACCGTCGCGCAATTGCGCGCCCAGCTCGCCCAGATCGAGGCGGCGCGGGCCGACACCCTGTCCAACCTCGGCCCCCGTCACCCGACCCTGCGCACCGGCGAGCTGCAGGTGCAGACCCTGCGCGCCGACATCAACGCCGAGATCCGCCGCATCGCCGCGGCCACCCGCAACGACTACCGCTCGGCGCAGGCCAACGAGGCCTCGCTCGCCGCCACCCTGGAGAGCCGCAAGAAGGAGGCTCTGTCCGTCGATAAGAGCTTCGTGCGCCTGCGCGAACTGGAGCGCCAGGTCGAAGCGAGCCGCGCGGTCTACGAGGCCTTCCTCATCCGCGCCCGCGAGCTTCAGGAGCAGCAGCGCCTCGACACCTCGACCTCGCGAGTCATCTCGCCCGCCTCGCTGCCGGAGCGCCGGCTCGGCCCCCCGATCCCGGTGATCTTCGCCGCGGCACTGGCGGCCGGGCTCGGCCTCGGCACCCTGCTTGCCCTGCTCGCCGTGCCGGCCGCGGGGCGGATCGGTTCGCGCCGCCGGCTTCAGCAGATTGCGGGGCTCCCCGTCATCGCCGCCCTGCCGACCAAGGTGCCGACCCGGACGCGGAGCAAGGCGGGCAGCGAATCCCTGCGCGCCGACACCGCCTACGACGTGGCCGTGGCCCGTCTCGGCAGCCGCCTTCATCGCGATTTCGGCGCCACGCGGCCGACGGTGGTGCTCGTCACCTCGGCGGACGACCGGAGCGGCAAGTCGGAGCTGGCGCGCAGCCTCGCCGCCTCGGCCGCGCTCGACGGCCAGCGGGTGCTGCTCGTCGATGCCGACCCGGAGGCGATGATCTCGCGCGATCTCCGGAGCAAGGCCAAGCGCGGCGCCGCCGAGGTGCTGCGGACCCATGCGGGGCTCGGTGACGCGCTGGTCGAGGGGCCGACCGGGGTCAAGATCCTGCCCTTCGACGACGCCGCCCTGCGCCTCGGCACGGCGGCCTATACCGGTGCGATCCTGACGGCGGCATCCGCCTTCGACACCGTCTTCGTCGATATCGGGCTGATCGGCACCGACATCGCCGCCGAGCGTCTCGCCCAGGACCAACGCTTCCCGGCCCTGCTGCTGACGGCCAGCGCCCGCCGCAGCGGCACCGCTCCGCTGCGGCGGGCGCTCGACGCCATCGGCCGCGACGCGCGGGTGCAACTCGTCATGACCGACGCCGAGACCGAGGCGTGAGCCTCGGTCCGCTGCGGAGCGCCGCCGCCGTCCTCGCCGCCCTCCTCGTCGGATCGCCGCTCCTCGGCGCCACCGCGGAGGTTCGGGGCGGCGAGGCGAAAGCGCCGCTGGTCCTGCGGGTTGCGCCGACCGGAGACAGAGGCGCCCGACGAGCCGACCGCTTCGCGGATCTGCCGCTGGCGCTCGCCCGCGTCGCCGCGCTGCGCCGTCAGGGGGAGGGGCGGGCGATCGTGGTCGCGCTGGAACCCGGAACGCACCGGATCGCGGCGCCCGTCCGGATCGGCCCCGACCATGCCGGCACGGCCGCAGCCCCCCTGATCCTGCGCGGGGCGGCCGACGGATCGAGCCGGCTCGTCGGCAGCGTGCCCCTGGCGCCGGCATCCCTGCCGCCGCGCTTGCGCGCGCGGCTGCCGGTGGCGGCCCGCGACGCGGTGCGCGCGTACCAACTGCCCGAGGCCTTGCGCCGGGAGCCCGCCTACCGCGCGCCGCGGCGCTTACGCGAAACGCATCCGCGCGTCACCGAGATCTTCGATGCCGGCGGCGCCCTGCGCCCGGCGCAGTGGCCGAATCCGGGGCTAAACTCCGGCTGGACGACGGTCGCCGCTGCCGAAGCGGGGGGCCTGGACTTCACCCTGAAGGACACACCGGGCCTGCCCGATCTCTCCCTGGAGCACGACCTGTGGGTGGAGGGCTTCTGGCGCTGGGATTGGCTGCTGGAAACGCTTCACGTGGCGCAGGTCGATCAGCGCCGCCGCCGGCTCGAACTGGACGCGCCGCCCTACGAGGGCATCCGCGACGGCGCCCGGATGCGGCTGGTTCACGCGCTCGGCGCCCTCGATGAACCCGGTGAATGGTGGCGCGACGGCGAGAGCGGCCTGCTGCTGGCATGGCCGTCTCCCGGCGCGACCGATCTCGAAGTCAGCCTCGCCGAGACCCTGATCCGGGCCGAGGGCGCGCGGCACCTGCGCCTCGAGCGGCTTCGGCTGGAGCGCGCGCGCGGCGATCTGATCGTCGTTCGGGGCGGCGAGGATGTCGAGATCCGCGCGAGTGAACTGGCCTGGGCGGCGGGCCGTGCGGCGGTGTTCGAGGGAGTGGCCGGGGGCGGTGTCTCCGGCAGCACGGTCCACGATATCGGCGCGAGCGGGGTCCGCCTCGTCGGCGGCGACCGCGCCACGCTCCAGCGCGGCGGGCTGTTCGTGCGCGACACCCGCTTCACCCGCTTCTCGCGGCTGAGCCAGACCCAGAGTTCCGCGATCGAACTCGACGGCGTCGGCGCGGAGGCGAGCGGAAACCTCATCACCGACGCGATCGGCTACGCGATCTACCTGCGCGGCAACGACCATGTGTTTCGCGGCAACGAGGTGGCGCGCCTCATTCATGGCCTGAGCGATACCGGCGCGATCTATGCCGGACGCGATTTCACCGCCCGCGGCTCGATCATCGAGGAAAACTACATCCACGACATCCGCACCGGGCCGGGAAGGGAGGTGAAGGGCGTCTATCTCGACGACATGGCGAGCGGCTTCACCATCCGCCGCAACCTGTTCGTCGATGTGCAGCAGCCGGTCTTCATCGGCGGCGGCAGCGACAACATCGTCACCCGCAACGTCTTCGTCGCCTCAAGCCCGATGGTCGCCCTCGATGCGCGGGGACTGACATGGATGAAGCCGTCCCTGAACGAAGCGGATTCGGAGTTCCGCGCCGCCTTCGCCGCGATGCCGCTCGACTCCCCGCCCTGGCGGATGCGCTACCCGAAGCTCGCGGAGGCGCTGACCGATGAGCCGGGCGTGGCGCGCAACAACCAGATCGTCGACAATGTGAGCATCGGGAGCGAAGACCTCGCGCTCACCGACAAGGCGGAGGCGGGCCGCCAGATCATCCTGTTCAACACCCGCCTCGACGGCCCGGTCCCGAAGCCGGGCGACCTCGGCGCGCTGGCCCGCTTCGCTGCCGAGCGCGGCATCACGCTCCGCCTCGACCCGTCGAAGATGCGGCGGGACGGGCTACCGGCCTCGCCGTTCACGGACACGCGGCGCTGACAGCGTGACCAAGCGAGACGGGAGCCGATCGATGACCGGCTTCTGTGCGTCCGGCTTCCGGCAATTGCGGAGGTCTCACGCCGCCTTGGACGGCACCTCGGTGAGGGTCGAGAACTCGCTGACGATGGCCTCGTGCACCTGCTTCAGCCAATCCTCGGCGATCCGCGCGCGCTCCTCGGCGGCCTCGGCCCGCTCTTCCGCCGCGCGGATGCGCTGCTCGGCCTGGGCCTGAACGTTGGCCGCCTTGGTCTCCGCGGCCCGGACGCGCTCGCTGGCGAGCTTCACGTCGTCACGAACGCGCTCCAGCAGTTCGTGCACGCGCTGCTCCTGCTCCTGGGCCTGCGCCTCCACTTCGCGCGTCCGCTGGGCGGCCGCCCGCACGCGGTCGATCAGGTTCGCCCAATCCTGAGAGGAGGAGGGCGACGCAACCGCCGCGGAGGCGTTCGCATCGGCATCCGACTGGACGAGACGCAGGATACTCGTCAGGCTATCGACCGGCTTCGGAGCATCGTGAGAAGCGACAGTCATGTGCGGAGCCTCGGCGCGATCAAGGTCAAGTGGACGCTCCCAGCGCATTTTCTTGATTATGTCCATTGTGAAACGCTTCCAGCGAGACATGGATGCCAGGCGGACACAAGCGGGCGAGGAATGATCCGCAACAACACAATCGTGCAAAATAAACAGCCGAAGCAAGTCAAATTTTTAAGGATGATATTGCCGAGTTTACCTTCCAACATGATGTTGTAAAAATATCACTAATAGGGTCTATGTATTATCGATTTGATATAGAATGTTAATCGCTTCCGTTCGAGACGCTTCCTAGTTCGATAGAGGTAGGTCTTACCCTTGTCGGACTATCGACCAAGGATTGGCGCTGTGACCTTCGATGACAGCGAGACTCTACGCGCCCGCGATCCAATGTAGCCTCCGCCCGAAGCGGCTGCAAAGCGCCTCCCTCCGCTCGGCGCCTCGAACAAGACCGTGTACAACTTCGCGTCGAGTGGCTCAGATCGAACGGCCCGGTCAGGTGCGATCCGTCAGGATGGGTTCGAGGGCCTCGAGATATCCCGCGACGGCCGCCTCCACCGTGAAGTGCGGGAGCGCGCGCTCCGCCGCCTGTCGCAGGTCCCGGCGGTGGCCCTCGTCGTCGAGGAGCCGCAGGGCCGCCTCGCCCCAATCCGCCACCGCCATCGGCCGCACCTCGCCGCAGCCATAGGCTTCCAGAAGGCCACGGGCCGCGCCGGAATGGGGTGAGGCGAGCACCGGGGTCCCGCTCTGGAGCGCCTCCTGCACGACGATGCCCCACACGTCGCCGCGGCTCGGAAACAGGAAGAGCTTGGCCGAGGCGTAGACCTCGGGCAGCGCCTCCTGGCCCAGAAAGCCGTCGAATCGGGCGGAGAGGCCGGCCTGCGCGAAGCGCGCCTCCATCTCCCCCCGCAGCGGGCCGTCCCCCGCGACCCGGACCGACAGACGCCGGCCCTGGGCGCAGCAGGCGAGCACCATGTCGGTGAAGAAGCGTGCGCCCTTCACCTCCTCGTTCAGCATGCCGCAGAACAGGAGATCGTAGGGCCGCTCGGTGTCGGGCGGGGGCGGGGCGGAGGGCGTCCAGGCCGGAAAGAGCGGGCTGAGGACGAAGTTGCGCGCCGGCAAGCCGTAGCGGGCGAGCACCGCGCCGCTGCCCTCGCTCGGTCCGATCCCGGCGGAGGCCCCCGAGACGATGGCACGGCGCAGCCAGCGATGCGGGGCGGAGCGCGCGCCGGGATCGGTCTCGGGCACCCCGTCGGTGCGGATCAGGGTGGGGATGCGCCGCACGCGCGCGGCACCGGCCGCGAAAAGCATGGTCGGCGAGAAGTCGTTGAGCACCACCGCCGCGGGACGCAGAGCGGCGAGCCGCGGCACCACCGCCGGGTTGATGTAGAGGTTGCGGATCGAGGAGCGGTGCCAGCGCAGGCCCGGCAGCACCGCGTGCCGGTAGAGGCGCGGCGGCGGCATCACCCATTGCCGGGCGCTTTCGCGCGGCGTGCAGGACAGGACATGCAGGGCCCGGCCATCACGGCCGGCGAGCCGTTCCGCCAGATGCTCGTAGAGAACATGCGTGTAGGGCGCGAGCGCCCCGGTCACGACGACGATCGGGCGCATCGCACCGGTTGCCATGGATGGGCGACCTCAGGTCAGGCGCCGCGGGCTCGAACCGGCCCGGCACCGATCCGTTGGGATAGAGCATCGCCCCGAACGGTGGCCACCGGCTTTTGGGATAATGCGGACAAGAGTCCCGCGCAAAAGTCCTCTCAAGCCGTTCCCCGCGCCCGCCATCCCGTCCAGCGGCCGCCCATGAGGGCCTCGAAATCGGAGACCGGCCAATGCGGCTCGACCACGTGGCGGGGCATCGCCGGCAGGTCCGCGGCGCTCAGCGCCCGGCCGCGCCGCGTGGTGAAGAAGGTCCGGTAGCCGCTCTCCAGGGCCAGCGCCGGATCCTGCTCCGGGTCGAAATCGTGGTCGGCGACCCCCCAGGGGCAGGCGAAATGGCGGATCTCCCGGCCGGTGAGGGCGGCGAGGTCGCGCCGGGAGCGGGCGATCTCGTCGGCGACCCGCGCGCGGTCGAGCCGGCTCAGGCGCTGGTGCGTGGCGGTGTGGGAGCCGATATCGAGACCGTCGGCGCACCAGGCCGCGATCTCGGCCCGTCTCATGTAGAGGCGCCCGCTCGGCGCCAGGGACATCGCCCGGTCGAGGCCGGGCGGCGTGTTCGGCGGCGCGTCGATCCAATCGCTGATCAGGAAGACGATACCGGGAATGCCCAGGGCCCGCAGAACGGGGCGCGCCACCTCGAAGGTGTCGGCATAGCCGTCGTCGAAGGTGACGAGGAAGGCGCGGTCGCGGGCCGGCCAACCGGCGGTGAGGCGCTCGGCGGCCCCATCGGCATCGATGAAATCCCCGTACCGGCCGAGATGGCGCAGTTGCGCGGCGAAACGATCCTGCTCGGCTTCCGGCACCTGATGGTAGCACAGGGTGTAGAGACCGGGCTCGGCACAGGCCAACGACTTGAACAGGGCGCTCCCGCGCAGGGCGAGGGCGCGCAGGGCCGGCGCGCGGCGCAGCGTCGTCTTGACCCAATGTTTCATCCGCGCCTCACCCTCCGATGCCCGCCTCTATCACAGGGATAAGCTGATGGCATCTGCACAAATCATCCCGATCGACCATGGTTAAACTCGTATATTGGTTTCATTATTGCTGACGCTGCGCTGGCTCGTCCCTTGCTGAGCTGCGTCAGGCAGGCCATGCCCTGTCCCGCGCCGGAACGGCCGGCACGGAAAGGATGTTCGAAGGTGGGGCAACTGACGGTCGTCGACGTGACGGACGATCCCGATTGGGACGAGGCGGTCTGGCAGCAGCCGGGCGCCAACCTCTACGCGTCGCGCCGCTGGGGCGAGTACAAAAGCTGCATCGGCTGGGACGTGCGGCGGCTCGCCATCCGCGCGCGTGACGGGCAGGCGCTCGCCTACGCCCAGGTTCAGCGCCGCCGCCGCTGGCTCGGCCACATCGTCCTGGCACAGGGATGCCCGGTCCTGACACGGCTGGGGGAGAAGCGGGCGGAGGCGGTGTTCCGCGCCTTCCTCGGCCATCTCGAACTCGGCCGCCTCGATCTGCTTGGCGTGAACTACCAGCAGTTCCAGACGCCGGCGGCGGTGCTGGCCCTGCTCGGCCACGGCTTCGCGCCGGTCGTCACCGCCCGGACGCACACGCTGGAACTCGACCTGACCGAGGAGATGGCGCGGATCCGCTCCGCCATGGAGGGCCGCTGGCGCGACGTGCTCAAGACCGCCGAGCGAAACCCGGATCTCACGACCACATTCCCGACCGGCCCGGCCGAGCGGCTGGCGGCCTTCGAGACCTTCGGCCGGCTCTACGAGGCCCTGAAGCGGCGCAAAGGCTTTCGCAACAGCCTCGACACGGCGGCCTTCCGCGATCTGGCCGCGAACGACCCGAACCTCCTGTTCCTCGAAATACGCGAGCGGAACGAACCGGTTCTGGTGCGGATCGTCCACCGGGCAGCCCACCGCTGGACCGATTTCTACGTCGCCTCGAACGAGCGGGCCAAGGCGACCGGAGCCGGCCGCCTCGCCCTCTGGCGCCTGATCGAGCGGGCCAAGCGCGAGGGGGCCTCGGTGCTCGATCTCGGCGGCATCGACCCCGCCGGCAATCCGGGCGTCACCGAATTCAAGCGCGGCGCCAGCCGCAACGTCGTGGCGTCCAACCCGCTCTGGCTATTCAGCCGGAGCCGGGCGATGCGCCGCGCCGCGACGGCCATCCTGGCCACGCGCTGAGCAGGGAATCCGCGATGTCCGAAGCCCACACCGCGCCCACCCTGCCGGCAGGCCTGCTCCGGCGCGCCGCCGGTCTCGTCCGGCGCCCGCCGGCCGCCCTCGCGGCCATGGCCGACCAGGGTGTCGTCAGCGGCTTCGGCTTCCTCAGCGGCATCGTCGCCGCCCGTCTGCTCGGCATCGCCGAGTTCGGGCATTTCGCGATGATCCTGATCGTGCTCACCTTCGCGCAGGCCCTGCACAACGCCCTGATCACCGCGCCGATGATGACGCTGGTCGGCGCCCGCAACGGCGTCTCGCAGGCCTATGCCGCGACCATCCTCGCCGGTGCCTTCCTGCTCTGCGTGCCCGGCGCGGTCTTCGTGGTCATCGCCCTCCGCATCGGCGGGATGTCGGGCGAGACGCTTCTGGCGGCCTGCGCCCTGATGCTGGCGCAGAATCTCCAGTTCACCCTGCGCCGCCTCCTGTTTGCGAAAGGTCGGGGCGTGCAGGCCCTGCTCATGGATTTCGCCCGCGCCGCCAGCTTCCCCTTCGTCGCCCTGCTGATCTGGCTGGAGCACGACGTCATCGGCGGCAACGGCTTCGTCTGGCTGCTCGCCGCGACCTCGTTCGCGACCTGCCTGCCCTTCATCATCGCGTTCGGCCGGCCGATCCTGCGCCGGCCCGGCTACGTGCAGACCGGCGCGGTCTTTCGACGCCACATCCCGCTCGCGCGCTGGCTCCTGCCGATCGTCTTCGTCACCTTCATCCAAGAGCAGCTCATCTGGCTGGTGGCGGGCGCGACCCTCGGCCTCGAGGAACTCGGCGGCCTCCGGGCGGCGCAGTATCTCGTCGGGACCGTGCTGCTCCTGCTCGCCGCCACCGAGAACGTCCTGCCGGTGGCCGCCGCGCGCGCCCATTCCGAGGGCGGGGAGGCGGCCCTGCGCCGCTACCTGCTGCGCACGGGCGTCAAGCTCGGGGTGCCGATCATCACGATCCTCACGGTCCTCGCCATTCCGGGCGCGCTATGGCTGCGCCTGATCTTCGGGCCGGAATACGCCGCCTATGCCCACTGCCTGCACATCCTCTCGGTCAGCGTGGTCATCGTGCTGGCCCGCGATCTCACCGCGAACTATTTCCGCGCCAAGCAGAACACCCGGGTGCTGTTCGAATCGCTGTGCGTGAGCATGGTCGTGTCGCTCGCCGTGGTGGTTCCGCTGATGCAGGCTGGCGGCGTCAGCGGCGCCGCGGCGGCGGTGGGGGCGGGGCACCTTGCCTCCCTCATCTACCTCGTGCTGGCCGCCCGGCGACAATCGCGCCCGGCCTCGGCTTGGCCGATTCCGGGCCGGTGGCGGCGCTCGCTCCGGCCGGCCAAGTCGGCACAGACGTGACGAGACGATCCAATGGCTCGACCTAGAAATAGGGTCTAGCCCCCACTCTGCCTCCTGAAAAAATCGTGGATTTCACTTTTACTCGGCTATTCAAGTTGGAATATTATATCTCCTGCCTTATTACGGCCTGCTGCAGGAGACCAATCGAGCGGCAGGAAAAATGGCAGCAGCACAACAGGAACTCATTGTTCGCGGCGAGCAAGTAGAGCGAGTGTTCATTAACTTCAAAGATAACAAATATGTCGTTAACCGTCAGTATCAGCGTAAGCTAATTTGGACCATTGAGGAAAAACAGAGTTTTATTGACTCAATTATACAGGGATTTCCTATTCCGATAATCTTGCTGGCCGAACCTGTTGGGCGGCAGGACGGGACCCTTGAAATCATCGATGGGATGCAACGTATGAACGCCATTACGTCGTTCATCGGAAACGACTTCTCGGTTGATGGTGGTTATTTCGATTTAAACACGTTTGCCACAACGAAAGATCTACTTGATCGCCAAGTGATTGAGCAAAAAACGCCAATCCTCGACCGGGATCGATGTCTCGCTATCGCGTCTTACCCGGTTCCGCTCTCGATTTATGAAGCCGCCCATCGAGAGTCAGTCGAAGAGGTTTTTCGCCGCATCAACTCGGGCGGCCGCCAGCTTTCTCGACAGGAGCTGCGAGCAGCAGGTGCGACCGGTGCATTTGCGGAATGTGTCCGAAAAATCTCAGCGCGGGTGCGCGGCGACACATCGAACTCCGACTTGCTGTTGCTGAGCGAAATGCGAAAGATCAGCATAACGAACAGAGAGTTGGACTACGGCATTAGTGCCGACAGCGTCTTTTGGGTTTCCAATGGAATTTTGACAAAAGATCAGCTTCGCCAGAGCCGTGACGAGGAAATGGTCGCCGACCTTGTCGCTTACATGGTTTCGGACGAACCCGTTGCTTCGCGCACGGAACTCTTTGATGACTACTACGGCGCGACGTTCCCAATGACGGCGAACAGCACAGCGAGATTCGACGCAATAGATCAGGCCATTAGAAAACGGAGCCCAGAACTTGTCGATCTGGATTACCAACGTGTGCAGGACGTACTGATCTTACTCCTTGGACAAGCCAAGACGACATTTACTGGACTAATCTTTCCGAACGGGAACGGCGGCAATCCAGTGCCCCGCTACTTCCAAGCCGTATTCCTAGCGCTTCATGAACTAGTCGTGAAGAAAGGCATGGTAGTTTCAAACAGTACAGGCCTGATAGCACGACTACTAGATTGTGGAAAAATATCCAAATTCAAGACGGCGGGAGATGGGGCGCGGAGAATCGTGGCAAGACGGTCGACTCTGTAGTCGGATGGATACAAACTTTTTTCGAAGAAGATAAGAACCCAGATCCAGCCAAAGTCCATTGGGTAACTAAATTCCAAAATCTACTCACCAATTCGATGACTGAACAAGCGGCCTACGATTTTAAGCAAGGATTCTTCACCCTCGCCCACCCCCCGTCTTTCGATGAGAAATCCTTCGACAAAATCATGGAGACATGCGCAGCTATTGCGAATATTGGCAAAAACCACAAAGGTTATGTGCTCGTCGGTGTTGCCGAGAATACTAAGACCGCGGCGAGAGTGCAGGAAATTTTCGGAAGCCAACCACTTTCCTTTGGTGGCTTTTACGTGACTGGAGTAGATCATGAGGCCGCTTATGCTAAGAAGAATCTTGATCAGATGTTCCAAGAAATTACCGATCGAGTTGGACGCTCCACGCTCTCAGAACCACTAAAGTCATACGTAAATTCTCATCTTAAATGTGTTCAGTACTACGACAAAACGGTGTTTGTCTTCGAGATCCTTGGACAGAATAGCCCTTCCCACTTGGGTGGAAAGTGGCCAGAGCGACAAGGTGCCCAGGTAAAAGACGTCCCTCCCGACCGTATGGGCGCGCTATTTGAACGGTTTAAGTAGCAGAAACCCTTGAAAGGTTGAGCTGGTCGCTGCAATCCTAGTGCATTGTTCCGGAAGCTGGATTCCCCTCCGGGACAATGCTCTCTCGGCATCCGGCCGTCGCCATGCCGTCACGGGCACTCATAGCGGAAGCGCCCGTTCGAAGGCGGCAGCTCGGCCAGACGGTCGAGACCGCGCCCCATGTCGCGGACGCCGGCCTCCCAGCGGTCGCGGATCGAGGAAGGGGAGAAGTCGAAGCTCTTCGAGGCGAGCTGATCCGCGCCGGCCTGATGGACGATGTGCAAGAGCGTCGCGGCGGGCCCGTCCGGGTCGAGCCGCTCGCGCAGGGCGTAGCTGCGCGCCAGTCCCGTCACCGCGCGCCGGGCAGCGCTGGCGAAGATGAGATCGTTGGCCCGTTCCAGCACCGCATCGAGCGAGCGCGGCCGGTCGGCCCGCAGGGAGAACAGATCGAGGGCGATGCAGAGCAGGTCGCGGGTCGGTTCGGGCTCGAACAGCGGATCGAGGGGCAGATTGTTGGTGTAGCCGGCATCGCACAGCATCCGGCCGTCGATCTCGACCGGGGGAAAGGCCGGCGGCAGGGCGGCGCTCGCCAGGATGTGCTCGGGCCGGATCGCCTGGCGGGTGTTGTCGAAGAAAACCTCCTCGCCGGTCGCCACATCGATGCAGGCGATGGTGAGCCGGATCTCGGCCCGGTTCAGGCGCTCGAAATCGACCAGACGCTCGAGCGTGGCGCGCAGGGGCCTGTGGTCGAACAGGGCGACGTCGTTGGGCACCCAGGGCAGGGCTGACCACAGGCCGGGATAGCGGTGCGTGAAGATGCTGGGCCGCCCCCAGGCCAGCGTCAGGAGCGAGTGGAGGGCGTTGTAGTACTGGCGCGGCTTCAGGAAATCGGTTCCCGAGAGGCCCGTGTGCAGGGTCGCCGCGTTCCAGAATTGGTGGAGCCGCTCGATCCGGTCCTCCGGCGCGTTACCGGCGATGATCGCTCCGGTGATGGCCCCCATCGAGGCGCCCACCATTCGGTCCGGCCGGATGCCGCGGGCCTGCAGAACCTCGAAGGCGCCGGCATGATAGGCCCCGAGCGCATTGCCGCCGCCGAACACGATGGCGGTGTCGCGCGGTTGGGAGAGTGTTGGCATCGACGGAACGGACCCTTTTGCTTCGCGGTGGCCCGAGCCAATCCGCGCCCGTTCGCAGGATCATCGTGGCCTCCCTCGCGCTCGGGCTAACCCGGCGGCCGGCCTTCCTGTTCGATCCATCGGGTCTGCGCGGGGCGGCGCTGCGGATGAAAGACGCAACCGGCCTGACGGCGCGGCGGCGTGTCGGGGTTGGACCGCGACCGGAGAGGGGTCACGTCCGTTCCGCCGCGAGGACATAAGCCACGATCGCGTTGGCGTGTCCGTGACCCATTCCATGGTCGGCCTTCAACATCGCGACCAAGTCCATGTGCTTGGCCGGAAGCCTCTTGCGCACGATCTCCTGCCAGGCGCTGATGGGACGCCCGTACTTTTTCTCGATGGAGGGAAAGTATGAGGCAGGTCCCTTGATCGGTTCAGCAGACACGTCGAGGCGGGCTCCGGGCGATGCGGATGGCTCTGCGGTTCGGTCACCGATGGCCCGCGCCGCAGAGCCATCTACAGGGCGATACGGGTCGCGCGTCAACGACTGCTCGGACTCGAAGGAGGCTCCTGGCAGGATCAGCCAATCGCGCTTCGAGCCTAGCGGAAATTCCGCGCCCGCACCGGCAGCGGGGCCTCACGCGGATCGGGGCGGGCGCTCTGGCCGGTCTCGTCGCCGCGGCCGGTGCGCAGGGTGATCGGCTCCTCGTCGATCCGCTGCAGCAGGCCGGAGCGGTCGAACAGCTCCACGGCCACGAGGTGGATCACGGCGCCGACCTGCTGCACCCGTCCGCGGCAGGCCATCAACCGCGCGCCGAGCACGACCCGGCGTTGCCGGTCGAACAGCTCGGGCCGGACGATCAGGTTGGCGATGCCGGTCTCGTCTTCCAGGGTCATGAACATCGTGCCCTTGGCCGAGCCCGGCCGCTGGCGCATCAGCACGATCCCGGCGACGACGATCTGCGCCCCGTTGCCCACCCGCTCGAGGGCCGCGCAGGGCCGGGCACCCAGAGCGGTAAGGGTCTCGCGCAGGAAGGCGAGGGGGTGGGCGCGCAGGCTAAGGCCCTTGGCGCAGTAATCGGCGACGACTTCGCCGACCGCGCT
Source organism: Methylobacterium sp. Leaf123 (assembly GCF_001423405.1). Lineage (GTDB taxonomy): Bacteria > Pseudomonadota > Alphaproteobacteria > Rhizobiales > Beijerinckiaceae > Methylobacterium. The sequence continues at coordinate 224,471 of NZ_LMNS01000012.1, read as the reverse complement.
CATTGCCGGCAGCGATACCGCGGGCTCCGGTGCCTCGGGCTCGGACAGGGCGGCGAAGAGGGGCAGCGGCTCGGGTCGCAGGGCCTTGACCGCCCAGGCGGCTTCGCGCCGGTTGAGGCCGAGCGAGCGGAAGGCGTCGGCCCGCACGAGGCCGGTGAGGCTCGCCGCCGGCAGGCCGGTCCGGTCCGCCAACTCGGGCAGGGAGGCGAAGAGCCGTCCGCCACGTGCCGCCGCGAGACGCTGTCCATCCCGCTCGGACAGGCCGCCCGCGAGACGCAGGCCGAGGCGCACCGCGAACAGCTTTCGGTTCGAACCGAGCGACTCCAGGGTGCAGTCCCACTGCGAAAAATTCACGTCGAGCGGGCGGATCTCGACGCCGTGGGCGCGGGCATCGCGGACGATCTGTGCGGGAGCGTAGAAGCCCATCGGCTGCGCGTTCAGCAGCGCGGCGCAGAACACATCGGGATGGTGGCACTTCATCCACGACGAGGCATAGGCCAGGAGCGCGAAGGAGGCGGCGTGGCTCTCGGGGAAGCCGTAGGAGCCAAACCCTTCGAGCTGCTTGAAGGTGCGCTCGGCGAAGTCGCGCGCGTAGCCGTTGGCGACCATGCCCTCGACGAGGCGGGTCTGGAAGCGGTGGACGCCCCCCGTCATCTTGAAGGTCGCCATGGAGCGGCGCAGCTCGTCGGCCTCGGTGGCGGAAAAGCCGGCGCCGACCATCGCCACCTGCATCGCCTGCTCCTGGAACAGCGGCACGCCGAGGGTTTTTTTGAGCACCGCCTCCAGTTCGGGGGTCGGGTAGGTGATCTCCTCCAGGCCCTCACGGCGGCGCAGATAGGGATGGACCATGTCGCCCTGGATCGGACCGGGGCGCACGATCGCCACCTCGATCACGAGGTCGTAGAATTTCTCCGGCTTCATCCGCGGCAGCATCGCCATCTGCGCGCGGCTCTCGATCTGGAACACGCCGAGGGTGTCGGCGCGCCGGATCATCGCGAAGGTCGGCCTGTCATCCGGTGGGATCGAGGCGAGGTCGTGCGGGTCGTTCTTGACCTCGGCCAAGAGGTCGAAGGCGCGGCGCAGGCAGCCGAGCATGCCGAGCCCGAGCACATCGACCTTCATGAACTTCAGGGCGTCGATGTCGTCCTTGTCCCATTCGATGACCTGACGGTCAGCCATGGCCGCGGGCTCGACCGGCACCAGCTCGTCGAGCCGGTCGAGGGTCAGGACGAAGCCGCCGGGATGCTGCGAGAGGTGGCGCGGCGTGCCGATCAACTCGCGGGCGATCGCCAGCGTCAGGCGCAGGCGTCGGTCGTCGGGGTTGAGGTTGAGTTCGCGCAATTCGCGCTCGCCGACGCCCTCGCTGCTCCAAGACCAGGTCAGGCGGTTGAGGGCACCGGTCACGTCCTCGGGCAGGCCCATCACCTTGCCGACCTCGCGCAGGGCACCCCGCGAGCGGAAGCGGCTGACGATGGCGGTGAGCGCCGAGCGGTGGCGGCCGTAGGTCTCAAAGATCCACTGGATCACCTCCTCGCGGCGCTCGTGCTCGAAATCGACGTCGATGTCGGGCGGCTCGCGGCGCGCCTCCGAGACGAAGCGCTCGAACAACAGGTTCTGCCGCGTGGGATCGATCGAGGTGATGCCGAGGCAGAAGCAGACCGCGGAATTGGCCGCCGAGCCGCGCCCCTGGCACAGGATCTTCTCGCGGTTGGCGAAGGCGACGATGGATTCGACCGTGAGAAAGTAGGGCGCGTAGGCCAGCCGCCCGATCAGGTCGAGTTCGTGGTGCAACTGGCGCGTCACCGCCTCCGGCACGCCGGCCGGATAGCGCCGCGCCGCGCCGGCCCAGGTCAGGACGTCCAGGCGCTCCTGCGGCGAGAGCCCGTCCGCGCCGGCTTCCGTCGGGTAGGTGTAGGCGAGGTCATCCAGCGAGAAGGTGCAGGCCGCCGCGATCTCGCTGGCACGCGCCAGCGCCTCGGGAAAGCGCGCGAACAGGCGCGCGGTCTCGGCCGGGGGTTTGAGGAAGCGGTCGGCATGGCGCTCCTTGGCAAACCCCGCCCGGTCGATGGTGAGCCCGAGCCGGATGCAAGCCACCACGTCCTGAAGGCGGCGGCGCCCCGCGACATGGTAGAGGATGTCGCCGGTGGCGACGGTCGGCACCCGCGCGGCGCGGGCGGCGGCGGCCAAAGCGTCGAGCCGGTCCGCGTCGTCGGGGCGGAAGCGGCGGGTCAGCGCGAGGGAGGCGCGGGCACCAAACAGGCTCTTGAAGCGCACGAGATCGTTCGGAAGCGCCGGCCCCGGATGCTCGGCGAGCAGGATCGCGAAAAGCCCTTCCTGCCACGTCTCCAGATCGCGCCATGTCAGGCGGCAGCTTCCCTTGCCACCCCTGGCCTTGCCGAGACTCAGCAAGCGGCAGAGCCGGCCATAGGCGGCCCGGTCGGTAGGATAGACGAGCAAGGGTGAAGACAGATCGTCGAGGTCGAGCCGGCAGCCGACGACGAGGCGCACGCCCGTCACCTTCGCCGCCTGATGCGCTCGCACCATTCCGGCGAGCGAGCAGTGATCGGTGACGCCGAGCGCCGGGATGCCGAGCAAGCTGGCTGCGGAAAACAGCTCCTCCGGGCTCGATGCGCCGCGCAGGAAGGAGAAATGCGTCGTGACCTGAAGCTCCGGCGTGCTCATGCCGTGTCGCCCCGCTTCCGACCATGGTCAGACGCGAGGCGTCCGGCGGAGGCCCGCCGCCCCGCCGTCGCAGGGGCGAGCGGCGATGGATCATCGCGGGTCGGTGTCACGCCTCGCCGAGCCCGTGCAGCCACCAGCGCCCCTGCGCCTCCATCGGTCCGTCGCGGAACAGCCAGAAGCGCTCGCCGGCCTCCGTCTCGACCCGGTAATAATCGCGGGTCAGCTCGGCCTCCGCGTCCGCCACCCACCATTCGCCGAGAATGCGCTCCGGCCCGTCGGCCCGCGCGATGAGATGGCGGGTGTTGCGCCAGACGAAGAAGAGCGGCGGCGCGTCGGGAATCTCGGCCATCGCCATGACCGGCTCCGGCGGCGCCAGGAGGCGGGCCGGGCGCGGCAGGTCCGTGGGCCAGAGCGCGCCGAGGGGGGCGGCCAGAGCCGGCACGCGGCGCACCGCCCGCTCGGGCAGGTCGCTCTCCACGGGGGCCAGCCGATAGACGCGGGCGGCGCCGAGGCGCACCAGCAGGGTATCGACCAGGGCCGCGAGATCCGGCGCCTGCGGGCCAGCGGCGAGATGGGAATCCTGGCGCTCGGCCAGGGGCTCGACCCGCGAGGCGGAGAGCACCGCCTCCTCGATGCCGAAACCGGGATCGATCAGGGCGAGACGCTCGGCGAGCAGCCGGGCGAGGTGCCTAGCGTCGCGGCTCGGCCCCGCCGTGCCGATCCGGATCGCCTGATCGAGGCGATCGACGCGGGCGAAGACGAGGTCGAGCCGGCGCGCGCCGAGGCCGCGCCGCTCCAGCTCCGGCACGAGCCGGACGCAGAGGTCGGCGGCGACCCGTTCCAGGCTCTCGCGGGCGCCGACCGGCTCGGCAAAGCGCAACGCCACCCGCGGCGTCTCCGGTGCGGCCAGCGCCGTCAGCGGCTCCGGCGCGTGCCCGAGCGCCCGGTCGAGCCGGAACAGGATTTCGGCGCCGAAGCGCAGCCGCAAGGCCGCCCGCGGCTTGTCGCCGAGTTGGCCGATGCGGGTGAGGCCGACATCCTGAAGCGCCCGCACGGCCTCGAAGCCGAGCCGCAAAGCCGCCACCGGCAGGGGCGCCAGCACCCGCGCCGCGTCGCCGGACGGGACGATTCCCCCCTCGCCGAAGCGGGCCAGCCCCCAGGCGCAGCCCGGCGTGTCGGCGAGCGCGAGCCGCGCCGTGATGCCCGTCCGCTCAAGGCGGGCGGAGAGATCGGCGAGTAGGGGCGCCTCGCCGCCATGGAGATGGGCGGCGCCGGTGATGTCGATCAGCAGCCCGTCGGGCGGGTCGAGGGCGACGATCGGCGCGTAGCGCTGGCACCACAGGCCGAGCCGCGCCAGGGCCGCCGCATCCGCCTCGGGATCGGCGGGAACGAGGTGCAGGCCCGGCACCAGTGCCCCGGCATGGGCCGCACTCATGCCCGGCCGCAGTCCGAGGCGGCGGGCGGCGGCATCCACGCCGGCCAGCAGGCGCCGGGCCCCGTCCTGGGCCACGGTGGCGAGCGGCTCATCCGGCGGCGCGGTGCTGGACCCGCTCCGGCGCAGCCGGTCGGTCGGCCAGGACGGCAGGTACAGCGAGACGACCCTGCGCATCGCAAGCCTCCACGATCCAAGCCCCCGGCGCCCCACCACGGCAGCGCTGCAAGTCGAGCCGCCAGCGCGGCCGGCCCATTCGACGGTTCGTTCCTTCCGAAGGGGCGGGCGCCACCCGCCAGCGGGTTCGCGCGGCGCTGGGTTCGGGCTCTTCCGCCGAGCCCGCGCAGAGGCGGTGCACCACGAGCGCGGTGACGCCCGAGCCCTCCGCCGCGAGCTGGAGCCGGCGGGAAGGGGTGAGCGTCATGCGGGTCAATTCGCCGACGACGCCGGCCAGCCCGCGATGGCGCAGGCCCTCCTCCATGGCGGGCAGCACCTCGGCATCGCGCCAGGTCTCGCAATAGACCACCCGGTCGGGATGCAGCCCGACCCGGGCGAGGGCGGGCGCGAACAGGTCGCGGCTGTGCAGGCACCACAGCACCGGCCCGTCGAGCCGGGCGAGGATGCCGCCGGCAAACAGCACGGCGGTGGCGGCGTAGCGCCCGCGCGGGCCACCCTCATGGATCTGGTGGAGCGCCCCGAGGCCCAACCCGCCCCCGGGCAGCGCCGCGTCGAGCCCTGGAACCCCAAAGGGTAGAGTGCGCGTATCCGCCGGTTCGCTCCCGGCCCCGGTGCGGTCCGTCAGTCGGCGAAGCGCGGCGAGCGTCGGCACGTCGGGGGAGCGGGGAGGGGGCATGGGCTCGGGTTCGAAGGGGCTCGGGAGGACACTGTTCAGAACAAACAGTGAACGCACCTGAGCCGTAACCCGTCAACCGCTCTCGCGTTGCCATCCCTGTTGAAAATACGGATTTTATTCCGACCGCACACTTGACCCCGGTTCGGTGGGGTCAGCGGCCCATCAAGCCCTGCACGTAGAGCGGGTGCGACGGCTTATCTCACGCAAAACCGCATGCCGACCCGACTTGAGAGCAACAAATCCGCGCGCTGTTGCCCCTGAACGACAGACGTTTGCCCGCGCCGTTCTATCGTATTGTCTGCCGGGGACTTTGCCGGAGGATGTCGTGTGGGATGCGCAGTCTGCGTTTTTCCCGCGAGCTCTCTAGATTTATCAGGGTCATGAGTGACCAGTCATGAGTGACGCACGACCCACAGGCCGCCGGCCCGTCATTCTCGTCGTCGAGGATGAACCCGACGAGCGCTACCTCGCGGCCGAGCTGCTGGAGGAGAAGGGCTTCGAGGTCATAGAGGCCGAGACGGCCGAGCGCGCGCTCGACATCCTGCATCAGCGGGGCGACGGGATCGACGTGGTGTTCTCGGATGTACGCACGCCGGGCACGATCGGCGGCTTCGAACTCGCGCGGATCATCGGCGTGACGTGGCCGCGCATCCGCCTGCTGCTGACTTCGGGCGATGCGGGCGACCAGCCGAGCGATCTGCGCGTCACCGCGACCTTCATGCCCAAGCCCTGGCGGGCCCCGGAAATCCTGACCTGGCTCGAAGAGGCCGCGGGGCTCAGGGAGCCGCCGGAAGGTTAGACCGACCGGATCCATCGCGACATCAGACGCCCCTCTCCCCGCAAGCGAGGAGAGGGGAAAACGGCTTTACGCCGCCGCGACGGTCGCCTTCACGATCCGGTCCGGATCGCGCACGGGCTCGCCGCGCTTGATCGTGTCGACCACTTCCATCCCCTCGATCACCTTGCCCCACACCGTGTACTGACGGTCGAGGAAGCGCGCGTCGGAAAAGCAGATGAAGAACTGCGAGTTCGCCGAGTGCGGGAAGTTGGTGCGCGCCATGGAGCAGGTGCCGCGCACATGCGGCTCGGCGTTGAACTCGGCGTTGAGGTCGGGCAGCTCCGAACCGCCCGAGCCGGTGCCGGTCGGGTCGCCGGTCTGGGCCATGAAGCCGTCGATGACGCGGTGGAACGGCACGCCGTCGTAGAAGCCCTGGGTCGTCAGCGTCTTGATCCGCTCGACATGGTTGGGGGCGAGGTCGGCGCGCAGCGCGATGACGACGCGGCCCTTGGTGGTCTCCAGAACGATGGTCTCGTTCGTCTCTGCCATGAGTTAAATTCCCTGTCCTTTAGGTCCGTCGTAGATGAAGCGCAGCGCCAGGGGGCGCCCCGCGATGGCTCCGCCGAGAGCCGGGGTGAGCCGGACCGGCGTGCAGCGGGCGATCGCGTCGAGCGTCGCCCGAATCAGGATGTCCCGGGCCCTGGTATCGCCCGGCGTGTTCGCAAACGGCGTCTTGGCGAAGGTGATCTGCGGCGTGCCGATCACCGAGCCGTCCCGGCGCAGGGAGAGACGCGCCGTGATCTCCGCGCGCTCGAACCGGCTGAGCCCTTCGGGCGCCTTCCAGCAGGCGGCGAGGGCCGGGTAGAGCGCCTTCAGGGTATCGGCCGGGGCCGCCGCCGTGTCACCGGCGGGCCGCGGCACATACTGCGTACCCCGCAAGGTTTGGGGCAGGGTGCGCCAGGGTTCAAGGCCGCCGAACGCATCGGCCTCGCCCGCCATGATCGGGGCGATCGGGGCAAGGCAAGCCGCGAGGATGCAGACCCCGCGGCGCGATGGCCGGCGGGCCGCTATTGGCCGCCTCCGGCGAGCGTCATCTTCACGATCTTGTCGGGGTTCTGCACGGAGCCGTTATCGGCCTTGGAGCCCTTCTTGATCTTGTCGACCACGTCCATGCCCGAGGTGACGACGCCGACGACGGTGTAGTTGTTGTTCAGGAAGTCCGCGTCGCCGAGGCAGATGAAGAACTGCGAGTTGGCCGAGTTCGGGCTGCCCGAACGGGCCATGCCGACCGTGCCGCGCTTGAACGGCGCGGCGGAGAACTCGGCGGGAATGTTGGGCAGGGTGGAGCCGCCGGTGCCGTTGCCCTTGGGATCGCCCGTCTGGACCATGAAGCCGTCGATGACGCGGTGGAACTTCAGGCCGTCGTAGAAGCCCTGACCGATCAGCGTCTTGAGCTGCTTGACGTGCTTGGGCGCGATCTCCGGGCGCAGCTCGATCGTGACCTGCCCGTCCTTGGTCTCGAGAAGCACGGTGTTCTCGCCGGCCCGCGCCGGGGCGGCGAGGAGCATGGCGGAGAGGGCGAGTCCGAGGACGGCGTGGCGGCGATTCATGCGGTCTAAAGCTCCGTAGTGGGGATCAGGATTTGGCGAAGCGGGCGGCGAGCCGCGCGGCAACGACCGGCGGCACGAAAGGGGAGACGTCACCGCCCATCGCCGCGATCTGACGCACCAGGGTCGCGGTGATCGGGCGCACGCCGGTGGAGGCGGGCAGGAACACGGTCTGGACCTCGGGCGCCATCGCGCCGTTCATTCCGGCAAGCTGCATCTCGTAATCGAGGTCGGTGCCGTCGCGCAGCCCCCGGATGAACAGGCGCGCCCCGCAGCGCCGGGCGGCCGTGACGGCGAGATCGTCGAAGGTGACGACTTCGAGGCTGGCACCCTCGGCCGTCGCGAGCGGTTCGCAGGTCTCGCGCAGCAGGCTGGCGCGCTCCTCGGCGGTGAACAGCGGCGCCTTGCCCGGATGCACGCCGATGGCCAGCACCAGCCGCGGCACGAGGCGGCAGGCCTGTCGCACCACGTCGAGATGGCCGTTGGTGACCGGATCGAAGGAACCGGCATAGAGCGCTGTACGGGTCGTCACGGGAACGGGCCTAGAGCATTTTCCCCACAAACGGAACCGCCACCAACGGAAACGGGCGCCCCGGAGGGCGCCCGCTCGAACGAGATGGGTCTGGGATGGAAGAAGGCTCCGCCGGTCTGCCGGCTTAGTACGAGCCGAACCCGAAGTTCAGGCCGACGCGGGCCAGAGCGCCCTCGGTGCGGGATTCGATGTTGTAGCCGACGCCGGGGCCGCCCCGGCTGGGGATCAGCACCGTGCGGCTGCCGAGGTCGTAGCGCAGATACTCGGCCTTGACCGTCATCTGCAGGGACCCGGTGAGATCCAGGAAGGAATTGGCCGGGATCGCGTACTCGATGCCGCCGCCATAGGCGTAGCCGGTCTCGAGACCGGAGCGGGAGCCGGCATAGGTCACCGGCGTCCCCGTGCGGAAGACCGCGGCCAGCGTGGTGGTGCCGTAGGCGAAGCCGCCGGTGCCGTAGACCAGGACGCGGTCGAAGGCGTAGCCGACACGGCCGCGCACGGTGCCGAGGAAGTCGAGATCGGCGGCGTAGACGTTGCGCAGGACGTTCGGGTTGATGGCGGGGCGGAAGATCGTCTCGGTGCGGCTGCGCGCCAGATCGAGGTACTGCGCGTCGGTCTCGAAGCCGAAGACGAAGCCGGTGCCCGGCGTGAGCTGGAAGTTGTAGCCGGCCTGGCCACCGAAGCTGAACCCGTCCTTCGGCAGAGCGACGTTGGCGCGGCGCAGGTCGTTGGTCACGTTGGCCTGGAGCGCACCGATGCCGGTGGTCCGCAGCGTGTCACTCTCGGTGTAGGCGTAGCCGCCGTTGGGACCGAAATAGGCGCCCGTCCACGCGAAAACGGGGATCGGCGTGAAGAGCGGCGCCGCGGCGCGGGGCGGCAGATCGGCGGCCAGCGCAGTCCCGGAGAGAAGGATGCCCGCGAGGCTGGAGAGAGTCAGGGAGGTGCGCAAGGCTCGAACCGAAGGTGTGAGGAAAGCCACGCTTTCTCTACCAACGGTTGGGCATGGAAACTATGATATAACCGCAACACTGATGTTGTGAAGCCAACACTCGATCATGACTAGTACCGAATACTGTAATTCAGAAAATAATCCCTGATCACAAAATTTTGATCGGCACCGCGTGTCGGGCGGCGGAGGGGGCCCGTTTCGCCCCCTCCGCCGCCCCTTCGATCAGACGGCCTCTTCGCCGTCGCCGTTCTCATCCTCACCCTCGATGTGCTCCACCGAGACGACACGCTCGGCCTTGTCGGTGTTGAACACCGTCACGCCCTGCGAGGCGCGGCCGACGATGCGGATGTCGTCCACCGGCACGCGGATGAGCTGGCCGGCATTGGTGACCAGCATGATCTGGTCCGAGGCCTCCACGGGGAAGGACGCGACGAGGTTGCCGTTGCGGGCATTGACCCGCATCGCGGTGATGCCTTTGCCGCCGCGGCCCGAGGTCCGGTACTCGTACGACGAAGAGCGTTTGCCGAAGCCGCGATCGGACAGGGTCAGCACGAACTGCTCCGCCGCGCCCATCTCGTTATAGCGCTCCAGCGAGATCGCCGTGGCCTCCGGGGTCTCCTCGGCCTCGGCCGGCTCGGCCTCCGCCTCGCCCGCATCGCCGATCACCGCCCGGCGCATCTTGAGATAGCCGGCCCGCTCCTCGGGGGAGGCGTCGAAGGCGTTGAGAATCGCCATCGAGATGACCTTGTCGTCCTTGGCCAGGTTGATCCCGCGCACGCCGGTCGAATCGCGGCCCTTGAAGACGCGCACATCCTCGACGGGGAAGCGGATGCACTGGCCGAGGGCGGTGGTGAGCAACACGTTCTGCTCCGGCCGGCAGATCTCGACATGGACAATGTGGTCGCCCGGATCGAGCTTCATCGCGATCTTGCCGTTGCGGTTCACGGTGGTGAAGTCGGACAGCTTGTTGCGGCGGACATTGCCGGAGGCGGTGGCGAACATCACGTCGAGCGTATCCCAGGACGTCTCGTCCTCGGGCAGCGGCATGATGGTCGAAATACGTTCGCCCTCGTTCTGCAGGTGCAGAATGTTGACGAGCGCCTTGCCCCGGGCGTTCGGCGCGGCCATCGGCAGGCGCCAGACCTTCTCCTTGTAGGCCTGGCCCTGGTCGGAGAAGAACAGCACCGGCGTATGGGTGCTGGCCACGAACAGCCGGGTGACGAAATCCTCGTCGCGGGTCGCCATGCCGGAGCGGCCCTTACCGCCGCGGCGCTGCGCCCGGTAGGTCGAGAGCGGCACGCGCTTGACGTAGCCGGCATGGGACACGGTCACGACCATGTCCTCGCGGGCGATCAGATCCTCGTCCTCGACGCTGAAATCGGAATCGATGATCTCGGTCTTGCGCGGGGTGGCGAAGAGCGCGCGCACCTCGGCCAGTTCCGTTTTCACGATCGCCTGGATGCGGGCGCGCGAACGCAGGATGTCGAGATAATCGGCGATCTCGTCGGCGAGCTTCTTCAACTCGTCGCCGACCTCGTCACGGCCGAGGGCGGTGAGGCGCTGCAGGCGCAGGTCGAGGATCGCGCGGGCCTGGATCTCCGAGAGCCGGTAGGTGCCGTCCTCGGCCACCCGGTAGCGCGGATCGTCCACCAGCGCGATCAGCGGGGCGATGTCGTGGGCCGGCCAGTCGCGGGCCATCAACGCCTCGCGGGCGGTGTTCGGGTCCGGCGAGGTGCGGATCAGGCGGATCACCTCGTCGATATTGGCGACCGCGATGGCCAGACCACACAAGACGTGGGCGCGTTCGCGCGCCTTGTTCAGCAGGAACTTGGTACGCCGGGAGACGACCTCCTCACGGAAGTCGTTGAAGGCCAGCAGCAGGTCCTTCAGGTTCATCAGCTCGGGGCGGCCGCCGTTCAGCGCCACCATGTTGCAGCCGAACGAGGATTGAAGCGGCGTGTAGCGGTAGAGCTGGTTCAGCACGACCTCGGCCATGGCGTCGCGCTTGATCTCGACGACGATGCGCATGCCGTCGCGGTCGGATTCGTCGCGCAGGTCCGAGATGCCCTCGACGCGCTTTTCCTTGACGAGCTCGGCGATCTTCTCGACCAGCGTCGCCTTGTTCACCTGATACGGGATCTCGGTGAAGATCAGCGCCTCGCGCTCCTTGCGCAGCTCCTCGACATGCGACTTCGCCCGCATGATGATCGAGCCGCGGCCCGTGGCGTAGGCCTGCCGGGTGCCCGCGCGGCCGAGGATGAGACCGCCGGTCGGGAAGTCGGGACCGGGCACGATCTCGTTGAGCGCCTCGATCGTCAGGCTCTGATCGTCGATGAGGGCGATGCAGGCGTCGATCAGCTCGCCGAGATTGTGCGGCGGGATGTTGGTGGCCATGCCCACCGCGATGCCGCCCGCGCCGTTGACCAGCAGGTTCGGGAAGCGGGCCGGCAGGACGGTCGGCTCCTCGTGCTCCCCGTCATAGTTCGCCTGGAAATCGACGGTGTTCTTGTCGATGTCCGAGAGGAGCGCGCTGGCGGGCTTGGCCAGGCGCGATTCGGTGTAGCGCATGGCCGCGGCCGGATCGCCGTCGACCGAGCCGAAATTGCCCTGCCCGTCGATGAGCATCAGGCGCATCGAGAAGTCCTGGGCCATGCGGACCAAGGCGTCGTAGATCGATTGGTCGCCGTGCGGATGGTACTTACCGATCACGTCGCCGACGATGCGGGCCGACTTGACGTAGCGGCGCTCGGGCAGGTGCCCGCTCTCATGCGCCGCGAACAGGATGCGCCGGTGCACCGGCTTGAGGCCGTCGCGCGCATCGGGCAGCGCGCGGCTCACGATCACGCTCATCGCGTAATCGAGGTAGGATCGGCGCATCTCGTCGGTGATGGAGACGGGCTTGATGTCGGTCGCGGGCGGGGGCGTGCCGGCGCCGGGTTGGTCGTTGTCGTCTGCCAACGTCGCTCTCTCGATCTACTGTTCGTTCCGACCGGAATCGGAAACATCGCGGACCCGGTCCCGCGGCCGATCCCACCCGCGCCCTCATCCCGAGATGCCCGCCGAGATGCCCGCGAAATCGGGCCTCGAAGGATCCTCCAGTTCGCGTGCGATCCCTGGAGGATCCTTCGAGGCCTTTGCTCGCGCTTCGGCACCTCGGGATGAGGGGAGGGGCAGGATAGCCGTGGCCGACCAAAGGCCGTCGTCTCAGTTACTTAAATATGAATTCCGAGGGGCTTGCACAACATCCGCGCGCCTCCCAACGGTGCGTTGCCGGCTGCTCAGGAAAGCCGCGCCAGAAGCGCCTCGGCCGCGGCCAGATCTTCCGGCGCGTTGAGGTTGAGGAAGGGGTCCACCGGCTCCACCGGCCAGGAGGCCACCGCTGCCCCGTGCCGCTCGATGAAGCCGCCGACGCGCCGCTCGCCCGCAACGAGCCAGCCGCGCAGATCCGCGCGCAGGGCGACCGGCCAGAGGGCGCTGGTGAAGTGGCGCCGCTCGCCCGAGGCCGCGAGCGCAATCGGCTTACCCTCCGCCGCGGCGGCCGCCACGAGTCGGGTCACGAAATCCTGGGGTAGGAAGGGCGCGTCGCCCGGCACGCTGACGATGTGGGTCAGGCCGGCTCCTTCGGCGGCTTCCAGACCGGCGAGGATGCCGGCGAGCGGCCCCGGATGGTCCGGCACGGTGTCGGGCAGGACGGCTCCGGCGAACACCGCCCGGAAACGGGCTGGATCGCCGTTGGCGCTGAGCGCGAGCCCACCCGCGCATTGCGGGCCGAGCCGCTCGGCGACCCGCTCCAAGAGGGTGCGTCCGGCAAGCGGGCGCAGGGGCTTGTCGCCCCCGCCCATCCGCCGCGACAGGCCGCCGGCCAGGATCAGGCCCAAGAGACCCGACGCGGCGACCGGAGCGGAACTCACTCGATGACGATCTTCGGCGCCGCGCGGCCGGCCGGCGCGCCGCTGAGGTTGGCCCAGAGCTTCTGAGCGATCTCGCGGTAGATCTTGGCCTGCGGCCCGTCCGGATCGGTCGCGACCACGGGGCGTCCGGCATCCGAGGTCTCACGGATCGCCATGGTAAGCGGGATCTCGCCGAGGAAGGGCACCTCCAGGCGCTCGGCCTCGTGGCGGGCGCCGCCATGGCCGAAGATTGCCGAGGCCGCCCCGCAATTCGGGCAGATGAAGGTCGCCATGTTCTCGATCACGCCGAGGATCGGCACCGAGACCTTGCGGAACATCGTCACCCCGCGACGCGCATCGATCAGCGCCAGATCCTGCGGCGTCGAGACGATGACGGCGCCCGACAGGGGTGTGGCCTGGGCCATGGTGAGCTGCGCGTCGCCGGTGCCGGGGGGCATGTCCACGATGAGCACGTCGAGTTCGCCCCAGGCCACGTCGCGCAGCATCTGGGTGATGGCTGACTGCACCATCGGCCCGCGCCAGATCATCGCCGATTCCGGCTCGATCAGCAGGCCGATCGACATGGCTTTCAGCCCGTAGGCCTGGAGCGGCTCCAGGGTCTTGCCCTCGATCACCCGCGGCTTGCCGGACAGCCCCAGAAGCTTGGGCACCGACGGACCGTAGATGTCGGCATCGAGCAGGCCGACCTTGAGGCCCTGCGCGCTCAAGCCGAGGGCGAGGTTGCAGGCGGTGGTCGATTTGCCGACGCCGCCCTTGCCCGAGGCCACCGCCACGATGTGGCGCACGCCCGGCAACGCGTTGCCCTGGCGCGGCGGGGCACCGGGAGCGCCGGCCGGTGGACGCGGGGCCGCGCCGGGCGCCGGCGGGTTGGGCGCCCGCTCCGAGGTCAGGCTCGCGAGCACGCTCGACACGCCGGACAGGGCCAGCACGCGGCCTTCCGCCTCGCGCCGCACCGGCTCGAACCGCTCGGCCTCGCTCGGATCGATTCGGATCGAGAACATCACCCGGTTGCCGGGGTCGATCACCACCTGCGAGAGGCGGCCGGAATCGGGCAGGGTGGTGTCGCCGCGATCGACCGTGACAGTCGAGAGCGCCTTCAGCACGTCGTCGCGCGTGATCGCCAAAACTCAAGCTCCATCGGGCGCCGGGGCGGGCCATCCCGCTTCCGACCATCTAACCACCCTTGCGCCAAACGCCAGCCTTCACGCCGTGTTCTCAGCGTCGCCGTCCCGGCGGAATGGCGATCAAGTTGCATTCTTCCATCGGCCCGCGCACGATCGAGCCGTCGCCGCGCCGATAGACGCCGCGGCGCACATGCCGGCAGCCGTTGGGGCCACGCAGCCGCTTCACCCGCTCGATATGGACGCTGCGGTAGCGCCGGTTCGAGAATTCGTGGCCGCCGATGCGCACGCCGGAGCCGAAGCGCACCTCGGCAGAGGCCGGCCAAGCGGCGGCGACCAGCAGCAGGGCCAGCAGCGCAACCCTCATTCCATTCCCCCCACTCTCCGGCAAAGCTTCGTCCGCCCCCTGAACCAAGATCGAACTCGCCCGTTGTCGAGGCAATCGCCGGGCAGCGGACCCTCGACGGGGCCTTCTCACCGACAGGGCCCCTCAGCCTGCCCGGCTCACGCCATTGACGACAGACGGAGTACGGATCTCATGCACCAGGGCAACCATCGCGACCACGAGGGCGCGAAGAAGCTCTTCGAGCTGGTCAAGGACGTCAAGGTCGCGATGCTGACCACCGCCGACCAGGACGGGACGCTCAACAGCCGCCCGATGTGGAACAACGAGATCGACGAGAACGGCGACGTTTGGTTCTTCACCAAGCTGCACAGCCCGAAGACCGCCGAGATCGGCCGCGATCATCAGGTGAACCTCTCCTATTCCGATCCGTCGAGCCAGACCTACGTCTCGATCGCCGGCAAGGCCGAGGTGATCCGCGACCAGAAGCTCATCGACGAGAAGTGGCAGGAGAGCCTCAAGACCTGGTTCCCCAACGGCAAGGACGACCCCGAGGTCGGCCTGATCCGCATCCATCCCGAGAAGGGCGAGTACTGGGACAGCCCGTCCTCCACGATGGTCCACCTCTACGGCTACGTGAAAGCCTCGCTCACCGGCGAGAGCCCCAAGACCGAGACCAAGAAGGTCGACCTCGCCTGAGTCTCATCCGGGCATGGGCCTCGCGGCCCATCCCATCCCGTTCGGCGTCCCTGCCTCCGGTGGGGGCGCCTTTTTTGTCATGACGCCCCGCGCCCGCCGACGTTGATCGCCGGGGCGATCCGCCCCAAGCTCGGGCGACACTCCCCGAACACGGACGGCCCATGATCGACCTCGCGAAGCGGGTCTACGACCACAATTTCCGCATCGACCCGATCGTGCGCTCGCTGCTCGATACGGATTTCTACAAGCTGCTGATGGCGCAGATGATTTTTCGCCGTCACCGCAACCTGCGCGTCAGCTTCGGAATCCAGAACCGCACCCGGAGCGTGCGGGTGGCCGACGAGATCGACCTTGGGGAGCTGCGGGCGCAGCTCGACCATGCCCGCACGATCCGCTTGAGCCGGGGCGAATCCACCTGGCTTCGCGGCAACACCTTCTACGGCCGCCGCCAGATCCTCTCCTCCGAGTTCATGGCGTGGTTCGAAGCGTTTCGCCTGCCGGACTACGAGCTGGAAGTCCGCGACGGGCAGGTGGCGCTGACCTTCCACGGCCCCTGGGTCGAGACCACGATGTGGGAGGTGCCGGCCCTGGCGATCCTCAACGAGATGCGCTCCCGCGCGGTGCTGCGGGACCTCGGCAAGTTCGATCTACAGGTGCTCTATGCCCGCGCCATGACCCGCGTCTGGGAGAAGATCGAACGCCTGAAGCGCCTGCCCGACCTCTCCATCGCCGATTTCGGCACGCGCCGCCGCCACGGCTTCCTGTGGCAGGATTGGTGCGTGCAGGCGATGCGCGAAGGCTTGGGCGAGCGGGCCTTCCTCGGCACCTCGAACTGCCTGATCGCCATGCGGCGCGAGGTCGAGGCGGTGGGCACCAACGCCCACGAACTGCCGATGGTCTATGCCGCACTCGCGGGCGACGACGATGAGGCCCTGGCGGCCGCGCCCTACGCGGTGCTCGCCGATTGGCAGCAGGACTATGCCGGCAACCTGCTGGTGGCCTTGCCCGACACCTACGGCACCACCGGTTTCCTGGCCAACGCACCCGACTGGCTCACCGCCTGGACCGGCATCCGCATCGACTCGAAGGAGCCGATCGCGGGTGGCGAAGAGGCGCTCGCCTTCTGGGAATCACGGGGCTGCGACCCGCGCGAAAAGCTGGCGATCTTCTCCGACGGGCTCGACATCGACGACATCGAGGCCATCCACGCCCATTTCCACGGCCGGATGCGGATCGGCTACGGCTGGGGCACCCGGCTGACCAACGATTTCCGCGGCCTCGTGCCGGACGGCCGCCTCGATCCGATCTCGGTGGTCTGCAAGGTCACGGAGGCCGAGGGCCGCCCGACGGTGAAGATCTCGGACAATCCGAGCAAGGCCCAGGGACCGGCGGCGGAGGTGGAGCGCTACAAGCGGGTGTTCGGGGTGGGGGAGCAGGCGGCGTTGGCCGTGGCGGTGTGAAGGCCTGTCGATCCCTCAGGCCCGTTGCCAGGGATCGACCACGGGGATGCCGCAGCCCGTAAAGCCGCCCGCATCTCGGGTCGCGATATGGAATCCTGCGGCAGCCGAGACAGCGGCGATGAGAGCGTCAAAGCCCGCGATGGAACGCCCCGCCTCGTGCCGTCGAGCGACGATCCGTGCGTAGTGATCCGCGGCGTCATCGTCGAACGGGAGAACATGCCCGGCAAACTCGGTTGCGAAGATGGCCGTGATCGCAGCCTGGATGTCGTCGCGACGTCGGCCCCGCGGCAGAAGGGCGGCACCGTAGAGAAGCTCGGCTCGGTTGATGCTCGTTGTGTAAAGTGCTGATCGTGGCTGTGCGGCGAGCCATGTGAGCACGAGCGGATCAGGAGCCGGCCGCATCAGCTCGGAGATGACGTTCGTGTCGAGGACGATCATTCCTCGAAACGCGGCGGCTCACGGAGCAGCACGGCCGGGTGTTCGTCCAGTTCGATCCCGCCGAGATGCGCCACACGGCGGCGGATCGCCTCCGCGAGATCGAGACCCGTACCGTCCTCCGCACGCAGACTTTCCTGAAGGATCGCCTCCGCTTCAGCCTCAGGCGAACGACCGCTGCGGGCCGCACGAATCGTCAGCCGCTCCCGAAGCGTCCCAGCGGGATCGCGGATGGTGAGAGTGGAGGGGCGTGGAGCAGCCATCCCGCTTTTGTAGGAACGATCGCAGGAGCCCGCAACGATCGCGCGAAACGGCGCCGGGCTTTCCGCCCGGCGCCGCCCTCACGATGTTGCCGCCTCCGCAGCCGCCTTCGCCGCCCACTTCGCCGCCGCCTTGCGCTTCCACGGCGCGTCGGCCTCCCAGTCGCCGGCCATGATGCAGCCATAGGGCTCCACCGTGTCGACCACCTCGGCCAGATCGTATTGGGCGATCTGGGCCCGCACGCTGCCTGCGTCCTTGTAGGCGCCCGGCAGTTCCGAGAGGTCCGGCTTTCCGCAGAAGAAGCGCACGTCGATGCCCTCGGGCAAAACGGGCGCGTTCGCGCGCAGAAAGGCCGAGCGGCTCATGTTGCGGCCCGCCCCGTGCGGGGCGAAGCCGAGCGAGGCCGCCTTGTCGCGGTGGCGGGCGATCAGGATCGGCTCGGCCATGTTGAGCGGGATCAGCGTGCGCCCGTCATCGTCGGCCGAGAACCCCTTCCACGACGGGGTCGCCCCCTTGCCGTGGTAGTAGAGCCCGTCGTCGCGGCGGAAGACGAAGTTGTGCTCGTTCCAGAACCGGTCCGCGACGGCATTGCCGATTTGACGCGCCACGAGGTCGTGGAGCGCGAAATGGCTCGCCTTGGTCCAGTCCCGCACGATCTGCAGCGCCTCCCAATAGGCCCGGCCGTCACCGGATTCCGCCTTGATCCAGGCGTTGTGCGCCGGAACCCGCGGGGCGACGATCGCCGTGTGCCGACGCGCGACGGCCATGCCCTTCTTGTAGAGCTGGGCCCCGAGCCCGCGCGAGCCGTGATGGGTCACGAGCGCCACCTGCCCGGTCGAGGCGAGGTGCCCGACAGAGGCGAAGTGGTTGCCATCACCCTGGCTGGCGAAGTGGCCGACCGCCAGCCCCGCGAACTCGGCGAGGAAGCGATTGCCCGCAACCCCCGCCATCACCGCGTCCGGCGGCGCGACCGCGCCCTTTCGGCCACCGGGACCGAAATGCGTGACCGCCTGGATCGCATCGAGCACGCGCTTCGGATCGTCGGCCCGGCGAAACACGGTGATCGCCACCGAGCAGCAGATATCGGCCGAGTGGAAGCCCGGATGGATCGCGTCCTCGCAGGCGACCGCGCCACCCACGGGGATCGTGCCCTCCACCATGCCCGACGGGCAGGCATCCGGCATCAACGCGCCCCGAACGATGGTCGGCACCCGCATGAGCGCGTCCATTTGCGCGATCACCGCGGCCTTGTTCGCCCGCTCGGCCTCCGTCTGGGCGTCGAGGAAGACGCCGAATTCGAGGCCGTTCGTGCGCATCGGACGCGCGTGGGTGGCCGGGTCGAGGGTGGTCAGATGCGCGCGGATCGCCGCGTCGTCGGCGCCCTCGCTGCGCAGGGCGTTGGCGATGGGCACCGCCGGCTTGAACCATTCGCCCGGCTGGAAGCCCCAAGCGATGAAATCGCGTCCGTTGATCGCGGTCATGATGCCGCTCCGTCTTCTTGAATCTTGGGGACCGGGGCGGACGGCTCGCTGTGAACCGTCCGCCCCTCTCGATTGCGCATCGTCCTCGTCCGAAAGCCGGAGGCCACCTTTCGGGACGATGCCGCTCATCATCCGCGGATGAAGTCCGCGATCAGCGCGGGCGCCGCCGTGTCGAAGCCGACGACGTCGAGCATGCCGGCGTCGTTCGGGTCGGCGATGCTGAAGCCGTTGGAGACGAGCCCCACGACCACGAGCTTGGCCGGAATCCCGGTCTTCTCCCGGTATTCCCGCAGCGCCTCGACCGGGTGGACCGGGCCGGCCCAGGTCTCCGAGTCCGTGTAGACCACGAACGCGTCGGCCCGGACGCCCCGCTCCAGCGCCCACCGCATCGGCAGCGAACAATCCGTCCCGCCGAAGGGCAGGTCGTCGGTCGCCGCCACCGCCTGGTCGAGCCGCATCGACGGCCCGATCGGCAGGGCGGTCAGCGCCGCCCCCTGGCTCCAGGACTGTCCGGCCTCGGCCGTGAAGCCGAGAACCTGCCAGTGCTCCTCCGTCGCCGCGGTGACGAGCGCCATCGCGGCGGCCGCCTCGCGGGGCGTCAGGACAGAGCCCGCGACCGAGCCGCAGCTCATCGAGCCGGAGACGTCCAGCGCCAGCACGAGACGCCGGCCCGTGGGCTCGACGTTTCCGAACGCGGTGTAGAACGCCGCGTTCAGCGCCTCGACGATGGCCGCCACCGGCTCCCAGGAGAGCCGGCCGCGCTGGCCGTGCCCGGACGCGTAGGTCCGCAGCGCCACCAGCAGCGCCATCGGGTGCAGGCGCGCCTTCAACAGGCGCTCCCGGTCCGACAGCACGCCGACCACGTGCGCGGTCGCCGCGGTGAAGGGCACGAGCGCCCCCGAAGCGGTGAGCCGGCCGAGCTGGCGCACGAGGGCACCGACCGGCATGCGCTCGATCAGGGCCTCGTTCACCGCGCGGCTCGTCATCAGCCCCGTCGGCAGCGCCTCCCAAGGCAGATCGTGCGTGCGCACCTGCGCCGCCGCGAAAGCCCCGTCGACACCCTCCGCCTGCAGGCAGGTGAAGGCGTGGACGAGGGCGGGAGTCTCCTCGGTCAGCGTGCCGCGGCAGATCCAGTCGAACAGCGCCTTGCGCGCCGGCTCGTCCGTCTCCGGATGCGCCAGCCGCAGGAGGTCGCGGTGCGACCAGCCCTGACGGGACCGGTACTTCACCGCCTGGTAGGCGAGCGCCTCCACCGGACGCGCCCGGTACCAGTCGCCGACCGCGCGCCGGAGCGCCCGGCCCCAGCCGCGCATCGCCTCGACGGCGCCCGCGAACTGGAACAGGTGCGTGCCGGTGCGGCAGACCCGGGGCAGGGCGGCGAGCGCCAACCGACGGGTCGCCTCCGCTTCCGCGGAAGCCGCGAGCGCGAGGGCGAAGATCGCCGGATCCTGCTTCGGAGCCCGGCCCGCCTCGCTCATCGCGACGATGACCGCGACCGCCCGCGCCCCGTCCTCGGCAATGCAGCGCATCACCGCGACCGCGTTCTCCCGAGAGAGCGTCCGCTCGCCCGCGTAGTAGGAGCCGCCCTCCGCGCCGAGCACGAGGAAGCGGTCGAGCCGCGCCCAATCGCTCACCGCGAAGACATGGCCACCGGCCGAATTCGGCACGGTACCGGGAAGGGGCTCCGACTGCGGGGTGCGCCGGAGCGAGAACAGCTTTCCATAGTTCAACATTGCTCGCTCCTCTCTCCGCGGGGCTTTCTAGGGACTTTCCCCGAGGCTTGTTGCGGCGCGCGGCGGTGACTCGTGCGAAGGGGTCCAGCACCTTGCAGCGCTCGAGGTTCGAACCTCAGGACCCGATCACCCTCGCAATCCGGCCCGCGTGGCCGATTCCTTTGTCGTTTTGCGCCCCTCGGCCGAACGAACGTCCGATCGCGGGGCCGCGCGGTCATGGTGTGAGAAAAGGCGTGTGGTGCTCTGCCACTGAGCTACGGACCTTGCGGCCCGGCGGGATTCGAACCCGCGACCTCCCCGTTTACAGCGGTAACCTTTCCTCTTCGGCCCGCGCGTTTGACTATTTTCCTACAACTCAGCCGCGAACAGCCCTGCGGTCATGGATGTCGGGGACGGGTTTGCTGAGCTACGGGCGCAAGGCCCGGCGGAATTCGAAACCGCGACCTCCGCGGCCTGGGCCGCGGCGCTCTACCGATAACCGCCCCCGTTCGGCCCGCAGGGGCCGCCGGGATGAGGCGTGGGGGGAATTGGGTTGGCCGAGCCGGAGCGGCGGCCACGCGGGCATGGGGGTGCGAACGGGATGTCCTTTCGGACAACCGCGCCATCCGCCCGAAGGCGTCCGGCATTCGATTCCCTGAGATAACCGTCCGCTATCGGCCCGCGTGGCCGACCGTATCTCGTGCGATCGGATACGAGCGCATCGACCATGGCCGCTCAGACCCTGGACGGGCGAAAGCGGCGACGCATAGATCGTCGAGTTTCATGCCTTGCTCCGTCGAGGCGGGGCCAATGGGAAGCGCGGACGTGAGAACGGACGATCGGGGCTTCACGAGAGAGGTGATAACCGATGCCCACCGGCCCGCGCCGGTGATGTTGTTCGAACTGAGAGCCGGACATGGACGCGAAGGAGCGTCAGCTTTCCCGATACGGGGAAGGGGTAACGCTCGTTTCCCAGGCCCGGCTGAGCCGATGGGTTGTGCTTACGGTTGCACCCAGATTGCGTCAACCCGAAACTTGAAAATTCTTTCAGCTTCACGCATCTCCCCTCCATGAACCCATCCGCCATCACCCCCGCCCAGATCCGCGCCGGCCGCGGTCTCCTCAAATGGACGCAAGGGGTTCTGGCGAGTCGGGCCGCAGTGTCGGTGGTGACGCTGAACATGATCGAGAGCGATCAGGTCGCCCCGCGTGCAAAGACCCTCGACGCGATCCGCACGGTGCTCGAAGGCGAGGGCATCCGCTTCATCGGCGATGCGAGCGAAGGCTTCGGCGTGATGATGCGGCCGGGGCAAGGGTCACAACAGGGGCCGAAGCCGGGGAAGACGTCGAGATCGATGCGGGCCGCAGGGTGAGCGCCCGCATCGATCTCAACGCCGATCTCGGCGAGGGTTTCGGGCCCTGGCGCCTAGGCGACGACGCCGCGCTCCTCGACATCGTCACCTCGGCCAACATCGCCTGCGGCTTCCATGCGGGCGACCCCGACATCATGGTCGAGACGGTGCTGGCCGCGAAGGCGCGGGGCGTGGCGGTCGGCGCCCATCCCGGCTTTTCGGATCTGCGCGGCTTCGGCCGAAGCCGGATCCAGGAGAGTCCCAGACGAATCGAGCGCGACATCGCCTATCAGATCGGTGCGCTCCAGGCCTGCGCCGCCCTGGCCGGTGCCCGCGTCACCCATGTCAAAGCGCACGGCGCGCTCGCCAACCTCTCCAACGAGGACGACGCGGTCGCCGACGCCCTGGCCCGCGCCGTGGCCGGCGTCGATTCCAGCCTCGCCCTGGTGGTGATGCCGGGGCTCGCCGCCGAGCGCGCCGGCGAGCGGGCCGGGCTGACCCTCGTGCGGGAGATCTATGCCGACCGCGCCTATGCCGAGGACGGCACGCTCGCCCCCCGCGGCGCGCCCGGCGCGGTGATCCACTACGCGGGCGAAGCGGCCCTGCGCGTCGCCCACATGGTCGGGGAGGGCGCCGTGTTCACGCTGGGCGGGCGGCGCATTCCGGTCGCGATCGACACGGTCTGCGTCCACGGCGACAATCCGGAGGCGCTGGCGATGGCACGCGCGGTACGGGCCGGACTCGAGCGCGCGGGGTTGAGCCTTCGCCCCTTCGCCGAGTCTTTGGCCAAGTCCTGAAGGACGTCTCCGTCACGGCGACGTTTCAGGGATCGATTTTAGCCCGCTCACGGTTTCTTGAGTTCAGACGCCTTCGGGCGCCGGCCCGTACGCGGGCCCGTGACGACGACCGCCCGGATCGACCGCGGATCGTCGTGCGGAGCCCGCCTGGACCCTTGTGAGCGAGACCGAGACCCGCATCGCGACGTGATCCGTCGGGCCTCGGATGAAGCGTGGCGTGAGAAGGAAGCCCGGCCTGACATGAAGCGTATATCCCCCGCTGAGGGCTTCATCGTGCCGCCGCGCCCGACGCGCGTGTCCGCGGCCGAGACGCCCAAAGGTCCGCTCGTCTCCTCCCTCGTCGTGTTCGCGATCATCGTCGCGGGCCTCTTCTTCGCGCGCGAGGTGCTGATCCCCATCGCGATCGCGGTGCTGCTCTCCTTCGTGCTCGGCCCGCTGGTGAATCTCCTGCGCCGGCTGCGGCTGGGGCGGGCCTTCGCGGTGCTGGTCTCGGTGCTGCTCACCGCCGGGATCATCGCCGCGGTGTCCACCGTCATCGGCGTGCAGGTCGCCGAACTCGCGCAGGATGTGCCGCGCTACCAGCGCACCGTCGAACGCAAGATCGAGGGGCTGCGTGCCGGCACGCTCGGCCAGACGATGGACTACATCGCCAACATCAACCGGGCGATCCACCAGGGCGGCGAGGAGAGCAAGGAATCGGCCGAGAAGGCCAAGCAGCAGGCCGCCCGCGACGGCAACCGCAAGGCCGAGCCGGAGCCGCCGAAGCCGCTGCTGGTCGAGGTGGAAGAGCGCCGTCCGGGCCCGCTCGAACTCGCCACCACCGTGCTGGCGCCGGTGGCGCAGCCGCTCGCAACCGCCGGCATCGTCTTCGTCGTGCTCCTGTTCATCCTGATGCAGCGGGAGGATTTGCGCGACCGCCTGATCCGGCTCGCGGGTTCGAGCGACCTCCACCGCACGACCGTGGCGATGGACGACGCGGCCGGGCGGCTCTCGCGCTACTTCCTGGGCCAACTCGCCCTCAACTCCGCCTTCGGCGTCGTCATCGGCGTCGGGCTCTGGATCATCGGCGTGCCGAGCCCCGTGCTGTGGGGCATCTTCGCGCTCGTCATGCGCTTCGTGCCCTATATCGGCGCCTTCCTCTCGGCGGTCCTGCCGATCGCGCTCGCGGCGGCGGTCGATCCGGGCTGGAGCATGGTGCTGGCGACCTTCCTGCTCTTCGTCATCGTCGAGCCCATCGTCGGGCAGATCATCGAGCCCTTGGTCTACGGCCACTCGACCGGCGTCTCACCGTTCTCGGTGCTGGTCTCGGCCCTGTTCTGGACCTGGCTGTGGGGACCGGTGGGCCTCCTGCTCTCGACGCCGCTCACCGTCTGCCTCGTCGTGCTCGGGCGCCACGTCGATCGGCTCGAATTCCTCGACGTGCTGTTCAGCAACCGCCCGGCGCTGACGCCGATCGAGAACTTCTACCAGCGCATGCTCGCCGACGACCCGGAGGAGGCGCAGGAACATGCCGACCTGATCCTGCGCGAATGCTCGCTCTCGGCCTATTACGACGACGTGGTGCTGAAGGGCCTCGAACTCGCCTCACGAGACGCCGCCCGCGGCGTGCTGACGCCGAGCCAGAAGGACGAGATCCGCGCCTCGATCACCGCGCTCGTGGAGGAGCTGGAGGATCGCGAGGATGCCGTGCCCGATCCGGCCTCCAAATCCACCCGCCTCTTCGAGGGGGCCGGCGGCACCGGCGAAGCGGAAAGCGCCTGCAAGAACGGGCCGATCGCCGATCCCGACCCCGGCGAGCTGCCCGCCGCGTGGCGGGCCGACGGGGCGGTGCTTCTCGTCTCCGGCCGCGGCTTCCTCGACGGGGCGGCGACCGCCATCGCCGACCAGCTCCTGCGCAAGCGCGGTTTCGGCACGCGGCAGGTGCCCTTCGCCGACGTCGCACGGGTGCGCATCGCCGAGTGGCAGCCGGGTCCGGCGCAAGCGGTCTGCGTGATCTCGCTGGCGCTGTCCGGCGAGCCGACCCATCTGCGCCGCCTCGTCTCGCGGCTGCGCCAGAAGATCGACAGCGTGCCGATCGTTGCCGGGCTGTGGCGCCTCGACGAGCCGATGCTCGCCGACGACGCGGTGCGGGCCAAGCTCGGCGCGGACGACCACGTCACCTCCCTGCGCGACCTGATCGAGACGATCCTCGCCCTCGCCCGCAACGAGGGCGACCCGGAGCGGTCCGAGCGGAGTGATGCGGCCACGCCCCCGCGGCAGGCTTTGCCCGAGCCGGCTTGACGGAACGGTCTCCCGACGGCTTCGTCTCAGTCCGTCAATGGGAGGCTGCCCCCCGATGAGCGTCGTCGATCTCGCCCGGTTCATGGAAGACCTCGCCACCCAGTCCGGAGCGGCGATCCTGCCGTTCTTCCGGGCGCATTTCGGCCTGGACGACAAGTCCCACGGGACAGGCCATGCCTTCGACCCGGTCACCGAGGCGGACCGCGCGGCGGAAGCGGTGATGCGGCGGATGATCAACGACCGGCTGCCGAACCACGGCATCCTCGGCGAGGAATTCGGCTCGGAGCGGGCGGATGCGGAATGCGTCTGGGTGCTCGACCCCATCGACGGCACCCGCGCCTTCATCAGCGGCTTGCCGACCTGGGGCACGCTGATCGGCCTGACCCATCACGGCGCGGCCGTGCGCGGCCTGATGCACCAGCCCTATCTCGGCGAGCGTTTCCTCGGCGACGGCAAGACGGCGAGCGTGCGCTCCGCGAAGGGCGAACGCCCCCTGCATACCCGCCGCAACGAGACGCTCGGCAACGCCATCCTCGCCACCACCGACCCGCGCCTGTTCGCGGACGGGGAGGAGGCCGAGCGCTTCCGGGCGATCGAGGGACAGGTGAAGATGTCCCGCTACGGCACCGACTGCTACGCCTATTGCATGCTCGCGGCCGGCCAGATCGACCTCGTGGTCGAGGCAGGGCTGAAGCCCTACGACATCGTCGCGCTGATCCCGATCGTCGAGGGCGCGGGCGGGGTCGTCACGAGCTGGGATGGCGGCCCGGCCACCGGCGGCGGGCGGATCCTGGCCGCCGGAGACCGCCGGCTGCACGAGGCTGCGATGAAGGTTCTCAATCCGTGAGAGCCTGAGCCTTCTCGGCGATGGCGTGATGGCCGTGGCCGGGGATGTACGCGTCGAAAGCCGCCCAGAAATCGGCGCGGATTGCGTCGCACTCGGTCAAGATCTCGTGGCGGGCGCCCGGCAGCACGATCAGGTGCCCGGTCTTGAGCCGGGCGGCGAAGCGCTCGAGCGCCGGGGTGCTGCAGACGGGGTCGGCCCCGGCCCCGACGATCAGGCAGGGGGTGCGGATCCGCCGGATCATCGCCGGATCGTCCAGCCGCCGCATCGCCCGGAAGGCGGAGGCGAGCCAAGCGACGGTCGGGTCGCCGACTGCCCCGGCCCCGACCTCGCGGGCGGCGGCCGCGTTGCGGGCGTAGCGCACGGGGTCGGTCGAGAGGCGGTTGCCGGCAAACGGCTTCGTGGCGATCGAGACCTTGCCGCCGGTGGGCACGTAGCTGCGCCCGAGGCCCAGCCGGTGCAGGAGGCGCATGAGCAGCGACACCGCCGCCGGCCAGCGCACCATGCGGATCGACAGCATCGGGGCGAGGGTGACGAGCCGCCGGAACGGCAGCCAGCCCTCGGCCGAGCCCGTCAGGGCCACCGCCCCGCCCATGGAATGGGCGAGCCCGAAATGCGGCTCCGGCATCATCGGCATGAGCACGGTCTCGGTGATCGCCTTCAAGTCGAGGCGGTAATCGTCGAAGTGGCGGACATGGCCCTTATGGGCGTCGCGGACCTGACGGCCGGAATCGCCCTGGCCGCGCCAGTCGAAGGCGACCACGCAGAAGCCGCGGGCGCGCAGCTCCGCGATCGTCTCGAAATACTTCTCGATGAACTCAGCCCGGCCCTGAAGCAGGCAGACCGTGCCCTTCACGCTGCGGGTCGTCGGCTGCCACGTCGCGGCCCGCAAGGGCACGCCGTCGGCGGTCTCGACCGGCACGAGGCGGGCGCCGGGCGGCACCGGATTGCCGGGGGTGGGACGCAGGGTCAGCACGGCCGGCTCACCTCAGAAAAATTTTTGCTCAAGCTCACGCGAAATCCTCGCAAACAGACCCTTGCGCGGTTTTTGGGGCCCACCAATATCACCGATGCGCCGGCCGAGACGGCGGCGCGACGGTCCGGCCCACGGGCGGACCCGAATACATCGAGCATGTTGCTTCTTCTGGAGGATATGTGATGCGTCAGTTCGATCTTGCCCCCCTGTACCGTTCCACCGTCGGTTTCGACCGTCTGTTCTCGGCCCTCGACGGTTTCGTGAGCACCGAAGCGGCTCCGACCTATCCGCCCTACAACATCGAGCGTACCGGAGAGAACGTCTACCGCGTCACCGTCGCGGTGGCCGGCTTTACCGAGGCCGACCTGTCGATCGAGGTGAAGGAGAATGCCCTCACCATCAAGGGTGAGCGTAAACCCGCCGAGGGCAAGTCCGCCGAAGTGCTCTACCAGGGCATCGCCGCCCGCGCCTTCGAGCGCCGATTCCAGCTCGCCGACCACGTCCAGGTCACCGGCGCCGCGCTGGAGAACGGCCTCCTGCATGTCGATCTCGTCCGCGAGGTCCCGGAGGCGAAGAAGCCGCGCCGCATCGAAATCGCAAGCCGGCCGTCGAGCCAGCCGGTGATCGAGGGCTCGGTCCAGCAGCAGGCCGCCTAACCGCTCAGCCGCGAGGCTGACCCCGTAGGGGAGCGCCCCGGCCGCCGAGGCCGGGGCGCTCTCATATGCCTGGGTCAAAAATCCCCGAACCGGTCGCCCGGTCCGGGCTCGTAGCAGGTGAAGCCGACGAAACAGCCCGGATTGTCGCTCGTCGGCACGAAGGCGCGACGGCCGATCTCCGTGGCCTCGCAGAACGAGCGGTCGCGCACGAAGCGGTCGAAGGTCGGCCCACCGGTGCCGAGCACCGCCGCGCCCTGCCGCATGACCACGGCGCGGGCCTGGGCGCAGGTGAGGGTCGTGGTGGAGGTGCGTTGCGCCAGGGCAGGCCCGATGCCGGCGAGCAGGGCAACGCAGACCAGGGCGCATCGCATCACGGGGGTCCGGGCAGAGGAAATCCGATTCCTCAACCGTGCCGGTCACGGATGGATCCCGTCGAGCTCCGGCAGCAGCACCACGCTTTCCTGCTCGTTCGGATCGGTGCGGGCGATGAGCGCCGTGCACGGTTCGGTCGGGCTCGGATTGTAGGGCAGGTGCGGCACCCCGGCCGGAATGTAGAAATACTCGCCGGGCCGCAGCTCGGTGTGGTGCTCCAGCCGCTCGCCCCACCATGTGCAGGAGGTGCCCGCGAGGGCGTAGATCGCGGTCTCGTGGCCCTCATGCTTGTGCGCCTTGGCCCGCGCTCCCGGCGGGATCGTCACCATCTGCAGGTGCAGGCCCGTCGAACCCGCCGATTCCGCGGAGATGCCGGGCGCGTAGGAGAGCCCCTGCTTGCCGATGAAGGCCTCGCCGGGCCGCACCACCCGGCAGAGCGCCGCGCCTGCGCCGGTCATCGCACTACATATCCCCGAAAGCGAACTGCCCCTGGGGGGCGGCCGGCCGCTTTGCCGCGCGCGGCGTCTCTTTGCGAAGAGCCGGCTTCGGGCGCGGTTTGGGGTCGGCCCGCATCCGCGCCTTCGCCTTGTCGCGGGCCACCGCCTCGGGGGCGTGCGGATCGTCGTCGAGCCACTTGCCGCGCTTGATCACCTCGTTGACCCGGCCCTGGTTCACCCCGACCTTGAAGGCGATCTCCTGCTGGGTCATGCCGGTGGAGGCGTGCAGTTCCAGGATGGCGCGGGCGAGATCCGGCGTCATCTTCTGGCCCGTGATGCGCCGCGCCGGGCGGATGGTGCGGGTCTGGCGGTCACGCTCGCGCAGGCGCTCCAGCAGGGCGAGCGCCATATGCATGCCGTGCTCGCGCAGAGCCTCCTCGAATTCCTTCAGCGTCGCCATGGCCGGCTCCTCGTCCGGGAGCGGACGTTCAGCGGGAAGAACGCTCCGCCCATGCCCCAGGTTGCCGATCAGGAGACGCGCGCACGCGCAGCGGGGCAAGCGGACGGACGGTCTCGTCCACCGCAAAACGTTCGGGCACGACCGACCCGATGCCGCGGCGGGGCGGCCTGTTGGCAGAGCGTGAGCCGGTCGGTTACACCGCGCACCATCCAATCGTGCGGGAAGTGCCAGCCATGATCAGCCCCGTTCACCCCGTCTCCCGCGCCGAGGCGGTGCCGGGCGCGCCCGGTCTCGTCGAGGCGCTGGAGAGCGGCGCGGTCCTCGTCTTCCGCGATCTCGACTTCCCCTTCGACGCCTTCGAGCAGCGTTTCGTCGAGCGCCCCTTCGCCGACGGCAAGGCCAAGAACGTCGCGATCCGCAACGAGACCGCCGAATTGAGGGGCGGGGCCGGCAGCGCTGAGGAGCAGGCGCGCCTGCGCGACCTGCTGGTCCGTTACCGCCGCTTCTCGCAGGACCTGATCGCGACCTATCTCCCGGCCTACCGCGAAAAGGTCTCGCTCGCGGGCACCTCCTATCGGCCGTTCGACGTCGACAAGCGCAAGCTGAGCTGGCGGCGCGACGACACGCGCATGCATGTCGATGCCTTCCCCTCCAACCCGATCGGCGAGCGGCGCATCCTGCGCATCTTCCGCAACATCAACGCCGAGGGGCAGCCGCGGCTGTGGCGGGTCGGCGAGGATTTCGGCTCAATGGCCGAGAAATTCCTGCCCAAGCTTCCCGGCTATTCCAGCCTCTCGGCGAGCGTGCTGGCCGCGCTCAAGATCACCAAGGCCAAGCGCTCGGAATACGACCACCTGATGCTGCACCTCCACGACGCCCTGAAGCGCGACCTGGATTATCAGGCCAACGCGCCCCAGGCGGATGTGCGCTTCCAGCCCGGCGAGACCTGGGTGACCTTCTCCGACCTCGTGATGCACGGCGCCATGGGCGGACGCTACATGCTGGAGCAGACCGCCTATATCGCGGTCGCCGACCAGGCCGACCCGGAGAAGAGCCCGCAGCGGATCCTGGCCAAGAAGCTCGGGCGGCCGCTGAAGCACTGACGGGTCACGTCGGCTCCTCCGGCCCTTCCGTGAATTCCCGCCACAGCAGGATCAGAGCGGCCATCACCGCCGGGCCGACGAACAGGCCGAGCAGCCCGAACGTCTCGACGCCGCCGAGGATGCCGAGCAGCACCCACAGGAAGGGCAGGCGGGTGGTGCCGCCGATCAGCACCGGGCGCACGAAGTGGTCGGCGACGAAGGTGACGACGAAGCCCGCCGCCACGACGACCGCGGCGGGGACGACCGCCCCGCCCGCCAGGAGCAGCACGGCGGCGAGGCCGAAGGCCAGCGGCGCGCCGAAGGGGATCATCGCCGCGACCGCGGTGAGCGCCCCGAACAAAACCGGATGCGGCACGCCGGCAAAGGCGTAGACGATCCCGAGCAGGAAACCCTCGCCGATCCCGACGAGGACGAGCCCGTCCACCGTGCCGTGGACGGAGGCCACCATCTGGCGCGCCACCCGCTCGCCGCGCGGCCCGAACAGGCGATGGCTCGCCCGGAGCGTCTGCGCGATCACCGTATCGCCGTCGCGGAACAGGAAGAACAGCGCCAGCAGGCAGAAGCCGAACAGCACCACCCGGTGCACCAACCCCGCCCCGAGCGTGCGGGTGAGGTCGCGGTTCGAGGTCGTGTTGAGCCGCTCGCTCAACTCGTGCGCCAGCCCCGCATGGGCGAGGTGGGCGTTCCACCATTCGGTGACGGCGACCGCGCCGTAGGGCAGGCGGGCGACGAAATCCGGCACCGGGATGCCGTTGCGTTCGGCCTCGCGGGCATAGGCCAGGAGGTCGTGCGCCTCGCGCCCCGCCTCGACCGCGAGCACCGCGATGGGCAGCAGCAGAACCAAGGCGACGAGGCCGGTGAAGATGGCCGGCCAGAGGATGTTGTGCCGCCCCGGCGGGACGCGGCGGCGCGCACGGGCAAAGAGCGGCCAGAGCGCGATGGCGAGCACCACCGCCCAGACCAGCGCCCGCAGGAAGCCGGACAGGATGTAGAGGCCGAGCGCCAGCAGCCCCGCGACGAGGAGGGCGCGCAGCACTCTCTGGCTGCGGGCGGCCTCAGGTTCCGTCCGATCCATGCCGCCCATCGCCGCCTCACTCCGTTCCGCCGCTCTATCGGCGCAAGCGACCTTTGGCGAGCACAGCGGCAATCCAGAGGCGGCGTCAGGCCGCCGCGCGGTCGCGCCCTTGCGCCTTGGCGCGATAGAGGGAGCGGTCGGCCCGCTCGATGGCGGCGGCAAAGTCCGTCTCGCCCGGCTCGACCGCGGCAATGCCGAGGCTGATGGTCCGGGCCGGGAGGTCATCCACACGGGCGACCGCGTGGCGGATTTCGTCGGCGAGCCAGCGCGCCTCGGCCGGGCTTCGTTCGGACACGAGCAGCACGAACTCGTCGCCGCCGAGCCGGACGAGGCCGGCTTCCGGTTCGGGAACGACGGCCTGGGCGCAGGCGGCAACGGCCACGAGCACCCGGTCTCCGACGGCGTGACCGTGCCGGTCGTTGATCGCCTTGAAGTGATCGACATCAAGCGCAATCACCGCCGTGCCGGAATGCAGCAGGCGGGGGGCGAGGGCGGCAAGCCCGGCCCGGTTCCAGGCGCCGGTCAGCGGATCGCGCAGGGCCGCCTCGCGTAGCGCCGCCTGCGCCCGCTCGCCGGGCATGGCGATGAGGCCGAGATTGAGCACGGCCAGCAGCACTTGGTCGGACACGAGGGGGATCAACGCCGCCATGTTGGTGGCCGTGCCGCCCACCGCTTCCGCCGCGATCGCCGCGAGGAAGCCCGGTATGTAGGCGAGGAGCGCCGCCCCGGCGATCCGCCGCCCCCGTGAAGGCGGGGAGCCCCGGCCGAAGGCAAGCGCGCCGCCGACGATGGCCATGCTCAGCAGGCTGCCGAACGTCCCGCCGATCCGGGGGGCCGCGCTGTCAGGGCTAAAGGCGAGGGCGGGCAGGATGTAGCCGAGGCCCGAGGCCAGGATCGGCAGCAGCATCCAGGGGCGGAAGGGTGCGCGCCCATCGAAGCGGCGCACGCCCGTCAGCACAGCAAGCGTACTGGCCGATAATCCGCCATAGAGCATGCCGATCTGTAGCGGCGTGTGGGCGAGATAATTGAAGCTCGGGACCCCCGCCGCGTAGATCAGCGAGCCGGCGGCCCAGTGCAGAAAATAGGTCTCATCGCGCCGCCCGACCCAGAGGCACGCGAACACGCCGAAGAAGGCGAGGCTCGACAAGGTGCTGCACAGGCCCAGCGTCGGGATATTCGGCAGTTCGAGCATGATCCTGGGACAGCGTTCGGATGCCGAATCGGTCGAGCCGGCACCATGCCGCCAAAAGCTTAAGAACGACAGTTTTCGTCTCAGTCCATCCTCATGATGACCGGGAGCATGGGTCCTGCTCCGACGAAGACCGGATTCGTCACCCTCCTCGCCTCACCTTGGGCAGCACCACGCCGGGAAGGCGGCCGCCCGAAATCGGAACGAACTGCGAACAAAGGCTTGACCTGCCCAGCACCCGGACGCACTGTTCATGGAACGTTCCGGACCGATTCGCTGCCCCGGCGCAGCGCTAAGGCAGGAGGCTTCCATGATCGAGATCGGCTTCGACGACGACGGGCTCGACCGGCCGGCTCCTGCGGCGCGGCAAATGTCCCCGGACCGCGACTGGCGCATCCTCGAGGAAGGCGTCGAACATCCGGCAAGCGGCTATTTCATCGCCCGCGAGGAGATCGCCAGCCGTCGCGGCGACGGGCTGTGGACCTGGCCGATGCAGCTCGCCGAAAAGGCGTGGTGTGCGCCACTCGGCTTCCGGCGGGTCTTCCTGGCCGCCCTCGACCGCTACGGTGTGGCGGCGGACGCGGATCTTGATCGCTCCTTCGCCCTGGGCTTCGGCATTCAGGATGCAGGGCAGCGGCACAACGACCGCTTCGTGGCGCTCGGCGAATTGGTGCGCCCGCGCACGGCGGAGCGCAAGCGGACGGTGCCGGCGGAGGGCCGCCGCACCGGTCGCGAGCGGCCGCGGCAGGGGGCGGACACCCGCGTGCCGGCGCTCGACCTCAGCCGCTCGGCGGGCTGAGGAATAGGGCGGGAGGCGGGCCGGCGGCGACGCCCGAGGTTGCCCGTGCTCCATCGCTTCGTGTAAGGGGTCGCGATCTTTTCATAAGCGCCATCGGGAACCGGCGGCGAAGCGGGGCCGCAGACCGGCTCGGGCGCCATGGGGGCGTGCCGCGTGAGGGGTTGGCGACGCCGGATATGAAGAATCAAGAAAGCGGCCACCCCTAATGTCGAACGAGACTGCCACCTTCGACCGCGTCGCGGACATCATTGCCGAGACGGCGGACATTCCGCGTGACAAGATCACGCCCGAGAGCCACGCCATCGACGATCTCGGCATCGATTCGCTCGCCTTCCTCGACATCGCCTTCGCGGTCGACAAGGCCTTCGGCATCAAGCTGCCGCTGGAGCGCTGGACCCAGGAAGTCAACGAGGGCAAGGTTCCGGCCGAGCAGTACTTCGTGCTGAAGAACCTCTGCGCCCGCATCGACGCTCTGGTCGCCGAGAAAGCCGCCAAAGCCTAATCCGTCGGCGCTCCGAGAGCATGATCCTGGATCCCTGATCCGGGACGATGCTCTCGGAACTTGTTTTTGCATCGTCTTTTCCCGAAATCCGGCCACCACCGTTCGGGACGATGCTCTGAGGAATCGCGCGCGATGCGGCTCGAATATTTCGAGATGATCGACTCCGTGGTGCGGCTCGACCGCGCCGCCGGCCGCATCGAGGCGCGGGCGCTCGTGCCCGAGGCGAGCCCGGTCTTCGAGGGGCATTTCCCCGGCCACCCGCTGGTGCCGGGCGTCCTGCTCACCGAGACCATGGCGCAAGCCTCCGGCTACCTCGTGCTGGCGCATCTCGACTTCGCGCAGATGCCGTTCCTCATGGCCGTGGACAAGGCGCGCTTCCGCTCCTTCGTCGGCCCCGGCGCCGCCCTCGACATCACGGCGAGCCTGGAGCACGACGGCTCCGGCTACGCGGTGACGAAGGCCGCCATCCGCCACGAGGGCAAGGCGTTGTGCGACGCGGAGCTGCGGTTCCGCACCATGCCGTTTCCGGAAGGCCTCGACGCGCCGATGCGCGAACGCGCCCGGAAGATCGGCCTTCTGGATGGAGCCCAATCGTGAGCCGTCCGCAGGCCCGTGACGTCCAGGCTCGCGACGTCGTCGTCACCGGGATCGGCCTCGTCTCCTGTGCCGGCGAGGGAATCGAGCCCCACCTGGCCGCCTTTGCCGCGAATGCGCAGCCGCGCACGGATGCGGAGACCTTCGCGCCCTATCCGGTGCATCCGGTGGCTCCGGTGAGCCTCGACACGCAGATCCCGAAGAAGTCGGATCAGCGGCAGATGGAGGCGTGGCAGCGGCTCGGCGTCTACGCTGCCGGCCTCGCGCTCGATTCGGCCGGGGTGAAGGAGGATGCGGGCTTCAAGTCGGCGCTGCCGCTCGTGGTGGCGGCGGGCGGCGGCGAGCGCGATTACGCGGTCGACGGCGCGATCCTCACCGGCCTGCGCGGCACCAACGATCCCGGCGCCTTCCTCAACGAGCGGCTCCTCAACGACCTGCGGCCGACCCTGTTTCTGGCGCAGCTCTCGAACCTGCTCGCGGGCAATATCAGCATCGTCCACGGCGTCACCGGCGCCTCGCGCACCTTCATGGGCGAGGAGTCGAGCGGCGTCGATGCGCTGCGCATCGCCCATGCCCGGATCGCCTCGGGCCAGGTCGAGACCATGATGGTGGGCGGCTCCTACAACGCCGAGCGGCCCGACGTGATGGTTGTCCATGAAATGGGCGGCTACCTTCTCAAGACCGCCTACCGGCCGGTCTTCGAGCGGGAGTCTGAGGGCAGGGGCGGCTTCGTGCTCGGCAGCGCCGCTGCCTTCCTCGTGCTGGAAGCGGCCGACCATGCCGCCGCCCGTGGCGCCAAGGCCCTGGCCCGGCTGATGCCGGTGGCCAACGACCGGGTGGCCCGCGCACCGGGCAGCGTCTCCGCGAGCCTGACCCGCCTCATCGGCGAGGCCGGGATCGCGCGGCCGGACATGGTGCTCTCGGGCGCCACCGGCCTGTCCGACCTCGCGGCGGAGGAGATCGCCGGCATCCACGCGGCGCTGCCGGGCGCACCCATCCGTGCCACGGGCGATATGATCGGCCATCCGATGGAGGTCACGGCCCCGTTCGGGGCGGCTCTGGCCGCGGCGCTCTGCGCGGCCGGATCGGCCTCGGACGTCGCGGTCACCTCGGTCGGCCACCGCCGCGGCGAGGGCGTGATCCGCGTCGTGAAGGTCTAAAGCATCGTCCCGAAAGGTGGTTGCCGGCTTTCGGAAAAAGATGATGCAGAGACAAGAGGCTAACGCCTCGTCCCGAAAGGCGACCGCCGGCTTTCGGGATGGTGGCGATGCGAGAACGAGTGTCCGCCGCTTCGGAGACCGCGCCGCGGCGGTCCGGATGCGTGCCGGCCGTAACCATGGTCTGAGGCCCCGATGCCAGAACCGCGCTCCTCATCCACCCACGATGCCCAGGGACGCCCGCTCGTCGCGGTGACGGGCCTCGGCATCGTCACCTCGCTCGGCCGCGGCGCCACCGAGAACTGGGACGCGCTGACGACCGGGCGCTCCGGCATCCGCGCCATCAGCCGCTTTCCCACCGAGGGCCTGCGCACCCGCATCGCCGGCACCGTCGATTTCCTCGACACCGACCCGCTGGTGGCCCCGCTTCTGTCCGAGCGCTTCGCCATGGTGGCGGCCGAAGAGGCAGTGACGCAATCCGGCATCGGCGCGGGCTTTCCGGGCGGGCTGTTCGTGGCGGTGCCGCCGGTCGAGATGGAATGGCCGCAGCGGCAGGCCCTGGCGGAGGCCGCGGGCGAGCCCGACGAGGTGACCTATGCGGGGCTCCAGCGGGCCGCCGCGTCCCGCAGCTTCGATGCGTGGCACGACCTGTTCATCTTCGGCACGGTAGCCGACCGGCTCGCCGACCGCTTCGGCACCCGCGGTTCGCCGATCTCGCTCTCGACCGCCTGCTCCTCGGGCGCCACCGCGATCCAGCTCGGCGTCGAGGCGATCCGCCGGGGCGAGATGGACGCCGCGCTTTGCATCGGCACCGATGGGTCGGTGAACCCGGAATCGCTGATCCGCTTCTCGCTGCTCTCGGCGCTCTCGACCCAGAACGACCCGCCGGAGGCCGCCTCGAAGCCGTTCTCGAAGAACCGCGACGGCTTCGTCATGGGCGAGGGCGCCGCCGCTCTGGTCCTCGAAAGTGCCGAAACCGCCAGGGCGCGGGGGGCGACCATCCTCGGCTACGTGCTCGGATGCGGCGAGAAGGGCGACGGCTTCCACCGCACCCGTTCCAGCCCCGACGGGGCGCCGGTCATCGCGGCGATGCGCGCGGCTCTCGATGATGCGGGCGTCACGCCCGAGGCCATCGATCACGTCAACGCCCACGGCACCTCGACGCCGGAGAACGACAAGATGGAGGCGCTCGGCTGCTCGGCGGTGTTCGGCGAGCGGGTGGGCCGTCTGCCGATCTCCTCCAACAAGTCGATGATCGGCCATACGCTGACCGCGGCCGGGGCGATCGAGGCGGTGGTCTCGTTGCTGACGATCCAGAACGGGCGCATCCCCCCGACCATCAACTACGCGGTGCCCGATCCCGCGCTGCTCCTCGACGTGGTCGGAAGCGCCCGCGACGTCCGCGTCTCGCGGATCCTGTCGAATTCCTTCGGCTTCGGCGGGCAGAACACTTGCCTCGTCCTGGGAGACGAGCCGGCATGAGTACGACCCGCAAGTCCGTCCTCGTCGTCGGCGGCGCCTCCGGGCTCGGCGCGGCGACCGTCCGCGCCCTGGCCGCGGCCGGCCACGCCGTGACCTTCACCTACCGCTCCTCGCCGGAGCGGGCGCAGGCGCTCGCCGACGAGCTGGTGCCGGTGCACGGCGAAGGCAGCGTCAGCGCCCGCGCCCTCGACCTGTCGAACCGCGACGCGGTGGAGGCCTTCTGCGAGTGGGCCGAGGGCGAGGGCTTCTACGGCTACGTCCACAATGCCGGCCAGTCGGCGGATGCGCTCGCGGCCATGCTCGACCGCGACCGGGCCGAGGCGGCGATGCAGGTGAATTTCTGGTCGATGACCCGGATCGCCAAGGCGCTGGTGCGCGGGATGACCCGGGCTCGGGCCGGGCGCATCGTCGCGATCGGTTCGGTGGCCGCGCTCCAGGCCAATGCCGGCAATGCGGCCTATGCGGCGACCAAGGGCGCCCTGATCGCCTATTGCCGGACGCTGGCGATCGAGTCGGCCAAGCGCGGCGTCACCGTCAACGTCATCGCTCCCGGCTTCATCGATACCGAGATGCTGGCATCCTATGCGAGCCACCGCGAGGGGATCGAGCGCCAGATCCCGCTCGGACGTTTCGCCAAGCCGGAAGAGGTCGCGGCGTTGGCTGCCTTCCTGATCGGGGAGGGCGGGGCCTACATCACCGGCGCGGTTTTGCCCGTCGATGGCGGCTTGACCGCGATGATGGGCATCCACCGCAACTGAACCGGCCCGCGATGCCCCGCACCCTGCCCAGCTTCGCCTTCGCCCTGCTGCTCGCCAGCGGCGGTTTCGCGTGGGGTGCGGAGACCTTCCGGGTCGAGGGCCTGCCGCGGGACGACAGCCTGACGATCCGCGAGACGCCGGATGCGGGCGCACCGGCCCTCGGACAGATCCCGGCCGGGCGCCGGGTGCTCGGCTTCGGCTGCACCAACGAGACGCCGAGCGGGCTGACATGGTGCCGGGTGAAGTTCGACCGCACCCTTGGCTGGGCACGGCGGCGCTACCTCACGCCGGATTGAGCCCCGCGTCCCTGGGCTGCGGGGACGGGCGGTCTCACGGCGCCGCGTGCAGTGCATCGGCGAGGAAATGGACGACGCGCTTCAGCTCAACCGGCTTCTGAAGGCGCTCCACATCCGCGAAATCCGGCGGGATCACCCCCTCGTCGTAGCCCGTGATGAACACGAACGGCACGCCACGCTCCCGAAGCAGGGCCGCGAGGGTGAAGGACGGCCCTGAACCGAGATTGATATCCACCAGCGCCGCTGCCGGCGCGCCCTCATCGAGTGCTTCGCGCGCCGCCTCCTCGCTGGGGCAGGGGCCGACCACCTCCGCACCGGCCCCCTGAAGCGCGCGGGCCGTATCGGTGGCGAGATAGTAATCGTCCTCCACCACGAGGATGCGATAGCCGCTCAAGTCGGGTTCGCCGGTCATGTCGAGTGCTCCTCCGAACACGGTCGCGCGTTGCGGGGCATCGGTTTCCAGAATGCTGGCGCTGTCGCGGAGCGGAAATTCGAGGCGGCAACGCGCCCCCTCCGAACCAATCTCCAGGCGGCCGCGCCCTCCGAGTTCGTAAGGCAGGCGCC
The DNA here is from genome assembly GCF_001423405.1 of Methylobacterium sp. Leaf123. Lineage (GTDB taxonomy): Bacteria > Pseudomonadota > Alphaproteobacteria > Rhizobiales > Beijerinckiaceae > Methylobacterium. The sequence goes on along the minus strand of NZ_LMNS01000012.1, from coordinate 186,522 downwards.
CCTCAATGAGTTCGCGGCCGAAACCACCGTGCGGGTTGGTGCGGCAATTTGCCCGACGCTCATCCGCGATCTTCGCGTCCGGAACGCCATCCTCCACCCAGTCGAAGCCGAGCCAGGATTCGCCCTGCTTCTCGAACAAGGACCAGCGCACCCGCACGCGGCCCTCCGGCACCGACAAGGCACCGTACTTCAGGGCGTTGGTCGCCAGTTCGTGAACGGCGAGGGTCAGGATCTCCGCGGCCTTGGGCGAGAGTTCGACCTTCGGTCCAGCCAAGTCGTACTGATCCGCGCGCAGGGCCTGGGCGTCGATCTCGTCGTGGACGATGGTGGCGACCGGCACGCCGGCATTGGGCGAGCGGGTCAGCAGGGCCTGGACGCGCGCCAGGGTCAGGAGGCGCCCGCCCACCAGGGACGCGTAATCGGCCACGCTCTCCGCCCGCTCGCCCGTGCGGGCGACGATCGACCGGGTCACCGCCATGATGTTGCGCACCCTGTGCTGCAATTCGGCGAGCAGCACGGATTGATGCCCGGTCAGCAGCTTGGCCTCGGTCATGTCGGAGGACAGGCCACCGATGCGCCGCACCCGGCCCTGCTCGTCGCGCAGGGGGAACAGCGTGCTGCGAATCCAGCGGAAGGCGCCGTCGCTCGGTCGCTGGATACGGAACTCGTTCACGAGTGATTCGCCGGCTCCGGCCCGCCTGAGGTTGCCGAAGGCGCGTGCGCGGTCGTCCGGGATCATATGGCCACCCCAGACCCGGACGTCTTTCCCGAGCACCGACGGCTCCAGGCCGTAGACCTTGCTCAGCGCCGGGCTCACATACTCCATCTCAAGCGTCTCCGCGTCGCGGATCCAGAGGACATCGGAGGAGGCCTCGGCGAATTGCCGGAAGCGCTCCTCGCTCTCGCGCAGGCGCAGTTCGGCGCGTTTGCTGCGCAGGGCGTGCCAGATCGCGGGCGCCAGCGCCTCGACCGCGTCGAGATCCTCGGTCCGGTAACCGCCCTCGCGGTTGCCGAGCCCGATCATCCCCCGCGTCTTTTCGCCCTGCTTCAGCGGCACGCCGAGGAAGGCCGTCAGCGGCAGATGGTCCGCCGGCGTGCCGACGCGATCGGGATGGGAGGCGGGCTCGTTGACGATGAGGCCCCGGCCATCCCGCAGCACCTGGCCGTAGATGCCGTGGGCCTCGAGCCCCAAAGCCTGCTTGCCCGGCGGAAGGTTGCTGCGCCCCTCGGGGGCGTTGGCGGCGTAGCGGGCCCGGCTGCGGTCGCTGAAGAACAGGCCGTCGAGACGCCCGGTGGTCTCGTCGATCTCGCCCATGAAGCCGATGGCGCTGCCGGTCAGCTCCTCGGCGACCTCGAGGGAGATGCGGGCCAACTCCTCCTCCGAGGAGGCGCCGAGCGTCTCGCTGAAGACGAGGTTGATCGCCTGGAGCACGGCGTTGTTGCGCCGGACCCGCTCCTCGGCCTGCCGACGCTCGGTCACGTCGATCGCGACGCCGACGAAGCGGTCTTTCCCAAGTGGCTGGCCGGAACTGCTGAGCCAGCGATACTGACCGTCGGAGCGGCGGACCCGGGCCTCGTGCGTGAAGGGGCGCCGCTGTGCGTAGGCCTCCTCGAAGGCGGCGATGTGGGCCGCCGCGTCGTCCGGGTGCAGGAACTGCTCCCAGCCTCTCTTCGAGACGGCATCGAACGTGATGCCGAAGAAATCGAGATAGTGGTTGTTGACGAAGAGCGTGCCGCTCGCGTCCACGTCCCAGATCAGTACGGGCGCGGCGTCGGCCATGGTCCGCAGCCGGATGTCGGCCTCGCGCGCCGTCCGCTCCGCGCGGCCCCGCTCGATCGCCGCCCAGATGCGTTCGCCGGTCTCACGGGCCAGTGCGATCTCGGTTTCGGTCCACGCGCGCGGCGTCACCATGGACACCGAAAGGGCGCCGACCAGTTCGCCGTGCTTGAGCAGCGGGATGCCGATCCAGGCAACCAGAAGGCCCCGCGCCACCGCGGAGCGATAGGCTTCGGGAACGAGCGGTGACGTGGTCGCGTCGGCGAAGGCGATCGGCCGGCCCTGCTTGTACAGGGGGATGCCCCACTCAATGAGGGACACGGGATAAGTGCCGATCAGCGAGAGCCGTTCGCCGCTCACGTAATCCTGCCGGATGATCGCGATGCCCTGCGCCTCGTAGAGCTCGACGTAATAGGCGTAGTCCACCTTCAGGTGCTCGCCGAGCATGCGGCAGGCCTCGCCCTGGATCGCGGCCGGGTCGGTCAGGGGACGCAGCGCGTCACTCAGCCGGAGCAGGAAAGCCTGCTGCTCCTCGCGCTCGCGCAGGGCCAAGTCGGCGAGCTTGTACTCGTGGATGTCCTCGCTCGTTCCGTACCAGCGGACGATGCGCCCCGTGGCGTCACGGCGCGGAACGGCCCGCGAGCGCATCCAGCGAAACTGCGAATCGCGCATGCGCACGCGGTGCTGGATGTCGGAGGGCTCACCGGTGCGGACGCACCGCATCCAGTGCTCGACGATGCGATCGACATCCTCCGGATGCTGCACCGCCGTCCAGGTTTCCCCGAGGCCGCTGACGCCGGTCCATTCGTGGAAGCGCGCCGGCGCAAAGTCGATGGTTCCGTCGGGCGAAGCGGTCCAGGAAATCTGGGGATTGGACTCGACCGTATGGCGCAGGTGCTCCTCGCTCTCGCGCAGGGCCCGCTCGGCCAGCACCCGATCGGTGGTCTCGAAGGCCGCCAGATAGAAGCCGGCGATGCGGCCGGCCTCGTCCCGCAGCGGCGTCCAGCTCGCGGTGTACCAGCCGAAGGGCCGTTCCGGGCGGGAGAAAAGATCCCAGTAGCGGTCGGTCGTTTGGCGCGCCTGCCCTTGCAGAAGCAGATCGGCGATCTGCCGCCCTTCCGGCGCGGGCCAGCAATCGAGGAAAGGCCGTCCAAGTGGCGCCGGATCGATTGCTCGAAGAATCTCGTGATAATGATCGTTATAAAGTAAATTAAGATCCGGCCCCCAGGCAATGCCACCGATATGGGGCGCACCGAGCATCATCTCGACGACCGTCTTCAAGCTCTGAGGCCAGCCTTCGATCGGCCCGAGCGGCGTCCGCGCCCATTCGAATGCGCGAATACGCTCTGCCATTCCTCCGCCGCGGGGCCATTCGATCATCTGTCTTCGCATCTTTTGGCGAAAGAACATGCTTCCTCACAAAAGTCACTCGGCACAAACTGCGAGGGCGCAATGAAATGCGGGGAACACGGGATTCGGGCCGGTGCGCGGCGCGAACCTGCCCAAGGGAGCCTTGCACGGGCCTGTGCGCGCTGGATCGGCACGCCGCGCGGCGGGGGCCTCCACGCCGCGGCCGTTTCGCGATACGGAAAGGCCGCGGCCTCATCAGGCCGGCTTCCTCCAGGTGCCCGGTCGGGACCGGCCCCTCCCGACGGCAGACGAGATCAGTTCTGATGCAAGCCCTCCAGCTCTTCGGCGACCGCGACCTGCGCCTCACCGAGGTCGAGCCGCCGCCCGCGCCGGGGCCGGGCGAGGTGCAGATCCGGGTTCGGGCGGTCGGCCTCAACTTCATCGACGTGTGGGGCTTTCGCGGCATGGCCTTCGCCAAGCGCAAGCTGCCGCTCACCGTCGGCGCAGAGGCGGCGGGCGAGATCGCGGCGGTCGGCGAGGGCGTCGAGGGCCTCTCCGTCGGCGATGCGGTCGTGCCCTACGGCGCGCTGACCTGCGGCCGGTGCCGCGCCTGCCAGGAGGGCCGCGACAACCTGTGCGAGGACGTCTCCGGCGTGATGGGCTTCCATCTCGACGGCTTCGCCCGCGAGCGGGTGAACCTGCCGGCGCGCCTCGTGGTGCGGGTGCCGGGCGGCGTCGATCATGTGCAAGCGGCCTGCGCCGGCATCGCCTTCGGCACGGTGCAGCACATGCTGTTCGACAATGCGCGGCTGGAGCCCGGCGAGTCGATCCTCGTCCATGCCGGCGGCTCGGGCATCGGCACGGCGGCGATCAAGATGGCCAAGGCGATCGGCTGCACGGTCTACACGACGGTGGGCGACGACACGAAGGGCGAGAAGGCGAAGGCGCTGGGCGCCGATTACGTCGTCAACTACCGCGAGGAGCGCTTCGAGGGCGAGGTGCGGCGCCTGACCAAGCGCAAGGGCGTGGACGTGGTGTTCGAGCATGTCGGCGCCGAGACGTGGAACGGCTCGCTGCTCTGCCTCAAGCGCGGCGGGCGGCTCGTCACCTGCGGCTCGACCTCGGGCGTCTCGGTGCAGATGAACCTGATGCAGTTGTTCCAGCAGCAATACCGCATCACCGGTTCGTTCGGCTGCCGCATCGCCAATATGAGCCAGAGCCTCGACAAGATGGCCGCCGGGCTCACTCCGGTCATCGACACGGTGCTGCCGCTCGCCGATTTCGCCAGCGGCCTGGAGCGCCTGGAATCGCGAAAGGTGTTCGGGAAAATTCTCGTAACGCTCTGAAGCTTTCAGGCGAAGAGGCGGTTGCCGAGGCCCGGGAGGTCGCGAAAGCTGTCCGCCACATGGCCCGCGAGCGCCCGCGCCGCCGGGCCGGCCCCGTCACGCGGACGCATCAACACGTCGTAGCTGCCAAGCGGCGGAAGAGCCCCGATCCGCTGGAAGGGCGGCCGCGCGACGCTCAAGGGAAGCGGCGCCACCGCGAGGTCCGCCTCCACCGCCGCGATCTGGCCCTGGCAATGCTCGCTCGTATAGGCGACCCGGTAGGGAATGCCCGCCTGATCGAGCGCATCGAGCGCCGCCGCCCGCCAGGTGCAGCCGCTCTGGCAAAGCGCGAGCGGCAGGGGCCGGCGCGCCTCGGCGAGGCCGCCGCGCAGGCCGATCCAGACCAGATCCTCGGAATGGACCACCTGCGCTGCGCGGTTCGACGGGAGATGGCCGGCATAGAGCACGAGATCGAGTTCGCCCTCGGCAAGGGCCTCCACCAGAAGGCGGCTCGCATCGAGCCGGACATCGACCTCGACCTGCGGATGGGTGGCGGCAAACCGGCGCAGCATCGCCGGCAGGGCGAACAGGCCGGAATCGTTGGGGGCCCCGAAGCGCACCCGCCCCTCCATCGGCGGCGCGTCGAAGAAGGCCACGACCTCGTCGTTCAGGGCGAGCAGGCGCCGGCCCAGGCCGAGCAGCGCCTCACCGTCCGCCGTCGGGACGACGGCGCGCGGCTGGCGCAGGAACAGCGCCCGGCCCAGGCGCTCCTCCAGGCGCTTGACCTGAAGACTGATCGCCGAGGGCGTGCGCCCGACCCGCTCGGCCGCGCGGACGAAGGTGCCGGCCTCGCAGATCGTCACGAAGGTGCGGACGAGATCGAGATCGAGGTTCGACGGATTGAGCGCACTCACGGCGACGATGATCCTGCTGCGGCTCCCACCTTGCGATGAGCATCCCTCATCGTTTCCGTAAAATCAATTCGTTCGATTCATTGCATGACGCGCCCCATGCTGTCCTCCATCGAAATGGAGGCAGACATGATCGAGCGGTTTGGACGAAGCATGCAGCGGGGGATCGCCCGCCTCGTGGCCGGATGGCACCGATACCGGCCGGCAGCCTCGCGCGATGGGCGGGGTGCAGCGGTTGCGGAGGACTTGTCCGGTCTCGACGAGCGGCTTCTGGCCGATCTCGGCGTGACCCGATCCGGTAAGCTGCTCCCCAGCGGCGAAGGGCCCCCGCCTCAGCGCAGGCAGACGAGAACGAGGCCGCCGATCATCAGCGCGCAGCCGAGGATGCGCCAGGGGTCGGCGGTGTGCTGGGCGAACCCGACCCAGCCGAAATGGTCGAGCAGCACCGAGGTGACGATGGCCGCCGTCACGGTGATGCCGGTGAACACGGCAGCACCCAGCCGCTCGGCGATGAAGAGGGTGGCGAGCACGTAGGTCGCGCCCATCGCCCCGCCGAGCCACGCCCACCACGGCACGCCCGCGAGCCGCTGGCTCCCCGGCCAGCCGATCCCGATGAAGGGCGCGGCCGCGAGATACACCGCGACATTGGCCGCGGTGACGACGAGGGCTGCGAGAATCGGCTGATCGAGCGCCTTGTTCAGAGAAGCGTTGGCGCCCGCCTGCACCGTGTTGAGGATGCCGGCGATGGCGGCCGCGGCGGCGACGAGGAACGGCATCGTTCGGCTCCGCTGGGAATCAAGGCCTCACGAAACGCCCGATCCCCGATCGTGTCCCGCCCCGCCGCTCTGCGGCATGATGCCGTCCGGTCGGCGCCCCGATGATGTCCGTCAGCGCCGCGGCGTCGGGCGCCAATCCTCGGGCGCCATCTCGAAGCCGGAGAACTCGAAACCCGGGGAGACCGTGCAGCCGACGAGGGTCCAGGCGCCGAGACTGGTCGCCGTCTGCCAATGGCCCGCGGGCACCACGATCTGCGGGCGCTGCCCGCGCAGGAGGTCGGGCCCGAGATGGTGGGCGGAGGCGTCGTGGCCGTTGGGGCTCATGGTGATCACCATCGGCGCGCCGGCATGCCAGTGCCAGATCTCACCCGCATCCACCCGGTGCCAGGCCGAGGTCTCGCCGAGGCCGAGCAGATAATAGATCGCGGTGCCGACCGAGCGGCCCTCGACCGTGCGGGGGTCGCGAAACGTCTCGCGGTAATGCCCGCCCTCCGGGTGGGGCTTCAGCCCCAGGGCGTCGATCACCTGCACGGCGGTCAGCGTGTCGCTCATGGTGCTTCTTCTTCCCTCTCGTCACAGCGGACCAGCCAGCCGCGGTAATGCACGAGCAGCCCGACGAGCGGCAGGAACAGGGCCACGTCGAAGCGGAAGCGGCCCTGCGCATCGACCCGCTCGCTCGCCTGCGTCGTCGGCCGCAAGAACCGCGGCAGAGGCAGCGGGCCGAGCCGCCAGCCCGTCACCGCCATGTCGAGCCCGTCGGCCTGGGCGCTCACCGCGAGATCCATGGCGAACGGCCCGAAATGCTCGCGCACCCGCCCGCTCCGGTCGGGGCCGGCGCGCCGCATCCGGCTGGAGAAGCGGCGGCTCGGGAAATGCCGCGTCCAGCGTTCCGAGCCGGCGTCGAGGTCGGGCTCCATCGTCACGCGGATCGGCCCGTCCTCCAAAGCGGGCGGCAACCGGAACAGCCCGGCGACCAGCGCAACCAGGGGGCCGCGCCCGCGCATCACCGTGGCCCGGCCGCGAAAGACGCCATCGCCCACCGCACCGTGCACGGCCCGCACCGGTTCGGGCATGCGCGCGAAGCCGTCGCCGAGCACCTGCTCGAACAGCGGCACGGGGTGATCGAAGTCGCGGCGGGTGCGGATGGCGAGGCGGGCCATCTCCGCCTCGATCGCTGCCAGCGGCAGCACGCCGACACAGGGACGGGCGCCGGGCGGGATCGACGCGGCGGACGGATCGGTGAGCCGGCGGATCGCGGCGAGCGCGGGCAGGGTCGGAACATACGGCCCATCGCCGGCCTCGGCGACGAGGCTCCACACCGCGCGGACCGGCCGCCCGGTTGCGTCCGTTCCCAAGGCCTCGACGCTCATGCCGCCGCGGTCGCTGCCGAGGCGGTCGAGCCAGCCGGCAATCGCCAGGAAGGGGCGGGCGAAGGGCACGAGCGAGGGCAGCAGCCGCCAGCGCACCGGCTGGCTCGCGAGGCTCAGGCCCAGATGCAGCAGGGGCAGTTCGAGCCCGGCGCGGAACAGGGCCGTGCGCAAGGCTGGGAAGCGGGCGGGGAGGATGTCGAGGTCGGGCGTCTCGCACAGGCTGGCGAAGCGCCGGCCGAGGCCCGGCACCGCGATCCGGCTGAGCAGGCCCCAGCCGGGCCGGTTCTGCCACATGCCGGCCCGCAGCACCCGCACGGGCTGCCCGGCATAGGAGAGGATCGCCCGCATCACCGACAGGCCGCGCGGCGCCCGGTTGCCCGGCACGATGGCAACCCGCACCGTCTCGACCGTGCGCCAGCCCGCGGTGAGCGCATCGAGCGCCGCGTTCGACAGGGCCGGGGTCGAGCTGGCGCCGGTCAGCGCGACGGTGCCGTTGGCCCGCGCCGCCGCATCGAGGGCGGAGAAGGCCGCCACGAAGTCGCGGCCGTCGGCGAGGTCGAGATAGGGCAGGCCAGCCTCGATCGCCGCGCGGGCGAGCACCGGCGTCCCGCCCTGGAACGGCCCGGCGGCATCCACCACGACCGTCGCGCCGAGCGCCCGCAACGCGCCCGCATCCACCGCGGTCGCGTCGAGGCGTGCTGCCCGTCCGCGCCCATCCGGCACGGTGCGGGCCACTGCCTCAGCCTTAGCGAAATCGCGGCCCGCGACGATCACGCGGAGATCCGTGGTTGCGGCGAGCCCGGCGACGAGCCGCGCCCCGAAGGCGCCGGCCCCGCCCACCACGAGGATCACGGCCCCGCTCAGGGAATCGCTCCCTGCGGCAAGGCCGAGCCCGGCGCACGCGGCGGGGTAAGATTTTGCGGTGTGCCGCCGGTTCCGGGCTGCACCGGGCGACCCAGGCCCGCCGCCTTCGCGGCTGCCCGTGCGACGGCCTTGGCCGCCTTTTCCGCCTTCTCGGCCTCCGCTGCGACGGCTTCGGGGGTCGGCGCCGTGCGGCGGGCCTTCGGCGGCGGCAGGAGCTTGCCCGACGGCGCGGTGCCGCATTCGCGGAAGCGCAGCTCGGCCAGGGGCTCGCCGGTCTCCGCGTTGATCGGCAGGCTGTCAGGGAGGGCGACGAGGGAGGCGTCCCACTGGATCCGGCCGCCGATGGTCCCCTCCAGCGTGGCCGGCGACGCGCCCCGGCGCAGGGACAGCAGGTCCGGCCCGTAGGCGGTGGCGACCTTGCCGGCGACCACGACCTGCAGCACGCGGGTCACGTCGGGCGTGAGCGGGCGCAGGGGGTTGTCGATGGTGATGCGGCCGCTGCGCGTCACCCACAATTCGCGATTCTTGTCGCCCTGATAGCGGACCGCCTGGCCCGGATCGCAGGCGACCGGCGGCGCGGCGAAATTCATCCCCGCGGGCGACGGGACGGCGGACGGAATCGGGTTCGCGGCCGGCTCGGCGGGCGGCGTGTCGGCCGACTTCGCGGGCGCGGCCTCGGCCGGCTTGTCCTGCGGGGCCGGCTTGGCCTGTGGCTTCGGGCGGGGCTTGGGCCGTACCTTGCGCTTGGGCGCCTCCGGCGCCGCCTCGGCGGGGGCCGGGGCCGCCTCGTCCTGCGCGACGACCGCGGAAACCAAGCCGGGGACGAGCGCCATCCAGGCCGCCGCGAGGGCGGCGAGCAGGCCGACCCGCCTCATCGGGGTGCCCGATCCTTCGCCGCGGAGGGCGGGGGCGCGTCCGGCTCGAGCGCCTGCTTCAGCACCTGGTCCTGCTGGTCGAGAAGTTGATCGAGCATCCGGCTATCGAGTTCTTCCGCTTGGAACTTTCGAGACTCTCCGCCCTCGGGCGTATCGACCGTTTCGCCCTCGATGACGTGACCGTCAATGATGTCGCCCGCGTGGATCGCGCTGTCGAGAACGTGGGCATCGAGCACCTGCGCCCCGCGGTCGATCGGGCTCGGCTGGGACGGGGTCAGCGCCTTCACCACGGCGTCCGCATCGTCGGCCCATTCCTCCTCGCGGGGAAGGCGCAGGGGTGGCCGGCGCGGCCCCTTGGAGAGCGTTACCACGAAGACGCAGGCGAGCAGGGTCGCCGCCGCCGCGGCAAGGATCACCAGGGTTTCCATGATCGGGCCGACCCTAGACCGGATCGCGCGCCGTTGCACGCGCAGCCGGCTTTCAGCCTTGCCGAGCGTCGAGCGGGGTGAGGGCCAGGATCGGAGGCGGTGGGTTACGATCGGTGCCCCGCGATTACGCTGGCACATCCCCCTTCCACGTCCTTCTACCCCCCTTGCCGGAACGGTCCTTGCGTCGCGCGCCGAAGGGTGAGAACCGCGTGGTCGCCGCCATCCGACGGTCACCGGCCGCTCACGTCCAGGAACGCTCGATGCCCCTCGAAGACCCCCATTCCGGCCCGCCGCTTCCCGCGACGCCGACATCCGGGCACCCGACGGCAGCCGCCCCCGCACGGCCCGCGGATCGCGGCTTCTCCGATCGTGACTTGGAGGCCGAGCTTCTCGACCTCGTCGCCCGCACCCGCGAGCAGGCGAGCGAGGACCCGTTCCGCAACCCCGTTCTCGCCGTCACCCTCGCCATCACCCGGCAGCTCGACCGGGACGAGATCGGCGAATCGGATCTCGACGCCCTGCTCGCCACCCTGCGGCGGCGGGTGCTGGCCGTCCGGGCCGAGCGGCTGCGCGCCTATGTCGGCCTCGACGCCGATGCGGGGGAGGCGGCGCCCGCGGTCGAGGTCGCGAACCGGCTCGTGGCGGCTGTGGCGCGGGGCTCGGGCGATTTCGAGACGTTCCGCGAGCGCGTCGGCCGCACCGCTTTCGCTGCGGTGTTCACGGCGCATCCCACCTTCGGCATGCCGCGGGCTGTCGCCGAATTGATCGCGCGGGCCGCCTCGCTCGCCGATGCGGACAAGCGCGCGCCGATCATCGGCGAGGCCGCCGCCCGCTCGACCCGGCCCGACCCGCAGATCAGCCTCGACGACGAGTTCGAGCAGGCTTGCGTCGCCGCCAATCACGGCCGCGCGGCGATCGACGCCTTCAACGGCGCGATCCTCGACGCCGCCCGCGCCCGCTGGCCGGATCGCTGGACCGAGTTGGTGCCGAAGCCGCTGGCCATCGCGAGCTGGGTCGGCTGCGACACCGACGGTCGCACCGATATCGGCTGGTGGGACACGATGCGCTACCGGCTGATCTCCAAGCGCATGCAGTTCGACCGGCTGATGCGCGACCTGCCGGACGTGCCGGCCACCCGCGTGGTGCGCGAGCTGACCGCGGGCGCGCGGGACGCCGTGGAGCGCCAGCTCGCGGGCGCGCCGCTGCTCGGCACCAAGCCGTCGTTGGAAGCGGTCCACCGCTTCGCGCTGGCCCTCATCATCGAGCGCGAGCGCGCCCAGACCGATGCCGGGCCGATCCTGGCCGGGCTCGCCGCCGCCATCGGCGCCGCCGAGAGCGATGCGGACCGCCGCACCATCGCCGTGCTGCGCTCCGGCATCGCCGCCCACGGCCTCTCGAACGCCCTGCCGCATTTCCGGCTCAACGCCAGCCAGATCCACAACGCGGTGCGCCGGGTCATCGATCTGGAGGGCGAGCCGACCGATGCGGCGCAGCGCCGCTCGCATCTCTGGGCGATCAACACGCTGCTCAACGACGTGCGCCCGGTGCCGGTCGATTTCGGGGCGCTCGCCGCCGAGCGGGCCTCGGCCGCGCGGCTGATGATGACGATCACCCAGATCCTCAAACACGTCGACGGCACCCACCCGGTGCGCTTCCTCATCGCGGAGACCGAGACCGGCTACACCTTGCTCGCGGCGCTCTGGCTCGCGCGCCATTACGGCATCTCGGACAAGCTCGAGATCACGCCGCTATTCGAGACCGCGAGCGCGCTGGAACAGGGCATCCGCGTCCTCGACGATGCCCTGCGCAACCCGCATTGGCGCGCCCATCTCAAGCGGCTCGGCCGGCTCTCGGTGCAGTTCGGCTATTCGGATTCCGGGCGCTATGTCGGCCAACTCGCAGCCACTTTCTGGATCGAACGGCTCCGCCTGCGCATCACCGAATTGATGACGCAGAACGGGCTCTCCGACGTCGAACTCGTCATCTTCGACACCCATGGCGAGTCGATCGGCCGGGGCGCCCACCCGACGAGCCTGCGCGACCGTCTCGCCTATCTCGCCCCGGAGGATTCACGCCAGCGCAACGCGAAGGCGGGCATCCGGGAGCGGCTCGAATCGAGCTTCCAGGGCTCGGACGGCTACCTGATGTTCGGCTCGCCCGAACTCGCGGGCGCCTCGGTGGCGCGCATCGCCGAGCACGTCTTCGCCGACGCGCTAACCGAGGACGACGCCTTCGCCGATTACGCGCTCAACGACCGGGCCGCCGCGCCCGCCACCGACCCGATCTACGAGGAGGCGGATTTTGCCGCCGAGTTCTTCCGCGTCGTGCGCCAGGACATGGAAGCCCTCGTCGATGATCGCGGTTACGCGGCTTTGCTCGGCACCTTCGGCCCGAGCCTGATCGACCGCACCGGCTCGCGCCCCGTGGCGCGCCAGTCCGATGGCGGGGGCCCGGCCGCGATCACCCATCCGCGCCAGATGCGGGCGATCCCCAACAACGCGATCCTGCAACAGCTCGGCTATCTCGCGAACTCGCTGCACGGCGTCGGCCGCGCCGCGCACCGCGCGCCGGAGCTGTTCCGGCATATGCGGGCGAACTCGGTGCGCTTCTCCCGCGCCTTCCGCCTCGTGCAGCACGCGGCCAGCGTCGGCGACCTCGACGTGATGCGCGCCTATATCGACACGCTCGACCCGGCCGTGTGGCTGGAGCGCGCTCGGCGCACCCGGCGCGACGCCCGGCGCGACGAACTCGTCACCATCGCCGCCGCGCTGGAACGGCTGAACCTCTCGCCCGACCTGCGCCGCCTGTTCGGGCGTCTCACCCGCGACGGGCTTCTGCTCCAGGCCGCGGCACCGGATCTGGCGGCGATGTCGACCCGGCTCGCCCTGCTCCACGCGATCCGCCTCGCGCTGATCCACCGGATCTGGTTCCTGGCCGCGCATATCCCGAGCTTCCGGCCCCAGGCCGGCCTGACCCGCGAGGCGTTGCTGGAGCGCTTCCTGCGCCTCGACATCGACGGCTGCCTGAAGCTGCTCGACGAGATCTACCCGGTGACGCTCGACCCGACGCTGGGCCTCAACTTCGGCGAGCCGCCGGGCCCGCGGGACGTCGGCACCTACGAGACCGAGCACAACACGCTGTTCGGCCCGATCCGCCGGATGTTCGAGCGGGTGCGGGAGATCTCCGGGATCATCCAGCACGAGGTCGGCGCGTTCGGTTGAGTGTAAGGCAAGGGGGCGACGAGCCCCCTTGCCGGCCTCAATGCTTCATCATGCTCTCGAAGCTCTCATGGGCCTCGACCTTGCCGGCGAAGCGGGCGAGCCGGCTCAGGCTCGGCTCGGCGAGGCCGCCGGCATTGGCGTAGGTGGCGAGCGCGAAGCTCACCAGAAGCTCGGCCTCCTCATGGGTCATCGCCCGCCCGCTCAGGGTACTGGCCGCGCCGCGCACCGCGAGGACGGCTTGGCGGAAGGCGGGATCGTTCTTCAGTTCGTCCAGGCGACTCATCGGGCGTCCTCGGGGCCGTACTCGGTGTTGGGTGATCCTGCCGGCCGGGGCGGCCGCATGGATTCACGCATGAAACGCGCGCCACCCCGTCCCGTCTCCGGCGAGAGGCAGCCTAAGCGTGCCTTTCGCAACGCCCGGCCACCGACTGTTTCCCCTTCGGGCACGACGGTGCGGCGGGCATTGGGTGAGAGGCACCCAGCGCGGCTTAAGTGAAGCACGTCGGAACGCAAACCTCGTTTGCCCGGCAGCGCCGTGCGGTTGTTCCGATGCGCCCCTCGCCATCAGCGCGGGCAGCGATACATTCCGCAGGCGCGAAGGCTGCGGGTCGCGGAGGAGGGGGCATTATGGACGGTATCGGCATTGGCATCGATTGGGACAAGACCAACGAGCCCGCCTATCTCGATGGCCGTCGGGCTGCCGAGCGACGCGAGGAGTCGGACAGCAACCCGCATGAATCGGGTTCGGACGATCACCGTCTCTGGCAGGCAGGCCACGCCTCGGTGACGGCGCCCGACGTCGTCGCCGACAAGATCGGCGACTTCGCCTGACGCACCGCCCCGGAACCTTCTCGCGCGGGCAAGCGTCCCCGTCTCGGTCCCTCTCATGACACCTCCGCCGGACGGTCCCGGTCGGAGACATCGGGATCGGCGACGGGGCGTCTAAGTCATTGTTTGACGTGCATTTTTTCGACGAACCGGTGACCACTTCGTCGGAATGCACGCCATCAATCAACGCGAAGGAGCGGCGATGCGGGTGCTGGAAACGCCGGATGGGCGCTACATCGTCGTGCATGGCCGGCTGTGGCGCCGCCACCGGCCCGATCTCGAGCCGACGCAGCGCGACCGCTTGGTCCGCGACCTGATGGATGCCCGCCGCGCCGTGCGCGCCGCCAAACGCGCCAACGACGAGGCGGCGCTCGTGCGCGCCCGCGCTGCTGTGGATGCCGCCAAGCACGGGCTCGGCGAGCGCGGTCCGGTCTGGTGGACGGATGGCGCGCCCGACCTCAACCGGCGCATGATCGCCAACACGCCCTATGCCGCGTGGTACACCTCCCTCCCGGCAGCCGTGAAGGCCGAGCACGAGCGTCGGTGAGCACCGAGCTAGCATTTGCTACAGAGCCCATGTGCGCGACCGCACAGACGGTTTCGAGCCGTTATCTGGACCCCGGCCGATACCCGCCTCGTGACCCCGATGTGACGGACACAACCGAGTCGCGCGATTGCCAGAGCATCCCAGTTCTGATTAATTCCAAATAAGAAATGCAGGTGAGGCCGTCCTGTGGCCTCCGCATCGTCGTGGCGCAGCGTAAAGGCTGTGGTCGACGGCAGGCACACGAAGAGCCGGACGGCTTTGCCCGTGAAACCGGTCGCCACGGCACCGCCCCTCCCGACCGTCGGGCTTCGGGCCGGTCCCGGTACGGCATTCCTGGGGACGGCAGATCGATCGGGCCGCCGGGCGGGCATTCCTTCCGCTCGCGCGCCCTCCATCCTGAAACGGCAGATGACAGCGATGATAAAACTCACGGTCAACGGAGCCGAACGCAGCTTCGACGGCGATCCCGAGATGCCGTTGCTCTGGTACCTGCGCGACGAACTCGGCCTTACCGGCACCAAGTTCGGTTGCGGCATCGCCCAGTGCGGCGCCTGCACGGTCCATCTCGGCGGCACCGCCGCGCGGGCCTGCATCACCCCCGTTTCCGCGGCGGAAGGCCAGGAGATCACGACGATCGAGGGGCTCTCGCCCGACGGCAACCACCCGGTTCAGGTGGCGTGGCGCGACCTCAACGTCGCCCAGTGCGGCTACTGCCAGACCGGCCAGATCATGCAGGCGGCGTCCCTCCTCAAGGACAGCCCGAAGCCGACCGATCAGCAGATCGACGAGAACATGAGCGGCAACATCTGCCGCTGCGGCACCTATCCGCGCATCCGCGCCGCGATCCATCAGGCTGCCGGTCAGGCGCCCGCCACCAAGGGAGATCGCCTGTGATTCACGAAGCCAAACTCATGGCCGAACTCGCCGCCTCGCAGAATTCCGCCGGCCCGGTCCGGATCGACAATGTCAGCCGCCGCGGCATCCTCGGCGGCATGGGCGCCCTGGTGCTCGCCCTCTCGCTCACCGATCGGGCGAAGGCCGACGAGGGCCAGACCGAGGAGCAGAAGGCGAAGAAATTCGGCGCCGACGGCATGCCGAACGGCTGGCGCGACGACCCGAAGGTCTTCGTCGCCATCGCCAAGGACGGCACCGTCACCGTCACCAACCACCGCTCCGAGATGGGCCAGGGCGTTCGCACCTCGATCGCCTTCACCGTCGCCGACGAGCTGGAGGCCGATTGGTCGAAGGTGAAGGTGGTCCAGGCCTGGGGCGAGGAGACGCATTTCGGCAACCAGGACACCGACGGCTCGCGCTCGCTCCGCCACTTCTTCCAGCATTTCCGCCATGCGGGTGCCGCCGCGCGGCTGATGCTGATCCAGGCCGCCGCCAAGCAATGGGGCGTGCCCGCGGGTGAGGTGAAGGCCGAGAACCACGTCCTGACCCACGCCAAGTCCGGCCGTACGCTCGGTTACGGCGACGTCGCCGAAGCCGCCGCCGCCCTGCCGGTGCCGGCCCGCGAGAGTGTTCAGCTCAAGAAGCCGGAGGCCTTCCGCTACATCGGCAAGGGCAAGATCGGCCTGATCGACAACCACGACATCACCACCGGCAAGGCGATCTACGCCCTCGACGTGAAGCTCGACGGCATGCTCTACGCCCTCGTCGCGCGTCCAGCCGTCTACGGCGGCAAGGTCGTCTCGTTCGACGACGCCGAGGCCAAGAAGGTTCCGGGCGTGGTCAAGATCATCAAGATCGAGGGCGGCGAGATCCCGTCCGAGTTCATGCCGCTGGGCGGCATCGCGGTGATCGCCAAGAACACCTGGGCGGCGATGAAGGGCCGCGAGGCCCTGAAGATCACCTGGGATGACGGCCCGAACGCGTCCTACGACACCACCGCCTTCCGCAAGGAACTGGAGAAGGCCGCCCGTGCGCCGGGCAAGGTCGTGCGGGTCGCAGGCGACGTCGATGGCGCGATGAAGACCGCCAAGGCGAAGTTCGAGGCGGATTACTTCGTGCCCCACCTCGCCCAGGCGCCGATGGAGCCGCCGGCCGCGGTCGCCCGCATCAAGGACGGTGCTTGCGAGATCTGGGCCTGCACCCAGGGGCCGCAGGCCGCCCATGACCGGGTGGTGAAGCGCCTCAACCTGCCCGCCGACAAGGTGCGGGTGAACGTGACACTGCTCGGCGGCGGCTTCGGCCGCAAGTCGAAGCCCGACTACGTGGTCGAGGCCGCCCTCTGCTCGCAGGCCATGGACGGCCAGCCGGTCAAGCTGGTCTGGACCCGCGAGGACGACATCCAGCACAGCTACTACCACACCATCTCGGTCGAGCGGATCGAGGCGGGCGTCGACGAGAAGGGCATGCCGGTGGCGTGGCTCCACCGCTCGGTGGCGCCGACGATCGGCTCGATCTTCGCGCCCGACCCCAAGCACGAGCTGCCGTTCGAGCTCGGCATGGGCCTCGTCAACAATCCGCTGGCCCTGAAGAACCTGCGGTTCGAGAACCCGGAAGCCTCCGCCCATACCCGGATCGGCTGGTTCCGCTCGGTCTCGAACATCCCGCACGCCTTCGCGATCCAGTCCTTCGTGGCCGAACTCGCGCATGCGGCGGGCCGCGACCCGAAGGACTACCTTCTCGAACTCATCGGCCCGGCCCGGAAGATCGACCCGACCGAGATCGGCGACGTCTGGAACTACGGCGAGGATCCGAAGCGCTACCCCGTCGATACCGGCCGCCTGCGCCGCGTCATCGAGACGGTGGCCGACGGCTCCAAATGGGGCCGCAAGCTGGAGAAGGGCCGGGGTCTCGGCATCGCCGGCCATTACAGCTTCGTGACCTACACCGCGGTCGCCGCCGAGGTGGAGGTCGACGACAAGGGCCAGGTGAAGGTCCACGCCATCGATATCGCCGTCGATTGCGGGCCGCAGGTGAACCCGGAGCGCGTCCGCTCGCAGATGGAGGGCGCGGTGGTCATGGGGATGGGCCTCGCGCTCACCTCGAAGATCACCTTCAAGAACGGCCGGGCCGAGCAGTCGAACTACGACGGCTACGAGGTTCTGCGCATCGACGCCGCCCCGAAGGTGGTGCGGGTGCATCTCGTGCCCTCGAACGACTACGACAGCCCGCTCGGCGGCGTCGGCGAGCCGGGCGTACCCCCGGTCGCGCCGGCCATCGCCAACGCGGTCTTCGCCGCCACCGGACGCCGGGTGCGCGAGCTGCCGCTGCGCGACCAGCTCAGCACCTGAGGTCGCCGGACGGCGCCCTTCACCTTCACCGGGGGAGGGTGCCGTCCGAAGGTCGAGGGGACGGGGATCGGCGGTGCCGGCAACTCTCGGACCCCTCCGCGACTTTCACAGGCATCTGTGTTGCACGAGGACCCACGCTTCATGACATCCACCGCCCGCCTCACCCTCGGCCTCTCGCTGGCCGGATTCCTGCTGGCTGGCCCGGTGCTCGCCTCGCCCTGCTCCGATAAGATCGCGGGGCTCGACGGAAGGGCGAAGTCCGAGGCGTCGGACTCGATTGCCGCCTCGACCGGCAGCAAGACGGTTGCCGCCCATCGTGAGGGCGAAGGCCAGACCGGCACCGGCGGCCAGACCGACGCGCGCGAGGCTCCTCCGGAGAAATCCGCCGAGGCCGGCAAGGGTGGCGATCAGGCCCAGCAGGCCCGAGTCGCCCTGGAAGAGGCCCGTACCGCCGACGGCAAGGGCGACGCTGCGGCTTGCGAGGCAGCCGTTGCCCGCGCGGAAAAGCTGCTCAACGCCAAGCCCTGAGCCCGTGCATCAGCCCGAAGGCGGTAGCCGGCTTTCGGGAGAGATGCTGCAAAAACAGGGGTCTAAAGCATCGCCCCGGATTCGACATCTAGGATGATGCCTTGGGACCGAAGCGCGTGGCGTTCGGAAGGTTCAAGCGATTTTGCGAACGGAAGGCGCGGTATGATCGTGCCTTTCACCGCCTATGTCCTTCCCTTTTCCTCCGCGCACCCAACCTTCACACATTGCCGACACCGTCGTCTGCAATCGCGCATTGTCCGCGCGTGAGCCCCCATTTCGGGAACCCTGAGACGACCGCATGACCGAGATTTCACCGGAGGTTCTGGACCTCCGGTTGCGCCAACAGGCGATCCTATCCGATTTCGGCGTCGAGGCTCTGCGCGCCACCGAACTGCTGCCGCTGTTGCAGCGGGCCACCGAACTCTGCGCCGAGGGCATGGAGGCGCAGTTCTGCAAGGCGCTCGAATATCAGCCCAATCAGGACATGCTTCTTGTCTGCGCCGGCATCGGCTGGGAGCCGGATTGCATCGGGCGGGCCGTCGTCGGTGCCGACCTCGCCTCGCCCGCGGGCTATGCCCTCAAGACCGGCCGGCCCGTCATCTCCAATCACTTGGAGAACGAGACCCGCTTTCGCACGCCGGAGCTGATGGCGAGCCACGGCATCCGCCGGGCGGTCAACGTGCTCATCACCAACCGCGACGGCCATTACGGGGTGTTGGAGGTGGACGACACCCGCGAGGGCATGTTCGGCCCCGCCGACATCGCCTTCATGCAGGGCTTCGCCAACCTACTCGGCAGCGCGATCGAGCGTCAGCGCTCGGAGGCGCAGCTCAAGGTCGCGCTCGAACGGCAGGATCTGCTGAGCCGCGAGATGAGCCACCGGGTCAAGAACAGCCTCGCCGTCGTCGCAGGGCTGCTCGCGCTCCAGGCCCGCGGCACCGA
Source organism: Methylobacterium sp. Leaf123 (assembly GCF_001423405.1). GTDB lineage: Bacteria > Pseudomonadota > Alphaproteobacteria > Rhizobiales > Beijerinckiaceae > Methylobacterium. The sequence continues at coordinate 167,538 of NZ_LMNS01000012.1, read as the reverse complement.
CAACGAGGATGTGAAAAGCGCGCTGGCCGATGCACGCGCCCGTGTCGAGGCGGTGGCTCAGGTCCACGACCAGCTCTGGCGCCAGCCGGACCTCACCCGCATCAACGTCGCCGGCTTCCTCGAAGCCTTGTGTGAGAAGCTGACGGAGACCGCGGGCGCCCACGCCCTGATCTGCCGTGCCGCCTCCGTGACCATGCCGGCCGACCTCGCGATTCCGCTCGGTCTCTTCGTCAACGAACTCGTCACAAACGCGATCAAGTACGCCTATCCCGACGGACATGGCGAGATCCGCGTCGAGGCGGTGATGCGCGAGGATGGCGGGCTGACCGTCTCGGTCTGCGACGATGGCATCGGTCTGCCGCCGGGCTTCGACCCGCTCAAAACCCGCGCGAGCCTCGGGATGCGCGTCGTCGGCAATCTCTCCCGCCAACTCGACGGGACGCTGACGCTGCGGCCCGGCAAGGGGGCTCAGTTCGAGCTGTGGATGGCACCGCGCGGGTGAACCGGGTTCGGCGGCTTGGCCGACCCCGGTTCATTTCACGAGGATCAGTTGCCCCCGGCGCTGCCGCTTCCGCCGCCGCCGCTGCCCTGCGGCACCGCCCGCGAGGGCTGGTTGGCATTGCCGCCCGCGGCCGAATTCGTCTGCACCGTGTCCGCCCCGGTGCTGCCGCGCGGGATGGTGACGTTCGTGTCGGCACCGGTATTGTTCTGGCCGCCCGCCACGGGTGCACCGGACTGAGGGGCCGTCGGTGCCGTGGTCTGAGCAAAGGCCGGGCCGGCGAAGGCCAGCGTCGCGGCCAGGATCAAAGTGCGCATCAAGTCCTCACGTATCGCGTGATGTGACCGCCGTTTGAGTGCCCATCGAGCAGGCCGGCGGTCCTTATGTGAGGAAACAACCACGCAGACCGACGATGGGTCCGAGAAAGTCGTGCGGCCGAAGCGTTTTCGCCGTTCGACAGGATCGCCGCTCCACCGTAACCAGGATGCGAAGGACGGGAGACGCCGAGTGACACGCCGCACGAATACGCTTGCCGAGCGCCGGAGCACGCTTCAAGACCAGGGGCGCGCCGGCCTCGCCGCCCTGCTCTTCCTTGCGGCGAACCTTCTGCCGACGGTGCAGGCTTTCGCGCAGGAGGCTGTGCGTCCTTCCGGCGACTGGCCGGCCTTCGGGCGCGATGCCAGCAACACCCATCACTCGCCCCTGGCCCAGATCGACCGCGGCAATGTCGGCCGCCTGCGTCCGGCCTGGATCTTCCAGACCGGCGTCACCGGCTTCTTTCAGGCTGAGCCGGTGGTGATAGAGGGCGTGATGTACGTCTCGACCACGGGCAACCACGTTGCGGCTTTGGACGCGAAATCCGGCAAGACGCTGTGGACCTACACCCACAAGGCGCGCACGGAAAAAATCTTTGGGCCGCCCTCGAACCGCGGGGTGGCGGTCGCGGGCGGCCTCGTCTTCGAGGCGACCATGGACGGGCGGGTCATCGCCCTCGACGCAGAGACCGGCCGGCTGGTCTGGGACCGCGAGGCGGTCCGCCCGGAGGAGGGCGAGACCGAGACCGCCTCGGCGCTGGCGGCGAGCCTCGGTGACAAGTCGGTCCAGGGTTCGAGCCGCCTCGGCTTCAAGATGCCGCCGCTGGTGGCCGACGGCCTCGTCATCGTCGGGGTGACGGGGGCGGGCTACGGCCTCCATGTCGAGGACGAAAAGGGCGGGCTCGACGGCGGCGCAGTGGTCGGGATCGAGGGCGGCTACGGCCGGCGCGGCTGGCTCGCCGCCTACGACGCGAAGACCGGCGAGGAGCGCTGGCGCTGGTACGTCACCAAGGCCGACGGCTGGGAGGGCGGCTTCGTCGAGAAGACGCCGGACGGAATCCCACTCCACCGCGACATCGCCGCGGAAAAGGCCGCCGCCCCACAGCACAAGGAAGCCTGGAAGGTCGGCGGTGGCTCGCTCTGGATGACGCCGGCCTATGATGCCGATCTCGGCCTGATCTATCTCGGCACCGGCAATCCGGCACCGCAGAATTTCGGCCTGACGCGCCCCGGCGACAACCTCTACACGATGAGTCTCGTGGCGCTCGACGTGAAGACCGGACAACTCCGCTGGCACTTCCAGCAGGTGCCGCATGAGCAGTGGGGCTACGACGTGGCGAGCCCGCCCTTCCTGCTCGACTACCCGACCGAGACAGGGCCGGTGAAGGCGGTGGCGCAGGCGAGCAAGCTCGGCTGGATCTATGTCCATGACCGCGCCGACGGGCGGCTCATCGCCAAATCCGCCCCGCTCATCACCCATAAGAATTTGTTCGTCCCCCCGAGCCCGGAGGGCACGGTGGTCAGCCCCGGCCCCCTCGGGGCGGTCTCCTGGCATCCGGTGGCCTATGACGCGGGCAGCGGGCTAGCCTTCGCCCAGGTGCGGCACGGGGCGGCAACCTACACGGTGAAGACCGCGCCGGCCGCGGGCGGACGCGGCGAGATCCGCTACACCGAGACGGGTGAGGCCAAGGGAGAGCCGACCTTCTCGACGCTGACCGCCGTCGATCTCGCGAAGGGCGGGGCGGTGGCGTGGTCGCGCAAGGCGGGAAGCCGCCTGTCGGGCGGCACCCTCGCCACCGCGGGAGGTCTGGTCTTCTCAGGCGAGGAGGACGGGCATCTCGACGCGCACGACGCGAAGACCGGCGCGATCCTCTGGCGCTTCCAGTGCGGGGCGGGGATCGGCGGACCGCCGGTCACCTACACGGTGGAGGGCCGCCAATATGTGGCGGTCGCCGCCGGCGGCGCCTCCTTCACCAAGGCGTCGGGCTTCGGCACAGGCGACGCGCTGGTGGTGTTCGCGCTGCCCGAGTAGCGGGCTTTCGCCTCACTCCGCCGCGTCGGTCTCCTCGTCCCCGTCATCCGGCTCTTGCGAGTCGGCCTCGTCCTCCGGCGTCTCGTCGGAGGTAGGGCGGGGTGTTCCGGCCGCGTAGAAGTCGCCCCGGCGCACCGCCTCGCCGCTATTGGACATGACGCTGAGATAGGTGTTGAGCGTGTTGGGCGCGACATCGGGCAGGCGCCGCGCGATCTCGGCATGCGAGAGACCCTGCGGTCCGGCCTCCTCAAGGAGAGCCTTCAGCCGCCCCTTGGCCGAGTTGGCCCGCGGGCCGCGGCTGCCCCGCCCGCCACCGACGCGCGCCGCACGCGGCTCACCCGGAAAGGCCGGTGCGAGCGCGCCGCGCCCGCCCGTGACCGCCTCCAACGAGCCGCCCTCCACGATGGCTGCAAGGGACTTCTCCGCGACCCGGAGTTTGGTCAGCTCCGCGGAAACGCGGTCGTACTCAGCCTGGAGATCGCTCATCCGCTGCCGGACATCGGCCAGGGCCTTGGCCAGCGTATCGCCTTCGGACATGACGGAGGTTCTCAATCCAAACGGGACGCAATGGGGCCTACAGCCACAGCCGACCCCTCCCGTCAACAGGATCGAGTTCGCAGACCGGCTCTCGTGTAGGCTTCAGCTTCCGGCAGAGCGGGTCGGCGGCGGCAGAAGCTTGCCCGATTGGTAATCGAGCGGATGCGGCTTCGGCGGCGGCGCGTCCGGATTCTTCTGCCAGCCCCGCCGGCCCTCCGCGAGACCGCACTCGACGAAATGCACGAGCGGATTGCAGCCGCTCTCGCGCACGTCCGGATTGGCCTTCAGGTAGCCTTCGCTGCTGAAGCCGGCGCTCGGGTCACGCCCCTCCCGCCACCCGTAATGGATGTAATGGACCAGCGGCCCCTGCGGAAACGCGCGAACATCCGGATACCAGTACAGGTAATAGATCGGATCGAAGCCCGGCAGCGGGGTGCGAACGATCGAGGGCGTCGCTCGCCGCGTCGTCAGGGCCGACAGACTCGGCTTCTTCAGGAACTTCTTGACCGCGCGCACGGCTCTCAACGACTCTCTTGGACAGGTCATCCCTCATCGGCGGATTGCAGCGGCCTGTCCAGTACCGGAGGGTGACATCGGGCGCGCCGACACGGCGCGCATTCCGCCAATGCCACCGCACTTGTCCCGTTCGAAGCGGATCGGGCCGCAAGAACCAAGTAGACCACGCCCAACAAACCGGGCAAAAGTGGCAAATCGCGCAGAGAACGCGAGGGGCTGTGGAGGGGTGGTGATGCGGCGGGTCGTCCTGCCCCTGGGGCTGGCGCTCGGCGCGGGTGTGCTCGGCGCGCTCACGCTGACGGAAGCCGGCACCGGCCTGCGCGTGAAGGCCGGCCCCATCCTCTCGGACCTGCAGGATCGGCTTTCCGGAGCGACGACGCCGGCCGCGCATCAGCCGACGGCCGCACCGAGCCCCCCGCCGTCGCGGGTCGCGGTGGAAGGCGGCCAAGCCGTCGTGCGCCTGACCGATGCGGAGCAGGCGCGGATCGGTGTGAAGACGGCGCGCCACAAGCGGATGCCCCACCGCATCGAGGTCCAGGCCTACGGCTCGGTCCTCGATCTCGCGCGGGTCACGGAACTCACCAACAGCTATGCCAGCGCCAGGGCGCAGTTGCAGACCGCCGAAGCCAAGGCGGAGGTCTCGCGCGCCGCCTATACCCGGGCGCGCAACCTCGGCCAGTACGCGACGCAGGTGCAGTTGGAGACGGCCGAGGGCACCTTCCGCACCGACGAGGCAGCGCTCGCCGCGGCGCAATCGCAGGTCCGGACGCTCGCGGCCACCGCGCAGCAGGAATGGGGCACGGTGATCGGGCGGGCCATCATCGAGCGCTCGCCCGTCATCACCCGGCTGATCGAGCGCACCGAATTCCTCGTGCAGGTGACGCTGCCGCCCGGCGAAACCCTGAGGGCGCCGCCCGGCACGGCCCAGGCCGAGGTGCCGCCGCAGAGCGAGCGCGTCGCCCTGCGCTACGTCTCGGCCGCGACCCGGACCGACCAGCGCATCCAGGGCGTCAGCTACTTCTACACCGTGGCCGGCAATAGCGGGCTCTTGCCGGGCATGAGCACGCTCGCTTTCCTGACCTCGGAGCGCGAGACCACCGGCATCGCGGTGCCGGAAAGCGCCGTGGTGCACTGGCAGGGCAGCGCCTGGATCTACCGGAGCGTCGGCGACGACGCCTTCGCGCGCCACCCCCTGCGGGCCGACGCGCCGATCTCGGCCGACGCCTATGTCGTGGACGATCTCGGCCCGGAGGCGGAGATCGTCGTGACCGGGCCGCAGGCCGTCCTCTCCGAGGAGCTGAAGGGGCAGATCCAGTCCTCGGATGCGGACGACGATTGAGCATGCTCGACCAACGGCCCGCCCGCGGACCGGCGCGCGACGATCCGCCGGCGCCGCCTCCGGTTTCCCGCGCCCCCGCGCCCGTCGCTTCCGGCCCCCAGGCCGCTCTGGTCGCCTTCGCGGTACGCCGGCCCGGCATCGTCCTGGCGCTGGTCCTGGCGCTCGCCGTCTACGGCGTCGTCGCCTTGGGTTCGGCCAAGTACGACGTCTTCCCGGAATTCGCCCCACCCACGGTGACGGTGCAGACCGAGGCGCCCGGCCTCAACCCCGAACAGGTCGAGACCTTGGTGACGCAGACGCTGGAAGTCGCGATCGGCGGCCTGCCGGGGTTGGCGACGATGCGCTCGAACTCGATCCAGGGCCTGTCGGTCATCACGACCACCTTCGCCTCCGGCAGTGACATCTACCGGGCGCGCCAGCTCGTGAACGAGCGTCTGGCCTCCGTCACCGCGCGGCTGCCGCAGGGCGTGCTGCCCCCCACCATGACGGCGCTAACCTCCTCGACGAGTTCGGTGCTCCTCCTCGGCCTGACCTCCCCGACGCAGTCGCTGATGGACCTGCGCACGGTGGCCGATTGGCGCCTGCGCCTGCGCCTGCTCGCCGCCCCCGGCGTCGGCGAGGTGCTGGTTTATGGCGGCGATATCCGCTCGATCCGCATCCAGGTCCGGCCGCAGGATCTGGTGCGCTTCCGCATCGGCCTGAACGATGTGCTCTCCGCCGGCCGCAAGGCGACGGGCGTGCGCGGGGCGGGCTTCGTCGACACCGTCAACCAGCGCATCACCCTGCAGACCGAGGGGCAATCCCTGACCCCGGAGGCGGTGGCGCGCACCGTGCTCATCAACGAGGGCGGGGCGAGCGTGGTGCTCGGCGACGTCGCCGACGTGGCGGTGGCGCCGGAGCCGGCGATCAGCGCCGCGCTGGTCGATGGCAAACCGGGCGTGCTGCTGATGGTCGGCGCACAATACGGCGCCAACACCCTCGACGTGACGGCCGGCGTCGAGGCAGCGCTGGCCGAGATGCGCCCCGGTCTGGAGCGCGACGGCATTACCCTGCGCACCGACCTGTTCCGTCCGGCGAGCTTCGTCACCCAGGCCACCGACAACGTGGTCCAGGCGCTGGCACTCGGCGGCATCCTCGTCGTCGTGGTTTTGTTCGTCTTCCTGGCCGATTGGCGCACGGCGCTGATCAGCGCCACGGCGATCCCGCTCTCGCTGATCGGCGCGGTGCTGATGCTCGGCCTGTTCGGCCAGAGCCTCAACACCATGACGCTGGGCGGCCTCGCCATCGCCATCGGCGAGGTCGTCGATGACGCGGTGATCGGCGTCGAGAATGTCATGCGCCGCCTGCGCGAGAACCGCCGCGCCGCATTGCCCTTGAACGGCGCGCGGGTGGTGCTCGACGCGATCCTGGAAGTGCGCGTCTCGGTCGCCTACGCCACCTTCGCGGTGCTGCTGGTGTTCCTGCCGGTGCTGGCGCTGACCGGCGTGCCCGGCCGGCTGTTCGGCCCGCTGGCGCTGGCCTACATCCTCGCCGTGCTGACCTCGCTCGCCGTGGCGCTGACGGTCACGCCGGCACTCGCCCGCCTGCTTCTCGCCGGCCGCACCAACCTGCCGAGCCACGAGCCGCCGGTGAGCCGCCGGGTGCGGGGCGTCTACATCAGCGGGCTCGCGCGGCTCAACCGTCACCCGCGTCTCGTCTTCGGCGCCAGCCTCGCCCTGACCCTCGCTGCGGCCCTGCCGGTGCCGTTCTTCGGCGGGGTGTTCCTGCCGGATCTCAAGGAGGGGCACCTCATCCTGCACATGGCCTCCGCGCCCGGCACCTCGCTTCAGGAGACGCTGCGGCTCGGCGAGCGCATCACGGCGGGGCTGAAGGCGGTGCCCGGCGTGCGCGCGGTGGCCCAGCAGGTCGGGCGCGCCGAGGCGGGTTACGATCTCGGCGGCACGCATGACAGCGAGATCCATATCGGTCTCGAACCGGGCCTCGACGGCGCGGGGCAGGAACGGGCGGAGGCCGGCATCCGCGCGCTGATGGGGGTGACGCCCGGCGCGAGCTTCTCGCTCAAGACCTTCCTGACCGAGCGCATCGAGGAGGTCGTCTCGGGCTTCACTGCGCCGGTCGTGATCAGCATCACCGGCACGAATCTCGACCGGATCGAGGCCACCGCCCGCGAGGTGGCGCGCGAACTCGCCGAGGTGCGCGGCGCGGCCGATGTCCAGCTCAAGTCGCCGCCGGGCCTGCCGCAGGTCAATGTGAGCCTGCGCCCGACCGATCTGCGCCACTGGGGCCTCGACGCGATCGAAGTCCTGGAGATCGTACGCACCGCCTATCAGGGCGACATCGTCGGCCAAGCCTATGAGGGCAACGCCGTGTTCAACGTCGTCGTCGTGCTCGAACCGACCGCGCGCACGCGCCTCTCGACGCTCGGCAACCTGCCCCTGCGCACGCCGAGCGGCAGTTATATCCGCCTCGCCCAGGTCGCCGACATCTACGAGACCGCCGGCCGCTACGCCGTCGGCCATATCGGCGCGCAGCGGGTGCGGGTGGTGACGGCGAATGTGGAGGGACGCGACGTCGCCTCCTTCACCGAGGCCGCGAAGCGCAAGATCGCCCGCGAGGTCGCGCAGCCCTCGGGCATCGATATCGGCTTCGGGGGGGCAGCCGAGACACAGGCGAAGGCGCGGCGCGAACTCGCGCTCTATGCGGGGCTCGCCGGCCTCGGGATCGTGCTCCTGCTCCTCGTCGTGACGGGCTCGCTCACCAATCTCGCCCTCGTCCTCGTCAACCTGCCCTTCGCCTTCGTCGGCGGCGTGCTGGCGGTGACGCTGAGCGGCGCGGTGATCTCGCTGGGCTCGATCGTCGGCTTCGTGACCTTGTTCGGGATCTCACTGCGCAACACCATCATGATGGTCGCGCATTACGAGCATCTGGTTCTGGTGGAAGGACGCCCGTGGAACCTCGCGGCCGCCATCGAGGGCGCCGCCGACCGTCTCGTGCCGATCCTGATGACGTCCCTCGTCACCGGCCTCGGCCTGCTGCCGCTGGCGCTCGGTGCGGGTGAACCCGGCCGCGAGATCGAGGGCCCGATGGCCCTGGTCATCCTCGGCGGCCTCGCGACCTCGACTTTGCTCAACCTTGCCGTACTGCCGATGCTGGCGCTCCGGTTTGCCCGGTTCAAGCCCGCGGAGCAGGCGCTGTGACCGTCGGATCGGATGCGAAGTCCGGCTTCCGATCCTGACGCGGCGTCTGCCCGCGGGCCCGTCCCATACCCGTCAAAACGTCTCCGGCGCCGTAGGGCGCCGGAGGGTCATCGGTTCCGTCTGGGCGTCTCACGACGCCGTCTCAGAAGGCGGCCTGCCGGGTTCTGAGCTGATCGGCGGGGGTGGCGATCCACTGGACCGAGCCGGGGAGGGCGAAGCCGCCCTGGCGGTGGACCGAGAGGTCGCTGGTGGCCAGACCCTGTGTTTCCAGGGTCAGCGCGCCGACCGTCTTGACGTTGTGGGTGCTGCCGATTTCGCCGGCGCGGGCGGGCACCGTGACGAGGGCCGTGAAGGCCAGCGCGGCGGTGGCGAGCGAGAGAACAGTCTTAGACATCACGTTCAGCCTCTTTTCGGGCGGCGGGCTCCCCGTCGCTTCGTGAGACTGTATGTGCTGGGTCATGGCCCATGAATCAAATGGATCGATTTCATAATGCGCATCGATCACGTGCATCTTTCCCGGCTCGATCTCAACCTGCTCGTCGCCCTCGACGCGCTGCTGACGGAGCGGAGCGTGACCCGCGCGGCCGGGCGGATCGGCATCAGCCAATCGGCGATGAGCCATGCCCTGGCGCGGCTGCGGGCCGCCTTCTCGGATGAGCTGCTGACGCGGGGCCCCGACGGCATGCGGCCGACGCCGCGCGCGCTGGCGCTCCTCGGGCCGGTGCAGGCGGCCCTCGCCCAGATTCAGGAAATCACGACGCCGCCGGATGCCTTCGATCCGGCCACGGCGGACATCACCTTCACCCTCGGCATCCCCGACTCGACCGAGGTGCTGCTGATGCCGACCCTCATCGCGCATCTCCAGGCGGTGGCGCCGGGGGTGAAGCTGCTGCTGCACACGGTCGATCGGCACCGCATCCTCGACGACCTCGATACCGGGCGGGTCGATCTCGGCATCGGCGTGTTCGAGCAGGGCCAGACGCACCACAAGCGGCGCATCCTCAACAAGGAGAGCTACCTCTGCATCTTCAACGCCGAGCTGGTCGGGGTGACGGCACCGATCTCGCTCGACGACTACGTGCGGCTGCCCCACCTGCTCACGAGCCTCGTGGAGAGCGCCCACGGCGTGGTGGACGACGCGCTCGCCAAGATCGGCCGCAAGCGCGTCATCGCGCTGACCTCTCCCCGCTTCTCGGTGATGCCCTTCGTGGTGCGGCAGGCCCCCGTCATCGCGACGATGCATTCCCGGCTCGCGCGCTTCTTCGCCGAGAGCATGGGCCTGACCGTGAGCCCGGCGCCGATCGCGCTGCCGGACGTCTCCATCTCGATGATCTGGCACACATCCAACGACGCCATCCCCAGCCAGCGCTGGCTGCGGGAAACCATCGTGAAGCTTCGCAAATCCGATCTGCGGTTGCCGACGGACGGATCTCAGCCGTGAGGCGGCGTCATCGCCTCGGCCAAGGCTCGATGGCCGTTGCGAGCATCACGGTGGCAAAGAGAAGAAGTGCGAGACGGCTTCGCCCACCGGCGGGAACGCGGTCTCAGCAATGAATGGTCGGAGTGGCCGGACTTGAACCGACGACCCCCTGTCCCCCAGACAGGTGCGCTACCGGGCTGCGCTACACTCCGACGCCCTTACGGCCCGCGGCTCATAGCTGGCCGCTTCGGACAGCGCAAGCCCTTCCGCGATCCCGGAGCCACGAAGCGTGGTCCCGCACTTGCGAGATGAGACCTGTGCACGAGCGCGCGCCGACCGCCGAATTTTGATTCAACGCATTGCTTGGCCGCACGGCGTCGCGCAGGAGGGCAGAGGGGGTGACGCATCAGCCCTCGGTATCGTTGATTCCGCGCAGGCAACAGCGAGGCAACTTCAACGAAATTTACGAGCGCCCTTCTCAAGAGCGTAGCAAAGACCTATCGTAATGAGAGTGCGATGATTTTGCCGGGCCATGTCTAGAAAATCACTTGACCTGACGTTGGAAATTCTGAAGTCGCTCGATCGAGCGCATTCGCGTGAGGATATCCTGCGGGCCATCATGCCGCGGCTCAACGCACTGGGCATCGAATACGTTATTTCGGCGATGATTCCGCTGAAACGTCTGCCGGCGCGAACTCAGAAGAATTACATTATTTTAGAGAATACGTCTGACGAGTGGAACCGGCTCTACTTCTCGAAAGGCTATATGTATACCGACCCGATCGTGCAGACGACCTTGTCCAGCACGACCGGCTTCCGCTGGTCGGAAATCGAACCGGCGGGCGAACTCGACCCCCGCTCGCTTCAGGTGATGAACGAGGCCGGCGAGTTCGGCCTCGGTGACGGCTTCACCGTACCGCTCGCCACGCTGGAGGAAGAGCGCGGCGGGCTCACCTTCGCCGGCCGGCAGCTCGACATCAGCCCTGGACAGCGCGGGATGCTGACTCTGCTCGCCTCCTACGTGGTCGGGCAGACGCTGCTCATCGACAACGGCCCCAGCGAACGCCGGATGGGACTGACCCCGCGCGAGCGCGAGAGCCTGCAATGGGTCGCCGAAGGCAAGACCGATTGGGAGATCGGCGAGCTGATGGGCATCTCGCGGCACGGTGTGGATTTCCACCTGCGCTCCGCCCGGGTGAAGCTCGGCTGCGTCTCCCGCACGCAAGCGGTGGCCGAAGGGTTCAGGCGCGGCCTGATCATCTGAGCGAACGGCATCGCCATCGACCGCCTGCCTCAGGTCGAAAGAGCCCCCTCGAACGGGTGAGCCCCGGCGCGACCGACGGGCCGAGCGCGGCCCGGAGCCGGCGCGGCGTGCTTTCGGAAAAGACAATGCAAAATTGAATGCCCGACCCATCGTGCCCGGTGCGAGTTCCGGATCGCGACATGGGGCGATGACGGCTGCCGATGCTTGGACGCGGTGGAGGATCGCGCGTCACCGATCATGACGACGGTGGATGTGCCCCGCCTTCCCACCGGTTTTCACCAAGTTTTGTATTGTTTTGCACATTCAATCCAAGATAGAGACGTGGCCCTCGCGATTTGCGAAAGTGCCGAAGCAAGCCCTCGCGGACGGGCTTGATTTCCGAACGGCAAAAGGCCGAGCGTACGAAAACCTACGGGTTCTCGTAGTGCCGCGTCACGACTGAATTTGGGACGAACTCTTCAGGTTTCTGAAGAGGTGTTCCGATGATCCATGTCGTGACCGCTGAGAACATGCAGGACTATGCCGGCGCGCTGGATCAGGCCTTCCGCCTGAGACACCGTGTCTTCGTCGAAGAACTGGGCTGGTCCAACCTCGCCCGCCCGGACCGGCGCGAGATCGACGAGTTCGACGACGAGCACGCCATCCACCTCCTCGCCCTCGACGAAGCCGAGACCGTCATCGGTTACTCGCGCCTGCTGCCGACGACCCGGCCCTACCTGCTGCCGATGGTGCTGCCGCAGCTTTGCGAAGGCGCGGCGCCGTCGGGCGCGCATATCGTCGAATGGGGTCGCATCTGCGTCGCGGAATGCGCGCGGACCTCGGGCCGGCGGCTCAACCCGACGGCTCTCGCCCTGATGACGGCGATCGTCGAGTGGGGGCTGCCGCGGGGCATCACCAGCTTCATCTCCGAAATGCCGACGAGCTGGATCCTGCGCCTGCTTCAACTGCACCTGCGCGCGATGCCCCTCGGCCTGCCCCACGAGATCGAGGGTGAGGAGATCGTCGCGGTCGAGGCCGCCTTCGACGGTCGCTCCCTGCGTCAGCTCCAGAACAAGCGCGGCGACATCCGCTCGGTGCTGGCGCCGCCGCGCGCCAGCTTCACCCGCCTCGCCTCCTGAGGGACGCGGCGACGGGTGCGCCGCATCCGTCGCCGGACATCGGCACCGCGATCCGGAAGGGATGGCGGGACGTAAGACATCACAAGCCTGACGCCTGGTGCGCGGGGAGTAGAACCTTGAAACGCAGACGCAGTGACGCCCGGTGCGCAACCGCTCCGGGGCTCGCCGGAACCCTGGCGACGCCCGGAATCGTCGGAACCTGGGAGTGGGATCCGGCGACCGGATGCTTCATCCTCGACGAGGGTGCCGCCGAACTGATGGCGGGGGATGCCAGCCTTGCCGGGCACCCCCTGCGCAGCGAACGGGCGACCGCCAGCCTCGATGCGTCGGCCGCCGCCCGCTTCCTCGGCGATGTCCGCCACGCCGCCGGGCAGGAGGACGACGTCGCGGTCGATCTCTGGGTTCCGTCCCTGTCCGGACCCAAGCGCCGGCTTCTCTGCCGCGGCCGGATTCACCGGGATGCGCAGCAGCAACCGGTGCGCGGGGAGGGGACGCTGATCGACACCGCCGATCCCGGCGTGCCGGCGCGGACCCTGCGGGAGCTGGAACACGCGGCCGCGTCCGATGCCATCGACGAGGCCGCCGAACTCGTCATCGCGGCACGTCGTGCGATCGATGCCAGCGGCAGGCCCCGGCTGCGCCAGCTCGTCGATGTCCTTCTGCTGGAGATCGCCCGCGAGATCGCGAGCCGCAGCGGCGATGCGGATCCGCAACCGCATTAGACCTGCGGTGAAAGTCCCGCGGGCAAGACTCGCGGGGAAGACCCGGTGGCGGTCGCCAGGATCACCGAATCCGGTCTATGCAGCCGGCCATGCAAGCCTGCCTCGCCATCGACCTGACCCGTCTCATCACCCGGCTTCGTCATGCCAGCCCCACAGGCATCGATCGGGTCGATCTCGCCTATGCCCGGCACATCCTGTCCCAGGGCGCGGAGGGCACGCGCTTCGGGCTCGTCTCGACGGCGTTCGGCCCACGCGTCCTCGACCGCGAGACCGCGCGCGGCATCGTCGAGGCGGTCGCCGCGGGCTGGGTCGAGGACGTGGTCGCCGAGGACGATCCGGTCTTCCAGGCGCTCGCGGCCTCGCTGGCGGGCGAGGACCGCCCGTCGCCGACGGCGGCACGGCGCCGGGGGGAGGGCGGGCTCGACCGACGCCGCCTTCAGGCCGAAACCAGCCTGCGGGTGCTGCGCTCGGGTGGCATCGAGCGCCTGCCCGAGGGCACGATCTATCTGCACACCTCGCATCTGCGGCTCGACCGGCCCGAACGCTTCGACTGGCTCTACACGCGGCGCGACGTGCGGCCGGTCTTCTTCGTCCACGATCTGATTCCGATCTCCCACCCCGAATACGGTCGGCCGGGCGAGGCCGAGCGCCACGTGATACGGATGGAGACCGTGGCGCGCCACGCCGCGCATGTGCTCGTCAATTCAAGCGATGTCGGCGCCCGCTTCACGGATTACGCGCAGCGGCGGGGGCTCGGCCCGAAGCCGGTGACCGTGGTCCCCCTCGGCGTCGAGCCCATCTTCTCGAAGGGCGCGGGCGAGGCGGGGCTGCCGGGGCTCGCGCGGCCGACCTTCCTCGTTTGCGGCACCATCGAGCCGCGCAAGAACCATCTGCTGCTGCTCAACCTCTGGCGTGATCTCGCCGGGCGCGACGGCGTGGCGACCCCGCGGCTCGTCCTGATCGGCCGGCGCGGCTGGGAGATCGAGAACGTCGCCGACATGCTCGACCGCTGCGAGGCCATCCGCCCCCATGTGAGCGAGGTGGTGGGCCTGTCCACCCATGGCCTCGCGCGGTTGATGCGCGGCGCCACGGCCCTGCTGATGCCCTCCTTCATCGAAGGCTACGGCCTGCCGGTGGTCGAGGCCGCCGCCAGCGGCCTTCCGGTCGTCGCCTCCGACATCCCCGTCCACCGGGAGATCGGCGGCGGTTTCGCCCATTTCCTCGACCCGCTCGACGGCCCCGGCTGGACGGCGGCCGTGCGGGCCTTGAGCGAACCGGGCTCCCGCCTGCGGACGGAGCTGGCGGGACGGCTCACGGCCTACGAGCCCCCGAGCTGGACCGCGCATTTCGAGCGGGTCGATGCCGCACTTGCCAGCCTGCCCGCCGCTGTTGCGCCGCACGGGCGGGAGAACTTAAGAAATCTCCGCCCGACGTGACCCGCCCCTGTGATGCGGCGGCGCCCTCTCTCTGGAAAGATCGATTGCGATGAAAGTGGTCGACCTCGACCGCGAGACGGTCAAGCAAGGCTTGGCGGACGGCTCGCTGCTGCTCATCGATGTGCGCGAAGACCATGAATTCGCCCGCGGGCGCATTCCCGGCTCCGTCTCGCACCCGCTCTCGGGCTTCGATCCCGAGGCGCTGAAGGCGCTGATCGCGGCGGATGGGCGACGGCCGGTCTTCTCCTGCGCGTCGGGCGTGCGCTCGATCCACGCGATCGCCGCAGCGCAGCAATCCGGCCTCGACGTCAGCGAGCATTACGCGGGCGCCTTCAAGGATTGGTACGCCGCCGGAGAACCGGTTGAATCGTAGATTCGGCACGCCTGCGTTGCAGAGCACTGAACAGTTCCTTTCATGACGGACAGTCATGTGCGGGAGCGCACGCCCCACTCGAGGTTGCGGGGACTAGGCCGCGCCATGCAGGGAACCGAATGATGCGTAGCCTCAGGCCTCTTCTTCTCGCCACACCGTTGATCGCCTCCGCGCTGCTCGGTGCCGGGCCGGCCGGCGCGCAGATGCCGGGCGCGCCGCCCCCCGGCGTGACCGTCGCCAAGCCGGTGGTGCGGGAGATCGTCGAGCAGGACCAGTATACCGGCCGGTTCGACCCGATCGAATTCGTCGAGGTCCGCGCCCGCGTGACCGGCTACCTCGACAAGATCCTGTTTCAGGACGGCGTGAACGTGAAGAAGGGCGAAGTGCTCTTCCTCATCGACCGCCGGCCCTACAAGGCGGCCCTGGAGCAGGCTCAGGCCGCGCTCACCTCGGCCAGGGCGCGGCTCTCCTTCACCCAGACGGATCTGGAACGCGCCCAGGTGCTGTCGCGCGGCGGCAACATCTCCGAGCAGGTCACCGACCAGCGCCGCCAAGCCTCGCAGACCGCCCAGGCCGACGTGGACAGCGCGGAAGCGGCGCTGCGCAACGCCCAGCTCAACTACGACTTCACGGAAGTGAAATCGCCGATCAACGGGCGGATCAGCCAGCGTCTCGTCACCGAGGGCAACATCGTCAGCACCGACCAGACGATCCTGGCCCGGATCGTCTCGCTCGATCCGGTCTATTTCGGCTTCACCGTCGATGAGCGCTCGTTCCTGAAATACCAGGGCTCGCTCGGCATCGGCATGGGCCAGACGCAACGCGGCAAGGGCGCCCCGGTGCAGATCGCCCTGTCCGGCGAGGAGAAGCCGACCCGCAAGGGCACGCTCGACTTCGTCGACAACCGTGTCGACAACCAGACCGGCACGATGCTCCTGCGCGCCACGGTCGAGAACCCGGACGGGTTCATCAAGCCGGGCCTGTTCGGCATCGTCGCGATGCCCGCGACCAAGCCGTTCCAGGGCATCCTGATCCCCGACGAGGCGGTCTCGGCCAACCAGGACAAGCGCATCGTCTACGTGCTCGGCGAGGGCGACAAGGTCGCGGCCCGGACCGTGAAGCTCGGGCCGCTCGTCGATGGCTACCGCGTGGTCCGCGACGGCCTGAAGGGCGACGAACTCGTGGTGATCAACGGCGTCGCCAAGGTCCGCCCCGGCGCGCAGGTGAAGCCCGAGACGGTCGAGCTGCCGCCGACGAAGAAGTGACGTCGCCGTGATGCCGCACCGCCGCGGGGGCGAGGCGGGACGCGGACGGTAAGAATTTTCGAGCGCCGACGTCCCGGACCGACCGGGGATGCCGGCCAGGACGCAGGCGGCAAGCCGCACGGGTCGCGCCAGCGCGCACCGGCCGGCGAGAGGTTTGAACGATGCGTTTCGCCCATTTCTTCGTCGACCGGCCGATCTTTGCCTCGGTCACGTCGATCATCTTCCTGATCCTCGGCTTCGTCGCCTACGAGAAGCTGCCGGTCTCGCAATATCCCGAGATCGTGCCGCCGACCGTGACCGTGCGCGCGAGCTTCCCCGGCGCCAATGCCGAGACCGTGGCCGCCACGATCGCGACGCCGCTGGAGCAGGAGATCAACGGCGTCGACAACATGCTCTACATGACGTCGTTGTCGACCAACGACGGCGCGATGCTGCTGACCGTGACCTTCAAGGTCGGCACCAACCTCGATATCGCCAACGTGCTGGTGCAGAACCGGCTCTCGGTGGCGCAGCCGCGCCTGCCGCCGGACGTGCGCAACCTCGGCGTCATCGTGCGCAAGGCCTCGCCCGACCTAATGCTGGTCGTGCACCTGCTCTCGCCCAAGCGCACCTACGACCAGAACTATCTGGCCAACTACATCTACCTCAACATCCGCGACGAGCTGCTGCGCCTCGACGGCGTCGGCGACATCTCGATCTTCGGCGGCAACGAGTATGCCGAGCGGGTCTGGATCGATCCGCAGAAGATGGCCGCCTACGGCCTGACCACCACCGACGTGACGAGCGCGCTGCAGGAGCAGAACGTGCAGGTCGCCGCCGGCCAGCTCAACGGCCCGCCCGCCGCGCCGGGCGCCGCCTTCCAGCTCGTGGTGCAGTCGCAGGGGCGCTTCCAGACGCCGGAGGAGTTCGCCGACGTCATCGTCAAGGCGAGCGACGGGCGCCTCGTGCGCGTGCGCGACATCGCCCGCGTCGAGATGGGCCAGAAGGACTACACCACGAACTCCTTCCTCAACGACACGCCCGCGGTCGGCATCGGCGCCTTCCAGCGGCCGGGCACCAACGCGCTCGAGGCCGCGGACTCGGTCAAGAAGACGATGGAGGAGCTGAAGAAGCGCTTCCCGCCGGACGTCGAGTACCGCATCGCCTACAATCCGACGGAGTTCATCGAGGAATCGATCCACGAGGTCTACAAGACCCTGTTCGAGGCCGTCCTCCTCGTCGTGATCGTGGTTCTGGTCTTCCTTCAGAGCTGGCGCACGGCGCTGATCCCGGTGATCGCGATTCCGGTCTCGCTCGTCGGCACCTTCGCGGTGATGTCGGCGCTCGGCTTCTCGCTCAACAACCTGACCCTGTTCGGTCTCGTGCTCGCCATCGGCATCGTCGTCGACGACGCGATCGTCGTGGTGGAGAACGTCGAGCGCAACATGGCCGAGGGGCTCTCGGCCGGCGAGGCGGCCCATAAGACCATGGACGAGGTGGGCGGCGCGGTCATCGCCATCGCCCTCGTGCTCGCGGCGGTGTTCATTCCGACCGCCTTCATCCCCGGCATCTCGGGCCAGTTCTACAAGCAGTTCGCGCTCACCATCGCGGCCTCGACCCTCATCTCGGCCTTCAACTCGCTCACCCTGTCGCCGGCCCTCTGCAAGCTGCTGCTGAAGCCGCACCACGAGCAGAAGCCGCCGAAATTCTTCCTCACCCGCTTCGTCAACTGGCTGGCGCATCTGTTCAACCGCGGCTTCGATTGGCTGTCGAACGGCTACGCCCACTCGATCCGCTTCCTGACCGGGACGGCCATCGGCGTGATCGCCATGCTGATCCTCTATGCCGGCGTGATCGCGGGCACGCTGCACCTCGCCCGGACAACGCCCACGGGCTTCATCCCGGACCAGGATCAGGGCTACCTCATCGGCGTCGTGCAATTGCCCGCGGGCTCCTCGCTCGACCGCACCACCGATGCGGTGAACCGGGCCGCCAAGATCGCCCGCGGCGTCGACGGCATCACCAACACCGTCATCATCGCCGGCTTCGACGGTGCGACCTTCACCAACACCACCAACGCGGCGGTGATGTTCCTCACCCTCAAGGGCGCCAAAGAACGGGCGGCGCAGGGCCGGAGCGCGGCCGTCATCACCGGCGAGGTGCTGAAGGCGACGGCGGGCATCCAAGAGGCGCGCATCATCGTCATCCCGCCACCGCCGGTGCGCGGCCTCGGCCAGGGCGGCGGCTTCAAGATGCAGATCGAGAGCCGCCAATCCTCCGAGATCGGCCCGCTGCTCGCGGCGGCCGGCGAGGTGATCGGGCAGGCCAACCAGAGCAAGGACGTGACGCGGGTCTTCACGACCTTCGGCAACGATACGCCGCAGCTCTACCTCGACATCGACCGCACCATTGCGCGCATGCTCAACGTGCCGCTCGCCAACGTCTTCTCGACCGTGCAGACGGCTTTGGGCGGCGCCTACGTCAACGACTTCAACACCTTGGGCCGCATCTATCAGGTGCGCGTGCAGGGTGATGCGGTCTACCGCATGTCACGGCGCGACATCGAGCAGCTCAAGGTGCGCTCCTCTACCGGCGCCCTGGTGCCGATGGGCACGCTGGCCTCGATCCGCGAAATCGCCGGCCCGCAGATCGTGCAGCGGTTCAACCTGTACTACTCGGTGCCGCTGCAGGGCGTGGCGCAGGCGGGCGTCTCGACCGGTCAGGCGCTCGACACCATGGAGGAGATCGCCAAGCGGGCCCTGCCCGAGGGCTATTCCTACGACTGGACCGAGATCGCCTTCCAGCAGAAGGCGGCGGGCGACACGGCGATCTACGTCTTCGCGCTCGGCGTGCTCCTCGTCTTCCTCGTGCTCGCGGCGCAGTACGAATCCTGGGCGCTGCCGCTGGCGATTCTGCTGGTGGTGCCGACAGGCGTGCTCGCCGCCCTGTTCGGGGTGCAGTTGCGAGGGCAGGACAACAACATCCTGACCCAGATCGGACTGATCGTGCTCATCGGTCTGGCCGCCAAGAACGCGATCCTGATCGTGGAATTCGCCCACGACATCGAGAACAGCGAGAACAAGGGCCCGGTGGATGCCGCGGTCCAGGCCTGCCGCCTGCGCCTGCGCCCGATTCTGATGACGGCCTTCGCCTTCATCCTCGGCGTGCTTCCGCTGGTGATCGCCACGGGCCCCGGCGCCGAGATGCGCCAGGCGCTCGGCACGGCGGTGTTCTTCGGGATGATCGGCGCGACCTTCTTCGGTCTGTTCCTCACGCCGGTCTTCTACGTGGTGATCCGCAAGGCGGTGATCTGGATCGGAAGGAAGCGCGGCAAGGACACGCATGGCGGCGACGGGCATGGCGCGCCGCACGGAGCCCCGGCCCACGGCTGAGCCTCCCCGCACAAGCGCTGAACATCGTGAAGGCCCGCCCATCTCCGGATCGGCGGGCCTTCTCACATCCAACGGTCCAGGCTCGCATCGTCGCAGCGTCGCCCGCGCCGCAACTCCGCCCGCACAGCGCGCATTGACGGGCAGGATGAGCGCAGGAGGATGCGGTTTGGCAGGGCAGGGACGAAAAGGTGCTGCGCGGGTTGCCGTGGTGACGGGCGGAAGCGCCGGGATCGGCCTCGCCACGGCCCAGCTTTTCGCGCAACGCGGCTGGTCGGTGGCGATCCTGGCACGCGGCGCCGAGCGTCTCGCCGAGGCCGAGGCGCTGCTCGCCCGCGAGGGTGGGCGCGTGCTGGCGATCCCGGCCGATGTGGCCGACGCCGCGGCGGTCGAGGCGGCGGCGGAGCGGATCGAGCGCGAACTCGGGCAGATCCGGGCCTGGATCAACAACGCCATGACCACGATCGTCAGCCCGGCCGATCAGGTCACGCCGGAAGAGTACCGCACCGTCACCGGCGCGACCTATCTCGGCACCGTCCACGGCACGCTGGCCGCCCTGCGCCGGATGAAGCCGCGCGACCGCGGCGTGATCGTGCAGGTCTCCTCCGGGCTGGCGATCCGCGCGGCGCCGCTCCAGGCGCCCTATTGCGCGGCGAAGTTCGCGATCAGCGGCTTCACCGACTCGCTGCGCGCCGAACTAATCCACGAGAACAGCCGGATCGCGCTCAGCGTGGTCTACCTACCGGCGGTCAACACGCCGCAATTCGGCTGGACCCGCACCCGGACCGGCCATGGCCAGCGCGCCCCCGATCCGGTCTTCGATCCGCGTCTATGCGCCGAGGCGATCCACCATGCGGTCGAGGATCCAACCCGCGAGGTCTGGGTCGGGCGAACCTCGGTGCTGATGGCGGCGGCCCAGGCTCTCCTGCCCTCCTACGCAGACCGCAAGGCGGCGCAGAGTTGGGATACCATGGTGAAGGACGCGGCGGTCCCGGATCGGCGCGGCAACCTCGACGCACCGGCGCCGGGCCCGGCGCGCATCGACGGCGCCATGGACGCGCGGGCCAAGACGACCCGCTCGGAGTTCTGGACCAGCCGGGAGCGCGACGCCCTCGTGCTCGGTGTGGCGGGCGCCGCCCTGCTCGGAACCGCCCTGGCGGCGCGCGTCCTGCGCCGGCCGCTGCGTCGGCTCGGACGGCTCTGAGCCGGCCCTTTCTTCGCTCGCGCATCGTCCCGAAAGGCGGACGCAAAAGCAAAAGGCGGGAGCGCAATCCGACGAAGTGGTCGCCGGTTCGTCGAAAGAATGCGCGTCAAAACAAGGATCTAGAGACGCCGGCCTGATGCCATCGGGTCGGATACGGCTCTAGAGCATCGTCCTGGATCTGATATCCAGGACGATGCTCTCGCAGCGGACGGATCGAACCGTCCGATCTCCGGCCCGCCCGCGGGCACCCATGAGGATTTGCCCGTGCCCGGTTACCTGCCCTTCGCCGGCGCCCTGAAGCTGCCCGCCTACACCTGCGACAATTGCGGGTTCTGGCAGCGTCACTTCGAGGCGCCGCCGCATTGCCCGATGTGCCTCGACGCCCGCCACGTCGTGCCGCAGGACGGCTGGCGCTTCCGCACCACGCGCGAGGCGCAAGACGCCTTTCCCTGCCACTGGGAGGAGCTGGAGCCCGGAATCTGGCGCTTCTGGAACGACCCGGTCTCCGGCATCGGCCCGAGCGCCTACCTCGTTCGCACCGAGAACGGGAATATGGGCTTCGAAGCTTGCCCCGTCTTCAGCGAGGCGGCGCTCGACCAGATCGAGCGGCTCGGCGGCATGCAGGTGCTCTCGGCCTCGCACCCGCATTCCTACGGCGCGCTGGTGCAGCTTCAGGACCGGTTCGACCCGGAACTCTGCTTGCCGGCGGCCGACTTCACCTGGAGCGCGGCGCTTCAGGTCTCCTGGCCCTACGACGACTTCCTCGAACCCC
Source organism: Methylobacterium sp. Leaf123 (assembly GCF_001423405.1). GTDB lineage: Bacteria > Pseudomonadota > Alphaproteobacteria > Rhizobiales > Beijerinckiaceae > Methylobacterium. The sequence goes on along the minus strand of NZ_LMNS01000012.1, from coordinate 146,162 downwards.
TGCCCGGATTGGAGTTGCACCGCACCGCCGGCCATTTCGACGGCCACGCCGTGCTGTTCGACCGCAAGCGCAAGATCTGCTTCTGCGGCGACGCGCTCAAGTTCGAACTCGACCCGAACGACTTCCGCAAGGCGCGGACGATCTCGGCCCACAAGGCCTTCGTACGCGGCGTCCCGCTCACCGTGAACGAGTTGCGCCGCTATCGCGACGTGTTCGAGCGCCTCGATTTCACCCAAACCTGGACCCCGTTCGAGCCCGCCGCCAATGTCGGACGGGCCGAGGTTGTGGCGCTGATCGATGCAATGCTCGGTGGCCGTCCCCACGCCGCACCGGTGCCCTTGGAGGATCTTCGCCGCGGCGGCTGAGCCGGAACGCGTCCGGAGAGCGCCGGCTCAAGCGCATTCGGACGACGTCGCCGCCGGCCCGTCGAAGGAATGCGCACCAAAACAAGGGCTCAGAGACGCCAGCCTGATGTAATCCGGTCGAATACGGGGCCTAAGCTGCGTTTCGAAAGGCGTTTTCTGACTTTCTGAGAAAGATGACACAGAATAAGAGTCGAGAGCGACGCCCTGATTCAAGCATTCAGGACGCCGCTCTCCGTGCCTCGCATGTTAATCCCGCGCTGCCGCTGCGCCCCGAGCGGAGACGATCGGATATTGCGAGCGCTATGGGGCACTCTTTAACGAACGCTCTTTATCATATGTTGTGATTATAGGAGGGGCCACACGCTAATCATTTAAACTTTATTGAGGTCATCCCGAATATTTTTCCTACACGCACCGCTTGTATTCACTTTTAATTTACTTAGGCAAATCAATATTCGCTCAGGGGCGGATTAAAAAACGAGTCGGGCGATTGAGCTCCGTCCCCGACGAATAACGAGATCGCTCCCAATGGCATGGCGTTGGGGATAAGGTCTCGTCATAGGGGTTCTGTCATGTTCCGTAAGCCCAAGCACAGCGACGCCCAGGCGAAGCTCGAGGCACTCGATCGATCGCTCGCGACCATTGAATTCGCGATGGATGGTACGGTTCTGGACGCGAACCGGAACTTTCTCAACGCGATCGGCTACGAGCTCGACGAGATCAAGGGCAAGCATCACCGCCTCTTCGTCGACGCCGCCTATGCCGAGAGCGCCGATTACCGCGCCTTCTGGGAGACGCTGCGCAGCGGCAAGCACGCCTCGGGCGAGTTCCCCCGCATCGACAAGTCCGGACGCAAGATCTGGCTGGAAGCGACCTACAACCCGATTATGGGAGCGGACGGCAAGCCGGAGCGGGTGATGAAGTTCGCGACCGACATCACCGCTAAGAAGAACGAGACGAGCCGGCTCCTGACGATGATCGACGGCATGCCCGTCGCCGTCATGACGGTGAACCCGAAGGACGAGTTCAAGATCAACTATCTGAACCGGACCTCGGTGACGACGCTCTCCACCATCGAGGAGCATCTGCCGATCAAGGTCTCGGAAATGATGGGCCGCTCCTTCGACGTCTTTCACAAGAACCCGCATCATCAGCGGTCGATGCTGGCCGACAGCAGCCGTCTGCCGCACCGGGCCAAGATCCGGGTCGGCCCCGAGACCCTCGACCTGCGCGTTTCGGCGATCCACGGGCCCGAGGGCGAATATGTCGGCCCGATGGTGACGTGGTCGGTGATCACGGCGCAGGTTCAGATGTCGGCGGATGTCTCGCGGGTGGTCGAGGCGGTGCGGTCGGCGGTGGAGCGGATGGGGTACTCGGCGGAGGAACTGTCGCGCTCGGCCGAGGATGCCCGGCAGCGCGCGGCCTCGGTGGCGGCGGGCTCGGCGCAGATGACGGCCTCGATCCGAGAGATTTCGGGGCAGGTCGGCAGCGTGTCCGAGCGCGCCCAGCGGATCGCGGCCCAGGCGGAGACGACCGACGTGACGGTGCGCCAACTCGCCGAGAACGCGCGCAAGGTCGATGCAGTGGTGGCGATGATCCGCTCGATCGCCGACCAGACCAACCTGCTCGCCCTCAATGCCACCATCGAGGCGGCCCGCGCGGGTGCGGCCGGCCGCGGCTTCGCCGTGGTCGCCGCCGAGGTGAAGGCGCTGGCCGAGCAGACCGCGAAGGCGACCGGCGAGATCTCCGGACAGATCGCCGCGATCCAGAGCGCCACCGGCGAGGCGGTGGAGGCCATCGGCACGATCACCGCGGCGGTGACGGACCTCTCGGGGCTCACCCTCGCCATGGCGAGCGCGGTCGAGGAGCAGGCCGCCTCGACGCACGAGATGTCCGGCAACATCGTCGGCGTGTCCTCGGCGGCGGACGCCACCGGCAGCCATGTCGATTCGGTCCGCACCATCGCCGAGGATCTCGCGACGCATTCCGCCGGTCTCGGCGCCAGCGTCGAGAAGTTCCTCAAGGCGAGCTGAGGACGGGACGCGGACGGGAAGAACTGCAAGGCCGAGGTGCCGCCTGACACGAAGATCGATCAGGCCATGCAACCGGGCGCTGCCGAAGGGCTTATCACCACTTCCGCCCTTCGGCGGTTCGGGTCCGTCATGATCGACAGCACATGCCTCCTCCCGCCCGGCTTCGGCCTCTCCGCGGATCCCGTCCTGTTCGGCGTGTGGGACGGTCTCGCCCGGCTGCCGCCCTTGCCGGAGGACGACTTCGCCGCCCTTTGCCAGACCGGCACGGGCGGGGAGGGCGCGGTGCTCACGCCGGCCTCGACCGAGCCCCCCTCGGAGACAGACCCGACGGGCTGACGGGGCCGGGAAGGGCCGCCCTCCTGCGGCCACGTTCCTGGCGAGACTGCGCGGCGCAACGATCCGCGGAGACGCCCTCTTTCATGTCCTTCCTTCAGGGACTTCCGATCGCCGACCTCATCGCCCATTACGGCTATCTCGCCGTCTTCGTCGTCGTCGCGCTGGAAAGCGCGGGCGTGCCGATGCCGGGCGAGACCATCCTGATCTCGTCGGCCGTCTATGCCGGCAGCACCGGCAACCTCAACGTCGTCCTCATCGTCGCCGCGGCGGCCACGGCCGCGATCCTCGGCGACAATGTCGGCTACTGGATTGGGCGCCGCTGGGGCATGCCGCTGCTGCTGCGCTACGGGCACCTCATCGCCCTTGACCACGGCCGGCTGAAGCTCGGGCAGTACCTGTTCCGCGAGCATGGCGGGAAGATCGTGTTCTTCGGCCGCTTCACCGCGATGCTGCGCGCCTACGCGGCGGTGCTGGCCGGCGTGAACCGGCTCGATGCCCGCCGTTTCATGCTGTTCAACGGCCTCGGCGGCGTCGCCTGGGCCGGCATCATGGGCTTTGGCGCTTATGCCTGCGGCCGCTCGATCGAGCACATCGTCGGCCCCGTGGGCCTCGCGCTGCTGGCCTTCGTGATCTTCGGCGGATTGGCGCTGTGGCTGTTCATGAAGCGCCACGAGGAGCGTCTGCTGCTGAAGGCGGAAGCTGCGATCCCCGGCCCGCTGACGCACTGATTTTTCCAAATACACACCGCTATGTCGGCCATGAGGGCCCCTCGCCCCGCTTGCGGGGAGAGGGCCGCGACGACCCCGTCGTCGGCGCGGCGAGGCGGCAGCCGAAGGTGAGGGGGCTGGACGGACAAGCCTCGTCCTGAACCGCCCCCTCACCTTCGCTTCGGCTTCCTGTCTGCACGACAGGGTTCAGACAGGCCTCTCCCCGCATGCGGGGAGAGGGGAGTTTCACTCAGGGAAGACCGCCCTAACCCACCGTTGCCTTGATCGCCGCAGCGACGCGCTTCACGCCGCCGGAGACATCACCGCCCTTGAGGTGGATTCTCAGCGCCCGGCGCTTCCGCTCGGACAGCACGGCGAAATCGCCCCGCGCTTGGGCCGCGATCACCGTCTTGAATCCGAGCTTGCGCCCGGGGATCGGAAGGTCGGCCGACGGGTCGGCGGTGATCTGGAGAAACACGCCGGAGGCCGGACCGCCCTTGTAGGCCTGCCCGGTCGAGTGAAGGAAGCGCGGGCCGAATTCGAGGCAGGTCGCGACCTGACGCGCGTCCCGCACCGTGAGCCGGGCCTCCTGCAGCGCGGCGTGATGCGCCTCGTTGCGCTCCACATAGGCGAGCAGGGCGACGTAGTCGCACGGCTTCACCCGCGCCAGATGCGCGGCCACGATCGCCTCGAAGCCTTCGCCGGAGCGCAGGGCCTCCGCGTTGGCTGCATCGGCGTAGAGCGCGACCGTCTCGTCCTCGAAGATCGGCGTCTCGGCCGGCAGGGCGCCGGTCTCCTCGGCGCTGGCGAACAGCTTCTTCGTCTCGATCTTGCTCGCCTCGACGTCGGGCTGGTCGAACGGGTTGATGCCGAGCACCGCCCCGGCCACGGCGGTGGCGATCTCGAAGCGGAAGAATTCCTGCGGGAGCTGTTCCACCTTATCGAGATCGATACGCACCACCGGCTGCGCCTCGCTCTCCAGGATCTTCACCGCCTCGTCCTGGCGCGCATCGGCCTGGCTCGTCAGGCGCAAGTACACGAACAGCCGATCCTCGCCGTAGACCGCCGGCACGCCGACCGGCTCGCCCTCGACGGGGATGATGCCGACGCCTTCCTTGCCGGTCGATTCGGCGATGAGCTGCTCGGCCCAGGTGCCGAAGGTGCCGATACCGGGCGACGCGATGATCGTGATCTTGTCGCGCCCGAACTCCTTGGCCGCGACGCCCATCGCCGCGCCGAGGCGGACGCCGGGATTGGCGGCGGGCGGCACCGCCGGCCCGCAGGAGCGGACCATCATCCGGGCGCTGTCGAGGAATTCGCGGATCTCGACACCGGCCGCCGCCGCGGGAACGAGACCGAAGGCCGAGAGCACCGAGTAGCGCCCGCCGATCTGCGGCACGCCGAGAAAGATCTTTCGGAAGCCGTCATCCTTGGCCGCCTTCTCCATCGCCGAGCCGGGATCGGTGACGGCGACGAAATGGCGGCCGGCCTTGTCGGCACCGACGACGTCCTTCATCCGGCCGAGGAAGTAGTCGCGGAACACGTTGGGCTCGAGCGTCGAGCCGGACTTCGAGGCGACGATGAACAACGTCGTCTCGAGCGTCACCGCCGCCTCGACGGAGCGGACCTCGTCCGGATCGGTCGAGTCGAGGATGCGCAGCTTCGGGAAGCCCTCGCGGTGGCCGTAAGTGGCGGCGATCACCTCCGGGCCGAGGCTGGAGCCGCCCATGCCGAGCACCACCACGTCGGTGAAGCCCTCGGCGCGGACTTCTTCGCCGAAGCTCTCGTAGAGTTCGACCCGCTCCAGCTCGTCCTCGACGATGCGCAGCCAGCCGAGCCACTTGTCCTCGTCGCGGCCAGTCCAGACCGTGGCGTCATGCGCCCAGAGCCGGCGGATCGCGCCGCTCGCGCGCCAGGACTCGACCGCCTTGTCGGTCGCCGCCTGAAGCGCGTCGTCGAACTTGAAGGTCTGCGCGTCGAGCCGGTGGTCGAGCAGCGCCGCCCGCTTGCCCGCGACCGCGCCGAGCAGGGCGTCGGCGGCATCGACGAAGAGCTGCACGCCCTCCTCGACGAGCTGGCGCGCCACCGCCTCGATGTCGATGCCGGCCTGCTCCAGCCGCGCCATCACGGTCTCGGCCTCGGCGATATTCTCCTCAAGCGTCGCGCGCACCCGGCCGTGGTCGCGGAACGCGTCCATCGTGGCCGGCGGCATGGTGTTGACGGTGTTCTTGCCGATCAGCTCCTCGACATAGAGCACATCGGAATAGGCCTTGTTCTTGGTGCCCGTGGAGGCCCAGAGCAGGCGCTGCGCCTTGGCGCCCTTGGCCTCCAGCGCCGCCCATTTCGGCCCGGAGAAGATGCGCTTGTAGCGCTGGTAGGCGAGCTTGGCGTTGGCGATCGCCACCTTGCCCTTCAGATCCTCGTAGCCGCCGACCTCGTCCAGCTTCTTATCGACGAGGCTGTCGATGCGGCTGATGAAGAAGCTCGCGACGGAGGCGACCTTCGAGACGTCGCCGCCCTTGGCGCCGAACTCGGTCAGCCCATCGATGAAGGCGTTGGCGACCTCCTCGTAGACGCTCTGCGAGAACAGCAGCGTGATGTTGACCGAGATGCCCTCCGCCGTGAGCTGACGGATCGCCGGGAGGCCGGCGGGGGTGGCCGGCACCTTGACCATGAGGTTGTCGCGCCCGACCGCCGCGTGCAGGCGGCGGGCCTCGTTCAGGGTCTCCTCGGTGTCGAGGGCGAGGTAGGGGGAGACTTCGAGGCTGACATAGCCGTCGGCGCCGTCGCTGGTGTCGTAGACCCGGCGCAGGACATCGGCCGCCGCCTGGATGTCGGCAATGGCGAGACCCTCGTAGAGGTCGATGACGCGGGCATCAGACCCGGCAAGCGCGGCCTTGAGGCTGTCGTCGTACTCGGCCGAGTGGCCGATCGCCTTCTCGAAGATCGCCGGGTTGGAGGTGACGCCGCGCAGGTCGTCCTTCTGCACCAGCGCCTGGAGTTCGCCCTTGGCGATGAAGCCGCGGGCCACGAAATCGAGCCAGACCGCCTGCTCGTGCTCGGCGAAGAGGGCGTTCAGCGCGTTCATCTCGATCGTCCTCGCGTGATTTCTTGTGCGTCCCGTGCCCGTTAGATAGGGCGGCACGACGCAGCTTACCCTCCCCCTGTGCGGGGGAGGGTTGATCTCCCAGCCTATTTCTTGTGCTTGGCCACCTGCGCGCGGGCCGCTTCGATCACCTTCTCGGGGGTGAAGCCGAACTTGCCGAGCAGGTCCTTGATCGGGGCCGAAGCACCGAAGGTGCTCATGCCGACGATCGAACCGGAGGAGCCGGCGTAGCGGTCCCAGCCGATGACGCTGCCCTGCTCCACCGCCACGCGCGCCAGCACCTCCGGCGGCAGGACGCTGTTGCGGTAGGCCTCGTCCTGACGCTCGAACAGATCCCAGGACGGCATCGAGACGACGCGGGCCTTCACGCCCTCGCCCTTCAGGGTCTCGTAGGCGCCGACGCAGAGCTGCACCTCGGAGCCCGTGCCGATCAGGATCACGTCCGGCGTGCCCTCGCAGTCGGCGAGCACGTAGGCGCCCTTCGCGGTGCCGGCGGCGGGCGCGTATTTCGAGCGGTCGAAGGTCGGCAGCGGCTGGCGCGACAGGGCCAGAACCGCCGGCTGGTTTTTGAGCGAGAAGATCACCCGGTAGGCCTCGGCCACCTCGTTGGCGTCGGCCGGGCGCAGGGTCACGAGGCCGGGGATGCAGCGCAGCGAAAGGATCTGCTCCACCGGCTGGTGCGTCGGCCCGTCCTCGCCCACGCCGATCGAGTCGTGGGTGAAGATGTGGAAGACCGGCAGCTCCATCAGCGAGGCGAGCCGGATCGGCGGGCGCATATAGTCGGCGAAGACGAGGAAGGTCGCCCCGTAGGCGCGCAGGCCCACGAGCCCGAGCCCGTTCACGATCGAGCCCATGGCATGCTCGCGCACACCGAAATGGATGTTGCGCCCGCCCGGCTCGAACGGGGTCAGCGAGCCCGCGCCCTCGAAAGTGAGGTTCGACTTGTTGGAAGGCGCCAGATCGGCCGAGCCGCCGAGCAGGAACGGCACATGCTTGGCGATGGCGTTGAGCACCTTGCCCGAGGATTCGCGGGTCGCGAGCCCCTTGGCGTCGGCCTCGAAGACCGGAATGTCCCGGTCCCAGCCCGCCGGCAGGCGGCCTTCGAGGAAGGCGGACAGCTCCTCGGCATGCTCCGCATCCGCCGCCTTGGCGGCCTCGAAGAAGCTCTGCCACTGGGCGTAGAGGGCCGCGCCGCGCTTGCCGATGCCGTCGGCGAAGGTGTCGTAGACGCCATCCGGCACGAGGAACTCGGAATCCTCCGGCCAGCCATAGGCGCGCTTGGCGCCCTTCACCTCGTCGGGGCCGAGCGCGTCGGAATGGGCCTTCGACGTGTTCTGCTTGGTCGGCGCGCCGTAGCCGATGATCGAGTTGACGATGATCAGCGTCGGGCGGTCGCTCGATTGCAGGAAGGTCTCGAGCGCCGAGGCGATGGCGTGGGTGTCGTTGGCATCGGCCACCCGCAGCACCTGCCAGCCATAGGCGAGGAAGCGCGCGGCGACCTCTTCCGAGAAGGCGAGTTCGGTGTGGCCTTCGATGGTGATGGTGTTGTTGTCGTAGATCCAGCACAGGTTCGACAGGCGCAGATGGCCCGCGATCGAGGCGGCCTCCTGGGAGACGCCCTCCATCAGGTCGCCGTCCGAGCAGATGGCGTAGACGTTGTAGTCGAACAGCGGCAGGTCGGGTCGGTTCAGGCGCTCGCCCTTGAAGCGGCCGCCCATCGCCATGCCGACGGAGTTCGCCACGCCCTGGCCCAGCGGGCCGGTGGTGGTCTCGACGCCGGTGGTGAAGTGGTATTCCGGATGGCCCGGCGTGCGGCTGTCGAGCTGCCGGAATTTCTTGATGTCGTCGAGCGAGATCGCGGGTGCGTTTCCGCCATCGCTCTCCGCGACGCGGGCGAGATGCAGCAGCCCGTAGAGCAGCATCGAGGCGTGACCGGCCGAGAGCACGAAGCGGTCGCGGTTCGGCCAATGCGGATGGGCCGGATCGTAGCGCAGATACCGGTTCCACAGGGTGTAGGCGACGGGCGCCAGCGCCATCGGCGCACCGGCATGTCCGGAATTGGCCTTCTGCACCGCGTCGATCGCGAGCGTCCGGATCGTGTCGATCGCGAGCTTGTCGCCCTGGCTCAGGGCCGCCTTCGGGCTCGTGTCTGCACCGCTCATGGAGTTCCCGTCTTTCTCGCTTCCATCGCCCGCCGTCTGACGGAGTGCGCTACTGCGCCGCGATGGATTCGCCTACCCTCGACTCGGAATCGTCCGCGCCGCCGCCCCGTTCCTTCGCAGGACCGGTCGCGCGGCTGTAATTGAGGATCGTGTTGACGAGTGCAACATGTGTGAACGCCTGAGGGAAGTTGCCCACCAGCCGTTTCGCACGCACGTCATACTCCTCGGAGACCAATCCGAGGTCGGTGCAGACGCCGATCAGGCGCTCGATCAGTTCGCGGGCCTCATCGCAGCGGCCAAGCCCGATCAGATTGTCGGCGTACCAGAAGCTGCAGGGCAGGAACGCGCCCTCGTTGCCCGGTAGGCCGTCGGTGGTCTGGCCCTCGGTCTCGTAGCGCAGGATGAAGCCCTCGCGCATCAGGTGCCGCTCGACCGCCGCCACCGTGCCGACCACGCGGGGATCGTGCTGGGGCAGGAAGCCCATATGCGCGATCAGCAGCAGGCTCGCATCGAGGGCCTTGCTTCCGTAGGATTGGACGAAGCTGTTCAGCTCGGGGTCGAACCCCTTCGCGCAGACCTCGGCGTGGATCTCGTCGCGGATCGCCTTCCAATGCGCGACCGGCGCTTCGACGGCGTGCAGGTCGTCGTCGCCCGCCATCTCGACGCTGCGGATCGCCCGGTCGAAGGCGACCCAGGCCATCACCTTGGAATGGACGAAGTGGCGCCGCCCGCCGCGCACCTCCCAGATGCCCTCGTCCGGCTCGTGCCACGCCGTCTCGAGGTGCTTGATGATCGCTTGGCCGACGCGCAGGCCTTCCTTGTTCTGCCCCATGCCGCGGGCACGGGCCTGGAACAGGGCGTCGAACAGCTCGCCGTAGACGTCGAGCTGGAACTGCGCAATCGCCGCGTTGCCGACGCGCACGGGCCGTGAATTCTCGTAACCGGGCAGCCAGTCGAGTTCGATCTCCGGCAGAAGCCGTTCGCCGGCGATGCCGTAGAGGATGTGCGCCTGCTCCGGGTTGCCGGCCACCGCCCGGGTCAGCCAATCGCGCCACGCACGGGCTTCCTCGATATAGCCCGAATCCATCAGCGCCAGCAGCGTGAAGGTCGAATCGCGCAGCCAGCAGAAGCGGTAGTCCCAGTTGCGCACGCCGCCGAGTTCCTCGGGCAGCGAGGTCGTGGGCGCGGCGACGATGCCGCCGGTCGGTTGGTAGATCAGCGCCTTCAGGGTCAGCAGCGAGCGGCGCAGGATGGCGTCCCAGGGCGTCTGGAGCGTGCAGCGGCGCGACCACTCGCGCCAGAACCGGTTGGTGTCGTCGAGCCAACGGCGCGGCTCGATCGGCGCAGGATCGTCCTCGTGCGAAGCGCCGTAGCTCAGCACGAAGCGGATCGCGTCGCCCTTGTAGACCGTGAATTCCGAGACCGTGGTCTGGTGGGCGGAGCCGCGCATCGGCGCGTTGGTGCGCAGGACCACCTTGTGCGGCCCGGAGATGGCGCGCAGGTCGCCGAGTTCGCTGCGCGACACCCAGGGCACCGCCGAGCCGTAATCGAAGCGCACGGCCAGCTCCATGCGCATCGCCATCCGGCCGCGCACCCCCTCGACGAGGCGGATGACGTGGCTGCCGTCGCCGACCGGCATGAAATCGGTGACGCGGACCTCGCCCTCATGGGTCTTGTGCGTGGTCTCCAGCACCAGCGAGCCGCCGCGGTAGCGCCAGGAATGCTGCGCTCCTTCCGCCGCCGGGGCGAGTTTCCAGAAGCCGTGCTCCTCCGTCCCGAGCAGGCTCGCGAACAGGGCCGAGGCATCGAAGCGCGGCATGCACAGCCAGTCGATGCTGCCGTCGCGCCCGACCAGGGCGGCGGTGCGCCCGTCGCCGATCAGGGCGTAATCCTCGATCCGTCCCGCCATCCCGGTCTCCGTCGTCGCGTTCTGGACCGAACGGCGCGGGGAAACGCGGGCTTCGGCCTCTCGGGCAGGGCATCACGCGCGAAAACGCCGCGTCGGCGGCGATGCGGTGGACGTGATCGTGGTGCTGCCCCGCGCGAAGTGGCGCAGCGGCCGCGCTTCGCAAGGTTTCGTGGCGAACGATTGTGAAGACCGCGCGGCCGAGCGCGCTCCGACTCAGCGCAGTTCGGAGACGAGGCCGACGACCGAGCTGCTCAGGCTCGTCACACCGGTCGTGACCTTGGTCGCCGCGCCGGAGCCGGCCGTACGGGCCGCATCCCAGACCGCATCGACGGCGGCGAAGGGCAGGGCGCCTGCGGGCAGGAAGCGACTGCCCTCGTCTTCCGCACGCGCCATCGCGGCCGGCGCGGCGACGACCGGCTCGGCCGCGACCTTTGCCGGGCTCGCGGGCTGCGTCGTCGCCATCCGGTTCGCGGCGGCGCGGCGGCGCTCGGTTCGGGCGGCAAGGCGCGGGCGACGCGCCTGAGGCGGAGCGGCCTCGTTCGCCGCGACGAGGGGCACGAGGCGGGCGAAGGCCTCGCTGGCCGGCCCCGCCTCGACTTCGGCGAGCAGGGCCTTGCCCGGATCGAACACCGTCAGGCCGGGCGCCGCAGCCATGGCCGGAACGGACCGCACCGATTCGACCGGCAGCATCGTCGGCCCCTTGGCCGGCTCGCGGCAGACGAGCGACAGCAGGGCGGCGGCCACGGCGAGGGCGAGGGTCGGCAGCAGGGGGGGCAGCACGGCGCGAGGGGTCGCGGACACGTCCGGCTTCCGCAGCGGATCGACGACGCGCATGAACCGGCCCCTCCTGATAGATTCGCGAACAGCTTGAGTGTGCGCCCCGGTTTGCGGCAGAAGCGGGGCCGACAGATGTCGGTTTGTAACCGTCGTTACGGATCGGGCGGGCATACGCCTTGCGTGCGATGCGTCCGCCCCTCACACGGCGGGTTCTGCCAGACCGGCCTCCTTCGAGACCGACCGCCTTTTTCCATCCCCATGCCTTCCTCGAACGGATCGAACCACTCCGGCCCTCGATGACCGAGACCAGCCTCACCGTCGCCGTGATCGATCCGAGCCGCGCCCGCGCCGCGATCCTGGAGGAGGGCCTTCGCGCCTCAGGCGTCGGCCACGTCGTCGTGCTCTCGGACGGACCGGACCTCCAGGCGCGGGTGGCGAGCCTGAAGCCCGACGTGATCGTGGTCCATCTTGAGAGCCCGAGCCGGGACATGCTGGAGCAGATGTCGGGCTTGTCCCGGCAGGCGGAACGGCCCGTGGCGATGTTCGTGGACCGCTCGGACCAGACCATGATGCAGGCGGCGGTCGATGCGGGCATCTCGGCCTATGTGGTGGACGGGCTGCGCTCGGAACGGATCCGGCCGATCCTCGACATCGCGATCCTGCGCTTCAATGCCTTTGCCCGGCTCCAGCGCGAACTCGACGAGGCCCGTTCGGAGCTCGCCGACCGCAAGCTGATCGAGCGCGCCAAGGGCATCCTGATGACGCGCAAGGGCATGAGCGAGGACGAGGCCTACAAGCTCCTGCGGCGGCAGGCGATGAACGAGAAGCGTAAGATCGTCGACATCGCCCGCGCCATCGTCACGGCGGCGGATCTGCTCGGATGAGGATCAGGCTCGGATACGTCCCCCTCACCGACGCCGCCCCCGTGATCGCGGCGGCGGAACTGGGCTTTGCACGCGCCGAGGGGCTCGAGATCGAACTCGCGCGCGAGCCGTCCTGGGCGACCCTGCGCGACCGGCTGGCGCTCGGCCATCTCGACGCCGCGCATATGCTCGGGCCGCTCGCCATCGCCAGCGCACTCGGGCTCTCGGGGCCGCAGGCCCGCCTGAGCGTGCCGATGGCGCTCGGTCTCAACGGCAATGCCGTGACCGTCTCGAACGCGCTCTGGGCCGCGATGGCGCCGCAGAGCGACGGACTCGCCGACGTGGCCGCGGCTTTCTCGGCGGTCGCCCGCGCACGGGCCGGGGAGGGACGTCCGCTCGTCATCGGCACCGTGCATCCCTTCTCCAGCCATTCCTACCAGCTCCGACTGTTCGCCGGCCTGAGCGGGCTCGACCTCGACGCGACGGTGCGGCTGGTGGTGGTGCCGCCACCGGAGACGGTGGATGCGCTGCGGCGCGGGCACATCGACGGCTTCTGCGTCGGCGCCCCCTGGAACAGCGTCGCGGTCGCCGCCGGTCTCGGCCGGATCGCGGCCCTCGGCTGCGAGATCGCACCCGACTGCCCGGAGAAAGTGCTGGCGCTGCCGGCGGAGGGGGCAGATTTCACGCTCCCCCTGGTGCGAGCCGTTCACCGGGCCGGGCTGTGGTGCGCCGATCCTGCCAACCGCGATGCGCTGAGCCGCCTGCTCGCCGAGCGGGCGGAGCTTGATTCCGACGCCGCCCTCATCGCCCGCACGCTCGACGGCGCGCTGATCGTGGATGCGCATGGCACCGAACGCGTGAATCCGGCCTATCTGCGGCTCGGTGGGGAGACCCATCGTCCGGACCCTGCGCACGCCCGATGGACGGTCGCGCAGATGGTCGCCTGCGGCCAGATCGCGCCGGGTGGAGACGAAGCAGAGCGGGCGGTTGCCCTGTATCGGCCGGATCTCGTGCCTGCGATCGCTTGACGGCCCCGCCCCCCCGAAGAACCGCACGACCTCAAATCGATCCGGGCTGCAGCGATCCGGATGCGGCCTCAAAGCACGCATTCGAGGATGGCGATCCAGGGGATTTCCTTGCCCGATCGATTGATCCGGTTCCTCAGATAACCCGTATCGGTCAAGCGGATCTTCTTCGCATCGACGTTGTTGGAGATGTCCCCCCCGATCGATTCGATATAATCGCCGGATATCGAGACAACGATGTCACCGTGCGACGGGTAGAAACTGTCCGCCTCGTAAACCAACTTTGCTTGGTCGTAATCATAGCCCGCCGCGTACTCCCGACCGGCACACACGACATCCCCGATTTTGGGCTTGTATTTGTCAGTGCGCCTTGCAATACATCCGCAATTACTTAGATCGCCGTCCGCAGCGCGCATGGCCCTGTTGATATAGTGACAATGGGCCTCGGTGTAGAAAAACCGCCCCCCCGCCCGGCCTTCTTCATACAGAACGATACGAAAGCCGATGACCGTGCGGGACGTATACCGCCGACGACGGTACGGCCGTCGAGCCTGTTGTTGCCGATACTCTCCCAGTAATCTTTCACGAACAAATAATAGTCTTTACTGTGCTGTGGCTTGCCCCAGGTTTCCCGGCCGGCGCCATCGTCCCACCGCGCAAACTCGTTGCGGCAGGCATCGACCAATTTATAAGTAAAACCCGACATATCACCCCCCATTTATTAATAATCAATCACAATGAATACCCTTCAACGGATCCAGCCCTGAGAAATGCCGGTACAGAACGACCGGCCGCATCATGATCTCCCAGCGCCGCCGTGCGGTCTTGAGCTTCCAGTGTGCGTAGGCGTCGATCTGGTGCTGGACTCGACCTGCCGCACCGGCTTCCACCGGGCTGCTTCGCGCCGCCTTCTTGGCGACCGACGGCGCGGAGTTCCGGATACGGACGTTGATCAGCATCTCCTCCGCGGCCCCCTCACCGGCCGGCACCTGGGCCAGGGTCGGTTGCCAGTAGTCGCGCATCCACAGATCGAGAAGGTAGGCCTGAGCCTCGCGAGTGCGCAGCGCTGCCCTCACCCAAGTGCGGAAGGTCAGCCAATCGTCAGGTTTCAGCGCGCCGTTCTCATAGTCCTTGCAATACCGGGTCCCCACCGGCCCTCTAAGATGCTGGAACGGCTCGCCGAGCAGATCGTGATCGGCCGGCGCCTGATCGCAAAGACCGGCTGCCCTCAACTCGTCGTAGAGAATCCCTTCCTTCCGGTAAGCGACCTTCGCCAGCCGCAGCAGGGCGCTCTTCCGATCATCCGGAACAATCCGGGAGGCGGCGATCCACTCGACGAACTCCTCGAGGTCGCCGACATCGGCATGCGAGATCCCAACGCCGCCGACGGCATAGCTCATGAGATGCTTGCCGGAATCCTCTCCCGTATCGCTGCGCCAGGATTTGCGCGCCGGGTCGTCGGGGAGTCCGTCTCCTTTGACACCCCATTCGGCGACGCCGAGCATCAGGGCGAGTGATCCGAGCCCGCTCGCGGCCTCATGCACCTCGGGCGCACGGTTGTAGGTTTCGACGAGATCTCGGACAAAATCGGCGCTGATCGTCTCGTCGGCAAGATTGTCGTCTGCGGTCTCACTCCAGCGGCCGCCGACCAGATACGCCTCGAAATTCTCGTCCGAGAGATAACGACTGCAACTTCCCGACATCGCCTCCTCCCTGAAAACCTTAAAACGCATCAGTGCACAATCGTGATAACGCGCCTTGACTTCGTATCCTGAATTTAAATCCGATTACAAATTCTATCTTCCCCTACTAAGGCATTAATCCGATTTTTTCCAATCGCCGCATTCTACGATCACTTTCACAACCGGCGGACTCAAGAAGGATGATGCTGTATTTGATATCGGCGGCAGCCCGCGTCAGCGAAACATCGCCTCACGCCCTTCTCCCTGATTGAGCGCGATGCGCATCCGCGCCCGCCACGACCGAATCTGCCTTATTTTTTTGCATTGCACACAAAATCAGCAAGCGTTCTCGAGTTCCGATCGAAACGAGACGGAAGCCAACATCCATTTCGTCCTACGACGATGCTGGCACGGCTCCTGCACAGGTGATCGCACGGGCTCGCCAACGATGACGCGCCCCCAACGTCAGCAAGGCCGCTGATCCGAATTGCCCGCACGCGACGAAAGTCGATCGCGCAGGCGATCCCGGACGGCGGCCTTTTCCATGTGCAGACAGCGCACCGGAGCGGAGAGCGGATGAGCATCGATCACGGCAACACGACCCGCCGCGGCGTTCTCAAGGGAGCGGCGGCTGCCCTCGCCTTGGCGGGTGCCGCCCGCGCCGCCTTGCCGGCCGGTGCCTTCGCGCAGGGCGCGGGACCGGAGGTGAAGGGGGCCAAGCTCGGCTTCATCGCGCTCACCGATGCGGCGCCGCTCTTCGTCGCCAAGGAGAAGGGCATCTTCGCCAAGTACGGCCTGCCCGAGACCGAGGTGCTGAAGCAGGCGAGCTGGGGCACCACCCGCGACAACCTCGTGCTTGGCTCCGAGGGCAACGGCATCGACGGCGCCCACATCCTGAGCCCGATGCCCTACCTGATCTCCGCCGGCCGGGTGACGCAGAACAACGTACCGGTGCCGATGTACATCATGGCCCGGCTCAACCTGAACGGTCAGTGCATCTCGATCGCCAAGGAGCATCTCGACCACAAGATCGGGCTCGACACCAAGCCGTTCAAAGCCGCGCTGGACGCCAAGAAGGCCTCGGGCAAGGCGGTGAAGGCCGCCATGACCTTCCCCGGCGGCACCCACGACCTCTGGATCCGCTACTGGCTCGCCGCCGGCGGCATCGACCCCGACAAGGACATCGAGACCATCGTCGTGCCGCCGCCCCAGATGGTGGCGAACATGAAGGTCGGCACGATGGACTGCTTCTGCGTCTGCGAGCCGTGGAACGAGCAGCTCATCCACCAGGGCATCGGCTACACCGCCATCACCACGGGCGAGCTGTGGAAGGACCACCCGGAAAAGGCCTTCGCCATGCGCGCGGCCTGGGTCGACAAATACCCCAACGCCGCCAAGGCGCTGCTGATGGCCGTGATGGAGGCTCAGCAATGGTGCGAGAAGCCCGAGAACCGCGATGAGATGGCGGCGATCGTGGCCAAGCGCCAATGGATCAACGTGCCCGTCGCCGACGTCGTCGACCGGATGAAGGGCAAGTTCGATTACGGCACCGGCCGCGTCGTCGAGAACAGCCCCTTCACCATGAAGTTCTGGGCCGACAACGCCTCGTATCCGTACCAGTCGCACGACCTCTGGTTCCTCACCGAGGACATCCGCTGGGGCAAATTCGACGCGCAGACCGATACCAAGGCGCTGATCGCCAAGGTCAACCGCGAGGATCTCTGGCGCGAGGCCGCCAAAGCGCTCGGCGTCGCGGCGATCCCGACCTCCACCTCGCGCGGCGTCGAGACGCTGTTCGACGGCAAGGTCTTCGATCCGGAAAACCCCGCCGCCTACCTCAACAGCCTCGGCATCAAGAAGGTCGCGTGATGGCCACCGGAGCAACGCTCACCGCAGCCCGCGAGCGCACAGCCGCCAAGGCCCGCGCGCCCTTCATCACCCTGGCCGGTCTGCGCGGCGTTGCCGCCCGCGTCCTGCCGCCGCTTATCGTCCTGGCGGGCTTCCTGCTCCTGTGGGAGGTGCTGTGCTCCTCCCCCACCGCCGGCCTGCCGCCGCCCTCGCGAGTGGTGAGCGAAGCCTGGGACATCATCATCGATCCGTTCTACGACAATGGCGGCACCGATAAGGGCCTGTTCTGGCATATCGCCGCCAGCCTGAAGCGCGTGGCGCTGGGCTTCTCGCTGGCGGTGGTGGCGGGCGTGATGCTCGGCACGCTGGTCGGCCAGTCCGACTGGGCGATGCGCGGGCTCGACCCGATCTTCCAGATCCTGCGCACGATCCCGCCGCTGGCCTGGCTCCCGCTCTCGCTGGCCGCCTTCCGCGACGGCCAGCCCTCGGCGATCTTCGTGATCTTCATCACCTCGATCTGGCCGATCATCATCAACACGGCGGTCGGCATCCGCAACATTCCGCAGGACTACCGCAACGTCGCCGCGGTCATCCGGCTGAACCCGATCGAGTTCTTCGTGAAGATCATGCTGCCCTCGGCGGCGCCTTACATCTTCACCGGTCTTCGCATCGGCGTCGGCCTGTCCTGGCTCGCCATCGTCGCGGCCGAGATGCTGATCGGCGGCGTCGGGATCGGGTTCTTCATCTGGGATGCGTGGAACTCCTCCCACATCTCCGAGATCATCGTCGCCCTCGTCTATGTCGGACTCATCGGCTTCGTCCTCGACCGGCTGGTCGCCGGGCTCGGCGTGCTCGTGACCCGCGGCACCAGCGCAGCGTGAGGGACAAGAACATGGCTCATCTCTCCCTCTCCCAGGTCGGCATCACCTTTCATCGCGGCGGCAAGTCGTCCGAGGTGCTGCGCGACGTGAACCTCGACATCGCCAAGGGCGAGTTCGTCTCGATCATCGGGCATTCCGGCTGTGGCAAGTCCACGGTGCTCAACATCGTCGCCGGCCTGCTCAAGGCCTCGACCGGCGGCGTGCTGCTCGACGGTAAGGAAGTGAACGCCCCCGGCCCCGACCGCGCGGTGGTGTTCCAGAACCACTCGCTCCTGCCCTGGCTCACCGTGCGCGAGAACGTGGGGCTCGCCGTCGACAAGGTGCTCAAGGGCAAGAAGTCCCGCGCCGAGCGCAGCCAGTGGATCGAGCACAACCTCGCGCTCGTGAACATGATGCACGCCGCCGACAAGCGCCCGAACGAGATCTCGGGCGGCATGAAGCAGCGCGTCGGCATCGCCCGCGCGCTCGCCATGGAGCCGACGGTGCTGCTCATGGACGAGCCGTTCGGCGCGCTCGACGCGCTGACCCGCGCCCACCTTCAGGATCAGACCATGGAGATCCAGCAGCGGCTCAAGAACACCGTCATCATGATCACCCACGACGTGGACGAGGCGGTGCTGCTCTCGGACCGCATCGTGATGATGACGAACGGGCCCTCGGCCACCATCGGCGAGATCCTGCCCGTGCCGCTGGCGCGGCCCCGCCGCCGGCTCGACCTCGTGGAGGACGCCACCTACGTCCACGCCCGCGCCGCGGTGCTGGAATTCCTCTACGCCCGCCACGCCAAGCCCGCTCTCGCTGCCTGACTTCGTGAAAGGGGATCACGGATTCATGAGCGTGAAGGACAGACTCGTCGTCGTCGGCAACGGCATGGCCTCGCTCCGCTTCCTCGAGCGGCTGACGGAGCGCGCGCCGGGCCGCTACGACGTGACGGTGGTCGGTGCCGAGCCGGTGGCGGCCTATAACCGGGTGCTGCTCTCCTCGCTGCTCGGCGGCGAGGTGGACGAGGCGGCCTGCGGCTTCCGTCCGCTCTCCTGGTACGAGGAGCACGGCATCCGCCTCGTCACCGGTGCGCCGGTGACCGAGATCGACCGGGTGAACCGCATCGCCCTCGTCGGCTCCGCCCATGTGCTGCCCTATGACAAGCTGGTGCTGGCGGTGGGCTCACTGCCGATCCGGCTGCCGCTGCCGGGCATCGACCTGCCCGGCGTCCTCACCTTCCGCGATTTCGCCGATGTGGCGGCGATCCGCAAAGCCGCCGTCGAGCACGCCAAGGCGGTGGTGATCGGCGGCGGGCTGCTGGGCCTGGAGGCCGCGGTCGGGCTCGCCCGGCTCGGCGTCGACACCACGCTGATCCACGTCATGGACCGGGTGATGGAGCGCCAGCTCGACCACGCGGCAGCCCGCCTCGTGCGCACGGCGATGGAGGCGCGCGGCGTCAAGGTGCTGCTGTCCGCCGACACCGCCGCGATCGAGGGCGACGGACGCGTCGAGCGCTTGACGATGAAGGACGGCACGGTGATCCCGGCCGACCTCGTGGTGATGTCGGTCGGCATCCGCGCCTCGACGGCCCTGGCGCAGTCCTGCGGACTCGCCTGCGGGCGCGGCATCACGGTGGATGACCGGATGGCCACCTCCGATCCGGCGATCCATGCGCTCGGCGAATGCGCCGAACACAGGGGCGTCGTTTACGGCCTCGTCGAGCCCGCCTACGAGCAGGCCGAGGTGCTGTCGCGGGCGCTTCTCGGCGAGGAGGCGGCCTATCCCGGCACGTCCCTTGCCACCAGCCTCAAGGTATCGGGCCTGCCGGTCTTCTCGGCCGGCTTGGTCGATACGCCCGAGGGCGCCGAGGCGGTCGTGATGCACGACGCCGCCGCCGGCCTCTACCGCAAGCTGATCATCGCCGATAACCGCCTCGCGGGAGCGGTCTTCGTCGGCGATATCGCGGAGCAGGCGCGCTGCAAGGAGCTGATCCGCTCCGGCGCGCCGCTCTCCCCAGACGACCGGGACGACCTGATGTTCGGCCCGGCCCCGAAAACCCTCGCAGCGTGAGTGAGGCAGCGATGGCAGACGAATTCAACGCCGAGCAGAAGCGGTATCTCGAAGGCTTCGCCTCCGGTATCGCCGCCGCCCGCATGACCGGTGGCCTTACCGCGGGCCAAGCCCCGGCGAGCGCGCCGGCCGAGCCCACGGGCCCGGATGCGATCCACATCAAGGCGCAGATCCGCACCGTGAAGGAGGGCGGCAAGCTCTGCGATCAGGAGAAGTGGAAGCGCGCCGAGAACCCGTTCGACGGCCATAACCGCCTGAAGGCGGAGGCCGCCACGGGCAAGTCTCCGAAGCCCGAGGACAATTTCCGCTGGCGCTACCACGGCATGTTCTGGGTCGCGCCGACCCAGACCTCCTACATGTGCCGGATCCGGGTTCCGAACGGCATCCTGCACCACTGGCAGTTCGCCGGACTCGCCGACCTCGCGGATGCCCATGGCGGCGCCTACAGCCACGTCACCACCCGCGCCGGCCTGCAGGTGCGCGAGATCGCGCCCGAGCACGCCCAGCCCTTCCTCGACGGGCTGATCGATCTCGGCCTGACCGCGCAGGGCGCGGGCGCCGACAACATCCGCAACGTCACCGGCTCGCCCGCCGCCGGCATCGACGCGCAGGAACTGCTGGACACCCGGCCGCTCACCAAGTCCTGGCACAACTGGATCCTGAACGACCGCTCGCTCTACGGCCTGCCGCGCAAGTTCAACGTCTCCTTCGACGGCGGCGGCGTAATGCCGGCTCTCGAAGAGACGAACGACATCGGCTTCCAGGCGATCCAGGTGCTGGAGGGCGCCCCGGTCGCGCCGGGCGTCTGGATGCGGCTCGTGCTCGGCGGCATTTCGGGCCACAAGGATCTGGCCCGCGACACCGGGATCGTTCTCCGGCCCGAGGACTGCAACCTCGTGGCCGACGCGATCATCCGGGTCTTCATCGAGAACGGCGACCGGACCAACCGCAACAAGGCCCGGATGAAGTACGTCCTCGATGCCTGGGGCTTCGACAAGTACATCGCCGCCGTCGAGGAGAAGCTCGGGCGCAAGCTCGACCGGGTCGATGCCGCCCATGTCGCCCCGCGCCGGCCGACCGACCGCTTCAGCCATGTCGGCGTCCATGCCCAGGCCCAGCCCGGCCTGAACTGGGTCGGCGTGGTGCTCCCCGTCGGCAAGATGACCACCGACCAGATGCGCGGGCTGGCGAAGATCGCCGCGGAATGCGGCGACGGCCAGATCCGCATGACGGTCTGGCAGAACTTCATCTTCTCCGGTGTGCCGGATGCCAAGGTGGCCGAGGTCGAGGAAAGGGTGCTCGCGCTCGGCCTCACGGTGAAGGCCGCCGGCATCCGCTCGGGCCTCGTCGCCTGCACCGGCTCGCGCGGCTGCAAGTTCGCCGCCTCCGACACCAAGGGCCATGCGATGATCATCGCGGACCATGTCGAGCGGACCGTGCCGAACCTCGACGTGCCGGTGAACGTGCACCTCACCGGCTGCCACCATTCCTGCGCCCAGCACTACATCGGCGATATCGGCCTGATCGGCGCCAAGGTCGTCGTCTCGGAGGAGGGCGACACCGTCGAGGGCTACGACGTCGTGGTCGGCGGGGGCTTTGCCGAGAATCCGAAGATCGGCACCGAGATCTGGAAGGCGGTGAAGGCCGACGACGCACCCGCGCGCGTCGAGGCCCTGCTCAACGCTTATCTCGCCCGCCGCCAGGGCCCGGAGGAGAGCTTCCAGGCCTTTACCGCGCGCACCGGCCCCGAAGCCCTGCGCGACGCCGCCGAAGAACAACCCGCCCTCAGAGCCGCCGCATGACCCAGCACGTCGCGCCCCCGCTCGTTCTCATCCCCGAGAGCGCCCCGTTCAACGCCGACCAGCGCTCCTGGCTGTCGGGCTACTTCGCCGCGCTCCTCGGTCCCGCCGTGGAAGGCGCCACCGCGCTCGCCCCCGGCGAGGCGCCCTCGACCGGCCCGAAGCTCGCCGACAACGACGACGCGCCCTGGCACGACCCGTCGATGCCGATCAACGACCGCATGGCGATCGCCAAGGATCGCTCCGAGCCGCAGAAGCTGATGGCCGCCATGGCTCAGCAGGATTGCGGACAATGCGGCTATAACTGCGCCGACTACGCCAACGCGATCTTCCTCAAGAGCGAGGAGCGGCTGAACCTTTGCCAGCCCGGCGGCAAAGAAACGCTTCGGATGCTCAAGAAGCTCGACGAGGAGTTCGGTGCCGCGGGCGGCACGGCCGCGCCGAAGGCGGAGACGGGCGACGCCCCGAAGAAGGAGCCGGAACTCGGCCCGCTCGGCTATTGCCGCGAGAACCCGGTCGAGGCGACGTTCCTCTCCCGCACGCGCCTCAACGCGCCGGGCGGCGAGAAGGAGACCTGGCACATCGAGATCGACCTGAGGGACACGCCGATCGAGTACGCGGCCGGCGACTCCCTCGGCCTGTTCCCGGCCAACGCCCCGGCTCTGGTCGATGCGGTGATCGCCGAACTCGGCACGCGCCCGGAGCGGATGATCGCGGGCAAGACCCTGCGCGACCGGCTGCTGACCGAGTATTCGCTCGGTGCGGCGCCGGACAACCTCTACCAGTTGCTCTCGCTCCTCACCTCGGGCGCCGCCCGGAAGAAGGCGCAGGCGCTCGCGGCCGGCGAGGATCCGGACGGCGATGCGCAGCATCTCGACGTGCTCGGCGCGCTCCACAAATTCCCCGGTGCGCGCCCCGATGCCGAGGTCTTTCTCGAGGCACTCGACGAGTTGCAGCCGCGGCTCTACTCGATCTCCTCCTCGCCGAAGATGGATGCGGGCCGGGTTTCGCTCACCGTCGATGCGGTGCGCTACAACCATCGCTCGCGCCTGCGCCTCGGCGTCGCCTCCACGCATCTGGGCGAGCGTCTCCCGGAGCAGACCAAAGTCCGGATCTACCTGCAGAAGGCGCACGGCTTCGGCCTGCCGGAGGATGCGGGCAAGGACGTGATCATGTGCGGCCCCGGCACCGGCGTCGCCCCGTTCCGCTCCTTCCTGCGTGAGCGCGCGGCCACGAAGGCGCCCGGCCGCAACTGGCTGTTCTACGGCCACCAGCGGCAGGCGACCGACTTCTTCTACAAGGACGAGCTGAACGGCCTGAAGGACGAGAAGGTGCTGACCCGCCTCTCGCTTGCTTGGTCGCGGGACGGCACGGAAAAGACCTACGTGCAGGACCGGATGCGCGAGAACGGTGCCGAGCTGTGGAAGTGGCTGGAGGGCGGCGCCCACTTCTACGTCTGCGGCGATGCCAAGCGCATGGCCAAGGACGTGGAGCGGGCGATCATCGACGTCGCCGCGCAGTTCGGCAGCAAGAACCCCGATGAGGCCGTGGCCTATCTCGCCGCCCTGAAGAAGAGCGGGCGCTATCAGGCCGACGTATACTGAGGGGGAGGGGGTTTCCCCTCCCACCGCTTCAGGCCGCCGGGTTGACCCGCGGATCAGCGCGTAGCCGCGCCGCGGCGAGATCGACGAAGGCGCGGGTCTTGGCTGGTGCCCGCCGCCCCTCGGGGCTCACGACATGGATCGGAACCGGCGCCTCCTCGTCCTCCGTGAGCAGGAGGCGCAGGCGCCCTTCCGCCACCGCCGGCGCGACCTGATAGGACAGCAGCCGCACGATCCCCCATCCATCGACGGCAGCCGCCAGCGCCGCATCGACCGTGTTGCAGACGAGCCGGGGATGGACGGTCACCGTGCTGCGCCGCTCGGGCCCGAACCGCCATTCCTGTAGGGCGCCGGGATTCGATGAGCCGATCACCGCGTGATCGCGCAGGTGGCGGGGTGTTTCGGGCACGCCGTGCCGCTCCAGATAGCTCGGTGCGGCGCAGACGACCCGGCGCACGCTGCCGACGCGGATCGCCGTGAGCCCGGAATCGGCCAGATGCCCGATCCGCACGCCGACATCGATGCCCTCCTCGACCATGTTGACGATCCGGTCGAGGAACAGCGCGCGGACCGCCACCGCCGGGTGGCGCGCGAGATAGTCGGTCACCACCGGCAACACGTAGAGCCGCCCGAACTGCACCGGCGCCGTCAGCGTCAGCACACCGCTCGGCGTCGCGGTCGAGCCTGCGGCGGCCGCCTCCGCTTCGGCGAGTTCGGCGAGAATCCGGCGGCAATCCTCGAGATAACGCCCGCCCGCCTCGGTGAGCTTCACCGAGCGCGTGGTGCGGATGAACAGCCGTGCGCCGATCGCGACTTCAAGCGCCGCCACGGCCCGCGTGACGGCGGCCGGGCTCATGGCCAGTGCGCGGGCCGCCCCGGCGAAGCCGCCGCTCTCGGCAACCCGCACGAACACCCGCATCCCTTGCAGCCGGTCCATCGCGGTCCCTCCCCCTGAAGGGCAGAGTGGCGATTATTCCACTGCACGCAACAGTCGCTTGCCGACAATACCGGTTCACCCCGCCGCGGCGAAGGAGTCTGATGCCACCCACGGCCGATCCCACGGCCGGGAGGAGACGACGCCGTGAAGCTCTACAGCCTGACGCTCTCGGGCCATGCCCACCGGGCCCGCCTGTTCCTGTCGCTGGTCGGCCAGCCCTATGACACCGTCGAGGTCGATTTCGCCGGGGGGCAGAACCGCGCACCGGATTTTCTCGCGATCAACCCGTTCGGGCAGGTTCCCGTCCTCGACGATGACGGGACGATCGTGCCGGATTCCAACGCCATCCTCGTCTACCTCGCAAAGAAGCTCGGGCGCAGCGACTGGTTGCCTGAGGATGCGGCCGGGGCCGCACGGGTGCAGCGCTGGCTCTCGGTCGCGGCCGGGCCGATCGCCTTCGGCCCCTGCGCCGCCCGCCTCGTCACGCTGTTCGGCGCCCCCTTCGATGCGGGGGAGGTGATCGCCCGCGCTCATAAAATCCTGGCGCTGATCGAGGCGGAACTGTCGTCCCGCGACTGGCTCGCCGCCGAGCGCCCGACCATCGCCGACGTGGCGCTCTACAGCTACATCGCCGCCGCGCCCGAGGGGAATGTCGATCTCGCGGCTTACGACAACGTCCGCTCCTGGCTCGCCCGCATCGAGGCGCTGCCCGGCTTCGTCGCGCTTCCGGCCTCGCCGGTCGGCCTGAACGCGACGGGAGCCTCCGCATGAACGGGCCAGCCGCATCCTCCCCCTGGCACCGGGGCGAGGTGGCAATCCAAGAAAGTGTCGGCATGGCCGGCCGGATGGCCGAACTCGGCCCGCGGGTCATCCGCGATCACCTGACCGAGCAGCACCGGGCGTTCTTTCCGCTCCTGCCCTTCGCCGTCCTCGGGAGCGTGGACGGGGCGGGCCGCCCCTGGGCGACCTTGCGGGAGGGTGAACCGGGCTTTCTCCACGCGCCGGATCCGTTTCGGCTCCGGGTGGAGGCGAGCCGCGATCCGGACGATCCCGCCGAGGCCGGGCTTGAGGACGGCGATGGCGTGGGCCTGCTCGGCATCGAACTGGCCACGCGCCGCCGCAACCGCCTGAACGGAACCGTCGAGCGCGCGGGACCGGAGGGCTTCGCGATCCGCGTCGAGCAGAGTTTCGGGAATTGCCCGCAATACATCCGCAGCCGGCAGGAAGGGCCCTGCGTCGGTGAGGGAACGGCCCGGTCCCGCCCCGTCCTGTCGGACGGGCTCGATCCCGCGGCGCGGGCTCTCGTCGCGGCGGCCGACACCTTCTTCGTCGCAAGCTTCGTCGAGGCGGCGGGGGGCCGGCGGCAGGTCGATGTCTCGCACCGGGGAGGGCGGCCGGGCTTCGTCCGGGTTGGCGCCGAGGGCGGCCTCACGGTACCCGACTATTCCGGCAACCGCTTCTTCAACACGCTGGGCAACCTGCTGGCCAATCCGCGCGCCGGGCTGGTCTGTCCGGATTTCGCGACCGGCGATCTGCTGCAGATGAGCGGTCGCACGGAAGTCGTGCTCGATCCGGCGGAAGACGAACGGAGGGACGGCGCCGAGCGCCTGTGGCGGTTCGTGCCGGAACGGGTCGTGTTCCGGGCTCGCGCGCTGAGGCGGCGCTTCGTCGGGTTCGGGGCGGCGTAGGCGTGCTTCAGTCGGATTTCCGCCCGCAGCGGATGTAGCTCGCCTGGCCCTTGCCGCTCGTCCAGGTCAGCCGGTCGTGCTCGACGAGGAGGCGGACCTGCGAGGTCCAGCGGCGGCCACGCTCGCTGCAATCGGCGGCCATGGTCCAGGCGCTGCCCTCGCGGCGGTTGTTGCGGAAGCGGCAGATGGTGCGCCCGGCCTTCGCGCCGTCCTCGGAGATCGTGGCGGGCAGGAAGCCGCGGCGGCGCTGGCGCTGGCCACAGGCCACCGGCGTCGGTCCCCAGATGCCGACGAAGGCCGCGCGCTCCACCAGCGGCGCGGCGGGCCGCGGCTCGGCCGGGGGCACGACCGTCTCCAGCGGCGGCGCGGGCGCGGCGACCGTGAGCACCCGCGGCGGGTTGGCATTGGGCGTGGCCGGCCGCTCCGGCTCGGGAATCCGCACCTCAGGGACGTCGATGCCGTCGGTCGCCGCAAATCGGGTATGACCGGCGGGTGCCGCCACGGGCGCATCATCGGTGAGCACGATCAGCGTATAGGCGAACAAGGCGCCCCAGCCCGCGGCCAGGATCACCGGGATCGCAAGACGTCGCGACAGGGCCGCGGACGTCACCTCCCGCGCGCCCTCATCGGACCCGCCGGCCTCCTGCGCACCGTCTGCCGTCATCGGCCCCGCCGCACCATTCGCTGCCTCTTCGGCCTGTGCTCCCGATATCAGCATTCTAGCGTCCGAGACGATGCTTTAGAAACTGCGCCTTGCGGTTGGCCACATCTTCGACCTTGGCCGCCCGCACCATACGGCGCTTTCCCCGAAAGGGCTCAAGGCCATCCTGGCCCGTGTTCCGCGATAGACTCCGGGAATGCGGCAGAGGCACGGCAACCCCTTCCCGCCGCAAGCGGAACCTGCCATGGTCAAGCTTGGCGGCCGCGACGGCCGTCGACCGTACCCGTGTGATGAAACCTGTCACCCTCGCCGTTCTCGGCTCGGCACTGGCGCCCCTGCTGTCGTCGCCCTTTGCCCTCACTCCCGCCGCCGCCGAGCCGCGCACGCAGACGGCGCGCCCGACCTGCGTGGAAGCGATGGCCCTGGTGAAGGCGGAAGGCGAGGCGACGCTCAGCTTCGGCGGGCGCCCGCCCGAGCGTTTCGTGCGTGACCGCAGCTTCTGCGGACTCACGGAAATCGCCGAGCTGCGCTTCGTCCCCACCCGCGACAACCCGCAATGCCCGATCGGCTATCGCTGCCGCGAGCCGGATTACGGCGATTGGAACTGGGACGCGAACTGACGGCCGAAGGGCCGGGGAAACGGCCTTGGACATCGTCTCCAGAGTTGTCCATGGTGTCGCACCCGGCGGCCTGCGGCGCTGGCGGGCGACCGCTGCACCCCTCGACATGACCGAAAATTCACGTGACAGGCGTGGCGGCACGCCACGTTCTCGCCACGACGGATAGCCAGGGCCGCCGCATTCGGCGATTGAACCCATCCGTCGGCGCGCCATCCGAGACGTGGGTGGGCCGGGCCGGTGCAGCGAGAAGGAACGACCCGCGTGGCCGCATTGAAGAGCAGGCTCGGCATCCAGGCCATGCTGACGGCGCTCGTCGCGCTCCTGCTGCTGGCCATGCCGGGGATTCCAAGCCCACCGCTCTACGTCTCGCTCGCGGGCTTCGCGATGGCGGGTATCCTGGTCGCCTCGAACAACCTCTCGGCCTACCTCAAGATCTTCGTCTCGGTTTACGGCATCGGCTACCTGCTGCTGGCGGGCGCCAAGACCCTGGCGGCGATGGGCGCCCTGCCGGGCGTCGTCGCGGCGCTGCTGCCGCCGGACTTCGCCGCGACCGGCTCCGTGGTGTTCGCCGCCATCGTGCTCGCCGTCTCGCACTGGAAGCCGATCCGCGAGATCACCCTGATCGCCGACCCGTATTTCGCCAGCCACGATGCCCCGAGCCGGGAAGTCGGTATGTTCCGCCGGTTCGGCCGCACCGAGGGCCAGATCGGCCGCAACCTCGTGGCACTGTCGATCTTCGTGAACTTCGCGGACGTGGCGCTGACGCTGCGGTTCAACTTTTTCTACCGCGACATGTACAACGCGTTGCAGGAGTTCGACGCGCCGTCCTTCTGGTATCAGCTCGGCTGGATCTTCGTGCCGCTCGCGATCCTCAACGTCGTGATCGGCATGTTCGATATCTACGTCGATTCGGGATTGCAGCTCCGCTGGCGCACCTGGCTCACCCACAATCTCTACGAGCGCTGGCTGGGGGAGGGCACGCATTACCGCATCCCCTTCGTCGATGAGCATGCCGACAACCCGGACCAGCGCATCCAGTCGGACGTCAACAACTTCATCGCCCAGACCACGACCCTCTCGACCCGGCTGCTGTCGCAGGCGGCGCAGCTCGTCTCCTTCATCGTCATCCTGTGGACGCTCTCGCGCGACTTCGTGCTGCCGTTCACCGACGCCGTGGTCCCGGGCTTCCTCGTATGGCTGGTGATCGCCTACGCGGTCGTCGGCACGTGGCTCACGCACCTCATCGGTAAGCCGCTCATCGGCCTTGACTACCGGCAGGAACAGGTCGAGGCGGATTTCCGCTTCGCCCTGGCGCGCAACCGGATCTATTCCGAGCAGATCGCCCTGCTGCGCGGCGAGCGGGCCGAGGCGTCCCGCCTCTCCACGCTGTTCCACGCCATCGTCGACAACTACGTCGGCATCATCTTCCGGCGCATCAAGCTGATCGCCTTCACCTTCAGCTACCGGCAGGCGAGCACGATCTTCCCGCTCGTCATCGCCGCTCCGTCGTTCTTCGCCAAGAAGATCACCCTCGGCGCTCTGCAACAGACCGCGAACGCGTTCAGCAACGTCCAGGGTTCGCTGAACTTCTTCATCACGTCCTACACCGTCCTCGCCGCCTACAAGGCGAACACGATCCGTCTCGGCTCGTTCAAGCGGGCGATGACCAAGGCCGAGGCCCTGGCCGGCGCCGGCTACGGCCTCGCCAACGGAAACGAGACCGCCGGCGCCGTGACCACCCGCGACCTGACCCTGGCGCTGCCCGACGGCCGCGAGATCGTGCGGGCGGGCGCGCTCGACCTGCCGAAGGGCGGGGCGACCCTGGTCACCGGCCCCTCCGGCTCGGGCAAGTCGACCCTGTTCCGGGCGATTGCCGGGATCTGGCCGTTCGGCAAGGGTCGGGTCGATGTGCCGGCGGGACAATCGGCGCTGGTTCTGCCGCAGCGGCCCTACATCCCGCTCGGCTCCCTCCGTGGCGCGGTGGCCTATCCGGAGACGATCGATCAGTTCTCCGACGAGGAGATCCGCGACGCGCTCAAGGCCGCGCAGCTTCCTCAACTCGCGGACAAGCTCGACGAGGTCGATAACTGGGACCGGCGCCTGTCGGGCGGCGAGCAGCAGCGCCTCGCCATCGCGCGAGCGATCCTGGCCAAGCCCGACTGGCTGTTCCTCGACGAATCGACCGCAGCCCTGGACGAGGAAACCGAGGCCGAGATCTACCGGACGCTACGCGCGACGATGCCCGGCACGACCATCGTCTCGATCGGCCACCGCTCGACCCTGCACAGGCACCACGACCGCCGCGTCGAGATGAAGCCGTCGGAGGGCGGCCGCTTCGAGCCGCGTCTCTCGCCGATGCCGGCTCCGGCGGAGTAGGGGCGGACACCCCGCGCCGCAGTCGAGCGGCGCGGTCACACGGCCGTGAAGCCTGTGGAGCCGATCCGGGCCTCCTCGCTCTGTGGCCCGGAGCCTTCTCCGCCCCATCACGCATTCGGGGCTTTCCCAACACGCCCAAGCGCGAGCGAAGCAGTCGGAAAATCCGGTCAGACCCCGGCCGCGTCCAAACACCCTTCGACCATGCCCCGGTAGCCGTCGCCGAACAGGCGCCAATGCACCAGGGCCGGCCAGAGCTTGTAGATCGGCGCGCGCTCCGCCGCGCCGGGCTCGAAGGCTCCGTAGGCCGCGCGGAAGGCGGGACCGGGACGGCCGAACAGGCCCAGCATCGCTAGATCGACCTCGGCATGGCCGTGATAGCAGGCCGGATCGATCAGCCCCGCAACCCGGTCGCCCGCGAAGAGCACGTTGCCGCTCCACAGGTCGCCGTGGAGCAGGGCGGGGCGGGGCCGCTTCGGCAGGCGATTGCCAAGGTCGTTCGCCAACGCCTCGATCCGCCGAGACAGCGGAACAGGGAGGTGGTCGGCATGGCAGAGCAGGCGGCGTCGGCCCCAGAAGGCCGGCCAATCGTCGTCCCAGGCATTCTCGATGGCGACCGGGCCGAACGCGTAGTCGGAATGCCAGCCGTAGCGGTCACCCTCGGCAGCGTGCAGGCGGGCGACGACCCGGCCGAGATCGGCATCGGTGCCGGGTCCCGCGCCCGTATCGGAGAGGCATTCGAGGACGAGCGCCGTTTCATCCACGGCCAGCACGGCAGGCGCCGGGGCCCCGGTGGCGGCGATGGCCGCGAGCATCCGGGCCTCCTCACGCGGTGCCGGCCCGGTCTTCGCCACGGCCTCGCGCCCATCGGCTAGCCGCAGGCGGACGCATTCCGACAGGTCGCCGCCCGCCATCGGCCGCGCCTCGGCGAGAGGGACGCCGAGCAGGTCCGCCGCGCGCCGGGCGAGGTCGCTCATTCCGCTCCCGCGATCCGGCGGGCGAGGGCTCGGGCGCCGGCAGTCACGTCGGCCCAGGTCGTGTCGAAGCCCTCGTCCGCACCGTAATAGGGGTCGGCCACGGGCTCGCCCGCCCGGCCCGGCACGTGGTCGAGGAGGAGGCTCAGCGCGGCCCGCGCCCCGTCCGGCCGGAGGGCCCGCAGCCGCGCGAGGTTGGCACAATCCAGGGCGACGACGTGATCGAAGCGCTCGAAATCGGCCGACGTGACCTGCCGCCCGCGATAGCCCGAAATATCGACGCCGTTCGCCCACGCCACCGCGATCGCGCGCGGGTCCGGCGGCTCGCCGACATGCCAATCGCCGGTGCCGGCGGAATCGACCGTCACGTCGAGGCCGATCCGCTCGGCCTCCTGCCGGAAGGCGGCCTCGGCCAGCGGCGAACGGCAGATGTTGCCCAGGCACACGAACAGGATTGCGGAGCGGGAAAGCGCGGTCACGCCGTGGCCTCGCCGAGCGGCCGCGTTGCCGCCTCCAGCCAGTCCCGCGTCGGACCGTCGAGATCCGGCGACAGGGCCTCCCGCACCCGCGCGTGGTAGGCGTCAAGCCACGCCGCGTCCTCCGCACCGAGCACGGCCGGGTCGATCAATCGGCGGTCGATCGGGGCCAGCGTCAGGGTCTCGAAGCCGAGCATCGTCCGGTCGCCGCCGGGGATCGTCCGCGCCTCGACGAGGATCAGGTTCTCGATGCGGATGCCGTAGGCGCGGCTGCGATAATAGCCCGGCTCGTTCGAGAGGATCATGCCGGGCTTCAGGGCCACCGTGCCGGTCTTGGCGATGCGCTGCGGGCCCTCGTGGACCGAGAGGAAGGCGCCGACGCCGTGGCCGGTGCCGTGGTCGTAATCGAGCCCGGCCTGCCACAGGCTCATCCGGGCGAAGGCATCGATCTGCGCGCCCGTCGTCCCCTCGGGAAAGACGGCGCGGGCGATGGCGATATGGCCCTTCAGCACGCGGGTGAAGCGGTCGCGCATCTCGTCCGTCGGCGTGCCGATGGCGACGGTGCGGGTGATGTCGGTGGTGCCGTCGGCATATTGCGCGCCGGAATCGATCAGAAAAAGTTCGCCGGGCTGCGCTGTGCGGTCGGTGGCGCGGGTGACGCGGTAATGGACGATGGCACCGTTCGGCCCTGAGCCGGAAATCGTCGGGAACGAGACGTCACGCAGCAGGCCGCCCTCCTTGCGGAAACCCTCCAGCGCCTCGACGGCGGCGATCTCGCTCACCCCCTCGGGCGCGGCCCGGTCGAGCCAAGCGAGGAAGCGCGTCACGGCAAGGCCGTCGCGGTGGTGGGCGGCGCGGGTGCCGGCGATCTCGGCCGCGTTCTTGACCGCCTTCATCGCGGTGATCGGATCGGCGCCGACATCGGCGACGCCCCCGGCGGCCTCGACGCGATCCTTGAGGGCCGCCGCCCCCGTCGCCGCATCGATCCGCACGCGCGCGGCGCCGGTGCACAGGCCGGCGAGATCCGCGTCGAAGGCGCTGCGGGGGCGAAGATCGGCCAAAGGTTCGAGGGCGGCGCGCAGGTCGGCATCGATCTGCGGCGAGGTGAGGTAGAGGGCGGCCCGCCCCTCGCGGGGCACCAGCGCGTAGCCGAGCGCCAGCGGCGTGTGCGCGATGTCGGCGCCGCGCAGGTTGAAGGTCCAGGCGAGGTTGTGGGGATCGGAGATCACCAGGGTGTCGATCCCGCCCTCGGCCAGCGCAGTGTGGATGCGGCCGAGCTTCTCAGCCCGCGTCTCGCCCGCCCACTCCTCGGGATGGGCCATGACCCGGCCGGCCGGCGAACGGGGCCGCCCGGCCCAGACCGCGTCCACGAGATTGTCGGGCACCGCGCGAAGCGAAGCCCCCGCCTTGGCGGCGGCGCGCTCTAGGCGGGCCACGCCGTCGGGGGTGTGAAGCCAGGGGTCGTAGGCGAGGGTCTGGCCGGGCTTCAGGTGGGTGCCGAGCCAAGCCTCCGGCGTCGAGTCGGCGAGCGGCACGACGGTGACGATCCCGGTATCGACCTGCTCCGGCGCCTGGAGGGTGTAGCGGCCATCGACGAACAGGGCGGCCTCCTCGGCCAGCACCACCGCGAGGCCGGCTGAGCCAGTGAAGCCGGTGAGCCAAGCCAGCCGCTCGGCGTTGGCCGGCACGTATTCCGATTGATGCTCGTCGGCCCGGGGCACGACGAAACCGTCGACGCGGATTTCGCGCAAAGCCGCGCGGAGCGCCTCGATCCGCTCAGGCCCCTTGGCGTGGCTCGGATCGTCGAAGGTCTGGAAGCGGGGCAGGGATGTCGTCATGGCGGAAATCTACCGCGTCGGATGCCCCCGCGACACCCTCCTCAGCGCGGACGCGCCGCCGCCCCGCCGCGGCGCAGCACCAGGGTCGCCCAACCCTCTATCACGCCGGAGCGGGCGAGGTGGAAGCCGCGGTGGCGGTAGGTCGAGAGCACGCCCGGCACGTCGCGCTCGATCAGGCCGGAGAGGATCAGCACGCCGTCATCCGCCACCACGGCGGTGAGCGAAGGCGCGAGCCGCTTGAGCGGGCGGGCCAGGATGTTGGCGAACACCACGTCGAAACCGCGCGGGCGATTCGCCAGGGCGTGGCGCACGCCCGGCGCGTGGTAAAGGCGCATATACGGCCCGAGGCCGTTGAGGCGGGCATTGCCGCGGGCGGTCATGACCGCTTCCGGGTCGAGGTCGCCGGCCACAACGGGGGTGCGAAGCACCTTGGCGGCCGCAAATCCCAGGATGCCGGTGCCGGTGCCGACATCGAGGACATGGGCCGGCCGCCGCCGCTTCAGTTCGTCCACCAATGCGCGCAGGCAGCCCAGCGTGGTGCCGTGGTGGCCGGTGCCGAAGGCGAGCGCCGCCTCGATCTCGATGGCGAGGTCGTTCCCCCGCACCTGATGACGGTCATGCCCGCCATGGACGAGGAAGCGGCCCGCCCGCACCGGCTTCAGCCCCTCGAGCGAGGCGCGCACCCAATCCTGCTGGTCAATGGTCTCGAAGAAAGCCGCATCGGCCTGCGCGCCCACCATCGGACGGATCAGGTCGCGGATCATCTCCGCGTCGGGCTCCTCGGAGAAATAGGCCTCCAGCCGCCACGCGCCGGTCTCCTCGACCTCGAAGGCGGCGACCGCCGTCTCCATCGGGTCGAACATCTCGCCCAACAGCTCCGTCATGGCGCGAGCGGAGGGCTCGTCCGTGATCAAACGCAGGACGTGCGTGGGTCGGTGCGGCGGCAGACCTTCGAGCATAGGGCGCCCTCTACCATCCGCGCGGGCCAAGGACCACGGGCTTCACGACCACTTCGACGCATTGTTAGTGAGCAATCGCGTGGAAGCACGTACCTAGAACAGCACAAGCAAGACAAAAGATGCTTAATCCACAGGCATGATGTTTAATTCCTAGCCGAACACCCCGGAACCGGATCGGCGAGGCGGCGTTCTCACCGTCCGAAGCGTCTCGCGCATGCGCCTCGTCGGCACCGATCGCCGGCGGGGCCATGCCCGGTGGCCGGGCGTTGCGCGAGGCGTTTTTCCGTCTCGTTCATCAGGCGCTTGTCGAGTTTCCATCGCGTCATGACCCCCAAATCCGTCCGCCTTCGCTCCCCCGTCGTCGTCAGGCGCGAGCCGCGCCACGACCGTCGCCGCGCCACGAACGCCGACATCCTCGCCTCGGACGCACTCGACTCGCCGCTGCCGGGCTCGCTGCTCGTGCTGCTGAGCCGGCTGCATCGCGCCGAGACCAAGCCGGCGCAGGGGACCGAGCCCACCGCCTGACGCCACGGGAACTCCGGCCGCGCCGGGCC
This sequence comes from Methylobacterium sp. Leaf123, assembly GCF_001423405.1. Lineage (GTDB taxonomy): Bacteria > Pseudomonadota > Alphaproteobacteria > Rhizobiales > Beijerinckiaceae > Methylobacterium. The sequence goes on along the minus strand of NZ_LMNS01000012.1, from coordinate 111,936 downwards.
ACTTCCTGTCCCGCACCTCCCGGCCCGGAACCATCCGGGCCCGCATCGAGAAAGGATCGGTCGATGGCCGTGGTATCGAGCAAGATCTTCGAAGAGGGCAAGGTCGCCAAGGCGATGGGCCGGCCCGATTCCGCCAACCCCTACGAGGCGGGCTCGCAGGAAAGCCTGGATTGGCTGGAGGGCTTCACCGCCGACGAGCCCGAGCCCTCGGCTGCCGGCCCGTCCGACGACTGACCCCGGAGAGGGCGACCTCCACGATCCCCGGACGATGACAGGGCGATCCCCGGCGGGCTAGAAGCCGGCGTTGCGCGTGTCGGGCGCTCGTCCGTCACGCCGCGGCTCGACAGAGCCGGCGCCGGGGCCGCCGCATCGACGGCAAGCCCGGCGCGACCGTGGGAGCCGTCATGATATCGTCCCGTCTCGTCCGGACCCGCCGCGCCGTGATGGCCGGCCTGCTGCTCGCGTTCACGGCCGCGCCCTTCACTGCGCGGGCTGCGGACGAACCCATCGTGGTGTTTGCCGCCGCCAGCCTCAAGAATGCGCTGGACGAAGCCGCTGCCGCCTGGGCGAAGGAGACGGGCGCCACGACCCGGATCTCCTATGGCGGCTCCAATGCGCTGGCCAAGCAGATCGAGGCCGGCGCGCCGGCCGACCTCTTCATCTCCGCCGACCTCGCCTGGATGGATTATGCCGAGGCGAACGGCACGATCCGCTCCGACAGCCGCGTCAACCTCCTACGCAACGCCATCGTCCTCGTGGCGGCCAAGGGGTCGGGCCTGCGGATGACGCTCGAGCCCGGCACCGATCTCTCCGCTGCCCTGGCCGGTGGACGGCTCGCCATGGGCAATGTCGAGGCGGTGCCCGCGGGCAAGTACGGCAAGGCCGCCCTCGAAAAGCTTGGCGCCTGGGACCGGGTGAAGGGCCAACTCGCGCAGACCGAGAACGTGCGGGCAGCTCTGCTGCTCGTCTCCCGCGGCGAGGCCCCCCTCGGCATCGTCTACGCGACGGATGCGGCGAGCGATCCCGGCGTCGAGATCGTGGCGACCTTCCCCGCCGACAGCCACCCGCCGATCGTCTACCCGGCCGCACTGACCAGGGATGCGGGACGCGCCGAGCGCGCCGCCACCTTCCTGAGCTTCCTGCGAAGCCCCACCGCGCGCCCGCTCTTCGAGCGTCAGGGCTTCGTCGTGATCGGCGCCGAGAAGCGCTCCTGAGGGGGCGGGGAGGGCTCTCGCACCTCCCGCGCCCATCACCGCTTTTGAGGCGATCAGGTGGTCAGGGCGCGCTCCAGCTCGCCCTTGGTCATCTTCGAGCGGCCGGGAATGTCCTGCTTGCGCGCCCGCTGCATCAGTTCGGACTTCGTCGTGCCGGTGTTTCCGCCCTTGTCCGAGGTCTTGCCGGCCTTGCCGCCGGACTTGCGGGCGGTGGCCGCTTTCTTAGCCACATCCGCTGGCTGCTTCGAGTGCTGCTTGCCCTTGGCAGAATCGGCGCGCTTCTTCTCGGTCGAACGGGCGTATTCCGAATCCGACAACTTCTCCCGCGCCTTCTTGGGCAGGTAGCGCTCGCCGGTCTTGCCGCTTTCCTTGCCCGACTTGGTGTCCCACTCCTCATCTGTCCATTGCTTGAGACCGTTGTCGTCGGACTTCTTGCCGGCGTAGCCACCGCCCTCCTTCTTATATTCGCTGGTGGCCATCTGCGCCTTGCGGGCGGACCATTGGCCGGGCTTGCCGCCCTTGGACGACTCGGTGATCTCCTCCTTCACCTTCTCCCACAGCTTCGGATCGGTCTTCTTCGCCGTGCCTGACATCGGTTTCGCCTCCTGAGCGACATTCGGCTGTCAACAGGAGGCGTCATCGTGAGTTCCGGCCGCGCCGTTCCCGTCCACGGGAGGATGGAGCGTGGCCGCGAGCGGCGACCGAGGGGCGTTGACAGGGGAAGACGAAGCTTCCACCTCCGCGCCACCGAAGAAGCATCAATTCGAGCGGGCCCGATATGGCCGGGAACGCTTGGTACACCCTGTGACAGGCCGGCCCGGATCGGGGCCGAGCGAGGAATCTGCGATGTCCGACGGCCCCAGCGCCCCGAAGGTGTTCATCGACGGAGAGGTCGGCACCACCGGCCTCGGCATCCGCGAGCGCCTGGAGCGCGAGGGCAGGGCGCGCCTCGTCAGCATCCCGCTCGAGAGCCGCAAGGATGCGGGGGTGAAGCGGGCGATCCTCGAGGAGGTCGACCTCGCCGTGCTCTGCCTGCCCGACGACGCCTCCCGCGAGACCGCGGCGCTCGCCGACAGCCTGCCCGGCGGCGGCCCGAAGCTGCTCGATGCCAGCACGGCCCACCGCATCGCGCCGGGCTGGGCCTACGGATTCGCCGAGATGACGGCGGATCAGGCCGATGCGATCCGCGCCGCGCGCCGGGTCGCCAATCCCGGCTGCTACCCGACCGGGGCGATCGCGCTGCTGCGCCCGCTGGTCGAGCGCGGTCTGATCCCGTCGGATCATCCCGTCAGCATCAATGCGGTGAGCGGCTATAGCGGCGGCGGCCGCAGCATGATCGAGAGCTACGAGCGCGGGGAGGGCGCCCCGTTCCAGCTCTACGGGCTCGGCTTCGGACACAAGCATCTGCCGGAAATCGAAGCCTATAGCCGGCTCACCCGGCGGCCGATCTTCATCCCCTCCGTCGGCAACTTCCGACAGGGGATGCTCGTCAGCATTCCGCTGCATCTCGGCGCCCTGCCCGGCCAGCCCAAGCCCGGCGATCTGGAGGATGCCCTGGCCGATTGGTACGCGGACAGCCCGCTGGTGACGGTCGTGCGCGGCGCGGAGGAAGGCGCCCACCGCGAACGTCTCGAACCGGAGGCGCTGAACGACACCGACCGGCTCGAATTGCGGGTGTTCGGCTCCGACAGCTACGGCCACGCCGTGCTGGTCGCGCGTCTCGACAATCTCGGCAAGGGCGCTTCGGGCGCGGCGGTGCAAAATCTCGGGCTCATGCTCGGGCTCGACTGACCCCAGGGCCGCTTCAGCCGGAATACGCTCTCCGCAGTCGCACGATGAAAACCCGGCACCCGCGCTCCGCGCGTGCCGGGACGGCACCGGTAATACTATCCTTGTCTTGATGATCGAGGGACGCCCCGCGTAGGGCGGCTCCCGCCGCTCGCAGCCGGCACGCAATCCATCGCGCGCGTCGTTCAGCGCGCAAAGCGTGGCCGGAATGAGCGATGCGTCCGCGCAAGCGCCTGAAGAGCGATCCGCTCTCCCAGTGGAGCGACAGGATATCGCTCACGTCGTCCGTGATGAGCCGGACCCGTCACCTCACAAACAGCACGAGCGTGGCGTAGAGCCACGCGCCCACCGAATCGAGCGCCCGTCATCATCCAATCGAGGGGAGGGCCGTCCGGCTCTCGTCCGTCTTTTGGCAATCGGCCTCGCGGATTTGGACTGTGAAGGCCGCACCGCATCGGTCGAGAACTGGCAGAAGACGCTTTCGCACGCCGGATATTCCGAGCCAGACCGGTCCAGCTTTCGGCAATCCACAGAAAATACGCAATCCTGCGGCAGGGTGTCGCATCTGAGACGTGTCGTGAGCATGGCGACCGGCGCAATCGTCGCCGCGTTGGCCGGCCTGTCACGCCGACGCGGAAATCCAGCGACCTTCAAGAATCTCAACTCTTTGAAACATCGACATTTTCTGAACGGCGATGACAGGGATTCTATCATTTGAAATATTTCCCTGAGATCGTCAGGGTCACCCGTAAGGTGGGCATAATCCTTTTTCCTCGCAGGCCGGGATCCGGGGTTTTTCCATTCGATTTGCATAGAAACACACGCTACGCTCAGTTCTCTTCGACCTGACTGCGTTCGGATTCATATGCGATGTCTTGCTACGCCGCGGTCCTGAGCTTACCGTCCTCCAGCTAAAGCCCCCTCATAGAAGAATGCGCCATGGAAACCAGTGAACAGGACGCGGAGACAGCCCGCCTCGTTACCCTCACGGCCGATGTCGTGTCTGCTTATGTCAGCAACAATCACGTTCAGAGCGCCGAGTTGCCAAAGCTTCTCGGGGAAGTGCACGAGGCGATTCGCTCGGTGAGCTTGAGCGGCCGTCCCGCCGCCGAAACCGGGCCGCCCAAAGCGACGCCGCAGGAAATCCGCAAGTCGATCAGCCACGACTTTCTGGTCAGCTTCGAGGACGGCAAGCCGTACAAGACGCTGCGCCGCCATCTCACCCTGCGCGGTCTCTCGCCGGAGCAGTATCGGGCGAAATGGGGCCTCCCCAACGATTACCCCATGACCTCGGCGAGCTACTCGGAGCAGCGCTCCGAACTGGCGCGCGCTTTGGGCCTGGGTCAGCAGCGCCGCCGGATCGCCGAGCCGGAAGCGGAGGTCGAGGCAGCGCCCGAGCCGGCGGCCGCCGAGCCGGAACCCGTTGCAGAAAAGAAGCGCCGCGCGCCGCGCCGCAAGAAGGACGCCTGAGCCCAGGCGCACCCGCTCGGTCGACTCGGGCTCGGCGGTGCCGAGCCCGCGCGGCGTCCGGCGCCCGCAGCGCCGCCTCCGCGCGTTCAGGTTCGGCATGGGGCGGGCGTGATGAGCAATCAGGGCCGTCGAACGCTCTCGATATACGCTTAATCCGCAGGCAATTCCGGCGGCTGCCCTGCGTTCAGACCGGTTGAACGCCCGTTGCCGAGCCGGCAAACACCTCATTGGAGGGCGTTTGCCGATGATTTGGGCTTATAAACGGATCACGACGGATGAAGTCCGTTCGGTCGAACGCCTGTTTCGCGAACAGGCCGTCGCCTTCGATCGCACGCGTCAAATGCTTCTCGTCAGCATCACCGATCATGGATCGGTAGTTCGTCTCTGGGTCTGCGTTCCCGAGATCGAGTTGCTGACGCCCTATTACGGATTCAGCCTATGCACCCGCGCCGACCTGCCTCTGGCGCCGGCTCTCGTCGCCGGCTGCCCCGAGCAGTTCGGACGCATCTTCGAAGGGTAGCCTGTCCTTCCGGACCATGAACCCGGCATTCGCGAGGAGGGGCCGGGCCGTGCGCGTCAGACCGTTCGCCGCGTCGGGGTGAGCCGAACGCCGGGGGCGGGGCGCTCTAACAGAACCTCCCGGCGGAAGCGCACCAGCCGGGCCGGGCGCCCGGCATTGCCGCTGGTGAGCGCCTCGGTCTCCTCGACCAACCCTTGCTGGGCCACGAGACGGCGGAAGTTCTGCTTGTGCAGCCGGGTGCCCGAGAGCGCCTCGACCGTTCGCTGAAGCTGAAGCAGGGTGAAGGCCGGCGGCATCAACTCGAACACCACCGGACGATACTTGATCTTGCCGCGCAGGCGGCCGATCGCCGTGGCGAGCACCCGGCGATGGTCGTGGGCCATCGGCTGGCCGGTGATCGCGAGGTCGTCGGGCACGGCGGCGCCGTTCTGGCCGTTGGCTTCGGGGATCAACCCGGCCTCGAACAGCAATTCGTAGCGCTCCAGAACCCGCTCCTCGTTCCAGGCGCCGCCGATGCCGAAGCTGAGCCCGACCCGGTCCTCGCGCATGCGCCGGAGCTTCGGATCGGAGGCGGCGGCGACCCATTCCATCAGGCGCGGCTCGATCTCGGCGAGCGCGGGGGGGCGCCCCTCGCGAAAATCCTCCCACGGCAGGTAGCGGTACCAGTTGCGCCACGCGGCTTCCGCAAGGCCCGCCGGGCGCAGCTCGCGCACCAGGGCGAGATAGGCCACCGAGAGCAGGTGCACGTCGTGCTGCCCGCCCTCCCGGTCGCGGTCGCCGAAGGTATAGAGCTGCTCGACATAGCCGAGGCGCTGATGCGTCTGCTGCTCGACCCACGCGCGCAGGCCCCGCTCCAGGGTGGCGTGCTCGGGCACCAACGGCCCGGCGGGCAGGGCGCTCTCGCGGCCCGCGGCTTGGCCGCCGACCTGCACGGTCAGCGCGCGCGGCTCGCCGTCCGTCGCCGCGACGATCACGGCCACGAGCCCCACGGACGAAGCGCTGGCGGCGCGCGTCCCCTTGTCCGCCGTGGCGGCGATCACACCCAGTTCGGCCGTGCTCATGCGTTCGTCGGCCTTCAGCCCTCTCCTTGGGCATCCCCTCGGCGGTGGAAGCGGTTCCGGCCCGCATTCCGGTCTTGCCGGATCGGCCCCGGCACCGTCAACGGAGCCTGCCGCCTCATCCAGGGCAATCGCTCGGAGGCGATCACTCGAGCTTTGCGGGCCTCAGTCGCCGGCGCCCGCCTCCGCGGGCTTAGTGTCTCTCACAAAACTCCCGCCGCGCCGCCGTGCCCAGAGGGAAGACGAGGGTGATCGGGAGTTTTGTGAGGCACTCTGAGGCTTCCGCTTCGCTCGATGCTTTTCCGGGGTTCACGCCCCCGAAAAAGCCCGCTCCGCGCGGCGCTCTTGGCGCCGCGAAGCCACCCAGGCGGCTTCGCGCGATGGCCCTCCGGCCGTATCCGCAGGAGCGTGCTGCGGTGGTCGCCGAGGCAGGCCGATCCTGCTAGATCAAAAGGCGGATTCATCGAAGGGAGCGGGCATGGGTAGTGGAACAGGGCTCGGTTTGTCCCGGCCGTCGGCGGGCGTCGCCGTGGACCTGCGCCTCTACGGCATCCTCGATGTCGGCGTGCTGGGCGCGGATGCCGGCGCGCTCGCGGCGCTCGCAGCGGAGGCGGTGGCCGGGGGCGCCACCCTGCTCCAGTACCGCGACAAGGATCTGACAGATGCCCGCGCGGCCCTCGCGCGGATCCGGGCGATCCATGCGGCCCTCGCCGGCCGGGCGCCGCTCCTCGTCAACGACCGGGTCGATCTCGCGCTGGCCGCCGGCGTCGAGGGCGTGCATCTCGGCCAATCGGATCTCCACCCGGAGGACGCACGCCGCCTGCTCGGCCCGCGCGCCATCATCGGGCTCACCGTGAAGACCGGCGCCCAGGCCGACGAGCTCTACCGGCTTCCCATCGACTACGCCTGCATCGGCGGCGTGTTCGCCACCACCAGCAAGGACAACCCGGACCCGCCGGTCGGGCTCGACGGGTTGCAGCGGATCGTGTTCCGCGCCCGGCTCGCCCGCGGCCAGAGCCTACCGCTCGGCGCGATCGCCGGGATCGACGCCAGCAACACCGCCTCCGTCATCCGGGCCGGGGCTGACGGGGTGGCCCTGATCGGCGCCCTGTTCAAGGGCGGCGCGACCGAGGCCAAGGCGCGGGATCTGCTCGCACGGGTCGATGAGGCGCTGAGCCAGCGCGGGAGCACGGGCACGCGTTAAGGCCGGAAGAAGCGGACCATCGAAGAAACAAACGAGGGAAGACGCCCATGACCGCCATCGCCCTGACCATCGCCGGCTCGGATTCGAGCGGGGGCGCCGGCATCCAGGCCGACCTCAAGACCTTCGCGGCCCTGCGCGTCTACGGCGCCAGCGTCATCACCGCACTCACGGCCCAGAACACCCGCGGCGTGCAGGCGATCCACGACGTGCCCGCCGATTTCGTGGCCGCGCAGATCGACTCGGTGTTCTCCGACCTCGCGGTCGGCGCGGTGAAGATCGGCATGCTGTCGCGGCCCGAGACGATCCGGGCGGTGGCCGAAGGGCTGCGGCGGCACGCCCCCGGCATCCCGGTGGTGCTCGACCCGGTGATGGTGGCCACCAGCGGCGACCGGCTGATCTCGCAGGAAGCCGTCGAGATCCTGCGCAGCGAGCTGATGCCGCTGGCCACCGTCGTCACGCCCAACCTGCCCGAAGCCGCGGCCCTGCTCGACGAGGGGGAGGCGGGACACGAGAACGAGGCGGTGGCGCAGGGGCGGCGGCTGCTGGCGCGCGGCGCGCGGGCGGTGCTGATCAAGGGCGGCCATGGCGAGGGCCGCGAGAGCGTCGATCACCTGATCGCCGCGGACGGGACCCTGCGCCGGTTCGCGGCCCCACGCATCGAGACCCGCAACAGCCACGGCACCGGCTGCACCCTCTCGGCCGCGGTGACGGCCGGGCTTGCCCGCGGCCAGGGCCTCGCCGAGGCGGTGGGGGGTGCCAAGACCTACGTGACAGCGGCGATTCGCGCGGCGGATACGGTGCCGGTCGGCCATGGTCACGGCCCGCTCCACCACTTTTTCGCACTCTGGCAGTAGGCACCGAGCTGCGCGAAATCAGCCCTCTCCCGGCTTTTGCGTTTGACAGATCAAACGCTCGTTCGGATAACGGAACGCCTTTCGGTGCCTCGCACAAGACTTCGTGATCCGATCCGCCCGTAAGGGTGTTTCCGGCGCGCGCGCGTTTTGTCGGGCACTTTCAGCGGACCGACGTGATGCAGGACATAGCGGCAAGCCTCGAACGTGGACGGCCGAAGGATCTCGTCAGCGGCGCCCAGGTGCTTTCGGGCCAGCTCGGCAAGACGATCCAGCGGCTGCGCAAGGCCTACAACCTCTCCCTCTCCGAACTCGCCGAGCAATCGGGCGTGGCGAAGTCGATCATCAGCCAGATCGAGCGCAACGAGACCAATCCGACGCTGGCGACGATCTGGCGCTTGAGCCAGGCGCTCGACGTGTCGATCGAGCGGGTGCTCGCCACCTCCGACGAAGAACCCTTCATCGAGCGCTTCTCGCGCGCCGACACCCCGCGGCTGGTCTCCGACGACGGCCGGGTGCGGCTTGCCATCATCGGCTGGATCAAGACCGTCGAGTGGCTGCAATGGTACGACCTCACCGCCGATGCCGGCGGGGTGCTCGAATCCGACCCGCACCAGCGCGGCTCGGTCGAGTCGCTCTCGGTGCTGGAGGGAAGCTTCGAGGTGGATGTGGCCGGCGAGGTGCAGCGGGCCAATGCGGGCGAGACCCTGCGCTACCGCTGCGACCGCCCCCACAGCATCCGCTGCGTCGGCGACGGGCCGGGCCGGGCGACGATGGTCGTCATCATGAAGGCCGCCGTGATGGAGTGAACCGGCGCCCGCCGGCTCCCTCCGAACACCGACAAGTATGAAAAAGGCCACCGTCGCTCGTCAGCGACGGGGGCCTTTTTCTCATCGAACAGTCCGGTCGATCGCGGTCGAGGCGGGCTCGGTGACACCGAACCCGCCTCCTCCGACCCTCGGCCTTCAGGCCTCGTCGAACCGGCCGCTGGCATGCGCCAGCATGGTGTAGACCTTGCCCGTCTCCGAGGTGAGGTAGGCGTCCGCGCGCTTGGTGTCGCGGTCGTTCTTCGTCACCTCGCCGAGCAGCCGCTCGAACTCGCCGACATAGCGATCGACCGTGCGGCGGAACTCGGCATCCGCCCGGTAGCGGCGCTGGATCTGCTCGAAGGTCTGGCGCCCCTGGACCGTGTAGAGGCGACCGTCGAACAGGTTGGTGTCGCCCTGGCGGTAGCGCTGCCAGAACTCGACCGAGGCCTGATGATCGACCATCCGGGCGATGTCGGTCGAGATCGCATCGAGCGAGATCCGCTCCACCGGCCCCTTCGCCTCGGGCGCGGCGGCCGGAGCCGGGGCGGGGACCGCCTCGGCGCCGTCGTCATCGAGCGAGGCGCGGGTCAGGAGATCGGACAGCCAGCCGCGGTTGTCGCGGGTGCCGGGCCGCCCCTGAACCGGTCCCTGGACCGCGGCCGGGCTCGCCGGACGCACGGGGGCCGCCGCCGGCTGTGACCGGCCCGCCGTCGGGGCCGCATTGCGGACCTGCGGAGGCGCGGCAACCGGAGCAGGTGCGGCAGCCGACACGGCGCGACCGGCCTCGGCCGTGCGACGCTGCTCGGCCCCGCGGGCCTGCGCCGCCGGCTGGGCGACATCGACCGACCGGTTCGAGCGGGCCACCAGGGCGGACAGCTCGTTCAGGGCGTCGATCTGCTCGGCCACGACCCGACGCATCTCGCTCGTGGCGTCCTGCGTCTCGCGGGGCAGGTCGAGAACGCCGCGCTGCAGGTCGGCGCGGGTGGCGTCGAGTTCGCGGCGGATCTCGGCAGCCATCGCGTTCATCCGCGTGACCGAGTCACCGAACTGGCCGGAGGCGGCGGCGAAGCTCTCCATCATCTTGGCGGATGCCGCTTCGATGGCGCTGCGCACCGCTTCCGCCGTGCGGGCGCTCTCGGCGTCCGCGCCGCTGCGCAGGCGCTCGAAGTCGCCCGCCACCGCGGTCCCGGCCTCGCGGGCCACGCGGGCCACGCTCTCGCTGAGTTCGCGGGCGCGGGCCTCGGCCGCACGCAGCGTCTCCTCGATCACGCTGCCGAAGCGGCCGGTCTGAGCTTCGATGGCCTGGCTGCGCTCCTCGAGGCGGGACAACACCGCCTCGACCACCGCCTGCCGGCTCGACAGGCTCTCGGCGAGACGGCCTTCCACCGCCTCCAGATTGCCGGCGGCCTGTTCGAGCGCGCCGACATGGGTGCCGGTGCGCTCCACCAGCGCCTTGCCGCGGGCGTCCAGGGTCTCGGCGAGGTCCGCCGCCTGGGCGAGCGCTCCCTGCGAGGCCTCGCGCAGCGCCACGACCTGGGTCGAGACCCGGTCGGAGGCCTGCGCCGTGTCGGCGGCGACCCGGTCGAGGGCCGACTGGATCTGCTCGACGCGGGCCGCGAGCCCCTGCTCGATGGCGCCGAGATTCTCCGAGGCGCCGCCGACGAGGTCCTTCAGCCCGTCATTGGCGTTCTCGATCCGGGTGAGGAAGCCGGCGACATCGCGGCGGACCCGCTCATGCGCCTGGGCGACGGTGTCGGCGGAGGCCGCCGCGCCCTCGTCCAGCGCCACGCGCAGGGCCTTGGCCGACTCGACGGTGCGGACGACGATGGCGTCGGTGCGCTCGCGCAGCGCCTCGACCAGGGGTGCACCCTTGTCGGCGATGAGCCGGTCGAGGGCCTGCTCCCGCTCGGCCAGTGCATCGGCCAGAGCCGCGGCCGGTCCGTCGATCATGCGGGCAAGCGCCCCGTTGCGCTGATCCATCGTCTCGGCCAGCGCGTCGGCGCGGGCCTGGACCTCGGCGGCGTGACGGCGGGCGCGCTCCTCCAGCATCCGGCCCATCTGGGCGATGGCGTCGTCCACGAGCGCCGCATAGGCGTTCTGGCGCTCGTCGAAGGTCTCGGCCAGTGCGGCCTGCCGTTCGGCACGCTCGTCCAGGGCCGCGACCATCCGGGCGGTGCCGCCGTCGATGAGGGCCGCGTAGGCCTCCTTCTGGCGGTCGAACGCCTCGGCCAGCACCGCGTGGCGGCGGGCCCGCTCTTCCAGCGCGGCGACCATGCGGGCGGTGCCCTGCTCGATCAGGCTGGCATAGGCGTCCCGCTGGCCGTCGAAGGCCTCGGTGAGGGCGGCCTGACGCTGGGCGCGCTCGTCGAGAGCCGCAACCATCCGGGCGGTGCCCTCCTCGATCACGCTCGCATAGGCCTCACGCTGACCGTCGAGGGTCTGGGCGAAGGCGGCCTGACGCCGGGCCCGCTCGTCCAGGGCCGCGACCATCCGGGCGGTGCCCTCCTCGATCACGCTCGCATAGGCCTCCTGCTGCCCGTCGAGGGTCTCGGTGAAGGCGGCCTGCCGCTGGGCCCGCTCGTCCAGGGCCGCCACCATGCGGGCAGTGCCCTCTTCGATCACGCTCGCATAGGCGTCCCGCTGCCCATCGAGGGTCTCGGCGAAGGCAGCCTGCCGCTGGGCCCGCTCGTCGAGAGCCGCGACCATCCGGGCGGTGCCCTCCTCGATCAGCGCCGCGACGGCCCGCTGACGCTCCTCCACCGTCTCCGCCTGCGCGGCGTGGCGGCGGGCCCGCTCTTCGAGCGCGGCGACCATGCGCGCCGTGCCCTGCTCAATCAGGCTCGCATAGGATTCCCGCTGGCCGTCGAAGGCTTCGGCAAAGGCCTCCGCGAAGGCGGTCTGCTGCCGGGCGCGCTCGTCCAGAGTCGCCGCGATCCGGGTCGTCCCCTCTTCGATCAAGGCGGCGACGGCGTTCTGGCGCTCCTCGACCGTCTCGAACTGCGCCGCGTGCTGGCGGGCGCGCTCATCGAGCGCCGCGACCATGCGGGCCGTGCCTCCGTCGATCTGCGCCGTGTACGCGTCCTGGCGCTCGTCGAAGGCGTCGGCCAGCGCGTTGGCGCGGTTCGCCACCACGGTGGCGAAGGCGCGCAGGCGGGCGTCGATGCGGGCGGTGAAGTCCTCGCTGCGGGCCTCGACGGTCTGCGACAGGCTGGCCGTCTGGTTCTCCACGAGCCGCGCAAACTCACCGCCGCGGCTCTCGACGAGTCCGTCGAGGCTCCGCATCCGCTCGTCGAACACCGTCGCCAGCGCCTGGGTCTGGGTCTCGAGGCGACCGGTCAGCGCCGTCGAGCGCTCATCGACCAGGGCACCGAGGGTGGCGTGGATCCCGTCGAACAGGGCGCGCAGCTCCTGCGACCGCCGCTCGACGGTCTGCGCGACCTGCTGGCCGCGTCCGTCCACGATGTCGCCGAGGACGCCGAGGCGCTCGTCGAACAGGTGGGCGAGACCGCGGGTGCGGGCATCGACCTCGCCGGCGGCGCGACCGATGCCGCCTTCAAGCGTCTCGACGAACAGGCGCGCACCCTCGGTCAAAGCCGCCTGGAGCGGCAGGATGCGGCCCTGGAAGCCCTCGTCGAGGCGGCCGGCATGGCCGTCGAGCAGCCCGCGGATCTCGCCGGTGCGGTGGTCGAGGATGTCCTGAACCGTGCGGGCCCGCTCCTCCAGGGTGGTGCGCAGATCGTCGCTGCGGGCATCGAGCATGGCGCGGATCTCGCCCGCGCGGCTGTCGAGCAGATCCTGAACTGTGCGGGCCGGCTCTTCCAGGGCGGCGCGCAGGGCGCCGAGCCCGGTCTCGAACTCGCCGCGGACATGGCCGGCGCTGCCGTCCACGAGGCTGCGCAGCTCGCCGGTCCGGCTGTCGAGGGTGTTGCGGATCTCGTCGCTGCGGGCATCGAGCAGTTCGCGCACCATGCGGATGCGCTCTTCCAGCGTCGTGTCGAGGCGGCCGAAGCTCGCCTCGAACGCACCGCCGACCCGGCCGGAGACGCTCTCCATCAGGCCGCGCAGATCGTCGGTGCGGTGATCGAAGGTGTCGCGGATCTCGGCGCCGCGGGCGTCGAGCAGGTCGCGCACCGTGCGGACGCGCTCGGCCAGGGTCGCGTCGAGGGCGCCGAGGCTGGCCTCGAACTCGTTGCGTACCCGTCCGGCGCCGCCCTCCATGAGGCCGCGCAGGTCGTCGGTGCGGTGGTCGAAAGTGTCGCGGATCTCGGCGCTGCGGGCGTCGAGCAGGTCGCGCACCGTGCGCAGACGCTCCTCCAGCACGGTCTCGAAGGTGCCGAGGCCGGCTTCGAGCTCGCCGCGCACGCGGCCGGCACTGCCCTCCATCAGGCCGCGCAGATCGTCGGCGCGGCTGTCGAGCAGGCTGCGGATCTCGCCGGCCTGGGTCTCGAAGGCGTGGCCGAGGCGGCCGGTGCCCTCGCCGAGCAGGCCATCGACCTGCCCCATGAGGTCGCGCAGGGTCGCGAGCAGGGCGGTGCCGCGGCGGTCGAGCAGGGCGCCGAGCGACGCGCCGCCCTGTTCCAGGGCCTGGGTGATGTCGGAGAGGCGTCCCTCGATCCCCTCGACGGCCACGCGGCCGCGCTGGTCGAGGTCGGCGGCCAGCGCGCCGCCGCGCTCGTCGAACAGGTGGTTGAGGCTCTCGGCCCGCTCGTCGAACAGGTGGGCGATGGCCTCGACATGGCCGCCCAAAGCCTCGACCGCGAGGCCGCTGCGGCGCTCCAGCAGAGCGACGAGGTCGCGGATGCGGCCGGTCAGCTCGCCGTCGATGGTGCGGGTGCGGCTCTCGATCAGGCGCACCGCTTCGAGCGCCTGGACGCCGAAGGATTCGTCGAGGTGGCGGGTGCGCTCTTCCAGCGTGCCGCTGAGGGCGTCGAGGCGCGCGACCACGCCGGTATCGAGACGCTCGGCGCCCTCGTCGAGGCGGCGGGCGAGATCCTGGGTCGTGCGTTCCAGACGCTCGGCGATCTCGGCGGCGCGGGCGGCGAGAACGTCGCCCACGGAACGTCCGCGGTTGGCGATGTCCTGCGCGGAGCCTTCGATGCGCCGGTCGAGGGCATCACCGAGGATGCGGTTGCCCTCATCCAGCGTGCGGGCGATCTCGGAGCTGCGCAGCACCAGCGCCTCGTTGAGGGCGTTGGCGCGGGCACCGAGCCGGGTGTCGACCTGGCCGACGAGGGCCGCGAAGCTCTCGCCGATCTCGGCGGCGCGACGAGCGGAGAGGGATTCCATCTCGCCGATGCGCGCCTCGACGGTCTCGCTGGCAAGGCGCGCACGCTCGGCCAGGGAATCGGCGAGCGCATTGCCCTGAACGGCGATGATCCGGTCGATCTCGGTGAGGCGCGAATCCAGGGTGTCGCCGAGCGTCTGCGCGTTGCCGGCGATCCGGTCGGCGAGGATGTCGCCGCGGGCGATGGTTTCCTGAAGGGCCGCGAGCCGGTTGCCCAGGGCCTCCTCCACCGCGCGGGTGCGGCTGTCAGCGGTCTCGACGAAGGCGGCGTGGCTGCGGTGCAGCGTGTCGCCGACCTGCGACACGTGGCCGGCAATGGCGAGCACGACCTCGCGGCCAGCGCCTTCGAGGCGGGCCTGGGCCTCGTCGGACTGGCTGGCGATGAGCGCCGCGGCGCCGCGGCCGTGGCGGCCGAAGCTGTCCTCCAGGGTTCCCAGACGGGTCTCCAACTCGGAGCCGACGCCCTCTGCGGTGCGCGACAGCGCCTGCGCCGTGGCCTCGCCGCGGGCAGCCACCTCATCGCCGAGCCGGCGCAGCGTCTCGCGCAGGGCCTCCAAGGCGCTCTCGGTGCGGCCACCGACTTCGCCGCCGGCCTGTTGGGCCGCACGGGCGAGGGAAGCGGCGGCCTCGGCGCTGCGGGCGGACAGTTCGTCGCCGATCTGGGCCAGGGCATCGCGCAGGCTGCGCAGCGACGCCTCGGTGCGGCTGTTGACCTCGCCGCCGGCCTGTTCGGCCGCGCGGGCCAGGGCCGCACTGGTCTCGGCGCCACGGGCGGACAGCTCGTCGCCGATCCGGCCCAGCGTCTCACGCAGGCTCCGCAGCGATTCCTCGGTACGGGCACCGACTTCACCGCCGACCCGCTCGGCGGTCCGCGCCAGGGCGTCCGTCACCTCGGCGCTGCGGCCGTCGATCTCGTTCTGCACCTGCCGCAGCAGGTCGCGCAGGTTCTGCGCCGACTGGTCGGCACGGCTGCCGATCTCGCCGCCGGCCTGGGCCGCCGCCAGCGACAGTGCGACGCTGGCTTCCGAGCCGCGCACGGAGATCTCGTCGGCCACCTGCCGCAGGAGATCTTGGAGCGCATGCATCGACTGGTCGGTGCGGTTGCCGATCTCGCCACCGGCATGGGCGGCGGCGAGCGCCAGGGCGCCGGTCGCCTCGGCGCTGCGGGCCGACAGCTCGTCGGCCATCCGCTGGATCGCGGCGTGGAGCGCCTGCGACGCGCTCTCGCTGCGGCTGCCCAGCTCGCCCCCGACGCGCTCAGCGGCGGCCTGGAACCGGCCCACCACGTCGTCCGAACGGCTCTCGACGGCGGCGGCGGCCTCGTCGGCGGCGCGGCGCAGGGCCTCGGCGGCCTCGGCGAAGCGGGTGGTGACGGCGGCGCTCTGCGCCTGCGCGGCTCCCGAGGTCTCCTCGGCGACGTGCAGCATCCGCGCAGTCGATTCCACGGCGCGCTCGGCGAGCAGGCCGCTCATCGCCTCGGCGGCCTCGCGCAGGCGGCGCTCCAGCGCCTCGACACTGGCACCGACGGACGCGGTCGCGGTCTCGGTGTTGCGGCGGATGCCCTCCTGGGCGGCGCCGGTGCGGGCGTCGAGATCCTCGCCCAGACGGGCCACGGCCTCGCGCAGGCTCTCGGCGGTGCCGTTGGCGTTGGCGGCAAAGCTGGCGCCGAGCCCGGCCAGAGCCTGCTCGACGGTGGCAGCGGCCTGGGCCGCGCGCTCGGTCATCAGGCCGACGACACGCTCGCCCGTGCTGTCGAGGTTCGCGGCGAGCGCGCCCCCCTGAACGGCGATGACGTCATCGACGCGGGATGCCGCCGCCTCGATGCGACCGGCGAGTTCGAGGCCGCGGCCGTCCATGGTCTCGGCAGCGCGGGTGGCGGAAGCCAGGAACGCGTCGCGGACCCGGTCGATGCGGGTGGAGAAGTCGTCGGCGACGCTGCCGGCGGCAAGCGCCAGGGCGGCCTGCGCGTCACGCCCGCGGCCCTCGATCAGCTCGGAGACGCCGGTGCCGGCGGCCTCGATCTCGGTGCGCAGCGAGGCGCCGCGGACGGCGATGTCCTCGGAGATCGCCGCGCCGGTGGCGGCGAAGTTGCGGCTTAAGCCCTCGCCGGTTTCGGCAAAGCGGGCGGTGATCGCGCCGCCGGTCTGGGCGAAGCGCTCGGTCAGCTCGGTCCCGCGCGACAGGAAGGCCTCTTCCAGGCCACGGGTCGAGCGCTCGAAGGTCTCGCGCACGGCGCCGCCCTGGCGGTCCAGCGCTTCGATCAGGCCGGTGCCGGTCTCGGACAGGGATTGGGCGACAGCGCCGGCATTGTCGGCCAGCGTGCGGGTGAGCGCCCCGCCGGTGCGCTCGAAGGCCTGCGTCACCTCGTCGGCGCGCTGCTGCAGGGCGCTGGTGAGAGTGGTGCCGATCTCTTCCAGACCGCCGCGCACGCCCTCGCTGGTGGCGGTGAGCTGGCGGACCAGATCGTCGCCGCGGGTCGAGACGTTGCCGACCACCCGTTCGCCGACCTCGCCGAGCGCCTCGGTGATCGCGGTGCCGCGGGCGTCGAGCGCCCCGGTGACGCGCTCGCCCGCGCCGTTGATGGCAGCCACGATACGCTCGGCCGCGCCTTCCAACTCGGTCGACAGGTTCTCGTGCGAGCCGGCGATCGCCCCACGCACCCGGTCGGCGCTGCCGACGATGGATTCACGCTGGGCGATCAGCTCGTCGACGAGGCTGCGGATGCGGATCTCGTTGTCGGAGTACGCCCGCTCCAGGGTCGAGATCTCGCCGCGCACCAACGTTTCGAGTTCGCCGGCGCGGGCCAGCGCCCGCTCCACGCCGTCGCCGACGGCCGCGACTTCGCGGCGCACGGTCTGCGACATGGTCAGCACCGCGTCGGTCGAGAAGCTCTCGGGCTCGGCCAGCCGGATCGCCACCTCGCCGACGGCGCGCGCCACGAGGCGCATCTCGTGGGCGCGCACGGCCAGCATCGCGGTGATGAGGAAGAGCACGATCGGCCCGGCAATGGCCGTGGCCACCACCGCCGCCTGAAGCGCGGTGAGCCCGGTGATGAAGGTCTTCAGATCGCCGCCGGACTGGTTCCAGGCGAGCGCCACGAGGCCGTTGAGCCACAGGAAGGAGGCGATGGCGGCGACGAGGTACGGCTTGCGCGAGGGCCGCACCCGGAGCGTCTGCTGAAGGATGCCGATATTCTGGCGGTCGTCATTGGCGACCAGCGAGCGGTCGGGCGGCAGAAGCCCGCCCTCGCGACGCGAACGCCCGCGCTCGGGCAGCGGCAGATCGGACGCGGAGGGATCGATGTCGAGGGTCGGGGTGCGGCGTCCCCCGGCCTCGGAGAACGGATCGGCCAGCGGATCGCCGTCGCCGACATCGGGCAGCCGCGGTTCGACGCGGGCGGAGTCGCCCGGCGCCGGAATGTCCAGATTCAAAGCCTGCTCGATCGCGGAGAGTGCCGCCTCTGCCGGATCCTTCAGCTTCTTCTCGGTGGCCATGCAACCCTCGTACGCATCGCCATCCATTGCAGAGCTCGCGCCCTCCGCAATGGAGACGGATTTACCCGACGTCTCACGGGATCTTAGTCCCTCGGATGATGCCCCCGATACCCGATCGGCCCGGCGCACCCAAGAAACCTTAACGGAATGGTTACCAAGCCAAGTCCCGTGATCCGGCATTCGCCCCAAGTTCTGACGCTTGCAGCCTTAAACGGGTACGGCCCAAACCGGCCTGCGCTGTGGATAGCCGGCGCCGCCCACAGGCAGGTCGCCGCGCCCGGCCGTTTTTCCCCAGAACCGGGGGGAGGGAGCGGCCGTTTCACCCCGAATGCCGATGATCCAGCCAACGATGAGGACGGACGTGGACCTCGAGAACAAGCTCGCCCCTCTGCTCGATCGCGCCCATCTCGATGCGCAGACCTTCGGCGATGCCGACCTCGCCCGGGAGGTGCTGGGCCTGTTCGAGGATCAGTGCCGCCGGCTCATGCCCGCGATGGCGGAGGCGAGCCGTCCGGCCGAGGAACGGGCCGACCTCGCCCACACCCTCAAGGGCGCCGCGCTCGGCGTGGGAGCGATGCGGGTGGCCGCAGCGAGCACGGCTGTCGAGGCGGGGCTTCGCGCCGGCGGCGAGGCCGATCTCGACGCGCTGCGCGACGCCACCGCGCAGACCCTCGACACGCTCAAGACCTTCGGCCTGGAGGTGTGAGCAGCCCTCAGTGTTCCGGCTTGTCGAGTAACCCTTCGAGCCCGAGCGCTTGGCGCTCCTCCGGGCTGAAGGCCGTCCCCGTGTTGCGGCGCGGATCGTCGAGGATCTCCCGCCACTTCAGTGAACGAGCGGTGGGGTTGCGGGCCATGGTCTCGCCCTCCGTCAGGCGGACGGCGCCGGGGTGGCCCTCCCGTCGGCATGACGTTGTGCGCCGCAATATGGCTCCACTACACGCCAAGAAAATATAACGTATGTTGGTGTCTGTTCGCAGGGCGCGGGCCCGTGCCCTGGAACGGTGCGACGCGGGCGTTGGCGGCGCGACGGAAAAGCGCCGGCTTGCCGCTTGCTTTCTCACTCCGCCGCCCGCAAGCAGGCGCCACGCCGCCCCCTGAAGGACCGCAGGCGGACGCCGACACGTCCCGGAGCAAGGTATGCCCAAGATCACCTTCGTCGATCACGCCGGCACGGCCCGCACGATCGACGGCGAGGTTGGCTCGACCGTCATGGAGACGGCGATCCGCAACAACGTTCCGGGGATCGATGCCGAGTGCGGCGGCGCCTGCGCCTGCGCCACCTGCCATGTCTACGTGGACGGGGAATGGGCCGACAAGGTCGGACCGGCCGAGCCGATGGAGCAGGACATGCTCGATTTCGCCTCGGACGTGCGCGCGACCTCGCGCCTGTGCTGCCAGATCCGCGTGACGGCGGAACTCGACGGCCTCACCGTGACGACCCCGGCCCGCCAGGGCTGAGGCGACGCCTCGCGGGGGTCTTGAACCTTCGCCGCCGCTCGCATGGCGGCCGTTCTCGCATTCCTGCTGTTCCTGCCGGTCCCGCTCCTGCTGGGGCTGGGCTCGACCGGCACCTGCTCGCAGAACGACACCGATCCGTTCCTGACCGGCGCATGCCTCAGCCTGCCCTTCGTGGCGGGCTCGTTCGGGTTGGCATGGCGCTCGGCGCGGCGCACGCGGGCGGGTCTTGGAAAGGGGCATCTTGCCTTGATCGGGCTGCCGAGCCTCGCCCTGGCCGGACTCGCTGCCCTCGTTATCCTGATGAACGCCGCCCTGGTGCGGGACACGCTCCTGCTCGGCCTCTCGCCCTGCGGCGCCGACCACACCGAGGCACGGTTCCAACCCGAACGTGTCCTGATCGGCGGCCTCTACGGGCTCCCGCCGCTGGCCGTCCTCGTCACGGCCCTGAACGCTGTGCGGGCAGCCTTGCATGGCGGCCTGCGGCGCGGCTGAAGGGCGCTCTCGAGCCGTGCCCGACCGCGCTGCTCTCCTCTTGTTGTGCCGCGCTCTTGCAACGAACCGGAACCCGCTTCATCGAAAGAGAGCGCTCTACCGCAGCAGCGCCCGCATCGCCCCGTCCAGCCCTTCGAGGGTCAGCGGGAACATCCGATCCGCAAAGATCCGGCGGACCATGCCTATCGAATGGGTGTGGCCCCAATGCTCGGCCGGAATCGGGTTGAGCCAGACCGCCTTCGGGAAATGATCGAGCACCCGGCCGAGCCAGACCTCGCCCGCCTCCTCGTTCCAATGCTCCACCGAACCGCCGGGATGGGCGATCTCGTAGGGGCTCATGGAGGCGTCGCCAACGAACACCACGCGGTAGTCGGAGGGGTAGGTGCGGATCACGTCGAGGAGCGGGATGCGCTCGTCGTGGCGGCGATGGTTTTCCGTCCACACCGCCTCGTAGGGGCAGTTGTGGAAGTAGAAATGCGCGAAGTGCTTGAACTCGGAACGCGCCGCCGAGAACAGCTCCTCGGCCAGTTCCACATGCCAATCCATCGAGCCGCCGACATCGAGGAAGAGCAGCACCTTCACGGCGTTGCGCCGCTCCGGGCGCAGCCGCACATCGATGAAGCCCTGGCGGGCGCTCTCGCGGATGGTGCCGTCGAGGTCGAGTTCGTCGGCCGCCCCCGTGCGGGCGAAGCGGCGCAGGCGGCGGAGCGCCACCCGCATGGACCGGGTGCCGAGTTCACGTGAATCGTCGAGATCCTTGAACTCGCGCCGGTCCCAGACCTTGACCGCACGGAAGTTGCGGTTGCCGTCCTGGCCGATGCGGATTCCCTCGGGATTGTAGCCGTAGGCGCCGAAGGGCGAGGTGCCCCCGGTTCCGATCCACTTCGATCCGCCCTGATGGCGCTCCTTCTGCTCGGCGAGGCGCTGTTTCAGCGTCTCGAACAGCTTGTCCCAGCCGAGCGCCTTCAACTCGGCCTTCTCTTCGTCGGTCAGATACTTCTCGGCGAGCTTGCGCAGCCATTCCTCGGGGATAGGTGCAGATTCGACCGCCTCGCCCAGCGTTTCCAATCCCTTGAAGACGGAGGCGAACACCCGGTCGAACCGATCGAGGTTCGACTCGTCCTTCACCAGCACGGTGCGGGCGAGGAAGTAGAATTCCTCCACGCGCTTGTCCGCGAGATCGCTCTCCATCGCCTGGAGCAGCGTGAGGTACTCGCGCAGGGACACCGGCACGCGGGCCTCGCGCAGGCCCGTGAAGAATTGCAGCAGCATGGGACCTAAACGCCCGAGCCCGGCCTGCGGGTCAAGCCGATGCCGGAAACCGGGGCCGGGCGCGGCCGCAGACCTCGCAGGGTCGGGCCGAGCGCCGCGCCTGTGGATAGCGACGTTTTCCGGTGGATAGTGCCGGCAACCGCCTTTGTACGGAAGGAAGAGCCGTCATCTCCATGGATCTAAGATGCCTCGCACAATGCAGGATGCGTTCGTGACTTGACGATGGGAAGGCCCTCATGCCCGCGGTCTTGCGATCCCTCAGCGATTTCAAGAAATTCCTCCGCAAACCCGGAGCGACCCTTCAGATCGTCCAGAACACCTTCGTCGATCGCCAGGACGCGGAGTCCCGCGCCGCTTATCGCCGCAAGGGCCTGTACGAGCCGCGAACCCTGCGGGCGATGTCGAAGAAGGCCGCCGTGTTCGACGTGAAGGGCCACGACAGCACCGTGTGGCTCTACTGGGATCGGGGCACCCGACACTGGCGCTTCTCCGGCGACACCGTCACCGTCCCGCTCAACGCCGCCCTCGGACCGCCCGACGCGGTGGTCTATCGCTGCACTCTGCCTCAGCCGAGCGGGCAACGCCGTCCCGCCAGAGCGCGCGACGACGATGAGGCCATGCTCCCGGGCCTGTAACGGCGGGCTCCGACCGATACAGTTCCGTCGCCATGGCGAGGCCGAACCATCCCGGATCTGCCGTCATTCACGAAATCCGGCCCGTTCGACCTGCCGAGACCGGCGGTCAGCTCGGGGTGACTTCTCACACTTTGTTGAACAGACGAATCAAGCACCCTTGATCGTGGCCTTGATCGAACCTCAGCTTGCGCAGACCACCTGGAGAGATCCCAAACTGGTGTCTGATCCGGACTGATCGTTCGCAATAGCAGCCAGATCGTGGGTTTTTCTCGATTTTGCAGTCGTTTTCTGGGAAAATGGCTAGAACCGGACTTGAATCTTTCTCAGATCCTTTTAGCTCACAAGAACGAGGGGCAAACAGGATCACCTACAATGTCGGAAACCAATCAGGTCACGCAACACGACCGTATCGAGCTCGCAGCCGATCTCGTCTCGGCTTATGTCTCCAACAACTCTCTGCCGTCGCCTGAACTCGCGGGTCTGATTGTTCAGGTTCATGCGGCCCTGGTCGCCCTGTCGGCACCGCAGGCGCCCAAGGAAGAAGAAGTCGAGCGGGCAACCCCGGCCCAGATCAAGAAGTCGATCACGCCGGATGCCCTGATCTCCTTCATCGACGGCAAGCCGTACAAGACGCTCAAGCGGCACCTGACCACGCACGGCCTCGACATCGAGGGCTACCGCCGCCGCTACGGCCTGCCGGCCGACTATCCGACGGTCTCGTCCAACTATTCGGCCGCGCGCTCGGCGCTCGCCAAGGATCTCGGCCTCGGCCAGCAGCGCCGCAAATCCTCCGCGAAGGCCGCGGAGCCGGTCGACGAGGTGGTGGCGGAAGCCGCCTCCGAGCCGCGCCGCAAGACCGCTGCCGGCGAAGGCCGCAAGACCGGCGGGCGCCGCAAGGCCGCCTGAGGAAAGATGCCGCGTCGGCGGAGTCATCAGACTCCGCCGACCGGCTCCGACACGGCGCGTTGATATGATCCGCGCAGTGAAAATCTTGGTCGATGGCAGAACCGCCGGGCGGCCGAGTGCTCGGGCCGCATCGCGTGAAGACTTGCAGCGACTGCGCCACAACGGTCACCAACGGCCTGTCGTCTTCTGCCCACCGCAGACGCGCTCATGAGGCGCCGCTTTCCAATGCGGCCTGCGCCATCGCGCGAAGACGGGCTCCCAACACGATAAAACTGCAACGCGCTCGCACTCAGATCGGCTGACTTCGTCCGAGGCCGAATGCTCGCGACGGGATGCCCGCGCAGATGCCTGCCCCGGCCAGGATCGGTCAGACCGCCGTGTTCGCGTACGATCCCGCCACGATCAGAAGCGTGACGGTCGGCTTCACGGATAGGATCGGTCATACCTCCGAAGCGTCATTCAGAGCATCGTCCGACACGGTGGTCGACGGCTTTCAGTCAGAGACGCTGCGAGATTTGAGACCGCGACCACTGTCTTGGATTCGTTTCCAGACGTTGGCCCAGTCTCGATCGGCCGGTGACATGCCTGCGGATCGGCATTCAGTCGGCCGGACCCTCGGGTGATGCGACAGACGCATCCACGCGGCGCATGCAATTGTCGGCGAGACCGGAGCACGCCGCACAAGAGTAGATGCGGGTTCGACACTGAAACGCGGGCCGGATCGACAACTTCCGTCGTCGGACCCGGCCCCATCATCGGACAAGCCGCTCGGCTTTCGCCCTGTCTTCGCCGCCCCTTCAGACGGCGAGACCGTTCCGGCGGCCCTTCGCGCAAAAAATCAGGCGTCGGGCATCGCCGATTGGATGAGACGGTCGGAGGAGAGATCCTCCTCGTCATATCCGAGGAGTTCGGCGAGGCGGCCGCGAGCGCGGCTGACGCGGCTCTTCACCGTGCCGACCTTGCAGCCCATGATGGTCGCGGCCTCCTCGTAGGAGACACCCTCGGCGCCCACCAGCACGAGAGCCTCGCGCTGATCCGGCGGCAGCTTGGCGAGCGCCGTCTGCAGATCCTCGACATCGAGCCGGTCGCCCTGATGCGGCGCGGTGGCGAGGCGGGCGGCGTAGGAGCCGTCCTGATCTTCGACCTCGCGCACGCGCTTGCGGTGATCCGAGTAGAAGATGTTGCGCAGGATCGTGAAGAGCCATGCGTTGAGGTTCGTGCCCGGCTGGAAGCGGGCGCGGTGCTGCCAGCCCTTGAGCAGAGTGTCCTGCACGAGGT
This sequence comes from Methylobacterium sp. Leaf123, assembly GCF_001423405.1. Lineage (GTDB taxonomy): Bacteria > Pseudomonadota > Alphaproteobacteria > Rhizobiales > Beijerinckiaceae > Methylobacterium. Next base: position 88,203 of record NZ_LMNS01000012.1, on the reverse strand, counting down.
CGTCGGAGCGCGCCGGGTTCGATGTCAGCGACAGGGCGAAGGCGCGCAGGGACGGCACCGCGGAGAGCAGGCCGTTGCGGAATTCGGGATCGATCCGCTCGCCCTGCGCCTTGAGGGCAGCTTCGAGCTTGCCGATCAGCTCGGAGAAGCGGGACGGTGTGTCCTCGCCTGCCCCCAGCGTGTCGTACACGCTGCGCAGATGATCGCCGAGATGGCTGCGGATGGAGTCGGAAAGTTTGGGACGGCCGTCTGTCATCGCGGGACGATCCAGGGTCGCTTCGGTATCGTTACGCATCGGGCTCTTTGCAATCGGGACTTTTCGGCAACGACGGCGCGGTGCCGCGTGGAGAAGGCCCCGGCACGGCCCTTAACATAGTTGTAGCGCATCGGCCTGATCCAGCACACCCGCGCCACGCGAAATACTGCCACGCTTGCACACAAGACGGTAGGCTGTCGCCCAAAGAGTGATCCGCGTCCCGCTTGATCCATGCGGGACGCGGATCGCCCAGCCCGCGCGGCGCTTGAGGAGGACACCCAACGCGCAGGCACAATGGGATCCCGCCGAAACCCACATCCGCCATCCCGAGGGATCAGCCGGATTTGGGAAGAGATGATTCGCCGAGCCTGTCGCTTGAATGCGGCAAATCGGCAGGCCCCTCCGCCTTCTCCGATCGATCGCCTTCAGGCCGCGCCGTGGATCTCCGGCGCCGGACGCGGGCGCTGCCGCGGCGCGTCCTTGAGCACCCGCACCACGCCGTCGGTGAGAACGAGGGTGTCGCCGCGCTCCAGTTCGGTCCAGGTCTCGTCGCGGGTCAGCGCGCGCGTCGCGATCATGGTGACGATATCGGTCTCGGTGGTCTCCTGCGCGAAATCGACCCGCCAATCCTCGTCGATCAGCGTCGCCGTGCCGAACGGCGCCCGGCGGGTGAGGTAGCAGAGCCGCTTGCCGCAATGGGCGTAGAGCACGCGGCTGTCGGAGAGCAGCATGTTGAACACGCCGCGCTCCGAAAGGATGAGGGCGTAACCCGCAATGGCCGCCTCCAGGGTCGCGGCGCGGGGCGGCTTGGGGAAGCGCTCCTGAAGCTGTGACAGCATCCAGCAGAAAGCGTGTTCGCTGTCGGTGGTGCCGACCGGCTCGAACCGGCCGAGCGGCAGCCGCTTCACGCCCTTGAGCTGTCCGTTATGGGCGAAGGTCCAGGGCCGGCCCCACAGCTCGCGGGAGAAGGGGTGGGTGTTCTCCAGGCTGACGCGCCCACGATTGGCCTTGCGGACATGCGCGACGACGATGCGGCTCTTGATCGGATAGCGGCGCAGAAGCTTGGCGAGTTCGGAGCGGGCGCTGGGCTCCGGATCGTGGAACGAGCGGCAGCCGCGCCCCTCGTAGAAGGTGATGCCCCAGCCATCGGCATGCGGGCCGGTCTCGCCGCCGCGCCGGGCCAAAGCCGCGAAGGAGAAGCGGATATCGGTCGGCACATTCGCGCTCATTCCGAGCAATTCGCACATGGTTGCCGGGGTCTTCTGCGTCGCGGGCGATGGGGTGGAAAAGGGCGGGGAGGGGAAACTAGGAAGCTTCGGGGGGCGGAACAACCGATTTGCGGCGCATGTCCCCCGCCGCCGCGCCCGGCCTTCCCCGCGCGCGCTCACGGCCCGGCCAGACAGGGGTGACGGCCAGCCCCGGGATCAGGCGCCGGACCACCGGCGCTAATCCCAGGGCGAGCCCGATCATCCCGGCGAGCGCCAGCAGGTCGGTGAGGCCGATGCGGAAGCTGGCGCGGAAGGCGGGCGTGACGAACCAGTACAGTTCGGCGAGATGGATTGCGACGGCGAGCGCCGCCACCAGCCGCGTGCGGTTCTCGCCGGGACGCAGGGTCAGGATGGCGGCCAGCCCCACGACGACGGCCGCGGACAGCGCCAGGGCGCAGCCGGAAAAGCCCGCGCGCAGCCGGTACCACGCGGCCGCCCCCGGATCGGCGGCAGCGCCGAGCATCAGGAACTGCACGACGTGCAGGCCGGCCCAGACGAGCAACAGCACGGCAAGCGGCGTGAGGCGATCATGGCGGCGCCGGGCGGGCCCGGTATCGGGCGGCGCGACGAGGATCGCGACGGCGAGCGCGAGACTCGACCACGCCGCCAGCACCAGCAGGCCGAAGGCGCTGGCGTGGAAGCGCAGGCCGGGATCGGTTCCGACCGACATGACGAGGTCGTCCGCGGCCAGCGTGCCGACCACGGTGTGGAGGCCGAGGCCGAGCACGGCGCGCCCGTCGTCGATCCGCCCGGCCTTGGCCCAGGGCTCGCCGCCGCGGCGGGCGAAGAGCAGGGCGAGACCGGTCCAGAGCGCGAAGTAGAGGGCAAGGCGGATGGCGAGGAGCGATGGTGCCGCCCCGAGCAGGGCAAGCGGGCCATCCGGCCCGGCGCTCTCGGGCGCTGGATAGAGCAGGAAGGCCGCCACCGGGATCGGCAGCGCGAGGATCGCGGCCACCGGCATCAGCACCAGCAGGCCGCGCAGGGTCTCCAGCAGCGCGGTCTCGGGCTGCGGACGCCAGGCATCGGCCCGCTCGATCATGATGACGACGGGCAGCGCGCCCGCCGGCAGGGCGAGGAGGCAGGTCCAGGCGGCGAGGTAAGCAGGCGCGAGCCGGGGCAGCCCGGCATGATGGAGCGCCAGCAGCAGGCAGGCCATTCCCGCCGCGAAGGCCGCCGCCGGGCGGCGGGCGGGATCGCGGAAATAGGCGCCCGCGGATTTTGCCCCCGTCGCCTTGCGGGCGGCGCCGCCCTTCTCCTCCGCACTCACCGCAGCGGCTCCGCGGCGAGGCCGTATAGGGCAAGCGGACGCCCCGCATCCGCCGGCAGGGCACTCAGGCGCCGGGCGAGGGCCGCCGGATTGAATGGCGCGCCGGAGGGCTCGATCGTCAGGACGAAATGTCCGGCGAGGGCAGCGGGGAGAACGCGGCCGGTCCGCCCGGCTCTCAGAGCGGAGACGAGCGCGACGCCGAGGCCGAGCACTCCGCCCGCCGCCGCGGCGGAGAGCGCCGGCACCGCCGCCATCGCCCCGGATAGCGGCCACGAGGCCGGCCAAGGAGGCGGCCAGACATCGGGCCACGAGAGCGGCCGGGCGAGGAGCGCCGCCACGCTCGCCGGTCCGTCCGGCATCTCCCCGGCAAGGCCGGCAATGCGGATGGCGACGAAGGCCGCAAATCCGAGAAAGGCCCCGAATAGAGCGAGGCGGTTCAGACCCCGATCCGCCCGGTGCAGGGCGGCGGCGGCCTCCGGCATCGGCACCGGGCCGAAGGCGTCGAGGCGCGGCCCGCGGGGCCCCGAGAGCCCACGCGCCGCCTCGGCCAGCCCGGCCTCCGAGGCGAAAATCGCGATGAGGCCAGGAGGCTGGCCGGGGGGTTGGCCAGGGAGCTGGCCGAGGGATTGACCAAGAGGCTGGCCCGGCCGGGTATCCGGCGCGATCTCCGGCGCCCGTGGCGCAGCATGCGCGTTCTCGGCGAGGGCGAGTTGGCGCGTCTCGGCGATTCCGACCGGGGGCACGAGGCGGAGGAGAAGCAGCAGGCCGAGAACAAACAGTCCGGCGGAACCCAGCGTAGCGATCCCTGCGGTCAGGAGATCCGCGAAGGTCGCCCCCGTCATCCCGATCCGCGTGGCGAGCACGTGATCCGCGCCGAGGCCGATGGCGACGAGGGCGCCGATCAGGCCGAGGGCGAGAGGGCTGCGGCGGATGGCGGGGATCCAGAACAATTGCGTGGGGACAAGGCCGGCGAGCATGAGTGTCCAGAAGGCGGGCGCCTCGTCGCCGAGGAACCTGCGGGTCAGGCGCGCCCGCTCGGCCGCGTCGCCGTAGAGCAGGGCGGTAACGATCTCGGTGACGTGGCAATAGAGGGCGGCAAGGCCGAAGGCGAGCAGCAGCCGCCCCAGGATATCGAGGTGCCGGCCGGTGATGAGGCCATCGAGTCTGCCGCTCCGGCGCAGGGCTGTGGCGAGCGCCGCGATCAGCCCGGCGCCGGAGAGCACCGCCTCGACCAGCAGGGCGATGGGGAGCAGGGTGTCGTGCCGCTCGGTGCGAAGGGCGGCCACCAGCGCAAGATCGATCAGCACCGCCACGGCCGCGAGAATGCCGAGCAGGCCGAACCCCCGGCAGGCCCGCTCCCAGGCGAGCCATTGCAGGGCCGAGCCGCACCAGCCGGCGGACAGCGTTCGGTAGAGGCGGGCGCGTCGGCGATCCGGCTCTGCGGCGTCGCGCAACACCGCCCAATCCGGCAGGAGCGCCGCCGCCCAGAGGCCGAAGCCTGCCAGGAGCAAGGCCCCGAGGCTCACCGGATGGACCGGCACCGGGTGGAGCGCGGCGAGACCTGCGCAGAGCAGGGCAGCCGTCTGTGTCAGCCGGCCGATCCCGCAGCGCCACGCGACGCCCGCGAGCAGCAGCAGCCCCGCGATCAGCAGGCATCCCGCAGCGAGTCCGATCCACCACGCGGCGCCGGCCGGACCGAATTCGGCGGGCACGGCCGAGCGCAGACCGGCCCAGACGAGGATCGGGACGAGGGTTCCGGCAACCGCGAGCCGCCAGAGGCGGCCGGCCGGCGCGAGCACGCTCCCCGCGAGCGCGGCGGCGATCGAGGCGACCGTCTCCCCGGCCCCGATCACCGGCGCGCCGTAAAGAGGAAGGGTCTCGGCGGCAGGTTGCAACGCGCGTTCGGTCATCGGCTCAACGGTCGGCCGCAGGCGGCACGCGGCTTCGATCCTGAAGGGGAAAGGCGGGCGATGGATTGTCTCGCACGGCCATCCGGTGGGGTCCGAAGGGAGGGTGGGAAAGGGCGCTGCCGAACGGGATGGCTGGGAAATGCGGGAAAGGCAGGCCCTCCGCCCGCGGTCTCGAACGCGGATCGCCCGCCATGTGCTCTCCCGCACCAAAGAGCAATGCCGCGGCGGGAATGCAATGCGACGCGCCGGCCGCGCGGGCTTGCGCCGCGGCGTTTCCGTGCGAAGAGGACGAACCGTGACGGCCTCCTCACGCACCGGCCTGCCGGATCGTCCCTCACAGCGCCGAAACCGTTTTCCGATGCCGCACCCCACCGCCGCGAACTCGCCGGCCACGGCTTGGCCGGGCGCCCGGAATGCCGATGGAGCGTGATCCCGTCCTCTTCGCCTGGGCCTCGTCGCCGCGTCGGCACGCGGCGGCGCTGGGGCTAGCGGTGGGCCTCGGCGGACCGCTGGCGCTGTTCGTGCTGCTGTGCCTGCGCGACCTCATCTCGGTGCTGACCCGCAGCAGCCCGGATTTCCTGCCCTTCCTGCGGATCGCCCTGCCGCTGCCGGGCCATCATGGCGACGAGGCGCCGATCCTGTTCCAGGGCTGGAGCCTGCCGCCGACGGAACTGCCGCTGATCGCGCTGACCTCGCTCGCCGCCGCCGCCCTGCTGCTGGCCGCCCTCGGGGCCGCGGTCGCGTATCTCTGCTTCTCCGTTCAGGCCCGGGCCACGGCGCGGCTGCGGGCGCGGGCCACCGAGGCGATCCTCGCCTCGCCGCCCGGGGCCCGCGAGGATCTCCGGGCGCTGCCCGGCCTCGTCGGCCAAGCCCTGGCGCGGATGGGCCCGCTCTCGGCGGTCGGCATCGTCGTGCCCGGCCTGACGCTCGCCGCGGTCCTGCTGGCCCTCGTCATGGCGGAACTCACCGCCCCGCGCCTCGTGCCGGTGATCGCGCTGTTGCTCGCCGCCGTCGGCTTGGCGCGGGTTCTGCTCGCCAGCCGCACCGCCGCCCGGCGCAGCCTGCGCCATGCCGACACCGCCGCGACGGAGGCGGGCCTGCGCGACCTGATCCGGCGGATGCCGGCGGTGCGCGCCCACGGGGCGGCGGCGTTCGAGCGCCGCCGCCTGGGGCTGCGGGCGCGGGCCGCGCGCACGGCGCTGGCGCGGGCTGAGGCCCGGCTCGCCTATGCGCGGGCCCCGGCGCTGGCGCTCGTCGTGATCCTGCCCGCGCTCCTCGTCGCCACCGCCCTGTGGCAGGGCGAGGCCGCCACCGAAGCCGACAACGTCCTGCCCGGAGCGCTGGTCGCCGCGGCCGGCGCCTTCGCGCTGGCGGCAACCCTCGTCGCGATCAGCCTGCGCCTGTGGAGCCAGCACCGGGCGGTCGCTCCCCTGTTCCGCACCATCGCCGAGACGCTGGACGCCCTGAGCCCCCGCCTGCCGGGGAACCGCTCGCGCCAAGCGGCCCCGTTCCCGGAAGCGGGCGCCCTCGTCGCGAAGGGCGTCGGCGCCTACGATCCCGGCAGCGGCGAGCGGCTGACCGGCGTCGATCTCGCCCTTCCGATGCCGGCGCATGTGGCGATAGTGGGTCATCGCGGCAGCGGATCGCGGGCGCTCGCTGCCCTGCTCGCCGGGCAGATCGAGCCCACCGCCGGCGCCGTCACCTATGGCGGCACCGATCTGCGCGCCTTCGACTCCGCCGAGCGCGCCCGGCGGATCGCGCTGGCCGGCTCGGAGGCGATCCTGATCGAGGGGACGCTACGCCAGAACCTGCTTTACGGCGCCCGCAGCGGCGATCGCGAGGCCTCGGGGCTGGCCGAGCGTATCGCCATCCTCAAGCTCACCGGGCTCGACGCCTTCGTCTACGAACGGGGCCTGGAAGCCTCCGTCGATCCCGAGGACGATCCCGCCACCGCCGAGGCGGTCGTCGCCGCCCGCTGGGCGATGCGCGAGGCGCTGGCGAGCGAGGGTATGGCCCGGCTCGTCGAGCCGTTCGATCCGGCCCGCTACAACCATCAGGCCGATATCGGCGAGAACATCCTGTTCGGCGAGGCGGTGAGCCCGGCCTTCTCGCAAGCACGACTCGCGGCGCATCCCTATCTGCGCGCGGTGCTGGAAGCGGAGGATCTCACCCGCGCCCTGGTCGATGTCGGGCTCCAAGTGGCGCGCTCCACCGTCGAGATCTTTGCCGATCTGCCCGACGACCACCCGCTGTTCGAGACGTTCTCGCTGTTTCCGGCAGCGGAGCGGGGCTATTTCGAGGATCTGGTCGCGCGCCAGCCCGAGGCCCGCGGCTTCCGGCGCGGCCCCGCCGGGCACCGCGACCGCGAGCGGCTGATCGGTCTGGCGCTGCGCTACAGCGAGACCCGCCACCGCTTCGGCCTGATCGACGAGGCGCTGGAGCAGCGTCTGGTCGCCGCCCGCCACTCCTTCGCGGCGATGCTGCCGCCGCGCTATCGCGAGAAGGTCGAGTTCTACGATCCCTCTCGGCTCACCGCCGCCGCGAGCCTGGAGGAGAACCTGCTGTTCGGGCGCATCACCCAAGGCGAGGCGGGCGCCGAGGGGCGGGTGCGCGCCCTGGTGCGCCGGGTGCTTGCCGAACAGGGGTTGGAGCCCACCGTCTACCGGCTCGGCCTCGCCGCGCGGATCGAGGCGGGCGTCGCAGTGGCCGGTCAGGGCCAGCGGGCGATCCTGGGGGAGGGCGCCATCGGCCCGCGCGAGCGGGTGGCGATCGAGTTCGTGCGCTGCCTCGTGCGCCGACCGGACATCCTCGTGGTCGGCCTCTCGCTCGACGACCGCAAGCCCGACGAGATCACCGCCCGGATCGAGCGCCTGCGGGCGCTGCGCGCCGGGGCGGCGCTGATCGTCTGCCTGCCCGACGAGGACACCTTGAACCGGCAGGCGCCGTTCGACGCGGTGCTGCGGGTGGAGCGCAACACAGTGGTGAGCGGTGATCCGCAGGAAACCGAGGCGGTGACCGTCTGAGCGCTTCCCTTTCCCGCAAAACCGCCTCAAAGCTTGTGCACGATCCGGTTCCGTCGCCCGCGGGCACCGCCGGTCGGCCTCGATCGAGACGGTGCATGCTTCCCCCGAACCGCTCTCGAGGCTCTGTGAGATCCTTCCTCAGAACCCTGATTCCGGGGCTGGTCGGATTGTCGATCCTCACAGCGTCGAACGCGGGCGCCCTGGCCGACAAGGCGAATGCGCCGATCCCGGCCGCGACCCTGGCGCTGATGGCCGCGCGCGGCACCCACGCCGCCTCGCCGATCGTGCTGCGGGCCTACAAGAAGGAATCCGAGATCGAGGTCTGGAAGCGTAACGCCAGCGGGCGCTACGTGCCGATCAAGACCTATCCGATCTGCCGCTGGTCCGGGCAGCTCGGGCCGAAGACCAAGAGCGGCGACCGGCAGACGCCGGAGGGGTTCTACACGGTGACGAAAAGCCAGATGAACCCCAACTCGCGCTACTACCTCTCCTTCGACGTCGGCTACCCCAACGCCTACGACCGGGCGCACGGCTACACCGGCTCCGCGGTGATGGTGCACGGCGTCTGCTCGTCGATGGGCTGCTTTGCCATGACGGATGCGGTGGCGGGCGAATTGTTCTCGATTGCCCGCGAAGCGTTTGCCGGGGGGCAGGGCGCGTTTCAGTTCCAGTCCTTCCCGTTCCGGATGACCGCCGCGAACATGGCCCGGCACCGCACCGACCCGAACATCGCCTTCTGGCGTCAGTTGAAAGAGGGCTCGGACCGCTTCGAAGCGACCGGCGAGGAGCCGGCCGTGAGCGTGACCGGCGGACGCTACACCTTCGCCCCCTCGCGCGATCCGGCCAAGGAGGCCGCCTTCACCGCCCTGCACAAGGACGAGACCGACCGCATCGCCACCCTGGTGGAGGAGGGCTCGGCGGCCGTGCGCACGACCTATTCCGACGGCGGCCAGCACGCCTTCTGGGCAGCAAAGATCCTTCAGGGCCATCCGGTGGGCGACATCAGCCGGCCGGAGGCGCTGGCCTATGCCGGCCAGGAGGTCGTGCTAATCCCCGCCCGCCGCAGGGCGCCGCCCCCGCCGCCCGTCCCGGAGGCCTTGTGGGCGGCCTGGATCGGCATGGCCAACCCGTCACTCACCGTGCGGATCGCGGGTTTTGTGCCGCCCTATGCCGTCGCGACCGCCCGCATCACGGCTCCGGTCACGCGCTACGCGCAGACCTGGCCGAGCCTCGCCCGCGCGGCGATCGAGCGGGTGCTGCCGCCGCCCGACCTCACCCCTTCGCAACCGCCGATTGAAAAATTGGCGCAGCGCTGACTTGGATCGACTCAAAACGGCGTGTGCGAGCACGCACACAAACCCGAATGGCGGCCCCCCATCTCCGCACTGTACACTCGGAGCCTGAAGAGGGGCCGAAGAACAGCCGCGGATCCATAGCGCGGATGCGTGCGGCGGCACCACTACCACCAGAGAAAGCCCGGCCCGAGGCCGAGCATTGGTACCGATCCATGACCCTGCCATATCCAGCCAAGGACGATTCCCTCGTCCTGCGTTTCTGGGGCGTCCGCGGCTCTACGCCGGTCAGCGGCCCGGAGAATGCCGAGTTCGGCGGCAATACGCCGTGCCTGGAGATTCGCTGCGGGGAACGTCTGTTCGTGATCGATGCCGGCTCAGGCCTCGGCGCCTTCGGGCGCAACTGCCGCGAGAGCCTGCCGCAGGATATCGACCTGCTGTTCAGCCACCTGCATCTCGACCACACGTCGGGCCTGCCGTTCTTCAAACCGGCGGTGCTGGACGGCGCCCGCACGATCCACACCTATTGCGGCAACCTCGACGGGGCCAGCGCCGAGGACGCCCTCGGCCGGCTGTTCTCGCCGCCGCTCTTCCCCGTCACGCTCGACGTGCTGCCCTGCTCCTTCGCGCATCACGGCTTCCGGGCGGGCGAGCCGCTCACCTTCGCCGACGGCATCCGCGTCGACACGATTCTCCTCGACCACCCGCAGGGATCGACCGGCTACCGCTTCGACCATGGCGGCAAGCGGCTCTGTGTCATCAGCGACATCGAGCACGGCGTGAACTGGCCCGATCCGGACCTGTGCCGCTTCGTCGAGGGGGCCGACCTCCTCGTCTATGACGGCATGTTCACGGAGGGCGAGTATCCCTGCTGCAAGGGCTGGGGTCACTCGACCTGGCAGAAGGGCGTGGAGCTGGCCAAGGGCGCGGGCGCCAAGGCGCTCGCCATCATCCACCTGCATCCATGCCATTCGGACGTGCAATTGCGCTCGGTCGAGGCCGAGATGCAGGCCGAGATGCCCACCGCCTTCATCGCCCGCGAGCGGCAGTCGATCGAGGTCGGCCGGCCTCTCGTCGGCCTGACCGAACCGCCGGTGCTGACGCTGGCCCGCAGGGCCTGAGGCGGCCCGACAGCCCGTGATCTCGGCGCCGGCCCTGTCACCTCCGGGGACGGGTCACCATGCCGAAGGAAGCATCCATTACCCGGCAGGCGCGGCCCCTCTCCCAGGCGGGAGAGCGACCGCATTCGGTACCCTTACAGAGCCGAGGTCGCGTTCGCCCCTTCCTCGCGGCCGATGCGGCTGTGCTTGCGGCTCCAGGCGAAGTAGATCACGAGGCCGATCGCCAGCCAGATGATGAGGCGCAGCCACGTATCGCCGTCGAGCGAGACCATCATACCGAGGCAGAACAGGGCGCCGAGGATCGGCACGAACGGCACCAGCGGGGTGCGGTAGGCCCGCGGCGCGTCGGGCTGGGTGCGGCGCAGGATGACGACGCCGGCGCAGACGAGGATGAAGGCGAGCAGCGTGCCGATGCTCGTCATGTGGCCGAGCTGCGAGATCGGCAGGAAGCCGCCGAGCGCGCTGGTGAACACCATGAAGAACAGGTTCGAGCGGTAGGGCGTCTTCCACTTCGGATGGATCGCCGAGAAGAAACCCGGCAGCAGCCGGTCCTTCGACATGGAGTAGAACACCCGGCTCTGGCCGAGCAGCAGCACGAGGATCACGGTCGAGAAGCCGCAGATCACGCCGAAGGTGACGAGGCTCTTCAGCCACGGAAACGGCGTCGCGGCGATCGCCGTGTTCACCGGGGCGGCATCACCCCGCATGTCTTCGTAGTGGACGAGGCCCGTCAGCACGCCCGCGAAGGCGATATAGAGCACCGTGCAGATCGCCAGCGAGCCGAGGATGCCGATCATCATGTTGCGCTGGGGGTTCTTGGCCTCCTGTGCCGCAGTCGAGACCGCGTCAAAACCGACATAGGCGAAGAACACCACGCCGGCCGCGCGCATCACGCCGCTCCAGCCATACTCGCCGAAGGTGCCGGTGTTGGCCGGCAGGAAGGGGTCGTAGTTCTGCGCCTTCACGTAGAACAGGCCCACGCCGATCACGATCGCCACCACCGCGAGCTTGAGCAGCACCACCGCACCGTTGACGCGGGCGGATTCGCGGATGCCGATCATCAGCAGGGTCGAGGCCGCCACCACGATCAGGATCGCCGGCACGTTGACGATGCCGTGCGCCAGCGTGCCGTCGGCGAGCTGGTAGGTCTCGAAGGGCGAGTGCACGAGTGAGCCCGGCAGGTTGATGCCGAGCGTGTCGCGCATGAAGCGGGCGACGTAGCGCGACCAGCTCACCGAGACGGTGGCCGCGCCGACCGCGTATTCGAGCACGAGATCCCAGCCGATGATCCAGGCGATGAACTCGCCCATCGTGGCATAGGTGTAGGTGTAGGCCGAGCCCGCCACCGGGATCATGCCGGCGAGCTCGCTGTAGCACATGCCCGCAAGCGCGCAGCCGATCGCCGCGATGGCGAAGGAGAGCGTCACCGCCGGGCCGGCATGCTCCGCCGCGGCGATGCCGGTGAGCGAGAACAGGCCCGCCCCGATCACCGCGCCGATGCCGAGGCCGATCAGGCTCCAGGGGCCGAGATGACGTTCCAGCTTGTTCTCGCCGGATTCCGCGTCGGCATTGAGCCGTTCCAGCGTCTTGATCCGGAAAAGATCACTCGCCAACCCTGACGCCATAACCGCCCCACCCCCTCGTACCGGCCGAGCTCCTCTTCCGGAGCCGCCGAATGCTGACACAGATGGATCGTGAAACCGATGCGGGCGCAACGGCCCCCGGTGACATTGTAGTGCAAGGACCCGGCCAAGCTGTCACCCGAAGCGGCCGCGCCGAGATCCGTGGCCGTGTTCCCCGCTCAGAGCGCCCAGGTCCGATCGCGATAGGCGCCGTCCCAGAACCCGTATTCGAGGCGGGTCGCGTGGGTGTAGGCCGCGTGCATGCGGGCACGCAGTGCCGGTGAGGCGTCGGCGGCGGCCTCGTCAGTCGCGGCGATCATCGCGGCCACCGCCTCGCCGAACTCTTCGCCGGCATAGGTGTCGATCCAGGCGCGGTAGGGATTGTCGGGCTTTGCGCGGGAGAAGATGTCGCAGCCGACCTCGGCGTAGATCCAGAAACAGGGCAGCAGCGCACCGAGCACGACTTCGTAGGGCTCGGCATAGGCCGTCGCCATCAGCCACGCGACGTAGTGGTCGCAAGCCGGCGAGAGGGGCGTTGCGGCAAACGTCCCGGCATCGATGCCGTATTCTTGGAAGAAGCCGCCATGGAGCGCGCGCTCGACCACGATGGCGGTCTCGGCGCCGCGGGCGAACTGCACGATCCGGTCGGGATGGGGCGCCTTGGCGGCGGCGAGCGCCAGTCCGCGACCGAAGCCGATGAGGTAATGCGCGTCTTGCACGATGTAGCGGCGGAAACGCTCAGCGCTCAGAGAGCCGTCCGCCAGCTCCACGTTGAACGGCATCGTGCGGATGGCCTCGTAGGCCGCGAGATTGCGCGCCCAGGCTTCCTGCGAGAAGCGCCCGGCGGAGAGGTTATCGGCCAAGAACGGCGCTCCGTTTTTCGAAAAGGATCAACCCTGCCGCTGGGCCTGGGTCACCGCGACGTGGATCAGTTCGGCCAGCGTGCGCACCCTGAGCTTCTGGCGCATCTGCGAGCAGGCGTTGGTGACGGTCTTGTAGCTGACCGAAAGGTCCGCCGCGATGGCGCCGTAGGACTTGCCCTGAGCGAGGCGGGCCAGGATCTGCTGCTCGCGCGGCGTGAGCTGCGTCTCCGGAGTGCGGCGCGGGTCGGCGCGCAGCATCGCGACCTCGGTGGCCAGCCGCCGGTCGAGATAGACCTCGCCCGCACGCACCCGGTCGAAGGCCTGGAACAGCTCGTTCGAGGCGTGGTCCTTGAGCACGTAGCCCAGCGCCCCGGCCTCCAGCGCCCGCGAGACGATGACGGGATCATTGTGCATGGAGAACACGAGCACGCGGGTCTCGGGCTCGACGGCGCGCATGCGCCGGATCAGGGCGAGGCCGGCAAGCCCGCTGCCCTGGAAGGTGAGATCGCAGATCACCACCGGCGGGCGCAGGCGGTGGAAGGCGCGGTACCCGGAGACGACGCCGGTGGCCTCGACCACGGTCTCGATCCCGGCATCCTCCAGCACACGGCGACAGCCCTGCAGGACGATCGGGTGATCGTCGATGACCAGGACGGGGGTGGCGTTCCCCTTGCTCGACGCCGCTTTCATCACGGGGCTGCTGATCGGCGCGTTCATCGTACACGCATCACTTGGGTTGCGGCGCGGCGGGCGGAGGCGGAACCTCGCTGCCGTCGCGCTCGGGATCGATCGGAAGGGTGATCCGGACAACGGTTCCGGAGGCTTTGTTGTCAAGAGAGGCGGTGTCGAGATCGAAATGACCGCCCAGCGCCTCGACCCGCTCGCGCATCCCCGACAGGCCGAGGCCGATACGATGGCCGGGGGTGATGCCGGTGCCGTCATCCTCGACGCTCACCCGCAGGACCGTCAGGCCGGCGGCGGTCTCCTCCGTCGCGCGGGCGCGAACGTGGCGGGCGGCGCCGTGGCGCACGGCGTTGGTGGTGCTCTCTTGGATGCAGCGGAACACGGTGAGATCGACGATATCGCCGTAGCCGCGGGCCAAGCCTTCGAACACGCCATCGAAGGCGGTCTCGGGATGGCGCCGCCGGAAGTCGCGGAGCAGCAGGTTGAGGCAATCGGTCAGCGGCACCTCGCCGAGCCCGTGCGGGCGCAGGCGGTTGAGGAGATCGCGGTTGAGAACCTGAACCTGGCCGACGATGCTGCCGATATCGCCGGCCCGCGCCGCGAGCCGGTCGCGGTCGATCGCGTTGGGGCTGCCGGCGAGCCGCGCGACGGAGGCCGCGTTCGCTTCCAGCGCGAACAGGCATGGGCCGAACTCGTCGTGGAGTTCGAGGGCGATGCGGGCGCGCTCGTCGTCCTGGGCCGTCAGGAGTTGGCGGTTGAGGCGGCCATTGGCGGCTCGCGCCTCGGAGAGCGCCCCGGCCACGCGGTTGAAGCGCTCGGCGATCACCGCGAGTTCGCGGGAGGCGGGCGGGTCGAGATGGGCGGTGTAGTCGTGCCGCTCCAGCCGGGTCAGCCCGTCCGCGAGGCGCCCGAGCGGCCGCAGGATGCGCCCGAGCGCCAGGGTAAGGGCCGCCAGCACCGCGAGGTTCAGGATCAGGCTGGCCAGCGCCAGCGAGCGGGCATAGCCCCAGACCTCCTCGATCTCGTCGAGGGGCTGGGTGGTGATCGCGGCGGTGCCGATCCGCTCGCCCTTCACGAGGATGGGCAGATCATGCTGGCGCGGCTCGGGGGCGATCAGACGGACGAACCAGCGCGGCGCCGTCCGCTGCTCCCGCGCCTGCTCGGAGGGACCGAAGCCGACACGCTTGCCCTCCGCATTGAGGATCGTCACGCGGACGTGGCGCAGGGCCTGAAAGCGCAGATCGAGGGTGTGGAGCACGCTCTCGGGGCTCGGGCTGCGCAGGGAGCGGATGGTATCGGCGACCAAGGGCTCGACGGTGGCGAGACTCGCCGCCATCTCGACCTGCACGGCGCTGCGCGCGGTCAGCACGATCACGCCGCAGGAGGCGAGGGCGGCGAGGATGTCGATGGCGAGCACGACGAGGATGAGCCGGGTGCGCGTCGGCCAGCCGGCCCAGAACGGCAACCCCGTGGCGGTTGCCCGATCCTGCGCCGTGTCGAGATTGGGATCGGCCACGCGTTGCGCCATCAGGGGCGTCGGGGAAGCTTGCGTCGCGGCGGGAATCGGCACGGGCCCTCGCGGTCGATCAGTCCGCCACACGCCGACACGAGCAGGCCGGAACCGGGACCATTCGGCAAACCGCCATCGGTTAAAAGGCTCAGATTTCTACTCTTTCGGCACGGCCGCACCGTGGCCGATCGCCGAATGAATGTCCATGCCGGGGCCGCGCCGCAGGGTCGCGCGGCGCACTGATGTTTTTCTTATGGTCGCCGGGCAGCCCGCCGCGCACGGCATCGAGCCGGTTACACGCTCCGTTAAACCGGATCGGTTAAGGTCGATCATGAGAACTGATCGGGGCGAAACTTGTCCGGGGCGCGCCTGTCCCGATCAGGTCTGGCCGCCCCGGAGTTTCCGCCAGATTCGTGTGGGTGGACGGGGCCTGAATTCTCAACAGGCCGCTCCGGACATCTTGCCGCCGCATTGCCGAGGCCGTCTTGTTGCAGGGCTACAACGTGCAAGAGGCCGACCGCATGTCGGTGACGATCCATCCGTCCCAAACCCGGCCGGCCGAGCGCAGGGCTCCGGCCCGTCGCCGGCTGCCCGTCATCCTCGGCGCTGCGGGCGGGGGCGTGGCCCTCCTCGTCTTCGCCGTGGGGGCCTTCTCGTTCTTCTCCGATCTCGCCGATCCCAGGAGCCGGCCGGCGCGGATCGCACCCGTCGCCTCGCAATGGCCCGACCTGAAGGACGGCGTTCCGGCGCTGGCGCCCGCCTCCATCGGCCTGCCGGCGGAGCCACGCCGGGCCAGCCTGCCGGCCGCTGAGCCCGCGACGCCGGCCGTAGCGCCGCCGCCCGCGCCGGTGGCGGCCGCAGCGCCCGAGATCACGCCGCCGGTCCGGGCAAACCTGCCGATCGAACCCGCATCCACCGTTCCGGCCGCCGCCCGCACGGCAGCCGCGCTCGCCCCCGCCAAAGTCACGGTGCCGCTGCCTCCGAGCCGAAGCGAGATGGTGCAGGCGAAGACGGAGCAGCCGGCACGTTTCGTGTCGCTGCCCGCAAAGACGAAACCCGAGATCGCCAAAACCGAAACGAAGGTCGAGGCTAGAACCAAGTCTGACACGGCCAAGGCCGAAATCGTGAAGTCCGAGACGGCCAAGGCCGAGTCCGCGAAATCCGATCTCGGCCGGAAGCCCGCGCCCGTCGCTCGCAACCGCGCCGCGGATACGCGGCCGACGCAGACCGCCTCGGCGCAAGTCCCCGCTGCGCGACCGGCGCAGGTCGCGGCGGAAGAGCCGGAACTGCTCGGCGTCAAGATTCCCGGCGGGCGTCAGATCCGCGAAGGCTGGGATGCCGCCGTAAGCGGCCTGCTCGGCAGCAAGTCCGGCGGCGAGTAAGCCCGTCGGCGAAACCGCCCGGCTCGAACGAGCCGAACGCAGCCTTCGACCTGTGCACACCCGAAACCTTCGCCGGGCCGGCTTTCGTGCCCCGGCGCCGTCGTGTGGCGGCTTAGCCGCCGCGGCCGGATTTGGTCGCCTCGCGGCGATGGCGCTGGGCGCGGGGGCTCTTCGGCGCCTTGGCAGTGGCCGCCCCATCCCCCTGCATCCGCTCGACGCGGACATCGGCGGGCCCACGCCGGGCGAAGGACGCGGCGAAATCGTCCGCAGCGCTGGCGCGGACCTCGAAGGTGGTCTCGTTGTCGAAGATCCGGATGGAGCCGATATCGCCGCGACCGATCTGCCCGCGGCGGGTTAGCATCGGCAGAAGGCGGCGCGGCTCGGCCCGGTCGCGGCGACCGAGATTGAGCCGGAACCAGGCTGCCGGCTCGTCCTCACCGACCCGCGACGCGCCGACCGGCACACCACTGCGGGGCTCCGGACGCCGGCTGGTCTCGTAGGCCGGATCGCTGACTTCCTCCGGCACGGGGATGCGCGAGCGGTAGAGCCGGGCGAAGGCCGCAGCGAGACGCTCGGGCGGGCAGCGCTCCATCAGCGCCTCGGCCCATTCCCGCTCCCACTCGCGGTCCTCCTCGGTCTCGGGCTCGGCGAGCAGCGGATCAGACATCATCCGCTCGCGGTCGAGGACGCGGATCTCGTCCGCGTTCGGCGGACCGCTCCAATCGGGGCTCACCTTGGCGATGGCGAACATCTGCTCGGCCCGCCGCCGCCGGGCCGGCGGCACCAGCACGACGCTGGTGCCTTTGCGGCCGGCGCGGCCGGTGCGGCCGGAGCGGTGCTGCATCACCTCGGCATCATGCGGCAGGTCGGCATGGATGACGAGATCGAGACCCGGCAGGTCGATGCCGCGGGCGGCGACGTCGGTGGCGACGCAGACGCGGGCTCGTCCGTCGCGCAGAGCCTGGAGCGCGGCGTTGCGCTCGCCCTGGCCGAGTTCGCCCGAGAGCGCCACGGCCGAGAAGCCGCGCTCGGTCAGCGAGGCCTGGAGATGGCGCACGCCGTCGCGGGTGTTGCAGAACACGATCGCGACCGGCGCATCGACGTAGCGCAGAATGTTCACGACGGCGTGCTCGACCTCTCGCGGCATCACCCGCACCGCGCGGTAGACGATGTCGGCATGGCCGCGGGTCTCGCCGGCGACGGCGAGGCGCAGGGCGTCGCGCTGGTAGCTTTCGGCGAGGGCGACGATGGCCTTCGGCAGGGTCGCCGAAAATAGCAGGGTGCGCCGGTCCTTCGGGGTCGACGCCAGGATGAATTCGAGATCCTCGCGAAAGCCCATGTCGAGCATCTCGTCGGCCTCGTCGAGGATGACGGCGCGAAGCCCCTCGGTGACGAGCCGGCCGCGCTCCATGTGGTCGCGCAGGCGCCCCGGCGTGCCGACGACGATATGGACGCCCGCCTCCAGCGCGCGGGACTCGCGGCGCGGATCCATGCCGCCGACGCAGGGCACGATGCGGGCCCCGGTCTGCGCATAGAGCCAGGTCAGCTCCCGCTGCACCTGGAGCGCCAGCTCACGGGTCGGGGCGATGACGAGAGCCAGCGGCGCGCCGGGCGGCGGCAGCGCCTCGTCCGCGTCGAGCAACGTACCGGCAATGGCGAGGCCGAAGGCGACGGTCTTGCCCGATCCGGTCTGAGCCGAAACGAGCAGGTCGCGCTCGGGGACGGCATCGAGCACCGCCTGCTGGACGGGTGTCGGCTCGGCATAGTTGCGCTCGGTGAGCGCCCGCGCCAGGGGGGAGGGCAGAGACGGAAATGGCAAGGGAGATGCGCCTTAAGAACCGGCGCATTCGCACCGGTACACGCGAACCGGCAGACGGCCGGCTCGGAATTCGGATGCCGTTTCTAACCCTTTTCAGGCGCCTCGACCACTACGTCGGCCGCGTGGGGGTGTTGCGCAGGGCTCCCCCCTTACGGGCTATGCGGCGGCGGCTCCCCGAGCTCTCCATCGTCTGGTGGCGAGGAGGGTGCGGCCAGTTGGACGGCAGGCACGTCATCTGCATCGTAGAGCCCCCTACGGAACATCCAGGCATAGGATTTGCGCACGATGTCGAGGGTCGCCTCGTCGTAGTAGTCAGCGGCAGCGCGACGTGTCGTAGTGTTGACGTGTGGCAGCGCCTCCGCGTCCTGCAAGGTCACGCCCTGCAGGGCGGCAGCCAACTCGGTATCGATTTCCTCAACTTTGACGATAGCCAGCTGCGGCAGAGTGAACGTCTCCTCGATCCGGTGATAACTCTCGGTGTTCCACAGATCGCAGGTACCGTACTTCTCCCAGACCCAATGCAAATAGGCATCGAAAGGCATCATAGCGGCTTGGTGAACAGCTTCGAGAAGCGCCGGACTGTTCAGATCCTGTCCGACCGCGTCGTATTGGAGATTTTGCCGGTAATGCTCGTAGACGGAGACCTCCCGGTCGAACGGATTGCGCGTCATGACCAGCACGCGCTTGAACACGGAGGGCGACTGCGCAAGGACGCCGCAGGCATAGCCGAGGGAAACGGACAGGGAGGGGTGATTACTGTCCAATATCGACACGTCGGCGGTTTGGACCTCAGGCAACACCGACTTTAGGTAACGGAGGATCGAGGTTCCAGCTGTCTTCGGATTGTGAACGAAGAGCAGTTCGCGATTGAACAATATCATCCGGGAGACCGAAATCCTCTCGCTTGCCCCTGCACATATCTAGGCTGCGTGTTACTTAACCGTGTCGCCACCGGTTGCATAGCCGGCCCGCTGAGGGGAGGACGGTACCCTTTGGACGACAGGATTGTATCGAACGTTGCGTCGGCTGCAATCTCGGTCCCTGCGCCACCCGCCGGATGCGCCGGGAAGAACAGCAAAATCGATATCACGCCAACGCGGGGCCGAACGGAGACCGAGGATGACGACAGCGACGGTTCACCCGACCGAGAGCGGCTTACTCGATTTCGTCGTTGCGGGTGCGCAGAAATGCGGGACGACGACGCTGTATGCCTATCTCGACGGGCATCCCAGCGTCAGCATGGCGAATCCGAAGGAAACGCACTTTTTCGATACGGAAACCGCCGATTGGTCGCGGCCCGACTATGCGCGCCTCCACGCCCTCGTTCCACCCGGTGGAGCAATCTCGGGAGAAGCCACGCCGGTGACGCTTTACTGGCTGCCGGCGCATGCGAGGCTTCGCGCCTACAATCCCCGTCTCAAGATCATCCTGCTGTTTCGGGATCCGATCGATCGCGCCTATTCCAACTGGCGCATGGTCCGGCGCTTCTCGGAAGCGGGCGTCACGGTGGGCGGGCAGGCCGTGGAGACGCTGCCGTTCGGAGAGGCCATACGCGACGGCCGACGCCGAATGGCCGAGCATGTCGAGGTTCCCGGCCTCAACCGGTGGTGGGCCTATGTGGAGCGCGGCCTCTACGCCGAGCAGGTGCGCCATTTCCAGCGCTACTTCCCAGCGGAACAGTTCCTAATTCTGAACTTCGACGATATCCACAACAATCCCGGTGCCCTGTTGGCACGTGTCGCCGAGTTCCTCGACATCGATCCGAACGGTTTCACGACGGAGCGGCTCATCGAAAACCTCGGCGGTGATCGTGAGGACAAGGGGCCGGATGAGGACGACGTCCGGTATCTGTCCAAGCTCTTCAGGGACGATCTCGTGGCGTTCCAAGAGATGTCGGGGCTGGATCTCTCCACGTGGCGGACATGGCGCGCCGTTCGGAGCTGAGAGCAGTCCGGGCTTGGCATCGCTCCGTCGAACGGGCGTCCCTACGCCGCCCGCTCCTCCACCAGAGCGACGATGTCGTCCCAGCGTGAGAGGAAGGCGGCGACGCAGGCCGGGTCGAAATGCCGGCCCGCTTCCGCCTCGACATGCGCGCGCGCCCGCTCCAGGGACCAGGCGGGCTTGTAGCTGCGCGCCGAGATCAGCGCATCAAACACGTCGGCCACCGCGACGATCCGGCCGGAGAGGGGAATCTCCTCGCCTGTGAGGCCGCGGGGATAGCCGGTGCCGTCCCAGCGCTCATGGTGCGTCAGCGCGATCTCGGCGGCGATCTGGAGCAGGCGCGAGGGGCTGTCGTGCAGCATGTGGTAGCCGCGCAGCGCGTGCTGGCGCATCTCCTCCCACTCGTCGGGGGTAAGGGGGCCGGCCTTCATCAGGATGTGGTCGGGGACCGCGATCTTGCCGATGTCGTGCATGGTCGAGGCTAACGCCACGTCGTCGGCCTCCGCCGATGACAGGCCGAGCCCTTCGGCCACCGCGATCACGCAGCCGGCCACGCGGGTGAGATGGTCGCCGGCCCGGTCGTCGCGGAACTCGGCGGCCAGCATCAGGCGTCGGATCAGTTCGCGCTCGCGCGCCGAAGCGTCGGCCACCGCCCGCGCCGCGTCGCGTCGCATGGCGCGCGCCCGATCGTCGCTTTCCCGGCGCGCCAGGGCGAGTTCGATCAGAACGCCGACCCGGTCCTGAAATTCCAGGGCGTCGAAGGGCTTGGACAGCATGTCGGTGGCGCCGGCCTCGCGGCCGATCCGGCGCAGGGTCCGGGCGTCGCCGCCGGCCACGAGCAGGACCGGCGTGCGGGCGAGGCTGTCTTCCTGCCGCAGGGCGCGGATCAGGGCCGGCGCGTCGAAGCGCTCGGGCTCAGCCTCCAGCACGATCACCTCGGGGGCTTCGGCGATGAGATCGTCGATCACATGGCCCGAGACCGCGACGATGCTGGCGCTGCAAGGCTGCCCGCGCAGGGCCAGGACGAGGGGAGCCGGGGTCCGCGCCGCCACGATGGCGACCACCGGGTCCCGGCTTCGCTCCCCGCTTGCTTGCGCGCCGCCCGCCATCGCGTGATCCACGGCGATCCCGGCACGGCCCGCCGCCCGCCGAATCCGGATCGCTGCCCCCCTGCGTGCCAGAATATGGTTAAAAGTGTCTCACAAGATTCCCGGCCACGGCTCGTCGCCCCTCCGGGCAGGGTGGCACGGCGGGCGTTTTGTCAGGAACACACCCCCAGATTGGGGACGGCGTGACCGATTTTTTGCGCGGCGAGCCCGCTGCGAAAACCGGCCGCCGCTTTTGGGGCGACGCGGATCGCCCCGAAAAACGGTTCCCCACTTTTCGAGCCGGCGCGCTAGATTCCCGGCATGACCGACGCCTTCCCCCTCGATCCGCGGCTCGCCGCCGACACCCACCCCGTGGGCGATCTCGCCCTCTGCTCCGTCCTGTTGATGGACGATGCCCGCTTCCCGTGGCTGATCCTGGTGCCGCGGCGGCCGGGCCTGAGCGAACTCACCGACCTCACACCCGAAGATGCGAGCCTCGCCTTCGAGGAAACGCGGATCGCGGTCAGGGTCATGCAGGCGCTCGCTCAGCCGGATAAGGTGAACGTCGCAAGCCTCGGCAACGTGGTGGCCCAGTTTCACATCCACGTCGTGGCCCGGTTCCACTCGGATCCGGCCTGGCCGGGGCCGGTCTGGGGCGTCGGCGAGCGCAAGCCCTATCCGCCGCATGCCCGCGCCGCCCTGCTCGAACGGGCAGCCGGCCTGTTCATGGCCGCGTGAGGGGACCCGCATGACAGGCTCGCCCCACACGCCCAGCCGGGATGCGCTCGCCTATGCCGCGAGCCGCCTCGTGCGGAACTCCGCCGAATTCGGCTCGGCCCCCGCCCTGGCAGAGGGCGGGCCGGACGCCCGCCTCGTGCTGATGGCGGGCGACACGGTGATCCTGCGCGCCGACCCGGCGGAGACCGGAACGGCCCTGCTCACGCCGGACGAGGCCGGCCGGGCGGGCGAACGCGCCGTCGAAATCTACCTCGGACGGGTCGAGGGCCGGCCGGTTTTCGCCGGCGCCGTTCCGGGGGAGGCGGCCCTGCTTTTCCCCGCGCCCGGCTATCGTGCCCTCGATCTGCGGGCGCTCGCCGCCGAGGGCGCCGTCGTCCGCGAGGAGCAGGGGCTGATCGCCACCGCCAAGTCGGTGCTGGCTTGGCACGCGCGGCACCGTTTCTGCGCCAATTGCGGCAGCCCGACCACCATCGCCGCCAGCGGCTTCCGCCGGGAATGCGGGAGTTGCGGGCTGCATCACTTCCCGCGCACCGATCCCGTGGCAATCATGCTCGTGCGGCGGGGCGAGAGCTGCTTGCTCGGGCGCAGCCGGCATTTCAAGCCGGGGATGTATTCCTGCCTCGCCGGCTTCATCGAGCCCGGCGAGACGGTCGAGGATGCCGTGCGCCGCGAGACGCGGGAGGAGACCGGCATCGCGGTCGGCGCCGTCGCCTATCACGCCTCGCAGCCCTGGCCGTTTCCGGCCTCGCTGATGATCGGCTGCGTCGCCGAGGGGCTGTCGGAGGCCATCCGCACCGATCCCGACGAGCTGGATGATGCGCGCTGGCTCACCCGCGCCGAGGTGGCGCAGATGATCGCGGGCACCCACCCCGAAGGCCTGACCGTGCCGCCGCCGACCGCCATCGCCCACCTGCTGATGCGCGACTGGGTCGACGGCGTCATCGGAGCTGCGCCGGCCCCAGGGGTGTGAGCCCGGCGCCCAATGCGCTTCACGGAGGCGAGCGGATAGTGTAGGCGCCCCGACTTGGCCGGGAAACGGGCCGAAGAATTGGCCGGGGAAATCGGGCCCTGCGCGGCGGCCCGGTTCCGGGGGAACCGTGCCCCGGGCCTCAAGGCCGGACGTACCGCCGGGAGCGAGAACCATGACCGCCCGCATCGATGCCGCCTTCGCCCGCTGCCGCGCGGAAGGACGTGCCGCCCTCGTCACCTACGTGATGGCGGGCGACCCCGATCCGGAGACCTCGCTCAAGGTGCTCGAAGCCCTGCCGAAGGCGGGGGCCGACATCGTCGAGTTCGGCCTGCCCTTCACCGATCCCATGGCCGACGGGCCGGCGATCCAGGCAGCGGGCCTGCGGGCGCTGAAAGTCGGCCAGGATCTGCGCGGCACCCTCGCGCTCGTCCGCCGCTTCCGCGAGGGCGACGACCGGACGCCCGTGGTGCTGATGGGCTACTACAATCCGATCCACAGCTACGGCGTGCCCCGCTTCCTGGAGGATGCGAAGGCGGCGGGCATCGACGGTTTGATCGTCGTCGATCTGCCGCCGGAGGAGGACGAGGAGCTCTGCCTGCCGGCTCTCGAGAAGGGGATCGCCTTCATCCGTCTCGCGACCCCGACCACGGACGAGGCCCGCCTGCCCGCGGTTCTCGCGAACACCGCAGGCTTCGTCTATTATGTGTCGATCACCGGCGTGACCGGCACGGCGACCCCCGATTTCGGCCGGGTGTCGCAGGCGGTCAGCCGGATCACGGCGCATACGGACCTGCCCGTCGTCGTCGGCTTCGGCGTGAAGACCGGCGCGCACGCCGCCGAGATCGCCCGCGGTGCCGACGGCGTGGTGGTGGGCTCGGCTCTTGTCGATGCGCTGGCCCGCAGCCTCGAACCCGGCGACCGGGCCGGGAGCGGCACGGTGGAGGCGGTCGCCGCCCTGGTGCGCGAGCTGGCGCAGGGTGTCCGCAGCACCACCAAAGTGCCGACCGGAGCCTGAACCCCGCCACAGCCGCCGCGTGGGGGGATCCTGCCGGGGCCGCCCAAGTGGGCGATCCCCCTGGGATCGCAGCGGCGGCGATCCGATATCGGCGTAGCAAGATGACGCGGCAAGAGAACGCGGTAGGACAGGGAGTCTGACGCCATGGTCGAGCCGATGAACTGGATCTCCGAGGTCGTACGGCCGCGGATCAAGACGCTGTTCAAGCGCGAGACGCCGGAGAACCTCTGGGTCAAATGCCCCGACACGGGCCAGATGGTCTTCCATAAGGAAGTCGAGCAGAACCACTGGGTCATTCCCGGCTCCGAACACCATCTCAAGATGTCGGCCACGGCGCGTCTCAAGATGATGTTCGACGAGGGCACGTGGATCGACGTGCCGCTGCCCGAGGTGCCCGCCGACCCGCTCAAGTTCCGCGACGAGAAGCGCTACGTCGACCGTCTCAAGGAGGCGCGGGCCAAGACCGGAATGCCCGACGCGTTCAAGATCGGCTTCGGCCGGGTCGGCAGCCTGCCGATGACGATCGCGGCCCAGGAATTCGGCTTCATGGCCGGCTCCCTCGGCATGGCCGGCGGCGAGGCCTTCGTCCGCGGCGCCGAGACGGCGCTTGAGAAGCGCACCCCCTACGTGCTGTTCGCGGCCTCCGGCGGCGCGCGGATGCAAGAGGGCATCCTCTCCCTGATGCAGATGCCCCGCACCACCGTCGCCGTGCGCCGGCTCCGCGCTGCGCGGCTCCCCTACATCGTGGTGCTGACGAACCCGACCACCGGCGGCGTCACCGCCTCCTACGCCATGCTCGGCGACGTGCATCTGGCCGAGCCCGGCGCGCTGATCTGCTTTGCCGGCCCCCGCGTCATTGAGCAGACGATTCGCGAGAAGCTGCCCGACGGTTTCCAGCGGGCGGAGTATCTGCGCGAGCACGGCATGGTCGATCAGGTCGTCCACCGGCATCAGCTCAAGGAAACGATCAGCCGGCTCAGCGGCTTGCTGATGGATGTGCGCCGGACGCCCGAGCCCGGCACCGCCCCCGAACCGACCACCCCCGAACCCCTGCCGAACGCGGCGTGATACGGTGTCCGCTTGCTTCAAGCGGACACCGTATCACAGCCCGCGCGGCGCTTGAGCGAAACCCAAATCCGCCTCCCCGAAGGGATCAATCGGATTTGGTAAGAACTCAATCCGCGACAGAAGGTCTCCGCGCGAGATGGAATCCTCCGACGCGTTGATGGCGCGCTTCCTCGCCCTGCATCCGCGCACGATCGACCTGTCGCTCGGGCGGATCGAGCGCTTGCTCGCGGCCCTCAATCATCCCGAGCGGCGATTGCCGCCGGTGATTCACGTCGCCGGCACCAACGGCAAGGGCTCGACCATCGCCTTCATGCGGGCGATCCTCGAGGCCGGGGGGCTGGGCGCGCACGTCTACACCTCGCCGCACCTCGTGCGCTTCCATGAGCGCATCCGCCTCGGCGGCATCGGCGGCGGCCATTACGTCGCCGAAGACCGGCTCGCCGACGCCTTCGCCCGCTGCGAGGCGGCCAACAAGGGCGATCCGATCACCGTCTTCGAGATCACCACGGCGGCCGCCCTGCTGCTGTTCTCCGAATGCCCCGCCGACGTGCTGCTGCTGGAAGTGGGCCTCGGCGGACGCGTCGACGCCACAAACGTCATCGACCACCCGGCCTGCGCCGTGGTCACCCCGATCGGCCGCGACCATGCCGAGTATCTCGGCGACACCGTCGAGGCGGTGGCGATGGAGAAGGCCGGCATCTTCAAGCGCGGCTGCCCGGCGGTGATCGCCGCCCAGGATTATGCCGGGGCCGATGCCGTCCTCTGCCGTCAGGCCGAGCGGATCGGCGCGGTGCCGGTGCGGATCGGCAACCAGGACTTCTCCGTCCACGAGGAGAGCGGACGCTTCGTCTACCAGGACGAGATCGACCTGTTCGATCTGCCCCGCCCCCGCCTCGCCGGGCGCCACCAGCTCACCAATGCCGGCACCGCCATCGCGGCCCTGCGCGCAGCGGGCTTCGGCGATATCGGCACGGTCGCCCTCGAAGCCGGCCTGCGCAACGTCGATTGGCCGGGCCGGCTCCAGCGCCTCGTGCGCGGGGCGCTGGCCGAGCGGATGCCCAAGGACGCCGAGCTGTGGCTCGACGGCGGCCACAACGCCGATGGCGGGCGCATCCTCGCCGCCGCCATGGCGGATCTCGGCGAGCGCAGCGACGTGCCGCTGGTTCTGATCGTCGGGTTGCTCGGCACCAAGGACGCCGAAGGCTTCCTGAAGAACTTCGTCGGCCTTGCCCGCTCGCTGGTGGCGGTGCCGATCACCGGCCAGATGGCGGCGCGGCCCGCCGAGGAAGTGGCGGAAATCGCCCGCGAGGTCGGCCTCTCGGCCGAGGTCGCCCCGAGCGTCGAGGCGGCGTTGGCGGCCCTGTCGGACACGGTCTTCGAGCGTCCGCCGCGGGTTCTCATCTGCGGTTCGCTCTATCTCGCGGGCGCCGTGCTCGAAGCCAACGGCACGATCCCGGTCTGACACGAGGTCCGCCCGATCGAAGCGGACATCCGACGGGACGGCGTGCGGCGGGGGTCGGAGATCCGCGCCGCAAGGGCATCGGTCGGCCAACCACGCAAGCCGGAAGCGATTCGCGCGTCGCATCGGGCGCCGGTTTGGCCGCCATCCGGCAAAAGAACTTTGCCGACCCTTCATCGTCCGGCCTGTGACCTGTCGAATCAGGCAACGGAGGCGATGGTTTCTGCGGGTCGTCGCGTCGATCAGCACATGCGGATCGCCCGAGGCGACGCAAATCTGGTTTCGGCCTCCCAACACATCGGATGCAACCGCGCGTCGGGTCGATTGTCGCGCCGTGGGTGTGGCCCGTTCGCTACATCTCAGGTCAGGGAAATGGTCTAGCTTGTGGGCGATCGGGTTTCTGCTGGGGATCAACAAGTGAAAAAGCTTCTCACCTCTCTCGCCGCCTTCACGGCGCTGACCGCGGCGGCCTCCGCCGCCGACCTGCCGCGTCGCGCTGCTCCGCCGCCCGTCTTCACGCCGATCCCGGTGTTCACCTGGACCGGTTTCTACGCCGGTTTCAACGCCGGCTACGGCTTCGGCGTCGAGGACAACGGTGCGGCTCCGGTCGTCGGCGTGAACGGCCTGACCGGCCTCGTCCGTCCCGGCCAGACCGCTGTCATCGCCTTCGGTGGCAACAACCGCAACGACGGCTTCGTCGGCGGTGGTCAGATCGGCTACAACTACCAGTTCACCCCGGGCTCCGGCGTCGTCGTCGGTATCGAGGCGGACGCTCAGTACGTCGACTTCGGCCGTGACCGGAACCAGTTCTCGGTCGTGAACAGCAACCCGGCCTTCCCGGGCGTCGCCGCTCAGCAGGTGTTCAACCCGAACGGCCTGTCCAGCCTCGACTTCTTCGGCACCGTCCGCGGCCGCCTCGGCTACGCCTTCGACCGCGTCCTGTTCTACGGCACCGGCGGTTTCGCCTACGGCGCCGGCGGCGGCCGTCAGTTCGGCCTGCCGAACAGCTCGCGTGACGACTTCCGCACCGGCTACGCTGCCGGCGGCGGCGTCGAGTACGCTCTCCCGACCGACTCGTTCCTGAACTTCTTCCGCTCTTCGGCTGTCACGCTGAAGGTCGAAGGTCTATACGTGAACCTCGATCGCGGCGGCGGTGCCCTCAACGGCGCCTTCGCGGTGAACAACGCCGGCGCCGTCATCACCACGGCCAACCCGGGTGTGGTCGTCGTCTCCGGCCCCTCGCGCCGCAACGACACCGAGTTCGCCGTCGTGCGCGCCGGCCTGAACTACAAGTTCGGCAGCTACTAAGCCGAACCTTTAATAACAGGGTCTCGAAACCAGGGAGCCCGGCCGCAAGGCCGGGCTTCTTGCGTTTCGGGACTCTTCGCGCGCGAAGACGGCATGAAAAAAGCCCGGCCTCGCGGCCGGGCTGTCTCGGGTCGTTCGATCCGAATTCGGGTCGGGTCAGGCGCTCGCCTGGATCCAGCGGGAGAGGTCGCCCTTGGGGGCGGCGCCGACCTTCTGGCTGGCGAGCTTGCCGTCCTTGAAGATCATTAGGGTCGGGATCGAGCGGATGCCGTAGGTCGAGGCGATGCCGGGGTTCTCATCGACATTGACCTTGACGATCTTCACCTTGCCCTGGAGATCGACGGAGATCTCTTCCAGCGCCGGGCCGATCTGCCGGCAGGGGCCGCACCACTCCGCCCAAAAATCCACTACGACGGGCTCGGCGGACTGCAGAACGTCCTGCTCGAAGCTCGCATCGGTCACTTTTAGGGTCGCCATCGTAGGTCCTTTCGACACGCGGGTCCCACGCGGGTGCATGGAGGGCCCCTGCGCAGAGGGCACCGAGAGCGGGTTCGGCGCCTCACGGTGAGGCGAGAATTGGCGACGCCCGACCGCCCGGTCAAGGCATCCCGCCCCGGCCGCGGGTCTGGCACGCCGAACCCACATGGATAAGCCGGCCCTCGTCCCCGCAATCCCCCTCCCATCGGCCGGCCAGCCTCCTCGCCCAGTGCCTTATCCAGCGCCTCGACCCTGACGAACACGGCCGCGAGTCCGCCTCCTCGCGCGGCCCGACCCTCGCCGTGGGCCGCCTGCGCACCATTTGGCGAGCAAGATCGGCGCCCCGCACAAGGATCAATCGACGTGACGCGCACCCTTTCCCTCTTGCTCGCCACCGTTGCGGCCCTCGGCCTCGATGCCCCCGCCTTCGCTCAGCAGCCGGCCGGACAGGAATCGCGCTCGCCCCGCATCGAGGGTGAATCCTTCCAGGCGCCGAACGCGCCGAGTGCCGGCACGTCGATCGCCGAGAAGGAGGCGCCGAACACCGAGTACAAGCCGCTCCTGCCCAACCAGACCCGTGCGCCGGAGCCCGCGCAGAAGACTGAGTTCGAGACCGCCGTCGTGGCCAAGGGGCTGGAAAGCCCCTGGGCGATGGAGTTCCTGCCCGATGGCCGGATGATCGTGACCGAGAAGGCCGGCAAGATCCGCCTGATCGCCAAGGACGGCACGGTGGGCCAACCGGTGGCGGGCGTGCCGAAGGTCGATCCGAAGGGGCAGGGCGGTCTTCTCGATATCGCGCTGAGCCCGAGCTTCGCTGCGGATCGCACGATCTACTTCAGCTTCAGCGAGCCGCGCGACAAGGGCAACGGCACGACGGTGGCCAAGGCCAAGCTGGTCGAGAGCGACGGCAAGGCCAAGCTCGACGAGGTCAAGGTCATCTTCCGCCAGATGCCGACCTATGACGGCGACAAGCATTTCGGCTCGCGCCTCGTCTTCGCGCCGGATGGCAAGCTGTTCGTTACCGTGGGTGAGCGCTCCGACAAGCAGACCCGCGGGCAGGCGCAGGATCTGACGAGCGGGCTCGGCAAGGTCTTCCGCATCGACACCGACGGCAACGCCCCGAAGGACAACCCCTTCACCGGCGGCGAAAAGGCCAAGCCCGAGATCTGGTCCTATGGCCATCGCAACGTTCAGGCCGCCGCCCTCGACAACCAGGGCCGGCTCTGGACCGTGGAGCACGGGCCCCGCGGCGGCGACGAGCTGAACCGCCCGCGCCCCGGCCTCAACTACGGCTGGCCGGTGGTGACCTACGGCATCGAGTATTCCGGCGAGAAGATCGGCGACGGCCAGACCCAGGCCGGCGGCACGGTGCAGCCGGTCTATTACTGGGATCCGGTGATCGGCCCTTCGGGCATGGCGCTCTACGACAAGGACGCGTTCCCAGCCTGGAAGAACCAGTTCCTCATCGGCGGCCTCGTCAGCACCGGGATCGTCGCGCTCAAGCTCGACGGTGACAAGGTCGTCACCGAGGAGCGCATCCCGCTGGAGCACCGCGTCCGCGACGTGCGGGTCGGCCCCGACGGCGCCGTCTACGCGGTGACCGAGGATGACGGCCAGATCGTCAAGCTGACGCCGAAGAAGGGCAGCTGAGGACGACATCCCCGCGCCCCGCCAAGCGGGGCGAGGGGATGCACGGCCCACATGCCATCATCGAAGAGGCCGTCAGAGCGCGAGCCGCGATCCGTCCACCCGCCGCACCACCGGGCCTGAGGTCCAGACCAACAGCGCCTCGATCGTGTGTTCGGGCCAGATCGCGGCGGCGAGGCGAGCGTAGAGGCTGACCTGGGCCGCCTCGCGCTCCGGCAGGGGCGCAGCGTCCGCGGGCGGGCGGCCGGTCTTGAAGTCGCAGAGGATCACCCGGCCGTCCTCGACGACGAGGCGGTCGATCCGGCCGGTGACGTCGCGCGCGATCCCTTCGACGATGATCCGCCCCGACAAAGCCACTTCGGCACGGGCCTGGCTCGAGAACAGCGGCGCGAGATCCGGCGCCTCGATCAGGCGCAGAACCGTGCGGACGAGTTCCCTGCGCTTGGCCTCGTCCAGACTGGGCGCGCGGGCACGGGCGAAGCGGTCGGCGGCCTCGGCCCGCCGATCCGGCTCGATCCGCGGCAGGTGTTCGAGGAGCGAGTGGACCAGGGCACCGCGGCGGCGGGCCTCGGCATCCCCCAGGCGGCGCCGGGGCTGGCGCTGCCCGTCCGCGGCACCGAGCGCCCCCGAGGGACTCAGCGGCGGCGCGGCCTCGGCCTCGGGCGCGGCGGCCGAGAACAGCCAGTCCGGCACCGTCTCGGGCTCCGGCGAGGCCGTGTCCGCGGCAGCGGCCGCGAGCGAGGCACCTGAACCGTCGCGCCAGATCGTGATCGGCCCGTGCTCGGTCTCGACCGCCTCGCCGGGCCCCAGCCCGCGCTCAAGACCGATGCGGACCATCTCGCACCACGAGGCCGGCGTCTCCCGCGTCGCGCCGCGATAGGGCGCGATCACGAGGTGGTCGGCGGCCCGCGTCATGGCGACGTAGAGCAGGCGGTTATGCTCCTCGCGCGCCCGCGCCTGAAGGGCGGAGCGGGCCTGGAGCGTCGCCGCGCAATCCTGCGTGCGCCCGCCGGTCCAGACCGGCGGCAGCGGCCCGTCGGCGGGATGATCGAGGCCGAGCAGCGGCGGGTCGTTGCGGCCGAGCGGCTCGCAACCGTCGATGACGACGACGACCGGCGCCTCCAGGCCCTTGGCGCCGTGGACCGTCATCACTCGCACCTCGTCGCGGCCCGATTCGAGATCGCGCTTGACCGAGAGGCCGCTTCGGCCGCGGCCGGGCCGCACGATGTAATCGGCGAGGAAGGCGTCGAGGCAGGGCGCGTCGCCCCCGTTCTCGGCGTCGGCGGCCTGGGCCAGGAACACGTCGATGGCGTCGCCCGCCTCGCCGCCGAGCCGCGCCACCAGCCGGCTGCGCCCGCCATGGGGGCCGAGCAGGGCGGCGTAGAAGCCGAACGGGCCGTTCTCCGCCGCGAGCTGGATCCAGAGCCGCAGGGCCGTGAGGCCGCGGATCGCCGCCCCGTCGCCGGATTGCGCGTGGCGGATCAACGCGTCCTCCAGCGTCTCGGCGAAGGGGCGGCGGGCACAGATGCGGGTGAGGTCGTCGTCGGTGAGGCCGACGAGCGGGGTCTTGAGGGCGGTGGCGAGCGTGAGATCGTCGGCCGGCAGCAGTCCGGCGCGGCCGACCGCGACGAGATCGAGCACGGCGATATGGCCCGCGACTTCGAGCCGGTCCTGGCCCGCCACCGGCACGCCGAGCCCCTTCATTGCCCGGATCACCTCCTCGAAGGCGGCCGAACGCTTGCGCACGAGGATCAGCACGTCGCCCGGCCGCCAGACCCGGCCGCAGGCATCGCCCTTCGTCGTCCAGGTCTTCACCGCGCGGGCGATGCGGCGGGCGACGACGATGGCCGGCGCGTTGGGCTCGGGCGCATCGACCGGGGCGGCCCAGGCATCGGGCTCCTCGGCTTCCGCCGGCTCCTCGATGCCCCACAGCTCGACCGCGCCGGGCACTCCGGCGCGGGCGGAGGCGTGGACGGTGCCCGGCGCACCGGCATCGAAGGAGAGGCCGGCGAAATGCTCCGGCACGCCGAACACGGCATCGACCGCGGCGAGCACATGGCTCGCCGTGCGGAACGAGAGTCGGAGGCTCACATCGGCGAAGTCGTGCCCGGCGCCCTCCGCAGCCCGGCCCCAGGCGCGGCGGGTCAGTTCGAATTCCCGCGGGTCGGCGCCCTGGAAGCTGTAGATCGACTGCTTCGGGTCACCCACGGCGAAGCGGGTGCGGGTGAGGCCGCGCGCGCCTTCGCCGGCCGCGAACTCGGCGGTGAGCGTGCGCAGAATCTCCCATTGCTGCGGGTTGGTGTCCTGCGCCTCGTCGACGAGGACGTGGTCGACGCCGCGGTCGAGCTTGTACAGGACCCAGGAGGCGCCGACCCGCGAGAGCAGGTCGAGGGTCTTGTGGATCAGATCGTCGAAATCGAGGGCGCCGAGCCGGGTCTTCTGCGCCTCGACCCGGCGGTGGATCTCGGCAGCCAGCCGAAACAGGCCCAGCGTCCGGGCGAGCGCGCGGGCGGCGCGCAGACTGTCGAAGAGCGGGATCAGCCGGGCCTGCTCGTCGAGCAACGCCTGCTTGATGTCCTCCGGCACCGCCTTGGTGCCGAAGGATTTGGCCGCGCGCGGCTCGTCCTTGTCGGTGAAGAAGACCGAGCGGTAGGGCGCCAGCGCCTTGCCCGTGGCCAGAGCGGCGTGCGCCTCCACCAGCCCGTCGGCGAGTTTCTCGTCCGTCGCCTTGCCGGTGCGCAGCCGGCCCGCGATCTCCCGCCATTCGCCGAGGCTGCTGCCCTCCAGGATCTCCGCCTCGATGGTTTCGACGCTTGCCCCGTCCGGCAGCGCTAGGGCGCGCGGCAGGCGGCCGAGCGCCGGCTCCAGGGCGCGGTGGTCGGAGAACAGGGCGCGGGTCCGCATCGCCGAGCGGATCGCATCGCGCAGGGTGTCGCCGGAGGCTTCCGCGCCGACCACGGCGAGCGCATCGGAGAGCGCTTGGTTGCCGCCGAGGATCGCGTCGGCGAGCACGTTGTCGGTCTCGATCTCGAAGGCTTCGCGCGACTGGTTGTCGTCGAGCACGACGAAGCGGGCCGGCACGTTGGCCTCGAACGGGAACATGTGCAGCAGCCGCTCGCACAAAGCGTGCAGGGTCTCGATCTTGAGGCCCCCCGGCGTCTCGACGGCGCGGGCGAACAGGCGGCGGGCCAGCCGCAGGGTGTCGCGGGTAGGCCGCTCCCCGGTGAGTTCGGTGAGTTCCGCGGTCAGCACCGCGTCGTCCAGCGTCACCCAGCGGCCGAGGCGCTGGAACACGCGGATCGACATGTTGGCGGCGGCCGCCTTGGTGAAGGTGAGGCAGAGGATGCGGCCGGGAGGTGCCCCATCGAGCAGGAGGCGCAGCACCCGGTCGGTGAGCACCTTGGTCTTGCCCGCGCCGGCATTGGCCGAGACCCAGGCCGAGAGGCGCGGGTCGGCGGCCCGGCGCTGGGCCGCCTTGGTCAGGTCATCGACGGTGAAGCCGGTCAGCGGGGCGTTCACGCGGCCTCTCCTTGCCCGGCCAGCGACCATTCGAGCACGCGGGCGAGGTGATCGTACTCGTTGTAGGCGCGCTCGTATTGCGGATAGGGGCGCGACAGGTAAGCCGCTTCGCCGGTCATGTAGCGGGCGATCAGGCCGCGCAGGCGCTGCCAATGCTCCTCGACGACGGCCTCCACCGCCCGCGCATCACCCGGCGGCGGCTTGATCGGGATCGGCCGGAACGGCTCGCGCCCGCCCGAGGCATGGACGTAGAGCAGATCCGGCGGGGCGGCGGCCTTCAGCCCCTCGAAGGCGCCATGCATCAGCATCGCCGCCTCCAGGGTGAGCTGGGGCGAGAAACCGGCAAAGACGGTGCGGTTGCTCGGCGGCGTGCCCGTCTTGAAATCGACGATGCAGTAGCTGCCGTCGGCGCGGGCCTCGATCCGGTCGGCGCGGGCCGAGAGCGTGAAGGTTCGCTCCCCTAAGGGAATCGTCACCTTGCCCGAGCGCTCGGCGTGGATCGTGCGCAAGCCCTGCCGCTGGCTCACCTCCCATTCGAGGAAGGCCACCGCCATGCGCTCGTAGCGGGGAAACCACTCGGCGTAGAGTTCCGGGTACTGGTCCTGAAGCGGGCCGAAGGCGTCGAAGGCGATCGCATAGAGCTGGGTTTCCGCATCCGCCGGCAGCGCGTCGGGATGGGCCTGGGAGAAATCGCCGAGAACCTTGTGGATCAGGCTGCCGCGCTCGGCCGCACCCGGCACCACGGCGATCGGCTCCAGCGCCTCCAAGCCGAGGATATGCCGGGCGTAGATCGAGTAGGGGTCGCGCACCAGCGTCTCGATCTCGGTGACGCTGAGGCGCTCCGGGAACAGAGCCGGGTCGGGCTTGGGCGCCGGGCGCTTGAGGCGCGGCGGCGGCGCCTCCTTGCCGCGATCGAGCCGCGCGGCGAGCCCACGCAGGCGCTGGCCGCGGGCGATGGCGCCGGCCCAGACCGCATCGCCGCCGAAGGCGCGCAGGCGCTGAAGGAAGCGCGACGGCACGGTCGGCGAGCCCTCGCGCTTGGCCGCGCGGGTCACGACAGCGTCATGGGTGCCCAGCCCCTGCACGAAGTCGTGGGCGGCCTGTCCGATCCGCCGCTCGGGCGGGCTCAGGCCCACATCCCCGCGCATCGGCCGGTTGAGGAAGGCATCGGTGGTCTGGCGCACCGGCCAGACCGTCTCATCGAGCCCGCCCAGCACGATGCGATCGACGGAGAGCAGGCGCGCTTCGAGCGGCCCGAGGATGCGCAGGCGCGGATGCGCGTTCCGCTGCGCGCAGGACACCGTGCGGTCGCGGGCCAGCGCGGTGAAGAACGCGGCGTAATCGGAGAACCGGCCCGGCAGCTCTTCCTGCTCGGCGGATTCGAGATCGTCGAACAGGCCGTCGAGTGTGTCGAGGGAGGGATCGTCGGTCTCGTCCGCGTCATCCTCGCCCGCCCCGCCCATCATCCGCTCGCAGGCCTCGCGATGCCCGGCGGCGAGCGCCACGAGGTTGCCGATCTCGGGCTGCAGGTCGGTGCGGAACGCATCGAGCGCGATCGCCAGCCGGTCCAGGATGTCTTCGGCGAGGTCCCAATCGACCGGCTTCAGGCGCTTCTTGGCACGCGGCACCCGCTCCGTGGCGTTGCGTTGCAGGGCCACCGCGGCGCGCATCCCGTCGAAACTGTTCTTCGGGATCGGGGCCGGGCCGCGCAGGCCGCCGATCTCGAGGGCCGCGGCTGCGCGTACGACCTCGCTGCGGGTGAGCCCAAGCCGGACGAAGGGATGGGCCAGCAGTGCAATGACGCGGGCCGGCGCCACCTCGGCGGCAAGCTCCGCCACGAGCCGAGCGAAGCGCCCCGCCTGCGAGCGCGCCAGACTCAAGCCCGCAGAATCCTCGGCTGCGATGCCCCAGCGGGCGAGTTCGGCCGAGACGCGCAGGGCCAATCCACGGTCGGGCGTGACGAGGGCGGCCGTGGCGCCGGGCGTCTCCAGGGTCTCGCGCAGGGCGAGCGCGGCGACCAACGCCTCCTCGCGCTCGTCCGCCGCCTCGACCACGGCGAGGCCCGCCATGCCCTCCCGCGCGAGGGTCATCCGCTCGGCCGCGTCGAGCCCGGCCCAGGCATCGGTGGTCTCGGCCGGGCGCAGGGCCTGCGACAGCAGCTTTTCCCGCGCCACCGCCTCGGGCGGGAGATCCCCGAGCGTCTCGACATCCCCACGCTCGACGGCAAAGCCCCGCGGCCCGGTCAGCGCCCGCAGGATCGCCTGCGGATGGCCGTGGGCGATCTCGTCGTGCTTGCCGCCGGCGCCGTCGATCGCCTCCCAGCCCTCCGCATCGAGGTGCAGATCGAGCCCCGGCAGCACCACCGCGCCGCGGGGCAGGCGGGCCACCGCCGCGATCAGCCGGGCGGTGGCCGGCACCGAGCCGGTGGAGCCGGCCACGATCACCGGATCGCCCGGCCGCTCGCGAAAGAGCCGGTCGGCCTCGGCCAGCACGAGGCGGCGGGCGCGGGCGGTGGGGTCGGCCAGCGAACGGGCGGCGAGGATCTCGGGCCAGTGCTCGGCGGCGATCTTCAGGAAGTCGAGGGTGAGGCGGAAGTAGCGCGAATGCTCGGCCTCCACCGCGGCGGCGATCTCGCTCCAGGGCAGGCCCTCGACGGTGAGCGCATCCATCAGCCCTTCGAGGTCGGCGGCGAGCGCCACCGCGTCGGCGGGGGAGGAGGGGACGAGGAAGGGTACTTCGTCGTCGATGGGCAGGAGTTCGCGGTCCACCGTCTCCGCCCATTTCTGGACGAGGCGGGCCAGGATCAGCCGGCGCTCCAGTGCGGGGATCGAGGGGTAGAGCAGATCCTCCCGCGTTTCGAGGAGGGTGTTGGCGGACAGGTCGAGCTCCGCCTCGTCGGCCTCGCCCAGCGGGATCATCCGCGGCAGCAGGGCCGCCCCGCCGAGGCGTTGCGCCAGCACGGTCGAGAGGGCGCGCACCGCCCGCTGCGTCGGCAGGTAGAGCGTGACCGAGGCCAGCGCGAAGGAATCGCCGCCGACCGCGCCGACGAGGCGGCCCGCAACGAGGGCATCCGCCAGCGTCGGCAGGAACGGCGCGCCGGGGGGAATCGTGAAGACGCGGGGGGCAGCGCTCGCGGACATGCTCGACGGTTTGAACCTGACGCTCTGCGGTCGGGACCGACCACCTGCGGGCAAGATGGTGAAGGCTTTCGAAAAGCGGCAGGCGCCGGCCCCGGCCGCTCCGCCCACCGTTCGAGCTTTGTTCTAGCATGCGACGGCGATTTGTGGAGGGCTAGCTGTTCGTCACACCAGGCTTGGCTTATCTCCTCCGCCGTTCCTCGACAGGGCAGCACAGCAGGCGGACCGGTGGAAGAAGTCCTCACCCGATGGCTCGGCTCGACGGCCTCGCTCCGCACCGAGATCGTCGCGGCCATCGGCCTCGTGCTCACCTTCGGCGTCAGCGTCCATGTGCTGCTGCGCAAGCGGGTGGTGGGCGCGGCGATCGGCTGGATTGGGCTCGCGTGGCTGGCGCCGGTCTTCGGGACGCTGCTCTACCTCACCTTCGGCATCAACCGGGTGGAGCGGCGCGCCCGCCGGCTGAAGCGGCGCCCCTCGCAGACCACCGACGAGACGCCGCAGCCCTCCGCCCACGTGCCCGAGCGCTACCACGCCCTCGACTTGGCGGTGCAGGCGGTCACCGGCCTGCCGACGGTGGCGGGCAACCGAGTCGAGGTCTTCCGCAACGGTGACGAAGCCTATCCGGCGATGCTGGCGGCGATCGGCGAGGCCCGCCGCAGCGTCGCCCTGTCGAGCTACATCTTTCGCGACGACACCACCGGCCGGGCGTTCTGCGCGGCGCTGAAGGCGGCACAGGATCGCGGCGCGGAGGTGCGCGTGATCCTCGACGGCATCGGCAGCGGCTATTTCTTTCCGGCCGCGTGGCGGCATCTGCGCCGGCTCGGGGTGCCGGCCGGCCTGTTCATGCACTCCGTCCTGCCCTGGCGGATGCCGTTCCTGAACCTGCGCACGCATAAGAAGCTGCTGATCATCGACGGGGGCGTCGCCTTCACCGGCGGCGTCAACATCTCCGACGGCAACCGGGTCTCGGAGAAGCCGGATTTTCCGATCCGCGACACGCATTTCCGGATCGAGGGGCCGGTGGTCGAGCACCTGACCCAGGCCTTCATCGCCGACTGGCAGTTCGTGAGCGACGAGGAGCTGGAGGGCGAGGCGTGGCTGCCGCCGCTGGCGCCGGCCGGCGCGGTCACCGCCCGCGTCGTCACCTCCGGCCCGGACGCCGATATCGAGAAGATCGCGACCGTGGTGCTCCAGGCGATCACCTGCGCGAAGGAGTCGATCCGGCTGACGACGCCCTATTTCCTGCCCAACGAACTCGTGCTGAACGCGCTCAGCCTCGCGGCGGCGCGGGGGATCGCGGTCGATGTCGCCATCCCGCGCAAGAGCGACCACCGCTTCGTCGATTGGGCGACCCGCGGCCATATCGATCCGCTCCTGAAGAGCGGTGTGCGGGTCTGGATCGACGAGCCGCCCTTCGATCACTCGAAGGCGATGGTGGTCGATGGGCAATGGTGCTTCATCGGCAGCGCGAACTGGGATTCGCGCAGCTTCCGCCTGAACTTCGAGCTCAACGTGGAGGTCTACGACGTGGCGCTGGCCCGGGCGCTCGAAGCCTTCATTGCGACGAAGTTTCAGACCCCCCTGCGCCTCGCCGACCTCGACGCCCGCTCGCTCCCCGTACGCCTGCGCGACGCAGCCGTCCGACTGCTTCTGCCATACCTCTGAGCCGACTGACCGAGACGACCCCTTCCGGCGCGGGCGAGAGGTGCACCACGATCGGGTGATGGTCGGAGAGGCCGCGGGGCAGGACCATGTGCTCATGGCAGACGAGCCCGCGCACGAGGCAGCGGTCGAGCCGCAGCGGCAGCACATCGACCATGGCATGGGTCGGCCGCCGGGGGCCGACATCGCGGAACCCCGGCAACAGGGCCGGGCCGACGATGTTGTAGTCGCCGAGCACCGCCGCGCGCGGCGGCAGGTGGCTCTCGATCCGCCGCAACTGGCGCCGGTTCAGCACCTGCCCGTGCGAAAGATGCACGTTGGCGACGCCGAACTCACCGGTATCAAGCACTTGGCAGACCCTATCGATCAGCACCCCCGGCGGCAGGGTGACGATCTCGGGCGGGTTGGGCCACGGCGTCGGGCTCCACATCGCCGGACCGTGGATGCGACCGGGCAATTGCGCCCAGGCATAGACCCCGCCGACGCGCTTGGTCAGCGCCGCGATCTCCTTCGTCGCCTCCTGCATCAGCAGGAAGTCCGGCCGCTCCTGCTCGATCAACGCCACGAGGCAATCCACCGCCGCGCCGGTGCGGCGCAGCAGGTTCCAGCTCACGATTTTTTTCGTGTTCGGGCCCGGCTCGGTGGTGATCGGAGGTGGACGTCTGAGGAGCATGGCAGTCCGTTTGCCCGCGTCGCGTGACGGCTTCAGGGCGACGGGGAGGCAATGCGCGGACCGCGGATCGGTTCGCGTCTCACTGCACCTTGCTGAAGTCCTTCCCGTGATTCTGCCCGTGATTCTTCCGGTCGAGAAAAGCCGCGATGCCCTCCTCCGCCGCCCGGGCCAGCATATTCTCCAGCATCACCCGGCCGGCATGGGCGTAGGCTTGCGTCAGCGGCATCTCCAGTTGCTCGTAGAAGGCCCGTTTGCCGACCCGCACCGTGTCGGGGTTGCGCGCGGCGATCCCTGCGGCGAGGGCCTGCGCGGCGGCCAGAGCGCCGCCCGCCGCCACCACGTCGTTGACGAGGCCGAGACCCCGGGCCTCCTCCGCATCCGCCATGTCGGCGGTGAGCAGCATCCGCATCGCCGCCTTGCGTGAGAGGTTGCGCGAGAGCGCCACCATCGGCGTCGAGCAGAACAGGCCGATCTGCACGCCCGGCGTGGCAAAGCGCGCCTGCGCCCCCGCCACGGCCAGATCGCAGGAGGCCACGAGCTGGCACCCGGCCGCGGTC
Source organism: Methylobacterium sp. Leaf123 (assembly GCF_001423405.1). Classification (GTDB taxonomy): domain Bacteria; phylum Pseudomonadota; class Alphaproteobacteria; order Rhizobiales; family Beijerinckiaceae; genus Methylobacterium. The sequence goes on along the minus strand of NZ_LMNS01000012.1, from coordinate 48,927 downwards.
GCGACGCCCTCCACCGCCGCGATCACCGGCTGGGGCAGTGCGGGAATCGCCATCATCACGTCTGAGCACAGGGCGAACAGCGTTTCGAACCGTTTCGCGCCGCGGTCGGGTTCGCTGCGATAACCGGTCATCTCCTTGAGGTCATGGCCGGCGCAGAAGGTGGGGCCTGCGGCTGCCAGCACCACGGCCCGCACCGTGCCGTCACCCGCCAGATGGGCGAAGGTCGCCCGCAGCGCTTCGAGCAGGGCCAAGGAGAGCGCATTGCGCGCCCCCGGCCGGTTCAGCGTCAGGGTGGCGACGCCGTCGCGGTCCTCGCGCAGCAGGAGCGGGTTCGTGCCGGTTTCGCCCATGAGCATCCTCGTCGCACCGATGTCGTGAGGCTCGTTTTCGCGCGCCATGGCGGGCGCGGCAACGCCGACCCCTAGCCCGCTCTTGTGCGGTGCCATACCGTGCGCCGCACCAAAGCTCTGCCAGCCTGGAGACCGCCCCCTTTGACCGACGAAACCACGCGCCCCACCACCCGCACGCCCGACCACGCCATCGAGCCGATCTTCGCCGAGCGCTGGTCGCCGCGCGTCTTCACCGGGGAGACGGTGCCGGAGGCGGAATTGCTGCGGATGTTCGAGGCGGCGCGCTGGTCGCCCTCATCCTACAACTCGCAGCCCTGGCGCTTCCTCTACGCGCTGCGCGGCACGCCCGAATGGCAGGCGTTCTTCGATCTCCTCGTGCCCGGCAACCAGAAATGGGCCGAGGGCACCGGCGCCCTGGTCTTCCTCGTCTCCAGCGAGCGGATGAAGGTCGGCGACGAATTCAAGCCGTCCGCCAGCCACTCGCTCGATGCCGGCGCCGCCTCGCTCGCCTTCGCGCTTCAGGCCAACCGCCAGGGCTGGCACGTCCACGGCATGGGCGGCTTCGACCGGAAGCGGGCGCTCACCGTGCTGAACGTGCCCGAGCATCATCGGGTCGAGGCGGCCTACGGCGTCGGTCGCGCCACACCCTGGGCGGAGCTGAGCGAGGAGCAGAGGGCCAAGGAGCGCCCGAACGACCGCCGCCCGATCACCGATTTCGCCTTCCGCGGCGGCTTCCCGCAGCGGGAAGGCTGAGTACGGAAGGCGGATTGCGCCGGTCCCGGCGGGGGCAGATGAGAAGCAACCGGTCTCGCCGCGACGCGGCGCGGCCGGCAGGACGATGCAGAGCCGGCGCGGGGGGCCGCCGCAGGTCGAGGACATTGCCGTGCCGGAGCCGGCGGACATTTACGAAAAGCTCGTCGCGGATTTCCGTTGGGAGATCCCGGAGCGCTACAACATCGCGGCCGATGTCTGCGACCGCTGGGCGCTGAGCGAGCCCGACCGCACCGCGCTCCTCGTGCTCGGCCCCGACGACCGCCCCGAGCCGGTGAGCTACGGCCGCCTGCGCTCCGATTCCCTGCGGCTCGCGGCGGCGCTGGCCGCGCGCGCCGTCGGGCCGGGCGACCGGGTGGGCGTGCTGCTGCCGCAATCGGCGGCGGTGGTGGTGACCCACTTGGCCGCCTACCGGCTCGGGGCGATCGCGCTGCCGCTCGCCGGCCTGTTCGGTGAGGCGGCCCTGCGCCATCGCCTCGCCGATTCCGGCGCGCGGGCCATCGTCACCGACGCGCCCGGACTGGCCAAGCTGGAACGGCTGCGCGCCGACCTGCCGGATCTCGCCACGATCCTCTCGGTCGATGGGGCCGGGGAGGCTGCGGAGGATTTCTTCGCGGTTCTGGAGAGCGCCCCGGACGGGTTCGAGACGCGGGCGACCGGGCCCGACGATCCGGCCCTGATGATCTACACCTCCGGCACGACCGGCCTCGCTAAGGGGGCGCTGCATGGCCACCGGGTCCTGCTCGGCCACCTGCCGGGCTGGAGCGTGATGCATGGCTTCCCGCCCGAGGGAACCGGGCTGATGTGGACTCCCTCCGACTGGGCCTGGGCCGGCGGCCTTCTGAACGTGCTGATGCCGTCCCTTCGCCTCGGCATGCCGGTGGTCGCCCGGCCGCTCGGCCGGTTCGAGCCGGAGGCGGCGTTTCGGCTGATGGCGGATCTCGGCGTCACCCACGCCTTCCTGCCGCCGACGGCGTTGCGCATGCTGCGCGGGGTGGCCGATCCACGCCAACGATTCGATCTCTCCGCCTTGCGCAACATCGCCTCCGCCGGCGAGGCGCTCGGAGCCGAGACCTTCGATTGGGCCCGCGACGCCCTCGGCCTCACCATCGGCGAGGCCTATGGCCAGACCGAGTGCAACCTCGTTCTCGCTTCCAGCGCGCGGATCGGCGTGGCCCGGGCCGGCGCGACGGGCAAACCGGTGCCGGGCCACCGCGTCGCGGTTCTGCGCGCGGACGGGACCGAGGCGGATGCGGATGAACCCGGCGAGATCGCCGTGCGTGCCCCCGATCCGGTGCTGTTCCTCGGCTACTGGAATCAACCCGAGGCGACCGCCAAGAAGTTCCGCGACGGCTGGTGGATGACCGGCGACCAAGCGCGGCGCGACGCCGACGGCTATATCCGCTTCGTCGGCCGCGAGGACGATCTCATCACCTCCGCCGCCTACCGGATCGGCCCGGCCGAGATCGAAGCCTGCCTCTGCGCCCATCCGGCGGTGGGGCTGGCCGCCGCGGTGGGCGTGCCCGATCCGCTGCGCACCGAGACCGTGAAGGCCTTCGTCACCCTGCGCGCGGGCTTCTCGCCCTCCGAGGTGCTCGCCGCAGAAATCCTCGCCTTCGCCAAGGCCCGGCTCTCCGCCCACGAGGTGCCCCGCGCGCTCGCGTTTCGCGACACGCTGCCGATGACGACGAGCGGCAAGATCATCCGGCGGCAATTGCGGGACGAGCCGGCATAGAGCCACCTCCGACCCGATTGCATCAGGCTGGCGTCTCTAGGCCTTTGATTGAACGCGCATTCTTTCGACGAACCGGGGACCACTCGTCGGAATGCGCTCCAGCTCCAATCGTTCACCCTGGAATTAAACGCATAAAGACATCTTTATGTCTTGATTGCTCCCTAGAGCGAGCCCTGCTACAGGGATGGCCGACCCGGCCGGGTGAACCGGCCGATGCGCCGGGCCGAAGCGCCGGAACGATTGGACGTTTCGCGCCGGCCACGACTGAAAAGGGATACCGAGATGGCAGTTGCCAACGATTACATCGTCAAGGACATCGGGCTGGCCGATTACGGCCGCAAGGAAATCTCGATCGCCGAGACCGAGATGCCCGGCCTGATGTCGACCCGCGCCGAGTACGGCGCGGCGCAGCCGCTCAAGGGCGCCAAGATCGCCGGCTCGCTGCACATGACGATCCAGACGGCGGTGCTGATCGAGACCCTGAAGGCGCTCGGCGCCGACATCCGCTGGGTGTCGTGCAACATCTACTCGACCCAGGACCACGCCGCCGCCGCCATCGCCGCCGCCGGCATCCCGGTCTTCGCGGTGAAGGGCGAGACCCTGACCGAGTACTGGGACTACACCTCGAAGCTGTTCGACTGGCATGACGGCGGAATGCCGAACATGATCCTCGACGACGGCGGCGATGCCACCATGTTCGTCCATCTGGGTCTGCGCGCCGAGAACGGCGACACCGCCTTCCTCGACAAGCCGGAATCCGAGGAGGAAGAGGTCTTCTTCGCGCTCCTGAAGAAGAAACTCGCCGAGAAGCCGAAGGGCTGGTTCGCGGGTCTGGCCGACTCGATCAAGGGCGTCTCCGAGGAGACCACCACGGGCGTTCACCGCCTCTACAACCTCGCCAAGGAGGGCAAGCTGCTCTTCCCGGCGATCAACGTGAACGACTCGGTCACCAAGTCGAAGTTCGACAACCTCTACGGCTGCAAGGAGTCGCTGGTCGACGGCATCCGCCGCGGCACCGACGTCATGATGGCCGGCAAGGTCGCGATGGTCGCGGGCTTCGGTGACGTGGGCAAGGGCTCGGCCGCTTCGCTCCGCAACGCCGGCTGCCGCGTGCTCGTCTCCGAGATCGATCCGATCTGCGCCCTGCAGGCGGCGATGGAAGGCTACGAGGTCGTCACGATGGAAGACGCGGCCCCCCGCGCCGACATCTTCGTGACCGCCACGGGCAACAAGGACATCATCACGATCGAGCACATGCGGGCCATGAAGGACCGTGCGATCGTGTGCAACATCGGCCACTTCGACAACGAGATTCAGGTCGCTGGCCTGAAGAACCTCAAGTGGCAGAACATCAAGCCGCAGGTCGATGAGATCGAGTTCGCCGACGGCCACCGCATCATCCTCCTCTCGGAGGGTCGTCTGGTGAACCTCGGCAACGCGACGGGCCACCCGTCCTTCGTGATGTCGGCCTCCTTCACCAACCAGACCCTCGCCCAGATCGAGCTCTGGACGAACCCCGGCAAGTACGAGCGTCAGGTCTACACCCTGCCCAAGGCCCTCGACGAGAAGGTCGCGGCTTTGCACCTCGAGAAGATCGGCGTGAAGCTCTCCAAGCTCCGCCCCGATCAGGCCGCCTATATCGGCGTGTCGCAGACCGGCCCGTTCAAGCCCGAGCATTACCGCTACTGATCGGTCTTCGGGCCTCCGGTTTCCGCGCAGGAATTCGGAGGTTTGAGGCGGCCCAAGGCAAGATTCGCGAGGAAGCCCGGCTCATGGCCGGGCTTCTTTGCGTTTCGGCGACATCCGCCACAGAGTCGGCAGGCCGCCGGGGGTGCCGCGAACCTGTTTTGGCGGCCCCGGCTGCCACGCGAAACCAGATCCCGACCTCGGCCCGGCGCCCGGCAATTCTTAAAAATTCGTCAAGTCCCGATTTCGGCGGTGTGGCTTTTGGGTGCTGTGTGGCGCCCGAATGCAGGACCGACGGGTTCCGGGCCACAAAGGCGCTTCCAGGCGGAATCGACCCCGCGTTACAGTGGCGCGAATCTTCGGAAGCAGGTGCCCGCGCGGCGGCGGCAAGCCGGTCGCAGCAGCGGGTGTTTGCCCGGTGCGGTCCGGGAGCTTTCCAGGCGCAGGCCCCAGGGCCTGCGGAGCGTGCCGGGTTTGGGGTGGGGGCGGGACATGGGTCTGGAACGGGCGGCGCGCGCCCTGTCGCGCGTCGGCGTCCTCGTCGTCGCGGCACCGGTCGCGGCATTCGCCGAGGGCGCTCCGTCCATCGAAGCGAGGCCGATGCTGGGAGCGATGCAGACGCACAACGTTGTCGGCCTCGCCGTCGTCCTCGGCCTGATCCTGTTCGCGACCATCCTGTCGCTGGTCTACCTGCGCGAGCGCGTCGGCTGGACGCGCAAGGAGCGCGCGCTTCAGGACGAACTCGCCCAATTGCGCGGCGCGCATGACCGCGCCGAGATGCTGCTCCATTCCGAGCGTCAGGTTCTCGTCGCCTGGGCCGGGCGTGGCGAGCCGTCGATCGTGGGCGATGCCGGCTTTGCTCAAGATCTCCGGAACCAGGATCCTCGCAGCCAGGATTCGCGCGGGCTTCAGGGCGGCTCGCGGCATCTGCTCGCCTTCGGCACGTGGCTCGCCCCCCAGGACGCGCAACTGCTCGATTCCGCCGTCGCGACGCTGTGCGAGCGCGGCACCGGCTTCCGGATGAACCTGCGCAGCCTCGCCGGGCGCTACATCGAGGCGCAGGGTCAGGCGGTCGGCGGGCGGGCGCTGCTGCGCCTGCGCGAGACCACCGACGAGCGCCGCGAGCTGATCGAGCTGCGCCACACGCTGGACGAGGCCAAGCGCGGCCTGTCCGCGCTGGCGGGCCTGCTCGACGCACTGCCGCAGCCGATCTGGCATCGCAGCCCGGACGGGGCGCTCGCCTTCGTCAACGCGGCCTACGCCGCCGCCGTGGAGGCCCCGAACCGCGAGGCCGCCCTCAGCCACGGCCTCGAATTGCTCGACCGGAGCGCCCGCGAACAGATCGTCCGGCAGGCGCGCCGGCCGGGCCTTCCCGCCCAGGCCTTGCGCCTCTCGGCGGTGGTGGCGGGTGCGCGCCGCACCCTCGATGTCAGCGAGAGCACCCTGGAAACCGGCCGGGTCGGCATCGCCGTCGATGTCTCGGAGCTGGAAAGCGTCCGGGCCGACCTGCAGCGGCAGATGGACGCCAACGTCCGCACCCTCGACCAGTTGCCGACCGCGGTGGCGATGTTCGACGCGCGCCAGCGCCTGATCTTCCACAACGCCGCCTACCAGCGCCTGTGGGATCTCGACCCCGCCTTCCTCGAAGGCCGCCCGCTCGACGGCGAAATCCTCGACCGCCTGCGCGCCGCGCGCAAACTCCCCGAGCAGGCCGATTTCCGCTCGTGGAAGACCGATGTGCTCGCCGCTTACCGCGCGGTCGAGCCCACCGACACGCCCTGGTACCTGCCCGACGGGCGGACGCTGCGCGTCGTCGCCGACCCCAATCCGCAGGGCGGCCTGACCTATCTCTACCACGACGTCTCGGAGAGCATGAAGCTCGCCTCGCGCTACGACGCGCTGATGAAGGAGCAGGCCGAGACCCTGGAAGCCCTCAAGGAGCCGGTGGCGGTGTTCGGCGCCGACGGGCGCCTGACGGTGGCCAACCGCGCCTTCGCCGCGACCTGGCGCCTCGACCCGGCGACGCTGGCGGGCAAGCCGCATGTCGATGCGGTGATCGCCGCCTGCCGGGCGTTGACGCCGGACCAGAGCCCCTGGGCCGGCATCCGCCAGTCGGTCACCGGCCTCTCCGAGACCCGCAGCGGCCATGGCTGCCGCCTCGACATCAACGACGGCACGGTGCTCGATTGCTCCTCGCAGCCGCTGCCGCTCGGCGCGACGCTGCTGACCTTCATCGACGTCACCGCGAGCGCCAATGTCGAGCGCGCGCTGACCGAGAAGAACGACGCCCTGGAGCGCGCCTCGCAACTGCGCGACACCTTCGTCCACCACGTCTCCTACGAGCTGCGCTCGCCGCTGACCAACATCATCGGCTTCACCCAGCTCCTCGGCGACGAGACCGTCGGCGCCCTCAACGAGCGCCAGCGCGAATATTCCGAGCACATCATGCGCTCGTCGGCCGCGCTGCTCGTCATCATCAACGACATCCTCGATCTCGCCTCGATCGATGCCGGCTCGCTCGAACTCCAGCGCGAGACGATCGACGTGCGCGCCACCGTGGAAGCGGCCGTGCGCGGCATCGAGGACCGGCTGGCGGAATCCGATATCGGCCTCGACCTCGACGTGCCGGAGGGGGTCGGCAGCGTGTTCGCCGACGGCAAGCGGGTGCGTCAGATCCTGTTCAACCTGCTCTCCAACGCGGTCGGCTTCTCCGCGCCGGGCCAGCAGGTCCGCGTCGAGGCGCGGCGCGAGGGGCGGGAGCTGCGGTTGACGGTGACCGATCGCGGCCGCGGTATCGCGCCCGAAATCATCGACCGGGTGTTCGACCGGTTCGAGAGCAACACGCTGGGCACCAAGCATCGCGGCGTCGGGCTCGGCCTCTCGATCGTGCGCTCCTTCGTCGAGCTGCATGGCGGGCGGGTCGAGATCCACTCGGCACCCGGCACGGGCACGCGGGTCACCTGCCTGTTCCCCGTCGAGCCGCCGAGCAATGGCGGGCTGGCCGAGGCCGCCGAGTAGGGGCGTTCACGGGATCGGGATGAGGGGGGCCGACGCCGAGGGGCGGGGCTCACCGCGGCGGCTAAAAATGGTTAAACATCCCCCGCTAGAAGGGCGGAGGCTTAACCCTGATCGGGGTGGCCGTTCGCGGCGTTGCGGAGGATTGGGGCGGTGAGCGAGGATCCGGACGGCATGGCGGGAAGCCCGCAGCCCGGCCCGTCGCAGGGCGAGGACCCGGCACAGCCGGAATCGTCGGCGCCGCGGCGCGCCGCCTGGGAGGTGTTGCTGCCCGAGGAGGGCGCGACCGAGGACATGGCCGCCTTCCTCGCCGGCTTCCTCCGGCCCGGCGACCTCGTGGCCCTGTCCGGCGGTCTCGGCGCGGGCAAGACCACGCTCGCCCGCGCGATGATCCGCGAATTGGCCGGCGATCCGCGGCTCGAAGTGCCGAGCCCGACCTTCACCCTGATCCAGCCCTACGAGACCCGCTCCGGCGGCGCGGTGATCCACGCCGACCTCTACCGCCTGCGCGGCCCGGACGAGTTGGTGGAACTCGGCTTCGACGAACTCTCCGACACCGCGATCACCCTGGTCGAGTGGCCCGAGCGCCTGGGCGCGCGCGACAACCCGACCCTCACCGTCGAGCTGTCCCTGAGGGCCGAGTTCGGTGAGGAGGCCCGCCTCGTGCGGATCGACGGCACGCCCGAGATGCTGGAGCGGCTGACACGCGCCCGTGCGATCCGGGCACTGCTCGCCCGCAGCGGATGGGACGAGGCCGACCGGGTGCTGATGCAGGGCGATGCCTCCTCGCGCGCCTATGAGCGGCTGGTGAAGCCGAGCGGCGAGACCGCCGTGCTGATGATCTCGCCGCCCCGGCCCGACGGGCCGCCGGTGAAGGACGGGAAACCCTACAGCGCCGTGGTCAAGCTCGCCGAGAGCGTTCACGCCTTCGTCGGCATGGACCGGGCGCTGCGCGCGATCGGCTTTTCCGCGCCGAAGATCCTGGGCGAGAACCTCGATGCCGGCCTGCTGATCCTGGAGGATCTCGGCGCCGAGCCGGTGATCGAGAACGGCACGCCGCGCCCCGAGCGCTACGCCGAGGCCGTCCGGCTGCTGGCCAAGCTCCACGCCACCGATCTGCCCAGCGCCGTGCCGGTGAGCGAGGGGATCGACCACGTCATCCCGCCCTACGACCTCGAAGCCCTGCTGTTCGAGGCGGAGCTGCTGCCCGAATGGTACGCGCCGGCGATCCGCGGCACGAGCCTGTCACCGGAGGCGCGGCGCACCTTCCGCGACCTGTGGGCCGAGGCGCTGAGAGACCTGATCGCCGAGCCCGCCACCTGGACCCTGCGCGATTACCACTCGCCCAACCTGATCTGGCTCCCCGAGCGGACCGGGCTAGAGCGAGTCGGGGTGATCGATTTCCAGGATGCGGTGATGGGCCATCCGGCCTACGACGTCGCCTCGCTGCTTCAGGACGCGCGGGTCGATGCCAGCGCCGATTTCGAATTGCGCCTGCTCGGCCTCTACATCCGCGAGCGCCGGGGCCGGGATATCGGCTTCGACATGCAGGCCTTCGCCCGCGCCTACGCGGTGCTGGCGGCGCAGCGTGCCACCAAGATTCTCGGCATCTTCGCCCGCCTCGACAAACGCGACGGCAAGCCGGGCTACCTCGCCCACCTGCCGCGGATCGAGGGTTATCTCGCGCGCAACCTCGCCCATCCGGCGCTGGCCTCGGTGCGGGCGTGGCACGAGACGCACCTGCCGAGCCTCGTCGCCCCGCGGCCGGACGCCGATTCCGCCGCGTCCTGAACGCTTCTTTTCAACCGGACCGGTCGAGGCGGCATGAGCGCTGAACCCACTCCCAAGGCTGACCCCACCCCAAAGAAAGTCACCCGCGCCTTCGTGCTCGCGGCGGGCCTGGGCAAGCGCATGCGCCCGATCACCGCGACGGTGCCTAAACCCCTCGTCGAGGTGGCCGGCAAGGCGCTGATCGACCACGCCCTCGACCGGGCGGCGGCGGGTGGCATCGAGACGGCGGTGGTCAACGTCCACTGGCTCGCCGACCTGATGGAGGGCCATCTCTCCCACCGCAGCAGCGCGCCGGCCCTCATCGTCTCCGACGAGCGGGATGCGCTGCTGGAGACCGGCGGCGGCGTGAAGAAGGCGCTCCACCACTTCGACGGTGAGCCCTTCGTGGTGTTCAACTCGGATTCGTTCTGGCTGGAGGGGCCGCGGCCCAATCTCGGCCGGCTGATCGAGGCCTGGGACCCCGACACGACGGACATCCTGCTCCTCGTCGCCCCGACCGCGACGAGCCTCGGCTACGACGGGGCGGGCGACTTCTATATGGACGCGGACGGCCGGCTGAGCTGGCGCGGCGAGCGCGAGGTCGCGCCCTTCATCTATGCCGGCGTGGCGATCCTGAAGCCGGAGCTGTTCGCCGACACGCCGGAGGGCTCGTTCTCCCTGACCCTGCTGTTCGACCGGGCGATCAAGCGCAACCGGCTCCAGGGCCTGCGCCTCGACGGACAATGGCTGCATGTCGGCACGCCGGAGGCGATCGAGGCCGCCGAGACGCGGGTTCGGGACAGCGCGCGGATCGTTTGACCGGCATCCCCGTTGTCGAGGCTCCGACACCGGACGGCGATGCGTGAAACGCATGGTCGTCGGCCGGCGCGGCGGCGGGCATCCGTCGGACGCGCGGATCCCGACGATCGGGTTTTGTCGGGCAGGGTTTCGTTCAAGAGGTATTTGTCTCGGTCATGGGCCTTCTTCACGACGCGGTCGAGCGCTTCCGCACCACCCTCAAGGCCTATGCCGGCGACGAGACGCTGATGCAGGCGGCGGTCTCGGCCTGCGCCAACGTCGCGGTCGCCGACGGCGAGCTGATGACCGAGGAATTCGAGACGGCGCTCGCCGGCATCCGCGCGAACCCGATCATCGAGAAGGGCTATGACAGCCTGATGCTGGAACACGCGCTCTACGAGGGGCTCGGCCGCGCCCGCACCCGTGCCGGCCGCGCCGAGAACCTCGTGCGGATCGGCGCCATCGCCGAGCGGCCGGAGGAGCAGCGCCGCAACGTCTTCCTCATCGCCGCGGATGTGGCCGACCATGAGGGCATCGGCCGCGAGGAGCACGCCGCCCTGGCCGAGGTCGGCGCCGCGCTCCGGCTCAATGGCGACGCGCTGCTGCGGCGGTTTCCGGAAGTGTGAGCCTCTCTCTCTTCCCGCCCGCGGGGAGAGAGGACACCCGGTCGCACCGGATCGGCAAGAATCCACCCATCCCGCTCATCCCCCCTTAAGCCTCTTTCTCAAGCGGCGCTTCACGCGCGGCTGGCAGAGTCGCTCCCCTGACGAGCCGGCTTCCGGCCTCGGCCGGACTTTGGGGGACGTTCGTGGAACCGATGAGCCTAGCGGTGAGCGTGATGGGCCTGAGCATCGCGGGGGCGATGCTGGCGCTGATCCTGGTGTCGCTCCGCCGCCGTGAGCCCGTCATGCCGGATACCGACATGACGGAGGCGCTCCAAGACCGGCTCTGGCAGATCGCCGAGAGCGAGGAGCGCTACCGGGTTCTGGTCGAGGCCACGACCGAGGCCGTGGTGCAGCGGGACGGGCAGGGGCGGATCACCTTCGCCAGCGAGGGGTTTGCCGCGCTGCTCGGCGTGGAGCCGCTGGAGCTGATCGGCTCGACGCTGAGCCCGCAGGTGATCGAGCGCGGCGCGAGCGAGCAGCGCGGCGACGGCGTGCGGGTGATCGAGGAGCGTCTGGTGCCGGTGGACGGCGTGCCGCGCTGGTTCTCCTTCATCGAAATGCCGGTCGCCGGCAGCGCCGACGGTCCGAACTGGCTGCGGGCCGGCCAGGACGTGACCGCGCGCGTCGAGGCCGCGCGCTCCCTCGACGAGGCGAAGAGCCGGGCGGAGGCGGCCAATGTCGCGAAATCCCGCTTCCTCGCCACCGTCAGCCACGAGCTGCGCACGCCGTTGAACGGCATCCTCGGCATGGCCGACCTGCTGCTCGACACCCGGCTCGACCCCGAACAGCGCACCTATGTCGAGGCGTTCCGCACCAGCGGCAAGGCGCTGCTCGGCCTCGTCGACGGCATCCTCGATTTCTCCCGCATCGAAGCGGGCCGCCTCGATCTGGCCGCCGAGCCCTTCGACGTCGCCGCCCTGGTCGAGGGCGTGGTCGAGCTGCTGGCCCCGCGTGCGCAGGACAAGGGCCTGGAAATCGCCCTCGACATCGCCGACGACCTCGCCGCCCTGCGGGTGGGCGATGCCGATCGGGTGCGGCAGATCCTCGTGAATCTGGCCGGCAACGCCATCAAGTTCACCCAAACCGGCGGCGTCGGCGTCAGCCTCGCCCGGTCGGGGGAGGGGCAGGGGGAAGGGCTCGTCCTCACGGTCGAGGATACCGGGCCGGGCATCCCGGAGGAGCGCATCCCGATCCTGTTCGAGGAGTTCGAGCAGGGCGACGACAGCGCGAGCCACGAGGGCACCGGCCTCGGTCTGGCCATCACCCGCCGCCTCGTCGAGCGGATGAACGGCACGATCGAGGCGCGCTCGACGGTGGGGCGCGGCTCGACCTTCCGGGTCGTGCTGCCGCTGGCGGCGGCGGAGGGCGCGACGCTCCCCGAGACCCCGAGCCTCGCGCCGCGCAAGGTGCTGATCGTGGCGGCCTCGCCGTATCAGGCGCCGTTCCTGGCCCGGCGGCTCAGCCGCTCGGGCGCGGCGGCGGTGGTCGTGAACAGCGCGGAAGCGGGCCTCGACGCGCTCTCGGGGGTCGCCTTCGACGCGCTCATCGCCGACCGCAGCCTCGGCGACGCCGCGGTGCGGCGGCTCGCGGCCGAGGCCGCCCGCTGCGGCGTGCGCTGCAGCCTGATCCTGCTCTCGCCCTTCGACCGGCGGGAGTTCGGCGCCCCGAATGCGGCGGGCTTCGACAGCTACCTGATCAAGCCGGTGCGCGCCCGCTCGCTGTTCGACCGCCTGCTGGAGCCGCGGCCCGGCCCGGCCCGCAGCCCCGCCGACGCAGCGGCCCAACCCGGACCGAGCCAGCCCGCACCGACCAAGACGGAAGCGGGCAAGGCCGGGGCACCGGGCCGCCGGGTGCTGCTGGCGGAGGACAACCCGATCAACGCATTGCTCGCCACCAAGGCGCTGGAGCGGCTCGGCGCAGGGGTGATCCACGCCCGCGACGGTCTCGAAGCGCTGGCCGCAGTTGAAGGGCAGGGGCCGTTCGACCTCGCGCTGATCGACATCCGCATGCCCGGCCTCGACGGCCTGGAGACCGCCCGCCGCATCCGCGCCCGCGAGGCCGAGACCGGCGCGAGCCCGCTCCACCTCGTGGCGCTCACCGCCAATACCGGCCGCGAGGACGTCGCCGCGGCCTACGCAGCCGGCTTCGACGGCTTCCTGCCCAAGCCGCTGAACCTGCGCGCCCTGCCGGCTCTGCTGGACCGCCGCCAACAGGCCGCTTGAGGGGGAAAGACGAGGCCGACCCGCGCGGCCGCTCTCGCGCTGGTGCGAATTCTGCCTCATGCTCCCGCGGCCAGTGATGGGGAGCGCATGACCAAAACCAGAAAAGATTTCCGCAAACCATCGCCGGGGAGGGCCCGGCGATGAAGCAATTGCGATGGCTCGCGGCCTTGCCCGCCCTCGGGATGCTGGCCGGGCCGTTCTTCCTCAACCGGGTCGAGCCCCTGGTGCTCGGCATGCCGCTGCTGCTGGCGTGGCTCGTCGGCTGCACGGTGGCGACCTCGGCGATCATGGGGCTGATCTACCTCACCGATCCCGCCAACCGGGAACCGGAGGAGGGGCCATGAACGCCGCACTCGCGATCATCGCGCTCGCCGTCGTGGTGGCGCTCGGCCTGGGCCTCCGGGCGCGGTCGGGTCACGACATGGACATGGAGCAGTGGAGCGTGGGCAAGCGCGGCTTCGGCACGCTGCTCGTCTTCCTGCTGATGGCCGGCGAGATCTACACCACCTTCACCTTCCTCGGCGGCTCGGGCTGGGCCTACGGCAAGGGCGGGCCGACCTACTACATCCTCTGCTATCTGACGCTGATCTACGTCATCTCCTACTGGATCCTGCCGCCGGCCTGGCGCTTCGCCAAGGAGCGCAACCTGTTCTCGCAGCCCGATTATTTCGCCGCGCGCTACGACAGCCAAAGCCTCGGCATCCTGGTCGCGCTGGTCGGGATCGTGGCGCTCGTCCCCTACATGGTGCTCCAGCTCAAGGGGCTCGGCATCATCGTCGCCACGGCGTCCTACGGCGCGATCTCGCAGACCGTGGCGATCTGGATCGGCGCGGCGGTGCTGACCGTCTACGTGATGGTCTCCGGCGTGCGCGGCTCGGCCTGGACCGCCGTGCTCAAGGATTTCATGATCCTGTTCGTGGTGATGTTTCTCGGGATCTACCTGCCGTATCACTACTACGGCGGCATCGGAGAGATGTTCACCGCGATCGATACGGCCAAGCCCGGCTTCCTCGCGCTGCCGGACCGTGGCCAGAGCGCGACGTGGTTCGCCTCGACCACGCTGCTCACGGCGCTCGGCGGCTGGATGTTCCCGCACATCTTCGCCTCGATCTACACCGCGAGCGATGCGCGCACCTTCCGGCGCAACGCGGTGTTCCTGCCGCTCTACCAGCTCATGCTGCTGTTCGTGTTCTTCGCGGGGTTCGCGGCGGTGCTGCAGGTGCCGGGGCTGACGGGGCCGGACGTCGATCTCTCGCTGTTCCGGATCGCGCTCCAGACCTTCCCGCCGTGGTTCGTCGGCGTCATCGGCGCCACCGGCGTGCTGACCGCCCTGGTGCCGGGCTCGATGATCCTGATCGCAGGCTCGACCCTGATCGCGCAGAACCTCTACCGGCCGCTGGCGCGCAACGCGACCGACGCGACCACGGGTAGGCTCGCCAAGGGGATCGCGCCGCTGCTGGCGATCGCCTGCGTCGGCTTCACCCTCTATGGCGGCGAGACCATCGTGCAGCTCCTGCTGATCGGCTACGCGGTCGTCACGCAGCTCTTCCCGGCCTTCTTCTTCAGCCTCCTGCGCAACAACCCGCTCACGCGGGCGGGGGCGATGGCCGGCATCCTGGCCGGTGTGACCGCCGTGGCGATCACGGTGGTCGGGGGCTACACATTGGCCAAGCTCTTCCCCGGCCTGCCGGGGCCGGTGCAGGATCTCAACATCGGCGTGGTGGCTTTGGCGCTGAACCTCGCCGTGGCCTTCGCCGTCAGCCTCGCGGGCAAGCGCACGCGGCAGACGGCTTTGTCCTGAGCCTCGGAAGCGAGCGGCCGGGCGGTCAGCGCCCGGCCGGCTCCGCCTCGCCCGCCGGCACGGAATCGTCCTCCCGCGCGTCCTCGAAGGCGGCGCCTGTCCAGACCCGCACGGTGACGGTGGCCCGCCCGTCCTCGATGACGATGCGGTTATAGGCGTTGGGCTCGTTGCCGCGCAGCCGCGTCGAGGTGGCCGAGCCCGCCTGCACCGCGAGCAGCCGCCCGCCGCCCGCCCGCGCCGTGCCGCGATCCACGCTCACCGAGCCGGGTTCGGTGCCCGTCTCCGGCGCCTCGGCGAAGCGGGAATAGTGGCGGTGGAGATGACCGGCGAGCGTCAGCCCGACGCTGTGGCGGCGGAAGGCGTCGAGCGCCTCGTCGGCGCGCCCGACGAGGCGGGCCTCCGCGTCCCAGGGCGGCGGCATGAAGGGGTGGTGGCCGACCACGATCCGGAAGACGTGATCCGGCAGCGCCGCCAGCCGCTCCTCGGTGCGGGCGATCTGCGCCCGGGTGATCTTCCCTTGCGACCAATCCGTCTCCGGCGCCCAGGTCCGCACCGTGTTGAGGCAGACCACCGCGATCTCGTCGTCGAGAAAGGTCGGTTCGGTGTCCTTGGCGATGAAGCGCCGGTAGCGGCCGAACGGGTGGAAGAAGCGGGTGAAGAGCTTGAAATAGGCGATGTCGTGGTTGCCCGGCACCGCGATCCAGGGCGCGACCAACCGGTCGAGGAAGGCGCGCGCCTGGACGTATTCCTTGCGCCGCGCCCGCATGGTGAAGTCGCCCGACGCCACGATCAGGTCCGGCGGATCACGATTCAGCTCGGCCACGAGCGCTTCGACCACCGCCGGATCGGTGCGTCCGAAATGCAGGTCGGAGATGTGGGCGACCCGCCTCACCGGACCGGCTCCGGCACGATCACGGTGAGGGCACGGGGCATCAGGCGGTAGCGCAGGGGCGGGGCAATCAAGCGGACCTCTCCATCGTTCATCACCCGTAACGCGCGCCTCCGGGCGGAGACGACGATGCGAGCCGCGGCACCGCGCTCCAGGCCCGGCTCGTCGCGCCAGCGACCGAGCCCGAATCCGAGGGCCAGCCGGGCGAGGCGCCACGGGGACAGCCGACGGGCGATGTAGAGCGTCAACTCACCGCCATCGACCTGGCTCCGTTTCAGAATCTTTCCCGGCCCCTCCGCATAGTCGTTGTTGACCACCGCGAGCAGGCGCACGCGCAGCCGTCTCCGCCGCCCGTCGGCCGAGATCACCGCCGAGAGGCGCGGATAGGGTCCGAGATGGCGCAGCATCGCCACGGCCAGCCGCAGCAGCGCCGGAACCCCGAGGCGCCGCCCGCGAAAGGCTTCGCGGTGGCGGACCATGCGGGCGGGCATGCCAAGTACCGAGTTGATGAGAAAGACGTGCCCGTTCACGCGGCCGACATCGACGGCGCGGGTCCGCCCCGCCGCGAGCACCGCGATGGCCTCATCCAGGTCGAGCGGGATGCCGAGATCCTTGGCCAGCAGGTTCATGGTGCCGAGGGGCAGGATACCAAGTGCGACGCCGCTGCCCGCGAGCATTCCGGCCGCGCAGTTGAGCGTGCCGTCGCCGCCGGCCACCGCCACGGCCGTGATGCCCTCAACGCGCAGGGCGGCGCGCAGACGCTCGGGCAGCGGCAGACGCTCATCCGGCTCCGGGGCGAGATCGAGGCCCGCCGCCCTCAGCCGCGCGCGGATCGCGTCCGGCGTCAGGCCGTCGGCGAAGGCGCCCGACGCGGCGTTGGCGACGAGGACGATCCGCATGTCTCCCGGCGTTTCCCCGCATCCTGACGGCGTGGGGATGACAGACGCGGGCGTCGGGCGTGTGACGAACCGGGATCAGCCCGGCGGCGGGCGCCGCTGCACGAAGCGCGCCCGGAACCAGTCCCGCAGCACCTCGCGCTCGTAGAAGAAGGTCTGCCCGGATGAGAGCCGGTTGGCGCGGAGCAGGAAGTTGATGTCGGTGACGACTTCCTCCGCCGCCAGCACCGTGCGGCCCCGCTCCTTCAGGGCGTAGCGCAGGCGGAAGCGCGGCGGGGTGATGTCGATCACCACCCGCACGCCCTGGGCCGCGCCGAAGCTCGGTCGATCGAGTCCGGCGAGGTCGATGTCGAGCACCGCGATGTCGAGGGTCTGGCCCGGTGCCAGAACCGGGTTGCCGAGCGTCTCGAACAGGCGGCGCATCTCGGCCAGCACCGCCCGCGACGACAGGCCGGAGCTGAAGCGGTTCTCGGCATCGGTGTAGCGCTCGGGTGCGACGAAGGTCACCCGCACCTGCGCCGCCGCCGACGAGGCGGCGAGGGGCAGAGAGAGCGCCGCGAGCAGGCCGAGCGCCGCAACCCTCATTGCTGCGAGCGCTTGAGGATCGATTGCAGGACGCGGGCGACCGGCTCGGTGATGGTGCGCCGGTACTTGCGGTGCACGAGCTGGCCGTTGTGGAAGATATCCTGCTCGACGTAGAGCCGCTCGCCGTCCCAGCGGACGATGTTGTCGGATTCCGTCGTTTCCTCGACGCCCAGATCCCGGCGGAGGATCGGTGCGCCGGATGTCGTTTGCATGGAGCGGCCTCAGCCTTTTTACGGGAACGTCCGACCTGTTTAGGGCCTCGGCGCGCGCTGTGCCAGGGTTGGATGCAGGGTGCGGTGGACGGAAAAGCGATCCGCCGGTTTCTCCGAGGCGCACTTGTCGCTCGGGCGGCGGTTTTCCACGAACCGTGGGCGCCCTTCGGCGACGGCCTCGCCGTGACGCGATCGGCCGGCCGTCACCGGACCGAGACCTGATCCTTGATGCGTTGGTAGGTGGCGCGGTTGAGGACGCGCTTGCTGAGAAGCTGATCCACCGAGGCGTAGGGGCGGTGCTGGACGATCGTCCGGCCGATGGCGCCGCCGCCCTTCAGGCCGTTCAACTCGGCGACCGAGGCGGTGTTGAGGTCGATCAGGGAGACCGCCGCAGGGGGCGCGTTCTCTTCCGCCTCGGCCACCGGATCGGCCTCGGGCGGCGCCATCCGCGCGACCGGGGCAGGGGCGGGTGACGGTGCCGGATCGGTCGGCGGCGATGCGGGCAGGGTCGGCGGCGGCGCCTCGGCGACCGGCCGGGGCGGCTCCGGCGACGGCTCGGCCGGCTTCACCACGCGCACGGTCGGAGGCGGCGCGGAGGCAACCCCCGGCGGCCGGGCGGGCGTCATCGTCGCGGCCGCCGGCGCAGCGGTCTCCGGCGCCGGGCCATGCAGCCAGACCGATTGAATGATCCAAGCCAGGCCCGCCGCTGCCAGGATCAGGAGGCCGACCCTGAGGATCGCCGATCCGCTCAGCATGGGCGCCGCCCGCCCGCATCGCGGACATGGGAGGCAGTCGGGGTCTCGTGCTCGGCTCCGGACATTGGTGGGATCCTAACGTGCTGGCACGGCGGGAACATATGACAAATCCGAGAGATTGGGCGCGCCGGCCCGCCGCGACAGTCCCGCGCAAGCCAAACGGGGCAGGAGGGGCACTCGAGATACGAGCCGGCGCGGTCATCCTCGCTCACGTTGTGGCCGCACGGCATCAGCCGGCGCCTGAGCGCACCATGCCTGTGCGGGAACGCAATACGGCCAAGCTCGTTTCGTGTAGGCTAGCCCTCATCCATCGGGCTTGTTCGGGTCATGTCGATGCCAAAAGGTTTCCGCTGGTCGCGCCTGCTCCTCGCCGCGGCGGTCGCCGGGCAGGCCGCGGCCTGCTCCTCCCTGCCGCGGACGAACTACACGGAGAGCGAGGCGGAAGCCGCGACCGTGCCCGGCATGGTCGGCGTGCGCGCCTATGCCGATGCCGGCGCCGCCGACTTCGTGGCGATGGCCGCCGGCCCGCAGAAGAAGCGGCAAGCCTTCACCTATCTCGCGCTCTCGGGCGGCGGGGGTGACGGTGCCTACGGCGCGGGCGTGCTCAACGGCTGGACCGCCTCGGGCAAGCGGCCGGAATTCACCATCGTCTCCGGCGTCTCGACCGGCGCCCTGATCGCGCCCTTCGCCTTCCTCGGGCCCGCCTACGATCCCTACCTCACCGACATCTACACCAGCGGCATCGCCGATTCGCTGGTGCAGAGCCCGAGCATCGCCAACGTGCTGTTCGGCTCCGGCCTGTTCGGCGACGGGCGGCTGCGCAACCTGATCGCCCGCTACGTCACTCCCGAACTGCTTCAGGCGGTCGCGGAAGAGCACGCCAAGGGCCGCCGCCTGCTCGTGGTGACGACGAATCTCGACACGCAGCGCGCCGTGATCTGGAACATGGGCGCCATCGCCGCGAGCGGCGCGCCCAACGCGGTTTCGCTGTTCACCGACGTGCTCACCGCCTCGGCGAGCATCCCGGCGGTGTTCCCGCCCCAGCTCCTCGACGTGCAGGCCGAGGGCCGCGCCTTCCAGGAAATGCACGTGGACGGCTCGGTGGTGACGCCGATCTTCACCCTGCCGCAGAGCTTCCTCGTGCGCGACGGGCGCTTCCGCAGTGCGGGCAAGGCCGACATCTACGTGGTCATCAACGGCCGTCTCGAACCCGAATTCGAGGTGACGAAGAACAACACCCTGTCGATCGTCGAGAAGTCCTTCACCACCGCGAGCCGCGCCCGCTCGCGGGCGACGCTGGTGGCGACCGACGTGTTCGCCCGTCGCAACGGGATGGGCTTCAACCTGACCTATATCGACGAGAGCGCCCCGCAGACCACGACCGCGCGCGGCTTCGACACCGGCTACATGCGCAGCCTCTACCAGTTCGGCTACGAGGCCGGGCGTACGGGTCAGCTCTGGCAGTCCGGCGTGCCGGCCGCCCCCCTGGTCAAGAACGTGGTGCGGGAGGCGGTGGCGGCGCGCTAACGCCCGCCGCCAGTCTCACAGAGCGATGCGCAGCGGCTCGGCGCTGAGGCGCACCGCGCCCGCGCGGCGTCCGGTCTCGCCGACGGCATACTGGAACGCCGCCTCGCGGCTGCGGAAATAGCCGCCGCCAAGGCCTTGGCTTTCCAGGGCGACCCAGTGGCCCTGCCGATCCTGCCCGACGACGTACGTCGGCAAGCCTTTGCTCGCATCGGCTTCGACCGCCGGGGATGGGGCAGCTTCGTACAATGAGGACATGATCGCAGATCGGGTCGCGCGGTCCGGTGACGTGAACCGGCAAGAACCCGAGCCTTTACCTGTGAGGTTTCAAGACCGGAGAAGGGCCAGGGGCATAAAGGCCCCATCCCGCATTGGCCACCCCAACGGCCGGTCCCCAGCTTTGCGATCCCTGCAACCGGCGAGCGCCACGAAAAAGGGCCGCGCGGCCCTTTCGAGCCGCCGGCCCTAGATCCGTATCCGACCTAATTGCATCAGGCCGATGTCTCCCGGTCTCTGACTGAGCGCGCATTCTTTCGACGAACCGGTCACCACTTCGTCGGAATGCGCTCTGGCTCACGCTCTGCCAGCGAGACCTACTTGCGCAGGAGCTTGGTGACGAGACGGCCGATCGGGGAGCTCGATCCGGCATTGCGGTCGTCGCGGGCGACGACGCGGTCGTCGGTGCCGAGGAGCTTGGTGACGAGGCGTCCGATGAGGCTCATGGGTCGGGTTCCTTCACGTCGCGAGGACGGGCAACGGTGCAGCTTCGACGGGATAACGAGCGCCGCCGCGGCGGCGTTCCGTTCCCCGTCGCAACCGATCGTCAGTCCGCGCGTCCGCGAGCGAGACTCCGGACCACCGGCACGGCGTAGAGCACGAAGAGCAGGCTCAGCGCGATGGCGAAGCCCTGCGGCGGCTGGAGGTCCATGCCGCCGCCGATGAGCGGCGGTCCGAGCATCAGCCCGGCATTGTAGAGCATCACGAAGGCGGCGTTGGCGCCGGCCAGATCCGGCCCGCGCAAGGTGGCGCCGAGATGGGCGAGGCCCACCGTGTAGAGCGTGCCGGCGATGCCGCCCCAGGCGAAGAGCAGGGCGGAAAGCAACGGCAGCGAGGCGGAGGCCGCCGGGATCAGGGCCGCCCCGAGCGCCCCCGCGAGGCTCGCGCCGAGCAGGACGAGGCGCCGGTCCACCCGGTCGGCGAGGAGGCCGACGGGGATCTGGAACAGCACGTTGCCGAGCGCCACCGCGCTGACCAGGGCGGCGGCGACCTTCGCGTCGAGGCCGATGCGCAGGCCGTAGAGCGGCAGGATGGCGAAGGCGCCCGCCTCCACCGCCCCGTAGAGGGCGGCGGCCAGCACGGCGAGCGGCGCGAGGCGCAGATAGGCTAGGATGCCGGCCCCCTCGTCATGCCCGAGATCGGGCGAGAGGTTGCGGGCGATGAGGAGCGGGGTGAGGCCGAGGAAGAACAGGGCCGAGCCGGCGAGATACGGCGCGAAGCCTTCCGTGCCGAGAAGCGTCAGCAGGGTCGGCCCGATGGCAAAGCCGATGGCCAGGACCGTGGCGTAGATCCCCATCACCAGCCCGCGCCGTTCGGGCGGCGCCGCGTCGTTGATCCAGTACTCGGAGAGGACGAACAGCACGCCCATCGTCGTCGAGAAGACGAAGCGGAGGGGAAACCACAGGACGAGGTGCGGGAAGAGCTTGAAGGCCGAGAGGCACAGCCCGCCGAGCACGATCGCCAGGATTAGCAGGCGTATCACGCCGACCCGCGCGGCGAGCCGCGGTACGAACGGCACCGTGAGAATCGCCGCGAACCCCGCCACCGCCGTGTTGAGGCCGATGACGACGCTCGACGCGCCCATCCGCTCCATTTCCAGCGACAGCAGCGGAATCGACAGGCCGAGCCCCGTGCCCACCACCGCCACGCAGGTGATCGCAGCGGCCATCGCGCCGAGGCGGTCGCGATCGGAGGGACGAGCGGAAACGGCGGACATGACCTTCGAGCAACGCGTGAGGGTTGTGGGGCGCTCGGCCTGACTCGGCTTCACCCCGCCCCGCAACCCGGCAGGGTCAGGCGGCGTGCCGATCCGCACCCGCGCCGAAATGGCCGATGTAACGGGCGGCGATCGCCGAGACCGGCAGCACCACGAGCACGTCGGTGGTGCCGAACTGGCGGTCCACGACGGCGCCGTCGCCGAAGGTCGCCCCGACCCGGAGATAGCCCTTCACCAGCGGCGGCAAAGCCATCAGCGCGGCCTTCGGATCGACCGCTTCCTTGGCCAGCCGGTCCATCGCGACGTAGCGCTCCGGCAGGGCGCGGGCGCGCCACGCCTCGGGGGCGCGGGCGTGGTGGTGGAGGAAGCTCAAGGGCAGCGCGAGACGCTCCGGATCGGTGCCCTCCAGGCTGGCGCAGCCCAGCATCGCGTCGATGCGGTGGTGCTGCACATAGGCCCAGATGCCGTGCCACAGGAGTTCGACGGTGCGCTTGGTGCGGTAGGGCTTCAGCACGCAGGAGCGGCCGAGTTCGAGGAAGCGTTTTCCCGGATGGCGCTCCAGCAGCGGCGCGAGGTCGTACTCACCCGAGGAGTAGAAGCCGAAATGCGCCTCCGCCCGATCCTGGCGCAGCAGCCGGTAGGTGCCGACCACCTTCGGCCGGGCCTTGCGGAAGGGCTTCGCGTCGGTCGCCGCATGGTCGATCACGAGGAGGTGGTCGCAGATCGCGTCGTAGGCATCGACATCCCGGCGCTTGAGCGCGGCCATGCCGGTCGGCACCGCCGACATCTCCTCGTAGAACACGCGGTAGCGCAGGCGCTGCGCCCGCCGGATCTCGGATTTGGTGGTGGCGAGTCGCACTTCGAGCGCCCCGATCCGGCCGAGGCTGGGATCGAGCCCCGGTTCGAGCAGGAGGCGCTTGGCCCGGTTCTTCAGCAGGATCGGCGCACCGCCGGGCAGGGCGAGATCGCCGCCCTCGAAGGTCTGGCGGAAGCGGGCGAAGGGCGCCTGAACCTTGGTCTCCCAGCCGGCCTTCCACGCCGCCGTGGCCTCGCGCGGGGAAAAATTCGGCAGCATCGGCGACACGATCCGTCGTGGCGGAGGCCGCGCGATGCGTCCTCTTGCGCGGCGACAACATCACGAAGGCCGCACGCTTTTATGACGGAAATCTTCTCGTCCTGACAGAGACTTGCGCGAAGCCGTTGTCAGGCTCCGCGCGAAGTTCCCGGGATAGCCGGCGAATGAAAACCGGCTAACGATCCCAAGGGTTTATGGGACGATCCTGCCGTCTCAGACGAACTGGTTCAGGCCCGGGACCGAGCCGACGATCGGGCCCATGACATCCTCGCCCGCCTTCTCGCGGCCGTAGGCGAAGAGTTCCTGGCCGAGCGGCTGCATCTGGTTCATCGGCACGCCGGCCGAGATCAGCTTCTGGCCGAGCGCCATTACGCCGCCGCCCATCATGCCGCCGAGCATGCCCATCAGCCCGCCGCCGCCTTCCGACGCATTCGCCTCGGCCAACGCCGCCTCGGAGCCCGGAAGCGCGGCCATCAACTGGCTCACTTCGGTGGCCGGCCCTTCCTTCTGCAGGAAGGCGAGGATGTGGCCGATCGCCGTCTTGGCGGTCGCCGCGTCGAGCCCGGTACGGCCGGTCACACGGGCAATCAATTCTTCCATGAAACGCTTCCTCCTTAGCAGATGTGCGTCTGTCCGATGCGGCAGCGGCGAAATCAAGGGTTGCCGATGCCCCGGCCCTGGATCGGACGCGCGGGGCGCCATACCCTGTCCGTCACGACACCTGCACAACGGCGACGGATCGAACGAGGACGGCATGGCAGCGGGCGAGGGGACGATTCTGGTCGGCCGGAGCACGGGGCCGCGACCGAAGCCCGAGGTGCTGAGCCTGCGGCTGGCCAACCGCCACGGCCTCGTGGCGGGCGCCACCGGCACGGGCAAGACCGTGACGCTGCAGGTGCTGGCGGAGGGCTTCTCCAACGCGGGCGTCCCGGTCTTTGCCGCCGACATCAAGGGCGACCTCGCGGGGCTCGCCGCCGCGGGCGAGGCCAAGCCCCACTTCGTCAAGCGCGCCGAGGAACTCGGGATTCCGTACGAGCCCGACCGCTTCCCCACGATCTTCTGGGACGTGTTCGGCGAGCAGGGCCACCCGATCCGCTGCACCGTCACCGAGATGGGCCCGCTCCTCCTCGCCCGCCTGCTCGAACTCAACGACATTCAGGAGGGCGTGCTCAACATCGCCTTCCGCGTCGCCGACGAGAACCAGTGGCCGCTGATCGACCTGAAGGATCTGCGCGCGCTCCTCACCTTCCTGTCGGAGAACGCCAAGGAGCTCTCGGCCCGCTACGGCAACGTCTCGGGCGCCTCGATCGGCGCGATCCAGCGGGCGCTGCTCGTGCTGGAGAACCAGGGCGCCGACCAATTCCTCGGCGAGCCGGCGCTCAACCTCGAAGACTTCATGCGCACCGACCGGGAGGGC
The DNA here is from genome assembly GCF_001423405.1 of Methylobacterium sp. Leaf123. Lineage (GTDB taxonomy): Bacteria > Pseudomonadota > Alphaproteobacteria > Rhizobiales > Beijerinckiaceae > Methylobacterium. Next base: position 24,768 of record NZ_LMNS01000012.1, on the reverse strand, counting down.
AGGGGCTTCGTCAACATCCTGGCCGCCGACAAGCTGATGCAGCGGCCGCGCCTCTACGCCTCGTTCCTGCTGTGGATGCTCTCCGAGCTGTTCGAACAGCTCCCCGAGGTCGGCGACCTCGATAAGCCGAAGCTCGTGTTCTTCTTCGACGAGGCGCACCTGCTGTTCAACGACGCGCCCAAGGCGTTGCTCGACGCGGTGGAGCAGGTGGTGCGCCTGATCCGCTCGAAGGGCGTCGGCGTCTATTTCGTGACGCAGAACCCGCTCGACGTGCCGGAGACGGTGCTCGGCCAGCTCGGCAACCGGGTGCAGCACGCGCTGCGCGCTTTCACCCCGCGCGACCAGCGCGCCGTGCGCGCCGCCGCCGAGACCTTCCGCCAGAACCCCGGCTTCGATGTCGGCAAGGCGATCACCGAACTCGCCGTCGGCGAGGCGCTGGTGAGTTTTCTGGAAGCCAAGGGCACGCCCTCGATCGTGGAGCGGGCACTGATCGCGCCGCCGCAGGGGCGGGTGGGGCCGCTGACGCCGGCCGAGCGCGCCGCGATCATCGCGCAGAGCCCACTGCGCGGAAAATACGACGAGGCGGTCGACAACGAGAGCGCCTACGAGATGCTGGCCCAGCGCAAGCACCTTGATTCCGCCCCGGCGGAAGCCGCGGGCCAGAGCGAGGGCGGGCTCTCGGGGATGCTGGGCGGCTGGCTCGGCGGCATTTTTGGCAGCGGCGACGAGGCGCCCAAGGGAGACGAGGCGCCCAAGGGAAAAGGGGCTGGCCGCAGCCGCCGCCCACCGCCGAGTCTGGCCGAGCAGGTCATCGGCAACGCTGCCCGCTCCATGGCGCGCAAGGTCGGCACCGAGGTGGGCGACGCGATCCTGCGCAACGTGCTCGGCGGGCTGACGAAGCGGTAGGCGCGTCTTCGTCTTGCCTTGACAGAAGGCCCGCTCCCGACTATCCGGCCGGCACCGCGCGGCTTCCTCGACGAAGTCCGCGCGTTTCGCGTTCGTGCGCCTACGGCCCAGCCTGACCCGCGCGGATGACCTGAATCAAGAAGACGGCCCAGGCCCTCACGGCGCCGGAGGCCGGCACAGAACACGAGAGACAACGATGTTCGCAGTCATCAAGACAGGCGGCAAGCAATATCGCGTTGCCGCCAACGACGTCATCACCGTGGCCACCCTCGAGGGTGAGGCCGGCGCCGCTGTCACCTTCGGCGACGTGCTGCTGTTCACCGACGGCGATGCTACCCAGGTCGGCACCCCGCTCCTGTCGGGCATCGGTGTCACCGGCGAGATCGTCGAGCACGGCCGCACGCGGAAGGTCATCGCCTTCAAGAAGCGCCGTCGCCAGAACTCGCGTCGCCGCCGCGGTCACCGTCAGGACTTCACGGTCGTGCGCATCACCGAGATCAGCGCCGGCGGCAAGACCTCGAAGGCCGAGCCGCGCAAGACCCGGAAGGCCGAGCCGGCCGCCGAGTCCGCCCCGGCCGCCGCTGAGTAATCAGCCGCCCGTCCGAACGCAGATCCAGCAGAATTCCGGAGCAATCCCATGGCACACAAAAAAGCAGGCGGCTCGTCCCGCAACGGCCGCGACTCCGCCGGCCGGCGCCTCGGCGTCAAGAAGTTCGGCTCTGAGGCCGTCATTCCGGGCAACATCATCGTGCGCCAGCGCGGCACGAAGTGGCACCCCGGCACGAATGTCGGCATGGGCAAGGACCACACCCTGTTCGCCCTCGTCCCGGGCAAGGTGCAGTTCGAGACCCGGCGCGGCCGCGATTTCGTAACCGTAGTGCCGCTGGCTCAGGCCGCGGAGTAACGGCGGACGCTTGTCGCTGACGACGAAGCGAGCGTCCCGCCGGTGTCCCACACCGAACCGGCGGACGATCGCTGAAGGCTTCACGCGAAGCTTCGAGCGGATCGGAACACGGGGGAGGATGGGGCACCATCCTCCCCCTTCGTCGTCCCGGACGGCGCCTTCGGGCGCCCTCGCATGACCGGCTCACGATGTTCCCCGATCTCACCCGCGACGACGTTTTCCGCATCGAGACGCGCCGGCTCTGGCTGCGCTGGCCCATGGCCCGCGACGCCGAGGCCGTGTCGCGCTTCGCAGGCGATCCGGCGGTGGCCGAGATGACCGCGCGGATTTCGAGCCCGCTGCCCTTGCCCGAGGCCGAAAGCTTCGTGATCCGGGCGCGGGCGATGAACACGGCCGGGGAGGGGCTGATCATGGCCCTGTGCCGGCGGGCAGCGCCCGCGAACCTGATCGGTGTCGTCTCGGTCGAGAGCCGGCCCGACGCGTCGGAGCCGCATCTCGGCTATTGGCTCGGGCGCCCGTTCTGGGGCGAGGGGCTGATGACCGAGGCGGCCGAGGCGCTGGTGGACGCGACCTTCGCCTATGCCGGAGAGCAGGCGCTCGCCTCGTCGGCGATGATCGGCAATCCCGGCTCGCGCCGCGTGCTGGAGAAGTGCGGGTTCCGCCTCACCGGGGAATCCGCACCGGTCTTCGAGTCGCGGGGCGGTGCCGTGCCGAGCCACGACTTCCGGCTCGACCGGGCCGAGTGGCTCGACCGGCGCGGGACGGCCGTGGGGGGCCGCTCGGCATGAGGACACGGACGGTTGCCGGCCTCGGGGCCGGCCTCACCGCGATCGCCCTCGGCAGCCTGATCTTCGCGATCACCCGCGAGGTGCCGCCGCCGCCGATCGAAGCCGCGGCGGCGGCCGCTCCGAGACCTCGGGGCGAAACCCGGCTCTACTGCGAGTTCTACAATTTCGCCGGCCGCACCCCGAAGGTCGGGTTCTACTTCGCCAGCCCTGCGGGTGGCGGGAGCACCTACGGGCAACTGTTCCAGCGGGAGGCGGACGGGTCGCAGACCTTGTTCGACGAACGGCCGACCTGGACCTATGCTCGGGACGGCGAAGCACCGACCCTGCGCTCGCCCGATGGCGCGATCCAGATCAACCTCTACGGCGATGGCGGCGCCAACGGCCGCCAACCGGATGCCGGCGGATGGTTCGAGGCGGGCCTGCGCAGCATCCAGTACCTCAATCTCGACGGCCAGTGCCGTCGCACAGAAAGCTGACCGGTCCTTCCGGTCCAGAATCCAAGGCGAAGCACCGTGAAATTCCTCGATGAAGCCAAGGTCTACGTCCGCTCCGGCGACGGCGGTCCCGGCTGCGTCTCGTTCCGGCGGGAAAAGTTCATCGAGTTCGGCGGGCCGAACGGCGGCGACGGCGGACGGGGCGGCGACGTCTGGATCGAGTGCGTGCAGGGCCTCAACACCCTGATCGACTACCGCTACCGGCAGCACTTCAAGGCGAAGAAGGGCGAGCACGGCATGGGCTCGAACTGCCACGGCGCCAAGGGTGACGACGCTGTGCTTCAGGTGCCGGCGGGCACGCAGGTCTTCGCCGAGGACGGCGAGACGCTGATCGCCGACATGACCGAGGTCGGCCAGCGGGTGCGGCTCGCCAAGGGCGGTAATGGCGGCTTCGGCAACGCCTACTTCACCACCTCCACGAACCGGGCGCCGCGCCATGCCAATCCCGGCCTGGAAGGCCAGGAGATGTGGCTGATCCTGCGCCTCAAGCTCATCGCCGATGCCGGCCTCGTCGGCCTGCCGAATGCGGGTAAATCGACCTTCCTGGCGACCGTCACCGCCGCCAAGCCGAAAATCGCCGATTATCCCTTCACCACCCTCCATCCGGGTCTCGGTGTGGTGCGTTCGGACGAGCGCGAATTCGTGCTCGCCGACATCCCCGGCCTGATCGAGGGTGCGCACGAGGGCGTCGGCCTCGGCGACCGGTTCCTCGCCCATGTCGAGCGCTGCCGGGTCCTGCTCCACCTCGTGGAGGGCACGAGCGAGCATGCCGGCAAGGCCTACAAGCTGGTGCGGCGCGAGCTGGAGGCCTACGGCGAGGGCTTGTCCGACAAGCCCGAGATCGTCGCCCTCTCGAAGGCGGATGCGCTCGATGCCGACACCCTCAAGCAGCAGCTCGCCCGGCTGAAGCGGGCGGCGGGCGGCAAGCCGCTGGTGCTCTCGGCCGCCTCGGGGCAGGGGGTGCAGGAGGCCCTGCGCGCGATCCAGGCCCAGCTCGATACGCAGGGCGCCGAGGAAGCGGAGGCGGAGCCCGCCGAGCCCTGGCACCCGTGAGCCGGAGCGGCGCTACGCCTCAGCCCAGACCGGCGACGGGATTTGCCGGTTTGCCCTACATCTGGTGCATGCGCAGCACCCTCGCCCTCCTCCTCGCCCTCGCCGCCTCGCCTGCCATGGCGGAGGAGTCCTGCACCGATCTGATCGACCGGGTGCAACGGGCAACGAGCGCGACGGTCGCCGAGCGGACCGCCGACTTCGCCCGGTTCGAGGCTGGGCCACAGACATCGCTGACGCTCTCATGCGCCGGCGCCGACGCGTCCTCCGTCGGCGCGCAGTACAAGGGCGAGACCCCGCCCGAGGCCTACGACACCCTGTTCGTGCAGGCGGGCCATGCCATCACCGGGATCGCCCCGGATCGGCTGCTTGACGCAACCCGGCAGGCCCGCGCGAGCGCGCAAGCCAAGCGCCACAGCACCGTCGAGGTGGACGGCGCCCGCGTCACCTGCGCCTTCATGCGCAAGGAGCAGGGCCCGCTCACCCTCTGCGCCGTGATTCAGCGCCCCGGCGCCTGACCGGTTAAGGGGACATCGGGGCGCTGCCCCGTGCCCCGCCAAAGGGATGATCCCTTCGGGATCTCAAGATCTCAGCTCGGGCTGGAACCGTGCAGTACCGGCGGGACCGGATCCTCGCCGTCGAGGGTCCGGGCCACGGCGCGGGCGACGTTGACGAGGGCCGTCACCATCGGGGTCGCCGGGTCGCGGCGCGGGGCGACGAGGCCGATGGCGTGGCGCAGGTCGGGCTCCACGATCGGGATCGCCCGCAGGCCCTCGGTCGGCCCCAGCGCGTCGGCAAGGATGGCCGGCATCACGCTCGCCCATTGCAGGGTGCGCACATGGGTCATCAGCACCACCATCGAATTCGATTCGAGGGTCGGCGCCGGCTCACCGCCCGCGGCCCGCATCTGCTGATCAATGATGCGGCGGTTCTGCATGTTGGGGGTCAGCAGGCAGAGCGGGATCTTCGCCAGCTCCGCCCAGGTGACGCTGGCCCGGTCGTCGTAGGGGCCGCCCGCCGCGGTCAGGAGCTGGTAGTGCTCGGTATAGAGCGGCACGGCGATGACCCGCCCGAGGGGCTCGTTGTCGAGATAGGTCAGCCCCGCATCGGCCTCGAGGTTGTCGATCAGCGAGAAGATCTCCTCCGAGGTCGTGGAGATGACGCTGAAGCGCACATTCGGGTAGCGGGCCCGGTAGGGCGTGGTCAGCGCCGCCACCATCGGCAGCGCGGTGGGCACCGCGGCGATCCGCAGGTGGCCCGAGAGTCCCTTGCGAAGTGCGGCCACGTCGTCCTGCATGGCACGGGCATCGCCGACGATGCGGCGGCCCCAGGCCAGCACCCGGTCGCCCTCGGGCGTGAAGCCCTGGAAGCGCGAGCCGCGCTGAACCAAGCGCACGCCGAAACGGTCCTCCAGGCTCTTCACCCCCGCCGAGAGGGTCTGCTGGGTGACGCCGCAGGTCTCCGCCGCGCGCCCGAAATGCTGCTCGCGGGCGAGCGCCAGGAGGAATTCGAGCTTGTCGATCACGGATGCGCCGCCCCGGCACCCGCTGAGAGGGCGGGCTCCCGCCGTGGTAGGCCGATTGCGGCAGGCTTCTCAAGCCGCAGGCCGCCGGCCTTCACCCCGCGTCGCTGGCCCCCTCGCCCACGAGCTGCGGGTTGCGGGTGGCCGGACGCACCGGGCTCTCGACCGCCGGCTCTTCGTGAAGTGCGCGGTGAACGAGGGCGTCGAGCCGTTCGCCGGCCTCGTCGGCGTAGCCTTCGAGATCGCGGCGCATCTTCGGCGTCCAGAACGCCACGATGTGTTTGTGGATGCCCGAGACCGCTTCCTCCTCCGGGTAGGACCGGAAGAACAGGGCGATCTGGTTGGCCATCCGCACCAGCTTGTCGTTGGGATTGGTCGCGCTCATCGCCTGCACTCGGCTGTATCGAATTGGAGAGCGCTCGCGCCCGCTCCCTCATCCGGGGGTGCCGCGCGAGCGGCCTCGAAGGAGGGCTCCAGGGATCGCAGCGCGTTCTGGAGCCCCCCTTCGAGGCCTCCGCTTGGCTCCGTCACCTCAGGATGAGGGACAGGACCGGACGTCGGGGGCGGGCCGAATGCCGCCCCGTTGGAAGACTATTCCGCCGCTTCAGCGATGCGCGTCAGCGAAAAATCCTCTTCGTAGAACTTCGCCTGCCAGTCGGAGGGCCGGTTCGTGCGCCGCACCTGCACCGCCGTCACCTTGTATTCGGGGCAGTTGGTCGCCCAGTCCGAATAGTCGGTGGTGATGACGTTGGCGCCGGTCTTGGCGTGGTGGAAGGTCGTGTAGACGATCCCCGGCTGCATCCGCTCCGTCACCTTGGCCTTCAGCGCGATGTCGCCCGAGCGGCTCTCCAGGGCGACGAGGTCGCCATCGACGATGCCGCGCATCTCCGCGTCGAAGGGGTGGATCTCCAGCACGTCTTCCTCGTGCCAGCGGGAGTTCTCGGTCCGCCGCGTCTGCGCGCCGACATTGTACTGCGAGAGGATGCGGCCCGTGGTGAGGATCAGCGGGAACTTGCCCGTGGTCCGCTCGTCGGTGGGCACGTATTCCGTGATCATGAAGCGGCCCTTGCCGCGCACGAACCGGTCCACGTGCATCATCGGCGTGCCGAGCGGCGCCTTCTCGTTGCACGGCCACTGGATCGAGCCCAGCTCCTCCAGCTTCTGGTACGAGACGTTGGCGAAGCTCGGGGTGAGCGCCGCGATCTCGTCCATGATCTGCGACGGGTGGGTGTATTCCATCTTGTAGCCCAGCGCGTTGGCGAGCAGCACCGTGCCCTCCCAATCGCCGTAGCCGCCCATCGGGGCCATCACCTTGCGTACGCGGGAGATGCGGCGCTCGGCATTGGTGAAGGTGCCGTCCTTCTCCAGGAACGAGGCGCCCGGCAGGAAGACGTGGGCGTATTTGGCGGTCTCGTTCAGGAACAGATCCTGGATCACGATGCACTCCATGGCCTTGAGGCCGGAGGTGACGTGATGGGTGTCGGGGTCGGACTGCGCGATGTCCTCGCCCTGGATGTACATCCCCTTGAAGGTGCCGCCGACGGCTTCATCCAGCATGTTGGTGATGCGCAGGCCCGGCGCGTTATCGAGCTTGGCCCCCCAGATCGCCTCGAAGCTCTCGCGGGTGGCGTCGTCCGAGACGTGGCGGTAGCCCGGCAGCTCGTGCGGGAACGAGCCCATGTCGCAGGAGCCCTGCACGTTGTTCTGGCCGCGCAGCGGGTTCACGCCCGCACCCACCATGCCGATATTGCCGGTGGCCATGGCGATGTTGGCCATGCCCATCACCATGGTCGAGCCCTGGCTGTGCTCGGTCACGCCGAGCCCGTAATAGATCGCCGCCTTGCCGCCGGTGGCGTAGAGCCGGGCCGCGGCGCGGATCTCCTGCGGATCGACCCCGGTGATGGCCTGGGCGGCTTCCGGCGAGTTGCGCTCCTCGGCGATGAAGCGGGCCCAGGACTCGAACTCGGCCAGATCGCAGCGCTCGCGGACGTAATCCTCGGCGATCAGCCCTTCCGTGACGATGACGTGGGCGAAGGCGTTGATGAAGGCGACGTTGGAGCCGGGCTTGAGCGGCAGGTGGTGGTCGGCCCGGATGTGGGGCGACTTCACGAGGTCGATCTTGCGCGGGTCGGCGACGATGAGGCGGGCGCCCTCGCGAAGCCGCTTCTTCATCCGCGAGCCGAAGACGGGGTGGCCGTCGGTCGGGTTGGCACCGATGACGAGGATCACGTCGGATTCCTCGACCGACTTGAAGTCCTGCGTGCCGGCCGAAGTGCCGAGCGTGGACATCAGGCCGTAACCGGTCGGCGAGTGGCAGACGCGGGCGCAGGTATCGACGTTGTTGTTGCCGAAGGCGGCGCGCACCAGCTTCTGGACGAGGTAAGCCTCCTCGTTGGTGCAGCGCGACGAGGTGATGCCGCCGACCGAGTCGCGGCCGTAGGTCGCCTGGATGCGCTTGAACTCGGACGCGGCGTGGTTGATCGCCTCCTCCCAGGAGACCTCGCGCCACGGATCCGTGATCTTCTCGCGGATCATCGGCTTGGTGATGCGGTCCTTGTGGGTGGCGTAGCCGTAGGCGAAGCGGCCCTTGACGCAGCTATGGCCCTCGTTGGCCTTGCCGCCCTTGTAGGGCACCATGCGCACGACCTTGTCGCCCTGCATCTCCGCCTTGAAGGCGCAGCCGACGCCGCAATAGGCGCAGGTCGTGACCTCGGAATGGTCCGGCTGGCCGTATTGATGGATCGTCTTCTCCTGCAGCGTCGCGGTCGGGCAGGCCTGGACGCAGGCGCCGCAGGACACGCATTCGGACTGCATGAAGTTGGTCGGGCCTGCCGCCACGCGGCTGTCGAAGCCGCGGCCCTCAATGGTCAGCGCGAAGGTGCCCTGCGTCTCCTCGCAGGCGCGGACACAGCGGTTGCAGACGATGCACTTCGACGGATCGTAGGTGAAGTAGGGGTTCGACTCGTCCTTGGGCAGGTAGCGGTCGGAAGCCGGCTTGACGTGGTTGTCGCCGTCATAGCCGTAGCGGACCTCGCGCAGGCCGACCTGACCGGCCGTATCCTGCAGTTCGCAATCTCCGTTGGCGGCGCAGGTCAGGCAGTCGAGCGGGTGGTCGGAGATGTAGAGCTCCATCACGCCCTTGCGCAGGCGGTGCAGCTTGTCGGTCTGCGTGTGCACGACCATGCCGTTCTCGGCCGGCGTGGTGCAGGAGGCGGGCGTGCCGCGCCGCCCGTCGATCTCCACGAGGCACATGCGGCAGGAGCCGAACGGCTCCAGCGAATCCGTGGCGCAGAGCTTCGGGATCTTGGTGCCCATATGCATCGCGGCGGCCATGACCGAGGTGCCCGCGGGCACCGTCACGCTCTCGCCGTCGATGGTCAGCGTCACCGTCTGCTCGTTGAGCCGGATCGGCGTGCCGTAGTCGATTTCCTTGATGAGGGTCATGCGAGGGCCTCCTCACTCGGCCGCGACGGGCAGATCGCCCGCGCGCCGAAAATCCTCGGGGAAGTTGGTGATCGCGCTCATCACGGGCATCGGCGTCAGGCCGCCCATGGCGCAGAGCGAGCCGTCGGTCATGATCTCGCAGAGATCCTCGACGAGCTTGAGGTTGGCCTCCGGGCGGATGCCGGAGATGACCTTGTCCATGGTCTCGACGCCGCGGGTGGCGCCGACGCGGCAGGGGGTGCACTTGCCGCAGGATTCGGTGGCGCAGAACTCGAAGGCGAAGCGGGCCTGTTTGGCCATGTCCACCGTGTCGTCGAACACCACGATGCCGCCATGGCCGACGAGGCCCTTCTTGGCCGCCATCGCCTCGTAATCGAGGGGCGTGTCGAGCAGATCGTCGGGGAAATAGGCCCCGAGCGGGCCGCCGACCTGCACCGCTCGGACCGGCCGGCCCGAGGCCGTGCCGCCGCCGAAATCCTCGATCACCTGACGGATGGTGATGCCGAAGGCGTACTCGATCAGGCCGCCCTGCCGGATGTTGCCGGCGAGCTGGATCGGCAAGGTGCCGAGCGAACGGCCCATGCCGTACTCGGCATAGGCCTTGGCGCCGTGCTCGAGGATGTAGGGCACGGCCGTGAAGGTCATGACGTTGTTGACCAGCGTCGGCTTGCCGAGAAAGCCTTTCAGCGCCGGGATCGGGGGCTTGGCCCGGACGATGCCGCGCTTGCCCTCCAGGCTCTCCAGCAGCGAGGTCTCCTCGCCGCAGATGTAGGCGCCGGCCCCGAGACGGACTTCCAGGTGGAAGTTTTTACCGGAGCCCAGAATGTTGTCGCCGAGCACACCGGCCCGCACGCCGTTGGCGATCGCGTCGCGGAGCGTGCGGAATGCCTGCGGGTACTCGGAGCGGCAGTAGATGTAGCCCCGCGTGGCCCCCGTTGCGACGGCGGCGATGGTCATGCCCTCGATCAGGTTGAAGGGGTCGCCCTCCATCATGATCCGGTCGGCGAAGGTGCCGGAATCGCCCTCGTCGGCGTTGCAGACCACGTATTTCTGGTCCGATTGGGCCAGCATCACCGTGTTCCACTTGATGCCCGCCGGGAAGCCGGCGCCACCGCGCCCGCGCAGACCCGAATCGCGCACCTGGGCGACGACGCCCTCGGCCTCGAGCTTCAGCGCGGCTTCGAGCCCGCGATAGCCGCCATGGGCCCGGTAATCCTCGACCGAGACCGGATCGACCACGCCGCAGCGGTGGAAGGTGAGCCGGTGCTGCTTGGCGAGGAAGGGGATTTCCTCGGGCTTGCCGAGGCGGAGCGCGTGCGCGCCGCCCTCGGTGAGCCCGGCATCGAGCAAGCCCTCGACATCGGCCGGCGTCACCGGGCCGTAGGCGATGCGGCCTTCAGGGGTCGCGACCTCGACCATCGGTTCGAGCCAGAGCAGGCCGCGGGTGCCGGTGCGGACGATGCGCACGTCGAGACCACGACGCTCGGCCCCGGCGAAGATCGCGCGGGCGACGCGGTTGGCGCCGAGGCCGAGGGCGACGGCGTCCTGCGGAACGTAGACGGTGATGCTCACGCGCGAACCTCCTTGAGGGCGGCGTCGAGGGATTCGGCCGAGAGCCGGGCCAGCGGCTCGTCATCGACCAGGGCGGCGGGGGCGTTGGCGCAGAGGCCGAGGCAGTAGACCGGCTCGACGGTCACGCCGTCGGCGCTGGTGCCGTGCCAATCGCAACCCATGCGGGAGAGGATTTCGCCGTGGAGCCGGTCGGAGCCCATCGCCTGGCAGGCCTCGGCCCGACACAGCTTCACGTGGTGGCGCCCGGCCGGCGGTTCGCGCCGGAAGTCGTGGTAGAAGGTCAGGCAGCCATGCACTTCGGCGCGCGACAGGTTCAGCGCGTCGGCGATCAGCGGCACCGCCTGGGCGTCGACATAGCCGAACGTTTCCTGAAGCGCATGCAATATAGGGAGAGTCGCGCCTTCCAGAGATTGCAGCTCAGCCACGATCCCCGCGGCGCGTGAGGCGTTCCAAGGCTCGGAACCAGCCATGTTTTCCTGCCCAACTTGGTTTTGTTCTAAGGCCGGATCCAATCAGGGCTGGCACTAAAGTTCAATCAAGCTGTCTCGTGGCTCGACAAAAAACTTCGATCAAAACACGCCCGTTGCAGTGCATCATCCGCTTAACCGGGCATCAAATATTTTTTGAATTGCTATAAAATTTTCTTCGCTGCGGCCGGACGGGAGCGCTGACATCAACTTAAAGTGGCAGATCCGGCGGCCGTCGCACAGGTGAGATGCGGGCATGCGTCGGACGCCCCGCTGTCCCTTCGGGCATGCGAGCCAAGATTGTGCGTCGCTGGGTTGTTGGCCGCATCCGCAGTGAAAGGCGGCGATGGCCGGCTCAGATGCTGAGCGTCATGGGCAGCCGGTCGCACAGGCGGGGGCGGTGAAATCTTCCACAGCCCCCTGAGTGCGTATCGGCGCCTCACCGACGATCATGCTCGTCGGTGTCCCATCGCAGCGTGTCCGATGGGCCGAACCACGGCCCGTCGGAGAAGCGGCTCAGGCGGCGCCCCGGACCGCCCGGAACTGCGCGTAGCGCTTCAGGAGGTCGTCGATCAGCCGATCCCGGCCGTAGCCGGTGACGTCGTGCGGGCGGTCGCCCTCGGAGGTCTGGACGACGGCGCGGTAATGGCGCTGGTTCGACGACCTCGACGGGTTCTCGGCCCAGGCGAAGCTCGGATTCCGCAATCCGCGCACCCGGATGCCGTAGCGGAAGGCGCCCCGGTCCCCGTAGGGAACGATGAGATCGATCCGCTCGGCCGTCCGCACGACTTCGGGCGACAAGCCGCTCTCGCGCATCTGCCCGGCCACCGCTTCGAGGGCGGGCGCGACGGTGTCGTCGAGGAAGGTCTCGAGATCTTCCTTCCGGTAGGAGCGGGTGATGGCCGCCAGCCTGTCCTGCCAGGACAGGCCGCCCGACGCGGCGGCCGAGGACAGGTCGAGTCCGCCGCTGCGCCCCTCCATCTGGAGGGCCCGGAGCAGGCCGTAGCAGATGAAGATCATCACGACGGAGAAGGGAAGGGCGCTGGCGATGGCCGCGGTCTGGAGCGCCTCCAGCCCGCCCGCCACCAGAAGCACCGCGGCGATGGCGCCGCTGCTGACCGCCCAGAACACCCGCTGCCAGAGCGGCGGGTTGTCAGCCGCGCCCGAGGTGATCATGTCGATCACCAGAGCCCCGGAATCCGCCGAGGTGATAAAGAAGAAGATCACGAGCAGCATCGCCACGCCCGAGGCGATCGTGCCGAACGGCAGATGCCCGAGCATCTCGAACAGGGCAACAGGCATGTTGTCCTTGACGATCTGCGCCAGCGGCACCGCGCCGCTGCGATCCATCTCGATGGCGGAGTTGCCGAACACGGTCATCCAGAAGAAGGTGAACAGCACCGGCACCAGCAGCACGCCGGTGACGAATTCGCGGATGGTGCGCCCACGCGAGATCCGGGCGATGAACATGCCGACGAAGGGCGACCACGCGATCCACCAGCCCCAGTAGAACAGCGTCCAACTGCCGAGCCACTCATTGGGCTTGTAGGCGTAGGTCTGGAGCGTGCGCTCGACCACGGCCCCGAGATAGGCGCCGACATTCTGGACGAAGGCCTGGAGCAGGAACACCGTCGAGCCGGTGACCAGCACGAAGGCGAGCAGCACGACGGCCAGGATGATGTTCAGTTCGGACAGAATCTTCACGCCCTTGTCGAGCCCGGAGGCGACCGAGAGCGTGGCGCAGCCGGTGATGGCGGCGATCAGGATGATCTGCACGAAGGTGTTGTTCGGAACGCCGAACAGGTGGGTGAAGCCGGCATTGACCTGAAGCACGCCGAGCCCGAGCGAGGTCGCGACGCCGAAGATCGTGCCGAGCACCGCGAAGATGTCGATCGCGTGCCCGATCGGGCCGTTGATCCGGTCACCGATGAGAGGATGAAGCGCCGAGCGCACCGTCAGCGGCAGGCCGCGGCGGAACGAGAAATAGGCCAGCGCCAGCCCGACGACGATGTAGATCGCCCAGGCGTGCACACCCCAGTGGAAGAAGGTCAGCACCATCGCCCGCTGGGCGGCCTCGATGGTCTTGCCCTCGCCCACGGGGGGCGTAGCGTAGTGCTGGATCGGCTCGGCCACCCCGAAGAAGATCAGGCCGATGCCCATCCCGGCGCTGAACAGCATCGCGAACCACGACAGGTAGCTGTAGTCCGGCTCGCTATCGTCCGGCCCCAGCTTCACGTCGCCGTAGCGGCTCAGCATCAGGAAGATCGCAAAGCCGAGAAAGCCCGCGACGACGGCGATGTAGAACCAGCCGAACTCGTGCACGATCGTAGCTTGCAGGGTGTCGAAGATCGACTTGGCCTGTGTGGGAAACAGCGCGCTGAGGCCGGCGAAGGCGAGTGTCAGGCCGGCCGAGGTGAAGAAGACCGGCGGGTTGACCTGCATCCGCGGGCCCCGGCGACCGAGTGGGCGCTGGTCGTTGAGGTCGTTCATGTCCGGTCGGGCTTCCCTTTGATGTCTTCGAACGATCCGGTCGCGGCGGATACAGGGCGTCGCACGGCATCGAAGCGAACGCGATCCGCTCCGATGCCGAGAAACGGCCCATCCACATATGTTAATTGCCGCGCTTCCGTTCCCGAGACCCATCCGGGACGGTGAAGAACCTCAGCTCTCGATGGCGGCGTAGGTCAGCACCCGCAATTCGCGGCGCAGGGGCAGGGCGGAGGAGGGGGTCAGCTGGGTCATCAGCACCACCGCCATGTCCTCGTCGGGATCGACCCAGAACGAGGTGCTCGCCACGCCGCCCCAGGAGACCTCGCCCGGCGTCCCCAGGATCTGGGCGCGCGCGGGATCGAGCATGACCGAGAACCCGAGACCGAAGCCAATGCCGGCATAGGAGGATTCGGCGAAGCGCGGCTGGCCCATGGCGGCGAGATCGCCGGGCAGGTGGTTCATCAGCATGAGTTCGACGGTCTTGCGCCCGAGCAGCCGCACGCCGTCCAGTTCGCCGAGTTCGAGGATCAGCCGGCAGAAGCGCAGGTAGTCGCCCGCCGTGGAGACGAGCCCGCCCCCGCCCGAGGCCAGCGGCGGCGGCGCCAGGAAGCGGCTGCCGACGCTGTCGTCGTAGAGGCGAAGGTTTCCGGCGCGGTCGAAGGCGTAGTTCGCCGCAAAGCGCGCCTGCTTCCCTTCCGGCACGAAGAAATCGGTGTCGTCCATGCCGAGCGGGCGCAGGATGCGCGACCGCATGAAATCGGCAAAATCCTGGCCCGAGACGACCGCCACGAGATGGCCGAGCACGTCGGTCGCGACCGAGTAGTTCCACTCCGCCCCCGGCCGGGCCAGGAGCGGTTGGCGCGCGAGCTTTGCCACGAGCTCGCCGAGCGGAAGGTTCGAGGTCTGGAAGTCGATCTCGTTCTGGCGGTAGAGCGCGTCGACGAGGGTCGCCTCCATGAAGCCGTAGGTCAGCCCGCTGGTATGGGTGAGGAGGTCGCGGATCGTGATGGCGCGCAGCGCCGGCTCGGTCTCGAGCTTAGCCCGGTTACCGCCGGTCATCACCCGCATCTCGGCGAATTCCGGCAGGAAGCGCGCGACCGGATCGTCGAGCTGGAAGCGCCCCTCTTCGTAGAGCATCAGCACCGCGAGCGAGGTCAGCGGCTTCGTCATCGAGTAGATGCGGGTGATGGTGTCGGCGGCAAACGGCCTCTCCCGCGCGAGGTCGGCATGGCCGTGGGCGCGGAAGAAGGCGGTCTTGCCACCCCGCAGCACGCTCACCGAGAGGCCGGCCAGCCGCCCGCTCTCGACATAGCCCCGCATCCAGGCATCGACCCGTTCGAGGCGGTCGGGACAGAGGCCGACGTCTCGGGGATCGGTCTCAACCTGCATGCGCGGCTCCTCGCGTTCGTGTCCGAGGCCCGTGTAGCGGCCCCGGATGGAGGGGCGCCAGCCCGAAAACCGTCACCAGCCCATCGTGCCGGGCCCGCCCTTGAACGGGCCGACGAGCCCCGGCGTGACCCAGCCGCCGTAGAAGCCACCGGGCTGAGGCTCGGCCCGCACGTCGCCGACGAGGCAGGCCTCCATCGGCCCGGCATAGAAGGCGACGTAGCCGGCAATCGGCCGGAAGCCCGGCGTCGGGTCGGGATAGGCCCAGGCCGCCCCCGGCGCCCGCTCTGCGCCGCCCATCACGTCGAACAGCACCGCCCGGCCTTTCCATTCGCAGATCCCGGCCCGGCGCGGGGGCCCGAGCACGCCCTCCGCGATCGCCTCGGGCGGAAAGTAGTAGGTCGGTGGGTGGCTCGTCTCCAGCACACGGAAGCCTTCCGTGGTCGCGGCGATGGTTTGGCCGCCGAGGATGACGGTCAGCCGCTCCGGCACCGACTCCAGCCGGGGCGGGCGGGGATAGTCCCAGACGCTTTCCTGCCCCGGACCGGGGCGGACGGGGATGGGCCGCACGGGCTCCTCCGTTGGTGTCGCATCAGCGGTTTGTCGCAACCGCCCCTCATGCTAGCGCATGGACAGCCCGAAAGAAGGACGACGCCGTGAGCCAAGAGGCACGCCAAACCGCAGACTACGCGCTGTTCCTCGATTTCGACGGCACCCTGGTCGAGATCGCCCCGCGCCCCGACGCGGTGCAGGTCGATCCCGGCCTGGTGCCCGCGCTAGAGCGCCTGCGCGAGCGGCTCGGCGGGGCGCTCGCCATCGTCACCGGCCGGCCGGTCACGGTGATCGACGATTTCCTGAGCCCCGCCCGGTTCGACGTGGCCGGGCTGCACGGCGTCGAGCGCCGGGTGGACGGTCATCGGAGCGGCGGACGGCCGGAGGATCATCCGGATCTGCGCGCGGGCGTCGAGCGGCTGCACGCGGAGACGGCCCGCTACGAATCCGTGCTGATCGAGGACAAGGGCGCCTCGGTCGCGGTGCATTGGCGGCTCGCCACGCCGGGCGATGCGCAGGCGGCCGAGACCATCGTGAAGGCGGTCGCGGCCGATCTCGGCGCCGCCTACCGGCTCCAACTCGGCAAGGCGGTCGGCGAGATCGTGCCGGCCGACGCCACCAAGGGCCACGCGATCCGCGCCTTCTCGGAGGCGGCCCCCTATGCCGGCCG
The DNA here is from genome assembly GCF_001423405.1 of Methylobacterium sp. Leaf123. Taxonomy (GTDB): domain Bacteria; phylum Pseudomonadota; class Alphaproteobacteria; order Rhizobiales; family Beijerinckiaceae; genus Methylobacterium. Next base: position 8,523 of record NZ_LMNS01000012.1, on the reverse strand, counting down.
GCGCACGATCTTCCTCGGCGACGACCGCACCGACGAGATCGCCTTCGCCTCGGTCAACGAGGATGGCGGCATCAGCGTGCGCATCGGCGACGGCGAGACCGTGGCCGGCCGCCGCCTCGCCACGCCCGCGGATGTGCGCGCGCTGATCACCGCCTGGGCCGAGGGCGCGCCCATCGATCCGGACACGCTGCCCGCCGCCTGACCCCCTTCACGGCTTCGTTCACGGCTTGCCGAACGGCCGGCGCACCCTCTGTTACAGCGTCGTCCCGAAGGGTGGTTGCCGGCTTTCGAAAAAGAGACGACGCAAAAACAAGACCCGCGGCAAAGCACCACGAGAGGCAAGAGGCGGATGTTCGAGTTCCCGGTGCTGATCGGCGATATCGGCGGGACGAATGCCCGCTTCGGCCTGATCGAAACGAGGGGAGCGCCGCCCCGTCTCCTCTCGCGCGAGGCGACGCACGGCCATCCCGATCCGAGCGCGGCGATCCGGGCCTCCCTGGCGCAGGGCGGCGGGCCCGCGCCGCGCTCGGCGATCCTGGCGATTGCGGGCCGGGTCGATGCTCCGGCGGTCCATCTCACCAACGCTGACTGGCTGGTGGACGCTGCCGCGATCGGCCGCGATTTCGGGCTCGCGCGGGTCGCCCTCGTCAACGATTACGTGCCGGTCGCCGCGGGCGCGGCCGGCATCGCGCCCGACGACCTCACGCCGATCGGCCCGACTTGCAGCGACGCCAGCGGGCCGCGCCTCGTTCTCGGGCCGGGCACCGGCTTCGGCGCCGCCGCCCTGATCCCCTATGAAGACCGCCTCGCCATCGTCTCGACGGAGGCCGGCCACACCGATCTCGGGCCGACCGACGCCGAGGAGTTCGCGATCTGGCCGGCGGTCGAGCGCGTCGAGGATCGGGTCACGGTGGAGACGCTGCTCTCAGGCCCCGGTCTCGCCCGGCTCTGCGCGGCGATCCGCGCGGTGCGGGCGGGCGGCGACGGCTCCCTGTGCGACCCGGCCGAGATCACGGGCAACGGCCTCTCGGGCGAGGATCCGCACGCGCATGCCGCGCTCGGACTGTTCAGCAAGCTGCTCGGCCGGGTCTGCGGGGATCTGGCGCTGACCTTCCTGGCCACCGGCGGAGTCTATATCGGCGGCGGCATCGCCCCGCGGATCGTCCCCATCCTGCGGGAAGGCGCGTTCCGCGAGGCCTTCGAGCGCAAGGCGCCCTTCGCCGGGCAGATGCGCACCATCCCCACCAGTGTCATCACCGTGAAGGACCCCGCCTTCAGCGGCCTCGCGGCCCTGGCGAGCGAGAGCGAACGCTTCGTCTATCACGGGCGTGCCTGGACGCCGCAGCGGTAAGGCCGGCGGGCCTCGTGCGCCTGCGCCACGTCCTCGGTGAGCAGGCGGTCGAGCGTCAGCGTCTGGATCGGTCATCGGCGAAGATCGCCGATGTCGGAATAGCCGATGCCGAAACCGTCGAGCGCGATCCGCACGCCGTGGGCGGCGAGCCGCTCCAACGGCACGCGATCGAGATCGTTCAGCAGCACCTTCCTCGGTGATCTCGACGGTCAGCTCCTCGGGCGAGAAATCACGTTCGTCGAGGAGCGCACGCGACCCGCCGAAAGCCCCCTGGCATCGGCCGAACGGTCTGTTAACCATGGCCGGCGCTAAGCTTCCTCGTCCCAGCCGTCTCGTCCCGAACGGCGCGGGAGCGTGGAGCCGCCCAGAGTCCAGACCATGCGCGCCAAGCCCATTCTTCGCGCCCACCTCCTTCTCCTCGCCGGGGCGCTCGCCCTTCCGGCCGGGACGCAGGCCGCGCCGCGGGCCCACAGGGCCAAGGCTGCCCCCGCGGGCGTCGCCGTCGATTACAGCGTCAACCTCGCCGGCATTCCGATCGGCAACGCCCAGCTCACCGGGGCCTTCGAGGGCCCCCGCTACCGGATGGATGTCTCGGCGGTGCTGACGGGCCTCGTCGGCGCGGTCACCGGCGGCCAGGGTTCGGCCCGGTCCTCGGGCAGCATCGCCGCGGCGCCGCTGCCGAGCGCTTTCTCGATCGCCACCCGCACCAGCAGCTCGGGCATCGCCGTGCGCATGGCGCTGGCCAACGGCAACGTCACCCAGGCCGAGGTGACCCCGCCGCTGCTCGATACCGGCGACCGAGTGCCGGTCACCGCCGCGGCCAAGCGCGGCGTGATCGATCCGGCGAGCGCGCTGATGATGCCGGCCCGCGCCCGCGCCGACCTCACCGATCCGGAGAACTGCAACCGCACGCTCCCCGTCTTCGACGGCGCCACCCGCTTCAACGTGGTCCTGAGCTACGGCGAGACCCGGGCTGTGGAAAAGCCCGGCTACAGTGGGCCGGTTCTGGTCTGCAACGCCCGCTACGTCGCCATCGCCGGCCACCGGCCCGACCGGCCGGGGGTGAAGTTCATGGAAGACAACCGCGACATGTCGGTCTGGCTCGCCCCCGTCGAGGGAACGCGGGTGCTGGTGCCGCTGCGGATCGCCGTGCGCACCACGCTCGGCACCAATATCATCGAGGCGACCCGCTGGACGCGGACGGGCACAGCGACCGCCACCGGCGGCGAGGCGCAACCGGCCGCCGTCGCCGATGCGAGCCTGTCGCAGCAGTAGTTCTTCGGAACGGGATGCAGTTCGTCCATCCCGCTCTCGCCCTCATCCTTCGAGGCTGCTCCACAGCACCTCAGGATGAGGAGTTCGGGTCGGAGTCGCGAAATCGAACGAGGCTCGAGGCGGTCAGAGGATTCTTCCATGTTTCGACGCACGACCCCGCGGCGCCGCAACAGCCCTTTCCGGATCGCATGCCTCATCCTGGCCCTCCTCGTCCCATCCATCGCCTGGGCCGGCGGCACCCTCACGGCCGGGCCGGATTGCGGCCCCGATGCGTTCTCCTCCGCCCAGGTGATCGAGCACCGCCCGCCGCGCCGCGGCCCGCTCACGGCGATGCCCGACACGCTCTGCACGGACCTCACGCCGCAGCAGCCGCAGCCCCGGATCGACATCTACGCCTATCCCGGCATCGGTGCCCCCGCTGGCGGGCCGGCGCCGGGCGTCCCATATGAGGGACGGTCGCCGCGGCTCGCCCCGTACCGCTAGAGCATCATCCCGAAAGGTGGTTTCCGGCTTTCGGAAAAAAGATGATGCAACAGCAAGAGTCTGGAGCATCGTTTTGGATCCGGTATCCGGGACGGTGCTCGAGCGGCCGACTTCCGATGCAGGGCCCCGCGCCCGGCTGCCCTCCGCTCCGCCGACGGCCCTCAGCGCCGTAGGGATCGCCGCCCCCGCATGACGCTCCGCACCCTTCACCGCGAGGCCCGCGCGCGCGGGGTCACGGCGGTGCTCGGCCCGACCAACACGGGCAAGACGCACATGGCCATCGAGCGGATGCTTCTGCATCCGACCGGCATGATCGGCCTGCCCCTCAGGCTCTTGGCCCGCGAGGTCTATCTGCGCGTGGTCGCCAAGGTCGGCACCGAGAATGTCGCCCTCATCACCGGCGAGGAGAAGATCAAGCCGGACCGGCCGCGCTACTGGATCTGCACCATCGAAGCGATGCCGCGCGACCTCGACGTCGCCTTCGTCGCGATCGACGAGATCCAGCTCGCCGCCGACATGGACCGCGGCCACGTCTTCACCGATCGCCTGCTCTACCGCCGCGGTCGGGAGGAGACGCTGCTGATCGGCTCCTCGACCATGCTGCCGCTGGTGCAGGCGCTGATCCCCGGCGTGCAGACGACGACCCGCCCGCGTCTCTCGAGCCTGACCTTCGCGGGCGAAAAAAAGATCTCGCGGCTGCCGCACCGCACGGCGATCGTCGCCTTCTCGGCCGAGGAGGTCTACGCCATCGCCGAGCTGATTCGGCGCCAGCGCGGCGGGGCGGCGGTGGTGCTCGGCGCGCTCTCGCCCCGCACCCGCAACGCCCAGGTCGAACTCTATCAATCGGGCGACGTCGATTATCTCGTGGCCACCGATGCGGTCGGCATGGGGCTGAACCTCGACGTCGATCACGTGGCCTTCGCCGCGAACTGGAAATACGACGGCACCCGCTTCCGCAAGCTGTCCCCCGCCGAGATGGGCCAGATCGCGGGCCGCGCCGGCCGCCACATCGCCGACGGGACGTTCGGTTCGACGGGGCGCTGCCCGCCCTTCGAACCGGAGATGATCGAGGCGCTGGAGACTCACGATTTCGAACCCGTGCGCATGCTGCAATGGCGCAACCCGGATCTCGAATTCGCCTCGCTGGAACGGCTGCAGGCGAGCCTCGACGCGCATCCGCACGAGCAGGGCCTCACCCGCGCGCCGATGGGCGAGGACCAGCAGGCGTTCGAGATCCTGATGCGCGAGGACGACATCCGCGACATGGCCAAGGACCCCGCGGCGGTGCGCCGCCTCTGGGACACCTGCGGCGTGCCGGACTATCGCAAGGTCCATCCGCAGACCCATGCCGACCTCGTGGCCCAGCTCTACCGCTTCCTGATGCGCGGCATGGCGGGGCGCATTCCCAACGACTGGTTCGCCCGCCATGTGGCGATGATCGACCGCACCGACGGCGACATCGACGCCCTGTCCCAGCGCATCGCGCAGGGGCGGACCTGGACCTTCGTGGCAAACAGGCCCGACTGGTTGCTCGATCCTCTGCATTGGCAGGGCGAGACGCGTCGGGTAGAGGACAGATTGTCCGACGCCCTGCACGAGCGCCTCGCGAGCCGCTTCGTCGATAGGCGCACCAGCGTCCTGATGCGGCGCTTGAGAGAGAAGACGATGCTGGAAGCCGAAATCACCTCCGGCGGTGACGTCACCGTCGAGGGTCAACATGTGGGCCGTCTTCACGGCTTCCAATTCGTGCCCGACCCGCAAGCCGAGGGCCATGAAGCCAAAACCCTGCGCTCTGCCGCCGACAAGGCGCTGGCCGGCGAGATCGAGGCGCGGGCCGACCGCTTCGCCTCGGCTGCCGACGCCTCGCTGGTGCTCTCGCATGACGGGATCATCCGCTGGACCGGCGATCCCGTCGCCAAGCTGACGCCGGGCGACAAGCTGTTCGAGCCCGGCATCCGCCTCATCGCCGACGACAGCCTGTCCGGCGCCGCGCGCGAGAAGGTCGAGACGCGGCTGGCCGCGTGGCTGCGCGCCCATGTCGTGCGCCTGCTCGGGCCGTTGATGGAGATCGAGACGGCGGCTGACCTCACCGGGCTCGCCCGCGGCATCGGCTATCAGGTGGTCGAGGCGCTCGGCGTGCTGGAGCGGGCCAAGGTGGCACATGAGATGCGCACCCTCGATCAGGACGGGCGGGCGAATCTGCGCCGTCACGGTGTGCGCTTCGGCGCCTACCACATCTTCCTGCCGGCGCTGCTGAAGCCGGCCCCGCGCACGCTCGCCGCCCAGCTCTGGGCGCTGAAGAATGGCGGCCTCGACCAGCCCGGCCTCGACGAGATCGCGCATCTGGCCAGTTCCGGCCGCACCTCGATCAAGGTCGATCCGAACATCGCCAAGGGCCTCTACCGTGCCGCCGGCTTCCGGGTCTGCGGCGAGCGAGCGGTGCGCGTCGACATCCTGGAGCGGCTCGCCGACCTGATCCGCCCGGCCATCGCCTACCGCCCCGGCACGACCCCGGGCGAGCCGCCGGCCGGCAGCGCGGACGGCGACGGCTTCGTGGCGACCGTGAACATGACCTCGCTCGTCGGCTGCTCGGGCGAGGATTTCGCCTCGATCCTGAAGTCGCTGGGCTACGTCGCCCAGAGCCGCCCCGGCCCGGCCATCACGGTGCCCCTGGTCGCGGCAGCGCCGACCGTCCCCGCCACCCGCCCCGACGCGGTCGCCTCGCAGGACGCGACGACCGAGGAGACCGCCGGCGATGCGACGGCGACCGAGGAGACATCGGTCGAAGAAGCCTCAGCCGAGGAGACGGCTCAGGCGCCGTCGCAGGACGCGACCGCCGTCGATGCGGCTGCCGAGCCGAGCGACGAGACGGCGCCGGCCGAGGCGACCTCCGACGCCGGGGGCGAAGCCGAGCCAGCCACGGAACAGCCCGCCGAAGCACCGGTCGAAGCCGCTGCCCCGGTCGAGGCATCGGCGCCGGACGAAGCCGAGACGGCCGACGCGGCTCCCGAGGCCGCCGCGCCGATGCCGGCCGAGACCGCCGACGCCGCGCAGGCGGCTGCGGCGACCGGCGAGGTCGAGGCGGTGGACGCCGCCGATTCGGCGATTCCGGCCGATGAGCCCGCTACAGAGGCGGACGCTGCCGCCGCCGAGCCGGCCGCGCCCGAGACCGTCGAGGTCTGGCATCTGCACCGTCCGCAGCGTCACACTGGTCCGCGGCCCGGTCGCGGCCAGGGACGGCCGGATGGGCGGCAAGAGGGACGGCAAGAGGGTCGACCGGATGGCCGCCAGGATGGTCGTCGCAACGACGGCCCGCGCCGTCCCCGCGAGGACCGCCCGGAGGGTGGACGTCCGGCCCGTGCCGACGGCCGGGGCGACAGCCGCCGCGAAGGCCAGGGTGAGGGGGGCGGTCCCCGCCGCGAGCATCAGGGCGGCCGTAACCGTCCCGAACGCCGCGACGAGACCCGTCGTCCCAACGCCGAGCAGCGCCCGCCGCGCCGCGAGCGCCAGCCCGATCCCGATTCGCCCTTCGCGGCACTCGCCGCGCTGAAGGCGAAGCTCGAATCGGACGGGGGCAAGCGCTGAGGCGCCCGCCCGAAGAGCGGTTGCCGGTTTTCGGGCGCGGCGATGCCGTGCCTGATCCGGCGGCCGTGATCGCCGGATGAGCGCGGGGCGCCAGCGCCTCGACAAATGGCTGTGGTTCGCGCGGTTCGCGCGGACCCGCTCGATGGCGGCCCGTCTGGTGAGCGACGGGCATGTCCGCGTGAACGGCACCCGTGCCGACGCACCGGCCAAAGCCATCCATTGCGGCGACGTGCTCACCGTGGCCGCCCCCCACGGCACGATGCTGGTCCGGGTGCTCTATCTCGGCGAGCGCCGCGGCGGCGCCCCGGAGGCGCAGCGCCTCTACGAACCGGTCGGCGAGGCCGCGTCCTGACGCCTCAGGCGGCGCGATCCGCCCTCCCGGCAAACCTGCCGCTTGATCATCGCCGCACAAGCCTCTAATCGGTCCGCGCCTTTAGTGTCTCTCACAAAACTCCCGCTGCGCCGTCGAGGCCAGAGAGAGGGCTCCCGAGACCCGGGAGTTTTGCGAGGCACTCTTACGCCCGGCTCATGGCCGGTCCCGCGGTAGGATTGCACGATGGCCAAGGAAAAGTTCTCCCGTACCAAGCCGCACTGCAACATCGGCACGATCGGGCACGTGGATCACGGSAAGACGTCGCTGACGGCGGCGATCACGAAGGTTYTGGCGGAGTCGGGCGGGGCGACCTTCACSGCCTACGACCAGATCGACAAGGCGCCGGAAGAGAAGGCGCGCGGCATCACGATCTCGACCGCCCACGTCGAGTACGAGACGACCAACCGCCACTACGCNCACGGCGTAGTTGCCGATGGGGGGGCGGGGCGACCTTCACCGCCTACGACCAGATCGACAAGGCGCCGGAAGAGAAGGCGCGCGGCATCACGATCTCGACCGCCCACGTCGAGTACGAGACGACCAACCGCCACTACGCGCACGTCGACTGCCCCGGCCACGCCGACTACGTGAAGAACATGATCACCGGTGCCGCCCAGATGGACGGCGCGATCCTGGTCGTGTCSGCCGCCGACGGCCCGATGCCGCAGACCCGCGAGCACATCCTGCTCGCCCGTCAGGTCGGCGTKCCGGCSCTGGTGGTGTTCCTCAACAAGGTCGACATGGTCGATGACGAGGARCTMCTCGAGCTCGTCGAGCTGGAGGTGCGCGAGCTCCTCTCCAAGTACGACTTCCCCGGCGACGACATCCCGATCACCAAGGGCTCGGCCCTGATGGCGCTCGAGGACAAGGAGCCCAAGATCGGCAAGGAAGCCGTTCTGGCGCTGATGGCGACGGTCGACGAGTACATTCCGCAGCCGGAGCGTCCGATCGACATGCCGTTCCTGATGCCGATCGAGGACGTGTTCTCGATCTCGGGYCGCGGCACGGTGGTGACGGGTCGCGTCGAGCGCGGCATCGTCAAGGTCGGCGAGTCGGTKGAGATCGTCGGCATCCGTCCGACCACGACGACGACGGTGACCGGCGTCGAGATGTTCCGCAAGCTGCTCGACCAGGGYCAGGCGGGCGACAACGTCGGCGTGCTGCTGCGCGGCACGAAGCGCGAGGACGTGGAGCGCGGCCAGGTCGTGTGCAAGCCGGGTTCGGTGAAGCCGCACTCGAAGTTCAAGGCCGAGGCCTACATCCTGACGAAGGAAGAGGGCGGCCGCCACACGCCGTTCTTCACCAACTACCGCCCGCAGTTCTACTTCCGCACGACGGACGTGACCGGCGTGTGCACGCTGCCCGAGGGCACCGAGATGGTGATGCCGGGCGACAACGTGACCATGGACGTGGTGCTGATCGTGCCGGTGGCCATGGAAGAGAAGCTGCGCTTCGC
>NZ_LMNS01000011.1 GCF_001423405.1 Methylobacterium sp. Leaf123 | reverse complement strand
CGCGTAGTGGCGGTTGGTCGTCTCGTACTCGACGTGGGCGGTCGAGATCGTGATGCCGCGCGCCTTCTCTTCCGGCGCCTTGTCGATCTGGTCGTAGGCCGTGAAGGTCGCCCCGCCCGACTCCGCCAGAACCTTCGTGATCGCCGCCGTCAGCGACGTCTTGCCGTGATCCACGTGCCCGATCGTGCCGATGTTGCAGTGCGGCTTGGTACGGGAGAACTTTTCCTTACCCATCAGGGCCTCCTAATCGTCAGTGTCGTTGATCGAGGAAGTTTGACGCGTTCGCGTCAGGCGTACTTGGCAATGACCTTGTCGGCCTCGCCGCGCGGCACTTCCTCGTAATGGTCGAACTGCATCGTGAAGTTGGCGCGTCCCTGCGAGAAGGAGCGCAACTGGTTCACGTAACCGAACATGTTGGCCAGCGGCACCATCGCGTTGATGACGTTGGCGTTGCCGCGCATGTCCTGGCCCTGGATCTGGCCGCGGCGGGAGTTGAGGTCGCCGATGACCGAGCCGGTATACTCTTCCGGCGACACCACTTCGACCTTCATCACCGGCTCGAGCAGAACCGATCCGCCCTTCTGCAGCGCCTCGCGGAAGGCGGCGCGGGATGCGATTTCGAAGGCCAGCGCCGAGGAGTCGACGTCGTGGTAGGCGCCGTCGATCAGCTCGACCTTGACGTCGACCACGGGGAAGCCGGCGAGCACGCCCGCGCCGAGGACCGAGTTGAGGCCCTTCTCGACGCCGGGGATGTACTCCTTGGGCACCGCACCGCCGACGATCTTCGACTCGAAGGCGAAGCCTGCGCCCGGCTCGTTCGGCTCGACGATGAACTTCACCCGGGCGAACTGACCGGTACCACCGGTCTGCTTCTTGTGGGTGTAGTCGATCTCCTGACGGCGGGTCAGCTTCTCGCGGTACGCCACCTGCGGCTGACCGATATTCGCGTCGACCTTATAGGTACGGCGCAGGATATCGACCTTGATGTCGAGGTGGAGCTCACCCATCCCGCGAAGGATGGTCTGGCCGGATTCCTGATCGGTCGAGACGCGGAAGGACGGATCCTCGGCGGCGAGCTTCGAGAGCGCGATGCCGAGCTTCTCCTGATCGGCCTTCGACTTCGGCTCGACGGCGATCTCGATGACGGGCTCGGGGAACTCCATCTTCTCGAGGATCACCGCATCCTTCGGATCGCACAGCGTGTCGCCGGTGCGGGTGTCCTTGAGACCGGCCAGGGCGACGATGTCGCCGGCGAAAGCCTCCTTGACGTCCTCACGGTTGTTCGCGTGCATCAGCAGCATGCGGCCGACGCGCTCTTTCTTGTCGCGCGACGAGTTGATGACGTTGGCGCCCGATTCGACCTTGCCGGAATAGACGCGGCAGAAGGTGATCGTCCCGACATGGGGATCGTCCATGATCTTGAAGGCGAGCATGGAGAAGGGGTCGCTGTCGGTCGGGTGGCGAACCACCTCTTCCTCGGTCTTGAAGTCGAGACCCTTGATCTCGCCGCGGTCGGCGGGAGACGGCAGGTAATCGACGACGGCGTCGAGGAGCGGCTGCACGCCCTTGTTCTTGAAGGCCGATCCGCACAGCACCGGATGGAAGGCACGAAGCTGCACCGCCTTGCGCACGAGCTTGCGCAGAGTCTCCTCGTCCGGCTCCACGCCGTCGAGGTAGGCGGTCATCGCGTCGTCGTCGAGCTCGACGCAGGCCTCGATCATCTTGGTGCGGTACTCGACCGCCTGATCGGCGAGATCGGCCGGGATCTCTTCCTCGGTGAAGTTGGCGCCGAGCGCCTCACCCGACCAAACGATCGCCTTCATCTTGATGAGGTCGATCACGCCCTTGAAGGACGACTCCGCCCCGATCGGCAGCTGCAGGCAGACCGGCTTGCCGGCGACGCGGCCGATGATGTCGGCCACGCACTTGAAGAAGTCGGCGCCGATCTTGTCCATCTTGTTGACGAACACGACGCGCGGCACGTCGTACTTGTCGGCCTGACGCCACACGGTCTCGGTCTGGGGCTCGACGCCCTGGTTGCCGTCGAGCACGCAGACGGCGCCGTCGAGCACGCGTAGCGAGCGCTCCACTTCGATGGTGAAGTCGACGTGGCCGGGGGTGTCGATGATGTTCAGGCGCTTGTCGCGCCAGAAGCAGGTGGTCGCAGCCGAGGTGATCGTGATGCCACGCTCCTGCTCCTGCTCCATCCAGTCCATCGTGGCGGCGCCCTCATGGACTTCGCCGATCTTATGGGACTTGCCGGTGTAGTAGAGGATCCGCTCGGTCGTCGTGGTCTTGCCGGCATCAATGTGAGCCATGATGCCGAAGTTACGGTAGTCCTCGATCGCATGCGTGCGGGGCATCGGGGTCTCTCCGGGAGAAAGCGGGCTTGGAGCGCGGCCCGGTGGCCGCGCTCGACAGGCGAATTACCAGCGGTAGTGCGAGAAGGCGCGGTTGGCCTCGGCCATCCGGTGGGTGTCTTCCCGCTTCTTGACCGCGTTGCCGCGGTTGTTGGCGGCGTCGAGCAGCTCGGCGGAGAGACGCTCGATCATGGTGCGGTCGTTGCGGCCGCGGGCGGCCTGAATCAGCCAACGGATCGCGAGAGCCTGGCGGCGCTCGGTGCGGACTTCGACCGGGACCTGATAGGTCGCACCGCCGACGCGGCGGGACCGGACTTCGATCGCCGGAGCGACGTTGTCGAGCGCGGCGCGGAACACCTCGATCGGGTTGGCGCGGGCGCGGTTCTCGACGATGTCGAACGCGCCGTAGACGATCCGCTCGGCGGTCGACTTCTTGCCCTCGTACATGATGGAATTCATGAACTTGGTCAGGACGACATCGCCGTACTTGGCGTCCGGGATGATCTCGCGCTTCTCAGCAGAGTGACGACGGGACATCTGTTTGCTCTCAGATCAATCGACTTAAGCACCTCGCGCAGGCCGCCTTGAGCGTAAACGCCGGCGACATCCTTGCGAGGTCGTGGAAATGGCCGTCCGTAGAATCTTACTTCGGACGCTTTGCACCGTACTTCGAACGGCGCTGCTTGCGGTTCTTGACGCCCTGCGTGTCGAGCACGCCGCGCAGGATGTGGTAGCGCACACCCGGAAGGTCCTTCACGCGGCCGCCGCGGATCATGACCACGGAGTGCTCCTGAAGGTTATGCCCCTCACCGGGGATGTAACCGATCACCTCGAAGCCGTTGGTCAGGCGCACCTTGGCGACCTTACGAAGCGCCGAGTTCGGCTTCTTCGGGGTCGTGGTGTAAACGCGCGTGCAAACGCCGCGCTTCTGCGGGCAGGCGTTGAGCGCCGGCACCTTGTTGCGCGCCTTCTGCGCCTTGCGCGGCTGGGCGATCAGTTGGTTGATCGTCGGCATCCTGTGCCCTCTTCATCCGGCCGCACAGGGCGGCCACCGTCTGAAACCTGTCGAAGCCCCTTGCGGAGCGGCCGGGCCCCGGGCGAACCCGCGGCAAAACGAATAGCGCCAGAGGCCGATCAAGGCCTTTGACGATGGTGAGGCAGAGGATCACGCCGTGAACGACGCGTTCTTACCCGCTGATCTGACGAACACGTCAGGGTGTGATGCCGGTATCGGTCTGACGACGGTCGCCGAAGCCCCTGGCCTCGACCCGAAAGCGACTCTCGATCCACCGGAGTGGCGCGCTTCTACGCGGGGTAGCCGGGCCCGTCAATGCCCGGAGAGGATAAAGTTCGATGAACGGGCGTCCGATCAGCGACCCAATCGGTGATCGGCGGCCCTTCGGTTATTCGGCGGCGTTCGGGAGGCGAAACGCGTCGATTCCGCGCCGATCCGGGTTGATTTCGGCCAGCGCCCGCTTTGCGGTTTCCAGCGGATGTTCGGCCTCGATTCGGACCGAGCCGAGATCGGGGCTCTTATAGACGGTGACGACGGTGTCCATCACCTCGGTCAGCGTCGTGCGCTTGTCCTCCGGCGCGGCGATGAGGAGCTGCAGACCCCAGGCGCGGAACAGGTCGACCAGCGATTGGCTGTTGCGCACGTCGAGCTTCGAGAAGGCTTCATCCAGCAGGCAGAGGCCCAGCCCCGGCGTCTCGTCGCCGGGGCGGTCGCCGGGATAGTAGGCCGAGGCCATGGAGGCGGCGATCGCGACGTAGAACGGCGCCTGTGCCTCGCCGCCCGAACCACGCAGGGCCCGACTCGACAGGGTGGTGCGGTTGCCCGCCCGGTCGCGCATGCCGATCTCGTAAACGAAGTAGTTGCGGTAATCGGCCAGCCGTCCGGCGTTCTCCTCGCCCTCGATCAGCGCCGTGATCTCGGCGAGCGCGGCCGCGAGCGGGCTCTTGTCCGGTCCGCCCTCGGGGCCATCGTCGGGGCTCGGCAGCACCGCCTGCGCCGCATCGGGCGAGCGGGCGACTTCGGTGGCGAGCGCGTGGACGGCGGCGTAGCGGCGGTCCACTTCGGCCTCGAAGGCATAGGTCTGGCCGGTGAAGGTCTGCGAGGCGAGGCGCTCGTTGAGGGCGTCGAGCCGGGCGCGCATCCGCTCGAACTTGTCGGCGAGCCGGGTCAGCAGATCCTCGGTCATCAGGCGGCGCATCTCGGCCTCCGCCCGGAGGGACTGGTCGCGGTAGCGGCGCAGTTCGTGCCCCGCCACCTCGTCGCGCTCGCGGGTCGCCCAGGCGTAGCCGAACGAGGCCGGCTGCTCGCCCGAACCGAGCGGGTTCTCGACGCGCCACGCGGCGCAGTACTCGGCCAGATCCCGCTCGGCGGCGCGGCCTTGGTTGCGCACGCTGTCGGCCGCCTCGCGAGCGGAGGCGCGGGCCTGTGAGGCCAGTGAGGCCAGCGCCTTGGTGTCGAGCGCGGCACGGTCGGCCCGTGCCGCGGCGATCCCGGCCACCGTGTCCGGCACGTCGGCGGGGACGGTGCCGGTGAGGCGGATGCGGACGGTGTCGCCGGAGGTCCAGCGCTTGAGCGCCGTGCGGTAGGTCAGGAACGCGGCGCGCGCCGCCTCCCTCCCTTGCGCGACACGGGCCTTCAGTCCGGCCTCCTCCGCGAGGGCGGCGTCGCGCTTGGGCTCCAAGACCTGCACCAGTTCGGTGAGATAGGCGGAGCGCTCCTTCTGAAGCTCCTTCAACTCCGCCTCGATCACGCCGGCATCGCCGCGGGCGACGGTCTCCTGCTCGGTGGAGAGGCTGCGGCGACGGCCCTCGATGGCGTCGGCCTCCGCGCGCAGGGCTTCGAGATCGACCGGCGCTTCCGCCAGCCGGCTCCGCAGCAGCGCGGCGATGCGGGCGGCCTCACGCATCACGGTGGCCTCGGCCCGCAGGGTCCGCGCCTCCTCGCGCGCCTCGTCGAGGCGGCGGCGGGTCTCGGCGGTGGGCCCACGCTGGCCGCGGGTCATCATCAGCGGCACGGGGCGCACTACCGAATAGGCCATGCCCGAAGTCGAGCGCCCGCTCGGCGCCACGGCGCGGCTCATGTTCCGGAGCGCCGCATCGTCCGGAGCGAGGTCGTAGCCGCCGAGCCGCGCGGCGAGGAAGGCCTCGGCGTGGTCGCTGTCAGTCTCGATCAGGCCCATCGGCCCGTCATCGAAGCGGCGGGCGGCGCGGCGGGACGTATCGGTGGTCTTCACCAGGAGGCAGCGGAAGAACTGGTTCTTTCGCGACTCGAGGAGCGCGAAGGCACGGTCGAGCCGATCGGGCTCCACCACCAGGGCCTCGCGGGCGCGGCCGAGCAGGCCTTCGAGCGCCGGGCCCCATTTCGGATCGACGATCTCGGCGAGTTCGCAGATCGGCGCCGCCTCGATGCCGAGCCGGCCCAACTCGTCGCGGAACGCCTCCGTATCGGAGGACAGGCGCGCGGCCGAGGAGCGACCGGCATTCACCTGCCCATCGAGGCCGCGGACCTCGTTCTCGCGCTCCCGGGCCTTGAGGGCGAGATCCTCCGCTTGCTCTTCCAGGGCCTCGGCCACGTCGGGCATCTGCGCGAGGCCGTCCAGCAGACCCTTCAAAGGCCCGTCGACCCGTAAGATGTCCTCCGGCGGCGCCTCGCGGCGGAGCCCCGAGCGGGCGCAGGCCTCGACGATGCGGGCCGCCTGAAGATCGATCCGGCGCAAGGGACCGGCAATGGCGCTGAGGCGGCCGGCATCCTGCACGAGGCCGACGATCCCGGCGAGGCGGTTGGTCAGGTCGCGCCGGTCGCGGGCGACCATGGCAAGGCCGGCATGGGAGGCGGCGAGCCGCGCCTCCGCCACGCTGCCGACGATCAGCGCCTTGCGGGCGGCGATCTCGCTGTCGATCTCGCGCACGAAGCCCTGGCTCGTGGTCACGCTCTCGCGGGCGATGCGCAGGCGCTCCGACGTCTCGGTGAGCAAGCGGCGGGCCTCCGCATGGTCGAGGATGCGGCGGCGCAGATCGGAGCCGGCGGCGCGCATCTCGTCGAGGGCGGCGGTGAGGCTCGCCCGCGCCCAGCCCTCGTACCGCGCGCAGATGCGCGAGAGGTGGGCGAGGCGCTTCTCCAGTTCCTCGATGGTCTCCAGCAGGCGCCGCCACGTCTCGATCGACTGGCGGATGCGGGCGACATCGAGCGGCTCGGCCTCCAGCACGAAGCTGCGCACGAAGGCGCTGGTGTCGAAGATTGGCTTGAACGCCACCGCATTGGAGAAGGTGCGCAGGAACTGGCGCGGGTCGGGCACGGCCGCCCCCTCGCGCAGGGTCGCCAGTACGGCGGCGGTGAAGCGCTCGCCGGAGGTCCGGAACTCCTCGAACGTGTCAGCCCGGCGGCGGAGATCCGCGGCGATCTCGGCCCAGGGCGCGACGAAGCTGCCCTCGCTCGTCTCGCGCACGTAATCGGCGATCTCGAAACGGTGGCCGACAGCGATGAAGCGCGAAAGCGTTTCCTCCTTCGGCTCCTCGGAGCGGGCGGCAAGCGCCAGCCCGACCGTGACGATGCGGCCGCTCGCGGGATTCTCGAACACGAGGGCGATGAGGGTCTCGCAGGCCTCCCGCGTCGGGCGCCCGCCCTCGGCCGGGTCACTGATCCAGCCGAGGCAATAGTCGCGCACCGTGCGCGCGCTGCGGCCCGAGGCGGAGGCGTTGAGCGCGAGCCGGCTCGCATTGTTGCCGGCCAGCACCGTGCCGACCGCGTCGAAGATCGTCGACTTGCCCGCACCCGTGGGACCGACGAGCGCCGCCGCGCCCCGAATCCGGATCTGCTCGCGCCGGATGAGGTACCAATTCGAGATCGCAATGTCGGTGAGGCGGTACACCGGCCTGGCCGCTTATCCCGAGGTTGAGCGAGAGACAGCGCAATGGACGCTACGCCGCACACACGCAAGGGCGGGATCGCGCCAGGCCACGGGCACCGGCCGATCCGCACAATCTGAGAATGCACCGACCCTGACGCACGATTGCTCCGAGCATCCGGCGGCATCGATACAGCAATCACCGACCCGTGATTTGACGGGGCCGCATCGATCCGAGACCAGAGCCGTTCGGCCGAGCATCGAGGCTCGACGCGTGGAACAACTGCCGCAGATGACCTACAACGGCAGGTTTACGAAACTCGGTCGATTACTGCCTTTCCACGCCCCATGCGTACTTTGACACCTGCGAGAACCTTCAATTTTGACGCAAATTCAATACGATCTGTGCCATACAATGGGCTGCACGCCCCGACCGCCCCGAACGCCGATCGTTGAAATGCCCGCCCGCCGTCCGCGCCTGACTTACGGTGTTCTCTTTATCGTCGCTTCAATTGTTCTATGGGGCACGGCATCGTGGGTCGCAGGCAGTCTCATCTGGGTCTGAGACCGACTCAGGCATCTTTTCTGCAAGCGATATAGCCTCCCAAGACATAACCGCCCTGCAGCGCGCAGAGGGAGGCGGCGATCATCAGCAGGTCGACCAGCACCAACCCGCCGCTGTGGAAGTGATAGATAACCCGCGCGACGATGATAAGAAAGCTTGCAACGGCAAGCATCCCCCAGTGATAAAACAAGCCGATCAATAGTCCGGCAATAACGAGAAGCGGGATCGCTAGCACTGGTTCATGACCCTATCCTGCCGGATCGGCACCTGAGAGCCTTTTTGACGAAATCTTTCCTTAGGTTACCGCTGCGGCCGACGGCGCGCAAAGGGCCACTTGGCTTAAAACTAGGCGGATTTTGCAGGTTCCCCTTTATCCTAGGGCATCGTTAACGAACCGGTCACCCTAAGGACGGGCGCCCGGTCGGGAAGGCATCACCTTGGCGCCGCTGCGTATCGAGCCGCGCATCAGCGTATTCAAGCGGTATCGCAATGACATGCGTCGTGCTCCGGCGTCGCTCGCTCGTCCGCGACGTCGCCGATGCCACCGCCTCAGGCCGCCCGTCCGCTTAGTTGACTCCGTCAACTTTCTCGTCGACGTTGCGGCCATGAAGGATGCCAGCGCCGACGACGTCATCGCCACAATCCGCCGCTTCAACCGGTTCTACACCGGGCTGGTCGGCGCGCTCGACGATCAGTTTCTTGGCTGCGACGTCACGCTTCCGGATGCACGCCTGCTGTTCGAGATCGCGACGCACGACCCGGCGGAGGCGCCGCTCACCGCGTCCACGGTGCAGGCAACGCTCGGCATGGATGCGGGCTATGTCAGCCGGATCCTGGCCCGCTTCGAGCAGCGGGGCTGGATCACCCGTGCCCGCGGCGCCGATGCGCGCGCCCGGCCGATCCAACTGACCGAAGCCGGGCGCAGGGCGTTCGAGGAGGTGGACGGACGGCAGCGCGCGGCCGTGAGCGACCTCGTCGGCGGGCTCGATTCCGTCCAGAGGGCGGATCTGGCAGAGGCGATGGCGCGCGTGCGCCTGCTGTTGCGACCCGAATCCGTTCCGGGCTTCGCCATCCGCCCGTTCCGTACCGGGGATATGGGCGTGATCGCGGCCCGGCAATCAATGCTCTACGCCCAGAGCCACGGCTGGGGCCGCGGCCTGGAGATCATCGAGGGCGAGACCACCACCAACTTCCTGCGGAATTTTAAGCCGGGGCACGAGCAGTGCTGGATCGCGGAGATCGACGACGTGCTGGCGGGGTCCGTTTTCCTCACCGACGAAGGTGACGGCACCGCGCGGCTGCGCCTGCTCTATGTCGAGCCTTTCGCCCGCCGCCGCGGCATCGGCGATAGGCTGGTCGAGACCTGCATCGGCTTTGCCCGCGAGACGGGCTATGGCCGCCTCACCCTGTGGACCCATACGGTTCTGGAAAGCGCCCGGCGCCTTTATGCCCGCCACGGCTTCGCCTCCATCGAGACCGCGACGCATACCAGCTTCGGCATGCCGGTTCAGGGGGAAACCTGGATGCTTCCCCTGGGCGAGACAGGGGCGGCACCGGGGCAGGTCGCGTGACGGGGGCGATGCCCCCCCGCCACATCAGGTGTGTCAGGCACAATCCCCGATCCCCGCGGGACGCTTAGCCGCCAAAATTCTTGGCGAGCCACGCTCCGGAGGCGGTCAAATCGGCCTGCGATAGGCCGTGACCGGCCGGGTTGACCGTGTGGGTCACTGCCGCGCCCGCTTGCTGGAGACGCGCGGCGAGTCGCTCGGCATTCTCGGCGGGCACGATCGGATCGAGAGCGCCCGAGAGCAGCAGCACCGGGCGGCCGGCGAGATCGGCCGGCGGGTTCTCGGCGAGCGGCACCATCGCCCGCAGCAGAACCGCCCCGGCCAACACCTCCGGATGCAGGAGCAGGGTCGCTGCCGCGATGTTGGCCCCGTTCGAGAAACCGACCGCCACCGGTGCGGCGAGCCCATAGGCCGCCCGCGTCTGCGCGACGAAGGCGGCTAGGTCGCCGGCCCGGCGCCGGACATCCGCCTCGTCGAACACGCCCTCCGCGAGACGGCGGAAGAAGCGCGGCATGCCGTTCTCCAGAACCGGCCCGCGCGGCGAGAGCAGCGCGGAGCCGGGCGAAAGCGCGCGGCCGAGGGAAAGCAGGTCGTTCTCGTCCCCGCCCGTGCCGTGCAGCAGCAGGAGCGGCGGCGCGTTCCCGTCGGTGCCGGGCTCGAAGCGGTGGACGAAGTCGAAGGTGACGCCGCTGGTCATGGCTGTCTCCGTTCAGTCTGAGGAGGGTGCGGCCGTCCGGACAGAGTCCGGGCGGCCGCGAGGGTAGGCGGTCGGTTCAGGCGACCTTCGGCAGCACCGCCTCGATCCGCCCGCGATGCGGCTCGAGGAAGGGCGGCAGCTTCAGCGTGGTCCCGAGTTCCGCCACCGGCTCGTCGATGGCGAAGCCCGGCGCGTCGGTGGCGATCTCGAACAGCACGCCGCCGGGCTCCCGGAAGTAAACCGAGCGGAAGTACTGCCGGTCGCGCTGCTCGGTCACGGACAGGCCGTGCCGATCGGTCAGCCGCTCCGTCATCGCCGCCTGCGCCGCATCGTCGGCGGCACGGAAGGCGATGTGGTGGACCGAGCCGGCCCCCTGCCGACCGGGCAGGAAATCGCCGACCGCCCGGAGCGTCACGAACCCGCCGAGACCCGCCCCGCTCGTCAGCCGGATCTGGCTGCCCTCGCGGGCGGCTTCCGCGAAGCCGAGCACGTCGGTGAGGATCGCAGCGGTCGCCTCCGCCCCGCGCAGGAGCAGGGTGACGCCGTGGAAACCGCGGATCGCGTGATCCGGCGCGATGCCCTCGGAGGTCCAGGCCGGCTCGGCCTCCGCCCCCTCGACGCCGATGAGGGCCAGCGGCATCCCGTCGGGATCGCGGAACCGCAGCACCGTCTCGCCGAAGACCGTCACCGGTGCCTCATGCGGGACGTTCAGCGAGACGAAGCGGTGCGTCCATTCACCGATGGACGCGCGCGGTACGCGGAAAGCCGTCTCCGACACCTGCCCGATGCCGACGCGGCCGGGGGCGGCCTGGGCGATCGGGAAGAAGGTGAGGATCGTGCCGGGCGCGCCTGCCTCGTCGCCGAAATACAGGTGGTAGGTGCCCGGATCGTCGAAATTGACGGTCTTCTTCACCAGCCGCAGGCCGAGCACGCGAGTGTAGAAGTCGATGGTGCGAGCGGTGTCGCTGGCGAAGGCCGTGACGTGGTGGATGCCGTGCGCGCTCATGGTGCGGGTCTCCTGTTCGAGAGGATCGCCGCGGGAAGCCGTGTCCGGCCCGGGCTGCGATCGGTGTGAGCGCAATCTGGCCCTTGCCTGTTCACTTGAAAATGGAAACGATTGAAATGCATCGTTTCCGGATTTGAGCAATGGCGAAACTCCCCGATTTCGAGGCCTGGGCCGTGTTCGCGGTCGTGGCCGACGCCCTGTCCTTTGCCCGCGCGGCCGACGAACTCGGCCTGTCGAAGGCGACCGTCTCGAAGGCCGTCGCGCGACTCGAGAGCCGGCTCGGCGCGCGGCTGTTCCACCGCACCTCCCGCCGTCTCGCGCTCACCGAAGCCGGCCGCCTGGCGCGGGAGGACGCGGCGGGGCTGCTCGCGGCGGGCGAGGCGGCGGAGGCCCGCGCCCTCGACGCCAACGGCGTGCCGCGGGGCCGGGTGCGGCTCGCGGCGCCGATGTCCTTCGGCGTCGCCCATCTGGCGCCGGTGCTGCCGGAATTCCTGGCCACTTACCGCGAGGTTTCGGTCGATCTGCACCTGTCCGACGCGCTGGTCGATCTCGTCGGCGGCGGGTTCGATCTCGGCCTGCGCATCGCCGCTCTGCCCGATTCCTCGCTGCGGGTCCGTCGGCTCTGCGGCGTGCGCCGCTCGCTCGTGGCGACCCCGGCCTATCTCGAACGCTATGGGCCGCCGCAGCACCCGGAGGATCTGAAGGGCCGCGCCTGCCTCGGCTACGCCTACCTGCCGACGCCGGACCGCTGGCCCTTCACCAATGCCGCCGGTGAAACCGTGGCGATCGTGCCCGAAGGCCCGCTGCGGGCCAACAACGCCGACGCCCTGGCGCCGGCCCTGCGCGCCGGGCTCGGCCTCGCGGTGCAGCCGGATTTCACGATCTGGGAGGATCTGAAGTCGGGCCGACTGGAGCGGGTGATGCCGGACTGGCAGCCGCCGCCGATCGCCCTCAACCTCGTGATGCCGCCGGGCCTGCCGCGGCCGGCGCGGGTCTCGGCGCTGATCGCCTTCCTGGAACGGGCCTTCGCCACCGCGCCCTGGGCGCAGGAAGAGGCTTCGCCTCAGATCGATATGCGTTGACCCCGCCCGTCGCTCGGGATCAACGCGCCCGGCGGACGACCGCCGCCACGCATTCGCGTGGGCGAACGGCGATGAATAGGCTCAGACCCCCCTCCCCTCCGCGGCGGAGGCCCAGGCGCGGACCTGATCCATCCACGCATCCGGCGAGAGCACGGTGATGCCCGGCATCACCATCAGCGGCGTGACCCGCTCGGCCCGGTCGCGCTCGCCCAGCCGCAGCGCGCCCTTGCGGGCGAACAGGCGCAGGATCTCGATCAGGCGGGCCTCGTCCGGCGGCTCGGTGCGGGCGGCGGAGCGGATCGCATCGGCGATGTCGTCGGTGCTGCATTCCACCGTGCCGTCGGTGGAGACGCGGTGGTCGCGCAGGCCCTCCTCGTAGGCGAGCCGGAGCGCCAGGAGCACCAGGGTCTCGTCCTTGCGCAAGCGTTCCCCTTGCGCGTCGTGGCGCACGCCGTCCGGCGGCAAAGCGAGGAACACCATCTGGTCGCGGTGGGCGACCTCGAAGCGGTAGCCGAGGCAGGCGAAGTAGTCGCGGAAGAACGGCGCGTAGTGCCGCGCGAGTTCGTAGGAGCGGCCGATGCCGGTGGTCGCGGCGTAGATGCACTGGCTCTTCAGCATCACCTGAAGCGCGCGGATCAGCTCCTCCTCGCTCGGCGCGGAGCTGCCGGGCGGGGGCGTCTCCTCGCCGTCGAGGATGGCGCGGAAGGGTTCGAGCATCGGGTTGTCCGTTCAGCCTGCTTTGCCGGCTCCGCGCCGGGCGGCGGGGGGCGGGATGCGCTCGATCGTGAAGTCCGGGCAGTCGAGCCAGCCGTTGGAGACGCGGCCCTCGATCCGGGCGACGCGGTAGCGGCTGCGCAGCACGCCGTCGAACAGCACATCGATCTCGCGCAGGCGCTGGAACACGACGAAGGCATCGACGTCATCGACTTGGATGTCCGAGCCGCGCAGGGCCTTCACCTGGGCGAGCCGCGCATCGAGATAGGCGACGATGCGCTCCGGCGTCACGGTGATGCGGCGGCGGAATTCATCCTTGGCGGCGATGAAGGCCTCGATCGCCGGATCGATGTCGATCTCCGGCAGCGGTTCGTACTCGATGATCCGGCGCGGCATGCGCGGATTGGTGAGCTGCGGCGGGCCGATCGGCGGGCGCAGCATGGAAACCTGCGGCAGGGGCAGGCCGGCAAGGTCGTCCTCGCCCGCGCCGACTGCCCGCAGCGCCGCCGCCGCCCGCTCGATCCGGGCGGAATCGCGCGGGTCGCGGTAGCGGAGTGCGGCCGAGATGCGCCGCTCCAGCCGGGCGACCACTTCGGCCACTGCATCGAGATGCGGGTCGAGGCCTTCAAAGATCGAGAGGATCTCGACGAGGTCGGTCCGCACCATCCGCTCGGCCGCAGCGATGTCGGCGGCGCGGCCCTCGCGCAGGTTGCCGTCGGCGAGCGCCCTGAGCGTCAGCGGATCGCGCAAGGCGCGGCCCGCCTCACGCACGATGCCGGAGCGGAAGCGGAACGGATTGAAGCGGGTGTGCAGCGTCCGGTAATCGGAGACGAGGTGGCGCTCGACGAATTCCTCGAAATAGAGCCGGAAGGCCGCGCTGAGATCGGGCTCGCGCAGGATGCGCTCTTCGAGCTTGCGCATGGCGCCGGCCAAGCCGCGCAGATGGCCGAGGAAGGTGCGCGAGGCCTTGGCCGCGTTGCGCAAGGCCTCCGAGCGGTCGGCGGGGCTGGCAATGGCGCTTTCCAGCGCGCTCAACACCTCCAGCACGGCGCCGCCATAGGAGCGGGTCTCGCCGCGCTCGATCCGGGCCAGTTCCTCGATCAGGAGCCGCGCATCGGGGTCGAAATCGACCACAGGCACGTAGCGCTCGCGCCGCTCCACCAGCCAGCCCGCCTCGATCAGCCGACGGAACACCGCCGAGCGCCGCTCGATCGGATCGACGGGCGTCGCCTCGTCGTCGGCGATCTCGGCCTGGCTCCAGCCGGCGGAAAAGTCGCCGATCGCGGCCAGCAACTCGCTCTTGCGCAGGGGCTCGGCGGCATCGCCGAACACGCGGGCATGCAGGTGCAGCAGCAGGGCCGCGTTGAAGGCGCGGCTCGGCGAGGCGAGCGGTCGGAAGAGGTCGTCGGCGAGGTGAGTGAATAGCATTTTTTCGGGTGCAGCCGGTAGCACACCCCACGAGGGTCGCGCCAACCCAGACGGATCGTCCGGCAATTTGCCTCTGGATGCCGGGGCTTCGGAGCGCTCACCCCGAAAGCGCCAGAACCTCAACCTTCCGGAGTAGATGCCCATTGAGATGGGGGATGTGCGCGACCGGAAGCAACCACGGTCCGCCCTCACGCGGGTCCACAAAGTCCATGATCGCGCGACCCGGCAGGTTGAAGCCGACCAGCGCCGCAGCCTCCGGCTCGCTGAGCAGTTGCTGGCCGAGTTCCGCCTCGTCGCCCCGTCTCCAGGCGGTGACGCGCAGGAAATCGCCCTCGCACGGGGGAAGCGCGCGGTAGCCGGCCGCTTCGATCCACCTCAGACCCTCGGCGGAAACGGTGCAACACAGAGCCAGACCGGCCCAGGCCCCTACACGGGAGGCGATCCACCAGTCGTTCTGCCAATCCTCGTAGCCGAGGAGCATTCCCTCAAGGCGCTCGAATGTCTCGTTCCAGCCGCCAGCCGGCTCCGCAGCGGCGCGCAACTGCCTGAAGGCCGGGATGCGCCATTCCTCACCCTTCGGCGTGTAATAGGCAGTTCGAATACCATCGAACCGAGAGCCAGGATTGGGCTCGAACGGCTCCAGCACAACCTCTTTGTGCAGTATGCCCCTCTCGACCCACCGGTCGAAGCTGTCCTCGCCGGGAAAACAATGCGGCGGATACTCATAGTACATGAAGGCCAGCTTCTTGCGGCCCTCCAGCATGAGCGGAAGCTCGAAATTCGTATGGATGAGGTAGGGTGCCTCCCTGACCGGCGGCGGCCGCCGCCAGAGACGCACCTCGACCTCCCGCGGGCCCAGGGCCGCGAGATCGAGCCCGACGCCGAAACGCGCTTCGATCGCCTCTCGCTCGGCCGCATCCAGAGGGTAGCACCGGGCAAGGCGGGGATCCCCCGCGCTCATCTCTCCGAGGATTGCCCGTAGGTCGTCGAGGCAGGCAACCTCGAATTTTGCCACCAGAACGGGGCACCACAGCTCCACATCAAGAGCTTCGAGTATGAAGACAGATTTTTCCGGAGCGGACTGCATCAACTCAAGTCATTACATCCCGATCGACACATTTCCACTCCGATGGCGCCGACCCTTGAACAGGTAAACCTCAACCGTCATCGGATGAAGAGAACGGAAAAATCACCTCCGCCGTAAGGCGTCGGATGCGCCGCGCCGTACGGGCGCCGCGGGAACGCATCGCCGGCCGCGCCTCTTGCGGTCATGAGAACCGCAAGGAGCGTCCATGCGCATCGAAACCGTCTTCCTGTTCGATCTCGACGGCACGCTGGTCGACAGCGTCTACCAGCACGTGCTCGCCTGGAAGGAGGCGCTCGACGCGGAGGGGATTCCGCTCTCGGTCTGGCGCATCCACCGCAAGATCGGGATGAGCGGCGGGCTGTTCACCAACCAGCTCCTGCGCGAGACCGGGCTCGCCATCGATCCGGAGCGGATCGACCGGCTGCGGCGGCTGCACGCGGAGGCCTATGGCCGGCTCTCCAAGGGCGTGGTGCCGCTGCCGGGTGCCAAGGAGTTGCTCGCCACGCTCACGGAGAACCGCATCCCCTGGGCCATCGCCACCAGCGGGCGGATGGAGACCGCCGGCCACAATCTCGCGGCACTCGACGTCGATCCCGCTCAGGTGCCCGTGGTGACCCGCGACCTCGTGAAATACGCCAAGCCCGATCCCGACCTGTTCCTCGCCGCGGCCGAGCGGCTGAACGCGCCGATCGAGCATGCGGTGATCGTCGGCGATTCGATCTGGGACATGCTGGCCGCCCGCCGCTGCCGCGGGCTCGGGGTCGGTCTGCTCTCGGGTGGATACGGCACGGAAGAGTTGGAGCGCTCCGGTGCAGTCAGGGTCTACGACGACCCCGCGATGCTTCTGGACCATCTCGACGAAGTCGGCGGCCGGCGTTGAACGCGATGCGCGCGATATGGCCAAGGTTAGGCCGGTCATCCGCCGGGCCCGGCCCCGGTTACGGGTCCGTCGCGCGATCCTGACGATTGGATGAACGGGATCTTGCATCGTCGTTCATGCGACAGGACGTAGCGTGAGCTTCGGCACATCGGGAGTGAACCGAATCCAGGCCGTACCCGTTGGGGTGCCAATGGATCGGTGATCCACCGTTCTCGGAGAGACTTCCATGAAGAAGCTTGCGATTCTGTCCGCCGTGGCTGTCCTCGGCGTGGGCGCCCTGTCTTCGACCGATGCCGAGGCCCGCTGGCGCGGCCGTGGCGGCGGTGGCGCGATCGCGGCCGGTGTCATCGGTGGGCTCGCGGCCGGCGCGCTCGTCGGTGCGGCCGCCTCGAATGCCTATGGCTACGGTGGTTATGGTGGCGGGTACGGCTACGGCGGTGGTTACGGCTATGCCCGTCCGGTCGCCGGTTACGGGTATGGCTACGCCCGCCCTGCCTACGGATACGCTCGTCCCGCCTATGGGTACGGCTACCGCAACGTCGGCTACTACGATGGCGGCTACTACGCCCCGCGTCGGGCCTATGGCGGCTATTCCTGGGGTGGCCCGGCCTACGATTACGGCTACGGCTGGTAAGCCTTTCAGCCCTTACAGGCTTCCATGACGAAACGGCCGCGCCCCCTCCGGGCGCGGCCGTTTCGCGTTTCAGGCTGCGGCGTCGCGGGCGGCGATGGTCTCGGACCAGACCACGGCGCGGCGGGCCACGCCGATATGCTGGCGCTCATACATGCGGCCCTCGACCTTGATCGCCGCACGCTTGGCGTTCTCCGGCAGGTTGAAGGCCTCGATCACGAGGCGGGCGCGGCGCACCTCCTCCTCCGTCGGCGCGAAGGAGGTGTTGGCGGGCTCGATCTGGTTCGGGTGAATCAGCGTCTTGCCGTCGAAGCCGAGGTCGCGGGCCTGACGGCACTCCTCGCGGCAGCCCTCCGGATCGGCGATGTCGTTCCACACGCCGTCGAGGACGATCAGCCCCTCCGCGCGGGCCGCCGCCAGGGTCAGCATCATCCAGGGCAGCATCGGCACGCGCCCGCGCACCAGTTGCGCCCAGGTGTCCTTGGCCAGATCGTTGGTGCCGAGCACGAACCCGGTGAGCCGGTTGCGGCGGTCGCGGCGCGCCTTGGCGATCTCGTGGATGTTGAGAATCGCCGCCGGGGTCTCGATCATCGCCCAGACCGCGATGGAATCGGGGGCGTCGAGCGCCTCCAGCGCGTCGGCCACGCTCTCTAGCACGGCGGGCGAGGACACCTTCGGCATCAGAATCGCGTCGGGCTTGGCTTGGATCGCCGCCCGCAGGTCGCCGTCGCCCCAGGGCGTCTGCGGTGCGTTCACCCGGATCACCAGTTCGCGATGGCCGTAGCCGCCGCCCTTCACCGCGGCGCAGACCTGCTCGCGGGCCAGCTCCTTCTCCTCCATGGAGACCGCATCCTCGAGATCGAGGATCAGCGAATCGGCGGGCAGCGTCTTCGCCTTATCCAGCGCCCGCTGGTTCGATCCCGGCATGTAGAGAACGCTGCGGCGCAACCGCAAATCGGACATGTCTCGTCTCCTCCCAGGGGCCGGTGAGGGGCCCGGCGCGCCGCTCCCCACCCTCGTTTGAATGCATAATACGAACTATCCCGATCGGTTGGAAGCGGCCGGAAGCAAAGCTATTTAAGCGCGGGCGCCCGTTCACCGCCAGTGGGCGCAACCTCCCCTTGCGGCGCGATCGTCCGGTTCTCGGATCCGGCCGACGCGCCCGACCCGTCTTTTCCGCCTCGTTCCCCCTTCGGGGACGACGCTTCATCCCGGAGAGTCCCATGCCCTTGATGCGTTTCGACCTGATCGAGGGCCGCAGCGACGCGGAACTGAAGGCGCTTCTCGACGCCGCGCACGAGGCGATGCTCGAAGCCTTTCAGGTACCGCCAGGCGACCGCTACCAGATCGTGACCGAGCACAAGCCCTCGCGGATGATCGTGGAGGATACCGGCCTCGACATCCCCCGCACGCGGGACGTTGTGGTGGTGCAGATGATCACCCGGCCGCGCGGGCGCGAGAAGAAGGAACTGTTCTATCGTCTGCTGACCGAGAAGTTGCAGGCCGCCTGCAACATCGCGCCGGCCGACGTGATGGTCTCGACGGTGGAGAACACCGACGAGGATTGGTCGTTCGGACACGGCCGGGCGCAGTTCCTCACCGGGGAATTGTGAGCCCCGGCCGCGCGCCCTCCGCCACCAGCCAGTCGATGAAGGCCATGAGCGCCGGCGACTTGTCGGCGTCGAACGGCGTCAGTGCGAAGTAGGCGGCGCGCCCGACCCGGATCTCCGGAAAGGGCGCGACGAGCCGGTCCGCGGCGACCATCTGGTCGAGGACCGGGAACGGCCCGATGCCGAGGCCGGCCCCGTCCTCCAAGGCCTGAAGCGTCACGAAGAAGTGGTCGAACACCCGGCGGCGCACGCCGCCGGGGAGCGTCACACCGGCGGCCGCGAGCCAATCGCTCCAATCCCCCGGCCGGGTCTCCGTGCCGAGGAGGATGTGACCGTCGAGGTCGTGTAAGCCCTCGAGCGGCTTGTCCCGCAGCAAGGCGGGGCTCGCCACCAACGTGTCGGTCTCGGTCAGAAAGGGGACGGCCCGGTGCTGGGGCCACGGCTCGGGGCCGCGCCGGACCGCGAGGTCGAACCCGCCGCGCAGCGCGTCCTGCAAGGTCGTCGTGGTGGTGACTCTGACCTCCGTGCCGGGGCGGACCGCATGGAAGTCGTCCAGGCGCGGGATCAGCCAGCGCATGGCGAAGGTGGCGGGCGCGCTGACTCGCAGGACGCGCGGCGCCTGGGGCCGTCCGCAGGCTTCCGCCGCTGCCGTGAGCCGGTCGAAGGACAAGCTGATCTCCTCGGCGAAGACGCGCGCCGCCGGGGTCGCCACCATCCGCCGCCCGACCCGCACGAACAGCCTATGGCCGAGCCACGTCTCCAGGGCGGCGATCTGCCGGCTCACCGCGCCGTGGGTCAGCCCGAGCTCGAGCCCGGCCTGCGCGTAACTGCCCGCCCTGGCGGCGACTTCGAACACCTGCAACGCGTGCAGCGGCGGTAGCCGGCGCATGTCCCTCGCTCTCTCGATCCGTGAGGAAACCGCACAGAACCCGTGAAGCAAACGGGTCTCATCGCTTAAAATTCACAAGTCTAGGATCACCGCGCAATCACCGGCGGGGATTTTCGTGTGAGCCAGGCCGTCCGAATCGATGAATTCCGGCA
The DNA here is from genome assembly GCF_001423405.1 of Methylobacterium sp. Leaf123. Classification (GTDB taxonomy): domain Bacteria; phylum Pseudomonadota; class Alphaproteobacteria; order Rhizobiales; family Beijerinckiaceae; genus Methylobacterium. Next base: position 26,444 of record NZ_LMNS01000011.1, on the reverse strand, counting down.
AGGCGACAGCGCGAGCCTCGACCGCAAGCGGCGCAGCCTCGGCGGGGCCTGCCTGGCTCACGCCCTGCACGACGGCTACACCGACCTGCTCTACGTGCTGCTGCCGGTCTGGCAGGCGGAGTTCGGCCTCGGCTATGCCGGGCTCGCCGTTCTGCGCAGCCTCTATTACGCGACCATGGGCGGGTTGCAGGTCCCCGCCGACCGGCTCGCCGAACGCTGGCCGATCCGCGTGAGCCTCGCCGTCTCGACCCTCGTCGCCGCCGCGGGCTTCGCTGCGATGGCGCTGAGCGGCAGCCTGTTCGGGCTCTGCGCCGGGCTGGTGCTCGCCGGGATCGGCGCGAGCCTCCAGCATCCCCGCGCCTCACTCCTCGTCGCGCAGGCCTATGACGACGCCGCGCGCGGGCCGCTCGGGATCTATAATTTCGCCGGTGATCTAGGGAAGGCGGTGTTTCCGGTCGCCGTCGCGCTGCTGCTGGGCGTGATGGCGTGGCGGCCGGTCGCCGGGCTGATGGCGGGCGTCGGCCTCGCCGCGGCGCTGGCGCTCGTCGTCGTCCTACCGCGGGGGGCGCTGGCCACCGCCGTCCCGCGCGCCGGCCGGAGCAGCGGCGAGGGCGCGGGCTTCACCCTCCTCATGACCGTCGGCGCCCTCGACACCGCCACGCGGATGGGCACCCTGCTGTTCCTGCCCTTCCTTCTGGAGGCGAAGGGCGGCACGGGCACGACCACCGGGCTTGCCCTCGCCCTGGTCTTTTCCGGCGGCGCCTTCGGCAAGGCCGTGTGCGGCTGGATCGGCGCGCGTGTCGGTGTCGTGGCCTGCGTCGTCGCGACCGAGACGGCCACCGCCTTGGGCGTTGCTGCACTTCTGGTTCTGCCACTCGGGCCGGCTCTGGCCCTGCTGCCACTGATCGGCGTCGTCCTCAACGGCACCTCCTCGGTGCTCTACGGGACGGTGCCGGATCTCGCACCGCGAGGGGATGTCGGCCGGGCGTTCGCGCTGTTCTACACGGCAGTGATCGGGTCGGGCGGCCTCGCGCCGATCGCCTACGGGGCGCTGGGCGACACGGCCGGACCGTCGGTCGGCCTCCTGGCCGCCGCCGCGACAGCGCTGATGATCGTTCCGCTGGTGCTTCGATTGCGCCGGCCGCTCGCGGCCAGCGGCCAGGCTTGAGCAAGAACAAGGGTGAATTCAGCCTTTGTCTTCCGCTATACGGCCAAGTCACGAAACAAAATCAGGTCAACCTTTCGTCAAGATCGAACGTCAAGGGCATCCTCGAATTGCTTTTCGAGGGGACGAACCGGATGCGAAGAACCTGCCTCGGCGCCTGTGCCGGCCTTGTGCTGCTCGCAGGATTGTCCGCACCCGCGCAGGCCGAGAACCGGACGGCGATGAGTGTCGGCGCCGGCGCCGTGGCCGGTGCGCTCGTGGCCGGGCCGGTCGGCGCCGTGGTGGGCGCGGTGGCCGGTGGCTTCATCGGTTCGAACAGCAGCGCACGTCCCCGTTCCACCCGCAAGCGCCGCGCCGCCCTGCGCCGGTCGGTCCGTGCGCCCCGCCGCGCGGCGATGGCCGAGCCGGCGGTCGCCCGCTCCGAGGCGCCGCGGGCGATGACCACCGGTGGCGCGGGCGCCGCCGCGCCGGTCCGTTCCGGCTGGCAGGATCCGCGGTGAGCGTCGCCGGACCGGCCCCGGCAAGTGTCGCTTTCACGTCACAGCCAGGGAAATGCGCAAGCGTGGCCGGTCCGCTGCCATTTTCATGACGCGATGCGGCGCGCAGGATCACCTCGTGCAATCGTCCGAGAGCGAGGAAGCGATGGCTGATCCGAGCGCCGACCCGAACCGAACGGACCGACTGCAGACGGTGTCCTGCCTCGAGCGGCCCGTCGTCAGCCGGGTGACCAAAGGTGTCGCCTCCGCCATCGGCAAGCGCCTCTCCGTCGATAAGGACGGCGCCCTGCCCGATCGCCTCGCCTCCCTCGTGGATCGTCTCCAGGCCGGACCTCTCGGCCGCACCTCCCTCAAGCATCGTCGAGTTGCCTGAATGTCCAAATTCGATCGCGCCCTCAACGACGCCGCCGTAGTCCCCTTCCCCGCCGCCGCCGCCGAGGCCGTGGCCGACGAGAACGTCGCCTCGATCATCGAGGTGCTTCAGGACCAGCTCAAGCTCGCCCGCGAGGGCAAGCTGCGCTCGGTCGCCGTGGTTTCGGTCTCGAACGATGGCAGCGCCATCGGCACGCAGTGGTCCTGCGCCCACGGCGACGTGGCGAGCCTGATCGGCAAGCTCACCGTCCTGTCCCACGACATGATGGCCGCGCGGAACTGAGTTTTTCTTCGAACGGCTTCGAAAGCAGAAAGGGCGGCGCCCACAGCGCCGCCCTTTCTTTATGTCGACGGGTTGTTGGTGTTCGCCCGACGCGTCGTGCCGCGCATGGCCCCGAACGGGTCGGAGCCGCGCCCGATCAGGTCCGAATGCAACACTCTGGACGCGCAAATGCAGCGCATCAAGCTTTCTGGTTGCACGCCCGCCCGGCGCATTCATACTGAGAGCGTTGGACGCAAACCTTCCGGTCACGACGACCCTGCGGCTACGGGGCTTACGGCGACTTAGCCGATCGCCGTCCGTGAGTAGGCAGACGGGAAGGGGGTGAGCAATGTGCTGATGTTTCCGCTTCTGCGGATCACCATCACGAAAAACCCGAGCGGTGAGTGGTCCGTGACCATCACGCTCGGGCTCATGTTAACCGTAGTCCAACAAGAGGGCCCGCAGGTAGCCGCCTGCGGGCCCTCACTTCTAAGTATGGGGTGTTGTCAGGACGAAATCAAACCCGCCTCAGACAGCATGACGACTGAAGCGGTCGTCTCTCAGACCAGCCCGAGTTTCTGCGCCAGCCCGATGCGCTGGAGCTTGCCGGTGGCGCCCTTGGGGATTTCGTCGAGGATCAAGATCTTGGCCGGCACCTTGAAGGCGGCCAGACGCTCCGAGGCGAAGCTGCGGATGTCCTTCTCCACCGCCTCGACGCCCTCGCGCAGAACGATCGCGGCGGCGACATCCTCGCCGAGCTTGTCGTGCGGCACGGCGAAGGTGACGCATTGCGACACCGCCGGGTGGTCCATCAGGATCTCGTCGACCTCGCGCGGCGAGATCTTCTCGCCGCCGCGGTTGATGATCTCCTTGAGGCGCCCGGTGATCGAGAGGTAGCCCTCGGGGCTCAGCACGCCCTGATCGCCGGTGCGGAACCAGCCCTGCCGGGTGAAGGCCTCGGCATTGGCCTTCTCGTTGTTCTCGTAGCCCGTCATCACGTTGTCGCCGCGGATGACGATCTCGCCGGTCTCGCCCGCGGGCAGCGGCTCGCCGTCCAGATCGACCACGGCGATCTCCGGGCCCGCCGCGAGGCCGACCGAGCCCGCATAATGCGGCTTGGGCGGCAGCGGGTTCGAAGCCATCTGGTGCGCGGCCTCGGTCATGCCGTAGGCCTCGATGACGGGCGCACCGAAGGTCTCTTCCAGCTCCTTCATCACCTGCGGCGGCAGGGACGAGGACGAGGAGCGGATGAAGCGCAGCGGGTTGCGCGCGATGATCTCTTTGTTGCGCGCGGCCCGGCCCAGGATCGCCTGATGCATGGTCGGCACGCCGGTGTACCAAGTGGGGTTCACCTCATCCATCCAGCCGAAGAACTTCAGCGCGTTGAAGCCCGGCGTGCAGGACACTTGGCCACCCACCGAGAGCGGGGCGAGGATGCCGGCGATCAGGCCGTGGATGTGGAACAGCGGCATGATGTTGAGGCCGCGATCCTCGGGCCCGAAGGCGAGCGCGGTGCGGATGTTGCGCGCCGAGGCGCAGACATTGGCCTGCGTCAGCGGCACGATCTTCGGCCGAGAGGTGGTGCCGGAGGTGTGCAGCACCAGGGCGATGTCGTCCGAAGCGGCGGGGCCGCTTTTCTCCGCCGGGCCGGCGCTCTCACCGGCGAAGTGCAGCGTGAAGCTGCCGGCGCCCTCTTCCGGGGTCGGCCGCAGGCGGGCCACCGACACGCCGAGCTTCTCCGCGATGGCGACGGCCGGCGACTCGGAGCCCTCCGCGACCAGCAGGAGCTTGGCTCCGAGGTCGCTCATGTAGAACTCGAACTCGTCGGCCTTGTAGCTCGGGTTGAGCGGCGCCGAGGTGGTGCCGGCGGCGACCGCGATGAAGGCAGCGGCCATCTCCGGGCCGTTCGGCAGCACGATCGCCACCCGGTCGCCGCGGCCGATGCCGCGGGCGTTGAGGTCGGCGATCGTACGCTCGGTCAGCGCCCGTAGGGCCTGGAAGGTCAGCGGCACGCCGCCGGGGCTCGACAGGGCGGGGGCCGCATCGGCGCCGGCCTGGATCAGCTCGTGAAGAGTCGTCGCGGGCACGCTGGCCTCCTTGGAGTCGGTGGGGAGAAGGGTGGACGTTTCGGGCAGAAGCATCGTCATGCTCCCTGGATCGCGAGGCGGCCGTTGGCGCGCTCCAGGCTCTGGGCCAGGAGCCGCATCAGGGCGAAGACGGTGTCGATATGCGGGGTCGGCGTGCCGGTGAGGCGGCCGAGTTCGATCACCGAGCCGACGAGGGCTTCGAGCTCGATCGGCCGGCCGGCCTCCACGTCCTGAAGCATCGAGGTCTTGTGCGGGCCGACCTTCTCGGCGCCGGCAATGCGCTTGTCGATGCCGAGGCGGAAGGTGACGCCGAGCCGGTTGGCGATGACCTCGGCCTCCCGCATCATCTCGGCGGCGATCGCCCTTGTGTCGGGGAAGCGGCAGATGTCTTCCAGCGTCGCATGGGTGAGCGCGGAGATCGGGTTGAAGCTGAGGTTGCCCCACAGCTTGAGCCAGATTTCGGCGCGGATATCGCTGGTGACGGGCGCGCGGAAGCCGGCCTTGGCGAGGCGCTGCGAGAGGGCGAGCACCCGCTCCGACTTCGAGCCGTCGAGTTCACCCAGACCGAAGCGGTTGCCCTCGATCACCTTCACGGTGCCGGGATCGGTGAGCACGGTCGCCGGATAGACCACCGAGCCGATGACGTGTTTGGGGTCGAGATGGTCGGCGATCAGCCCGCCGGGATCGGCGCTTTCCAGCCGCGTGCCGGCATGCTCGCCACCATGGCCGCCCATGAAGTACCACCACGGAATCCCGTTCTGCATCGTCACGACGACGGTGTCGGGTCCGATCAGGTGGTGCAGGTCGGCGGCGATCGGGCCGACCTGATGCGCCTTTACCGTCAGCAGCACGATCTCGTGGACGCCCGCCTCCTGCATGGAGCGGGTCGCCTTGACGGATTTCGAGTGGATCTCGGTGCCGTCCTCCTCGATCAGGCGCATGCCGTCCGCCTGGATCGCCGCCGCGTTGGAGCGGGCGATGAAGGTCACGTCCTCGCCGGCCTCCGCCAGCCTGACTCCGAGATATCCGCCGATGGCGCCGGCGCCGACGATCGCGATGCTCATGTTCTCACCCGTGCTGCCGTTCTCTGCTCCGCCGGCTCTGTTGTGAAACGCCGTTCGAGGCCGGTTCCGTCCGGCCGCGGAGACCACTTTTGCTTGAGCGTGCCTTTAATCGAACCGGTTCGAGAGCGTTCCGATGCCCTCGATCACCACGTCGACCGTGGCGCCTTTGGGGATCGGACCCGACCCCACCGAGGTACCGCAGGCGATCACGTCCCCCGGCTCCAGCGTCAGCCCCTGGGAGAGCTGCGCCACGAGGCGGGGCACCGGGATCAGCATGTCGCCGATCGGAAAGTTCTGGCGTTCGCGCCCGTTCACCAGGGTGCGTACGGTCAGCGCCGCAGGGTCGAGCCCGGTGGCGATGACCGGACCGAACGGCCCGAAGCCGTCGAGGCCCTTGGCGCGGGTCCACTGCGTGAAGCTCGCATCCGCCTTGAGGATCGCCGAGGCGGTGACGTCGTTCACGCAGGTGAAGCCGAAGACGTGGTCGGCGGCCTCTTCCTCGGTGAGGTCGCGCGCCGCCTTGCCGGCCACTTGGCCGATCACGATTCCGAGTTCGCCCTCGTAGAGCGCCCGGCCCGCCGCCTCCGGCACCGCCACCACCGCGCCGGAGGGCCGGAAGGTGTTGGCGGGCTTGATCAGGAACAGGGGCGCCTCGGGCCGCGACAGGCCCTGCTTGTCCATGAGCGCCCCGAAATTGTTCCACAGGGCGATCATCTTCGAGGGCCGGCAGGGCAGGCCGACGCTCACATCCGCGAGCGCCAGCACCTCACCCGTCGGCCGGTTCTCGCCGAACAGGTCGCCCTCGCAGACCTCGATCCGCTCGCCGTCGAGCCGGCCGAAGCCGGACTCGCCGTCGCGGACGAAGCCGATCCAGCGCGTCACGGTCGCCTCCGTCACTGGTTGCGGGCCACGAAGCGGGCGCGCATCGGCTTCAGGACGAAGAGCGCGAGGAAGCCGGCGACGAAGGCCATGCCGGAGGCGAGGTAGAACACGTTCTGCCAGGAGCCGGTGGCGGTCTGGATCGCCAGGAAGGCCGGCAGCATCAGCGAGGCCGTGCCCTTGGCGGTGTAGAGCAGGCCGGCATTGGCGGTGGCGTTCTTGTCGCCGTAGGTGTCGGCGCAGGTCGAGGGGAACAGCGAGTAGATCTCGCCCCAGGCGAAGAACACGAGGCCGGTGAGCAGCACGAAGGCCATCGGCGAGTGGGCGAACATGCCGAGCGCCAGGATGCCGGCCCCCTCGATCATGAAGGCGACGAACATGGTGTTCTCACGCCCGATCCGGTCGGAGATCCAGCCGAAGACCGGCCGGGTCACGCCGTTGAGCACGCGGTCGATGGTCAGCGCGAAGGTGAGCGCCGGCAGGGTCAGGCCCATCAGCGAGACGGGGATCGAATCGACCTGGAAGTCCTTGGCGATGGGCGCGAGCGAGGCCGTCGCCATCAGGCCGCCGGCGGCCATCATCACGAACATCGCGTACATCAGCCAGAAGACCGGGGTGCGGACCATCTCGGCGGAGGAGTACTGGCGGCGGCTCGTGGCGTTGGGGGAGACGCGACCGGCGAGCATCCGCTCCTTGTAGGCCGCGCTCGGCGCGGAGAGCAGCAGGGCGGCGACCATCACGACGATGCCCTGGCCGAGGCCGAAGACGAGGAAGGTGTGCTGGTAGCCGCTGTCGCGGATCATCGCGGCGATCGGGATGACGGTGAGCGCCGAGCCGGCGCCGAAGCCCGCGGCGGTGAGACCGGCGGCCAGCCCGCGGCGATCCGGGAACCACTTGAGGGCGTTGCCGACGCAGGTGCCGTAGACCGCGCCCGCACCGATGCCGCTGATGGCGGCGGCGAGATACAGGAACCACAGCGAGTCGGCGACCGAGTTCATCGCCCAGCCGATGGCGCAGAGCGCGCCGCCGAACAGCGTGACGACCTTCGGGCCGTACTTGTCGACGAACCAGCCCTCGATCGGCACGAGCCAGGTCTCGGTGAGGACGAAGATCGTGAAGGCGACCTGGATCGCCGGCTTGCCCCACTGGTACTTGTCGTTGATCGGATTGACGAACAGCGTCCACCCGTACTGCAGGTTGGCGATCATCGACATGCACAGCACGCCGAGGATGAGCTGTCCCCAGCGCCCGCCCAAAGGCGAATCGGCGCGCGAGGCGGAATAAGCGCTGGCGCCGGGTAATGGATCGGCGGCTTGAACGGCCATGGAGCGGTCCCTCGAACTCACGTCTTCTTGGCGGACCGGAACGGGTGCCCGGCTTAGCCATATTGGAATTTTGGATACCGCATACGTAACCGCTCGTGACCCAAGCGCTGACAGGAAAATATTTGGCCGCCGCCCAGATATTTTTTGAACGTCGCTCCGGTCGTGGCGGCTGCGAATGCAGTGGCCGACGCGTGTGCGGCGATGCACGCCCCATCATAGGAGTGGAACCAAGCGCTCCGGGCTCCCGTTCAGTTTGCCGAGAGCGTCGCGAGGCGACGCAAGACCCATGAACGGAGAAACCCGATGAGCAGCACGACCGACAAGATCAAGGGCGCCGCCAACGAGGTCGCCGGCAACGTCAAGCAGGGCGTCGGCAATGTGACCGGCAACGACAAGCTGCAGGCCGAGGGCAAGGCGCAGGAGGTCGAAGGCAAGACCCAGCGCACCGTCGGCGAGGCCAAGGAAGGCGTGAAGAACGCCGCCGATGCGGTGAAGAGCAAGCTCTAAGGCCTTAGGCCGGCAGGATTTCCCAACCCAAATCCGACGGCCGAAGCCGCACCTGACCGGGTGCGGCTTCTTCATTTCGAGCCCCCTCATTGGGTGGGCTCGGCAGATATTTGATCAAAGGGAATTCATCATGAACCGGGACCAGATCGAGGGCGGCTTCCGCAACCTCAAGGGCCGTGGCCGCACCGTGGTCGGCGCTGTCGCAGGCCGGGCCCGTCCGCAGGTCGAGGGTGCCTACGAACAGGTCGCGGGCGTGGCGCAGGCGGCCTATGGCCGGACCCGCGAGCGGGCCGAGGACATCTACGAGGACGGCTACCGGATCGCCGACGAGGCGGTCTCCCGCGGCCGTCACCTGCGTGACGAGGCTACGCGACGGGGCCGCCATCTCCACGACGAGGCCCATGCCCGCGGGCGGCATCTGCGCGACGAGGCGAACCGGCGCGGTCGCGCCCTCGCGGTGCGCGCCGAAGAGAACCGCGGCTCGACCCTGGCCCTGGTCGCCGCGGCCGCCTTCGGCCTCGGCTGGATTCTCAGAAGCCGTCGCTGACACCCACCCGTTTGAGCGCCTCCTTGGCCGCGTAGAGGACACGGTCGGCCCGCGCGAGCAGGGCATCGACCGTGTCCTCGGGGCCCTGTGCCGAAGCGAAGCCGAGACTGGCGCTGATCCGCACCGTCTCGGCCTCGATGGCGATGGGGGCAGCGATGACCGCACGAACGGCCTCGGGCGACATGGCGATGCCGTCCGGCAGGATCAGGACGAATTCGTCGCCGCCGGGCCGGGCCGCGAACAGGCCTTGCGAGGCCGCCAGCTCGGCAAGCCGGCGGCCGACTTCCGTGAGGACGCGATCACCCGCGGCATGGCCGAGGCGATCGTTGACCGGCTTGAAACCGTCGAGATCGAGGCAGAGGACGCCGGGTCGCTGTCCGGCAGCCAGTCGCCCCGCGAGATGCTCGCGCAGATACATCCGGTTGGGCAGGCCCGTGAGGTCGTCGTGGCGGGCGATGTAGCGGAGCCGCTCGTTGGCCGCCTCCCGCTCCGTCACATCCCGGTCGATGCCGCGATAGCCGCGCAACGCGCCGTCGGGACCGAGCAGCGGCACGCCGCTGGTTTCCAGCACGACGATGCGTCCGTCCTTGCGCAGGTTGCGGTTGAGAAGCTGGGCGAAAGGCCGCTGCTCGGCGGCGATGGCGCCGAAGATCCGGCCGACCCGCTCGGCCTCGTCCGGCGGCATGAAGTCGAAGGGGGTCCGACCCAGCACCTCGTCCGGCTCGCGGCCGAGCAGGGCGACGCATTGGCGCGAGGCATACGTGTAGCGCCCCTGCGCATCGACCTCCCAGATCCAGTCCGAATTCTGCTCCAGCATCTCCCGCAGGCGGGCCAGTTCCCGGCGCATCGACTCGGACGAGTCGTCATTCGCCGCACCCGTATCGGAGGGCATCGCGCCAAGCCTGTTCTGGGGAAGGGTGTTCACGAGGATTCGGCAATGGCAAAGGGGACAATCCGGCAACTCTTGCGCCAACTTGACTAACGCGCGGTTGATGCGGTTTCCGCTCGAACGAGACCGAAAGCGTTTGAGCGCGGCGCTCGACCCGCGACCACGGAGATGACAGCATGCCGGCGCGATCCTGGCTCGACCTGACCACGGCGGAAATCCGTGCCCGCGACATGAGCCGCGCCATCGCGGTCCTGCCGGTCGCCGCGGTGGAGCAGCACGGGCCGCATCTCCCGCTCGGGACCGACACCCTGATCGCGGAAGGCTATCTCGCGCGGGTCGCAGAGCAGGTGCCGGAGGCGCTCGACGTGCTGCTCCTGCCGGTCCAGGCGGTCGGCAAATCGGACGAGCACGATTCCTTCCCCGGCACGCTGAGCCTGACCGCGCCAACCGCGCTTGCGGCCTGGACCGAGATCGGCGCGAGCCTGCACCGGGCGGGCTGCACGAAGCTCGTGATCGTCTCGTCGCACGGCGGCAACAGCGCGCTCATCGACCTCGCGGCGGGCGAGCTGCGCGGCCGTTTCGGCATGGTCGCAGTGACGACCTCGTGGAGCCGGCTCGGGCTGCCAGAGGGGCTGTTTCCGGCGGGTGAGATCCGCCACGGCATCCATGCCGGCGGCATCGAGACCGCCTTGATGCTGGCGCTGCGGCCCGAGCTCGTGCGGCGGGACCACATCCAGGATTTCGAGTCCCGCACGGTGGCGATGGAGCGCGACTTCGCGCTGCTGCGCGCCGGCCGCCCGGCGGCCTTCGCCTGGAAGACGGAGGACCTCCACCCGTCCGGGGCTCTGGGCGACGCCCGCCTCGGCACGGCGGAAGCCGGCGAGGCCGCCCTCGATTACGGCGCGCGCACCTTCGTGCGGCTGCTGGAGGAGGTGGATCGGTTTTCGCTGTAGCGGCGTCGCACCGCCCGGCTCAGAGCGGCAGGGCGGGCTCACGCTCGGGGCAGGAAGCGGGGGCGAGCACCTGCTCGCGCAGCCGTTGCGGGCCCAGGGTCATCGCGAAGAAATCGTAGGCGCCCGGCCGCTCGTTCGCGAGCAGGAACTGGAAGTGCATCCGGAAGGGCCGGAAGCGCACCCGCCGGTAGGTCTCCGGGCAGAGCAGGTCGCGAAACCGCGCCGAGCGCACGAGGGGATTGGCGATCGGCTGCCCGTGCAGGTCGAGACCGAGATGGTGCAGCGGATTGAAGCCGGGGAAGTTCATCCAGTCCTGCGGCGCGTGGAAGTCGCACCAGACGATGCGCCGCTCCGTGACGAGGCCCGCGATCTCCGCCCGCAGGCGCTTGGCCGCCGGCTGCATCGCCACGAGCGGTAGCCCGGACCCGAGGGTCGCGAGGGAGAGGTTGGCGCCGGAGGTGCCGATCGTCCGGTCACGGGCGAGCACGCGCACCGCGACTTCGACTGCCGTCAGCCCGCCGGAGGAATGGCCGACGATCATCACCTCGTCGGTCGCCTCCCCCGCCGCAGCCCGCGCCGCGAGGGCGGACAGGATATGCGCGGCGAAGGCATCGAGGCGGCGCTCGTAATCGGGCCGCCAGCCCTGGCCGTGCTGCCAGTTGAACACCCAATCGTTCAGGAGCTGCCAGAAGAAGACGCGGTTCAGGAAGGCTTCGATCGCCTTGATCCAGACGATGCCCGCCACCACGGCCAGAGGCAGCGAGACCCAGAGCGGCAGCCGCAGGCTGTGGCCGAACCCGTCGCCGAGATGAGCATGCACCGTCACCCCGATGACGAGGGACAGGGCGGTGAGCAGGACCACCATCACGAAGGGGTAGAGGATGACGTTGCCGTATTTCCAGCTCCGCCGGTAGAAGCGAAACAGCAGGCCGATCAGGATCATGTGCAGGGTGCCGGCGACAAGAAGCGCCACGCTGAGAAAGCGGGAGCGGGCGAAGTCGGCGGCGACGATGTCGTCCCACAGAAGGACGTCGTAGCGCGTCTCGGCCCCGTCGCCCTGCTCGGGCGCACTGACGGTCCAGCTCTGGACCAGCCCGTCCTCGCTCGTTTGCGCGCGGGAAATCTCCCGCTTGCCGCCGAACCGCTTGGTGTAGCGGGTCCATTCCCGCATGAAGAGCAGCCGGTAGCGGGTCTTCGCCTCGGGATCATAACCGGGAATGTAGAAGACGTAGCGGTGGCGCACCGGCTCAGGCCGGGCCTCCTGCAGATCCGGCGGCGTGAAACTCAGCGATTTACGCATACGTCCGAACGCCCCATCCGGATGACGGCTTCACGCCGTGGCCGAACGCCTCAGCCGCCCGTGGAAAGAGCCTTAAACCTTTTCTAAATGCACCATCATTGGTTACATTTCTAAGAGTTCTGAAAGGGAGCCAATGCCGCGCTTCCCCTATCGCGTCACGCGTCGGTGACGATTGCCCCGTGCCGCATCTCGGGCCGGCAAGCCATTGATCTGGACAATGCTCGCGGGCGCTGCCCGGCCTGTCTGCAAGATCGCGGGTGGGATGGTGCCGGTTGCGGGACTCGAACTCGCGACCTACCGCTTACAAGGCGGTTGCTCTACCAACTGAGCTAAACCGGCAGCGTACAATCCGCTATCAGCCTGCCCCGAACGGCGCAAGCGCATCCACAGCCGCCCACTCCACTTGTTCAGTCCTCACCCTGTATATTGCGCACAACTGAGCTTGTCTGCGTGACGAGCCCAAGCATTGGGGTCAAGCCGGCATCGGGCCCTCCGTGCAAGACCCGATCGAACGTCCGGTTCCGATGGGAACGCGAGTGAGGCGGCTTGCGGAGGGTCGTTTTCAGGCGGCCTCCGGATGCCCCTGGACCCCTGCCTCATGGGTCTTCGACGCAGCCGCGCGCCGTGCGGGCCGGCGCAGCCGGGCGGGGGGATCGAGGCGCGCCGTCGCCTCCGGGCGGCCGAGCAGGTAGCCCTGCAGATCGAGTCCGCGCTCCCGGGCGAGCAACCGGCGCTGCTCGTCCGTCTCCACCCCCTCCGCCGTGATCGCGAGACCGAGGCTGCGCGACAGGCCGATGATGGCCCGAACGATCGCGGTCGAATGCGGCTCCCGGTCAAGGCCCTGAACGAAGCTCCGGTCGATCTTGATGCGGGTGAGCGGGAAGGTGTGGACGAAGCTCAACGACGAGTAGCCGGTCCCGAAATCGTCGAGGGCGATCATCACCCCCAGCGCCCGCAGCCGCCGGAGCAGGTTGAGCGCCAGTTCCCGGTTTTCCAGAACCGCCGTCTCGGTGATCTCGATCTCCAGGCGCTGAGGCGGCAGGCCGCTCTCGGCGAGCGCCCGCTCGACGGCATGGAGGAAGAGGGCACTCCGCAACTGCGTCGCCGAGACGTTGACGGCCACGGTGAGAGGGACGGGCCACGCGGCTGCCTCACGGCAGGCCTCCGTCAGAACCCAGGCCCCGATCTCGGGCATCAGGCCCGCTTCCTCGGCCACCGGCACGAACTCCGCAGGCGACATCGCCACCCCGTCCGGCCGCCGCCAGCGGAGCAGCGCCTCGAAGCCGATGGTCGCGCCGGTTCGGGCGCGCACGATCGGCTGGTAGTGCAGGACGAATTCGCGCCGCTCCACGGCGCGATTCAGCTCCGCCTCGAGTCTCGACCGCGCCGCGGCGCGGTCGCCCATCGCCGGGTCGTAGAAGCTGTAGCGGTTCCGGCCCTGCCTCTTGGCCGCATAGAGGGCGAGGTCGGCATTGCGCAGGAGGAGATCGGGATCGCACCCGACGGGCGGTGCCAGAGCGATGCCGATGCTGGCGCCGATCCGGATCGGCAGCCGCTTGACGGCGTAGGGCTGGTTGAGGGCATCGAGGAACTGCTGGGCGGTGCCCGCGAGCCGGTTGGGGTCGGCGGGTCTGAGGATCACCGCGAACTCGTCGCCGCCGAGGCGCGCGATGACGTCCCGCGGGCTCACCGTCCGCCGCAGGCGAAGGGCGACCTCCTGGAGCAGTCGATCGCCGACCGCGTGGCCGAACGTGTCGTTGATCGGTTTGAAGCGGTCGAGATCGATATAGAGGACCGCACAGCGCCCGCCCGTCTCCGCGGCGAGCGTCTCGGTCAGGATCTGATGAAGCGTCGCGCGGTTGGCGAGATCCGTCAGGGGATCGTGCTGGGCAAGGTACTGGATCTGGTTCTCGAAACGGCGCCGCTCGGTCACGTCGGCGAAGGTCGACACCCAGCCGCCCGCGGCGAGCCGCCGGGTTGTGACCGACAGGATCCGGTCCTGATGCATGATCTCGGAAATCGCAGGCTTGTGGAGGTCGAGATCGGAAAGCAGATGGTCCCGCAGGAAGAGGAGAGCGGCGGTTTCGCTGAGCGCCTCCGACAGCACCGCTCGGATCGTGGCGCCGGCCAAGGGCTCACAGCCCGGCACCGCGAGGATCTCGTGCATCCGCTCGTTGGCGAGGACCACGCGCTCCGCGCCGTCAATGAGGCATAGGCCCTGGGCCATGTTGGACATGGCGAGGTCGAGGTTGTCGAGAGCCGTGCCGAGTTCGACGGCGCTGGCGCGCCGCTCGGTGCAGTCGCGGGTGATCTTGGCAAAGCCGATGAAATGGCCCTCGTCGTCGTGGATCGCGTCGATCACGACATGCGCCCAGAAGCGGGTGCCGTCCTTGCGCAGACGCCAACCCTCCGCCTCGAACCGGCCCTCGGTTTCAGCCGTTCTAAGGCCCCGGTCGGGCAAGCCGGCGGCGCGATCCTCCGGGGTGTAAAAGCAGGAGAAGTTTTGCCCGATGATCTCCTCGGCCGTGTAGCCCTTGGCCCGCTGCGCCCCGGCATTCCAGTTCGCGACGACGCCGTCCGGGGACAGCATGTAGATCGCGTAGTCCGTCACCCCCTGAACGAGGAGGCGGTACATGATGTCGGCATCATCTTTTCGGGTCGGCATCATCGAATCGTGCAACTCGCTTCAAGGCGAGAGGAAAGCCACAAAAGTTAAATCTTGCTGCGGCGCACAGGCTGCGACGCCGCGGCAAAAAATTACTTTCCGAGGCCAACCATCTGCGCTGAAGTTTCGCGTTTCGCGATCAACGCAACCTCATCCGGGCAGGCGAGACGCGTGCTCCATGGCCCACCCCGAACCTGCCCTGAGAAGTCACGATGACGTGAAACCGCGCCGCGAAGACGCTTCGACCCGGCTGCCGCTTTCTCTCGGGGGGATCGTGCCGGACGCGCCCATCGTCCTCCGCTCGAACGGAAGCGGGATCCGAACCGGCTCGTCTCTACGCGCCAGCAGCGCGCATGGGCTCAGGCCGGACCGATGACCCGTTGATTTCCCGATGACACGCCCCCGAGTGGGAGGGATATCCCTCGGCACGGGAGGCTGTCCGCTCTATCGGGAAGCGGAGCCGGCGAGACCCTGATGACGCAAAGCCCCTTCACCCTCGACGCGGACGGCCTCGTCCTGGCGGTGCGGTTGACGCCGCGTGCCAGCCGCACCGGACTCGACGGCGTTCGCATGGAGGCGAGCGGGCGGCCGGTCCTGTCCCTGCGGGTGGCGGCTCCGCCGGTCGAGGGCGCCGCCAACGCGGCCCTCACCGCCTTCGTCGCCAAGAGCCTGGGGCTGCGGAAGGCGGAGGTGACGCTGGTCTCCGGCGAGACCTCCCGCACGAAGCGCCTGCATCTCGCCGGCGATCCGCAGGCGCTCGCGGCACGGGTGGAGGCTTGGATTAATTAAAACCTCGGCGAGGCGGGATAGCCCCTCAGGCGGCCTTGAGCCGCTCGACGATGGCGACCGCCTCGGCGAAGGCGGCTTCGGCGTCGAGTTCGGTGGTGTCGAGCACCACCGCATCCTCGGCGGCTTTTAGCGGGGCGGCGGCGCGGCTCGAATCGCGGGCATCGCGGGCACGGATGTCGGCGAGGATCGCGGCGAGCGTGGTCTCCTCGCCGCGGCCGAGCAGTTCGCGATGGCGGCGGCGCGCCCGCTCTTCCGGGGCGGCGATGATGAACAGCTTCACCCGCGCATCCGGGCAGACGACGGTGCCGATGTCGCGCCCGTCGAGCACCGCTCCCTCCGCAGTCTCGGCGAAGCGCCGCTGCCAGGACAGCAGGGCGGCGCGGACCTCCGGCACCGAGGAGACCCGCGACGCCGCCTCGCCCATCGCCCGCTCCCGCAGGCGCGGGTCGGACAGCCGTTCCGCCGACAGGTCGGAGGCGGCCCGCGCCGCGGCTCCCGTGTCGTCGAGGTCGTCCCCCGCATCGAGCAGGGTCAGCGCGACCGCGCGGTAGAGCAGGCCGGTATCGAGATGCGGCAGGCCGTAATGCAGGGCGAGTCGCTTGGCGAGCGTGCCCTTGCCCGAGGCGGCCGGGCCGTCGATGGCGATGACGAGGGGCGTGTTGTCCCGATGCACGGCGATATCATCCGGGATCATGCGGCGGCCCCGTCCTCGATCCGGGCGCCGAGCGCCAGCATGGTCGGGCGGAAGCTCGGGAAGCTCGTGGCGATCATCGCACCGTCATCCACGGTGACGGGGCTCTTGGCGGCGAGCCCCAGGACGAGGAAGGCCATGGCGATGCGGTGATCGAGATGGGTCGCGACCGTGCCGCCGCCCGCGGGTGCCTGCCCGTCACCGGTCACGATCAGGTCGTCGCCCTCGATGGCGTGGGCGACGCCGTTGGCGGCAAGCCCGGCGGCGACCGCCGCGAGCCGGTCGGATTCCTTGACCCGCAATTCGTGCAGGCCGTTCATTCGGGTCGTCCCCTCGGCAAACGCCGCGGCGACCGCCAGGATGGGATATTCGTCGATCATCGAAGGGGCCCGCTCGGCCGGCACATCGACGCCCTTCAGGCGGCTCGCGCGCACCCGCAGGTCGGCCACCGTCTCGCCCCCCTCCTCGCGCTCGTCGAGGCGGGCGATGTCGGCCCCCATCTCGATCAGCGTGGTGATGAGGCCGGTACGCAGCGGATTCATCATCACGCCGCGCAGAATCACTTCGGAGCCCGGCACGATCAGAGCCGCCACAAGGGGGAAGGCGGCCGAGGACGGATCGGCGGGCACGACCACGTCGGTGCCGCGCAGGGTCGGCTGGCCGGTGAGCGTGACGGTGCGGCCATGACCGCCCTCGCCCGACGGCGTGACGGTCACCTCCGCGCCGAACAGGCGCAGCATCCGCTCGGTATGGTCGCGGGAGGCGGCTGTCTCGATGACGGTGGTGGTGCCCGGCGCGTTGAGCCCGGCGAGCAGCACCGCCGACTTGATCTGCGCCGAGGCCACCGGCAGTTCGTAGCGGATCGGAATCGCCTCGCGCGGGCCTCTCAGGGTCAGCGGCACGCGCCCGCCCTCGGCCTCGGACACGATCTCGGCACCCATCTTCAGGATCGGATCGAGGATGCGCCGCATCGGCCGTTTGCGAAGGCTCGCATCGCCGTCGAAGGTCGCGGTCACGGGCTGGCCGCCGACGACGCCCATCATCAGCCGCGAGCCGGTGCCGGCATTGCCGAAATCGAGCACGCCGTCGGGATCCTGCATCCCGCCGATGCCGACGCCGACGATCCGCCAGCGCCCCTCGCCCTCGCGGGTGATCTGCGCCCCGAGCGCCTTGGCGGCGGCCGCCGTGCGCAGCACGTCGTCGCCCTCCAGAAGCCCCTCGACCCGCGTCTCGCCGATGGCTAGCATGCCCAGGATCATCGCCCGGTGGGAGATCGACTTGTCGCCCGGCGGCTTCAGGGACCCGTTCAACGGGCCTCCGGGATACGCGGTGACGGGCTGCGGTTCGGAATCGTGCGACACGGGAATCTGCGTCTTGCTCGAGCGCTGCGCTGAGGCGTGTCGGCACCGGGAGGGCACCGAGAGCCGCCCGCCGGACAGGCCCGGCGCGACCGGCGCCCGTTACCACGCGGACCGGCCCGCGTCATCCGGAAGGCCGGCGACGGTCTGATGGTGCTGGCGGAACCCTCGCTACGGCTCGCTCGGCGGCCCCGCCAACAGAGTACTATTCTGCCGGAATATTCCAACCTCTAGTGATAAACCTCCGGTCGCGGACAGTTCCGCCGCCGATCACGCGCGGCGCGGCACTCGACTGAGTTTCGTTAATCCGGCCCTGTGCAAAATAGGGGCAGGGCATGCTTGGCGCTGCATCAAACGGTCGACAAAGACAATCATATGCTTATAGTTCAGGCCATGACGCCCATGCGCCAATGCCTCCGCAAGGTTGATCATGCTTCGGCCAGCGCCGATTCGGCGGCGGGCACATGCATTGTTGAAGCCTTGAACGAGCTGGAAAGCGCCTATCGCCGCCCCAGCGAACGCATCGTCGCCCTCGAAGCCGTCCTTCATGAGTTCGACCGCGGCGGACGGGTGGGCGAGACGGCCTTCGGTCGGCTCCTGCGCATCAACGTCGAGCGGCGGCAGAACAAGTGGGCGCGTCGCGCCTGACACCGCCCCATCCTTCGTTGCAACCGTTCTCGCCGGGCGCCCGGCTTCGCCCTTCGGCACCCTGCTCGTCGTCCAACGCGGCATGCTCCGTGACACGGCGTTTGACATGGGCGGAGGCTGCGACTAACGGGGCCCCTCCCCCGGATCCTTTCCGTTATCCGTCCCCAGAGGTGCGCAGCCGTGGCTAGACCGGAACTCGGCGTCAAACGCCAGTGCATGAATTGCGGTGCCAAGTTCTACGATCTCGACCGTGATCCGGCGACCTGCCCGAAATGCGGCACGATCTACCAAGTCGCGACGTCCCGCGTCGCCCCGCCCGTTGTCAGCCGCACCACGGATGACGACGAGGACGAGGACGAGAAGGCCGGCCCGGAGATCGTCTCCCTCGATGAGGCCGAGGCCAGCGAGGACGATGCCGATATCGCCGTGGACGACGAAGAGGGTGGCGACAACGCCGCCGGGGGAACGGACGACGACACCTTCCTCGAGGAAGAGGATGGCGACGACGACGTCTCCGATCTGATCGACAACGATTCGGACGGCGACGAGGAAGGCTGAGCGCCCGCCGCCGAACCCGGAGACCGGTTCGGCAACCAAGGCGCCCTCGCGTGAGCTTGAGGAGAGCCGGTTCTGATCCGGGCCGGCTCCCTTGCAGAACGGCCGCGGACAGGCTGGCGGCCTTGCCGTCGAAGGGCGATCCTTGCGCCCTTCCCGCTCGGGGCCCCCGAACCGGAACGACGTCAGCCGCCGAACCGCTCCGTGCGGACCACGCCCGGCTTCACGCCCGCATCCACCAGCAGATCGGCCACCGTGCCGACGAAGCCGTTGCTGCCGCAGACAAAGGCGTGGCGCGGCATCCCTAAGCATTCAATCGCGGTATCGATCATCACGCGGTCGATGCGCCGGCCCGCGGTCGGTCCCTCGCGGGTCAGGAGCAGGGTCAGGTCGAATCCGGTCTCGTCGCGGGAGAGCGCGGCCAGCTCCGCCCGGGCGATGGCCTCGGCGGCATTGCGCACCGAGTAGATCAGCAGCATCGGCACCTTGGACGCCCGCCGCGTCCGCGCGCGCACCATGGCCAGCAGCGGCACGATGCCGGAGCCGCCGCCGATCAGCAGCACCGGCCCGCCCTCCTCCGGGCTCCACGAGAACGCGCCGAGGGGACCGCGCAGCTCGATCGCGTCGCCGATTTCGGCCACGGTGTCGAAGAAGCCCGAGACCTCGCCCGCCTCCAATCCCTCGATCATCAGCTCGATCCCGGCGGGATCGTCCGGCGCCGAGGCGATGGAGTAGCTGCGCTGCGCCTGGTAGCCGTCGGGCGCGGTGAGGCGCACGTCGACGTGCTGGCCCGCCCGGTGCGGGCGATCCAGGGGGCCGAAGCGGAAGCTTTTCACCCGCGGCGTCACGGGCGTGATCGCCCGGATCGTCACGGCCCGCCAGGGGGATGGCAAGGGCGAGGGCGCGATGCCGGTCACGTCGGGCAATCCTTCAATCGCCGCTGAAACGCTGCTCACGCCAGGGGTCGCCATACATGTGGTAGCCGCGCAATTCCCAGAACCCGGCCTCGTCCCGTTCGGTGAAGCGCAGGCCCTTCACCCATTTGGCGCTTTTCCAGAAATAGAGATGCGGCACGAGGAGACGGGCCGGGCCGCCATGGTCGGGCGGGATCGGCTTGCCGTCGTAATGGGTCGCCACCATCGCCTTGCCGCCGGTCAGATCCGCCACCGGCACATTGGTGGTGTAATCGTCGTGGCTCTCCGCCAGAAGGAAGCCCGTCGGCGCCTCGAGACCGGCCGCCGCGAGGATATCGTCGAAGCTCACGCCCTCCCAGGCGGTGTCGAACTTCGACCACTTGGTCACGCAATGGATGTCGCCGCTCCAGCGGGTGCGGGGGAGTTGCATGAACTCGTCCCAAGTCCAGCTCGCCAGCGGTCGCGAACCCTGGCGCAGGGTGAAGCGCCAGCCCTCGGTCGAGACCCGCGGTGTCGGCCCGAGTTGAAGCACGGGGAAATCGTCGGTGAGGTACTGACCCGGCGGAAGCCGCTCGCGGATCGCCGCGGCGGGGGGCCGCCCGGTAAAGCCTCGCGTCGCCATCACGCTCCTCCGCCGTCCCATCTGCCGGGAGCCGTGCCGGCGCACCGCCTCCCTTGATCCCATACGAGCCCCAGGGGCGGCAACGGAGCTTCGCCCGAAAGCGTTCCGCGTCACCCCATGTTCCCCCAAGGCGCCCTGTCCCCCAAGTGCCTTTTGCCCCAATACCCCGTCAGGCCGGCCGTGACACGTCGGAGCGCGGAAGCCGCAGGATGCGCGGCCGCCAGATGCCGAGCACGACGTTGATGACCGCGACCGCGAGGATCACCCAGAGGGTGTTGCTCTCGGCCGCCAGCGCGCCCGTGAGGGTGGCGGGATCGATCTCGCCCCGGAGCGCGGCGGCGCTGCGCCGGGCCTCCTCCTGCATCGGCCCCTGGATGCCGACGAAGCCGCCCTCGAACACCAGCACGCCGGTGGCGAGCTTGATCCAGGCCCACCCCGCTTCGCGAAAGCCCGGATGCAGCGCGACCGCCAGCAGCCCGGAAATCAGCGTGAGGCCGAGCGAGGGCAGGAAGATCCATGTCGCGACCGAGCCCATCGCCCCGCGCATCAGGGCGTAGCCGGCGAGCGAGGCGGGGGGCGGGGTGTGGCTCAGGAGGATGACGAGGCAGGCCATCGCCCCCATCAGCCCGACCGCCCCCATCGTGTGCAGGAACTTGAGAAGGCGTCGCATGTCGGTGCGCCCCGGCCATGGCAATCGCGCAAGGATTGTCGGGACGATTGTAGACATGAAAGCGCACGCGGCGCGAGCAGCCTCCGCGGGGGCAACGCCGCCCGCGAACGAACCGAACATCGGCGCCGCAGGATCGCTTCGAGCGAAGACTTCCCGGACATGCAACCGACGCAGCCTCATTTTTACTTTAGACCCAGAATAAAATGTTGTTCTTGCGCAACGACGCGCTCTCTAAATCGGACAAATCCCACAAAATAGACAAGCAAACGCTTGCCGCGTTCAAAGCCACATATGTAAACGCGCCGTACCGACTCCGTGGAGCCGGCTCTCGAATCGGAACGGCCATGAGCAACGCAGCGCAGGGAAGACCGCATCCCGTCACACCGGGATCGGCCGCGCTCATCACCGGCTCACGCGTCCTGCTCGGCCTCGCCCTGTCCTGGCCCCTCGGCGCCCAAGCGCAAACCGTCCCCCCGGAGGGGGCCGAGGCGGTTTTGTCCGAACTTTCGGTTGCGGGCAACGGCGAGCGGGCGAGCGGTCCGGTCGTCGGATACCGCGCCACGCGCTCGGCCACCGCGACGCGGACGGACACGGCGTTGCGCGACACGCCGCAATCGATTCAAGTCGTCCCGCGCGAGGTTCTGGTCGATCAGCAGAATGTGCGCCTGACCGACGCGCTCACCAATGTCAGCAACGTCCAGCCGGGGGGCACCATTCAAGGGCGCTCCGACACCTACATCCTGCGCGGCTTCCGCACGCAGACCTACGCCATCGACGGGCTGGTGCTGAACCCGGCCAACACCTTTCAGCCGACGCAGCGTGACCTCGCCAATGTCGAGCGGATCGAAGTGCTCAAGGGCCCGGCCTCCGTGCTCTACGGCCAGGGCGACCCCGGCGGCCTGATCAACATCGTCACGCGCCAGCCGACCCTCACGCCCTCCGCCGACCTGACGGTCCAGGGCGGTTCGTTCGGCTTCCGGCGGGTGCAGGGCTCGGTTTCGGGCGCGATCCCGAGCGTGGAGGGGCTTGCCGCCCGCTTCAGCTTCGGCACGCAGAACGAGGCGACCTTCCGCGATTTCGGCGGCCCGGAAAACTCCCGGCACTTCTTCGCGCCGGCCTTCGTCTGGACACCCGATCCTTCGACGCGGGTCTACCTCAACGCTGAGTTCACCCGTCAGCACAGCCAGTACGACGAGGGCCTGATCGCCTTCCGCGGCCGGGTGCCGCTCGATAACATCCGCCGCTTCTACGGCGAGCCGTGGTCGCGCTATTATGGCGAATCGAACTCGATCACCCTGCTGGCCGAGCACGACGTCAATGAGAACCTGACCCTGCGGCAGGCGGTCAACGGCCAGTGGGGATCGTTCAATCTCCTGGCGACCCGGGCGACGGGCGTGAACGCCGCCGGCACCACGGTGGCGCGGCGCCTCACCGAGGGCGAATCGATCTATCACTCGATCGACAGCCGGACCGAGGCGGTCGGGCGCTTCATCGATCCGTTCGGCTTCCGCCACACCGCCTTGGCCGGTTTCGAGATCGTGGACGGGTTCCGCCATCCGTTCACGACGCAGGGGACCGCGACCTCGGTCTCCTTCCTCAACCCGATCCGGGGCTCGGTGCCGCAAATCGGCACGCTCGCCCTGCAGAGCGACCTGCGGCAGAAGCTCAGCCTGTTCGGCGTCTACATGCAGGACCAGATCGAGTTCTTTCCCGGCCTGCAGCTCGTGCTCGGCGTGCGCTTCGATACCGCCGACCAGCTCTATTTCCAGCGCACGCCGACCACGCGGACGATCCCGCCGGAGCAGCACCTCACCGGGGTCTCGCCGCGGGTCGGCCTCGTCTGGCGGCCGGTGGAGCCGCTCACGCTCTACGGCAGCTACACCACCTCCTTCGTGCCGCAGACCGCCAACGTCCTCGACGTCGCGAGCCCGCCCCCGGAGACCGGCGAGCAGGTGGAGGTGGGCGCCCGCTTCGACCTGATCCCCGACCGGCTCACGGTGAGTGCCGCCGCCTTCCGCATCCTGCGGGCGAACGTCGCCGCCTCCGATCCGGTCAATACCGGCTTCTCGATCATCACCGGCCAGCAGCGCTCGCAGGGGTTCGAGGGCGACATCGCCGGCGAGATCCTGCCGGGCTGGAAGGTCATCGGCGGCATCGGCTATCTCGATGCCGAGGTCACGAAGGATGCGACCGTCGCCATCGGCAACCGCCTGCCGGCGGCCCCGGTCTTCAGCGCCAGCGTCTGGTCGACCTACCAGTTCCAGGGCGGCCCCCTGCATGGCTGGGGCTTCGGCGGCGGCCTCACCTATGTCGGCGAGCGCTTCGGCGACATCACCAACACCTACAAGGTCGGCGCCTATGCCCGCCTCGACGCGGCTGTGTTCTACGAGATCGACCCGACCTGGCGCTTTGCCGTGAACGGCCGCAACCTCACCGACCGGCGCTACATCGAGCAGCCGTTCAACCCATTCAACAACCAGCCCGGCGCGCCCCTGACCGTGCTCGCCAGCCTGACGGCGCGCTACTGAGGGGCGCGCCGTCCGGAAACCGAACGCCGAACCGAACTGACTTTTTCCGAGCGTCATGCCCTCAGCCTTCTCTCCCACCCGCACCGTTCTGTTTCGCCTGCACTGGGCGCTCGGCCTCACCGCCGGGCTCGTGCTCGCGCTGATGGGCCTCACGGGCGCGCTGATGAGCTACGAGGAGGCGATCACCGCCTTCGCCAACCGCGACCGGATCCAAGTCTCGGCGGCGCAGGACCGGCCGCCGCTCACGCCCTCGGCCCTGGCGGCGCGGATCGAGGCGCAGTTGCAAGGGCAGCGGGTCTCCGCGCTGACCCTGTCGGGCGATCCCGCTCAGAGCGCCGTGGCGCGGTTTGCCCGCGACCGGGCCAGCGGCGGGCGGCCCGCGCCCGTCTACGCCGACCCCACGGAGGGGACCGTGCTCGGCCCCGTGCGGCTCGAAGCGTTCTTCGCCACCGTGCGGGAATTGCACCGCTGGCTGCTGCTTCCCGACGAGGGCAAGGGCTGGGGCCGTACGATCACCGGCGCCTGCGCCATCGCACTGCTCGTCTTCCTCGGCAGCGGGCTGTATCTGCGCTGGCCCGGCCGGCACGGCTGGCGGGTCTGGCTCCGGCCGAACCTCGCCCGGCCCGGCCGGGCCCGCTGGTGGTCGCTGCATGCGGTGGCCGGGACATGGCTTCTGCCGCTCTACGCGGTGAGCGCCCTGTCGGGCCTGTGGTGGTCCTATGAATGGTACCGCGCGGGCGCGACATGGCTACTGACCGGCCAAGCGGCCCCGGCGCGGGCCGCAGACCGCGCGCCCGGCGGCAAGCCCCCCGAGGGCAAGATCCCGGAAGGCTCAGTGGCCGTCGATACCGCCTGGGCGGAGTTCTCGGCCACGCGCCGGGCGGCTCTTGCGACCCTGACCCTGCCGGGGCCGGAGGCCGCGGCAATCCGCATCCGCTGGTACGCACCGGATTCGAGCCTCCGCAACGAGGCCACCTACG
Organism: Methylobacterium sp. Leaf123; assembly: GCF_001423405.1. GTDB lineage: Bacteria > Pseudomonadota > Alphaproteobacteria > Rhizobiales > Beijerinckiaceae > Methylobacterium. Next base: position 2,177 of record NZ_LMNS01000011.1, on the reverse strand, counting down.
ACGCCCGCACCGGCGCCTCGCTCACCGACAAACGCGCCGCCGACGCGGCTCTCGGCCCGCGCATCGCCGACAACATGCTGGAGGTGCATCGCGGGCGCTTCTTCGGTGCGCCCGTCGCCCTGCTGTTCTGCCTTGCGGCGCTTGCGCTCCCCGGCTTCTTCGCGACCGGGCTGACTCTCTACGTGCTGCGCCGCCGGGCCGGGCGGCGAAGGGCTCCCGTCCGCGCGGCCCAACCGGCCGAGGCCTCGGCACGGGGGTAACTGCGCGGCTCACGCGCCGTCCAGCGGCATAGAACCCAGACTTCCGAGCCGGCGTTCCCACAGGAACACGCGAGGGGCCGGAGCCAGCGATGGGCGTATCACCACCACGAAATCGCCTGCTACAGGCGCTGCCGCCGAGCGAGCTGGAACAGCTCCTGCCGCCCTTCGAGCGCGTCGAGGTCCGCAGAGGCGACATCCTCTGGTCCGTCGGGGATCCGCTGGATTTCGTCTACTTTCCGGAGGCCGGATTGTCGTCGAACGTGGCCGTCACGAGTGAGGGACGGCGGATCGAGGTCGGCTGTTTCGGCTATGAGGGAATGGTCAGCACAGCCAGCGTGTTGAACGTGGATCGCGCGCCCCACGAGCTTCTGGTCCAGGTCGGCGGTCCCTGGCTGCGGATCGGGGTCGAAGCGTTCCGCGACGCGCTGCGGAACAGCCCCGCCCTGCACGACCTGCTGCTGCGCTACACCCACACGGTGATGACGACCGTGAGCCAGACGGCGATGTCGAACGGCGCCTACTCCGTCGAGGAGCGGCTGGCCCGCTGGATCCTCATGGCGCACGACCGGCTGGAGGGCGACGATCTCTCGCTTACCCACGATTTCCTGTCGATCATGCTGGCGACGCAGCGATCGACCGTGACGCTGGCGATCCAGGCGCTCGAGGGCTACGGCGCGATCCAGGCCAAGCGGGCCCTGGTCACCGTCCGCAACCGCGGGATGCTGTGCGACCTCGCGGGCAACAGCTACGGCCCCGCCGAAGCCGCGTACGAGCGCCTGATCGGCCCGTTCCGGAAGAGCCCGGCCGCCGCCCCCGAGTGAGGGCCGGCCGAGACGCATCGGTCCTCGCCGTTCGATCCGGCCGCCTTATCTCGCCTGGAACGGCATGGGGAAACGCGACCGATGTCTCTGCGGCTTCGGCATCTGGCTGTCGATGCTGCTCAACCGCCATGGCCACCGCATCCTGAGGGTCAAGGGTATCCTCGATCTCGCCGGAGAGGCGCGGCCGGTCGCCGTCCACGGCGTGCAGCATCTCGTTCATCCGCCGACGCATATGGCGGCTTGGCCGGAGGGGCCGCGCACCTCCCGCCTCGTCTTCATCGTGGACGGGATCGAGGAGGCGCGCATCCGCGCTTCGTTCGAAGTCTTTGCCGGCCTTGGCTGAGGCGCGATGCCGACGGTGCGGCCGGTCCGCGCGGAGCGGCGGTGCGCCTAACCCTCAGGACCAAGCTCATAGGGAAGGAGAGGCGTTGGCAGGATCAGGACTTGATGCGCGGCGCGCGTTAAGCTCCCCACAGGCCGGTCGGCATACGAGCGATGGGAAGGGCGGACATGAAGGTGACGGTTTCCATCGATGTCCCGTCGATCGAGGAGGGTCTGACGTTCTTCGGCGATGTCTTCGGGTTCGTCGAAACGGCTCGGCCTCATCCCGGCTTCGCGATGCTGACGTCGGGCGACGCGACGATCGGGCTTCTGGCCAAACCGGCCGGATCATCCCCTGCGCCGGGAAGCAACGACCTGCGCCGGTATGAGCGCCATTGGACACCGGTTCACATCGATTTCCGGGTCGATGACTTCGAAGGGACGCTCGAACGCGCTTTGGCGAACGGCGCAAGATCAGAACAGGTGCACCGCGTGCCGGGCTTTCCCCCGGTTGCGTTCTGCAGCGATCCTTTCGGACATGGCTTCTGCATCGTCGGCACGAACACGCTTTAGTGCCTCTCACAAAACTCCCGCTGCGCCGTCATCGCCAGGGAGAGAACGGTCAGAGATCGGGAGTTTTGTGAGGCTCTTAGCCCCCGACCGCGTCATCGATCTGGCCTGCTGCCGGTTTCACGGACACCCAGTTTAGGTGTGATGATGAAGCCGGAGGTGCTCCATGCAGCGTCGCAAGTTCGGACGTGAGTTCAAGATCGAG
>NZ_LMNS01000010.1 GCF_001423405.1 Methylobacterium sp. Leaf123 | reverse complement strand
CCCGGAGGCGACCCTCGCCTCGGCCCAGGCCTTCCTCTACGCCGCCGCCGTCATGATCCTCGTCCGAAGGCTCGGGCGAGCATCATGACTTATCGGACGGACTCTAAGCATTCCGTTGCCGTTTTTCCCTGAACCGGGCCGGCCGATATACGACCTGGGGCATGCAGACTGATCCAATCACACGCGCAAAGCGCAAAATGGCGGGGCGCTGGTCACAGGACCGGTCCCATGCCATGTGCAGGCCGGTGACCGATCATCCTGAACCTCTCTCACCCCTAGCGCTTGCGAGCCTGGGCTGGCTCGCCTTCTTCGAGGAGCAGCGTGAACCGCACGAGACGGATCTCGCTCCCATGCGGATCGCCACGGTGCACCGCTCACGCCTGACCGCCCTGTCGGTGACGGGATCGGTCAAGCTGGAACTTCCGGTTCATACCAACACCGGCGATTTCGCCGTGGGCGATTGGGTGCTGGTTCAGCCCCAGACCCGGATGCTCCACCGCCGTCTGGACCGTCGATCGGTGCTGGAGCGACGCGTCGAGGGCAGCAAAGCCATGCAGCCCGCCGCAGCCAATGTCGATACGCTGTTCATCGTCACCTCCTGCAATGCCGATTTCAATCAGGCCCGACTGGAGCGCTATCTGGCGCTGGCCAACCAGGGCGGCACGAATCCGCTGATCTTGCTCACCAAAGCCGACATGGCGGACGATGCTGGCGCCTACCGCGACCAAGCCGCCGCGTTGCAGCGCGGGCTCGAGGTCATCACCGTCAATCCCCGCCTTCCAGGGGCGGCCAGCACCTTGGCTCCGTGGTGCGGAGTGGGACAGACCGTGGCGCTGGTCGGCTCGTCCGGCGTCGGCAAATCGACGCTGGTGAATACCCTGGCCGGTCCGGGGCAGGCGCTTCCCCAGGAGACCGGAGGCATTCGCGAGCACGATGCCAAGGGGCGCCACACCACGACGTCGCGTTCCCTGCACGCCATTGCGGGGGGCGGCTGGGTGATCGATACGCCGGGGATGCGAACGCTGCATGTCAGCGGCGCTGCGGACGGGATCGCAACCCTGTTCGCCGAGATCACCGAACTCGCGCCCTCCTGCCGGTTCCGCGACTGCACCCATGCGCACGAACCCGGCTGCGCCGTGCAGGCCGCCGTCGCCGACGGCAGGGTCGATCCGGAGCGGCTGATACGGTGGCGAAAGCTTCTCACCGAAAACAGCGACAACACGCCGACGCCTACGGGACCGCGCGGCCGGCGGAGCGCGGGCGGATAGAACTTTTGCTGCCTTGATGAGGCCTTGGACGATCGTGCCGCCGCGTGGTCGGCTGCATGCGTTTCGGCCTCTCGTGCGCGTCCACGCGAAGCCCAAGATCATCAGGATCGAAGGGTCGAGCTGGGTGGCCATTCGGATCTGAGCCAACGAGGCGAAGCGCCGGCGGTCGAGCCGTTTGCATTCAAGGCGCGCGACAAAGCCCTCGGTCATGGCGTTGTCGTAGCCCGAGCCGACAGGTCGCGGGGATTAGCCCGCCGGGCAGCCTGAGCACGGTCGGTCGGCAAAACCTTGCAGATCAGCCTCATTCTCAGGCTCTCGAAGGATGCCCACTTCGACGGCACCATGCTCGTCACTGAAGGCGGACAGGCCCGCGCAGGTCTCACGGCCCGTTTGCGGACAGCGTCACCACGAAGACCGCGCCCCCCTCCGCCGCGGACTCAAAGCGCACCGTGGCGCCCATGCGGTCGGCCAGCGTGGCGACGATGAACAGCCCCATCCCCGTGCTCGGCGCCCCTTCGGATCGCATCCCGGCAGCCTGATGAAATTTCTTGAACAAGAGATCCTGTCCCGCCGGATCGATGCCCGGTCCGCGATCCTGAACCCTGATCTCGACCTGCCGGCCCTCCTGTAAGGCGCCGATCGTCAGGATGCCGCCCGTCGGGCTGTAGCGAACGGCGTTGCTGAGCAGATTGTCGAGAATCTGCGCCAGGGCGCCCGCATCCAGCGTGGCGATCAAAGGGTGATCCGGCAGATCCACCTCGATCCGCACGTCGGCGGATTGGGCGAGCGGTTTGGTCCGGCCTGCGGCGGCCAGCACATGCCCGCGCACATCCTCATGGGTGAGGCGCGTGAGCGGCCGGTGTTCAGCCGCGTGCGCATCGAGCAGCCGGGTCGCGAGAGCGAGCATCGCGTCGATGCTCGCCTTCGCCTGCCGCAAGACCGCGAGCGGCAATTCGGGCTCCCGCGGCGCGCGCCGGACGGCCAGATCGAACAGGTTGCGCAGGCCGTAGAGCGGACTGCGCAGGTCATGCGCGGTGATCGCCATCAGGGTGTCGAGTTCGCTGTTCCGCTCCATCAGCCGATCGTTCTGGAGGCGGATGGTTCGCTTCTGCTCGTAATCGCTGCGCCGTCCGGAATGGATCAGTGCCGCGGCCACGACGGCGATCACCGAGACGATGGCGGCATTGACGATGGCGATGACCTGCTCGGCGGGAAACGTCGCCGTGGCGAGCACGATCCAGCAATAGGTCAGCAGTAGCGGGACCAAGGTCAGCGCAAAGGCGACGGGCGGCAGCACGAACAGCAAGGTCAGCGACAGGAGCATCATGGGATACCCGCTGGTCAGCCGCCCCTTGGCGCCCATGGCGGCGATCCCCCATTGAGTATCGACCAGGGCCAGAACCAGAAAGATCGCGACGAAGCCGCACCGGAGCCATGGCCCACCGCGCCGCCGCAGCACCTGCGAGGCGAGGAGGAAGGCGAGCGCCAGCACCATCTCGACGACGTTCAGAAGGGTCCTCAGGCCGGTAGCGAACTCGATCGACTTGGTGAACAGCCCCAGCATGCAGGCGATCTCGACCCGCCGGATGTTGACGAGGGCCAGAACCTCTCCGAACGTCATGCCCGCCTGTTCGGCAGGGGAGACATCCCAGCGCGCCAGCCAGCCCTTCATGACGGATCGAAGCGCCCCGCCACGTGATCCGCCGCATAGCGTTCGAGCATCCTCACGCTATCCAATCCAAGCTTGATCTTCAGGCGCTCCCGGTAGGTGCCGACCGTCTTCACGCTCAATCCCAGTTCCTTTGCCAATGATTGCAGCGTCGCGCCGCTGCCGATCAGGCGTAGAACCTGAAGTTCGCGGCCGGACAGGTCGCCGATCTCCGACCGGCGGTCGCGTCGGCGTGCGAGATCGCCGATCAGCAATTGTTGCACCGGCTCGCTCACATGGATGGCGCCCGCCACCACCCGTTCGAGGGCCACGGCGACGGTTTCGAGCGGCTCGGATTTGGCGACATAGCCATGCGCGCCGGCATAGATCACATGCGGCCCCCAGACCGTCTCGTCGCGACTGGAATAGACGATGATCCGGGCCGCCGGCAGCATGGCACGCAGATCCTCGATCAGCGCGATGCCGTCACCTTCCCCCATGATGAGATCGGTGACGATGACGTCGGGCTGCAGCCGTTCGGCCTCGATGCAGGCCGTCCGCGCCGATCGCGCTTCCCCACTCACGTCGAAGCGCTCGTCGCCCTGGAGCAACAGCTTCAAGCCCGCCAGCACGATCGGGTGATCATCGACGATCAGCACGCGAAACAAGGACATGTCTCCCCCGAGCGAACCGGCGACCACGTGGTCGGAATGCGCTCTAGGGGTTTATTCCTCGTCATTGCCGCCCCTGTCAGTCAGCGACCTACAGGGGATCGGCGACATGCGATCATGACCGGTCCTGGATGTCCCGCAAGCTCATGCGTTCCGCGCCGGCGGCCAAGGTTCGAGAATTGTCAGCCCCTGCCGATCGCACGCGCCCGATTACGCTCCTCGACAGAGCCGCCGGGTTGCGTTGAAGCGCTCAATACCCACCACATGCGGTTGTCGGAAGCACGGGCTCTGCAACCTGGACAGTGACGTCACGGCCTGATGAGCATGTCCCGACATCAAAGGTCTTCCGTTTCGCGCCCACCGACTCACCTTTTGTGCCTGCGGCCAACAATCGAAGCACGGAAAAGGCCAGCCAAAGCGGAAATTCTTGCAGCTCATTAGCTTTCGGTAAACGAAACAGGCCTCGAACACGATAATTTCGAGTTCGATAGGCATCTATTGTGCTTAATACGGCATGAAGATCGAGAGCTTTTATTCGAAACAGGTGCAAAAATCGAATTTTTGTAGGTCGATGACCTACAAGGCAGCCACGTCGGCGATGTAGTTGAGGAGGGTGCCGACTGGAACTTTTCGACGATGTACAAACAGGGTGAGATCGAAAGCCCGAATGCAGCCGATCCTTCAGGCATTCCGCAGGAGTCCGCCCACTCGGTAAAAGTCGGGGCGACGAAAGCCGTTGCGACGAAGCTCACCGTACGGCCCGGGATGGAGACGCGCTTTGCAGCATGGCAGGCCGAATTCACGCGGGTCGTTTCGGCCGCCCATGGCTTTGTCAGCCTCGAAATCATCCCCGCCTTCTCCGGCTCGGCCGAATGGCAGATCATCCAGAGGTTTCGCTCACCCGAAGCGCTGACCCGATGGCTCGAGGATGGAGCGCGAACAACCCTCCTGGCCGACCTCGCCGCCCTGGAGGGGGATGGCAAGGGATCCCATGCCGATGAGGCTGCGCCGGATTATCATTCCACGACCACCGTCACGGAGGTCATCACGACCGTCGTGAGGGCGGGGCAAGAGGAGGCGTTCCGGCGCTGGGCCCAACGCATCCAGCAAGTCCAAGCCTGCTTTTCCGGATATATGGGCACGCTCGTCCAGGCGCCCCTGTCGCCGGAAGTGCCCTACTGGACCACGCTGGTTCGCTTCGAAAGCCCGGCCTTCCTCGATGCTTGGCTGCAATCGGCGGAGAGAAAGGCCATCCTGGCCGAAGCCGCGCCTCAGGTTTCGACCTGGCGGAGCCACCGGATGAGCAACCCCTTCGCCGGGTGGTTCGCCAATGAGCAGCGTCTCGCTCCGCCCCCGGCCTGGAAGCAGACCTGCCTCGTTCTGCTCGTCCTGTTTCCCGTCGTCATGCTGGAAATCCGCTTCCTCAGCCCGCTTCTGAGCGGATTGCCGCTGGCCGTTTCCACTTTCATCGGCAACGCGATCAGCGTCTCGCTCGTCTCGTGGCCTTTGATGGCGGTCGCGATCTTCGGCTTGGGCTGGTGGCTGAAGCCGGACGCACAGAAGCGCTGGCGCACGGAAGCACTCGGCGTGACGGCTCTGGCAGCCCTCTACGCGCTCGAGCTGATTGTATTCTCTCACCTGATGTGATCGCCCATCACCCCTCATGGCAGCAAAAGCTGCTCATGCTGATCAAGAAAGACTGAAAATGGCTCACGACCACACCGATTTCATGGCACGGGCCATTGCCCTGTCCGAAAAGACCTCACTGGTCGAGAGTGCCGGCGGCGTCTTCGGCTGCGTGATCGTTCAGGACGGTGAGATCATCGCCGAGGGGGCAAACCGGGTCGTCGCGGAGAACGATCCGACATGGCACGGCGAGATCGAGGCCATCCGCAAGGCCTGCAAGTCTCAGGGCACGTTCAAGCTCCGCGACGCGACGCTCTATACCAGCGCAGAACCCTGCCCGATGTGCATGGCCGCAGCGTACTGGGCCGGCATCAAGCGGGTTTATTACGCCGCTCAGGTCGAAGACGCGCTGGAATACGGCGGCTTCGATGACAGCATGATCTACGCCGAACTCAAGAAGGATGTCGGCGAGCGCTCCATTCCGACGACGCAGATCATGCGTACGGAAGCCGTCGAAGTCTGGAAAAAATACGCCCAGAAGGCAGACCGGGTTCCTTACTGAACGCACGGCTCGAACCTCTCATCCTCCGCAAAATCTCCGCCCGGATGGCTCTCATCCGGGCGGCATCCTTCTTTGAACGGCGTGGCGCGATGAACATCGATGGCCTGAGGAAAGCCTGCAAAGGCGAGGTCTTCACCGCAGATGACGCGCCGTTCCTCGAAGCGATTCACGGGAATCTCTGGAACAGGCTGATCCCGGAGCGCGCGCCACAGGCCGTGGTGAAGGCTGTCGATGAGGATGACGTCGTCGCGGCCGTGCGGTTCGCCCGCGAAAGCGGCTTGAAGGTCGCGGTACGGGGCGGCGGCCACAATTGGTGCCAGCCCTCCTTACGTCACGGCGGTCTTCTGATCGACCTTTCGAACTTCACGAAGATCATCTCCGTCGATGTCGAGAAACGCCGGGCGGTCATACAGCCGATCGTCAGCAACCGTGACATCCAGAGGGCGCTCAATCCCCTCGGATTGGCCTTCCCGACCGGTCATTGCCCGCAAGTCAAAGCCAGCGGCTATCTTCTCGGCGGCGGCATGGCCTGGAATCCCACGGTCTGGGGATCCGGGGCAGAGAGCGTCGAGGCGATCGAACTCGTCACCGCTCAGGGCGAGTTGATCACGGCGAGCGCGACCGAGAACACGGATTTCTTCTGGGCGGCGCGCGGTGCGGGTTACGGCTTCTTCGGCATCGTGACGAAGTATTATCTCAAGCTTCATCCATTGCCCAAAGCCATGCATGGCAGCACCTATTACTACCGACTGGCGGAGGCTCCGGCGATCGGAGCCTGGCTCGGCACGCTGGCCCCGTCCCTCTCGCCTGCGATCGAGTTGAGCCTGTTCATCGTCCAGGCGCCGCCCGAACTGAGCGGACAAGCCGCCGCCGAGAAAGGCTGGCTTTGCATGGTGACGGCAACCGTGTTCGAGGACACGCCGGACGCGGCGAAGACCGCGCTGCAGGCGCTGGAGCAATCCCCGATCTCCCCCCTATCGTCGTCCTTCGCGACGCCGGTCACGTTCGAGCAGCTCTTCGATGCTTCGGGATCCTTCTGGCCGGAAGGTGCCCGCTCGCACGTGGAAGCGACCTATTCCGATCGGAGCCCAGGCGAATTGGTGCAGTCCGTTCTGGAACTGCTGCCCAAGGCGCCGTCCGCGACATCCGTCGTCTTGTTCACCATCTTCTGCGGCCCCGATGTCCCGGCCGCGCAGAAAGACATGGCCTATTCCGTTTCCGCCAAGGTCTATGGCGGCCCATGGAGCATGTGGTGGAAGGCGGAAGATGATGCGGCCAACACCGACTGGCATCGCCAAATCACGACGCGACTGCGCCCGTATAATACCGGTTACTATATCAGCGAGACAAATACGGTTGAGCGGCCAGCGAGTGTTCCCCAGGCCTTCACGCCTGAAAAATGGAAACGCCTTTGTGCCCTGAGAGACAAGCACGATCCGGATCGGCTGTTTTTCGGCTATGATGATGGATTTGCGGATTAGCCGAAATATAAGTAAATCATTTTCGAAATGTATTGCAGCTTATTATATCATTGCAAACTTCGGACTGTTTATTTTTCAATAAAGATGGCTATGTAAATATCCGTCGAAGTCAATACATATTTCCGATTTCAGCACAAACAACCCTGCGGCCCTTCGAAACATCGCAAGTGTTCAAAACCATCTCCATCCGATGGCGAGGGCTTTTGACGGACTTTTGAAAGATCAAGATGTCGACGGTCGCGCGCCATGGATGCCTGCCTGCCTTGACGATACTTTTCGTCTTGGCAGGCGCCGGATGGCTGGCCAGCACCGCTCCCGCGGCAAGCCGGGAGGAGTTCGACCTGCGCGGCCCCAACGCGGCGGGTCATGCCTCCGCCAAGAAGCCCGGCCCTGTGCGATGGGCCCCGAGCCATCCGACCGTGCCGGACGTCGCGGTTCCCTTCACGGCCTCGGAGGCTTCGGGAACGCCCGCGCCCTGGCTGATCACCTATGCGGATACGGCGGTCAGCTACCGCTTTCAGGGCCCCTCAGCAGAGCCCGGCATCGGCGTGAGACGCCCCGATGGAACGCCGGAAGGACGGCTGGAGCCCCGCAACGTACCGAAGAACGTCATCAATTTTTTCCATGCGAATACATGGACCTACGGCGCGAACGTCTTATCCCTCGACATCCTCAGCTCCGGATCACAGGACCCCGCCGGCGACAAGCGCGGCAATTTCGAGGGCGTGGGCGCCACCGAAGTCTACCTTATCTACCGAGGCGTCTTGGACGCGAACAGTCTGTTCAACACCGACGCCTTCGCCCTTCCAGGCCTCGTCAGGAGCATCGGGCTTTCGTTCGGGGCTGACGCCAACGCCAAAAATACAAAGTTCGACCCTGAAAAGCGCGCAGGAACTTTTGGCCTCAACTTCGCCTTCGATGTGCCCGCTGGCTTCGTCAACCTGAAGGTCCAAGGATACAAGGAGTTCTCGCGTAACGGCTTCGCCCTTGGGCGTTTCCGCAGTGTCGAATACCTGATGACACCGGAATTCGAACTGACCTACTCCCTCCCTCTCACGTTTACGGGCCTGCCTCTTTCGGTTTCCGGCCTCAACACCCTCGTCCTGCCAAAGGGCCGGTATGGTCTCACAAACGAGAACGAGACACAGGTTGAGTTCGTGTCCCAGACCAACTTGGTTTTGGATTTTGGCCAGATCACGGGGAATGCGCCCAACCAAATCAGCGCGTTCGTCGGCCTCCAATTCTGGCACAACAAATTCGGCGCCGATCCCAGGCGGACCGTCAATACTCAAGAGAAGGCCTTGCTTGCGGGCATGACTTATCATCTGAGATAAATTCGGTCGGATTTTTGCTGTGAGCTGACCGGATGGCTTTGAACCGGGCCGCCCGAGAGTCTGGTTGAGCTTTTATTTCGCGCTGAGTTGTTGAGGGCCTTGGCGGCCATGCGGCAGGCGACGTAGGCGAAGCGTCCTGCGCGCTCGCGCAGCAGGCCGCTCCGGTGGCTGAGCCAGCCGAAGGTGCGCTCCCCAAGCCAGCGTCGCCCCAGAACGACGAAGCCCTTCTGGTCAGGCGGCTTCTCGACGACGCGATGGCGGATAGCGGGGAGCTCCCCGGCAGTGCTTGGCGGTGAAAGCGTCGTCGAGGCGGGCCAGACGCCGGCTCGGCCACCGCACCTTGCCGGCGTCGAGCGCCGGCAAGGTGTCGCGATCCGGCCCATTGGCCGGAACGGCGGCCAGCGCGAGGACATGGCCTTCGGCATCCACCAGCGCCAAGCGCCTGACGCCGTCACGCTTTTTGGCACCACCATAGCCACGCGGCCGGCGCCACCGGATGCCGTCCCTGTACTCAGTTGGTCTTCGGGTCGGTGACGGTGAAGGCGAGCGTTGCGCCGTAGCTGTCCGCATCGGCCAGCGTGGGCGTCTGCGAGGGGGTCACGCGGTGGGCCACGGCGAGCACCTGCGGGCCGGCGCTGCGCAGCGAGACCACTGCGACGCCCTGCGCATCCGTTGAGGCGCGGGCCTGATCCGCCTCGCTCTTGAAGTTCACGCCGTCGGTGGCGACCACGCTGGCGCCGTCGAGCGGACGGCCCTCGAACAGCACCCGCACCCGGATCTGGCCCGANATCCGCCTCGCTCTTGAAGTTCACGCCGTCGGTGGCGACCACGCTGGCGCCGTCGAGCGGACGGCCCTCGAACAGCACCCGCACCCGGATCTGGCCCGAGGCCGCGGCGGGATCCTCCAGCGGGACGATCTCCAGCGGCTGGCCGACGATTCTGTCCCACGGGGCCGTCGGGCCGGAGACGGCCTTGGCGAACTTCACCGACCACAGGCTCTTGTCGGCCTGCGGAAGCATCCGCTTGCTGGCGTTGCGATAGTCCCCGTCGGGCAGGCGCACCCAGTAGCCGTTGTCGTAGGATGCCGCGACCAGCGCATCGCCAGCATGGGCGGCCTTGAGCACCGGCGCCGCGCCCGGCTCCACCTTGGCGGTCAGAGCGACCGTGCGAGACGGCTCGTAGGCGGTCAGGCTCATCAGCTTGGACGCGGTCGGAAGCTCCGGCTCATGGGGATGCCCGTATAGGATCTGAACGCCGCCGCCGACCGGATTGAGCCAGAGGTCGTGGGCCGAAGCCGGTGCGGTCAAGGCGAGGAACGCGGCGAGGAAGGCGGTGTGTCTCATCTTGGAGAGGTTTCCCGTTGCGGAATTTTTTGGTCGATGCCGGCAGGCCGCGGCGGACCGGTGACGATCGCGGCAGCCGCGGCCGACGGCGAGACCGTGGCCTGCGGGTTCGGCGTCGGACCCAAGGCGGTCGGCGCCGGCGTCCTGGAACCGTTCAGCGCGATGACCCGGATCTCCAACGATTCCACTGCGGCCGGATGGATGGCGTCGCCTGCAAGAGGTGTTCGCCCCGATAGGCACCGGCCGATGCGAGCCGATGCGTCAGGAGCGGCGATGTCGTGTGAACCGGGGCTGAGAGCCTCGGACCGACACGGGATCGCGGCGGCTCAGTATGCACAAGCTGCGCCATTTTACACCCACGCACCGCCCCGGTGCGGCTCCCGGATCGCTCGGCGGCGCCTCCGGGTGGCTCGGTTCGTTCTCGGGCCCAAACCGCGCGTCGCTCGCCCTCAGGCGGCAGCCTCGTCGCGCGGTTCCTGCATCGAGGCGAGGGGGGCTTCCAGGCGGCAGACGAGGCCGGTCGGCGCGTAGGTGAGCTTGACCTCTCCGCCGACCTCGGCGGCGAAGCTGCGCTCGATCAGGCGCGAGCCGAAGCCGCGGCGCGAGGGCTGGCCCAGAATGGGCGGACCACCCTGCTCGGACCATGTCAGGCAGAACCGGGGCGCCCCGCCCTCATGCACCACGTGCCAGCGCAGTTCGACGCATCCCGCCTCGTTGGAGAGGGCGCCGTACTTGGTCGCGTTGGTGGCAAGCTCGTGCAGGGCCAGCGCCAGCGAGAGCGCCGCCTTGGCGCCGAGCAGCACGCCCGGCCCGCTCGCGCGGATGCATGCCGTGGCGGCGCCGCGATGGACCGCCAGAGCACCCTCCACGACCTCGGCGATGGGCGCCTCGGTCCAGCTCGACCGGGTCAGGATGTCGTGCGCGCGGCCGAGCGAGATCAGGCGCGCGGCGAAGGCCTCGCGGGCCGCATCCAGATCCGGGGCGTTGCGGAAGGTCTGGCTGGCGATCGCCTGAACGAGGGTGAGCGTGTTCTTCACCCGGTGCTGCAACTCGCCCGTGAGCAGGCGCTGGTGCTCCTCGGCCCGCTTGCGCGCGCTGATATCGAGCATCGCCCCGATCATCCGCACCGCGGCGCCTTGCGCGTCGCGGATGACGTAGCCCCGGTCGAGGATATCGGCATAGGTGCCGTCCGCGCGCAGGAAGCGGTACTCGTCGCTCCAGGCGGTGCCCGTCCCGTCGATGAGCGCGTGGATGGAGGCGTCGATCCGCCCCCGGTCATCGGGATGGATCCGGGCGATCCACCAATCGCCGGTCGGATCGACCGCCTCCGGCGGATAGCCGTGAGCGACGGTGAGGGCCTCGTTCCAGAGGACTTGGTTCGTCGCGAGGTTCCAGTCCCAGATCGCATCGTTGGTGGCGCGCGCCGCGAGGCGGTAACGCTCCTCGGTCTCCCGCAGGGTCTGCTCGGCCCTTCGGCTCTGCGTGACGTCGCGCACGGTGCCGATGAAGCGCACGGTGCGGCCGCCGGCGACGAAGGCCTGTCCCTTGGCGGCGACCCAGCGCTCGATGCCGTCCTCCAGCCCGACGGTCCGATAGGCGATGTCGTAGGTGCCGCCGCCGGCCGGATCGAGCGCGGCCTTGACCGCACGATCGACCCAGGCCCGGTCGTTCGGATGCAGGCCCGCGAGAAACACGTCGTAGCCGACCGGCGCCTCCGGTCCGAGGCCGAACAGCGTGCGGGTGCGCGCGTCCCATTCCAGCCGGTCCGTGACGAGGTCGTAGTCGAAGATGCCGGTGCCGGTCGCCTCGACGGCGAGATGTAACTGCTCGCGCGTCCGGTGCAGATCCTCGTCGGCCTGCCGACGGTCGTGGATGTCGCTGTTGCTGCCGAGCCAGCCGACCACCGCGCCGCTCGCGTCCCGGCGCGGCTCGGCACGGATCAGGAACCAGCGGTAGGTGCCGTCGCGCCCCCGCAGGCGCGCCTCGGTGTCGTAGACGGTCTCGCGGGTGCGGGCTGTCTCCCAGGCCTCGAGCAAGCCGTCCAGGTCGTCCGGGTGGATCGCCGCGCCCCAGCCGAGGGGTAGCGCCTGCTCCGGGGTCTGGCCGGTATAGGCGTACCAGCGATCGTTGAGGTAGCTGAGGCTGCCATCCGGATTTCCGAACCAGATGATGGCCGGTGCCAGTTCGGTGAGCGCCGCGAAGCGCTCCTCGGCCACCTTGCGCTCGTGGATGTCGAGGGTGGTGCCGATCCAGCTCCTGAGGTGGCCCGCCGCATCGCGCACGGGCCGCGCCCGCGACAAGAACCAGCGGTACTGCCCGTCGGCACGGCGAAGGGGAAACTCGACCTCGTAGCCCCCGCTGCTTCGTGCCGCGGCGAGCCACGCGTCGCGAATGCGCGCGCGGTGATCGGGATGGATCACACCCATCCAGCTCGCCTCGCCGGTCTCGCCGGGGGGCAGCCCCGTGTAATCGTACCAGTAGGCGTTGCAGTAGGTGATGCGGCCGTCCTCGTCGCCGAACCAGACGACCTGCGGGCTGACCTCGACGAGGGAGCGGTAGCGCAACTCGCTCGCCTGCAGCGCCGCCTCCGAGGCGCGCTGCCCAGTGCGGTCGCGCAGGATCTTGAGGAATCCGATGAGCCCGCCGCCCTCGGCCGTCAGCGGCATCATCTCGCCCGAGGCCCAGAAGCGGGTTCCGTCCTTGCGCATATGCCAGCGCTCGTCCGGGGCGCTGCCGGCCGCCGCGGCCAGGCGCTTCTCGACATCGGGCCGCCCACCCGCCCGATCCTCCGGCGTGAAGAACGCATCGACCGTCCGGCCCAGCATCTCGGCCTCGGTCCAGCCGAGAATGCGCTCGGCGCCAGTGTTCCAGCGGGTGACGCGGCCCTGGGGGTCCATGGCCACGATCGCGTAGTCGGTGGCGCTGTCGAGGATGCGCTCGTGCAGCAGGCGCTGCTCCGCCTGCTCCCGCAGCGAGAGGCGCAGTTCCATCTGCGCCATGGCTTGGCGGGCAAGCCGCATCAGGCCGCGGCGCTGCCGCTCCGAGAGTTCGCGCGGGCGGGTGTCGAGGACGCAGACGGTCCCGATCGGCTGCCCCTGGTCGGTCCTCAGCAGGGCACCGGCGTAGAAGCGCAGGCCGGGATCGCCGCAGACGAGCGGGTTGCCGTCGAAGCGCGGATCGCGCGCGGTATCCGGCACGTAGAGGAAGTCGTCGTGCAGGATGGCTTGCCGGCAGAAGGAGGTTTCGAGCGGCGTCTCGCGCACGCCGAGGCCGACCTCCGCCTTGAAGAACTGCCGCCCGTCGCCGACGAGGTTCACCACCGCGATCGGCGCCTCGCACAGTTCGGCCGCGGCCTCCGCGATCTCGTCGAAATCCTGCTCGCGCGGGGTGTCGAGCAACCGATAGCGGTCCAAGGCGCGAAGGCGCGCAGCCTCTTGCTCGCTCATCGGGGCGGGGTTCATTGTTCGGACAGGCTTGGGCTCGACGCAGTGTTCCACCATGGCGGTCCGGCGGAGGCGAAAGTGAGGCCGGGCCTCGTTTCAGCCGGAAGACGGCGCCTCGCCCCTCGATTGTATCGTGAGGCCGCCTTCACGCCCATCCCGACCTCGCCGCCGGCGGCCGGAGGCGGCGGCTGTGTCCGCTCGGTGCGAGCGCCGCGATCAAGAACCGTCGGCGGTGGCAGATCCCCCGGGAGGCGGCGCGCCGCCGACACCCGAGGCCGGAGCGCCCGTGGATGGTTCTGCCGAGGCGCCCGCGCTTCCGGGCATCGACACCTGAGGCTCCGACAGGGCCGCCTGCAGGCGGCTCTCCTGCTCCGGCGAGAGCGAGGAGCGGATGACGCGCCCCCGGAACCGCGACATCTCCGCGAGCACCTTCTCCGGCTGTGCCTTGCGCACGAGGATGAACAGCGCCGAGGTGTTCGGCTGCAGCGTCTCGCCGACGGAGCGGATGAAGTCATCGTTGATGCCGTAATCCGCAAGCTTACCCGACAGGGCGCCCGCGCCCAGTCCGAGGGCGGCTCCCGTCGCGAGGCCGAGCAGCGGGTTGAGGAAGAGGAGGCCGACCAGCGAGCCCCACATCGCGCCCCAGATCCCGCCGGAGGCTGCCCCGGCGCCGACCAGATCGACGCTCTGCTTGAGCCGCAGCTTGCCGTCCGGGCTCCGGATGGCGACGACCGCATCTTCCAGATCGATCAGATATTCGGTCTGCAGGCGGGCCAATTCGTTCAGAGCGCGGTCCGCCTCCTGCGGATCCTCGAAGCCGATCACCACGAGTTCTGCCATCCATTCCTCCTCGATGAAGACGTCTTGGCGGGAATTCCCGAGGGCAGCCGGCCCGGCCCATCCCCTCGCTGTGCCTGAACCGTCCCGCAACGCATTGATGCCGCGCCGGCGGACGAATTACTGAACGAGAGAAAGCTTTGCCGCTCAACGCTCTCGGCACAGACTTTTGCTGGGACGCCTACTGCACAACCCCCTCAGGAAGCCGTCGCTTACTGCACATTCGGCGATAACACAGGGAATGCACGGCCCGATTGCGGCACATCAATGCCGACGCACCGGTTTCATGCCCAAACAGGCCGGCTTTCGAGGCGCAAAACCGCTTTTGCAGCCGGATACGGCTCTAGCCGGAAACCCTGTTTCAATCCTGCGCAGGGCGAGCCTTCATCCGGCCCGCCACCTGCGATCACCCGCCTGACTGTCTCTCGCGAAACGCCCGCTGCGCCGCCGCGCCCAGAGAGGAGACGATCGGTGATCGCGCGTTTCGTGAGGCCCTCTGATCCGTCACGCCGGCTCTTTGACGCCGGCCGTCCTCTCGGGAGACGCGCAATGGCCGGAGCCAATCCAGGCAAAGAAGATCACGACTTCATCGTCGAAACCGATGCATCGGCCGCCTATTGGCACAACCACCCGGCCAACACGCTTCCGCCCCCCGACATGATGGGCGCCTACATGCGCAACCGCCCGGTGCCGGGGCCGCGGGTGGAGGGGCGCAAGGCCTGGATCATCGGCGGCGGCATCGCCGGGCTGGCCGCCGCCTTCTACATGATCCGCGACGGCGGCATGAACGGCCAGGACATCACGATCCTCGACGCGTTGAACGTCGAAGGCGGCTCGCTCGACGGGGCCGGCAACCCGGAGGACGGCTACATCATCCGCGGCGGTCGCGAGATGAACTGGAACTACGACAACCTCTGGGACATGTTCCAAGATGTTCAGGCGCTCGAACTTCCGGAAGGCTACAGCGTCCTCGACGAGTACCGCCTCGTCAACGATCACGACCCCAATTATTCCAAAGCCCGCCTCATGCATGAGCAGGGGCAGATCCGGGATTTCTCGAATTTCGGCCTTACGAAATCCCAGCAATGGGAGCTGATCCGCCTCCTCCTCAAGCGCAAGGAGGATCTCGACGACATCACGATCGAGCAATATTTCAGCCCGGAATTTCTGGAAACCAATTTCTGGTTCTTCTGGCGATCGATGTTCGCCTTTGAGAACTGGCAGAGCCTGCTCGAGATGAAGCTCTACATGCACCGCTTCCTCGACGCGATCGACGGGCTGGCGGATATGTCGGCGCTCGTCTTCCCGAAATACAACCAATACGACAGTTTCGTCCGGCCGCTGGTCAACCACCTCATGGCGCGCGGCGTGAACGTGCGGTTCGGCGTGCGGGCCTACGATCTTGCCATGAGCGTCGATGGCGAGGCCCGCACCGTCACGGGCATCCACGTCAAAGCGAATGGCAAGGAAGACCTCATTCCCGTCGAGAACCGGGACGTGGTCTTTGCTCTGACGGGCTCGATGACCGAGGGTACGGCCTATGGCGACATGGATCGGGCACCGGTCCTCGAACGCGGTCGACACGATCCGGGCCAGAACAGCGACTGGGCTCTTTGGAAGAATCTGGCCGAGACATCACCGGTCTTCGGCAAGCCCGCGAAGTTCTACGGCGACATCGACAAGTCGATGTGGGAATCGGTGACGCTGACCTGCAAACCCTCACCCCTCGTCGAGCGCCTGAGGGAGCTGGCGGTCAACGATCCCTATTCGGGCAAGACGGTGACGGGTGGCATCATCACCTTCACGGACTCGAATTGGGTTCTGAGCGTCACCTGCAACCGCCAGCCGCATTTCCCGGAACAGCCCAAAGACGTGCTGGTGCTCTGGGCCTATGCGCTCCTGATGGACAAGGACGGGAACCATGTCCGGAAGCCGATGCCCGCCTGCACCGGCCGGGAGATTTTGAGCGAACTTTGCTATCATCTCGGCATCGCCGACCAATGCGACGCCGTCGCGGCCAACACCAAGGTGCGGCTGGCGCTGATGCCCTACATCACGGCGATGTTCATGCCCCGCGCGGCGGGCGACCGGCCGCATGTCGTGCCGAAGGGCTGCACCAATCTGGGCCTGATGGGCCAGTTCGTCGAAACCTCGAACGACATTATCTTCACGATGGACAGTTCGATCCGCACCGCGCGGGTGGCCGTCTATACCTTGCTCGGCCTGCACAAGCAGGTGCCGGATATCAGCCCGGTCCAATACGATATCCGCAACCTCCTCAAAGCGGCGCGCGCCTTGAACAACAATCTACCCTTCCCCGGCGAACGTCTGCTGCACCGATTGCTGGGCAAGACCTATTACGCCCATATCCTGCCGCCCCTGCCAGCCTTAGAGGGTCCGAGCCGCGAAGCGGCCCAGTTGGACCTGCGACATCTGCTGGGCAGACGGCGCCACGCCCTGAGCGCGATCGGCGCGTCTTTCGAACACATTCGAGACTATCTCAAATCGCAGAAATGAGGGTCGCGCTCGGGCTTCCAACTCGGCGTCACATCACCGGCGGGGTCGGTTCAGCCCTGTCGTGCCGCCCCGCCCTCGGCCTCGACCGGTCGCCTGCCTCCTGAGCATCCGGCCCAAAGTCCGCTCCGGTTTTACCCCCGCCCGACCATGATCTCGCCCCAGAATCGCCGAGTGCGACGACGCACTTGGTTAACGAGACATTGACCGGCCGAGGGATGCGCTTTGCAGAGCGTATGCGCCGGCCGGGCGGTCCAGGACCGGGGCGGAGGCCGCCCCGGACGGTAATTCGGGCGGCGCATGGCACATCCTCTCCTCTCGTGGGCTCTCCCTTCGGCCGCCTATCTCAGCGCGGCACTGATCCTGGCCTCCTCCGCTCCGTTTGGACGGATTGATCTGCCACCGCTTCAAACGGCGGCGGTTCCCTTTGCGGCCGACCCGGTGGACTCCCTCGAAGAGACGGTGGCCGCGATCGCGGACCAAGCGCCGGAGGCCGTAGCGGAGCCGCAAACGGACGCTTTGGCCGAATCCCTGGCCGAGTGGATGCCCCAGGCCTTGGCCGCCCCCGCCGAGGCGCGCTTCGGGACGGCTTCCCTGTTCTGGCTTCCGGATGCGGCACCGGCGACGGCCCTGGCGCAGGTCGTGCCGCTGCCCGTGCGCCGCCCGGCCGAGCTGACGCGCCTCGGGGCGGCGGACGCCCTGCGCCGGGCCGAGCGGATGGTCGCGCGCCGGTCCACGGTCGCCGTGGCGCCGGCCCAGGTCGAGGACACCCGCACCTTCTTCGAGAAGCTGCTCGGCGTCGAAAAGCCTGCCACGCCGGCTCCCGCCCTCGCCTATGCGGCCCTGGAGAACGGTGCCGCCGAGTCGGCCGCCCGCCGCGCCCTGACCACGCCCCTGCCCGCCGCGCCGTCCATCGGCGAAGGCGGAACCGCGGTCTACGATATTAGCGCCCAGAGCGTGGTCCTGCCGAGCGGCGAACGGCTGGAGGCGCATTCCGGGCTTGGCGAGAGCATGGACGATCCGCGCTACGTCCATCTCAAGATGCGCGGGGCTACCCCGCCGGGCACTTATGACCTGACCGAGCGCGAGGCGCCGTTCCATGGCGTGCGGGCCCTGCGCCTCACACCGGTCGGCGGCAGCGAGGCGATCCACGGCCGCGTCGGCCTGCTCACCCACACCTACCTGCTCGGACCCAACGGCGCCTCGAACGGCTGCATCTCGTTCAAGAATTACGACCGGTTCCTGCAGGCCTATCTGCGCGGCGAAATCCGCCGCGTGGTGGTCGTTCCGGGTCGCGGCCGCGACGCGAATCCTCTGGTTGCATCGCGCTGAAGGCATTCGACACCGCGCATTGCTTTCTTTGAGAGAAAATTTAATTCTCAATACGCTCGATTCTGGCCCGATCTTCGCTTAGGATCTTGGGTGTTGCCGGGAGCCGCCCCGCGGTTTCGGCACCCTGAGGACAGCTCCGCCCGCGCAAGGGGCGGGGCGGCGTGTGGATCGGAGTCGTGGCGTATGCGTGTGATCCAACGCGTTCTGGGCAGCCGGTCGGAGGCTGATCTCGCGGAGCGCCTGCATCACCTCGAACATCACGGCGCGGTGGACATTCTGCGGGTTGCCAGCGCGGACGTCGCCCGGCGGCGCCTGCGGGCGACGACGGTGGCCGGCGAGGAGATCGCGCTCGCCCTGCCGCGGGATCAGGCCCTGTTCGACGGCGCCGTGCTCGTCCTTGAGGATCACCACGCTCTCGTCGCCCGCGTTGGCACCGAACGCTGGCTAAGGCTGGCGCCGGGAAACGCCGCCGACGCGCTCGAACTCGGCTACCATGCCGGCAACCTCCACTGGCGGGTCCGCTTCGAGGGCGCAGCGATCCTCGTCGCGCTGGAAGGGCCGGCGGAGGATTACCTCGTCCGTCTCGGCGCCCTGGTCGAGGAGGGGCGCGTCGCCCACTCCATCGACGCGGCGGCCGAAGGGGCCTGAGGCCTTGCTCGCCGCCCTCACCGCACTCCAGCAAGCCGACACGGCGTTCCCGAGCGGCAGCTTCGCTTTCTCCAACGGCCTCGAAGGCTTGGTCGCCGAGAACCCGGCCTTCGACGAGGCGGCGCTCGCCCGCACCGTCGCGGCGGCCTTGCGCTTCCGCTGGGCCGAGACCGACCGGGTCGCGCTGATCCTGGCACACCGCGCCGGCAGCGCAATCGACCGTCTCGCGGCGATCGACGCGGCGGTCGAGGCGGCCTCACTGGCCGAGCCGATGCGGGTCGGCAGCCGCCGCAACGGCGCCTCGCTGCTGGCCTCGCATGCCCGCCTCGGCACGCAGGGCGCCGCCGAGCTGCGCGCGGCCGTCAGGGCGGGCCGGCTGCTCGGACATCTTCCCACCGTACAGGGCGCCCTATGGCCGGCCCTCGGCCTCGACGCACGCACGGCTGCGTCCGTCTCCGGCTACCTCTTCGCCAGCGGGCTGACCTCGGCCGCGGTGCGGCTCGGCGCCATCGGGGCGATCGAGGCGCAGCGGGTTTTAGGCGGCGCGCTGCCGCTGATCGCCGAACTGCTGGAGCAGCCCGTGCCCGATCCGGAGGGCGCCATCGAACTCACCGGCTTCACCCCCCTGATCGAGATCGCCGCCATGCGCCAAGCCCAGGCCGAACTCCGCCTGTTCGCGAATTGAAGGAGCCGAGCCGATGCTGCTGACGCCGACCGAGCTCGAACGGCTCACGATCTTCACCGCCGCCGAACTCGCCCGCAAGCGGCGGGCGCGGGGGCTCAAGCTCAACTATCCGGAAGCGGTGGCGATCATCACCGACGAGATCCTGGAGGGCGCCCGCGACGGGCGCAGTGTCGCCGATCTCATCGGCTGGGGCTCGACCATCCTGACCACCGGCGACGTGATGCCGGGCGTCGCCTCCATGATGCCGATCCTGCAGGTCGAGTGCGTCTTCCCCGACGGCACCAAGCTCGTCACCGTGCACGAGCCGATCCGTGCTGCCGAAGGGGCGGAGCCCGATACGCTGGAGCCCGGCGCGATCCTGCCGGCCGACGGCGAGATCGAACTCGGCGCCGGTCGCCCGCGGGTGAGCCTCGATGTCGTCAATACCGGCGACCGGCCGGTACAGATCGGCTCGCACTACCACTTCTTCGAGGTCAACCGGGCGCTCGATTTCGACCGCGCCAAGGCGCTCGGCTTCCGCCTCGACATCCCGGCGGGCACGGCGGTGCGGTTCGAGCCCGGCCAGCGCAAGAGCGTGACCCTGGTGGGATTCGGCGGCGCGAAAGAACTCACCGGCCTCAACAACCTGACGCAAGGCAAGCTCGACACCGACGCCGCCCGCGCCGACGCGCTGGCGCGCGCCAAGGCCCGCGGCTTCAAGGGCGCCTGAGGGAGACTGAGGACACATGGTCACGATCCCAAGGCGCGATTACGCCGCCCTCTACGGCCCCACCACCGGCGACGGCGTGCGGCTCGCCGACACCTCCCTCGTCGCGGTGGTCGAGCACGACCACGCGGTCTACGGCGACGAATGCCTGCATGGCGGCGGCAAGACGCTGCGCGACGGCATCGGCATGGCGCCGGGCGTCACGGCGGCGCAAGGGGCGCTCGATTTCCTGCTCTGCAACGTGCTCGTGATCGATGCGGTGCTGGGCATCGTGAAGGGCGATCTCGGCATCAAGGACGGGCGCATCGTCGGCCTCGGCAAAGCCGGCAACCCGGCGATCATGGACGGCGTCGATCCGCGCCTGATCGTGTCGGCCGGCACCACGGTGCGCGACTGCGAGGGGCTGATCGCGACGCCCGGCGCCATCGACGTGCACGTGCATTTCGATTCCGCGGGCCTCCCCGACCACGCCATCGCGTCGGGCATCACCACCCTGCTCGGCGGCTCGCTCGGGCCGATCACGGTCGGCATCGATTCCGGCGGGCCGTTCAACACCGGCAAGATGCTCCAGGCGGCGGAAGCCTGGCCCGTCAATTTCGGGTTTCTGGGCCGCGGCAACACCCACAAGCCCGCGGCCCTCAAGGAGCAACTCGAGACCGGCGTGCTCGGCCTGAAGATCCACGAGGATTGGGGGGCGATGCCGGCGGCGATCGATGCCTGCCTCGGCTTTGCCGACGAATACGACTTCCAGGTTCAGCTCCACACCGACACGCTCAACGAGTCGGGCTTCGTGGAGGATACGCTCGCGGCGATCGGCGGTCGCACGATCCATATGTACCACACGGAAGGTGCGGGTGGCGGTCACGCGCCGGACATCATCCGCGTGGCGGGGCTCCCCCACTGCCTGCCCTCCTCGACGAACCCGACCAATCCCTACACGGTCAACACGTTCGACGAGCACCTCGACATGACGATGGTGTGCCATCACCTCAACCCGGCTTTGCCCGAGGACGTGGCGTTTGCCGAGAGCCGCATCCGCGCGCAGACCATCGCCGCGGAAGACGTGCTGCACGATATCGGCGCGATCTCGATGCTCGGCTCCGACAGCCAGGGCATGGGCCGCATCCACGAGGTGATCTGCCGGACATGGCAGCTCGCCTCCAAGATGAAGGACCAGCGCGGGCGCCTACCAGAGGAGCGGCCGGGCTTCGGCGACAACGCCCGGATCAAGCGCTACATCGCCAAATACACGATCAACGCCGCGCGCACCTTCGGCATCCAGGAGCATATCGGCTCGCTGGAGCCCGGCAAGATGGCCGACATCGTGATCTGGCGCCCGGCCTTCTTCGGCATCAAGCCGGAACTCGTCATCAAGGGCGGCTTCATCGCCTGGGGCGCCATGGGCGATTCCGCGGCCTCGCTGATGACCTGCGAGCCGATGCTGATGCGCCCGCAATGGGGCGCGTTCGGGCTCGCCAAGCAAGGCCTGTCCGCCTGCTTCGTCCACCCGCTCGCCATTGAGGGCGGGCTTCGCGAAAGCCTGGGCCTGCGAAAGAACCTGCTGCCGGCCCGCGGCACCCGCACACTGACCAAGGCCGACATGCTCTGGAACGACGCCTGCCCGGAGATCCGGGTCGATCCGCAGACCTTCGAGGTCTTCGTCGACGGGGAACTCGCCACCTGCGAGCCCGCGACCGTCCTGCCGCTCGCCCAACGCTACATGCTGCGATGACCGTGTCCGCTCTCCCCTCCCCTGCCCTGCCCGAACCCGTCACCGCCGCCCGCATCGGCATCGGCGGCCCCGTCGGCTCCGGCAAGACCGCGCTGATCGAGCGGCTGATCCCGGCGCTTCAGGCCCGCGGCGTCGATCTCGCCGTCGTCACCAACGACCTCGTCACCAAGGAGGATGCCGAGCGTCTGCGCCGCTCCGGGCTGATCGACCCGGCGCGAGTCGAGGCGGTGGAGGCCGGGGCCTGCCCGCATACCGTCATCCGCGAGGACCCGACCCTCAACATCGCCGCGGGCGACGATCTGGAGGCGAAGTTTCCGGGGCTCCAGCTCCTGATCTTCGAATCCGGCGGCGACAACCTCGCCTCGACCTTCTCCCTCGATCTGGTCGATTGGTGGATCTTCGTGATCGACGTGGCGGGCGGCGACGACATCCCGCGCAAACGCGGCCCCGGCGTACTGCGCTGCGATCTCCTCGTCATCAACAAGACCGATCTCGCGCCTCATGTCGGCGTCGATCTGCCCGGCATGCTGGCGGAGGCCGCGCGTGTGCGAGGCACGAAACCGGTGGCCGCCACCAATGCCCGTTCCGGCGAGGGCGTCGCGGCGGTGGCCGACGCGATCTGCCGCGCCGTGCTGTTCGCGCCCTGATGGCCCTGTCGCTGGACGACCTTCCCGAGAAACCCGCCCCGGCCGAGGCCCCCTCCGCTCCGGTCGGACGCCGGGTGCAGGCCTCCCTCGTCTTCGCCCGCGGCGGGGGCACCACCGTGCTGTCGCGGCAGGTCGTGCCCTACCCGTTCCACATCACCCGCGCCTTCCGGATGCATCCGGAGAGCCCCGATCTCGCGACGCTCTACCTCCAATCGGCCTCGGGCGGGCTCTACGCAGCCGACCACCTCACCCTCGCGATCGAGGCCCGGCCCGGCGCACGGGCCCATGTCACGACCCAGGCCGGTACGGTCGTGCATCGCGGCGGCCCCGAACCCTCGCGCCAGGAGACGCGGCTCACCATCGCCGCGGATGCCTTCCTTGCGCTCTATCCCGATCCGCTCATCCTGTTTCCGGGGGGGCATCTCGCCGTCTCCACCGAGATCACCGCCGAGCCCGGCGCCCGTGCCATCGTCACCGAAAGCGTCGCCTGTCACGACCCCGCGGGCGAAGGCCGTCCGTTCGATCGGCTCGACCTCGGCCTGACGATCCGTACCCCCGAAGGGCGCCCCCTGGTGCGGGAGCGCAGCCGCATCGACGGGCTGGCGTTCACCGCGCCGGACTCGCCGATGGGGCCGCACCGCGCCTATGGCACGATGGTCGTGCTCGGCGCGCCCGACGACGCGCGCCTAGCCGGCCTTCACCTGAGGCAGGCAGCGGACGCGGCGGGCTGCCTGACCGGTGTGAGCCCGCTGCCCAACGGCGCGGGACTGGGCCTGCGCCTGCTCGCCCCGGACGGCGGCGCGCTGTCGGCGGGCATGGATGCGGTGTTCCGGATCGTATTCGAGGCCTTGAGCGGGTGCGCACCCGGCCGGCGCCGGAAGTAGAGATCGCTCCGAAACGACCAACCGGACGGCACATCGCGAGAAATATGGGCACGCCGCCCAGTAATTCCTCTTGATACACATCGGTTTCCTGAGAAGAAATACGCACGGGGGCATCGGCCACGTCTGGCGGCCACATGGCCGTCATTCGGACCGATTGGCTGGCTGACGTTCGAAGGATTTCGAAGAGACATGCGCTCGCGTGACCGAAACGACGCCCATTTCCATCTCCGCCGCCGGCTTCTCCTCGGCCTTGCCGCCTCGCCGCTGCTGAGTGCCCTGCCCGGACGTGCCCTTGCGCAGGCGGGCGCGGGCGCGCTGGCCGTCACCGACAAGGAGGTGACCGTCGGCATCCTGCACTCGATCAGCGGCACCATGGCGATGTCCGAGACCGGGGCGACCCAGGGCGAGAGGCTTGCCATCGAACAGATCAACGCGGGCGGCGGCATCCTCGGCCGCCAAGTCAAGGTGATCCAGGAGGACGGCGCCTCCGACTGGCCGACCTTTGCCGAGAAGGCGCGGAAGCTCGTCGTCAACGACCATTGTGCGGCCGTGTTCGGCTGCGTGACCTCGGCCTCGCGCAAGGCCGTGTTGCCGGTCTTCGAGCAGTATAACGGCCTCCTGTACTATCCGACCTATTACGAGGGTCTGGAGCAGTCCAAGAACGTGATCTATACTGGTCAGGAGGCGACCCAGCAGACGCTCGTCGCCCTCGACTGGGTGACGAAGGAGAAGGGCGCCAAGACCTTCTTCATGGTCGGCTCGGACTACATCTGGCCGCGCACCACCAACAAGATCGCCACCAAGCATATCGCCAACGTGACCAAGGGCACCATCGTCGGCGAGGAATACTTCCCGCTCGGCCACACCCAGTTCAACTCGGTCATCAACAAGATCAAGCTCAAGAAGCCGGACGTCATCTTCGCCACGGTCGTCGGCGGCTCGAACGTCGCCTTCTACAAGCAGCTCAAGGCAGCGGGCATCGACCTCAAGAAGCAGACGCTGGTCACTGTCTCCGTCACCGAGGACGATGTCGATGGCATCGGCGGCGAGAACATCGCCGACGCCTATTCCTGCATGAAGTACTTCCAGTCGCTCAAGACTCCCGCCAACGAGGCCTTCGTCGCCGCCTTCAAGAAGCGCTGGGGCGACAAGACCGTCATCGGCGACATCACTCAGGCGGCTTATCTCAGCCCCTTCCTCTGGAAAGCGGCGGTCGAGAAGGCCGGCACCTTCGAGGTCGACAAGGTGATTGCCGCCTCGCCCGGCCTCGAGCTGAAGGACGCGCCGGAAGGCTCCGTGAAGATCCACGAGAACCATCACCTCTGGGCCAAGACCCGCGTCGCCCGCGCCCGGCCGGACGGGCAGTTCGACGTGGTCTATGAGAGCCCGGAGCTGATCCAGCCCGATCCCTTCCCGAAAGGGTATCAGTAGGCGGCTCGGGCGGGGTCAGAGGTAGCTCAGACCCCGCCACCGGCTGCGCCGCTTCAGCCGCACCATCCAGCGGCAGGCCGGGTAGAGGACAAGGGCGAGCGCCGCCGCGATCAGCCAGATCTGCCAGGGCGCGCCGATCTCGACCCGGCCCGAGGGCCCGGCAAGCCCGAGGGCGGCGAGGCCGTCATGGATCCCGCGCAACACCCATAGGTGCAGCAGGTAGAAGAACAGCGGCGCTCCGCCGAAGGTCGCGAGCCAGCGCAAACGGTGCTCCGGCAGGCGCTCAAACTCGACGAGCAGCAGCAGACCGGGACCGAGGGTCGCGAGCAGGAAGTCGGCCGAGGGCGGGTACTTGGTGAGGTTGACGAAGGACAGGGCCTCTGCGCCCCAATCCTTGCCCGCCTGCCACGGATGCGGATCACCGTAGCCGTTGAGGCCGCGCAGGATCAGGAAGGCGACGAGGCTCGCGAGCCCGAGGGCGACGAGGCTTCGGCGGCGCGTGGCCGGATCGACGCCCGCGCCGTAGAGCGGCCCCAGCGCGTAGCCCGCCGCAATCACACCGATCCAAGGCAGCACCGGATAGGAGGTGCGTGCCACGCCCCAGGGCAGCGGGATCAGCCCACGCTGATGCAGCACGGCCCACAGGGCGTAGCCCGGCTGATCGGGCGCGAGCACGAGGCCGTCGAGCGCGTTGTGCCCGAGCATGATCGCCAGGCCTACACCGATCAGTGCCGGCCGCGGAAGCCAGAGCAGGGCGGCAAGCGCCATCATGCTGAGCCCGATCGCCCAGATCACCTGCAGGTAGAGGACCGGTGGCAGCAGGGCACGGGTCCAGGCGAGGT
Organism: Methylobacterium sp. Leaf123; assembly: GCF_001423405.1. Taxonomy (GTDB): domain Bacteria; phylum Pseudomonadota; class Alphaproteobacteria; order Rhizobiales; family Beijerinckiaceae; genus Methylobacterium. The sequence goes on along the minus strand of NZ_LMNS01000010.1, from coordinate 111,153 downwards.
TCACCAGGGTCACTTCGAGGGCGACCAGGAACAGCCCGCGCTTCAACAGGAAGGCGGAAGTCGCGGTCCGGCTGCCGTGCTTCTGCCCGTAGAGGCTCGCCGAGAGCCCGGTCAGGAGCAGGAAGACCGGGGCGCAAAAATGCGAAGCGGCCCGCGTCAGGAACAGGCCGGGCGGGGTCGCCGCGAGGTTCACCGGGTCGCTCACCTGGGCGTGCAGGTAGAAGAATTCCCGCGCGTGATCGACCAGCATCAGCAGCATCACGAGCCCGCGCAGGGCATCGATGGCGCCGATGCGAGCGCGCGGCGCGGCCCCCGCGGCGATGGGCGCCGGTGCGGACGCGTCCGTGGCCGCCCCTGGGCGGACCCTCATCAGAACCGCACCGTCATCGTTCCGGTGAAGCGCCGGGGTGCGCCGGGATAGACCCGGAAGCGGTTGAGGGAACTCTCGTAATACTCGGTGTCGAACACGTTCTCGATGTTCAGCCCGAAGCGGAAGTTCTCGTAGCGGTAATAGGCCAGCGCATCGACGGCGATATAGGCCGGCAGGGAGAAGCTGTTGACCGCATCGGCCGCCCGCTCGCCGACGCCGCGCACGCCACCGCCGAGCCCGAGCCCCTTCCACGGGCCGGCCTGCACCTCGTGGACGGCGAGCAGGCTGCCGGAATGGCGCGGCACGTTGATGAGCGGCGTGCCGGCCGGCAGGGTCGGATCTTCCGTGACCACGGCCTCCGCGTAGACATAGCCCGCCAGCAGCTTGATCTCCGGCGTGATCTGGCCGGCGGCGGTCAGCTCGAAGCCCTGGCTGCGCACCCCGCCGACCGCTACCGAGAAGCCGCTGGCGTTGGCGTCCGGCGTCAGCACGTTCTCCCGGTCGATCCGGAAGGCGGTGCCGGTGAGCGCCAGCGCCCCGCCATAGAGGTCGAGCTTGGCCCCGATCTCGTAGCCGATGCCGGTCTCCGGCGCGAACGGCCCGGAGGCGGCGACGGCGGCGGCATCGGGACCGATATTAGGGCGGAAACTCGTGCCGACATTGGCGTAGAGCGCGAGTTCGGGCAGCGGCTGGTAGACGAGGCCGGCCCGCGGGGTTGCCGCGAAATAGGTCTGATCGACCTGGGAGCGCGGGATACGCTCGCGGAACGACTGTTCGAAGAAGTCGAAGCGCACGCCGAGCAGCGCCTTCCATTCGGGCGTGAGGACGATCTGGTCCTGCGCGTAGAGGGCGGTGTTGGTGATCCGCTCGAGATTGTTGCGCGGGATGCTGATCGGCGGCAGCGGCTGGCCGTAGCGCGGATCATAGATGTCGATCGCGTAGGGGCTCGTGCGGAAGTTCGAGCGCAGATAGAGCACGCGGCTGTCGGTGCTCTCGCGCTCGAAGCCCAGCAGCAAAGTGTGGCCGATGCCGGCGGTGTCGAAGCGCCCGACAACCTCCGCTTGGCCGATCGCCGTGTCCCAGCGGTAATCGCGCACATTGCGGTCGCGCGAGACGGTGCGGTTGTCGGCGGCGATGGCGCGGATCTCGGCGGATTCGCCCTCCAGTGTGCCGGTGTTGAAGTGGGTGGCGAGCCGCATCTGCCAATCGGCGTTGAAGCGGTGATCGACCCGCACCTGCATCGTGTTGTTGGTCTGATAGGTGCTCTGGCCCGGCTCGCCGAGGAAGCGCGAGATCGGCAGCAGGCCGAGCCGCCCGTTCAGGGCGATGACGCCGCGATCGAAGATGATGCGGTTGCGCAGGAACTCCGTCTCGACGGTGATGCGCGTATCCGGCGTGATCTGCCAACTCAGGACGGGCGCCACGAGCAGCCGGTCGCTGTCCACGAAATCGCGGAAGCTGCCCTGGCGGCCGGCGGCGAGGTTGAAGCGGTAGGCGAGCGTACCCTCGTCGTTCAGCGCGCCGCCGGTATCGACCGTGCCGCGGAACTGCCCGAACGAGTCCCACAACCCGCCCATCTCGACGAAGCGCTCGACGGTCGGCTGCTTGGTGATGATGTTGACGAGTCCGCCCGGATCGCTGCGCCCGAACAGGCCGCCGCCGGGGCCCTTGAGCACCTCGACGCGCTCGACATTCTGGGCGTCGGGCGGGGGCGGCGTGCCGCGGTTGAGCGGAAAGCCGTTCTTGTAGATCTCGGAGGTGGTGACGCCGCGGATGGCGTAGCTGAACACCGAGAGGCCGCCGAAATTGTTCTGCTGCGCCACGCCCGGCGTGTAGTTGAAGACGCGATCGACGCGGGTGGCGGCGAGATCCGTGATGACCTCGCGCGGGGCGACCGTGACGATCTGGGGCACGTCGCGCTGGGGCGTGTCGGTCTTCGTGCTGCTCACCGCGCGGTCGGCGCGGTAGCCCGGCGTCGGCCCGATCAAGCCGATCGTGCCGGCCGCCGCCGTCCGGCCCTCCGGCGCACCGTTGCCGACGCCCTGGCTGCGGCTTTCGCCCTCGACCGCCAGTTCCTCCAGGGTGACCGCTTCCTGAGCCCGCGCCTCCGGGCCGTGCAGGCCGGCGCAGAGCAGCGCGGCGAGCATCCAATGCGGGCGCCGGGCAGGATCCTCGCGCCGCTTGTCGGCCTGAGCCGGCCGCAGGGCGTCGATGGCGTTCAGGCTCGTCCGAACTGTCACAAGGTCGCTCTGGCTGTTCGGGTGCGGGCCCGAGCGGGTGCCCCGCCGGGAGCGCAGGAAAACGCTCTCGCCGATCAGGCACGCCGCCGGAGCACCCCGCTCGGGGGACATCGTCACGCCAAGGCAGGTCTCCTGGCTCACGGGTCAGCGCCCCCGTCTCGGCCTTCCCGGTGCAGGGCACCAGTGACCTTCGACGACGGAGGCTCGCCGCTCACAGTTGCGGGGGCAGCTTCGGCGTCACCCGGACGGGCTTACCGAATTCCCTCTTAGCCCACGGACCTGCATCCGGGGGAACCTTGGCCGTCGCAACTTCGCTGCGATGCGGCGCAGGGTCAACCGACCGACCCATGAAATGTAACAACATCACACAACCTGTGGCCCGCGGGGCACAATGGCCGGGCGGCAAGCCCTGGGGCGGATGCGCTTTCCGCAATGGCCGAGCGCCAGGGCGGTAAGGAAGAGGCCGGCCCGCGCCGCCTCGTGGCGCGGCGGGACCGTCGAGAATCCGCATCGAACGATTTTCGAAGGATGGGACCGAGCTTTAGGCAAGATTAACCAAGATCCCGTTCAATGACGAAGGCTTAAGGTTGATCCTTCCCTAATCGGCGAAGCCATCTCGTTTGTCATTCTGGCACAGATATGCCGGGGATGACGACGGGAGGCCGTGTGGGATCCGCGTTGTCGAGTACCGCCTGCAATGGACATCGCCGAGCTCGTCCAGAGTCGCTCCGCCCGGCCCGTCAGCCGCCGTCGGCGCCGCCCGCCTGTCGCGGCGCTCGCGCTGACCGCCCTCGGGGGTCTCGCGGTCGCCGGGATGCTGCAACCGCAGGATCCTGCCGCGCCTGCCCCGGTGGAAACCGCGCAGGTCTCGGGCGAAGCCGAAGGGGCGCAGACCGTGCAGGCCGCACCCGCTGCACTGGCCTGGCTGCTCGACCCCACCCCCGTGCTCGACACTGCGTCCCGTGGCTTCGTCCCGCGGGCCGTGCAGGTGTCCGCCTTCCAGGCGCCGCCCGTGGCGGAGGCTTCCAAGCCGCAGCCGTCGAAATCAGAGCCAGTCGCGACCCTGGCCGCCCTCCCCACGGATCAGACCGCCGAGGTCGCCCCCGCGATCACGCCGCGCCCGGCTGCACCGACGGCCCGCCTCGCCCTCACGGTGCCGCTGCCGGTGCGGCGGCCCGACGAATTCCGCTACGAGCCGCGCACGCAGACCGCCCGGGCGGCGACGCCTCGGATCGCCACGGCCTCCACGGCGCGTGCCTCCGCCGAGCCGACCCGCAGCGTGTTCAGCGCCGCCGTCACCGACAACCGCAACTTCCTCGAGAAGATGTTCGACCTGCCGGGTTCGGCACCCGCGCCGTCCTCGGACAAGGCGATGGCCTATGCCGGGCTCGACAGCGGGGCGGTCGATTCGGCCGCGCGGCGGCGCGCCGTGCCGGGCCCGGTCTCCGAGCCGGGGGTCGCCGTCTACGACATCAGCGCCGCCACCGTGACGCTGCCGGGCGGCGAGGTGCTGGAGGCGCATTCCGGCCTCGGCGTCGCCCAGGACAACCCCGACCACGTCCATATCCGGATGCGCGGCGCCACCCCGCCCGGCGTTTACGACCTGCGGGAGCGCGAGGCCCTGTTCCACGGGGTGCGGGCAATCCGCCTCAACCCGGTCGGCGGCTCGGCCGCCATCCACGGGCGCGACGGCATCCTCGCCCACACCTACATGCTGGGCCCGAGCGGCGCCTCGAACGGCTGCGTCGTGTTCCGGAACTACACCCGCTTCCTCCAGGCCTATCTGAGCGGTCAGGTCCGGCGCTTGGTCGTGGTGCCCGGCACCGCCCCCGGCATCTTCGCCAGCCGGCGCAACGCCACCCCGCGCCGCTCGGCCTCCGCCGATTAACGGGTTTCCAAAGGGATCATTCCTTTGGCGGGGTATCGGGGCGGCGCCCCGATCTCTTTCCAGGGCTCTGCCCTGGACCCGCGAAAGGACTCGTCCTTTCGAAACCTCTGACTTCGGGCTCGGTGAGCCCGTCAGCCCTTGGCGATGGGCTTGAGCTTTAGCTGGTCGATGGCCCAGCGCCACGTCCCGTCCGATTGCCGGCGGGCCGACTCGACCGAGAGTCCGCCGTTCGGCAGCCGCGCGAAGGTGAGCGCGAGGTCGCCGTTGCGGATCGCCGGCAGGGTCTCGGGTTCGGGGAAGTCCGACTTGCGCGCGAGCAGATCCGTGTAGAAGCGGCGGATCTCGTCGTGGCCGGTCGCCACGATATCGCCCGCGGCCACCACGGCCTGCGGCTCGTACAGGGCGACCAGCCCCTCCGCATCGCCGGCATTGGCCCGTTCGTTGAAGAGCCGGGCCAGATCCTCCGGCTCGTGTGCCACGTCCCGCTGCGTCTCGCTCATCGCTCGTTCCTCCCTGTTTGTTTCGGGCCTGACTATTTCAGGCGGTTGCCCCCGCCGTCCCGCACCGCGACCGCCACCGGAACGCCGGCCTTGACGCTCTCGGACACGGTACAGAACTGCTCGAACTGAGCGAGCACCCGGTCGAGCCGGTCCATCGACGCGGCGGGCGCGCCGAGCGCGATATCGACCTCGATCCCGACGAGGCGCAGGCGGCCTTCCGCGTTGCGGGCCACGCGCCCGATCGCCTCGGCGCTCACGCCCCCGCCCTCCTGCCGGTACTTGCCGAGCGCGAAGGCGAGGCTCGCACACAGACAGTTGCTCACGGCCGCGATCAGCACCTGCTCCGGCGACGGACCGGTGCCGCCACCGATCGGCTCGGGCTCGTCCGTCAGCAGCGGAACGAAGCTCTCGCCGAAATCGATCCGGAAGGCATAGGCCTCGATCTGCCGGATCCGAATGCTGTGCTTGTCCGACATCGCGGCCTCCTCGCCTCCCTATCAACCCACCGCTGCGCGATCTCGTTCGAGCCCCGCGGTACGCCTTGACCTGCCATTCGTATCTGGTATACCAGATGCCAATGACGAGCCACCGGAAAGAGCGATCTCGATCCGGAAGGCCCGAGACCCGGGACGCCAAGGAGGCAACGCCTGCCATGACCGAACGCGGCATCCTCGACCGACACCGCATCTCACCGCTCACAGCGCGGCCTCAGGGCTAGCCGGCAGCGGAAGGGGGCAACGAATGGCCCAATCGCAGACCTTCGACACGTCCGGGCTCGTCGCGGCGATCGGCGACGCGGTGGTGATCTCCGATGCGGACGGACGGATCGTCATCTGGAATCCGGCCGCGGAGCGGATCTTCGGCTTCTCGGAAGCCGAGGCGCTCGGGCAGAGCCTCGACCTCATCACCCCGGAGCGTCACCGCCGACGGCACTGGGACGGCTACGCCAAGACGATGCGCACGGGTGAGACCCGCTACGGCACGTCGCTGCTCAAGGTTCCGGCCCTGCACAAGGATGGCCGGGCCCTGTCCATCGCCTTCACCGTCGCGCTGCTGCACGGCGCGGCGGGCGAGGTTACCGGCATCGCCGCGGTCATCCGCGACGAGACCGAGCGCTTTCAGGAAGAGCGCTCCCTGCGCCGCCGCGTGGCGGAGCTGGAAGAGGCTTTGGGCACCCTCGTCTGCGCCTGAGGCGAGGCACCCAAGCCATTCGGCAATATTACCGACCGTAATATTTTTCGATTTTCCAACAACGACGACCCACAACGAAGTCGAAATAGGGAGAAGACCGAGATGACCCAGCCGCTCGACGGGATCAAAATCATCGATTTCACCCACGTCCAGGCCGGCCCCGCCTGCACCCAGCTCCTCGCCTGGTTCGGAGCGGACGTGATCAAGGTCGAGCGTCCGGGCTCGGGCGACGTGACGCGCACCCAGCTTCGCCACGTCGAGGACGCGGATGCGCTCTACTTCACGATGCTTAACTCCAACAAGCGTTCGCTGACGCTGGACACCAAGAACCCGCAGGGCAAGGAAGTCCTGGAAAAGCTGATCCGCGAATCCGACGTGATGGTCGAGAATTTCGGCCCCGGCGCGCTCGATCGCATGGGCTTCACCTGGGCCCGCATCCAGGAGCTCAACCCGGGCATGATCCTCGCCTCGGTGAAGGGCTTCTCCGACGGACACCATTACGAGGATCTGAAGGTCTACGAGAACGTGGCCCAGTGCGCCGGCGGCGCCGCCTCGACCACCGGCTTCTGGGACGGCCCGCCCACCGTGTCGGCCGCCGCGCTCGGCGACTCGAACACCGGCATGCATCTCGCCATCGGCATCCTCACGGCACTGCACCAGAAGACCAAGACCGGCAAGGGCCAGAAGGTCGCCGTGTCGATGCAGGATTCGGTGATCAACCTCTGCCGGGTGAAGCTGCGCGACCAGCAGCGCCTCGACGCCATCGGCTACCTCGAAGAATACCCGCAATACCCGCACGGCGAGTTCTCGGACGTGGTGCCGCGCGGCGGCAATGCGGGCGGCGGCGGCCAGCCGGGCTGGGTGCTCAAGTGCAAGGGCTGGCAGACGGACCCGAACGCCTACATCTACTTCACGATCCAGGGCCATGCCTGGGCCCCGATCTGCAAGGCGCTCGGCCGTGAGGAATGGATCGACGATCCGGCCTACAACACGCCCCGCGCCCGCCAGGACAAGATCTTCGAGATCTTCGCGATCATCGAGGATTGGCTGGCCGACAAGACCAAGTTCGAGGCCGTCGATATCCTGCGCAAGTTCGACATCCCGTGCTCGCCGGTGCTGTCGATGAAGGAGATCGCCGACGATCCGTCGCTGCGCGCCAGCGGCACCATCGTCGAGGTGCCGCACCCCAAGCTCGGCTCGTATCTGACCGTCGGTTCGCCGATCAAGTTCTCGGACCTGAAGGTCGACATCAAGGCTTCGCCGCTTCTGGGCGAGCACACCGACGAGGTCCTCGCGGGCCTCGGCTACTCGCCCGAGCAGATCGCCGCGATGCACGAGTCGCGCGCGGTCTGAGGGGAAGCGGCAGCGCGGGTCGCCGCGCTGCCCGCACAGGATGGCCAATCCGTTTCGGCCATGATCCTCCCGGGACGGGGCATCGCCCCGGGAGCGCATGACCGGGCATGACGCCCGGGTTTCTTCCTCCTCCGATGACTTTCCCGGGCCGACTCCGTCGGTCCGGTTTTTCGTTGTCCGGCTTGCGTCGCCTAAACGAAGAAGTCGCCGAGGAAGAAGTCCACGGCTTGGCTCACCACGTCCGGATTGTAGGCGTGCGGGCCGTCGTACTCGACGTAAGTCAGGTCGTAGCCCGCCGCCCGAAGCAGCCGGGCGTGGTTGCGGGCGCTCCGGTCGATCGGGATCTGTTCGTCGCGGGTGCCGTGCGAGAGGAAGACCTTCGGCGCACCCGCCTGCACCTGCACGGATAGGAATCCGGCCGACGACACGATCAGGTGGCTGACCCGGTCGCCGTTGGTGAGGCCGAGGGACAGCGCGTAGCTGCCGCCGTCCGAGTGCCCTGCGAAGGCGAGATGGCCCGGATCGATCAGGAAGCGGTCGGCGACCTCGGCGAGCGCCCGGTCGAGCCGCTCCCGGTCCGGCCCGTTGCCGGCAATCACGAGATCCCAGGTCGGGTGCAGCGATTGCGGCGCGAGCAGCAGGAAGCCGCGCTTGTCCGCATGGGCCTCCAGCATCGGCAGGATCTTTTCGGCGCTGCCGCCGCCACCGTGGAACAGCACGACCAGCGGCGTCGGCAGCCGCGGATCGACGTGCTCGGGCACGCGGATCATCGCGTCGCGGGTCTCGAACAGGCCCAGCGCGTGGCGGCCCGGCGGCAGCGGCGGCTTGCCGGGCAACCGCGGCAGGAAGGCGAGCCGGCCGGCCAGCCGAGGATCGAGGGCAACCGTCGGATCGAAGGCGGAAGAGGACATGGAAGATTCCTTTGATGGAACCCGACCCGAAGCCCCTCATGCCGAGGTGCCCGCGAGAGCGGGCCTCGAAGCACGCCTGAACCGATCGCCCGGGCGCCCTTGGCCGGGACGCCTCGGGCCCTCGTCCGTGCGTGCTTCGACGCTCCGCACCTCAGCATGAGGAAGGCGGGTGATTGCCGGAGCCGTGGCACCGATCAGCAGCCCCGGCCGTGAACCGACGAAAAGACCGCGGCGCCTTTCGGCACCGCGGTCCGGCTCATTTCCGACGAAGTGGACGCCGGTTCGGCGAAAGAAAGCGCGTCAAAACAAAGATCTAGAGACGCCGGCCTGATGCAATCAGGTCGGATACGGCTCTAGGACGGCCTCAGGCCCCCTTCTTCTTCAGGGTGCTCTGCGGGTTGAGGCTACCGATATTGCCGCTCTCGCTGCCGGCGGTCGGGTCGATCTCCGCATTGATGAGGGTCGGCTTGCCCGAATCCATCGCCGCGTCCACGGCCCGCTTCAGCTCGTCCGGCGTGGTGACGTTCACGCCGACGCCGCCGAAGGCTTCCATCATCTTGTCGTAGCGGGAATTCTTGACGAAGACGGTGGTGCCGGGATCGCGGCCGGTCGGGTCGGTGTCGGTGCCGCGATAGATGCCGTTGTTGTTGAAGATCACGATGCAGACCGGCAGTTCGTAGCGGCAGATGGTTTCCACCTCCATGCCGGAGAAGCCGAAGGCCGAGTCGCCCTCCACCGCCAGCACCGGCTTGCCGGTCTCGACAGCCGCCGCGACCGCAAAGCCCATGCCGATGCCCATCACGCCCCAGGTGCCGACGTCCAGGCGCTTACGCGGCTGGTACATGTCGATGATGCCGCGGGCGAGATCGAGGGTGTTGGCGCCCTCGTTGACGAGGATCGCGTCGGGCCGCTCCTTGATCACGGTCCGCAGCGCGCCGAGCGCCGAGTGGAAGTCCATCGGCGCGGTGTTCTTCATCAGCTTCGGGGCCATCTTGGCGATGTTCGCCTCGCGCTTGCTCCGCAGCGTCTCGAGCCAGCCGGCGGGGGCGCCCTTCCAATCCTGACGGATGCCGGCGAGCAGCGCCTCGACGCAGGAGCCGATGTCGCCGACCATGGGGGCTGCGATCTCGACGTTCGAGTCCATCTCGCGCGGCTCGATGTCGATCTGGATGAAGCGCTTCGAGCCGGGCTCGCCCCAGGTCTTGCCCTTGCCGTGGGAGAGCAGCCAGTTCAGGCGCGCGCCGATCAGTACCACCACGTCGGAATCCTTGAGCGCGGTGGAGCGCGCCGCGCCGGCCGAGAGCGGGTGGGTGTCGGGCAGGAGGCCCTTGGCCATGCTCATCGGCACGTAGGGGATGCCGCTCTCCTCGACGAGCGCGCGCACGGCCTCGTCGGCCTGGGCGTAGGCTGCACCCTTGCCGAGGATGATGAGCGGACGCTCGGCCGATTTCAGCAGGTCCAGCGCCCGTGCGACGGAGGCCGGAGCGGGAAGCTGGGCCGGGGCCGCGTCGATCACCTTCACCAGCGACTTCGCGCCGAGCGCGCCGTCGATGACCTGCGAGAACAGCTTGGCGGGCAGATCGAGGTAGACGCCGCCGGGCCGGCCGGAGACCGCCGCGCGGATGGCGCGTGCCACGCCGATGCCGATATCGGCGGCGTGCAGCACGCGGAACGCGGCCTTGCACAGCGGCTTAGCGATGGCGAGCTGGTCCATCTCCTCGTAGTCGCCCTGCTGGAGATCGACGATCTCGCGCTCGGAGGAGCCGGAGATCAGGATCATCGGGAAACAGTTGGTGGTGGCGTTGGCAAGCGCGGTCAGGCCGTTGAGGAAGCCCGGCGCGGAAACGGTGAGGCAGATGCCCGGCTTCTTGGTGAGGAAGCCGGCGATCGCGGCGGCGTTGCCCGCGTTCTGCTCGTGGCGGAAGGAGATGACGCGCAGGCCCTCGGCCTGGGCGAGCCGGCCGAGATCGGTGATCGGGATGCCGGGCACGTTGTAGATCGTCTCGATGCCGTTGAGCTTGAGCGCGTCGATGACGAGGTGGAAGCCGTCCGTCAGGGCGGGCTCCTCATGGGGCACGGCGCCCGCGGTGATCGCGTCGATGTTCTGGGCCTGGACGGTCATGCGGCGTTCTCCCTTGTGGTGCGGATGCTCTTGTCCGGCGCGAGGCCCGATGGCGTCGGGCCGGGCTCGTTTCGCGCCTGCTGCTGCGCCGCACGCGGCGTGCGGACCGGTCTCGGGCGGCCGGTCTTGTTGCGACACAACTGGCATACCAAATACCAATAGGCCGGTCAAACGAAACGCATGGCTTTGCACCCGCACGCGGGAAGCGCCGGGGGAGCGGTCGAAACAGGGGAGGCAAGGCGCCGTGCGATCGAGGGTTTTCGGCCTGACGCGTGGGGAGGTGGACCTCCCGGCGGCCATGATCGCCGAACGGAGGCCGACGGCCGATATCTCGTCAGCGGCTTCTGATCACACGCAGCACGGTCTTGAAGCGCGCACCGGCCTCGCCGTGGGCCGGCCGCCGGAGTCGCGGCGGGCCGAAATCATCGGCCCGCCTGATACCGCGAAGCGGTTGAAGGCATCCTCGGCGAGGGCCGAGGCTATTCCCGATAGACTTTGCCGTCCGGGCTGATCGTGACGAGGCTTCCCCCTCGCGCGACCGCCAGGCTGACGGCCTTCGTCGGATTGAACTGCCAGTTCGGGGTGACGTCGTCGCCGAGCTTGGTCCAGATCTCGTTGGTGAACTTGTTGGTGACGGCGATGCGGCCGTCTCCAGCGGTCGCGAGGTCGCCGACGCTATGGCCGACCTCGGTCCATTTTCCGCTCTCCTCGATCCGGTAGACGTTGCTGTCCATCCCGATCGCCCAGTAGCCCTTCCGGCTCATCGGCACGACACGGCGTGCTGCGCCGGGCATGTAGCTCCAGGCCTCCACGTCGTCGTCAGCGTTCTTGACGTAGATGTTGTCCTCGATGTTCGTGATGACGACGGTCCCATCCTCCGAGGCGGAGATCGTCCGGCCGCCCCACCCGACCTGCTTCCAGGCGCTGCCGTTGTAGCGCAGGATGCTGCCATCGGTGGCCAGGCCGTAGATGCTGTTGGTCGTCACGACGGCCACGTCCGCCATCGGCTTCGGGGCGGGGATCTGCGCGGAAGTCTGGCCGCCCGTCAGCCGCCAGAGCGTCCCGGTCTGAGAGTTCACGACGACGGTCGTGCCGTCGCGACCGCGCGAGATGCGCTTCGAGAGCTCGCCGATCTGAGCCTTGATCGGCCCCTTCCCGATCGGCCCCGCGACGGGCGGGGCCATCCCGCCGATCGACACGATGATGCCGTTCGCGGGAACACCCGCCGCGTCGAGCAGGAAGGCCATGTAGTAGCCCGGAGGAGCGATGTTGGCGTTGTTCGGCATCACCACCGAAACGGTCCGGCCGGTCTGCGAGAAGGCCGCCGGGATGTAGCGCTGGCTGCTGTCGAAGCTGTGCGTCGTCGTCCCCAGGGCGACGAGGGCGACCCTGGAAATGGTGTCGTCACCCGCGAGCGAGGCCGTCAGCCGCGCGCCGTATTCGAAGGTCTTGGCATTGACGCTGGCGACGCGCGGACGCGGCGCGAGCACCTGCTGGCCCTTATCCGTCCTGAACAGGTAGGGCGGATAGTAGATCTCGGTGTTGAAGTTCGTGACCGGACCGGGAACGCCCCCGCCGGTCACCAGAACGGTGGCGTTGGGCAGGAGCACCGCCGCCGAGTGATAGCCGCGATAGGTCGCGGCACTCGCGCCCGTCTTCCAGCGGCCGGTGCGGGGATCCCAGAGTTCGGCCGGATAGACGGCATCGGCGCCCGCATCGTCGGCAAAGCGGGAGCCGCCGGTGACGGCGACGGTGCCGTCGGGGAGGACCGTCGAATTGGCCCATTGCCGCGGGTTGGCCATCGGCGCCACCTCGGTCAGGATGGGGGCCGCGCCGCGGATATCGATCACCGTCGCGGCCGCGCTCGAGGGCATCGCGTGGCCGTTCGTGGCCCCGTTGCCGCCCACCTGCAGGATCCGACCGACATCGAACATCGCCGCCGTCGATGTCGGGCCGGTATTCGGCCGGCGGACCGCATCGAAGCTGGTCTTGAAGTTGCCGAGCGTCCTGATGGCGCCGCGGCCGTTCGGATCGAGCGACCACATCTTGTCGGCGGAGATGCCGAAGACCCGGCCGTTCGGTGCGACCCACATCCGCGGATACCACCAGCGATTGAAGTCGGGGCCGAACGCGTCGCGGCTGGTCGCGCCGGGCAGCGCGCTCCAGCCCGCGCCGGGCGTGTAGACTTCCGGCGTCATCGAGACGTCGCCCTGGGCGATCGCCGTGGCAGGCCCGTTGAAGGCGTTCGTCACGTAGGGCGCGCCGCCGCCGGTGATGAGGATGCGGCCGTCCGTCAGGGTCAGCATCGAGGCGTACCAGCGGGGATACGCGAGTTGCGAGGCGACGGCGGTCGGCGTCGCGGTCTTCGGGTCGAACAGGGTGCTGGCCTGCGACGAGTAATTGTTGGTGAAGGCACTGCCGCCGGAGATCAGCATCGCACCCGTCTTGAGGAAGGCGGCGGCGCTGCAGAAGCTGTCGACGAACTGCGCGTTCGGCAGGGTGTAGTGCGCGGCGGGATCGTCGAGGCCGCGGGCCGGGTCCCACAGGTCGAAGGTGCGCCCGTCATGCGCGTCCTCCCCGAGGGCGGTGCCGTAGGTCATGACGGTGCCGGAGGGCATCAGCGTCGCGTGGATGCCGACCAACGGCCAGCCTCGCACCGGCGACCACATTCCCATCACGGATGCGTTGGGCGCGACCCGGAGGTTTTCCACCAGCGGATCCGGTTCGTTGCTGACCGCGACCTGCGCGAACGACGAACCGGACGCCACCATCAAGGCCAGGGCCGCCAGAAAGCGGCCGACACGGTGAGAAGTGAAGTCCGACACCCTGCGAATCTCCCGATCACGATCGGAGATTCCCTTCCCACGGCCACAGTAAATGAAACATAGGTTGAAACGGCAACTCGGTACTCTGCCGGCCTGGTTGCGCCGACTTGTGCACACCAACCAACGGCTTTGTTCAATCCCGCACGATGGTCAGTCTAGGTCTCGGCTCCGGCCGAAGGCCTGACTTGATGTCGTCGGCCGACGGGTCGGCGCGGGGAAGTTGATGAGGGCGCCCACCCCCTCGACACGAGCCGTCGAGGCGGTGGGCCATCGTTCGCGACCCTCAGGCCAGCTTCACGGCGCGGGCCTCCGCCGCGTCGGCGATCTCGGCCTCCGCCGCGAGGTAGCGCCGCCGCATCGGCTTCAGCACGAAGACCGCCAGTGCCGCAGCCAGGATGTTCAGCACGATGATGAGGCCGAACACCGCCGACCAGCCGTAGGACGCCGACAGCACGCTGGCGAAGGGGACGAGGAAGGCGGCCGTCCCCTTGGCCGTATAGAGGAGGCCGGCATTGCTGGCGGCGTATTTCGAGCCGAAGGTGTCGCCGCAGGTCGCTGGGAACAGCGAGTAGATCTCCCCGAACACGCCGAAATACATCGCCGTGCACAGGACGAAGACGACCGGGTTACGCCCGTAGCCGAGGAGCAGGATGCAGGCCGTCGCGGCGATCACGAAGGCGATGAACATCGTGTTCTCGCGGCCGATATTGTCGGACACCCAACCGAAGAACGGCCGGCCGAACCCGTCGAAGATACGATCGAGCGAGATCGCCAGGGTGAGCGCGGCCATCTGCAGGCCGAACAGGTTCATCGTCACGTCGGCGACTTTGAAGTCGTGCGCGATCGGCGCGATCTGCGCCGCCGCCATCAGGCCGCCGGAGGCGACCATCACGAACATCGCGTACATCGTCCAGAAGACGGGGGTGCGCACCGCCTCCTTCGGGCTGCGGTCGATCTTGGTCTGGGGCAGGCGCAGGTTCTTGCGCCGGATCGGCACGGCGAAGGACGGCTTGCGCAGCAGGAAGGACAGCAGGACGACGACCAATCCCTGGCCGAGCCCGAAGACGAGGAAGGCCTTCTGGTAGCCGCTCGCGGCGATCATGTGGGCGATCGGGACCACGGTGATCGCCGCGCCCGCGCCGAAGCCCGCCGCCGTCGCACCCGCCGCCAGACCGCGGCGGTCCGGGAACCATTTCAGGGCGTTGCCGACGCAGGTGCCGTAGACCGAGCCGGCGCCGATGCCGCCGATCACCGCCGCGGCGTAGAGCAGAGAGAGCGAGTTGGCGTAGGCGTTCAAGGTCCAGGATAGGGCGATCATGACGCCGCCGAAGCCGACCACGACGCTCGGCCCGTAGCGATCGACGAACCATGTCTCGATCGGAACGAGCCAGGTTTCCGTGGCGACGAAGATCGTGAAGGCGAACTGGATCGCCGTGCGCCCCCATTGGTGCTGCGCATCGATCGGATCGACGAAGAGCGTCCAGCCGTACTGAAGGTTGGCGATCATGGCCATGCAGAGCACGCCGAAGGCGAGCTGCCACCACTTGGCGGACGGCGCATCCGAAGGCGCCTGGAGTGACCCGTGTTGCTCTACCGGTTGGTGTACCATCCGGTTCTCTCCCTGAACGTGTCGTATGCTCCCCTGGCGCCGCATCAAGCACAATGATGCAAGGCATACAATATACCAGAGCAGCAAAGTCCGGCGGTGCACTGCGGCAACCCGGCACACCGGGGCCACTATGTCGGCGGGAGCCCTTCAGGGACTGCGCGGCGTCGGGACGGGAAAACGCATCGGCGCGCACCGGGCGTCTGGGCCCGGCACGCGCCGACATTCTTTGAAAGGCCGGGCGGCGGCCCGGCCCGTGCGCGGCCTCAGTGGGCGGAAACCGTCCCCGGCTTGGCCTCCAAGACGGCGGCCTCCCGGGTGTAGGCCTGCCGCATCGGCTTGAGGACGAAGATCGCCATCAGCGCCGCGAGGATGTTGAGCGCGGCGGCCGCCAGGAACACCGCGTGCCAGCTCCCCGTCATCGTCGTGAGGATGCTGGTATAGGGCACGATCAGCGCCGCCGTGCCCTTGGCCGTGTAGAGCAGGCCGGCATTGGTAGCAGCGTATTTCGAGCCGAAGGTGTCGCCGCAGGTCGCCGGGAACAGCGAGTAGATCTCGCCCCAGGCGAAGAACACCAGACCGGTCAGGATCACGAACAGGATCGGGTCCTGGCCGAACTGGCTCAACATGTAGATGCCCACGCCCTCGATGCCGAAGGAAAGGAACATCGTGTTCTCACGGCCGATATGGTCCGAGATCCAGCCGAAGAGGGGGCGCGTCACGCCGTTGAGCACCCGGTCGATCGTAGCGGCGAAGGTCAGCGCCGGCAGGGTGATGCCCAGCAGGCTCACCGGCACGTCGGCGATATGGAAGTCCTTGGCGATGGGGCCGAGCTGGGCAGTGGCCATCAGGCCGCCGGCCGCCATCATCACGAACATCGCGTACATCACCCAGAAGATCGGGGTGCGCACCATCTCGCCGGGCGTGAAGTCGCGCCGGCTCTGGCTGACGCGGGCGATCTCGGGCACCTGACCCTTCTTCGGGGCGACGAGGAACAGGGCGATCAGCATCACGATCAGACCCTGGCCGATCCCGAACCAGAAGAAGGCGGCCTCATAGCCGTAATGGTGGATCACCGCCTGGATCGGCACGACCGTGAGAGCCGAGCCCGCGCCGAAGCCCATGGCGGTGAGGCCGGCGGCCAGACCGCGCCGGTCGGGGAACCACTTCAGCGAGTTGCCGACGCAGGTGCCGTAGACCGCGCCCGCACCGGTGCCGCCGACGGCCGCCCCGACATAGAGCAGCCAGAGCGTGTCGGCGTAGGCGTTGATCACCCAGGCCAGCCCGCACAACAGGCCGCCGACGAGGGTGACGGCCCGCGGGCCGTACTTGTCGACGAACCAGCCCTCGATCGGCACCAGCCAAGTCTCGGTGAGGACGAACAGGGTGAAGGCGACTTGGATCGCGGCGCGGTCCCAGCCGTGCCGCTCCTGCATCGGGTTGACGAAGAACGTCCAGCCGTACTGCATGTTGGCGATCATGCACATGCAGACGATGCCGAACAGCAATTGCAGCCATCGGTTCGTCGGTGGTCGAACGTGTGTTGTCGTGGGTTCGGTCATGGACGTATCTCCAGTGTACGCTCGATTTTTCCGAGCTTTTTGGCCGCTCAATTTCGCGATTATTTTTTGAATATGACTTTAAGTATTCTCTGACGCGGAATGACCGCGTGAGCCGACAACGACGTTCGTCCGGTCAAGTCTTGGAGGTGCCTCCGACTCGAACCCGTCGGATCGGCCGATCCGGCCCTTTACTTCGCTGCGCATTGTTTTGACGAAACGGCTACCCCCTCGTCGGACTGCGCTCTCAAAGCCGGAAGGCATCGTCGCTTCGCTCCGCCGGGGCCCAGGGATCACCCTGCGAGAACGACGGCTAGGCTTTCGTGCGGCCCTGAATCAGGGGGCAGGACATGCCTCGGATCATGCCGAACCAAGTTAACGGAGGACGGCTAAACGGCTCGATTTTGCCAATCCCGCCCGGTCGCCGGCACCATAATTCAAAACGCAGGATTGACAATAGGTATGCTGTATACCAGCCTGCATTCCAAGGCGGCCCCGTCCGAGAGGCATGCCGATGGAGGAGCGCCGTGTTTGGAACGATGCGCCGTGAGCCGGATGCCGGTGGCGTCCGCACCATTCACCGGGATCGATCCGTGGCCGAGGCGGCGCAGCTCCTCGCCGAGCCGGGAACGGGCGCGCTCGTCGTCGTCGAGGGCGATGCCGACGCGACGGTGACGGGCCTGCTCACCCAGCGCGACATCTTCCGTGCGGTGGCGACCGAAGGCCCCGAGATCTACAGCCGCAGCGTCTGGCTCATCACCGATCACGACTTTCCCGCGGTCGATGTCGGCGCCTCGGCGCAGGAGCGGCTGAAGACCTTCTGCGAGCGCAAGGTCGATCACATCGCCCTGATGGAATCCTGCCGCATCAGCGCGATCCTGAGCATCTGGGACTGCGCGGGCCAAGGGGTCGGGCAAGGGGCGGGGCAAGGGGTTGGCCAGGATATGGGCCAAGCACGGGCGACGAACCCGCCGGCATTGCCGCATACGTGAAGGCGCACGGCTCCCATTGAGCGCAAATGGAGCGACGGGCACGACGCATCCCGTCACGGATTCATGCCTGCCGGGAGCAGGCACCGTTCACCGAGCGTTGTGCGAGAACGATCCGGAACAGGTCGGAAGACGAGTCCGAGAAAAGGCGTCCGCCATGGAAAACCCGATGAAACATCTGACCGTCGTCGAATGCCCGATCGTCTTCCCGGGCGAGAACGAATTCGGTGCGTCGAGCATCGACATGTTGCCCCGTCTTGGCATCGCCGGCGGGCTGGAGAGCCGCCACATCCGCGTTCTCGATGAGCGCATCATCGCGGTGTGCATCTGGCGCAGCTCGTTCTGCGCCAAGCTGTTCTTCGACCCGGCATGGCACGAGCGGGCGACGACGCTGTGGGGCGAGGCCTACCAGATCCGGTTCGAGGCGATCGAGAACGCCTCCGCCGCCTGATCGAAACCGGGAGGGGCGAGCGATGACCGACGCCGCGCCGCCCCTCGCCGATAGGCTTCCGGACGAAACCGCCGGCACCGCCCGCGCGGACGCACCGGCCTTCCACGCCTGGAATCCTGGCCTCGAACCCGGCCTGCCGCGGGCGATGCGTCCGCTCGCGACGGTGTTCCGGCCTGAGAATGTCCGCCTGCCTTTTGCCGAAATCCTCGAACTGGCCGATGTCAGCGGCCTGCCCGCGACGCAGCTCGCCCCCTTCCGGCCTGAGCGCCTCGCGGTCCACGAGGTGCTGATCCGGGTCATGGCCGACATCTCGGTCCCCGTCGGCGAAGTCTATGCCGATCTCGGACTGAACTTCCGGCGCATCGTCGGCACGCTGCTGCGCGAGGGCGTGATGGACCGCCTCGACGCGGTCGCGGCCACCCTCGACGCGGTCCGCGCCGAGGCCGACGCGGCGCTGGAGCGCGAGCTGTCGGCCCTGTTCGACGAGGCGCCCGCGCCGCCGCCCGAACCGGTCTCCGGCTGGTCCGGGTGGCTCCGCCGCCTCACCCTGCGCGCGCCGCCCTCCCCATCCCCATCGCCAGCTCTGGCCGGCGACGGACAGGCGCGCATCCTCGCCCGCCTCGACGAACGATGCGCGGCCGCGAGCGAATCCGAGAGCTTGGAGAGCGCCGCCCGCGAGGCGCTGCGCACAGTGTTCGGGCACGTCATCGCCCGCCAGGGTATGCTGATCCGCGACCGCACGCTGCTGCGGCGACTCGCCGGCATCCTCGTCACCAACCGCTGCGGCAGCGACCGGATCGGCGCGCTGATCGCGCCCTGGATCGAGGCGGTCGCCGCGGCGCAGGGCTACCATCGGCCCGCACCGCAAGCGCAGCCGGTGGTGATGACCGTCAAGGGCGCCTCGGCCTCGGGCAAGAGCACGATTCGGCCCTATCAGCGCGGCCTTGCCGGCCGGATCGGCGCGCAATGGCAGGACTTTGCCGTCATCACCCCCGATGTCTGGCGCAAGTTTCTGCTGGATTACGACAGCTTGGGCGACGCGCGCCGCTATGCCGGGCCGCTGACCGGGCACGAGGTCGAGATCGTCGATGCCAAGCTCGACCGCTACATCACCCGCAAGGCGGCCGGCGGTCGCCTCTCGCACCTGCTGATCGACCGCTTCCGCTTCGACAGCTTCTCGACCGAGGCCGGCAGCGACGGTGCCGGCCAGCTCCTCACGCGGTTCGGCCAGCGCGTCTACCTCCAATTCATGATCACCCCACCCGAGGAAACCGTGGAGCGGGCCTGGAAGCGGGGCGAGGAGTTCGGACGCTACAAGGCGGTCGAGGATCTGCTCGCGCATAATGTCGAAGCCTTCACCGGCATGCCGCGGCTGTTCTTCACCTGGGCTTTGCGCCGGGACCGGCCGGTCACTTACGAATTCCTCGACAACAGCGTGCCCAAGGGCGCGCGTCCGCTCACCATCGCCTTCGGCACGAACGACGCGATGACGATCCTCGATGCCAAAGCCCTGCTGGCGATCGAGCGTTACCGGCGGATCGACATCCGCGCCCGCGCGGCGGCCGACGTCTATCGCGGCGTCGCCGACGCACCGGAGGCCGAGGCGCGTTTTCTGCGGGAGGCGTTGCGGCACGTCTCCGTGGTGCGTTTCGCCGATCGGGAATCGGGGCGGGTCTTCGCGCGTTTCGAGGGCGGTCGTCTCGTCGGCCTCGACCCGGCGGGTCTCGCCGCCGCGCGCCGGGAGCCCGGCACCGCGCGGGCGCTCGCGGCAACGGGCCTGACGGAGGAGATCGAGGGCATCGCACCGCTCGACGAGGTTCTCCGCCCTGAAGAAACCTCGACCCTGGGCGCCTGGGGTCCGGAGGCGGGTCGGGCCAGCTCCTGAACCGCTTTCATGCTGCGGTGCGACATCGAAAAGCGTCTGTCACACCGTCGCCGGGTGCAGGGATTGCAGCCGGTTTCGCCCACCTTCAGACCAGAGCACGCCATTCACATGCGCGTGACGCATGTGCGTATCTGGTATTTTGTACTTCATATCCCAAAACGAGCGGCCTATCTCGGATGCGTTCGCACCGCACCATAGCCCGCATCGACGGAGACCATTATGCTCGCCACGTGGCTCGCCGCGCTCGTTTTCCTCGTCGCCGTTCAGGCTCTGCTCGTCGTCAAACTAGCCGACCGTCTGACCGTGTCGAACGCTGCCGATGATGTCCCGACGGGCCGCGGGACCGAAGCTTTGGACTCCGCCGGTCGCTACGCCCGCGCCGCCTGAACCGCGCCCTCGCGTCCGGCGAGCCCTACGGCCGCCAGCCATTCGGGTCCGGTCGGCTTGGCGTGCGAGGCTGCGCAGCGCATCTCGGCCGCGAACGGCGTGGCATCGAGGAAGGCCTGCATCTCGGCATCGGAATAGTGCCCGAACGCATCGACGAGATCTGCCAGAGCGCGATCCGGGGCGTGGTCAGAGATGTTTTCGGCCATCACCGTCTCCTCCGGTCGCCGGCCCGAACGGTGCGTCACGCCACCGTATCGGGTCTCGCCTGCCCGTATTGGTATCTGGCATACCAAGCGAGTGAAATCAAGTTCCGAACGCTCCGGCATTCGGCAGAATAGTGCTGCGCTCTACTCCGCAGCGATGCGGTGGACGCCGCCGACCGCCCCCGAACCGAGGATGTCGCCGATCTCGGCATCGGTGCAGCCGAGCACCTCGCGCAAGATCTCGTCGGTATGCTCGCCGAGCAGCGGCGCGCGGGTGATCTCGGTGGGGCTCGCCGACAGCTTGATCGGGTTGCCGACCGTCAAGTAGGCGCCGCGAGTCGGGTGCTCGACCTCGACCACCGTGCCATTCGCCCGCAGCGTCGGATCCTCTGCGATCTCCCGCATCGACAGGATCGGTCCGCACGGGATCTCGTAGGCGTTGAGGATCTCCATCGCCTCGAGCTTGTCGTGCTTCATCGTCCAGGCTTCGATGCGCGTGAAGATCTCGTTGAGATGCGGCAGGCGGGCCTTCGGCGTCGCGTAGGCCGGATCGGTCTTCCAGTCCGGCTCGCCGATGATGTCGCAGATCGGGCCCCAGACCGCGCCCTGGGTGATGAAGTAGATGTAGGCGTTGGGATCCTGCTCCCAGCCCTTGCACTTCAGGATGCGACCGGGTTGCCCCCCGCCGGAATCGTTACCGGCCCGCGGCACCGCCTCACCGAAAGGGACGCCCTCGCCGTATTGGCTGTATTCCATCAGCGGGCCGTGGGCGAGGCGCTGCTGGTCGCGCAGCTTCACCCGGCAGAGGTTGAGCACCCCGTCCTGCATGGCGCAATCGACGCGCTGGCCCTGCCCCGTATGGGTGCGCTGATAGAGGGCGGTGACGATGCCGAGTGCAAGGTGCAGGCCGGTGCCGGAATCGCCGATCTGTGCACCTGATACCATCGGCACGCCGTCACGCCAGCCGGTGGTGGAGGCCGCGCCGCCGACGCATTGGGCGACGTTCTCGTAGACCTTGCAATCCTGATAGCGGCCGGGCCCGAAGCCCTTCACCGAGGCCAGGATCAGGCCCGGATTGGCGGCCTGCAGCTTCTCCCACGTCAGCCCCATGCGGTCGAGTGCGCCGGGGGCGAAGTTCTCGACCAGCACATCGCACTCGGCGATGAGCCGCCAGAGGATCGCGTTGCCCTTGGGGTTCTTGCCGTCGAGGGTGATCGAGCGCTTGTTGTGGTTCAGCATCGTGAAATAGAGGCTGTCCACGCCGGGAAGGTCTTGAAGCTGCTGGCGCGTGGCGTCGCCCGCACCCGGCCGCTCGACCTTGATCACGTCGGCCCCGAACCACGCGAGCAATTGCGTGCAGGTCGGTCCCGATTGAACATGGGTGAAGTCGAGGATGCGAACGCCCTCAAGTGCCTTGCTCATCGCAGGTCTCCTCCCCAGGAGAGTGGCATGTTGTCGGGAGCGTGTCGGCCGATGGCGTCGGCCGGGTGCACCCGCGGGGAACCGTGCCGGTCTTGGGCTCCGGTACGACTGGCCGGCGCGACGTGTGCGCGGCTCAGGGCATCATCAGCGAGGCTGCCCTGCACCCGGCGAATACCGCCGGCATCGACTCCCCGGTTTTCTTCTGGCATACCAGATGCCAGACGTCAACGTTTCGGGTTGGAGGCTGCAGATCCGCACGGTCCCGTGCGGATTCCGCGGGGAGAGCCGGGACGCTAGAGTGCGGCTGCCTTGTCTTCCAGTGGATGAGGCGCCATGCTCCCGCGGCTCGATGCTTCCACCTCCGGACCCGCAACCCCATCGGCATCAAGGTCGATCCGAAGTGATGGAAAATCTCTCGATCAAGCCGATCGTTCCGGCGACGAGCCTGCGGACGCTGGCCTACGAGGCGCTGAAATCCGCCATCACCAACATGGACATCTACGGCCAGACCGGGGATGTGCGGCTCGATGAGCGCGGCCTGTCGCAGACGCTCGGCGTGAGCCGCACGCCGATCCGCGAGGCGCTGACGGTGCTGGAGCAGGAAGGCTTCGTGCGCAACGAGCCCCGGCGCGGCGTGTTCGTCGTCAAGAAGACGAAGCGCGAGATCGTCGGCATGATCCAGGCCTGGGCGGCGCTGGAGAGCATGGCGGCGCGGCTCGCCTGCACCGCCGCCTCGGACGACGATCTCGCCTGCCTGCGCCGCTCCTTCCCGGAATTCTTCGACGGCCAGCCCTACGAGCATCTCGACGAATATTCGGAAGCCAATATCCGCTTCCACCAGAAGATCATTGCCCTCGGCCATAGCGCGGTGATCACCGACCTGACCAGCAACCTGCTGATGCATGTGCGCGGTATTCGCAACACGGCGCTCCGCCAGGGCGACCGCGCCTCGAAGTCGATCGAGGAGCACGTGCAGATCATCGAGGCGCTGGAGGCCCGCGACGCGGAGCGCGCCGAGCGTCTCGTGCGCGACCACGGCCTCGGCCTCGCCGACCACGTTCAGCGCTACGGCGACCACCTCGACTGATCACCACGGACCGCGCGGCGCCGACGTCCGATACCTCGCCGGGACGAATGACGCCGCCGCCTATCCCCCCGGGATCGCCAGCGGATTGTCGGTGAGCGCGGCCCGGTCCGGCGCGTCCAGGACAGGCTTGCCGAGAAAGGCGTCCCAGATCCGGCGGACGAAGGCCGGGTCGAGGTCGCGCACGATCAGCACGAGCCGCGAGCGGCGGTCCGCATCGGGCCAGGCGGGCAACGTCACCGGCGCGTGGACGACGTGCTGCACCCCGTGCACCACGACCGGCCGCTCGGGATCGTCGGCGAGCGCCACGAGGCCCTTGAGGCGCAGTAGCTTCGGCCCGTGCGCCGAACGCAGGAGATCCAGAAACATCTCGAAGGCCGGGCGCGGCACCGGTTCGTCGCTGGTGAGGTGAAAGGCGCGGATCGCCGCGTCGTGCCGGTTCACGTCGTGATGATGGTGGCCGTGGTCGTGGCCATGGTGATGGCCCTGCGCATGGTCTTCCGCGCCGAGCCACGCGCGCACGTCGTCCCCTTTGCCATCAACGCCGAACAGGCCGCCGAGCAGGTGCTCGGCCGGCACGTCGGGCCCGTGGATCCGGGCGCCCGGATTGAGGGCGGCGAGCCGTTGGGCCAGCGCCTCCGCCTCGGCACCGGGCAGGTCGGCCTTGGTCACCACGAGATGGTCGGCGACCGCCGCCTGCCGCAGGGCCTCGCCATGCGCGTCGAGGGTGCCCGCGCCGTTGACCGCGTCGATCACGGTCACCACGCCCTGCAACTGGAAGCGGATCGCGAGATAGGGGTGGTAGATCAGCGCGTGGAGGATCGGCGCCGGGTCGGCGAGGCCAGTGGTCTCGATCACCACCCGGCGGAACGGGTTGATGCGGCCGTTGTCGCGGCGGCGCAGGAGGTCTTCGAGCGTCGAGATCAGGTCACCGCGCACGGTGCAGCACAGGCAGCCGGCGCCCAGCAAGATCATCCCCTCATCGACCGTCTCGATCAGCAGATGATCGAGCCCGATCTCGCCGAACTCGTTGACGATCACCACCGTGTCGGCCAGCGCCGGATCGCCGAGGAGGCGGTTCAGCAGCGTGGTCTTGCCCGCGCCGAGGAAGCCCGTGAGCACGGTGAGCGGGATCGGCGCGGGGCGGCCGGGTTGTTCGGTCTGAAGCATCGTGGAACGGCTTTCGAAGTCAGAGCCGCTCGCGGTTTCTCCCTCGTCCCGGCAGGGGACGAGGGGATCAGCCGTTACCGCAGCGCGCGTCTCGGCAACGATATGACGATGCCGGGGGCCTTCGAAAACCCCTTACGACTCGTCGTTCTTCGCCTTGCCGGGCTTCTTGTCCGCCTTCTTGGCGGCGGGCTTGGCCGCCTCGGGCTTCTTGGCGGCCGGCTTGTGTGCCGGCTTCGCGGCGGCCTTCGGCGTGGGCTCCACCGCCGTGTAGGCGCTGGTCGTGGCCGGCACGCCCTTGTCCTTGCCCGCAGCGGTCTTCGTCGCGGGCTTGGTCACCGCGGCAGCGCGGGCCTTGGCGGCCTTCTCTGAGGCGGCCTGCTTGGCGGCCTCTCTGGCCGCGTCCTTGGTGGCCTTGGCCTCCGCGCGCTTGCGCTGGGCCGCTTCCTGCGCGGCCTGGCGAGCCGCCTGCTTGGAGGCTTGCGCCTCCTGTTCCTCGCGGGCCAGCGCCATCGCGCCTTCCGTGGGGCTGCTGCCGATCCAGACCGGGATCGGCTGGAGCGGTGCCCGGGGCGGCAGGGTGCGCCCGCGGACATTGGCGCTGCTGAGGGCGGCGAAGGCAAGGTTGGTGGCGTCCGGGGTCGCCGAGCCGAGGAGCTGCGTGGTCGCGCTGTCGGCGCCGGGGCCGCTCGCAGTCAGCGCGCCGGGGCCCTCGTCCACCGGCATCGGCTTGCGCTTGTCGCAGATATAGGGCCGCATGTCCGGCGGGGCGGCGACGTTGGAGGGCGGCAGCGATTCGAGCGTCGGCGCGGTCCAGCCCGCCGACTGGCCGAAGCCGTAATCGAACAGGTCGGCGGCCTTGATGTCGCGCTCGCGCGCGCTCGGCTGGCCCATCACCACGGTGATGATGCGCCGGCCCCCGCGGGTCGCCGTCGCCACCACGTTGAAGCCGCCCGAACAGATGAAGCCGGTCTTCATGCCGTCGGCGCCGGGATAGCGCCCGAGCAGGCCGTTATGGTTGGCCATCACCGACTTGCCGAACTGGATCGCCGAGATCGAGAACAGGTTCTGCTGGTTGGGGAAGTCGCGCATCAGCGCGCGGGCCAGGATCGCCATGTCGCGGGCGCTCGTCCATTGCCGCGGCTCGGGCAGGCCGTTGGGGTTGTACCAGCGGCTCTCGCGCATGCCGATCCGGTGCGCGGTCTCGTTCATCATGTCGGCGAAGCCCTCGACGGAGCCGCCGAGCCCCTCGCCGATCGCCCAGGACACGTCGTTGGCCGACTTGACCATGATGATCTTCAGGGCGTTGTCGAGGGTGATCTGCGTGCCCGGCTTGAAGCCCATCTTCGAGGGCGGCTCGGCGGCGGCCGCCGGCGAAACCGTCAGCAGCGTGTCGAGCGAGACCTTGCCTTGGCGCACCATGTCGAGGGCGACATAGGTGGTCATCAGCTTGGTGATCGAGGCCGGATACCAGGGGTCGGTCGCGCCCTGGCTGTAGAGCACCTTGCCGGACTCGGCATCGACGACGAGGATCGGCGCCGTCACCGCCGCAGCCGCCCCCGCCATCAGGCCGAGGGCGGTGAGCGAGCCGATCAGCCGTCCCCAAACACGGTTCACCATCGGGCCAATCTCGAAAGGGTGGGCGGGCGCGGGACGCCGCGGAGCAGGAATTCCGTTGCCGGCTCCGGGCGTTCGCGAGGGACGCACCCGGACAGGGTCGGATCGAGGAGACCCGTTCATCAACGTGCCCTCCGTGGCGAGAGCATGGCAGAGCCCGGCGTTTTGCCTAACGGTACGCTGCCGATCAGGGTTGCGTTCCGCGATCATCGTGCACCGCTTGGTCTTCCGCGCCTCCCGGAGGTATGGGCAAGCCCTGGCAGAAAAGCGCAACGATGTCTTACGCGGTCAAGGAACTCTTCCACACACTTCAGGGTGAAGGCGCCCAGGCCGGGCGCGCGGCGGTGTTCTGCCGGTTTTCCGGCTGCAATCTCTGGTCCGGCCGCGAGGAGGACCGGGCGAGCGCCGCCTGCCGCTTCTGCGACACCGATTTCGTTGGGATGGACGGAGAGGGCGGCGGGCGCTTCGCCTCCGCCGAAATCCTGGCGGACGCCATCGCCGCGACCTGGGCCGGGGGTGACGCCAACCGCTACGTCGTGTTCACCGGCGGCGAGCCGCTGCTGCAACTCGACGCGGCGCTGATCGCCGCCGTCCATGCCCGCGGCTTCGAGATCGCGGTAGAGACCAACGGGACGCTTCCCGCGCCGCCCGGCATCGACTGGATCTGCGTGAGCCCCAAGGCCGGCAACCCTCTGGTCCAGACCTCGGGCGACGAGTTGAAGCTCGTCTTCCCGCAGGCGGAGGCCGAGGCCGCGCCGGAGCGTTTTTCGGATCTGCCCTTCCGGCATCACTTCCTGCAGCCGATGGACGGGCCGGAGGCCGCCGCCCACACCGCGGCGGCGGTGGCCTATTGCCGGGCGAATGCCCGCTGGCGGCTCTCGCTCCAGACGCACAAGATCATCGGGATTCCGTGACGGCCTCGTCCCGAAGGCGGCAGGCGACTTCGGCAAACGATGACGTCTGGGCCGGACGGATGGATGCGGCCGGCGGTTGCATCCTTCATCTCTCTCGACCACGTTCGCGCACCAGTGCGACCGGCCCCATAGGCCCAAGAGGATGCCCGATGACGCCTGATTCCACGACGCCGGATGCCACGACACTCAGGCTCGATCACTCCTCCGTCGAGGAACTCAACCTCGCTCTGCGCCATTACCGGCGCCTGATCATCCGCCTGCCCCTGATCCTCGTCCTCGGCTTCGCGGGAGCGCTCGGCCTGTCGTATCTTGGGACTGCGCTGTCGCCGCCCTACGGCCTCCATATCCTCGGCTGGGATCTCCTGACCTGGGGGCTGCTCGGCCTTCTCGCCGCTCTCTTCGCCGAGTTCTGGTGGGAGGGGCGGCAGATCGGGCGGGCCCTCAACAGCGTCGAGATGCAGTCCGCGCCGATCGCCTCCCTGCTCGGCGGCCAGGCCCTGATCGGGGAGCGCGCCCGGGAACACGGCATGAAGCCGGGCCCCTTCAACGGACCGCTGCGGCCGATCCGTAAACGCTAGAGCGCATTCCGACGAAGTGGTGACCGGTTCGTCGAAAGAATGCGCGTCAAAACAAGGATCTAGAGACGCCGGCCTGATGCAATCAGGTCGGATACGGCTCTAGAACCAAGACCCGAACAGCTTGGCGATCGAGGGGTGGCTTGCGACCCATCGCGGCCTTCGGAAGCGTCCGCTTCTACGCCCCGTCGGGTCAGAAGCGGACATGGAGGCGGCGGCCGATCGTATCGATCGGCGGAGCGCAGCTCAGGCGGCCCGGACGGTGGCGAGGAAGCGGGCGACCTCCGCGCCGAGATGCTCCGACTGGCGGGACAGTTCGGAGGCCGCGGACAGGACTTGGCTCGCCGCCGCACCCGTCTCCTCCGACGCCTGCGCGACGCTGGCGATGTTGCCGGTCACCTCGTTCGTGCCGGTCGAGGCTTGGCTGACGTTGCGCACGATCTCCTGGGTTGCCGCGCCCTGTTGCTCCACCGCGGCAGCAATCGAGGTCGCCACGTCGTCGATCTGGCGAATCCGGACCGTGATGTCCCCGATCGCCGTCACAGCCTGTCCGGTCACGCCCTGCACCTCGCCGATCTGACGCGCGATTTCCTCGGTGGCCTTGGCGGTCTGCTCGGCCAAGGCTTTCACTTCCGAGGCCACCACGGCGAAGCCGCGGCCGGCGGTGCCGGCGCGAGCCGCCTCGATCGTCGCGTTGAGCGCCAGCAAGTTGGTTTGGCTGGCGATCGAGGAGATCATCCCGACCATGTCGCCGATGCGGGACGCGTTCTGGCTGAGCGCCCGAACCAACGTGGCGGTCTCGTCGGCCTCGCCCACCGCCGATTGGGCGAGTTGGGCCGAGTCGGAGACTTGTCGCCCGATTTCCCCCACGGACGAACCCAACTCCTCGGCAGCGGCTGCCACGGTCTGCACGTTGGCCGCGGCCTCCTCGGCGGCGACGGCCACGGTGGTGGATCGAGAGGCGGTCTCGGTGGCGGTGGCGGTCATCTGCTGGGCGGTGGCCTGCAATTCGGTGGCCGAGGACGAAACCATCCCGACGATCCCGCCGACCGCACGCTCGAAGCCGTCCGCCAGTTCGATCATCGTGCGGCGGCGCTCCTCCGCGGCAGCGATTTCGGCGATTCGCTTGACCTCGGCCTCCTCGGCGGCCTTCCGCGCCACCATGGTCTTGATGCCCTCGACCGCCTTTCCGACCGCGCCGATTTCGTCGCCGCGGGCCGCTTCCTTGATCTCCGCGTCGATCTCACCCCTGGCCATTCTCTGGAGTGCCCCGACCAGATGTTTGAGCGGGCGCGCGAGCAAAACCTGAGCCGAGACGAAGATCACGCCCAGCACGACGGCGAGGATGACGAGGCCGCCGAGCGCTGTTTCCAGAACACGGGAAAAAATCGGCTGAGAGAACGCCTTGGCGGGCACGTCGAGCAGAAGCGCCCATGTCGTATTCATGCCCGGCGCGGTGAAGGGATACACCAACCGCACCGCACCGTCGGAGCCGTCGGTGAGCACCCGCATCCGACCGTCGCCGATGGCCGCCTTGATTTCCTGCTCGCCGATGCCGGCATAGGTCTTCATCAGCAGGTCGGCCTGCGGGGGGACGATCCATTTGCCGGCGTTCGAGAGCATCATGACCCGACCACCTTCGAATGGACGCAGCGCCGCGACCATATCGGACATTTTCTGCAGGCTGATATCGACACCGGCCGCACCGACGACCGCCCCCTTGATCTTGAGAGGCACGGTGATCGAGGTCACGACATCACCCTTGCCGGTCACATAGGGCTCGATGAGCAGGCCGCTCCCCGCGGTAATCGATGCCGCGTACCATTGCTGGGTCGGGTCGATCGAGAAGGTCGACAGCTCCAAATTTCCTGAGGCCGTTCGCGTCCAGTATGGGGTGAAGAGGCCCTTGTCGTTATTGTTGTCCGTTCCGGCAAATCGCTTTCCGGCGCGACCATCGACGGTGTCGGAGATCCAGGCTCCGAACAAATTGGGATAGCCCTCCAGAAGCGCCTTGGTGGCCTCGACGACATCAGAGCGTCGGGCGCTGCCGCCTTCGGCAAAACCCGCAAGGGTCGCGGCCAGCGATCGGCCCGCCGACATCGCCTCGGTGAGTTGGACCGAAACCTGACCCGTCGTGCTCGCCGCTTTCTCGCCCGCGAGCGTCATGATTTCAGTGTTTGTGCGATCAGCAGCCTTCCATCCGGCCAAGCCTGTAAAACCGATGAGGGTCAGGCTAACAACGGACCCTGCGATTACGACAAGCTTATTGGATACGCTCCTTGATATGAAATTCGACACCGCCGCCCGCTCTCCAAAGAACTTAGCCCACTCTCGATACTTAGCTATGAATTTTAAGCGTAAGTTAAAATACGCTTGGTTTGACTCAATATTCATTCTTGTAGACGGTGGTTTTTCGACAGAAAATGTCGCCTATGAACAAGCGCGCGGGTTCAAGCCCGTCATGCGCACCCTTGCGAGACGCGACCGACCGGCCCACGCCCAAGCAATCTGTTGGAGGATTTCAGCGATGGGGGATGCCTGCGACCGTCCGAAACTCGCTAGAGGTTGAAGAAAAACATTCGCTTCGGATGAGCGCCCAAGGTCTGCCCCCTGCCCTCGGCAGTTCTTCGCAAGGTCAAGCGGATGAGGCTCGGCCCCTTGGCAGGTTCCGAACGGACCCCGGTGCTTGCCGAGCATCGTCACGAGCCACGCGCCCATCGGCGACCGCCCGCTCCAGGCCGGCTTCACCGTCCCCTTGAACCAAGGCCCGATCTCGAATGAATCATCCGAGCGGTCCCCGAGCGATGAGGCAGGTCTGGTTCGAGGGGCCGCGCCGGTCGATCACCGCATGCGGGCTTGCGGCCGCAAAGACCGGATAGAGGGTGCATTTCGGCCGATCTGGTGACATATCCACGATCTCGGTGCGCCCGCTGGCCGCCATCAACCCGCTGCGCTGTCCGCGGCGGGACCGTTCCGGACCTCGTGAAGATCCCGCGATGAAGATCACCCAGGCCTTCACCTTCGAGGCGGCCCACCGCCTGCCGAACGTGCCCCAAACCCACCGCTGCCACCGCATGCACGGGCATTCCTACCGCGTGGAGCTGACCGTGGCGGGCGCGGTCGATCCGACGAGCGGTTGGGTGGTCGATTTCTACGACATCGAGAGCGCCTTCGCCCCGCTCCTGGAGCGGCTCGACCACCATTGCCTCAACGAGATCGAGGGGCTGGAGAATCCCACCGCCGAGCATATCGCGGCCTGGATCTGGCATCGCGCCAAGCCGGCGATTCCGGGGCTTTCCAGCGTGCGGATCTTCGAGACGCCCTATTCCTGGGCCGAGTACGAGGGCGACTGACCATGCCGGAGGACGGGGCCGTGGCGGGCGGTGAGGCCGGGGCGCTGGTGCTGTTCTCAGGCGGCCAGGATTCGGCGACCTGCCTCGCCTGGGCGCTCGACCGCTTCCCGCACGTGGAGACGCTCGGCTTCGATTACGGCCAGCGCCACCGGGTCGAACTCGACCGGCGCGAAGCCCTGCGGAACGGCTTGACCGCCCTCGATCCGGCCTGGGGCCGCCGGCTCGGGTCGGATCACACGCTGGCGCTTGCCGCACTCGGCGAGATTTCCGACACGGCGCTGACCCGCGACAGCGCGATCGCGTTCGCCCGTGACGGCCTGCCCAACACCTTCGTGCCCGGCCGCAACCTTGCCTTCCTCACCTTCGCCGCCGCGCTCGCCTATCGCCGGGGCCTTCGCCACATCGTCGGCGGCATGTGCGAGACCGATTATTCCGGCTATCCCGATTGCCGCGACGATACGATCAAGGCGCTGCAGGTCGCGCTCAACCTCGGCATGGAGCGCCGCTTCGTGCTGCACACGCCCCTGATGTGGATCGACAAGGCGCAGACCTGGGCGCTGGCGGAAAGCCTGGGCGGACGCGCCCTCGTGGATCTCGTCGTCGAGGAGAGCCATACCTGCTATCTCGGCGAGCGCGGCGCGCGCCACGAATGGGGCTATGGCTGCGGCACCTGCCCGGCCTGCGACCTGCGCGCCAAGGGATTTTCGCGGTATCTCGCCGCGCGAGCGGAATAGGAGCCTTCCTATGCGTGCCGACGCCTTCCTCGAAGCCGTGAAGGCCCTGCCCGTCGCCCCTCTCGCCACCCTGGTCCCGGACGGGGGCGGCCTCGTCGTGGTCGCACCCCATCCCGACGACGAGAGCCTCGGCTGCGGCGGACTCATCGCGCAGGCCGTGCGAGAGGGCCGAACTGTCCGCGTCGTCATCGTCAGCAACGGCTGTGGCTCGCACCCGAATTCCAAGGCCTATCCGCATGACCGCCTGCGGGACCTGCGCGAGGCGGAGACCGTGGCGGCGATGGCCGAACTCGGACTGAGCTCCGAGCATGTCCACTTCCTGCGCCTGCCCGATGGCGGCGTGCCGAGCGAGGGCGTGGACGCCGAGGCGGCGGCGGACCGGATCGTCGAGATCGCCCGAGAGGCCGGCGCGCGCGCCCTGTTCGTGACGTGGCGGCACGATCCGCATTGCGATCACACCGCCTCGGCCGCCATCGCCGGCCTCGCCCAGGCCCGGCTTCCCGGTATCGCGGCCTATGCCTACCCGGTCTGGGGTTGGACCCTGCCGCCGGAGCGCGAGGTCGGGCCGGCCCCCGAGGGCTACCGCCTCGCGGTGGAGGACGAGCGCGCGGCCAAACGCCGGGCGGTGGAGGCGCACGCCTCGCAGGTCTCCGGGCTGATCACCGACGATCCGTCCGGCTTCCAGTTGCAGCCCGCGATGATCGACCGGCTCTGCAGCCCGCACGAGTGGTACATCGCGCTGCGCTGAACCCCCTTCATCCGCGTTTCAGGTTGGGGCTGGCAGGACGGGGAGGCCCGTAAAGCTTGGCCCGGACCGGAACGCCTGTGAGCACCATCAGCGTCGTCACGCTCAACAAGGGGCGCGACGCCCATCTCGCCCGACTGATCGAGGGGCTCGCCCGCGGGCCTGCTCCCGCCGAATGCGTCGTGGTCCAGATGGGCCCCGCCCCCGAGCCGTTGCCGGCGACGCCGTTCCCGCTGCAACAGGTCGACTTCCCCAGCGCCGGCCTGCCGCTCGCCGCCGCGCGCAATGCCGGCCGGGCGGCGGCCTCCGGCGAGATCCTCGTTTTCCTCGATGTCGATTGCATCCCCTCCGCCGGCCTCGTTCCGGCGCTGGCGGCGGCGGCCGCCGCGCATGACGGTCTCGTCTGTGGGCCGATCCGCTACCTGCCCGCGGGCGCGGTGCAGGACGGCTGGCGCGAGGCCGATCTCCTGCAGGCCGGCCTCCTCCACCCGGCCCGGACTTTCCCGGCAAGCGGCGTGGCGGAGACGAAGAATCCCGGCCTGTTCTGGTCGCTCGCTTTCGCCGTGCGCGCCTCGACCTACGACCGGCTCGGCGGGTTCGACGAGGGCTATGACGGCTACGGCGCCGAGGACACGGATCTCGCCTTCCGCGCGGCCGAGATCGGCGTGCCGGTGCTTCTGGCCGGCGCACCGCCCGCCTTCCACCAGCATCACCTCTCCTGCGACCCGCCGCTCCAGCACTTCGCCGACATCGTCCGCAACGCCCGCCGCTTCCGCGCCCGGCACGGGCTCTGGCCCATGGACGGCTGGCTCGACGCCTTCGCCCAGCTCGGCCTGATCGGCGAGAGCCGCGAGCCCGACATCACCCTGCTGCGCGGCCCGAGCCCGGAGGAGATCGCCGCCGCGCGCGTGCCGCCCGAGCGGCCGTTCTGAGCCAGTTTGGGGGGACATCTCGAAGGGTGCTCCGGGCACCGTGGGAGGCGACCGTCGACGGATTTCTGCCATCGAAGGCGGATCGGTTTCCCGTCACGGTCGACGCGCCGTCACAGATTTGGACGCGTAGGCTCAGCCCGCCCCATGGTCCTTCCAAGCAACATCCTTCGGCCAGCGTAGCATTGACGGGTCGCGCGCACATGTAACGCCAGTCATTCCGGCCATATCTGTTGCAACGCGGCATGATGATCCGCCTCATCGCGGAAAAGTTTTCGGCATCCGGCGCGAACTCTTCGAGATGCAGCTGGTTCTCCGGGGAACTCATCTCTCCCTTCGAACCCCGGAGCCACGATGACCGCCAAGCCCCCGCCCGTTCCACCGGCCAACCGCTCCGACAAGGGGCCGGGAAGCACGCCTGAAACCGCGACCACCCAGGGCCGAGCCTCGTCGCAGACGAAGGACCCGGACAAGATCGGCCAAACGGGCAATTCGAAGATCAACACCACTCATCAGGGTCATCAGCAGGATCGCTGAATGAGCACCTCCAGCAAGCATCCCAACGCCGACCGTCATCACGGCGGGCCGGGCAGCAGCCATCAGGACCGGTCGAAGCCTGCCGCCGAGTCGGATCACGGGCCGACACCGGGCAGCCCGACGAACGGCTCCACGTCCGGCGTGTCCGGGGGCGGCGGCGAGCGCGACGCCCACCACGCCCATAGCGGCCCGGGCCATGCCCCCGACCGCACCGACCGCTCCCATTGAGGGCAGCACGCCGAACCGACACCAAGCGGAACGATCC
The DNA here is from genome assembly GCF_001423405.1 of Methylobacterium sp. Leaf123. Classification (GTDB taxonomy): domain Bacteria; phylum Pseudomonadota; class Alphaproteobacteria; order Rhizobiales; family Beijerinckiaceae; genus Methylobacterium. The sequence continues at coordinate 77,331 of NZ_LMNS01000010.1, read as the reverse complement.
GCTCCGCATCAGGAGAACCGCCATGGACGAAAGCCGCAAGCACGATTCCCTGCGCGACTTCAACGCGCATGCCGATCGCAACGGACAGGATTTCGGGCAGGACAGCCCCCTCGACGTCGCCCGCCCCGCCGATCTCCAGCGCGCGCTTCAGGAAGATCCGGGCTGGCAGGCTCAGGTGGCGCGCACGGCTTCCGACTTCGATCGGCGGGATTCAGTCGCGGGCGGCAGCATCGAGTCGGTCGAGGCCACCGAGGCGGAGACGCCCGCGGAAAATCTGCGCCGCATCAGCGATCCGAGCTTCACGCCCAAGCGCTGATCGGCTCGACCCCGGAAGAAAAAAGCGCGGCGGTCGGGTGATTGCCCGCCGCGATCCTGAATCTCGCGACCTTCGCGCCCGCGCCGGCAGTGCCTCAGGAAACGCGCGGATGCCGGCCTGAGCGTCGGTCAGCCCGTATCCCGGCACAGGGTCTCGATCGCCGCCGCCGTACGTGCCAGCGCGTCGGGCTCGGCGAAGCGCCGAACCACGTCCGGATCGAGGGCGAGGCCGCGGGCGACAAGGGTGGCCCAGGCCGCAGGATCCGGCCAGCCGCGCTGGACGACCGCCGCGCCGAGCCGCCCCAGCGCTTCCGCCTTGGCCTCCTGCTCGTCGTAGGCGCGCGGCTCCGGCAGGCAGATGAAGCGCTTGCCGAGCCCCGCCACGGCGGTGACGAGCCCATCGCCCGCGCCCCCGATGACGAGCGAGGCCGGGGCGAGATGCGGGCGCACATCCGTGACCCAGCCGTGGAGGTGCAGGTTGTTCGGAGCCGCGCCCGCGCCGGTCACCGGCCCGAGGACGTGCCAAGCCCGGTCCGGGACGGCGTTGGCGGCTTCAGCGAGGCTCTCCAGACGCCCACCCTCGCCGCCGCGCCCGAACACCACGACGATGCGCCCATCCTCCTCGGGCACCGCCCGCGCCGGGCTCCCGTCGAGGAAGCCGCCATAGACCGTCTTTTCGCGCACCCAGGCCGGCACGTCGCCGCCGTCGAGCGCTTCAGGGAAAGGGGCCAGCAGCCGCGAGGCGGCGCGGAACGCCTCCAGATGCGGCGGGTCCGTGCGGGTGCCGGACAGGCGCACGACGAGGCTCGGCACCGACAGGAGCCGGGCCAGCAGCGCCACCTCCGCCGAGACATCGACGACGATCAGCGCCGGATCGTGCTCCGCCGCCCAGGCGGCGATCCGGCTCATCCGCGCACGGATGCCCGGATGGTTCAGCGGCACGTAATGGAAGCATTCGGGCCGCTGCCCCGCGCCGTCCTGCCCGTCGAAGCTGCGGTCGAGGCGGTCGTCGGGCAGGTCGAGGACGGGGCCCGGCGCGCCCGAGATGTCGAGGCCGGCAAAGCTGCCCATCAGCGTGCAGGGCCGTCCGAACCCATCGAGTTCCCGCGCGAGCGCGATTGCCCGCTGAAGGTGTCCGGCGCCCTGATGGTGGACGTAGTAGCCGACCGGACGCGTCATGCGGGCTCCGAGAAAAGTGCGGCGCGAGGCGGCAGGACCACGGGAACGACAGGCCGGCCTCAGGCCGCTCGGTCGCGCCTCAAAGACGCACCGAGATTTTCGAGCGCTGCCAGCGCCTCGTCCAGGCTGCATTCCGGCGCGGGGCCGTCCCGCGCGTCGAGGCGGGCATGGGCCCGCTCCACGAAGGCGATGTCGTTGGGGCAGGCCGCCGGGTCGATGGCGGCGAGGTCGTCCGCGTCGAGCCCGAGCGCGTGCAGGGCAGACGGCGCGGCGCCCTCGCGATAGGCGCCACGCAACGCGGCCCGGCGCCGGATGATCCGCTGCCAGTGGGCGGCCACCGGCAGGCGGTAGGCCTCGCCCTCGCGCACGACGCGGGCACGGCGCAGCATCTCGGTCGCCATGCCGCCCTCGGCCCGTCCGGCGGTGCGGGCGGAGACGAGCACCGACACGTCGGGGCAGTGGCGCAGGCGCCCGCCCGCCCGCTGGACCGCGGCGACCAGGGCATTGTCCTCGCCGCGGGGCAGCGCCGGCAGGCCGCCGACGGCGCAGTAGAGCGAGGCCCGAAGCGCGAGACTTCCGCCGGTATGGTCGCCGTGGCGCGGCGCCGGATCATGCGGCGGCGGATCGAGGGCGTCTTCCAGCGCGCGCACACCCGACCAGTAGCGCTCGACCCGCGCGTGGAAGGCGGCGAGTGCGGGATCGGCCCCCTCTTCGTCGTCGATCAGGAGCCGGCCGCCGACGATCTCGGCGTTCTCCAGGGCGCGCAGGTTCGCCGCGACCCAGCCGGGAGCCAGCCGCGCATCGGCATCGGTGGTGAGCAGCACGCCGTCCGGCGCGCCCTCGCTCTCCAGCCACGCGGCGCCCGTATCGAGGGCGCGGCGGCGGGCGGTGCCGACATGGGCCTCGGACGGGGCGAAGGTCGCCTCGATCAGACGCAGCGCCAGGGTGTCGAGCGCGCCCGAGCCCTCGAGGGCGCGCACCGCCTCGACCGTGCCGTCGGTGCAGTTGTTGCTGACGACCACGACCTTGAGGGGCGACGCCGCCGAGAAGCCCTCCTGCGCCGCGAGCGCCCGCAACAGGCGCGGCAGGCGCTCGGCCTCGTTGCGGGCCGGGATGCAGACGACGGCGGGGTGGGCGGGCGCGGGCATCGGGTCAGGCCGCCGGGCGTTCGAAGAGGGCGGCGCGGGAGCTTTGGGCCGGCGCCCCGGCCAGCACCTCGCGGTAGAGCTCCTCGTAGCCGTCGGTCATCACCTGGGCGTCGTAGAGCGTCTCGGCCCGGCGGCGGCAGGCGCGGCGGTCGAGGCCGACGGCGCGCTGGATCGCGCGGGCCAGGGCCGCCACGTCGTCGGCGGGGGCGAGCGCGCCGGAGAGGCGATCGACGATGTCGGGGATCGCGCCACGAGCAAAGGCGGCAACCGGGGTGCCGCAGGCCAGCGCCTCGGCGACGACGAGGCCGAACGGCTCTTCCCAGCGCGGCGAGACGATGGCCGCCCGCGCACCGCCGAGCTGGTGGGCCAGCTCCCGGTGGGAGAGATGGCCGACATAGGCCGCGTCCGCCCCGAGCCGCGGGGCGATCCACTCGTTCCAGTAGCGCGGGTTCGGCTGCGGGCCGGCAAAGCGCAGGGGAATCCCGGCGCGCCGTGCCGCGTCGATGGCCAGATGCGTGCCCTTCTCCGGCACGATCCGCCCGCTCCAGAACACGTAGCCGGCCGGGTCGGCCTCAGGGCTGAAGGCGAAGGTCGAGAGGTCGATGCCGTTGCCGATGACGCGGGCCTCCGGCACCAGCGGCTGCCATTCCTGCGCCAGCGACGGCGAGACGGCTGCGAAGATCATGCCGGGCTTGGCCGCGCGTACGCCCTCGGCCAGCGATTCGAAGGGCGGCGTGTGCAGCGCCGTCGTCATCGGGACGGAGAGCGTGTGGCTCGCCCGCAGCGGCAGGTCGTGCAGGCTGTTGTTGTGCACGATGTCGAATCCGCCGCGCGCGACCGCGTCCATGATCCGCTCGTAGGCCGCGAGTTCGGCGCGCTCGATCCGCTCGCAGGCGACGGGATCGCCCAGGGCGTCGCCGGTCGGCGGGCAGACGGGGTTCGGCACCAGCGCCGGATCGGAGCCCTCCGAGGCGAAGAGCGTGACCCGGTGGCCTCGCGCCCGCAGCGCGCCGGCCAAGTGATGCGTGTGCATCTCGAGGCCGCCCAAGTAGGGCTGTCCGATCGGGAACTTGAGATGGGCGATGACGGCGATCTTCAAGGGCATTGTCCGACGTCGGTGGCGTGTGAGGACTCTGGGACGAGTCCAACGGCCAGGCTTCCAGCCACACCATCGCCGTTCGTCTAGGAACGCCCGATGAACGAACCCTTCAGGAAATGGAGAGCTTGGGGAATAAAAGTGCTGCAGGCCGCCAACGGGTTCCGAACCCGTGCGTGACGCTGCGATGCGCCGCGACAGCCTGGCTCACGCAGCAACGTGCGCATGAATTGTGCCCGGGAACGGTGTGCCCCGAGGCGCGATCGATGCCGCGACCTGTCGTCTACATCCCGGCCCGTGCCGCGGTGGGGCGCTCTACATGAGCGTCAGCCCAAACCTTCCGCGCCATGCCTCAGTAAGGATTGATGAGGGGCTTTCCGACCTGCGATCGCGCAAGCGCCGGTTCAGCCCGAACCGTTAGAGATGATGAGCGACGCCATCGCTTGCGACCCCTGCCGTCGCGCCCCGGATTGCCTCCGCCTCGCCGCGCGAGACGGAGCGGATGAGGATTACTCGTCCTCCCCGAACTTGTCGGCGAGCAGCGCCTCGATCGCATCGAGGGCAGCTTGCGCGTCGTCTCCGACGGCGACCACGGCGATGGAGGTGCCCTTGGCCGCGCCCAGCGTCAGCAGGCCCATGATCGAGCGCCCGCCGACGGTCTCGCCGCCGCGGGTCACCGTCACGGCGGCGGAGAAGCGCTCCACCGTCTGCACGAACTTGGCCGAGGCGCGAGCATGCAGGCCGCGGCGGTTAATGATCGGCAAGATCCGGACGAGGCCACCCTCGGGCACCTCCGGCTGCGGCTCGATCTCGCCGTCCACGCTCTCTCCCATCGCCCCTGGCACTCCCTTCCCCGCCGCTTCGGTGCGGATCGGCGGCGCGTCGAGGCGCGCCGTTCCGGATGCGGGACGACGTGGTTAAGCCGGGAGCGGGGCGAAGAAAAGGCCGTGCGGGGGTGAGACCGGGCTACTTGCCCGCAAGAACCCGCGAGGCGACGTTGATATATTTGCGGCCCGCCTCCTGCGCATGGAGCACGGCGTCGCCCAGGCTCTCGGCTTCGCGCACGCTGGCGAGCTTGATCAGCATCGGCAGGTTGATCCCGGCGACCACTTCGACCTGGCCGCCATTCATGCATGACAAGGCGAGGTTCGACGGCGTGCCGCCGAACATGTCCGTGAGAACCACGACCCCCTGACCGGAGTTGACCCGACCGACGGCGGACATGATGTCGCCGCGGCGCAGCTCCATGTCGTCCTCCGGGCCGATCGTAATTGTCTCGACCTGCTTTTGCGGGCCGACGACATGCTCCAGGGCGGCCTTGAACTCGGTCGCTAACAGCCCGTGTGTGACGAGCACCATTCCAATCATCGAAGCGTGTTCCAACGCCCTGTGAGCGGAGACGCCATCTTGTGCAGCGCAAGGTGAAGCGCAAGCGGGTCGCGTCGTTTTGCGCGACACAACGGGCTCACCATGACACGGGCGCGGCAGCCGCGCTACACATCGTGGGCACCGCCGGGCACAAGAGCCGCCGGGTGCGTCCGCATTGCCACGCCGGCTCGAAGTGCCTCACGAATCAGGTATTCGCGGGGATGGCGCGGTTCAAGGGCGAGGCGGGGCAGTGCGACCCCGAGGAGCGTGGCGGTCGCGGTGGTGTCGGGAAGGCGCTCGGCCTCCGCTACGAGATCGACCACGAGGCGCAGCACCGCGGCCGGTGAATGCTTCGCCAGACGGCGCAGGCCGAGGCCGCGGATCTCGATCAGGCCGGCGAGCGCCGGGTGGGGCCGGGCGACGAGGCGGCCGTGATGCGCCTCCAGCCGAATGCGGTCGTCGCCGACGAGGCGGGCATGGCGCCCTTCCAGGAAGAAGCGGTCGAGAAGCGCGAGGCAGAGCGCGGACTTGCCCGACCCGGACGGCCCCCGGATCAGCACGCCGGCCTCGTCGAGGAGCACGCAGCTCGCATGCACCGTGTCGTGTCGCGTTTCCTGTGGCGGTTCGCTGTCCGGCGCGACCTCCCCGCTCATGCGGCGAGGTCGTCGTCGCCGTAGCGGTCGGCCCGGGGGGCCACGGGCAGGCGCACGATGAAGCGGGCGCCGCGCACCGTCGGGTTCCCCTCCTCGTCGGCCGGGCCCGGGCGGTTCTCGGCGCGGATCGAGCCGTGATGGGCCTGGATGATCTGCCGCGAGATCGACAGGCCGAGCCCGGAATTCTGGCCGAAACCCTGTTCCGGCCGGTCGGTGTAGAAGCGCTCGAAGATCCGCTCCAGGGCATGCTCGGGGATGCCGGGCCCCTCGTCTTCGACCACGAACTCGACCTCGTTCTTGAGGCGGCGCAGGGCCACTCGCACCTTGGCGCCGGGCGGCGAGAACGAGCGGGCGTTGTCGAGCAGGTTGTTGACGACCTGTCCGAGGCGGCTGTCGTGGCCGATGATGCGGAACGGATCCTCGATCTCGCTGCTCGGCCGCTCGATGTCGAACTGGATCACCGCCGCCTTGGCCCGACGCCGCTCGTTGGCCACCGAGGTCACGGTGGTCAGGAGCTTGCCGAGATCGACCCGGCGCGCCTCCGCGCGGGCGAGTTCCGCGTCGAGGCGGGAGGCATCGGAGATATCGGAGATCAGCCGGTCGAGGCGCTTCACGTCGTGCTGGATGATCTGCATCAGCCGACCCCGCGATTCGTCGGTCTTGGCCAGCGGCAGGGTTTCGACCGCGCTGCGGAGCGAGGTCAGCGGGTTCTTCAACTCGTGGCTGACATCGGCCGCGAAGCTCTCGATGGCGTCGAGCCGCCGGTAGAGCGCCTGGGTCATGTCGCGCAGCGCGCCGGAGAGGTGGCCGATCTCGTCGGTGCGACCCGTGAAATCCGGGATCTCCTGGCGCGACTTGATGCCCCGGCGCACCCGCTCGGCGGCGTCGGCCAAGCGCCGCACCGGCCCGGCGATGGCGCCCGCGAGCAGGATCGACAGCACCAGCATCACGGCGGCCGCGACGAGGAACACCTGAAGCAGGCCGAAGCGCTCGGAGGCGATCACCCGGTCGATGTCGCCGCCTTGGGTCGAGACCATCAGCACGCCGCGCACCGAGCCCGCCCGCTGGATCGGCACCGCCACGGAGACGATGGTCTCGCCGCTTTCGTTGCGTCGGGAAATCGTGCCGCGCGAGCCCTTGAGCGCCGCTTGGACCTCGCGGAAGGCGCGCCCGTCCTGCGGGCCCGCCTCTTCCTGGGCCGAGCGCTCGCTGACGACGAGGCCGAGGATGCGGGTGCCGACGAAGTCCCAGATCCGCTCCAGCACGTTGGGCTTGGGCGGCTTCACCACGGTCTCGGTGCGGGCAATGTCGCCGCGGGCATAGAGCGTGCGGGTGTCGAACAGCAGGCTCCCCTCGCTGTCGTAGACCCGAGCGCGGTTGCCCGTCGGGGTCACGAGGCGGCGCAGCAGGGGCGCGACCTTCTCGGGGTTGAGCGAGAAGGCGAGCGAGGCGGGATCGTCGTCGAACTCCCGGCCCTCGCCGGCCTGCTGTTGCAGGAGCTTGTCCGGATCGACGCGGATCGTGTCGGTGTCGACGGAGGCCTGGGCGGCGATGGCGCCGGCGATGATGTCGCCCTGGATCAGCAGGCTCTGCACACGCGCCTGGATCAGCCCCTGGCGGAACTGGTTCAGGTAGAGGAAGCCGAACAGGAGGACGATCAGCCCGACGAGGTTGAGCACCACGATGCGGCGCGTCAGGCTCGACGAGGCGCGCTGGCCGACCGCGTTCCAGAGGTCGCGCGGCCAGGTCAGAGGCGGGCGGGTGAGGGAGCCGACGAGCCGCGCGAGGACGCCGCGGCGGGCGTGGGCCTCATCGGAATCGGGCTGGCGGGACAGGGGGGCGAGCATCGACGGACGGGACCGCGGGGGAATCGCCTCAACCCTCCTTGAACCGGTAGCCGACGCCGTAGAGCGTCTCGATCATGTCGAAGCTCTGGTCCGTCACCTTGAACTTCTTGCGCAGCCGCTTGATGTGGCTGTCGATGGTGCGGTCATCGACATAGACCTGATCGTCGTAGGCCGCGTCCATCAGGGCGTTGCGGCTCTTCACGACGCCGGGGCGCTGGGCCAGCGCCTGGAGGATCAGGAACTCGGTGACGGTGAGCGTCACCGGCTCGCCCTTCCAGGTGCAGGTATGGCGCTCGGGGTCCATCATCAGCTGGCCGCGCTCGAGCGAGCGGGCGGCGGCATCGGCCTCGCGGGCGGCGGCCCCCGGCGAGACGTCCTTCGGGGCGAAGCGGCGCAGCACCGCCTTGACCCGCTCGACCAGCAGGCGCTGCGAGAACGGCTTATGGATGAAGTCGTCCGCGCCCATCTTGAGCCCGAACAGCTCATCGATCTCCTCGTCCTTCGACGTGAGAAAGATCACGGGAAGGTCCGATTTCTGCCGCAGGCGTCTGAGAAGCTCCATTCCGTCCATGCGCGGCATCTTGATGTCGAAGATGGCGAGATCGGGCGGGGAGTGACGCAGACCGTCCAGCGCCGAGGCGCCATCGGTGTAGGTCTGGATGCGGTAACCCTCGGTCTCCAGCGCGATCGAGACGGAGGTCAGGATGTTGCGGTCGTCGTCGACGAGGGCGATCGTGGGCATGCAGTTTCCCTGACTTGACGGCGCGCGCGCCGCCCCTGGCGCGTCCTTGGCGGGGCCCGCAACGGCCAGGCTCGGCCCCCGCAAATCGGGAGCCGCCGGCCGTGCGGAGGGTCTCGTCCTTTACGACCATCGTTCGAAAAAAGCGAGCGGCAGTCTAAGCTTGGCCGTATCGGCGGGCTCGGATATGGGCGTTCGGATGGGGAAAGTGGGCGGACAACGCGCCGCGCCCAGCCCCCGTATCACCCCTCGTGCGGAGCCGTTCCGCCGCGCTATGCTCCGGCCCGAAACCCGGTGAGGACTGCTTTCATGGCCAACGACGCGATGCCGCCCGCGCAGGAACGCCGCCGGCCGGCCGAACCGCTGCCCGCTTCGGAGGCACCGTTCGACGCGATCGGCCTTGCCCGGCATCTTCTGCGCAGCGTGCGATCGGGCGCGCTCGCCACGATCGATGCGGCCGACGGCACCCCCTTCGCCTCCCTCGTCACCCTCGCCACCGACAGCGACGGCACGCCCCTGATGCTGCTCTCGCGCCTCTCGGCGCATACGCGCAACCTCGACAACGACCCGCGCGCCTCGCTGCTGTTCTCGGTGGGCGGCAAGGGCGACCCGCTCGCCCATCCGCGCCTGACGGTGACGGGCCGCGCCGCACGCTGCGACGAGCCGCGGATTCGCGAGCGCTTCCTCGCTCGCCACCCGAAGGCGAAGCTCTACGCCGACTTCCCCGATTTCGGCTTCTTCACCCTGGCGCCCAAAGCCGGCCACCTCAACGGGGGCTTCGCCAAGGCCGCAACCCTGACGCCGCAGGAACTGCTCCTCGACATGGCCGGCGCCGAGGCGATCGTCGCGGGCGAGCGCGGCGCCGTCGAGCACATGAACGCGGATCACACCGACGCGCTCGCCCTCTACGCCGCGGGCGCCGGCGAGCCCGGCAGCGGCTGGCGGCTCACCGGGCTCGACCCAGAGGGGCTCGACCTGATGGCCGGCGAGCGCACGGCGCGGGTGCCCTATCCCGAGCCGGTGCGCGACATGGGCGCCCTGCGCAAGAGCCTCGTGGCGATGGCGGCCGCAGCGCGGGCGGGCTCCGCCCCCGGTCCCGACGGGCAGGCCTGAACCCGCCCGGAAGGCACGCGGCACAAACAACGGAGAGCGCGCGGCACGCCCCCCCGCCTTGGCGTGCGTGCCCGCCGCTGCTATCTCCGGCCCTGACATTCCCGACAAACCTGCCGTGCGCCGCGTCAGCCCCGCGACGGGACCGCCGTGCCGGAGACCCCGATGACCACCCGCACCATCGACAACATCCGCAACTTCTCCATCGTCGCGCATATCGACCACGGCAAGTCGACGCTCGCCGACCGGCTGATCCAGACCACCGGCACCGTGGCGCTGCGCGACATGAGCGAGCAGATGCTCGACTCGATGGATATCGAGAAGGAGCGCGGCATCACCATCAAGGCCCAGACCGTGCGGCTCGAATACCGCGCGGAGGACGGCAAGGATTACATCCTCAACCTGATGGACACGCCCGGCCACGTCGATTTCGCCTACGAGGTCTCGCGCTCGCTCGCTGCCTGCGAAGGCTCGCTGCTGGTGGTCGATGCCTCCCAGGGCGTCGAGGCGCAGACGCTCGCCAACGTCTACCAGGCGCTCGACGCCAACCACGAGATCGTGCCCGTCCTCAACAAGGTCGATCTGCCGGCCGCCGAGCCGGACCGGGTCAAGGAGCAGATCGAGGAGGTGATCGGCCTCGACGCCTCCGAGGCCGTGCCGATCTCGGCCAAGACCGGCCTCAACATCGAGGCGGTGCTGGAAGCCATCGTCAAGCGCCTGCCGGCACCCAAGGGTGACCGCGAGGCGCCGCTGAAGGCGCTGCTGGTCGATAGCTGGTACGACGTCTATCTCGGCGTCGTCGTGCTCGTGCGCATCGTCGACGGCGTGCTCAAGAAGGGCATGACCATCCGCATGATGGGCGCGGACGCCGCCTACGGCGTCGATCGCATCGGCGTGTTCCGGCCGAAGATGGCCGATATCGGCGAGCTCGGCCCCGGCGAGGTCGGCTTCTTCACCGGCTCGATCAAGGAAGTGGCCGATACCCGCGTCGGCGACACGATCACCGAGGACAAGCGCCAGACCACCGAGATGCTCGCGGGCTTCAAGGAGGTTCAGGCGGTCGTGTTCTGCGGCCTGTTCCCCGTGGACGCCGCCGACTTCGAGAACTTGCGCGGCGCCATGGGCAAGCTGCGCCTGAACGATGCCAGCTTCTCCTACGAGATGGAGACCTCGGCCGCGCTCGGCTTCGGCTTCCGCTGCGGCTTCCTCGGGCTGCTCCACCTCGAGATCATCCAGGAACGCCTGGAGCGCGAGTTCAACCTCGACCTGATCTCGACGGCGCCCTCGGTCGTCTACCGCCTGCTGATGCGCGACGGCGAGCACAAGGAGCTGCACAACCCGGCCGACATGCCCGATCCGATGAAGATCGAGACGGTCGAGGAGCCGTGGATCCGCGCCACCATCCTCACGCCCGACGAGTATCTCGGCGGCGTGCTGAAGCTGTGCCAGGACCGGCGCGGCATCCAGATCGACCTCAACTACGTCGGCAAGCGCGCCATGGTCGTCTACGACCTGCCGCTCAACGAGGTGGTGTTCGATTTCTACGACCGCCTGAAATCGATCTCGAAGGGCTACGCCTCGTTCGACTACCACGTCTCGGATTACCGCGAGGGCGACCTCGTGAAGATGTCGATCCTCGTCAACGCCGAGCCGGTCGATGCGCTCTCGATGCTCGTCCACCGCACCCGCGCCGAGTCGCGCGGCCGGGCGATGTGCGAGAAGCTGAAGGATCTGATCCCGCGCCACCTGTTCCAGATTCCGGTCCAGGCGGCGATCGGCGGCAAGATCATCGCCCGCGAGACCATCCGGGCGCTGTCCAAGGACGTGACCGCCAAGTGCTACGGCGGCGACATCTCGCGCAAGCGCAAGCTTCTGGACAAGCAGAAGGAAGGCAAGAAGCGCATGCGCCAGTTCGGCCGCGTGGAGATCCCGCAGGAGGCGTTCATCGCCGCCCTGAAGATGGACGACTGACGGGCTCGTCCCCTATCCTCGCGGTCGCGAGGCGGGGCCGAAACGATCCGGGCCCCTCTCTCCGGAGACGTCGCGCGAGGGGTTCGCTTCACTGCCTCGCGGCCACGGCGAGGACGCCATACGAGCAACAATCGAAAAAAATCCCGCCTGCGCGTAAAATCAGCGCCGTTGTTTCATTTGTAAGAAACCGGTCCCGTCATACCCCGGTCAAGCCGCCACGGTAACGGCGTAATTCGGGAGCTTCGGTTGCGCGCAAGCGAAAGCCGAATCAACCGGCGCGCAGCGCGCCCGTCGTGACATCGAGGCGCTGGGTCGAAGCGGAACGGGACGACGATGGGCGGGGCGCACGACGACAACCTGACGCCGCACAGGATGCGGCTGCGCTCGCAACTTCTCGTTGCCTGCGTGCTGGGGGCCGGCGCGGCCGCCGCCCTCTGGTACGGGCGACCGAAGGAGGTCGATGCCGCCGTGCCGATGCCGGCCGCCGTGACGACGACCGCGCCGGGCCGCTTCGTGCTCTCCGAGAGCCAGCTCGCCACCGTCACCACCGTGGCGGTCGAGCAGCGGCTGTTCTACGAGGACATCGCCACCGAGGGGAAGATCAGCGTCGACGAGTACCGCGCGACGCCCGTCTTCTCGCCCTATGCCGGCCGGGTCATCACCATCTTCGCCCGCTCCGGCGAGCAGGTGAAGCAGGGCGACAAGCTGTTCTCGCTCCAGGCCAACGAGATGGTCCAGGCGCAGAACGACTTCCTCGCGGCGCTGAACGTGCTCAACAAGACGCGCTCGCAGCTCTCCTACGCCACCAACACCGAGAAGCGCCTGCACGACCTCTACGATTCCCGCGTGACCACGCTGAAGGAATTGCAGACCGCGCAGAACGACCTCACGACGGCGCAGAACGACGCCAAGACGGCGGAGGTCGGCCTGGAGGCGGTGCGCAACCGCCTGCGCATCCTCGGGCTCGCCGACGACGACATGAAGGCGCTCCAGACCAAGGGCGCGATCAACCCCGAGACGACGATCAACGCGCCGCTCTCCGGCACCGTGATCCAGCGCAAGATCGGCCCGGGCCAGTACATCAACACCGGCGGCTCCGACCCCTCCTACCTCATCGGCGATCTCGGCCGAGTCTGGATCGTCGCGCAATTGCGCGAGACCGACGCGGCCAAGGTCGATCTCGGCGAGCGCATCCGCTTCCGGGTGCTCGCCTACCCGAACCAGACCTTCGAGAGCCGGATCAACTACATCGGCGCCTCGGTCGATCCCGCCACGCGCCGCATCGTCGTGCGCGCCGAGGTCGACAATCCCAAGGGGCTCCTGAAGCCCGAGATGTATGCCAGCGTCCATATCATCAACGAGCGCGAGACCGTCTCCCGCGCCGTGCCGCGCCAAGCGGTGATCTTCGAGGGCGACAAGGCGCGGGTCTGGGTGCTCGGCGCCGGCAACACCGTCGAGAGCCGCTCCGTCAAGACCGGCTTCCTCGACGGCAACGACATCGAGGTGACGGAAGGGCTCGCGCTGGGCGAGCGGGTGATCTCGAAGGGCGCCCTGTTCATCGACGGCATGACCGACCAGCCCGGCTGAGAAAGCCCGGCCCCCCATTTCCCGCGCAAACAAGCATTCCGAGCCGGGGCCGTCCCCGGCCGCGCCCGACGGCGCGAGGTTGGAACCGCCCCCATGAACGGCATCGTCGCGCTCGCGCTCCGGCAGCGGCCCCTCGTCATCCTCGCCTTCCTGCTGTTCGTGGTCGGCGGCTTGGCCGCCTTCCAGAACCTCAACATCGAGGCTTATCCCGACCCGACCCCGCCCATGGTCGATGTCGTGACCCAGACCGACGGCCTCTCGGCCGAGGAGATCGAGCGCTACGTCACGATCCCGATCGAGCGGATCACCTCGGGCATGCCGAACCTCAAGCAGGTTCGCACCATCTCGCTCTACGGCCTGTCCGACGTGAAGCTGCAATTCGGCTTCGAGTTCGACTATCTCCAGGCCGAGCAGCAGGTCTTGAACCGCCTGCAGCAGCTCGATCCGCTGCCGGCCGGTGCCAAGCCCACCATCTCGCCGATCAGCCCGATCGGTGAGATCTTCCGCTACAAGCTCACGGCGCCGCCGGGCTACAGCGTGCTCGACCTGCGCACGCTCCAGGAATGGGTGCTGAAGAAGCGCTTCCGCGCGGTGCCCGGCGTGATCGACGCCATCGGCTGGGGCGGCAAGACCAAGACCATCGAGCTCTCGGTCGATCTCGACCGGCTGATGGCCTACGGCCTCTCCCTCGCCAACGTGGTCAAGACCCTCAACGACAGCAACCTCAATGTCGGCGGCAACCGCGTCGCCATCGGCGGCCAGTCGGCGGTGGTGCGCGCAGTCGGCCTGATCCGCGACATCGACGACATCAACGGCACGGTGTTGACCCAGGTCGGCGGCGCGCCGGTGCTGGTCAAGGACGTGGCCACCGTCACCATCGGCCACCAGCCGCGGCTCGGCATCGCCGGGATGAACGACGAGGACGACATCGTCCAGGGCATCGTCCTGATGCGCCGCGGCGAGAAGAGCACGCCCTCGATCGAAGCCGTGAAGGTGGAGGTCGCCAAGATCGAGGCCGCCGGCCTCCTGCCGCCGGGCGTCAAGATCGAGCGCATCTACGACCGCGCCGACCTCATCGCGGTCACCACTCACACCGTCCTGCACAACATGGTGGTGGGCATCCTGCTGATCCTCGCGATCCAGTGGCTGTTCCTCGGCAACCTGCGCTCGGCGCTCATCGTCGTGGCGACGATCCCGTTCGCCCTGTTCTTCGCCGTCGTCATCCTCGTGGCGCGCGATGAATCCGCCAACCTGCTCTCGGTCGGCGCGCTCGATTTCGGTCTCATCGTCGATGGCACCGTCATCATGGTCGAGGCGATCTTCCGGCGCCTGTCGGGCCACGGCATCCCCGGCTACCCGCCGCCGGGGCTCGACGCGAAATCCGGGCGCATCGCGCTCGCGGCCGGCGATGTCAGCCGCTCGATCTTCTTTGCCGCGGCGATCATCGTGACGGGCTTCCTGCCGCTGTTCACGCTCACCGGCGTCGAGGGCCACATCTTCGGGCCGATGGCGACGACCTACGCCTACGCCCTGCTCGGCGGCCTCATCGCCACCTTCACGGTGACGCCCGCGCTCGCCGCCTACCTCCTCCCCGCCCATATCGAGGAGAAGGAGACGATCCTCGTGCGCGCCCTCGACCGGATGTACCGCCCGGCGGTGCGCGCCGCGCTCGGCGCCCGGCTCGTTACGGTGGCCTGCGTCGCGCTGATCGCGGTCGGCGTCGGGCTGGCCGCACGCAACCTCGGCTCGGAATTCCTGCCGAAGCTGGAGGAGGGCAATCTCTGGGTCCGCGCCACCATGCCGGCGACGATCTCGCTGAGTGAGAGCAACGGCTACGTCAACGAGATGCGCAAGATCATCGCTCAGATCCCGGAGGTCGAGCGCGTGGTCTCTCAGCACGGGCGCCCGGATGACGGCACCGACGCGGCCGGCTTCTTCAACGCCGAGTTCTTCGCGCCGATGAAGCCGCTCGAACAATGGCGCCCCGGCGTGGACAAGGAGAAGCTCACCGAGGAGATGCTGCACAAGCTCCAGGCGGCCTTCCCCGGCGTCGATTTCAACCTGTCGCAATACCTTCAGGACAACGTCGCCGAGGCGGTGTCCGGCATCAAGGGCGAGAACTCGTTCAAGATCTTCGGCAACGACCTGCAAAAGCTCACCGACAGCGCGAGAAGCGTGATGAGGGTGCTCTCCACGGTTCGCGGCGTCGAGGATCTGGCAGTGTTCCAGTCGCTCGGCCAGCCGACCATCGAGATCGACGTGGACCGGGTGCGGGCTGCCCGCTACGGCCTGACGCCCGGCGACATCAACACCACGGTGCGCACCGCCATCGGCGGCGACTCGGCCGGCGACCTCTACGATCCCGGCTCCGAGCGGCACTACCCGATCATGGTGCGGCTCGCGCCGCAATTCCGCCAGAGCATCGAGGCGATCGCCAACCTGCGCATCGCCGGCCAGAGCCCGGCCAACGGCGCGCCCGTGCAGTTTCCCTTGAGTGCGGTGGCGCGGGTCGAACTCGTCTCCGGCCCCGCCTACATCTACCGCGAGGCGCAGGAGCGCTATCTGCCAGTGAAGTTCTCCGTGCGCGGGCGCGATCTCGGCAGCACCATCGAGGAGGCGCGCGCCCGCGTCGCCAACGAGGTGAAGCTGCCGCCGGGCTACCGGCTGGAGCTGGTCGGCGAGTTCAACAACATGAAGGGCGCGATTGCCCGCCTCTCCGTGACCGTGCCGATCGCGGTCGGCATCATCGCGATCCTGCTGTTCATGAACTTCTCGTCGGTGACCGATTCGCTGCTTGCGCTCAGCGTGATCCCGATGGCGATGGCCGGCGGCATCCTGGCGCTCTCGCTCACCGGCACCTCGTTCAGTGTCTCGGCGGCGATCGGCTTCATCGCGCTGCTCGGCATCGCGGTGATGGACGGCATCATCGTGCTGTCGTTCTACAACGACCTGCTGGCCGCGGGCGTGCAGCGCGTGCCGGCGATGCTGCGCACCTGCTACACGCAGATGCGCCCCGTGGTGATGACCTGCGTCGTGGCCGGCGTCGGCCTGCTGCCCGCCGCCTTCTCCACCGGCGTCGGCTCGCAGGTGCAGAAGCCCCTGGCGCTGGTGGTGGTGGGCGGCATGGCGCTGGCCCCCCTGCTGATCCTGCTCGTGCTGCCGGTGCTGATCCTCACCTTCTCGCGCCGCCAGCCCGCCTTGCATTCGGAAGCCTCGGACCGGGTGGCCGCCGCGCAGGCGCATTCCCACGCCGGAGCGTAAAGGGGCGTCCGTGCCCCTCACCCCCGCCGCGTCGAGCCCCGCAGCATCGCCCGCCCGCTCAGCGTCACCTTGCGCACCGGCTGGCTCGGATGCGCGATGCGCTCGAACAGAAGGCGCATCGCCTGGGCACCGATCTCGGCGACCGGCTGCTCGATCACGGTCAGGCCGGGCTCGACCAGATCGGTCCAGGGCTCATTGTCGAAGCCCGCGAGTGCGAGATCGTTCGGCACGGCGAGCCCGAGGGTCCGGGCCGCGCGCACCGCCCCCATCAACATCAGGCCGTTGGAGAGGATCAGCGCCTCGGGCCGGTCGGGCTGTGACAGCCAGCGCGCCGCCTCCGCTTCCGTGGCCGCCGCGTTCGGCGCCACGGTGCGGGCGAGCGGCGCGAGGTCGTAGCGGGCCATGGCTGCGGCATAGCCCGCCTGACGCTCCTACGCGGTCGTGCTGGTGGAGCCGAACAGGCCACCGATGCGCTGGAAGCCCTGCGCCACGAGGTGATCGACCAGGGACGAAGCGGCGGCGTTGTCGAGCACCACGCTATCATGGGCGCCGGGCGGCCCCGAGCGGTCGATGAAGACCGTGGGGAAGGACAGGCTGTCCGCCTTCAGCCCCTCCGCCGTGATACGGGTGGGCGCGAAGATCACGCCGGTGACGCGCTCCTCCTCCATCAGGCGGAGGTCATCGCCTCGCGGGCCGGATCCTCGTCGGTGTTGCACAGGATCACCCGCATCCCGGCGGCGTAGGCCGCATCCTCCACCGCGCGGCTCACCGCCGTGAAGAACGGGTTGCGGATGTCGGCGACGATCAGGCCGATGGTCTGCGCCGCCTTCGAGCGCAGGCGCCGGGCCGAAAGGTTCGGCCGGTAGCCGGTGGCCCGCACCGCCGCCTCGACCTGTTCGCGCACGGCCTCGCTCACCGGCCCCCGCCCGAGCGCACGCGATACCGTCGCCGTCGAGACACCCGCCACGCGGGCCACGTCGCGGATTCCGACGCTCATCGCATGGGAAACGTTTTCATCGGCATGAACCGTTTCTGCCCTCGCGTCAGAAGGCGAGCAAGCGTCAGCTTGCACTTTGATGCAGGCCGACGCGTGATGGGAGTTGTGGAAACGTTTCCATGCAGCACAACAGGTCAGGCCCAAGCGCCGCCGATCACCGACGCACCCGGCCAAGCCATCCGGGGCGCCCCGGATTGAGGAGAGCACGCTATGCTCGCGCTGACGCCGACATTTTCGCCCCCGCGCACGGGTCCGCGGCGGCTGGTCCGCCTCGGCGCCGCCCCGGCGAGCAAGGAGGCCGCGATCCGCGAGGCCGCCGGGCTGCTGACCGCCGCCGGCTGCATCGGCGGCGCCTACGGTGCCGGGCGGCGGCCGTGCTCGGCGCGGCCTTCATCACCGAGGACGCGATCCCCTTCGCCGCGGCCGACCCGCTGGCGCTGGGCAACATCGAGGCGGCGCAAGCCTCGCTCGGGCTGTTCCGCACCCTTCCGACGTAGCAGATCATGATGGAGCTGATTGACGGCGTTCAAGTCTCGCCCGCGATCCGGCTGACGCCGAACCTGCGATACATCGTCAACCCAGACCAGATGCGGTTTCCGTACGACCCGAAGAACATTCCCGACGCCTTCGTGGTCGGCGCCAAGCTCTCGGTGGACCTGTTCACGCTCGCCGGCTTCGCCCGGGGGCCGGGGAGCCTGTGAGGCAGGGCATGGCGCCCTGTTCCAGCGATACGCCAAGCCAAGCGTCAGGTTGCACCCGCCAACAGGAAGGGACCAGCGCAACAAAAAGCGGCGCGCCTATGGGGCGCGCCGGCTGAGGTAACTCGCGGTCTCAGGAACGAGTCGCTGTACATTATCCAATATACCAGCGCCTGTCTGTGCCCTTCCGGTTACAGATCCCCTCCTGCTCACACTTTTGTGAGAAACGGGTGACACGCGCGGAGGTGCGTCACCGTTTCGCCAGGGCGTCGGCGAAGGCGACGATGCGGTTGCGGGCGTAGGTCGGCACACCGGCGCTGATCGAGGTGCCGGTGTTGAACGAGGAATTGCCCATCAGCACCTGCACCGGCAGCAGGTTCTTGAGCACCGGCACGCGGGCATATTCCTGCTTGCGCTCCAGCACGTCGGCCTTGATCGCCAGCGCCATGTAGGTCGTCACCACGGTCCGGTTCGGATCATCCGGGGACGGCTGCATCACGGCCAGGAACTTGCCGAAGCGCAGGATCTGGTTGACCCAGAAGATCGTCTGTTCGAGGCCGCCCGCCACGGGCGTGTCGATCTTCGTGAGTGCCGCGAGCCCCGCGGCCTCGGCCGGCGGCAGCACCCGCAACTCGCTCTGGAACGAGACGAACTCTGCGACCTTCTTCGAGCTGCCGAGTTCGAGCTTATTGGCGAGCTTCACGCCGAGCGGCAGCTTGCCTTCGAGATCGTAGCGCGACTCGATGCACACGCCGCCCGCTCCGCACCAGGGCCGGTCGGGGCGCTTGGCGAAGGCGGCGGCCGGGTCCTTGGTCGGCGTCACCTCCGCCGGTTCGAGCCGCTTGTGGCGGATCACCGGGTCCATCTTGGCCAGGAAGTCGAGATTGGCGAAGGCCGACAGATCGATGGCGGAGGGCGGCTTGGCGACGACGAAGCGGCCTTCCGCGACGTAGACCTTCAGGGTCTCGTGGCGCGGCTTGGCGACGCCGTTCACCGTCTGGGTGTAGTCGGGCTCGGTGTAGCCGGGCCAGGGGCTCAGAGCCGCGGCCTCCGCGGCCCGCGCCTTCCGCCACGCGTCGAAGGCGATCAACCCGCTCTCCGGATTGGTCGAAGCGGCCTCGCGGTGGTCGCTGAACAGCACCGTGCCGGGCTTGAGGCTGGCGGCGTCGCCGGGCGTCAGAGCCGGCACGTCCTTGACCCGGTCGGAGACCAGGGCAGCGGGCTTCGGGGGATCCTTGGGGAGATCCTTCGCCGCCTCTTGCGCCTGGGCGGGCACGGCCAGCGCGAGCGCGACGACAAGGACGGCCGGAAACTGCCTGGGCAAAGCGGACCTCGAAGGAGTCGATGAGGGAAGGCGTCAGAGGGCGCCAAAGGGCGTCAGCTCAGTAGCCCGGGTCGTCGCCGAACAAATAGTCGGGATCGCGGCGGCGCTGGCGCGTGCGGGTGTCGCCCTCGTCGTCGAAGGGCGAGCCGAACGGCACCGGGTTGACCTGCCCGTAGCGGTCGCGGCCGGGCCAGGCCTGCGGCTCCTCCCGGCGATCGCGGCGCAGGCCCCACGGGTCGGCCGTCCGGTCGGAGTCCGTCTCGGCGCTGCGGCGCTGCGTGAAGGGGTCTTCGGTGGTCCGGCGCCCGCCCGGCAGGTTGCCGAAGAGGTCGCCGGCTACATCCGCCCCGTCTTCGGCATTGCCGTAATCGCCGTCCTCGGCGTCGGGACGCATGGCGTAAAGCGTGTCGCGGGGCACCAGCGCGTATTGCGTGTCGGCGACTTGGCCGCCCTTGAGGCGGAAATGCTCGATGAAGCCGCCACTCGCGACGCGCTGGCCGCTCCTCGGCTCGATCGGCAGGTCGGCGATCAGTGCCTTCGTCTCCGGAGAGGGCGGCGCCAGGGGCGTGCGCGGCACACCGTTGGCCCAGGCCGCCTGGAAGATCGCCCGCGCGATCGGCACGGAGACGTGGCCGCCGGTCTGGCCACGGCCGAGGGTGCGGCGCACGCCGTCGGCGTTGTCGTAGCCGGCCCAGACCACGACAGTGATCTCGTTCGAGAAGCCGGCAAACCACGCATCGTTCTCGTTTTCCGAGGTGCCGGTCTTACCGGCCACGTAGGCCGAGATGCCGGAGAGCGCGGCGGCGGTGCCGTGCTGGGTCACACCCTGGAGCATGGTCTTGAGCTGGTAGAACGCGACCCGGTCGGCCGAGCCGATCCGCACCGGCGCCTTGTCGGGATGACGGTAGACCGGTTTTCCGTCACGCTCGACCGCTTCCAGGGCGTAGGCGCTCGGGCGCGCGCCCTCGTTGGCGATGGCCGCATAGAAGCTCGCCAGATCGATCATCCGCACCGGCTGGGCGCCGAGCACGAACGGGTAGTAGCGCTCGCACTCGGCATAGAGCTGGGCCTCCAGCGCGATGTCGCAGACCCTTTGCAGGCTGTCGGGCGCCTTGGCCGCGATGCCGCCCTGAAGCAGGCGGGCGGTGACGAGGTTCTTGGAGAATTCGAGCCCACGCCGGATCGTCGTCGCGCCGGAGCCGCCGCCGTCGTAGTTCTTGGGCGACCACGAATCGCCGGTCCCGCCGATCGGCGGCAGGGTCACGGCGGAATCCATCACCAGGGTGTTGGGCTGGAGGCCCGCATTCAGCGCGGCAAGGTAGGTCAGCGGCTTCAGGGTCGAGCCCGGCTGGCGCACGGCCTGGGTCACCCGGTTGAGCTGGCTCAGGGGGTAGGAGAAGCCCCCGCTCATCGCCAGGATCTTGCCCGTGCGGTTCTCCAGCACGATGGCGGCGCCCTGGACGGTGGGGCGCACGCGCAAATCGGCGCGAAGGCTGCCCTTGCCCTCGCGCAAGCGCACCCGAACCGCGTCGTAGAGCTGAAGCTTGCCGCGCGCGGGGCCGGGCTCCAGGCTCGCGACCCGGCCGTCGGGCAGGCCGACCTTGGTGCCGTTCTTGCCCGTCTGGAGCACCACCGCCAGCGGCCAGCGCACGTCGTAGAGTGGCGGCCGGGCGGAGACGAGCGCGCGCTGCCAAGCGGGCTGGACGGTGGATTTGGCCGGCGCCTTCGCGGCCGCCTTGTCCGCTCCTTTCCTGGCCCCCTTCTTCGTCTCGGGCGCGGGGGCCGGCTCGGCGGCCGGCGCGGGCGCGGCGGCCTCGATGCGCTTGATCGCCTCGGACAGGTTCAGTTCCGGCCCCTCATAGCGGGCGCGGCCGGTGCCGCGCTCGTAGGCCGCCAGCCCCTCCTGCAAGGCCCCTTCGAGCGCGCTTTGCAGGCCGGCATTCACCGTGGTCCGCACGGTGTAGCTCGCGTTGGTGAGCGTTTCGAGCCCGGCGAAGCTGCGCGTCTCGCGGGCCACGTGATCGACGAGGTAGAAACCGGAATCCTGGCGGGCGGCGTCCGGCGGCTTGATGCCGAGATCGGCGACCAGCGCCGCATTCATCTGCGCCTCGGTGATCGTGCCCTCTTCCTTCATCCGGCTGAGCACGTAGGCGCGCCGCTCCCGCGCCCGCTCCGGGTACTTGTCGGGGCTGTAATAGTTCGGGCCCTTCGGCAGGCCGGCGAGCAGGGCGGCCTCGGGCAGCGTCAACGCGCCGACCGATTTTCCGAACCAGCTCCGCGCCGCCATCTCGATGCCGTAGGCGCCGCGGCCGAGATAGATCCCGTTGAGGTAGAGCCCGAGGATCTGCGGCTTGGTCTGAAGCCGCTCCAGGCGCGAGGCCACGATCATCTCGCGGATCTTGCGCTCGTAGGTGACGTCGTCGCCGACCGAGAGGTTCTTCACCACCTGCTGCGTGATGGTCGAGCCGCCGGCCGGGCGCCCCGGCGAGGCAAGGTTGCCGACGAAGGCGCGGATCACCCCGCGCTCGTCGATGCCGTGGTGCTGGTAGAAGCGCTTGTCCTCGGCCGCGACGAAGGCCTTCTGCACGAGGTCGGGCACGCCCTCGATCGGCACGACGAGGCGGCGCCCATGCGTCTCGAAGGTCTCGGAATAGGGTTTTCCCGCCGAATCCAAGATGACGCTGGCACTGGGCAGCTTGATGTCGCGCAGGGCCTCGGCCGAGGGCAGATCCTTCACGGCGTTGTTGTAGAACGCGATCACCGCCGCCGCCTCGAAGGGGGAATTGGCCGGGTTCTCGCCCTTGCAGAACTGCTTGTAGCTCGTGTTCAGCTCGGCAATATCGAGCCCGTGCAGGATCTTGGGCGCGTTGTCGCCCGCCACCGCGCTTGGATCCTCCATGGCGGTGGAGATCAGCTCATCGAGGTTGATGTCCTCGATGTCGAAGGACTTGCGCATATGGGCGCAGCCGTCGCGCAGGATCGCCACGACCTGCGCGCCATCCTTGGCCGGGTCGAACTGGGTTCGCACCGCATCGGGCCGCGTCGTGACCTGGGACAGGGTCAGCGCGGTCGCGAACAGCTTGATCAGGATGGCGTTCATCGAGCGGTGGAGGTCCCCGGCCGGCACGCGACGGACAGCGTGCCGGGACCGATCAAGCGGCGCACAACGCGGCTGATTTATGGACACGCTCGCCCGGACGCCACGGGGCGGGGATGCGTCGGCGGCAGGTGTGGGCGCGGCGCGCGCACGACGCAAAAGGGCGACCGCCTCGCGCGATCGCCCCTGAATGCGCCGCGGCGGCCAGCCGCGCCGGCCGCCCCTTGGATGGAAACCGCCCTCAGCGCAGGAGCTGGAGGATGCCCTGCTGCGCCTGGTTGGCAAGCGAGAGCGCCGAGATACCCAGCGACTGACGGGTCGAGAGCGCCTGGGAGTTGGCCGCCTCCTCGTTGAGATCGGCGTTGGTCAGGTTCGACGCGCCGGTATCGAGGATGTTGACGAGCCGCTTGGTGAAGTCCTGCCGGTTCTGCACCACGGAGAGGTTCGAGCCGAAGGTCGAGCTCGCCGCGCGCAGGGTGTCGGAGCCTGCGGTCAGTTTGGTCAACGTGCCCTTGATGTCCGTGTCGAGCAGGAAGTTGCCCTGCCCGTTCACCGACGCACCCGAGTTGCCGGTGATCGAAGTCAGGCTGAGGCCATCGGCCGTCAGATCCTGGCCCTGAACCTCGAGGTTGGCGGTGTCGCGCTCGTTGAAGGCGATATGCAGCTTGTTCGAAGCGTCGCCGTTGCTGATCAGATTGATGCCGTTGAAGCTCGAATCCTTGGCCAGCTGCGTGATCTGGATCAAGAGGCTGTTGTACTGCTCGGCCAGCTTCGTACGTGTCTCCACGCCCGAGATGGTCAAGTTGGCGCTGTTGCTCGCGGCCGTGTTGCCGGTGCCGTACTTGTCGGCCGTGGCCGTGCCTGTGCCGGCGGCAAAGCCCAGTGCGGTCTGGCCGGTCGTCGTTGCGAACTCGACCGCCGAGCTGGCGTTCAGCACGATCTTCTTGCCGGTCGTGTCCTTNGTGCCGGCGGCAAAGCCCAGTGCGGTCTGGCCGGTCGTCGTTGCGAACTCGACCGCCGAGCTGGCGTTCAGCACGATCTTCTTGCCGGTCGTGTCCTTGGAGAACATCGTTGAGCCGGCCGCCGTGTTCAGTGTCGTGATGGCCGTGTCGATCGAATCGCCGCTGGCGATGGTCGCCGTCGTCGCCGTGCCGTTGACATAGAGCTTGACGCTGGCACCACCGGAGCCAGGAGCGGCGTANGGCCGTGTCGATCGAATCGCCGCTGGCGATGGTCGCCGTCGTCGCCGTGCCGTTGACATAGAGCTTGACGCTGGCACCACCGGAGCCAGGAGCGGCGTAATCGTTGGCTGCGGTGCCGGTCGTGGTGATCTGGGTCGACAGCGCTTGGTTGGCGGTGGATTTCGCCGAGTCGATCAGCTTCTGGATCGAGGTGATGCCCTGGTTGGCCGCCTGGATCGTCTGAATGCCGTTCGAGATCGAGTCGAGCAGCGCATTGAGATCGCCAGAGCGACTGTTGAAGGACTGCGCGGTGAAGAAGTTGACCGGGTTGTCGAGGGCCGACGAGACCTTCAGGCCCGTCGCCAGCCGATTTTGGGTGGTGGCCGTCAGCGCCGAGGTATCCTGCAGCGAGAGCAGGTTCTGGCGGGTGGCGGCGGAAAGCGTGACGCTGGAAGACATGGGTAACAACCCCGTTCAGATCGGTACCGATCCGTCATTAGGGTTAATTCACCATGTATCGGGTTTCTTATGCGTTAACGGCCGTCGCTCGGCAGGATAATTTTCGATTTTGGAATGGGTCGACGGCCGGAACAAGGTCCCGGCCGTCTCTTTTCTGGCACGATGCGTCTCAGGGAAGGCGATCAGCGCAGAAGCTGGAGGATGCTCTGCTGTGCCTGGTTGGCAAGCGAGAGCGCCGAGATGCCCAGCGACTGACGGGTCGACAGCGCCTGGGAGTTCGCGGCTTCCAGGTTGAGGTCGGCATTGGTCAGGTTCGACGCGCCGGTATCGAGAACGTTGATCAGGTTCTTCGAGAAGCTCTGACGGTTCTGCACCACGGAGAGGTTCGAGCCGAAGGTCGAGCTCGCCGTACGCAGGGTATCGGAACCTGAGGTCAGCTTGGTCAGCGTGCTCTTGATGTCGGTGTCGAGCAGGAATTTGCCCTGCCCGTTCACCGACGCACCCGAGTTGCCGGTGATCGAGGTCAGGCTGAGGCCATCGGCCGTCAGATCCTGACCCTGAACGTCGAGGTTCGAGGTGTCTTTTTCATTGAAGGCGATGTGCAGCTTGTTCGAAGCGGCGCCGTTGCTGATCAGGTTCGTGCCGTTGAAGCTCGAATCCTTGGCCAGCTGCGTGATCTGCGTCAGCAAGCTGTTGTACTGATCAGCAAGCTTGGCGCGCGTGTCGACGCCTGACACCGTCAGGTTGGCGCTGTTGCTCGCGGCCGTGTTGCCGGTGCCGTACTTGTCGGCCGTAGCCGTACCCGTGCCGGCGGCAAAGCCCAGTGCGGTCTGGCCGGTCGTCGTTGCGAACTCGACCGCCGAGCTGGCGTTCAGCACGATCTTCTTGCCGGTCGTGTCCTTGGCCGTGTCGATCGAATCGCCGCTGGCGATGGTCGCCGTCGTCGCCGTGCCGTTGACATAGAGCTTGACGCTGGCACCACCGGAGCCAGGAGCGGCGTAGTCGTTGGCTGCGGTGCCGGTCGTGGTGATCTGGGTCGACAGCGCTTGGTTGGCGGTGGACTTGGCCGAGTCGATCAGCTTCTGGATCGAGGTGATACCCTGGTTGGCTGCTTGGATCGCCTGGACGCCGTTCGAGATGCCGTCGAGCAGGCCGCTGAGATCGGTCGAGCGGTTCGACAGGTTCTGAGCGGTGAAGAAGTTGACGGGGCTATCGAGGGCGGAGGAAACCTTGAGGCCGGTAGCAAGGCGGTTCTGGGTGGTGGCCGTCAGCGATGAGGTGTCCTGCAGCGAGAGCAGGTTCTGACGGGTGGCAGACGAAAGCGTGATGCCGGAAGACATGGGGGCGATCCTTGTGGGTCTTGATACCGCCTTTTTGGCGACACCCTGACCCTCCACCCCGCGCCTTGCCGAGACCTTAATCCAACCGCCCGATTCCGCCGCTTTCGCCTGTCAAACGCAAGCATCGCGCAAAGCCTTGCCATCGTGGTTAAGAGAACATCACGATCTTTGCTTCGTTTCGTCCCACCGAGGAACTCTTCATCATGGCCCTGCGCATCGAGCTCAAGCCCCAGGAGCGGCTGATCATCAACGGCGCGCTGATCCGCAACGGCGACCGCCGCTCGACCTTCGTGATCGAGAACCAGTGCAAGTTCCTGCGCGAGAGCGAGATCATCACCGAGACCGAGGCCGACACCGCCGCCAAGCGGCTCTGCGTCACGCTCCAGTTCATCTATCTCGCCGACAACCCGCCGGAGGCCGAGGATCTGTTCGTGCGCCAAGCCACGGAGATCATGAAGGCGTCGCCGAGCATGGCGCCCTACATCCTCGCGATTCAGGACGAACTCTCGGCGAGCCAATATCACCGCGCGATCAAGCACGGGCGCGAGCTGATCGCCTACGAGCGCCAACTCCTCGGCCATCTCGAAGCGAGCCGCGATGCGGATGCGCATCAGGGCTGAGCGGCCGAGGCAGGAGCCTGGAGCCTCGTCCTGAAGCGCGGATCCGGGACGAGGCTCTTGCTGGAACGGGGATCGCCCCGCCCCTTCCGCCTCACACGATGCCGCTCTTCTCGTAGGGCCAGGGCTTGCCGAGATGGGCAGCAACTCGGGCGGCGTCGGAACCCACTGCCTCGACCGCGGCCTGCACCTGCTCCGCCGTCACCTCGAACCGGCGCGCCCAGTAGGCACGGTCCCGTGGCGCGTCGAGCACCACCTGGGCGGGATCGCCGCTCACCGCCTGTCCCGTGTCGGACGCTTCCTGCACCATGCCCCTGTCCTCCCCATCCATACCCGCGTGACGACGCGGGCCAATGGGGGCAAACCGGCGGGCGGGGCAGGATGGTTCCGCCTATGGTCGTCCGCTCACGCCTCGCGCGGGGCCGCCGCCGGCCGCAGACGTGCCGGAGCGGCCGGTGCGGGTGCGATGTGGAAGGCGGCCGGGCGCCGGAACAGGAAATCGAGACGGGTGCCGCGCACCAGCCGCTCGAAGGCGAGCGGCACCGTCACCGCCGCAACGGTAACGACGAGGCTCGCGAGCCCGACATCGAGGGCGCGATCGGGCTGGGCCTCGTTGAACCGGGCGATCAGGGTGCGGGTGAGCGCCATCGGCAGGAAGAAGCCGAGATAGATCACGATGGAGCGCTCGCCGCAGGCCCGCAGCGCCGCGGTGACCGGCCCGCCCGCTCGCGTCATCAGCCCGGCAAAGGCGACGATGGCGAGCGCGCCGACCGTGCCGAGCGCCAGGCTGACCACCGGCAGGCGCGCGAGCGTCGGCATCGCCTCGATCCCCGTCGGCGTGAACACGAACACGGCCTCCAGCACGGCCCACAGGGCAAGGCCCGCGAGCGCCAGGCCCGCCCGCGCGCGCACCCGGTCGGCGAAGCGGAAGATCCACTCGGCGAACACATAACCGCCCAGGAAGTAGACGTAGCGCTCGCAGAACTCGTCCAAGAGTTCGGGTAGGCCGCTCGTCGGCAGGATCTGCAGCAGGGCCGCCGCGACGAGCAGCAGGGCCGGCGGCACCCGGCGGTGGAGCAGCTTCGTCACCACCGAAAACACCGCGAGCAGGTAGACGAACCACAACGTCGAGTAGGGCACGACCAGCGCCTCGGCGAGATGCAGGCCGAAGGCGGCGAGTTTCTCCGTGATCCCGTCCGCCCCGCCGACGATGGAGCCGGCCTTGAACAGCGACTGGATCACCACCCACAGCCCGTAGAAATAGGCGAAGTGAACCACCCGCCGGTCCGCGAACAGGCGCCAGTCGCGGTCGATCACCCGGCCGAGGAAGAGCCCCGAGAGCAGGAAGAAGTCGGGGATCCGGAACGGCTTGGCGAATTCAACGACCGTATGCAGGAAGCCCTCGCCGCCCAGGGCCTCGCCGGTGCCGAGCGTCGAGTGCATCATCACGACGAGGATGATGCACAGGCCCTTGGCGACATCGACCCAGGCGAGCCGGGCGGCCTCTTCGGGATGCGGGCGAAGGGGGCGGGTGGCCGCGGTGGACGCTTCGGAGGGCATCGCGGTCATGGTGGGCGGACCTGGTGCGGGCGGGATCGAGCCACGATCGTGGCGCCGAAGCGTTAAGCGCCTACGAGCACGGCCCGGCGATCTCGCCATGCGGTTAATACCGCAGCAACACGGCCGGACATTTCCCACCGGTTGCCGCGCCCTCGGCTGAAACGCCGTATTCGCCCCTGGCAAACCTGCGGATGCAGTAACACGCAGAGTCCGTTCACCATCCGGCCGGGTCGCTGTCTTGGCGCAACGCTTTCATCAGGCTCTGCCAGCACTGTTCCGGCCGAAGAGCAAGAGGACGGGTGGGGGACGGCATGCGCATCGTGTCAGGCGGCGAAGATGAACCCGGGACCGTCCAACTTTCGGAGATCCTCGGCGCCCTGAGCCACGCCCTCGATCTGACGGAGGGCCAACCCGTCGGGCATTGCGTGCGCGCGACCTGGATCGGCTTCCATATCGGCCGGCAGATGGGCCTGCCCGATCTGCAGCTCTGGGAACTCTACCACACCGTGATGCTGAAAGACCTCGGTTGCTCCAGCAACGCCGCGCGCATCTGTGAACTCTACCTTTCGGACGATCTGAGCTTCAAGCGCGACTTCAAGACGGTCAGCGACAGCCTGCCGAAGGTTCTGGGTTTCGTCTTCTCGCATACGGGCCTCAAGGCCGGATTGGCCGACCGCTTCCGCGCGGTGCTCAACATTCTGCAGAACGGGGGGACGATCGTCGACGAACTGATCCAGACCCGCTGCCAGCGCGGTGCCGAGATCGCCCGGCAGTTGCGGTTCCCGCCAAGCGTCTGCGAGGCCATCCACGCCCTTGATGAGCACTGGAACGGCGGGGGCCGGCCCGATCGACTCGCCGGCCCCGCGATCCCACTCTATGCCCGCGTGGCGCTGCTCGCCCAGGTGGTCGATGTCTTCCACACCTCCGCCGGCCGCGCGGCGGCCCTGGCCGAGGTGCGGGCGCGCGCCGGCACGTGGTTCGATCCGCAGATCGTGGCGAGCTTCGAAGCGGCCGCGGCCACCCCCGGCTTCTGGGAGACCTTGGCCTCCGACGAGATCGAGGCGGCGGTGGTCGCCCTGGCGCCCCGCAGCCCGATCACCGTGGACGAAGACTATCTCGACGACATCGCCCGCGCCTTCGCGCAGATCATCGATGCCAAGAGCCCGTTCACCTCGGGCCATTCGGAGCGCGTCGCGGTCTATGCCGACATGGTCGCGGCCGAGCTCGGCTACACGCCGGAGCGCCGACGCTGGCTGAAGCGGGCTGCGCTGCTGCACGATGTCGGCAAGCTCGGGGTCTCGAACGCGATCCTCGACAAGAACGGCAAGCTGGACGAGGCCGAGTGGCAGGACATGCGCAACCACGCCGCGATGTCGGAGACGATCCTGACCCGGGTGGCTGCCTTCCACGAGATCGCCCGGATCGGGGGCGGCCACCACGAGCGGCTCGACGGACGAGGCTATCCGCGAGGGCTGAAGGGCGAGGCGATCGCGCCCGAGACCCGGATCGTCTCGGTCGCCGACGTGTTCGACGCCCTAACCGCGGACCGGCCCTACCGGAAGGCGATGCCCGTGGAAAAGGCGCTCGCGATCATGCGCAGTGATGTCGGCACCGCTTTCGATCCGGACTGCTTCGACGCGCTGGAACGCGCCCTGGCGGGGCTCGACACGGAGTTGGCGCAGGCGGACGAGGCGGCGTAGGGCGGCAAGCCTCGCTCCGATCGAGCCGACGCCCCCCCTAGCGCCGTACGGCTCCGTCGCCGCGCCGGGCGCGGGTCTTGCGCGTGGGGGCGTGGAAATCATCGGGCTTGCCGCGCACCCAGTCGAGGAAGCGGGCGATCTCGGGATCGGCGCGGAGCGCCTCGACCTCGGCGAGCCGCCGGGCGATCTCGGCCTCGCTGTAGCGGGCATGGATCGCCGAGTGGCAGATCTGATGCAGCCGCACGGTCGCCCCGTGAGTGCCGCCCTTCATCTTCGGCGTGAGGTGATGCAGGCTCTGGCGCGCATGGGCCGGAATCGGCCGCTCGCAGAGCGGGCAGACCGGCGTGTCCGCCGGCTTCGGTCCGTGCGTCTCGGGATCCGCGTCGCGCCAGCGACGGGCGCGCCGCCCCACCACCCCGTGTCTCCGTTCAGCGACCCGGTCCTGCCGGGTGCCAGGGAAACGGACGGAGGGGCTGCACGGCTCCCGCCGAGGCCCCGCGTCACGTGCGCCGGCTTGATCGCGCGTCTCGCCTTGTTGCGACGAAGGGTGCGCGCTACGCCCAGGTTTCGAACGGCAACACGGGTGGGCAGCATGAAGCGGACAACCATCGATTCCAAGCTGTCGGTTGCCGGCCAGCCGAGCCTCGCGGAGATCGAGGCGCTCGGGGCGGAGGGCGTGAGCCTCCTCATCAACAACCGCCCCGACGGCGAGGAGCCGGGCCAGCCCGGCGCGGCCGCCGAGCGCGCGGCGGCGGAGGCGGCGGGCCTGCACTACCTCGATCTGCCGGTGACCGGCCCCACCCTCACCCGCGAGGCGGTGGAGCGCTTCCACGCGGCGGTCGAGGCGGCACCCGGCCCGGTCGTCGCCCATTGCCGCAGCGGCACGCGCTCGCTGACGCTCTGGGTGATCGGCGAAGTGCTCGCCGGACGCTTGGGCCGGGACGAGGTGGCGGCCTACGGCGCCCGCCACGGCTATGACCTCTCCGGCGCCGAGCACTGGCTCGACGCGAATGCGGGGTGAACGAAGACCCCGCTACGACCCCGGCATGGTGAGGATCAGCGGCCCGTTGCGCGTGGCGACGGCGGTGTGCTCGTACTGGACTGTGAGGGCGCGCGGCCGGCTATAGAGGGTCCAGGGATCGTCGCCGTCCTCGGCGAAATCCGCGCCCAGCGACAGGAACGGCTCGACGGTCAACACCATGCCGTCGCGCATGATCCGGCGCTCGGACGGGTCGGGCCAGGTCGCGATCTCGGTCGGCTCCTCGTGCAGCGACAGGCCCACGCCGTGGCTCGCGAGGTTGCGCACCAGCGTGTAGCCGTTCTTATGCGCGAAGGTGCCCACCGCCCGGCCGATGCCCGAGAGCGGCTTGCCGGCACCGACCTGACGCAGGCCCGCCCACATCGCCCGGCGCCCGTCCTTGCACAGCCGCTCGACCGCGCGCGTCACCGGCGGCACGGCGAAGGACGCGCCCGTATCGGCAAAGTAGCCGTCCCGCTCCGCCGAGACGTCGATATTGACCAAATCCCCCGGCGCGATCCGGCGTTCGCCGGGGATGCCGTGGGCGATCTCCTCGTTGACGCTGATGCAGGTCGCACCCGGAAAGGCGTAGACCGTCTCCGGCGCCGAGCGCGCGCCGGCCGCCTCCAGGAAGGCCCGCCCGACATCGTCGAGTTCGCGCGTGGTCATGCCGGGCTCGATCGCCCGGCCCATCACGGCCAGCGTATCGGCCACGATGCGACCGATCTGCTTCAGCCCCGCCAACTCGTCGTCGTTCGACACCGTCATGTCGCGTCCTTTCGCACGGTCGGGGCCGGCTTCCCCGTCCCGGCCTTCGTAGAAAGCCGCGGGGATCTCCGGCCGAGGCTCCGGCCGGACGGTTCTGCCATCTTCGAGCGATCCCGCGAAGCCATCGGCGTGGCTCGGGCCGCCGCAATGCCTGCATGGGACCGGGCGACTCGCTCGTCGAATTTCGACAGGGCAAACCGCGTCGGTCGAACCCGGACACGCCAGACCCTTCGATCACGCAGGGGCTTGCTGGAAAGGCCGCGAAAGGTTCACGGCAAAGAATCCGAGAGACCCGCAGATGTCTTTTCCCGCGCACGGCCCTGGCTCAGGGGATCGTGAGTTCAGGATCGAGAAAGCGAAATCCCGAACGGTGGGATCGCAGCAACCGATACCCATCGCGGCGACTCGGATACGCATCGCGTTCGCCGGAGACCTGGTGCTCCCGAGCACGGACACTTGCGAATTGGCTTACCGACCCGACTCTCCGTCACGCAGCAGGGAACGAGCAGCTATAAGTTGCGTTGCACAGCCGATGCGACGCTCGTGCCCGGTTCGATCCGGCTGCGGCGCCGACATGCCCGACCTTACCTCGACCTTGCCCAACTGTGCCGAAGGAGCGTGAGATGGCTGGAGCGTCCGAGACATCCGGTGCAACCCCTCCGTCCGGCGTGCCGCTGACCGGATCGGCCCGCCTCGACGCGATGAGCACCGTCCTGGCCCGCAACTGGTGGCTCGTCGCCCTGCGCGGCGCGCTCGCCATCCTGTTCGGCGTCATCGCCTTCGTGGCACCGGCGGCCTTCGTGCTCTCGCTGGTGCTGTTCTTCTCGGCCTACATGCTGGTCGATGGCGCCTTCGGCATCGCCGCCGGGGTGCGGGCGGCACGGCAGCACGAGCGCTGGGGCTTCCTGCTGCTCGAGGGCCTGCTCGACATCGCGGTCGGCGTCGCGGCGTTTCTCGTGCCGGCCGCCGCCGTCTGGGCCTTCGTGCTTCTCGTGGCCGCCTGGGCCCTGCTCTCGGGCGGGCTGATGATCGCGGCGGCCTTCCGCCTCCATCCGCATTACGGGCGCTGGTGGCTGGGTCTCGGCGGCGCCGTCTCGGTGCTGTTCGGGATCGCGCTCCTGATCAATCCCGGCATGTCGGCGCTGGTGCTGACATGGTGGCTCGGCGCTTACGCGCTGGTCTTCGGCGTGATGCTGCTGATCCTCGGCTTCCGCCTGCGGACCCATCATACGACGCAGGCGCGACCGCTCTCGGAGAGCGGCCGCGCCTGATATTCAGACCAAACGTTGCCCCGGCCCGCCTGAGGCAGGCCGATCCGTCACTGGCCCGCGATCGCCGGCCCCGCGGCGCTGTTGCGCCGAACCGTGACCCGGTTCGGAACCTGCTCGCCCTTTTCCGGCCGCCAGAGCGGCACGAGGAAGCGCATCCAGGCGCGGGTTTCCTCGCCGCCGAGGTTGCGCTGTGCGATGTCGCGGGTAACGAAGGACTGGACCGTGAACTTGTCGAACGCGTAGGCGACGAGGGGTCCCATTGCGAACTGCCCGCCCGGCCGGTAGCCCCGCCGGTTCGTCGGCAGGTCGGTCGAGCCGAAGGCGACGGCACCGAACGACCATTTGCCGAACCGCTTGGTCGCGGTCAGGTCGAGGTTCAGGTAGTCGGAATAGTGCACGTTGGTCGGCGAGTTCTCGGCCAGCATCGTGCCGTAATGGAGGTTGGCCGTGACGTTCCAGCCATCGCCGACATAGCTGATCGCGAAGCGCTGGGCGATCGAGGCCGAGCGGAGCGCCAGGAGCGTGTCACTGGGCCAGAAGCCGCCGAGGAAGTAGCTGACGCCGAGGTTGTCGTTGATCTTCCAGGCGATCTGGGCCGTCGTCAGGGGCTGGAACAGACCCGCCTGCCAGGGGCCGCCTTGCGGGCTTTGCGCATTGAACGGGAACGACTGAAGGAACCGCAACTGTCCGCCCAGAACCTTCCAGGGCGTCGCCCACAGGAAGACGACGAGGTTGTTGTTGCCCTGATTGTCCCGCGGCTGGGTGCTGCGCTCGGCAAAGCTCGTCGTGAGGGCCATCTGGACGCCCTCCGGAACCTGCCAGCCCGTCGGAAGGCCGACGGTGATACCGGGCAAGGCGGCGGAGCGGGCCAGGGCCGAGGAAGAGGCCCCAGCCAGGCAGGCGCCCGCTACGCAAACAGACGTGAAGACCTGTGCGGCGCGGCGCACTTTCTGTCCGAATTTCAAGTCGATTCCCCCGGAACTCGCGCCTGAACCGCCGTCCTCGACTCGGCACGCTTTGCTCGTTGAGTGTTCTTCATGGAGGGAAGGACCGAGGGGGAAAAGCCGAGCTTCGGTCCATCAATTGATAAAGCTCGGGACTTGTTACAATTTTAATCCAAAAACAACAGACTAAAAATATCTGCACGTCTGCAAAAAATGCGGGATTAAAAATCGCCCTCCCTCAAATCTGCCCTTCGCGGCGATCGAGGGCGCCCATACCGCAGTAGAAGTCGGCCCGGTATCAAGCATAGCCTCTCGAACCGAGCCGCAAGGCGTGGCCGATTGGGCCCGGCGCCAGTGCCGTAGCCTGCGGAACGCAGGATCCGCGCGCGGATACCGGCCCGCGACCCCCGCCCTATCGGACGGCCGGTCGGGCCATCAGCGCCCGCGCGGTGTCGGCATCGGCCAGCGGGCGCCCGAGCAGGCGGGCCCCCTCCGCCGCGCGGCGGATCTGGGCGGCGTTGCTCTCGGCCGGGCGGCCATCGGGCGCGAGCAGGCTGTTCTCGAAGCCGACGCGCACATGCCCGCCGAGGCCCGCCGCGACGAGGGCGCAGGCATTCTCCCGCGGGCCGAAGGCGCAGATCGCCCAGAGCGGCATCCCCTCCCCGGCCGCCGCGAGGAAGGGCAGCAGGTCGGCGGGCCGCGAGACCTGTCCGGGCGTGTAGCGGCCGAGCACGAAGAGCGGGAAATCCCCGCCCTCGCCGAGCACGCCGCGGCTTTTGAGATCGGCGTAGCGGGCCACCTCGGCCGGTTCGTAGAGGATGATCTGGAGGAGGACGCGCTCGCGTCGCGCCCAGGCGAAGAACGCCGCCGCCGCGGCCTCGGCCCCGGCATCCGGCACGATCTCGCGCAGCGCCACGGACACCGCTTCGGGCCGGGTCGCGCGCACCACCGCCATCTGCTCCGGGGCTTCGTAGCGCCCGGCGGCCTCCGAGGTGATCTGCACCACGAGGCGATCCCCGACCTCGGCGCGGATCGCGGCGGTCACGGCGCGATAGACCTGCGCATCGAGAAGGTGGCGGCCCTGCGCGTCGCGGACATGGACGTGGATCAGGGCGGCACCGGCCTCCGCGATCTCGGCGGCGGTGCGGGCGATCTCGCTTTCCGTGATCGGCAGGGCCGGATGGTCGGCCTTGCTGCGGGTGGCGCCGTTGGGGGCGTTGGCGAGGATGAGCGGCGGCCAGCCGGAATCGTGCGTCATGGGCTCGGTCTCGTGCTTGAAGGAAATCAGTCGCCCGCGCTCAAGCCGAGACGCCGCATGCGGTCGGAGAGCGTCTTGCGCGGCAGGCCGAGCGTCCGCGCCGCCTCGGCGATGCGCTGGCCGGAGGCCTTGAGCGCATCTTCGATCACGAGGCGCTCCACCCGGTCGAGCAGGGCGTCGAGGCTAGGCGCCGCGCCGGGGCCGCCGGCAAGGTCCGGGCTGAGGAAGCCGAGGACGTAGCGCTCGGCGGCGTTCTTGAGTTCGCGCACATTGCCCGGCCAATCGGCGAGCATCAGCGACCGGCGCAAGGACGGCGGCACCTCGATCACCGGGCGCTGATACTTCACCGCCGCCTGGACGAGGAAGCGCTCGAACAGGAGCGGGATGTCCTCGCGGCGCTCGCGCAAGGGCGGCAGGGTCAGCGTTACCACGTTGAGGCGGAAGTACAGGTCGCGGCGGAAGCGGCCGGCCTCCGAGAGCGCATCGAGATCCTCCTTGGTGGCGGCCACCACGCGGAGATCCACCGGCACACTGGTGTTGGAGCCGAGCCGTTCCACGCGCCGCTCCTGCAACACGCGCAGCAGCTTCACTTGGAGGGCCAGCGGCATGCTCTCGACCTCGTCGAGGAACAGCGTGCCGCCGCTCGCATGCTCGACCTTGCCGATGCGGCGCTTGCCCGCCCCCGTGAAGGCGCCGGCCTCGTGGCCGAACATCTCGCTCTCGAACATGCTCTCGGGGATGGCGCCGCAATTGATCGCCACGAAGGGTTTTGCCGCCCGCGCCCCGCCCTCGTGCAGAGCGCGGGCGACCTGCTCCTTGCCCGCCCCGGTCTCGCCGAGCACCAGCACGTCGGCGGCGGCCGAGCTGAGCGAGGCGATGTCGTCGCGCAGCCGCCGCAGGGCCGGCGATTGGCCGACAAGGCAGCGCTCCACCGCGCTGCCCGGGGCGTCACCGCAATCGAGGGCATCACGCAGGCGGCGATTCTCCATCACCAGCGCCCGCTTCTCCAGGGCACGGCGGACCACCTCGACGAAGGCGTTGTTGACGAACGGCTTCTCGATGAAGTGGTAGGCGCCCTCCCGCATGGCGGCGACCGCCATGGCGATGTCGCCATGACCGGTGACGAGCACCACCGGCAATTCCGGGTCGCGGCGGCGGATGTCGGCGAGGAGTTCGAGCCCGTCGCGGCCGGGAAGACGCACGTCGCTCACGACGATGCCGGAAAAGCCGCGCCCGATGGCCGGCAGCGCGGCCTCGGCGCTGGAAAAAGCCTCGACCGCGATGCCGGCGAGCTGCAGCGCCTGCTCCATGGCAAGCCGGACCATCTCTTCGTCGTCGATCAGCACGACCCGCGCCGCGGCTGGCTCAGCCTCAGGAAACATGGCGCATCCTCTCCGGCGGGGGCGTGTCCGCGTCCTGCTTGAGCGCGTCCTGCTTGATCGCTTCCTTGGCGACCTCCATCACGAGGTCGAAGGCGAGGCCGCCGCCGGGCATCGGCCGGGGCTGGAGGTTCGCCCCGAATTCGCGGGCGATGGCGAGCGAGATCGGCAAGCCGAGGCCGAGCCCCTCCCCCGCCGGCTTGGTGGTGAAGAACGGCTCGAACAGGCGCGCCAGGGCCGCCGCGTCGAGGCCCGGCCCGTTATCCTCGACGCTGAGCACGACCTGCCCGTCCCCGGCCCAGGCGCGCACCGCGACCTCCGCGCCGGGGCGCCCCTTCACCGCATCGAGGGCGTTGCCGACGAGGTTGACCAGCACCTGCGACAGGCGGATCGGCTCGAACACCACCCATCGCGCCGCCGGATCGAGGTCGGTCGTCACCCGCGCGCCGGCGTCACGGATGCGGGCGGACAGGATGGCGAGGCTCTCCGAGACCGCCACGCCGACATCGACCGCGACCCGCTCCGTCCCCGAGCGGCGGGAGAAGCTGCGCAACTGTCCGGTGATCTTGCCGAGCCGGTCCACCAGGGAGACGATGCGGGTCAGGTTGGCGGCAGCGTCCGCCTCCCGGCCCTGCCTCAGGAAGGCGGAGGCATTGTCGGCCAGCCCCCGCATGGCGGCGAGCGGCTGGTTGAGTTCGTGGGTGATGCCCGCTGCCATCTGGCCGAGGGTCGCCATCTTGGCCGCCTGAACCAGTTCCCCTTGCGCCTCGCGCAGGTCGCTCTCGGCGCGGGTCCGCTCCTCGATCTCGCCCGCGAGCTTGAGGTTGGCCGCACTGAGATCGGCGGTCCGGGCCGCGACCGCGGCTTCCAAAGCGCGTTGCGCCGCGCGGTTCTCGCGCACCCGCCGCAGGTGCTGGCCCCCGTAGAGGCCGATCAGGCCGAGCACGACCAGCGCCAGGATCGCGCCGGCTCGGGCGCTGCGCCCGGCAATGGCCACCGGCGCGGCGTCGGCGAAGAGCAGCAGCGTCCAGCCATAGGCCGGCAGGCTCGCCTCCTCGAACAGGGCGCGGGTGAGCGGCGCCGCCTCCGACCGGGTGACCAGGGGCACGCCGCCGACCGTCTCCGTCCGGCCGAGATCGATCGGGGCATAGTCGTCGCGCCCGTATTGGCGCGTCCGCTCCATGCCGGCGCGGGCGGCTTCGTCGAGGGGCTTCGTCGCGCGGAACTTGAGGCCTGCATCGGAGGCGAGGAAGACGATGCCGTTCTGGTCGGTCACCAGCACGCGGTCGCTGCCCTCGCGCCAGATCGTCTCCAGCGGGTCGAGGCTGACCTTGGTCGCCACCACGCCGCGCACCGTGCCGTCGATGATGACGGGGGCGCTGATGAAGTAGCCGGGCACGCCGGTCAGCGTGCCGATGGCATAGAAGCGCCCGGTGCGCCCGTCGCGCGCTTGCGTGAAATAGGGACGATAGGAAAAATCCTGGCCGATATAGGTCTGGGGCGTGTCCCAGTTCGAGGCGGCGATGGTCAGGCCGGACGGGATCAGCAGATAGACGACGCCCGCCCCCGCCTCGCGGCTCAGCCGCTGGAGATAGGCGTTGACGGTGGCGACCTGCGCCGGATCGTCGGGGGCGGCGAGCAAGGACTGCACCCGCGGATCGAGGGCGGCGGCGGCCGGCAGGAAGCCGAACCGCTCGATGGTGCCTTCCAGGCTCTGGGCGTAGATCTCCGCCCGCTGGCGCGCGTCCCCCGCGAGGCTTTCCGCCACGCGGGCCTCCGTCACCTCCCCCGCCTTGAGAACGGCGAAGACGGCGGCAACCGCCAGCACGGCGAGGATGAGGACATGCGCGACCGTGGCGCGGGGGAAGGGCGTCACTCTCATGGACCGGACGAGACTTCCGTCACCGCCACCATATGCGGTGAGCGATCTGATGCGGTTTCCGATTGATCGGACGGGGGCCGCAACTCCCCCCTCTCCCCGCCGTGCGGGGAGAGGCCCGCAGGCACCCTGCCGTGCCTGCGGGAAGCGGAGGCGAGAGTCGAAGCGGTGGTGAGGGGGCCTGTACGGAAGAAGCACATCCGTCGAAGCCCCCTCACCCTCGCCTGCCGGCTCGCTCAGCCGACGACGAGGTCGGTCGAGCCCTCTCCCCGCTCAGCGGGGAGAGGGGATCCGCGGTCCCCGACGTGATCATTCGGAAACGATATGAGAGCCTAACATGGCAGCGCCGCAGGCCGAAGAAAGCTGCGGCGGCAATCCTCAATCCGTCGTCAGCCCCTTCAACTCCACCTGCTCGAACCGGTGCTGCTCGGCGGTGACGAGGGCGGAGAGGTCGCGCTTCAGGGCGTTGAAGGCGGCCGAGGCGCTGTCGCGCGGGCGCGGCAGCTCGACCCGCAGGTCGCGCTTGATCGTGCCGGGGCGGTAGGTGAGCACGACGATGCGGTCGGCCAGATAGATCGATTCTTCGATCGAGTGGGTGACGAACACGATGGTCTTGCCCGTCGCCGCCCAGATCCGCAGCAGCTCGTCCTGCAGCGAGCGGCGGGTCAGGGCGTCGAGCGCGCCGAACGGCTCGTCCATCAGCATCACCGGGCTGTCCAGCGCCAGCACGCGGGCGATCGCCACGCGCTGGCGCATGCCGCCGGACAGATCCTTGGGGAAGCGGTCGCGGAACTCGGCGAGCTTGAGCATGTCGAGGAGTTCGGCCACCCGCGCCTGGATCGCCCCGCGGGCCATGCCCTTGATCTCCAGGCCGAAGGCGATGTTCTGCGCCACCGTCATCCAGGGAAACAGGGCGTATTCCTGGAACACCATGCCCCGGTCGGGACCGGGCGCGGCGACCTTGCGGTCCTCCACGTCGATGCCGCCGCGGGTCGGGTGCGAGAAGCCGGCGATGGCGTTGAGCAGCGTCGACTTCCCGCAGCCGGAGGGGCCGAGGAGGCAGACGAACTCGCCGCGGTTGATGGTGAGGTCGATGTCCTTGAGGGCGACGACCTCACCGCCGGGGACGGGGAAGATCTTGTCCACGCCCGAGACCACGATGTGCGGGGAGGCGGCGGACGTCACCGGCGGCGCGATCGGAACGGCGTCCTGGGTGACGGATTCGAGGGGATGCGGTTGCACGGACATGGGGGACCTCACGATTCCAGGCCGCGATGCCAGCGGAGCAGGTGATTGTTCAGGCGGCTTACCGCCATGTCGATGACGAGGCCGAGCGCGCCGATGGTCAGCATTCCGGCGATGATCTTGTCGGACCAGAAATATTCGCGCGCCTCCAGGATGCGGAAGCCGAGGCCGTTATTGACCGCGATCATCTCGGCCACGATCACCACGATGAAGGCGGTGCCTATGCCGATCCGCGCCCCCGACAGGATGTAGGGGGTGGCGGCCGGCAGGATGACCCGGCGGAAGATCGTCATCCGGCTGGCGCCGAGGCTGCGGGCGGCGCGGATATAGATCCCGTCCACATGGCGCACGCCGGCAATGGTGTTCATCAGCACGGGGAAGAAGGCGCCGATGGCGATGAGGAACACGGCGGGCGCGTTGCCGAGGCCGAACCACAGGATCGAGAGCGGGATGTAGGCGATCGGCGGGATCGGCCGCAGAACCTGCATCAAGGGGTTGATGTGGCGGTAGATCAGGTCGCTGGAGCCCATGAACAGGCCGAGCGGCAGGGCGAGCCCGGCGCCGACGGCGAAGCCGACGACGACGCGGTAGAGCGATGCCACCGCATCGTGCAGCATCTCGCCGGAGAAGAGCCACGCAAACCACGATCCGTGTTCCGGATCATAGGCTTCGAGCGGGGCGAGATAGGCCCACCAGCGCACCGCGACCGCGGCGGGCGAGGGCAGCACCATCGGGTTGACGAGCCCCGCCGTGCAGGCGAGCTGCCAGAGCACGAGGATGGCGACGGGAACCGCCAGCCCCTCGGCCAGGGGTTTGAGACGCAAGGCGTTCACGGGGAGCCCTCCTCAGTTCGTGCCGGCGGAGGCCTTGGCGGCCTCCAGCAGGTCGAGCTTCACCCACTCGGCGGCCTTGGCGGGCTTCGACATCTTGCCGATGCCGTGCTCGGCCATGACGTCGGTGGTCCGCTGGATGTGGTCGGCGCTCATCTCCAGGGTGTAGGGCGAGTTGGCGAGCGCCTCTTGGAACTCCGCCGCGGTGACCTGCCCCTTGAACACGTCCTGCGTGACGAAGGTCTCGGCGGCCTTGGGATCGTCCATGAAGGTCTTCTGCGCCTTCACGAAACATTCCATGAACTTGGCCGCGACCGGCTTCTTCTCGCCGTAGAACTTCTCCGTCATCACCAGCGTGCGGATCGGCGAGCCGACCGGGGTGTCGTAGGGCTTGATCACCTCGACGCCGAAGCCGCGGGCGATGGCCTGGGCCGATTGCGGCTCGGTCTGCATGATCGCATCGACCTGCTTCTGCAGCAGCGCCTGGTTGAGATCCGGGTATCCGAGATAGATCAGGTTGACGTCGCGGGCCTTGAGGCCGTGCTTGGCCATCTCGGCGCCGAGCAGCACCTCTTGGATCGAGCCGCGGGTGACGCCGACCCGCTTGCCCTTGAGGTCGGCGGCCGACTTGATGCCGGAATCCGGCGTCGCCAGCAGGCGGGCGCCGCCCTTGGCGAAGCCGCCGACGATGAAGACCTGGGCGCCGTTGCCGCGGGCCGAGATCGCCGCCTCCGAGGCGGTGGCGCCGACATCGAGTTCGCCGGCGAGCATCGCCTGCATGATATCGGGCCCCTTGGCGAAGATCTTGAGATCGACGGTCAGGCCGCAGGTCTTGGCAATCTCCTTGACGTAGGAGACGCCGGCGAAGTGGGCGAGCTTGAGGTTGCCGACGCGCACCACTTCCTGCGCGGAGAGCGGAAGCGGGGCGAGCGATGCGGCGGTCGCGGCGGCGAGCATGGCAAGGCCGCGACGCGTGAAACGAAGACGTTCGAGCAAGGGGCTTCTCCCGGATGGCCCGGCTCTGCGGCCGGTGCGAATGGTCCGGTCCTCTTTGCAGAGCGCATGCCAGCCATGCAGAAAGCACCCAGATTCCTGCAATTTACTGCTTGGAAAGGGTTTTTTCGGAAGCTCCCGGTTCACATCCGAAGGACGGGCGGCGGATTTCCGCCACCCGCGCCGTCTGGGCGGCGGATGACCGCCACCCGCGCCGTCTGGGCGGCGGATGACCGCCACCCGCACGCTTTCGTGATGGACGGATGTCGCCGGGTGGCGCGTGCCGAAACGCGGCGTCAGTCGAGCGGCACGAGGACGATGGCGTCGCCTTCGAGCCGCGCCTGGACCGACTGGCCCCAGCGGGTGCCGCCGAGATCGTCGGCGGTCTTGTAAAGACCGTCGATGGCGACGAGTTCCGGCTCGAACTTCCGGGTGAGGATGCGCGCGCCCGGATCGCCCACCGCCCCTGCGATCGCCCGGCCGCGCAGGGCGCCGTAGATGTGGATCGAGCCCCCCGCGATCACCTCCGCCCCCGAGGCGACCGACCCCATCACGGTCACATCGCCGTCGAGATGCTGGATCACCTGCCCCGAGCGCACCGGCGCATCGAGGACGAAGGAGCGCGTCCGAGCCGGGGCCGCGGACGCCACTAAAGCCGGGGCGGACGGGTGATCCGCCGCAGCCGGCGCCTCGGCGGCGCCGGGCTCGGGCGGCGTAATGTCATCGACCGGCTTGCCCCCCACAAGCGGCGGCGGGAAGCCCGGCCCGAGCGAGGTCGGCCCGATGCCCTCGATGCCGAGGATGGTGATGGAGCGCTGGTTCAACTCCTCGCAGAGATGCGCGAGGTCCGAGCGCTCGAAGCGCAGGCCAGTCACGTCGAGGATGATCGCCCGCACCGAGAAGAAGGCGGGCGCGCGCCGCTTGAGCGCATCGAGTTCGGCGAGCCACTGATCGATCGGCGGCACGGGGGCCAGCACCATCGCCAGGAAGGAGCGGCCGCGGAAGCGGATCGGGGGACGGTCGGTCACGGGCAACGTCGCAGCGTGTGGATCATGCCCGACAGCTTATGGCAGATCGCGCGCCGCGCCGCGCGGGGGTGCTGCGTCCTCAACAGCAAACGCCTCGACGGCGCGAGACCGGGGCGAGCGCCGCCCTCAGGCCGGGCTC
Organism: Methylobacterium sp. Leaf123; assembly: GCF_001423405.1. Taxonomy (GTDB): domain Bacteria; phylum Pseudomonadota; class Alphaproteobacteria; order Rhizobiales; family Beijerinckiaceae; genus Methylobacterium. Next base: position 35,332 of record NZ_LMNS01000010.1, on the reverse strand, counting down.
GCCTCGGCGGCCTCGACGGCGCCGGCCGCCGCGCGCAGCCGGATCTTGTCGGCCTCGAGCGTGAGCGCGAGTTCGGCGCGCTCCAGGGCCATGCGCGACTGATGCAGCGCGGCGGCCCGGGATGCCTCGCCGCCGATGCGGCTCAGGGCCAGCAGCGCCTTCTGGATGCGCAGCTGCACCTCGATCAGCCCCGCGCCGTCGCGGGCCATCAACATGAAGGCGTCCTCGAACATATCGGCAGTGTCGAGCGGCGGGACATGGATGCGCGGATGTTTCGGCTCGCCCGCCTCCGGAGCGGTCGTGCCGCGCACCCAGAGGCTAACGAGGCGGGTCGAGCGGCCGATCACGTCGATCGCAGTGCCGGGATCATTGGTCGCGGGCGACAGGGCGCGCGAACCGATCTCGCTCATCACCGCGAGGCCAAAACGCGGGTCCTGGTCGAAGGCACGCTCGTTCCCGACCAAGAACGCCCCGCCGACGCTCCGGCGCAGCGTGTCCCGGTCCTCCCCGGCCTCGAGCCGGTCGATCCAGGCCACCGGCGTCTCCGGATGGACGAACCGTCCGGGCGTCGCCGCGACGAAGATCTCCATGTCGTGCGCCTCGCCGATCTTGGACAGGGCCGCCATGTCGATGTGCTGAACGTAGCCGATCGCGTCCACGGTTACCGTCACGGCGCCCGCCGGGATCTGCTGGTCGGGATCGCGCAGGGGTCGGCCCCCGAGATAGGGGTCGCGCAGGCGCGTCTCGATCGCGGTACGGGCCGCCGTCTCGACCCGGTCGGTCGTCTCCCCCACGCGGCCGAGGCGCGTCAAATGGTCGATCCAGCGCAGCAGCGCGACGACGATCAGAACGATGACCGCGATCGTGACGACGAAGAGGATCGTGCGCCCGCTCTCGCCGTAAGCCCCGGTCTTCGAGACGACGAGGCCGACGATGCCGAACAGGAAGGACCCCAGAAAGGTCGAGAGGACGGTCTGGGTCACCCGGTCCTCAATGAGGAGCTTGGTGGCGCGGGGCGTGACGTTGCTCGTGGCCGAGCCGTAGGACGACACCATGACGTTCAGCGAGAAGGTAGTGACGGACAGCATGCTGGAGGCGATGACGGTGAGGATGCTGTCGAGCGCATCGGTGCTGATCGCGCCCGGCACCGTCCAGGGCAGGTAGCGCTCGGCCACCGCCGCCAGCAGCGCCGCCATCACCCCCGCCGAGCCGATCAGCGTGGCGCGCACCCAGAGGCGCCGCACGACCTGCGCCATCAACCATCGCCAACGCGGCATCTTCGACCACCGTCCCGCAGAGCATGCCGAAGCGGAAGCGCCGGCAGCCGTCACTCAGGCCAAGCGGCCCCACAGCGTCCCCGCATGAGGGCGCGATCGAACACGATTCATGCCTCGGCCCGTCTTGCCACGGGGTGAAGGCATGGCTCCCGCGACCGACACGGCGCCGCGCGCACTTGCCGGATCGGGCGACACCTTATATTGCGACGCGATACCGCCCGAATCCGTACCCTGGCGTCACGACCGTCGAAACACGGCCCGCGACACGGCGCTTTATGGCCGGGCTCCAAGTTTCCGAACGGCTCGAGATCTCCGATGAAGCTGCGCAACATCGCCATCATCGCCCACGTCGACCACGGCAAGACGACGCTGGTCGACAAGCTGCTTCAGCAGTCCGGCACCTTCCGCGAAAACCAGCGGGTCGAGGAGCGGGCGATGGATTCCAACGACCTCGAGAAGGAGCGTGGCATCACGATTCTCGCCAAGGCGACCTCGGTCGTCTGGCAGGATACCCGCGTCAACATCGTCGACACCCCCGGCCACGCCGATTTCGGCGGTGAGGTCGAGCGTATCCTCTCGATGGTCGACGGCGTGATCGTGCTGGTCGATGCCGCCGAAGGCCCGATGCCGCAGACCAAGTTCGTGGTCGGCAAGGCGCTCAAGATCGGCCTTCGCCCGATCGTGGCGATCAACAAGGTCGACCGGCCGGACGCGCGCATCAACGAAGTCGTGAACGAGGTGTTCGACCTGTTCGCGGCGCTCGACGCCACCGACGAGCAGCTCGACTTCCCGATCCTCTACGGCTCGGGCCGCAACGGCTGGATGGCCGATTCGCCCGACGCCTCGCCGGATGTCGGCCTCGCGCCGCTGTTCGACCTCGTGCTCAAGCACGTGCCGCAAGCCCGCGTCGAGGAGGGTCCGTTCCGGATGCTCGGCACGCTGCTCGAAGCCAACCCGTTCCTCGGCCGCATCATCACGGGGCGCATCGCCTCCGGCACGGTGAAGCCGAACCAGTCGATCAAGGTTCTCTCGCGCGACGGCAAGGTCGTGGAGACCGGCCGCGTCTCGAAGATCCTCGCCTTCCGCGGCCTGGAGCGTGCGCCGATCGAGGTCGGTGAGGCGGGCGACATCGTCTCCATCGCCGGTCTCGTGAAGGGCACGGTGGCCGACACCTTCTGCGACCCGCAGGTCGAGACCCCGATCCAGGCCCAGCCGATCGATCCGCCGACCGTCACCATGTCCTTCATCGTCAACGATTCGCCGCTGGCCGGCACCGAGGGCGACAAGGTCACGAGCCGCATGATCCGCGACCGCCTGTTCAAGGAGGCCGAGGGCAACGTCACGCTCAAAATCGAGGAAGCCGCCGACAAGGACTCGTTCTACGTCTCCGGCCGCGGCGAGCTGCAGCTCTCGATCCTGATCGAGACCATGCGCCGCGAAGGCTTCGAGGTGGCCGTGTCGCGTCCGCGCGTCGTTCTGGAGAAGGACGAGGACGGCGAGATCCTGGAGCCGGTCGAGGAGGTCGTGGTCGACGTCGACGAGGAATATTCGGGCGTCGTCGTGCAGAAGATGTCCGAGCGCAAGGCCGAGATGATCGAGATGCGGCCCTCGGGCGGCAACCGGCTCCGGCTCGTCTTCCACGCTCCGACCCGCGGCCTCATCGGCTACCAGGGCGAGCTGATGACCGACACCCGCGGCACCGCGATCATGAACCGCCTGTTCAAGGCCTACGAGCCCTACAAGGGCGAGATCGCCGGCCGCCGCAACGGCGTGCTGATCTCGAACGACAAGGGTGAGGCCGTGGCCTACGCCATGTGGAACCTCGAAGATCGCGGCCCGATGATGATCGAGCCCGGCGCCAAGGTCTATCAGGGCATGATCGTCGGCGAGCACAACCGCGAGAACGACCTCGAGGTGAACGTGCTCAAGGGCAAGAAGCTCACCAACATCCGCACCACCTCGAAGGACGAGGCCGTGCGCCTGACGCCGCCGATCCGGATGACGCTGGAGAAGTCGCTGGCCTGGATTCAGGACGACGAGCTGATGGAAGTCACGCCGAAGTCGATCCGCCTGCGCAAGATCCACCTCGACCCGAACGAGCGCAAGCGCTTCGAGCGCTCGAAGGAAGCGCTGACGGGCTAACAGCCCCGCTTCCTCCGCCCCAACGAAAAGGCCCCGATGCGGTGAACGCATCGGGGCCTTTTTCATTCGGCGCCCGTCACGAACGGGGCGTTTCAGACCCCCATCACCCCCGGTCCGCGGAAGTGATGGGGGTCCCGGCGCGCCTCAGGCGGCCCGCACCGTCGCGAGGAAGTGGCGGACCTGGCCGTCGAGGCGCTCGGATTGCTGCGACAGCTCGGAGGCGGAGGTCAGAACCTGATTCGCGGCGGCCCCGGTCTCCTCGGCCGCCACCGCGACGCTCGCGACGTTGCCCGTCACGGCACCGGTGCCGGCGGACGCTTCGGAGACGTTGCGCACGATCTCCTGGGTCGCCGCGCCCTGCTCCTCCACCGCCGCGGCGATCGAGCTGGCCAGTCCGTCGATCTCGCGGATGCGGGCCGCGATGTCGCCGATGGCCGTGACCGCCTGCCCAGTGATGGACTGGACCTGTCCGATCTGGCCGGAAATCTCGTCGGTCGCCCGGGCGGTCTGGTTGGCGAGTTCCTTCACTTCCGCCGCGACCACGGCGAAGCCGCGGCCGGCTTCGCCCGCCCGCGCCGCCTCGATGGTGGCGTTGAGCGCCAGCAGGTTGGTCTGGCCGGCGATGGTGGAGATCAGCCCCACCACGTCGCCGATCCGGGCGGCGGCGACGCTGAGATCCTGCACGAGTTGCGCGGTGCCCTCGGCCTCGACGACGGCCTTCTGCGCCAGGCTCGTCGAGCCGGTCACCTGCCGGGCGATCTCCTGCACCGAGGCGCCAAGCTCCTCGGCCGCCGCGGCGACCGTGCCGACATTGGTGGCGGCCTCTTCCGCCGCGGCGGCGGCGGCGTTCGACTGGTCGGCCGTCTGCGAGGCGGTGCCGGCCATGCTCCGCGCGGTGGCCTGCAACTCGGTGGCGGCGGCGGAAACGGTGCCGACGATGCCGCTCACGGCCTGCTCGAAATTGTCGGCCATGTCGCGCATCGCCGCCTTGCGCTGCGCCTCGGCCCCGGCCCGCGCCAGGGCGGTCTCTTCCTCCAGGGCGCGGGTGCGGATCAGGTTGTCCTTGAACACCTGAACCGCGTTCGCCATCGCCCCGACCTCCTCGCGGCGCTCACGGAAGGGGATCTCGACGCTCGCATCGCCCTCCGCGAGGCGGCTCATCAGGCCGGTCATGCGGCGGATCGGGCGGGCGACGAAGCCGTTGAGCAACAGGATGCCGAGGCCGGCGGCGGCCAGCAGCGCCGCGAGGCCGGTGCCGACGGCGAAGCGAGAGGCGCTGGCGGCCTCCGCCGCGATCCGGGCGCGCGATTCCAGAAGGGCCCGCTCGGTATCGGCGATCGTGACGGCGACCTTGCGCACCGTGTCCATGGTGGTCTTGCCGGCACCGGACGCCTCGATCCGGCGCGCCTGCTCGCGGGTCGCCTCGTCGCGCATCAGCGCGATCTCGCGCTCGGCGACATCGCGGGCCCACTGGCCGGCGGCGGTATCGAGGACGTCGAGCCGGCGAAGCTGCTCGGCGTTGTCGGAGACGAGCGTGCGCAGCCGCGCCAGCGCCTCGGTGTAATTCTTGGTCCCGGCGTGGAACGGCTCGAGGAAGGCGGTGTCGGCCGAGACGAGGTAGCCCCGCAGGCCCGTCTCCCGGTCCACCATGCTGCCCGTCAGCCGGTCGAGATCGAGGAGGACTTGATAGGTGTGGTCGCGCCAGCGGTTGGTTTCCTCGATCGTGCCGAGGCTACGCCAACTGATGAAGGTCGAACCGCAGACGGCTAGGATGACGAGCGCGAAGACGACGACGAGCTTGGCGATAATGGAAAGGTTGGCGATGGCACGCATTGCGCTGATCCGCGGGCTCACATGCGCTGCACGGCGGCGGCGCTTCAACAAATGATGGTCACGGCGCGCCTAAAGCCCCGTTAATCCAGGGTGGCACAACAAAGTTGTGCGCTTGTGCCGCCGCACGGGGCCGATGTGCTTGATTCGCGCCGATCACAGGATCCAGCGATCCCACAGGCACAGGCCGGCTTAAGGATTGTTTCCACCCGGCAAATTTCAGCCAAACCCCTGGCACGATGAGGATTTTTCGATCCGCGGGGATGGACCGGATAAATCTTGCCCGGCAATTCTTGCCCGGTGCCGGAAAAAATTAACTCCCCGGTAACCATCCGGGCGGTCAATGGGCGTGTCGGTAAGGAAACGTCAACGCCCGTGACCAGCCCCGCTCCCACCCGCCCCTCACTGCCCCTGCGAGGCCGCGTCTTCCGCGCCGTCTCGTTGGCGCCGGAAGCTCCCCTCGCCGAGTGGCTCGCCCTTCTGGACGCAGCCCTGAAGCGATCGGCCACGCTGTTCGACGACAGGGCCGTGATCCTCGACGTCGCCGGCCTCAAACCCGCGCCGTCCGAGTTGGAGACCCTGATCGCCGAGCTGTCGGCCCGGAAGCTCCGTATCCTCGGCATCGAGGGTGCGGAGGCCCCGCTGCCCTCGCTCTTGCCGCCGCGGCTCATCGGCGGTCGCCCCGCCGGCGACGTCGTCGAGGCGCCGGCGTTCGAGGAAGAGAAGCCGGGCGTGTCGTCCCTCACCATCGAGGGCTCGGTGCGTTCGGGCCAAAGCATCGTCCACCGCGAGGGGGACGTGACCGTGATGGGCTCGGTGTCTTCGGGCGCCGAAATCCTCGCGGGCGGCTCCATCCATGTCTACGGCGCCCTGCGCGGGCGGGCCATCGCGGGCGCCGCCCGCAACCCTCGCGCACGCATCTACTGCCGCAAGTTCGAGCCCGAGCTTCTCGGCATCGACCGCCTCGTCCGCACGGCCGAGGACATGGGCACTCACCTGCGCGGTCAAGCGGTCCAGATCTGGTCCGACGGCGGCGCGATCAAAATTGCAGCCTTGGGTTAAGGGGAAAAGAGAATGGCCAAGGTTCTTTGTGTCACGTCCGGTAAGGGCGGCGTCGGCAAGACCACCACGACGGCAGCGCTCGGTGCGGCGCTGGCGCAGGCCGGCGAGAAGGTCTGCGTGGTCGATTTCGACGTCGGCCTGCGCAACCTCGACCTGATCATGGGCGCCGAGCGCCGCGTGGTCTACGACCTGATCAACGTCACCAACGGCGACGCCAAGCTGCCCCAGGCGCTGATCCGCGACAAGCGCCTCGAGAACCTCTCCCTGCTGCCCGCCTCGCAGACCCGCGACAAGGACGCGCTCACCGACGAGGGCGTCGAGCGGGTGATGGGCGAGCTTCGCGAGCGGTTCGACTGGATCGTCTGCGACAGCCCCGCCGGCATCGAGCGCGGCGCCCAGCTCGCCATGCGCCACGCGGATGTCGCCGTGGTGGTGACGAACCCCGAGGTCTCCTCGGTGCGCGACTCGGACCGGATCATCGGCCTGCTCGACTCCAAGACCGTCCGCGCCGAGCGCGGCGACACCATCGAGAAACACCTGATCCTGACCCGCTTCGACCCGGCCCGCGCCGACCGTGGCGACATGCTCAAGGTCGATGACGTGCTCGAGATCCTCTCGATCCCGCTGCTGGCCATCATCCCGGAGAGCCTCGAAGTGCTGCGCGCCTCGAATGTCGGCTGCCCGGTGACGCTCAACAACCCGCTCTGCGCGCCCTCGCGCGCCTACATCGATGCCGTGCGTCGCCTGAAGGGCGAGACCGTGCCGATGGCGATCCCCTCCGACCGTAAGTCCCTGATCAACAAGCTGTTCACACGGAGGGCCGCATGAGTGTCCTGACCTTCCTCAAGCCGCGTGGCTCCGGTTCGGTCGCCCGCGAACGCCTTCAGCTCATTCTCGCGCACGAGCGCGTGGAGAATGGGCGGCCCGACCTGATCATCACGTTGCGCGAAGAGATCCTGAACGTGATCGCCAAGCACGTCACGGTCGAGCGCGACAAGGTGCAGATCAAGCTGGAGCGGGGCGAAGGTGTCTCGACCCTCGGCGTCGACATCGAATTCCCTGTCGATGCGGTGCTCAAGCCGAAGGCGAAGGCCAAGCGCGCCATCGCCTGACCGGCTGCTCCTTCCAGCCAACCAAGACCTGCGGCCCCGAACGGGTGCCGCAGGTCTTTTCGTTTCAAAGTGCTGTCCGTGGCCGCGTTGCGATGGGCGAACGGGAACGACCGGCCGTTGCCCGGCGGCAACATATGTCGTTTTTGCGGACCCGCCCAAGACGGGCGCAATAGACGAACAGACTCTCCGGCAATCGATTCCCGCAAAGCCTTCAACGGCTTGTTTTGATTGCGAAGAATACTCTGGAACACATACAAACTGCCCTCCCGGACTTGTTCATTGCGCTTTTTACGTCTCCCGTAACGGGCAGGAACGGTGCCGTCGCGCGCCTTCATCGGTTCGGGGTTCGCGGGATGTCGGCAGGGTTGATCGAGGCTCTGCATCGGGGTGAAGGCGTCAGGCTCCAGCGCTTCCTGACGCGCCTGCTGGGCAATCCGGCCGATGCGGCCGACGCCGCGCAGGAAACCTATCTGCGCCTCGTGAAGGCGCTCGGCCGAACGGAGATCGAGCAGCCCCGCATCTTCCTGTTCTTCGTGGCGCGCAACGTCGCGCTCAATCTCGGGGCGCGGCGCCGCTTCGAGACGGGGCTGTTCTCTTCCCTGACGGATCTCGATCTCGCCGAAGTGGCGGACGGCCAGGCGCGGCCCGAGCAACAGGTCATCGCGCGCCAGCAACTGCGCCTGGTCGCCGCCGCCATCGACCGGCTGCCGCCGCGCTGCCGCGAGGTGTTCCTGCTCAGCACCCTCGACGGCCTGCCCAACGGCGTCATCGCGACCCGGCTCGGGATCAGCCGCAACATGGTCGAGAAGCACCTGATGAAGGCGCTCCTCTACACCCGCCGCACCTGCCGCGATTTTTTCTAAATCCACGTCAGGGTTTTCCGGCCTCACCGGTCTCTATGAGAGGGGCGGCGCGCGCCTGCCCGGCACGGGCATGCGAGACGAGCGGCGAGAAGACCCGGATGAACGAGCGCGAGCCCCCGGACGCATCGGAGGAGGCGGAGGACGATCCGGTCTACGCGGAGGCCGCCCTCTGGGTCGCCCGCCTCTCCTCCGCGGACGCGACGGAGGCCGACCGAAGCGCCTTCGAGGCGTGGCGCGCGGCCGATCCCGCCCATGCCGAAGCCTTCGCCGAGATGGATGCGTGGCGCCGCACGATGAAGCGGGCGCCCGATCCGCGACGGCGCGGCGTGCCAAAGGGGCTCGCGGCGCTCGCCGCCATCATCGGTCTGGCCGGCCTGCTGGGCGATCCACTCGGCTGGGTGGACCGGATGCGGGCGGATGCCTGGACCGATCGCGGCGGCTTCGAGACGACCACCCTCCCCGATGGAAGCCGGGTCGATCTCAACACCGATACGGCCCTGGCGCTGCGGTTCACGGAGGGCGAGCGCGGCGTCGCGCTGCTGCGCGGCGAGGCGGTGTTCGATGTGGTGCCCGACCCCCAGCGCCCCTTCGTCGTGCGCGGGAACGGGGTGCGGGCCCAAGCGGTCGGGACGCGCTTTTACGTCCGGATCGATGGAGCCACCCCGGTCGGGGTCGCCGAGGGCCGCGTCGATGTCGCGACGCAAGGCGGCGAGACGCGGCTCCAGGCCGGCGAAATCGCGGTGCGCGGTGCGGATGACCGTCCCGTCGCCCGCACAAGCGACGTGGCGCGGGCGATCGCGTGGCGCGAGGGAAAACTCGCCGTCTCGGGCCAGCCGCTCTCCCAAGTCCTCACCGAGCTGGAGCGCTACCGGCGCGGGCGCATCCTGCTGGCGGATTCCGCGCTCGACAGCCGCCGCTTCAGCGGCACGCTCGACCTGCGCGACACCGACGCCGCGCTCGACGTGCTGGCCGCCGCGATGGGGCTCCGGCTCACCCGCCTGACCCCGCTGCTCGTCGTCGTGCGCTCGGCCCCCTGAGAAAGATCGGAAAAAACGCGCCCCCGGAGGTCAGGAGTTTCGCGGCTCGCCTGTCTACCGAAACAGGGGGCGGGCAGAGCCGCTCCCGGCCGGGGATAGGGGCGTGGGACATGGTGGTGGGAGATCGACGCGGAGGGGCGCGGCAGGCGCGGCATCTCACGCTGGCAGGTGCATCGCTGATCGCCATGACGGCTGTGGCGGGTGCGCAGGGCGCGGCCCCGCTCGCCGTGGATCGGATTCGTCTCGTCCCGATCACCACTGACGCACCGTCCGGCGCGGGCGACACGGATATGGCGCGGGTTCCGGTCGCGGTCCCAGCCGGACCGCTCGAACCGGCCCTGACGGTTCTGGCCGGACAGGCCGGGCTGAAGCTCGCCTACCGCACCGCTCTGACCGAAGGCCTGACCACCCGCGGCGTGGAGGGCGCGTTCCGGCCGCTCGACGCCCTGGCCGAATTGCTCGACGGCACCGGCCTGACCTACCGGGCGGCCGGCCCCTCGACGATCACCCTCGTCAATCCGCGCTACGTCCAGCTCGGCAATGAACCGGCCGCCGTCACGCTGGAGGAGCTGGCGGTCGAGGGCCGGGCGGGGGGCACCGCCCGCGCGGCGGGCCTGCCGCCGCCGACCGGCACGATCGGCCAGCCGCCGGTGCCTTACGCCGGCGGGCAGGTCGCGTCGGGCTCCCGCCTCGGCCTGCTCGGCAACCGCAACACCTTCGACCAGCCCTTCACCGCGACGAGCTACACGGAGAAGCTCATCCGCGATCAGCAGGCGCGCAACGTTCAGGACGTCGTCAACAACGACCCCTCGATCCGCACCAACGTGCCGGCCTTCTCCGGCATCCTCGGCTTCTTCATCCGCGGCTTCCCGGTCTTTGCGCAGGACATCGCTTTCAACGGCCTGTTCGGCGTCGCCGACGCGTTCAACCCGGCGATCGAGCCGATCGAGCGCGTCGAGGTGCTGCGCGGCCCCTCGACCCTGCTGTCGGGCGTGCCGCCCTTCGGCAATATCGGCGGCGTCATCAACCTGATCCCCAAGCGCGCGCTCGAAGAGCCGCTCAACCGCGTCACCCTCGGCTACGCCTCCGATGCGCAGGTCTACAAGGCGGTCGATATCAGCCGCCGCTTCGGGGAGGCCAAGGAGTGGGGCATCCGCTTCAACGGCGCGTTCAACAACGGCGCCACGCCGATCGACAACCAGAGCCTTCATTTCGGCACCGCCGCCCTCGCCCTCGACTATCGCGGCGAGCGCCTGCGGGCCGCGCTCGACCTCGGCTACCAGGAGCTCGACTTCCAATCGCCCCTGCGCAACCGCAACGTCGCGGCGGGCGTGCGCATCCCCCGCGCGCCCGACCTGACCCTGAACCAGCACCAGCCCTGGGAGTATCGCGACAGCGCCAACCAGCAGATCGCCACCCGGGTCGAGTACGACCTGACCTCGGACCTGACCCTCTACGGCGCCTATGGCCGCTCGAACTTCCGGCAGGAATATTTCGGCGGCGTTCTGACGATCTTCAATGCGCGCGGCGATTACCGCGACCCGATCAGCTACCTTCCGTTCCACATCGTCAACCGGACCGCCGAGGCGGGCCTGCGCGGCACCGTCGAGACCGGGCCGATCCGGCACAGCTTCGGCCTCGCCGCGGTCGGCTTCTGGCAGGATCTCGCCCAGCCGCCGGCCCAGAATGTCGGCCCGGTCATCGTGTCGAACCTCTACGATCCGGTCCCTGTCGCGCCGCGCTCCACGGTCGGCCTGTCGAACGCGACGCCGCGCACGTCGAGCCGGATCAACCGCAGCATCGCCCTCGCCGATACGATGTCGCTCTTCGACGAGCGGGTGCTGCTCACCGTCGGCGGCCGCTGGCAGAGCCTCGATGTGAATTCCTACAATCCCGTCACGGGCTTTCGCAGCGGTGCGAGCGAGAGCGGCGCCTTCTCGCCCGGCATCGGCCTCGTGGTGAAGCCGTGGGAACGGCTCTCGCTCTACGCCAACTATGTCGAGGGCCTGACCTCGCCGGCCCCGCCGGTGAACGCGCTCAACGCCAGCGCCGCCTTCCCCGCGGCGGTCTCGCGGCAGACGGAAGTCGGCGCCAAATACGATTTCGGCACCGTCGGCCTCGGCTTTGCCGCCTTCGAGATCGAACAGCCCTTCGGCTTCCTCGACACGGCCACTCAGCTGTTCTTGGTCGATGGGCGCCAGCGCAACAGCGGTGTCGAGATGACCGTGTTCGGCGAGCCGGTGCCGGGCATTCGGGTGCTGGGCGGCGTCAGCCTGCTCGATGGGGTGCAGGTGCGCTCGCAGGACCCGCGCAATGTCGGCCGGGTCGCGGTCGGCGTGCCGGAGGTGCAGCTCAACCTCTACGGCGAGGCCGATCTGCCGCCGAGCCTTCTGCCGGGGCTGAGCCTGACGGGCCGGGTGATCTACACGGCGGCGCAGTATTACGACTTGGCCAACAGCCAGAAGATTCCGGATTGGGCGACGCTCGATCTCGGCCTGCGCTACGCCACCCTGTTCCGGGACAGGCCGCTGACGCTCCGGGCCAACGTCGTCAACGTGACGGGCAACAACTACTGGGCGACGACGGGGCGCGGCATCCTCGCGCAAGGGACGCCGCGGACGGTGCTGCTCTCCGCCTCGGTGGATTTCTGAGGGCTCACCCCCGTCGCGTCAGCCGGAAGGCGGGGGCGTGGTCGGGCTGGGTCGTCACCACGGCTGCCGGCAGCACCGGGCGGTCATCGGCCCGCTCGATCCGGAAATGCCCGACGAGCCGGCTCAGCGCCAGCGTCGCCTCGGTGAGCGCGAAGGCCGCGCCGATGCAGACCCGCGGCCCCGCCCCGAAGGGCAGGTAGGCAAAGCGCGGCACCGGCGGCGCGCCGGGCAGGAAGCGGCCCGGATCGAACGCATCGGGGTCGCGCCACAGCTTGCGGTGTCGGTGCAGCAGCCAGGGCGAGATCGTCACGCTGTCGCCGGGCCGGACCGTCTCGCCGGCCAGTTCGTCCGAATCGAGCGCGCGGCGGGCGATGACGAAGGCGGGCGGGTAGAGCCGCATCGTCTCCTCGATCACTGCGCGGGTGAACGGCTTGTCCGCGCTCCCCGATTCCGCCGCCACGGCTCCTTGCGTCTCCGGCGTGAGCGCGAGCACGGTGCAGGCCCAGAGCAGGGTCACCGCCGTGGTCTCGTGCCCGGCCAGGATCATGGTGGCGACCTGATCGCGCAGCTCCTCATGCGAGAAGCCGCGGCCGGTCTCTGGATCGCGGGCGGCCCGCAGCAGGTCGAGCAGGTCGCGCGCCTCGCCTCCAGCCTCGCGTCCGCTTTGGCCCTCGTCGCGGTCGGCGATGACCTCATCGAGGAAGGCGACCCAGTCGCGGCGGAAGCGGGCGCGGGCCCGGTCGAGCGGCGTGGCGAAGCGCAGGGGCACGACCAGATCGGTCAGGTGCGGGCGCCCGAGCCGCGCGGCATAGGCTTCGAGGAAGCCGCGCAGACGGTCGCCGTGGCGGGCCATGCCGACGGAGAACATGGTGCGCCCGGCGATCTCCAGGGCGAGCCGCTGGAGCGCAGGGAACAGATCGACCGGCCCCCGTGCCGCCGCGCCGTCGAGGGCGGCGACCGCCTCGTCGCTCGCCGACAGGATATGGGGCACCAAGGTCTCCACCGCCCGCGGGGTGAAGGCGGGCGCCAGCGTCCGGCGTTGGTGGCGCCACGCCGTCCCCTCGCTGATGAGCAGGCCGTCGCCGAGCATCGGCCGCAGCATGCGGATGGTCATCGGGGTGCGGGTGTAGTTGGTGGCGTTGTCCACCAGCACGCGCCGCACCAGATCCGGATCGCTGACGGTGAAGCGGGTGCGCCCGAGCAGCCGGCGGCGGCGCAGGGGCGCCTCGTAGGCGGAGGCCGGCCAGCAATCGATGCCGTTGACCCGCATCGCCGCGATGAAGCGCAGAGTCGGCAAGTCCTTTTCCGGTGGCACCGGCACCGGCGGCACCAAGCGCGGCGCCGCGTGGCCGGGCGGAGCCTGCATGTCCATTCCGTCACGTCCTCTCGCCCCCGTGAACGGGCGCTCGCGAAGCGTTCTAGGCGCTGAGACCCGCCGGGGCGAGTGCAACGGCGGAAGGGCTCGGCAACAGGCGGCGCAGGGGCGAGCTCAGGCGCGCAAGGTGCCGGTCAGGCTGTGCTGCGGCACCTCGCCCGGATGGACGACCCGCTCCCAGGAAAAGTCGTCCCAGCGCAGGAATCCATCGAACCAGCGGCGCAGGCGGTCCTCGCCCGCCTGTCCGGTATAGCTCGTCAGCGCGACCGTCAGCGGCGTCTCGACGGCCACGTCGAAGCCGGTGCCGGCCTCGGTCTGCCCGACGAGATGCAGGGCGAAGCGGTCGCTGCCGCGATGCGCCACCGTGATCCGGCAGGGGCCGAAGGCTTCGTTACCGTAGGTGCCGAGCAGGCCCGGCGGCTCGCGCCAGGTTTCGCCGGTGAGCGGGTTGACCGCGCGCGGCCCCTCATAGGTCAGATCGAGCCCGTCGAGGCTGCCGAGACCACGCCCCGCGAACAGCCGCGTCGGCAGTTCGAGCCACTGCGTGTCCATGGTCGGGGTGATGGCGAGATGCTCGTCCTCGTCCGCGGGCACGTCGTAGGTGAAGGGCTGCCCCTGGAGGCTCAGGGTGAGGCCGACGGTCTCCTCGGGCTCCTGTCCGCGCCACCGCCCGTCCGCCGCATTCAACGCGAGGCTGCACGAGGCGATCTCCGGTGCGTAGGCCGTGCCCTCGTAGATCATGCGAAAATGGCTCATGGATGGTCCTGTACCCCTTGTCCGGCGGCGAAATCACGTCTGCGCGTCCCACGGCGCCTGGGCCGGAACGCGAGCGGCGCGGGAAACGGCCTGTCCGTGTTTCTCACACAACACCCGCTGCGCCGACCTGCCCTGAGGGGCGGCGATCGGTAATCGGACGTTGTGTGAGGCACTGAAAGCGCCGGCCCAAAAGCGCTTGGCTATGATCGCGGAGACCGACAATGATCATCTGGTCCGGTTGGGGTGTGATGTCCGTGCTGGTCGCGGGCGTGGCGCTGGCCGCCCTCGGCGCCTTCTTCGCCAAGGTGCCGGGCCGTCCGGTCTGATGCCCGTGTCCTCACCCGACAGCGCCACCCCGACGGACGCGCGCATCGACCTGCACGGTTCGCGCTGGCGGCTCGTCGGCCTCCTGCTCCTGGCCTGCGGCTTCACCGCCGTCTGCCTCGCTCTGCTCTTCCTCGAGCCGGAGGACGGGCCGATCGTTGCGCCCGGCAGCGTCGAGCAGTTCATCCTGATCGTCGGCGTCGGCTTCTTCGGCCTGACCCTTCCCCTGTTCCTGCGCGAGGTGCTGCGGCGCGGTCCGGTCGTGTCGGTCTCGCGCCACGGCCTGTTCGACCGCCGGCTCTCCAGCGACTGGATTCCGTGGTCGGCGATCACGGATCTCGACGCGGTCGCCGTCGGCCGTCACCACTTCCTGCGCATCGCGGTGGAGCCGGACCACGCGGCGGCTCTGCCCTGGACACGCCGCGCCCGTGTCAGCGCACGCCTCAACCGGATGTACGGCGAGGGCTACTGGCTCTCCGGCCAGGGCGTGGAAGGCGGCATCGATGCCGTGCTGACCGCGATCGAACAGGTCTGGCATCCGGATGCGTGAGACCGGGGTCGAGCGGCCATCGGCTGCAAAGCCCGGATCGCACGGTGCGAGCGGATGAAAATTTCGCCCCGGACGTAGCACAGGCAAGCTCAGATCGCGCATTAAGTCTTTGAAAAGCGCGCGGAACTTCTCTTTTCGACAGGCGTCAACGGTCGTCGACGTCAAAGGAAGCTTCCGATTTGGCCGCATCTCCATCGATCCGCGTCCTCGATCCGTCCCGCTGCCATCTCGGCGAGGGGCCGAGCTACGATCCGGCGACCGACACCGCGTGGTGGGTCGATATCTTGGAGTACCGCCTGTTCGAATTGCCCCTGAGCGCGGGCGCCGGCCCGGCCAAGGCGCACGCCCTGCCGTTCATGGCGAGCGACGTCGCCGCCATCGATGCCGAGCGGCAGCTGCTCTCGGCGGAGGACGGGCTCTACATCCGCACGATCCGCGACGGGAAGCTGAGCCTGTTCTGCCCGCTGGAGGCGGAGGATGCCGGCACCCGCTCCAATGACGGCCGGGTCCATCCGAGCGGCGCGCTCTGGATCGGCACCATGGGCCGGGACGCCGAACCACAGCGCGGCGCGATCTACCACGTCGCCGGCACGCGGGTGACGCGGCTGTTCTCCGGCCTCTCGATCCCCAACGGCATCGCCTTCTCGCCGGACGGCGCCACCGGCTACTTCGTCGATACCGACGAGGGCGTACTGCGCCGCGTTACCCTCGACCCCGCCACCGGCCTGCCCGTGGGCGAGCCCGAGACCCATTACGACCACAGCGGCGGCGAGGGCGGGATCGACGGCGCGGCGGTGGATGCCGAGGGCCTGATCTGGACCGCGCGCTTCGGCGGCGCCTGCCTCGACGCCTACAGCCCGGCGGGCGAGCGGGTGCGCACCGTGTCCGTTCCGGCGCGCCAGCCCACCTGCCCGACCTTCGCCGGCCGCGACCTCGACCGGCTCCTCCTCACCACGGCCTACGAGGGCATGGACGAGGCCGCGCGGGCGGCGGACCCCGAGCACGGGCGCACCCTGCTCGTCGATCTCGGCATCCGTGGCCTGCTCGAGCCGGCTTTCCGCCTCGACGCCTGACCCGGCCCTCATCCCCCGAAACCGGGCGGCCGGCCTGCGGCGCCCCAGGAACGACCATGTCCGAGACGATGTCCGATCCGCAGACCCGCCCCTATCAGCCGATCGAGGCCTACGCGCTCCTCAGCAATTGCGAGGGCTGCGCGCTGGTGGCGCGCGACGGCGCGATCGATTGGGCCTGCCTCGAACGCTTTGATGCCGACCCCTCCTTCTCGCGTCTGCTCGACCGCAACCGCGGCAGCCATTTCACGATCCGGCCGACCGAGCGCTTCGAGACCGCGCGGCAATATCTCAGCCGCAGCAACGTCCTCGAGACCACCTTCACCACGCAGACCGGCTTCGTGACGCTTCACGATTTCATGGTCGGGCCCGAGGGCGGCGCGGGTCGGCCGCGGCTGGTGCGCCTCGTCACCGGCGTCTCGGGCTGCGTCTCGATGATCGCCGAATATCGCCCGCTGGCGGGCTTCGCCGAGGATTTCGCGCCGCTCGCCATCGCGGGCAACCGCGTCACGGCGCCGGGCTGCCCCGGCCTCGTGGCGGATGCCGACTTCGCCGCCGAGGGCGAGCTTGCCGCCGCGCGCTTCACCCTGGAGGGTGGGCAGGCCTGCGGTTTCGCGCTTTACCGCGATACGCCGCCCGAGACCTGCCCGGATGTCCGCATCCTCATGGAGGAGACGCGCCGGGCCTGGGTGCTGTGGACGGAGGGCGCGGCCTATGCCGGCCCGCTGGCGGACGAGCTGATGCGCTCGGCGCTGGTGCTGAAGGGGCTGACCTACGAACCCACCGGGGCGATCGTGGCGGCGGCCACCACCTCCCTGCCGGAGGAGATCGGCGGCATCCGCAACTGGGATTACCGCTTCTGCTGGATTCGCGACGCCTGCCTGTCCTTCTACGTGCTCAAGAAGTTCGGGATGACCCGCGAGGCGGAATCCTTCTTCGGCTTCGTCACCGAACTGTGCGAGCGGGAGGAGAGCCGCCTGAAGCCGCTCTACAGCATCTCCGGCGAGGCCGACCTCAAGGAGATCCAGGTCGATCACTTCGAGGGCTGGCGCGGCAGCAAACCCGTGCGCCACGGCAACGAGGCGGCCGAGCAGCATCAGTCCGACGCCTACGGCCAAGTGCTCGACCTGCTCTACCTCTACGAGCGCCTGGGCGGCACGATGCCGGCGGCGATGCGCAAGCACGGCGCCCGGCTCGCCGACGTCTCGGCGGCGCATTGGCACGAGCCCGATGCCGGCCTGTGGGAGCCGCGCAAGCCCGAGGAGCGCTACCTGCACGCGGCAATCATGAACTGGGTCGCCCTCGACCGGGCGATCCGCCTGTTCGGCGAGCGCGAGGAATGGTGCCGCGAGCGCGACCGGATCGTCGCCTGCATCAACGGCGAGGCGATCCACCGCGACGGCTACTACCCGCAATATATCGGCGGCGACGACGTCGATGCCGCGCTCCTGATCGCGCCGATGGTCGGCTTCCCCGTGGACGAAGCCGCCTTCGCCCGCACCGTCGACGTGGTGATCGAGCGCCTCGGCCACGGCCCCCTCGTCTACCGCTACAAGAACGACGACGGCCTGCCCGGCCACGAGGGCACCTTCCTGCTCTGCGCCTTCTGGCTCGTGGACGCCCTGCTCTGGCTCGGGCGCGAGGAGGAGGCGCGCACCCGCTTCCAGGCTTTGCGCGCCCTGCAGAACGATGTCGGCCTCTACGCCGAGGAGATCGCCGAGGACGACACCTTCCTCGGGAACTTTCCGCAGGCGTTCAGCCATCTCGGCTTCATCCACAGCGCGCTGATGCTCGACCTCTACGAGCATGGCGGCCGCGAGGCGGTGCAGGGCACCTACGCCGACCGCTCCCTGCGGGAGACGGATTCGCGCCGGGCGCCCCGTATCGACGGGGCCGAGGCGGGAGAGTGAGAGCGGGAATGACGCGGATCGGCTACCACGCCTCGCACGAGCAGCACGCCCCCTCCGCCCTCCTGCGCCACGTGCAGGCGGCGGAGGCCGCAGGGTTTGCCTGCGCCATGTCCTCGGAGCACTTCAAGCCGTGGAGCCGGGCGCAGGGGCATTCGGGCCATGCCTGGTCCTGGCTCGGGGCGGCGATGGCGACGACGCGCCTTCCGTTCGGCATCATCACCGCGCCGGGCTACCGCCACCATCCTGCCGTGCTCGCGCAATCGGCGGCGACCCTCGCCGAGATGTTTCCCGAGCGGTTGTGGCTGGCGCTCGGCAGCGGCCAGCGCCTCAACGAGGACATCACCGGCCTGCCCTGGCCGGAGAAGGCCGAGCGCAACGCGCGGCTCGCCGAATGCGCCGCAATCATCCGGGCGCTGCTGGCCGGCGAGACCGTGACCCATCGCGGCCGCGTCACAGTGGTCGAGGCGCAGCTCTACTCGCGGCCCAAGACCCCGCCCCTCCTGATCGGCGGGGCCGTCACCCCCGCGAGTGCCCGCGCCCTCGGTGCCTGGGCCGACGGCCTCGTCACCGTGGGGATCGAGCCGGACAAGCTGCGCCCGGTGGTCGAGGCCTTCCGCGAGGGCGGCGGTGCGGGCAAGCCGGTCTTCCTCCAGACCAAAATCTGCTGGGATCCCGACCCGGCCCGTGCGCTCGCCGAGGCGCACGCGCAATGGTCGAGCAACGCCATCGAGGGCGAGGTGAATTGGGAGCTGCGCCGCCCGGAACATTTTCGAGACCGCCGCCCGCTTCGTCCGCCCCGAGGATATGCATGCCTGCGTGCGGATCTCGGACGATCTCGGGCAGCACGCCGCTTGGCTCGCGGACTTATCCGAGATGGGCTTTGCCGAGATCATCGTGCATCAGGTGGGCGCTGATCAGGAGGCCTTCATCGACGCCTTCGGCCGCAGCGTGCTGCCCCAGTTCGGCGCCTGACGCACGGCCGCACGGACGCCGCTTGAGATCAGAACCGCGCGCGGGAAAACCGCCCGCGGCTGCCGGCCCCGAACACGCTCTCGATCACGGCCCTGGTCGAGGGGCTGAGACCGCGGTCGCTCCGCAGCCGGCGCGGATCCGCCCGTTCGAGCCGATCCATCTCGCCAGCGCATTTCCGGAGCGCGCGCCCGGGCGTGCCGGTCATCGGCACGGAGCGCGGCCCTGTCGCCCCGCCCGCCTCGAAGCGCAGGCAGGCCGAGAGATCGTCCTTCAGATCGTCGAACGGGGCCGCCTCGGCGCCGGCGGAGAGGGCCACGAGGACGGGGATGAGGAGGGCGGCACGAACGAACATCTAGGCGCTCCAGGCACGGGTCGGCTGACGACGACAACGCACTGGCCGGCGTTTCGCCGCACGCGGGCGACCGGTTCGGCAGCGGCTCCGCACTCCTAACCCACGACCGGGGCCCCCGTCGGTCCACGCCGGAACAGGAAGACCTGACACCCTTCGCCCGCCAGCGCCGTCCTGACGGCCGCAGATCCAGGCGTGCATCATCGCGGCGGCGGCGTCACCTTCTCGCGGATGATGCGTTCCTCGGCCTTCTCCGCGTAGAGGCTGAAGTCCGGCTTGGCATCGACGATCACCGGCTGGATCGGATGCCCGGCGACGCCGCCGCTCTTGTTGATCGCGTCGATGGCGGACTGCATCGCCAGGGTTGAGGCTTCCTCCGGAACCGCGAGCGGGCCGGAGCGGGAGACCAGGAGCCCGACCTTGATCGGCTCGCCCTACTTCAGGGTTGCGCCCCAGGCCTTACGCCGTCGGGAGCCAGAGGTGCGGTGATCGCTGCGTCAGCAAGCGAAGACTGTTTCGAAAGCTTTCGACGTATCAGACCCACCTCGATCTCCTTAAATATTGTGCGATTGCCTCATTTTTGAACGGCAAACGTTTCGCTGCTCAAAAAGTAAATACGAATTCCTTCAGTGAACCTCTGTGGCGCCCCTTAAAACCACGTCGAGAGCGCATTTTTTGCTAAGGCACTTGTTTTCCAGAAGGCAAAGAATGCGCCGGTCGGCGGCCACCGCGCCCCGGCCGTGGCTTCGCCGCAAGCAGGATGCCGCAAAATCCAAAAAGTCCAAATTGAGAGTTGACCGTATACGCTCGCCAGTGCCAGCCTAGTAGAGCAAGGGGAGTATGATCAAAAAATACGCAGAAGCGCGAGGTTTGATCATGCTGCAACAGAATCGGACGGCTTCGCGGCGGATGTCGTCGACTATCGGATATTCGATCAAATCCAGAAACCGGTCATCGGCTGTGGAACGGCTTTTGCGGCGCGTTCGGCAGCCCTACGGATCCAGGGTCGGTACGGTTGTGCGGCGCACAACACGACAACCCCCAAGATCAGTTAAGTCTTGACCGCAAACGGCACAGCAAGGGGAATGTAAGATGCGACGCGGCGGACACGGAATGGAACGAGGATCGGCTCAGCCCGGACGAAGGGCATGGGCGGCCGGCACGCTCCTCGGCGCCCTGGCTTTCGGCCTGCCCGTGAGCGTCTATGCGCAGCAAGCCTCACCGGTGGGTCAGTTCAACGACCAGACCCAGCCGCGCACCGATCCGCGCATCGCCGAGAAGCCCGCCGACCCCATCCGCATCGGCCCGCTCGCCCCCTGGGCCACCCACATGGCCGAGCGCGGGCTCACCTTCGACATCAATATCTACAACTTCTACCAAGCCAACCCCTCCGCCGGCCTGCGCACCGGAGAGCAGTCGAACTCGACCTACTTCGTCCTCTCCATGACCGCCGACATGCAGCGGATCGCCAATATCTCAGGCGGCACCATCAAGTTTACGCAGACCTTCTTCGGCAACGTCCGCAACCTCAACATGGCCGCCGATATCGGCGACACCACGGTCGGCTACCAACCGCCGTTCAACCCCAACAACAACCGCCTCTCGCTGCTCACCTACCAGCAGAAGCTGCTCGACGACCGCCTCGTCATCGAGGTCGGCCGCACCCATCCCGATCGGTATTACGGCCTCACCTACCAGCAGAAGCTGCTCGACGACCGCCTCGTCATCGAGGTCGGCCGCACCCATCCCGATCGGTATTACGGCCTGCCGCCGTGCAACTCGATCAACTCCTGCTTCCAGGACCTGTTCTACATCAATGCCGGTTTCACCTCGCCGCTCTACGCGGTCTGGGGCGCGAATGCCGCCTATCAGCTCTCGCCGACGAGCTACGTCCAGGCCGGCGCGTTCTCGGTGAATCCCGGCACCAACGCGCTGTCCGGCTACGATTTCGGCTACGAGCGGCTCTCGGGCGCGCTGGTGATGACCGAGATCGGCACCAAGACCGACTACACCATNCCCGGCACCAACGCGCTGTCCGGCTACGATTTCGGCTACGAGCGGCTCTCGGGCGCGCTGGTGATGACCGAGATCGGCACCAAGACCGACTACACCATGACCGCCTATCCCGGCCGGGCCTCGCTCACCGGCTTCTTCAACACGGCGGATCACGACGACAACTTCAAGACGGTGTTCGGCACCTCGAAGGGCCTGAACCCCGGCGCCCCGGTTCTGCAGAAATCGGGCACGTCCGGCATCGTTCTGACCGGCACGCAGACGGTCTGGCGCGCCGATGGCGGCCTGGTCACCAACCCGCACCCGACGTCGATCTCGTTCTATACCGGCACGGGCTATTCCTTCGACCCGACGGTGCCGATCCGCTTCAACTCGTTCGTCGGTGTGCGCCTCGACGCGCCCGACCAGAGCCGGCCCAACGACAGCTACGGGCTGAAGATGAACTGGCAGCGCTTGTCGGAGAACTACACGCAGTTCCTGGCGGATGCGAACTTCATCTCGGGCGGTTCGGGGGCCCCGTATTCGCGCGACAAGTTCGTGTTCGAGGCCAACGCCCATTTCGATGTCGGCGCGGGCGTGATCATCGAGCCGGTGGTTCAGTACGTGGTCAACCCGAACACGTTCTGGAACCCCTTCACCGCGCGGCGCGCCAAGNGGCGTGATCATCGAGCCGGTGGTTCAGTACGTGGTCAACCCGAACACGTTCTGGAACCCCTTCACCGCGCGGCGCGCCAAGGACGGCTTCTACGCCGGCGCCACCCTCGTCGTCCCGCTCGGCACCCTGCTCGGCCTCGCTCCGGGCTAATCCTCACCCGAAGACTCGGCCTTTTCCGGCCTCGTGCCCTCCCGGTTCCCGCAACCGGGAGGGCTTCCGTTCCTGCGATCAGCGATCAGCCGCGCCGGTCGCGGGCTTCCTGGAGACGGCGCAGGAAAACGGCGGCGCGTGCGCCGCGCTCGACCGCGTCGTCGCAGCCCCCGCGGATGACGATACGCTTGTCCCGAACCGTGATCTCGTCGGAGACCGGGATCACCGGTGCCTGCCTGTCCGGATGGAAATCGGCCGCGATCCCCTGCGGACCGCCGCTGAGGCGGACGATGCCGAGGGCGAGGCATCCGATCCGCAGGCGCGCCAGGGTGAACAGCGCATCCACCGCTTCCGGCAGAGGCCCGAAGCGGTCCTCGATCTCGTCGCGCAGCGCGTCGATTTCGGCCTCGGCGCGCAGGCGCAGGAGGCGCGTGTAGAGGCTCAGGCGGATTTCGGGTTCAGGGATGTAGTCAGCGGGCACACGGCCGTTCAGGCCGATCCGCACCTCCGGGCTCCAATCCTCGGCCGCCTCGCCCTTGGCCGCGCGCAGCGCCAGTTGCAGCAGGTGCTGGTAGAGGCCGAGCCCCACGAGCTTGACGTGGCCGGATTGGTCGTCGCCGACGAGGTCGCCCGCCCCGCGCAGGTCGAGGTCGCGGGCGGAGATGGCAAAGCCCGCTCCGAGCCGGTCGAGGGCCTCCAGCGTGCGCAGCCGCTTCTCCGTCGCCGGGCTGAGCGGCTTGTCGGGATGGCCGAACAGGTACACCACCCCGCGCCGCTGCCCGCGCCCGACGCGGCCGCGCAACTGGTGCAGTTGGGCGAGGCCGAACCGCTCCGCATCCCAGACCAGCATGGTGTTGGCCCGCGGCACGTCGAGCCCGCTCTCGATGATGCTGGTGGCGAGCAGCACGTCGCCCTCGCCGTCGGCAAAGCGCACCATCGCGTCATCCATCGCGGCGGGCTTCATCTCGCCATGCGCCGTCACCACGTCGAGGCCCGGCACGAGGGCACGCAGGCGCTTGGCCATCGGCGCGATGTCCTCGATGCGCGGGCAGACCACGAAGCTCTGCCCGCCGCGGCGATGCTCGCGCCGAAGAGCCGTCGCCAGCGTCGTCTCCTCGAAGGGGGCGATCACCGTTCGGATCGGCTGGCGCACCGCCGGGGGCGTGGCGATCACGCTGAGGCTTTGCAGGCCGACCATCGCCGCCTGAAGCGTGCGCGGGATCGGCGTCGCGCTCAAGGTGAGGATGTGGGCGTCGCCCGCCGCCTTGCGCAGGCTCGCCTTGGTCTTGGCCCCGAAGCGCTGCTCCTCGTCGATGATGGCCAGCCCGAGATCGTGGAACGACACGCCGCGCCCGGCGAGCGCCTGGGTGCCGACGACGAGGCGGACGCTGCCGTCAGCCAAGCCCTGCTTCACCCGCTTCGCCTCGGCGGGGGACACGAGGCGCGAAAGATGCGCCACCTCGATGCCGAACCGGGCAAACCGGCGCCGGAACGTCTCGACATGCTGGCGCACCAGCACCGTGGTCGGCGCCATGACGGCGACCTGCCGTCCGGCAAAGATCGCCGCCGCGGCGGCGCGCAGGGCCACCTCGGTCTTGCCGAAGCCGACATCGCCGCAGACGAGCCTGTCCATCGGCATCGCGCGGGCGAGATCGGCCAGCGTCTCTTCCACCGCCCCGGCCTGATCGCTGGTGAGCGGATAGCCGAAGCCGGCGGCGAACCGCTCCATCTCCCGCTCCGGCGGCACGATCTGCGGGGCGTGGGCCGCCCGGCGCTCCTGGGCGGCCTTCAGCATCGCCCGCGCCGCCTTGGCGAGCGTCGCCTCCGCCTCCAGCCGCCGCCGGGCCCAGGTGCCGCCGTCGAGCCGGTCGAGGGTCACGGCTTCGGCCTCCGAGCCGTAGCGCCAGATCCGGTCGGCCTGGCTCACCGGCACCATGAGGATGGCGTCATCGGCAAAACGCAGGCGCAGCGCGTCCTCCTCATCCGCCTCGCCGGCGCGGATCGCCTCCAGCCCTTCGAAGAGGCACAGGCCGTGATCGCGATCGATCGCGACATCGCCGACCCGCAGCTCGACCTCGCCGATCGGCAGCACGGCGGCCCGCCGCCCCGCGCCCGCCGCCAGCGGACCGAACAGATCGGCCGCGGCGATCACCGTCGCACCGGCCCCCGGAACGCGAAACCCCGCTTCGACCGGCATCTCGATCGCCAGCATCGCGCCGGGCTCCGCCGTCTCGACCTCGGCCCAGGTATCGATCAGGCGGACGGTTCGCCCGTCGGCCGCGGCGGCCGCCCGCACGAGGCGGCGCAGCGGCGCCTTGGGGCCGGCGAGCACGACGCGCTCGCCCGCTTTCAGCGCAGCGCGCAGAGCCTTGGCAAAGGCGGCCTCGGGGCGGCGCTCGCGGGTGAAGACCGGCCCTGCGATCCGCTCCGCCTCGGCGCTCGTGGCGGCGGCAAGGCTGCGTGCCTCGACCAGTTCCGCCCATTCGTCCGGCGCGAGATAGAGATCCGGCGCGGGCTTCTGTTGCGATCGGTCGTCCCGCCGGCTCGCGGACGGCGACATCGTCCCCTCCGCCTCGCGGCCCTCGGCGATCTGCTCGAAGAACGCGGCGGCCCGCTCCTCCACCCCGGCCTCGACCACGAGGCGCGCCTCGGGCACGTAATCGAGCATGGTCACGAGCGCGGGATAGAACCGGGCAAGCCGGTGCTCCTGCCCGGTGAAGGGTTCCAGGGTGTGGCCGGAATCCGGGTCCAGGACGATTTCGGTGGCCGGGTCGATCACCAGCCGCTCGGTTTCGACGCGCGAGCGCTGCGACACCGGATCGTAGGAGCGGATCGCGGTGATGCGCGCGCCGTCATGCTCGACCCGGCAGGGAAGCGGCGCGGCGGCCGGAAACACGTCGATGGTCCGCCCCCGGACCGCCACCTCGCCGGGCTCATCGACGCGATCGTCGAGGATATAGCCGAGCCGTGCCAACTGCGCCGTCAACTGCTCCGGATCGAGCGGCTCGCCGACGCGCAGCTCGATATGGGCCGATTCCCATGTCTCCGGCGGAGGCACCCGCTGCAGGAGCGCGGGGGCGGTGGTGAGGACGATGTCCGGCTGCGCCCGGTCATCGGTCAGCCAGCGCAGCACGCCCGTCCGCGCGCCCATGACCCCGCGCGAGGGCGAAGCGCGGTCGAAGGGCAGGCAATCCCATTCGGGATAAACCGCCACCGTCCGCTCCGGCGCCAGCGCCCGCAGGACCGCGGCAATTTCATCGAGGCGGCGTCCGTCGCGGGCCACATGGATCAACGGCCGCGCGGATTGCGCGAAACCGAGCAGAGCCACCGCCAGGGCCCCTGTCGGGACGAGCGGGGCGACACCCTCATCCGGGTTCGCATCCTGATCGTCTCGGGGCTTGGCGGTCTTGGGCTGTGCCATTTCTGTTCCGTCGAACGACTTCAGGGGTCGGCTTCCGGGAACACCGCACGACCTGCCCGCGGTTCCTGATCTGCGTCACCATCCCCGCTTTCCACCGAACTTCCCTGGGGACCGCCGCGCCAACAACGGCCTCCTGGACAAGCTCCAGGTCCGGACGCTCCCACCCTACCGCTGCCATGTTCCAACGGACGGGATGAGATGCGAAGTCCTCGAAATCTGGATTACTCCAAAGGGCGATGCCTTTTGTTGCTGCACTTGTCGGGAGCCAACCCTTGGCGAACAGCCTTGGGACGAATGGGCTGATCTCGCGGCCTTCGCACATCAAGCAACAGACAGCTTCCGAGTTAAACCGCATGAGCCCCGACGCCATCATCCGGCGGGGGTGCGTTGCGTGCCAGCGCCCGTCTACTATCGTGGCGGTGCAAGCGTCATCGTCGCCCATCTGGCGTTGAAGTGACACCCCGTCATCAGGCTGGGAGCGACACGTGGCGCCGAGCGACATCGACGTGATCCGGGTTCGCCTCGCTGCCCATCCGCGACCTGCCGACTTGGCCGAGCGGCGCGCTCGAGTCGACGCTCTCGCCGCCGACTACGCCTTGCCTCCGGATGTCCGGGTCGAGCCGATTGATGCTCATGGCGTGCCAGCGGAGTGGACGAGCACGCCCGCGGCCGATGGCGAACGCGTCATTCTATTCCTACACGGGGGCGGCTACGTCTCCGGATCCCTGAAGAGCCACCGCCACATGGTCGCGCAGGCTGGCCGCGAAGCGCTGGCACGCACCCTGGCACTCGGCTACCGCCTCGCCCCGGAACACCCGTTCCCGGCCGCGCTCGACGACGCGCTCACCGGCTACCGCTTTCTCCTGGCTTCGGGCATCGCGCCGGCTCGGATCGCACTCGCGGGCGAGAGCGCGGGCGGCGGCCTTGCGCTCGCGACGGCCCTGTCCTTACGAGAGGCGGGCTTGCCTCTGCCCGGATGCCTCTGGCTGAGCTCGCCCTGGGTCGATCTTGCTCTGACAGGGGCTAGCATGGAATCCAAGGCTGCCGTCGATCCCCTGCTTGGCAGAACCTATCTCTCCGAACTCGCGAGCCTCTATCTGAACGGTGCCGATGCGCTGGGGGCCCTCGTCTCACCGATCAACGCCGATCTCGCGGGGCTTCCGCCGATGCTGATTCAGGTCGGCTCCGCCGAGACGCTCCTAGACGATTCCGTGCGGCTCGCAGCGGTTGCGGGCGCGACCGACATTGCCGTGCACCTCGAGATCTGGCCTCACATGATCCACGCGTGGCATCTCTTCTACCAAGATGTCGCGGATGGCCGACGTTCCCTTGCGAGCGCCGGGACCTTCATCAAGAGCCGTCTCGACGGTCGTTGAACGGGCGGGGACGCGACAAGCCCCCCGACTGCGTGCCGTCTCTGAGGCCCTCGGCCCGGGAGCGTTCCAGCCGCCCAAACATCTCAGAGGTTCAGCATCGCGAGCGACTTCGCGGCCCCGCGCTCCTCCAGATCGAGACCGTGTTCCCGGATCTCCGCGTCGGTAAGTTCGCGCAGCACCTCGGATTCGGCGTCGGCACCGACCGCCTCGGAGACGATCAGAAGGGCGTCCTGCTCGTCGCCTGCGACCACGAGAACCGGCACGGTCCTCGGTTCGCCTCCGTCCCGTCCCCGCGCCGTCACCTGCACACCGTAGGCCTTGTTCATTGTCTACCATTCCTGATCCGTATAGCGACCGTCGCGATTGCCCCACCGGGAGCGGATTTACGGTCCTCCGGCGAGGAAGCCCGTGATCACCATAATCAACGCGTCGATATCGATCCGCCCTTGGATGTCGACAAAGCCGTCTTCCGCGAGGCTGACCTTCGGTGCGGCATCCGTCGCCTCCGCTTGACGCTGAAGCTCCGTCAGGATGGCGTCCCTGATCGTGGTCTGCAGGTCCATGATTTATCCTCCACATCGGGTCGTCCGACGTCGCATGTCCAAGCGTCGCGGTCGCGCGGGTTGAGCGACACGCCCCTGCGAGGTCTCACGCCTGTTTCGGCTGGCCGTTCGATGCCGTGAGGCCGCCATCCACCGGCAGGTTCACGCCGGTGACGTAGCGCGCATCCTCGCTCGCTAGGAAGGCGATCACGTCGGCAACCTCATCGGGTTCGGCCCCACGGCCGAGGGGGATCCGCTCCGCGAAGCGCTTCATCAGGGCCGTGTCGCCCTTCATGTCCTCGGTCAGGTCGGTGAAGGTCAGGCCGGGATTGACCGCGTTGACCCGCACGCCTCTCTCGCCGAGTTCAAGGGCCAGCGAGCGCGTGAAGTTCGACACCGCCCCCTTGGCGGCGTTGTAGAAGCTCATGTTCCAGTCGCCGCCGAGCCCCGATACGGACGAGACGTTGACGATGTTGCCGCCGCTCCGGATCAGGTGCGGCAGGGCGGCGCGCGTGCAGAAAAACACGCCGTCCACGTCGATGGCCATGACCCTGCGCCAATCGGTGACGGATGCCTCAAGGAGCGGGCCGGTCGGAACGACGCCGGCATTGTTGACGAGGATGTCGAGACGGCCGAAGCGCTCGACCGCGGCGGCGATCAGAGCCTCGGCATCACCCTGATCGGACACGTCGCCGGTCTGCACCAGGACGCGATCCGGTTCGAGATCGGCGGTGACGCGCTCAAGCTTCTCCCGCGTGCGGCCGTTGAGCACGACCGATGCACCGTCCTGCGCGAAGCGCCGCGCCGTCGCGGCCCCGATGCCGGAGCCCGATCCCGTCACGATCACCACCTTGCCGCTGAACCGGGTCATGCGCTGGGCTCCCCACGTCGTCGCTCATCGGTCGCCGCGGCCCCTACGGGCGTCGAGGCCATCTCGCGAGGCTAACCGGGCGCGGCGGCATTCGTTCTCGAGTCGCAAGGCCATCAAGGGGCGCCCCCTTCGTAGAAGGCGCGACCGTGCTCCCTGTTTCGGCCCTCGCCCGTCGCGAGCCGGTCCGCCACGTAGCCGGTCACGAAGGCATCGATCGCCTTATGCAGGAGATCGACGCGCTGCTCGTCGAGGGGCCAGGTCCACGGCGGGGCTCCGGCTCCCGTGACGTTCTCCAGGGCCTGATCGTTGAACAGCCGTGCGTTCAGGAATAGGAACGAGGCGACCGAACCGCGCATGCCGTGCTCGGCCATTAGGGCTCGAAGCGGGCCGAGGGCGATGCCCTGGCCCCAGTGCATGGCCCAGTTCATCACAATATCGTCTCGGTCGGGCTGCGAGCGACCGAGCAGCCGTTGCAGGGTATGGGCCGGCACGAACGAGTTCGGCCGGCCGGTCAGGCTCTGCTCGATCTTCTCGGCGATGGTCATGGCCGCCACTCCCGCCGCCCCTGCCAACAGACCTCGGACCAGGACACCGCCGGCCGCCCGATTGCGCTTGCCTGCTCCAGGACGATCGGCATCGATATCAGGGCCAGCCATCGGCGAATTCCTTGGTCGGGCCGGCAGGCCATCGGTTGCGCCTTGAGGGGCCAACCCGGCGCTCGCCGTGCAAGTTCATCGACTGGTCGCCGCCGGCATGGCCGCTTCGCCCGCCATCCGTCGTGGTGTCCTTCGTCGCGGATCCTGACATCGAGATTTGTCGCGGCAGCACCGTCGGCGACGGCGCGACCGTCCACAGGATGACTGCCCGAGCGCGCCCGTGATCCGCTCCGGCTTCTGGCGCCGCGGAGGCGGAATGCCGGATGGCACCTCCTCGTTCACGCTGGACTCCACGTTGCTCCACGGGACGGACACGGCTCGGTCAGCCATCCGCCGGACACGCGCCCTCACACGAGCTTGGCGATCAGGAGGAACGCGAACCCCACGGCCAGGAGACTTCTCGAGAGTCGGGCAAACGCGCTGACGCCCACGCCATCATCAAGCGCTCGCAAGTGGGCGACCTGCGCGAAGATCGCCGCCCAGTAGGCGGACCACAGGCTCAAGACGGCGCTGGTCAAGTTCGGTACGGCCCCGCTTCGCTCTCAGGCCTGCGCACGCCGTTCCCGCCGCCAGGACGCAATCGCGTGTTGTCGCGCCTCGAAGGTCCGCCGAACGGGTGTGCCGTCTTCCCCCCGCCCCTCGCAACGGTAGCCGAACCGGAGGACGCCGTCGGGACCGTAGAGGCGGACCATCTCGGATCGCCATGCGCGATCGGTTCGAGCCAGAACGGCTTCGGTCTCGTCCAATCGGTTCACGTCCATCGCGGTGGTCCTTGGTATCGGGGATACCCATTCAACGCGGTCCGATACGATCCGCTCCCCCCGCACGCCTCGGCGGACCTATGCCACGAGAGGCCGCTTCCCCTCATTTTCCGAAAATCGGTGCAGGGCGAGATGCGGCACTTACAGCACGTGCGGAGCGCGAACCGAGAAGAGGGAGACGTCGTTGTGCAGGCATGTCCGACCCATCGTCTGCCCCAGCCTCCGACCCAGCCATCGACGCGCGCCGTCGCGAGATGGCGATCGAGCATCTCCTGTTCGGCACGATCCGCTTCGTCGCCAAGACTCATCCCGATCTTCTGGATGAACTCGACGGTAGCCTCGACCACCTGTGGGACAAAGCTCATGGCGACGATCGAGACGACGAGGCGGTGCGGGAGGTGGCGCGACGCTTCCTCAAAAGCCTGCGCGCCGAGCGATAGCGGCCCGAGCGATTGCAGCCACGATCGCGCGGATGCTCGTGACCTTCCGCACCAGTCAGGTTCCGGCGCCGATCCGGTCGCTTCCGGACGGTCACCGGGCAATCAGAAATTCTCGCTCCGCAAGCTCCTGACGAACGGCGAGAGCATGGGAGACGCGCCGTCGGCGGCTTGTTCCCTCTCGCGCTGCCCGAACGTTCGTCGAGAGTGCCTCTGCCCGGGTGATCAGAGGAAGCCGTGGGCGCGCAGGGCTCGGATCGACGTGGCCGCGCCCTGATGATGGATGAAGACGCCACCGGCCTCCTCCCAGCGGTGCCGATGGGTGTCCCAGTCGTCAACCAGCGCGTCGCCCGGACGACAATGCTCGCGCTTCAGCGCAGCGGTCGTCGTGATCATCGGCGTGCCGGGGAAGTGGCGCTCGGCCCAGCACCGCTTCTGCGGCTCGGCCCATTTCCCGCGGGGCAGACCGGTGAGGATGACGGGTTCGCAGGACCTGACGGCCTCGTAGAGTTCCCACGCATCCGGCAACAGTGCGAGCTCCGCGAAGAAGTCGGGCTCCGCCGCCAGCCGGCTCCAGAACTGTCTCATCCCGAACCGGCGCTGAAAATCCTCCGGCGACATCCCGAGCACGCGCGACGCTCCGCCATCGAAGTCGGCCAGGCCCCCGTCGCAGTCGAGAAACACCGTCGGCATCCCCGCGCCCCACCCTCTCGTTGTCCGGTCTCAGCGGTCGCGCGAGCGCGGCCAGATGGGTAACGAGGCGGCGCGGGTTTCGGATCGCGGGCAACATGAAGCCGCGACACTGCGCTCGGCTCAGCGCCCGGATCGAGACTTGAAGCGCCGGACCGCCAACGTCATAGGCGTCGCAGCCGGACAGCGACGGGGCGGAGCCCGAGGGAACCTCCGCGCGTGCCGTCGCGACCTCGCATCGAGACGCAATGGCGGCACCAAGCAGGCAGACGGACATGGACAGCACCACACATACTCTCGTGCTCGTGCGGCACGGCCAGAGCGAGGATAATGAGCGGGAGCTGTTTTCAGGCTTGCGAGATCCTGCCCTGACCGCTCGCGGCGTCAACGAAGCGCGTGCCGCCGGCCGCAGGCTGAAGACGCTCGGATATCGCTTCGACCACGCGTTCACGAGCCGGCTCCAGCGTGCTCAGCACACGCTCGCGCTGATCCTTGAGGAACTGCGCCAAACCGACCTGCCCGTGCATGCGGACGCGGCCTTGAACGAACGAGACTACGGAGCGCTTGCCGGCCTGAACAAGGCGGAGGCTCGTGCCCGGTTCGGCGTCGAGCAGGTCCGCACCTGGCGGAAATCCTACGACGCGGTGCCGCCCGGCGGTGAGAGCTTGGCAATGACGGCAGCGCGCCTGTGGCCGTTCTTCGAGCGTGCCATTGCACCTCGCGTTCGAAGTAGCGAGTGCGTGCTCGTCGTTGCTCACGGAAACTCACTACGATCCCTGCTCATGCGACTCGATCAAGTCGCCCCCGCAGACATCGAAGATGTTAATATTGGCACAGCGGAGATGCTCATCTACCGGAGCAACACGGAGGATCAAACACTCGTCCGGGCAGCTGCGATCGCTTGTTCGAGTTAGAGGGAAACCTCCGACATAGGGTCGTCTCACGCAAGGTGGAAACGAGCTAGGGAACTCATACAACTAATTGCCGTTCCTTGCGTTTTCTTCCTGGGCATGGGGTTTCCGGTGAAGGAAGATCGCGATGGCACGGTTGTTCTGGCTCTCGGATGAGGCTTGGGCGCGGATTGAGCCCCATCTGCCTCACGGCCGACCCGGCAAGCCTCGGGTCGATGACCGGCGGGTCATCAGCGGCATCCTGCATGTGCTGAAGGTCGGATGCCGTTGGCAGGATACGCCCACCGCGTACGGCCCGCACACCACGATCTACAACCGCGACAACAGGTGGTCCCAGCGCGGTATCCGGCAGCGCCTGTTTGCGAAGGTCGCAGCCGCAGGTCCAGTCCCCGAGGAGTGGATGCTCGATGCTTCTCACGTGAAGGCACACCGCTCGGCATCCGGCGGAAAAGGGGGGCCTGGATCCAAGCCATCGGCCGCTCGCGCGGCAGGTTCACGAGCAAAATCCATTGCTTGGCCGATGGTCGTGGCCGACCGGTTGCGTTCGCTTTGACGCCGGGCAACGTCGCCGACATCGGCATGGCGCTGCCTCTGCTGCAGGCCGTCGTGCCGCTCAAGCGCCTGATTGCCGACAAGGCCTACGACGCACAGAGCCTGAGGGATTGGCTGAAGAGCCGTAAGGTGATCGCCACCCTCCCATCCACGGCCACCCGGACGGTCCCCTACAAGCACAGCCGGATCGCATATCGGCGGCGCAATCGGATCGAGCGCCTGTTCGACCGCCTCAAAAACGGGCGGCGCGTCGCGACCCGCTATGACCGCTTGTCGTGCACCGATCTGGCCGCCGCCGCACTCGTTTCCTGTGTCGTCGGCATGGACCTGAATGAGTCCCCTACCTAGAGCGCCCCGCACAGCGCCGTTGCGTCCGCCGCTCAGTTGGGATACTCACGAGCCACGGTCAGCACCCGTAGCTCAGCTGGATAGAGCGTTGCCCTCCGAAGGTGGAGGATCCGGCTCTCCGGAGCGCTAAGTGCCTCCCGGAACATCAGAAACTTAACTCGCTTAGCACTGGCGATCCAAGAGCTGCGAGCGCGGCACGGCGCAATTGGGCCACATCCGCTTGAGCACGGGCGCCCTGGGTTTAGTTGAGCAAACGCGAAGTCCTAGAGATTCCCGCAATCCCCGAAGGCAGTGCCTCGGGTCCTCGCGAGATCCGCCATTGCATCCTTGGCGGACCGGGATCGGCTGGGACGCCCCGCGGCCGTGCTTCGGAGAGCGCGTTGTCGAGAGCGCTGGTCGCCTCATCGCACAGCACGATGCGCAGCCGGCGCACTACCGCGCGGGCAATCAGCATGCAGACGCTGCAGCACCCGATCGAATGCGCCGGCCTTGCGCCAGCGGTAGAACCGGCTCGACACCGTTCCCACGACCCGGCGGCCGATGCCTATACCTGCCCGGCCGACAAACCGTTGCAGCAACTCCAGAGACAGGACCTCAATGGGCGGTCTCGGGCGGTCCTCCGGAGTGCTTGGCGAGCTCAGCTCGAAGGCGTGCCGCCTCCGCTTCGTGCCTCTCGGCCGATGCTCGGATCTGTGAGCACAGATGGTCATAGAACAAGCGTAGCGACTGCGTCAGGCGCGCCATCAGTTCCTCCATCGCGATAGCCGTTCACCCCCACACCGTGGCCGGCGACACCAACCAAGCGGCGGGCGAACCTCGAACCATGCCTTCAAGATCGGTTGCCTCTAGCCTGCCATCAAGAGCGGCCTACGGCAGCCCCCCCTGCGCAGTTTGGATCTCGCGGTGGCTCAGGTCGGCAGCGATGCCGGGACAGGGTCTGTAGGCCGGCAAGCGCAGAGGTCAGTGCACCTCGGCAAAGAGTGTTCGGATGAGCCGCCAGAGCTCGCGGTGCCCGGTCGTTTGCCCCGCCTGCAAGAGATACTCCGGGATTTCCAGCTGCTCCTTACCGTGGTCTGAGTGGCCAGCCCCACGCACGTCCGTATGCTGCCATTCGTGCTCGACGTAGAGGCGCTTCGTGTCCGTGTCGAAGATTAGGCACCACCAATCCTCATCGTTGTCGACAGGGCCTTTGGCGGATCGTTGAAGCTCGCGGACGAGTAGGGCCATCTCGAACACTCCTGCGGTGACACCGACGCTACTTCAACCGACGGCCGACCGCGAAGGGTCCCGCTGTCGCCTAGGTTGTCTCCGCAAAGGGGTTCACAGCATGGGTGTTGAGACCCACGTGGGCTTGATGCGACGATTTGAACTGACTGATGCGCAGTGGGAACAGATCGCCCCGCTGCTGCCTCCGCAAAAGCCGCGCACAGGCCGGCTCGTGGAGGATCACCGCCAAGTGCTGAACGGCATGCGCCGGATCCGCTCACGGGCGCATCCTCGACGGATCTGACGGCGCGCTACGGTCCTGTCGGTGAAAGCTGATCGGCTGAAGGTGCCGTCGCTACGCTCGGACTTGCAATGGCTCCGCGCTGCCTACATTCGGCGCTTATAGTCCAGATGTGAAGAGTGTTCGCCAAAATCCATTCCCTGCGACCCGACTGCGTACGAAAATATTCCGGCGAGCGCGCGAGGTTCATCTCGCATTCGCCGAAGATGCCTCCCATACGGCCAGAGGGGGAGCGAGAGATGCCGTCTTCCGAAATCGACGTGATCCGAGCCCGCCTCGCCGCGCATCCAAGACCGGTCGACCTCGCGGCACGACGCGCGCGGATCGATGGTCTCGGGGCGGGCTACCTGCTGCCGCCGGACGTGGTCGTCGAACCGGTCGATGCTCACGGCGTGCCCGCCGAGTGGACGAGCACGCCCACGGCGAGCGGCGGCCGTGTCCTGCTGTTCCTACACGGGGGCGGCTATGTCTCCGGCTCACTGACAAGCCACCGCCATATGGTCGCGCAGGCCGGACGCGAGGCTGGGGCGCGCACCCTCGCGCTCGATTACCAGCTCGCGCCCGAGCATCCGTTTCCGGCCGCTCTCGAGGATGCGCTCGCCGGATATCGCTTTCTTCTCGATGCAGGCATCGCCCCGACACAGATCGCGCTCTCGGGTGAAAGCGCTGGGGGCGGTCTCGCGCTCGCGACGGTCCTGTCGTTGCGAGAGGCGGGGCTTCCGCTGCCGGGCTGCCTTTGGCTCAGCTCACCCTGGACTGATCTTGCCCTTACCAGTGCCAGCCTGGAGACCAAGGCCGCCGTCGACCCGCTGCTCAGCCGGGCCTACCTCGCGGAACTTGCGGGCCTCTACCTGAACGGTGCCAATGCGCGAGTGGCGCTCGTCTCACCGATCTACGCTGACCTGGCAGGACTGCCGTCGATGCTGATCCAGGTGGGCTCGGCTGAAACGCTGCTCGACGATGC
Source organism: Methylobacterium sp. Leaf123 (assembly GCF_001423405.1). Taxonomy (GTDB): domain Bacteria; phylum Pseudomonadota; class Alphaproteobacteria; order Rhizobiales; family Beijerinckiaceae; genus Methylobacterium. The sequence continues at coordinate 198 of NZ_LMNS01000010.1, read as the reverse complement.
GGTTCGGCTGGCCGCTGCCGCGGGAGCCGTGGACGTCTCCGTGCATCTCGCAATCTAGCCTCACATGATCCATGCTTGGCATCTCTTCTACCAAGAGTGGCCTGCTGCCGGTTTCACGGACACCCAGTTTAGGTGTGATGATGAAGCCGGAGGTGCTCCATGCAGCGTCGCAAGTTCGGACGTGAGTTCAAGATCGAG
>NZ_LMNS01000009.1 GCF_001423405.1 Methylobacterium sp. Leaf123 | reverse complement strand
GCACGGTTATGCTGCCGGCGAGTGGTCGGGGTCCACATGGCACGTCCAGATCAGGCTTCAGCACCCTTCTGGAATCACCGCCATCCCGGCCACTCAACCCCGGCCAGACATTATCGGACGGGCTCTTAGGAGCTAGGCCATCCAGGTCGAGCCGCTGACGGCCGACAGCGTCATGCTGTCGGAGCCGACATCGGCGGCGCTGTAGCCGAGGATCTGCGCGAGCTGTTCCCGCGCACGCCACACCCGGCTCTTCACCGTGCCGATGCGGCAATTCATGACGGTCGCCGCTTCCTCGTAACTGAGGTTCTCGATCGCCACGAGGATCAACGCCTGCCGCATCGGCAGTGGAAGCTTCCCGAGCGCGGTCTGCGCGTCCATCAGATCGACATGGCCCGATTGCTCGGGGGCCGCCGCGAGGCGCTCGGCGTAATCGCCGTCGCTGTCGGCGACCTCGCGGACCTCCTTGCGGTGGCGCGAGTAGAACGCGTTGCGCATGATCGTGAACAGCCACGCGCCGAGATTGGTGCCGACGGTGAAGCGCGAGCGGCTGCGCCACGCCCGCAGGAACGTATCCTGTACGAGGTCGTCGGCGGCCGACGGGTTCTTCGTCAGCGACATGGCGAAGTTGTAGAGGCGCGGCGTCATCTCGATGATGGCGGATCGGAACGATTCCTCGTCCTTCCCCTCCTGGGCGACGAGGACGGTCTCCAGCCTGGCCAGCAAGGCGTCGAAGCGACCGGCTTCGACACCCGGATTTCCCGGAATCTGCGCGTAGGCATCGGCAAGAAGCGCTCCAAGGCGCTGCTGGACAGCAGCAGGGAGCGTCGGCACCTCATCGTCGAGGGGCGAGGCGAGGTCGTCGAAGGCAGTCTTTGGCATCAGGGCCTTTGGCTGGTCACGGACGCGCGCAGGGATTCGTGCCCCAAGGCCGGACTTGTCTCGCGATTTTCCATCCCCTGCGCCAACATAGATTATCAGCGCTCGAAAGAGCGTATCGGCGTCCCACGGAAGAGGCGGGCGTTCCCAATCCGACGATGTGCGCGGTCGCGCCGGTGTGAAAACCAACCTCGCATTCCTTTTTTCCAATCGCACCGAACGAGACTCGGCGAACAAGGTTGGCTCTGCGCAGTTTTGCGGCCGCGTCGTGAAGGGGATCGTGCATCGTAATGGGTCGGCCACTTCGGGTATTCGTCATTTCCGCGGCCGTCATCGGCACCGTTCTCGTCACCGGCTCCCTTGCCCGTTTCAGCTACGCGCCGATGCCGGAGGCGGGCGACCTTCTCAATCCCGAACTTGCCCCGATCGAAACCGCCTACGACGTCCTCGGCCGCCGCATCGCGCGGGAGGAGGCGGAGCGGCTGAAAGCCACACCGGAGGGACGCGCCACCCTGTCGCCCGAGAACGGCGCCGTGGCGATCGATGATGCGCTGGTGAAGCGGGGCCGCGAAGCGTTCTATCGCGAGACGTTCGGCAACGAGGTGTTCCTGTCCGACGTGATGGGCATGCTCGATGGCGGGCTAACGCCCTTCGAGGTGGCGCGTGCCATCCTCATGCTCGGCGGCGCCGGCACCACCAACCTGAAGGTCCGCATGGCCCGCGACGTGACCGTGGGTGACCGGGTCTGGAAGACGGGCGAACTGGTCCCGACGGGCCTCGACGTGCCGCGCGGCTCGCCCTTCATCCTCGGCATCCGCACCTTCTACGATCGCGGACATCTGCGCATGGGCATCACTTGCGCGCTCTGTCACACGGCGGTCGATCCGCAATCCGGCAAGGTGGTGGAGGGCGCGCCCAACACCGATCTCAATGCCGGTCTGCTGATGGCGCTCGCCAGTAACGCGACCGCCTACTTCATGCATGGCAGCGCCGACCCTTCCGCCCATCCCGGCGATCCGGCACGCAGCGTCACGACCGAGGACGGGACGAAGACCGCCCTCCCCGATCCCGCGCGGTTCGAGGCCGCTGCCAAGGTGGAGGTCGCGAGCTGGCCCGCCGGCAGCTTCGATTCCTCCGCCGACCGCGAGACCAACCCGACCTCGATCCCCTCGAGCTTCTCGGCCTATGGCGAGCCCTATAGCTGGAGCGGGCGGGCCGGTATCGGCCCGTTCAAAGGGCTCTCAGCGCTGAACAACAACGTCCACGCGGCCAACTCCGATACGACCCAGCAGACGAGCGCCGCCAAGACGCTGTTCGGGCTCGATCCGCAGGTCTATCTCGGCACGGTCCTGCAAGGCTCGGCCGTGGCGTCCCTGCGCTACGATCCGGCTTCGGGCCAACGCCCGACGGATGTGCTGGCGGCGGCCGATCCGACTCCGGGGACGCCGGGCCTCAACAGCTACGCCGTGCTGCCGTCGTTCCCCGCCACCAACTACATGACCGATAACGGCCTGCTCGCATCGGTCCCGGGGGAGCCGGCCAACTACGCCAACAACGCGATGTCCGCTTTCCAAAATCTGTTGCGCGCGCCCGAGACGCCCCTCGAGGCCGAGCGGGTGAAAAGCGGGCGGGCGGTGTTCGAACGCGTCGGCTGCGCCGGCTGCCATTCCGGGCCGGCGCTCACCAACCATCGAGTCATCCCCGTCGCGGAGATCGGTACGCAGCCGAGCCGCGCGCACTCGACCGTGCGGATGGAGGCGCGGCTTGCCCCGCCGGCCGTCTTTGCCACCGACACCCCGTTCCCGCTTCCACCCGATCCCAAGCTCGTGCCGATTCCCCTGGAGGGTGAGGCGCTCAAACAGGTGCAGTTGGCCTGGGCCCATGCCGGCACCGGGGGCGGCTACAAGGTGCCGAACCTCGTCGGCCTCGCCTGGAGCGCGCCCTATCTCCACGATTCCGGCGTCGCGGTCGGTGCCGACGCTGACGTGCAACTCGGCGTTCCGGGTACGCTCGATGCGGGCATCCCGCCCGATCCGGCCAACAGCTTGCGGGCTTTGGTCGATCGCAGCCTCCGCGCAAAGGTCGTCGCGGCGAACAAGGCTTCCCCGAAGGCCCGCACCGCACGCGCCACCGGCGAGGGACACACCTACTGGGCCGATGCCGAGGCCGGCGTTTCAGGCAAAGAGCAGGCGGACCTCGTCGCCTATCTGCTCTCGGTCAACCGGTTGACCGAAGCCGTGCCGGTGCCGTGAGGACCATCGTCCCGCAATCCCGGCTGCGGCTGCGACGCATCGCCCGGATTGCGTTTTGCGGTGATCCGACGCGGCTATGGCTGGTTAATCTCGATCCATCCGGCAACCGTGGCGCTCCCACGGCCTGAGCCACCCCAGCGAATGAGCCCGAACCATGAGCGTCTCGGACGTGCTCCCGCTCCTGGCCTTCCTGGCACCGATGCCGCCGATCCGGCCGGAGCCGCCATCGCCTCCGCGGATGCCGGATTGGTTTCCCGCCTTCATCATGGGCATGACCGTGTTCATCATGGTCGCGCCGATGGTCGCCATCTGGGGCTTCCATCGCTCCGAGCGGTCGTTCCGCTCGACCTGCGAGGCGGCGGGCGGGCAGATCATCCACGCCTCGCCCGCCGACGATGCGGTCCGCTGCCGCCGGTTCTGAACTGCCGAGTTCGCCCGAGGCGAGATGCTTCGCTTCGACTCGCGAAAACCCACAAAAAAGCCCGCGCCGGCCGAGCCGGGCGGGTCGAAGTCTCGGAGAAACAGGCAGGAGACCTGTTGAGCGGGTAACCGGCCTCAATCGAAGCGGTTCATCCCCTCGATCGAGAAAATGCCCTGCGGTGCGGCGCGGCGGGCGCCGCTTCCGGGTTGATGATCGGTGTCAGGCTTGGAACGACAGCACCGCGCGGGTTCCGCTCGGGCCGGGAACGTAGGTCAGCACCGAGCGAAGGTTGGAGGCCATGGCCCGGATGATGCGCGAGCCGAGGCCGGTGCCCTTCGCCTCCCCCTCCCCCGTCCAGCCGATCCCGTCATCCTCGACGGCCAGCGAGAGCGTGTCGGGGCCCTGGCGCATCACCTGAACCCGGATCTCGCCCTGGGTCTCGGCGGGATAGGCATATTTGTAGGCGTTGGTGACGAGTTCGGTGACGACGACCCCGAGCGAAACCGCCTTGTCGGTGGCCAAGCGGATCGGCTCCGCATGCAGGCGGATGGCATGGTCGCGCCCCGATGCCTTCATCGCGAGTTGCAACTCCTCGACGAGGCCGGACAGGTAAGCATCGAGTTCCACGGCCTCGACATCCTGCGAGGTGTAGAGCCGGCGGTGAATGCCGGCGATGGCCGAGATGCGGGCCTGCATCTCTTCCAGCGCCTCCTTAGCCGCCGGGTCCGCCACGGCGTTGGTCTGCATCCGGGCGAGCGCCGCGACGAGGGTGAGGGAGTTGGCGACCCGGTGGTTCACCTCACGCAGCAGCAGCTCCGCCCGGTCGCGTGCTTCGCGGACGGCGGCTTCCGCCCGCTCCTTGTCGCGCCGCAGAGCCTCCTGGCGCAGGGCGGTATCGACCGCCTCGCCGAGCAATTCCCGGAACTGGCCCTGGACGTCCTTCCAGACGTAATCGACCGCGCCCGCCTTGAGGGCGGCCACCGCCACACGGCTGTCCTCGGAGCCGGTCACGTAGATCACCGGCGGCGCGTCCGGCAGGGCGCGCAGCATCGGCAGCAATTCGAGACCGGTCCGGTCCGGCATGTGATGGTCGAGGGCGATGAGGTCGATTTCGCCGGCTTGCGCCCGTGCCAGCCCATCCGTGCCGCTCGCGGCCAGCTCGACATGGTGCCCCCGTGCCTGGAGCGAGCGCTGCACGAGGCGCCCGAGGCCGGGATCGTCGTCGATATAGAGGATGCGGCAGGAGGCGGGGGGCGGGTCGCTCATGAGTTCTCGGGAACCTGAATGACCGAGAAGAACAGCCCGAGCTGACGGATGGCGTTGGAAAAGCCTTCGTAATTCACGGGTTTGGTGATGTAGACGTTCGCCCCGAGATCGTAGCAGCGCTGAATCTCAAGGCTGTCGTCGGTGGTCGTGAGGACGACGACCGGCGAGCGCTTGGTGTGCGGATTGGCCTTGATCCGCTCCAAGATGTCGATGCCGGTCATGTCCGGCAGGTTGAGATCGAGCAGGATCAGGAGGTGGCGCCGCCCGCTCACCTCGCTGCTGCCGTCGGCCCCGAACAGGAATTCGAGCGCCGAGGTCCCGTCGCGAAACGGTAGAATCTCGTTGTTGACCCCCGCGCGCCGAATGTTGCGCTCGATCAGCCGGGCATGCCCCTCATCGTCCTCGATCATCACGATGCTGACGGTATGGAAAGGGGGCTGCATCGCTACTCCGCGGCCAAGGTCATCGTATCGGGAGAATCGGATTTCGCGGCCCCACCTCGGCCTGTAACCGGCTCGCGGGGCAGCGTCACGATAAAGGTTGTGCCGACGCCCGGCTGCGATGAAACCTCGATCCGGCCGCCGAGGGCGCGCACCAATGCTTTCACGCTGGCCAGCCCGATCCCCTCCCCCGGCTGATCCTGCGCGCCGGACCGCCGGAATAGCTCGAAGATGCGGCCGTGATCCTGCGGGGCGATCCCCCGCCCGGTATCGGAGACGGCAAAGCGAATCCGGTTGCCGGGCGCGGGCCGGGCCGTGACCTCGATCGTTCCGGGCCGGGCCGGATCGAGATATTTGAGGGCATTGTCGATCAGGTTGCCGAAGACCTGCTCCACGGCGAGCCGGTCGGCCACGATCGCGGGAAGATCCTCCGCTACCGTCACCGTCACGCCCTTGCGTCCGGCTTGATGGCGCTGTGCGTCGGCGATGCCGCGGATGACCGGTGTCATTGCCAGCGGCTCCGGGCTGAACCGGCGCCGGCCCTCCCGCGAGAGCTTCAGGATCGCGGCGATCAACCGCTCCATCTTGACGATGGCCGCCTGGATGAAGCTCAGCGCCTCGGTGATGTCCTCATCGATCCGCGCGCCCTGCGGGTGGTCGCGCAGCACCATCAGCAATTCCTGGCGCACCGCCTCCAGCTCGCTCGTGAAGCCCATCACGTTGACGAGCGGCGCACGCAGGTCGTGGCTGACGATATAGGCGTAGCGCTGAATCTCCTCGTTCGATTCTCGTAACTCCGCCTCAGCCTCGCGCTGCTCGGTGATGTCGGTGTGGACGCCGACCCATTCGCGGATGGCGCCCTGCGGATCGAGCACGGGGATCGCGCGGATCGAGAAGTGACGCCACAGGCCGTCGCGGGCGCGCACGCGATGCTCGTGGAGGAAGGTGCTGCGGGCGGCGACCGTCGCGTTCCAAGCCGCGACGCTCGCCTGCCGGTCCTCCGGATGCACGGCGTCGGCCCAGCCGAAGCCCTCGTATTCGGCGCGGGTTTGCCCCGTGAGGGCCGCCCAGCCGGGTTGCTCGCCCGTCATCCGCCCCTGCGGGTCGTTGGTCCACAGCACGCCGCGCACCGCTCGGACGGCGGCCCGAAAGCGCTCTTCGCTCGCCCGCAACTCGCCCTGGATCCGCTGCTGATCGAACGCGGAGGCGAGCATCGCGAGAAACAGGATCACGAAGGTCACGCCGGCGACGTAGAGGGCGAGATTCTGCTGATCCACGCTGGTTGCGGCGACATGAGCGGAATGGGCGCCGGCTTCCTCGGCGGTGATCGTCGCGGCCGCCATGCCGGTGTAGTGCATCCCGGCCACCGCAACGCCCATGATCAGGGCGGCGGCGAAGCGCTGCCAGACGCTGGTCGGGCGGAAGGTCAGCCACAGAGCGACGGTCGCCGCAGTGATGGCGATCCCGACCGAGAGCGCGACGATCGGCACGCTGTAGGCAAGATGACCGGGCATCCGCATCGCGGCCATCCCTGTATAGTGCATCGCCGCCACGCCGATCCCCATCACGGGGCCGGCGACCAGGACGTCCCAGCGGCCGGCCCGTCGACGGCCGACCCAGGCGAGGGCCGCGCCGGTCGTCCCGATGGCGATGAGCAGGGACAGGAGCGTGTGGCCGAGGTCGTAGGCGGCGGGCAGGCCCATCTCGAAGGCCAGCATCCCGACGAAGTGCATCGACCAGATGCCGCCCCCCATCGCCAGAGAGGCACCCAGAAGCCAAGCCCAGCCCAGCCCGGACGCGGCGGCACGCATGCGACCGCCGAGATCGAGCGCGGTGTAGGAGGCGAGTACGGCGATGGCGAGGGACAGCGCCACGAGCGCCGGATTGTAGCCGGTGGAAACCATCGTCGTGCCGAATCTCGGAGGCTGTCGATACGTGCTTGCGCCACGAGCGCCATCGGGTCCGCTCCACGAACCGCGACGATGCGAGCCGGGCGCGGCACGGCGGCCCGAGACCCGCTTAAGTTACAGTGCCCCCACGCTTGACGCTATCGCGGCCCGCCACTGAGATCGTCGCGCCGGTCATTGTCGCACAAAATCACGAGAGCGTTTTAGGTCGGAGAATGGACGCAACCCGCTTGCTTCTGTAACTACCTTAGGTAGGAAACAGATGCGACCATGCGCGGAATGTCGCATGGATGGCGGACGTGTATGGCTGAGTACCAGAAGCAGATGCGGCAGAAGCGATCGGATTGCCTCATGACCCCGCCGCTCGCGTCCGGATCCAGTCGAGCAACGCTCGACGAGGGAGAGACTGCTGCATCTCAAACCGGTGGGCCGGTCCTTTCGGAGCCGATTCAGGGCGCGCGGCCTGAGCAGCCGTTGCGCGATCCCCTGGCGCGCAAGCTCGCGACCTATGTGGATTTGACCCCGGATGATCTTCTGGACTTGGCGGAATGGGCCGCAAACGGCCGCCGCTACGCGGCGCAGACGCCGCTTCTGCACCAGTCCGACATCCCGGAGAGCGCCATCCTGGTGCTCGACGGCTTCGCCTGCCGCTACAAGTTCCTCACGAACGGGCGGCGACAGATCACGGCCTACCTCCTGCCGGGTGACCTGTTCGAGCTCGATCTCGACTTCCGTCTGCCGCTCGATTGCGCGGTCGGAACACTGACCGCCTGCCAGCTCGCCTTCATTCCGCGCGCCGACTACGAGAACCTCATCCGGCAACGTCCGCGGATCGCCCGCGCCCTGCAGATGGTTCGGCTGACCGAATCGGCGACCCTGCGCGAATGGATCACCAATCTCGGCTCGCGATCCGGTCCCGAGCGGCTGGCGCACTTCCTGTGCGAGATGCTCCTGCGCCTGCGGACCGCCGGTCTCGCCCCCGGTAACCAGTACAGCTTCCCCATCACGCAGGCCGATCTTGCCGACACGCTCGGCATGTCGTGCGTTCACGTCAATCGCGTCCTGCAGAAGCTGCGTCGCGACGGCCTGATCGAGCTGTCCGGCCGCCGGCTCACGATCCTGAAGCCCGAGGGGGTCAAGGTGCTGGCCGAGTATGACCCGTCCTATCTGGAGCTAGCGGCTGTCCCGCTGCGGCCCCCGGCACCCGACAAGCTCACCGCCTGACGGCGTTCTTCGCCGCCGCAGCGTCCGCCCCTCGTTCCTCGAGGATAGCGGTTGGTTGCATCCCCCCTCGGGCCGGCATCAGCACCGCGTCCGGCAGGGTCCGCGCCCCGAGCGCTTCCATGACGCGGGCCCGGTGGATTTCGACGGTAAACGGACTGATGCCGAGTGCCGATTGATCGACTTGTTTGTGCCGCCGGCCAGCAAACCCTCCAACACTTCCCGTTCTCGGGGCGAAAGGGTCGCGATGCGAAGCTTGGCGTCGTCGCGCGTGGCTGCGCTTAGTGTCGGTGCGCAGCTCGGCCAACGCAGCCGAGACGACGGTCAGCAGCACCGCTGGCTCGCACGGCTTTACGACGTTTAACGAAATCAGGGGGGGGATGGATGGTGCTGCGAGAGAGGATTGAACTCTCGACCTCCTCATTACCAATGAGGTGCTCTACCACTGAGCTACCGCAGCGCGGGGCCGGGGGGCGGTGCCGCCGCCGGACTGGAGGGGCATTAGCCGATCGAATTTCGCTTGGCAACGCTCTTCCGTCGCACAAAATGCATGAGCTGTGAGATCGAGCGATGGCGTGACGATTTGTTGACGGGCCCTGGGGCTGCCGCTATAGAGCAGCCACCACGTCCGGCCGCAGTCTTGCGCCCGGTCTTTTCGCCTTTGCTTATCATCAGGCTGCGTTGACCGACACCGGATGCTCCGGGCCGCGTTCTTGCCGCCACGACCAGACGAGGATGCCCCATGGCCAACACCGTGTCGGCCAAGAAGATGACCCGCAAGATCGCCAAGCGTACGGCGATCAACCGCTCGCGCCGTTCGCGGATGCGTACCTTCGTCCGCAAGGTCGAGGAGGCGATTGCGACCGGCGATCAGGGCCAAGCCCTCACCGCCCTCCGCGCCGCCGAGCCGGAGATCATGCGCGCTGCCCAGAACGGCATCGTTCATAAGAACAATGCCTCGCGGAAGGTTTCCCGCTTGGCCGCCCGCGTGAAGGCCATCGCGGCCTGATCGGACTCTGACGACTCCCGTCCTTCCCAGCGGAAGGTTTTCGGGGAGCCGGTTCGAGACGACGCTGCATTCAGCCCGGCCGCACAGGCCGGGCTTTTTTCATGTCTGCATGCCCCGCGAGTCGTCGTGCAGGCCTCGGTCGGCCGCAGGGGTAGGGCGAACGACCCCTCCCCTCAGGTGCTGTCGCCCGCCGAGCTTGAAGAGCGCCTAGTTGCCCCTCGTCTCCCCTTAAGCACGGCGGCGCAGCGGGCGTTCGGTGATCGACATCAAACCGGGCGGGCCTCGCCGTGCTCCGGATCGGGTGCCGCGCTCAGGCTCGGTCGGTCACGGTTGTGCACCGGCCCGTGAGGCTTCTCCACAATTCGCGTCGGGTTATCCCGAATCGACCCTTGCGCGCACCCGTTGAGGGTGCCGTGAAGGTTTCGTTAACCATGCGGCGAGTGCTTTCCATTGCATGCAGCCGCGCCGGCCGTGTAGCTTAACAAAACCTTGCCGGGCGAGCGGCTCGACAAGTTCAGCACCGGTACCCCCAGAGTCATCCCCAAGTTGCGGGCAGGCCTTCGACTCTTGGTCGTGGGCTGACGACTCGGTGGGCGCGAAGATGTTTTCCCCGATCGTCCCGCTGTTAGGAGAACGATAGAGGATTGTTGATACACAGCCATCTTTAGCGATGGGCCGCGACGCCGCTCTTGACAGCGCCGCGGCCACTCTCGGCACCGCCCCGATCGGGCGGAGCCTCCTCTCGTGTGGCGTATGCGTACGCGTCCCCTCCGGTCCGCCGGCTGAGGATGCGAGGAGACACGGTGATGCACCTCGACGGCAGCATGTCGGACGGCGATGGCGGAAACGGCAGGGGAAGCGTCGATCTTCCCGCCGCCTGGACACGGGTGAAGCGGCGGCTGCGGGCGGAACTTGGCGAGGACGTTTTCGCAAGCTGGTTCGCCCGCCTCGAACTGGAGAACGTGGAAGGGGGCGTCGCCCGCCTCACCGTTCCGACTCGGTTTCTCAAGAGCTGGATCGAATCGCATTACATCGACCGGGTGCTGACGACCTTCCGCGCTGAGGCCGATGGCGTGAGTCGCATCGAGGTCGGCGTGCGCGGCCCCTCCGCCCCGGTCCGGCCGAGTGCCGGCGTGCCGGCGAAGTCGAACGCGACGAGCGGGCCGTTGACCCGTCTCCACGCGATTGCGACGCCTGCGGCCCTTCAGGGCCCCGGCCCGATGATCGAGACCGAGATCGCCTCGCCCCGCGGCGATTCGGCTGGGGTCGATCTCAACGGTGCGCCGCTCGATGCGCGGCTGTCCTTCGCGAACTTCGTCGTCGGTCGCTCCAACGCGCTGGCTCATGCCGCCGCCGAGCGGATCGCCCGCAGCGACAGCGACGGCGCGCTCTACAACCCGCTCTACGTCCATGCCGGCGTCGGCCTCGGCAAGACGCACCTGCTTCACGCGGCCGGCCATGCCGCCCGCGAGGCCGGGCGCCGGGTGATCTACCTCACCGCCGACCGCTTCATGTACGGCTTCGTCAACGCCCTGAAGACGCAGAACGCGCTGGCCTTCAAGGAGCGTCTGCGGGCGATCGACCTGCTCATCCTCGACGACGTGCAGTTCATCCAGGGCAAGTCGATCCAGACCGAGTTCGGCCACACCCTCAACGCGCTGATCGATTCGGGCCGTCAGGTGGTGGTCGCCTCCGACCGGCCGCCGACGGAGCTGGAAGCGCTCGACGAGCGCGTGCGCTCGCGCCTCGCCGGTGGTCTCGTCGTCGAAATCGGCGGGCTCGACGAGGGGCTTCGTGCCTCGATCCTCTCCGCCCGGCTCGATGCCGTGCGCCAGAGCCACCCGAACTTCGAGGTCTCCCCAGCGGTCTCGGCCTATGTCGCCCGCGCGATCACGGCCAATGGCCGCGATCTCGAAGGTGCGGTGAACCGGCTCCTGGCTCACGCGACGCTGACCGGCGCGCCGGTGACGGTCGAGACCGCGGAGACCGCGATCCGCGACCTCGTGAAGAACCGCGAGCCCAAGCGGGTGAAGATCGAGGACATCCAGAAGCTGGTGGCCTCGCGCTACAATGTCTCGCGTTCCGATATCCTGTCCGAGCGCCGGACCGCTGCCGTGGTGAAACCGCGCCAGATCGCCATGTATCTGTCGAAGGTGCTGACCCTGCGCTCCCTGCCCGAGATCGGCCGCCGCTTCGGCGGGCGTGATCACACCACCGTGCTGCACGCGGTGCGCAAGATCGAGAAGCAGATCGGTGAGGATGCGGTGCTCGGCGACGAGGTCGAGCTGCTGAAGCGCATGCTGCAAGACTGAGAGACGGCCACGGGCGGGGCCGGGTTCGTCCCGGTCTCGTCTTGGGGCAGTTCATCCTCCCTGCGGATCCGGTCCGAGCCGTTTGCCGTCGAGGGGCGGGACAGTGCGAAGGCCGCCCTTGCCTTCGGGGGGGCGCTTCGCCAAGCTGCCGGCCCCGTTCCGCTTCGGAGTGCCTCGCGAAACGTCCGGTCGCCGGCCCCTTCTCCGGTCGCGATGGCGGAACGGGCGTTTGGTGAGCCACATCCTTATCCGGCCTGATCGACGGCGGGCGGGCCGATTGTTCAAGAGACGACGGGTTTTCCGATGAGAGTCACAGTCGAGCGCGCGGCCCTCCTGAAATCGCTCGGCCACGTGCACCGGGTGGTGGAGCGGCGCAACACGATTCCGATCCTCTCCAACGTCCTGCTGCGCACCGGCGAGAACGGCCTTCAGCTCAAGGCGACCGACCTCGATATCGAGGTGACCGAGACCGTGGCCGCCGACGTGCTCGATGCCGGCGCCACGACGGTGCCGGCCCACGTCATCTACGACATCGTTCGCAAGCTGCCCGAGGGGGCGCAGGTCTCGCTGGAGACCTCCGGCGAGACGGGCCAGATGACGATCCGGTCCGGCCGCTCGCGCTTTGCACTCGGCGCCCTGCCGGAGGGCGATTTCCCCGATCTCGCCGCGGGCGAGCTGCCGCATTCCTTCGTCATTCCCGCGGCCGAGCTGAAGCAGCTCATCGAGAAGACGCAGTTCGCGATCTCCACCGAGGAGACGCGCTATTATCTCAACGGCATCTACTTCCACACCCTCGAGGTCGAGGGCGCGCTGAAGCTGCGCGCGGTGGCGACCGATGGGCACCGGCTCGCGCGCGTCGAGACCGAGGCCCCCGACGGCAGCCGCGGCATGCCGGGCATCATCGTGCCGCGCAAGGCCGTTGCCGAGATCCAAAAGCTCGTCGACGATGGCGGCGACAGCGTGCAGGTCGAGCTGTCCCCGGCCAAGATCCGCCTGACGTTTGCCGGCGGCGTGACCCTGATCTCGAAGCTGATCGACGGCACCTTCCCCGACTATCAGCGCGTGATCCCGACCGGCAACGACAAGCGCCTGACGGTGGAGCGCGACGCCTTCGCCAAGGCAGTGGACCGCGTCTCGACCATCTCGTCCGAGCGCGGCCGCGCGGTGAAGCTCGCCATGGGCGAAGGCCGTCTCGCCCTGTCCGTGACCAACCCGGATGCCGGTTCGGCGACCGAAGAGCTGGACGTCGATTACGACGCCTCCGCCCTCGATATCGGCTTCAATGCCCGCTACCTGCTCGACATCACCGCCCAGCTCCAGGGTGACACGGCCCTGTTCAAGCTCGCCGATCCGGGTTCGCCGACGCTGATCCAGGATCGGGAGGGCGCTCCGGCGCTTTACGTGTTGATGCCGATGCGCGTTTGACGCGCCGGCGGCGCCTCGCATCTCGCGCCCGTGGGGGATAAGATGTGGGCGAGACTGCCATAGGCGTATCGGCCATGTCGAAGCCCGTCATCCTCGACCCCCTGCACTCTGCCTTCGTCGACGGCCTTGTGGCCGCCGGCCGCTTCCCGTCACCCGACGCGGCCGTTGTCGAAGGCATCAGGCTCCTGAAGGCCCGCGAAGAGCGCCTCGGGGAATTGAGGGAGGCGTGGCGCGACGGCGCGGAGAGTGGCGGTTACGAGCCGGTCGAAATCGTACTCGATGAGCTGGCTGCCGATTACAGCGCGAGGGCGAAGGCCGGCACGTGAGATCGGTCGTCATCTCGCGTAAGGCCAGGGAAGATCTCCGGTCAATCGCAGACTACATCGCCGCGGACAACCCGAGCCGGGCCGTAAGCTTCGTTGCCGAACTGCGGGAACGCTGCCAGTCCTTGTCCCGAACCCCGTTGCAGGGCCGTCCTGCGCCTGACATCGCACCGGACGTCCGCATCCTCGTGTTCCGCTCATACCTCATCCTTCACCGCGTGCGCGAAGATGCGGTTCTCATCGACCGCGTGCTCCATTCCGCGCGGGATCGCTCCGGCCCGTCGCCGTATGAGTGAGTTCGCCGTCGCGACGCGCCTCACCCGCCTGATCGCCCGCGATTTCCGCAACCACGTCGATCTCGATCTTGCCACCACTCGCCGCTTCGTGGCGCTGGTCGGCGAGAACGGGGCGGGCAAGACGAACATTCTCGAAGCGGTCTCGCTGTTCTGCCCCGGCCGCGGCCTGCGCCGGGCCGATCTCGCGACGATGGCGCGCGTCGGCGGACCGGGCGGCTTCGCCGTGTCGGCGACGCTCGAAGCCTCGGAGACCGAGCACCGCCTCGGCTCCGGCTATGAGCCGCCGGGCTATGACGGGCGCGGCACGCGGGTCTGCCGGATCGACGGGGCGCCCGCCCCCTCCCCCGTGGCGTTCTCTGAATTTCTGCGGATCGTCTGGCTGACACCGGATTTCGACGGGCTGTTTCGCGGTGCGGCCGGCGACCGGCGCCGCTTTCTCGACCGGCTCGTGCTCGCCGTCGATGCCGGCCACGGCGCCCGCGTTTCGGCGATGGAGCGAGCCCTGCGCTCGCGCAACCGCTTGCTCGACGAACGGCCGGATGACGGCCGCTGGCTCGATGCGGTGGAGCGTGAGGTGGCCGAACTCGGTGTCGCCGTGGCGCTGGCCCGGCGCGAGACGGTGGAGCGCCTCGATCGGCTGATCGCCGAGACGCGGGACAATGCGGCACCCTTCCCCTGGGCCTCGCTGCGGCTGGAGGGCGACCTCGACGATCTCGTCGCGGTCTGGCCGGCTTTGGAGGCGGAGGATCGCTTCCGCCGGGCGCTGATGCAGGGCCGCCATCGCGATCGGGCGGCCGGCCGCACCCTGATCGGCCCGCAGACCACGGACCTCGTCGTGCGTCACGGCCCCAAGGACGTGCCCGCCGCCACCGCCTCGACCGGCGAGCAGAAGGCGCTGCTGATCGGCCTCGTGCTGGCCCATGCCCGCCTCGTGCGCGCGATGAGCGGATTTGCGCCCCTCATCCTCCTCGACGAGGTGGCCGCGCATCTCGATCCGCGCCGCCGTGGCGGGCTGTTCGATGCGCTCGAAGCCTTGGAGGGGCAGGTCTGGATGACGGGTGCCGACCCGGCCCTGTTCGTCGAGTTGCAAGGCCGGGCCGACATGGTCAACATTGCGGACGGGCGCATCGTGGCGTCGGAAGCCGGTTGAACCGCCAATGCCGCTGTCGAGCCTCGCGCTGTTTGCTGCCGTCTACGCGGTTGCGGCTGCCTCACCGGGGCCGGGCGTGTTCGCCCTCGTCGCCCGCGTGCTGGCGCGCGGAACCCGCGGCGTACCCGCCTTCATCGCGGGGTTCCTCGTCGGCGACTTGCTCTGGTTCTCGATCGCAGCGACCGGCTTCGCCCTGCTCGCGCAGAGCTTTGCCGCCCTCTTCGTCGGCATCCGGTATCTCGGCGCGGCCTATCTCGCCTACCTTGCGTGGCGCGCCTGGACCGCGCCGGTCGAACCGATCTCGGGTGAGCCCGTGCGCGGCGAGAACGGGCCGCGGCTCTTCCTCGGTGGCTTGGCGTTGACGCTCGGTAACCCGAAGGTCGTCCTGTTCTTCCTCGCGCTGCTGCCGACCGTGATCGATCTGGAGCATTTGACGCCGCTTGGAATGATGGAGATTGCCGCGACCATCGTGGCCGTTCTCGGCACCACGCTCACCGCCTACGCGCTTGCCGCGCTCCGGGTTCGGCGCCTCTTCGTCTCGGTCGGCGCAAGGCGGGCGGTCAATCGCGGCGCCGGCACGGTGATGGCAGGGGCAGCCATCGCTGTCGCGGTGCGGTGAACCGCAGTCCGGTTCGGCGGGCAGGCCAGATCGGCCCTCTTTCGCTGACCCGTTGGCCTCAATCCTATGGTGTCCCGGCGAAGGCGATACGCCGTCCGCGAGCGGGGCTTCACGGAGGCACCGTTCGTTGGCGAGCGCCACACGCATGGATCCGATCTTGCCAACCCGCAACCGAGCCGCCAACTGCTCCGCAATCCGTTCGGTCTCGTCGATGGTTAGCGGCATGGTCACAGGTCTCGGCTGCGGCCGTCGCGTTGCCGTTGTAGACTCAGCCTCGACCTGAACCGACACGCGCCGCCTCGCGGTCCCAAATCCAGCCATTGAGACACCATGTCGAAACGCCTCGACGAGGCCCGTGCCGCGCTCAAGAAGACCTTCGGCTACGACGATTTCCGTCCGGGCCAGGACGAGGTGATCGGCGCCGTGCTCGACGGCACGGACGTGTTCGCGGTGATGCCGACGGGCTCGGGCAAGTCGATGACCTACCAATTGCCGGCCCTGGTCGATGCCGGTCTGACGGTTGTGGTCTCGCCGCTGATCGCGCTGATGCACGATCAGGTGCAGCAGATGCACGCCTTCGGCATCGAGGCCGCGACCCTCAACTCGACGATCGCGGAGGCGGCGTCGCGGGAGACGTGGCGCAAGATCCGCTCCGGTGAGCTGCGGCTGCTGTTCGTCTCGCCGGAGCGTCTCCTGATGGATGGCTGCATGGAGGCCCTGCGCGGGGCCGGCGTGCGGCGGCTCGCGGTGGACGAGGCGCACTGCGTCTCGCAATGGGGCCACGACTTCCGCCCGGAATACCGCGAGATCGCCCGCGCTCGCGAAGCCCTCGGCAACGTGCAGACCCTGGCACTCACCGCCACCGCCGACGCCGCGACCCGCGCCGAGATCGCCGAGCGGCTGTTCCCGGCGGGACGCCCGCCGAAAACCTTCGTCCACTCGTTCGATCGGCCGAACATCCGGCTGACCTTCCAGCCCAAGGACAATCCGACCCGCCAGTTGGAGCGGTTCCTGCGCGACCGCCGTGCGGAGAGCGGCATCATCTACTGCTCGTCGCGCAAGCGGGTGGAGCAGCTCGCCGACACCCTGAAGGGGGACGGCTTCAACGCCCTGCCCTACCATGCCGGGCTCGACCAGGGCACGCGGGCGAAGAACCAGGACACCTTCCTGCAGGAGGACGGCGTGGTGATGACCGCCACGATCGCCTTCGGCATGGGCATCAACAAGCCGGATGTGCGCTACGTCTGCCACGCCGACATGCCGACCAACATCGAGGGCTATTATCAGGAGATCGGCCGTGCCGGCCGCGACGGGCTGCCCTCGGACACCCTGACCCTCTACGGCCTCGACGACATGGCGTTGCGCCGCCGCCAGATCGACGAGAAGGAGATCTCGGAGGAGCGCCGCCGGGTCGAGCGGCGCAAGCTCGAGGCGATGATCGCCCTGTGTGAGGGGGCCGCCTGCCGCCGCCAATCGCTGCTCGGCTATTTCGGCGAGGCGAGCGAGCGCTGCGGGCGCTGCGATCTCTGCCGCGGCGGCATCTCCCTCATCGACGGGACGGTGGCCGCCCAGAAGCTGCTCTCCGCCATCGTCCGCACCGGGCAGCGCTTCGGCGCGGCCTATGTCTGCGACGTGGTGCATGGCAAGGAGAGCGAATCCATCCGTCGCAACGGCCACGCCGCGCTCAAAACCTTCGGCGTCGGCAACGATAAGCCGGTGGCGGCGTGGCGCGCGCTGCTGCGCCAGCTCTTCGCCGCAGGAGCGGTGGCCGAGAACACCGACGGTTATGGCGGCCTCGTCATGACCGAGAAGGGCGAGGCGATCCTGTTCGGTCGCGAAACGATCGAGGTGCGGCCCGATCCGGAGCCGAAGAAGGCCGAGCCGAGGAGCCGCCGCGCCACGCCGCGCGACGACGAGGCAAATGCGCTGAGCGAGGCGGACGAGGCTCTGTTCCAGCACCTGCGGGGGCTGCGCGCCACCATCGCGCGGGCGGAAGGCATCGCCGCCTTCATGGTGTTCCCCGACCGCACCCTGATCGAGATGGCGCGCTCGAAACCCGTCGATCTCTGGGCGCTGCGAACCGTCCATGGTGTCGGCGAGCGCAAGCGCGAGGCCTATGGCGAGCGCTTCACCGACACAATCCGCGAATTCCTCGCCGACGCGAAGCGGGCCGGCTGAGCAAGTGGGGGCAGCGATACGGCGCGGTGCCCCCATGCGAGCCGGGGATCAATCGTAGCTGAAGCCCTTGTCCTTCATGTAGACGTTGGACACGCCCTTGCACCAATCGAGCTTGAAATCCTCCGAGCCGTAGTCGCGCCACTTCACGCGGAACGGCACGATGCAATCGCCGTCATCGCTGTTCCAGTCCAAGGACGCCGACTGACCGGAATTGATCGACCCGCCGATCCAATTCCGGCTTCAACGACCGTTCTGGTAGGTATAGAACCCGGTAATGGCATAGCCTTCTGCGCGGTTGTGCAATCTGAATGCGTAGTCGCTCGCCATTGCGATGGGCGGAAGAGCCATCAATCCGGCTAATGCAGAGCCGGCGATAAACTTTATCATCTTAAATCCGTTATTGAGACGTGATCAGATGATAAAGCCACGTCCATACTCACCCGTAAATTGGTGAAGCCCGCGTGGATTGATGCAGCGTTCCAAAATTTGATCGGGTTCAGCGCAAGGCGCTGTCACCGATCTCGAACCCCGATGGACGACCCGCACCGGCGCATCGCGACCTCCCGCCGCAGGCCCAGCGGTTTGCATCGGGAAAAGTTATCCACATATTATCCACATATAGAACATATAGCGAACATTGGCCGTCGCCGAGGGCGGCGTGCTCCCACTCACGGGCCCTGTCCACAGTCTGGGGACGCACCATGAGAACAGCCGACAAGCAGATCGCCGACATCCTCGTCCGCTTCGGCGAGCCCTTCGCGGGCAACGTCTGGCGCGTGCAGGGCACGGCGGTGATCTATCACAAGACCCTGGAGCGCATCGCCGCCCACACCAAGATCCGCTTCGATCCACCGACCCTGCTGCGCAGCGAGCGCGACGAAGCGGTGATCCTCGTCACCGGCCACATGCCGGGCGAGAAGGCCGGCGAGGAGCGGGTCGAGTGGTCGATCGGCGAGGCGCTGGTCAACGTGAACTATCGCGTTTCCGGCCGGCAGGCGGCCTATGTCTACGCCATGGCCGAGAAGCGGGCGAAGGACCGGGTGATCCTCAAGCTGATCGAGCTGCACGGCCTCGTCTATTCCGAGGAGGAGGCGGACGAGTTCCGCCAGAACCAGCCGATGGCGATCCGCGCGGTGGACGAAGATTTCGACGCGCCGCCGGCCTTCGACGAGGTGACCGAGCAGGAAGCCGACCTCAAGCGCCTGATCGACGAAGCGGAATCGATCAACGCGGTGACCGACCTGATGCTCGACGAGCGGACGCAGGGCATCCTCAACGCCATGCCGCACGGCACCCGCGAGGAGGTGCGCGACTACGCCAAGGCGCGGCTCAGGGCGCTCGGTTGGCCGCCGGCCAAGAAGGGCGGACGCGGCAGTAAGGCTGCGTAACGGGTTCTAGGAAGGGCAAGCCCTCCGTCGGTGTTCTAGGGCTCTGCCCTGGACCCGCGAAAGGACTCGTCCTTTCGAAACCATGATGGGTCGAGCGCATGAACACGCCCCTTCGCTCCTCGGCCATCGACGGCGCCGCCGCGCTCGACGTGCTCGCCGGCTCGGTCGAGCGCGTCACCTTTCACAGCGCCGAGACGGGCTTCTGCGTCCTCAAGGTCCATGCCCGCGGCCGGCGTGACCTCGTGCCGGTGGTGGGCCATGCCCCCGCCATCGCCGCGGGCGAGTGGCTGACGGCGTCCGGGCGATGGATCACGGACCGCGAGCACGGCCTCCAGTTCCGCGCCGACACGCTGCAAGTGACGCCGCCCACGGGGATCGACGGCATCGAGCGTTACCTCGCTTCGGGTCAGATGCGCGGCATCGGCCCAATGATGGCCAAGCGCATCGTCGCCCGCTTCGGCGAGGCGGTGTTCGAGATCATCGAGGCCGAGCCGGCCCGCCTCACCGAGGTCGAGGGCATCGGTCGCAAGCGCGCCGCCCGCATCGTCAAGGGATGGGCGGAGCAGAAGGCAGTGCGGGAGATCATGATCTTCCTGCACGCCCACGGCGTCGGCACCGCGCGGGCAACCCGCATCTTCCGCACCTACGGCGCAGACTCGCTGAAGGTAATGGCCGAGGATCCCTATCGGCTCGCCCGCGACATCCGCGGGATCGGTTTCCGTACGGCCGATGCCATCGCCCTGCGCCTCGGTCTGGCCCGCGATGCACCGCAGCGGCTCGCCGCCGGTGTCGCCTACGCACTCCAGACGGCGATGGACGAG
This sequence comes from Methylobacterium sp. Leaf123, assembly GCF_001423405.1. Taxonomy (GTDB): domain Bacteria; phylum Pseudomonadota; class Alphaproteobacteria; order Rhizobiales; family Beijerinckiaceae; genus Methylobacterium. The sequence continues at coordinate 156,512 of NZ_LMNS01000009.1, read as the reverse complement.
GGCCACTGCGGCCTGCCCGTCGAGCGGCTGGTGCGCCTCGCCGCCGACCTCCTTGAGGTCGCGCCCGATCTCGTCCGGCTCGCGGCGGCGCTCGTCCTGCGCGAGGGCCGCGAGGTCGTCGCCGATACCCTGCGCGGCGAGCCCTGCCTGTTCCTGAAAGGCCTGCACGGCGCCGAGCGCGCCATCGCCATGCGTCTGGCCGAGCGCGCCGCCGGCCCACCCCCCTGGCCGGCGATCGACTTCGCTCTGGCCAAGCCCTGGGTCGAGGCCAAGACCGGGAAGACCCTCTCCGCCTCGCAGGCCGAGGCGGTCGATCTGGTGCTTCGCTCGAAGCTCTGCGTGCTCACCGGCGGTCCCGGCGTCGGCAAGACCAGCACCCTCGATGCGATCCTGCGCATTCTCACCGCCAAGGGCGTGCGGGTGATGCTCGCCGCCCCCACGGGCCGGGCGGCCAAGCGCATGGCCGAGCAGACCGGGCTGGAGGCCCGCACTCTCCACCGCCTGCTGGAGATCGATCCGCGCAATGGCGGCTTTCAGCGCAACGAGGACAACCCGCTCGATTGCGATCTCCTCGTCATCGACGAGACCTCGATGGTGGACGTGCCGCTGATGCATGCCCTGCTCAAGGCCGTGCCCGAACGTGCCGGCCTGATCCTCGTGGGCGATGTCGATCAGCTTCCGTCGGTCGGGCCCGGACAGGTGCTCGCCGATGTGATCGCCTCGCAGACCGTGCCGGTGGCGCGTCTCACCGAGATTTTCCGCCAGGCGGCGCAGAGCCGGATCGTCGTCAACGCCCACAGCATCAACACCGGACGGATGCCAGCGGCGCCCGCCAAGGGCGAAGAGAGCGACTTCTACCTCGTCAAGATCGAGGACGCGGACGAAGGCGTGGCGACGCTCATCGAACTCGTCACCCGCCGCATCCCCCGCCGCTTCGGCCTCGATGCCACTCGCGATATCCAGGTGTTGACGCCGATGATCCGTGGCTCGCTGGGCAGCCGCAACCTCAACCATGCGCTTCAGCGCGTGTTGAATCCGTCGCCCCCGGCGGAGGTCGAGCGCTTCGGCTGGCGCTTTGCCCCCGGCGACCGGGTGATGGAGACCCGCAACGACTACGATCGCGACGTGTTCAACGGCGACCTCGGCACGGTCAGCGCCATCGATGCGGAGGACGAGGCGCTCGTGGTCGATTTCGACGGTCGTGCGGTGATCTATCCGTTCAACGAACTCGACACGCTGGTACCGGCCTTCGCCACGACGATCCATAAGGCGCAGGGCTCGGAATATCCCGCCGTGGTGATCCCGGTGGTGACGCAGCACCGAACGATGCTCGCGCGCAACCTGCTCTATACCGGCGTCACCCGCGGGCGCCGTCTTGTCGTGCTGGTCGGCCAGCGCCGGGCCCTCGCGATGGCGATCCGCGAAGGCGCCTCGCGGCGGCGCTGGACCAAGCTGCGGGAGTGGCTGGACGCCGCCTGAGGCCGGGCGGTCGGCGTTTTGCCCTCGCCCCGGCCCCGCCGCATCGTGTAGGCAGCGGGCGAAGGGGCGCGTCGTCCGCACGCCCCGCCTTCAGTCCTGATAAACGGCGGTCCGCCATTCCTGAGTCCGAAGACGCGCATCCGGTGCGGCAGGTGTTCTACCTGCCGGGCTTCGATCCCCGCGAACCCGAGACCTATTGGGGTCTGTTCCGCCGCGAGAGCCGCATCACGGCCGAACGGCGCGGCATGGCGATCACGGTCGGCGACCCGGTCCGGTCCGCCGACGGCATCAGCCTCGATTGGGACGTGGAGAGCGAGGCCGAGGGGGAAGCGACGCGGGTGCGCTACAGCCTCCTGCGCTGGGACGACATCGTCCGCGACCGGTTTCCCCGCTCCAACCTGCGCCGGCTCGCGAGCCTGCCGGGCCTGTGGTGGCGGCTATGGCGCTCCGGTTACCTGCGCAAGTTCCAGCGCGAGGCGCGGCGCTTCTATCGGGTGATCGTCAGCGTCCACCAGTTCTATCTGGTCTTCGTTCTTGCGAGCCTCGCGCTCGCCGTCGCGGCAGTGACGCTGACCCCGCTCGCCGCGTTGCCGCCGCTCGCCGGCATGGCCCTTGTCCCGCTGTTCGCCTACGCGATCCTGGCCTTGATCACCCATCTGACTCGGGGAAAGCCGCTCTACGTCACGCATCTTGTCGATGACACCGCCTTCACCCACGATCACGCCTCGGGGCGCGAAACGGCGATGCGCGAGCGCCTGGGCCCCTGGGCGGAGCGCATCCGCGCCGCGGAGGGGCGGGCCTCCGAGATCGTGGTGATCGGCCATTCCTCGTCGAGCTTCCTCGCCTTCGAGTGCCTCGACCGCATCGTGAAGGCCGATCCCGGATTTGGCCGGCGCGGCACGCCGGTGACGCTCGTGACCATCGGCAGCGTCATCCCCTGGCTTACCCTCGACCCGCTGGCCGAGGCGGCGCGGGGCTCCCTCGGCCGGATCGGCCGCGACACAGCAATCGGCTGGCTCGACGTCCGGGCAAGCTGGGACTGGCTCTCGATCCACTTGCGCGATCCGGTCAGCGCGTCGGGCCTGCCCGCGCCGCCCCCCGGCCGCTTCGCGGTGATGCGCGTCGAGATCGAGGATCTGATTGAGCCGGCTCTCGTGGCGCGGCGGCGCTGGAACCTGTTCCACATGCATTTCCAGCTCCTGATGTCGAGCCGGGAGCGACAAGCCTTCGATTACGTCGCCTTCGTCGCCGGGCCGGAGCCCGTCCATGCGGCGGTGGAGCGGTGCCGGACGCAGCGGCCCGTGACGGTTGGCGCCGAAATTACGTAGGGAAAAGGGGCACACGGCTTGTGCGCAATCCGACCATGGCGGTGCGCGCCCTTTGCAGCCGGTACTGATCCGCTCTAGAGCGATGCGCAAAGTCATTTTCGTCGCAGCGAGCCCATTCGGCTTGCCATCGACCGGTTCCCGTTGAGGGATCGGATCGATCTGCGGCAACGGTTTGGGACAGGGCCTTCGGATGTTTCGCAACGATGTTCCGATCACACCCGAGCTGGTGCGCCAGCACGGCCTGACACCCGACGAGTACGAGCGCTTCCGCGCCCTCGTCGGCCGCGAGCCGACGCTGACCGAACTCGGCATCGTCTCGGCGATGTGGAACGAGCACTGCTCGTACAAGTCCTCGCGCAAGCACCTGCGCGGCCTGCCGACCTCGGGTCCGCACGTGATCCAGGGGCCGGGCGAGAATGCCGGCGTGATCGATATCGGCGACGGTCTGGCCTGCGTCTTCAAGATGGAGAGCCACAACCACCCGAGCTTCATCGAGCCCTATCAGGGCGCGGCGACGGGCGTCGGCGGCATCCTGCGCGACGTCTTCACCATGGGCGCGCGGCCGATCGCGGCGCTCAACGCGCTCCGCTTCGGCTCGCCGGACCATCCCCGCACCCGCCACCTCGTCTCCGGTGTCGTGGCGGGCGTGGGCGGCTACGGCAATTCCTTCGGCGTGCCGACGGTGGGCGGCCTCGTCGGCTTCCACCGGCGCTATGACGGCAACATCCTCGTCAACGCCATGGCGGTGGGCCTCGCCCGCACCGACGCGATCTTCTACGCGGCCGCCACGGGCATCGGAAACCCGATCGTCTATCTCGGCTCGAAGACCGGCCGCGACGGCATCCACGGCGCGACCATGGCCTCGGCCGAGTTCGACGAGTCGAGCGAGTCGAAGCGCCCGACCGTGCAGGTCGGGGATCCCTTCGCCGAGAAGCTCCTGCTCGAAGCCTGTCTCGAACTGATGGCGTCCGGCGCTGTCATCGCGATTCAGGACATGGGAGCCGCCGGCCTCACCTGTTCGGCGGTCGAGATGGGCGCCAAGGGCGATCTCGGCGTGGAGCTGCATCTCGAAAAGGTGCCGACCCGCGAAGAGGGCATGACCCCCTACGAGATGATGCTCTCGGAGAGCCAGGAGCGCATGCTCATGGTGCTCAAGCCCGGCATGGAAGCCGAGGCGCAGGCGATCTTCGTGAAATGGGGCCTCGATTTCGCGGTCATCGGCCATACCACCGATACGCTGCGCTTCGTCATCAAGCATAACGGCGAGACCGTCGCCGATCTGCCGATCAAAGAACTCGGCGACGAGGCGCCGCTCTACGACCGGCCGCACATCGCCAACACGCATCAACCCGTCATCGCCGCCGCGAGCGTCGAGGCGAGCGTGCCGAACGCGGAGGCGCTCAAGCGCCTGGTCGGCTCGCCCGAACTCGCCTCGAAGCGCTGGGTCTACGAGCAGTACGACCACTTCATTCTCGGCAACACCGTGCAGAAGCCCGGCGGCGACGCGGCCATCGTGCGCGTCGAAGACGGGCCGAAGGGTCTGGCGATCTCCACCGACGTGACGCCGCGCTACTGCGAGGCCGATCCGGTCGAGGGCGGACGCCAAGCGGTCGCCGAAGCGTGGCGCAACATCACGGCCGTCGGCGCGCGCCCGCTCGCGATCACCGACAACCTCAACTTCGGAAACCCGGAGAAGCCCGAGGTGATGGGCCAGCTCGTCGGCTGCCTGAAGGGCATCGGCGAAGCCTGCCTCGCCCTCGACTTCCCCGTCGTGTCCGGCAACGTCTCGCTCTACAACGAGACCAACGGCGTCGGCATCCTCCCGACCCCGACCATCGGCGGCGTCGGCGTCATTGATGATGTCGAGCGCCATGCCACGGTCGCGCTCAAGCGCGAGGGCGACGTGCTGGTGCTGATCGGGCGCACCGAGGGCTGGCTCGGCCAGTCGCTCTACCTGTCCGAGATCGCGGGCCGCGAAGAGGGTGCGCCGCCGCCGGTCGATCTGGCGATCGAGCGCCGCAACGGCGATTTCGTCCGCAGCCTCATCGTCTCCGGGATCGCCGACACGGTGCACGACCTCTCCGATGGCGGTCTCGCCGTGGCCTTGGCCGAGATGGCGATGGCCGGCGGCCTCGGGGCCGCCCTGCCGGCGGCGCCGGAGGGCGTGCCGGTCCATGCCTACCTGTTCGGCGAGGATCAGGGCCGTTACCTGATCGCCGTGCCGGCGGAGGCCGCGACCGACCTCCTCTACAGTGCCTCGGCGCAGGGCATCGATGCCTCGACCGTCGGCATCGTCACGGGCGACAGCTTGGTGCTGCCGGGCGAAGAGACCATATCCGTGGCCGAGCTGAAGGCCGCGCATGAAGGCTGGTTCCCCGCCTATATGGCGAGCCAGCCGGCCGCACCTGCGGCGTAACGAGACGAAAGCGAGCGGAGAGCCCCCATGCCGATGGATGCGCGCGAGATCGAGTCGATGATCCGCGAGGCGCTGCCCGACGCCCGAATCGAGATCAAGGATCTGGCGGGCGATGGCGACCACTACGCGGCGACCGTCATCTCCGCCGCCTTCAAGGGCAAGACCCGCGTCGCCCAGCATCAGATGGTCTACGGCGCGCTTCAGGGACGGATGGGGGGCGTGCTCCACGCGCTTGCGCTCACCACGGGTGTCCCGCAGGATTGAGCCGACCTTGAAATGTGACGGTCAGTTCTGATTTCACACCTGACCGCGACGAAGCGACAACGAGGACCGTGCGATGACCGACGTCAACTCCACCATCAAGAACGAGATCGATTCGCAGGACGTGGTCGTGTTCATGAAGGGCACGCCGCAATTCCCGATGTGCGGCTTCTCCGGCCAGGTCGTCCAGATCCTCAATTACCTCGGTGTGCCGTTCAAGGGCGTGAACGTCCTCGACGATATGGCCGTGCGCGAGGGCATCAAGGCCTTTTCGAGCTGGCCGACGATCCCGCAGATCTATGTGAAGGGCGAATTCGTCGGCGGCTGCGATATCGCCCGTGAGATGTTCCAGTCGGGCGAGCTGCAGCAGTTCCTGTCCGAGAAGGGCGTGCCGGTGAAGAGCGCCGCCTGAGCCGCGCCCTTTTTCGGAAACTCTACCGCGATCACGAGGCTTGATCCCCGGCGGTTTGCCGGGAGATCAGCATGCATGACGTCATCATCGTGGGCGGCGGCCCGGCCGGGCTGAACGCCGCCCTGATCCTCGGCCGGGCCCGCCGCACGGTTCTGCTCTGCGATGCGAGCCAGCCGCGCAACGCCGCAACGCCCCGCACCTGGGGCCTGTTCACCCGCGACGGCACCCCGCCCTTCGATTTGCGGGCCCAGGGCCGGTCCGATCTCGACCGCTACGAGACCGTCGAGTGCCGCGACGTCGCGGTGACGGAAGCCGCCCGGGACGCCGATGGCTTCACCATCCTACAGGCCGACGGCACTCGTGAGCGGGCGCGCCGCCTGATCCTCGCGACCGGCCTCGCGCAGGACATTCCCGAGATCGAGGGCTTCGACACCTATTGGGGCACGGGGGTGCATTCCTGCCCCTATTGCGACGGCTTCGAGGTTCGCGACCGTCCGCTCGTCGTCTACGGTCGCGGGCACGGCGGCTGCGGGCTGGCGCTGGAACTGACCGGCTGGAGCCAGGACGTCACCCTCTGCACGAGCGGTCACGACGGTGATCTGTCCGACAAGGATCGTGACCGGCTCGCCCGCAACGGCGTGCGGGTGATCGAGGCAGAGATCGAACGGCTGGAAGGGGACGGATCGCGGCCCACCTGCCTCCGCTTTCGCGACGGAAGCCAAACCCCCTGCGCGGCCCTGTTCCTGATGCCGTTCACCTGCAGCCCCTCCCCGCTCATCACCCAGCTCGGCTGCGAACTCGACGAGACCCGCAGCGTGGTTCCGACCCGCGAATACGAGAAGACCAATGTGCCCGGTCTCTACGTCGCGGGTGATGCGTCGCGCCGCGTGCAATTCGCCGTCGTAGCCGCCGCGGAGGGCGCGATGGCCGCGTTTGCCATCAACGCCGAGTTCGTTGCGGAAGAGACGCAGTAGAGCTGCGGGATTCGAATTGGCCTTCACCCGATGAAGGAAAGAGCGCGGGCGCGGCGCGTTGATCGAGGCGGGGTGTCGAAGCCCCCACCCTTCAGCGTCCCGGAGCCTCGATGACCCCACCCGTCCATCCCCACGCGCCGCGCGTTGCGGTCGCCTGCGGCTGCAGCCTCGGCGAGGAGGTCGTCTGGGATGCCCGCGATGGGTCGTTGCTATGGGTCGATATCGAGAACCCAGCGATCTGGCGGCACTGGCCCGCGACGGACGAGACGGTGCGTATCGCGCTCGACGAGAAGATCGGCTTCGCCGTTCTGACGCCGGATCCGGATCGCGTCGTCGCGGGGTTCAAGTCCGGTGTCGCCGCCCTGAGGCTCTCGGACGGATCACGGACGCCGCTCGTGCGTCCGGACGAATGCCCCGCCGGCAACCGGCTCAACAGCGGCAATGCCGGGCCGGATGGCTGGCTCTATTTCGGCAGCATGGACGACGCGGAGGAAGCGCAGACCGGCGGTTTCCACCGTTGGGACGGAGCGAAGGTCGAGACGTTCGGCCCCCGTGCCGCCGTCACCAACGGTCCGGTCGTCAGCCCCGACGGACGGCGCGTCTACACGATCGATACGGCGAACGGCATCGTGCGGGTCCACGCTCTCGATGACGGGCGGATCGACGAAGGGAAGCCGTTGATCCGTTTCGAAGAGGGCTGGGGCAAGCCGGACGGCCTGACGCTCGATGCCGAAGGTCACCTCTGGATCTGCCATTACGGGGCGGGCCGCATCACCCGCTTCGATCCGGAGGGCCGCGTCGAATATGTCGTGCCGATGCCGACGCCGCTTGTCACCAAATGCGCTTTCGGCGGTGACGACCTCTCGACGCTCTATGTCACGACCTGTCTTCGCGGTCGCGATCCGACGCTCGAGCCGATGGCGGGCCACCTCTACAAGGTCGAAACGGGCTTTCGAGGCATTCCGGCAAATCTTTTGGCGCTGCCGCAAACCTGAGTTGTACGACTATTGCCGCCATGGCGTGCGACTTCGCACCGCAGTAAGTTCTGCTGCGGCGCAAATATGAAGACACGGTGAAGATCGAAGAACTGGCGGAACTTATCCCCGTTTTGTTGGTTCTCCACACACGGTCGAGCTTTCGCTCGTAAACCGCGTGCCCTCACCGAGGGTGGGAGCGGGTCATGCCAGTCTTCGATGCGAAGTATCTGACCGAGCACGGCGAGAGCGAAACGATTCTCGCCATGATCCTGCGCCCGACCCCGAAGGCTCGGGAAGAGGCGCGCGAGCGCGGCCGGATGCGCATCGAGCGAGCGTCCATGCTGGCGGAGCTGGCACCGGCCGTGCCGGGCACCACACTCGCTTCACTCAAGCGCGCCGACATCCTGCCGGTGACCTGACAGCCCGTTCGCTGAGCTACCACGCCTGGGGCGTGATGACGCCCTGGCGCGTGACCACGACCCACTGCCGACCCCGGCGCTCGATCGCCTCGACCCGGCCGAGTCCGGGCACCGCATCGCCCCGCCCGACTTCGACGAGCTGACGGCGACGGTCTTCGAGGACCGCGACGCCGTCATAGACGTCGCGCAGCGCCCAGCCTTCGACCGTGTTGGTCTTCGGTTTGTCGGGCAGGCTTCCGGTCTGGATCGGCTCCGGCGCACGCGTCTCGAGCTTCGGCTCGGATTTGACCGGAGCGACAGCCGCCGCCGGTTGCAGCTTCTTCTCCCACTGGGCGATGGCGCTCGTTATGCGCTCACCCTGATCGCGCTCGACGCGGACCACCGTGTCGGACAGGTTCGCCAGGCGCTTGTCGAGGGCTTGCTCGGTGCGGCCGAGCCGGTCTGTCAGGCTGTGGCCGAGCGCCTTGGTCTCACCGCGCGCCGCTTCGTTCGCCTCGCGCAGGGCCGTCACCGTGCGAGCGAGCCGGTCGATCTCCTGTGCGAAACGAGCCGCGTCCGAGCGCCCGGCCGACAGCTCGGCCTGAACCTGCGCCAGCTCCGCGCCGGATCGCTCTTGAGGGGCTGCCACCAAGCCGAGGCACACGCCGCCGACCAAGGCAGCCACGCTCGCCGCGGCCAGCCGGCCGTTCGCACCGAGGCGGAACGAGTTGCGGGTCGACGTGGCCTTGGGCGCCACGGCGCTTGCACCGACATTCGCGCCACCGGCAACCGCCTGCTTCAGCATCTCGACCGGCGAGAGCTGCGGCTTGCCGGTTGCACCTTTGCCCGCTTCGATCGTATCCGACATGGAATAGGCTTTCCAATGATGAGGTCGGCCGACCTCGAAACGGTGATCCACGAGGGGCACCGGCCGGACAGCGACCGGCTTCGTTCAGACTTCGCCACCCGCTCGGCATGCTTCCGTGCGAAGCACACCGATGAATACGAAACGCGGCGGCAGCACCCGCTCGAACCAAACCCCGACAGACCTTCAGGATTTCGGTTAACGATGTTTCTTTACCGAAAGGTTACCGTCGCGGATTCGCGTAAGCTTCGAGCGGGCTTCTTTCGCCTGTTGAGAACTGGTCCAGCGCCGTCGGGCCCATGCGGATCGCAGCGGCCCTCATCTCTCGTAGACAGACTTTTCGGACAGCGTTGAATACGGGTTCATCCGCCCGTCCGTTGCAGGATGAAAATCCTCATTAGCCGCTTTGCCGCTGCTACAGCGAATGTCTCTGCATCCGCCGCAAGACGTTCAAGCAATCGTTGTGATGAATTGCCTTTGTCCTGCCTGGATAGTGCGAATTCTCAGAATTTTAGTTCTGAAAAACTGCGCTCTTGGATTTCGAGTGAGATGATAACGGTGCAAATCAATTTTGCGCACGGTCTTGTGGCGACCGCTGATTGGGGACGCGTCGATCCGAATTCAGCCTTTCTTAATGCGGCCACGGGATCGTTGAACGAACGTAAGGATCGTCTTCAATGCGTAAAATCGTTGCGACCATCGCGCTTTGCGCTGCCGTGATGCCCATCACCGGCGCCGCGCAAGCACAGGAGCTGTCGCCCTTCACGGCGCGGTCCGACACGACGATGCAGGACATTGAGAACGGTGCCCTGCGCAACACGATGAGTCGCGTCCCCGCCAGCCTCGACGCTCCGACCGGCAGCGGCATGCAGGGCAACGTCTTCTACGGCGTGCAGAATGGGCAGTACAACAGCATCGACGCGACGCAGACCGGTACGGGCAACCTCATCCGCGTGACGCAGACCGGCAACGCGAATGCCGCGGTCATCGCGCAGTCCGGCTCGTTCAACCAGATCATTCTGAGACAGGGCCGCTGAGACCGGATTCCTCGCCGCGAGCGGATCGCTCGCGGCGCCTCCTGAGGGGCGCCCCAGGGCGGGGCGTGGACGGTCAATCAATAACGGCTGTAGTTCAAACATTGCGCGCCGGGGGTGAGCAGGGCGGCACAGGGGCCGCTCGCTCCGCCCGACGATCGCAGAATACCGCCGGCCGCGGCGCGGAGCTGCGCGGTGGAGAGCGGTGCGTTCGCGCCGCCCGTCGCTCCCGTGGCTTTCTTCCCCTCGGCTGATGCCTCCGGGCGATTCGATATCCGGACCGCGGCAAAATCCGCCGTCGGGCCGAACGGGGAAAGCGGCGCCGCAAAGGACGCAATCTGGAGCGGCAAGCCGGTGCCGGACGGACGATAGGCCTCCGTCCAAGCCGGCGTGTTCACGCCGGTGATGTTGGCAACGTAGTCCACCGTCTCTTTGGGCAGGTCCAGGCGGCCACTCAGCCAAGCATCGACCCGACCGGGTCCGGCATTGTAGGCCGCCGCCGCCAAGGCCCAATTCCCGTATCGTGACCGCAGATCGCGCAGAAGCTCGGCGGCCTTCGGAATCGCCTGAGCCGGATCGAAGGGATCGCCGAGGCCGCGCTCGGCCGCCGTCGCCGGCATGAACTGCGCGATGCCGAGCGCGCCCTTCGGGCTCACGGCCATCGGGTTCAACCCGCTCTCTCGCTTCAGCAGCCGCAGGAGGAAGTCGGACGGGACGCCGGCGCTGATGGCCGCTTGGGCAATGAGCGTGGAGATCGCGGAAACCTGCACTTCCGGCGCGACCCTCTGGACGATCGCGAGGGACGCCGTGGCCGGAGGTTCGATCACTGCCGCGACCTGCACCGTAGCCGTCAAATCCAGAACCGGAAGGCGGCCACGCACATCGGCCTGCGCCTGCGACGTGATCAGGATGGCCGCGACGAGGGCCGACCCCACCCGGTGATGTCTGTCAGACATCGTCTCAGTTCTTCGCGACCACGACGGCTTCCTGAACCACCTCGGCGTTCGCGCTTGCCGCCGGGAGCGGCTTGTCGCGCTCGATGTATTCCTGAAGCAGGCGCTGCCCGATATCGGGATTGCGGAACTTCCACAGACCCTTGCGCGCGCCCTCCATCAGGGTCGAGTAGACCGCCAACTCGATCGACTCTCGGACGGCGAACTGCGTCGGCTCGTTGCGCGTGACGCCGGCATCGAGCTCAAACAGCTTGTTGACCGCAACGTAGCGGAACGTGTTCGTGTTGAGGCCGATCGAATAGATCGTCTTCGTCGTCGTGACGCTGGTGAGCACTTCGCCCGATTGGACGGAGACGATGCGCATGCCGACCGTCACCACGTCGCGCCGGTATCGAATGTCGCCGCCGATGCCGAGATAGCGGGCACCGATGCCGCCCGTCACGAAGTTGGCGTCATAGGCGAGGATGCCGCCCTCGACGAGCAGGCCGGCGAAGCGGATCGGCGGCAGCGGCTTGGCCTGGTCCTGATCGAACTCCTGGCGGGTCGCGCGGATGAGCTGCCGCTCTTGCAGGATGTTGGCGAGGCTGCCGCGCTCCACGACCCTGAACCAGCGCCCTCCGCCGGTGCGGCGCAGCGCATCCACGAGAAAGGCGGCGCCGCCCTGCGTCACGGCGCGGGAGAACTCGGCGAAGTTGTCGCTGGGCTTGTTCTGGCCCGTCAGGTCGGGAAAGCTATAGACGGCTAGATCAACGGCCTTCACCGGCGGCGGCAGCAATTCGAGATTCAAGCCCGTCGGCGACGTTTCCGTCACGGTCGGTGCCTCGTTGAGAGGCTCACCGCCGCCCAAGGACACGCAGCCGCCCAAGCTGAGCGCCGCCCCAAGAAGACCACCGACGGCAAGGCGCCGGATCGAGAGTTTTTCAGCCCACATAAGGATCAAGAATCCCGACCATGACCGGGTTGCTTGGCGCAACCTTCGGATTATCGTGGCGCAAACACCGCATCCATCGCGCGCGAGCAATCTCAACGCTGTTGAGGAGGCGATAAAATGAATTGCAATAAGTTTTAAGGACCGGCGGGCACCACGACTTCAGTGCTAGTCTGACCATCGTTAATGATCACCCGCACATTCGGGCCGACGCGTGTAAAATCGATTGTTGTTCCCTGAAAAACGAACTGTCCGCTCGGCTGTGCATTCTCACCGAAGATTGCACGCGTGATCTGATTGGCGAGGGAGCTGAAGAGCTGTGACTGCAACTGCTGAGCAAAGATCTGCCCCTGTGTCAGCCCCTGGCCCCCGCGGCCTGTCTGGCTGCTCTGAATTTCGTTCAGGCGCTGTTCGCGCGCCTGCGGGAGGTTCTGCGCGGCGGCGCCGCTCTGCAACCAGCCGCCGTTGAGCGGGCTGCCGCCGAAAGCGGGGTTCACCGGCTGGTAGATGAGATTACCCGCCAGGACCGGGCCAGCCGAGAGCACCAGCAGAGCACTTGCCGCCAGGACATTCGTCTTCATGGGGGAGTCTCACCTTCTCACGCTCTCTGCGTCGCCACCCTCAGCGGGTGCGGACCTGCAGGATGTTGATGCTCTTGGCGACGCCGGCTTGGCTCACATCGGCCGAAAGACCGTTGCCGACCTGATTGAGGACGACGTTGGCGGCGCCCGGGACGGAGCCTGTCGCGCTGTTGTTGTTGCCGTCCTGCCGGACTTGCAGGCTTACGCCCGCCGGCGTGCTCACGCCCGCGGGCCCGTTGACGCTCAGGTCGGCTTGGTTGCCGCTGCCATTCTGCTGGAGGTCGAAGCGGATACCGGAGCCGGTCAAGACGCCCTGCCCGACGTTGTTCGTGCCTTGCTGGGTAATCGCGGCCGCGTTGCCGTCGCCGAAGATCTGGATCGCCGCCGCGTTGCCGGTGCCGCCCTGCCGGATGTCGGTCCGGTTGTTGGCGCCGACCTGCAGGTTGGTCGCGGTCTGCCCGCCGGGGGCAGCGGCGCCATTTAGCCCGAGGATCCGGATCGGAAGCGAAACCGAACCGATCGTTGCGTATTCGACGGCGACTTCGGTCGCGATCGGCTGTCCGCCGGATATGCGCGCGACGCCGGTCTGCTGAGCCTCGGCGGCGGATGACAAAAGCCCAAGAGCCATAACACAAGCCGTCAAAGGAAGACGGGGTAATCTATGGATGGTGCTGGTCATATTGCTGTGCCGTCCATTCATAGCTCGGTTGCGGCCGCATCTGCCTCTTCTTTATTGAAGGCAGTTACAGTTTAATTGTTAGATAAGCTTCTAGATTAAGATTGCGCTAAGACGATCATTGTCGTCGCCACGGTTCATTTGTCATTGTGAGATGCGTGGATTGAAGTCAACGCGAAACCCCGCCCGCATCCTGATTCGCATCCGTTCCGGCGGGACGGCGTGACCCAAGCGCCACAGCGCGTCAGGCTGGGCCGGCCCTCGGCCGTGCGTCGGCGTTCGAGGGGCGGGTGCGATTGAGCCGTCATGTCAGAGGGGTTCGGGTGCATCCGGCCCCTCACGCTCGCAGGTATATTCAGCGTTGCCGACGCGGACGAGCAGGCGGGCGCGATAACGCCCGTGCGGTTCGATCGACAGGCGCAATCCCTGAATTCTCACGGCGGCCCCCTGAGCGACGGAAAAGTCCGATTGCTGGCTGACCTGTGCGCTGCCGGAGGATCCTTGCTTCAGGACCAGCAGGCGGTAATGGCCGGACTGCGCCGCATCCGAGCGAATCTCGGCGTCGATCTGGATTTGCGAGCCTTGGCGCAGCTCGGTCACGGAACAGGTGATGGGCAGAGGTGGGAGGTCGCCGGTCATGCGGATGCGGTGCCTCGCTGTTGCGCTTGAGCGGCTGCCGCCGTCGCGATTCGCTTACCGACCTTCAGCGACCTGAGCCCGGAAGCGGCACGGAAGACTACCGCAAGGCATCCCTGGACGCGCGGCTCGTTCGGTCCTCGACTTGGACGAGACCCGGATCCGGCGACCGACAGGAGTCGATGCCTGAACGGGAAAAGCCACCGGCCTGATGGACACAGGTCGATGGCTGTCGCCGGTGAAGCGGCGTGGTCACCCTCGTTGCGAGGAGGACCACGCCCTTCGATGGCGTGTCGCGGGTTAGCGGCGGCCCTGGGTGATGGTCGCCATGTTGCCGTTGCCGAGCTGCGCGCTCAGGATCATGTTGCTCGTGCCCGTGTTCTGCGTAGCATTCACGGTGTTGCTGTTGCCGAGCTGGAAGCTGGTGATCGTGCTCCAGCTGGCGTTGTTCTGCGTCAGGTTCGCAGTGTTGAAATCGCCGGTCTGCGTGCTCACGATCGTGTTGAGCGAGCCGCCGATCTGATTGGCGAGCAGGACGTTCGCCTCGCCCGTCTGGATGCCGGTGATGGTGCTGGCACCCGCACGGTTCTGCTGGAGGCTCGCCGAGTTGTTGTTGTTGTTCTGGAGCAGGGTGATGCCGGAGCCGAACGATCCCGTCTGAGTGATGTTGGCGTCGTTGCCCGTTCCGGCCTGGGTCACATTGATCTGTGCCCCATCCGAACCCGCCTGCCTCACGAACAGCAGGTTGTTATCGAGGCCCTGGTTCGCAAAGATATCGCTGTTCGCCGAGCCGGTCTGGATCGTGGCGGCGCGGTTCCCAACGCCGATCTGCGCGAGGTAGGTCGAAGATCCGACGTTCCGGTCCTGCTGGACCGAAGCAACATGGGACAGACCGGCCTGGAAGATGGAGCCGGTGGTGCCCGTCGAACGCGACTGGGTGGCGTTAGCGATGTTGAGGGCGCCGAACTGACCGACATACAGCGTGGAGTTATTCGCGTTCGACTGCGTAGCCAATGCCGTATTCGCGACGGCGGCCTGCTCGATCACGATTTTCGAGTCGTTTCGCGTGTTGTCCATCTGCTCAGCAGTGGCGCTTTGAAGAAGGCCGGTCTGCGTAACTTTGATCTGCGAGTCGCTCGTGCGGTTCTGGGTCGTGACGGCGACGTGCCGGGTGAAGCCGCCCACAAAACCGCCGCTCTGGTTGACCGTCGCGGTGGCATTTTCGCCGCCGATCTGTTCGCTGCTGGCGTAGTTGCCGTTATTGGTCTGCGTCAGGTCGATTTTGTTACTGTTGCCACGCTCCTGGACGGTCGAGAACGCGTTCCGGTTACCTCTTTGCACGACGAGGAGGTCGTTGCCGGTGCCTGATTGGGTGCCCGTAGCGCCAAGACGGTTATCACCGTTCCAGTCGCCGAGCTGTTGGACGTTAACTGCGCCGCCGGTGCCGGTCTGCGTCAGGTCGAGGACGTTGTTGCGGCCTGCCTGCGTCAGCGTCGCGTCGTTGAAGCCTTGGGCGAGGGTGGGAGCAGCGGTCAGGAGGGCGAGCGTGCTGATCGCGGCGAACGTAAGCTTCTTCATGATTGATCCCCTGCGTGTCGAATTCAGTCATCCCGCAGGCGCTCGCCCGGTCTTTACCGACTGTTGACCAGTCTGCCGGTGGGGGCGGCTGCTTCGTGCCGTTGTTAACGAGGAGTTAAATACGAGAGGCCGTGGGCAGCCGCATCATTCATTTGAAGGATAAATTGCGGTTTCAGATGGAAACGAACCGTTTACCTTAATTTTTGAACTGAAGAGGCTGTAATATCACACCGATGATTTCTATGTATTGAATATGCTTTTTGCGTTGTTCGTGGCTATTCTTGTAGGCCATATTACCGCCGGAAGAAACTTTCAGTAACAAATTCTGCCGATGCCGCTGCGAAACGAGGCCGCGATTGCTTCGGATTTGCTCGGATCAGTTCAAAACAAGTGGCGCTCAATCTATCGAGATCGATCATGCCGTTCTGCAATCACTCGGCGAACAGGTTTCCAGATCCTTTTTGCGCTTGAATCTTCGCGCAGATGAGGCCGATTCATGCGTAGTTTGCCGCTGTGAGAAACGGCACTGAATGCCTGAAGACCGGTAGTGACGCGAAAGCATCACCTGGTATATATCGTTAACGCCGCGCCCCACGCTCCCTGTAGATTCAGGATGCGGCGGCACGACGAGTAAAGATGATTTCGTACTTGTATGTTGACGCAAAAGAACAAAGAAAATTACGATGCCGGATAAATATGCATTGCTCAATGTTCTCGATAAAGTTGGATCGGCTGCTGTACTGATCAAATGTCGCGGAAAGACGGTCGATTGCAATATGCTGGCGCGACAGATTGTTCTTGATGGCGATCACGACACGGCTGCGGCGAACGAGCCGTTCACGAACCGGATGATCCATAATGCGCTGACCGAGCCGTTCGGTACGGTCGAACTGGAGCGCCCGCGCAGCGATCAGCGTCTGGTGTTTCAGGCGATGGATATCACGGCGATGGGAGAGGCCCACCGTCTGCTCATCCTGATCGACCTCACGGTTCGGACCCAGGTGTGCGCCCCGGCGCTGGAGAAGATTTTCGGCCTCACTGCCGCCGAGGGGCGTCTGGCAGCGGAACTCAGTCGAGGCGTGCCGCTGGCGACCATCGCGCAAAGCCGCAATGTGAGTATCGCGACGCTCCGCACGCAACTTGCCTCGATCTTTGCCAAGACGGGAACCTCGCGGCAGCCCGAGCTTGTGGCGCTGCTCGCGCGCGTCTGCCAATTCTCGCCGATGGCGGAGGTGGCACGTTGAGGCCGTGACGTTAGGTGTTCGCTCCGGCAACGCGTGAGATAATTGAATTATTGTCTGTTGCCATTCGAAGCGTACATCGCTGATCGATCCGTTGGATCGCTTTCGAGGCGCGATTGCCGCTGATATCCATCGGTGAATCTTGCGCGATGCAGCGATCGGTGGCGCAGCCTTCACATTTCGGCAACGGACTTTGGAAATGATCGGCTCCGTGCCGGAAAATGGCCGCGGCGCGTCTGTTGGATAGTGGTTGACGCCGCAAAACCCCGCTATGTCTTCCGCCCGCATCTTGACAAAGGTGCCGTACGGGCGCTGCCGCGCCTGGGTGGATATTGGAGAGTTCGACGGATGATTCGGATCGTGGCTGGACTGGTGGCGCGCCGGGCCTTCCCCCTGACGGTGGTTCCCCGCGCCCTGGTGGGCGTCGGCTTGGCCGGGCTCTGTCTCTCCACCGCTTCCGCCCAGGACGCGAAGCCGGCTCCGACCGAGGCCGCCAAGGCGGGATGCGATGCCGCCTGCGCGCGCCAGGCCATTCCCGCGGCCGTGCAGGCCTGCGTGCCGGGCATCGAGCGCCAAGCGCCGACGGATTTCGAGTGGATGAACCGGCCGACCGGAACCATCTTCCAAGAAGCCGAGCCGCCGGCCGGCACTGATACGGTGGTCAGGTTCCGCGGCGATTCGGTGCGGTTCCTCAATCCGCAGAGTCAGTGGGTTCGCATCACCTACGAGTGCGATTACGACACCGCGGCCAAGTCCGTCCGTAGCGTCAAGGTCCGGCTCGGACGCATCGACGGAAAGGGTGCCACCGCCGCAGCGGCCGCACTCCCCGCCGGTTCGGCCGGCGCGGGGCGTAGCGCGGCCGCTTCGACCGGTACGGCGTCGCCGCAGACGCAGGTGAAGCGCCCGCGCCCGGCGGAGCCGAGCGAGGTCGAGATCCGACAGGTCGCGCCGGCGGCGGGGCGCTGAGCAGGGCCGGCTCAGCCGGATTGGCGTAGCGGATCAGGAGGCCATCGATGCGATGGATGTCGGTCATTCTTGCCATCGCGCTATCGGTGCAATCCGGGGCGGCGATGGCTCAGGCGATCACCAACGTGAACGAGTGCACGTTCATCACGGATCCGATCGCGCTCCGGCGCTGCATCGACGGCTTCCAGCTCCGCGGACCGTCGGCGCAGTATCCGCAATCGGAGCCCGTCCCGCAGATCGAGAGTCCGGCCCAGGCGGAACGCGACAAGCTCGATCGTCCGCCGCCGAGCGCCAGTTATAGAGACTCGCCGGAATGGCTGGGTGGCGATGCCAAGAAGCCACGGGATCGGCCCCCGTCCAAGCGCAAGGTCATCGATCTCGACGAGTAAGGACGGACCGACGGAGCTGAGCCTTGCAGGCGTCTCCTCCGGTCGTCCTGCGCGGCGCTGACGCGCCTGGGAGCCGCACCCGGAGTTGTCAGGCCCTCTCGCCGCCGAGCACCAGGCGCAGCGACCGGGCGAGTTCATCGCGCCGATAGGGTTTGTTGAGCACCGGAAGCTCGCCCTGGCCGATCACCTGCCCCTCGTCGAGATTGGCCACATAGCCAGAGGTCAGCAGGATCTTGATGTCCGGGCGCACCCGCCGCGCCTCGACAGCGAGCTGCGAGCCGTTCATCCCGCCGGGCATGACGACATCCGAGAACAGGATGTCGATGCGCTCGACGCCGTGCAGATGCTCCAGCGCCTCGGCCGCATTGCGGGTGACGATGACCCGGTAGCGAAGCTCCTCCAGGCTCTCGACGGCCATGCCGAGCACCTGTTCGTCGTCCTCGACCAGCAGCACCGTCTCGCCCTCCCCGGCCCGGCGCAGCGGGATGGCGCCGACCGGTCCGGGCCCGATCTCCTCGCCCGCCGGGTCGGTCGAGCGCGGGAAGTACAGGCTGACCGTCGTGCCCTGGCCGACCTCCGATTCGATCTGCGCGAACCCCTTGGCGCTGCGGGTGAAGCCGTAGACCTGGCTGAGCCCGAGGCCGGTGCCCTTGCCGACCTCCTTGGTGGTGAAGAACGGCTCAAAGACGCGCTGGATCTTGTCGGCCGGGATGCCGCTGCCGGTATCCGTCACGGAGATGACGACGTAGGGGCCCGGCGGTACGCCCCGATCCGCGACCGCCGCCGTGCCGAGCCGGACATTGCGGCTCGTGACTTCGATGCGCGCGTGCCCTCCCCTGCCCTCCAAGGCGTCGCGGGCGTTCACGATCAGGTTCAGCAACGCCGATTCGAACTGTGCCGGATCGATGCGGATCGGGTCGAGGGCCGGGTCGAGATCGAAGGCCAACTCGACGGCACCGGTCGCCGCGCGCTCGGCGAGCGGCCGGAAATCCAGCAGCAGCCGGTTCGGGTTGAGCGTCTGCGGCCGCAGCATCTGGCGGCGTGAGAAGGCCAGGAGCTGTTGGGTGAGCTGCTCGCCCCGGCGCGCCGCGCCCATCGCCGCCTCGGCCAGTCGCTTCACGCGGTCGGTTTGGTCGGGGCGGCGCAGCATCATGTCGAGGCCGCCGACGATGACGGTGAGCAGGTTGTTGAAATCGTGCGCTACACCGCCCGTGAGCTGGCCGATCGCCTCCATCTTCTGGGCTTGGCGCAACGCCTCCTCCGTGACGTGCTGATCCGTGCGGTCCATCAGGATGCCGGCGATACGCTCCGGCTTGTCGGCCTCGCCGGACTTGACCCGCCCCCGCATCGCGATCCAGCGCACCGCTCCGTCCGCGCGCCGGATGCGGCATTCGAGATCGAGCCGGCCCGTCCTGGCGACACTGGCGAACGCCTCCTCGGCCGTCTCGCGGTCTTCATCGACGACATGGGCGAGGAACGACTCACGGTCCCAGGTCCGTCCTG
This sequence comes from Methylobacterium sp. Leaf123, assembly GCF_001423405.1. GTDB lineage: Bacteria > Pseudomonadota > Alphaproteobacteria > Rhizobiales > Beijerinckiaceae > Methylobacterium. Next base: position 136,917 of record NZ_LMNS01000009.1, on the reverse strand, counting down.
TGCCGGCGTAGCCGAAGACGGCATCGAATCGGGGCGAGCGGCGATGGGTTCCAGCGACGTAGTCGATGTCCCACGAGCTCATGCCGGCGGCGTCGAGGGCGAAGGCGAGGGTCTCGTGGGCGGTCTCGACCTCCCGCGTCCGCTCGGCGACGCGTCGCTCCAACTCTTCGTTCGCCAGCCGAAGTTGCTCCTGCGCCCGCTCCCGTTCCAGCAGATGCTGCCGGGCCTGGTACTGGCGGCGGCGCGCCCGCAGGGAGGAGACGACGGCGCTGGTCAGCGTCTCGGCATTGATCGGGCGTTCCAGAAGAACCACGTTGCCGAGCCGCCGCAGCAGTTCCGCCGCGCTCTGGGTTCGGCGTCCGGCTTGGCGTGTCGCCAGCACGATGAAGGGGAAGTCCGACCAGGGTTGTTGCGCGTCGAGCCAAGCGAACACGTCCGCCGTGTCGCCGTCGGCCAAGGCTTCCTCGGTCACGAGCGCGGTTCCGGCGCCCTCACGCAGCCCCGTCAACCACTCTGCGATGTTCGCGCAGACCGCGGCGTGAATGCCCGAGCGGTCCAGCACCCCCTCGATCACCGTGGCATCGCGCCCGCGCGGTGCCAGGATCAGGGCACGCTCCTCGGCGGATGACATCAAGCGCCGTCCCCAGACGCATCGGGCCCCTTCAGCATCTCGACCCGCCCACGATAGGCCGGCAGGCCGGTGAGCACGCCCTCGAAATCGCTCAGTGCCTCGCCGACCTGAAGCCCGTCCGTCGAGAGCCGCAACTCGCGAATCGTCCGCTCGTGCGGATTGACGCGGCTCTTCACCACCGACAGCGCCGTGCGGATCTCGCCTTTGGCTTCGAAGAACCGGAACAGCAGGATGCAGTCGCTGAGGTAACTCAGGTCGATGTCGGTCCGAACCTCGCCGATGACACCGTGCTGCCCGAGGACGAGGAGCGTGGTGACACCCTTCTGGTTCAGATAGCTCAGGAGTTCGTGCATCTGCAGGATGAGGTGCTCTTCGCCCGGCATCGCGTGCAGGTAGGCGTTCAAGCTGTCGACGGCGACGAAGGTGGACCCGCGCTCCTCCACGGCCTGCCGGACGATCGAGGCGAACTCTCCGGGCGAGAGCTCCGCCGGGTCGATCTGCATGATCGTCAGACGCCCGGTTCCGAGATGCGGCCGCAGGTCCATGCCGAGCATGGCGGCTCGCGCGATCATCGTCGCGAGCCCTTCGTCGAACAGGTAGTATGTCGCCGTCTCGCCCCGTTCCAGCGCGGCCAGCATGCAGCGCAATCCGGTCGTCGTCTTGCCGACGCCGGAGGGGCCGAGCAGGAGCGTGTTGGTGCCGGGCACGAGGCCGCCGCCCAGCAGCAGGTCTAGCTCGTCCGAGCCCGTCGATTGCGCCGTCGGATCGAAGGTCGCGCGATGCTCGGCCGCGATGAGGCGCGGAAACACCTGCACGCCGCCGGTCTCCAACACGAAGTCGTGGTAGCCGCCCCGGAACTTGATGCCGCGCATCTTTACGATCCGCAGGCGTCGGCGCTCGGAGCCGAATTCCCGCGGGGTCTGGTCGAGGGAAATCACCCCGTGGGCGATGCTGTGGAGCTGAAGGTCGCCCGCCTCCGAGGTGCGGTCATCGAGCATCAGCACGGTGCAGGCGCGCTTCGCGAAGAACTGCTTCAGCGCGAGGATCTGGCGCCGGTAGCGCAGCGGGTTCTGGGCCAGCAGGCGCAGCTCCGAGAGGCTGTCGAACACCACGCGCTCGGGCTTGAGACTCTCGACCCGCGCCATGACCTCCCGGACCGTCTCGCCGAGTTCGATCTCGGACGGGTGCAGGATCGATTGCTCGCTGTCGGGGTCGAGCCCCATCTCATTGACGAGTTCGTAGAGTTCGATGCCGTCAAGCGACCAGCCATGGCTCGTGGCCGCGGCGCGCAGCTCGTCCGCCGTCTCCGACAGCGTGACGTAGAGGCTACGGCCTTTTCGGGCCACGCCTTCGAGCAGGAATTGCAGCGCGAGCGTCGTCTTTCCGGTGCCGGGCGTCCCTTCCAGAAGGTAGAGCCGATCGGGCGTGACGCCGCCGCAGAGAACCTCGTCCAAGCCCGTTATGCCGGTCGAGATCCTGGTCTCGGAACCGGATCGGGTGCCTGTCGTGTCCATCGCGTCGTTCATCGGCTCGGACGCCGCTCCTATCCTGTTTGGCCCATCTCGCATGGGGGCTGACCGAGCGCCCCATAAACCCGCGTCAGCGCCGGGGATAACGCACGGGCAGCGCGATCCGATCATTTCCTTAGCGTGTGGGGCGTTACTCTTCCAACGAACCGCGCCGACGCCGTTCAAACCCGTTTATCCGTCGGCGTCGCCCGGTCGATGGCCACCGAGATTGCTTTTCCCCAGCACGTCGACCGGCCTCGCCCTGGCTCGGCGTCCTCTCACGTTTTGGGAGGCCGCCTTAATCCACAGCGGAGACGATGAGCCGCGCTTCGCTCCCGGCTGCAAGCGCGTTGATGCTGAAGGCGGGCGCGGAGCGCCCAACGATCGAATGAAGGTGTTTGATGCCCGTGAACGGAGCCTATGGTCCTGAGGAGCGCGCCGAGGTGCTGGAGCGGCAACGCACGCTCAAAATGGCCCAATCGGCGCACGCCTATGTCCGTGGCAATACCCTGAAGTTCTACGAGTGGCTCGACGGTCTCACCCGCGGCACCTTGCCGGAGGGACCGCCGATCTGGATCTGCGGCGATTGCCATCTCGGCAATCTCGGGCCCCTGGCCGATGCCGATGGTCGCGTCGACATCCAGATCCGCGATCTCGATCAGACCGTCATCGGCAATCCGACGCATGACCTCGTGCGCCTCGGGCTGTCGCTCGCCAGCGCGGCGCGCGGCTCCGACCTGCCCGGTGTCGTGACGGCGCGGATGCTCGAAGAGATGCTGCTCGGTTACGCCGTGGGGCTGGGACAGAACGAGACGAACCGCCAGCCCTCCGAACCGGACGCCGTGCGCTCGGTCCGCCGCCGGGCGCTGGGGCGGCACTGGAAGCATCTCGCGCGGGAGCGCCTGAAGGGCGTGGAGCCGGCGATTCCGCTCGGGCGCAAGTTCTGGAAGCTCGATACGGAGGAGCGTGAGGCGCTCAACGGGCTCTTCCAAGAGGACACGGTGCGCCACCTCGTTCTGGCGCTGAACGGGCGCAGCGAGGAAGCCGAGATCCGCCTGATCGATGCGGCCTATTGGATGAAGGGCTGCAGCTCGCTCGGCTTCCTGCGCTATGCCGCGCTCGTCGGCATCACCGAGCCCGGGAACAAGCGCCGCCTCGCGCTGGTGGACCTGAAGGAGGCGATCGATCCGGCCGCGCCGACCGCTCCCGGCGTGGAGATGCCGTCCGACCCGGCCGAACGGGTGGTGGCCGGGGCACGTGCCCTGTCGCCGAATCTCGGCGAACGCATGCTGCCCGTCCGACTGCTGGGCAAGTCGGTCGTGATGCGCGAACTCGCGCCGCAGGACCTGAAGCTCGATGTCGATCAGTTCGGCCGCGAGGAGGCGGTCCGCGCGGCGCATTACCTCGCCCATGTCGTAGGGAAGGCGCATGGCCGGCAGATGGATGCCGAGACGCGTGCGGCTTGGCGGATCGAGATCACGCGCGGCAGCGGCGAGGACGAGGGGGCGCCCTCCTGGCTCTGGTCCAGCGTCGTCGAACTCGCCGGGCGTCACGAGGTCGGATACCTGCAGCATTGCCGCCGCTACGCCGGCCAGCAGGCGGCCTGACGCCGGGACGAGCCGTCCCGGCGTCCGATCTCAGGATCGGCGCCGGGCGCTCTTCCCGCCCAGAACCAGGGCCGCCGTCGCCGCCAGGCCCGCGGCGATCCCGGCCGTCGCGAGCGGGTGCAGGCTCGCACGGGTATAGGCGCTGCTGCGCATGACGTAGATCGGCGGGTCGCCGCGCTCCCGGCCGGCCCCCTGCGGCGCATGCAGCGCGCCCTTCGGGTCCCTCGGCGGTTCGGCCCGCTTCTGCAGAGCGATGATGGCCGGCGCCAGCTCGTCATAGGCCCCTGGCGCGAACTCCTTGCCCATGACGAAGAGCTTGCCGCCGCCGCCCACGATGATGTCCCGTTGCGGATGGACCGCCGCGTGCAGGATCGCGTTGGCAACCTCCTGCGGCGGATAGATCGGCGGCGGCAGCGTCGGCTCGCGATCCATGTAGTTGCGGGCCCGGTTCGGCAGCGGCGTATCAATCGAGGCCGGCTTCACCAGCGTCACGGAGATCGGCGCGCCCTCCGCCACCAGCTCCATGCGGAGCGTGTCGGTGAAGCCCTTCACCGCGTGTTTCGACGTGGCGTAGAGGCCCTGGAACGGGAAGGCGAGGTCGGAGGCGATGCTGCCGACATTGATGATGGCGCCGCCCCGCCCGCGCAGATGCTCGGCGGCGATCAGCGAGCCGTGCACCGTCCCCCAGAGATTGGTCTGGATCAGCCGCTCGTGGTCTTCGAGGGCGATCTTGCGAAGCGGCCCGTAGACGGTGAGACCGGCGACATTGACCCAGGTGTCGAAGCCGCCGAACGTGGCGACGGCGTGGTCGGCAATGGCCTGGACATCCGCCCGCCGGCCGACATCGGCGACCACGTAGGTGGCGCGTGTGCCGAACTCCGCGGCGATGTCGGCCAGGACATCCGCGCTGCGGGCGGCGAGCACGACGCGGGCCCCGCGCCGTGCGGCCATGCGCGCCGTCGCGAGCCCGATGCCGCTGGACGCGCCGGTGATCACGATAACCTGTTCGTTCAGCGGCTTGTGACCCATTCCGAATAACTCCTATCCCGCCGCGTCGATGCGGCAGCGATGGGGGTACGCGCGACGGGACCAACTGTTTCGGCCCGCGCGCAAACCGCGCAGGCCGGAGCCTTCAGGCCCCCCCCGGCGCTCACTCGCTGGCGTGGTCGGCGACGTAGCGGCCGAGGGCGCTCGCCGCGTTGAGCATGTGAGCCCGCATCCGCCGCGCCGCGGCGTCGCCGTCGCCTTCGGCAATGGCTTGAAGGATCTCGCCGTGCTCGGCGCGCGAGCGCAGGATGCGTTCGCCCTGGCGCAACTGCGTCCGGCGGAAGGCCGACAGCCGCGAGCGGATCGCCAGCGCCTGCTCGGCCATGAAGCCGTTATGGGTGGCGCGGTACAGGGCCTCGTGGAATGAGCGGTTGAGCGCGTCGTAGGTGTCGTAGTCCTGCGCTGCCACCGGCGCCGCCGATTGCTCGTGCAGGACCATCAGCGCGCTGAGTTCGAGCGGCGTCATCCGGTAGGTGGCGAGCCGCACGCACAGGGCCTCGAACTCGGCGGTCGTCTCGAACATCTCCATGATCCGCTCCGGCGTCATGCGGGTGACGACGACGCCGCGCCGGGGGCGCATCTCGACCAGACCGCTGGAGGCGAGCTGGCGCAGGGCCTCGCGGACGGGGGTGCGCGAGGCGCCGAAGCGGTCGGCGAGATCCTGCTCGTCCAGCGCGATGCCCGCCGCGAGCACACCGGAGGCGATCTCGTCGGTCAGGGCGTTGCGGATCTGGTCGGAAAGGAGGCCGCGGCCCTCGGCCACGCCGTCCATCGCGCCCTCCTCCCCCATCCGCATCACCCCACCAGAGCCCGCACGATCAGGAACAGCAGCGACGGGCCGACGAGACAGCCGATGCCGGTGTGGAACGTCGCGGTCAACGCCCCGTAGGGCACGAGCTTCGGATCGGTGGCGGCGAGCCCGCCGGCGACGCCGCTGACCGTGCCCATCAGCCCGCCATAGGCCATCGCCGAGCGCGGGTTGTCGAGGCCGATCAGCCGGGCGACGAGGGGTGTCCCCACCATCACCATCACCGCCTTGGTGACGCCGGTGGCGATCGAGAGCGCCATCACCGTCGAATCGGCGCCGAGCGCCGCGCCGGTCACGGGGCCGACGATGTAGGTGATGGCGCCCGCCCCGATCGTCGTGATCGACACCGCGTCGTGATAGCCGAAGGCCACCGCCGTCAGGGTGCCGACGAGGAAGGGCAGCACCGTGCCGAGCGCGAGCGCCACGACGCCGAGGAGGCCGGCGCGGCGCGCCTCGATCACGTCCACCTCGAAGGCGGTGGCGACGATGGCGAAATCCCGCAGCATCGCCCCGCCCATCAGGCCGATGCCGGCGAGCGCCGGGATGTCGGCCAGCCCCCGCTTCCCGCCGGTGGCGAGTCCCCCAAAGTAGGCCAGCACGAGCCCCAGCACGATGGCGATGGCCGAGCCGTGGACCCGGCCGCGCGTCAGGCGCTTCCCGAGAAAGTTCGACACGAGAATCAGGCCGCCGATGACCGCGAAGGCGGCGACCAGGCTCTGCTCGACGAAGACGTGTTCCAGCATGTGCAGCATGGGCTTACCTCCCGGCCGTTGTGGACGGCCGCATGGGTGCAGTCGTCTCGCCGGCGATCACGGCGCCGGCCTGCTCGACCTCGGCCGCGTCCCGCGGCGCACGCCCGCCGATCCGGCCGAGCAGGGCCGTGGCGGCGAAGCACAGCAGCACGCTGCCGACGGCCGCGATGATGACGATCGGGCCGCCGCTCACCGCCGCGACGACGTTCTGCTGCGCGGCCATGGCCACGACGATGGGGATGTACATGCTGGCCCAGAACTCGACCCCGAGCTTGGTCGCGTGGCCGAGCCGGTCGTGGCGCAGCAGCCAGACGCGGGCGGCGATCAGCAGGATCATGGCGATGCCGACGCCGCCGACATTGGCCTTCACATCGAGCAGGATCCCGAGCAGGTCGCCCAGGAACACGCCGATCAAGGTGCAAAGCGCGAGGAGCGCGACGCCGAGGATCGTCATCGGATGTCCTCCCCGCGCGGAACCGCCGTGGGTTCGACCGGCTTCGGCCCCCGTATCAGGCCTATCCGAGGCCTTGCGCATACAGCCTTCATCGGGCGGCTCCTTCCTGTATTTCGTGATTCGCTTTTGTTGCGCGATCGTATGCAAGATATTGACAATGGCGCAAGCGGGAATACAAAGATCGGTGTAACAGCGGGCTTGAAGATACGCCGACGGTCGATGCGCCGGTCGGCGTATGCACAGCCGGGCCATCACTAAGGAGCGAACCGGATGAGCGGTTGGCGTCGAGAACGGGCGGCCCGCGATGCGCGGATCGAGGCGGGTCGGGCCCATGCCGCGGGCAAGGTGGTCGCGGCCGCCAACGTGGTCGATCTCCTGGAGGCGATTCTCCAGCCCGGCGACCGGGTCTGCCTGGAGGGTGACAACCAGAAGCAGGCGGACTGCCTCGCGCGGGGCCTGAGCCAGTGCGATCCCGCCCGCGTGCACGACCTGCACATGGTCCAGTCCGGCATCGTGCTGCCCGAGCATCTCGACATCTTCGAGCAGGGGATCGCGAAGCGGCTCGACTATTCCTATTCGGGGCCGCAGGGCAGTCGCATCGCCCGCATGCTCTATGGCGGGCAGATCGAGCTCGGGGCGGTGCACACCTATCTCGAGCTGTTCGCCCGCTACTTCGTCGATCTCACCCCGAACGTGGCGCTGATCGCGGGCGTCTCGGCCGACCGGGACGGCAACCTGTATACGGGGCCGAACACCGAGGACACGCCGACCGTGGTGGAGGCGACCGCCTTCAAGAACGGCGTCGTGGTGGCGCAGGTCAACGAGATCGTCGAGCGCGTGCCCCGCGTCGACATCCCCGGTGACCGGATCGATTTCGTGGTCGAGGCCGACAGGCCGTTCTACGTCGAGCCGCTCTTCACCCGCGATCCCGCGGCCATGACCGAAACGCAGATCCTGATGGCCATGATGGCGATCAAGGGGATCTACGCCGAGTACGGCATCCGCCGGCTCAACCACGGCATCGGCTTCGGCACCGCGGCGATCGAATTGCTGCTGCCGACCTATGCCGACCGCCTCGGGCTCAAAGGTCAGATCGCCACCCACTGGGCGCTCAACCCGCACCCGACCCTGATCCCGGCGATCGAATCGGGCTGGGTGAAGCAGGTGCATTGCTTCGGCTCGGAAGTCGGCATGGACCGCTACATCCGCGAGCGCTCCGACATCTTCTTCACCGGCGCGGATGGTTCGCTCCGCTCGAACCGGGCCTTCTGCCAGACGGCCGGGCTCTATGCCTGCGACTTGTTCATCGGCTCGACCCTGCAGATCGACTTGGCCGGCCATTCCTCCACGGTGACGCAGAACCGCGTGGCGGGCTTTGGCGGTGCGCCGAATATGGGCTCGGACCCGCATGGCCGGCGTCACCCCTCCGACACCTGGATGAAGGCGGGGCGCGAGGCGCAGGTCACCGGCGATCCCGCCCTGATGCGCGGGCGCAAGCTCGTGGTGCAGATCGTCGAGACCTTCGGCGAGGGGCTGGTGCCGGCCTTCGTCGAGCGGCTCGACGCACTCGAACTCGCCAAAAAGATTGGATTGGAGCTGGCTCCGGTGATGGTCTACGCCGACGACGTCACCCACATCGTCACCGAGGAAGGCATCGCCAACCTCCTGCTCTGCCGCACCGCCGACGAGCGCGAACAGGCGATCCGCGGGGTGGCCGGCTATACCGAGATCGGCCGCGGGCGCGACCGGGCCATGGTCGAACGCCTGCGCCAGCGCGGCATCGTCCGCCGCCCGGAGGATCTCGGCATCGAACCCCTCGACGCCGACCGCTCCCTGCTCGCGGCGCGCTCGATCAAGGATCTCGTGCACTGGTCGGGCGGGCTCTACGAGCCGCCGGCCAAGTTCCGGAACTGGTGAGGCCGCGATGGAAAAGCTGAGCTTCCGACACACGACGCAGAACGCCCTGGCCGGTGCGAAGGCACAGGCCATTACCGGCGTCGTCGCCTCCGGTAATCTCGAAGTGCTCTTGGAGCGCGCCCTGCCCGCGACCGAGTGCACCGTCGAGATCGAGACGCCGATTCGCGGTTACGGCGAGGTCTGGGCGGCGGTTGTCGCCGACTTCGTTGCTCGCGCTCAGCCCGGCGGCCTGCGCATCACGATCAACGATGGCGGCGCACGCCCCGACACCGTGTCCCTACGCCTGCTTCAGGGCGCCCGGCTGATGGAGGTCTGACGATGAGCGAACGGATCATCGACCCGGCCACCAAAGGCTGGGCGGCAAGCTGGTACGAGGCGAGCGCCCGTGCCCGCATCGACGGCCTGCTGGATACGGGCAGCTTTCGCGAGGTCATCGGCCCCGAGCAGCGTCGGATGAGTCCGCACCTGCCGTTGTTCGACCTGCCGCGCGCCTTCGACGACGGCATGATCGTCGGTTCGGGCCGCCTCGACGGCCAACCCGTCCTCGTCGCCGCGCAGGAGGGCCGCTTCATGGGCGGCGCCTTCGGCGAGGTGCACGGTGCCAAGCTCGTCGGCCTGCTCCGCGCCGCCCTGGCACTGAAGCCGGCCGCCGTGCTGATCCTGTTCGACACCGGCGGCGTGCGCCTTCAGGAAGCCAATGCCGGCGAGACCGCGATTGCCGAGGTGATGCGCGCGATCACGCAATTGCGCGCGGCCGGCGTGCCGGTGATCGGCTTGATCGGCGGCCGGGCCGGAGCCTATGGCGGCGGCGGCCTGATCGCAGCCACCTGCTCGCGGCTCGTCGTCTCCGAGGGCGGGCGCATCTCGGTCTCGGGGCCGGAGGTGATCGAGACCAACAAGGGCGCCGAAGAGTTCGATTCCCGTGATCGCGCCCTGGTCTGGCGCACCATGGGCGGCAAGCACCGCCGCCTCACCGGCGGTGCCGACGCCTATGCCGACGACACCGTCGCGGCCTTCCGCCAAGCCGCCCTGGACCTGATCGGGCGTGCCCCGGCCTTCGACCTCGCCACTTTGGAGGCGGAGCAGGCACGGTTGGAGCAGCGCCTGACCCGTTTCGGCGATTGCCGCGACGCCACCGAGATCTGGGCGCGCCTCGGGGTGAACGATCCGGAGGCGGTGCCGGCCCTGACGACCGCCGACTTCGACGCCCTGCTCGCCCGCCTCGGGGAGACAACTCATGACGCTCGCTGAGATCCTGGCCTCGCTGTTTCCCGAGGGTCATTCCGTGACCGTCGCGGATGGGCTCGTGAACGGCGAGGGTCCGTTCCGGGGCGGTCGGCTCGCGGTGATCGGCATCGACGGGGACACGGCGCTCGGCGTCGACGGCGCCTGCCGGCTCGCGGGCCACGTCCTCGACGTGGTCCGCCGGGGCGACGCCACGCCGATCCTCGTCGCCATCGATTCCGACAGCCAGCGCATGAGCCGGCGCGACGAGTTGCTGGGCCTCAACGAGTATCTCGCTCACCTCGCCAAGACGCTGCTGCTCGCCGACGCAAAGGGCCACCCCACGGTCGGCCTGATCTACGGCCACTCGGCGGCGGGCGCCTTCATCGCCACGGCGCTGGCGACCCGCGTCCTCGTCGGCCTGCCGGGGGCGAACCCGAGCGTGATGGACCTGCCCTCCGTCGCCCGCGTCACGAAGCTGCCCCTCGACCGGCTGGAGGCCATGGCCAAGGACACGCCGGTCTTCGCGCCGGGCCTCGACAACATGGTGCGCACGGGCGCGGTGCAGGCGGTGCTCGACCCCGACCAGCCGCTAGCGGAGCAAATCGCCGCCGTGATCGACGCGCTGCCCGCCGAGGATACCCGCGACCGGGCCGGGCGCGAACGCGGCGGACGGCCCGTGGCCGAGGCGATCGCCGCGCAGGTGGTGCGGGAGGCCGCTTTTGGCTGAGGCGCACCGGCGCCATGACCTCCTCGACGTCGAGCCGGCAGCCTGGGCCGCCGCCGTGGCCGGGCGGGCGGATCTCGCCGGGGTGCCCCACGTCGCGGGTTGGGTGGACGACGGGCGGCCGGTCATCCTGCGCCGCTCGTATCCGGGAGAGGAGGCGGGCCTCGTACCGGTCGGCCTGCCCCTGCCGCCGCGGGACGGCAAGCGCCGCATCGGCCTGATGCTCTCGCCCGACGCGGTCCGGCCGCGTGCGCCCGTCCTGCTGTCTGAGGCCCTCGCGGTATGCCCGCCGTCCTGGCAGGCGACGCTCGACGCGCTGATCGCGCTCGGTGAGCGCCACGGCCTCGCGCCGCGCCCGTTCGGAAGCCTGCTCTGGCAGAGCTTGACCGGCCTCCCCTACCTTTCCGAGCGTTCGGATCTCGATCTGCTCTGGCCGGTTCCTGGTGCGATTCCTCCTCGGCTGATGGAGGAGATCGCCGCGATCGAGGCGCGGGCGCCGATGCGCCTCGATGGTGAGATCGTGCTGCCCGATGGGGGCGGCGTGAACTGGCGTGAACTGCATAGAGCCGGCCTCGGCGAAACGGTGCTGGTCAAGCACCGCGACCGCCTCGCCCTCCGCGAGGCCGCCGCCCTTTTCGCGGGAGATCCCGAATGAGCCCGCTCGCTGCCCTTCGCGCGCTTACCCCCGAGGATGATGGGCACCCGGCGGCGAACGCGATCGCGCGGGTGGCGGCGACCGCGCTCCGGCTCGAACTCGAAACCTACCCGAAGCCGGGCCTCGTCAGCCACGTCGATCGCGGCAGCCATGCCGACATGGATGCGGACACGTTCCGGGCAAGCACGGCGGCGATTACGCCGTTCTTCCGCGCGCTCGCACTCGCCGGGGCGGCGGGCGCCTCAATGCCGGCCCTGCGCCGCATCGGCCTCGACGCGGAGGCGGCGATGCGGGTCGCGACCGGCGGCGTGAACACGCATCGCGGCGCCATCTTCGGGCTCGGCCTGCTCTGCGCGGCGGCCGGCGCGCGGCCACGGCCGGGGGCCGGCGCGCTCGGCGCCCTTGTCCGCGACCGCTACGGTTCGGCGATCCTCAATGGCCCGGTGCTGCTCCACGCGCCCGGCGCGCAGGTGCGGCGGCGCCACGGCGTCGGCGGTGCACCGGCCGAAGCCGCCGCCGGCTTTCCGAGCCTCTACCGGGTCGCCCTGCCGGCCCTGCGCCGGGGACGGTGCTGTCACCCCGGCGATGAAGAAGCCGCGCGGGTCGAAGCCTGTCTTGCCCTGATCGCGCATGTCGAGGACACGAACTTGCTGCATCGCGGCGGGCCCGAGGGGTTTGCCTTCGCGCGCGGCGAGGCGGCGCGGTTCATCGCCGAAGGCGGCATGGCGCAGCCCGGCTGGCGGGCCCGCGCCGAGGCGCTGCATCGCGCCTTCGTCGCCCGCAACCTCAGCCCCGGCGGCGCAGCCGACCTGCTGGCGATGACGCTGTTCGTGGACAGCGTCGAGGCCTCCGCGTGACGCTCGCCGTGCTCCTCTCCGGCCAGGGCGGCCAGCATCCGGGGATGTTCGATCTCACCGCGGATTGGGCCCCCGCCGCGCCGGTCTTCGCGGCGGCCGAGCGCGTTCTCGGACAGGACCCGCGGGCCTTCGTCCGCGCTCCGGGGGCGGACCTGCATGGCAACCGCACCGGGCAGATCCTCTGCTGCGTCGCGGCCTTGGCGGGCTGGACCATCGTGCAGGCGGCGCACCCCGCCCGCACCATCGTCGCCGGCTACAGCATCGGCGATCTCGCCGCCTGGGGCTGCGCCGGCCGCTTCGACGCCGAGACGATCCTGCGCCTTGCCGCCACGCGTGCCGAGGCGATGGATGCGGCTGGCGGTGATGGCGCCGGCCTCGCCGGCCTTCGCGGATTGCCGCTTGCGACGATCGAGTCCCTGGCGGCGGCGCATGGCTGCGCCCTCGCCATCCGCAACGCCGCCGACAGCGCCGTCATCGGCGGCCCGAGCCCGGCGCTCGAAACCCTCTGCGCCGAGGCGCTGGCGGCCGGTGCGTTGCGCGCCGTGGTTCTGCCCGTGCGAACCCCTTCGCACACGCCGCTCCTGCGCGAGGCCAGTCGGCGCTTCGAGGCGGCTCTCTCCGAGAGGCCGCCCCTGCGCCCGCCGCCGGGCGCGCCGCGGCTCATCAGCGGTCTCGACGGCGCGCCGGTCTTCGACGTCCGCGCGGGGCTGTCGAAGCTCGCGCGCCAGATCTCGCACAGGATCGATTGGGCCGCCTGCCTGGAAGCCTGCCGGGAATACGGCTGCGACACCGTCCTCGAACTCGGGCCCGGCCATGCCCTCGCGACCATGGTCCGCGAGGCGATCCCCGCAGCGCGGGTCCACGCCCTCGACGAATTCCATTCGGTCTCCGGCATCACCGAATGGATCGGCGGTCGATGAAGGCGATGCGATCGGCGTGCATCCACGGTGTGCCGATGCTCGTCTGAGATCAAAACGCCTCAGTCGATCATCCGTCGCAGCACGCCATCCGGCCCGATCGGCATGGCGGCCATCGGCAGAGGCGCCGGCACCGGGCGGATCGGCATCATCGCCCGGAACTGCTGGCGGAAATCCTCGGCGATGCGGTCGGCCTCGACGGTGCCGCGGATCACCTTCGGCCGGATGAAGACGATGAGTTCCGTACGCACGCGTCCGTCGATGCGGTTGCGGAAGGCCGGCCCGACGATCGGCAGGTCGCCCAAGACGGGCACGCTCTCGTTGGTGATCTGCGCCTTTTCCTGCACCATGCCGCCGATGGCGAGGCTGTGGCCGTCATTCACCGCGACGCTGGTCGCGACCCGGCGCTGACGGATGGTCGGTGAGTTGATCTCCGAGGTCGTGGTCTTCACGACGTCGCTGACCTCCTGATTGATGTCGAGCACCACGAGGCCGTTCTTGTTCACCCGCGGCGTCACCGACAGGATCACGCCGGTATCCTTCATCTCGATCTGGTTGAGGATCGGCGCGCCCGCCGCGAACGCGCTTTGGCCGCTCTGCCGCACGATCGGCACCTGATCGCCGACCTGGAGCTTGGCGGTGCGGTTGTCGAGCACGGTGATGTTAGGCGACGAGATGACGTTGACCCGCGTCACGCCCTGCAAGGCATTGAGCACGACGTTGAAGTCGGAGGCGTTGAGCAGGTAGTTGAAGCCCGGTACGCCCCGCACCGCGGCCTTGATCAGCGCGTCCGTGCCGCTCGTGCCCTCGGCGACGGTGCGGCGCGTCTCCGACTGGGCCAGGTTGAAGCGCGAACCGCTGTTCTTGAGGAACCATTGCACGCCGAACTGAAGCTCGTTGTTGAGTGTCACTTCGGCGATCACGGTCTCGAGCAGAACTTGTGTCGGCATCGCGTCGAGCCGGCCGAGGATGCGCAGGATCTTGTCGTATTGGTTGCGGGTGGCCGAGATCACGAGGCTGTTGTTGGCCTCGTCGGCGACGACGCCGATGGCATCGCGGCGGGCGCCGTAGCCCCCGCCGTATCCCCCCGCCATGCCCGTCTCCGCGCCGTATCCGTTTCCGTAGCCGCCCCCGTAAGCGGCCGGCGCGGCGCCGTAGGGGGCGGACGGGTCCCCGGTGTCCATGCTGGCGCCGCCCATGGGGGACAGGCCCCCCGCGGATCCCATGCCGGACATGGACCCGGTGTTTCCGTAGGCACCCGTCCCGCCCGTCGCGGCGTCAGCCCCGTAGCCGCCGTAAGGGGCGCCGGCCCCGGACAGTCCGGCCGGGCCGCCGGAGCTGCCATATCCCGAGCCGCCCGAGCCGCCATAGCCCTGCCCGAACCCGCCCGGCATCGCGCCCGCGCCCTGCCCGAACCCGCCCGGCATCGCGCCCGCGCCCTGCCCGAACCCGCCGCCGAGGCCGGCCTGGGCGGCGCCGTGGCCCGACGACACGTTCACGGGGGCGCCGGTTTCCGCGGCGACCACGCCCTGAAGCACCGCCGCGAGTTCGCGGGCCGAGCGATTTTGAATGCGGTAGACGAAGAGCTGGCGCTCGCGCTCGGCCGCGAGCACTTCCATCTGCTCCAGCATCACACGGGCGCGGTCGAGATAGACGGCGCGGGAGGACACGACGAGGATGGCGCTCAGCGCCTCGTTGGGGATGAAGCGGATCACGTCCCCGGTGCCGGCGGCCTCGCCCCCGAACATCTGTGTCATGTCGCGGGCGAGCGTGACGGGGCTGGCGCTGCGCACCGGCAGCATCGCCGTGGACATGCCGCGCATCCAATCGACGTCGAACATCGCGATGGTCTGGCGCAGGGCGCCGATCTGGGTCGCGTCACCGTTGAGGATCAGGAGATTGCGCGCTCGGTCGGCCCGCAGCACCACGTCGCGGGGGGCGACCGAAGCCAGGATCGCCTGCATCTCGACCGCCGAGACCCAGCGCAGGGGTACGGCGACGGCGCCGGCTTCCGCGGCCGGGCCGCGCACCGCGCGCACGGCGTTCGGGTCGGCGGCGGCGGGTGCGATTTGGACGATGCGTCCGCGCCGCCGCAGCACGAGGCCGCGGCTCGACAGCGCCGCCTCGAACATCTGCAGCAGCGCGTCGCGGGTGACCGCGCCGCCGGTCTGGAGCGTGACGGTGCCGGTGGCCTGCGGATCCAGGGTGTAGCCGAGGCCCAAAGTGTCGGCGAGCACCGCCTTGGCGGCATTCGGCAGCGGTGCGTCCACGAGGTTGAGGCTGACGAGGCCACCCGGAAGCGACTGCGCCGCGGGGGTCTCCCCGGCGATGAACCGGTCGTTCCCGCGCAGGATGAAGCCGCCCGAGGGGCGCGGGCCGTAGGCGGGGCCCGACAATGGCTCGGCGGCGAAGGCTGCGCCGGGCAGGCCGAGAGCCAGCCCGAACGTCAGCGCGAGGACATGTGCACGAATCGCCATGCCTCCGCTCGACCCCGATGCCGCTGGTTGCTGGTGGCGGCGACGCTAGGTACTTATGGTTAACGACCGATTGACATTTGATAGGCCCCGCTCAGGGCCGGACCAGCGCGGCGGTGAGCGGCCCGCAAGCCGGGTGGGCCACGCCGCCGATCAGATCCGGCCCGTCCGGCTGCCAGGACAGGACCGGGGTGCCGGTGCCGCTCGCCGAGACGATCGCACTGCGCAGGGCGCGTCCCCGTCCGTCCGAGACGGCGGCGCGGATCTCGACATATTGGCCGGAGGACGGGGCTGCGTGCGGACGCAGCCGGTCTGCGGCGACGCCCTCCGCCAGGGCGCGAAGCGGCACGAGGCCGGGATCGAGGCCGCCGCCGGGATTGTAGACGGTCAGAGCTCCGCGCAGGAACGCCGCGCGCTCCGGCGTCATCGAGGGCAGACGCTCGATCTCGTCGATGCTGGCGAAGGGTGCGTTGCGCGGCCCGTAGCTGAGACCCCGTGCGGCGTATTGCGGACGCTCGGCACCACCGCCGGGCTCCGGGTCGTCGTCCGGGTCGCGGTAATCCATGGTCTCGGCTGCGAGCCGCAGGGCGTCGGCATCGCCGATCCCGAGCGCGCGGAACCCCGCTTCGAGCAGCGGGCGCGGGGCGGCGTTCAGATCGATCAGGCCGGCTTGATCCTGGAGCGCCAGCACGAGGCGCCGCCCCTCGGGCAGGCCGCAGGCGATGGCGGTGCCGTTGCGCGGCAGGCCGAGCCCCGGCATCCCGCGGGTCCGTTCCAGCACGATCCCCGTGGCGACGAGCCGGGCGGCGCCATCGGCCAGTCCCTGTAGGCGCAGGCCGCGGGTCTGGCTCTCGGCCACCGCAGTGCGGGTGCGATGACGATCGGTGGCGATGAGCGCGGCGGCGGAGACGACGATCATCACGGCGAGCACCGCCGGCAGGACGAAGCCCTGCTCGCCCTCTCGCTTGGTTCGGTGCGGGCTCACTGGCCGACGCCGAGCGGCACGAGGAGCGGCGCCCAGCGCCGCCGGTCGCCGGGGGGGAAATCGAGGCCGATCTCGATCAGCGTCGGCGGGCGGTCGCGGCGGCCCCAGGCCGGATGCCAGTTCGGCTGCGGATCGGTATGGCCGCTGCCGAAATAGCGCAGGTGCAGGGTCGCCGCCCGGCTCACCAGCACCTCCGGCGGGCTGGCGCCGTCCTCGCCGAGGCTGCGGGCTTCCACGAGATCGATCGTGCCGTCCTCGCGGCGCACCGCCCACACCGTCTGCTGCACCGCGCCGCCCCGCTCGGCATCGCGGCTGGCCAGCACCATGCCGGAGAAGCGCTCCGGCTCGCCCCGGAATGGCGGACGTCGCCCGTCGGTGCCGCGCCCCACGAGGCGGCTCAGGGAGGTGCGCAGGTGGTCGCGGACGATGTCGAGATCGGTCTCGGCCGCGAGCCGTCCGCCGAACCGCGACAGCAGGCCGGCCGTGCCAATCGCCTGCAGCAGAAGCAGCGCGACGAGCGACATCAACGCGAGCGAGACCAGCATCTCGACCAGCGAGAAGCCGGCTTCATCGGGCCCGGCCGCCGCGCCGGCACCGGCTTCAGCCACCGAGACCCGCCGCCAGGACGGTCTCGTAGACGATCGGGCCGCGCGGGTCGTCGCGGGTCAGGCGCAGATGCCAGACCGGCGGCACGTCGCGCCAGTCGAGAGCGGGGGCGACATCAGCGACGGTGAGCACCCAGGGGCTACCGTCGGAGAAGCGGCCGCTTTCCTGGCCGGGCCGAAGACTGCCGAGGGCAAAGCGCAGCCAGACGATGCCCTGGGCCTCATCGGAGGTGCGCAGGGCCGCTTCGACCCCGGCGCCCTGCTGCGTCAGCGAGGCGGAGATTTGGAGTGCCGTGACGGTGCACAGGGCGACGATCGTGAAGGCGACCAGCATCTCGACGATGGTGAACCCATCCTCGGCGCCATCGTGGTCGGGACAGTGCGGAATCATCGCGGCGCCTCCGCCTCGGTGACCCGGCCGGTGAGGCGGCTCACCGAGAGGAGCCGCGTGCCGGCCTGTCCGTCGAGGCGGATCGCGCCGCCGGTCGAACCGCCATCGGCGAGGAAGCGGATCTCGCCCGGCCCGGCCCGGCTCGCCTCGCTCCGCAGCACCGTCACGGCAAGGTCGGCGGCGGGGATCGGCGCTGCTCCGGGGCGGCTGCTGACGAAGAGAGCGCGGGCGGGGTCGAAGATCAGGCTCGCGGAAGCGCCGGTGCGGCGCGCCTGGGCGCGCAGGCGGGTCAGTTCGCCCGCCACAGCACTCGCCGTGCGGTCGAGCCGTCGGCCGGGCAGCAGGTTGCCGAGCGCCGGCACCGCGAGACTCGCCACGAGGCCGAGCACCGCCAGCACGACGAGCATCTCGACGAGGCTGAACCCCGCCGTGTCGGGGCGGGCCGGTGCACCGGTCACCGCGCGGCCTCGCGCAGGGTGAGGCGGGCGGCCAGGGCGGCGGGCTCGGCCCGCAGGTCCGGCCCCGCAACCGGCAGGAGTGCGAGCAGGAATGCAACGCGTGCCCAGTTCGGCCGAAGGCGGCGAACGGATCGGTGGCGCGGCGGGGGCGTCATCGGCGGTGCAATCCGGAATCGGCCGCGCCCGAGGCGGGCGAGCGGTGTGAGGATAGGCCCGACGGGTTTCCCGGACCTTTCGGGCGCAGGCCTAGCCGTCCCCGTTCTCAGGGGCATTCGTCCTGCGTCCCGGCGTCTTCGCCCTTTGATGCCATGGCGATCGCGGCGCAGGCGCTCTTGGGCACGTCGCCGGTGCAGGACCGGACGGAGCGGATCATGCCGGTCCGATCCCCTCGCGGCCAAGGCGCTGGCCATGGCGGGGCCGTGCGTCCCCGGCGGACATCAGGCTCGGGTCAGTTGCTCGTGACGTCGGCCGCGTCGTCGGTGCCGCCGGGCTTGGTGTCGCTGCCGAGCGAGTAGACTTCGTACGGTTTCCCGCCGGCGCCGGGCGAGCGGTAGAGGTAGGGCTGGCCCCACGGATCGTTCAGGCCGCTTCTGTCGCGGATATAGGGGCCGCGCCACGCCGGCCCGGTCGGCTGGACCAGGGCCTGAAGCCCCTGCTGGCTCGTCGGATAGGTGCCGAGGTCGACATAGTAGAGTTCGACCGCCTGGGCGATGTTCTTCACTTGAATCCGCGCCGTCTCGCCCTTGGCGCGGCCGAGATAACCGAGCACCTGCGGCGTGACCATGGTCGCGATCAGGCCGATGATGGCCAGGACGACGAGGAGTTCCACCAGCGAAAAGCCGGCCTCGCCCGAGCGGGCATCCGCGCGATCCCGCTTTGCCTTGACCACCATCGCCGCCGCCCGACCACCATTGAGAATTGGCACGGAGGATGGCGGCCGAAGCCTAAGGAACCCCTGCGGGCGGTGCCGCGAAGGGTGCGCCTTGGGCGGGAATCCACCTGAATTTTTGATCTTTGTTATGCCCTTCCCCGGCATCGTCTACGGGGGAAGAGGCCCGCGACCGTGACGGAGACGCCCATGCATCGGCCTGTAGCGATCACCGCCCCCCGACGCGCGACGCCGCTCCTTCCGGCCACACACGCGGATGGTCTCGCCACCTCAGTCCTGGCGGCGCGGCCTCGGCCGAGCCGGGCCTGAACCGCCGTGTCGCCTGACCTGTCCGAACTCTTCTTCGCGCTGCTGCCGCTGCCGCTCACCGTCGCGGCGGCCACGATCGATCTGCGCCGTCGCATCATTCCCGACCGGGTGAACCTCGCCCTGCTCGTCCTCGGCTTGGGAGCGAGCCTCCTGCGCGGACCGGCGCTGCCGCAGCTCGGAGCGAGCCTCGCCGCAGCGGCCGCCGCCTTCCTGCTGCTGTGGAGCCTGCGGGCTGCCTATGCCCGACTGCGCGGCCGAACCGGGCTCGGCCTCGGCGACGTGAAGTTCATCGCCGCCGCCGCGGCCTGGACCGGGCTCGCCGGGCTTCCGCTGATGATCCTCGTCGCCAGCCTGAGCGCGTTGGCCGCGGTCGGGCTCGCCGTGCTGGCCGGGCGGCGGCTGGACGGGACCTCCCGTCTGCCCTTCGCCCCCTTCCTGGCCCTCGGGCTGCACGTCGCGCTCCTGGCCGGACACACCGCCTGATCTCGCCCCGTCGCAAGCCCTTGAAGACGGATCACTGCGCCAGTTGGCCGACGCTCATGATCGCGCCCATCACGGAGATGATCAGGCCGCCGATCAGGCCGCCGATGGCCACCGTCACCAGCGGCGTGAGCAGGGCGAGCAGGCGGTCGATGCGCTGGCGAGTCTGCGTCTCATGCATCTCGGCGGCATGGAGCAGCACTGGACCGAGGCGGTTCACCTGCTCGCCGCTGGCGATGAGGTTGAGGGTCGAGGGCGCGTGCGGTTTCAGGCTCGACAGACCGGCAGCGAGGCTGCCGCCCTCTGTGAGCTTTCGGCCGGCCTCCTCGAGGGCCGCGCGAAACACCCGGTTGCCCGCGAGCGGCCGCGTGGCGGCCACCGCATCGGGGATCGGCACCTCGGCGCAGAGCAGCGTGCCGAGCACCCGGCAGATGCGGCCCAGCTCGATCCCGGTCACGATCTCCCGCACCAGCGGCAGGCGCAGTGCCAGCCGCCCACGCGCCGCGGCAAAGCCGGGTTCACGCCAGGATCGCACCAAGCCGAGGAGGATCACGGCCACGCCGCCGAGGAGCCAGGGCCAGAACGCGCCGATCCCATCGCCCAGGGCGGCGGCGGCCCGGATCGTGAACGGCGGCGCGCGGCCGCTGCCCTCGAACAGCGGCGCCAGCGCCGGCACCAGCACGACGACGATCATCACCAGCGTGCCGATGGCCATCAGCACCAGTAGCGCCGGGTAGATCATCGCCGAGGTGAGGTGGCGGCGCACCGCGTCGCGGCGCTCGATCGAGCCGGTCAGCGAGCTGAGCACGGCGACGAGCGTGCCGGTCGCCTCCCCGGCCCGCACGATGTCGACCATGTCCGGCGGAAAGGCCTGCGGGTGGGCCGCCATCGCCCGCGACAGGGAGGCGCCGGCCACGACCCGCTCCAAAATGTCGGCGAGCACGGGCCTCAGCGCGGCGGAGGCCTGCCGCTCGACGAGGCGCAACGCGCGGTCCACCGTCAGCCCGGCACCCACCAGCGTGCCGAATTCCCGCAGGAAGGCGAGCCGCGCCGCGTCGTTGACCCGGTCGCGGCCGAACAGGTCGCGGCTCCAGAACGGCGCCGCACCGCTCGCGGCGGGCTCGATGGCGAAGACCTGGAACCCGTCGGCCCGCAACTGCGCCACCGCCCGTTGGCGGCTTTCGGCCTCGATCCGGCCCGAGCGGGCCCGCCCGTCGGCGGCATAGGCCTGGTAGGCGTAGCGCGGCATCAGATCTGCCCCTCCAGCACGCGGCCGATCTCGTCGAGGGTGGTGTCGCCCGCCAGTACCCGCGCCCGGCCTGTCTCGACCAGGCTCACCATGCCGGCGGCACGAGCCTTGGCGGCGATGGCCTGCTCGCCCGCGCCGTCGGCGATGAGGCCGCGCAACGCCGCGTCGAGCGGCATGATCTCGGACACCACCATCCGCCCGCGATAGCCGGTGCCGTTGCAGGCGGCGCAGCCGCAAGCGCGCTTGAGGCTCAGCGGTGCACCTGGGGCCACGCCGAGGCGCAGGCGCTCCTGATCGTCGGCGGGCTCCGGCACGGCGCAGACGGCGCAGAGCCGGCGCACGAGGCGCTGGGCGACGACGCCGTTGAGGGTCGCGGCAATGAGGTAGGGCTCGACGCCCATATCCATCAGCCGCGTCACCGTGGCGGGAGCGGAGTTGGTGTGCAGGGTCGAGACCACGAGATGGCCGGTGAGCGAGGCCTGCACCGCGATGCGGGCGGTCTCGGCGTCGCGGATCTCGCCGACCATGACCACGTCCGGGTCCTGGCGCAGGATCGAGCGCAGGGCCGCGGCGAAGTCGAGGCCGATGCCGGGATGGGCCTGCACTTGGTTGACCCCGGCCATCCGGTACTCCACCGGGTCCTCGACGGTGACGACCTTGAGATGTGGCCCGCTGATGCGCCGCAGCGCCGCGTAGAGCGTCGTCGTCTTGCCCGAACCGGTCGGGCCGGTGACGAGGACGAGACCGTTGGGCCGGTTCGTCATCGCCTCGATCCGGGCGATGGCCGGCGCATCGAAACCGAGCGAGGCGAAATCCTCGATCCGGCGCGAGCCGTCGAGCACGCGCAACACCACGCTCTCGCCGTGGGCGGTCGGCAGCGTCGAGACGCGGATATCGACCTCCTGGCCGCGGTCGGGCGCGCGCATGCGCCCATCCTGCGGCAGGCGGCGCTCGGCGATGTTGAGCCCGGCCAGGATCTTGATGCGGGTGGTAAGCGCGAGCTGCACCGATTTCGCCAGCCGCTCGGCCTCGACCAGCACGCCATCGACCCGGTAGCGGACCCGCATATCCGCCTCCTCCGCCTCCAAGTGGATGTCGGAGGCGGAGAGTTCGAAGGCCTTGCGCACGAGGCGCGCGGCAAGCCGCACGATCGGCGCTTGGCTTGCCACGTCGGCGAGCCGGGCGACGTCGTCGTCGCCCGCGCTGGCCTCGTCGTCGGAGGCAGCGTCCCCGTAGACGGCCCGGTGCGCCCGCTCGAAGCTGCCGGGGCCGACGAGGCGGCATTCGACCGACCGGTCGGTCAGGTGTTCGAGCGCCGCCGGGATCTCGGGGTCGAAGGCATCGACCACGGCGACGACGAGCCGGCCGGGCGCCTCGGCCACGGGCAGCACGCGCGCGCGGGCGCAGTAATCGGCGCCGATCAGCTCCGGCAGGACGGAGGTGGCGGGCCAGTCTTCCTCGCGCAGGACGGCGAGGCCGGTGGTCTCCGAGAGGGCGGCGATGAGGGCCGCCTCGTGGATGAGGCCGAGTTCGGTGAGCAGCACGGGCAGAGGCCGCCGGCCCGGCCGGTCCAGCGCGACGAGCGCGCGTTCACGGCCGGCGGCGTCGAGAACCTTCGCTGCGGCCAGCGTTTCGACGAAGGCCTCCCCGGCGCCGCAGCGGTGCCGGTCCCGTCCGCGCCGGTCCTGCAGGATCCGCCGCGGACGGCTCTTCGATCCCCAGACGCTCAGCATGGTCCGGCCTCCAAGGCACGTCTTGCGCGATCGGCCCGTCGGCGCGGCCGGGATCGCACCGAGCCAAAGGTCGTCGGCAACGCGGGCCGGCGCATTAAGCCGACATAAACGCCGCCACGCTTAACAACTCCTCTCCGGCGCCCGCGCCGTCCAGGGAGCGCCGCCCCCGTGAGTGCCACCGAAACTGCCGCATCCGGGCGCGCGCTGTCCTCGCTCCGGGCGAGTGGTCGGGCGGCCCTGCGCGACGGTCTCGATACGGCCGCCCATTGGCTCGGCCTGAGCGATACGCGGCGCGACCGCGCCCCTGCTCTCCTGACGATCCGCCTCGGTGCACCGACTGAAACCGGGCTGATCCTCACCGACCGCCGCGCTGGGGAGGCCCGCACCCTCCGGCTCGACCCGGCGGCCGATGATTTCGGCGAACAATTGGCGGCGATCCGCGGTGGGCAGGCCGGGGTGCGGGCCAAGATTCTCGTCGATCCGGCGCATTGCTTCGTGCGCACCCTGAACCTTCCGAGCGCCGTGCTGCCGCGGATGCGCGCGGTGCTGGCGCAGGAATTGGAGGCGGCGACACCGTTCCGTGCGGAGAGCGTGCACAGCGATTGGTATGTCGAGGGCGAGGATGCGCCGGCGCGCACGATCCGCGTGCGTCACGTCGTGCTCAAGCGGACGCGGCTCGATCCGCTCCTCGCCGCCCTGGCGCAGGCCGGCATCGCCGCCGGTCCCGTCACGGTCGGCGCGGACGAGGCGCGGAGTCTGCCGCTCGATCTCCTCACCGGGGGACACCGGGCGCTCCAGAGTTTGACGGGCGGCGGCCGCGGCGGCGACCTCGCGCTGATCGCCGCTGCGCTCCTGCTGCTGCTCGGCGCCTTCTGGGGCTATCGCCGCCATCAGGAGGCGACGCTCGCAGCCCTCGACACCGCCTTCGCCGAGGCGCGGCGGGCCTCCGGTCCGGCGGTTCAGGCGCCGCTCCGGGCGGGTGCCGCCGCGATCCTGGCCGGACGCGCACCGCCGGTCGCCGAGACGTGGGACGCGGTGGCGCAAGCCCTTCCCGATACGGTCGCGGCAGTGTCGCTGCGCCTCGACGCCGAGGGCGTCCACCTCACCCTGACGGCCCTGGACGAGACCACCCCGATCGCCGCGTTGGCGCATCTCCCGGGCTTCGCGGCGCCAACCTTGCGCCTGTCCCAACCCGATGCGGATGGGCGGCTGCGGCTCCTCATCGAGCTGCCCCGCGCCGGCCGGGGAACCCGGCCGTGAGGATGCCTTTCGTGGAAGGGCCAGCCCGGCCGATCCTGTTCGGCGCGTTCGCTATGGGCCTGATCCTTGCGCTCGTCGCCGGCCCGGTCGGCGAGGCGGTCGAGGCCGCCGCGCAGATCGAGGTGGGCCGCGAGCGGCTCGCCCGCGCGCGCGCCGCCTCGGCGCGTCCGCCGATGCCGATACCGCTTGCCGGGTCAAGTGAAGAGGAACTGCTCGCGGTCTTCCGCGCGCGTCTCGAAAGCCTGGCGGGCACTCGGGCAGCGGTGGTCGAGCGCGCCGACCTCGAAGCCGATCCCGACCGCCCCACCCTGCCGCGCCTGCGCGCCTCGATCCGCGGTACGGCGGAGGGGCTGCATGGGCTGTTGCAAGCCCTGGAGACGGAAGCGGCCTTCATCGCTTTCGAGGAGGCCGAACTCGGCATCGAGCGCGCGGCGGATCGCGAGACCGGCCGGCCAACGGTGATGCGGGCAAGCCTGACCGCCCGCGGCGTCCTGATCCCGCCACCGGCACCGGGCGCAGCGCCGTGACCGGAATCCGGCGTGCCCTCCTCGCGACCGGCCCCGTGCCGCGTGCCGTTTTCGGGCTTGCCTGTGCCGCAGCCCTCGCCGCTTTCATTTGGCCCTTCGGAGTGGAGCCGGCGCCCGAGGCCCCCGCAGGGCCTCTCGATCCGCAACCCAGTGCCGCTTCAAGCGGCGCGGCAGTTCGCCGGCCCCTGTTCGATCCCAGCCGGCGGGATTGGACCGCGCGGGGAAGTCGGGCCGCGATCCTCGAAGGCGAGCCGCGCCGCCCGGTGCTGACCGTGCGCGGGATCGTCGTCGATGGCGGCAAGGCCCGCGTGTTGATCGACGACGGCAGTGGCGACGAGAGCTGGCTCGTCCGCGGCGAAGGACGCGACAACTGGCGCATCACCGCCATCGCCCCCGACAGCGTCACGCTCGACCAGAACGGCCGCCCGTTCACCGCCACGTTCATGGGCCAGCCGGTCACGCTACGACCGCTCCCGCTGGAGCCGGCGCTTCGGAACTGAGGCGAGGTGACGGCGCGTTCCTCGCCCGGCCCAAGCAGCTCAATCCCGAGAGGGTAACCCACAACAACAAAAAGCCCCGGACGGATGTCCAGGGCTCGGCGTCTCGACGTTCTACTCAAGGATGATTTGGTAGCGAGGGAGGGATTTGAACCCCCGACACAAGGATTATGATTCCTCTGCTCTAACCAGCTGAGCTACCCCGCCACTGTCTCGGACGGCGCTGACGCGGCGTCCGATGGGCGGGATATAGGGAGAAGCGCGCGAGGGTGTCAACGGTCTGTTGCGGCCCTCGCGCAGGTTCTCCCCCTCAGAGCGTCTGGCCGAAGATCTGCGCCACCTGCGGGATATCCTTGTCGCCGCGGCCGGAGAGGTTCAGCACCATCAGGTGCTCCGCCGGCTTGGTCGGCGCGAGCTCCGCCACCTTCGCCAGCGCGTGCGCGGGCTCCAGAGCCGGGATGATGCCTTCCAGCATCGAGCAGAGCTTGAACGCCTCCAGCGTCTCCGTATCGGTCGCCGAGAGGTAGGTCACCCGGCCCATCTCGTGCAGCCATGCGTGTTCGGGGCCGATCCCGGGGTAATCGAGGCCCGCCGAGATCGAGTGGGCGTCGGCGATCTGGCCGTCTTCGTTCATTAGCAGGAAGGTGCGGTTGCCGTGGAGCACGCCCGGGCGGCCGCCCGTGAGCGAGGCGGCGTGGAGGCCGCTCTGCACGCCGTGTCCGGCCGCCTCGACGCCGTAGATTTCGACCTCGCGGTCATCGAGGAAGGGGTGGAACAGGCCCATGGCGTTCGAGCCGCCGCCGATGCAGGCGATGAGCGAGTCCGGCAGGCGGCCCTCCATCTCCAGCATCTGCTGCTTCGTCTCGATGCCGATCACCGATTGGAAATCGCGCACCATCGCCGGGTAGGGATGGGGGCCGGCCACGGTGCCGATGCAGTAGAAGGTGTCGGAGACGTTGGTGACCCAGTCGCGCAGGGCCTCGTTCATCGCGTCCTTGAGCGTGCGCGTGCCGGACTGGACCGGGATCACCTCGGCGCCCAGCATCTTCATGCGGAACACGTTCGGGGCCTGCCGCTCGACATCGACGGCGCCCATGTAGACGACGCATTTCAGGCCGAAGCGGGCGCAGAGCGTCGCCGTCGCGACGCCGTGCTGGCCCGCGCCGGTCTCGGCGATGATCCGCGGCTTGCCCATGCGGCGGGCGAGCAGGATCTGGCCGAGGACGTTGTTCACCTTGTGCGAGCCGGTATGGTTCAGCTCCTCACGCTTGAAGAAGATCTTCGCCCCCTGCCCCGCCGGGGCCTGGGCGCGCAGATGCTCGGTGAGGCGCTCGGCGTAGTAGAGCGGGCTCGGCCGGCCGATATAGTGGGTGCCGTAGGATTCCATATCCGCCTTGAACGACGGGTCGGCCTTGGCGTCGGCATAGGCCTTCTCGAGGTCGAGAATCAGCGGCATCAGCGTCTCGGCCACGAAACGGCCGCCGAAGATGCCGAAGCGTCCGCGCTCGTCCGGCCCGGTGCGGAAGGAATTGGGAGCGGGGTTCAGCGTCACGGGGACGGTCCTTCGCGAAGATCAGAGGGTTAGCTCGCGTGCTAGACCCATGCGCGGGTCGCCGCAATGCGGCACAGCCGGACAAACGCGCGGAAGCAACCGCCGGATGCCACTTGCGACGGTCAGGCTCCGCGGCGGGCGGCGGCGATAAAGGCCGCGATTCGGTCCGGATCCTTCTCGCCCGGCCGGATCTCGACACCCGACGAGACATCGACGGCGGCCAGCCGCGTTCGCACCAGCGCCGTGCCGACATTGCCGGCATCGAGGCCGCCCGACAGCATCGTGCCGGCCGGCAGTTCCGCCCCGTTGAGGATGTCCCAGTCGAAGCTACGGCCGTTTCCGCCCGGCAGGTCCGCGCCGGGGGGAGGCTTTGCGTCGAGCAGAAGCCGGTCGGCGACGACGGCATAGGCCGGGAGCGCGCGAAGATCGGCGATTGCGGCAATGCCGACGGCCTTCATGACCGGCCGGCCGATCCTTGCCCGGATCTCTGCGACACGCTGCGGCGTCTCATGGCCGTGAAGCTGGATCATGTCGGGATCGAGCGCCTCGATGGCGGCGGCGAGCATGGCGTCGTCCGGATCGACCAGCAGCACGACCCGCTGCGCCCTCCCCCGCGCCCGCTGCGCGAGGCCTCGGCCCTGTTCCAGGGTGACGTGGCGTGGGCTCTTGGGGAAGTGGACGAAGCCGACGAGGTCGGCGCCCGCGTCGAGGGCCGCGTCGAGCGTCGTCTCGGTGCTCAGGCCGCAGATCTTGACGCAGATGTCTGCCATGGGCGGAACGACGCCCTCAGCGCGCCGCTGCCGGGGCCGGCAGGGCGGTGTAGGTGCCGGCAGCAGCGTAGCCCGGCTCCGCGCCCGGCGTGCCGAAGGTCTTGAGCTCGGCGGCCTCCTTGGCGAGACGGTCGGCCTCACGGCGGTGATAGCGCGCCCGCTGGCGCGTCCCGCTCTGCCCGAGCCAGCTTCCAATCCCGCCGACCAGGATGCCGAGCGCCACCGAGCCGAACACCACTGCGTAAAGCGGCAGGATGAGGCTGAACACGGGCTCAGGCGAGAAGGGATCGAAGGAGAGGGTCACGGCTTCGCGATTGGCGACGGCAAGCAGGACCACCACCACCGCGATCGGCAGCAGAATCAGCGCCTTCAGAAATCGAATCATGCAAGAGGTCTCCGACGGACGGCGTGGGCCCTCACGGGCTCACCGGTGCCGCTAAGGGCGTTCGAGCGAGGGCGTTTCGAGGCTCAGACCGCAGAACTAGAGCGTTTCACGCCGAAGGGGATGCCGGTTCGGCGCAAGGCGCATCGAAAAGGGCGCGGCGAACCGCGATGTCGAAACCGCGCCGTGAGTCACGCCTGTCACGGCGTTCGGCGCGGGTGCGGTCAGGCGCTCGGCTGCTCGTCGCCGATGCCGGCGCGGTTGAGGCGCAGGCGCATCTCCTTGCCGGTCTTGAAGACGGGAATCGCCTTCTCCGACACCGCCACGGATTCGCCCGTGCGCGGGTTGCGCCCGCGGCGGGCCTCGCGGCGCTTGACCGAGAAGGCGCCGAAGCCGCGCAGCTCCACCCGATCGCCCTGAGCCAGGGCGTCGGCGATCGTATCGAGGATCGCGTTCACCAGGGTCTCGACGTCGCGCTGGTAGAGATGGGGGTTCTGCTCAGCAATCTTGAGCACGAGTTCCGACTTGATCATGCGGCTCTCTTCCGAATGCGGGGCTGGCGCGGCGCGAGACCTCAGGGGGCCGGCCGCCAGACGGCCAGGAGCCCGCCGGTGAGCCCGGCGGCTTCGTCCTCGACCGCACGGAGACGGCTGGCGAGGCTTTCGAGACCGAGAAGATCGGCGCCGAGCCCCAGAGCCGACCAGAGCTTGAACCCGCCATCGGCCTTCGGCTTCCAATCCTTCACCGGAAGCTTCTCGGGAACCTTCTTCTCCTTCTCCAGCCATGCCACCGCCTGGCGCTCACCGCCGAGTTCGTCGACGAGCTTGAGGGGCAGGCTCTGGCGGCCGCTGAACACGCGGCCGTCGGCGACGGCGGCAATCTGGCTGTCGTTCATGCCGCGGCGCTCCGCCACCAGACCCTTGAACCAGCCGTAGGTGTCGAGAACGATCGCTGCCAGGGCCGCGCGCGCCTCCGGCGAAGTCGGGCTGAAGCCCGAGGGCTCCGCCTTGAGCGGCGAGGATTTGACCGATTCGACTTTCACGCCGACCTTGTCGAGCAGGCCGGAGACGTCCGGATACTGGAACAGCACACCGATCGAGCCGACGAGCGCAGTCTCGCGGGCGACGATGTGATCGGCGGCGATCGCGGTGATGTAGGCGCCCGAGGCGGCCGTGCCATCGACGAAGGCGACCATCGGCTTCTTCGCCGCCAGCGCGCGCAGGTTGCGGTAGAGTTCCTCCGAGCCGGTCGTCGTGCCGCCGGGGGACGAGATCGAGATCACCACGCCCTTGACCGCGTTCGACTCGCCGACCCGCTCGATCAGCTTGCGGGTCGATTCACTGCCGGCGATGAACCCGCCGATCGAGATCCGGGCGATCTGGTTCTCGGTGGCCGGGAACAGCCGGCCCTCGCCGACCCGCGCGCGGTAGCCCAACGCACCGACGGCGATGATGGCGGCACCGATGCCGAGCATCCGCCACAGCGTGAGCTTGCGGCGCAGACGGCGGCGATCGATGAGAAACTCGGCGTCTGCAGCCATCCGACGATGTACTCCTCTCCAAGCGGCGCGGTGCAGCCGTCGTTTCTTTGGGACCGTTCACGCCGTGCCCTGCGGGAGCACGGCCCTGTCCGATCCGGATTCCGGCCAAACCCTTGATGAACTTGGGTTCGGTTGCTGCGCTCGTGTTTAGCGCCGGCCGAGGCGCGCGGGCAAGAGCCCGTTCCGACCCGGCCGGTACAACCCGCGCCGGTCGTCGTCCGACGCCAGGTCCACGAGGGGTAACCCGTTCAGCGTCGAGCGTAGATCTCTTCCACGTAGCCGTCCCGCATCCAGAACAGATGCCGGCTCAGCCTCCGGTAGCCGCCGTCCCGCGCGACCAGATCGGCGACGATGGCCTGCCGGAAAGCGTCGGTGTTCGGGGCCGCCGCCTCCTGATTGATCGAGTAGAACAGCGGCGCGATGGCGCGGATCCGCGCGATATACATGGCGGCCGTCTCCGGCGGCATTTCCGGAAGCGAATCCTGGTTGATCGCCAGATCGTAGCCCTCGTTCCGCTCGATCTCCCACCACGGCAGGACCCGGATCGTGGCATCCGGCTCGCCGGCCAGGGACACGTCGAGGCCCGCTTTCAGCAGGAACCAGCCCTGGAGCACGTTGGTGAAGGGTAGATCGAGGATCGTATAGTGCCGGTCGGGTCGGCGAAGGAACCAAGCCAGCCCGCCGAAACCGCCGCCGATCTCGACCACGCGGTCGAAGCGGCCGAG
Source organism: Methylobacterium sp. Leaf123 (assembly GCF_001423405.1). Classification (GTDB taxonomy): domain Bacteria; phylum Pseudomonadota; class Alphaproteobacteria; order Rhizobiales; family Beijerinckiaceae; genus Methylobacterium. The sequence goes on along the minus strand of NZ_LMNS01000009.1, from coordinate 106,987 downwards.
TTGTCCGACCCGCCAAGCGGCGTAGGCGTGGGTCAAGGCATGCTCTGGCAGGATGCCGGCGCCGTAACGCACACCGAACGGGGCGCCGACCTCGGGGAACGCCAGGGGGAAGCCGAGTTCGGCTTCAAGGCGCGCCGGCTCGACATGCCGGGCAAGGGGGCCGGCAAGCGCGGCCGCGTAATCGCCCTGCTCGGGTGAACGGGTCGGCGCGAGGCCGACCGCCTCCGAGAGCCGCAGCAGCCGGTCGCACCAGCTTGCGGCGAACGGTGTGGGCGCGTGGCGGGCCAGCGTCGCCATCGTGCGCCCCATGGCGATGCCGTGCGCGAGATGGGACTGGAACAGGTTGTTCAGCAGGCCGGCGAGCGCGCCGGCATCCCCGCCCTGAAGGGCGCGGTGGAAATCGGGAAAGCCCTGGGTGCGGGCCGCCCACATGCCCTCGCTGTCGGCCTGGATCGGCGCGCGTCCGGCGCCGGATTGCCAAGCGGCGATGAGGCGTCGCGCGATGGCGTCGTCCTCGGGGCCGGGGCGCGGCGCGGCGAAGGCGATGGCCGGCAGCTCGGGCCAGGCGCGGTAGGGGTAGCGGTAGGTCCAAGGCCCGGCGATGCCGCCGCCGAGTTCGGCCGTCGCGGACGGAACCTGGAACGGACGCCCCTCGCGGTGACCGAAGACGCGGTAATGCTCTTCCGCCGAGGCGATGAGACCGGCTTCGACCGCCATCGCCACATCGGCGTTGAGGTCGAGATAGCGCTCGGACTCGAATTGGGACGGGAGCGGATCGGAGCGGTGTCCGGGGCGCCTGCCCCTCAACCATCTCAGGCTGGCGCCTAAGCTCGAGAGGCGGTTTGCCATCGCGCTCGCTTCGGGACGTTTCGAAAACAGGACCAGAAAAAGTTCGGGGCCGGCAGAGCCGGCCCCGAGGCAGAATGGGAAGGCAGCGAGGCTTACTCCTCGTCGCCACCCTTCTTCTTGTTGAAGGCGGCACCGAGTATGTCGCCGAGCGAGGCACCCGAATCGGCGGAGCCGAACTGGGCCATCGCCTCCTTCTCCTCAGCGACTTCCAGCGCCTTGATCGAGACCTGCACGCGGCGGGCCTTGCGATCGAACTGGATGACGCGGGCGTCGAACTTCTCGCCGGCGGCGAAACGCTCGGGACGCTGGTCACCACGGTCACGGGCGAGTTCGGCGCGGCGGATGAAGGTCTGCATGTCGGTGTCGACGAGCTTCACCTCCAGGCCCGAATCCTTCACCTCGACGACCTCGCAGGTGACGATCTGGCCCTTCTTGACCTCGCCGGCTTCGGCGAAGGGATCGCCGCCGAGCTGCTTCACGCCGAGCGAGATGCGCTCCTTCTCGACATCGACGTCGAGAACCTGGGCGCGGACCATGTCGCCCTTCTTGAACTCCTCGATGACCTGCTCGCCGGGACGGTTCCAGTCGAGATCCGACAGGTGGACCATGCCGTCGACATCGCCTTCGAGGCCGATGAACAGGCCGAACTCGGTCTTGTTCTTGACCTCGCCCTCGACCTCGGAACCGACCGGGTGCTTCTCGGCGAAGGCATCCCACGGGTTCTGCAGGGTCTGCTTGAGGCCGAGCGAGATGCGGCGCTTGACCGAATCGACTTCCAGGATCTGCACCTCGACCTCCTGAGAGGTGGAGACGATCTTGCCCGGATGGACGTTCTTCTTGGTCCAGCTCATCTCGGAGACGTGGATCAGGCCCTCGATCCCCGGCTCCAGCTCCACGAAGGCGCCGTAATCGGTGATGTTGGTCACGCGGCCCTTGAGCTTGGCTTCCTCGGGGTAACGGGCGGCGATGCCCTCCCACGGATCGGCCAGGAGCTGCTTGATGCCGAGCGAGATGCGGTGCGTCTCGTGGTTGATCTTGATGATCTTGACCTTGACCGTCTGGCCGATGGTCACGACCTCCGACGGGTGGTTCACGCGGCGCCACGCCATGTCGGTGACGTGCAGCAGGCCGTCGATGCCGCCGAGATCGACGAAGGCGCCGTACTCGGTGATGTTCTTGACGACGCCGTCGATGACCTGACCTTCCTCAAGGTTGGCCACCAGCTCCGAGCGCTGCTCGGCGCGGCTCTCTTCGAGCACGGTGCGGCGCGACACGACGATGTTGCCGCGGCGGCGATCCATCTTGAGGATCTGGAACGGCTGGGGCGTGCCGAGGAGCGGGGTCACGTCGCGCACCGGGCGGATATCGACCTGCGAGCGCGGCAGGAACGCCACGGCGCCGTCGAGATCGACGGTGTAGCCACCCTTGACCTGGTTGAAGATCGTGCCGGTGACGCGCTCGTTGGCCTCGAAGGCCTTCTCGAGCTTGACCCACGATTCCTCGCGGCGCGCCTTGTCGCGCGAGATGACGGCCTCGCCCAGCGCGTTCTCGATGCGGTCGACGTAAACCTCGACCTCGTCGCCAACCTTGAGCTCGCCCTCGCGGCCCGGGCCGGTAAATTCCTTGAGGGGGACGCGCCCCTCGGTCTTGGCACCGATATCGATGACGGCGACATCTTTCTCGATGCCGACGACGGTGCCCTTGACGACCGAACCTTCGGTGATCTCATGCTGGAGGAAGGATTCCTCGAGCAGGGCCGCGAAATCCTCGCGGGCCGAAGAGCTTACGTTCAGACCAGCTGACATTCTTTCTCCTGAATGGCCCCATTTCGTGAGGCCTGCGTCGGCGGCTCGTGTTGCAAAGGACCCCCGTCACCGCCGCCCGCCGGATGGACGATCCGGTCGGGCTCGCCTCCTTTCGGAGGGCCGACGCATGCTGAAAGCGATGGTCGAGGGCTCGATCCCCCGGCGATGCGTCCGCCGGGCACGAAAGCCTGGATCCTGACGGTATCGATGAGGAAATCGGTGCGAGCGATACCGGATCCGCGTGCGCGACGCAACGTCTTGCAACGTCTTGGAATGCCGGAGTCTCCGACGCGAACGCTGCCGCGAGAGCTGAGTTCGGACGGATCTGATTCGTCCGGGATCTTGTCGCTGCCGAACCGGAGCGTATCGGTCTGCGGACGAGACCCGGCGCCATCCGGCGCCGGGATCGGGTTTTAGGCTGGCGTTTCGGTCGAACGCGTCAGCGCGTAGAGGGTGATTGCCGCCGCATTCGAGACGTTGAGGCTGCGGATTGCGCCGGTCGCGTCGATGCGCACCAAGACGTCGCAGCATTCGGTGGTGCGCTGACGCAGGCCCTTCCCCTCGGCCCCGAGCACGAGCACCGCCGGACGGCGCGGGCCGACGGCATCGAGGGTTGTGCCGGCATCCGAATCGAGTCCGATCCGGGTGAAACCGCGCTCGCCGAGCGTGATCAGCGCCTCGGCTAGGTTGCGCACGATGACCAGCGGCACGTGCTCCAGGCCGCCGGAGGCGGATTTCGCCAGCACGCCGGTGGCATTCGGCGAGTGGCGCGCGGTGGTGATGATGGCGGTGACGCCGAACGCAGCCGCCGTCCGGACGATGGCGCCGACATTGTGCGGATCGGTGATCTGATCGAGGGCGAGCAGCAGCGCGTCGTCCGGCATTGCGTCGAGGGCCGGGGCGGCCAGCGGCTCGGCCTCGGCATAGAGGCCCTGATGCACCGCGTCGGGGCCGAGCAGCCGGTCGATCGCGCTGGGGCGGACCATCTCCGGTTCGATCGGCAGCTCGATCCCGGCCTCCTTGAGGCGTGCCAGCGCGTTCTCGGTGGCGAGCAGCCGATGGAAGTGGCGGCCCGCATTGGCCAGGGCCTGCGAGACGGGATGCCAGCCATAGAGCACGACATGGTCTCTCCCCTCACGCGCCGCCGGTCCCGGGGGCTGCGTTCGCGGGCGGGGCCGGAAGCCGTACGGCTTGGCCGGGCGGTCGCGCGGCGGGGTCATGGGCGGGTCTTTCAGGGCAGAGAAATGGGCGTGGCGTATCGGATGACCGAGAAGCCGATGCGATCGCTCCGCGTCAAGTCGCGGAATCATGCGGCAAAGCCGTTGCCGTCGGCGGCGAACCCGACTATAGACCGGTCGCCGTCAGACAGCGCCCTTCGTCTATCGGTTAGGACGTCAGCCTTTCACGCTGAAAAGGCGGGTTCGATTCCCGCAGGGCGCGCCATTTCGGCATTAGGGCTGCGAACGCCGGATACGGCGATGCGGCTCGATCCGGTCTCCTAGACCGAAGGACGTCGCGTCAGAGCTTGATCCTCGGCCCACGGTTCAGGCGGGTGACGATCCGGACCGCGGTTACGGCTACTCAAACGTCCCAACCGACTTCCAGCACTCGCGAGCCTGCCAAGCGCTCCGCCGGCCCGACAGCGGATCGTGGAGGGGTCGCGAGCCCCGCTTGCTTAGCGGGGCTCTCCGACAGGTACGTGCACATTCCCGTGTGCCCGTGTGACGACAGCGCACTGCGCTGCGCTGCCATGAGTTCATCCGCGCGCTCGGCGGACGCCGTAAAGCGTCCCGCCTCTCATCGCAGCTCGTGGTGCGCCCTCATCGGCACCGAGGATGTAAGCCCGTCGCACCGTCGGGCGAGAAAGCGTTGCCGTTCGGCGTCGGGAGGCTTGATCGAGGCGGCGAAGGCTTTGAGAGCCGATGCCGCATGCGCTCCATCCAGCCTCGCGCTCAGTTGGATTTCGGGTCAGTGAGCGTGAAGGCGAAGGTTGCGCCGTAGCTGTCTGCATCGGCCAGCGTCGGTGTCTGCGAGGGGGTCACGCGGTGGGCCACGGCGAGGACCTGCGGGCCGGCGCTGCGCAGCGAGACCACCGCGACGCCCTGCGCATCCGTCGTGGCGCGGGCCTGGTCCGCCTCGCTCTTGAAGTTCACGCCGTCGGTGGCGACCACGCTGGCGCCGTCGAGCGGACGGCCCTCGAACAGCACCCGCACCCGGATCTGGCCCGAGGCCGCGGCGGGATCCTCCAGNCACGCCGTCGGTGGCGACCACGCTGGCGCCGTCGAGCGGACGGCCCTCGAACAGCACCCGCACCCGGATCTGGCCCGAGGCCGCGGCGGGATCCTCCAGTGGGACGATCTCCAGCGGTTGGCCGACGATTCTGTCCCACGGGGCCGTCGGGCCGGACGCGGCCTTGGCGAACTTCACCGACCACAGGCTCTTGTCGGCCTGCGGAAGCATCCGCTTGCTGGCGTTGCGGTAGCTGCCGTCGGGCAGGCGCACCCAGTAGCCGTTGTCGTAGGCCGCGGCGTACAGCGCGTCGCCCTGATGTGTGGCTCTGAGCGCGGGCACGGGGCCGGTCTCCCGCTTGGCGGCCAGCGTCACCGCGCCCGAAGGCTCGTAGGCGGTCAGGCTCATCAGCTTGCCGGCACTCGGCAGTTCCGGCTCGTGGGGATGCCCGTAGAGGACCTGCACGCCATTGCCGGCGGGGTCCAGCCAGAGGTCGTGGGCGGCCGCCGGTGTGGTGAGGGCGAGCAGCGCGGCGAGGATGGCGATCCGTCTCATCGAAGAGGTGCTCCTGTTGCAAAGCTGGAGGTGATCCCGGCCAACAGCGTCAGGCGCGGCTGCGGACTGGTGAAGATTTCGGCGGCCGAGGCAGAGACCGACGAGCCGAAGTTGAAGATGCTCTCGCTCGTGCGGTCGCCGGGATACCAAGTCGCCTGCCCGTAGGTCGTCCAGCCGCTCGCGTGGAGGTAGGCGAGCCGGCCGCTGACGCGCGGATAGGGCGAGGAGCGCAACAAGCCGTCTTCGGTCAACGGCTTGGCGCCGATGTAGGACAGGTAGGCAGCACCGGTCAGGCGTCCGGTGGGCAACAGGGCGGCCGGTGCGGCGATGTCGAATTCGGCGCCGAGGGTTGCCAGAGACGCCGGCACGTTGGGGATGAAGACGGATGGCGCGCCGTTGAGCAATCGGGCGGAGACGCCCGAATAGTTGGCGAACAACGCCACGCGGTCGAGGCCGTCACGATAGGCCAGCACCTTCGCCTCGATTTCGAAGCCGTCGCGGCGGGACTTGCCGAGATTCTGCACGGGCAGGCCGGGCGCGGGCTGGAAGACCTCGTTGGCGATGTCGGTGAAGAACACCGTGCCGAGGAGGCTGATCCGGTCGAACACGAGGCGGCCGCCGCCTTCCGTACTCTCGACGGTCAGCGGGGTGAGGCGGGGATTGCCCGTCAATTCGCTCGAAGCGGAGGGGCTGCGGAAGCCCTGGCCGTAATTGGCGAACAGCTCCAGCCAGTCGAAAGGCGTGAGCGCGGCGCCGCCCTTGGGGGAGGCCACGTTCGGGCTGACCTTGGGCGACAGGGCCGGGTCGAGGTTGTTGCGCATGTCGTAGAAGAACTGGTCAAAGCGGGCGCCGCCGGTCAGCTTCAGCCAGGGCGCCGGCCTGACCTGCACCTGCGCGTAGGCCGCGAGGTTGTGCTGCGAGAGGTCGAGATCGAGGGTCCGTGCGGTGAAGCTGCGCGCGATCGAGGGGCCGGTGTTCACGTCGAGCGCATCGCTGCGCCAATCGCCGCCGACGAGGAACTGGGTCGGCAGCGCGTCGAACAGGCTCGTCGTCCAGATCTGGCGGATGCGGCCGCCCGCGGTCTCCCGTTCCTCGACCTGTCCGCGCTGGCCGGCGCCGAAATCCGAGAAGCGGCTGAACACGTCGTGGCTGGCATAGAGAAGCGCCGACACCTCGTCGTCCGGCCCACCGTTGACGTAGTTGGCCACGAAGGTCTGCAGGGTCTTGCCGCCGCCATCGGTGATGTTGGTGGCGGCCCGCGGTGAGACGCGACCGGCGCGCACGAGGTCGCGCGCCAGGTAGCCCGGCTGCCCGAAGCCCGTGCCGTATATCTGCACCCGCAGCGACAGGCTGGAGCCGAGATCGAGGGGGATCGTGACCTTGTTGAAGGCGTTGTAGCGCCCGAGATCGCCGTTCTCGCGATAGCCCCCGGTGCCGTAGCCCTCATAGGCGAGGAAGGGCTGGATCCCCGGGCCGACCTGGCTGAAGGTGGCAAGGCCGCGCCCCGTGCCGAAGGAGCCGCCCGACGCGCCGACGGTCGAGACAGGCTCGGCCCGCTTGCTGTCGATGAAGATCGAGCCGCCGAGATTGGCGTCGCCCGCTTCGACCGAGAACGGGCCGCGCACGATGCTGATGGAGCGGATGGTCTCCGGAATCAGCGGATTGAGATCGACATAGTTCGGGGTGTGGATCGAGGAGACCTCGTTGATCGGCACCCCGTCGATGAAGACGGCGATGTCACGGCCGTGCTCGGCATCGCTGAAGCCGCGCAGGGCGATGCCGTATCCCACACTGCCCTGGCCGTAATTCGAGACATCGAAGCCTGCCACGGGGCGGAAGAGGTCGCCGTAGCTTTGCACCGGCAGGCGAGCGATCTCCGCGGCATCGATCACCGTGCTGTTGCCCGGGAGGGCCAGGACCGACGATGAGATCCGGGTTTTCAGGTTCGATGCCGGCCCCGCGACCGCCGCAACGGGATTTGCCGAACCACCCTGCGCCGTGACCTGCAATTCCTCCAGCTCGACCACGGTCGGATCGAGCGCATGGCCCGGAAGCGTGCTCACGCCGAGAGCGCTGGCCGATGCGAACAGGCGCGTCAGAAACGGCGACATCGTGCAACCTAGGCACTCAGTGATCCCTGTGTCACTAAACTGCAAATTATAGGCAGGCACAAGATAGGAATTTTTCGTATTCGCGCATCTCGGTCATGCGTTGCAGCCTTTTTCAGGCCTCGCCGTCTGGGCTTCAGAAGATTTTCATAACGACCGCCTCGATGAAACTGCCTTAGCTCTGGCATCGCCGTCGATACTGCATGGCTTGTCCTGCCGGTCACCAAGTCTTTGACCCGTTGGCCGCGAAAAATCTTCGAGGCCAACGGCTTCTGAGCTTCCCATCATATGACGACCGAAAGTGACCGTAGCCGGAGAATCGGCCCAAAATCGAGTATCCCGATGCGGAGCGGAACGATCCTTACAACTCTAGCGTCGCGACCTGACACCCCTTTCACACCGGAAGGGGACATCATTCGGCGCCGCGGCCGGGAGCGCAACGCGCTGCCAGGGCCAACGCGAATGTTCCATGGCCACAACAACTTATAAGCGAAATTGATCATTTCTTTAAGTAATACTGCGTATTCAAACAAGGCTATCCATGCTCACAAAGTTGCTGTTATAGGTTGAAAACAAGATATTCTCTGGGTGCCAGTAAATCGGCTGCCAAGGCTGGCCGGATTCGCTCGGGAAGCTGCCTATGCACTTTACTCAGCGTGAAACGGACAAGCTGCTGATCTACATGCTGGCCCAGGTCGCACAGCGCCGTCGGGACCAGGGGCTCAAGCTCAACCACCCGGAAACCGTTTCCCTGATCTCCGTCGCCGCTCTGGAAGGCGCCCGTGCCGGCAAGACGGTGGAAGAAGTGATGGAGCTTGCGGGCAAAACCATCACCCGCGGCGACGTCATGGACGGTGTTGCGGAGATGATTCCCTACGTTCAGGTCGAAGCGGTGTTCACGGACGGCTCGCGCCTCATCACCGTGCATGCGCCCATCAAGTAGATCGAGATGCCAGGAGGTGACGCGATGAGTCCTTCCCAGAAGAAGACACCCGTTGGCGGAATCATTTTCGGGTCAGGGGATATCGAGATCAATGCCGGATATCCGACGACAGCGATCAAGGTCCGGAATACGGGCGACCGCCCGATCCAAGTTGGGTCGCACTACCATTTCTTCGAAGTGAATGCCTCGCTTGAGTTCGATCGCGAGCAAGCCTTCGGCAAGCGGCTCAACATCCCGGCCACGACCGCTCTGCGGTTCGAGCCCGGAGACGAGAAGGAGGTCTCGCTCGTTCCCTATCAGGGCAAGCAGCGGGTGCTCGGCTTCAATGGCCTCGTCAACGGCTGGGTCGGTGATGAAACCTACGACGATTACCGCCCGCGCTTGATGGACGCGCTGGATCGGGTGAACCGCTATGGGTTCAAGAACAAGCCGTAACCTGCCCCCTTCGACAGTCGAATCTGGAGCGCTGGGATGAGCAAGATCTCACGGCGGCAATACTCGGATTTATACGGGCCCACGACGGGCGACAAGATCAGGCTGGGCGATACGGACCTCTACATCGAGATCGAGAAGGATCTTCGCGTCTACGGCGAGGAGGCCGTCTATGGCGGCGGCAAGACGCTTCGGGACGGCATGGGTTACGACAGTGAATTGACCAGTGCCGCGGGCGCACCGGATCTCGTCATCACCAATGTCACGATCCTCGACGCGGTCCAGGGTGTCATCAAGGCCGATGTCGGCATCAAGAACGGCGCGATCGTCGGGATCGGAAAGGCCGGCAATCCCTCGACGATGTCGGGGGTGACACGGGGGCTCACGCTCGGACCGGGCACCGACGCCATTTCCGGCGAGCACCTCATTCTGACCGCCGGCGGCATCGACGCACATGTCCACTTCATCTCGCCGCAACAGGCCCAGGCCGCGCTCAGCAACGGCGTGACGACGCTGTTCGGCGGCGGCATCGGCCCATCCGACGGCACCAACGGCACGACCATCACGCCGGGTACGTGGAACATCGAGATGATGCTCCGCTCCTTCGATGCCTGGCCGATCAATGCGGGCGTTCACGGCAAGGGCAATTGCTCGGCGGCCCTCCCGATCGAGGAGCAGATCCGGGCCGGTGCCATGGGTTTGAAGGTTCACGAAGACTGGGGCAGCACGCCGGAAGCGATCCGCATGGCCCTGACCGTGGCGGATGATCAGGACGTCCAAGTCTGCATCCACACGGACACTTTGAACGAGGCCGGGTTCGTCGAGAGCACCATCGCCGCTTTTGAGGGGCGCACGATCCATACCTATCACACGGAGGGCGCGGGCGGCGGGCACGCCCCGGACATCATCCGGGTTGCGGGCATTCCCAACGTCATCCCCAGTTCGACTAATCCGACCATGCCCTACGGCATCAATTCCCAGGCCGAATTGTTCGACATGGTGATGGTCTGCCACAATCTCAGCCCGAAGATCCCGACGGATGTCGCCTTCGCGGAAAGCCGCGTGCGCGCCGAGACCATCGCGGCGGAAAACGTCCTGCACGATCTTGGCGCGATCTCGATCCTGTCGAGCGACAGCCAGGCCATGGGCCGCGTCGGCGAGAACTGGGCGCGCACCATGCAGACGGCCCATTTGATGAAGGCGCGGCTCGGTGCCTATCCGGGGGACGCCTCCGGCAACGACAATCAGCGCGTGCTGCGCTTCGTCGCCAAGGTGACGATCAATCCCGCCATCGTCGCGGGGGTCTCGCACGTGATCGGATCGGTCGAGGTCGGCAAGATGGCCGATCTCGTCCTGTGGGAACCGGCCTTCTTCGGCGCCAAGCCGAAGATGGTCATCAAGGGCGGCATGATCTCCTGGGCGATCATGGGAGATCCCAACGCCTCGCTGCCGACACCGCAGCCGGTCGTCTATCGGCCGATGTTCGGCGCTCTCGGACCGGCGGTGGCCAAGACGCGCGTGACCTTCACCTCGCATTCTGCCTACGAGGACGGAATCGTGGATCGCTACGCGCTGACGTCGAAAGTCGTGCCGGTCTACGGCACGCGCACCATCACCAAGAAGTCGATGGTTCGAAACGATCGGCTTCCGATCATCGAGGTCAACCCGGAAACCTTCGCGGTGATGGTCGACGGCAAGCACGCCACGATCGAGCCCGCCACGCATCTTCCGCTCGCGCAGCTCCACTTCTTCAGCTGACCCTCACGTTGCTCTGCGACGGAAGGCCCCTTCCGCCGCCGGTTCGCAGCCCGGTGCCGCATTGATGAGACCGATCGACGTCCTATGGGTGTGTCTCGGCGGCGGTGCCGGCTCTCTGCTGCGCTGGCAGCTCGGCGGCTTCATCGACCGCGCGATCCCCGCGCGCTTCAGGTTCGGCACCTTCCTCGTCAACGTCACCGGCGCCTTCGCCATCGCCTATCTCTCCGCCGCGCTCGCCCTCGGCTGGCAGCAACGCCACGGGGAGATGGTGTCGTCCCTGGTGCTGACGGGCTTCCTCGGCGGCTACACCACGTTCAGCTCCATGCAGCTCGATACGGCGCAGATGGCGATGGAGCATCGCCACGGGCTGGCCGCTCTGTACCTCCTCTCGTCCGTCGGCGTCGGCCTCTGCGCCGCGGCGGCGGGCGTCGCCCTCGCCAGATCGTAGGGGTCCCGTGATGGGCGCGCGGGCCGTCTTCGTCTTCATCGGTGGCGGGTTCGGCGCCATCACGCGCGAACTCCTCATGCTGCTGATCCCTCAGCAGAACGGCGCCTTTCCGCTCGACATCTTCACCGCCAACGTCGTCGCCTCGTTCTGCCTCGGCGCCGCCTTCGAACTTAATCGCTTGAAGCAAGTCTCGGACGCGTACTTGCTCCTGATCGGCACGGGCTTCGCCGGCGGAATGTCGACGTTCTCGAGCTTCGTCTACGGCATCACCTCCGAAGCTTCGTCGCCGGGCCAGGCCGGTCTTGCGGTCTTCTACGCCTTGTCCAGCCTCATCGTCGGCTATGCCGCGATCTGGCTCGGTATCGCATCCGGGAAACGCCTGCGACGCGCCTGAGCGCGCTCCGTTGGGAGAGACGAATGATCCTCGTCGAACACAAACTCGGACATCTCGGCGATCCGGTCTGGGGGGAGCGCGCGAGGCAGGCGCGGATCGACCCGCTGGTGCTGGAGCAATGGGAGACGCCCAAGAGCCGCCTGCGCAAGGCGAGCGAAGGCGGGATCGAGCTGGCGGTTTCACTGCCCCGCTCCGAGCATCTGCATGACGGCGACGTGCTCCACTACGACGCGGACCGGAATCTCATCGTCGTCGCCCGGATCTCCCTCAAGGAGGTGCTGGTCATCGAGCTGGAGGGGCTGGAGAGCCTCCCCCCGAACGAGATCCTGCGCGCCTGTTTCGAACTCGGGCACGGCCTCGGCAACCAGCACTGGCCCGCCGTGATCAAGGGCTCGACGGTCTACGTGCCGCTCTCTGTCGATCAGAAGGTGATGGCCTCGGTCATGCGCACGCATGCCTTCGCCCATGTGAAGACCCGCTTCGCTCCGGGCGAGGAGGTGGCGGCCAAGCTCGACGCGAAGGAGGTCCGGCTGCTGTTCGCCGGTGCCGACGCCACCCCGCATCACCATCATGCCGGTCACGACGCGGCACAGGACCACCCTGATCACGCGCACGATCATGGTCAGCCGCACGCCCATCACCACCACGATCCGGTGACGTGATGCGGCACGGGGAACCGAGGGCCCGTCTCGCACCGCACGGCATGACGCATCTCGCGCGCCTGCTGCAATTCGCGGACTCGACCCTGCCGATCGGGTCCTTCGCCTTCTCCAACGGTCTCGAATCCGCGCTGCAGACAGGGATCGTCGCCGACGCGAGCAGCCTGCTGCAATTCGTCAGCCTCGTCCTGCATCAGACCGCCCGGGTGGACGGCGTCGCGCTGCTGCACGCCCATCGCGCGGCCCTGGCGGACGATTACGACGGCGTCGTTGTGGCCGACCGGGAACTGATCTGTCGCCGTGTCGGGGAAGAGCAGCAGGCGATGCTGACGCGGATGGGCAGGAAGCTCGCCGAACTGGCGCTGAAAAGCAGCCCGTCGCCGATGCTGGAGCGTTGGCTCGCCGACATCCGGTTGGACGCCACCCCCGGCTGCCTGCCGATCGGCCAAGCGGTCACGCTCGCCCATCTCGGGGCGGACGAGACCGAGGCCTTCATCGTCCACCAATACGGTGTGGCCTCGATGATCCTGAGCGCCGCGCTGCGGCTGATGCGGATCGATCATTTCGAGACCCAGCGCATCCTGTTCGCCGCCCAGGGCCGCGTCGAGGACGATTACCTCGCCGTGCACGATCTCGCCCTCGACGAGATGGCCGCCTTCGCGCCGGTCTTCGACGTCCTCGTCGCCCATCACACCACGGTCCATGTCCGCCTGTTCATGAACTGAATGCGGCAAAGGAAACAGCGATGAAGAAGATCACCCGTATCGGCATCGGTGGCCCGGTCGGCTCGGGCAAGACGGCTGTTATCGAGACCATTACGCCGCGCCTGATCGCGCTGGGCATCAAGCCGCTGATCATCACCAACGACGTCGTGACGACCGAGGATGCCAAGCAGGTGCGCCGGACCCTCAACGGTGTGCTGATCGAAGAGAAGATCGTCGGCGTCGAGACCGGGGCCTGCCCGCACACCGCCGTGCGCGAAGATCCCTCGATGAACATCGCCGCGGTCGAGGAACTCGAAGACAAGTATCCCGATAGCGACGTGATCCTGATCGAGTCCGGCGGCGATAATCTCACGCTGACCTTCAGCCCGGCACTGGCGGACTTCTACATCTACGTGATCGACGTTGCCGCCGGCGACAAGATCCCGCGCAAGAACGGCGCCGGGGTCTGCCAGTCGGACATCCTCGTCATCAACAAGAAGGATCTCGCCCCCTATGTCGGCGCGAGCCTCGAGGTCATGGCACGCGATTCCAAGATCATGCGCGGCAAGAAGCCGTTCCTCTTCACCAACTGCAAGACCGGCGAGGGCGTCGACGACCTCCTTCAGCTCATTCTCGACATGGCGCTGTTCGATGTGAAGACGCATCCTCCGCTCGCGGCGAGCGCGTGAGACCATGGCGCTGCACGAGCCACTCGGCCTCATCGACAAGGCGCGCGAATTGCGCGGTTTCCAGACCGAGCCGGCACAGATGCGGTCGGGCGCGCCCGGTAAGGTCGGCCGCTTGCGTCTCGGTTTCTCGCTGCGCGACGGTCGCTCCGTCCTCCACGATCTCTACCGGGTCGCGCCGCTGCTCGTGCAACAGGCGCTCTATTGGGATGAGGCGATGCCGGAACTGCCGGTCTGCCCGATCATCTCGGTCGGCGGCGGCATCCTGCAGGGCGACCGCTACACGATCGATATCGCCGTGGGCGAAGGCGCCTGCGCGCACGTCTCCACCCAGGGCGCCAACCGCATCCACTGCATGGACGCGAATTACGCCGCGCAGCACCAGAGCGTGACCGTCGAGGCCGGCGGCTACCTCGAATACCTGCCGGACTTCACCATCCCCTATCGCGGCTCGCGCTTCCTCTCCCGCACGGACCTCGTCGTCGCGGCGGACGCCACCCTGCTCTACGGCGAGATGGTCCTCGCCGGCCGCAAACATCATCATGTCGAGGAGCGGTTCGGCTTCGACCTGCTGTCGATGGATGTGAACCTGCACCGGCCCGGCGGGCGCAGGCTGTTCGCCGAAAAGATCCTGATCGAGAAGGGCGATCCGACGATCGCCTTCGCGGCGGTGATGCGCGGCTTCGACGCCTTCGCCAACATCCTCTGCGTCACGCCCCCGGAGACGGCCGCGCGCATCAAGGAACGGTTCGAGACGCATTTCCCTCTCGAGGCGCCGCGGGCGGTCTCCGGCGTGAGCCGCCTGCCCAACGCCGCCGGGCTGATGCTACGCGCGGTCGGCGTGGAGACCTACGACGTGCGCAACGAGGTTCGCCGGTTCTGGCGCATCGTGCGCGAGGAGGCGCGCGACCGGTCTCTTCCCGCCGAACCCTACTGGCGCTGAGCGAGGATCGGACCCATGCCGCGCGCGAAGACCAACCTTCTCATCCAGTCGCTGCGCGGGACGAGCCAAGTCTTCTTCATGGAGAATGCCCTGACGGGCGTGCTGTTCTTCGCCGCGATGGCCTATGCCTCCTCGATCAGCGGTATCTGGGCGACCACGATTGGGGCGGCACTCGGCGTCATCGTCGCAACGCTGACCGCACGACTTCTGGAATGCGACGAAACCTCCGTCGCCTCAGGTCTCTACGGATTCAACGGCGTTCTCGTCGGCGCCGCGCTTCCGACCTTCATCGCGGCCTCGCCCCAACTCTGGGCCTCGATCGTGATCGGCGCGGCGGCAAGCACGGTCTTCACCGCCGCCTTCAGCGCGACGCTCACCGGCAAATGGGGCATTCCCGGCTCGACCGGCCCCTTCGTGCTGACGGGGTGGCTGATGGTCGCCGCCGCCTATTCCTTCGGACGGCTGCACGTGACGGGCGAGGCCCCCAAGCTCGCGGGCGACCTTGCTCAGAGCGGCATCGGCATTCCGGCGCCGACGGAACTCGTCGCGATCTTTTTCCGCAACATCGCGCAGGTCTTCCTGCTGGGTAGCGCCGTCAGCGGCGTCATCATCCTGGCCGGCATCCTGATCGCCTCGGTCCCGGCGGGGATCGCCGCCGCCGCCGGGTCGCTGGTCAGCATGGTCGTCGCGATCGCGATGGGCGCCGATCCCTCGGCGGTGAGCCAGGGCCTCTACGGCTTCAGCCCGGTCCTGACGGCGATGGCCGTCGGCCTCATCTTCCTGACGCCCTCGCCGCGGGTGGCCGTCTATGCGGGGCTCGCGACCGTGATGACCGTCTTCGTCCAGGGCGCCCTCGACGTCATGGTAGCCCCGGCGGGCATCCCGTCCTTCACGGCCCCCTACGTCCTGACGATGTACCTGTTCATCGCGCCGAAAAAGCTGATGGCGCCCCATCCGCACGGGCCCGTCGCCGATCCGATGATCGACGATCAAGGCAAGATCCCCGGCAAGGCAGCGGGGACCGCACGGTGACGCCCCGGGGCGCCCTCAGCCGGACGCCCCGAGCAGAGGCACGGCATCGATCCCGTTTCGATCGGTCCGCATCGTCTCGCCCGAGCGAGGCTGCCGCGCACCGCAAGCGCCGACACGTTCCTCTTCCGAGAAGCCCAGATCAAGGAGCATGCGATGCAAGGCATTAATGCCGGCGACACGGCCTTCATCCTCCTCTGCACCGCGCTGGTTCTCATGATGACGCCGGCTCTGGCGCTCTTCTACGGAGGCCTCGTCAGGCAGCGCGACGTGCTGTCCGTCATGATCCAGAATTTCGTCTGCATCGGTGTGGTCGGCGTGATCTGGGTGTTCGGAGGCTTCAGTCTCGCATTCGGCCCCGATATCGGCGGAGCGATCGGAGATTTCGGGTACTATTTCGGCATGTATGAGGTCGGCATCGAGCCGCATCAGACCTATGCTCCAAGCATCCCCTTCATCATGGTCTTTGCCTACCAGATGATGTTCGCCATCATCACACCGGCCCTGATGACCGGCGCCTTCGTTGGGCGCTTTCGGTTCGGCGCCTACCTGTTCTTCATCACGGCCTGGACCGTCCTCGTCTATGTGCCGGCCGCGCACTGGGTCTGGGGCGGCGGCTTCCTAGCCAAGCTCGGCGTGGTCGATTTCGCTGGCGGGATCGTCATTCACACCTCCGCGGGCTTTTCGGCGCTGGCAACGGCGAAGTTTCTCGGCAAACGGAGGGTGCAGGCAGGCGAATCCGAATCCGCGCCCGCCAGCCTGCCCCTGGTCGCCCTCGGCGCAGGTCTGCTGTGGTTCGGCTGGTTCGGCTTCAACGCCGGCGGCGCCTATGCGGCCGATGCGCTGGCGGCCTACGCCTTCACCAACACCATGCTCGCCGGCTCCATCGCCATGCTGGTGTGGATGTTCTGGGAATGGCGCGAGACCAAGCACCCGTCCTTTTCCGGCGTTCTCGTCGGCGCGGTGGCGGGGCTTGCGACGATCACCCCGGCCTCCGGCTATGTCGAGCCCATTGCCGCCCTGGCGATCGGCGCCATCGGCGCGACGGCCTGCTATTTCGCCAAACACGTCCAGAAGTGGCTGAAGATCGACGACACGCTGGAAGTCTGGCGCGCCCACGGCGTCGGCGGCCTCACCGGTGCCCTGCTCATCGGCCTCCTAGCCAGTCCGCACATCAATCAGGTCTCGGCCAGCCTGCAGCAATTCGGCGTCCAGCTTCTCGCTGTCACCATCGTCGGCGCCTACGCCTCCTTCATCACCCTCCTGATCCTGAAGGGCCTGGATCACTTCGGCACGCTGCGGGTGCCGGAAGAGATCCAGGAAGAGGGCCTCGACACCCTGCTCGGCGAGCGCGCCTTCAACCTGTGGAACATGGATCGCACCCTCCCGAAGTAGCCACGCTGTTCCGGGCGCCCCGCAAGGGGGGAACCTTGCATCCGGCCGATGCCTCCAGATCTGACGGGTGCTGTGAAGGCCCCACAGGCATCGATGCGCGGCTCACAATGCCCGATCGGCATCGCTGAAAGACTCCGCGCATCGGACGGATGCGCCGGGCCCGGCGCGCGGCGACGCCTTTGCGCGTGAGATGCTTTCTCGCCCCCCCGAGACGACTTCATTCTCGCCCGCGGCCGAGCGGATCCGATCGATCCACCGGAAAAGCCCGGACCGATGCTGCTCGACGAATGCCCGCCTGATACGGCAGCGTAAGCGCAGAGGGCACTTCTCGAAACGATACGTTTCGTCGGTTTCCATTTTCGTTCTCGCTCGCCCAGCCCATAGTGTTTCCGGCGACAGGCCGTCACAGGATAGCGGGCAAGGCGGCACCGAATACGCTTCTCGATGCGTGCGCGGCTGCCGGTTTCGGCCAACGAGGGATAAGAGCGATGAGCTGGCACAGTGCGGATGATCCGGTCCCGGGCGATCATTTCAGTTGCGACGCGATCCAGACCCTGATCGTGCCGCGCTCGCGCGATCTCGGCTCGTTTGCCGTGCGCCGCGCCCTCCCCTCGACCGAGTGTCGGATGGTCGGCCCGTTCATCTTCTTCGATCAGATGGGACCGTCCGAGTTCCTGCTCGGCCAGGGGATGGACGTCCGCCCGCACCCGCATATCGGCCTCTCGACCGTCACCTACCTGTTCGACGGTGAGATCATGCATCGCGACAGCCTCGGCACCGAGTTGCCGATCCGGCCGGGCGAACTGAATTGGATGACGGCCGGGCGCGGCATCACCCATTCGGAGCGCACCGCCTCGACCCTCCGCCAGACCGGCTCGCGCCTGTTCGGAATCCAGAGTTGGGTCGCCCTGTCGGCCCAGGAGGAAGAGAGCGCCCCGGCTTTCGAGCACTACGATGCGGCGGCGCTTCCGGTCCTCACCGGCGAGGGCAAGACTGTGCGTCTGATCGCTGGCGAAGCCTTCGGCGCCCGCTCGCCGGTGCGCACCTCGAGCCCGATGGTTTACGCCGATGTGATGCTGGACGCAGGCGCCGTCCTGCCGCTCGACCCGACCTATGACGAGCGCGCGATCTACACGGTCTCGGGTGCGATTGAGATTGCCGGCGACGGCTTCGGCCCCGGCCAACTCCTGGTGTTCCGCCCCGGCGACCGCATCAGCGTGCGGGCGACGGAGGCGGCGCGGTTCATGGTTCTGGGCGGCGAGCCGATGGACGGGCCGCGGCACCTCTGGTGGAACTTCGTGTCCTCGCGGCCGGAGCGGATCGCCCAGGCCAAGGAAGATTGGCGCCAGGGCCGCTTCGACACGGTGCCCAACGACGCCGAGTTCATACCCCTGCCCGAAGATCCCCCGGCCGTCCGCTATCCGTGAGCGACGGCGCGCCGCTCGCTGAGGGCTGCGCGCTGCTCTCCACACGCTCCAACCTGCCAGCGCCCCACCGGCGCTTTCCAACTCGTCCAGAGGTTCGACCACGCCATGGCTATCGAAGCATCCGGGGCCGCGAGCGAACTCGTTCAGGTCGTCTCCCTCCTTGCCGCGGGCGTCGTCGCCGTTCCGCTGTTCAAGCGGCTCGGGCTCGGCTCGGTCCTCGGCTACCTCGTGGCGGGGTTGGCCATCGGGCCGTTCGGCGTCGGCCTCTTCACCGACGCCCATGCGATCCTTCATGTCGCCGAACTCGGCGTCGTGATGTTCCTCTTCATCATCGGATTGGAGATGGAGCCGTCGCGGCTCTGGGGCATGCGCCGTGAGATTTTCGGTCTCGGCCTCGCTCAGGTCGGCGCCTGCATCGCCGCGCTCACGCTCGTCGGCGTCACCATGGGGTTTCCGGTCGTCGTGGCCTTCGTGGCCGGCACCGGCTTCGTGCTCACCTCGACCGCCATCGTCATGCAGCTCCTCGAAGAGCGCGGCTCGCTCTCGACGCCGAAGGGCCAGCGGATCGTCGCCATCCTGCTGCTGGAGGATCTCGCCATCGTGCCGCTGCTGGCCGCCGTCGCGCTGCTGGCACCCGGTGGCGCCGAGACGAGCGGGACCGAGCGCGTCATCGCCGTCGCCATCGCCCTGGCTTCCATCGCCGCGCTCGTGGCCGCGGGCCGCTGGCTGCTCAACCCTTTGTTCCGCTTGCTCGCCGCGGCCAAGGCGCGGGAGGTGATGACCGCGGCCGCGCTGTTGGTCGTGCTCGGCTCGGCTTTGGCGATGCAGCTCGGCGGTCTCTCCATGGCGATGGGAGCGTTCCTTGCCGGCGTGCTGCTCTCGGAATCGAGCTTCCGCCACCAGTTGGAGGCCGATGTCGAGCCGTTCCGCGGTATCCTGCTCGGCCTGTTCTTCCTCGGCGTCGGGATGTCCCTCGATCTGGCGGTGATCGCCGCGAATTGGGGGCTGATCCTCATGAGCGTGGCCGCCTACATGGCGGTGAAGAGCCTCGTCATCTACGGCGTCGCCCGCGCCCTGCGGACCAAACATGCCGAGGCATTGGAGCGGACGGCACTGATGGCGCAGGGCGGCGAATTCGCGTTCGTGCTCTACGCGGCCGCCGCGAGTGTCGGGATCATCGACGGCACGACCAACGCGATCCTCACGGCCACCGTCATCCTGTCGATGGCGATCACGCCGCTGACCGTCATCGCCTTCGATCATTTCGGGCCGAAGGCCACCGCGTCCACGGACGGCGTCGAGGCGCCGGAGGATCTCGTCGGCAGTGCCCTGATCATCGGGTTCGGCCGCTTCGGGCAGATCGTCAGCCAGCCGCTGATCTCGCGCGGATGCTCGGTCTCGATCATCGACACCAACGCCGACAACATCCGCCTCGCCGAGGGGTTCGGCTTCAAGGTCTATTACGGCGACGGCGCCCGGCTCGACATCCTGCGTGCGGCCGGTGCCGCGACGGCGCGGGCGATCCTGATCTGCATCGACGACCGCGCCATGGCCAAGCGCATCGCCGAGCTGGCCAAGGGGGAGTTTCCGCTGGTTCCGGTTCTGGCGCGCGCCCGTGACCGTGAGCACGCGGTGGAGCTGATCGAGGCCGGCGTCGCCTTCCAGATGCGCGAGACGCTCGAGTCGGCCTTCGCCCTGGGTGAGCAGGCGCTGGTGACGATCGGGGCCGATCCGGACGCGGCGGGCGAGATCATGGCCGAGGTCCGCCGCCGCGACGCGGAGCGCCTCGACCTGCAGGTCGTCGGCGGCATCTATGCCGGCCGGGAGCTGATCCGGGGGAACGCGTCCATGCCGTCGCATGGGCATGGCTGAGCGGCGTCACATGGCAGGGCGTGGCGTGCTGGACGGCAGGCAGCGGAGAAAGAGGGCCGCCCTGGGATGCGGCACCAAGGGAATGCAGGCCGTAGATGCAGGGCGCGGCGTTCGCCTGTAGAGAAAGCCGGGAGACGGGCGCATCCGGCCGGCAAGTGACTCCGGGCGTCTCGGAGAAGGGGTTCGAGGCGCACCATGGCCAGCCATCTCGGCTTTGCCTTCTTGGCCGGCCTCCTCTCGGTGCTGTCGCCTTGCGTGCTGCCGCTGCTCCCGCTGGTGCTGGGCGCGGCGGTCGCGGAACACCGGCTCGGGCCCGTGGCGCTCGCCGCCGGTCTGGCGCTCTCCTTCGTCGCGATCGGCCTGTTCATCGCGACGATCGGGTTCGCTATCGGCCTCGACGGTGACCGGTTTCGCGCCGTCGGGGCGGTGCTGCTGTTGCTGCTCGGGATCATCCTGATCGTACCGGCGGCGCAGAACCGGTTCGCCGTCGCGGCCGGGCCGTTGAGCAACTGGGCGGAGCAGCGATTCGGTGGGGTTTCGACCGCCGGGCTGGCGGGCCAGTTCACCGTCGGCCTCCTCCTCGGCGCCGTATGGAGCCCCTGCGTCGGCCCGACCCTCGGCGCGGCCTCCCTGCTCGCGGCTCAGGGGCGCGATCTCGGCGGCGTCGCACTTACCATGCTGGTGTTCGGCCTCGGGGCCGCCCTCCCCCTCGTCGCCCTCGGGATGCTGTCACGCGAGGTGCTGATCCGTTGGCGCGAGCGGATGCTGGGCCTCGGCAAGGGGCTCAAGCTCACGCTCGGCGTGATCCTCGTCGCCACCGGCGTGCTGATCCTGTCGGGCTATGATCGGGCGCTGGAAACCGCGCTGGTCGACGCCTCGCCGGATTGGCTGACGGCGCTCACGACGCGCTTCTGAGCAAGGGGCCGCGCCGCCGCTTCGGGTAAGATGCGGTTCCAAGTAGGCGGAGCGGTGGGCGAGGCCGGGCGTTTCCCGGCCGTGGCTATCGTCGCCCCAGGAAAAGAATGCTCGACGCAGACATCTACGAGCGGATGCTCGACACGGCCGCCACGGTCGCCGAGCCGTTGCGAGCGACCATCGCGGCAATCGGCCTGATCGAGATCGCGCCGCCCGCACATGCCAGCCTTGCCGAGCGTCTGTTCGTCGAGGTCGTCAACCAGCAGCTCTCGACGAAGGCCGCCCTCTCGATCTGGACACGGATCGAGGCCGCCGCCGCGGCGCAGAGCGGCACGCCGCGCGATCTGTTCGTTCCGGGCACCGAAGCGCTCCTGCGTGGCTGCGGCGTCTCGGCGAACAAGGTGCGGGCGCTCCACGCGATCCGCGAGGCGGAGGAAGCCGGTCTGCTTGGCGCGGATCTCGCGGCGTTACCGCATGCCGAGCGCTCGGCGGTCCTGCGCCGCATCCGCGGCGTCGGGCCCTGGACCGCCGACATGGCCGGCATCTTCCACTTCCTCGATCCCGACATCTGGCCTGTCGGCGATGTCGCCGCCGTCGGCGTCCTGCGGCGGCTCACGGGGATCGAGGACAGTGTCGCGGTGGCCGCACGCTTCGCGCCGTATCGCTCGATCCTCGCCCGCTACATGTGGCGCAGCCGGGACGCGGTGCCCGTCACCGGCTGATCCCCTCAGCGGCCCGCCTCGAAGAAGGGCAGGAAATTCTCGAGCCAGTTGCGCAGCCAGAGTTCGGCGGCCTGTTTGGCGGCCTCCGGCTCCTGCGCATGGCCCCAGATGTCCTCGGCGAGCGGGCTCCACCACGTCCAGAGCCGGTTCGACCCGTCATACTCGACGGTGGCGACCTCGATCGCGCCGACGCGGCCGGTGAAGCGCTGCAGGGGCACCTCGGAGATACCGCCCTGCGTCCAGATGATCGTGTCGTTCGACATGGTGCCCCAACGCGAACGGCCCCGTACGCGTTCGCGCCAGTCCGCCGCCGATTGCCGATGATGCCGAAACGCGACGATCGCCGCCATTCACAGCGCGCAACGACGTTCGGACTTGACCGGATCGAACTGATCCGGCAAGCGCGCGTTGTCCGCTTATCGTCGCCGTGCGCGCGATGCGCGGCCCCACAGGAACTTCCGACCCCAATGCCCGACGACAGTAGTCGATCGACCACGCCGCCTTCGGCCACCCGCGTGTTCTGCGCCTGATCGTCTGATCCGGCTCACCCGCGACCGGCCTTGGCGGCTGGTCCGACAAGAGGTGAGCCATGACTGACTCCAATGTCATTTCCCGCCGTGCGCGCGCTCGCGCGGCGAAGTCCGGCCGTAACGGCAGTGTCGTGCTCGTGGTGGCGCTCATGATGGCGCTCGTCTTCGTGCCCGTACTGGCCCTTCACGCGGCGGCGTTGTCTGGCGCGGTGGCCGGCGACGAGCCACGCCCCGACGAAGTGGCCGCTGCCGTGACCCATAAGAAGGTGCCGGGTTAAGGCGTCGTCCTGATCGGGGTTGCCGGCGCTCAGCGATCCCCTTCGAAACCTGCCCGACGAACGAAAAAAGGGGACGCCATGCGGCGTCCCCTTTTCAATTCGCGCGGCCGCCGTTCAGGCCGCGCGCACCGTCGCGAGGAAATGCGCGACTTCCGCCCGCAGATGCTCGGATTGCAGCGACAGCTCCGAGGCCGAGGCCAGAACCTGCGTGGCGGCGGCTCCGGTTTCCTCCGAGGCCTGTGCCACGCCTGCGATGTTGCTGGTCACTTCGCCCGCGCCCACGGCCGCCTGGGAGACGTTGCGCACGATCTCCTGGGTTGCGGCGCCCTGCTCTTCCACGGCCGCGGCAATGGTGGCGGCCACCGCGTTGATCTCGCGGATGCGGCCGGTGATGCCGCCGATCGCCGTCACCGCCTGACCGGTGGCGCCCTGGATCTGCGCGATCTGCCCGGAAATCTCCTCCGTCGCCCGCGATGTCTGCGCCGCGAGTTCCTTCACCTCGCTCGCGACCACGGCAAAGCCGCGCCCGGCCTCCCCGGCCCGTGCCGCCTCGATGGTGGCGTTGAGCGCGAGCAGGTTGGTCTGGCTGGCGATGGTGGCGATGAGGTTCACGACATCGCCGATCCGCGCGGCGGCCTGGCTCAATTCGTGGATGAGGACGGCGCTGTGGTCCGCCTCGCCGACGGCGCGCTGGGCCATCTCCGCCGAAGTGCCGACCTGCCGGCCGATCTCGTGGACCGAGGCGCCGAGTTCCTCCGCAGCGGCGGCGACGGTGCCGACATTGGACGCCGCCTCCTCCGCCGCCGCCGCGACGGTGGTCGATTGGCTGGCGGTTTCGGTGGCAGTCGCGGTCATCTGCTGGGCGGTCGCCTGCAGCTCGGTCGCCGAGGACGACACCATTCCGACGACACCGCCGACGGCACGCTCGAAACCATCGGCCAACGCGATCATGGTGCGGCGGCGCTCGATGAGTGCGGCCTCGTCCGCCACGCGCTTGAGTTCCGCCTGCTCGGCCGCTTTGCGCGCGACGAGCGTCTTGATCGCCTCGACGGCGCGGGCGACGGCGCCGATCTCGTCGCCGCGGCGAGCCTCGGCGATCTCGGTCTCGATCTCTCCTTCGGCCATCCGCTGAAGCACGCGCACGAGCCGGCCGATGGGGCGCACGACCCCGACGATCACGATCACCCCGAGCAGCCCGAAAGCCAGCAACAGGCCGGCGACCGCGATGACCGTCAGCGCCAGAGCGGCGGACGAGCCGACTTCGGCGGCCTCCCGCTTGGCATCCTCGAGATCACTGATATTGGCCGCGATGCGCTTCTGGATCGCCTCGATCGCCTTTGTCCGGACCGGGCGTACCTCATCCGCAGAAACCTTGAACGCCTGCTCCTTCTGGTTCTTCAGACCCAGGGCGATCGAACGCTCGACCGTCGCGAAGAAGCCGGAGATCGTCGCTTTGACCTCGGTCAGCATCGCCCGGCGCGCGTCGGTATCCGCGATGGCGATCAAGTGGTCGGCACCGCTCAGCGCCCGCGCCCGCGCCTCCTCGAACTGCTGGTGCTGCGCCGACAGGATCGCGGCGTCGGTCTCGAGGATGATGTTCTTCTCGCTGATAACGGCCTCGTCGATGGCGAGGGCGGTCTGTAAGGCGGTGATGACCCGTGCCGCGCGCACATCGACGACCTCCTGTGTCCCGCGCTGCAACTGGCCGAGCGTATTCCGCGCCAGACCGACGATGCCGGCCGCGACCACCGCGACCAAGGCCACCGGAATGGCGAGTTTTCCGATCAGCTTGAGATTTGTGAACCAGCGCATCTGTTCGCGTCGCGGGGACCGTCAAAGAGTATCCGCGCGCGGCCCCGGTCGCCTCGGATCACAATGATGTGAGGCATGCAGGGTTAAGAATCGGCAACTCGAAGGATCGATTGTTAGCGGAGGTTGATAACTACATATGTTGTCATGGCTCAGACGGTTCGATAGCCACTGGCAGAACCAGATTTGCTTCTCCGAGAAAAATGCGTTCGCGTTTTAGCCTGTCATGACGGGGCGGGCGCGGGCGGCCGAAAACTTCCCGCTCGCCTGAAGCGGACCTGCCCTGAAGCCGGTCTGCTTCCGCTCGCGGCGCCCTTGGCGTAAGGCGCGAGCGCTCCCTTCCCGGCACACCGCCCCCAGACCCTCAACCAGGCCTCGCGGACGCATGATTCGCCTCGACAAGATCGGCAAGCAGAACGGTCGTCAGATCGTCTTCATCGAGGCGTCCGCCGCCCTTCAGAAGGGCGAGAAGGCCGGCCTCGTCGGCCCGAACGGTGCCGGCAAGACCACGCTCTTCCGGATGATGACCGGGCAGGAACAGCCCGACGAGGGGCAGGTCTCCTCCGAGCGCGGCATCACCATCGGCTATTTCAGCCAGGATGTCGGCGAGATGGCCGGACGCACCGTCGTCGCCGAGGTGATGGACGGGGCCGGCCCGGTCAGCGTCGTCGCGGCCGAGCTGAAGGAGCTGGAAGCCGGTCTCGCCGATCCCGACCGGGTCGACGAGATGGAGGCGCTGATCGAGCGCTACGGCGAGGTCCAGGCCCGCTTCGAGGAGCTCGACGGTTACGCCCTCGAGGGCCGCGCCTACGAGGTTCTGGCCGGTCTCGGCTTCTCGCAGGAGATGATGGACGGCGATGTCGGCCGGCTTTCGGGCGGCTGGAAGATGCGCGTCGCGCTCGCCCGCATCCTGCTGATGCGCCCCGACGTGATGCTGCTCGACGAGCCGAGCAACCACCTCGATCTGGAGAGCCTGATCTGGCTCGAAGCCTTCCTCAAGGGCTATGACGGCGCGCTGCTGATGACCTCGCACGACCGCGAGTTCATGAACCGCATCGTCTCCAAGGTCATCGAGATCGATGGCGGCACGCTCACCACCTATTCCGGTGATTACGGCTTCTACGAGCAGCAGCGGGCGCTGAACGAGCAGCATCAGCAGGCGCAGTTCGAGCGCCAGCAGGCGATGCTCGCCAAGGAGATCAAGTTCATCGAGCGCTTCAAGGCCCGCGCCAGCCATGCCGCGCAGGTCCAGAGCCGGGTGAAGAAGCTCGACAAGATCGAGCGGGTCGAGCCGCCGCGCCGCCGTCAGACCGTCGCCTTCGAATTCCAGCCGGCACCGCGCTCGGGTGACGACGTCGCGATGCTCAAGGGCGTGCACAAGCGCTACGGCAGCCGCATCATCTACGAGGGGCTCGACTTCTCGATCCGGCGCAAGGAGCGCTGGTGCGTCATGGGCATCAACGGCGCCGGGAAATCGACGCTGCTGAAGCTCATCACCGGCACGGCGGAGCCCGATGCCGGCACGGTGGCCGTCGGCGGCAGCGTCAAGCTCGGCTACTTCGCCCAGCACGCCATGGACCTGCTCGACGGCGACCTGACCGTGTTCGAGGATCTGGAAAGCACCTTCCCGCAGGCCGGCCAGGGCTCGCTGCGGGCGCTCGCCGGCTGCTTCGGCTTCTCCGGGGACGACGTGGAGAAGCCCTGCCGCGTGCTGTCCGGCGGTGAGAAGGCCCGGCTGGTGATGGCCAAGATGCTCTACGACCCGCCGAACTTCCTCGTCCTCGACGAGCCGACCAACCACCTCGACATCGCCACCAAGGAAATGCTGATCAACGCCCTGACAGGCTTCGAGGGCACGATGCTGTTCGTGAGCCACGACCGGCACTTCCTGGCCGCCCTGTCGAACCGGGTGCTCGAAGTCACCGGGGACGGCATCCGCCAGTATGGCGGGGGCTACTCGGAATATGTGGCCAGCACCGGGCAGGAAGCGCCGGGGCTGCGAAGCTGACTCGCCCTCACGGATCGAGCGCGAGACCTTCGTAGCGGGCGACGAGACCGGGCGGCGCGACGATCCGCCAAGCGGTCAGAAGCACGTCGCGCAAGGTCTCCTCTTCGACGAGGTCGAGTTCGAGGCTCGTCCAGCCGCGCGCGCCCCAGGCGCCCGGCACGGGCTCGCACGCATCCGGCTCGGCCTCCAGCCACAGGGCTTGCGCCTCGGGCGTCAGCCGCACGACCACCCGCGCCTCGTCGGTCCAGAGGGTGGCGAAGATCCGCCCGCCGATTCGGTAATCGGGATGGCCCTGATGCGCGCCCTCGACCGCCTCCGGCAGCATCAGCGCGAGGGCGCGCACATCCTCGGGCAGGCAGGACATGGCCGCGCGCTACGCCCGGCTCGTCGGCGCTTGCCACGCGGTGCCCGGATGCTCGCGCACATCGCCGTTCTTCGTTCCCGTGTCGCTGTCGCTCACCCACTCGCCCGGCTCGGCGATCTCGACGATCTCGTCCTCGGGGTAGGCCGCCTCGACGAACAGGCGCGCTTCCCCCTCGGCCGCCGCCCGCACGGTCACAAGGGGGCGCTCGCCGTCCGTGCCGCGCACCCGCGCGATGAAAAGCTTCGTCATGGCTCGTATCCTCCCGCCACATCACAAGGAACCGGTCAACGCCCACGCGGCGGAAGGGATCACCCGAAAATCAGGACAAGCGAAACGACGACGCTGACGATGAACACGGCAAGGCAGATTCACGCCCATCCGCGGTCGGAACGCCGTTCGGGTCAAGCAGCGCGCCTCAAGCGCCGGTCCAGGCCTCGTGGACCGGTCCGCGGACGGTGTCCGGCTTGGACTCACCGATGAAGATCACGACAGGGCCGTGCGCGGCGCGTCGGGGATCGTAGAAGTCGAGCAGGTCCGGCGCGATGTCTTGGAAGAAGCGCGGACGCACGCCCTCCGCGCGCAGCAGATGGTCGATGACGACCTGATCGCCGTGCACGGCGTTGGGGACCGGGCCGCAGGATCCGGCCGTCATCCAGCGCTCAGGCTCGGCCGCGAAGCGCTCGTAGAGCCCGGCAAGTTCGTCTCCGGACCAGCGCAGAAGGGCGCTGGAGAGTCGGCCCTTGTGAAAGTAGTCCTCCATTGCCGCGAGGCCGGGCTCGGCCAGGGTATCGGCCGGGCCGGTGAAGACGGTGTCGAGGTCGCAGAGCAACGTCGTGCCCTCGGTGAGACCGGGGCGGAACGCCTCCATCTTCGCCCACCAAGCCGGCCAGTCGTGGCGCAGGGGCACACGCTCGACGCCCTCGACGACGAGCGGCAGGTCGGTGAGGCACAAGATCCGCTCGAAGGCCGGCGCATGGCGGCGCAGGCCGCGGGCCAGCCGCTCGACCCAGCTCGCATCGTAGCGCCCGCCGCTCTTCAGCACGGTGATCAGCGTGGACATGTCGGGCGGATCAATCTTCGAGAGGGTGCAGGTGCAGGCGCCCGGCCGCCTGGGCTTCCGCGAACCACGCGCGCTCGGCGGCCCAGGGATGTCCGGGCCAGCCGTCAAACCCGAACCCGTAGGCCTGCGCCGGAT
Source organism: Methylobacterium sp. Leaf123 (assembly GCF_001423405.1). Lineage (GTDB taxonomy): Bacteria > Pseudomonadota > Alphaproteobacteria > Rhizobiales > Beijerinckiaceae > Methylobacterium. Next base: position 78,930 of record NZ_LMNS01000009.1, on the reverse strand, counting down.
CGGCATTGCGGGGGCGGTCGTTGAGGAGCGCAAACGTGACGAGGAAGCCGGTGCTCGGGTTCGGGCGCCCGTCCGTCCGGGGCGCGAGGACGCCCCGCGCTTGGTCGTGAAGATCCTCGGAGAGGATGTGGATCGGCCGGCCCGTGGGGCGGAGCAGCGCCAAGGCTTCCCGGGTCCAGCAGATCGGCTCGGGGCCGTTCGCCTCCGCCGGCAGCATCGGGAAGGGCAGGATGAAGGCTTGCGCCGCCCGGATCACCGGGCGCTCGAGAAAGTGAGGGTCCGCCAACCATTCCCGCATCTGGCCGCCGCGGTTTACCAGCGCGAGATGCGTGACGCGCCCGCCGGTGCGGCCACCAAAGCCCGCCGCGTTGTTGAAGCGCACCACGCAATCCGCTTCATCGATCCCACGCGCCGCAGCGCCGATTTCCGGCGCATTGCCGACGATGGCCAGGGACGCCGCGGGCGGTAAAGCCAAGCGGTCTGTTTCGGGAAGATCGAAATCGGCGGGCACTGGCGGCTGGGGCTCGGGGTTTGAAGCGTGCGGAACAGCGAAGGTAAGGCGCCGGCGCGCCGCAACCAGAGCTTTGCCGGGATGCGAGGGTGCCGGAGTGATGACCATGCGCCGATGCTTCGTCTGCGCGGCCGACATGCTCGCGCCGAGCGAGCGGCATCTGACCTACCCCGATGGACATCGGCGGTTGTTTCCGCTCGCCTGCGCCTCATGCGGCGTCCTGCTCGAACGCGGAGCGGACGCATCCCGCTGCCGCGCGCAACTCGCCGAGGCTCTTGCTGGATCGATCTTCGCGTCCGATCCCGACGCGCCCTACGGGCTCGACCTCTACACCCTCCGCATTGCCGCCACCCGGCTCGGACGCGGCATCCGCCCGCTCGACGCCGAGGGCCACGCCGCTTTGCGCAATCCCCATGACGAGCACGCCGCGCGAGCCGACCTCTTCGCCCTTGAGGCGTGCGAGGAACGCCCCGTCTCGCTCGGTCTGCTCTGCCGTCCGTCCGAGGTCGATGCTGTGCTCGCGAGCCTGCCGACGCAGGCGAGCTGGACCGACGACATCGCGATCCTGCTCGATGCCGACATCACCCCGCCCTGTGCGGTGGCGGTCGCCGGGTTTCCCGCAGGGGCGGTGCGCGTCGTCGCCCGGCCGCTGGCTGGCGACTTCGCCGCGCAACGCAACGCGCTCCAGGCGCTGGCTCGCCATGCCTGGATGGTGCAGCTCGACGCCGACGAGACGCTCGATCCGGCCACCGGTCGCCTTCTGCCCGCGCTCGCAGCCCTTGCCGAGGCGGGCGCCGTCCGCTCGATCGGGCTGGCGCGGTTCAACCGCGTCGATGGCGTCCTCTCGGATGTCTACCCGGACGTCCAGTACCGGTTGAACCGCAGCGACGTCCGCTATGCCGGCCGGGTGCATGAGCGGCCGCAGCTCGCGGGCGGCTGGCCCGAGAGCTTCATCAGCCTCCACGGCGGGATCGAGCATCGCCTGAGCCGTGCCCATGTCGCGGCCCGCTCGCGCCGCTACGAGGCGCTGGATCCCGGCCGTGGCCGGCCGGAAGAGGAGGATGCGCTGCTGCTGCCGTACCGCGATTGAGATTTCGTCGGCGCAGTCACCGTCGGATCACCCGTGTCGCGCCGCCGCGGCCGCCGCCTCGTAGAGCGCCAGGGTCTCGCGCCCGAGGCTCGCCCTGTCGAACCGCCCCGCCGCCGCCAGAGCCCGCGCACGGTAGGCGCGGCGCAGGCCGGGATCGCGGAGGAGCGGGCGCAGGGCATCCGCGAGCGCCGGCCCGGTGGCCGCCTGTGCCAGGGAGCCCGCCCCGGAGGCGCCGACGAAGGCGCGGGCGCTTGCATCCTCCGCGCAGGCCACCACCGGCCGGCCATAGGCCATGGCCTCCTGGTAGACGAGGCCGAAGCTCTCGTAGCGGGACGGTGCAAGCACCGCATGGGCGTCCGCATAGGCCCGCGCCAGCGCGTCCGCATCGACACGGCCGCGGGCGCGGATGTAGGGCTGCGCCGCGTCGGGCAGATCCGGCGGCAGGTCGTCCGGCGGCACCCCGACGAGGTCGAGCCGGAAGGGCGGCAGGGCGCCTGCCGCCTGCTCCGCGGCAAGGATCGTGACCGCGGCGAGCAGGGCGTCGAACCCTTTGCGCGCCTCCGCCCGCCCGACGAAGAGCAAGCGCACGGGCACATCCGTCTCCGGATAGGCGGCGGTGCGGGCGCTCGAAAGAATCTCCGGCGGCAGGCTGAGGCCGATCACGGCGGAGGGTTGCCGCCCCGAAAGCCGGTAGGCCCGCGCGATCACCGCCCCGTGCTCGGCCGTGTTGGCGATGAGGCCGGCGCTGCCCCGCGCCTGGGCACGCTCCAGCGCATCGGCCGTGCGGCCGTCGAGGCGATCGCGCAGGCTGGCGCCGGTCCCACGGGTGAACGCGGCCGGGGTCGAGCTGCGCGTCACCAGGGGCAGGTCGCTACGGCGGGCGAGCAGCACGGCGGGCGCGTACCAGTTCGTCGCCTCGATCACGTCAAAGGGGGCGCGGGCATGGGCGGCCAGCACCGCCCGCCGGAACGCGAGCGGCGCGGCCAGATGCCCGGCCGAGCCCAATAGGCGCAGGCGTGCCAAGCGACCGCCGGGCGGCAGGGCGAGCCCTTCGACCCTGACGCGGCCGACCCGCTCGCGGCCGGTTCGGTCGAGGGTGAAGACGGTCACCTCGGCGCCGGCCCCAGCGAGGCTCTCGGCGATCTCCCGCGCCGCCGTCGACAGGCCGCTCGGCGCCGGCGGGTAGTCCCAGGCCAAAAGCGCGGTGCGCATCAGGCGGCGAGCAAGCGGCGATAGAGGGCGATGTAGTCGCGCGCCATGCGCTCGGCGGTGAACCGCTCCTCGAACCGGCGGCGCACCAGAGCGCGGTCGAGCTGCCCGATCCGGGCCAGGGCCGCGACGGCTTCGGCCTCCGAGGCGACAACGAAGCCCGTTACCCCCTCCTCGACGATCTCGGGGACCGAGCCGCGATTCCAGGCGATCACCGGCGTGCCGCAGGCCATGGCCTCGATCATCACGAGGCCGAAGGGCTCGGGCCAATCGATCGGGAACAGCAGCGCTTGTGCGCCGCCGAGCAGTTCGCCTTTCGCCCGATCATCAATGGGCCCGAGATAGGTCGCATCGGGCCCGAGCAAGGGGCGCACATGCCGCTCGAAATAGTCCGGATTGCCGACATCGATCGTGCCGCCGAGCCGGATCGGCAGGCCGGCGGCGCGGGCGACGCGGATCGCGGTGTCCGGGCGTTTCTGGTCGGTCATCCGGCCGACGAAGGCGACATGCGTGCCGGGCTCCGGCCGGAACGTGTAGCGGTCCCTGGCGATCCCGTGATGCACGACACCCGCCCGGTTCGAGGCCGGAATGCCGGCTTCCTGCGCCGCCGAGATCGCCGCGACCGGCAGATCGGGGAAGCCGGCGAAGAACAGCGCCCGGTCGAGTTCGTCCACGCGCCAATGCACCGTCGTCAGGCTCTGGCGCCGGCGCGGGCCCAGCAGCGCCGCATGGGCGAACTCGCCATGGCAATGCACGATATCGAACCGGTCGAGCCGCTGGCGCAAAGCTTCCAGTTGCAACGCATCGAGGGCCGCCGGAACCCCGGGGGGGACCTGCCGGTTCCGATGTTGCAGAGCCGCGAGGCTCGGATGATCGCCGACGCGCGGCAAGTCTGTCGCACTGTCCGATGAGGCGAACAGCGTTACGTCTATACCTAAGCTTCGCAGCGCCACGGACAGATCGTGCACGATCCTCTCGGTGCCGCCATGGTGTTCGGGGGGAACGGGGAAAATGTTCGGAGCGACTTGGGCGACGCGGATCACGTGTTGCACCTTACTCAATACATCCGGTCCGGATCGTCGCGTCACGACGAACGCCTGATGTTCGTTCTGCACATTGCTCTACAAGGCTGCCTGCGCGGCCGTGATGTCGTGTACGGCCTCACCTCGGACACCGGCGGGCATATCCGATATCTGCTCGATCTCGTCAGCGCCTCGGCTCAGGATCCCCGTATCGCGCGGATCGTGATGGCGACGCGTCGGTTCGAAGGTCCGCCCGGCCCGGATTACGCCGTGCCCGAAGAGCGGATCTCCGACAAGGTTGCGCTGGTGCGGCTCGCGAGCGCGTCGCCGGGCTACCGCTCGAAGGAGTCGATGCACGGCGAGGTCGAGAGCTACGCCGACAATCTCATCGCCTGGATCGGCCGGCAGCCCCGCGCGCCCGACATCATCCATGCGCATTACGCGGATGCGGCGGCGGTTGCGGGGATCGTCGAGGACCGGCTCGGCATCCCCTTCCTGTTCACGGCCCATTCGCTCGGGCGGGTGAAGGCGGCGATGGTCGGCGGCGGTGCCGAGCGCGACCTCGAACTCTCGCGCCGGATCGCGACCGAGGAGACGGCCCTGGCGCGGGCGAGCCTCGTCATCGCCTCGTCGCGCGACGAGGCCGAGGTGCAGTATGCCGGCTATGCCGCCTACGATCCCGGTCGCGCCCGCGTCCTGCCGCCGGGCAGCGATCTCGCCCGCTTCGCGCAGAGCCGCCCGCATCCCCGGATCGACGCGGCGATCGACCGGTTCCTGCACGATCCAGCCAAGCCGGCCGTGCTGGCGTTGGCCCGGCCGGTGGCGCGCAAGAATCTGGCGGCCCTCGTGCAGGCCTATGGCGAGAGCCCGGAGCTTCAGGCCTGCGCCAACCTCGTGATCGTCGCCGGCACCCGCGACGACATCGACCGGCTCGACGGCGACATGGCCGCGACCATGCGCGACCTCCTCGTGCTCATCGACCGCTACGACCTCTATGGCCGCGTCGCCTATCCGAAGACGCATCGCCCGGAGGACGTGCCGGCGATCTATGCCTATGCGCGAGAGCGCGGCGGCGTCTTCGTCAATCCGGCGCTCAACGAGCCGTTCGGCCTGACGCTTCTGGAAGCGTCCGCCGCCGGCTTGCCGCTGGTGGCCACCGATAGCGGCGGCCCCAACGACATCGTCGAGACCTGCGGCAACGGGCTGCTCGTCGATCCGCGTGCCCCCGCGACGATCGCTGCCGCCTGCCTGCACATTCTCACGGATGCCGCGTTCCGCGCCCGCTGCGTCGCCGGCGGCGCCCGCGCGGCCGCCGCCTATGATTGGGACCGGCACGCCGCCCGCTATCACGATCTGCTCGGTGCGCTGCTCGCGCGGAATCCGCCCCTGCGGACGCCGCGCCAGCTCCTGATCTGCGATATCGACAACACGCTCGTGGGATGTGAATCCGCCCTGGCGACGTTCCGGCGCTGGCGCAGCCGGCAGACGGGGCTGGCCTTCGGCGTCGCCACCGGCCGCTCCTTTCACAGCGCGATGGCGGTGCTGGAGCAGCAGGCGAGCCCGCGACCGCAGGTGATGATCACCTCGGTCGGCTCGGAGATCTACCATCTCGATACCAACGGCGTGACCTACACGGCCGACACCGCGTGGCGCGAAGCGGTCTCGAACGACTGGGACCGGGGGGCGGTCAGTCTGGCGCTGAGCCGTCTCGACGGTCTCGTCCCGCAGGGCCCCCTGGAGCAGCGGTCGCACAAGCTGAGCTTCTTTGGCGACGAGGCGACGGCGCATCGGGTGCGCGATGGTCTCGTGCAGGCGGGCCTCCCGGCGAACGTGATCCACAGCCACGACCGCTACCTCGATGTCCTGCCCGCGACGGCCTCGAAGGGGACGGCGGTCGATCACGTCCGCGCCCTCTACGGGCTGCCGGAGCAGGCGGTGTTCGTGGCCGGCGATTCCGGCAACGATGTCGAGATGCTGCGCGCCCGGACACAGGCGATCATCGTCGCCAACTATTCGGACGGTCTCGCCAGCAACGCCGCGCTCAAGCACTCCTACGTCGCCCGCAGCTCGCATGCCCGCGGCATCATCGAGGGCGTCCTACATTTCCGCCGGGCCCTGGCCTATGCGTCGTAAGCCCCGCTTCGGCGCGTCCCCGTGAGCGGCATCGCAGTTCCCCCTCCCCCGGCGAGCGTGCTCACCCTGGTCCGCGGCCGGGCCGACCGCCTGCGCAACCTGATGCGCGGGCTCGCTCGCCAGACCCTGCGCCCGCGCGAACTGGTGATCGCCTGGATGCAGCCGGAGCCGGAGTCGGACCTGCCCGATCCCGGCTGCCCGGTGCGCCACCTCCACGTGCCCGGCGAGCCGATGCCGCTCGCCGCCGCCCGCAACCGGGCGGCGGCCGCGGCCAGCGGAGACCTTCTCGTCTTCCTGGACGTGGATTGCATCCCGGGGCCGACCCTGGTCGCCGCCTATGCGGACGCGGCCGCCACGGAGCGCGGACTGTTCCTCGGCGAGGTTCTCTACCTGCCCCCCGATGCGATTGCGGGCGGCACCGCTCCCGATCCCGCCGCGCTCGACCGGCTCGGCCGCGTCCACCCGGCCCGGCCTCCCCTGCCCGAGACCGGGCTACGGCGTGAGCCCGATGCGGGGCAGCTCTGGGGCCTGTCCTTCGCCCTGCCCGTCGAAGCGTGGCGCGCGGTCGGCGGCATGGATGAGTCTTACGTCGGCTATGGCGGCGAGGAGACGGATCTCGCCGCCCGCCTCGCGGGGTCCGGGCTGCCGACCTTCTGGGTCGCGGGCGCGCGGGCCTATCACCAGCACCACGCCGTCCACGTGCCGCCGCTCCAGCACTTTGTACCGATCCTCGCCAACGCGACGCGCTTCCGCGCGCGGCACGGGCGCTGGTGCATGACCTACTGGCTCGAACAGTTCCGCGCGGCCGGCTTGATCGCGTGGGACGCCGAGGCACCGGCCATCCGCGTCCTGCGCCAGCCGAGCGCGCCCGAGATCGCCGCCGCCCTCCGGCCGCAAGCGCTCTTCTCCTAGTCGTCCCGACGCCTTCCCGATCTCCTCCCGATCCGAGCCCCGAAACCGCGCCTCATGAAGAAACCCATCGCGTTCTTTGTCCATCACCAGGGCCGGGGCCATGCCAACCGCACCATGGCGGTGGCCGCCGAGTTCGCCCGCGACCGTCCGGTCTCGGTGCTGACCGCCGGCCCGCACCTGTTCGACGGATTCTCCCGCGACATCGAGATCGTCACGCTGCCGAACATGATCGGCGCCGCGGTGCCGACCCCGCGCCTCTACGCGGAGCCGACCCCGCCGGTGATGCATTGCGTGCCGTTGGGCCTCGCCGAAATGCGCTGCACCATGCGCCAGATTCTCGACCATCTCGACGCGCGGGACGTCGGGCTGTTCGTGGTCGATGTCTCGGCGGAGATCGCGCTGCTCGCGCGCATCGCCAGCATCCCGGCCGTCCAGATCCGCATGCATGGCGACCGCAACGACATCGCCCATATCGGCGCCTACGAGGCCTGCGTCGGAATGCTCGCCCCCTTCGACGAGCGGCTGGAGCAAGCCGACTACCCGGCGCAACTGCGCGCAAAGACCTTCTACAGCGGCGGCCTCTGCACCAGCGTCGATTGCGTGCCCGACCGCGCCGAGGCGCGGGCCCGGCTCGGCCTCGACCCGCAGCGCGAGATCGTCGTCGCGGTCACCGGCGGCGGGGGAAGCGGCACGCCCTACGCGCCGCTGACGGTCGCCGCCCGCGCCGCGCCCGACGCACTCTGGCTGACGCTGGGGCCGACGCACCGCGAGGGCCACGAGACCGACTTTGCCAACCTGCGCGAACTCGGCTGGGTGCCGTCGGTCACCGACTACCTCGCCGCGGCCGACATCGTGGTCGCCTCGGCGGGCGACAACACGGTGCACGAAGTCGCCCGCGTCGGCGGGCGCCTCATCGTCATGCCGGAATGGCGCTACTTCGGCGAGCAGACCCGCAAAGCCGAGGCACTGGTCCGCCTCGGCGCCGCCGTGCAGGCGCCCCAATGGCCCGGCGACTTCCAGGGCTGGCGCGATCTCCTCGACCGCGCCCGCCGCCTCGACGGGTCCATTCTGCACAGCCTCTACGCACCGAACGCAGCCCTGCGCGCGGCTGGCTGGCTTGAAGGGCTGACCGACGCGCTCTGGCAGGGCGGATCGGCCGCGCACGAGCCCGACGCCGCGCCGCTGCGTGTCGTCGCCGGCTGAGCGACCCGTCTCGATCCTCGTCCCCGATTGCCGGAGCCTGTCCCCCCGCATGCCCACCGTTTCCGTCGTCACGCTGGCCAAAGGACGGCCCGCCCATCTGCGCAACGTCCTCCTCGGGTTGGAACGCCAGACGCGGCCGCCGGCCGAATTCATCATCGCCGTCATGCAGGACGCGCCCTACGACCTGCCCGAGGTCGCCTTCCCGGTCCGCCAGATCCTGGTATCGGGCACCGAACTGCCGCTCGCGGCCGCGCGCAACCGCGGCGTCGCCGCGGCAAGCGGCGAGAACATCGTTTTCCTCGACGTCGATTGCATCCCGGCGCCCGACCTCGTGGCCGACTACGCCCAGGCGCTGTCCGAACTCGATGGTCTGCTGATGGGCGAGGTGCTGCACCTGCCCGAACACGCCACCGCGGGCGACTGGCGATATGACGACCTTGCAGCGGTGGCGGAAAAGCATTCCGACCGCCGCGGTCCGCCGGCGGCGGGCATCGAGATCTGCAACGATTACCGCTGCTTCTGGTCGCTCAATTTCGCGATCCGGCGGGCGACATTCCAGGCGGTCGGCGGCTTCGACGAGCGCTATACCGGCTATGGCGGCGAGGATACCGATTTCGGCAAGATCCTCGACGAGTGCGGCCTGCCCATCGCCTGGATGAAGGGCGCGCTGGCCTATCACCAGTACCACCCGCACCACATGCCGCCGATCCACCACCTCGACAGCGTGGTGCGCAACGCCGAATTGTTCGAGGCCAAATGGGGCTACCGCACCATGGGCCACTGGCTCTACGCCTTCAAAGTGATGGGCCTGATCGACGACACGCCGGAACAGCCGATCCGCATCCTGCGCCGCCCCGACGCCGAGGATCTCGCGCTGACCGGGCAGCAGAGCCATCAGCCCTACACCAACTCGGCTTCCGTCATCCGGCATCTGGAAGCGCGCGCACGCGAACGGGGCATGCAACCGGCCTCCGTGCCGGTGACGGCGTGAGGATCGCGCTCCTCGCCCATCTGCGCCACCCGATCGCCCCGCCCTTCGCCGGTGGGCTGGAAGCCTATACCTGGCACCTCGCCGAGGGGCTGATGGCGCGCGGCCACGAGGTCGTGCTCTTCGCCGCCGGCGACAGCGACCCGCGCTTTTCGATCGATCCGGTCATCCCGGTCCATCACGAGCGGAGCTTTCAGGGGCTGGAGCATCGGGGCGATCCGGGGCTGAAGGCGCATGTCGATGCGGGCTACGCCGCCGCCTGCGACCGGATCGCGGCCGGCGGCTTCGACGTGCTACACAACAACAGCCTCAGCCGTCTGCCGCTCGAGCGCCGCCGCACGGAAGCCGTGCCGACGGTGACCTCGCTGCACGTACCGCCCTACGATGCCTTGCGCTGGTGCGTGCACGCCAGTGTCACCCCCCGCCACCGCATCACCGTGACGTCGCGGGCGCAGGCGCAGGCGTGGTGGCCGGATGGGGCGCCGCCCGAAGTCTCGGTGCTGCACAATGGGATCGATCCCGCCGCATGGCCCTTTCAGGCGCACGGCGACGGCAGCGCCGTCTGGTGCGGGCGCATCGCGCCGATCAAGGGCACGCATCTCGCGATTCGCGCGGCGCGGCGGGCCGGCCTGCCCCTCACCCTGTTCGGTCCGATCGAGGAGCGTGAATATTGGGAGACGCAGGTCGCCCCGCTCATCGGCGGACCGATCCGTTACGGCGGCCATCTCGGCGGCCCGGCGTTGGCGCGGGAGATCGGCCGCGCCTCCGTCTTCCTGTTCACGCCGTGCTGGGACGAGCCGTTCGGGCTGGTGGCCGTCGAGGCCATGGCCTGCGGCCTTCCGGTGGCCGGCTTCGCCATGGGCGCGGCGGCGGAGGTCGTCGGTAAGGCCGGCTGTCTCGTTCCGCCGGGGGACGACGCGGCCCTCGCGCAGGCGATCGGAACGGCGCTCACGATTCCACGCGCGGTGCCGCAAGCACGCGTCCACCGCTTGTTCACCCGTGATCTTTGGCTCGACCGCTGCGAGGCCCTCTACGCAGGGGCCCGTGCCGGCTGACTCCGCTTGCCATCGATCCCCGTCTCCTCTCCGAGCCGAAGACATGACCCGACAGGACATCATCGCCGCCCTCTGGCATGGCCGCGATCCCTTCGCCGATCCCCCGGATACCCTCAGGCCCCTCGATCTGCAGGGCTGGCGCAGCGTTCACCCGTATCTGGAGGAGGCGGTGGTCCAGCACCGCCCCGGTGTGGTCGTCGAGATCGGAACCTGGAAGGGCGCGAGCGCGCTCTACCTCGCTCGCACGATGGCCGAGCACGGGATCGACGGCACCGTCATCGCGGTCGATACGTGGCTCGGCGCCGTCGATCACTGGATGGACGAGAGCCTTTTCACTGAACTCGCCACCGAGCACGGTTTTCCCAGTCTCTACCGCACCTTCCTGGCCAATGTTCTGCACCAAGGCCTCGCCGATCGGGTGGTTCCGCTGCCGCTCGACTCGGTGAACGCGGCCGAACTGATGCGCTTGCGCGGTGTCACCGCCGACGTGATCCATCTCGATGCCGGCCACGAAGAAGCATCCGTCGCCGCCGACCTCCGGGCCTGGTGGCCCGTTTTGCGCCCCGGCGGCCTGTTCATCGCCGACGATTACGACCGTCTCGGAGGCAGCTTTCCCGGCGTGACGCGCGCCGTGGACGCCTTCTGCGCCGAGTTCGGCGTGAAAGGGCCGTGGTCATTTCAGGGCAAAGCTAAGTTCGTGAAGCTTGGTTAGATTGAACTCTGCGATAGCCTAGGTTGGCGAAATTTTCGAATTCAGATTTCAAGTCTTAGTTAATGGCGAGAATGCCGAACTGAGCACCAACAACCGATCGTCGTTCGGTCATCCGGGCGACGAATCTCGGCATACCGCCCCGTTCCGGATCGTGATGTCGTCGCTGCGGATGACCGCGTGGAACCCGTTGCCGACATCGAGGCCCTGCCGAACGGTCCACCGGTCAAAGGGTGATCGCAGCCCGGAAACTGGCAGCGCCTGTTTGCCAAGTCCACCACAAGCTTCGTTTTCGACGTGGCGAGGCTCGGCCCCACTCCTGTGACGGCCCATTGAACGACCGCAGGCCGAAATGGGGGAGGTCGGCGGTGATCTGTCCCTGGCCCATCGTCGTCCCCGCACCATCCTCGAGCGACAGCACATCAATGCAGCTCAAAGCGTAGCGTTCACCCTGGGCGACCGACACCACCCCCAGGTTGTTTGACTCCAAACGGCGGGCTCGCAGGTTTCGGGAGAGTACACGCTTCCAAGTCGAACCGTGTCGTCGCGACCTTCTTCGGCCTCGCCCGCGAGAGACTCCGCTGGGATACGGGAAGGCGACAGCCACGCTCGGAACTTTACGAAGTCCCGCATCTGATCTCGCCTCATACCAAGAGCCTCCGCCCGACTCCGCTTTCCGGATCGCCAAGCCAACTTGGTCGAGCCCCCTAAATCACGGAACCGGATCCAAGGATCGAGGAGCGCTCTGCCCCGGCGAAGACCCGCGCTCAAAAAATCGTGGAATCGCGTGTGAACTTTTTTCGGTCGCCACACAGGGCTTTCAGAAGCTTAGCAGAAGGGAAGTGCCGCGACGCGCCGACGTTCCTGTGCCGAACGAGAGCTTCAGTCCATTGGCCGGGAGCCGTCGAGCGCAACCTCGAATGAAAGTCTGCGTACATTCGATGTGCTGAATCAAACGAAATAACCCTTTAAATCGGGATTTATTTCTTGTTTTGATAAGTAAAAAACCAATTAACCCAATTTGACGGCATAAGATGCTGTCATGCCGTGCAAGTGGAGGCTTAAAAATGTCGTCTGGATCCGCTCCTTCTGCTACATACAACACTTTCGTCGAGCTGAACCCTACCGATGCTGCCGCCAGCAGCTTCCGTGTTGGTAATATCAATCGAGATTTCAGCTTTTCGATCTCCGAAGATGGCGCCGGCAATGGTGTTTTGGGCGATACGCCCAATGAACTCGCGACTATCACGTCTAATCCCCCAGACTTCTTCAGCACGCCGAGAGATTACACCTATTGGGGCAAATCCGCAGATGACGGAGCAATTCTTCGATTTCCGTCTACCAGGACACCGGACGGGTTTAGTTATGCCATGTTCACGAATGGAACGACCCTTAGACAATTCGATACCGTCCCAAGTTCCAGCTTTGCGCAGCAGTCGCTCGTTCTCTGTTTCGTGTCGGGTACGCAGATCCTGACGACGCGCGGCTCGATCGCCGTGGAGGATCTGCAAATCGGCGACACCGCGGTCACTGCCTCCGGTCGCCATCGCCCGATCACATGGATCGGCCAGCGCCATCTCGGCAGCGACAGCCAGCCGATGCCCGCCGACCAGGCCCCCGTCCGCATCCGCGCCGGGGCGTTCGGGCACGGCCTGCCCGCCCGCGACCTCTCTCTGTCGCCCGGCNGACAGCCAGCCGATGCCCGCCGACCAGGCCCCCGTCCGCATCCGCGCCGGGGCGTTCGGGCACGGCCTGCCCGCCCGCGACCTCTCTCTGTCGCCCGGCCATCCGGTCCTCGTGGGCGCCGATGCCGACGGCCAGGGCGGTGCGCTCGTGCCGGTCATGTGCCTGATCAACGGCACCACCATCGCCCGCACCGATGCGGCCAGCGTCGTCTACTGGCACGTCGAACTGGATGCGCACGACATCCTGCTCGCCGAAGGCCTTCCGGCCGAGAGCTTCCTTGATTTCGGCTGCCGGCCGTTCTTCGAAGGCGCCTCCGACTTCGCCCTGCACAACCCCGACTTCGTGCCTCCGGGCCTCTCGGGCCGCTGCCGGCCCGTGGCCGTCGAGGGTCCCCTCGTCGAAGCCGAGCGCGCCCGGATCGACGCCCTCTTCGTCCAGACGCTGGCCGACGATTGCGCCTGGACCGACGACGTCGCCCTGGCCGCCGCTTAGGGCCGACGGCAGTCGAGTTCGCGAAGCCGGTCCGTTTCCAGATGCGCGTCGGCCCAGCCGCTAGGCCGACGCAAGACAGTATCGATTGTACCAACCGATAAAAGGGGCGAGCTATGGCATCGACACCGGCACCGACGCAGTCCTTCTCTCGATTCTACTCTTTGAGTTCGCCGTCAGGCGGATCTGGTCCGGACCAAGTCATCTCCGCGAGTCCGATCGGCGGAAGACAAGGCATCTACACCCTATCGGATCTGCCGGCAGCGACCGGATCCGACGACATCAATGTCCTGGGCGATACCCCGAACGACAATATGCGTGTTGTTCAGAATATCGACGGGACGGAAACGCCGTTCAACAACAGGGAGTATGTCGGCAAGCTCGCGGATGATGGCGGCGTCGTAGCAAGAACTTTCTCGTCGGCGCGTGGGGAGTACGTATACTTTTTGTATTCGAACCAAGTTCTCGAACCGAACACGCCGATCACGTTCTCGACGGAGCCTTTCGCTCTCTGTTTCGTGTCGGGCACGCAGATCCTGACGACGCGCGGTTCGATCGCCGTGGAGGATCTGCAGATCGGCGACACCGCGGTCACTGCCTCCGGCCGGCATCGCCCGATCACATGGATCGGCCAGCGCCATCTCGGCAGCGACAGCCAGCCGATGCCCGCCGACCAGGCCCCCGTCCGCATCCGCGCCGGGGCGTTNGCATCGCCCGATCACATGGATCGGCCAGCGCCATCTCGGCAGCGACAGCCAGCCGATGCCCGCCGACCAGGCCCCCGTCCGCATCCGCGCCGGGGCGTTCGGGCACGGCCTGCCCGCCCGCGACCTCTCTCTGTCGCCCGGTCATCCGGTCCTCGTCGGTGCCGATGCCGACGGCCAGGGCGGTGCGCTCGTGCCGGTCATGTGCCTGATCAACGGCACCACCGTCGCCCGCACCGATGCGGCCAGCGTCGTCTACTGGCACGTCGAGCTGGATGCGCACGACATCCTGCTCGCCGAAGGTCTTCCGGCCGAGAGCTTCCTCGATTTCGGCTGCCGGCCGTTCTTCGAGGGCGCTTCCGACTTCGCCCTGCACAACCCCGACTTCGTGCCTCCGGGCCTCTCGGGCCGCTGCCGGCCCGTGGCCGTCGAGGGCCCCCTGGTCGAGGCCGAGCGCGCCCGGATCGATGCCCGCTTCGTCCAGACGCTGGCTGACGATTGCGCTTGGGGCGAAGCCGCGGCGCACACCAGCTTCGCCTGAGCGCCCTGGTGTAGCGGCTCGCGTTCCACCCAGCGCGCAAGCCGCCGATTTTCAGCAATGTCATCAACGAGCGCCCGGCGCGTCGTCTCGGAACCAACATCCCGGGCGAGGCGCTGGGCGCTCGTTTTCGCGGTTCGGGATCACCGTTTCGGGATGCTTCCAGACCATGCCGCGCGACACGATTCGACCTGCGCTCCACCCCTCAAGCGCTTCCGGCAGGAGGTGAGACAGAGCCGAGATCTGATCGGTAATCCGAAAAAAGCGAGCCGATGCCGTGTCAGTTTGCCGGCCTCGTTGCACAGACCTTTCGAAACCCGACGGTCACCGCAATGAAGGTGGAAGCGCGATGACAGCAACGAAAGACTTGCAGGGGTCGATCTCCGTTCCGGGTCTCGGGCGGCGCTTGGCTCGAACCGTAGCGGCCGCGCTCCTGTTCGGCAGCCTCGCCGTGGCGGCGCCCGCCGTCGCGCAGGATGCGCCGCCGGTCCCCGCGGCCACGGAGACGCAACCGGCGGCGCCCGCCGCCGAAGCCGCTCCGGTTGCCGCAGCGCCCGCACAGCTTCCGGCCACGCCGCAGAAGCCGGCCCCGTCACACGACCTTTCGCCGATGGGCATGTTCCTGGCCGCCGGCCCGGTGGTGCAGGCCGTGATGGTCGTCCTCGCCTCAGCCTCGGTGGTGACCTGGACCATCCTGCTGGTGAAAATGCTGAGCCTCGCCATGGCCAAGCGGGGGATGCGGAACAGCCTTAAGGAGATCCGGTCCTCGGCGACCTTGGCGGAAGCCGGTCAGCGGGTGCGCCGCGGTGTCGGCGCTCTGCTTCTGGTCGAGGCCGAGGAGGAACTCACCCTGTCCCGGGGCCTGCCGAGCGAGGGCGTCAAGGAACGGACGGCGATCGCCCTGGGCCGGATCGAGACGATGGTCGGCAAGCGCATGGCCTCCGGCACCGGCATCCTGGCGACGATCGGCTCGATCGGCCCCTTCGTCGGCCTGTTCGGCACGGTCTGGGGCATCATGGGCAGCTTCATCGGCATCGCCAACTCGAACACGACCAACCTCGCGGTGGTCGCCCCCGGCATCGCCGAGGCACTGCTCGCCACCGGCATCGGCCTCGTGGCGGCGATCCCCGCCGTGGTGATCTACAACGCGCTGACCCGCTCCATCACCGGCTACCGGGCCATGACGGGCGATGCCGTGGCGCTCATCATGCGCCACCTCTCGCGTGACCTCGATCGACGCGAGATCGCCACCTACGGCGCCAAGTCCGGCATTCGCGTCGCGGCGGAGTAAGGACATGGCGGTCAATCTCGGATCCAGCGACGGCGGCGATCTCACGGAGAATGCCGACATCAACATCACGCCGTTCATCGACGTGATCCTGGTGCTGCTGATCATCTTCATGGTGGCCGCGCCCCTCTCGACCGTCGACGTGCCCGTCGAACTGCCGGTCTCCGCCGCGCCGCAGCAGCCGCGCCCGGAAAAGCCGATCTTCGTCAGCGTGAAGGCCGATCTCGGCGTCGCGCTGGGTGAGGACATGGTGGCGCGGCCGGCCCTGGGAGCCGCCCTCGACACGGCCACGAAGAGCAACAAGGACGAGCGCATTTTCCTGCGTGCCGACAAGGGCGTGCCCTACGGCGAGCTGATGGGGGTGATGAACCTGCTGCGCAACGCCGGCTACCTCAAGGTCGGTCTCGTCGGTCTCGAAGACGTATCCGGGGGAGGTCAGCCGTGATCCATCCGCCGCCCGAAGCCTTCGTGCGGGCCACCGAACTGGGCCGCACGCATCTGGAGAGTCGTGAATCCTCGACGGCGCTCCGGACCCTGGCCTGGGCGGCGGCGGGCCTGCTGACGCTCGGCGTGCATGTCGGCCTCTACCTCGCCCTGACCCATCGGGTCGAGACGCCGCCCGCGCCCGTGGAAATGCCGGCGGCGGTGATGATCGACATGTCGCCCGAGCCCACCGTGGCGAAGTCCGAGACGGATAACGCGGCGGAGGGACCGCCGGCCGCGGATTTCGAAGAAACGCCGGAATCGGAGCCGGTCGATGAGGCCCCGCCGCCGCCGGACGTGGAGCCGGTCGTCGAAGCGCCGCCTCCGCCCCCCGAGGTGAAGCCGCAGGCCGTGCTGCCGCCGACTCCACCTAAGCCCGACAAGAAGCCGCCCGAGAAGAAGCTGGAAAAGAAGCCGGTCGAGAAGAAGAAGCCCGAGAAAACCGTCCCGAAGAAGGAGCGGTCGAAGCCGGCCTCCCGCAGCGGCGGCCCACGATCGGACCAGCAGACCGCGAATCGGACCGCCGCCTCCGCCGCCGGTTCGGCGGTCAGTCAGGCCTCTCGGGCAACCTGGCAGAACGAGATGCGGGCCCGCATCGTGCGCTCCAAGCGGTTTCCGCCCGGAGCAATGGGCTCGACCGGTCTAGCGGTGGTCAGCGTGACGTTCACGGGCACCGGCAGCGTGACGGGCGTGCGCCTCGTCGCCTCGTCCGGCAACGCAGCCCTCGATGCCGAGGCGGTCGCGGTGATGTACCGGGCCGCCCCCTTCCCGCCGCCGCCCGGCGGCCAGCCGCTGACGCAGACCATCCCGCTGAACTTCAACCGGCGCTGAGACCACGAAAGCCTCCCGGTGCCGGGGGGCGGCAACCGGCAAGAGTCCGGGCAAGAAACCGAGCTGGCAAGAAACCGAGACCGATGCTTCCGAATTCGTCCTCCCCTTCGAGCCTGCACGCCGCCGCCGTGGCGGCCGTGCCCGCCTCGAGCTTCCGGCTCGATAACGGGATGCAGGTCGTCGTCATCCCGGACCGCCGCAGCCCGATCGTCACGCATATGGTGTGGTACCGCAACGGTTCGGCCGACGATCCGCCGGGCAAGTCGGGCATCGCCCACTTCCTCGAACACCTGATGTTCAAGGGCACGGACGCGCATCCGGCCGGTACGTTCAGCGCCCTCCTGGCCTCCGTGGGCGGCGAAGAGAACGCGTTCACGGGCTGGGACTTCACGGCCTACCACCAGCGCGTGCCCAGAGAGCACCTGGCCACCTGCATGGCCTACGAGGCCGACCGGATGCGCGGCCTCCTGCTCGATGAGGCCGTGGTGGCGACCGAGCGCGCGGTCGTGCTGGAAGAGCGCTCCATGGTCGCCGACGCCAACCCGTCCGGGCTGCTCGGCGAGGCCCTTACGGCCGCCGCGATCCCCGCTCATCCCGCCGGCCGCCCCATCATCGGCTGGCGCCATGAGATCGAGGGCCTGACCCGCGCGGACGCCCTCGCCTATTACCGGCGTTTCTACACGCCCGAGAACGCCATCCTCCTGGTCGCGGGCGATGCCGAGCCGCAGGCGGTGCTGGACCTCGCAGCGAAGATCTACGGGTCGATTCCCGCCTCGGATTCGCCTCCGGCGCGGAGCCATCCCCAAGACCCGCCGATCCGCGCGCACCGGCAGGTGACGCTGGCGGACGCGACCGTGAGCGAACCGCAACTGATGCGGCTGCACACCGTGCCCTCGCCCCGCACGGCGGCGGCCGGCGAGGCCGAGGCGCTGGAACTGCTCGCCTTCCTGCTCGGCGGCGATGACACGTCGCTTCTGCATACGCGCCTCGTGGTCGAGCAGGCCTGCGCGATCGGGATGAAGGCCTCCTACTGGAGTTCCTACTTCGCCGGCCGCTCGCGCTTCTACATCCACGGCCTTCCCACCCCCGGCACCACGCCGGAGGATCTCGACCGCGCCGTCGATGCGCTGCTCGGCGAGTTGCGCCGGACCGGCTTCGAGGCCGGCGCCGTCGAACGCGCCAAGACGCAGCTCGTGGCCGAGGCGCTCTATACCCGCGACAGCCAAGTCAGTCTCGCCAACTGGTACGGCATGGCGCTGTGCTGCGGCCTGAGCCTCGACCAACTGGCGACGTGGCAGGCCCGTATCGAAGCGGTCACGCCCGAGGCGTTGGCCGCGGCCCTGTCCCTGTTGGATCGGCCGGGCGGGGTCTCCGGTCACCTCGTTCGCCCCGAAGCGGCCTGAAGGGAGGCGCCGGTCATGACGATCCATGTTGCCCCTCCCGCCACGGCCATCGCCGACCGGGTGCTGCACCCGCGCAGCCCCGGCGGCATCGAGGCTTGGCTGATCGAGGACCACACCCTGCCGATCCTGTCGGCCCAGTTCGGGTTCCGCGGCGGTCCCGTCCTCGATCCGGCCGATCGGGCCGGCACGGCACAGATGCTCGCCGACCTGCTGAGCGAAGGCGCCGGTCCGCTCGAAGGCGGCGCCTTCCGGCGCGCGCTCGGCGATCAGGCGATCCGGCTGTCCTTCTCGATCTGGAGCGACAGCCTCCGGGGCGAGCTCAAGACCCTGTCGCGCAACGTCGAGCGGGCCTTCGAACTCCTCGGTCTCGCGGTGCAGGCCCCGCTCCTGGCGCCGGACGACATGGCCCGCATCCGGGGAGCGATGGCCTCCGAGGTGCGCGCCGGTCTCGGCCGGCCCGATGTTACGGTCGGCCGGGCCTTCGCCGCCCGCGGCTTTTCCGGACATCCCTACGCCCGCCCGGCCAGCGGTGACCTCGCCAGTCTCGAATGCATCGAGCGCGCGGATCTGGTCGCCCTGCAGGCGCGGATGCTGGCCCGCGGCAACCTTCGCGTCGCCGTTGTCGGCGCGATCGGGCCGGAGGCGCTCTGTGCCGTCCTCGACCGCGCCTTCGCCGCGCTTCCGGCCGAGGCCGTGGAACCGACACCCGCCACGACCCTCGGCGGCCTCGGCCAGCGGGTGGTGACGCGGCTCGGCCTGCCGCAATCCACGATCCGGTTCGGACGGCCCGGCATCGCCCGCACGGACCCGGATTTCGCCGCCGCAATGGTTGTGAACCAGTGCCTCGGTGGCGGCGACCTGTCTTCGCGGCTGTTCCGCGAGGTTCGGGAGAAGCGGGGCCTCTGCTACTCGGTCCGCTCGATGCTGCAAGTCGCGGATGGTGCCTGCACCTTCGTCGGCACCACCGCGACGAGCAACGACCGCGCCGCCGAAGCCCTGGGCGTGATCGAGGACGAGATTCGCCGGCTCTCCCGCGAGGGACTCGCTGCGGAGGAGGTCGACCGGGCCAAGGGCTACCTGCTCGGCTCGTACAAGCTGCGCCTCGACACCTCTTCGGCGCTCGCCGCCGTGCTGCTCGGGCTGCAACTCGATGGCCGCGAGCCGAGCTGGCTCGACGAACGCAACCGACAGATCGCGGTGGTGACGCCGGCGGATGCCGCACGGGCCGCTGAACGCCTTCTCGGCGACGGCCAGCTGCTCGTCGCGGCAGCCGGCGATCCGGCGGGACTGTTAGGCGAAGACCGGGCGATTGGGCCCAACGCGCACACCGCGCGACTCGGGACCGACTCCGGCGCGAACGAGACCACTGGGAGGGGCGGAATATGAGATCGATCGTCGTGACGAGCCTGGGATTGATCCTCGCCCTTCCGGGCGCGGCCTTGGCGCAGCCAATACCACAGGGATCGCCGCAGGGATTGGGCGCTCCCCTCGCTCCCGGCATGCCGGTGGAGGGTGGCGACCCGCGGCGGCCGTCCGAGAGCCCGATGTCGGCGGAGGCGCGCAGCGCCCTCATGGGGCCCGGAGCCAAGCCCCCGGCGGACCTCGCGCCCGGCAACGGCGTTCCGCCGGGCCAGAGGCCCCCGCGGCCGGAGAAGGCGATCGGACCGGACATCGCCTCCGCGATCTTCGCGCCGATCGGGGTGATCGTCGCCCCGATCACCGAGGGGCTCCACGCCTTCGACGCGGCCATCGCTCCGATCAACGAGGTGTTCCAGCCCCTCACCGGACCCTACGGTGCCGCGCTGGTAGTGGGGCCGGACGGCGCGCCCCTCGCCCCGGAGGGCGGGGCGGTGCTTGCCGAACCCGTCCCGGCTGAACCGGTCCCGGCCAATCCGCCTCGGACTGTGCGCGGACCGCGCAAGTAACCCATCGACCCCGTCACTTCACCGCTGTCAGGCCGGATGCGCACGCCCCGACGCCGGGGCCAACCGACATTCGTTCGGCCCCGCCGCAATCCGGCGCGGGCTCCCAAGAGGTTCACGCTCATGTCCCATTCGGAACTGCTGGTCGGCGGCGCGGCCCCGGCGATCGAGATCGAAACCTTCCTGAAGGGGGAGCCGATCACGGTGTTCACTCCGGGCAAAGTCCATGTCGTCGAGTTCTGGGCGACGTGGTGCGGACCCTGCAAGGCCAGCATCCCGCACCTCACCGAACTCCAGAAGCGCTATGAGGCCGTGCCGTTCATCGGCGTCGCCGTGGGATGGACGGATCTCGAGGAAGTGCGGGCCTTCGTCGATGAACAGGGCGCGGCGATCGGCTACCGGATCGCCGTCGATCGGGCGCCGGCCGAGGGCACGCAGCGGACGTGGATGCGGGCCGCGTGGTGCGATGCCTCCTACCAGCCGGGCGTGCCGGCCGCCTTCATCGTCAATGGCGCGGGCCGGATCGCCTGGATCGGTCACCCGCTGGAAATCGACGAGCCACTCGCGGCGGTGGTTGAGGGACGCTGGGATTTGCCGGCCGAGGCCGAAGCCCATCGGCGCCAAATCGTGCAGGACAAAGTCCGCGAAGCGAGGGCCCTGGAGCGGGCCGTCAAAGCCTGTTTCGAAGCGGGCGACAGGGAGGGGGCCATCCGGGCCTACGACGTGGCCTTCGCGGCCGAACCTGCTCTCGAACGGACCCACGGCTTCGGCAAGTTGAAGCAGCTCAAATCCGGCAGCGAGGCGGAGTACGACTACGGACTGCATCTGGTCACCCGCGCCGCGGCCGACGACATCAACACGCTCTTCAGGATCGGCACGGGCCTGATGAGCGAGATCGAGACGCTGGAGGGTTCCGCCCAGAAGCGCAGCGCGGCCCTGAGCGTCGAGG
Organism: Methylobacterium sp. Leaf123; assembly: GCF_001423405.1. Taxonomy (GTDB): domain Bacteria; phylum Pseudomonadota; class Alphaproteobacteria; order Rhizobiales; family Beijerinckiaceae; genus Methylobacterium. The sequence continues at coordinate 57,805 of NZ_LMNS01000009.1, read as the reverse complement.
CGTTGGAGCGGGTGCGGATCCTGATCGGCCCCGAGGCGCGGCCCGGCTTGGTCATGCGTGTCTCGCACACCCTTGCGGGGGCCCTGCTCGCCTCGGGCCGATCGGACGCGGCAGCGTCCCGCGCCGCGGAGGCGCGGCAGGCCGCACTCGAAGCCGAGGCGGCCCCGGAGGCGCTGGCTGAGATCGACGCCTTTTTGGCGCGTTGCGCGACCGCCGCGCCGACACCGCCGCCTCCGGCTCCGTCGCGGACGGTGATCTGCGAAGGCGACACGTGCCGCCTCGCCGACGCCTGAGACGCACAACTTACAAATGTTATTTTTCGCGCATCTCGATAAAAATGCGCGGGAGGCGTGTGGATTTCGGCATCTCGTTTCACAGAGAGGCGAGACCGCAGCGCCGGCGGGTGAGACCCGAGCCCTTCCGATCCGTTGCCGCCGCGGGGATGCCGTCCCGCGGCGTGCCCCGCTCCGGCCTGATCCGAACGCCCAGAAATGTCCGTCCAAGCGTGGCTCGCCTTCGTGGCGACCTCCTGCATCGTGCTCGCGATGCCGGGGCCGACCTCCTTTCTCATTCTGCGCTACGCGACCCAGCGTGCCCGGGGCACGCTTCCGCGCGTCGTCGCGGGCGCGGTGCTGGGTGACGCCGCCGCCCTCACCATCTGCAATTTCGGCCTCGGCGCGTTGCTCGCGGCCTCCGCGGGCCTGCTGATGCTCCTCAAGGCCGCGGCGGCGGTCTATCTGATCGGCCTCGGCCTCACTGTCCTGTTCGGTCGAGCCTCGGCTTCGCAAGCCTCAGGGCAAGAACAGGAGCAAGCCTGCGGCGGGCGGCCCTTCGTTGGCGTCTTCCTCGTGACAGCGTTCAACCCGAAGGGCATCGCCTTCTTCTGCGCGCTGCTGCCTCAGTTCGTTGACGGAGCGGAGCCGGTTCTGCCGCAACTCGTCCTGCTCCAAGCCACATTCTGCGCCCTTTCCCTGGTTTCGGCGACGAGCTGGGCCCTGGCCGGGACGCTTCTGCGCCGCACCGGCGGGCGCTTGTTCCGACGGGCCACGGGGCTTCTCCTGATCGGCGCCGGGGTCGCGCAGGCGACCGGGAGACTCGCATGACCGAAGACTCCGACCTCCAGGGCACCGCACGCGCGCGCCGCTGGATCAACGACGCCATTGAGACGATCGAGGCAGATTTCAACCGCTCGGCCGACACCCATCTCCTGCGGGTGCCGCTGCCGGCCTGTCTCGGCATCGACCTCTACCTCAAGGACGAATCGACCCATCCCACCGGCAGTCTGAAGCACCGGCTGGCGCGCTCGCTGTTCCTCTACGGCTTGTGCAGCGGTCGGATCGGGCCGGATACCACGATCGTCGAGGCGTCGAGCGGCTCCACCGCCGTGAGCGAGGCCTATTTCGCGCAGCTCCTGGGTCTGCCCTTCGTTGCGGTGATGCCGCGGGCGACCTCCGCCGAGAAGGTCGTGCAGATCACCCGCTACGGCGGGCGCTGCCACTTCGTGGAAACCCCGTGCGCGGTCTATGCCGAGGCCGAACGTCTCTCGGCGGCCCTCGGCGGACATTACATGGACCAGTTCACCTTTGCCGAGCGGGCGACGGACTGGCGCGGCAACAACAACATCGCCGAGTCGATCTTCGCGCAGATGGCCCTGGAGACGCACCCGGTCCCCGCCTGGGTCGTCGTCGGGGCCGGAACGGGCGGCACCTCCGCCACGATCGGCCGCTTCATCCGCTACCGGCGGCTGACGACGCGGCTCTGCCTCGCTGATCCAGAGGCGTCGGTCTTCCACCGCCACCTCGCCGACCGCTCGGTGCGGACGACCGACGGGCGGCCCTCGATCATCGAGGGGATCGGCCGCGGGCGCTGCGAACCGTCCTTCCTGCCCGAATTGATCGACCGGGCCGAGGCGGTGCCGGATCGGGCCAGCCTTGCCGCGGCTCGGGTGCTGTCGGAGCGCCTCGGGCGATCCTGCGGCGGCTCGACCGGCACCAATCTCTGGGCCGCCGCCCGGATCATCGCCGGGATGGCCGCGGCCGGGAAGACGGGGTCGGTGGTGACGCTGCTGTGCGATTCCGGCGAGCGCTACCGCAGCACCCATCTCGATCCGCGCTGGCTGGCCGAGCGCGGCCTCGTGCTCGAGCCCTACATTGCGGCCGTGGAGGCCTTCTTCGAACGCGGCGTCTCGCCCGACGCGATACTCGTAGCTTGATCCCCCTCCAGGCGGGAAACCCTCATCGCATCTCGCCCCGGATACGGATCGCACCCCGATCCCGGTCGCGGATGCGTGACTGCGTCCGCCGCACGCGGCAGCACTCTTTTTTCAAGCTCGACCGTGGGGATTTGGCCGCCGGCTCAGACAAGGGGGGTGGAGAGCCAAATTCAAGAGGCCGCGATGTCAAGACTTTGGGGGCAATCAGCGTGCATGGCCGGTCTTCCGGTCATCGTCGCGTTGGTGGCAAGCGTCGGCTCGGTACAAGCCGGCCTCGATACGCCGATCGACTTCAACATGCCCGCCGGAGACCTCGCGCGCACTCTGGTCGCCATCTCGCGGCAGGGCGGCATCATGATCTCCTTCCCGCCCGAGGTCGCTGCGGGACGCCGGGCCATCGCCATTCAAGGCCGCCTGACGGTGCGCGAAGCGCTCGCCGGGGTCCTGGCCGGGACAGGTCTGCGCATGGTGCCGGGTGCGGGCGGCAGCGTCACCGTCGTCGCCGACACCGGCGCCTCTCCCTCCGCGGCGGCGGCAGGGCTCGGCGACATCGCCGCCATCGACGTGACCGACGAGGGGGGCGTATCCCGCTTCGGCGATGTCGGGTTTCAAGCCGGAAGCGCAGGCGACACCGTGCGTCTTGCCGGTGTGGCCGCGAAGGACATCCCGCTCTCCGTGAACGCAGTCACCTCCAATGTCATCCGATCCCAGGTGGCGACCAACGCGGGTGATGTGGCTCAAAACGTTTCCGGCGTCACAATCGGCACGACGGCCAATGGCTCGCAAAATTTTATCATTCGAGGCGCACCGGCTGACAACGTCACGATCAATGGGCAAGGCTTTAGCAATGGGGCGCTCAATAGCGGCTTCAGCCAAATGCCGATCGACGATGTCGAACGCGTCGAAGTACTCAAGGGGCCAACATCGATATTGAACGGCGCAAGCTCATTGGGCGGCTCGGTGAACATCGCCACCAAGCAGCCGACAAATCAAGTTATTCGTAATGCAACGATTCGATATGGGTCATTCAACTACCGAACTATTGCCTTTGACTTTGGCGGCCCCGTCGCAGACACGGAAAATTTGACATTTCGCTTCAATATTTCCAACAACCATGCCGATGAAAACTTTGCAGGGTATCGCGATGCGTATCAATATTTAATTTCGCCCTCGGTACGTTATGACAACGGCGACATCTCCATCTTGGCCGGTGTTCGTTACAGGAAGGAGCGGAGACTGCCGGGGCAGTACACGTTCGTGGAAGCATCCAATTTGATCGTGAATGAAAATTTTAATAACTCGGCTCTCATGCGGCCCCTTCGAATTCCGCGGGGAGTGCCTTATGTCAACCCCCGGCTTTCTATTATCGATGAAACTATTGATGTGTACTCCGATCAGACACTTCGCTTTGGTGACATTCTGGGTGTTGACGCGACATTTAATAATCATTTTTTTTACAGCAAATCAAAGAATGAGATCAACTCTTTCCAATGGCCGGCGACTCTAAGGCGCTCTGCGTCCGATCCCATCAATACATATCGAACCAGCCAGAACTATCTCCCTTACGATTTTGAGACGATCACGAATCGGGCAGATCTTACGCTCATGCACGATGCGGGATTTGCTCGCCAGACGTCCAAATTTGGAATTGACTACCAAGCTCTCAGCACAGTTCTCGGGACTCTCAGAAATGCGGGCCTCTCGACGAACGCCATCACTGGATTGCCGTACTATCCTTTAATTAGTGTGCCTGATTACAGCTTTCTGCCTAACATGAACGTCGATTTGAGAAACTCATATGGTGTAGGTTATTACTATATAGATCAAATCGATACCTTGGACAACCGGCTTCACATACTTGGATCGGTTCGATACGATCGATTTCGCCAGAGATTTAGAAACCCAATCTTTGTTCCAGACCCGACAAACGGTCAAATATTGCCAGATCTTGGAAGCGGGCTCTCCTGGCTCGCAGGTGCGGCATTCGATGTGACTCCATACTTTACAGTCTACGGCTCCCGCAACGTCGGATTCAGGCCCAACTATTCGACACAGAGGAACGGGCAGCCGCTCCCGCCCGGTGAAGCAGATCAGTGGGAGATCGGAGGTCGGTTTTTCTTGTTTGATAAAAAGCTTACCGTCACGACATCTTATTCTGATATGTTTGAAAACAACACTGCAATTTGTGACCCGACCGATTGTCGATTTGCGATTCCGATTTCTGGCCTTTCGACAACGGCCTTTGAAATTGATGTCCAAGGCGAAGTCTATCCCGGATTGAATCTCATTGCTTCTTTCGGTCAGGCCATCGCCAAGTATGCGACGAGCGAAGTGCTTCCCGCTCTGTCCGGAAGGCCCCAATTCACGGGGAGCCTATGGACAACTTACACGTTCCAGGGCGGTCCGCTCCAAGGGGTAACGCTCGGCTTCGGCGGATGAGGGAACTCGAATAGCACCTCCAATGACCCTTCGAATCGAGATCAATTCAATAGGCCGGTTCTCTATAATATTCCTGGATTTGTCACGGCCGACGCGCTGATCGGATATGACTACGATCGCTGGTCCATGCAGCTAAAATTCAACAATATACTTGATAAGTATTACTACTCTCCGAGCTATGGAGCGCAGGTCGTGGGCATCGGACAAGGAAGGACCGTTATGTTTCAGGCAAAATATTCGTTTGATTAGACATTTGGTGAATCTTATTAACTGCGATGGCCCTTGATGTTCCCATGCATTATTGCCAACTTAAATCTAATTGATGCTGAAATATGCATGCACAACAAACGGCGCCAGATGCCCTTACCGAAAATCAGCCGAAGGTAATCTCGTATGGCGTGTGCTCGCTTGTGAATAGTTGGGTTGGAGGATGTAGAGTTTCCGGCAATGGTGTCTGACACTTCCGCATTTCCATCTGACCACGCAATCGACGCACGTCTCTTTCGGCGCATCGCGCGGCTGACGTGGCCGTTCTGGCGCCGGCCGCAGGCGTGGCCGGCTTGGATCGGGCTCGCGGTGCTGCTGAGCCAGGGGGGGCTGTTGTCCTATCTGGTCGTGCGCGCCGCGGCTCTCCTGAAGGATGCCACGAATGCGTTGCTGAGCCGTGACGGGGCGGCGTTCGAGGCGGCGCTGATGGCCTACCTGCTCGTCTATGCCGCGAAGATGCTGCTGCCGCAGACACGCTTCATCGTCGATGCCTTCGTCGAGGCGGCGTGGTGCCGGTGGCTGAGCCGGCACGTGATCGACCAGTATCTGGCCCGGCGCGCCTATTACGATGTCAGCCTGCAGGGCGATCTCGACAACCCCGATCAGCGCATCGCCGACAGCGTCCGCCCCTTCATCGAACACCTGATCCACATCCTGCAATGGACGGTCGGCGTCATCGCGCGACTGGGCGGGGCGATCGCCGTTTTCATTTCCATCGACCCTCGCTTCCTGTTCGTGGTGCCATTGCTCGGTTTCGTGCAGGTGGCCGCCACCGCCCTCACGGTGCCGCCCATCGTTCGGCGCAAAGTCGCCGTCCAGGTGGCGGAAGGCGATCTGCGCCGCGACCTCGTCCATATCCGCGACCATGCCGAGGCGATCGCCTTCTACGGCGGCGAGGTGATGGATAAGCGGGCGGTGATGGACCGGACCGGCGCGGCTGCCGACCGGCAGTTCCGGCTTGATCGGTTCCAGGCGCTCTTGTCCCTGACGGTGCACGCCGCCCTGGCCTTCGCCTGGATGGCCCTGCCTTATCTCGTCCTCGGCGGGCGGGTGACGGCCGGCGAGATGAGCTACGGCGACCTTGCCCAGGCCACCGCGATCACCCTGATGATGCGCGGCGTCATCGATACATTGTCCCTGATCGTGTCCTCGTTCGGCGAACTCGCCGTCCGGGTCGCCCGGCTCGCACCGCTCCAGGAGCGGTTCGACGCCATGGCCCGCGAACGGACACAGCCCGGCACCCAGCGGATCGCGATGCGCCGCGACAGCGACCGCGTGGCGGTCGAGACCCTCTCGCTGGAGACGCCCGACGGCGCACGCCGGCTCGTGCAGGGCTTGAGCCTCACGGTCCGGCACGGGGAGAGCCTCGTGATCGTCGGCGAGACGGGCGTCGGCAAGAGTTCGCTCCTGCGCGCCATGGCCGGCCTGTGGACCCGGGGCCGGGGCGGCATCGCCATGCCGCCGGCCGGCGAGACCCTGTTCCTGCCCCAGCGCCCGTACTTCACCGGCGGAACGTTGCGCGCGCAACTGCTCTACCCGCACGGAAAAGAGATGTCCGACGAGGCGCTCCTCGACATCCTCGAAGCGGTGCGCCTGCCGAACCTTGCCGCGACCCATGGCGGCCTCTCGGCGGTGCGGGACTGGTCCCAGATCCTCTCCGGCGGCGAGCAGCAGCGGGTCGCCTTCGCCCGCGCCCTCGTCGCCCGGCCCGGCTTCATCTTTCTCGATGAGGCCTCGAGCGCCCTCGACCCGGCGACGGAGGAGCATCTCTACGCTCTCATGGCCCGGAGCGGGGCGAGCTATATCAGCGTCGGACACCGGCTCGGCATCGTCGCGCACCACACCCACATCCTCACGCTCAAATCCGGGGGGCGCTGGACGCTGTCACCGGTGGCCGTGCGTTCGACCGAGCCGGCGGTGGTGTCGTGAGCGAGGACACCGCGCGCCTTGACCCGTCGGTGTCGTCCTCCGCCCGGAAGGCGGATCTCGGCATCAATCTCCTGCTCCTGCGGCGCATCGCCCGCTTCTTCGTGCCGTTCTGGACCCGCCGGGCCGCCTGGCCCTACTGGATCGGCATGGCCGCGATTCTCGGCCAGACAGCGCTCGGCACCGCGCTGAACTTAGGCTCGTCCTATGCCCTGAAGGATCTGACCAACGCGCTGACGGGTCGCGACTGGGACACGTTCCAGTGGAAGTTCCTCCTCTACGCGGCGTTCTTCGTCGGTGAGCTCCTCGTGGCCGGGCTCGCGATGATCGTGACCGCCTGGATCACCAAGGGCTGGCGGATCTGGCTCACGGAATGGATCGCGGGACGCTACCTCGCGGGGCGCGTCTACTACGACATCGCCCAGCGCGGCGGGCTCGATAACCCCGACCAGCGCATTCAGGAGAGTCTCGCGACGGTCGTGTTCCTGTTCTTCGGCCTTCCCATGCAGGTCGTGGGCGCGGTCGGCGCGCTGGTCGCGGGCAGCGCCGTGCTCGGCTCGATCGACGGCCGACTGGCGCTGGTGGTCCTCACGGTCAGCCTTGCTCAGAGCGTGGCGACCTATCTCGGCTACGTGCCGCTCGTGCGCCTGCGCTACGCGGCGGCGATGGCCGCGGGCAACCTCCGCTACGGCCTCGCCCGGGTCCACGCCAATGCCGAGGCGATCGCCTTCTATGAAGGCGAGCCGGCCGAGCGCGGCCGGCTGCACGGGCAGGTGGATGCCGTGGTGCGCCGGGACCTCATCGTCACGCTGTTCCGCCGGGCGGTGACCGATATGGCCCCGCTGCTGTTCGGAATCGTCTGGGTGGCGATCCCCTATCTCGTCCTGGCGCCCCGGCTGCTCGCTGGCGAGATTGATTTCGGCACCTTGACCCAGGGCATCGCGGTCTCGACCTCGGTTGCCGCCACGGCCACCGCGCTGCTCGGCATCCTCGCGCCGCTCTCGGGGGTCGCCCCGCACGCCGTGCGCATCGCACAGATCGTCGAGCGCTTCGACGCGATCGAAGCGGAGCAAGTGGCCGGCGCGGGCCGACGGATCGAGATCGAACGCCGCCCCGACACCGTCGCCCTCGACGGTGTGAGCCTCGAAACGCCAGGGGGCGAGCAGCGGCTCGTACAAGCGCTGAACCTGACGATGAAGCCGGGCGAAAACCTCGTCATCGTCGGGCGAACCGGGGTCGGAAAGAGTTCGCTCCTGCGCGCTATGGCAGGGCTGTGGACCCGAGGCACCGGCCGCGTGGTGATGCCGCCCGCCGCGGATTGCCTGTTTTTGCCGCAACGGCCTTACGTGACTCTGGCGGACCTGCGGACGCAATTGCTCTACCCGCACGGGGGCGATGTGGCCGATTCCGTGCTGCTCGACGCGCTGGCGGCGGTGCGTCTGCCCGATCTTGCGGCAATCCACGGCGGACTTTCGGCAGTTAAAGAGTGGGGGCAGATCCTGTCGCTGGGCGAGCAGCAGCGGCTGGCCTTCGCGCGCGTGCTGATCGCCCGGCCCCGCTTCGTCCTCCTCGATGAGGCCACGAGCGCCGTCGACGGCGCGACCGAGACGCATCTCTACCGCACCCTGGCCGCGACCGGCGCGCGCTTCGTGAGTGTCGGCCACCGTGCGGGCATCCTCGAGCACCATGCTCAGATGCTGACCCTGAAGCTGGGCGGCGACTGGACGCTGACGCCGGTGTCGGCCGCGTCACACCAGCCGTAAGCGCACCGTAAAACGCCCGATCACCCGGCGTCTCTCCTACGAGAACGGCGGCGCAGCTCCCGCGCACGAGCGGCTGCCGACCGATGCCCGGACCGATCTGAGATCAGGGCGCAGCGGCGGTTTCGCTGAAGATCGCAACTTAGTCTGTCCGCGCGATCCATCACAGCTCTCTCGGCGCCGGCCGCGTTATCTCATCAACGTGGTTTCATCCGCAATCGGCCGAGATGTACCGACGAAAATGTCGTGGATTCTTCCGGCATCGATTGTGACGAATCAAAATCCTGTCATATGTTGGCACGCGGGCTGCATAGCGGCTGTGGAGGCTTCCACCATGCAGTTGGGAGGCCTCGAAGGGATGATAATCTGTGTTTTTGCCAACTGACGAAAGGAAGCTCTGTGTGGTTGGCGATCTTTGGCAGGTTTGGTCACCGGATAAGTTGTAAATTATACCTGGGTTCACTCACGATTCACGAAGCAAGCCGCTTCCGCATTGCGCGTGTGGAAGGCTCAAACAGAACATTGGTTCGCCTTCGCTCTCGCAGCGTCGGACGAGCTTCAGGCGCGGGGGCGTAAGATGGCAAGTGTTGCTATTGGTCGGGACTCAAAACTGATCGAGACCCTGTTTCGGGAGCATTCATCCTGGCTCGGTTCCTGGTTGTCGCGGCAGCCCTGGACGGTCCATGCTCCGGAAGATATCGTCTCGGATGTCTTCCTGTCGCTTTTGACTCTGCCGAACGTGGCAAGCGTGCGCGAACCACGCGCCATGATGACCACGATCGCCAAGCGGATCATCTTCGATGCCCGCCGCCGCAAGAGGCTTCAGAATGCCTACGAGGATGCGCTTATGGCGATCCCGGAGGCGGTGGATTTCTCGCCGGAGGATCGGCTCATCATCGTTCAGGCGCTGCAAAAGATCGATCAGGTGCTGTCCAAGCTGTCGCCCCGCGCCCGGGCCGCGTTTCTGATGAGTCAGATCGATGGTATGGCCAACAAGGACATCGCCCAGGAACTCAATGTTTCGCTCAGCGCCGTGAGCAAGTACATGACCCAGGGGTTCTCCGCTGTTTACCTGGCGAAAATGGAAAGCTGACGGAATGGCGAAAGCCCGGCAGCAGAGTGATATCGACGATCCCCGGATCGACGAGAGCGGGCGCGCCGCCATCCGATGGATGGTCGCGGTGAGTTCCGGACATATGACCGAGCGGCAGCTTCGCGATTTCGACCGCTGGCGCAATTCCAGTCCCGGCAACGCCGAAGCCTGGAACCGTATGTCGGGTGGTCTTCAGCCCTTCGACATTCTGGCTCGCTCCGGACTGCCCCGCGGCACGGTCACGCAGATACGCGGCCAGACGGCGCAGCGCGACCGCAGGACCGTTCTGGGCGGCTTGGTCGGCCTCATTGCGGCCGGCGGCATCGGCGCGACCTCGCTGCAACGTTTCGTGCCGCTGCAGGATCTCTTGAGCGATCGATACACCCGCACGGCCGAGCACGACCGCTTCGAACTCACCGACGGCAGCAAGGTCGTGTTGGCCCCGCGTTCGTCAGTCAATGTCGCGCTCTCCCCGGAGGAGCGGCGCCTCGAATTCGTCAGCGGCCGGATGATGCTCGACGTGTCCGAGCGCGACACCCGTCCGTTCGTGGTCGATCTCGGCTCGTTCAACCTCGACGCGTCGGCCGGCAGCTTCGTTCTCGACCGGCGCGACGGGCGCCTGTCCGTGACGGGTCTTAGGGGCAGCGGCACCCTCCAGGGCGGCGGGCAGCGGCACAATATCTGGACGAGCGAGCGCCTCACGCTCGATCGTGGCGGCCTTTCCCGCAGCCGGGTCGATCCCGATGCCGAGGCGTCGTGGACGACCGGACTTGCCGTCGTCGACGATGAATCCGTCGTCAACATCGTCGAACAGATCCGTCCTTACTACGCCGGCTTTATCAGGCTGAGCCCCGAAGTGACGAACCGGCGCGTGACGGGCGTGTTCAACTTCTTCGAACCCGTCGCGGCTCTGGATACGCTCGCGCGGTCGGTCGGTTTGAAGATGACGCAGACCGCCGGTATCTGGATCACGATCGAGCCGTCGGCCTGAAAAAACTGGTCCTCGATCGGTTCACGGCCTCTCGCAGCCGCGGCGCCCGAACCTGTGCCGCGCGCAGGCCCCAGGGGAAATCTCTGAGCCGGAACTTCCCCGACGACGAGGCGGTGCCGTTGGGGCACGCCGTCGTCAGGATCCTCGCGACAAGCCGGATGCATGATCCGCAGCGGGAAACCGCGGCCAACTGATCGCGCCGCAATTCAATCAAAGATTGTCCGACAGTACTGCCAAGTTTCTCGTCTCGTCAGACAGATGAGAGGGAACCTCGACGCGTGCCGTTGTCGGGGCGTTCTCGGAAAGGACCGGGGCTGCAATGGCGACGCTGACGGACGAGCAACAGAAATCCGTGACCTTTCTCTCGGGTATCGATGAGAATGGGGCGATCGACTCGCTGGTATGGCGAAATTGGCGGCGGGACAATCCGGCGACCTATTGGACCGATCGAAGCTTCGTCAACAAATGGAACAATGATTCCGACGGCAACACCCTGACGGCTACCAGCAAGGCTGGGACGCCAGGCGGGGTCATCACCTATTCGTTCGAGCCGGACACGTCCGCTTCGGCCCAGGTGGCCTTTCGCAACGGTCTCAACCTCTGGGCCGACATTGCCGATGTCAAATTCCGAGAAGTCCCACTGTCGCCCAACTCCAATCTGGTGCTGGATACGGACCCGAGCAGGGGCGCGGTGTCCACGTCTCCGGGTTCCCTGCGAACGACGCCCGGAACGACCGACATTCCGTCGGTTCTCACCCCGGCGACGAACCAGTTGGGCTATTCGGCAGGGGTCAACGTCCCGGATGAATGGGGCTTCGGCGATCTCAGTGACTTCAACGGACCGGGCGTCGGCACGGTCACGCATGAACTCGGTCATATGCTGGGGCTTGGCCATGCGGGCCCCTACAATGCCGGCGTCGCCGTGGGCAGTCAGCTCAACGCCTTCGATAGCCAGCAATGGACTATCATGTCGTACAATATCGCCAACGACACCAACACGGCCTTTTACTCGCAAAACCCTGTCCAGGGCAGCGATTGGAGTTCAGCGGAGACACCGATGATGCTGGATATTGTGGCGATCCAGCGCCTCTACGGAGCATCCACGACCACGACCTTCTCTGGCGGCCAGACCTACGGCTTCAACAGCAACATCGTCGGAAGCTCGAGGAACTTTTACGATTTTTCCGTCAACGACGCGCCGTTCGTTACAATCTACAATGCGGGCGTCGGAAATACGCTGGATCTCTCCGGGTACGAAGTCGATTCGACGATCAACCTCAATCCGGGAACCTTTAGCTCCGCTGGTGGCTTCAGCAACAACATCGGCATCGCCTACAATACGCGGATCGATACGGCGATCGGTGGCGCAGGCAACGACATCATCTATGGCAATGCCGACAGCAATCGGATCGATGGTGGCGGCGGTGTCAACACAGCCGTCTTCACCGGGAACGAGGCCGACTTCACTGTCGTTCGCACAGCGGAGAACGAAGCGATCGTCACGGACAACGTGACCGGTGCCGTCGATACCCTGACCAACATTCAGAACATCGAGTTCGCGCCCCCTATCTGTTTCACGACCGGCACGCGAATCCGCGTGGTTCGCGACGCGCATGAAGTCGAAATTCCGGTCGAGGCCCTGCGCGTCGGTGACGTGGCGGTGACGGCGACCGGCGGGCACCGCGTAATCCGTTGGATCGGCCAGCGGACCATCGTGCCGGCCGAGTGTGCCGCGCCGTCGGCGCAATGGCCGGTGCGCGTGCGCGCCGGCGCCTTCGGTTCCGGTCGGGACGGGCGCTCTCTTCCCGTGCGCGACCTGGTGCTGTCGCCGGGCCATCCGGTCCTGGTCGGGGCGGATGACGACCATCGCGGCGGCGTGCTCGTGCCGGTGATGTGCCTGATCAACGGCACGTCGATCACGCGCGTTCCGACCGCGCGGATCACCTATTGGCACGTCGAACTCGACACGCACGACATCCTGCTCGCCGAAGGCCTGCCGGCCGAGAGCTATATCGATCTCGGAACGCGCCCCTGGTTCGCGGGCGAAGACGGTGCGCTGGTCGATCCGGATTTCAATGTGCCGGAGATGAAGGGCCGCTGCCGCCCCGTGATGCTGGACGGCCCGGTCGTCGAGGCGGAGCGGTCGCGCCTCGCTTGCCTGTTCGCCAGCAGCTTGAACGCCCAATGTGCCTGGGACGACGGGTACACCCGGATCGCGATGTAAGGCTGCCTCACGAAACTCCCGATCTCCAATCGCTCGTCGGAGCACGGTGACGCGAAGGGAGTTTTATGAGAGGCACTCACGGCGCGACCCTGGGGGACCCAGCCCCAGGGCTCGCACGGCGCCCTGATCCGCGTGCCGGAACATAGTGCTCAAGCATGCTCGTGATCGAACAAGTGCCGCGCCGTTTGGGGCTGACCGCGCGCAGTCTGTCGCTCGTGCTCGCCTGCCTCGTCGCGGCCTGCTCGGATGATGGGCAGGAGCGTCGTCGTCCCTTGGGCGAGACCCCGAGCTTTGCCGATTTCATGCGGGTGGCCGATACGGAGCGGGGCCGCCGCTTGTTCGGGCGCTGCGCCGCCTGCCACACCGTCAGGATGGGCGCCGGAGACCGGAACGCTCCGGGCCTCTACGATGTGATGGGCAAGCCGGTTGCCAGCAACAGCCGGCGCTTCGCCTATACCTGGGCGCTCCGGTCTTGGGGCGGCGTGTGGACTCCGGACAGGATGGACGTTTGGCTCGCCGCGCCCGCGAAGGCCGCGCCGGGCACGAGCATGAACTTCGGCGGGGTCGCCGATCCCCTCGACCGGGCGGATCTCATCGCATTCCTGCAGACGCAGTCTGTCGCCGGAGGAAGCACGGCAGCGCCCCCGCCATGACCTCACCTCCCCGCTCATCCGTCTCGACTGCACCCTTGGAGCGACGGCTCTTGAGCCGAGGAGAGTGAGATCGCGCTCGAAGGGTGGCGGCACTCGCATCCAGCACAACCACGCTCGGCCACGCCTCAATGCGTCGCGAACTTGATGCTGATCGCAGCCTTGGCGGTCAGGCCCGGGTTCGGCAGGGCGTTGAGATACTGCGTGTAGCGCTTGTCGAGGGCGTTCTGCAGGACGAAATCCGCGCGCACGCGATCGTTGACGATGTAGGACGCGAAGAAGTCGACGAGGCCGTAGGCCTTGGTGGGGAGGATGGTGGTGCCGGCCGGCAGGTCGGTCCGCGCCTCGACAAAGGTGAGGCGGCTGGCCACCGTGAGGTTGCCGTCGAGGAAGCGTAGACCCACCGTGGTGCTGAGGCGGTTCGGCGGGACGGTGACGAGCGTTTCCCCCGTGGCCCGGTCGCGCCCGTCCGTATGCGTCGCAGCGAGCGTGACGAAGCCGGCGCCCCAATCGTAGGCGCCTTCCAGCTCGACGCCCTGCAATTCGGCCTGGGCGATGTTCAGATACTGAAAGTCGCGCACCGGGATGACGCAGGGGAAGCGACCGGGAATGCGGGCGCAGATCGAGGCTGGAATGCCGGCGAGCGCGGGCACGAAGAAGGTCGGCCCGACCGACTGGATGCCGATGAAGTCGACCACCGTGTTGTGGAAGACGTTGAGCTTGGCCCGGAACACGTCGCCGGGCAGGAGTACGTCATTGTACTTCAGATTGACGCCGCCCTCGATGTTGTGGGCAGTCTCCGGGCGCAGGTTCGGGTTCGGCCGGATGCCGAAGGCCGGAAACGGGTGGATGCCCTGCACCAGCGTCTCGGTGATCGAGGGCGCGCGGTAGCCCTCGGCATAGGTGCCGTAGATCTCGAAGCCGGAGAGCGGCGAGACGCCGACGGTGATCTTCGGCGAGAGACGATCGCCGCTGGAATGGAAGCCGCCCCCCGAGAGGTCGTAATGGTCGTAGCGCAGCGCGCCGATCACCCGCAGCCAGGAACTGTAGCGGATCTCGTCCTGCACGAAGGCGCCGGCCAGACTACGCTCACCCGAGGGCGTGAAGGCCGCACCGAAGCCGCCGGCATTGTCGGTGGTGTTGACGCGATTGCTGACGAAATCGCCCCCGACGGTCAGGGCGTGCGAGAGCGCCCAGGTGTCGAAGCGGGCGGTGTTGTGGACGTCGAAACCCGTGGTCTCGAGATCGTAGGTGATCCGGTTGCCGGCCCGCGCGCCGAGCGTGCCGTAGACGCCGCTCGGCGAATCCTGAAGGAAAGTCAGGTCGTTATGCGTCGTGGTGTAGTAGCCGCGGATGCTGAAATCGACCAGCGGCACGTCGGGCCGGGCGAAGCGATAGCCGAGGGTGTAAGTGTCAGCCTGCACCGCGTTGGTGAAGCGGGCGCCCGCGTTGCTGGTGCCGGCATTGGCGAAATCGAAGCGCTGCAGCAAAGCCGTGCCGGAGATCGCGTGGCCGTCGGCGGGGCGGATGTTGATCTTGGTGAGTCCCGAGGTCAGCTCGTTGCCGGTATCGGCGATGCGGTTCCCGAGCCCGTCGCGGTAAGGACCGTTGTTGCGGAACACGAACTGCCCGAACACGTCCGCGGCGGTGCCGATGCGCGCGCCCATGGCTGTGGAGTTGAGGAAGCGTTGGCCGTTGGTGCCGAAACCCTGCTTCTGCACCACGCCCGCCCGCTCGTCGGGGGCGAGAATGTCGTCGATGGAGCGGGTGCGGAAGGCGACGACGCCGCCGATGGCGCCGGAGCCGTAGATCGTCGCCGTCGGGCCGCGGGTGACGTCGATGCCGCCGACGAGTTCGGGATCGAGGTAGAACACCCCGTTGGCGCTGTGGCCCGAGGTCTGGAAGTCCTGGCGAGCGCCATCGACCAGCACGTTGACGCGGCTGAAATCCTGAAGGCCGCGGATGTTGATGGCCTGGGCCGGGTCGTTCGGGTTCTCCTGCGTGGTCACGCCGGGCACGTCGCGCAGCACCTCCGAAAAGCGGCTCGGCTGGATGCGGTTGATCTGCTCACGGGTGACGACGCTGCTGCCGGCGAGCGCGTCGATGACGGCGCCCTCCGTCTTGGTCGCGGTGACGGACAGCGTGTCGAGGCTCACCTCCTCGACCGGCTCGGTGGCACGCGCCACGGTCGATGCGTCCGGCTGTGCACCGACGGGCTGGGCCTGCGCGGCCGCGAGGGCGAAGAGCGAGGTTCCGAGTGCGAGGGCAACGCGAAGCGAGAGCGACAACATCCGAGTATCCGACCACGCGGGAAAAGGGCGGCTGGCTGGCGGATGGCTGGCTTGCGCGACGCCTGGACTGAACCGGGGATCGGGACCCAGTCAATGCAACGTGAAGCGTTGCGATCTGGTCCAATTCTCAACTATCTCCGGAAGTCTTTCCAAGTGTTCCAGTCTTGGAATTTTTTATTTAAGTCTGTGACCTGGCGGTGACACTTCTGCGCGGCAGAAGGAAGGGGCTGCCCCCCTCCGGCACTTGCCCGACGCGCCACGGCACGCCGAACACGCGGGCGACGAGATCGTCGGACATCACCGCCGCGGGCGTCCCCCGCGCCACGATCCGACCCGCCTGCATCACGATCAGCGTGTCGGCATAGGCCGCCGCGAGGTTTAGATCGTGCAGGATCGCGACGATGGCGGTGCCGGTGGCGGCCAACTCCGCCGCGACGTCGAGGAGCGCCGTCTGATGGCGCAGATCGAGGCTCGCGGTCGGCTCGTCGAGGAACAGCACCTGCCGCTGCGCCAGGGTCCGCCCGGCCGCCAATTGGCACAGCGCCCGGGCGAACTGGACCCGCGCCTGCTCGCCGCCCGAGAGCGTCGGGTAGGCCTGATGCGCGAGGTGGCTCGCATCGGCCCGGCGCAGGCTGTCGGCGAGGATGGCGTCCCGCGCGCGCCGATCGAGACCGCGGCCGATGCCGTCGAGACCGATCCGCGCCACCTGCGCGGCCGAGAACGGGAAGGCGAGCCGAAGGGCTTGCGGCATCACGGCCCGCATCGTCGCGAGCCGCCAGGGTGGGATGGCGCCGACCGCTTCCCCCTCATAACGGATGCGGCCGCGGCTCGGCGGCAGTTCGCCGCTCAGCAGCCGCAGCAGGGTGGATTTCCCGGCGCCGTTCGGCCCGACAATAACGTGGATCCGGCCCGGCGCGATCCTCAGGGCCACATCCTGAACGAGGGGGCGTGCCCCCACGAGGTAGGCGACGTCATCGGCGCAAAGGCATTCAGCCATCGGCCAGCGCGCCCCGGCCGAGCAGCAGCCACAGGAAGACGGGCGCGCCGACGATCGCGGTGACGATGCCGATCGGCAACTCGGCCGGGGCGACGACGAGGCGGGCGACGATATCGGCCAGAACCAGCAGCGCCCCGCCGAGCAGGGCGCAGGCCGGCAGCAGGCGGCGATGCTCCGGGCCGATCAGAAGGCGCAGCACATGCGGGACCACGAGGCCGATGAAGCCGATCACCCCGGCCGCGGCCACGCCCGCACCCACGGCCAGGGCGACGAGCAGGATCACGATGCGCTTCAGCCGCTCCACTGCCACACCGAGATGGAACGCCTCCGCCTCGCCGAGCACCAGGGCGTTGAGCCCGCGCCCGAGGAACGGAACCGTGATGAGGATCGGCAGGATCGCGGGCGCGCTGGTCATCACCTTGGTCCAGGTGGCGCCGGACAGGCTGCCAAGCGACCAAAAGGTCAGGTCGCGCAACTGCCGGTCGTCGCTGGCATAGACGAGAAGCCCGGTGAGCGCCCCGGCCAGGGCCGCCAGCGCGATGCCGGCCAGCAGCATCGTCGCGACCGAGGTGCGCCCGGACCGGGTCGCGACGCGGTAGAGGCCATAGGTCGTGGCCAGCCCGCCGATGAAGGCCGCCGCGGGCAGAGCCACGTAAGGCATCGGCCCGGCCCGATCGAGGGCGGCCAGGAGCCGGTCGCCGAGCACGATCACGCTGGCCGCGGCCAGCCCTGCCCCGGCCGACACGCCGACCAGGGCCGGATCCGCGAGCGGGTTGCGGAACAGCCCCTGCAGCAGGGCGCCCGAGACGGCGAGCCCGGCCCCGACCATCAGGCCGAGCAGCATGCGCGGAAGGCGTATGTTCAGGATCACGAGGGCGTCCCGCGCGAGCGACGGATCGCCCCCAGCAGGGGCACCGCCGTGCCACAGGATATCGAGGATGCGCAGGGGCGGGATGCGGATCGCACCGAGGCCCAGCGACAGCAGCAGGATCGCGGACAGAAGCAGGCCGAGCCCGGCGAAGATCGCGATCGCTGCGCGGCGATCCTCAATCACCCGCCAGATCCGGGTAGACCGCCCGCATCAGCGCCGTGGCGGTCTCCGGCGTGCGCGGTCCGAAGCCGAGCAGGGCGAGACCGTCCATGGCAATGAGTGCGCGCTTGGCGGCCGGCGTCTGCGCCAGCGCCGTGCCCTTGGCGAAAACGGTCTCCGCCGCGAGTCCGTGCCCCTCGTTCGACATCACGATCACCGCATCGGGTGCGGCGGCGATGATCGCCTCGTCGGTGATCGGCTTGAACCCGCTAAGGCCGGCGGCGGCGTTCTGGAGGCCGGCAAGCGCGAGGATGCAGTCGGCCGTGCTGTCGCTTCCGCCGGCCATCACGCGCCCGCCCGCGAGCGACAGCACCACGAGGGCACGTGCGGGCCGGGTGATCCGGGCGCGGCGTTGGGCCAGCGTCGCGAAGTCCGCCGCGACCGTCCGGCTCAGTTCCTCGGCTTTCGCCTCGAGTCCGACCTGTTGACCGACCGCTCGGATCTTTTCCAGCACGCCCACCGCCGTCGGCGGCTCGGCGATGATCGCGACCCGAATGCCGGCCTCCCGGATCTGGTCCAGGACGGCGGGCGGCCCTGCTCCCTCAGCGGAGAGGACGAGGTCCGGCCCGACCGAGAGAAGCCCTTCCGCCGAAAGCGCCCGCAGATAGCCCGCATTCGGTTTCTCGCGCAGGACTTCGGCCGGATAGACACTGGTCGTGTCGACGATCGCGATCCGCGGTCCTGCACCGAGGCGCCACAGGATTTCGGTGACGGCCCCGCCGATCGAGGCAATCCGCACGGCCGACGGCGCAGCCCATGCCGGGCGGCTCGCCAGACCGGCGCCGAGCAGAGCCCCGAGGATCACCCGGCGCGAGAGATGCGGCGAAGAAACGTTCGAGATCATTTGGTGAGGATCAGCTTGTTGTTGCTGGTGATGCGGAGGCGATAATTCGATCCGTCATGGACGATCACGATCTCACGGCGTCCCTGCATCAAAACATCGGAAGTGATCACTGGATCGGCCGCCCGGTGAGACGGAACCGAACGGCGGTCGTCTTCTGGACGCGTTTCAAGATCCGTTACAGTGAATTCGGGCATGGTTAGAGAGATCGTTTCATTTTATCTATCGTAGTTCTAAACTATGGAACCGTTTGCCAATGCGGGTGAAACAGTGGTTAGCCGCAATGCTGTCATAGAACAAGCTGTGGGTGGCGATGATCTTGGCGCGCCGGTGGTTGCCACACACGCCGATCCTCGCGGCTCTCCGCATCTCGACCCTGGTGACGTTTGGCATCGCTTTCTCGTCCGCGGTCGCCCGAACCCGGCGGCACGGGCGTTCGAGTCGAAGCGTCAGGCCGTGGGTGCCCGGCAGCCGTCATCGGTACGGACGTCGTCGCGACACGGCACGCCGATGTCGCGTCCTCGATCCTCTCAGGTTCGCCCGCGGCTGATCGCCGAGCCGGCCGGGTCTCATCATGACAATGCCGGGTGTCCGCGACGCGGATAGTGCCGGGCGAGCGTCCAGGGAGACGGCATCCTGCCGGCACAGCGTTAGACCCTGGCCAGCTGCGGTGCCTCCGGGGCCGTGTTTGCGCCAGCGTGCGGGTTTGCAAGGATCAGATTTGCTACTTACGTTGAATATGTACTGTAATTGGAATTTATCTCAGATTATTACTGATAAATTAATGAGTTATGATTCGAAAATACCGAATTTTAACTGCCATAGGCATAGATCGCCAGACGGCTCGCGTTCCGCGAAATCGTTGGAATTGTTTACCATTTGATGGTTATGCGTTGGCCCGTGCGTGCCTGCCGAATTGAAAACTGCGCGTGATGCTCAGCACCCAAGCTCTGCCATCTCGCGCTCCGATGTGGAGATCCGATGATGGACGCACTGCTGGTCGATGACAGCGCGACCATGCGCCTGCGCCTGCGCGGCCTTCTGGAGGCTGAGCCGGATGTGATGGTGACGGACCATGCCGATCCGGCGGCGGGGCTGATGGAAGCGACCATGCGCGCCTTCGATCTCGTCGTGGTCGATTATCACATGCCGGCCATGGATGGGATCGAGTTCATCCAGAGCCTGCGGAAGGTCCCTCACTACAACCTCGTGCCGATCGTCATGGTGACGAGCGACGTCTCCGACTCGGTGCGTCTTGCCGCGCTCGATGCCGGTGCGACCGACTTCATCGACAAGTCCATGCGCGGCATCGAACTCACCGTCCGGCTGCGCAACCTCATCCGCTTGGCCCAGGCCGTCCGGAAACTGGCGGAGCAAGCCACGTGGCTCGATGGCGAGGTGGAGATGGCGCTCCGCCATCTGCGCGAGCGCGAGGAGGAAATCATCTTCCGTCTGTCGCTTGCCGTGGAGTATCGCGACAACGACACCGGCGATCATACGTGGCGCGTGGCGCGCTACAGCCAGATCGTGGCCGAGGCCCTCGACCTCGCGCCGGATTTCTGCCGGAACCTGTATCTCGCAGCACCCCTGCACGACGTCGGCAAGGTCGCGATTCCGGACGGCGTGCTGTTGAAGCCGGGTCGGCTCGATCCGGAGGAATTCGCCCTCATCAGGACCCATGCCGCAATCGGCAAGCGCATTCTCGGGGATAGTTCATCCGAACTGATCAGCCTTGCGGCTGAAATCGCGGAAGCTCACCACGAAAAGTGGGACGGCAGCGGCTACCCGCATGGGCTTGCGGGGACCGATATCCCCCTCTCAGCCCGCATCGTGGCCGTGGCCGACGTGTTCGACGCCCTCACGACGCAGCGTCCCTACAAGGGCGCCATGCCGTTCGAGGACGCTCTGGACTGTATTCGGGCCGAGAGCGGACGGCATTTCGACCCCGCCTGCGTCGAAGCCTTCTGTTCGCGCTGGCCGGATATTCTCATCGTCGGAGGCCAGAACTACGCGCTCAGCCGTCTGCACAACCAGCAGGCGACGGAGCCGTGGGCGCGCGTGCCGATGCTGCTTCGTGAGATCGCCAAGTCCTGATGGACGGCGGCCTCCGGCGTCGCCGACATTCGGTCCCGGTGGGATGGGGACACCGGCGTTTCTTCACGCCGCATCGCCGATCACCATTCCCTCACACGGGTAGCGTCCGGCCGCCCGAACCTCTAGTCGGCGCGGGGGCGTCCGGCGCTCCGCGAGAGGGAGGCGCCGAGAGGGATGCCGATGGACCAAGCGAAGCCCAAAGAACGGGTCAGGATCGCCCGGGCGGGCGCGGGACGGCCGGGCTACGTCACGGTGAAGGGCGCGCGGGAGCACAATCTGCGCGACGTCGATGTGGAGGTGCCGCGCGACGCCCTCGTCGTGTTCACGGGCGTCTCGGGTTCCGGCAAGTCCTCGCTCGCCTTCGGTACGCTCTACGCGGAGGCCCAGAGGCGCTACTTCGAGTCGGTCGCCCCCTACGCGCGCCGGATGATCGATCAGGTCGGGGTGCCCGACGTCGATTCCATCGAGGGTCTTCCCCCGGCCGTCGCCCTTCAGCAGCAGCGCGGGACGCCCAGCGCGCGCTCCTCGGTCGGCAGCGTCACGACCCTGTCGAGCCTCGTGCGGATGATGTATTCGCGCGCCGGCACCTACCCGCCGGGCCAGCCGATGCTCTACGCGGAGGATTTCTCGCCCAACACGCCCCAGGGCGCCTGCCCCTCCTGCGGCGGGCTCGGACGGGTCTATCAGGCGACGGAAGCGTCGATGGTGCCCGATCCCTCGCTGACGATCCGCGAGCGCGCGGTCGCGGCCTGGCCGCAAGCCTGGGGCGGGCAGAACCTGCGGGACATCCTCGTGAGCCGGGGCGTCGATGTCGACACGCCCTGGAAGGAGCTGCCCAGGGCACTCAGGGACTGGATTCTGTTCACGGACGACCAGCCGCAGGAGCCGGTCTATGCCGGCCTCTCACCGGAGCAGACGCGGCTCGCCCGTCAGCGCCGCCTCGAGCCGAGCTATATGGGCACGTTCACCAGCGCCCGCCGCCACGTGCTCGGCACCTTCACCAACTCGCAGAGCGCCCTCATGCGCCGACGGGCGGCGAGCTACCTCGTGAGCGAGGATTGCCCGGTCTGTCAGGGCAAGCGCCTGAAGCCCGAGGCGCTTTTGGTCACCTTCGCCGGGCTGGATATCGGCGAGCTGTCGCGCATGCCGCTCGCCGATCTGGCCGAGGCGATGCGGCCGGCGGCCGAGGACCAGCTGCCCGACGCGACGGACGGCCCTTCAACGGAGATCCTCGACCGCGATACCGGCCTGCGGGATCGCGCCCGCCGCGCCGCCTCCGGGGCCTCGGTCCATGCGAGCGCGCCGGATGTGCGCGCGACGCCGAACCTCTCCATCGAGAAGCGGTTGGCCGCCCAGCGCCTCGCCGCCGACCTTATCGACCGGATCGGAACGCTGACGGAGCTGGGCCTCGGCTACCTGTCGCTGGACCGGGTGACCACGACCCTGTCGTCGGGCGAATTGCAGCGCCTGCGCCTCGCCACCCAGCTCCGCTCGCAGCTCTTCGGCGTGGCCTACGTGCTCGACGAGCCCACGGCCGGGCTGCACCCCGCCGACGGCGATGCCATGCACGACGCGCTGGCCGGGCTGCTCGCCTCGGGCAATTCACTGTTCGTCGTCGAGCACGACATCGGCACGATGCGCCGCGCCGATTGGCTCGTCGATGTCGGCCCGGCCGCGGGCGAGCACGGCGGCACCGTGCTCTATAGCGGCCCGCCGGACGGCCTGCGCGCGGTGGAAGCGTCGCGCACGCGCCTTCACCTGTTCGGCATGGCCGAGCCGCCGCAGCGCCCGCGGCGGGAGCCCTCGGGATGGCTGCGCCTGGAAGGCGTCGTCCGCAACAATCTGCGTGGGGTCTCGGCGGCCTTCCCGCTGGGCTGTCTCACCGCGGTGACTGGCATTTCCGGCTCCGGCAAGTCGAGTCTCGTGAGCCAAGCCCTGTTGGAACTCGTCGGCGATCGCCTCGGACGGCCCGTCGAGATCGACGACGAGCCGGAGGATCCGCTCGACGACGCGCCGGGCCCGACCGAGGGGCGCATCGTCGGCGGCATGGAGGGCATCCGGCGTCTGGTGAAGGTCGATCAGAAGCCGATCGGACGCACGCCCCGCTCGAATCTTGCCACCTATACCGGCCTGTTCGACGCCGTCCGCAAGCTGTTCGCCGCCACCCCTGAAGCCCGCAAGCGCCGCTACGACGCGGGCCGCTTCTCCTTCAACGTCGCGAAGGGCCGCTGTCCGGCCTGCGAGGGCGAGGGCTTCGTCAGCGTCGAACTCCTGTTCATGCCGAGCGTCTACGCCCCGTGCCCGACCTGCCATGGCACCCGCTACGCGTCTGACACGCTGGAGGTCACCTGGAACGGGCTGACCATCGCGGACGTGCTCGGGCTCACCGTCGAGCGTGCCTGCGACGCCTTTGCGGACGAGCCGTCCGTGCTGCGGCCGCTCGCCGTGCTGCGGGATCTGGGCCTCGGCTATCTTCGCCTGGGCCAGCCGGCGACCGAACTTTCCGGCGGGGAAGCCCAGCGCATCAAGCTCGCCACGGAGCTTCAGCGGGGCCAGCGCGGCGGTACGCTCTACGTTCTCGACGAGCCGACGACCGGGTTGCACCCGACCGACGTGGACCGCCTCATGCTCCAGCTCAACGGGTTGGTGGATGCGGGCAACGCCGTGGTCATGGTCGAGCACGACATGCGCGCCGTCGCCGGGGCCGACCACGTCATCGATGTGGGGCCGGGCGCCGGCAACCTCGGCGGCACCATCGTATCGGCCGGCCGCCCCGAGGCGGTGGCCGCGGCGCCGCCGAGCCGCACGGCCCCGTATCTGCGGGAAGAGCTCGAAGCCTATGCGGGCCAGGAGGCGTTATCACCGCCCCCCGGCTGAGCGACCGGCAGTCGACGCCGTGTTTCGCTGCGCCGCGGGTATCATTCGGCCGCTTCGCCGCCGCCCTCGATCAAGCGCAGGCTCCGGCGCAGGCTCTGCGGTGGGTGGCCGAAGGCGCGCAGAAAGGCGCGGCGCATGCGGTCGCGGTCGGTGAAGCCGGTGTCGCGCGCGACCACGTCCAGGGAGTGGCGGCCGTTTTCGAGCATCGCCTTGGCGGCCTCGAGCCGCAGCCGCTCCACGGCCTTGGCGGGGGATTGACCGGTCTCCTCGCGAAACACCCGGCTGAACTGGCGCGGGCTGACGCTGGCCGCCTCCGCCATCTCCTCGACGGTCAGCGGGCGGCGCAGGTTTTCCTTGGCATAGACCAGGGCACGGCGGATCCGATCGGAGCGCGGTTCCAGTTCGAGCAGGGCCGAGAACTGTGACTGGCCGCCGGGGCGGCGGTGATAGACGACGAGCTTGCGAGCGATGGCGCGTGACAGCTCCGCGCCGTGGTCGTCCTCGATCAGCGCCAGCGTCAGGTCGATCGCCGCGCTCATCCCGGCCGAGGTCCAGACATTCCCGTCGGCTACGAAGATGCGGTCGTCATCGACGCGGATCAGCGGGAAGCGCTCCTGCATGTCGCGGGCATGAGCCCAATGCGTCGTCGCCACCCGGCCGTCGAGCAGCCCGGCCTCGGCCAGGGCGAAGGCTCCCGTGCAGAGACCGGCAACGCGTCGCGAGGTTCGGCCGGCTTCGGCGATGTACTCACGCAGGCCCGGCGAGAGCGGGCGCGGCTGCAACTCGCCGACCACCATCAACGTGTCGGGGGCGTCCGCCAGCGGCACCGTTTCGATGCCGATGCGCAGCGAGGAGCGGACGGTGCCGCCCCGCTCCGACATGACGCGAAGCCCATAGGCCTCCCGGCCGAGATCGGTGTTGGCGAACTCGAACGCCGACAGGGCGGCGAGCCCCATCACCTGGAAGCCGTCTTCGAGGATGAACCCGACCTGCCGCATCCGGTCCTCCGCCGCATGTCCGATTTTGACGTTTATACGTCATTCAGGACATCGCCGTCCAGGCGTAGGGTCATGCCATCGCCAGCGCCGGGCAGGCCGGTCGGGCTTCACGACAGGACCCACGATCATGACCCAGGGAACCGTGCTCATCACCGGCGCCTCCTCCGGCATCGGTGCCGTCTACGCCGACCGCTTCGCCGGACGCGGCCACGACCTCATCCTCGTCGCCCGAAACAAGGCGCGGCTCGATGCCGTCGCCGAGGATCTCACCCGTCGCCACGGCGTGACCGTGCGGGCCGTCGAGGCCGATCTGACGGACCGGGCGGGGCTCGCCGCAATCGAGGCGATCCTGAAGGACGAGGCGGGCATCACGCATCTCGTCAACAATGCCGGGTTCGGCTCCGCCGCGCCGCTCGCTGCGGCCTCGGTCGATGAGATGGAGCGGATGATCGCCATCAACGTCACCGCGCCGATGCGCCTGACCTACGCGGCGGTGCCGGCCTTCACGAGCCGCGGAACGGGCACGATCATCAATATCGCCTCGATCGTCGCCATCGGGCCCGAGGTTCTGAACGGGGTCTATGGCGGCTCGAAATCGTTCGTCCTCGGCTTCAGCCATTCCCTGCGCAAGGAACTCGCGGGCACCGGCGTCGCGGTGCAGGTGGTGCTGCCGGGCGCCACCGGAACCGAGTTCTGGGACGTGGCCGGCCTGCCCGCGAGCCACCTGCCGAAGGAGTGGGTGATGTCGGCCGAGGATCTGGTCGATGCGGCCCTGGCCGGCCTCGACCGGGGCGAGTTCGCTACCATTCCCTCGCTTCAGGACGCGGCCGAATGGGACGCCTGGGAGGCCGCACGCGCGACCATGCTGCCGCATCTTTCGAGTGCCGTCCCGGCCGCGCGCTACCGCGCCGCTTGAGCAAGCATCGGGGCGTGAAGGAGCAAGTTCGTTCGCCGATCATCCGGCGCGCGGACCTATCCGCTTCGATGTCCGGAATTGCCGTGTTTACGGCGTTGCCAATTGTCGAGCCGTCATCGACCATGGATCATGAAACGCGAAGACTCGAGGGAGTCGGTTGATGATCAGCCTTTCGATCAATGGCCATCAACATTCGATCGATGTCGATCCGGACACGCCGCTTCTGTTCGTGCTGCGTGACACGATCGGCCTCACCGGCACGAAATACGGTTGCGGCATCGGCCAATGCGGCGCCTGCACCGTGCTCATCGACGGGCAGGCGATCCGATCCTGCCAGATGCCGGTCGAGAGCGTCGGTGCGCAACCGGTGACCACCATCGAGGCGATCGAGGCCGATCCGGTCGGCGCCCGCGTGGTGGCGGCTTGGGTCGGGATCGAGGTGCCGCAATGCGGCTACTGCCAGTCGGGCCAGGTCATGGCCGCGAGCGGTCTCCTGAAGGAGACGCCGAACCCCACCGAAGACGAGATCGCCGCCGCCATGACCAATCTGTGCCGTTGCGGCACCTACAACGCCATCGCCGCCGCCGTGCGGCAGGCCGCGGCCTGAGGAGGCGGGGATGAACGATCTGACGCCCCATCACCGCCTCGGTCTCGCTTCCAGCCCGGCATCGGAGCCGGTGCGCAACCTCTCGCGGCGTGGCTTCCTCGGGATCGCCTCGGGCGCCCTCCTGCTCGGCATCGATCTGCCGAAGGAGGCCGCGGCGCAGACCCGCGCGGAAGGTCCGGCGGCGGTGGCAGCAAAGCCCGGCACCCGCGTGGCCGCCTTCCTCGAAATCCGTACGGACGGCAGCGTGCGCCTGCTCAGTCCCTTCGTCGAGGGCGGCCAGGGCATCAATACCGGGCTCGCCCAGACCATCGGCGAGGAACTCGACCTCGACCCTGCCCGTTTCGCGGTGGAATGCGCCCCGCCCGGCCCCGACTACGCCGTCGTCAACGGCCTGCGAATGACCGGCGGCAGCTTCTCGACCCGCTCCAGCTTCGAGGCGATGCGCCGTCTCGGCGCCACTGCCCGCGAGATGCTGCTGCGCGCCGCCGCCGCGCGGCTGGCCGTGCCGCAGGACAGCCTGACGACTGATGACGGCCGGGTGATCCACGCCGCCTCCGGCCGGACGCTCGGCTACGGCGAGGTGGCGCAGGCCGCCTTGGCGCTCCTGCCCCGCGACGACGTCGCGCTGAAGGACCCGAAGGACTTCCGCTGGATCGGCCGGCCGGTGGCCCGGCTCGACATGCGCGACAAGGCGACGGGCCGGGCGACCTACGCCATCGACATCCGCCTCGACGCGATGCTGCACGCCGCCGTGCAGCATGCGCCGCATCTCGGCACCGAGCCGCGGGCGATCGCCAACGAGGCGGAAATCCGCGCGATGCCGGGTGTCCACTCGGTCCATCGCCTGCCTGGCGCCGTGGCGGTGGTCGCCGATTCCTGGTGGCGGGCGCGCAAGGGCGCGGAGGCCCTTCAGGTCGCTTGGAGCGAGCCCGCGGCGGAGGGCATTGCCACGGTCTCCGCCGCGTTCTCCTCCGCGGCGATGCTGGCGGCCCTGAAGGGCACGACCGAGCCCGGCCTCCCGGCCGAGCAGGAGGGCGACCCGGACGCGGCCTTCGCGAAGGCCGCCAAGGTGATCGAGGCGGAGTACGACGCGCCCTACCTCGCCCATGCCCAGCTCGAACCGCCGTCGGCGGTCGCCCGGTTCACGGCGGATGGCAGCCTCGATCTATGGGTGCCCAACCAGATGCCGGAGCTGTTCCAGGGCGTCGCGGCGAAGACCGCGGGACTCGACCCGGAGCAGGTGCGCATCCACTCGCCGATGCTCGGCGGCTTCTTCGGGCGCCACTTCTTCTACGGCCCGGCCACCCCCTTCCCGCAGGCGATCCTGCTCGCCAAGGCGACCGGCCGGCCCGTGCGGGTGCTGTGGTCGCGCGAGGAGGAGTTCCGCATGGACGCGGTGCGGCCCCTCAGTTTTGCCCGCTTCAAGGCCGCGCTCGGGCCCGACGGGATGCCGGTGGCGCTCCGGACCACGGCCGTGGGCGAAGGCCCGATCGGCCGCTGGTTCGGTGCCCTGTTCAAGTCGCCGGTCGATTCTTCCGTCGTCGAGGGCCTCGACAAGAAGCCCTACGCCATCCCGAACCGGCAGCTCGACTATGTGCGGGTGCCCCATCCCGTCACGATCGCCTTCTGGCGCTCGGTCGGCCACTCGATGAACGACTATTTCTACGAAAGCTTCCTCGACGAAATCGCTGCGGCCGGGGGCCGGGATCCGTTCGACCTGCGCATGGCGCTCCTGACGGACAGCCCGCGCCACGCCACCCTGCTGCGGACAGTGGCGGAGCTTGCCGGGGGCTGGCGGCGCGGGCCGTTTACGGCCGAGGACGGCACGCGCCGGGCACGGGGCGTCTCCATGGCCTCGCCCTTCGGCTCGGAGACGGCCACCATCGCCGAGGTCTCGCTCACGGACGGCGAGGCGCGGGTGCACGACCTCTGGATCGCCATCGATCCGGGCAGCGTGGTCAATCCGGCGATCGTCCGGCGGCAAGTCGAGAGCGCGGCGGCGCTCGGCCTCTCCTCCACGCTTCTCGAACAGGTGGTCTACGAGAACGGGCAGCGGCAGGCGCGGAACTTCGACAGCTACCCGATCCTCGACCGAACCCGGATGCCGAGGGTGCACGTCGCCATCGTCGAGAGTGGGGCGCCGATGGGCGGCATCGGCGAGCCGGGCCTGCCCGGCGTGCCGCCTGCCGTGGTCAACGCGGTCGCGGCGCTGACCGGGCAGCGGGTGCGTAGCCTGCCGCTCGCCAAGACGCGCCTGTCCGGTGTCTGAGGGCGGCGGCATGGCGACTCCCCTGGCCCCAGCAACAACGGAGGCACCCGCGGTCCCGGTGCCGCGGTTCGACTACCTGCCGGTGGCCCTGTTCGGCTCGGTGATGGGGCTGACGGGCTTGAGCGTCGCGTGGCGCCTCGCCGCCGCGCGCTACGGCCTGCCCATCCTCGTCGCCGATGCGATCGGCTGGGGGGCGCTGCTCACCTTCCTTACCCTGGCATTGGCCTACGGCGCGAAGGCGGTCACGGCTTGGCCGGCGGTGATGGCCGAGTTCCGCCACCCGATCGCCGGCAACCTGTTCGGCACCGTCCTGATCAGCCTGCTGCTCCTGCCCTTCGTGCTGCACGATCTCAGCCCGGCGCTCGCGGCGGTGGCCTGGATCGTCGGCGCGGGCGGCATGGCACTGTTCGCCGTCCTCATCGTCAGCCGATGGATGGGCAGCCGCCAGCAGCTCGCCCACGCGACCCCCGCCTGGATGGTGCCGGTGGTCGGCCTCCTCGACGTCCCGCTCGCCGCCCCCGCCCTGGGCCTGCCCTATACGCAGACGCTGGCGATGGCTGCGCTGAGCATCGGGCTGTTCTTCGCCGTCCCGCTCTTCACCCTGGTCTTCGCCCGCCTCGTCTTCGAGGAGCCGCTGCCGCCGGCTCAGCGGCCGACGCTGATGATCCTGGTCGCGCCCTTCGCCGTCGGCTTCTCCAGCTACACGGCGACCTTCGGGCGGATCGACGCCTTCGCCGAGGCGCTGTTCTTCGTCGGCCTCTTCGTGTTCGTGGTCTTGCTCGGCCGCCTGCGCGACCTGCCGCGCTGCTGCCCGTTCCGCGTCTCGTGGTGGGCCGTCAGCTTCCCGCTCGCCGCCATGGCCGTGGCGGCCTTGCGCTATGCCGAGCACGTCCGCGCGGTCCCCGCCGACATCCTCGCACTGGCGCTGCTCGCGCTGGCCACGGCGGTCATCGCCGCACTCGCGGCCCGCACCCTCGTCGGCATCGCGCGCGGCGAGCTGCGCCGGCTGGCCGGCTGACGGGACGGTTCTTCGCGCCCCGCCCAGTTCGGCCGAAAGCGCGGAGTCGGCGGGACACCATGTTCCGGCCAGCTTTCCGGGAGAAACGCGTCACGAATCGTCCCGGTCGTCGCTCAACGCGAACCGCCGGCGATTGCCGCACCGCAACATTGATGTATGGCGGGCGCTCAACGACGACAGGCGCAGGCGAGACCATGCCGGGCACGGACAGCTTTACCCTTCAGGACCACGTCAACATCGTCCTGGCCGAGAACATCGCACCGTCGGCGGTCGAAGTCCTCGCGCGGGCGAGCCTTCACGAGGTGCAGCGCCTGCCGCGCGCGATCGGCCCGGCGGATGCCGCGGTGCTCGCCGGGGCGCATGTCCTCGGCATCCGCTCGCGCACGCAGGTGACGACCGGCCTGCTCGATGCGGCCCCCTCCCTCGTCGCCATCGGCTGCTTCAGCGTCGGCACCAACCAAGTCGATCTCGATGCCGCCCGAGCCCGCGGCATCCCGGTCTTCAACGCGCCCTTCTCCAACACCCGCAGCGTCGCCGAACTGACGATCGGCGAGATCGTGATGCTGCTTCGCCGCATCACGCCCCGTTCCGCGGCGGCGCATGACGGCGGCTGGGACAAGTCGGCGGAGAACTCCTACGAGGTTCGCGGCAAGACGCTCGGCATCGTCGGCTACGGCAATATCGGCGCCCAGCTCTCGAACCTCGCCGAGGCGATGGGCATGCGGGTGATCTTCTTCGATCTCACCGACCGGCTGCGCCACGGCAACACCGAGCCGGCCGACAGCCTCGACGCGCTGCTGGCCGCCAGCGACGTGGTGAGCCTGCACGTGCCGGAGACGCCGCTCACCCACGGGCTCATGAGCGCCGAGCGCATCGGCCGGATGAAGCCCGGCGCCTACCTCATCAACAACAGCCGCGGCACCGTGGTCGATCTCGACGCGCTCGCCGTCGCGCTCAAGGAAGGCCGCCTGCGGGGCGCGGCGGTCGACGTGTTCCCCGTCGAGCCGCGCTCCAACGACGAGCGCTTCGTCTCGCCGCTCCAGGGCATCCCGAACGTGATCCTCACCCCGCATATCGGCGGCTCGACCGAGGAGGCGCAGGACCGCATCGGCTCGGAGGTCGCGCGCAAGCTCGTCGATTACGTCGAGACCGGCTCGACCCTGGGGGCCGTCAACTTCCCGCAGGTGCAGATTCCGCCGCGCGTCGGCGGCGTGCGCTTCCTGCACGTGCACCGGAACGTCCCCGGCGTGCTCGGCCACGTCAACCAAGCGTTTGCCCGCCGCGGCGTCAACATCACCTCCCAGTACCTTCAGACCGAGGGCGAGTTGGGCTACGTCGTGGTGGAGGCCGACGCCGCCCCGGTCGATCGCGCCGGCATCCTCACCGAGCTCGACACCATCGACGGCACGGTGCGCACCCGCCTGATCCAGGCCCGGATCGCCTGAGGAATCCTTCGAGCCATGAGCGCGACCGGTCTCCCCCCCGATCTTCTCGCCCGCCTCGACACCCTGCTGGGACCGGGCGGCCTGCTGACGGACGAGGCCGATTGCGCGCCCTTCGCCATCGACTGGCGCCGCCTGTTTCCGGGTAAGCCCGCCGCCGTCGCGCGGCCGGCGAACACGGAGCAGGTCGCATCCATCGTCGGCCTTTGCCGGGAAGCCGACATCGCCCTGGTGCCCCAGGGTGGCCATACCGGGCTCGCCGGCGGGGCCACCCCCGACGGCTCGGGGCGCCAGCTCGTGCTCTCGCTCGCGCGGATGAACGCGGTCCGCGCGGTCGATCCCGTCGGCCTCACGATGGAGGTCGAGGCGGGCTGCGTGGTTCAGGCGGCGCAGGCCGCGGCCGAGGCCGCCGGGCGGCTGTTCCCCGTGAGCTATGGCGCGGAGGGCTCGGCGATGGTCGGCGGCATGATCGCCACCAATTCCGGCGGCATCAACGTGCTGCGCTACGGCATGACCCGTAACCTCGTGCTCGGTCTCGAAGTCGTGCTCGCCGACGGCAGCATCGTCGATGGCCTGCGTTCCCTCCGCAAGGACAATGCCGGCTACGACTGGAAGCAGCTCTTCATCGGCAGCGAGGGGACGCTCGGCATCGTCACCGCGGCGGTGCTGCGCCTCGTGCCCCGGCCGCGCCACACCGAGACCGCCCTGCTGGCGGTGCCCGACCCGGAAGCAGCCCTCCGGGTGCTGGCCGCTGCGCAGGACGGCCTCGGCGACACGATCCAGGCCTTCGAACTGATTTCGCGCTGCTCCTTCGATCTGCTGGAGCGCTATGCCGGCCTGCCGAGCCCGCTGCCGCCCTCCCCCTGGTGCATCCTGCTCGAGGCGGGATCGAGCCTCTCGGGCCTGCGGGACGCGGTCGAGGGCACGCTGGGTGAAGTTCTGGAGCGGGGCTACGCCGTGGACGGCGTGCTCGCCGAATCCAAGGCCCAGGCCGCCGGCCTCTGGGGCCTGCGCGAGCGCATCACCGAATGCGAGGCGCACCAGGGCAAGTCGGTCAAGCACGACGTCTCGGTGCCGATCCCGGCGATCCCGGCCTTCCTGGAGGCCGCCGACCGGGCGCTCGCCGAGGGCGCACCCGGCACCATCCCGAACGTGTTCGGCCACATGGGCGACGGCAACCTGCACTACAACGTGCTGATCGGACCCGAGCATGACAGCGCCGCGATCAACCGCCTCGTGCACGACGTGGTCGATCGGTTCGCCGGCAGCATCTCCGCCGAGCACGGCATCGGCCAGTACCGCGTCGACGAGCTGGCCCGCCGCCGTCGGCCCGAGGAAATGGCTTTGGCCCATCGCCTGAAGCGAGCGCTCGACCCGGACGGCCTGCTCAATCCCGGCAAGGTTCTGCGGGTCTGAATCCCGCTTCCTTGCTCGGCAACAGGACAACGCCGAAGGTTGCAATCCACTCAGGCGATGAAAGTCCCTAATCCGAGGCCGCTGCGGTCACCCCGGCAATGATGCCATTCAGCCGACAGGTTTTCCCGCACTGGCCAGGGCGCGCCTGACCGTCGAGCGTGCCGCATCGATGGCCACGTTGGCGGCGCCAAGGGTGCGGAGTTCGGTCGGCTTGTTCAGCGCATGGCGGGCAATGCTGCCCGCGAGGTCGTCCACCTCACCCGCCATTGCCTTCAGACGCTCACGGTCGGTTTCGCGGCGGGCCTCCGAGCGGAGTTCCAGCAGGCGCGCCGTGGCCACTTCGATCCGCTCCCGGCGCTTGCGCCCGATGCGCTGCCGCAGCCAAGCGGCCGTGGACCCGACACCACCGCCGAAAATGGCCACGAGATAGATCCAGCTCTCGTAGCGCTCGATGAAGGTCTCCTGTTCGCGCTCGTAGTAATCGAGGGCGCCCGGATGGATCGGCAGGCGGGCGCTCGTGGCGTCGGCCGTGTCCTCGTAATCCGGGTGGCTGACCTCCTCGGCCGCAGGTACGGAATCGGCCAGAGCCGCACGCATCTCGAACAGGTGCTGCGTCACCTCGGCGGCGAGGCTGCGCGACAGGTCGGCCCGCGCCATCAGACGATAGGACGAGCCCACGGTCGCGACGTCCTCGGCCGGGAGGCGGGGATTGCCGCCGTAAAGGGCGGCCGGAACCGTAATGGGCTGCAGGCGCGGCCAGCGCGCCAGCACAGCGGGCGCGTCGGGTACGCCGATCAACGTGACCTCGCCGTCCTCGCTCGCCTCGCCCACCAGGCCCATCACCCGCCGCGCGGCGGGGGAGGTGGGCGTCGTCACGAGCACCATCGCGTCGATGCGCCCGTCACGGAGTGCCGCCGTAACGTCGGCCTCCTCGATGGGAACCAGGGCTACGGTCTTACTCCCCAACACGCCGCCCGGTGCGTCGGTCTGAAGCTCCAGCCCGTGGTGAGCGATGAGGTCGCGGAGCAGCGCGCGGTCGGCCGTCCGGCTCGCCAGCATGCCCAATCGCTTGCCCGCGAGATCCGAGATGGTCTTGCTTCCGGAGGCGCCCGGCGCCGCGACGAAGGCGGCGAGCTTCCGCAGGACCGCGAGGGTCAGGCCGTTGCCGGGCATCACCACGTCCGGCCGCACCACCGCGAGGTCCGCCTTGCCGGCCTTGAGCGTCTCCGCGCTCTCGCGCACCCCGCCGAAGGCAACGACCTTCAGCCGGATGCCAAGCTTCCGCCGGGCAAGCTCGTCGGCGTAGGCCCGCAGCAGAGCCGGCTCAGTGCCGCCGCTCGGGGCGACCGCGATGGTCAATGTCGTGGGGCGGGTCAGGTGAACGGCCGCGACGGTGAGAAGGACGAGCAGGAGCCCCAAGCCGAGAGGAAGCCACACTCCAGAGCCGTCCGGAAACGCCAGCTTACGCACACCTGCTCCCCAACCCCATCGGGCCGTCTGGCCGCGGCGACCAAGTGGCGATGCGCCGACGGTTTTCGAGGGGACCGACCACCTGCACCCGGATCCCGACGAGATGCTTATGAGACTGGCACGGCTTTCGGCGCGAACGCCAACGCATTCGGGCGCAGCGTCGGAGCGCGGTCTCCTGAGGGCCATGCAAACCCAAGCGAGGAAGTGTTTCCCACCATCCAAGTCCCCGTCGCACGGACTCTGCCGACGACCTGACGCGGGCCGCGCCCTCAGCCCATTCGCCCACAAGGTTTATCGCCTTCGCAGCCGCGACGAGCGTATTCGGTCGCCTCAGAATGGGCGGCGATGCGCTCCGCGCTAGGATCGGGTTGGCTTGCGCCGGTGATTTCGCGATCGGCTTTGCCGTCCTGATTTCAGGAGATCGCACAGCAAGCCAGCGTGGAACGCTGGCGGGGTATGCTCCACATGCAGTTTGATATAATGACAATCTGACGTAAGGCCTGCACTATATCGCCTGAAATCAGGCCGGGCCTCCTTCAACTCAGGCGAGCGATCGATGCAGAGCCTCTCGTATTCCGACCGTTCTCACGCATGATCATGCAGGCCAGCCACCTCGCGGCCGCCGTTGCGGATGCTTACGCGGCACAAGCGAAGCCGCCGCTGACGCAGGAATTGATCGCCCAGGTTCGCGATGTCCTGGTGAAGGCGTTCGAAGCCGAAGACGGTGGATCGTCGGGAGCCGATCGCCTGGAACGGCTGAATGCCGCGCTCGACGCGTTCGAGACGGAACTCGATGCCGTGGTCGGTCCCCGCGTCGCCTCGCTGGACGAGGCATCCGGGGCGGTCGCGATGCGGACGCGCTCCGAGGCGGGGCAACCCCTGCGCGCCTTCGGCGGCCAGTAATCGCCCGCTCCCCGGCATCTTCCCGCCCCTTCGTCCCCATTAAGCTGGAACACAGGTCGTGTCATGAGTGAGGCAAGTGGGACTGTCCGGCGCTTCGCGCATCCGGGCCGTGGCCGTAATGTCACCCGCGCCGTTCCGAAGGGCCGTCAGGTCGATCCCCACGCCAAGGTCGAGATCGAGGAACTGCTCGGCACCCGCTCGCGTCAGCGCGACCTGCTGATCGAGCATCTGCACCTGATCCAGGACACTTACGGCCAGATCAGCGCCGACCATCTCGCGGCTTTGGCCGACGAGATGAGCCTCGCCTTTGCCGAGGTGTTCGAGACCGCGACCTTCTACGCGCATTTCGACGTGGTGAAGGAGGGCGAGGCCGACATCCCGCGCCTGACGATCCGGGTCTGCGACAGCATCACCTGCGCGATGTTCGGCGCCGACGAGCTGCTCGAAACGCTGCAGCGCGAACTCGCCTCGGATGCGGTGCGTGTCGTGCGCGCGCCCTGCGTCGGCCTGTGCGACCACGCCCCGGCGGTCGAGGTCGGGCACAATTTCCTGCACCGGGCCGATCTCGCCTCCGTGCGCGCGGCGGTCGAGGCCGAGGACACCCACGCCCACATCCCCCCTTACGTCGACTACGACGCCTATCGCGCTGGCGGCGGCTACGCCACGCTGGAACGGCTGCGCAGCGGCGAGCTGCCGGTCGATGACGTGCTGAAGGTGCTCGACGACGGCGGCCTGCGCGGCCTCGGCGGTGCCGGCTTCCCCACCGGTCGCAAGTGGCGCTCCGTGCGCGGCGAGCCCGGGCCCCGGCTGATGGCGGTGAACGGCGACGAGGGCGAGCCCGGAACCTTCAAGGACCAGCTCTACCTCAACACCGATCCGCACCGCTTCCTCGAAGGCATGCTGATCGGCGCCCATGTCGTCGAGGCTTCGGACGTCTACATCTACCTGCGCGACGAGTACCCGATTTCCCGCGAGATCCTGGCCCGCGAGATCGCCAAGCTTCCCGAGGGCGGAACGCGCATCCATCTGCGCCGGGGCGCGGGCGCCTATATCTGCGGCGAGGAATCCTCGCTGATCGAGTCGCTGGAGGGCAAGCGCGGCCTGCCGCGGCACAAGCCGCCCTTCCCGTTCCAGGTCGGGTTGTTCAACCGGCCGACGCTGATCAACAATATCGAGACGCTGTTCTGGGTGCGCGACCTCATCGAGCGCGGCGCCGAGTGGTGGAAGAGCCATGGCCGCAACGGCCGCGTGGGCCTGCGGTCCTACTCGGTGTCGGGCCGGGTCAAGGAGCCGGGCGTCAAGCTCGCGCCCGCCGGCCTCACGATCCAAGAGCTGATCGACGAGTATTGCGGCGGCATCTCCGAGGGTCACACCTTTGCGGCCTACCTGCCGGGCGGGGCGTCCGGGGGCATCCTGCCGGCCTCGATGAACGACATCCCGCTCGATTTCGGCACGCTGGAAAAATACGGCTGCTTCATCGGCTCGGCGGCGGTCGTGATCCTGTCCGACCGGGACGATGTGCGCGGTGCCGCGTTGAACCTGATGAAGTTCTTCGAGGACGAGTCCTGCGGGCAGTGCACGCCCTGCCGCTCGGGCACCCAGAAGGCCCGCATGCTGATGGAGAACGGCGTGTGGGACACCGATCTGCTCGGAGAGCTGGCGCAATGCATGCGCGACGCCTCGATCTGCGGTCTCGGTCAGGCGGCCTCGAACCCCGTCAGCACCGTGATCAAGTACTTCCCCGATCTCTTCCCGGAGCCGCGGGCCGTGGCGGCCGAGTGACGCCGCGCCCGACGATGACTCCTCACCTGATGCCAGAGCCTGGAGCGGATGCATGAGCAACGGCCCCGAACCGCACGGCAACAAGATCGAACAGCCCGAGATCCGCGCCAACGGCCCACAGGATGCCGGCGGGCCGACGGGCGGCGCGCCATCGACGTCGGGCGGCGCCTACTCGCAGGGCGCCAAGTCCGGCGGCCAAGCCGCGCCCGATCCCTCCGGCACCTACGGCCTGAAGGATGCCCCGGTGGCGCCCGCGACCATCGCCTTCGAGTTCGACGGCCAACAGGTCGAGGCGCAGCCCGGCGAGACGATCTGGGCGGTCGCCAAGCGCCTCGGCACGCATATCCCGCATCTCTGCCACAAGCCGGAGCCCGGCTACCGTCCCGACGGCAATTGCCGCGCCTGCATGGTCGAGATCGAAGGCGAGCGCGTGCTCGCCGCCTCGTGCAAGCGCACCCCGGCCATCGGCATGAAGGTGAAGTCGGCCACTGAGCGCGCCACCAAGGCCCGCGCCATGGTGCTCGAACTGCTCGTGGCCGACCAGCCCGAGCGCGCGACCTCGCACGATCCGTCGTCGCATTTCTGGGTGCAGGCCGACGTCCTCGACGTGACCGAGAGCCGCTTCCCGGCCGCCGAGCGCTGGAACACGGACATCAGCCACCCGGCGATGAGCGTCAATCTCGACGCCTGCATCCAGTGCAATCTCTGCGTCCGCGCCTGCCGTGAAGTGCAGGTCAACGACGTGATCGGCATGGCCTACCGCGCCGCGGGCTCCAAGGTCGTGTTCGACTTCGACGACCCGATGGGTGCCTCGACCTGCGTCGCCTGCGGCGAGTGCGTCCAGGCCTGCCCGACCGGGGCGCTGATGCCGTCGGCCTATCTCGACGCCAACCAGACCCGAACGGTCTATCCCGACCGCGAAGTGAAGTCGCTCTGCCCCTATTGCGGCGTCGGCTGCCAGGTCTCCTACAAGGTCAAGGACGAGCGCATCGTCTACGCCGAGGGCGTGAACGGGCCGGCCAACCAGAACCGGCTCTGCGTGAAGGGCCGCTTCGGCTTCGATTACGTCCACCACCCCCACCGCCTGACGGTGCCGCTGATCCGCCTGGAGAACGTGCCCAAGGACGCCAACGATCAGGTCGACCCGGCGAACCCCTGGACACATTTCCGCGAGGCGACCTGGGAGGAGGCGCTCGACCGCGCGGCCGGCGGCCTGAAGACGATCCGTGACACCAACGGGCGCAAGGCGCTGGCGGGCTTCGGCTCGGCGAAGGGTTCGAACGAGGAGGCCTACCTCTTCCAGAAGCTCGTTCGCCTGGGCTTTGGCACCAACAACGTCGATCACTGCACGCGCCTGTGCCACGCCTCATCGGTGGCGGCGCTGATGGAAGGCCTGAATTCCGGCGCCGTCACTGCCCCGTTCTCGGCGGCGCTCGACGCCGAGGTCATCGTGGTCATCGGCGCTAATCCGACCGTGAACCACCCGGTCGCGGCGACTTTCCTCAAGAACGCGGTGAAGCAGCGCGGAGCCAAGCTGATCATTATGGATCCGCGGCGCCAGACGCTGTCGCGCCACGCCTACCGGCACCTCGCCTTCCGCCCCGGTTCCGACGTGGCGATGCTCAACGCGATGCTCAACGTGATCATCACGGAGGGCCTCTACGACGAGCAATACATCGCCGGCTACACCGAGAACTTCGAGGCGCTCCGCGAGAAGATCGTCGACTTCACGCCGGAGAAGATGGCTTCGGTCTGTGGCATCGACGCCGAGACCCTGCGCGAAGTCGCCCGGCTCTACGCCCGGGCCAAGTCCTCGCTCATCTTCTGGGGCATGGGCGTCAGCCAGCACGTCCACGGCACCGACAACTCGCGCTGCCTGATCGCCCTCGCCCTCATCACCGGCCAGATCGGCCGTCCCGGCACCGGGCTGCACCCGTTGCGCGGCCAGAACAACGTCCAGGGCGCGTCCGATGCCGGCCTGATCCCGATGGTCTATCCGGACTATCAGTCGGTCGAGAAGGATGCGGTGCGCGAGCTGTTCGAGGAGTTCTGGGGCCAGTCGCTCGATCCGCAGCGGGGCCTGACGGTGGTTGAGATCATGCGCGCGATCCATGCGGGCGAGATCAAGGGCATGTTCGTCGAGGGTGAGAACCCGGCGATGTCCGACCCCGACCTCAACCACGCCCGCCATGCCCTGGCGATGCTCGACCACCTCGTGGTGCAGGACCTATTCCTCACCGAGACCGCCTTCCACGCCGACGTGGTGCTGCCGGCCTCGGCCTTTGCCGAGAAGGCCGGCACCTTCACCAACACCGACCGCCGGGTGCAGATCGCCCAGCCAGTCGTCGCCCCTCCGGGCGATGCGCGTCAGGATTGGTGGATCATCCAGGAACTGGCCAAGCGCCTCGGCCTCGACTGGAACTACGGCGGCCCGGCCGACATCTTCGCCGAGATGGCGCAGGTGATGCCGTCCCTGAACAACATCACCTGGGAGCGGCTGGAGCGCGAAGGGGCGGTGACCTACCCGGTCGATGGCCCGGACCAGCCCGGCAACGAGATCATCTTCTACGCCGGCTTCCCGACGGAGAGCGGTCGAGCCAAAATCGTGCCCGCGGCGATCGTGCCGCCGGACGAGGTGCCGGACGAAGAGTTCCCGATGGTGCTCTCGACCGGCCGCGTGCTCGAACACTGGCACACCGGCTCGATGACCCGGCGCGCGGGTGTGCTCGATGCGCTGGAGCCAGAGGCGGTGGCCTTCATGGCCCCCAAGGAGCTCTACCGGCTCGGCCTCCGGCCAGGCGGATCGATGCGATTGGAAACCCGGCGCGGCGCCGTCGAGCTGAAGGTGCGCTCGGACCGAGACGTGCCGGTCGGCATGATCTTCATGCCCTTCTGCTACGCGGAAGCCGCGGCCAACCTCCTCACCAACCCGGCCCTCGACCCTCTCGGAAAGATTCCCGAGTTCAAGTTCTGCGCGGCACGCGTCGTCCCCGCGGAGGCTGCGCCGATGGCGGCCGAGTAAGGCTTCTGTTCGGCGGCGCGTTCAGGCGCGCCGCCGGAGCTCTCGTGCGTCCCGCACGCCAACGAGGGATCTTGGCGTGATTTATCGAGGGCAATGTCGGCTGCTCAAGCTCGTCTGATCGGGTTGTCCAAAAGTGGACATCCCCGCGCCGTGGTCGCGGGTCGGCCATACGACGATCGCTGACACGGAGCGCGGAGTTGCGTTGTCCGGTAGCCTCGCGTTCTAAGTAACGAGCCGAGAGCCGTGCCGGGGATCGGAGCAGGTTCGCACGGACGCCCTCGCCGATCCCGTAAACGCGAGGTAACCGGCCTCACGCCGCTGAGTAGGTCTCCCTCGCATCTGGAACCGCTCTGCCGCCGCATCGGGCGATCGACCCCGCAAACCTGCGTGGCGGGATCGCCCCTGGCGACCCTTGTCGTCCCTGCCAGGGATGGCACGTCTCTCCGCTCGCAGAATGATCCGGACAGTCACAGGCTCGTCGCCGGGATCCGATACCGATCGGCCGCGCTCGACGGCTGCGATTGATCTTTCTCCGGCATCCGAGGTTTCCCCGGCATCAAGGCGCGATCGACGCGCTGGCGCCGAGCCGGTCGTGTCGGGAGGATTCGCGGGAGACCACTCATCCATCGTTCTGACCACCGGAGACGATCGGGCGGAATCGGCGGGCGGACGACATTGCACCTTCATCGCCACCAACGAAGAAGAGCAACCCATCTTGCAGGTAAGATGGGAATAATATTGCATGACTATGCTGTTGTTGAGTCGCACTAACAAAGATTTTTGGCTGATGCAGCATGAGAATTCTTGCGGATAGTACGAAGATGGGCCAGCTTTAATCCCGGAAGATGCGAACGGTGACGGACGGAAGGCTGCCCGCGCGGG
This sequence comes from Methylobacterium sp. Leaf123, assembly GCF_001423405.1. GTDB lineage: Bacteria > Pseudomonadota > Alphaproteobacteria > Rhizobiales > Beijerinckiaceae > Methylobacterium. Next base: position 17,328 of record NZ_LMNS01000009.1, on the reverse strand, counting down.
ATGGTTCAGGTATTTCATCCAGGAGCGGATACGGTCGCCCGCGTCGTTCTCGCCTCGATCGGCGCGGCGCCGGTCCTGGCCGTGGGGCTTGCTTACGCATTTTGGCGCTCGCCCTACGCAACGGCGCAGGACGTGACCCGCGAGCAGCCTGTTCCCTTCAGCCATGAGCACCATGTCGGCGGCCTCGGGATCGATTGCCGTTACTGCCACACCTCCGTCGAGAAGGCAGCCTTCGCCGGCATTACACCGACCGAGACTTGCATGAACTGCCATTCGCAGGAATGGACCAACGCGCCGATGCTTGCGCCCGTGCGCCGGAGCCTTGCCGATTAGCGACCGCTTCAGTGGAACCGCGTCCATAACCTGCCGGCCTATGCCTATTTCAATCATTCCGTACACGTGGCCAAGGGTGTGGGCTGCTCGACCTGCCACGGCGAAGTCCAGACCATGAAACTGATGCGCCAAGCGGCGCCGCTCACCATGGGCTGGTGCCTGGACTGCCATCGCGATCCGGCGCCGAACCTGCGCCCGCACGAGGCCGTGTTCGATATGAACTGGACACCGCCGGCCGATCAGGCGGCGATCGGCGCGCGCTTCATGGAGGAGCGCCATATCAAATCCGCCGAGCGGCTGAGCGAGTGCTCGATATGCCACCGCTGCCCCCCCCTCTCGGCGACAGGCGCTGCGGCTGCTCGGTGCGGGCATCACGCTCGCCGCGGGCGGCTGTTCGAAGCCAGTCGAAGAGATCGTGCCCTATGTCCGCGCGCCCGAGCAGCTCCTGCCCGGCGTGCCGGCGCGATACGCCACGACACTGTCCCTCAGCGGCTGGGCGCGGGGCGTCCACGCCATCGCCGTCGATGGACGGCCGATCAAGATCGAGGGCAATCCGCTCCATCCCGGCAGCCTGGGCGCGACCGACGTGTTCGCCGAGGCCGCGATCCTCGACCTCTACGATCCCGACCGCTCGCGCACGGTGACCGAGCGGGTCAACGGCATCGCCTCCTGGGACATGTTCGAGCGCGCCCTGAGCGGGCCGCTTTCCACCGTGCGCGGCGAGCGCGGACGCGGTCTGCATCTCGTGACCGGCCGCGTCACCTCGCCGACGCTCGCCCGCCAGATCGATGCTCTGCTGCGAGCTTTGCCGGAGGCGGTCTGGCATGTTCACGAGGCGATCGACGAGGCGAATGCCGAGCGGGGGGCCGAACTCGCCTTCGGCCGTCCCTTGCGTGTTCTGCCGCGGCTCGACCGGGCCGAGACGATCCTGTGCGTCGGCGCCGACCCGCTCGGGGCCGGGCCGGACCAGATCCGCCTCTCGCGCGCCTTCGCCGAACGCCGCCGCGATCCGACCCGGTTCGGACGTCTCTACGTGGCCGAGTCGGCGCTGACGCTCACCGGCGTCAAGGCGGACGCGCGGCGCGCCATGCCGCCGCTCGAACAGGCTGCGATCCTGACGAGCATCGCCAACGCGCTCGGTGCCGGCCTGGCCGCGCCCGACCTGCCTGAGGCGACCCGCCGCTTCGTGCAAGCGGTGGCTGCCGATCTGACGGCGCATCAGGGTCGCGCTCTGGTGCTCGCCGGCCCCGCCCTGCCGCCGGAATGGCACGCGCTGACGCACTGGATCAACGCGCGCCTTCAAGCACCGGTCGATCTCATCGCGCCGCCCGACGGGATCGAGGGCCGCACGCCGGCGACGCTCGCCGATCTCGCCCAGGCGCTCGACCGTGGCAGCGTGACCTGCCTTGCCATCCTCGGCGCCAATCCGGTCGCGACGGCCCCGGCCGACCTCGATCTCGCCCGGCGCATCGCCCGCGCCCGCTTCAGCGTCCATGCCGGCTTGCACGGCGACGAGACCGCGGGCGCGACCCGCTGGCACCTGCCGCTGACCCACGCGTTGGAAAGCTGGTCGGACCTGCGGGCCACCGATGGCACCGTGAGCCTCGTTCAGCCGCTGCTGCGCCCGCTCTACGACGGGCGCTCGCTCCACGAGATCCTTCCGCTCTTGGCCGGCCACACGGCGACGGCCGGCTATGCGCTCGTGCGCGAGACATGGCGGGCACGCGGCGGAGGCGACTTCGAGGGCTGGTGGCGCCGCTGCCTGCATGACGGCGTCGTCGCCGACAGCGCCGCGCCCATCGTCGATCCCGGCGCACCGCGCCTGCCGAGCCTTCCCGAGACCCGCCCGGCCGAGGGGCTGACGGTCGAGCTGCGTCCCGACCCGTCCATTTAGGACGGGCGCTTTGCCAACAATGCGTGGCTTCAGGAATGCCCGAAGCCGATCTCGAAGCAGGTCTGGGGCAACGCGCTCGCGTTGTCGCGCGCGGAAGCCCGGCGGCGCGGGCTCGAGGCCGGCGACGTGGTGCGCGCCAGCGCGGGTGGGCACGCGATCGAGGTGCCGGTGATCATCGAGTCTGGCGTCGCCGAGGGTGTCGGCGTGCTGACGCTCGGCTACGGCCGCGAGCGGGCCGGCGCCATCGGCAACGGCAACGGCGTCGGTGCGAATGCCTACGGACTTTCGATGCAGGCCTCGCCCTGGCTCGTGACCGGCGTCGATCTCGTGAAATCCGACAGGACCGAGACGATCCTGCGCACGCAGAACTATGTCGAGATCGAGGGCGAAACCAAAAAGCTGTTCCGGCAGATCGATCTGGCCGCTTTGGCGAGCGCCGAGCCGAAGGGCATCGGCGCGGATCAGCCCTCGCTGCTCGATCCGTGGAAGGGTGATGCCGAGGGCCATGCCTGGGCGATGGTGATCGACACCGATGCCTGCACCGGCTGCAACGCCTGCGTCGTCGCCTGCCAGTCCGAGAACAACGTTCCCGTCGTTGGCCCTGAAGAGATCGCGCGGGGCCGGATGATGCACTGGCTGCGGGTCGATATCTACGACGAGGGCAGCCCGGAGGCGCCGCGGGCCGGGTTCCAGCCCGTGCCCTGCATGCATTGCGAGCACGCGCCCTGCGAGCCGGTCTGCCCCGTCGCGGCCTCAGTCCATGACGGCGAGGGCCTGAACCTTCAGGTCTACAACCGCTGCGTCGGCACCCGCTTCTGCGAGGCGAACTGCCCCTACAAGGTCCGCCGCTTCAACTTCTTCGGCTACGCCGACGGCCAGCCCTACGCCAATCTCGGCGCGGAATCGGTGAAGGCTCAACGCAACCCCAACGTCACGGTCCGCGCCCGCGGCGTGATGGAGAAGTGCACCTACTGCATCCAGCGCATCGCCACCGAGCGGCAGGCGGCCGAGCGCGACGGCCGCGAGATGGGGGCGATCGTCACCGCCTGCCAATCCGCCTGCCCGACGCGGGCGATCCAGTTCGGCGACCTCGCCAAGCCCGGCAACGCCATCGCCGAACTGCGCAAGGATCCGCGCCACTACGCGCTGTTGGAGGAGCTGAACACCCGGCCGCGCACGACCTACCTCGCCAACCTCCGCGCCCCGAACCCGGACCTGAAGGAGGACCACGCGTGAGCGGGAGCGCCCAGCCGCATCGTTGGACCGACCGCGAGCGCCTCGGCTACGGCGAGATCTGCGCCGCGGTGGCCGACCCGATCCAGCGGCGGTGGCCGGGCCGCGCCTGGGTCATCGCCTTCCTCGGCGTGCTGCCGCTGGTGCCCGCCACCGTCATCGCCATCGGCGCGGTGCTCACGGTCGGCATCGGCCTGTCGGGCGTGAACACCACGGTGGTGTGGGGCTTCTCCATCGCGAATTACGTCTGGTGGATCGGCATCGGCAATGCCGAAACGCTGATCTCCTCCATGCTGCTGCTGACGCGCCAGCACTGGCGCGCCTCGATCAACCGCTTCGCCGAGGCGATGACGCTGTTCGCAGCCGCCATCGCCGGCATCTTCCCGATCATCCATCTCGGGCGGCCGCTCTACTCGTATTGGCTGGCACCCTACCCGAACACCATGGATCTCTGGCCGCAATGGCGCTCCGCGCTGGTGTGGGATTTCTGGGCGATCCTGAGCTATCTGCTCTTCTCGCTGATCTTCTGGTTCACCGGCCTGCTGCCCGACCTCGCGACGATGCGCGACCGGGCGCAGTCACGCCTCGGCCGGAAGATCTACGGCGCACTGGCTCTGGGCTGGCGCGGCTCGGCCCGGCACTGGGCGGTCTACGAGACCTTCCGCAAGACCATGGCGGCGCTCGCGGTGCCGCTGGTCTGCTCTGTCCATTCCATCGTCGGTCTCGACTTTGCCGCGAGCCTGATCCTCGGCTGGCAGGAATCGATCTTCCCGCCCTACTTCGTGGTCGGGGCGATGTAGCCGGGCTTTGCCATGGTGGTGGTGCTGGCGATCATCATCCGCTGGGGCCTGAACCTCCAGGCGGTGATCACCCCGGCCCATTTCGATGCGATGGCGAAGGTGATGCTGTTCGCGTCGATCGTCATGACCCTCTCCTACGCCACCGAGTGGTTCATGGACTGGTACGGCGGCGATCACGCCGACCGCGCGGTGATCGCTTACTTCTTCACCGGCGATTATCGCTGGCTCTACTACAGTCTTCTGTTCTGCAACTGCCTCGTGCCGCAGGCCCTGTGGTTCGCGCGGGTCCGCCTCAACCTTTGGGCGCTGGCGATCATCTCGATCGTGATCAATCTCGGCATGTGGCTGGAGCGCATCCTGATCGTCTGGAACACGCTCTCGCACGGCCACGCCGCGAGCCTGTGGCGGACCTACCATGTCAGCGTTCTACGACGGGGTGATCCTGATCGCGCCGCTCGGGCTGTTCGCCTTCGGCTTTCTCGTGCTGGCGCGGATCTTCCCCATCGTCTCCATTAACGAGGTCAGCCAGCTCGCCCATGACGAGGGCGCGGCGCGCGGGGGAACGGATTGAGCGCCCCGCTGCTCGCCGAGTTCGACACCCCCGAGGCGCTGGTGCGGGCGATGCGGCTGGCCGCCGCCGACGGCCACCGCGCGCTCGACGCCTTCACCCCGTTTCCGGTGCAGGACCTCACCGACACCTTCGCACCATCGCGCAACCTCGTGCGGCCGGCGATCGCTCTGGCCGGCTTCGGCGCGGCGGCGGCGATGTATGCCCTGCAATACTACTCGTCTGTGATCGATTACCCGCTGAACACCGGCGGGCGCCCGCTGCATTCCTGGCCGGTCTTCCTGCTGGTCCCGTTCGAATTCGGCGTGCTGATCGCGGCGATCACCGGCCTCATCGCCCTGTTCTGGACCTGCGGCTTGCCGCGCCTGCACCATCCGCTTTTCGCGATCCCTCAATTCGAGCGCGCGAGCCAGGACCGCTTCCTGCTCCTCGTCGCATCGAAAGATGCCAACGCAACCGCTCTGCGCGAGAGCCTGGAGCGGGCCGGCGCCCTCCTCGTCGCGGAGATGCACCCGTGAGGCGCGCCCTCCCCCTCCTGCTGCCGCTTCTGGTCGCCCTGGCGGCCTGCGAGGATCAGTCGATGCGCCAGCAGGCGCGTTACGAGGTCTACGGCAAGGCTCCGCTCTTCCCCGACCCCGCCGAGGCGCGCCGCCCGCCGGAAGGCACGGTCGCGATCGGCGCGCTCGCCCGCGAGGCATCCTTGCGCGAGCCGCCGCCCGTCGATGCCGCGCTACTGGAGCGCGGGCGCCAGCGCTACGACGCGATCTGCACACCCTGCCACGGCTATACCGGCCACGGCGACGGCATGGTGGTGCAGCGCGGCTTTCCCGCCCCGCCCTCCTACCACGAGGACCGCCTGCGGGCGGCGCCGGCCGCCTACTTCGTCGAAGTCATCACCCGCAGCTACGGTGTGATGTACGCCTATGCCAACCGGGTCGAGCCGCGCGACCGCTGGGCAATCGCCGCCTATATCCGCGCATTGCAGCTCTCGCAGGGCGCCCGCGTCGCCGAGGCCCCCGATCTCGCGGAGAAGCTGCCGTGAGCGATGCCCTGTTCCGCGGCTGGCTTCTCGCCTGGATCGTGTGGAGCGCGGTGCCCTTCGGCGCCCTCGTCCTCGTCATGATCCACGCCGTCACCGGTGGGCGCTGGAGCGAAGTCCTCGCCCCTGTGCTCCGGCCGGCGACCGCCCTCGTGCCGCTCGCCGCCCTCACCTTCCTCGGTGTCGCCCTCGGGCTCCCGGCCGCGTTTCCCTGGGCCGCCGGCATCGGCGCCAAGCCGGATGTCCTGCGGCTCTACCTCGATCCGACGCTGTTCCTCGTCCGCGCGACCGTCACCCTGCTCGGCTGGTCGGCGCTCGCCGCCCTGTGCCTGTCCGGCCGCGCCGGCACGCTCGTTGCCGCCCTGGGCCTCACCTTCTACGGCCTGACCATCAGCCTCGTCTCGGTCTATTGGATTCTCTCCGTCGAGCCCGGCTTCAATTCCTCGGCCTTTCCTGCCGACGTCGCACTTCACCAGATCCTCGCGGCCCTCGCCTTCTGTGCGCTGGTGAGCCCACCGAGCTTTGATGCCCGCGGCACTGCCGACCTCGCCGGCCTGATGCTCGCGACGCTGCTGGGCGTGATCTACCTCGAGCTGATGTCCTACATCGTGGCGTGGTACGGTGACCTTCCGCCCAAGGCCGCGTGGTATCTCAAACGCGGCGCGAGCCCCTGGGGCGGTGTCCTGATCGCCAGCCTGATCCTCGGCGGCATCCTGCCCTTCCTCGCCCTGCTCTTCTCGGCCGTTCGGAGAAGCCCGGCGCTGATGCGCGGCGTCGGCCTGCTCGTGCTGGTCGGCGTGGCCGTGCACTTCGCCTGGCTCGTTCTTCCGGCCTACGGCGACGCGGCCGGTTCCGCCGCCGCGGCGGCCGTGGTCGCTCTCGCCTTGCTGGTGCTTCTCTCTCGCTTCACCTCTCGGCTCATCGTCCGGCGTGTCGGGAGGCTCCGTCATGTCTGACGCGGCGCGCGGTCAACTCCATACGGGGGTCCACGACGATGTCGTCGGCCACGCCCCGCCCGGCACCGAGGCGCCGGACATCCGGCTCAAGCCGCTGCTGCTCACGGGCCTGTTCATCGTCGGCTTCACCGCCGTCACCGTCGGCGGCCTGCGGTACTACTATAACCGCCAGAGCCTCGGCCCCCTGGTTCAAGCGGCGCGGGTTTTCCCGGCACCGCGGCTTCAACAGAGCCCGGCGGCCGACCTTGCGGCGATGCTCAAGGATCAGCGGGCCAAGCTCGACGGCTACGCCTGGATCGACCGCGCGAACGGGATCGCCCGGATGCCGATCGCGGAAGCGATGCGGCGCCTCGCAGCGCGCGGCAACGCGGCCTACGCGGCCCCGCTCCAACCGGAACGCACGCCGACGCTCGGCAGCCGCGGCGGCGCGTCGAGCGGCGTGCTCTCCCCCGGCGCCGGGCCTGAGCCGGGGAAAGGCGCGCGGTGATGCTCGATTCCCTGATCCCCGCCTTCCTGCGACCGGAATCGGCCTCCGTTCAGGCGGCGAAGGTCGATGCGATCTTCGTCGGCCTGCTGCTGATCTCCTCGGCCATCGTCCTGCTCGTCGTCGGGCTGGTCCTGACCTTCGCGATCCGGTTCCGCCGCGGCTCCCCGGCCAAGCGCGGCGAGATGCCGAGCGTCGTCTCCCGCGAATTCGAGATCGGCTGGACGGCCGCGACGCTGTTCATCTTCGTCTTCATCTTCTGGTGGGCGGCCTCGGTCGAGATCGCCGCCTTCTCGCCGCCCAATGACGCCATCGAGATCCACGTCGTCGGCAAGCAATGGATGTGGAAGACGCAAGGGCCCAGCGGCACCCGCGAGATCAACGAGTTGCATGTGCCCGTCGGCGCGCCGGTGCGCCTGCTTCTGACCTCGCAGGACGTGATCCACTCGTTCTACGTGCCGGCCTTCCGCCTGAAGCGCAACGCCCTGCCCTACCAGCAGACCGAAACGTGGTTTCAGGCGACCAAGACCGGCACCTACCACCTGCTCTGCACCGAGTATTGCGGCATCGACCACTCGCGCATGCTGGGCCGGGTGATCGTGATGGAGCCGCAGGATTATGCGCAGTGGCTCACACGGCAGCCCGAGCGGGACGGGCTCGCCGAACTCGGCGAACGGCTTTTCTCCGCGCGCGGCTGCTCCGGCTGCCACAACGCCGGTTCGAAGGTGCACGCGCCCTCGCTTGCCGGGATCTGGGGACAGTCGGTGCCGCTGGACGGCGGACGCATGGCAAATGTGGATGAAGCCTACATCCGCGACTCGATCCTCCAGCCGCAGCGCGATGTGGTCGCCGGCTACGAGCCGATCATGCCGAGCTATGAGGGCAAGCTCTCCGACGGCAAGATCCAGGCGCTCACCGCCTATATCCGCCACGGCACCGACCGGTTCGACCTGATCGGCTCGCTCAACCTCGCGCCCGCGCAGAACATCTGTGCGCCGGGCGAACCCCCGCAGGACGGCGCCGCGAACCAGACCCTGCGCAGCCCGGCCATGGTGCCCGGCGCGCCCGCCGCGGGAGAGACGCCGCCATGACGCCCCCTCCCTCCTCCGCAGGAAGCCTCCGATGAGCGGCGCCTCTTCCGATGCCTCGACGCTGGCCAATCCCCGCGAGTTGATTCTCGGCCTGCCGGTCAGCTATCTCGGCGAGGGTCATTCCGTCGCCTCCTGGCTGTTCACCACCGATCGCAAGCGCATCGCGATCCTCTACGCGCTGTCGATCACATTCTTCTTCTTCATCGGCGGCGCGGCGGCCACGCTGGTGCGGCTGGAGCTGTTCACGCCGCAGGGCGACGTCGTTGGCGCCGACACCTACAACAAGCTGTTCTCGCTCCACGGCATCGTCATGGTGTGATTCTTCCTCATCCCGTCGATCCCGACGACGATGGGGAACTTCCTGCTGCCGCTGATGATCGGCGCACGCAACCTCGCCTTCCCCAAGCTCAACCTGATCTCGTGGTATCTCAACATGGCCGGCGGGCTCTTGACGCTCGCCGCCGTGCTGGCGGGCGGCATCGACACCGGCTGGACCTTCTACGTCCCCTACTCGACGGTGTTCTCGAACACCTTCGTCACCCTCGCCGTGCTCGGTGTGTTCGTCTCCGGCTTCTCGACCATCGCCACGGGCGTGAACTTCATTGCCACGGTGCATTACCTGCGGGTGCCCGGCATGACGTGGTTCCGCCTGCCGCTCTTCGTCTGGTCGATGTACACGACGAGCCTGATCTTCGTGCTCGCTACGCCGGTGCTGGCCCTGACGCTGGTCCTCGTTATCGCCGAACGCAGCTTCAACCTGTCGATCTTCGATCCGGCCCGGGGCGGCGACCCGATCCTGTTCCAGCACCTGTTCTGGTTCTACTCGCACCCGGCCGTCTACATCATGATCCTGCCGGCCATGGGCGTGATCTCGGAGGTCATCACCTGCTACGCGCGGCGGCGCATCTTCGGCTATTCGTTCATGGTCTACGCCCTGGTGGCGATCGCGGTGATCGGCTTCTTCACCTGGGGCCACCACATGTTCACCTCCGGCATGTCGCCGTTCGCCGCCCTGGTGTTCTCGTTCCTGTCCTTCATCGTGGCCGTGCCCTCGGCCATCAAGGTGTTCAACTGGACCGCCACGCTCTACCGCGGCCAGATCGGCTTCGAATCGTCGATGCTCTACGCGCTCGGCTTCCTCGGCCTGTTCACCATGGGCGGGCTGACCGGCCTGTTCCTCGCCTCCGTGCCGATCGACGTGCACGTGCAGGACACCTACTTCGTCGTCGCCCATTTCCACTACATCATGGTCGACGCCTCCGTGTCGGCCTACTTCGCCGGCCTGCACTTCTGGTGGCCGAAGGTGACGGGGCGGATGTATCCGGAGAGCTGGGCGCGCTTTGCCGCCCTGCTGATGTTCTTCGGCTTCAACCTGACCTTCTTCCCGCAATTCATCGCCGGCTATCTCGGCATGCCGCGGCGCTACTACACCTATCCGCCGGAGTTCCAGGTCTGGAACGTGCTCTCATCCTCGGGCGCGGCCGTGCTGGCCGTCGCCTACCTGATGCCGCTCGGCTACCTCACTTGGTCGCTGTTCTACGGCACTCGCGCCCTCAACGACCCGTGGAACGCCTCGGGGCTCGAATGGCGCACCACCTCCCCGCCGCCGCGCGAGAACTTCTTCGGCAACCCGGAAGTGCTCGGTAGCCCCTACGATTATCACCCCAAGAGCGCGGCACCGGCCGAGGACGATCGCATTGCCGAGCAGGGAGCGCTGACGTGAGCGCGGGCGGTGACCTCACGCCGCCGACCGCCGGCCGTCACCTGCGCGAGCCCTGGGACGGGCTCAGGCTGCCGGAGACTGGCGCGTTCGCCTATCAGCGCGCCAGCGCCACCTTCGGGATGTAGGTTTTCCTCGCCAGCGAAGTGCTGTTTTTCGGCGCGCTGTTCCTGCTCTACACGGTGCTGCGCCTGAAGCACGCGACGGACTTCGCCACCGCCGCCCGCGACACCAACATCGTCTACGGCACCCTCAACACCGCGCTGCTGCTGACGAGCGGACTGACGGCGGCCATCGCCGCGCAGGCCTCCGAGCGGGAGGGACTGCGACGCCTCACTCTGATCTGCCTCACGGCGACCTTCCTGCTCGGTCTCGCCTTCCTGTCGGTGAAGGGCCTCGAATACCACGAGGATATCGAGAAGCATCTCGTGCCGGGCCCTCACTTCGCCCTGAAGGCGCCGGCCACGCAGCTCTTCGTCGGCTTCTACTGGCTCTCGACCTCGGTCCACGCCATCCATCTCTCGATCGGCATCGGCCTCATCGTCCGCCTCGTCTGGTGCGAGTGGCGCGCACCGGGCTTCCTGCTCGCGAGCCCCCAGCTGGAGGTGGGCACCCTCTACTGGGGCTTCGTCGACATGGTCTGGATCTTTCTCTACCCGATGCTCTACCTAGATGGGCGGGGCGCATGAGGGCGCGACTCCGAACAAATGCCGGCGCGATCTGGCTTCGGGGCCTTGTCCTCTGGCTTCTGCTTCTCGGGCTCCTGACGGCAAGCCTGCTCGCCGCCTACCACCTCAAGGCCCCCTGGGCGCCGGCCGTCAATTTCGGCCTTGCCGCAACACAGGCCGCCCTGGTGGCCCTGCTGTTCATGCGCCTCGACCGTGCCAACGACCTCGTGCGTCTCGCCGCCGTCTGCGGCCTGTTCTGGCTCGCAATCCTGTTCGCCCTGACGCTGACCGATACGCTGAGCCGCCTCGCCAACACCTGACATCGCATGTCGCGATGTTCAATTCGGCATCGTGGGCGGTCATCATTGCCTCAGGGTCGAAGTGTCATGAGGACACCGGCCCATCCGTGCATCCCAGACGAATAGCGCCGGCATCCGCGACATGCCGTCCGCTACGGCGTTTCCTCTCGCGCTGCTGCGATCATGCGATCGCCGTCCTCCTGCAACAGCAGGCGATCCGACACGAGGGCGTCGACGGATTTCGTGACGGCCGCGATGTAGGCCCCCGCGTCCCGATATCGCTCTTCCAGGGACAAGCGGGGATCGCCGGCCGTGTCCCGTTCGGCGCGCGTGCGCGCGAACGGGATCTGGCTGCCCTCGCGATCGCACAACGCGCCGGCGGGGAACGGGTCGGCATACAGGTTCCAGCCGGTGAAGGTTGCGCGCGGGGCGGCAACGGCCGGCAGGCGAATGCCGGCCACCTCGTTGCCGTCGGCATCGACGCGTGGGACCAGCGGGCGATATTGCGGTCCGCTCTCCGGGCGCGGATTTACGTAGGTGCTGAAGCGCACGATCGCATTCGGTGCTGTCGGAACGTGAACACCGACCATGAAGGGGAAGCCGATCTCGGCCGCCTCGACGAGGGTTTGATCGGAGAGGCGCGGCACGCGGCTCTCGGGAGGGGCCTTGCCGTCCCTCACCCACTCTTCGAGCGCGACCAGCAGCGCCCGAATCGCCGGGGCCGGGTTCAGGCTGCTGCGTGGGTTCGCGCAGGGGCCCTTGGTCGAGCTCAGGCCGGCACGCCCATAGTGGAAGCCGCTCGAGACCAAGTAGGCGCGTGCGGTGTCGGGCAGCGGCACATCGGTGCGGCCCGCCGGATCGGTCGTGAGGAGCGAGGCGCCCTTCTGCCAATACTCGGTGCCGGTATTGGCTTCGATCAGCAAGGGATCGAAGCCGTCATCCCGCAGCAGCTTGCCCGTGCGACCGGTGACGGGATCGTGCTGGGTGGCGGCCGAGAACGGGAAGGTGTTCTCCGGGTAGAGATGGTCCTCGTGCTGCGTATTGGTCCGCGAGGGCTGACCGAATCGGGCGTTGAGGAACACGCCGCCCACGCCCGCGATGTGGGACAGAACGCCGTCGAACACCCGCTTGCCGGCCTCATCCCGGTTGAAGCCCAGCTGGATGAAATCGCGCAGATAGCGCCCGCTCTGCGAGATGCCGAGTGCCAGCGTGTGCCGGATCGCGCCGCCCGCCGGATTGGCCGCGCCACCCTCGCTGCGGAGATAGGCCACCACGTCCCGCGTGGCGGCAAAGCCGATCCCGAGCACCTTCGGCTCGGTGGCTTGGTACGTGAATTCGTAGAGCGAGCCGGGCAGCGGCTTGGTGCCCTTCGGCAGAAGCTCGATCTGACGCGGCGTCGCGTAGTGCCAAGCGTCTGGCGGCACCGGCCGCGGTGGGTCGGTCTCCCGGCGCCGAACGGTGAGGCGCGCGTCGGCCTTGTCCGGGCTGGCCGTCTTGAAGGACAGATAGAAAGGAGCCTCCGGCGGGCCGCGGGTCGCGCTGACGAGTTCGTCGCGCACGATCTCGACGATCGGCTTGCCGCCGCGCGCGGCCACCGGCACGTCGATCGCCATGCCGGCCTGCTGACGCAGCGCGTCCGCCTCCCAGCCCGACCAGACGATCGTGTAGCCCCGGCGCAGGACGAGCCCGGTCCCGGCATCGGCAGCGGTCGTCGGATCGTTGACCGCCTGCGCCGCCTGAGCCGGGGCATCGAGAACCCAGTTGAAGAGGAACTTGCGGCCCCGGTTCAGCACCTCGAACAAGAGCATCCCGCTGCCTCGGGCCGGATCCTTGGGCCGCAGGATGAACAGGTCGGTCTTGTACTCGACCAGACCGCGGGCGTTGCGCGGCGCCAGGGCGATGTCGACGATGCCGGCATTCGCGGGATCGGCGGGATCGAGCTCGCCGCGGGCCGTGCCGACGACACGCTCGTAGCTGCCCGCTGCGCCGAATTCCGCGCCGTCCGCAAAAGGCTCGACGCTGGCGATCTCGATGCCGGTGATGCCCGCCCAAGCCGGTGCAGCGCCGAGGGCGCAGCCCAATGCGCCGACCACAACCCAACCGTTGCGCATGTTCGCTCCCTGTCCGGCTCGTGCTGGCCGGTGCTCTCAGCAAGCATGTCAGGGGAAAGACGTCGAGAGGAATGCTCCGCTGCGCCTTGTTTTCCCGCTGTGTTGGCTCGGCGCGCCGCCTTGTACGCTCATCGGCGCGAACCGTTACAGTCCGGCCATCCGCGCAGGCGATCGCGGGGTGTGAGTTGAAGCGTAGCGCGGCATTCCACGAGGGGTCGGCGCAACACCCATGGCCGCAGACTCGACCATGAGGGCGCCCTCCGACGAGACGGTCACCGGCTTGCCGAGAGAGTGCACGTTACAACAAGGGCTTAGAGGCGCCGGCCTGATGCGACAGGGCTGGATACGACTTTGGACAGCGCATTGGCGCCGATGCTGGCTGCCGTTATTTTGCAGGAATACGCTCGACCGCCTGTTCCACGCACCCGATGGATCGGTATGATCGTGCTGAAGCGCGACACGTAGGAACCAATCATGACATCGACACTGCCGGAAGGTGCGAAGCCGGGCGATATCGTGACGCCGGACGGCCAGATCCTCTGCCGGGATCGAGAGCTGCACGCCTACGGCTATTTCACCGTCACCTACGAGCAGGCCCAGGTCGCGCGCCAGCATGGCTGGGGTTGCCGGGCCGGCCTCGTCCTTGATGGGGAGCATTCCGACGAGTGGAGTTGGGACTACGCCGAGGAAGAGCGTCGCAACGCGCTGGAAAACGGCGATGAGCCACCCGGCGTGCGGATCTATCGCGAGCCCCCGGCCTCCTGCCCCGTCGAAACAGCCCCCTCGTGTCGTCTCGAGGGCCGGTAGGCGAACGGGGGATACGCTGGCCGTACCGAAGCGGCGAAAGCGTCATCCAGGGCGGGTAGGCTGACGCGAAGCCAGCCCACCACTTTCCTTATGGGCGCCTGGGAGGCGCCCTACGATCAAGCGACCTGAAGTTGGCCGGCCGACTCTTTGCCGCTCTTCCGGTCGATCTCGACCTCGTAGGTCACCTTCTGCCCTTCAGCGAGATCGCGCAGGCCGGCGCGCTCGACCGCCGAGATGTGTACGAACACGTCCTTGCCGCCGTTGTCGGGCTGGATGAAGCCATAGCCCTTCGTCTCGTTGAACCATTTTACCGTACCGGTTGCCATGTGTGCTCCTCCTGTGGCGAACAGAGGCTTTAACGCGCCGAGCGGCTTTTGTTCCGAACCGCCGGCTTCTTGAGGCGCATCGCCGTAGCCGAGCCTCAGCCTCCAGGTTGCGGCCTCGTCCTCGCGGACTTGGCTCATCCCCGTGTGCGGATACCGGATAGCGTCACGCAGCCGATCCGCACGGGTAGGCTCTGGATAGACCAGAGACGTCGCGGAGTCGAAGGCCGTCCAGACCGGCAGCGAGCCTTCTCGAACGAACATGTCGATCGCTTCAACCGCCTCCCACCGCTCGAAGGCGTCGGGCCCATGCACGGCCCGGCAGACAATGCGGGCGCGCAGGAAAGGGTCCTCAGCCGTGGGAGCCGTTTCCAGGGAGAACATCACCCCTGAACGGTCGGGCTGCAATTCATCGGGGAGAGCCCGGATCTTGCGCCAGAGGCAGTGCCACTGAGCGCAGGCGGCTGGACGATCCGGGTAGATGCCGCATGCCGCACCGGTCTGATGCGCGCATAACATCCCGGCCGGCTTGGCAAGCGCCTTGACCTCGAGAACGCGGCAGCACGCCGAACAGGTGCCACAGGTTCGGCCGGGAACGAGCGTGTGCAAGGCGTCCAAACTTCCAATCTGAGGCTTTGCTGCCGGCCGCCGGCCTCTCTTCACGAGAGGCTTTCTCCTCGGCCCGCCGGGGGGGGATCGATCGGCCGAGAAAGCCCCGCTGATCCGCTAGCAACGTAAAACCGGATCGACGTTCGAGCGGCCTTCACGGGAATGCGCGTTCGTAACCCGCTTGAAGTGGATAGAGGCGAATGGGGGCATGAACGAATGAGGCGGAAGTAAACCGATCACGCGGCTATGGGCGGTGACAACCGGGCTGCGGGGTTCGGGGGCAAAGGCGGGCCGTCCTCGAACCCTGCGCGTCTGGCTGACCGGTCGGACGTCCCTTCCTCGAAAAGGGGCGGTTAACCCTCCCGGCATAGATGGCGAAACGGAATCCCGAGCAACTCCGTATAGGCGTACCAGACAGGAGTTCCGGTATGCTGGATGATGCAAGGCCGCCAACCTTGGACGTTCTCGCCGATATGCCTCAAGCGGAATTCGTTGCCCGCTGGCGGTCCCTCGTCGGCGAACCGCCTGCCATCATGCTGGAGAGCCGGTCAGAGATGATCCGTCTGCTGGTGGAGAGCACGAAAGCGGCCCCGTCTCGCCTCGATGGGCCGGCTCTTGACGCACCTCACACTCACTCAGACCGGCGCTGAAAAGAAACGGCCACAGATGCTGGAACGAAGGTGCGCGTACATCCGGCGTCACCCCAATCCCGGCATCGTGGCCGCGGCCGATCAAGCGATGGGATCGCGATCGGCATGTCCCTCAGATGGGGGCATCATGGTTAACAATCAATGAGCGGTCCGACGGACCGGTCGCTTTTCGAGCCGGAGGGGCATGCCGCGTTGCCCCCGGAGAACGGGGAGAGCCAAACCCACGGCCCTGCATGCCCTCCGAGGCTGCGCCCTTTCCAGTCGATCACGTCCTCAGTCGATCACTTCGACGATGCGGCGGGTGCCCGGCTCGACGAGTACGGGGTGATCGTTCACGATGGTGTAGTTGTAGCCCTTAAGCTCGAACTCCCGCGGAACGTCGTAGTAAACCGGACCTTCGTCCGGCAGGATGGTGCCGACGCGAACCGGGCCGCGGACGGCGAAGGACGGACGGCGCTCCGCTCGGGCGTAGATGCGGAACCGCTCACGGCGGTCGATGCCGAGAATGCCGTTGGCCGTCCCGACGGCCGCACCGATCGCTCCGCCAACGACGGCCCCCAGGGGACCGGCCATCTCCTCCCCACGCGCGGCCCCCTCCTGCGCACCGCGCTGAAGACCCTGCGCGTGAGCGGAGGCGGTCAGACCGATCCCGACCGTGATGAGGATCGTAGCGAGTTTGGCGTGCATCGACGGATACCTCACAAGCGCCCAACGAATGTCGGCAGATCGTTTCCGGCAGCCTCGCAAAGGCGGCTGCCGATCAGTGCTTCGGCTTGGCATCGGCGGCTTCGGTGCTGAGCCGCCTCATGCACACGTTGGGCACTCAAGTCGATGGGGGTCAGCCCCTTGGGGTTGGAGGCGCCCAGCAGACGATCCCCCGCATCACCATGACAGGTGGCGTCCTCCAGGCTTCGGTTCGGAGGTTGGCCCTTTGCGATAGAGCCTCTGGTCATGGCGACAGCGACGACGATGGCCAAAGAAGTCCGCTACACGAGTAGGCCCCTTACTTGGCGCTCGACGCTTCATAGGCCGTGATCGCGCGGCGGCAATTCTCAGACAGCTCGGCGCGGTGCTTCTTGAAGCAGGCATCCATCTCGGGGCTATCGGAGTCGATGCCCCCGCAAAACTGCAAGGCATCGCCCGTGCAGTATTTCTTGAGATCCGGGTTGCCACGCTTGCTCTCCGGTGCGGCAGAGGCCGAGGCGACGACGAACGGTGCGGCGAGCAGCAAGCCGAGGGTAGCGAGGCGAGGCATCGAATGCTTCCTGAGCCCGAGATAGGCAGGCAGGAATGACCGGGAGGATGGGATCGTTCCTCGATCGAGAGACCCCGCCGCCCGATCACCTCACGGGCTGGCGGGGTCTGTCGGTTCGATCCGACGGAGAGCCAGTACGCAACGCGGCTCCCTTTCAGAATGACCGAAGACCGTTAGCCCGGCGTGAACCACGTCATCGGCAGCCCGTCCCATTTCTGAAGGACACGGCGCTGTCCGCCCCGGATCACGCGCATGTGCGTCCCTAACGCCAAGCTAGGGCCCGAACGCTCAAACGAAAACAGGCGCCCCAAAGGAGCGCCTGTTTTTCTATTCACGAGGAAGCATCGAACCACCCGGCGGTCCGGTGAGGGACCGTCGGAGATCCGGATACTAGTACGAGCCGAACTTGTAGTTCAGGCCGGCGCGGACGACGGCGAACTCGGTCTCGCGGACCTGCTGGCCACCGCTGACGAGCACGGTGCCCGGGG
>NZ_LMNS01000008.1 GCF_001423405.1 Methylobacterium sp. Leaf123 | reverse complement strand
CTCGATCTTGAACTCACGTCCGAACTTGCGACGCTGCATGGAGCACCTCCGGCTTCATCATCACACCTAAACTGGGTGTCCGTGAAACCGGCAGCAGGCCAGGTGGCACTCAATTACGAGTATGCCGCGGCAGCCGGCGACGCTTCTCCGAGGTAGCTTCGGTCTCGATACCGAAAGCTGCAGCAACGTAGTCGAGCATCCTCAAGGCTTGCTCATGCCGCTTCCGCCGCCCCTCCATTGCGGGATCCGACGCTCAGACGAACTCGGGTATCGCGCGGTGATAAGCAAGCTAGCGGCCGGCCGCTAACTCCCGCATGCAGCGGGTTGATCGGTCGTCGCGCAGCGGTCATCCCGGCAGGAGCGCCCGCGCGAGACTCCCATGAACACCCCACCACCGCCCACGCTGCACGCCCTCCGACGCGGCGACCTCGCCGGAGCACGGGAGCTGCGCCTGAGCGAAAAACTGAAAGAAGTCCCGCCCGAAATTTTCGGCCTCGCCGACACCCTGGAACGGCTGGATCTCAGCGCGTGCGGCCTCACCGCACTCCCGGATGATTTCGGCCGGCTCAAGCGGCTGCGCGTCCTGTTCTGTTCGGGCAACCGCTTCGAACGGCTGCCGCCCGTGCTCGGGGATTGTCCGGCGCTGAGCCAGATCGGGTTTCGCGCCACCAGCTTGCGGGAGGTGCCGGGCGAGGCGCTGCCGCCGGCCCTGCGCTGGCTCACGCTAACCGACAACCGGATCGCGCATCTGCCCGAGGCCCTCGGCCGGCGCCCGCACCTGCAGAAGCTGATGCTGGCGGGAAACCGGCTGGCGGCGCTGCCCGCGTCGCTCGAAGGCGCGCCAAGCCTCGAATTGCTGCGCCTTTCCGCCAACCGCTTCGACGCGCTGCCCGCGTGGCTGACGGCTTTGCCGCGGCTCGCCTGGATCGCCTGGGCCGGCAATCCCCTCGACGGCGAGCCGGCACCGGCTTGCGTGCCGCAGGTGCCCTGGGCCGCGCTCGCCCTCGGCCCGTGTCTTGGCGAGGGCGCCTCGGGGCGGATCCACCGAGCTTTGTGGCGTCGGCCGGAGGGGGAGACGGCGGTCGCGGTCAAACTGTTCAAGGGCCGCATGACCAGCGACGGGCTGCCCGAACAGGAGATGGCCGCCTGCCTCGCCGCCGGCCGGCATCCCCACCTCACCGGCGCGCTCGGGCGGATCGAGGGGCATCCGGACGGGGTGCAGGGGCTCCTGATGCCGCTGATCCCGGAGGGCTGGCGGGTTCTGGCCGGATCGCCGAGCCTGGAAAGCTGCAGCCGCGACGTCTACGCGCCGAACTTCGCCCTGCCGCCGGAGACGGCTCTGCGGATCGCGGCCGGCGTGGCGCGGGCGGCGGCCCATCTTCACGGCTGCGGCGTGCTCCACGGCGACCTCTACGGGCACAACACCCTGTGGGACGGGGGCGCGGGCGAGGCGGTGCTGAGCGATTTCGGGGCCGCCTCCGTGCTGCCGCCCGGCGCGGCCGGCGCCGCTTGGCAGCGCATCGAGACCCGCGCCTGGGGTCTCCTGCTCGGCGAGCTGCTCGATGGCTGCGCGACCGAACCCGCCGGCCTCGCGGATTGGCGCGCGCTGGAACAGGCCTGCGGGCAGGCCGATCCGCGGGCGCGGCCGTCGATGGCGGAGGTTGTGCGTACCATATCCCCGCTTCTGTCGCGGGATCGTCACACGGATGCGTGATCCATCACGGGTTCCGCCGCGTTGTGCCTGTCCCGGACGATGCGGCAGGATGCAGGCTCGCATCCGCCACAACCCTTACGAGGAGCAGGACGAAACCGCATGAGCGACCCGCGCGAGATCGAGCTGAAGCTGGAATGCGAGCCCTCCGACCTTGCCGTCCTGCAGGATCATCCGCTCCTGCGGGAGGCGGCGGTGCAGGGGGAAGCCGCGCTGGCCTCCGTCTATTTCGACACGCCGGACCGGCAGTTGCAGGAGGCCGGGCTCGGCCTGCGGGTGCGCGAGAGCGAGGGGCGCTTCGTCCAGACCCTCAAGGCCGAGGGCGATGGCCTGTTCGACCGGCCGGAATGGGAGCAGCCGGTCGAGGGCGCCGAGCCGGACCGGGCGGCGCTCGCCGACACGCCCTTCGCGCGCCGCATCGCGGCCGACGCCGCGCTGGAGCCGCTCTTCACCACCCGCGTCACCCGGCGGACCTACCTCGTCGAGCAGGGTGAGTCCCGCATCGAGGTCGCCCTCGACCTCGGCCGGATCGAAGCGCCGGCAGCGGGCGACGACATCCTCTCGATCTGCGAGATCGAGCTCGAATTGAAGGAGGGGACCGCCAGCGACGTGTTCGCGCTCGCCTACGCCATCGCCGCCCTCGTGCCCGTGCGGCTCGGCGTGCGCAGCAAGGCCGAGCGCGGCTACGCGCTGGCCGCCGGCAAGATCGACAAGGTGCGCAAGTCCGAGCCCGTGCCCCTGCGCGACGACATGAGTGCGGCGGACGCGTTCCGCGCCGTCGCCCATGCCTGCCTGCGCCATATGCGCATCAACGAGGACATCCTGCTCAAGAGCCGCGACGCCGACGCGCTGCACCAGATGCGCGTCGCGATCCGGCGCCTGCGCTCGGCCTTCTCGCTGTTCGGCGACCTCGTGGACGACCCGCTCGGCGTCCGCATCCGCGCCGAGCTGAAGGCGATGACGGAGCCGCTGGGCCGGGCGCGCAACCTCGATGTCTTCCTCGCCACCATCCTGCCGGCCGAGCGCGAGCGGCATCCCGACGAGACCGGCCTGCTCGGCCTCGAACGGCAGCTCGAAGACGAGCGCGCGAAGGCCTATCGCGACATCGCCACGCTGCTGCGCTCCGATGCGTGGCGGATGCTGCTGCTCGACCTCATCGCCTGGATCAATGCCGGCCCCTGGCTGCGGGACGAGAGCCCCGGCCGCGTCGCGCTGCGCGCGGAGCCGGCCCGCGTCTTCGCCGCCCGCGAACTCGACCGGCGGCGGCGGCAGGTGAAGCGGCGCGGGCGCCATCTCGACGACCTCGACCCCGAGGAGCGTCACCAGGTGCGCATCGCCGCCAAGAAGCTGCGCTACGGCGCGGAATTCTTCGCGCCGCTGTTCCCCGGCAAGAAGGCGGGCAAGCGCCACGGCGTCTTCGGCAAGGCGCTGTCCGACCTGCAGGACCATCTCGGCGCGCTCAACGACATCGCCACCGGCCACGAACTGATGCGGGATCTGACGGTCGAGCCGGCCGGTGCCACGACCCTGTTCGCCGCCGGGATGACGGCGGCCGACATCGAGGCGCGCAGCCGCAAGCTCTTGGAGGCCGCGGCCGAGGCGCACGAGGATCTCGTCGACACCAAGCCGTTCTGGCGTTGAGGTTACCGCGCGCCGGGAGAGGGCGTTGCGCGGGAAGCGATAGCGCGCAACTTGTGAGTACCGTAAGGCGGAGCGGTTGAAGGGGGCGGGACTAATCCCGCCGCCAGAGTCTTTTTGTTCCGATGCGTTTCGAGGTCGAGCGGAAATTCCTCGTGGCCGATGACGGCTGGAAGGCGGGCGTCGTCAGCCGGCACCGCCTCACCGACGGGCTGATCGGACAGTTCGACACCGGCAAGGTGCGGGTTCGGCTCGACGACGACCGGGCTTGGCTCACCATCAAGGGCGCGCGCGTCGGCCTCGGCCGGCCGGAATTCGAGTACGCGATTCCGCGGGCGGACGCGGACGCGATGCTGCGCCTCGTCTGCGATACCGGCTTCATCGAGAAGACACGCCACTGCGTGCCGCATGCCGGGCTCGTCTGGGAGGTCGATGTCTATGGCGGGACGCTGGCCGGGATGATCCTGGCCGAGGTGGAGTTGGAGCACGAGGCCCAGGATTTCGAGCGGCCGGCGTGGCTCGGCCACGAGGTGACCGGAGACCCGCGCTTTCGCCAATCGGCACTGCTGCGCCGCGTCGGCGAGTCCGGGCGCCCTGTCACCGTGGAAGAGGTGCTGGCCGCCCCATTGTGAGGGGAAGAGCGCTTTTTCGACGAAGGGGATTCCGGTTCGGCAAAGAAAGCGTGTCGAAACACGGACCGAGAGACGCCGGCCTTATGCCATCCGGTCGGATATGGCTCAGCGAGCGGCCGTCATCGCCACGGCCTCGGCCACGCGGCGCAACTTGTCCGGGTTGCGGGTGATGTAGACGCCCGCGATCCGCCCGTCGCGGATGTCCAGTGCCGTCACTTGGAGGACGCCGCCGCGTTCCAGGCTGACGAAGCCCGGCAGGCCGTCCACCCGCACGGCGCGGAGGAGGGTGGCGGGCGACCCGGCATGTTTGCGGGCGAGCCCCGAGAACAGCCGCAGGACGCGATCGATTCCGAGGATCGGGTTGAGGAAGGCGATGACCTTGCCGCCACCGTCCGTCCGCATCGTCACGGTTTCGGAGAGCAGGCCGCGCAGGGCGGCAACGTCGCCGCTGCGCGAGGCATCGAAGAAGGCGCGCGCGATCCGCTCGCCCTCCTCGGGCGGCAGGGGGTAGCGCGGGCGCTCGGCGCGGACATGCTGGCGCGCCCGCACGGCGAGTTGGCGCACCGCCGGAGCCGCCCGGCCCAGCGTCGCCGCCACCTCGTCGAGGGGCACGCCGAACACGTCGTGCAGGAGGAAGGCCGCCCGTTCCAGGGGCGAGAGACGCTCCAGCGCCATCATCAGCGTGAGGGTGAGGTCGTCGCCGTCGATCGCCTCGTCCGGGTCGAGAGCGGGCTCCGGCAGCCACGGCCCGACATAGACCTCCCGGCGGGTGCGGGCCGATTTCATGGTGTCGAGGCAGAGCCGCGTGACGATGCGCGACAGGAAGGCCCCCGGCACCGCAACGGCGGCACGGTCCGCCGCCTGCCAGCGCAGCCACGCGCTCTGAACCACATCCTCCGCTTCGGCGAAGGAGCCGAGCATCCGGTAGGCGAGGCGGGTGAGCCGCGCCCGCTCCGCCTCGAACGGATCGGACGCCTCAGGCCGCATCGCGGGACGGGTCGGGATGGTGGACGCCGCGCAGGCCGACCTGCAACCGGTTCCACAGGTTGATCGCGCCGATCTGGAGCGTGAGCTGCACCTGTTCGGCCTCCGTGAAAGACGTCTGCAGGTCGGCATAGAGCGCGTCGGGCGCGCCCATCTCGGACAGGCGGGTCAGCGCCTCGGTCCAAGCCAGCGCCGCGCGCTCGCGGGGGCTGTAGAGGGCCGCTTCACGCCATGCGTTGAGCAGAACGATCCGCATCTCGCTCTCGCCATGCCGACGCGCCTCGGTGGTGTGCAGGCCGATGCAGTAGGCGCAGCCGTTGATCTGCGAAGCGCGCAGCTTCACGAGATCGATCAGGCTCCGCTCCAGGCCGCCGGTCCGCAGGCTCGTCTCCACCGCCAGCATCGCCTTGATGGCGGCGGGTGCGTGACCGTAGGGGTTTTCGACGCGCGGTGTCATGGGCTTTGTCCTTGTCGTGACTTAGGGTTGGGGTTCAGCGGATCGGCGTGGTCAGGCGGGTCTCGTCGCTGTCGAGGACGAAGACGGCGAGCAGGCGGGCCGGTTCGGTGGCGCTCGCATTGGCGCTGACGTCGTGGCGGTCGCCGGGCCTCTCCGTGAAGCTCTCACCGGCGCGGTAGACCCGCTCCGGGCCATCGTTCACCCGACTGCGGATCGCCCCGTCCAGCACCGTCGCGGTGATGAAGGCGCTCTCGGCATGCCGATGCGCGGGCGAGGCACCGCCCGGCCCGTAGATGACGAGCACGCCGCGCAGGCTCTTGCCCGGCACGTTGGGCAGGGCATGGTCGAAGACGAGGGTGGCCGTGGCGTCCCCGCCTGTCCCGGCCGCCACTCCTCCCTTCGTCTCGTGGGCGGTCGCAGCGCTCGTCAGCAGCACGGCGAACGCGGCGGCACGCAGACACGATCGGATCATCGTCCCTCTCCATCGAAGCGGTGATGGGGAGGGCCGCGCATCGGCCCGTTCCATCACCTTGCCCCCATGACGAGGCGGAACGCGGCGGCGTGACATGCACGCACGGATTTTTCCTGCGCGGCGGACGGTTTCGTTGGAGCGCCGCGGTCCACTATGAAAGAGTGATGCGGTTTTCGAAGAAGGAGCGGGGGCGGTGGGGCAGGCGGCGCGTCCGGGCTTTGGCCGCCCCTTCGGCTTGCGCTGGCCCGCTTGGCCGACCCTGCGTCAGCTTCGCCTCGGCAGCGGCCTCGTGCTGTTCGCCTACGTGCTCACGCACCTGCTCTGCCACGCGCTGGGCAACATCTCGCTCGATGCGCTGGAGACCGGGCTTGAGGTAAAGGTCGCGCTCTGGCGCACGCAGCCCGCGCTCGTGCTCCTCTACGGCGCGCTTCTCATCCACCTCGTCCTCGGGCTCCAGGCCTTCTACGAGCGGCGCTTCTACCGGGTGCGGCCGGGCGAGACCGCGCAGCTCCTGCTCGGCCTTGCCGTCCCGCTGCTCCTCCTCAGCCACGTCGTCGGCACGCGGCTGGCCTGGAGCGTCGAAGAGCTCGACCGGGGCTATGCCCAAGTTCTCTACGCGACCTGGGTCGCCGCGCCGGGCCACGGCCTGATGCAGGCGGCGGGCCTCATCGTGGCGTGGCTACACGGCTGCTTCGGCCTCACTTTCTGGCTCCGGCTCAAGCGCGGCTTTTCCCGTGCCGCGCCCTGGCTGCTCGCGGGTGCGGTGCTCGTGCCGGTGCTGGCCCTCCTCGGCGTGGTGCAGGGCGGACGCAGCGTCGCGGCGCTCGCCGCCGATCCGGCGTGGCGGGCGCAGGAGCTTGGGCCGAACCATCTCGGGCTGGCCGAGCAGACCGAACGGTTGAGCGAGATCCGGCGCGGGCTGTTCCTGGCCTATCTGGCACTGCTCGCCCTCGTCCTGCTGGCCCGCGGCGCCCGCACCCTCGCCGAGACGCGGGGCGGCTTCGTGCGCATCGGCTATCCCGATGGGCGCACCGTCCGCATGCCGCGGGGCAGCAGCGTGCTGGAGGCGAGCCGGCGCGGCCGCATCCCGCATGCGAGCGTGTGCGGGGGGCGGGGTCGCTGCTCCACCTGCCGCATCCGGGTCGTCGATACGGAGCGCAGCCACCCGCTGCCGGAGCCGGAACGGGCGGAGCGCCTCGTCCTCGACCGGATCGGCGCGAGCCCCGGCATCCGGCTCGCCTGCCAGCTCCGGCCGGACCTCGACCTCACCGTCGCGCCGCTTTTCACGCCGCAGGCCCGCGCCGCCTCCGTGCGCGATCCGGAACGCGCTGCCACCGGCGAGGAGCGGTTCGTCGTCGTGCTGTTCGCCGACCTGCGCGGCTCGACCCGGTTCGCGGAGGAGCACCTGCCCTACGACACCGTCTTCGTCATCGGCCGTTTCCTCGGCGCGGTCGGCCGGGCGGTGCGCGAGGCGGGCGGAACGGTGAACCAGCATCTCGGCGACGGGCTGATGGCGATCTTCGGCCTCGACCGCGATCCGAAACACGCGGCCCGCGACGCCCTGAAGGCGGTCGATGGCATCGCGCGCCAGGTGGAGCAGCTCAACCGCATGCTCGCCGCCGATCTCGGCGAGCGCCTGCGCTACGGCGTCGGCCTGCATGCGGGCATGGCCATCGTCGGCGAGTTCGGAGACGAGACCGAATCCCGCTTCACGGTGCTCGGCGACACGGTCAACGTCGCCGCGCGGTTGGAGGGTCTGACCGGGCCGATGCGGCAGGTCGCGATCGTCTCGGAGGCCGTCTACGAGGCCGCCGGCCTCCCCCCCGGCGCGCTGCAGGAGCTGACGCTGACGGGGCGCGCCCAGCCGCTGCGGGCGCGCCTGATCGGCACCGACGCTTCGGCCGCGCTTCAGGACGGCTGATCCCGCTACGTCCGCAGGAAGGCCAGGAGATCCTCGGTCAGCCGGTCCTTGTGGGTGAACGGGATGGCGTGCGGTGCGCCCTCGTAGACTTCGAGACGGGCGCCCGGAATGGCCGCCGCCGCGGCCTTGCCGCTGATGTCGAAGGGCACGGTCTGGTCGGCGTCGCCGTGGATCACCAGGGTCGGCACCCGGAACGCTGCCATGTCGGCCCGGAAATCCGTCCCGCCGAAGGCGCGCACGCAATCGACCGTCGCCTTGGGCGAGGCCCGCATCGCCAGCATCCCGGTCCAGGCCATCAGCTCCGACGAGGCCGGCGAGGAGAGCAACCCGGCGCCGAAGAAGCTCTTCACGAAGTTCGCCCAGAAATGCGGCCGGTCCTCCTCGATCCCCTCGATCATGCCCTCGAACACGCTGGCATCGACGCCGTCGGGATGATCGGGCGTCTTGGCGAGCATCGGCGTCACCGCGGAGACGAGCACCGCGCGCGCCACCCGTGCACCGCCATGGCGGGCGAGGTAGCGGGCGATCTCGCCGCCGCCCATCGAGAAGCCGACGAGGGTCACGTCCTGAAGGTCGAGACGGTCGAGGACGGCCTTCAGGTCGTCGGCGAAGGTGTCGTAGTCGTAGCCGCTCCAGGGCTGGTCCGAGCGGCCGAAGCCGCGCCGGTCATAAGCGATGGTGCGAAAGCCCGCTCGGGTCAGGGCCGGCTGCTGAAACTCCCACATATCGGCATCGAGCGGCCAGCCGTGGATCAGCACGACCGGCGGGCCGCTGCCCCAATCCTTGTAGAAGAGGCGGGTCGCGTCGCTGGTCTCGATGAAAGGCATGCCGGGCTCCTTGAGCGGGGCGCGCGGACGCGCCCCATCGGTTCGCTGGATTAGATAGGGCCGGTTCAGCGGGCCGGCGCCGTCCGGGTCGAGCCGGTGGCATCCGGGGCGGGCGGCTTGATCGCCCACAGCTCCGTCGGCAGGCTGATCGGCGCGCCGGGCTTGTAATCGGCCGAATCCTGGATGTGCGAGGTGGTGACGTAGATCGTCCCGTCCGGCCCCTCGCCGAACGTGTCCGGCCAGCGCAGGGACGGGTCCTGCACTAGCGTAGTGAGCCCGTCCTTGCCGCCGGAGAGGTCGCGCACCTTCACCGCGTTGTCCTGCGGCGAGGTCACGTACATCCGTCCGTCGCGGCGGGCGATCAGCAGACCGTCGGCCACGCCGTTCTCGCCGACCCGCGCGATCTTGCTTGAAAGGCTCTTGTCGGTGAGCGTGTCGGGCACGACCGAGGCAGCGGCCCAGCCGGTGAGCGCATCGGTCGGCAGGCTGTAGAGCGTCTTGCCCTTGATCGCCTGCCAGTAGAGCGTCTTGCCATCGTTCGAGAGCGCGATGCCATCGGCGGCGAATTCCACGCCGCGCCCGTCGGGGCGGCGCAGCGGCTTGCCGTCGTAGCTCACGGTCACCGACTTGTCGGGCATGGTCGAGGGATCGCCCGACAGAATGCGTTTGGCCGATCCGCTGTCGAGATCGACGACGATCAGCGCGCCCTCGGCACCGGAATCGGTGAGATAGGCGGTCTTGCCGTCCGGCGAGATCCGCACGTCGTTGAGGTAGGAGGCTTGGAGCACCGTCGTGGTGTCGAAGGGAATCGTTTTGATGACCTTGTTGGTCTTCAGGTCGATCCCGACGAGCTTCGGCCCGTCCTTGATCACATGCGCCATCGCGGGGGCGGCGGCGTCCACCACCCAGAGCCGATCCTGCCCGTCGGCGACGACGCTCTGCACGCAGACGAAATGGTCCTTCGGCGAGAGTTCGTCGGCCCGCGCGTTGCGCCACGCGTTCCACTGGTCGTCGGGGAAGGGCACGGGCTTGCCGTCCTTCAGTTCGGCCACCGAGACTGGCGCGTCCTCGCTCCAGCGCGGGAAGTTGACGAAGATGCGCCCGTCGCGGGCCACCGTGACGCCGGTGACCTGATGCTCGAAGCTCGCGACCTTGGTGAGCGCGGCGTTTGCCTCCCGCGCTCGGGCGGGGCGGGGGCTCGCCATCGTGCCCGTGAGGAGGGCCACGGCGAGGAGGGACAGGGATCGGGTCATGGCAAGCCTCGGGCCGATGATCGGACGGGATTGCCTGCGCAACCCCGGCGCGGGCGGCCGGGGTCCTTCACGAAGCTGTTGGCCCTGCCAAGCCGGCACATCGTCGATCGACCGGCTCCCCCTCCGGCACGCGGTTGCGCGCGTGGCGCAAGCGCGAGAGCGCCTGATCGGTCTTCAGGAGTTCACCGGGGCCTTTCGATGCTCTCGTTCTCGTCGGGGGAAAGCGTCTCGATCCCATCGTGGTCGCGAATCGGTGCAGCCGTCATGAAAAGTCTCGCGTCTCAGCAGACCTGATGGAGCGAACCGAGAGAACGCGTAAAAATTCGGGCCGCGCCTCAGCCTACAACTTCTCATCGCACGCCTTCGATGATCCGGGCGGCGACGCGAAGTCCGACCTGAAGTTCGCTGGAACGGTTCAGGTTCGCTCGCCGTTACAGGCGCAGATTTATCCCAATCGGAGGATTGTCATGCGCAAATCCCTTCTCGCCGCCGCCGCTCTCCTGACGCTCGCCGGGGCCTCGGGCGCTATGGCCCAGACCACCGTGATCGAGCGCGACGCGCCGGATCGGGTCGTGGTGGATCGCGCGCCCAGCAGCGCCTCGACCACCGTCGAGCGGCGCGAGCATTCGGACGGTTGCTCCAGCAAGACCGTGACGAAGGAAAACGACATGGGCGACCGCAAGACGGTCACCAAGGAGAACTGCGACTGATTTTTTCGCAGTTTCAGTCCTGAAAAAGAGAACCCGCCGCGGGGGACCGCGGCGGGTTCTCTTTTGCGATGTTCCGGCTCAGGCGTGCGCGAGCACGGCGAGCAGGAGCAGCGCGATGATGTTGGTGATCTTGATCGCCGGGTTCACGGCGGGGCCCGCCGTGTCCTTGTAGGGGTCGCCGACGGTATCGCCGGTCACGGCCGCCTTGTGCGCGTCCGAGCCCTTGCCGCCGTGGTGGCCGTCCTCGATGTACTTCTTGGCGTTGTCCCAGGCACCGCCGCCCGAGGTCATCGAGATCGCGACGTAGAGGCCGGTCAGGATCACGCCGAGCAGCGAGGCGCCGACCGTGGCGAAGGCCTGTGACTTGCCCGCGATCGCCTGGATCACGAAGAAGATCACGATCGGCGACAGCACCGGCAGCAGCGAGGGGACGATCATCTCCTTGATCGCCGCCCGGGTCAGCATGTCGACCGCACGGCCGTAATCCGGCCGGTCGGTGCCCTGCATGATGCCGGGCTTTTCCCGGAACTGGCGCCGCACCTCCTCGACCACCGCACCGGCGGCGCGGCCCACCGCCGTCATGGCGATGCCCGCGAACAGGAACGGGATCAGGCCGCCGAGCAGGAGGCCGACGACGACATAGGGGTTGGAGAGGGAGAAATCGACGCTCACCCCTTGGAAGAAGCGGTACTGCGTCGGGCTGGCATTGGCGATGAAGTAGTTCAGGTCCGAGGTGTAGGCGGCGAACAGCACGAGGGCGCCGAGGCCGGCCGAACCGATGGCGTAGCCCTTGGTGACGGCCTTGGTGGTGTTGCCGACCGCATCGAGCGCGTCGGTCGCCTTGCGCACATCCGGGGGCAGACCCGCCATCTCGGCGATGCCGCCCGCGTTGTCGGTGACGGGGCCGAAGGCGTCGAGCGCCACGATGTAGCCCGCCAGCGCCAGCATCGCCGTGACCGCGATGGCGATGCCGAACAGGCCGGCAAGCGCGTAGGTCGCGATGATGCCCGCCACGATGACGAGAGCCGGCAGCGCGGTGGATTCGAGCGAGATCGCGAGCCCCTGGATCACGTTGGTGCCGTGTCCCGTGACGGAAGCGGTCGCGATCGACTTCACCGGGCGGAAGTTCGTGCCGGTGTAATACTCGGTGATGACGACGATCAGCGCGGTGATGACGAGGCCGAGCACCGCGCAGCCGAAGAGCGCGCCCGAGGTGAAGGTCAGGCCGGTATTCGTGGTGAAGGTGGTCGAGAAGCCGCCGAACATCGCCAGATTGACGCCGGCAATGGCCACGATCGAGAGCACACCCGCGGCGATCAGGCCCTTGTAGAGCGCGCCCATGATCGACTGGTTGGCGCCGAGCTTCACCGCGTAGGTGCC
The DNA here is from genome assembly GCF_001423405.1 of Methylobacterium sp. Leaf123. Taxonomy (GTDB): domain Bacteria; phylum Pseudomonadota; class Alphaproteobacteria; order Rhizobiales; family Beijerinckiaceae; genus Methylobacterium. Next base: position 76,945 of record NZ_LMNS01000008.1, on the reverse strand, counting down.
GATGATCGAGGTGACGATGCAGGCCGCCCCGATGGCGAGCGGGTAGATCATCATGGCTTCGAGCACGGGCGCGTTGCCCGCGAAGAAGATCGCGGCGAGCACCATGGTGGCGACCACGGTCACCGCGTAGGTCTCGAACAGGTCCGCGGCCATGCCGGCGCAGTCGCCGACATTGTCACCCACGTTGTCGGCGATGGTGGCCGGGTTGCGCGGATCATCCTCGGGAATACCGGCCTCGACCTTGCCGACGAGATCGCCGCCGACATCGGCGCCCTTGGTGAAGATACCGCCGCCCAGCCGGGCAAAGATCGAGATCAGCGAGGCGCCGAAGCCGAGCGCCACCAGCGAGTCGATGACTTCGCGGCTTCCCGGCGCCAGCCCGGCGCCGCGGGTGAGGAACAGGTAGTAGAGGGCGACACCGAGCAGCGCGAGGCCCGCCACCAGCATGCCGGTGACCGCGCCGGACTTGAAGGCGACCTCCAGCCCGCCGCCGAGCGACTGCGTGGCCGCCTGCGCCGTGCGGACGTTGGCACGGACCGAGACGTTCATGCCGATGAAGCCGGCCGCGCCCGAGAGCACCGCGCCGATCAGGAAGCCGATGGCGACCTTGATGCCGAGAAAATAGGCCAGAAGGACGAAGAGGACGATGCCGACGATTCCGATCGTGGCGTATTGGCGCCTGAGATAGGCCTGTGCGCCCTCGGCGATGGCGCCTGCAATCTCCTGCATGCGCTGGGTGCCCGCGTCGCGTCGCATTACGTCACGGATAGTCACGACACCGTAGGCAACGGCGCAGAGCCCGCCCACGATGATCAGCAAAAGTGCGGTCATGCGTGCGTCCTTGATTTTTGATTGTGGTTTGCCGAGCTCGGCCGGAATGGCCGTCGAACGTTGCTGCGACGTTGCTCGGCTTCAGGCGCCCTCCCTCGAGAAGCTGAACTTAATTGCCAAACTTCGGCGTCCAGCGCAAATGCCTCGTGCCGTTGAGAACCTTTCGAAACGGCCAAGACGCAAGATAATGACAAGTTTCGTGTTATTGCGGTGCAATCGCTGCGGCGCCAGACGGGGAAAAGGCGCTGTCTTCAATCCCCGTTTGGGCGATCTCGATGCCGCTCGTTCTTTGCGTCGGCGATGGGTACCGGCGGGCTGGAAGCACCTCGGATCGCGCTCAGCCCGTAAAGCTGCCGGCCTCGACGGTCAGGACAGCGGGTGTACCGCTTCCGGCCGGTTGCTGGCGTAGATCCCGTTTCTCGTCCTCGAGCCGCGCGCGGGCCTCTTCACTGTCGCGCAGCGCGGTCAGAAGATGCTCGTTGAGCATCATCGTCCGCTGCCGATCCCCGACGGCGATCGACAACTGAATGAGCGCGGCCTCCCGCTCGGCAACGAGACGCTCACGGTCTTGCAGGAATCTGCGCACGGCCCGCACCGCCGTCCGGTTGCTGCTCTCAAGGATCGCCAACCGCTGATCGGCCACCGCCAGCCGGCGCTGCGTTTCGTGCAACAGCCCCTCGATCGCCTCGCAATCGGCGGCAGACGTCACGGCGATGCCTGCGGCTTCATCCTCCGTCGGACTCCGAGTGAGGAGGGCACGCCCCCGCTGGAGCAGGTCACGCAGCGGCATAGGAGCCCTCCGCCAATGCACGCATCGGTCGCGATGCGCCGGCATCACGCTCGTCCTTACCGTGTGTGCTTGGCGTCAATGTGCCGGCGAGCCGTCTCTCGAGACGGCCCATCTGCGCGGCGTGGTGGCGATGCTGCGCCGATGCGCGCAGCCATGTCAGCAGCGGCGCCATCTCTTCCGGCGCGCGCGGCGCCTCGATGACGGACAGGGGCTCCTCCAGGCCGAGCCATTCGTGGCGGGCCGCGACCTCGATCCAGTTCGATGCGAGGGGGGCGTCCTCATCCATGAACAACAGGCCGGACAGGAACAGGATTCGATGGATCATCACAGTCGAAATCTCGACGTGACAGTCGCCGACGATCTCAGGATAGACGCGCCCGCCGAAGCTGCCGGTCGCGACCGTCTCCCCGCCACTGCAATAGGAGCTGTGCGAAGCGAGGCAACCCAGAGCGGACATGCGCGCGACCTGACGCGCGATCTTCTCCGGAGCGAAGACATCCGGAGCCATCAACAACGCAACGTAGCCGCCACGAGTCGCAGTGAGCCCGTAGCGAAGTCGGGTGGGAATCTGCCGCTTCTGCGTCGGCCGCAGCACCCGGTGACAGGCGCCATCCCGGCCGAGCGCGTGAAGGATCGAAGCATCTCCGACCAGGATCATCTCGTTCGGTAGCCGGGTCTGGCCTTCCACGCTGTCGATGGTGCGGCGTGCGGCCTCTAGATCACTCCCGACATCGATGACCACCGAGACCGAGGCCTCCGCGGCACAGCTCTGCGCCGTCAGGTCGGCGCGGTCGGCGACCCGTCGGTTCGGACTCCGGTAGCGCAGAAACCCGCCGGTCCGCCTCAGGAAGCGCTCCCGGCTTCCGTCCACCATCGCGGCCTCGACCTCGCTCGTCTCGTCGAGCACGTCGCTCCAGAACGCACGGTTCTCGGACAGCGCATCGTGGCGGTGAGAACCCTGATCCGGATGAAGCCGCGAACGCAGAAGACAGTGCGGAACGTGAACGAAATGGGCCTCACGGGTCAGCCTCCACCACATCCGATAATCCTGAGTGTGGGGATAGCGCGCATCGAAGCCGCCGACGCGCAGAAGCAGGTCGCGGGCAGCCAGGATCGTACAGCCGTTGATCAGCCCCTCGTAGAAGGCGAGGCGCGGATTGCGCGCCAACATGGCGAGGTTGAGCCTCTGCTCGCCGGTGATGTGGCCCGACGCATCGATCCACGACAAATCGGAGAACAGGCAGACGTCGTCACGGTTAAGCGTGTCCAGAATCTGCACCTGCCGCTCGGTCTTCCCGGGCTCGAACAGGTCGTCGTGCGACAGCCAGGAGAACAGGCGACCGGAGGCGCAGGCGAGCGCGGTATTGAGCGCGACCGCCACCCCTTCATTGGGCTGCTGCAGGATGCGGATGCGGTCGCCGAAGGCGCGCGCGACGGCCAAGGTCTGGCCATCGTCGTCAGAGCCATCGTCGACGATGATGATCTCCGTCTCCGGGTGGCCCTGACACAGGGCGCTCTCGATCGCCTCGCCGAGATAGTTCGCCCCGTTGTGGACGGGAATCGCGATGGTGACGCTGCGGTCTCCCAAACCTATCCCTCTTCCGTCGAGGCCGGCGCCCGGCGCGTCCGATCAAAGGTGCTGGTCAGTTCGCCCCCGAGTTCGACCGCGTCGAGGATCAAGGCGGGCACGTCGATCACCGCCTGCTCGTTGAAGCCGAAATCGGTAAAGCTCTCATAGGTCGGAATATGATACCTGCGCGGCGGGGCGCGACCGGTGACGAGAAAGATGGCGTGCGAGCCGATGGGACGGACGAGGCAGGTGCCGTCGTTCAGCTCCGGCCCCATCGTGATCGACGGGATCTCCTCGCTGAAAGTGAGATCGTCCGGCCCCGCGAACAGAGCTTGGTAGACGGTCGGACTCGCGACCCGGTGCCGCCGGCCTCCGAAGACCAGCCAGACATCTGGACTGTCCGGCGCCGCCAAGCGCAGGCCGTCGAGATCGTCACGCAACGTGTACACGACGCACCTCGCAAAGCTTACAACACACGAGTTGGATTGCCGCCCCCCAAGGGCCGACGGCGGATCGGAGGCGCGCTTCGGCTCGACCGACTTGGCTGCCCCTATCGCAGCCTCGGGACCGGGTTCGGCCCGCCGGAACGGTAAGGCTCGCGCTGGTTCGAAAGGCTGGTACGAGGCGCATGACCTGATCGAACGGTGTCGGAGATCGCGTCATTGCCGCCGGGATAGTGCTGGCCCGGCCTGCGGCGATCGGGATCGGGAGATAGCGGAGTCGTGCCGGCACCTCAAGTTTCATAGGTTACAATGAAAGTATCCCAAGCACGTCGTGCTCGGCGGCGGCTTGCAGCTTCGAATAGATGCAAAATTCCGCCCCACCTTCAAATATGAAGATGCAGCACTTTATCGATACGCTCCCATCACATAAGATGGTTAAAAAATATATTGCCCTAACGGAGACGTTATCGGGGATTTTTTGGGCATCGCTATTTCCAGCAAACGCGGGAAGCGAACATATTTCCTGGCCTCCGACCTCTGCCTTATGTACTGCTGCCACCAAGCGGAGAGGCAATTTCCGCCGATGAGATGGGCCGTACGGTAAGCAACGCTTTTACCGGTACTTACCGAAATTCGGGCCTCGGCAATGATGCGAAGAAGCCGACCTAATATGAGCGGGAGAAACTGACTAGAAGTTCGAAGATCATCATCGATGTTCGCTCCCTCACGGATCGAAACATCATCGGACTTGGCACCACGAGACGTGGCGCGGATCGGCCTCGGGCCTCTCGCCACGGACCTGCGTCGCAAACACGCTGTCAGGCAGTGTGATTGGAGGCATGCGGGACGCCTGCTCTGATTTCTCCACGCCGGCCAGTTGCGGAGACAAAAGCCCCAAGCGGAGACCGAGCGCGACCCTGCACCGCGTGCAGAGAACCGCGCGCTCGGTCGCAACATCCGTCGGACCGCGAAGCCGGGCGCCCCGAAGCGAACGCCTCAGCGCAGCGGCGGAGCGCGGTAGGCAGGGGCCAGGACGTAGCCGTCCGAGGCGCGGCGCGGGCCCTGCGGCGTCGCGAGGAGCACATTGCCGTAATAGTCGTTGCCGGTGAGGCCGAAGCCGCCGCCGTTCATCACGGTCGGCACCGGCACGGCGCCGATGGCGCGCAGATCCTGACCGTCGGTGCTGATGGGCGGGCCCCGGAAGCGGCCGCTCTCGGGATCGACCTCATACACCGTCGGCCCGCGCGCCTCGCCGTAGGGGCGATCCTGCACGCTCTGGGCGGAAGCCCCCTGGGCGGCGAGCCCGAAGAGGGCGGCGGCAAGGAGGAGGCGGGCACGGGCCATGGGCTTGCTCCGTCGTCGGAGCGCTCTTCCGACCGAAGCGAAAATCGCTCCGACCCGTGAGAACGCATCAAAACAGGACATGAGCCGATCGGGATTGCAGCGCAATCGGGAGCGGCTCGGACTGACGTCTCGAGGGTACGATCAGACCCCGGAACGTGACAAGGAAACGTTGACGTGCGGAGGCCCGGCGCGCGCGGCCCTCCACAAACGTCGCCTTATCCTTTCGATTGCAGGACAGCGCGCGGTTCGCGCACCATCGGGGTGCAATCGGATTTGTAGGCGTTCAGCGGGAGCGGCGTCGAGCTGCAGGAATAGGCCTCCTCGGGGGAGGGGGCGGGCACGGGATCGCGCGCCACGATCGGGTGGGGCGCGCAGGCTCCGGCGGCGGCGCCGGCGAGCGCCAGGGCGGCGAAGAGCTTCAGGCGGCGCATGCGGAACCTCGAAACGCGTCCGTCCGCCGGGACGACCCGGCGGCAAAACCGGAGACGACCCTGCGGAGTCGGATGCCTGCTGACAAGCTTCCCCCGGCCGATGCCCGCCCGGACAGGGCCGATTGCCCGGCCCTGTCGCCCCGCCGCAACAACGTCCGACGCGGTTCGTCCACCGCAAACGCGCCGGCCCCGCCCATCGGTCGGGGCCGGCGCCACGCGTTAGTTAGACCGCCTTCTGCAACGGCACGACGTTGTGGAGCGTGCGGTCGGCGTTGTCGAAGAAGCGGCGGACGTTGCGGGCCGCCTGCCGGATGCGCTGCTCGTTCTCAACGAGCGCGATGCGGACGTAGTCGTCCCCGTGCTCGCCGAAGCCGATCCCCGGCGCCACGGCGACATCCGACTTCTCCAGAAGCAGCTTGGAGAATTCCAGGCTGCCGAGCTCCCGGAATTTCTCCGGGATCGGCACCCAGGCGAACATCGAGGCTTCGGGCGGCGGCAGCTTCCAGCCGGCCTTGCCGAAGGACTCGATCAGGGCGTCGCGGCGCTTCTTGTAGGTCGCACGCATCTCCTTGATGCAGTCGTCTGGCCCATTGAGCGCGGCGGTCGCCGCCACCTGGATCGGCGTGAAGGCGCCGTAATCGAGGTAGGATTTCACCCGCGTCAGCGCCGCGAGCAGGCGCTCGTTGCCGACGGCAAAGCCCATGCGCCAGCCCGCCATCGAAAACGTCTTCGACAGCGAGGTGAACTCGACCGTGCAGTCGATGGCGCCCGGCACCTGCAGCACGGAGGGCGGCGGGTTGTTATCGTCGAAATAGACCTCGGCATAGGCGAGATCCGAGAGCAGGATCAGCTCGTGCTTCTTGGCGAAGGCCACGAGATCCCGGTAGAAATCGAGGCTCGCGACATAGGCCGTCGGGTTCGAGGGGTAGCAGACGACGAGCGCCACCGGCTTCGGGATCGAGTGAACGACCGCCTTCTCGAGCGCCGGGAACATCGCCGGGGTCGGCTCGGCCGGCACGGAGCGGATCACGCCACCCGCCATCAGGAAGCCGAAGGCGTGGATCGGGTAGCTCGGGTTCGGCACCAGCACCACGTCGCCCGGCGCCGTGATCGCCTGCGCCATGTTGGCGAAGCCCTCCTTCGAGCCGAGCGTCGCCACGACCTGCGTGTCCGGGTTCAGGCTCACCCCGAAGCGGCGCTGGTAGTAGCCGGCCTGGGCGCGGCGCAGGCCGGCAATGCCCTTGGAGGCAGAGTAGCGGTCGGTGCGCGGCTTGCCGGCAGTCTCGACGAGCTTCTCGATGACGTGGCGCGGCGCATCGAGATCGGGATTGCCCATGCCGAGATCGATGATGTCGGCGCCGCGGGCTCGGGCGGCGGCCTTGATCCGGTTCACCTGCTCGAAGACGTAAGGCGGAAGGCGCTTGATGCGGTGGAAATCGGTCATGGCGTCGGTCTGTCCGGTGTCGCGGAACTGATCCTCCCGCGAGGATGCGTCGGCGGTGAGGAGCCTGCCTGTTTACCATCGACGCGTTCGCGCGCCGACTTAAAAATCGCGATGCCCCGCGGGGATCGGGGCGGAACGCTCATTCCACCGGGTTGGGCGCCAGCCCCTGGGCGGCATTCTTGGCTGCCCCTTCCGCCGCGCGCCCCTTGGATTCGTTGCGATTGCGCGCCCCTTCCAATTCAGCCTGGAGGGCGCTCTGTCCGGCGGAATTGCGGGCGCGGACGGCGCGCTGGGGTGCCGATTCGCCCACCGGCATGTAGCCCGCATCGCTCTTGCGGGATTGCGCCACGAAATCGGGGGCCTCCACCGGCTTGATGCCGGAGCCCGCACCGACCATCGCCGCCTTCAGCGGATTCACGTCGCTGGAACAGCCCCCGGTCGACGCCGCGACGGCGAAAACCGGCACGACGAGGGCGATGGCGCGGACGGTGCGGCGCACGATCATGACAACGGTCTGAAAATGGAGCCCGGGGCGGGCGACTTCTGCGGGGTGGAGCGTTAATTTGTCGGAAACGAGGCTCGGGCCGTCCCACGGGGCGGGATGCGGGCGGACCTTGGGAGGACGTGTCGCGTGGCCACGGAGCGGACGAACCCGGCAGCGCCGGATTTCGAGACCATCGCGCGCAACGCGAATCAACTCGCGGAGGTGTTCCGGCAATCGGCGGCCGCCTCGCTGAAGCCGTTCGAGCAGGCGGGCCAGGGCGCCTTGCTCTCGGGCGCGAAGATGCAGGGCGCCGGCGAGATCGACGAGATGACCCGCACCCTCACGCGGGTCGCGGAGACATGGCTGAAAGATCCCGAGAAGGCGCTCCAGGCTCAGACCAAGCTCGGCCAGTCCTTCGCCGCGCTCTGGGCCTCGACCCTGACCCGGATGCAGGGTGCCGCCACCCAGCCGATCGTCCAGCCCCCGCCCACGGACAAGCGCTTCGCCCATGCCGATTGGACCGCGAATCCGGTCTTCGACCTGATCAAGCAGAGCTATCTGCTCCTCGGCCGCTGGGCCGAGGAAATGGTCGAGACCGCCGACGGCATCGATGAACACACCCGCCACAAGGCGGAGTTCTACCTGCGCCAGCTCCTCTCGGCCTACTCGCCCTCGAACTTCGTGATGACCAACCCCGAACTCCTGCGCCAGACGCTGGAGGAGGGGGGCGCCAACCTGATGCGCGGCATGAAGATGCTGCAGGAGGATCTGGAAGCCGGCGGCGGTCAGCTCCGGGTGCGGCAGACGGACCTGTCCGCCTTCACCTTCGGCAAGGACGTGGCGGTGACCCCCGGCGAGGTCATCTTCCGCAACGATCTGATGGAGTTGATCCAGTACGCGCCGGTGACCGAGACGGTCCTGAAGCGACCGCTGCTGATCGTGCCGCCCTGGATCAACAAGTTCTACATCCTCGATCTCAACCCGCAGAAGAGCCTCATCGGCTGGATGGTCTCTCAGGGGATCACGGTGTTCGTGATCTCCTGGGTGAACCCGGACGAGCGCCACCGCGACAAGGACTTCGAGTCCTACATGCGGGAGGGCATCGAGACCGCCATCGACATGATCGGCGTGGCGACCGGCGAGACCGATGTCGCGGCGGCGGGCTACTGCGTCGGCGGCACCCTGCTCGCCGTCACGCTGGCCTACCAGGCGGCGACCGGCAACCGCCGGATCAAGAGCGCGACCTTCCTCACCACGCAGGTCGATTTCACCCATGCCGGCGACCTCAAGGTCTTCGCCGACGAGGGACAGATCAAGGCGATCGAGGAGCGGATGGCCGAAAACGGCTATCTGGAAGGCGCGCGCATGGCCAACGCCTTCAACATGCTCAGGCCCAACGACCTGATCTGGTCCTACGTCGTCAACAACTACGTGCGCGGCAAGGCGCCGGCCGCCTTCGACCTGCTCTACTGGAACGCGGACGCCACGCGGATGCCCGCGGCCAACCACTCGTTCTACCTGCGCAATTGCTACCTCAACAACACGCTCGCCAAGGGGCAGATGGTGCTCGGCAACGTGCGCCTCGACCTCAAGAAGGTGAAGGTGCCGGTCTTCAACCTCGCCACCCGCGAGGACCACATCGCCCCGGCGCTCTCGGTCTTCGAAGGGTCGGCCAAGTTCGGCGGCAAGGTGGATTACGTGCTGGCGGGATCGGGCCACATCGCCGGCGTCGTCGCCCCGCCCGGCCCCAAGGCCAAATACGGCTTTCGCACCGGCGGTCCGGCGAGGGGCCGCTTCGAGGATTGGGTCGAGGCGGCGACGGAGCATCCCGGCTCGTGGTGGCCCTATTGGTTCAAGTGGCTCGAGGAGCAGGCGCCCGAGCGCGTGCCCGCGCGCATTCCGGGAACCGGGGCGCTGCCGTCCCTCGCGCCGGCACCGGGCACCTATGTCCGCATGAAGGCGTGATGGATCGACAGGAACCGTGCATCCGCCGCATCGCTGTTGCGGACACGGGACCGTGATTTGCCTTATCTGATCCTGGGGCCGGCTCCTGCCCCAGGAGGATAGAAGCGCGTTGCAGCACGCCACCGAACTCATCTCGATCATCGCGCTGGGGCTGGTCTGCGCGTTCATCGGCGGCATGCTGGCCCAGCGGATGCGGCTTCCGCCGCTCGTCGGATACCTCGTCGCCGGCATCGCCATCGGCCCGTTCACGCCGGGCTTCGTCGGCAATCCGGCGCTCGCGAGCCAGCTCGCCGAACTCGGCGTCATCCTGCTGATGTTCGGCGTCGGCCTTCACTTCTCCATCGGGGACCTGCTCGCCGTCCGCACCATCGCCCTGCCGGGCGCGATCGTGCAGATCACGGTCGCGACCGCCATGGGCGCGGCGCTCGCCTGGGGGTTCGGCTGGGGCCCCGGGGCGGGCCTCGTCTTCGGGCTGGCGCTCTCGGTGGCGAGCACCGTCGTGCTGCTGCGGGCGCTCGAAGGGCAGGGGCTTCTCGACACGGACAAGGGCCGCATCGCCGTCGGCTGGCTGATCGTCGAAGATCTCGCCATGGTGGTGGCCCTGGTGCTGCTGCCCGCGCTCGCGCCCTCGCTCGGCGGCGAGGCGATGCAGGCCGCCGGCCATCACGGCCCGCCGGAGCACGGCCTTTGGGTGACGCTCGGGCTGACACTCGCCAAGGTCGGCGTGTTCGTCGCCGTGATGCTGGTCGGTGGGCGGCGCCTCATTCCCTACCTGCTGGGTCTGGCCGCCCGCACCGGCTCACGCGAGCTGTTCACCCTGGCCGTGTTGGCGAGCGCCGTCGGCATCGCCTTCGCCTCCTCCGAGCTGTTCGGCGTGTCCTTCGCGCTCGGCGCGTTCTTCGCCGGGATGGTGCTCGCCGAATCCGACCTCAGCCATCAGGCCGCGGCCGATTCCCTGCCGTTGCAGGACGCCTTCGCGGTTTTGTTCTTCGTCTCGGTCGGCATGCTGTTCGATCCGGGCATCGTCCTGCGCGCGCCGCTCTCGATCCTCGGTGTGGTCGGCGTCATCGTGCTTGGCAAGTCGCTGGCGGCCGTCGCCATCGTGCTCGCCTTCGGTCATCCCGTCGGCACGGCGCTCACCATCGCCGCGAGCCTCGCGCAGATCGGCGAATTCTCGTTCATCCTCGCCGGTCTCGGCATCTCGCTGAAGCTGCTGCCGGAGGAGGGGCGCGACCTGATCCTCGGCGGCGCGCTGCTGTCGATCACCCTCAATCCGCTGTTCTTCGCCCTGGCCGCCCGGGTGTCGCGCTGGCTCGGCGAGCGGCCGGAGCTGCGCCGCCGCCTGGAACGCCGCGCCGCCGGCCCGCTGCCGGTCAACGCACCCGCGCCGGGCATGAGTGGCCACGCGGTGATCATCGGCTATGGCCGCGTCGGCAGCGCCATCGGCAAGGCGTTGCAGGATTGGAACCTGCCCTTCGTGGTGGTGGAGCGCGACCGGCGCCGGGTCGAGGAGTTGCGCGCCCAGGGCGTGCCGGCGGTGTTCGGCGACGCCACGGCGCCCGGAATCCTCGAGGCCGCCGATATCGGCTCCGCCCGCCTCGTCGTCGTCGCGACGCCCGACCCGCATCAGGCGCGGCGGCTGCTCACCAAGGCGCGGGCGACCAATCCCGGCATCGACAGCGTGGTGCGCACCCATAGCGACAGCGAGCGGCGCCGGCTGGAGGAGGACGGCGTCGGCCTCGTCCTCATGGCCGAGCGGGAGCTGGCGCTCGGGATGATGACCTACGCTCTGCGCAGCCTCGGCGTGCGCGAGGGTGAGGCGCGGCTCTTCGTGGATTCGAGCCGCTCGGAGAGCCAGGGCACGCCGGTCGCCGAACCGGAGCAGCCCGCCCCCGAACTGCGCCAGCGTCGGGACGAGCCGGAATAGGGAACGCGCGCGTCAGAGGCTGTCGAGACGGGTGATGAAGACCGCCAGCTCGCTCTGCCGACGGATCGCCAGCTTGCCATAGACCGCCTTGAGCTGGCTGCGGACCGTGCTCTCGCCGACGGCGAGTTGCTCGGCCGCCTCCCGCGGAGGCGCCCCGCGACCGACCATCGCCGCGACCCGCGCCTCGGCTCGGGTGAGGCCGAGCTGTTCCAGCAACGGCTCGATCGGGCGCGTGCTCGGCGCCAGCAGGTCGCGCAGGAGCAGGACGACGCCGCCCCCGAGCCCGGCGCCGGCCACCGGAAACGGATCGGCGCCGCGCAAGGGAAGCGCCTCGATATAGAGCGGACGCCCGCCGGCCCGGCAGCGCAGCAGGATCGTGTCCTGCCGCGGCCCAATTCGTCCCGGCAGAGCATCCGCCAGGAAGCGGTCGAACCGTGCGCCCTCGGCAGGCTCTGCCGCCACCGGCTCGGCACCGGTTCGAAGGGCGAGGTAGCCGGCCGCCAGCCCCTCTGCCATCGGGCTGACGAGATGGACTCGGCCGCGGGCATCGAGGACGACGATGCCGGCCCGCATCCGCTCCAGGGCGGAGGTCTGCCCCTCCGCCTCGCGCCGCATCTCGCCGACGAGCGCCGTCAACCGGAAGGCGCGGATGACGTGCGGGCCGACGAGACCCATCCGCTCGATCTCGGCGCCCTCGAACGGCCCCTTGCGCACATCGCGCGAAGCGCTGAACGACAGGGTATGGCGGTCCATCGGATCGGCGCCGATATAGGCGCAGAGATTGCCGAGGCGGTGCCGGTCGATGAAGTGCTGGAAGAACGGGTCGGCGCGCTTCTCCTCGGCCGTGAGGTACATCTCATCGACCGTGACCGTGCCCGGCCGCATGATGCCGCGTTCGCGGCCGAGACGGATGCGTGAGTCGTGCTGCCACCAGCCGCCGACGCCGTAATCGAGGTTCACGTCGGCGATCCGCTCGGAGGCCAGCGTCTGCGCGGTGCGCGCGGGATCGTGCGAGACGATCACCGCACCGCGGGCCCCGACCGCATCGGCGATCCCGTCGAGCGCGTCGGACCACGTCTCGGGCTCGACGGCCGCCGCGTAACACGCGTCGATCAAGGCAAGAGGATCGAAACCGGGCATCGACCGACATGAGAGATGTCGACCTGATCCTATCAGGACGGCGCCTCCGGACCCTCGTTGTGACGCGCTTTCCGTTGCCGAACCGGCAACCACTTCGACGGAAAGCGCGCCGGGTGAAACAGGCCCGGATCTGAAGCATGTTTCAGGACAAACGACGATTGCCCAAGAGCCACAGCTCGAAATCGTGTGAGTGTTATCCCCGATCGCCTCTGTACTTGCGGCGTAAATGTTACGCACGCTCGAGCGCCGCGATGCCCGGATCGCCCGAGCGGCTGGGCCGGCGCGCCGACCCGGCCTCTCGGACCCGTCAGCCCTCGATGCGCGAGAAGTCGGCGACCTCGCGGGTGGCCGCGCGGAGCGCGTTGAGCAGCAGCAGCCGGTTCTTGCGCAGGGCCGGGTCGTCGGCGTTGACGGTGACCTTCTCGAAGAAGGCGTCCACCGGCGCCCGCAACCGCGACAGCGCCCGCATCGCCCCGGCGAAATCCTCGGCTGCGACTGCGGCAGAGGCCTCGTGGCGAGCTGCCGCCAGCGCCTCGGCGAGCGCCCGTTCCTCCGGCTCACCGGAGGCCGCGAGACCCGCATCGGGGGCCTCGTCATAGGCGCGGCCGTCCTTCTTCTCCTCGATGCGCAGGATGTTGGCCGCGCGCTTGTAGCCGGCGAGCAGGTTTTTTCCGTCATCCGTGCTCAGGAATTCGCCCAACGCCTCGACGCGGCGGACGACGAGCAGCAGATCGTCCTGGCCGGGTAGGGCGAAGACCGCGTCGATCAGGTCGTGGCGGGCGCCCTGGTCGCGCAGGTAAACTTTGAGGCGATCGGCGAAGAAGGCGAGGAGATCGCTAGCAATCATCGCCAGCATTTCCTCTCGATCAAATGGCTTGGTAGCAAATTCATCGGAAGAAGTAGCGGCAACACGCCATATAGAATCTTCCGAAATGCTTCCTTCGAAAACTCCAACCAGTTTCTTTGCCAATTCGATCAGATGAATGCGCGAGTGAGACGTGAGAACAAGCCGAGTCACACCCAACGCTGCGCGCCGCAGCGCATACGGGTCTTTACTCCCCGTCGGCTTCTCATCGATCGCCCAAAACCCCACGAGCGTATCGAGCTTGTCGGCCAGCGCCACGGCGATGGAGACCGGATCGGTCGGCACGCGGTCGCTCGGGCCCACCGGCTTGTAATGCTCCTCGATCGCCGCGGCGACGCTCGGGTGCTCGCCCTGAAGCGCCGCGTATTTGCGGCCCATCAGGCCCTGCAATTCCGGAAACTCGCCGACCATCTCGGTGACGAGGTCGGCCTTGGCGAGCCGGGCCGCGCGCTCGGCGAGCGCCGGGTCGGCGCCCACCAGCGGCGCAATTTCCTGTGCGAGCGCGGCGATGCGGGCGACACGCTCGCCTTGCGTGCCGAGCTTCTCGTGGAAGACGATCGAATCGAGCTTTGGGAGGCGGTCCTCCAGCTTCGTCGCCTTGTCGGTCTCCCAGAAGAAGCGTGCGTCCGAGAGGCGGGCCCGCACCACGCGCTCGTTGCCGGCGGTGATCGCAGCGCCGCCATCCGACGCAACGAGGTTCGAGACCAGCACGAAGGCCGGCGCCAGCTCGTCCGAGCCGGATTTGCGCAACACGAAACACTTCTGGTTGGCGCGGATCGTCGCCCGGATCGCCTCGGCGGGGATCTCCAGGAAGCGCTCCTCAAAGGAGCCCATCAGCACCACGGGCCGCTCCACCAGCCCGGCCACCTCTTCCAGCAGGCCCTCGTCCTCCACGAGGTCGAGGCCGCGGGCGAAGGCGAGATCCTTGGCGTCGTGCAGGATGATGTCCTTGCGCCGGTCGGCATCGAGGATCACCTCGGCGCGCTCCAGCGCCGGCACGTAATCGTCGAAGCGGCGCACCTCGAAGGGTTCGGGCGCGAGGAAGCGGTGGCCGCGCGTGACCGTGCCCGCCGTGATGCCATCGACCGAGAACGGCACGACTTCCGGCGTCTCGGTCTCGGGGCCGAAGGTGGCGACGATGGATTGCAGCGGGCGCACCCAGCGCAAGCTTCCGGGCTGCGCCGAGGCCGCGCCCCAGCGCATCGATTTCGGCCAGGGGAAGCTCTTGATGATGCCCGGCAGAATCTCGGCCAGCACGTCCAGCGTCTCGCGGCCGGGCCGCTCGATCACCGCGAGGTAGAACTCGCCCTTCTTCGGATCGGTGACGGTGGTGGCCTGATCGAGGCTCGACAGCCCCGCGCTCTTCAGGAAGCCCTGCACGGCGGCCTCCGGCGCGCCGACGCGGGGACCGCGCCGCTCCTCGCGCACGGCCTCGCCGCGGGCAGGCAGCCCGGCCACGTGCAGCGCCAGCCGCCGCGGCGTCGCGAAGGCCTTGGCGCCCTCGTAGAGGAAACCGCGCTCCACCAGCGCGTCGGTGACGAGCTTCTTCAGATCCTCGGCCGCACGCCGCTGCATGCGCGCGGGGATCTCTTCGGAGCGGAGTTCGAGCAGAAGGTCAGGCATGCGCGCGGGAATAGCCGCCCGTTCGGGCCGCGTCGAGACGGGAGATGCGCCCGGTCTGTCACCGCCACTCGTTCGTCATCGCAGGCGTCCGCGAAGCGATCCAGAGCGCGACCGTTCCCGATCGCGCGAAGTCCCTGGATCGCTGACGCCGAGCCGCGCGATGACAGCCCCGTCACCCGATTCGCCCGCCGCCCATCCGCCGCACCGCCACGACAGACGGCCGCGGCGGCAGGTCGGGTGAAAAATCCGGCCAGCGGGTCGAGGGCCTTTCGTAGGAGCCGAGTGCGCCGTCCTCATCGGGCTCGCCGGGATGCTGGACGGCGACGAAGAAGGTCTCGTCATCGGGGGTGAAGCAGGGGCCGCACATCTCGGCGCCCACCGGCACCCGCAGGAAGTGGCGGGCCGTACCCCGGCGCGGGCCCTCCGTCTCCACCGCCCAGATGCCGTCGGCCCGGCCGGTGGCGCGGCGGTTGTTGCCGTCGGTGGCGATCCAGAGGCGGCCGCGCCCATCGAAGGTGCAGTTGTCGGGCATGCCGAACCAGCCGTTCTCGGTGGTGAGCGCGGAAAAGCTCGCCTTCACCTCGGGCTTGGCCGGGTCGCCGCAGCGCACCAGCACCTCCCAGCGGAAGGTCTCGGCGGCTTGGTCGGTGCCGTCGGGGGCGATCTCGATGACGTGGCCGAAGGCGTTGGGGCCGCGGGGGTTGGCGGGGTCGGTCTGGTCGGCGGCGCGCTTCGAATTGTTGGTGAGCATCACATAGACGCGGCCGGTGCGCGGGTTCGCCTCGATGTCCTCGGGCCGGTCCATCGGCGTGGCGCCGAGCCTTTTGGCGGCGCGGCGGGCCTCGATCAGCACGTCGGCCTGGCTGGCAAAACCGTTATCCGCATCGAGCCCGTTCGCCCCGTGCACCAAAGGCAGCCAGCGGCCGGTGCCGTCGGGCTCGAACCGGGCGACGCTGAGGGTGCCGGAATCGAGGAGGTCGGCATTGGCCCTGCGCTCGGCCTGCACACGGCCCTCGCTGACGAAGCGGTAGACGTGCTGAAAGCGCTCGTCGTCGCCGAGATAGACGACGTAGCGCCCGTCGAGTGCGCGCGCGCCCGCCGCCCCCTCATGCTTGAACCGGCCGAGCGCCGTGCGCTTCTTCGGGGCCGAGCCCGGATCGAACGGATCGATCTCGACCACCCAGCCGAACCGGTTCGGCTCGTTCGGCGCCTGCGCGAGATCGAAGCGCGGATGGAAGCGGCTCCAGGCATATTGCGGGTTGCCCAGGCCGATCGCCTTCGCGTTGCCGGTCTCCGCATGTCCGGCCGGGAGAACGCCGGAAAAGTAGTAGTTGATGTTCTCCTCGCCCGAGAGCCACGTCCCCCAGGGTGTGACGCCGCCCGAGCAGTTATTGACCATGCCGAGCACGCGCCGGCCGCTCGGGTCGGCCTCGGTCCTGAGGCGGGGATGGCCGGCCGCCGGGCCGGTGAGGGCGATCGGCGTCTCCGCCGTGATGCGCCGCGTGTAGTGCGAGCCGATCACCGGGCGCCAACCCTCCGCCTCGCGGACGATCTCGACCACCGAACCGCCATGGGCAGCCATCTCGACCGCGACCTGTTCCGGGCTCAAGGCGGCGATCACGCCCTTGCGGTCGCTGGCACCGAGGCCGGGAAACATCAGCTCGGCATTGGTGTATTCGTGGTTGACCACGAGCAGGCCGCGCCGGCCGTCGTCGCCGAGCGGGATGAAGCCGACGAAGTCGTTGTTGTAGCCGAACTGGCGCTCCTGGCTCTGGCTGCTCTGCTTTCGCGGGTCGAAGGCCGGCGCGTCGGGAAACAGCGGATCGCCCCAGCGCAGCAGAGGCTTCGCCTCGTAGCCCTCGGCCACATGCAGATGCTCATCGATGCCGGCGGCGAGTTCGGGGAAGTCGAAGGCAGCGGCGTCGGCGGGGGCTGAGATGGCCTGAGGCGCGATTCCGGCGGCGAGTGCGGCGGCCAGCGAGCCGCGCATCAGGTCGCGCCGGGAGAAGCGGTGCGCGATCACCGCATCGAGGGTCGGAGCGTCGGGCGTGTCGGACATCGGGCGCGTCTCATCAGCCTGCAAGAGGCGGCGCGCCTACGCCCGTCCGATGTCGCTTCGATGACGGGCGGTTCGGCGCGCTACTGAAGCGGCGCCGACAGGATGGCGACAAGATCCCAGGTCTCGCCCTTCAACGAGCGGACGTTGGCGATCTTCCAGGCGCCCGCCTCGCGTACGAGG
Organism: Methylobacterium sp. Leaf123; assembly: GCF_001423405.1. Taxonomy (GTDB): domain Bacteria; phylum Pseudomonadota; class Alphaproteobacteria; order Rhizobiales; family Beijerinckiaceae; genus Methylobacterium. The sequence goes on along the minus strand of NZ_LMNS01000008.1, from coordinate 59,849 downwards.
TTGTAGCGCAGTTCCTGCGGCCCGCCGTTGCGGAAGGTCGCCCGCACCTCGGCCCGGTCGCCCTCGTTCGAGAGCGGGGCGAGGGCCAGCGACTTGGCGAAACCCGGCTCGGTGTCCTGGCCGTTGATATGGAAGGCGAATCCGAGCCGCCCGACCTCGCCCTGGTCGCGCTCGTAGAGCGTGCGCAGTGATTTTGCGTAGAAGCGCACCGCGCTGATGTTGTCCGCCGCGTAGAAGGCCCGCACGGTCTCCACCGGGTCGGTCGCGGATTGCGCAAGGGCCGAACCGGTGAGCAGCCCGAGGGCCACGGCGAGGACAAAGCGGCGGTGCATCGCTCAGGCCGCCGCGGCGCGGTCGCCAGAATGCCCGCCGGCGTCGGTCTTCAGCCATGCGGCGCCGCAGGCCTTGGCCAGTTCGCGCACGCGCAGAATGTAGCTCTGGCGCTCGGTGACCGAGATCACGCCGCGGGCATCGAGCAGGTTGAAGACGTGGCTCGCCTTGATGCACTGGTCGTAGGCCGGCTGCACGATGCGGTGGCGCGCGCCCTCGCTCTCGGGGGCGCCGGCGTCGAGGTAGAGGCGGCAGGCCTTCTCCGCATCGGCGAAGTGGCGGAACAGCATCTTCGTGTCGGCGGCCTCGAAGTTGTGCCGCGAATATTCCTGCTCGGCCTGCAGGAAGACGTCGCCATAGGTGACCTTCTCGTCGCCCTCGCCGCCGTTGAAATTGAGGTCGTAGACGTTCTCGACGCCCTGCACGTACATCGCGAGGCGTTCCAGGCCGTAGGTCAGCTCACCGGCCACCGGCGCGCACTCGAAGCCGGCCACCTGCTGGAAGTAGGTGAACTGGCTCACCTCCATCCCGTCGCACCAGCATTCCCAGCCCAGGCCCCAGGCGCCGAGCGTCGGGCTTTCCCAATCGTCCTCGACGAAGCGGATGTCGTGGAGCTTGAGATCGACGCCGATCGCCTCCAGCGAGGCGAGGTAGAGTTCCTGAAGGTTCGGCGGGTTCGGCTTCAGGATCACCTGAAACTGGTAGTAGTGCTGAAGCCGGTTCGGGTTCTCGCCGTAGCGCCCGTCCTTCGGCCGCCGCGAGGGCTGCACGTAAGCCGCTTTCCAGGGCTTCGGGCCGAGGGCCCGCAGGGTCGTGGCCGGGTGGAAGGTGCCGGCGCCGACCTCCATGTCGTAGGGCTGGAGGATCACACAGCCCTTGGCCGCCCAGAAGCGCTGCAGGGTGAGGATCAGGCCCTGGAACGAGCGTGTAGGCGAAAGGTCGGCGTCGCTCGGCATGGAAAGTCCGACAGCTGGGAAGGTGCCGGACCGTTTAAGAGCGGGGGGCGGGGTGTCAAGCAAACTCGCTGCGGGGCCCGCCCCCTGTCATCTATCGAGAGCCGTAACCGGCCTGATGACCTCAGGCCGACGCCTCCCGATCCTCGTTTCGACGCGCATTGTTCGACGAAGCGGTCACCGCTTCGTCGGAATTCACATTAGGCCCGGGGAGCGGAGCGGGTGAAGTTCCGCTTGGCCGTCCGGTCCTTCGGCACGGCCTGGATCGCCGGCTTGTCCGCCAGCAACTGCTTCACGCGGTCGTTGAAGTCGGTCGCTGACACGGGGCGTGCTCCGCCCTTATCCGAAGAATAAGCCATATCGGTCTCCGCAAAAACGCCCAAAGCACGGGATTGCGCGGAGGGTCCCCCTCATATGGGGCGCCGGCCGCCATTTGCGAGGCCGTGGGCCAAACGGGGCCGTTGGCGATGCCCCGGTGCGCGCCGGCACATCATTTTGCACGTCGCGGCCGCACAGCGGGAACGGCAAAGGTTTCTGCCAAGTTAAGACGACAAATGAACAGCCACGCTCCAGCCCTCGCGGCGAGCGGTTAACACTTTCGGACAGATCATGCGCACGGGTTTGACTGTTTTCGCCGCCCTCGTCGCGACCTCGCTCGCCACCACGTCGCTCATGATGGGCGCCTCGAACGCTTTCGCCACGCAGGATGGCAACGGCATCGTCGAGAAGACCGTGGCTGTCACCCCCGTCGAGATCGCGCCGGTCGCCGCCATGCCGGCCGCCGAGACCTGCGCTCGCAAGGTCCGGGTGGTCTATTCCGGCTACGCCGCCCCGACCGGCTGCGCGCGCTGAGCCGACAACGGCTCAGGCCAGAGCGCATTCCGACGAAGTAGCCCCCGGTTCGTCGGAAGAATGCGCGTCCAAACGAGGATCGAGAGGCGCCGGCCTGAGGCCATCAGGTCGGATACGGCTCTAGGATGAGGCACCGGGCCCGCAAGCCCGCCAGGATCCGCTCGAACACCTCCGGTCGATCCAGGGCGCGGGCCAGCACCACCGCCCCCTGGATGCCGCCGACCGCCTCTTCGGCGAGCATGGCGGCGGACGCCGCGGGATGTCCCGCCCGGCCCATAGCTGCAGCAAGGGCTTCGACCCAGCGGGCGAAGTAATCCCGCAGCCGGCCCGCGAAACGGTCGCGGGCGTCGCTCAGGCTCAGGGCCCCGACGAGGCAGACCCGGCGGCCGGAGCGAAAATACTCGGCAACCGTCGCGAACATCGCGGCCACGGCCGTTGCGGGATCGTCCGCCTCCCGCAGGGGGCGGAAGACATGGGCCTCGAACCAGCCGTCGATCTCGGCGAGCACGGCGCCTGCCATCTCCTCCTTCCCGCCGGGAAAGAAGTGATAGAGGCTGCCCTTGCCGAGCCCCGTCGCCTTCGAGATCAGCGACAGGCTCGTGCCCTCGTAGCCGTGCTCGCGAAACACCTCCGCGAGCAACGGCAGCACGTCGGACCGTTCGGCGACCGTACGGGCCACGCCCTACAGTCCCAGATCGCTCAAGGACGGGTGGTCGTCCGGCCGGCGGCCCAGCGGCCACTGATACTTCCGGTCGGATTCCGCAATCGGCCTGTCGTTGATGGAGGCGATCCGGCGGCGCATCAGGCCCGCCTCGTCGAACTCCCAGTTCTCGTTGCCGTAGGATCGGAACCACTGGCCGCTGTCGTCGCGCCACTCGTAGGCGAAGCGCACGGCGATCCGGTTGCCCTGATGCGCCCAGACCTCCTTGATGAGGCGGTATTCCAACTCGCGCGCCCATTTGCGCCGGAGGAAGGCGGCGATCTCCTTGCGGCCCCGAACGAACTCGGCGCGGTTCCGCCAGACGCTGTCGGTCGTGTAGGCGAGGGCCACGCGCTCCGGGTCGCGGCTGTTCCAGGCATCCTCCGCCATGCGCGCCTTCTGCGCAGCGGTCTCGTCGGTGAAGGGCGGAAGCGGCGGGCGCGACATGGCAAGGCCTTCTTGTACTGATTGGTAAACCACAGACCGATCGGTACAGAGGTTCGCGTGCGCTGACAATCCTGATTTCGATCGCGGCCCCGAACCGGACCGCGAACCTCGCAGGCAGCCTACAGCCCGAGCCGGGCCCAGGCGGCACGCTCCTCCAACGCCGCGATCAGCGCGTCGGGAAGTCCGGCCGTAGTTTGGCCGGGGCCGGCGCGGCGGAGCAGGCGGGCGAGCCAGGAGCCGCGATTCTCGGCCACGAGCCGCAGATCCACCTTCTCGCCGTAGCGGGCGCGCAACGTCGTCCGCAGGTCGCCGAGCGCATCGACGAGGCCGAGGTCGAGCGCCTGCCGCCCGGTCCAGACCGCGCCGGTGAACAGGTCGCGGCTGGCGTCGAGGGTCGGGCGGCGCTCGCGCACGAGGCCGGAGAACAGGGCCTGCACATCGGCCTGGATCTCCTTCAGCCGGGCGATGTCCTGCGGGCTCTCCGGGCGGAACGGGTCGAGCATCGCCTTGGCCTCGCCCTGGGCGTGGACGCGACGCTCGATGCCGATGCGCTCGATCAGCCGGTCGAAGCCGAAGCCGGCCGAGACCACGCCGATGGAGCCGACGAGCGAGGCGGGGTCAGCGATGATCTCGTCGGCGGCGCAGGCGATCATGTAGCCGCCCGAGGCCGCGGCATCCTCGACGAAGGCGAAGACCTTGATCTTCTTCTCCTCAGCCAGCGCCCGGATGCGCCGGTAGATCAGGTGCGACTGCACCGGCGAGCCGCCGGGGGAGTTGATGACGAGCGCCACCGCCGACAGGCCCGGCATGGTGAAGGCGCGCTCCAGGCTCGGCGCCACGCTGCCGATGGAGAGGCCCGGCCGGATCGGCGAGACGGCGCCGATCGCCCCGCTCAGGCGCATCACGGCGACCCGCGGCGGGGTCTCACGGAAGCGGCGGGGCAGGAGGCGGCGCATCCAGGTCGGGACGGTCAGCGGCATGGCGGCCTTTTTTCAGAATGCGCGGAAGCCCGGCCTCCCAGGAGGCCCGTTCGTTCTCCGTTAGCAGGAGGCCGCCGGCCGATCCATTGCGGCGGACGGCACCCGTTTCGACCCGGACTTGGCGTCACGGCGTCGGCCAGGAATCACCCCGATGCAGCGCCTCGGCTTCCGGGGTGAAGCGCCCGGCCTCGTCCTGAAGCACCAGGGGCGGCAGCAGGCGAAACGGCGCGCGGCTGCCCCTCACCGCCGCGATCAAGACGCGGATCGCCGGCCGATCGGCCCGCCCGTGAACGGGGCGGACGGCGCAATCGCCGAAACGCCCGCGCAGGGCATCGAGGCAGGCGGGGAGGGCATCGGCCCGGTGGATCAAGCCGAGCCGTCCGCCGGGGCGCAGCAGGTCGGCGCAGGTTCTCAGCCACGGATCGAGCCCGCCGGCCGCGAAGGTATGGGCCGAGGCTTTTTGCGGGACGGGGGAGGGGCGGTGCGCGCCCTCCTCGAAGAAGGGTGGGTTGGTCAGCACGATGTCGGCGCTATCCGGCTCCAGGCCCGCCGCCCGGCGCTGCACCCCCGGCGCCAGGATATCTGCCTCGATCACCGCGACACGGGCGTCGAGCCCGTTCGCCGAGGCATTCTCGCGGGCGAGGGCGACGAGATCGGGGTCACGCTCGACCAGCACCACGCGGCCCGCCTCGGAGAGCCGCGCCACAGCGAGCCCGACCGCGCCCGTCGCCGCGCCGAGATCGTAGAGCGTGGAGCCCGGCGCGGGAGCCAGAAGGCGGGCAAGCAGCACCGCATCGGTGCCGGCGCGGTGGGCGCCGCGGGGCGGCTGACGCAGCCTCAGGCGACCGCCGAGGAAGGCATCCGGCTCAGCGCTCACTCAGGGCTCGTCGCGTAGTTCGGCGGAGAGGCCGGCATCGGTCAGGATACGGCGGGCCTGCGGCGCATGGTCGTCGGGCACCAGCAGGCGTCGGCCGAACATGCCGATCGATCCTTCCAGCGCGCTCATATGCTCGTCGGCGACGAAGAGCGGCACGCCCGCCTCTTCGAGGAGCGAGCGCGCGAAGCCAATCAGGACGATGTCGTTGCTGCGGATCAGTTCCTTCACGGCATCATCACCCTTCGGCCGCACCCGGTGGCCGGGCGCACGGCATCCCGGCTCGTAACATTGTCCACGAACTTGCGCAGCCGTGCGGCACGACCGCGTGTTGCCCTGCCGCCGGCCCCGTGCGACAGGGGCAGCCGCGGGGCAGGGGTTCCGGCAGGGTGCCGGTCGAGCGTTTTTTCCGGAGGCATCGCGCTTTGGGCGTCGTCGTTACCCTCGATGAAGGCCGCTCCGATCCGGAGGCCAGCCTCACCGATCTCGTGAGCCTCGTCGCCGCCGGGATGGAGCGGGTGAATGCGACCATCCTGTCGCGCACCGGCTCCGACGTGGCGATGATCCCCGAGGTCGCCAACCACCTCATCGCGTCGGGCGGCAAGCGCTTGCGCCCGATCCTGACCCTCGCCTGTGCCGATCTCTGCGATTACAGCAGCGGCGACGGCGCGGTGAAGCTCGCCGCCGCGGTCGAGTTCATGCACACCGCGACCCTCCTCCACGACGACGTGGTGGACGAGAGCGACATGCGCCGCGGCCGTGTCGCCGCCCGTATCAAGTGGGGCAACGAGGCGAGCGTGCTCGTCGGCGACTTCCTGCTGGGCCAAGCCTTCCGCATGATGGTCGAGGTCGGAAGCCTGCGCGCCCTCGACATCCTGTCCGCAGCGGCCACCGTGATCGCCGAGGGCGAGGTGATGCAGCTCACCGCCGCCAAGAACATCGAGACCAGCGAGGACGAGTATCTCGCCGTGATCCGCGGCAAGACCGCGGAGCTGTTCGCGGCGGCCTGCGAGGTCGGTCCGGTCCTGGCCGGTCGGCCGGAATCGGAGCAGGCGGCCTGCCGCGCCTACGGCATGAATCTCGGCATCGCCTTCCAGCTCATCGACGACGTGCTCGATTACGGCGGCACCAGCGCGGCACTCGGCAAGAATGTCGGCGACGATTTCCGCGAGGGCAAGATCACCCTGCCGATCGTGCTGGCGCTGCGCCGCGGCTCGGACGAGGAGCGTGCCTTCTGGCGTCGCACCCTCGAACGGGAGGATCTGGCGGAGGGCGATCTCCAGCAGGCGCTCGCGATCCTGAGCCGCCATCGCGCCCTGGACGACACGATCGCACGCGCGCGCCATTACGGCGATCAGGCCCGCGCGGCTCTGGAGCCATTCCCGCAGGGGCCAATGAAGGCCGCCCTGTTGCAGGTGGTCGATTTCTGCATCGCCCGGGCGCACTGAAGCGCCCGCCGCGCTACCGCATCAGGTGAGGCGCGTCGGCTCGACCCACCAGCCCGGCTGCGTGGCGCGGATCGCTGCGGCCGCCATCTGCGCCGCGCCATCGTCCGAGAAAATCGCGAACACGGTGGCGCCGGAGCCCGACATCCGCGCGAGCCGACACCCGGCCTGAGCCCGCAGCCGCGCCAGCGCCTCGCCGATCACCGGGGCGACGGTGAGAGCCGGCGCCTCGAGATCGTTGCGGGCCGGCGCGATGGCGTCGAGCACGGCATCGGCATCGAGATCAGCCCCAACGACCGGATGCTCGGCGCCGTCGAGCCGCTGACCGACCGCGAGGCCGAGCGCCTTGAAGACCGGCGCGGTCGCGACCGGCACGCCGGGATTGACCAGCACCGCCGGCAGGGATGCGAGGCCGAGCACCGGCCCGATCTCCTCGCCCGCGCCGCGCATCATCCGCGCCCGCGGATCGAGGCAGACCGGCACGTCGGCGCCGGTGGCCCGCGCCGCGGTGATCACCGCCGGGTGGTCGAGGGAAAGCCCGTTCGATTCCGCGAGCAACCGCAGGGCGGCGGCCGCGTCCGACGATCCGCCGCCGATCCCGGCCGCGACGGGCAATTGCTTGTGCAGGCGGAACGCGCCGAGCCTCAGGCCGTCCACGCCCGCAGCGAGGTGGCGGGCGGCGCGCAGGACGAGGTTGTCGTCGAGCGGTCCCGCCGGCCCGGCGGTGGGGCCGGAGATGTCCAGCGAGAGATCGGGGCCCGGCACCAATTCCAGCGTGTCGGCCACCTCGGCGAAGGCCACGAGGCTTTCGAGCGCATGGTAGCCGTCCCCCGGCCGGCGGCCGAGCACGTGCAGAGTCAGGTTGATCTTGGCCGGAGCGCGGGTGGTGAGCAGGGACACGAAGGCTCTCGGCCGGAGGGGCAGGGGATGCGCCCTGCCTTAGGCGGACGGCCGAGAACGAGCAAGACGACGGCCGGTCCGTTCGAAGGCCAATCGAAGCCCGCGACCTTAGCCCGAGGTGCCGCCGCAAAGTGGAGACTTTGAGGGATCGTCCCGACATCGCGGGAACCGGAGGATCCGTCAAACTCCGCTGTCACAGCCACCCTAGGACGAAGCGGCCGGTGGGATTGTCCCCATGCCGGGCCGCTTCGCTGCCGGTGCTCTACTTGCCCGGCTTCTTGTCCGCGGCGCCCGGCGGCTCGCTCGGGGCGGGGGCGCCCTTCGGCAATTCCGGGTTCTCCGCGTTGTGCGGCGCCGCCACGGGAGCGGGCACCGTCTGCGCCGGGTCCTGCGCGGGCGGGTTCTCGGCGGTGGCGGTCGGCTTGTCCGGCTCGGGCAAGCCGTCCTTGAGCTTCGCGTTGATCTTGGCCAGCTCGTCGGGCTCGGGGTTCAGATCCTTGGCGTGCTGCCACTGGAACTTGCCCTCGAGCCGCCGGCCGGTGCGCCAATAGGCGTCGCCGAGGTGGTCGTTGATGGTCGGGTCGCCCGGCTTCAGCTCGACCGCCTTCTCCAGCTCGCGCACCGCATCGTCCCAGCGACCGAGGCGGAAATAGGCCCAGCCGAGGCTGTCGATGATCATGCCGTCGCGGGGGGAGAGATCAACGGCCTGCTTCAGCATGGTGAAGCTGTCGTCGATGTTCATGTTCCGATCGACCCAGGAATAGGCGAGGTAGTTGAGAACCTGCGCCTTGGCGTTCGGCTGGGTCGGCGGAACGAGGCTGAGCGCCTTCTTGAGGTCGGCCTCGGCCTTCTGCCACTCGCCGGCCCGCTCGTAGGCGGTGCCGCGGAAGTAGAACAGCGTCCAATTGTTGGCCTCGCGGCCGGGCTCGATCAGGTTGATCGCGCGGGTATAGGTCTCGGTCGCCTCGCTGAACTTTTTCCGGGCGCGCTGCACATTGCCCAGCGCCGAGATGACATCGACGTTGTCGGGATGCGCCTTGAGCACGGTGTCGAGGTGCTGGAGCGCCTCGTCGCCCCGGCCCAGTTGCTCGAGGTTGAGGCCGATCTGGATGTCGGCGTTGAGCTTGAGCGGTGAGGCGGCGGGGATCTGCGCGTAGGCCTCGTTCGAGCGCTCGACCTGCTTCATGCGGTCGAGGGCGTCGGCGAGCGTCAGCCGACCGACGGCGTGGTCGGGGGCGAGGTAGAGCGCGAGCCGCAGGTAGACCACCGCGGGAAGCTCGTCGCCCTGGGTCGAGCCGGCCGAGCCGAGCCCGTACAGCACCTCCGCCGCGCCTTCCTGGGCGGAGGCGATCAGGGGGCTAAGGGGCTTGCCGGCCTTGAGCTTGTCGAGGGCGTCCACCACGAGGGGATGGCGCGGCATCACCTTCTCGAACTCGCTATAGGCGTCGATGGCGAGATCGGTGCGGCCGATGCCGGCCTCGAAGCGGGCATAGCCGTCGACGATGCGCAGGGTGTTGTGGTCGGCGTCGTAGGCCGCCTTCAGCTTGCGCTCGGCCTCCGCCCGGTCACCGATGACCGAGGCGATCAGCCCGGCATGGTAGTCGCGGAACACGTTGAAGTAGCGCTCGCCGCGCAGGCGGTTCAGCGTCTCGTAGGCGCGCTTGCCGTCGCCGGCGCCGGCATAGGCCCAGGCGGTGAGCAGCGTGCCGGTGAGATCGGCGGCGGCACCCCGGCCGCTGCGGCCGAAGCTCTGGCGGGCCGGGCCGTACTGGCCGGCCTTGAGCTGGCGCACGCCGAGGGCGAGCTGGGCGAGACCGTTCGAGCTTTCACGGGTGGCGAGCCGCTCGGCGGCGCGGAAGGCGTCGGTCATGGCGCCGTCGGCGAGGAGCGACACGAAGGCGCGCTCCAGAAGCTCGGCGTTGCGCGGATCGCCCTTCACCGCCTCGCGGTAGTAGCTCGCGGCGGCGGCCGTGTCCTTCGAGGCGCCGGCGATATAGGCGGAGAGGAAGTTGCCCTCGAGCGATTCCGCCGGCTCGTATTCGGAGAGCGGTGAGGATTCCCGCGGCTGCATGGCCGCGGCCGGCAGGGAGCCGAGACCGGTCGAAGCAAGCAGCAGGGTGAGCGCGGTGGCGCTCCGGCGGGCGGCGTATCCGAACATGGGCACCAGTCACGGCTCCTTCGCGGGCCCGACGGACGGAGCTTCCTCCGGCCGGTCCCGGTTTGGCGGGGGACACTGTACTCTTCCCGCCATGTCCGCAAGGCGAAAGGATGGCGCGGGGGAGGGGGCCGTTCAGGTGCCGTCGCCGAGCTCGGCGCGGGCATCCTCCACGAGCTGGGCGAGGCCGGCATCGACCTCTTCGCCGAGGAGCGCCCGCTCGGCCGCCGTCAGATCCTTGGCCCAGGCGCCGCTGCCGAAACCCTCGCGGCATCGCGCGCGCTCGGCCTCGATGAAGGCCTGGGTTTCCTCGGGGCGCTCGCGCATCGCGTGCATGAACCCGAACCATGCCGTGCGCTCGACCACCGCCAGGCGGGCCCGCAGGCCCACCGCGACGGCGCGCGCCGGATCGACCGTGTCATCCTCTGTCATCGGTGCCTCTCACAGCATGGCCCCGCAGGATGGTTGCCGTCCTTCGGAAGAAGCGGGTGCGACGACAAGGATCTATCGCGCCTTCCGCGGTTCGCAACGCGTCTTCACGTAGGTGTCGGCGCCCGAACCGTGGCCCGCGCTCGCGGCCAGGACCGGGCCCTGGATGAGGCATTCCTGAAGGGTGTGGGCCGGACCGATGATCACGTCCAGCGCGGTCTCCCGCGAGCAATCGGGCATCTGAACGCTGGACGCGCAGATCAAGGCGACGACGAGGATGGAATTCATGGGGCCGGCCTCCCTGCCGGAGATGTTCTTCGCGTGCGATATTCTTGGCGTGCGATATTCTTGGCGTGATCGGAACGCGCGACGCTCCGGCGGACCTTTGCGGCCGGCGGGTCAGCGTGGAATGCGCTGCCCAAGGGTCGAAACCGGAGAACACCCCGAAAGGCTGCCTTGAGCCGATGCGTCACAGCAGCCCGCTCGGATCGACGCTCCGGCCACGTTCAGCCGGGCGGGAGGTCTGCGCTCCGATCCCGCCATCTGCCCGTCCTCAACCGTTCCGGCCCGCCCGCCACGATCGGCCGCCCGGTTGTAGTCCCACGCCAAGTCGTTGACCTGTCGAACGTTTTCCCCAACCTAAAACGGCTGCCCCAAAAAAGTCGCAAGAGAGTCCTGTCTTCGCGGGGATCGGACAAGTCTTGACCGGCGTCGTAACAGGGAGACGGCCATGTCTTTCGATATCGTTCTGACGCAATCCGCGCAGGAAATCGCCGAGAGAAGTGGTGTTCTTCCCGCTCTCGAAGAACGGGCGCGGGGCGAAATCGCAGAACTACCCGGCGAGGGGCTCGAAGAACTCGAGCGCCGCCTGTTCCATGCTTTCGCGCTCGACGACGGAACGGCGGTGATCTGTTCGCTGACGGCCGACGGCGCCGTGCGGATCGATGCCTGCGAAGCCGAGGCGGCGTGATCCTTCTCTCGGAACCGTGAAGGGCAGGCCCGGATTGCTCCTCCCGCTTGGAGTGCCTCACAAACCGCGCGCCCTCGACCGTCCTGCGACGGTTCGCGGCGAACGGATCGCGAGCGGCACATCCCCACGCCAATCGAGGAGGAGACATGTCCCAGGAGACCGTCAGCGTCGAAGCCGACTTCACGAGCCGTGAAGCGGCCCACGCCGCCAAGGACCGCCTCGTGCGGGCGGGGTTCGCCCGCAACAGCATCGATATCGACCGCGAGGGCGACACCTACATCGTCCATCTGCCGACGCGGGAAGCCAACCGGCAGCGGGCCGCGCGCATCCTGCGGGGCCGCGCCGTGATCGAGAGTGCCAAGAGCACCGGCTGGGCCGCCGCCGACACACTCGGCAGCAACCGCCTGCTCACTCTCGGCCTCGCGGCGCTCGTGGGCTTCGCGATCTACGGGATGACGAACCGGCGCTGAGCCGCGCCGAAAGCCTCCCCGCGGGACCCTCACGGGTTCGGCGGGGAGGCTTTCACGTCTCGAAAAAGCGGTTGCCCGGCCGCTTCAGGCCGAGATGGTCGCGCAGGGTCGTGCCCTCGTATTCCGTCCGGAATAGGCCACGCCGCTGGAGTTCGGGCACCACGCCCGCGCAGAAATCGTCGAGCCCCTCCGGCAGGAAGGGGAACATAACGTTGAAGCCGTCGCAGGCGTCCCCCTCCAGCCATTCCCCCATCCGGTCGGCGATCTGCTCCGGCGTGCCGACGAAGGTGAGCCCGCCATAGCCGCCGACGCGGCGGGCGAGTTCGCGCACCGTCGCCCCCGTGCGGCGGGCATAGTCCACGATCTGCGCCTGGCCGCTCTTGCTGGCATTCGATTCCGGAATCTCGGGGAGCGGCGCGTCGAGGTCGAAGCCGGTGGCATCCGTGCCGAGACGGACCGAGAGGTTGGCAAGCCCGCTCTCGACCGGCACCAGCGCATCGAGCCGCGCCTTCTTCTCCTTCGCCTCCTCTACCGTGCCGCCGACCACGACGAAGGCGCCCGGCAGGATTTTCAAAGCGTCGCGGGACCGGCCGGCCGCCGCCATCCGCCCCTTCACGTCGGCGTAGAATGTTTGCCCGGCTTCCAGCGACGAGGATGAGCCGAACACCATCTCGGCGGTCTCCGCCGCGATCTGGCGCCCGGCCTCGGAGGCGCCGGCCTGCACGATCACCGGCCAGCCCTGAACCGGCCGCGCGACGTTGAGCGGCCCCTTCACCTTCAGAAATTCGCCGTGGTGGTTCAGGGTGCGGAGTTTTTCGGGGTCGAAGAACAGCCCCTGCTCGACATCGCGGAGGAAGGCGTCGTCGGCCCAGGAATCCCAGAGCCCGGTGACGACCTCGAAAAACTCGCGGGCGCGGGCGTAGCGGGTGGCGTGGTCGAGATGCGCGTCGCGGCCGAAATTCAGCGCCTCGTCCGGGTTGCCGGAGGTGACGAGGTTCCAGCCGGCGCGGCCCTTCGAGATGTGATCGAGCGAGGCGAACTTGCGGGCCACATGGTAGGGCTCGTTGTAGGTGGTGGAGGCGGTGGCGATCAGCCCGATCCGCTCCGTCACCATGGCCAGCGCCGGCAGCAGCGTCAGCGGGTCGAACGAGGTGACGGTGGCCGAGCGCTTCAGCGCCTCCATCGGCATGTTCATCACCGCCAGATGGTCGGCCATGAAGAAGGCGTCGAACTTGGCGGCCTCCAGGGTGCGGGCGAAGCGCACGAGGTGGTCGAGGTTGAAGTTCGCGTCGGGAAAGCCGCCGGGATAGCGCCACCAAGCGGTGTGGATGCCGATCGGGCGCATGAAGGCGCCGAGATGGAGTTGTTTTCGAGGTTCGCTCAACGGGGTCCTCCGTCCGCATCAACCCTTCGGTGCCGCCGATATGGTGCGCCGCACCGGCCCGGCATCATGATCGTGAGCGCTCGCCGTGACGATGCCGGCATCGCGCGAGTGCCGTATCCGACCTGATTGCATCAGGCCGGCGTCTCTAGGTTTCTGCTTTATCGCGCATTCTTCCGACGAACCGGCCACCACTTCGTCGAAAGGCGCTCTGGGATTGCACGCGCCGCGTCCTTAAGCTTCAGAGCGACGGAAGCGAAAGGGACAAGCGAGCATGGTCGGAGCGAGCGTCACGCAGGATGTGCCCTACCGCGCCCTCAACGGCTGGGTGGCGCTCTTCATCGCCATCCCCTGCCTCGTGCTGGCGGCCCTGACCTTCCTCGGCGGCGGCGTGCTGGTGCTCGGCCGCGGCAGCGTCGGCCCCGCATTCTTGCTGGTCTCGGTGGTGGCGCTGGTCGCCGGGCTCGTGCTGCTGGCCGGGCTCATTACCCTCAAGCCGCGGCAGGCCGCGGTGCTGACCCTGTTCGGGCGCTATCACGGCACCATCGCCCGCGACGGTTTCTGGTGGCGCAACCCGCTGACGGCGGTGGCTAGGGTCTCGCTCGCGACCGAGGCGCAGGAGACCAAGATCATCACCGTCAACGACCTGATGGGCAACCCGATCACCATCGCCGCGGCCGCGATCTGGCGGGTGCAGGATGCCGCGCGCGCCACCTTCGACGTCGGCAGCTACCACGACTTCGTCTCGCTCCAAGCGGAGGCGGCCCTGCGCAACATCGCCTCGACCCGGCCCTACGATCACGAGGAGGCGGAGAATGTCGGCGACGAAGCGGGTGACGCCAAGCGCCGGCTTGCGGAGAAGGCCACCCGCGTCGCCTCGCTCCGGGCCGACCGCGACGCCATCCATGCCGACCTGATCACCGAACTCGGCCAGCGCGTCGCGGTGGCGGGCGTGGTCGTGGAGGATGTGCGGATCACCCATCTCGCCTATGCACCGGAAATCGCGGGGGCGATGCTCAAGCGCCAGCAGGCCGGGGCCATCATCGCGGCCCGCCGCCAGATCGTGGAGGGCGCGGTCGCCATCGTGCGCGACACCATCGCGCGGCTGGAACAGCCGGAGGACGGCCATGCCGGCATCGTCTTCGACGATCAGGGCCGCGCGAGCATGGCGCAGAACATGCTCATCATGATCGTGGGAGACCGCGAGGCGACGCCGGTGGTGAGCGTGGGGGCGAAGGCGTAGATCGCTGGCCTTCAGCGCGACACCCGAAGTCGGTCGTGTCGGCGAATCACGTCTGTCATCCAAATATCGTCGAAGCGAGAATTTGTAAAACCCATTCTGATGATGGGTGACCTGTGCCGGATCGGCATTTCACCGCCACCAAACCTGTCCTTATTGCCAATACCCCGGTCATCGCATCAGGCGCTGACCTTGCTTAGAGGAATCGGCAAGCATGGGGCAGGACGGCGCAATCCTTCGTCATTTCAGGCATGACGCGATCCGGCTGCTGCGGTCGGTCTGGCCGCTGGTCGCCGTCGCGACGGCCCTTGGTTCCGTCGGCGGGCTCGCCACCGCCGCGGCGCTCGCCAAGATCAACGAGGCCTTCTACGGCGAGGGTGGGCTCGCCGACGGCGTGTTGCTGGCCTTTGCCGGGTTCGCGGCCTTGAGCGTCATCGGCACCTTCGCAGCCAGCCTCGGCAATGCCTATGCGGGCGGACGCATCCAGGCGGCGCTCAGCCGCGACCTCACCGACAAGATCCTGACCGCGCCGATCGAACGGATCGAGCGCCTCGGCAAGCACAAGCTGCTCGCCTCGCTCCAGGGCGACGTCAGCACCATCTTCACGGCCATCGCGTTTCTCTCGCCGATCGTGGTCGCGGGCGGGACGTTGATCGGCTGCGGCGCCTACATGATCTTTCTGTCACCCGCCCTCTCGGCGGTGACGGCGACGGTCCTGATCCTCGAGGGCCTCGGCGCGAACGCCCTGCGCCGGAACATGCTCCGGTACTTCGAGGAGTCCCGCAAAAACCGCGAGGCGACCCAGAAGCATTACCTCACCCTGACCGAGGCGGCGAAAGAGCTGCGCATCAGCCGCGGACGCCGGCTTCATCTCCGCGACGTTGCGCTCAAGGCCTGTATCGAGCGGTCGCGCCAGCTGATGACGCGGATCGCCGTCATCCAGCAGTCGCTGTCGATGCTGAGCCAATCGACCAACTTCCTGCTGTTCGCCGGTCTCATCGCTTACAAGGTTCTGGCCGGCATCAGCGGCGCCGAACTCTCCGGCTTCGTGCTCGTGCTGCTCTATATCCAGGCGCCGATCGGGCAGTTGATCCACTTCGTGCCGGTGATCGGGGAGGCCCGCGTGGCCTATCGGCGCATCGCCGAGTTCGCGGAGGAGGGAGCGGAGGCGGAAGCCGGGCTTCTCACCGCCATGCCGTCGGAGCCGGCCCGCCGTATCCGCGCGATCACCCTGCGCGGCGTCAGCCACGGCTTCCCGGCGGCCGGCGACAAGGCCCCCTTCGCCCTCGGCCCGCTCGACCTGACGATCCGGGCCGGCGAGATCCTGTTCATCGTCGGCGAGAACGGCTCGGGCAAGACGACGCTGATCAAGCTGCTGCTCGGCCTCTACCCGCCGCAAGCCGGGGAGATCCTGCTCGACGGCGTGCCGGTGACGGCGCAGACGCGCGACGCCTACCGCCAGCACTTCTCGGCAATCTTCTTCGACTACCACCTGTTCGACGAACTGATCCCCGCCGAAGGCACCGGCCCGGAAGCCGCCCGGCCCCTGCTGGAACGGCTCGCTCTCGCCGAGAAGGTCGATGTCAGCGAGGGGCGCTTCTCCACCACCGACCTCTCGACCGGCCAGCGCAAGCGCCTCGCCCTGGTCCAGGCGGCTCTCGAAGGACGCCCGGTCCTCGTGCTGGACGAGTGGGCGGCGGAGCAGGATCCGACCTTCCGCCGCCGCTTCTACGAGGAGCTTCTGCCGGACCTGCGCCGCGCCGGACGAACCCTCATCGTCATCAGCCACGACGACCGCTACTTCGGCGCCGCCGACCGGGTGCTGCACTTGGCGGACGGGCGGATCGTGGAGATCACGGAGCGGGCGATGGCCGAGCCGGCCTGATTCGGCCGCATCCGTCATGCCGGAGTTCGGCGAAGCGGGATCTGGCATGACGGCACATCGTCAGCGTACACAGATTGCGTACACAGATTGCGTACACTGACGATCCTGAGGTGCCGCGATGAGCGAACCGAAGCCGGGCGACACACCGGAACCGCATCGGGTCGGCGTGCGCGAGTTCCGGGGCAATATGGCCGGTTTTCTGCGTCAGGTCCGGGAGGGACGCTCGTTCCTCATCATGTCCCGCGACGAAGTTCTCGCCGAGTTGCGGCCGCCCGCAGTCCCACCCCGCCTCGCACGCCAACCGGGCGCTCTGCGGGGCAAGATCCGCATGGCACCCGACTTCGACGCTCTCCCGCCCGATCTCCTCGCGGCGATGGAGGGCGAGGCGGAGTGAGGCTCCTCCTCGATACGCACGCTCTGCTCTGGTGATTGAGCGACGACCCGCGGCTGGAACGGCAGGCGCGGGCGTTGATCGCTGATCCGCATATCAGCGTCCTGGTCAGCGCCGTCTCGCTCTGGGAGATCGTCGTCAAGGTTCGGATCGGGAAGCTCGTCGCCGAGATCGATGCGATCGTGACGGCGATGGGGCAGCAGGGTTTCACGATCCTGCCGATCGACCCGGCCCATCTCACGACGCTGGCTGGCCTGCCGCGCCTGTCGGACCACCGCGATCCGTTCGATCACCTGCTCATCGCGCAAGCGATGGCGGAAGGCGCGACGCTCCTGTCGGAGGATCGTAACATGCGGCGCTATCCGCTCACCCTCCTGACCTGCTCGGACGGGGCGGGCTGACGGGGAGGGTACTTTCGCGCGCATCGATCGCGACAGGCCGTTCCGCCCGTCGCGAGGCCGGAGCGGATCAGATGTCCAACTCCGTCCCGTCCGCGAACGACGCCCGCTCGGTGATGAAGGCGAAGCGCGCCTCGGGCTTGTTGCCCATCAGGCGCTCCACCGTGTCGCCGGTCGATTCCCGCGCCTCGTCGAGGATCGCGACGCGCAGCAATGTGCGCTTCTTCGGGTCCATCGTCGTTTCCTTCAACTGCGCTGGCATCATCTCGCCGAGGCCCTTGAAGCGGCCGATCTCGACCTTGCCGTTCTTGAACACGGTCTTGATGATCCGCTCCTTGTCCGCGTCGTCGCGGGCATAGGCCGATTTCGCGCCCTGGCTGATCCGGTAGAGCGGCGGGATCGCGAGGTAGAGATGCCCCTTGTCGATGAGCTTGGGCATCTGCCGGTAGAAGAAGGTGATGAGGAGCGAAGCGATGTGGGCGCCGTCCACATCCGCGTCGGTCATGATGATGACCCGGTCGTAGCGAAGGTCCGCCTCGCGGAAGTTCGCGCCGGTGCCGCAGCCGAGGGCCAGCGTCAGGTCCGAGATGAGCTGGTTGGCGCCGAGCTTGTCGCGGCTGGCCGAGGCCACGTTCAGGATCTTGCCCCGCAGCGGCAGCACGGCCTGCGTGGCGCGGTCGCGGGCCTGCTTGGCGGAACCGCCGGCCGAGTCGCCCTCGACGATGAAGATCTCCGAGCCCACCGTGCCGGCGGCCGAGCAATCGGCGAGCTTGCCGGGCAGGCGCAGCTTGCGGGTGGCGCTCTTGCGAGCGACCTCCTTCTCCTGGCGGCGGCGCAGGCGCTCCTCCGCCCGGTCGATCACCCAGTCGAGCAGCTTGTTGGCCTGGGCGGGCGAGGCGGCGAGCCAGTGGTCGAAGGCATCGCGCACCGCCGTCTCGACGATGCGGGAGGCCTCCACCGTCGCGAGCTTGTCCTTGGTCTGACCCTGGAATTCCGGCTCGCGGATGAAGACCGAGAGCATCGAGGCGCAGGTCGCCATCACGTCGTCGGTGGTCACCGCCGTCATGCGCTTGGCTTGGTTCACGCGCTCGGCATGCTCGCGTAGCGCCCGCAGCAACGCGACGCGCAGGCCCGCCTCGTGGGTGCCCCCCTCCGGCGTCGGGATCGTGTTGCAGTAGGAATGCGAGACGCCGTCATCGGCCACCGTCCAGGCGACCGCCCATTCGAGCGAACCGTGCGAGCCGGGCTTGGTGATCTTGCCCGAGAAGATCGAGTCGAGGACGAGCTCCTTCCCCTCGATGTCGCGGGTGAGATAGTCCGAGAGCCCGCCGGGGAAGCGGTGCACGGCCTCCGCCGGCACATCCTCCAGCCCTTCGAGCAGGGCCGGGGCGCAGCGCCAGCGGATCTCGACGCCGCCGAACAGGTAGGCCTTGGAACGGGCCATCTTGAACAGGCGGCGCGGGTCGAACCGCAGCGAGCCGAAGATCTGCGCGTCGGGGTGGAAGCGCACCCGCGTGCCGCGCCGGTTCTGCACCCGCCCGATCGTTTTCAGGCTTCCCTGCGCATGGCCGCGGGAAAAGCACTGCCGGTAGAGGGTCTGGTTGCGGGCGACCTCGACCTCGAGCACGTCCGAGAGCGCGTTGACGACGGAGATGCCGACGCCGTGCAGGCCGCCGGAAGTCTCGTAGACCTTCGAGTCGAACTTCCCACCCGCGTGCAGCGTGGTCATGATGACCTCGAGCGCGGACTTGCCCGGGAATTTCGGGTGCGGATCGACCGGGATGCCGCGGCCGTTATCGGTGACGACGAGCGAGCCCGATTCCTCCAGCTCCACCTCGATGAAGCTCGCATGGCCCGCGACCGCTTCGTCCATGGAGTTGTCGATCACCTCGGCGAAGAGGTGGTGCAGCGCCCGCTCGTCGGTGCCGCCGATATACATGCCCGGCCGGCGCCGTACCGGCTCCAGCCCCTCCAACACCTCGATCGTTGAGGCGTCGTAACCCGCCTCCGCCGTTTCCGGCGCGGGCGCCGGCGACGGGGCCACGGGAGTGAGACGGCGGCGGCGCTCGGCCTCCGCGGCGGGAGGCTTGGCACCGGGCCCGAACAGGTCGCGTGCCGGATCGCTCACGCGACGGCTCCTCGAATCGGGTCGGAGACGGGCTGCATGGCTCTTCATACCCTCAATGTAGTGGAACAAACAGGAAACAAAAAGCCTTCTGTCTGCTTCTGCCGGTCGCAGTACCACGACGGCCGGCCGCGTTCGAAGTCCGACGGTCCTGCCGAGCCCGGCGCGTTGTCATCACAGTGATGCGGGCGGATGGTTAAGACAGCCTCACGAAGCCTGTGGGGGGCGGCAATCCTGCGGCTGAAACAAGGCAGCGAAACGTTAAGGGGGCGCAGCCCAGGATGGCGTTGGGAACAGAAGACGGTTTCCGGACGTTACCTCACCACGGTCAGCTTGACCTTAAGGGAGCCACGCCGATGACCCCCACCGCCGCCCAAGCGCGTCACCTCTCCCTCATGCGCCTGGAACAGGCCGCAGGCCAGGCCTTCGGTTATACTGAGGCACCTACGCGTGAGCCAAAGCTGACAAGCTCGGCACTTGTCAGCTCGATCGTGATCGCACTCGGCGCAAGTGCTATGGCAGCGACAATTTCTTATCTCATCTGATACGGTTCCGCATAGAGTTCCGGCAGCATTTCGGACCAGCACGAATGCCGATCGAGCAAGCTCGTGAACATCTGGCCGATGCGCGCGCGCTCCACCTCCACAATCGACCCCTCGGTCATGATAGGGCGACACCGGTTGTGCCAGCCCGGAGGTACGAAGTCGGGATTCTGTAGGGCATGATCCGACGCTTCCACGAAGAACGCACGGTCGCCCCCATCAATGTAGCTCTCGGCCAATAGGCCTTCTGCAAGCAGTATGTCGTGCGTATCGAGTTCGATGTGCCAGTAGGTGACCTTGCTCCGGAGCGTACGAACGATCGAGGTGCCGTTGATGAGACACATGACCGGCACGAGCACACCCCCCTCGTTGTCGTCGTCGGCGCCGATGAGAACGGGATGACCAGGCGAAAGATAGAGGTCGCGCATAGGCACGTCAGGACCGAAAGCGCCGGCAAGCACGCGAACCGGAGCGGTATGGGGGGTACACTTCACCTCCCGCTGACCGATCCAGACGATTGGCCGCAACCCACCAGAGGCCGTGACAACCCGATCGTGCAGTGCCAGCTCCTCGATGGGAACATCACCGTGCATCGTCCGTATCAGAGTGCCGGTGGTGAAGCAGACGGGGGCCTCGAACTGGATCGATTCAATGCTGGTGAGCCGGTCGGTGACGCCGTCGCGAAGGTTCACGACCTCGATGTTACCACCCTCTTTGAGATTGATCGCGTAATTCGTCTGGTCCCCACTGATAATGACGATGTCGTTGCCGTCACCACCATCGATCGTGTTCCCGTTGCCATTGGTACGGAACGTGTCATCACCGGCCCCACCCACTGCGTTGTCGATGCGCGTGTCCAAGGCAATCGCGATGTTGTTTCGAAGCAGACCATTCGCACTCGCGCTCGTGAATGTCCCAGGCCTAAGATCGACAGTGGAGTTGGTCGAATATCCCGACAAATCAATAGTATTTTTTACACCATTGTTGTAAATGGTAACAATAGGGTCTTGATTGACCGCAAAATCATAGAAGCTTCCACTCGCCCCAACGATATTGGCATTGAATCCGTAAGTCTGACCACCCGCAAAGGTACTACTCTTTGAGACACCATAAAGTCTCTGCATCGCCTTGATGTCGAGCACCATTGGCGTCTGCGGTTCTTTTCCATATACCGTACCAGGATTCGGCGACTGATCATAATACTTGGTCGTCGGGTCGTCAGCACTGAAGTAAGACATGATCGAATACAAATGCGTATCGTACGGACTCCTCTGCGATTCCTTCGGGCTGTCGGCCCCGTTGTATGCACCGGAATGACCAAGGCCGAGAATGTGCCCTTGTTCGTGCGTTACATTCGAGAATGTGCCAGCATAGATCGGGTCCAGGCTGCTAAAGGAATCATCCGACCCCCTGAGTGCAATTTGCGCTTGGCCGCCGAGAGCGTTTGGAGAGGTCTGAGACGGGATATCCGTCTGCCCGGTCCCCGCAATCCTAATTCCATTATTTGGGATAAACGTATAACCTTCCGTCACTTCTTCTGTCAAAAATTGAATATTCGACCGCGTCGTATCAGAAATCTCTCTGAATTCTATGTCAGCGATGTCGGACCAGAGTTTTAGGCTATTTGCATATGCTAATCGCGATCGAGGACCAAGATCGGCACTAAAAGAATAGATAACAGTACCACCAGGAGTTCCTGCGACACTTGTGGGCGCAAGCGGATTACCATCTTGGTCATTGTACCACTTGTTCAGGAACACCCTATTCCCGCCGATTAGTGAATTATAAGTGTAATATGTATCAGGGACGATCTCGCCATTTTCATTCACACCGGTAAGGAACGTGATTCCATCTAGCTGCGCGGCATTTGCGACGGCCATGACCTGTCCTTTCGGGATCCTGCTGTGATTCCGCCCTGTCTCCATCCAACCTGTCGAAGAGCTGCTCGAAAATCACACGGCCAAGGTCGACTTGAGCAACCTACGCGGCGGTCAAGCGCAGTCTCCACATCATCAGATACTCCGCCTGACTGGGGCAGGTGCCGTGTCCCTGCCTCCGGGCGACCGTCGAGCGAGGCGGCACTTACCCGATCCGGGGGAACCGGCTGAGCGCCCGCAACGGGGCCAACTGCGGTTCACGGCAGCGGTCGCGCCGCATCCCTGCAAGAGTATCACCCTGGATACCTGATCCACAGCGACGCCTTACCCGTTTGTTTTGCATCATCTTTATCAGAGAGCCGGCAATCACCTTCGGGACGGCGCTCTATCACGTCCAACAATAGTGCTCTGAATCCCGGATCATCACGCCGCCGCGGGCAGGGCGCAGAGACGGATGTCCTGCGCCAGGGCATCGACCCGCGCCGGCTCTGAATCCCAGGCGAACATGAAGCGGGACGCCCCGCCGATGAAGCCGTAGAACTGCCAGCCGCGGGCGCGCAAAGCCTCTTGCACCGGCACGGGCAGGTTCAGGAACACGCCGTTGGCCTCGACCGGTGCCGCGAGCGAGATGCCCGGCACATCGGCGATCCCCCGCACCAGCCGTTGGGCGCAGTCGTTGGCGTGGCGGGCATTGTCGAGCCACGCCCCGCTCTCCAGCATGCCGACCCAGGGCGCCGAGAGGTAGCGCATCTTCGAGGCGAGCTGGCCCGCCTGCTTGCAGCGATAGTCGAAATCCTCCGCGAGTTGCCGGTCGAAGAAGATCACGGCCTCGCCCACCGCCATTCCGTTCTTGGTGCCGCCGAAGCACAGCACGTCGACGCCGGCCTTCCAGGTCAGCTCGGCTGGGGACGCGTCGAGCGAGGCGCAGGCATTGGCAAAGCGCGCGCCGTCCATGTGCAGGCGCAGGCCCGATGCGCGGCAGACGGCGGAGATCGCCGCGATCTCGTCGAGGCTGTAGACCCGCCCCGTCTCGGTCGATTGGGTCAGCGTCACCGCCCGAGGCTTCGGGAAATGGATGTCCGTGCGCTTGGCCGAGATCGTCCGCACGATCTCGGGCGTCAGCTTCCCGTCCTCGGTCGCAGCGGTGAGCAGCTTCGAGCCGTTGGAGAAGAATTCCGGCGCACCGCATTCGTCGGTCTCGATATGCGCCGAGTCGGCGCAGATCACGCTGTGATAGGACTGGCAGAGCGAGGCCAGCGCCAGCGAGTTGGCCGCGGTGCCGTTGAAGACGAAGAAGACCTCGCACTCGGTCTCGAACAGCCGCCGGAAGCCGTCGGCTGCGGCCTGCGTCCAGGAATCGGCGCCATAGGCGGGGGCGTGGCCAGCATTGGCTGCCTGCATCGCGGCGAGGGCTTCCGGGCAGATCCCGGCATAATTGTCGCTGGCGAATTGCTGCTCGGCCACGGCGCGCTCCGGCTTCGATCGGCATTAAAAAAAAGGCCGGGCGGTGAGGGATCCGCCCGGCCTCATGACAGCAATGTCGATCCACCGGCCGGTTTTTGCACCCCTCCCGGCCGATGGGCAGCGATGCAGCCGTCCGAATGTCAGGCCGCGGCGAGCGACATCGACATCGATTCCTTCTTCATCAGCTCGCGGTAGAAGCCGTCGAGATGGGTCAGCTTCTCCGGCGAGCCGTCCTGAACGATGCGCCCGCCCTCCAGCACGACGATCCGGTCGAAGTCCTTCAGGGTCGAGAGACGGTGCGCGATGGCGATCACCGTGCGGCCCTTCATCAGGTTGGCCAGCGCGGCGCGGATCGCCTCCTCGGACTCGGCGTCCAGCGCCGACGTCGCCTCGTCGAGCAAAAGGATCGGCGAGTCCTTCAGGATGGCGCGGGCGATGGCGATGCGCTGGCGCTGACCGCCGGAGAGCTTCACGCCGCGGTCGCCGACGATGGTGTCGAAGCCTTCGGGCAGGGACTGGATGAAGTCGGTGCAGTGAGCGGCTTCGGCTGCCTTCCAGACCTCCTCGTCGGTCGCATCGGGCCGGCCGTAGCGGATGTTCTCACGCAGGGAGCGGTGGAACATCGACACGTCCTGGGGCACCACCGTGATCGCCTCGCGCAAGCTGTCCTGCGTGACGCGGTTGATGTCCTGTCCGTTGATGAGGATGCGCCCGCCCTGCACCTCGTAGAAGCGCTGGATCAGCGAGAACAGGGTCGACTTGCCGCCGCCCGACTTGCCGACCAGCCCCACCGTCTGACCGGCCGGAATCAGCAGGTCGAAATCGGAGAAGACGGTGCGGCCATCGGGATAGCTGAAAGCGACGTGGTCGAAATGCATTTCGGCGCCGGTCTGGCCGATGAGCTTCTCGGCCTCCGGATGATCGACCAGCTCATGCGGCTGGAGCAGCGTGTGCAGCGCCTCCGAAAGGCGGGCGGTGTGCTGGGTCGCGTCCACCAGGGCGACGGCGAGGTCGCGGGTGGCGGCCAGGATGCGGATGCCGAGCGTGCAGACGAGGACGACCTGACCGGTGGTGGCCTGACCGGCCTCCCACATCTTGATCGACCAGTAGAGCAGGCCGAGGATCGAGATCACCGTGAGGATGGCGTGGGTGATGCGCAGCTTCTCGAGGTAGAGGAGCGAGGAGCGGCGCGCCCGCATCTCGGAGCCGATCGTGCCGTCGAAGCGCACGAATTCGCGGTTGAACGCCGAGAAGGCACGCACCAGCGGCATGTTGCCGACGAGATCGACCATCTCGCCATCGACGCTCGCGGCCTTGGCGGCGAAGTCGTGGTGCAGCGGCTTGCCGGCCGACGCCATCTTGAACATCAGCAGCACGACCGCGGCGAAGATGCCGGCGAGCACGAGCGCCATCGTGAGGTTCACGGTGCCGATATAGATGATCGAGAGCACGGCCGCGACGCAGGGCGGCATCACGTTGAACGTGAACATGTTCTCGACGGTGAAGATCGCGTTCGACGTCGCGGTGATGCGCGAGGCCAACGTACCGGGTTGGCGGTCCGCGAAGAAGGACGGGGCGTGGCCCGTCATGTGTCGGAAGAGGTCCCGGCGGATGTCGCCGGTCACGCCGACGAAGGTGAAGGCCCCGACTAGCGCCGCGACGCGCCAGAGCAGGTTGTCGGCGGCGATGAAGCCGATCAGCACCGCCAGAGCGGTCCAGACCTGTCCCGTGCTCGGCCCCTTGCCGAGGGCATCGACCACGCCCTTCAGCGCGTAATCGGTCGAGACCGAGAAGGACACCGCACCGAGCACGGAGAAGAGAATCACGAGATGCGGGACGATCCGGCGCCTGAGATAGCGCCCGACGAAGGCCCCCGGTCTGTTGGCGTATTGGCAGAGATCTTCCATCGCGATCGTCAGTCCCGATTCGATCAGACCCGCTGGGCGCCGATTGTGGCTGGAGGGCGCACAGGGCACCCGTTAACCGCAACGCGAAGCGTCGCCTTATGTTTCAAGCGCGCGCGGCTTTCCGCCGGGTAGCTCGGCGAAGATGAACCGCGCTCGAGCGGATGTGCGGCGCAAAAACGATTCCAACCCCGTCGGCCGGCGCAGGTCAAGACGGGTCGTGTGCCTCGTCCCCGTTCCTGCGCCGCGTCTCCGGCATGATCAGGAGGACGAGGACGAGTCCGGCGGCGCCGACGATGGCGAGCCCGAGGAACGCGGTCTGGCTGCCGAGCTCATCGGCCATTAAGCCGGCGAGCGCCGTAGAGAGGGCGGCGCCGATGCCCATCCCGGTCCCGACCGCTCCGAGCGCGGTGTTGAAGCGCCCGGTGCCCCGCGTGACGTCGGAGACGATCAGCGGGACCATGACGCCGAGGACGGAGGCCGAGATGCCGTCGAAGACCTGGATCGCCACCATCCAGTAGGGATCGCTGACGAAGGCGAAGAACAGGCCGCGGACGGGTAGGGCCGCAAAGCCGATCAAGAGAAGCGGCTTGCGTCCCCAGCTTTGCGCGAGGCGGCCGACGAAAGGGGCGGTGAGCGCCAGGACCGCCTGCGGGACCATGATGCAGGCCGCCACCAGCGCCGTGGCGGTCTCGCTGGCGCGCAGGGTCATGACGCTGCCGACCAGCGGCAGCATCGCGGCGTTGGCCAGGAAGAACAGCACCATGCAGGCGGCAAAGCAAAGGAGCGCCCGGTTCTTCAGGAGCGCCGAGATGCCGCCGGCCTCCCGCGGTTGCGGTTCCGGTTCCTGGGCGGCGGGCCGGGGCCTGCCGGCGTCCACACTGCGCCCCGACGGAATGAACGAGAGGGACACTAGGGCGGGGATCACCAGCACGCCCGCGAGATAGAACACCGCGTTGTTCGAGAGATAATAGCCGATCGCGCCCATGCCGGCGGCGCCGAGCGCGTTGCCGACCGCCGAGAAGCTCGCATTGCGCCCCAGCCGCTCGCCGGCCTGGGCATGGCCGACGAGGCCGATGGAGATCGCGGCGATGGCCGGCGTCAGAACGCAGCTCGCCGCCGAGTGGATCGCCATGGCGAGCATGACGACGAGATAGGTGGGGAGCGCGGCCAGCATCACCGCGCTCGCGCCGACCCAGAACGCCGAGAAGCCGGCGGCGAAGCGCTTCGAGCGAGAGGCATCGACGAAGGCGCCGCCCGGCATCTGCCCGAGCAGGCTGACGAGGCTGCCCACAGTGAGCGCGAGGCCGATATCCGACTGCGTCCACTTCTGCTGGGTGAAGTAGACGGCAAGGAAGGGCCCGAACCCGGTCTGCAGGTTGGCGATGAAGAAGGTGAACGCGTCGAGGCCGTAGGTCGCCCGGCGCGACGGATCGGCGGGACCCGGCGTGCTCGGACGGCCCGCGCGCCGGACCGGACGGGAGCCGCCGCGCTCGCGCAGGTCGCTGCGATGAATGTCGCGCTCGCGCGCTGGATAGGCGCGCCGTTCCGTCACCGGGCTTGCCGTCATTTGTCCGGCGTCTTCTCCGGTGGCCGATCCGGGGCCTTGTCGGACGGGGCGGCAGGCTTCTCGGCCGCAACTGAGGCGTCACCTTCCGGCGGGGCAGCGGCACCGCTATTCGGGGCGCCCGGGCTGGCGGCCCCGAGCACGACGATCGGGTCGCCGGATTTGTATTCGGGCGAGACGCGAACCTGATTGCGGTTGAGCTGGAGCGTGAGGCGCCCGACCTTGCCCTCGGTGGTGAACTTCAGGACGCGCCAATCCACTGCGATCTTGCGGGAGCCGACGCCGAGAAAGCCGCCGAAATCGATGATCGCGGCACGGGGACGTCCGTCGCGGTCGATGATGACGTCGATGATCCGGCCGAGATCGTCGCCGTTCATGGCGCGCACACTCTTGCCGAGCAGGCTCTCATAATCCTGGGTGTCGAGCACAACGGCCGGGGTGCCGCCCCCCTGGGATGGCGTCACGGAGCCATTCGCAGGCGCAGCCGGCGCCGGTGCGGTCGCTGCGGCCGGAGGCGGAGCGGTCACGGCGGGAGGCGCGGCGTCGCCCGAGGAGCCGTCCGCGGCCATGGCCGCCGTGGCAAGGAGGGCGATCGCCGGTGTCACGATCGGCCGGATCAGTCTGAGCACCTCTACACCCTCTCGACAGTCGAAACAGATCCGCGTGCTGGCCCCTGCGAGCCGGCGCTCCCCGGATGTCATGGGGCGGGCGGACGCATCGTCCATGCCCGGCAACCACGGCGAAGTTGTGGATGGGGCAAAAACGCCGCCCCGGCCGCTCCGAAGGTCCCACCGCAACCGGGTGGACACGGGCGACGGCCGTCTGGTTTTCGCCCAAACCCTGCCTTAGACGGATGCAGGAAATCTTAACGTTCCCGACCCTTGGCCGTCCCCTCGGCCGAGCCGTGGCCGGGAACGGTCGGTACGAGGACAAGACTGCATGTTCGATCCGTCGAGACTCTGCGCCGCGGCGCTTCTTGCGGCGAGCCTTGGCGGCTGCCAGGCGCTCGGCGGCGGCGGTGGCGTGATGCCGGAAACCGATCTCGGCCCGCCGCCCTCCGCCCGCGGCACGCTGCCCGGCCGCCCCCTGCGCAGCGCCCAGACCGACGATGACGGCCGCCCGCTCGCCGCCGCGCCGACCCGCGCCCTGGAGCTGCCGAAGAACATCCGCGGCGAAAGCCGCACCGCCGATGATGGCCCGCGCCGCATCCGCCGCGAAGAGATCGACGGCGAGACGACGTCGCGGTCCAGCTCCGGCGGCCTCACCCCCCAGATGGGGGCGGGCGGCAATGTCGGCCTCGGCGGCAAGTTCTAAGCCGCTTCTGGGGGCGTTTCCGACCTGATGGCCTCAGGCTGGCGCTCCTCGATCGCCGTTTTGACGCGCATTCCAACGCAGCAGCGCCGCCGCTTCAGGCGGTCGGCGCCTTGCGGCCGCCCCAGTGATCGTTAAGGCGTCCGCCGAAACCCGGATCGTCGAACGGGTTCTCGCCCGGCCCCTGGGTCGGCGCGCCTTCGAGATCGGCGGGGTCGATATCGATCACGTATCCGCCGAGTTCGACCGAGTAGGTCAGCGCGTTCCACGGCAGGGGATGGTGGTTCTCGCCAAAGCCGAGAAAGCCGCCGAAGGACAGCACGGCGTAGGCGACCTGCCCCGACACCTTGTCGACCATGAAATTGTGAACGCTGCCGAGGTGGCGCCCGGTGCTGTCATACACCGGGGTGCCCTCGACCTTGTCCGAGGCGATCAGCCGGGGGGTCTCGTCGGTCGCGACCCCCTCGCCGGATGTCGGGTCCAGTTCCAGCGTTCCCGGCTTTCGAAGGGCCCGCTCTTCGGGCAGATCCGTCGGCATTCACGTCTCCAGTATATTTCTGACAGGCCTCCGACAGGCCCGTGATCCGGGTGTTGGGATGGAATGCGAGGCGGCCAGCACGGTTCCCGCTAGGGCCGGGGACGAGTGGCGGGATCGCCGGAGCCCGGCCCGGTCGGCGCGAAAAAATCCCTCTGGCAGTGGATTGGGCTGCGGAAAGGTCCGCAGATCTGTGGATGGACAGGGCGGCGTCGCTGTTCTCCACTTGGAACGGGCGCGGCACCGCTTAGTTGTTGCTCCTCAGTGCCCCGATGCCGCTCGGCCTCGTGTCACGAATCGCCGGTCCGCAGGACGGAGGGAACCCATGGCTACCAAGACGACGGAGAAGAAGGCGGCTGCGCCCAAGAGTGCCCCGAAGAAGGAGACCGCCACGAAGGCCGCCTCCGGCACCAAGCCCAACGCGCTTCAGCAGCCCCTGAAGCCGTCTCCCGAACTCGCCGCCATCGTCGGCGACAATCCCCTGCCGCGCGGCGAAGTCGTCAGCAAGGTGTGGGAGCACATCAAGAAGCACAATCTCCAGAACCCGGAGAACAAGCGCGAGATTCTCGCCGACGACAAGCTCAAGAAGATCTTCGGCAAGGACAAGTGCTCGATGTTCGAGATGAACAAGCACCTCGCCGCGCATCTGAAGTCCTGATTTGAAGGAACCGTTCGCGGGCCGTCCCTCGGAGTACGGCGCCGGTCAGGCCGGCCCGTACATCCGGTGGGCTCGGGAGCGGTGAACCTCAGGTGATGCCGCGCAGCACGCCGCCATCGACCCGCAGGGCCGCCCCCGTGGTGGCGCTCGCGGCGGGCGTGCAGAGATAGGCGACCATGTTCGCCACCTCCTCCGGCTGCGCGAGGCGCTTCAGGAGTGAGGTCGGGCGGTTCTCCGCGATGAAGGCGCGGCCCTTGGCCTCCAGATCGCCTTCGCCCCCGCCCATCGATTCGAGAAAATCGGCGACACCTTCGGTCATGGTCGGGCCGGGGAGCACGCTGTTGACGGTGACGCCGCTGCCGCCCACCGTCTCGGCGAGGCCGCGGGAGACCGCGAGCTGCGCCGTCTTCGTCATGCCGTAATGGACCATCTCGGGCGGGATGTTGACGCCAGACTCGCTGGCGATGAAGACGATCCGCCCCCAGCCGCGCTCGACCATGCCGGGCCCGTAGGCCCGCGCGAGGCGGATGCCGCTCATCACGTTCACCTCGAAGAAGCGACGCCACTCGGCATCGGCGATCTCGAAGAACGGCTTCGGCTCGAAGATGCCGGCATTGTTGATCAGGATATCGACCCGCGGCAGGGCGGCGAGGAGTTCGCCCGCGCCCTCCTCGGTGCCGACATCACCGATGCCGGCGATGAACTCGGCCCCCGGCACCTCGCCGCGCAGGCGCGCGATGGCCGCCTCCACCCGTTCACCGGTGCGACCGTTGACGGCGACGTAGGCGCCGAGCCGGGCGAGTTCGCGGGCCACCGCGTAGCCGATCCCGCCGGTGGAGCCGGTGACGAGGGCGCTGCGCCCCTTCAGGTCGATGTCCATCCTCCGCCTCCGCTGGCCGCGACCGTCCTGGTCCCAGCGATAACGCGCGAGCCGGAGCTTGGTGCTGAGCGCCGATGCGCGGTCAGGGCCCCGTCCGGCGCAGGCCGCTCGCCAGGGCGCCCGCCAGCGCCAGGGCGACGGCGCACCACAGGGTGACCGCGAAGGCGCCCGCCGGGCCACCGGGGACGAGGCCGAACAGCACGGCGACCAACGCCGCGCCGAGGGACTGGCCGACGAGCCGGGCGCTCGCCTGCATCCCGCTGGCGCCGCCGCTGCGCTCCCGCGGCGCGCTGGTGATGATGACCTTGTTGTTGGGTGACTGGAACAACCCGAACCCGATCCCCGACAGCGTCAGTCGCCAGACGATGTCGAAGGTGGTGGGCGCCTCCGGCAGGAGGGCCAGCGCCGCCATGCCGAGGGCGAGCAGGACGAGACCGAGGCTGCCGAGCAGGCCCGGCGGGAAACGGTCGGCGAGCCGGCCGGCAAAGGGCGACATCGCCGCGATGGAGAGCGGCCACGGCGTCATCAGGAAGCCGGTTCGGGTCTCCGAGAAACCGAGCGCGTCGTGAAAGTAGAAGGGCAGGGCGACGTAGGCGATCATCTGCGCCGCGAAGGAGCAGATCGAGGCCACCATCGACAGGGCGAAGGCCGGGATCCGCAGGAGGTCGAGCGGGAGCAGCGGCGCTGTGAGCCGGATCTGGCTGCGCACGAACACGGTGCCGACCACGACCGAGGCGGCGATCGCGGCCACGGCGAGCCCGCGGGTCTCCGGATCGGCCAGGGCATCGAGGCCGACGATCAGCAGGCCGACGGTCAGAGCGTTGAGACTTGCGCTGCGCAGGTCGAAGCGCCGGGCGGAGCGGGGCGTGCGCGGCAGGGTCCGCGCGCCGACCGCCAGCGCTACGAGCCCGACCGGCAGGTTGACGAGGAACAGCCA
Organism: Methylobacterium sp. Leaf123; assembly: GCF_001423405.1. GTDB lineage: Bacteria > Pseudomonadota > Alphaproteobacteria > Rhizobiales > Beijerinckiaceae > Methylobacterium. The sequence goes on along the minus strand of NZ_LMNS01000008.1, from coordinate 29,249 downwards.
GGGCCAGGTTGCGACCGAGAGGATCGCGGCGGCGACCGTCGGACCGGCGGCCGACGCCACCGCCACGATGAGCGCGACGTTGCTGACGCCGCGCCCGATCAGTCGGCTCGGATAGATGAAACGCACCAGGGCGATGTTGACGCTCATGATCCCGGCGGCACCCAGCCCCTGGGCGACCCGCGCGGCGGTGAGGCTCGCAAGGTTCGGCGAGACCGCGCAGGCCAGCGAGGCAAGGGTGAAGACGGCAAGACCGCCGAGATAGACCCGGCGGTAGCCCCAAATTTCGCCGAGCGTCGCGAGGGGCAGCAGGGCGGCGGTGACCGCGATCTGGTAGGCGCTGACGACGAAGATCGCCTCGGAGGCCGGCACGTCGAGGTCGCGGGCGATCACCGGCAGGGCGACGTTGACGATCGCCCCGTCGAGCACCGCCATGGAGATGGCGAGCGCCATGGCGCAGAGCGCCAGGAGCCGCTCCCGCATCGGCAGCCCGTCGCCGCTCCTGTCTCCGGCCTTCTCTGTCGCTTTCTGCGCCGTCACCGTCGATCATCCGGTGCTTGCAGGCGAGCGATCCGCCCTATCTGTCTCTCATCGGAGGCTGCGCCGCGCATTGTCGGCGTGTCGCCGGGGCAGAGCCCGCGCCGTTCGCGTATCACCCCTGGAAGCCGCGCCGGGGATGAGGCGCGCGCGTTTTGAATCTGCATCGTCTGTTTTCGAAAGCCGGCCACCACCTTTCGGGACGATGCTCGAGCCGGAGACGAAGTGTCCATGCGTGCCCACCTAATCCTGGCGCCTTGCCTCGCGCCCTGCCTTGCGCTTTGTCTCGCGCTCGCGCCGGTGCTGGCGCCCGCCGCCCATGCCGAGGAATCGTCGCCGCTCGGCATCGGCCTCGAAGGCTTCGCCTATCCGTATCCGGTGCGCTTCCTGCCGCTGAGCCGCGACGGCGAGGCGCAGCGTCTCGCCTACATGGATGTGCCGGCCGCCGACAACGCCAACGGACGCACGGTGCTGCTGCTGCACGGGCGCAACTTCCCATCGAGCTACTGGGAGCCGGTGATCCGGACCCTGTCGAATGCCGGCTACCGCGTCGTGGTCCCCGATCAGCTCGGCTTCGGCAAGTCGTCGAAACCGATCGGCTCCTTCACCTTCGACCGGATGGCTGCCGACACCCTGGCGCTTGCCGACAGCCTGAAGATTCAGCGGTTCGACGTGGTGGCGCATTCCATGGGCGGCATGCTCGCGGTGCGGATGGCCCGCAACTATCCGCAGCGGGTCAACAGCCTCGTGCTCGAAGCGCCGATCGGGCTGGAGGATTACCGCTTCACCGTCCCGCCGGTCTCCGACGAGACCCTGATCGCCCGCGAGGCGGACCTGACGGCGGAGACGTACCGCAAGCAGTTGATGACGAGCTACGCGCTGTCGATCCCCGCCGCGGCCATCGAGCCGTTCGTGTCGATCCGCGAGCGGGTGAAAGGCTCGGGCGAGTATCCGCGCTGGCTCAAGTCGTTCGTGAACTCCTACCAGATGATCTGGGGCCAGCCGATCGTCCACGAAATCCCGCTCGTGAAGGCGCCGACGCTCTTCATCATGGGCGCCAACGACCACAACGCCCCCGGCAAGGGCTTCGCGCCGACGGAGATGCGCTCCGGCATGGGCGACAACACGAGCCATGCCCGCGCGCTCGCCGGCCGGATGCCGAACGGAAAGGCCGAGGTCATCAACAATGTCGGCCACCTCGTCCACATGGAGGCGACCGAGATGTTCAACACGCTGACGCTGGAATTCCTCAACACGCACTGATCGCCCGTCGCGTTCGACGCATCGCCGGGGCGTTTCCCCGGACGGGGGCGAGACAGCAAATCCGGAGTTTCGAACATGGATGTCGGTTTCATCGGGCTCGGCCGCATGGGCCGGGTCATGGCGGCGCGGCTCGTTGCGGCGGGCCACCGGGTGCGGGTGTGGAACCGGTCGCCGGAAGCGGCACGGGCGGTCGCGGGCGCCGAGCCCGTGGGAAGCGCCGCGGAGGCCTTCGCGGGCGACGCCGCGATCACCATGCTCGCCGACGACGCAGCCCTGCGCGCCGTCACCGTCGAGGGTGGGCTGCTGGATTCCGGGCAGCGCCCCGGCGTCCATGTCGGGATGTCCACGATCTCGGTGGCGCTCGCCAAGGAACTGGCGGCGGTCCACGGACGCGCGGGCGTGGCTTACGTCTCCGCCCCGGTCTTCGGCCGGCCGGACGCCGCGGAAAAGGGGGCGTTGAACATCATCGCCGCCGGTGACGACGCGGCGATCGCGCGGGTGCAGCCGTTGTTCGACGCCATGGGCAGCAAGACGTGGCGCTTCGGCGCGGAGCCGGAGAAGGCCAACGCCGTCAAGCTCGCGGGCAACTTCATGCTGGTCTCGGCCATCGAGGCGATGGGCGAGGCGGCCGCCTTCGCCGAGGGACACGGCATCGCCGGGGCCGACGTGCTGGAGATGCTCACCAGCACCCTGTTCGCCTCGCCGGTCTACAAGAATTACGGCGCGATGATCATGGAAGGGCGCTACGAGCCGCCGGGCTTCACCATGCGGCTCGGCCTCAAGGATGTCCACCTCGCCCTGGCCGCCAGCGAGGCGGTCAACGTGCCGATGCCGTTTGCCAGCGTGCTGCGCGACAACCTCCTCGACGCCATCGCCCATGGCGACGGCGACAAGGATTTTGCCGGGCTCGCCACGGTGGCCGCCCGGCGCAGCGGTCGGTAAGCCTCAGCGCTTGGTGTTCGTCGCGGTCTGGCCGAACATCACCCGCTTGGCATCCTCGCTCATCGGCTGGCCGTAATTCGGGTTGGCTTCCACCGCCCGCGCATAGGCGGCCCGGGTGGCCGGGCGTTCGGCGATCGCCTCGAACCAGCGCTTCAGGTTGGGGTGGTCGTCGAGGCGCTGGCCCTGCTTCTCCCACGGCACGATCCAGGGATAGCAAGCCATGTCGGCGATGGTGTAGTCGGCGCCCGCGACGAAGGGGCGGTCGGCGAGCCGCCGGTCGAGCACGCCGTAGAGCCGGTTGGTCTCCTTGACGTAGCGATCGATGGCGTAGGGGATCTTCTCCGGCGCATATTGCGAGAAATGGTGGTTCTGGCCGAGCATCGGCCCGAGGCCGCCCATCTGCCAGAACAGCCATTGCAGGGTTTCGGCCCGGCCGCGCAGATCGGCGGGCAGGAAGCGCCCGGTCTTCTCCGCGAGGTAGAGCAGGATCGCGCCGGATTCGAACAGCGAGACCGGCGCGCCGCCATCGGCCGGCGCGTGATCGACGATGGCCGGCATCCGGTTGTTCGGGGCGATCTTCAGGAAGGCCGGCTCGAACTGCGCGCCCTTGCCGATATCCACCGGGTGGATCGTGTAGGGAAGGCCAACCTCCTCCAGAAACATCGTCACCTTGTGACCGTTCGGGGTCGGCCAGTAATGCAGGTCGATCATCGCTACGCCTTGTCTGTGCGCCCACGGGGGCGATGCCTCCGGCCTGCGGCGAGGTGGGAATGTCGGGCGATCCGATCAAGCCGCGGCCGATGCATCGCCTTGCGCCCATCCGCTGAGGACGTCCTTTACCTTTCCGTGTTGAGCTGCCGGCACGCAGAGAGGGCGGTTCATGGTCTCGGCAGTCTCCACGAGTTCGGCGGGCCTGAGCGCGGCGATGCAGCGCTTCGACGGGGCGGCCTCGCGCGTCGCCTCACCGCAATCCGCCGGCGAGCCGGTCACGGCCGTCACGGAGCTGGCCTCGGCCTCGTTCGGTGTTTCGATCAACACCGCGGTGCTGAAATCCTCCATCGAGACCGAGAAACGCGTCCTCGACATTCTCGTATGACGAGCAGCGCCTTGCCGGCCGAGGGCCGAGGGGGTATCTCCCTCACAGCGTCGGGGTGTAGCGCAGTCTGGTAGCGCATCTGCTTTGGGAGCAGAGGGTCGTAGGTTCGAATCCTATCGCCCCGACCATACCTTCCCCGGAGACGTCAGCCGTCCGATGCCGAGCGCCCGCATCTACCGTCCCGCCAAGGATCCCACGCAGTCCGGGCTCGCCCGCACCAAGCAATGGGTGCTGGAGTTCGACCAGACCGAGCCGCGCGAGACCGACCCGTTGATGGGCTGGACCGGCTCCTCCGACATGCTGCAGCAAGTGCGGCTCGAATTCGACACCTCGGACGAAGCGGTGGCCTACGCCAAGGCTTCGGGCATCGCCTACCGCGTCGAGGAGACGCCGCCGCCGATCGCGCGCAAGGGCCTGTCCTACTCCGACAATTTCAAGTTCAACCGCACGGCGCCCTGGACGCATTGAGCGTCTCTCACGAAACGCCCGCCCCAACGGGAGTAGCGGGCGTTTCGTGAGGCGACCGAACCCGGCGTTCAGCGGCCCTTCCGCTCCGCCCAGGCGCGGTAGGGGCTCGGCTGGTCGGCAAGCGGGTGGTGGCGCACCTGCATCGGTTGCTCTTCGAGCGGCCGGCACAATTCGGCATAGATCCCGGCACTGAGCATGCCCTCGGCCTCCGCCTCCTCGGCGGTGAAGGCGAAGTAGCCCTGCTTGACCCCGGCCAGCCGCATCGCCGCGTGGCACATCGGGCAGGGCCGTCCGCTGGCGTAGACGGTGCAATCGTCGAGCTTGGGCCGGCCGAGCCGCTGGCTCGCCTCCCGCAGAGCCACCATCTCGGCATGAGCGGTCGGATCGTTGGTGGAGTGGATGCGGTTGGCCGCGCGTGCCACGACCTCGCCCTCCCGCACGATCACCGCGCCGTAGGGGCGGCCGCCCTCGGCGACGTTGGCGAGCGCGAGTTCGGTCGCCTCGCGCAGATAGCTCTCGTGGTCCGGCATTCGTTTCCTTCCTTCAGAACGCGTAGCGCACCCGGCAATAGGGCATCCGCTCGGCGAGCAGCGCCTTGAACCGGGCGAGCCATTTCCCTTTCCAGCCGGTGCGGTAGCGCAGGTTTTCGCCGCCGCCCTCCGAGCGCTTGGTCTCCTGGATGTCCGGCCGCCAGAGCAGATCCTCGGCCTTGGGGTGCCAGCCGAGATTGACCGCGTGCAGCCCGGCATTGTGGGTCAGCATGATGATCTCGCAGGCAAGCTGGCCCTTGGCCGCGTCCGAGATCGTCCCGTCGATCTCGTCGAACAGGGCCGCCCAATCCGCCTCCCAGCCCTCGTAGAGGATGACGGGCGAGAAATTGACGTGGACCTCGTAGCCGGCCCGCAGGAAGTCGTCGATCGCGGCGATCCGCTCGGGGATCGGCGTGGTGCGCACATCGACGACCCGCGCGATCCGCGCCGGCATCAGCGAGAAGCGGATACGGGTGCGGCCTTGCGGATCGTAGGCGAGGAGATCGCGGTTCACGGCCTTCGTCGCGAACGAGCCCTTGGCGTTGGGAATGTCGCGGAACTGCGTGACGAGATCGCGGACATTGTCGCAGATCATCGCATCGACCGAGAGGTCGCCGTTCTCGCCGAGATCGTAGACCCAAGCCGCCGGGTCGATCTGGTCGGGCTCCGGCAGCGGGCCCTGCTTGGCCGCATGCCGCGTGATCGCCGCGCAGACCGCATCGACATTCACGAACAGCGAGATCGGATTGGAAAACCCCTTGCGGCGCGGCACGTAGCAATAGGCGCAGGCCATCGCGCAGCCATTCGAGGTCGAGGGCGCGATGAAGTGGGCGGAACGGCCGTTGGGCCGCATCGCCAGCCCCTTCTTCACGCCGAGCACCAGGGTCGATCGCTTGATCCGCACCCAATCCTCGACTGAGCCGGCATTGCCGTGCAGCTCCGGGATGTTCCAGTGCGACGGGACCTCGATCCGCTCGGCGTTCGGGTAGCGGGCCAGGATCTCGCGCCCGCGCGGATAATCGGCGACCGCCGGTTCGTGGAAGATGCGGTCGATGTCGATGAGGTCGCGCGGGGCCATGGCCTGGATCTAGGGCGACCACGGCCTTCCGGTGGGGCCTGCGGCGACAGGCCATCATATCAGGGGCTGAGGGCTGCTTCTCTCGATCCGGCAGCGCGCCCGCCGGATCGGTTTGAGCCCTACTTGGCTTCGCCTCGCCCTGAAGGCGAGGAGATCAGAGCCGCGCCAGCAGCTCCGCCTTCTTGGCCGAGAACTCCCCCTCGGTCAGCACGCCTTTCTTGTGCAGGTCGGCCAGCCGTTCGAGGATCGAGAGGATGTCGGTGGGGCCTGCACCCGAAGGTGGTCCGGAGGGTGCCGCACCCGAGGGTGCACCGGCGGGTGCCGCGCTCGGCCGGCTGGCAGCGGGCTCCGAGAAGACCGGGCTGGGCGCGGGGGCGACGGATGACGACGCGAAGGCCGCGACACTCGTGTTCTCGGTCGGTTTAGGCGGCGGCGCCGCAGCCACCGCCGCATCCCGCTCGACCGGCGTCAGATCCTCCAGCGAGAAGCTCCCCTGCGGTCCGCTGAAGCGCAGCGAGGTGGTGCCGCCCTGCTGCTGGCTCGCGCCGGTGACGATGCGGTCCCCGGTATCGTAGAGGGTGAGCCGCCCGTCGGTCTCGATGGCGAGGCGTCGGCGCTCGGGGAAGAAGGCGTAGCGCGTCGCGTTCTGCGCGCCCGCGCTCGACGGCAGCCCCAGCTCGTCCGGCCACCAATTGCCCGAGGCGGCTTCCTCGCGGAAGCCGGCGAGCGGCAGGGCCGCGGAGAGTTCGGTGCACAGGGCATCGACCTGCGCCTTCAGGGCATGGTCGTTCATGCGCCCGACCATCACCATGCCGCCGCGCGACCATTGCCCGAAACCGCCGAGATCGGGGTGGTCGAACTGGGCCATGTTGCCCTGGCCCGCCTGGAGCGCGCGCAGCAGATGCCGCACCGCCTCCAGGCTCACGCCGTGCCGCTCGGCCAGGGCCTGAAGCCCGGCGGGCCGATGCTCGGGGTCTTCGATCATGGGTGATGGTCCCCCTCGAACCTGTCCGTGTCGATCGATGAGGGGGCTTGCAACGCGAACCCCCACCGTGAGTTTCGTCCAAGGCCTACCACATCCGCGGCGGCGCGCAGCGGACCAGGAAAAATTTGCTGCGTTGCGTCAGACGACACGGAGCTTCGCCGTTCCGTGCACGTTCAGAGTCCGGCTGGACCCGTGGGGACCGCCATAAGTGAGAATGGGACGATCGATGGCCGATACCGACAGGACTGCGACGCCGAGGCCGCGCACATCGCGCACGCGTATCCGCGAAGGCTCGCCGCATCCCCGCGGTGCGACCTGGGATGGCCGCGGCGTGAACTTCGCGCTGTTCTCGGCCCACGCCACGAAGGTCGAGCTGTGCCTGTTCGACGATGCCGGCGAGAACGAGATCGAGCGCATCGAGCTGCCCGAGTACACCGACGAGGTCTGGCACGGCTATCTGCCGGATGCGCGCCCCGGCACGATCTACGGCTACCGCGTCCACGGCCCCTACGAGCCCGAGGCCGGCCACCGCTTCAACCCGAACAAGCTCCTCATCGACCCCTACGCCAAGGGTCTGGTCGGCACGATCCAATGGAACCCGGCCCTGTTCGGCTACAAGATGGAGACGGGCGACGACCTCACCTTCGATGATCGCGACTCCGCTCCCTATACCCGCCGCTCGCGCGTGATCGATCCGGCCTTCACCTGGGGCCGGGACGTGAAGCCCCGCGTGCCGTGGGAGCGCACGATCATCTACGAAACCCACGTCAAGGGCTTCACCAAGCTGCACCCGGCCGTGCCGGAGAAGCTGCGCGGCACCTATGCCGGCCTCGGCAACCCGGCGGTGCTCGACTACATCAAGAGCCTGGGCGTCACCTCGGTGGAGCTGCTGCCGGTACATTCCTTCGTGCAGGACGACTACCTGCAGCAGAAGGACCTCATCAATTACTGGGGCTACAACACGATCTCGTTCTTCACCCCCGCCCGGCGCTACGCGGCGGTGCCGGATTTCGCCTTCTCCGAGTTCAAGGAGATGGTCGCGCGCATGCACGGCGCCGGCCTCGAGGTGATCCTCGACGTGGTCTACAACCACACGGCCGAGGGCAACGAGAAGGGCCCGACCCTGTCGTTCAAGGGCGTCGACAACGCGTCCTACTACCGGCTGCTGCCGAACCAGCCGCGCTACTACATCAACGACACCGGCACGGGGAACACCTTCAACCTCTCGCATCCCCGCGTGCTGCAGCTCGTCACGGACTCGCTCCGTTACTGGGCGACCGAGATGCGGGTCGACGGCTTCCGCTTCGATCTGGCCACCATCCTCGGCCGCGAGCCCTACGGCTTCGACGAGGGCGGCGGCTTCCTCGATACCTGCCGCCAGGACCCGGTGCTCAACGACGTGAAGCTCATCGCCGAGCCGTGGGATTGCGGCCCCGGTGGCTATCAGGTCGGCGGCTTCCCGCCGGGCTGGGCCGAGTGGAACGACCGGTTCCGTGACGACGTGCGCGGCTACTGGAAGGGCGATGCCGGGCTGCTGCCGGGGCTTGCGTCGCGCATCACCGCCTCGGCCGACAAGTTCAACAAGCGCGGGCGCCGGCCCTGGGCCTCGGTGAACTTCATCACCGCGCATGACGGCTTCACGCTGAACGATACGGTTTCGTACAACGAGAAGCACAACGAGGCGAACGAGGAGGGCAACCGCGACGGGCACGGCCACAACCTCTCCTACAATTACGGCGTCGAGGGTCCGACCGACGATCCCGAGATCCGCTCGGTCCGTTTGCGCCAGATGCGCAACATGCTGGCCACCTTGTTCCTGTCGAAGGGCACGCCGATGCTGCTCGCCGGCGACGAGTTCGCCCGCACGCAGAAGGGCAACAACAACGCCTATTGCCAGGACAACGAGGTGAGCTGGGTCGATTGGGGCGCCATCGGCGAAGAGGAGCGGGATCTGGCCGAGTTCACGCAGCGCCTGATCCTGCTGCGCAACGCCCTGCCGATGCTCTCGCGCGGACGCTTCGTTACGGGCGCCTACGACGAGGAGTTCGGCGTCAAGGACGTGACCTGGCTCATGCCGACCGGCACCGAGATGAGCCCGGAGAACTGGAACGACGGCAATGCGCGGACCCTTGCCGTGCTGCTCGACGGACGGGCCCAGGCGAGCGGCATCCACAGGCGCGGCGGCGATGCCACCCTGCTGCTGTTCTACAACGCCTATCACGATGTGGTGGACTTCACCTTCCCCGAGGCGCCGGGCGGCACCTCCTGGACGCGGCTGCTCGATACCAACCTGCCCGACAGCCAGGAGGTGGAGAGCTTCGCCGTCGGCGAGAGCTACTCGGTCACGGGGCGCTCGATGCTGATGTTCGTCCTCAAGCCCGTCGAGAACGAGGACGAGGAGCACAGTGATATGGAGCGCTCCTACCAGTACGTGATGCAGGCCTTCGAGCGGGCGAATGTCGAGAGCGTGAGCTTCGGCATCGACGAGGAGGCCTGACGCGGCGGGCGAGGGGCCGCGCGACAAGCGGCCCCGGCCAAGTTCGACGGGTTCCGGAGCCTGAGGGGTCCGGAACCCATTCTCGTCCCGCAACCGTATCCGACGCATTGCCTTGGGGACGCGCCGGCACGGCCGGCAGCCTCACGAGAGCGCATTCCGACGAAGGGGTGACCGGTTCGTCGATCAGAATGCGCGTTGAAACGAAGACTGAGAGACGCCGGCCTGGTGCAATCCGGTCGGATACGGCTCTCACCTTGTCACGCCGCGGGTTCGCATGATCGACGACATCCCCGAGAAACGACCCCACGGCGCCCATCCCAGCGTCGAGGTGGGTGCAGCGGGCCACGAATTCGATTCCGGCAGCGGCATCTTCTTTGCCGCCGTCGCGATGACGCGCATGCCCATGGTGGTGGTCGATCCGAACCGCGAAGACCACCCGATCGTCTTCGTGAACCAAGCCTTCCTGGAAATGACCGGCTACGCGCGGGACGAGGTGATCGGCCACAACTGCCGCTTCCTTCAGGGCCCCGAGACCGATCCGGCGACGCGGGCGCAGGTGCGCGAGGCCGTCGCGGCGCGGCGCGACTTCGCCACGGAGATCCTCAACTACCGCAAGGACGGCACCTCGTTCTGGAACGCCCTATTCGTGAGCCCGGTCTACAACGCCGCCGGGGATCTCCTGTACTTCTTCGGCTCGCAGCTCGACATCACCCGCCGCCGGCTGGCGGAAGAATCGCTGCATCAGGCCCAGAAGATGGAGGCGATCGGCCAGCTCACCGGCGGCATCGCTCACGACTTCAACAACCTGCTCCAGGTGATCCTGGGCTATGCCGACTCGCTGGCGACCAACCTGGATCGGCCGGACGCCGACCGGGGCCGCATGGGCCGCGCCGTCGGCAACATTCGCGACGCGGCGGAGCGGGCCTCGACGCTGACGCAGCAGCTGCTCGCGTTTGCCCGCAAGCAGCGCCTCGACGGCCGCACCCTCAACCTCAACGACCTCGTCGCCGAGATGAAGGAACTGGCCGGGCGCACGCTCGGCGACGCGGTGACGATCGAGACCGATCTCGCCCCCGACCTCTGGCCCTGCCGGATCGACCGGACGCAGGCCGAGGTCGCCCTGCTCAACGTACTCATCAACGCCCGCGACGCGATGCCGGAGGGCGGGCGCGTCACGATCACGACCCGCAACGCCGAATCCGGCCGGCCGGACGGTTCGGGCCGGCTCGTGAGCGTCGCGGTGACCGATACCGGCGCCGGCATCCCCTCGGACATGCTGGCACGGGTGATGGACCCGTTCTTCACCACCAAGGAGGAGGGGAAGGGCACGGGGCTCGGCCTGTCGATGGTCTATGGCTTCGCCAAGCAATCCGGCGGCTTCGCGCAGATCGAGTCGGTGATGGGGGAGGGGACGACCGTGCGCCTTTCCTTCCCCGCAAGCGACGAGGCCGGTGCGCCGGAGCGCGCGGCCCCGGCGGCCGTCGTCGAGGAGCGACCGGGCACGGAAACGATCCTGATCGTGGACGACCGCGCCGATGTCGGCGAACTCGCCCGGGCGATCCTGCGCGATTACGGCTACGGCACCCTGATGGCCCGCCACGGCCGCGAGGCCCTGGAGATCTTAAGCGACCATCCGGAAATCGACCTGCTCTTCTCCGACCTGATCATGCCCGGCGGCATGGACGGCCTGACGCTGGCCCGCGAGGCGCGCCGCCGCCATCCCGGCCTGAAGATCCTGCTCACCACCGGCTATGCCGAGGCCAGCCTGGAGCGAACCGGAATCGAACGTCCGGAGTTCGATATCCTGAACAAGCCGTACCGCCGCGCCGAGCTGATCCGGCGGGTGCGGGCGGCCATCGACGCGCCGAGCCGGAGCTGACCGGCGCAGGCAGATCGGGAGAGCACCATGGCTCAGGGTGACAAGTCGAAATACACCGACAAGCAGGTCCGCAAGGCGGAGCACATCGCCGAATCCTACGAGTCCCGCGGCGTGCCGGAGAAGGAAGCGGAATCCCGCGCCTGGGCGACCGTCAACAAGGACGATGGCGGCGGCAAGAAGCCGGGCGGCTCGGGCCGCGGCAAGGCAACGGACCATCCCGCCGCGCATAAAGGCGGCCGCACCGGCGACACGGCCTCGGCTTCCCGCACGAAGGAGCAACGCTCCGCCTCGGCCAAGAAGGCAGCCGAGACGCGCAAGCGGAATGCAGCCAAGAAAGATAATTAAGCTTCGATGACGGCCTTCATAACTAGCTCAAACAACTCTTGCGGATTGTTGGTACACCCCTGACCACCATGCTCAGCGGTTTCCGCTTTATGCGCCGGAAGACTCGACGATGCATAAAAAAATAGAGGGGTTTTATTGCCAAATCCCCTTAGCTTATCGAGAAAAACATACCCTTCCCGCGGGCCCTCTTTACGTCCCATATCAGATATTATGACGTCGAAGAGCTGGTGCTTGACATACGCCAAACCCTCATCCGTACTTCTTGCGATAACCACCTCCAAACCCACTGTCTCGAAGGCCTGTTTCTCGTAGATATTGTTTTGTGGGTTATCGTCCACCCATAGGATGCGCTTTCGAGAAGATATTTTAGCGGATGTGTGTTTAGTAGAAAATTCAACGCTAGTTACAATATCTGCAATTTCAGCTTGAGATGGAGGAATTGGGTTTTTCGTGGTAGCAGCTACAAGTGAAGCTGTCGCGGACATTTGCATTCTAACATAATTCGTCTCATCCTTGAAATCGCCAGGAGCAAACAGTTTTCCACTGTGATTTATGACGAGCCAAGTAAAAATTGCCAGAACCAAAACAGGAAACAATACCATGAAATATATTAGAGGACGCTTCTCGTCCGCACTTAGCCCACTCCCAATTGTTACGACCGAAGCCATGCCATAAACTAGCACTAAAAATAAAGCGATAATGCCCAGAGGATTTCTTGCCAACCCTTTTGCAGAGTCTGCAAAATCGCTTACATTATTGCTCAAAACTGGTTTTGACATCTTAGTAGCGCCAAAAGAAAACCCTGACGAGCCACTCTAGGTAGCGCATCAGGGTCGTCAATTGACATTATGTTGATGGGCTAGAAATTACACCTTCATCGCCGTCTTCAGGTTCTCATCGACCTTGTCGAGGAAGCCGTCGGTGGTGAGCCACTTCTGGTCCGGGCCGACGAGGAGGGCGAGATCCTTCGTCATGTGACCGGCCTCGACCGTATCGACGCAGACCTTCTCCAGGGTCGCGGCGAACTTCGCGAGATCGCCGTTGTCGTCGAGCTTGGCCCGGTGCGACAGGCCGCGGGTCCAGGCGAAGATCGAGGCGATCGAGTTGGTCGAGGTCGCCTTGCCCTTCTGGTGCTCGCGGTAGTGGCGCGTCACGGTGCCGTGGGCGGCCTCGGCCTCCACGGTCTGGCCGTCCGGCGTCATCAGCACCGAGGTCATCAGGCCGAGCGAGCCGAAGCCCTGGGCAGCCGTGTCCGACTGCACGTCGCCGTCGTAGTTCTTGCAGGCCCAGACATAACCGCCCGACCACTTGAGGCACGAGGCCACCATGTCGTCGATCAGGCGGTGCTCGTAGACTAGGCCGAGCGACTGGAACTTCGACTTGAACTCCTCGTCGAACACCTTCTGGAACAGATCCTTGAAGCGGCCGTCATAGACCTTGAGGATGGTGTTCTTGGTCGAAAGGTAGACCGGGTACTTGCGGGCGAGGCCATAGTTGAACGACGCACGAGCGAAGTCGATGATCGACTGGTCGAGGTTGTACATCGACATCGCGACGCCGGCGTCGGGGAACTTGAACACTTCCTTTTCGATGACGGTGCCGTCGTCACCCTCGAACTTGATCGTCAGGCGGCCCTTGCCCGGCACCTTGAAGTCGGTGGCGCGGTACTGGTCGCCGTAGGCGTGGCGGCCGATGACGAAGGGCTGGGTCCAGCCCGGCACGAGGCGCGGCACGTTCTTGCAGATGATCGGCTCGCGGAAGATGACGCCGCCGAGGATGTTGCGGATCGTGCCGTTGGGCGAACGCCACATCTCCTTGAGCTTGAACTCCTCGACGCGAGCCTCGTCCGGCGTGATCGTGGCGCATTTCACGCCGACGCCGTGGCGCTTGATCGCCTCGGCCGCATCGATCGTCACCTGATCGTTCGTCGCGTCGCGGTGCTCGACGCCGAGATCATAATAGTCGAGATCGAGATCGAGGTAGGGGTGGATGAGCTTGTTCTTGATCTCCGCCCAGATGATCCGGGTCATCTCGTCGCCGTCGAGCTCGACGACCGGATTGGCCACCTTGATCTTCGCCATGTCGGTCCCTCAGTTGCCCGGTGCCGCTCGGCGGGCCGGCTGCCCATCGCACGTCTCTCCGGAACCCTGTCGCCGCCCCTATAACGCAGCGCAGCAAGGCCACAAAGTCGGGCTCGGGAAGCCTGTTTCGGATGCGCGAAACTGTTACCCGCCCCGGCGAAACGGCAGCAGGCCGCGCAGGCGAAATCCGAGCCAGATCAGGATGGCCAGGGCGATCAGGTTCAGCGCGAGGGTGAAATCCTCCCGCGGAGCGAAGGAAAGGGCGTAGCCGCCCTTGCGCGCCGCATCGAACTGCCAGCCCAGCACGAGCCCGCCCTCCGCCGGCGCGCGGAGAAACACGTCGGCCAGCAGCCAGCCGCTCGCGGAGATGCGGACGGTGAGGCCGGCGCTCACGAACCAGATCACCTGGGCGAGCTGCACCGGAACGGAGAGGGTGTAGCCGAGGCGCCGATCCTGCCAGAGCGCCACGCCCGCAACGACGCTCGCGGCCAGCACCAGCCCGATGAACAGCACGCCGGGCAGCAAGGTCAGCGGCACCGCGGCGCCGGTCTGCATCAGGTCGTGCAGGAAGGCCCATAGGCCGACCAGGCCGCCCTGGATCTCGATCAGCGCCACAACGGTGCGCAGGCCGTCGCGGTCGTTTCCGGTCTCCGTCATGGGGGGCGGGCATAAACGACGCGGCGTGCCGCGGCCACCCGGCTCGGCGCCTCTCCGCCAAAGCGAATGTCGGTCCTAGGAAAGAGCGCGTGTCACGGTCGCGCTAAGCGGCCTGGACAAACCCGGCCGGCACTGCGACGACCCCACGCGTCACGGAAGGTGCCTCACAAAACGCCAGATCACCGCTCTTCTCCGCTTCGGGTACGGCGGCGCAGCGGGCGTTTTGCGAGAGGCACTGAAGACCGGCCGATCACGAGGAAGGACACACCATGAGCGACCGCATCATCCTGCGTGCCGGCGAGGCCCTCGTCGCGGGTGGCCCGCCCAACACGGCGTCCGAGCCCGAGGTCATCATCGGCGAACTCGACGGGCCGGTCGGCACCGCGCTCGCCACCCTCACCGGCGATCAGGTCGTCGGCCACAGCCGCGTCTTCGCGCTCCTGAACACAGACATCATGGTCCGCCCGGTGACGCTGTGCGTCTCCAAGGTGAGCGTGACCGAGAACAAGTACACCTCGATCCTGATGGGCACGGTGCAATACGCCATCGCCAACGGCGTGCTTGATGCGGTGCGGGCCGGCTACATCCCCAAGGAGAAGGCCAACGACCTCGGCATCATCTGCTCGGTCTGGCTCAGCCCCGGTGTGATCCAGGACGAGAACATCGATCACAAGGCGCTGTTCGAGATCCAGCGCAAGGGTATGACCGAGGCGATCCGCAAGGCCATGACCAACGAGCCCTCGATCGACTGGCTCCTCGAGAACCAGGACAAGATTATCCACAAATACTACCAGATGGGCCTCGACGGTAAGATCTGAGTCCTTTGGAAGACTGCGCCGTCGGCATTGCCGGCGGAGCAGGACCAACCGGGCACCGTCTCCGTCCGCGAACAGCAGATTGAGGCGGTGACCGAAGCATGCGAGAGGGCGGCCATGAGCGCCCCCGTCGTCATCCTGGTCGAGCCGCAACTTGCCGAGAATATCGGCATGACCGCCCGCGCCATGGCGAATTTCGGCCTGTCCGAGTTGCGCCTCGTGGCGCCCAAGAACGGCTGGCCGAAGAAGGGCGTGCGGGAGGCGGCCTCAGGCGCGACGCATGTGCTCGATCGGGCAACGGTCTACGCCACCCTGGCCGAGGCCATCGCCGACCTGCATTGTCTCCTCGCCACCACCGCCCGCGAGCGCGGGCAGATGAAGCGGGTCTTCGCGCCCGAGGACGCCATGACGGCGACCGCCGAGCGGATCGGCCGCGGCGAGCGGGTCGGGCTCTTGTTCGGGCGCGAGCGGGTGGGCTTGAGCAACGACGAAGTCTCGCTGGCCGACGCCATCGTCACCTTCCCGGTGACGGACGAGTTCCCCTCGCTCAACCTCGCCCAGGCCGTGCTGCTGATGGGCTACGAGTGGCGCCGCGCCGCCGGCCTCGCCACCCTGCGCTTTTCCGGCGAGATGCTCTCACCGCCCGCGACCCGCGAAGCGATGCTGTCGCTGTTCGCGAGCCTGGAGGAGACGCTGGCCGGCGCCGGCTTCTACCCGCCGGAAAAGCAGGAGATCATCGCCCGCAACATGCGCGACATGCTCCACCGCATGGCGATGACCGAGCAGGATGTGCGCACCTTCCGCGGGGCGCTGCGGGCGCTGAACCGGAAGGCCCCGAAGACCGATGAGGCGTAGGGCCTAGCGCTGCACCAACCCGAACCGCGTCAGGCAGACATGCTTGGCGAGCGATGCGGGCGCGATCGGCACCGCGGGCGTCACGCCGTAGGGCTCCCCGGTGGTGTCCTCGGCCGCCCGGAAGGCGCCGGGAACGTAGCTCGTCTCGCACTGCTCGAACTTGTTGCAGACGGAGAGCTTGGTGCAGATCGTCTGGCCCGCCCGCTCGTAGATGTAATAGGTCGCCCCGGAATAGGGCGGCCGGGGGAAGGATTGGGTCCGCACCGTCGTGACCTCTGCCGCGCTCGCCGCCACCGGCAAGACGAGCGCCGCGAGAAGACCCCATCCGACCCTTGCGCGCATCACCCGCCTCTTTCCCCGACGCCCGAGCATCAATCGATCCGGATCACGATCTTGCCGACATGCGCGGCCTCGGCCAAGGCTTTGAGGGCGGCGGGCGCCTCGTCCAAACCGTAGACTCGGTCGATCACCGGCTTGATCCCCTGCAGGGCGATCGCGCGGTCCATATCCTCGAACATTTCCCGCGAGCCGACGGCGACGCCGCGCACGATGCAGCTCGCGCCGAGGATCGCCAGCGGGTCGATCGCCTCGCCCTGGGCCAGCAGCCCGATCAGGCCGATATGCCCGCCGGGCCGGGTCGAAGCGATGGAGCGCGGGAGCGTCCCGGTGCCGCCGACCTCGACGACGTGATCGACGCCGGTTCCGCCGGTCAGCCGACGCACCTCGCCCTCCCAATCGGGATGGGCGCGGTAGTTGATCGTATCGTGCGCGCCGAGCGCGCGTGCCTTCTCCAGCTTGGCGTCGCTCGATGAGGTGGCGATGACCCGCGCGCCGGCCGCGTGGGCGAGCTGGATCGCGAAGATCGAAACGCCGCCGGTGCCGAGCGTGAGCACCGTCTCGCCGGCCCGCAGGGGCTTGAGCCCGTAGAGCGCGTTCCAGGCGGTCACGGCCGCGCAGGGCAACGTCGCCCCTTCCTCGAAGCTGAGATGGTCGGGCAGCGTGACCAACCCGTCCTCGTCGAACACCTGATACTCGGTCAACACCCCGTCAATGGCGCCGCCGAGCGCGGTCTGCCACATGTCGGCCACCTGAGCCCCGCCGAGCCAGCTCTGCGAGAAGATCCCGGCGACCCGCTCGCCGCCGCTGAAGCGGCGCACGCCTTCACCGAGCGCCACGATCTCACCCGCCCCGTCCGAGAGGGGGATCAGCCGGTTGAGATTGACCGCGAACGGGTAATGGCCCTCGCAGATCAGGAGGTCGCGGTAGTTGAGGGAGGCGGCGCGCATCCGCACCAGAACCTGCCCGCGGCCCGGTTCGGGGGTCGGGCGCTCGGCGCTCTTCCAACTGTCGAGGCCGGCGGCGGCGGACATCTCGTAGGCGCGCATGGCGGTCTCCCGTAGGGTTCATCGCGTCTCGGTTCGACGCAGGCGCTCATGGCAGGCGCATATGGGAAGAGGCCGCCCGAAGGCGACCTCTTTCCGCAGGATTCGCCAATCCGGCCGATGGCGCAGGTCTGGCTCGAGCGCATTCCGACGAAGTGGTGGCTGGTTCGTCGGAAGAATGCGCGATCAATCAGAAACCTTAGAGACGCCGGCCTGATGCAATCAGGTCGCTTACGGCTCTAGGCCGCCCGCACGGTTGCGAGGAACCGGCTCACCTCCGCCGAGAGCTGCTCGGACTGGCGCGACAAGTCGGACGCCGCGCCGAGCACTTGGCTCGCCGCCGCGCCCGTCTCCTCGGAGGCGCGGGCGACACCGGCAATGTTACTCGTTACCTCGGCCGTCCCGGTCGAGGCCTGGGCGACGTTGCGCACGATCTCCTGCGTCGCCGCGCCCTGCTCCTCGACCGCCGCCGCGATGCCGGCCGCGACGCTGTTGATCTCGCGGATGCGGCCGGAAATGCCGCCGATGGCCGAGACTGCCTGATCGGTCGCGCTCTGGATCGTGCCGATCTGCTGAGCGATCTCGCTGGTCGCCCGCGCGGTCTGGTTGGCGAGTTCCTTGACCTCCGCCGCGACCACCGCGAAGCCGCGCCCGGCCTCGCCGGCACGCGCCGCCTCGATGGTGGCGTTCAGCGCCAGAAGGTTGGTCTGTCCGGCGATCGTCGAGATCATCGACACCACGTCGCCGATCTTGGCCGCCGCGCTCGACAGGTTCTGGACCAGCCCGGCGGTCTGATCGGCCTCGCCGACCGCGGTCTGGGCGAGATCGGACGAGTTAGCCACCTGCCGGCCGATCTCGAGGACGGAGGCGCCGAGTTCCTCCGCTGCGGCCGCGACGGTGCCCACATTGGTCGCCGCCTCCTCGGCCGCGGAGGCCACGGTGACGGATTGCGAGGCCGTCTCGTCGGCGGTTCCCGACATGGTCTGGGCCGTCGCCTGCAACTCGGTCGCCGCCGAGGTTACGCTGCCGATGATCCCGCCGACCGCGGCCTCGAAACTGTCGGCCATCGACCGCATCGCGGCCTTCCGCTGCTCTTCGGCCGAAGCGCGGGCAAGCGCCGTCTCGGCTTCCAGGGCGCGGGTGCGGATCAGGTTGTCCTTGAACACCTGGACGGCGGCAGCCATCGCACCGATTTCGTCCCGGCGCTGACGGTACGGCACCGGCGTCTCGACGTCGCCGGCGGCGAGCGCGCCCATCATGCCGGTGATGCCGGTGATCGGCCGAGAGATCCGCACGAAGCCGAACGCCATCGCAAACAGGGCGACGAGCACGGCGACCGCCATCGTGACACTCGCAACGATCGATGCGGTCTCGACATTGCCGACCGCGGTCGACGCGTCCCGTGTGGAGCCGTCGCGATTGAGGGTGATCGCGCGGGCGATCAGGTCGCTCGATTGGCTGTACAAGGAGAGTAGGCCGGGCCCGACCAGTTCCGCCATGGCTTCCCGCTGCTCGCCCCGCTCCATCATCGCGATGATACAGCGGCTCGCCTCATCGTAACGGGACCACAGCTCCGAAAACTGCGTGTAGAGCGCACGTTCTTCCGGGGACGAGATCAGGGGCTCGTAGCGCTTGCGCGCCGCTGCCATGTCGGCCACCGCCCGCTCGTAGTTGCTCCGGTTCGTCGCCAACGTCTCGGGATCGGTGGAGGTCGTGACGGTCCGATACTGCCGCAGGCGCATCTGGCTTGCAGCCGTCCCCATCTCGTTGACTGCGAGGACGGACGGAAGCCAGTTGGTGGCAACCGCATCGACACCTCGGCGGATCGACGACAGCTCCATCAGGGAGACCAGCCCCTGGCCGATCGTAATGAGCGTGAGCCCACCGAACAGGGCGATGAGAGCAGCTTTGAGAGAGAAGCGCATCGGACGGGTAGGGCGCGTAAAATGCTGAAGTGTCCGCCGCGCACGGATCACTCAGGTCTGCTGACAAAAAATTGATAAATGAAATGTCTTAACGAGAGGATTAAGAGATTCGCCCCGCGATTTGGCGTAAGCTGCTTTCAGCCGATCGGAACGGCCACTCGCCAAAACTTGTTCAGCCGGAGGTTGCAATCAGTATCATCCAGCTTTGAAATCGACCTCTCGTGATCTTCTGAGTAACATGATTGATGTGTTGATTTTCTCGCCGCGTCGGACCAGCCCATTATCTCTGTTCATTTGACCCGAAAACAAGGGACATGGCGGTTGTTCCGAATTCAAACGACCTTACAATGCTTATCGAGACAGCATATGCGCGCCGAATAGTTTCAACACGAGAATTCTCGAGCGCCGAGATCGGTCCGAATGGGCTCGCTCAACAGCCGATCCCCTGAGCCGAGTGTCCATCCTTTTTGTCGATCCGTCGTGGCGGCCGCGTAAGCGACGACGTTCAGGGCCTGATTTCGATGGGCGTGCCCACATCGACGCGGGCGTAGATCGCGCGCATCTCGGCATTGGTGACGCCGACGCAGCCCTGGGTCCAATCCTTCAGCCGGTGCAGGCGGCCGAGCCAGGAGAAGCCGTTCATCAGTCCGTGGATCATGATGTCGCCACCGGGCGAATAGCCACCGGCCTGCGCCGCCGCCGCGTCGGCCGGGGAGGGGTAGGACACCTTGAGCGAGAGATGGGCGACGCTGCGCGGGTTGCGGAACGCGATCGCGTAGACGCCCTCAGGCGTGCGTCCGTCGCCTTCGCGGGCCTTGTGCCCTTCCGGCGCGAAGCCGAGGGAGATGGGGTAGGTCGCGAGCACACGGCCCTCGCGCAGCAGGGTCAGGCGGCGCGCCGCCTTCTCCACGAGGACGCGGTCGGCGCGCTCGGCCTCGGCCACCAGCGGGGGCTCGGTGCGGCCGACCTGCGAGACATCAGCGAGGAGGACGGCACCGCAGCCGAGGACGGCGAGACCGCCGATCACCGCAGCGATGCGCCCGCGCCGTCCCATCGCGGCCTCAGCCGATCTGTGCGCCGACCTTGGCCAGCGCTTGCTCGATATCGGCGATGAGATCTTCGGGATCCTCCAGGCCGATCGAGAGACGCACGGTCTCGGGGCCGACGCAGGCCGCCGCGCGCTCCTCGGGGCGGAGCTGGCGATGGGTCGTGGTGGCCGGGTGGATCACCAGCGACTTGATCTCGCCGATATTCACGAGGTGCGAGACCAGTTCCAGGTTCGCAATGAACTGCAGGGCCGCCGGCTCGCCGCCCTTCAGGGCGAAGGTGAAGATCGAGCCCGGCCCCTGCAACACGTAGCGGTTGGCCAACGCCTCGCCCTTCTGGCCGGGGAGCGCGGGATAGCTCACCCACTCCACGGCCGGATGGTCCTTGAGGTAGGCCGCGATCGTCTTGGCGTTCGAGCAGTGGCGCGCCATCCGCAGCGGCAGCGTCTCGATGCCGGTGAGCGTCAGGAAGGCGTTCATCGGCGAGAGGCCGGGGCCGAGATCGCGCAGGCCGAACAGGCGGCAAGCCACGGCGAAGCTGATCTCGGGGAAGCGATCGCTGACGATCAGGCCGTCATAGTCCGGCCAGGGATCGTTGATGAGGTTGTAGCGCGAGCCCTGCGCCTTCCAGTCGAAGGTGCCGGCGTCGCAGATCATGCCGCCGATCACCTGGCCCGAACCGCCGAGGAACTTCGAGGTCGAGTGGACGACGATGTCGGCGCCGTACTCGATCGGGCGGATCAGGGCGGGGGAGGCGAGGGTGTTGTCGATGACGAGCGGCAGGCCGTGGCGCTTGGCGACTGCCGCGATGCCCTCGATGTCCATGACGGTGGCGCAAGGGTTGACGATCGACTCGCAGATGATCGCCTTGGTCTGCGGCGTGATCGCGGCCTCGAACGCCTCCGGCGTCAGGTCCGCGGCGAAGTGCGGGGTCAGGTCGTAGCGGCCTTCGAGGCGGCGCATCAGGCCGAGCGAGCCGCCGAACAGGCGCGGCGAGGCGACGTAGGCATCGCCCGTCTGCATCAGCGTCATCATCACCAGCAGCACCGCCGATTGCCCGGACGAGACCGCGACCGCCGCCTTGGCGCCCTCCAGCGCGGCGACCCGGCGCTCCAGCGCGGCGACCGTCGGGTTCGAGCCGCGCGAGTAGGAGAAGCCGGTCTTGCGCATCGCGAAGATGTCGGCGGCCTGCTCCGTAGAGTCGAAGACGAAGCCGTTGGTGAAATAGATCGGCTGCACCCGCGCACCGGTGGCGGGATCGGGCGCGGCGCCCGCATGGACCGCCTGGGTGGCGAAGCGGAGGGTTTTTGGCTCGGCGGTCATGGCGGGGACCTGAACTGATCGGTCTGTCGGCGCGCGGGGCGGCGCGCCACTCTCATGTGCCTTCTGACGCGAAACGATGCGCGGCGAAACCCGCGATTGGCTCCCGCGCGCATCGGCCATGCGCGCAACGTCTGCGGGCGGCGCTCAGGCGGCGCGCCCGAGGCAGGCCTTGAGCGTGCGCACCAGCATGGTCGGCGCGTAGGGCTTGGGGATGAAGCGGGCACCGTCCGGCATGTCGCCGGGGCCGGGCGTGCCCATGCCGGAAACGATCAGCACCGGGATTTCCGGCCAGCGGTGGGCGACGAGGCGGGCCAGGGCGAAGCCGTCCATCGAGCCCATCGGCATGTCGACATCGGTCATCACGATCCCGACATCGGGCCGGCCTTCCAACAGGTCGAGCGCCTTGTCGGCATGGTGCGCTTCGAGCACGTCGAACCCGGCCTCCGCCAGCGTATCGGACGCTTCCATCAGCAGCAGACCGTCATCTTCGACGAGGAGGACGACGGGCGACTCTGTGGGGTTCTCTGTCATAAGCCTGCAAACGATCTCGGGCCGACACTGGTTGCGGGCCTAATTCGCACCTGCAGCGAGGTCAAGGAAGGAACGACTCGTAATTGTGCAGAGCGGGACGATCAATCTTGGCCATATACAAAGCCGCGCTGATCCCAACTCGACGCCGATTGCACCCAAAGTGACTGCTTCAAGCGGTCGCTCTGGTCTCCCTCTGATCTCAAGTGGCGCGTATCCGCCGCGCATATTGAAGACCGATAGCGGCCGCGTCAGTGAAGCTTGGCCTTAGGCATGCGCCGGGACGGGCGCCGGCCGAACCGTTAGATGCGCCAGCGCCTCCGGCCGCGGTCCGCCGGTCGCCCAGTCGAGCAGCTCGACCGTGTGCAGGATCGGAACATCGGTGCCTTTCCCGATCTGGGTGGCGCAGCCGATATTGCCGGTGGCGATGATGTCGGGCCGGACGCGCTCGATATTGGCGACCTTGCGATCCCGCAGGCGGGCGGCGATCTCCGGCTGGAGAATGTTGTAGGTGCCGGCCGAGCCGCAGCAGATGTGACCTTCGGGCACATCCTTCACCGTGAAGCCGGCCTTCTTCAGGAGGTTTTTCGGCTCGGTGCGAATGGCCTGCCCGTGCTGCATCGAGCAGGCGGAGTGGTAGGCGACCACGAGGTCGGTGTCCTCCACCGGCGGCAGCAGGCCGATCTCGGCCATGTACTCCGTCACGTCCCGCGCGATGCCCGAGACCCGCGCGGCCTTCTCGGCATAGGCCGGGTCGTCGCGGAACATGAAACCGTAATCCTTGATCGTCGTGCCGCAGCCCGAGGCGGTGACGACGATGGCGTCGAGGCCGGGCCCGTCCATCTCGGCGATCCAGGCGTCGATCGTGCGCTTGGCATGGCCGTGGGCGTTCGCCTCCTTGCCCATGTGATGGGTCAGTGCGCCGCAGCAGCCCTCGCCCTTGGGCAGGACCACCTCGACCCCGTGGCGGTTGAGCAGACGGATCGCCGCCTCGTTGAAATCCGGCCGCAGCACGCTCTGGGCGCAGCCGCGCAGCAGCGCGACCCGGCCGCGGCGCTGGGCCGGCGCCTTGTCCTCACCGGTCTGGAAAAGGTCGCTGATCTCCTGCGCCGAGGGATCGGCGGGGAAGGTGCCGGGGCGGTCGGTGCGGTTGCGGTTCGGCAGTTGCGCGGGGGCGAGGTCGAGCATCGCCGCGAGCCGGTTGCCGACCCGCGGCAAACGGGCGACCAGCGGCCGGAACGGCGCCCCCATCTTGGCCGCGAGCAGCGCCATCCGGAACCGGTTCGGATAGGGCAGGACCAGGGCCAGCACCGCGCGCAGGAGCCGGTCGGAGAGCGGGCGCGCGTAGGTCTTCTCGATATGGGTGCGGGCGTGATCGACGAGGTGCATGTAATGCACCCCCGACGGGCAGGTCGTCATGCAGGACAGGCAGGAGAGGCAGCGGTCGACATGCTTGACCACTTCGCGGCTCGCCGGCTTGCCGCCCTCCAGCATGTCCTTGATGAGGTAGATGCGTCCGCGCGGTGAATCGAGTTCGTCACCGAGCAGGAGATAGGTCGGGCAGGTCGCGGTGCAGAATCCGCAATGCACACAGGTGCGCAGGATCTTCTCCGAGGCCGCCATGGCGGGGTCGGCGAGCTGCTCGGGGGCGAAATTGGTCTGCACGACACGCCTCGATGCGGTTTCTTACTTCTCCTGCGAGTCTTAGAACCGTTCGCGCGGGCGAGGCAATCGGAACAGTTCTAAGCTGTTGCTGTGTCGCACGCCCTCACGATGATGGCCGATGCGTCGATTCGGAGGGATCGACGCTGCGAGTTGGCATCACCGGTCCCGCGAGACGGTGAGCAGGCGGGCGATCAACCAGATCGGCACCACCACCACCGCGCCCGCGAGGATCCAGCGGCCGAAATCGTGGAACGTGTCGAGCCCGAGATCGATCAGCGACCGGGTGAAGTCGTAGAGCTGCCAGAACAGCAGGCCCGGCGTCAGGCCGAACATCGCCATCACCGCGCCGACGAGCACGGACAGGAACAGCAGCTTCACGAACACCGCCGCGGGCGAGCCGCCGAGGAAGCGGTCGAGGCCGGAGCGGCGGCGGGGCGCGCCATAGCGTGGATCGATGCGCGGATCGGCCGGGTAGGCGCCGGAGTCGAGCGGGGCGCGGCGCCGCGTGTCGTGATCGCCGGTCATTCTGCCGATATCCTTGATGGGCCGTGGCACCCTCGCAACGGCGTTGCTGCTTCGCCACACTTCTGCGAAACCGGGACGCCGCAGCATCATTCGACGCATTCGAGGTAGCAGCCAGATGGCATCCTCGAACGTTCCGCTCAAGATGGCAGGCTGCATCCGGCCCTGCCGACTCCCGATGACCCCACACAGCGCGACTTGATTAAGGCCATGATCGACCACGCTCTGTTCGACCCGGCGACCATTGATGCCGAGACGAAGGCGCTCAATGCCGAGATCGTGGCTGCGCACGCCGCGCAAGCCGACCCCTGGTCGCTGCCGATCGAGGAGGTGCGGGCGCGCCGCCGGGCGGGCACGCAGGCCTCTCCCGCCATGCCGCGCAGCCCGCGCGCCGAGACCCTGACCATCGAGGGGCCCGCCGGCCCGCTGGCGCTGCGGGTGATCCGCCCGCAGGGGAAGGCGCGGGGCGCCTACCTACACATCCACCGCGGCGGCTGGGTCTGGGGCGCGGCCGACGAGCAGGATCCCTGGCTCGAGCGCATCGCCGATACCTGCAGCTTCGTCTGCCTCTCGGTCGAGTACCGGCTGGCGCCGGAGCATCCCTATCCCGCCGCCCTCGAGGATTGCGAGGCCGCCGCCCTCTGGCTCGCCGGCCCCGGCAAGGCGGAACTCGGCATTCATGCGCTGACCATCGGCGGCGAATCCGTCGGCGCGCATCTCGCGGTGATGACGCTGCTGCGCCTGCGCGACCGGCACAACCTGCCCCGCGCCTTCCGCGGCGCCAACCTCAATGCCGGCTTCTACGATCTCGGCCTGACCCCGAGCGTACGGCTCTGGGGCGAGGAACGCCTCGTCATCAACACCACCGACCTCAAGTGCTTCGCCGACGGCTACGTGCGCGAGGGCATCGACCGGCGCCGGCCCGACGTCTCGCCGCTCTACGCCGACCTGAAGGGCCTGCCGCCGGCCCTGTTCACGGTCGGCACCGCCGATCCGCTGCTCGACGACACGCTCTACATGTCGGCCCGCTGGGCGGCGGCCAACAATGGCGGCCACACCGCGGTCTATGCCGGCGGTTGCCACGTCTTCGTGCGCTACCCCGGCGCGCTGACCGAGCGGGCGCTGGAGCTGATCGACCGCTTCCTGATGGCGCTGGCGTGACGCGGTGACGCTGCGCCACTCAAGTCCTACCTGAGCCGGGTGCCAGCGCCCCCAGACCTCCCGCCGCGCTTCTCCGCGTGGTTCGCCACCCGCGGCTGGTCGCCCCGCCCGCATCAGCTCGAACTGCTCGCCACCGTCCGGGGCGGACGCTCGGCGCTGCTCGTCGCCCCCACGGGAGCGGGCAAGACGCTGGCCGGCTTCCTGCCGAGCCTGGTCGAGCTGAGCGAGCGGCAAGGCAGCAAGGACGGCAGTAAGGGCGGCAAGGCGAAGGGTCTGCACACCCTCTACGTCTCGCCACTCAAGGCGCTCGCGGTCGATATCGCCCGCAACCTCGATGCACCGATCGAGGGCATGCAGCTGCCGGTCACGGTCGAGACCCGCACCGGCGACACCCCAGCGCACAAGCGCGCCCGCCAGATCCAGCGCCCGCCCGACATCCTGCTCACGACGCCCGAACAGCTCTCGCTGCTGCTCGCCCATCGCGAGGCGGAAGCCTTCTTCGCCGGGCTGAAGACGATCGTGCTCGACGAGTTGCACGCCCTCGTCACCTCGAAGCGCGGCGATCTCCTCTCCCTCGCACTCGCCCGCGTGCGGCGGCTGGCGCCGGAGGCCCGCGCCATCGGCCTCTCGGCCACGGTCCGCGAGCCCGACGAACTGCGGAAGTACCTCGTGTCGCAAAACCCTCCCCCCTCTGCGGGGGAGGGTGGCCCTCGCTTCAGCGAGGGTCGGGAGAGGGGAGCGCCGCTTCCGGACAATGCGGAGCCAGCCCCTTACCCGCCTGCTCCGCAGGCACCCTCTCCCGCAGAGGGGAGAGGGATTCCCGTCGCACCGATGGCCGAGCTCGTCGTGGTGAAGGGCGGTGCCAAGCCCGACCTGCACATGCTGGAGGTGAACCGGACGCTGCCGCTCGCCGGCCACACCGCCTGGCACTCGATGCCGGCGATCTACGACCTGATCCGGGCGCACCGCATGGTGCTCGTTTTCGTCAACACCCGGCTCCAGGCCGAGTACACCTTCCAGGAGCTGTGGCGGCTCAACGAAGACACCCTGCCGATCGCCCTGCATCACGGCTCGCTCGACGCCACGCAGCGCCGCCGGGTCGAGGCGGCGATGGCGGCGGGGCAGTTGCGTGCCATCGTCTGCACCGCGACGCTCGATCTCGGCATCGATTGGGGCGACGTCGATCTCGTGGTCAATCTCGGCGCGCCGAAGGGCGCGAGCCGGATCATGCAGCGGATCGGCCGGGCCAACCACCGGATGGACGAACCCTCGAAGGCCTATCTCGTCCCCGGCAACCGCTTCGAGATGCTGGAATGCCGCGCCGCCCTCGACGCGGTGGAGGAGGCCGCGCAGGACACACCCGACGCCCGCCTCGGCGCTCCCGACGTGCTCGCCCAGCACGTGCTGGGCATGGCCTGCGCCGACGCCTTCGATCCGCTCGAACTCTACGACGAGGTGGTCTCGGCCGCGCCCTACGCCACCCTGAGCTGGGAGGATTTCGAGGCGGTGGTCGATTACGTCGCCACCGGCGGCTACGCGCTGCGCGCCTACGAGCGCTTCGCCAAGATCCTGCGCGGGCCGGACGGCAAGTGGCGGGTGCGCGATGCGCGGGTGGCGCAGCAATATCGGATGAATATCGGCACCATCGTCGAATCGACGCATATCAAGGTGCGGATGGCGCGCAGCCTGCGCTCCAAGCCCGGCACCGTGCTGCCGAAGGGCGGGCGGACACTCGGCGAGATCGAGGAGGATTTCGCGGAGACGCTCACCGTCGGCGACACCTTCCTGTTCGCGGGCGAGGTGCTGCGTTTCGAGGGGCTGGCCGAGGATGAATGCCTCGTCACGCGGGCCGGGCCCGGCACCGATCCGGCGATCCCCTCCTATGCCGGCTCGAAATTCCCGCTCTCGACCTTCCTCGCCGCCCGTGTGCGGGCGATCATCGCCGACCCGTTCGAATGGGACCGCCTGCCGCGCCAGCTCGCGGATTACCTCGCGCAGCAGCGTCGCCACTCCGTGCTGCCGGGCGAGCGCGACCTGCTGGTCGAGACCTTTGCGCGGGCCGGGCGCCACTACCTCAACGCCTTCCCGTTCGAGGGGCGGCTCGCCCACCAGACGCTCGGCATGCTGCTGACCCGGCGCCTGGAACGCGCCCGGCTGCGCCCGCTCGGGTTTGCCGCCAACGATTACGGCATCGCCATCTGGTGCACGAAGGATCTGAGCGAGCGCGCCGCGCTCTCGCCCGGCTTCATGGAGGCCCTGTTCGACGAGGACATGCTCGGCGACGATCTCGAAGCGTGGCTCGATGAATCGGCGATGATGAAGCGCACCTTCCGCCAATGCGCGGTCATCGCCGGGCTGATCGAGCGGCGCTTTCCCGGCCAGAAGAAGACCGGCCGGCAGGTCACGATCTCGACCGATCTGATCTACGACGTGCTGCGCCGCCACCAGCCCGACCACTTGCTCCTGCGCGCCGCGCGACAGGATGCGGCAACCGGACTCCTCGACGTGACCCGCCTCGGCATGATGCTGAGGCGTATCCGGGGGCGAATCACCCACAAGGCGCTCGACCGGGTCTCGCCGCTCTCCGTGTCCGTCATGCTCGAAATCGGGCGCGAGCGGGTCTACGGGGAGGGGGCCGACGAGATCCTGGCCGAGGCCGAAGCCGAGCTTCTGCAAGAGGCGCTCGGCTGACGCGGCGTGCCGCCTCCTCCGCGAAGCTTGGGACAAAGACGTTGGCACTCGGCCAGAGACTCGAGAAGACCGTGAAGGGCACCGACCTTGCGCTCGCCGGCGAGGCCTTGAGCCTCGACCGCACCGGCGCCCTGTGGCTGCCCGAACACCGCACCCTGGTGGTGTCGGACCTCCATCTGGAGAAGGGCTCGTCGTTCGCCGCCCGCTCCGGCCAGTTCCTGCCGCCCTACGACACCCGCGAGACCCTGGCCTGCCTGCACGAGGTGATCCAGCGGCTCGATCCGGCCTGCGTGGTCGCGCTCGGCGATTCCTTCCACGATGCCCGCGGCCCCGAGCGGATGGAGCCCGGCGACCGGGCGATGATCGCCGCGCTGCAAGAGGGCCGCGACTGGGTCTGGATCGCCGGCAACCACGACGCGGCGGTGAGCGAGGGCGTCGGCGGGCGCTACTGCGAGACGGTCTCCCTCGGCGGCCTGACGCTCCGTCACGAGCCGCTGGCGGGGGCCGAGGCGGGCGAGATCGCCGGCCATCTCCACCCCTGCGGCAAGGTCACCATGCGCGGCCGCTCCGTGCGTCGCCGCTGCTTCGTCGGCGACGGCCACCGCCTCGTGATGCCGGCCTTCGGCGCCTATACCGGCGGCCTCAACGTGCGCGACGCTGCCTTCGAGCCGCTCTTCCCGAAGGGGTTCACGGCCTATTTGCTCGGCGACGGACGCGTGTTCGCGATCGGACGGACGATGCTGGGCAAGGATTGAATCTCACACCCATTCGGGTTTGTTGCCATGACGGGCTCATCGCTCCCCGAGCCGAAGCCGGGCGATAGTTTGGTCTTGCGGCAGGCCGGAGCGATCGCGATCCTAGGGCATTGATCCGCTCAGAGTCCGTCCGATAAGTCATGATGCTCGCCCGAGCCTTCGGACGAGGATCATGACGGCGGCGGCGTAGAGGAAGGCCTGGGCCGAGGCGAGGGTCGCCTCCGGG
>NZ_LMNS01000007.1 GCF_001423405.1 Methylobacterium sp. Leaf123 | reverse complement strand
GGTCGCCACCGCTGGGTCGTGGAGCGGACCCATGCCTGGTTCAACCGCTTCCGCCGCCTACCCATCCGATACGAGCGTCGCGCCGACATCTACGAGGCCTTCACCAGCCTCGCGGCAAGCCTTATCACCCTCAACCAAATCAGACGGTTCTGTTAGGCGCTCTAAGTCGGCCTGCGCTACGGGCGACCATGACGAGGTGACGGTTCGTGCCCAGCTGCCCCGGCCCGTCGGGGTCGGGCTCGTCGCGGAGCCTGATTTTTCGCGGGCAGGCTCTCACTGTCGAGAGCCGCGCGACCAGCCGAGCACGTCCGTATCCTGAAGCCGCTCCGGCATCATACGGTGCAGGGCCGCCCAGACCCCGGCCGCCGCCAACTCGTCTTGCCGCTGCAGCCCATCTCCGAGCGCGGCAGGTGCTTCCGCTGCATGCCGGTGCGCAGAACGCGGATGATGCCCGCCGACACCGACCGGTCCCAGGCACCTGGCCGACTATATTTCGGCTCGTCCCGCTCGGGCGGCAGAAGCGGCTCGGCCACCGCCTACAGGTCGTCGGAAACGAGAGTATCCACCCCTTTCAACCTGCTCACGCCGGTTTCATTCCGTGATCCAAGGCGGGTTCGGCACGGGCGTCGGGTGTCGACATCGGCGTTCCAGGGTGAGCGTCAGATGCTCCCTCAAACGCTGATCATGCTGGCTGCTCACCCGAAACGACGACCCGCCAACCCGTTGTAAAGCCGGTCCTCAGAGCGGTCTGGCCGCAGGGATCGCGAGCGCTCTGCAGGAGCGATTCCAAAGTGAGAGTCCGGCCTCACTCAGGGGCTGCCGGAGCGCGCCGCCATGCACGCGACGCGCGGCCGAAGTCGATCACCGTGAGTGCAAATGATCCAACGCATGGCTGATCGCTGCAATGGCGCTCTTGCGCTCCGCAAGCCTGGCGACAATCTGCCAGTACTTACGTGAAAATCAAATAATTACGCTAGAATTTGTAACGTGCTTGATGTCATAGAGGTTGATCGGCGATATAATTGTAAATCTTAAAGGTGTCGGTTTGAGAAACTTGTGCCAATTATTGACTAATTCATCTATCGCTCGGCAAACAGCTCGTTGATCACACTGGAGACCTCGGGAACGATCCCGACACAAGCTTCTGGATGTCGGGTGGCCGCGTCACGCGACCGAACCTGAAGCCCACCGTGGATAACGTCCGTCACCACGGTATGGCCGAATGGGGCAGATGGAAAGCCGGCGACATACGGTAGGAGAAGGTCAGGAAGCCGCCGTGGCTGGCGGCCCGATCCGAGAAGCTGCCGTCGTACTGCATGCGTAGATCGAGGGTGTCACCGGCGAAGAGTTGCAGACCGGCCCCGATCCGGGCCGCGGCGCGTGCCTGGGGAACGACCGTGGTGAAGCCGTCCAGGGTGGTCGGCGCCCCGATGAGACGCGTCGTCGTCCGCCACTGGTTGTCCGTTCGGACATCGACGCCAGCCGAAATGAAGCTGCGCAGGACGGTGTTCTCGGAGAGGTCCTTCCGCAAACCGAACTCGATCGCGGGCGTGACTACGGCGGTGACCTGCTCGGACGCCTCGTAGCGCAGGCCGAACGCGCCGAGGCCCGCCTCCGTGTACGGTCCGAGACGAGAGTGGATCACATCGAGGTTGAGGAAGGGGCGGATGTACAGGTCTTCGAACGCCACCGTGTAGGCGGCCCGTATCCGGCCGCCCAGCGTGGTGGGCGCGGTCGAGCCCAGGCCCGTGCCGCCGAAGCCCGGCAGGCTGTTGCTGCGGCGCAGATCGATGTTGCCGAGGGAGCCGAAGACCGCGCCGGTCAGCAGCCACGGGCCCTCCTGTCGCTTGAGGGTCAGCACGGCGTGCCCGACATCGGCGATGCCGTGCACCCCGTCGCTGGCGCTGATCCGCCCGTTCTCGTAGGCGAGGGCGCCGCCGAGGAACCAGCCCGGCGCCACTTCGCCTTGGCCACCGACCTGCAGGATCGTGTTGTCGGCGTGAAGCCGGCTGCGGTCCCCGTCGCCGTTGGCGACGGCCGTGTGCCCCCCGAGCCTGGCATAGGTGCAGGTCCCCTCGGTCAGGAACGCCGTGTTGGCCGCGAAGATCGGGCACGACATCGCGGCGTTCACGGCGAAGGCGGCGTTCTGCGACCGCCAGGCGCCGACGGACAGGCTCGAACGGGGGCCGAGCTGGCCGAGATGCTGCCCGTAATCGCCGGGTGAGGCCGCGGCCCGGTCGAGGGCGGCGAAGAGCGTGCCGAACTGAGGCGTTCCGGCGGTGAACACGCGGTCGAGATAGCCCGCCGCCGCCTGCCGTCCCGGTGTCAGCGCGAAGCGGGCATCCGCAAGGCGCGAGCCGGTCGCGACAAGGTTGAGATGCTGGCCCGCCTGCGTGGTGGAGGGCACGACGGCGAAATCGAACAGCGCCGTGGAGGCGGCGGACAGGCTGCCCGTCGTCCGGCCCTGCACCGTGAGCACCGGCACCGGGCTGTTGGCGACCACGCTCGCGAGGCTGGCCTGGACCGTGCCCGCCAGCGTCGCGTCACCGGTCACGACGAACTGCCCCGCACGCTGCGCGGCGAAGTCGGCCCGCGTCGTCAGCCGCCCCGATTGCATCTGGACGAAGCTGCCGGTGATCACGGCCTGGCCCGTATCGGCGGCGGAGGCCTTGAGCGTGCCGGAGTTCGTCAGCGTGTACGCATTCGAGCCGAGCCGCGTCGAGCCGATGATCGTGCCGTCATTGGTGACGTTCACGCCCGATCCGCCGGTATAGTTGATCGCGAGGTTCGACAGGGCCGAGACGCTGGAACCCTCGCCGACCGTGATGCGGTTGCTCGCGTTCCCGCTGTCGATCCAGATGCCCGCGCCCTGGCCGCTGCCGCCCGTCACCTGGGCCGGTGCAACATAGCCGAGTTCGACCGTCACCGTGTTCGCGCTGACGGTCCGGCCGTTCACGCTCTGCGCGAACACGCCCACCGCATTCTCGCCGGTCGCCGAGATGGTGCCCTGCAGGATGAGGGACGCGAGGCCGGCGAGACCGGCGCTGCCGCTCGGGTCGCCCATGGAGCCGGCGTAGAATTGCGAGCCGATCGTGCCGAGGCCGCCGCCGCGCCCCACGCTCTGCGCGAGGATGCCGAAGGCGCCGGGGCCGGTGGTGGTGATGTCGGCCAGCGATGTCACAAAGACGCTGCCGCCGTCGCCACTACTCGTGCCGAACGTCTTGGGATCGACGAGGGACGGCGTGATGCCGGCCTGATAGCCGGCCGCGATGCCGCCGCCGCCGCCCACCGACTGCGCGACGAGGCCGTGCGCCCCGAGCCCGCTCGTGGCGATGGTGGCGTTGGCGGGCAGGTTGACCGTGATGCTGCCGCCGTCGCCGCTCGCCCCCTGGCCGCCGAGCCCGCTCAGGCTCGGCAGGACGCCCGAGCCGGTCGCGAGGCCGCCGCCGCCGCCCACCGATTGCGCGATCAGGCCGTAGGCGCCCATGCCGGCGGTGCGGATGTTGAGGATCGGGTTGTTCACCAAGACATTGCCGCCGTTGCCGGAGCTTGCCAAGCCGCCGCCAATCCGCAGGTCGATCGTGCGCGTGGTGGTGGACGCGCCGCCGGCCGGCCCGGTGGAACCGGCCCCGGTCAGTCCGCCGCCCGCACCGATCGACTGCAGCACGATGCCGTGCCCGGATTCTCCGTAGGTCGTGACCGTGATCGGGGTGCTGCCCGACGACGGGGGCAGCGTGACCGATCCGCCGCCCCCGCTCGCGCCGTGGGCGCCGATGGTCAGCGCCGCGTCGCCGGAGAGGCTGCCACCGGCGGACGATGCGCCGCCGGACGGTCCGGTGCCGTCCACGGCGGTGCCGCCGCCGCCGCCGATCGACTGGGCCAGGATACCGATCGATTGGAGGCCGCTGCCGAGGCCGCCCTGGCCGGCCAGGCCCGTGGTCACGCCAGCGCCGCCGACGAGGTTGATCGTGACGTCTCCGCCCGATCCCGAGGTGCCGCCGACACCACCCAGCGTCAGGGCGGCCTTCACCGTCAGCGCGCCGTCGGCGTAGGATAGGCTGCTCTGCCCGTCGGAGGCGAAGGCCGTGCCGCCCCGGCCGCCGCCGCCGCCGATCGACTGCGCCACGAGGCCCGGTGCGTGGTCGCCCGAGGTCGTGACACGGCCGCTGTGCTTCAGGAGCACGGAGCCGCCGTTGCCGGCCGAGCCGCCCGTCCCGCCGACGGTGAGATTGAGGCTCGCGTCGAGGGAGACATCCGAGTCCGACGGTGCCTCGGCCGCCATCGTGCGGCTCCCGCCGCCGGGCGCGGGGGACCGGCTCAGGGCGCCCCCACCGCCGGCGTCGGTGCCGGCCGAGCCGCCGATGCCGCCGCCGCCGCCGATCGACTGCGCGAGCAGTCCGGGCGCGTCGTTGCCGACCGTGGTGATCGAGCCGTCATTGGTCACGGAGATCGCCCCGCCGGAGCCGCCCGTGCCGCCGGTGCGGCCGAGGCTGATCGTGCTGGCGACGGTCCCCTTCATCGAACTTCCCTCGGGAAGGTCGATCGGGCCGATTCCCAGCGTGCCGCCGGTGGCGGTGCCGCCGCCGCCGCCGATCGATTGCGCGAGGACGCCGATCGCCCCGGAGCCGGACGTCCGGATCGTGGCGCCGGAGCCGATGTCGAGCCCGGCTTGGCCGCCGTTGTTGCCCGAGCCACCCGAGGCGCCGAGGCTCATGGTCAGGTCGAAGGTGGTCGAGTTGCCGATGGCGTTGAAGCGCGACGCTCCGAGACCGGCATTGCCGCCGCCGCCGCCGACCGACTGCGCGACGAGACCGAACGCGTAGTCGCCGGTGGTGAGGATGGAGACGGGACCGCTGCCCCCTGCATTCACGTTCGCCGTGTTGCCCGAGCCACCGCTCGCGGCCGAGCCGCCCATGGCCAGCGCCAGCTTGACGCTCGTCGAGCCGGCATCCTGCGGGCCGTATTGCGAGACCGACCCGATCGTGCCGGCCATGGCCGAGGAATCGCCGCCCTGGCCGCCGCCGCCGCCGATCGATTGCGCCACCGCGCCGTGGGAGCCGGCGCCGTCGGTGCGAAGTGTCGCGCCGCCGCTCGTCCCGGCGGCACCGTTCCCGAGATTGATCACCGCGACGCCGCCCTGGCCGCCGCCACCGCCCGTGCCGCCGTTGGCGTAGGCCGCCGCGATCGCCACTGTCGGCGAGTCCGGCAGCGACGGGCGACTGATCGCGACGGCGAGCGCGTTGGCACCGCCGCCGGCGCCGCCGCCGCCGCCGATCGACTGCGCGAGCACGCCGATCGCATCGACCGGGGGCGCCACAGCGGAACCGCTCCCGGTCGTGACCGTGGCGCTCCCGAGGCTGACGGTGACCGCGCCGCCATCGCCGCCGTTGCCGCCGGAACCGCCGATCGCCGCCGCGAAGCTGAAGCCGCCGGTCGCCGTGACGGCGGATGCGTTGCCGCCCGAGCCGCCACCGCCGCCGATCGATTGGGCCAGGATGCCGTTCGCCCCCGAGCCGGCGGCGGTGAGGGTCGCGCCCTGCGCCGTGGTCGAGACCGTGCCGCCGCTGCCGCCACCGCCGCCCGTACCGCCCAAGGTGTAGGTGGCAACGGTGCCGGCGGCGGAGGCGTTGCCGCCATTGCCGCCGCCGCCGCCGATCGACTGCGCGATCGCGCCGTGGCTGAGTCCGCCCGTGGTCGAGATCGAGCCGCCGAGCGTCGTCGTGACCGCGCCGCCGTTTCCGCCGGGCCCACCCGAGCCGCCCTTCGAGGAGAAGATCGCACTCCCGTCGCCACCGTCGCCGCCGCCGCCGCCGATCGACTGCGCGATCAGGCCCGCCGCGGTGCTCCCGCTCGTTGCGAGGCGGCCGGTATGCCCGACGCTGATCGCGCCGCCCGTCGCACCGGCGATGCCCGCCCCGCCCGCGGCGCTGAAGATATCCCCGGAGGTGCTGCCGCCGGCCCCGCCGCCGCCGCCGATCGACTGCGCCAGGATGCCCTGCGCGGAATTCCCCGCGGTCGTGATCGTCCCCGCGTTGTTCACACTCATGAGGGCGATGGATCCGGGCGACCCGCCCGCACCCGGGCTGCCGACGAGCGCGTTGGCGTTGGCGCCCGGTCCGCCGTCGCCGGCGATGCTCTGGACCAGGATGCCGCGGGCATGGGTGCCGGTCGTGGTGATCGCGCCCGCATGGGTGAGGCTGATACCGGAGGCCCCGCCGCCGTTGCCGCCGGCGCCCGCCGTCGAGAGCGGGCCGTTCGCGTTGCGGGCCTCGCCGCCCTGGGCCCCGGCCGATTGAATGACGACGCCGTGCGCGCTGTCGCCCGACGTGCCGATGACGGTGGCGGCGGCGAGCGCGGCCTGCACGCTGCCGCCGTCGCCGCCCTTGCCGCCGTTGCCGCTGGTGATCTCGGAGTTGCTGGCGGCGGTGCCGCCGTTACCGCCCACACCCCCGAGCGACCGCAGCGCCAGCGCCGGCGAACGATCCCCCGTCGTCCGGAGGGTGACGGCGCCGTTCAGGGCGACGTCGATGATGCCACCGCCGCCGCCGGCGCCGCCCGAACCGGAACCGCCGCCCCCCCCGGATTGGGCGCTGCCGCCGTTGCCGCCGGCGCCGCCCTGCGCGGTGATCAGCATCCCCGGAGACGAAGCTCCCGACGTCGTCAGGGACTGAGTGCCGTCGCTGCGCAGGCTGATCGTGCCAGGGGTCGCGCCTCCACCGCCGCTCCCGGCGAGGGAGTTGAATTGCAGGCCACCGCCGGTATCGGCGCCGGTGCCGCCGGTTCCGCCCTGGGCCAGCAGCGACACCGCGGCGGCATTGACGCCGTTGGTTGCGATCGTATTGCCGCGGCTTCCCGGCGCGAGCGAGAGTGCGATACCGAGCGCCGCCCCTCCCGGACCGCCCGGGCTGTTCTGCTGGCGGTCCTCCAGGCCGCCATTGCCACCGGGGCCGCCGGTCTGGATCGCGACGAGGCCGGCGAGGTTGGGGCCGCTCGTCGTCAGGCTGCTGTCGGTGAGGGTGATCGTCTGCGCCTGCGCCGTGCCGCCGCTTCCGCCGCGACCGTCGTTGTTGCCCTCGCCGCCCCGGCCGGCGACCTGCTGGATGCGGATGGCGGCGCCCGTGCCGGTGCTGGCGGTCTGGACGGACAGGCTCGCGCTGCTGATGGAGGCCGACACCGCACCGGCGGCGCCGCCGCTGGCGCCGTTGGTGCCCTCCTTCTCGGAATCGTCGCCCTTGCCGCCCAGGGACTGGATCCAGACCCCGTAGGCACCGTAGGCGAAGCTCGCGATCTGGCTGTCGAAGCGGACCGAGCCGCCGAGGTTCACCGTGATCGGACCGGCCTGACCACCGGTGTCAGGGGTTTCACCTTTCGATTTGTCCGTCCCCAACGCGTAGAGGTTGAGAATGCGGAAGTCGGTCGGACCCGTGTCGGAGGAGGGGGCCGTGATCGAGACCGAGCCGTCGTTCGTGAAGGTGAAGCCGCAGCTATCGGGGGTACCGTTGGCGGAGCCGACATTGATCGCGTCGTGCGTCGCGGGTGTCGTCACGTAGGACACGGTGCCCGCGTTCAGGACGCTGTAGTAATCGGCCTTGGCATAGAATGACGGCATCGCCCCCGGCGGCACCGTGATCAAAGGCGGCGGATTGGAATTGCAGCTCAGCGCATGGGCCGGGATGACAAAGGCCAGGGAGAGGGTCAGGCCGCAGGCAACGCGCATCGTCATCTTTCAATGCTCGGCGGTGAAACCGAATCGAAGTCAGTACTGCCAAGCTTTTGGCCGGCCGGCCCCGAGGCAGGCCAGAGCTTTGCGACGAACCGGGCGGAAACCGCGACGAACGGGGCAGGCCGCATGGCCGGTCGGTTTGTTGGGGTGTCGGGACGAGCCGTCCTCAGCGCGCCGACGGGCGTCGGCGCGGCGCGGATCAGTGCCGTTCCCCGCTCGTCTCGGCCACGATCCGCGGAGTCCGGCCCCGCTGGCGCCATTCCTCGAAGCGCTGCAGCACGACGTAGAACGAGGGCACGAACAGCACCGCGAGACAGGTCGAGGCGGTCATGCCGGACAGCACGGCGATACCGATCGACTTGCGCGCCGCCGACCCCGCGCCCGTCGCGGTCACCAGCGGCACCACGCCGAGGATGAAGGCGAACGAGGTCATCAGGATCGGGCGGAAGCGCATCCGCGCGGCTTCGATCGCCGCGTCCGCGATGCCCATGCCTTCGATCCGGCGCTCGCGGGCATATTCGACGATCAGGATCGCGTTCTTGCTGGACAGCGCGATGAGCAGGATCAGACCGATCTGCGTGTAGAGGTTGTTGGCGACGTGCAGGCCCAGAAGCGCCGCGACCGTGCCCAGCAGCGCGAGCGGCACGGCGAGCAGCACCGCCAGCGGCAGGATCCAACTCTCGTATTGGCCGGCCAGGACGAAGTAGACCAGCAGGATCGCGAGGCCGAACACGAAGTAGAGCTGCGTGCCGACCGCCTTCTCTTGGTAGGACATCGCTGTCCAGTCGGTGCCGGTGCCCGGCGGCAGAACCCGCTCCGCGACTTGCTCCATCAGGTCGAGGGCTTGGCCCGAACTGAAGCCGGGGCTGGCGGCGCCGACGATCGTGGCGGCGGGATAGAGGTTGTAGAGGCTGATCAGCGACGGGCCGACCACGGATTTCACCTCGACCAGGGTGCCTAAGGGAATCATGGTGCCGTTGCCGGCCCGGACCTTGAGGGCGCTCACATCGTCGGGCACCAAGCGGGCGTCGGCCGCCGCCTGCACGTAGACTTGGAAGGTGCGGCCGAACTTGTTGAACTGGGTCACGTAGGCCGAGCCGACATAGCCCGACAGCGTCGAGAACACCTGGCCCACCGTGACCCCGAGCGCCTCCGCCTTCACGCGGTCGATCGTGACCGCAAGCTGGGGGACGCCCGCGCGGAAGGAGGTGTTCAGCCGCTGCAGGCCGGACTGGGTGCCGGCATCCGCCACGACCGTGCGTGCGAGACGCTCCAGGAGCGTGTAGTCGAAGTTCCCGCCGCGCAGCTCGACCTGCATGGTGAAGCCGCTGGCATTGCCGATGCCCTGGATCGGCGGGGGGACCAGCACGAGGGTGGTCGCGCCCTGGATTTCGGCCAAGCCCGCATTGAGCCGGTCGTAGAGGCTCCGCAGATCCTGGCCCTTCTCCTTGGTGCGCTCCTCCCAATCCTTCAGCACGACATAGGCCACGCCGGCATTGGTCAGGGTCGCGTTGTTGTCGAGCACCGAAACGCCGCTGATGGCGAGCACGTGCTCGACGCCGGGCGTCTCCTTGGCGAGCGCGATGACGCGCGCCATCACGGCGTCCGTGCGCTCCTTCGAGGCGCCGTCCGGCAATTGCGCGCCGATCAGGACGTAGCCCTGATCCTCCGTCGGCAGGAAGGCTGTGGGCAGACGCGTCAGGCCCCAGGCGGCCACCCCGATCAGCACGAGGGCCACCGCGACCGTCGCGGCCGAGGCCCGGACCATGCGCCGGACCAGCGCGACATAGACCCGCTCGGCGGCGGCGTAGCCTCGGTTGAAGGCGCGATAGACGACGTTGCGCCGCTTGGGCGGCGTCGGGTGCCTGAGCCAGAGCGCGCATTGC
The DNA here is from genome assembly GCF_001423405.1 of Methylobacterium sp. Leaf123. Taxonomy (GTDB): domain Bacteria; phylum Pseudomonadota; class Alphaproteobacteria; order Rhizobiales; family Beijerinckiaceae; genus Methylobacterium. The sequence continues at coordinate 80,430 of NZ_LMNS01000007.1, read as the reverse complement.
GTCGGCTTCAGCGTGGCGGCGTTGATGGCACTGATCAGGGCGGTCGCCGCGATGACGAGGGCGAACTGCCGGAAGAGCTGTCCCGTCAGGCCCGGCAGGAAGGCGGCGGGCACGAACACCGACATCAGCACGAGGGTGATGCCGATGATCGGGCCGAACAATTCCTCCATCGCCTTCTCGGCGGCCGCGCGCGGCGACAGCCCCCGCTCGATGTGGTGTGTCACGCCCTCGACGATCACGATGGCGTCGTCGACCACGATGCCGATCGCCAGCACGATGGCGAACAGGGTGGAGAGATTGACCGTGAAGCCCAGGGCCGCCATCGCCGCGAACGTGCCGATGAGCGTGACCGGCACGGTCGTCGCCGGCACCAGCGTCGCCCGCCAATCCTGAAGGAAGATCAGGATGACGAGGAGCACGAGGAAAGCGGCCTCGAACAGCGTCGTGTAGACCTCGTCGATCGAGGCCTGGACGAACTTGGTCGTATCGAAGGGAATTGCGTGGACGAGCCCCGGCGGGAAGGAGCGGGCGAGTTCGTCCATCCGCTTGCGCACGGCGCTCGCGACCATGATCGCGTTCGCCTCCGGCAATTGGTAGATGCCGATGCCCGCGGCCGGCTGTCCGTCGAGCGTGAACGACTGGCTGTAGGTCTGCGCGCCGAGTTCGACACGCCCCACATCCGACAAGCGCGTGATCCGTCCGCCGTCCTGCGCGTCGGCCTTCAGGACGATGCGCTCGAAGTCGGGCACCTCGTTGAGCCGCCCGCTGACGTTGAGCGTGTACTGGAAATCCTGCCCCTTCGGGGCAGGGGGCGTGCCGATCGCGCCCGCGGCGACTTCCTGGCTCTGCTGGCGGACGATGTCGATCACGTCCGAGGGCGTCAGGCCGCGCGCCTGCAGCAGGTCGGGATCGAGCCAGATGCGCATCGCGTACTGGCCCGCGCCGAGGACGCTGACGCTGCCCACGCCCGGCAGGCGGGCGAGTTCGTTCTGGACGCTGATGACACCGTAATTCGACAGGAACAGACTGTCGTAGCGATTGTCCGGCGCGGACAGCGTCACGAATTGCAGGATCGAGGTCGACTTCTTCTGCGTCGTGACGCCCTGGACCTGGACCGCCTGGGGCAGCGAGGGCATGGCGATGGCGACGCGGTTCTGCACGAGAACCTGCGCTTGGTCGGCATCCGTGCCGATCGCGAAGGTGATGGTGAGCGTGTAGGTTCCGTCGCTGGTGCTCGTCGATTGCATGTAGAGCATGCCCTCGACGCCGTTGACCTGCTGCTCGACCGGCAGGGCGACCGTATCGACCACGGTCCGCGCGCTGGCCCCGGGATAGCGCGTGGTCACCTGCACCGTCGGCGGAACCACGTTGGGATATTGCGCGACCGGCAGGCCGTAGAGGGCCACGGCGCCGATCAGCAGCATCAGGAGCCCCAGCACGTTGGCGAGGACGGGCCGCTCGATGAAGAAGCGCGAGATCATGTTCGGCCTCAGCGCTGCGAGGCGGCTTGGACGGGCGGCGTCGCTTCGGCGGCGCTTGCCTGCGGCGGGTTGCGGACCGGCGCCACCTTGATACCGGGGATCGCGCGCTGGAGACCCTCGGTCACCACCCAGTCGCCGGCCTGCAACCCGGCCTCCACCACGCGCTCGCGGCCCTCGCGCGGCCCGAGCGTGACCGGCCGCTGCGCGACCGTGTCGTCGGCGCCGACGACGAGCAGGTAGGGCCCCTGCTGCCCGGTTCCGATCGCGTCGTCGCGCACGAGCAGCGCCTTCTCCGCTGTCCCGACCGGGATCTGCACGCGCACGAACAGGCCCGGCACGAGACGGTGGTCGGGATTGGCGAGGCGACCGCGCGCCAGGAGCGTCCCGGTCGCGGGATCGACCTGCGGCGCCAGGTAATCGAGATGGCCGGTATGCGGGTAGCCCTCCTCGGTCTGAAGGCCGATCGCCACCGGGATGCGCGCGAGATCGCCCAGGGTGTGCCCCGCCGCGGCCAGCGCCTGCTTGACCTGCAGCACCTGCTGTTCGCTGACGTTGAAGGAGACGTAGAGCGGGTCGATCTGCACGATCGAGGCGAGCTTGGTCGGCCCGCCGACACCCACAAGGGCGCCGACATCCACGAGGTGATGGGTGACGATGCCGTCGAAGGGCGCCAGGATCTGGGTGTAGCCCAGATTGATCTGTGCGAGTTTGAGATTGGCCTGGGCCTGCGTGACGCCGGCGATCGCCTGATCGAGACGGGACTTGGAATCCTCGACGCGCGCCTGCGACGCATACTCGGATCGCCCGAGCGTGGCCTGCCGCTGGTAATCGGACTGGCTGTTGGTCTTGGCCGCCTCCTGGGCGGCCAGGGCCCCTTGGGCCTGCTGAAGCTGGGCGTCGTAGGTGTCACGCTGAATCGAGAACAGCGGCGTGCCCCGGCTCACGGTCGCGCCGTCGGTATAGGCGATGCCGGTCAGGTAGCCCTGGATGCGCGCTTCGAGATCGACGGCGGCGAATGCCCGGGTGTTGCCGGTTAGTTCGAAGTAGCGCGTCACCGCCCGTTCGACGGGCTGGGCCACCTGCACGACCGGCGGCGGTGGCGGCACGTACTGGTTTCCCTCCTGGCAACCGGCGCCCAGAATCGTGAGGCCGCTGGCGACGAGGCCGGCGAACAGGCCGGTCCCGATATCGGCGGGCCCGGCGGCGCGATCGCGCGGGGCGGCGGAGAACACCCGGCGCCGCATCAGGGGAGCGACGGGAGAGAATTGATTAGTGCCGCGTCCCGAACGATGGCCCCCGGCTTTTGGAAACGGATGATGCCAAAACAGAAGTCGAGCGCATCGTCTCAAGTCTGTCTTCACGGATGACGCGCCCGAACGCCTCGCAAGAGCCCCGGTCACCGACCGCTCCGCCTCGGACACGACAGCACGGCGGGTGTTTCGAGGGAGACACGGGGCATGCGGCACGGTCGAATCGCTCCACGGGGACAAGCTGAGCTGGTTGCTCATCCGCAGCAGCGCGGGCCAGTTCTTTGCGACGAAACAGGCAGATTCCACGACGAACCGGGCTTTGCGAAAACGGCCTGTTGCAGTCTTGGGCCAGCATGGTTTGATCCGCGCCGCGGCGGCGCCGGGGCGCCGACCGGCTCGGGGGATGTATGACGGCCGAACGCTGGGCAGCGCGGTTACCGGACTTTTGGCAGGCCGACCTCGTCGGCTTCGCCTTGCTCGTGACCATGAGCATTTTCGTGCGCGTGCCGCTCTACGGCGATGCGGGCGCCGCCCTCACGATTACTCTGCTCGTCGAGCCCGTGTGCCTGCTGGCCGCACGCCTCGTGCGCCACCGCCTCACGCGACCGAACGAGCCGGCGTGGGGCGGCCTGCCGAGAGGGCTCGTCGTCGCCATCCGTCTCGTTCTGCGCTGTGGCGGGGCCGCCCTTCTCCTCGCCGTCTGGGTCCGGCTCGTCTGCCTGTGGGGCTGTTGGACCGTGCCGCACTGGATGGTCTGGCAATCCTGGGCCACGCCGATCGGCTTCTATGCGATCGTGCTGCTCATCTGGACGCTCACCTATCTGTGGTGGCACGAGCGCGACGCGGCCCGGACGGCACGTCAACGGGCCGCGCAGGCCGAGACCGAGGCCCTACGGCTCGAACTCACCCACCTGCGCCAGCAACTCGATCCGCACTTCCTGTTCAACGCCCTCAACGGCATCGCCGCCGAGATCCCGGTTCATCCCAGGGCCGCGACCGCGATGGTGTGCGAGTTGGCCGATTACCTGCGCTACTCCCTCGAACAGCGCGACCGGACCGTGATGCCCCTGCGCCGGGAGATCGAGGCGGTCGATTCCTACATGGCGATCCAGAAGGCGCGCTTCGGGCCCGGCCTGCGCTACGTCGTCGAGATCGATGAGGCGGCGCAGGGCATGCTCACGCCGAGCTTCCTGCTCCAGCCGCTCGTCGAGAACGCCATCAAGCACGGCGCCACCGAGGGGCAGCAGGCGCGCTACGTTCACATCGCAGCCCGTTCCGGCCCCGAGGGCCTTGCACTGAGCATCTCCAATCCCGGCCGTCTCGATCCCCGCTGGCGCACGAAGGGCAATCCCGGCGTCGGGCTGGCCGTCCTGCGGCGGCGCCTGGAACTGCTGTACCCGCTGAACCACCGGTTCGATCTCCGGCAGGTCGGCGGTGACGTCGTGGCCGAGTTGAGCCTGGCCGGGTCGCCATGCTGCGTCTGATCCTGGTCGATGACGAGCCGCTGTCCCGCCAGCGCCTGCGCTATCTCCTCGACGGGCGGGCGGATGTCGCCCTCGTCGGGGAGGCCGGGAGCGTCTCGGAGGCCGTCCGCCTGATCGCGCAGGAGCGGCCGGACGGCGTGTTCCTCGACGTCGAGATGGCGGACGGCACCGGCTTCGACGTCCTGGGCCGCCTCGTCCACCCGCCCTGCATCGTCTTTGTCACGGCCTACTCGCATCACGCCGTCGATGCCTTCGGCGTGCAGGCCGTCGATTACCTCCTGAAGCCCGTGCGCCAGAGCCGGCTCGAGGAGGCGTTGCGGCGCCTGGAGGCGGCCCTCCGGCGCGCGGAACCGCGCATCCCGGAGCGGATCCCGGACAAGGCGCCGGCCATGTTCCACATGCGGCTGCCCGGACGCGCCCTGTCGGTTCCTCACGACTCGCTCGTCCTCCTAAGTGCCGAGCGCGACTACACGCGGATCGTTCTCGACGGTCGTCCGCCACTGCTCGTTCGCCAGACGCTCGGACGGAGCGCGGCGGAGCTGCCCGACCAGACCTTTCACCGCCTCGGGCGCTCCCTCATCGTGAACCTCGACCGCCTCAGCGAGGTCGATCAGAAATCCCGCGACACGACCTGGATCCGGCTCGCGGGGTGGGACCAGGGCGTGCTCCTCGGTCGCGCCGCCTCCGACGACCTGCGTCGAATCCTCGCCTCATCGACCAAACGACGCGCCGCCGAACTGCGCTGTCCGTCGATGCCCAATCCCATTCGATCGGCGTGAGGGTCTGACGACCGCAGCGGTGGCGGCCCGCGCCCCTTGCACCATCCGTATGGGGTGCCGGGACCATGACATCGGCCGCCGCGTCGCTGGCGGTCCTTGGATGGTGTCGTGGGTGACGCTGGCTCTATCTAAGAGCCTGTTCGAGGTCCTTTGCCGACCGTCCCCCTCTGTCTCGTGTGCCAACACAAATTCCGCCTGGCGGGGCGGGAGGGAGAGCGGATGCTGCTCAAACAGGCTCTCAGACCCGCGGCTTCGTGCCGTTCGCGGTACCTTCGCTCGCTCCGCTGCACGTCGCGATGGGGCGATCCGCCGGCCCTGAGGCGGATCGCGCGGTGCATGGCGGGGGAAGCGTCAGCCGGCTCGCCAGCACGGCGACGAGCGCAAGCGCGAGCCCCAGCGAGACGAGCTTCCAGAACAGAACCGGATTGCGCTCCAGCAGCGCCGCCCGGCGCATCCCGGCAAGCGACGGGTTCGGGTGGCGCAGGTCGTAGGTGAAGGCCGAGAGTGCCTCGTAGCGCAGCGCCGGGTTCGGGTGCACGGCCTTGCGCAGGGCGCCGTCGACCCAGACCGGGAGGCCCGGCCGCACGGCCGAGAGCGGGACGTAGCGCAGGCGCCGCGCCCGCGCCTCGGTCAACGCCCGCGCGGCCGCCGCGCCGTAGGGCAAGTGCCCGGTCAGCATCTGGTAGGCAATGATTCCGAGCGAGAACACGTCCGCCGCTTGCGTGCCGGGATGGCCCGCGAGGTATTCCGGCGCGCTGTATTGCTGGGTGCCGAGCACCGGTTCTTCGGGGGCGAGCTCGGCCACGCCCGCGACGCGCGTCGCGCCGAAATCGATGATCCGCACGGTGCCGGCGGCGTCGATCAGGACGTTCTGAGGGCGCAGGTCCTGGTGTACCATCTCGCGCCGGTGGAAGGCCTGGAGGCCCCGCGCGATCTGCTCGACGAGGCCGCGCACCGTCTCCAAGTCCGGCGCGGGATTGTCGCGCATCCACTGCGCCAGCGTGCGTCCCTCGACATACTCCATCGCCGTGTAGAGGTGGCTGCGCCGCCGCGCCTGCGGCTGGGCCTTCAGCACGTGCGGGCTGTCGATGCGCCGGGCGATCCACTCCTCCATGACGAGCCGGCGGAGCTGCGCCGGGTCGTCGCGCGCTTCCGTCGAGGGCAGCTTGAGGGCGACGGTTGCGCCGGTCTCGGAATCCAGCGCGAGGTAGACGTGGCTGCGGTGGCTCGCGTGAAGCGTGCGCAGCACCCGGTAGCCGTCGAAGTCGGTCGGCGGATCGAGCAGGGGCGCGGGTGCCAGATCCGCGACGCGGCCCGCCAGATCGGCCGGCCCGTCCTCCGGTGCTGCCTCGATGCGCACGATCTGTGCGGTGAGATTATCGGCACTGCCGGCTTCGTAGGCATGCCTGACGATTTCTTGTGCAGCTGTGTCCAGATCGGCAGCATGCCGTGCGATCAGGCAGGCGATCGTGTCCGGATCGACGTGCTCGTGCACGCCGTCGGTCGTCAGGACGAAGACGTCGCCGGGCTCGGTCGGTACGCTGGCATGGTCGATCTCCACGCGTGCGCCCGCGCCCAGGGCCCGGCCGAGATACGATTCCTCCGCCGACAAGACGAGGCGGTGATCCTCGGTCAGTTGCTCCAGGGAGCGCCCCGCGACCCGGCAGATCCGCCCGTCGCCGACATGGAAGAGGTGCGCGGTGCGGCCCTTGAGGACGAGGGCGCTGAAGGTGGTTACGTAGCCGCGGTCGGGCTCGTGCCGGCTGCGCCGCGTCTCGGCGTAGAGCCAGGAATTGGACGCCGCGATCACGCGCTGCGCCGCGCTCTTCACCGACCACGTGTCGGGGGTGTCATAGTAGTCGGTGAGGAAGCTTTTGACCGCGGTCTCGCTGGCGACGTGGCTGACCGCACTGCTGCCGATCCCGTCCGCGATGGCGATGGCCGCGCCCTTGAGCCCCAGAGCCGGCTGCGCGGGGATGAGCGCCCCGTGAAAATCCTGGTTGGAGGGCTTGCGGCCCGCCTCGCTGTGCTGGCCGAGGGCGAGCCTGAGATCGTTCGGCATGGAAGCGTCGCCCGGACGGTGGCCCGTGCCCTTGCGGCGCGAGCGCTCTCTGGTCAAGCCGGCGGCCTTCACGCTTCGCGCGGCGGCTGCTCTCCCGGCATCCTCACCGTCCTCCCGGGGCGCTGACAGGCGACCTCGGAATCCATGAGCACGCGGTGTCTCGTCCGGTAGCTTCGGTGTGCATGGATCCCGAGTTCCGCCTTTCGGCCTCAGGATGACACCGGCCGCGATGGGGGTCGCGGCCGGATCGAGTCCGGGTCAGGCGGCGAGGCGGCGCGACTCGCTCTGCGCGGCCGTGCGCTTCGGCGCGGTGCGGACATGGGTGGTGTAGAGGGTGAGCCCCGTGAAGGCGAGGCCGCCGACGAGGTTGCCCAGCACGGTCGGGATCTCGTTCCAGAAGAAGTAATCCCCGATCGAGAAATTGCCGCCCATCATCAGGCCGAAGGGGAACAGGAACATGTTCACGACCGAGTGTTCGAATGTCATGTAGAAGAACAGCATGATGGGCATCCACATGGCGATGACCTTGCCGCTCACCGTGGTCGAGATCATCGCGCCGACGACGCCGGTCGAGACCATCCAGTTGCACAGCATGCCGCGGATGAAGATCGTGAACCAGCCGCCGACGCCGTGGGCGGCATAGCCGAGGGTGCGGCGCTCGCCGACATGGGCGATGAACTCGCCGACCTTGTCGGCCGGCGCGGTGAAGCCGAAGGTGAAGACGAAGGCCATCATGAAGGCCACCGTGAGCGCCCCCAGGAAGTTGCCGAGGAAGACGAGGCCCCAGTTGCGGAGTACCCCGCTCCAGGTCACGCCGGGGCGGCGATCGAGGAGGGCCAGCGGGGCCAGCACGAAGACGCCGGTCAGAAGGTCGAAGCCCAGCAGGTAGAGCATGCAGAAGCCGACCGGAAACAGGGTGGCGCCGAGGATCGGAATCCCGGTCTGCTGGGTGATGGTGACGGCAAAGACCGCGGCGAGCGCCAAAATCGCGCCTGCCATATAGGCGCGAATCACGGTGTCGCGGGTCGCCATGAAGATCTTGGATTCTCCGGCATCGACCATTTTGGTCACGAATTCGGAGGGCGCGAGGTAAGCCATACTGGTTTCCTTGTGGCGGCCGGACGATACTGGGGTTCGACGAGTGCCCCCCGCCCGGATCTCCGAGCGTCTCCGGTCCGACATGCTGTCTGACGCGACGGCGCAGGTTTTGCCCGCATCCGTCGGTCGCGCTTCAGCAAGATCCGCGCCCGTTGCCTAGAGATGCGGCATTCTGCGGCTTCCAGGCAATCTGATGCGTGTGACGCCCCGCGTGTCGATGATCGCGGGCCATGGCTCCGGTCCGCGCCCGCATCCGACGCCGGAACCAGCCGGAGATCGGGCATCCGGACGGAAAGCCGGCCGCCAGCGCCCGCCGCCCGTCCGCGGTACCGGACGGCATTTCGATGGCGGAGTCGCCGCCGATCCGCTCGCAAACCGGCCCGCTGCGGCAGTGCTAAAACTGGCTTCGAGGGGCCGTCTGGAACGGGTCGAACACCAACTGGACGGGCTCGCCGACGAGTTCCGTCAACGCCGCTCGGGCCTCGGGCGTCGGCATCTTCGCGGGAGCGGCTGGAACCGTCACGGTCGCGAGAGCGCAGAACGTCCAGGGCCTGCAATTCGCTGCGGACGGATACCAGTCAGGGTCTTCGCACGCCGGTCAAGGCCGAGCGCGCAATGCTGGACCCCTCGATCGATTGTCGTGTGATCCGCAGGCAAGCTGCGTTCGGCCATCATTTTCCCGAAGCCGCGATCGCTGATTCAAGATCGACAATACTGCGCACGCGAAGGAGGTTGATGTCGGGAACGGAGTGCTGACGCCTGAATGCATGCGCTCATGCCTGGGCCCTCACGATCTGCTGTTCTCAGACTAAAAAGCGCCCGCCGCTCAAAATCGGTTGCAACCGGTTCCCCAGTGCGACGACGCCTGGAACGAATTCGTCGATCTCTCCTGGATGTTCATCCCCGCTGGGGCGCACTATTGGGTGGCGATTCTCATCATCGCTTGCCGATAGGGTATGACGGACCGTTGCATCGGCAATAATTCAGACTAATCTTGCTTTTATCAGGGCCTGAAGCTTCGACTGCAAAATAATTAGAAGCAAACAATTTTATCAATGCTTATATAATTCCGTTTGCATCCGGCTGCTTAACCCGTCTCGACAAGACCCTTGGTTGATTGAGCAGTAGATCAGACATGACCCAGATTGCGGTGAAGTGGAAAAACGACGGGTCGCAAGAGATTGCGGGAGACAAGGCGGACCTCTTTCTTGCCACCGCGCAGGGCGCCGCAGATAGCTGGGCCAAGCATCTCCAGGGCAACGAGACCATCGTGATCGAGGTGGGCATCGGCAATGTCGGCGGAGCCGCCTTTCACGCCAATGGTGGTCCGATCTATACCTTCAATGGCCATTGGTGGGAGAAGACCGCCATTACCAAAGCGCGTGATGCCCGCGATATCAACGGCGACATTGCGGATGGCGCCGTCACGGTCGGCTTCGAAACCTGGGATAAGCTCTTCTACGATCCGAAGGCCGAGCATCACGTTCCCGGTCACCAGACGGACGCCTTTTCGCTGTTCGTCCATGAAATCGGCCATGCCATCGGGTTTGTCGGTGTTTCCTGGGAAACCGACCAATGGGGCAACAACATCTTCGACGGCCCCAATGTCCGGGAGGTCGCCGGTGGACCCATCGGCCTCGACGGCGGGCGATCGCATATCTGGGGTGGCGAGAACATCATGGATCCCTTTCTCGGCACGGGTGTCCGGGAATGGATCTCGCCGCTCGACCTCGCCGTCCTTCAGGATATCGGCATGCCGATCGCAACCGAGCGGTCGGACAAGGTCTGGCTCGGCGGCGCGAACGACGATTTCTTCGCCTTTGGCGGTGACGACCTGATCGATGGCGGAGCCGGCAACGATCGGATCGACGGCGGTACCGGCAACGACATCCTCGACGGCGGTTCCGGCAGCGATGTCCTCGACGGCGGTTCCGGCAGCGATGTCCTCGATGGCGGCGAGGGCGCTGACCAGGCGACGTTTTCCGGCAAGAGCACGGATTATGTCGTGGTCTACGACGCCTCCAGCTCGACGGATGCCTTCACGATCAAGAATCTCGCCAACGGCGAGATCGATACCCTCGTCAACATCGAGACCGTGAAGATCGGGGATGTCACACTCGACGTGAAGGGCCTTTTTGCCCACTTGGAGGGCCGTTTCGGCCCCGTTGCGGCCGGCTCGACATCCCTGTTCGAAATGCCGTTGACGGCGACATCCGACCTTCCCTTCGTTCCCGACATCCCGGACATCGCCGGCGCGTTCGTGGCGAGCGCCCTGGTCCGGTTCGACGATCTGGCCGGCGGCAATTACCAGCGCGTCTTCGACAGCGGCAACGGGGCCTGGAGCGATAATGTCTGGCTCGGCCAGGTCGGCAATGGCAGCGACATGGCCTTCGAGATCTTTTCCGGATCGTCATCGCACCGGATCGTTGCCAAGGACGCGATCGTCGAAGGGGTGGAAGCGCGCTGGACGGCCGCCGTCGATCCGAACGGCGTCATGAGCATCTACAAGGACGATGTCCTGCTGGCGCAGGGTCAAGGCATCGTGCCGAAGGATATCGTCCGCACGAGCGAACTGGTCGGCCAGTCGAACTGGTCGTGGGACACCAAGCTCGTCGGCGCGATCTACGATCTCAACTTCAAGGCGGACGCCTTCGCCGACATCGACGGAGCGTTCACGGCAAGCGTCAAGGCCCGGTTCGACGACCTTGATGCCGGTGCTTGGCAGCGCGTCTACGATTTCGGCAACGGCGCCAATTCCGACAACGTCTTCCTCGGACAGATCGGTACGTCGAGCGACATGCACTTCACCATCATCAACGGTGACGAGTCCGGGACCATCGTCGCCGCGAACGCGATCGTGGAGGGCGAGGAGGCCACGTGGACAACGGCCGTCGACGAGGCGGGCTGGATGCGCCTCTTCAAGGACGGCACGATGGTTGCCGAGGGGCAGGGCGTCGTGCCCAAGGACATCGATCGGGCCAACGAGTTCGTCGGCAAGTCGAACTGGTCCGGCGACACGCCGCTCGTCGGCACGGTGAGTGACCTGACGATCACGCCGCACAACGCCATCCCGGAGATCGACGGGGCGGTCAAGGTGATCGCCGAGGCCAGGTTCGACGATCTGGACAGCGGCACCTACCAGCGCATCTTCGACACCGGAAACGGTCCCGAGAACAACAACATCTGGCTCGGTCAGGTCGATCAGAGCGACAGCATGGCGTTCGAGATCCTCACGGGTTCGACCAAGCACCGCATCACCGCCCCCGGCGCCATCAAGGAAGGCGAAATGGCGAAGTGGGAGGCCAGCGTGGACGACAGCGGCTACATGCGTCTGCTGAAGAACGATGCGCTCGTCGCCGAAGGCCAGGGCGAGGTTCCCCTCGATGTTCTGCGCATGAACGACCTGATCGGCAAATCCAACTGGTCCTACGATGCTGCGCTCGTCGGTCACGTCAACGACCTGATCTTCATCTAGAGGTCTCACGCTCTCACCGCACCACGGTACGGCCTCTCCATCTTTGGCCAGCCTGATCCAATCGGAGAGCACCACGCGCGAGGCCCGGCCCTCGGGTCTCGCGCGCAAACCATACGGCCAAGCACGTGGTCGGGCGCGACGCCCCCCATCACGCCCCTTGCCGCGGCGGTGGCGCGATCCGGCTGAACGTCCGCCCGGTCTCCTTCACGCAGGCGGGGCAGGCGGTGCGGGCCGCGCTGCTCTACGTGACCGAGGACCGCACGATCGAGGGGCTGTTCGGGAGCCTATCGGCCGTGGAGCGCATCGTGCTCGGCATCCTGGCGACCCGGCACGGCCGCCGCTTCCTGTATCCACGGCGGCAGGCCCGCGCCCGCATGGCCGCCCCTGGCTCGACGCGCGGCGGGTGACCGCCATCGACGCGAAGGGCGGCTCGGCATGTTCTCGGGTGGCAACCAGCCGAAGGTGGTGCTCGCCCGCGCCCTGGCGCAGGTCCCCGACGTGATCCTCGCCGACCAGCCGACCCGGGGCGTCGATGTCGGCGCCCGTGCCAAAATCCACGCCGCCCTGCGGGCCGCCGCGAGCGACGGGACGGCGGTGCCGGCAATCTCGTCCTACCTTCCCGAGGTGCTGAGCCTATCGGACCGCATCGTCGTCGCGCGGGCCAGCTGCGTCGTCGCCACCTTCGACGCGGCCGAGGCTCGTGAGGAGGCCATCCTGTCCGCCGCGATGACGTGATCGGCAGGGCAGGCGTCCCCGCCAGCGGACGAGCGGGCGGTGGCGAGCATGCCGCATCCCCCTCAGACCTCGGCGCGAATCCACCCGGTCGGTTCACGTCCAAACCCCGGACTAACATTTAATGCGCATTTTTAGCCGGCTCGATCGATACACTGTTGTTTCGATTTCCGAGATGCGGCATGCTCCTTTTAAGTACTGAATTTCTAGGAAGCGAGGCGAAGCCTGTAAGCAATCGAAAGGTGAATCTGGCCGTTATAGTTTCGAGATGGCGCCATTTCTGTAATCTATATAATATACATGCAGAATATTTGTATTGATATGCAGCGCGACTTCGTGGTGTAGTTAAGTGTCAAGTATATTAAAGTCTGATAGTATTATTACATATAAGTTACTCTGTTAAAAAGTAAAACATGCGGTTACATTGTAAAAACTGAAGATAAACTGCTGCTCGTCGTCAGTGCATCACTTTCGGATGCAGGCGCTCCTTGATGCGTTCCGGTAATCCACTCCCTTTCATTCATAGAGAGCAGTGAAGGATTCCGTTTGATGCTTTACAATAGTCCTGCGTCGCGGCGGATCGCTCGCTGTCTTCGCTCCGTCACATTGCTGCTCACCGCCACGCTCGCGACGCCCCTGTCAGCGCAGAATGCCGTCCCGCCGAATGCGGAAACCGGTTTCGGGGACGGCCGGGTGTCCTCCTTCTACACTTGGACGGAGCGATTGGCCGGTCGTCCGGGGACGCTCCTGCGCAGCGAGGCACTCGCCCCGGAACAGGGCCTGTCGGAGGCCAGCGAGCAGCGCCGCATCCTCTACACCTCGACCGACGGCGTCACCAGGGAAGGCCTCGTTGCGGTTTCCGGCGCGCTGTTCCTGCCGAAGGGAAACCCGCCGGAGGGCGGGTGGCCGCTCATCGCCTGGGCGCACGGCACGGTCGGCATCGCGGATATCTGCGCGCCCTCCTGGGCCGGCCGCAGCTACCGCGACAACGCCTATCTCAACGAATGGCTTCGCAAGGGATTCGCGATCGTCGCGACCGATTATCAGGGGCTCGGCACGCCGGGGACCCACCCCTATAATCAGCTCCGGCCGGAAGCCTACAGCGTCCTCGACAGCATCCGAGCCGTCAAGGCGGCCGAACCGCGGCTCGGGGCCCGATCCGTCGTGATCGGCCAGTCGCAGGGCGGCGGGGCGGCCTTCGCGGCAGCGGCCTATCGTGCGGCTTATGCCCCGGAACTCGCGCTTGCTGGTGCGGTGGCGACGGGTACACCCTACATCACGCTGGCCCTCCTGGCATCCATCGCAAAAAACCAGTCCGACAAGGTCGATCCGACGATCGCCTATCACTTCTACCTGGCCTTGACGTTGGGCGATCCGGCCGAGGCCAAGCGCCTGTTCTCCGAGGCCGCGCAGCCGGTCATGGCGGCGGTGGGCGGCTCCTGTATCGCGGCCGCCCAGGCGGACATCCGCTTCGCGCAACTGACCCCGGCCAATACGCTCAACCGGGCCGGGCTCGCGGCGGCGGTTCCGCGTCTCCTGACGGTGATGCGCTATCCGACGCTGCGGCCGGACGTTCCCGTCTTCCTCGGCATCGGCGGGAAGGATGCGGATGTTTCGCCGCTCGCGCAGATGCAACTCGCGCGCGACAGCTGTGCAGCCGGAGCGACTATCAGCGTCCGCCTGTATCCGGATCTCGATCATTCGGGCGCCTTCGCCGCGTCGCTGCCCGATGCGCTCGCCTTCGCCCAAGACCTCATGGCCGGCAAACCCGCCCCGTCCAACTGCGCGGACCTGCCCGGCTGAAGGCTCCCGACGCCGCACGCCCCGATCTGGCAGGGCGGGGCGATGCCGGCGATCCCGCGAGAGATCACGGCCGCCGATCCTCAGCGTGGCGCGGCCTGAGGCGGAGGTGGGGCGCGGCGCGGAAACCCTGTTTCCCCCTCAGGCCGGGTCATCGCGCAAAGCACGCTCGTATCAAGAAAAACAACAAGAAAGACATTCGATTTATCCAAGTTGACGAAAGTACGGGGGCAATCATGAAGCATCTATCGCGTCTCGCGCTCGGACTCGTCGCGTTGAGTACTTTGCCCGAGAAGTCGTTCGGGCAGGCCTTCCTGAAGGTCGACCCGGCGCCCGAACAAGCCGCCGTTCTTCCGGGACGTCCGGCCCCCGGCACCCCGCCGCCCCCGCCGACCTTCGCCCTCGACGGCTTCGCGCTCACCTCGACCCTGTCGGTCGGCGGGTTGTTTCGCACGTCCCCGTTCGATCCGAGTCTGGTCGCCATCTCGAACGGGGGGACGGCGACGAGTGCGAACTCCGATGACGGAACTCGGAACTTCGATCCCGGGCTCGCGCTTGCCGGCTTTCGCGGTCGAAGCGCCCTGACATGGGCTCACGGGCCGTGGGAGGCCAAGCTCGACGGCGTCTACTACGCCAATTACGTCAATTCGAATGGAACGACGTTCATCTCCCCCCAGGTTCATCGCGAACTCGGATGGGGCGGATATCTGAACGACGGCTGGGTCGGGGTGAAGGTCGGCACGCCCGACCTGCCCATTTCCATCCGCCTCGGAAACCAGTTCCTGCGCTGGAACGTGACGTCGTTCGCCCTTGGCGCGCAGATCATCAATCCTCAGATCGCCAGCCGGATCTTCCTGGCGGGCGCAGGATTGGAAGACTCGCTCCGCGCGATGCCGATGCTGAGCGTGTCGATGAAGCGGCCCGGAGACTGGGGCTTCGAGGCGTTCTACAAGTTCGACTTCGCGCCCACCGAACTCTCACCGTGTGGATTCTTCACGGCGGTGAACGACTATCAATGCTCGGGCGGGCGCGTCCTGAACCTGACCGGGCTCATGCCCGACCGGGGACAATCGCTCGTCACACCGCTCACGCCCTTTGGCTCGGCCGTGGCGCGCAGCGCCGACCGCGTCGAGGGCCGGCTGCGGAACTTCGGCATCAACGTGCAGACGCCCGAATTCGGCGGGCCTGCCAAAGCCAGCTTCAATTTCATCGCCGCGAACTACACCGACGTCATCGGCAATATCGGCGTCACGTCCGGCACCCTCGGCGATCTGCGAGGGCAGACGGCGTCGAATTTTTTCGGCGGATCGAGGTTCTTCAGACAATTCAACGGCGACATCGGCCTGCTCGGCATGTCGTTTCGCTCGAATGTGTCGCAAACGACCCGCGTGCGTATGGAATACAACGCGCATCTGGGCCAGCCGCTCCAGTTCGACGACCAGTTGACGATCCGCGGTGCATCGCTCACGGCGGCGGTCGGCGCCACCTGCGGTGTCAATGTCGGCTCGGCGGCCTGCCAGGGCTCGCTCGCCAGAGCGAACGCCAACGCGTTCGTACGAAATATGGGTGGGATATCGGCCACGAACTTCGCTCAGTTCTTCGGCCGGGACCTTGAAATCTCGAAGCCCTACGACCTGTCCCAGTTCGGCGTGGGCGTCGATCAGGTGCTGCCTCCGATCCTCGGGGCGTCCGCCTGGTTCGCGGGCGCGGAGTTCGGCGGCCTGTACGTCCACGGCTACGATCCCTCCTCCACGTCGATCCCGCTCGATCCGGCCTTCACCTCCCCCAGGGCCGGTGTCGCCAACGGGATCGCGACGCCCTTCTCGTACGGCTACAGGCTGCTCAGCCGCATCGTCTACAAGGACGTCGTCGGGCTTCCCAGCATCGCGCCGTCCTTCGGACTCCAGCACGATGTCAAAGGGTTCGCTCCCTACCCCTACGGCCTGTTCTCCCAGGGGCTCGTCAGACTTCGTGCCAGCGTCGACATCGCGTTGACCGAACGGATGATCGCCAACATCACCGGCGTCTTCAGCGTGACGGACAACTACAGGGCCGACGTACTCTCGGATCGAGATTTCGTCCTGGCATCCTTGTCCTACAAGTTCTGAGTCCCGGCTCTGCCGATCATCGCCCGTCGCCGTCCAAGCGCCGCTCTCCCCGGATCGGGGGAGCGGCCGCGGGGGCGGGCCCTCCACCCGCTCGCCGCACGACCAAGCGCCAGGCGGCCCAAGGCCAGCGCGCCGCCGGCACGAAGATAGACCGACGGCGCACCCCAAATCGAAGAAAAACGAGTCCGGAGGACGCCGTGATCGAGCAACAGAGGGCGGCCATGCCCTGGCTGGCTTCCTATCCGCCCGGCATGCCGGGCGCGATCGATGTCGAGGAAGTCGGAACGCTGGTCGAGATGTTCGAGGCCAGCACCGCCCGCTTCGCCGGGCGCACCGCGCTGATCTGCTTCGGCGCCGGCCTCGGTTACGCCCGGCTCGGCGCCCTGGCCCGCGCCTTCGCCGCCTGGCTCCAGGCGCAAGGGGTTGCCAAGGGGGGACCGGGTCGCGATCATGATGCCGAACGTGCCGGCCTACCCGGTCGCGCTCTTCGGCGCCCTCACCGTCGGCGCCACCGTCGTCAACATCAATCCGCTCTACACGCCCCGCGAACTCGCCGCACAGATCAACGATTCCGGCGCCCGCACCCTCATCGTGCTGGAGAACTTTGCCGCGACCGTGGCCGATGCCCTGCCCGGTCTCGGCCTCGACCGCATCGTCGTCGCAGGGCCCGGCGACGGGCTCGGTGCGAAGGGCGCGCTCGTCAATCTCGTGGCGCGCCATGTCCGGAAGGTGGTGCCGGCCTACCGTTTGCCGCCGGGGCGCGTGACGCGCTTCGCCGCCGCCCTGAGAACGGGGCGCCGCCTGCCCCTGACCCGCGTGCCGGTGGCCCCGGAGGATCTCGCCTTCCTGCAATATACCGGCGGCACCACCGGCGTGGCCAAGGCCGCGATGCTGACCCACCGCAACATCATGTCCAACGTGGCGCAGTCGCAGACGTGGTTCGGGATGCGCGACAGCGACGGGCCGGTGCGCGTGATGGTGACAGCGCTGCCGCTCTACCACATCTTCGCGCTCACCTGCTGCTTCCTGCTGTTCGTCCGCACCGGCGGCACCTGCCTGCTGATCCCCAACCCGCGCGACGCGGACGGCTTCGTCAAGACGCTGAGCCGACACCGCTTCACCCACATGTCCGGGGTGAACACGCTGTTCAACCTGCTCAACAATCATCCGGGCTTTGCAAAGCTCGACTTCTCGCGCCTCGACTTCGTGGTCGGCGGCGGCATGGCCGTGCAGAAGGCGGTCGCAAACCGCTGGAAGGCGATTACGGGCGCGACGATCATCGAGGGCTACGGCCTGTCCGAGACCTCGCCGGTGGTGTGCGTCAACCCCTGCGGTCTGGACGCGTGGTCCGGCACGATCGGCTATCCCGTGCCCTCCACCGAGGTCTCGATCCGCGACGCGGACGGGAGGCCGGTGCCGACCGGGGAGGCGGGCGAGATCTGCGTGCGCGGTCCCCAGGTCATGGCCGGCTACTGGAACCGGCCGGACGAGACCGCGAAGGTGATGACCGCCGACGGCTTCTTCCGCACCGGCGACGTGGCGGTGATGCGGGCGGACGGGCAGGTGCGCATCGTCGACCGGATGAAGGACATGATCCTCGTCTCCGGCTTCAACGTCTACCCCAACGAGGTCGAAGACGTGCTCGCCGCCCATCCGGCGGTGCTCGAATGCGCGGTGGTGGGCGTACCCTGTCCGGATGCGGGCGAGATGGTGACGGCGCATGTGGTGCTGCGCGACGACGCGGTCACGGCCGAGACGATCCGCAGCCACGCCCGCACGCAGCTCACCGGTTACAAGGTGCCGCGCAAGATCGTGATCCATGAGAGCCTGCCGAAAACCAATGTCGGCAAGGTTCTACGCCGCGCCCTGCGCGAAAATGGATAATTCGCACGCCATATAACGCGATCTCCTGAATGTATCAGGAAAAAGCACGAAAGCATTCAGATTTCATTTGGTGAGCAACTAGCGTCGGGGAACAGTCATGAGCAGGCTTGGATTCAAGGCACTCGCCTATCTCGGCGATTCGACGACCGATTCCGGGGAACTATACAGGTTGACCTCGATCGCGATCGGGATCGGTCTGCCCGTCTCACCCCCTTATGCCAAGCAGTTCTCGAACGGTCCCGTCTATGCCGATCAGGTTCCGGACTTGCTCGGTGTGGAAGGTGGGCGAGATCTGAACTTCGCGGTCGGCGGCGCGCAGGTCATTCCGAACGAGACGGTTGTCGAACGCTTTCTCGGCTCAAAAACCAACGAGATCCTGACGGACTTGTCCTGGGGCAAGCGGCGTGAGGCTCTGGAGACCACGATGGATCTCGAAGGTCAGGTCGGGCGGCTGCTCGATGCGACCGAGTCGATGGACCGTTCCGAGATCGGCGTTTCCATCTTCGCGGGCCTCAACGACATCCTTGCGCTCTACAATCGCGTCGGCCTCGACGAAGCGATGCAGCAAATGGACAGCTTCGTCGCAACCTTGACGCAGGCCATGTTCGAGGATGTGAAGATGCTGTTCGACAACGGCATCGGCACGGTCATTCTCAACCTGCTGCCGCCCGGCGGGATCTTCCCGCACATCCAGGGGGAGGGAGCGGACGTTGCCAGCTTCGGCGATATCCTCTCCGAGAAGATCAACACCAGCTTCCGCTCATTCGCCGATGCCCTTCCCGATGACCACGATCTGCGCATCGTGGATATGGGGCTCATCTTCGACGAAGTGCGGGACGATCTCTCCACCTATGCTTTCCAGACTGCGACCGAGCCGCTCTATGATGGGATCGGCAGCGCTCTCATCCCGATGCGGCATGCCGGTTCATGGGACATCCCAAGGATCAGGTGATGTTCATGGACGAGGTCCATACGACCGCCCCGTTCCAGGAAATCATGGCGGTCTTCCAAGCGGAGTCGCTGACCTCGACCGTGACCGTCGGCGGCGATGATGGCGACGTGTACACCCTGACCGCGGACGACGA
Source organism: Methylobacterium sp. Leaf123 (assembly GCF_001423405.1). Classification (GTDB taxonomy): domain Bacteria; phylum Pseudomonadota; class Alphaproteobacteria; order Rhizobiales; family Beijerinckiaceae; genus Methylobacterium. The sequence goes on along the minus strand of NZ_LMNS01000007.1, from coordinate 61,192 downwards.
CTTGGTCTTCGGTCGTGGCGGCGACGACGTCATCCGAGTCGCGCGCGGCGATGACGTGGTGCTGGCCGGACGGGGCGACGACTTCGTTGATGGCGGCGAGGGATCGGACCTGCTCTCGGGCGGCAGCGGCAACGATGTCATTCTGGGCCGCGAAGGCGACGACCTCATCGCGGGCGGCAGCGGTGACGACGTCCTGTATGGCGGCAGGGGCAACGACTTCATCATCGATGGAGACGGATCGGACCGAGCGCAGGGCGGCGACGGGAACGACATCTTCCTGTTCACGCAGCCCTCGTTGATGGGCGGGGTCAGCGACGACCTCGACATCTTCGACGGGGGGAACGGATACGACACCCTGTTTCTCAGGGTCGAAAGCGGCTTGCTGGCCAAGACGAAGTTCAATGACTTCTTCGGAATCAGCAATGCGTCGATTCTGGACAAGCTTGGAGTCGAGGCAAAGAACATCGATCATATCGAATTCATCGGATACGATGAACATCCGAAAGAGATCGCGTCGGTATCCGACGGCATGCAGGCGCGCCTGACCGAGGCCGAGCTTTGGAATTTCGTCTGATCGCCGCGAGCGAGGTTCGGGCTCCTCGTGAGGGCGGAGAATTGTCGTCCCGAACCCGCCTGACGTCCGAGGGCACCCGCCGTGCACGCACGCTGGATGCCCTCTCTTCGAACGTCGGTGGTCGGGTGCTCCGCGTCATGACGCGGGGCGCACCGCTTGGAGGACGCCGTCAGTCGGGCTTTCTGCCATCTTGCGGCAGGGCCGCCAGAATCGCAGCCATCGACGCATCGATGCCGAACTTCAGACCCTCAGGCGTCCATCCGAGCCGCACGATCACGGCCTCGTGTGAGGGGAAGATGCCGACCACTTGACCGTTATGCCCCTGGGCGAAATAGGCGTCCGCGGGTAGGTGCGGGAAGCGACGGCCGACCCCGTCGCTGTCGCGCCCGTTCAGCCAGAAGCTGCCGCCGTAATTGCCGCTCGCATCGGCCGCACCGACAGGCGCGCAAACGAAGTCGATCCAGGCCGTCGGCAGCACCTCGCTCGATCCGACCCGCCCGCGCGCCAGGAAGAGTTGGCCGAACTGTGCCCAGTCCCGTGCCGTCGCGTAAATGTACGAGCTGCCGACCGGTGTGCCGCTGGTATCTTCCTCGAAGGTTGCGCGGGTCATCCCGGCGGGGGCAAAGAGCCGTTCGTGCATGTAGCGCTGCGCCGCCTGCGACCCGCCGAGGCGGTCGGTCAGGAAGCGCGCCAGGATGTTGGTCGAGCCCGAGGAATAGGACCAGCGCTCGCCGGGGCTCGCCACCAGCGGCTTGCCGGCTGCGAAGCCGGCCATGTCGTCGGCGGCGAACAGCATCCGGGTGCTGTCGTTTCCGGCGGTGTAAGTCTCGCCGAAGGAGAGGCCGCTGGTCATCTGCAACAGGTGGCGGACGGTGATCCCGCGGCGTGGGTCGCCCTGCGGCCATTCGGGCGCCGCGACGGGCTCGTCAAGCGAGACCCGGCCATCCGCGAGTGCCAGGCCGGCGACCGCAGCCGTGACGCTCTTGCTCATCGACCAGCCCAGAAAGGGCGTATCGGCCGAGAATTCCGGCGCATAGCGCTCCGCGACGATGCGGCCGCGGTGCATCACGACGATGGCGCGGGTGTCGTCGGTGCGGCTGCCCCATGCAGCCTCCACGGCGTGCTGCACGGCCGGATCGATCGCGGATTCGTCCGCCCGCACGGCCGTGACGGCGGGAATGTCCGTGGCCGCGCGTCGGTCGGTCTCCAGAACGAGCGCGCAACCGATGCCGGGGCGATAAGCGGCCGTATGCTCGGCCAATCCGAGGAATGTCACCGTCGCCGTCTTGGCCCGTTGATCCGCCGAGATGCGCATCAACCGTGTCAGCCACGAGATCGGATGGAGATCCTGCGCCGCGACGGCCTCGGCGGTCCGTCCGGCCACGAACATGCCCGAGCAAACCGTCTTGGCCGAATAGGCCGTTCCGACCCACAGCTTCTGCAGGAGGCCGGGCCGCTCGCTGCAGCCGGCCAGGGTCACGGAGACGAGGGCGGCGACCGCCAGCGTTCGGCTGTGCGACGGAGAGAGAGGTGCCATCACATCGCCGCCGGATAGAGCGCGACCCCGCCCGCGATCAGACTGAGACGATCATATTCGGTCGCCGTCATGTGCCCTGTCCCCCGCACCATTCTTCGCGGGTATCATCACGCAGATCTGTGATCGAAACAATAGTGTTTCTATGCGGGATCGACGGGCAGGATCGACGCCAGAACCGTGTCCACCACAGCTTCGATGAAATCGTCGGTCGGGGGGAATTGGAGGAGCAGCGTGCGGTGCCAGATCGGGCCGAACACCTGATAGGCGATGTAATCGGGGCGGCAGCGGGACGTGACCCGCCCGGTGCGTTGGGCTTCGCTCAGAAGCGCGATGAGCGGAGCGTTGCGGCGCCTGTCGAGCGCTTGCGCGGCGTGTCGGAGATCCTCGTTGGTCGTGGAGGCCGCAAACAGGTGGCGGAAGAGCGCGGCGATCGCCGGGTCACTCAGCAATCCGGCGATGCCATGCGCGCACCGCAACATATCGGTTCGCAAATCGCCGGCATATTCGATCTGCGGATTGGCCTCGATCAGAAGCTTCGTCACGATCCCCTCGAGGATCGGCGTGATCGTATTCCACCTGCGATAGAACGTTGCGCGGGACACGTTGGCCACTTGGCAAACGCGCTCGATCGTCAATTCCGCAGGATCACCCTGCCGCACGATGGCAATACCCGCATCGATCAGCCGGGGAAAGACGGACTCGCTGGAGGGTCTGCTTCGCCCGGTCATCTTTGCTGGCGCGGACACAGGACATCTTTCATCGTCACACTGACCGAACCTGCAACCTACAGCATCGATGCAGCCTTTGGACTTCTGTCGGCTCGTTGAACATCATTCTAGGTCGTGACGAGGAATGAGGGAAGTCAGTTTGGGGGCAGGACGGCTTTGGGCGACGTCGTGACCCCGACGTCGAATCGCCGGGGTCTTCTCGTTGTGCGAAGCGCCCCACTTAGGCACGCCGCGATGCGGATCGGCTCCGGAGCTACGCAGCGGGCAGGAAGCGGCTGAGGGCTTCATGGAACGGACCGGGCGCCTCTTCCGCAACGAAATGCCCGCATTCTTCGACAAGCACCTCGCTCAAGTGCTCCGCTCGATCCCTCAAGGCGCTGCCGAGCCGGCCCGCGACGCTCTGGCGTCCCGCCACGGCCAGCACGGGCATTGCGAGCTTCCTCCCGGCGAACGAGGCCGCGAGGGCGGCATCCCGAGGCAGGGCGCGATGAAGTGAATCCCGCCGGGCGCGGCGTAGCGACGAGCATACATGGCATGACGAATGCTTAGCTTCAGGCGGCTGACATCACGGCATGCCGGCCAGCCATGGCTTGCCCTTTGACGAGGCGGTGACGTTCGAGCGTGACCCACATCCCTTCGCAGGTTCGGTCCATCCCTCACGGCGGATCAGGCGGCACCGAACGTCCTCTTGTCGTCGTTGCAGAGGATGAGACGGCCATCCGCGCAACACTCTGCGCCGCGCTGTCTCGCGAGGGCTTTCATGTGATTTCCGTCCCAACCTGCGATGATGCTCTCACATGTCTTCGCACGACGCCTGATGTGCAGGCGCTGATTACGGACGTGATTACGCCGGGCTGCGTCGATGGATACGAGCTCACGCGGATCGCCAGCATAGAGTTCCCGCACCTCGCCCTCCTCATCACCTCGGCGCAGAGCCAGCCCCGGCATGGGGATATCGCTCTGGGGGCTTGGTTTCTCGCAAAACCCGTCGATTTGAATATTTTGGGGGGTGTCGTCCGTGAATGCTTGGAGGCGGCTCATCGAAAGGCGTAGCGTTTTATACGGTATATCTTCAATGTTGCGCGACTGTCGAGAATTGCTTCTGCCGGGGCGGCGCATGTCGTGTCTAGAAGGTTGCCATCTTTTATTGCGCGGCATGCGCGGTTTCAATATTGGAATTATGCATGTCCAGTTGAGGTGAAATTACTCCAATGTGGATATTTATTGCAGTAAGTGTTTTCAGAGCGAGACCGGCCGGCGAAGCGGCCCAATCGAAGGGAACGTGATCACGTGCGCGAGTCTTCTTCTCTCATCCGCCCTGTGATCCTGTGCGGCGGATCGGGTACGCGGCTGTGGCCGGCATCGCGCGAGAGCATGCCCAAGCAGTTCGCCCGCCTTGTCGATCCGGAGCAATCCACCTTCCAAGCGACTGCGCGCCGCGTCGCCGAGCCCGGCCTGTTCGCCCGGCCCATCGTGATCGCGGCGGCCGAGTCCCGTTTCATCGTTGCCGAACAGCTCGCGCAGGCGGGGCTGTCTGCCGACATCATCCTCGAACCGCAGGGGCGCGACTCGGCCGCGGCCGTGGCGGTCGCGGCTCTCCACAGCGCCCGGACCGATCCGCAGGCGATTGTGCTCATCATGGCCGCCGATCACGTCATCGACGACGCCGAGGCATTCCGTCGGGCCGTCGAAACGGCGGCCCAGGGAGCACGCGCCGGCTACACCATGACACTGGGCATCGAACCGACCCGCGCTGCCACGGATTACGGCTACATCCGCCGCGGCACGCCCCTGCCAGAGGCGGAGGGGGGCGCCCGAGGTGCCTGCGCGGTCGAGCGCTTCGTCGAGAAGCCGGATGCCGACGGTGCCGAACGGCTCATCGCCGAGGGCGCGCTGTGGAACTCCGGCTACTTCCTGTTCCGAGCCGATGTGATGATCGCCGAACTCGACACCTTCGCCCCGGATGTGCTGGCGGGGGCCCGCGTGGCGCTCGAGACAGCGACGACCGATCTCGACTTCGTGCGCCTCAATTCGCAGGCCTTCGGGCAGGTCCCGAAGATTTCGATCGATTATGCGGTGATGGAGCGGACAGGCCGGGCCGGTGTGCTGCCCGTCTCCTTCGCTTGGTCGGATGTCGGCACCTGGGACGCGGTCTGGGGTGTTCTGGAACGCGACGCGGAGGGCAACGCGTTGCGAGGCCGAGTCGAGCTGATCGGCACGCGAAACAGCCTCGTGCACAGCGCGAGTGGGGGCCTGACCACGGTGGTCGGCCTTGAGGACGTGGTGGTGGTGACGACGCCCGACGCCGTGCTGGTCGCCTCCAAGGCGCAATCGGGTCGGGTGAAGGAACTGGTCGGGCAGTTGCGGGCGAAGGCGCATCCGGAGGCCGATGCGCATCTGCGGATGTATCGGCCCTGGGGCTGGTATCAGCGCATCGACATCGGCGAGCGCTTCCAGGTCAAGCGCATCATGGTCACGCCGGGCGGCCGGCTCTCGCTGCAGAAGCATTACCATCGGGCCGAGCACTGGGTGGTGGTGAAGGGCACCGCCGAGGTCACGGTCGATGAGCGCGTGGTGCTGGTCCACGAGAACGAGGCGGTCTACCTGCCGATCGGCTCGATGCACCGCCTGACCAATCCCGGAAAGATCCCACTGGAGCTGATCGAGGTGCAGGTCGGCTCCTATACCGGCGAGGACGACATCATCCGCGTCGAGGACATCTACGGGCGCTGAGACCCGCGCCCAGAGGCCCCAACGGAAACGCCACCGCTCGCGAGCGCCGGTCCCTGTCGATCAGGCCTGCGCCCGCCCCGGCCCCGGCTCGATCGCCGTGGGACGGGAGGCGCGCTGGCCCAGCGGTTGCCGTCGGATCGGCCGGGCCAGCGGGACCGGCGATTCTATGACAAATAGACGAACGCGTTCTCTCCGGAAAAACACACCTCGAAATCGTAAGCCGACACGGCCCTGAAGAAGTTCAGGCTGGTTTTGTCATAGGGCTGTAACGAGTCGTGCGTTTCGATGATGATGAGCGGCACGCGGCCGATCCATTCGGTGTTTTCGGAAAAAAGCTGCCTCTCACCGCCCTCGATATCGATCTTCACGAGCAGCAGGCTCTCCCAGGCGGCTTCCTCTTCCACGATCTCCGGAATCGTCACCGTGTTGGTGAGACCCGACGCAACCTCGGACGACGGGGTGCTCTGTTCCGAAAAGCGGAAGGCCCACATATCGTCGGCGGGATTGTCCAGTTTGACTGTCGTCTTATGGCTCCAGACGGCGGCATGAACACATTTGATCGCTGAATCGCCGCGCGTGTTTTTTTTGAGCGCCTCGAAATTGTCCGCGGCGGCTTCGATCGCAACGATCCGTGCGAGCGGGAACATCTTGCGCCACCACAGCGTAGCCATGCCGGAATTGGCGCCGCAATCGATAATCAATGGGCTTACGCCAAGGCTTACGAGATGGTTGTAACGCTCGAAAATTCCGGATGACTGAGCAAAACTGTCGAGGGCGTACTCGCCCATAGCAAATATCTGCATGAAAACATTGATATCGGTGGATTTTCTCCTGATGTGAATCGATTGGCTCAACCCAGGAACGCTGATTTCGTAATGGTTTTTCTTCGAAATACCGGAATATGCATCATACAAGAGCCGGGAAGCGGTCGGGAGACCTAAACACTCCACGGCACCGAGCCATCGAGACACGTTTCTGCCAACCTTGTAGGATCGCTCACCCATGAAGACTATTCTCCTATGAATCCTCGTTCATCCGCAGCAATTCCCGGACCAATCCAGTGTTTTCGCCAGAACGGCCCGTTTTCAGGCGGAGTTTCTGGTTGGGCGGGATGCCATTCAGCGTGAATTTTCTTTGCAGCGGAGGGGCGGATAGCCTCGATACGGCAGGCAAATCGTTGCGATTGGTCGTTGCCGGAATGTATTAGCCTGTCGAGGCGGGCGCCTCTGCGCATTGCCCAGAAAACGGGCTTCGCCATTCGATGCATCAAGGCGGCGCTCGGTCAGCCCCCTGGGATGCCATCGAGCGCAGATGCGGGCGCTTTTCCTCGGCCCGGCGCCGCGATGACCCGGCCGTTCGCCGGCGACGGCGTGCAGGGGCCGCCCGGGTCCGGCGCTGCTGTAGAGCCTGCTGCGGGCAGAACGAAATCATGATGTTTCGTTGATCTCTAAGAAACCATTCCCCGAAGCGCCGATCGTTTTCCGCACATTTCGCCCTCGAATCGGGGCGGATTCAGATTTTCTTATCAGCGAACCGCCAAGCCTCTGACGAATATATTGCACAAGACATCCGATCATTGAGGAGCGGACGATGCCGGCCCCGTCAGGATACGCTCTGGTTTACGCAGACGAGTTCAGTAACCTCAGCGTCTCCGCGAACCGGACGGCGGATGCGAACTGGTATAGCGGGCAAGCCTGGGGCGGCGCCTTCGGCGGGGCGCGCTTCGTGCCCGCCAATGCCAGCAACGCACCCTTCTCCATCGTCGAGAAGGGCGGCGAGACGGCTCTGCGCATCCACATGACCCGCGACGCGAACGGGCAGTTGCAGAGCGGTCTGATCTCCAACACCTTCCCGGACGGCACCAGCCGGACCGTGCGCGACGGCGACGCTTACGGCTACTACGAGGCCCGCCTCTGGCTCCCGGACGGGAAGGGCGTCTGGTCGGCCTTCTGGTCGCTCGAATCGGAGCGGCTGTCCGACACGCGCGACCATGTCGTCGAAGTGGACGTCATGGAGAACTACGGCACCGCGATGCCGACGCAGTATTCGAGTGTGGTGCACGACTGGGACTGGGCGGGCAAGACCCTGGAAGGCCATACCAGCGATTACGCCCGCGCCAATCCGGGGGCCGGCGTCGTGTCGTCGGGCTGGCACACCTACGGCGTGGAGATCACGCCTGAGCGGATGACGTTCTACTTCGATGATCATGCCTTCTGGACGAAGGCGACGCCGGCCACCCTCGATACCGATCCGATGTTCATGATCAACCTCGCGGCTGGCGGCGGCTGGGCGATCGATCCCGACCTGACGGACGCCTCACTCTACGTGGACTACTTTCGCGCCTACGAGGCCCGGCCGATAAGCACGCAGCCGCAGGGACCGCTGCTCAAGGGGACGGACGGCGACGACACCCATATCGTCACCGATGCGAACACCCGGATCGTCGAGAGCGCCAAGGGCGGCAACGACACGGTCCGCAGCAGCGTATCCTACGCGCTGCCCGACAACGTCGAGAAAATCGTTCTGCTGGGCAAGACCGACATCAGCGCGACCGGGAACGGGCTCGCCAACGAGCTCTACGGGAACGACGGCGCCAACGTGCTGTCGGGCCTGGGCGGCAACGACCGCATCTTCGGCGGGGCCGGCAACGATGTGCTGCTCGGCGGTGCCGGGGATGACCGGCTGGCCGGCCAGAACGGCGACGACGTCCTGATCGGCGGCGCCGGGGCCGACCGCCTCTACGGCGATGCCGGCGCCGACCGGTTCGTGTTCCAGACGGTCACCGACTCGCCGGTTTCGGGGCGCGACACCATCGTCGGTTTCTCTGCGGCGCAAGGCGACCGCATCGACCTCTCGCAGATCGACGCCAACGCGCTCTTGGCGGGTGAGCAGCATTTCGCCTTCATCGGGTCCGGGGCATTCAGCGCCCCCGGCCAGCTCCGCTTCGAGAAGGGGGTCCTCTCGGGCGACGTCAACGGGGACAAGCTGCCCGACTTCGCGATCGATCTCCTCGACGTGAAGATCCTCACGGCCGAGGGGCTGCTCCTGTAATCGCTCGGGGGCAGCGCCGGTTGGCACGACTCATGGTAAAGGAATCCTTTACGACGCGCGCAGTGACGGCGTCGGACGAGGAGCCTTTCCGTGCAGAATCGCGACCCGCTCTGGTACGACCGCGCCGAACCTGAGGAGGAGCCGGGGCTCCTGCTGACGACCGTGGCGATCCTGTTCGTGGGCGCCCTGGACCTCTACAGCCTGCCGTATCGCCTCTGCCAAGCTTTCACGGGCCGGTTCGTGCGCCGCGTCGTGCGTCCCGCTCACCGTCCCTGACCTTTCGCGCGCCGGCGGCCGAGGGCCGCCCTGCCATTTCCTGGCAACCCGCGACGCGTCGGGATCATCGTTCTCGACGTGATGCGCTTCCCGGCCCGGTGCGACCAAGCATTCCGGTGTGCCAGGTCGATTTGCGGCACGACAAATCCCCCATATCTGTTCTGATCACCCTCCGAAGAGCCGTCGCTTCGGAGCGGGAAAGATTTATTCATGGGTGGTCGTCATTATCGCGGCGCGATAGGGCCTAGTCATCGGACCGTCCGCGGGCGTGGGTCGGCATCGTGGCGTTGGGCCACGGCCGGGTTACGCCGGGAAACGGAGAGCAAGTGATGGGAACGATCACGATTTGGGCGCTCTTTGCCCTCTTTGGAGGCGTGTGCGCCCGCTACGTCTCCGTGATCGGCTTCGTCCTGACCGCCCTGGGGATCGTCGCTTTCCTCGCCCTGATGAATGCGCTGACCGGCAGCGACACCTTCGGCGCGGGGGTGCTGGCCGGCGGTTTCGTGGCCCTGCAGGTCGGCTATTTCGTCGGCCTGTTAGCGCTCGTGCTCGCCCGGCACCTTGCGCGCCTCCTGTTCAAGAAGGATCTGCGCCCGGTTGAGAAGGGCGATCTGCACATCAAACACGACTGACGGCCGCGCGGCGGGCACCCTCCGCCGGTCAGGGTGCGTCCGGCGCCTTGCGGGCGAAGGCCCACACCATGACGGGATAATCGGGCTCGTTGGCGAGCGAGCCGAAGAAGCCGCGCTTGCGCCATGTGCGGAGATTGCCCACGAGGCAGGCACGATTCCCCCAGGCCTGGGCGCGAATGTCCTCCGCCGCGAAGCCGCATTCCTGCAAGAGGTAGCTCAGCCCGTCCGGGGTCCAGCGCGAGCAGTCGATCGGCACCCGGTGGATGCGCACGAGGAAGGGCGTCGCGATGACGAGGTGCCCGCCGGGCTTGAGCATGGACCAGACGTTCCGGCCAGCTCGGTAGGGCCAGGGCAGATGTTCGAACACCTGATCGGCGATGATCAGGTCGAATTGGCGCGGCAGCGTCTCGGCGCAGATGTCGAAGCCCGGATACTCGGTGTTCTCGTAGCTCTTGAAGGCGAGATCGCGCGTCCACTGATTGCCGCCGGAGATTTCCAGCACGTCGAGCGTCTCCGGCCCGAGCGATTGGATGAAGGCGAAGCAGTCGCGGTACATCGCCGAGCGGACCCAGTCGGTGGTGTCGTAGCCCAGGCCGCGGATCGCCCCGCGCAGTTTCTCCCAAAGCGCGGGCCGCTGCCAGATGGCGTCGAGAAGGGGGGCGATGATCATCCTGGACGAATCCTTTTGACACGACGGGGCCGGTCGCGCCCGCCGCGGCGGAGCCAACCCCTGGATCCTTGCACGACGCCCGCGGCTTCCTGTCCGCGCGGCGAGCGATCCCGGCAGTGAGAGGCCCGGCTCCTCATCGGCGGATCAGGCGGCGCAGGCCGACGAGATCCTCCCGAAGGCGCGCGCCCTCGAGGAGGAACAGGACGACGAGGTAGCCGGCGAGACCGGCGACGAGCCCGAGGGCGACGCGCGGGATTTCGGTGGGAGCGCCCTGCACGATGAGGTGGCAGGCAAGACCGGCGGCGAGCCCTGCGAGTGTGGGCGCCAGTATCGCCCGCAGCAGCGGTCCGGTCGGCGACAGGCCGATCCGGCCGGGCGCCCGCAGCATCAACGCGGTGAAGAGAACCTGCGCGACGCCGATGCCCCAGGCGACGCCGAACGGCCCGAGCCACGGGCCGGGCAGCACCGCGGCCACCCGCGCGACGACGAGCAGAAGCGAGAGGCGAAACACCATCCAGCCCGCCCCCTTGGCGAGCAGGAGGGCGCCGCTCTGATGCGCCACCGCGTTCAGCGCGTAGAACGGGATCAGGATGCTCAGGATCGTGGCGGCGTCGTTCCAGTCGGGCCCGAGGATCCGCAGGATCAATCCGGGCACGACGGCGGCCGTGAGAAAGGCCACCGGCGCCAGGAGGAGGCTGAGGATGTGCACGAGCTTGGCATGCAGGCACGCGAGATGCGCGTCGTCCTCGCGCAGCGCATGGGCGTAGAGGGCGCCCCAGAGCGGGCCCGATGCCGCCTCGCAGACGAAGCGCGGCACTTGGTTGGCGAAGGTGAAGGTTCCGAGAGCCGCAGGCCCGAAGCTGCGACCGAAGATCAGGTTCTCCACCAGGCGGCCGGCGAAATCGACGAGACGGCTGCTGACCAGTGCGCTGCCGGTGGAGACATGCGCCTTGAGCATCGAGGGCCGGAAGATGAAGCTCGGCCGCACGAAGGCGATAAGGTTCAGGATGCAGCCGCGCACGAAATAAAGGGTGACGTACTGCGCGGCGAGGCTCATCGCGCCCGCGCCCTTTAGGGCGAGCACCACGGCGACCGCCGCGCCGAGCAGGTTGCCGGCGAGATCCGCCCCCGAGATCGCCGCGAGCCGGCGCTCCCGCGTCAGCCGGGCGTAGGGCAGCACCGAAACGGTGACGAAGAGGAAGCTGACCGAGAGCAGCGCCATCACATCCGCGACCCGCGGCTCGCGCGAGACCCGCGCCAGGATCAGCCCCGACCCGGCCACGGTGAGTGTGAGGCCGACCCCGACCATCAGGACCAGCCAGAAGGCGGTCGACCAGATCTCGTTCGAGCGCGTCGGCTCGCGGGCGAGGGAGGCGCCGAGGCCGCCATCGGCAAGGGTCATGAAGAACGCGATCGTGGGCAGCGCCAGGGCGTAGACGCCGAACTCGACGGGGCCGAGCAGATGCGCCATCAGCGGCAGCATCACCAGTTGCAGGCCGATCTTCACGAGGTTCACGCCGCCCCCGGCCAGCACGTTCACCGCGAGCGTGCGGGAGCCGCTGCCCGGCGGCGGCGCGGCCGCCAGCACCTGCGCCTGCTCCGCGATCAGGGCCGGATCCGGGACCGCCTGGGCGGCGGGCTCCGGAAGCGGGGCGAGGGCCTCCGACGGCAGGACCCGTTCCGGATCAGACGCCGTGCCGCGATTTGGGGGATGCTCGCTCTCGACCTTCATCCTGAAGCGCACCCTCTCGCTGAACCCGATTTCCGGATGCGCGGGATCGTTCGCAGTCGCACGATACTGCAAGCGACTCGACGAAGTTCAGTTCTGTTCGGCATCATGAAGCCTAGGCTTGCATAACAACCTGATTCTGTCCGCTTCTCGACAAGGGCCGGATACGCAGCGACTTGATCGATGATTGCTCATGCTGACGACATCTTGTCCGGCATGCCTTGCATCCTAGCGGCTTCCCGCCGATGATGCATTGCAAAATCCATGCACAAGTCCGGCCGCGGGCCGTCCGCGGGTGATTTTGCAGGCAGGCGTACCGTGCCGGGCGCCGCTGATCCACAAGGACCGTGCACATTCAGGCAGGTGTGCTGTTGCAGGCGGATGCGCAGGAGCCCCTCGTTGCCGAAGCGGACCGCACCGGGGGATCCTGTGCCGCCCGCCCGCTGCGCGTCTTCGTCCACTTGGCGGCCGACAAGGATGCGGTGGCCTGGCGCCGCGCCTGGCAGGCGGGCACCCTAGTCGGCGTCAACGAGGAGACGCCCTACGGCTACGGTCGCGCCGAGCGAATGGGCTGCACGCTCGCCTTCGCGCGGGCCCATCGCGAGAATCCGGCGGCGCGATTCCTGCGGCTCGGGCTTCGCGTCCTTCTGGGCTTCGACCTGCTGCACGCCCTGCGCCAGGGCCGGGCGCTCGCCGAGGCCGAGGTGGTCTGGACGCATACCGAATCGCAGTTCCTCGCGGTGGCCGCCGTCCACGCCGTCCGGGCCGAGCGGCCGAAACTGATCGGGCAGAGCGTGTGGCTGTTCGACCGGTGGGAGCGCCTCAATCCGTTCCACCGGATGCTCTATCGCCGCCTGATCCGGCATGTGGACGTGCTCACGGTCCATTCCACCGAGAACCTCGCGGTCGCCCGGGCGCTGTTTCCCGGCAAGCGGGTGATGCATGTGCCCTTCGGCATTCCCTCCGAGCGCGTCGCGGTGCCGGTTCGACGATCCGGCAGGCCGCTGCGCATCCTGGCGATCGGCAGCGACCGGCACCGCGACTGGGCCTGCCTCGTCGCGGCACTCGACCGTTTGCCGGAGGCCTCGGCGGTCATCCTGTCGGGCACGGCGCCGCGCCGGCTCGCGCGTGGGCGGCCGAACCTGCGTGTCACCCGCGCCCGCACCAATGCCGAGCTCGCCGCGCATCTCGCCGAGGCGAGCGTGGTCTGCGTGCCCTTGAAGCCCAATCGCCACGCCAGCGGCATCACGGTCATCCAGGAGGCGGTGCTCGCTGGCCTGCCCGTGGTGGCGACCGCCGCCGGAGGGCTCGAGGACTATTTCGGCGCCGATGCCGTCGGCTACGTGCCGCCGGGCGATCCGGCCGCCCTCGGGGCAGCGCTCCTGGAGGTCTCGGCCGATCCCGAGGCGGCCCACGCCCGCGCCCAACGGGCGCAGGCGCGCATGATCGAGGCCGGAATCGGGGCCGAAACCTACATCCGCCGCCACGTCGATATCAGCCGGGAGATGCTCAACCGATGAAGGCTCCGACCCTGCGCGCCGCGCGCGTCCTGATCGCCCTGGCCGCCACCCAACTCGGCCTCCGGCCGGCGGCGGCCGACGAGGCGCTCGACCTCTGCGCCTACAAGCCGGTCTTCACGGAGGAATTCGACCGCCTCAGCGTCAGCCCGCGGGTGCTGAACGGGACACGCTGGATCTCCCACACGCCCTGGAACGGCGATTTCGGCGATGCCCGCTTCGTCGACGACGCACCGGCCGGCCCCTTCTCGATCAAGGACGGCATCCTCCACATCACCGCGCGGCGGAACGAGGCGGGCCAATGGCGCTCCGGCCTGCTCGCCGCCTCGGACGGGACGGGGGCGGGGTTCGGCCTGCGCTACGGCTACTTCGAGGCGCGCATGCGTCTTCCGCCGGGGCCGGGCACTTGGCCCGCCTTCTGGCTCGGCACGCAGCGCCCGAACAGCGACAAGACCCCGAGCATCGAGATCGACGTGATCGAATATTACGGCCACTCGGATGCGGCCTACTCGGCGGCGCTGCATGTCTGGTACAAGGGCGAGGACAAGAAGCGCACCACCAACACGGTGCAGAAGATCCCGGTGCCGGCCGGCTCGCTCCTCGACGCCTTCCACACCTACGGCGTGCGGGTGACGCCCGAGACCATCACCTACTATCTCGACCGCAAGCCGGTCTGGCGGCGTGCCACGCCGCCCGAACTCGACAAGCCCCTGTTCCCCCTGGTCAACCTCGCCCTGGGTTCCGGCTTTCCGATCGACAGGACGCCCAATCCCTCGGTGCTCCTCGTCGATTATGTGCACGTCTACGCCCCGGACCCCGAGGGTCGGGCGGCACGTTGCCCGGCGCATTGACGGTGCGCGAGGGCCGCCGCGCGACGCGGTCCGGCACCCTGATCGGTGACGTGCGCCATACAGCTCAGAATTGTATGATGATTTCGGTGTCCTTGAGAAAGGCGACCTCGCCTTCTCAGCCGGCAAAGGAGGCGTACGGGGCGAAATCGGGCAATGTCTTGTTGGTTCTGGCTGGAACACCGCCGACCAAGACACACTCGGCAACATCTTTGGCGACGACGGCCCCCGCTGCCACGATGGAGTTCCGGCCGATCGTAACGCCCGGCAGTATGATACAGCCCGCGCCGATCCATACGTTGTCTTGGATGACAACTGGCTTGTGGTAAGAATTTCGTTTGTTGGCCTGGTGATTAAACCAGTGACCCGCTGTTTCGATCGAAACGTTTGGCCCGATGTTGCATCGATTTCCGATATGGATTGTCGCCTTCGATGCAAAGATCCTGCATTGATACCCAAAAAACAATCGTCACCGATCGTGATATGCTTGATCGCCGGCCTCCTCAGGCTGAATTCCAGTATGAGTTGGCCGGATATGCGGCTTACTGTGCCAACATTTAACCCGGCAATACGAAAAATGGACGTTCTTATATGATCAAAAGTATGAAATCCCGGAATTCTGTTTGCCAAACTGAATATGACATACCGGATCAGCTCTGTGACAAGAAGCATGTCTTAGTCTCGCCCTGGGCAGATTGCTCTCGGCTTCTGAGTGTGGCGTTTGCGCCGACCAACAGAATCGACGTCAGCTCTCAAGCAACCCCCGCGCTAGTCAATACGAAATTAGACTGAGTGCATCGACTGCAAAACGACCCCAAAAGTCCGATATTCAGGGAAACAACTAGAGATTTTAGTTCTTGATCATATACTTAAGATTTAGCTATGCGATGCATCAGCTATTTTTATCAGGTGGAAGGATTTTTATTTCATGATTGATATTGGTATGTATAATATCAGTTGGAACATAGCGACTAATATCGGGCATACAAAGTCTATGAATGATAAAGTGCGCTATAGAATTCAACAAATTTACTCACATCATCAAGCTCACGAACTTTTGCCCGAGCAGCAGACAGCTTTTTATGGAGCCGCGTCGAAGCCTGATCTGATCGTGCGCCCCCCGAGACGCTGGGCCTCATCCTCCCGTATCATGTCCCACGCCCACCTGCGTCCCGCTGCGCTCACGGTCCGATGACCGTGAACAGGGGAGCGCGGGCGGCGGGTCCGGCCCCGTAGGCCGAGGATCGGAAAGCGGGGGGCATCGGTGCGCGGCTCGCCTGCCGATGCAGCGCACCGGCTCGATCTGAGCCCGGATGGTCAGGGCGCCATCGATTGCCAGCGATCCGGACTACCCCGGACGCGCGAGGCCGTTCAGGCGGGCAGCGGCTCGCGCGCCTGGGCTGGCTCGGGCAGGACGGCGGCGTAGGCGTCGAGCAGGGCGTCGGTCCAGCCATCGGTGCTGTGGCCGAGATCGGCCGTGCGGGTGAAGGCGTTGCGGCTCATCCGCTCGGTGAGCGCGTCGTTGCCCGCCAGCCGCGCCATGGCCTCGGCGAGGGCGGCCTCGTCGCGCGGGTCGCAGGCGAGACCGGCCTCGCGGATCACGATGTCGGCGGCGAGCAGCGCCTGGTCGGTCAGGATCACCGGAAGGCCGCTCCACAGGGCTTCCCCGGCCACGAGGCCGTAGGGCTCCGGGTAGCGCGAGGGCATGACCAGGGCGCGGGCATCGCGGACGAGATGCGCCACCGTCTCGGCCGGCTGGCGGCCGGCGAACTGGACCTCGGGATGGTCGCGCCGCAGCGTTTCCAGAAGCGGCCCGTCGCCGATCACCAGCAGCGGCACCCCTGCGGCCTGCGCGGCCCGAGCGGCGAGATCGGGCCCCTTCTCCTCGTTCAGGCGGCCGACGAACACGAAGGCGCGGTTGCGCTCGGCGGCGATGCGGGTCGCGCTCCAGGGATGGATCGGGTTCGGGATCGTGGTGATCGCCGCGTCGGGAACGCCGCCGCGGACCAGCAGCGGCCGCATCGCGGCGTGGATGGCGAGGACACGCGGCGCCGCGTCCCGGTAGCGCAGGGTGCGGGTCTGCACCGCTTGGCGGGCCACCCGCCAGAGCTTGTGCGCGTAGCTGCGGCGGTCGCATTGCGTGGCGAGACAGGCGAGGCCGAGCGGAACGTGCGGGCAGGTCTGGCCCTGTTGGAACAGCGCGTAGGCCCCGTTCGGGCAGGTGAGGAAGAAGTCGTGGGCGCTCACGAACAGCCGGTCGCGCACCGGCTCGAGGGCCCGGAACACGGCGGGCGACAGGATCTGGCTCCACGTATGGATGTGGTAGATCGTGCCGGGATCGTCGTGGCGGCGGATCAGGTCGCCGACGAGATCGAGGGTTGCCGGGTTGTAGAGGCCGCGGCGCAGGCTCGCCAGCGCCCCCGCCTCGAGCAGCCGCTTGCCGCCGAGCGCATGGACCGGGATGCCGGCTTCCGCGAGGGCGGGATTCTCGCCCTCGTCGCCGGTGACATAGGTGACGGGGATGCCGCGCGCCTGCAGGAGGCGGGCGCTCAGCAGGGCGAGCCCGGTGGCGCCGCCGAAGGCGAGGGAGCGGTCGTTGATCACGACGACGCGGCTCGGCGCGGATCCTGGTAGGGCCTCGCGCCCGCGCGCCGGTGCTGCCGTTGCCGGAGAGCCGCTCATGTCCGAGCCTCGCAGGGGATCGCGGCCTCAGGCCCGACGCTTGTCTTCAGGGCCTCGGCGAGGACGGCCACGTCGGCACAGGCCTCGTCGAGGATTTTGCCATGGCGACGGCGGTCGAGACCCTCGCGCAAACCGCGCTCGGCCAGCGCCAGCACGACCTCGGGACTCTCGCGGCCCGCGGTGTGGACGTAGTCGCCGCGCCCGACGAGGTCGAAAAAGCTCACGAGCTTGAGATCCCAAGTGAAGCCGATCTGCGGGACGCCGTAGGAATAGGCCGCGATGTTGGCGTGCAGCCGGTGGGCCATCAGCAGGTCGAGCCCCGACACGAAGGTCGCGAGTTCGGTCGGGTTGCGGAAGCGCGGCGCGAAGGTGATGGCCGGCCCGCCGGGCGGCGCCGGGGCGGTTTCGGCCAGGATCGCGCGCAGGCGGCGCAGATAGGCCTCGTCCTCCGGACTGCCGTTCGTGAAGACATCGACGGTCCAGCCCCGCGCGAAGCAGCCGCGGACCAGCGCCGCGTACCACGCGTTCAGATCGCGCTCGCTCACCGCCGCCTCGTCGGAATGGTAGCGCAGCGTGGTCGGGTGGGTGAGGCCGAGGCCGATCCGCGGCGTCGTGCAGGGGCGGCGCACCTGCGGTACGTGCCGGGCGACCAAGAGGCCGGGATCGTGCACCACCCGCGCGCGGGGGGCGCCCGACGGGCCGAGCCGCCGGTTCCAGATCTCGGCCGAGCGCGCGTCGCGCACCGAGGCTTCGACGATGCGCGTACCCGCCAGTGCACGCCGAAACAGGGCGGCCCCGGTCTCGGACCAGTTATCGGCCACGCCGACGGCGAACACCGCGGTGGGGATGCCGGCCGCGCGCAGCTCGCCCCAGGCCGCGTCGATCTTGAGAGGAAAGTTGAGGTCGGCGTCGCTGAACAGGTTGCCGCCGCCGGTCACCGCCGCGTCGATGCCCGCGAGCCGTGAGCGCCAAACGGGGCGCTGACGGCTCAGGGAGCGGCCGAGCAGCGCGCGTGCGAGGCCGTGGCGCACGGGCGTCGGGCTGCTCTGGAGCAGACTCAGTGCGGTTCCGCGCAGGCGCCCCCCCGCGACGTAGTCCGTGCGGCCCGCAAGGTCGAAGGCCTCGACGGACAGGCCGGGCACGAGACGCTTGAGTTCGGCCTCGATGCATTCCGAGAGCAGGCCATCGCCGAGGTTCGGGCTATACTTGACGTTAAAGAGGCCGACACGCAGTTCGTCGGGCCGTCTGCTTCCCGCTCGCTTCGCCGCACTAGGCTGATGCACTGACTCGCCTCCTGGCTTTGGGGGACGGCACCGGATCGTTGAGGACGATCCCCAGAACGCGGCAATTGGCCGACCGGAGGGCGCGGATGGCGTCCGAGAGCTGGTCGAGCTTCGTCCGGTTCAGGCTGGCGACGAGGACGATGCCGGTGAGCATGTGCCCGATCGCCTGGGCGTCGGAGGAGGCATCGAGCGGCGGCAGGTCGAGGATGAGATCCCGCTTGCCGTTGACCCGCGCCAGCGCCGCCCGCATCCCGCGTGCGCCGAGAAAGGCGTTGGGATTGGCCGCCTGCCCGGCCGCCACGGCGGGCACGAAGCCGAACGTGGCGGAGAGTGCGATCTCAGGCAGGTCCGCGCCGATGCCGGGCGAGAGCACGAGGCTTTCGAGCCCGGTCGTCGCCCTCGGTGCGAAGCGGCGGGTGAGTTCGGGATCGCGCAAATCGGCATCCACGAGCACCACCCGGTCGCTCGATGTGGAGAGCAGGCAGGCCAGGTTGGCGCTGAGCATGCTGCAGCCCTCGTCCTTGTGGCAGGAGACGAGCCCGACCGAGAGGGAGCGGGACTCGCCCCCCGCGGCGAAGAGGACGGTGCGCAACTGGCGGAGGGCGAGCGCGAACTCGGAATCGGGCCGGTCGAGTGCGGTGGTCTCCGTCAGGCGTCCGCCCTTGAAGCGCGGGACGACAATGCCGTCGGTGCCGAGCGTCCGGCGAATCTGAGCCAGCGAGCGGACGGTACGGTCGAAGCTGTGCAGGACCGCGATGCACCCGATGCCGCTGACGAGGCCGAAGAGAGCGCCGAGCAGAAGGATCAGTTTGGTCTGCGGATAGGCGGCCGCGAGGGGCCGCAGCGCCGCGCCGACGATGCGCGCGTCCGAATCCGGAAACTGGAAATCGGTGATCACGCCCGTGGCGACCGCCTCGTCGGCGGCCTTCTTCTGAGCCTGGATCAGGGCGATCCGGCCCTGCAGGAACTCGGTGCCGCGCTGATCCGAAGCGGCGCGGACGAGCACTTGGTCGCGGATGTAAGCCGCCGCGATCGCGTTCGTCAGGCGGGCGGCATCCTGCGGTGTCAGGCCCCGGAACGACACTTCGAGGACGTAGGACTGCCCGAGCCGCTTGACCTGCACCCGATCGGAGAAGTTCTGGAAGGCGATTTCGCGGGCGCGCATCGCCTCCTCCTCGGGCGAGGGGGGAGGCGTGGACAGGAACGGAAGAAGGGCCGTGATCCCGTCGATGGTTCGTCTGATGAGGCCCGGCCCCTTGGCCGTATAGGCCGGATCCTTGTCGAGGCCGAGCGTGTCGAACACGTAGCGCAGGTTGCGTGCGGAGCGGATGATCTGCACCTGGCTCTCCGCCTGGGCGCTGTCGAGGGTCGGGGCCGTGGCGGAGGCGGCTGCCGCGGCGTCTGCGCCCGGCGGCAAGCGCACCCGCGGCTCCAGCGCGATCTGAGCCGCAGCCACGAATTCAGGCTGGGCCATCACCACATAGGCGACGCCGGCGGCCGTGCAGAGCAGGATCCATAGGGCGAGCGCCAGGGCATGCCGCCGGATCGCGGCGATCAGGTCGCCGATCAGCGTCGTCTCGGCCTCGTAACCGGGCTCGCCGAAGTCGATGCGGTCGAGCCCGGGAAGCGGGCCGTCATGCGGGTCGTCCGGGCGGACGATCTTGGAGGTGTAGTTCATAGGGAGGCGGCCCGTTCCGGAGTCAGGCGCAGGCGCAGCAGGTCGAGCGCGGCGATGAGGTTTCCGACGAGGCGCCCACGACGGTCGACATAGGGCTCGGGCCGGGCCGACTTCACGAGGTTGGCGGCGACGTTGCGGATGATCTGGCGGATCAGCTGCGCGGTGGTCATCGTGCTCTTCCGGTGCATGTAGACCGGGTTCATCACCTGGGAGTAGCCGAGCTTGCGTCCGGACACCCGGCCACCCTTGACGCCGAGATGCACGCCGGTGGCCGTGCCGAGCTTGATCAGCCGCCCGCCGCGCTGCTCGACGCGGGTTCCGAAGTCGCGATCCTCCAGCCATCCGTAGAGCACGAGCCGCTCGTCGAACCGCAGACCCGCGATGGTCTCGCAGCGGAAGGCCATGTTGCAGCCATAGGGGCTGTAGCCCTCGATCACCCAATCGTCCGTGGCCGGATCGTGGGCGGCAATGCACGCCAGCGCCTCCTCGCGGGTGAGGCCGGGCCCGAGAATGCCGTCGGCCAGCACATGGCCGGTGATGCAGGCCAGACCCGGCTCGGCCCGGAAGGCCCGCGACACGGTCTCGATCCAGCGCGGATCGGGATAGAAGTCGTCGTCGAAGAAGACGATCCAGTCCGTCCCGTCCGGGAGCGCGCGCAGAATGCCGTTGCGCTGCCGGGCGAGGCCCGGCTGTTCGTAGACCACCGTCACGTCCCCGCGCGCGGCGACCGCGCCGACATCCTCGGGGCCCGTGCAGCAGACGATGATCGTCTGCGGCTTCAGGGTCTGGCGGGCGAGGTTGTCGAGCATCGCCGCGAGCTGGTCCGGGCGACCGCGCGTCGCGATCCCGACGCAGACGCGCGCCGGGTCGATCGCGGCGGTGTCGAAGGGCCGAATGCTCATCACCGCTGGCCTCTCTCGCTGGCAGGGAAAAAACGGATGCGGCCTTCTCGCGAAGCAATCCGCGTGCGCGGCGGCGCCGCGCCGGCCGCAAATTCGGATCGAGGCGCGCGCCGACATGCGTCCCGGTCGGACGCGGCGGCTACGCTCTCGCAAAGGTGCCGGCGTCGCCGCGCCGGTATCCGGTTCGGAGGAGCGCGCTCTAAAGGCGTTGCAGCAGGTCGAGATAACTCTGGGCCGCGTTGCGCCAGGAGAAGGCCTTCGCGCGCTCCAGACCGCGTCCGCGCAGCTCGGCACGCAGATCCGGCGACGCGACCAGGGTGCGGACATGGGCCAGCCAAGCCGGCGCGTCGTCCGGACCCGCGAGAAGGGTCGCGTCGCCGCAGATCTCCGGCAGGCAGGACTGGTTCGAGGCAATCACCGGGCAACCGAGCGTCATCGCCTCGAGCAGGGGCAGGCCGAACCCTTCGGAGCGTGAGGGAAAGGCCAGGCAGAGAGCGTGCGCGTAGAGCCAGGCGAGGTCGTCGTCCGTGACGACGCCGAGGCCGTGAATGTTGCGGGCGCGCACAGATTCCGTCGGCGAGAAGATGGCCGCGTAGCCGCCCGCTACGATGAGGTCGATGCCCAGGGCGTCGAGCGCTTCCGCCTGCCGCAGGATGAAGGCGGCGTTCTTGTGCCGGGCGCGGCTTCCGAGCAGCAGAACGAAGGGCCGCACCCCGCGCAGGCGTGCAGACAGGTCGGACGCTGCGGCGTTCCAGCGGAAGACGTGCTCGCGCCCGTTGTACATGACCGTGATCGAGTGCGGTGCGATCCCGAGACGCTGGGCGAGTTGGTGGGCCGAGAAGCGCGAGACGGAGGTGATCACCGCCCCACGCTTGGCGAGGCCCGGCAGCAGCACCCGGTAGAGCGCGCGGAAGGAGGGGCTGTAGCTGCTCGGCTCGTCGAACACGTTCGTATCGTGCATGCACACGATCTGTCGACGCAGCGAGAGCGGCCCGGTGTTGCACAGGTTGAGCAGCGGCGCCCCGGCCCGGACGGGCAGGATCGCCTGCTCCCAGAGATGGCCCGAAGCCCTGCCCGCGCGGCACGGCTCGATCGTCGCGAAGGCCGGCAGTGCCGCAACCGTCGGCGGCAGGATCAGCTGGGCCCGCGCACCCTGACGACTCAACAGGCCGTCGAGTTCCGATACGATCTCCCGGGCGTAGCGCTGCACGCCGGTCACCGGTTGAGCGTAAAAGCGACCATTGATCGCGAAGGTCGCTGTCGGGCAGGGACCTCCCGAAGACGTCAGAGGCGGCTCGCGGGTGAGGAGACGCACATCGCCATGATCCATCGATCCCTCGCCGAGTGAACAAGGAAGCGGAGGCTCCGACGCGCGGGCAGGTGTCGGCGTGTTGCCTCTGGCTCGACTGTGTAGGCCGATTTGCCGGAGGAATACGATTGTTTCGCCTCGTTCGGTCCAGTCCGCTGACGAAAATGCAATTGTGTGTCCGATATCTCACGCCGGATACAAGGGCGTAGCCGATCGGATTGGGTGCCGATCGCGGTGTTGACCGGATTCGGCCTCCGCGAACACTGCGCAAGGCTTGCGTCGGGTCTGCCGCGCGGCCCGTGGCGGCGATCCTCACGTCTGGAACTCCGACGGGCCGCCCACCGACGCGGGCCGGCCCGCGAGCGATCGCAGGGGCATGGTCCGCTGGCCGCCGGGCCGTGCGTGGGTGGCCGCAATCATGCCGAGCGCTGCGGAGGCGGCGATCCCGATATCGGGAATGGTGCCGGAGAGCTGGTACATCACCAGGACCGGCAGGAGCGCGAGCTTCGTGACGGTGGCGAACAGGACGGCCTTGCGCGAAGCACCCCGCGGTGCGGACACGAGCTGCTGCGCGATGAAGCCGAACATCAGCAGCGCGCCGAAGAGGCCGGTGCTGCCGAGGATCGAGATCGCCCAGTTCGAGACGCGGATCGAGCCGAGCCCGACCCCGAGGCCGCCGGAATCCAGGAAGGCGTGCCAGCCGACCCTGTTCCACAGGCTGCGCTCGACATAGGAGGCCGAACTGGATTTCTGGAACACCATCTTGTCGACCATCGCGACGACCGGATCGAACAGCGTCGGCTTGATCACGAAGGTCGCGAAGACCGCGAAGACGGCGAGCACGATGAGGCCGACTTCCAGGCCGATCCCGTCGCGGCGCGGGTTGCCCGCGTCGAGCATGCGCACCAGCAGATCGCAGCCGTAGACCAGCCCGAACACCGCAAGGCCGACATAGGCCGTGGACGAGGTCGAGAGCATGGTCATCAGGACGAGCGCGCCGATTGCGACCATCACCAGACGCAGCTCGGTGCCGGGGCGGTAGAGAGGCCGGGTGAAGAGGAGCGCCGCCGCGAGGCCGACGCAGGCCGTGCCGTAGCTGGAGGCTTCCGGCATCAGGCCGACGACGCGCTTGGCCCCCTCGGCCTCGACATCCGTCAGGAGCGCGTAGGTGGCGGTGCGGAACGGTTCGAGGACGGCCCCGAGGTTGAGGCTGAAGGTGATCAGGTCGATGAGGCCGGTGGCGATGAGCGCATAGGCCCCGCAGAGCAGCGCGCGCCGGTAATGCGCGCGCGTCGTCTCGGTCTGGCCGATGACCGTGAAGGCCAGGGCCGTGGCGTAGGACAGCATCATGTAGCCGGACTGCGTGATGTTGCCCGCACCCGGCTTCAGGATGTCCGTGCCGAACCGGAAGGCGGAGACCGGCACCACCTCGATCATTCCCGAGAACACGCGCGGCAGCACCACGGCGCCGAAGAGGGCGTAGACGAGGAAGGCCGAGAACAGGGCCAAGCGCTGCGGATCGAGGGCGGCCTCGACCCCGCGCAGGACGTTGCCGCGCTGAATCAGAACCTTGCAGACGAAGACGGCGGCGCAGGCGGATTGAGGCAGCAGGTTCGCGCCGCCGCTGCCCGGCAGCATCTGCAGGGAGCCGAACGCGCCGCAGACCATCAGCAGGTAGAGCAGGCCCGGCCCGTTCGAGACGGCCGCCGCGAAAATCAGAACCCACAGGAGCGCGGCAGGCCAGCTCATCGGTGTGCCTCAGCCGTCATTGGCCGGTCCGGCCAGGGCGCGGGCCCGGCCTTCCGATGCGGAGGGACTCGAGGTGTTCATCCGCGGCAGCACGCGCACCACGTCGCCGGGTTGCAACAGGTCGTCTTCGTCGGCCGGAAGCGTCTCGGCCTTGGTCCCGCGGCGGCGGAGGATGAGATAGTCCGGCTTGGCGAAGGCCTCGGAATTGGCCAGCACCGCGGCGGGCGAGGTGATCTCCGCCTGCCGGAGGAGGGCGCTGGCCCCTTCGATCTTCGCTTCGGTCTCGTTGAGCTTGATCCGCGTCTCGGCCGATTCTTGCAGAGCGGTGTTGCGGCGCTGATCCTTCAGGTCGAGGATGTCGCGGTCGGCCTTCGAGATGTCCTGTCGCGCCCGGATCACGGCGATCTGGCTGTCGAGCCGATTGGATTCGAGCGTCGCGATGGTCTGCGAGGCCTCGATCTGCCGCGGCATCGCCGAGAGGCCCTTGGCCACGAGGCCGGTGATGCGGGCGAGTTCGTTCTTCATCAGTTCGAGCTGTTCGGCCGTTTTGGCATCCTTCGCCGTCAGGGAGCCGATCTGCTCGGTCAGGAAGTCCTTGTAATACTTCAGGTTGACGATCTGCGCCTCGAGAGCCGCCCGGCGCGTGTCGAGGGCGAGGCGCTCCTCGCGCAGGATGCGGGCGATCTCAGGCTCCTTGCTGCGGGCTTGGAGCTCGGCCGGGAACGTGATCGGAATCTCACGGATCTCCGCATCGAGCCGCGCTTGGCGCGCGATCAGGGCGAGGCGGGTCGCCGAGAGCTCCTGAATGTCGCTGCGCGCCTGCACCGCCTCGCGGGTGAAGCGCAGCAGGATGTCGGTGGGCACCCGCTGCATGCCGCCGGCGATGCTGACCGCCTGAAGGACGCTGAGCTGGGGCCGGTAATCGTACTCGCCCGGCTTCTCGACACTGCCAATGACGTAGAACGGGCGGAACTTCACGATCTGGACCGAGGCGTCAGGCTTCGCGGCAAGGCCGGCCTTGGCCTTCAATCGCTCCGCAAGGTCGGCGGCGACCTCCGTCGTCGTGCGCCCGCTGGCCTCGATCTCGCCGACGACCGGAAACGCCACCTGCCCGGAGGGGGCCACGGTGAACTCGCCGTTGAACGCCTGCCACTGATAGGCCTCGCCCGTTCCGGCGCGCAGATCCGAGACTTTGACCTGGAGCTGGTCCTGGGGCCCGAGCCGGTAGGGATCCTCGGCCCAGGCCATACCGGTCGTGGCGAGCAGGACAGCCATGGTCAGACAGGCTGCGGCACGTCGGGGGGCGGCAGGCGTCCTCATGCGATCCTCACGCGTTCAGGCGAGTTTCCGATGCGGTCCGTTCGGAGCGCCCGCGGCGGTGTGGTCCGCGGCAGCAGCACGATCAGCAGACCGCTCACCGCCCCGAGCCCGGCCATCATGGTGAGCAGCGGTCCCGGCTTCGGGAAGGAGCTGCGCAGCGGCAGCGTGGCGGGCCCGAGCAGGCGAACGTCGGCATCGGGCATGCCGCTCTCGGGGATGATGCCGGAGCGAAGGCCGGCATCGGCTGCCAGGAGCTGCGTGTGCAAGCTTTTCAGGCGGCTCTCGAGGTAGACACCGCCGCGCTGCTCGCGGGCGAGCACGCCGCGCAGGCGGTGCGCGGCGTAGGCCACGGCAATGGCGTTCACGACCCGCGCCGCCTGCTGGGGGGTCTGCGCGCGGTAGGAAATTTCGATCACGTAGGACAGACCGAGGCGGCGTGAGCGCACCCGGTTGGCGAAGGCATAGAAGGGCTGGACACCGTCGTCGGCGGGCCCGATCAGGCGCTCGAGCTTGTGGAGCGTGGCGTCGACATACGCCCACAGCCCGTCGGGACCCCGGCGGATCTCGGGCGCCTCAGACAGGTTCAGCATCTTGAACACGCGGTAGAGCAACTGCTCCGAGCGCAGGACGCGCAGCTCGGTCTCGCATTGCTCGCCGTCGATCATGAATTGATGGAAGTGCCGCTCGTCCTCGGGGCCATCGTTGATGACGATGCGCGGTTGCAGGAGCACCTGTGTCGTGGCGACGAAATCCGGCCGCAGCAGCTTCACGTAGATCGCGCCGGCCACGACGAAGGCCGCGACCCACAGCACCAGGAACGGCAGTTTTCGGCGCAGGAGCCCGAGGGTCGAGGCGATGCCCTCCGACGCCTCATTCGCCGCCCGCTCACCGCCCCAGATCGTCCGTGTCCCAGGCGCCGAGCCCATGGGAAGGCGGGCCGTCTTCATCGCCGCTGCGCCCGCACCGCTGACGGGAGGCTTACGCATAGGCAGGGCGTCTGCGGGTCAGGGGAATGGGCGCACCGGCCTCCGGCACCGTCGAGGGCGGCTGGCGGCCATAGGCTTCCACCCAGGCCGCTGCGACGGCGTCGCGCATCTGACGTTCGAACCGGGCAGGATTGAATTGGCGCGCGTGCAGAGCGATCTCGGCCGGATCGAGTTCGAGGCCTTCCAGCCGTGCGATGGCGTCGATCAGCGCATCCTCGCTCTGCTCGTCGAAGAACAGGCCGGTGCGGCCATCGATCACGGTTTCGGTGGCGCCGCCGCGTCCGTAGGCGATGACCGGACGACCGCTCGCCATCGCCTCCACCGGCACGATGCCGAAATCCTCCTCGCCGGGGAAGATGAGGCCGCGCGCCCGCGCGTAGTGGTGGCGCAGGGTGGCGAAGGGCTGCGATCCGAGGATCTCCACGGTGGGGCCGGCGAGCGCGCGCAACTCGGCCAGCATCTCGCCGCCCCCGATCACCACGAGGCGCCGCTTGAGGGCGTTGAAGGCACGCACCGCGATGTCCGGCCGCTTGTAGCGGACCAGCTCGCCGACCATCAGGTAGTAGTCGCTGACCTCCTCCGGTGCGACCGGCGCGAAGGCGCTGACGTCGACCGGTGGATGCACGACCTCGGCGTCCCGGCGGTAGTAACGGCGCACGCGACCGGCCACGGTGCTTGAATTGGCGACGAACCGATCGACCCGCGCGGCCGAACTCTCGTCCCAGGTTCGCAAGTAATGGGTCAGGAGCGGCATCGCAGCCCGCGCGACCGGCCCGGCGGTGCGCTTGTAATCGTGGTACATGTTCCAGATGTACCGCATCGGGGAGTGACAGTAGCAGAGGTGGACCGCACCCTCCGGCGGAATGATGCCCTTGGCGGGACCGGATTCGCTGCTGATGATCAGGTCATATCCACTAAGATCGAGCTGCTCCAGCGCCAGCGGCATCAGAGGAAGATAGGATTTGTACATCCGCGCCGCCCGCGGCAACTTCGCGATGAACGAAGTGTGGATCGTGTGGCGGCGCAGATCCTCCGACAGGGCCTCCGGTACGACCACATGCGTGAAGATGTCGGCTTCCGGATACATCCGGCAGAGCGCCTCGACCACCTTCTCGCCGCCGCGCATGCCCACGAGCCAGTAATGTATGATCGCAACGCGCATGACGCTTCTCCGAGGCTGGCATTCCGGAAAATGAGGCTCGCCGGGGAAGGGCCATATTCAATGGCCGCATTCCCTAGATCTCGGTGCAGCGAACGATAGAACCGGAGGAATGGTCCGCTGGCGTCGATCCGGCGGGGCCGATCCTTCGGATACGATGCTCGTGCGCTTGGGCACGCTCATATCCGGAAGTCACCGCGACCCGCCCCTGAGGCTAGTAGGAGCCCTTGACCATGAAGACGGCCGGGATCGTGCGAAGGATGATGAGAAGATCGCCGGTAAAATTCTGCGTCTCGACGTATTGGCGGTCGAGGCGCACCCGCTCCGCGTAGGTCGTGTCGGAACGCCCGCTGACCTGCCAAGCACCGGTGAGGCCCGGGCGCACGGCGAAGTAGGACGATGCAGCATCGCCGTACTTCTCGATCTCCGTCTCGACGATCGGCCGCGGTCCTACGAAACTCATCTCACCTTTGATGATATTGATGAGCTGCGGCAACTCGTCGAGGCTCGACTTGCGCAAGACGCGGCCGATCGGCGTGATGCGCGGATCGTCCTTCAGCTTGCAGGTCAGGTTCCACTCGGCGAGCGCGGCCGGATCTTCCGACAGATGACGTGCGAGCGCCTCCTGGCTGTCGGTACGCATGGTACGAAACTTCAGGCAGCCAAAGCTTTTCTGGCCCCGGCCGAGCCGGCGATGGCTATAGAATGGCGACCCGCCGTCGATGGCCCAAATCGCAAGAGCGAACAAGGCAAGCAAAGGCAGCAGAAGCATCAATGCGGTGACAGCGGCGCTCAGGTCGAAGCATCGCTTGAATGCTCGATCGAAGATTCGCTGCGAGCCGAACTGGCGCCCTGCCGCAACAAACGGCGCCCACTTCAGACGCGGGCCAGCAATGGACAGATTCTGATCCGACACTTGAGCCTCCGTTTTTACGGGATCCTCGAAAGACGCCGTTAACCTCGTTCCGTCATGTTTGCCTGCTGCAGCGCAGCATCGCAAGTCATCGCTTGTGCAATAACAGCTCAATTTATCGCCATTGCTGATATTTCATGGCGATTTTTAAGGCCGCACAAGGAATATGATCCTATTACAGCTTTTGATATGAATTCAATTGGCTGGCTTCTCAATTTTCAAGCTCTTCCTGCTCATTTGCTCATCGCAAGGGCGCTGCTTTAGACTGTCCAACGATCAGGAGTTGCGTCAGCCGGTCGGCTAGAGCGCTTTCCGACGAAGTGGGCGCCAGTCCGGCGAAAGAAAGCGCGTCAAAACAAAGATCTGGAGACGCCGGTCTGATGCAATCGGGTCGGATACGGATCTAGACCGCAACGGTCAGCTCGCTCGACTTGCCCCTCTCCGGCGTGAGCGTCGCCATCACGATCCATGAACGCACCGCCACGCTTGCCCGCACTGCCAAGGTTGCCGCGTTGTGCTGCGGTGCGGTTGTGGTGACCTGCTGGCTTTGGACCGGGGCTGATGGAGAGGATCAGACGGCCGCCGTTCTCAGGGCGGCAGGTGCCGGAGCGTGTCGGGCTCGAGAAGAATCGGAACGGCACGGATCGTTCAGCGCGGGGACGCGACGAGGGTCAGCGCCTCTCGTGCGATCCGCGCCAACGGCCCGGGGGCGAGGGATGATAACGGTTCCACGCGCGGCGGAACTGGCGGGCGGAGGCGAAGCCGGCGCGCTCGGCGACATGCTCCATGTCGAGCGTCGAATTCGCCACGAGGTCGAAGGCGAGGGCAACCCGCATCCGGTTGACGTAGTCGATCACGCTCATGCCGGTCGCTTCGTTGAAGAGGCGCGAGAGATGGCGAGGGCTCGTCGCCGCGATGCTGGCCAGCACCGGCACGGACCAGTTGCGCGCGGGATCGGCCGTCACCGCGTCCTGGGCACGATGGATTGCGGGATGGATGTGGTTGCGCCCTTCCAGCCAGGGCGACAGTTGCGGATCGTCGGCCCCACGCCGGACGTAGACGACGAGATCGCGTGCGATGGCGAGCGCCGCCCCGTGACCGAGTTCGCGCGCCATCAGATGGAGCATGAGATCGACGCCCGCCGTGACCCCGGCGCTGGTCAGCCTCTCGCCGCTTTCCACGAACAGCCGGTTTTCGAGCACGCGGGCGCGTGGCGCGAGCCGTGTCAGGTCGTCGATCACGGCATGATGGGTGGTGCAGTCGTGTCCGTCGAGCAGCCCTGCGCGGGCGGCGAGGAGCGCGCCCGAACAGATGCAGACGAGGCGGATGCCAGGGCGCACCACTTGGGCCAGCCAATGGACGATCCGGGCTTCCCGCACCGCGTCCTCTGCTCCCCGGTCCGGCCCGGATCCGAGCGGCCTGTCGACGGCCCCCGGTATGATCACGACTGCGCCCGGCGGCAACGTCTCGGGCAGCGGCGCGATGCCGGCGAGCGCAAGCCCGGCCGAAGTCCGCGCCGCTTCGTGCGGACCGACATAGGTGACCGCGAAGCGAAGGGTCGCCTGTCTCTCGTTGGCTTTGCGCAGAACCTCGGCGGGGCCGGCCACGTCCAGAAGAAGAAGGCGCGGCGGCACGACGACGAAGACCGCAATCGCGCGCGTATCCGCCGTCGCGGTCGTCACGCGGCGCGCGTCCGGGTCTGGTCCGCCAGCGCTTCCTCGACGCCCGCGATCCGCGCGAAGCGCCCGGCCAGGACGAGTTCCGTGCGGGCGCGGATTTCGTCCGGGCTCCAGAGGCGACCGCTCGCGTCCGTCATCGGGAAGGTCAACGTCGCCTCGCCCACGTAATCGACCGCGAAGCCGAGGTCCGAGGCGTGGCGGGTCGTGGTTTCGCAGCATTGCTCGGTGCGGATCCCTGAGACGATCACCCGACCGATCCGGTTGGAAACGAGCCAGACATCGAGGCCGGTGCCGACCAGCGCGCTGTGCCGGCGTTTCCTGAAGGTGACGGCAGGCGCGATCCGCAGCGGCGCGAAGCTCCGCACGAAGCCCGAGGCTTCCGAAAACGGACCCGTGTCGGCGAGGTGGAAGACCTGGACGACGGGAAGGCCGGCGGCGGCCGCGCCGTCGATCAGCGCCTGCTGGCGCTCGACATAGCGCGCGACGTCGTCGTCCCGGAAATAGGGCTGTCTGCGAAAGGATTCCTGCGCGTCGATCACGAGAAGGGCGGCGTCGGACATTTCATGTCTCCGTCGATGAGGATCGTCCCCGCAAACTACGCTCCTTGGAAGTGCCGATAAGGCCGGTTGCGGACGAAGATAGGACAGATCACGCCGTCGCAGGCGAAGCCTTCAGGCGTTGACCGCCCGACCTGGTGTCGTCTGCGGCGCCTTCAGGAGGTTCTCGGCCATGAAAGCGACGAAGGCGGCGACCTTCGGCGCGGGGTGGCGGCTGGCGGGCCAGAGGATGTGGAAGGCGGAGGCGACGCGCAGGTGCCCGTCGAGGACGCTCGTGAGCGTGCCGTGTTCGAGCTGGCGGCGGACGGCGAAGCGCGGCAGGCAGGCGAGGCCGAAGCCTGCCTCGGCCATGCAGATCTGCGGCTCCAGCGTGCTGGCCGTGGCCGTCACCGGCAGGGCGATGTCGAGGTCCGTGCCGTCCCGCACCAGGGGCCAGCACTCCAGCCGGCCCGTCGAGGGATATCGGTGGTGCAGGCAGGCATGGCCCGCGAGGTCCTCCGGCACGCTCGGCGTGCCCCGCTCGGCGAGGTAGCCGGGCGAGGCGACGATCACGTGCGGGAAGCTGCCGGCGCCGCGCATCATCAGCCGGGAGTCGCGCGCCTCGCCGGTGCGGATCACGGCGTCGAACCCCTCCTCGATCACGTCCACCACGCGATCGGTGAAGTCGAGGTCGAACTCGATCGCGGGAGCCGGTTCAGCGCAGAGCAGATCATCGGCCTCCTGAAGGAGCAGCAAGCCGGGCTGCCGGTGGCTGAGATCTGCCGCCGCCACGGCATCAGCGACGCGACGTTCTACACGTGGCGCTCGCGCTTCGGCGGCATGGAGGTCTCGGACGCGCGTCGCCTGAAGGCGCTCGACGAGGAGAACCGCAAGCTCAAGAAGCTCCTGGCCGAGGCGATGCTCGACGTGGCGACGCTGCGCGAGGCGCTGGGAAAAAACTTCTGACGCCCGGCGCACGGAGAGCAGCCGTGAGCTGGGCCGCCGAGGAGAAGGGCTATTCCCAGCGTCGCGCCTGCGGGGTGATCGGCCTGGAGCCGAAGACGTACCGCTACGCCTCGACCCGTGGTGACGATGCGGCTGTGCGGGTACGCCTGCGCAGCCTGGCCGGCGAGCGCCGCCGGTTCGGCTATCGGCGCCTCCTGATCCTGCTGCACCGGGAGGGTCTCACGCTGAACCACAAGAAGTTGTTCCGCCTCTACCGGGAGGAACGTCTGTTGGTGCGCAGGCGCGGTGGGCGCAAACGAGCCCTTGGCACGCGGGCACCGGTCGCCGCGCCGCAGGAGCCGAACCAGCGCTGGAGCCTCGACTTCGTCTCCGACACGCTCGACGACGGACGGCGCTTCCGCATCCTGGTCGTGGTCGACGACTGCACGCGGGAGTGTCTCGCGCTGGTGGTCGACACGTCGCTGTCCGGCCAGCGCGTCGCGCGCGAACTCGACCGGATCATCGCAGGCCGGGGCAAACCGCTGATGATCGTCTCGGACAACGGCACCGAGTTGACCTCGCACGCCATCCTGCGCTGGCAGGAGGAGCGTGCAGTCGCGTGGCACTACATCGCTCCCGGCAAGCCGCAGCAGAACGGTTTTGTCGAGAGCTTGAATGGGCGCTTGCGCGACGAATGCCTGAACGAGCATCTGTTCCGGAGCCTGCCGGCGGCCCGGACCCTCATCGAGGCGTGGCGGGTGGACTACAACACCTGCCGCCCTCACACGAGCCTTGGCGGGCTCACCCCGAACGCATTTGCAACCCGGTCCCGGCGGGACCAGAACCAGAACGGACTCTGGTTATGAACGGGGGCAAACAGGGGGCAAGGTCAGCGCTCACGGCCCCGCGGCGGCACTCTCACGTTCAGCGCCAGCCGCACAATCTCGCCGTCGCAGGAATTTGGCAGGCGGGCAGCGCGGCGATCGAGAAGCGGTCGCGCTCGACCGTGGGGGCGCCTTCGTGTCGGCTCGCGCATTTATGAAGGCGGCGATCATCTCCGCTGTGGCCGAGAGCATAGTCCGACCCGCTTCACGACACCAAGCCGAGAAAAGGTGGCTGTCGGCGGCGAGCGCACGGACCGTATTGCCGGTGAAGGCGTGGCGCTCCTCCACTCGCTCGACCAGGTCGAGGCCCGGCGACCGCGCGGCGACAAATCGGACCGGCAACGCCTACGCGTCGCAGGACGGCTCAGAGGTGAAATCAGTAGCGTCAAACTCCATAGCAAGCGCCTTGTAGCCCAAGACCAACGATCCACAAACTTCCAAAGAACTCCCATCATCGGATCTAATTAAGTATTTCGATGAATTATCCCCTTCGAATAGGCGGGATACTGGCAGCGAGACACGACTAGCAAAGTACGTCCGACAGGCTGACTGATTCGGCTTGTTGGAGCGGGGGAGGGGACTTCGGGCCGCGTCCTGTGCAATTCTTGGATACGCGAAACGGCGGACTCTCCGCTGCTCAGCGTCGATTCCATCTTCCGGCTTTTCGAACGTCCGAAGTGTCCGGGGCAGGAGACCTTGGCGATCAGTTAGAGACGGCGGCGTTGATCCCAGCGGGCAGGCTCGTTGACGCAGTCGCACGAACCGGATTTGCGACACGCCTTGTTTCTGTACCGCGATCGTCTGAGGCTTCAGCATGCTCGATGCGGCGCTTGCCCTCCATCCGCGCTGCCTTTCCAGCGCCTTCGGCCCAGGCCGAACCTCTCCATCGGCTCGGCCCCACCGTTCTTATCGCGCCCGAGGTCAATCCGAGGCCGCTGCAGTCACCTCGGCAATGATGCCGGTGAGAACCCCGATCTGCGGCGCCTGCTTCGTGAGAGAGCGCCCCTTGTCCGAGGCGGCGTCGAGGTAGCCCCACCAATCCCAGCAGCCGTTCGGGTTCGGCTCGATCCACGCCGCGTCCACGGCGCCATCGAGCGCCGGAAGCCGGCAGAGGGCGGCGGAGACGGGCACGCTCGGCGCAATCGCCGGGTAGACGATGATCGCCCGGTAATGCTCCGCCCATTCGTTGTAGCCCGCCTTCAGCGCGAAGGACCGCGCCTCCTGTTTGCAGCCGTGGAGCGCAACGTGCACCCGGCACGCGCTGCCGGCCGCACGGCAGGCGGGCGGCACGTAGAGGTAGCCCTTCGGGGCCATATCGAGGTTGCGCCGACGGGAACTCTTGTCCGGCCACCCGAGTCAGAGGGGATTGAAATGGTCGTTCGCCAGGGACGGATGGCGGGCGGTCACCCGGTCGATCAGGGGCTGTTGATCGAAGGCCCATAGCTCGGATTCGGGGATGGGCGGAGCCCGTCGGCTCGGATCGTACGGCGCGTCCGGATCGAACAACGCCTGGAACATTCGGCCCACATTGTCCTCCGCGCCGCAGCGCCGGACGAACTCTGCATCGCGATCGTCGGCGGCGCAGGCCTCGCTGCCATCGGGCGTGATGATGCCGTGCCCGGCGCGGTCG
The DNA here is from genome assembly GCF_001423405.1 of Methylobacterium sp. Leaf123. Lineage (GTDB taxonomy): Bacteria > Pseudomonadota > Alphaproteobacteria > Rhizobiales > Beijerinckiaceae > Methylobacterium. Next base: position 27,242 of record NZ_LMNS01000007.1, on the reverse strand, counting down.
CTTCCATCGGTTGCGTTGCCTTCGTCGAGCCGCGTCGCAGCGCCGATGAACGCGGTCAGGAAGGCCGCCCCCGCCCGACCCGACTCGGGCGTGACAGTCTCGTCGGCCGGGCTCTGGAACACCCAGGACCGGTTCAGGGCCCGGGGTTTGCCGGATACGAGGGGGTCGATCGCACCCGCGGCGGCCAAGCGGCGCGCCGTCTCGACCGTGGGCGTGAGCGCGCTGCGGCCGCACAGGCAGGCATTGACCGCCCGGGACAGGCTGGCCTCGGCGCAGCCCCATTGCGGCCCGGCGACGGCGCCCACCGCCTCGACCGAACCGGAATGGGCCACCGCGTACTGAACGGCCATCACTGCGCCCGACGAGAGACCCGAGAGGCTGACCCGGCTCGGATCACCGCCGCGCCGCAGGCCGCGACCGTCATCGGCCGGGGTGGCGGTCGCGAGGGCGCACAGGACAGCCGCGAGGCCGACCTTTCGAGAGACGTGCTTCCCGATCGTGCTCATGTCGTTGCTCCTGCTCCGTTGGTTGGCTGCGATGGCTGGATCAGCGTTCCTTGGCGAGCGCGTCGAGCGCAGGAGCGAGGCCGCGGAAGGACATCGAAATTATGAAACCAATTCCCTGAGCCATGATTGGAGAACTGGCTGCGCATCGGCTGTCTGCCTCCAGACGCAAGACCCGGCCTCGGTCTCCCGGGGCAGGAAGCCGAACCGGCGCTTGAAGGCGCGGCTGAAGGTCTTCTCGTCGGAGAATCCGGTAGCGTAGGCCACCGCGGAGATGCGCGGGCGGCCCGTGGAGCCAGTCTGGGTCAGCAGTTTCATGGCGCGCAGCAGGCGCCGCTCGCGGATGAAGCGCTGTACGCCGCCCTCGGAGGTGAACTGCCGATAGAGGGTCGCGCGCGAAAGGCCGAAATGCGCCGACAGCGTCTCGGCATCCAGCGCGGCCGAGCCGAGTTCCCGCTCGATATATTGCCGGATGGCGATGCTCAGTTGGATCTCGCCCGGTTGGCGGTCGGCCTTCTGCCCGCGCAGGCAGGCGCTGCCGAGCATCGCGACCGCTTGGCTGACATGCGAGAGTTGGTGGACTTCCAGAGCCTCCGCGACCTCTACCAGTTCGCGCACGCAGGTAAAGAATAGCCGGCCGATGCGGTCGGACACATAGTCGAAGGCGTGGCCGTGCAGCGCATCGACATGGGGCACCCTTCCAGCCACGAGGGCGCGGGGCAGCAGGATGTGGGTGGCGTGAATCGGCTCGGCGACGATGGTCACGGGCTGTGCCAGATCGAACACGATGCAGCGATTCGGGCCGACATCGGCCTCGCCCCAGGCCACTTCGACCCGGCTCGTGCCGGAATGGTAGAACTGCAGCAGTAGATGATCGAGGCCCTGCTGCGCGACCATCCGAGGGGTCCGCTCCAGGATCTGGGCCGGAGCCCGGACCTCGCCGACGAGCAGTTCGCCGAGATGATAGTTCTCCATCGCGACAGGAGCGACGAGAGCAAGCTCGCCCGGCAGTGTGACTTGGAAGATCGGCGTCAGGGCGGCGATCCAGGCATCGCGTAGCGCGGCGGGATCCGCCGGCGCTTCGAAGCGGTCGTGAAGGATCGTCGACATCACCCATACGTCTCAGAGTGCGGTGGAAGAGATTGATCCGTGCCCTCAGGAGACGGTTGCGGGCGGCATCGACGCGAACGGCGAGCGCATCGACGCGGAGTCAACGAAGCAGGGGTGCGACACCACAAGGTCCTGAGTGTGCACTACCTCCCGCGGCTGAGCTGCCATGCGGGCGAGCCGCAGGTCATCCGGTCAGCGTTCCTTGGCGAGCGCGTCGAGCGCAGGAGCGAGGCCGCGGAAGGAGAGCGGGATCGCCACCTCCTGGCCGCCGGCATCCTTGAACATCAGCCGGCCCGGCGCCTCCGCCTCGCGCCAGCGCTTCAGCCCTCCTCCTTCACCGGCGCCGTCCGCCAGGCAGCCGCCGGACAGGCAGCGCTGCCACGCGAGATCGAGCACGGGGCCCTTGGCGTCCTTCTCCTCGAGGCCGATCCGGACGGTCGAGGGGAAGCTCACGGCGACCGGCAGCAGGGCCGTGACCCGCAGCTCCGTCTCGCCCGGCAGGCGCCTGATCGCGACCTGGTCGATCGGCGCGGCCTGTCCCTGCACCTGCATCGCTTGCGAGACCTCGCACAGGCGCGCGGGCTTCTCGGCCGTGCCGACGCGCTGGCAGCGCAGCACCCAGTCGCCATAGCTGGCGGTGGTGACACCAGGCTCGGACGGGACCGGCGGTGCGGCCGGTGCCGCGGATGACGCCTTGGCACCGGGCGCCTGCGCCAGGGCGGATCCAAGCGGGAGCACGCCGCCGATCAGGACGGCGCCCGAGGCGAGCGTGGCCACGGGGTGGGCGCGCAAAGGGCGCGAGGGGAGGGGGGGCTTCCACAGGGCGAGCGAGGTCATGCGGCGTTGTCCTGGGCCTGGGACGCGGTTGGGATCGGCCCCGGCGGGGCGAAGACGAGGGTGAAGTCGGCCAGCGTCTGCAGGCTGACGAGATGGGCATGGATCGCCGCCAGCCAGCCCTCGCGGTGCAGCTGGGCGAAGCCCTCGTCAGGCAGCGCGGCCAGTGCCGCCTCGTCGATGCCGAGCACGCCGTGCATCGCGTGGCGGGCCCCGGTCGCCGGATCCCGGCCCTGCACCGTCAGCGCCCGCAGCAGGCCGAGATCCTGGAGCGTGCGGCCGAGGGCGGCGGTGCGGCGGGCGGACTCCGCATACTCGGCAGTCAGCCGGATCCGCTCCTCCAGCAGCGGCGTGTCACGGCCGTCTTCATGGAACAGCGGTGCGGATTCGGACGGAGCCGCCTCGGTGGGCGCGCGGCGGATCGGCTCGCTGGTGTCGTCGAGGCAGACCAGCGGCGGGGCGTCGCGCCGTAGGCGGTGCCGCGGGTCATCGCCCGCTCCAGCACGATCACCATCGCGCAGGGGGGAACGAGGGCGGGGTGATCTGCGAGGCGGTCAGCGCCTGGGTGCATCCGGCGAGCGGCCCTCCGGCGGCGGACAGGGCCGCGAGCGCGAGGGTGACGAGACGTATAGCGGGCATGGGCGCAGCGTTCCCGTTCAACAGCCGTCCGGCCCGCACACGAGCTCGATCGAGAACAGGCCGCTCTCGAGGAGCCTTCCAATGCGACGACGCATGACCAAACCTTCCCGACACATATGAGCCATGATGCAGTAAAACTTCGAGATGAACGACATTCATCGCGATTTTCTTTCGATATATTGTCAGCGCTGATTGTGTTTTGCAGTTTAAATATCTTATTTGTCTTGTAAGCGGCGCACGCGGCGCGCCATCACCAGCGGCTCACCCATTGGGCGGAGTCACTATAGCCCTGCAATCGAGGGATGTGCGGACTCATGGCGCACGATGATTTGTCATCACGTCTCAACCGGGCCGATGCAGGCTTACGGCGAGGCGTTATCGTCGCGGCCAGCCGCTTGCCGGACCCCTCCTGCGGCGCCCGAGCCAAGCCTGGTGCGACGGCGATGACAGGCCGTGTCGATCCGGAGCGATGGGGGTGGGCCGCGATCCGGCCGGGGGAGGGCGCCGCCGAAGCGGCGGCCGAGCCAAGCCGAGACGCCGATCGCTTCGTCGCCTGGCGCAGCATGCGGGGGACGAGGCCGATCGGGCTGCGGAACCCCGGAGATTCAGGGCCGGCGGCCGGCTCTCTATCCCGGGTCCCATCGATCGGCAGCCGCGCCTGATGACCGAGGCGAATCCGACCCCAACCCTCCCGGTGCTGCGCTACAGCACCGCCGGCCAGCCGCAGGAGCAGGCGGTCGATACATGGCGTCAGTTGATGAGGCTGATGTACAGCATCGATCCGGCTGCCCGAAATGCGGACAATCAGGCACCGGGCGGCGGCATTGCCGTCTATCGCATCGGCTCGCTGCTGGCGAACCGGACCGTCTGGCACACGCAGCACGTCTCACGCGACCGTCGCCTGGTGGACGCGACGCCCGATCATATCGCGTTTCAGCTCTGTCGCAGCGGCAGCTATCACGGCGACATCTCGGGCCGGACCTCCTCCCTCCTGCCCGGCACGGTCGCCGTCGCCAATCGCCGACGCATGCTGACCGGTCGCCTCGCGGCCGACACGCTGGGCTTGGTGGTGCCGCGCCACCTCCTCGTCGGCCTCGATGCCGACGCGCTCGCCGTCCGTTTCGATGCGGCCCGCAACCAACTCCTGGCAGCGCGCGTCGATCTGCTCTACCGCAGCCTCACCTTCACGCCCCCGGAGGCGGCGCCCGCTCTCGAAGCCGAGTTGGTCGGGTTCCTGAGGCGCCTCCTCGATCCCTCACGGGCGGTCGATGTTCTGGAAGGGCCGGAACTCGACCGTGGCCTGTTCGCCCGAGCCGAGCGTTTCGTTCTCAGCCGGCTCGGCGATGCGAATCTTGGGGCCGATCACATCGCTGGCGCACTCGGCATCTCCCGAGCCACGCTCTACCGGCTGTTCGCATCCCGGGGCGGGGTGCGGTCCTACGTGCAGGACCAGCGCTTCCGGGCCCTGCGCGACGCGCTTGCCGACCCGCTGGAGGCGCGCAGCCTGGCACGCCTGGCCGACGTTCACGGCATCCCGAGCGGTTCCTCCCTCAGTCACGGCTTCCGCAGACGTTTCGGCAGCTCACCGCGCGCTTGGCGCGAGGAGCGATCCGCGGCGGCCCTGGCTGAGCAAGGGGACATCCTCGAGCCGGTGCGCGCTTGGTGGCGCGGCTTCAGGCCCCCCGACCGCTGAAACGGCTTGGCCATCTGCTGACGCGGCTGCCGTTCTGATCGTTTCCGACAGGCCTGAAGCATCCAGCAAAGGAGCGCATCACCAACCCTGAGGCGGTCTGGATCCAGCGGGGAAGCGTGCCGAGGGCTCGGTCGGAGCGGCTTGCGGAGCGCGGGACGAAACCTTGGCAGTGGGGCTCGAGGCCGGCACGGCGTCGGTGAGGAAGCGCAGGCGATCCGTTGCGCTGCCCGCAGCAATCGGCCGGGGTACCGTTGGAAGGGCCGGTCCCGCTGCGGCGGGGGCGGGCTGCGCCAGGTATTGGGGGGCGGCCGGACCCTGCGGAAGTATCACGAGGGTGCGGCTCCCGTTCACCGCAACCGGCGGAGCGGCCGGCTGAGGGCTCGCCGGAACCGCAGGTGCGGCCCTCTCGACGGACTTGGCCTGTTTCGGTTTCGGGCTCGCGATGCGGCGGCGCCGGACGGCTGTGGCCGGATCGGATGCCGGCCCGAGCCGCATCCGAACGAGGTCGGCCAAGAGCGCCTCCGCCCCCGTCGGCCGCCGATGGCAATGCTGCACGCGCAAGGAGACCGAGACGGGACCGCGCAGCGCGCCGCGGCCCAGTTCGACGCGATCGAGACCGTCGATCCACTGCCAAGCGTAGGCGCAGCGCTCGCTCACGGCGACGCCCAAGGGGCCGTAGGCGTTGTGCACGGGTCGGCGCACAATGCGGTAGGATCCGCCACCGTCGAGAGTCGCGAGTTCGGCGGCGATCCCGGCCCGGCTCGGCTTTGCCATGGCCGGATCGTCCCAGACGCGGCCCGACGCCATCGTCAGATCGATCCGGCCACCGGGCGGGCCGAAGACGATGCGCTGCCGGAGGCCGGCGCTCGACGGGGTCTCCGTCACGGAGGCCACGGGGCCACTGTTCGGCAGCGAGACGAGGGGCCGGCTGCCGGCCGAATTCAGGGCACTGAAGGCCGTCTCGAAGCGCGGCGTCGTCCGGCGCGCGGTCGAGGTCTGGCAGGCGCCGAGCAGCGTGATGCCGAGCAGGACGCCACCGATCCGGAACAGCGCCTGTCCGGCGGAGCGGTGCGGCCGTTCGAGGGAGAGCATCGGTCTGATCATCGATCCTGTCCTGCAATGCGCGGTTCGTTGCGGCCCGCACCGGCCGTATCGAATGGGCCGAACCGCTCCCCGTCCCGATATTGAGCGGGCCGCGACGAGCCGGCCTGTATCAAGGTGCCGGTTTCGGATTGGGCGAGCGTCCCCACCGGCGGGGTCGGCGGGCCGGTCAGGAAGCTGGCCCGATCCATGCCATTCCAGCTTGGCAGCAGCGCGAAGCCATAGCGCTCGTAGGGCATCGGCCCGACGCCGACGACGCGGCGTGCGATCAGGAGCGGGGCGCCGCGTACCTCGCGCAGGTACTCACCGTCGCGCAGACGCGTCGGACCGGCACCCCCATCGCCCGGACGCAGGGGATTCTCGGCAGCGACGGCGACGGGGAATTCGCCGCGCAGGACGGGGAGCGGCCGGATCGAAGCGGCGGTGGTCGGCTTCGGGACCTTCACCCAGGCGGGCGCGGCAGCCACCGGCTGCGCCGCCGCCGGGGCCGGTCCGCAGGGTCCGGTGTCACGCGATTGCGGGTCGGGCTCGGCGAAGACGAGGCCGACCACCTTCGGGAACAGGCCATCGTAGCGGTTGATGACCTCCAGGTAATCGCGGCTCCGCTTCAGGCGGGAGAGGCTGAGGGCGTAGCCGAGGACGGCGGATTCCCGTGGCTTCAACCCCACGGCCCGCTGGAACCAGTCGGCGGCGGCATCGAACTGGCAGGCGTTGTAAGCGTACCAGCCCAGGGCCTGCGCGCCCTCCGCCGAGCTGGTCGCGAGGACGACCTTGGCGAAGCGGTCGAGCCGCTCGGGCTCCACGGCGGTGCCCGAACTCTCGCTCAGGGTCCGCTCCATGATGTCGATGTAGAGGGCGAGATTCGTCACGGAGGAGGCACGCCACGCGAAGACGACATCCTCCGCCTCCCGGGTCTGACCCATCTCACGCAAGGACAGGGCGAAACCCGTCGCCACCGCAGCGTCGCCGCCACGGCTCTGGGCCAGCTTGAACCAATCGAGCGCCTCCCGGAACTGGCGGCGGTGATAGGCGTACCAGCCCAGCAGCGCGATCTGGGCCGGGTTCCCGAGCCGGCGGGCCTGCTCCCCGAGCGCGGCGAGTTCGGCCGGTTCGATCCGCCCGGCCTGCCCCCCGTGGAGGACCGCCACCATACGGGCCCGCGTCACATCGAGCCGGATCGCCCGGAACTCGTCCGCGCCGTCCGCGTCCCGGCTGCCGATGGCCAGGAGGGGTTCGACGGACGCGATCGGCATCGCGGCCATGGCCTTCTGAACCGTCGCGAGACGCAGGCCCGAATCGGTCTGCTCCGTGAGCAATGTACGGTAGACGGCGGAGGCCTGCGTGAGATCGCCCGATCGGGCATAGGCTTCCGCCAGCGTCCAGGCGATGTCGATGTCGAGGTTCTGCACGGGCTCCTGCGAGGCCTTCACACGGGCGATGATGTCGCTCCAGGCCCCGTCCCGAACGGCCGCGCGGGCGGCGCTCCGCAGGGTTCCCCGGTTCAATTTGCGCGCAAGATCCTCTGAGGGCTGCCAGCCGGGATCCGTTGACTGGCGCACGCTGATGGCGGTGCGCAGTTCCTCGAAGCGGCCCGCCGTGAAGAGATCCCACATCGGGGCCTCCTCGGGCGGGCTCGGCTTCAAGGTGTCGAGGTCGGCCGGAACGGTCCAGTTCGGGTGGCGGCGGCGCAGCCGCGCGATCTCGGCCTGGACGCGTTCGCCCTGGCGCTGGGCCGCGTAGAAGCGCAGCGCGCTCTCGTCGATGATCTCGGCACCCCCGGACATCTGGGGCGTGTCGAGGATCACGGCGCCCCGGCGCTCGTCGAGTTGGAGCACGCCGGTGCGGACGGGCGCGGGCTGCGCCGCCGCGGACGCGGACCAGCCGAGGCTCCCGACGACGGCGAGCAGGACCGGACCGGCGGCGCGCAGCGGGTTCAGCGGCCGAGGCATGGCTGATACCTCATGTTGGCGGCCGTCAAGGCCAGAAGATGGAGGGTGGCGGGATAGTAGTTCTCGTCGGCGGCCGGCTCCTGCAGGCCGGCCGGCAGCGGCGCACCGGCGACCGCGCAGGCGGCCAGGGCGGGGATGATCGCGTAACCCGGCTCGGCCATGCGTCCCGCGACCGAACCATTCGCCGTGTCGATGATCGGGAGACCGGCCGGGTCCGGCTCGCTCCAGAGGGCCAGCAGCGGCTCGTAGTAGCGACGGTCCCCGATGCCCGCCATGGCGAGGTAGAGCGGCAGCCGCACGGCGTTGTAGGAGAAGTGCGGGGGGAAGCCGGAGGCCGGCTGGGGCTGGCCATCCCGCATCGAGATCCACTCGGTGGGAAGTTTCGCCTGGCCGAAGCGCGCCCGCAGGACGAGATCCCGACCGGTGGTGCCGAGCCGGTCCCAATCGAATTCCGGCGCGACGGCGGCGAGCCGGGGGAAGGCCGGGAAAACCCAGTACGAGAGATTGATGACCGGCCCGTCCGGCCGATCCTCGGCGGAGAAGCCGCTCATCGCCGGCAGGAGGAGCGGGGGCCCCTCGGTCCGGAAGAGGACCGTCCGGCGGGCGATATCCACGGCGATGCGGCGGGCCGCCAAGCGGTAGCCCTCGTCCGCCCAGCCCTCGCCCGCCTCGACCAGCGCCCAGGCCACGAGAATGTCGCCGTCCGTGGCGTCGTTCACGTCGGCGATGGCGGGCCGCTTGTCCGGCTCCCAGCGCCACGCCAACAGCGCGTCGTCGCGCACCATCAGGTTGGCCCGCGTCCAGTTCCAGATCCGCTGGAAGGCATCGCGGTCGCCGGCCGCCACGGCGAGCAGCATGCCGTAGCCCTGGCTCTCGCTGTGACTGATCCGGCCATTGGCCGTGTCGACCACGCGTCCCTGATCGGTGACGAAGCGCGCCTTGTAGCTGCGCCATGCCCGCGCGTTCCCAAGGCTGTTCAGGAGGGGATGCGCCTCGGCGGTTCCGGCGGCACGCTCGGCATTCGCCCCGGCGGCCGGCTTCGCCTCGGCAGCGGCCGGCTCGGCCGGGACCTGCGCTTGCGCGAGGGCGAGCGTCAGGCCGAGGAGCAGCGAGGCTGTGAGGGCATGGGTGCGTCGGAACATCATCACTGGTCCTCCCGCCGGTCGTCGGCCCGCGGAGCGCCACCGGGGCTTCCGTTGGCGCGACCCACGTCGCGCAGCATCGCCGAGGTGCTGAGGCCGAGGCTGACCGCGGCGGCGAACAGGATCAGCACGAAGAGGCTCGGATTGGTCGAGAACCAGCCGGCGACGACGAGCCGAAGGTTTCCGATGGAGGCTGGACCGCTCTCGAGCAGGCGGACCTGTTTCGCGTCGTAGACGGCGAGCGTCCCCTCCTCGCCATCGAGTGTGGCGACGCGGCCCTCGATCCGGCTCCAGATCGACGGCGTCGTCAGGCAGAGGGCCGAGGCCTGGAGGCTGGCCGCGTTCGGAGCCGTGAAGACGGTCAGGAGCCCGCTCGGATCGCGGCCGGGCAAACCCTGGCCGACGATGAGGGATGCCTGCGGACCGACCTCGATCTCGGGCTCGCGCACCTGATCCTGAGCCCAGTTGACCGTCGCGGTCCAGCCTTCCCACGCTGCGGCGGTGAGCTTGGCCTTGAAGGTCGTCGCCCAGTCGGTGAGGCGCGGCTGCGCCGACAGCGTGCCGCTCCAATCCGCGACGAGATCGTGCTCATCCCTTCCGGAGGAGTCGAGCCGCGGACGCGACGGGACCGGATTGGCCGAACGGGGCGCTGCTGCGGGAAGAGCACAGGCCGGCGGCCGATCTTTGCGCAGCCGGTCGAGGCTTGCGCCCTCCATGACCGGCACGCGCCGCGTCGGCTCGCCGAGCGGTGCCGTGGCAGCCCGCCCCTCCCAGATTTCGCGGATCCGGTCCGGGTTCAACCCCACGGTCCGCAGGATATCGGGTTCGAGCGCGCGGGCGGGTGCGACGACGACGGTCGGGGTCCGCCCGTCGAGGGCGCGGTCATTGGCAAGCTCGAAATCGATCGGCTTCTCGGCGGAGAGGGCCATCTGCACGGCGAGCGTGGCGGCGGCCGACATCGTCTCCCGATCCGGCGTCGGCACGACCAAGCGCGGGCGGCGGTCGGCCGCCACCTCCGACAGGCCTCCGCCGAGCGTCGCGGCCAGATCCGGCAGGCGAAGAGCCTGGGCGAGGCGCGGCACCGTCATGCTCGAGCGGTCGAGCAGCATGAATCGCCGAGGCGCCGCCCCCTCTTCGCAGACACGGTCCGACGCCGTCGGGAGCAGGGCCCTGATCTCGACCCGGTTGCGTCCGGGCCGCCAGCGGCTCAGCGGCAGAGCGATCGCCTCATCCCGGAAGATGTCGCCGTCGGCGCGGGCCAGGGGGACACTCGCCACGTTGCGCCCGTTGACGTCGACGATGATCTGCGAGCCGACGTCCAGGCCGGCGGCGTATCCTCCGGCGAGGTCGAGCATGACCTTGTCGTAGTCGGCCGGCACGAAGTCCGTCGGCAGGGTTACGTCGAAGCCGGTACGGAACAGGCGGCCGGCGAAGTCCCGGCTCTGGAGCCCGAAGGCGGCCAGACTGAGCGTCTCGCCGCTGCGGGCCGGCACGCCGCGCGCCAGGGCGAGCGCTTTGAGGCCCTGTGGGCTGCCGAGCGGATCGCGCGTCGTCGTCCCGCTCACGATCCGCTGCGCGGCGACGATCTCCGCAGGCGTGTCGCCGGGCAGGGTGATCCGTGCGGCCCGCTCGCCCTGGGCGGGCTCGAAAAACACCGTCTGGCGGGTCGGCTCGGTGCTGTCGCCGTCAGATTTGCCGACGATGATGTCGAGACCCGCCGGCCCGCCCGGCTCGGCGGCGAACTCCACCGCCGCCTGCGAGAACCCGCCCGCGAGCGCGACCCGTTGAGCGAGCCCGATCAGGCGCTCGAAGGTGGCGAAGCCCGGCCGGGTGCGCAGGACGATGCGGATCGGGACCACCCCCCTTCCGTCGGGCGCGATGGCGGCAAGGTCGCGCAGGGAAGCCGCGCCCACGGCGCCGGGCGGTGCGACGAGACCGGTCCAGGCCGGGTCGATCTGCGTCCAGAGTTCGTAGGTGGAATCGAGGGAGCAATCGACCCGGTGCCTCTGGGTGCCGGCGACCGCCACGGCGTTGTAGCCCGGTTTCAGCAGGTCGGCGGGAATGTCGAACTCGATGATCCGGATCGCGCCCGGCGCCTTGATCTCGCTCCGGCCGACGGCGACCCCGTTGATCGTCGCGGTGAGGAAGGACGCATCGGGCACCACCGAGATCGCGGCGAGATAGCCGATGCGCAGGCGCAGGCGCTCGCGGGCCTGCGTCTCCGTGAGGTAGACGGGCCATTGCAGGCTGCTCTCCTCACCCGCCAGCCGCAGCCCCGTCGAGAGGGCCGGGAACGGGCGTTGCGGCAGCGCCACCGCCGGGGCCGGCGCGATGGGGCCCGTCTCCGCCGCCACCGGACCCGGGCGACGGACGACGGGTTGAGCGTCGGGAAGGCTGAGAACCTGCGGCGCCCCGCGGCCGAGGAAGCTTTGTGCCGATGCCGGCTGGGCGGCCGCGACGAGCAGCGCCGCGAGCGTCAGCCGGGAGAGATGGTGCGGTGCAAGGCAGTGCCGGTGTGTGACGGGCATCGTCGGGCTCGATTTCGGCTTCGAGGACTGGGCTCTCATGCGGGGGGCTCAGCCGGCGCGCGTGGGCGTAAGGGCGGTGTCGGTCAGGTCCGCGGACCGGCGACCGCGCTCCGATCCGCCCGCCGCGCCGTCGGGCTCTGCCATGCGTTGAAGCCAGTTCGGGGAAGCCTCAGACGGCGGGGCAGCGGCGGCGCGGCTCTCCGCCGCTCGCGGGGCCGGCGCATCGGCCGGCCAGACCTGATCGGCGGCGCGCTGCCGCTCGGTGGTGCGCGGGCGGGCGGCGGGCTCCTCGACCTCGGGGCTGGCCGTGGGCGTCATCAGGCAGGCGAAGGCGCGGATCGGGCCGGTGATGCCCCAGCGGATGAATTGCAGCGTCCCGGACAGGATGTCCTTGTGGCCGCGGCGGCGCTGCTGGAAGCGGACCATCGCGTCCGCATCGCCGTACATCAGATCGGCAAGCGCGAAGTAGCTGCCGGGCGTCATCGTGTCGAAGATGAGATCGCAGACCGATTCCTCGCCGGCCGCGGTGATGCCGGCCAGCCGAACCGGGATCGTCCGGGCGTGGCTGAGGAGCGGCAGGTTCGCCTGCGGGAGGGCCGAGAGCGTTCCCATGGAGCCGTCCCCGGCCCGACGCATCGGGAGAACGGCGTCCAGACGGATCCGGCACTGTGCGCTGGAGATGCGCTCGACGGTGACGTCGAGGGCCATGCCGTTCAGGTTCAGCACCGCCGGCCGATCGACGGTCAGGGACGGCGCCTTCTCGGTCTGGCGCCGCTCGGCCGCCACGCCCAAGGCGGCGCCCGCGGTGATGAGGTTGAACAAGTTCCACAGGCCGACCACCAGCATCAGGTTGGTGATGCCGAGCTCGAAGGCGTAGCGATAGGCCGAGACCACGCCCCCGCAGAAGAGCAGCGCGAAGACGAGGAAGTAGGGGAGCGCCAGGGGCGAAAGCTGATCGTGATCGAGGCTGACGTTCTTGGCCGTCACCTTGAAGGTCGGCTTGCGCGGCGACATGATGACGGAAGCTGTCGCCTTGATCAGGAACAGGCCCTGGACGTACTCGTACAACTCCGAGACGAAGGGCCAGCGCACCCGTCCGTAGAGGAAATTCTGCATCATCAGATTTACGATGATGTAGGTCGCCGTATAGGCGATCGCCTCGTCGACGTTGGCCACGACGATCTTCATGTTGAAGAAGATGTACAGCAACGGGGCTGCCATGAAGATCAGCCGCGGCAGCGGGAAGAACCAGAACGTCATGCTCGACAAGTAGCAGAGCCGCTGAATCGGCTTCAGGCCGCTCTTGAGGACGGGGTTCTTCAAAAGCATGATCTGCAGCATGCCCTGGCACCAGCGCGAGCGCTGGCCGATGAAGTCGGACAAGGTTTCCGGCTGCAGTCCGGCGATCAGGGGCTTGTCGACGTAGAGGCTGGTCCAGCCGCGGGAATGCAGCTCGAAGGCGGTCTCGCAATCCTCGGTGATGGTGATGCCCGAGAACCCGCCGGCCTCGTCAAGCGCTCGACGGCGCAGGAGGGCGGCGGAGCCGCAGAAGAACGAGCCGTTCCACTTGTCGAGACCGCACTGGCCCACCGCGTAGAACATCTCGTTCTCCGACGGCATCCGATCGAAGGTTTTCAGGTTCCGCTCGATCGGATCGGGATTGAGGAAGGCGTGCGGGGTCTGGACGAGGAAGAGCTTCGGATCGGTGCTGAAATGGCCGATCGTATCGCGCAGAAACGAGCGGAACGGGACGTGGTCGGCATCAAGGACCACGATGATTTCGCCGACCGAGTTCTGCAGGCCGTTATTGAGGTTGCCCGCCTTGGCGTGCACGTTGCGGCGGCGGGTCAGGTAGGACACGCCGAGATCGGCGCAGAGGGCCTGAAGGATCCGGCGGCGGGCCCGCGCCTCCTCGGCCTTGCGGGGATCGGCATCGGCGCATTTCTGGTCCGTCCCGCCATCGTCGAGGAGCCACACCGTGACCTTCTCGGCGGGATAATCGAGGGACTTGGCCGCCGCGAGCGTGGTCGCGAGGATGTGCTGGTCCTCGTTGTAGCTCGGCACGAAGATGTCGACGGTGGGCAGGTCGTCGTCATCCTCCTGCGGCGCCGGCCCACGCGATAGAGGGGCGGCGTTGATCACGAGGCTGATCGCCAGAATGTAGAAGCAGTAGAGTTCCGCCCCGAGCAGGATCACACCGGCGCCGAAGTTGATCGGATCGTCGACCGGCGGCAGCGTGCTCGACAGACGCCAGTAGATGTAGCGCAGCACGACGAGGCTACCGATGGCGAGAAAGGTCAGCCGGCCGGCGCGCCCCTTGGCGAAGAACCACAGCAGGACCATCAGCACGATCGCGCCGATGCTCATTTCAAGCTGAGCGGTCGTGCCCAGGGGCTGCGAAAGCAGCAGCAGAGTCAGCGCGGCGCTGGCCAGCCAGATGGTTCGGGCAAGGAAGGGTGGCATCAGGCCAATCCCAATCAATCGATGCGGATAGGGAGAAGCGGTCCATCGCGGTCCGCCCGTTCGATCTCAGAAGGCGATCCGGCCATCGATGCTGGTGTAGTATCCGCCCTTGCGGATACGGTCGAAGGCGTAGCCCGCACCGAGCGAGAACTTCATCGGGCCGATGGCGAAGCCGGTTACGTGTCCGCCTGCTCGCCAGCCATTGAAAAAGCTGTCGCCGAGGAAGGTGACCTCAGGACCGATGAACACCCCGGGCGCCACGGCGAAGCCGGCCCGGGCGCGGGCATAGTAGGCATCGAACAGCGTCGAGTAGGACGCGTTCACCGCCAGCAGCGTGTTGTCGGTCGGATTGACGTACAGGTCGCCCGCGACCTTCATGCCGAGACCCGTGCCGACCACCGGATTGTTCGGGTCGAGGATCGACAGCTCGTTGCTGCGCACGTTCATCCCGATGTAGCCGGCCAGCGCGGCCTGCTGCCAGATCCATTCGTAGCCGAGCAGAACCGTGCCTTCCTGCTGCACGCCCTTGACCGTCTGCCCCACGGCGCCGCCGGGATAGGAGTATGTGCCAGCGACGCCCTGGATGCGCACGCGCAGCCCACTATCGAGCAGGGTGGCGACGGGGGCGATCGTCGCCGTGATCGTCCCGAAGGCCGAGTTGTTCGTGGTCACGGTCGCGCTGGCATCGACCGCCACGATCCACTCCTCACCCGCGACCTCTCGCTCGGTGCCCGTGTACCAGTCGGCGCCGACCGCTCCGCTCGACGCGAGCGTGAGCCAGCCCAGCACGGCTGGCAATTTCTTCAGGTGGTTGAACACGCTGCGTACCCCCAAAGCCCGCGCGAGTTCAGCTCACGTCGCGCAGCGCCAAGAAGCATCGGCATGGTTAACATAATCTTAAAACGGAATGCTTTGTCGGTGACTATGCTGATTTTCTTCCTCTTCTCGGATTCATTGACTGCCTAAATTTCGCATCTATTTGATCTGATTCGATGCGATGGACGTCGTCGCACAAGGTATCTGCCGATTAATCAGATGTCACATCGGCGATTTTTGAGGCAGGCATCAAGCCGAAGAGGCTGAACAGAACATTCGCAACAGCCGGCCCTGCAGAGCTGTTGTCGGCAACACTCAACAGAACAATGCGAAGTCGCAGATGAGGCCGGGCGATGCTCGACACGGGTTGCCTGAGATCGCTCCCCAGGGATTTCGCACCGCAACACGCCGAGGCCGGGTTCGGTTTTCAGCGGGAGCGTCGACCGAATCCGCTTCAACCCGAACGATCGAGGCCGCGGTGCCGCGGCGAAGGCGGGCCGGTTGCGCCGTATCACGTGCCGGGAACCCGAGCGGCACCGTGGAACCATGCGGTCGCCGGCCGAGAGCGATCCAGACCCCGCGTCACCCGTCGGGCGCACGCGCCTCGACCCGCAATATCGGGGTCGCGTCTTGGATCATGCGGCCTTCGACATCGCCGACGAGAGTGAGAGGAGCTGATTCCAGCTTTTCCAGACCGCACCGGATGAGCGGCCGATCGCTGTCTCGGGAGACCGCGAGGTTCAGTGCGGCGACATCCGTGCTCATCGACGGGTCGGCCAAGAACCGGTCCTGTCGGCGCCGGCGCGCCGCGCAGAGAAGTGGCTGCGCGGTGTCGGCTCCGGTCTCCCGCGTCCGTGGCCTCGCCAAGGGAAGCGCCGAGAGCCGTCCTCGCGGCGGTCGCGGCACTGTCGAGATCACGGACGGCCGTCTCAACCTGCGGAGACGTGCTCTCCATCGAGGCGCGCGGTGCGGCGGAGAGCGATACGGGCCGGCTCGCTGTATTCACGGCTGAGGGCGTAGAGCCGCGTCGAACCGGCCCTGTCGCCGGCAATCCGGAGCGCCAAGCGGCGACCGGAGATGCGGTCGGTCCCCGCCCGAGTCCGTACGACCACGTCGCGCACCGTGCCGGGCGCGGCTTGGATCGCATCGAGGGCGTTGCCGAGTGTCGCGCGATCCTCGGGTACGAGATAGGCGAGAACGTCGCCGAGGGCGCAGACCCGCTCCGGCGCCGCGCCGTTCTCGGCTTCCTCCCCATCGGTCCAGACCACCTGTTCGGTGGCGCGATCGATCTCCCAACAGCTCGAACCGGACAGGACGCGGATGGCGCGAATGCGGTCGCGGCTGCGGGCAAGCGCGGCGCGTTTCTCTTGAAGCAGGCGTTCCCGCGTGAGGCTCCTGTCGACGGCGGAACGGATCTGCGCCGTCAAATTGTGCAGGTCACGCGTCAAGAACCAGGACGGTCCCTGCTGCTGCGTTTCCTGCCGACACAGCGCCTCGGCATGGGCGAGGTTGCGCCTGAGGTGACCGCCCATGAGCCAGCCGAAGCTGGCCACGAGCCCAACGGTGCCGAGCAGGGTCAGAACCGGGGCTCCCGATGGGCGCACGTCCGGCACCCGCACGCTCACCAGCCAGCCGACGCCGCCCTGGCGCACGTCGCCGACCGTGGCGCTGACGTCCGGGCCGTGAACCTCCGGGCCGGATCGGTGGAGCATGCGTCCCGATCCGTTGAGCATCTGGATCGACAGGCCGCGGCCCGCATCCGGCAGCGACCGCCTGGCCGCGGCGATGACCGCGTCGGTCCAACTCGGCGTCAGCTGAACCGCAAGGACGCCACGAATATCGTCGCCGCTGCCCACGGGCGCCGCCACGATCAGGTTGCGCGGCACCGCAGCGCCCGCCCGGCTCGCCTCCGCGGCCTCCCCGACCACGATGCCGGCCAGGGATTTCGCGAACCAGGGACTGCCGGAGACTTCGGCACCGACGATGCTCTGCCGCGACGTGGCGAGAACGCGACCCGCCCGATCCGCCAACAGGACGTCGGCATAGTCCGGGTAAAGCCTGCGCCACGCGGCAAACAGGCGTTCGGCCGCCTCTCCGACCGCTTGCGGGTCTTGAAGGGCCAAGCTCTCACCGATCAGGGCGAGATCTCGTCCGACCGCGAGGAGAGCGTCTTCCACTCTCTCCGCGATCAGGGCCGCGCCTTCGCGCCCTTTGCCATTGTCGTGGGACGCGGCGCCGATCCCGATGTCGGCGGTCCCCAACACGGCAAGGCCGCCGAGCCCGGCTGCCAGTGCCAGCAGCAGCGCGAGCAAGCTGCGGAGTGAGGAGAAAAGCCCGTGTTTCACGAGAGAGCCGGACGAGAAGCGAGAAATGAACGCGGCGGCAACACAGATTCGATGAACGCGATAGATTCATGAAAATGGTTAACGACATGTTAATCTCAATATAATTCCCTGGAATTGGTCGTCAGCCTGTCTATCGCGCGCTCGTATCTGAAATTTTGATTATATAATCCGCCTCGATCGGCAGGTGGCGGCAGGCGGGGCCGAACTCGTCGACCACCGCCGGGACGAGGTGGCTGCCGCGGGCGAAGCCGAAACGCTGCGGGTGGGCGAGGTGCCAGGTGCGGTGGACCGCGCGGTAGAACAGGGGCAGGGTGGTCATCGCAGGGTGGTCATCGCAGGGTGGTCATCGCAGGGTGGTCATCGCAGGGTGGTCATCGCAGGGTGGTCATCGGTGGCGTGGCGGTCCGGTTCTGGGTCAGCGGGCGGTCGCTGGCAGACTCGCCTGCGGCTTGGGGGAGGGGATGGAGACCGGCGGGAGCGGCGTGAGGAAGCAGCCGCCCTGCTGACCCGCACAGGTGAGGATGGCGTCAAAACGCGGATCGGCGACGACGAGCGGACCGCCGGGGGCGGCGCCAAGGCGCAGCGGCAGCTCCGGCGCGGCCGGGCGGCCGTCGCGGCGAGCGGCGCGCTCGGCGGTGCTGGCGAGGCGGCTGGCGTCGAGGCCCAAGAGCAGCGGCGGGGGCAGGGGCTCGGGCTGGGGCGGCAGCACGGTGAGATCCGCACCGACGAAGCCGAGCCGGTAGTTGGCCGAAGCGGTCAGGCTGCCCTGGGTGATGCGGTACGGGCCGGGCGCGCTCTCCAAGTCCGCCGTGGTGGCGAGAGCCCCGGTCAGGTGCTCGCCCGCGACGAGGCCGCGCCCGCCGATCCGGTAGGTCAGGCTCGGATTGGCCGTGCCGGCGGAGCGTGTCTGCGGGTCGGCGCGCACGAGGATCGGCCGCGGGGTGACGGTGAGGTCGGCGCCGCGATAGGTCAGGGCATAATCGGCCGAGGCCGCCAGCGTGCCCTGGCTGATGGCGTAGGCGCCGACCTCACTGCGCCCATCGGCGGCGCTCGCCAGGGCACCGGTGAGGCGGTCGCCGTTGACGAGGCCGTGTCCGCCCACCGTGTAGCTCAGCACCGGGTTGGCATCGCCGTACAGGCGCGAGCGCGCATCTGCCATCACCGTCACCGGACGCGGGCTCACCGTGAGATCCGCGCCGACATAGCTCACCGCGTAGTTGGCCGTGGCCGCCAGCGTGCCCTGATCGATCGCGTAGGCCGCCACGGGGCTGGTGGCCTCGGCCGCGGTGGTCAGCTTCCCTATTTAAAGCGCCTAACAGAACCGTTCACAGACTAAACCCTGGGATGTGAAGTCCGCTTTACTCGATCCAGCGCCAGCGCCGGGCCAGAGGACTGTTTGGACCCCGATTCCTTTCCTCGCGGGCCTGATCCTCGTCGTAGGCCGCGAGCAGATACGCCCGCTGACGCTCGTTGGGCCCGATCGCGAGCGCTTCGAGAGCCGCAGCGCCCGCCATCGGTTCAGCGCACCAGCTCGACCTTCACGCCGACGGCTCCATCCAGATCAGTCCAGGCCTGATCTGCCGTCAGGGCGACCAGGCCGCGCGCCTTCGCCAACGCGAGGCAGCTCCGGTCCCCGAACGAGAGCCCGGCCGAGCGCGTGACCTGCCATAGCGCGCCGGCCTCGACGGCCGACGCGCGATCGAACTCGACCACTGCGAGGTGCAGATGCTCCAGAGCCCGGCTCACCGCCGCAACCGCTCCCCCACGCTCCACAAGCTTGGCGATCACCTCCGAGTAGTTGACGGCCGAGATGACCGACTCGGCCAGCGCGGCACGCACGCGCTCCTGTCCCTCTTCCTGATTGATTAGGCACAGCAGGGCTGATGCGTCCAAGGCGTATCTTGCGGTCACGACCTCACTCCTTGGCCGCTTCGGTGCGCCTGTCGGCAATCAACTCATCGACCACACTGACCCCTTCGGGGATGAAGCTGCGAGCGAGCTTCTGAATCTCGGCGATAGCCGCATCCCTAGATCGTACCCGAAGCTCCCCTTCGATCACTTCCATGATGACGGTGTCGCCGACCTCAAGCCCTAGTTCACGACGGAATCCCGCCGGAATGACAAGCTTGCCACCATCAACGATCTTGGTTGCGCGTGATTCCATGGCAATCCTCGTCAAAAATGTAACAAATTGCCTTTTAGACCAAGATCACGCGTGATGCCAGAAAATCGCTGCCTCCAACCGACAGGCCGTGCAAAAAGGGTATACCCTTTTGCGACGGATCATTGGCCCTGATAACAGGAGCTATCGCGGGAAATTTGTGGATCATTAGGATTTGAACGGCTACGCTCCCGCCATGGAGCTTGACGCCGCCGATCCCGCCTCCGAGCCGACCCGCGACGCGTTCGCCGCGCCGGTCCCATTCGCCGACGCGCTTCCGCCCGGCCTCGACCTCCTGATCGAGCGGCTGGAGCAGCACGCCCGCGCTGCGCGCGGCGCGTTCGCCGACAACACGCTCCGCGCGCTCGCCGCCGACAGCCGCATCTTCGCCGCTTGGTGCCGGGAGGGGGGGAGGGCGATGCTGCCGGCGACACCGGAGACGGTCGCGGCCTTCATCGATGCGCAAGGCGAGGTGAAAGCGCGCGCCACGGTCGAGCGCTACCGTTCGTCGATCGCGGCGCTCCACCGCGCCGCCGATCTGCCGAATCCCTGCGCCGACGAGATCGTGCGGCTGGCGGTGAAGCGGATGACCCGGGCCAAGGGCCGGCGCCAGAAGCAGGCCGAGCCGCTCAATCGGGGCAGCATCGAGCGCATGCTGGAGGTGAAGACCCCCGGCCGGCTGCACCGGCGCGTGACGGAGGCGAAACGCGAGATGCCGCTGATCGCGCTACGCAACGCGGCGCTGGTTGCGGTCGCCTACGACACGCTGCTGCGCCGCTCCGAACTCGTCTCTTTGTATATAGGGGATCTGCACAAGGGCGCGGACGGCTCCGGCACCGTGCTGGTGCGCCGCTCCAAGGCCGACCAGGAAGGGGAGGGGGCAATCAAATACCTCGCCCCCGACACCATGGCGCACATCGAGGCCTGGCTGTCGGCCGCGCACCTCGAGAGCGGGCCGCTGTTCCGGCCGCTGACGAAGGGCGGGCAGGTCGGCGCGGCCGCGCTCGGGGGAGGGGAGGTGGCGCGGGTGTTTCGCGATCTCGCCACCGCGGCCGGGCTGAAGCTGGCGCGGCTGCCCTCCGGACATTCGACCCGGGTCGGGGCGACGCAGGACATGTTTGCAGCGGGCTTCGAACTGCTCGAGGTGATGCAGGCCGGCTCGTGGAAGACCCCGGCGATGCCGGCCCGCTACGGTGAGCGCCTGCGTGCTCAACGTGGTGCAGCACGGAAGCTCGCAACTTTGCAGAACAGGGCGTAGTCCAAGGAACCCACGCGATCTGGAGGTAAAGATTCGAATCTTGTCAGGGTGCGCCAAAATCTCATGCCATTTGGAATAGTACTGCGAGCGGTAGGCGTCTGAGATCGACAAGGGACGGGCAGCGGCCCAGGGAAACCGATAGTGGCGTATTCGCCTTACACCCATTTCAGCCTCTCGGCCAACTATCGCGCCTTGTGCGAGGCGAACACTAGAAAATCCCAGTTTTCGGCCTGAGCTTCTTTATTGTTGGGCAGTCGCACATCAGCCCGAAGGCCCTTTCTCGGTATCGATCTGAAGCAGACAGAGATGGCATCAGGTGCCATTCGGTGAAAGTCGGCCTCGTAGCTCTTCGACGCCGCACCAGCGCCCAGCCAGTTACTTCCCCAGCCGGGATGGAGAAACTTGGCCCGGACCGTGCCTCAAATCAGATCACCGCATGTTCGATTGGAACGACCTCACCTTCTTCCTAGAGCTTGCCCGGCATGGCCGGCTGATGCCGGCCGCGCGTCGGCTTAAGGTCGACAATACGACGGTCAGCCGTCGTATTGCGGAGTTAGAGCGCGGGCTCGATACAAAACTCTTCCAGCGCTGCTCCGACGGCTTCCTGTTGACCGAGGCCGGCCACAAGCTTTTCGTGATCGCGGAGACGATCGAACAAAAGATGCTGTCCGTGCCGGAAGAGCTCGGCCTCTCGGAGGGCGCCGAGCCCGCAGGGCGCGTACGGGTTGCCAGCATGGAAGGCATCGCCGCGTTCTACCTTTCGGCCAAGTTCGCCGAGTTCGCTGCAGTCATGCCCGGCATCGTCGTCGAACTCGTCACCGAGCGGCACCTCATCAACCTGACCAAGCGCGAGGCCGACATCTCGGTATCCTTCGTGCCGCCCCAGGGCCCGCGCCTGAAGGTGTGGCGGGTCGGCGAGTTCCGCTTGGCCCTGTTCGGGGCGGAACGCTACCTGTCCAGGCACGGCCGACCGAAGACGCGCGCGGACCTTCAGGACCATGATTTCGTGGACTACATCGATGATCTTGTGGCGATCGAGCCGGTGCATTGGCTGCTCGAGGTCCTGAAGCCGACGAACGTGGTTTTCCGCTCCACCAGCATGGCCGCCCAGCAGACGGCCGTTGCAGCAGGGGCAGGGCTCGGCCTGCTGCCGCTTTTTTCAGCCAAAACCAACCCAGCGCTCGTCCCCATCTTAGCGGATGACGTGGTGGTGCAGCGCGAACTCTATCTCGGTGTTCACGAGGACATCGAGCATGCCGGCCGGATCCGCGCCGTGACCCGCTTCCTGACCGAGCTGTTCGCCAAAGAGGCAGAGTACTTGAACCGATTTTAGGCAGGTCACGGCAAGAATGCAGCGGGCGTTGCGGATTTTCTACCTTCGCGACGCGGACGGTCTCTGTTGCAAATGCGGCATCCCGTTCCAGGAGCCGTGTCGATGCCCCTCCAATACCCGAAATTCAAGGCGGCCGCCTGCCACGTCGCCTCGGTCTTCCTCGACAGCACCGCCTCTGCCGAGAAGGCCGTTGCGCTGATCGGCGAGACCGCCCGCGCAGGCGCCGACCTCGTGGTCTTTCCCGAGGGCTACATGCCGGGCTTCCCCCTCTGGGCCGCCCTGCGGGCGCCGATCCACAATCACGATCTGTTCAAGCGCCTCGCGGCCCAGTCCGTGCATCTGGATGGCCCGGAGATCGGCGCGGTCCGCGCCGCCGCCCGGCGCCACGGTGTGCTCGTCTCGCTCGGGTTCAGCGAGATCGCCGAGGCCAGCGTCGGCTGCCTGTGGAACGCGAACGTGCTGATCGGGCGCGACGGGGCGATCCTCAATCACCATCGCAAGCTCGTGCCGACCTTCTACGAAAAGCTCATCTGGGCGAACGGCGACGCGCGGGGCTTGCGCGTGACGCGCACCGACATCGGCCGCGTCGGCATGCTGATCTGCGGTGAGAACACCAATCCTTTAGCCCGGTACACGTTGATGGCGCAGGGTGAGCAGGTCCACATCTCGACCTACCCACCGGCTTGGCCGACCCGCCCGCCGGGACAGAGCGCCGCCTACGACCTGAAACGGGCCATCGAGATCCGTGCCGGGGCGCATGCCTTCGAGGCCAAGGTGTTCAACATCGTCTGCTCCGCCGTCCTCGACGCGGCCGCCATGGCCACCCTGTGCGACGGGGACGTCGCCCTTGCCGAGATCGTCGAGCGGACCCCCGCGGGCGTGTCCATGGTCCTCGACCCCACCGGCTCCCATGTCGTCGAGCCGCACCAAGGAGACGAGACGATCGTCTATGCTGACATCGATGTCGAGGCCTGCGTCGAGCCCAAGCAATTTCACGACGTCGTCGGCTATTACAACCGCTTCGACATCTTCCGCCTCCATGTCGACCGCACGCCACGCGAGCCGATCAGTTTCGACGCGGCCGTCCAGCCGTCGGGTTATGCCGCCGACGGCGTCGACGGGCTTGAGGCCCTCGATCCGGATGGCGCGCGCGCCCAGTCCGGGGTTGGTGAGCGGGCGCCGGTCCAGCCGCTTCGCCGCGCAGGCCACTGAGACAGTTCGGGCGCGACCGGACCGCGAAGCGACGCCGCGCCGGCTCCGGGGGCTTCGGTCTCCCGATGGTGTTTGCCAGATCCCGCACGAATCGACGGAGGTGCAGTATGCTTTCACCTGATAGAGTGGCCCCTCACGAAGAGGCCGAGGCAATCGCAAACTTGTCGCGAACGCGATCGCGCGTTGCGATCATCCTGAGCCTTGTGATGATCACGATGTATTTCGGATTCATGACGATGTTCGCCTTCGCCAAGACTGCGATGGGCACGATCCTGACGCCCGGCTTGTCGCTCTGTATCTTGCTTGGCGCGGGGGTCATCGTCGGGTCGTTTATTCTTTGTCTGATCTACGTCGCCTGGGCGAACCGCTTCTACGACCCGGCCGTGCGCCGCATCATGAGTTGAGGAGCGAACCATGCAGGCCGCCAACAACCCCCTCGCCGTCACGTTCTTCTTCATCTTTATGGCGCTCACGCTCGGCATCACCTACTGGGCCGCGCGACGAACGCGCACCACGGAACAGTTCTTCGCCGCTGGAGGACAGATCACCGCTTGGCAGAACGGCTGGGCGCTCGCGGGTGATTTTCTCAGCGCGGCTGCGCTGCTGGGCATTGCCGGCATCATCACGTCGAATGGCTTCGACGGCCTGATCTACTCCATCGGCTTCCTGGTCGGTTGGCCGATCATCTCGTTCCTGATCGTCGAGCCGCTGCGCAACCTGGGCAAGTTCACCTTTGCCGACGTCGTCGCCTACCGCTTGCGGCAGCGCCCGGTGCGAATGGCCGCCGCCATCGGGACCTTGACCGTCATCCTGCTCTACCTGATCGCCCAGATGGTCGCGACGGGCTCTCTGATCAAACTCCTCTTCGGCCTGCCTTACACCGCCTCGGTCATCGTGGTCGGGACGGCGATGCTCATCTACGTGATCTTTGGCGGCATGCTGGCCACCACCTGGGTTCAGGTGATCAAGGCGGTACTCCTGTCCCTCGGCGGTCTCGTTCTGGCGCTCCTCGTGCTCGCCCATTTCGAGATGAACCCGCTGCGCCTGTTCGCGGCCGCCGCCGACAAGTACGGCGAGCGCGTGCTTCAGCCGGGCTCCAAGGTCGCGGGAAGCGGATGGGACGCAATCTCGCTGGGCGTCGGGCTGATGTTCGGTACGGCCGCACTGCCACACATCCTGATGCGTGCCTTCACGGTGCCGGACGTGAAAGAGGCCCGGATGTCGATCCTCTACGCCACCGGCATCATCGGCTCGTTCCACCTCCTCGTCTTCGTCATCGGCTTTGGTGCGATGGTCCTCGTCGGGCCCGAGGCCGTCACGAAGGCGGGCGGCGGCGGCAACATGGCGGCACCGTTGCTTGCCCTCACGGTCGGCGGCAACGGGTTCTTCGGCTTCATCTGCGCCGTCGCCTTCGCGACCATGCTGGCGGTCGTCGCGGGCCTGACGCTCTCCGGGGTGGCTACGGTCTGCCATGATCTCTGGGTCAACGTCGTCCGCAACGGCCATGCCCCGGAGCGTGAGCAGCTCGCCGTCGTCCGAATCGCGACGGTCGCCATCGCGGTCCTGGCGGCCTTTCTCGGAATCATCTTCGAGGGTCAGAACGTCGCGTTCATGGCAGGGCTGGCCTTCGCCGTCGCTGCGGCCGCCAACTTCCCGGCCCTGCTGCTGTCCATCACGTGGAAGCGGTTCACGACAGCGGGAGCGGTCGCCAGCATCCTGATCGGGACGTTCTCCTCGCTACTGCTGATCAGCCTCTCCCCCACGATCCAGGTCGATGTCCTGGGGCGGAGTCTGACGGAGATCTCGCAGGCTTGGTGGCTCGTCCCGATGAAGAACCCGGCCCTCATCAGCATGCCGCTGTCCTTCCTCGTGGCGATTGGCGTCTCGCTCGTCACCAAGGAGGACGCGGCCGACAGCACCTTCCGGGAGATGCGCCGGAGGATCATGTTCGGTGCGCCGCGGGCGGCCTACGCCGGCCGTTGAACCCTCGGCCCGGGACTACACATGGACGGGGCGTCGAAGGATGCCTCGTCTATGGGCGTTCGGGTATCGGCCGCTCAAGGCTGCACACCGAGCCGGGCGGCGACGCGCCGGGCGGTGGCCGTGCGGCGTTCCGTGATCGCCGCCACCGCGGCGCGGGCCTGTTCGAGAATGGCCGGCGGCACCCTCTCCGGGGTGCCGCTGTCGAAAGGCGGCTCGGGCGCGTAGGCCATGTAGAGCTGGATCGCCTTGGCGGCGTCCTCGCCGCGCAGCTCCGCGGCCAGCCGGAGGGCGCCATCGATCCCGGCCGTGACGCCCGCCGCAAATACCCATGTGCCGTCGACGATCACCCGCTGGTCGACAGGGATCGCACCGAAGTAGGGCAGCAGATCAAACGAGGCCCAGTGGGTTGTGGCGCGGCGGCCTTTCAGGAGGCCAGCGGCCCCGCAGAGCAGGGCGCCGGTGCAGACCGAGAAGACGCTTCGCGCGCCGCTCGCCTGGCGGCGGAGCCAAGCGAGGACGGCCTCGTCCTCCATCAGATCCTCCTGGCCGAAACCGCCGGGGACGTGCAGCACGTCGAGTTGCGGCGCGTCTTCGATCGCCGCGTCCGGCGTCAGCCTCAGGCCGCGAACGTCCCGAACCGTCTCGGCCGTCTTGCCGTAGACGCGGTAGGTCGCGTTCGGGATGCGCGACAAGACCTCGAACGGGCCGGTGAGATCGATCTGGTCGATGCCCTCGAACAGGAGGGAGCCGATTTCCAGGTGAGTGTCGGGCGGGATCATGTCTGCCTCCGGTGGACAGCCGAAGGGTACTCGGGCAGGCTCTGGCGCGGATGCCAAAGAACCCTCGTTTCCCGCCAAAACCGGTGCGGTCCGTGGAGGTGCTCGCCTTTCCGGGCGTGCAGGTGCTCGACGTCACCGGTCCGCTTCAGGTCTTCGCCTCCGCCAACGAGCATGTCGCCCGCAACGGAGACGGGCCAGCCTATCGGCTCCGGGTGGTCGCGAAGGGGGGGCGATTCCGTCGCGTCCTCCGCCGGCCTCGCGCTTGCGGTCGAGCCGCTGACGTCAGTGCCGGATACGGTCGATACCCTGATCGTTGCCGGCGGGCCCGGCGTCGATGCGGCAGCCGGCGATGCCGAATTGGTCGAATGGCTGCGTCGGCGCAGCCTGCAGGCGCGACGGGTCGCCTCCGTCTGCACCGGCGCCTTCCTCCTGGCGGCTTCGGGCATCCTCGATGGCCGGCAGGCCGTCACTCATTGGTCGTACTGCGACGCCTTTGCCCGGCGTTTCCCGGCCGTTCGCGTGGAAGCCGATCCGATCTTCGTGCGCGATGGCCCCGTCTGGACCTCGGCGGGCGTGACGGCCGGCATCGACCTCGCTCTGGCGCTCGTCGAGGCGGATCTTGGCCGAGAAACGGCCCTGGCCGTGGCACGCTACCTCGTCGTCTTTCTCAAGCGTCCAGGCGGTCAGGCGCAATTCAGCGCGGCGTTGTCGCTGCAGACGAAGGGGGACCGCTTCGACGCACTGCACCGTTGGATGCGGGCGAATCTCGGCGCAGACCTATCGCTCTCGGCCCTGGCTGCGGAGTCGGGAATGAGTGAGCGCAGCTTCAGCCGGCATTACCTCAAAGAGACCGGCCTTACGCCGGCCAGAGCCGTCGAACGGCTGAGGGTCGAGGCCGCCCGCCAGATGCTGGCGGAGACCCATCGGCCGATCAAGCGGATCGCGCGCCATTGTGGCTTCGCGTCCGAGGAGACGATGCGCCGAAGCTTCCTGCGTCTGCTCGCGAGCACGCCGCAGGACTACCGCTCTCGCTTTGGCATCGATCCGCAGATGAAGGCCTTCGCGTGAGCCGCGCCGAACGTCCTCTCAGCCAAGCCCGAGCCTCGTAGCGGACGGGCGGCCCTGGCTCCTAGCGGCTCCTTGGAGTTGGCGGAGCAAGGTCAGGAATGGATCAGGCGTTCGCACTCTTCTTGATCGGCCGCGCACTCCACGTTTCCGGACAGTCGATTCACGCTTAAATCCCGAATCGGCCTCGGATCAGAGCGCATTGCCCTATCGAGATGGGCTCAGAGTGGCCTGCTGCCGGTTTCACGGACACCCAGTTTAGGTGTGATGATGAAGCCGGAGGTGCTCCATGCAGCGTCGCAAGTTCGGACGTGAGTTCAAGATCGAG
>NZ_LMNS01000006.1 GCF_001423405.1 Methylobacterium sp. Leaf123 | reverse complement strand
CTCGCCTCGGCCCAGGCCTTCCTCTACGCCGCCGCCGTCATGATCCTCGTCCGAAGGCTCGGGCGAGCATCATGACTTATCGGACGGACTCTCAGGATGCGAAGCCCTCATCGGTACGAGCCTCGACAAAAGTCGCACATCGGAAAAACCGGCTCGTTCTCTGCAAGATCACGCGGCGAACGCTTGTAGGAGTGTCCGTCTGGTCCGGATCGAGGGCACGGGGAGTGCCAAGCGGCAGGGGACCGAGCGTCGGCGGTCGAGGTGGGCGAGACGTCGGGCCATCGCATCCGAATAATGACCGTGACGGCACGCGGCTTGACGAAACGCCCCCCATGGGGCATTGACCGCGCCGGAATTCGGCCGGGGCTTCCCGGCCTTTTGCGTTTCGCCCGCGCTGGCGCCGCCACCAGCGATTCGCCCCTCGACCCGCTTTAGGAGCGCCACGCCATGGCTAAGGCCGTTACCGTCAAGATCCGCCTCGTCTCGACCGCCGACACGGGCTACTTCTACGTCACGAAGAAGAACTCCCGTACGCAGACCGAGAAGATGGTCATGAAGAAGTATGACCCGGTCGCGCGCAAGCACGTCGAGTTCAAGGAAGCCAAGATCAAGTAAGTCCAACTCCCGGACGCCGACCGCCTTCGGGCCGCCTCGGTGCAACCGGGAGCGAGATATGAGGCGTCCGCTTCCTCGGGAAGCGATGCGGCAAGGCCGCTCCGGCATCGGGGCGGCTTTTTCGCATTCCGGTGCCCGCTTCATTCGGCCTCGCCGCATCCTCACGGATTGCTGACGAAGGAGCGGCTCCGCGTAACGCTCGCGCAAGCGATTGCGTCTAGGGTCGACGCATGAACGCCTTGCCCAGCTGCCTCGCTCCGGCCGGTATCGGCCTCACCATCGCCTCGGCCGCCACCGTCCTGGAACGGTCCGGCTATGCGCATTCACCCGAGATCACCTTGGGGGCCGCCCTGGTGGCGACCGCGCTCGTCGTGTTGATGCGCGCCGCCCCGACCTGGTTCCGGGTCAGCTGACGTTTTCGCCAGGACGCGGCCGGCCGTAAGGCTCAGGCGCGGTCGAGCCGGGCCGTCAGCATCCGCACCTTGAGGCGGGGCGAGAACGGCAGGCCCGCGAGCACCCGCTCCCGCCGCACCACATCGCCCGCCCGCGGTCCGCTCACGCCGACGACGCTCTCCCCCCGCGCGGCGATCCGAGCCGGTAGGGCGGTGTGCGCCCGCCGCATCCGGCCGAGCGCCATGTCCGGCCGCGCCGTGCCGACGAAGCGGTCGAGGCTGCGGATCCAGCCCTCCGCCGGGATGTCGCCCGGCTCCAGGCAGAGCAACCACTCGCGCCGCGCCACCCGCGCGCCCGCGCCCCACGGGTTGCCGCCGGGCGGGCGCACCACCAGGGTCGCGCCGCTGCCCTCGGCCACCGTCTCCAGTGCCGGGCAGGATTCCGCCGTCACGATCACTGCGTCGCCCACGAGCCCGGCGGCCACGCCCGCGACGAGTGCGCTCAGCGTGTCGGCGAGGCACTCGATCGCGGCGGGGTCGGCGGATCGCGCCACGTGGATGAGGCCGGAGATCATGCGGAGCGAATACCCGATTTTCCGCCCCCGCGAAGCACTCGTTGCGCTGCCCTCGATGCATTTCGATGAAGTGGTCACCGGTTCGCCGAGAGAAGGCGCGTCGAAACAAAGACCTGAAGGCGCCGACCCGATGCCATCCGGTCGGATACGGCTCTCGCCTTCGATCGCCTCGGAGGACGGACAAAGCCTGCACCGGCGCGAAACCTGTGCATCCCCGCTTTTCATGTTCGCGTTATGTTCTTAAGACAAAGGCGAGCGTGGCCGCGGCATGACGGTGGAGTTCGGGGTGGGTAACGGACAGACGCCGCTTCGGGGCAAGCGGAGTGGCTTCTCAAGCGGCGGTTCCCAGGTGGCGCCGGAGGCGCGGCGCGGGCGCGGGGCGACGGCCAACCCGGAGGGGCGCTTCGAGGCGACCCGGCACGAGACCTTCGACGACGGCTGGCCGGAGCAAGGGGAGCGCGTGCGGCGCACGGAGGTGACGTCGGAACGCGCCCGCCACATCATCACCCGCAACGCCTCGCCGGACATCTCGTTCGACCGCTCGATCAACCCGTATCGCGGCTGCGAGCACGGCTGCGTCTACTGCTTCGCCCGGCCGAACCACGGCTATGTCGGGCTCTCCCCGGGGCTCGATTTCGAGACGCGGCTGTTTTCCAAACCCGATGCGGCCGTCCTGCTGGAGCGCGAATTGTCGGCGCCGGGCTACCAGCCACGGACCATCGCGCTCGGCACCGCGACCGACCCCTACCAGCCGATCGAGCGCACGCACGGCATCACCCGCGCCGTGCTGGAGGTGCTGGCCCGTTTCCGCCACCCGGTCGGCATCGTCACGAAGTCGAACCTGATCCTGCGTGACCGCGATCTCCTCGCCGAGATGGCGGCGCAGAACCTCGTGAAGGTGGCGATCTCCGTGACCACCCTCGATCCGGATCTCGCCCGCCGCATGGAGCCGCGCGCGCCGCATCCGCGCAAGCGCCTGGAGGCGATCCGCGTTTTGAGCGAGGCGGGCGTGCCGGTGATGGCGATCGTCGCGCCCATCATCCCCTCGCTCAACGATCACGAGATCGAAGCGATTCTCGAAGCCAGCCGGACAGCAGGCGCGCGCGAGGCCAACTACGTGCTGCTGCGCCTGCCGCACGAACTCGACGAGCTGGTGGGCGACTGGTTCTCGGAGCATTATCCGGGGCGCAAGGCGCACGTCTTCTCCCTGCTGAGCGGGGCCCGCGGCGGCAAGGCCTACGACGCCGCCTTCGGCACCCGCATGATCGGGCAGGGCCCCTATGCCGACTTGATCCGCCGCCGCTTCGCCCTGGCCAAGCGCCGCCTCGGCTATCCGGACGAGCCGGTGCGCCAGACGACCGAGCTGTTTCGCCGGCCGGAGCGAGCGGGGGATCAACTCGCGCTGTTTTGAGGAGACTCAGGGGGGAGTCGCGTCACGCGTCCGAGAGGGCGCGGGCGGCCTCGAACCGCCCCGTGAAACTCACCCGGTGATGCGGGCTGCGGCCTTGCGCGGTGAGGCCGGCGAGGTGGGCGGCGGTGCCGTAGCCGGCGTTGCGCTCCCAGGCATAGGCCGGGTGGCGCAGGGCGAGGCGGCGCATGATCTCATCGCGGCATGTTTTGGCGACGATGGAGGCGGCGGCGATCTGCGGCACGAGGCGGTCGCCGCCGATCACGGCGCGGCAGCCCTGCGTCAGGCCGGGGATCGGATCGCGCCCATCCACCAGCACGGTGGCGTCGAGCCCGAGGCCCGTCACCGCCCGGCGCATGGCGTCGAGGGTCGCCCCGCGCACGTTCACCCGATCCACCAGCGCCCGCGAGCCCGCCGCGAGCGAGACCCGCGCATGGGCCCGGATCAGCGGGGTCAGCGCCTCGCGCGCGGCGCGGTCCAGGCGCTTGCTGTCGTCGAGCCGGGCCAGGATCTCCGGCGGAAAGGCCACGGGGTCGAACCACACGGCCGCCACCATCACCGGACCGCACAGGGCGCCGCGCCCGACCTCGTCGCAGCCGATCACGGCCGGATAGGTCGCGGCAAGCGCGGGATCGAACGGGCGCGGGGCTTTGACGGATTTCGGTCGAGGGGCCATGGCGCGGACCCTGGCATCCTCGCACTCACCCGTCATCCCGGGGCGGGTCAAAAGCCCGCGGACAACCAGGGCGCAGCGAGCATGAAGCCGCCGCCGTCCGATCGGTCCTGTCGGCTTCGCTCAGCCGGGGCGCGGCAGCGGGGCGCGGCTCGGATGGCGGGCGGCGCCCCGGACCGATCCGAGGGCGTGAGCGGTCGCGATGTTGTCGTAGAACTGGCGCGCGCTCTCGGCCCAGGTGTAGCGCATCGCCTCCGCCCGGCAGCGCTCCCGCGGGATCGCGAGCGCGGCGAGGGCCGCCGCGCGCAGATCCGCATCGAGGGCGCCCGCGCCGGTGCCGCCGATGACGTCGAGGGGGCCGGTCACGGGATAGGCCGCCACCGGCAGGCCCGAGGCGAGCGCTTCGAGCAGGACGATACCGAAGGTATCGGTCAGGCTCGGGAACACGAAGGCGTCGGCACGCGCGTAGACTCGCGCCAGCGCCTCGCCGGTCAGCGCGCCGAGGAAGTGCGCGTCCGGCGCCAGTGCCTGGAGCCGCGCCCGGTCCGGCCCGTCGCCGACCACGACCTTGGAGCCGGGCAGGTCGAGGCTGAGGAAGGCGGCGAGGTTCTTCTCGACCGCGAGCCGGCCGACCGAGAGGAAGATCGGCCGCGGCAGATCGGGAAACGGGTTCGCCCCGTCGTCGCCGTCACGGGGGCGGAAGAGGTCGGTGTCGACGCCGCGGGTCCAGCGCATCAGGTGGGTGAAGCCGCGCCCCGCCAGCTCCCGTTCGAGGGAGGGCGTGCTGACCATGGTGCCGCTCGCTGCGGCGTGGAAGCGGCGCAGCCAAGCATAGCTCCAGGCCTCCGGCACGGGGGCGCGGGCGGCGAGATATTCGGGAAAGCGGGTGTGGTAGCTCGTGGTGAAGGCCTGCCCCCGCGACAGGCAGGCGGCGCGCACGGCGTGGCCGATCGGCCCTTCGGTCGCGATGTGCACATGAGTCGGCGCGAGCCGCTCCCAGCGTGACAGCACCCGGCCGCGGGTGATCAGCGAGAGCCGGATTTCGCGGTAGCCCGGCATCGGCAGGGAGGGGAAGTCGGCCGGCGTCAGCATCAGCGGCTCGACGCCGAGGCCGGCGGCGGCCTCGGCCATGCGCTCGACGGAGCGCACCACACCGTTGACCTGCGGGTGCCACGCATCGGTGGCGAGCAGCAGCCTCATGCGGGTCTCGTCTGTCCGTGAGGGGCGGGCATCACCCCGAAAGCTGGCCGCCGGCTTTCGGGAAACGATGATGCGAAAACAACAGCCCGGAGCGCCGTCCTGGATCCGATATCCAGGGTGGCGCCCTAGGCGACGGCGCGGCGGATCTCGGGCTCGAAGGTCTCCGCCGCGCGGCGCTCGCGCAGCAGGGTCGGGTAGTGCAGCACCTCCATGCGGCCGTCGTAATGCTCGACGATGCCGGTGCAGGATTCCACCCAGTCGCCGGTATTGAGATAGGTCAGCCCCTCGACCTCGCGGTGCGCGGCATGGTGGATGTGGCCGCAGATCACCCCGTCCGCGCCCTGGCGCCGGGCCTCCGTGGCGAGGAAGGTCTCGAACTGCCCGATGAAGTTGACCGCGTTCTTCACCTTGAGCTTCGCCCAGGCCGAGAGCGACCAGTAGGCGAGGCCGAGGCGGCGGCGCACCCGGTTGACCACGGTGTTGACCGCGAGCGCCGAGGTGTAGGCCCAATCGCCGAGATGGGCGAGCCACTTGGAGTGGCGCACCACCATGTCGAACTGGTCGCCATGGATGACGAGGTAGCGCTTGCCGTCGGCCGCGACATGGACCCGGCTGTCGGCGATCTCGATGCCGCCGAAGGTCATGCCGATATAGTCGCGCAGGAACTCGTCGTGGTTGCCGGGCACGTAGACGACGTGAGCGCCCTTGCGCACCTTGCGCAGCAGCTTCTGCACCACGTCGTTATGCGCCTGCGGCCAGTACCAGCCCGAGCGGAGCTGCCAGCCGTCGACGATGTCGCCCACGAGGTAGATCGTGTCGGCATCGACGTCGCGGAGGAAGTCGAGCAGCAGGGCCGCCTGGCAGCCCTTGGTGCCCAGATGCAGATCGGACAAGAAGAGCGTCCGA
Organism: Methylobacterium sp. Leaf123; assembly: GCF_001423405.1. GTDB lineage: Bacteria > Pseudomonadota > Alphaproteobacteria > Rhizobiales > Beijerinckiaceae > Methylobacterium. The sequence goes on along the minus strand of NZ_LMNS01000006.1, from coordinate 90,891 downwards.
ACGCGGATGGTCGATTCCGGATCCTGTGACACTGGCGCCCCCGGCTCTTCACAACCGCATCGCGACGGGGAAGAGCCAAATCGCATTCCGATCTCAGTTTGATGACGGCGGGGTGCATCATTCTGCCCCGCTTCCGCGCACCGGGCGGTCCCCCCGGTTTCCGGCGCGGCACACGCCCATGGCTCGCCGCAGGCCCCGCCCGCAGCCGGTGCATGCGAAAATCTTTTTGTTTTTCAGTTCAGTTTTTTCCGTTTTCCATTCCCCGGCGCGGGAGGCATAACGGCAGCCAAGGTCATCCGCCGCGCGTGCCTCGGTATGCGCAGCAGCACCCGACAGAGGTGTGGGAATGGCCGCGACGGATGGGAGCGCTGGACACGCAGCAGGAGCGCGCATGAATGCGGCGCCGGGCTGACGCATCGAGGGTTCGGTCCTTTGGAGGCGACCGGCGCGGCTGCACGCGCCGCGACGCGAGCGGCACGATGGCCGCTTCGCCGCTCCGGGACGATCAACGATCCGACATCGCAGGGGTACGGTCCCGGCCGGCGGAAGGCATTTTCGCGCGCGGCTTTGCGGCGGGGCTGAACGACGTTTCGCGGCGGGCTTGCGCCCGCCATCAGGATCGGGCGGGATCGCGGCCGCGAAGGGCCGCTCCGCCCAGAACGACTTAATTGGAGGAAATTCTCATGGCGGCAACGAGACGTCCGGGACGCAACCACCTGTTCGTTCCCGGCCCGACCAACATCCCGGACCGGGTGATGCGCGCCATGATGGTGCAGTCCGAGGATCACCGCTCGGTCGATTTCCCGTCCCTGACGAAGCCGCTGTTCGAGGACACCAAGAAGGTGTTCGGCTCGACCGACGGCACGATCTTCCTGTTCCCGGCCTCCGGCACGGGCATCTGGGAATCGGCGCTGGCCAATACGCTCGCCCGTGGCGACAAGGTGCTGGCTGCCCGCTTCGGCCAGTTCAGCCATCTCTGGATCGACATGGCCCAGCGCCTCGGCCTGGACGTCGTCGTCCAGGAGGAGGAGTGGGGCACCGGCGCCAAGCCCGAGAAGATCGAGGAGGCTCTGCGCGCCGACAAGAACCATGAGATCAAGGCCGTCATGGTGGTCCATAACGAGACCGCGACCGGCGTGACCTCCAATATCGGCGCCGTGCGCAAGGCGATCGACGCCGCCGGCCACCCGGCCCTGCTGTTCGTGGACGGCGTGTCCTCCATCGGCTCGCTGCCCTTCAAGGCCGACGAGTGGAAGGTCGATTGCGCCATCGCCGGCTCCCAGAAGGGCCTGATGCTGCCCGCCGGCCTCGGCGTGATCTGCGTCAGCCAGAAGGCGCTCAAGGCCGCCGAGGGCCAGTCCGGCCGCAACGACCGGCTCGCCCGCGTCTACTTCGACTGGGAAGACCAGAAGAAGCAGAACCCGACCGGCTACTTCCCCTACACCCCGCCGCTGCCGCTGCTCTACGGCCTGCGCGAGGCGCTCGCCTGCCTGTTCGAGGAAGGCCTGGAGAACGTCTACCACCGCCACGCCGTGCTCGGTGAGGCGACCCGTCAGGCCGTGGCCGCCTGGGGCTTGAAGACCTGCGCCAAGTCGCCGGAATGGAACTCCGACACCGTCACCGCCATCATGGCGCCCGAGGGTGTGGATGCGGCCAAGATCATCAAGCACGCCTATGTGCGCTACAACCTCGCGCTCGGCGCCGGCCTGTCCCAGGTCGCGGGCAAGGTGTTCCGCATCGGCCACGTCGGCGACCTGAACGAACTCTCGCTGCTCGGCGCGATCGCCGGCGCCGAGATGTCGCTCATCGACAACGGCGTGAACGTGACCCCCGGTTCGGGTGTCGCCGCCGCCTCCAGCTACCTGCGCGAGAACCCCCTCGCGAAGGCCTAAATACTGGGCCTGATATCTGGGCCTGATTTTTGGGGGCGGCGCCGGTTCCAACGGCGCCGCTTCCGCTAAATAGAGAAAGGCGCCCCGCGGAACGGCCGGCTCATCGGCGGTCCGCGGGAGACGCTTCGAGACAGGTGAGGAACGGGGCCGGCACTGTGCCTCACGAATCGCCCGGTCGCTGACCGTTCTCGCTCCGGCGACGACGGGGCGGCCGGAGTTTTGTGAGCGACAGGATTGCCCGCCGGTCGATCCGGAAGGGGTCCAGAATGACAAAGAAAGTCGTCTTCCTCGATCGCGAGTCGCTCGACGCGACCGTGCGCGAATTCAACTTCCCGCACGAGTACAAGGAATACGAGTCGACCTGGACGCCGGAGGAGATCGTCGAGCGCCTTCAGGGCGCCGAGATCGCGATGATCAACAAGGTGCCGATGCGCGCCGATACGCTGAAGCAGCTTCCTGACCTGAAGCTGATCGCGGTGGCCGCCACGGGCACGGACGTCGTCGACAAGGCCGCGGCGAAAGCCCAGGGCATCACGGTCGTCAACATCCGCAACTACGCCTTCAACACCGTGCCCGAGCACGTGGTCGGCCTGATGTTCGCGCTGCGCCGGGCGATCGTGCCCTACGCGAATTCCGTGCGCCGGGGCGATTGGAACAAGTCGAAGCAGTTCTGCTACTTCGACTACCCGATCTACGACATTGCCGGCTCGACGCTCGGCATCATCGGCTACGGCGCGCTCGGCAAGTCGATCGCCAAGCGGGCCGAGGCCCTCGGCATGAAGGTGCTGGCCTTCGACGTGTTTCCGCAGGACGGGCTCGTGGATCTCGATACGATCCTGACCCAGTCCGACGTGATCACGCTGCACGTGCCGCTGACCCCCGACACCAAGAACATGATCGGGGCCGAGCAGCTCAAGAAGATGAAGAAGTCCGCGATCCTCATCAACACCGCCCGCGGCGGGCTGGTGGACGAGGCGGCCCTGCTTCAGGCGCTCAAGGACGGCACCATCGGCGGCGCCGGCTTCGACGTGGTGGCCCAGGAGCCCCCGAAGGACGGCAACATCCTCTGCGACGCTGACCTGCCGAACCTGATCGTCACTCCGCACGTGGCCTGGGCGAGCAAGGAAGCGATGCAGATCCTCGCCGACCAGCTCGTGGACAACGTCGAGGCTTTTGTCGCGGGCAAGCCGCAGAACGTCGTCGAGGCGTAGCCTCTACGGGTATCCCGCTCTCACCCTCATCCTGAGGTGCCGCGAAGCGGCCTCGAAGGAGCCTCCAGGACCCGCGCGATCCCTGGAGCACCCTTCGAGGCCTCCGCTTCGCTCCGGCACCTCAGGATGAGGGCGGGGGTGGGATCATCCGAATAAATGAGGTTTCGACGGTGACGGCCGTCGCCATGGCGACAGGCGCCAAGCCATCCTTATGAAGCGGTCGTGCGCTTATCCGCGCGGCCAGCCAACAGCCAGAGGCACAATGACCAAGAAGCTTCTCTTCCTGTTCGACACCGATGCGGTTCCGAGCGTGTTCGACACGGTCGTCGGCTATGACGGCGGCGCCGACCACATCACCGGCTACGGCAATGTGACGACGGACAATGTCGGCGCGCTCGTGGACGGCACGATCTATACCCGCGGCGGCTCGGAGAAGAAGTCGACCGCGATCTTCGTCGGCGGCGGCAACATGGCCGCGGGCGAGGCGGTGTTCGAGGCGGTCAAGAAGCGCTTCTTCGGCCCGTTCCGCGTCTCGACCATGCTCGATTCGAACGGCTCGAACACCACCGCGGCCGCGGGCGTCGCCCTCGTCGTGAAGGCGGCGGGCGGTTCGGTTCAGGGCAAGAAGGCGGTCGTGCTCGCCGGCACCGGCCCCGTCGGCATGCGCTCGGCGGCGCTTCTCGCCAAGGAAGGCGCCGAGGTGACCCTCGCCGCCCGCCAGCTCGACCGGGCGCAGGCCGCGGCGGATTCCGTCAACAAGCGCTTCGGCGTCAACGTGAAGGCCGCCGCCACCCCGGACGAGGCTTCCCGCGTCGCCCTGGTGAAGGGTCAGAACCTGATCTTCTCGGCCGGCGCCATCGGCATCGAGCTGCTGCCGGAATCCGGTTGGAAGGACGAGGCCTCGATCGAGATCGTCGCCGACTACAACGCCCAGCCCCCGCTCGGCTTCGGCGGCATCGACGCCATGGACAAGGCCAAGGAGCGCCACGGCAAGAAGAGCTTCGGCGCCCTCGGCATCGGCGGCCTGAAGCTCAAGCTGCACCGCGCCTGCATCGCCAAGCTGTTCGAATCGACCGAAGGCGTGTTCGACGCCGAGGAGATCTACGCGCTCGCCAAGGAAATGGCCTGACGCTCCCGGTCTGAAGGCAGCGCCGGCCCATGTCGGCGCTGCCCCGTGCTAACCAACAAGAATCGGAAGGGGAGGGACCCATGGCCGCGAACGAGACGATCGAAACATTCCTCGACGGCCTGGCGAGCTCGGCCCCGACCCCCGGCGGCGGCGGTGCCGCGGCGATCTCCGGCGCCATGGGCGCGGCGCTGGTCTCGATGGTCTGCAACCTCACCATCGGCAAGAAGAAGTATGTCGAGGTCGAAGCCGACCTGAAGCAGGTGCTGGAGAAGTCGGAAGGCTTGCGCCGCACGCTCACCGGCATGATCGCCGACGACGTCGAGGCGTTCGACGCGGTGATGGGCGCCTACGGGCTGCCGAAGACCACCGACGAAGAGAAGGCCGCGCGCGCTGCCACGATTCAGGAGGCGCTCAAGACCGCGACCGACGTGCCGCTCGCTTGCTGCCGCGTCTGCCGCGAGGTGATCGATCTAGCCGAGATCGTCGCCGAGAAGGGCAATCTCAACGTGATTTCGGATGCCGGTGTCGCGGTGCTCTCGGCCTATGCCGGCCTGCGCTCGGCGGCCCTCAACGTCTACGTCAACGCCAAGGGTCTCGACGACCGTGCCTTCGCCGAGGAGCGGCTGAAGGAGCTGGAAGGCCTTCTGGCCGAGGCGGGCGCGCTCAACGAGCGGATCTACGAGACCGTGAAGTCCAAGGTGAACTGAGCCGTTCGGTTCGTCGCTCCGCGTCCCTCGCCATCATCGCGAGGGATGCGAAGCGATCCAGCGGAACGACGTTTCCGGGCAGGGCTGAGCCCTCGATTGCTTCGGCCCCGCCTCGCCATGACAAGGGAGCGCAAGGACCGAGAGCGGATGTCCGCCGTCCAACCCTGCCCCTCATCCTGAGGTGCCGCGAAGCGGCCTCGAAGGATCCTCCAGGACCCGCGCGATTTCTGGACGATCCTTCGAGGCCCGCTCACGCGGGCACCTCAGGATGAGGGCAAGGGCAGGACGAGCGTTGCTAAACCCCCAGTGCCCGCACCGCCCGATCCTCAGTTTAGAAGCCCGCTAAGTCACTGACGGGCAAGCAAACTGAAGCACTACAAAAGAAAAAATTGAGAGCTGACCCGCTTCCCGAAAAGTAATTTTTCCGCGAAGGTCGGCCCAACAAAAACGACGGAAACGCGAAGGAGGTCTCGATGGACGTTCACGAGTACCAAGCCAAGGAGCTGCTCGCGAGCTTCGGGGTCGCCGTCCCGAAGGGCGCCGTGGCCTTCAGCCCGGATCAGGCGGTCTATGCGGCGACCGAGCTCGGTGGCTCGTTCTGGGCGGTGAAGGCCCAGATCCATGCCGGCGCCCGCGGCAAGGCCGGTGGGATCAAGCTCTGCCGCACCTACAACGAAGTGCGCGACGCCGCCCGCGACCTGCTGGGAAAACGCCTCGTAACGCTCCAGACCGGCCCCGAGGGCAAGCCGGTACAGCGCGTCTACGTCGAGACCGCCGATCCGTTCGAGCGTGAACTCTATCTCGGCTACGTGCTGGACCGGAAGGCCGAGCGCGTCCGCGTCATCGCCTCCCAGCGCGGCGGCATGGACATCGAGGAGATCGCGGCCAAGGAGCCCGAGGCGCTGATCCAGGTCGTGGTCGAGCCGGCGGTGGGCCTGCAGCAGTTCCAGGCCCGCGAGATCGCGTTCCAGCTCGGCCTCAACATCAAGCAGGTCTCGGCCGCGGTGAAGACCATCATGAACGCCTACCGGGCGTTCCGCGACTGCGACGGCACCATGCTGGAGATCAACCCGCTCGTCGTCACCAAGGACGACCGGGTGCTGGCGCTCGACGCCAAGATGTCCTTCGACGACAACGCCCTGTTCCGCCGCCGCAACATCGCGGACATGCACGACCCGTCGCAGGGCGATCCCCGCGAGGCCCAGGCCGCCGAGCACAATCTCAGCTATATCGGCCTCGAGGGCGAAATCGGCTGCATCGTCAACGGCGCGGGCCTGGCCATGGCGACCATGGACATGATCAAGCACGCGGGCGGTGAGCCGGCGAACTTTCTCGATGTCGGCGGCGGCGCCTCGCCCGACCGCGTCGCGACGGCCTTCCGGCTCGTGTTGTCCGACCGCAACGTGAAGGCGATCCTCGTCAACATCTTCGCCGGCATCAACCGCTGCGACTGGGTCGCGGAGGGCGTGGTGAAGGCCGCGCGCGAGGTGAAGATCGACGTACCGCTCATCGTGCGGCTCGCCGGCACGAACGTCGACGAGGGCAAGAAGATCCTCGCCGAGAGCGGGCTCGACCTCATCACCGCCGACACCCTTACGGAAGCCGCGCGCAAGGCTGTCGAAGCCTGCCACGGCGCCAAGCACTGACGAACGGGGGAGGAATCACGCCATGAGCATTCTCATCGACGAGAAGACCCCGATCATCGTCCAGGGTATCACGGGCGACAAGGGCACCTTCCACGCCAAGGAAATGATCGCCTACGGCTCCAACGTCGTCGGCGGCGTCACCCCGGGCAAGGGCGGCAAGACCCATTGCGGCGTGCCGGTGTTCAACACCGTCAAGGAGGCCGTGGAGGCGACCGGCGCCACCACTTCGATCACCTTCGTGGCGCCCCCCTTCGCGGCGGACGCGATCATGGAGGCGGCCGATGCCGGCCTCAAGCTCGTCTGCTCGATCACCGACGGCATCCCCGCTCAGGACATGATGCGGGTGAAACGCTACCTGCGGCGCTATCCCAAGGAGAAGCGCACGATGGTGGTGGGCCCGAACTGCGCGGGCATCATCTCGCCGGGCAAGTCGATGCTCGGCATCATGCCCGGCCACATCTACCTGCCGGGCAAGGTCGGCGTCATCTCCCGCTCCGGAACCCTCGGCTACGAGGCCGCCGCGCAGATGAAGGAGCTTGGCATCGGCATCTCGACCTCCGTCGGCATCGGCGGCGATCCGATCAATGGCTCCTCCTTCCTCGACCACCTCGCTCTGTTCGAGCAGGATCCCGAGACGGAGGCCGTGCTGATGATCGGCGAGATCGGCGGTCCGCAGGAGGCCGAGGCCTCGGCCTGGATCAAGGAGAACTTCTCCAAGCCCGTGATCGGCTTCGTGGCCGGCCTCACCGCCCCCAAGGGCCGCCGCATGGGGCATGCCGGCGCGATCATCTCGGCGACCGGCGACAGCGCCGCGGAGAAGGCCGAGATCATGCGCTCTTATGGCCTGACCGTGGCGCCCGATCCGGGCTCCTTCGGCAGCACCGTGGCCGACGTGCTCGCCCGCGCGGCGTGATCCGCCCGTCCCCTCTTCCGTGCGGGGAGGGGGCTTTGGGGTGGTGCGAACGGCACCGCCTCACCTGACCCTGAACGACCCGCCCCTCCTCGCTTCGGCCTCGCGCTCGGGAGGAGGGGCCTCGTGGATCGGAGTGATCCACCGTCCCGCAGGCCTGTCCACGGGAGTCCGACAAAAAGAACCTCGCCAGGGGGGATCCCATGACCAAGACGCTGCACGCCCGGCCGTCAGCCGCGACCGACACGACCTTCGCGCCGCCGGTCATCACCGGCACGGCCACCGAAGACGCCCTCGACATCCTGTTCCACGCCCTGCTCGACGTGGCCCGCCGCCACGATCCCGAGCTGGAGGACGTGCTGCACGGCCGCGCCGACATCTCTTCCTTCACGCCGGAGATGCTGGCGCGCGCGCTTCAGGTGCAGGGCATCTGGTTCCAGCTCGTCTCGATCGCCGAGCAGAACGCGGCCATGCGCCGCCGCCGCCATGTCGAGCGCGACCAGGGCCGCGAGGCGCTGAACGGCTCCTTCGCCAAGGTGTTGGCCGAGGCCTCCGCCCGGGGCATCGGCCCGCAGCAGATCCACGCGCTGCTCAAGGATCTGCGCATCCGCCCGACCATCACCGCGCATCCCACCGAGGGCAAGCGGGTGACGGTGCTGGAGAAGCTGCGCCGGATCTACCTCGTGCTGCGCGAGCTGGAACTGCCGCGCTGGACCGAGCGCGAGCGCAACGGCCTGATGAACGAGCTGCGCGACCAGATCGAGCTGATCTGGATGACGGGCGAGCTGCATCTGGAGAAGGCCACCGTCGAGCGCGAGGTCGCTTGGGGCCTGCACTTCTTCGACGAGACCCTGTTCGAGATGCTGCCCGAGATGCTGCTCTCGCTCGAAGAGAGCCTCGCGCAGTACTATCCCGACGAGACCTTCGAGGTGCCGCCCTTCTTCCAGTTCGGAAGCTGGATCGGCGGCGACCGCGACGGCAACCCCTACGTCACCGCCAGCGTGACCCGCGAGACGCTTCAGCGCAACGCCCTGGCGTCGCTGCGGCGCTACCGCGACGGCATCACCCATCTCGGCCGAGTGCTCTCGATTACCGAACGCTCGCTGCCGGTGCCCGAGACCTTCCGCAGCGAACTCGCGCATATGCTGGCCGAGTCCGGCGACGCGCGGGCGATCGCCAACCGCAATCCCGGCGAGGCCTACCGCCAGTTCCTCTCCTGCGTGCTGCGCAAGCTTGAAGCGACGATCGCCCGCAACAAGGGCGCCCGCTCGGTCGGCCCGGATTATCCGAGCGCGGACGGGCTCATCAACGATCTGCGCACCCTGGAGAAGGGGCTGGCCGACGCCAAATGCGGGGCGCTCGCCACCGACATCGTGCGGCCCGTGCGGCGGATGGTCGAGATCTTCCGCTTCTCGACCGTGCGGCTCGATCTGCGCGAGAACTCGACCCGCACCACCAAGACGCTGCATGCGCTTTGGAAGCTGCGCAACGGCGACCGCGAGCCGCCGGAGCTGGATTCGCCGGCCTGGAAGGACTGGCTGCTCACCGAGCTGGCCCGGCCGCGCACACCCGAAACCTCGTTCGAGGATTTCGCCGACCGTCTGCCCGACGACGCGCGCGAGACGCTCGCGACTTTCGCGCTGGTCGGCGAGATGCGCGACACCCTCGACCGCGAGGCCTTCGGCGCCTTCATCCTGTCGATGACCCGCTCCACCGTCGATGTGCTCGGCGCCTACCTGCTGGCCAAGGAGGCTGGCATCTTCCTCGACGCGACGGGCACCGAGATCTGCCCGCTGCCGATCGTGCCGCTGTTCGAGACCATCGACGACCTGCGCGCCGCCCCGGCCATCATGAAGGAGCTGCTCGGCATCCCCGTGGTGCGCCGCTCCACCCGCTGGCAGGGCGGGGTGCAGGAAGTGATGATCGGCTATTCCGATTCCAACAAGGATGGCGGCTTCATCGCCTCGAACTGGGAGCTCTACAAGGCGCAGGTGCGGCTCACCGTGCTCGGCAACCATCTCGGCGTGCCGATCGCCTTCTTCCACGGCCGCGGCGGTTCGGTGAGCCGCGGCGGCGTGCCGACCCATCGCGGCATCGCCGCCCAGCCGCCGGGCTCGATTCAGGGCCGCTTCCGCATCACCGAGCAGGGCGAGGTCGTCTCGTTCAAATACGCCAATCGCGGCACCGCCGCCTACCAGATGGAGCTGCTGGCGGCTTCCGTCTTCGAGCACGCGCTCCTCTCGGAGGGCAACGGCAACGGCTCGCGCGCCGAATTCGACGACGCGCTGGAGGCGCTCTCCGGCGCCTCGCGGGCGGCCTATGTCAACCTGCTCCAGGCCGAGGGCCTCGTCGATTACTTCCAGGCGGCGAGTCCGCTCGACGAGATCTCGCTGCTCAATATCGGCTCGCGCCCGGCCCGGCGCTTCGGCGCCAAGTCGCTCTCGGATCTGCGCGCGATCCCCTGGGTGTTCGCGTGGTCGCAGAACCGGCACGTCATCACCGGCTGGTACGGTGTCGGCTCGGGGCTCAAGAGCTTCATCGATGTCCGCGGCGAGGCGGGCGAAGCCCTACTGAAGCGGCTGTTCCGGGATTGCCGGGTGTTCCGCCTCGTCCTCGACGAGGTCGAGAAGACCCTGCTGATGGTCGATCTCGAAATCGCCCGCGACTATGCCGGCCTCGTCGAGGACGAGGGTATTCGCGCCCGCATCTTCGGGATGATCGAAGCGGAATACGCGCTGACGCGGACGATGGTCCTGCGGGTGTCGGGCGACAGCGAACTCGCTCAGCGCTTCCCGCAATTCAGCGAACGCCTGCGCGGGCGGCTGCCGACCATCAATCAGGTCAGCCGCGAGCAGGTCGAGCTGCTGCGCCGCTACCGCAACGAGACCGACGAGGACAAGCGCGAGGCGGTGAAGTCCGCGCTGCTGCTGTCGATCAACTGCATCGCCGTCGGCTTCGGTGCGACTGGATAATGCATACAATCTCGGCGACGTGTTCCGGGCCCGGCTGGACGGCCGGCTCGGGCGCGCGAGATAGAACATCGTCCCGAAAGGTGGCCGCCGGCTTTCGGAAAAGGGCGATGCTTTTCAAGTGCGGCATGCGTCTCCCAGGCGTGACCGCGCGCACGACAAGACGGTCTCACAGAACGGAGGATTCCCCATGAGCTTCACCCTGATCCAGCAGGCCACCCCGCGCCTGCACCGCTCCGAACTCGCGGTTCCCGGCTCCAACCCGACCTTCATGGAGAAGTCGGCCGCCTCGAAGGCCGACGTGATCTTCCTCGATCTCGAGGACGCGGTTGCGCCCGACGACAAGGAGCAGGCCCGCAAGAACATCATCCAGGCGCTCAACGACCTGGATTGGGGCAACAAGACCATGATGATCCGCATCAACGGTCTCGACACCCACTACATGTACCGCGACGTGGTGGACATCGTGGAGGCCTGCCCGCGCCTCGACATGATCCTGATCCCCAAGGTTGGCGTGCCGGCCGACGTCTACGCCATCGACGTGCTGACGACGCAGATCGAGCAGGCCAAGAAGCGCGAGAAGAAGATCGGCTTCGAGGTGCTGATCGAGACCGCGCTCGGCATGGCCAATGTCGAGGCGATCGCGACCTCGTCCAAGCGCCTTGAGGCGATGTCCTTCGGGGTGGCCGACTACGCCGCCTCCACCCGCGCCCGCTCCACCGTGATCGGCGGCGTCAACGCCGATTACAGCGTGCTCACCGACAAGGACGAGGCCGGCAACCGCCAGACCCACTGGCAGGATCCGTGGCTGTTCGCCCAGAACCGCATGCTGGTGGCCTGCCGTGCCTACGGCCTGCGCCCGATCGACGGCCCGTTCGGCGACTTCTCCGATCCGGACGGCTACACCTCGGCGGCCCGCCGCTGCGCCGCGCTCGGCTTTGAGGGCAAGTGGGCGATCCATCCTTCGCAGATCGATCTCGCCAACGAGGTGTTCACCCCCTCCGAGGCCGAGGTCACCAAGGCCCGCCGCATTCTGGAGGCCATGGAAGAGGCCGCCAAGGCCGGCCGCGGCGCCGTCTCGCTCGACGGCCGCCTCATCGACATCGCCTCGATCCGCATGGCCGAGGCGCTGATCCAGAAGGCCGACGCGATGGGCGGCAAGTAAGCTCTTTCCGCATCAAGTGAGGGAATGGCCGGGTTCGCCCGGCCATTTTCGTATGGGGGGGTGCGTTCGGTCGGGGCCGTGGCCTGGGCGGCATCAGCCTTCCGGTACCGGGGTCAGTGCGCGAGCCGTCCGCCGGACGATCCGTCGGCGACAGCACCGCGACGCGCTCCCGGACGCCGTTGGCGAGGCGATCCCGCGCTGTCCAGCACGGATGTCATGACGGCGGATTGCCACGCGAAATAGGGATTGAAGGTCAGCCGCGCGTGGATCTTGTCCGCCTCGCGGTAGCCCCAGTCCGCGTACCAGACCTCCGCGCCGCGCGCACAGGCTTGGGTCGCCGCCTCGTCCTGCCCGTTCCAGCAGATGCGGTCCGTGCCGTGCTCGCCGTAGAGACGGTTCGAGGGGCTGAACAGCACGCCCATATGCGAGAACTGGCTGATGCGCCGCTCCGGCAGCCGGTCGGTGCGCACGAGGATGCGCGCCTCGCTCTCCGGCAGTGCCGGTGCTGCGCCGTACCAGATCAGGCGGCTCGCCGGATGGGTGAAGCGGGTCCGGAACGTGTCGAGCAGGGCCTCGGCGTCGAGCACCGAATCGTGCCGGGCCACGACCATGAAGACCGGCTTGTCATAGGCGCGCGCATCGAGGCGCTGTCGCACGGCTTGGCTGCTGCGATAGAACTGCGCGAACCCGTTGGTCGGCACCGTGAAGTAGCGCACCGCGTTCTGGAGCGGCATGCGCCCGTCGGGCGTCAGCAGCCACGGGCGGAACCGGACGATCAGCGGCGCGACCCAATCGAGCGCCACGGCCGATTGGAAGGCCGGAGAGAACAGCAGCAATCCGGCGATGTCGTCGTGGCTATAGGCGTATTCGGTGACGAGGTTGGCACCTGTGGAGAAGCCGCCGAGATAGACTTCCCCGGCATCGCGGCGGAGCGCCTCTGCCTGCTCCCGCACGACCTGCTGCCACTGCTCCAATTCGACGTCGAGCATGTCCTCGGGCCGGGTGCCGTGGCCGGGCAGCAGCACGGTACGAACGAGAAAGCCGTCGGCGGCGAGTTCCCGGGCGACATCGTGGAAGGACCAGGGCGAGTCCCCGAGCCCGTGCACCAGCAGGATTCCCTTCGTCGGTCCCGCTTTCTTCGATGGGGCGGGGCGCCACTCGCGCGGGGCGTTCAGGGCCACCGCCGTCTCCGACTGCGCTGAGCCGCGGCGGCTCCGCAGCAGGTCGAGCGTCCGCTGCCGGTAATCGGAGAAGCTGGGCGCATCCGGGGGCGGCCCGCCGGGTTCGGCACCGGCGCGCGCACCCGGCGCGATCAGAAGCCCGAGCGCCAGCAGGACGTGCAACACGCGCAACGATGTCATCTCCGGTCTCTCGAAGCGGGGCGGTGGTTGCGGGGGCAGGCGCTGCACCGCCGATCCGCGAAGGCGCGCAGCGGGCTCAAACGCCGGACAGCGCGGTGCGCAGGTCCGCGAAGGCGTCCCGCAGATGCGCGGTGAGCGGCGGCCGCCCTTCGCCTTCGGACCAGCGTTCGATGGCAAGCCGCAGGGCGCCGACGGAAACCATCGCGACCATGCGCAGGGCGTTGCGTCGCTCAGGCTCCGGCCAGAGCCGGTGCAGTGCCTCGGCGGTCACCTGTTCGAGATGCAGGTACTTGGCTTGGTTGCCGGCGCGGAGCTGCGCGTTCGAACGGATGATCCGGTCGATGACGATCGCCTGACCGTCATCGTAATGGGCGGCGAGCTTCAGATGGACGCGCAGCACCGCGTCGAGCGGGGATTGGTCGATCGGCTCGTTCAGGAGGGCGTCGCGGAACACCTCCGGCAGATCGCTCTGCCACGCCGCCAGGATCGCTTCCTTCGAGGCGAAGTAGTGGAAGAAGGTGCGCCGGGCGATGCCCGCGGCCTCGGCGATCGCGTCGAGCGTCGTCGCCTCATATCCCTGGCTGGCGAACAGCCCCAGCGCCGCTTCGGTGACGCGCCGATGCGTCTCGCGCCGCTTCCGCTCCCGCCGGCCTTCCTGGCCTGATTCCGTCAGCTCCATCCCTTCGGCATAGCGATTTTTGCACTGATTGCAAATTTGCACTTAGTGCATTAATTGCCTCGGTCGTGAGAGCCCCGGAGTGGCGATGAAACGTGTGCAATACGACCGTTACGGCGGACCCGAGGTGATGGCGATCGCCGAGTGCGACCTGCCCCCTCTGCGCGATGACGAGGTGCGGGTCGCGACCCGCGCTGCCGCGATCAACCCGTTCGACTGGAAGCTTCGTCGGGGAGCGATGCGGCTCGTGACCGGCCGGCGCTTCCCACGGGCGATGGGGACGGATTTTGCCGGGATCGTCGAGGCCACCGGCGCGGCGGTGCGGCACGTGCAGGCTGGTGATGCGGTGTTCGGCAGCATCGACTTCAAGAAGTCCGGCGCCTTTGCCGAGACGATCATCGTGAACGCTGCCCACCTCGCGGCAAAGCCGTCGCGGCTCTCCTTCGGTGAGGCGGCCAGCCTTCCCATCGCGGCGATGACGGCCTGGGTCGCCCTCCTCGACAAGGCGCAGGTGGGGGCCGGCACCCGCATCCTCATCCATGGATGCGCAGGCGCCGTCGGTGCCTTCGCGAGCCAACTGGCGGTCGCCCACGGCGCCGAGGTGACGGGCACATGCGGACCGGACTCAATCGACACGGCGCGGGCGGCCGGCGTGACCTCGATCCTCGCCTATTCCGATGTGAAGGCCGCGATACCGGGGGCCCGGTTCGATGCCGTCTTCGATACGATCGGGACGCTCGATGCCGGCGTCGGACTGGCGATGCTGGCGCCCAAGGGCGTCTTCATCGACATCAACCCCACCCCGGCCCGGATGCTGCGCGGATTTCTGTCGCGACGCTACCGGCTCGCCTTCGCGAATGCCGGGCTCAAGCATCTCCCCGCGATCGCGCGGCTCGCGCAGGAAGGGGCCTTGCGCCCGAATGTCGGCCGGGAGGCGCCGTTCAGCGAGGCACTGACCGCGATCACGGAGGCGGAAACCGGGCCGCGCCGCGCCGGCAAGACCGTGCTCGTCTTCTGAGCCGGATCGAGCGCGGACCGTGGGGGAGGACGGACGCGTCTCCCCTCCCATGCCGCCCGGCCGCGACCGGCCCGAGATGTCCGCCGGGCCGGCCCGGATCCTACTTGTCGTACTTGATGTAGGCGAAGCGCGGATCGGTCGGCGTGCCTTCCAGCCCGGCGCCCTCCGTGCCCGGCTGCCAGCCCACCACCTCCTCGATCTTCCGGGCCAGGGCGAAATCCTTCTCGGTGATGCCCTTGGCCGCGTGATTCATCAGCCGTACCTCGACCCAGGCATAGGAGGCGGTGAGATCGGGGTGGTGCCACGCGGCTTCCGCCAGATGGCCCACGGTGTTGATCACCATCAGCGTGCTCTTCCAGGAGGCGGTCTTGTAGGTCCGCCGGATCCAGCCCTCCTCCAGCCGCCACTGCGGAAGCTCTTCCTTGAGCCGCCGCTCGACCGTGGCGTCGTCGAGGACGCCTTCACGCGCTTGAGTCATCGTTACCCTCCCGTCGAATAGAGCATCATCCCGAAAGGTGGTCGCCGGCTTTCGGAAAAAGATGATGCGAAAACCTGCTTCGGGACCGGCGCATGCGCAAGCGGCGATCGCAGCGATCGGACGCGCGCATGCCGCAGCGGAAACGCCGGGGCCGGCTGTGGACGGGGCGGGAGCGATTCCCTATTAAAAAATTCAACAGAACCCGTCCGCCCCCGCCGGGGACGGAACGGCCTGACCGATAATTCATGAGGACGCCCATGCTGTCACGGCGCGGAATGCTCGCGACGGCGGCTCTGTCGCTGGCGGCGGCGCTGCCGACGGTCTGCCGCGCGCAGGCGGCGGGCGAGACGTTCCGGCTCGGCGTGCTGCCCTTCGGCACCGCCGCCTGGGAGGCCGCGATCATCAAGGCGCGCGGCCTCGACACGGCCAACGGCTTCACCCTCGATATCGTCAAGCTCGCCGGCAACGACGCCGCCCGCATCGCCTTCCTCGGCGGTCAGGTCGATGCCATCGTCGGCGACCTGATCTTCGCCGCCCGCCTCGGCAATGAGGGGCGGGGCGTGCGCTTCTCGCCCTATTCCACCACCGAGGGCGCGCTGATGGTGCCCGCCGGAAGTCCGATCACGGATCTGAAGGGGCTCTCGGGCAAGCGGCTCGGGGTGGCGGGCGGCGCGCTCGACAAGAACTGGATCCTGCTGCGGGCACAGGGCCGCGAGACGGCGGGGCTCGACCTCGAGAACGTCGCGCAGATCGCCTACGGCGCGCCACCACTGCTGGCGCAGAAGCTGGAGACCGGCGAACTCGATGCGGCCCTGCTCTACTGGCAGTTCTGCGCCCGCCTCGAAGCCAAGGGTTTCAAGCGGCTGATCTCGGCGGACGACGTGATGCGGGCCTTCGGCGCCAAGGGCGCCGTTTCGCTGATCGGCTATCTCTACGAGGGCCACACCGTGGCCGACCGGGGCGAGGTGGTGCGCGGCTTCGCCCGCGCCTCGGCCGCCGCCAAGGACGCGCTGGCGAACGAGCCGGCCCTGTGGGAGACGGTCCGCCCGCTGATGGCGGCGGAGGACGACGCCACCTTCACCGCGCTCAAGCGCGACTTCCTCGCCGGCATCCCGCGCCGGCCCATCGCCGCCGAGCGTGCGGATGGCGAGCGCATCTACGCCGCCCTGGACCGGCTCGCGGGCGCGCAACTCCTCGGCGTCGGCAAGAGCCTGCCGCCGGACCTCTATCTCGATGCTTCGGGCAACGGCTGAAGACTTGGCGATCACCTTGCCGATGACGGCTCCGGCCCCGGTCCTGGTCCTCTGACCGTGCGCATGGCCCTGCTCGCGCGCCTCCTCTCCCTCACCGTCCTCCTCGTCCTCTGGCAGGGCCTCTCCGCCTATGCCGACACGCGGACCCTGCCGTCGCCGAGCGCGGTGTTCGCCTTCATCCTGCGCGAGGCGCAGAGCGGCACCCTGTTCTTCAATGTCGGCGTCACGCTCGCCCGGGTCGCGGTCTCCTTCGTGATCGCCATGAGCCTCGGCGTGCTGCTCGGCATCGCGCTCGGCCGCTCGCGCCTCGCCGACCGGCTGCTCGATACCCCGCTTCTCGTCGTCCTCAACACGCCGGCCCTCGTCATCACGGTGCTGGCCTATGTCTGGCTCGGGCTGACCGAGACCGCGGCCATCGTCGCGGTGGCGCTCAACAAGCTGCCCAATGTCGCCGTCATCATGCGCGAGGGCGCCCGCGGCCTCGACTCCGGCTTGGAGGAGATGGCGACGACCTACCGCTTCGACCGGCGGACCTGGATCGCCCATGTGCTGCTGCCGCAGCTCCAGCCCTTCATGGTGGCGGCGGCGCGCTCCGGCATCTCGCTCGCCTGGAAGATCGTGCTGTTGGTGGAACTGTTGGGCCGTCCCAACGGGGTCGGCTTTGCCATCAACTACTACTTCACCCTCTTCGACGTCACCGCGGTGATCGGCTATAGCCTCGTCTTCATGAGCGTCATGCTCGCCCTCGACTCCCTCCTCCTCCAGCCCCTCGACGCACATGTCCGCCGCTGGCGCTGAACCCGGCGCGGAGACGGCGCCGTTGCTCACGGTGCGGGTGGACCGCAAGGTCTACCGCAAGCCTGGCCGCAAGGCGCGCACGGAGGCCGTCGAGGCGGTGCGCGGCCTCGCCTTCGAACTCCATGCCGGCGAGATCACCTGCCTGATCGGGCCGTCGGGCGCGGGCAAGACCACGACGCTGCGCATCCTGCTCGGCCTCGACCGCGACTTCGAGGGCAGCGTGACGCCCGACCCCTCCGAGGCCGGCATCGCGATGGTGTTTCAGGATCCGCGCCTCCTGCCCTGGCGCACCATCGAGCAGAATGTGCGGCTCGGCCTGCCGCGCGAGCGCCGGGGGCGCGATCTCGACGGCCTGTTCGCCTCGCTCGGCCTCGCCGCGTGGCGCGCGCATTATCCCGGCGCGCTCTCACTTGGGATGCAGCGCCGGGTCGCGCTGGCGCGGGCGCTGGCGCTGGAGCCGCGCATCCTCGTCCTCGACGAGCCCTTCGTCTCCCTCGACGATGCGGCGGCCGCCTCCCTGCGCGCGCTGGTGGTCGAGGCGGTGGCCGAGACCGGCACGAGTGCGCTGATGGTGACGCATAACGTGGCCGAGGCCATCGAGATCGCCGACCGTCTGCTGCTGGTCTCGCCCCGGCCGGCCCGGCTGCTGGCGAGCCTGCCCCTCGACCGGCCACGCGGCGAGCGGGACCGCCTCTGGGCCGATGCAACCCGCCAGGATCTGGCCGCCCGCTTTCCCGGCATCGTCGCTCAGTAGAATCACGCCCGAGAGAATCGCGTGCGGCCGAGGTCGCCGACGCGTCGATGGGGCATCGGAGGCGGCCGCAGCCCGCTCTGCGCTGCCCCGTTGGGGATGGCTGCCGTTCCTTAAGGATAAACGGAGCGGTTCATTGCAAAAATTTCCCGGTCGGCAGGAGGCTGATCGAGCAGCGGAGGACCCCGTCGGTGCAGCCTTTGAGGAGCCGGATTGTTTGCAGTGCGGCATCGCAAGCAGGCGCGCCGCGCCCCGCGAGCAGGAATTAAAGTGCCGCGGGCGCATGGGCGATGGGAAAATTTGATCATCCCATGCGAGCAGTGCATTCGTATCCGTGGTAGAGGCGTGAAGCTCGTCAAAACAAACTTGAGAAGTGTGCGCCGCCCATCAAATTGTGCGGTGCAAAAAGCAAAATTGAGCAGGCAAGTTTCCTGATAAAGGCCAGCGCGAGTGCGACATTCGACGCACGAAAGCGAGTTGACGGCGCCCGAAATTTTCTTAGAGTTCGTTCAAGCTTCGGTTCCAGGGAGCCGCTAAGGGATGCGGACCCAGCCGGGTAAGTCGCCGGAAACTATGGAATAATCCTAATTTCTGTGCGGCGGGCGCGAGCTGCCGAGGCGAATATCATCCCTGTCGCAAACAGCAGGTCAATCAACGCTGGGTAGCGGGCTGCTATCCAGCGGCGGATAAGACTTGTCGGAGGAATCCATGAGAGCGGTACATCTCCTCGCACTCGGTGCGGGTCTCGCGGCTGCAAGCCCGGCCCTGGCCAACGAAAGCGTCATGAAGGGCATCGCCAACCCGGCGGAGCAGGTGCTTCAGACGGTCGATTACGCCAACACCCGCTATTCCAAGCTCGACCAGATCAACGCCAGCAACGTCAAGAACCTCCAGGTCGCCTGGACCTTCTCGACCGGCGTGCTGCGCGGCCACGAGGGCTCCCCGCTCGTCGTCGGCAACATCATGTACGTCCACACCCCCTTCCCGAATATCGTCTACGCGCTGGACCTCGACCAGGGCGCCAAGATCGTGTGGAAGTACGAGCCGAAGCAGGATCCGTCCGTGATCCCGGTCATGTGCTGTGACACGGTCAACCGTGGTCTGGCCTATGCCGACGGCGCGATCCTCCTGCACCAGGCCGACACCACGCTCGTCTCGCTCGACGCCAAGTCCGGCAAGGTGAACTGGTCGGTCAAGAACGGCGACCCGTCCAAGGGTGAGACCAACACCGCCACCGTTCTCCCGGTGAAGGACAAGGTCATCGTCGGCATCTCCGGCGGCGAGTTCGGCGTGAACTGCCACGTCACCGCCTACGACCTGAAGTCGGGCAAGAAAGTGTGGCGCGGCCACTCCCAGGGCCCCGACGCCGACATGATCATGGACCCGGAGAAGACGACCCATCTCGGCAAGCCGGTCGGCAAGGACTCCTCGCTGAAGACCTGGGAAGGCGATCAGTGGAAGACCGGCGGCGGCTGCACCTGGGGCTGGTTCTCCTACGATCCCAAGCTCGACCTGATGTATTACGGCTCGGGCAACCCCTCGACCTGGAACCCGAAGCAGCGTCCGGGCGACAACAAGTGGTCGATGACCATTTGGGCGCGTAACCCCGACACCGGCGCGGCCAAGTGGGTCTACCAGATGACCCCCCACGACGAGTGGGACTTCGACGGCATCAACGAGATGATCCTCACGGATCAGAAGATCGACGGCAAGGATCGTCCGCTTCTGACGCACTTCGACCGTAACGGCTTCGGCTACACGCTCGATCGCGCCACCGGTGAGCTGCTCGTCGCCGAGAAGTTCGATCCGGTCGTGAACTGGGCCACCAAGGTCGACATGGACAAGGGTTCCAAGACCTACGGCCGTCCGCTGGTCGTGTCGAAGTACTCGACCGAGCAGAACGGCGAGGACGTGAACTCGAAGGGCATCTGCCCGGCGGCGCTCGGTACCAAGGACCAGCAGCCGGCGGCCTTCTCGCCCAAGACCAACCTGTTCTACGTGCCCACCAACCACGTCTGCATGGACTACGAGCCGTTCCGGGTCACCTACACCCCGGGCCAGCCCTATGTCGGTGCGACCCTCTCGATGTACCCGGCCCCCGGCTCGCACGGCGGCATGGGTAACTTCATCGCCTGGGACGGCGTGAACGGTAAGATCAAGTGGTCCAACCCCGAGCAGTTCTCGGCATGGGGCGGCGCGCTGGCCACGGCCGGTGACGTGGTCTTCTACGGCACGCTCGAAGGCTACCTGAAGGCCGTCGACTCGAAGACGGGTAAGGAACTCTACAAGTTCAAGACCCCGTCGGGCATCATCGGCAACGTGATGACCTACGAGCACAAGGGCAAGCAGCACGTCGCCGTGCTCTCGGGCGTCGGCGGCTGGGCCGGCATCGGCCTCGCGGCCGGCCTGACCGACCCGAACGCTGGTCTCGGCGCGGTGGGTGGCTATGCGGCCCTGTCGAGCTACACCAACCTCGGTGGCCAGCTCACGGTGTTCGCTCTGCCGAACAACTAAGTCGCTTGCGACATAGAGCCTAAAGGATGCCGGCGCGAGAAATCGCGCCGGCATCTTTATGATTTTATGATTATGCTGTAGGGCCTGCTTGGTAGCCGCACAGTTTACGTTGCGGTGCAACATGATGGTCTCGGGAGAAACGTCGTTGTCTTCGATGAAAAGAACCGCTCTTCTTGGTCTCGTCGGTGCAGCCTTGCTCGGAGCGGTTCCCGCCGCCACCGTTGCCTTCGCCCAGGACGCCAAGCCCGAACTCACCAACAAGCTCGATCCGAACGCCAAAGAGATCGACGAGCCGGTGCTCAAGGCCGCCGCGGCGGTGAAAGAAGAGGAAGGCAAGTACTTCGATAAGGACGGTCACCCGACCTTCCACATTACCAACGACGGCAAGAAGGTCGATTGGTTCACCTATTCCGGCTATCGCCGCTATCACGCCGAGTGCCACGTCTGCCACGGCCCGGACGGCATGGGCTCGACCTACGCGCCCGCCCTCAAGGATTCGCTGAAGCGCCTCTCCTACGAGGAGTTCTACGGCATCCTCGCCGGCGGCAAGCAGGAGGTCAGCAACACCTCCAACCAGGTGATGCCCGCCTTCGGCGATAACAAGAACGTCATGTGCTACGCCAACGACCTCTACGTGTACCTCCGCGCCCGCGCTGCCGGTGCCTGGGGCCGTGCCCGTCCGGGCGAGAAGGAAGACAAGCCCGAGAGCGCCAAGACCGTCGAGAAGGAGTGCCTGGGCGGCTGATGACCCGCTCAAGCGCACCCGTTGCGGTCGCGGTCGCCGCGCTCCTGCTCTCAGCAGGGGCGCGGCCCGCTCAGGCGCAGCACCTGCCGGATCTGGTCACGCAGGATGTCCTGCGTGTGTGCAGTGATCCCGGCAACATGCCGTTCTCCGAGCGCAAGGGCGGCGGTTTCGAGAACAAGATCGCGCAGATCGTCGCCGACGAACTGAAGGTCAAGCTGCGCTATTACTGGCTGACCCAGGGGCCCGGCTTCGTCCGCAATACCCTCGGGACCGGCCTGTGCGACCTGATCATCGGCACGTCGGGCGGGGACATCGTCCAGGCGACCAACCCCTATTACCGCTCGGCCTACGTTCTGGTCGCACGCAAGGGCGAGTTGGCGGATCTCAAGCGCCTCGACGACCCGCGGCTGAAGGACAAGCAGATCGGCATCATCGCCGGGACGCCGCCCTCCAACCGGCTGAGCGAGCTGAAGCTCGTCGGCGAGCGGATCCATGCCTACGCGCCCTACGCGTTCGGGGCCGAGCGCAAGCATCAGACGGTCGCGGCGGAAGTGATCGCGGATCTCGCCGAGAAGAAGATCGACGTGGCGATCCTCTGGGGGCCGGCCGCGGGCTGGCTGGCCAAGCAGAGCGGCGCGCCGATGGATGTCGTGCCGCTGCTCCACGAGCCGGGGCGGCCGCCGCTGACCTTCCGCGTCGCGATGGGCGTTCGCCACAACGAGAACGACTGGAAGCGCAGCCTCAACGCCGTCCTGCGCAAGCGCAAGGCCGACATCGAGGCGGTGCTGCGGGACTACGAAGTGCCGCTGCTGGCGGAGGAGGACGGCAAGCCTCTCGACGCCGCGGACGAGTGATCTCGGAAGAGAGGATACAAAGGCCCGAACCCCGGTTCGGGCCTTTCGTCATTCGGCCCGTTCGATCCCCGTCGAATCGAGTTTCGCCAGAGCCTGCGTGACCGTTTCGCCGCCGATGACGAGGTCGGGGGCGATCTCGGCGAGCGGCACCAGCACGAAGGCGCGCTCGCGCACGAAGCGGTGCGGCAGCACGAGGCGTTCGTCGGAAACCTGTGCCCCCTCATAGGCCAGCACGTCGATGTCGATGACGCGCGGCCCCCAGCGACGCTCGCGGACGCGGCCCAAAGCCGCCTCGATCGACAGGCAGACCTCCAGCAAGCCGTGCGGCGTCAACTCGGTGTCGATGGCGACCGCCGCGTTGAGGAACCAGTCCTGATCGGTGTCGCCCCAGGGCGGCGTGCGGTAATCGGCGGAGCGCGCCACGACCCGGATGCCGGGCGTCGCCGCGAGATGCTCGACGGCCTGGGCCAGCATCGCGGCCTTGTCGCCGATATTGCTGCCGAGCCCGAGATAGGCGCGCGTCATCTCGTCTCCGTCGTCGCGGCTCTGTCGGGGCGGCCCCGCACGATCTCGATGGCCGCGTAGTCGAGCACGACGGGGATCGGCGCGCTCGGCTTGTCGATCCGCACCGCGATGGTCTCGATCCGGGGAAACCGCGCGAGGCAGGTCTCGGCAATCGTCTCGGCCAGGGCCTCGATCAGGGCGAAACGCCGGTTGGTGGCGATGTCGAGGGCGATCTCGGCCAGATCCGCATAACTCACGGTGGCGGCCACGTCGTCGCTGCGGCCGGCCGGCGCGAGGTCGAGCCGGCATTCCAGCGAGATGTAGAAGCGCTGGCCGAGCCGCTCCTCCTCCGGCAGCACGCCGTGACGGGCGAAGACCGCGAGGCGGTGGACGAGGATGCGGTCAGCCATGAATCGTCCCACGCGCCCCATCCGGGCGCATCACCGCGTCGAGCACCCGCAGCGCCTCGACATGCGGCGCCACATCGTGGACGCGCACGATGTCGGCGCCGAGCAAGCCGGCCAGCACGTGCGCCGCGAGCGAGCCGACGAGGCGGTCCTGCGGCGCCGTCTCCCGGTCGTGCAGGCGCCCGAGCAGGCTCTTGCGCGAGACGCCGACGAGGAGGGGAAAGCCCAGCGCCCGAATTTCGGGCAGGCGGCGCAGGGCTTCGAGATGCTGTTCCCAGCTCTTGCCGAAGCCGATGCCGGGATCGAGCACGATGTCGCCGTCGGCGATGCCGGCGCGGCGGGCGATGTCGAGGGAGCGCTCGAAGAAGCGCAGCATGTCGGCGATGATGTCGAGCGAGCCGTCGATCGTCTCGCGGTTGTGCATGATGATGACCGGGGCGCCGTGATCGGCCGCGACGCGGGCGATGTCCGGCTCGCGCTGCAAGCCCCAAACGTCGTTGACGAGGGTGGCACCCGCCTTCAGCGCGGCCTCCGCCGTGGAGGCCTTGTAGGTGTCGATCGAGATCGGGACGGACAGGCCGGGGGCCACGGCCTCGATCACGGGCACGACACGGGCCTGTTCCTCGGCGGCCGGGACGGGCGTGTGGCCGGGGCGGGTCGATTCACCGCCGATGTCGAGGATGTCGGCGCCGGCCTCCGTCAGCGCGGCGGCCTGGGCGCGCGCCGGCTCGACGCCCTCGAAGCGGCCTCCGTCCGAGAACGAGTCCGGCGTGACGTTGAGGATGCCCATCACCAGCGTGCGCCGGCCGAGGCCGGGCAACAGGGTGTTCAGGCGCGTCGGCGGAGAGGAGGCGTCGGGTGGCATCGCGGATCAAAGCTGTCGGGCCGGGTTTGGCGGCCGGGAGCATCGTTCCGAAAGGCGGATTCCGGCTTTCGGAAAAAGACGATGCAAAAACAAGACGCTAGAGCGTCGTCTTGGATCGGGTGTCCAGAACGACGCTCTAGCCCCTCCGGCACGGTTACGCCAGATCCAATCCGCCTCGACCCCGTCCGGCCCGGCGTGCCTCAGGAGGCGCCGCGGTAGCAGCGGATCTCCGCCTCGGCCTGGGCGCGGCGCAGCTCGGCCACCTTGTCGTCGAACATCTTGGTCGACTTGAACGCGGCGGTGCGCTGGCCGATGCCCTGGCGCATCGACAGGATGGTCGAGGCCTGGACGTAGCGGTCGTAGGGCAGGATCGAGGCCATCGCGTCGAGGGAGCAGGAGCATTTCTCCAGCGCCTCGCGGGTCTGCCCGTTGGCGGCCATGCAGCCGAACACGTAATCGGCCCGCACATCCGTCGGATAATCGTTGTCGTCGGCCCGCGCCGGCGCGGCGAGCATCGCGGCCGCGAGCAGCGCGGCGGCGAGCGCCTCAGGAATCCTTCTGGTCATAATCGAGCCTCTCTTCGAGGAGTTCGCCGCCATCGGGCTTCAGGGTCCGTGCCTGGAGCGAGACGATCTCGCCCGGGACCTCCGGCGCGACGACGAAGGTGTAGGTGGTGGTCTCGAAGCCGCGCATCCGCTCGGTCAGCGGGTCGCCGAGGAAGGGCTGCATCTCGACGCGGAAGCCTTCGAGCGTGCGGCCCTTGAAGGTGACCTGCGTCGGCGTAACCGTCGCCTTCTCGCGCAGCCCTTTGCGGATCGCGTTCTTGATGTAGCGCGGGTTGGCCTCGAGCAGGCCGGCGAGACCCTTAAGGTGGTTCTCGAGGAACAGGCTCAGCACGGGGTTGCCGGGCATGTCGTTGAACGGGCCGGCGGGGACGCGGTTGCCGCCGGAGAACATCTGCACGCGGATATCGCGGCTCTCGGCGCTCTTGCCGGGCTCGATCGTGAATTTGATCGTGTCGTTGAGCGGCGGCCCGTAAGGCCCGCGCTCGATGCCGCTGCGGCGGCTGTAATCGTAGGTCAGGGTGCTGCCCGGCGCGGTGTTCTTCATCTGCGGCTGCTCGAACAGCAGGTCGCCCGCGCTCGGTACGGCGCCGCCCTTCGCCGCCGAATCCTTATTTGTCGAACCTTGGGCGGCCGTGTCCGGGGCTGTCGCGGGAGCGGTGTCGGAGGCCGCCCAGGCGGACGGCGTCGTCACGAGAGCGGTCGAGAGGGCGACCGCCAGAATGGATCGTCTCAAAGGGGTGCCTTTTCGCTCAACGGGTTTTGCACATTCGTCCCGATGCTGCGGTATATATAGTCGGGCGGGGTCTCGGCAGCCTCTTCCTTGGCAAGATCCCGCATTTTCGCGTGCAGCGGCGAAAGGGAGCAGGCCGGATCGGTGTTGGCCGCGTCGCCCGTGAGCGCCAGCGCCTGGCAGCGGCACCCGCCCCAATCCTTCTCGCGCCGGTCGCAGGAGCGGCAGGGCTCCTTCATCCAGGACGTGCCCCGATAGGCAGCAAAGGCCGGGGATTGGGTCCAGATCTCGCTGAGCGAGTGGTCGGTGACGTACCAGAATTCGAGGCCGGGGATGGTCTCGGCGGCGTGGCAGGGCAGCACCTTGCCCTGCGGCGTCACGTTCATGAGCTTGCGGCCCCAGCCGCCGGCGCAGGCCTTCGGGTACTTGGCGTAGTAGTCCGGCACCACGAGGTCGATGACGAGCTGACCTTTGAGGCGCTCGCGTGCGGCCTCGACGATGCGGATCGACTCGTCGACCTGGCTCTTATCCGGCATCAGCGCGGCGCGGTTCACATAGGCCCAGCCGTAATACTGGGTGTGGGCCACCTCCAGCCGCTTGGCACCGAGCTTGACCGCGAGGTCGATGAAGCCCGGCACCTCGTGGATGTTGCCGCGATGGATCACCGAGTTCAGCGTCAAGGGCAGGCCGAGTTCGGTGACGCGGGCAGCGAACTGCATCTTCTGCGGCTGCGCGTTCTTGAGGCCGCCGATTTTTTCCGCGTTGGCCGCGTCCACCCCCTGCACCGAGAGCTGCACGTGGTCGAGCCCGACGTCGTAGAGCGCATCGAGCTTGGCCAGCGCACCGCCGACACCGGAGGTGATCAGGTTCGAGTACAGGCCGAGTTCGGCGCATTTGGCCGTGATCTCGACGATGTCGGGGCGGGCGGTCGGCTCGCCGCCGGACAGGTGGACGTGCAGCACGCCGAGACCCGACGCCTCCGTCAGCACCCGCAGCCATGTCTGCGTGTCCAGCTCGGCCGAGCGCCGGTCGAGCTCCAGCGGGTTCGAGCAGTACGGGCAGCGCAGCGGGCAGCGGTGGGTCAGCTCGGCGAGCAGACCCACCGGCGCCGGAATGACGTCCACGGGGGATGGGGCGGGGGTCGGCGCATTCATCGCTCCAGAACCCTTTTTTGCGCGAGGCCAGCCAGCATCGGGAGGATGTCGGCTTCGATGATGGCCGGGTCGGCGTCGTAGGTCTGGCCCAGGATCCGGGCGATCTGCGAAACCGTGTTCTGGCCATCGACGAGCTTGAGGACCGCGACGGCGTTGTCGTCGAGGTCGAAGGTGCGCTCGGGCGCAAGCAGCACGTGCTTGTTGCGAACCTCATCGAAGCGCAGGCGCACGCCGCGGGGCAGGCGCGGCACGTCGCTGCCCGAGAAGGCGGTGGGTTCCGCCGTTGCCGTCGTCGCGGCGGGGCTCGCCTCGGCGGAGTTACTCTCGGCGACGAGGCCCTCGCCCGGCTGCCACGCATCCGGCGGCACCATGCCGGGGGCGACATAGGCGAAGTAGAGCGCGTCGAGCTGCGTCCAGAGCACGGTGCACTTGAAGGTCAGCGCATCCATGGCCGCCCGCTGCATCTCGGGCGTGGTGGCGTGCCGCTTGACGTAATCGAGGGCGAAATCGGCGTCGCGCGGGGCTTGGGTCAGGCGCTTGTCGAAATAGGCCAGCGTGTCCTTGGTGATGAAGTCGTAGTTCTTCAGCATCCCGGCGACGCGCTCGGAGATGATCGTCGGCGAGAACATCTCGGTCAGCGAGGAGGCGATGGCTTCCAGCAGGCTGCGTTCGGAGACGAAGTGGACATAGGCATCGACCGAGAAGCGGGTCGCCGAGAGAATGCCCTTGGTCGAGAGCACGTAATCGCGGGTGAAGCCGACGCCTTCAGCGAGCTTGAGCCAGCGCTCGATGCCGCCGTCGCCCTCATGGTCGCCGTCGTGATCGACGATGCGCTGGCGCCAGATCCGGCGAAGCTGCGCGTCCGGCAGGCGGGCGAGCAGCGCCGCGTCCTTCACCGGGATCATCGCCTGATAATAGTAGCGGTTGAGCGCCCAGGCCCGGACCTGATCCTTCGAGAGCTTGCCGTCGTGCAGCAGCCGGTGGAACGGGTGGAGGTTGTGGTAGCGCCGCGCGCCGATGTCGCGGAGCGCCGCCTCAAGCTCCTCATGGCTCAGCAGGCGTTGCTCGGTTTGCGGGACGGGCGGCGGGAATTGGGCGGTCATGGCGTTCGGTTTCCCCCGAGCTTCGAGTCGCGTTTCCTGGATTTCTTTTTAAATGGGGCCCGGTGCCGATCGGGGCAGGGCCGCTGCCACGCGATTGGATCGTGCAAAACATATTCAGTCCGGCACTAAATTTCTAGACCGGACTCGTCCTGGGACGGCGGCCCGATCAGAGATCGAGGGTCAGGCCGTCATGGGCGACGGTCCAGCCGCGCTCTTCGACGCTCGCGCGCTCGGGCGAATCCTCGACCAGGACCGGATTGGTGTTGTTGATGTGAACGAAGACCCGCTGGCCGATCTCGATATCGGCGAGGGAGGCGATCGAGCCGGTCTCGCCGTTCATCTGGATATGGCCCATGCGCCAGCCGGTCTTGGTGCCGACACCAGCGCGGATCATGTCGTCGTCCTCCAGCACCGTGCCGTCGAACAGGAGCGCGTCGGCGCCGGCGATGCGGGCTTTCAGATCCGCCGTCACCCGGGCGCAGCCGGGGATATAGGCGAGGCGCTTGCCCCCGGCCTCGATCATCGTGCCGACCGTGGTTTCGGTCTCCGCCCCGATCTCCATCGAGGCGTCTTCCAGCCAGAGCGGCACCTTGCCGGGGACGGAGAACAGCGTCACCGACAGGCCGGGCACCGGCTCGAAGGTCTCGTCGAGGGCGATCGTCTGCCGCCTCACCACCTCCGCGGCCATCACGTCGAAGATGCGGTTGTCGGAGACGGAGGCCAGAATGCCGGGCGTAGCGTAGAGCGTGAAGGGCTGGCCCTCACGCAGGGTCAGCAGGCCCGCGACGTGATCGACATCGCCATTGGTCAGCAGCACCGCGTGGATCGGCGAGTGGCGCAGGCCCTCGCGCGGATGCATCGGCGGATTGGCCTGGATCTGCTGGCGGATGTCGGGCGAGGCATTCAGCAGGAGCCAGCGTTCCCCGTCGGGGGAGACGGCGAGGCTCGACTGCGTGCGCGGCCTGACGCGGGCATCGCCCGCCCAGGCCAGGGAGCAGATGGAGCAGCGGCAGTTCCATTGAGGAACGCCGCCGCCCGCCGCCGAGCCCAGGATCACGACATGCATGGTGAGAACCCGCTGATGCCTGCAACCCCGACCCGGCTCAAATCACCTTAGTTGAAGGTGTCGATCTCGGCCGACTCGTAGCTCGTGACTTCCATGCCGACGCAGATCTCGGAAACGATGGGGGCAGCCCACTTCATGGTGTCTCTCCTCGACTTTATGAAACGCCGGAACCCCTCGATCCGCTGATTAAGAGGATCGTAAGATACTGGCGACGCACTCGTTTTCGCGTGCCGGAGGTATATCGCCAATTCCGGCCCCGCCCGCAAGAGCCAGCTTGCCGTTTCTTCCCAAGTTCGCGCCGGGTTCAGCCTAACTTCGCGTGAGTCGAGGGTTAGATTTTGGTCGGAGAGCGAAATGCCGCGGGGGTCAATGGCGGAAATCCTGGCCGCGCAGATCGAGCATGAAGCCCTTGCCGCGCACCGTGACGATCACCGGGCCGCCGAGCCGCACGAAATCCGAGAGCTTCGAGCGTAAGTAGCCGACATAGACATCGACGACGTTGAGGGAGAGGCCGCCCTGGCTCGCCCAGAGCCGGTCGAAGATTTCGCCGCGCGAGATCGGCCGGTTCACCTCCTGCATCAGCAGGGCGAGCAACTCCGCCTCGCGCGGGGTGAGGCGCGCGGAGGCTTCGCCGAAGCTGACCTGACGGATGTTCACGTCGAGGGTCAGCCGGCCGGCGGTGAAGACGGTGCGCGGGGTGTCCGCCTCGCGGCGGCGCAGCAGGTGGACTTGGAGCCGGGCCAGCAATTCGTCGAACACGAACGGCTTGACGATGTAGTCGTCGGCGCCGAGCGCCAGCCCCTCGGCCCGGTCGCGCACCTCGTCGCGGGCGCTCAGGAACAGGATCGCGCCGGGATAGCCGCCCTCGCGCAAGGAGCGGCAGACATCGTGGCCGGACC
Organism: Methylobacterium sp. Leaf123; assembly: GCF_001423405.1. GTDB lineage: Bacteria > Pseudomonadota > Alphaproteobacteria > Rhizobiales > Beijerinckiaceae > Methylobacterium. Next base: position 61,520 of record NZ_LMNS01000006.1, on the reverse strand, counting down.
CGTCGGGCAGGGTGATGTCGAGCACCACCGCCTCCGGCGCGTCGTCGCGGGCGGCACTCAGCGCGTCCTCGACCCGGCCGGCCACGCCGACGGAAAACCCTTCCGCCTCCAGGCCGCGGGCCAGGATGCCGCGGATGTCGATGTCATCCTCAACGATCAATACGCGCGTCGTCATGCGGCGCCGATCCTCTCGTGTCCTGCCCCGTCGGATTCCGATGCGACGCCATCGTCGAGCGAGGGCAGGTCGATGACCACCCGCGCGCCGCCGTGTTCGGCTTGGCCGAGGCTGATCGCACCATCATGGCGCTCAATGACCCATCGCGCCAGCGCTAAACCTATGCCGAATCCCGCTTCTCCCGATCGGGCCTCGCGGCGGAAGCGCTCGAACAGCCCGTCCCCGCCCGCGGGAAAGCCGGGGCCGTCATCGTCGATCGTGACCAGCGCCCGGCTGCCCTGCGACGTGTCGCGCCCGCTCAACGAGACGGTGATGCGGGTCAGGCCGGTGGCGTGGCGCAGGGCGTTGTCGATCAGGCTCTCGACAACCTGACGGAGCCATTCCGGATCGGCGGCGATCTCGATGTCGTGGTCGCCCGGTTCCAGCACCAGCTCGACCCGGCGGCGGGCGGCTTCCGAGCCGGCGCTATCGACGGCATCGGTCAGCACCTCGACGGCGCTCACGGCGCGCCGGTCGAGCTCGATCTGGCCGGATTCCGAGCGGGCCACCCGCAGCAGATCCTCGACCCGCCGCTTGAGACGCTGCGCCCGTTTGCGGATGGTGGTGAAGACCGGTCCGTAATCCACGGTTCGGCCGGCGGCGCGCTCCGCCGAGCGCTGGGCGAGGTCGCATTCGCCCAGGATCACCGTGAGCGGCGTGCGCAACTCGTGGCTGACATCGGCGAAGAAGCGGCGCCGGGAGCGATCCACCATCTCTAGCCGCTCGTTGGCCGCACGCAGGTCGGCGGTGCGGGCTTCCACCGTCTCCTCCAGCGCGGCGCGGTCGGCGGCGAGCCGGCTCTCGCGGCGAGCGAGCCGCGCCGCCATGCGGTTGAAGTTCGCGACCAGAAGCCCGAGTTCGTCGCGGGTCTCGACCGAGAGCCGGGTTTCGAGCGCGCCGCTGCCGACGGCCCCGGCCGCCCGGCGGATCTCCTCGATCCGCGCCAGGGTCGGGCGCGTGACCGAACGGTAGAGCACCCCGACGAAGGCGAGCGCCAACACCGTCGCGGCCAGCGCGGCGGCGGTGAGCCGCCGCGACAGCGTCCGGGCCGCCTCGGAGCCGGCGGCCATGCTGCGCCGCTCGGTCTCGATCAGCAGGGAGAGCGGCGGTCCCGTCATCGCGCCGAAGGCGTTGAGCGCGCCCTGCATCGCCGTCTTGCGACGATCCGGATCGGCCTCGCGCCGCACCAGGGTGACCTGACGGTCGAGCATCGCGCGGGCCGCGCGCACATTGGCCAGCGGCCGGGTGCGGGCGACGTACTGGATCCGGTCCTCCAGGTTGGCGCTGGTCGCCATGCCGCTGCCGATGGCGTCATCGACATGGTTGAGCGCCTGATCGACCCGGTCGCGGGTCACCGACAGGGCTTCGGGCGGCGCGTCCGGATTGCCGACGCTCTCGATGGCGGCAAAGCCGTACTGCGCCAGCCGCCCCGACAGTTCCGCCAGAAGCTCCAGCCGGTGCTGGGCCGCCAGCGTCCGTTCGATGACGTTCTCAGTCAGCCGGATCGACCACAGCACGCCGGTCGCCGCCAGCAGGGCGATCAACGCCGTGCCGCCGAGCAGGAGAGCGAACCGGACTCTCAGCGAACGCATGGTCTCCCTCTCCGCCGCAGCAGCGGCGGGCGGACCATGTCACCGCCGGGGCAGGGTCTCAAGCCGGCTCGCATTGCCGGCTTTTCCCGGTCCGCTCGTCGATCGTTCCTACAGGTCGTTCGGCAGGCTCGCCCTGGGGGCGCAGCGCCAACTCTTCACGTGATAGTCCGGATGCTCCTCCTGCCACGCCGCGAGCGTGCTCTGCGAGTTGCGCAGACACAGGAAAGGGTTCGGATTGTCGTAGTTCAGGTTGATCCGCTCGTCGTGGCACTTCGCCGGCTGGGCGATCAGGCAGACGGACAGGAGCAGGAACATGCGCGCGGCCTCGGCTCGGAGGGGCGCGGTCGGCTCGACCGGATCGGTGTCCCGCGCCTTGGTCCAAGGCAAGGTGGGAGAATCCGGCAGGCCGGCAAGTCATTTTTCTGCGACTTGCCGGCAGCTTTCGGAAAAATCGTGCCGGATCAGGCCGGCACGAAGAGTTCGCCCTTGCCGATCGTCGCGAGATCGCCGGAGTAGCGCCGCAGCGTGCCGCCAAGCAGGCTGGCCTGCGCCGCGCCGAGATGCTTGAGGCTCTGGGCCAGCAGCCGGACGAAGACGAGGTCGGGCGTGCCGGTCTCGACGAAGGTCGGCAACAGCGTGCCGTGGCTGCCCGCGATCAGCGTGCCGCGGCGCATGCCGTAGCCCGGATGGTCGCCGAGCGCGCCGGAGACGACGATGGTGCCCGCGATCATGCGCGAGCCGGCGTAAGCACCGGCCGAACCGGCGAGGATGATGCCGCGGCGCATACGGTCGCCGAGATGGTCGCCGGCCGCGCCCTTGATGACGAGGGTCGCGCCGTCGAGCCCGGCCTTGGCGGCGTAGACGGCGCCGCCCGCGTGGTCGCCGGCATCACCTTCGATCGTGATGGTGCCGCCGGTGGCACCGGTGCCGGCATAGGGGCCGGCCGAGCCGGTCACGGTCAGCGTGCCCGCCGCCATGCCTTCGCCGAGGCGCTGGCCGACATCACCCTCGACCCGGATCGCGCCTTGCGAGAGCGCCGCGCCGACCCGGTCGAGCCGGGACGAGCCGCCCTCGATCACGAGGCTGTCGGAGCCGTCGAGGCTGATCTCGAACACGTCGCCGAGGGTCAGGCCACGGCGGCTGGTGCCGATGGCGAGCTTGCCCGCCTCGGCTTCGGATAGCCCGCTCAGGGCGAGCGGGGTGATGTTGAGAAGGTCGACCCGCTCCGGCAGATCACCGCGCAGTCTCAGCGTGCTCATGCGGCGGGTTTCTCCAACAGGTCGCGGAGGTGGTAGTGGTGCCGGCCGAGATTGCCGCCGTAATTGCCGGCGGTGACCGCGACGAGGCCGTGCTGTGCGCCGATCTCGGTGGCGGCGTGCAGCGCCGCGCGCATCGATTCGGCGACCGCGGCCGAGGTCAGGGCGTCGATGACGATTTCCAGCACCACGCCGCATTCGGGCGGCAGCGCCGAGCCGGCCCGGCCCTTGAGCGTCGGGCAATAGGCGTCGTTGGTCGAGGCCATCATGCCCTTGGTGCGCCCGCCGACCTTCGAGCCGGAGCGGACGATGCCGCCGGGGAAGGGCAGGATCGCGCCGGGGATCGCCTTGGCCGCCTCGACCGCGATCTCGGCGACGATGAGCGTGTCGGCGTGCTTGCGGCCGAGGAACAGCAGGTTGCCGCCGCCGACCGCGCCATCCACCGCGCGCACCGAATCCTCGCACAGGAACTCGCCGTCCATGACGGGGATGCGCCAGTAGCGGCGCATCTTGCCCTCATGGTCGGGCAGGCGCTTGGCGACTGCGAAGCCGTCACCGAAATAGCGGATCGCGCCGCCGAGCTTGATCTTGGTCGGGCCTTCGACGCCGGCAAAGCAGGCGGTGCCGGGGCAGGTCAGGATGCACTGGCCAACGCGCTTGAGGAGCTGGTCCTTCAGCCCGTTCGGCTCGAAACCGAACAGCAGGATGCGTACGCCCGGCCGCCCGTCCGGTGTCTCCTCGGGGGAGAGTTCGGCGTCGATGCCGGCCTCGGCGCCGCAGCCGATCACCGACGTGGCGAAGCCCGTCATCACCGTCGCCGCGATCATCGCCCATTTCGGCGTGTCGTTGGTGACGATGATCGCGGTGCCCGCGACGTCGAAGGCTTCGGCGAAGGTGTCCTCGACCTTGATGCCGTTGAGGGTGAAGTCGCTCATCGATTCGATTCCATCACCCTCGACATCACGCCCGGCACGCCACGTCTTCGAACGTCCCGGTATTCTCGGGGAACGCAGCGTCCGGCACCGCGAAGGTGTCGAGCCCGGCGCCGAAGCGGTCCTGCAGGTAGCTCTCGGCGCGCTTTTCCATGCCCGCATCGGCCTCGACATCAAGGCTGAGCGTCTTGCCCGAGAACCAAGCGACGACCTCGCCATCCTCGACGATGGGCTGGCCGTCCTTCAGCACGAGCTTGGCCCGCGAGAACATCGCCGTGCGGTCCTTGTCGTCGCGGTAGATCGCGACGTCGGCCTTGGCGCCCTCGCGCAGGTGGCCGCGATCAGTCAGGCCGAGCAGCTTGGCCGGGCCGGAGCGGGTGAGCTGGGCGATTTCGCTGAAGCTGTACTCGCGCTCGATCTTGGGCAGGCCGGAGCGCTCGCCGACGATCGCCGGCAGCGTTGCGATTTCCTTGGCGCGCTCCTCGGCATCCATCAGCAGGTGGATGATGCGCGGATATTCGGTGAAGACGCCGCCATTCGGGTGGTCGGTCGTTAGGATGGTGCGCTCGGGGTTCGAAGAGAGCAGCATCAATTCGAGGCCGATCGCCCATTGCAGCGAGGAGACCGGGCCGCGCGGCCGGTAGAGGAACGGCACCACGCCGCCGCCCTCGGCATCACCCGCCGAGATCACCCACTTCTTCGGCTTGGCGCCCTTGCGGCCACCGAACTGGCGCAGGATGTCGAGCGAGATCGTCACGGTCTGGCCGAACACCACCTGACCCACGTCGTAGGTCGCGTTGGGGTGTTCCTCCATCGCCGCGTTGATGCGCTCGGCCGCCGAACGGAAGCCGCCGGTCATCGGGTTTTCGGGATCCACCACGCCGTAGGCGTAGAACTGAGCATGGGCAAAGTGGATGCGCCGACCTTCGGCCGCTTCCAGCGTCGCGACGAGCGAGTCGTCGGCGCCGGGCAGGCCGAGATTGTTGCAGTGAACATGCAGCGGATGCGGCACGCCGATCTCTTCCACCGCGTCGAGCAGGGCCGACATGATCTTGCGCGTCGAGAGCCCGTAGCAGGGGATCTCGTCGTCGAGGCTGAGCTTGAGCACGCCGTCCTTGAAGGCCGAGGCGCCGCCCGCGTTGATGCACTTGACGCCGAGGCCCCGCGAATGGGCCAGCGTCTGCTGCACGAGATCGCGCACCGCCTGCTTGCCCTCGCCATCGCGCAGGAGCTGAAGCAGGTGGTCGTCGTTGCCGAGCACGGCCAGACCGCCGCGGTCGAGCAGGGGGATGTCGGCGAGTTCGAGATGGGTCGCGAGCGCGTTCGAGGGCGGCAGCGCCGGCTCGACCGCGGTGGTGTAGCCCATCCGCGCATAGTTGGCGCCGATCCAGCTTCCCGAACCGCCGGCATGGGCGAAGGGATGGCCGTTGGGGGCGGATTCGCTGACATAGAGGTCGGGCAGCAGCAGGCGGCTCATCACCACGTTGCCGCCGGCGATGTGCGAGTGGACCTCGACGCCGCCGGCCATCACCACGCAGCCCGTGGCGTCGATGGTTTGGTCGGGGGCGCGCTCGCTCGGGGCGACGACGCGGCCATCCTCAATCCAGACGTCGCCGATGGCGTCGCGCCCGGCCGTGGGATCGACCACCCGTCCACCGTGGATACGGGTCAGCATGAGACACCCTTCTCGATGAGGCGGTCGCGGATGCGGGTGAGCACGCCGGCCGCAGTCTCCGTTTCAGCTTGGGTCTTCGATGGATCGCTGGCCTCGGCATAGGCGATGACGCCGCGCCGGTCGTTCCAGAGGGCGCCGCCGACGCTCTGTCCGGGCACGCCCACGGTGATGACGACCTCCGCCGTCTCGCCCGCGGCCTCCTGAGAGCCCTCGCCGACAATGGCGATCGTCGGCAGGCTCCCGAGCCAGGCGGGGCGCGGGGCGGGCAGGGAAGCGAGCCACAGGGCGGCGTCGGCTTCACCCGCAGCGATCTGGCGGGCGCTGTCGAAGCGCCAGGAATCGTGCTCGGGCTGGTGCCGGCCGAAGCCGACGCGCGGCGCCTGTCCCGTGGTCCAGGCGGAGAGTTGCACCGCCGCGCGGCCCTGGAACGGGTCGGCGAGCGTCAGCGCGAAGAAGCGGGTGGATTCGTTGAGGTCGCGGATCAGCCCCTGGAGCATTTCCGCGCCGAGTTCGCCGACCTCTTCCGGATCGTAGATGATGACGCCGTACTGGGCCGCGAACAGGCGCTTGGCGAGATCGGCAAAGGCGGCCTCACCGGCGAGATGGCCCTTGGCGAAGGCGCGCAGATGCCCGAGCGAGATGGCGAGGCCGCCGGATTCCGCCGCGTAGGCGACGTGGCGGATCGCGCCGTTCTGAGGACCACCCAGGGAGAGCAGGGCGCGCTCCGAGCCCGCCGCGCGTCCACGGCTCGGGGCCGCGGCGGCGATCTCGGCGATCAGCTCACCGTCCCAGGGACGGTTGCCGACGATCAGGACCACATCCGCCCGGCCGATCGTCTCGGCCCGTGTCGTGCTCATCGCGCCACCGGCGCTGAGCGCGCCGAGTTCGGCATAGACGCTGGGGCCGGAGACGGGATCGAGCGAGGCGCCGAGGGTCTCGGCCAGCCGGTAAGCGGCGCGGAGTGCCGAAACCTCGGCGCTCAGGCCCGCCAGCACCGGCACGCGTGAGGCGGCGAGCAGGTCGGCCGCGGCCTCGACCGCAGCGCCTATATCCGCTGCGCCTCCCTTCACCCAGGCTGCCATGCTTCCTCACCGTCGCTTCTTCGGGCATCCCCGCGTCGAGGCGGGGCGAAAGACGGTCACGTCCGAAGGGCGCGGGCGCCCCTGGTGGAGCCTCGATGCCTCGAAATCCGGAATGCGGTTTCGGGGGCAGTGGCTCGGACCGGCTCCGCGAAGGGAGCCGGGTGGTTTTGCATTCCTGTGCCGGAGGCCGCAAGCCCCCGGCGAAGTTTGCGTCAGGATTTCGTGCGCCGGGCCGCTCTCTCCGGACGCCACGCTTTCGCGCGAAAAGGGCTCGGCGCGGCGACAACCGCATCGGCACTTGCGACGATGCTATGCCGTTGTCGCGGGCGAGGTTGTCGCGGGCGCCGCAGCATGTGAGAAGCCGCCCGCATCGTTGGGCGCGTCCGCGCCGGCCGGGCCGGCAACGTCGGCGGAAGGGAATGAGACCGTGGCCGAGGTCCCGGACCAGACGGCTGAGATCGTGAGCACGACGACATCCCGGCCGGCCGGGGGCGCCGTGCGGGTCCGTGCGCCTGCGCGCCTGCATTTCGGGTTTCTCGATCTCAACGGCGGGCTCGGGCGCCGCTTCGGCAGCATCGGCCTCGCCCTCGACGCGCCCGCCGTGCAACTCGTTGCACGCCCTGCCAAACGCGCCTCCGCCAGCGGCCCGGAGGCCGAGCGGGTGCGCGCCAACCTGCTCGCCGCCGCCGCCTATCTCGATGTGCCGGAAGCCGTGGCGGTGGAGGTCGAGGAATCGATCCCCGCCCATGCCGGCTTCGGCTCGGGCACGCAGCTCGCCCTGGCGGTCGCCGCCGCGCTGGCGCGCCTCAACGGACGCCCCTTTGCACCGGCCGACTTCGCCGACGTGCTCGACCGCGGCAACCGGTCCGGCGTCGGGCTCGCCGCCTTCACCGAGGGCGGGCTGATCGTCGATGGCGGGCGCGACGGTTCCGGCGCGCCGCCCCCCGTCATCGCGCGGCTGCCTTATCCGGAGGAGTGGCGGGTCGTGCTGATCCTCGATGAAGCCATGACCGGCGTGCATGGCTCCGTTGAGACCGAAGCGTTCCGCGAACTGCCGCCCTTCGATGCGGGACAGGCCGCCGAGATCTGCCGGATCGTGCTGATGCAGGTTCTGCCCGCCGCCGCGACGGCCGAGCCGAACGGGTTCGGCGCCGGCATCACCGCCATCCAGAAACGGATCGGCGACCATTTCGCCCCGCACCAGGGCGGGCGCTTCGCCAGTCCCGCCGTGGCCGACGCCCTCGCGGCGATCGCGCAGGCCGGCGTGCCCGGCTACGGCCAGAGCTCCTGGGGGCCGACGGGCTTTGCCCTCGTGCCCTCGCAGCGGGAGGCGGAGGCACTGGTCGCGGGGCTGGCCCGGCCGGGCCGCCTGCGCTTCGTTATCGCGCGCGGCCGCAACGTCGGCGCCTCGGTTGCCGAAGTTTAGAGCTTTTTCTTTTTCCCGTTTCAAAGAAACCTGCGCTTGACCGGCGCCAGCCGTTCCGGTTTTGCACCTGAAGCGCCTGGCAAAGGCGCGGTCACGAGAGGACGAACACCATGGCCCGCTCGATCCTGCACATGCTGACGCCGCTCAAACACATGAGCCCGTTCGACGTGAACATGGCGATCGATGCCGGCTTCGAGACGCTGATCCCTTACACGGGCGTCGATCTCACCGATGTCGTCTCGCTGACGCAGGACTCGATCTTCTCCCGCGCGCCGCAGGACGGCGTGCGCACCGGCATCTTCATCGGCGGCAAGAACGCCGAACTGGCGCTCGACATGGTGGACCGGGCGAAGAAGGCGTTCGTGCCCCCCTTCGTCAACCACGTCTTCGCCGATCCGGCCGGCTCCTTCACCACCGGCGCGGCGATGGTCGCCGAGGTCGCTCGTGCGCTGAAGGCGAAGTTCGGCACCGACCTCAAGGGCAAGCGCATCGTCATCTTCGGTGGCGCGGGCGTGGTCGCCTATGTCGCGGCGGTGATCGGCGCGTTGGAGGGGGCGCACAGCGTGCTCGTCGGCCATGACGGCGAGGAGCGCGTCTCGAAGATCGCCTTCACCATGAAGTGGCGCTTCGGCATCGAGGTCGGCGCCGTGGACGGCACCCTGCCCGAGGCGCGCCGCGCCGCGATCACCGATGCCGACGTGATCCTCTCGGCCGGCCCCGCGGGCGTCTCGATCCTGACGGCGGAGGATCTCGAATCCGCGCCGAAGCTGCTGGTCGCCTCCGACGTCAACGCCGTGCCGCCCGCCGGCATCGCCGGCATCGACGTAAACGCCAAGGACGTGCCCCTGCCGGTCGGCAAGGGCGTCGGCATCGGCGCGCTCGCCGTCGGCAACGTCAAGTACCAGACCCAGTGCCGCATGTTCCGCAAGATGCTGGAGGCGCAGGAGCCGCTCTGCCTCGATTTCCGCGACGCCTACAAGCTCGCCGTCGAGATCGCCGGCTGAGCCCGAACCTGAACCCGCTTCTCCATCGGGAGGGCGGCGCGATTCTGATCGCCGCCCAATCCGGCCGGGCGCTGGCGCAGGCCGCGCGGCGGGCGGGCTTTCGCCCATTCGTGCTCGACCTGTTCGGCGACGAGGACACCCTGGCGCTGGCCGAGAACTACCGCCCGCTGCCCGGCCGCTTCGGGGCGGGCGCCCGCGACCGGGGCGGCGTGCTGGCAGGGCTCGATGCGTTGTCGGAGGAGGCCGGCGGCACCCTCGGCGTGGTGCTCGGCAGCGGGTTCGAGGGCGCGCCGGATCTCATCGCCGAGATCGCCGCCCGCCATCGCCTGCTCGGCGCGGGGCCGGAGACGGTCGCCGCCCTCAAGGACCCGTTCCGTTTCGCGGCCTTGTGCGAACGCCTCGCGATTCCGCATCCGCCGATCGCCGCGGGTCCGGTCACGGAACGCGGCGCTTGGCTCCTCAAACAGGCGGGGGGCTGCGGCGGGTCGCATATCCGCGTGAGTGCGGCCGGCACTGCCCCGCCGGACCATTACCTCCAGGCCCGGATGCCCGGTCGCGCCTTCGCCCTGAACTTCTTGTCCGACGGCCGCCGCATCGAGCCTCTGGCGCTGACCGAACAGTGGCAGGCGCCCTCGCCGCTGCGGCCGTTCCGCTATGCTGGCGCGCTCGCCCGCGGCCGCGACGCGGCGGCGCCGATCCCGGCCAGGATCGCCGGGGAGATCGCCGGGGCGGCCCACCGGCTCGCCCGTGCCACCGGCCTCACCGGTCTGGCCAGCGCCGATTGCCTCGTGGACGGGGAACGCTGGTGGCTGCTGGAGATCAATCCGCGCCCCGGCGCCACCCTCGACGTGCTCGACCGGCGCCCGACACCACTTCTGATTCTGCATATCGAGGCCGCGCTCGGCCGGATGCCGTCAATCGAGGCCGCCCCGGTAGATGCGACGGGCGCCGAGATCTGTTACGCGGCGCGGACCTGCGCGGCGGTGCCGCCGCTCGACTGGCCGGATCACGTGCGGGATCGGCCGCGGGCCGGCAGCCACGTGGCGCGCGACGCACCGTTCTGCACGGTGACGGCCTCCGGGCCGGACGCCGCGGCGGTCAAAGAAGAATTGCGGACGCGGGCCGAGGAGGTCCGCGCTCTGCTGGAGGAAACGGAGAACAGTCATGAGTTCCAACACGAGCGCGCCGAGCCTCAACGCCCTGGCCGGGCCGCTGGTCGAGAGCCTCGTCGCTGACGCGGCCAAGCTCCGGCTCATCGTCGCCCAGGAGAACGGCGCGCGCACCGTCGATGCCGGCGCCAACGCCCGCGGCTCGATCGAGGCCGGCCGGCGCATCGCCGAGATCTGCCTCGGCGGCCTCGGCACGGTGACGATCGCGCCGATCGGCCCGGTCGCCTCCTGGCCCTACACGGTCGTCGTCCACTCCGCCGATCCGGTTCTGGCCTGCCTCGGCTCGCAATATGCCGGCTGGAGCCTCGCCGACGAGGAGGGCGATTCCGGCTTCTTCGCCCTCGGCTCGGGCCCGGGCCGTGCGGTCGCCGTGGTGGAGGAACTCTACAAGGAGCTCGGCTATCGCGACAACGCGACGACGACCGCGCTCGTCCTCGAATCCGCCAGCGCCCCGCCGGCCTCCGTGGTGAACAAGGTCGCGCGCGAGACCGGCATCGCCCCGGAGAACGTGACCTTCATCTACGCTCCGACCCAGAGCCTGGCCGGTTCGACCCAGGTCGTCGCCCGCGTGCTGGAAGTGGCGCTGCACAAGGCCCACACCGTCGGCTTCGACCTGCACAAGATCCTCGACGGCATCGGTTCGGCTCCGCTCTCGCCGCCGCATCCGGACTTCATCCAGGCGATGGGCCGCACCAACGACGCCATCATCTATGGCGGCCGGGTGCAGCTCTTCGTCGATGCCGACGACGCGGATGCCAAGCAGCTCGCCGAGCAGATCCCCTCCACCACCTCGGCCGATCACGGCGCGCCCTTCGCCGAGATCTTTTCGCGGGTGAACGGCGACTTCTACAAGATCGATGGCGCCCTGTTCTCCCCGGCCGAGGCCATCGTCACCTCGGTGAAGACCGGCAAGTCGTTCCGCGGCGGCCGGCTGGAGCCGCAGCTGGTGGACGCCTCGTTCGTGTAGATTCCTGACGCTTAGAGTGTCGAGTCCCTCTCCCCTGAAGCGGGAGGGGGTGGCCCGCGAAGCGGGTCGGGTGAGGGGAGCGCCGCTTCCGGGGAGTTCGGAGCCGGCCCCTCTCCCACCCTGCATCCGCAGGGCACCCTCCCCCGCGGAGGGGGGAGGGTTGAAGGTAACTGGAAAAACGCATGCGCATCGGGCTCGCGGCCGACAACGGCAATTGGCACAAGGCGCGGCTGCGGGAGGCCTTGCGCGGCTTCGGCGTCGAGCCGGTACTGTTCTCGCTTGCCGACGTTGCCGTCGTCACTGGCGGCGGCGAACCGCTGCGCGTCCCCGGCTTCGAGGACGGGCTGCCGGATGGCGTCCTGCTGCGCACCATCGCGGGCGGGACATTCGAGGCCACCACCATGCGGCTCGGCGTGCTCCACGCCCTGGTCGTCTCCGGCGTCACCGTCTGGAACGGGCCGTCGGCGATCGAGCGCTCGGTGGACAAGGCGGCGACCTCGCTACTGATCGCCCGCGCCGGATTGCCGACGCCCGACACCTTCGTCGTCTCGAAACGCGAGGCGGCGGCCGAGATCGTCGCCCGCGAGGCGCGGCCCGGCAAGCCGATCGTGCTCAAGCCCCTGTTCGGCTCGCAGGGCGAGGGGCTGATGCTCCTCGAAAGCCCCGATGATTTGCCGGCGCAAGAAGCCGTGAGTGGCGTCTACTACCTTCAGCGCTACGTCGCCCGCGCCGACGGGCTATGGCGCGACTACCGCGTCTTCGTCTGCGAGGGCCGGGCGATCGCCGGAATGATCCGCGAGGGCGACGGCTGGATCACCAACGTCCATCGCGGGGGCCGGCCCTTCGCCTGGGACGTGCCGGCCCGCGCCGCCGAACTCGCCGAGGCCGCGGCCGCGGCAGTCGGCGTCGATTACACCGGCATCGACCTCGTCGAGGACGGCGAGGGCGGCTTTCTGGTGCTGGAGGTCAATTCCATGCCGGCTTGGTCCGGTCTGCAGCAGGTGACCGAGGTCGATATCGCCGGGGCGGTGGCGCGCGGCTTCCTCAACGCGGTGCGCGCCGCCCGCCCGCCGCGGCTGGTCTCGGCGCTCGGATGACCGGGACGGCGCCCGGCGGCCTGCCTGCGGCGACGGTGGCCGACCTCTACCGGGCCGCCTGCCTCGCCGAACTCGACGCGCTGAAACCCGGCAACGTCCACGGCTACGCCCCCGGCCACCGCATGGTCGTGGCCGATTTCGTTACCAGCGCCGACGTATCGGCGCCGCCGCTCGCCGCCGCGGGCGCGCGCGTCGGGCAGCGGGTGCGGGGTGGGGTCGAGGCGACCTTCGCGGCCGTCGGGCAGAACACCAATCTCGGCATCCTGCTTCTCTGCGCGCCGCTGGCTCGCGCCGCGGAACAGCCCGGCCCGCTGGCCGAGGCCCTGAACGCCGTGCTGGCGGGGTTCGATGCCTCCGATGCCCGCGACGTGTTCGCGGCGATCCGCCGGGCCAATCCCGGCGGCCTCGGCCGGGCCGAGCGCCACGACGTATCCCAGGCCGATGACGGACCGGTCCCGCCGCTGCTCACGGCGATGGCGGAGGCCGCCCCGCGCGATCGCATCGCCCGCGCCTACACGGACGGGTTTCGCGACCTCTTCGCGATCGGCCTGCCGGCGCTCGCTGGCGCCCGTGCGCGCGGGCTCGTCCCGCCCTGGACCACGACGGCAGTCCATCTCGCCTATCTCACCGCCGTGCCGGACAGTCACATCGCCCGCAAGCACGGCCCCGAGCGGGCCGAGGCGGTGCGGGCGCAGGCGCAGGCGTCCCTGGCGGGCCTCGACCTCGCCGCGGCCCCGGTCGAACCACTCCTCGCCTATGACCGCGCGCTGAAGGAGTCCGGCCTCAACCCTGGCACGAGCGCCGACTTCACCGTCGCGACCTTGTTCCTCGACGCCCTCCTCTCCGCCCGCGGCGAGGCCTTCTGAAGCTTTGCCGAGCCCTCGCCCGCGAGGGGACGAATCTCGTTGCGTCAAGGCCCCCCGGCTTCCAAAAAATCGCAGATTTCAGGGCTTTGCGCGGGTTGTTCGGCGGAATGGCCCGCTGTAGGGTCCGCCCCGCTATCCGGGCAAACCGGCTCGGCTCTCAGCCGGGCGCCGCAAACAAGGATGGCTTCCAGGCCTCGCCTCCTCTCAGGGCGGGCCTTTTTTCAGGAATCCAGGGAGAGACCCCGAATGGCAAAAATCACCAAGGTTCAGGTCGGCGAAGCCCTCGTCGGCGATGGCAACGAAGTCGCTCACATCGACCTCATCATCGGACCGCGCGGTTCGCCTGCCGAGACGGCCTTCTGCAACGGTCTGGTCAACAACAAGCACGGCTTCACCAGCCTGCTCGCCGTGATCGCGCCGAACCTGCCGTGCAAGCCGAACACGCTGATGTTCAACAAGGTCACCATCAACGACGCCCGTCAGGCCGTCCAGATGTTTGGCCCGGCCCAGCATGGCGTCGCCATGGCCGTGCAGGATGCGGTTGCCGAAGGCATCATCCCGGCTGACGAAGCCGACGACCTGTACGTGCTGGTCGGCGTGTTCATCCACTGGGAAGCGGCCGACGACGCCAAGATCCAGAAGTACAACTACGAGGCCACCAAGCTTTCGATCCAGCGCGCCGTCAACGGCGAGCCGAAGGCTTCGGTTGTCACCGAGCAGCGCAAGTCGGCGACCCACCCCTTCGCCGCCAACGCTTAGATCGGAGGCAGTCCTGGGCAGAGCGAGCCTCCGCCCGCACAGCGGGGTCTGCTCCAGCGACTGGCTTCGATCTTCCTTGGACGTTAGTTAGTGATTGGGACGGCTTCGGCCGTCCCTTTCTTTTTGGAGCCTGCTTTGAACCTCAGCGCAGTCGCCTGTCATGGATCGCCGAGGCCACGAGCACTCCGGCCGCCCCGGCCTCGCTGAGCCGTACCGCATCCTCCGGGCCCCGCACGCCGCCGGCCGCATAGATCCGCCGGCCCTCGCCCGCCGCGACCGCCCGCGACACCCCCGAGAGATCGGGGCCGGTCCCGGTGCCGACCCGTGCCAGCGTCATCACGATCACATCCTCGGGCCACGTCGCCGCATCGTCGTGCAGGGTGTCCGGCCCGAGCCGCTCATCGCCGCGGCTGTCGAGGGAGAGCACGGCACCGTTGCCGAGCGCGCGCACGAGATCCGCATCCCGCTGGCTCTCGCTACCGATCACCGGGCGACCGAGCCCGAACGCGGTGAAACGCTCGACGCCCGGCAAATCCGAGAATCCGGCATCGACCCACAGCGTAACCCCGAGGCAGGCTGCGGCCACCGCCTCCAGGCTGGCGCGGTCGGGCTCCCGGCCCTCCATGATCGCGTCGAGGTCGGCGACGTAGAGCCGGTCTCCCCCGACGGCATCGAGAAGGCCGCGGGCCACGTCGGCGGGCCTGGAGCCTCTGGCCAAGGGGGTATCGATCGGGGCATAGGCGTCACGCTCGCCCGCGCGGGCGCGCACCACCTGCCCATGGCGCAGGTCGATCACCGGGATCAGCCGAAACGGCCGCCCCTCAGAACCGTGAGACATCGCGTGAACCGGACTGGAACCAGGGTCATCGGGTGGGATCTCGGCGGGGTGCATGTCAAGGCGGCCCTCGTCGAGGCGGGCCGCGTGGTCGAGGCGGTGCAGGCGCCGTGCCGGCTGTGGCGCGGCGTGCCCGCCCTGGACGAGACCTTCGCGCAATTGCCGGATTGGGTGCGGGGCGAGGCCACCCACGCCGTCACCATGACCGGCGAGCTGACCGATTGCTTCGCCGACCGCACCGACGGGGTGCATCAACTGTCCGCCTGGGCGGCCGCGACGCTCAAGGGCCACGTGCGGATCTATGCCGGCCGCGCCGGCTTCGTCTCGGCCGACAACGCCCGCGCGCACGCGGCCGACATCGCCTCGGCCAACTGGCATGCCACCGCCGCCCTGATCGGCCGGCGCGCGGGTCATGCGCTGCTGGTCGATATCGGCTCGACCACCGCCGACCTGATCCCGATCGTCGGGGGCCGGCCCGCGGCGCAGGGCTACAGCGACGCCGAGCGGCTGGAGACGGGCGAACTGGTCTATACCGGCGTGGTGCGTACGCCGCTCCTCGCCTTTGCCACCCACGCGCCCTGGCGCGGCCGGCGCACGCG
Source organism: Methylobacterium sp. Leaf123 (assembly GCF_001423405.1). Taxonomy (GTDB): domain Bacteria; phylum Pseudomonadota; class Alphaproteobacteria; order Rhizobiales; family Beijerinckiaceae; genus Methylobacterium. Next base: position 46,047 of record NZ_LMNS01000006.1, on the reverse strand, counting down.
GCTGATGGCCGAGACCTTTGCCAGCACCGCCGACATCTACCGGCTCACCGGCGACCTGCCGGAGGGCGCCGACCAGCAATACAGCGCCGACCTGAAGGGCAAATCGATCCCTGAGACCGAGATCCGGCTCGCCCGCATGGTCGGCCGCGACCGGGGGGAGGGGAGCGCCGAGGAGTGGCGGGCGCTGGCCGCGTGGTTCGCCGAGGCGCAACTGCGCCCGCTGCACGATGTAGCCGCGATCCTGCTGTCGCGCCCCGATCTGCCGGAGGACGCGCCGCTCGTCGTGTGCGGTGCCGGCCGCTTCCTGGCCGAGCGGCTGGCCGCCCGGCTCGGACGCCGCCCGGTGCCGCTCACCGAGATCATCGCCGGGTGCTTGAACGGCGGGGATGCCGCCTGGGTCTCGACCTGCGGCCCGGCGGTGGCCGTGGGCTTGATCGCCTGAGGAACGGGGCCGCTCCCGCGCGTTGACGGGGGCAGGTCACAAGGAGATGCGCATGACTGCAGGAAACAAGCTCGCCCGCATCCTGGCCACCCGGACCGGCGAGGCGATCGAGTTGGCTTTCGTCACCGAGGACGGCCGGACCACACGGGTTCTGGCGAGCGAGGATCAGATCGACCGCCTCGTGGATGAGCTGGAAGACGTCCTCAACTCGCCCACCGAGACGGGCTCCGGCGATCCGCCCGCAGCGGCCTGACTCTACCGCAGGAAATCCCCGAAGGCGCGCGGCCCGTCGCCGGTCGCGATCGTGCCGGTGACCGTGAGGCTCGACGGGTCGATCAGGCTTAGGGCGTTATCGCCCCAGTTGGCGACGACGATCGTCTTCCCGTCGCGGGTGGCGGCGATCCCCTCGGGGTGATCGCCGACATCGATGGCGGTGAGTGTCTTCAGGCTCGTGGGGTCGAACACCGTCACGGTGTTGGAATACTGGTCGGTCACGAATCCTTTGCCGGCGGCGAACGCGATCACGTAGGGCCGCTGGCCGGTGGCGACGCGGCCGGTCTCGCGGCCGGCGGCGAGATCGATCGCCGAGACATCGTTCGAGACCACGTTGGCGGTGTAGGCGGTGGCGCCGTCCGCCGAGAGGGTCAGGCCGAACGGGTGCTGGCCGACGGACACGCGCCGTGTCTCCCGGCGGCTCGCCACGTCGATGATCGAGACCGAGTCGGATTCGCGGTTGGCCACCAGCAGCGTGGCGCCGTCCGGCGTCACGGCGATGCCCGAGGGGGATTTCCCGGTGGCGATTTCGCCCTCCAGCGTCAGGCCCGCCGCATTCGGGCGCAGCACGAACACGCGCGCACCGTACCAATCGGCGACGTAGACCTCGCCGGATTTCGGATTGACGCCGATGCCGAGCGGGCCGCCGGGCAAATCGAGGCTCGCCCTCACCCTGCGCGCGTCGAGATCGATCACCGAGACGCCGTGACCCTCCGGGCGGGTGACGTAGGCCGTCTTCCGGTCGGGCGAGACGGCGATGCCGGCCGGCGCCCCCGGCACGGGGATCGAGTGCAGGATTTTCTGGGACGCGAGGTCGATGATCTCGACGGCGTTGCCGAGTTGCGCCGTGACCAGGGCTTCCTGCGCCTGGGCGGGCGAGCCGACGGTCAGAAGGTAGGCAAGGGCTATAAATGCCCTCCCCCCTCTGCGGGGGAGGGTGCCTCGCGGATGCGAGGCGGGAGAGGGGAGCGTCGCTTCCGGACAATGCGGAGCCAGCCCCTCACCCGACCCCCTTCGGGGGCCACCCTCTCCCGCGAAGGGGAGAGGGAGGAGCCGGCCTGTGAGCCGAAGTGAGCAGCGCATGCCGGCTCCGTATGTTGTCAAACCCTTACGAGCCCTTCTCGGCCTTGGCCTTCACGTTCTCCAGGCCCGCCTTGTAGAGGCCGAGCACGGCCTTCTTGGAGGCCTCGTCGTTCAGCTCGGGCGGCGGATCGTTGTTCATGTAGCCGCGGTAGAACGCGCCGCGCCACGTCATCTTGGTCTTGGCGCCGTCGCCCTCGAGCTCGATCGTCGAGGAATAATCGTTCACCGGCAGGGTCTTCACGTCGACCTTGGTGATCCGGTACATGAGGAGCTTCTTCTCGGCGTCGTATTTGGCGAGCTCTTCCTCGACCGTCGCGCCGCCCTTCAGGGTCAGCGTGCGGGTCGCCTTGACCTCGTTGCCGCCCTTGCCCTCGGTCTTCTCGACCACCGGAATCCAGCTTCCGTCCTGGAAATTGCCGACGATCGCCCAGACCTTGTCGGCGGGGGCGTTGATCTCGATCGACTCCGACACCTTCTGCCGGGTCGGGCCGTGGGCCTGCGCGGCGAAGGTGACCGTAGCCAGCGCCGCCACGGCGGCGAGCGTCCTGAACTTCATTGTTTTTCTCCTCCCGTTGAGGCCGCCGAGCATGGCAGCCTCATCCCTCATTCGAGCGACTTGTGTCAGGAGCCGCTCTTCTCAAGCCGGGCCTTGAGGTTCTCAAGGCTGGCATGAATCCAGGCCCGCACGCGCTTCTCCGAATTCTCGTCGTTGAGTTCGGGCGGCGGGTCGTTGTTCGGATGGCCGCGATAGAAGGCGGCCCGCCACTCGACCCGGGCCTGCGCGCCCTCGGGCTGCACCGAGATCGTGGCCGAATAATCCTTGGCCGGCAGGTCGGAGACGTCGTTCTCGAGGATGTAATAGCCGAAGCTCTTGCGCTCGGGATCGAGCTTGCGGCTCTCCTCGACGATGACGTGGCCGTTCTTCAGCGTTAGCCGGAAGACCGGCTTGTCGGCGCTGCCCTGCCGCTCGCCGCGCGCCACGTTCTCGATCCAGCCCGCATCGGCGGGGTTGCCGATCACCGTCCAGACCTTGTCGGCTGAGGCGTCGATGGTGACGCTCTCGACGATCTTGCGCCGGGTCGGCGCGTGCTGGGCTTGCGCCCCGAAGGTGGTGACGGCGAGCGCCGCGGCGGCGAGCCATGCGATCCGCTTCAAACCGGGAATCTCCTTGAGCATTGCTTGAGTCTGTCGGCGCCTCAAAGGGGGCGGCTCGTCCCGTCGAGGACGCGGCCGGTGCGCCCCAGGGCCCCCGCGACCTTGTCCTCGATCCAGTCCCAGGCCTCGCGCTCGGCGGGGCCGGCGGTCTTGGCAATGGCTATGGCATGATAGGCCATCTCCGTCAGGATCTTTTCCGGCTCCAGCATGTGGAGCCGCGTGGACAGGATCGCCGCCTCGATCACCGCGGCTTGCGCCCGGTTGTAGCCGATGAACGGCACGTGGCTCACCGCATGCACCATCCGCCCGCGGTAGCGTGGGCGCTGCGGGTCGTCCTCGATCGCCGCCACCTCGAATTCGGCATGGCCGAAGCATTCGGCGAGGCGCTTGCCGGGAATGTGATCGCAATCCACCACCGGCCAATCGCGCCGCCCGGTGACGACGCCCGCGATCACCCGCACGTCGCTCGGGGCCGAGGCCGTGAAGAACGGGCGCTCGGCGAGGTTGTCGATCGTCGGCGAGGGACGGAACGGGGCAAGCACGAAATCTTCGTCCTCGCGGATCAGGCCGAACGGCACGAGATGCATCGCGCCCGTCGCCGACAGGGTGGTGACGACGGTCTCAAGGATCAGCGGCATCTCAGTTTTGGTCCTCGTCGGGAACCAGCCGGCCGCAGACGATGCGGCCGCCCTTCGGCTCGCTGAGCGGGTCGCGGTCCGTTGCCGTGCCGCTTCCGGTCTCGGTCCGCGGCGGCGCGGCGTCGCGCTCCGGATCGGCCCGGGTCGCGCGCTCGGCGGCGGGCGCCTCGGGGCCGCTATGCTTGGTATGGGCGGATTTCGTCGGCCCGGCCGCCTTGAAGGCGGTGGTGTCTTCCTGGGTGCGGTCGGCGGCGCAGCCCCAATCGAGGGGTTCGTCCTGCACGTAGCGCTTGCCGAGGCGGAACGCGGTCTCGGCCTTGGTCAGCTCTCCGCCGAGATAGAAGGCGTGGGCGCCGTCGCTCTCCACGCTCAGTTCGGGGAAGAAGGCCATGGCGTCGGTGCCGGTGGTGTGACGGTCGCGGTTGTAGACGTGGATGCCGTCCTCGGCGACGGCGATGCGGTAATTGGGATCGCGCACCTCCGCGGCCAGGGCGGCAATTTCATCGGAGGTCTGCACGAAGGGGCGCTTGTCGTGCAGTGCGAGCAATTCGCGGCCGTAGCCCTTGGGCAGGGCGGCGTCCTCTTTGGCCGCGTACATCACCCGGCGGGCGGCGTCGTGCTCCTCCACCGTGCGGCGGGTGTGGTTCGAGACCTGCACGATCAGCACGTTGCGGATGGCGAGTTCCGAGCACATGCCGACAAGGAGCGCGGTGACGCCGAGGCTGTCGGCCTCGGTGAGTTCGGTGAGGTTGCCGGTGCCCATCATCATCTCGATGTTCGGCCAGCGCGCCCGGATCTCGCGGTAGCGGCAGATCGAATCGACGAAGCCGAAATGGATCGGCTCCAGGATCGGATCGGCCATGTAGGGGCGCCCGGCCCGCTCCATCCGCTCGATGGCACGGTCGAGGGAGGGCAGGTCGTCGGGCCGCATCGGCACGAGGATCGGCACCGCGTCGGTCTCGAAGGCGAGATCCAGCGTCTCCTCGTTGAGGCTCAGCAGGAAGTCGGCGCCGGCCCGCGCCCCGCGGGTCAACTCGTCGAGGGAGAAGGAATCGACGCTGACCTTCAGCCCGGCGCCCTTCAGCGCCCGAACGCTGTCTTCCAGGTGTGGGAACGCCGTGTCGGGCAGCCCGCCGAGATCGATCACGTCGGCGCCGCGGCGGGCGAGGTCGAGGCCCTTGGCCAGGATCTGGTCGGGCGTCATCTTCGAGGCATCGACGATCTCGGAGAAGATGCGCAGGTCGTGGCGCGAGAGATCGACCTTGCGTCCGATCAGGCCAAGGTAAGCCGGCAAATCAACGATCTCGTCCGGCCCCCGCTCGACCGGTAGGCCGAAATGCTGGGCCAGGGCCTCCGGGTTGGCGCGGCAACGGCCGGGCAGGACGATCCGAGTCGCGCCCTCGGGCATCTGCACTCGACGCTTGATGATCTCTTCGGTCATCAGCGCGGCGACCTTCACCCCGGCATCGGCGATGCTCCAGGTGAAGCGCTCGGCCGGCAGCGTCGCCGCGACCTTTTCGAGGCGGGCATGGGCCAGCTTGCCGGTGATGAAGACGAGATGTTCGGGCGCGCTCATGCGGCGTGCTTCTGATGAAAATCCTCGGGGCCGCGGATCACGATCGCGCCGTCGAAGGCGGCGGCGAAACGCGGGAACGCGGCATCGACGAAGCCGGCGCGCGCCAGGGCCGCGGGGTCGGTCTGAACGGGACGTTTTGCCGACTTCACAAGGATGCAGCGATCGACACCGAGCTGGCTCGCGAGCCACAGGGCGAGGCTGTCGGAGGTGACGTCCCAGCTCTCGGCGATCTCGGCATGACCCGCTTTGAGTGCGACCGGATCCCAGATCACGGAGCGGCCTTGAGCGAGGGCATCGGCCACGGCCTCGGGGCTCGTGGCGATGGTGAGGCGCGGTTCGAGCGCGCAAAACACCTCGGCCATGCGGCCCATCGCATCGAGGGCGAGGCGGTGGGCGAGGGCGTCGTCGAGGCCGAGCGCCGCCTGGGTCGCGCGCACCGCGTCGGCGAAGGGGCCGCCGCCGGGCACGATCGCGACGGGTGGCTCCTCCGCGCATTCGGCAAGGAGCGCGCAAAGCCGCGCCCGGTCGGTGACGAGGCTGCCGCCGATCTTGACGACGGTGCCGTCAATCTTCCCCGCGAGGCGGGGAGGGGTTGATGTCGCGTTTGCCATGGCGGTCACGCCGCGTCGGCCCGCGGGCCGGCTCGTATGGCTTCGACCGCCTGCGCTACCCGCGCGCCGTCGAGCGCCTGCCGCCGGTCGCCCGCGCGGCACAGGCCGCCGCGGAAGCCGAGATAATCGGGGGCGAGTTGCGCGAGCGCCGGGATGTCGCCGAGACCGAGCGAGCCGGCAAGGCCGCTCATCAGGCCATGGGTGCGGCATCCGGCGACGAAGGCCGCGAGGTGCGGCGCGGCCATGAGGCTGGGAAGCGCAGTGCCGCTCTTGCCGCGGGTGTCGATCATCGCGCCGACGAAGCCCGCTGCGGCGAGGCGGGCCGGCCAATCCTCACCCCCATCGTCCTCGGCGAAGAGCACGCCGATGACCCGGCCCGGCGCCTGCACGGCGGCCGCGGCCAAAGCCGCATCGTCGGCGGCACCGACCGCGATCTTGATGAAACCCACGCCGGTCGCGGCCATGGTTGCGATCGCCGCGGCGATCTCGCGCCCGGTGCCATCGCCGGCCACCGCGCTGGTGACGGCCCGCCCGCCGACATCCGCGACGATGGCGCGCACGGTCTCCGGCGGCAGCGCGCCGAGCGCTCCGCGTTCGGGATCCTTGGCGTCGATGAGGTCTGCTCCGGCCCGGAGCGCCGTCAGCGCCTCGTCGGGCCCACGGACGCTGACGAGCAGACGGGGACGCGCGGAAGAAATCGATACGATGTCGGACACGGGGAACGTTCTTGCTCAGCCTTGCGCGCCCGCACAAGCCCCGCTTCAGGAACGGCCGGGCAGCGGCTCGGCCAGGAGGCGGTTCTTCACGATCCAGCGTGTGGCGTGGGACCAGTCGTCGTCGGTGTTGGCTCTTATCACGACCTGGCCCTGGCGCACGACCTTGCCGGTCTCGGCCTCGGCGATGGTGACGACGAGGCTGAACAACTGGTTGGCGCCCTTGTCGGCGAAGGCGGTGACGGCGAGGTCCGCGCCCAGCGCCTTGGCGATCGGGGAGGCGCAGCCATTGCACTTGTAGAGCGGGCTCTCCTTGCGGATCTCCTCCGCCCGGGGGGCGAGATCGACGCTCTCGAGCCCGCCCTTCTCGGCGAGTTGCTTGCGCAGCACGTCGGTGACGAGGTCGAGACGCTTCTGGTCGGCCGGCAGCGGCTTGCGGCCATAAGCCAGCGTCGGATCGTTCACCTCCGCCGGGAAGATCGCGGCCTTGCGCGCCGCGTCCTCCGCCGAGGCTGTGCCGCTCAGCGTGGACAGGAGCGCGAGGGCGGGTAGGAGGGCGCGAAGTCGCATGGGGTGAGAGCCTCGGACGGGCGCGGGGCCGCGCGGACCGACGTTAACTTGGTGTCCCGGAGGATTTGGCAACCGTCGGCGGAGCGTATCGGCATGTCCGATAACGGCGATGAGGCAAGTGATGCCACTGGCCCCATGCTCGCCCAATCGCGTCATCTTATGAAAATCTTATGCTTCTCTCGTTGAGGCCGGTGGCAAGATGTTGCTAGCGTGCCGGGCAATGCGTTTGTCCGTTCCGCTCCTCCTCGCCGCCGGTCTCGCGACCAGCCCGGCCGTATTCCTGGCCGCTCCCATCCACGCCCGCGCCCAGGAGCCGAAGGCGGCCACCGGCGAGCCGCCGCCGGGTTCACCCGCCAGCGAGACGCCCGCCCCGGTCCCCGGCTCCGAGACCCACATCGCTATCCTCTACCGCCCGGTGCCGGCGCCCTCGTCCTACGATGCGGAGGCCGATCCCGAGGATCTCGGCGTGGCCGGCGCCCGCATGGCGGTGAAGGACAACAACACCACGGGCCGCTTCACCAAGCAGACCTTCGCGCTGGACGAGGTCGCCCTCGACGGCGAGCGCGACCCGGTGGAGGCGGCCAAGGTGCTTGCGGACAAGGGCGTGCGGTTCTTCGTGCTGGCCCTGCCCGCCGCCGAGGTGCTGGCGGTGGCCGATGCGCTGAAGGAGACGGGCGCGGTCATCCTCAATGCCGGGGCGCCGGACGACCGCCTGCGCGGGGCCGATTGCCGCGCCAACCTGTTCCACGTGCTGCCGAGCCGCGCCATGCAGACGGATGCGCTGGCGCAATATCTGACGCTGATGCGCTGGCGGAAGATCTTCCTCATCGTCGGCCCGACCGAGCGCGACAAGGCCTATGCGGATGCGATGCGGAACTCCGCCCGCAAGTTCGGCCTCAAGATCACCGCGGAGAAGCCCTGGACCTTCGGGCCCCTGGCCAAGGCCCGCGGCGACACGCCGACCCGGGCCGAGGCGATGGTGTTCACCCGCGGGCTCGATTACGACCTCGCGGTGGTCGCCGACGAAGAGGGTGACTGGGGCGATTACGTCCCGTTCCGCACCGTCGATCCACGCCCCGTGGCCGGCACGCAGGGGCTGATCGCGACGACGTGGCACCCCACCCTGGAGACCTGGGGCGCGGCCCAGGCGCAGAACCGTTTCCGGCGGCTCGCGAGCCGCCTGATGCGGCCGCTCGATTATCAGGTCTGGGCGGCCGTGCGCACGGTCGGCGAGGCGGCGACGCAGACGCGCAGCACCGATCCGGCCACGCTCGCGGCCCATCTCGTGAAGCCCGAATTCTCGCTGCCCGCCTACAAGGGCGTGTCGCTGACCTACCGGTCCTGGGATCACCAACTTCGTCAGCCGATCATCGTGGTGCAGCCCAAGGCGATGGTTTCGGTGGCGCCCGAACAGGGCTTCATCCACCAGCGCACGCCGCTCGATACGCTGGGGGCCGACATGCCGGAGACCGCGTGCAAGTTGCCGTGACCGCGTGCGGACGCGATTCGGGCGTGTCGGCGGGCGATGCGGCAATCCACCGCCCGGTGCGCTTCAGCCGATCACCCGTTTTTTCTTTGAGGGACGGGGCCGCGGGGCCCATGTCGCTCGAGCCGATATGGACGCAGGCGCGCGAGACGACGCGCCGCAGACGACAGGGAGGACGCCGATGGTCGCTCGCTTGAGGGCAGGACTGGGCTGCGCGCTGCTCGCGGGCGTATCGCTCGGGAGCGCGGGAAGCGCGCAAGCCTTTACCGCCTACGTCACCAACGAGAAGGCCAACACCGTCTCGGTCATCGATACCGAGACCCTGGCGGTGACCGGGACTTGGAAGGTCGGGCGGCGCCCCCGCGGCGTGACGCTTTCCAAAGACGACAAGGAGCTGTTCGTCTGCGCCAGCGACGACGACCGCATCGACGTGCTCGACACGGCGACCGGCAAGGTGGTCCGCTCCCTGCGCTCCGGGCCCGACCCGGAACAGTTCATCCTCGATCAGAGCGGCAACCCACTCTACGTCGCCAACGAGGACGACAGCCAAGTCACCATCCTCGACATCGAGAAGAACAAGGTGCTGGCCGAGATCCCGGTCGGCGTCGAGCCGGAGGGGATGGGGCTGTCGCCGGACGGCAAGGTTCTCGTGAACACCTCCGAGACCACCAACATGGCGCACTTCATCGACACCAAGACCTTCGAGGTGATCGACAACGTGCTGGTCGATGCCCGGCCGCGCTTCGCCGAGTTCTCGGCGGACGGCAAGTTCCTCTGGGTCTCGGCGGAGGTCGGCGGCACGGTCTCGGTGATCGATGTCGCCACCCGCAAGGTCATCAAGAAGATCACCTTCAAGATTCCGAGCGTCACCGACGAGCAGATCCAGCCCGTCGGCGTGCGCCTGACCAAGGACGGCACCCGCGCCTTCGTGGCGCTCGGGCCGGCCAACCGCGTCGCGGTGGTCGATGCCAAGACCTACGAGGTGCAGAAGTACCTGCCCGTGGGCCAGCGCGTCTGGCAGCTCGCCTTCACGCCCGACGAGAAGCAGCTCTACACGACCAACGGCACCTCTAACGACGTCTCGGTGATCGACGTCGAGGGGCTGAAGGTGGTGAAAAGCATCCCGGTCGGGCTGCTGCCCTGGGGCGTGGCGATCTCGAAGAAATAAGTTCAGTTCGCCGGCTAAGGCGTCGTCCCGAAAGGTGGTTGCCGGCTTTCGGAAAAGGGCGATGCAAAAACAAGAAACCGGAGGAAGCGACATGAGATGGACCACGCGCCTCGGCCTCGCCGCCGCGGCCCTGATGCTGGCCGCCGCCCCGGCCGGTGCCCTCGACCTCACCAAGAAGCGGCAGAACCTGCCCGACCTCGTGCTCGGCAACGAGGAGGGCAACGACTTCGTGGTCGAGAACAAGGATATCGAGCTGGAAGCCGGCAAGGCCTATCGCCTGCGCATCGTCGCCAAGGGGCGGCAGGAGTACAAATTCTACGCCCCCGAGTTCTTCCGCTACATCTGGTTCAACCAGATCGTGATCGAGCACAAGGAGATCCACGGCGGCGGCCCGCCCGACCATCTCGAATTCGACGATCCCGGCGAGATCGCCATCGAATTCGTCGCCATCAAGCCGGGCGCCTACAAATGGTATGCGCAAGGGCTTGAAGAGAAGGGCATGGCCGGCACGATTACGGTGAAGTGAGCTTGATCATGCGCAGCGGCTTCCTCTTGCACGCGATTTTACCCCTCTCCCCTCTGCGGGAGAGGGTGGCCCGCGCAGCGGGTCGGGTGAGGGGAACGACGCTTCCGGAAAGACCTGAGCCGACCCCTCTCCCGCCTCGCATCCGCGAGGCACCCTCCCCCGCAGAGGGGGGAGGGGTTTTCGTTGCGGCTGCTTTAGCCCTTACCCTTCTGGTGACGCCCGTGCGCGCCGACGACAAGGCCGCCTGCGCCGAAGGCATCGCCGCCGTGAAGGCGCGTGTCGAAAAACTGGCGGCCGAGTCCGTCCCGCAGAAACTCACCCGCGCGCTGAAGATCGCCGAGCGCGAGCAGGGGGAGGGCGAGTTCGACGAGTGCCTCGAAGCGCTCGACGACGCCAAGCGGGCGCTGCCGAAATGAGCGCGGCACTCGAGGTCACCGGCGTTAGCCACCGCTTCGGCCAGCGCGCGGCGCTCGAAGGCGTGTCGATCACGGTCGAGCGCGGGCATTTCATGGCGCTGCTCGGGCCCAACGGTGCGGGCAAGACCACGTTGTTCTCGGTGATCACCCGGCTCTACAACAATCAGGAGGGCCGGGTCGCGATCCTCGGCCATCCCCTGGACCGCGAGCCGTCGCGGGCGCTCGCGGGCCTCGGCGTGGTGTTCCAGGCGCGGACGCTGGATACCGACCTCACCGTCGCGCAGAACCTGCATTACCACGCCAGCCTGCACGGCATCGGCCGGGTGGCCGCGCGTGCGCGCATCGAGACCTTGCTCGCCCGCGTCGGCCTCGCCGAGCGGCGCGACGACAAGATCCGCACCCTGTCCGGAGGCCAGTCGCGGCGCATCGAGATCGCCCGCTCGCTGATCCACGCGCCGCGCTTGCTGTTGCTCGACGAGCCCACCGTCGGGCTCGACCTCGAATCGCGCGCCGACATCGTCGCCATCGTCCGCGCCCTGGTGCGGGAGGAGGGGCTCTCGGTGCTGTGGGCGACCCACATCTTCGAGGAGATTTCGCCCGAGGACGACGCCGTGGTCCTGCACAAGGGCCGCATCGTCGCCCGCGGCCTTGCCGGGGAGATCGGCGGGCCCGGTGAGACGCTGGAGGCCGCCTTCCGCCGCCTCGTCGCCGAACCCGACAAGAGAGCCGTGAAGTCCGCCGCATGAGTTCTCCTTCGAACCCCGCCGCCGCTGCCCATGCCGAGGACGGCGCGAAGACCGTGCCGCATGCGGGCCGGCTCGATGCGGTCGGCTACCTCATCGCGCTCGGGGGCATCGTGCGCCGCGAGCTGCTGCGCTTCTTCCACCAGAAGGAGCGGTTCTTCTCGGCGATGGTGCGCCCGCTGGTCTGGCTGTTCATCTTCGCGGCGGGTTTCCGCAACACGCTCGGCACCTCGATCACGCCGCCTTACGAGACCTACGTGCTCTACGAGGCCTATGTGGTGCCGGGGCTCGCGGTGATGATCCAGCTCTTCAACGGCATGCAGTCCTCGCTCTCGATGGTCTACGACCGCGAGGTCGGCTCGATGAAGGTGCTGCTGACCTCGCCCTATCCGCGCTGGTCGCTGCTGCTGGCCAAACTGATCGCGGGCGTGAGCGTCTCCATCGTCCAGGCCTACGCCTTCCTGGCCATCGCGTGGTTCTGGGAGACCGGCATTCCGCCCATCGGCTATCTCGCCGCCCTGCCGGCCTTCCTGGCCTCAGGTTTGATGCTCGGGGCGATCGGCCTGTTCCTGTCGTCGCTGGTGCGGCAACTTGAGAACTTCGCGAGCGTCATGAATTTCGTGATCTTCCCGATGTTCTTTGCCTCTTCTGCCCTATATCCGCTCTGGCAGGTTCGGGCATCGAGCGAGTGGCTCTATCTCATCTGCCAGGCCAATCCGTTCACCCACGCGGTCGAATTGGTGCGTTTCGCTCTCTACGGGCGCTTCGAGCCGGTCGCCTGCGCCGTCGTGGTCGGCACCGGCCTCCTGTTCTTCACCCTCGCCGTGATCGCCTACGATCCGGGCCGCGGCATCATGGCCCGGCGCGGCGGACCGGCCGGCGAAGCTGCCTGAGAGACCTCCCATGATCCGTCGTTCCGTTCGTGCCCCGCTTTGCCTTGCCCTGCTCCTCGCGGCCGGGCCCGCGCTCGCGCAGCCCAAGGCCGATCCGGATTGGCCCTGCCCGCAGCGCAAGGTGACGACGCTGGGCTACGGCTCGTTCTGGACCGGGCCGGATCTTGCCGAGGCCGGTGAGTGGGGCAGCGACCGCGAGGCGGCCCAGCTCGCCCGCAAGCTCGCCTCCCGCCGCACCGAATTGCGCGAGGTCGACACCCTGCTCGATGAATTCGCGCAGAAGGCCGATCCCGCCGAGAAGGGCAAGCGCCTCACCCGCGTCTTCGCCGGGGTGTTCGAGATCATCAACGGCGAGCGCAGCACGGTGATGAACGGGATCAGCCGCTATGCCCAGGGCCAGCGCCGTCTCGCCGAACGCATCCGCGACGAGGCGGACAAGGTGAGCGAGATGAAGGACAGCCCGGAATCCGACTCCACCAAGGTCGCCTCCAAGGAGGCCGCGGACTTGGAAAGCAAATTCAACTGGGACCGGCGCATCTTCGACGAGCGGAACCAGTCGGTTTCCTATGTCTGCGAAGTGCCGACGATTCTCGAGCAGCGCCTGGGCGAAATTGCCCGTCGCATCCAGGCGCATCTCTGACCGGCTTTCGGGCGGAAGCGACGAGTCTGCTTCCGCCAAGCGCCGCGGTGCGAGCGTAACGAACCGACCGGTCCACGATGTCGTGTTGGGATTCGTGCTCGTCCGCGAATGCCGAAGTATTTTCCTTCGATTTTTGCCGCCCTGCCATGTAATTGCCTGGCGTGATGCAGCCTGAGGCTGAGCGTCATGATTTCAGGATGCGCTCCGACAACGGCTGTTTCGGTCGCACCGAAGCACCCTGAGGTGGGGCAAACCGATTTTCGGAGCAAAGAGACTCGGCGGGATCTTGGTCGGGCCGGCTGCCGAAAGCCGACGAACTATTGCCGAATGATCCCGGAACAACCTGCCGTTTTGTCCGTAAGTCTTTGACGGAACGGCAGAAATATGTTGCCAGAACACCACGCTTCCGTGGAAGCTTGAGCGTCTCATCAGAATTGGTCCCGTAGACGCTCGGCAGCGATTGTCGTTACCCCCCTCCATCAGCAACATCCGGCAACGGTTCCGCTCGAACGGGCCGCACGCACGAATGACAAGGGCTGGGGAATGACAATGCGGGTGCTGCGAGGCAGCCTCATCGCATCGGTTGCGCTGCTTCCGGGACATGTGATGGCGCAAGGCGCGGGCGGCGGAGAGGCCGTTACGCTCGAAGAGATCAGCGTCGTCTCGAATACGCCGGTGGCGGCCTCGCGCCGGGTCGTGGCCACCCAGACCCCGTCGGGTCTGCGCGAAGTGACCGTGCTCGACGGGATCGACCGCAACAAGCTGCCGCAGAACACGAGCGTGCTGACCGCAGGCGACGTCTCGCGTGTCGGCTTCCCGAGCACGGTGCGGGCGCTCGATGAGCGCGTCGGCTCGATCAGCGTCAACAACGCCCAGGGCAACCCCTTCCAGCCGACGATCACCTATCGCGGCTTCGAGGCCTCGCCACTCGGCGGCTCGCCGCAGGGCGTGGCCGTCTATCTCAACGGGGCCCGTTTCAACACCTCGTTCGGCGACACGGTGCAGTGGGATCTGATCCCCGACATCGCCGTCGATCGGATCGAGCTGGAAGGCTCGAACCCGGCCTTCGGCCTCAACGCGCTCGGCGGCTCGCTGGCGGTGTCGCTCAAGAACGGCTTCACCTACCAGGGCAGCGAGATCAACGTGCTCGGCGGCTCGTTCGGCCGCGGCGCGGTGGCGTTCCAGCACGGCCAGCGCATCGACAATATCGGCCTCTACGTTGCCGGCAACAAGCTCGGCGAGGACGGCTGGCGGCGCCATTCCCCGTCGCGTCTCAACCAGATCTACGCCGACCTCGGCGTGCAGGGCGAGAAGAGCGAATTCCACTTCAACGTCATCGGCGCCAGCAACAGCCTGACCGGTAACGGCACCGCCCCGGTCGAGCTGCTGAAGACCGACCGCAGCGACGTCTTCACCTATCCCGACCAGACCAAGAACGACTTCCTGCGCTTCCAGCTCTCCGGCACCTACGACGTCACCCCGACCATCACCGTGCAGGGCAACGCCTATTACGGCCTGTTCCGCCAGCGCACCGCCAACGGCGATGCCGCCGACGTGGAGAATTGCGAGGCCGATGAGCGGTTTGTCTGCTCCGAGGGCGCCGACGACAACCAGTTCTTCCTGCGGGACCGCACCGGCAGCCCCGTGCGGGCCGACCGGCTGCGCACCTTCAACTTCGGCGGGGTCAACCCGGTCTTCGCCGACCGCTTCGACGAGGGCGGACCCTACGCCTTCCTCAACCAGACCCGCACGAATACCGACAATTTCGGCGCTACGGTCCAGACCGTGGTGCGCGAGACGCTGTTCGGCCTGCCGAACCGCTTCGTCCTCGGTGGTTCCTATGACGGCGGACGCACCCGCTTCGGGGCCGACAACTCCATCGGCGGCCTGACCCTCGACCGCGGCTTCTCGCCCCCCGGCATCGTCGTCTCCAGCGACGACGGCATCATCACCCCCGTCTCGGTTCATACCTCGAACGATTACGGCGGCATCTACTTCGCGAACAACACCGACCTGACCGACCGGCTGACCCTGACGCTGCAGGGCCGGTTCAACATGGCCAAGATCGTCCTGCGCGACCAGATCGGCACGGCGCTGAACGGCGACCATTATTACCAGCGCTTCAACCCCGGCATCGGCGCGACCTACAAGGTCATTCCCGACTACCTCGTCGCCTACGGTGGCTACACGGAAGCCAACCGCGCCCCGACCCCGGCCGAACTCTCCTGCGCCGATCCGCTGGCGCCCTGCTCGCTCACCAACTTCTTCGTCGGCGACCCGCCGTTGAAGCAGGTCGTGGCGCGCACGGTCGAGGCCGGTATCCGCGGCCGCATCCCGCAACCCGACGAGTATTTCGGCGGCATCCTGTCGTGGAAGGCCGGCTTCTTCTCGACCCGCAACGACGACGACATCCTGTTCGTGCCGGCCCCCGACACGATCGGCCGCGCCTTCTTCCGCAACGTCGGCTCGACCAAGCGGCAGGGCGTCGAGGCGAGCCTGTTCTACACGGCGCCGCGCTGGAACGCCTTCATCGACTACGCCTTCGTCGATGCGACCTTCGAGTCGCCGGTCGAACTCGCCGCGCCCGGCAACCCGTTCAACAGCGCGGGCGGCGACGAGAGCGGCGTCGTGCTCGTGCGTCCGGGCAACCGCCTGCCCGGCGTCGCGCCGCACCAGCTCAAGGTCGGCGTGCAGTATCAGGTGACGCCGGAATGGCGCGTCGGGGCGCTCGCGCGCTTCGCCACCGGCAAGTTCCTCGTCGGCGACCCGACCAACCAGAACAAGACCACCGGTGACTTCGCGGTGTTCGGCCTCAACACGAGCTACCGCGTGGCGTCGAACATCGAACTCTACGGCTATGTCGAGAACGCCTTCAACGCCAACTACGCCACCTTCGGCACGTTCTCGCCGGTGAACGAGGTTCCGATCGTCCGGGTGCCCAACGCCACCTCGAACCGCAGCCTCGCGCCCGGCGCGCCGGTGGCGGCCTTCGGCGGCCTGCGCATCCTGTTCGAGCCGCCGCCCGCGGCTCCCGTGGTCGAGCCGTTCCCGCTGGTCCGGAAGGGCTGAGCGGGCCACGGAGCCGCACACGCACCCGGACCGAATCCGGTCCGGGACTTCTCTCGAACGACGCGAGCGGCGCGGTTCTCCGGAACTGCGCCGCTTTGCTGTTTGACCGAAACTTCACGGTTTTGGGCCGTCGGGATCTGCGAATTCCGCTCCGCCTGTTGCCAATTTCTCCCGGGCAAGATACGCAATCTAAGCGAGGCCGAACGGCCGCTTTGCCCGAGGCTTGTTGGCCTGAGGTAAGGCGGTTGTGTGCGCTTCCGCGATGTTGCCGTCTGCCCGGTTTCGCCGGGCCTCTTCGATCAGGAGTTTGCCCTTATGGCGTTCCGCCTCTCGTCTGCCATTCTTCTCGCCGCGCTCGTCGCTGCTCCGGCCTATGCCGCCCCGACGACGACCACGAAGGTCGATATCGCCGCCTTCGATCCGGACAAGGACGGCACGATCGATCTCAAGGAGGCTCTGGCCGCCGGCTCCGCCGCCTTCGACAAGCTCGATCCGGATAAGGATGGCACGCTCGATGCCAAGGAGCTGAAGGGCCGCGTCAGCGAGGCCGACCTCAAGAAGCTCGACCCGGACAACGACGGTACCCTCGACAAGAAGGAATACCTCGCCGCCGTCGAGGCGCAGTTCAAGGCTGCCAACCCGGACAACGATGGCACCATCGATGCCAAGGAACTGGCGAGCCCGGCCGGCTCGGCTCTGGTCAACCTGATCCGCTAAATTCCCCGACACTTCGTTCGGGACGAAAAAGGGTGCGGATCGCGAGATCCGCACCCTTTTTCATGTCCACCAGCCCCGTTCCGGGGCGTGGGCGAAGCGTCGCAGAGCGGAACCCTAAGGGGCCTTCGAGGACTGTTCCGGCCGAAGCGGGCGGTCACGGGACCAGCTCGTAACAAGCCGATCCGGAGGAGCCCCCACCCCATGCGCATTGCCCTTACGCTGCCTGTTGCCCTCGCCATCCTCGTCACCGCTGGCCCCGCTTTGGCCGTCACCTGCAAGGACGACATCTCCACGGTGGAGCGGCGGCTCAACAGCGCCGGTGCGGAACAGGTGACCGGTAAGGAGCCTCCGGGCGGCGCCACCTCCTCGAACTCGCCCAAGGCCCTCGACAAGCCGCCGGCCGGTGCCCCGTCCGATCCCTCGACCGTGCCGACGAAGGCGGGCGTGGAAGAGGCGCGCACCCTGCTTGCCAAGGCGAAGGAGCAGGACAAGGCCGGCCAGGAGACCGCCTGCCAGGACACGATGACCAAGGTGAAGGAGAAGGCCGGCGCGCTACCGTAGTTCGGCGCAACCGCCCAAGCACATCATTCCTTGAGAAATGAAAAGGCCCAGGACTGCGCTCTGGCGGTCCTGGGTCTCGTCCCGTCCGTGGTCTCAAGGATCCTCAATACGCGTTGTCGGTCTTAAAGAGCGCGAGCGGCGTGGTGAGCAGGATCTTGAGGTCGAACAGGATCGACCAATTCTCGATGTAGTGCAGGTCGTGCTCGACCCGGCGTTGGAGCTTCTCGCTGGTGTCGGTCTCGCCGCGCCAGCCATTGATCTGCGCCCAGCCGGTGATGCCGGGTTTGACCTTGTGGCGGGCAAAGTAGCCGTCCACCACCTGATCGTAGAGGGTGTTCGCCGCCTTGGCCTGGACCGCGTGCGGGCGCGGCCCGACCAGCGAGAGGTCGCCGCGGATCACATTGAAGAGCTGCGGCAGCTCGTCGAGCGATGTCTTGCGGATGAAGCGGCCGACCGGCGTCACACGGGCATCCGTCTTGGTGACGAGCTGCGCCGCACCGGCATCGCAGAGATCGACATACATCGAGCGGAACTTGAAGATCTCGATCAGCTCGTTGTTGAAGCCGTAGCGTTTCTGCCGGAACAGCACTGGGCCCGGTGAGGTCAGCTTCACCGCGAGCGCCACGGCGATCATCGCCGGTGAGAGGGCCAGCAGCAGCATCAAGCCGACGAGGCGGTCGAACACGCCCTTCAGGATGACGTCCCAATCGGCCAGCGGCTTATCGAAGACGTCGAGCAGCGGCACGCCGCCGAGATAGGAATAGGCGCGCGGGCGCAGGCGCAGCTTGGTCGCATGGGCCGAGAGGCGGATATCGACCGGGAGCACCGAGAGCTTGGCCAGCATCTGCAGGATGCGCGTCTCGGCCGAGATCGGCAGGGTGAACACCACGAGATCGACGGGCGCGTGGCGGGCATAGGTGACGAGGTCGCTGACATTGCCGAGCTTGGGATAGCCGGCGACGTCCGTGCTGGATCGATCGTCCCCCCGATCATCGAAGATCCCGATAATGCGGATGCCGTTATCGCCGCTCGCTTCTAGGGCATGGATCAGTTCCACGGCCGCCGGTCCGCCGCCGACGATCGCGGTCCGACGGTCGAAGCGCCCCTTGGCCATCTGCATGCGTACGAAGGCCGAGAGCGCGGCGCGTCCGCCGAGCAGGATTCCAAGGCCGGCCATGTAGTAGCTGAGCAGCCAGATCCTGGAGTAATGGTCGGCGACCTTGCCGAGCACCATGGCCGCGGCCACCATCAGAAAGGCGATGGACCAGCCGGTGGCGAGCTTCACCGTCGTCCGCTGCAGGTCGCGGAATGCGCTGATCCGGTAGCTGCCCGAGGCTTGGAAAAGCCCGAGCGCCGCCAAGGTCACCGCCAGAATGGCAGCATGGTAGCGCGGCGCGAGCGGAACGACGCCCCGCAGCAAGGCCTGATGCAGCGCCAAGCCCAGCAGGATCAAGCCGCAGAATTCGGCGAGCCGCACACAACCCGCGAGCACGACCGGCGACAGCCACGTCGCTTTCGGCGGGGGTGGCTCAGGGATCGATGCGGACGGCCCGGCCTCAGGATTGGTGTCGCTGTGGAGGGGGAGCGGCGCCGGTACGGATGTCAGCGAGCCGTTTTCCCTCGCGACCTTGAGCAGATCCCGAACGTCGATGGCGCTCATTGGAATGTTCCACGTGAAAACATCGAGCCTCTCCGGCTGTCCAGTGTGCCGGATCGTCCTTCACGAAAGCCTAATGGGCGGGTGAGGCGGGCTGTGGAAAACGGGGACACCGATCGTATCGACATCCGCTCTCAAGCCGTCACGGCGGCAGAGACCGTCCGCAGGCGCTTCGCATTGAAGGCGGCGGCGTAGCCGCACAAGACGTCGGTCGCCATGCGGTTCATGGAAAAGCGGGTGCGCAGCGAATTGCTGAGCGCACGGGCACGGCCGTCCCGGCGTGACGGTTCCTCATCGAGGATGCGGAGGATGGCAGCGCTCAGCGCCTCGCAATCGCCGGGCGGGACCAGATCGGACGAGAAGGCCCCGAAGATTTCCGGGATGCCGCCGACATTGGTCGCGACCAGGGGCTGACCGGCCGCCGCGGCCTCCAGCACGACGTAGGGCAAGGACTCAGCCAGCGACGGCACTACCATGACTCGGCCGCGTCCGAGCACCGGCCGGATCGCCTGGGGCGGCTCGAACGCGATGGCATGGCGCAGACCGAGATTCTCCGCCATCGCGGCGATGCTCTCGGTATCGGGGCCGGAGCCGACCATGAGAAGCCGGAGGTCGCGGCCCTGGCTCCGCAGCCGCGCCAGCGCCCGCAGCAGCACCGGCAAGCCCTTGGCCTCACGCAGCTCACCGACATAGACGAGATCGAACGGATCGTCCGTCGTCTCCACGGGGGCGAACTCGGCTTCCGCGATGCCGTTATGGACGATGCGTTCGAGACGCGGTGCGCCTCCGGCAAAGGCGGCGTGACGCGAGGCGACGTATTCGCTCTCGAACAGGAATAGGTCGGTCGCCCGCGCCATCACCTGCTCCGCGGCCATGTAGAGCCGGTGGAGGGGCGTTCCCGGACGGTAGTTGTAGCTGCCGCCATGCGGGGTATAGGCGCGGATCACCCGGCGCCCGGCCGTGCCGAGCGGGGCGAGGCGGGCGAACACGCCGCCCTTCGCACCATGGCCGTGCAGCACGTCGGCGCCCACCGCGAGGGCTTGGACCCTTACGGTCCGCAAAACCTGAAGGTCGCTCGCATGCGGGTTCCGGCGCATCGGAACGCGGGTGACGCCGAGGGCAAGGTAAGGGGCCAACTCCGCCAGGGTCCGTTCGGCCCGCTCGCCGCCGGTCGAGGCATCGCAGACGAGGCCGACGGCGTGCCCGGCCTCTGCCTGGAGGCGGGTGAGATCGATGACATGGCGAAACAGGCCGCCGACCGGGGCCCGGAAGACATGGAGGATGCGGTGCCGCTCACCGGAGCCAACGCGGGACGACAGGTCTGTGATCGGATGACCCGTCGAACCCTGGGGCGTCAGGGTGGTGGTCAAAGGAGTGGCGAAGGGAGAGGCCACGGCAGTCGGTCTCCGCGCGGGCGGCCCCGCTGTGGGGCCCGATCCGGCGGAAGATCATCATGGCGCGGTCAGCACCCGGTTAAGGGGCAAGCGCAAATGGCAGGCGGAGGCCGCTCGCGGCCGGCTTTTGCGGATCGCGGTTAGGCCTTGGTGAACGTCGTGATGCGCCAACTTAGAAGAACCGCTCCTTGACGACGATCGTGTCGCCCGGCCGCACCGGGTAGGACATCGGGACGATGCCGTTGATGAGTCCGCCCTTGCCCTCGCGGGTCAGCACCGCGTAGTCGCGCGCCGCCCGGGGGCCGAAGCCCGCGGCGATCGCCACCGCCGTCTCGACGGTCATGCCGTTGACGTAGGGGTACTGCCCGGAGGTCGTCACCTCGCCGAGGATGTAGAAGGGCCGGTAGGCATCGACCTCGACCGTCACATGCGGCTCGCGCACATAGCCTGCGGCGAGCTTCGCTTCGATCAGCCGGGCGGCCTGGGCTGTCGTCTGCCCGCCGACCTGAACCACGCCGATCAGCGGCATCGCGATCCGCCCGCCGCCATCGACCGCGTAGATGTTGGACAGGTTGTCCTGCCCGAACACGATGACCCGAAGCTTGTCGCCCGCCGCCAGGGAGTAGCGCGTGCCGATGGAACCGGTGCCGGTGGCATCGAGATCGACGGTCCGGAAATCCGGACGCAGGCAGCCGCCGAGCGCGAGGACGGACGGAAGGGCCAGGAGAAATGCGCGCCGCTGCATCGCCATCGCCGTTGTGAAGAACCTTGGCGTTACTTAACGGCGCATGGTTAACGAATGCTGATCCGACCGGGCGGCCGTCTGGCATCACATCTTGGGTTCGGCGCCGCGTCTCGAATGCCGACGACGGCCGGTGGCGGCTCTTAACGGGAAGTCAACCTTAACGACCTCAACTGGCCCAAGACGGATCGATCACCCCGATCCGCGTCCTGCCTTCGTAAAGACTGCCCATGCCGCGCCTCAGGCTGTCGACCGATCCGTCTCTTCCGCCCTCCGGTGGGCCCGGTGGGCCCGGCGATGGATTGGCGGTGGCGCAGATTGGCGGCGTTCTGCGCCGCTCCTGGGCCTGGATCGCCGTGCCGACGCTGGTGGCCGCGATCGGGGCGGGCGTCTTCGTGCAAGTGGTGACCCCGCGCTACACCGGCGAAGCCAAGGTTCTGCTGGAAAGCCGCGATCCCGCCTTCGCCCGCACCGCCGCGGAGCGGACGGACCAGATCCAGCCGATCGACGAGCAGGCCGTCGCGAGCCAAGTTCAGGTGGCGATGTCCCGCGACATCGCCCGCGAAGCGATTCGCAGCCTGAAGTTGGTCGGAAACCCCGAATTCGATCCGGAAGCCGAGGGCAGTTCGGCGATTCGGCGCACGCTGATGATGCTCGGCCTCGTCTCGGCGCCGATGGATCGTCCCTCCGAGGATCGCATTCTCGAAAGCTACCTCGACCACCTGCTGGTCTATCCGGTCGGCAAGTCGCGCATCCTCGCCGTCGAGTTCCGCTCGCGCGATCCCGAACTCGCCGCGCGCGGCGCCAACACGGTGGCGGATCTCTACCTCGCCTCGCTGGAAGCGGCCTCTGTCGATACCGCCCGCTACGCCTCGACCTGGCTCGGCAACAACATCGCGAACCTGCGCGCCCGCGTCGCCGAAGCGGAGGCGAAGGTCGAAGCGTTCCGCGCCAAGCACGGCTTGATCGGCACGGGCAGCAGCGCGACGGCTCAGCCGCTCTCGTCCCAGCAGCTCTCCGAATTGTCGAGCCAGCTCTCGCAGGCGCGCACGATCCAGGCGGACCTGACCGCCCGCGCCAAGCTGCTCAAGGACATGATCAAGGAGGGCCGCGCCTTCGAGATTCCCGATGTCGCCAATAACGAGCTGATCCGGCGCACGGTCGAGAGCCGCATGGCGATGCGGGCGCAGCTCGCCCTCGAATCACGCACGCTGCTGCCGGCCCATCCGCGCATCAAGGAGCTGACGGCCCAGGTCCAAGATCTCGAGAATCAGATCAAGGCCGCCGCCGAGCGCGTGGTGCGCACCCTCGAGAACGACGCCAAGATCGCGGGCGCTCGGGTCGAGAGCCTGCAAGCGGCGGTCCAGGGCCAGCAGGACGTGGTCGCCAAGGGCAACACCAGCGAGGTGGAGCTGCGCGCCCTGGAGCGCGAGGCGAAATCCCAGCGCGAACAGCTCGAATCCTATCTTGCCCGCTACCGCGAGGCGGCGGCGCGTGACGCCGAGAATGCCAGCCCGGCCAATGCCCGCGTGGTGTCCCGTGCGATCGTGCCCGATCTGCCCTCCTTCCCGAAGAAGCTGCCGATCGTCGCCTTCGCCACGATGCTCGCTTTCCTGCTCGCGAGCGCGAGCGTCGTCGGCCGCCATCTCCTCGTCACGCCCTCCGGGCCAGACGGAGACCGCACCGGGGATGAGGGGGAGCCCGTGGTTCAGAACACCCGGACCGATCGCCCGCGCGACTTCTACCCCGAGCCGGAGCCGCCCGCGTCGCGCCGTCCTGCCTACGAGCCGGTCTATGGCGGTGCCTATCCGGCCTCTGCGGCAGACCGATTCGCCCCGGCCCTGGCCTTCGCCAACTCGTTGCGGGCGACGGCGACGGTGCATCACCCGGTCTTCGCCAGCACGGCACCGATCGGATCTGAGGCCGCCGCGCCCAGCGATGGGGCGAAAGCGACCAAGGACGGGCTCGGCGTCCCCGCCAAATCCTCCGCCTCCTATGCCGACCTCGAAGGGCTGATCGCCCGGCTGGGGAACGGAACGAGCAAGTCGAACGGCACGGGGCAGTTGCCCGCGTCGTCCAAGGGGGGCTGCGTGCTCGTGGTCGAAACCCCGCGCGCCGACGGCACGCCCGGTCTCGCTTCCAATCTCGCCCGTGTGCTCGGGCCGCGCTACCAGACGCTGCTGGTCGATGTGAACGGCGTGGTCACCGGACCGTCCGAGCCGGGGCTGACCGATCTGGTGGCGGGTGCGGCCGACTTCCTCGACGTGATCCAGCCGGTGCGGGGCTCGCGTCTCCATGCGGTGAAGCGCGGTGCGGCGCCTCTCGATGTTCTGGTGGAGGAGCCGCAAGGCCTCGCCATCTGCCTCAACGCCCTGTCGCAGAGTTACGACTGGGTGCTCTGCCGCCTCGATGCGCGGAACACCGAGGACGGTGCCGATCTCATTCCAGCGGTCGGACCCTGCATGGATTCAATCGTGATCGCCTCGGATGCGGCGTCCGATGATCCGGCCCTGGTCACGCTCTATCGTCTCGCCAAGGAAACCGGCGTGGGCCGGGTGGTGGTGGCCCGCCATGGCGAGGACGTGGAGCCCACGCCGAGCCTGGAAGGGACGCCTCTGCGGCTTTCGGCCTGACGCGCCGGTTCAGCAGCGCTTGCCGCGCTCTTCTTCCGTCGCGGTCATCGCGGCGGCGACGCGCAGGGCCCAGAGATTGGTGCCGACAAGGGCCGCGAGGACAACGCACGCGGCGATCAGAGAAACCGAGAGCAGGATTGGCACGGTCTCTCCCCGAATCAGGGCGGTGGTTCCGCCGGTCCAGATCGGAGGGACCGGCGGAACCGCCGAGCCTCGCTAAGGGGGGGCCGCGTTCGACCCGGCACAGACACCTTGCCTTTCTGGCGAAAGAGCTGCCTTAACAAAATTTAGAGTTGTGCGGGTCCGTTCGGAGAACGTTCAGACCCGAACTCGGACGGGCCCCGATGCGTCAGGGACGGCCTAGCCAAGTCACTGATATCTCCCGCTGATTTCACGAATGAATTCTGTACGAGGGCAATGGATATCACCCTCACGACAGCGTGTGGCAAGGCGACGCACACATCCGGCCGAAGCCTTGCCGACGGTCCAAAAACAAGCTGTTGCCGAAGCAAGCCTAGAACGGCAGCTTCATGCCGGGCGGTAGCGGTAGGCCCTTCGTCAGTTCCGCCATCTTCTCCTGGGCCGTCGCCTCGGCCTTGCCGCGGGCGTCGTTGCAGGCGGCGACGATCAGGTCTTCCAGGATTTCGCGTTCATCGGCGACCATCAGGCTCGGATCGATGGAAATGCCGAGCACCTGACCCTTGGCCGTCATCCGCACGGTCACGGCGCCGCCGCCGGACGCGCCCGATACCTCGACCGCTTCGAGTTCGGTCTGAACCGAGGCCATCTTCTCCTGCATGGCCTGGGCCTGCTTCATGATGCCCATGAGGTCGCGCATGGTGGGTTCGCTCCGGTTCCGGTCGAGAAAGGGTTGGCTCCCCGCACTTAGGCGCGGGAGCCCGAGCTTGCCAGGGTGAGGCGTGCGCCTCAGGCGTCCTCGTCCGCCTCTTCGGGCGGAGGCGCGGCCGGTCCGGCGCCGTCGGTCTCCGGCGCCTTGTCACGCACATTGACGATCTGCGCGCCGGGGAAGCGTGACAGCACTTCCCGCACCAGCGGGTGGGCGGCGGCGTTCTGGTGACGGGTCTCTTCGGCCGCCCGCGAGTTTTCCGCGAGCGTCGGCGCGCCCTGCTCCTTGGAGAGCGCCACCAGCCAACGCCGGCCGGTCCAGGCATCGAGGGCGCGGGCGAGATCGGTCGGGAGGCTCTGCCGGCCGCCGGGGGCGAGGCGGAACTCGATCCGCCCCTCCTCGAAGCGCACCAGATGCACGTCGCGCTCCAGCGCCACCTTCAGCGCGATGTCACGGGCCGCCTCGGCCTGGGCGACCACGTCCTCGAAGCGTCCGAGCCGCGGACCGGCGGGAGCCACCGGAGCCGGGCGCGCGGCGGGTTGCGGCGCCGCGGCGGTGACGGGGGAGGGGACCGCGGCCAGGGTCGGCCGCGGCGCGGGTTGCGGGGCGGGCGGCGCCATTTGCAGCGCGGCCGAGCCGTGCGAGGCCATGGCGGAGCCGCCGTCGCGTCCGAGGCTCGGGCGCGCGCTCGCGGCGCCGTTGCCCTCGGACGATGCGATGTCGGCGCGAAGCTGGCGCAGGGCCTCGTCGGGCGTCGGCAGGTCGGCGGCATAGGCAAGCCGCACGATCGCCATCTCGGCCGCCGCGAGCGGGCGGGGCGCAGCCTGCACTTCGGGCAGCGCTTTGAGCAGGATCTGCCACGCCCGCGACAGTGCCCGCACCGGCAGGCGCCCGGCGAACGCGACGCCGCGCACGCGCTCCGCCTCGCTTAAGGTCGGGTCGGCCTCCGCGCCCGGCACGAGCTTGAGGCGGGTGACGAGATGGGTGAAGCCGGCCAGATCCGAGAGCACCACCGCCGGGTCGGCGCCCGAATCGTATTGGGCGCGAATCTCGGCGAAGGCGGCCGGCACGTCGCCGCGCATCACGGCCTCGAACAGATCGACGATGCGCGAGCGGTCGGCGAGGCCGAGCATGTCGCGCACGCCCGCAGCCGAGACCGCGCCCGCCCCGTGGGCGATGGCCTGATCGAGCAGCGAGAGCGCGTCGCGCACCGAGCCCTCGGCGGCGCGGGTGACGGCGGCGAGCGCCTCGTCCTCGGCCTCCACGCCTTCGGCGGCGCAGATCTTCTTCAGGTGGGCGGAAAGCACGTCGGCCTCGACCCGGCGCAGGTCGAAGCGTTGGCAGCGCGACAGGATCGTCACCGGAACCTTGCGGATCTCGGTGGTCGCGAACACGAATTTGGCGTGGGGCGGCGGCTCCTCCAGCGTCTTCAGGAAGGCGTTGAACGCCTTCTCCGAGAGCATGTGGACCTCGTCGACGATGTAGACCTTGTAGCGGGCCGAGACCGGCGAGTAGCGGATGCCGTCGATGATGCCGCGGACGTCGTCGATGCCGGTATGCGAGGCGGCGTCCATCTCCAGCACATCCATGTGCCGGGATTCCATGATCGCCTGGCAGTGCTGGCCGAGCTCCGGCATCGACACGGTGGGGCCGGTATCCGGCTGGCCGGTGCGCAGATAGTTCAGGCCGCGGGCGAGGATGCGGGCGGTGGTCGTCTTGCCGACGCCGCGCACGCCGGTCAGCATCCAGGCCTGCGGGATGCGGTTGGCCGCAAAGGCATTGGCCAGCGTGCGCACCATGGCGCCCTGGCCGATCAGGTCATCGAAGGTCTGGGGGCGGTACTTTCGCGCCAGGACGCGATAGGGGACCGCGGCCGGCCCAGGCCCGGACATAGCGGCGGGCATGCCGGGCAGGCCCGGCTCGTCGGTGAGCGTGCCGTGCGTCTCGTCCATGCCGCCGTTCGGATTGTCGGAAGAGGCCGGGCCGTCCGGCTCATGCGGACAGCGAGGGTGGGAGGCTGGACGAAGACCCGCTCGGTCTCGTTAGGGCTGCTTCCTTCCGGACCTGACCCGGTTGGCGAGTGAAACGTCCCTCGCCAACCTCCCGCGCCGTATATGACGGCCCGCGCGGCGGGATGCAAGCGGGTTGCCTCCCTCCACACGCGCGGCCATGCTTCGGGTCAGCGACAAGGCCAATTCAGGGAGAGGCCATGCGGACGACGACGATCCCGGCGCGCCTCGCCGTCCTCATGCTGCTGGCCGGCCTGTCCGTGCCCGCCGGCGCGCAGGATCGGGCCGGCGGGCCGGCACAGGAGGGGGCGCCGAAGGATTGGCAGGGCCGTTACCGCTACGAGCACGCGGCCGGCCGCACGGCCGGCGGCACGGGCATCGTCGTGAATTACGACCTCGTGATGCGGCCCCCCGATGTCAGCGACGGATGCGTTCTGACCATACGGGGCTTCCAGTCCGACGAGACGATCCGCTGCCGGACCCGTCGGGAGGGGCAGGATCTCGCGGTGACGTTCGATCGCTACGGCGACGGCAGAACGGTCAACCAGTACGGGGTGGCGGTCTACAAGCCGGGCCAGCCCCTCTTCACGCTCGCCAAGGGTGTGGCGCTGACCACGCGCTGGCAGGGCCTCAAGCCGGACGGGCAGGGCGTGGCCGACAGCGGCGCTTACCTCAAGAAGGTCCGGTAGTCCCGGAGAGGCGACCTCTCCGGGAGCGGCGGGCCTTACTCCGCCTTGCGCTTGACGATCTCCAAGGTCTTCGGGTCGAGCTTCAGGTCGAACTGCTTGCCGTTGGCGTCGATGGCGTCGTCCACCTCGATCATGCCGTCGTCGAGTTCGATCTCCTTCCACTTGGTGAAGCCCTCCTTCTTCAGGATGTCCTCGACCTTGGTCTGCTGATCGGGCGGCAGCTTCTCGTCGGCGAGCGCCGGACCGCTGAGGAGAGCAAGGCCGAGGGCGACGGCGGCAAGGGGGCGGAAGGACATGAGACGCTCCACATTCACAAGAGACGTCGGGCGAACGGTCGATCACCCCGGTTGTTCCTGCTTGATCGCCGGACAGCCCCGCTTGTGATTGCCAGCGCGCGTAGTGCCGCCTAGGTTGCAACCTCCGGGTTCGGAGCTTGCCGCAACACCATGGTCACGCGCGTCGCCACCGTCGCCTTCGAGGGGATCGAGGCGCGTGCCGTCGATGTGCAGGTGCAGATCGCAGCCGGCGCCGTCGCCTTCACCATCGTCGGCCTGCCCGACAAGGCGGTGGCAGAATCGCGCGAGCGGGTGCGCTCGGCGCTGATCGCTTCGGGGCTGGCTCTGCCGGCCAAGCGCATCACGGTCAACCTCGCCCCGGCCGATCTGCCCAAGGAGGGATCGCATTACGATCTGCCGATCGCGCTCGCGGTGATGGGCGCCATCGGCGCCCTGCCCGCGGACGCGCTCGGCGGCTATTGCGTGCTCGGCGAACTGGCGCTCGACGGCTCGATCACCGCCGTGGCCGGCGTGCTGCCCGCGGCGATGGCGGCCAACGGGCGCGGCCTCGGCCTGATCTGCCCGGCCGCGACCGGGCCCGAGGCGGCTTGGGCGGCGGGCGACATGGATGTGCTGGCGCCGCGCTCGCTGATCCAGCTCGCCAACCACTTCAAGGGCAGCCAAGTGATGGCCCGGCCCCAGCCCGCGGTGGCGGCCCCCGCCGGGCCGATGTCGGATCTGCGCGACATCAAGGGCCAGGAGGGCGCCAAGCGCGCCCTGGAGATCGCGGCCGCCGGCGGCCACAACCTGTTGATGAACGGCCCGCCCGGAGCCGGCAAATCGATGCTCGCCGCGCGCCTTCCCTCGATCCTGCCGCCGCTCGGTCCGCGCGAGTTGCTCGAAGTCTCGATGATCCAGTCGGTCGCGAGTGAGTTGAAGGGCGGCGCCCTCTCGAACCGGCGGCCATTCCGCCAGCCGCATCATTCCGCCTCCATGGCGGCTTTGGTCGGTGGCGGGCTCAACGCGCGGCCCGGCGAGGCCTCGCTCGCCCATGGCGGTGTGCTGTTCCTCGACGAGCTGCCCGAATTCACGCCCCAGGTGCTCGATTCCCTACGCCAGCCGATGGAGACGGGCGAAATCATGATTGCCCGCGCGAACCATCGGACGACCTACCCGGCGCGGTTCCAGCTCGTGGCGGCGATGAACCCGTGCCGCTGCGGCATGGCGCTGGAGCCGGGCTATGCCTGCCGCCGGGGGCCGAACGAACGCTGCATCGCCCAGTACGGCGCCCGCATCTCCGGGCCGCTGCTCGACCGGATTGATCTGCGCATCGAGGTCGCGGCGGTGACCGCCGCCGATTTGATCCTGCCGCCGCCCGTGGAGGGCTCGGCCGAGGCCGCCGCACGGGTCGCCGCCGCCCGCCTGCTCCAGAGCGCGCGCTACGCCGCCCTCGGCCTGCCGGCGGCGACGACCAACGCCACCTGCCCGGCCACCGTGATCGAAGCCGCCGCCGCGCCCGATGCCGAGGGCGCGGCGCTGATCCGCCACGCGGCCGAGACCATGCGGCTCTCCGCCCGCGGCTTCCACCGCACCCTGCGGGTCGCCCGCACGTTGGCCGACCTCGACGGCGAGGCGCAGGTGCGCCGGCTCCATCTGGCCGAGGCGCTGTCCTACCGGGCGCGGGGCGAGCGGCCGGCGGCCGCAGCCTAGGGGGCGCGATCCGGTGGGATGGGCGCGAACCCGTTCGAGGGTCTCTCACGAAACGCCCGCCGCGCTGGCGTCCCCTAAGCGAGAGCCGTCTCCGATCGGACGGCATCGGGCCTGCGCTTCTCGGTCTTTGGTTTGAAACCCATTCCTTCGGCGAACCGGTGACCTCTTCGTCGGAATGCGCTCTAAGGCCGCCCGCTGAGGCGGACGAGGGCAAGGCTTTGCCGTCTCAGGACATCGCAATCGTCTTGGCCTGGGAGAGGCTCGGTTATGATCACCGTGTTTCACGCACCGCGGACCCGCTCGCTGCGGGTGTTGTGGATGCTTGAGGAGATGGGGCTGCCTTACGAGGTCCGCCTCGTCGATTTCCCGAGACATCGGGACGATGCCGAGTTCATGCGGCTCAACCCGGCCGGTTCCATCCCCGTCTTGCGGGATGGTGATGTCGTGATCAGCGAATCCACCGCCATCATCGAGTATCTGGTCGCGCGCTACGGGCCCACAGACTTGGCCCCGCAACCGTCGGACGCCTCTTATCCTTCATACCTTCAGTACCTCCATTTCGGAGAGGCCAGCCTCGCCGGCCCAATGACGGTCGTTGCGTATTGCTGGTTCATCGGCCCTGAGGATCAGCGGGAAAATCCGGGCGTCGAGGCGGCTCGGGCCATATTCCGTGGTCGGCTACCAGCCATCCAGAGCCGCCTTGAGGAGCATGACTATATCGCGGGGCCCGCATTCACGGCCGCGGACCTGTCCGTCGTCTACGCTCTCGGACTTGGCCAGGCGCTTCGCGCCGTCGAGACATACTCACCTGTCATCCAGGAATACCTCGCGCGCTGCCGAGCCCGCCCCGGATTTCAGCGTGCCGCGCTGAAGTGACCGGGGATTTTGCGGGATCCCATCCGTGATCTCCCGGAGGGGGCTGCAGCCCGCATCCGCACGGCTCGGCCCCGCCCATTGCCACGCCCCTGCACCGCGGACATAGTCGTGCACAATAGGTCAGGGGCGGCCGGCTTGCTGGAACACACCCTGTGCGAGGGAGCGAGGCGGTGGTGCACGGCACGCAGATGCGGCGGCATCTGTGCGGAATCCAGACGGCCTGGACGGATGCGGCCGAGGCTTTGGACGCGGTCGCAGCCGTGGCGGGGGCCCTCGACCGGGCGTCCGTCGGCCATCTGATCGTCTTCTTCTCGCCGGCCTACGAGGCGGACACCCTCACTGCGGCGCTGGCCGCACAGTTTCCCGGCATCGGGCTCACCGGCTGCTCCACCTCCGGCGGGATCAGCCCGGCGGGCTCGATCGACCGCGGCCTCGTCGCCATCGCCTTTCCCCGCGAAGGCTTCCGCATCGTCGCGGGCCTGCTCACCGACATCGCTCGGCTCGACGTGGAGGGAGCGGCCTCGATCGTGCGCGGCCTGCGCCGAACCCTCGACGGGGGGCGGCCGGATGGCGGCAGGGGCCAACGCTTCGCCCTCTCGCTGATCGACTCGCTCGCCAATGCGGAGGAGACGGTGGTCTCGGCGGTGGCCTGGGCGCTCGACGGCATCCCGCTCATCGGCGGCTCGGCCGGCGACGATCTCGCCTTCCGCAGCACGGTGCTGATCCACGAGGGCCGGCTCTGTCGCGACGCGGCGGTGATCCTGCTGGTCGAGACCGATTTCCCGATCCGCATCTTCAAGAGCGACAATTTCGAGCCGACGAACCGCAAGTTCGTGGTCACCGCCGCCCGCGAGGACGAGCGGCGCGTCACCGAATTGAACGCCGAGCCCGCGGCGCGCGAATACGCCATGGCGGTGGGGCTCGATCCGGAAAACCTTTCGACGATGAGCTTTGCCGCCTACCCGCTCGCGGTGAAGATCGGCGGGGAGTATTACTGCCGCTCGATCAGCCGGGTGGAGCCGGACGGCTCGATGACCTTCTTCTGCGCCATCGGCGAGGGCGTGGTGCTGACGCTAGCGCAGCCGCGCGACATCGTCGAGGCGACGCGGGCCGAACTCGAAAGCCTCGACGCGTCGCTCGGCGGGCTCGACCTCGTGATCGGCTTCGACTGTGTGTTTCGCCGGCTCGATGCCGAGAGCCGGCAGGTGCGCCACCGCATCGCCGACCTGTACCGGCGCTACGGCGTGGTCGGCTTCGAGACCTATGGCGAGCAGTACCGCTCGATGCACCTGAACCAGACTTTCACCGGCATCGCGATCGGCCGAGCCGAGGCGCCGGAGCGCCGCGACGCCAAGACTGCGCCGTGACGACGGCCCAATGAACCGCCCAGGCCCCTGGATGGAACCGCCCGCCGAACCGCAGACCGTCGAGGCCCTGACGCATCGGGTGGCCAAGCTCGAGCGCATCAACGCGGCGCTGATGGCCCATGTCGAGCGCACCATGGACCAGCAGGGCGGCGCCTACTCGCTGTTCCAAACCGCGATCATGCTGGAAGGCCGCGTCCGCGCCCGCACCGAAGAGCTGACCGCGCTGATGAACAGCCTGGAGCGCTCGAATGCGGCGATGCAGGCAGCCAAGGAGGAGGCCGAGACCGCCAACCGCTCGAAGACGCGCTTCCTGGCCGCGGCCAGCCACGATCTGCTCCAGCCGCTCAACGCCGCCCGCCTCTCGCTCTCCGCGCTGACCGACCTCGCGCCGGGGCCCGAGGCGCAAGGCATCGCCCGGCAGGTCGAGCGCGGCCTGGAGACGATCGAGGATCTCATCAAGGCGCTCATCGACATCTCGAAGCTCGATGCCGGCATCGTGCGCCCGGTGGTGAAGCCGGTGCGGCTCGCCGACCTCGTGGCCGGGATCGAGGCGAGCTTCCGGCCCTTCGCCGAGCGCAAGGAGCTGCGCCTCGTCACCCGCTGCGCCGACCTCGTGGTGGAGACGGACGGGATCCTGCTCCAGCGCATCCTCCAGAACCTCGTCTCGAACGCGATCCGCTACACCGAAAGCGGCGGCGTGCTGATCGTGGCGCGTCGGCGGGACAAGCTCTGCCGGATCGACGTGGTCGATACCGGCTGCGGCATTCCCGAGATCGAGCGGGCACTGGTCTTCGAGGAGTTCTTTCGCGGCGCGCGCGAGGGCGACGATGGCGGGATCGGTCTCGGGCTCGGCCTCTCGATCGTGCAGCGCATGGCCTCGACGCTGGGGCACGCCATCGAACTGCATTCCCGCACCGGCCACGGCACGCGGCTGAGCCTGACCCTGCCGCTTGCCACACAACGCCCGGACCCGCGGGTGACCCTCGCCCCGCTCGCGACGGCGCTGACGGGCGCGCGGGTGCTCGCGATCGATAACGACGCCTCCACGGCGGAGGCGCTGCAACGGCTCCTGCGCAACTGGGATGCCGAGGTGCAGGTGTTTCGCGATCTGGCCGGCGTGGTCGCCGCCCTCGGCGCCGGTCTCGCGCGGCCGGACGTGATGGTGATCGACTACCACCTCGACAACGGCGCCTGCGGCCTCGACGTGGTGGATTACCTGCGGCGTAACCGGGGTTGGGTGACGCCGGTGATCCTCACCACCGCCGACCACGGTGCGGACATCGCCGCCCGCGCCCAGGCCACGGGGGCCGAACTCGTCCACAAGCCGATCAAGCCGGCGCAGCTGCGCTCGCTGCTCGCCTACATGCTGGCGTGAGAGTCGGGCGGATCAGAGGGCGCTGTAACGCCGCTCGCCCATCAGCCGGTCACGCGCGCGGGCGACGAGGGCCGGGCGGATGCGGGTGACGTCCTCACCATCGAGCAGCGGCGATCCGGCGAGCACGCCGAGATAGGCCTCTTCTCGGTCCTGGCAGGTGGAGACCGCCTTGGTGGCGGCGAAGCTGCGGCTGGTGGTGCGGATCTGCTCCGCGAACGCGGCGTCGAGACAGGCCTGCCACGCCGCGTGGCGCGCTCCCTCCCGGCTCTCCGCCCGCACGGGGAGGGCGGCGAGAAGGGCGAGGGTCGTGAGGCTGGCGAGGAGGACGCGACGCATGGGACGAGCGGACCCTGGGACGGCGAACCTGAGGCAGTGACGGGGTTTTCCGGCGCGGCACACGCTCGTGGAAACCTCTCATCAACCTTGGCAGCCGAACCGTTAAAGCCTCCTAACGCGCGAGGTCCGGGTCCGGTCCCGATTTGGGACGAGGAAAAATCTCTGAAAAAGTTCCCTCAGCGGTTGGCCGCCGTGAGCGGCGAGGCGTCGCGGCCGAGCGCCATCCAGCCCACCGCTTCCTGGCTCTCGCGCTTGACGAAGGTGTAGCCGGTCTGGCGCCAGGGCAGCACCGCGTTGGTCTTGTTGTCGAGCACGAGGTCGCCGCGGTTGGTGATGATCGTGAGGACCGCGTGGCCCTCGCCTTTCTCGTCGATGACCACGGTCATCCGCATCGCCCGGCGCGGCAGGCCGGCCTCGACCAGCAGGCGGCGCTTGAGGAGCTGGAAGTCCTCGCAATCGCCCCGGCCGTCCTCGGCGAGATCCCAGCGGTCGGCGGCGCGCCAATGGTCCCCATCGGTCACCGCTTCCACCGACCGGTTGATCCGGCGGTTGACCGCGTTGATCGTCTGCCACAGCGCCGGGGTCAGGGTGACGCTGGCGGCCTCGGTGCGATCGACCGCGCATTCGCCGGGATACCGCTCGCAGAACTCGGCCCAGGCGGCGATCGGCCGGGCGGGGCCGGTGGTGACCGCCGACAGGCTCATGGCGGGCAGCGCGGCAGTCGGCTGGGCCTCGGCGCGCGGGGCCGGCCCGAGGAGAAAAGCCCCGGCCAGGGCGAGGCCCGCCAGCAGGCGGGTCGTGAGGGCGGGCCGGACGACACAGAGCTTGGAGAACGCGATTCGCATGGCCCTGACCGAGCAGTTAAGCTTCCGTTAATGAAGCTCTCACGGCCGTTCGGTTCCCGCAATCGGCGAGTTAAAAATCGGTTAACGCGATCCGTCGCATTTGATCGATCGGGGTCGGGACGTCCGCGGCGAGGCGCAGGAGCATGCGCGAGACAAGTCCCGAGCACCGTCACCGGGCGCGGTGGCGGCGCCGCCACGGCACCTGTTAGGCTTGGGCTTATCTCAAGATTTGCAAAGCCTTCCGATGACCAGCGAACTGCCTTCTGCCGAGTCCGCGCAGCCCACCGATCGCGGGCCGGCGGTGATCCGCACCGTGGCGATGCCCACCGATACGAACCCGGCCGGCGACATCTTCGGTGGCTGGCTGATGGCGCAGATGGACATGGCCGCCGGCAACGTCGCCGCGCGCCGGGCACGGGGGCGCTGCGCCACGATCTCGGCGGAGGCGATGACCTTCCACCGCCCGGTCTTCGTCGGCGACGAGGTGAGCTTCTATGCCTGGATCGTGCAGACGGGCCGCACCTCGATGCGCATCCAGGTCGAGGTCTGGCGCCGGGAGCGGGAGGGCGAGGCCACCATGAAGGTGACGGAAGGCCTCTTCACCTTCGTCGCCATCGGGCCGGATCGCCGACCGCGGCCGATCCCGGAGGAGCGGGCGGTCTGAAGGACACGTCCGCGTCGCGAACGCGGATCGGGCTTTCAGTGCATCGTCAGCGTGGTGAGCCGGCGCGCGCCCGCATGCTGGTGCAGGAAGGCGCTCATCTCGGCGAGCACCGGCGCCTTGCGGCGGAAGCTGACGGAGAGCGACAGCAGCGTGTCGGCATGGTCGAGGCCCTCGTAGACCCGCTCCTGCACCGGCACGCGGGCCGTGCGCAGGCGCTCGGCAAGGCTCGCCGTATTGCGGGGCCGGACCACGGTGTCCTTGTCGCCGGTGGCGAGGAAGGTCGGCGGTGAGTGAGCCCCGGCATAGGAGATGGGCTGCGTCGCCTCCGGGTCGGGCGCCTGTCCGAACACGTCGATCGAGGTCTTCTGGTCGAAGGGCAGGAAGTCGTAGGGGCCCGACAGGCCGGCCACCGCCCGGATGACCCGCGGATCGACGCCGGCCTGGCGCAGATATTCGGTGTCGAGCCCGAGCATCGCCGCGTTGTAGGCGCCCGCCGAGTGGCCCGCGAGCACGATCCGGCTCGGGTCGCCGCCCTGCGCGGCGATGTTGTCGCGCACCCAGGCGATGGCCGCCGCCCCGTCCTTCAGGAAGTCGGGAAAGCGCACTTTCGGATGGAGCCGGTAATCCGGCAGCACGGTCACGAAGCCCTGCGCGGCCAGGGCCTGCGCGGCGAAGGCGTAGTCGTCCTTGCTGCCGCTGTTCCACGAGCCGCCGTAGAAGAACACCAGCACCGGCGCCCGCTCCACGGGCACGGTCGGCACGAACACGTCGAGGCGCTGGCGCGGGTCGGCGCCGTAGGCCGCGTCGCGGATCGCGAGGCGCCCGCCCTTGTCGCGCGGACCGAGCGCATCGAACAGCGCCAGCGGCGAGCAGCCGCTCAGGCCCAGGGCGGTGAGCCCGAGGCAGACCAACGAGACGAGGGAGACGAATGCCTTGATCATGTGGCCCGTGATTGACGTGGCGGTCGCGGCGGATTCATGGCCGCGGGGTGGCGACGTTGGGAGTTATGTCCTCAGGACGATGCAGGCGCCGCCGACACTGCGGATCTTCTGGCAGAGGCCGTCGGCCGCGTTCCGGCTCTCGGCGGGGATGCGCACCCGGTAGAAGGTGCGCGTGCCGCGAAAGCGCAGGCGGGTGCCGACGATCATCGGGCGCACCTCGCCGATCACGCTGGTGTAGCGAACCCGTGCGCGCTGGAAGCTCGCCAGCGCCAGCGACTTCGAGAAGTTGCCGGCGAGCTGCACGCCCCAGGGGGCGGCCGGGCCGCCCTCGACGGACAGGGCAAAGCGATCTCCGCGCGACGGGATGCGCAAGGCGGCGGTGACCTGAAGGCAGCTCTGCGTCTCGGCCTCCGGCGGGGGCGGCTTGTCCTCCAGTGTTCCCTCGGTCTTCTTGCCCTCGGCCTTCTTCGCCGCCGGATCGGCGCCCTCCGGCATCTCGACGCTGGCGTTCGGCCGCCAATCCTCCGCCGGGCGCCCGGTGATGCCGATGACGTAGGCCCGCGTCTCCGCAGGCAGGCCGCCGCTGCCGGCGAGCCAGGCCGAGACGCGCCCCGGCCCGCCATTATAGGCCGCCGCCGCGAGGCCGAGATTGCCGAACTGCCGCTTGAGATCGGCCAGGAAATGCGCCGCGTGCGGGATCGCCTGTTCGGGGTCGAACGGATCGCTGAGCCCGCGATCCTTGGCCGTGCCCGGCATGAACTGCGCCACGCCCTGTGCGCCGGCCGGGCTCACCACGCCGACGCGAAACGCGCTCTCGCGCCAGATCAGGCGGGTCAGGAACGGCACCGGAAGCTTCCGCGCCTTGGCCGAATCCTCGATCAGCCGGCAGAGCGCCTGCTCCACCGTCTCGCTCTCGGGCGAGGGGGCCGCACGCGAGGGACCGGCGAGCACGGCGAGGGCGGCCGGCAGAAGAACGAGGGCGAAACGAGACACGGCGGCTGATTTAGGGCGCCGGCCCGGGAAGGGGATGGCCGCGCGCTTCCTCGCCACGGTCTGCCCTGCTGATGGGCATCATTGTGCCGGGCCTGACGCTTCGCCAGAGGGTTGTACCTTAGTACCGTTCTAAGAATTGTACTATTTTTCCTGCGTTCCGCGCGCTAGGCTCGATGCTTGCAAGAGCCGGACGCCAAGATCCGGCCTCATGAGGAGGAACACGATGCTCGAAGAGCGCATCTCGGAGATCGACGCCGAGGCGGCTGCCAAGTCCGTTTCCGAAGCCGTCACCCGGCTCGGCGCCTGCCCGCACGACTGCCCCGACACCTGCTCGATGATCTACACCGTCGAGAACGGCCGGCTGATCGATGTGCGCGGCAACCCCGACCACCCGATGACCCGCGGCGCGCTCTGCGGCAAGCTCAAGGACTTCGACCGCCACCACTACAACCCCGACCGCATCCTCTACCCGATGCGCCGCGCCGGCCCGAAGGGCAGCGGTCAGTTCGAGCGGATCACCTGGGAGGAGGCGCTCTCTGAGATCCACCGCCGCTTCACCGGCATCATCGAGACGCACGGGGCGGAAGCGATCCTTCCCTACAACTATCTCGGCAACGAGGGCGTGGTGCAGGGGCTCACCGTGGGTGACGCCTTCTTCAACCGCCTCGGCGCGACGGTGGCCGAGAAGACCTTCTGCGGCTCGGGCTCCTGCACCGCGTGGCTGCTCACGGTGGGCCCGACCAACGGCACCGACCCGATGAGCTTCGCGCAATCGAAGCTCATCGTGATCTGGGGCTGCAACTCGGTCTCGACCAACATCCACCACTGGCACGTGGTGAAGGAGGCGCAGCGCCACGGCGCCCGCGTCATCGTGATCGACCCCTACCGCTCGCGCACCGCCGCCCAGGCCGACTGGCACCTGATGCCCAAGCCCGGCACTGACGGCGCGCTCGCCATGGCGATGATCCGCGTCATCATCGAAGAGGGCCTGACCGACGACGACTACATCGCCCGGCACACGGTGGGCTTCGAGCCGCTGAAGGAGCGGGCGCAGGCCTTCACGCCGGAATACGCGTCGGAGATCTGCGGCATCCCGGCCGAGGACATCCGACAACTCGCGCGCGAATACGCCACCACCCGCAACGCGGCGCTTCGGCCCGGCGTGGCAGTGGAGCGCAGCGCCGGCGGCGCCCAGGCCCTGCGCGCGATCTTCTCGCTTCCCGCCCTGACGGGGTCGTGGAAGGATCCGGGCGGCGGCGTCTACCAGATGCCGCTGTGGGAATTCCCAGTGCATTGGGACCGGGTGTGCCGGCCGGACCTGATCCCGGAGGGCACGCGGGTGCTCAACGTGCTCAAGCTCGGCGAGGTGCTGACCGGCGAGGCGGGGATCGAGCCCGGCATCCACGCCCTGATGGTCTACAACGCCAACCCGGTCTCGAACTCGACCGAGACCGCCAAGATCAAGCGCGGGCTGGCCCGCGAGGATCTGTTCACGGTCGTCAGCGAACACTTCGTCACCGACACCGCCCGCTACGCCGACATCCTGCTCCCGGCCACCATGGCGGCCGAGCACGACGACATGATGTTCTCCTGGGGGCACTTCTTCTTCACCCTGAACCAGAAGGCGATCGAGCCGCCGGGTGAGACGGTCTCGAATGCCGAGCTGTTCCGGCGGCTCGCCAAGACCTTCGGCTTCACCGAGCCCCAGTTCTCCATGAGCGAGACCGAACTCATGGAATGGTATCTCGATTGGGAGAGCCCGAAGCTCGGCGGCATCGGCATGGACCATTTCCGCCAGCACGGCTGGTACCGCCTCAATATCGGCGATCCCGACACGCGCACCCCGCATGCCGAGGGCAACTTCCCCACACCGTCCGGCAAGTGCGAGTTCTACTCGGAGGCCGCGATCACGAGCGGCAACTTCGTCGCGCCGCCCTTCCGGCAGATGTACGAGCAGTTCCAGGGCGGCGAGGCCCTCGATCCGCTGCCGGGCTACGTGCCGGCCAACGAACGGCCGGAGACGAATCCGACCCAAGCCGAGCGCTACCCGCTCAACATCGTCTCGCCGAAGAGCCACGGCTTCCTCAACTCGCAATACGCCAACGAGGCGCACAAGGTCCGGGCGCAGGGGGAGCAGACGATCCTGATCAACCCGGCCGACGCGCTGAGCCGCGAGATCGGCGAGGGCGCGCTGGTGCGGGTGTTCAACGATCGCGGCGCCTTCCACGGGCAGGCGCGGGTGACCGAGGAGGTGCCGCCGGGCCTCGTCATCGCCTCGCTCGGCTACTGGCACTCGCTCAACCGCGACGGGGCGGTGAACGTCATCAGCGCCTCGACCTATGGCGGCATGGGCCACTCGCCGACCTTCAGCGACAACCTCGTGCAGGTCGGGCTGGCGCAGTAGCGCGACGCGAAGACGATTCGCGCGGCCGGCCCCGCGCGCTATAACCCCTCGGCCCGCCGCTCCGACACCGGATCGCGGCGGGCCGTTTTTGTTCGCCGGGGTTCGATGTCCGATACGCTGCTGACCGTCGAGGATCTCTCGGTCGCCTTCCGAAGCGGGACACGGGAGACGCGCGCGGTGGACCGCGTCAGCTTCGCCATCGAGCGCGGCGAGACTCTGGCCCTGGTCGGCGAATCCGGCTCCGGCAAATCGGTGACGGCGCTCTCGATCCTGCGGCTGCTCGACGGCGCCGCCCATCACCCGGGCGGCAAGATCCTGTTCAAGGGGCGCGACCTGCTCGCGCTGCCGGAGCGCGAGATGCGCGCGGTGCGCGGCGCGGACATCACCATGGTGTTCCAGGAGCCGATGACCTCGCTCAACCCGCTTCATTCCATCCAGCGGCAGATTGGCGAGGTGCTGGAGATCCACCGCGGCCTGAAGGGGAAGGCGGCGCGGGCCCGCATCCTCGAACTGCTCGATCTCGTCGGCATCCGCGACGCCGAGCGGCGGCTCGGCGCCTATCCGCACGAATTGTCCGGCGGTCAGCGCCAGCGCGTCATGATCGCCATGGCGCTCGCCTGCGAGCCCGATCTGCTGGTGGCCGACGAGCCGACCACCGCCCTCGACGTCACCGTCCAGGCGCAGATCCTCGCGCTGCTGGCCGACCTGCAGAAGCGGCTCGGCATGGCGATGCTGTTCATCACCCACGATCTCGGCATCGTCCGGCGCATCGCCGATCGGGTTTGCGTGATGCTCGCCGGCCGGATCGTCGAGGCGGGCCCGGTCGATCGGGTCTTCACCCGGCCTCAGCACGAATACACGCAAAGGCTGCTCGCCGCCGAACCCACCGGCCGGGCGAACCCTGTGCCCGATCACGCCGAGGAACTGGTCGAGGCCGGGCCGCTCAAGGTGTGGTTTCCGCTCAAGGCGGGTCTGCTCCGGCGCACCGTCGGCCACGTCAAGGCGGTCGATGGGGTGCGGCTCCGGGTGCGGGCCGGCGAGACCGTCGGCGTCGTCGGCGAATCCGGCTCGGGCAAGACCACCCTAGGCCTCGCTCTCCTGCGGCTCACGGAATCCGAGGGG
This sequence comes from Methylobacterium sp. Leaf123, assembly GCF_001423405.1. Classification (GTDB taxonomy): domain Bacteria; phylum Pseudomonadota; class Alphaproteobacteria; order Rhizobiales; family Beijerinckiaceae; genus Methylobacterium. The sequence continues at coordinate 5,888 of NZ_LMNS01000006.1, read as the reverse complement.
CCGATCGTGTTCCTCGGGCAGCGCATCGAAGGGCGCGGCCCCGCGCTGATGCGGCCCCTGCGCAAGGACATGCAGGTGGTCTTCCAAGACCCCTACGGCTCGCTCTCGCCGCGCATGTCGGTGGGCGACATCGTCGCCGAGGGGTTGGCCGTGCAGGGGCTGGTGAAGGGAGGCGACGAGCGCCGCGCCCTGGTGGCGAAGGCCCTCACCGATGTCGGGCTCGATCCGGCGGCGATGGACCGCTACCCGCACGAATTCTCCGGCGGTCAGCGCCAGCGCATCGCGATTGCCCGCGCCATCGTCTTGAAGCCCCGCTTCGTCGTGCTCGACGAACCGACCTCGGCGCTCGACCGTTCGGTGCAGGCGCAGATCGTGACGCTCCTGCGCGATCTCCAGCGCGAGCGCGGCATCGCCTACCTGTTCATCAGCCACGACCTCAAGGTGGTCCGCGCGCTCTCGAACTACGTCATGGTGATGCAGCACGGCCAAGTGGTCGAGGAGGGCCCAGCCGAAGAGATCTTCGCCGCGCCCAAGACCGACTACACCCGCACCCTGTTCGCCGCGGCCTTCGAGATGGATGCCGCGACCACCGCCGAGATCGAGCCGGCCTGACGCATGGCCCGCGCCCTCCTCATCGTTCTCGATTCCGTCGGCATCGGCGGCGCTCCGGATGCCGACCGCTACGGCGATGCCGGCTCGGACACGGTCGGGCACATCGCCGAGGCCTGCGCCGCCGGGGGCGGCGACCGGCCGGGCCTGCGCGCCGGGCCTCTGCGCCTGCCGAACCTCGCCGCGCTCGGCCTCGGGCTGGCCTGCGAGGGCGCCACCGGGCGCGTGCCGCCGGGGCTCGCACCTGAGGGATCGGTGCAGGCGCTCTGGGGCCACGCCGTCGAGACCGCGGCCGGCAAGGACACCCCGTCAGGCCATTGGGAGATTGCGGGCGTGCCGGTGCGGGAGGCCTGGGGCCACTTCCCCGATACGCAGCCGGCTTTCCCGGCCGAACTGACGGCGGCGTTGATCGAACAAGCAGGGCTGCCGGGCATCCTCGGCGATTGCCACGCGTCGGGCACCGCGATCATCAATGCGTTCGGGGCCGAGCATGTCCGGACGGGCAAGCCGATCTGCTACACCTCGGCCGACAGCGTGTTCCAGATCGCCGCGCACGAGGAGGTGTTCGGGCTGGAGCGGCTCTACGAGACCTGCCGGATCGCGCGCGAACTCTGCGACTCCTACCGCGTCGGCCGGGTCATCGCCCGGCCCTTCCTCGGCAGCGAGACGGACGGCTTCCGCCGCACCAGCCGCCGCAAGGATTTTTCCGTCGCGCCGCCCGCCGGGACGCTGCTCGACCGGCTGGAGGCCGCCGGCCGCGCCGTCGTGAGCGTCGGCAAGATCGGCGACATCTTTGCCCACCGCGCCACCGGCCGCGAGATCAAGCCCGCCGGCAACGCCGCCTGCCTCGACGCGGCGCTCGACGCCTTCGCCGGACTGCCGGAGGGGGGCTTCGTCTTCCTCAACCTCGTGGATTTCGACACCGAGCACGGCCACCGCCGCGACGTGCCGGGCTACGCCGCCGAACTGGAAGCCTTCGACGCGCGCCTGCCCGAGATCCACGCGGTCCTGAAGCCCGGCGATCTCTGCCTCATCACCGCCGACCACGGCAACGACCCGACCTGGACCGGCACCGAGCACACCCGCGAGCAGGTGCCGGTGCTGGCCTTCGGGCCGAAGGTCGCGCCCGGTTCGATCGGGCGGCGCGACACCTTCGCCGATATCGGCGCTTCGGTGGCGGCCCATCTCGGCCTGCCGCCGCTCGGCGCGGGTAAGGCGTGGTGGTGAGGGGCTTGCGCCTGCGCTCCCATCAATCCGCCTCACCCTGAGGTACCGCGAAGCGGCCTCGAAGGGTCTTCCAGGGATCGCGAGCGATCTGGAGGATCCTTCGAGGCCCGCTTGACGCGGGCACCTCAGGATGAGGCGGAGGGAAGGAGAGCCGAGGTTCAGAGTGCCTCACATGACTCCCGGTTGCCGAACGGCTCCACGTTGGTCAGGGCGGCGCACCAGGGGGCGTGAGAGGCACTCAGGCGATCAGCGCGAAAACTTCTTGTACTTCAGCTTCTTCGGGATGATCGAATCGAGCCCGAGACGGCGCTTCTTGTCCGCCTCGTATTCCGAGAAGTTCCCCTCGAACCACTCGACGTGGCTGTCGCCCTCGAAGGCGAGGATGTGGGTCGCGATGCGGTTCAGGAACCAGCGATCGTGGCTGATGATGACGGCGCAGCCCGCGTAATCCTCCAGCGCGTCCTCAAGGGCGCGCAGGGTCTCCATGTCGAGGTCGTTGGTCGGCTCGTCGAGCAGCAGCACGTTGGCGCCGCCCTTGAGGGTGCGGGCCAGATGCACCCGGTTGCGCTCACCGCCCGAGAGGGTGCCGACCTTCTTCTGCTGGTCGCCGCCCTTGAAGGCGAAGGCCGCGCAATAGGCGCGTGAATTGATCTCGCGCTTGTTGAAATAGATGATGTCGTTGCCGCCCGACACTTCCTGCCAGACGGTGGCGTTGGGATCGAGCGCGTCGCGCGACTGATCGACGTAGCCGAGCTTGACCGTCTCGCCGACCGAGATGCTGCCGCCGTCGGGCTTCTCCTGGCCGGTGATCATCTTGAACAGGGTGGTCTTGCCGGCGCCGTTGGGGCCGATGACGCCGACGATGCCGCCCGGCGGCAGCTTGAACGAGAGATCCTCGATCAAGAGGCGGTCGCCGAACGCCTTGTTGAGATGATCGAACTCGATGACGTTGGTGCCCAGGCGCTCGTCGATCGGGATGACGATCTGCGCCGCCGCGTCGATCTTGTTGTTCTGCTTGGCCACCAGCTCTTCGTAGCGGGTGATACGCGCCTTCGACTTCGACTGCCGGGCCTTCGGGGACGCGGAGATCCACTCCTGCTCGCGATTGATCGAGCGCTGGCGGGCCATGTCCTCGCGGCCCTCCTGCTCCAGGCGCTTCTGCTTCTGGACGAGCCAGGCGGAGTAGTTGCCCTCGTAGGGGTAGCCGCGGCCGCGATCGAGTTCGAGAATCCAGCCCGTGACGTTGTCGAGGAAGTAGCGATCGTGGGTCACGATCAGGATCGCGCCCGGATACTGCTTGAGATGGCCCTCGAGCCAGTTCACCGTCTCGGCGTCGAGGTGGTTGGTCGGCTCGTCGAGGAGCAGCAGTTCCGGCTCCCACAGCAGCAGCTTACACAGGGCGACGCGGCGGCGCTCGCCGCCCGACAGGGTCGCGACGGGCTGCTCGTCGCTCGGGCAGCCGAGCGCCTCCATGGCCTGATCGACCTTGGAATCGAGCTCCCAGAGGTTCTGGGCCTCGATCTGGTCCTGGAGGGCGGTCATCTCGTCCGCCGTCTCCTCGGAATAGTTCATCGCGAGTTCGTTGTAGCGGTCGAGCAGCGCCTGCTTCTCGGCCACGCCCTCCATGACGTTCTCGCGCACCGACTTGTTCGGATCGAGCTGCGGCTCCTGCGGCAGGTAGCCGACTCGCGCGCCCTGCGCGACGAAGCCTTCGCCGGTCCAGTCCTTGTCGATGCCGGCCATGATCTTGAGCAGCGTCGATTTGCCGGCGCCGTTGATGCCGAGCACGCCGATCTTGGCGTCGGGGTAGAACGACAGGTTGACGTTCTCGAGGACCTTCTTGCCCCCGACATAGGTCTTGGTCAGACCCCGCATGTGGTAGATGAATTCGCGGGCCATGTGCGTTCGTCCTGCGTGAAGCGTGGGGGCCGGTCGGGCCGGCGGTCGCGGATGCGTGGCCTCTCGCACGAGGCTGGCTCTGTCGAGCCAAGATGCTCGAGCCATGCCGCGCGGGGCGCCGTCCGCTCGCGGATGAAGAATTTCGTGTTCGAGTATCAGGGCCGCTCCGCAGGGGCAAGGCGAAGGCCGGACAGGCGAGGGCCGGATACCGATCCTGATATGAGGGCGGTGCGCCTCAAGCGAAAGGGTTGCGCGCCGGCTCGGCCGTCTCCGGCTCCTCGGGCACGGCGTCCGGCAGATCCTCCGCTTCGAGGGTGGCGACCACCGCATCGAGCAGGCTCTTCAGCGCCCTCGCCCGCTTCAACCCCGCTCGGTCGCGGGTGAGGTCGAGGCTGCCATGCAGGGCGATACGGCGCGTGCCGTTCTCGATGGAGAAGCCCGCGAAGGTTTGGACGCCGGCATCCTCCGCGAAGGGGCGGAAGGGGAGGGCGGGATCGGCTTTGCGGCGCGGCATCGGGGGCTCCTCAGAAGATCGCGCGCATCAGCTCGCGCCAGAGCCGGCGCAGCACATCGATGGCCAGTTGCTTGAGGAAGTCGGCGAAGGATTCCTGGCCGCCGCGGGAGAATTCCTGCGGCTCGGGCAGCGTCATCGCCTTGGCCTTGCTCGCCTCGGGCAGCGACGGGAATACGTCGAGCCCCGCCGTTTCCCGCAGGGTCGCGAGCGAGACCGCGCGCCACTCCGCCCCCGCCGCATTCGGCACGAGATAGGCCCCGGCCTCGCCGGTGCGCGGATCGTAGATCGCCTTGAACATCTGGGTCGGCACCAGCACCCGCCCCTTGATCGCCCCGATTGAGCGGCCCTCGAAGATCGGGCCGGTTACGACGAAGATCTCGCCGCGCGCGCTGGCGAGCCGGCGCACGCTCTCCTCGATCGCCGCCCAGAGGCTGCGGTTCAGCGCCCGGTTCTGGGGCACGATGTTGGCGAGGCTGAAGGATTCGGCCTGGGCGACCGCGCTCGGCATGTCGCCGGCCGGGGCGAGATGGCCGCGGTCGTAGCCGCTCCGCAGGTAGTCGGCGAGGCTCGCGCGGTCGTCCTCGGGTAGCCGGTCCTCGTCGTGGAAGGCGTCGGCGCGCTCGACCCGGCGGGCGGCGGACACGCTCCGGCGCGTCAGACGCTCGGCGGCGTAGAGCGGCGTGCGCGACACGCCCGAATGCAGCACGGCGAAGGCCTCGAAGCAGAGCGGCACGGCTCTGTCGGCGAGCTTCGGATTGGTCAGCGTCGGCGCCCGGCCGTCCGCGAACATGGCCGGGCAGGCCGGAGCCCCCGGCAGGACCCGGGACGCCTCCGGCAGGATCCGGGACACCTCCGGCAGGATCCGGGACACCTCCGGCAGGGCCTGCGCGATCGCCGCGTGGGAGATGACGACCAGTAGAAGGGCCGGAACGAGGGAACGCAGTGCCATCGCCAGGTTAGTAGCAGACCCGGACGCGGCGGGGGCCGGACGGCGTCTCCCGCCAGCGGAAGCCGCAGGGGCGTCCGAGCGGATCGATCAGCGGGCGGATGTCACGGTCCGGCGGTCCCGGCGGGCGACGGCAGCGGACGTCGTCGGGGCAGCTCGCTGCGCTGGGCCGGGGCCTGCCGGCATCCGCCGCCCAGGCCGCGCTTCCGCCGATCAGGGCGAGCGCCAGCGCGGCCGTGGCCGATAACGTTGCGGCGATAGGCATCGGGCGGCAGCCTCGGGGATCAGCGGGGGAGATGTTGATCAATGCAGCCTTCATCCATAATTGAGGGCGCGTCACGCGTGAAATCGTGGGGCTGCCTTAACTCTGAAGGCAGACGAAGCGGACGAATCGTCTGAAAGACGCGCCGCTGTTGCAGCAAGATCATGGTATCCCGTGATCGGTTTGCGCTAGAATGATCGTTCATATGTCCCGGGGAGAGCTGTTTCCGGGGGCGGGCGAATTCCGAAGGCAGGCCGCGTTCGAGGATTCGGGCGTGCGGCCCTGCAAGAGCCGCCTGCCGACGGAAACGCATTGAGAGACGGGTGAAGGCTTTGGCACTAGCGGACACGACGATCCTTGAGGGTCTTGAGACGCCGGATCGTCTCCGGCTTCTGCCGGAGAGCGAGCTGCGGCGGGTCGCCGACGCCGTG
>NZ_LMNS01000005.1 GCF_001423405.1 Methylobacterium sp. Leaf123 | reverse complement strand
GGTGGAGCAGCCCGGTAGCTCGTCAGGCTCATAACCTGAAGGTCGCTGGTTCAAATCCAGCCCCCGCAACCAACACGCTGACACCGATAAACACAGACCGACAAACACACCGACATCGCCGCACACCACCGCAAGCCCGCTGGCCACCATGCCCGCGGGCCTTTTGTCGTTCACGCCAGCAGATGGGGCAGACCAAGCGCGGAAACATCGCGCGGTCAGTGCAATCGCCCCGACGGACGAGAGCAGGTCAACGGGCACCACACCGCCCCCGCCGGCAGGGGAGGGGGCTTCGCACCAATCCAATACGCGACGGCCGTCAAATGCAGAGCAGCGAGCTTCGGTTGAACCAAACACTTCCTCCGCTCGTGCGCCGGTTCACCGCGAGGCGGGCTCACGAGAGGGCTCAGCGATCAGCAAAAAGCCCGCGTCTCGACTTTGAAGTGAGACGCGGGCCGGGGCAGGATTAGTAATCCGAGAGAAAAAACTCTCTGACCTCTGACTCAGGGAAACACGTGTCCGCCGACGATCCGCAGGCCGACCTCGCGGCCGGCGGCGAGGCGGGCGGTGTCGGCGGCCTCCACCACGACCACCTTCGCGCCGGGACGGTCGATCTCGATCCGCTGACGTCCTTGCGTCCGGTACGAGGAGCGCACCGTGCCCGTGAGATGGGCGGTGTCCGCTTCGGCGAACTGGAGCTGCCAGGGGCGAGCGTAGAGCTTGACCGGTCCGACCAACCCCTCTGGGGCCGTCAGCGGTGTGACCCTTCCATTCACCAAGACTTGACCGTTCTGGGCGATCGCTTCGACCTCGATCGTATCACCCAGGAACTTTAGCACCGTCGGCGAGACCGGGTTCTCCTGCACCTCGTCCGGCGTGCCGACCTGTTCCAGGCGGCCGCGGTCGAGCACCGCGACGCGATCGGAGAGTTCGAGCGCTTCGTCCTGATCGTGGGTGACGAAGATCGTCGTCTGTCCGGTGCGGTCGTGGATCTCCCGGAGCCAACGGCGCAGATCCTTGCGCACCTGCGCGTCGAGCGCGCCGAACGGCTCGTCCAGCAGCAGTACGCGAGGTTCCACAGCAAGGGCGCGGGCGAGCGCGATGCGCTGGCGCTGGCCGCCAGAGAGCTGGCTCGGGTAGCGGTCGGCAAAGCCGGAAAGCTTAATGAGGTCGAGCAGATTGCCGACGCGGCGCTTGATCTCGGCCTTGTCCGGCCGCTCGGAGCGTTTCCGGGCGTTGAGCCCGTAGGCGATGTTCTGCGCCACCGTCATATGCTTGAACAGGGCGTAGTGCTGGAAGACGAAGCCGACCGCGCGCCGCTGCACCGGCACCTGCGTGGCGTCGTCGCCGCCGAAGATGATCCGGCCGCGATCGGGGAAGTCGAGCCCGGCAATGATGCGCAGCAATGTGGTCTTGCCCGAGCCCGAGGGGCCGAGCAGCGCCAGCAATTCGCCCGCCCGCACGTCGAGGGTGAAATCGTGCAGCACCGCCGCCGTCTCGAAGGTCTTCGAGACATCCTCGATCCGGATCGCCGTCGCCGCTCCCGCCAGATCAGTGGCGGCGGGCCCCCGCCGCGATGTCGTCGGCGTAGCGCCATTCGAGGACGGATTTGACGGCGAGGGTGACAAGAGCGAGCCCGGCAAGGAGAGAGGCGACGGCGAACGCGGCAACGAAGTTGTACTCATTGTAGAGGATCTCCACGTGCAGCGGCAGCGTATTGGTGAGCCCGCGGATATGGCCGGAAACGACCGAGACCGCGCCGAACTCGCCCATCGCGCGGGCGTTGCAGAGCAGGACGCTGTAGAGCAGGCCCCAGCGGATATTGGGTAACGTCACAGTCCGGAAGGCGTGCCATCCGGAGGCGCCGAGAGTCAGCGCCGCCTCTTCCTCCGCCGTGCCCTGCTCCTGCATCAGCGGGATGAGCTGGCGGGCGACGAAGGGAAAGGTGACGAAGATCGTCGCGAGTACGATGCCGGGCACCGCGAAGATGATCTGAATGTCGTGCTCGACGAGGAAAGGGCCGAACAGGCCGCGCGAGCCGAAGACCAGCACGTAGATCAGACCGGACACCACCGGCGAGACCGAGAAGGGCAGGTCGATCAGCGTCACGAGCAGGTTCTTGCCGGTGAACTCGAACTTGGCGACGGCCCAGGAGGCCGCGACACCGAAGACGAGGTTGAACGGCACGGCGATCGCCGCGACGATCAGGGTCAGGCGGATCGCGGCCTGCGCGTCGGGCTCGGAGAAGGCGGCGAGATAAGCGCCCCAGCCCTTGGCGAGCGCCTGCGCGAACACCGTGAGCAGCGGCAGGACGAGGAAGAGACCGAGGAAGGTCAGCGCGACCGCGATCAGCAGCCAGCGCACGACCCGCCGCTCGGTGACGACGCTGGCAGGGAGCCGCAGCGTCTCGTCCCGCGCCGTGTCGGGGCCTTGAGCGAGCGCCTCAGACATAGCCGAACCTCCGCCGGCTCCAGGCCTGGATCAGGTTGATCGCGAGCAGGGTCACGAAGGAGATCCCCAGCATGATCACGGCGATGGCGCTCGCGCCCGCATAGTCGAATTCCGAGAGCTTGATGACGATGAGCAGCGGCGCGATCTCGGAGACGTAGGGCAGGTTGCCGGCGATGAAGATGATCGAGCCGTACTCGCCGACGCCCCGGGCGAAGGCGAGGGCGAAGCCGGTCAGCACCGCCGGGATCAGCGGCGGCAGCACCACCCGCGTCAGTGTGGTGATCCGCGAGGCGCCGAGGATGGCGGAGGCCTCCTCCACCTCCTTGTCGATCTCGGCGATCAGCGGCTGCACCGTGCGCACGGCAAAGGGCAGGCCGATGAACACCATGGCGATGAAGATGCCGACCGGCGTGTAGGCCGCCTCGATGCCGATGCGGGCGAGCTGCGCGCCGACGAGCCCGTTCGGGGCGTAGAGCGAGGCGAGGGCGATGCCCGCCACCGCCGTGGGCAGGGCGAAGGGCAGATCGACCACGGCGTCGGCGAGCTTGCGGCCGGGAAAGTCGTAGCGGGTCAGCACCCAGGCGACGATGCCGCCGAAGACCGAGGCCGTGAGCGCGGCGAGCAGCGACACGCCGAAGCTCACGCGCAGCGCACTGGCCACGCGCGGATCGGTGGCGACGTCCCAGATGCCGGACAGGCCGAGACCCGACGCCTTCACCACGAGGGTGGCGAGCGGCAGCAGCACGATCAGGCTCAAGCAGGTCAGCGTGTAGCCGAGCGTGAGCCCGAAGCCGGGAATCACGCTCCTCTGGCGAAAGCGCCGCCGGGGTTTTTCAGGTTCGCCCATGCGGTCAGCGTCCGGCCCGGCTCAACTGGTCGAACAGGCCGCCATTGTCGAAATTGGCCTTCTGGATCTCGTCCCAGGAGCCTTGAAGATCCTCGATCTTGAACAGCTTGATCTCGGGGAGTTGCGCGAGATCCTCGGGCTTGGCGGCCTCGCGCTTGATCGGGCGATAATGGTGCTTGGCGAAGATCGCCTGCGCCCGGTCGCCGTAGAGGAACTGGAGATAGGCCTCGGCCTGCTTGCGCGTGCCCTTCTTGTCGACATTGGCCTCAACGAGGGCGACCGGCGGCTCGGCGTAGATCGAGGTCGGCGGCACGACGATGTCGAACTTGTCCTTGCCGAACTCCTCCAGCACGAGGAAGGCTTCGTTCTCCCAGGTCGGCAGAACGTCGCCGAGGCCGCGCTGGGCGAAGGTCACGGTCGAGCCGCGAGCGCCGGTGTCGAGCACGGGCACGTTCTTGTAGAGCTGGCCGACGAAGGCGTTGGCCTTATCCTTGTCCCGGCCGTCCCGCTCGTAGGCGTAGCCCCAGGCCGCGAGGAAGTTCCAGCGCCCGCCGGCCGATGTCTTCGGGTTCGGGGTGATGACCTTCACATCCGGCTTGGCGAGGTCGTCCCAATCCTTCACGCCCTTCGGGTTGCCCTTGCGGACGAGGAACACGACGGTCGAGGTGTAGGGCAGGCCCTCGTTCGGGAGCTTGGTGCGCCAATCCGCCGGGATCTTCTTCGAGATCTTGGCGATGGCGTCGATGTCGGAGGGGATGCCAAGGGTGACGACATCCGCCGGGATGCCGTCGATGACGGTGCGAGCCTGCGCGCCCGAGCCGCCATGGGCGGCGCGCACGGTGATCGTCTCGCCGGTCTTGGCCTTCCACTCCTCGGCGAAGGCCGCGTTGATCTCGCGGTAGAGCTCGCGCGTCGGGTCGTAGGAGACGTTGAGGATCTCGCTCTGCGCCTGGGCGCTGCCGCCGGATGCAAGGCAGACGGCCATCGCGAGACCGAGAAGGACCGCGCGACGATAGGGTGCCGCGCCGGGCTTGATCGGATGTCCGTCGAACACGTCGTCTCGCCTCCATATCGCGGGTCGACACCCGCTACTGGCGACGGAGTGTTCGTTTTAAAGAACGATGTCAAGCGCAGCGCCACGTTGGATGCTTGATGTTCATTTCGAAGATGATGTCGCGCGCAGATCGTCCGAGACGATTGTTCTCCTCGCCGCCGGCGCTATGGAGGGAATTTCTCTCGCGGAGCGTTCTTTTGAAAGAACGTTTTCGGGGATGGAGCGCGGTGTCAGGCCGAAGCCCATTCGACCGCCATCCAGACGCCGCGGGCGATGATGAACCACCACGTCACCGTGACGGCCAGGGCCCCGAGCAGGCCGAGGGCCGCGAAGCGACGCTGGAACGGATTCAGGATGGCTTCGAAAGCGCTCTTCATCGCGGGACGTCTTCTCATCGCGTCGGTGGCTCGGTCTCGAAAGGGATGCCCGCCGTGCCGCGTTGGCCGTGACGGCGTGCCAACGCGAAACATTCAGGGCCCTCTCGGGTCGTCTTGCCCCTGCCGTGGCAAGTGACGAACCAGGGTTGCAACGAGGCCGCTGCCTCGACCGGGCGTACCGCCGCGGGACCATCGCGCCGGGCTTCGGATTTGCAGCGATGCGGAGGACCGTCCCGATTTTGGACGCTCCGATCGGCCCTCGAGAAAGCTTTTGGAAATGTCGTTGCCCAACCTCGCGAAGAACGCCTCGGATCGCGACCTGCAGCCGATCCTGTTCGGATTGCTCGAGGACGGGTCCGGCGAGGCGCGCTTCGCCGGCGCCGGGGGGGCGTTCGAACCCGTCGGTCCATCGTCGGAAGCAGGGTGGTTCTCGCCCTCCCGCGACTGGTACGGCCGCTGGGCGGTGCGGCCCCTGCACGGCATCCTGAAGCCGGATGCAACGCGGGGGGAGCGCGTCGTCTGCCCGGAGGACATCGTGATCCTGGCCCCGCGTCGGTACACCCGGCGCGCCTGAGAGGTCACCGCCGCGCTATGCGCCGCGCGCGCCATCCCTTAAGCTCGGACCATGGAGAATCACGAGCTACGCGAGTCGCGGGCGGCCCTCATCCTGATGGGCGTGGCGGTGCTTGCCGTGCTGCTGTTCGGAGCGGTGACGCTGATCGTGCAGGCGGCGGGGTGAGCGGCTTCAGCTGAGCGAACGATTCGCGTCCTGCAATCCAAGGGGCGAGCCCGCCTCTTGAGAGGCGCTCATGTGCGCGGAGCGTGCCGCCGCTTCACGTCTCTCACGGAAATTCCGCCACGGCTGCGGCCCCAGAAGAAAGATGATCGCCAATTGGGAGTTTAGTGGCGCACGCTCAGTCCGAGAGCGCGCGGAGCTGCCGGTCGAGCGCTTCCAGGGCGCGGGCCTGATCCGGCTCGGGCTCAGGGCCGCTGACATAGGCGAGCGTCACCCGGGCGATGCGCAGAGCCGTCGCGAGATCGCGACCTTCGCGCTGCGCCTGCTCGATCACGGTGGCGACATCCGCCATGACCTGGGCGTTTCCCTCGTATCCGCGCATCGTCTCCGGGTCATCAATGTCCGGGCCGCCAACCGTGCGGCCCTGCGAAAGCGTCGTCGTGTCCCGAAAGCCGGCGATCAACGCTCGGGACGACGCGCCATCCCTAACATTTTCGCCCGGTTGATGAAATGCGTGGGCCGCCGGGCCCTGTGCACCAGACATCTGCGCAGGCATAGTTGCCGCGGGACGAAACGGGAGCACCGCAGAATGGACGAGCAAGGATCGGCCGGACACGCGGTATTCGACGTGGCCGAGAGCGTACGCCGCCTCCCCGAGACTTCGGCGACCATGGTGGCCGACCACCGCTTCACCGACGACGAGGCGGCCAGCGCCCGCGTCTTCCGGGTCTACCGGCCGACGCCGCCGCACTATCACACCACCTGCGACGAGTATCTCTACGCCCTCTCGGGCCGCTGCCGCATGCAGTTCGGCGATGCGGCGCCGGTCGAGGTCGGGCCGGGCATGCTCGTGTTCTTCAAGCGCGGCGTGGTGCATTCCGTGCCGGAGATTTTGGAGGAGCCGGTGGTGTTCCTCTCGGTCGACACGCCCCGGCGCGGGCCCCGCGACATCCAGTTCGTGGAAGCGGGAACGGGCACGCCGGACAGCTTCATGCGGCAGTCCGATTGAGTGTCTCTCACAAAACTCCCGCTGCGCCGGCAGGCCCAGAGGGGACACGTTCGGTGATCGGAAGTTTTGTGAGGCACTCTGAGCCTCACAGCACCTCGCTGCCGGCCGGCGCGGTGTGGTGCGTGCCCGTTACCTCGGCGGCGCTCTGGAACAGGCGGTCGCTCGTCAGCTTCAGGAAGTAGAAGCCGAATTCCGGGTTCTGATAGTAGAGTTGCTTGACCTCGGAATAGGACAGGCAGCGCGCGGTGCCGGCCTCGACGCAGGCCAGCGAGCCGGTGCGGCGATTGCCGGGCGAGAGCATGCCGAGTTCGCCGACGATCTGGCCCGGCCGCACGTCGAGGCCGTGCTCGGCGATGCGGAAGCGCCCGCTCTCGATCAGGTACATCTCCTGGGCCAGGTCGCCCTTCAGGAACAGCACTTCGCCGGCCCTGAAGCGCCGGGAGGTGCCGAAGGATTTCAGCCAGTCGAGGGAAAGGTCGCCGGAGGCGGCCCGCTCGGTCTCGCGCACGAGGCGGACCATCTCGTAGAGCCGCCACGCATTGAACGGGATCTGGATCGCCTCGGTGAGCATCACCGGCACGCTGCCGATCAGGTAGCCGTATGTGATGACGGCGCAGCTCGCGCACAGGGCCACGATCCGCAGCGGGATCATCGTCCCCATCGCCGAGGAGGCGACGGTGAGCGCCGTCCCGAGATAGCCGATGGCTTCGACCCAGTTCATTGCGTCCCCCGACGTTCGGCCGGCCCTCGCTCCCGCGGGCGCTCCTGCGCGTTTGTCGCACCGGCGGTTCGCCCATCCGGGTGGGGGATGCAAGTGCGCGAGCGCTCAGGCGCTCGCGCGCCGTGGGGTACGATCGTCGGCGAGGGTGTCTGCGACGCGATCGGCCGCGCGCTGCCCTTCCTCGTAGGCGCCGCCCGTCGTGCCCCATTGCGCACGGGAATTGGCCTCGCCCGCGAACCAGATCCGCTCGCCGACCGGCTCTTGGAGCGTCGTCCGGGCCGGGGCATGTCCGGGGGGAACCACGGCCCAGGAGCCCCACGACCAGGGATCGTGCCGCCAAGCGGTCAGGGCCGGGATCGCGAGGTCGGCGAGGGCGCTGCGGCCGAAATGCTCGGCCAGCACCGCGCGGGTGAGGCGTCGCGCCCCGTCGGAGCCGGAGCCGGCGGCGTCGAGGGCGCGGGCCAAGGCTGTGTCGAGCTCGAAATAGTGGAACGGCGTGCCGTCGATCCGGGTCAGCATCCCCGGCGGCTTGTGGCGTCCGCCGACTACGCTGGCGAGCCGGTCGTTGCCCCGGAACGGCGCCGAGGGCCAGTGCAGCACGACGTGGTCGTAGATGCCGGACAGGAAGCCGTCGATGGCCGCGCGGGTCCGTTCGGGCAGCGGTGGATCGAAGCGGAAGGCCGCCTGAAGCACCGGCATCGGAACGGTGACGATGACGGCCCGCGCGGCCAGTCGCCCACCGTCGGCGAGTTCGACGCGCACGCCCGGCCCCGACCAATCGAGGCCGGCCACGGGGCATCCGAGCCGGATCGGCAGCCCGAATGCCAACCGAGCCAGATAGGCGCCGTAGCCGCCAGCGATGAAGAAGTTGTCGCCGTATTCCAGGCTCGGCCAGTCGTGCAGCGACACCTCTTCGAGGGGTCGGCCCGAGACCAGGGCGTGAACGCCGGCGATGCGCTGGCGCCAGGGCCCGAGATGACGGGGCAGGGCACCGGAGGCTGGCCCGTCCTGCGAGCGGGACGCCGCACCCGTGATCGCCCGGTCGGCGACGTCGAAGGCGCGGGAGAAGGCGGCTTCCTCATCCGCACGGGCCGGGCGCCGGCCGATCCAGAGATGCTCGTGCTGCGCGGCCCGCCGCAGGGGTTCGCCGCGGCTCCGGGCCAGGGCGACGAGGGGGTTGATCGGTCCGGCATGCAGCCAGTGCGCACCGAGATCGATCGCGTGGCCGCGCAGCTGCGTCGTCACCGCGCGTCCGCCGACCCGCCCGCGCGCTTCCAGAACCGCCACCGACAGGCCGCGCTCGATCAGCCGCCGGGCCGACGCGATCCCGGCGGCGCCCGCGCCGATCACGATCACGTCGGGCGCGGCGGGCACGGGCGCGCCGCGGGGCTCGACGGTCGGGCGGAAGCGGGCATGCTCGGGGGGAGGGCGCATGGTCTCGACGCGGATCCGGGAGGGCAGCGACCCTCATCTCGTCCGCTGAGCCGGCCGCGGCAAGCGTTCGATCGCCGCCTTCCGTCGCTCAGCGCGCCGGCGCGGCACCGTTCGGATCGAGCACCTCGACCGTTCCGGAGCGGTCGCCACCCGGCCGCGGGCTTCCGGTGAGGGTGAAGATGCGGCCCTTGTAGGTGACCGCGCCGAAACCGTGACGGGCGGTGGGAAGCCGGGCCAGGGCGCGCCAGAGATTGCCCGGCAGATCGAAGGCCTCGACCTCGTCATAAGTCTTGCTGTTCGATTCGCCGCCGATGACGAAGACCTCGCGGCCGAGCACGGCGGAGGCGACGCCGCTGCGCGCGGTCGGCAGGGGCGCCGCCTCGCTCCAGGCGTCCCGCGCCGGATCGTAGACCTGATTGGCGGAGAGGTTCTTGCTCGAATCGCCGTCGATCCGGCCCCCACTGGCGACGAGGCGGCCCTCCACCGTCTGCACCGCGAGATGGTCGCGGGGTGTCGGCAGGTCGGCGGCCTTGCTCCACGTATTGTTTGCCGGGTCGTAGACCTCGTGCGAGCGCACATTGCCGCGTCCCGAGCCGCTGCCGCCGACGACATGGATTGTGTCGCCGAGCGGTGACGCTCCGCCCGCGGCCCGCGGGGTCGGCATCGGCGCGCGGGCCTCCCAGGCTTTCGCCTTCGGATCGTACGCCCAGACCTTGTCGCTCGCCTCCCAGCCGTTGACGTAGCCGCCGAACACGTAGATTCGCCCGCCCTGTTCCGCGGCCATGGTGTGGTGGACGGGGTAGGGGAAGGGTGCGCCCTTGCTCCAGCGATCGGCGGCGAGATCGTAGATCAGCAGCTCGGTCGCGCCGTTGTAATCGCCGATGACGTAGGCTTTGCCGTCGAGCGCCGCGACCGCGACCTCGGAGCGCTCCGCCGGGGCGGAGCTGGCCCCCGCCCAGGCGCCGACCTCGTGGGCCGTGGCGGGACATGCGGCGAGCAGGGAGCCGAGCAGGACGAGACGGGGGAGGGACGGGCGGGCCATGGGCGGGTCTCCGGCGGAAGTCTCGGTGGGCATCTGTATTGGCTGGCAACGTCTCAACCGCGCTCAGGAGCCGCGCTTCGTCAGGCTTTCCGGAAAGGCGGGGCTTGCGCCATCCACGCGGAGTGGCGAGAACCCGCCTCGGGTGGGTGCGGATCATCGAGGGGATCGAAGGGCACGATGCTCATCAAGGCCGCTGCCGCCGCTATGCGGCAGGTATTCTCCCCCGCCCTGCGCGGCATCCTGTTCAAATCGCTGGCGCTCACGATCGGGCTGCTGGTGGTCGCGTGGTTCGGCCTGACGCGCCTGATCCAGGCCTTCCAGGCGAGCCACCACATCTCGGCCGACTACCCGTTCCTCGACACCCTGGCCTTCTTCCTGGCCGGTGCCGGGCTGTTCGTGGCCCTGGCCTACATCATGCCCGCGGTGTCGATCCTCGTGGCCGGCTTCTTCCTCGACGACGTCGCCGAGGTGGTCGAGCACAGCGATTTTCCCGGCGACACGCCGGGGCGCGCCTTGCCGTGGGGGCAGGCGCTCGGCTCGGCGTTCCGCTTCGCCGGCCTTGCCCTGATCGTGAACCTCGTGGCGCTGATCCTCGTCTTCGTGCCGGGGGTGAACCTCTTCGCCTTCTTCGGCGCCAACGCCTACCTTCTCGGCCGCGAGTATTTCGAGCTGGCTGCCGGCCGTTTCCGCTCCCTTCCGGAGGCGCGGGCGATGCGCGAGCATCACGGCTTCACGGTGATCGCGGCCGGCTGCCTGCTCGCCGGTCTGATGATCGTTCCGATCGTCAACCTCGTGACGCCGCTCTTCGGCGTGGCGCTGATGGTCCATCTTCACAAGGGCCTGGAACGCCGGGCGCTTCCCGGCCGGGCGGAGACCAATCCCCGCTTGCCGAACCGGCGCTGAGACACCGCGCTCACGGACGATAGGACGCCCAATTTGAGCGAGGTCGCGCGGCCGCGCGCAGCGCGTCCGTGGTGCAACGCAGCCCGCTGCGCGGCCTCCGGCAACCGCGTTCCGTCGGCCGGACCGAGGGGCAAAGGGCGGTTCGGGTTTAATCCCCGACGGTGCGTGTGCCTCGGCACCTCATGCTCAAGCTCGATTGCCTATATCAGTAATACCAGAGGACAAGACCGCGCTTCTCAAGAGAATGCGCAGAACGAGAGAAAGTGAACATCACATGAAGACCCGAGTTGCCGCCGTCGTTGCCGCCGTCATCATCGGCGTGACCGCGCCGGCCTCTTCCGTGATGGCCTTCGACCCGAGTGCTCGCCCCGCCGCAGCCGCCGACGTGGCGGTCACGGGTTCGCTCGGTGTCCACGACAGCCCCATGCACACCGCCTGCCCGATGAGCTCGGCGGCCGAGGGCAACGCGAACCAGCAGAACTTCCCGGTCAAGCAATATGGCCAGACGTCGGGCGGTACGCGCTGCTGAGCCTGGGGCGCCGAACCCAGGCGCCGCGAGGCTGTGATATTGTGCAAGTCGCCATTTCAAGTGGAACTTTATCGACAATAGTGGCCGCGACGGCCTCACATCTTCGCGATTCGAGATACACTTCATCGTCTCGGCGCATTTTTCTTGCACTCTCGACGGAATGACTGAGCGTTTCTGTCGTTGATGCTAATGACCGGGCCTCACTGGCCCGGTTTCTGCCTCTCCCTCCGCCTGCCAGGCAGTCGGTCATTCCGCGGTGACGCGGGGCTGACGCCGCAGGTTGGAGCCACCGACCGTAAGGAGTTGACTGAGCATGCAACTAAAGCCCTTCTCCTACGCCATGATCGCCGTTTTCGCCTGCGGCCTCGTGATGACCTTCGTCGGCTCGATGAACGTCCTGCTCGGCGGCATGTAATCGGCAGAACGGGCGAAAAGCCCGCTTCTCCTCATCCGTAGAGAACCGCGGCACCGGCCCCCCGGTGCCTCGGTCCGAGTTTCGGAAGCAATATCCCCCCGGCGTTCGATGGCCGGTGGGCGTGGGAAGGGTGGCGATCTCGACGCCTGGGCCAGGGGCACGGAACCGCGCCGCAGATCGGTTCGGTTGACGCGCCCGCGAGACGGCATCGAGCCCGTGTCCGCGCTTCTCAAAGCCGCCGGGTCATGCTATCGCCCCCAACACGATGCCGCTCCAGCGGAGGCGTGCCGGCCAGCCGGTCGCCTGACTGAGATGCCATCGGCGGGTGTAGCTCAATGGTAGAGCAGCAGCCTTCCAAGCTGAATACCCGGGTTCGATTCCCGGTACCCGCTCCAACTTTCCTTCTCCGATCCGTCTGAGCCTCCGCAGCCGTTCCGTCCCCGTCGGAACGCACCGCTTCGGCTTTGCCGCGCTCCGGCCTCAGCCCGTCGGCGTACGGAGCGGGCCATAGGTGGCGCTGTAGCTGCGCGGGCCGACGACGGGCAGCAGAAGGTTCCTCGCCCAATCCGGCAACCGCGCCGTGCGCGATAGACGATCCGTCATGGTTTGGACATGCGCAACGCGAGGGCGCCGCAGCCGCTCATAGTCCGGTCCGACCTGATCCCAATCCGCGCGCTCCGCCAGCAAGCGGGCCAGAACCCGTGCATCCTCCAGGGCGAGCGCGGCGCCCTGGGCCCAGACCGGCGCGGTGGCATGGGCCGCGTCGCCCAGCAGGACGACGCGGTCGCGGGTCCAGGCCGGGATGCGAACCTCTTCCAGCGGCGAGTGATAGACCGCATCCGGTTGCGACAGGACCGCATCGAGCGTGTCGCACACCAGGCGGGGAAAGAGCGCGAATGCAGCACGGATCGCGGCCGGATCAGCGCCACGCTCCCGCCCCGTACTCACCGAGGCCCAGCCATAGGCTTCGCCGCGATCGACCGGAATGAGCAGGAACAAGGCACCCGCTCCCGCCCACAACGTCCAGGCCTCGATGCCGGGATTGGACGTCATGAAACGCCAGCTCTGGGACGCCAGCATCGCCGCGCCGAGGGCCTGTTCCCCGAACAGGCTGCGGCGGACCGCCGAGTGAACGCCGTCCGCACCGACGAGCAGCCCGCCGCTTTCCGTCGAGCCATCGGCGAGTTCGGCCGTGACGCCCTGCGGCTCCTGCCGAACGGCGGCGATCTCGACGCCTTGGCGGATGTCACCCGGAGGGCGATCGCCCTGCAACAGGCGCAGCAGGTCGGTGCGGCGCAGGCAATGCGGCCCGGTTTCCGTACCCCAGAACGCGGTCTCGTCCACGGCGAAGAGGAGGCGTCCGCGCTCGGTGCGGTATTCGCGGCGCTGCACCGGCGAGCCGACCGCGCGGAGGGCATCGAGCAAGCCGAACTGGCTCAGCGCCCGCACCGCATTGCCGGGCAGATTGATCGCCAGCCCCGCATCCGCCTGCACGCCGCGCCGCTCCAGCGTGAGCGAGGGGATACCCTGCTGGTGCAGGGCCCGCCGGACGGCGAGACCGGCGATGCCGCCCCCGGCGGCCGGCCTGTTGCGTGTCCATATGTCCTCGCGCCCGTACCGGCACCGTTGCCCGCATCGTGCCATCCGCCGACGCGTGTCGGGTAGACCCGGCAGGGCGCATCGATGCAAGCCCGGAGCGGCCGGTGCCGTCTCAGTGCGGGGTTCCGGTTTCGTCGCGCGTCTCGTAGGGCCATTTCCAGCCCTGGATCTCGGGCATGTCCTCGCCGTGCTCGCGAATGTAGAGCTTGTGCGCGGTCAGGCGGTCCCGGAACGCCTGCTTGGCGCCTGCCGCCCGCGTCACCAGCCCCGGCACCCGGTCGATCGCCTCGATGGCGAGGTGGAAGCGGTCGAGTTCGTTCAGCACCACCATGTCGAACGGCGTCGTCGTGGTGCCTTCCTCGATGAAGCCGCGCACATGCATGTTGGCGTGGTTGGCCCGGGAATAGGTCAGCCGGTGAATGAGATAGGGATAGCCGTGATAGGCGAAGATCACCGGCTTATCGCGGGTGAAGAGGCTGTCGAACGCGGTATCCGTCAGGCCGTGCGGATGACCCCTGTTCGATTGCAGCGTCATCAGATCGACCACGTTGACGACCCGGATGCGAAGGCCGGGAACAGCCTGTTTCAAGAGATCGACGGCGGCCAGGGTTTCGAGCGTCGGCACGTCGCCGGCGCAGGCCATCACCACATCGGGTTCGAGCCCGCTCTCGTCCGTCCCGGCCCAGGGCCAGATGCCGATGCCGGCCGCGCAATGGAGCGCGGCCTCCTGCGCGCCGAGCCATTGCGGCTGCGGCTGCTTGCCGGCGACGATCACGTTGATGCGGTCGTAGGTCTTGAGGCAGTGGTCGGCGACCCAGAGCAGGGAGTTGGCGTCCGGCGGCAGGTAGACCCGGACGATATCGGACTTCTTGTTGGCCACGAGGTCGATGAAGCCGGGATCCTGATGGCTGAAGCCGTTATGGTCCTGGCGCCAGACATGGGAGGTCAGGAGGTAGTTCAGCGAGGAGATCGGACGTCGCCAGCCGAGTTCGCGCGACACCTTCAGCCATTTGGCATGCTGGTTGAACATCGAATCGACGATGTGGATGAAGGCCTCGTAGCAGGAGAACAGGCCGTGGCGGCCGGTGAGCAGGTAGCCTTCGAGCCAGCCCTGGCAGAGATGCTCGCTCAGAACCTCCATCACCCGGCCCTCATGGGCGAGGCTGACGTCGTAGGGCTCGATATTCTCGATCCAGACCCGGTTGGTCGCCTCGAACACGGCGTCGAGACGGTTCGAGGCGGTCTCATCCGGCCCCATGATGCGGAAGTTGCGCGCCTCGGCGTTGAGCCGGACCACGTCGCGGAGATAGCGTCCCAGCGCGCGCGTGGCCTCGCCGACGGAGGCGCCGGGTTGCGGCACGGGGAGGGCGAAATCCTGCCAGTCGGGGACCCGTAATTCGCGCCGCAGGAGACCGCCATTGGCATGCGGGTTGGCGCTCATGCGGCGGTCGCCCTCGGGCGCCAGGGCGGCGAGTTCGGGGCGCAGGCGCCCGGTCGCGTCGAACAGGGTCTCGGGCGCGTAGCTCCGCATCCAGTCTTCGAGGATCCGGCGGTGCCCGTCATCGGTGCGGGCATTGCCGACGGGCACCTGATGCGCGCGCCAGAAGCCCTCCACCCGCTTGCCGTCCACGGTCTTCGGCCCGGTCCAGCCCTTGGGGCTGCGCAGCACGATCATCGGCCAGCGCGGGCGCCGGAAGCCCATGCCGCCGCCTCGCGCTTCGGCCTGGATGTCCTTGATGCGGGCCACCGCGCGGTCGAGCACCGCGGCCATGGCCCGGTGCATGGGTTCGGGCTGGTCGCCCTCGACGAAGAAGGGCTCGTAGCCGAAGCCGGTGAACAGGGCCTCCAACTCGTCGTCGCGCAGCCGGCCGAGGACGGTCGGGTTGGCGATCTTGTAGCCGTTGAGGTGCAGGATCGGCAGCACCGCGCCGTCGGTGACGGGGTTCAGGAATTTGTTGGAGTGCCACGAGGCGGCGAGCGGCCCCGTTTCGGCCTCGCCGTCGCCGACGACGCAGGCGGCGATCAGCTCGGGATTGTCGAACACGGCGCCGAAGGCGTGGACGAGGGCGTAGCCGAGTTCGCCGCCCTCGTGGATCGAGCCCGGCGTCTCGGGGGCGACGTGGCTCGGGATGCCGCCGGGAAACGAGAACTGCCGGAACAGCTTGCGCATGCCCTCGGCATCCTGCGCGATGTCGGGATAGACCTCGCTGTAGGTGCCTTCCAGATAGGTGTTGGCGACGATGCCGGGCCCGCCATGGCCGGGGCCGCAGATGTAGATCGCGTCGAGGTCGCGCGCCCGGATGAGCCGGTTGAGGTGGACATAGATGAAGTTCAGCCCCGGCGTGGTGCCCCAATGGCCGAGGAGCCGCGCCTTGATGTGCTGCGGCTGCAGCGGCTCGCGCAGCAGAGGATTGCCGAGCAGGTAGATCTGCCCGACCGAGAGGTAGTTGGCCGCCTGCCAGTAGCGATCGATCAGGACGAGTTCCTCGCCGTCGAGCGCAGCGGATTGTCCTTGCGGGTTCGTGGATTCGGTCACGGGCTGTCTCCTGGCCGGCGGGGCACGAAGGGCGGCTGCCGGGTTGGCCGCGGCAGCACGGGGAGGGGGCACGGGGTGGCTCAATCTCCGAAGATCACGCGGCGGAAGCGGGCGAGCGCGAAGGCGAAGTAGAGGCTGCCCAGGGCCGCCAGCGCGAGGAGTTGCGGCCAGACGATCGACAGGCCGGCGCCGCGATAGAGCACGGCCTGGGCGAGGGCGACGAAGTGCGGCGTCGGGCTCACGGTCTGGACGACGATTTGCAGCCAGAACGGCATGCTCTCCATCGGCGTGCTGCTGCCCGAAAGAAGCTGCATGAGCAGCAGCACCGGGATCACCAGCAGGCCGAACTGGCCCATGGAGGTGGCGATGGTGCCGAGCAGGATGCCCAGGGCCGCGACCGCGAGGGCGTAGAGGCCCGCGCCGAACAGGAACAGCGCAATCGAGCCGGCGATCGGCACGCCGAGCCACCCTTCCACGACGAAGACCAGCGAGAGCCCGGCTGCCACGAGGATCACGAGCCCGTTGGCGATGACCTTGGCGAGCATGATCTCGACGGGCACCAGCGGCATCACCAGCAGGTGCTCCACGGTGCCCTGTTCACGTTCGCGGATCAGGGCGGCGCCGGTGAGGATCACCGTGAGCAGGGTGATGTTGTTGATCACCTGCATCACGGAGGTGAACCAGCTCGTCTGAAGGTTCGGATTGAACTTGGCGCGGGTGACCACCTGCACCGGCGACGCGATCGTCAGGTCGTTGCGTGAGGCGAAGCTGGCGATCTCCTGGGCGATGATGGTCTGGATGTAGACCGATCCGTTG
This sequence comes from Methylobacterium sp. Leaf123, assembly GCF_001423405.1. Taxonomy (GTDB): domain Bacteria; phylum Pseudomonadota; class Alphaproteobacteria; order Rhizobiales; family Beijerinckiaceae; genus Methylobacterium. The sequence goes on along the minus strand of NZ_LMNS01000005.1, from coordinate 142,686 downwards.
CCGGCCTGGGTCATGGCCGTGGCATCGACATCGAGCTGGACCGAGGTCGGATGGCCGGACAGCACGTCCCGCTGCAGGCGCGGCGGCAAATCGACGACGAAGACCAGCCGGCCGGTATCCATGGCAGGATCGATCTCGGCGGGGGTGATCGGCACGACCGCCTTGAACAGGGGCGGGTTGAAGGCGCTCACGATCTGCCGCGAGAGGTCGGAATGATCCTCGTCGACGACGCCGATGGAGAGGTTGCGTGCCTCGGTCGAGGCGCCGGAGGCGACGGTGTGGACGGCGATCGAGAAGGCGTAGACGACGAGGAACAGCATCACCGGGTCGGCGCGGATGCTGCGCAGTTCCTTCACGATCAACCGGGCGACGTTCGCGGCATGGGTGCCTAAGCCCAGCTTGGTCCGAGCGGGCGAGGGGGCTTGCGTGAAGGCGGCCATCTCACGCCTCCTGCTTGCGCAGGAGCAACTGCGACAACACGAGGAACAGCAGGGCGAAGCCCGCCAGCACCACGATGTTGAGCCCGAGTTCATCGAAGGGCAGGCCCTTGGTGAAGGTGCCGGCCGTGACCGGCTGATACCAAGCCGGCGGCAGCGAGAGCCCGATCACGCGGGCGCTGCCCGAGAGCGACGAGATCGGGACCAGAAGCCCGGAGAAGTTGACCGCCGGGATGACCGACAGGAGCGCGGTGGCGAAGACCGCCGCCACCTGCGTCTTCATGAAGGTCGAGATGAACTGGCCAAAACCCGTGGTCGCCGCGACGTAGAACAATGTGCCGAGGGCGAGCGCGGTGAACGAGCCCTTCACGGGCACGTCGAACACGATCAGCGCGACCAGGACCAGCAGCACGAAGCTGATCATCGCGATGCCGATATAGGGAAGCTGCTTGCCGACCAGGAACTCGAACTTGGTGACCGGGGTCGAGCGGAAATTGGCGATCGACCCGGTCTCCTTCTCGCGCACCACCGCGATGGCGGACATGATGGCGGGGATCAGGATGAGCAGCAGCATCATCACGCTCGGGACCATGGCGTTGACGCTGCGAAAGGCTTGGTTGTAGCGAAAGCGCGTCTCCACGCTCACGGTCTGGCTGGATGCGCCGCCGCCGGTGCGCTCGATCGTCAGTTGCTGGGCGTACTGACTCGCCAGCCCGGTGACGTAACCCCGGCTGGTCTCGGCCCGGAACGGCATCGCCCCATCGAGCCAGACGGCGACCTCCGGCACCCGGCCGGCCTGGAGGTCGCGGCCGAAGCGGGGCGGGATTTCCAGGGCGATCTGCACGCTGCCGTCGCGGAAGCGCGCGTCGAGTTCGGGCGCGGAATGGATCGGCGGCTGTTCGCTGAAGTAGCGCGAACTGGTGAAAGCCTCGACGAGCCGCCGGCTCTCCGGGCTGTTGTCCTGATCGAAGGCCGAGAAGCGCAGATTCTCGACATCGAAGGAGATGCCGTAGCCAAAGGCGACCATCAGCAGCATCGGGCCGATGAAGGCGAAGACGATGCGGATGGGATCGCGCAGCAGCTCCATCGTCTCGCGCCGGGCATAGGCCCAGAGCCGGCGCGGATCGAACAGGTGGCGCTGCGGCGGCGGGCGCGGAAGCGCGTTCGGAAGATCCGCCGCTGCCGGCTCGGCCGGCGACGCGCGGTCGAGGCCGGCGGCCTCCGCGAGATAGCCGATGAAGCAATCCTCGATCGAGGCGCTCCCGCGCTCGCGCACGAGGTCGGCCGGCGTGCCGACGGCCAGCACCCGGCCGGCATGCATGAGCGAGATGCGGTCGCAGCGCTCCGCCTCGTTCATGAAATGAGTGGACAGGAAGATGGTAACGCCCTCGTCCCGCGAGAGGTCGATCAGGGTGCGCCAGAAGGCGTCGCGGGCGATCGGATCGACGCCCGAGGTCGGCTCGTCGAGGATCAGCATCGCCGGCCGGTGCAGCACGGCGACCGCGAGTTGCAGCCGCTGCTTGATCCCGAGCGGCAGGCTGTCGGGCCGCGCGTCCTTGACGCTCGCGAGTTCGTAGCGGTCGAGCAACTCCCCGATCCGCACCGGACGATCATCCGGCGGGAGGTGGTAGAGCTGGGCGTGCAGTTCGAGGTTCTGGAGAACCGTCAGCTCGCTATAGAGCGAGAAGGCCTGCGACATGTACCCCACGTTGCGGCGCGTCTCGAGATCGTTGCTGCCCACGGGGCGACCGAACAGCTTTGCGCTCCCCTCCGAGGCCGGCAGCAGGCCGGTGAGCATCTTCATCGTCGTGGACTTGCCGCAGCCATTCGAGCCGAGGAAGCCGAAGATCTCACCGCGGGCGATGCGGAAGCTGACGTCATCGACGGCGGTGAAGCTGCCGAAGCGCCGGGTCAGGTGCTCGGCCTCGATCGCCGGTACGGCGTCGAGTGCGGGCGGACGGGGGCGCAGCACGACGGGCTGGTGCAGCGCCTGCTTCTCCGGCGGAAGCAGCGCGATGAAGGCGGCCTCCATGTCGGGCTTGCCCGTCCGGGCGAGCAGGTCGGCGGGGCTGCCGCTGGCGATGACCCGGCCGTCATCCATGGCGACCAGCCACTCGAAGCGCGAGGCCTCGTCCATGTAGGCGGTGGCGACGATCACGCTCATGCCGGGCCGGCGCGCCCGGATCGACCCGATCAAGTCCCAGAACTGCCCGCGCGAGAGCGGATCGACGCCGGTGGTCGGCTCGTCGAGGATCAGGAGGTCGGGATCGTGGATGAGCGCGCAGCACAGGCTGAGCTTCTGCTTCATGCCGCCCGACAGCTTGCTCGCCGGTCGCGCCTCGAAGGGTTCGAGACCGGTCGCGGTGAGCAGGTCGGTGATGCGCTGCCGCCGTTCCCTCGGCCCCTGGCCGAAGAGCCGGCCGTGGAAGTCGATATTCTCGAAGACGCTGAGCGTCGGATAGAGATTCCGGCCGAGGCCCTGGGGCATGTAGGCGATGCGCGCGCCCTCCGCCGCGCGGTGGCGCCGCTCCGCCATGTCGCCGCCGAGCGCCAGAACGGAGCCCCGCTGGATCCGGCGCACGCCCGCGACGAGGGCGAGCAGGGTCGATTTGCCGACGCCGTCCGGTCCGATCACACCGACCATCCGTCCGGCTGGCAGGCTCAGCGACACGTCGTCGAGGGCGACGACCGCGCCGTAACGGTGCGAGACGTGGTCGAGCCGGGTAATCGGGGCCGCGTCGCTCATGCCGGCCTCATGGCAGCTTCACGGCGAGGTCGGGCGGCCACGCGACATCCGCCTTGGTGCGGACGAAGCCCATGCCGCGCACACCGGTCTTCACCCGCTTGCGGTAGGTCTTCAGAACCTGCGGATCGATCTGGAGCTTGATCCGGAAGGTCAGCTTCTCGCGCTCCTCCTCTGTCTCGACGCTTTTGGGCGTGAACTGCGCGTCGGCAGCCACGAAGCTGATCGTCGCTGGAACGACGTATTGCGGAACCGGATCGAGGATGATGCGGGCCTCGTCGTTGAGCGCCAGCGGCCCGGCCTGCGCGGCCGGCAGGTAGATCGTCATGTAGACGTCGGCGAGGTCGAGCAGCGTCAGGATGCGGGTGCCGGCGCCCACCACCTCGCCCTCCCGCGCCAGCCGGTACTGCACGCGCCCGTCACGCGGCGCCCGCAGCACGAGATCGACCAGCACGGCCTCCAGCCGCTGCACGTCGGCCTCGGCGCTCTGCACGGCGAACTTGGCCTGCTCCTCCTGCGCCTTGGCGGCATCGAGGGCGGCCTTGCCCGCCTCCGCCTTGGCCTTGCGCTGGTCGAAGATCTGCTTGGTCATGTAGCCCTTGCCGACCAACTCCTTGCCGCGCTTGAAGTCGGCCTCGGCGAAGGTGAGGTCGCTGGTGCGCTGGGCGATCAGGGCAACCGCCTCCGCGAGGCTCTTCTTGGCCCGCAGCACCTGGGCCTGGGCGCCGCGCAACTGCGCCTCGGTCTCGGGCGAGGAGATCGTCGCGACGACTTGGCCCGCGCTCACCTCGTCGCCTTCCTTGACGAGCAACCGCGCGATCCGGCCCGCATACTTCGCCGCGACATCGACCTGCGTCGCCTCGATGCGCCCGTTCGACTTGGCGATGCCCTCCGGCATCCGCTGGCCGCGCAACCGGTCGATCAACTGCTTCAGGCGCGATTGCGCGAGCGCGGGCGGCGGCGCGGCGACGGCCAAACCCGTGGCGAGCAGGATCGCAAGCAGGGCTCCGCGCGCCCTGAGGCCCGGCCTCGCCCGCCTCATGCGCTCGCCCCTGGCGCGATTCGATCCAGCAGACGCATCGTGTGTCCCGCGATCATGCGCTCTTCGTCGGTCGGGATGATCCAGATCTGCGCCCGGCTTCCCGATGCATCGAGTCTTGCGACGCCCGAGCGGTTGGCGTCATTGTCCAGGATCAAACCGGCCCAACTCAAATCGGCGATGACGCGCTGCCGGATCTCGGGCGCGTTCTCGCCGATCCCGGCCGTGAAGACGAAGGCGTCGAGGCCGCCGAGCGTCACGGCGAGGGCGGCGGCGGCCTGCGCCACACGCCGGCAGAAGAACGCGACCGCCAGGGCGGCCTCGGGCCGGTCGCTGGCCAGCAGCGTCCGCACGTCGTTGCTGAGCCCGGACAGGCCGAGCAGCCCGCTCTCGTAATACAGCATGTGCCCGACCTCGGCCGGCGTCATGCCCCGATGTTCGATGAGGTGCAGCACGACGCCGGGATCGAGGGCACCGCAGCGGGTTCCCATCGGCACGCCGTCGAGAGCGGTGAAGCTCATGGTGGTGTCCTGGCTCCGCCCGCCTGCAAGCGCACAGAGCGAGGCCCCGGAGCCGAGATGGGCGATCACCACGCGCCCGTCCGCCGTCTCCGGGGCGATCTCCCGCAAGCGCCCGGCGACGTATTCGTAGGACAGGCCGTGGAAGCCGTAGCGCCGCACGCCCTCGTCATGGAGGAAGCGGGGCAGGGCGAAGCGATCGGACAATTCCGGATGGCCGCGATGGAAGGCCGTATCGAAACAGGCGACTTGCGGCAGATCGGGCCGGCGCTCGCGCAGCACACGGATCGGATCGAGGTTGCCGAGCTGGTGGAGCGGTGCCAGCGGAATGAAGGTTTCGAGCCGGCGCAGCACGGCGTCGTCGATCAGCACCGGCTCGGCGAAGGCCGCGCCGCCATGGACGACCCGGTGCCCGACCGCGACGATCGTCGCGTCGCCGAGATGGTGCCCGAGCCAATCGGAGAGATGATGCTGGGCCGCTGAAGCATCGGGCACCTCGGCGGCATCAAAACGGCGGTCCTCCAAGACGGCACCCCTCCCGTCCGTCACCCGCAGCGAGGGCGTGCCGCCGATCCCGCTCATCCCCCCGCTGAGGCTCGGCAAGAGATCGGCGCCCTCGATGCGGTACAGCTTGAACTTGATCGACGAGCTGCCGGCGTTCACGACAAGGATGCTGTCGCCCATCTCAACGCCACGCCGGCGCCACGCCATGAGCAGGCGGAGGGACGGCCGCCGGAAACGACGGCATCCGCGCACTGCTTCCCAAAGGGCTATCGTTGGCTTGCTCGGGCAGCGAAATGCAGAATTGCATCAAATTCTTTTCCCTCTCGCGACCGCGTATCCAATCGGGTGAGCCGCTATCGGTTGGACATTGCCGAACGACGCAAACATCCTCCACAGCCAGCAAATGATGATCTCGGGCCTCTCGGTGAAGGCGTAGCAATCAATTGATTGCCAATTGTTCCCGATAACATTTGATGACGGATTGAAATGGTGTGCATGAAGACCCGTGCACCTGTCGTTCAACACGGACAAATCGGTCTGGTTGCGTTGATATGCTGCGATGACGGGACGAGATCTATATCGATTGTTGCCGAGTGCGGGAACCGACGTCGCGCAGCCTGCATTTGCAAAAGCGCAACGCTTTCTACCCCGACTGTTGCGCGCGCTCTCCAACACCCGTCCTTGGGTCAGGCAGGAGCTTTCGGCTCGTATTCCGACAGGTGGTTTCCGACGAGAACAGCAATCGTTTCGCAGAACCCTGGTCTTGCTGCTTCAGCAGACACGCGCGGGCTTAAGCCGAAGTAGGGACCGCTTCAGCGCGCAGGACAATGCGACAGCAGGGTTTGATCACATCAGCCGGTCCGAGGTGGTCGGTCACGATGCGATGGCCATGAAGCCGTCGCTGCGCCCCTGGAGATCATGACGATCGATGCTGCGCCCGCGCCTCATTCCGCCCGCCGACGTCTTTCCCCCGAACCCCTGGGCGGTCGATGCCGTCCGCTACGACGACCGGATGGCGCGCGAACTCACCGGGCAGGCGGAGACGATGTTCGCCCTGTCGAACGGTTATCTCGGGCTGCGTGGGGTCACCGATGAGGGGATGCCGGTCCGTGAGCCGGGCACCTATCTCAACGGCTTCTACGAGTATCGCCCCATCGTCTACGGCGAGCGCGCCTATGGGTTTCCCACGCTCGGGCAAAGCATCCTGAACTGTCCCAATGGGACGGTTCTGAAGCTGTCCGTCGATGACGAGCCCTTCACGCTCCCGGACGCCGAGATCCTGTCGTATCGCCGGGTCCTCGACTTCAGGACCGGCACGTCGAGCCGGGATGTCTCGTGGGTGACACCGGCGGGCAAGCGCCTGCATCTGCGCACGCTGCGCCTCGTCTCCTTCGCGCATCGCCACCTCGCCGCGATCTCTTACGAACTCACGGCCGAAAACGCCGAGGTGGCGGTGGTGATCGCGTCCGAGTTGCGGAACGATCAACCCCTGGCCACCGATACCAGCGATCCCCGTTTGGCGGAGGGGTTCGTCGGGCGCGTCCTGCATCCGACCGGAACGCAGTCGGAGGGGCTGCGCTCGGTCCTCAGCTATCGCACCGGGAGTTCGGGGCTGGTGCTCGGCTGCGGCATGGACCACGCCGTCACGGCCGATTGCCCCCTCGCCGTGCGGGCCACCTGCGACGACGATCTCGCCACTCTCGTCCTACGGGGCGTTCTCGCGCCCGGCGGAGCCATCCGCATCCACAAATACCTGAGCTACCATTACGCCGGCAGCGCAGCGCCCGAGCAGATTCGCTCCCAGGTGGCCTGGACGCTGGACCGTGCGGTCGAGAGCGGCGTCCCCGCGATCCTCGCGCGCCAAAGACGGGACATGGACCGCTTCTGGGAGCGGGCCGACGTGACCGTGGAGTCGGCGAGCCCGCGCACGCAGCAGGTGATCCGCTGGAACCTGTTCCAGTTGATGCAGGCCTCGGAGCGGGCGGAAGGGCACGGCATCGCCGCCCGCGGACTGACCGGGCGGACCTACGAGGGACATTACTTCTGGGACACCGAAATCTACGTCCTGCCGTTCCTGATCTACACGAACCCGCCGATGGCGCGGAGCCTGCTCAAGGTCCGCTACGACATGCTCGACAGCGCCCGCGACCGGGCTCGGGAACTCGGGCAACGCGGCGCGACCTTCCCGTGGCGGACCATCAACGGGCGCGAGGCCTCCGCCTATTACGCGGCCGGTACGGCCCAGTATCACATCAACGCCGACATCGCTTACGCGCTTCGCAAGTATGTGGAGGTGAGCGGGGATGTGGATTTCCTGTGCCGCTACGGCGCCGAGATCCTCGTCGAGACCGCGCGCCTCTGGTGCGATCTCGGCTTCTTCTCCGAGCGGATGGGCGGCCGCTTCTGCATCCACGGGGTGACGGGGCCGGACGAATACACGGCGCTCGTCAACAACAACTGCTTCACGAACCTGATGGCCCGGGAGAACATGCGCTACGCCGCCCAAACCGTGCGGATGCTGGAGCGCGACCACCCCGGCCACTACGATGCCCTCGTGCGCCGCACCGGCCTCGATCCGGACGAACCCGATGCCTGGGATCAGGCGGCCGAGCGGATGTACCTCCCCTATGACGAGGAGCTGAAGGTTCACCCGCAGGACGATACGTTTCTCGAACTGGAAAAGTGGGATTTTGCCGGGACGCCGGACGATCATTACCCGCTTTTACTACACTACCATCCGCTGAACCTCTACCGCGCGCAGGTGATCAAACAGGCCGACATGGTCATGGCCATGTTCCTGCTCAGCGAACAATTCACGCCGGAGGCCAAGCGGCGGAACTTCGCCTATTACGACCCGCTGACCACCCACGACTCGTCTCTGTCCGTCTGCATTCAGAGCATCGTCGCCAACGAGATCGGCCTGCGGGAGAAGGCGTTCCATTACTTCAACTTCGCCGCGGCGATGGACATCTCCGACATCGGCGGAAACATGATGCACGGCGCTCACATCGCGGCCATGGGCGGAACGTGGCTCGCCCTGGTCTATGGCTTTGCCGGGATGCGCGATACGGGCGGGCGCATCACCTTCAACCCCTGCCTGCCCGATGCCTGGGCGGGGCTGAGCTTCACCCTGACGGTGCGCGGACAGACGATCCGCGTCGCGTTGAGCCACGACTCCGCCACCTACAGCCTGGTGGCGGGCGACGGCTTGACCCTCTGGCATGTCGAGGAGGACATCCGCCTGTCGGGAACGGAGCCTTCGGTTACGAAGGCAATCCGCAAGCCGGTCGGGCGCGCCCATGCCGTCGAGCCATGAGGCCGTGCCCCGGATGCTGAGCGCGGTGATCTTCGACGTCGATGGTGTGCTGGTGGATTCGCCCCACGAGCAGGCGTGGCGCGAGGCCCTGACCGGGTTCGCCGATCCGGCCGGCTTCACCACGGCGTTCTACCAAGCCCATGTCGCGGGCAAGCGGCGCCTGGAGGGCGCGCGGGCCGCGCTGGAGCGTCTGGGTGACGCCGAGGCCGCCGCCCATGCCGCCGCGTTCGCGCAGAGAAAGCAGGCGGTGATCGACCGTCTCATTGCCGAGGACCGCTTCGAGGCCTTCCCGGATGCGATGCGCTTCGCGGTCGCGTTGCGGGACACCGGATTGCGCACCGTGCTCGCCTCGTCCTCGAAGAACGCCGACGCGATGCTGGCCCGCGTGATCCTGCCCAACGGGCGCACGCTGCTGTCGCTGTTCGATGCGGATGTCAGCGGCCGCGACGTGCCGCGCGGCAAGCCCGATCCGGCCTTGTTTCAACTCGCCGCCAAAGCCGTGAACGTGTCGCCGGCCCGGTGCCTCGTCGTGGAGGATGCGCCGGCAGGGATCCGGGCGGCGCAGGCCGGCGGGATGGCCAGCCTCGGCATCGCCCGCCTCGGCGACGCGGCCCTGCTGCTTGCGGCCGGCGCCGACCTCGTCGTGACATCCCTGGACCAGATCGATGTCGCCGCGCTGGGTCGCGGGAGCCTTCGCACCCGATCCGCGGATACGGCGCACGACCCGTGACGCGCTACCGTTACGGGTTGCGGAGCGCCGGCACCGTCTTGGGTGAGCCGAGGTCGTAGGTCTTGTTGCGCAGGGGATCGAGGCGGGTGCCCTCGGAGGCGTCGAAGGCCTTCGGGCGCGGGCCGCCCGCGCCGCCATCGGTGGCACCGTCGAGCGCGAAGGCCGAGTTCGAACCCGGCGCGTAGGCCGAGGCGCGGCCGGGAGTGGCGCCGGGCTGGCCGGAGGGCTGCCCGGCATTGGGCTCGGCGGTGTTCGGATCGACCTTGTCGACCGCGCCCGGATCCGCCGGCTGCGATTGCTGGCGGGAGCGCTCGACCTGCCGCCAGCGGGTGACGTTGCGCTGGTGACCCTCCAGCGTGTCGGCGAAGGCGTGGCCGCCGGTGCCGTCGGCGACGAAGAAGAGATCCTTGGTGCGCGACGGGTTGGCGACCGCTTCCAGAGCCGCGCGGCCCGGATTGGCGATCGGGCCGGGCGGCAGGCCCTCGATCACGTAGGTGTTGTACGGGGTCGCCCGCTCGATCTCCGAGCGCATGATGCCGCGCCCGAGGGTGCCGCGCCCGCCGACCAAGCCGTAGACGATGGTCGGATCGGATTGCAGCTTCATCCGCTTCTGCAACCGGTTGACGAACACGCCCGCCACCCGCGGGCGCTCGTCGGCGCGGCCGGTCTCCTTCTCGACGATGGAGGCCAGCGTCACCATCTCGGCCGGGGTCTTGACCGGCACTTCGGGGCTGCGGCGCTGCCAGATCTGGTTCAGCACCTCGCGCTGCTTGGAGCGCATCAGGTTGAGGATCTGCTGGCGGGTGGCGCCGCGCTCGAACTTGTAGGTGTCGGGGAGAAGCGAGCCCTCCGGCGGCGTCTCGGCGATCTCGCCCGAGAGGATGTCGTTCTCCCCGAGCCGGGCCACGATCTGCTCCGAGGTGAGCCCCTCGGGGAAGGTGATGGCGTGCTGGACCTGACGCCCGTTGGTCAGGGTCTCGATCGTGTCCTTCACGCTCGCATGGGCCTTGAACATGTACTCGCCATGCTTGAGCGGCCCCTTGCCGCCGAATCGGGCTGACATCTCGAACAGGGTCGGATGCTCGATCACGCCCTCACGGGCGAGGATGCTGGCGATTTCCGACGTGCCGCTACGGCTGGGAATCACCACGACCTTGTCGGCGGAGAGCGGCCCCGGCTCGGAGGCCTGGCGATTGAGCAGGGTGAGGCCGATCAGGGCGCCGAGCGCGAGGACGACGCCGAGGGTGAGGAACCCGCTGATGGTGGCGAGCAGGCCACCGCGGCGGCGCTCAGGCTTCTCGGGCGGGGGCGGGGCGACGGTGGGCTTGATGGCCTCGCTCGGGCTGCGCGGCGACGGCCGGTTCGGCAGCGACGGCTCCTCGGAAGCGGGCGGCGGAGACGGCGGATCTTGTCGTCTGCGAAACATCCGGAATCCTGCTGTGGCCCTGCGCGAAGGTCCGTCCAGGGCGTTCCGCGCCGGTCGCTCGACCCGAGGGGCAAGCGCACGACGCCGCGGCACGCTGGGCGGAGCCTCGAGTGTCTCTCACGAAACGCTCGCTCGTGGACCGGGCGTTTTGTGAGGCAGTGTAAGCAGTTTTGTGGCGAAATGGCGTTGTCTGCGGCAGAGCCGCCGCACTCGATGCGCCTTCAGGCCGAGCTTGCCCGGGCGGCCGTTACGCGACCCGGCGCATCAGCAGCGAGGCATTGGTGCCGCCGAAGCCGAACGAGTTCGAGAGAACCGTGTCGACGCGCTTGCGCTTGGCCTCGTGCGGGATGAGGTCGATCGCGGTCTCGACCGACGGATTGTCGAGGTTCAGCGTCGGGGGCATCACGCCGTCGCGGATGGCGAGCACGGAGAAGATCGCTTCCACCGCGCCGGCCGCGCCGAGCAGGTGGCCGATGGCCGACTTGGTGGACGACATCGACGCCTTGGAAGCGGCATCACCGAGCAGCCGCTCGACGGCCTTCAACTCCAGCTCGTCGCCCAGCGGCGTCGAGGTGCCGTGCGCGTTGATGTAGTCGATTTCGGACGGGTCGATTCCGGCGCGCTTCACCGCCGCCTTCATGCAGCGGTAGCCGCCATCGCCGTCCGGAGCCGGTGAGGTGATGTGATAGGCGTCGCCGGACAGGCCGTAGCCGATCACCTCGGCATAGATCTTGGCGCCGCGCGCCTTGGCGTGCTCGTACTCTTCCAGCACGACGATGCCCGCGCCTTCGCCCATGACGAAGCCGTCGCGGTCGCGGTCGTAGGGCCGGGAGGCCTTGGTCGGATCGTCGTTGAAGCCGGTCGAGAGCGCGCGGCAGGCGGCGAAGCCCGCCAGCGACAGCCGGTTGACCGGTGCCTCGGTGCCGCCGGCCACCATCACGTCGGCATCGCCCAGTGCGATCAGCCGCGAGGCGTCGCCGATGGCGTGCGCGCCGGTGGAGCAGGCGGTGACGACCGCGTGATTCGGGCCCTTCAGCCCGTGCTGGATCGAGACCTGCCCGGAGGCGAGGTTGATGATTCGGCCGGGAATGAAGAAGGGCGAGATGCGCCGCGGACCCTTCTCGTGGAGGGTCACGGAGGCGTCGTAGATGGTGCCGATGCCGCCGATGCCCGATCCGATCAGGACGCCGGTGGCTTCCTGATCCACATCGGATTTCGGGTGCCAATCGGCATCGTCGAGCGCTTGGCCGGCCGCGACCATGGCGTAGACGATGAAAGGATCGACCTTGCGCTGCTCCTTGGCCTCCATCCACTTATCGGGATTGAAGGTGCCGTTGGAGCCGTCGCCGAAGGGCAGCGTGCAGGCGATCCGGCACGCGAGGTCGTCGGTCTGGAACGCGGTGACCGCAGAGGCGCCGCTGTCACCGGCGATGAGGCGGCTCCAGGTATGCTCGACGCTGCCACCCAGCGGCGAAACCATCCCCAGCCCCGTAATCACCACCCGCCGCATGGCCCGATCCCAACCGATCCGCTTAAGTCCCTATGGGACACTTTTGCCCTGAAGGACCGTTCCGTCCCGCAGGGCGCTTGGTTCAAAACGTGACGGCGTGCGGAGCCTCATCGACCCCGCCCGCACAAGCCCACCGCCTTAGGCGGAGTTCTTTTCCAGGAACTTGATCGCGTCACCGACCGTCTGAATGGTCTCGGCCGCGTCGTCCGGGATCTCGACGTTGAACTCCTCCTCGAACGCCATCACCAGCTCGACGGTGTCGAGGCTGTCGGCGCCGAGATCGTCGATGAAGTTGGAGGCCTCCGTGACCTTCTCAGGCTCGACGCCCAGGTGCTCGACGACGATCTTCTTCACGCGCTCGGCGATATCGCTCATCGTTGTTGGTCCTCGTCTTCTCGATCGTGATGGTGTGTGCTTCTGACGAAAGCGCCGTGGCCGCCTCACCCACTTCGGGGCTTGTTCTGGACGGCCGGTGTTCGATCGCGCGTGGTTTGGAAAAAGCCGCAACCCGCTGAACCGTCAACTCCCCTGCACGGCTGAGCCGGGTGTTAACACAGGGTTTCCGCTCTGGCGAGTGGCGGTTCAGAAAGCGTTCATCGCCGTGGTTTTCCGGTTGGAACACCTCTTTGTGGACATTCTCAGTACATCGCCATGCCGCCATTGACGTGCAGCGTTTGGCCGGTCACGTAACCCGCTTCTTCCGAGGCGAGATAGACTGCGGCGGCCCCGATTTCGGCGCCCGTGCCGAGTCGACCGGCGGGCACGCGGGTGAGAATCGTCTCGCGCTGCTTCTCGTTGAGCGCGTCGGTCATCGCCGAACTGATAAAGCCGGGCGCGATGCAGTTCACCGTGATCCCGCGCGTCGCGACTTCGGCCGCCAGAGCTTTGGTCATGCCCACCAGCCCGGCCTTGGCCGCCGCATAGTTGCCCTGGCCCGGATTGCCGGTGGCGCCGACGACCGAGCCGATGCCGATGATGCGGCCGTGGCGGCGCTTCATCATGCCCCTGAGCGCGGCCCGCGACAGGCGGAAGGCAGCGGTCAGGTTGACGTTAAGCACCGCCTCCCACTCCTCGTCCTTCATCCGCATGAAGAGGTTGTCGCGGGTGATGCCGGCATTGTTGATCAGGATGTCGAGGCCGCCGAGCGCCGATTCGGCCGCCGGAAGCAGCGCTTCCACCGCCTCCGTGTCGGCGAGGTTGGCCTCGACCACCGCGACGCGCTCGCCGCCGAGTTCCGCCGCCAGCTCATCGAGCACCGCGCGGCGGGTGCCGGACAACGCGACATGCGCGCCCTGCGCGTGCAGCGCCCGGGCGATCGCCCCGCCGAGTCCGCCGGTCGCGCCGGTGACGAGGGCCTTGCGGCCGGTGAGGTCGAACATGGTGGCGGCTCTTCTGGTCGTCGTGGAAATTCGGAGTGCCTCACAAGACGCCCGGTCACCGATCGTCTGCCCCTCCGGGCACGACGGCGGCGGGCGTTTCGCCAGAGACGCTCAGGCGTAGGCGGCGACGTCGTCGGGCGTGCCGATCGCGCTCGCGGTCGCGCTCGGCGCAATCCGCTTGACGAGGCCGGTCAGCACCTTGCCGGCGCCGAGTTCGAAGAAGCGATCGACGCCCGCCTCGGCCATGGCGGCGACGCTCTCGCTCCAGCGCACGGTACCGGTGACCTGGGTGATCAGTGCATTGCGGATCGCGTCCGGCTCGGTGAGCGGGCCGGCGGTGACGTTGGCAAAGACCGGTACGGCGGGGGCGTGCATCGGCACCTCGGCCAGCGCCCGGCGCATGGCTTCGGCGGCCGGCGCCATCAGCGCGCAATGGAACGGAGCGGAGACATTGAGGAGCACAGCGCGGCGCACGCCGCGGCTCTGGGCCAGCGCCATCGCCCGCTCCACCGCCTCCCGGTGGCCGGAGAGCACGACCTGTCCCGCGCCGTTGTCGTTAGCGACATCGCAGACCAAGCCCTGTGCCGCCTCACCGGCGATGTCGCGGGCGGTGGCGAGATCGGGCCCGAGCAGAGCAGCCATGGCGCCGATGCCCGGGGCGACGGCCCGCTGCATCGCCTCGCCGCGAATCCGCAGCAGGCGGGCGGTGTCGGAAATCGAGAAGGTGCCGGCGGCGGCGAGCGCCGAATATTCACCCAGGGAATGGCCGGCGACGAAGGCGGCATCGCGCGCCAGATCGAGGCCGCGCTCGGCCTCCAGGGTGCGCAGCACGGCGAGGCTCGCCGCCATCAGGGCCGGCTGGGCGTTGGCCGTCAGCGTCAGCTCGTCGGACGGACCCTCGAACATCAGGCGCGAGAGGTTCTGGCCGAGCGCCGCATCGACCTCCTCGAACACCTGCCGGGCGGCGGGAAAGGCTTCGCTCAGCGCCTTGCCCATGCCGACGGCCTGGCTGCCCTGACCCGGAAAAATGAACGCTCGCGTCATGTCGTCCCGTCGCCTCGGCGCCGGAACGGATGCACCGGCGGATCGGTGTCCCGTCCGATGTCACGCGGTACCGGCACAGTCACGAGAGGGACTGGCAGCACCCGGATCGTCGGGAACGCCGTTTAAGGTGCGGCGCAGTCGCATCACGTGCGGCGGGTGTCAACAATGCGCTGCACAAGATCAGAGCGGCGGAAAAGCCAAGCTCGACCGCGGATTCAGGCCTTCGATCACGGTCGAGCTTGGCTTGGCCCCTCGAACATTATCGATGTCGCGATCAGAACCGGGTCCATTTCCGCGCATTGATCGAAAGGCCCTCGCTTGGATGGGCCCTGCGAGACACCTGCCATGTTCCGCACAATGTATCCCCAGGAGGCGGTCGGGCACGCCCATGCCCTGATCGGTGCCTACGAGACCGCCCATGCCGGGCTCTCTCGAATTTCGCACGAGTTCCGCCGCGACCTGTGTGTCGCGCTCGATCGGCTCGGTCCGGGCGCGGCGCCCTATCTGCGGGCCGTCCGCAGCGATCTTGAGGATCGCACCTCGGCGGCGCGGGCGACATGGCCGCTCTGGATCGACCGGCTCACCGACCCGATGATCGATCGCCGCCTGATCGCGTCCCGTGCGCTGCTCGACACCGTCGAGAGCGAGGCGGACGCGCGTGGGATGATTCTCTGAGGCCCACGTCCCGAATCGTCGGTCGCGAGATTCTTGGGGCAGGCGTTCCCGGCGCCGTCTGAGTGGAGCCGGGATCTAAGCGGCCACGCGCAGGCTCGGTCGGCGTGTGCGCTCGGCAAGATCGGCACGCGCCCGATCCAGCGCCTCGGCGACGCCGATCGCGGCGCGCTGGATCTCCGCATCGGAATGCTCGGCGGTGACGTGCATCCGTAGGCGGCTCGCCTCGGCTGACGCGGTGAGATCGACCAGCAGGCCGAGTTCGATCAGGCGCGGTGCGGCGAGGCGGGCGAGTTCCCCGGCGCCGATCGCGACGGAGACGGTGGTGCAGGGCTCGCCGCAGACGGTGAGCGCCCGCTCCCGCAAGGCCGTGCGCAGGTTGAGCACGTTGCGCATCAGCCGGGCGCGGCGCTCGCGCCCATCGGCCTCGTCGAGGATGGCGAAGGCCTTGAGGATCACCGCGATCTGAATCGGCGAGAGTGCCTGGGCTTCGGCCTCGGCGGTCCGCAGACAGGCGGTCACCGCGCGGGTGCGGGCGGCAACGAAGCCACCATTCGAGGCAAAGCACTTCGAGAAGCTGCCGGTGACCAAGTCGGCCTTGCCCAGCATGTCCTGAAGGCCGAGATGGCCGCGGCCATCCTCGCCGAGGCAGCCCAGATCCTGGGTGACGTCCACGAGAAGCGTCGCGCCGTACTGATCACAGAGCGTGCGCAGCTCGGCGAGGTCCGGCGTTCCGGAATCGAGGGGCGACAGGCTCTCGGTGACGACGAGGATGCCGTTCTCGGAGTCGCGCGCCCGGATCGCCCGGAGCCGTTCGTGGCAATGCTCGGCATCGAGATGGCGGAACGGGTGGAGATGTGCGGTCGCGGCCTCGGCGCTCTCCCGGAGGCCGCTCCGGATGGCAGCATCGATCACCACGTGGTCGGTCGAGCGCACGAGGCCGCGGATTACGGTGCGGGCCGCCGCACGGCCGGTCGCGCAGAGCAGGGCTTCCTCCATCTGGAGGAAGTCGGCGATCCGGCGTTCCAGCGCCACCGAGAGACCGGGATCGCCGGCCTCGGCCGCGGCGCAGACGCTGCGCACGCCGAAGCGGCGCAGTGTGTCGGCGGCGGTGGCCACGATCTCCGGATGGGTCGAGAGGCCGAGGCAATCCTGCGAATTGAAGTCGAGCCCACGGAGCGGGCGGTCGTCGAACGAGGCGGCCTTCGGCAGAAGGTGGACGCCGTCCGTGCGATCCCGGTCCGTCGCGTCGGTCTGTTCACGATGTCTCATGCCATCCCGTCCGATGCCGCGTCGATCTTGAGATCCGACTTTCGGCGGGGGCGGCTTGCCATCGCGTTAAACGGCAACGGTCCAGGGAAAATGCATCGGCGCGTATTTAACGAAATGCTTCTTTGGCCATTTCGAAATGATCGCCGATTTCCCGCTTCACTGCCGAGATGAAGGGGGCGCCGGACCGGCTAAACTTATCGAAACGTGAATCGAGCCTGCCGGAAATCTTTCGCAAACCATTTTGGCGCGGCCGGGATGGTCTGCTGTCCGCCGTTCCTGATGGGTTTTGCCGTCCCGAACGGTTCAGGGGCGCTCCCTTGTCCAGGCGGCGCCCCCGAGCGTCGTGCACAACTGCGTCCAGGGGCGGATCAGATCACCGGAATCCCCGTCATGCTCGCACCGATCCCGTAGCCGTCGCCGAACAGGGCTTCGTGCGCGAAGTAGTAGACGCCGAGGAACAGCATCAGGGCGCTGGCATAATAGACCGGCGCCAGAACTACGTCCCGGCGGGTGGCGGGGACCCGGGCGTCGTCGGCGGCGATGGCGACCAGCACCGCGATGATGCCCGAGTGCCCGATGGCGTCGATCTTGCCGAACTCGACGATGGCCGAGACGAAGACCGCCGTCAGGATGATCGCCGAGGCGCGGCGCACCAGGGGCGTCCAGATCAGGGCGAAGGCCAGCGTGAATTCGATGATGCCGGCGGCCTGCATGAAGAGTTCCGGCGAGGCGCCCATCGTCATGGCCGGTTTGGCGGCGATGAGCGGATCGGTCCAGTGCGGGTAGGCCCACTTCTCGACCGAGGCCCACATCAGGGTGATCGCGGCGGCGATGCGCACCACGTCGATCGGACGCTGGCCGAACAGGTCGCGGTCGAGGGCGGTCAGGGCGAGGAAGGCGGCGACTCCGAGGAAGACCGGATAGTCGGCGAGATGGAAGATGCCGTAATTCCAGACGGCGAAGCCGAACAGGAACACGATACCGGCGGCGGTAAACGGAAGGGTGCGCTTCCACAGTAGCCCGGCGGCCATGGCGAGCTGAAGCCACGGGATCCAGGCCGCGTCGGTCTTCAGTTCCGGCGTCAGGATGATGCCGCCGAGGTTCCAGAGCGAGACGAGGAAGAAGCCGAGCACCGCCCGCACGATCAGGCCGCTATTGACCCGCGCGAAGGCGGTGACGCGGTCCAGGGCGTTGAGGAGTGCGGTGCCGAGCGGCGTGCCTTCCATCAGGCAGCCGAACATCAGGCAGACGAGCGCCAATCCGGTGAGAAGCTCGAAGTCGGCGCAGAGAACCTGTTCGAGGCCGCGGGGCTGGCCGGCGACGTCGAACGCGCAAAACCATTTGACGTGGGCGCTGGCCGCTCCCGTCCCGAACATCAGGAAGCCTGCTGCGCCTGCAAGCATGAGGGGAGAGCGCACCCAGAAGCTGGACACGTGAGACATGGAGCCGCCGAAACGGGAGGGAAGTTCGTTGTGCTTGAAAAACTTAGCGCAACTCGATGGACCTTGCTAAGGCTTTGTTTACCCACTTGAACGGTTGGTTAACGGGGATTGTGTAACAAAAGTTATGCAACCTCAGCGCGTCCGGGGCGGTTCGGCCACGCGCCGTCTGCCGGGGTGATCGGCGAACCTGTGGAAAACGGGGGTAGCGGGGAGGCCCGGCAGCGCGGTGGGCGCGTTAACGCCCTGGAAAGCCGTGTTGATGACGGCTGGACCGGCGCCACGCGGGTCGCTCGATCGGGACAAGGAATGATTGCACTGCTCAGCCTCGTGAGCTTGACCTGCGGCGTCGCTCTCGCCGGACAGGCGCCGCGCTTTCCCGGCTGGACGGCCCGGCTGGAGATGGCCGGCGGGCTCTCGCTCGTGACCGGTCTCGCCACGGTCGGGGCCGGCCTGAAGGCCTATTGCGGCTGAGTCGCGCGTCCTGGGCCCGGCCCACAGGAGGACCGGATCACAGGATCACACGTCCGGGCTTAGTCGCGCCGCCGCAGAAGGCTCGCGAAGAACCCGTCGAGACCGCCCGCACGACCGGTGCTGCCCACGACGTGACTGGGCAAGGTGCGCAGGTCGCCCGCGGCGTCGATCAGTTCGGCATGGCCGGACAGCCGGTCGGGCGTGATCGCAATCCGCTCGAAATCCGGATTGCGAGCTAGGAACGCCGCCACCTGCGCGCTGCCTTCCTCCGGCTCCAGAGAGCAGGTGCAGTAGACCAAGCGCCCACCGGGGCGCGTGAGCCGCGCGGCCTTGTCGAGCAGGCGGCGCTGAAGGCCGGCCAAGCGGATGACATCCGCCTCGCTCTTCGTCCAGACGACATCGGGATGGCGGCGGATCGTACCGGTCGCCGAGCAGGGCGCATCGAGCAGCACCGCGTCGAAGGGCGCGTCCTCCGGCAAAGCGAGGGCATCGGCCGTGACCACCTCGGCGGACAGCCCGAGGCGTGCGAGGTTTCGCTCGAGGCGTTCCAGCCGCATGGCGGACCGGTCCACCGCCGTCACCGTGGCGCCGGCAGCGGCCATCTGTGCCGTCTTGCCACCGGGCGCTGCGCAGAGATCGACGACGCGCTCGCCCGAGACCGGGGCCAGCAGTCGCACCGGCAGGGCGGCGGCGGCGTCCTGCACCCACCACGCGCCCTCCGCATAGCCGGGAAGCTCGGCCACCGCCTGCCGCACTTCGGCGAGCCGCACCGATCCGAGATCGAGCTGGATGCCCCCGAGCCGCTCGGCCCAGATCTCCGGATCGCGCGGAACCGTGAGATCGACCGCAGCGCCGTCGAGATGCGCGACGGCGATCCGGCGCGCGGCCTCCTCGCCATAGGCAGCTTGCCAGCGTCGGGCGAGCCAGTCCGGGGTGTTGTGGGCGAGCGGATCGCTCTCCTGCGCCCGGATCTCATCACGCTCCCGCGCGATCCGGCGCAGGACGGCGTTGACGAGGGGCGCGAGGTGCTGGAGCTGCGGATCGGCTTTCGCAAGGCGTACCGAGAGATCGACCGCGGCGTGGTCGGCCACCGCCAGATCGAGGATCTGCGCGGCGCCCGTCACCAGCAAAGCGAGGAGGTGCGGCCGGTCTTCCGGCAAGCCGTCCCGCAGGCGGGCGGCGAGTGCCGCTTTGATGAAGCCGAGGCGGCGGAAGCTCGCCGTGGCGATCGCCCGAGCGAGTCCGGCTTCTCCCGCATCCAGCCCCGCGCCGCGGGCGGCCTGGGCGAGCGCGTCTTCGAGCGCCAAACCGCGTGCGGGCCCGAGCAAGGTCGCCACGGCTTCCCGCGCCGCATGGCGCGCCGCGAGTCCGGGGACCGACGGATCGAAGGGGGGCGGCGGGCGGCGGTCGGGGGTCGGTGCCACGCGGAAAAGGCCGTTCTGGGCTAAAAGGGATCGGCGGGGTCTCGCCCCGGAGCCGACGCAGTCACATCTGTCGGCGAGGTATGCAAGCGATGAAGGAGATCGGCATGACGCAGGCGGATGCCAAGGAGCCGGATGCGGCCTCACGCACCCTTTCCCCGGCGGCGCAGCGCGCGCTGGCGGAAGCGGCCGAGCGGCGGGCCGCGATCGACGCCCGCGCGGCCAAGATCGCCGAGCGGCCCGAAAGGCTCGGGCGCGGCGGCCTGGAGCCTGTCCGCTACGAGGATTGGGAAGTGAAGGGTCTCGCCAGCGACTTCTGACCGGACACGCCTCGAAAACGTCCGACGCCGGCCGTCGGGCGAATCAGCCGAACTGTTCGCGCAGGATGCGCTCTTCCAGGCTGTGGCCGGGGTCGTGCAGCAGCACGAGGTCGGTGGCGTGGTCGAGCCATGTCTCCACCGTGCAGACCCGGCGGAACTCGGTGTGGTCGGCCACCGCCGCGACGGGGCGGTGTTCGGCGTCGATCACGTCGATGCGGATGCGCGCGTGGTTGGGCAGCAAGGCGCCGCGCCAGCGCCGGGGCCGGAAGGCCGAGATCGGCGTCAGCGCCAAGAGATGCGCGTTGAGCGGCAGGATCGGCCCGCCGACCGAGAGGTTGTAGGCGGTCGAACCGGCAGGCGTCGCCGCGAGGATGCCGTCGGCGATGAGTTCCGGCAGGCGCACATGGTCATCCACCGAGACCCGCAGCTTCGCGGTCTGGTGGGTCTGGCGCAGCATGTAGACCTCGTTGATCGCCCGCGCCGTGTGGCTGTTCCCCTCCGTGTCGGTGGCGATCATCGTCATCGGGTGGATCGTCGAACGCTTGGTCGCCTCCAGCCGTTCGAGCAGGCCTTCTTCCCGGAACTCGTTCATCAGGAAGCCGACCGTGCCGCGGTTCATGCCATAGATCGGCTTGGGCGCGTCCATGAAGCGGTGCAAGACCTGAAGCATCAGGCCGTCGCCGCCGAGCGCGACGACGACATCCGCCTCCTCGGGCGAGACATGGTCGTAGCGGCGCATCAGCAGGTCCGCTGCCTCCCGCGCATCGGCTGTGGGGCTCGCCACGAAGGCGATCCGTGAGAAGCGACGCGGCATCCGTGCTGTCAGCCCTGTTGACGGGAAGAGGCCGAGCCGGTCTCACTCGGGGTTCGAGCCGACCACCCGCGAACGGGCGCCGGCCTGCCGAGGGAGAGCCATAGCATGGAGCGACCGCTCCTCGTCTACACGACCTTTCCCGATGCCCCGACCGCGCTGGAGATCGGGGAGGCCCTCGTGCGCGCCCGCCTTGCGGCCTGCGTGAACGTGATTCCGGGAATGCAGTCGGTCTATGCCTGGAAAGGCGCGGTCGAGCGCGGCACGGAGGTCGTCGCGATCCTCAAGACGCGGGAAGGGCTGGCCGACGCGCTGGCGGCGGAACTGAAGCACCGCCACCCTTACGAAACCCCGATCATCCTGCATTTGCCGGTCTCAGGCGCCGATCCGGACACCGCCGCCTGGATCGAGGCGGAAACCGGCCTCGGCTGAGTGAGCCGACATGCGAAGGGCGCGGACCCCGTCACCGGCGCCGCGCCCTCGAAACGTCGCTCGGGCGCGTCAGGCGCCGAGGAGGGGTGAGAACGCGCGCTGCCGGTGAGCGATGCTCGCCTCGTAGCGCTCGGCCTGCAGCCTCGTCAGACCCGAAACCAGGGCCATCGACCCGCGATAGACGGTGTAGGTGCCGTCCTGGGTCGGTTTCACGCGAATGAGCTCGGACATGGGACCTCTCCCTGCCTGGGGTCAACTTCGAACGCGATACGATGGAGGCAGGTTAATCGGTTGTTCCTGTCTTGCAAGCCGGTTTGAGCTCTGCGTGGCGCACTATTTTTGTTGCGCCGCAAGAAGAGCCGACTTGTTTTGCAGTGCGGCTACGATCGCCGAAAATGAAATCGATTTCGTCTCGAATACAACGCAGGCTTCGCCGCGCGAAGGGCAGCGTCCAGGTTGCCCGGGGTGAGGGGAGGGGCGCGTCTTCGCGAGATTTCGGGTTGTGATGCAGCGAAATGCACGCAGCCAACGGAAATCAATCCCGGTGCACATGTTGCATCAACACTTTGCCGGTAACGTCCGATTCAAGAAGCCTTATGCCATGGGCCCCTATGCCGGATTCCCAGCCCCAGCTCGCCGATTTCCCCTTCGCGCTGACAACCGACGACGCTGCGGCGCAGGTCGAGGCGGCGCTTATCGCGCGGCGCGAGGAACGCACATCCACGAACTGGATTGCACTGATCCGGCTGTTCGACGGCACCGAGATCCCCTGCAATATCAAGGATATCTCCAAATCCGGCGCCAAACTCGGCGTGCCGGCGGCCTATGAATTGCCCGCCGCCTTCAT
The DNA here is from genome assembly GCF_001423405.1 of Methylobacterium sp. Leaf123. Lineage (GTDB taxonomy): Bacteria > Pseudomonadota > Alphaproteobacteria > Rhizobiales > Beijerinckiaceae > Methylobacterium. The sequence goes on along the minus strand of NZ_LMNS01000005.1, from coordinate 120,352 downwards.
GATCAGAATCATCGGCCGGGACTTCGTGCTGCGGGTCAATCTCGCGTGGCGGCGGGGCAATTACGCTGGCGTGCGCATCGAGCGCATCGCCAAGCTGCCGGTCGTCGAAGAGAAGAAGGCACCGGCCGCCGAGTCGGCCGCGAAGCCGGTCCCGAACCCGAATTACAGCTCCATCGGCTCGCGCCGCAGCCGCATCTCGCCCGAGTGAGACGATGGCGCCGCGCTTCTGCGGACGATGAGAGACGCGCCCCAGCGGTGATCGTCCGGCTCGTTTGTTCGGCAGCGCACTTGCAAGGCATCGCCGTGAACCGATAACCCACGGTGCCGGAGGCGTCCGAGCTTCGGCAACCTCTCGGGTGCGAGCCGCGGGGCCGCAGGAGCCGTTTCTGCCGCCGACCGGCACCTCGAATCCCGCGCGAAACCATCCTGCGCGAACCATGGGAGCCGCGCTTGGCCACCATCATCCCCGTTTCGCCCTTCGATTACGTCGTGTTCGGCGCAACCGGCGACCTGACGCAGCGCAAGCTCCTCCCGGCCCTCTACCAGCGCTACCGCGACGCCCAGATCCCGGAGACGAGCCGCATCATCGGCGCCTCGCGCAGCCATATGAGCGTGGAGGAGTTCCGGGAGCACGCCCGCGATGCCCTGAAGAGCTTCGTGCCGGCGGCCGAGATCGACGACGTGCGCCTCGCCGGCTTCCTCGATCACCTGTTCTACGTGGCGGTCGACGCCCTGGGCGACGAGGGCTGGGACGACCTCAAGAGCCTGCTCGACGAGCGGCCCGACCGGATCCGGCCCTATTATCTCGCCACCTCGCCCGATCTCTACGGTTCGATCTGCCGCAACCTCGACCGCTATGGGCTGATTGGCGAGAACAGCCGCGTCGTGCTCGAAAAGCCGATCGGCAAGGATCTGAAGTCGGCCCGCGCCATCAACGACGCCGTCGGCGCTGTGTTTCCCGAGAGCCAGATCTTCCGCATCGACCACTATCTCGGCAAGGAAACGGTGCAGAACCTGCTGGCCCTGCGGTTTGCCAACACGATCTTCGAGCGGCTCTGGAACGCCGACGTGATCGACCACGTGCAGATCACGGTGGGCGAGACGGTCGGCGTCGAGGGGCGCGGCGGCTACTACGACACCTCCGGCGCCCTGCGCGACATGGTGCAGAACCATATCCTCCAGCTTCTCTGCCTCACGGCGATGGAGAGCCCGATCTCGCTCGACGCCAACTCCGTGCGCGACGAGAAGCTGAAGGTGCTGCGCGCCCTCAAACCCATCACCGCCGCCGATGTGCAGAGCGTGACCGTGCGGGGGCAGTACGTGGCGGGCGCGGTCAGCGGCCGGCCGGTGGAGAGCTACCACACCGATCTCGGCAGCAATGCCGCCAGCCGCACCGAGACCTTCGTCGCCCTCAAGCTCGAAGTGCGCAGCGGGCGCTGGGCCGGGGTGCCGTTCTACGTTCGCACCGGCAAGCGCCTGCCCAAGAAGCTGTCCGAGATCGTGGTGCAGTTCCGCGCCTCGCCTTTCTCGATCTTTCCGACCGACGCCTTCGGGCGCGAGCCGAACCGCCTCGTCATCCGGCTCCAGCCGGAGGAGGGGATGAAGCTCGAAGTGATGACGAAGGATCCGGGCCCCGGCGGCATGCGCCTGCGCCCGACCAATCTCGACATCTCGTTCGAGGAGACGTTCAAGCAGCGCTATCCCGATGCCTACGAGCGGCTTCTGATGGACGTGGTGCGCGGCAACGCCACCCTGTTCATGCGCCGCGACGAGGTGGAGGTGGCCTGGGCCTGGGCCGACACCCTGCTCAAGGCCTGGGCCGACCGTCCGGACCCGCCGCGCCCCTACGCCGCCGGAAGCTGGGGGCCGACCGCCTCGATCGCCCTGATCGAGCGCGACGGCCGCACCTGGCATGAAGAAATCGGCTGACGCCTCAGGGGTACGAGTAAATCGGCTGACGCCAGATTGACGTCAGCCGATCGGCCGAAGTCGGTCACGCTTCCAGCGGCGGCTCGGTCGGCCGGTCGATGATGCGGCGGCCGAACAGGCTTGCCACCAGCTCGACGAGGGCTCGGGCGCTGCGCCCGCGCTCGTCGAGGAAGGGGTTCAGCTCCACCACGTCGAGGGAGCCGACCAGCCCGGAATCGCACAGCATCTCCATGATGAGATGCGCCTCGCGGAAGGTCGCCCCGCCCGGCACCGTCGTGCCGACGCCCGGCGCGATGGCGGGGTCGAGGAAGTCCACGTCGAAGCTGACATGCAGGTGGCCGTTCTCGGCCGCCACCCGGTCGAGGATGCGGCGCAGCGGCGCGACCACGCCGAACTCGTCGATGGTGCGCATATCGACGACGTTCACCTGCCGCTGCGTGACGATGGCCCGCTCGCCGGCATCGATCGAGCGCAGGCCGAACAGGTGGATGCGCCGCGGATCGAGCAGCGGGCGCTCGCCCCCGTCGAACAGGTCGTCGAAACCGGGCTCGCCGCACAGGGCGGCCAGCGGCATGCCGTGGACATTGCCGGAGGGCGAGGTCTCCACGGTGTTGAAGTCGGCATGGGCGTCGAGCCACAGCACGAAGACCGGCTGCCCGGTGCGGCCGCAATGGCGCAGCGCCCCGTCGATCGAGCCGAGCGACAGGCTGTGGTCGCCGCCCGCCACGAGCGGCAGGTGTCCGCCATCCAGGGCCGTTTCCACCGCCCGCGAAATCTCGATCATCCAAGCGCGGATCGCCGGGAAGTCGCGTTGGCCCGGCGCGCAGTCGGGGTTCAAGTCGCCCTGGTCGCGGATTGTGAAGCCCAGATCCCGAAGCACTCGCGCCAATCCGGCGGTGCGCAGGGCCGCCGGCCCCATCACGGCTCCGGGCTCGCTCGTGCCGATCTCGATCGGTGCACCGATGAGATCGATGGTGGACGGTGCGGGCATGGAGGTTTCCGTTTGAGCAGATCGGGTTGAAATCATCGCCGGATCGGGCGCGGCTGCGCGCCGCGCCCGGCCGACGCCCTCTTTGTCTTACGCGCCGCGAAAAGATGCCAAGGACGGGTCCATTCTCTCGCATCGGGTCCTGCGCCCTGTAGAGAAGGTGCCCCGCCGATCGCGGCCGTGACGCGTGTCTTGCTTCCCCGCGTCTTGCTTTGTGAGAATGCGTTCCGTCTCGGAGATCATCCCTTGGGCACACCCGATCCTGCTTATCCCCGTGACCTCTCTGGCTACGGCCGCACCCCGCCCCATCCCCGCTGGCCGAACGGCGCGCGCATCGCCGTGCAATTCGTCGTGAACTACGAGGAGGGGGGCGAGAACTGCATCCTCGACGGCGATGCTGCCTCAGAGGCCTACCTCACCGAAGTGGTCCCCACACTGCCCTGTCCGGGGCGGCGAAACCTGAGCGTCGAGTCGGTCTACGAATACGGCGCCCGCGCCGGCTTCTGGCGCCTGTGGCGGATCTTCTCGCAGCGCGGACTGCCCGTGACGGTGTTCGGCGTGACGCGGGCGCTGGAGCGCAACCCGGAGGCCGTCTCCGCCATGCGCGAGGCCGATTGGGAGATCGCGAGCCACGGCCTGCGCTGGATCGACTACGCCGTCTTCGAGCCCGAGGCGGAGGCCGCCCATATGGACGAGGCGATCCGTCTTCATACGCAGGTGACCGGGAGCCGGCCGCTCGGCTGGTACACCGGACGCTTCTCGGAGCACACGCTGCCGCTGGCAATGGAGCGCGGCTTCACCTATCTCGCCGATTCCTACGCCGACGAGCTGCCCTACTGGCTGACGGGACCGAAGGGGCCGCAACTCGTCGTGCCCTATACGCTCGACGCGAACGACATGCGGTTCGCGACCTCTCAGGGCTTCAACACCTCCGAGCAGTTCTTCGCCTACCTGCGCGACAGCTTCGATCTGCTCTACGCGGAGGGGGAGACGGCGCCGAAGATGATGTCGATCGGCCTGCATTGCCGGCTCGCCGGCCGACCGGGACGCGCGGCGGGATTGCTCCGCTTCCTCGACCACATCGCGGCCCACGACCGGGTCTGGGTGACCCGCCGCATCGACATCGCCCAACACTGGATCGCGATGCACCCGCCGGAGTGATCCTCAGAGGGCCGGGATCGTGTCGCCCTTGGCGCGGGTCGCGCCGGCCATGTCGCCGATCGCCGCGAGCGTGTCCCGCTGGGCCTCCCGTGCGACCTCGGCGAGGCGCTCGGGCGTCGGCATCGGCAGACGCACCAGCACCAGCGTGCCGACCCCTTCCTCGGAGCGGATGCGCAGCGATCCGCCATGCAATTCCGCGGTGGAGCGGGCGATGGCGAGGCCGAGGCCGGAGCCCTTGTAGCTGCGGGTGAGGTTGGTCTCGACCTGCTCGAACGGCCGCCCGAGCTTGGAGATCGCCGCCTTCGGGATGCCGATGCCGGTATCGCCGATGAACAGGTGGACGAAGCCGTTGCAGGATCGGCCGCGCAGGGCGACGCGCCCGCGTTCCGGGGTGAACTTCACCGCGTTCTGGATGATGTTGAGCAGGATCTGCTGAAGCGCCCGCTCGTCGGCCAGCACGTGCAGGGTGCCGGCCAATTCGAGATCGATGGAGACCGATTTGCTCGCCGCCTCCTTGGCGACCAAGCTCAACGCGGAGGCGAGCGCCGTGTCGAGGCTGATGTCGCGGCGCACGAGCTTCACCCGCTTCGCCTCGATGCGCGACATGTGCAGGATGTCGTCGATGACCGAGAGCAGGTAGGTGCCGCTCTGCTGGATGTCGCGGCAATAATCGGCGTAGCGCGGTGAGCCGAGCGATCCGTAGACCTCGCTCTCCATCAGCTCGGCAAAGCCCATGATGGCGTTGAGCGGCGTGCGCAGCTCGTGGCTCATATTGGCCAGGAACTCGGACTTGGCCTGATTGGCGATCTCGGCGCGGCCCTTCTGGTCGAGGTGACGCTCGGCGAGGTCGGCGAGCTGCTGCGTCTGGATTTCCAGGGTGCGGCGGGACCGTTTGAGATCCTTGACCGTCTCGATCAGCTCGCGCTCCGAGGTGACGAGCTGCTCTTGGTGGCGCTTGAGGCTGGTGATGTCGGTGCCGACCGAGACGTAGCCGCCGTCCTTGGTCCGCCGCTCGCTGACCTGGAGCCAGCGTCCGTCCGTCAGTTCCACCTCGAAGGTGCGTGACGGGCCGCGTTCCGAACCCGGAATGCCCCGGCGCACGGGGGGGAGGGCGCCGCGCCCCATGATCTCGTCGTAGCGACGGCCCGGCACCGCATCCTCGCTGGCCAGGGCGTGCAGGTCGCGGAATTTCGAGTTGCACAGCACCAGCCGGTTGCTGGCATCCCACAGCACGAAGGCTTCGGAGACGGCCTCCACCGCGTCGCGCAGGCGCATGTCGGCGGTGGCGGTGAACTCGGCAAGCCGGCGTTGCTCGGTGACGTCCATGGCGATGCCGACGAGATGGCGGCTGCCATCGACCGCATCCTCGACGATCTCGGCGCGGGTGCGCAGCCAGATCCACTCGCCGGCTGCGTCGCGGATACGGAACTCGTGATCGACGGTGGCGTGGCTCGCGGCGAGGTGGCGGGCGAGGCTGTAGAGATCGCCGTCCTCGGTATGCAGCAGGGCGTTCACGTCGCCGAAGGAGAGGAGATCCTTCTCCGGCGTGTAGCCGAGAAGGGCGTACATCGAATCGGACCAGAAGATCGTGCCGCGGGCGATGTCCCAGTCCCAGAGGCCGCAGCGTCCGCGTCCGAGCGCCGTGTCGAGCCGCTGCTTGACGAGATCGCAGACCTCGTCCGCCGCCTGCGCCCGCTGAGTCTGCAGGATGTAGGCGGTGGCCATGCCCGCCAGCACCAGGCCGATGGCCGAGAGGGAAACCGCGTGGTGGCCGAACATCCGCCACCAATTGTCGGCCAGCGGCTCGAACCTCTGGACGACCGCGACTTCGCCCATCCCGTCGGACAGGCGGCGTGCCGCGACGACCGCCTGTCCGCCGGCCTGGAGGTTCACGGTCATCGCCCCGGCGCTCTCGCCGAGGATGGCGATGGGCTCACCCTCGGCGAGATACCCGGCGAAGGTTTCGGCCGGAATCGGCGCGGGATAGGCGGCGCGAATCCGGCCGCCGGGGCCGATCACCAGAACCTCGCGGCCGGCCGGAAGGAGATGGACCGGAAGCACGCGCTCGAGCCGCGTCTCGTCGGCGGACGACGCGTTCGACAAAGCGAGCGCGGCAAGCCGCGCGAAGGCTTCGACCTCTCGGGTGGCCACGCGCATCGCCTCGTCGTGGCGCCCGCGCATCTGCAGGGCCGCCACGCCCAGCAGCGTGAGCATGAACACGACGAGCAAAGCCGGAAGCGCGTAGCGAAGCCACGTTTCCGCCCGGATGAGGCGGGCCTGGGCAGTGCCGGTCGTACGTTGGATCCCGAGGATCGTGTCCGCGCGCGCGCGCGCGGACAGGGACGCGGACACCGCCCCCGACATATCGACACCTCTGCACTGTTTGGAAACGGCGCCTTGGCCTGAGCCGCGTCGGCTGCTTCGAATCGTATTCACAATGGACATCGCGGGCCGGCGTTTGTCCACGCCGTTTTTGGGGTGGAGAATTGACACCGCGCGGCCCGGAAGAGCCGCGCGCCGCCGAAACGCTTTCCTCAACAATCCCTTAACTAGCCGGCCAAGCTACGTGTGCCGATATCGGTCACATCACGAGAAAGTCCGGGCGTGGCCGCGATGCGACGCAGGGCCGTCTCCGCCGCCGCCCGGCGCCCCGGTTCGAGGCGCCGCCAGGGGCCGAAGGCGGTCATCAGGCGTGCGGCGACCTGCGGATTGGTGCCGTCGAGCGCCAGCACGGTCTCGGCCACGAGGGCGTAGCCGGTCCCGTCCGCGCGGTTGAACTGGGTCGGGTTGGCGAGGCTGAAGCTGCCGACGAGGGAGCGCACTCGATTCGGGTTCGTCATGGCGAAGGCCGGGTGGCCCTGAAGGCGGCGGATGCGCGCCACCGTCCCGTCCTCGGGGATCATCGCCTGGATCGCGAACCACTTGTCGAGCACCAAAGGCTCGCCCGCGTAGCGCTCGGCGAAGGCGGACAGCGCCGCCTCCCGCGCCTCGCCCGGCAGGAGCGCGAGGGTGGCAAGCCCGGCGAGCCGGTCGGTCATGTTGGTCGCCTGCGCGATCTGCGCCTGCGCCAGAGCCGTGCCGGCCTCCGGGTCGGCGGCGGCGATCAGGTCGAGGGCGGCGTTGCGCAGGGCCCGCCGCCCGGCCGCGGCCGCGTCGGGCGAGAACGGGGTGCCCGCCGGCTCGGCCAGCGCCTCGCGGAGGCTCAGGAGCCGCGCCCGCAAGCCCGTGCCGAGGCGGCGGCGCAGATCGCGGCGCGCGCGGAAGATGGCGTCCGGATCGATCTCCGTTCCGATCTCGTCGGCGAGGTCGCCCTCGCTCGGCAGGGCCAGAACCTGTGCGGCGAAGGCCGGGTCGCGCAGGGCCTCCGCATCGAGGAAGACGCCGAGGGCAGCCACGAAGTCGTCGGCGCCCGCATGCGCGGCCGGCTCACTGCGCACCTGCGCCGTCATGAGTCCGAGGGCGATGCGCTGGGCCGCCTCCCACCGGTTGAAGCTATCGGGATCGTGGCGCAGCAGGGTCAGGCGGGCGGCGGCGTCGAGGGTGCTCTCGACGCGGATCGGTGCGGAGAAGGCGCGAAACAGCGACGGCACGGGTTCCGCGGCGACATTCTCGAAGGTCACGGCATCCTCGGCCGTCTCGAGCACGAACACGCCGTTCTCGATCCGCTCGGCGCGGGCGCCGTCGAGGGGGCCGTCTGCCCCCACGAGGCCGAGGTCGATCGGGATGACGAGGGGCGGCGCATCCGCCCCGGCGCCGGGCCGCGTCTGGCGGAAGGTGAGGCGGTAGGTCCGGGCGGCCGCGTCGTAGCTGCCGGAGACGGCGACCCGCGGCGTGCCCGGCCGCTCGTACCATTCGGCAAAGCGCGAGAGGTCGCGGCCCGTCACCGCCGCGAAGGCGGCGAGGAAATCCTCGACGGTGGCGGCGGTGCCGTCGTTGTCGGCGAAGTAGCGGTCCATGCCGGCGCGGAACGCGGTCTCGCCGATCAGGGTGCGCAGCATCCGCACGATCTCGGCGCCCTTCTCGTAGACGGTCGCCGTGTAGAAGTTGTTGATCTCGGCATATTGCTTCGGCCGCACCGGGTGGGCGAGCGGCCCGGCATCCTCCGGGAATTGGCGGGCGCGCAGGTTGCGCACCTCGGCGATCCGGTGGACGGGGCGCGAGCGCATGTCGGAGGAGAATTCCTGGTCGCGGAAGACGGTCAGGCCCTCCTTGAGGCAGAGCTGGAACCAGTCGCGGCAGGTGACGCGGTTGCCCGACCAGTTGTGGAAATACTCGTGGGCGATGATCGCCTCGATCGCCGCATAGTCGGCGTCGGTTGCGGTCTCGGGGCTGGCGAGCACGTATTTGTCGTTGAAGATGTTGAGGCCCTTGTTCTCCATCGCCCCCATGTTGAAATCGGAGACAGCGACGACGTTGAACACGTCGAGGTCGTAGGCGCGGCCGAACGCGGTCTCGTCCCAGGCCATGGACCGTTCCACCGCGTCGAGCGCGTAGGCGGCCCGGTCCGCCTTGCCCGGCTCGACATAGACCGCGATCTCGACCGCGCGGCCCTCCATGGTGGTGAAGGACTTCGCCACCCGGTCGAGCCGCCCGCCCACCAGGGCGAACAGGTAGGCGGGCTTGGGCAGCGGGTCGTGCCAGACCGCGTAATGCCGGTCCGTGCCCGGCACCGTGCCGGCCTCGACCGGATTGCCGTTGCCGAGCAGGACCGGGGCGGCTTCCCGCTCCGCCTCGATGCGGGTGGTGTAGACCGACAGCACGTCCGGCCGGTCGAGGAAGTAGGTGATCCGCCGGAAGCCGTCGGCCTCGCACTGGGTGCAGTAGACGCCGCCGGAGCGGTAGAGGCCCATCAATCGGGTGTTGGCGGTGGGGTCGAGCCGCGTCTCGATCCGCAGGGTGAACGGACGCGGCGGGGGCGTGTGCAGCGTCAGGCCCGAGGCATCGGCCCGGACGGCGTCCGACGCCAGCGCCTGCCCGTCGAGTTCGAGCGCCAGCAGCGTGAGGTTGTCGCCGTCGAGAACGAGGGACGCGCCCGCACGGCCCGCCGGATTCGGGCGTAGCGCGAGGGTCGCGGTCACGCGGGTGTCGTGCGGGTCGAGGCGCACGTCGAGTTCAACCCGGTCGATCAGGTGGTCGCTCGGGCGGTAATCTTCGAGGCGAACGGTCGGGGGCGTCTCGGTGCGCATCGGTCTGGGGCTCGCCGTCGGGAAAAGCGTCCCGTCTTCTAGAGGCGATCCCCGCCGAGCGGAATCCGTTGCGGATCGATCAGGCCGCCGCGGCTGCCTGTTTCGCCTGATGCCGAAGGGCGAGCCGGTAGGTCAGGTCGCTTTGCGCCAGGCTGCCCGCGATGAAACGATCGAAGGCGGCAACCCAGTGCGGGGTGAGGTGGATGTAGGTGTTGCGGGGCCCCGAGCGGACGAGGAAATTCCGCTCCTGCGCAACGGTCAGGATGTTGCGCACATGGCTGCCGGAGACCGCGAAGCGCGGCGCGAGATGGATGAGATCCGATCCGCGGATGCGGCTCGCCGGGTCGCTGCCGCCCATCTCCGAGAGCGCCAGCAGGATGATCAGTGCGCTGGTGCTGCTGAGAAAGACGATGATCTCGAGGTTGCTCCACATCATGGCGATGATCGCGTCGAAGGCGGCGACAGCGGACCGGGCGTGGGCCGCCTGGAACGCCAAGTCGCGCTGCCGCGCCGGCTCGAAACCCGGATCGGGATAGAGAACGTCGAGCGGTGCGTAATGGGCAGCCTTCCACTCGCGATCCCAGGCCAGGAGTCGCTCGGTCGGAAACAGGAGACGCACGCGGCTGTCCCCAGGCTGCTGCCGGAGTTCGAGATAGTTGGTCTGCACGAGGCGCGCGACGAAGCTGTCGATCAGCCTCGGGCTGGCGAAGCCGAAACGGGCGACCGTCTCCTTGAGCTGGCTCAGCGTCGGCCAGGTCGCCCGGTCCGCCGGATCGTAATTGGCATGCTGGCAGACGATGATGGCCAGGGTCGTCACCCGCCCGGCATCGGCGCCGAACTTGGCGGGAAACACGCCGGCTTCGTAGACCTTGGCATGTTCCGAGACGAAGACGCGGCGCGCCTCGGCGAAGTCGGGATGGGCCAGGATCTGCTCGGGCGTCGCGTGTTCGACGTCGCCGATCCCCGGGATGACCGAGCCGGTCCTCATGCGCCGTCCCCCGGTCGCGGCGTGCCGGATTCCATCATCAGCGCAGGCAGGGGCGAAGCGAAATGTGCCGGATACAATTTCCGGCAAGAGAAGATCTCGGGAACGCCAATATGTCCGGGCGCCAAATCAGTTTCGAAAGACTGTCTTTCGTTTTTCAATATCATTTTACTTTGATCTGACGTAAATCTTACGATGTTCGATAGCGAGCGCGACCGGCTCGATCAATTGCCACACCAGGGGCGATTTATCAAATGTATGTTATTTCGGGCGGCAATTGCCGTTTCGCCGCCACGTTCCGACAGGGCGCGCGGGTTCCTGATCGGCCGCCCTGTTGACGGGTATGCGCGCCGGGCCAGATAGCCGGCCATCCCTGTCATCATCCGGTGTGGCCATGGAATACTTGCACACGATGGTTCGCGTGGCGGACCTCGACCGCGCGCTCGCCTTCTACATCGATGCCTTCGGGCTCAAGGAGGTCCGGCGGGTCGAGAACGAGAAGGGCCGCTTCACCCTCGTCTTCCTCGCCGCTCCGGGGGATGTCGAGCGGGCCGCGGCGACGAAGTCGCCGCTGATCGAGCTGACCTACAATTGGGATCCGGAGACCTATTCCGGCGGGCGCAATTTCGGGCACCTCGCCTATCAGGTCGATGACATCTACGCCTTCTGCCAGCGGCTGAAGGAGGCGGGCGTGACCATCAACCGGCCGCCGCGCGACGGGTACATGGCCTTCGTGCGCTCGCCCGACGGCATTTCCATCGAGATCCTGCAAAAGGGCGGAGCGAAGCCGCCGCAGGAGCCGTGGGCCTCCATGGAGAACACCGGAACCTGGTAACTCCGACATGGGGGCGCCCGGGCACGATGCCCCGGCGCCCGTCCGGTCACGCTTCGAGCTTGGGCGTGATGCCGAGTTCGGCGAGCTTGGCGCAGACCGCATCGACCGGCCGCTTCAGCCGCAGGCTGATGACGGAGACGGGTACGCCTTCGCGGGCCATGCTGCGCAGGCTCTGGACGGCGTCGAGGCTCCAGTTGGTATCGACCGACATGGCTTCCTCCTGTTTCTCAGGCGGCAAGGCGATCCGGCGAGACATCGAGCGGACCGCTCCGCTCGAACGAGGTGGATCGCTGGGGCCGGCGCGGCAACCTCACGCCGAACATCTGTGCATGCTCGCGAGTTGGGCGGCGCGCAGCGTCGGCCGGCCCTGGAGCCCCCCGCGGAGCGGGACGCGCAAGCTCGAACGCTCCACGGCGAGGAGGATATTGCATCCCCCCACCACGGCGCCCGTCTCGTCGCGCAAGGCGGTTGGGTAAGGCATGAACGCCATCCGGCTCCCATCCGGCCGTTCGAGGCCGATCTGGAGACCGCGCACGGCGCGCGCGCCTCTGAGGGTGAGCGCCATTGGCGACAGGTCGTGCGGCAGCGGCGCACCGTCCGCCTCGAACAGCCGCCACGCCCCGCACCAGCGCGCCTTGCCGATCACGGGGCGGAACCCCCAAAGCCCTGCGGCGGCCTCGTTGTAGTAGGTCAGCCAGCCATTGGCATCGGTGGTATAGAGTGGTGCATCGATCTGCCGGAACAGATCGGCCCGCGACGGCTCGTAGTTCCAGTCCGAATCGGGCGCGTCGAAATCGTAGGCGAAATCGTCCGTGTTCATCAGGCTCCCCACGACGTCCGGGCATTCGAAATGCCCGCTGCCAGCACTTCGCGCCCCCCTCTGTCATGGGTTCCTGGGGACCTCCCGGCGCCTGGGCCGGCTTGGAAGGTCCTTCGGAGCGGTGCCGGAGCGCCACCCTCCAGATCGTCCAACCCCTGCGGGATTGTGCCTCGAAGCTTCCGGGGGCGGTCGCTCCTCGACGCCATGAACGGCAACGCGGGCCGAACTGGGCTCTCTCGCCGGGTCTGATACGGACGAGGGGTAGAATGCACGTCTCGCCGCATGAGGCAAGCACCTCGACGACATTTCATGAGCTGATTCGCTGATTAGGATCGATCCAACTTATTGCAATGCAAAAAAAGACTAGGTTTCGTGCGGGATGAGGCAGCTTCAATCTTCGGCAATGCAGCGAATACCACATTTGTTGTACGTGACATCCAACATGCCGGAACCGTCTGCCCCCCTGCCCGTGTCCGAACGAGGGTTCACAGAGCGTGTTTCGGCGAGATCCGCATTGATCCGCCGCAACGATTCGATGCACAGCCTTCAGGAGCCTTCGATGAAGTGGCCCTTCACAAGGGACCTGTCGGTGAAGGCGCCCTCTCTGTCCCATCGGTCCGCAGCCGCCGTGCCCGTCCCCGGTTCAGATTGCGTCCACGGCCGGCCGAGGGTCGTTCGATGACCCGCATGCCCACCGGCGAGGGCGTGCCGGCGTCCCTGCGCTTCCTCGAGGAGGGCGGGCAGACGGGCCGTGAGATCCTGGCGTACCCTTGGGCGGACACGCCGCTCGGTCCGCTGGAGGATTGGCCGGTTTCTCTCCGCACGACGCTGGCGACGATGCTGGCCTGCCCCGCCGCGATGTTCCTCGCCTGGGGCCCCGAAGGGATTTCCTTCTTCAACGATGCCTACCGGCCGGTCTTCGGCGATCGCTTGCCCCGGGCGCTCGGTGCGCGGTTTCGCGAGATCTGGGCCGACCTGTGGGAGGATATCGGCCCCTTGGTCGATGCCGCGCTGCGCGGCGAAAGCGTCGCCCAGCGCAACCTGCCGCTCCTCATGGATCGCTACGGCGTGCCCGAGGAGAGCTGGTGGAGCTTCACCTATTCGCCGGTGCGAGACGATGCGGGCCGGATCAACGGCATGATCTGCGTCACGGCGGAAACGACGGCCGAGGTGCTGGCCGAGCGGGCGCGTCGCCGCAGCGACGAGCGCCTGGAGATGGCGCTCTCGGCCGGTGGCAGCATCGGAATCTGGGATTGGGACGTGACGGCCGATCGCGTCACCGCCGATCCGCGCTTTGCCGCGCTCTACGGCGTCGATCCGGAGATGGCGGCGGACGGGGCGCCCATCGGCGCATTCTTTTCCGGGGTGCATCCCGACGACCTGCCAAGCCTGCGATCGAGCATCGAGGCGGTGCTCGGCACGGGCGGGCGGTTCGATGCGGAGTACCGCCTCGTTCAGGGGGACGGCAGCATCCGCTGGGTCGCCGCGCAGGGGCGCTGTACGCTCGGCGAGGACGGGACGCCGCGCCACTTTCCCGGCGTCAGCTTCGATATCACCGAGCGCAAGCGCATCGAGCAGGCGCTTCGCGACAGCCAGGACCGCTTCCGCGGCATCATCAACTCGGTCGATCAGATGATCTGGTCGACGCGAGCCGACGGCTACCACGACTTCTACAACGAGCGCTGGTACGCGTTCACCGGCGTCCCCGTCGGCAAGACCGACGGCGAGGCCTGGAGCGGGATGATCCATCCCGATGACCGGGAACGGGCCTGGGTGGATTGGCAGCATGCCCTCGCCACGGGCGAAAACTATCAGATCGAGTATCGCCTGCGGCACCGATCCGGCCTCTACCGCTGGGTACTCGGCCGGGCGCAGCCGGTGCGCGATGCGGATGAGCGGATCGTGCGCTGGTTCGGCACCTGCACCGATATCCACGACCGCAAGCTCGCGGAACAACGCCAAGTCTTCCTCCTCGGCCTGAACGACCGGCTGCGGGAGGCGGATGATCCGCAGACGGTGACGCTCGCCGCGGCCGCGACGCTCGGCGCCCATGTCGGCGTGGCGCGGGCCGGCTACGGCGAGATCGACGAGGCCGGCGAGATCGTGCGGGTCGAGCGCGACTGGACCCGCGACCCGTCGGTGCCGAGCCTCGCGGGCACGTCGCGCATCCTCGACGGGTTCGGTCCGGCGGTGATCGCGGAGCTGCGGGCCGGGCTCACCCTCGTGGTGGAGGATTGCTACGCCGACCTCCGAGCCGGGCGCGATTACGCGGCGACGTGGGATTCCATCGGTTGCCGGTCTCTCGTCGTCGTGCCGCTGATCCGCGAGGGGCGGCTGCGGGCGATCCTCTACCTGCACGAGTCGCAGCCGCGGGCCTGGCGCGCCGAGGAGATCGGGCTGGTCGAGGATGTCGCCCAGCGCGTCGGGCATGCCGCCGACCGCGCCCGCGCCGAGCAGGCCGAGCACGCGAATGCCCGCGAACTGCGCCTGGTCGCCGATTCGCTGCCGGTCCTCATCGCCCTGTTCGATGCGGACGGGGTGTGCCGCTTCGCCAATGCGGCCAGCGCCGACTGGTTCGACGTCGCCCCGGCGGAGTCGGTCGGGCAGACGCTCGCTGCGCTGATCGGGCCCGGAGCTTTCGCCGAGGCGCGGCCACGCTTCGACAGCGCCCGTGCCGGTCGCGAGGTCCGGGCCGAGCGGGCCTGGCCGCGCCGGGACGGCAGCCCGCGCATCGCCGACATCCGCTACCTGCCGCGGCCGATGCCGGACGGCTCGACCGAAGGGGCCTACCTGTTCGTCACCGACATCTCGGACGCCAAGCGCATCGAGGCGATGCTGGAGCGCGAGGTCGGCGAGCGCACACGCGAGCGCGATCGTCTCTGGCAGACCACGAACGACCTGATGGGGACGGCCGGCCCCGACGGTCACCTCCGCAGCGTCAATCCGGCCTGGGGACGCCTGCTCGGCTGGAGCGAGCGGGAGTTGCTCGAACGTCCGCTCCTCGATTTCATCGACCCCGAGGACCGTTCCGGCACCGGAGCCGTGCTGGCACGGCTCGCCGGGAGCGAGCAGGTCACCGATTTCGTCGATCGGATCCTCAGCAAGGACGGGCGCCGCCGCACCGTGATGTGGACGGCGGTGCCCGAGGGCGGCTGCTTCCATGTCGTCGGCCGCGACATCACCGACCAGCGCCTCGCCGAGGAGCAGTTGCGGCAGGCGCAGAAGATGGAGGCGGTCGGCCAATTGACCGGGGGCATCGCCCACGACTTCAACAACCTCCTCACGGGCATCATCGGTTCGCTCGACCTGATGCAGACCCGCATCTCCCAGGGCCGCATCGACACCCTGGAACGCTATGCCGGGGCGGCCCTCGCCTCGGCCCACCGTGCCGCGTCGCTGACTCATCGCCTGCTCGCCTTCGCCCGGCGCCAGCCGCTCGAACAGAAGCCCGTCGACGTGAATGGGCTGCTGGCCGGCATGGAGGAGATGCTGCGGCGCGCGCTCCCCGAGCAGGTCCATCTCGACATCGTCGCGACGGAGGGCCTCTGGCCCACGCTCTGCGATCCGCACCAGCTCGAGAACGCGGTGCTCAACCTCGCCATCAATGCGCGCGACGCCATGCCGGAGGGCGGCCGGCTCGTCGTCGAAACCGGTAACACCCGTCTGGGGCCCGCCGATCTGACCCTGCATTCGGGCGCCCGCGAAGGTGCTTATGTCTGCATCCGCGTCACCGATACGGGCCACGGCATGCCGCCGGAGGTTGCCGCCCGGGCCTTCGAGCCGTTCTTCACGACCAAGCCCCTCGGCATGGGGACCGGCCTCGGCCTGTCGATGATCTACGGGTTCGCCCGCCAGTCGGAGGGGCATGCCCGGATCGTGTCCGAGCCCGGCCGGGGGACGACGGTGACGATCTACCTGCCCCGCTACCGCGGCGCGCTGCCGTCCGAGCGCCCGGCGGCCTCGCCGCCCGAGCCGGCGCGCACGGAGCGGAACGAGACGGTGCTCGTGGTCGAGGACGAGCCGGTGGTGCGCGACCTCGTGGTCGAGGTGCTGCGCGAACTCGGCTTCCGCGCGATCGAGGCGCCGGATGGGCCCTCCGGCCTGGAGATCGTGCGATCGTCCGCCCGGATCGACCTTCTGGTCACCGATGTCGGCCTGCCCGGCCTCAACGGACGCCAACTCGCCGACCACGCCCGCGCCCTGCGGCCCGGGCTAAGGGTGCTGTTCATGACGGGATATGCCGAGAACGCGACCTTCGGCGGCGGCCGGCTCGATCCGGACATGCAGATGATCACCAAGCCGTTTCCGGTTGAGCGGCTCGCCGCACGCATCCGTGAGATGATGGAGCTTTCGTGAAACTTGGCCTGACCGTGGCTTGTAACGGGGGCTTTTCCGTCCGACAGGACACATCGACTTGTGGAAGGCCCGGAACGGCCCAACACCGCGCACGTTGACCGGCGCGAAGAGTACGTCGTTTCCAGGCTGCGGTAAGCGAACAGACGAGCGGTATGGGTGCTGACACGCCACAGGGCGGCCTTTCGGGGAATAGCGGGGCGGAGACCCCGTTCGACCTCGGCGACGGCTTTCGCCGGTTCGCCGACCACGTTCCGCTGATGATGTGGCGTACGGATGAGAGCGGGCGCTCGACCTATCACAACGAGTGCTGGCTCCAGTTCACCGGCCGCCCCCTCGCCGAGGAGATCGCCGACGGCTGGCGCGGAGGGGTGCACCCGGACGATTTCCGGCGCCACGCCGAGATCGTCGAGAAGGCCTTCGAGTCGCGCCTTCCCTTCACCGTGGAGTTTCGTCTGCGCCGCCACGACGGAGCCTATCGCTGGCTCCTCGATACCGGTCGCCCGCTCGAGGAGAACGGCGTCTTCCACGGCTATCTCGGCTCGTGCTTCGACATCACCGATCGGAAGAACGCCGAGGAGCATGCCGAGCGCGCCCTGGTCGAGAAGGAGACGCTGCTGGCGGAAATCTATCACCGGGTGCGCAACAACCTCCAGGTGATGGTGAGTCTGATCGGCCTCTATGGCCGCGCCGCGCCGGAAGCCTGCCGCGGCAGTTTCGATGCCCTGGGCCAGCGGGTGCGGGCGATCGCCCTGGTGCAGCAGCATCTGCACGAGGCGCCGCACATCGCCTCGATCGATCTGCGCGACTATCTTCACCGGCTCGCCTCCGGACTCGGGCAGTTGCGCCGGGCCGGGCGGATCGGCGTGAGCGTCGAGGGGGACGGAACGAGCCTCGTCGAGCCGCGCACCGCCAACGCGCTCGGCATGATCGTGGCCGAGGTCGTCGCGGAATGCCTCGATGCCACCACGGAGACGGTGACCTGCGGCATCACGATCCGCATCAATGCCGAGGCCGGTGCGCCGGTGCGTCTCTCGGTGGTCTCCGGGTCCGGCGAAGCCGCCGCCGCGGGGCGGGAGGGCGTGCCGAAGCTCGGTCCCCGTCTCATCGCCGCCTATGCCGCACAGGCCGAGATCGCGGTCAGCGGAACGGCGACGGAGGCCGACCCGCTTCTCCTGCAACTGCCCGAGGCCCGCGCCTACGTACCCCCGACGCTTTCGCCCTCCTTAAGCTGACGCAATCGGCGCAGGCGGGTGCCTCGCGGCCGCGGCTTGCGATCGCTATATCGGGTTCGATTTCCGACGCTCCTGAACGCGAGTGCCATGCTCCCCGACCTCGACACCATCATCGAGAATTTCGAGATCCTCGACGACCCCATGGATCGCTACGAGTATGTGATCGAACTCGGTAAGCTGATGCCGAAAATGCCGGAAGCGGCGAAGGTCGAGGACAATCGCGTCTCCGGCTGCGAGAGCCAGGTGTGGATCGACGTCTCTCTGAAGGACGACGCGGGTCACCCGGCGCTGAAGCTCGAGGGGGACAGCGATTCCCATATCGTGAAGGGCTTCGTGGCGCTGATGGTGGCGCTCTACGAGGGCAAGACGCCGGACGAGGCGATCCGGGCCGACGGCTTCGATTTGCTCAAGCGCCTCGATTTCGGATCGCACATCACATCGAAGCGCTCGAACGGCGTGCGCGCGATGGTGGACCGCATCCGGAAGGATGCGGGCCGCCTGGGAACGCCGAACTGACCCGCCGCGAGACCTGACCGACGCGCGGGGCGACAGCTCTCAGGACGAGGCCGGCGGCTGGTCCGTCGGGAGGCGCCAAGCGCGGGTACGGGCCCGCTCCGGCCCCGTCGCCTCACGCGCGATGCCGTAATGCTCGGCGAGCCGCCCGAGGGCGATCCGGGCCACCACCTTGGCGGACCGGGCCGGCCAGCGTCGCTCCGCCTCGATCCGTTCGAGACCTTTGAGAAACCCGCACAGGTCGATCAGAAGCCCCGAGAGATCCGAGCCCACCGCCGCCAGGGCGAGATCCACCCGCTGGCGTGCGGCGATGACCCGGTCGGAACCCGAGCTCGGATCGCGCGGGCCGCCGCCATCGACCCGCGGGGCGGTCCAATCGGTCGAGAGTTGCGGCATCATCTGCGCC
Organism: Methylobacterium sp. Leaf123; assembly: GCF_001423405.1. Lineage (GTDB taxonomy): Bacteria > Pseudomonadota > Alphaproteobacteria > Rhizobiales > Beijerinckiaceae > Methylobacterium. Next base: position 101,941 of record NZ_LMNS01000005.1, on the reverse strand, counting down.
GAGGCGAGGTCGTGGCGCAGCCGCTCGCCCGCCGCGAAGGCCGCCGCATTGATCATCGGCTCCCCGTCGCGACCGCGCCGCCGCGCCATCCAGGCAAGCGGGCTCTCCGCCGTGTCCCGCACGCGTTCCCCATCGCCCGTACGCTCCCGGACCACGGCGAGGTGCTGCATCCGGAAGCTGTCCGGCCCGCCGATTTCCGCCCGCCGCAAACGGGCGCGCCCGGCCGCCCCGATGACCAGCCGGTTGCGCCGACCATCGTCTCGCGACGCGAGATCCGCCGCCACCAGCGCTTCGCCGGCACGTACCGGGAAACGCCCGGCACCCAGCGACACCCCACGTCCGCCGCTGCGCACGATCAGCGTTTCCGGCGCACTCGGATCAGGGGAGGCGTAGGCACCCTCGGGCGCCAAAGCCGCCAGCAGGCGTTCGGCCTCGCGTCCGAGACCGCCCGCATTGTTCATGTTTTGTTCTTTAGACATCACACCACCCGAACCGGAACCGCTTCGGGAGGCTAAGGGAAAATCGTCCTAATACAAGTCTTGACAGAGTTTGGTGCCGCCTCTGGTTGCACCGTCACGCTGTCGGTTTCGGGCGCTTTCAGGCCCGAGATGGCTGCGTCGGCGGCTTCTTGAGGATCTCGGCGATCTCTTCCTCGGACTTGCCGCGCACCGCGTATCCCATCTGCTCGAAGCGATCGATCAGACGGTCACTGTCGCAGGCTGAGCGGGCGGCCCACTCGGCGAGCGCTTCATTAGTCTTGGCAAGTTGTTCGGAGGGGCTATCGTTGTTCATGTGGAGGCAATGCAGCAGAGGTTGCGCCGTTCCACGACTTTGTTGTTGATAACCCGATTCGTCAATCTCGACCCGGACGAACCGCCGCTGCGCCGGCCCTGAACAGGGTGGCGCAGCGGGCTTTGCGTGAGAGCCGAGCCGGCAAAAAACCTCAGGCGGCCGCGTCGTAGCCCGGCCGCACCTGTCCGAGGCCGATCGCCTTGGCGAGGTCGGAGCGGGCCTTGGCATAGTTCGGCGCCACCATCGGGTAGTCGGGCGGGAGGCCCCACTTGGCGCGATACTGCTCGGGGGAGAGGTTGTATTTCGCGCGCAGATGCCGCTTGAGCGACTTGAAGGTCCGCCCATCTTCCAGGCAGACGAGATAGTCCGGCTGGATCGACTTCTTGACCGGCACGGCCGGCTGGAGTGCTTCCTGGGCCGCGGGCTGGGGCGCGGCGGCCCGGCCGGTTCCGACCTGGATCAGGGCGCCGTGGATGCTGCCGATCAGACCGGCAAGTTCGGCGGCCGGCACCGGATTGTTGCTCACATAAGCGGCCACGATGTCGGCCGTGAGAGCGACGTAATCGACCGGCGTCTCGGTTTCGTTCATGTTCGTGGTTGTCCCTTGGCGGTGCATCGCGCGCAATCGATCCGGTCCATCATCCTTTGTGAAGACGGAAACGGACAGGTACGTATCGGCCTGTGCAATGGTGCCGCTTGATTTCGGTTTGGCGTGACGCCCCCGCAGTCACGGGTTCTACCTAGATCATCCAAATTAGACCTGCAAGACAGGACCGGTATGCACAACTGAACGGACCCATCGCCATCCGGGACGTGCACAATTTGACGTGAATGCTCGACATCGCTTCCAGGGGGAGAGCCGCTGCGCTGCGATGGCAGGTGCGCGGCGCTTACGGGATGACGCGAGGACGGCGCATTGGCGAGCCTTGCGGCCACGGCCGCCGCGCGGCACACCGCCTGGCATTCTCACGCGTTGTTCTATGACGTGCACAATGCGTTCCCACCGGAGTCCGGCGATGACCTTCGAGCCACCCCCCTTCGCCCTGCCGCCCGAGGCACCCGTTGCCGAGACGCGCCCTCATTCCTTCGACCTCTTCGGGCAGCGCGTCGAAGACCCGTTCGCGTGGCTCAAGGCCGAGAACTGGCGCGCGGTGCTGAAGGACCCCTCGGCGCTGGCCCCTGACATCCGCGCCTATCTCGAGGCCGAGAACGCCTATGCCGAGGCGGCGCTCAGCGGTGCGGCCGACTTGCGCAAGACGCTGGTCGCCGAGATGCGCGGGCGCATCCGCGAGGACGATGCCTCGGTGCCCGAGCCCGACGGCCCCTTTGCCTATTATTCCCGCCACCGCGAGGGCGGGCAGCATCCGCTGGTCTGTCGCCGTCCGCGCACCGTCCACCGCATCGCCGAGGAGCCGGAGGATGGCGAGATCGGTGAACAGATCCTGCTCGACGGCGACCGGGAAGGGGAGGGGCTCGCCTTCTTCGAGATCGCCGGGGCGGCGCATTCCGACGACCACCGCCTACTCGCCTGGGGCGTCGACACCAAGGGCTCGGAACTCCACACCATCCGCGTGCGCGACCTCGACACCGGCGCGGACCGCGCGGAGCGGGTCGAGTCGACCGCGGGCGAGGCGGTGTGGAACGCGGCCGGCACCGCCTTCTTCTACGTGGCGCTCGACGAGAACCACCGTCCGGCCCGCGTCATGCGCCACCGCCTCGGCACTGATCAGGCGGAGGACACGACCGTCTACGAGGAAGCCGATCCGGGCTTCTTCGTGAATATCGGCCGCACCCAGTCGGGCACCTACCTCACCGTCACGGCGAGCGACCACGAGACATCGGAGGTCTACCTGCTCGACCGCGCCGACGACGAGGGCGCTCTGGCCTGCGTCGCGCCCCGCGAGGAGCGGCTGATCTACTCGGTCGAGCATTGGGGCTCGTACCTCGTCATCCTGACGAATGCCGACGGCGCGGTGGACTTCAAGATCGTCACCTGCCCTCTCGACGCCACGACGCGCGAGAACTGGCGCGATGCGGTGCCGTATCGGCCCGGCGTGATGATCCGGCACCTCCACGTGCTCGGCAACCACCTTGTGCGGCTCGAACTGGAGAATGCCCTGCCGCGCATCGTCGTGCGCGACATGAAGGGCGAGGAGCACACCGTCTCCTTTGCCGAGGAAGCCTATTCGCTCGGACTGCTGCCCGGCTACGAGTTCGAGACGGCGCGGATCCGCTTCAGCTACTCGTCGATGACGACGCCGGCCGAGACCTACGACTACGATTGCGTTACCCGCGCTCGCATCCTGCGCAAGCGCCAGAGCGTCCCGAGCGGCCACGAGCCCGCCGACTACGTGACCCGGCGCCTGTTCGCGACCGCGCCCGATGGCGAGACCGTGCCGATCTCGCTGTTGCACCGTCGCGGGCTCAGTCTCGACGGCTCGGCACCGCTGCTGCTCTACGGCTACGGCTCCTACGGCACGCTGATGCCGGCGGGCTTCCGTACCAACCTGCTCAGCCTCGTCGATCGCGGCTTCGTCTACGCCATCGCCCATGTCCGCGGCGGTACGGAGAAGGGCTGGAACTGGTATCTCGAGGGTAAGCGCGAGAAGAAGCCCAACACCTTCACCGATTTCGTCGCCTGCGGCCGGGCCCTGATCGAGGCCGGCTACACCGCGCAGGGGCGCATCGTCGCCCATGGCGGCAGCGCGGGCGGCATGCTGATGGGGGCGGCCGCCAACCTCGCGCCGGAGCTGTTCGCTGGCATCGTCGCCGACGTGCCCTTCGTCGATGTGCTCAACACCATGCTCGACGCGGATCTGCCGCTGACGCCGCCGGAATGGCCCGAATGGGGCAACCCGGCCGAGAGCGAGGAGGCGTTCAAGACGATCCTCGCCTACTCGCCCTACGACAACGTCGCCGCCAAAGCCTATCCGGCAATCCTCGCGCTCGGCGGCCTCACCGATCCGCGCGTGACCTATTGGGAGCCGGCCAAATGGGTGGCGCGGCTGCGCGCCACCATGACCGGCGGCGGCCCGGTCCTCATGAAGATCAACATGGAGGCCGGGCATGGCGGCGCCGCCGGGCGGTTCGACCGCCTGGAGGAGGTCGGCCTGATCTACGCCTTCGCGCTGATGGCAGCGGGACGCGCAGCCAAGTCGGTCTGATCCTGATCTATGCCGGCCGCGACCTGTCGCGGCCGGCGCTTCGACAAAGCTTTGCGAAGAGGGCAGAACAAAACCTGCGCCTTTGCTATGCTGGTCCGACGAAAAATAAGTTCAAAATAATAATCAAGCACGACGCCCAGGGAGAAACACGATGAAGCATCTCGCGCTCGCCGCCGCGATTCTGTTCGCATGGCCGCTCGCCGCCGGGGCCGAGGCGCCGGCCGCGCCCGACATCGCCAAGTCCGCGCCTGAGGCCGCCAGCCCCGCTCCGGACGCTGCCCCGAAGGCGCCGCAGACCGCGCAGGAGCGCCAGGAGGCGAATGCCGCCAAGCTCGCCGGGCTCGTCCGCTTCGTCGGCGAATCCTGCAAGGAGGCGCAGCCCGATTACGAGCGGTTCAAGGCGGTGGTCTCGGCGATGGGCGTCGATCTCGACGCTATCTCGAAGGGCGAATTGCTCATGCGCAGCATGGGCTACACCGAAGCCTACCGGAAGAACGTCGATGAGAGCTGCCGCAAGGCGCAGGAGATGTTCGGCGAGAAGGGCAAGGCCATTCCCGGCCTTGTCGTGCGCAAGGCTTCATAACGAAGGTTCGTCTTTAAGCGCCCGTTCACTGCACTGGGCGAGAGTGCCGGCACGAGTGGCGTTCGGCGCCCGGCCTTCAACGGCCGGCCGCCGCTGAGGGCGGGCGTTTCGCGCGATGGGGGGACGGGCCGGTCAGGCAAAGCGGCGTCCGGGCAGGGCTCTCCTGCGCGCCGGCTTCGCCATCGGCCTCTGCGCCGCAGCCTCGGCGGCGGAGGCGGCCCGGCTCGTCTCGGCCAAGGGCGCGCAGCCGCCGGAGGGCTTCGGCCGCATCGTCCTCACCTTCGATGAGCCGGTCTCCGTCAAGGCGCGGCTGTCGGGTGCGATCCTCGTGCTCAATTTCGGCGGGACCGTCGGCCCCGGTCCCGAGCGGATCGCGGCGGGGATGCCGGACTACGTCACCGTGGTGCGGCGTGACCCCGACGGCTCGGCCCTGCGCCTCGCGCTGCAGCGGCCCTACCGCGTCAACGTGCAGGATGCCGGCGAACAGGTCTTCATCGATCTCCTGCCGGAAAGCTGGAACGGCTTCCTGCCGCCGCTGCCCACCGAAGTGGTGGCCGATCTCGCCCGCCGGGCCGCCGCCGCCGAAGCCAGCCTGAAGGCGCGCAACCCGGCTCCGGTGCCGCGTCCGCTCACCCTCGAACTCTCCCGCACCGATGTCCGCACCCGGCTCTCCCTTCGCCTGCCGGAGGGCTCCGAGGCGGCCTTCGCCCCGAACGGCACCGGCACGCGCCTGACGCTGCCGGGGGCGTGGCGCATCGACGACCACGCCCTCCGCGGTCGCCTCGATCCGAATCTCGGACGTGTCACGGTCGAGACGGAGACCGGCGAGGCGCGGATCGTCGCGAGCCCGGCCGACGGCGTGACACTCGCCACCCTGCGTGACGAGGATGTCGTGGCGATCGATTTCGTCACCAAGCCGAAGACCCCCGAGACCGCGACCGCACCCGCTCCGCCCGTCGGAGCCTCGCCGACTGAGGCGAAGGGCGCACCGAAAGAGGCCGCGCGTCCCGCCGCACCGAACGCCGAGGCTTCGCCGCGCCCGACTGCGCCGGCCGTGGTGTCGCGCAAGGCCGGCTCGGGCCTCGTCTTCCCCTTCGCCAAGCGCGTGCCGGCGGCGTTGTTCGAGCGCGGCGGCATCGTCACCCTCGTCTTCGCCACGACCGAGCCGGTCGCCGTGCCGCCGCCCGGTGCTACCGGCCTCGTCGCCCTGGCGCCGCCGCAGCGGAGCGGCAGCTTCACCGTCCTTCGCTTCACCGCGCCCGCGGGGCGGCTCGTGGATCTTCTGCCGGTCACCGAGCCGGCCGGATGGGAGTTGGCGACCGGCGACGGTCTCGCCCCGAGCGAGAGCCTGACCGCCCAGCGCGCGCCGACGACCCAAGGCCGCCTCGGCGTCACCGTGCGGCTGCCCGCGGCCGGCCCGGCCGGCTGGCTCGATCTCGACGGCGAGCGCATCGCCGTCGTCACCACCGATGGAAGCCGCCCGGCGGGCGTGGTCAAGGCGCAGCGCTTCGTCGAGTTCGAGTTGATTCCGAGCCGCCTCGGCCTCGCCGTCCTTGCCAATGCCGACGACCTCACCGTGCGGCCGGACCTCGACGGCGTGACGATCGGCCGTGAGGGAGCGAGGGAAGGTCGCGACGGCGGTCTTTCGGTGTCAGGCATCTCCCGCCCCGCCGATCCGCCCGTGGGGGCGGTCACGGAACTGGCCGTCGATCGCGACGCCTGGGAGCGGGCGCAGCGCGGCGACGTGCGCGCGACCCTGCGGGAGGGGCTTGCCGCCGCCGTCGAGGCCCATCGCCGCGACCGGGGCGGTGCCCGCCTCGGCCTCGCCCGGGCGATGATGGCCAACGATCTCGATTTCGAGGCGCTCGGTGCGCTGACCTCCGCCGCCGCCGAGGATGTGGTCATCGACGGGGACCGGCAGACGGCGCTGATGCGCGGGATCCTGCTCGCCCGGATCGGGCGGGCCGAGGAGGCGCGCAAGCTGCTCTCGGATGAGCGGCTCGCCACCAATCCGGAGGCCCGGCTCTGGCGCGGCTACGTCGACGCCCTGGCCGGCCGGTGGAGCGAGGCGGCCGTCGCCCTGCGTGCCGGCGAATCGGTGTTGGAGCGTTACCCCGAGCCGCTGGCCTCGCTGTTCCACGCCGCTGCCGCCGAGGCCGCGGTCGAGACCGGCGATTGGGAGGCGGTCACCCGCGAATCGATCGCCGCCAGCCGCGCCGCGACCGAGTACACCCGCGACCGGCTAACCCTGCTGCGGGCGAAGATGGACGAGGCGACCGGCCGCAGCGCGGCGGCGTTTGCGGCCTACGAGACGCTGCGGAGCCAAGCGCCGTGGCCGCTGGCGGCGGAGGCGACCCTGCGCGCGGCCACCCTCGGCCACACCCTCGGCAAGACGCCCCTGCCCGAGGCGATCGACCAGTTGGAGGTTCTGGCGCTGACCTGGCACGGCGGCCCGACCGAGATCGGCACGCTCGGTGCGCTCGGCGGCCTCTACGAGGAGGCCGGGCGCTGGCGCAAGATCTTCACCACCGCCCGCCGCGCCAACGCGCTCAGCCCCGAGGCGCCGATCGCCCGCGCCCTGCACGAGCGCGCCCTGGCCGTGTTTGAGGATCTGTTCCTGGGCGTCCGCGGCGAGCGGCTCGGCGGCGTCGAGGCGCTGGCGCTCTATTTCGACTTCAAGGATTTCGCGCCCGCCGGAAGGCGCGCCGACGAGATCGTGCGGCGGCTGGCCGACCGCCTCGTCGCCCTCGACCTGCTCGATTCCGCCGACGAGCTGCTGCAATACCAGATCGATCACCGGCTCGAGGGCACGGCCCGTTCCTCTGTCTCGGCGCGGCTCGCCACGATCCGGCTGATGGAGGGCAAGCCGCTCCAGGCGCTCCAGACACTCGACGCGACCCATCTGCCGGAACTGCCCGAGGACGTGCGCCGCGCCCGTGCGATGCTGCGCGCCCGCGCCCTGTCGGACCTCTCCCGCACCGATCTCGCCCTGGAGACCGTCGAGGGCGAAACCGGCGCCGATTCCGAGCGACTGCGGGCCGATATCCTGTGGGCGGCCCGGCGCTGGCGCGAGGCGGGCGAGGCGCACGAGATGATCCTCGGGCCGGCCTGGCGCTCGGGAAAGCCCCTCGACGACACGGCGCGGGCCGATGTCATCCGGGCCGGCATCGCCTACGGGCTCGCGGGCGAGTCCCTCGGGCTCGAGCGGCTGAAGGCGAAGTTCGCGGGGCCGATGGCCGAAAGTGCGGATGCCCGCACCTTCGCCATGCTGACGCGGCCGGATGCACCCCGTTCCGCCGCCTTCCGCGATGCGGCCCTGCGGGCCACAAAGGCGGAGACGCTGGCGGCCTTCCTCTCGGAATACCGCAAGCGCTACCCCGACAGCGCCGTGCCGGAACCTGGCAGCGCCGCGACGGGCAACCGCGCCGAGGCGCCGTCCCCGCCGCCGGGGTGAGGGTTAGATGCGGCTGCGGCCGCGCTGCGCGTCGATGCTCCACGGGCCGGGGCCGGCGAAGGCGATGTAGAGGAAGACGAAGCAGAACAGGATCGCCGCGTCGCCGCCGTTCAGGGCCGGGTAGAAGTTCTTGGGGGCGTGGGCGATGAAGTAGGCGAAGGCCATCTGGCCGGAGAGGATGAAGGCCACCGGCCGGCTGAACAGCCCGACCACGAGCAGCGCACCGCCGATGAGTTCGAGCAGGCCGGCGATGCCCGGCAGCGACATCAGCGGCGGGTTCATCGAGCTGGCCGGAAAGCCGAGGATCTTCTGCGTGCCGTGCGCCATGAAGATCAGCGCCGAAACGATACGCAGGATGCTCAGCATCCGCGGGGCCCAGTGAGTGGTGGTGGTCGTCAGATCCATGCGTCGGCGTCCTCGTTACGCGGCCGCCACAACCTCGAATCGAAGCGTAGCAGTCTTCAGCTTCCGTAGCTCTGAATCAGAGAGCCCGCCACCAGCGTCCACCCATCGACCAGAACGAAGAAGATCAGCTTGAACGGCAGCGCGACCGTGGCCGGCGGCAGCATCATCATGCCCATCGCCATCAGCACCGAGGCGACGACGAGGTCGATGATGAGGAAGGGGATGAACAGGAGGAAGCCGATCTCGAAGGCGCGCCGCAATTCGGAGATCATGAAGGCCGGGGTGACGATCTCCAGGCCGATCGCCTCCGGGCCCGCCGGGGCCGGCTGGCGCGCCATATCGAGGAACAGCTTGAGGTCCTTCTCGCGCACGTTGCGCAACATGAAGGTCTTGAACGGCGCCGAGGCCCGCTCGAACGCCTGGGACTGGCTGATCTGGCCCGCCATCAGCGGCTCGACGCCGGTCCGGTAGGCCTCGCGCGCCGTCGGCGCCATCACGAAGGCGGTCAGGAACAGGGCCAGACTCACCATCACCGTGTTGGGCGGCGCGGTCTGCGTGCCGAGCGCCGAGCGCAGGATCGACAGCACCACGACGATCCGAGTGAACGAGGTCGCCATCACCAGCACGGAGGGCGCGAGCGCCAGGACCGTGATCAGCGCGACGAGCTGCAGCGCCCGTTCCGTGGTGCCGCCCGCGCCGAGATCGAGGGTGACGCTCTGCGCCCACGCCGCACCCGCGCCGCCCACGAGCAGGAGAGCGGCCAGGACGAGCGTTCGGGAGAGGGATCGCGGCACGGGCTGGCGGGGGGAGGGGATCATCGCGGGCCGCACCCTGCGGCGTGACGCGGGCGCGCACAAGCGACGCGACGACACGCTGCCGGTGGGATCACAGATCGCCGACGACGCCCGCCTCGTCCTGGGCCTGAAGCACCGCCGGGCGGGGCATCGAGATGATGTTGTAGCCCGAATCGACGAAGTGGATCTCGCCGGTCACGCCGCCCGAGAGATCGGAGAGCAGGTAGAGCGCGGAGTTGCCGACATCGTCCAGCGTCACCGTGCGCCGAAGCGGGGCGTGGGCCTTCTGGTGGTTGTACATCAGCCGCGCATCGGCGATGCCGGCGCCGGCCAGCGTGCGCATCGGCCCGGCCGAGAGCGCGTTGACGCGGACACCGTCGGGGCCGAGGTCGCTGGCGAGATAGCGGACGGAGGCTTCGAGCGCGGCCTTGGCCACGCCCATCACGTTGTAGTTCGGCATCACCCGCGTCGAGCCGGCATAGGTCAGCGTCAGCAGCGAACCGCCCCGGGGCATCCGAGCCGCGGCGCGCTGGGCGATCTCGGTGAAGGAGAAGCAGGAGATCGTCATGGTCCGCGAGAAATTCGCACGGGTCGTGACGTCGACGTAGCGGCCCTTGAGCTGCGCCTTGTCGGAAAAGCCGATGGCGTGGACGACGAAATCGATCCCCTCGGGGAAGCGCTCATCGAGGGTGGCGAACGCGGCATCGACGGTCGCGAGATCCTCGACGTCACAAGGCAGCACGATATCGGAGCCGACCGAGGCCGCGAGCGGCGCGACGCGGCGCCCGAGCGCCTCGCCCTGATAGGTGAAGGCGAGCTCGGCGCCGTGCCGGTGCAGGGTCTTGGCGATGCCCCACGCGATCGAATGATCGTTGGCGACCCCCATGATGAGGCCGCGCTTGCCCGCCATCAAACCCGTCATTCTCTTATCCGTACGCGTTCGGCCCGGCGCCGCAGCGCCCTGTCCGAGGCTTAGCCCGCCGGGCGAGGGCCTGTCCACGCGTGGAACCCGCTTGCATCCGGGCAAGGGGAAAAGGCCTGAGGATGCCGGCATGAAAAAGCCCCGGCGCGGATGCGACGGGGCTGGACGCCGTTTCGGATGGGCGGCCGGCGTTCAGAAGTAGCCGCGGGTTCCGGACTGCGCGTCGTCGATCAGGGATTGCTTGGCGCGCACCGCCACGCCGGCCGCGATGGCCAGGCTGGAGACGGTGAGCAGAGCGAGGAAGACGATCATGGTGTTACCTGCCTATCGAAGCAGGAACGCAAAGACAACTGGTCGGTTCCGCCAATCCATCAGACTAAGGCTTGGCTTATGCTTGGCCTGTCTTCTCGCAACTGCGAGATAAACTGCGCTGCACGGCAAGGCGCCGTGCAGCGGTTCCGTCTCTCACGCGTCCGGATGCTTGAGCACGAGGGTCGCGTTGGTGCCGCCGAAGCCGAAGGAGTTCGACATCACGTGGCCGAGCTGCGCCCCGTCCCGGCGCTGGCGCAGGATCGGCATGTCGGCGAAGGCCGGATCGAGTTCCTCGATATGCGCGCTCTCGCAGATGAAACCGTTGTTCATCATCAGGAGCGAATAGATCGCCTCCTGCACCCCGGTCGCGCCGAGCGAATGCCCGGTCAGCGACTTGGTGGCCGAGATCGGCGGGCAGGCGTCACCGCTGCCGAACACCGCGCGGATCGCCTCGATCTCCTTGTCGTCGCCGACCGGCGTCGAGGTGGCATGCGGGTTGATGTAGTCGATCTTGGCGCCCTTCAGGTCTTCCATGGCCTGACGCATACACCGCACCGCGCCCTCGCCGGAGGGGGCGACCATGTCGTGCCCGTCGGAGGTGGCGCCGTAGCCGGCGATCTCGCCGTAGATCCGCGCGCCACGGGCCTTGGCGTGCTCGTACTCTTCCAGAACCAGCACACCGGCGCCGCCGGCGATGACGAAGCCGTCGCGATTCACGTCATAGGCGCGGGAGGCGCGGGCCGGGGTGTCGTTGTAGCGCGAGGACATCGCGCCCATGGCGTCGAACAGCACGGAGAGCGTCCAGTCCAGCTCCTCGCAACCGCCCGCGAAGATGATGTCCTGCCGGCCGCCGCGGATGATCTCGGCGGCGTTGCCGATGCAGTGATTCGAAGTCGCGCAGGCCGAGGAGATCGAATAGTTCACGCCGCGGATCTTGAACCACGTCGCCAGTGTGGCGGACGCAGTCGAGGACATCGCCTTGGGCACCGCGAACGGGCCGACGCGCTTCGGCCCCTTCTCGCGGGCGATGGCGGCCGATTCGACGATGGTGCGGGTCGAGGGACCGCCCGAGCCCATGATGATGCCGGTGCGGTCGTTGGAGATCTCCCGCTCCTCAAGGCCGGCATCGCGGATCGCCTGATCCATGGCGATGTGGTTCCAGGCGGTGCCGCCGCCGTGGAAGCGCATGGCGCGGCGATCGACGACGCCCTCGGGGTCGATCGTCGGGGCGCCCGCCACTTGGCTGCGGAAGCCATGCGCGGCCTGCGCCTCGGAGCGGGCGATCCCGGAACGGGCCTCGCGCAGGGAGTCCAGAACCTCCCCAGTATTGTTGCCGATGGACGAGACGATGCCCATCCCGCTGATGACGACACGCCGCATGATGGCTCGTGCTGCTGACGCCGCGGCTGGTGCGGCGTTTCCTCGGGGAGGTCAGTTAGGATGATGCGCGGCCAATCTCAACCGCGCTTCGCGCACTCGGCGCCGAACCGGCGGCCGGTTCGGCGCGAAAAACCCTCCGAACCGAGCGGCAGGATCGAGCGGGCGGCGCCGGTTTCAGGCGCGGAACAGCGCCACGCGCAGGTCGTTCGCCTCGTAGATGCGCCGGCCGTCGGCCTCGAGCCAGCCGTCGGCGATGCCGAGCACGAGCTTGCCCTGGCGCACGCGCTTGATGTCGATGCCGTAGACGACCCGTTCGACGGTCGGCAGCACCTGATCGGTGAACTTCACCTCGCCGACGCCGAGCGCCCGGCCGCGGCCCAGGGCGCCGAGCCAGCCGAGATGGAAGCCGACGAGCTGCCACAGGGCATCGAGCCCGAGGCAGCCGGGCATGACCGGATCGTCCTTGAAGTGGCAGGGGAAGAACCAGAGGTCCGGCCGGATATCGAACTCGGCCCGCACGTGGCCCTTGCCGTGGGCGCCGCCCTCGGTCCCGATCGAGGTGATCCGGTCGAACATCAGCATCGGCGGGAGCGGAAGCTGGGCATTGCCCGCTCCGAACAGCTCACCGCGTCCGCAGGCCAGGAGATCCTCGTAGGAGAAGCTCGAAGCGCGCTGCGGTGAAGCGCCGTCGGATTGCTGGTCGAGAGAGGCCATGGATGACGTACGGGTCCTCGGTGACGGACGGGTCCGATGCGTGCGAACGGACAAGGCGTGATGGAATGGGCGCCTCGTTAGCACAGGCTCCGCGCGCCCACCAAGCCGCCCTCGCGCAGGGCCGATGCTCAGTCGACGCCCGGCGTAACGCTCGCCGAATCGATGAGAGCCATGCACCGTCCACGTATCAAACCGATGTCGGCCTCGGCATGGGTTGCCGCAGGGCTCCATGATCCGTATAATTTCTACCCTATACTCATTCTAAATAACTGGGAATCGTTCCCGACGATGTCCGATTTGATGCCTCTCCAGGCCGTGCTGAACGCACGGTCCGCTTCTCCGGGCGACGCGACCGGCCGTCGGGGCTGCCCGCTCTCGGACCTGCGCGATCGCTTGCGCCGGGCCGGCCTGCGCCCGACCCGTCAGCGCCTCTCGCTGGGCTGGCTTCTGTTCGGCCGCGGCGACCGCCACCTGACCGCGGAAATGCTCTACGACGAGGCGATGCGCGCCAAGGTGCCGGTCTCGCTGGCGACCGTCTACAACACGCTGCATCAGTTCACCGAGGCGGGCCTTTTGCGCCAGCTCGCCCTCGATGGCTCGAAGGCCTATTTCGACACCAACCCGAGCGAGCACCACCACTTCTTCTTCGAGGAAGAAGGCGAGGTTCTCGATATGCCGGAATGCGGCATCTCGGTCGATTCGCTGCCCGACGCGCCCGAGGGCATGGAGATCGCCGGCGTCGAAGTGATCGTGCGTCTGCGCCGCCGCAAGGTGTCCGGCCGCGCCTGATTCGGCGCCGCCTCTCCCGATACGAAGAAGGGCCCTGATTTCCGGGCCCTTTTTTCTTGTCTCGTTTTTGCGTGATGGTGGCTCGGCCTATTCCACCCGCTCGTCGGGGTAGACGCCCCACAGCCGGCTCTGGCGGATATAGCCATCGACGTCGCCGCGCTTGTCCGGAAGCGGCACCACGAGACGGCACCACGAGCCGGTGCAGCCCTTCACGCTGCCGATGACGCCGGGCTGAAGCCGCGCCTGCTCGGCCGATTGCTCGTCGGCGCGGGCGGTCAGCGGAACCGTCGCCTTGGCGGCGTCGGCCCGTTCGCCGGAAGGAGGAATGACCACCGCGGTCCGGCGGCCCGAGAGCAGTGAGTGGAGCACCCAGCCCTCGGTCCCTTCCGAATCGCGGATGCGGCGCCAGGTCTCGAACTCGGCGACGATCTCGACCGGCAGGCCCTCCCGCTGGAAGACCCACAGGGTGCGGTGATCCTTCGAAGGGCCCTCGCGCAGGTTGACGCGGTTGGTCTTCAGGCTGGCGTAGCGCGGCAGGGGCAGCTTGGTTACGGGCCCCTTGCCGACCTCCGGCGCGGGGGCCGGCGCGGCCTCTGCGGTCAGGGGTATCAACAGGGCGAACAAGGCCGCGAGCAGCGCGAGGCGCGCGGGGTTCATCGGGGGAAGCTCAGGCGGGCGCATCGTGCCTCGTCTCCGATCCGTGTCTCCAAAAGTCGGTCCGGCGGTGGCGTTTCGGCGCGTGCGAGGGCACAGGCCGGAAACGTCCATGGGTCGGCGCAGGATCGGCCGGCCCTCCGGCACTGATCCATCCGGGTCAGGGCCGCATTGTGTTCGCCGACCTCTCTGCTAGAGAGGCCGAACGTCCTGCAGCGGACCGGGGAACCGGTTCGCCTTCCGCTCCATCTGGCCGCGCCATGGTTAAGGGAGCGTAAGCCGACCCCTCGCGGCATAGCGGGGTGGCGTCCGGCGCAGGCACGGGAATGCGGACGGCGTCGTCGGGGAGGGAACATGTCGTCGTTGAAGCGCAAGCCGCTTGTGGTCGTGACGCGGCGTCTGCCGGACGCGGTCGAGACGCGCATGCGCGAATTGTTCGATACGCGCCTCAACCACGATGATGCGCCGCTCTCGCAGGAGGCGCTCTCGGCCGCGATTCGGGAGGCCGACGTGCTCGTGCCCACCGTGACCGACGCGATCGGGGCCGGATTGCTCGCCCAGGCGGGACCGAACCTGCGGCTCATCGCCAATTTCGGTAACGGCGTCGATCACATCGACGTCGCCGGGGCGCTGGAGCGCGGCATCACGGTCACCAACACGCCCGGCGTGCTGACCGAGGACACCGCCGACATGACCATGGCGCTGATCCTGGCGGTCGCCCGCCGGCTCGCGGAAGGCGCGCGGATCATTCCCGACGACGATTGGACCACGGGCTGGTCGCCGACCTGGATGCTGGGACGCCGCATCACGGGCAAGCGCCTCGGCATCGTCGGCATGGGCCGCATCGGCCAGGCGCTGGCCCGCCGCGCAAAGGCCTTCGGCCTATCGATCCACTACCACAACCGCCGCCGGGTGCCCTCGCATATCGAGGAATCGCTCGACGCGACCTACTGGGAATCCCTCGACCAGATGCTGGCCCGGGTGGATATCGTCTCGGTCAACTGCCCGCACACGCCCGCGACCTATCACCTGCTCTCGGCCCGCCGTCTGAAGCTGCTCAAGCCCGAGGCGATCGTCGTCAACACCGCCCGCGGCGAGGTGATCGACGAGAACGCGCTGGCGCGCCTGATCGAGGGGGGCGAAATCTCGGCCGCCGGCCTCGACGTGTTCGAGCAGGAGCCGGCGGTGAGCCCGCGCCTCGTGCGGCTCGCCCGCACCGGCAAGGTCGTGCTGCTGCCGCATATGGGTTCGGCAACGCATGAGAGCCGCACCGATATGGGCGAGAAGGTCATCATCAACATCAAGACCTTCATGGACGGCCACCGTCCGCCGGACCGGATCCTGCCGAGCATGCTCTGACGGCGGGCCGGAGCCTGGTCGCTGCGGCGGTGGGGGATGGCTTCGGCTCCCCGCCCCGCGGCGCGGCCGTTTGCACGCCGCCGCGAAGACCGCGAGCAATTCGTCGGACGGCGGAGCCGAAAGCGACCCTCAGCCGAGCATCGACGGCACGCGATCCGTGCGGATGGCCGCCTTGGCCCGCGCCGAGTCGACATCCATCTGCGCGATCAGCGCCTCGGCGCTCGAAAACTTCTCCTCGCCGCGCAGATAGGCCAGCAGCTCGACGGCGACCTCCTGCCCGTAGAGGTCGCCCTTGAAGTCGAACAGGTGCACTTCGAGGAGTGGCGCGCCGTCGTCGAAGGTCGGGCGGCGGCCGTAGCTCGCCACGCCGTCATGCAGGCTGCCATCGGCGAGGCGCACCCGCACCGCGTAGATGCCATGGGCGAGCCCGCAGGATTCGAGGGCGAGGTTGGCGGTGGGGTAGCCGAGCGTCCGTCCGCGCTTGTCGCCGTGGCGCACCTGGGCCAGCACGAACCAGCGATAGCCGAGAAGGTCGTTCGCCCGCGCCACGTCGCCGGACGCGAGGGCGGCGCGGATCGCGCTCGACGAGATCGGCGCGTCGCCGGGATCGGCCGAGACCGCAGGGACGATGCGGCAGGACAGGCCGGCCCCGGCGCAGAGTTCGGCGAGCATCCCCGGCGAGCCCTCGCGTCCGCGGCCGAAATGGAAATCGTGGCCGATCACCACGCCGGACAGGCCGAGTCCGTCGCGCAGCCAACCCTCCACGAAATCCCGCGCGCTGGTGCCGGCCAGCCGCTCATCGAAGCGGCGCACGATCAGACCGTCGAGTCCGAGGCGCGCGAACACGATCTCCTTGGCGCTGGGGCCGGTGAGGCGAAACATCGGCTGGTCGGGCGCGAAGAACGCGCGCGGATGTGGCTCGAAGGTCAGTACGGCGGCGGGGTGTGACCCGGCCTCGGCGCGCACCGCCTCGATCAGCGTGCGGTGGCCGCGATGGACGCCGTCGAAATTGCCGAGCGCGGCGACCGCACCCGCCAGCGCCGGGGGCACCGGGTCGTCCTCGCGGCAGACCGTGAAGGGTCTCGAAGAGGGGTGGGGGCCGGTCCCGGCGGGCGGCACGGCGTTCTCGTCGCCTGAGGGCATCGGCTCCTGCGATCGAATGTCTGCGAGTCTCAAGGGAGTGTCGGCCGGGAGCAGCGACGGGAAGCGTCGGCGCGGCCGGGCTCGTCCGCCCCGTCCCCGCACGGCGGGAGAGCGCGGGAGACTTGGCGAAATCAGTCTCTCGGGTCAAGCGAGGGGAACGACTCCGGATTAACGGCTTCGCAATCCGCGCCACCTATTGTCTGGGAACGGATGGCAGGTCCGCTCGCACGCGTCGATGCGACGTTGATCGCTCGAGAGAGCCGCGCCGTCAGTATCGATCAGGGACAACGGAGCAATCGTCATATGGCCCTCGACCTCAGCATGCCTATCCTGGTGGTCGACGACTACCAGACCATGGTGCGTATCATCCGCAACCTCCTCAAGCAGCTTGGCTTCGAGGACGTGGATGATGCGTCCGACGGCACCGCCGCACTGGCGCGCCTGAAGGGCCGCAAGTACGGCCTCGTCATCTCGGATTGGAACATGGAGCCGATGACCGGCTACGAGCTTCTGCGCCATGTCCGCGCCGACGAGGGCCTGCGCACGACGCCGTTCATCATGGTCACCGCCGAGTCGAAGACCGAGAACGTCATCGCCGCCAAGAAGGCCGGCGTGAACAACTACATCGTCAAGCCCTTCAACGCCGCCACCCTCAAGTCGAAGATCGAGGCGGTCTGCGGAGCCTGATGCGCACAATCCGCCAAGGGACCGTCGCGCCGGACGAAGGCGCGCCGAGCCGAAACGAGCGGACGGATCTCTGTCACGAGAGCCGATCCCGGCTTCATGCCGTCGGGATCGGCATAGGAGGAGCGGCCGTCCCTCAGGGTGGCCGTCAACGGATCGAACACAAGAACGTCGCGAGAGATCGCCCATGAACATGATGGCAACGGCACGCGACGGCCGGTCGCAGAACTCCCATCCATCGGCGATGGTGAAGGAGCTTCTCGACATCGCGGACTACATCGCCAGTCTGCGGGACGCGATCGCGATCCTGCGGGCCAACGAGCTGACGCGTGACCGTCTGCCGATGGTCCACGAGGAGCTGAGCGAGGTGGTCGCGGCGACGGCCGGCGCGACCAATTCGATCATGAGCACCGCCGAAGCCGTGCTCGCCCTGCGCGACGGACCGGGCTACCGGGACGCGGTCGAGGCCAAGATCTACGACATCTTCGAGGCCTGCACCTTCCAGGACATCACCGGCCAGCGCATCGCCAAGGTGGCGGAGGCGATGAGCCAGCTCGAAGGGCGGCTCGCCCGCTTCAGCGCCGCCGTGAAAGCCCGCGACGCGGCCGGCATCGACGAGATCGAGATCGACCGGCGCAAGCGCAACGAGTCGCTCCTGCTCAACGGCCCACAGATGGGCGGCCCCGCCACCGCGCAGGATGCCATCGACGCCCTGTTCGCCTGACCCACGGGCCAAGCGAAGAGCGGCCTCGGACGGGGCCGCCATCGGCCGGCCGTTACGGCCAAGCTGCCTTGTTCCGAACATCGCCGTTGCGAAAAGCCGTCACGGTCGTCCCTGAAAAAGGGTGCGGGATCCGAGTGAGGGACTCCGCAGGGGCTGGACCATGGCGAACTTCGATTTGCTGCCCGATCGCGCATCCGGCGATGCCCTCGACCGCGCCCGCGCGCAGGGGCAAATGCACCATTCCATCGCGACGACGCTTCTCGTGATCGCAGCCGCCCGCGCCGAGCGCGCGGCGCCGCCGGTTCATGCGGCGCGCCAGCGTCTTGCGAAGATCTACGGAGCCTCCCGGCTGCGCAAGCGGATGGAGCGCGACGCCGCGCGGGGCTGACCCCCGTCCACCGACCGCACCCGCTTCCGATTTCACCCGGCTCGGCGCAGAAAATCCCGGAACGGTCGCCGCTGCGGCGGCGGGCTCGGCGGCGGATCGGGGGAGGGCGGTGGCGGCGGTGCCGCCTCGGGCGAGGCCGAGAGCACCTCCGCCCGCACGGCGCGCGGTGCGGCGAACACCCCCCCTTGCGCCAGCGGCACGTCGAGATCGATGAGGTCGGGCACCTCCGTCTCGGCCTCGACGCCGGTCGCGACGAGCCGGATCCCGGCCCGCGCCAGGGACGTCACCAGATCCTCCAGGGCGATATCCGGCCGCGCTTCCCGGTCGAGCGGCCGCAGCAGCAGTGAGGCCGCGACCTTCACCTGCGTGATGCCGCGCTCGGCCAGGGCGGTCGGGTCGAACCGCAGGTCGATCGGGCGATCCATCACGAAGCCGATCCGCCCGCGCAAACCCGCCAGCAGGGCGGCCTGCTCCGCATCGAGGCTGCGCCAGCTCGATTGCGGCAAGGCAATCACGACGCGGCCCGCGAGTTCCGGCCCCTCGCTGACGAGGCGCCCGAGCGAGCGCAGGAAGCCCGGCTCGAACAGTGAATGCGGCGTCAGGCTGTAGCTCACCGAGGCCGGGCTGCCACGCCCCTGGAGGTGACGCGCGATCGTCGCGACGCGCTGGAGCATGCGCCGGTCGAGCGCCGTCGTGCGGCCGTGCCGCTCCAGGACGGGCAGGAACGTCTCCGGCGCGTAGACCGCGTCGCCGACCTTGAGCCGCGCCAGTGCTTCGTAGGCGACGACCTTGCGCTGCGGCAGGGTGACGACCGGCTGCAAGAAAACTTCCAGCCCCTCGCCGTCGAACGCCTCGATCAGCGAGGCGGCGTCGGCGTCGTTGGCGAAATGATCGGAGGGGCGGGCGGCGGGCAGGGTCGTGCGGGGTACGAGCCGCATCGGCGGCGCCACCGGTTCCGTCTCGGGGGGAACGGTCGCGGCCGGGCGCGGCCGGACCGGCTCCGGCGCCGCTTGCGGAACGGGCTTCGGCTGGGGCGCCTGCGCCTGCTGCCGAAGACGGGCGATGTCGCCGTCCTGCGACGCGACCACGGCGGCGAGTTCGCGAACGATGCCGCTGAGGATGCCGATCTCGGCGGTCACCTCCTCGATTCCGGCATCGAGCCGTGCGTCGAGCGCCTGGATCGCCGCGTCCGGCGGCCGCGCCGACGGGTCCGTCGTTGAATCCTGCATCCGCGACTGGACCAGGGCGGCTGTGACGGCTTCCAGCTTCACGAGGCGCTGGGAGAGGACGCCGATCTCCTTCGAGACGACCTCCTGCGCGACAACGAAGGCGGATAACCGCCGCCACATCAAGGCTCCGCCGACGATCGCGAGGCCGGACACGGCGGCGACGGCGGCGAGCGGGACGATGAGCGCCAGCGGAACGAGGACCAGGATGCCGATGAGGCCGAGGATCCAGGGGGTGCCGCGCGGGCGGATCGTTCGGGCTTTCGGTGTTTTCACCGTCGATCGACGCGCTTCTGTCTGGCGGCCACGGCCGGGCTTCTCATTCACGATGCGGAGCGGGCGCCCGCAGAACGTGTGGGTGAAACGCGCCGGATCACGCGCAAGGGCGCATCCGGATCATCGTAACCCTAATGTCGCCGACGCCGCTCCCGGCCGCAAGGCGGCGTCATCGGTTTCTCCCGTGCATTCGGCCCGAACGCGCGCTGCGCTTGCCGCACGCGATCCCGAAGCCACATCTGCGAGGGTCCGCCGGTCCCCGGCGGGCGGCCAGGAGACGATGGCGATGGACCAGAGCCCGATCGAACTGACGATGCGCGTCGACGGAATGACCTGTGAGGGATGCGCCGAGGCCGTGTGCCGCACGATCCGCCGCCTCGACCCGCAGGCGGAGGTCTCGGTCGATGTCGGCCTGGGCCGCGTCTCCGCCACGACCGTCGCGCAAAGTCTCGATGTGGCCCAGGCACTGACCAAAGCCGGTTACACCGCCACCGCGATGACCGGCTGAAACCATTCGGGCTCACACACCGGCTGGGGCGAGGCAGATCACCTGTCCCATGAGAAAACTTAACGGTCCGGGTCAAAAAAATCCGAGACGCTTTTCTTCGTCGTTTCGCTCACACTGCGACGATCGGTTTATCGTGGCCGTTCCGTTCGCTAGCACGGAAGCATAGGGACGGACCGGGCAACGGCTCGGCACGCTGCGAGCCCGCGTGACAAGAAACGACGGTGAGAGAAATGCCCTCAGATATCGAGATCGCCCGCGCGGCGACCCTGAAGCCGATCGCCCAGGTCGCCGAAAAGCTCGGCATCCCGGACGAGGCACTTCATAACTACGGCAAGCACATCGCCAAGATCGACCACGGCTTCATCGCCTCGCTGGAGGGCAAGCCCGAGGGCAAGCTGGTTCTCGTCACCGCGATCTCTCCGACGCCGGCGGGCGAGGGCAAGACCACGACCACGGTGGGTCTCGGCGACGCGCTCAACCGCATCGGCAAGAAGGCGGTGATGTGCCTGCGCGAGCCGTCGCTCGGCCCCTGCTTCGGCATGAAGGGCGGCGCGGCGGGCGGCGGCAAGGCGCAGGTCGTGCCGATGGAGCAGATCAACCTGCACTTCACCGGCGATTTCCACGCCATCACCTCGGCGCACTCCCTCGCGGCGGCGCTGATCGACAACCACATCTACTGGGCCAACGAGCTCAACATCGACGTGCGCCGCATCCACTGGCGCCGCGTGGTCGACATGAACGACCGGGCCCTGCGCGCCATCAACCAGTCGCTCGGCGGCGTCGCCAACGGCTTTCCGCGCGAGGACGGGTTCGACATCACCGTCGCCTCCGAAGTGATGGCGGTGTTCTGCCTCGCCAAGGATCTCGCCGATCTCGAAGAACGGCTCGGCCGCATCGTCATCGCCGAGACCCGTGACCGCAAGCCGGTGACGCTGGCGGAGGTGAAGGCCACCGGCGCCATGACGGTGCTCCTGAAGGACG
This sequence comes from Methylobacterium sp. Leaf123, assembly GCF_001423405.1. Taxonomy (GTDB): domain Bacteria; phylum Pseudomonadota; class Alphaproteobacteria; order Rhizobiales; family Beijerinckiaceae; genus Methylobacterium. Next base: position 80,689 of record NZ_LMNS01000005.1, on the reverse strand, counting down.
CGCTGCAGCCGAACCTCGTGCAGACGCTGGAAGGCAATCCGGCCCTGATCCACGGTGGCCCGTTCGCCAACATCGCCCATGGCTGCAACTCGGTGATCGCGACCCGCACCGGCCTGCGGCTGGCCGATTACGTCGTGACCGAAGCCGGCTTCGGCGCCGATCTCGGCGCGGAAAAATTCCTCGACATCAAGTGCCGCCAGACCGGCCTCAAGCCGTCCGCGGTGGTGATCGTCGCGACCGTTCGTGCGCTCAAGATGCATGGCGGCGTCAACAAGAAGGATCTCGGGGGCGAGAACCTCGGCGCCCTGGAAAAGGGTTTTGCCAATCTCGAGCGCCACGTGAACAACGTGCGCAGCTTCGGTCTGCCGGTGGTGGTGGGCGTGAACCACTTCTTCCAGGACACCGATTCCGAGCACGCACGGCTCAAGGAACTGTGCCGCGACCGGCTCCAAGTCGAGGCGATCACCTGCAAGCACTGGGCGGAGGGCGGCGCGGGCGCCGAGGCGCTGGCGCAGGCCGTGGTGACGCTCGCCGAGGGCGAGCAGAAGCCGCTGACCTTCGCCTACGAGATCGACACGAAGATCACCGACAAGATCAAGGCGATCGCGACCAAGCTCTACGGCGCGGCCGACATCCAGATCGAGTCGAAGGCCGCCACCAAGCTCGCCGGCTTCGAGAAGGACGGCTATGGCGGGCTGCCGGTCTGCATGGCCAAGACGCAGTACTCGTTCTCGACCGATCCGACCCTGATGGGTGCGCCCTCGGGCCACCTCGTCTCGGTGCGCGACGTGCGTCTCTCGGCGGGCGCCGGCTTCGTCGTGGTGATCTGCGGTGAGATCATGACCATGCCGGGCCTTCCCAAGGTGCCGGCGGCGGACAGCATCCGGCTCGACGCCAACGGTCAGATCGACGGGCTGTTCTAGCCCAATCATGAACCTCCCCCCTGTGCGGGGGAGGGTGGCCCCCGAAGGGGGTCGGGAGAGGGGAACGCCGGCTCCGTCGGGTCGAGGTCGGCCGAAAGGGCAACCGTCGCGTCGCCCCTCTCCCGTCTGCTCCGCAGCCACCCTCTCCCGCAAAGGGGAGAGGGTTTTTGTGCGCTACGCCGCCAGCCCGCGCTTCTTCAGCAACGGCTCGATGCTCGGCAGCCGGCCCCGGAACGCCGTATAGGCCTCGCGGGCGTCGCGCAGGTTGCCCGCGCCGTAGATCATCCGGCGCAGCCGCTGCGCCGTTTCCGGATGGAAGATGTCGCCCGCCTCGCGGAACGCGTCGAAGGCGTCGGCGTCGAGCACCTCCGACCAGAGATAGCTGTAATAGCCGGCGGCATAGCCGTCGCCGGAGAAGATATGCGCGAAATGCGGCGCCCGGTGCCGCGCTGCGATCTCCGCCGGCATGGCGATCCGGCGCAGGGCATCCGCCTCGAACGCGACCACGTCGAGCCCGTCCTCTCCCGCCGCGGAGAGATGCAGCGTCATGTCGACGATGGCCGAGGCCGCATATTCGATGGTTGCGAAACCCTGGTTGAAGTTGGCCGCCGCGAGCAGGCGTTCGAGCAGCGCGTCGGGCATCGGCTCGCCGGTGGTCACGTGGCGGGCATGCGTCCGGAGCACCTCCGGCTGCTGCAGCCAGTGCTCGTAGAGTTGCGAGGGCAGCTCCACGAAGTCGCGCGAGACCGCCGTGCCGGACAGCAGCGGATAGGTCACGTCGGAGAGAAGCCCGTGCAGGGCGTGGCCGAATTCGTGGAACAGCGTGCGAGCGTCATCGAACGAAAGCAGCGTCGGCTCGCCGCGCGGGGCGCGGGCGAAGTTCATCACGTTGACGATGATCGGCCGGATGTCGCCGTTCAGCCGCTCCTGCGAGCGGAAGGCGCTCATCCACGCGCCCGAGCGCTTCGAGGGGCGGGCGAAATAGTCGCCGAGGAACAGGCCGACCTCGGAGCCGTCGGCGTCGCGCACGAGCCAGGTGCGCACGTCCGGGTGATAGCGCGGCACGTCGCGCAGTTCCTCGAAGGCGAGCCCGAACAGCCGGGACGCGGTGTCGAAAGCCGCCCGGATCATGCCTTCCAGCGGCAGGTACGGCTTGATCTCGGACTCGTCGAGGTCGTGCTCGGCCCGCCGCAGTTTTTCGGAGTAGTGGCGCCAATCATGCGCTTCGAGGGCGAAGTCGTGCCCCTCCGCCTGAACCAGGGCCTGGAGCCCTTCGCGTTCCGCCGCCGCGCGCTGGAGCGCAGGCTTCCAGACATTGCGCAGAAGCTCCATTGCCGCGTCGGGCGAGCCCGCCATGGTGTCGTCGAGCTTGAGATGGGCGAAGCTCTCGAAGCCGAGTAGCCGGGCCCGTTCGGCGCGCAGGCGCACGATCTCGGCGATGATGGCGCGGTTGTCGGTCTCACCGCCATTCTCGCCGCGGCGGGTCCAGGCCGCGTAGGCCAAAGCCCGCAGATCGCGGCGGGTCGAGAAGACGAGGAACGGCTCGATCAGCGAGCGCGAGAGGGTGATGACGTGGCTGTGCCCGCCGCCCCGCTCCTCGGCCGCTTCCGCGGCGGCATCGCGCAGGAAGGGGGGCAGGCCGGCGAGATCCGCCTCGCCGTTCAGCGGCAGGATGAAGTCGCGCTCGTCGGCGAGCACGTTCTGGGCGAATTGCGTCCCGAGTTCAGCGAGCCGGATCGCGATCTCGGCGATGCGAGCCTTGGCCTCCGGGGCAAGGCCGGCACCGGCCCGGCGGAACCGGCTGCGGTAGCGGTCGAGCACCCGGCGCTCCTCCACGCCCAACTCTTCCGCCTCGGCATCGACCGCCGAGAGCCGGGCCCAGAGCTGCGGATTGAGGGTGATGGCGCTCGAATGCCGCGCGAGCTGCGGCGCCACCGCCCGCTCGATGGCCTGAAGCTCGGGGCTGGTGTTGCTACCGGTCAGGTTGAAGAACACGTTAGCCACGCGCTCGAGCGCCGCGCCCGCGCGCTCCATCGCTTCGACCGTGTTGGCGAAGCTCGGCGCCGCCTCGTTTCCGGCGATGGCCGCGATCTCGGCCTCATGCGCCTTCAGGGCATGCGCGAAGGCCGGCACGTAATGCTCGGGCCGGATCGCCGCGAAATCCGGCATGCCGAAGGGGGTCGCCCAATCCGACACGTCGAACGGGTTGGCGTCCGCACCGCCACGGCCGGGCTCCGTCCCCTCGGATAGGTCGCGTGCGGTGTCGGCGGTCATGGGCAAAACTTTCGGGGCGCGTCGGACAGTGAAGCGGTGAGCATAGGTTTGTGGGTCGAGCGGCGCAAAGCGACAGCCGCCCGCGCTCGATTCTTTCACGTTTTCGCCGGGCGTGTCCGCCGCGTCCTTGCTGGGAACGGCCGGGCGGCGGATGAGGGGAGAACGGTGCGCGGCCGGGCGAGCGGGACATACACGGCATGAAGCCTTCCACCCTCGCTTGCCTGCTCGCGTGCCTTCTCGCCGCCGGGCTGGCCCTTCCGCCGGGCCCGGCATGGTCCGATCCGGCCAAGCCGCCCCCCGCGACGGTGCCGCTGCCGCCACCCCAGCCGCCCGCGCGCCCGGATGACCTCGTGCCGCCCGCGCCGCAGGTCACACCGCTGCCGCCGGTGCGCCCGCCGGAACTCGGCACCGGCCCGGACAAGGGCGCCGCGGCGAAACCGGACGAGCCGCCCGCGGAGACGAAGACCGCGAACGACACGAAGGACGCGCCCGCCGCCCTGCCGGAGGCGCCGCTGCCGCCCGCTCGGCCGCCGGAGCTGTCGGGCGAGTCGGCGCTCGCCCTCAAGGTCTCGGCGCCCGACGACACCGCCTGCCTGCGCCGGCTGGAGCGGCTCGGCGCGCGCTTCGAGGCGGCGTCGCCGCTCGGCAACGGCCAGTGCAGCGCGCCGCATCCGCTCACCGTCACCGCTCTGGCCGACGGCGTCACGCTGGAGCCGGCGGCCACCCTGAACTGCCGAGCGGCGGAGGCGCTGGCGCGCTGGACGACGGAGGTGCAGGTCGCGGCCCAGAAGGAGTTCGGCGAGAGCCTGAAGAGCCTCGCGCTGGGCGGCACCTATGTCTGCCGCGGGCAGAACCACGACACCGATGCCAAGCTCAGCGAGCACAGCTTCGCCAACGCCATCGACGTGATGGCCTACGGTTTCACCAAGCGCGCGAGCCTGAAGGTGACCGCGGCGCCGGACGGCACGCCGGAGGCGGCCTTCCTGGCCTCGGCGCGGACGGGCGCCTGCACGTTCTTCCGCACGGTGCTGGGGCCGGGCAGCGACGCCGCGCACGGCAACCACCTGCATCTCGACCTGCGCGAGCGCAATGCCGGGCACCGCCTCTGCCAGTAGGCGGTTTCCTCAAGCCGGGCACATGACGAAGCACCATTCGCCGCGGGAACGGTAGCGCTTGGCCATCGCTTCCTCATCGACGTGAGTCGAGGAGCGCGAGCGGGCGATGGGACGGGCGTGGATGCGAGGAGCGCTGGCGGCGCTCGGTGTATGGTCGGCAGCCGCGCAGGCCGCCGAATCCGGGGCGCCCGCGCTGACCCGCGAGGCCATCGAGAACGCGGCGTTCCGCGAGACGCCGGACGAGGCCAAGCCGGACAAGGCGTCGAAGTCGGACAAGTCCGCGAAGAAATCCAAGAAGGACGCCGAGGCGAAAAAGGAGGCGGAGCAGAAGCCCGACCCGCTCCTGGTGAAGGTGCAGGTGCTGCTCGACCGGGCCCGCTTCTCCCCCGGCGCGATCGATGGGCGCGACGGCGAGAACCTGCGCGGCGCGCTCAAAGCCTTCGCCGCGGCGCAAGGGCTGCCCGAGGGCGACCGCCTCACCCGCGAACTCTTCGACCGGCTGCAGGCCACCGGCAAGGATCCGGTCGTGACGCAGTACACGATCACGGAGGAGGATGTGAAAGGCCCCTTCGTCGAGAAGATGCCCCCCAAGATGGAGGAGCAGGCCGAGGTCGGGCCGATGCGCTACACCAACACCCGCGAGATGCTGGCCGAGCGTTTCCACATGCAGCGGGACCTGTTCTCCGCTCTCAACCCGAACGTACCCCTCGACAAGGCCGGCGGCACGCTGATCGTCGCGGCGGTGCCGCCCCTGGGCGAGGGCAAGGTCGAGGGCGCGCCGGTGGCTCCCAAGGTCAACCGCATCGAGGTCGACAAGCGCACGAAGCGGGTGCGCGCCTACGCGGAGGACGGCAAGCTGACGGCGGATTACCCCGCCTCGATCGGCAGTTCGGAGAAGCCGGCGCCGGACGGGACGGCGAAGGTGAAGGGCGTCGCCTTCGATCCCTGGTACACCTACAACCCGAAATACCGCTTCAAGGGCGTGAAGGCGACGAAGAAATTCTCGATCCATCCGGGGCCGAACAACCCCGTCGGCCTCGTCTGGATCGACCTCTCGATTCCCTCCTACGGCATTCACGGTACGCCGGAGCCGGAGAAGGTCGGCAAGACCGAGTCGCACGGCTGCATCCGCCTGACGAACTGGGACGCGCGCGACCTCGCGAGCCATACTCAGAAGGGCGCGAAGGTCGAGTTCCTCGACAAGTAAGGAGCGCGCTTTTCCGCAAAGGTTTCCAGCCCGCGCGGTGGAGCCGAAAGCCGCCTGCTCCATCCGAGGCCGGCCGCGGAGGTGGGGTGCCGGCAGCGAGACCCGAGCGCCGTTTACGGTGCGCGGGCTCGTCACCGTTACCGCTTCGAGCGCAGCGCCAAAAGTTCGTTCGGTGGGCCAACGACCTTTGCCCAGACCGGTACGGCCAAACCCAAGGCAATCATCCCGCGGTTATGAGCCTATTTCAGAAATGATCCGTTTCGATCGTTTCTGTTTTGGCGGTGATAATACCGTGGCACAGTCTCTCCATCGACACCGCGCCGCCCCGATGGAGACCCCGATGAGCAAGCCCTACAACCGCCTCGACCTCGACCAAGCCGTCGTCCTGCTGGTCGATCATCAGGCCGGGCTGATGTCGCTGGTGCGCGATTTCGATCCCGACCGGTTCAAGAACAACGTCCTCGCCGTTGCCGACCTCGCCGCCTACTTCCAGCTCCCGACCATCCTCACCACGAGCTTCGAGGACGGGCCGAACGGCCCGATCATGCCCGAGCTGAAGGCCAAGTTTCCGGATGCGCCCTTCATCGCCCGGCCCGGCCAGATCAATGCCTGGGACAACCCCGATTTCGTCGCCGCCGTGAAGGCGACGGGCCGCAAGCAGCTCATCATCGCCGGCGTCGTCACCGAGGTCTGCGTCGCCTTCGTCGCCCTCTCGGCCATCGCCGAGGGCTACGAGGTGTTCGCCGTCACCGACGCGTCCGGCACCTTCAATCCGGTCGTGCGTGATGGTGCCTGGAACCGGATGTCGGCGGCGGGAGTGCAACTGGTGAACTGGTTCGCGGTCGCATGCGAGCTGCACCGCGACTGGCGCCGGGATGTCGAGGGTTTGGCCACGCTGCTGGGCGACCACATTCCGGACTACCGCAACCTGATGACGAGCTATGCCGCCGTCCAGGGCACCGTCCCGCCGTCGAAGACGGGCGCCTAGCCGGCCCGCTTCTCCGGCTCGAAAGGCCTCGCGCGCCGGTCATCCTTCGGACCGGCGCGGCTCAGTCCCGCCGCCGCAGCCCGCCGATCGCGAGCAGCAGCGCGTCGCCGAGGAAGGCCAGGGACGCGGTCGCCGCCGCGCCCTGGAGCATCGCCGCGATGTTCTGGTTCTGTAGCCCGGCGACGATCGGCGTGCCCAGGGTCGAGGCCCCGGCGAGCGCCCCGACGGCGGTGACGGAGACGGCGAGGATCAGCGCGGTGCGTAGCGTGTCCACGAGGCCCGGCGCGGCGAGCGGCAGTTCGATGTGGATGAGGATCTGCGCCGGCGTCAGGCCGATGGCCTGGGCCGATTCGCGGGCCTCGGCGGTCACGGCGTCGAGCGCGCCGACCGTGCCGCGCAGGGTCGGCATGATCCCGTAGGCGGTCAGGGCCAGCAGGGTCGGCGGCCCGCCGAAGCCGAGCACCGGCAGGGCCAGGGCCACGACGACCACTGGCGGCACCGCCTGCGCGAAGGCCGCGAGCGTGTCGATGCCGGTCCGAAACGCCGCGAACCGCGCCCGCGTGGCGATCAGGCCGAGCCCGATTCCGAGGGCGGCGACCAAGGCGAGCCCGGTCGCGGCCAGGGCGAGGTGGTTCAGCGCCAGTTCGGCCAGGTGGCCGACGGCAAGCGGCCGGCCGCTGGCGCCGATCAGGCCGGCAAAACCCGGATGGCTCGCGGCGGCCAGCGCAAGGCCGAGCGCGAGGGGTCCGAAGGCTGGGGCGATGCGGTTCATCGCGGCCACCATCGGCGCAACGCCGCTTCCAGCCGGCCGAGCGCCCCCTCGGCGGCGAGCGAGAGCGCGATGATGGGCAGGGCGCCGAGCAGGATCAGGTCCGGCGCGAACTGCGCCATGCCGTCGAAGACGAGGGTGCCGAGCCCGCCCGCGCCGACGAGCGCGCCCAGGGTCGCGAGACCGAGCGCCTGGACCGTGGCGACCCGCAGACCGCCGACGAAAGCCGGGGCACCGAGCGGCAGGCGTAGGGTCGTCAGGGTCTGTCCCGACGTCAGCCCGAGGGCACGCGCCGCGTCGAGTTGGTCCGGCCCGGTCGCGCGCCGCGCTGCCTGAAGCCCGCGCCAGAGCGGCAAGAGCAGGTAGGCCGCGATGCCGATGAGGGCCGGCCCGGTGCCGAGCGCCGAGATCCCGTAGCCGCGCAAGGTCGGCGCCGCCGCGAGCAGCGCCGAGAGGACGGCCACGAGGCCGCCGAGCAGGGCGACCGCCGGCACGACCTGCAATCCGCTGACCGTGAGTTCGACCGCGCCGCGCCCGCGCCGCCACAGCGCAAGCCCGGCCGTGAGACCGGCGGCGATCACCAGGGCCCCGAGGGTCAGGACGAGATGATCGCGAATGGCGCCGCCAAGGGCGTCGGATCGCGCGCGCCCCTCCACAACGAGCGAGAGCGCATCGAGGCGCCCGGCGCTCCACAGGCCGCCGATCAGCGCCAGAACGGCGGCCGCCGCCATGAGGCCGCTGCCGGGCAGGCGGGCGCGTCGCGCGGCGAAGCCCAGGGCACAGACGAGCACGATCACGCCGGCCCAGGCGCCGGAGGCGAGACGGGCCCGCGTCGCGAACGGTTGGCCGGCGGTCAGGTCCGCGGCGCCGGCGCCGAGCCCCGCCAACAGGAGAGCGAGGGTGCCAAGGCAGGCGAGCCCAGCGAGGCCGGCGGTCCTCCGCCCCCGGCCGGCCGCGAGGAGGCCGAGTCCCCCGGCAGCGAGGGCAGCGATGGGCCAGAGACTGGTGCCGAGGGCCGTGGAGGCGGCGACGGGCGCACCCGTCACCAGCCGGTTCGGGGCGAGATGCAGCAGGGGCAGCCCGGCGAACACCGCCGGGAGCAGGGCCGCCGCGGCGAGGCCGGCGAGGAGGCGTGCCGTCACGGGCGGCTTGCCGGATCGGCCAGCCACGCTTTCGCCACCGCCTCGGCGGTGCGCCCCTCCACGGTGATCGCCGCATTGAGCCGCCGCAGGGTGGCGGCGTCGAGGCGCGCGAAGATGGGGTCGAGGGCGTCGCGGATCTGCGGATGGGGCGCGAGCGTCGCGGCGCGGATTACGGGGGCGGGTTCGTAGACGATCTGCGCCCCCTTGGGATCGCTCATCACCGTGAGGTCGAGGGCGGCGAGCGCCCCGTCCGTGCCGTAGACCATGCCGGCATTGATTCCGCTGATGCCTTCCGCCGCAGCACGGGCGGTCACCGCCGTGTCGCCGCCCGGCAGGCTGACGATGCGGGAAAGCGGCAGGGTGAAGCCGTAGGCGGCTTCGAAGGAGGGCAGGGCGGCGGGGCTCTCCACGAACTCCGTCGAGGCGGCGAGGCGGATCAGGTCGTCTCGCACGGCGCCCGCGAAATCGGCCATGGTGGCGAGCCCCCGGTCACGGGCGAGACGGCCCTGCACCGCGATCAGCCACGTATTGTTGGCCGGCGCCCGCCCGAGCCATACCAGATCATGCGCGGCGTCGAGCCGCAGGGCGCGGTCATAGGCGGCTGCGCCGGTCTTCCAGGCCGGATCGGTCTCGGTGCCGGAGAAGAAGGCCACGTTGCCGGTATATTCGGGATACAGGTCGATCTCTCCGGCGAGCAGGGCCGAGCGGACGATGAGAGTCGGCCCGAGGCCCAGCCGACGCTCCACGCGCAAGCCAAGATCCTCAAGGACTGAGGAAATCAGGTTTCCCAGCAGCGCGCCCTCGGTGTCGTTCTTCGAGCCGATCACGATCGGACGCGCCGGTTCGGCGCGAGCCCAGATCGGGAGCATCGCCGCCCCCGCCGCAGCGAGGAGGCCGCGCCGACTCACGGTTGAGCGGGGATCGCCGCGTGCCGGGGATGTCGCCCGGTTGCGACAATGGGAGGGAAATGTTTTGCGGAATAACATTGCGCCGATCAGCATAGCACGGGCGGGGCGTTGCGGCGCTTGACACGCCCAGCTTTACGGGCGACGGCTCGCGGTGCCGGGCAGCGTTTTCCGGGTCGCTCATCCGCTCTCGAAGCGTATCGGAGGAGTTTCCTCCGGAACAATCCAGGCGCGACTGACGGACTCAAGAGAGCGTTCCGGATCGGGAACGAATCGATAGGGAAGACGACCCGGCGTGAGTGTGGATTCGAACGAGGATCATCTGTCCGGCGCCCGGGTGCTGGTTGTCGAGGACGAAGCGGCCATCTCGATGCTTCTCGAGGATATGCTGCTCGATTTCGGCTGCGAGATCGTCGGGCCGGCGGCCCGGCTCGCGACCGCCCTGGAGATGGCCCGCAGCGAGAGCTTCACGGTCGCCATCCTCGACGTGAACGTGGCGGGCGAGCCGATCTATCCGGTGGCCGAGGCCATCGCCGAGCGCAACCTGCCCATCGTGTTCTCCACCGGCTATGGCGGCGCGGGCATCCGCGAGCCGTTCCGTGACCGGCCGGTGGTGCAAAAGCCCTTTAGCCAGGCCGATCTCAAGCGCACCCTCGCCGCGGCCATCGCCGCCGCCGCCGAGGGCTGAGAGGGCCGGCCCCTCGCGGCCTGACGCTCATAAACCTTCAATCTCGAACGCGTTCGGCAGATGGCGCGGCCAGCGGCGCGGCGCCACGAACACGGCATCCGCCCGCAGAGTCGCGTCCGCCGGAGGCGGGTGACGCGCAAGCCACGCCCGCGCCGCCCTGGAGAGACGCGCCCGCTTGCGTGCGTCGATGGCGATCGCGGCCGCGTCCAGCGTCGCGCGGGCCTTGACCTCGACGAAGGCGATGGTGCGCCCGCGCCGGACGATCAAGTCGATCTCCCCGCCCGCGGCCGCGAAGCGCCGGGCGAGCGGCCGATAGCCCTTCAGCATCAGCGCCAGCAGCGCCCATCCCTCGGCCGAGAGGCCGCGTCCGTGGGTGGCGCGGCGCCGTGCTTTCGGATCAGGCGGAGGTCTCATCGTCCGCCCGGCGGGCGAGCACCAGGGCGCGGGCATAGACCACGCGCTTGGGCTGGCCGGTCTCGTCGGCCACGAGGGCCGCCGCATCCTTGATCGAGTGGCGGGCGAGCGCCGCCTCGATCCGCGCGTCGAGCCCGGTATCGGCCTCGCGCGGGGCGGCGTCCTCGGGGGCGGTGCCGATGACGACCACCACCTCGCCCTTGGGCGGACCCTCCTGCGCGAAGGCTTCGGCCAGGTCGCCGAGGCTGTCGCGGCGGATCGTCTCGTAGAGCTTGGTCAATTCGCGCGCCACCGCCGCGGGCCGCTCCGGCCCCAGGGTGGCGGCGGCATCCGCCAGCATCTCGGGGAGGCGATGGGGGGATTCGAACACCACCAGCGTGCCGGGAATCGTGGCCAGCGCCTCCAGGCGGTTGCGCCGGGCCCCCGATTTCTGGGGCAGGAAGCCTTCGAAGAAGAACCGGTCGGTCGGCAGGCCGGCAGCGACGATGGCGGTCATCACCGCGGAGGGGCCGGGAATCGGCGTCACCGGGATGCCGGCGGCGATCGCGGCCTGGACCAGCTTGAAGCCGGGGTCCGAGACCAGCGGCGTGCCGGCATCGGAAACCAGCGCCAGGGTCTCGCCGGCCTTCAGCCGCATCACCATCCGCTCGCGCACCGCCTCGTTGGAATGCTCATGGTAGGAGAGAAGCGGCGTCGTGATCCCGTAATGCATCAACAGGGTGCGGGTGACGCGGGTGTCCTCGGCGAGCACCGCGTCCGCGGCGGCGAGCGTCGCCAGGGCGCGGAACGAGACGTCGCGCAGGTTACCGATGGGGGTCGCCACCACGTAGAGACCCGGCGCCAGGGACTCGGCCTCGGCGGCGAGGCCGAAGGCCGTGAAGGTGGCGGGGCTGCGGGGAGCCCCTTCGGGGCGCTTGTCGAGTCGCTGTGTCATCGCCGCGACAATGCCATGCCCGCGCGCCTTTGAAGACCGGGGAAAGGACGGGCCTCACATTTACTTTTCGCAAGCCCCTCCGCATCGTCACCGCGAATTGCGCTCGGACAGGGGGATCGCGATGGCACGACGCGGCGGACGGTGGACGGCCCGCGCGGGTGCCGCGCTTCTGGGCCTCGGGCTCACGATCGGACTCGCGGGCTGCCTCGGCGTTCCGGATGCGCCGCGGCCGGCGGCACGGGTGGTGCCCGAGGCCGAGCCCGGCCCCGCCGTGGCGGCCGGCAACGTCATCGGCGCGGGCAATGTGAAGGTCGCTCTGATCGTCCCGTTGAGCGGGCAGGGGGCGGCGGTCGGCGCAGCCCTGCGGAACGCCGCCGAACTCGCCTACGACGATTTCCAGAAGCCGAACCTCCAGATCCTCGTGAAGGACGACCGCGGCACGCCGGAGGGCGCCCGCGAGGCGACGCAGGCGGCCTTCGCCGAGGGCGCCGAAATGGTGCTCGGCCCGCTCTTCGCCGCCAATGTCCAAGCGGCCGGGGGCGTCGCCCGCGGGGCGGGCAAGCCGGTCATCGCCTTCTCGACCGACGCGGCGGTGGCCGCGCGCGGCGTCTACCTCATCAGCTTCCTGCCGCAATCGGAGGTCGACCGCATCGTCGATGAGGCGAGCGCGGGCGGTCGCCGCTCCTTCGCCGCGCTGATCCCCGAGACGACCTATGGCAATGCCGTCGAGGCCCAGTTCCGCGAGGCGGTGGCCCGGCGTGGCGCCCGCCTCGTCGGCATCGAGCGCTATCCGGCCGGCAATCCCGGCCCGGCGGTCGGCCGGCTGCGCGGCGTGATCGCGGGCAGTGGCGCCCAGGCCGATGCGCTGTTCGTGCCCGATACCGCCGAAGGCCTGATGGCCGTCGCGCCCGCGCTGACGAAGGTCGGGTTCTCGCCAGCACGTGTGCGTCCCCTCGGGCTCGCCCTGTGGAACGACCCGCGGGTGCTGTCGCAGGCGGCCTTCCAGGGCGGCCGCTTCGCCGCGCCCGACACCGCCGGCTTCGATGGCTTTGCCCAGCGCTATCAGACCCGCTTCGGGACGATGCCGCCGCGCACCGCCTCGCTCGGCTACGACGCGGTCTCGCTCACCGCCGCACTGGTGCGCCAATTCGGCTCGCAGCGCTTCGCCGACGCGACGCTGACCAACCCGGCTGGCTTCTCCGGCCTCGACGGCACCTTCCGCTTCCTGCCCGAGGGCGTCAGCGAGCGGACCTTGGCGGTCTACGAGATCCGCAACAACGCGGCGACGATGGTGAGCCCGGCTCCGAAGGTGCTCGGGCCTTCGGGGATTTGACGGATCAGCCCGCCAACTCCGCCACCACGGCGTTGAGCACAGGTGCGCCGCGGGCGGTCGCGGCGATGCGGCCATCGGCACGCCGCGCGATGAGGCCGTCCGTCACCAGCGCGTCGAGGCGCCCGGCATGGAGCGGGCGTCCTTTCAAGGTCGCGTAGCGAGCCGGGTCGATGCCTTCCGTCAGCCGAAGCCCCATCATCAGGAACTCGTCGCCCTGATCCTCGGCGGACAGCGCTTCCGTCTCGACGATGCCGTGGCCGTCGCGCTCGACGCGGGCGAGCCAGCCTTCGGGCGCTTTCTCGGTGAGCGTGCCGGTGCGGCCCTGCGGCAGGACGAGGCGGCCATGGGCGCCGGGGCCGATGCCGGCATATTCGCCGTAGCGCCAGTAGAGCAGGTTGTGACGCGACTGCGCGCCGGGCCGGGCGTGGTTCGAGATCTCGTAGGCCGGCAGGCCCGCGAGCCCGCAGATTTCCTGCGTCACGTCGTAGAGGGCGCGGGAGGCATCGTCGTCGGGCGGCACGAGGCGGCCGGCCTGGGCGAGACCGAAGAACGGCGTGCCGGGCTCGATGGTGAGCTGATAGAGCGAGAGATGCTCGGCGGCGTAATCGATCGCCCGGCGCAGCTCGGCGGCCCAGGCCTCAGGCGTCTGCTCCGGTCGGGCGTAGATCAGGTCGAAGGAAAAGCGCTCGAAATGCGCTGCCGCCGTGCGGACGGCATCGAGCGCTTCCGCCACGCTGTGCAGCCGACCGAGCCGCTTGAGATCGCCGTCATCGAGCGCCTGAACGCCGAGCGAAACACGGTTGACCCCGGCGGCGCGATAACCGCGAAAGCGGGTCGCCTCGACGCTGGTGGGGTTGGCCTCCAGCGTCACCTCCGCATCCGGCGCGACGCTCCAGGCGCCGGCCACCGCATCGAGCAGGCCCGACACCGTCTCCGGCGCCATCAGCGAGGGCGTGCCGCCGCCGAGAAAAATGCTGGTGACCGTCCGCCCCTGTGCCAGCGTTGCGGCGTGCGCGATCTCTCGCCGGAAGGCGGCCAGGAAGCGCGGCTGGTCCACGCCCGCATGGCGGACATGGCTATTGAAGTCGCAATAGGGGCACTTCGCGGCGCAGAACGGCCAGTGCAGGTAGATGCCGAACCCCGCGTCGCGGGTCGGATGGTCGGGCGGGGTCGCGGGGGGCATCGGCCTGTCAAAACTTCCCTGATCCGCGCGACCCTTGGACCCCCATCCACCGTCCTCATCCTGAGGTGCCCGCGTCAGCGGGCCTCGAAGGATCGTCCAGGGACCGCGCGGAAACTGGATGATCCTTCGAGGCCGCTTCGCGGCACCTCAGGATGAGGGCGCGGGTGGGATCGAGGCCGTGGGGCTGGCGTGATTCTCGGCTTACGGGCTCGATGTAAGCACGCCCAACGCTGGGCGAAAGCTCAGCCCGGCCGACGCAGGCACGCTTGCGCAAGCCCGACGAAGGCCCGCGCCCGGTGCGAGAGCGCGTTGCCGCTCTGCCAATCGACGCCGTGCTTTTCCTCCGATGAGATCTCGCCGAAGGTGCGGTCCATGCCCTCGGGCCGGAACATCGGATCGTAGCCGAAGCCGAGGGTGCCGCGCGGTTCGACCAGATCACCGAAGACGCGGCCCTCGAACAGCTCGGTATGGCCATCGGGCCATGCCAGAACGAGTGCCGACACGAAGTGAGCGCGCCGGTTCGTGGCGCCGCGCATGTCGAGTTCGGCGGCAATCCGGGCCATGGCGCCGGAAAAGTCCTTGTTCGGGCTGGCCCAGCGGGCGGAGAATAGGCCCGGCGCGCCGTCGAGCGCATCGACGCAGAGACCGGAATCGTCGGCGAAGGCCGGCAGGCCCGAGGCTTTGGCGGCCGCGTGCGCCTTGATCGCCGCGTTCTCCGAGAACATCGTGCCGGTCTCGTCGGGCTCCGGCAGGCCGAGTTCGCCGGCCGAGACCGCCTCGACCCCGAACGGGGCCAGCAGCTCGCGCATCTCCACGAGCTTGCCGGCATTGTGGGTCGCGATGACGACCTTGCCCGAGAGGATGCGATGCCCGCTCACGCGATGACCTTCCGCTGCAGCTCGACGAGCTGCGCCACGCCGCCCTTGGCGAGCCGCAACAATTCGAGGAACTGTTCGTCGGTGAACGGCTCCATCTCGGCGGTGCCCTGCACCTCGACGATGCCGCCCTTGCCGGTGACGACGAAGTTCGCATCCGTCTCGGCCGCCGAATCCTCGGCGTAATCGAGGTCGAGCACCGGCTGGCCCTTGTAGATGCCGCAGGAGACCGCTGCGACGTGATCCTTCAGGGGATCGACCGAGATGATCGAGCGGGCCCGCATCCAGGCGAGGCAATCATACAGCGCCACCCAGGCGCCGGTGATGGAGGCCGTGCGGGTGCCGCCATCGGCCTGGATCACGTCGCAATCGACGGTGATCTGGCGCTCGCCCAGGGCTGGCAGGTTGGTGACGGCGCGCAGGGAGCGGCCGATCAACCGCTGGATCTCCTGCGTGCGGCCCGACGGCTTGCCGGAATTGACCTCGCGGCGGGTGCGCTCGTGGGTGGCGCGGGGCAGCATCGCGTATTCGGCGGTGACCCAGCCCTTGCCGGAGCCGCGCAGCCACGGCGGGCCGCGCTCTTCCAGCGAGGCGGTGCAGAGCACGCGGGTGTTGCCGAAGGTGACGAGGCAGGAGCCTTCCGCGTAGCGGGCGACCGCCCGCTCCAGCGTGACGTCGCGCATCGCGTCCGCCGCGCGCTTCGAGGGCCGCATGCTTGGTAAGCTCCCGTGTCGGAAATCGAAGCCCGGGCTCTTAGGCGCTGCCAGCGCCCGCGGCAACCGCCGGCCAGCTAATGGCTTTCCCTGCGAGACCGATCCCCGGCACGAAAAAGGCCGCCGTCTCGCGACGGCGGCCCTTCAAACGACCTTCCGACCGATCACCAGCGGCGGTGATTCCAGTGACGGCGGTGATGGTGATGGCGCGGGCCGCCGAAGCGGTGATGGCGGTGCCAATGGCCACGGTGACGCATGTGGCGGCGGTAGTGGCGGCGATCGCGGCGGTACTGCGCCTGCTCGATCATCTCACCGGCCGGCGCGGTCGCCTCGGTTTGGATCGGGAGAGGGGCAGCCTGCGCAGCGCGGGGCGCCGAAGCGAGGCTCAAGCCGGTGACCGCGATCGCCAATGCGGCGACCTTGACCATGGTCTTTCGTGCGCCAGTCAGCACTATCGGAGGCTCCATCTTTACTTGGGTGACGGGGCGGCGGATCGCGGTTCGAGCCGCTGCCCTGCTTACCAAACGACTCGGGGACGCAGAATGATCCCTATGATTTCCCGGCCGAACCCGTGCAGAGTGTCGTTTGCCGGCTGGGCACGGTCCGGCCTTCGTCGGTCACGTCGCGGCAGGAGAGGATTGATCGGCGACGCCCAAGCGCTCACAATCGTTTGTCAGGATCCTGCATGCGTCAGGTTCCTCTCTCCTTGATCGAGGCCCTACAGCCCATCGTGAATCCGCAACCCCAAGCGCTCGCCGCCCTCAATGAGCGCGCCCGAGAAATCTTCCGGCAAATCGTCGAGAGCTATGTCACCACCGGCGAGCCGGTGGGGTCGCGCAATCTCGCGCGCATCCTGCCGATGAGCCTGTCCCCGGCCTCGATCCGCAACGTGATGGCGGATCTGGAGCATTCCGGGCTGATCTTCGCGCCCCACACCTCCTCCGGGCGCCTGCCGACGGAGCTGGGCCTGCGCTTCTTCGTCGATGCGATGATGGAGATCGGCGATGTCGATCTCGCCGAGAAGGCGCGCATCGAGGCGCAGATGCAGGCGGCGGCCTCGCGCCATACCTTCGATTCGGCCCTGGCCGAGGCGTCCTCGCTGCTGTCGGGCATCTCCCGCGGGGCGGGTGTGGTGCTGACCACCAAGGTCGATGCCGGGCTCAAGCATGTGGAGTTCGTGCGGCTCGATGCCGAACGGGCGCTCGTGGTTCTGGTCTCGATCGACGGCACGGTGGAGAACCGCCTCGTCGATCTGCCGCCGGGCCTGCCGGCGGGGGCGCTACAGGAGGCCTCGAACTTCCTCAACGCCCGCCTGCGCGGCCGCACCCTCGATACCCTGCGCGCCGATATCGAGAACGGCCGCAAGGCGATGAAGCGAGAGCTCGACGCCCTGACCGAGCGGCTGGTCGATGCCGGGCTCGCCACCACGGTCGGACCGTCCGAGGCGCGCCAGCTCATCGTAAGGGGGCAGGCCAACCTTCTGGACGATCTGCGCGCGGCCGAGGACTTGGAGCGCATCCGCCTGCTGTTCAACGACCTTGAGACGCAGAAGGACGTGATCGAGCTGCTGGCGCGGGCCGAGCAGGGCGACGGCGTGCGCATCTTCATCGGCTCGGAGAACAAGCTGTTCTCGCTCTCCGGCTCCTCGATGATCGCCGCCCCCTTCCGCGACAGCGCGCAGAAGATCGTCGGTGTCGTCGGCGTGATCGGCCCGACGCGGCTCAACTATTCTCGCATCGTGCCGATGGTGGACTACACCGCCCGCGTGGTCTCGGGCTTGCTCGACCGCTCGCGGTAGGGGGGCGTTCCGAAGCAACGCGCCCGTGGCGACGGGGGATTCGAAAGCAGGAAGCGGGAAGCGCGGCGTCCGGATGGGGCCGTAGGCAAGGGCTCGGACTTGCCGGAGCCTTTCCATGCCGATGATCGTCAACCGCACCATGCGCCGTTCGAATGGGCGATGCTGCTCGGATTGTCCGTGCTCTGGGGCGGGTCGTTCTTCTTCGCGGGCGTGGCCCTGTCCGCGCTGCCGCCTCTGACGCTCGTCGTCCTGCGCGTCGGATTGGCTGCGCTGATCCTCAATGCCGCCCTGCCTCTGGCGGGCCTGCGCCTCCCCCGTGGCCGCGGCGTCTGGGTTGCCTTCGTCTGGATGGGGCTCCTCAACAACGTCGTGCCCTTCTGCCTCATCGTCTGGGGGCAGACGCAGATCGCCTCTGGGCTCGCCGCCATCCTCAACGCCACGACACCGCTCTTCACCGTGGTCGTCGCCCATCGGCTGACGTCCGACGAGCGGATGACCGGAAACCGCCTGGCGGGGGTGCTCACCGGCCTCCTGGGTGTGGCCGTGATGATCGGCGCCGGCGTGTTCGCCGACGACGGGAGCCATCTCCTGGCGCAGCTCGCGGTGCTCGGCGCGGCCCTGTCCTACGCCCTGGCCGGCGTGTTCGGACGGCGCTTCCAGCGCATGAACATCCCGCCGCTCGCCACCGCGACCGGCCAGGTGACGGCGTCCACGCTCTTGCTTCTGCCGTTCGCGCTGCTCGCGGATCGACCGTGGACGCTGCCGATGCCGGGCGCACCGGTCTGGGCTGCGGTGCTCGGGCTCGCGGCGCTCTCCACCGCGCTCGCCTACCTGCTCTACTTCCGCCTGCTGGCGACGGCCGGAGCGACCAATCTCCTGCTCGTCACCTTCCTGATCCCCGTGACCGCCATCCTTCTCGGCACGCTGGTGTTAGGCGAGTCGCTGGAGGTCCGTCAGATCATCGGCATGGCCCTCATCGGGGGCGGACTCGCGGCCATCGACGGACGGATTCTCAAGCGTGTGAGGAAACGGCGCATCGAAGAGCCCGGACTCTATCAGGGCCGGGATATCTGAGCGGTCGGAGACGAACCGAGGCGCGCCATCGCGGTGGCGACGCGCGTCTCGGAATCGATGAGTGGCCGGCTCGTGCGAGGGGGCGGTTCAGGGGCCGCCCGGCTTACCCCACACCGGCCCATCGTCGGGGCCGGTGCGGAATTTGATCAGCCGTGGTGGGCGGCCGGGGCGGGGGCGTCCTCGGCCTCGTCGCGCGGGCCGACGAAGCGGCCGAGCCCGCGGCCGATCACGCTGCCGAGGCTGTCCATCAGCAGGAACACCGCCGGGACGAAGACCAGCGAGAGCAGGGTCGAGACGATGAGCCCGGCGATCACCGCGACCGCCATCGGCGCGCGGAACTCGCCGCCGATGCCGAGCGCCATCGCCGAGGGGACCATGCCGGCGGCCATGGCGATCGTGGTCATCACGATCGGCCGTGCCCGCTTGCGGCCGGCATCGACGATGGCGGTGACCCGATCGACGCCATGGGCCATCTCCTCGACGGCGAAATCTACGAGCATGATCGCGTTCTTCGTCACTAGCCCCATCAGCATCAGGAGGCCGATGACGACCGGCATCGAGATCGGCATGTGGCAGATCAAGAGGCCGAGGATGGCGCCGCCGATGGAGAGCGGCAGCGAGAACAGGATGGTGAGCGGCTGGAGGAATGAGCCGAACAGCAGCACCAGCACCGCGTAGACCATCATGATGCCGGCGCCCATCGCCATGAGGAAGCCGGAGAAGACCTCCTGCATGATCTCGGCGTCACCGGTCTGGCGGATGGTCACGCCCGGCGGCAGGCTTTTGGCCGTTGGCGTCGCCAGCGCTTGCTCGATCAGCGAACCGAGCGCGTCCGAACCCTCCATATTAGCCTCGACCGCCACGCGCACCGCACGGTCGTAGCGCTCGATCGCGCCGGGCCCCTGGTCGAGTTCGATGTCGGCCACGGCGGCGAGCGGCACCGCCGTGCCGTTCTTGGCCGGCACCTTCAGGTTCTCGAGCCGGGCGATCGCGCCGCGGGCGCTCTCGGGAAGCTGCACCCGGATCGGCACCTGCCGGTCCTTGGCGTTGAACTTGGCGAGGTTGATGCCGATGTCGCCGATGGTGCCGACCCGCACCGTTTCCGCGATCACGTCGGTGGCGACGCCGAGATCGGCCGCCGCGCCGGGCTTCGGGCGGATGCGGACCTCGGTGCGGTTGAGCGGCGCCGTGGACATCACCGAGACGAGATGCGGGATCGCCGCCATGTCGCGCTGGAGCCGCGCGGCGACCTCCGTCACCACGTCGACGTCCGGACCGCTGACGACGAGGGCGAGGTCGCGCTGGCCGCTGTCGCGCAGGGTCCAAGAGCGGATATCGGGCTCCTGCGCCAGCAGGGCGGCAACCTCGGACTCGATGGTCCATTGGCGCTTCACGCGCTCAGACTTCGGGCTCAGATTCACGATCAGCGTGGCGAGCCGCGTCTCCTTCTTGCCGCCGGCCTGACGTCCGCCATCGACGAAGACCGAGGTCACCTCGGGCAGGGCGCGGATGCGCTCGACCACGCGGTCGGCAACCGCGATGGTGTCGGGCAGCCGCGCGCCCGGCGCCAGTTCGATCATGAACAAGGTGCGGGCGTTGTCCTGCTTCGGGATGAAGCCCGAGGGCAGGAGACGGGTTGAGACGATCGAGCCGGCAAACAGCGCGAGCCCGACCATGAGGGTGATCCACTTGTGGCGCACCGACCAGCCGACGAGGCGGGTATAGGCGCGCATCACCGGGCCCTCGCGCTCCTCGGCATGGCCGTGGTCGCGCAGGAAATAGGCGGCGAGCAGCGGTGTGATCAGGCGCGCCACCAGCAGCGACATGAACACCGAGACGGCGATGGTGAGGCCGAACTGGATGAAGTAGCGCCCGGCAATGCCGCCCATGAACGAGACGGGGGCGAAGACCGCGATCAGCGTCGCGGTGATGGCAATGACCGCGAGCCCGATCTCGTCGGCGCCCTCGATCGAGGCGCGGTAGGGCGATTTGCCCATCCGCATGTGGCGCACGACGTTCTCGATCTCGACGATGGCGTCGTCGACGAGGATGCCGGTGACCAGCGTGATCGCGAGCAGGCTGATACCGTTGAGGGTGAAGCCGAGCGCGTCCATCGCCCAGAAGGTCGGGAGGACGGAGAGCGGCAGCGCGACGGCGGCGATCAGGGTGGCGCGCCAGTCGCGCAGGAACAGGAACACCACGATGACGGCGAGCGCGGCGCCCTCCATCAGCGTGTGCATCGCCGAGGCGTAGCTGCCCCGCGTCGCCGCGACCGAGGAGTCGATCTCCTGGAACTGGATGTCGGGGTAGCCCTGGGCAAACTCGGCGATTTTCTTCTCAACGCCCGCCGCAACCTCGGCATCGCTCGCGCCCGAGCCGCGGGAGACCGAGAAGGCGACGACGGATTCGCCGTTGAAGCGTGCGAAGGTGCGCGGCTCCTCGATCGAATCCTCGACCGTGGCAAGATCGTCGAGCCGCACCTTGCGCCCGCCGGGCAGGACGATGGAGGTGGCCTTCAGGTCGCGGATCGTGCGCGAGGCGGCCAGCGTCCGGATCGACTGCTCGCGCCCGCCGACCTCGCCGCGCCCGCCGGCCAAGTCGGCCGAGGTGACGCGGACCTGCTTGTTGACGTCGGCCGCGGTGATGCCGAGGGCCAGCAGCCGGTCGGGCAGGGGGGTGATGCGGATCTCGCGGGCGACGCCGCCGACGCGCTCGACGCCGCCGACGCCCTTCACGCCCTGGAGCGTGCGGGCCACCTTATCCTCGACGAACCACGACAGGTCGGCCGGCGTCATCGCGGGCGACTTCACGCCGTAGATGAGGATCGGCAGGCCGGTGATCTCGACGCGCTGGATGATCGGCTCGTCGATGGTGCGGGGCAGGTTGATGCGGATCTTCGAGACCGCATCCTTCACGTCGTTGACGGCGCGGTCGGTGTTCACCTCGAGCCGGAACTCCACCGTGGTGACGGAGGAGCCTTCGGTGATCGCCGAGGTGATGTGCTTGACGCCGCGCACGCCCGCGATCGAATCCTCGACCCATTTCGTGACTTGAGTCTGCAGCTCGGACGGTGCCGCGCCACCCTGCGTGATCGTCACCGAGACGATCGGCACGTCCACGTTCGGCATGCGCGTGACCGCGAGCCCGCGGAAGCTGACGAGGCCGAGCACCACCAGCACGAGGAACAGGACGAGGGGCGCGATCGGATTGCGGATCGCCCAGGCGGAGATGTTCAGGCGCATCGGGGCAAACCGTCAGAAGGAATATCGATGGGGCCGAGGCGGAGCCGCCTCAGCGCGAGCCAGCGTCGGCGGTGGCCTGCGGCGAGGGGGCGGTCGAGACAGCGGCCGGTGTCTGCCCCTGCCGCGCGAGCGAAACCGGGCGAACGCGGTCGCCGTCGCGCAGGAAGCTGCCGGCGCGGGCCACGACCCGCTCGCCTTCCGCGAGGCCGGAGCGGATCTCGATGTCGTCATCGTCGGACAAGCCGGTGCGGACTTCGCGGGACTCGACCTTGTCCTCCGCGACGACGAGCACGGAGCTTCGTTTTCCGCCGCCGTAGAGGACGGAGGCCTGGGGCACCGTCACGCCGCGGGTGCGGGCGAGTTCGACGGCCCCGCGGGCAAAGGTGCCGATGCGCAGGCGCGGATCGGGATCGAGGCGGACGCGGACCTTGCCGAGCCGGCTCGCCTTGTCGACCTCCGGGTAGACCGCGCGGACGCTGCCCGTGACGCGCTCGCCCTCGCCGATCTCGATGAAGGCGGGAGCGCCCTCGCGCAGCAGCGGCAGCTTGGTCTCGATGACCTCCGCCTCCAGCTCGATCTCGCCGCGGGCGATCAGCCGGAACAGCGGTTCTGCGGAGGACGACGTTGCCATGCCGACCCGCGCCGTTCGGCGGCTGACGATGCCGGCTTCCGGCGCGCGGATCTCGGTGCGGGCGAGGCGCAGTTCGAGTTCGTCGCGCACGGCCTTGGCCTGCGCCAGTTCGGCCTTGGCCATCGCCAGCCCGTTGCGGGCGAAGGCGAGCTTGCCCTCTGCCTGCCGCAGGGCAGCGGTGCGGTTCTCCATGACGGCCGCGGTGGTGATCCCGGTCTGAATCAGTTGCTTGGCGCGATCATGGGCCAGCCGCGCTTCGAGTTCGGCGGCCTCGGCCTGTTCGATGTTGCTCTGCGCCTGGAGAACGGCGGCGCTCACCTTGTCGATCAGCGCATTTTGCTGGCTGAGCTGACGGTCGATCAGGTCGCGGTTGAGGCGGGCCAGCACTTGCCCCTTCTCGACGCGCATGCCCTCCTCGGTCAGAAGCTCGACGAGACGGTAGCCGTCGATCTCGGGCGTCACGAGGATCTCGTCGCGCGGCACCAGGGTGCCGGTCACGACCACGCTCTCGACGATCTCGCGCCGCTCGGCCTCGACCACGCTGACGGTGGGCGCCGGGGCGGTCTTCGCCGGGGGCGGGGTGGTCTCGGCGCGAGCCGGCGCGAGGCCTGCCGCGGCGAGCAGGAAGGCGGGGAGGGCGAGGGCCCGGACGCGTTTCATCGGCCGGTCTCCTGGTCGAGGCGGGGGAGGGGGAACGGACCGGACAGGCCGGCATCGATCACGGCCTGAAGCTGCGCCACGGCCGGGCCGGCATCGTAATCGGCGCTCAGGGCACGGCTGACGATGATGCCCTTCATCAGCGGGGCGATGGCATCGAACAGGGCGGTGGAATCGCAGTCCGGCGAGGTCTTGATCGCGTCGAACATCTCGATGAGCCAGGTGCGCCCGTCTTCGTCGCCGCGCTCCACCATCGTCCCGATGGCCGGATTGCGGCTCGCCTCCGCCCAGATGTCGAGGCGCAGGATCGCCGCCTCGCGGGTGATGTCGAGGAAGAAGCGGGCGAGCACGCCCATCAGCACGGCGCGCTTGTCGCCGGCCCGCTCCATCGCCTCGACGAGGACGGCGCCGCGCTCGCGGTCGCGCTCGGCCAGCCCAAGGACGACCGCCTCCTTGGATTCGAAGTAGCGGTAGATGTTGCCCGGGCTCATCGAAGCCTCGCGGGCGAGATCCTGCATCGTGGTGCGGTGGAACCCGTTGCGGACAAAGCAGGCCTCGGCCGCGTCGAGGATATGCTCGCGCCGGGCCGCCTGTCCGCTGCGGGCGTCGATGACGGCGCCGGCCGCTGCACTCATGAGGTGGTTCCTACGGTGTCCCTGGCGGCGGTGCGGCCGGGCTCGCCGAGGAGCTGCACGGCGGCGCAGGAGCGCGGCTGAAGGTCGAGATCGGCGCAGAGACGGGCCTGCCAGCCATCCGGACCGGCGCCGGTCCAGCCGAGCAGCGCGAACCAGCCGAAGGCCACGACGGCGCAGACGAGCAGGTTCCCCGGTGTGCAGACCGCCTTGAACAACCGCGCGGGGCTCAAACCCTCCTGCGCGGTGGTGCGCTCGGCAGCGAGCCCGACGGCGTGAGGGAAAGACGCCCGATCACCGACAACCATGCCCATGGCCCAACTCCTACGCTGCTCGGAGTTTGATAGTGAACGTTCATTCTCGTGTCAATGAACGTTCATTCTCATGGGGTGGGCAAGTGTCCTTCGCTTCCCAGGTGAGGCGCCGGCGCCACGCTGAGGAACCGTTATCGTCACGTTAACGAACCAGTTACCACGCAGGAATAGCGCAACGGACAAGACCGCAGCGGCTCGGCACGCGGTCGGCACTGCTTTCGCGGCGAACCGAAACGGCCGCGAAGGAAGAGCGAAGACCAAGCTTCAATAGAACGTCCGTCAACACGAAGAACGAACGCGTCGTTCGAGACCCTCATCATGTCCCCCGCAGATCTCGCTCCCCTCGCGTGGAATGCCGCGCGTGAACACCTCGACCTGTTTGGAAGCCTGGGGCTCTGCCTCGGCTTTGCCGGCGGAATGATGCCGCGGCGAAGTTTGATTCTCTTCACATCGGCGGCTTGCTCTGCCTGCTTCGCGCTGCATTTCCTGCGGCTCGGCGCGCAGACGGGCATGGCGATGTGCCTCGTCTCGGTGATGCAGAGCGTGGTGGCGGCGCGCTGGATCGGGCCCGATTCCCGCGCGGCCTGGGTCGCACCGTTGTTCCTGGCGAGCAGCCTCGTCGCCCTCGGCCTCACGCTCGCGACCTGGAACGGATGGCCTTCGGCCTGCGCCGGGCTCGGATCGCTGCTGGCGACGACGGCACGCCTTCAGGGGAATGCACAGGCCATGCGCCGCTTCTTCCTCGGCGCGTCCTCGTGCTGGGCGCTCCACAACACCCTGGTCGGCTCGGTCTTCGGCCTGACCTGCGATCTGCTCACGCTCGCGGCGCTGGTGATCGCACTGGTGCGCGGCGGTGCGGAGAAGCCGGTGCCCGTCGCCAACCCGGCGGCACAGCTCCAGGGCGCCGCTTGACGCGGGGCGGAGCCCGAAGGCTCCGCCGCTTTTCTCATTGCTGGAAGAACTTCAGATCGAGCGCCGCGAGCGCGAGCAGGGGCGGCGGCATGACGACGCCGGCCAGCCGCATGGAGCGGGCTGCGTCGCGGCAGGCGGCGAGGTCGTTGGCGCCGGCCGCCGCCTCGATTTTCTCGATGGTCGCCGGGTCGGGCTTCGGCGCCGGAGCGGACGGGCCCGGAGGCGGCGGGTTCTTGGCCAAGGCATTCGCCTTGGCGTTCGGGTTGTCCGCCGGGTTGCCGGTTGCGGCGTCGGGCTTGGGCGTGTTGGTCGCGGCGCCGGGCGCGGGTCCGTTGCCGGTCTCGCTGACGGCACCGCTGAGGCCCGACGTCTTCTGGGGCTCGCCGCCATCCGCCGGCTTGCCGCCCTCGGTCTTGCCGGACGGGTTCGAGACGGCGGTGGCCTGCTGCGGCGGCGTCACCGCGGCCTTGTTGGCCGGCTCCGGCTGCTT
This sequence comes from Methylobacterium sp. Leaf123, assembly GCF_001423405.1. GTDB lineage: Bacteria > Pseudomonadota > Alphaproteobacteria > Rhizobiales > Beijerinckiaceae > Methylobacterium. Next base: position 55,476 of record NZ_LMNS01000005.1, on the reverse strand, counting down.
CACGAACGCCACCAGTTCCTGGCAGAGATTGGCCGGCTTACCGGATGTCTGCAGCGCGGCCGGCGCGCTCGGGCTCGTATCCTGAGCTAGGGCGGTGCCGGCGAGAAGCGCACAGGCCGCAAGGCCGCCGGCGAGGTGCCGGATGATCGGCGAAGGCTTCATCGGGCTCACTCCCTCGTCTTCGTTATCGTGTTTCTTGATCGTGTTTCTTGGGGCCGCTCAGGAGCGCTTCGGGTGCGACGCTTCACCCTCGGCCTTGCCGTGGGGCTCGCCGTTGTACTCGTCGGGCTTCGGATCGCCGTTCCAGCGGGGACCGACGAGGTTGGTGCCGGGCTCCGACACCCGCGCCCCGGAGGTGGCGAAGGCCTGATAGGCGAACTTCTGATTGCTCGTGAGTGCGAACATCGCCAGCACCCCGAGGGCGATGGCGGCGATCACGGCGGCGAGGAAGGCTTTCATGGTCGTGTCTTCCGTTGAGGCCTGAAGCCTCGGTCAGCGCAGGTGGTCTTGCCCTTGGACGGAGACCGGCCCGCGCCGCCGGTCTCCCCTCTCATCACTCCGCAGGTGCGGGATGGCCCTTGAGCTGCGGGCCGCTGGCGGTGCGCGCCTGTTCCTTCTCGACCCAGAGGTCGTGGTGGGCGCGCGCCCAGGCGAGATCGACCTTGCCGCTGCCCATGGCGTCGTAGGCGCCCTCCATCCCGAGCGTGCCGATGTAGATGTGGGCGAGGATGCCGGCGATGAAGACGATGCCGATCACCGAGTGGATCACCTGCATCACCTGCATCCCGTTGATGTCGGTGAGCGCGAACGGGAACAGCATCATCAGGCCGGTGGCGGCCATGGCGGCGCCGAAGCCGGCGACCATCCAGAACACGCCCTTCTGGCCGGCATTGAAGCGGGCGGCATGGGGATGGCCCTTGCCGATGAAGCCGCCGCCGGCCTTGATCCAGGCCCAATCGACCTTGTTCGGGATGTTGTCCTTGATCCAGAGGACGAACATGAAGGCCACGCCGAGCATGAACGGCCATGCGAGGTAGACGTGGCTATATTTGGCCCATTGCGCGATCGCGCCGAAGGCCTCCGGGCCGATCAGCGGCATCAGCAGCCGCTTGCCGAAAATGTAGTTCAGGCCCGACAGCGACAGGATGATGAAGCACACCGCCGTCATCCAGTGGGTGAAGCGCTCAAAGGCGTTGAAGCGCAGGATCTTCTTTCCGGATTCCTGGCTGTGCTCCATCATGATCCGGCCGCGGAACAGGAAGAACGCGCCGAGGGCGGCGAGCATGCCGAGGATGGTCAGCGCGCCGATCCACGGCAGCCAGCGCTCGCGGAAGTTCTGATACTCGCGGCCCTGCGGCTGGATCAGGTTGGCCGCCTTGCCGTCGGGGATCGAGACCCGGCCGCGGATCTTGGACTCCTGCTTGAACAGGAATTCCTCGTTGACCGAATCCGCGGTGGGTCGGGCGCCCATCGGGTTCTGGCCATCGGCCTGGATCGGGTTCTGCGCCTGCGCCGGGCCGAACGCGCCGGGCACCGCGAGAAGCATCACCGCCAGGAGGAGGGTGCTGAGGAAGGTCGTTGCCCGCCGCATCGGCGTTCCTTTCCGAAGTCCTTGTGGAGACGTGCCGAGCCGAGCCCCGCCGTTCCCGTCCCATTGCTGCCGACCGGCAGCGTCCCACCCACCGCCCTCATCCCGAGATGCCGCGAAGCGGTCTCGAAGGAGGGCTCCGGAAACCATTGCGATCCCGGGAGCCCTCCTTCGAGGCTGAGCGGATGCTCAGCACCTCAGGATGAGGTCCGAGGGCGGCAACACGGTTCGAAGGCGTCTTGCCTCGCCCTCGAACCGGGCGTCAGATCGCGACGGTCTCGCGGTAGGCCGTCTTCCAGCCCCAGGCGCCGGAGCCGTAGCCGCGCTTGATCACCCGCAGCTTGTAGATCTCGGCGATCATCTCGCCGTCGCCCGCGAGCAGCGCCTTGGTCGAGCACATCTCGGCGCAGAGCGGCAGCTTGCCTTCCGCCAGGCGGTTCGAGCCATACTTCTCGTACTCGGCGGTCGAGAAATCGGCCTCGGGGCCGCCCGAGCAGTAGGTGCACTTGTCCATCTTGCCGCGCGAACCGAAGTTCCCGACCCGCGGGTATTGCGGCGCGCCGAACGGGCAGGCGTAGAAGCAGTAGCCGCAGCCGATGCAGATGTCCTTGGAGTGTAGCACCACGGCATCGGCCGTGGTGTAGAAGCAGTTCACCGGGCACACCGCCGCGCAGGGCGCGTCGGTGCAGTGCATGCAGGCCATCGAGACCGAGCGCTCGCCGGGCTTGCCGTCGTTGAGGGTGACGACGCGGCGGCGATTGATGCCCCAGGGCACCTCGTGCTCGTTCTTGCAGGCCGTGACGCAGGCGTTGCACTCAATGCAGCGATCCGCGTCGCAGAGGAACTTCATCCGGGCCATGGTTCGGGGTGCTCCTCTTACGCCGCTGCGATCTGGCACAGGGTGCACTTCGTTTCCTGCATGCCCGTCACAGGATCGAAGCCGTAGGTCGTCACAGTGTTCACGCTCTCGCCGAGCACCACCGGGTCGGTGCCCTGCGGGTAGTAGTCGCGCATGTCCTTGCCCTGGTACCAACCGGAGAAGTGGAAGGGCATGAACGCCACGCCCTTGCCGACGCGGTCGGTCACCAGCGCCTTAACCTTGGTCTTGGCGCCGTTCTCAGGGCCGCTCACCCAGACCCACTGACCGTCCTTGATGCCGCGCGCGGCGGCATCGCCGGTGTTGATCTCGACGAACATGTCCTGCTGCAATTCGGCGAGCCACGGGTTCGAACGGGTCTCCTCGCCGCCGCCCTCGTATTCCACGAGGCGACCGGAGGTGAGGATGATCGGGAAGTCCTTGGCGACGCCGCGATCGACCACCGACTTCTGCACCGAGAAGCCGATATTCGGCATGCGCAATTGCCGCTCGTCGGGCCGGGTCGGGTACTTCGCCACGAGTTCGGGACGGGGCGAGTAGACCGGCTCGCGGTGCACCGGCACCGGGTCGGGCAGGTTCCAGGCATTGGCCCGGGCCTTGCCGTTGCCGAAGGGCGAGACGCCATGGTCGAGGCAGACGCGCTGGATGCCGCCCGAGAGGTCGGTCGCCCAGCTCACGGTGTCGGGCTTCTCACCGCCGATCTTGAGGATCGTGGCGAGTTCGTCCGGCGTCAGGTCCTTGTCCCAGCCGAGCTTTTTGAACACCCCGTAGGTGAATTCGGGGTAGCCGTCGGTCAGATCCGAGCCCTTCGAGAAGGAGTTCTCGGCCAGCAGGGTTTGGCCGTTGCGCTCGGTGCCGAACCGCGCGCGGAAGCCGCCGCCGCCGTCCTTCACGTGGAGGCTCGTGTTGTAGAGGATCGCCGAGCCGGGATGGCGCAGCCCCGGCTTGCCCCAGCACGGCCAGGGCAGGCCGTAATAGTCGCCGCCGACCTCGGGGTCGTCCTTCGGGGCGCGCAGCGTCACGAGGTCGAACTTGTGCTGGTTGCGCATATGCGCCTTCAGCCGCTCGGGTGACTGGCCGCAATAGCCCGTGGACCAGCCGCCGCGGTTGATCTCCCGCAGGATGTCTTCCGCCTCGGGCGCGCCGTTGGTGACCTTGATGTTCTTGCAGAGCTTGTCGGCGAAGCCGAGCTTCTGTGCGAGGCGGTAGAGGACTTCGTAGTCGCTCTTCGACTCGAAGGCCGGCTTCACGATCTGCTCGCCCCACTGGATCGAGCGGTTCGAGGCCGTGCGCGAGCCGTCCATCTCCAGCGAGGTGCAGATCGGCAGGAGGTAGGTGTTGTCCTGCCGGGCATCGAGCGCCGCGAAGGTGGTCGGATGCGGGTCGGCGACGACCAGCAGCTCGAGCTTGTTCATGCCGTCGATGGCTTCGGGCATGCGGGTCACGGTGTTGCCGCCGTGGCCGAACACCATGAACGCCTTGATCGGGCTGCGCTGGTCGATCTGCTCGGCCGGCAGGTTCACGGCATCGAACCACCGGGTCGAGGTGATGCCGGGCGATTCCATGTTTTCCTTGCGGGTGCGCGCCTTGCGGCCGCCCTTCGCCGGAACCTCATCGAAGCGCGATTGCAGCCACTCGTACTCCACCTCCCAGACGCGGGCCCAATGGCGCCAGCCGCCCTCGACGAGGCCGTAATAGAGCGGCAGCGACGTCACATCGAGGCCGAGATCGGTCGCGCCCTGCACATTGGTGTGGCCGCGGAAGATGTTGGCGCCGGTGCCCGGCTTGCCGACATTGCCGGTGGCCAGACACAGGATGCACAGCGCGCGCACGTTGGCGGTGCCGACCGTGTGCTGGGTCGCGCCCATGCACCAGATCAGGGTCGCCGGCTTCTCCTTGGCGAATTTCTCCGCCACGCGCTTGAGCTGCTCGCCCGGCACGCCGGAGACGCGCTCGACCTCGTCGGGCGTCCACTTGGCGACTTCCTTGCGCACGTCGTCCATGGCGTAGACGCGCTGGGCGATGAACTCCTTGTCCTCCCAGCCATTCTGGAAGATGTGCCAGAGGATGCCCCAGACCACCGGAATGTCGGTGCCGGAGCGGATGCGCACGTATTCGGTGGCGTGCGCCGCGGTGCGGGTGAAGCGCGGATCGATGACGATCATGTTCGCGCGGTTGATCTCCTTGCCCGACAGGACGTGCTGCAGGGAGACCGGGTGCGCCTCGGCAGGGTTGCCGCCGAGGATGATCATCGTCTTGGCGTTGCGGATGTCGTTATAGGAATTCGTCTGGGCGCCGTAGCCCCAGGTGTTGGCCACGCCTGCCACCGTGGTCGAGTGGCAGATGCGCGCCTGATGGTCGATCGAGTTCGTGCCCCAGAGAGCCGCGAACTTGCGCATCAGGTAGGAGGCCTCGTTGGTGAACTTGGCCGAGCCGAGCCAATAGACCGAGTCGGCGCCGTTCTTCTCGCGGATTTGGACCAGCTTGTCGCCGATCTCCTCGTAGGCCTGATCCCACGAGATCCGCTTCCACTGCCCGCCTTCGAGCTTCATCGGGTACTTGAGGCGGCGGTCGGACGAGACGAGCTCGCGGATCGCCGCGCCCTTGGCGCAGTGCGTGCCGCGGTTGATCGGGCTGGCATAGGACGGCTCCTGGCCGACCCAGACGCCATTCACGACTTCGGCCGTCACCGTGCAGCCCACCGAGCAGTGGGTGCAGACGTTCTTCTTGATGACCGTGTCCGGTCCGACGGCGGAGGAGCCGGCGGCCTGCGCCTTGCGCACCGAGCCGAGCTGAATCGTGCCGGCGGCGGCGAGCGCGCCGGCGGTCAGCCCGGACTTGCGGAGGAAGGCACGGCGGTCGAGCACGCCCGCGGCGAGGCCGGCGGCGACGGCCTGGTGCTTGGTGCGAGCAGCGTCGCCGCTCTTGCGCTTGATCAGCATGGCAGCCTCACTTCGGACCGGTGGAAGCCGGATCAGTGTTCTTCTTCAGCGTCTCGTAGCCGTTGGTCCGGTAGAACGCCTTCACGTGGTCGCTCTCCCGGTAACGGGCCTTGGTCTCGTCGTTGCCGGGATCGTAGGCCTGGGCCTCGGTCGCCCCCATCGGCGAAGCGACGGCGGCTGCGGCGGCCACCGTGCTGCCGCCGAGCGCCCGAAAGAACTGGCGACGACCGAGCGTCTTCGGATCCTGTCGCATCACCCTCGTCTCCTCCGGCGGCTGCCTGCTCTAGGGCAACGCGCCTCGATTTCATTTGTCACGACGGAGCAGCCCTTCAGCCTTCCATGGCGAAGGCTTCCGCCTCGATCTCGATGAAGGCGCGGCCGAGCCCTCCGACCGCGCGGTAGAACCGGCCCGCCTTCGCGTTCTCCAGATCCGCGAAGAAACGGTCCGCCCAGGGTTCGATGTGCCGGGCGAAGAAGCGCGCGGGCATGCCGGGCTCCGCCTCGAACCGCCCCGCCGCGAGCCCCGCCATCACCTCCAGAAGGATCGCGAGATGATCCTCCGGCTCGCTCATCGACTCGTCCCGCTCGATGCCGAGCGCGGCGAAATCTTCGCGCACGCGGGCGAGCGGACGCTCGTTGAGGAAGCCGGTGAGGTAGTAGGAGGCGTAAGGCAGAAGTTCGCCGCGGCCGACGCCGATGAACAGCGCAAAGAACTCGCGCTCTACCGCCTCCGTATCGGTCTCCGCCGCGGCACGGCGCAGGGCCGCGACCTGCCGGCCAAGAATCCCGTCGCCCTCTTTGACGGCCGCGAGGGCCGCGAGCAGGGCAGAACCCGGCGCCCGTCCGAGCAGCGCAGCCAGAAGATCGTATTGCTGCGCGCGCAGGAGGTCGATCTCGTCCGGAACGCCGACGACTCCAGACACCTCATCTCCCGGAAGTGCCATCACGGACGCGACCGAACTCATCGTTTCCCTCGGGCCCGCCTGGAGGACCGCTTGTTTGGATCGATAATAAAAAGCGTTTGGCTTTGCCGCAATCGAAATGCGCGTGAATTACGAGGGCATCGCACCACCATGGCGCCGCAGGCGGGGCCGGGGGAGGGTGGGCTGTTCGACTTCGGGGGCATCGACGGCGGCGACCGCTACGGGTGCGTGCATGTCCGGCATCGGCATCGGCAGGCTTGCGGTTGCAGGGTCGGTCTCGGGCTCCGGGAGCGCCGTGTCGGCGCTCTCCGCGGCGTCCTCCGACGACGCCGTCGGAGCCTCCTGCGACTCGGGGGCCGGTTCCTCCTCGGCCGCGACGGGGACACCGTCGACGATCCGTTTCAGCATCGCCTTCACGTCGTCGGTGGGCAGGAGCGGGCCCATGCCCGGCACGCCGCCGGGCGTGTTCCAGTCATAGGCGTATTCCCGCGCCTCGCTGACGAAGTCGCGGATTGCCGGATCGAGCGACCACATCCGCCGCAGGGCCGCGTTGCGCAGGGCCGTCGGCACACCGGCCTGGAGGAAGGCGGTGAGATCGGTCTCCGGCGTCAGGGCGTCGAGGGAGGGGAGCCTCGCCAGGAGATCGTCCGGCCCCGCCTCCGGTTCATCGCCGGTCAGGACGACAGGCTGCGGCGCAGGTGATCCCTCACCGGTATGCGCCTCCGTGTCGAGATTGACTTCTGCCTCGTCCGCATCCGGGTGAGCGGGCGCAACGGTTCGCTCGGTGGCGCGCACGGCCTCCTTGCGGCGCGCCCAGCGGGAGAGGAAGCCGTCGCTCATTCCGGCTTCCCCTGCTTGCCGGGGGCGCGGCGCGCCAAGGCCTCGGGGTCGGCGCGGTCGCGTTTCCGCTTCTCGAACTTCCGCTCGATGTGGAAGGCCTCGAAGAAGGCGAGCAGCTTGGCCTGCACCTCCGGCGGCATCGGCACCGCCTCGACGATCTCGCCGATGCCCTCGGCCATCGATTCACCCTCGTAGGGATCGGCGGTTACGCTCGCCACCGTGTAGGTGTCCTCTGATGCGGCGTGCAGGGTCACCCAGAGCGAGGGGCGGCCTGAGACGAGGTTGTCGCGGTAATGCGCCGTCTCGGCGATGTGCAGCGTGACCTCGTGGGCGCCGGCATAGAAGGTCGCCTCCTCCTCGGTCTCGGAGAGCTGGGTCCAGGGCGCGGTCTCGGGTGCTGCCGGCAGCGCCTCGACCGGCATCCAGGCATGGCTCGCCCACGGCCCTTTCAGGCGGCGGCGGGCCACGATGATGCCGACCTCGAAGCGGTCTTCCGGGATCTGTTCGCGCGTCATGTCCGACCTCACGCGGCGGCTCGGTCGGAGGCCAGCGGCAATCCGACGACGAGGTTCTGTGGCTTGAACTGCACGGTCTTGTCCGGCGTCATGGCGAGCAGGAGATAGACCGGCCGTTCGCCGACCCGCGGATCGACCCGGGCCGGATCGGCGAAGGTGAGGCTGAACACGGCGATCACCCGCTCGCGGGCGGCGTCGTCCAGGGTCTCACCGCGCCAGAGCGCGTTGCCGATCCGCGTGCCCTCCGCATCGAGCCCGACGAACCAGCGCCAGTCGGGATCCTCCATCCGGTCGAGGGGCGTGACCGTGACCTCGGCGTTGAGGAGGTGGCGCACGAAGGCCTCGATCGCCCGCGCCAGCCCGTCCCGGCTTCGGCCGCTGGTGCCGAGATTGAGCGCCATGGTGAAGGCGTCCGACCGGCTCCAATAGGTCCAGGCGTTCTCCTCGTTGAGCACGTCGAGTTCGCTCGCCGCCTCCTTGCCCAGCATCGTGACGAGCGGCGAGAGCGGTGCGCCGCCTTCGCGCGCCTCGATCACCTCGGCATCGGCGAGCAGCACCGCGCCCTCGTGCAGGCTGGCGCGCTGGGCGCGGAAGAACAGCTCGGCGGCGCGCAGCACGAACGGGTCTTCGCAGCCGTCGAGCGCGTTGCGCAGGATGAGGTGCACGAGTTGGGTCAGGAACAGCCCCGGCACGCCCTGCAACCCGCCGCGCACGAGGGCGAGATAGGCGGCCTCGACCGAGCGGGCCGTGAGCAGCCGCTCGCGGAAGGCGAGCATCACCTCCCAGTTCTCCCGCGCATCCGCGTCCGCGATGTTTTGGATCTCACCGCTCGTGATGGTCCGGCGCGGCTCGGCGAGAAGGCTCGCATGCAGCGCGCGCTCGGCGGCGCAGGCCTCCTCCGGCGGCACCAGTTCGGGGCGCGCGAGATAGGCGAGGATCAGCTCGTCGGTGACGGCGAGGCCGCCCCCTCCCGTGCGCTGCGTCAGGTGGTGGCCGCTCGATACCCAGAACTCGGTCATGCTCTCTCAGCCCCCGTGGAGGCGTCGCTCAGAAGTCCCACGAGGTCGGCCTGTTCGTCCGGCCCGTCCTCGTCGGTCTCGACGAAGTGGAAGGCGCGCCCGTGCAGCGGGTCGGCGCCGGGTGCGCGCTGGTGCAGGGTGCGGAACTCCTCCGCGATTTCCCCATCCTGCGCGCTGCGATGCATGGCCACGACGCTGCCGACCGGCAGATTGCACAGCGAGGCTGCGACCTCGATCTCCTCGCGGGCGGCGGCGCGGGCCGCCTCGCGATCCGGTGCGCCGAAGCGCTCGTGGATGTGGCGGGCGAGATCCTCGATCGCCGCCTCGCGCTCAGCGTCGCTCGCCTCGCTCACGACGACGAGGGTCGAGAAGCCGAGCGAGCGCACGCCGACGAAGCCGGAGCGGAACGCCGCCCGCTCCTTGCCCGCAAGCGCCGAAAGGTCGGCATCGAAGAACAGGAACGAGCCCGTCACCGCCCATTCGCCGGCCTCGGCGGCCTGCGCGAAGACGAAGGTGTCGGAGGGGTCGAGCCGCAGGGTGCGCGGCAGCTTGCCCGCACTCACAGCCGCACCCCGCCCGTAGCCGGGTCGCGCCAGGACGGGGAGACCAGCGCCGGCCGCAGCGTCAGGGTTTCGCTGCGGCCGTCGGCATGGACGAGCCGGGCATCGCCGCTCGGCTCGATCGTCGCCCGAACGCCCGGCGGCAGCGCGAGGCGGGTGAGATAGCGGCCCGTCGAGCGCGCGGCGCCGTCCTCGTCCCAGATCTCGAACGCCTTGGTGAGATGGCGGGCGAAGCTCTCGACCAGGGGCTCGCGCAGATCCTTCGGAAAGCCTTCCTCCTCGAGCGAGGTCGAGTCGGGCGTCAGGCCGGGGTCGCCCGCATCCCGTTTCGAGGCGAGCAGCATCGCCGAGAAGACCAGCCAGTCCGGCGTTTCGGTCTCGTCGCAGCCTTCCGGCCAATGCAGCGCGCCGCCGCCGAGACGGGCGCCGTTGAAGCTCAGCGTATCGGGCCACTGGAACGTCACCGGGATCTCCGGCGGCCCGAAGGCGCCGACCGCATCGGCGAGCGCCTGCATCCCGACGAAGACCGCGCGCCGCGCCGTGGCCAGCGGCTCGGTCGGCGCCAGCACCACCGCGAAGGCGATGACGTCGTCGCGTTCTTCCATGAGGAGGGTGGCGGCATCCGCCTCGCCGCTCTCCGCCATCCGGCAGGCCAGCCCCGCCGCGGAGCCCGCCGCGACGAGACCGGTGAAGGCCGGCGGCAGGACGAGCGGCGCGAGGCGCAAGCCCGGCGATCCGATATCGAGGGGGAGGGTCATAGGCGATCTCGGGCGGGGCACGGTCCTGGGAAGGGTCCCTGCGCCCGCATGTCCGTTCGTCGTTTTAGAATGATACGAGTATAGGGAAGGCAGGCTTCCGCGCGAAGGCCCTCGCGCTCCCAATCGTCTCAGGTTCAATCGTGTCCGATCGTCTCGTGTTCGCCTGTTCCTGCGAGAAGACGATGCCGCTCGATGTCGCGGCCCTGGAAAAGGGTTGCGGCACCCGCGTGCGCACCGCCGACCAGCTTTGCGGTCGGGAACTCGACCGTTACCGCGAAGCCCTGACGACCGGCCTGCCCGTTACGGTCTCCTGCACGCTTCAGGCGCCGCTCTTTGAAGAGATCGCCGCCGAGATGGCGGCAGAGGAGCGCGTCACCTTCGCCAAGATCCGCGAAACCGCCGGCTGGTCGTCGCAGGCTGACCGGGCCGGTCCGAAGATGGCGGCTTTGCTCGCCGCGGCGGCGGAGGCAGTCCCCGTCGCCGGCACGGTGCCGCTGGAGAGCCGCGGCGTCGCCCTGATCTACGGGCGCGACGAGGCGGCGATCGAGGCCGGGCGGCGTCTGGCCGAGCATCTCGACGTCACCGTGCTGCTGAGCCGGCCGGGCGAGGTCCCGCCGCTCCACCGCAACGAGTTCCCGGTGATCCGCGGCACGGTGCGCGGGGCGACGGGCCATCTCGGCGCGTTCGATCTGCGCATCGACGATTACGCCCTGCCGGCACCGTCCTCGCGCACGCACCTCGTGTTCGGGGCAGGGCGCGACGGAGCAGTCTCGACCTGCGACCTGATCGTCGATCTCACCGGCGGCACACCGCTCTTCCCCGCGCATGAGCTGCGCAGCGGCTACCTGCGGGCCGATCCGCGCGACCCGGCCGCGGTCGAGCGCGCGGTGATGGCGGCCTCCCACCTCGTCGGCGAATTCGACAAGACCCGCTTCATCGATTTCCGCGGCGAGCTTTGCGCGCATTCCCGCTCGCGCATCACCGGCTGCACCCGCTGCCTCGACGTCTGCCCGACCGGGGCGATCGCGCCGGCCGGTGACACGGTGGCGATCGACCCCTACGTCTGCGCCGGCTGCGGCAAATGCGCCGCCGTCTGCCCCACGGGCGCGGCCAACTACGCCTTACCGCCGGCCGACGCGCTGATGCGCCGCCTGCGCAGCCTGATGCGCGCCTACCGGGCGGCCGGTGGCGCGGATGCGGTGGTGCTGTTCCATGACGGCGACCATGGCGAGCCGCTGATCGATGCGCTCGGCCGCTACGGCGAGGGTCTGCCGGCCCATGTCCTGCCGGTACGGGTCAACGAGGTGACGCAGTTCGGCCCCGAGGTTCTGGCTGCGCTGTTCGCTTATGGCGCCGCCGGGGCGCGGGTGCTCGTGCGCGAGCGCCCGAAGCACGACCTCGACAGCCTGCACCGCACCGTCGCCCTGGCTCGGACGCTCGCCGACGCCCTCGGCTACGGCACCGGCACGGACGCGCCGACCGTCGCCCTGATCGAGACCGACGACCCCGACGCGCTCGGTGCGGCGCTTCGCTCGGATGTCCCCGGCCGCGCGACCCCGGCGCCTGCCGGCTTCGTGCCGGTGGGCGGCAAGCGCGAGATGCTGCGCCTCGCCTTTCGCGAGATGCATGCCGCGGCCCCGACGCCGGTCGCCGCCGTGCCGCTGGCCGCCGGGGCTCCGTTCGGCGGGCTCGCATTCCGCACGGAGGATTGCACGCTCTGCCTCTCCTGCGTCGGCGCCTGCCCGACCCACGCCCTGTCGGACAGCACCGACCGGCCGCTTCTGGCCTTCGAGGAGAGCCTGTGCGTGCAGTGCGGTCTGTGCGCGGCCACCTGCCCGGAGGACGTGATCAGCCTGAAGCCGCAGATCGACTTCGCGGCTTGGAGCGAGCCCCGCCGGATCGTGAAGGAGGAGGAGCCGTTCTGCTGCATCACCTGCGCCAAGCCGTTCGGCACCCGCGCCACCATCGAGCGGGTGATCGGCAAGCTGCGCGAGCGGCACTGGATGTTCTCAGGCGAGGCCGGTGAGCAGCGCATCCGCTCGCTGATGATGTGCGACGATTGCCGCGTCGAGGCCGCGCTGACCCAGGGTTTCGACCCGCACGCGGCGCCGCCGGCCAAGCCGCGCACCACCGAGGATTACCTGCGCGAGCGCGAGGCCGCCGGAGGGCTATCGGCAAGCCCGCGCGGCGCCTGAGCGAAGCCCAAATCCGCCATCCCGAGGGGATCAACCGGATTTGGCATGAGCACAAAAAACGACCCGCCATCGCAACGAGGGCAGGTCGGAGAGGGATCTATTGTCGCAGGAGAACAATCGGTCAAACCCTGGAGCGCTGGCTGGTTCCGCCGATCGCGCGCCAGGGACAGGGAAACGGCGGGAAATGTAACCGGCTGTCGCAGGGTTCGCGGCTCCGATCCGCGTGCTATAGCGCGCGGCCCATCCGCCAGCCCCGAGCCCCGATGCCACCGATCGTTTCGATCGCGAACCTGTCGAAGGTCTACGCTTCGGGGTTGCACGCCCTGCGCGACGTCAACCTCGACATCGCCCAAGGTGAGATCTTCGCACTGCTGGGGCCGAACGGCGCCGGCAAATCGACCCTCATCAACATCGTCTGCGGCATCGTCACGCCGAGCACGGGCCAGATCCGTGTCGGTGGCCACGACATCCTCAGCGAGTACCGCGCCGCGCGCCGGATGATCGGGCTGGTGCCGCAGGAACTCACCACCGACGCCTTCGAGAAGGTGTGGGACACGGTGAGCTTCAGCCGTGGCCTGTTCGGTCTTCCCAAGAACCCAGCCCATATCGAGCGGGTGCTCAAGGATCTCTCCCTCTACGACAAGCGCGAGAGCCGCATCATGCAGCTCTCCGGGGGCATGAAGCGCCGGGTTCTGATCGCCAAGGCGCTCGCACACGAGCCGCAGGTGCTGTTCCTCGACGAGCCGACGGCGGGCGTCGATGTGGAGCTGCGCCAGGACATGTGGCGCCTCGTGCGCCGCCTGCGCGAGCACGGCGTCACGGTGATCCTCACCACCCACTACATCGAGGAGGCCGAGGAGATGGCCGACCGGGTGGGCGTGATCCGCAAGGGCGAGATCATCCTCGTCGAGGACAAGGTCGAGCTGATGCGCAAGCTCGGCAAGAAGCAGCTCATCCTGCACTTGCGCGAGCCGGTTGCGACCCTGCCCGAGAACCTCGCGCGCCACGACCTCCACCTCGGCGAGAACGGGCGCAGCCTCGTCTACACCTACGACACGCGGCGGGAGCGCACCGGCATCACCGGCCTGCTCCGCGAGCTGGCGGATGCCGGCATCGCGTTCACCGATCTCGATACCAGCCAGAGTTCGCTCGAAGACATTTTCGTCGATCTCGTCCGCGAGCGCGCATGATGGGCGTATCCATGCTGAACGTCCCGGCGGTTCTCGCCATCTACCGTTTCGAGATGGCCCGGTTCTGGCGCACGGCTTTGCAGAGCATCGTCGCGCCGGTGATCTCCACCTCGCTCTATTTCGTGGTGTTCGGTGCCGCCATCGGCTCGCGGATGCAGACGGTCGATGGCATTCCCTACGGCGCCTTCATCGTGCCGGGGCTGATCATGCTCTCGCTGCTGACGCAGAGCGTCTCGAACGCGGCCTTCGGCATCTATTTCCCGCGCTTTGCCGGCACGATCTACGAGTTGCTCTCGGCGCCGATCTCGCCCTTCGAGGTGGTGCTCGGCTATGTCGGCGCGGCGGCGACGAAGTCGATCATCATCGGCCTCATCATCCTCGCCACGGCCTCGGTGTTCGTGCCGCTGCACATCGAGCACCCGTTCTGGATGGTGTTCTTCCTGCTGCTTACGGCGCTGACCTTCAGCCTGTTCGGCTTCGTGATCGGCCTATGGGCGGACGGGTTCGAGAAGCTGCAACTCGTGCCGCTCCTCATCGTCACGCCGCTGACCTTCCTCGGTGGCAGCTTCTACTCCATCGACATGCTGCCGCCGTTCTGGCGCGCGGTGAGCTTGTTCAACCCGGTCGTCTACCTCGTCAGCGGCTTCCGCTGGGCCTTCTTCGGCAAGGGCGACGTCGCGGTCGGCGTCAGCATCGCCGCGACGCTGGCCTTCCTGACGCTGTGCCTTGGCCTCGTGACCTACATCTTCCGCACGGGGTACCGGCTGAAGAGCTGACCTCGCAGAGGCACGCCGATCCGCTCAGAGCGGCCGCACGGCGTCGAGCGTCAGCGTCCGGGCGGCTGCCCCGCATCCGAGGATGCGGAGCGACACCGGCTTGCCGACGCTGAGCAGGGTTTCGAGGGAGTGGTTGACCGCGCCGTTGGTGGCGGCGTCGAGGGTTCGATAGCCGTCCTCGACATTGATGAAGGTCCACTGGCCGGATTGCTCCTCAAGGATGACCGACTCGAGGGAGAGCTCGTCGCGGCTGAATGCCCGCTTCACGACTCGGCCCGCCAGCTTGGCCGAACGGCAGCCTTCGTCGGTCGCGAGGTGGCTCAAGCCGAAGGCCTTGCCCGCGTCATAGGTGAGCTTCGGCCGCGCCAGGACTGCGCCGCCGAACACCAGCAGCAGGATCGCGAGGAGGATGAGCGCGCTGGCGAGGGCATCCGCGACGACCGAGCGAAGAACGCCGTTCGCGGCTGTCTGCGAAGTCCGACCCGGCATGGCCCATTCCCGAAGAAGGGCCACAGCTTAGGGGCGGTCCGGGCCTTCGGCGCAGTCCGTCAAACGATCTACCACCAATAGGTCGTTCGGCTTGGCTCCAGCGCGGGCGGGACGGGCTCTGCGCGAAAAAAACGCCGCTACGAACGTTGCTCGAGAAACTCCAGCACGCCCTTGCGGTGCAGCCGGTCGCCAACCGCGGTGGAGTGGTCGCGGTTCGGCAGGTCGAGGGCGCGGGCGTTCGGCAGCAGCTTCGCCAGTTCCGGGCCCGAGCCCGCCACCGTGTCGAGCGTGCCGACCGAGACCAGGGTCGGCGTTTCGATGGCCGAGAGCTCGGCCCGCGAGAGGGTCTGGCGCGAGGCGCGGATGCAGGCGGCCAACGCCCGCAGGTCGCTCTTGGTCTGCTCGGCGAAGGTGCGGAAGGAGGCGGCCGTCGGGCTCGGCGCAGGCGCACCGGGGGGCGCTTCCAGTGCCTCGGCGATGCCCTGCGGCAGGCCGCGCCCGTCCACGAGGTTGAAGCCGAGGCCGCCCATCAGCAGCGAGCGGACTTCCGTGGGGTAATCGAGCGCCATATGCGCGGCGATGCGGGCGCCCATGGAATAGCCCATCACGTCCGCCCGCTCGATGCCGAGATGGCGCAGCAGCCGCACCGCGTCGCCGGCCATCTGGTCGGAGGTGTAGGCGGAGGGATCGTAGAGCTTCTCGCTCTGCCCGTGGCCGCGGTTGTCGTGGGCGATGACCCGGTAGCCGGCTTCGGTCAGGGTGCGGACCCAGAGCGTATTGACCCAGTTCACCGCGTGATTCGAGGCGAAGCCGTGGATCAGGAGGATGGGATCACCGCCGCCGGAAGCACCTTCCTTGGCCGGTACGTCGATAAAGGCGATCTGCACGCCGTCGGAGTCGAAGCTCTGCATCCCGATGTCTTCGGGTGCCGGGGCGCCGTTGTCAAAGGCGGCGATGGGGCTTCCTGCGACAACGGACGGCGTTTGGCGCGTCGCGCGCGATCAGCGCCCGACTTGCCGCGGCTGCGCCGGGCTGGCATCACCCCGGCACGATGACGGACACCTCGCCCTACGGCACCTACGCTCCCACCGGCCTCGTCGCGCGGATCGCGGAGCGCACCCAGAAGCTCCCCGAGCATTCCTGGCGCGCGCGGCGGATGGCGATGTTCCTGCGCCGCCTCGCCATCTCGATGATGCGCGGCCGGCCGCTCGACGTCGAGCGCTACGGCGCGCGGATGCGGCTGCACCCCTACAACAACAACTGCGAGAAGAAGGTGCTCTTCACCCCGCAGTTCTTCGATCCGCAGGAGCGGGCCTTCCTCAAGGAGCGCCTGCGGGAGGATGCGGTGTTCCTCGATATCGGCGCCAATATCGGCGCCTACGCTCTGTTCGTGGCGGGCTTCACCGGCCGGCGGGCGCGCATCCTCGCGGTGGAGCCGCAGCCCGACGTGTTCGACCGGCTGACCTTCAACATCGGCCAGAACCCGTTCGGCACGGTGAAGGCCATCGCCTGCGCGGTGGCCGACAAGTCCGGCGAGCTGACCCTGTTCATCGATCCGCGCAACCGCGGCGAGTCGAGTGTGAAGATCGTCGGCACTCACAAGAACGCGACGGTGCGCGTGCCGGCGGTGACGCTGGTGGAGCTGTGCCGCTCGGAGGGGATCGAGCGCATCGACGCGATCAAGCTCGATGTCGAGGGCGCCGAGGATCTGATTCTGGAGCCGTTCCTGCGCGATGCGCCGGCCTCGCTGCTCCCGTCCCTGCTTGTCATCGAGAACGGTGCCGACCAGTGGCAGATCGACCTGCCGAACCTGCTCCACAAATACGGCTACCGCCAGATCGCCCGCACGCGGCTCAACCTGATGTTTGAGCGCCAGTGACATGTGGGGGGCCGATTGAGTTCGGCTGCCACTACAGCATTGAGTTGTAGCTTTGACATGATAGAG
Organism: Methylobacterium sp. Leaf123; assembly: GCF_001423405.1. GTDB lineage: Bacteria > Pseudomonadota > Alphaproteobacteria > Rhizobiales > Beijerinckiaceae > Methylobacterium. Next base: position 38,859 of record NZ_LMNS01000005.1, on the reverse strand, counting down.
TTGTCTTCTCCAGCAGAGAAGACGCTTGTTGATCCGTGCCGCCACGCAGCCACGCGCCCCCCGGTTTTGATGTCATCGGGCCGTTCAGGCTCAGAAGAGCCGATTTAGCGGTCGGAGTATTCGTTGAAAAATTTGGCCCTAACGCAAGATTGATAAAAATCTTCCTATCGATCGCATTTATATTGGTCGCAGTCGCCTTTGCGACCGGGGCCGGTCGATATGCGTGGCTCCCGGCGGCGGCTCTATTGCTTGCCGCATTGGAAATCTTCGCGGTCCGTCCCCTGATAATCATGCTCAGATACCGGGGAGGAGCCTGTTTATCTTACGGTGAGCGAGGCATCGACGCCCGATCGATGCATGGTCATGTTCTTTATAAATGGGGCATGATCCGATCGATCGAAAAATTGGGCCCGCGCCTTCTCATTCACATGTTCAACGGCGGTGTGTTGATCGTTCCCGAGCGGTCCACCACGACCGAAAACTTGGAACGCCTTTTATCCACCCTTCACCATCATGGCGTCGCGCTGCCGATGGGACTCGCTGCTGATGTGAGGATCGGGACCGGCGTGTCGATCACGACGCCCTCCGGCCCGACCGCGCAGGTATAGGCGTAGGCCTCGACGCCGGCCGCCAAAGCCACACGAAGCGCACGGTCGAAGACCGGGTCGATGTCGCGGGCGACGTCGAAGGCGTCGGCCCGCATCTGGATCACCACGATCAGCATCGCCCGTCCGCCCGCGGTGACGACGCCGGCCAGTTCTTCCATGTGGCGGGCCGAGCGGGCCGCTTTGCAATCGGGAAACTCCGCGAGCCCCGCTTGGCGCATGAGGTGGCAGTTCTTCACCTCGACATGGCAGGGCGGCAGGCCGCCTCCGCTCGCCAGGAAATCGACGCGGCTCGCCTTTCCGTAGGCGACCTCCGGCCGGAGCGTCTCGTAGCCGATCAGCGGCGCGAGTGTGTTCGCGCGAAAGGCTTCGGCGACGAGGGCATTGGGCCGGGCGGTGTTGATGCCGACCCATTGCGGCCCGCCGGGCAGCACCGCCTCCACCAGCTCCCACGAGAACCCGAGTTTTCGCGCCGGATTGGTCGAGGGCGAGAGCAGGACGCGAAACCCTTCCGTGTTTAGCCCCAGCATCGCACCGGGATTGGCGCAATGCGCCGTCACCATCGTTCCGTCGGGAAGCCGCACGTCGGCGAGGAAGCGCTTGTAGCGCCGCACAAGGCGCCCTTCGATCAGGGGGGAGGGGAAGCGCATCGCGGGCCGGGGCGGAACGAGGGGCTTTCGCTTTCGCGCATCCGCGCCCTAGCTTCCACCCCGATCATCGCCCCCGAGGCCGCATGTCCCAGAGTTCCAACGTCACCGCCGCCATCCTCGTCATCGGCGACGAGATTCTCTCGGGCCGTACCAAGGACAAGAACATCGGCACCATCGCCGAGGTGCTGACCGAGATCGGCGTGGACCTGCGCGAGGTGCGCATCGTGCCGGACGTGAAAGAGGAGATCGTCGCCGCGGTGAACGCGCTGCGGGCGCGCTACACCTATCTCTTCACCTCTGGCGGCATCGGCCCGACCCATGACGACATCACCGCCGACAGCGTGGCGGAGGCCTTCGGCGTCGGCATCGACGTCGATCCCCGCGCCCGCGCCATGCTGTTGGAGCGGCACCGGCCGGAGGATCTCAACGCGGCGCGCCTGCGCATGGCCCGCATCCCCGACGGGGCCGACCTGATCGCCAACCCCGTCTCGAAGGCGCCGGGCTTCCGGCTCGGCAACGTCTTTGTCATGGCCGGCGTGCCGCAGATCATGGCGGCGATGCTCGACGAGATCCGCCCGACGCTGACGGGCAACGCGCCGGTGCTGTCCGAGACGATCGAGGCGGGCGCGATCCCCGAGGGCAACTTCGCCGGTGGCCTCGCCGAAATCGCCGCTGCGCATGGCGATGTCTCGATCGGCTCCTATCCGTCGATGACGCCGGAGGGATTTCGCAACCGCATCGTCGTTCGCGGTCGCGACAGGGACGCTGTGGCAGCGGCGCGCGCGGCCGTGGAGGCGTTGCTGGCCGGGCTTCGGCCGTAGGCATTTCGCTTCCGGCGACGTGCTGGCCGTCATGAAATAAATCTCTGCGCGCAGGGAGCACGCAAGCGCTGCCGTACGTTGGGCTGCGACGAGACGACCGCCGAGGGCCGCATGTCCCAGGATTCCCGTACGCACGGAGAGCCGGAAAACCGGGGTGAACCGAAGACCCACGGCGCCCACACCCGCGAGAAGGACGACGCCCAGGTCGAGAAGGCCCACCGCCCGGATGCGTTGATCCTGCACGAGATCATCCGGCGGGAAGGCGAGGAGGAGATGCGCCGCACATGGCTGGCCCTCTCGCTCTCGGGGTTCGCCGCCGGGCTCACCATGGGTTTCTCGCTGATCGTCCCGGGCGTGCTCAAAGGGCATCTGCCGCACGCGCCCTGGACCGAACTCATCACCAGCGCGGGCTATTCGATCGGCTTCCTCATCGTCGTGCTCGGGCGCCAGCAGCTCTTTACCGAGAACACGGTGACGCCGATTCTGCCGCTCCTCACCGAGCGGACGTTCGGCGCGTTGACGCGGGTTCTGCGGCTCTGGGGCATCGTGCTCGTCGCCAACATCGTGGCGACGATCGCCATCGCCTCGGTCCTGGCCCATACCGACGCGTTCAAGCCGGAGGTGCGGGAGGCTTTTGCCGAGATCAGCCGTCACACCATCGAGGACCCATTCTGGACCACGGTGATCAAGGCGGTGTTCGCCGGATGGCTGATCGCCCTGATGGTGTGGATCCTGCCGGCCTCGGGCTCGGCGGCGCCCTTCATAATCATCCTGATGACGTCGCTGGTCTCGATGTGCGGGCTCGCCCACATCGTCGCCGGCTCGGTCGATGCCTATTACCTCGTCGCCACCGGCGAGATCGATTTTCCGAAATATCTCACCGGCTTCTTCGTTCCGACGCTGCTCGGCAACATCGTCGGCGGCGTGACGCTGGTCTCGGTGCTCAATTTCGGACAGGTGGCGCCCGAGATCGAGGATCAAGACCGCGTCGGCGCCTAACCGTGCAGGGGCGACGCCGGTGGCCGCGGCGGAGCGATCAGGCCGCGGGTGGCTCGGGCTCGGTGGCGAAATGCTTCGAGAGCTTCAGCCCCTGGGCCTGATAATTCGAGCCGGCGCCCGCGGCGCCGTAGAGGGTCGCGGGCCGTTCCAGCATGCGCTCGTAGACGAGGCGGCCGACGATCTGGCCGTCTTCCAGAAGGAACGGCACGTCGCGCGAGCGCACTTCGAGCACCGCGCGGGCACCGGCTCCGCCCGCTTCGCTGAGGCCGAAGCCCGGATCGAAGAAGCCGGCATAGTGGACGCGGAACTCGCCGACTAGGGGATCGAACGGCACCATCTCGGCCGCGTGGTCGGCCGGCACCCGCACCGCCTCTTTCGAGGCCAGGATGTAGAACTGGCCGGGATCGAGGATCAGCGTGCGGCTGCCATCGGCCGGCAGCGGCTCCCAGAAGTCGCGCGTGCGGTGGCCGCGCGGCCGGTCGACGTCGATCAGGCCGGTATGGCGCTTGGCCCGGTAGCCGATCAGCCCGTCGAAGCCCGCGAGATCGACCGAGACCGGCACGCCGCCCTGAAGCGAGGGTGACGCGATATCGATCAGCGGGTCGCTGGCATGGAGCGCGGCGAGTTCCGATTCCCGCAGCCGCGGGTCGCCCTGGCGGAAACGGATCTGCGACAGGCGCGAGCCGGTCCGCACCCGCACCGGGAAGGTGCGCGGCGAGATCTCGGCGTAGAGCTGGCCGGCATAACCCGCTTCGATCTGATCGAAGGCGCTGGCGCGGTCGGTGATCACGCGGGTGAACACGTCGATGCGCCCGGTCGAGCTTTTCGGGTTGGCGCTGGCGCTGAGATCGGGGGGGAGCGCCAGGGTTTCCTGCAATTCGGCGATGTAGACGCAGCCCGTCTCCAAGACGGCGCCCTGCGTCAGGTCGATCTCGTGCAGCGCGAAGGCCGCGACGCAGGTCGCGACCGAGCGCCCGCTGCCGGGCAGGAAGCTCGTGCGCACCCGGTAGGCACGGCTGCCGAGCCGCAGGTCGAGGCTCGCGGGCTGGATCTGGTCGGCGGCGTAGCGGCTTGCGGGGCGGATCGCCCCGGCTTGCGTCAGCGCCGTGATGGCCTGCGCCGGCAGGATACCGGATGCGGCCGGCACGTCTCCGCTCATCGTCCCGTTCCCTCGCCTTTGCCCTTGGCCTCGGCCGCCGCGCGTTCCGCCGCCTCGATCACCACCACCATCCGCGCCAGCGCGAGCCGAGCGCAGGCCCCCATCGCGATCAGACCCGCGAGCGCGCTCGCCAGCAGCGGAAACAGCGTGGGCCGCAGGCCGGCGGCGATGGCCACCACGACCGCAGCGATCCACGCCGCATTCCCGAGCGCGAGCATCGGCGAGGGAAGGCCGCGGAACTCCGTTTCCACGCCCGTCCGCTGCCGCACGGCTCGCGCCACGATCCGCGCCGCGGCGTCGAGACAGAGCGCCAGCACCAAAGCCAGGGCCGGCCACCGGTTCTGCGCCGGGTTCCACCACGCGAAGCCGACGGCGAGGCCGAGCGTCAGGAGGGCGCCCAGAGCCGTGCCGGCCGCGAGCGGCAGACGGTCGGGCCGCCCGGTCTCCAGGGCGCTCCGGTGCGAAGCGTTCGGCACGTGGTCTCCGCCCTCCGCCCCACCGTCCGCCCACGTAGGCGACCGCGATTGACGAGATTTCTGGCGCCACGTACCACGGCGCGTCGCAGATGTCGCGATGCGGCCTGTGCGCCGTCCACGGAGATGCTTTCCCGCGATGTACAAGGCCGAGACGCGCGGCATCATGGTGACGGTGGAGCCCCGATTCGTCGAGGAGGAGTCCTCGCCGGGCGAGAGCCGCTACTTCTTTGCCTACACGGTCGAGATCGTGAACAATGGCAATGAACAGGTGCAGCTCCGCTCGCGCCACTGGCGGATCATCGACGGACGCGGCGCCTGCCAGGAGGTGCGCGGCGCGGGCGTCGTTGGCAAGCAGCCGGTTCTCGAGCCGGGCGAATCGTTCAGCTACACCAGCGGCTGCCCCCTCACCACGCCGGACGGCCTGATGGCCGGCAGCTACACGATGTCCACGATCGGCGGCGAGAGCTTCGAGGCGGAGATCCCGGCCTTCTCGCTGGATTCGCCGCATCTGCGCCGCGTCGTCCATTGACGGCGCCGGCCGGCGGCACCCGCCTCACGCCGCTGGAGCTTCTGGAGCGGCTCGTCGCGTTCGATACCGAGAGTTCGAAGTCGAACCTCGCCCTGATCGACTTCGTGGCCGGCTATCTCGACGGCTGGGGCGTGCCCCATATCCGGGTGCCGAACGCGGAGGGTGACAAGGCCGCCCTGTTCGCCACCATCGGGCCGATGACCGATGGCGGCGTCGTGCTTTCCGGCCATACCGACGTGGTGCCGGTGACGGGGCAGGCCTGGAGCTCCGATCCGTTTCGCCTGCGCGTGGCCGACGGCCGCGCCTATGGCCGCGGCGCCGTCGATATGAAGGGGTTCGACGCCCTGGCGCTCGCCCTGGTGCCGGCGGCGCTGGAGGCCGGGCTGACACGGCCGATCCACATTCTGCTCTCCTACGACGAGGAGACCACCTGTCTCGGCGTCGCCGACACCATCGCCCGCTTCGGCGCCGACCTGCCGCGGCCGGGTGCCGTGATCGTCGGCGAGCCGACGGAGATGCAGGTGGCGGACGCGCACAAGAGCGTCGTGACCTACAACACCACCGTGCATGGCCACGCGGCGCATTCGGCCAAGCCGGGCCTTGGCGCCAACGCGGTGATGGCGGCGGCCGACCTCATCGCCGAACTGAACCGCATCGCCGACGCCATGGTCGCCCGCGGCGACGCCTCCGGCCGGTTCGACCCGCCCAACACCACCGTCCATGTCGGCGTGATCGAGGGCGGTACCGCCCGCAACATCCTGCCGAAGCTCTGCACCTTCCTGTGGGAATTCCGCGGCCTGCCCGATCTCGACATGGCCGAGATCCCCGCTCTCTTCGCTGCTTCCTGCGAGCGGGTGACCCGCGAACGCCTCAACCGCTACGGCGAATTCGGGCATATCGCGACGGTCGAGGAAGTGTCCGTGCCGGGGCTCGCGCCCGATCCGGGCTCGGAGGCCGAGAGGCTGGCCCTTCGGCTCGCCGGGCGCAACGCGACGATCACCGTGCCCTACGCCACCGAAGCCGGACGCTTCCAGCGGGCCGGCATCCCGACCGTGGTGTGCGGACCGGGCTCGATCGATCAGGCGCATCAGCCCGACGAATTCATCACTCTCGACGAACTCGCCCGCGGCGAGGCCTTCATGCGCCGGCTGGTTGCGGCCTGCGCCGGCTGAGACCCTTGCCATGATCGTCCGCCCCCGCCCCGGCCTGCTGACGATCCTGTTCGCCATGCGCGGCTCGATCCTGCCCAAGGTCGCGCCGCAGGTCATCGTCATCGCCGCGCTCTCCTTCCTCGTGGTGGCGATCGAGCAGCGGCATGCGGCGTGGTTCCCGGTCACGGCCGGGATCGGCCCCTTCACCCTGGTCGGGCTCGCGCTCTCGATCTTCCTGAGCTTCCGTAACGGCGCCTGCTACGATCGCTGGTGGGAGGCGCGGCGGGCCTGGGGCAGCCTCATCGTCGAGTTGCGCGGGCTTGCCCGGCTGCTGCCGGCGCTGCTGCCGGAGCCCGAGCACGAGGCCCTGCGCCGCCGTTGCCTGCGCCGCGGTGCCGGCTTCGCCCATGCCCTGCACGCCCGTTTGCGCGGGCTGAACGAGACCGAGGCGCTCGCGTCCTGGCTGCCCTCCGAGGAACTCGCGACCCTCGGGCAACGGCCGAGCGGGGCCGACGCCGCGCTGACGGGGCTGACGCGGGATCTCGCCGCGGCGACGAAGGCCGGTGCGCTAAGCGACGTGCTGTTCGTGAGCCTGGAGCACAAGGTCGCCAGCCTCTCGGCGATCCAGGCGACCTGCGAGCGCATTCACGGCACGCCGCTGCCCTTCGCCTACACGCTGCTGCTCTACCGAACCGCCTGGCTCTATTGCCTGCTGCTGCCGTTCGGGCTCGCCGGCTCGCTCGGCTGGTCCACCCCGATCATCGCGGCGCTGGTGGCTTACGCGTTCTTCGGCCTCGATGCGCTCGGCGACGAGTTGGAAGAGCCGTTCGGCACTGACGCCAACGACCTTCCCCTCGACACCCTGCTGCACACGGCCGACGCGGCGATCCTCGATGCCCTCGGCGAGACCGGCCGCGAGGCACCGAAGGCCGACCGGTTCATGCTGCGATAGGCACGCGTCCCTGCTGCGCGTCGTCGTGGGGCGAACGCTGCGATCAAGAGCCCGTTGGCGGCCGGCTCATGGGAACTGGCCGGGCTGGTAGGGCGGCGAATATCGCAGGCAGGGTGTGCTTGACCCTGCGAGTGTTACTCGCCCCGAGCCGGCGCCCGTTCCGGAGGCTTAGCGCCGATGCCGTGTCGGGGTCGTGGCCTTGCCGGAGAGTCGGCGGCTGATGAAGGCGATGACCCTCGGCAGCACGAGGGCGGTGAGAAACTTGCGGATCATGGTTGTCTCCCGAGTTGCGGCGTTCAGCGCGACGGACGCGCGAGCCAGCCCAGCGTGAAGGCGGCTGCGGCGATACCGAGCAGGGTCGAGGTGCGGTCGGCATCGGCGTAGCGGACGGCGCGACGGCTGTAATCCCGGCCGCGGCGGCGGGCCTCGCCGGCGTAACGGCGTCCATCCTGGATCAGGTCGTCGGCCCGTTCGCGTGCGGAATCGGCGAGGTGTTCGCCCTCGCGGGCGAGGTCTTCGATCCGGTCGCGGGCGCTACCGTAGGCGTACTGCGCCCCGCCGGCCACTTGGTTCGCAGCGCCGCGCACTTGGCGGACCGGGTCACCCGTGACGCCGCCGAGGGCGGTCTGGGCGCGGCCCTTGATGTGACGGGACGCGCCGCGGAACTGGTCGCGGTTCATGGCTCTCTCCGAAAAACGAGTGGAAAGGGGCGGGGCCGGCCCGGCCGGCCCCGCGTGAGGATCCGGGCAGTGATCAGTGTTTGCCGGTGACCTTGTCGGCGAGGGTCTTGGCACCGTCCTTGACGTCGCCGACCGTCTTCTGGGCTTCGCCCTTCAGCTCCTGGGCCTTGCCCTCGGCCACGAGCTTGTCGTTGCCCGTGACGTTGCCGATGCCCTGCTTGACGTTGCCGGCGGCTTCGTTGACGAGGCCCTTGATCTTGTCGGTCGTGCTGCTCATCGGATGCTCTCCTTTTGGGATTGGATTCACCGGCAGCGCCGGTCCTGGAGGCTCCCGCCAACGGCGGGAGCCGGGGGAGGGGATCAGGCGCGGCGGGCGTCGTAGGTGCCGACCAGCGTCGCGGGCTTCGGAGCGCCGAGGCGTCCGCCGAAGAAAGCGGCGAGGGCACCGAGGATCAGCGCCAGGGCGGCGTAGAAGGCACCCTGGGTGGCGGCGGACTTGGCGGCGACGGCCGCGGCCTCGGCCTTCTGCTTGGCCGTGGCGACGGCCTGCTCGTACTGCTTCTCGTAGCCGTCGATCTGCGCCTTGGCCTGGTCGGGCGCGATGCCCTGCGCCTTGGCGAGGGCGTCGGCGGCGCGGGTCTTGGCCTGCTCCTTCTGGGCCGGGTCGCCCGACAGGACGGCACGGACGGCCGCGACGGCGGCGTCACGGGCGGCCTGCGGATCCTGACCGGCGGACTGCTCGCGAACCTTCTGCTCGATGCCGTCGAGCGGGTTGGCGATCTTCGACAGCGACGGGGCCGCAGCCTGGGCCGCCGTCTGCACCGTGCCGCCGACGAGGTTGCCGGCGCCGCCGAGCGCGCCCGAAACCGTGCCGAGCGTGCCGCCAACGAGGCCGCTCGCCGCGGAGGTGATGAGGTACAGCACCACCAGCGTGGTCACCGCCCAGGCGACGAGGCCGTGCAAGGCGGCCACACCCGGCAGCGACTTGCCGGAGAGGCGCCCGGCGATGAGGCCGCCGGCCAGCGAGGCGACGATGCCGGAGACCACGAACCACAGCCCCGCACCGAGCGAGAAGGTCGAGGCGTCCGGATTGTCGGCGGCGTTGGTGCCGACGGAGGCCAAGCCGACGCCCACCCCGACGAGGTTCAGGACAACCTGGGTCACGAGGGCGGTCACGGCGCCGGCGAAGATGGCGCCCCAGGACACCTCGTTGAGCAGCACGGCCCGTGTATCGCTAGCGGCAACGGGGGATAGGCTTGTCGTCGTGGTCACGCAGTTACTCCGGTGGTCTGAGAGGTCGAAACAAAGGGAGAGGTCAGAGGCGGCTGACGAGGAGGCCCAGGCCGAAGCCGATGGCGGCGGCAACGAGAAGCGAGGTACCCGGAGCCTCGGAGACGTATCCGCCGACATCGCGGGACCCCTCGCGGATGTATCGGCGGCCCTGGCCGTAGGCGTCCTCGGCGTATTCGGAGACCTCGTCGGCGGCGTGCCGGACCGCGTCCTTGGCCTGGCCGTAGAGGTTCTCGGCGGTGCCTTGCGCTTCGCGGAAGCGACCCTCGACGGACTCATTCTTCGAGCCGGTCAGGTCGCCGACCGCGCCCTGAACCTTGCCGCCGATCTCTTTGGCGGCACCCGTCATCCTGTCCGTATCGACCATGTGATGCTCCTCCTGTTCTTGATGGGCCGGCACGGTGAGGCGCCGGATGTTGTTCGGGTCAGTCGTCGCGCGGTGCCGCCTTGGAGGGTGGCACTTGGCGTTTCTGAGCCTTGCCCTCGGCTTCGACGCGGGCATCCCCTGTCAGCTTGCCGATGGCCTCCTTCACCGAACCCTTGGTCTCGGTGGTGGAAGTCGATTTCACGCGGTCGGTCATGGGCACCTCGCGAGTGACTGGGAAAATCCCGGTCGGCTTGAGATGTCCGCTCGCGCTCGCCAATCAATAGTATCAAAATACCAGTAGAGCGGTTTTTATGTACCGGAGGCGTGGAGCGGGAAGCCGTTCTCGCGTCCCCAGATCACGGCCTCGGCCCGTTTGTGGACGCCGAGCTTGCGGTAGAGCGCGGCGCCGTGGTTCCGCACGGTGTTGCGGGAGAGGTTGAGCCGCTTGGCGATGGCTTCGTCATCGAGCCCGGTGCAGATCAGGTTCAGGATCTGGCGCTCGCGCACGGTGAGGATCGGGCTGGCGCCGTCGCCGTCGTGGCTGCTGGGCTGGCGCAGGTTGGCGAGCTTCTCGATGAGCCCGCGGCTGAACCATGAGGTGTCGGCCATCACCGCCTCGATGGCCTCGAACAGTTCGCGCTCGCCGCGCTTGCGCTCGGTGATGTCCTGCAGGACGAGCAGGGCGAAGGTCTCCTCGCCGATCTCGACGCGCTCGGCGGAGATGAGGCAGTCGAGTTCCGACCCATCTTGGTGGCGCAGGCAGACCTCCTGGCCGGGGACGAAACCGGTGCGGCCGACCGCCTCCTCGAACCGCTCGCGGGCTCCTTCCGCAACCCACAGCCCGGTCTCGGAGGGTGAGCGCCCGACCACGCTGTCCTCGCCGTAGCCGAAGACGCGGGTGAACGCGTCGTTGACGCCCGTCACCGTGAAGCCGTCCAGCCGCGCCAGCAGCGTTGGCACCGGGGTCAGCCGGAACGCCGTGGCGAAGCGCTCCTCGCTTTGCCGGAGCGCGGTCTCGGCCTTCCGGCGCAGTTCGAGGTCGGCGAAGGTGAACAGCATGCAGGGCTCTTCGCCCATCTCGATGGGCTGGCCGGCGACGATGACGAAGCGCGACCCGCCATCCGGCAGGTCGAGGCAGGCTTCCATCTGCGGGACAGTGCCGCCCTCGTTCAGACGCGACACGGCGAGGTCGCGGTTGCGGGCCCCGGCCAGAACATCGACCTCGTAGACGCTGCGCCCGATGACGGCATCGCGGACATAGCCGGTCATCTCCAGGAAGCCCGCGTTCACCTTGACGTGGCGCAGGTCGGACAGCCGGGTGATGATCGCGGGCGCCGGGTTTGCGTTGAAGGTCTTCTCGAAGCGCTCCTCGGCCTCAAACTGGTCCGACACGTCCTTGAGGATGAGGGCGAGGCAGCTCGGCTCGCCGTCGCGGTCGGTGGCGACGAGGCTGCGGAGCGAGTGGACGAAGTAGACGTCCGGGCGGTCGGGCCGCCGGACCTCGACGACGACGTCGTGGAAACGCTCGCCGGCGACCACCCGCTCGATCGGATATTGCTCGGGCGCCCGGTTGTTGCGGTAGCGCAGGGCAAAACGCTCGCGGTAGGCATCGACGGTGGCGCCCAGCGCGTCGAGGGTCTCGACGCCGTGCATGGCGAGCGCGGCCTCGTTGGCGTAGGCGATGCTCTGGTCGGGCTCGACCAGGATCACGCCCTCGCTCAGGCCGGCGATGATCTGCCGAAGCTCATGCCTGTCGACATCCGCCGTCACGCCCGCGTCGCTCCCTCTCGTGCCACGCTGCCAGATCGGCAGCCGTGCTCAAACGGATTGCGCGCAAAGGAGTTCCGGTGCGTATTTGGTAATTCGGGATCATGGGGCTGATCCGTGTGGACCGGACCGTTCGTTCGCGGACGTCAGGCGAAAGCGGCGTCGCTCGCTTCTGCCGAGCTTGAGCCCCGCGAGGCCGATCTGCGACGCTATTCCGCGCTCAGATCCCAATTCCGAAAGACCTGTATTCTCACAAGGCCTCGGTCAAAGGCGATCGCATCGAAGGTCAGAAAAACATTCGTCCATCAGACATGCCGTCATGTCTCTCGTGGGAGCGTTCAAGCGCCAAGTCGCTTCGACAACGCGTCGGCGGTACGCCGCAGCTCCTGGCCCAACCGGTCCAAGACATCCGGCAAGGCTTCACTCTCGATCAAGCTGATCGCGATGCCGCCGATGGAGCGACCTGAGAATTCTCTGATCGCCGCGCCCAAACAGATCATCCCTTCGCGGATCTGCCCATCGTCGATGGAATACCCCCGCTTCCTGATCTCCTTCAATTCTTCCTTCAGCGCCGCAAGGTTCTTGACGCTGGAGCGCGTCATCGGTTCGGGCCAGTCATCTCCGAACATGTCCTCAAGCCTGTGAGGCGGAACCGTTTCGAGTTGAGCCTTTCCCGTCGCGGTAAAGACGGCCGGCAGGCGCATGCCGATGCGGAAGGTGAAGCCAAGCGGCTTCGTGCTGTTTTGACAGCCGAGATAAGTCACATCCGTTCCATCGAGGACCGTAAGAGTCACCGTATGCTCAGAGAGAGCTGAGTTTTCCGCGAAGTGATTCTGGAATTCCCGAACGATATTCTGCTGAGCCAGGAACCCGCTCGCCCATTGCATGATATGCGATCCCGGCCGGTAAGCGCCCTCCTGTGATCGGGCGAGAAGCCCCAGTTCGACCATGGCCGATAAAAGACCATGCGCCGTACTTTTCGGGATCGCCATCAGGCGAGCGAGATCGGCCGCGTTCGGTGCGCTCTCGGCTGAACTCACGAAATCCAAGATCCGGACCGCCCGTCGCAGAGCGGGAACAGTCTCCGCGCCGCTCTCTCCCATGATGCCGTTCATGCGTGACTGCCTTGACGTGCCAAACGCCGTGGGACTAAGTTCAATTAAGAGAATACAGTTCAATTAGCTGAACCGCAAGCCGCTAGGAGGCTTTTCATGCGCCTGAATGCCCCTGATCTCCTGCGGCAGGCATGCCTCGTCGATGGCGCTTGGCTGGCTGCTGCCGACCGTTCGGTCATTCCGGTTCATAACCCCGCCGATCAATCCCACATCGCCGATGTGCCATCGCTGGACGCGAACGTCATCGAGCAGGCGATCGACGCCGCAGACCGTGCCTTCCGGACTTGGTCGAAGACGGCCGCTCGCGATCGCTCCGCGATCCTGCGCACGTGGTTCACCTTGATCTTGGAGAACGCCGACGATCTCGCGGCGATCATGACGGCCGAACAGGGCAAGCCGCTGGCCGAAGCCCGCGGCGAGGTCGTCTATGCCGCCTCCTTCATCGAGTGGTTCGCCGAGGAAGCCAAGCGCGTCTACGGCGATGTCATCCCCGCCCCGCAGGCCGACAAGCGCATTCTCGTTCTGAAGCAACCGGTCGGTGTCTGTGCTGCGATCACGCCCTGGAACTTCCCGGCCGCGATGATCACCCGCAAGGCGGCCCCCGCGCTCGCGGCTGGCTGCACCATCATCGTGAAGCCGGCGGATCAGACCCCTCTGACCGCTCTCGCCCTGGCCGACCTCGCCGTCCAGGCGGGTGTTCCGGCGGGCGTCCTGCAAATCGTCACCGGCCCGGCAAAGACCGTCGGCGAGGTGCTGACGAAGAGCGAGCGGGTGCGCAAGCTCTCCTTCACGGGCTCGACCGGCGTGGGCCGTCTGCTCATGGCACAGTGCGCGCCGACCATTAAACGGCTGTCTCTCGAACTCGGCGGCAACGCCCCATTCATCGTGTTCGACGATGCCGACCTTGATGCCGCCGTCGACGGTGCCATGGCCGCCAAGTTCCGCAATGCGGGGCAAACCTGTGTGTGTGCGAACCGGATCTATGTGCAATCCGGCATCTACGAAACCTTTGCGCGGCGCCTTGCCGACCGCGTCGCCGGCCTCAAGGTCGGTGCCGGTACGGAAGAGGATGTCCAGATCGGGCCGTTGATCGACGAGGCCGCAATTCGCAAGGTCGAGAGCCACGTTGCCGATGCGCTGGGCAGCGGCGCGCGCTGCCTTGTCGGCGGGCAGCGTCATGCCAGCGGCGCGTCGTTCTATGCGCCGACCGTCCTCGCCGATGTCAAGCAGGCCATGCGGATTGCCCGTGAAGAGACCTTCGGGCCGGTTGCACCCCTGTTCCGGTTCGAAACCGAGGAAGAGGTCGTGCAGATGGCCAACGATACGGAGTTCGGCCTGGCGGCCTACTTCTACACCGAGAGCCATCGTCGCGCTTGGCGGGTGGCCGAAGCGCTGGAATACGGCATCGTGGGGCACAATTCCGGGCTGATCTCGAACGAAGTCGCGCCGTTCGGCGGAATGAAGCAGTCGGGTCTCGGGCGAGAGGGATCGAAGTACGGAATCGAAGAATATATCGAGACGAAGTACGTGTGCTCATCGATCGCTTGAACGACCGTCACCAATCGCTTCCTTGCGGGAAAGTCCGGTCATGCAGGCCTTTGATTTCCAGACCGTTCCCGCAATCCAGCTCGAATGGTCCGGCGCCGGACGGATCGGCGAACGTCTGGCTTCGCGCTTCCCGCAGCGCAAGCTGCTCCTGGTCACGGATGCCGGCCTGGTCAAAGCGGGCTTGATCGAACCCGTTCTCGGCAACCTGCAGGACAACGGCTTCAGCGTCACGATCTTCGACGCGGTCGTTGCCGATCCGCCCGAGGGCGTGTTGCAGGCCTGCGTTGACAGCGCACGGCAGAAGAGCGCCGATATCGTTCTCGGCTTGGGCGGCGGCTCATCCTTGGATGTCGCCAAGCTGGCCGCCGTATTGCTGGACAGTGCGGGGCAATCGCTGTCCGACATGTACGGGATCGGTAAGGTCGAGGGCGCTCGGCTACCCCTTGCCCTGGTGCCGACAACCGCGGGAACCGGTTCGGAAGTTACGAACATCGCCATCATCACGACCGGTGAGGCCACGAAGATGGGTGTGGTCTCCCCCCAACTCTACGCGGATTACGTGCTGCTCGATGCCGAGCTGACCGTAGGTCTGCCGCCAATCCATACGGCGGCAACCGGCATCGATGCGATGGTGCACGCGGTCGAGGCCTATACCGGCCGGCTCCGGAAAAATCCGCTGTCGGACGCGCTGGCTCGCGAAGCGCTCCGTCTCCTGGCCGCCAATCTCGTGCAGGCCTGCCGTGACGGCAGTGACCGCGCAGCGCGCGAGGGTATGCTGCTTGGGGCGACGCTGGCGGGACAGGCCTTCTCGAACGCGCCTGTGGCGGCGGTGCATGCCCTGGCCTACCCTTTGGGCGGTCACTACCACATCCCCCACGGCCTTTCGAACGCGCTGATGCTCGGGCCGGTGCTGCGGTTCAACGCGAAGGCCGCCGCACCCCTCTATGCCGAGCTGGCCGATGTGATCGGGGCGCCTGCGCAAGCGCCCAACCGCGCGCAGGACTTCGTCGATGCCATGCAGGCTCTGATGGACGAAAGCGGTGCCCCGCGCCGCCTGCGTGACGCCGGGGTCGAAGAGGAGAGGCTCCCGCTCCTGGCCTCCGACGCCATGAAGCAGACGCGCCTCCTGATGAACAACCCGGTCGCTATCACGGAAGCGGACGCCCTTCGCCTGTACAGGGAGGCTTTCTGAGTGGCCTGCTGCCGGTTTCACGGACACCCAGTTTAGGTGTGATGATGAAGCCGGAGGTGCTCCATGCAGCGTCGCAAGTTCGGACGTGAGTTCAAGATCGAGTTGGCCTGCTGCCGGTTTCACGGACACCCAGTTTAGGTGTGATGATGAAGCCGGAGGTGCTCCATGCAGCGTCGCAAGTTCGGACGTGAGTTCAAGATCGAGGSGGTTCGACTGGTTCGGGAACGTGGTGTCAGTATTGCGCAGGCGGCGCGCGACCTCGACGTTCACGAGACGATGCTGCACCGGTGGGTGAAGCAGGCGGCGGCCGATCCCCGACACGCTTTTCCCGGTCAGGGGCAGATGAAGCTCGAGCAGATCGAGATCGACCGGCTGCGCAGGGAGGTCGCTCGTCTGAAGGCGGAGCGTGATATCCTAAAAAAGGCCGCCGCATACTTTGCGAGGGACGCGATATGAAGTTCGCSTTCATCGCAAAGCATCGTCCCGTCTGGCCAGTTGCCTGGATGTGCACGGCGCTGGGTGTCTCGCGCTCCGGCTTCCACGCGTGGCTCACTCGGCAGCCCAGCCAACRCACACGTGACGACGAAGCTATCCTGGGCAAGGCCCACGCGAGCTTCGTRGCCAGCGACCGCACCTACGGCGCAAGGCGCGTCTGGCGCGACGTGCTCGCCGAGGGCGTCGCGTGCGGGCTGCACCGCATCGAGCGGATCATGCGCGAGAAYGCCYTGCGGGCACGGCCGCGCCGACGGGGGATGCCGAAGGACGARGGWGAGCGGGCTGCCACTTCGCCCAATCTTCTGGATCGGCGGTTCGCGGCCGACGCCCCAAACCGGAAGTGGATCGCCGACTTCACGTATCTCTGGACCGCCGAGGGCTGGCTCTACGTCGCCGCCGTCATCGATCTGTTCTCGCGCCGTGTCGTGGGCTGGTCGATGCAGGCCAGCATGACGGCTCAACTCGTCACGGATGCGCTCGTCATGGCGATCTGGCGCAGGGGCAAGCCGGATGCCTTGCTGCATCACTCGGACCAGGGCTCGCAATACACGAGTGAAGCCTTCCAGCGTCAGATGGCCGAGCACGGCGTGACCTGCTCGATGAGTCGGTCSGGCAACGTCTGGGACAACGCGGCGATGGAGAGCTTCTTCTCCTCGCTGAAGACCGAGCGCACGGCTCGACGGACCWACCGGACGCGGGATGAAGCCCGTGCCGACGTGTTCGATTACATCGAGCGCTTCTACAACCCGGCGCGGCGGCACTCGACCCTGGGCTACCTCAGCCCTGTCGAGTTCGAAAACCGTGCTCAATTAGCTTAGGACCGTGTCCACCAAACCGGCAGCAGGCCANGCGGCGGCACTCGACCCTGGGCTACCTCAGCCCTGTCGAGTTCGAAAACCGTGCTCAATTAGCTTAGGACCGTGTCCACCAAACCGGCAGCAGGCCAACGGCATCACCCCGGGCCTGAGCTACGCGGTGGCGAGCGACGCGGCACTGAAGTCCAAGCGCGCCCTGCTCGCCGACTACGCCGCCCGCCTCGCCAAGGCCCGAGCCTGGGCGCTGACCGATCCGGCGCCCTACGCGTCCGCATGGTCGCGGCTGATCGGCCTGCCCGAGGCTGTGCCTCTGCGCTGGTTCGGGCGGGCTCGATATCGCACCGTACCGATCGATGAGGCCGTGATCGCCGACGAGCAGCGCATCATCGACCTCTATGTGCGGGCCGGGCTGATCCCGGCGGCGCGGGCTCCGCGCGCCGAGGCGATCCTCGATACTGGGTTTTCGGACGCTCTCGCCGTCGTGCGGTGATCGCGGCGACAAAGGATTTTGTGAACATGCACGACATCGGCGACGGCCACACCCACGACCATGAGCCTCACGACCATGAGCCTCACAATCATGACCACGACGAAGGCGCCGCCGCGCGCTGGAAACACGACGGCGTGCGGGTGATCCCCGGCGACCGGCTCGACCCCAACACCGCCCAGACGCCCGGCATGTTCCGGCAGGCGGCGGTCAACGCCGCCCGCGTCGGCGCGCAGAAGATCTGGGCCGGCACGGTCGCGATCGCACCCGACGCCAAGACCGGCGTGCATCATCACGGCGCGCTGGAGAGCGTGATCTACATCGTCTCCGGGCGCGCCCGGATGCGCTGGGGCGAGCGCCTCGAATACGTGGCGGAGGCCGGGCCCGGCGACTTCATCTTCGTGCCGCCCTACGTGCCGCACCAGGAGATCAACGCCTCGACAGACGCGCCCCTGCATTGCGTGCTGGTGCGCTCCGACAACGAGGCGGTGGTGGTCAACCTACCCGATGTCGATGCGGCCGAGCGGCCCGAGACCGTCTACTGGGTCGATCCGATCCATAAGCACCCATGAGGCGGTTGGCCGATGGTTCTGCCGGCCATTCACAACTGACGCCGGATGAGCAGCGCGCCCCAGGCGGCTATGTGCGCTTCGCCGTCGGGCTGAAGCGCGTCGACGATCTCCGAACCGACCTCAATCGAGCGCTCGCCGCCGGACGGCGGCTGGATCGCTGCGCGCCGTGCCGCTGTTCAGCCGCCTGGGCGATGCCGAACTCGCCGCGCTCGCGGACAAGTGCACGCAGAGCCAGCACAAGGCCGGCGACGTCATCGCCGAGGAGGGCTCATCCGGCCGCAGCCTTGTGATCGTGGCCGACGGCACCGTCGAATTGACCCTGTCGGGCCCCTACAAGGGCCGGCTGCGCCAGGGGCTCGCCACGCGCGGCGACTATTTCGGCGACGACGCTCTCGCCGGCGAGGCCGGTCCGGCGCCTGCGGTGAAGGCGCTCTCGGCGGTGACGCTGCTGACCCTCGACCGCGCGGCGATCGAGGATGACGGTATCCGCTCGCGCATCGGGCAGTACCAGGAGGAGCGTGGCCGTCTCAAAGGCCACACCAACTCCCACGGCGAACAGGGCATCGAACTCTTGGCAGTCCATGCCGGCGAGCCGCGCCTGCCGACAACCTTCGTCGATTACGAGATCGATCCGCGCGAGTACCACCTCTCGACGATCCAAACGATCCTCAACACCCACACCCGCGTCACCGATCTCTACTCCAACGAGATCGACCAGCTGCGCGAGCAGATCCGCCTCACGGTCGATGCCGTGAAGGAGCGCGAGGAGTGGGAGCTGCTCAACAACTCGCAGTTCGGCCTGCTCGGCGAGGTCGCCGGCCGCCAGCGCATCCCGACCCGTTCGGGACCGCCGACCCCGGACGATCTCGACGAGCTGCTCACCCTCGTCTGGAAGAAACCCGCCTTCTTCGTGGCCCATCCCCGCGCCATCGCCGCCTTTGGCCGCGAGGCCACGCGCCGCGGCGTGCCACCGGTCGTCGTTCACCTGTTCGGCGCGCCCTTCATCACCTGGCGCGGCGTGCCGCTGGTCCCCAGCGACAAGCTGCCGATCGACACCGATCCGGTCACCGGCGCGCAGACCACCTCGATCCTGCTCCTGCGCGTCGGCGAGGGCGAGCAGGGCGTGGTCGGCCTGCAGAAGTCGGGCGTCACCGGTGAGATCGAGCCCGGCTTGTCGGTGCGCTACATGGGCACCAACGACCACTCCATCGCCTCGCATCTCGTGACCCGCTACTTCTCGGCCGCCGTGCTGGTCGAGGATGCGATCGCCCGTCTCGATAACGTGCTGCTGGGCAACTATCATGACTACGCCTGACGCACCTGCTCTCGGTCTTCCGACCGGCAGCGCGGGCGATCTGGCGCATGCCGATCTCGTCGGGCGCCTTGCCCGCGAGTCCTACGGCCAGGGACAGGCGGCCAGCGCGCCGTTCCAGCCCCACCTGCCGCAGACGCCTCAAATCTCCCAGGCGCTTGAGAGTCTGCCCACCGGTTCCGGGCAGCCCGCGCTGCCCGGCGCCACGCTCGGCACCCCGTCCGCGCCCGCGGGCGCGCTGCCGACGGGGTTCCAGCCCGACGTGACGGCGCTCGCCACGCGTTCCTTCGGCGCGCCGCCGGTCGGCCTGCCGGGCCTGACCGGTCCGGCCCATGCCAGCCCGGTCGGCGCAACGCCCGCGCCGTCGAGCGCGAATCTGTTCGACGTGTCGGCGATCCCCTCGGTGCATCCGCTCGCGTCGCAGAGCCGGTTGCAGGAGTTCTTCGTGCCGACCGTGCCTGAGGTCGCGGCCCAGATCCCCGGCGGTCATGACCTGCACCGCCAGATCGCGGCAGACCATCCCCGCGCCAAAGGCTTCGCCCACGCGGTGGCACCCCACCTCGTGCCGCGCGATCCCGGCACGCCCAGCGGAGACACCGCGCAGGAGCATTTTTCGCGCGCCGGCCAACTCCCGCATCCGAGCGGGTCCGCCTCCGACAACACGGGCGATTACTACTTCCTGAGCCCGGCCCCGCCGCCCGCGAGGGGCAAGAAGGCCGCCGCCCAGCCGCGGGTCGAGCCCGCGCGCCACGTGGGGCCCGCCCCGCGGGTGACCTCGCACGGTTCGGTTCTGGCCGGCGCCCCCTTCGATGTCGAGTCCGTGCGGAAGGACTTCCCGGCGCTGCACCAGAGCGTGAACGGGCATCGGCTCGTCTGGCTCGACAACGCGGCCACCACCCACAAGCCGCAGAGCGTGATCGACGCCACAGCTGAGTTCTACGGTCGCCATAACTCGAACATCCACCGGGCCGCGCACACACTTGCCGCGCGCTCGACGGATCTGTTCGAGGGCGGTCGCGAGAAGACCCGCCGTTTCCTCAACGCGCCGAGCAAGGACGACATCGTCTTCCTGCGCGGCACCACGGAGGCGATCAACCTCGTCGCCAACTCCTACGGCCGGGCGAATATCGGCCCGGGCGACGAGATCATCGTCTCGACCATCGAGCACCACGCCAATATCGTGCCCTGGCAATTGCTGGCACAGGCGACCGGCGCGACGATCCGGGTGATCCCGGTCAACGACCGCGGCGAGATCATCTTCGAGCAGTACGCCGCGCTGCTCTCGGGCCGCACCAAGCTCGTCTCGGTGACGCATGTCGCCAACGCGCTCGGCACGGTGAACCCGATCCGGGAGATCATCGCGCTCGCCCACGCCTACGGCGCGCCGGTGCTGGTCGATGCCGCGCAATCGACCCCGCACATCCCGATCGACGTGCAGGCGCTCGACGCCGATTTCCTGGTCTTCTCCGGACACAAGGTGTTCGGGCCGACCGGCATCGGCGCCCTGTATGGGAAGCGGCACCTCTTGGAGGCGATGCCGCCGTGGCAGGGCGGCGGCCACATGATCGAGGACGTCACGTTCTCGAAGACCGTCTACAAAGGCGCACCGGAAAAGTTCGAGGCGGGCACGCCGGACATCGCGGGCGCGGTCGGCCTCGGTGCGGCGCTCGACTACTTGGAGAGCGTCGGCCTGCCGGCGATCGCCGCCTACGAGCACGACCTGCTCGAATACGCGCAGGAAAGCTTGGCCGATGTGAAGGGCCTGCACCTGATCGGCACCGCGCTCAACAAGGCGAGCGTCATGTCGTTCACGGTCGAGGGTCTGAGCAACGAGGCCGTCGCCCACCACCTCGATTCCCTCGGAATTGCGGTACGCTCCGGCCACCACTGCGCCCTGCCGGCGCTGCGCCGCTTCGGTGTCGATCAGTCGGTACGCGCCTCGCTGGCCTTCTACAACACGCGGCAGGACATCGACCTCTTCCTACGCGGGCTGCACACCTTGCCGCGGCACTGACCTACGCGTTCAAGCGCCCAATCGGGCGGGGCTGTCGAGACAGCCTCGCCCGTTCGCTATTGTAGATCTGCGACGATGAAAGGCACATCGATACGGTGCTCGCTTTGTTTTCAATAGCCAACGGAAATGGTCACGTTCGCGTTCTGCAAATGACAGGTTGATAGGCAAAACGATGGGATCGCTACGCTATTGTAAAATATCTAAATTATCACGGAAGTATTTTTTACGTATTTTCGATATATTATGGCGAGATCTATCGATGGGCCTCCTTTCTGCTGCGGGCAGCAGAATATGATGGGACATCAGCAAGTCGAGCAGGGTGCTCTGTTCTAGGCGTTCTCGCTCGACACCCACGGTCCCGCCAACCATTTCCTGCGCTCCATCGACCGCTTCGTCGATCTCACCGGCCTGCGCCAGGAGTTGGCCCCGTTCTACGCCTCCACGGGCCGCCCCTCGGTTGATCTTGAGCTGATGATCCGTATGCTGCTCATCGGCTACGGCCTCCGCATCCGCTCGATCAACGGTTCCAACTCGGACCACTGCGCATCCGACGGCATCCCGTCTCCCCGTTCAAAAGAGAAAACGTCAGCCGCCGCGATCCGTTCAGACGACAACAGGCCCTAGCCTCGGTCCTCGATGAAGAATGGGCAAAACGGCTGATTATCCGAACGAAAAAAGCATAGGCTCTCACGCCTGCATCTTGGAAGTGGATCTCGAAAGTGCGTTCCTCGACTGGGCTAGATTGTCGGACCAGTTGGTAGAGCCGCGTCTCCCTCACGATGCCATCGCCGTCCGGCGTGATGTCGCTTCCGTGGTCCGTCCCCGGCGGCTGCCCGGCGAGTGCCACCCGGAAGCGAACGGGGCGTCCGTCCGCCCTTGGACCGAGGACCAGATGAAGGTCGCGTGCCCGGAACCGGTAGGTGATCCCGCCACCCTCACGATCGAGACGGACGGCGTCCGGGCCGAACGACCAGTTGCCGGAGAGTGACCACTGGTTGAGCCTCGGCCCAGCGGGCGAGTAGGTCTGCGTCCTGCGGGAGAGCCCTTCGGGCGAGACGAAACCCTCCGTCTTGTCCGCGCCGAGATAGGTCTCGCCTGAGCGGAGCTGTCCTGGGTCGGCGGGTATTTCCGTGCCTTCGGGTTGCGGAAGGGTGACGCTCGCCTCAGCAGTGCGCCGCCCTGCCCCCTCCGCCAGGAGGTCCTGGATGGCGGCCTCCGACTGCGCCTCGCCGCCCTCGCCGAATTGATGGCGGCGGACCCGCCCTTCAGCATCGACGATGTAGAGAGCCGGCCAGTAGGTGTTGCGTAGCGCGCGCCAGATGCGGAAATCGTTGTCGACGGCGATGGGGTACGGCAGCGCGAAGCGGCGCACGGCGCTCCTCACGTTGTCGATATCGCGCTCGAAAGCGAATTCGGGCGCATGGACGCCGATCACCGCCAGTCCCTGGTCGCGGTAGCGCGCCTCCCAGGCCCGTAGGTAAGGCAGCGTGCGGATGCAGTTGATGCAGGAATAGGTCCAGACATGGACGAGCAGCACCTTGCCCCGGAACGGCTCGTTCGCCGGCGGTCCAGCGTTGAGCAAATGGGAGGCACCTTGGAGGCTCGGCAGGCGCCCTTCGACCGGTAGGCTGCTGCGAGAGAGGCCGGCCGCCGGCGCGGGCTGGGCGGGTTCGAGGTGCAGCGCCGCGCCGAGGGCGGCTTCAACCCGCGTGACCTGCAGCGAGGGGAGCGACGCCAGAAGGTCCGCGTCGAATCCGACGGCGATCGCGGCAACCACAGCGATCATCGCAGCCCCTCCGATTCGGCGCACTTGCTCCGAGAATGCGAGGCCGCCCCGCAGATGCGCATAGAGCGATCCGCCGGCTACAACGGCCGCCGCCAGGGACGTGGCGGCGCCGGCTGCGTAAGCCACGAGGAGACCTGTCGTCTCAGGGCTGGGGCCGCTCAGGGCCGCACCGGTCAGCACGAGGCCGAGGATCGGTCCGGCGCAAGGCGTCCAGAGCAGGCCAGTGGCCGCGCCAAGGCCCAGGGAACTCAAGACGCCGGTCGAGCCACGTCTATCGATGCGGCGCGCGAGGGCTTCCCCGAGCCACACCGAAGGAACGGAGATCAACGCTGCGACGCGCTGCGCCATCAGGGCGACCGCGAAGACGCTGAGCAAGACAAGCGCGGCGATGTGGGCCGCCGCGCTCAGACGCACGACCCAGCTGCCGCCGACGGCCGCGAGCGACGCCGCAGCCGCGAAGGCTGCGACCAACCCGGTCAGGAACGGCAGCGTGCTTGACACGAAGGATCGATCCGCCCGAGCGAACACGAACGGAAGGATGGGAAGAATGCAGGGACTGACGATGGTCAGCATCCCGGCGAGGAAGGCAGCAAGGTACAAGGTCATGGCGGCTCGCTCCGGCGCCCTTTTGTCCCTCGTTGCTTCACCAGCCTCTCGTCTCCCCCGTGTCTGCAGATCTGCCGATCTTGTATCGCCCTGTAGGGAGTAGATCCCTCTGGAACTCTGCCATGCTCGCGGAAGCCCAGCACGACGGTCACGCCGGGCCAGGCACAGGCCGCCGCGCCACTACACTGTGTTACGAAGACCGGCTCGCCTGCCCGCGCCCATCGCGCTATTCGATTAAGGACGCTTGGGGGCTGGCCGTGGATCATATCGATCACATCCTGATCGTTGACGACGACCGGGAAATCCGAGACTTGCTATCGAACTACCTCGGCAAGAACGGTCTCCGGGTGACGCTGGCCGCGGGCGGGCGGCAGATGCGCGCGTTCCTCGATACCGACCGGGTCGACCTCATCGTGCTCGATATCATGATGCCGGGGGATGACGGCCTCGTCCTGTGCCGGGAACTGCGCTCGGGCCGGCATAAGGCCACGCCGGTCCTGATGCTGACCGCCCGCAGCGACGAGACGGACCGGATCGTCGGCCTGGAGATGGGTGCGGACGACTATTTGGTGAAGCCGTTCGCGGCCCGGGAACTCCTCGCCCGGATCAAGGCCGTGCTTCGTCGGACCCGGATGCTGCCTCCCAACCTCCAAGTGACCGAGGCGGGCCGGCTCCTCGCCTTCGGGACGTGGCAGCTCGACACCACCACCCGTCACCTGATCGACGCGACAGGAACGGTCGTCACCCTCAGCGGCGCGGAATACCGGCTGCTGCGGGTGCTGCTCGACCACCCACAACGGGTCCTGTCGCGCGACCAGTTGCTCAACCTCACGCAGGGCCGTGAGGCCGAGCTATTCGACCGGTCCATCGACCTGCTCGTGAGCCGCCTGCGGCAACGCCTGAAGGACGATGCACGCGAGCCCGCCTATATCAAGACGGTACGCAGCGAGGGCTATGTCTTCGCCATGCCCATCACCATCGCGCAGGCGCGCGAGAAATGAAGGGGCTGCTTCCGGCTTGGCCGAGCAGCCTGCGGGGCCGCCTGTTCCTGATCCTGCTCGCAGGCCTCCTGAGTGCTCAGCTGCTCTCGTTCGTCGTCACGAGAGCCGAGCGGGACCAGACGGCGCGCGCCGTCATGCTGACGACGCTCCAGCGCGACGTCGCCGTCGCGGTGGCGCTGCTCGATCGCCTGCCGGCCCCTGAGCGGCCCGAATGGCTCCCGCTCCTCGAAAGGCCAACCTATCGCTTCGCGCTCGACTCCGGCTCGCCGGGGAGTGCGGCGCTCTCGTCCCGTCTGACCATGATCGCGGACGAGATTCGCGCCGCACTGGAGCCGCGCTTCCCCGTCCGGTTCGATGCGGTGTCCGAGCCGCCGGTACGGCTGCAGGGCCACGTCGCCCTGAGTGACGGCTCGGCCCTCACAATCGCGGTCCAGCCGACCCTGCGGCCCGTGGCATCGTGGCTGCCCGTTGCGCTGGCCCTGCAACTGCTCGTGCTCGTCGGATGCGTCTGGTTCGCCGTGCGGCTCGCCGTCCGGCCGCTGACGCGCTTCGCCCAGGCCGCCGACGCGCTGGAGCCAGGGCGACCGGCCACACGCTTCACGGAGGCAGGGCCCGATGAGGTCGCTCGCGCCGCGCGAGCCCTCAACGCGATGCAGGAGCGCGTGGCTCGGCACCTCGACGAGCGCGTCCGCATCCTCGCGGCGATCTCCCACGACCTTCAGACCCCGATCACCCGGATGCGGCTGCGCGTGGAGACAGGCGTCGAGGGCCCCGAACAGGACCGGATACTCGGCGATCTCGAGGCGATCGAGGCGCTCGTCCGCGAGGGGATTGCCTACGCTCGCAGCGTGCACGGAGACGTCGAGCCACCCACCCGCCTCGATCTGCGCGCCTTCCTCGAGAGCATCGTCTTCGACTACCAAGACACCGGCCGCGACGTTGCGGTCGCCACCCTTCCGGACGTGACGATCGTGACGCGCCCGCAAGCCCTGCGGCGGATCCTGACGAACCTGATCGACAATGCGATCCGATATGCCGGTCGGGCCGAGCTCGACCTGCGGATCGCCCATGGCAGCATCGGCATCGCGGTGCTGGATCGAGGACCCGGCATCCCCGCGGACAAGCTCGATGCCGTGCTGCTTCCCTTCGTCCGGCTTGAGCGATCGCGTAGCCGTGAGACCGGAGGCACCGGACTTGGCCTCGCCATCGCCGATCAGCTCGCCTCCGCGATCGGCGGACGGCTGACGCTCAGCAACCGCCCGGGGGGCGGCCTAGAGGCGGCCGTCACGCTCTCGTGACGCCGGTCTGGCGCGGCTCGCACGACCGATCAACCGGACCTGTCGGTGAGATCGTCGAGGGTGAGCCACCGCGTGATCCGTAGCGCGCGGAGAAAAGCCTCGTCGTGGCTGATGACCAGAAGAGCGCCGTCATAGGAGGCGAGCCCGGCCTCGACCGCCTCCACGGCTTCGAGGTCGAGGTGATTGGTCGGCTCGTCGAGAAGCAGGAGTTGCGGCGGGGCCGCATTGCCGAGCACGCAGGCCAGGGCGGCTCGAACCTGCTGCCCTCCGCTCAGTGCCGAGACGGGCCGATCCGCGGCGGCGGACCTGAACTGGAACCGCGCCAGGGCGGCCCGCCATCCGTTCGCATCGTACTCCGGATTGTGGCGGGCGAAGTTCTCCACCACGGTTTGGCTGTGGTCGAGGACGGTGAGACGCTGATCGAGGCATGCACTGCGGACGCCGACCGACACCCGCCCCGACCAGGGGCGGAGGCGACCTCCGATCAGTTCAAGAAGCGTCGACTTTCCCGCTCCGTTGCGACCGGAGATCGCGATGCGCTCCGGTCCCGTCACGGAAAGCGACACATCCTCCAGGATTGGCTGACCAGGCCGATGGCCGACGGTCGCCCGCTCGATCGACAGGACGGACTTCGCAGCATGGAGGCCGCAGGATGGGACCGTGATCGAGACGGCCTTCACGGCCTCGATTCGGCTGCGGGCCTCCTCGAGCTTGTGGTGAGCCTCGGCACTCTGCCGCTCCGCCGCGCGTGCGCTGCCGCCCGCCGTCTTCTCCGCATTGTCCCGGCGGGCGCCGACGAGGATCCGGGGAAGATCGCCGCGGGCACCCCGGCGATGTCCGGCCGCATCGCGCTGCTGCTGGCGTTCGAGCGTCTCCTGGGTCCTTCGTGCAAGGTCCGCCGTCCGCTTCTCGGCCACAGCGAGGTCGTGCTCGGCCGCAGCGATCCGGACCGCCTTGGCCTCCAGATACGCGTTGAAATTCCCCTGATAGCGGCTCGCCCCGGAGGGTCCGATCTCCACGATGGCGTCCATGGCATCGAGCAGGGATCGGTCGTGGCTGACCACGATTGCCCCGCCGCGCCAGTTCCGCAGAGCGTCGCACACGGCGTGCCGCCCTTCGCGATCAAGGTCGTTGGTCGGTTCGTCGAGCAGCAGGAAATCCGGTCCTGCAAACATTGCCGCTGCGAGGGCCGCGCGAGCGCGCTGCCCGCCGGAAAGGCGACACAGAAGCGTCGCGGGGCTCGCCGGCACGCCCATCCGGTCCAGGGCCGCCGTGAGGCGCTCCTCCAGCGTCCAGTCGGCCTCGGCGAGTTCGTCGGTCGTGGCTGTGCCGATCTCGGCGCGGCGCAGCAGCGCGAGCTTGGCGGTCGCACCGAATAGATTGGCGATCGTCTCGTCAGGCGGGATGGTCGCGAACTGGCGCAACAACACCACCGTACCCTTGACGATGATGCTGCCGCTTGCCGGCTTCAGCTGCCCGGCCAGGAGGTTCAGGATTGTGCTTTTCCCGGCGCCGTTCCGGCCGACGATGCCGGTTCGCTCCTGCGCGAAGCTGGCGCTGATGTCGGAGAGGACGGTGCGCCCGTCAGGCGCGGACCACGCGATGTTCAGAAGGGAGAGATGCGCTGGCATGCGGTGAGAGATCCCTGGCGGCAAGGCGGTTCGGCATTGCGGTCAGGGACAGTCTCATCGGCGTCGCGGCTCCATCCGGCGGCGCTCCCATAACCTCAACCGGGGCCGTGCGTCCATTCTTTCACGCGGACGCCGAGCGGGCCGGGGATGACTGGGACGGACGCTGCCGCCCCAGCGCGGGACGAGCCCTGCGGAGCCTCGGAGGCTCACGCTCATCTCTCGACCCAGCACTTTGTAAGCATCTGTATCGAGCCTCGGCCCGTCATACAGATCCTCACATGGGGCCGCCCCGAGCCACACAGAGGAGACACGCCGCGCCTCCATCCATCGCGCCACCCGCACCAACAGAGCGTGATCGTCATCGTGGAGAATCAGGACATGCCCGAGCAGAGCAACTTGACGCGTCGGCACTGGATGATGACTGCTGGCGCCCTCTTGGTGGCCGGACCGGCCATGTCGGCGGCGGCCGTAGCCGCGCAGCCAGCCGGTAGGGAGGTCTCGCAGGCGTCCTTCGGGCCTTTGAAGCAGATCGTCACCAGCGACCTGAACGTCGCCTACGTCGAGGCCGGGCCCCCGACCGGGCAACCGGTCCTGCTTCTCCACGGCTGGCCCTACGACATCCATAGCTACGTCGACGTCGCTCCGGTCCTCGCCGCCGCGGGCTATCGTGTCCTGATCCCGTACCTGCGCGGCTATGGTGCGACGCGCTTCCTCTCGGACGCGACGCCGCGCAACGGCCAGCAGGCCGCCCTCGCCAACGACGCGCTGGAGTTCCTGAACGCGCTCAAGATCAAGACGGCGCTCGTCGCGGGCTACGATTGGGGCGCGCGCACCGCCTGCATCTTGGCTGCGCTCTGGCCCGAGCGCTGCAGGGGCTTGGTCTCTGTCAGCGGCTACCTGATCGGCAGCCAGGCCGCGAACGCGATGCCGTTGCCGCCCAGCGCCGAGCTGCAATGGTGGTACCAGTTCTACTTTGCAACCGAGCGGGGCCACGAGGGATACGCGCGCTACACGAAGGACTTCGCCCGGCTGATCTGGCAGCTTGCCTCACCCAAATGGCAGTTCAGCGACGACACCTTCGCTCGTTCGGCCCAGGCCTTCGAGAACCCCGACCACGTCGCCATCTCGATCCACAACTATCGCTGGCGTCTGAAGCTCGCACAGGGCGAAGCCCGTTTCGACGAGACCGAGCGCAAACTGGCTGCCTTCCCGACCATTGCCGTCCCGACGATCACCATGGAGGGCGACGCGAACGGGGCGCCGCACCCCGAGCCCGCGACCTATGCCAAGAAGTTCACGGGTCGCTATGAGCACCGCCTGATCAGCGGCGGCATCGGGCACAATCTCCCGCAAGAGGCACCGCAGGCCTTCGCTCAAGCGGTGATCGATGTCGATGGCTTCTGATCTCCGCCCGCGCCGGCGTCTGTTGATCCCAGCCGCCGCCCTCGCCCTGGGACTCGCGCTCACGGCGACCGCTCAGGAAGCCGGCAAGCCCGCCTCGCCGATCTTCGGCGTCACCGTCCCGGACGGGTACCGGGCCTGGCAGCTCATCGCCCCTGCTCTGGAGGGGGAGCCGCTCAACGAGTTGCGCGCCGTCGTCGGCAACGACGTCGCGGTGAAGGCCTACACCAGCGGGACCCTTCCGTTTCCCGATGGGACGGTCTTGGTGAAGCTCGCTTGGCAACACGTGCCCTCGCCCGAGTTCGAGCCGGCCACTGTGCCGGGTCGGGCCACCACCGTGCAGGTGATGGTGAAGAACGCCAAACGCTACCCGGAGACGGGCGGGTGGGGATTCGGACGCTTCGTCGACGGCAAGCCGGCCGACGAGGCTCAGCACCAGACCTGCTTCGCCTGTCACGAGGCCCGCGTGAAGGACCGCGACTACGTCTTTACGCGCTACGCCCGCTGACGTCCCGGCCGCATGGTAGCCGGTGCGTCCGCAAGAATTCGCGTCAAGACAAGCATCCAGAGACGCCGGCCTGATGCAATCAGGTCGGATACGGCTCTAGGTGTGGTGATATAGGTCGTGCACCGGATGCGTCTGATCCGTGACCCCGATCAGGCCGACCGTGTGATGGGTCGTTGCCTCATCCGGCCCGTGCGGAGGGGCCGATGGCACCGGATCCTGATGGGCGTCCGTGTGGAACACGAGATTACCGTCCGCGTCGATCAATGCGGGCGGAGGGTTCGGCCGGCCCGGCTTCGCTTGACCGGACGCCCCATGGGACGCCGCGGAGCCGGATTCGCTGTTTGGCAAAGGCCCGCCCGCCAAATCGGCTTCGACCTTCACAGGCGGCTGGGCCGGCTCGTTGGCCTTGACCGGAGGGGCCGCATGTCCGGGCGCTTCCCGGTCGGTGCGGCCGCCGAACGACAGGCCGTCATCGACCTGTCCTTGATCGGGATGGGCCGATGCGATCTCCCCCTGCGAAACCGGTGCGGACGGCGACGTCAGGTTAGGACCTCCGGACGGGCTGGACAGGTCATTCTCGTCCACGCCGTGAACCGTCGCCTGCGGCCCCACCTCTGGGATGGCGCGAACGACGACGGGTCCCGCGCCGTCATGCGGCCCGTCAGGATCGGCTTGGGCGTGCTCATCCATCGGTGACGCACTTTGAGCGTCCGATGCCGGTGAAGCGCCGTGTCCGAGGGGGTTTTCTGTTTCCGCCCGATCGCTTCCCCGATCCTGCAAGACGGGGTCACCGGCAGCCGACGCGGGAATGGTAGGCTCCGCATCGGCACGTTGCCCGTGCGGCGCCGACTCTTCCTGCGCATGCCACGCCGGAAGCCCTGGGCCGCCGGCATGGACGCTCAATGGCGACGTCACGGCGACGTCGCTTGGCGTGGATCCATGCTCCTTCGAGCCGAACACGTCCCCGTTCGTCCGTTCCAAGCCAGCCGCGTTCGCGGCCTGATCGAAGCCATGCTCGATCGGATGACCCGGTGCGTGTTCGGAGGGCGACGATGTCAGATCTTGAGCAGGACCATCCGGCGCCGCGGGCGGCTGATCGGCCTTGGCTGCATGCCCGGGCGCCGCTCGGTCGGCCGGTTCGTGCGCGCCGCCCGGCAGCTCGGTCGGGCTGAGCGTTTGCGATCCGTGGGGAGCGGAATCGGGGTCAAGCAGCGCATGAGCCTTCGTGGCCGTTGCCGCGTCGGATCGCGTTTCGCCGGGAGTCTCTGGCTTACCGTGACTGGAAGTCGTATCGGTCGCGCCGGGACCATGCGCTTCCGGCGCTTGCCGGTCGTCCCGCTCGGCCGGGACCGAATTTTGACTCTTGCCGCGCTCGGCCTGCTGCTCGGTCCCGGGAAGAACGGCCTCGGCCTGCGCGGCCGATCCCCGCTCGTTGGCGTCGCTCGCGGCCCGACCATGGCCGGCACTCGGCGCGTCTGCACCCGGCTCACGGTGCGCGACAAACTCGGCCTTCGAGTTGCCGCCATCACCCTGGCCGTTTTTGCTGCCGGTCGGCTCGATTTGCGGATCATTTCCAGAAGCGGCCTCGGGCGGCCGCTGTGAACCTTGATTGTTGGCATTCTCCTGGCCGCTGGCGCGACCAACCGGTTGAACCTCGGGAGGATCGCCGATCACAACCTCGGCCCGGGCGCTTCCCGGACTGGAGACGCCAGCAGGGCCTTCACTTGGGCCGGTCCGCACGATCGGCAGGTTCTGTGCCTCCGCAGTCTCGGCTTGCGTGCCCCGGTCCTGAGCCACGGCGCGCGTGTTGCCGTTGTCACGGCCGGATTGCTCGACCGGTGGGCTGTTCCTCGTCTCGGCCTGCGCCAGCACGGTTTCGTCCCGAGCGACAATGTTGGATGGGTCATGACCGCGGCCGGTCTGCGCGCTCGGCGGATTACTCCCCGTCGCAGGCTCAGCCTGCGGGCCCCGCTC
This sequence comes from Methylobacterium sp. Leaf123, assembly GCF_001423405.1. Classification (GTDB taxonomy): domain Bacteria; phylum Pseudomonadota; class Alphaproteobacteria; order Rhizobiales; family Beijerinckiaceae; genus Methylobacterium. The sequence goes on along the minus strand of NZ_LMNS01000005.1, from coordinate 7,658 downwards.
TTGAGCAGCGGCACCGGAATTGCCACGGCTGCTCGACTCGACTGGTGGGCTCTTCGCAGCTTCGGCCTGAGCCGGTGCGGCGTCTTGCCGAGCGACGCCGTTGGCGTGGCCATTGCCACCGCTGGCCGGCACAGTCTGCGGGTTGTTCCCGCTCGCCCCCTCAGGCGATGAAGCGCGGCCCGGACCGATGGTGCTCACGTGGCCGTTCGTGGGGCTCGTTTGCGCGGCCGGCATTTCATGAGAGGCCGCAGCCGGCGCGCCCTGATCCTGGCCTTGAGGGCTGGTTTGGCCCTGACCGGGTCCAACCTGCTCGGCCTTCGAGCTGTGTCCGACGGCCGCCATCCCAGGCGAGTCGCGGTCCTGGCCGGTGCTGTCGACGAAACTTTGACCGGGGCGGGCCTGCCCGGCCTGTGGCGTGTTCCCGGTCGCGGTTTCAACCTGTTCGCTCTGGGCCGCCGCAACGCTGGTGGCTTGCCTGCCACTCTCGGCGCCACGTTCGGCCTGCGGGCTACTCCCGGCGGCTGTTTCGGCCGGACCGCCCCGGCCTCGACCGGCGCCCTCGGGCTGGCTGTGACCGGGGGCGGCCTGCTCCCCTGTCGGATGGGTCTCGGAACCAGCCTTGGCCGGGGATTCTCGATCCCGGCCCACGCCCTCGACGCGACCGTTGGCAAGCTCTGTCGGATCGACCTTCGGATTGTTCCCGAGCGCAGCCTCAGCGGGCCGGCTGTGGCCCCGATCGTCGGCATCACGCGAGGCTTCGGGGGACGGTACCCGGTTCGTCACAGTCTGGGGCGCGGCATTGCCCCAGGCCGGTCGGGCAAGTCCGCTTCCGGCGTCGGCCGAATCAGGCGATGCGGCCGGTGCAGAACGAGCGTGGGAGCCGGGCTCGGGGATCGAGGCCGATGCGGAACCGGCGCGCTGATCACTGGAGGCCGACCCCGGCTCGTCCGATGCGGGCGCTGCACTCTCGCTGCGACCCGACGTCGACGCCTGTTGGCCGCTGGATTTGGCGGCGGATGCCTCGGCCGATGTGCCGGTCAGCGCGACATCGCTGCCAAATCTCGGCGCCAGCGGCTGGTTCTGCGTGGCTGGTGACTTCGGCGCCTCACCCGGGGATTCAGTCCGCGCCACAGGAGCCGGATCGACCCGGCTCGCTGCGGCAATCGTGTCGGCAGTGGCTTGAGGACGAGCATCGGGATTCGCGCCGCTTCCCTGCGCCGTCAGAACGGCCGGCTGAGCCGGCACGCTCCCGCGGCCGGGGCCGAACGCGGTGCCCGGCGCCAGCGCTGCGTCGCCCTGCGCGGTGAGAATCGAGGCGTTGCCCGCCCCGTCCGCGAAGTCGAGATTTAGCTCCGCGCTTACGGCGCGGTGATCGACCGCTATAGCCTCGGCTGCCAAGATCATCGCGGAGAGGATGATGGCTTCCAGCTGCTTGCGATCGGTGTTCCGATCACCGGACCCGCCACTGGTCTTCGGCTGCGGATGGTCCTGCGCGGACCCGCTTTCATGGGAGATCGGGGGCGAAAACTCGCTTTCGCCCCCCGCCACGAGCGGACCCGCATGAGCATCCTCGGAGGACAGACTCATGGCGGCCGCCGCCACCAGAGCCGCGAGCAGTGCGGCCGGATGAACCACGAGCGTCGTTCCCGTCCCTGTCGCCGGGATCGGGAGCAGGTGCGGATGCAGTCGAGCGATCTGGTCGATCAGGGTCCGGAAATCCGTGCCGCGTACGGGCCGATCCAGAGCTTCCGAGGCGATGAGATAGCTGCCGTCGATCTTGGCGAAGTGAATGATCGCGTCGCCGTCCGGCCGGCAGAAGACGAACCACGGCTCACCCTCGTCGCTGAGGCCGTGATCGCTCGCGATGCTGAACCCGGCACGCAGGAGAGCCGCCTCGACGCGATAGAATTCGGCCAGCTCCTGCTGCGACCAGTTGCCTTGCCTCGCCGATGCCGGACGGAAGAAGGGAATGACTGTGCTCATCGGCATCTCACCGTGTCGGCGCGTTGCATCCCTTGGCGGAGAGCGTCGCCTTCCCTGGCAGCGCGACCGGGCGCGGTGCTAGCGTTCATGGAAGGCGCGTCCCATCGCGTCGAAGAAGGGCGCAAACAGATATTCCAGGGCCGTGCGCTCCCCGGCCGAGACCACCACCTCCGCCGGCAAGCCCGCGAGAAGGCGGTGTCTGACGTCGGCTGGAAGCTGGTGTTCGTCGATCTCCACGGTGCCGGCGAAATAGGCCTGCTTCGTGCCCTCGTCGACCAGACGATCGCGCGACACCACCGTGAGCGTTCCGAAGACCGCGGGCGTCCGGCGGGCCTGAAAGGTCGGAAACTTGATCTCGGCCCGCATGCCGGCATGGACGGCTTCGAGGTCGTTGGGTGAAAATTGTACGTTGACCACGAGCCGGTCCGCCGTTGGGACGATCTCCATCAGCGGCTCGCCCGAGCGGACGACCTGCCCGATCGCAAAGACCTTGAGCGCCTGGATGACGCCGTCATGGGAGGCGCGGATTTCGTGCCGGCGGAACACATCCTGCGCGACGACAAGCTTCTCCCGAAGCTCGCCGATACGCTGCCGCGTCTCAAGAAGCTGGCCAGTGACCGCCTCCTGAAGCTTCTGTTTCATCTGGGTCACCTGCAGCCCGGCCTCGCTGATGGCGTTCTCGGCCTTCGCCCTTTCCGCCACGGAGCGCCCGATCACGCCCTCCAGCCGTGTACGCTCCCGCTCCATCACGAGGAGGCGCGACAGAGGGATCAGATTCCGCTCGTGCAGGCTGCGCAGACCCTCCAATTCCTGTCGGATGAAGCCGACCTGCTGCTCGACCGAGGACTTCTCGACGGCAAGGCCGGAGATCTCCGTCCTCAGTTGGGTGACTTTGGCCTCGATGAGGGCGAGTTGGCCCTTCAGCGTCGTTCTCCGTTCGGCCAACTGACCCGCCTGATCGCCGATCATGCGTGCGAGAACGGGCTCGTTGCGCCGCGCGGCGATGTCGGCGGGCAGTTGCAGGTCATCGGACTGCGCCTGCTCCGCCCGCAGCCGCGCCTCGAGGACGAGAGCGGCGTCGAGCTGGTTTCGGAACAGGTCCGCACTCGCCTGGGACTGTACCGGATCGATGCGCAGAAGGACGTCGCCGGAGCGAACCGTCTGCCCATCCTTCACCAGCACCGCCTGGACCATACCACCCTCGAAGTGCTGGACGACCTTGCGGCTGCTCTCCGCGACGATGACGCCGGTGCTAACGACGGCGCGATCCAGGCGGACATTGGCCGCCCAGGCGCCGGCGACACCGAAGGCCGCGATGATGAGCGCATAGCCGGCAATTGCGTAGCGCTGCCACGCGATTGGAGAGGCCGCGCCATCCTCGACGCCCGTTCCACCCTGCCCCAGCGACGACGCGGAAGCGGCGGAAGGCGTGTTCGGGATCGACGCAGGAGGCATCGTCATGGCTCAGCCCGCGCTGCGTTGAATGTCGGGCGCCCTCTCGGTCTCGGGCAGGGGTCGGCCGCCAGTCGCGACCAGCGCCGGAACCGGACGGGGACCGGAGACCTGAGCGAGAACCTGATCCGCCGGGCCCGATGCGCGCAGCGTTCCGCCCTCCAGCATCAGGATCTGATCGGCTCCCGCCAGCAGACTCACCTTGTGCGTGACGATCACGACCGTCGTCCCGCGCTCTCGGAGGTCCGCCACCGCCCGCATCAGCGCGGCCTCACCGGCTTGGTCGAGACTGGCATTCGGCTCGTCGAGGACGACCAAGCTCGGATCCCCGTACATTGCCCGCGCCAGGGCGATGCGCTGCCGCTGGCCGCCGGAGAGGCCGTGCCCGCCGGATCCGATCCGGGTGTTGTAGCCGTCGGGCAGAGCTTGGATCAGGTCGTGGCAGCCCGCGCGTTGCGCCACCGAGACGATGGCGGCGTCGTCCTGGGTGTCGAAGCGCGCGATGTTCTGCGCCACCGTGCCGTCGAACAATTCAACGTCCTGCGGCAGGTATCCGAGATGCCGACCCAGCGCCTGCGGGTCCCAGTGCCGGAGGTCGGCTCCGTCGATGCGCACCGCTCCGGAGGTGATGGGCCAGACGCCGGTGATCGCGCGGACCAGGGTCGATTTCCCGGCCGCACTCGGGCCGATGATCCCGACGACGCTGCCGGGCTCCAGCCGCACGCTCACATCGTGGAGAATAGCCGTCGACGAGCCCGGCGCCGCGACGACCAAGCTCTCGGTCTCGATCAGACCGCGCGGACGCGGCAGCATCACGCGCTGCGGTTCGAGGCCGATGCGCCCCACGATGTCCGCCAGCCGGGCATAGCTGCGCCGGGCCGCCGTGAAGCTCTTCCAATGTCCGACCACCGCCTCGATCGGCGCCAGCGTTCGGCCCATGATGATCGAGGCCGCGATCATCGAGCCGGCCGAGATCGCGCCATGGATGGCGAGGTAGGCGCCGACACCGAGAACCATCGTCTGCAGGAACATGCGCGTGAACTTCGTCGCCGCCGCGATGAGGCCGGCGCGGTCGCTCGCCCGGGCCTGTAGCCGGATCGCCTCGTCGTGACGCCGCCGCCACCGGGACCGCAAGGCGCCGAGCATGCACATGGCGCGCAGGACCTCGCCCCCTCGGACGGTTGCGCGGGCCTGCTCGCCCGCCTCTCGGGCGGCTTGGCTCGCCACATCGAGGGGCCGCCGGGTCGTGAGATCGGTGAGGAGCGTCAGCCCCAGGAGCGTGCCGCCCCCGAGCAACGCCATCCAGCCGAACCACGGATGGAGGATGAAGCACGCAATCAGGAACAGCGAGGCCCAGGGCAGGTCGCAGAACGCCAGGATCGCGCCGCCCGTGAGGAACTCACGCAGGACATCGACATCGCGAAGGGTCGTTTCGTGTCCGGCCCGGGGCTTGAGCAAGGCGGCTCTGTGAACGATCTCGAAGACCGGGCCGGCAACCTTGCGATCGAAGATCATCCCACCCCGCACCAACAGGCGCGAACGAAGCATTTCGAGGACGGCATAGACGGCGAGTGCGAAGGCCGCGATCCCCGTGATGCCCAGAAGCGTCGCCTCGTTCCGGCTCAGGAGAACGCGATCGTAGACCTGCAGCATGTACAGGGGACCGGCGAACAGAAGCAGGTTCGTGAAGAAGGCGAAGACGAACACCGTCACCAGAACGGGTCGGATCGCCCGCAGCCCATCCTTCAAGACGGACTCGGCCCCACGGTCGCTCATGGCATCTCCCGGCGGGCCGGTTCAGGTATTCGGGATCGTGCGGCCAAGCCGTCCGCCTGCGGATGCCGGCCCCATGGCGCCGGACCGCGGAACAGGGATGGGAAAACCGATGCCGTTGGCCGGGACCCATTCTTGGAAAAATCTGGCTCGTGCCGCCGCATCGCGTTCGCTTCCCTGGCCCGCATCATCACGCGCCGGCTCATGAATCTTAGCGCAGGCTTATTGTATTCCAAGAAGCGCCGCGAAGACCGTCGAAAATCGAACGCACCGCGAACTGGACATCGGCTGTCCGAGCGCCATATGGGGATCACTGTACCATTCGGCGCTCGCGCATCCGGGCGCTGGCGGGAGCCTTACTTTTGTATGTTCATCAGCAACGTCTCGGCTCCGAGGAGGTGCAGGAACTGCGCCGCGAAGGCGGCCGATTCCTGAAGGAACTGCGGGAAAAGCAGGGTCTGTCACAGAGACAGTTGGCTTCGCTGGTCGGCGCCGAATACTACACCTTCATCTCACAGCTTGAGACGGGGCGCGGCCGTGTGCCTCCGGACCGGTACCGGCTCTGGGCCGATGCCCTCGGAGTGGATGCGAAAGACTTCGTGAAGAGCCTGATGCGCTTCTACGATCCGCTGACCTTCGACATCCTCTTCAGCGACTGACCGAGCGTCGATACGGCCTCAATTCCTGCCAAGAAGCCCGCAGGAAGCAGGCCGTCCGCTGCTATTCGGCAGCAAGGTTGAGCGTCTCCGCTTCGACGAGGACGGCACCACAGGCTGTCATCAAGTCGCGGAGCATCGCCAGAGCGGTTTCCACTTCCGCCGGCGTCGATAAACCTTCTCGGAAATGCGTGCCGCCGCCGGCCAACGTCACGGCGATGTCGAACCGGCCATCAGGGCGTTCGATGATTCGATACGACGCGCGGCGGGGCATGGGCACGAGGGAGAGCGGTGGCTGGAAGCGAAGAACGCCCCTGTCATGCGTCGGCCATCCGTGCCGTTCAAGCTATGGAGTTCACTGTATCCATCCAATCGAAACGAGGCGTGGCCAAAAATCATCCGAGGAATGCCCTGAACCCACTCTAATCGCGAGCTGGTTCTCATGGTGATTGAAGCGGACTGCGCATCTCTGCGGCAATTGCATCGAACTGTTATAATCGGAGCAAAATAGAGTTCAGGCCGGCACTTTGGTGGAAGGCATGCTCAGCCGCTCCATCAAGTAGGAGCGCGCGCGGCTGACCCGGCTCTTCACGGTCCCGGTCTGGCAGCCCATGACCTCCGCGGCCGCTTCGTATGTCAGGCCTTGCGCACCGACGAGAAGCAGCGCTTCACGTTGGGGAGCAGGGAGTTGCGCGATGTAGGACATCACGACCTGAAGGTCTGAGCCGTGCTCCTGCGCCGCCAAGGCGACCAGTTGGCCCGCCATAGCCCCGTCTACGTCCTCCACTTCACGCCTGTGCTTGCGTCGCTCGGTGTAAAAGTGATTGCGCAGGATGGTGAAAAGCCACGCTTTCAGATTCGTACCTGGAACGAAGCGGGCCTGATTGGCCCACGCTTTCAGCACCGTCTCCTGTACGAGATCGTCGGCCCGCGCTGGACTTCCAGCGAGCGACTGCGCGAATGCCTGCAGGGCCGGGAGCGTTGCCGTGAGCCCCGCACGAAAGGCGGCGTCGCGCTCACCGGCCAGAATCGTAAGGGTGCGCTCCAGAGCCCGGGTGAGATCGCGCAAATGCTGCGGCGACTCTGAGGTGACGACGTCGAGATAGGTCGCCTGCAACTGCGCCCCGATGTGCTTCTGCACGGCCAAGGGCAGTTTGGCAGCGCCTGCTTCCCAATTCCGGTCCGAGCAAACCGGACCGAGTCCGCCTGCAATCAACATGTCGATCAACCCATGTCCCTTCTCGGCGCGAGCGGCAGAGGCGTGCCCGAACCAGCTTTCTCCGCCGTACAGTGAACCTCTAACTCGCGGAGTTGGGGGATCGATCCATTCCGCGGATGCGTTTGGGGGTACGTTTTGATCTGTCTTGAGAGATTGCGCGGTCGAGGTGATGGCACGCCCGGTGACGTACAGAATCGTCGACTGCCCGGACGGCCGGTTTGCGATTGTCGCCGTGGCCACGTCGGGTACCGCCCACTGGCGCGGCGGCCTGCTCACGCTGGCAGAGGCAGAGGCTTGCGTCGAGGACCTCCGCGCCATGCTGGCGCTCTGCGGCGCAGAACTCGCTTGCTACGACAATGTGCCTGCCATCCAGACGCCAAGCGGGCCGCAGCCGCCGGGGCGAGTCGCCTGAGTCGGAACCGCGATCTGCTTGCAAGTTCGCCCAGCTTAGAGCCCGTCCGATAATGTCTGGCCGGGGTTGAGTGGCCGGGATGGCGGTGATTCCAGAAGGGTGCTGAAGCCTGATCTGGACGTGCCATGTGGACCCCGACCACTCGCCGGCAGCATAACCGTGC
>NZ_LMNS01000004.1 GCF_001423405.1 Methylobacterium sp. Leaf123 | reverse complement strand
GCACGGTTATGCTGCCGGCGAGTGGTCGGGGTCCACATGGCACGTCCAGATCAGGCTTCAGCACCCTTCTGGAATCACCGCCATCCCGGCCACTCAACCCCGGCCAGACATTATCGGACGGGCTCTTAGGACCGTGTCCACCAAACCGGCAGCAGGCCATTCGTGGCTTCGAGTGCCAGAGAAAGAGCCTTCTGGAGGAGGATCGATCAGGCAATGAAGCTGGAGGCAGCTTGCGATGTCGTTCGCCAGGAACAGCGCTCATGAGCGCGGCTATTCTTCCTTACCCTCGTGCACGTGACCGAGGGTTCATCCGCAGGCACGCCGGACATATGGCAATTGCCTCGACCACCGCAAAGGCCGAGGCGCACCTGCAGCGTCAACTCCTGATCCAGCGGAAGGCCATGGAGCGGCGCGGAGTTGTGCCAGAGCGCATCGCGGCCGAGCTGACAGCTGTCGAAGGCAACATCCGAGCGGCTGCTTGGTCGCTCATGCTGGCACCAGGGGGCGCAGCGTGAGCACGCATCTGGCGCGCCGAAAGGCTGATGCGACCGGGCGCTCGACTGGCAAGTTCGCAGATCCCCGCTTCAAGAAGCTCAACGCCGTGCCGCAAGGCCAGGCCTTCCTATGGCTGACCCGGGATATGGTGGAGAGCCCGGCTTGGCGGGCAATGTCCCAGAACGCCAGGCTCGTGATCGACCGCGTGTGCGTCGAGCATATGGGTCACGGTGGTGGCCAGAATGGCTTTCTGCCGGTCACCTATGATGATTTCGAGAACGCCGGAATTCGGCGAGGCAGCATCCGAAGGGCGATCGCGGAAGCGCTGGCTCTCGGCTTTGTCCAGATGACCCAGAAAGGTACTCGCGGCTAGGGCGAGTTCTCAGGGCAGCCAAGCCTATTCCGCCTCGCGTGGCTGCCGACCTCTGAGGGTGCCCCTGCCTCGGAACGGTGGAGATTGATCAAGACCCTGGCCGATGCAGAGAAGGTGGCTGCCGAGGCACGAAACAGCGTCTCAGGGAAAAAGGATGACCCTGCCGAAATATCCGCACGACGAGCGTCAGGCCCGCCGCGAAGAATCAAAAGCCAGTGACGTTTCTGACTTTGTTCCAGTGACGTTTGCCGCCCTGATCCAGTGTCAGAGCTGGAACTGCTAGGGCCAGTGTCACTTCTGTAACTACTATTAATATCTTGGCTGGGTCTGAGCTCGCGGGCAGCGCGACGGCCCTCCCTCCACATCACCACTGTCAGAGATCACCCGCCCATCAGCGGCTGTGCGGCCCGGCGCTATCCGGGCGGAGAGAACTCATGTCCGAAGCAATCCATCGAGAACGCCAACGTCAGGACCTATCCACTGAGGCAGCGAGGCTGGCGCCTGAAGGCCCGAGCCTCAGCTTCGATGCGGCGCGCGGACGATTCCTGATCGCCAAGGCACTGTTCACCGGCGCGAAGGACATCGCCGCTGATCGGCACGGCCAAAAACACGAAGCCTAGCAGATGACGGAAATCCTTGAGCAGCGATATCGCGGTGAGATGGATCAGCTGCTGTACGCGGAGGCCCTCAAGCGAGCTCTACGCCTCGGGTTTCTTCCGGCTGGGACAGTCACGGTCGAGGCGCTCAATGCCTTCCTCGCGCAGCACAAGGGCACGTCCGCGTACGATCTCGACGACGACATACCGTTCTAGTCGAAGCGGCCGGGGAGCGGCGGCCACCGCTCCCCGGCCTCAATCACCAGAGTCAGGAGAAACCCACATGATCGAAACGCAGGATACCACTCGACATGACCTCAGGAAATCCCAGCGCCAAATCGGGCCAGTGACCGCGGCTTTGCAGGCGATGCACGCGGACACGCCAGAGCGCCGCGAACTTCAAGCGCTCCGCGAAGCCACTGAGGCGCGGATCGAGCGAGATATCGAATTGCTCGACCGGCTCGACGCAGGGCGGAGGAGCCTGACGCATCTGCTCGGCACCCGCTTGGGGATCGTCACAGGTTCGACTGAGTTCCTGGCGAACGATCCGCCCTGTTTCAGCTGGGCATCGTCATCGACCCCGTGCAGACAGGAGCTTGCGAAAATATTCATCCCCCCCCGTAGTCATTAATGGAACGCTCAAAGTAACCCATCAGCTTGCTGTCGCCCGCAAGCTCTCCAAAAATGCGCTTCAGGAATTCGGCTCGGTCAGCCTTAATAACTCTGACTGCATGCTCAACGGCGTCAGCTATCGACGGGTCCGAATGTCGCCTTGGATACGAAAAGTCTGGGAGCTCCCTAGGCAGATGCTCGCAAGTTTTAGCATCTGACTCGATTTTCGATTCTCGTTCGAGCTCGCGCTTAATGTCCTTGTTATTCTCCTGAAATGCGACGTATATTTTCTTCAATATCGGGTTCGCATTTAGTTCGCTGTCAAGTTGCATCTTTTCCTTTGCTGATTTCAAAGCAAAAACCAGCAGCGATTTCTCACGCTGAACCGTCAGATCGAGCGCAGATGTAGCGTTTTGAACCTCTTTCGCTTTTGTCACATGGTGATCCAGATCGTCCAGGAAGTCCGCCGCCTGCCTGGGTACCTGCGCGAGACGCTGGAGCAAAGTAGGCTGCCTTTCGGTTTGACGTTCCTCGGCGCATTTAGTAAGTATTCCTTTTGCTATAGCTGAACGCACTCGGCTGACTGCCTCCAAGGGTTCATTGAACACGAGCTTTGCGGGAATCCGCAGCAATGTGTAGCCCTTGGTCATCAGATATCGGTCTCGCTCCTGATCCCTGCTCACTGCATCTGGCGAAGAGTGATACGCGGCACCATCGATCTCGATCACGAGCCAATCGTTGGCAAGAAAATCGGCTCGGTAAGGCTTGATTTCAGTCTGCAAATCGAGCGTCAGCGCGGACCCCTTTAAGACTCCCTTCTCTGGAACGAGCCCATAGGCCGATATCATAGCCTCAAGGAACGCGGTTTCGGCCGGAGACTCACAGAACTCCATGAAGTCGCTTTTCCAGTTCGCGTCTTCTGAAGTAGCTGTCCATCTCCGAGTGAACCAGGCATCCGGCTGTGTCTGTTCCGGTCTGCGCAGATCATCGTAGATCGTCCAAGCGAGCCATGCAGCCGCAATGAACAAAAGCGGAAACGCAATTCCTGCCAAAGTAAAAATTGCGATCAATCCCAGGCGCGTCCAGATAGTCTTGTTCATCGTCTGGTTCCTCGATGTGTATTGTGTTTGGTACTGACTTACGCATCAGAGAACTCGGCACTGAAGGCATAGATCTCGCATAGTGAGCGCGCTTGCGACGGCTCCAGCCCTTGGAGCCCACGTGCCGACTTGGGGAGGCAGTCCCCGTCAGCACCTGACGCTCGGATATGAGAGGTCTGGCTCCTCACCGAAGCACCGAGCGCGCCGCCGCGTTCGCCGATGACTTCGCGTAGATCGTTCATCCACATGACGTCAGCGTAGTCGCGGCCTGGGGGCGCATAGGCTAGCTGCTCGGGGCAGACCTTTCCTGTCAGGGAGGGGGACGCGAAAGTCTCAGGGAACTCGGACTCCTCACCGCAATGGGTCTCGGTCGCGCAGAATTTTTCCTGAGCTAGGAGATTTTAGAAGAAAGCCGGGGGGTCAATGACCTGCTCGCATGGTGGTTGTCGACCAAAAGCCGCACGGAAACGGCGACCGTTTGTGGCGCCTAAGCCAGCTTCCATAGTACGTGATCAGTTCGAGATGCAGCAACGAGAAGCCAAATCGCTTAGCTGGCCCGGCACTGTTTCAAGTTGCTCGAGATCAATAGTGCCGACAAAAAGCTCATCATCGCTGCTCGTGATCCGATGGCGGCTGCGCAAGCCTGGCTGCGCACCGAGCTGCGCGTGGTGAGGATAGAGCAGGAGCAGCCGCGCACAGCGGTACAGCCGACCGTAGGCCATCATCTGGTATATGTCGGCTTGGGAGACGCCCTGCTTTGGTTCGTCGATGACTGGCGCGAGACGCTTCCACTTCGTGTCGATCACGAGTGTGGTCTCGCTGTCTCGCTTCACCAGAATGTCGGGCTTCGTACGAAACCTTCGGATGCCGTTCTCTGGATCCTCAAGACAATACAGCAGACCACCCTGCGCCACCACGCGCTGCCCGCTGCTTCTCAGCACGCGTGCCAGCATCCGGGCGACGTAGGCTTCGAAGAGCGCATTCATCGCGAAGAGCAGGGAGAAACCGGTCGCCGCGCCCCCGGACGTCGTCTGGAACCGCCCCTGCAGCAGCAAGCATGCGAGGGCCAGGAGGTCGCGCCAACGGGCGTTCGTTCGATCGACAATCACTTGGTCGAAGCGGAGGGTCTCGATCGGCACCTCCCTGATATCAGCGTAGGCGAAAGCGAGCTCGCTCAGGAGGCGACGGGTCTCGGCCCCGCGGGCGAGGGACTGGATCCTCAAGACCGCCGCCTTCATGATCCGGTTCAGCGCGATGTCGGCGGACAGAGCGTCGAACCGGCACGCGAGGAACTGGGGGCTGGCCGCGAGACGAGTGAACTGGCGCGCGGCGTCGAGGCGTCCGCGCAGCACCGGCAGGTCATCCTCGTGGCCGACGTAACGCCGGGGCATGCCCCGGCGCACCGCCTCGGCGAGCATCCGGGCGAAGAGGCGGATGAGGATTTCGAGAAGGTCGTCGCGCTGCCAGTCGAGTTCGGACAGTGCCCCCGCCGACACGTTGAGATCGTGGGTGACGGCGAGCATGTGCACGAGCTGGCGGCGGACGCCACCCGCATCGAGGTCGCCGATCTTCGGCAGGATCTCCAGGGCGCAGCCCTCCGCCGCGAGGACGCCGACCATCTGGCCGGCCTTCATATCCTTGCGGCCGAGGGTGAGGATACTGCTTCCATCCGCTCCTCCGAGCGGCAGGGCACGGGCGACCGCCGCCAGCCGGACGGCCGCGGTCTCCTCGATCTGCTCGGGGCCGGAGCCGTAGGCCAGCCGCCCCCATTCACGCACCGTCCTACGGATCACAAGGATACCGGATACGCGCTGGAGACGAAGTTCGGCCGGACGGACCAGCGGGCGCGTTCCTCGGCTCCCTCCTCGGCGAGGCCGGCGGGCGGCTTCAGGGCGGTTCGCTCCAGGAAGCGCTCTCCATTCGGATCGCCGAGCGCGAGGGCCACCTTGCCCCAATCTTCATAGAAGTACTCCGCGAGCAACGGGATCACCCGGTGGCGCATCACGTCGTCGACGTCGGTCCGGCTAGCGCAGTCCATGAAGTAGGCGTGGCCGATCTGGTGCTCCCGGTCGAAGAGGTACTCAATGCGGGCATTGATCCCGGTGAGCAGCGCCACGAGATCGACGCCGCACTGCCGACTCGCCTTATTCAGAAGGCTCGGGTTCGGCATCAGCTCCTCGAAGCTGAAGCGGCGGCGCAGGGCCGTATCGAGCAGCGCGATCGAGCGGTCGGCGGTGTTCATGGTGCCGACGATGTGGAGGTTGTCGGGGACCCCGAAGCTGTCGCCCGACGCCGGAAGGCGGACCGTGATCTCCCCCGGGCGCCCGAGCCGCTTGTCCGGCTCGATGAGCGTGATCAGCTCGCCGAAGACCTTCGAGATGTTGGCGCGGTTGATCTCGTCGATGATGAGGACGAACTGGTCGGGGACCGCCGGCCCGGTCGCGGCGGGCGCGCCCGGCAGCAGGCGGGCGAGGGCCTCCCGCTTGAGCTGCTCGTCGGCGAGGCGATAGCAGGAGGCTTGCGAGAACTGTTTGTCGTAGATCTCCTCTACGGGCAGCGGCTCGTCGAGGACGAGAAGCCAGCGCACGTCCCGCCGATGCGCGTAGTCGACGGCGTCCGTCGGGTCGTATCGATAGGGGCCGGTCACCTCGCCGACGGCACGAAACCGTAGGTTTCCCTCCGAGACGACGATGAGGTCGCCCACCTGCATCGAGCGGAAGCGCCAGAGCTGGACGATGTTGCCCGAATTGCCCGGGGTGCCAGGCTCGATCTGGTTCCAGCGGTCGAACACCACTTGATAGTTCTCGTATTCCGGGGCCGACCAATCCTCCGAGCCGCCCCAGCCCAGAACCGCGTAGCCGCCCAGGATGGCGGCCTCGTAGATGTGATCCTCACTTCCGGCCCGGCCGAGCGACATCTTGTAGACAGACCGTCCGGCGAGGTCGAAGGGTGCCGAGGGCGAGCCCTTCTTGCGCGCCTGCTCCGCAAGGGTGGCGATCTCCCGGAAGATGCCGCGTCGCGGCTCTAGCCGGAAGCCCGTACCGTCCGCGCTCGAGCCCGTCTCCGGCCTGAGGCCTTCGACGAAGTCCTCGTAGGAGTAAGATTGATGGAAGGTGACGAAGCGGATCTGCCCCGCCTCGACCAGACCGCGATAGCGGGCCATCGTCCCATCGCGCGTATCCGGGATCGCTCCGTCGCACAGGCGCACGGCCTCGGCGGCGGTCCTGTAGGTCTTTCCGGTTCCGGGAGGGCCGTAGAGAATGAGGTTCGTGGGGGTCGGCATCGGGAGCGGCACTGGCGTTTCGGCTTGGGTGACGGGCGGGCGGCTTCCGCCTTCAATCGGCAGATCGAGCGCCTCCGCGATGTCGGGGCGAAGCCGGTAGGCGACGAGCCGTCCTGGAAACTTGAAATAGCTCGTGCCATTGATGCCGGTTTCCCTGATCCGCACGGCACGGCCGTCGATCAGCAGCGCGCGCACCACCACGACGATGTCTTGCTGCTCGATCGCCTCCTCGGTTTCGTTCGAAGCCCCCTCCGGCTTGATCCGGTAGGCTTCGACGCCGGTGGTTTGGTTCCTCACGCGAACCGGCTTGAAGGATTTGCCGGCCCCGTCGAAGAGAACGACGGGGTCCTCGTCAGCCTCGACCGGTTCGCCCTTCCTAAAAGAGGTGTAACGCCGGAGCCAATAGAAGTAGCCGTGGAGCCGTCGCATCGGATCGGTCGCATCAGGCATTAAGATGCGAAATCGTTCGCCGCCCACGCGGGCGTCCTGCTTGATCTCCTCCAAGGCGAGACGCACCTGTTCAACGCCGTCAGCTTCGAACGCCGTGTCGAGGTCGATGTATGGCAGCCCGAGCTTTGCCAAGTTCTTTTCGAGACGACTGATGGTGGCGAGCCCTGTATTGACCGTATTTTTTGAGTAAATTGGCTCAAGCCATTGGCGGAAATTTTCATTTGTCAATTCCATTCTCTCGGCAATCATTCTTGTCATTCAATGGCGAGCCTGATCGAGTTCCGCTCGGCACAGACGCTCTCTGGCCGTGAACCGCCGAGAGGGCGACCGAGGCTGCACGCCAGGGTTATGTCGCAGCTGAGGAGCCCTTGGCTACGCCGTTCACGGGACCCGGATCGATCCATCCTGCTCCCAGACGGGGGCTTCCAGCCCGTCCCGTGCAAACATGGCGGCGATTGCACTGCGCACGGGGTCTGCCCCCTCCTGCTTCGCGGCACCGTCGAGCAGGCGCGTGAGTTCGCCGACATCCGCCTGCGTGTCGCCCATCGGCCAGAGGGCCGAAGCGGCCAACCGGCGCTTGCGATGCATCAGGCCGTGGAGCAGGCAATCGAAGGAACCCTCCCGATAGCCCGCGTGGATAGCCAGCGGCAGGTGGATGGTGACGGGGCGGGTCTGGCCGAGCCGATGGACGCGATCGTTGCACTGCTCCTCGACCGCGGGGTTCCACCAGCGCGACAGGTGGATGACGTGGGTGGCGGCGGTGAGCGTCAGGCCCGTGCCCGCCGCCTTCGGGCCGAGGACGAGGATATCGAACGCCGGCTCCCCTTCGAGATGGCGTTGGAAGCGGTTGACGATGGCTTGGCGCTGCGAGATCGGCGTGTCGCCGTTGATGAGATCGACGCGCGGCAGGTCGAAGCGTGCGCGGGCGAGTTCGACGAGGCGGTGCTGCATGCGGCGGTGCTCGACGAAGACGAGGGCGCGCTCGCGCCGTTGAGCGATAACGCCGAGGATCTCGAACACGGCGCTGAGCCGCGCCGACGCCTCGACAAAGGCGGAATCCGTCTCCGCCCCATCGAGATTCGGGTGAACCGACACGGTGCGGATATGGTGCAGCATCTTGAACGCAGCCCCCGCCCCGCCCTGCGCCAGCTTGAACTGGGCGTCCTCGTAGGCCGCAGACTGGCGCTCCGGCATCGCGCGCGGATGCAGGCGCCGAGCCTTCTCGGGCAGGTCGCGCGCGACGACATCCTTGATCCGCCGCAGCGCGAGGGGCTGTGCCGGGAGCGCAGACGTGAACACGCGGCGATGAAGCTCCGCCATGTTGGTCGCGTCGGGCGTGCCATATCGGGCCCGGAACTCGGGGAGGCTGTCGAGTGAGCCCGGCGCCAGCTGGTCCATGATCGCCCACAGGTCGACCGCGGCGTTCTCGATCGGCGTGCCCGTCAACCCGATGCGGAAATCCGCGCGGACGGCCCGGGCCGCGGCGGCGCGTAGACTCGCGGGGTTCTTCAGCGCCTGGATCTCGTCAAAGACGACGGCGCTGAAGGGGATTTCCCGGAGGCTGTGCTGGTAGTTGACCAGGGTCGTGTAGGTCGTGAGGATCCAGGAGCGGTGGGCCCGGCCCTCCGCCAGCGCCTTGTGCAGGAAGGCGAGGTCGAGCTTGCTCTCCCCCGCATCAATGTCGCGACCGGACTCGCCGGCTCGCTTTCGCGCACCGATCCCGGAGCCGTAGAGGCGGATCAGATGCCCGAGACCCGGCTCGTGGGTGTGGCGGGCGACCTCCTGCTCCCAGTTCTCGAGGAGCGAGGTCGGGGCGACGACGAGTACCGGCCCCCGTTGCAGCGCCCCTGGATCGACCGCCTGCTGCTTCAGCCAGGCCAAAAACGCGATCGTCTGAAGCGTCTTGCCGAGCCCCTGCTCGTCGGCGTTGAGGATGCCGGGCAGGCCGGCCTTCCAAGCCGCGACCTGCCATTCGAAGCTCGTGCGCTGATGCGCCTTGAGGTCCGTGCGGATGGTAGACGGGACATCTTCGCCTCCCGGTGTGGAGCGCGGCTTCAACCGCGCGACCCACTTCAATTCATCGAAATTGTCGACCGTCTCGAGGACGACAGGCTCGGACGGTCCCTTCTCCTCGACGGCGTCCTCGGTCGCCGCCTCGTCCCCGCGGTACTGCCCGATGAGCGCCAGCGCCTCGGCGCGGGCCGGCAAGTCGAACCCAGCCAGTGCTACGGTGGCCTCGCCGGCCGCCATCGCCTGAGAGACCTGCCGGTGCAGATCGTCGAGTTCCGCCGGTGTCAAGGCCGCCAGCGCGCCCTGGAGCCTTTCTGCGAAGGCCTCCGGCAGCCAGGTCGTGCCGCTGCCCGGGCCGATCTCGAGTTCGGGCTTGCGGAACACGCCGACGCCCGTCACCCGGTCGGCATATTCCTGCGTCTCGACGAACAGCGGGAGGGCGGCGGCCTCGATGGCCTCCTCCTCGCCGACCGCGTCAAGGCCATCAAGCCGGCCCGCGCTGCGCAAGGCCGCTTCCACCGCCTGGGTGACGAGGGGGCGCGGATTGCGCAGGAAGGCCTTCCGCTCCGCAGCGGGGGCGTGCTGCATCCGGGCCATCACTGAGAGCGCCGGTGAGGCCGCCGAATCGATGACGAGGAAGTTGCCCGGCCCGAGCCGGTAGGCCGAGAGCGCGCCCCGCGACCGCACACGCTCCTGAAACCCGCGCAGGAGGTCTCCGGCGAGTTCGCCCGCCCCTTCGGGCACGCCAACCGCGGCCTCGTCGTAGCCGGCCCGGGCGAGTTCACGGCCCGAGAACGGGACGACCTCGAAATCGTCCTCGGCGGTCGGCGCGAGGGCGAAACGATCCGCGATCCGGACCTCCAGGCCGCCCAGGAAGTCCGTCATCGAGACCCGCGCCGCCGCCGTTGGCTCCGCGACCCGGACTCCGGGGTCGAGCAATTGTCGGAAGCGCGCCAGCGCGTTCCAGTGCTGACTCTCGTTCCGTCCGGCCTCGAAGCCCTCGGAGACCGCCACCGCATCCATGAGCCATTCGGGCAGCCGGCGCGGGCCTGCCGAGGTCTTGAGGATGGCGCCCACCCGCTGCACGGTCTGGCGTTGGCCGTTCTTGACCCACTCGTGGCGCAGGCGGAACGAGGGCGACCCGAGCACGCCCTCGGCGTCCGTGCGCAGCGACAGATCGACCACCGGGGGCAATCCGAGCGACGCGGCCGTCTCGGCGTCCAGGGCCGCCGCCAAGCGATGCGAGAGGCGGATATGCTCAGGCGTGATCTCCAGGAGCTCAGTGGGCTTCTCGGCGGCCGCGGCCCGCAGGTCGGCGATCGCAAGGAGCAGCGTGCGTTCGGCGAGCGGCAGGCGATCAAGTTCGCGGCGATCCCGCCCGAACCCCAGTCGCCCGAGGAGGCCGCCCCGCGTCGAGCGGGAGAGCGTGATGCCTTGCGGGTCGAAGGTGAAGTCGAGGGCGGGTGACACCATCAGATCCGCTCCTCGACCCATCCCTGCCAGTCGCCGAGATGCGATCGCGATTCCGCGCCGGGCACCAGACGGATCTGCTCGCAATCGTAGGCGCGCTGATAAAGGGCCGGCGCGCGCGGATGCCCTTCCCGGAAGATGTGCACCTTGTAGCTATGAGAGCCTTCAACAACGATCTTGTTGCCGCACTTCAGGATGAGGAGCGAGGTGTTGGCTCGGGAGTAGCCGGCCGTCTGCTGGCCGTAGCTCACCACGCCCCGCTCTCCGCCGGACTTGAGCAGGCGTCGCGCGTACTCGGCGCCGCTCGGCGAGAAGGCGACCCAGGCGGCGTCGATCCGGCGCTGCGCGTGCAGCTTGAGCCAGAAGCGCCGCCGCGGCTCCCACATGTGGCTATCCTCCACGGCTGAGACGACGTCCATGAAGAAGCGGATGTCCTTGCCGGTGAGCCAACGCAGGATCACCGCGAGACAATCCGGGGCGACGCTCGCCCAGGCCCCGCCCTGCTGCACGCGTGGATCGCCGTAGAACGCGACGAGGGAGCGTGTGATTAGGTCGATGTCGGCCTCGGGCGGATTGCCCGTCCGCCAATGGCCGAGCAAAGCCTCGATCGCCGCGGGCGCCCCCGACGAGCGGGCCACGGCCTGATCGTCGGGTTTCAGCCACGACAGGAGCTGCTCGATCTCGGCTCGCAACGTCAGATGTGGTGTGAGCCGCGCGACATAGGCGTCATGGACGAAATCCATCAGGCCCGGCGCGTGCGGAGCGCGCAGCCCCAGCGCCTTCAATTCGGAGTAGGGACTCCGCATCCCCACCATCAGGCGCGCGATCGCCTCGGGGGCGAGGTCCGGCCGGAACACCTCCGGGATACCTTCGACGAGGGTGCGCCAGCGGGCGCCCAATCGATCGCGCACCCCGCTCAAGGCCTCGGCGAGGGCCCGCGTGTGAGACGCGGCCGGCACGAAACTCTCGAGGTAGACCGAGACCATCGCCCCCAGGAACGTGGTCCGGTGCGAGGCCCGGATCTCCGCGATGTAGAAGCCGCGCAGATCGGCGAGGTCGGGCCTGCTTCGCCTCGTCGCGTCGAAGACGGCACGCGCTGCTGCCGTCACCAGCGACATCCGCACCCCGTCCCACCGCTCCTCGGCGCGATGCGCCTCCATGCGCTGCACGAGCTGTTCGCGGTCGCGCTCGGGCGGGTCCGGTGCGGCGTCCGGCCAGCGGTGCAGGACCCGCTCTGCGGCCGTCGCGAGGGTCTTGAGGTTCGGCAGGGCGGGCGGTTCCATGGGGCGCAGTCGCGCGAGGGTGGCGTCCAGGCTCATTGCAGCACCGTCCCGGATAGGCCGCGCCGGAGGTCGTCCTTGATCCGCTCGACCTCCTCGACGCTCTGCGGCGTGTACATGATGATCCGCAGGTCGATGCGCCGGTTCGTGGCCCTGCCGCGCTCGGAGGTGTTGTCCGCGACGGGGCGAAGGCGCCCGTAGCCGGCGACAGAGAGAACCGGCTGCCCCGCGCTGTTGCGGTTTTCTAGCAGGGCGGGCTCGCGTCCAGTCATGGCGAAGAGGGTCTCGACCGCCCGTTCGGTCGAGAGGCTGAAATTCGATCGGTCCTGGCCGGAGGCATCGGTGTGCCCCTCGATCTGCACCGCTTCGATCACCGCGCCGGCGGCGTTGCACGACGCCTGCCACCGGGCCGCCTTGCCGAAGGTGTAGCAGGGCAGCAACTCGTTCAGGCGGGTCGCTATTGCCGTGACGACGCGGCGCTTGTCTTCGGCGAGCTGCCACCTGTCGGTCTTGAACAACCCGTCGCCCTTAAAGCGCAGCGCGCCAGTCTCGATGCTCACGATATTTTCGAGCTCGGGGAAATCCACGACGAGCCGGTCGCGCAAGGTCCGCAGGATCCGATCGCGCTCGCTCGACACCGCGGAGAGGTATGTCTGGAGGCGGTTCGTGCGCTCCTTGCGTAATTCCTCCTCCAGGCGCGCCACCTCGCGGCGGAGGTCCGCGTTCTCGGTCGCCGAGCGATCCCGCTCACGTTCGACCTGCCGGTACTCCGCGAGCGGAACCGTCTGGTCGTCCTTGAGCTGCGAGGCGAAGAAGGCGAGCAGGATGATTACGATGAACAGGAAGCTCACCGTGAGGTCCGTCATCGAGACGAAGGCGGATTCCTCCTCCTCCTCATGCGCGAGACGGCGGGTCGCGCCGCGCATCAGGGCTTCCTACTTTCGGGGATGAACTGCTCGGCCTGCTCGACGACGGCGCGCAGCGTATCGAGGGCCGGCGCGAGTTCGGACTGCATCCGGCGCACGTAGTCGGACAGCGAGGCGACTGCCGTGGCGACCCTCGTGGCGTAGGTGTCGAAGGCGGCACCGAGCTTCTCGTCCAGGGTGTCGAGCTGCGCGCCCTGGCCCCTGAGGCGGTCTACCACCTGGCCGACGCCCGCCAGCGAGGCCTCGATCGCACCCGCGTGGCCGCCGAGCGCGGTCTGCGCGGCGGCGAGCGCGTCGGCGGCGCTGCGGGCGGTCTGCTCGGCCGAGCGGCTCACCGTTCCGGCGACGTGCTGCGTCGCGTCCGCGAGCTGGCGGATGCTGGACTCGATTCGCTCGGTGGTGGCGCGCAGGGGCGCGGAGGCCGTCACCAGGGCTTCCGACGAGCCCCGGAACGCGCCGGCCGCGCGCTCGGCCGCCTCGGCGCTTGCGCGCACCCCGTCGCCCAGGCGCCCGACCCCGCCTGCCGCGGCCGCGATGCCATCGGCGGTCTCGCGCAGCCGCGCCGCGATGCCGTCCAGCGGGGCCAGCAGGTCCTGGGCCGCCCGCGCGCCGACCTCCCGCGTCGCCTCGGCAATGTCGCTCGCCGTGCGGCCGAAGGCCTGCACGACGGTCGACCCGGCGGCACTGATCTGCGCGCTCGCCTCCGAACCGGCCGCCTGCATCCGGGCCGCGGCCTCGGTCGCGCCCGAGCGCGTGGCCGCCTCCAGCTCCGTGCGGAACCCTTCCGCCGCCCCACGCATGTCGGCGGCAGCCGCCCCCATGGCCTCGGCCCCCGCGCGGGTGTTGTCGCGGATTTCCTGGAGGGTCTGGTTCATGGCGCCGAGGAGACGGTCCGCCCCGTCGGTGAAGGCGCCGCTCGCGGAGGCGGCGGTGGCGCTCATCGTGTCCCGCAGATCGTCGACGGCCTGCGCGAGGCGGGCGACGGCAGCGTCCATCTCCGACCCCATACGGCCGGAACTCTGGTCCATGCGCGTCGAGAGTTCGCCGATGCGGTCGCCCGCCTGGACCAAGCGCTCGCTCGCCTGCGCCAGGGCGCGGCCGACATCGTCGGAGAAGCGGGCCGAGAGGTCCTTGACCATGCTGCCCATGTGATCGGTGCCGAGCTGGCCGACCTGTTGCAGCAGCGGGCCCATCGTCGCGTTGATCGAGGCCGAGATCGCGGCCGGTATTTCTTCCCGCAGGGGGCGGCCGAGTTCGGCGACCAGCTCGAGGCCGATCAGGCGAAAGTGCTCCCGCTGCTCGCGGGTCGCCCGCAGCTGCTCGGCCGCGAGGCTCTCCAGGCTGATGAAGCTGAGGCGCTTCTCGATCTCGGCGCAGAGCGTGTGCAGCGCCCCCTCGATGCTGCCGATGCCCCAGCGCAGGACGATCGTGAATACGATCGAGCACAGGAGGCCGGTCAGCGACATGATGAACTTCGCCGAGGCGACCAGCAGCAATTCGCGCAGCGAACTCTGCACCTTGTCTGGCGTCGAGAGGTCCATCGCGCCGAGCGCCGAGATCAGGCCCAGGAAGGTCAGGAACAGGCCGATCGTCACGAACAGGCCCGGCACCGCCCGCCAGAAGCCGGCGCCGAATCCAAGGTCGTCGGCGTTGAAGAAGACCGCTGGCCGCACCGAGTTGCGCAGGATGACCGCGCCGTCCTCGTCGTGCTCGACCAGCGTCTCGCGATACTTGTCCCACGCGGTGGCGATCTGCTTGCGCGCCCCCCGGCTGCCCGAGCGCAGCACCTCCGCGTCGAGGTCGGCGATGGATTGTCCGAACGAGGCCTCGTCGGCGGCCCGGCGCACCACGAGGCGCAAGCCCCGCACCGCCGCCACGCGCATGGCGATGCTTCGCGCGTAGAGGACGATGAGGAGTGCGAGCGCCAGGACGAGCACGACGGCGATGAGCCCCGGGACGGCCTCGCTCTTCAGCAATCCAGCCACGGTGAGGACGGCGTTGCGCGCCGCGATTCCGAACGCAGAAACCAACTCGGACATGGGGACTAGAGGCTCTGACGGTGAGGACGCACGCGAACCATCACTCCGCCGCCTCCAGCAAGCGATCCTCGTCCGACGCCAGCGCCTCGGCGAGAAGCGCGTCGAGCAGGCGGCGGCGGGTGTCAGTCGCGGCGGTGAGGCTTGCTTCGAGCTTGTCGCAGAGCACCATTAGCTTGTTGACCTTGGCTACAATTCTACTCTGCTCGGCGATGGGTGGAAGGTAGATGAAAAATCCATATTGTTTTTGGATGGAAACAAAATCCCTTGTGGTTTGCTTTTTTACAGCATCAACCTGAAATCGATATTGGTCGCTAAGGAGCATAATCCTAAGAAACGCATTGTTGATAATTGACTCGTCTGGCCGGTAGTATGTCGTTTGCGGCGAGAGTACGCAGTCGTGATAACACAACGCAACGCGCCCGACACTTCCTTTGTGCGTGTAGATTACATCGCCTTTCTTGGCAAATCCAACTTTCAGCTTGCTAAGTGGTTTGCCGTCCAGCTTGTATGTGCCTTCATAATCTATCTGCCCTGTCTCGGAAACTTGCGCAGCTGTTATGAACGGGATTCCCGTGCTTACAAAATCGCTGATTTTCGGATGATTAGCTCCATGGTTTCCATCTTTTAAATCAACGATTGCTCCAATACGAAGGAGACTCGCGATTGATTGTAGGCACCAGCCGGTTGGCAGTTGTTCGGCATCCAACGTGTTCGGCATCTCGACTATTTCAGGAACAGCCCTTCGGAGATTGACGTTCCCTCCGGCTTTGCATTTGCGACTCAGCAACTCCTCGGCGGACTCCTCGTTCGCGTCCTGCTTCACAAGTTTGCCGCTTACGGCGAGGTTGAGGATGGTCTGACGCAAGGCCTTGACCTGGTCAGGCCGCTTAGTGAGGGCCGGCAGCGCATTGAAGGCGAAGTTAGCATCATCCTCGAATGCTTCGGGATCGGGTGCGTTGAGGCGGGCAAGGCTCGCCGCCGACAGCCGGTCGCGCACAGTCTCGCGGTCCGCCCGCGCCGCCTCCAGCCGGTCGCACAGGCCCATTAACTCATCGACCCTAGCGATGATGCGGTGCTGCTCGGCGAGCGGCGGGAGAGGAAAGGGGATGGCGGCGACGATCTTTCCCGACACCTCCTTAAAGGTAGTGCCCGGTGCTTTAGCGTCGATTTCCGGCGCGAACGCCGTCATCGCGGTTGCGATGAAGCGCGAGCATTCCAAAATATAAGGAACGATCGACTTGAAGCCCTGATTGGTCGAGATTGGGTTCGCAGCGATGGCGACATAGCCGATTGGTGCCCGGCTAGTGAATAGCACCGTGCCTTTCGGCATTAAGGTCGCTGATGAAGTCCGTGATCCCTTTTCGGTGAGGTCCCGGGAACCCCTCTCGATGAAAAGGTCTGCGTATCCGCCAAGATCAGCAGGCGTCAGCCATGGCACACCCCTTCCAGGTTCGGTAAAATTCTCGGGGTCTGCGGCCGATGGCGTGCCACCACCAATAATCGCACCGAGCGCATCTAGTCTCACCCATTCCCATGTGTTGGGAATCGCGAAAGGCTCGTCGAACTTATTGCTGCTGTCGAGGTCTCTCGGCTTGCGAATCTCCCCTGCATTCACAAGTCGAGTTTTCTCCTTCGCGATCTGTTTCAGCAGTTCTGACGCTGGTTCGTCGTCTGAGGCTTGCGGTACGAGTTTCCCGCGCACCGACAAATCGAGCACGAAACGGCGAAGGCGCGCGATTGCGTCAGGCGCGTCAGCGACCTGCTCATAGTGAGCCAACAGTCGGGCGGCGTTCATCGGGCGAGCGCCTCGGCGAGGATGGCTTTCAACTGGCCGCGGTAGCCCGCCGCCTCGGCCTCGGCGCGGGCGAGGCTGGCGAGCAGCGCCTCCGGATCGCCGTGGTCGTCGGCTGCCGCGTGAGGGTTCTTGAAGTCGAGGTTGTAGCCCCGTGCCTTCACCTCTTCGATCGGGACGCGCCACGCCTGCTCCGTCTCCACGCGCCCCTCGCGCGCGGTCCCGCCCCACCAGTCGATGCAGCCCTGGAAATGCTCCAGCCGGATCGGCTTGGTCATCGAATAGGCTTTCTGGCCCGCGGGCACGCGGTGCTCGTAGAACCACGTCTCCTTCGTCGGTCGCCCCTTCTCGAAGAACAGGAGGTTGGTGCCGATCGAGGCGTAGGGCTTGAAGACCGAGTTCGGAAGGCGGACGATGGTGTGGAGGTCGCATTCCTTCATCAGGTGTTCCTTCAGCCGGGTCTTGATGCCCTCGCCGAACAGGGTGCCGTCCGGCAGCACCACGGCGGCGCGCCCCTGGTCCTTCAGGAGCCGCACGATCAGCGCGAGGAACAGGTCAGCCGTCTCCTTGGTGCGGAAGGTCGGGAAGTTGTTCTCGATGCCATCCTCTTCCCGGCCGCCGAAGGGCGGGTTGGTGACAACGATGTCGACCCGATCGGCCTTGCCCCAGGCAATCAGCGGCCGGGCCAGCGTGTTGTCGTGGCGCACGAAGCTCGGATCCTCGATGCCGTGCAGCAGCATGTTGGTGACGCAGAGCATGTGCGGCAGCTGCTTCTTCTCCACGGCCCGCAGGGCGCCCTGCATCCGCTCGCGCTGCTTGGGCGTGCGGACGTAAGCCCCCTCCATGTGCTTGATCGCGCAGGTCAAAAACCCGCCGGTGCCGCAGGCCGGATCGAACAGGGTCTCGCCGGGGCGGGGATCGATGCGGTCGACCATGAAGGCGGTGACGGCGCGCGGCGTGTAGAACTCGCCCGCATTGCCGGCCGATTGCAGGTCGTTGAGCAACTGCTCGTAGAACTCGCCGAAGTGCCGGCGCTCGTCGAGGTCGTTGAAGTCGATCAGGTTGATCTTGTTGACCACCTGCCGCAGCAGCTGGCCGGACTTCATGTAGTTGTAAGCGTCCTCGAACACGTCGCGCACGACGCGGCGGCGATCCCCCGGCAGCCCGGTGAGCGGCAATCCCTTGAGGGTCGGAAACAGCGCGTCGTTGACGAAGTCGAGCAGCCCCTGCCCGGTGATGCCCTCGGGATTCGCCGCCCAGTTGCGCCACTGGAAACGGTCCGGGATCGGCGACCGGTAGCCGGGCTTCGTCAGCTCCAGTTCCTGATCCTGGTCGTCGATGATCTTGAGGAAGAACAGCCACGTGAGCTGGCTGATGCGCTGCGCATCGCCATCGACGCCCACGTCCTGGCGCATGATGTCCTGGATCGACTTGACGGTGGTGCGGACGATCATGTCTCAGGCGGTCTCCTGGTAGAGGGTATCTTGGTAGAGGGCGTCCTGCATCGCATGCGCGGCTTGCTCGAAGCCGGCCTTGTCGCCGAACGCCTTAACGAGTTGCACGACGCTGCCCATCGCGGTGAACGGCGCCACTCTCAGCACATTGGTGTCGTCGAGGGTGAGCACGCCCTCGTCGCGGTACTTGTCGAGCAGCGCATCGAGCACAGCGCGAGCCTGCGGGCCGTATTGCGTAAAGACATCGCGCTTCCTGACGGTCTCGGCCCGCTCGCGGCGCGTAAGCGGCTTGCGGTCGAAGGCGACGTGACAGATCAGATCGAACGGATCGAGATCGTTCTGGCCGAGTTCCACGGCGATCACGTCGAGCGCCAAGCCTTCGGCCGCGAGTTCCTCGACGACCGCCTGCTTGCGCTCGGCCGACTTCCAGCGCTTGAGGAAGTCGTCGAGGCTCGCGAACCGCTTCCGCAGCGCCGTCTTAGTGAAGTCGCGCAGCGACTCGGTAACGAGCCGGCCGGCCTCGTCGAGATACTCGACCCGCTCGGCGACGATGCGGGCGCCGACGCCGTCGATGTAGACTTTGCGGGTCGGAAGGCCGGGCGGCTGCGGCGGCCCTGGCTGGTCGATCACAGTCTCACCCTCGGGCGGCTCGAACGGGGTCTGCTCGTCCTCGGCGAACCCGTCGGGTGGCGTAATCGGCTCGTCCTCGCCGGGCGCGTAGATCTGCACCGGGTCGCCGTCGAAGTCCGGGTCGGCGAAATGGTTGGTCGCGCCGCGGAAGTCGATCAGCGTGAAGTAGAACTTCTTGCTGTCCTCGTGGACGCGGGTACCGCGTCCGACGATCTGCTTGAACTCTGTCATCGAGCCGACCGCCCGGTCGAGCACGATCAGCCGACAGGTCTGGGCATCGACGCCGGTCGAGAGCAGCCGCGAGGTCGTGACGAGCACAGGGTATGGCGATTCCGGGTCGATGAAGTTGCCGAGCTGATCCTGGCCCTCTTTATCGCTGCCGGTGATGCGCATGACGTAGCGTGGGTTCGCGGTCACTAGATCGGCATTCTCGTTAACGAGCGCTTGGCGCATGCGCGCGGCGTGCTCCTCGTCGACGCAGAACAGGATCGTCTTCTGGAAACGGTCGGCGACTGTGGGCGAGACCGAGTCGGGCGTGTGCGTCCCCTGCGCGACCTGTGACCGGGCCTGCAGCAGATAGGCGTCAGCCTCCTTCCGCGTCGCGAACTGCTTGAAGCGTCGGGCCCCTCCTCCGTCCGTGTATCCCGCCATCCAGACGGTCTTTCCGCTTGGGAGCTTTCGTTTTCGAACCGTTGCCATCCAAATTCCTCCAGGAAGCGGTTCTCACCGCGCCAGATGGAAGGTAATGGCTTTTATCGGAGTGTCACTCAAAAAAGCGCTTGACGCTTTATCAGAGTGCGGCTCATATAAAGGAACCAACTGGCATGGCACTCCTAAGCACGCTTGTGAAAGCTGTCGCAGAGATCGAGGGTATCGACGAAGTGCAGGTTGGTTGGGTTGCCAGGTATCTGCGTGAGGCGGGACTTCTATCTCAAGCAGGCCGCGGACGTGGCGCTGCTCACATGAGCGCTACAGACGCAGCTAATCTACTTATCGGCGTGAATGCATCATCTGCGCCGAAGGACGCAGTAAGGGCTGTCGAAGTTTATCGAGAACTAGTTTGCACCGATTCCATCGGCGATATTTCTAGCGAGGATGGCTCCATCTTCGCACTCGGAACAAGCTTCGGAGATAGTCTGGAAATGGCCATTTCTCTGGCTGCCGAAGAGTTTGGTGGCGGGTCGGAATTGGAGTGGAAAATCCTTATCCGCTGCAATTTCATCAACCCG
Organism: Methylobacterium sp. Leaf123; assembly: GCF_001423405.1. Lineage (GTDB taxonomy): Bacteria > Pseudomonadota > Alphaproteobacteria > Rhizobiales > Beijerinckiaceae > Methylobacterium. Next base: position 208,566 of record NZ_LMNS01000004.1, on the reverse strand, counting down.
AGAGGTATTTCGGATTTCGATGATAGATTTGGAGTTCTCGCACATAATTTTGGATCTATTGTTCGTTCTGAAATAACATTCTGCAGACCAAATTCGAGTGTGATTTTGAAAATTTCGGAAACCGGGTGGACTGGTACTGATCAACCGCCAGCCCCGCCCCCGTTCGATGAGGATGAAGAGCGTAGTAGGCTCCTTATGCAGGCGCTCTACCGGAACTCAGAAACGGACTATCCTACTTCCGGCGATCGGTTTGATCGAACGACAATCTCACTATCCACCTTATCGCGCGTTGGAGGCGTGATAAGAACCTGAGGGATCCCCCCTATGACGAGCAACGCAACGCGCCCATCCGGCGCGAACGCTACCGGATTGCCTCTTTCCGAGGATCTGATGACCGGGGCGGAGGCCATCGCCAAGTTCATATTCGGGAATGCCACCGACACGAATAAGCGTCGCGTCTATCATGCCGCCGCGGAGCTCGGCCTCCCGACATTCCGAATCGGTACCACGCTATGCGCTCGGCGCAGCACGATCCTGGCGTGGATCGAGAAGCAGGAGAGCGCCGCGTGAGTTCTGCCTGTCCTGCCTTCAAGGACGCCGTGGCTGGGCTCTCGCGCCGCAAGCTCATCGTCGCGGGGTACGTCTCGGGCACGCAGCCGCTGGTCGAGGTGCGGTTTCACCAGCAGGGCGGCCGAATGGGGCCGCACGTCGACCTGACCCTGCCTCAGGCGCGGCAGATGCTGCGCCTCTTACTGACCGCGATCGAATCCGCGGATAGCCAAGCCCGCCACGACGGGACGGAAGCGAATTGTGCTGGCGATCGTGAGTCGTCCGGCGAGGCGCCGAGCGATGTCGGACCGACGGTCTAAGCGCGAGGCCGCGCGGTCGGAGGACGTTGCTGATCTATTCCGGATCTTGCGAGTCATGTCATGCGATCCAAACATCAGCGAGGCCGATTTTCGAATCGCGTTTCGGATATCGCAGCGCCGGCATGCGCAGACGGGCTGGGCGGAGGCGGGCGACGCCTTCCTTATAGATGAGCTTCCACGTACCGACCGCCAGAAGCTTCGCAGGTTCCGAAAGCGGATGCGTGAGGCTGGATGGATCAAGTTCATCGAGGGCGAGCGCGGCCGCGGAACGCGATATCTTTTTCTCGATGACAACGTGCCAGAAATCGAAAAGCGCTTGGACGAGAGCCGGGACCAGCGACACGCAAAATCCGCCCTGGCGAAAATCGAGCGAGAGAGTGGATTGAAGGCGGCCGCTTTAGGGGTGAAATTTCACCCAGAAACGGAATTCAGCGTCGATCCGATAACGGGTGAGATTTCACCCCTTATCCAGTCACTGATGGGGGTGAAATCGCCATCAGATAAGGGGGGAGGATTCACCCCCCTTCTACCTAACAGTTCTACCTATGATTCTAGCTGCCGGCAGCAGAACATGACTCCTGAAGAGCACGCATCATCGTCATCGGTGACGTGTCGGCATTGCGAGGCTCTTGCGACGGTCGAGGTCCGGCTTTCGCCTAGGGCACCCATGACGCCGGTGTGCGCGGAGTGCGCCGAAGATTTCTTTTTCACAGAATCCCGACCGCTCAGTCCGCGGCGCGGATAGTCCCACCTCCATCACCATCAGAGATCACCCGCCCATCATCGGCGGAGCGGCCCGGCGCTTTCCGGGGGGAGCGGAGCTATGTCGAAAGCAATCGAGAACGAACGTCGGCGTTGCGCGGTGATGGCCGCCTCCGCACGGTCCATAGGCCCGGTGACGGCCGCGCTCCGAGCGATGCAGTCGGACACCCCGGAAATTCGAGAAATCCAGGCGTTGCGCGCCGCCATTGCTGACAGGATCGAGCGGGATATCGAATTGCTCGACCGGCTCGACGCTGGAGAATTCCGGTCATGAGCGGCGACATGGATCACGACGCGACCGGCACGAAGCGCAAGAAGCCCCCATCGACGCCGCATGGTGGCTTCGTCGTTCACCGCCGAGCGGCGGACGGTAGGATCAAGACCCCGAAGCGTCGCGGGATGTACGAGCACGCTTCGTTCGACGACGCCTGTGATGAGGCGGGGCGCCTAGCTGAGGCTCTCGGCGGCACCTTCTCCGTCTTCGAGGTCGTCCACACGGTCCGCAAGCCGGAGCGGCCTGCCCCGGTCGTCGACAAGCCTGCGGCCCCCACTCCCGCCGACCCGAGCACCAAGGTGAAGGCGACGCCGGCCGCGCCGCCGAAGACCAACCGCACCCCCGTGGTCGAGGTGCGCCGCCGCCGTGCGAAATCAGCAGGAGCGAAATGATGGGCGTCGTTCTGACATTTCCGCCGCGTCTAGGATGCCAGCTACCGAAGCCGAGCCCAAAATCCCCGCCGGCTCTCGATATCACTGACGATCCGCCCGGCACGCCAGCCGAGGAGTTCCGGCTCGGTCTTAGCGAGGGTCTGAAGGCGGCCCATTGGTTCGTCGACTCGCAGACTGAGTTCCTGCGCCTCGCACGGGCCCGACAGGCCGGTCGGCTCGAATTCCTGCGATCCCTGCAGACCTGCTCATTCGTCGGCGAGAATGCTGCTGCGGCAAGCGCCCCACTCCGGCGGTTCGAGGAATTCATCTACGGGGCCCGCAGCGGCGGCATCCACGGGCCGTACGCGGCCGGCCACAGAGCAGCATTCGCCCTGACCGAACAGTTCGTCGCTCGCCTCCACTGATGGGCGATCTGCTCCGGATTGGCGCGGCGTGGCACCGCGCCATTTCCGCCCGCTCGAAAATGCCCCGCCCGAATTAATTAATGGCGGATCTGCATTCGAAGCTCGCCGTGCTTGTATGGGCGAGTCATGGCCGGAACAGCGAGAGACAAACCTCAGTTTTCATGCTAAGGCTTCAGCGTGTTGCGTAAGTGGAGTAGCCCCGTGGTCATCGAGATCATCGCGGACGGAATTCGAATTGGCACCGTCACACGGTGTGGGCCCGGCATCGTCATTGCCCGGCTGCCGAATGGTGAACCACTAGGCCAGTTAGGAAACATCGACGCTGCGGTTCTGGCGCTCGCCTCGCGGGTCAATGAAGTCCCGTCTTCGGATGATCGGCAGCATCAAAGCTGCTGATAGGCTCAAATGTCTGCTCGCCGACGAGAGCACCGTCGCGATCGAACAATCCCTGCCAGCCGTATGTGTCAATGACAACCGTGACCCGTCTGCGGCCCTCATCTGCGCCGCTACCTGTCTCGACACGGCTAAGAACTAAGCCGCGGTAATCCTGACTTCGAAGATAAGTCCCGCTGACGCCGAGACGTTCTGCGAGAGCGTCCGGATTAACAATCCAGGCGCCAGTCTCGTCGAGTTCGAAACGCATGAGCGGCACCTTTTCAAGCTCGACAGGCGAAGCGCTGAAATGTGCCTCAGTCGAGCAAGGGGGTATGGGGGTCGAATGTTCCGAAGTCTGAGGGGACCGGGACCGCAAGGGGTCTCATCCGCAGAAAAAAATTTCGGCTCCCGATTCCACAATCAAGTCGAGGGTGAAGAATGCCGTTGAAACACGGAGGGAAGCGCCCTGGGGCGGGGCGTAAAAGAGCTCCCCTCATCGAGCCTCGTCCAGTTCATAGTCTCTCGCAGCGCCTCGGCGTCATGCCGGCCGGCGATGCTGGACTCCGGAGCCGCGCCGCATTCGCTCTGGCAGCTTGCGGCGCCCGGGATCAGGAAATCGCAGCAGCTCTTGGAATTCCATCTGCGATGCTCACCGAATTTCATGCTGCCGATATCGAGGCAGGCCGAGCGATGGCCAGCGTCAACGTCAGGGCCGAGATTTTACGCTCCGCCACCGGCGACGGTCGGCCCTTCAGCGTGAGCGCGGCGAAAGCAGCCCTGCGATTTCTCAGCTCGGAAGTTCGCGCATGACGAAAGGTGAAAAGGCTTTTCGCACGATCGGCGAGGTTGCGGCGGCGCTCGATGTCCCTCAGCACGTCCTCCGGTTCTGGGAAGCCCGCATCGGCGAGGTGCGGCCGCTCCGCACGAAGCAGGGGCAGCGACGCTACCGGCCGGAGGACGTCGAGCTGCTGGGCGGCATCCGCGTTCTGCTTCACGTCCATGGCTACTCGATTCGCGGCGTGCGGCGCCTGCTCAGAGACAAGGGCATCACCCACGTTCGGGCGGCGGCCGGTGGCGCAGCGTCGGCCCGGCCTGAAGCTCCGAGCGAGGCACCGCAGGCGGCTGTCGATGCTCAGACGTTCGACCTCAACCACCTGTCCGCCGGCGCGCGGGCTGCGCTCGTCAGCGCCCTTACCGATCGAGCGACCTGTCGACGGCTTGCCGCCGTCGCGATCCAGCTCACCAACGATATGGAGATCGCAGCATGACGAATTCCACGACACGGAAACCGGACCGGGATCCGGCCGTCTTCGGTCGCGAAATCGCGCAGTTCGCGAAGGCAGAGCTTGAAAACCTCGGCCTGACCATCGCCGAGGTGGGCGCGAAGGAAAGGCAGCTCAAGAGCATCAAACAGCGGGCTATTCGCTCAATCGATTTGGCCGCGGCGGCGCAGGTGGCCGATGGAATGTCCGCTGCTGATTCACAGGCGTGGGCAAATGCGGCTGCGAAGAGCTTCGGCGAGACGATGGATGAGCGCGCCTGAGATCGCGCTCCTCCGTCGGATCGCTGATGGGCGGGAGACGGAGGCCGACCGCGTCGAGCTCGCCGATCGAGTGCGCCTGTATCTTGAAGGCGCGGACCAGGGGGTCAGCCTGGACGCAGCTTTTGATCTCGACCGCAGACCCGGTCAGTCGCCATGGTGGCGCCTCGAGGCCCTCGGCCGGCGCGATGCGGCGATCCGTGCGTTGGCCAGCCGCTATTTCGCTGGACGCTCCGTGGCGCTCCAAGCGGCACAGATTCGCATCGCCCTCGATATCTATGCATCCGGCTTGTGGCGCTTCGACCGCCGTAATTCAGAACCCCCCAAGCATTATATCGGCACGCCAAAAGTAGTACTGTTCGACATACTGCGCGTGTCTGAGAAAATTCTTTCCGTTCGGCAGATACAACGAATTCTATCGGCTGTGAATAACTGACACGGAACTGGACTTCCGCTGGCATCACCATCAAAGCAACTTGATGCCATGCTCGCGATCCCAGATTTCCGCCCCGGCCGTGTCGGCTTCACCGTTGCCGATATCCTCGCGAAATTGCGAGGCTTGGTACCTCGCGAGGACGCGGAGCCTGTGCCGCCGACACCGGAGGAGCGAGCCGCAAATCGTGATGAGGCGGGCCGGGAGCTTGCCGCGATCGAGGCGGAGCGCGATCGAGAGCTGCCCCGCCTCGCCGAGGTGGAGCGAAAAGCGGCCGAGCATCTCCAGGCACTGACGCCGGCGTTCTTAGCGGCGCAGAAGGCTCATTCCGCCGCGCAGGCTGCTCTTTTCCGCCGGGACCACGATTTCCGGTACGCAGCCGAGAGCTTCCGCCGTCAAATCGAAGCGTCGCATGAGCCGATCATCGATGAGTTCGTCGACGATCTCTATCGGCTTTTCCATGCCAACATCGAGCAGCCCCGAATTTGGGAGCAGAGAGGCGAGTATCGCGACCCTTATACGCGGAAGCGTATCGCAGAAATCTGGGACAATTCAGTCGCCCAGTTCGCGCGCACAAAGGCGATTCTTGCCCTCCGTGACCAAGCGGAGGCGATGAAGTCCGATCCTGATCAGACGGATATCGAGAACCGGCTGGCCGCTCTTCTCGAAACCCTGCCCGACGGCAACAAGCTGGCGAAGGTCGTGTGATGAGCATCGATCGCGTTTTCGCCGCGGCCTGCCGTCAGCCGCTCGCAATCCTCCCGTCGAAAATCGATGAGATCGCCGCGTTCCTCGAACTCCGGGCTCAAGGGGTGCGGTTCACACCGACCGAAATCCAGGCTCGGGTAGGGCCCGGTCGAACCGGCGCCACGGCTACGGCGCCAACGAGCATCGCGGTGATTCCAATCATCGGGCTGATCAGCCACCGTGCGCCGCTGATCAATGACATGAGCTCGGGGGGAGGAACGAGTACCCAGCAGATTAGTGCGGCGCTACGCGCTGCTCTCGCGGATCCGGCTGTCGGTTCGATCGTCCTCGACGTCGACAGCCCGGGGGGGAGCGTGAACGGCGTCCCGGAACTGGCGGACGAAATCTTCGCCGGCCGGCGGAAGAAACCAATCGTTGCCCAGGTGAACGCTCTCGCGGCGTCCGCGGCGTACTGGATCGGCGCCGCGGCGAGCGAAGTCGTGATGACGCCCAGCGGCGAGGTCGGCTCGATTGGTGTCTACATGATGCATCGGGACGTGTCGGTTGCGGCCGCGGCGGATGGCCTCAAGATCACGTTCGTGTCCTCGACGGACTCACCGTTTAAGGTCGAGGGCAACCCGTATGAGCCCCTGACCGATGAGGCCCGCCGGCACCTCCAGGTGGAGGTCGACCGCTATATGGGCGATTTCCTGAGCGCTGTGGCTCGCGGTCGCGGCGTGTCAGTGGCGAAGGTGAGGGCCGACTTCGGACAGGGCCGTACCGTCGGCGCCCGCGATGCCGTGCGGCTGGGTATGGCCGACAGCATTGCGACGCTTCGGCAGACACTCGCCCGCCTCAGCACCGCGACGCCGGCCGTACGAGGGCCATCCGCTTCGTCGGCCTTCGCAGGCTCGCCTCAGGATCAGCTCAGGCTCGAGCGGCAGATTTTCCGGATGGTGACAAGCACCGATCCAGCCGAGCGCCTCAAGGGGCAGCGGCTGCGACTTCAGATGCAGAATCGCTGATCCCTTAAACGGAGAAATCGAAATGGCCCTGAACGGTCTCCACGTCACCTGTGCGCCGATCGCGAACTATCAGAGCGTGGCGCTGATGAAGCGGCCTGCGTGGTCCCACACGATGGCCAACCCCGGCGTCACGACGCTGAAGGCGCCGTCCGTGCCGATGATCGCGTTCGAGGTCCGCGCCTCCGTCGATGCTTTCGTCGCTGTCGGCCCGAACCCCGACGCTAGTCCGGACGGTGAAGGTCGCATCTTCGTTGCCGCGGACGTCACTCGCCAGATTTTCTGCGACGCTGGCGACCGGCTGGCCTGGATCGCAGCCTGATTTCCCCGCGCGCGGTTTCGGCATCTCCGCGCGGCGGCCCGGTCAGCAGGTGGCCGAGAAAAACAGCTGACAGCCGGCGGCCCCAACTCCGGGGGCGCGGCCGGCGAAATCCTCGACGCCGCCTGACAGGCGTCGAGGCATTCCATTTCGGGGCCTCCGATGGCGAACCAAGTCCTTACCCAGCTGATCGTCGACGCCCGCGGCGCCGATGAAGGCACCGCGCGATACGTGCGCGCCATGAAGTCGGCGCAGGCTGCAGCCGACAAGTCGCTCGAAACTGAAGACAAGCTTCAAGGGGCGATCGACAGGACCGCCGCCACACTGACCCGCGGCGCTGGCTCGGTAACGAATATTGGTCGGAAATGGGATCAGCTCGTCGGGTCCATAGGCCGCCGCGCAGAAGCAGGTGAACCAGCAGTTGGTCGTGCCGAACCGCGGCGAGGACGTCGCCGCGTACGGGGCCGAGCTCGATCGGGTGCGGGCCAAGTTCAATCCGCTGTTCGCCGCCGGGCAGGCTTATCGAGCACAGCTCACCGAAATCGCCCAGGCCGCAAAGATCGGCGCGATTTCCGAGGTCGAGCGCTCCGCCGCATTGGCTCGGACCAAGGAGTCTTTCGCAGGACAGGTTGCCGCCATTCGAGCGACGACAGCCGCCAACGAGAACAGCACGAAGGCGACCGCCCTGCACGGGCAGGCTTGGCAGAATCTCGGCTTTCAGGTGAACGACGCGACCACGATGCTGCTGTCGGGCTCATCGGCCTTTCAGGTCGTCGCGACCCAGGGCGGGCAGGTCTATCAGATCCTCTCGGGCGCTCAGGGTGGCGTCGGTGGCGCTCTGAAGGAAATCGGCAATTTCCTCGTGGGCCTCGTGACGCCCGCGCGGTTGCTCGTGGGTGGACTTGTCGGGATCGGCGTGGCTGGCGTCGCCGCTGGGCTGTCGTGGCAGGGAACGCAGGCGGACATTCGCCGAGCTCTCGCTGGCATCGGCCGGGACGCGGGCGCGACCGTGGGAGACATCGAGGGAATCGCCAACGCCACCGTAGCGGCAAGCGACATCTCGATCACCGCCGCGCGTGCCCTCACCCTCGAATTGGTGAAGACCGGAAAGATTGGCCGTGACAGCCTCGCGCCGATCGCAGCCGTAGGGAGGGATTTCGCCGCGACGCTCGGCCTCGACGCGACCGAGGGCGGGCAGGTGCTCGCCCGGTCCTTTGCTGAGCCCTCCAAGGGCGCTGAGGAATTGGCGCGCCGATACGGCCTGCTGAGCGACGCCACGGTCGAGTACGTTCGCCGGATCAACTCGCGCCTCACCATGGGCGCGCACTGGTCAGACGGCACGGCAAAGTTCGTCATCTCGGAAGACGATGCGCGGACGCTACTCGACAACCTTCCGGCCACGCCCGGCACGCGCGTCATCCTCGCAAAGCTCGCCGAAATGCTGAGCCTGCGGGACGCGCACCGCCTTCATCACGAGGCCGGCCAGCGCTGGCAGCAGCAGATGGCGGAGGCGTGAGATGGCCATTTTCGCCCTCGCCTGCGTCGCCATCCTAGCCGCGGCCAGCATCGTCGCCGTCATCTTCGAGCGGACGGCCGCCATCAAGCTTGCCGACCAGCACCGCGGCGGCTTCACCCTTCCGATTGACTATCCCTTCGACGGAGAAGAGCCGTGAACGCGCCCTCCCCGCACGTCTGGGCCCGGCCGACGCCGCTGTCTGACGCCGAGCACGCCAAGTACGCACACATCAGCGGTCTGGCATCCTCCGTCACTGACGCCATTCAGCACCTCACCGGCCTCTACATCCGGCATGCCGCCGGCCACATCCTCGCGCCGACCGACACCGGCATCCGCGAGATCTGCCAGGACGCGGACAAGGCGATCTGGGCGCGGCTCGACAGTCTGAACAAGGCGCTGCTCGAGCTCGCCGATCCGGATGAGTGCCATCGGCTGGTGGATGAGACCGACCGCCTTGAGCCCGGCAACATGGGCGCCGCGCTTCGGCATGCGATCCTGTCCTCGAACTGGTCTGAATACGAGGCTGGCTTCGGCTCCTTCGGGAGCGCTGCATAATGGCCGACCGCAAGATCGTTGACGAAGCCGCAGTCGTCGCCCTGCTTGAGCGGGGCGGGAGCTACATGGAAGTGGCGGTCGAGTTGGGCCTGAGCGAGGGCAGGGTTGCCCGCGTGGCCGCTCGGCACAGCGAGAGTTCGCCGGCCTTTCGCGAGAGGCTGATAGCCCACCGCGCCGCACGCGCGAAGCACGCCCGCAAGATCATGGCGGCCATCAACGCCGTCCAAGTGCCGGGATGGGTGAAGCGCGCTGATCTGGAAAGCGACTTCCGCGACACGGCTCGGGACTTTGGCGAGGACGCCGCTCTCCGCCACTGCCGCCGTTTGATCGCTGAGATGAGGCTTGCCGCATGACCCCCGCCATCACCCCCGAGCTTCGGGAGAGGGCGGGGCCCTCCTTCGAATGGGTCGGTCTTCCCGTAGGTCCGCAACCGCTGCCGGAATGGCTGCTCGGCGCCACGGTTCGCTGGATGGACGGCTATGCCAACTCTCCGGATCTGTGGCTGAAGGTTGACCGCCCGCTTCGCGATTGGCCCGGCCAGTCCTTCGTCCGAGAGGGTCAGGCACTCGTCGCCCGCCATGCCGATGGCCGGGTGCATCAGTGGGGCTTCCAAGGCGAGTTCGCCGAGACGGAGCAGGTCCGGTACGTCAACGGTCAGGCCGAACGGTTCACGATCCTGGCGACGCCTCCGAGCGAGGGCTGCGGCGGTTGGCCGGTCGATTGCCTGATGGCGGATGGACCCCACGCAGGCCGCCTCGTCCGCATCCGGGGCCCGTGGAGCATCGGGCAGCCTGCCGGCTACAACGATGTCTGCCATACGGTGCGGACACCCGCGATCATCGCTGGGGCTCCGAGCTACCGGGAGGAGATCGGCCTCGGCGGGCTCGGCATCAGCGACGACCTGTTTCTGCGCGCTGTCGCTCGGTTCCTGCCGCACTGCCGAGTGGCGCGCATCTCGCGGCCCGGCTGGCGCGACCGCTTGGAGATCGCAGACGGTTTCTGGGATGAGCCGAAGACCATCAGGCTGAACAGGCCCCGCCTCGACGCACCCCCGGCAACCCCTCTTGCGACAGGGGAGGCGGCGTGATGGTGGGACGTCGCATCTTACTTGGCGGGCACGGACTGCTCGCGGCAGCCGCCTTGGAGGCGCTTGCCTTCGCAGGCCACTCCATAAGCCACGCCCCGGAGCCTGTTCCACAGAGCCCCGAGAATGCGGAGGCGCGCCGTTCTGCAGCGGAGGAAAAGCGCCGCCGGAAGAACGCCCGTCGCGCGTCCCTCTCCCCGTCCTCCAATCCGATCCCGCACGGTAAGCGGGATGGGGGTGGCCTGTGAGCGCGATCCTCGATTTCCCCACCGCCGCCGCACCCATGGGCATCGCTATGCGCAAGCTCGACATCAACCTGCACGGCACCTCCATCGGCATCTGGCAGGACGATCCGAACGACCCGACCTTCCGGGCCGAGATTTTCGAGCCGCTAACGGCTTGGATGCGGCGGCGCGGGTGGCGCGTCTCGGCCGATCCGGAGGTGCTGAAGCGGCACCGCAGCATCAGCAAGGACTACCGTGTCGCCGAGCGTGGCGATCTGCGCGCGAAGGCAGAGTGTCATGGCCGATCCATTGAGGTGGAGTTCTGGTCGGAACAGGCCACGCAGGAGAACCGGAACGGCCGGCGCTACGACTTCGATAAACGGGATCGGGCGCCGTACCTCGACCGGCTGCGGATGGACTTGGAGACCCGCCGTATCTTGGCTTGGCTGGGCGGGCGGGCCGAACTGAAGGTCAAGGCGCCTCGCGACCAGCGTTGCGGAGCCAGTTCAGGCGAACTGCCGGCCGTGGAGTGGATTGAGCGACAGGCGCGCGAGTCCTGGCACTTCAACCCGGAATTGGGTCGGGCTCGCTACACGAACGGCGACCGGTGCCGGAAGGCGGCAGACGGCGGGCTCTTGGAGCACGGCGCGGTCGCGTGGTTCATCGACAGGAAGGGCCGTGTGCTGCGCGGGCGGGCGTTCTACTCGCTCAACGACCGATGGGCCATTCAGGTTGGTCGGTTTGGCGTCACCTTCGCCTCGGCGTTCGAGATGTTCACTGCGCCGCCGCCCGACCTCCGGCGGAAGCGGAATGACGGGAAGCGCCGCGAGCGGATCGAGCGAGAGATCGGCCGCGCCGTCAGGAGCGAGGACTTCGAGCGCGCGGCTCTCCTGAAGAAGATCGCGTTCGGATCAGCACCGGTCTATCGCATCTGGTCGCGCAAGAACGACTGCTATTACGGCGCGCAATACTGCGGCTACACCGCCGACATGACCTTTGCTGGGCGCTACACGCGCCAAGAGGCAGAGGCCGAAGTTCTCCGCGTCCCGCACATTCTCAGTCTCGTGACGCCTGACGGCAAGCATCTGCGCGCCGAAGACTTCTCGTCGTCCCCCACCCTGATCGCGGCCGAGTGAGCCCGGAGCACCAGCCATGACGCACTCCCAGACACAGGGCGCGGAAGGCGCCGGGACGAAGACGAACCCGTTTGGCGCGCCCGTGTACGACCCGGCAAGCGATATCGCTACACAGGTGATGAACCTGCCGTGGGCACAGAACGGACCCCAGTCCGGGTATTTCGACGCCGAAGGGCACGGCGACCGGCACGGCGAGGTGCAGGCCATCGCCGACAAGGTGATCCGTGCCGCTCTCGCCGCACCCCGTGCGGACAGCGCCGAGAGGACGGCGGGGCTTTGGCGCTGTCCTGAGTGTGACTGCCATTCCTATGCCCGCGTAGACCAGAAGCAGCCCGGCGGCGGATACGCACCGGGCCCGCTCATCCGGTGCGTCAACTGCAAGGATGTGTTCGACACCCGCGCCACCCCCGCCCCGGCCGCCACGCCGGGCGTGCCGGATAGCGTGCGGGCGCTGAGCGAGGCGGCGACGCAGGGAGAGGCCACTTACGAGATTGTCCCGTTTCACCTGGGCGACACGGGCGACACTGATCTGCCGGGCTACCTGCGGCTCGGTGGCGTGCAGATTGCCGAGGTCCACGAGAAATACGGACCCGGCGTCGATCCTCGATATGAGGCCGACGGCAAGTTCGTAGCCGCGGCGATCAACTTCGGCCGCGCCCTCATAGCCGCCCAGCCGGCCGGGCAGGCGGGCGATGCGGGGGAGGCCGAGCGCTACGCTGAAAGCCTCGCCGTTGCGCTGTGGCAGAAGCACTGGCGCGAGAATGCGCCCGATTGGAAGCCGCTGACCGGCGACCTTATCGGCATCCTGACGCAGATCGATAACATGACGTGCGGCCTGTCCCGCGCCCCCAACAGCACCCGCACGGGGGCGGCGGAGATTGCAGACGGCGCCTACGGCAGCAACCCGATGACGCGCGGCGCGGCCCGTGACCGTCTGAGCACCCTGAATGCGATGGTTGATCGCAAGCTCGAACGCTACCGGGCGAACAAGCCCGCCCCCGACAGCACCCGCACGGGGGCGGCGGAGATCGACCGCGCCATCGTCTCCGCGCTGAACGCTGTCGATATTGTGGAGGAGGCTGAGAGCTACGAGTTCCGTCCGGATGTCGGCTGCCACACGCCCAACGAGTTCGAGAAGGTTCTGCTGATCGACTTTGCGCAAGGGCTGATGAATGCCGTGCACCAAGCAGTTCGCCCGCTTTGCCTCGCGGCCCGCCCGGAAGCCCCCTCGGATGCGGGGTGGAGGGACATCAGCACGGCGCCGAAGGACGGGACCGAGATCTGGGCGTGGCTCTACGATAGCGGTGTCCGCAAGCTTCGGTGGTGGTCTGCGGAAGAGATCCACGAGGAGGAGGGGCGCGACTCGCCCGACGCCTATCAGGCTGGCTTCTACGAGGTCGCTGATCGCACCGAATGGTGGAACCCTCGCTGGTGGGTGCCGGCAGATTGCCTCCCCACCCCGCCGTCCGACCCGGCCCCCTCTGGACAGGCGGAGGGTTGAGCGATGGCCATCGTCAACCCCGATGCGCTGGTTGATGGCGACCACGACATGCCGACCGACGCCGAGATCCAGGCCATGCACGAGGAGGCCGAGAACTTCCGGCTTCCGGCGCCTCCGCCGACGCCCGTTCGCGGCCGGTACTATCTGACCGAGTGCGAGCACTGCGGCTGGGTTGGATCGTCCGAGCATTGCGGCGGAAACTACGGTCCTGACGGCGACGATATCGTCTGCCCGGTTTGCTGCTCGTCCATCTGCGGCCACAGCCCAGACGAGGCCGACACCGCAAAGCACGGCGAGGCCGTCTATCAGCGCATCCTCGCCGCCGAGGCCCGCGCCGCCCAGCTACAGGCCGAGGTGGAGGCGCTGAAGGGGGCGCTGAAGCCGTTCGCGGATGCTGCTGCGGTGGCTGACGGCGACACACTCTCTCGCCTCACGTCAGATGATCAAGTCGTCTGGACGGCAACGGGGTCGTGGTCGCGGCCCGTCCGCATCACGAGAGCCCACCTTCGAGCCGCCCGCGCGGCCACGGCAAGGGGGGGGCTTAGATGGCTGAGCAGATCATCGCCCGCACGGTCGCCGAAGCACAGGTCGGGGATCTGCTCTGGGTCAACGTGGACCGGTGGCGAGCAACCCCGTGGGTTCTCTGGCCGGTTCGGAAGGTCGGGCGCCTCTATGCACACGTTGGCCCGACCGAAGGCGAGGGCGGCTGGGTTCGCATTCATCGAGAGCTGCCCCGCGACAGCAATCGCATCATCGCCGGCTGGCGCGAGCGCGAGCTTCAAGAATGGCGCCGGCTTGCCGACCAGATCGCGGATCAGGTGCGGCGCTGCTCCGATGTCGAGGCGCTGAAAACGGTCGCCTTCGCCCTCGGGATTGAAGGACCGCCCGACTTCAGCGTCGTCCCTTCCGACCCCCATACCCCCGCCAGTGGTGCGCTCAAGATCGAGGAGGCAGACCGTGGGTGAAGAGCGCCAAGAACTGCTGGACACCTTCTATCACCAGCACGGCCCTTGCTGCGCCGGCTGCGATTGGTGGCACTCGCTGAACTCCCGAGCCGGTGAGTGTTGGCGCACCGCAATGATCCCCGGCGCGGATAGGCCCGCACCGCTCGGCATCACGGGCGCATCGCTCGCCCTCGGTGCCGGGCACGCCATGACGCCGCGCGAGCACGTCTGCGGTGAGTTCAAGGACGACTTCGACTGGACCAGCCTGTCGCCGGCGTACCTCCGCAGGGTCGGAGCCCGCGCCGCCCTCGCCGAACAGGAGAAGGGCGATGCGTAAGCCTATGACTGAAGCCGAGCGCGTGCTTCGCATTCTGCGAGACGATGGGCCGGGGCATGAACTGGTCAGCAAGCCGCTGGTCGCACCGCGCGACTGCCTGCGAATGGGCTGGGCTGAGTACGGGCCGGAGTACGGCACGCTCGTTGGCGACCGCCCTGCGCGAGCCAGAACCATCCGGATCACCGAGTCCGGACGCGCCGCGCTCGCCGAGATGGAGGCCGGTCGCGCCGCCCTCGCCCCCAACACGACAGAAGGGAGAACGGATCGTGCCTAGGGAGAGGGGCGGGACTATCGTACCTCGGGCGCCTCAGGTTCGCTTCCGCGTGGACCCGGCCTATGCGCCCGCCGACAAGATCGCTCGCCGGCTGTGCCTGACAGAAGCTCAGTTCGCGGCCTGCGCCAGGAAGCTCTACGCCCGCGGCTTCCCGCTGCCGGATGAAACGACCGGCATGTACGACATCGAGGCCGTTGATCGGTGGCGCAAGCGGCAGCGTCCGGACCTCTATCCGGAATTGACGCCGACCCAAGCTGCCGCAGAGATTGCGCGCCCGCGGACAGATTGGGGAGCGCGCTTTGCCGAGGCCGAGGAGCGCCAGCGGAATGGTTGACCTTCCGCCGTACGTGAAGCGCTACCGCAAACCGAACGGGCGCGTGTTCTTCTATTATGAGCGCTACCGGAACACGGATCGGGCATGGCCGCGCATTGCCCTGGCAGACAGCCCGACCTCTAGCGAGTTCTGGAGCCTGTGCGATCTGCTGCGCGACGTGGAGGCGACCGCGACGGTGGATGGCTGGCGGTGGGGATGGCTCGGCTCGACAGGTCAGCGCTATCCACTGCCTGCGCCCGGCGCACGTGGCGACGAAGCGTTCGTTGCGGCCCTGCGAGCCGCGGCCGAGAAGGACCGGCTTGGTGATGCTGCTGAGCGAAAGACGTTCGCGGCGCTGATCGCCGAGTACCGCGCGCATTCGGCCTACAAGGAACTCAGCGACCTCACGAAGCGCGATTATGACACGCACCTGCGCAAGATTGAGGAGCGATGGGGCGAGGCGCCAGTCGTTGAGATCCGCTCGCCCGACGTGCAACGAGCGATCGACTCGTTTCAGCACGCGCCGACCGTGGCTCGCTATTTCCGAGCCGTGCTGTCGCGCCTGATCAAGTTCGGCATCCCGCGCGGCTACAGCGAGCACAACGTCGCCAAATCGACCGAGAAGGTCGAGCACGAGGCCAATCCGCATGAGCCCTGGCCAGATTGGGCGTTTGAGCTGTTCCTTGAGCATGCTCGGCCGAGCCTGCACCTGCCGGTGTTGTCCGCATTTTACACAGGGCAGCGCTCGATTGACGTGATCCCGATGCTACGGCCGGCGGGCGGGGAGATCAGTCTGATTGCGCGAAAGACCGGCAAAAAGGTCTGGCGTCCGGTACATTCGGAATATGCCGACATCATCACCCGCCTCTCCCCCGGCGACAGCGCCGCCCTGCACCTTCGCGAGGACGGGCAGCCTTGGACGCTCGCTGGCTATCGCACGGCTTGGCAGCGCGAGCTAACTTCCGTGAACGCCAAGGGACAGCCGACCAGCGCCTCGCCTGAGAAGAAGGCGGCTATGGCGCGCATTCGCGAAGCCGGCCTCGTCTTCCACGGACTGCGGAAGAACGCCGTCAACACGCTGCTTGAGGTTGGCTGCACCGAGGCCGAGGTCTCGGCAATCGTGGAGATGTCGGAGCAGATGGTGCGGCACTACGCCAAGGACGTGAACAAGCGCATCCTCTCGCGCAGCGGCACGGCGAAGATGGAAACCGGCTGGTCCGAGACCCGCAAGCGCCTGTTCGGGAAGGCCCTGGATAAGCCAGCCACCGCGTGAGTTTGGAAACCGGGTGTGCTAGATTGGAAACCAGCGACTGATTTGGAGAACGGCCCCGGCGAAATAACCCAATAGGAGCAACGGGATGTATGGTGAGCGCGCTGGGACTCGAACCCAGGACCTACAGATTAAAAGTCCGTTGCTCTACCAACTGAGCTACGCGCTCGCACCCGGTTCGCGCGGGGCCGCCGGGGGCGGGCCGGTTGCGCTCGGGGCGTGGGGCTCGCAATAGGGGGTCGGGCCGGGAGGGTCAACACGGCTTCCGCATGGTGCCAACCGCTGAGTCGATACGAAACCCGATGACGAGAGCGAACCCGGCGGGCGCGCCGCCGGAATGGCGGCGCTTCGTCCTGCTGTTCCTGAGCGTGGCGGCGGTTCTGGGCGCCGTCTGCATCGGCTTCGTGGCCGCCCTCGACCCCTACGGCTTGCGGGCCGGGCCGGGGCGGGCGCAGGGGCCGCTGATGGATGGCAACCAGCGCTTCATGTACCCGCAGATCGCGCGCAGCGGCGCCTACGATGCGGCGGTGTTCGGCACCTCGACCCTGCGCCTGCTCGACCCGGCGGATCTCGGCCGCGCCTTCGGGGGCCGCTTCGCCAATCTGTCGATGAATGCGGCGACCCCCTACGAGCAGAGCGAGTTGGCCCGGCTCTACCTGCGCCACGAGCGGCCGACGACGCTGCTGTTCGGCATCGACCCGACATGGTGCGAGCCGGATGCGGCCGAGCGCCGCCTGACGTTCCGCGCCTTTCCCGCTTGGCTCTACGGACGCCTCACCCTGTGGGACGCCCTGCGGCAGGTGAACTGGCAGAGCCTCGGCATCGCGTTCGAGGCTGCGCTGTACCGGCTCGGGCTCGTTCGCGCGCGGCTCGCGGAGAACGGCTACGCGGTCTTCACCCCGCCCGAGGCGCTGTACGATGCGGCCCGCGCGCAGGCGCATATCCGGGCGTCCGCGGCGATCCAGGCCGCCGCCGAGGCCGCGCCGGGCTACCGGCCGACGCCCCCCGATGCGCCGATGCCGGCGCTCGGCTGGCTCGACGCGCTCCTGGCGCAGGCCCCGGCGGAGACACGGACGATCGTGGTCTTCCCGCCCGTCCACGTCTCGCAGCAGGGTGCGCCGGGCTCGCCCGCCGCGGCGCGGGAGGCCGCCTGCAAGGCGCAGGTGACGCGGATCGGGGCGGCCCACGGGGCGAGTGTGGTCGATTTCCGCATCCCGTC
The DNA here is from genome assembly GCF_001423405.1 of Methylobacterium sp. Leaf123. GTDB lineage: Bacteria > Pseudomonadota > Alphaproteobacteria > Rhizobiales > Beijerinckiaceae > Methylobacterium. The sequence goes on along the minus strand of NZ_LMNS01000004.1, from coordinate 191,116 downwards.
GCCGATCACGATGCAGGACACGAATTACTGGGATCCGCTGCATTACCGGCTGCCGATCGCGGGGCGGATCGTGGCCGGCCTGAAGGCGGCGCAGGCGAGCGGGCGCGACGATCCGGAGGGCATCTACCGGGTTCTGGCGCACGCGCCGTAGGCCGGAGCGCGATGCGGCGTCGGCCGGAATTTCGATGAACCGCGCCCCGGAACCGGGGGTTCTCTGTGGCGGATGAGCGGCTTGGGCTGCCACGAGCCGGCCGTACTCTCGCCCGATCGGCAGGCTCTACACCCCGCGGCCCGGCCCTCCTCGGTCGTCTTGCCGGGTGGTCGTCTCGCCGCGCCCGCCTCGACAGCGGAGGCGGACGGGCGCCGTGATATCGGAGTTGCAGAGAGTCCCATGATCGCACGCACAGCCATCACCCTGATGATCACCACGAGCGCGGCTCTGGCCGGCCCGGCGGCGGCACCGGCGGGGGACCGCGACGCCCTGCGGCAGCACTGCACCGGGGATTACCTGAGCTATTGCGGCGAGTTCGCGCCGGACAGCACCGAGGTGCGCGCCTGCTTCAAGCAGAACAAGGCCAAGCTCTCGCCGGGCTGCCAGGCGGCCATCACCAGCTACAACAAGGCCCAGAAGCGCGCCGACCTCCGCTGAGGCCGGCGGCGGGCTCGTTTGGGGCCGTCAGCCCTTCGCGGCGGCCTCGGCCCGCGCCCAGCCCTCCTTGGTCTCGGCCACGAAATCCGCGAGCCGCCCGGCCGCAATCGTCGCGCGCATGCCGGCCATCAGCGCCTGATAATAGGCGAGGTTGTTCCAGGTCAGCAGCATCATCCCCAGGATCTCGTCGGAGCGGACGAGGTGATGGAGATAGGCGCGCGAATAGTCCCGCGCCGCCGGGCAGTCCGAGGCCTCGTCCAGGGGCCGGGTGTCCTCGGCGTGGCGGGCGTTGCGCAGGTTGATCCGGCCATGGCGGGTGTAGGCGAGGCCGTGGCGGCCGGCGCGGGTCGGCATCACGCAATCGAACATGTCGATGCCGCGCATCACCGATTGCATCAGGTCGTCGGGGGTGCCCACGCCCATGAGGTAGCGCGGCTTGGTGGCGGGCAGATGCGGCTCCACCGTCTCGATCATCGCCAGCATCACCGCCTGCGGCTCGCCGACGGCAAGCCCGCCGATGGCGTAGCCCTTGAGGCCGAGATCGGTCAGCGCCCGCGCGCTCTCGACGCGTAACTCGGGCACGTCGCCCCCCTGGACGATGCCGAAGAGTGCCTTGCCCGGCTGCTCGCCGAAGGCGACGCGGCAGCGCTCGGCCCAGCGCAGGGACAGGTGCATCGCCTTCTCGATCTCCGGCCGCTCGGCCGGCAGGCGCACGCATTCGTCGAGCTGCATCTGGATGTCGGAGCCGAGCAGGCCCTGGATCTCGATGGAGCGCTCCGGGCTCATCCGGTGGGCGGTGCCGTCGATGTGGGAGCGGAAGGTGACGCCCTCCTCGTCGATCTTCCGAAGCGCGGAGAGAGACATCACCTGGAAGCCGCCGGAATCGGTGAGGATCGGCCCGTCCCAGCGCATGAAGCGGTGCAGCCCGCCGAGCCGCGCCATGCGCTCGGCGCCGGGGCGCAGCATCAGGTGATAGGTGTTGCCGAGCACCACGTCGGCGCCCAGATCGCGCACCTGCTCGGGATACATCGCCTTGACGGTCGCGGCCGTGCCCACCGGCATGAAGGCCGGCGTCCGGATTTTTCCGCGCGGCATCGCGATATGGCCGGTGCGGGCCTGCCCGTCGGTGGCGGAGACCGTGAAGGAGAAGTCAGTCGGGGGAGCGAGCGGTTCGGTCATCGGTCCGGGGATGTGGGAGGCTCGGGGCGGGCGTGATAGCCCGGCGCGGCCTCGATCAGGAAACGCATCGCATCGAGGCCGGCCCGCATCGTCGCCTGCGACACCTCCTCCAAGTCACCGAAACGGGCCGCCAGCGCGTCTTCGACCGCCTCGTGATAGGGCTTCGGCAGCAGGGCCGTGAGGCGGCGTCCGGCCTCGGTCTTCGAGACGATCCGGCCGCTGGCGAGGGTCTCGATGATGCGGCCCACCCCCAGCACGCCCCATTCCAGGGCCCCCGCATCGCCGGCATCGTCGGGCGCCTTGCCGGCGAGCGCCGTCTCGTGGTGCACGAGCCAGGGGCGCCAATGGGTTTCGAGATGGGCAAGGCCGTAGGCATGCAGCGTCGCGTCGTCGTCGGCGATGTTCAGCGCCGCCGGCGTCGCCCCGAGGATCGGCCGGCTCGACCGGGCGAGACAGCGCCAGGTGGCCGGGTTCACCCCGCGGCAGGGCTCGCCGCTGCGAAGCTGCCCGTCCAGGCTGAAGGGTACGGCGGCGCCGGGCTCCGGCGGGTGCCGTAGGGCCTCGATGGGCAGGTAGAACCCGTCGAAAGGCGGGCCGCCCGCACGCGCCAGGGCGGCGTGCACCCGCGCCAGCGCGTCCGTCTCCGCCTCAGAGACGGGGCCGTCGAGGAGAGCGACGAAATCGATGTTGCTGCGGCCGGGCCGGAAATCGCCGAGCGCCACCGAGCCGACGAGATAGAGGCCGCGCAGTTTTGGGCCGCCCTCACTCGCCATCAGCCCGAGGAAGCGATCGACGGTGCGGGCGACATCGACCCGGAGCGGTGGGCGCCGGCTGCTCATGGTGCGCGCTCCGGAAACAGCAGGCTGGCATCGCCGTAGGAGTAGAAGCGATAGCCGGATTGGATCGCGTGGGCATAGGCCGCGCGCATGGTGTCGAGGCCGGCAAAGGCCGAGACCAGCATGAACAGGGTCGAGCGCGGCAGGTGGAAGTTCGTCACCAGGGCATCGACCGCGCGGAAGCGGTAGCCCGGCGTGATGAAGATGTCGGTGGCCCCGGAGAACGGGCGGATCGTGCCGTCCGGGTCGGCGGCGCTCTCCAGCAGCCGCAGGGCCGTGGTGCCGACGGCGACGACCCGGTTGCCCCGTGCCCGCACGGCGTTGAGCCGCGCGGCGGTGGCGGCATCGAGGAGGCCGATCTCGGCATGCATCCGGTGGGCGTCGGTGTCGTCCGCCTTCACCGGCAGGAAGGTGCCGGCCCCGACATGCAGGGTGACGTGGACCCGCTCGATCCCCGCCGCGTCGATGCCGGCGAGCAGCGCGTCCGAGAAATGCAGGCCGGCGGTGGGGGCGGCGACCGCGCCGGGCTCGCGGGCATAGACGGTCTGGTAGTCGGTCGTGTCCTGGGCATCGGTGGGGCGCTTGCCCGCGATGTAGGGGGGCAGCGGCAGGGCGCCGAGCCCGGCAATGGCCTCGTCGAGCGCCGGGCCGGACAGGTCGAAGCGCAGCAGGATCTCGCCGCCCTCCCCCCGCTCCTCCACCGTCGCGTCGAGGCCGGACAGGGCGCAGACTTCACTGGCGCCCTCGCTGCCGAAACGGATGCGGTCGCCGGGGGCGAGGCGCTTGGCCGGGCGGGCGAAGGCGCGCCAGCGGTCGGGTGCCTCGCGCAGGTGCAGCATCGCCTCGCAGCGCTGCCCCGAACCGCCCGCCCGGTGGCGGATGCCGGAGAGCCGCGCCGGGATCACCCGCGTGTCGTTGAAGACGAGGGCATCGCCGGGGTTCAGGAGGGCGGGCAGGTCGCGCACGCCGCGATCCGCCAGAGGTTCGCCGGGGCGCACGACGAGCAGGCGGCTCGCGTCGCGCGGGCTCGCCGGCCGCAAGGCGATCGCCGCCTCCGGCAACTCGAAATCGAACAGGTCCACACGCATCCCAGGGCCATCAGCACGGATGGGCGCCCGACGCAAATGGCGGATTGATCGCAGAGGCCGGCCGGCGCAGCATGACACCGGAGGGATCGCCCATGGCAGACGTGCTGATCGTCGGCGCCGGGCCGGTCGGCCTGACGCTCGCCTGCGAACTCGCGCGCTTCGGCGTCGGCGTCCGGCTGATCGATCGCGCGCGCCAGGCGACGCAGACCTCGAAGGCGCTTGTCGTCTGGTCGCGCACCCTCGAATTGATGGACCGGATGGGCTGCACCGAGGCCTTCCTCGCGGCGGGCCTGCGCGCTCGCGGCGCGACCCTGCGCGGCGGCGGCCGGGTGCTCGGCGGCGCGGACTTCTCCGACATCGCCAGTCCCTACGCCTTCGGGCTGATGATCCCGCAAAGCGACACCGAGCGGCTGCTGGCCGAGCACCTGCGCGGCTTCGGGGTCGCGGTCGAGCGCGAGGTCGAACTCACGGGCTTTGCGCAGACGCCCGACGGGGTGGAGGCACGGCTCTCCCATGCCGACGGGCGCGAGGAGCGGGCGACGGCCGGCTTCCTGATCGGCTGCGATGGCGCCCACAGCGCCGTGCGCCACGGCCTCGGCCTGCCCTTTCGCGGCACGGCGCAGGGCGACGATTGGCTGCTCGCCGACATCCGCACCGACGGCGCGGGCGCCCCGCCCGGCGATCGGGTCGCGCTCTATCTCCACCGGGACGGGCCGTTCGTGATCTTTCCCATCCCCGGCGGACGGGCGCGGGTGGTCGCCACCGTCGGACGCGCGGATGGCCGGCCGAAGCCCGATCCGACGCTGGCCGAGGTGCAGGAGCTGGTCACCGCGCGGGCCGGGCCCGACCTTCGCGTCTTCGATCCGGTCTGGCTCAGCCGCTTCCGCATCCATGAGCGGAAGGTCTCGGAATACGGCCGGGGCCGCGTGTTCCTGGCGGGTGATGCCGCGCATATCCACAGCCCGGCCGGCGGCCAGGGCATGAACACCGGCGTGCAGGATGCGGTGAACCTCGCCTGGAAACTCGCCCTGGTGCTGCGCGGCGCAGCCACGCCGAGACTCCTCGACAGCTACAGTTCGGAGCGCAACGCCGTCGGCGAAATGGTCCTGCGCAATGCCGGGCGGCTCACCGCCATGGCGACGCTCACCCACCCCCTCGCCCAGGCCATCCGCAACCGCGCGCTGCATCTGCTGCTCAGCTTTCACCCCGTGCGACGCCGGATGGCCGCGATGATGAGCGAGATCGCGATCGGCTATCCCGCCTCCCCGCTCTCGGTCGGTCCCGGCGCCGGCCGGCGCTGGCGGCCGGAGGATGCGGCTGGATCCCCGCCGGGCGCGGGCGCCGATCCGCGCTTCGTCCTCTACGCAGCGGATACCGAGCGCGGGACGGCGCTTACCCACCGCTTTCCCGGTCTGGTCCAGCCCATCCCGCGAAAAAATCCCGACTCGGGGCGCCTGCATCTGGTGCGTCCCGACGGGTATGTCGGCCTCGCGGCCGGCGCCGCCGATTGGGATGGCGCGGCGCACTACCTGAAAGAATGTGCAGCCGCCTGAACGCGGTGCAGCCGAGGCGCCTCTTCGTGCGTTGAGGCGGCGATTCGACGGAAGGACGCTGCCCACGATGACTTGGTTTGCCATAAGCCCGCGCGATCCCGCCGATCCGCGCTGGCCGCTTCCGGAAACGCCGCGGATCACCCTCAAGGCCGAGAACGCCAACGACGCCCGCCGCCGCTTCGAGGAAGCCTATCCGAGCCAACCCTTCGGCACGCCGGGCCATCCCACCGGCGATGTCGGACCCGGCAGCTTCCGGGGCGATGCAGGGGCGCTGGTGGTCGAGGAGACCGACACGCCACCCGCCCCGGACGCGTGAGCCGCGCCGCCGGCCACAGGAATCTTCGCGCCATGACCGAGACCGGCCAACGACCGCCGCACGAGACCCTGGATGCACAGCTCGTGCGCTACTGGGAGCGGGAGGCTGCCCGCTTCGACGAACTGGCCGCGCGGGCCAGCTTCGGCTGGATCAGCCGCAACTACGCTCGCCGGGCGCAGCGCGCCCGCGAGAAGGCCGAACGCAGCCGCGCCAAGGAGGTCGCCCGCGGCCGCCTGACCGCTTCCGCGCAGACGGCGGATCGGGACGGCGATAGCCCGAGCTAAAACCTTTGCCGTGGCCTTCCGGGGCCACGGATCGTAAGGGCAGGGCCATCCCCTCCCCGCCCCCTTGAGCTGCATGACAGGAACCGAAAAGGCCGCCCTGGCGAGCGCCGCCGTCGGCGTGCTCGTCACGGCGCTGAAATTCGCCGCCTACTGGCTCACCGGCAGCCTCGCGCTCTATTCCGACGCGCTGGAGAGCATCATCAACGTCGTGGCTGCGGCCTGCGCGTTCCTGGCCGTGCGCGTCGCCGCTCAGCCGGCCGACGAGGATCACCCCTACGGCCACCACAAGGCGGAGTACTTCTCCGCGGTGATCGAGGGCGCGCTGGTCATCGTCGCCGCCCTGCTGATCCTGCGCGAGGCGTATTTCGGCATCCTCGACCCGAAGCCCCTCGACGCGCCCGCGCTCGGTCTCGCCGTCAACGGCGTCGCGACCGTCATCAACGCGGTTTGGGCGATGCTGCTGTTCCGGCACGGGCGGCGGCTGCGCTCGCCCGCCTTGTTGGCCGATGCCCGCCACATCCTTGCCGATGTGGTGACCTCGGGCGGTGTGCTCATCGGCCTCGGGCTTGTCCTCGCCACGGGAACGCCGGTGCTCGATCCCGTGGTGGCGGGCTTGGTCGCCCTCAACATCCTCTGGTCGGGCTGGACGATGGTGCGCGATTCGGTGAACGGCCTGATGGATCAGGCGGCCTCCCCCGAGATGGTCACGCGGATCCGCGCCCTGATCTCGGCGCATAGCGAGGGCGCCCTGGAGGCCCACGACGTGCGCACCCGCCATGCAGGCAGCGCCACCTTCATCGATTTCCACCTTGTCGTGCCGGGCGAGATGACCGTGTTCGAATCCCACGCGATCTGCGACCGGCTGGAGGGAGTGATCGAGGCGGGGATCGAGGGCGCGGTGGTGGTCATCCACGTCGAGCCGGGCGATCAGGCCAAGCTGCGCGGCGTGCCCGTGATTTGAAGCCGGCTTCGGGCGCCATAGGGGGGCTTGGATGAAGCGGGTCTTCCACACCGAGCCACCGCAACGCCGCCGACCCGACTTCATGAACGGCCCGGCCGTGACGCTGGCCGCGCAGCGGCCAAGCACGGCTCCGCCCGCTTGACCCGTCCGGTACGGGCTCCCTACACACTCGGACAGGCGCCGATCCGGCGGCGCCGGCACTGAAGTCGAAGAGAATGACCGAGCGCGTCGATCCGAAGAAGCTCATCAAGGGCGGCCTGCACGACTGGGAGGTCGTGATCGGCATGGAGATCCACGCCCAGGTCACGAGCCGCTCCAAGCTGTTCTCCGGCGCCTCGACCGAATTCGGCGGCGAGCCCAACGACCACGTCTCGCTGGTCGATGCGGCCATGCCCGGCATGCTGCCGGTCATCAACGAGGAATGCGTCGCCCAGGCCGTGCGCACCGGTCTCGGGCTCAAGGCCCAGATCAACCTTCGCTCGGTGTTCGACCGGAAGAACTACTTCTATCCGGACCTGCCGCAGGGCTACCAGATCTCGCAGTACAAGGACCCGATCGTCGGCGAGGGCGAGGTGCTGGTCGATCTGCCCGAGGGCGAGTCGATCACGGTGGGCATCGAGCGGCTGCATCTCGAACAGGATGCCGGCAAGTCTCTCCACGATCAGGATCCGACCAAGAGCTTCGTCGATCTCAACCGCTCGGGCGTGGCGCTGATGGAGATCGTCTCCCGGCCCGATCTGCGCTCCTCGGAGGAGGCCCGGGCCTATGTGACCAAGCTGCGCACGATCCTGCGCTATCTCGGCACTTGCGACGGTGACATGGAGAAGGGGAGTCTCCGCGCCGACGTGAACGTCTCCGTGCGCCGCCCCGGCGAGCCGCTCGGCACGCGCTGCGAGATCAAGAACGTCAACTCGATCCGCTTCATCGGTCAGGCCATCGAGACCGAGGCGCGCCGCCAGATCGCGATCCTGGAGGATGGCGGCAAGATCGATCAGGAGACGCGCCTCTACGACCCGTCCAAGGGCGAGACCCGCTCGATGCGCTCGAAGGAAGAGGCGCACGACTATCGCTACTTCCCCGATCCCGACCTGCTGCCGCTCGAATTCGATCAGGCTTATGTCGATGCGCTGGCCTCGGGCCTGCCGGAACTGCCGGATGCCAAGAAGGCGCGCTTCATCAAGGATTTCGGCCTGTCCGCCTACGATGCCGGCGTGCTCGTCGCCGAGCGGGCCTCGGCCGACTACTTCGAGGCGGTGGCCCGCGGACGCGACGGCAAGGCCGCCGCGAACTGGGTCATCAACGAGCTGTTCGGCCGCCTCAACAAGGAGGGGCGCAGCATTGAGGACACGCCGGTCTCTGCCGAGCAGCTCGGCACCATCGTCGATCTGATCGGCGACGGCGTGATCTCGGGCAAGATCGCCAAGGACCTGTTCGAGATCGTCTGGTCCGAGGGCGGCGACCCGCGCGAAATCGTCGAGACCCGCGGCATGAAGCAGGTCACCGATACCGGCGCCATCGAGGCGGCGGTGGACGCGATCATCGCCGCCAACCCCGACAAGGTCGAGCAGGCCAAGGCCAAGCCGACCTTGCTCGGCTGGTTCGTCGGCCAGACCATGAAGGCCACGGGCGGCAAGGCTAATCCGGCCGCCGTCAACGCGCTGCTGAAGGACAAGCTCGGTATCGAGTAGGCCCGGCGGCGGCGCCGAGCCTAATCAGGATTGGCGCCGTTGCAGCAAATGTTAATTCGATGATCGCCCGGCGGTCATCGGGTCGCGGTTAAGGTCATTCTCAATTCGTGCGCGAGGGGCGCAAGAAGGGAAAGTCTTTCGGGAATTATCCCGACGCATCCAATTTCCCTTAACTTCAAGCTGAGTAGCTTGGCTTCATCCCATCGGCCTCGGGCGCCGGCTTCGGCCGAACGCCCGCGGCGGAGCCAAGCGATGACTGCGTCCCGTCCGGTGCCACATAGCGACCGCGGAGCCGCCGCACCCGTCCGGCCTGCGCACGAAGCCGAGGCGACGGAGCACCGGCGGACGGAGGCGCATCTCGTGGAATGGGAGGCGCGCCTGCGTGCGATCGAGGCGGCCCATGCCATGGCCGAGCACATCGCCGCCTTCGGCCATTGGCGGATCGATGTCGCCACCCGCACCATCGCGTGGTCGGACGGGATCGCCCGCATCTTCGGGCGCAACCAAGAGCGCGCGACGCTGCCGCTCGACACCCATATCGGCTTCTATCACCCGGATGACGTCGAACGAGTCCGGTCCGCCATGGACGAGGCGCTCGCCGGCCGCAGCCGGACGTTGGGGGGCGGCTACGAGCATCGCTCCCGCCTGCTTCGGCCCGACGGCGAGGTGCGGGTGGTGGCCGTTCACGGCCTCGGAGAACACGACGATGCCGGCCGTCTCGTCTCGGTCTTCGGTGTCTGCCTCGATGTGACCGAACTGGTCCATTCCGAGCAGCGCCTGCGCCAGACCGGCGAGGCGATGCGGGCCACCCTCGAAGCGATGGACCAGGGCCTCGTGATGATCGGCCCGGACGACCGGGTCCAGGTCCACAACCAGCGTGCCCGCGACCTCCTCGACCTGTCCGACGAGGTTCTGCACGAGGGCGCGTCTTTCGCGGCGGTCCGGCGCCACCTCGCCGAGCGCGGCGAGTTCCGTAGCGCCCCGCCCGAAGCCCGGGAATGGCTGGAACGCGGCGGATTTCCGACCGGGATTCAGGGTTACGAACGCAGGCGGCCCGACGGGACGATCCTCGAGACGCAACTCGCGCCGATGGCCTCCGGCGGCCTTGTCTGCACCTATACCGATCTGACCGAGCGGCGGCAGGGCGAAGCGGCTTTGCGCTCGGCCGAAGCCGACTACCAATCCCTGTTCCAGAATGCGGTCATCGGCGTCTACCGGGCCAGGCTCGACGGCGGCATCGTCCAGGCCAACCGGGCGCTGGCCCGGCTGCACGGCTATGGTGGCGGGCTCATGCCGGCCGAGGGCTTCAACCACGATTGGTATGTCGAGCCGGATCGGCACACCGCCTTCCTGAAATGCCTGGAGACGGAGGGCCATGTCGAGGACTTCGTCTCCGAGGTGCGCCGTCACGTCGGCGGCGAGCGCATCTGGGTCGCGGAGACCGCCTGGGTCGTGCGTGACGCCGAGGGCAAGCCGGTCTGGTTCGAGGGCACCGTCGCCGATGCGACCGAGCGCAAGCGCGCCCAGGCGCTGATCGAGCACATGGCCCGCCACGACGCGCTGACCGGATTGCCCAATCGTCGCCTGTTCCAGGAAACCCTGAGCCGCGAGATCGACGGGGCCCGGCGCGACGGCGGCTGGGTGGCCGTGCTGTGCTGCGACCTCGACCGCTTCAAGGCGGTCAACGACACCTTCGGCCATCCTGCGGGCGACGCCCTGCTCCGGGTCGTCGCGAGCCGCCTCCGCGGCGCCCTGCGCGAGGGCGATGGGGTGGCGCGGCTCGGTGGCGACGAGTTCGCCATCATCCTGCCGGGCCGGGGCGGCGCCCGCCGCATCGCCGCCGTCGCCCGCCGGCTGATCCAGGCCGCCGGGCGGCCGGTCGATCTCGGCGGCCGCGCCGCCACGGTCGGCGTCAGCATCGGCGTGGCGGTCTGGCCAAAGCACGGCGACAGCGCCGACACCCTGTTCAAGAACGCCGATATCGCCCTCTACCGGGCCAAGGATTCCGGGCGGAACACCTTCCGCTTCTACGAGAGCGGGATGGCGCTCGCGGTCGCGACCCGCAACTTGCTGGAAATCGACATGCGCGCGTCGATCCGCTCCGGTGGGTTCGCGCTGCATTACCAGCCGATCTTCGCCCTCGCGGACGGGGCCCCGCAGGGCTTCGAGGCGCTGCTGCGCTGGGATCATCCCGTGCATGGATCCATCTCGCCGGGGGCCTTCATCCCGCTGGCGGAGGAATCCGGGCTCATCACCCAGCTCGGCGCCTGGGCCCTGCACGAGGCCTGCCGTGAGGCGGTCTCCTGGCCGGGCGATCTACGGGTCGCGGTCAACGTCTCGGCGGTGCAATTCCGCAAGACCGGGCTGGAGCACAGTGTCATGCGGGCGCTGGCCGCCTCGGGCCTGCCGGCCGGGCGGCTCGAACTGGAGATCACCGAAAGCGTGCTGATGCAGGATTCGGACGCCGTGATCGGCTCTCTGCACCGCCTGCGCGCCATGGGCGTGCGGATCGCGCTCGACGATTTCGGCACGGGCTACTCGTCCCTGAGCTACCTGTGCCGGTTCCCGTTCGACAAGATCAAGATCGATCGCTCCTTCATCCGCGACATCGACGAGCCCGTGGCGGCGGCGGTGGTGCGCGCGGTGGTGGGCCTGGGCGAGCGCCTCGGCATGGCCATCACCGCCGAGGGGGTGGAGACGGAGGAGCAGTTGGAGCGGGTGCGGCGCAAGGGCTGCACCGAGGTGCAGGGCTTCCTGCTCGGCCGGCCGCAGCCCGCCGCGCAGGCCATGGCCCTCGTCGCCGGGCGGGCGGCGGCCTGAGCCGGCGTGCGGGAAGGCCGGATGGCGCATGGCTCGAGGGCGGATATGCAAAAGTCCTGAACGAAGGGCGACCCGGCGCCGCGATGCGAAAGACTGAAATTTAACAGTAATCGGCTATCCCTCCGGCCGTGACGTCGAGGGCTAGGTGCGGTGATGCCGGGACAGATGCAGCAGGCAGACCCCGACCTCGACCGCGCCCTGGTTCCCGCGCACCGCGCTTGGGAGGCGCTGCAGCAGCATGCGCTGCCGCCCTCCCCGCGGAACTACGAATTGCTGCACACCTTCTTCACCGGCGCCAACCCGCCGCTGAACGAGCGCCTCGCGCCCTGTCTGGCGCCCGGCGGGACGCTGACGGAGGAGCAGGCGAGCGCGCTCTACGACATTTGCATCGCCGGGACCGCGACGGAGGCCTCCGTGCTCGATGGGGCGGGCCGTCTGGCGGAGGCGGCCGGCACCCTGGCCGAGCGCGTCGCGGGCAGCCGGAAGGCGCTCGCCGGCTATGGCGACACCCTGATCCATTGGTCCGGCCGGCTGAATGCGCGTCCAACCGCCGATGAGCTGATGACGGCGCTCGTCGCCCTGATCGGCGAGACCGAGCAGGCGCAGACCCGCAACCACCTGCTCGAGGAGCAGCTCTCGGCTTCCGCCGCCCAGATCGCCAAGCTGCATCAGGATCTCGTCGAGACGCAGCGCGCCGCGGCGACCGATGCCCTGACGGGGCTTGCCAACCGCAAGGCCTTCGACGGGTTCCTGCGCGAGTCGATCGCCCGGACCCGGAGCGATTCCGGCAGCACCTTCTCCCTGCTCATGCTCGACATCGACCACTTCAAGGGTCTCAACGACCGGCACGGCCACCGCTTCGGCGATCAGGTGTTGCGCCTCGTCGGGCGGCTGCTCAGCGCGAAGACGACGGACCGCGACCTCGCCGCGCGCTACGGCGGCGAGGAATTCGCGATCGTGCTCGGCGAGGCCAGCATCGGTGCCGGCGTCGCCCTCGCCCAGGAAATCTGCGGCCGGCTGCGGGGCCAGCGGCTGGTCAAGCGCGGCACCGGCGATGTCGTGGCGCAGGTCACGATCTCGGCCGGCGTTGCGCAATATCGGCCGGGCGAAGCCGCCCGCGACGTGGTCGAGCGGGCCGACCGCGCGCTCTACGAGGCCAAGCGGACCGGCCGCGACCGCGTCTGCCCGACGCCGCGGGCCGCGGTCGCGTGAGGCCTCGCGGCGCTCAACGGAAATCGGTCGGCGCGAGGCCGTAGCGGGCGATCTTGTCGTAGAGGGTCTTGCGGGGCACGCCGAGGGACTCGGCCGCCAGCCGCACGTCGCCGCCGGCCATGATCAGCTCCTCGCGGATCAGGCCGCGCTCGAACCGCTCGACCTGCTCGGAGAGGCTGAGGACCGCCGTCGGCGCCGCCTCCTGCGCGGCTTGACCGGCAAGGCCCAGGGCGCAGCGCTCTGCGAAATGGTCGAGTTCGCGCACATTGCCCGGCCAGGAATGGCGCATGAGGTGATCGCGCATCGCCGCCGTCACAGGCGGCGCCTGGCGGCCGAACCGCTCGGCGGCGCGGGCCAGAAAGTGCTGGAACAGCAGCAGGACGTCCTCACGCCGCTCGCGCAGGGGCGGGATCACGATCGTGACGACGTTGAGCCGGTGGTAGAGGTCGTCGCGGAACGTGCCGGCCGCGGCCTCCTGGCCGAGATCGACCTTCGTGGCCGAGACGACCCGCATGTCGATCGGCCGCCGCTCGTTGGTGCCCAGCGGCTCGACCACCCGCTCCTGCAGCACCCGCAAGAGCTTCACCTGAAGCGCCAGCGGCATGCTCTCGATCTCGTCGAGGAACAGCGTGCCGCCTTGGGCGTGCTCGATGCGCCCGACCCGGCGCTTGAGGGCCCCGGTGAAGGCGCCGGCCTCGTGGCCGAAGAGTTCGCTCTCGACCACGCTGTCGGGCAGCGCACCGCAATTCATCGCGACGAAATTCTTCGCAGCGCGGCGGCTCCAACGGTGCAGGGCGTTGGCCACCACCTCCTTGCCGGAGCCCGTCTCGCCGAGCACGAGCACATCGACATCGGCCCCGGCCACATCGCGCACGAGGCGGCGCAGGCGCACGATCTCCGGCGAGATGCCGAGGAAGGCGGGATCCTCCTCGATCGCCGCGTCGAGCTGGGCGATGAGCCGGCGATTCTCCAGAACGAGCCGGCGACGGTCGAGGGCGCGGCGCACCGACCCCATCAGCGCTTCGGCTGGATAGGGCTTGGCGAGGAAATCGTAGGCGCCCGAGCGCATGGCGGCTACCGCCATCGAGATGTCGCCGTGCCCGGTGATGAGGATCACGGGCAGGTCCGGATCCTCGGCCTGGATCCGCTCCAAAAGGGCCCGCCCGTCGAGACCCGGCAGGCGCACGTCGGTGACGACCACCCCCGGCGGCTCGGCCCGGATCGCCGCGAGCGCGGGTTCGCCGGCCTCGAAGGTCTCGACCTGGAAGCCGTCGAGTTCGAGGCTCTGGCAGTTGGCGCGCCGCACGTCCTCCTCGTCGTCGATGAAGACGATCCGCTCGGACGCGCCGTCCGGCTCGCTGCTCATATCGCCTCCAGGCTCCCGACCGGCTTCATGTCCCGCTTGTCCTGCGCCTCGTCCGCCGGGACGGGGGCGCGGGTCAACTCCATCCGGAAGGTCGTGCCGTCGGCGCCCGAGCGCAGCCCGAGCGTTCCGCCGCATTCCTCGACGATGCCGCGGCAGATCGCCAGACCGAGCCCGAGGCCTTCGGATTTCGTGGTGAAGAACGGGTCGAACACCTGCGCCCGAACGGCTTCCGGGATGCCCGGTCCGTTATCCGCGACCTCGACCGCGACCCGCTCCGCATTCGCCTCGACCCGCAGGGCGATCCGCGCCTCCGGGCGGCCGGTCACGGCGTCGAGGGCGTTCTGCAGCAGGTTGACGACGACCTGTTCCAGGCGCGGCCCGTCACCGAGCACGGCGAGATCGGGCGCCGGCAAAGGCGCATCGAGGGCGATGCCGGCTTGCGCGGCGCGCCAGGAGACGACTTCGAGACTGCCGCGGACGATGTCGGCGAGGCGCACCGGCTCGCGCCGGCCCGAGGCGCGGCGGGCAAAGCCCTTGAGCTGGCGGGTCAGGGTGCCGATGCGCTCGGTGAGCCGGCCGATCGCCGAGACGTTCTCCGCCGCATCCTCGACGCGCCCGCGGCGCACGAGGATCGCGGTGTTGTCGGCGTAGGAGCGGATCGCGGCGAGGGGCTGGTTGATCTCGTGGGCCATGCTGGCCGCGAATTGACCGAGCGCCGCGAGACGCCCGGCCTGGGCCAGTTCGCGGCCGAGGCGCTCGCGCTCGGCCTCGGCGCGGCGGCGTTCCTCGATCTCGGCGAGAAGCTGCTGGTTCGCCTCGCTGAGCGCGTGCGTGCGTTCGGCCACACGCGCTTCCAGTTCCTCGCGTCGGGCGGCGGCCTCGGCGAGCCGGGTCCGCATCCGCCGCCGCCGGCCCATCAGCATGGCGAGCCCGGCCCAGGCGAGACAGGTCGTCAGCAGGGCGATCACCCGGCCCTGCCCCCGCTCGCGCTGAACCGCGGCAGCGATCGGGGTCAGGGTGTGGAGGCGCCATTCCGTGCCGGGGATCGGAGCGTCGAGCATCAGCGCCGGCCAAGCGGCCTTGGCGCCGCCGCCGACCCGGACGAGATCGGCCGCGCCGAGATCGGCGTAGAGCGGCGGGGGCGAGAGCGGCGCCTCGCCGAATTCGAGCGCCTCGCGGATGCGCTTGCGCTCCGCCTCGTCGATGGCGCGCAGGGCCTTGAAGCGCCAGGTCGGATCGCTCGCCACCAGCACGATACCGCGGGCATCGGTGACGAACACGCTCTCGCGGCCCATGCGCCACGCCGCCTCGATCGCGTCGAACTCGATCTTGACGACGACGACGCCGGCCGCGCGGGGCAGCCGGCGGGCGAGATAGTAGCCCGGCCGGCCGCTGACCGTGCCGAGGGCGAATTGCGAGCCGGAGCCCGTCGACATCGATTCCTTGAAGTAGGGTCGAAAGCCGTAGTCGCGCCCGAGGAAGCTCTTTTCCGCCGTCGCGTTGCTCGCCGCGACCGTCACCCCGTCGGTGCCCATCACGTAGATCACCGCGGCCCCGGTCGCCTCGGCGATCTGAGCGAGACGGCCGTTCACGCCCTCGACGAGTTCGGGCTCGGGCGCGGGACCCACGATACGGGCGATCTCAGGGTCCGCGGCGAGTGCGAGCGGCAGCGAACTCTGGGTCTGCATCTCGGCCCGAAGCGCCGCGACTTGGAGCCCGAGCGTCGCGGAGGCCGAACGCCGCAGATCGGCCAGCGCCCACCGTTCCGCCACCCGCCCGCCGAGCCAGCCCGACAGCAACAGGGCGGCGAGCCCCGCCAGCACCACGAGCGCGCGGCGGTAATCTTTCGCGGAGAGCGGAGCGGCGACGATCACCGCGGCCGGTCCAGTGCGAAATTCCGGACCGATCCGGAACCCCGCGTGCGGATCACCGCAACGGGCATTCGGGCGCCTTGCTCGTGCGAACGTGAAATATCATTCATTTCAAGGCTTTAACAAAAAGTTATCGGCGCTGTCGGGTTGGCATGCCGGTTGCCATTCCCTGATCGTAACGCAGCCATGACTGAACTGCAGAGCTGTGTGCCGCGAGGCCAAAAGCAAGAGCGGACGGTACCGGAATCCTCCTTGGGAGG
This sequence comes from Methylobacterium sp. Leaf123, assembly GCF_001423405.1. GTDB lineage: Bacteria > Pseudomonadota > Alphaproteobacteria > Rhizobiales > Beijerinckiaceae > Methylobacterium. The sequence goes on along the minus strand of NZ_LMNS01000004.1, from coordinate 175,033 downwards.
CCTTCGGCGAACCGATCCGACGGACCATCCACTGTCCGACAGGGAGCAACGCCCATGGCCACCGTGCCGTCCCCTCTGACCGCGCCCCACGCGCCGTCCGCACCGAAGCCGATCTACCGTACGCTATACTTCCAGGTGCTGGTCGCCGTCGCCATCGGCATCACCCTCGGGCATTTCTACCCGAAGCTCGGCGCCGACATGAAGCCGCTCGGCGACGTCTTCATCAAGCTCGTCAAGATGATCATCGCGCCGGTGATCTTCCTCACCGTGGTCTCCGGCATCGCCGGCATGACCAATCTCGAGAAGGTCGGCCGCGTCGGCGGCAAGGCGCTGATCTACTTCATCACCTTCTCGACGCTGGCCCTGATCGTCGGCCTCATCGTCGCCAACGTGCTCCAGCCCGGCCACGGCCTGCATATCGACCCGAACTCGCTCGATCCGAAGGCGGTCGCGACCTATGCCGGCAAGGCCAAGGAGCAGAACATCGCCGACTTCCTGATGAACATCATCCCGACCACGGCCGTCGGTGCGTTCGCGGGCGGTGAGATCCTCCAGGTGCTGTTCTTCTCGGTGCTGTTCGGCTTCGGCCTCGCCTTCCTCGGCGAGCGCGGCAAGCCGGTGCTCGACATCATCAAGGTGCTGTCGGAGGCGGTCTTCGGCATCGTCAACATCATCATGAAGGTCGCCCCCATCGGTGCCTTCGGCGCGATGGCCTTCACCATCGGCAAGTACGGCATCTCCTCGCTGGCCAACCTCGCCTACCTCGTCGCCGCCTTCTACCTGACCTCGGCGATCTTCGTGCTCGGCGTGCTCGGCGCGGTCGCCCGCTACAACGGCTTCTCCATCCTCAAGCTCATCCGCTACATCAAGGAAGAGCTGATGCTGGTGCTCGGCACCTCCTCCTCGGAATCGGCCCTGCCCTCGCTCATCGACAAGATGGAGAAGGCCGGCTGCTCGCGCCCCGTCGTCGGCCTCGTGGTCCCGACCGGCTACTCGTTCAACCTCGACGGCACCAACATCTACATGACGATGGCGGCGTTGTTCATCGCCCAGGCCACCGACACCCCGATCACCTACGGCGAGCAGATCCTGCTGCTGCTGGTCGCCATGCTCTCCTCGAAGGGTGCGGCGGGCGTGACCGGCTCGGGCTTCATCACGCTGGCCGCGACGCTGGCCGTCGTCCCCTCCGTGCCGGTCGTCGGCATGGCACTGATCCTCGGCATCGACCGCTTCATGTCGGAGTGCCGCGCCCTCACCAACTTCATCGGCAACGCGGTGGCCTGCATCGTCGTCGCCCGCTGGGAAGGTGAGGTCGACGAGGCCAAGCTTCACGCCGCGCTGGGTGGCAAGCCGGTCGTCGACGCGACCCCTGCCCCGGTTCTCCAGCCGGCTGAGTGATCCGGTCAGGAGGGCGCACCGTCCTGCGTCCTTCGTCCGGTATGGGAGCCGCGGCAGCCGGAAGAGGGCTGCCGCGGTTTCTCGCATTCTGGGGCCAGTCCGGGGCGCCAGAATCCTGTTTTTGAGCGCCTGCTTTCGCGACGATGCTCTATCCTCCGCGCGTCGCCGTTTCGCGATTCGAGGAGGTTTCATGCTCACGGGACGCTGCCATTGCGGGGCCATCACCTACGCGATGCCGACCGAGGTGGCCCATAGCGCGCTCTGTCATTGTTCGGATTGCCGGCGCCATTCCGGCGCGCCGATGGTCGGCTGGGCGATGGTGCGCGCCGAGCGCGTGACGATTTCCGGCAAGCCCTCGGTCTACGCCTCCTCCGAACACGGACGGCGGCATTTCTGCGGGACCTGCGGTACCGGCCTGTTCTACATCAACGAGCAGAACCTGCCGGGCATGATCGACGTGCAGACCGGCACCCTCGATACGCCCGAAGCCCTGCCGCCGCAGGCGCATATCCAGGTGGCCGAGCGCGTCGCCTGGATGGAGGAGGCGCACCGGCTGCCGAGCTTCGAGCGGTTTCCGGGCGGTTAAGGCGGCTCAGAACGCCGAAAGCTTCGTGCGAACCCGCTCGACGAAGCGCGCGCGCATCGGCGCCGTGGCCCCGTCCATGCCGGTGAGTGCGATCCAGTTGAGCCGGCAGCGCGGGGCGCAGAGGGGGCGGATGCCGAAGCGGAACAGCCGCCAATCGGGCCAGCCGACGAGCCAGAGCAGCCAGCGCGGCGAGCCGTAGGTCGTCACCACGGCAATCCTTCGGATGTTGGTGAGGCGCGGTTGCAGCACCTTCGCGCCACCGACCGCGAAGGCCACGCCCGGCAGCCAGACCCGGTCGAACCAGCCCTTCAGCATGGCCGGCGGCCCGAACCACCATGTCGGGTAGACGAGGACCAAAGCCTCGGCCCGGCGCAGGGCGGCGACGTGGCTGGCCAGGTCCGGCTGCTCGGCGCCCTCGTCGTAATAGGCGCCCCGCTCCTCCGCGCTCAGCCGCGGATCGAAACCCTCCTCGTAGAGATCGAGCCGTTCGATCGTATGGCCGGCCTCTTCGAGCGCGGCGGCGGCGATGTCGCGCAGGCTCGCGTTGAAGCTGTCGCGGCGGGGATGGCAGTGGACCAGCAGGACGCGCATCGGCTCACCGGGCCGGTGCGTCCACTGCCCGCACCCGATCGAGCAGCGCGGCGTCGGCATAGCCGTCGGGGACGAGGCCCTTGGCTTCCTGAAAGGCGCGGATCGCGGCGCGGGTCTTGGGGCCGATCTTGCCGTCGGCGCCGCCGACCGGATGGCCGAGGGCAGCGAGCCGGGTCTGCAGGTGGGTGCGCTCCTCGGTCGTGAGCATGCGGTCGGTCCGCGGCCAGTCGCGGGTGAAACCGGGCGTGCCGCGCAGCCGGTCGGAGAGATGGGCCACGGTCAGCGCGTAGGCGAGCGCCGTGTTGTAGCGCAGGATCACCCGGAAGTTCGGCTCCAGCAGGAAGGCCGGCCCCTTCGCGCCCGTCGGCAGCAGCAGGGCGGCGCGGCGCTCCGCGCTTTCAGGAAAGGTGCCGTTGGCCGGCTTGAGGCCGAGCGTCCGCCATTCGGCGAAAGGCCGCTCGGTGGTCTCGTCGGCGAGCCGGTAGTCGAATTCGTCCGGCAGGAGGACTTCGAGGCCCCAGCCCTCGCCCGCGCGCCAGCCGGACTGCTTCAGGAAGTTGGCGGTCGAGGCGAGCGCGTCGGGCACCGAGTGCCAGATGTCGCGCTTGCCGTCGCCATCGAAATCGACCGCGTGGCGCAGGAAGGCGGTCGGCATGAACTGGGTGTGGCCCATGGCGCCGGCCCAGGAGCCGCGCATCCGTTCCGCGTCGGCATCGCCGTCGGCGAGAATCTTCAGGGCGGCGACGAGTTCGTCGCGCCACAGGCCGGGCCGGGCGGGATCGCCGCAGGCCAGCGTCGCCAGCGCCGGCACCACTGGGCGGATGCCGGCGCCTTCGAGGGCGGCCCCGTAATTCGACTCGACGCCCCAGAAGGCGACCAGAATGTGCCGATCGACGCCGTAGGCCGCCTCGATCCGCCCCAGCACCTCGGACCATTCGGCGAGCTTGGCTTGGCCCGTCGCGATCCGCTCCGGCGTGACGCTCGCCTCGATATACTCCCAGACCGGCTTCACGAACTCGGCCTGCGACTGGGTCGCGGGCACCACCGACGGATCGGGCGCGATCCCCGACAGGGCCGTCTCGGCCACCGCCCGCGGCACGCCGCGCTCCTCGGCGAGGGTCTTCAACCCGGCGAGGCATGGTGCGAAATCCGGCGCGGTCGCCGGTTCGGTGGGTGCCTCGGCCCGCGCCGAGATCGGCCCGGCGAGGATCGCGGTGGCGAGAAGGAGCGCTTTGGCCGTGGGCTGCATGGGGGCAGCCTTACCATTTCTCCGGCCGATCGCGAGACCGGGCGCGTCAGCTTCCGAACGCGGTCGCCCGGGCGAAGGCGGCGGCGAAGCCGGCGAGCGGCACGGTGATGATCGTCGGCTCCTTGGCATCCGGCTTCGTCGCCGAGATGGTGAGGCTGGTCGCCGTCTTCATCGTGTCGGTGGCGAGCGTCGGCAGGCTGACCGGCACGAGGCAACCGTCGCTGACGCAGAACGAGAAGGGCGCGCCCTTGCCGAGCTGCCGGTCGTCGAGCTTGAACGAGACGCCGGGCTCGATCTGAAGGCCGAACGGCATCAGGATCAGGCCCTCGCTCTTCCCGTCCTTGGGCGGCCGCAGCTCGACGCTGAACAGCCGCTTGCCCGTGCGCCGGTCGCCCTGCGACTGGATGATCACGCAATCGGTGCGCGCCTCGGCGCGGTTGCAGTTCATCGTCCAGTCGCCGTAGCTCTCGCTGACCGAGGAGGCGCCGGGCGGCCACTGGGCCGATCCGGAGGCGGCCGCGGGTTCCAGCACCGTGCCGGAGGGGGCAGCACTCGCCGGCTCTTTCGCCTCTTCCTTCTTCGGGGCCGGCCTGCGCGGGCGCGGCTTCGGTCGTGCGGCCGGCTCCGCGGGGGCGGCCTCGGGCGCGGCATCCTGAGCGGAGGCGATGGTCGGCCCGACCAGGGCCATCAATCCGGCGAGCAGAAGCGCCACGGAGGACGCGGTTCCGCGGGACAGGGACGGCCGAGACGGGGACGGCATGGTGGAGCTCCTGCGAGTGTCGTCCGGGGCTGTGAGCGTGCCTCACACAAGGCCCGATCACCGATCGTCTCCCGTCCGGGCACAATGGCGCGGCGAGAGTTGTGTGGGGGGACACTAAGCCCTTGTTTTAACGAGATCTCTGACGCCAAGCCGGTATACGGCCCAGCCGAGAGCGCTCTAGCCCCGCTCGGCCAAGGATGCAATTGCAGGGACGCCGCATTCCACGGCAACAATGGACTTTGCAGTCAAGCCTGGAATCGTTCCACGAAATTCAGGACAATATCGTCTCAGGAGACGGGACTATTGAGCAATCGACGGCGTTGGGAGTGGTCATGAGCAACCTCTACGATCACGTCCCGCGCGACGCGCGCGGCGCGCCGCATCCCCTGTCGCAGTATCGCGGCAAGGTCGTCCTGGTGGTCAACACCGCCTCGAAATGCGGATTCACGCCGCAATATCAGGGCTTGGAGACCCTGTGGCGCCGCCATCGCGCCCGCGGCCTCGTGGTGCTCGGCCTGCCCTGCAACCAGTTCGGCGCGCAGGAGCCGGGTGATGCCGCCGCCATCGAGCAGTTCTGCTCGCTGACCTACGACGTGACCTTTCCGGTCCTCGCCAAGGTCGAGGTCAACGGTCCGGGCGCCGACCCGCTCTACGCCGATCTCAAGCGCGCGAAGCCCGGCCTGTTCGGCACGCAAGCCATCAAGTGGAATTTCACGAAGTTCCTGATCGGCCGGGACGGCCGGGTGATCGGCCGCTTCTCCCCGTCAACGAAGCCCGAGGCCCTGGACGGCGCGATCGAGCGGGCCCTGGCGGAGCCGGGCGGGTAGAAACGTCTCAGGGCTTTGGCAGATCGTAGAGCCGGAGGACGATGTCCCCGTCCTCCGCGTCCAGCGTCACGTCCAGAACTCGGTTGGTGAGGTCGTTGTCCAGCGCCGCGAGCTTATCGAGTGCGATCGTGAACAGCGTCTTTTGCAGATCGAGATCCATCCCAGGTGGCCCGTTGAGACAGATCAGTCCGGCGTGAAGATCGAGGGCTCCGTAAAGGCCCTTCGAGCCGGGAGCGTCGGCGGGACCGCGGAAATCGACGGAGTTTTTGGTCACGAGCGTCCGATCCTCCGCCATCAGGATCGGCAGGAGCTTCCAGTCGGGCGTGCCCTGAAGGCCGCGTCGCCGGACGCTCGTCGAATTCCAATACCCACGCTCGATTGCCATTCGCGTGAGCTCATCGCTCAAGCACTCGTCGATGAAGAGGTTCATCCGACTTTGCGGGTGATACGCTCTTCGGAAATGAGGCGGGCGCCCGCGAGGATCGGGCTCGCCTTCGGGCGCCCCTGGCGCGGATTCGCCGAGGCGTAGAGTGCGGCCAGGGCAATTCCCTCGTCATCGAGACCGGGATACGCGGCCCGGATGCGTTCCGGCGGATGTCCGGCGGTGACCGAAGCGGCGACATCGTGGACCGGAATTCGGGTGCCAGCGATGACAGGCGTTCCCGACAGGACGGACGGCGCGGACGAGACCCGGGACACGGCGCGACGATAGCGGTCCCAGCGTCTCGCCGCGTCGGCCACGAACGGCTCGAAATCGATCTGGAGGAAGCCTTCCCGGACGATCCAGCCTTGGGCGGGCCGGCTCCATGGCTGCTCGAAGGACTCTTCGGCAGGTTCTGCACGCAGGCGGCGGCTCACTTCGCGGATCGCGGATAGCCGCTCCTCCGCGGTCAGACGCTTGGCGCTGCCGTAGTAGAAGGCGATGAGCGGGCAGCCCGAGGCGGATATGCGACGTCCTTCTCCCTGCGCGACGAGATCGTCGGGCAGGACGCCGCGGTCGATGGCGTGGTGCACCTCGCGCAGCCCGACGCCCGATACGACGGAGACTTCCGTCGGTCTCAGCATCTCGAACGATGTCACGGGAGCCTCCCGAAAAGTCTTCCCATGATGGGGAATCTATAGGCCGAAATGTCTCCCTACAAGGTGGAGGGCGTCCGTGTTCACCGCCCCGCGCGTGGTGCCGGCCCCGGATCGAGCGCCGGCAGCTCGCCGGGGGGCAGGCCGGGGATCGCGGCGGCCGCCTGCGGCGCTTCGAGGCCGCGGGCGCGGTTGGCGAGCGCCACGGTCAGCTTCTCGGCGGGCTCCGAGCCCATCAGGGCCAGCACTTCGGCCATCTTGCGCGGGTTCATCGCCGTCACGATCGGCACCAGTGTCTCGAGGTTCAGGCGGTCGAAGACCCGGGCGGCGTCCTTCGGCTTCATCGTCTCGTACATGAGGACGATGCCCTTCATTCCGGCCTTCTCGGCCTCGGCCCGCTTAGTCCCCTCGGAGCCGACCTTGTCCTCGGCGCCCTTCAGGTCGGCCACGCCGGTTTCGAGCTTGTGCTCGGCGTCCTTGAGCATCTGCTCGCGCAGATCGAGTTCGTCGCGGCGCTGCTTGAGGGTGTCGCGCCGCGCCGCGAGCTTTTCCAGGATCGCCCGCTCGCTGTCCGAGACCGGCTCGGGCACCGGCGGCTGGTAGACCGGCGGCGGGGCGGGCTCCGCCTTCTTCGGCGGCGCCGAGACGGAGCCCGTGGTCGTCGGGTCCGTGGGCTCGTAGTTGGTGCGCGCCTTGGCGAGGACGCGGGCGAAATCCGGCAGCGGCGCGCCGGGCGCCGGCTCCTCCGCGGCGACCAGCGCGGTGAGCTTGAGCACGAGAAGCCCGATCGCCGCCAGGGTCACGGCGTCGATCAGGCGCAGCCGGAAGGGGCGCGCCGGAAGGCTCGCGAGACGTGCGAGTCGGCGCGCGGGAAGGCTCATGCGGCCCTGGCCCGGAGGCGGTCGAGGGCGCGTTCGGACAGGGCCTGGGCGGCGGCGAGGGCCGCGCCGACGCGCTCACCATTGCCGATGGCGGGCACGGTCTCGACGGCGACCGGACGCGGCGCGGCGGGAGCGGCAGCGGGTGCCGCCGTGGCGCTGGTCCGCGCCTGGCCCACGATGGCCGCGATGCGGCTGATAACGCTCTCGCCCGCCTGCACATGCGCGGCGAGATCGGTGCTGGTGCGCTCGGCGCCGGCGAGGCGCTCGGTCAGCGTCCGGTCGCACTCGTCGAGGGTGGCGCGCAGGCCGGCAATGGCGCGCTCGGCGGTGGCGCTCGCCACCACGAGGTCGCCGATGGTGGAGCGCAGGGCCGCCTCGTCCGCCTTGAGCCGGTTGATGCGCCCCGACAGCTTCACCGAGGAGGCGATGGTGGCGACCAGAAGAACGGCGACGAGCACGTCAGCGGCCATCGAGACGAAGAAGGTCATCATGGTCTTCTCGGCCCTACCCGTCGTTACGGTTCTGCATCGAGATCTCGTAGGCCTGCAGCGTTGTGCGGGACTGCCGCAGCGGCCGGGCGATCTGCACCGCGATCGCATCGTCGATCCGGCCGATCCGCCCCTGCGTCAGCGCCCAGTCTCCGCAGCGCACGGTGATGAGATCGGAGGGCTTGCGGTCGAACATCAGCGTATCGCCGACCTTGAGGTTGAGCACCCGCTTCAGCGGCAGCGTCACCTCGTGCAGCACCGCTTCCATGTCGACATCCGCCTGCCAGATCTCGGTGGCCAGATGGCTTTCCCAGACCTGATCGCGCCCGAGCCGCTCGCCCATGAAGCTCTGCATCAGCAGGTCACGGATCGGCTCGACCGTCGCGTAGGGGAACAGGATCTGCATCCCGCCGCCGCGCCCGTCCATGTCGAGCTTGAGCGTGATCAGGATGGCGGCGTTGCCGGGCCGGGTAATGGTGGCGAAGCGCGGGTTGGTCTCGATCCGGTCGATGCCGAAACGCACCGGCGAGAGCGGCTGGAACGATAATTCGAGGTCGGTGAGGATGATCTCGACGAGACGGCGCACGAGGCTCATCTCGATCGTGGTGAAGGGCCGCCCGTCGAGCCGGCTCGACGAGCCGCCGCGCTTGCCCCCCAACAGGAGGTCCATCGTCGAGTAGGCGAGCGTCTGCTCGACGGTGACGAGGCCCGAGCCCTCCCAGGAATCGGCCTTGAACACGCCGAGCAGGGTCGGGAGCGGGATCGCGTTGAGATAGTCGCCGAAGCGGACCGAGGTGATGTTGTCGAGGGTCACCTCGACGTTGTCCTGGAAGAAGTTGCGGAGGCTGGTCGACAGCAACCGGATCATCCGGTCGAAGACGATTTCCAGCATCGGCAGGCGTTCGTACTGAACGACGCCCGAATCGACGATGGCGCGCACGCCCCCCGCGCCGGAGGCAGAAAGCTCGCGCAGGGAGAAGCCGAGGACGCCGTCGATCTCATCCTGATTCAGGATGCGGTCGTTGCCGGCGAGTTCGGGGAGATTCTCGGTCTCCCCGTCCTCGATCATCGTCGCCCATTCGGCGGCGACGTCGCCCGCGCTCTTGGTCGTGCCCTGCTCGGCGAGCGCCGCGCCCCATTCCTCGGCCAGCGACGCGTCGCCGCCACCGCCCTCGCCGCCCTGCTCGGCAAAGGCGGCTGCCCAATCGTCCTCCAGCTCGTCTTCGGGACCGATCATGCCTGTCGCGCGCTCGCGGTTGTCTTAACGAAGAGGGATGCGGAGAGATCTGGGTTTCGGGGCCGGGTGGCCGCGCCGTTCATTGGACGATCACGTCCTTGAACAGCACCGCCTCGGCCTTGGCCGGGTGCAGCGCGATGTTGACCCGCCGCAGCAATTCCTCGCGCAGGCGGTAGAGGCCGGCGGAACCGGCCAGATCGCTCGCCCGGATCTCGCGCAGGTAGGTCTGGAAGGCGTCCTCGACCCGCGGCATCAGCGGCTTGACCGTCGCCTCGACCTTGGCGTCCTTCAGCTCCAGCGCGACCCGCAGCTTGAGCACGTTGGACTTGGTCGCCCCCGGATCGGGGCTGAGGTTCACCAGCATGTCGCGCATGTCGAGGAACACGGCCTGCGCTTTCGGGTCGAGCTTCTCGGCCCCGTGCTCGCCGTGGTCGGCATGGGCCGCCCGGCTCTTCATGAAGAAGAACCCGCCCCCGCCGCCACCGAGCAGCAGCACCGCGGCGGCGATGATGATGAGCTTCTTCTTGGACTTCGGCGCTTCCGCCGCGCCCTCCTCGCCTTCCGCCGCGGGCGCCTTCTTCGGCTTCTTGGCCATGTGCTGCTCGTCGGCAAACCGGATCGGGGCGGTGGGCGGGGCTCGCGCGGCGCGCAATCCCCTTGCCTCCGTTCTCGGCCGGCGTGGTTAACCTTCGGTTAAGGCGGCAGAACTTGCCGGGTCGGACTTGCCGCCGTCCCGCGGCGGACCGGTGCCGGCGCCAGGCTCTGCTTCAATCAAGTTGCTGATTGTTAAGGTAAAAACGAAGTTGCCGGGATTGGCACGCCCCCTGCGGTGGAGGGGACGAACCTGTCGCCATCCGAGGCACACCATGCAGAACGCGCTCTTCGTCGGCGTCTCCGCCCAGACCGCCCTGGCCCGCGAACTCGACGTCATCGCCAACAACATGGCCAACGTCTCGACCACCGGCTTCAAGGCGCGCTCGGCCCGCTTCCAGGAATACCTAATGCCGGTGGCCTCCGCCGACAGCTTCCAGCGGAGCGACCGCCGCCTCTCCTACGTCATCGACCAGGGCACCCCGCTCGACCTCACCCAGGGGCCGGTGGAGCCCGACAGCAACCCGATGCACGTGGCCCTGCGCGGCGACGCCTTCCTCACCGTCCAGACGCCGCAGGGCCTGCGCTACACCCGCAACGGCGCCTTCGAACTCGACGCGACGGGCAACCTCGTCACCTCGGACGGCTACGCGGTGCAGGGCGATGGCGGCCCGATCACCATCGGCCAGCAGGAGACGGGTCTCGCCATCGCCCCCGACGGCACGATCTCGACCAATCTCGGCATCCGCGGCCGGCTGCGACTCGTCAACTTCGCCAACGCCCAGGCGCTGAAGTCGGAGGGCGCCAACCTGTTCTCGTCCGAGGCGCCCGCGCGGCCCGCCGGCCCCGGCGCCCATCTGGAGCCCGGCGCGCTGGAGCGCTCCAACGTGAAGCCGGTGGTCGAGATGACTCGGCTGATGGACGTGAACCGCACCTACTCGATGGTCTCGAGCGTGATCTCGCGCCTCGACGAGCTGCGCGGCACGGCGATCCGCCGTCTCGCCGACGTCGCCTGACCCCCCGGCTTTAAGGACCGACGCCGATGCGCGCTCTCTACGCCGCCGCCACGGGCATGGCGGCCCAGGAACTCAACGTTCAGGTCATCTCGAACAACATCGCGAACCTGCGCACCACCGGCTACAAGCGCCAGCAGGTGCATTTCCAGGATCTGCTCTACCAGAACCTGCGCCGCTCCGGTTCCTCGACCTCGGACCAGAACACGATGCTGCCCGCCGGCCTCGCGCTGGGCTCGGGCGTGAAGACCACCTCGACCGCCCGCGCGATGAGCCAGGGGCCGCTGGCGCAGACCGAGAAGGATTACGACGTCGCGATCCGCGGCGAGGGCCTGTTCCGCGTCCGCCTGCCGGACGGGCGCACCGCCTATAGCCGCGACGGCTCGTTCGACCTCGACGCGCAGGGCCAGATGGTCACCCGCGACGGCTACCTGCTCGATCCCGGCGTGACGGTGCCCAACACCGCGACCTCGGTGACGATCTCGGCCACCGGCGCGGTGCAGGCGACCATGCCCGGCCAGACCGCGCCGCAGGCGCTCGGCCAGTTCCAGCTCGCCCGCTTCGTCAACAAGGTCGGCCTCGAATCGATCGGCGACAACCTGTTCGTCGAGACCGCGGCCTCGGGCCCCGCCATCACCGGCCTGCCGGGCTCGGAGGGCTTCGGCAATCTGCAGCAGCGCTACCTCGAAGAGGCCAACGTCAACGCGGTCACCGAGATCTCGTCGCTGATCGCGGCGCAGCGCGCCTACGAGATGAACTCCAAGGTCGTCACCGCCGCCGACCAGATGCTCTCCACCACCTCGCAGATGTTCCGCGGTTGAGGATTCGACCCGTGATGCACGCCCTCCGGCCGATCCGCCGTCCCGTCCCGCTCGCCGTCACCCCGCTTTCCCGCGGCGTGATCGGCCGGACCGTCCTCGCGCTGGCCGCCTTCCTCGCGGTGACGCTGTTCACCCTGCCGCTGATGGCCGCCGGCACGACCCTGCGCCTGCGGGGCGACGTCACCGCCCGCGGCGACACCCTCAGCTTCGGCGACCTCGTGGAAGGCGCCCCCGCCGAACTCGCCGCCCGTGCGCTGTTCCGCGCGCCGGCCCTCGGCGCCGTCGGCACGATCCAGGCACGCCGCATCATCGAGGCGGCCGCCTCCCTCGGCCTGACCGGAATCGAGACCGGCGGGCGGGTTCAGGTGACGGTGCAGCGCGCCGCCCGCCGGGTCGGCGCGACGGAGATCGAGGCGGCGCTCAAGCGCGCGCTGGAGACCGGCTACGGCCTCGATCCGAAATCCCTCTCGGTACGCCTCGACGGCGATGCGCCGATGCTGCTCGCCCCGCTCGACCTCGACGGGCAGGCAGCGGCGGTCGATCTCACCTACGATCCGCGCACCCGCCGGGTCGCCGGCCTCGTGGTGCTCGGCGAGCGTCAGGCCTCGCTGCGGGTGTCCGGCGTGGCCGTCGAGACCCGCGAGGTGGCGGTGCTGACCCGCAGCCTCCACCGCGGCGAGGCGGTCACCGGTGCCGACCTCACTGTCGAGCGCCGCCCGCGCGACGGCGTGCCCAACGACATGCAGGGCGCGCCGACCCTGGTCGTCGGGCAGGTGGCGCAGCGTCCCCTCAGCGCCGGCGCCGTCCTGCGCTCCGGCGACGTGGCCCCGCCCGATCTCGTCGCCCGCGGCGACAGCGTCGCCATCGTGTTCGAGACCCCCGGCGTGTCCCTGTCGCTGCGCGGCGTCGCCAACGAGAACGGCCGGCTCGGCGCCAGCGTCTCGGTGACGAACGCCGCCTCGAAGAAGGTGCTGCAGGCCGTGGTGATCGCCCCGGGGCGGGTCTCGGTCGGCCCGATCCCGCAGCCTCAGCCGATCCTCCAGGCCAGCGCGGCCCCGTGAGCCGCGCGCCCTTCCTTCCGTCTCGCTCTTCCCTTCCCGCCAGCGCCGGACCCCTTCCGATGACCGCTCGCCGTCCCCGCCTCTCCCGCCTTGCCGTGATCCTGGTGCTCGCGCCGCTCGGCGCCTGCAACACCGTGGACCGCCTCTCCCAGGTCGGCGCCACGCCGACGCTCTCGGCGATCGAGGACCCGACCGCCCAACCCGGCTACCGGCCGGTGCGGATGGCGATGCCCGATACGAGCCCCGTCTCCTACGCGCCGAACTCCCTGTGGCGCACGGGCTCGCGGGCCTTCTTCAAGGATCAGCGCGCCGCGCGGATCGGCGACCTGCTCACCATCAAGGTCAACGTCACCGACCGGGCCAACCTCAACAACGAGACCAAGCGCTCGCGCACCAATGCGGAAGGCTTCGGCCTGCCCAACGCCTTCGGCCTGGAGAACAGCGCGGGCGTGGCCGCCGCCGGCATCGCCCCCGACAAGCTCATCAACGGCACCTCGACTTCGTCGAGCGACGGCGCCGGCTCGGTTCAGCGCGCCGAGACGGTGAGCACCAACGTCGCCGCGGTCGTCACGCAGGTGCTGCCCAACGGCAACCTCGTCGTGGAGGGCAAGCAGGAGATCCGCATCAATTTCGAGGTGCGCGAGCTGGTCGTGGCCGGCGTGGTGCGGCCCGAGGACATCGAGTCGGACAACACCATCGATTCGAGCAAGATCGCTCAGGCCCGCATCGCCTATGGCGGCCGCGGCCAGATCACCGACGTGCAGCAGCCTCGCTACGGCCAGCAGCTCGTGGACATCCTGCTGCCGTTCTAAGCGGCTCTCGCGAAACGCGCCCAGCGCCGTGCCCGAAGGGGAATCGAGCGGTGACCGGGCGTTCGGTGGAGCACTTTCAAACCGGAGGGCGTGTGCGCCCTCCCCCCGGCGAAAAGCGAGCGCCGCGCCTTGGATCTCGGATCCAGGACGCGGCGCTCGTTTATTGTTCTGCATCGTCGTCTTCCGAGAGCCGGCCCCTTTCGGGGGGGCTGCTCCGGGCGCGTCAGTGCTCGGTGCCGGGCCGGTTCGGGCGCGGCGCTTCACCGTGGGCCTCGGTGAAGGCCGAGCGGCGCGGGTCGTTCTTCGATTGCGCGACCCGGCCCCGCTGCCAGATCGCGAAGGCGGCGACGAGGACAATGGTGACGATGGCGAGCAGCGGAATGAGCACGTCGTTCGACATCGCCATTTCCTCCGATGATTGTGTTCGGGGGCAAGCGGCGCGCTGCCGGAAAGGTTCCGGTCGCTCGAATCTTCGGACGATGATTATGAAAACATGGGGCCGATGCGGAAAGACGCTTCAGCTGCCAAATAAGATGAAATTCTTTCGCTCGCCGCCGTGAGCGGATTGTTTTCCGCCTGCTATCGGCTCGCTCCCAGGATCGAGTCGTATTGCTTCAGGGCTTCTCGTCTCGGATCGGCGCTTGTGGAAGGGGTCGCCCCGGACATCCGGTCCATGTAGTCCTGCGCCGCCGAGGTGAAGGCGCCGTCCTCGAGCACCATCGTGCCGGAGAGCCGCTGGATATCGAGCATCCGCGTCGTGTATCGGCCATAGGATTGATCCTGCTCCTCCTGGCTGCGCGCGCTCTTCTTCTCCTCGTTGTAGCGTTCGAGCGATTGCTGCGCGGTCCGCATGGCTTTCAGGGAGGCGATGGTCTCAAATTCCTTCACCAGCTCCGGGTCGTCCTTGAGGACTTCCGCGATTTTCGTGCGGTAAGGGCTGTCGGTGACGAGCGTCCCCGATTCGAGCCGCAGGGCGATCGGCTCGTCGAGGGGGATGCCTTTCTTCGCGAAGGCCGCGCCGAGCTTCGATGCGAACGCGTCGGAGCGCGCTTTCAGGTGCTCGTCGAAGGATCGGGCGGCGATCGCGGCCGCCTCGCGATCCGCGTCCAGCTTGGCCGCCGCCGCCTTCGCCTTGTCGGATACGTGGATTGTGGCGGCCGGATCGGCGGCGGTCTTGGGGCTGGCGGACGGACGATCCGGCGCGGCTGCACGCTGTGCGGGAAGGGCGCCGCGCGCGAATGGCGGGAGGCTCGACCCGCGATTCGTGGTGATAGACGTCATCGCCGTTCCTCCCCAAAGCGCACGCGACAGGGCGCCGGAAGGGGGCGGGCTGTCCGCCGCATCGAGGCGCTACAACCACAAGATCGGATCGCCGTTACGAAGTCGTGAAGCGAGGCCGCGCGGTGCGGAGCGCTGCACCGTCGTCAGAGGCTGCGCGAGAACACCAGCGGACCGCCCTGCGCGCCCCGGCCGTAGGGCGAGGGCGAGAGGGAGGGACGGCCATAGACGGTGGGCGTGCGCGATTTGGCGACTTCCTCAGCCAGCGCCTTGATCAGCCCCTCGGAGACGGCGCGGGCGGTGGCGAGCACCTGCTGGTTGGTTTCCACCACGGCGGCGAAGCGGTGCTGGGCCGCCTTCAGCGCTTCCAGCCCCTCCGGGGCGAAGCGGGCGAGTGCGATCGCGTTGGCCTTGGCCGCCTCCAACCCGTTCATGTAGGCGGAGGCGAGTTCGGACTTCACCACGGATTCCGTCAGCGCCTGGGCGATCCGCCCGGCCCGCACGCCGTCGCTCTCGCGGGTGAGCACCGCTTCCAGCTCGATCATGGTGGCGAGCAGCCCGCGCACGAAGGTCTGGGCCGAGGGGTGGTCGGTGAGGCGCAGGGCGAGGCTCCGATCAGCGGCCATTGCCCGCCTCCTGCATGCGCATCATCTCGGAATAGACCTGATTGCTGATGCCGACGCCGCCGGTCTTCACGATGGCGTTGGCGTATTCCTTGGTCATCATCGAGCGCCAGACGCCGCCGCCGGTGCCGTTCTCGCCCATCGGCCCTTCCGTGCCCTCGCTCTGCGTCAGCTTCTCCAAGCTGTCCTCCAGGAACATCTTTTCGAAGTCGTCGGCGGTCTTGCGCGCCTTGGTCGAGGCGGCGGACTTGGCCGTGTCCATCGTGTTCGCGTCGGTTTTCGCGAGCGTGTTGAGCAGGTTCTTGCCGACGCCGACGGCGGCGGAGGCCGCGAAGGTTGCGAGGGGCAGCATGTGCGGTCTCCCGATGGGATAGAAATTACATCAGCTCGATGTCGGCCTGGAGCGCGCCGGCCGTCTTGATCGCTTGGAGGATCGAGATCAGGTCGCGCGGGCCGACCCCGAGGGCGTTGAGGCCGTCGACGAGTTCGCGCAGGCTCACGCCCTCCTTCACCAAGGCGAGCTTGTTGCCGTCACCGGTATCCACCTTCACCCCGGTGCGCGGCACCACCGCAGTCTGGCCGTTCGACAGCGGCGCGGGCTGGCTCACCATCGGCTGCTCGGTGATCGTCACCGTGAGGTTGCCCTGCGCGATGGCGACCGTGGAGACCCGCACGTCGCGGCCCATCACGATGATGCCGGAGCGCTCGTCCACCACCACGCGCGCGGTCTGGTCGGGCTCGACCTTGAGCTGCTCGACCTCGGTGATGAGGCGGATCATGTTGCCGCGGTATTTGGCCGGGATCTGGAGGGTGATCGTCGCCGGGTCGGTCGGCTCGGCGGTGTCGGCGCCCATAAAGTCGTTGATCGCCGAGGCGATCCGCTTGGCGGTGGTGAAGTCGGGGTTGCGCAGCGACAGCCGCAGGGAGCGCGCCTCGTTGAGCTTGAACGCCATCTCGCGCTCGACCAGCGCACCGTTGGAGATGCGCCCGTTGGTCGGCACGCCGCGGGTGATCTTGGCGGCCTCGCCCTCCGCCGCGAAGCCGGCGATCGCCACCGAGCCCTGCGCCAGGGCGTAGATCTCACCGTCGGCGCCGAGCAGGGAGGTCGCCACCAGCGTGCCGCCCTGAAGCGACTTGGCGTCGCCGAGCGAGGAGACGGTGACGTCGATATGCGTGCCCTGGGTCGCGAAGGGGGGCAGGTTGGCCGTCACCATCACCGCCGCGAGGTTCTGGGTGCGCATGGTCGCGCCGCGGGTGTTGATGCCGAGCCGCTCCAGCATCGCCTGCAGGGACTGCTTGGTGAACGGGATGTTGTTGAGGGTGTCGCCGGTGCCGTTGAGGCCGACCACGATGCCGTAGCCGACGAGCTGGTTGGTGCGCACGCCCTCGACGGCGGCGAGATCCTTGACCCGCGACAGCGCGCTGGCCGGAGCCGGCGGCAGCAGGACCGCGAGGCAGGCGAGCACCGCGACGAGTCGGCGGGCGAAGTGGGGACGAGGCAGGGGCATCGGAACTCGGCAGCCGGACCAGGCGACTTTACGCCGGTTTCCTCTCTGCCAGGGCCGTGCCAAAAGATAAGTCTCTGATAGTAAGCTTATTTTTGTTTTACGGCGGTGCCGAAGCGGCGTGGAGGAGGAGAGCGTTTCCTGCCGCCCCGGCAGCTTCTGCCGGGCTGTTTACCCGCGCTTAACCCTGTCGGCCGATGTCTTCGGAGATCGGCACCCGCCGTGCATCGGCGGGTGTGAAAAGGTTTCGAACCATCATGCGCGTCGACACACGCTTTGCCGCCGCCGCCGCAGGGGCGCTCAACGCCACCCGCCGCGCCGCCGCGCCGGGCGCCTTCGCCCCAACGGCGGGAGCGGAAGAAGCGCCTCGGGCCGCGACCGCGGGCACGAGCCAGACCGGCATGCTCACCGGGCTCGACGCCCTCCTCACGCTCCAGGGACAGGACGGGGCCGACGCGCAAAAGGAGCGTCGCCGCCGCTCGGTGCAGCGCGGGCACGACCTGCTCGACGGGCTCGACCGCCTGAAAGCCGCGCTGATCGGCGGCCGGGTGGCAACGCGCGACCTTCAGGCCATCGCCGGCCGCCTCGCCGAGCGGAGTGCGGAGAGCGGCGACGCCCGCCTTGATGGGCTGGTGGCCGAGATCGAATTGCGGGCGGCGGTGGAACTCGCCAAGCTCGAAGCGGCGCGGGGCGCCTGAACACAAAAAGGGCCGGATCTCTTTTCGAGGTCCGGCCCCTGCGATCACCAGTAATAGGGCCGTGGGCGGTAATAGCCGTAGGGCCGGTAAAGCGGCCGCGGGCGATAATAGCCGGGGGGCGGGCCGCCCCAGTAGCGCCGCGGACCCCAGTTCGGGCGGCAGATGCCCCAGGGATTGGGATGGAAGCCCGGCCCGCAGCCGCCGGCGGTGCGCTCCACGAGCGTGCTGTCCGTCGCGGTCGCGAGGGGGACGGGGCTGAAGGGCGCCGCCTGGGCGCTGCCCGCGACACCAAGGCTGCCGGCGACCACCGCAGCCAATGCGAACGCCTTCGCGTGCGTCATCGTACGATTTCTCCGTTGCGGCCGGAACAGACGGCCGATGCGGGAAGCTAGGTCTGCCTCGATGAACCGAAGCTGACTGACTCGTCTCGTCGGCAGTGCTGCACGACCACTGTCGGCAAGCCCTGCATCCATCGCAATAATCCGTGGTCCGGAGCTCGGTTTCTTGCCGGGACTTCCGTGGGTCTGCTCACGGGTGTGGCGAGGACGACTCCGCGCCGTTTCCGTGCCGCTTCGGCGCGATTGACGGGTCCGCTTCGATCCCCGACAAGGCTGGCCGCGTGAGCGGGCGCGCGCCGGTCTCGCCGGGTCGCTAGCGGAGCCGGATCGCCAAGGGAATCGTCCGCGCCGCGATGCTGTTCAACTCCTTCGTCTTCCTGCTCGCCTTCCTGCCGGTCGCGCTGCTGCTGCACGCCGCTGCCGAACGCTATCGGCCGCAGGCGCGGCTACCGCTGCTCGTCGGGCTGTCCTTCGTCTTCTACGCGTGGTGGGATTGGCGCTTCCTGCCGCTGCTCCTCGCCTCCATCGGCGTGAACTGGCTCGTGGCCCGCGCCCTGCCGCGGGATCGTACCGGCTGGCTGTTCCCGCTGGCGCTCGCCGGCAACCTCGCCGTGCTGGGCGCCTTCAAATATCTCGGCTTCCTCGCCGATCTCGCCGACCTGATCCCCGGCATCGATCTCCCGCGGGTCGATCTCGCCCTGCCGCTCGGGATCTCGTTCTTCACCTTCCACCACATCATGTACCTGACGGATCTGAGGGCCGGGCGCGCGCCGGCCTTCGGGCTGACCCGCTACGCCCTCTACATCGCCTTCTTCCCGCAGGTTCTCGCCGGCCCGCTCGTGCGCTGGAGCGAGATCATGCACCAGTTCGAGGAGCGCCCCTACGCGCGGCCCGACGCCGCCGAGCGGATCGGGCGCGGGCTGATGCTGCTGACCGTCGGGCTCGCCAAGAAGGTGTTCCTCGGCGATCCGCTCTCGGTCTACGTCAATCCGGTGTTCCAGGCGGCCGCCGCGGGCCAGGCGGTGACGATGGCCGAGGCGTGGCAGGCGACGCTCGGCTTCACCTTCCAGATCTATTTCGACTTTTCCGGCTACACCGACATGGCGCTCGGCCTCGCGCTGCTGTTCGGGATCGTGCTACCGCAGAACTTCGACGTGCCCTACCGCGCCACCTCGCTGCGCGACTTCTGGCGGCGCTGGCACATGACGCTGTCGCGCTTCCTGCGCGACTACCTCTACATCGCCATGGGCGGAAACCGCCGCGGCCTTGCGCTCCAGGTCGGCGCGCTGTTTGCGACCATGACGCTCGGCGGCCTCTGGCACGGGGCGGGGCTGACCTTCGTCGTTTGGGGCGCCGCCCACGGCCTTGGCCTCGGGGCGGGCGTGCTGTGGCGCCGGGCGGGCGGACGGCTGCCGCATCTCCTCGGCTGGGCGCTGACGGCCGGTTTCGTGATCCTGACCTGGGTCCTGTTCCGCGCCTCCTCGTTCGAGGCGGCTTTGGCGATCTACAAGGGATTGTTCGGGCTGGCGCCGACGGGGGCGGGCTTCAAGTGGCGCACCATCGCGATCGCCGCCGCCGTCGCCATGATCGGCCCGACCGCCTGGGCCGCCGTGCACCGCCTGCCGCCGAAGCGATGGCTCGCGGCCGCCTTCGCCCTGTTGTTCGTTGTCGTGCTCCTCAAGATCGGGGACGATGCGAACTACGAATTCATCTATTTCCAGTTCTGAGATGGCATCCGCCTCCGGCAGCCCTGGGCGGCAGGATTGGGCAGCCTTCGCGCGCCTGTTCCTGTGTACCGCCCTCGGCCTGCTCGCCGGCTATCTCACGCTGGCCGTCCTGATCGATCCCTACGATAGCGGGCGCTCGACGCTGTTCTCGGCCGGCGCCGTGCGACCGCAGGGCCCGCGCACCGCCGCCGCCTCACGCGGGCGCGACCCGGCTTTCACGGGGGCCGTGTTCGGCAATTCCCACATCCAACTGATCGAGCCCGCGCGGCTCACGGCGGCGACCGGCATTCGCTTCGTGCAGCTCTCCGTGCCAGCCACCGGCCCCGGAGAGCAGCTCGCGCTGCTCGGCTGGTTCCTGCGCCACCATCCGGCGCCGCAGGCCGTGATCCTCTCGGTGGACGATTACTGGTGCACCGACGATCCGGCACTGGCCAACGACAAGCCGTTCCCGTTCTGGCTCTACAGCCCCGATCCGCTGGCCTATCTGCGGGGGCTCCTGCGCTTTTCCGTGGCCCAGGAGGTGGTCGGCCGCATCGGTTGGCTCGTCGGCCCGCGCCGCAAGCGGGCGACCACCGACGGCTGGTGGGACTACGAGCCGGATTACTTCAAGCTCGGCTCCCTCGACGACGAGCACCTCCGCGCCGCCCGCGAAGCGCCGGTGCCCGATGCGGCCACTCCGGGCCAGGCGGGGCCGGACTTTCCCGCTGCGGACCGTCTCGCCGCCGCGCTCTCCGCACTGCCGGCCGAGACCGCTGTCGTCATGGTCTTCCCGCCCGTCTACGCCGCCGGCCTCCCCCGGCCCGGTACGCCGCGCGCCCACGCCGAGGCCGCGTGCCGGAACGCCGCGGCGGCGGCGCTGCGACGGCACGGGCGCAGCGCTCTCATCGATGCGCGGCGCGAGCGGCCGGCCCTGCACGATCCCGGCCTGTTCTTCGACCAGACCCATTACCGGCACGCCCTTGCCCGCCCCCTGGCCGACGAGATCGCCGCCGCCATCGTCCGGCTGCGCGGCGCGCCCTGAGCGGGGCGGTTTCATCGCCGAGCACGCACGGCGTTCGTGGTCGGCGTCCCTCGCGCGCCCACGAGAGCGAGCGCACCGGCTCAACCTGATGTCGGGTCGAGGGCCACTTGAGCGTGTCGTCTTTGCCGCAATGCGAGAGCTTTTCACGCGAGACGCTGCAAGGCGGCATCCGCGCGTTGTAGAGCTTGCCCAGCTCGATTATAGCCTCGCCGACGATCGCCGCTGACCGGCAGGGAGCGCGAGGATAAGACGATGGCGAAGGTCACGATCGAGGACGGCTACAGGCCCTCCGACGACGAGCCCTTCATGAATGAGCGGCAGCGCGAGTACTTTCGACGCAAGCTGCTCAATTGGAAGAGCGAAATCCTGCGCGAGGCGCAGGGGACTCTCAGCGCGCTTCAAAGCGAGAACGAGAACCATCCGGATATCGCCGACCGCGCCTCCTCGGAGACGGACCGGGCGATCGAGCTGCGGGCTCGTGACCGCCAGCGCAAGCTGACGAGCAAGATCGACGCGGCCCTGGCCCGGCTGGAGGACGGTTCCTACGGTTTCTGCGAAGAGACCGGCGAGCCGATCTCGCTCAAGCGGCTCGATGCGCGGCCGATCGCGACCCTGTCGCTCGAAGCCCAGGAACGTCACGAGCGCCGCGAGCGCGTCTATCGCGACGACTGACCCGGCGCGCTTCGGCGCTCCTCAGCGCTGACCCGCGTCGATCCGGACGAAGCTGCGCACCGGCCCGAGGGCGGAGTCGCTCCGCGTATCGACCGCGATGCGGCCCTGCACGGGGATGTCGGTACGGCGCGAGCCGATCTCGGCATCGGCCCTCACCCGGCCCGACAGGCGGATGCAGGTCGCGGTGCCGGGAATGCGGAAGAAGCCTGCCCCCTGGCTCGGGCAGGGTTCCATCGGCCCCTCGGAGGGAGGCGGCGCGCGCTCGAATGCGCTTGCGGCGAACGGCACCAATGCGAGGCACAGGCCGAGGCCGCGCATCACGCTCCGCATCTCACCCTCCCCTGCCCCATGACGGTTCGCCTCAGTAATGCGGGGGCGGCGGCTCCGGCGCACCGCTGGCGCCCCGGAAGGCGCTGTCCTCGACCTGCTCCTGCAACCGGCCTAGCTGCCGGGTGAGCCGGTCGATCACCTTCCACTGCGCGGTGATGGCCGCGTTCAGATCCTCGATCACGGCCTCCTGTTCGGTCAGCCGAATCTCGAGACGGGCGATGCGATCGGTGTCGGGCGGTAGGTCGCTCATCCCCCGACCATGCCCGGAGCGGCCGCCCCCTGACAACCGGCGAGGATCATCCACGCCTCTTTCACCATCATATGATGGAATAAGCGGTATGCTCCCCTGGAATGGCTGCCAGATCGGGTCGAAATTTATCTGGTCTTGAGTCGTTCTATCCAATTCTTGTCCCTGTTTGTATCGCTGTTTCCGATTCCAACCAGAAAAATCATGTATAAATTTCGCGGTAATTCACTGTAGCTTCGAGACAATGCTCTGTGGCTATCCCCATCCGGCTGTGGCGAGAGCAAGATTGGGCGGAGCCGAGGATCGATTGGCTCGAATTCACAGTCGATGACTTGGCGCGGCGGTTCGCGCGGCGAAAATTTCGGAAAAGTCGAGGAATTTTGGGCGTTTTCCCTTCAGGGCTGCACGGCCAGTGTCGCGCAACGATGACACGTGGCACCATGATCGAGCGCACCGCCGCCAACCTCCATACGGTGTTTCTTCCCGCGCTGTGCTGGGGCCGGCGGCAGCCTGACTTCTACGCGGTGACGCAGGATCTCTCCCGGGCCGGCATCACCTTCCGCTCAGCCTCCAATCCGGCGGTCGATGAGACGCTCACCTGCAGCATCCGCTATATCGGCCAGATCGAGGTCCGGGTCGTCCGCAGCGGCGACAACCAGTTCGTCGTCCGCCTCATGGCATCCCGGCAGCGGGCGGCCGAGGTCGCCCGCACCATGCTGGCGCTGGCCCGCGAGCAGGGGCGGGTCTTCGACGCGACACGGGCGCATCCGCGGATCAACCCGGCCCGTAAGGACGTGCTCGTGACCCTCGAAGACGGTCGCGTCCTGCCGGGTCGGCTGATCAACGTCTCGGCCTCCGGGGCAGCGCTCGCGCTCGACCACTCGCTCTCGCGCGGGGCGAGCATCACCATCGGCAACACGGCGGCGAAGGTGGTGCGCATCTTCCGCGACGGCATCGGCGCCACCTTCGCCTTTCCCCTCGATCCGGGGCAGGTCCATTCCGGGATCCGGCTCTGACACTGCGGGCCGTTTCCTCGCGCATCCCGCCCTCGCATCCCGGCCGCGGAAGGACTAAGTGCCGGTTGTGCCCTGCCCGATGACGCGGCCGAAAGCCTACCCGTGACCGACTACATCAAGAAGATCCTCTCCGCCCGCGTCTACGACGTGGCGATCGAGAGCCCCCTCGACCCGATGCCCCGCCTGACGAAGCGGCTCGGCCGTCCCGTGCTGCTCAAGCGCGAGGATCTGCAGCCGGTCTTCTCGTTCAAGCTGCGCGGCGCCTACAACAAGATGGCCTCGCTGTCCCAGGAGCGGCTCGCGAGCGGGGTGATCTGCGCCTCGGCCGGCAACCACGCGCAGGGCGTGGCGCTGGCCGCAGCCAAGCTCGGCGTGCGGGCGGTGATCGTGATGCCGCGCACGACCCCCGCGATCAAGGTCGATGCCTGCCGGGCGCGCGGTGCCGAGGTGGTGCTGCACGGCGACGCCTTCGACGAGGCTCTGGCCGAGGCACGGCGCCTCGAAGCGCAATGGGGCCTGACCTTCCTGCACCCATTCGACGATCCCGAAGTGATCGCCGGCCAGGGCACGATCGGCATGGAGATCCTGCACCAGCATACCGGACCGATCGAGGCGATCTTCGTGCCGATCGGCGGCGGCGGGTTGGCGGCCGGCATCGCCACCT
Organism: Methylobacterium sp. Leaf123; assembly: GCF_001423405.1. Taxonomy (GTDB): domain Bacteria; phylum Pseudomonadota; class Alphaproteobacteria; order Rhizobiales; family Beijerinckiaceae; genus Methylobacterium. The sequence continues at coordinate 151,522 of NZ_LMNS01000004.1, read as the reverse complement.
TCGTGAAATATCTGCGCCCCGAGACCAAGGTGATCGGCGTCGAGCCGGACGACGCCGCCACCATGTCCGAGGCGATCCGGGCGGGCGACCGGGTGATGCTGCCGACCGTCGGCTTGTTCGCCGACGGCGTCGCGGTGCGGCAGGCTGGCGAGGAGACCTTCCGGCTCTGCCGCGAGCATCTCGACGCGGTCATCACCGTCGATACCGATGCGATGTGCGCCGCCGTCAAGGACATCTTCGACGACACCCGCGCGATCTCCGAGCCGTCGGGCGCGCTGAGTCTGGCCGGCGCCAAGGCCTGGTCGGCGAAGAACCCCGGCGCCGGGCCGCTGGTGGCGATCTCGTCGGGCGCCAACCTCAACTTCGACCGGTTGCGCCACATCGCCGAGCGGGCGGAGATCGGCGAGGAGCGCGAGGTGCTGCTCGGCGTCACCATCCCCGAGCGGCCCGGCGCCTATCGCGCCTTCATCGGCGCGCTCGGCCCCCGCGCGATCACCGAGTTCAATTACCGCTACGCGCAAGGCAGCGATGCGCGCATCTTCGTCGGCATCAACCTGCCCGGCGGCAAGCCCGAGAAGCGCGACCTGATCGCCGCCCTGGAGAGTGCCGGCTACCGCGTCGCCGATATGAGCGACAACGAGATGGCCAAGGTGCATGTCCGCTACATGGTGGGCGGGCGCGCGGCGGGGCTCGCCGACGAGCGGCTCTACCGCTTCCAGTTCCCAGAGCGGCCCGGCGCGCTGATGAAGTTCCTGGAAGCCCTCGGAGACGGCTTCAACATCAGCCTGTTCCACTACCGCAATCACGGCGCCGATTACGGCCGGGTGCTGGCCGGGATCGAGGTGCCGGCGGCGGAGCGCGCCCGCTTCGACGCCGCCCTCGAAGCGCTCGCCTATCCCTATGTCGACGAGACCGACAACCCGGCCTACCGGATGTTCCTCGACAACGGCATCGGCGCGGACGACCACTGACGCACGGGTCCCCCCATGCGAGGGCCGACTCTCCGGCGGTGAGCGATCCGCAGGGGAACCCGAGTTACGCCGTGGCGTGTGCGGGCTGGCTGCGGAACAGGGCCGTGCAGCCGGCATCCCGATGCATGCTCAGGATCGAGGCCCGGTCGATCTCGGGGTGCTCGGCAAGAACGCGGCGCACATCCTCAACGACCTTGTCGTAGCGGTGGGCGTCGAAGTTCTTCTCCAGCGGACTGACGGCGATATAGGCCTCGACCACGAGCACCCGTTCGGTGCGCTCCTTGGTGACATCGACGGCGATCCAGGCCGATTTGACCAAGCGGTTGGCGGCGAGCATGGGACGACCCTCCGATGCCGCCGCGTTGTCCGGCGGCTTTCGAAGCCGAGCATGGACCGCTCTGAAGAACTTGCCAAGGGATTCTCAGGGTAAGGGCAGCCTAAATCCTCACGGATCTTGCGCAAACCCTCTCGGAACCAATGCGAGAACCGGCTTGGTCTGAAGCTAGCGCTTACATGAGCCGCGCTGCCCGACTTCGGTTGCGAGCCAACCCCAGGGCGGGGCCTCGCGCCGGGGAATCGAGCGCGTGCCCGATGGCCTCGGCGATTTCCCCAGCCCCTCCCCTCACATCACGTGTCGGAGACGATCCGCAGGCCCCCATATCCGTTCGGGCGGGAGGGCGGCGCGTAGCCTCCCGAGCCGTCCTCGGCATCGGCCGACCCCTTCTTGCGCCCCTTCATCAGCGTCGGGCGTGCGATCCACCGCACCACCTTGTCGCCGTGGTATCGCCCGGTCCGCCGCTCGTCCCTGCGCAAGACCCAGCGCGGATGAACCGCTCCATTCCTCATCATGACCCGTCCCCCTCCGGGGGCGTCGCGCCGCAGCCGGCACCCCCTTGGCGCGCCCCGGTCTCACTGCGGCCCGTGCCCCCTCGGGGGCTAGCAGGCAACGATTTCGGGACAATTGCATCCTCCAAATTAGGGATATCCGGCATCATTTGCACTTAAGTAGCCGAGGGCATCCTCAAAGATATTTTTCAACCTCACAGCGGAAAACGTCCCTCCCGTCACCGCAACCGGCCGGCCGTGCATTCAACGCAACAGTCGACGCAACATGCCCGCAAACAGCCGATTCTAACCCGCTTCTTGCGAAATGTGAGATGTCGCGAGGGGAAAGATGCCGAAGATCGTAGTCACCGCCCGTGCCGCCTCGATCACGCTGATCGTATCCTGCCTTGTTCCATCCCTGCCGGTGCGCGGCGCCGTGCCGGAGATGCGGTCCGAGGATGGTGATGTTGGCCGCGGATGGGGCAGCGTCCAGAGCACGACGCGCGCCTCGGATGCGCCGCGGGCCTCGTGCCCTCTGCGCTGGCCCTACATCGTCCTGACCTGCACGGCGTGATGCGGCCATGACCCTGTTCGTTATCCTGCTCGCCTGCAATCTCGCCCTGGGTGTCGTCTTCTCGCTGATCGCCGCATCGGGGGAGTGAGCCGGTAGGGCGGCATCGGCGCGTGCGGCCGGCGCGCTTGACCTGGGTGCCGGCTTGCGCGCACGAGATCTTATGCTGACGCTTGTTCGCCTGATGGCATGGGTCGTGGCCATCGGCCTCGTCGCCGTGACGCTTTCGCCGCTCGAAGCGCGTCCGGTCCTGGCTTCGCCGACCCTGGAGCGGGCCGGCGCCTACGCGCTGTTCGGCTTCCTGCTCGTGCTCTCCTATCCGCGGCGTTGGGGATGGGCGCTCCTCGCGGCCGTCGCCCTCGCCGGGGGGCTCGAGGCGGCCCAGGGCCTGACCGTGAGCCGGCATGGCCGGCTCGCCGATTTTGTGGTGAAGGGCGGCGCGGCGATGGCCGGAGGGCTCGCCGCGCAGGCGATGCATCTCCTGCTCGCCCGCCGCGTGGCGCGTTAGAGCCGCGTCCCGAAGGCCGGTTCAGTCGCCGCTTGCCAGGGCGCCGACGCCGACATGGCGCAGACCTTGGCGGCGGGCCTCTTCCGGCGCGTAGACGTTGCGCAGATCGACGAGGACGGGCGCGCGCATCACGCCCTTGAGCCGGGCAAGATCCAGCGCCCGGAACGCGTTCCACTCCGTCACGATCACCAGGGCGTCCGCGCCCTCCGCGCAGGCATAGGCGTCCTCAGCGTAAGCGACCCCCTGCAGCAGCGGCCGCGCCTGCTCCATCCCCTCGGGGTCGTAGGCCACGATCTGCGCGCCGGCATCCTGCAAGCCGGCGATGATCGACAGCGAGGGCGCGTCGCGCATGTCGTCGGTGTTCGGCTTGAACGTCAGCCCGAGCAACGCCACGCGCTTGCCCCGTACGCTGCCGCCGCAGGCCGCGATCACCTTGCGCGCCATGGCACGCTTCCTCTGATCGTTGACCGCCACCACCGTCTCGACGATCCGAACCGGCGTGCCGTAATCCTGCGCCGTCTTCACCAGGGCCAGCGTGTCCTTCGGGAAGCACGAGCCGCCATAGCCCGGCCCGGCATGCAGGAACTTGGANTAATCCTGCGCCGTCTTCACCAGGGCCAGCGTGTCCTTCGGGAAGCACGAGCCGCCATAGCCCGGCCCGGCATGCAGGAACTTGGAGCCGATGCGGTTATCGAGGCCGATGCCGCGGGCGACCTCCTGCACGTTGGCGCCGACCTGCTCGCACAGATCCGCGATCTCGTTGATGAAGGTGATCTTGGTCGCCAGGAACGCGTTGGCGGCATATTTGGTCAGCTCGGCCGTGCGCCGTCCGGTGAACAGGATCGGCGCCTGGTTGAGGTAGAGCGGGCGGTAGACCTCCTGCATCACGGCGGCCGCGCGGTTGTCCTCGGCGCCGATGACGATGCGGTCGGGCCGCTTGAAGTCGCCGATGGCGGCGCCCTCGCGCAGGAATTCGGGGTTGGAGGCGACGCCGACATCTATATCGGGCCGGGCCTCGCGGATGATGCGCTCGACCTCATCGCCGGTGCCGACGGGCACGGTCGATTTGGTGACGACCACGGTGTAGCCGGTCAGCGCCGAAGCGATCTCGCGGGCGGCGGCGTAGACGTAGGAGAGGTCGGCAAAGCCGTCGCCGCGGCGGGACGGGGTGCCGACCGCGATGAACACGGCTTGCGCCTGCGCCACGGCGGGCTTGAGATCGGTGGAGAAAGAGAGGCGTTTAGCCCGCACGTTCTCGGCGACGAGGGTATCGAGGCCGGCTCGTAGATCGGCATGCGGCCCTCGTTGAGGGCGGCGATCTTGTCCGGATCCTTGTCGATGCAGACGACCTCGTGGCCGAAATCGGCGAGGCAGGCACCCGACACGAGGCCGACATAGCCCGAGCCAATCATCGCGATGCGCATCGGTGGTCCGTCTCCCTGAAGCGGCGGACCCGATCCTCAAAAAATGTCGAGGAGACCGCCCGTCGCGAGGGTCGGCATATTTTCCGGTGCGGGCAATTCGCTCAGCGTGGCCGGAGTGGGCGCATCCGGGGAAGGTGAGACCCCGAAAGGCTGTGATCCGTTTTCGGGAACGAGGGCGGTGCGACGCGCCCTCCAGGGGCTCTTCTCTGGATGCCCTGGCCCGCAAGAGCTCTATTGGTCCCCGTAATAGTCGAGATACCACCTCACGAAGGCGGGGATGCCAGTCTCCAGCGGTGTCTCGGGCAGTTTGCCGACGAGGTCGCGCAGCAGGTCGGGGCTTGCATGGGTCCGGATCACGTCGCCGGGCGGCAGCGGCTTGAGCACGCGCTCGGCCTTGCGACCCAGGGCCGCCTCCAGGGCGCCGATCATGGCATCGAGCCGGACCGGACGGCCGCCGCCGATATTGACCAGACGATAGGGTGCGACGCTGCTCAGGGTGTCGGCCGCCGAGACCGGGCCGCCCTCGGACGGCATCGGCGGCGGGCGCTCCGACAGCGCGACGATCGCGTCGATGAGATCGTCGATGAAGGTGAAGTCGCGCTCCGCCGCCCCCTCGCCGAACACCTCGATCGGCTCGCCCGCCAGGATCTTCCGGGTGAACAGGAACAGGGCCATGTCCGGCCGCCCCCACGGTCCGTAGACCGTGAAGAAGCGGAACGCTGTCGTCGGCACGCGGAACAGGTGGGCGTAGGAATGCGCCATCGCCTCGTTGGCGAGCTTCGAGGCGGCGTAGAGGGTGAGCGGCGAGACCGCCCGGTCGGTCTCGCGGAACGGCACGCTCGCATTGCCGCCATAGGCCGAACTGGTCGAGGCGACGAGCAGGTGCTTGACGGGGTGGGCGCGCACCGCCTCCAGCAGGTTGGCGAAGCCGACGAGATTCGCTTCGACATAGGCGCCGGGGTCGATGAGGCTGTAGCGAACGCCCGCCTGCGCCGCGAGATGGAAGACCAGATCTGGCTTCACCCGTGCCATCACGTCGAGGAGCGCGCCGGGCGTCTCGAGCCGCGCTTCCACCGCCTCGAAACCGGGAGATCGGGCGAGATCCGCGTGCCGGGCCCGCTTCAGCCCGACGTCGTAATAGGGCGAGAGGCCGTCGAAGCCCGTCACGCCGAAGCCCGCCGCCAGCAGACGGCGGCTCAGCGCATGGCCGATGAAGCCGGCCGAGCCCGTGACGAGAGCATGCATGCGAGGCCCGATGCGCCGTCTTCCAAAGGAATCGTGTCGCTCACTCAATGCCCGCTGCGCCGCCATGCCAAGTGGAGAGACGATCGGAGACGGGGATTTTTATGAGGCACTCCGAAGCGGGATAGCTTCCGCACGCGCGCGTCGCAAGGAACGCGAGCACCGGTCACGCGGTGAGCCGTTCACCGGATCGGGAACGTTGTGCCTCAACTTCGATTATCGTTTTCACAGGGTTTTTCCGGCAGGTCTCCGCCGGCCTTTCGCCTGGTGAACGCGCTAACCCTGCTTCCAGCGCGCAGCTGTCGCGCCGGCTCAGGGGTTGTTTATCGGGGAATCAGGTATACTTACGCCAGACAATCAGCCGACCTTCGTCTTGCGCCCGTTCGCGACGCCGGTCCCGCATTCAGCCGGGACTGAACCTCGCCGTACGGATCGCATAAGGCGAGCGGGCCGGCCGAAACATCCGTCCAGGCCCAGGGCGCTGTGCCGCCCCTCGCTTGGGTCCAGCGAGTCCGAACACCGAGTGTCCGCACGATGAACCAGCTTTTCCGCCTGCCGCAAGTCGGTGAGGCCGATGCGATTGCCGAACCCTCCGCCGATCTTCGTGTCCCCTTCGCGCAATCCGGCACTTTCGTCTGCAAGTTCATCATCGGTGAGCCGAGCGACCAGGCCGTGTGCTGCGGGGCTCCGGTTGCCGATGGCAAGAGCTGGTGCGCCTATCACCGCCGCATCGTGTTCGAACCGGCACGTCCCGGCCGCGCGCGCTGAGCGGCCCTTCCCTCTCTGATCTCTGACGGCCCCGCCTTATCGAAGGGCGGAGCCGACCACCCGCTTCCTCGGCGAATCAGTCGAATGGCGATGGGCGGTCGATCATGAGACCGGTCGGTACGCCCGGCCCGCGCCACCGCATGACGAGGTGGCCGTCCCCGCGCATCCCGACGGTGCGATAGGCCGGTCCGCCGTCCGAGGGGAGACCGAGATGGCCCGGTCGGTTCCCGACGCTCCCGATGCGGCGCTGTTCGTAATAGGCGTCGGCCGGGGCATCCGGCGCGATGAACCCGTAGACCGGACTCAGGCTCCGTCCCGTCGCCCTGAACGTCCGCGGTGTCGGCGCCATCCGGGCCACGACCCGCCGGGTCGGTCGACTCTCGTCCCTCCGCGACATCGCCACCCGCACCTGTCGGATCGGCCGGGCGCGGCTCGCGGCCGTTCGAATCCGCTCCCGGCGGACCCGAGCCGTGCGTCGGGTCGGCCGGGCTTCGGCGCGGGTTGAGACCTTGGGCTCTTCGATCTTTGCAGGCATCGCGATCGGTTTCGCCGCGGCGGCGTTCATCGCCGGGGTGTTCACCTTGGCCGGTGGATCGGTCCACTGGCCCGCGGATTTGGTCTCGGGGGATGGCGCGCCGGGCTTGTCCTCGGCGCCCGCAGGGGCTGCCGTCAGGATCGTGCCGAGCACGAGGAGCAGGGTCGGAAAGCGGCTGCCGCGCGACATGGAAAATCCTCTCGGGGTCGGAGAAGGACAACGCCGGCCGTGGGCTTTCGCATCGCGTGCACCGGCACCCGTCGCGGAAGCTTTCAGCAAAGATAGGGGCGCCTCCGCGTGGCGTCCATAGATCCATGTATCAAAACGCGAAGTTCTGCGACGCTTCCACCACAGGTCTCAAGGTAGACGCTTTCGCCGCGGCGACGTGACCCCTAGTTTCGCTGTTCGATAGAGCCAGATCGGTGACGGGTCCGGTCTCACCTTTCGAAGATCTCGGGAATCGGCATGGCAGCGGATGGCACGGTCGCGCGGCGGCTCTGGATACGCGATCCCCTCGCGATCCTGGCGGACGGGGCCGGCGGGGGCGTCGTCGTCGAGGGCAGCCGCATCTCTGAGCGGGTGCCGGCTGGCGGGCAGCCCGCCGCGCCGGTGGACGAGACCTTTGAGGCCGGGCGGCATGTCGTCATCCCCGGCCTCATCAACACGCATCACCACTTCTTCCAGACGCTGACGCGCGCCCATCCGGCGGCGATCAACAAGCCGCTGTTTCCATGGCTGCAGGCGCTCTACGGGATCTGGGGGCGGCTGACGCCGGACGCCTTCCGGCTCGCGACGCGGCTCGCCTACACGGAACTGCTGCTGTCGGGCTGCACCACGGCGGGTGACCACCACTACCTGTTCCCGCAGGGGCTGGAGAATGCCGTCGACATCCAGGTCGAGGAGGCGCGGCGCCTCGGCATCCGCGCCGTCGTCACCCGCGGCTCGATGAGCCTGTCGCAGGAAGAGGGCGGCCTGCCGCCCAAGGCGCTGGTGCAGGACGACGACACCATCCTCGCCGACAGCGAGCGGGTGCTGCGCCTGTTCCACGATCCCGCGCCCGGCGCGATGGTGCGGATCGGGCTTGCCCCCTGCTCGCCCTTCGCCGTCACCAAGCGGCTGATGCGCGAGAGCGCCGCGCTGGCCGAGCGCTACGATTGCCCGCTCCACACCCATCTCGGCGAGACCCGTGACGAGAACGCCTTTTGCCTTGAGGCGTTCGGCCAGCGCCCGGTCGATTACCTCAAGGAGGTCGGCTGGATGAATTCGCGGGCCTGGCTCGCCCACGGCATCCACTTCAACGACGACGAGGTGCACCGCCTCGGCGCGGCCGGCGTTGGAGTGTGCCATTGCCCGACCTCGAACATGGTGCTCGCCTCGGGCCAGTGTCGGACCTGCGAGTTGGAGGCAGCGGGCTCGCCGGTCGGCCTCGGCGTCGATGGCTCGGCCTCGAACGACAATTCCAACCTGATCGAGGGCGTGCGCCACGCCCTGATGATCAACCGCCTGACCTACGGCGCGGAAGCCGTGACCCATCTCGATGCCCTGCGCTGGGCGACGCAAGGCTCCGCCGCCTGCCTCGGGCGCAGCGACATCGGCCGGATCGAGCCCGGCCGGGAAGCGGATCTGGCCCTGTTCACCCTGGACGAACTGCGCTTCTCCGGCGCGCACGACCCGCTCGCCGCGCTGGTGCTGTGCGGGGCGCATCGGGCCGACCGGGTGATGGTGGCGGGGCGCTGGCGGGTGATCGACGGGCAGCCGCTCGGCATCGAGACCGGCCGCCTGCGCGAGGAGCATTCGCGGCTCGCCCGGCACCTGTTCGGCGATGCTCAGCTTCCGCGATAGGTCTGGTAGCTCCAGGGGCTGGCAACGAGAGGGACGTGATACTGCCCCTCCGGCTCGGCCACGCCGAAGCGGATCGGCACCACATCGAGGAAGGCCGGATCCGGCAGGGTGAGCCCGGTGCGGCAGAAATACGCGCCGATGTAGAAGCGGAGCTCGTAGGTCGCGATCGGCACCGGGCGACCGCCGATCAGCGGGCTGTCGGTGCGCCCGTCGGCATTGGTCACGGTGCGGGCGACCGTCACCGATTCGTCCCCGACGATCTCGGCGAGTTCGACCACGACGCCCGCCGCTGGCCGGCCGGCCACCGTATCGAGCACATGGGTCGAGAGCCGCCCCGTGGTGCGCAGCCGCCCCTCCCCCTCGACGAGGGCGTCGAGGCGGATCGCCGCGATCCGGAGGATTTCGGCCTCGGCCGTCTCCCGCTCGCGCGCCGCGTCGCTGGACAGCCGGGTCTCGAACTGCCGCAGCAGCGAGGCGCGGCCGTGCCGCTTGATGCAGAGGATGAACGGGAAGCCGAAGGTCTCGGCATAGGCGGCGTTGAGCGCCGCGAACCGCGCGTATTCCGCCTCGCTCAAGCGATCGAGCCCGGCGGCGGCCTGCTCGGCGATGGAATCGGCGGCGATGGTGCCGGCGCGGGCCGAGCGGCCGGCGAGTTCGGGATGGCCCTGCAGCAGGGCGAGCCGCCGCGCCGCGGGCGCTGCGAGAACCGCCTCGCGCATGGCCGCGAACAAAGCCTCTACGCTTCCGAATGGCCGCCGGGCCGCTGCGGCCTCGGCGACCCAGGGCGCATGTTCGAAGATCGCGCCAAGGGCGGCGACGAAATCCGCTTCGGAGGCCGCATTGAGCGCGTCGAGGGTCAGGGGCATGAACGGGCCTTGGTGAGAGCATCGTCCGGACAGGGGGCGCTGGCGTTCGCGACGATGCAAAAATGAAGCGAGAGCATCGCGCGGAATCTAATCTTCAGAACGATGCCGTGAGCTGGAAGTCGCGGCGCGGTCGCCGGCGCGGAGGATTATAGACCGCGGCCTCCCGGCCGTGCCGCTTGTCCTGTAGCGGCCCGGATGGGCCCAAGCGGGAGAGACGGCAGGGCGCTGACGGCGGCGATCGGCCGGGGGGGTGAGGCTGCGGCGCTGCTACAGTGGGTGCCGCCCGTTTAGTCCCGGCAGAAACGCGCGCCGTGCCCGCACGCACATGGCGGGAAAGGATTGTGCCACATGCTAAGCAAGCAGGCAGATTCCTCTACGTTTCGTCTAAGTACCGGAAACGGATAGGAAATATAGCGCTATGAGGCTGCACCAATTAGCTCGGGGGCTGTGTAGCGATCTCGCGATGCCCATATCGTATGCAAACGATGGCTATTCGGCGGGCTTCACTGCACAAAATCTGTGAGCATTGCGCCCGCGACGTGCTTAACTCCCTGAACGAAGCAACTCGTTCAGGAGACAAGAAAATGTCCGTACGCATCTTCTCCGCCGCACTCGTCGTGCTCGCTGTCTCGGCCGGTGGCGCTTTCGCGGGCGATCGGGGCCGGATGGTCGGGGCGCAGCAGCCGGAGACGACTGGCAGCGTTCCCCGCTCGGCCGAGCCGCTGAACCTGTTCGGCCTTCCGGATCGCGATCCCAGCTCGTTCGCGCCGCAGCGCCCGAGCCGCAGCACCTTCAACGCTAACACCGCCCGCGCGCGCCACTACGAGCGCTGAGCGCCGGTTGGGCGACCTTGCTTCGGTCGACCCGTCCGCTCCCTGCCGAGCGGCCGGGCGCAAGCTTGGCCTCGAAGCACGCTTGAAGCGTCGATCCCACGGCATCGGTCGGCCGGGAGAGACGGCGCGGCGGGCTTCGAGGCTGCCGGCGTAGCGCCTCGATGATGTTCGTTGCCGGAACAGGTCGGCGATGCGGCCTACCGCCTCGGCAAGGGCGATCAGCCGCCTTTGGAGCCCTCGCGCGGCAGGACGCGATAGTGCCGCCCGGCATAAAGCAGGCTGTCGGCGCCGCTGATCTCGGCGAGCGCCTCGACCGTGCAGATCAGCACGTCATGCGTGCCGACCTCGTGGCGATCGACGATCCGGCAATCGAAGCTGACGAGGGCGCCTGCCAGCACCGGTGCCCCGGTCTGCAGCGTGCCCCAGGCTGGTTCCGCGAAGCGTTCCGCCTGCGGCACGCGGCCGGCGAAATCGGCGGAGAGGCCTTCCTGCGCCGCCGTGAGCGTGTTGATGCACAGCACCCCGTTGCGCAGAAAGGCCGGATAGGCGGACGAGCCGCGATTGAGGCAGACCAGCAATGTCGGCGGACCGTCGCTGACGCTGCACACCGAGGTTGCCGTGACGCCCGCCCGGCCGCCGGGCCCGTCCGTGGTCACGAGATGCACCGCACTCGCGATCTGCGCCATCGCTTCGCGGTAGGCCGAGGCGGAGACGGCCTCGGGATCGGATGAAGTCATGACGGTCGCCTCTCGGGGCCGGATGAGGTCCCGATCGTGGAGCAGGACGTCGCAAGGCTCGGTTGAACGCCCTTGAAACGATGACGCGGTGGGCGTTCCGGCCGCTCCGGTCAAGGGGAAGAGTGACCCTCTCACGGCCAAGGACGGTCTTCTCTGCCCTCATCCTGCGCGTTCGCTGCCGAAGATCGGTGCGGGATGGCACCGGACCGGTGGGGCCCGCCACCTTGCGGATAAGGGCTCCGCTGGCCGATGAAGCCCGCACCTGCTCCGCCGGAGGCCGTCCGATCCCCGCCGCCGAACCGCTCCGCCCCGCTTTGTCCCGCCAGCGCTCGCAGGGCGCGGCGCATCTGCGCGTCGCCCCGGCCGGAACGGCGCCGGACGCGCCAACGCGGATCGTCGATCTCGCCGAGAGCGGCCCCTTGCGCCTGCGCTTTCCCCGCCAGGGCGCCGAGCGGATGCTGGAGGGCGTGCTGGTCAATACCGGCGGCGGCATCGCCTGCGGCGATGTGTTCGCGGTGTCGGTGACGGTCGAGCCGGGCGGGGCCTGCCTGCTGACCACCACCGCGGCGGAGAAGATCTACCGCTCGGACGGACCCTGTGCCGAGATCGTCAACCGGGTGAGTGTCGGCGCCGGCGGGCGGCTCGATTGGCTGCCGCAGGAGACCATCCTGTTCGACCGGGCCCGACTGGTGCGCCGCTTTGAGGCGGATCTTGCCCCCGACGCATCGTTGCTGGTGGCCGAGATCGCGGTGCTCGGCCGGGCCGCTCGCGGCGAGAGCCTGGAGGAGGCCCTGTTCGAGGATCGCTGGCGCCTCCGCCGCGACGGCCGCCTCGTCTACGCCGACAGCCTGCGTCTCGAGGGGGCGGTCACGGCCCTCATGGACCGCCGGGCGATCGGCGGCGGGGCCCGCGCACTGGCCACGATCCTCGACCTTTCGCCGGGCGCGGAGGGCCGGCTCGACGAGGCCCGCGCCCTCCTCGACGCGCTGCCGCCGCAGGTCGAGGCCGGGGCGAGCGCCTGGAACGGCCACCTCGCCGTGCGGATGCTGGCCCCCACTGTCGCACCCCTGCGCGACGGCGCCGCCCGCTTCCTCGCCGCATGGCGCGGGCAGCCGATGCCACGCGTGTGGCAGACCTGACCAGCTTGACCTTGGGCCGAGCATGATCCTTGCTCGGCGGACCTTCAGGCCCGGCCGACTCTCACCTCAGGACGCACGCCTTGCTCCTTACGCCCCGCGAGAAAGACAAGCTCCTCGTCGCCATGGCCGCCCAGGTCGCCCGCAACCGGCTGGCGCGGGGGGTGAAGCTCAACCATCCGGAGGCGATCGCCCTCATCACCGACTTCGTGGTCGAGGGTGCCCGTGACGGGCGCTCCGTCGCCGAGTTGATGCAGGCCGGTGCCCGCGTTCTCGATGCCTCGCAGGTGATGGAGGGCGTGCCCGAGATGATCCACGACATTCAGGTCGAGGCGACCTTCCCCGACGGTACCAAGCTCGTCACGGTCCACCACCCGATCCGCGGCGCACCCTCGGCGGACGTGCCGGGCACCGTGACGACCTTGCCGGGCGAGATCGTCTTCAACGAAGGTGCGCCGCGCACGGTGATCGAGGTCGCCAATACCGGGGACCGGCCGATCCAGGTCGGCTCGCACTATCATTTCTTCGAGGCGAATCCCGGCCTCGTCTTCGACCGCGACAAGGCCCGCGGCCAGCGCCTCGACATCGCACCGGGCACGGCGGTGCGTTTCGAGCCGGGCTCGACCCGCGAGGTGGCGCTGGTGCCGCTCTCGGGCGACCGGAACGTCTACGGCTTCCGCGGCGACGTGATGGGGCCGCTGTGAGCGGGCTCGATCCGGATCGCCGTGTGGACGTGGCGCTCGTGTCGCGCGCGGCCGATTTCGCGGCCCGCCGGCACGCGGACCAGCAGCGAAAGGGCGCCGCCCGCGAGCCCTACGTCAACCATCTGGCGGAAGTCGCCTGCCTCCTCGCGGAGACGATGGGGGAGCCCGATGCCGCCCTCGTGGCCGCTGGCTGGCTCCACGATACGCTCGAAGACACCCAGACCGACCGCGAGGAGTTGGAGCGGCTGTTCGGCCCGCGCGTGGCCGCCCTCGTCGCGGAGGTGACGGACGACAAGTCTCTCCCCAAAGCGGAGCGCAAGCGGCGGCAGGTCGAGGGAGCGCCGCACAAATCGGCGGGTGCCAAGGCGATCAAGCTCGCCGACAAGACCAGCAATCTACGCTCGCTGACGGCGAGCCCGCCGGAGGGTTGGGAGCGGCAGCGGATCGCCGATTACATCGCCTGGGCGGAAGAGGTCGTGGCGGGCTGCCGCGGCACCAATTCCGCCCTGGAAGATCGCTTCGACCGCGCGGTCGCCGAGGCGCGAGGGACTCTTTAGAAATGGCCGACATCCGCAAGCCCGCCGCCCTCCCCCGCGCGGCCTATGCCGCCATGTTCGGACCGACCACCGGCGACCGGATTCGCCTCTCCGACACCAGCCTCGAGATCGAGGTCGAGCGCGATCTCACGACCTATGGCGAGGAGGTGAAGTTCGGTGGCGGCAAGGTGATCCGCGACGGGATGGGCCAATCACAGGCGACCAACGCCGCGGGCGCCGTCGATACCGTCATCACCAACGCGGTGGTGCTCGACCATTGGGGCATCGTGAAATGCGATGTCGGCATCGTGCGCGGCCGCATCTTCAAGCTCGGAAAGGCCGGCAACCCGGACGTTCAGGCGAATGTCGACATCGTCGTCGGCCCCGGCACCGAGGTGATCGCGGGCGAGGGCAAGATCCTCACGGCCGGCGGCTTCGACAGCCACATCCACTTCATCTGTCCGCAGCAGATCGAGGAGGCGCTCTGCTCCGGCGTCACGACGATGCTCGGCGGCGGCACCGGGCCGGCGCACGGCACCTTCGCCACCACCTGCACGCCGGGCCCCTGGCACATCGCCCGGATGATCGAGGCGGCCGATGCCTTCCCGATGAACCTCGCCTTTGCCGGCAAGGGCAACGCCTCGGTGCCCGGCGCCCTGGAAGAGATGATCCGCGCCGGCGCCTGCGCGATGAAGCTGCACGAGGATTGGGGCACCACGCCCGCCGCGATCGACACCTGCCTCTCGGTGGCGGACGCCTTCGACGTGCAGGTCATGATCCACACCGACACGCTCAACGAATCGGGCTTCGTCGAGGACACGATCGCCGCCTTCAAGGGCCGCACCATCCACGCCTTCCACACCGAGGGCGCCGGCGGCGGCCATGCGCCGGACATCATGCGGGTAGCGGGGCTGGCCAACGTGCTCCCGTCATCGACGAACCCGACGCGGCCCTTCACGAAAAACACCATCGACGAGCATCTCGACATGCTGATGGTGTGCCACCACCTCGACCCGTCGATCCCCGAAGACCTCGCCTTCGCCGAGAGCCGCATCCGCAAGGAGACCATCGCGGCCGAAGACATCCTGCACGATATCGGCGCGCTCTCGATGATGTCGTCCGACAGTCAGGCGATGGGCCGGGTCGGCGAGGTCGTGATCCGCACATGGCAGACCGCCGACAAGATGAAGCGCCAGCGCGGCGCCTTGTCCGGCGATGCTTCGGGCAACGACAACCTGCGCGCGCGGCGTTACGTGGCGAAATACACGATCAACCCGGCCATCGCCCACGGCGTGTCGCGCCATATCGGCTCGGTGGAGCCGGGCAAGCTCGCCGACCTCGTGCTGTGGACGCCGGCCTTCTTCGGCGTGAAGCCGGACCTCGTGCTCAAGGGCGGCATGATCGCCACCGCGCCGATGGGCGACCCCAACGCCTCGATCCCGACGCCGCAGCCGGTGCACTATCGCCCGATGTTCGGCGCCTATGGCCGCGCGCCCTACGCCACCGCGCTCACCTTCGTCTCGCGGGCGGCACTCGAGGACGGCGTGAAGGAGAAGCTGCGCATCTCCAAGGAGCTGGTGGCGGTGGAGAATGTGCGCGGCGGCATCTCGAAGAAGAGCATGATCCTCAACGACGCGACCCCGAACATCGAGATCGACCCCGAGACCTACGACGTGCGCGCCGACGGCGAGTTGCTGGTCTGCGAGCCGGCGGAGGTCTTGCCGATGGCGCAGCGCTACTTCCTGTTCTGAACCATGATCCGCGCCACCCGTGTCATCCGCCGCGACCGTCTCGGCTCCGGCGAGATCATCGACCGCATCGTGCTCGATTCGAACGACCGGCATCGCCGCCGCATGGCGATGCGCGGCGTCGGTGGCACGGCCTTCCTGCTCGATCTGCACGAGGCCACCGTGCTCGATGACGGCGACGCCCTCGCGCTGGAGGATGGTCGGCTCGTCTGGGTCGAGGCGGCGCCCGAAGCGTTGCTGGAAATCCGCGCGCCCTCCCCGCACGCCCTCAAGCGTCTGATCTGGCATATCGGCAATCGGCACATCCCCGCCGAGATCGGCGAGGAGGCGGTGTGGATCGGCCACGACCACGTGCTCGCCGAGATGGTGCGGGGTTTGGGCGGCAGCGCCGAGCCGGTGACGCGGCCGTTCCGGCCCGAGGGCGGCGCCTATGCCGGCGGGCATGCCCATGACCATGGGCACGGCCATTCGCACGGCCACCCGCACGCCCATGATTGACGCCTTGCGGCTGATGGCGTGGCTCTCGCCGACCTATCCGGTCGGGGCTTTTGCCTATTCGCACGGCCTCGAATGGGCGGTGGAGAGTGGCGATGTGCGCGACGCCCCCACCCTCGCCGATTGGCTCGCCGACGTGCTGGAACGGGGCGCGGGGCGCAACGACATGATCCTCTGCGCCGCCGCGCATCGCGCCACCGAGGCCGGAGACGATGCGGGTCTCGCGGAGATCAACGACCTCGCCCTCGCGCTCGCCCCCTCCCGCGAACTCCATCTGGAGACGAGCCAGCAGGGGCGCAGCTTCCTGGACGCGACCCTGCGGGCCTGGCCCTGCCCTGCCCTCTCGACGGTTGCCGATCGGCTGACGACTGAGGTCGCCTATCCCGTCGCCGTCGGCGCCGCGGCGGGCGCGCACGGCGTCGCGCGGGAGGCGACGGTGGCGGCCTATGGCCTTGCCTTCGTTCAGAACCTCGTCTCGGCGGCGCTGCGGGTGGCGCCGGTCGGCCAGAGCGCCGGCACGACGATTCTCGCCGCGCTGACCCCCCGCGTCGCCGCATTGGCCGAATCGCTGCATGAGGCCGGACTCGACGCGCTCGGCAGCGCGACCCTTCGGCTCGATCTCGGCTCCTTCCGGCACGAGACGCAGTATTCCCGCATCTTCCGCTCCTGAGGATTTTTTGGAAGTCATGGCATCCGTGAACGGACCCCTGCGCGTCGGCATCGGCGGACCCGTCGGCTCCGGCAAGACCGCGCTGATGGAGCAGCTCTGCCGCCGCTTCCGCGATACCTACGAGATCTGCGCGATCACCAACGACATCTACACCAAGGAGGATGCCCGCATCCTCACGGTGGCCGGGGCGCTGCCCGAGGAGCGCATCCTCGGCGTCGAGACCGGCGGCTGCCCGCATACGGCGATCCGCGAGGACGCCTCGATCAACCTCGCGGCGGTGGCGGAGATGCGCCGTCGCTTCCCGAAGCTCGACCTCGTGCTGATCGAATCCGGTGGCGACAATCTCGCGGCGACCTTCTCGCCGGAACTGGCCGATCTCACCCTCTACGTCATCGACGTGGCGGGCGGTGAGAAGATCCCCCGCAAGGGCGGCCCCGGCATCACCCGCTCCGACCTGCTCATCGTCAACAAGACCGACCTCGCCCCGCTCGTCGGCGCCGACCTCTCGGTGATGGAAGCCGACACCCAGCGGATGCGTGGTACGCGGCCTTACGTGTTCGCCTCCCTGCGCGACGGCCACGGGGCGGATACGGTGGCCCGCTTCATCGTGGAGGCCGGCGGGCTGGCGTGAGAACGCTTCGCGAGACCTGATCGCGTGAGTGCATCCCCTCTCCCCGCGGGCGGGGAGAGGGTCGCGACGACCTCGTCGTCGGCGCGACAAGGCGGCAGCAGAGGGTGAGGGGGCTTTTCCGAAAGAGCTTCGTCCGGTGCTGCCCCCTCACCTTCGCTTCAGCTTCGCCTTCGCTCCCGGCCTGCACGACGAGGTGCAGGCCGGCCTCTCCCCGCGCGGCGGGGCGAGGGGGATGCAGCTCAACCCGGTTCGATCGAACGACCGCCCTCTTCTTACGACGCAGCCGAGCGGCGGAAGGCGTCGCGCTCTTCCAGCGCCTCGATCAGGTCAAGCACGCGCACGACCTGCCCCGACACGTTCCACCACGGCGGCAGGCGGCGCGCGGCCGGGACCGGATGGTGTGTGACGGCGTCCACGAGGAAGGCGGTCTCGGGCAATGGCGGTGCCGGCAAGCCGCGTCCGCCGCCCGCGGGCAGGAGGGCGGCGGCCAGAAGCCCGGCCTTGCGCGCGCCGGTGACGCGGGCGCGCTGCGAGACTGAATCGAGGCCGTTCGCCTCCACGGCGCGGCCGATCTCCGCGTAGATCAGGCCGGCGGCGCGGATCGCCGGGCGGCAGCTCAGCGGGAGCGCGGCGATGCCGGGTTCGGCGCGGGCATAGAGTTCGTCGGCCGCGGCCAGCAGATCGGCCACCACCCGTTGCAGACCGGGGCCGAGCCGAGGCTCGGCGAGGAAGGCCTTCGCGTCGATGCAAGCGGCGTCAAGCCATTCGCGCGGCAGGTAGAGGCGCCCGGCGCGGGCATCCTCGCCGACATCGCGGGCGATGTTGGTGAATTGCATGGCGACGCCGAGATCGCAGGCGCGGGCGAGCGCCGGGCCGTCGCGCACCCCCATCACCAGCGTCATCATTGCCCCGACCGCGCCCGCGACCCGGGCGGCATAGGCGGCCAGCTCCGACAGCGTGTCGTAGCGTCGGCCTTGCGTGTCCCAGGCCAGCCCTTCGAGCAGCGCCCGCGGCAATGCTTCGGGGATGGCATGGCGGGCGAGCACCTCGGCGAGCGCCCGGTCGGCCGGGTGGTTGGCGGGGCGGCCATCGAGGGCCGCCGTCAGCCGTCGCTCCAGGCGGGCGAGGGCTGCCGCGCGGTTGCCCCCGGCCTCGTCCACCGCGTCGTCGGAGAGGCGGCAGAAGGCGTAGAGGCCGTAGGCCGAGACCCGCACCGTGGGCGGCAGCAGCAGCGAGGCCGCGAAGAAACTTTTGGAGCCGGCACGGATCGCGGCCCGGCAGGCCAAACGGTCGGCCGCGCTGGCGGCGGAAGGGTCAGGCGCAAACACGGGCATCCGGCACCACGGAATCGAGGACACGAGCCGAGGACAGCACGCCCGGCAGACCGGCGCCGGGATGCGTCCCCGCGCCGACGAGGAAGAGGTTCGCCACGTCTTCCGAGCGGTTATGCGGGCGGAACCAGGCCGATTGCGTCAGCACCGGTTCCAGCCCGAACCCGGAGCCGCGGACGCTCAGGAAATCGTCGGAAAAATCCTGCGGCGTCGTCACCCGCGAGGTGACGAGGGCGTCGGAGAGCCCCGGCAGCACCGAGCCTTCGAGGAAGCGGGCGATCCGCTGGCGGTAGGGCTCGGCGATCTCCGCCCAATCCTGCCCGCCATCGAGGTTCGGCACCGGGGCGAGCACGTAGAATGCGTCATGCCCCGGCGGCGCGAGCAGCGGGTCGGTCGCGGTCGGGCGGTGGAGGTAGAGGCTGAAGTCGTCCGCCAAGTGCTTGCGGTCGAAGATGTCCTGCAACAGGCCGCGATAGCGCGGGCCCATCAGGATCATGTGGTGATCGACCTCCGGGTATTTCTTCCGGGTGCCGAAATACCAGACGAACAGCCCCATGGAGGAGGAGGCGCGGGCCAGACGCCGCGGGCTCCAGCGCCGGGTTCGGCCGCCGAGCAGCGTGCCGTAGGTGAAGGCGGAATCGGCGTTCGAGACCACGATGTCGGCGGGGATGACCGCGCCGCCCGCCAGCACCACACCGGTCGCGCGCCCACCCTCGACGCGGATGCGCGCAACGTCCTCGCCGCACCGGACGCGGCCGCCCTGCCCCCGGATCAAGCCGCAGAGCCCGTCCACCAGCCGCCCGGTGCCGCCCATGGCGAAATGGACGCCCCATTGCCGCTCCAGATGGGCGATGAGGCAGTAGATGCCGCTGGCGCGGAACGGGTTGCCGCCGATGAGCAGGGGATGGAAGCTGAAGATGGTGCGCAGGCGCTCGTCGCGGATGAAGCGGGACACCACGTCGTAGACGCTGCGGTGGCCCGAGAGGCGCAGGAGGTCCGGCGCGATCCGCAGCATCGAGCCGACACTGCCGAACGGGACGTGGCCGAGTTCCTCGAAGCCCATCCGGCACACGGCCTCGCTATGGGCCATGAAGCGCTCGTAGCCGGGCACGTCGTCCGGCGAGAAGCGGGCGACCTCGGCCCGCATCGCCGCGCGATCGCCGCTATAGGCGAAGCTCTGCCCGTCCTCGAAGCGGATGCGATAGAACGGCTGCATCGGCACGAGGGTCACATCCTCGCGCATCTCCCGCCCGCAGAGCCGCCACAGCTCCTCGAACAGGAACGGCGCGGTGACGATGGTCGGCCCCGCATCGAAGGTGAAGCCGTCCTGCCGGTGGACGCGGGCGCGGCCGCCCGGCTGGTCCAGCCGTTCCAGCACGGTGACGCGATAGCCACGAGCGCCGAGCCGCACCGCCGCCGCCAGCCCACCGAAGCCGGCTCCGATCACGACCGCATGCGGCCGGGCATCGGGGCCAGACGCGACAGTCGGTTTGACGCGGAGTGTCAACATAGGTTGACACTATGGCTGGGATTTTCGTCAGCGCAAGAGGCGTCTCAGGTCGCCGGGGCGCGAATGGCCTCGGCCTCCGCAAGAATGATCTCCGCCACCCGCTCCGGCGCCTCCTCGTGGGCGAGGTGGCCGAGCCCGCGCAGCAGTTCGACGCGGGCACTCCGCAGCCGCTCGCGCAGGGCGAAGGAATCATCGGGCTTGATCGCCTTGTCGTCCCCGCCGACGATCAGCAGCGTGCGAGTCTCAATCCGCGGCAGGTCGCGGGCGAGCGCCGGGAGATCCCAGTTCGCCATCATGCCCAGCGCGCCCGAGACGTGGCCGGGGCGGGTGAACAGCCGCCGGTAGAGGTCGAGCCCCTGCGGATCGAGACGCGAGCCGGTGCCGTCGATGAGGCGGCGCACCGCTGCCCGGTCGGCGCTCCAGGCGAAAACCTTCGGGGTCACGGGGTTCAGGAACAGCATCCGGGCGATGCCAGGGAAGAGAAAGCTGGCGACGCCGGGAAACGGAGTCAGCGCGCCGTTGAGCGCCACCAGCAGATCAGGGTCGATGCGCCGGTCGAGGCACATCCGCGCGAGCACCGCCGCACCGGCCGAATGGCCGATTACGACCTGCGGGGTCAGGCCAAGACTGGTGACGAACTCGCCCACCGCCTCGGCCATGCCCGGCAGGGAGAGCCGGCGGGGGGGCAGCGGATCGGTGAAGCCGTGGCCCGGCAGATCGGGCGCCACGACGCGAAAGCCGCCCTGCGCCAGGAGCGGCGCCAGCCCGCGCCAGGAATGGGTCGCGGCGCCGGTACCGTGCAGGAGCAGCAGGCCGGGCGCTTGCCGATCGCCGAATTCCTGCACGTGCCAGCGCAGGCCCGCGGCCTCCACGAAGCGGCTGGCCGCCCGGTGCGGCCAATCGCGGCCGTCGCGCTCCCAATCCGGCCGGTCGTCTTTTGGGGGCAAGGGCAAAGGGGGGCCTCAGGCTGTGGCGGCGCGCACCGCCGCGCTGACGCTGCCCGCATCGGCATGGGGCAGCGGACAGTAACGCCCCTGCGCCGCCTCGGCGAGGCCGCGCGCCCCGTCGGGCCGGGCGCCGGTGTCGATCACGAGAATGGGGAGCCCCTGCACCCGAAGCACGCGGGCGGCCGCCAGAGCCTCCTCTCCGGCCAGCGCCCGGCCGCCGAGACCGGAGCGGGCGACGTTGGCCCGACCGTCGGTGAGCAGGACGATGACCGGGCTTCCGCCCGCCCGCCGGATGCCGAGGGCCAGGGCGGCGGCGGTGTCGAGCCCGGCGGCGAGCGGCGTACCGCCTCCGCCGGGCAGACCCGCGAGCGCGCGCTTGGCCCTGACCAGGGAGCGCGTCGGCGGCAGCACGGTCTCGGCCCGCGCGCCGCGGAAGGCGACGAGGGCGATGCGGTCGCGCCGGACATAGGCCTCGGCGAGCAGCAACTCGACAGCGCCCTTCGCCTCGGCCAGCCGTTCGAGCGCCGCCGAGCCGGAGGCATCGACGCAGAAGATCGTCGTCGTCTCGCTGCGCCGCTTCAGCCGGCGAATCCGGAAATCCTCCGGGGTGACGATGACGCGGCGCGGATCTGCCGCGCCCCGGCGCAGGCGCTGCCAGGGGGCGGCGGCGCGCAGGGTCGCGATCAGGTCGAGCCGCCCCCGGCGCGGATCGCCGGGACGGCTGCCGACCGGGCGGCCCGTGAGCGGCGAGGCGGAGGCTGCCCCCATCCGCCCGGCCGCGCCGGCGCGTAGCGGCGGACCGCCGGCGAGGAGCCGGGCGAGCAAGTTTTTCGGGAGAGCGGCGCGGACCGCGTCGAGCACCGTCTCGTCGGGCTCTCTCGGCGGGGCGTCCGCGCGCTCGGCCCCGTCCTCGGGTGTTTGGTCCCGGTCCTGCGGGGGCTGCGGCTCCGGCGGGAGCGGGTCCGCCGGTTCCGGCTCGGACGGCTGCGGTGGTGCGGGTAGACGCGTCGCCCGCGGCGCCAGGACGAGGCGGGCGGCGTCGATCAGGTCGGCCTCACTCGGTTCGTCCCGGCCGGCCTTCCCAGCGATGAGCCGGGCGATCCGCAGGGCGAGAAGCGGCGCCCGCAGCGAGGCGATGCCGAAGGCCTCCGCAAGGGCGCAGAGGGTGGCGGTCGCGTCGGGTGCGGATGGGCTCTCCGCTTCGGCCGCCTCGCCAGCGGGAGGGGAAGCGGCGACCTTCGCATCGCGCAGGCTCACGCCGGACAGGTCGATGCGGAGTGCCAATCGGTCGGCCAGCGCCTCGGCGACGGTCTCGTCTTCCTGGCCCTCGTCGAGCAGCACGAGGCCGAACCGGGCCGGGAGCCGCGCGGCGAGGCCGTCGCGTTCCAGCGCCAGCGTACCGGTGTCGAGGGCGCTCGCGAGCCGGGCCACGGTGCCGCGTTCCAGGCGTTCGGCCATCGGCACCACGACGACACCGCCATCGGCCTCCGCCAGCAGGCCGCGCTGGATCACCGGGCGGCCGGCACGCAGGGTGGCGGGCAGGTCGAGCCCGCCGATCAGACGGTCGTCGGCGATGCCCGGCGGCATCCGCCGTACCGGGCCCGTGAGCCTGTCGCGGAGATGATCGAGCCAGAGGTCGCGCACCGGACCGGCTCCGGCCCGCAGCACGACCCCGCCGAGGCCGTGCGGGTCGGCGGCGAACAGGGCGGCGGCGTGCAGCGCACCGTTCCAAACCCCGGCCGGATCATCGGTCTCCGGGGCCATCGCGGCTAGCGCTTGAACATCGGGTGCTCGACCCGGTCGCCGGTACGGATGCCGAGCTTGGCGGCGGTGCCGGCATTGAGTTCGAGCACCGCGAGAACCGGCTCGCCCGACGGGATCACCTTGGTCGAGAGCGGCTCGGTATCCGGGGCGATCCGGGCGATCGAGCCGTCGGAGCGGATGAACACCATGTCGAGCGAAAGATAGGTGTTCTTCATCCACATCGTGACCGGCGCCGGTCGCTCGAAGTCGAACAGCATGCCGTGGTCGGCGGCCATGGAGCGGCGGTACATCAGCCCCTTGGCGCGCTGCGCATCGGTGCGCATCACCTCGACTTGGAAGGCGTGGCGACCGTTCTTGGCGACGATGCCCAGCGGCTCGGTCGCGGCCTGGGCGGCGGGTGCCGCCTCTTGCGCGCGCAGCGGAAGCGTCGGCACAGCCGTCAAAGCGGCGAGGCAGGCGGCGAGGCGCAGAAGCTTTGTCGCGGAGGGAAACACGGGCACGCGGATCACCGTCAATGGGAAGCCGGAAGCGCCCCGTCGACGAGGCGGACTTCCGCCGCCATAGCACCCTTCGAGCCGTCGCCGTAGCGCACCAGCACCTCCTCGCCGGGCTTCAGCTCGGCGATGCCGTAGCGGCGCAGGGTCTCCATGTGGACGAAGATGTCCGGCGTGTCGTCGCCGCGGCTGAGGAAGCCGAAGCCGCGCAGGCGGTTGAACCACTTCACCACCGCACGTTCCAGGCCGCTCGTCGGCGTGACGACTTCGTGAGTACGCGCCATCGGCAGTTCGGAGGGGTGGAGCGCGGTGGACTGATCCAGCGAGAGCACCCGGAAGGCCTGCCAGCCGCGGGCGCGCTGCACCGCCTCGACCACGATCCGCGCGCCTTCGCTCGCGGCCTGGTGCCCGTCCCGCCGCAGGCAGGTGATGTGCAGCAGCACGTCCGCCGAGCCGTCATCCGGCACGATGAAGCCGAAGCCCTTCGAGACGTCGAACCACTTGATGCGCCCGGCGACCTCCAAGAGTTCGGCCGGACGTTCCTCCTCGGTCTCCCGCTCCATCGCGCGGTCTCGCGTCTCCGGCATACGAAGCCCGACGGCACTCAGTTCGTGTTCGTTCGACATGTAAGCAACCCGTGCCGAATCGCGCGGCGCAATCCCGATGCTACGTTAACAAAGTCACATTACGCGGAAAGCCCGTTTGGCCGGCAACGGGACACTTCAAATGATCATTTTTCAGAAGCATGGCGTCAATGCCGCATCTCGCCCCCGCCGGTTTGCCCGTCCGCTCCATTGATTTGAAGGCCGATTCGGGACGGGAGAGCGTGGCTGGACAACGGCTTAGGATCATCCGTGCCGAATTCGACCTGTGAGCGGTCTCGTTTCGGGCTGATTCGATTGGCCGCAAGTTCTGCCCGAGCGAGAGGCAGCGTCTCGTGCGGGTGCCCTTCGCCTCGACCGGGGAACGGTGATAGGGCGCGGCCATGCCTGCCTCCCCCGCCTCCACGCCCCCCCGTTCGAGCCGGCGGATCGATGCCCTCGACCTCGCTCGCGGCGCGGCGCTCGCGGCGATGGCGGCCTATCATGGGCTGTGGGATCTCGGATTCCTGCAACTCACGCCGCAGAATTTCGCGCTGACCCCGCCGGGACGGCTCGCGGCCCACGTCATCGCCGGCGCGTTCCTGCTGCTGGTGGGTATCGGCCTCGTGCTCGCCAACGGCGAGGGCGTGCGCTGGCGGGCCTTCGCCCTGCGGCTCGTGCGGATCGGCGGGGCCGCACTCCTCATCACAGGGGCGACGTGGTTCGCGTTTCCGCAGAGCTACATCTTCTTCGGCATCCTGCACTGCATCGCCGTGTCGAGCGTGCTCGGCTTGCCCTTCGTGTTCCTGCCGGCCCCGGTGACGGCGCTCGCGGCCACCGCCGTGCTGGTGGCGCCGCACGTCGTGGCCCATCCCCTGCTCGACGCACCGGAATTGTCTTTTCTCGGCCTCGGTCGCGGTCTGCCGGACACCAACGATTGGGTGCCGCTGTTTCCCTGGTTCGGGATGGTACTGGCCGGGATCGCGCTCGCCCGGATCGCGCGGCCGGCGCTCGCCGGGTCATGGCTCGCCCGCTGGCGGGCCCGGAACGCCGTGGCCCGCGGGGCAGCCTTTGCCGGCCGGCACAGCCTCGCCGTCTATCTCGTGCACCAGCCGGCCTTGCTCGCCCTGTTGACCGGCCTCGTCACGCTGACCGGGCCGCATCCGAAGGCGGGGCTCGCGAGTTTCCGCAAGGATTACGTGGGCAACTGCACCCGCACCGGCGGCGAGGCGGAGGCTTGCCGGATCGCCGCCCGCTGCACGGCGGATGCCCTGCGGCGGGAGGGGCTCTGGGGCTCGGGCAGGCCCTACTCCGTGGAGGAGCGGGCCAAGGCGCAGGGGCTCTCGCAGCTTTGCTACGAGGCCGCGGAAGGCACCGCGGCCCCGCCGTAGAAGTTAGTCCTTGGCGCGTTCCACGTAGGAGCCGTCCGCCGTCATGATGACGACGCGGGTGCCGGTGCTGACATGCGGCGGCACCGAGGTCTTGATGCCGTTCGACAGGAGCGCCGGCTTGTAGGACGAGGAGGCGGTCTGGCCCTTGGTGACCGGCTCGGTCTCGACGATCTCGAAGGTCATGCGCTGCGGCAGCTCGATGGTCAGCGGCACGCCGTTATGGGTCGAGAGGGACACGGTCATGCCCTCCTGCAAGTAGGGGGCGGCGTCGCCGATCACGTCGGCCGGGACGGCGATCTGCTCGTAGCTCTCGGGGTTCATGAAGTGATACCCCTCGCCGTCCTGGTACAGGAAGGTGTGGTCGCGATCCTCGACGAAGGCGCGCTCGACCTGCTCGGTGGTGCGGTAGCGCTCGGAGACCTTCACGCCGTCGGTGATGCGGCGCATATCGAGCTGCGTTACCGGGGTGCCCTTGCCGGGGTGGATGTTCTCCGCCGTCAGGATGACGTAGAGCTTGCCGTCCTTATCGACGACGTTGCCCTTGCGAAGGGTACTGGCGATCACTTTCACGAGCGTGGACCTTGGCTTGACGAGAACGGCGGCTCTTCACCGGCGTCTCGGCCGGATGAGCGGAATCATCCGCGAGGCCCTACCCTATCCGCGGCTCGGTTGCCAGCCGGAGGCTGTTTTCGCGTGAGTCACGAGTCTTCGCCCTGGTGGCATCCCGGCCTCCATGCGGATCGCCGGCCGCTGCTGCTGACGCGCAACCGCATCCTCGCGGGGTTTCGCGCGTGGTTCGCGGCGCGCGATTTCGTCGAGGTCGAAGCCGCCGCGCTGCAGGTCTCGCCGGGCAACGAGGCGCATCTCTCCGCCTTCGCCACGGAGGCGATCCTGCCCGATGGGAGGCGCGAGCCGCTCTATCTCCACACCTCGCCGGAATTCGCCTGCAAGAAGCTGCTGGCGGCGGGCGAGCCGCGCCTGTTCAGCCTCGCCCACGTCTTCCGCAACCGCGAGCGCGGCGCGCTGCACCACCCCGAATTCACGATGCTCGAATGGTATCGGGCGGGCGAGGGCTACGACGCGCTGATGCAGGACGGCGCCGCGCTGCTCGCGCTCGCCGCCGAGACGGCGGGCGTAAAACGCCTCACCTTCCGCGGGCGCGAGGCCGATCCGTTCGCGCCCTTCGAGCGGCTGACCCTCGCGGAGGCGTTCCAGCGCTTTGCCGCCATCGACCTCCTCGCCACGGTCTCGCCCGACGGCACGACCGACCGCGATGGGCTCGCCGACGCGGTGATGACCCGCGGCCTGCGGGTGGCGCCGGACGACACCTGGGCCGACCTGTTCAGCCGCATCCTCGTCGGGCTGATCGAGCCGCATCTCGGCCAGGGGCGCCCGACCATCCTGTGCGAGTATCCGGTGAGCGAAGCGGCGCTCGCCCGGCCGAGCCCGCGCGACCCACGCGTCGCCGAGCGGTTCGAGCTTTATGCCTGCGGCGTCGAACTCGCCAATGCCTTCGGCGAACTCACCGACCCGGCCGAGCAGCGCCGCCGCTTCGAGGCGGAGATGGCGGAGAAGGCCCGCGTCTACGGCGAGCGCTACCCCATCGACGAGGAGTTCCTGGACGCGCTGGCGGTGATGCCCGAGGCGAGCGGCATCGCGCTCGGTTTCGACCGGCTGGTGATGCTGGCCACCGGCGCGCCGCGCATCGACGACGTGATCTGGACCCCGGTCCCCCGGAACAGGTTGCGGTGAGCCTCGCCTTGAAGAGCGCCACGGCGCTGGCCCGCGCCGGGCTGGTGGATGCGCAAGCCCTCCCCGCCCTGGAGCGCGTCGCGGCGCGCTACGCCGTCTCGGTGACGGTCGACATGGCCGAGCTGATCGACGCCTGCGATCCCGCCGATCCGATCGCCCGCCAGTTCATCCCCCGCGCGGAGGAGATCGAGACGCGGGCCGAGGAGCGCGCCGATCCGATCGGCGACGACGCGCATGAGGCGGTGCCCGGCATCGTCCACCGCTATCCCGACCGGGTGCTGCTGAAGCCGCTGCATATCTGCCCGGTCTATTGCCGCTTCTGCTTCCGCCGCGAGCGCGTCGGGCCCGCCGGCCAAGGTTCGCTCAGCGAGGGGGAGTTGGCGGCGGCCTACCGCTACATCGCCGCGCATCCCGAAATCTGGGAGGTGGTGGTGACGGGGGGCGACCCCTTCGCCCTCTCGCCCCGGCGGCTCGCGGCGATCACCGAGGCGCTCGGCGCGATCCCGCATGTGCGGGTTTTGCGCTTCCACACCCGCGTGCCCGTGGTCGAGCCCGCCTGCGTGGATGCGGCCCTGGTCGCCGCCCTCAAGGGGTTTTCCGGCGCGGTGTTCGTGGCGCTCCACGCGAACCATCCGCGCGAATTCACGCCGGCCGCGCAGGGTGCCATCGCCCGGCTGGTCGATGCCGGCATCCCGATGGTGAGCCAGAGCGTGCTCCTGCGCGGCGTCAACGACGATGCGGAGACGCTGGAAGCTCTGATGCGCAGCTTCGTCGAGAACCGGATCAAGCCCTACTACCTCCATCACGGCGACCTCGCGCCGGGCACCGGCCATCTGCGCACGGAACTGCCGGAGGGGCAGGCGCTGATGCGAGCCTTGCGCGGTCGCCTCTCCGGCCTCGCCCAGCCGCTCTACGTGCTCGACATTCCCGGCGGCCACGGCAAGGTGCCGGTGGGGCCGGACTACCTTGACGCGGCGGGCGCGTCCTGGCGGGTGACCGACCCGAGCGGGGCCGTTCACGCCTATCCCCCCGAGAGCGACGACGAGGACCGAGGATGACGCTGAAGCTGTGGGGGCGGGCCAGCTCCGGAAACGTCCAGAAGGCGCTCTGGGCGCTCGACGAGCTGGGTCTGGTCTACGAACATATCGAGGCGGGCGGCGCCCACGGCATCGTCGGCGAGCCGCGCTATCGCGCGCTGAATCCCAACGGCCTCGTGCCGACCCTGGAAGAGGACGGTTTCGTCCTCTGGGAGTCGAACGCGATCCTGCGCTACCTCGCCTATGCCCATGGCGGCCCGCTGGCCCTGCCGGAGGCGCCCCGCGCCCGCGCGCTCGTCGACCAATGGCTCGATTGGCAGGCCACCGCCTTCACCCCGACGATGCGCGATGCCTTCCTTCAACTCGTGCGCGTCGCCCCCGACAAGCAGGACGCTCGGCTGATCGAGGCATCGCGGGCCGGGTCCGAGCGCTGTGCCGCCCTGCTCGACCGGCATCTGGCTGACACGCCCTACGTGGCGGGCGAGCTTTTCTCCATCGCCGACATCGCCGTGGGGCTGGCGGCGAATCGCTGGTTCCAACTGCCGCTGGCGCGGGAGGAGCGCCCGAACATCCGCCGCTGGCTGGGCACGCTCGCGCAACGGCCGGCCGCCTCAGCCGTTCTGTCGCTGCCGCTCACCTGATTCTTCCCCGCGGAGATCAGCCTGTGTCGAACCCTGGACGAAAGAAGACGATGTTCTTCCCGCTCTCGAAGCTAATCTTCTTCGTCCTCACGCCGTCGAACTTCCTGATCCTGCTCGGGCTTCTCGGCTGCCTCCTGCTCTTCACCGAAGCCGGCCGCGGGATCGGGCGGGTTCTCACCGTTGCGGGATTTGCCGGGCTCCTCGTCGCCGGGCTCTCGCCGCTCTCGGCCTGGACGCTGGCGCCGCTGGAGAACCGGTTTCCGAGCTTCACCGATGACGGCACGCCGGTCACCGGCATCGTCGTGCTCGGGGGAACGGTCGAGGCTGATACCTCGATCGGCCGCGACCAGATCACCGTCAACGAGGCGGGCGAGCGGGCCATCGCCCTGGGCGACCTCGCCCGACGCTACCCGCAGGCGCGCCTCGTCTTCTCCGGGGGCGCCGGCAGCACCCGCGAGGACGCGGTCTCGGAGGCCGAGATCGTCAGCCGCTTCGCCGACACCCTCGGCGTGCCGCGCAACCGCCTGATCCTCGAGCAGCAATCGCGCAACACGCATGAGAACGCGGTGTTCTCCGCGCGGATGGTGCAGCCGAAGCCGGGCGAACGCTGGCTCCTCGTCACCTCCGCCTGGCACATGCCGCGCTCGATGGGCTGCTTCCGCAAGGCCGGCTTCGATGTCACCGCCTACCCGGTCGATTACCGCACCAACTGGCCGCGCGATGCGTACCGCCTCGCCAGCTTCGCTTCCACCGGTCTGGGGGAACTCGATATCGGCGTGAAGGAGTGGATCGGCATGATCGCCTACCGGCTCACCGGCTACACCGACGAGGTGATGCCGGCGCCGTAACTGGCCTTCAGACCCGCGGCAGGCTCAAGCGGTAGATCCCGCGAAAATCGTCCGGATCGTCCACCGGCTTGCCCTTGCGCATGATCTGAACCCGGCCTTCTTTCGTCAGCCGCACGGCGACGCGGCGAACCGGCTGCATCAAGGGGCTCCAGCCATCCGGATGCGGGCCGCCGAGCGCACGGGCGATCTCGGAGGGGCAGCAGGTCTTGTCCGCGCCCCGCTCGGTCACGAGCCGCAGCATCGTCTCTTCGATCGCGGCTTCATCGGCCATGGACATCATCCTCGTCGAGCAGGAAGGCGCGAATCCGGGTGGAGAACTGGCGCCGCCACATCACCCAGACCACGCTGGCGGTGGCGAGCATCAATACCGGTGCGCTCACGAACCAGCCGAGATAGGCCAGTGCGAACAGGAAGGCACGCTGGCCTTTCGCGAAATGCGAGCCCGCCGCCACGTTCATCGCCCCGGCCCGCTCGGCGGCGCGCAGCATCACGGCCTCGGAGGCGCCCGAGCCCTTGGGCGGCACCGCGCCGATCAGGATCGCGCCGTAGTTGAACAGCCGGTAGGCCCAGGCGAACTTGAAGAAGGCGTAGACGAACACGATCGCGAGCCCGGTGACCTTGATCTCCCAGGTCTGGCGGGTCGTCCCCGCGCCGAAGGGCAGCGCGGAGAACAGGTTCAGCACATCGTCGCCCGAGCGCGAGAGCGTCAGCACCGAGCCGAGCGCGATCAGCGAGGTCGAGGCGAAGAAGGCGGTGCCGTTCTGGAGCGAAGCGTTGATCGTCGTATCCACCACGCGGTTGTCGCGGGTGATCATCTGAACGGCCCATTTGTGCCGCTGCCGGTTCATGATCTGGCTGAGGCTCAGCCGGTCGCCCCGCCGCCGCTGCACGGCGAAGCTGTAGCCGGCCCAGGACGCCACGAAGAAGACGAGGGCCGCGAAGTCGAGCGGGGAAAAGGCGTGGAGGTCCCACATGGTCAGGGCGTCGTCATCGCGGTGTCGTCGTGCCGCTCCGGGCCGGAGTGCTGCACCGGCGGCTACAGGCCGGAGGCGCAGCGGGCAAGCCCTCGCCCTGTCTACGCGCGGATCTCGAAACCCGCGCCCGGAGCCGGCCCGGCCTCCTCGCTCACCTCGATGCCGTCGACGCGCGCCGCGAAGGGCCCGCGCCGGCACGCGGCGAGCAGCGTGTCGACCGCCTCCACGGGGCCGAAGAACAAGGCTTCGACGGTACGGTCGGGCAGGTTGCGGACCCAGCCGGTGACGCCATGCCGGTCCGCCTGCTTCTTGGTCCAGGCGCGGTAGGACACGCCCTGCACCCGGCCGCGGATCACGATGCGGATGGTCTTGCTGTCGGTGCTCACGATGGCGGGAACTCCCGGTTTCTTGCCGTCGCCGGAACCTCGCGTTTCCGGCTCGCGGGTGGCCTTAGCGGCGGAGGCCGGCGCGGACCCACTGCGGCGCGCGGCTGCCTACGGTCGGTCGGTGAGATACCACGCCCGCCAGATGAAGCGCACGCCGCCGACGAAGTTGCGGAAGCCGCACAGTGCAGAGCGGGCTGCCGAGGTAGCTTCGACCCAAACTCCGCAGTTCAGGTGCCAGGGATCGTCGCGCGTCAGGCCGGCGTGCGGCGCTGCCAGCCGCGGATTTCCTGGAGGTACGGGCCGGGGAGTTGGGCCGCCTGCCCCGCCGCGAGCACCGCTTCGAGATAGCCCGGCCGTGGCAGGCCGCCGGCTCCGCTGCGGCCGAGATAGATCAGGGCCCGCTTCGTGCCGCCCTCGGAGACGATCGGCTGATAGGCCTTCACGTAGAGGCCGCCCGCCACGCCCTCGTAGCGGTCGAGGGCCGGCACGTCGGAGAGCGCCAGCTCCCACAGCACGCCCCACACCGTGGCGCCCGGCGCGCGCACCACGGAGGCCCAGCCCTCGCGCATGATGATGAAGCGGTGCCGCGGCAAGCGCCCGCGCCCGATCAGTTGCGAAGCCGGGCAGCGCTGGGCCATGGCGGCGGCGTCCATGTTGGCGCCGTAGGCAAAGTAGAGCGGCATATTTTCGGGGTGATGGAGTGGCGCGCCCGCCCGCCGGCGGATGCGGTCGAAGACCGAGGTGATCCGCCCTCGATCCTTTGTCGTGCGTCGTCAGTTCGGACGTTCTGCGGAAGCGGTCATACCGATCGTAGCGCCCCGGACCGCTTCGGCTTCGCTCACCGGGACGGTACGGAAACCCATTCCGTCGTCGCGAGCGAAGCAATCCAGGGCGGTGTCTTACGCGGACAGGTCGCCCTGCCGGATCGCTTCGTCCAGGGATGGCCGGAGCGTTCTGCCGATCAGGCGAATTCCAGGATCACGGCATCCACCGCGAGGCTGTCGCCTTCCTTGGCGGCGATCTTGGAGATGGTGCCGTCGCGCTCGGCGCGCAGCACGTTCTCCATCTTCATCGCCTCGACGATGGCCAGCGGCTCGCCGTTCTTCACCTCCTGGCCCTCGCTGACCATGATCTGCTTGACCAGGCCGGGCATCGGGCAAAGGAGCTGCTTGCCGGAGCCGGCATTCTCCTTGACCGGCATCAGGTCGGCGAGTTCGGCCTCGCGGCGGGTGAAGACCCGCGCTTCCGCCGCCGCGCCCGCATGCTGCAGGAACACGCCGTTGAGGAGCGGGCGCACCTGGATCGCGACCGACTGATCGCCGACCGTCCCGCTCCAAACCGGCGCACCGGGGCGCCACTGGCTGCGCACCGGGGCCGTCGTACCGTCGTCGAAGGTGACGAGGAGGTCGTCGCCATCCGCATCGACGGTGACGTTGAAGCGCTGGCCGGAGAGCACCACCACGCGCTCGCGCTGGAAGGTCAGCAGGCTCGGGTCGCGCATCTGGCCGGAGATGCCGCGCTTGCGGACGTTGAGCTTGTGGTCGATCGCCGCCGCCACCGCCGCGAGCCGCAGGGCGACCGGCCCCTCGGGCTCGGGGGCGATGAAGCCTTCTGGGAACTCCTCCTTGATGAAGCCCGTCGAGAGCCGGCCGTCGCGCCAGCGGGGATGGGCCATCAGGGTGGCGAGGAAGGGGATGTTGTGGCGGATGCCCTCGATGGCGAAGGCGTCGAGCGCGGTCGCCTGCGCCTCGATCGCCTCCAGACGGGTCGGCGCCCAGGTGACGAGCTTGGCGATCATCGGATCGTAGTGGATCGCGATCTCGCCGCCCTCCTCCACGCCGGTATCGTTGCGCACGATCGCGCCGCCGAGCGGACCTTCTTCCGGCGGCTGGTAGGTGGTCAGCCGGCCGATCGAGGGCAGGAAGTTGCGGGTCGGATCCTCGGCATAGACGCGGCTCTCGACCGCCCAGCCGTCGAGCTTCACCTGACCTTGCGTCAGCGGCAGCGTCTCGCCGGCGGCCACCCGGATCATCAGCTCGACGAGGTCGAGCCCGGTGATCATCTCGGTGACCGGGTGCTCCACCTGAAGGCGGGTGTTCATTTCGAGGAAGTAGAACGACTTGTCCTGGCCCGCGACGAACTCGACGGTGCCGGCGGAGTCGTAATTCACGGCCTTGGCCAGCGCGACGGCCTGCTCGCCCATCTTGCGGCGGGTCTCTTCGTCGAGGAGCGGCGACGGCGCCTCCTCGATGACCTTCTGGTTACGGCGCTGGATCGAGCATTCGCGCTCGCCGAGATAGATCACGTTGCCGTGCTTGTCGCCGATCACCTGGATCTCGATGTGGCGCGGGTCGGTGATGAACTTTTCCACGAAGACGCGGTCGTCGCCGAAGGAGGACGAAGCCTCGGACTTGGCGCGGGCAAAGCCCTCGGCGACCTCGTCTGCCGATTCGGCGATGCGCATGCCCTTGCCGCCGCCGCCGGCCGAGGCCTTGATCATCACGGGATAGCCGATCTCGTCGGCAATCTTCACGGCGTGCTCAGGCGACTCGATCACGCCGAGGAAGCCCGGCACCGTCGAGACGTTGGCTGCGGCCGCGGCCTTCTTGGATTCGATCTTGTCGCCCATGGCGGCGATGGCGCCCGGATTCGGGCCGATGAAGACGATGCCGGCCTCGGCCAGCGCCTTCGGGAACGCCTCGCGCTCGGAGAGGAAGCCGTAGCCCGGATGGACCGCCTGGGCGCCGGTCTGCTTGCAGGCGTCGATGATCTTTTCGATCAGAAGGTAGGACTGCGCGGCGGGCGCCGG
This sequence comes from Methylobacterium sp. Leaf123, assembly GCF_001423405.1. Lineage (GTDB taxonomy): Bacteria > Pseudomonadota > Alphaproteobacteria > Rhizobiales > Beijerinckiaceae > Methylobacterium. The sequence goes on along the minus strand of NZ_LMNS01000004.1, from coordinate 118,015 downwards.
GCCGATATTCACGGCCTCGTCGGCTATCGCGACATGGACCGCATCACGGTCGGCGTCCGAATAGACCGCCACCGTCTTGATGCCCATCTTCCGGGCCGTCTTGATGATGCGGCAGGCGATTTCGCCCCGGTTGGCAATCAGGATCTTATCGAACATCGCAGCCGCTTCTTGAGGGTGACTGTCCCGACCTGCCCCTCCCGAAGGCAAGCCCGAACGCATCCCGATAAAGCACTTACGCGAGAGACGGAAGCTATGCGGCACTCCCCAAAAGGCCAGCTTCGGTGAAATCCGATTGAGGCGCCGTCAATTCGAATTTCGATGGGGCTCGGATGCTGGCCGCGGAGCGGATGCCCTCGGCGTATCTGGGCTCAAAACTGAATTCATCATGCAGCGCAGGGCATGCGACCGGTGCGGCAGGCGACGGCCTTGGCGGTTGCACTCTTGGCGGTCGCGCTCTTGGCCTTGAGGGCGAAGGCGATCAGCGTCTCGTCGCTGGTGTCGGCCTCGCGCACGATCTCCATGGCGATGCGGGCGCCGAGCGCGGTCGGGCCCTTGCGGCCGGCGATGGAGGCGGAGAGCCATGCGGACATCTCGCGGGTGATGATGCCGGTGGGGCGCTCGCCGTAGACGGCGAAGTTCACGACTTCCGCCGTGACGAAGGCGGCAAAGCCTTCGTGGGTGTCGGCGACGGCGCGGTCCAGCGCCAGCAGCAGGTCGGCCTCGTCGCGGCCCATGATGCCGTCGGGGAGGATGTCGCGGGCGAGTTCGCGAACGTCGTCCTGGTTCAGGCTGCCGGCGTCGACGATGCGGGTGCAGAACAGTTCAAGAGCAGTGTTGGTCATGGTCAGGTGCCTTTCGAGCTCGTTGTCGCCGGTGTTCGTCCGTGTCTGTGCTGACATTACGGACCGACAACGCTCGAAGAGGTTAATGGCCAAATCTGAACCCGTGTTCAGGTAAACGGCTGCTCACGATTGAGCCTTTCGAAAAGCTTGCTTTGGCAAAGTAAGACTCTCTTTAGCGAACCACGACCTTCGTCCCGACGGGCACGCGCTCGTAGAGGTCCATCACGTCCTCGTTCAGCATGCGGATGCAGCCCGAGGAGACCGCCTGCCCGATCGTCTCCGGCTCGTTGGTGCCGTGGATGCGGTAGAGCGTGTCCTTGCGATTCTGCGCGAGGTAGAGCGCGCGGGCGCCGATCGGGCTGAACGGGCCGCCCTCCAGGCGCGACGGCAGATCGGGGTGGCGGCCGATCATCTCGGGGGCCGGGTTCCAGTCCGGCCATTCGAGCTTGCGGTCGATCTCGGCCCGGCCGGTCCATTCGAGGCCCGCCCGCCCCACCGAGACGGGGTAGCGCATCGCCTTGCCGCCGGGCTGCACGAGGTAGAGCCGCCGCTCGGCCGTATCGACGACGAGGGTGCCGACGGGCTCGCGGGTCGCGAAATCGACGGTGGTGCGGGCCAGCGCCGGATCGAGCGGGGCTTTCGGCGCCAGCTTCATCCAGGCCGCATCCCGCTCCGGCCCCGGCGGCAGCGGCGGCACGGCGGGCAATTCACCGACGAGGGGGACGGGTTGAGCGACCTGCGCCGTCTGCGACTGGCAGGCCGCGAGCGGCACGAGGCCCACGAGAAGCGCGAGGGCGGGCAAAGGGCGCATGACGGGGGCCGGTCGTTCGAGAAAAGCCACCGCAGGTTGAAGGTCGGTTTGTGGCCAAGCTTGGACCGCGACACGGCCGGTTGTGGACGAGATCGATCCGCGCGCCTGTCCCGTTTTGCGCTGTTGCGCGCGGGCGACAAGATCGACAAGTTCGAGACGACAAGGGCGGTGGAAGGTCCGGCGCAAGATCGGGCGCACCGCATCGGCAACAACACGCTCGCCCCGCTTTCGCAGGGCGGCACGCGACGAGGCGGGGTGCCCGAACGGGCATCATCGCCTTGGGCACCGGGAGAAACGGCCCTGAGCACCCTGTACGTCACCCATCCGAGCGCGGTCGAACACGCGGTCCCGACCGGCCATCCCGAGCGGCCGGCCCGCATGCAGGCGGTCGAGCGCGCCCTCGAGGACGAGCGCTTCGCCGCCCTGGTGCGCTGCCATGCGCCGAAGGCCGAGGCGGCGATCGCCGAACTCGCCCACCCCGCATCCTACGTCGAGACCATCGTCGCGGCCTCGCCCGACGAGGGCTTCTTTCAGATCGACGGCGATACGCTGATGTCGCCGGGCACGCTCAACACCTGCCTGCACGCCATCGGCGGGTCGAACCATGCGGTCGATGCGGTGATGAAGGGGGAATGCGCCAACGCCTTCGTCGCCATGCGCCCGCCCGGCCACCATGCCGAGCGCGGTCGCGCCATGGGCTTCTGCCTGTTCAACCACGCGGCGATCGCCGTGCGCCACGCACAGAAGGCGTTCGGTGCCACGCGCGTCGCGCTGGTGGATTGGGATGTCCACCACGGCAACGGCTCGCAGGACATCTTCTGGGCCGACAAGACGGTGATGTATGCCTCGACGCACCAGATGCCGCTGTTTCCGGGATCGGGCGCCACGGGCGAGCGCGGCGACCACGACACCATCGTCAACGCGCCGCTCAAAGCCTTCGACGGCAGCGAATTGTTTCGCGAGGCCTTCGAGGCCCGCATCCTGCCGCGGCTCGACGCCTTCGCGCCCGACCTGATCGTGATCTCGGCGGGGTTCGACGCGCACAAGCTCGATCCCCTGGCCAACATCCAACTCGAAGAGGCGGATTTCGGCTGGGCGACGCGGCGGCTGATGGAGATCGCCGACCGCCATGCCGGCGGCCGCGTCGTGTCGATCCTGGAGGGCGGCTACAGTCTCGACGGGCTCGCCCGCTCGGTCGCCGCCCACATGGATGCGCTGATGGGGCGGTGACGGGCACCGCCGGCCGTTGCGCCTACCGGTGCGCGAGGATCAGCGTGATGAGCACGGCGGCGACGCTGAGGAACATCACGCTGCCGAGAATCGCCCCGGTCACGGCGTTGGCGGAGACGTAGGTTCCGGCGACGCGGCTCAGCGCCGGCACGACCCCGTGCCGGTCGGCGGCACGGCCGGGATGCCCGCAGGACGGGCAGGCGAACGCCTTCTCCGAGACGCGGTGATCGCAGGCCGGACAGGGGACGAGGACCATGCACGCTCCTTTTCCGAAACCGACGGCCGCGTGTCGCTGACGAAGCCGCCTCGAAAAGGAACTGGGAACGGCCGCGCTTGCCCGCAAGGGGCCGCGCGGCTGCCAGTCTTTAGCCCTCCAGCGGCTCTTCGCTGACCAGCTCGATGCCGAAGCCCGACAGGCCGACATAGGAGCGCGACGACGAGGACAGGTTGCGGATCGAGACAACGCCGAGGTCGCGCAGGATTTGCGCGCCGAGCCCCACCTCGCGCCACTGGCGCACGCGCTGCGCCTCGGCGCCCTCTTCCTCGGCGTAGCGGTTGAGCGGCACGCCCGCGGTGCCGTCGCGCAGATAAACGAGGATGCCGCGGCCCTCCTTGGCGAAGCGGCGCATCACCGAGTCGATCTGCGCCCCGCCCTCGATCACGTCGGCGACGACGTTGGAGCGGTGCAGGCGCACCGGCATGTTGCGGCCGTCGCCGATGGCACCGTGGACGAAGGCGAATTGCTGGATCGGCTCGAACGGGGTGACGTAGGCATAGCCGGTCATCGCCCCGAACTCGGACTTCACCGGGAAGGTGCCGACGCGCTCGACCAGCCGGTCGCGGGCTTGGCGGTAGGCGATGAGATCAGCCACCGAGACCCGCTTGAGGCTGTGCTGCTCGGAAAACGTGTCGATCTGCGGCCCCTTCATCACGGTGCCGTCGTCGTTGGCGAGTTCGCAGATCACGCCGACCGGCGGCAGACCCGCGAGCTTGCACAGATCGACCGCGGCTTCCGTATGCCCGGAGCGCATCAGCACGCCGCCATCGCGAGCGATGAGCGGGAAGACGTGGCCCGGCCGCACGAAATCGCCCGCGCCCATATTGCCGTTGGCGAGCGCGCGGACGGTGTTGCAGCGCTGCTCGGCCGAGATGCCGGTGGTGAGCCCGTGGCGCACATCCACCGTGACGGTGAAGGCGGTGCCGAGCGGCGCGTCGTTCGAGGCCACCATCGGGTCGAGATGGAGGCGGCGCGCTTCGTCGAGGGTGATCGGCGCGCAGACGATGCCGCAGGTGTTGCGGATGATGAATGCCATCTTCTCCGGCGTGCAGAGCGAGGCGGCGACGACGAGGTCGCCCTCGTTCTCGCGGTCGTCGTCGTCGGTGACGACCACGATCTCGCCGCGGGCGAAGGCTTCGATGGCCTCGGTGACGCTGCAATGGGGCACGGCTTCGTCTCGTTCAGCGGTTTGAAAACAGTCGTTACACCAATCGGCGATCCCTCATCCACCGCCTCACCCTGAGGTGCCGAAGCGACGGCGCAGGCCTCGAAGGGGTCTCCGGGCATCGCGCGGGATCTGAAGCCTTCGTCGAGGCCGCTTCGCGGCACCTCAGGATGAGGGGATCGATGGGAGATCGTGCGTTCTCACGGGCGCTCGCCATTCTGCCCGCGATGGCGAAGATAATGGTCCGCCAGCACGCAGGCCATCATCGCCTCGGCGACGGGGACGGCGCGGATGCCGACGCAGGGGTCGTGGCGGCCCTTGGTGATGAGATCGATCTCAGCCCCGTCGCGGTTCACGCTCTGGCGCGGCGTCAGGATCGAGGAGGTCGGCTTCACGGCAAACCGGACAACCACCGGCTCGCCCGACGAGATGCCGCCCAGGATGCCGCCGGCATGGTTGGCGAGAAAGCGCGGGCGGCCGTCATTGCCGGCGCGCATCTCGTCGGCATTGTCCTCGCCGCGCAAAGCGGCCGCCGCGAAGCCGTCGCCGATCTCGACGCCCTTGACCGCGTTGATCGACATCATCGCCGCGGCCAGATCCGCGTCGAGCTTGCCGTAGATCGGCGCGCCGAGGCCGGGCGGCACGCCCTCGGCCACCACCTCGATCACCGCGCCGACCGAGGAGCCGTCCTTTCGGATCGCGTCGAGATAGGTCTCGTAGAGCGCGGCCGCCTTCGCATCGGGGCAGAAGAACGGGTTTTGGCCGACCTGCTCCCAGTCCCAGTTCGCGCGGTCGATCGCGTGCGGCCCCATCTGCACCAGGGCGGCGCGGATGGTGATGCCGGGGATGACCTTGCGCGCCACCGCGCCGGCCGCAACCCGCGCGGCGGTCTCGCGGGCGGAGGAGCGTCCGCCGCCGCGATAATCGCGGATGCCGTACTTGGCGTCGTAGGTGAAATCGGCATGGCCGGGGCGGTAGCTGTCGCGGATCTCGGAATAGTCTTTCGAGCGCTGATCGGTGTTCTCGATCATCAGCGCGATCGGCGTGCCGGTGGTGAGCTGGCGCCCGCCGGTGCGGTCGTCGCTGAACACGCCGGACAGGATCTTCACCTGATCGGGCTCGCGCCGCTGCGTGGTGAAGCGCGACTGGCCGGGTTTGCGCCGGTCGAGCTCCGCCTGGATCTCCTCGGCTTCGAGCGCGAGGCCGGGCGGACACCCATCTACCACGCAGCCGAGCGCCACCCCGTGGCTCTCGCCGAAGGTGGTGACGCGGAACAGGTGGCCGAAGGTGTTGTGCGACATGGCGCGCGTGCCTTAGCGCGGGATGCGAGGCGGCACAAACTCCGCGCGATCTTCGATCCACCGCGTGCGCTCGGGTTTGGCGCGACCGAGGAGCCTGTCGCTGGAATGTCGTCTGTGGGCTACGCTGCCGCATGACAGAGGTGAGCCCATACGATTCGGCGGAGTTCCTCGATAGCGACGAGGCCGTCGCCGCATATCTCGCCGCGGCCGTCGAAGAGGGCGACGCCGCGCTGTTTCGCCGGGCGCTCGGTGTCGCGGCGCGCGCCCGCGGTATGACCCAGATCGCTCGCGAGACAGGGTTATCGCGGGAAAGCCTCTACCGGGCGCTGTCGGATGACGGCAATCCGAGCCTCGACACGGCGCTACGTGTCCTGAACGCCTTGAACGTCCGCCTCACGGCCTCTGCGGCTCCACCCCACTGACGCCCGAGTGCGGGGCTGGAAGATCGAGCCCGCCCCGCGTCTTCAGCGCCCGGTAGGCGGCGAGGCCGGTGGCGAGGTCGGCGTGCAGCCGCCGCTCGTCGCCGAGGTCGGCGAGAGTGTAGGTTAGCCCGAGGATATGGGCGGCCTCGTAGCCCTCGGGCAGCTCACCCGCGCTGCCGAGGGTGATCGCCGGGACCGGCAGAACATCCGAGAAATCTGAGAGCCGTTCCCGAAGCCGGGCCCCGCTGGCGCGCAGGTGCTCGCCCGAGTGCCGCCCGTGCTCGCGGATCGCCGCGACGGTCCCCTGCGCTAGGGAGAGATGCACTGCCTCCCAGTGCGCCGGGAACAGGTAGACGAGGTAGTAGCCGCGGGTGGCGCTCGTCGTCACGGCGGGGTCGAACACCGCGAGCCACGGCACCGCGGCCCAATGGCTGCCGCGGCCGGGGCTGCCCTTGACCAGGAACGGCCCGCCGAGGGGGGCCAGGACCCGGCGCAGCTCGTCCGGCGCGCCGTTTCGGATCACATGCGCGAGCGGATGCCCGGCCGGCGGGTCGGTGCGCGCGAGCGGATATTCCTCGACGATGCGGCGCAGGGCGTGGCCAAGGCTCAACGGACGAGGCTCACGGTTCGGAGACGACCCCGCCCGTCACCGGCGCGGCAACCCCCGTGGTCGTCGGGTAGGTGAGCGGCAATCCCTCCAGCGCACGGAGCGCGAGATAGGCGAAGGCCTGCGCTTCGAGAAAGTCCGAGGACCAGCCGATGTCGTCCGCGTTCAGCACCTCGGCGTCGAGGAGCTGCTTCAGCATCGCCATCAGCGTCTCGTTCTTCGCCCCTCCCCCGCCGACGATCCAGCGGGTCGGCGGCTCCGGCGTGAAGATGCGGCTGCGGGCGACCGCGTGGGCGGTGAAGGCGGTGAGCGTCGCCGCGCCGTCCTCGACCGTGAGATAGCCGGCCAGCCGATGCGAGAACCAGTTGCGGTCCAGCGATTTCGGCGGCGCGCGCAGGATCAGCGGATGGCCGAGCAGGTTTTCGAGCAGCTCGTCGTCCACCGTGCCGCGGGCGGCGGTGGCGCCGCCCTCATCGAAATCCTGGCCCACCCGCTCCTTCATCCAGTCGTTGATCGGCCCGTTGCCCGGCCCCGTATCGAAGGCGAGCATGGTGCCGCTCGAATCGATCAGGGTGGCGTTGGCGAGGCCGCCGATATTAAGGATGCCGAGCGGACCGGCGAATCCCGCGGCCTCGGCCAAAGCCTTGTGGAACACCGGCACCAGCGGCGCGCCCTGCCCGCCCTGCGCCACGTCGTTGGCGCGCATGTCGGACACGACGCGGATGCCGAGACGCTTGGCCAGAGCCTCGCCGTCGCCGACCTGGACCGTGAGGCCGAGCTTGGGCCGGTGAATCACCGTCTGGCCGTGGAAGCCGACGACGTCGATGTCCTCCGGCCGGAGGTCGTTCGCCGCCAGGAATGCTTCGATCGCCTCGGCATGGGCGCGGGTGACGAACGCTTCCGCCTCCGCGAGGCGGCCCGGCCGGTCGGTGCGCGCCCGCAGCCCTTCCGCATCCCGCGTCGCCTCACGCAGAAGCAGCTTCTCGGCCTCGTCGTAGCCGCGATAGCCCGTCGGCCCGAGGGGCGCGACGAAGCCGTTGGCGGATTTGACGATGCGGATGCGCTCGCCGTCGCTCTCGATCAGCGCCACGTCGATCCCGTCGAGAGACGTGCCGCTCATCAGGCCGATCGCGCGCTTCATCGCCATGGCCGCCCCTATCCCCAAAAATCCGGGCTCGTGCCTTTCGCGGCCTGCCCTGCTAAGAGCCCGCGCGAGCGCTTCCCCTCACGGGATAGCATTCCGGCCGCGCCCCTGTCGCGCCGCCAAACCATCCGAGACCGATCACGATGACCGCCGAGAGCTTCGCGCCGAAATCCGACTTCATCCGGGTGCTGCAGGAGCGCGGCTATATCCATCAGGCCTCGGACCTCGCCGGCATTGATGCGCTGGCGGCGGAAGGGGGGCTGACGACCTATACCGGCTACGATTGCACGGCGGCCTCGCTCCATGTCGGCCACCTGCTCTCGATCATGATGCTGCACTGGCTTCAGAAGACCGGCGGCAAGCCGGTCGTGCTGATGGGCGGCGGCACCACCCGCGTCGGCGACCCGTCCGGCCGCGACGAGGCGCGCAAGATCCTGACGCTGGAGCAGATCGAGGCCAACAAGGAAGGCATCAAGCAAACCTTCTCGCGCTTCCTTTCCTTCGATGAAGGCGGAAACGGCGCGGTGATGGTCGACAACGCCGAGTGGCTGACGAAGCTCAACTACATCGAGATGCTGCGCGACATCGGCCGGCATTTCTCGGTCAACCGCATGATGTCGATGGACAGCGTGCGGATGCGGCTGGAGCGCGACCAGGAACTCTCGTTCCTGGAATTCAACTACATGATCCTGCAGTCCTACGACTTCGTGGAGCTGAATCGCCGCCTCGGCACCCGCCTGCAGATGGGCGGCTCGGACCAATGGGGCAACATCGTCAACGGCATCGATCTCGGCCGCCGCATGGGCACGCCGCAGCTCTACGCCCTGACCTGCCCGCTCCTGACCACGTCGTCGGGCGCCAAGATGGGCAAGACCGCGGCCGGGGCCGTCTGGCTCGATGCCGGGATGCTCTCGCCGTACGATTACTGGCAGTTCTGGCGCAACACCGAGGACGCCGATGTCGGCCGCTTCCTCAAGCTGTTCACGCTGCTGCCGCTGCCCGAGATCGCGCGCCTCGCCGCACTTCAGGGGGCCGAGATCAACGAGGCCAAGACGATCCTCGCCACCGAGGCGACGGCGCTGATGCACGGCGCGGAGGCCGCGTCGGCCGCCGCCGAGACCGCCCGCAAAACCTTCGTCGAGGGCACGCTGGCGCAATCCCTGCCGACGATTCCCGTGCCGTCCGCGGTGCTGGAAGCGGGCCTCGGCGTGCTCACCGCCTTCGGGCCGGACTACGCCAAGCTCGTCCCCTCGACCAGCGAGGCGCGCCGCCAGATCAAGGGCGGCGGCCTGCGGGTCAACGACGTGCAGGTGAGCGACGAGAAGGCGGTGCTCCGCTCGTCCGACCTGACGGCGGAGGGCGTGATCAAGCTCTCCTTCGGACGCAAGAAGCACGTGCTGCTGCGGCCGGAATAGCCGTTCCACCCGGCCGGTCAGGGGGCTGCGTCGCTCGCGGCCCCCGATCGCTCCGCGTCACGGATCGGCAATTCGGATCACGCTCACGCATGTCCGAGCTGCCGACCGCGTCCCGCGCGCCTCAGGCGGCCTGAAGCCCGCGCACGCGTGCGAAGCCGACCATCTTGCGGGCCTCTTCGTCCCAGAGCGCCAGCTTCAGGCAGCGCAGGCTGTCGCGCAGGGTCAGGCGGCCCACCCGCCCGAGAACCTCGTGGCCGTCGAGGCATTCCTGCAAGCGGTAATTCGGGATGCGGCTGTTGAGGTGGTGGACGTGGTGCAAGCCGACATTGCCGGTGAACCACTGAAGCACCCGTGGCAGCGCGTAGTAGGAACTGCCGCCGAGCGCTACGCGGTGGAAGTCCCAGGCTTCGGCCTCCTCCCAGACGGTCTCCTCGTACTGGTGCTGGACATAGAATAACCAGCCGCCGACCCAGGCGGCGACGGCGATCACCGGCAGGAACACCCAGAGCACCGGCCCGATGCCGCCGACGGCCAGCGCCAGTACCGCAAAGGCCGCAAGGAGCACGGCGTCGAGCGCCAGCACATCGCGCCATGCCGTCCGCCACGGCAGCCCGACGCCGTTGGGCAGGCGCTGCAGGATGAGGAAGTTGATCGGCGAGCCAAGCACAATCAGGATGAGCGGATTGCGGTAGAGGCGGTAGCGCAGCCGGCCCCAGCGCGGCAGCGCGAGGTATTCGCGCACGGTCAAGGTGTGGACGTCGCCCGTGCCGCGGCGGCTGAGATCGCCGGTCGTGGCGTGATGCAGGGCATGCGCGCGCTTCCAGCTGTCGTAGGGCGTCACCGTCAGCAGACTGAGGGCGCGGCCGAGCCCATCGTTGCCCCGGCGTGACGGCAGGAACGAGCCGTGCCCGCAATCGTGCTGGATGATGAAGAGCCTCACAAGGAGGCCGCCCGCGGGCACCGCCAGCGGCAGGGCGAGAAGCGCGTAGCCGTTCGCCGCCGCGACGAGCATCACCGTGCAGAGGATCAGGTAGGGCAGCAGCGTGTCGGCCACCTGCCGAAGGGCCAGCCGGGGAATCGGTTCGCGGAACGCGGCGCAGTGCCGGGCCACTTCCCGCGCCAGCCGCGCGTCGTCGGTTCGGGAGGCCTCGTCCGCGAGCCGGCCCGTCGCGGTCGGATTCGATGGTGTGGCGATCACGTTGGCCGGCAATCCTGTTCGTCGGGCGCCTTGCGAGGCGGGATAGGCGTCAAAAGGAGCCGTTCGCGTGATGCGACCGGGCCGCTGCCGTCGGTCCCGCTTTTACGGGTCGAACGGGTCTTCATTGAGGTGAAGGCCAAGCCGGTTCGAGGGTGCGACCCGCTCAGCCGCGCCGTGACCATGCAAGGATTTGCGTCGGAAAGATCGCTTCCCGCCCTTCGATGTCGCTGCGATGAGCGCCAAGCTCGGACGCGGGAGCGGTCAACGGTCAGGCTATTCAAACCGGTTGGCCTCAAGGCCGTATGCGAAAGGCCGATCCTTGGAAAGGCGCGACTTGAAGCACCGTCCCGACGCCGATCCGCCCCGTGCGGGTTTTCGATATGGGCTCCTTGCGGGCTCTTGCGCATGCATCATGAGGCTCAACGCGTTCACCATGCACGCGGCCCCGTCCAGCGCTGTTGTGCCGCGTCGCGCCCGATCAAAGCCGGCCCCCGGCGCAGTCCGGATGTCGTCCGCCCCCACCCCGACCAGTCCCTCCATAGGGTTGGAGGGCTTGCGTTCTGAACCCTACCGCTCCGGTCCGTCCTGCGTGGTGCCAGTGGCGAAGGCGTCGCCGCTGCCGGCGCCGAAGAGCTTGCGCAGGAAGCCGGGGGCGACCGCCGAGAGCGGGTTCACATTGACCGTCGGTTTGGCGATCGGCCCCGAGACGTTGAAGTTCACCGCGAACAGGCCCTCGTTGCTGCCGCCCGCCAGCAGCGGCCCGAACAACGGCACCTGCGCCACCACGTTGTTGAGCCCGTAGAGCGGCACGAAGGTGCCGTCGATCTGCGTGCGCTCCCTGGCCGTGTCGAGCCAGCCGCTGGCCGTGAAGCCCATCGCCGCGTTCGAGATCGCCGCGTCGGAGAAGCTCACCCGCGGGCCGTTGCGGGTGAAGTTCGCGCGCATCTTGTCGAAGCCGACATCGTTGGCGTTCGGGGCCGCGCGCCGTCCGTCCGAGGGCGGCGGCGCCTGGGCGACGATGCTCGACAGGGCGGGCTCGTTGCGCAGGGCAAAGTCCTTGATCTGGACCACGCCGGCCTGCGGGCCGTCGTTGAGATAGATGTTGAGCCCGAGCCGCCCGCCATACATCCGCTTGTAGATGTCGAGGAAGCGCAGGGTCGCGCCGGAATCGGCGGAGTCGAGGGTGAGCAGCGGTGCACCGCGCTCGCTCCGGACCACGGCGCTGACCGGGGCGCCGCCGAAACGGCCCTTGAACTGGGCGGCGCGCAGGTCGCCGCCCTTGAAGCTCGCCTTCAGCGCCGCGTTGGTGAGCGATTCGCCGTTGAAGCCCGAGACGATGTTGGCGGTGACATCCGCCTCGATGTCCTTGCCGGGATCCTTGCTGCCCTTGTCGTCGCCGCTCGTCATGCCCTTGAGGAAGGGCCGGGCATCGACGACGGCGCCCTTCACCGCGACCTTGTAGGTCGAGCCGGACCGGTCGAGGCTGACGCGCATGTCGTCGCCCGGCGAGAGCTTGAGCGCGGTCAGGTCCGCCCGTTCCAGATTGCCCTCCGCCGAGATCGTGGCGCTGCCGCGGGCGAGCGCGGGGGCGGCGTCGAGGGCGATGTCGCGCAGCTCCATCCCGCCGCCCGCCGCCTCCACCAGGGTGAAGCTGAGCCGCCCGGCCTTGCCCGCGGGCTTGCTCCAGCCGGGTACCAGACCGTTGATCGAAGCGCGGGTCAGATCCGCCTCGACCCGGGCCGGCGGCTTGCCGGCGGAGGCGGGGCGCCCCACTGGCAAGACGATGCGGGCCGGGATGACGCCGCCGAGCTGCGGCGCGGTCGGCAGGCCGCGCTTAGCCCGGAAGGCGTCGTCGAGGCTCAGGCTCACCACCGCCTCGCCGGGGGCGCCGGGCTTGGGTTGCTTCAGATCGATGGCGACGGCGGCGCCGAGCACCCGCCCGTCGCCCTTGAGGGCGAAGCCGCTGCGGTCGAAGGAGAGCGTGAAGCGGCCCGCCTCGAAGCGGTCCTTGCCGACCGCCTTCTCCATGCTGAACTCGGTGATCGAGCCCGTGAGCGTCACCGGCATCTCGGCGAGATCGGGCACGTGTTTGAGGTTGATCGGCACGTCGAGGCGCAGGTCCGCCTTGCCCTTCAGTATGGTCGGGTCGATGTCGACGCCGGTGAACCCCTTGAACATCGGGGTTTCGAGGAGCGCGGCCAGCGAATCGACGGAGCCGGACAGGCGCAGGCCAAGCTGGGCGACGATCTTGTCCGGCTGCGGATCGCGGATCAGGAAGGAGGCGTCCGAGATCGTCAGGGCCCGCGTGTCGGAGAGGCGGATCTCGGCGGTGGCGTTCTGGATCGTCGTGCTGCGGCCGGTGATCGTGCCGGTGACCCGGCCATGGCTCAGCGGCGGCGCGTCCGGGGAGATGGTCAGGCCGGCATCCGAGACCGCGAAGGTCACGTTGAGCGCGGCATCCGGCATCGGGTCGCCATGGGTCGCGGCGGCGAGTTCCGAGCCGCTCATGTCGATCTTGATGTCCGCCTGATCGAGCCGGCCGCCGCGCAGCTCGTCCACGAGGTAGTTGCGCACGCCGGGCGCGATGTTCTCGGGCCAGAGCCGCATGGCCTTGCGGCCGTCGGTGTCGCTGGCGACGATATGCAGGGTGATGCCCTCGTCGTCGGCTCGCGTGCCCACCGTGCCGCTCAGGCGGCCATTCAGGCCGTCGCCGGTGAGCGCGAGCGACTCGATGTTCACACCCCCGGCCCGGCCGGTGATCCTCCCACTGATCTCGCCGATGCGGAAGGACGGGTCGCTGCGGGCGGCGCCGCGCAGGAGCGCGTCCTTGCCGGCAAAATCGAGGGTCCAGGCATCCTCGGCACCGGGCGGGCCGATGGCGAAGGCGCCGGTCAGATGCGCGTCGTTGCCGCCGCCCTTGTAGTCGATGGCGGAGATGGCCAGCGCCCGCCGCGCCTCGTCCCAGCTCGCCTCGGCGCGCAGCTCGTCGATGACGACCGGGTTGAAGTCCTTCTCGTCGATGAGGAGCGTGCCGCCGCCGGTCTTCACCTCGGCCTTCATCGTCTCGATGCGGCCGCCCGACAGCGCCACGTCGGCCCGGGCCGAGAGCTTGAGGTCGGTCTCCACCGGCATCTTCGAATGGCCGGACAGCAGCAGGAGATCGGTGACGGGAAGGTCGTCCAGGGTGATGACGCCCGCGCGCCGCCCCTCCCCCACCTCGTGGACGCGCCCGCCGAAGCGCCACTCGCCGTGGGGCCCGTCGATGCGCAGCTCGAACACCCGCGAATCGTCGCTGGTGCCGCGGCGGAACAGGCCGTTCACCCGCTCGAAGGTCGCCTGATGCCGGGCGTCGTCGACGAGGTTCAGGCGTCCGTTGGTGATCCGCGCCCGGTCGAGGGCGCCGATGACGCCGGCTGGATCGAGCACCACGCCGAAGATCGAGGCGACCGCCGCCGAGACCGGCGAGACGGTGCCGCGGGCCGCATCCACGCTCGGCAGGGTGTGAGGCTTGGCCGCCTCACCTTGTGTCGGCGAGGAGGCCGCGAAGGCGATGGAGCCGTCGTCATGGACGAGGGCGGTCATCTCGATGTCGCGGAACTCGATGGAGCGCGGCTGGACCGAGAGCCGCAGCAGGCTCCACGTATCGAGGCTGACCACCGCGAGCGGGGCGCGCACCACCAGCGCGCCCTCCGGGTTGAAGATGTCGAGCCCGCCGACCCGGAGGGCCAGCGAAGATTCGCTGTCGAGTTCGAGCGCGCTGTCGCGCAGCGCCACGCGCCAGCCCGGCCCGAAGCGGCCCGCCACCGCCTCGGCGACCTGATTCGTCAGCCCGTCGATGCGCAGCGGCCCCTGCGACAGCCGCAGGGCGACGAGCCCGCCGCCGAGCCCGAGCAGGAAGACGAGGAGCAGCGCGCACCAGAGAACCGGCCGCCGCCGACGGCGGCGCGCCTTGCGCGGCGCAGGCGCCTCGACCGCCTCCTGGAGCAGGGTCCTGGCCGTTTCCTGATCCATCACTCGTTCGCTGCTGCACCCGTAGGTTCGGGCGAAGGTCGGTTTGCCGCGGCGGCTTTCCTCAGGATTCAAGCCACTCCGGCATGGCGTCCCGCGAGGTCTGCGTGCATGGGGTCAGGCACACCATCAATCGGCCGAAAGGAAGGCGAGATGCCGCTAGAGACCGGCAATGCCGCGCCCCTGTTCTCGTTACCCGGAGCGGGCGGCGAGACCATCTCTCTCGAAAGCCTGCGCGGTCACAAGATCGTGCTCTATTTCTACCCCAAGGATGACACGAGCGGTTGCACCCTCGAGGCGCAGAACTTCAACGCTCAGAGCGAGGCGTTGGCCGCCGCCGGGGCGAAGGTGGTCGGGGTCTCGCCGGATTCAGTCAAGAGCCACGATAAGTTCAGGACGAAGTACGGCCTGACCTTTCCACTCGCCTCCGACGAAGCGAAGACGATGCTGGAAGCTTACGGCGTCTGGGTCGAGAAGAGCATGTACGGACGCAAATACATGGGCGTCGAGCGCACGACCCTGCTCATCGACCGCGAGGGACGGATCGCGCGGATCTGGCACAAGGTGAAGGTGCCGGGCCATGTCGAGGAGGTTCTGGACGCCGTGAAGGCGCTGGACTGACGACGGATCACTTGCCGGCATCATCCCGAAAGACTCTGATTTCGGGATGATGCGATGTCGAGAGGTCGCGTCCCGTGTCTCGATGCAGGCGCAGGATCGCTAACAAACGCTAGGCTTCCTTAACCTTAATCGTCTGTGATCGGGCCCGTCTCCGAACGTCCGACGTGCCATGCCATCGACTGCTCAGGCCCGCCGCAAAGCCGGCCTTTCCCCTCTCTCCCAGCGCCGTCTCGTCCGGGCGCTCGGCATCGGGCTCGCCGTCTCGACGCTCTGGGCGGCCGCCGCGAGCTACTATCTCGTCTTCCACGACGAGATGCTGGCCCGCTTCGTCTCGCGCCAGAGCGCGATGCAGTTCACCTACGAGGAGCGGATCGGCACCCTCCAGCGCGCCCTCGACCGCGCGGCGGCCGAGCGCAATGCCGAGCGCGGCAGCGTCGAGAACCGGCTCTCCGCCCTGACCGAGCGGCAGTCCCTGATCGAGAAGCGCCAGGGGCTGCTTTCCGGTCTGGGTGGCGCCGCCGCGCCCATCGATATGCCACCGCCCGCGCCGATCCCGGTCGCGGAGCCCGCCGCGCGTGTCCAGAAGCCGTTCCCGACGCCGGAACTGCGCATGGGTGGCGAGGACCGGGCCGAGGCCGCCGGCGGCGCCTCTTCCACGCGCCTGTCGCGCCTGGAGGAGGCGCTCCATCGCGTCGCCGAGGCGCAGTCGCGCGCCGCGGCCGGCATCGCCCAACAGGCCGGGCGCAGCGCCGAGCGCTTCCGCGACCTGATCGCCCGCACGGGTCTCTCCCCGGCCCGGTTCGATCCACCTCCCGGCGGCGTCGGCGGTCCCCTCGTTCCGCTCGGGCTCGATGCCTTCGAGCAGGCGCTGGCCGAGGCCCGCCGCCAGATCGAGGAGGAGACGCATCTGCGCCGAGTCACCGCCGCCCTCCCCTTCCGCCAGCCGCTTCCGGGCGAGCTTGCCTTCACCAGCAGCTTCGGCGCCCGGCTCGATCCGTTCACCCGCGGCTACGCGCTCCATACGGGCGTGGATATGCGGGCCGAGACCGGCGCTCCGGTCCGTGCCACCGCGGCCGGGCGGATCACGGCGGCCGAGTATGCCGGCGGCTACGGCAACATGGTCGAGGTCGATCACGGCCGTGGGCTCGTCACCCGCTACGCGCACCTCTCCGGCACGGCAGTCTCGGTCGGCCAGCGGGTCGAGGCGGGGAATGTGGTCGGGTTTGCCGGCTCGACCGGCCGCTCCACCGGCAGCCACCTGCATTACGAGACCCGCATCGACGGCGAGCCGGTCGATCCGCAGCGGTTCCTGCGGGCCGGGGCGCAGCTCGTCTTCGCCGATTGAGGCCGGATGTCCCCTCCCCGCGCGGGGAGGAGACTAGAGCATCGTCCCGAAAGGTGGTTGCCGGCTTTCGGAAAAGATGATGCAAAAACAAGTACTTAGAGCATTGTCCTGGATCTGATGTCCAGGACGATGCTCTAAGGGGCGTCAGTCGATGTCGGCGACGTCTTCGCTGCCGCCGAACACGCGTTGGGCCAGCGAGGCTTCCATGAACGGGTCGAGGGCACCGTCGAGCACCTCGTCCGGATCGGTCGATTGCGTGCCGGTGCGCAGGTCCTTCACGAGCTGATACGGCTGAAGCACGTAGGATCGGATCTGGTGGCCCCAGCCGATATCGGTCTTCGAGGCCGCCTCGGCGTTGGCCTTCTCCTCGCGCTTCTTCAGCTCGGCCTCGTAGAGGCGGGCGCGCAGCATGTTCCAGGCGGTGGCCCGGTTCTTGTGCTGTGAACGCTCCTGCTGACAGGCCACGACGATGCCGGTCGGGTTGTGCGTGATGCGCACCGCCGAATCGGTCGTGTTGACGTGCTGGCCGCCCGCGCCCGACGACCGGTAGGTGTCGATGCGGCAGTCCGATTCCTTGATCTCGATCTCGATCCGGTCATCGACGACCGGATAGACCCAGACGCTCGCGAAGCTGGTATGCCGCCGCGCGTTCGAGTCGTAGGGCGAGATCCGCACGAGGCGGTGCACGCCGGATTCGGTCTTGAGCCAGCCATAGGCGTTGTGGCCCTTGATCAGGAGCGTGGCGCCCTTGATCCCGGCCTCTTCGCCGTCGGTCATCTCGACGATCTCGACCTTGAACTTCCGGCGCTCGGCCCAGCGGGCATACATGCGCTGAAGCATGTTGGCCCAGTCCTGGCTCTCGGTGCCGCCCGCGCCCGCATGGACTTCGAGATAGGTGTCGAAGCCGTCGGCCTCGCCCGAGAGGAGGGTCTCGACCTGCCGGCTTGCGGCCTCCTTCTCGACCGCCTTGATCGTGGCTTCGCCCTCGTTGATGGAGGCTTGGTCGCCCTCCATCTCGCCGAGTTCGATCAGCGTCGCGCCATCGTCGAGATCGCGTTCGAGCTTCTTGATCGCGGTGACGGCCTCGTCGAGCTCCTGGCGCTCGCGCATGACCTTCTGTGCGGCCTCCGGATCGTTCCAGAGGTCGGGGTTCTCGGACGCTGCGTTCAGCTCCGCGAGACGTTTATCGACGGTGTCCCAGTCAAAGATGCCTCCTCAGCAGCCCTATAGACTGCTTGGCGGCATCCGAGGCCTGTTCGATCTCGGCGCGCATCTGGTGTGAAACTCGTATGTCGGTGTGGCCCGGGGTGATACCGGGCGCCTCCCGCCCTGTAAACCGCCGCGATGCCGAGCCCTCGATCCCGCCGCCCCTACCTCTTCACCGCCATCGTCGCCGTGATCGCCGCGGGCGTCGGCCTGCGCCTGGTGCCGCTCGGCCTGCCGAAGGCGGTCGTGAAGTATGGAGGCTCGGTCCTGTGGGGCGCGATGGTCTACGGGCTCGTCGCCTTCCCCCGCCCGAAGGCCGCGACCGGCCGGCTGGCCGCCGTGGCCTTGGCCCTCGCGGTGCTGGTCGAGCTGTTTCGCCTCGTCCACACGCCGGGGCTCGATGCGTTCCGCCTGACGCTGGCGGGGCAGTTGCTGCTGGGCCGCGTCTTCTCACCGTGGAACGTCGTGGCCTACGCCGTCGGCATCGGGCTGGCGGCGGCACTCGACAGGTGGACGTGGAAGGGATGACGGGCCTCGCCGGACACGTCCCTTTCGCGGGACATGACAAGCCATCATGCAAGGAACGGTTGTTTCCGTCGCGGCAATGTAGTAACTAACCTACAAACCGCTCCATCATTCTTCCGGTGTCCTCATGACCCATACGACCCTGACGAGTCGGGAGCTGAATCAGGACGTCACCCGAGCCAAGCGGGCGGCCGAAGACGGCCCCGTCTTCATCACCGACCGCGGCAAGCCGGCTCATGTCCTGCTGAGCATCGAGGCGTATCGGCGCCTCACCGGGCAGCGGCGGAACATCGCCGAGGCCCTGGCAATGCCGGGTGCGGCGGAGATCGATTTCGAGCCCCCGCGCGTGGACGTCGGAATTCGGCCCGTCGATTTCTCCTGATGTACCTCCTCGACACCTGCCTCGTGTCCGAACTGCGCAAGGCGAGTTTCGGCCGGGCCGATCCCGGCGTCATCGCATTCGCCGATACCATGGATGCCTCTGACCTGTTCATCTCGGCGGTGACGGTCTTGGAACTCGAAGTCGGCATCCTGTCGCTCGAACGAAGGGACGCGGCGCAAGGGGCCACGCTTCGCGCTTGGCTCGAACGGTCCGTCCTGCCCGAATTCTCCGGCCGCACGTTGGCCGTTGACACCGCTGTGGCCCGCCGTTGCGCCCGGCTGCACGTTCCCGACAAACGCAGCGAGCGCGACGCTTTGATCGCCGCCACGGCGCTCGTGCACGGAATGGCGGTCGTGACCCGCAACGCCGCCGACTTCGCGCCGACCGGCGTGTCCGTCGTCAATCCCTGGAAGGGGTAGGGTCCGAGCACCCGTGAAGGTGCGGCTCAGTGCCCGGAGATCGCCCGCACCACCGCCCGTTTCGGTGCGATGTAGCGCTGGAAATACGTCTTCCCCCGCGCTTGCGCTTCCTGGATCTGTGCGCTGTCCAGCATGCCCGCCGCCTGGATCGCGTTGGCCATGGCGGAGGGGTCCATGATCGAGGCGTGGGTCGCCGGGTAGATCCAGGCCATGCCCTCGACGGGGTCGCGCGGCACGCCCTTGCCTTCGAGGGTGAGGAGACCGAGTTCGTTGCCCGCCTTGTAATGGCCGCCCTTGGCCGCCTGCTCGTACCAGCGCGCGGCCTGCGCCGGGTCGGCGGCAACGCCCTGGCCCTTGCGATAGGCTTGGCCCAGGTTGAAGGCGGCGAGCACGCTGCCGCCCTCTGCCGCCTGCCGGTAATAAGCGAGGGCGCGGGCCGGGTCGGCCGGCACGGCGCGCCCTTCGGCATAGGCGACACCGAGATTGTAGAGGGCTTGGGGCTCGCCCTTCGCCGCACCCGCCTCGAAGGCGCGCATCGCCGCCGGAAAATCGCCCCGCGCATAGGCCTTGATGCCTTGCGCGACCTGCGCCGAGGCCGAAGTGCCGAACAGGGCGGCGAGAAGGCCGAGTAGGCCTGCCACCGCCCTCATTCTCCGTATCTGCCCCGTCCCCGGCTCACGCCGCCGCAGCCTTGCGGCTCTCGAGGAAAGCCGCGTGCTCGGCCACCAGCGCGCCGCTCAGCGCCTTCTCGATCAGTGCCCGCGTGCCCGCCACGCCGTAGAGCGCGATGAACGAGCCGAAGCGCGGGCCCTGCGCCTCGCCGAACAGCACGTTGTAGATCGAGGCGAACCACGTCTTCGAGACGCCGGGCCGACCGTCCGGGCTCTTGGCCTTGCCCGACAGGTCGGGGAAGTGACGCCGGCCGACCTCGTAGACGATGGCCTGCAACGCCTCGGGGTCGGTCGAGTTCTCGTGTTCGGCGAGGGTGTCCGCGAGGTCGCGCAGGGCCGCGGCCTCTTCCTCGGTCGGGGCGCGGTACTGCTTTTCCGGGCGCACGAAGTCCCGGTAATAGGCGAGCGCCCGCGTCACGAGGCCGGCCAGCCGCGGATGCGTCTCCGGTCCGACATTCGGCGCGTAGCGGCGGATGAAGCCCCACAAAACCGCCTCGTCCTCGGCATTGGCCACCGCCACGAGGTTCAAGAGCATGCCGAAGGAAAGCGTGGTGCCGGCCTCGTCGATGGTCTCGACGGCCGGCGGCGCGCCCGCGTGCAGGTGCCAGACCGGGTTGCCGAGGCGGTGCTTGGCTTCCTGGCCGGCAAAGCGGCCGAGGAAGTTGTCGTACTCATCGACGTTGCGCGGAATCACGTCGAAGAACAGGCGCTTGGCCTCGCGCGGCTTGTTGTACATGAACAAAGCCAGCGACTCAGGGGGCGCGTAGGTCAGCCACTCGTCGATCGTCAGGCCGTTGCCCTTCGACTTCGAGATCTTCTGGCCCTTCTCGTCGAGGAAGAGTTCGTAGTTGAACCCTTCGGGCGGCTCCGCGCCGAGCGCGCGCGCGATCTGGCCCGAGAGCTTGACCGAATCGATCAGATCCTTGCCGGCCATCTCGTAATCGACGCCGAGCGCGACCCAGCGCATCGCCCAATCGGGCTTCCACTGCAGCTTGACGTGGCCGCCGGTCACCGGGGTCTCGTAGGCTTCGTTCGTCGCCGGGTCGCGCCAGACGATGGTGCCGGCGCTCGGGCGCACCTCGTCGATCGACACCTGCATCACATGGCCGGTGACGGGGTGGATCGGCAGGAACGGCGAGTAGCTTGCCGAGCGCTCGGCCCGCAGCGAGGGCAGCATGATCGCCATCACCGCCTCGTAGCGCTCCAGCACGAGGCGGAGCGTGTCGTCGAAGAGGCCGGCCTTGTAGCACTCGGTGGCCGAGCGGAACTCGTAGTCGAAGCCGAAGGCGTCGAGGAAGCGGCGCAGCTCGGCGTTGTTGTGCGCGCCGAAGCTGTCATGCGTGCCGAAGGGATCGGGTACCTGGGTCAGCGGCAGGTTGAGCGCGTCGCGCAGCCGCTCGCGGTTCGGCACGTTGTCCGGAACCTTGCGCAGGCCGTCCATGTCGTCGGAGAAGGCGATCAGCCGGGTCGGCACCGTGTCCTTGGTCAGCACGCGGAAGGCGTGGCGCACCATGGAGGTGCGGGCGACTTCGCCGAAGGTGCCGATATGCGGCAGGCCCGAGGGACCGTAGCCGGTCTCGAACAGCACCTCGCTCTTGGGCTTGCGCTCCAGCCGCGCCACGAGCTTGCGCGCCTCCTCGAACGGCCAGGCGGCGGCGGAGGCAGCGGCCTCCAGAATGTCGGGGTCGAGACGGAGGGGCGCGGACATCACAAGCAAGCTTTTCGGGGTCTGGACAAGCGCCGCACCGGCCGAGCGGGCCGGGGCGCAAGAGCCGGCAACCTATGGAGCGAGGGGGCCGGGGTCAACGCAGCCATCCTGTCCGAGGCTGCGAGATCTGGCCTGAGAGCGGGTTCCTCTCCACCGCCCTCATCCTGCGCTGCGCTCCGGCACCTCAGGATGAGGGCGAGAGTGGGACTGCGCAAAGTCCGAAACGCTATCCGCGCCCGAGCAGCATCAACCAGCCCACCGTCGTGGCGGTCGCGGCCAGCGTCGAGACCAGCACGGCGGCAGCGACCAAGCCCTGCTCGCTCTTGTAGCGCACGGCCAGCAGGTAGGCGTTGATGCCCACCGGCATCGCCGCGAACAGCACCGCGACCCCGGCATAGGCCGGCGGCATGGTGAAGACGTGGAAGGCGAGAACGTAGACCGCGAGCGGGTGCAGGCCGAGCTTCAAGGCGGCGACGATGCTGGCGCCGCGCAGGTCGTGCAGCACCTTGTAGCGGGTGAGGCCGGCGCCCAGCGCGATCAGCGCACAGGTCGAGGCGGTGCCGGCCAGCGAATCGACCAGCGCCTTGGGAATGCCCGAGAAGGACAGGCCCGCGGCCTTCATCGCCATGCCGACGGCGAGCGCCAGGAAGATTGGATTCTTGCCCAGCGCGAGGCCCAGCGCCTTCAGCCGCTGGCCCATGGGGCGCCCGCCCTCCGATTCGATCAGGAAGGTCGCGGCGCCCATCATCAGCGGCAGGTGGACGGCGAGCAGCATGAACAGTGGGAAGGCGCCCGATTCGCCGTAAGCCTGGAGAATCATCGGCACGCCGACGAAGACGGTGTTCGACTGGCTCGCGGCAAAACCGTGCAGCACGGCCCCGCGCCGGTCCACGCCCGCGGTGCGGCGCCCGATCAGCGAGCCGGTGGCCCAGGCGATGGCGGCCCCGCCGAAATAGCTCGCCCAGTAGCCCCAGGCGATCTCGCCCGTCAGGCCCGGCCGCGTCAGCGTCGAGACGATGAGGGCCGGCACCGCCAGCGCGAAGACGTATTCGGACAGGCCGTCGCCGACCCGCTCCGAGATGATCTTGGTGAGCGAGGCGAGCCAGCCGACCAGCACGAGGCCGAAAATCGGGATGATGAGGGTGAGCGCCGTCATCGGCCGGGGTGAGCCTGTCGAACGGAAAAGGCCACCGGGCGCGATTCGCGCATCCGATGGCCTTTGATTCGGTTGGACAGTCGTTCGGGCCGTGAGCCGGCCCGACGCGACTTACGCGGCGACGGGCGTGGCCGGCTCGGCGATCTTCTTCTCGATCTCGCGCTTGAGCAGGCGGGCCGTCTGCGACAGCTCGATCTCGCGGGCCTTCACGAGGAAGGCGTCGAGGCCGCCGCGATGCTCGACCGAGCGGAGCGCGTGGGCGGTCACCCGCAGGCGGACGCGGCGGTTGAGGGTGTCCGACTGCAGCGTGACATTGCAGAGGTTCGGCAGGAACCGGCACTTGGTCTTCCGGTTCGAGTGGCTCACGAGGTGACCGACCTGAACGGCCTTGCCCGTGAGTTCGCAGCGACGCGACATCGTTACAGTCCTGTCAACGTTAGGCCGGGTCTCGGCGCTGAAGCGTTTCGGCAATGCCACACGGCTCTTGCGCCGAGGGCGTCGAACCCTCGCGACAATCGATACCGGCGGAGTCCTATGGAAGTGGCGAGCCTATAGGGGAGATGCGCCGGTTTCGTCAAGGTCGGCGGGCAAAGATGACGGCTTTACTGGATCGACGACCGTGCGAGCTGCCGCCCCGGCGTCGCAGCGGAGGCCTGGGCCGTCTTCGGCGCCGCGCGACGGGCCGCCATGGCGCGCATCTCGCGCATGTTGGCCGCCGCTTCCGCCGGGCCGAGATCCTGGGCCAGCACCTGCTCGGCCTCGTCGTAGCGGCCCTTGAGGCCGAGCACCAGAGCGAGGTTCTGACGCACGCGGGCATCGGCCTTCGGCTGGGCCACGGCGAGGCGCAGGGTGGTCTCGGCCTCGTCGAGCCGGCGGGAGAGTGCGTAGGACAGGCCGAGATTCGACAGGATCCGCGGCTCGTTCGGCGCGATCTTGAGGGCGGTGTCGTAGAGATTCTGTGCCCGAACGTGGTCGCCGGTCTCGTCGGCCACCATCCCCTGCGCCGAGAGCACCCGCCAATCGGGCTGGGCCGGGCTGTGGGCGTTCTGAAGGACCTCGTTGGCCTCCTGGTAGCGGCCGGCATCGGCGAGGCTCTTGCCGTAGGCGGCGAGCACCACCTTGTCCTTCGGGTTGCGCAGGGCGATCTGCTGCAGCACTGCCACGGCCTGTGATTTCTGGTCGGTCGCCCGCAGGGCCGCGGCGTAGCGCATGGCGGAGCGCACGTCGTTCGGGTCCGCGTTGTAGCGCGCTGCCAGGGCATCGACTTCGGCGCGGGGCGAGCGTTCGGGACGGTTCGCGCCGAGCAGGTTGAGGCCGCCGATCGAGCCGGTCGTCTCGGGCGAGCGGCTCTGGCAGCCGGCCAGCCCGAGGCCGACGAGGGCCAAGGCGAGGAGACGGCGTGTCCGGACCATTCCAGGCTGGCTCGGAGCCGCGCTGCCAATGCCGGTCATGGTGTCCTCTCCCCCCAATGCCACGGCCGGCGCTTGCGCCGTACCGATGGCGGGGTGATAGAGCGTTAACCCTAATGGCCGGTTAAGCTTATTTTCCATGTCCGAACCTCAGACCCCGCACGGCCCCTCCCTCCTCGAAGCAGGCGCGGACGCGGTCCCGATCCGCTGCGTGACGCAGGCAGGATGGGACGAAGTCGCGGCCGGATTGCCGCCGCTCCAGCGCAGCTTTGCCGAGGCCACCGGCTTTGCCCCAAAGGCCGGCCGCGTCGCCCTCCTGCCGGGCGAGGACGGGAGGCTCGGCCGCGTGCTGTTCGGCCTGGGCGACGCGAAAGCGGCCGGCCGCGACCGCTTTCTCGCCGGCAAGCTGCCGGGCGCCCTGCCCCCCGGCGATTACCGATTCGAGCCGTGCGATGGTCTCGATGAGCGGGAGGCGGCGCTGGCCTGGCTGCTCGGCAGCTACCGGTTCGAGCGCTACCGCAAGCCGGGCGAGCCGCGTCCGCGCCTCGTCGCCCCGGACGGAACCGACGCGGCGGCGATCGAACGGCTCGCGGCTGCGGTCGCGGCCGGACGCGACCTCATCAACACCCCGGCGAACGATCTCGGACCGGCCGAGGTCGAGACGGCCGTGGGGGCTCTGGGCGAGCGGTTCGGTGCGGCGGTCTCCGTCACCGTCGGCGCGGATCTCGAGAAGGAATTTCCTCTCGTCCATGCCGTGGGCGTCGCCTCGCCGCGGGCGCCCCGCCTCATCGATCTGACCTGGGGGGCCGAGGATGCACCGCGGGTGACGCTGGTCGGCAAGGGTGTCGTGTTCGACACCGGCGGGCTCGACATCAAGCCGGCCTCCAACATGCTGCTGATGAAGAAGGATATGGGCGGCGCCGCCGCGGCCCTGGCGGCGGCCGAGATGATCATGGGCGCCGGCCTGCCCATCCGGCTGCGGCTGATCGTGCCGAGCGTCGAGAACGCCATTGCCGGTGATGCCTTCCGCCCCGGCGACGTGATCCGCTCCCGCGCCGGCCTCACCGTCGAGATCGGCAACACCGATGCGGAGGGGCGGCTGATCCTCGCCGACGCGCTGGCGTTGGCCGATGCCGAGGAGCCGGACCTCCTCCTCGATTTCGCGACGCTGACCGGCGCCGCCCGCGTGGCGCTGGGCCCGGATCTGCCAGCCTTTTTCACCGAGGACGAGGGGCTGGCAACGGCGGTCGCGGAAGCGGGCCTGCGCGTCAACGATCCGGTCTGGCGCCTGCCCCTGCACCCGCCCTATGCCAGCCTGCTCGATTCGAAGGTCGCCGACCTCAACAACGCGCCGGGCGGCGGCTTTGCCGGGGCGATCACGGCCGCCCTGTTCCTGCGCCGCTTCGTGCGCCGGACCCAGGCGCACGTGCATTTCGACCTCTACGGCTGGAATCCCTCGACCAAGCCCGGCCGGCCGGAGGGCGGCGAGGTCCAGACCGCCCGCCTCGCCTATGCCCTGGTGGCCGAGCGCTACGGCCGCGACGTCTGACGGCTTCCCAAGTGGGGCGGCGGCCATCGCCGCTCCGGTCGTGTTCTGCGCTTGCGGGTGATCGCGGCTCAGCGCCGTCCGGTCGGATGCGCGGGGGTCGGCAACTGCCGCTCCTGAACCCGCGCCACGCTCGGCGGGAGCCCCTCCTCCGGCTTGGCCGCGCCCGGTGCCCCCGGCACGGACGGATCCCGGCCGCCGCGCTCGAACGCCCAGCCGGCATTCACGCCCGCGTAGAAGCCGGAGAAATCCTCCGCAGCGGCAGATGCCGTGCACAGGAGGAACAAGCCGAGCGCGCTGGCGCATCGTCCTGGATATCGGATCCACGACGATGCTCCAGCCTCTTGTTCTCGCATCATCTTTTTCCGAAAGCCGGCAACCACCTTTCGGGACGATGCTCTCACGGTCCGACGCATCGTGTTTTCCCTCATCGTCATCGTCGTTGACGGCCAGCCCGACAAACGAAAACGGCGGCCCTGAGGCCGCCGCTTCGTAAGCTTCCGTTCGGGCCGCTGCGCGACCCGCGTCGATTAGTATTCGACGGTGATGCTCGAGGCCTCGCGGCCCTTCTGGCCCTCGACGACTCCGAGGGTGACCTGCTGGCCTTCGGCCAGCGAGTCGAGGCCGGCGCGCGAGAGCGCAGAACGGTGGACGAACACGTCCTTGCCGCCGTCGTTCACCGAGACGAAACCGAAGCCCTTGGCCGGGTCGTACCACTTCACGGTGCCGGTCATCTCGACCGACGGGCCGGAGGCGAAGCGTCCACCGCCGCCGCCAGCACCCGCGCCGCCGAAGCGATCACGGCTGCCGCCACCGAAACGGTCGCCGCCGCCGCCGCCGAAGCGGTCACCACCGCCACCGCCGCCGAAGCGATCACCACCGCCGCCGAAGCGCGGGGCCTCGCGCCGGGGCGGAGCCGCCTCGGCCGTGGAGGTGTCGACGCTGTTCACTGCGGTGACCTGCGGGCCCTTCTGGCCCTGCGCGGTCTGGACCGTCAGGCGTGTGCCGGGAAGGAGGTCGTCGTGACCGGCGGCCTCGACCGCGCGGATGTGGAGGAAGGCATCGCCCGAGCCGTCGCCGAGCTCCACGAAGCCGAAGCCCTTCTCCTTGTTGAACCACTTGACCGTCGCATCACGCTCCGGTCCCGTCGGTGCAGCTGCCGCGCGGGCCGGGCCGCGGTCGAAGCCGCCACCACCGCCGCCGAAACCACCACCGCCGCCGCCGAAGCGGTTGCCGCCGGCGCTACCGCCGCCGCCGAAGCGGTCACCACCGCCCGGGGGCAGTTCGTCGGGCCAACGCGGCTCGGAACCACCCTCGTCGAAGCCGCGCTTCTGCGGCCCCCTGAAATCACGACCACGTCCCATTGAAAGCTCGCAAAAACCGTCCGCCCGCCAAGTCTCGAATACCGCGTGCGCGCTATCTCGAGACAGCCGACGCGCCGCACTATCATCCCCCCGGCTGCGGCTACCGGGAGCGATGCCTCAGGTCTGACGCAATCCCGCCCATACCGCAAGGTTCTTCTAACCGATCCATGCTGCGGGCTCCGCATTTTCGCGGTGAAACGGCGTAGCTACCCCCTTTGGGATACAATCCGTTCCCGATCCCGCATGCACCCAAGGGAAGCGGAGGGGACGATTGTTGCCGATGATTCCCGCGTACCGGGCTGCGCTTTAGGAAAACGCAAACCCAACGGGGCTAGTCTGGCCGCGAAACCGCCCGGATTCGAGCCGGGCGCCGGCTGCCGATGATCGCAACTCCGACCTTCCCGGATCTCTCCGCCCTCGTCGTGGACGAGAGCCTCTACATCCGCCGCATCGTGCGCGACATGCTGATGCGCGTCGGCATCAAGCGCGTGCTGGAGGCGCCCGACGGCGCGGAGGCGCTCGGCGTGCTCGCCGAGAGCAAGCCCGATCTCACGATCATCGATTGGGACTTGGCGATTCTGTCGGGCGAGGAGTTCATCCGGCTCGCCAGAACCCCGGCCACCTCGCCCTCGCCGACGGTGCCGATCATCCTCATGCTGGCCCAGCCGCGCCGCAACGTGGTCGATCGGGCGATCGCGCTGGGCGTCAACGAGATCATCTCCAAGCCGTTCTCGCCCAAGACCCTGTGGTCGCGGCTCGACGAAGTGATCAACCGGCCGCGGCCGTTCTCGCAGGTCAAAAGCCTGCTGCGCCCCCTGCCCCGGGCCAACGGCCTCTCGAAGATGGGCGCGCTCTGACCCGACCGGGTCGGCTCAGATGTGGCGCGGTCGCCGCCGATGGATCAGCCCGATCCGGTCCGCGGGCGGCGTCTCGATGTCGAAGCCCGACAGCTCGCCGATCCCGCCCACCTCGTCGAGGCCGCGCTCGGTCACCGCGATTCGGAAGCCGTTCTCGCCCGGCGTGACCGTGTAGAGGTAGTAGGAGGCGCGCCGGTTGGTGAGCAGGGTGCGCGCCGAGGCCGAAGGCGCGCCGACCACCGGCACCGGCCGCCCGTCGGGCCCGGTGATCTGAGCCACGGTGCCGACATGGTTGTGCCCGTGCAGGATCAGGTCCGCCCCGGCCCGGCCGATCATCGCGGCGAAGGCGGCTGCGTCCTTCAGCTCGCGTCCCGAGGCCGCCCCGCCCGGATGGGGTGGGTGGTGGATCATCACCACGCGGCAGGGCCGATCCGGCGCTGTGGCGAGGTCGCGCAGCACGCGCTCGGCCGCCTCGATCTGCACCGGCCCAAGCCGGCCGCTGGCGACGAACGGCTTGGTCGGGATCGCCGAGGACAGCCCCACCAGGGCGAGCGGCCCGCGCCGCCGCAGATACGGAAACAGGCGGATCTGCCCGTCATCGGCTTCGGTCCAGCCACCGCAGGCGGCGAGCAGCCCCTCCAGCGAGCCGCGGACATAGGCGTCGTGGTTGCCCGGCACGAAGCTCACGCGATCCGCCGGACCCAGCGCTTCGAGAAACACCCGGGCGCTCTCCCACTCGTCCGGAAGGCCGAGATTGCACAGGTCGCCGGTGCAGGCGACGTGGTCGACGCCCTGGCCGTGCAGGTCGGCCACGAGGGCGCCGAGCAGGTCCATGTCGTGGTGGCGTCCGCGGCCCCGGCGCCAGTTCACGTAGCCGGTCGCCCGCTTGCTGAGAAGCTGGCGCAGCCGCGGCCGCGGCAGCGGTCCGACATGGGGATCGGTGAGATGAGCAAGACGGAACATACGCCACCCCGCATCGCGGCAACGCGCGCCGGCGTCAATATCGGGCATCCTGTTCCTCGCCCAGCCTCAAGCGCCGGCGGCCGCGGCCTTGGCTTTACGCTCCGCTCCGTGTTCGAGCGACCGTTCCGGTCCTCGAACCCGCGCCGCGGAGCACTCTTCGCGCCCGGCATGCGGTGCCATCACGCTTCGCGCGATGGCCCTGTTCTGCCGCATCGCGCCCCTGGCGCGGACTTCGCTTCCTGTTTTTGGCCTCCTATCACACAGGTTACGATGTGAGGCCCGCTCCGTTGCGTCCGTCATACGGTCGGGTCTAGACAGCCGCCGACCCCGCATCTCAGCGCGGGAGGCCGACGGTCGGTCGATTGAGCGAATCGGGACAGAGCGGTCGGAACCCATGGGCCTGATCAAGACCATCGGCCGCAAGCCGAGCGTCCAATGGGTGCTCAGCCATCTGGCCTCGGGCTATCTCCGGCTCGTCCGGCGCACCAACCGCTTCACCCTGGAGCCGGCCGACGCCTATGCCCGGCTCGATGCGTACGGCCCCTTCATCGCGGCGATGTGGCATGGCCAGCACATCATGATCTCGTTCATGAGCCGCCCGCAGGACCGTGTCGCCACGATCATCTCCCGCTCGCCCGACGGCAACATCAACTCCATGGCCCTGACGCGGATGGGGGTGCGGGTGATGCGCGCCTCCGGGGCCCGCGGTCGCGCGGTCAAGGACGCCCGCGCCAAGGGCGGCGCCGAGGGCCTGCGGGCCATGGTCAAGGCGCTGAAGGGCGGCGAGACCGTCGCGTTCTCGGCCGACGTGCCCAAGGTCTCGCGGGTTTGCGACGCCGGCATCATCCTGCTAGCGCGCTTTTCCGGCGCGCCCATCGTCCCGGTGGCGGTGGTGACGAGCCGGCACATCCGCTTCAATTCCTGGGACCGGGCCTGCCTCGGCCTGCCCTTCGGCCGCGGCGCCATGGTGTTCGGCGAAGCCACCTTCGTCCCCCGTGAGGTCACGCCCGAGGAGGTCGATGCCCTGCGGCAGCGGGTGCAGGCCGAGCTGAACCGCGTCCATGATCGGGCCTACACCCTCGTCGGCCGGCCGGACCGGGTCGGCGTGTCCGCGCCCGCATCCCAGGGCAGCCCGGCGTGAGGGTCCCGAAGCTTCCCGTCGCCCTGCGCGCCTACCGCTACGGACTCTATCTCGGCGAACCCGCCGTGGCCGGGCTGCTGGCTTGGCGCTCGCGCCGGGGTAAGGAGGATCCGGTCCGGCTCGCCGAGCGCCGCGGCCTGCCCGGCCGGGCGCGGCCGGTGGGCCACCTCGTCTGGATGCACGGGGCGAGCATCGGCGAGGCGCTCTCCCTCGTCGGGCTGATTGAGGGCATGATCGCCCGTGGCTGCTCGGTTCTCGTCACCACCGGCACCCGCAGCGCCGCCGACCTGCTGAGCAAGCGCCTGCCCCCCGGCGCCGTGCATCAATACATGCCGCTCGACGCGCCGCGCTGGATCGAGCGTTTCCTGGCGCATTGGCAGCCCGATCTGGCCATCGTCGCCGAATCCGAGATCTGGCCCAACACCATCGTGTCGCTGCACCGACGGGGCATCCCGCTGGTGCTCGTCAACGGCCGGATGTCGGAGCGCTCGTTCAAGGCCTGGACCCGCTCGCCCGACACCGCGCGGGCGCTGCTGGCGCGGATCGCGGTCTGCCTCGTCCAGACCCGCGAGGACGGCGAGCGCTTCGCCCGGCTCGGCGCCCCGCGCATCAATGTCGTCGGCAATCTCAAATACGATTCGGCCGTGCCACCCGCCGATTCCCAGCAGCTCGCCTATCTCGGCGACATGATCGGGGATCGGCCCGTCTGGGTCGCGGCCAGCACCCATTCCGGTGAGGACGAGGTCGTCGCCCGTGTCCATGCCGGCCTGAAGCAGCGTTTCCCGCGCCTGCTGACGGTGATCGTGCCGCGCCATCCGCGCCGGGGCGAGGAGGTGGCGCGGATCGCCGCCGCCGCCGGCCTGCGGGTGAGCCGGCGCGCCAAGGGCGGACGCCCGCTGCCCTCCATCGACCTCTACGTGGCCGACACGATCGGCGAACTCGGCCTGTTCTACCGGCTTTGTCCGCTCGTCTTCCTCGGCGGCTCGCTGGTGCCGCATGGGGGGCAGAACCCGATCGAGCCGGTGCGCCTGGACAGCGCGATCCTGCACGGGCCGTATATCCACAACTTCCACGAACCCTACGGCGCGCTCGACACCAGGGGCGGCGCGCGCACGGTCACGGACGAGGCCGAGCTTCAGAAGGCCGTCGGCGAATTGGTCGCCGACCCGCGCGCGCTGGCGGCGATGTGGGCCAAGGGGCAGGCCGCACTCCTGCCGTTCGAGGGCGCGGTGGGGCGCACCTTCGCGGTGCTCGAACCCTATGTCGCGCAGATGAAGCTCTCCGCGCGCGAGCGCGACTGAGGCCGCGATGCGCCCGCCCGGCTTCTGGTCCCGGCCGCCCACGCATCCGCTCGCCCGGCTGCTGGCCCCCGCCGGTCGGGTCTATGGCGGGCTGACCGCGAACCGCATGGACAGGCCCGGCGCGGCACCGCCCTGCCCGGTCCTGTGCGTGGGCAACTTCACCCTCGGCGGCGCCGGCAAGACGCCGACGGCCCTCGCCCTCGTCCGCCTGCTGCGCGATCTCGGCCGAACGCCCGCCCTGCTCAGCCGGGGCTATGG
This sequence comes from Methylobacterium sp. Leaf123, assembly GCF_001423405.1. Lineage (GTDB taxonomy): Bacteria > Pseudomonadota > Alphaproteobacteria > Rhizobiales > Beijerinckiaceae > Methylobacterium. The sequence goes on along the minus strand of NZ_LMNS01000004.1, from coordinate 86,723 downwards.
CGGGCGGCTCGCCGGGCCGCTGGTCGTCGATCCCGCCCGGCACGGGGCGGCGGAGGTCGGCGACGAACCGCTGCTTCTGGCGCGGGCTGCGCACACCATCATCGCCCGCGACCGCCCGGCCGGCGCTCGCCTCTGCGCCGCCTCCGGCGCCGACGTGATCGTCATGGATGATGGCCTTCAGAATCCGAGCCTGACCAAGACGCTCGCGCTCGCCGTGGTCGATGGTGGTGCCGGTTTCGGCAACGGCCTGCCCTTCCCCGCCGGGCCGCTGCGCGCGCCGCTGGCCCGGCAATGGCCCCATATCGCCGGCCTCGTGCTGGTCGGCGAGGGCGCCCCCGGTGAGGCGACGGCGATAGAGGCGGAGAACCGCGGCCTACCGGTCCACCGCGCCCGTCTCATGCCCGAGGCCGAGCCGGACTGGGCCGGCCGCCGCGTCGTCGCCTTTGCCGGAATCGGCCGTCCGCAAAAATTCTTCGAGACGCTGCGGGGCCTGGGCGCCGAGATCGTAGCGGAACGGGCCTTTGCCGACCATCACCCCTACCGGCCGGGGGATTGGGCGGCTTTGTCGGCGCTCGCCGCGCGCGAGGGCGCCCGCCTCGTCACGACGGAGAAGGACGCGGTGCGCCTGCCGGCCGAGGCCCGCGCGGCGGTGGCGGTGCTGCGGGTCGCCCTCGTTTTCGCAGATGAAACGCGTCTCAGCCGTCAGCTCGCAGCAGCGTTCCCACGCGCCTGAAGCGGGCGCCCCTCAGGGACACGGACCGAAATCGGTCCGACTCCAGCGGTCCACGGTGCGCCGGCCGGCGATGGCCGTGTCGCATTGCGTGTAGCCGCGATCGGTTAGGATGGCCCGCCACGTCATCAGGTACGGGATGGGCAGGAGGAGCATCAGCGGAATGCTGCTGAACGCCGCCATCATGAGACGCCCGTCGCCGCGTGCCGTCCCATTCGGCCGCAGCAGCATGGCCGCGAAGGCGCCGAGCCCGATCGCCCCCGGCAGGGCTGCGGGCGCGTGGCTCGACACCTCGATCCACGCGTCGCCGGCCGAAAGACCGGTGAGGATCGCGCTGAAATCGCTGACGGCGATGAAGAGCAGGCCCGCCGCCCCCGCGAGGAGGCCGAGTCCGACCCAGTCGGTCGAGGTCGGGCATCGGAACGCCCGTCGTGCCCTCAACGCGCCGCGCCGATCTCCTTGAGGCGCTGCATCGCCGCCTCCGGGGTGGCATAGGCCTCCTGGCGATCGACGTTCCAATAGCGCAGGGCGTCGAGGGCGATCGGCTCGCCGGTCACGGCGCAGCGCACATAGGTGCCGGGCTTGACCACCCGCATGGTGCCGTCGCCATACTCGACCTTGGCTTCGCCGCTGGTCGATCCCCGATCGTAGCGTCCGAGCATTGTGTGGGCTCCCGGTGCCGCGCCCGCGCGCTTGGCCTACCTTACTTGGCCTGCCTTAGAAGCCGTGCGCGCCGCTGTCGACCGTTGCCCCCTCGACAGGGCCCCTTTCCTCGGGCCAAACCGCAGGATGCACCGCGAACCGCTCAGGCCCCATCCGTGACCGAGCCCGATTTCGACGCCCTGTTCGCGGCCGCCGCTGCCGTGCGCGCACAGGCGCATGCGCCCTATTCGGGTTTCGCCGTCGGCGCTGCTTTGGTGGACGATGCCGGCCGCCTCCATGCCGGCTGCAACGTCGAGAACGCCGCCTACCCGGTCGGCACCTGCGCCGAGGCCGGTGCCATCGCCGCGATGATCGCGGCCGGCGGCCGGCAGATCCGGGCGATTCTCGTCCTGGCCGACAGTCCCACCCCGGTGACGCCCTGCGGCGCCTGCCGCCAGCGCATCCGGGAATTCGCGCATCCCGACACGCCGATTCTCTCGGCCGGTCTCGACGGCGTGCGGGCGCGCTACACGCTGGAGCAGTTGCTGCCCGCCTCCTTCGGCCCGGAGCATTTCGTCCATGGCGCCTGAAGACGCGGCCATCGCCCATCTGCGCGCGGAAGGCTTCTCCGGCCCCTATGCCCTGACGATCGTCACGGGGACCGGGCTCGGCGCCCTGGTCGAGGCGGTCGAGGATCGTGTCAGCCTCGATTACGGGGCGATTCCCGGCTTTCCCGCGCCCGGCGTCAGCGGCCATGGTGGGCGGCTGCATCGCGGGCGCCTCGCGGGGCGGCCGGTGCTGGTGTTCGAGGGGCGGACCCACGCCTACGAGACCGGCAACGCCGCCGCCATGCGCGTGCCGCTCGCCGCCGCGCGGGCGCTCGGCGCGGCGCGGCTGCTGCTCACCAACGCCGCCGGTTCGCTGCGCCCGGAGATCGGCCCCGGCCGCCTCGTGATGCTGGCGGACCATATCAACCTGTCCGGCCTCAACCCCCTGATCGGCGAGCCGAGCGACGGCCGCTTCGTGCCGATGACGGAGGCCTATGATGCGGGCTTGCGCGCTCACTTGAGCGCGGCGGCCGAGGCGATCGGCCTGCCGCTGCCGTCGGGCGTCTACGCGTGGTTCTCCGGCCCGAGTTTCGAGACGCCGGCCGAGGTGCGCATGGCCGGGATTCTCGGCGCCGACCTCGTCGGCATGTCCACGGTGCCCGAGACGATCCTCGCCCGGTTCCTCGGCCTGCCGGTGGCGGCGATCTCCGTGGTGACGAACCTTGCGGCGGGGATCGCGGGCGGCGACCCGCACCACGCCGAGACCAAAGTGGTGGCCGCTCGCGCCGGGGTGGATCTCGCCCGCCTCGCTGCGGTCTTCGCCGGCCGGCTGCCCGAAGCGTAGGGAACACGGATGACCGCTTCAGCCCCCCTTCCCCCGCAGGATGCGATTCATGTGGCGCGCCGCGCCCTGCCGTTGCTCGATCTCACCGATCTCGGCGACGCCTGCACCGCCGCCGCCATCGAAGACCTGTGCGGCAAGGCCCGCGCGAGCCGGGTCGCGGCCGTCTGCGTCTGGCCGCTTTTTGTTGCCGACTCGGTCCGCGGCCTTCGCGGCAGCGGTGTGCGGGTCGCCACTGTCGTCAACTTCCCCGAAGGTGGCGAGGCGGTGGAGCGCACGGTCGCGGAGACCCGGGCCACGCTCGCGGACGGCGCCGATGAGATCGATCTCGTCCTGCCCTATCGCGCGCTGATGCGCGGCGATGCGGCGAGCGCCCGCGCCATGGTCGAGGCCGTGCGCGCAGCCTGCGTAGGCCTGCTTCTCAAGGTGATCCTGGAGACCGGTGAACTCGGAGACCCGGCGCTGATCGCGCAGGCGAGCCGCCTGTCGCTCGAAGCCGGGGCCGATTTCATCAAGACCTCCACCGGCAAGACGGCGGTCTCCGCGACGCTGCCGGCCGCCGAGATCATGTTGGACGCGATTCGCGCGCATGGGGGCGAGCGGCCGGCAGGGCTCAAGGTCTCGGGCGGCCTGCGCCGGGTTGAGGACGCCGCCGCGTATCTGGCGCTCGCCGACCGGATCATGGGGCCGGACTGGGTAAGCCCGAACACCTTCCGCATCGGAGCCAGCGCGCTCCACGCCGAACTCGTGCGCGCCGAGGAGGCCGCCCGATGAGGCTTCCCCAGGAGATCATCCGCGACAAGCGCGACGGACGCGCCCTGTCGGAGGCCGACATCACCGGCTTTATCGAGGGGCTGACGCGGGATCAGGTCACCGAGGGGCAGGCCGCGGCGTTTGCCATGGCGGTGTTCTTCCGCGGCCTCTCCCTCGACGAGCGCGTGGCGCTGACCCGCGCCATGACGCATTCGGGCACGGTGCTCGCGTGGGATCTGCCCGGCCCCGTCCTCGACAAGCACTCCACCGGCGGCGTCGGCGACACCGTGAGTCTTCCGCTTGCCGCCATGGTCGCGGCCTGCGGCGGCTACGTGCCGATGATCTCCGGGCGCGGCCTCGGGCATACCGGCGGCACGCTGGACAAGCTCGCGAGCATCCCCGGCTACGATGTGACGCCGGGCCTCGACCGCTTCCGCACGGTCACGGCCGAGGTCGGTTGCGCCATCATCGGCCAGACCGCCGACCTCGCACCCGCCGACCGGCGCCTCTACGCGATCCGCGATGTGACCGGGACGGTGGAATCGCTCGACCTCATCACCGCGTCGATCCTGTCGAAGAAGCTCGCGGCGGGGCTCCAGGGTCTCGTCATGGACGTGAAGACCGGCTCCGGCGCCTTCATGGCCCGCCGCGAGGAGGCGCGGGCGCTCGCCGAGAGCATCGTGACGGTCGCCAACGCGGCGGGTCTCCGCACGCGCGCGCTCATCACCGATATGGATGCCCCGCTCGCCTCCTGCGCTGGCAACGCGGTCGAGGTGGCCTATGCCGTCGATTACCTCACCGGTCGCGCCCGCGAACCGCGCTTCCACGCCGTGACCCTGGCGCTGGCCGCCGAGATGTTGGTGATCGGAGGCTTGGCCGCGGATGTCGCGGAGGCCGAGGGGCGGCTGACGGCGGCGCTCGAATCAGGCCGGGCCTGCGAAGCCTTCGCGCGGATGGTGACGGCGCTGGGCGGCCCCGGCGATTTCGTCGAGGCGGCAGACCGGCACCTGCCCCCAGCACCGGTCGTGCGGCCGGTGCCGGCGCAGGAAGCGGGCGTGGTGGGGGCGGTGGAGACCCGCGCCATCGGCCTCGCGGTGATCGCCCTCGGCGGCGGGCGCACCCGGCCGCAGGATGCGATCGACGCCCGCGTCGGCTTCACCGGCCTCGCGCGGCCGGGGGACCGGCTGGCACCGAACGATCCGATCGGCATCGTCCACGCCGCGGACGAGGCGGCCGCCGAGCGGGCCGCGGTATCGCTGCGGGCGGCCTATCGAATCGGCGCAACTCCGGAGCCGCGCGAGGCCGTGCAGGAACGGCTGGGCTGAGCAGTTTCAGCCCAGCTCACGCGCTACCAGTGGTGGCGGTGGCCCCAGTGCCGGCGATGATGGCCCCAGTGGCCGTGATGGTGATGGCGGTGGCCCCAGTGGCGGCGGTGATGCCCCCAATGGCCGTGATGATGGTGGCGGTGGCCCCAATGGCGGGGATGGTGACGGTGGCCGAAATGGTGGTGGTGCCTCTGCACGGTCTCGACCGTCGCGTCCGAGGCGAGGGCCGCTTCCGGCGCCGGTGCGAGCGGGGTGGCTTGGGCGGTGCTGCCGCCGAACAGGCCGCCGGCCATCAGGGCCAGTGCGGCGAAGGCGAAGCGGGTTCGACGCGCCGAGGATGTGTCCGACATCGTGTGACCTCCGTTCATCCGGCCGTTCCAACGGCCTTGAGGACGAAGCTAGGAGCCGGCGGATGAACGGGTACTGAGCACGATCCGAACAATCGGAAACAAGTCCGCTCGAACCCACCGGACACATTTTGAAGGCGAGGCCGCGTCGTCCGGATCGCGCCGGAGATCGCCCGACACCATTCGGGTCAGGTCAGCCGCTGTTCAAAGAAGTTCGGGGGCGGCAGAGCCGGCTGTCCGCGGCTCGGCTTGGCGTTCAGGATCAGACCGTGCCGGCCTTCGGCTCGGGACGCCGATAGACCCAGACGCGGGCCGGGGGCAGGTTGAGCCAGACGCGGTTGGAGCGGCTCGCGGTGTAGCTGCCCGCTTCGCATTTCGCCGGGATCGGCGGGACCACGGCGTAGGTGAACTGCACGAACGGCGCGCCGGGATGCATCAGGTCGTGGGCGCCCTGCAGCAATTCGAAGCGCTGCTCCAGCGGCTTGGTGAACAGGGGCAGGCTGGAGATCGTCGCGGCGCAGGGGCTGCTGAGCCGGTCGCGCAAAGTCTCGCGGATCCGGTAGGCGTCGCCGCAGATCACGGTCACGCCGGGGAAGCGGCGGCGGAGCAGCGTGCAGAAATCGGGATTGAACTCGACGAGGACGAGCCGGTCCTGATCGAAGCCGCGGCGAATCAGGGCTTCGGTCACCGGGCCGGTGCCCGGTCCGAGCTCGATCACGGGGCCGCTGACATTCGGGTCGGCATAGGCGGCCATGGTGCGCGCCAGCATCCGCCCCGAGGGGGTCACCGCGCCCGTGACGAGCGGGCGCTCGAACCAGGAGCGCAGAAAGCGCGCCTCGTCCTCCAAGGGGTCCTTGCGCTCACGGACGACGCGCGCAGCGGAGACGGCTCGGGCACTGGAACGGCGAAGCGGCGGCACGTCCGAAGGTCCTCGGCTCATCATGGATCGAACAGGCTAGACGACGAAAACCCGTAGGCAGTCAAGCTTCGCCGTACGATGCTGGGCGTGGGACCGCAGCTTTAAGCCGCGGTCATAACCGGTGGAACAGGGGGTTTGATCCCGTGCGCCGTGAGCGATCACGCCCGCGTCGCGCCGCTCACGAAGAAGTCACGCACCTTCGAGAAAAACCCGGCGCTTTCCGGGTGATTCTCGTCCGAAGCGCTCTGGTCGAACTCCTGCAACAGCTCGCGCTGGCGTTTGGTGAGATTCTGCGGCGTTTCCACAGAGACCTGGATGTAGAGGTCGCCGACCTCCCGCGAGCGCAGCACCGGCATGCCCTTGCTCTTGATGCGGAACTGCTTGCCCGTCTGGGTGCCCGCTGGGATCCGCACTTGGGTCTGCGAGCCGTCGATCACCGGCACGGTGATTTCGCCCGAAAGCGCCGCCGTCACCATCGAGATCGGCACGCGGCAGAACAGGTCGGCTCCGTCGCGCTGGAAGAACGCGTGCGGCTTGATCGAGAGGAACACGTAGAGGTCGCCCGAAGGCCCGCCACGCATGCCGCTCTCGCCCTCGCCCGCCAAGCGGATGCGCAGCCCGTCATCGACACCGGCCGGGACGTTGATCGACAGCGTGCGCTCGCGGTTGACCCGGCCCGCACCGGAACAGGCCGTGCAGGGATCGTCCACGACCTCGCCGCGGCCGTGGCAGTTCGGGCAGGTCCGCTCGATGGCGAAGAAGCCCTGCGCCGCCCGCACCCGGCCGTAGCCGCCGCAGGTCGAGCAGGTGCGCGGCTTCGAGCCGGCCTTGGCGCCCGTCCCCGAACAGGTCTCGCAGGCGATCGAGGTCGGGATGCGGATGGTCTCGGTCTTGCCCGCAAACGCCTCTTCGAGGCTGATTTCGAGGTTGTAGCGCAGGTCCGAACCGCGCTCGCGGCCCGGCGCACCGCCGCGCCCGCGTCCCGCCGCGCCGCCGGGTGCGGCGCGCCCATCCCCGAAGAAATTCTCGAAGATGTCCGACATGAAGTCGCCGAACTCGTTGCCGAATCCGGGGCCGCCTGCGCCGCCCTGGCTGAAGGCGGCGTGACCGAACCGGTCATAGGCCGCGCGCTTCTGGCCGTCGGAGAGGCACTGATAGGCCTCGTTGACTTCCTTGAACTTGATCTCGGCTTCCTTGTCGCCGGGATTGCGGTCCGGGTGATGCACCATGGCCAGCTTGCGGAAGGCGATCTTCAGCTCGCTCTCCGAGGCCGTCTTCGCGACGCCCAAGACCTCGTAATAGTCCCGCTTCGACATTCCCGGCCTCTGGAGCCTCTCGTTCGCGTCGGCTGCCGGCTCGCTGACCGGCATTCCTGCCGGATTTTGGCCGCGCCGCGATCCGCCTCCCGACTCGAACGGGACTGGCCGGATCGACCTTCGCTTCTATCGGAGCCCGGCATGGTTGATCCCCGAGCCTTGCCCGAGGATCAAGCCGTCCGCGCTAATGACGATGAAAATATTGTCGGGAGCGGCGCTGGCGCACCGCTCCCGAACCGTCCCTGCGGACTTACGCGCGCTTCTTGCGCTCGTTCTCATCCACTTCCTGGAAGTCGGCGTCGATGACGTCGTCCTTCTTCTCATCCGCGGACGCGGCACCTTCGGCGCCGGGCGCACCCTCGGTCTGCGAGGCGGCGTACATCGCCTCGCCGAGCTTCATCGAGGCCTGCATCAGGTCGTTGGTCTTGGCCTTGATGCCCTCGGCGTCCTCACCTTCCAGCGCAGCGCGCAGGGCGGTGATGGCGGACTCGATGGCGCCCTTGTCGGCGGCCGAGACCTTGTCGCCGTATTCCGACACCGATTTCTCGGTGGCGTGGATCAGGCTCTCGCCCTGGTTCTTCACCTCGACCAGCTCACGCCGCTTCTTGTCCGCCTCGGCATTGGCCTCGGCGTCCTTGACCATCTTCTCGATGTCGGCGTCCGACAGGCCGCCGGAGGCCTGAATCCGGATCTGGTGCTCCTTGTTCGTCGCCTTGTCCTTGGCCGTCACGTTGACGATGCCGTTGGCGTCGATGTCGAAGGTCACCTCGATCTGCGGCATGCCGCGGGGCGCCGGCGGGATGCCGACGAGATCGAACTGGCCGAGCAGCTTGTTGTCCGCCGCCATCTCGCGCTCACCCTGGAAGACCCGGATGGTGACCGCGTTCTGGTTGTCCTCGGCCGTGGAGAAGACCTGGGACTTCTTGGTCGGGATCGTGGTGTTGCGGTCGATCAGGCGGGTGAACACGCCGCCCAGCGTCTCGATGCCGAGCGAGAGCGGGGTCACGTCGAGGAGCAGCACGTCCTTCACGTCGCCCTGGAGCACGCCGGCCTGGACCGCGGCGCCGATGGCGACGACCTCATCCGGGTTGACGCCCTTGTGGGGCTCCTTGCCGAAGAACGCCTTCACGACCTCCTGCACCTTGGGCATGCGGGTCTGGCCGCCGACGAGCACGACCTCGTCGATCTCGGAGGCCGAGACGCCGGCATCCTTGAGCGCCTTGCGGCACGGCTCGATCGTGCGCTGCACGAGGTCATCGACCAGCGACTCGAACTTCGCGCGGCTGAGCTTGAGCGCGAGGTGCTTCGGGCCGGAGGCGTCGGCGGTGATGTAGGGCAGGTTGATCTCGGTCTGGGTCGCCGAGGACAGCTCGATCTTCGCCTTCTCGGCGGCCTCCTTGAGGCGCTGGAGGGCGAGCTTGTCCTTGGTCAGGTCGATGCCCTGCTCCTTCTTGAACTCGGCGGTCAGGTATTCGACCACGCGGTTGTCGAAGTCCTCGCCGCCGAGGAAGGTGTCGCCGTTGGTGGACTTCACCTCGAACACGCCGTCGCCGATCTCGAGGATCGACACGTCGAAGGTGCCGCCGCCGAGGTCGTAGACCGCGATGGTGCCGGCCTTCTTCTTGTCGAGACCGTAGGCGAGCGCCGCCGCCGTCGGCTCGTTGATGATGCGCAGCACCTCGAGGCCGGCGATCTTGCCGGCATCCTTGGTGGCCTGACGCTGGGCGTCGTTGAAGTAGGCGGGCACCGTGATGACGGCCTGCGTCACCGGCTGGCCGAGATGCGACTCGGCCGTCTCCTTCATCTTCTGAAGGGTGAAGGCGGAGATCTGCGAGGGCGAGTACTTCTTGCCGTCGGCCTCGACCCAGGCGTCGCCGTTGTCGCCGCGGGCGATCTTGTAGGGCACGAGGCCCTTGTCCTTCTGCGTCAGCGGATCGTCGTAGGTCCGGCCGATCAGACGCTTGATCGCAAAGAACGTGCGCTCAGGATTGGTCACGGCCTGCCGCTTGGCGGGCTGGCCGACGAGGCGCTCCCCGTCATCCGTGAAGGCGACGATGGACGGGGTGGTGCGGGCGCCTTCCGCATTCTCGATGACCCGCGGCTGCGTGCCTTCCATGACGGCCACGCAGGAATTGGTGGTGCCGAGGTCGATACCGATCACTTTACCCATGGTGGGATCCCTCTGTTGGATTTTTCAAGCAGACCGCCGAGCCCCGAAGCAGCTCGACCCATGGCGGTTCAAAACATCAGGTTTGAGAACGGGATGGATCCGAAGCGCATCGCCCTGGCGGGCTGTGCTTCCCAGGCCTCGTCCCGTGTCCCGCCGCATATAAGAAGACGGCTACGCCGCCGCAAGAACGCGTCCGACGCTTGAGCGGCCAGCATCATCCTCCGGCGTGTCGGAGCCGATTTCCGAGGCCGATCCCGAGAGGAAGGCTTGTTTGTTGCCAGGCTGCCACGTCCGCGCCACGGGGGACGTGTTAGGACACCGGCATATGGCCCATGCATACCGCCCGTGAAGTGGCGTCAAACCGGGAGGCCGACCGCCTGATGATCCTGCCCGTCTCTGAGAGGGTTTTCGCGAAGAAGGCTTGCCCGTTGCGCGTCGCGACGGGGGCGTGGCTCGTGCTCGCCGGCCTGGCCGTGGTCCCGGCCACCCCCGCGCGGGCGCAGAACTTCTTCGAGGAGCTGTTCGGCATCGGGCGGGCGGCCCGTCCCCCGCAGCCGCCGCGCAACGTGCCGGTCCAGCCCGCGCCCCAACCGGTGGAGCCGGGCGCTCCGGCGCCGGGCGAAGGCGCGGAGACGCGGCCAAGCGTGCCGGCCCCGCCCCGCCAGCCCGTGGTGCTGCGGGTGCCGGCCGAGGATAATGTCGCGGGGCATGATCTGCTGCTGAACGGGCTGAATGGGTCGCTGAAGATCGAGCGGAGCGGCTCGGCCTACACCGCCCAGATGACGCTGCCGGGCACCAAGATCTCGCAGCCGACCGAGAACTGCACGGTCAAGCTCGATGGCGGCAAGCCGATGCCCCTGAGCGCCGAGGGCCGCGCCCAGGGCGTTTCCCGCTTCACGACGGCGAGCGCCGAATGCCCGCTGCGCTTCGAGATCCTCGACGGAAGCGTGCTCGCCACGCGGCTCGGCTCGGGCTCGGCCTGCACCTTCACGGCGGCGGATTGCGAGACGACACCCTCCGGCCTCTGGGGACCGAACGCCGCCGCGTTGCTGCCGCAGGCAGGCGAGTTCGACACCGCCCGCGGCATCGCCGACAAGGCGGTGCGGGACAATTACAAGATCATGACCCAGCGGGCGCGGGGCGGCGACATCCGCCCGATCGTGCAGGAGCAGGCGGCCTTCTCCTCCGATCGCGAGCAGGCCTGCCGGACCTATGCCCGCGAGGGCGCGCACGGCTATTGCCACCTACGCTTCACCGAGGCGCGGGCGATCGCGCTCGCGACCCGGCTCGGCGCCAACACCGCGACGCCGACAGCGTCGAATGCGCCGGCGCGGCCCCGCCGCAGCCGCGCACCGGTGGAGGGGATGAACCCGGACGCCCAAGGCGCAGAGCCCTTCGCCGACCAATAGACCGCGTGGCGCTTCCCGTAGCACCGTAGGCATCGTCGCACGGGAGGAACCCTGCGTTTGGCGCGACTGTTGGCCGGAGGTTCACGCGCAGCGAGCCCGGCCATGCCCGACGAGAAGATCGAAGCCTATACCGACCCGGCCGGCGGATGGGGCTCGGCCCGGTCGCTCATCGACATCCTGACCCGCGAGGAGATCCCGGCCTCCGGCGCGGCGATGCTGATGAAGCAGAACAAGCCGGGCGGCTTCATGTGCGTGTCCTGCGCATGGTCGAAGCCGGCCAAGCCCGCGACGTTCGAATATTGCGAGAACGGCGCCAAGGCGACCGCCTGGGAGCAGACCCGCAAGCGGATCGGCCCCGACTTCTTCGAGCGCCATTCGGTCACCGAATTGCTGACCTGGCCCGACTACGACCTCGAGGAGAAGGGCCGGCTCACGCACCCGCTGCGCTACGATCCGCAGCGGGACCGCTACGTGTCCGTTTCTTGGGAAGAGGCCTTCGCGGAGATCGGCCACGAGCTGAAGGCGTTGCGCGAGACCGATCCGAAATCGGCGGTGTTCTACTCGTCGGGCCGCGCATCGCTGGAGACGAGCTACATGTACGCGCTGTTCGCGCGGATGTACGGCAACAACAACCTGCCCGACTCCTCGAACATGTGCCACGAATCGACCTCGAAGGCCCTGCCGCAATCGATCGGCGTGCCCGTTGGCACCACGGTCTTGGAGGATTTCGAGACGACCGACCTGATCCTGTTCTTTGGACAGAATGTCGGTTCGAACGCGCCGCGGATGCTCCACCCGCTGCAGGACGCCCGGCGCCGGGGCGTGCCCATCATCACCTTCAACCCCCTGCGGGAGCGCGGGCTGGAGCGCTTCACCAACCCGCAATCACCCGTCGAGATGCTGACCCATTCCTCGACGCAGATCTCGACGCAGTACCATCAGGTGAAGGCCGGCGGCGACATCGCGGCGCTCGGCGGCATCTGCAAGGCACTCTTCGCCATGGACCGGCAGGCGCAAGCCGAAGGGCGCCCGTGCATCCTCGACATCGATTTCATCGCCGAACATACCCACGGCTTCGACAAGTTCGAAAAGTTCTGCGACCGGCTCGAATGGCCGGCGCTGGAGACGAAGTCCGGCCTGCGGCGCGAGGGGATGGAGGCGGCGGCTGCCGTCTATGCCCGCGCGCGGGCGGTGATCGGCATCTACGGGATGGGCCTGACCCAGCACCGTCGCGGCACCGAGACGGTGCAGATGTTCGTCAACCTTCTGCTTCTGCGCGGCAATATCGGCCGGCCCGGCGCCGGCATCTGCCCCGTGCGCGGCCACTCGAACGTGCAGGGCCAGCGCACGGTCGGCATCGCCGACGAGCCGTCGCTGGTGCCGCTCGATAAGCTCAAGGAGATGTACGACTTCGAGCCGCCCCGCGAGAAGGGGATGAACACGATCGAGACCTGCGAGGGCGTTCTCTCCGGCCACGTGAAGGCCTTCGTCGGGCTCGGCGGCAACTTCATCCGCGCGATCCCCGATACGAAGCGGATGGAGGAGGCGTGGCGCTCGCTGCGTCTCACGGTTCAGGTCTCGACCAAGCTCAACCGCTCGCACCTCGTGCATGGTGAGGTCGCCTACATCCTGCCCTGCCTCGGCCGGATCGAGGTGGACGAGCAGGCGAGCGGGCCGCAGGCCGTGTCGATGGAGGATTCGACCTCCTGCTTTCACGGCTCGCGCGGCGTCGCCCGGCCCGTGAGCGACCATGTGCGCTCCGAGCCCTGGATCGTGGCGCAGCTCGCCAAGGCGACGCTGCCGGCCAACCCCAAGGTCGATTGGAACGCCTGGGTCGGCGATTACGCACGGGTGCGCGACGCCATCGAGGCGACCTATCCCGACAAGTTCAAGAACTTCAACGCACGCCTGTTCGAGCCCGGCGGCCAGCACAAGCCGATCGCCGCCCGCGAGCGCAAATGGGAGACGCCGACCGGCAAGGCGAACTTCATCGTGCCGCCGGACGGGCTCGACATGGACCCGGACATGAAGAGCGACCGGCGCGACGTGCTCGACCTCATCACCCTGCGCTCGAACGACCAGTTCAACACCACGATCTACGGCTATCACGACCGCTTCCGCGGGGTGAAAGGCACCCGCCAAGTCCTGTTCATGAACGAGAACGACATCGAGCGGCTGCAACTTGCCGATGGCGAGACCGTCGATGTCGTGACCGAGGCCGCGGACGAGTTCGCCCGTGAGGTGAAAGGCCTGCGGATCGTCAAATACGACATCCCCGCGGGCAATTGCGCCGGCTACTATCCGGAGCTGAACGTGCTGATCCCGCTCTGGCACCACGATGCCCAGGCCAAGGTGCCGGCGGCCAAGGCGATTCCCGTGCGGATCGCCAAGGCAGCGGTGTTGGCTGTGAGGGATTGAGCCGGGGCTCAGCCGGCTCCGGCCGGTAGCCCCGAGCAGTCATACCAATTGTACAACGTGCAAAACATCAATTGCACGCTGTGCAAACAAGGCTCATCCATGAGGGCGTGACGACGCGGTCACGCCCTCGGAGTGATGCCATGTTGACGCTGTTGCGAACCCTCGCCCGCGGCGCTGCCGCCCAAGCCTGCGAGGAGGCCCACGACCGCCACGCCCTCCTCGTGCTCGATCAGCAGATCCGCGAGACCGCCGCCGACCTCGAGCGCGGCCGGCGGATGCTGGCTGCCGCCATGGCCGGGGACAGCGCGGAGGCGCGGCGTCTGGCACAGGTCGAGGCCCGTGCCGCCGACTTGGAGACCCGCGCCGTGGCGGCACTTGCAGCGGGCCGCGAGGATCTGGCCCGTGAAGCCGCCGAGGCGATCACAGGCCTCGAAGCCGAGCGGGACGCCTTTCGCGCCGCACGGGCGACGTTCGCGGCGGAGATGACACGGATGCGCGCCGTGCTCGCCGATGCGACGAGGCGGCAGGCGGCCCTGGAGCGCGGGCGGCGGGTGGCAGCGGCCTCCGAAGCGGTCCGGCGTCTGCGCCGGACGGAGAGCGTGCCGGATCGCGCGACGTTGCGGCAGGCCGAGGCGACGCTGGCCCGCCTTCAGCGGATTCAGGCCGAGGCAACGGATACCGACGACGCGCTGGCCGCGATCGAGACGCCCGAGGAGACCCTTGCCGAGCGTCTGGAACGCGAGGGCTTCGGGCCCCGCACACGCCCCTCCTCCGACGACGTGCTCGCCCGCCTGCGACGCCGCGTCGAGACCGACCGCGCCGCCTCCGCCTGATCCGCCCTCTCTCGTCCCAAGGAATCGCACCATGTCCCAAGACACTGCGCAGCATACCGGCGCCTGGGTCGTCTTCACCCAAGCCTCGTTCGTCGCCTCCGCCGCGCTGGTCGGCTTCGGCATCCTGTTCATGCCCCTCGACTTCTGGATGAAGGGCTATCTCGCCATGGGGACGGTGATGCTGATCCAGTCCTGCATCACCGCCACCAAGACGCTCCGCGACGTCCATGAGGGCCGCCGCATGGTCAACCGCCTGGAGGATGCCCGCACCGAGCGCCTGCTGATGTCGGTCGGCAAGGAGTGACGCGAGGAGACATGTAAGACGGTGGCCTCGGGAGACTCGACGCGCGCCCGCGGCGGTCCATATTCCGTGGTATGGACAGTTCGGACGGAGCTCACGCGCGACGGCAGGCGATCATCGATCGTCTGCTCAGCGACGCCCTGCGCCCGGCCGGCGGGATCGTGCTGCCGAGCCACGATGCCTTGCCGGCCGACATTCGCATGACGGTCGATCGCCTGCTCGCCAAGGCGGATGCGGAGCGCCGGCGCTCGCTGACCTATGACGATCTCGAAGAGGCGTTGCCGCCGCGCGACGTGACCGCCGACGATCTCGAAGCGATCTTCTGGGTGTTGGCGGAATACGGGATCGAGCTCGACGAGGGCGATTAGCCCTCGGCGCCCAGCAGGAGCCGGGCCGCCGCCGCACGCGCCTCGTCGGTGACGGTGGCGCCGGCCAGCATCCGGGCGATCTCTTCCCGGCGTGCATCCGCCGCGAGCCCGACGACGCGCGTCGTGACCCGGTCGGCGCTCTTCTCCCCGCCCTTGGCCGCTTTCCCTTTCGCGCCGTCCTTCACGCTGTCCTTGGCGATGCGGAAATGCGTCACGGCGCGAGCGGCGACCTGCGGTGCGTGAGTCACGGCCACCACCTGAACCTGTTCCGAGAGCCGGCCGAGCCGCGCGCCGATGGCGTCGGCCACGGCGCCGCCGAGGCCGGTATCGATCTCGTCGAAGATCAGCGTCGGTGCCGAGCCCTTGCCGGCGAGCACGACCTTGAGCGCCAGCATGAACCGGGACAGCTCGCCGCCGGAGGCGACTTTCATCATCGGACCGGCGCGGGTGCCGGGATTGGTCTGGGCCCAGAACTCGACCCGCTCGGTGCCGGCGGCATCGCGCGAGGCTTCGTCCACGGTGATCTGCGTGATGAAGCGGGCGCCCTCCAGCTTCAGCGGCGGCAACTCGGCCTGCACCGCCGCATCGAGCGCCTTGGCCGCCTTGCGGCGCCCGTCGCCGAGCCGCTTGGCCGCCTGGGCATAGGCCGTTTCCGCCGCCGCGAGTTCGGCCTCGAGCCCGGCCAGTGCCTGCTCGCCGGCATCGAGGGCGGCCACGTCCGCGTCGTAGCGGCTGCGCAGATCGGCAAGGTCGTCGGCTGGAACCGAATATTTCCGCGAGGCAGCGCGCAGGGCGAATAGGCGCTCCTCGACCCGCTCCAGCTCGCGCGGATCGAACTCGGCGGCGAGCACCGCGGCATCGAGGGCAGCCCGCGCTTCGTCCAGCGCGACGAGGGCCGCATCGAGGGCGGCGATGCTCGGATCGACGAGGGACGGCACCGTGCCGCTGCGCCGCTCGAGGCGGCGCACGGCGGAGGAGAGATGCGGCACGAGCGAGCCGGAGCCGCCGACGAGGTCGAGCGCCTCGTTCAACTCGCGGGCGACCTTCTCGCCCTGCTGCATCAGCGTACGGCGCTCGGCGAGCTTGGCCTCTTCGCCCGCCTGCGGATCGAGGGTGCCGAGTTCTTCCACCGCGTGGCGGAGGAAATCGGCCTCCTTCTGCGCGGCCTCGACCCGCTCGCGCTGCTCGGCGAGCGTCGAGCGGGCGGCGCGCACGCGTTTGGCGGCGGACGCCACCTGCGCAAGCGGGCCCTGAAGTCCGCCGAACGCGTCGAGGATGCTGCGATGGGTGGTGGGGTCAGCCAACGCCCGGTCGTCGTGCTGGCCGTGGATCTCGACGAGTGCCGTGCCGATCGCCCGCATGGTCTGCACGCCGACGGGCTGATCGTTGACGAAGGCGCGGGTGCGCCCGTCGGCGAACTGCGTGCGGCGCAGGATCAGGTCGCCGTCGGTGTCGATCTCGGCCGCGGCCGCGACGGCGCGGGCGGGGTGGTCGAGGGCCACGTCGAACACGGCGGTGACGCCGCCCTGCGCCTCCCCCTGCCGCACGAGACCGCCATCGCCGCGCCCCCCGAGCGCCAGGGCGAACGCGTCAAGCAGGATCGATTTGCCCGCACCGGTCTCGCCCGTGAGAACGGTGAGCCCCCCGGAGAAGGTCAATTCGAGCTTGTCGATCAGAACGATGTCGCGGATCGCGAGCTGGACGAGCATGAAGCGGCGCCAGAGCCCCTTTTGGATTGTGCGCGGGTGTAGCCGCAAGCCACGGAGACTTCACCCGGAAAGTGCGGGGTCCCGGCCGAGGAGGGCACAGAGTCGCCGGTATTCGGCCTCGAACGGCGCGTCGAACGCGCGGATGGCATGGTCCTCCGCTTCGTTGCGGTCGAGCACCTCGAAGCGCGCGAGCGTCTCGTCGCGCCGGCGGCCGGGGTGGCCGTTGGGGAAGTTCGCATCGCCGCGCCGCATCCGCGCCTGGAATTCCGGCAGCGTCTTGCACTGATAGTGGTTGATCTGCACGCCGTCATAGACGACGCGGTCCGACGTTCCGTCCGAGGTGTTGGCAAAGCCCCTTCCGTCCGACAACACCCGCCGGCCGCGATGGTGGCGCACGTCATGGATGCGCACGGCCGAGATGTCTCGGGCGCGGGCCAGCGTCTTGAAGTGATAGTGGTTGCCCCAGCCGTGCGGCGCGCAGCGGGTGAAGGCGCGGGTGATCAACCCGTAGCCCGGTTCCGTATGGCCGGAGGAGCCGAAGCCGCGCCAGTTCACGTGCAGGCTCGATACGTCTTCGGGCAGCGAGCGGATCAGGCCGGCCATGTCGGCATGGCCGAACGGCACGAGGAACTCGTCGAGGTCGAGATACATCACCCAGGGCGTCACGAGACCCGTCAGGGCGTGGTGATAGGCCAGCACCTGTGCCGAATCGTCGAGGGGTGACGGCCAGGGAATACGCCGCAGCCGCAGATCGCGGGGGCCCAGCGCCTTGAAGAGGGCGCGGGTGTCGTCCTGGCTCTCGTTGTCATAGACGACGATGCGGTCGAAGCCGATCGCGAGGTGATGAGCGAGCCACTCGACGAGATAGGGACCCTCGTTGCGGGCAATCGCCACCAGGGTCACCGCGTCGGGCTTCTTGCGCAGGCTATGGTCGGCGAGGGCTCTGCGCCAGCGCAGAAGGGCCTTCATGGCAGGCAGCGAATCCTGAAATCTGCCGACGGGTCGGGGGTGGAAACGGGTGGGGCAGCTTCATCGCAAGCCTGCGAGCCCCCTGCCCTCTCCGTCACGGTGAACTCGCGTTCGAGGCCGCTCATACGGAGTTTGGACGCTCGCTTCGGGTCCCGCCGCGCCGCCGCCGGGAACGCCAGAGCATCGCCCTGGATACAGGATCCGGGACGATGCGCTAGGCTCTGACCTTTGCATCAGCGTTGTCCGAAAGCCGGAAGCGGCCGTTCGGAACGACGCTCCAGCGCCGTCAGTCCGCAGCGGCGGTCTTGCCGATCACGCCGCGATAGACCTTGCTGAGCCAGGAGGACTTCTCCTCGCGCGGCTCCAGGCCGCCCGTCTGCAGGAGCTTGTAGGCATCCTGGTACCAGGGGCTGTCGGGGAAGTTGTGGCCGAGCACGGCCGCGGCGGTCTGCGCCTCGCCGGTGAGGCCGAGCGCCATGTACGCCTCGACCAGACGCTCCAGCGCCTCTTCGGCGTGGCGGGTCGTCTGGTACTTGCTGACCACGTCGCGGAACCGGTTGATCGCCGCCGGGAAGGCGCGCTTCTCGAGGTAGAAGCGGCCGACTTCCATCTCCTTGCCGGCGAGCTGGTCGCGGGTGATCTGGATCTTGGCCTTGGCGTCGGCGGCGTATTCGGAGGTCGGGTACTTCTGCACCAGCTCCTGGAGGGCGATGAGGGCGCGCTCGGAGCGCTCCTGATCGCGGGTCACGTCCGGGATCTGCTTATATTGCGACATCGCCATCAGGTACTGGGCGTAGGCCGCGTCCTTGCTCGCCGGGTGACGCTGGAGGTAGCGCTTCGAGGCGTTGATGGCGTCGTCGTATTTCGCGCCCTCGTAGTTCGCGTAGGCCGTCATCAGCAGCCCTTTCCGCGACCAGTCGGAATAGGTGTACTGCTTGTCGAGCTGATCGAACTGCTTGGCGGCGTTCTCGTAATCCCTGTCTTCCATCTTCGCCAAGCCCTCGCTGTAGAGCTTGTCCGCGGGCGTATCCGGGACCGCCTCGGGCTTGTACTTTTCGGCGAAGAGGTTGGTCGGATCGAGGGCATCGCAGCCGCCGAGCCCGAGGCCCAGGCTGAGGAGCACGGCCGCCATCGCGCCACGGGTCGGGAAGGTCACAGGCATTGCGGTCAATTTCCCTGTCAGGCCCGGCCGCTTGAAGGGCGGCGCGCGACCTACGCGCAGGCTTTTACGGTTGGCGGTCGATTCGGGCGTCAAAACGGCAGGGCGTAGGGAACCTTTAAGATATTCCGCCTGCGACGTGGATCGAGGGCCGATGTGGCGTCCGGGTTACAGGTCGGCGGCGAAGGCGGCGAGCCCCAGGCCGGCCCCGAATTCGGCGCGGGCAGCCTCGCGGCGGGTGCCCTGGCCCTCGACGATGGCGTAGTTCGCGCGGTCCGCGAACAGGGCTTCGAGGATGCCGACATTCATGCGGTGGCCGCCGCAATAGGAGCGGTAGGCGCCCTGAAGCGGCAGGCCGGCCAGCGCCAGATCGCCGACCGCGTCGAGGAACTTGTGCCGGACGAACTCGTCCGAGAAGCGCAGGCCCTCCGGGTTGACGACGGCGGTCTCGCCGACGGCGACCGTGTTGTCGAGGGAGGCGCCCAGCGCGAAGCCCGCCTTCCAGTAGCGCTCGACGTCCTTCATCATGCCGAAGGTGCGGGCGGGGGCGATCTCGCGGCGGTAGGCGGCCGGGGTCAGGTCCATCGCCTTGCGCGAGCGGCCGATCACCGGGGATTCGAAGTCGATCTCCACGTCGAGGCGGAAGCCGCGATCGATCGGGCGGAGTTCGGCGAAGGCGCGGCCGGCCTCGATGCGGACGGGCTGGAGCACCTTGATCCAGCGGCGCGGCGCGCCGCATTGGGCAAGGCCGACGCTGTCGATGGCTTGGACGAAAAGGCGGGCGCTGCCGTCGAGGATCGGCATCTCGGGGCCGTCGATCTCGACCAGAGCGTTATCGACACCGAGCCCGTAGAGGGCCGACATCAGGTGCTCGATGGTGGCGACGGCACCGGTCTCGACGTCACCGATGACGGTGCACAGCTCGGTGGCGGAGACGCAGGCGAAGTGGGCCTTGATGATCCGGTCGTTGCCGGTGGTCGTGCCCGTCCGGAGGAAGGCGATACCGTGGTTGGCTTTGGCGGGATGGAGCGTGATCTCCGCCGGGTTACCGGAGTGGACTCCGATTCCGGTCAGGGTCACGGACGTTTTGAGTGTTGTCTGTTGGTTCGTCCGCATACCTTAGCCCTCGGCCAGGATCCTTCCCGCGCACCCCGTTTCGGGGGGCGGTATGAGAAAGTCCGTCCGCTGCTTGAAGCCCCTGCGAGCGCTGGCAGTCGATCGACCAGCCGCGCCTTCTGTCGTTCCGGAAGCGTGTATAGCTGTGGCAATCAGGCCGGCCAAATCACGGATTCTTACGATCTGTTACAGCCACGGTTTCGCCACGATCTTTGAAAAGCATTTTCTGATCAGTGTCTTAACAAGTAGCTAAACCCGGAACCTTGCGGTTCCGGGTCTGTGGCCGAAATACCCCAGTGAGGGTCGATGGAGGCCAAGTTGCCCCCATCGATCCACAGGCAATCCGTACTTCCGTTCGCGGCCTAGTTCGCTTGGCGGCGAAGGAAGGCCGGGATTTCGAGCTGGTCGTCTTCCATCATCCGGGGCGGCAGGGCACGGCCCTGGGCGTCCAGATTGCCCTGAGCGGGGCGGTACTGCGGAGCCTGGGGCGCGGGCGCCCGCAGGGCCGGCTCGACGCGGGGCGCGGCGACCGGGGCCGGAGCGGCGGCGCGGGGTGCCGGCACCGGAGCGGCCTCGGCTTCCTCGCGGCGACCGCCGAAACCGACCGTGGCGAGCCGGCGCAGCAGGGTCATGCGCTTGGAATCCTGGTTCGCCTCCGGCTGGGGCTCCTCGCCGCGGCTCTTGAGGATCTGCGCCTGGGTGTGGGGCGGCAGGTCCGAGATCTGCGGCATGCGCGGCGGACGGGCGAGCTGCGGACGCGGCGGCACGTAGGGGCCGTTCGCGGCCGGGACGGGCTCCTGGGCCTGGGCGGGGGCCGGCGGCTCGTAGGCCGGGGCGGCGGCGCGGGCCGGCGCCTGGGTCAGCACGACATCGTGGTGGTGCATCGCCGGGGCGGGCTCGGCGCGCATCGGCTCCGGGGCCACCGGCTCCGACAGCATGGCCCGCGGGCCGGCGTTCGGGGCGAGCAGCGGCTCGGGGCCCGGACGGTGCGACGGCTGGTGGCCGCCCTGCTGCGCCGGCTGGTGCGTCGAGGCGGGGCTCAGGGCGGCGGAGGCGCGGGCGCGGGCCTCGGAGCGCAGACGCTCGGCGACCTCGGCGATGCGCTGCTCGGTCTGGGCGATTTCCGGGTTGTTCGGGGAATCGGCCGAGATCAGCGCCGGCTCGATGCCGGTGGCGACCACCGAGACGCGGATGATGCCGTCGAGGCTCTCGTCGAAGGTGGCGCCCAGGATGATGTTGGCATCCGAATCGACCTCCTCGCGGATGCGGGTGGCGGCTTCGTCGAGCTCGTACAGGGTCAGGTCGGAGCCGCCGGTGATCGAGATCAGCAGGCCGCGGGCGCCCTTCATCGACACGTCGTCGAGGAGCGGGTTGGCGATGGCGGCTTCCGCCGCGCGGTTGGCGCGGTTCTCGCCGGACGCCTCGCCGGTGCCCATCATCGCCTTGCCCATGCCGCGCATGATCGCGCGCACGTCGGCGAAGTCGAGGTTGATCAGGCCTTCCTTGACCATGAGGTCGGTGATGCAGGCGACACCGGAGTAGAGCACCTGGTCGGCCATCGCGAAGGCGTCGGCGAAGGTGGTCTTCTCGTTGGCGACCCGGAACAGGTTCTGGTTCGGGATGACGATCAGGGTATCGACCGCCGCCTGAAGCTCCTGGATGCCGGCCTCGGCGGTGCGCATCCGGCGCATGCCCTCGAACTGGAAGGGCTTCGTCACGACGCCGACCGTCAGGATGCCCATGTCACGCGCCGCGCGGGCGATGACCGGAGCCGCGCCGGTGCCGGTGCCGCCGCCCATGCCGGCGGTGATGAAGGCCATGTGCGCGCCCGAGAGCTGATCGCGGATCTCGTCGATCACCTCCTCGGCGGCGGCGGAGCCGACCTCGGGGTGCGAGCCGGCGCCGAGGCCCTGCGTGACGCCGATGCCCATCTGGATCACCCGCTCGGCCTTCGAGGAGGTGAGCGCCTGGGCGTCGGTGTTGGCGACGACGAATTCGCAGCCGAGCAGCCCCGACTCGATCATGTTGTTGACGGCGTTACCGCCCGCGCCGCCGACGCCGAACACCGTGATGCGGGGCTTGAGTTCCCGGATGTCCGGAGCCTGAAGAGAGATGGCCATGTGGTCGAACCCTTCGTGACTTTCGATTGCCTGAACGACGCCTTGTGACGCCTGCCCTGTCTTGCTTGTCCCACGCTGGCCTCGCGGCGGCGCGGGGTCGTTCTTTTGGAGCCGTTCCCCGTCCCGTCAGGTCGGGGACGCCTCCAAGTCGTTGTTTTCTCGCGATGTCTTCACGCGAACCGGAAGCCGGTCGCGCGACATCGCGCTAGAAACTTTCCCGGATCCAGCGACCGACCCGCGAGAAGTAGCCGTCCGTTCCCGTGCCGGCGAAGGCGCCCTGCCCCCGCGGCTCGAAATGCTCCGCATGCGCCACCTGCGGGTAGACCAGCAGGCCGACCGAGGCCGAGAAGGCGGGCCCCTTGGCGGCTTCCGGCAGGCCGCGGATGCCGAGCGGGCGCCCGATCCGGACCTGTCCTTGAAGGATGCGGCGGGCCGTCTCCGGCAGGCCGACGAGCTGGCTCGCGCCGCCCGTGAGCACCACCCGGCGACCGGCCTGGGCGCCGAAGCCCGCGTTGCGCAGGCGGTCGCGCACCAGTTCGAGCACTTCCTCGACCCGCGGCTTGACGATGCGCACGAGCTGGGAGCGCGGCACGTGGCCGGGCGCCTCGCCCTCGTCCTCGCCGACGCCGTGCACGGCGATCATGTCCCGCTCGTCGGAGGCCGTGGCGATGGCCGAGCCGTAGAGGGTCTTCAGACGCTCGGCGACGGAGACCCGGGTCGAGAGCCCGCGGGCGATGTCCATGGTGACGTGGTGGCCGCCGACCGCGACCGCGTCGCAATGGACGAGGTGGCCGCCCATGAAGACGCCGACGCTGGTGGTGCCGCCGCCCATATCCACGACGGCGCAGCCGAGTTCGGCCTCGTCGTCCACCAGCGCCGAGAGGCCGGCGGCGTAGGGCGTGGCGATCACCGCATCGACGCCGAGATGGCAATGCTCGACCGCCAGCATCAGGTTGCGCGCGGCGGCCGCCTCGGCGGTGACGACGTGGAGATCGACGCCGAGCGCGTTGCCGATCATGCCCGACGGGTCGATCACCGCGCCCTGCCCGTCCAGCGCGTAGCCGGTCGGCAGGGCGTGCAGCACGGCCCGGCCGGGGCTGACGCCGTGGGCGCTCGCAGTCTCCAGCACCCGCTCGACATCGGAGCCGGTGACGGTGCCGGAGCGGACATTCACCCGCGCCTCGAAATGCTGTGAGGCGATGCGCCCGCCGGAAATGTTGACGATGACCGACTGGACCTCGGCCTTGGCCATCCGCTCGGCGGCGTGGACCGCCTGACGGATCGCGCCCTCGGCGGCTTCCAGATCGACGATGGCGCCGCCCTTGAGCCCGACCGAGCGCTGGTGGCCGATGCCGATGATGCGGGCGAGATGGGTGCGCCCCCGCAGCGTCGACATCGCCTCGGCCGGCTGCAGCTCGGCGATGAGGCAGACGACCTTGCTGGTGCCGATGTCGAGCACCGACATCGTCGCGCTCCGACGGGCGGAAAGCGGTTTCAGGCGCGGCGTGAGGCCGTGATGGGTCTGCATCGGACGCTACTCGGCGGATACGCGACAGGGCACGGAGGAGAGTGCGGCGGGGTGGAACGCGCTCATGTCGCGGTCCCCTTCTTCGGCTTCTTGCGGCTCTCGGCCCGGGCGGCCGCAGCCTCCTCGGTCAGGCGCACCACGACGCGGTCGGCCATGCGCAGGTCCACCGCGATGATGTCCTTCTCCAGAATCTTGCTCTCCCGCTCGAGCCGCACCAGCCGGGCGAGCGCCTCGGCGGGCTCGGCCTCGGGCAGGCGAATGTCGACGCCGTCGAGTTTGAGCGTCCAGCGCCGGCCGGAGACGTAGGTGCCGGCGCGGATGCGTGATCCGAGCGGACCCGCCGCCTCGATCAGCGCGAGATATTCCTTGAGGCGCTCGTTGGCGCCCGCACCGACGACGAGCGGCAGGTTGACGTAGCGCTCGTCGCGCAGGTCATCGATCACCTTGCCGTCGGCGGCGATCACTTGGATCTCGCCGTTCTGCTGCCAGAGCGCGGCGGGCTCGCGCTCGACCTGATTGATGACGATCTCGTTGGGGTAGAGCTTGCGCACCGAGGCGCTGGCGATCAGCTTCTCGGCGAGCAGACGATCGCGCACGCCATCGACGTCGAGGAACGGCACGGAGGAGCGCCAGTCGATGCCGGCGGTGCTCAGCACCTCGCGCTCATACATCCGCGACAGGCCGGTAATGGTCACCCGCTCGACGCCGAAGCCGGCGATCCGCGCGAGGATGTCGAGCGGCCGGCCATTCTCGGCGACGAAGCTATCGTAGCGCCCGCTCATGACGAAGCCGGTCAGCGCGACGCTGCCGGCAAGCCCGGCGACCAGCGCCGTGCCCGCGAGCCGCGGCACGCGTGCCTCGATCGGCACCGCCGGCCGGAGCCGACGCGCCGACGAGAACCGCCTGAGGATCTTCGGGAGCCGTAAGCCCGCAAAGATCCCGCCGCTGCCGGGGGTACCGGCTGCGTTCAGCGGTTGAGAGAAGCGTCCTCCACCATCCATCGGACGAGTTCACCGAAACTCTGGCCTGCGTGGGCCGCGATCTCCGGCACAAGGCTCGTCTGGGTCATCCCTGGCTGCGTGTTGACCTCGAGGACGACGAGAGCGCCGGTTCCACCCGGCGTGTCGTCGTAACGAAGGTCGGCACGGCTGACGCCACGACATCCCAGTGCTTGATGCGCCGTTAACGCCAACTCTTGGACACGCTGGTAAATATTTAGTTTAAGATCGGCGGGGAGGACGTGGATCGACCCCCCTCCGGCGTACTTCGCATCGAAGTCGTACCACTCCCCCGAAACGGGCTTGATCTCGGTGACGCCCAGCGCCCGATCGCCCAGCACCGCGCAGGTCAGCTCGCGGCCCGCAACGTAAGTCTCTACAAGGACTTCCTCGCCGTAGACCCACGCGTCGGAGGCGAGAATCTGGGGCGGATGCGAGCGCTCGTCGCGCACGATGATGACCCCCATGGAGGAGCCCTCGGCGATCGGCTTCACGACATAGGGAGGGGTTAACGAGTGTGACTTCGCCGCATCATGACGGTTAACGACCCGGCCCTCCGGAACGCTCACACCGGCCGCGCGCATGACCGTTTTGGCACGTTCCTTGTGCATGGCGAGTGCCGAGGCCAGCACGCCGGAATGGGTGTAGGGGATCTTCAGGATCTCCAGGAGGCCCTGAATCGTGCCGTCCTCGCCGGCCGGACCATGCAGGGCGTTGAGCGCCGCGTCGGGCCGCAGCTCGGTCAGCACCGTCGCGATGTCGGGCCCGACATCGACGCGGGTGACGCGATACCCCTCCCCTTCCAGCGCCCCGGCGCAGGCATTGCCGGAGCGAAGCGAGATTTCCCGCTCGGAAGACCAGCCGCCCATCAGGACGGCGACGTGCTTGGACATCGGCTAGAGCCTTTCAGGGCTGATGAGGCGCCACGGGCGCCTGAGGGTGTGGGCGAGACATTCAGGCCTCCTCGCCGAGGAGCCGGTTTCCGCGCATCGCGATGCCGTCCTCGACGGTGATGCCGTGCCGCCGCAGACCGGCGAAGAAGCGCGCGAAGTCGGGGCGGCGGAAGGTGATGCGGCCGGGGCGATCCGGCGCGATCGCGTCGAACAGGACCACCGACGGTTCAGGCGCCGCATCCGCATAGTCGAGGCAGAGCCAGAGATCGGAGCCGTGATTGCTGAGCGCGATCAGGCGATCGATCTCGGGCAGCGCGGTGCGCCAAGAGTCTTCGTCGCTGCCAAAATCGATGCCGTCACTGATCGCGCCGAGGCTCTCCAGCCGCTCCAGGGCGGCCAAATCGAAGCCGGGCAGCACCGTCAACCAGAGGTCGTCGGCCCCGCGTAAAGCTTCGTCGCCCTCGAATTCGAGGGGGGCATCGGGGGAATCCGTGGCGAGAAAGTAATCCGTCACCCCGCCGTTCCGCTGCCGGTAGAGCGCCTTGAGCGTTTCGGGCAGCCTCACCCCGAGGCGGGCTTCCGCCGCCCCGATCGCCGCCTCGGCCCGGCCGGTCCAATCCCCGGCTAACGTCTCCGCTTCAAAGAAGGAATCCACCGTCGGGCCGTCGGGATCGATGACAAGGCGCGGTTCCGGCTGCGGGGTCGAATCCCTCAGGCTGACGAAGCGCTCGGTGAGGCGGGTCTGCGCGGCCTCGCAGCGAAGCCGAAGGGCCGCGTAGGCTTCCGGGGAAAGATGGGCACCGGGCTTCGCGCCGTCCCACGCGCGGTTGAGCCGGTCGCGCAGGCGCAGGATGTCGCCACCCGTCCGGGCCTGATCGGCCCCGGCGGCGATGTCCTCGACGAGCCTGCCGAGATGCTCCGTCAAGGCTGTGGGGTCGGTCGAAGCCATGGGCGATGCGTCCTCCGATCTCGACGCGGGTGGTCTGTCAGGCGGGCGACGCCTCGATGCCGATGCGCTTGATCTCCCAGTGCAGCTCGAAGCCCGAATGGTCGCGCACCCGGCGGCGCACCTCCTCGCCGAGCCCCTCGATGTCGGCCGCTGTGGCGCCGCCGCGGTTGATCAGGAAGTTGCAGTGCATCTCCGAGACCTGGGCCCCACCCCGGATCAATCCGCGGCAGCCGGCGGCGTCGATGAGCTGCCACGCCTTGCCGCCCTCCGGATTCTTGAAGGTCGAGCCGCCGGTGCGCTCGCGGATCGGCTGGGCGGCCTCGCGCGCGGCGGTGACCCGCTCCATCTCCGCCTCGATCTCGGCGCGGTTGCCGGGGCGGCCCCGGAAGGTCGCGCCCGTGAAGATCACGTCGTCCGGCGCCGAGGAGTGGCGATAGCGGAACCCCATCTCGGCATGGGTGAAGCGGCGGACCTCGCCCTTCCGGTCGACGCCGCGGACCTCGAGCAGCACGTCGGTGGTCTCGCCGCCATGGGCCCCGGCATTCATGCGCAGGGCACCGCCGACGGAGCCGGGGATGCCGCGGAAGAAGGCAAGCCCGTCGAGGCTGGCTTCCGCCGCGGCCTTGGCGAGCCGCATGTCGGGCACGGCGGTGCCGGAGCGGATGGTCTCGCCGTCGATCTCGACCGAGCCGAAGGCCTTGCCGCCGAGCCGGATCGTCACGCCGGGAATGCCGCCGTCGCGCACGATCAGGTTTGAGCCAAGCCCGATCACCGTGACCGGCACGGCCGGATCGAGGGCCGCGAGGAAGGCGGACAGATCCGCCTCATCGCCCGGGCTGAACAGCACCTGCGCCGGCCCGCCGACGCGGAACCATGTCAGGTCGGCCAGCGACTGGTTTTCGAGAAGGCGGCCGCGGAGATCGGGCGCGGCGGCGCGGATCGCGTCGATAAGGGAGTGCGCGGTCATGCTAACCTGTCGCTCGTATCTGTCGATTCTGGCGGAGGACCGCGGTGGGACGGAGCTTGGTTTTCACACGCGCCGCCGCTCGCACCTTGAATCGGATGCCGCGGAATACCGAGGAATTGATTCGCGGCAAACTTCGTCAATTCGCTGACGATCCGTCGGCTCTCTCCAACAACGTCAAGGCCCTCAAGGGTGGCGACGACCGATACCGCCTGCGGGTCGGCGATTGGCGGGTGCTCTTCACCATCGAAGCGGATCGGATCATTGTCCACGAGGTCGGACCCAGGGGCTCGATCTACGGGTAGGAGAGGCACCATGACCATCGTGCGGACCCGCACGCCCTCCGGCGAGGCCATCGTGATCCTGCCCGAGGCCGAGTTCGAGCGGCTGAGGGAATTGGCCGAGGACGTGCTCGATACGCGCACGCTCGATAATTCCGAGCGCCGGTTGGCGACCGGCGACGAGGAACTGCTGAGCGAGGACGATTTGGATGCCTTGCGCCGGGCGCCGAGCGCCCTCGCCTTCTGGCGGGGCCGGCGCGGCATTGCCGCCGACGCGCTCGCGCAACTTTGCGCGGTCGAGCCGAGCCTGCTGGCTGGGATCGAGCGGGGTGAGGTCACGGCCGAGCCCGCCCTCTACCAGCGACTCGCGCGCGCCCTCGACGTCGATGTCGAGGATCTGGCACCCGAGTCGGCTGGTGCGTGAGGCGGGCGTACCCGCGTCATCCCTGCAACGCCGCCAGCTCGCCCGGCAGCGCGTAGGCCCACTGGGTGATCGTGCCGGCGCCCAGGCACACCACATAGTCGTTGGCGCCGGCGCGGCCGGCGACGAGGCGGGCCAGATCCTCCGGGCGCTCCAGGGCGACGGCGTCGCGGTGGCCGCGGGCCTTCAGCCCAGCGATCAGCGAATCGCGGTCGATGCCCTCGATCGGTGCTTCGCCCGCCGCGTAGACGGGGGCGACGATCACCGTGTCGGCGTCGTTGAAGCAGGTGCAGAAATCCTCGAACAGCGACTGGAGCCGGGTGTAGCGGTGGGGCTGCACGATCGCGATGACCCGGCCGTCGGTCGAGGCGCGGGCCGCGCGCAGCACCGCCTGGATCTCCACCGGGTGGTGGCCATAATCGTCGAAGATCGTCGCGCCGTTCCACTCGCCCGTGCGGGTGAAGCGGCGCTTGACGCCGCCGAAGCCGGCCAGCGCCTTGCGGATCGCGTCCGACGGCACGCCGAGTTCATGGGCCACCGCCAAAGCCGCGGTAGCGTTGAGCGCGTTGTGGCGGCCGGGCATCGGCAGGACGAGATCCTCGATCTCCATGCGGAAGCCGGGCCGGCGGTCGCGGATCATGACCCGGAAGCGGCTCTGGCCGCCCTTCAGGTCGATGTCGATGAGGCGCACATCGGCCTGCGGGTTCTCGCCGTAGGTGATGATGCGCCGGTCCTCGATATGGCCGACCAGATCCTGCACGATCGGGTGATCGATGCACATCACGGCAAAGCCGTAGAACGGGATGTTGTCGATGAAGCGCCGGAAGGCGTCCTTGATCGCCTCGAACGAGCCGAAATGGTCGAGATGCTCCGGGTCGATGTTGGTGACGATGGCGACATCCGCCGGCAGCTTGAGGAAGGTGCCGTCGGATTCATCGGCCTCCACCACCATCCAGTCGCCGGCGCCCATGCGGGCATTGGTGCCATAGGCGTTGATGATGCCGCCATTGATGACGGTGGGATCGAGGTTGCCGGCATCGAGCAGGGTGGCGACGAGCGAGGTCGTCGTGGTCTTGCCGTGGGTGCCGGCCACCGCGACGCAGGACTTGAAGCGCATCAGCTCGGCCAACATTTCGGCGCGGCGCACCACCGGCAGGCGGCGCTCGCGGGCCTCGATCAACTCCGGGTTGTCGCGGCGAATCGCGGTGGAGACCACCACGAGGGCCGCGTTCTCGACATTCTCGGCCCGGTGGCCGACGAAGGTGCGGATGCCGTTCTCGGCCAGCCGCCGGACGTTGGCGTTGTCGTTCGCGTCTGAGCCCTGCACCGTATAGCCGAGATTGGCCATGACCTCGGCAATGCCGGACATGCCGATGCCGCCGATGCCGATGAAGTGGATGGGGCCGAGCTTTTCGGGCAGCTTCATATCGAAAACCTTTTGAGTCCGGGGCACTGACGAGCCCCGGCCGTCTCGTTCCGGAATCCGACGATCACGGATCGTCGGATTCCGCCCCTGCGAATGCAGGGCGGCCGTCCGCCGAGCGCGGCAAGCCTTTCGGGCTTGCCGCAGATTTCAGGTCGCGGCCGCGGTCTCGGCGACGAGTGCGGCGAGGCGGTCGGCCGCGTCGAGGATGCGGGCGGTTTTGGCCGCAGCGGCGGCCTGGGTCAATTTCCGTGGCGCCTCGAACAGGTCCACGAGTTCGGCGGCGAGCCGATCGGGGGTGAAGGCGGTCTGCGGAATCGAGAGCGCGGCGCCGATCTGGGCCAGGGTCGCGGCGTTGGCCGCCTGATCCTGATCGAGCGCGCCGGGCAGCGGCACGAGGATGGCGGGCCGGCCGATGGCGGCGAGTTCGGAGACCGTCGAGGCGCCGGAGCGGGCCACCACGAGATGGGCGGCGGCCATGCGGCCGGGCAGATCCTTGAAGAACGGCGCCGCCTCGATCCCGCCGAGCCCCATGGCGAGGTAGCGGTTCTGGGTCGCGGTCAGATCCTCGGGCCGCGCCTGCTGCACGAGGTGGAGGCGGGCGCGCAGGTCCTGCGGCAGGCGCTCGATTGCCGCCGGCACCACTTCGCTCATCACGCGGGCGCCCTGGCTGCCGCCGAATACGAGAAGCCGGAGCGGCGCGTCCGCGTCGAGGGAGGGATAGGGCGTCTCGGCTACGGCCAGCACCGCGGGGCGGATCGGGTTGCCGGTATGGACGCGGCGCGCGGTCGCCTTTTCGGGAACGCCGCGCACCTCCTTGAAACCGGTGGCGATGACGCGCGCACCCTTGGCAAGGAAACCGTTGGCCCGGCCCATCACTGCGTTCTGCTCGTGCAGGATGGTCGGCACCCGCAGCAACTGCGCCGCCAGCATCGGTGGCACGGTCGGGTAGCCGCCGAAACCGACGACCGCCGCCGGGTTGAGCCGCCTCACGGCGCGGGCGGCCTGACCGAAGCCGCGCCCGAGCGTGACGACGGCGCCGGCCCGGCGCAGCACCGAGCGGCCCGAGGGCGTGGCCGAGGCGATGGTGACGATCTCTTCCGCCGGGAAATCGCCCGCGATCGAATCGACGCGGGCATCGGTGGCCAGCGCCACGCGGATGCCCCGCGCCTTCAGGGCGTAGGCGAGGCTCTGCGCGGGAAAAAGATGTCCGCCGGTGCCACCGGCGCACACCAGAATCAGGGGCGTGAAAACGGTCACTGCATCAATCCCGGAACGGCCGAGGGCATAGTGCCGGGCGGGCGCTGGTTGACCGCCGTGGTGCGGGGGCGCTTGCG
The DNA here is from genome assembly GCF_001423405.1 of Methylobacterium sp. Leaf123. Lineage (GTDB taxonomy): Bacteria > Pseudomonadota > Alphaproteobacteria > Rhizobiales > Beijerinckiaceae > Methylobacterium. The sequence continues at coordinate 55,936 of NZ_LMNS01000004.1, read as the reverse complement.
GGTGAGCGCCACGAGGAAGCCCATGCCGAGCGCCAGGGAGATCAGCGACGAGCCGCCATAGGAGACGAACGGCAGGGTCATGCCCTTGGCCGGCATGAGCTGCGTGTTCACCGCCATGTTGATGCAGGCCTGCAGGCCGAAGAGCGTGGTCAGACCGGTGATGGCGAGCCTCGTGAAGGTGTCGTCGGTGCGGCGCGCGAGCTTCAGCCCGCGGATGACGATGTAGGCGAAGAGGGCCACGAGGCCCAGACAGACCAGCACGCCGAATTCCTCGCCGGTCACCGAGAAGATGAAGTCGGTATGCGCGTCGGGCAGGTGGCGCTTGGCCACGCCCTCGCCGGGACCGGTGCCGAACCAGCCGCCGGAATTGAACGATTCGCGCGACCAGACCTCCTGGAAGCTGTCGCCCGATTCGGGATCCATGAAGCGGTTGATGCGCTCGCGGACGTGGTGGAGGAAGGTGTAGGCGGTGAAGACACCGACGATGCCGGCAAATCCGAGACCCGCCACCCAGAACCAGTGCAGCCCGGCGACGAAGAACAGGGTGCACCACACCATCGTGATCAGCATGGTCTGGCCGAAATCCGGCTGAAGGATCAGCGGGACGATGGTCATCGGCAGCAGCATGAACGCGAAGATGACGCCGGGCATGTCGCGGCGGTTGGCGCCCTCCGAGAAGGCCCAGGCGGTGACGACCACGAAGGCGGGCTTCACGAATTCCGAGGGCTGGAGGCCGAAGGAGCCGAACTGGATCCAGCGATGCGCGCCCTTGATCTCGGGGCCGAACTTGCCGGCCAGGATGCAGAGCGTCACGCCGAGCAGCCACGTCACCAGGGCGAAGCGCCGGATGTGGCGCACCGATAAGAACGACACGGCGATGATGAGCAGGATGGTGGGGGCGAGATACATCGCCTGCCGGTTGAGGAAGTAGAAGGTCGGCAGGCCGATGCGCTCGGCCACCGGCGGGCCACCGCCCATCAGGAAGACGAGTCCGGCCACCATCAGGCAGCCGAGGCCTGCAAGCAGGCCGCGATCGACCGTCCACCACCAATCCGCGAGGGGGCTGCGTTCGGCGCGCGACATCATGGCGAGGGGCTCGTCTCCAGCCGGCCGGTCCCGCGAAGAGACGCGGACGGCCAGCCCGGATGGTGGAACGTAAGGGTTAACGGTGTGTTGCCGTTCGCGCCGAGATCGGCCGGGCGTTGCCGATTGCCGGTCAGTCATGCACCGCGAAACGATGCGGCGGCTTTGCGTGTGCCGGGCGCCCATGATACTGGCCCCTGCCAACCCGATCCCGCTGGCCGAGACCTTCCGGCCCGGCGCAACACTCGTCTCCGGAGTTGGTTTCCATGGCCCGTATCAGCGCTGACTCGATCATTGAGGGCCTGACCTTCGACGACGTGCTGCTGCGCCCCGCCGCCTCTTCGGTGATGCCGGGCGAGGTCGACATCGCCAGCCGCCTCACCCGCACGATCCGGCTCAATATGCCGATCATCGCCTCGGCGATGGACACCGTCACCGAAGCGCCGATGGCCATCGCCATGGCGCAGAACGGCGGTCTCGGCGTCATCCACCGCAATCTCGAGCCGGCCGAGCAGGCCGAGCAGGTCCGCCTCGTCAAGAAGTACGAGTCGGGCATGGTGCTCAACCCGATCACCATTCACCCCGACGAGACGTTGGCCGACGCCTTCGAGGTGATGAAGAAGAACCGGATCTCCGGCATCCCGGTGGTCGAGCGCGGCCCCAACGGCTCGCGCGGCAAGCTCGTCGGCATCCTGACCAACCGCGACGTGCGCTTCGCCACCAATGCCGGCCAGCCCGTGGCCGAACTGATGACCCGCGACCGGCTCATCACCGTGCGCGAGGGCGTGACGCAGGACGAGGCCAAGCGGCTCCTGCACCAATTCCGCATCGAGAAGCTGCTCGTGGTCGATGACCACTATCGCTGCATCGGCCTCATCACCGTCAAGGACATCGAGAAGCAGGTCACCTACCCCCACGCCGTCAAGGACGAGCAGGGCCGGCTGCGGGTCGCGGCGGCGACCACCACGGGTGATGCCGGCTTCGAGCGGGCCGAGCGCCTGATCGATGCGGGCTGCGACGTGGTGGTGGTCGATACCGCCCACGGCCATTCCCGCAAGGTGCTCGACAGCGTGGCGCGGGTGAAGCAGCTCTCCAACGCCGTGCAGATCATCGCCGGTAACGTCGCCACCGCCGAGGGCGCCCGAGCCCTGATCGATGCCGGTGCCGACGCGATCAAGGTCGGCATCGGGCCGGGCTCGATCTGCACCACGCGCATCGTCGCCGGTGTCGGCGTGCCCCAACTCACGGCGCTCATGGAAGCAGTCGAGGCGGCGCACGGCGCGGACGTGCCGGTGATCGCCGACGGCGGCATCAAGTTCTCGGGTGATCTCGCCAAGGCGATCGCGGCGGGTGCCTCGGTGGCGATGCTGGGATCGCTTCTGGCGGGCACCGACGAGGCGCCGGGCGAGGTGTTCCTCTACCAGGGCCGCTCCTACAAGAGCTACCGCGGCATGGGTTCGGTCGGCGCGATGGCGCGCGGCTCGGCCGACCGCTACTTCCAGGCCGAGGTCAATGACACCCACAAGCTTGTGCCCGAGGGGATCGAGGGGCAGGTGCCCTACAAGGGCCCGGTCGCGGCAGTGCTGCACCAGCTCGCCGGCGGCCTGCGGGCGGCGATGGGCTATGTCGGCGCCCCGACGGTGCCGGAGTTTCAGGAGCGGGCGCAGTTCGTGCGCATCACCAATGCGGGTCTTCGCGAGAGCCACGTCCACGACGTGACGATCACCCGCGAGAGCCCGAACTATCCCAGTCGCGCCTGAGGACCGGGCCGCGAGGTTCCGTTCGGGAATCTCGCGGCGCCAGTTTCAAAGCGCCTCACGAAACGCCCGCTCACCGATGGTCCCCATTCTGGGCACGGCGGCGAAGCGGGCATGTTTCGAGAGACACTTAGAGCCAGATAAGGCTCGCGATCAGCGTCAAACATTCGAGGAAGACCAGCACACAGAGCGTCGCTGCGACGGCGCGGTCCTGCGCTGCCGTCGGGTCCGGAGAACGGATGCGCCGCATGGTCGGTCTCCGCGAGACGCCAAGCGTAGGGCAATCCAGGGTTTGCCGGTTTAATAAAGATTAGCCTCGGCAGAGAAAGTCACGCTTGCCGCAAAAAGTCTCCGCAGGCCGAGTATGGCCGCGGAGAGAAAGTCTTGGGAGGAATGCAGCCGGCCGCGATGGGGGGTCGACGCTCCGGAACGCGAGCGGTGACTTCGACCGGTGCAGCCAAAGCCTCTCACGACCGGATCTGCACGCTCAATGATGTAGATCAAACCGCGTGAAGACGCTCGGGCAACACGCTACGGTTTCACGGTCGAGACCGAAGGGGCGGCCTCGGCCTGCTGGTCGATCACCGTGGCGAACTCGTCCGGACTCAAGGTGATGAACCGACGCAGCGCCTCCTGAAACTCGGCATCCTTGTCGGCGGTGGGGCAGGTAAAGCCGCGGGATTGCGTGACCTGCGCCCGCATCGCCGCCTCGTAGGGCGCCATTTCGGGCTGGAGCGCGGACATCCTCATATCGACGGCGGCGCGCTGCGCATCGGTTGCCGACACGTCGCAGGTCCGCAGCACCCCCTGCAAGGCGAGCCCGACCGTATAGGTGGCCATCCGTGCCCGAGGCGGCAGCGGCGGTTCGGCCGCGACCGTCGGCCCGTTCGGGGAGGCGGTGGCGCAGCGTCGTAGCGCGGCGACGGCAGCGGCGAGATCGGGCGCCACGAGTACCTTGTCGCCATCGGCAAAGCGCAGGGACAGCGCCCGCGCCGCCAGCAGGGCCGGCACGATCGTCTCCGGAAGCGCCGTGCGCAGGATCTGGCCGTCACCGGTCCAGATCAGCGTCGAGCCGGCCGGCTTCCCGTCGAGGAGAAGCGGCACGCTGAACCGGTCGCCCGCCGCGAAATCCCAGTTCCGGTCGGCGATCGCGAGCGTCAGCCCGCCCCGATCGATCGAGACGATCACGAGGCCGGCGAGTTCGCCCTGCGCATCCTTTTCGCTGCGGGTCATCCGGCAGGCGGGTGAACCGGTTTCGCCGCCCCGGCGCTCCACAGCCCAGCCGCGCACGGTCTCGAACGGCGCGCGATCCGCGGCGGCAAGCGGGCCGCCGAGGAGCGTCGCCAGCATCGCTGCCGTGACGGGTGAGAGGCGCACGCGACATCTCCGCGGAGGACGGCCGGCCCCACCGCCCGCGAAATGCGGGATGGCCAGCCGGTGGGGCAAGCCTAGCCGCAGCCCGCCAGTGCAACCAGCCTCGAAGCGGGCGTCTCTCACAGCGTTTTATAGGCAGAAGTGAAGAAGGGCCTCGCCCGACCCGCGGGTTCGGCCCTCCCTCATCCTGAACCCCGCACCGTATTCGCGGCCGCCAAGCCTCACGCCAAATCCGATTGATCCCTTTGGGACGGCGGATCTGGCTTCGCTCACGGGCTGCGCGGTTCAGTCCCCGGTTCGATCGAGCGGAATCCGCATCACAGCTTCGGATCGGCGGGGGCGTTCGGGGTCTTCTCCAGCGCCGGCTGTTTTTCCAGGGCGGCGACCAGCTCTTCGGGGCTCAGCTCGACGAACTTCCGCATGATCTCCTGGAAGTCCGCCTGCTTGTCCGCCGCCGGGCAGGACTCGCCGTTGCGCTTCAATTCGCTGCGCACCTGGGCTTCGATCGGCGCCATCTCCGGCTGGAGCGCGGCCATCCTGGCTTCGACCCCGGCGCGCTGCTTGCCGGTGGTGGGGATGTCGCACTCCTTCAGAACGCGCTGCACGGACAGGCCGATCACATAGGCCGCGATCCGCTGCTCCGACGGCGCGGGGGGCTGGGCCGGCGTCGGCGCCGCCTGCGGTGCCGCCGCAGCAGCCTTGGCCGGCGTGGCATCGCAGCGCCGCAGGGACTCGTAGCCCGCCGCGAAATCCGGGATCCGGAAATCCGCGTCGCTGTCCTCGAAGCGCAGGATCACGGTCTTGGCCGCGAGCAGATCGGGAACGACGCTGTCCGGCAACTGGGTGCGCAGGGTCTTCCCGTCGCCGATCCAGTTCGTCTTCACCTTGATCGGCTTCTTGTCGAGGAAGAGCGGCACCTTGATCGACTCCTCCTTGTCGAAGTCCCAACCCTGATAGACCAGCACAAGCGCGGCCGAGGAGCCCCGGAGAGCGAAGACGACGGCATTGGTCGCGTTGTTGTCGTCCTTGTCCTCGTAAGCATGGGTCATGATGCAAGGATTGGCACTGGTATCGCCGACCGTCCGCTCGACTTCCCAACCCTTCACGACTTCGAAAGGCTGACGTTCGGCGGCCGAGACCGATTGTGCGACGAGGGCGGGAAGTAGTCCGGCCGCCAGAACGGCGAGGGTCGGCAGGGTGCGCATGGGTGAAATCCGCAAAAGCCAGCAATCGCCGGTGCGGAATGCAGGGGCCGTCTGGTGGATTCAAGCTTTGCCGCGGGAATGTTACGATTCCATCGTGGCGCGCGGCGCGTCCCCGTCTCGAAAATCATCAGCCGCATCACGTTTGCGGCGGGGTGCGGGCGGCGAGGCTTCGGCGTATGGGAGGAAGCAACAGGAAAGGGAGGACGATGCGGATTCTCGTGGTCGGAGCCGGCGCGACGGGCGGCTATTTCGGGGCGCGGCTCGTGGAGGCCGGGCGGGACGTGACGTTTCTGGTGCGCCCGGCGCGTGCCGAGAAGCTGGCGGCGCGGGGCCTCTCGGTTCGTAGCCCGGTTGGCGACATCCGCATCGACGCGCCGAAGACCGTGACGGCGGACGCGCTCGCCGGGGCCGGGCCGTTCGACCTCGTCCTCCTCTCCGCCAAGGCCTACGACCTCGACTCGGTGGTCGCGGACGTGGCGCCCGCCGTCGGCGCCGATACGGCGGTGCTGCCGATCCTCAACGGCCTGCGCCATCTCGACGTGCTGGATCAGGCCTTCGGCGCCGACCGGGTGCTCGGGGGAAGCTGCGCCATCGTCGCGACGCTGACGGGGGACGGCGAGATCCGGCAGATGACCGATCTGCACACCCTCACCTACGGCGAGCGCGACGGGACGCGCTCCGAGCGGATCGCACGCATCGAGGCGCAGATGGAGGGCGTGCGGTTCCAGCCGCGGGCCAGCGACAAGATCCTGCTGGAGATGTGGGAGAAGTGGGTCTTCCTCGCGACGCTCGCGGGATCGACGACCCTGATGCGCTCGGCGCTCGGCGACATCGTCGCCGCACCCGGCGGCCTTGCCTTCATCGAGGCGCTGCACGACGAGTGTCAGGCGGTGGCCGCCGCCAACGGAAACGCCGCCCGCGAGAAGGTCTTTGCCGGTGCCCGCAAGATGCTGACGACGGAAGGCTCGGCGATGACCGCCTCGATGCTGCGTGACATCGAGGGCGGCGCCCGCATCGAGGCCGACCACATCATCGGCGACCTGATCGCGCGCGGACAGTCCAAGGGCGTGGAGACGCCGGTGCTCGCCCGGGTGCTGACGCACCTCAAGGCCTACGAGCACCGGCGCGCCCGCGAGGCGGCCTGAACCGCCCCGCCTACGCTGCCGTCAGTAGCGGCCGGGCGGCGGCGGGGGCGGGTTGCCGTATTCGAGCTGCGTCTTGGCGTCGGGCCGGCGGGCGGGCGGCGGCACCGGATCGAGGCTGGGCGCGGCCGGCGCGGTGGAGCAGGCGGCAAGCGTGAGCGCGAGCAGACTCGCGCCCAACAACGGCTTCAAACGCAGGCGTACGGACGGCATCCCAAGGGTCCTTTCCTCACTTGTCCTTGACGGACAGGGCCATCGTGCCGTTCTGAAGGTCCAAAGCGCCGGAAGCTCGGCCTTATCGTGTCGGGTTGCAGGTCCAAGCGTGGCCGCACGACGGCAAGTTTAACGAAACGTTTCCGGAGCCGACCCTGACCCCCTCCGCCCGCCTCTCCGCCGCCATCGAGATCCTCGACGATATCGCCGAGCGCCGCCGTCCGGCCGCCGACGCCCTCAAAGATTGGGGTCTCGCCCACCGTTACGCCGGCTCCGGCGACCGCGCGGCGATCGCCAGCCTCGTCTATGACGGGCTGCGGCGCCGGGCCTCCGCCGCCTGGATCATGGGCGCGGAGACCGGCCGCGCCATCGTCATCGGCATGCTGCGCCTCCAGCGCGGTCTGGCCGAGCCCAGCATCGCCTCGCTGTTCGACGGCGCGCGCTTCGCACCTCCTCCCCTCACCGCGGACGAGCGCAAGCGGCTGACGGAGGGAAGCCTCGCCGACGCGCCCCCCGAAGTCGCGGGCGATGCGCCGGCCTTCGTGCTGCCCTCGCTCGCCGCGCTGCTCGGCGAGGCATTGCTGCCCGAGCTGCGGGCGCTCGGCCGCCGGGCGCCGCTCGATATCCGCGTCAACACCCTGAAGCAGAGCCGCGACGAGGCTTTCGCGGCTCTGGCCGACCTCTCGCCCGAGACGACGCCGCTCTCCGCTCTCGGCCTGCGTGTCCCGCTCGGCGAGGACGGGCGCGGCCCGGCGCTCCATGTCGATCCGCTGTTCCTGGAGGGCGGGTTCGAGATCCAGGACGAGGGTTCGCAGATCGCGAGCCTGCTTGCCGGGGCCAAGCCGGGCGAGACCATCGTCGATCTCTGCGCGGGCGGGGGCGGCAAGTCGCTGGCGCTCGCCGCGATCACCGGCAACGCCGCCCACATCATCGCCACCGATGCCGATCCGCGCCGGCTCGCGCCGATCCACGAGCGCCTGCGCCGCTCGGGCGCGCAGGTCGAGGTGCGCACGCCCCGCACCGGCAAGGCCCGCTCCGACGTGCTGGCGCCTCTCGACGGCACGGTCGACCGGGTGCTGGTCGATGCGCCCTGCACCGGCACCGGCACATGGCGCCGCAACCCCGACGCCAAGTGGCGGCTGCGGCCCGGCAGCCTATCCGGCCGGATCGCCGAGCAGGCCGAGGTGCTCGACCGGGCCGCCCGTCTGCTGCGCCCCGGTGGAACCCTCGTCTACGTCACCTGCTCGCTCCTGCCGGAGGAGAACGACGCCGCCGTGGACGGATTGCTTCAGCGCAGCCGGGCGATCCGGCCGGTGGCGACCGATCTCACGGCTATTCCCGGTCTCGACGAGAAGGTCCGCAAGACGACCCGCGGCATCCAGATGAGCCCGGCGCTCACCGGCACCGATGGTTTCTATGTCGCGACAATGACACGCAAAAGCTGATCCGAGTCCGGATCGGTTGCGTGCTTGTTCCGTTGTCCACGGAACGGCGCGGGGGATAGGCCGGGGCAGCCGCCACGGACGTGATTCCTGCGCATTGCCGCGGCGGGAGTTTCGATGACGGCGAGGCCGAGACCATGACGTTGCACCGGCGAGCCCTGCTTACGGGGACGGCGGCGGTGCTGACCGGGGCCGAGGCGCGGGCGCAACCGTCGGACGTCCCTCCGGCCGTGCGTCTTCCGGTGCGACCGCAGACCGGTGACGTCGTCCAGCCCCTGCCGAAATCCGCCCCCGGCTCCGACCTCGAAATCATCGATCTGTGGCCGGACCTGCCGCCGGGCGGCGGCGGGCCGTTCCGCTCGGAATACCGGTTCGACGAGACCCTGACCGGCGTCATCACCGGCGTGGTGCGGCCCTGCCTGCTCGTGATCCGGCCGCAGCGCCCGAACGGTGCCGGCGTGCTGATCGCGGCGGGTGGCGGTTATCTGCGCATCGATATCGGCAATGAGGGCCTGCCGGTCGGGCAATGGCTGGCGCGCGCCGGCATCACCGCCTTCGTGCTGGTCTACCGGCTACCGAGCGAGGAATGGCGCGACGGCCCCGACGCGCCGCGCCAGGATGCGCAGCGGGCCATGCGCCTCGTGCGCTGGCGGGCGGAGGAATACGGCCTCGATCCCGACCGGATCGGCGCGCTCGGCTTCTCCGCCGGCGGCCACCTGATGGGCGTGACCGCCACCGATGCCGAGCAGGATCTCTACGACGACACCGACGAGGCGGACGGCCTCAGCGCCCGCCCCTCCTTCGCCGGGCTGATCTACCCGATCGTCACCATGCGGGCGCCGTTCGACCGGACCATGTCGAGCCGCCGGGTGCTCGTCGGCGACGACCCGCCCGATGCGCGGCGGCGGGCCTACTCGGTGGAGGTGCAGGTCAACGAGCGCACGCCGCCCGTCTTCATGGTCCAGGCCGCCGACGACCGGATCGCGGTGACCGACCATCCCCTCCTGATGTACGCGGCCCTGCGGGCGGCGAAGGTGCCCGCCGAGATGCACCTGTTCGAGCGCGGCGGCCACGGCTTCGGGCTCGGCGTGCCGGGCAGTCCCGCGGCGGCATGGCCCGCCCTGTTCATGGCCTGGATGCGCGGCCACGGCCTGCTGAAGTCGTAGCGGCCCGCTGCGATCGCTCCCAAACCGACATCCTTCGGCGCGAGCGCGTCTCAGGCCGCGAACGATTGCCGGATCTTGAGCGTTGAGGGCGATGCTTGCGAAGACACCGAGACATGCGATCCGCGCCCGAGCCACGCGATGGGCCGTTGGCATCGAGGCGGCCGACGTCGCATCCGGCCTCTCGCTCGCGCAGGCGAAGGATCGTCCGGCTATCCAGGCCATGGGATCGGCCAGCGAAATCGGCAGTTGGCAGGCTCTGTTCGCGTTATCGGCGACCGCCCTGGCTCTTGGCATGGTCGCCCGTGACCGCCGTCTCGCGCATGCGGGGCAAAACATGCTCAAGGCGGGCATTCTGGCCAGCCTCGTGAAGACGACGATCAAGCGGACGGTCCACCGCACCCGTCCCAACGTGTTCATGGACGAGGGGCATTACGCCCGCGGTCGGCCTGGGACCGGCTATGGCCCCTGGCAATCCTTCCCTTCGGGGCACGCCGCCCTGAGCGTGGCCGTGGCGCGATCGGTGGCGCGCGCCTATCCTGAGGCTGCGGCCCCGGCCTACTGCGCCGCGGCCGCCATCGCGACCGTCCAAGTGATACGCGGCGCGCATTATCCGGTCGATGTCCTGGCCGGGGCCGTGATCGGGATCGCCGCCGAAGCCGTGAGCCATCACCCCTTCACGGATGAAGCACGGCGACACGGTTGAAGGGACCACGGTTTGTCGGGGCAAAGCCCTGTTCCGCAGCCGCTCTCGGGCTGAAGGGCCGCGTCGGCGACGTCCCGTTTGATGCGGGCCCTCCACATGAAAACGGCCCCCGTCTCCGAGGGCCGCTCATCATGGTCCGTGAGGCGTTGCGATTAGAAGCAGCGACGCTCGCGGGTGATGACCACGCGGCCGAACCGGCCACGACGCTTGGTGACGACGGTCTTGCAGCGCGGGCCGCGGACGACGCGGCGGCTGTACTGAGCCTGCTGGAACAGTCCGTCCGTCAGCGGAGCGGCGCCGGAAAGGGGAAGGGCCTGGGCCGGCGCGGCGGCGCCGAAACCTGCGATCGTGACGGCGATTCCGAAGAGGGCAGCTCTCATGGTCGGATGACTCCTGTCCGTTTCGAGGGGCGTGCCGTGTCGCCCCGAAACCGTGAACGTAAGATTAACGGCAGCGACCTGAGAGCCGCTGCCTGTGCCTCCTAACCCCATGCGCGTTGCGCCGTTCCGAGGCCTCGTCTAACCGGTATCGCAGAAGGCCCGAGGCAGCATGACCATCGATACCTCCCACCACGACAAGATCCTGATCGTCGATTTCGGCTCCCAGGTGACGCAGCTCATCGCCCGCCGCGTGCGCGAGGAGGGCGTCTATTGCGAGATCGTCCCGTTCACGAAGGCGGAATCGGCTTTCGACGCGCACCGGCCCAAGGGCGTGATCCTCTCCGGCGGCCCGGAATCGGTCACGACGGACCTGTCGCCGCGCGCGCCGCAAAAGATCTTCGAATCCGGCGTACCGGTCTTCGGCATCTGCTACGGCCAGCAGACCATGGCGGCCCAGCTCGGCGGCGAGGTCGAGGGCGGGCACCATGCCGAGTTCGGCCGCGCCGAGGTCGAGATCGTGTCAGATTCGCCGCTGTTCCGGGGCGTCTGGAACACGGGTGAGAAATACCCGGTCTGGATGAGCCACGGCGACCGGGTGACGAAGCTGCCGGACGGCTTTGCCACCATCGCGATGTCGCGCAACGCGCCCTTCGCCGCGGTGGCGGATGAGGGCCGCCACTACTACGCCGTCCAGTTCCACCCGGAGGTTCACCACACCCCCCACGGCGCACTGCTGATCCGCAACTTCGTGCGCGACATCGCCGGCTGCTCCGGCGACTGGACCATGGGCACCTACCGCGAGGAGGCGATCGCCAAGATCCGCGAGCAGGTCGGCAAGGAAAAGGTGATCTGCGGCCTCTCCGGCGGCGTCGATTCCTCGGTCGCGGCGGTGCTGATCCACGAGGCGATCGGCGATCAGCTCACCTGCGTCTTCGTCGATCACGGCCTGATGCGCCTCGGCGAGGGCGACGAGGTCGTCCGCCTGTTCCGCGACCACTACAACATCCCCCTGGTCCACGTTCAGGCGCAGGATCTGTTCATCGGCGCGCTCGAGGGCGTCGACGACCCCGAGGTGAAGCGCAAGACGATCGGCCGGCTGTTCATCGACGTGTTCGAGGCCGAGGCCGGCAAGATCGGCGGCGCCGCCTTCCTCGCCCAAGGCACGCTCTATCCGGACGTGATCGAGAGCGTGTCGTTCTCCGGCGGTCCCTCCGTGACGATCAAGAGCCACCACAACGTTGGCGGCCTGCCCGAGCGGATGAACATGAAGCTCGTGGAGCCCCTGCGCGAGCTGTTCAAGGACGAAGTTCGCCTGCTGGGCAAGGAACTCGGCCTGCCCGAGAGCTTCGTCGGCCGCCACCCCTTCCCTGGGCCGGGCCTCGCAATTCGCTGCCCTGGGGTGATCACGCGCGAGAAGCTGGAAGCCCTGCGCAAGGCCGACGCGATCTATCTCGACGAGATCCGGCAGGCCGGCCTCTACGACACGATCTGGCAGGCCTTCGCGGTGATCCTGCCGGTGAAGACGGTGGGCGTGATGGGTGACGGGCGCACCTACGACCACGTCTGCGCCCTGCGCGCCGTGACTTCGGTCGATGGCATGACCGCCGACTTCTACCCCTTCGACATGGCCTTCCTCGGCCGCGTCGCGACGCGGATCATCAACGAGGTGAAGGGCATCAATCGGGTGACCTACGACATCACCTCGAAGCCGCCCGGCACGATCGAGTGGGAGTGAGAACAGACCGCTGAGAGGCTTGGTTCGGGTCGACCGACGCAGGCGGCTTTATGCCAGCAACTGCGTCGGGACGCCGAGAGCCGGGCCGGCTTCGGCGAGGCGGCGGTCGAGCGTGTAGACGGCTGCGCCGTGTATCGACGCGGTTGCGAGATGCAAGGCATCCCCGGCACGAAGCCCGAGCGTGTGCTGATCCACGAAGGCTACCAGAACCTATTCCGCTTCCTCGAGCCGGGGCCCGCGGTCTATGGCGGCGTTCCACTGACCGCGCTCTGAGCCCGTGATGCGGCTGCGATATGCTCTCGCCCTCCTGCTGACCCTTTGGTCTACGCCGCCCTTCGCCGCGGCGATGCCGGCGCGCGTCGTCTCGATGAACCTGTGCGCGGACGAACTGGTCCTGCGGCTCGCCGACCGGGCGCAGGTGGCGGGAATCACCGTTTTCGCGCGTGATCCCCGCGGCTCGCTGGTGGCGGATAGGGCCGAGGGGCTGCCGGTGATCCGCGGCCTCGCGGAGGAGATCGTGGCCTTGCGCCCCAGCCTCGTGGTGGCGGGCGCGTTCACCACGCGGACGACCGTGGCCCTGCTGAAGCGCACCGGTTTTCCCGTGCTCGAACTCGGCGTGCCGGCCGATCTCGACGGCGTGCGCGCGCAGATCCGCACCGTGGCCGCCGCTCTGGGCCATGCGGGGCGCGGCGCGGCGATGGTTGCGGATCTCGATGCGCGGCTTGCTGCGGTCACGCCTTCGCAAAAGCCTCTGCGCGCCCTGGTGATGCGCCCGAACGCCTTCACCGTGGCGCCCGGCGGTCTCGGCGATGCGCTGATCCGCGCCGCCGGGCTCGTCAACGTCGCCGCCGAGATCGGCCGTGACCGTTTCGGGCAGGTGCCGCTGGAGGCGGCGGCGCTGGCGAGCGCGGACATCATCGTTCTGGACGAAGGCGAGCCCGGCACCCCCTCGCTCGCCGACACGCTGCTGCAGCATCCGATTCTCGTGGCGCTCCGGCGCCGGGGCCGCGTCGTCTCGATCTCGAACCGATTGTGGACCTGCCCCGGCCCGCAGGTCGCCGAGGTGGTCGCGCGCCTTGCCGAGGCCGCCCGGCAGAGGGCGGAGCCGCCGTGAACGCGCCCCTCCTCCGCACCGAGCGTGCGGCACGTCCGGCCCCTCTCACGCTTGCCCTCGCGCTCGCGGCGATGCTCCTCACGCTCGCCTCCGTCGCGGTCGGCTACGCGCGGATCGATCTCGTCGCGGCCGTGGGCGACCTGATCGCCGGCCGAGAAACTCTGGCCGCGCTGGTGCTGTGGGAGCTGCGCATCCCCCGCGCTTTGCTCGGCGGTCTCGTCGGCTTCAGCCTCGGCCTGACCGGGGCGGTGATGCAGGGCTTCCTGCGCAATCCGCTGGCCGATCCCGGCATCCTCGGCATCTCCTCGGCGGCGGCCTTCGGCGCGGTGATCGTGTTTTATGGCGGCCTTGCCGGCAGCGTGAGCCTCGCGCTGCCCCTCGGCGGCATTGCCGGGGCGGCCTGCGCCGCGCTTTTGCTGATCGGCCTCGCCGCCCGCGGCGGCGGCACGCTCGGCCTGATCCTCGCCGGCGTGGGGCTTTCCAGCTTTACGGGCGCGCTCACCGCGCTCGCCCTTAACCTGTCGCCGAACCCCTATGCGGCCCTGGAGATCGTGTTCTGGCTGATGGGATCGCTGGCCGACCGCAGCCTCGACCACGTCCTGCTCTGCCTGCCGCTGATGGCGTTGGGCTGGGCGCTGATGCTCTCCACGGCCGCCGCCCTTGACGCCCTGGCGCTCGGCGAGGACACCGCCGCGAGCCTCGGCTTCGATCTCGCCTCGGTCCGGCTGCGGATGATCGCGGGGGCGGCGCTCGCCGTCGGCAGCGGTGTCGCGGTGAGTGGCGCCATCGGGTTCGTCGGGCTCGTGGTCCCGCACCTCGTGCGACCGTGGGTCGGCGGCCGGCCGGGGGCGAGCCTGTGGCCGAGCGGCTTTGCCGGCGCGGTGCTGGTGCTCGAGGCCGATCTCGGCATCCGGCTGCTCGCCACCCGGCCCGAGCTGAAGCTCGGCGTCGTCACCGCCCTCGTCGGTGCGCCGTTCCTAGTCGTCCTGCTGTTGCGGAATCGGGGGCGGCCCGCATGAGCCTTTCCGCCCACGCCATCGATTTGACCGTCGACGGCCGCGCCCTCCTGTCCGGCGTGGACCTCGCGCTCGAACCCGGCCGCCTCGTCGGCCTCGTCGGCCCGAACGGAGCCGGCAAGACGACGCTGCTGCGGGTTTTGGCTGGCCTCCTTCCCCCGACGAAGGGGGGCGTGACCCTCGATGGTGCGCCGCTCGACCGGCTCTCGCGCGAGATCCGCGCCCGCCGGATCGCCGCCCTGTTCCAGGGCGCGGGCGTCGGCTGGCCCATGCGGGTCCGCGAGATCGTGGCACTGGGCCGCCTGCCCCACCGCCGCGCCTTTGCCGGCCCTTCAAGCGCCGACACGGCGGCCGTCGCCCGCGCCATGGCGGCGACCGGGATCGCCGACCTCGCCGAGCGCCTTGAGCCGACCCTCTCCTCCGGCGAGCGGATGCGGGTGCTGCTCGCCCGCGCGGTCGCGGTGGAGGCCGCATGGTTGCTCGCCGACGAGCCGATCACCGCCCTCGACCCGGCCCACCAGCTCGACGCCATGGCCCTGCTTCGCGCCATTGCCCGGAGCGGGACGGGCGTGGTGGCGGTGCTGCACGATCTCACGCTGGCCGCGCGTTGCTGCGATCGGATCGTGGTGATGGAGGCTGGGCAGATCGTCGCCGACGGGCGGCCCGCGGACGCGCTCACCGATGCGCGGCTGGCCGCGACCTTCGGCGTCACGGTCCGGCGCGGACTGGCACCCGATGGCACGCCCTACATCCTGCCCTGGGCCCGCGCGACCGCGATGGAGACGAGAGATGCCGCCGACCCCCGCCCCCGCTGAGGTCGAAGCTCTGCTGCGTGCGGCACTGAACGACGCCGGCACCGCCTGGAGCCTCGGCAGCTTCGGCGCCATCGCCGAGTTCTTGCGCGACGCGGACGAGCCGGTGCGGCCCTTGCCGGACGCGCGGATGGGCCTCGCCACCGATCGCGGCGCTATCGCGCTGACGCTCAGCCCCAGCCTCAGGCCCGTCGCCTACGAGACCGGATTCTCCGGAGGCTACAACCACTCGGTGGCCCTGTGCCTGCCCGACTCCGCCTGCGCCATGAGCGGGCGAACGATCGTTACCGAACTCGGTCCCGACCGGGAGGCGGCACGGGAGCAGGACCGCGCGGCGATCCTGTTCGATCTCGGGCTCGGGCTGCGGGCTGTCGATGCCTGCGTGCGCACGAGCGACCCGGACGTCCTCGCCTGCCTTCGCTCGGGTGTCGGAAAGCCGGCCTTCGCTACCGACAACCCGATCGGCCCGCGCCTCGTGGCGATGAGCCCGCACCGGATCTTCTGCGCCCGCATCGGGCGGATCGAGGTCTTCGCGCCGATCCCCGGTCCCGGCGAAATCAGCCCGGAGGGACCGCACACCCACGTTCTGCCGAAGCTGCTGCGGGCCGGGCGCACCCACGCGGCGACGACGCCGATTCCCGACGGCTTCGTGCCCTGCGGCGGGCTTCACCCGCCCCACCCCTACAAGGACGGGATGGGCCGCCGCATTCCCTTCGATCCCACCCGCCACGCCGCCTTCCAGAGCCTGCTCGAGCGCTGGGGCGACCCCGGCCTCCTGGCGATCAAGCGGGGGCTGGCCCCGCTGGAACCCGTCTCGCCCAGACACGCGCAATCGGTCCGCCGCGCCGCCGATCTCCAGGCGCGCTTCCTGCGCGGCGAGGATGGCGACGCGCAGGCCTGAGGCCGCTCCCGGTTCAGGCCCCGCGCCGGTCGTCGGCCCGTCAGAACGACAGCTTCATCCCCGCCACGAAGGTCCGCGGCGGGCCGGCGAAGATCGAGCCCGTCGTGCCGGCGAGCGTAGCGCGGCCATTCTGGGCGCCCGTTGCCGCGTTGAGCGTGTTCGCCAGCGGGTTGGCCGAGCCGACATAGGTCGTATCGAGCACGTTGCGCAGCTCGCCGTACAGGTCGATCCGCCGGGCGTAGCCGTTCGGCAGCAGGGCCGCGTAGTGGATGTTGAGGTTCAGGATCGCGAAGCCCGGCACCTTCACGAAATTGGCGTTGTCGATGAAGTAGCCGTCCTGGGCCACCACCTCGGCGAAGCCGCCGAGCCCAGCCAACGCGCCGGCCGGCACGTCGTAGCCGATCCGTGCGAGAAGCTGATGCGCCGGCACGCCGGGAATGCGGTTGCCGGCCCGGTCGAAGCGGGCGGTGAGCGCGGCGGCGCTGAGCTGCTCGACGTAATCGGTGTAGACCTGATCGTCGAAGGTGTAGGCCAGCACTCCGCGCCAGCCCGGAGCGAAGGCCCAATCGGCGCCGACCTCAATGCCGCGATGCTCGGAAGCCGGCGCGTTGAAGGTGTAGTTCAACAGGCCCGCCCCCGGTGACTGCGTGACGAACTCGTTGCGGAAGAACTCGTAGAAGCCGGTGAAGCTGAGCCGCATCCCTTCGAAGGGCATGACATCGGTGCCGAGATCGAAGCCGAGATTCTCCTGCGTCTTCAGGTCGGTGTTGTTGCCCGGCAGGCCGGTCGCGTTCACGAACATGCTCGAGAAGGACGGCGTCGCGTAGCCCGTGGCCACCCGGCCGCGCAGGGCCCAGTCGGGATCCGGCCGGTAGACCAGGGCCAACTCCGGCGCGACGTTGAGGAAGCGGCGGTCGGCCTGCGCCAGGTTCGATGCGGTGCCGGCAGCCGTCGTCGCGAAGGTGCGGTTGCGCCCGACGATGCTTGATTCCTCTGCGCCGAGGCCGGCCACCGCCGTCCATTGCGGTGCGAGTTCGAGTTCGAGCCGTGCGCGTCCGCCGAGATTCGATTGCAGCGCCTCCTGCAATCCGATCACGGCGCCGAGGCGGGCGCCGCCAAAGGGCGCACGGTTGTAGACGGATGTCCCGATATCGACCGCGCTGTAGGCGAGCGCCACGCTGCCGACGGCCGGCAGGCCGAACAGCGCGCCGCGGCGGGTCAGGTCGGTCTGCACGAAGTAAGAGGGTAGGCTGCCGCGTCCCGCGGTCGTGTAGAATGGCTGGTTGTAGTTGCGCTCATCGAAGCCGACCTGCACCCGCCACGCGGTCTGCGCGTCGATATCGTGCTCCCAGCGCCCGGCGATGATCGTGCGCCGGTCGTTGCGGCGGAACGCGCCCTCGCTTGCCGTCACCGGCACCCGCGGGCCGAAGGCGCCGTTCGCTAGGAGGCCGAGGGTGGTGCATCCGGGGGCAGCCGTCGCCGCCGCGTCGCAGCCGCGCTGGTACGGGTTGATGCGGAACTGGTCGAGCGAGGACCGGGCGGGAAGGTTGGTCGTGACCTCGTTGTTGATGACCTTGAGGGTGAAGCGGTTGTCGGGGCTTGGCGTATAGCTCGCGAGCAGGTTGATCGTCTGGGTGTCGTAGGAGGAATGGCCCTGATAGCCGTTGGCGCGCACGTCGCTCGCGAACAGGCTGATCTCGAACGGGCCGCTCACGCCGCCGACGCTGAAATAGTTGCTGAGGTAGCCGAAGCTCCCGGCATCGACGCCGATCTCGTAGCCATTGATTTCGCGGCCGGCGCGGGTGCGGAAGGCCAGGGCGCCGCCGGTGGCGAAATTGCCGAACAGGGCCGATTGCGGCCCGCGGAACACGTCGATGTGCGAATAGGCCCGGGGATCGACCAGATCGAAACGCGAGGCGCCGTCCGGCTGGGTGACGGGGAAGCCGTCCTCCAGCACCACCATGTTGCGGGTGACGCCGGTGGCGCGGGCGTTGTTGCCGCGGATCGAGATCACCACGTCGCGTCCGCCATTGCCCTGGCGCAGGGTCACGCCGGGGCTGTCGAGCAGCACCGTGCCGATGGAGGTGGCGGGGCGGTTGGCGATCGTCCCCTCGCGCCCGATGGCGGTGACGACTTGCCCGGTCGGGCGCTCGATGACGAGGGGGGCCGCGCCCGGCGGGCCTGAGACGCCGAAGCCCGACGCACCGGCCCCGGCCGCCGCTTGGTTTTGCGGCGCGCCCTCACCGGTGACGGCGAGTTCCTCCAGGGTGACGGACTCGCCGACGGCCTGGGCCGCGGCCGCCCCCGACAGGGCCAGCGGCGCGGCGGCGAGGAGCCAGGCGGCTCGGCGCGCGGCGGGGTGGGAACGCATGGGGCGGCTCGTGGCGACGAGAGAGCGGGGCGGGCCGCAGGGGCCCGCGACGGGCAGGCGTCAGGTGCGCGCGGCGGAGCGCAGGCCTTGGGTGGCAAGGTCGAGGCCGAGAAGGGCCAGGATTGCGAGGCCGGTCAGGGGAAACAGGGCGCCGAGGCCGAGCATCAGGCCGGTGACGGTGGCGACGACGCGCCGGTCCCGCGGCCAGGGCGGCGTGCCCAGGCGTCCGGCCGGGCGGCGCTTCCACCACATCACCGCGGCGGTGACCGAGAGCAGGATCGTCGCGAGGCAGAAGGCGAGCATGGCGAGCTGGTTCGCCCGCCCC
This sequence comes from Methylobacterium sp. Leaf123, assembly GCF_001423405.1. GTDB lineage: Bacteria > Pseudomonadota > Alphaproteobacteria > Rhizobiales > Beijerinckiaceae > Methylobacterium. The sequence continues at coordinate 37,197 of NZ_LMNS01000004.1, read as the reverse complement.
CAGAACTCACCCTTGTGGATGCCGATCCCGTACTGGATCGCCCGCGCCACGGGGCCGAGATCGACGAAGCGCACGTCGAGGATCGGCTGCCCGCTATAGCGGTCCAGGGAGACCATGCGTTGGCTCGTGACGTCGCGGGGATAGGCGGAGGCGGCGTAGACGCCGGTCTCGCCCAGCGGCAGTGCCAGTTCGAAGCCGCCGGGCAGAGCCATGTCGCGCAGGGTCGCGACTGCGCGGTCGATGCCGAGGGTGGGCGTGCCGGATGGGGCCGAGCGCGGCATCTTTGCGTCTTCGAGCGCCCAGCCGGCGCTGTCCAGCCGCGCGCCCATCGGCACGGTGGAGACGGCCTTGCCGGCCCAGAGCTGGGTCGGTTGGCCGAGCCCGGCCCGGTTCGACCACGCCCGCAACTCCTGCCCCCACCAGACCGACCAGGGCAGGCCGGTGAGTGCGAGAAACAGCAGGCCCGCTCCCGCGAACAAGCCGGTGGTGGCGTGAAGATCGCGCCACCAGACCCGGCGTCGCGGCGTCGCGCGCAGGCTCACGGCAGGCGCTTGGCCTCGCGGCCACCAGAGATAGGCGCCGGTCACGACAAGGATGATCGCGAACCCGGCGATGATCTCGATGAGGGCGTTCGCCGCCGTCCCGAACAGGGTGAGGCTGTGCAGGCCGCGCACGATCCCGAAGAACTCGCGATCCGCGGCGACCCGATCGAGAACGTCGCCCGTGTAGGGGTCGAGGTAGACGAGGATCTTGGCCCCGCCCTCGGCCAGGGTGACAAGGGCCGAGGCCGTCGGACCGGCGGGCTCGGTGTAGGAGAGCGGGTTGCCGTCCGGCACCGCCTGCATGGCGTTGAAGATCAGGCGGTCGGGCCCGAGCGGAGGGCGGTCCGAGGGCGCGACCACCATGCGGTGGGCGAACACGTTCGCGTTGATCTCGGTCTTGAACAGGTAGAGCGCGCCGGTGGTCGAGAGCAGGACCAGGAATGGCAGGCAGAGCAGGCCAGCATAGAAGTGCCAGCGCCAGACGGCACGATAGACCGCATCACGCGAGACGCGCAGGGCCGCCGCGGTGAAGCCGGCGGTGCCCGACAGGGTGGGAGGCATGGGTTCGAAATCCGCGTCTGAGGGATCGGGGCGATCGTCTCAGGCGGCGGGCGGACCTCGGGGACTGGTGCCCTGGTCGGGCGGTGCACGGGCGCGAATCGTCCCGGCGGCGCGCCACGGGACGGGGGCGGCGCGCGGCGGCCAGATCGCGAGGGCGGAGGCGGCCTGCGTCGGCGACAGGAGATGGACCGCCTGGACCTGCGTGCAGCAGGCGTGATGGCCGCAAGACGGCTCGTCGTCGGCCGGCGTGCCGGAGGGGGCAAGATGTTCGGCGCAGAGGACGCTGCCGTCAAAGCGCGGCAGGGTGGGCGCGAGAACCGTCAGGAAGGCTTGGAAGACAAGCGCGTAGAGCGCGATCACCCCGATGATCGCACGGCCGTGCACGGATCGGTGCGGGCGCTCGCGCATGGCCATGCTTCTAGAGCATCATCCGGAAAGGTGGCTACCGGCTTTCGAAACGATGATGCTGTCGGCGGTGCCGGCCCGGCCGGTCAACGCGGACGCGCGCGGGTGGCGCGCGTCCAGCGAGGGTGAAATCAGGCCGGCATGCCGGCCGGCTCGAACAGGAAGTCGTCGACGGTGGGGATCGTCACCGCGAGGTTCGCGCCGTAGCTCGCCTTCGACAGACGCCACGGCCGCTCGGAGCGAGCACGGATCGCCTCGGAGGGGCGCAGGCGGCGCAGCGCGCCGTCCTCGCCCATCTCCTCGATCGTCAGGAAGCCGTAGACCTGCAGACGCGAGGCAATGAGCTTGGTCTCGCGGTCGCCCGCCGGAACCCGCAGGCTGCCCGTGGCATAGACCGCATCCATCAGGCTGCGCTGGTCGCTCCTCGACCGGCTGCGGGGAGGCTCGCCCGCTCCGAATGCCGCATTGATGGCGCCCTGCCGTGCGGCCGCAGGCCGACGGAAGGGGATGACGTTGTCCGTTCCCGGAACGCTACGCATACACAGGTACCTTCGTATCGCGGAAAGCTCCCCGACCGGCGCGCTCTCACGGCGCCGTCCGGTCGATGCGAAGCTTTCGACGATCCCGATTAATGCCTGCTTAGCCATGCCCGTCCGAGGGGCGCGGAAGGCGTCCCGAAACGGGCCGCCTTCCCTGCCAGCCCCTGCCGCTCAGTTCAGCGCGACGGTGAATTCCCCTTCGGTCTTGGCGCGGATCTCATCCTCGGTGACGCCGTCGGCGAGTTCGACCAGGGTCATCCCGCCATCGCCCTTCTTGTCGATGGTGAAGACGCCCAGATCGGTGATGACCATGTCGACCACGGCGGTGCCGGTCAGAGGCAGGTCGCAGGCCTTCAGGAGCTTGGGCGACTCCGAACCGTCCTTGCCCTTGGCGACGTGCTCCATCACCACGACGACTTTCTTGACGCCGGCCACGAGGTCCATCGCCCCGCCCATCCCCTTCACCATCTTGCCGGGGATCATCCAGTTGGCGAGGTCGCCGTTCTGGGCCACCTGCATCGCGCCGAGGATCGACAGGTCGATATGCCCGCCGCGGATCATTCCGAACGAGTCGGCCGAGGAGAAGTAGCTCGTGGTCGGCAACGCGGTGATCGTCTGCTTGCCGGCATTGATGAGGTCGGGATCTTCCTCGCCCTCGTAGGGGAACGGCCCCATGCCGAGCATGCCGTTCTCGGATTGCAACTGCACCGACATGCCCTCGGGGATGTAGTTCGACACCAGCGTCGGAATGCCGATGCCGAGATTCACGTAGAAGCCGTCTTCCAGCTCCCGGGCGGCGCGCTCCGCCATCTGCTCACGGGTCCAGGCCATTGTCTTGACGTTCCCTCGTTTGGCGCATCCTCGGAGCGACGATGCGCCGTCCGCCGCAGGGGCGGCGACGCGCCGTCGCGCTCATAGCCTCTCGGCCGATGGTCGAATCAGATCTGGCCGCCGCCGGCCGCCGCCGCGTCCGGCTGCTTGCGCTTGCGCACGGTGCGCTGCTCGATGCGCTTCTCGCGCGCCGGCACGTGGAGGATGCGGCTGATGAAAATGCCCGGCGTGTGGATGTGGTCGGGGTCGATCTCGCCCGGCTCGACGAGGTGCTCGACCTGCGCGACCGTCACCTCCGCGGCGGTGGCCATCATCGGATTGAAGTTACGCGCGGTCTTCCGGTAGACGAGGTTGCCCTCGGTATCGCCCTTCCAGGCATGGACGATGGCCAGATCCGCGAACAGCCCGCGCTCCATCACGTAGCTTTCGCCGTCGAACTCGCGCACTTCTTTGCCCTCGGCGACCTTGGTGCCGACGCCGGTCTTGGTGAAGAAGGCCGGGATGCCGGCGCCGCCGGCGCGGATGCGCTCGGCCAGCGTGCCCTGCGGGTTGAACTCGATCTCGAGTTCGCCGCCAAGATACTGGCGGGCAAATTCCTTGTTCTCGCCGACATAGGACGAGATCATCTTCTTCACCTGACGGGTGTCGAGCAGCTTGCCCAGGCCGACGCCGTCGATGCCGGCATTGTTGGAGATGATGGTCAGGTCCTTCACGCCCGCGGCCTGGATCGCGTCGATCAGCTCGTCCGGGATGCCGCACAGGCCGAAACCGCCGGCCATGATCGTCATGCCGTCGCGCAGGAGGCCGGCGAGCGCCGCCTTCGGATCCGGGTAGACCTTCTTCATCGACAGCGTCCCTTCCTCGTCTTCCGCCAGGGCGGGCCATGATTCGTTGGCCACGATACAATGTCCGAGAATCGGCGGCCGGCCGCGCTCCCGATCGATGGCGATCGGGTGTGCAACGCGAAGCGGGCCCCGTCAAACCGGCGACGCATTTGCGCGCAATGCAAAAACCCCGCGCCGTAACCGCTCGCCCGGCGGGCGAGGCCGCGGCCGATCCCTCATCGCGGGTCGGCCCGCCCCGTCCACTGCATTGCGGGCCGGTCATCCCCCGGTCGCGAGACAGAAGAACGGGAACCGGCTAAGGAGTCGGATCGCACGGCTCGCCACGCCGACGCGGTTCGGCCGAACCCGATCCGCGTCGCCCGCCCACGGAGTGCAATGTCGCTGCGCCGCACCCTTTCCGCCCTCGCACTCGGACTTGTTGCTGCGGGGTTGGTATCTGCCTGCCTGCCGTGGTCGATCGAGGCTCCCGGCGCCGCCCGGTTCGTCAGCCGCGGCTTGCAGCAGGGATGGGGCGTGGCGCTCGCCGCCCGGGGACGCACGGAGGTCGTGCTGCTGCCCCTCCCCCGGATCGTGTTCGAGGATATCCGCCTGACCGAGGGCGATGCCGCCGGGCCGGTGCTGGCCGCAGGCGGGAACCTGTCGCTTCAGCTCGGTCTGGCCGCCCTGCTCACCGGCCGGGTCGAGGTCGATTCCCTGACGCTCGACGGGTCGGAGCTGCTGCTGCCGCAGGAGGCGGGGGATACCCGCTGGTCCGCGGCGGCCGAGCGCCTGACCCACAGCATCGCCGGCGAGGACGATGACCGGCCCCGGCGGATCATTCTCGCCCGCTGCGCGCTCAAGGGCCGCGACCCGCGGGACGGAACGCTGCAGACGGCCCGCGACGTCGATCTCACGATCTCCTGGCCGGCCTGGAGCGAGAGTCTCGCGGTGAATGGGGGACTGCGCTGGGGCGACGGCAGCGCCCGGATCACGCTGGCGGGACTGCGGCCCTACGCGCTCTTCTCCGGCGGCGAGAGCCCGTTCACCGCCGCCCTGACATGGCCGGCGGGTTCACTGAACGCACAAGGCAATGGCAGCCTGCGCGACGGCCTCAAGGCCTCGGGCACCGGCAGCCTCCAGACCCGATCCCTGCACAAGACGCTGGCCCTGACCGGCGGCGGCCTCGCCCTGTCGCCCTTCGTCGAGGATTTCGCCGTGGAGGGCAGCTTCGAGGCGGCCTCCGGCCAGATCCAGTTTCCGAGTGTCACCGTGCGAAGCGACGGGAACGTGCTCGAAGGGGCCGGCTCGGCCACCTTCGGCCCGCAACGCAACGCGGTGCAAGCCACGCTCGCCGCCGAAAACCTCAATCTCTCGCCGCTGCTCGCCGGCCTCCTGCGCCTGACGGGCTTCGATCGCGGGGCCGACGATGCGGCCAAGCACAGCCGGTCCCTCGACCTGCGGCCCTTCACCGGGGGCGACCTCGATCTGCGGATCTCCGCCGGCAATGCCCGGATCGGGCCGGTGCAACTGACGGATCTCGCCTCCAGCGTTCTCGTGCGCGAGGACGGCATCGAGGCGTCGCTCGGCCGTGCCAACGTGCGCGGCGGTATGGTCAAGGGCCGGGTTTCCTTCGCCGCCGACGGGGGCGAGGCGGCCCCCACCCGCGTGAAGGCGCAGGGCAGTTTCGACGGGCTCGATCTCGGTGCCCTGCTCGACGATCTCGGCCAGTCTCGCTGGGTGCTCGGGGCGACGCGGGGCAGTCTCGCGCTGGAGGGAGCCGGCCACGATGTCGATGCCCTGGCCCGTTCTGTATCGGGCCGGGTCGCTCTGGAAAGCGCGGACGGTGCCCTGTCCGGGCTCGACCTCGCCGACGTGGTTCATCGCGGCGGCGCGGTGGCGCCGGGGGCGTTGGCCCGGCGTAACGGCCGGACGCCCTTCGAGCATGCCGCCGTGACCCTGCTGTTCGCCGATGGCGTCGGCGAGATCGTCGAGGGAAGGCTCGCCTCCCGCACCCTCGGCGCGTCCCTGAACGGGCGCGTCGCCCTGGCCGACCGCCGCTTCCAGGCCCGAGCCGAGATCCTGTCGCGGGCGACTGCCTCCGCCGACGGGTCATCGCCGCCGGCGACGCTGTTTGAGATCGCCGGTCCGTGGGATGCCGTGAGCGTTCGGGCCAGCGCCGGCCCGCGTCCGGCCGGGGACGAGGCGCGCCAGCGGGTTGCCCCCGATTCGTTTCAGCGACCCGGCGCGGACCTACCGCTCGGCATCCGCGCCTACGTGCCCGCGACCGCCCCCTGACATCCGGACCGGTGAGGTCCGAGCCAGGGAGACGATCTCAGGAGTTGCCGCTCGCCGCGCCGGCCGTGGAGGTGCTGCCGGAGCCGTTTCCGCCCTTGGCCTTCTCGAAGGCACGGCGGACGAGGTCGGTGCCGACTTCCAACGCCGCATCGAGCGCCCGCTGCGACAGGGTGCCGGCCTCCACCGTCTCCCCGGCATAGACCGGCTGCTCCAGGGCGAGGGTGTCGCCGCGGGTGACGCGTAGGCGGCCGACCTCGCGGCCCTGCGCCACCGGTGCGACGAGCGGCCCCTGATAGACCACCTTGGCCGTCACCCGATCCGAGGTGCCGCGCGGCAGCAGCAGGCGCACCGGCTTGTTGGCCACCACCGGCACCGAGCCCTTCTCGCCGCCGAAGACCGAGACCTCGGCGACCGTCTCGTTCGCGGCGAAGACCTGCCGCGGCTCGAAGGCGCGGAACCCCCATTCCATCATCTTGCGGGCCTCGGCCGCGCGGTCGCGGGCGGTCTTCAGGCCCGAGACCACCATGATCAGCCGCTGGCCGTTCTGCACGGCCGAGCCGGTGAGCGCGTAGCCCGATTCTTCGAGATAGCCGGTCTTCAGGCCGTCGGCACCGATATCGAGGGTCAGGAGCGGGTTGCGGTTCTGCTGCTTGATCTTGTTCCAGGTGAACTCGCGCTCGGAATAGATCTTGTAGAACTCGGGGTAGGTGTCGATCAGGTATTGGGCGATCCGCGCCATGTCGCGGGCGGTCACCTTCTGGTCGGGAGCCGAGTAGCCGGTCGCGTTGCGGAAGGTCGAGCGCGTCAGCCCGATCTCCTTGGCACGCTGGTTCATCATCCCGGCGAAGGCGTCTTCGGTGCCCGCCATGTTCTCGGCAATGGTGATCGCCGCGTCGTTGCCCGACTGCACGATCAGGCCGCGCAGCAGGTCGGAGAGCTTGATGCGGCTGTTGACCTGCGCGAACATCGAGGAGCCGCCGCCCCCGGCCCCGCCGCGGCGCCACGCGTCCTCGGTCACCGTGAATTCGGTGTCCATGGAGAGGCGCCCCTCCTTGATCGAGCGGAACACGATTTCCGCCGTCATCAGCTTGGCCATGCTCGCCGGGGAGAAGGGCTCGTCGGCCGACTTCTCGAACAGCACCGAGCCGGAATCGGCATCGATCAGGATCGCGTGCGCCGCCGCCGTCTGGAACGTCTGGGCGCGCGCGGGCGCCGGAGGGAGGAACGCACTGACGATTGCGGCCAGCATTCCCGCGAGCGCCCAGCGCGCCGCTCGGAACCGTCTTTCACTCATCCTGGCCTCTCCCACGATTCCGTTTGCCGCCCGCCCAGATCAAGCGTGACCTTAGCCCGGATACAATTCGATTTCGAAGGCAAAGTTCGATCCCGCAGCGCGTCATGACCGCGCCGGAGGGTCGTGGATATCCTTGTGGAAAACCAGGGCAAATCCCATATCAAGCCTATGGAATTTCGACGCTTTCACCCCAGCAACGCGCCTTCCTCCCGCACCCGCCGCACACCTGCGCCGGCTTCGGACGAGGGGGTGCAGGGCGCGTGGCGCACGCTGCCGCTCGAAGGCCGCTTCGAGGTCGTCTACGAGGACGCCCGCGGTGCCTGGACGACCCGCACCCTCGACGCGCGCGAGCTGAAGCTCGGGCCCGGCCGCACCCTGCTCGGCGGCACCGACCGGGCGCATGGGCTCTATCGCGGCCTGCGCGCCGACCGCATCCGACGGCTCACCGAGGCCGCCTCGGGCACACGGATCGAGACCGGTATCCTCGACTGGTTACTCGCCCGCGCCGAGGCGCAGCGGAAGGCCCGCAGCCCGCGCATCTCCCGCCGGGCGGCCTGAATCGGCGAAGTTTTCGCCGCGAACCGCAATCGCGTGGGGACAAGAGGCCCCTCGTCGTCTCGCGGTGACGCACGTCCTTCGGTATAGCCGGTTCTATGGAACTGATCTCCGCAACGCAGGCTCTGTCCGAAGCCTGCACCCAGCTCGCCGCGCAGCCGTTCGTGACCGTCGATACGGAGTTCATGCGCGAGACGACCTATTATCCGAAGCTCTGCCTGATTCAGATGGCCGGGCCCGACGGATTCGCCTGCCTCGTCGATCCGCTGGCGAAAGATCTCGATCTCAAGCCGTTCTTCGAGTTGATGGCCGATGAAAGCACCGTGAAGGTGTTCCACTCGGCCCGGCAGGATCTGGAGATCATCTGGCTGCTCGGCGGGCTTCTGCCGCAGCCCTTCTTCGACACGCAGGTCGCGGCCATGGTCTGCGGCTACGGCGACTCGGTCTCCTACGAGCAGTTGGTCAACGATGTCGCCAAGGCGCGCATCGACAAATCCTCCCGCTTCACCGACTGGTCGCGGCGCCCCCTGTCCGAGGCGCAGCTCGCCTACGCCCTGTCGGACGTGACCCATCTCGTGACGATCTATCAGGTGCTCGCCGCCGAGCTGCTGAGCACCGACCGCGGCCTCTGGCTCGACGAGGAGATGGCGGTCCTGACCTCGCCGGAGACCTATCAGGCCGAGCCCGCCCAGGCGTGGCGCCGGCTGTCGGGGCGGATGCGCAAGCCGCGCGAGATCGCCGTCCTGATGGAAGTCGCCGCGTGGCGCGAGGCGGAGGCCCAGAGCCGCAACGTGCCCCGCGGGCGCATCCTCAAGGACGAGGCGGTGATCGACATCGCCACCGCCGGGCCCCGCAGTGTCGAGGCCCTGGGGCGCCTGCGCACCATCCCGGCCGGGTTCGAGCGCTCGCGCACCGGCACCGAGATCCTCGCGGCGGTCGAGCGGGGCTTTGCCCGCGATCCGTCGCAGATCGCCGTGCCCGAGCGCAGCCGTTCCCGCGGCGGTGGCAGCGGCGCCCTGGTCGATCTGCTCAAGGTGCTGCTCAAGGCGGTGGCCGAGGCCGAGGGCGTGGCGCCCAAGATCATCGCCACCGTCGATGACCTCGAAGCCCTCGCTGAGGACGACGCGGCCGATGTGGCCGTGCTTCAGGGCTGGCGCCGCTCCCTGTTCGGCGACAAGGCCCTGGCGCTCAAGCACGGGCGCATGGCGCTCTCGGTCGAGCGCGGCCGGGTCACCGTGCGCGAGCTGCCGTAGCGGTTCACCGCCCCGGCGGGGCGTGCCCGCCCGCGTTCAACCCACCGCCCCGTCTCGGCGCGGCCTGGGAGAAGCGGGGAACTGTCATCGCAGCATCTTGGCGTGGGAACGCAGGTGCCGTAGTTCGGGATTAAGTGGCAAAACCTTTTGCCTCTCATTCCCGGCTGCTGACCCCTCCCCATGTTCGAGCCGAACGAAGTCCTTCAGGTTCTGAGCGGACGCGGTGCCCTGTCCGCTCAGGGGATCGAGCCGGTCGCGGTCCGCTACAAGGTCGTCATCGAGCGCCGTGACGGCCTCGTGGTCGCCCATGGCAGCCTCACCGGCCGGCACGCGGCCCTGCACCCGCTCTGGATCACGCCCGATTCCACGCTTCACCTGAAGGATTCCCGGCGCCTGGCCGTGTCCCTCACCGATCTCGTGGGTGACACGGCGGAGTTCGAGAGCACCGAACCGGTTGCGCCGGGCTGACGCCGGCCCAACAGTGGCGCCGACGTTCTGCCACGCTCATCCACCGGTCTATGACGCGCACCCCTTCGCCTGCGACCCGAGAGGATGGGGCCCGTTTCACGCTGGCCTGCCGCCCGCCCTACGATTGGGCGCATCTCGAACGCTTCTTCGCCGACCATGCGAGCCCCGGCGTCGAAACCTTCACGGCCGGCCGCTATGCCCGCACGTTCGCCCTCGATGGGCGCCGCGGCACCCTCGCCGTCACGCTCGAGGCGGAGGCTCTGTCGGTTCGGATCTGCGGTCTCGGCTCGGAGGACGACCACCAAAACATCCTCGCGCGGGTGCGGGCGATGTTCGATCTCGACGCCGACCCGCGAGCGATCGCCGCCGGCCTCGGCTGCGATCCGTTCACGGCGGCCCTCGTGGCCCATCGGCCGGGTCTGCGGATGCCTGGCGCCTTCGATGGGTTCGAACTCGCTGTTCGGGCAATCCTGGGCCAGCAGGTCTCGGTCGCGGCCGCGACCCGTCTCGCCGGCCGCCTCGTCGCGGGTTTCGGCACGCCCCTCGACGGGGAGACGTGCGGGAACGAGCCCGGCCTCACCCACCTGTTTCCGACGCCAGAGCAGCTCGTGGACGCCGAGATCTCGCTCGTGCTCAACATGCCCCGTGCCCGCGGCCGGGCGATCCAGGGCCTTGCCGCGGCGATGCTCGCCACGCCGGATCTGTTCGCACCCGGCGGCGAGCTCGACGCGACGGTCGCCCGGCTCAAAGCCCTGCCCGGCATCGGGGATTGGACCGCGCATTACATCGCTATGCGCGCCCTGGCGCAGGCCGATGCCTTCCCGTCGGGGGATGTCGGGCTGATGCGCGCCCTCGATACCGGCGCCGGGCGGCCGAGCCGGCTGGCACTTCTCGACCGCGCGGCAGCTTGGCGGCCCTGGCGGGCCTATGCGGCGATCCATCTCTGGGCCGAGGATGCCGCGCGGAGGATGCCATGACGATCCGTGATCCCGCCGCCGAAGACGAGGCCGGATGGCGCCGGCTCTGGGCGGGCTACCTCGCCTTCTACGACGAGACGCTGCCCGACGCGGTCACCGCCGCGACCTGGGCGCGCATTCTCGATCCGGCCTCGTCGGTCTTCGCACGGCTGGCGGAGCGGGACGGGGCGCTCGTCGGCATGACGGTCAACGTCCTGCACGACGGGACGTGGAGCACGGCGCCGATCTGCTACCTGGAGGATCTGTTCGTCGCGCCCGAGGCGCGCGGCGGTGGGATCGGCCGAGCGCTGATCGCCGACCTTGTCGATCGGGGCAAGGCGCGGGGCTGGTCGCGGCTCTACTGCCACACGCGGGCCGGGAACGCGCAGGCCCGGCGACTCTATGAGCGCTTTGTCGCGGCCGACGACTTCTGCCGCTACCGCCTCGTGCTGTAAGCGTTAACGCCGCGTTTACCATGCCGGCGTCACGGTTGGGCTCAGCGGAGAGAGCGATGAACCGACGAGTCGGCCGTACTTTCGATGTCCTCAGCGAGGCGCAGCTCGTAGCCGGGCGCACCGTCGCCCGCCGGGTCGCACCGGACGCCCTGGCGCCCCATGCCGGGCCGCGCCCGATCGCCCAGCTTCTCGACACCATCCAGCACGTCGCGGAAGCGGCGACCGGCGAGCGCAGCTTCCTGCATGTCGGCGCGACCTCGCGTCGGAAGGGCTGAGAGGCGCGCTACACCCTCAGGCGGCAGGCGGTGCGTCGCCGAGTTCGATCAGGACGATTTCCGGCGGCACCCCGACGCGGATGCCGACTTGGCTGACGCCGAGGCCGCCGGAAACGATGAGGTGGCGCCCGTCCTCGACCACATGGCCGTAGGCGAAGCGCTGGCCGTAGCGCGAGGGCAGCACCGGCGAGTAGCCCAGCACGCGGATCTGGCCGCCATGGGTATGGCCTGAGAGCGTGAGCGAGACGCGAGCGGGCACTTTCACGAAGATGTCGGGCTCGTGCGCCATCAGGATCACTGGCGCCGCATCGGTCACTTGTGCCAGCGTGGCCGGAAGGTCGGCGAGGCTCTGGCGGCTGCCGAGCGGGCGGAACGGCTCCTGATCCGCGAGCCCGGCGATCCAGAACGGCTGGCCGTCATGCGTCAGACGAACCGCGTCGTTCTCCAGAACCGGGATGCCGCGGGCTTCGAGCAGGCGCCGGATCTCGACGGGACCCTTGCCCGCCCGCATCGCCTCAAGGTCGTCCCACCAATCGTGATTGCCGAGGACGGCGTAGGTGCCGAGCGGTGCGCGCAGACCCTCGGCGAGCCGCGCGAAATCGGATAGCGGCACCCGGTGCCACGTCACCTTCCGGCCGGCCGGGTAATCGCCGAGCAGGAGGATCAGGTCGGGGGCGAGCGCGTTCGTCGCCTCCACGATCTCCGCCACCCGGTCGAGCGGCATGTAAGGCTCGCAGACATGGATGTCGGCGAGCACCGCGATGCGCAGCCGGTGGCGGGAATCCCACCCCGGCGGCGTCAGGCCGTAGCGGGTGAGCGCGAGCCGGAAACGCGGCTCGACGACGAAGGCGTAGGCCCCCCCGGAGCCGAGCGTCAGCGCCGAGGCGCCGAATCCGCCGAGAACCTTCCTGCGGGTCGGGAGAATGAGCATGCCGCCAGTGCCGATGGCGCGGCGGCAGCGTCAAGCCTCAATCGACGGGCTCGTCCTCGTGGACGAAGCGGACGGCCTTCCGGGCCTCGGCCTTGGCGCGGGCCGCTTTCATGGCGGCGCTGCTGACATGGACCGCGGCGGCGAGCGCCGGCAGGGCGACGGGGCGGAAATTCTCCCGATCCCCGGCCACGGTCACCGAGGGGGCCATGCCCGGCTCGGCCGCGAAGGTCGGGGTTCGGCTGGGGGCGTACATGGATCCTGTCCTGTTAGCGTGTCGGGACGGCCGGTGGGCGTCCGCGGCAGCTCGATCAGTGGCATCGCGACCATCGCGAGGACGACCCTTCAACACTCCGCTCGTGGCGAGATCGCGAAGATGCCGTCCTCCCTTTGATCGACCCGACAACATGAACGGAAGCTTAAGGCTGCGGATGAGCCTGAATTTCGCGCAAGGCGACAAATCGGGCATGGCCTATGGTCGCTTTTCGGCCACGCGATAGTGCATTGCAACGCGGCCCATCTTGCAATGCCCTCCCTGGATTTACACCTGAAGAGCCGGCGACTTGATCCGCCGTTTGGATGCGCTGCTCATGGGGCCGGCATGGGCTCCAGGCCCTCCTGCGCGATCCAGGCTGCGGTGCGATCCAGGGCGCGGCCCAGGCGCTCGAACAAGGTGTCGATCTCGTCGGGCTCGATCACCAGGGGCGGGCAGACGGCGATGCGGTCGCCTGCCAGGAAACGCACGATCAGCCCCTCATCCTGCGCGAAGGCGACACAGCGCGCCGCCACTGCCGCCTTCGGCTCGAACTGCCGCTTGGAGGGCTTGTCGGCCACGATCTCGATGCCGCCGATCAGCCCCATGCCCCGCGCCTCGCCGACGAGGGGATGGTCGGCCAGGCGCGCCAACGCCGCCTGGAAATGCGGCGCGCGCTCCCCGGCGCGCTCGACGATGCGGTCGCGCCGGTAGATGTGCAGCGCGCGGTTGGCGACGGCGCAGGCGACGGGATGCCCGGAATAGGTGGTGCCGTGGCCGAAACCGCCGAGCTTGACGCTCTCCTCGAGCATCGCCCGGTAGAGCGGCTCGTCGATGCTGATGCCGCCGAGGGGCAAGTAGCCGGAGGTCAGCGCCTTGGCGAAGGAGAGGGTGTTCGGGCGCATGCCGAGCGCCTCGCTGCCGAACCACGTCCCAAGCCGGCCGAAGCCGCAGATCACCTCGTCGGCGACGAGGCGCACGTCGTAGCGGTCGAGTACGGCCTGAATCGCCGCGAAATAGCCGGCCGGCGGCACGATGGCCCCGCCCGCCCCCATCACCGGCTCGGCGAAGAAGGCGGCCACCGTGTCGGGATCCTCGGCAAGGATCTGCGCCTCGAGTTCCGCCGCGAGACGCTGCGAATAGGCTTCCTCGGTCTCGCCGGCCTCGGCGCCGCGGTAATGGTGCGGGCAGGCGGCGTGGAGGAAGCCGTCGATCGGCAGGTCCCAGTCGGCGTGGTTGGCGGGCAGACCGGTGAGCGAAGCGGTCGCCACGGTGACGCCGTGATAGCCCTTCTTGCGGGCGATGATCTTCTTCTTGCGCGGGCGCCCGAGCGCATTGTTCATGTACCACAGAAGCTTGACCTGCGCGTCGTTGGCCTCAGAGCCCGACGAGGTGAAGAAGATCTTCGAGGTCGGGACCGGCATCAGCTCCTTGAGCGTCTCGGCCAGCTCGATCGCCGGATCGTGGCTGCGGCCCGAGAACAGATGCGCGAAGGGGAGCCTGCCCATCTGCTCGGCGGCGGCCTCGACCAGCTCCTCGTTGCCGTAGCCCAGGGCCGTGCACCACAGCCCGGCCATGCCTTCGAGATAGGGGCGCCCATCCGTGTCATAGACCCAGACGCCGTGGCCTCGCTCCAGCACCAGCGGGCCCGTTTCCCGGAAGGTGGACAGATTGGTGTAGGGGTGGATCAGGGTCTCGACGTCGCGGGCGGCGATGTTCGACAGCATGATGCGGCAGCCGGAAGTCTTCGCCGACGGGGCGCGCCGGCAACCCCGCCACACTAACGGCCGCAATCTCCCTCAGGAAGGCGCCGTTCGCCTCATCGATAGACACAACCGACCCGCTCGCGATGCTCGATCCGGCCACCATCGTCGCCGTGCCCGCTCCGGGCCGCGCCTGCGGTCCCTGCACCCTGTGCTGCAAGGTCTACGAAGTGCCCGCGGTCGAGAGCCCGGCGGGGCGGTGGTGCCGGCATGTCCGCGCCGGCGGCGGCTGCGGCATCCATGAAGACCGGCCCGACCATTGCCGGGCCTTCCACTGCCTCTGGATGACGGAAACCTGGATCGGCCCGGAATGGCGCCCGGATCGGGCCAAGATGGTGCTCAGCCTCGACCCCGTGACCCGTTTCCTCAACGTTCAGGTCGATCCGGGTCAGGCGGGGGCCTGGAAGCGCGCGCCCTATCACGATCAATTACGCCGCTGGGCTGCGGCCTCGCTGCCGTTGCAGCGTTACGTGCTCGTCCACGTCAACCGGGTGACGACGGTCGTCCTGCCGGATCGGGACGTGGCGCTCGGCACCTTTGCGCCCGGCGACCGGCTGGTTGGCCGGGAGCGGATGGGACCGGCGGGGATGACGGCCGATGTGGAGAAAGTTTCGCAGCCGGCTTGAAGCAGGCCGTAGCGACAACTCCGATCACCGTGCATCGCCGCTACGATTTGGTTTGATCCGCGCGTGACGCGTCAGGTCATGCAGCGGCCGGGCACCATGCGCCGCGCCTCCGGCCCGACGAGCGAGCTGAGGGGAGTCTCGCAGCCCTCCCGCGTCAGGCGGCGGGGCTTGGCCGGCAACTCTTCCTGAGCCGAGCGGGTCGGCATCGATTCCGAACGCGCGGAGGGGCGGGGCGCCGAAGCCACATGGATCGGGGTGAGCGCCGTGGAATAGGGGCGCATGCCCGGCAGGGGCGTGGCCGGCGCCTCGTAGGCGACGCGCGGGGCCGCCGGAGCCCCCATCGCATCCGCTTCCTGCCGAACCACCGGCAGAAGCAGCAGCGTCATGATCGCAGCGGGAACACTCACACCGAGGGCGAAGCCGGTCCGAAGCATCTTTGCGATCTCCGATGGGAGCTTGACAGGTTGTCAGCACAACGCTGGTTTCAGATCTTCGGTTCCTTCACTGTCCCGCTTCGGATCACATCAGTATTTTAAACTTAATCGGCGCGCCCGCTCCCGCGGTGCAGCGGGCAGGTGGAAGCCGAGAGCCCCGAGGGTTCGTGATAAAAAAGCACCTGTGGATGAAAAATCTGTGGGGTTCGGCGCTAGGTTCGGAACCCGGCCAATGGTCATTCGTTAGAGAATCACCCGGCCACTCTGGTCCTCCCCGCATTCCCCTTGTGCATCGGCCGGAACCTCTTCACGGGTCGGACAATGGTCCGGCCCGTTTTTTCGTGCGCGTATCCCTTCGGATAGGCAGCCCGCGGGTGATGCCCTTTGGGCGCCCTCGCCACGCACGAAAAAGGCGCCGACCTTGCCGGCCGGCGCCTTCGATTTCCGCCCTGACGCTCAGAGGTCTAGGCGTTGTGCGCCTCGCGGCGGCGCGCGCTCTGCTGGAAGAACAGCGCCTGGCTAATGACCGCCGACACGTTCGCGGGCTGGAACGGCTTGGCGATGAGGAAGGCCGGCTCAGGGCGCTCGCCGGTGAGGAAGCGCTCGGGATAGGCGGTGATGAAGATCACCGGCACTTCGAAGGTCTTCAGCAGATCGTTGACCGCATCTAGGCCCGAAGACCCGTCGGCGAGCTGGATGTCGGCGAGGATCAGGCCGGGGCGCTTGCTCTCGGAGGCGATCTTCACTGCCTCGGTGCGGGTGCGCGCCACCCCGATGACGTTGTGGCCCAGGCCCTCGACCAGGGCTTCCAGATCCATGGCGATCAGCGGCTCGTCCTCGATGATGAGGATTTCCGTGGCCATGTCGGCGGCGAGCTCACGGCCCGCCTCGTCGACGAGATCGCGCACCTTGGAGACGTCCACGTCGAGGATCACGCCCGCATCTTCCTCCGAGAAGCCTTCGAGGCACGAGAGCAGGAACGCCTGCCGCGGAAGCGGCGTGATCTGACCGAGCCGGACTTCGGCCGGCAGGTCGTGCTGCACCTGATCGCTGTGGCCGTTCACGGACAGCGAGTTCCAGATCCGCGTGAAGACGCGGAAGAGGTCGGCCTTGACGTTCGTGCTGCGGCCGAGGGTCTCGGGCTCGTTGACCAGCGTTTCGAGGGTGGCCGCGACATAGGCGTCGCCCGCCACCTGACTGCCCGTGAGCGCGCGCGCATAACGGCGCAGATACGGAAGGTGCTGCACGACCAGTTGTGCTGTGGACATGAGTTCCCCTGAGCCTCTTCGCTCTTCGTTTGTCGCTGCGCCCCTAACGCGGGGGCTCGACGTCCGTTCCTGGCGCATGCGGAACCCTCGCCGCATGTCGGCGTTGCTGCTGCAGCCATGACTCATGTCAAGCTGCAAGACAATCGCGGCAGATATGGCGCCAAGGGGAACTTGAAAGCATGAACGAGGACGAGCCGGCCGGCGCGTTCCCCTCCAGGGACCGGCCCACTCGAGGGCGTGGCGAGAATGGTTTGAATGACCAGACGCAGAGGCGCATCGGAACTCACCTGCGCACCCTCTACGATTCCGTCGTGCAGCAGCCGATCCCGGATCGCTTTCGGGATCTGATCGCACGTCTTGAGGACGATGCGCCTAAGCCGGAGGATCCGGCGAGCGCTTGAATCGTCATCGTCTTTCGTCCGTGGCGCGAGCCGCCCCCGCTGCCGGGTGCGGCTCGTTTGTCGTGAGTGCGAACGGCTATAAGGTCGACGAACGACCGCGCATCAGACCGATGACGGCCGAGATCGCGAACAGGACGATCGCAACGAAGAAGACGAGCTTTGCGGCCTCCATGGCCGTACCGGCGATGCCGCCGAAGCCCAGCAGGGCCGCGACGAGGGCAACCACCAAGAACGTAACAGCCCACCCGAGCATGTCGAACTTCCTTCCAAAGAACTGGCGCGGCCCGTGCCGTGGCCTCTTGGAAGCAATAACGCCAAGTTTTCGTCGCAGGTTCCTTTTACGTTTCCAAGCCTGTGAACAGTTTGTTACGGTCTGCCTGCGACCGTGCTACGCCCCTGGAACCGACTGGCAAATTCGGCCGTTCGTCACCATCTCAGCCCTAGACGATCAGACGACACTCAGACTTGATGATGTGAAGGAGGCCTCCGGCGTGCCCGCACAGAAAAAGACCCTCGTTCCCGGTATCGCCCAAGCGAAAGCCGTTCTGGAGGCCGCTGCACGGCTGATTTCGGCGCTCGCACCGCAACCGGTGCTCCAGCCCATTCCCGTTCGCGTGAAGTCCAATCACCGCCGTTGAGGCGGCCGGCTTGTCGTCGACCCGCACGCGGTCGCTTTCAGCGCGATCATTCCAAGCGCCGTCCCTTCGGGCGGCGCTTTTTTCATGGCGTCGGGCTGTCCACAGATGCCGTGCCTGCCGGCCTGCGGTAACATTCGCCATACGGATCGAATGATGATGGCGCCGCAATGCTTTGCGATCCGGCGGCATCGGAACTGACCAAGGCGGTCGCTCCTGCGTGGTTTGCCGACATTGTCCTCACTACCAAGGGCCGATCTAGCTGCGTCCCAGGTGAAGTATCCGCCCGGTCTCGTCACGAGGGCTAGGGTGCCGGATCGACGGGGGCGGCAACAATGGGGTTCGGCAAGCGTGCGCCCGGCGCATGGGTGGCCCGGAGCAAGGCCGGTATAGCAGGAGTGCGGCCGCGTCGCGGCCTCGTAGCCACCGCGCTTCTGGGCCTGCTGATCGGCCTCGGAACGATGAGCGCGACGACGATGGTGCGCGCCTCGGAGCGCGGTCTCCTCAACGGGTTGTTCGAGACGATCTTCGGGGCGGCACCCCCTGCGCCCGCGACGATCGCAAAGCCGGCGCCGAGAGCGCCCCGGCGCTACGCGTCACTCCCCGACACACGGCGCCCTGCCGGACCTCGCTTCGTTCAGCGAACGCCGCGCCTCGATGCGCGTTCGACGCCCGTTCGCGCACGAACGAGTGCGGCATCTTCGGCCTCGATCGCAGCCGGGACGCGGACCGTCTGCATGCGCCGCTGCGACGGATACGTCTTTCCCCTCGGCCGCCTGCATGCGCGGGCCGAGCTTCCCGTTCATGCGGCGGCCTGCGCTGCGGCCTGTCCCAACGCAGCGACCGAATTGCTCACCCTGGCACCGGGGCGGGCCGAACTCGATCAGTCCGTCGCCCTCGACGGCCGGCCCTATCGGCGAACGGCCACGGCCAATCTCTACCGCCGCACCCGCGTCGAGAACTGCTCCTGTCAGCCGCCGGGTGCCGCGGCCCTGTTGATGCCCCTGGCCGAGGATCGAACCCTGCGCCCCGGTGACGTCATCGCGTCGGAGGAGGGAGCGGATCTCGTTGCAAGCCTGTCCCGCACGGGGCCGGCGCTCGTCGATTACCGCGTCGCCGCCGTGAGCCGGCACCAGCGCAACGCCATCGAGGAGCGGGTCGGCGCCCTGCGCCGCGATGCGGCGAATGCGGCGTTCCGCGAGGCCCTGCACGCCAAGGGGAATGGATCGCGGCGCCTGCGGGTCGCCGAAGCGCAGATCCCGACGCTATCGACCGACAGGGCGTCGGCCGGTTTTGCGCCGGTCGTTTCGCGCGGCGAAGGGTTCGCGGCAATCCGCCTAGTGTCGCCGTCACCGTTCGGGCATTGATCACCCGGCCCGATGAGTTGGCGAAAGCGCTGGGCTGTCGTAGGCGGGCGGTATCCTCGTCGTATCGAAGCCGTCGTCTATGAGTGAATCGTCCGCGGACGCGCAGGCCCCCGCCCCCGGTTTCGAGAGCACCCTGCCCGTCTCGGGGCGGACGGAGGCGCTGAGCCCCCTCGTGCGGCGGCGGATCTGCCCCAATGGCGGTCCGTTCACCGCGAGCGGAACCTGCTCCTACATCGTCGGGCACGGCCGGGTCGCCGTGATCGATCCGGGACCGGCGGATGCCGGACATGTCGAAGGCCTGTTGGCCTCGCTCGACGGCGAGGAGGTGGCGGCCATCGTCGTCACCCATACCCACCGCGACCACTCTCCGGGTGCGCGTCTGCTGAAGGCGCGGACGGGCGCGCCGATCGTCGGCTGCGGTCCGCACCGGGCCGCGCGGCAGCTTGCCGAGAACGAGCTACCTATCCTCGATGCCAGCGCCGACCGCGAGCACCGGCCCGACCGGGAATTGGCGGATGGGGAGAGCCTGACCGGCGAGGGCTGGACGCTGACCGCCGTCGCGACGCCCGGCCACACCATGAACCATCTCGCCTTCGCCCTGCCCGAAGAGAACGTGCTGTTCTCCGGCGATCACGTCATGGCGTGGTCAACCT
Organism: Methylobacterium sp. Leaf123; assembly: GCF_001423405.1. GTDB lineage: Bacteria > Pseudomonadota > Alphaproteobacteria > Rhizobiales > Beijerinckiaceae > Methylobacterium. The sequence goes on along the minus strand of NZ_LMNS01000004.1, from coordinate 17,616 downwards.
CGATCGTCGCCCCGCCCGACGGGTCGATGCGGGCCTATATGGACTCGCTGGAGCGGCTGCGGGAGCGGGGCGAGACGCTGTATTGGCCGGGCCATGGCGGGCCCGTGCGCGATCCGCGCCGCTTCGTCCGTGGCCTCGCCGCCCACCGACGCCAGCGCGAAGCGGCGATCCGTGCCCGGTTGGCCGCGGGCGATCACGACATCGCCGCCATCGTCGGTACGGTCTATCAAGGGCTCGCACCGCAGCTGCGGGGTGCCGCGGCCCTCTCGGTCTTCGCCCATCTCGAGGATCTGGTGGAGCGGGGCCTTGCGGTCACCGACGGCCCGCCCCTGCTCAATGGAACATTCCGCCCCGCCTGAGCCCCGATTCGTCGAAGCGCTACTTCAGGGCGATGGCGAGGTTGGCGACTTCGTCCAGATACGAGCGGATGCGGTCGGCATTGTCGCCGAAGTCGCGGTCGCCGATCCTGGAGGCCGAGCGCACGTCGATGCGCGCGCCGTCGGCCCGCGGATGCACCCGTACGGTGATGTCGGCGGGCAGGTTCAGAATCCGGGTGCGGGCCACCGCTTCGATGCGGCCGTTGCCGATCCGCCCGCCGGGCCGGATCGCCTCGACGATCTGCCACTTGCGGTTCACCGCGGCCTTGCGCGCGAGTTCGAAGGCTTCGTCAGCCTCCACGTCGAGGGTGAGCGGCGCGATCTGCGGATAAGCCGCCCGCTGTGCTTCTCGGGCCGCCGGGCCGGGCTCGGTCGGGTAGCGGCCCTCGCGGGCGGCGAAGGCGAGGCGCGAGCGGGAGAAGGCGGGCGGGCGCTCGGTATCCGTCGTCACATCGGTCAGTGCCGGCAGGCGCACGCCTTTGAGCGCGGCATAGGCCGGATAGGCCAGGACGAGGCTCGCCACGAATAACCCGCCGACGGCGGCGCCGAGCCCGCCCGCCCCTTCCCGCCAGACCCGCGCCATCGCAAACAGGGCGAGCGCCACCGCGATGACCGAGAGCGCGACCCCGCTTCCCAGCACGGCAAGGGCCGCTGTCGGCTCCGCCGAAGGGCTGCGCACGATCAGAATCGCCATGCCGGTGACGATCAGGGAGAACAGGGCGAGCGTTCGCGCGTAGCGGCCGGCCCGGGTCACCGGTTCATCGAGAAGCTGACGGCGCATGGCCCCGGAAATGAATGAGGTGACGAAAGAAGGCGAGGATAACCCGTCGCGTAGTCTACAGGCTGGGGGTGGGGCGCGCCACTCGGCTGTCCGGGGTGCATCCCTCTGCTACAAGCTGGACGGACATGTCCGAGCGTCAAGACCGTCCCGCATCGAACGCCGAACCTGTCGATCCGCTTCGGGTCTGGTTTCGCTTCATCCGTCTCAGCCGGCGCGTGACCGCCGCGGTCGCCGCGGAACTGCGGGAACTCGGCCTGTCGATCCCCCAATTCGATGTGCTGTCGACGTTGAGCGAGCGTGAAGGGCTGACCCAGCAGGACCTGGCTGCCCGGCTTTACGTCACGAAGGGCAACGTCTCCGGATTGATCGACCGCCTCGTCGAGGCCGGTCTCGTCGAGCGCCGTCCGATCCCCGGCGACCGCCGTTCCTACGCCCTTCACCTCACGGAAGCCGGCGCGCAGGTCGCGGCCCGCGGAATCGCGGCGCAAGCCGAATATGTCGCACGCACCCTGGGCGGACTCGGTGCGGACGACCTTCGCACGTTCGAGGATCTCGTCGTCAAATGGCGTGAGCTGGCGCGCGCCGACGCCGCGTCCTGAATGCCCGGCGACCGCACAAAAAAACAGACGCCCTCAGCGCCTGTCGAAGAAGTATAGTTCTTGTTTTGAGAAGGCTGGGCGGTCGGGCGCGGAGTCCGCGCCCGTCACCGCCTCAGCCGGGTTAAGCCTCGCCCGTGCGACCGGTCGACTGACCACCCTTGCGACCGGCCGACGAGGCCAGTTCACGATCTTGCGAGAACGACCGCTTATCCGCCGGGACGGAACGACCGCCCTTACTGGCGATCTCGCGCTGCCGTTCGATATTCATGGAAGCGAAACCTCGCTTCGAGGTGGAATTACCAGATGCCACTAGCGCCTCCTCGGGCTAACTCTTCACATCCCTCTCAACCATCATCCCAATCGATTGTTCCTTGGCTGTATCGACCGCCGCGTCCGGGGAAACCCCTGTTTCGTCCAGACGTTAGCTGGGCTCACGCCAGCGACTTGCGCGGACTCGTGAACAGATCTCCACAGGCCATCCACAGCCGAGAGGAACCGGGATGACGAACCGACATATGGTGAAGCCTTCGCTTGCAGCCAAGTCTGCTGCGGCGTCGGGAAGCGCGGGCTTGCCCGAGCCGAACCGGACGCCGATGCCAGCGATGCCGGCTCCGGAAGACAGCCCGACGCCGACGACCCATGAGGAGCCTGTGGATTCGCCGCAGCCGAACGCGAGCGTAAAACGTGAGGCGCCGGATGCCGGCGAGATCGGGCTTTCGACCCGGCGTTGATCGCGCCTGCGGCATTATGATGCCGATCGCTCGGGACGACAGCGCGGTCGTGCCGGATCTCGTTTCCAAGGACTTCAGAAGGGCAAGCGGACCGTGGCTTTGACACGGTTCGCAGGTGGGTCTACCGGCGGCGCTTTCCGCCTGCCGCCCAGGGGGCGCATCGGAGTAAGTCCATGACCCTCGACACCGAGGTGATGTCCCTACGGCAGGTGCCGTTGTTCCGCGAGGTGGAGCCGTCCCGCCTCAAGCTTCTCGCCTTCACCAGCGAGCGGGTGCATTTCGAGGCGGGGCAGGCCTTCTTCGCGCGCGGCGAGGCGGCCGACGCGGCCTATCTCATCCTCGAAGGGTCGGCTGCGGTCTCCATCGACGGCCCGTTCGGTCCGGTCCGTCTCGCGCTGCTCGGCCCCAACGCCCTTGTCGGTGAGATGGGGATTCTGGCCGATCAGCCGCGCTCGGCGACCGTCACCGCGGATACGGCGACCACGGCTTTGCGGATCGACCGTGACGTGTTCATCGAGTTGCTCGCGCAGTTTCCGCAGATCAGCATCGCCGTGATGCGCGAACTCGCCGTGCGTCTGGAGCAGACCAATCAGCGGCTGGCCGAGCGTGTGGGGAACGCCTGAGGCAATCGAAGACGGGAACTTCCGACGCCGCTGCTCGAGAGAGAGCGGCGCGGGCGTTCAGCGATACTTCCAGCCCCACTGGCCGTAGATCGGATACCCCCGTCGGCGCGCCTCGTACTCCGCGCCCGGATCGTTCGGCCGGTAACCGTTGCGATAGGCGTAGGGGCTCGGCTCGATGTAGCTAGGGTTCTGGAGTTCCTGCCGCAGGTAGCCGTCGCCCTCGCCCGATGACCCGCCGCCGGGTCCGAAGGCCCAGACCGGACCGGCCGAGAGGATCGACGCGGACAGGGCCAGCGTCGTGATCGTCAGGCGTCTCATCGCGCGCTCCATCGTTCCTCGCCGCCCGTCACGACTGTTCAACGATTGGCCGTCGTCGCCGGTTGCGCGATCCTGAGTGCCCCTGACGCGATAGCGGTGCTCTCACGGTGTCGGATAGGTGATGAACTCCATGAGCGAGCCGTCCGGATCCCGGAAATAGACGCTCACGCCCGGCCCCGCCGCGCCGTTGCGCTCTACCGGACCGAGTTCGACCGCAACGCCCTGGGCCGCGAGATGCGCCATCGCGTCCTCGATCGAGCCGGACCAGCGGAAGCACAGGTCGCTGCCTCCGGGCATCACCGGTTCGCGCGCCCGCGGCGAACCGATCTGGCCGGGGCCGTGCACGTTGAGCTGCACGCCGCCGAACCGGAACACGACGCCTTTGCCGAACGGGATCACCTCGGCCCGCAGCACGTCCCGGTAGAAGGCGGTCGAGCGCTCCCAGTCGGAGACGTGGATGACGCAATGGTCGAGATGGATCGCCGGTGCGAGCGTCGTGACGTCGGTGCCCGCGTCCGCAACGAGTTCGGTCTCGGTCTCAGGCATGGTGCCCCTCCTTCTCACGCGATCTTGCGCGGCAATTAGCGCGTCCTGCGGCCGAGGCGAGGCGACCTCACGGCAACGTTCCTCCGCCGATGCGGCCTCGAAGTCACACCCGTTCCGCTCAAGGACGGGTAGTCATGGCGCATGATCCGCAACGCCAACCCGCCCCCGCCGGCGGCGACAGGAGCCGCTATGGCAGCCCCCCGAACCGCCGACAGGACGACGCGCAGCAGCACCCGCCGGGTCCTGCTCGCCGCGTTCTGCCTCATTCCTCTGGCGGCCTGCCAATCCTCGAAGCCGGGCCGGATGGCCGGGGGCGACGACGATGCGGCCTGGTACATCGGCACGATGCCCGACAAGCCGTTCGACGTGCCGCTGGTCGACCGGTCGCGCATCGACCCGAAATACCGCCGCCAGGAAGTCGCCTATAGCGGTCCCGAGGCGCCGGGCACGATCGTCGTCGATATCGACAAGCGTCATCTCGCCCTGGTGCAGGAGGGCGGCACGGCCCTCCAATACGGCGTCGGCGTCGGCAAGGCCGGCTTCTCCTGGAAGGGCGATGCCCGCATCGGCCGCAAGGGCGTTTGGCCGGATTGGAGCCCGACCACGACGATGGTCTCGCTCAATCCCGGCATCGAGCGCTCGCGAAAGGGCGGCATCGACAACCCGCTCGGCGCCCGCGCCCTGTACCTCTACCAGGGCAGCCGCGACACGATGTTCCGCATCCACGGCACCAACGAGCCGTGGAGCATCGGCGAGCAGATGTCCTCGGGCTGCGTGCGCATGCTCAACGAGGACATCGTCGATCTCTACGAGCGCGTCCCCGTCGGCGCCCGCGTGGTGGTGAAGCGCAGCAGCAAGTATCGCAGCTGAGGAAGCCCTCGCGTCGGGGAACTGGTGCTTGCATCCTGCCTAAGCCGGTCGCCCTCCTTGTGGGGAGCGGTCGCTCGGGTGCGGGGCGGCTGATCCGGCGGCGCAACGGAGTCGAACAGCAAGGGGCCGTCGCGTGCTGATCGGTGTGCATTACCCGAAGGCGGGCGGTTCATCCGTGGGAACCGCCCTTACGGAAGCCTATGGCCCGACGCTGTTGCGTGATTACGACGAGGCGCCGCCTCGCGTCGACTCACCGGTTACGTTCGATCCTGTTGGCTATTTCGCACGCGACTTCACGATTCCGCACGGCATCGAGTGCGTTTACGGACATCTTCACATTAACAAATATCGGCGCATCCGTAACGCGCGGCGGTTCGTAATGCTTCGTCATCCCGTCGATGCATTGATTTCGACGTATTTCTATTTTCAATCAGTTTCAGACAATGTCGGCGGCGTACTATTGCAGCATATCAAAAAAAACAAGCTGACTGTGTTGGAAATGGCACGTATTCCGACCTATACGCATTTGATGTCGAGAACGTATTTCGGTGGCGTCGATATGTCCTGCTTCGACGTCATCGGGCGGCACGATCGGAGGGACGTGTTCTTCACATCGCTTTCGGCGCTGGCGGAGCGGCCGATCAGTCCCGACCACAGGGTCAACGTCACGCCGCGATACGACGAGCGATCGGAGATGCTCGACGACCCGCAGTTGTTGTCACGGCTGACCGATATCTTGAGGGACGACGTTCGGTTCTACGAGCGGCACGCCTACAGGGACTGACGGTCGAGATGCGCGGCCCGGAGGGCTGCAATGGCCTGGGTGCGAGCCGTCGAGCACTGTCCCGCCCGATCTTCCAGGCAGGGAACTGGTACCGGGGCCGGAACGTCTTCATGATGCGGTCAAGCTTGGCCGTGGAGTGTGCTCATGACCGTCACCGTGTCGAACCTGCAGCCGATCATCGCGATCCTGGCGGGCATCCTCATCCTGATTGCGCCGCGGCTCCTCAACTATATCGTGGCAATCTACCTGATCGTCGTTGGATTGATCGGCCTGGGCGTCTTGCGTCATTTTTCCTGAATTGCGCACCGCAATGCTCGACGCGGCTCCGACGAGACGCGATACATGGGGCTGTGCGCGTTCGCGCCGGGGCCCTGCCCTTCGCGCTGCGTAGTTTAGTTCCTGACAGCCCCCTCACATCGTCACTCCCTGCCGCGGAGCGACGCGAAGCTAATCCTTGCACTGCGACATGAGATGCGCCACGCCCGCGTGAACGGCGCTACGGTCGCCAAATCCGTCCAGCGGAGAGCCTGATGACGAAATGGGTCTATTCCTTCGGTGACGGCAAGGCCGAAGGTGAGGCAGCGATGCGCAACCTCCTCGGCGGCAAGGGCGCGAACCTCGCCGAGATGTCAAATCTCGGCCTTCCGGTTCCCCCCGGCTTCACCATCACGACCGAAGTCTGCACCTATTACTACCAGCATGGCGAGACCTACCCGGCCGAGCTCAAGGACGCTGTGAAGGAAGCCCTCGACAAGGTCGGCACGCTCACCGGCCGCCGCTTCGGCGATGCGGAAAAGCCGCTGCTCGTCTCGGTCCGCTCCGGCGCGCGGGCCTCGATGCCGGGCATGATGGATACGGTGCTCAACCTCGGCCTCAACGACGCCACCGTCGAGGCCCTGGCCAAGGACGCCGACGACCAGCGCTTCGCCTACGATTCCTACCGCCGCTTCATCACGATGTACTCGAACGTCGTGCTCGGCGTGGAGCACCACGCCTTCGAGGAGGCGCTGGAACACTACAAGGAGCAGAAGGGCCTCACCCTCGACACCGACCTGAAGGCCGACGACTGGAAGCACCTGATCGGCGTCTACAAGAAGATCGTCCGCGACGAGCACGGCTCCGAATTCCCGCAGGGGGCGGAGGACCAGCTCTGGGGCGCGATTGGCGCGGTGTTCGATTCCTGGATGATCCCGCGGGCCAAGAAGTACCGTGAGCTGAACCAGATCCCCGAGAGCTGGGGCACGGCCGTCAACGTCCAGGCCATGGTGTTCGGCAATATGGGCGACACCTCGGCCACCGGGGTCGCCTTCACCCGCAACCCCTCGACCGGCGAGAGCGCGCTCTATGGCGAGTTCCTCATCAACGCCCAGGGCGAAGACGTGGTGGCGGGCATCCGCACCCCGCAGGACATCACCGAGAAGGCCCGCATCGAGGCGAAGTCCGACAAGCCGTCGATGGAAAAGGCGATGCCCGAGAGCTTCGCCGAGCTGACGCGGATCTACGGGATCCTCGAAAAGCACTACCGCGACATGCAGGACATGGAGTTCACCATCGAGCGGGGTAAGCTCTGGATGCTCCAGACCCGCAACGGCAAGCGCACCGCCAAGGCGGCCCTGCGCATCGCCGTCGAACTCGCGGCCGAGGGTCTGATCACGAAGGAAGAGGCGATCAAGCGCATCGAGCCCGGCGCGCTCGACCAGCTTCTGCACCCGACCATCGACCCGGATGCCGAGCGCAAGGTCATCGCCACCGGCCTGCCGGCCTCGCCCGGCGCCGCCGTCGGCGAGATCGTGTTCAACTCGGAAGCCGCCGAGATCGCCAAGAAGGCCGAGCGCCGCTGCATCCTCGTGCGCATCGAGACCTCGCCGGAGGACATCCACGGCATGCACGCGGCCGAGGGCATCCTCACGACGCGCGGCGGCATGACCAGCCACGCGGCGGTGGTGGCCCGCGGCATGGGCAAGCCCTGCGTCTCCGGCGTCGGCTCGATCCGAATCGACTACAACGCGGAGACGCTCACCGTCGGCGGCGTCACCCTGAAGGCGGGCGACGTCATCACCATCGACGGCTCGACCGGCCAGGTGATCCAGGGCGAGGTCAAGATGCTCCAGCCGGAGCTGTCGGGTGACTTCGCCGCCCTGATGGAATGGGCCGACGCGGTCCGCACCATGAAGGTGCGCACCAACGCCGACACCCCGGCCGACGCCCGCGCCGCCCGCAAATTCGGTGCGGAAGGGATCGGCCTGTGCCGGACCGAGCACATGTTCTTCGAGGGCGACCGGATCGTCGCCGTTCGTGAGATGATCCTCGCCGACGACACCGAAGGCCGTCGCGCCGCGCTCGCGAAGATCCTGCCTTACCAGCGCCAGGACTTCGTCGAGTTGTTCACGATCATGTCGGGCCTGCCCGTCACGATCCGCCTGCTCGATCCGCCGCTGCACGAGTTCCTGCCGCACACGGATGATGAGATCCAAGAGGTGATGTCGGCCACCGGCATCAGCGAGGACAAAATCCGCAACCGCATCCGCGAACTCTCCGAGCACAACCCGATGCTCGGCTTCCGCGGCTGCCGCCTCGCCATCGCCTTCCCCGAGATCGCCGAGATGCAGGCCCGCGCGATCTTCGAGGCCGCAGTGCAGGCCGCCAAGGATACCGGCGCCCCGGTGACCTCGGAGGTGATGGTGCCGCTGGTGTTCACGCGGATGGAGTTCGACATCGTCAAGGCCCGCATCGACGCCATGGCCGAGGCCGTGTCGGCGGAGACGGGCGAAAAGCTCGACTATCAAGTCGGCACGATGATCGAGCTGCCGCGCGCCGCACTGAAGGCCGGTGAGATCGCCGAGACGGCGGAGTTCTTCTCCTTCGGCACCAACGATCTCACACAGACGGCTCTCGGCATCTCCCGCGACGACGCCTCGACCTTCCTCGGCCCCTACACCCAGAAGGGGATCCTCTCGGTCGATCCGTTCGTGTCGATCGATCAGGAGGGCGTGGGCGAGTTGGTGAAGATCGGCGCCGAGCGCGGTCGCGCGACCCGTCCCGGGCTCAAGCTCGGCATCTGCGGCGAGCATGGCGGTGATCCGGCCTCGATCGCCTTCTGTCAGGAAGTCGGGCTCGATTACGTCTCGTGTTCGCCCTTCCGCGTGCCGATCGCCCGCCTCGCCGCGGCGCAGGCGGCCCTCGACAAGGACGCCTGAGACGACGATTGACGGCCCCGCGGGCGTGACCCGCGGGGCCTTTCCGGGAGGCGGGTCAAGCTTCGCAATAATTTTGCGGACAGCCCGCTGAACCCGTGTCGCGTGGGCACGTTACCTGCTAGCGGGAGTCCATAGCGCGGAGAGCGCCGATCGGTCTTCCGACCAGGGCATCCGCGGGACTTCCAGCCATGTCGCATCCCGACTCCCCCTCTGCCCTCCTCGATCATCGCGCCATCGTTCCCGGTCACCGGGCGATGCAGGCGGCCTATCTCTGGATCATCGCGACGCTGACCGCGGCGGTCGGTGTCACCGGGCTCGTCTACTGGGAAGCCGACCGCAACGGCCGCGAGGCGGGCCGGATGATCGTCGCCGCCCAGAACGGCAGCGGCTACGCCGCGATCCTCGTCAACGGCCTGATCCAGCGACACGGCCGTCCGAACCCTTAACCGTCCGGCAACCACGTTCGCCATTAAACTCCGCTCATGAGGAACGGTCGCCCCGGCTTGGTCTAAGCTGAGGCCTCCGGCGGCTCGTGAGTGTGGAGTGTCGGCGTTGCGTACGAGGCGCGTTCGAGGCCTGGGGATCGGCCCCCGCTGGATCGTCTCGGCCGTGGTGCCGTGGATGCTGGCGAGCGGCTTGCTGGTTTCCTTCACCGCCACCGCGGGCACCGATGCCACGCTTCGGCCGGCCCAGCTCTCGGAGCGGGATGTCACGGCGACGGGCGCGCTCGCGGCGTCCACCGCATGGAGCCCGGACGTCATCGATGCGGGGCTCGTGGCCCCCGGCGCCTCCCATGAATCCGAGCCGGGCGAGGACGGCCTGCCCGTGCTCGCCGACTCGGATGGCGCCACCCCGGCCACGCCCCGCGCCGTCGCCCTGTCCTCGGTGACGCCCGCCCCCGCCGACGCCACCCCGATCGAGGTCGCCGCGGCGAACCTCTCTCTGCCCGGCTTCTCGGCCCGCCTCGATCGCGGCTCCTCGGTCCTCGATCCGCAGATGACGGCGCCGGAAGCCAAATCCCATTATGCCGAACTGATCGATCCCAATGCGATGGACCGCGAGCAGCGCTGCCTCGCCGAGGCCGTCTACTTCGAGGCGCGCAGCGAGCCGGAAGAGGGGCAGGCCGCCGTCGCGCAGGTCATTCTGAACCGCGTCAAGAGCGGGCTCTATCCGTCCTCGGTCTGCGGGGTCGTCTACCAGAACCGCCACCGCTTCATGGGCTGCCAGTTCTCCTTCGCCTGCGAGGGCAAGTCGCTCCGCATCACCGACGCGGAATCCTGGCACAGCGCGACCCGCGTCGCGACCGCCGTGATCGAGGGCCGGACCTATGTCAGCGAGGTCGGCGGCGCGACCCACTATCACGCCGATTACGTCCGCCCCGGCTGGTCACGCCGCCTCAAGCGCAAGGACATGATCGGCCGGCACATTTTTTATCAGCTGAAGCCGAACCAGACGTGATGGTGCCTCAAAACGTCATCCCATCGACGACCTCATCCTGAGGTGCCGCGTGAGCGGCCTCGAAGGGTGTTCCAAAGGTCGTCGCGCGAATGCTGGAGGATCCTTCGAGGCTCCGCTTCGCTCTGCACCTCAGGATGAGGGGTGGATTGGAAAGAGGTGATCAGGCCAAGATTGGCTCACCGCCCCTGCTTGAGATAGTTGGCGCCGCCGATCACCAGCAGCGTGTCCGAATCCCAGTCGGGCGCGAACAGGCTCAGCGTCTCGCTGGCCCCGGCATCGTCGGTCAGCGTCAGCCGGTAGCCTGAGACCGCATAGCGCCCGCTGCGCACCGGCCGTTGGCTGTGACCGGCCACGACGGTGCCGCCGCCCGTCGCACCGCCGGTCGAGGAGAAGCCGACACCGCCCTCGCGGGTGAATCGGCCGTCGGGCGTGAGGGCGAGGTTGTGCGTGCCGCCGACCGAGCCCGTCGCGCCGCTCGATCCGAAGCTGTGGTTCCACATGCCGTCGAAGCGGTGCCCGTCGGCGAAGGGCGGCACCGCGAAGTAGGTGTTGCCGCCGATGGTCAGCCCGCCTTTCGTGCGGGAGAAGGCTTCGCTGGAGCGGGTGATGCGTCCGAACCCGTCCTCCACCGCGACCCGCTCGATGCGGTTGGCGGAGAACCAGCCGCCCTTCAGCGCATAGGTGCCGCAGCTCTGCGGCTCGGACCGGCAATGGGCGGTCATGTCGCCGTCGCGCGGAAGCTCCGTGGTGTAGAGGCCGCCCTTGTCGAACAGCAGCGTGTCTTGGTCGGCAGTGAAGTCCATCCCGCCGAAGGCGTTGGGGCGGAGCTGCGTCTTGGTGCGCGTGTAGAGCCCGTCGAGACCGCCATCATTCCGAGCGGGTGCCAGGACAAGGCCGCGGTCGTCCTTGGCCGGGCGGTAGGAGCCTACCAGCGCCTCGAACCCCTCGCGGATTGGGTTCTGCTGCTCGCGTTCGAGCTGGAGGGTGAGGAGCATCAGGAAATGCTCGCTCGTCTGGGTGGCGATCCCGATATGCCACGCCGTCATGCGCAGGCCGTCGGTCGTGCGGCAGCAGCGCTGCTCGACGCGGATGCGGTGCCCGTCGAGGGTTTCGCCCGTCCTCGCCGTGAGCGGCTTCTCGCCGGGCGGGATCTGCTTGAAGCTGCGGATGAAGGCGCTGAACGTATCGTCGAACCGGCCCGAGGCCGGCTTCGCTTTGGCGACGATCAAGAGCGCGGCGCCTTTGCGCCCGCGCGAGGTGGTGGGCTCGAAGACGCGCTCGAACACGAGGCCGTCGCCGGCCTCCCGGCGCGTCCAGCCCTCGAACAGCGCGGGCAGCTCGAAGCGGGACGAGCCGAGCGTCACCTCGGCGGCGCGGGCGGGGAGCCCTGCCGCGAGCAGCAGGGTGAGGCCGAGCCCCGCCCCGCCGGCACAGCCGCGTCGTGTCACGTCACGACGCTCGGCTCCGCGCGGCCGGTGATCGCCGCGATATCAGCCAGTTCCCGCGCCACCGCGACGACGGGCCCGAGCACCTCGGCCACCAACAGCTCCAGCCGGTCGGGGGCGGCTTCGTAGCGCTCGAGATAGACGCGCAGGGTCGCCCCGGCGGTGCCGGTGCCCGAGAGCCGGTAGACGATGCGCGCATCCTCCGCGAAGGTCACGCGCACGCCCTGCGCCTCGGTCACCGAGCCATCGACCGGATCAACGTAGCGGAAATCGTCCGCGGCCTTCACCGTGAGGCCGCCGATCCGAGTGCCCGGCAGAGAGCCGATCTTGGCGCGAAGCCCGTCCATCAGCCGGTTGGCGGCGCCGGAATCGATCTCCTCGTAATCGTGGCGAGTGTAGTAGTCGCGGCCGAACTCGGCCCAATGCGCCCGCACCAACTCCTGCGCCGGCTTCCCGGTCGCGGCCAGGATGTTGAGCCAGAGCAGAACCGCCCACAGCCCGTCTTTCTCGCGCACGTGATTCGAGCCGGTGCCGGCACTTTCCTCGCCGCAGAGGGTGATGCGGCCGGCATCCAAGAGGTTGCCGAAGAACTTCCAGCCCGTCGGCGTCTCGAACGCTTCGATCTTGAGCCTGGCGGCGACCCGGTCCACGGCGCGGCTCGTCGGCATCGAGCGCGCGACGCCCGCGAGACCGGCCGCGTAGCCCGGTGCGCGGTGGGCATGCGCGGCGAGGATCGCGAGGCTGTCGCTCGGCGTGACGAAGAGGTTGGGCGCCACGATCATGTTGCGGTCGCCGTCGCCGTCGGAGGCCGCACCGAAATCCGGCGCGTCCGGCCCGTGCATGAGGTCGAACAGCTCGTGGGCGTGGACCGGGTTCGGGTCGGGATGGTGCCCGCCGAAATCGGGCTTGGGCTCGCCGTTGACGACCGTGCCCGGTGCTGCGCCCAACGCCCCCTCCAGGATCGCTTTGGCGTAGGGGCCGGTCACCGCCGAGAGCGCGTCGAAGCGCATCCGGAAGCCCGAGGCGAACATCTTGCCGAGCGCCTCGAAGTCGAACAGCGTGCGCATCAGTTCGGCGTAATCGGCGACCGGATCGATCACCTCCACCGTCATCCCGTCGATCTCGCTCGTGCCGATCCGGCCGAGGTCGAGATCGGGCGCGTCGGAGATGCGGTAATCGCCGATCGCCTTGGTGCGCTCGAAGATCGCCGCGGTGACGCTTTCGGGCGCGGGACCGCCGTTGCTGCCGTTGAACTTGATGCCGAAATCGCCCTCCGGTCCGCCCGGATTGTGGCTCGCCGAGAGCACGATGCCGCCGACCGCCCCGTGCTTGCGGATGACGCAGGAGGCGGCCGGCGTCGAGAGCAGGCCGTTCTGCCCGACCAGCACCCGTCCGAAGCCGTTGGCGGCGGCGATCTTGAGGGCGATCTGGACGACCTGCTCGTTGAAGAAGCGCCCGTCGCCGCCGATCACCAGGGTCGCGCCCTTGCGGTCGGGGATGCAGTCGATGATCGCCTGGACGAAGTTCTGGACGTAGTGCGGCTGCCGGAAGACGGGCACCTTCTTGCGTAGGCCCGAGGTGCCGGGCTTCTGGTCCGGATAGGGGCTGGTGGGAACCCGCTTCGACGCCATGGTTCGCTCGATTCTCGCGAAGGATACACTCCCGCACGTCGTAGTGCGGTTTGCCGCTTCGTATAGGGTTGCGGGGCCGATTTGGGTATCGTCGGATGCGGCGATCAGCGGTCTGAACCGAGGCGGACGCTCACCACGGCCGGATTCTGCCGCAGGCGCTCGGCAATGGCCGCGACGCTGGTCTGCGAGAGCCGGACGAAGGCGATCGTCACCTCCTCCAGCCCCTCTTCCCCGCCGGGGCGCACCATGAACTGGCGCACCCGCGAGGCCCGCTCGCCGGTGGCATCCTGAAGCGTGTCGATGGAGAGGCTGCCGGCCTTCACGGTGAGGTGGAGCGTGTTGGTCTGCATCCGGTCGCGCCAGCTCTCCTCGATCGGCTTCACGCCCGCGAGGATGCCGACGACGAGGATCGTCGCTGCGATGCCCGCCACGTAGAGGCCGCCGCCGACCGCGAGGCCGATCGCCGCCACTGCCCAGAGGCTCGCGGCGGTGGTGAGCCCCTTCACCACCTCGCCCCGCAGGAGGATCGTGCCCGCGCCGAGAAAGCCGATGCCGGAGACGACCTGCGCCGCGATACGCGAGGGATCGAGGGTCACGTTCTTCTGCCCGAGCACGTCGGAGAAGCCGAAGGCCGAGACGATCATGAACAGGCAGGCACCGACGCAGACGAGCATGTGCGTGCGCAGGCCCGCAGCCCAGAGCAGCCGCTCCCGCTCGAAGCCGACCACGCTGCCCAAGGCGCCCGCGAGCACGAGGCGCGCCACCATCTCCGCGTTGCCGAGCATCGCTCCTCCCGATTCGGGCGTGCCGCAAAGATTGCGCCCGGTGCTTCCATCGCGCAACGACGGCTCCGCCTTGACGCCTCGCCGGGCGCGGGTCCAATGCGGCGCGCCTTCCAGAACCGTCAGCCGCTCGTGGGCCGTCGATGCCGCCGCTTCTCGCCCTCCCCTTCCCGGCCATCGATCCGGTCGCGGTCTCGATCGGACCGGTCGAGATCAAGTGGTACGCCCTGTCCTACATCGCGGGGCTCGTCGGCGGCTGGTTCTACGCGCGCCGGCTGGTCGCGGCGGATTCGCTCTGGGGCGTGGTCCGGCGCCCGACGCTCGCCGATATCGACGACCTCATCGTCTGGGTGGCGCTCGGCGTCGTGCTCGGCGGGCGGATCGGCTACGTGCTGTTCTACAACCTGCCGCTCTATCTCGATCACCCGATGGAGATCCTGGCGATCCGCAACGGCGGCATGTCGTTCCATGGCGGGTTCCTCGGGGCGGTCCTGGCGCTGCTGCTCTTCGCGCGAGCGCGCGGCCTCAACGGCTACACCATGCTCGACATCGCCGCGGTGGTGGTGCCGGTGGGCCTGTTCTTCGGGCGCATCGCCAACTTCGTGAACGGCGAGCTGTGGGGCCGCGCCGCGCCGGACTTCCCCTACGCCGTCGTCTTCCCCACCGGGGGCGACGTGCCGCGCTACCCGAGCCAGCTCTTCGAAGCGGCCACGGAAGGCTTGCTGCTGTTCGTCGTCATGGCGCTTGCCGTGCGCCGCTTCGGCTTCCGCCGGCCGGGGCTGCTCGGCGGCATCTTCGTCCTCGGCTACGCGCTGGCGCGGACCTTCTGCGAGTTCTTCCGCGAGCCGGACCGGCAGCTCGGCTTCCTGTTCGGGCAGGACGTCAACGCGCTCGGCGGTGGCGTGACCATGGGGATGCTGCTCTGCGTGCCGATGGCGCTGGTCGGGCTCGTCTACATCGTGCTGGCCGCCCGCGGGGTGACGCGGCCCCGGAAGACGGAGCCGGAGATCCAGGCCGAAGCGGGACAGATCTGAGCGTGAGCCCCGAGGCGACGCCGCTTCTGGCGATCCTGGCGCGGGAGATCCGCGCGAGCGGGCCGCTCGGCCTCGACCGCTACATGGCGCTCTGCCTCGGGCATCCGCGGCACGGCTACTACGCCACGCGCGACCCCTTCGGCCGGGGCGGCGACTTCGTCACCGCGCCCGAGATCAGCCAGATGTTCGGCGAGCTGGTCGGCGCCTGGGCCGCCGCGGTGCTGGCAATGATGCCGGCGACGGGCATGCGTCCCTGCCTCGTCGAACTCGGGCCCGGCCGCGGCACCTTGATGGCCGACGCGCTGCGGGCCCTGCGCGCGGCCGGCAGCGATGTCGAGCTGCACCTCGTCGAGACCAGCCCGGTTCTGCGCCGGCTCCAAGCGGAACGGCTCGCCGAGGCCGCGCCGGTCTTCCACGACTCGGTGGCGAGCCTGCCGGATGCGCCGCTTCTCGTCATCGCCAACGAGTTCTTCGACGCCCTCCCCGCCCGGCAGTTCGTCCGGACGGAGCTTGGATGGTGCGAGCGCCGCGTGGGCCTCACGCCGGAGGGCGATGCGCTAGCCTTCGGCCTCGATCCGGAGCCCGATCCGCGTCTTACGGCGGAGGCGCCGGAGAGCGCGGTGCTGACCCTGCCGAGCCAGGGGCTGGCCGTGATGCGCGATCTCGGCCGCCGTCTCGTCGCGCGGGGCGGCGCCCTCCTCGCGATCGATTACGGGCACGATCGTCCCGGCTTCGGCGACACGTTCCAAGCGGTCGCCGGTCACCGCTTTGCCGACCCCCTCGCCCGGCCCGGCGAGGCCGACCTGACGCTGCACGTCGATTTCGGGGCGCTAGCGCGCGCGGCGGCCGCGGAAGGCGCCGCCCTGCACGGCCCCGTGACACAGCGCGAATTCCTATTGGAGCTCGGCCTCGCCATGCGCGCCGAGCGGCTGAAGGCCCGCGCCACGCCGGATCAGGCACGGGCGATCGACGCCGCCGCCCTCCGCCTGACCGACCCGGACCCGCGCGGCATGGGCGCCCTGTTCAAGGTGCTCTGCGCCAGCCACCCCGCGCTCGGGCCGCTTCCAGCGCTCCCGCCCCCTGCCTGAGCCTTTCAGAGAGCCTGCGAGACCATGTTCATCGAAGCGCCCGAGCTCAGCTCGCACTCTTACATCCGGCACGCCTTCTTCACCCGGCAGGGCGGCGTCTCGGAAGGGCTCTACGCCTCGCTGAACGGTGGGATCGGCTCGAACGACGATCCGGCAAGGGTCGCCGAGAACCGGGCGCGGATGTGCGCGCAGCTCGGGCTCCCGCGCGAGAACCTCGTCAGCCTCTATCAAGTGCATTCGGCCGAGGTCGTGACCGTCGAAGCGCCCTTCCCCCTGGCCGAGCGTCCGAAGGCGGACGCCATGGTCACGCGGGTGCCCGGCCTCGCGCTCGGCATCGCCACGGCCGATTGTGGCCCGATCCTGTTCGCCGATCCGGAGAATCGCGTCGTCGGCGCGGCCCATGCCGGCTGGAAGGGGGCGCTCGGCGGCGTCGTCGAGGCGACGGTCGCGGCCATGGAGGCGCTCGGTGCCGAACGCCGAAGCATCGTCGCCGTCCTCGGCCCGACGATCGCGCAAGCCTCCTACGAGGTCGGCCTGGACTTCATGGAACGCTTCCGGGCCGAGCTGCCGGAGTGCGAGACCTTCTTCAAAAAAGGGCGGCCCGGCCACGCGCAGTTCGATCTGCCGGGCTTCATTCTCGAGCGTCTGGCCCAGGCCGGGATCGGCGAGGCGACAGCGCTCGGCCTGTGCACCTACGCGGACCCCGATCGCTTCTACAGTTTCCGCCGCACGACGCACCGCAACGAGCCGGATTACGGGCGCCTGATCTCGGCGATCGCGTTGACGCCATAGGCTTTTTTCCCGTTTCCTCACAAAAGTCGTTGCATCCGTGCAACGCCGGCCGCGAGGGTGCCTGCGGCCGGGCTTTTGTGCGCTGAAGCACTCGCATCCCGCACCGCATCCATCGTAAGCCTCTGCCTGTCGCGGAACGCCGTGGTTGCATCCCTGCGACAATCTGTCCGGAAGCGTCACCAGAAAAAGCTCGGCCGTATGTGAACCTTGGCCGTTCGGTTGCGTTTCCCGGGTGGAACGACGGCGGACGAAGACCACCGCCACAAAGGGGCCGCCTTCGAGACGGTCGGCGTGGTCAAGCCGCAACAGCATCTTCCGAGATGCTGGCATAGATACGGGGCACCGTGCCGCCTCGCTTCTTCGGAAGCATCGGTACAGTCAGAGAGGACCAGAGTAATGAAATCCTTCCTTCGCGCCGGCACGGCCATCGCCGGCATCGCCTTCGCCGGTTCGGCGCTCGCTGCCGACCTCCCGCGCCGCGCGGCTCCCCCGCCGGTGTTCCAGCCGGTGCCGGTGTTCACCTGGACGGGCTTCTACGCCGGTTTCAACGCCGGTTACGG
>NZ_LMNS01000003.1 GCF_001423405.1 Methylobacterium sp. Leaf123 | reverse complement strand
GCCATCTGCGCCAGCCGCTGGATCGCGCCCTCGATGTCCTTGCCCGCCACCATCATCAGGTCGGCCATCTCGTCGACCACGATCACGATGTAGGGCAGCGGGTTGAGGTCCATGACCTCGTCCTCGTAGACCGCCTCGCCGGTGGAACGGTCGAAGCCGGTCTGCACGGTCCGGGTCAGGGTCTCGCCGCGGGCGCGGGCCTCTTCGAGACGCGCGTTGAAGCCGTCGATGTTGCGCACACCGACCTTGGACATCTTCTTGTAGCGCTCCTCCATCTCGCGCACGGCCCATTTGAGGGCGATGACCGCCTTCTTCGGGTCGGTGACGACGGGGGAGAGCAGGTGCGGGATGCCGTCATAGACCGACAGTTCCAGCATCTTGGGATCGACCATGATGAGGCGGCACTCTTCCGGCTTCAGCCGGTANCATCCGGGCATTGTACCCGTCGATGTTGCGCACGCTGATCTTGGACATCTTCTTGTAGCGCTCCTCCATCTCGCGCACGGCCCATTTGAGGGCGATGACCGCCTTCTTCGGGTCGATGACAACGGGGGAGAGCAGGTGCGGGATGCCGTCATAGACCGACAGTTCCAGCATCTTGGGATCGACCATGATGAGGCGGCACTCTTCCGGCTTCAGCCGGTAGAGCAGCGACAGGATCATGGTGTTGATGGCGACCGACTTGCCCGAACCGGTGGTGCCGGCGACGAGCAGGTGCGGCATCCGGGCGAGGTCGGCGATGATCGGCTCGCCGCCGATGTTTTTCCCTAAGCACAGGGCGAGCTTCTGCTTGGTCTCGACGAAATCCTCGGAGGCGAGGAGTTCGCGCAAGAACACCGTCTCGCGCTTGGCGTTCGGCAGTTCGATGCCGATGGCGTTGCGGCCGGGGACGACGGCGACGCGGGCGGAGACGGCGGACATCGAGCGGGCGATGTCGTCGGCGAGCGCGATGACGCGGCTCGACTTGGTGCCGGGCGCCGGCTCCAGTTCGTAGAGGGTGACGACAGGGCCGGGGCGCACGGCGAGGATGTCACCGCGCACGCCGAAATCCTGCAGCGTCGCCTCCAGCATGGTGGCGTTCTGCTCCAGCGCTTCCGCCGAGACCTCGGAGCCGGGCGCCGCCTCGCGGGGACGGGCGAGAAGCTCCAGAGCGGGCGGGCGGTACTCGCCGTTTTCCGGGCGGGGCTCGGCCGGGCGCGGACGCGCCGCCGGGGCCTGCGGCAGCGGGCGCGAAACGCGGGTGGGCGGCTCGTCGGCGGCCATATCCGCCCCGGTTCCAATTGGCGCGGGGCGCTGCGGGGCGCCACGGGCGGGCGCCTCGTCCGACTCGTCGTCCTCCGGATCGAATTGCGGCTCGCGGCGGCCCAAGCCGTCGGACCGTTCGCGGGCCTGCGGCGCCCAGGGTGCCTCGTCCGGGTCGGCGAAGGCACGGCGCGCGGCGAGCGCGGGCGAGGCGCCGGCATAGGCGAGCCCTTCCGCCTCGTCGGCCGGCGCCTGCCAGGATTCGAGCCGGGTGCGCAGCGAGGCGCGGCCGCGCATGACGGCTTGCGCCAGTGCGCCCAACGACAGGATGCCGAGGCTCGGCTCGTCGGCATCGTGGCGTTCCTCGTGGGCCGAGGTCCGGCCGGAACGGGGTGCCGGGCGCGCGCCGGCGTAGGGCACTTCCTCGTCGTCCTCGAAGTCCGGCTTGGTCACGCGGCAGGCGGCGGTGAGGCTGAGGATGGCGCAGGCCGCGAACAGGAAGCCGGCGAAGTGCGCCAGCGGCCCCACCAGCATCCGCGTGCCGGCGAGCAGCGCGTCGCCCGCGACGCCGCCCATGCCGGTGGGCAAAGGCCAGCGATCCGTCGGCGGCAGGGCGCTCGCGACCGCACTCGCGCAGAGCACCCCGACGAACCACAGCACGATGCGCAAGCCGCCATGCGGCAGGTCGCGTTCGCGCATCAGCCGCACGCCCCACAGGGCGGGGGGCAGGGCGAGCGCGATCGAGCCGAGCCCGAGAAGCTGCATGGCGAGGTCGGCCACGACGGCACCGGGACGGCCGAGCACGTTGTGCGCCCGCTGGTCGGTGGCGTGGTTGAGGCTCGGGTCGTTGATCGACCACGTCGCCAGGGCGACGGTCAGGGCGACCGCGCCGGTGAAGAGAATCAGGCCGCCGCACTCCGTCAGCCGCTTGGCCAGGAACGGCCTCAGGCTGTCGACGAAGGTGTCGTAGGGCGACGCGGAACGGCGAAGAGAACGCATGCGCAGACCGGTCCGGTGTCAACGATCCGGTAAGGCTAATGCGGGGCGGTTAACGGGGGGCTAAGTCTGCCCCGCAAAGCGGTGCGTCGAGAGGGCCGGCCGAAATGCAGGAAGCCCCGGATTTCTCCGGGGCTTCCAATGCGAGACTGTTTTTCGCCGGCGAACCGGCGCGCTTCTTAGAAGGTGAAGCCGGTCTCCATGAGGTAGCGCTCCTGCGAACGCTTGGTGCCGTCGCGGCCGAAGCCGAAGCCGGGGGTCACGTCGTAGGCCTGGACGGTCGCGAACTCGCCGCGGAGGAAGTAGCGATCCCAGGTGAAGGTCGGGGTGATCGTGAACGAGAAGGCCGAGCTGCCCGGACCGTAGAGGACGCTGGTGCCGCCGCGACCGGTGACCACGCCCCGCGTGCCCGACTGCTCGATGTACTCGAGACGGCCGGCGAGCGCGAAGTTGTCGGTGAAGGTGTAGCCGGCCAGCAGCGTGCCGCCCCAGGTCTCCGCACCCTCGATCGGGGAGAAGTACCCCTCCTTGCGCGCGACGTTGGTGTACTGGACGTAGGGCGAGATGATCCACGGCCCGTTGGCGTAGGTGTAGTTCAGGCTGATGATGCTGCTGTTCTGCAGCGAGTTGATCGTCGCGAACTGGAAGCGCGGGCTGCGGGTCGAGGCGTCGAAGTCGCTGAAATGCGTGCCGCCGTTGATGCCGATCGTGTTCGAGTCGTTGAGCTTGTAGGTGGCGAAGCCCGTCACCCAGTTCAGCTCACCCGAGTAGAAGCCGTCGGTCACCGCGAGCGCGGCCGCGAAGGGGCCGTTGGCGTAGTTCACCTGGACGCCGTGGTTGATGAAGTTCTCTTGGTTGAACAGCAGACCGCGGGAGATGTTCAGGTTCTGGTAGGAGAACAGCAGCTCGGAGCCGATGTTGGTGAACATCCGGCCGGCCTGGATCGACCACTCGTCGTTGATCTGCCACTTGCCGAAGGCCACCGGGATCGGGCCGAACAGCGATTCGGTCTGCTCGAAGGCCGAGTAGAGCGGCAGGCCGAGCGCCGGGATCGAGTA
The DNA here is from genome assembly GCF_001423405.1 of Methylobacterium sp. Leaf123. GTDB lineage: Bacteria > Pseudomonadota > Alphaproteobacteria > Rhizobiales > Beijerinckiaceae > Methylobacterium. The sequence goes on along the minus strand of NZ_LMNS01000003.1, from coordinate 182,283 downwards.
CAGGCCGGCATGGACGTAGAACTGCAGCGGGCCGTCGGCCTTCTGGATCCAGCCCTGGAGGTTCGAGAAGTCGACGCGGCCGAAGCGGTCCTGCTCGGCGCTGGGGGAGAGGATGCCGAAGGCATTGGTCTGGGTGTAGGCGAAGCCGGTGACCGCGCCACCGACATAGATGTCGCCCAGTCCGGTGACGAAGCAGGCCGGGTTCGGGTTCGCCTTGATGAGACCGCCGAAGGTCGGGGTGGAGATCGCAGCCTTACAATGCTCCTCGACGATGACGGGCGCCCGTGCAGCGGCGGACATGTCGGCGGCGAGAACTGGCAGCGCGTTGATGCTCAGGGTGGAAAGCACCGCGCTTGCGGCCAGAAGCTTTGTTTTGATGGTCATTGCGGTCAGCCCCACATTCGATACGGCCAAGGTGCCGAACTCTTCGCCGCGCCGCAAAATGAAGTTTTGCGCAAGTGCCCAATTTTTAATCAATTTTGGAACGCACTAACCTAAGCTTGGATAATGTTGCACTAAGGCAACATTTCATGAGCAGCCCGGTCTCGCGCTTTTCTTGAGATCCCGCCGCCCACTTTAAGTTTCATTTACCATCCGGAGCGGTGAGACCCCGCTTTGCCGGATGTCTACCATCCCCCGCCCCGGGTCCGGCGCATGAAAAAGGCCCCGGCGCAGCGCGCCGGGGCCCGTGATTCGGGGAGCCCGCCGGATCGGCGGACCGCCACTCAGTAGTTGTAGGCGCGCTCGCCGTGGTCGGCGATGTCGAGACCCTCGCGCTCTTCTTCCTGCGTCACGCGCAGGCCGATCGTCAGATCGACGAGCTTGTAGAGGATCGCCGAGCCGATGCCCGACCACAGGATGGTGAAGCCCACCGCCTTCGCCTGGATGATGACCTGGGCGACCATGTCGTAGGCGCCGACGGTCAGCTCACCGGGCTTGGTGGTGTAGTCGGGGATGCCGGCGCCGCCGAGATCGGGCGAGACAAGGATACCCGTGGCGATGGCACCGAGGATGCCGCCGACGCAGTGCACACCGAACACGTCGAGGGAGTCGTCGTAGCCCAGCGCGTTCTTCACGGTGGAGCACATCACGAAGCAGACCGCGCCCGCGGCGAGACCCAGAACGATCGAGCCCATCGGGCCGGCAAAGCCCGCGGCCGGCGTGACGGCGACGAGGCCGGCAATGGCGCCCGAGAGCATGCCGAGGAGCGACGGCTTACCCTTGGCGGCCCATTCCACGAACAGCCAGGAGACGGCGGCCGCGGCGGTGGCGACGAAGGTGTTGATCATCGCCAGACCGGCGGCGCCGTTGGCTTCGAGGTTCGAGCCGGCATTGAAGCCGAACCAGCCGACCCAGAGCAGCGAGGCGCCGATCGTGGTCATGGTCAGGGAGTGCGGAGCCAGCAGGTCGCGGCCGTAGCCGATGCGCTTGCCGAGCATCAGGCAGCCGACGAGGCCGGCGATGCCCGCGTTGATGTGCACGACGGTGCCGCCGGCGAAGTCGAGGGCGCCCCACTTGAACAGCATGCCGGCATCACCCAGCACCGCGTCGTACTCGGCCTTGGCGGCCGCATTGGCCTCGCCACCGGCGGCGGCAAGCTTGCGGGCCGCATCGGCGAAGACGTCCGGGCCGCCCCAATACCAGACCATGTGGGCCATCGGGAAGTAGATCAGCGTGACCCAGAGGATCGAGAACACGACCAGCGCCGAGAACTTCATCCGCTCGGCGAAGGCACCGACGATGAGGCCGGGGGTGATCATCGCGAACGTCATCTGGAAGCAGATATAGACGTATTCGGGGATCACGACGCCGTTGGAGAAGGTGGCGACCACCGAGTTGGCGTCGACGCCCTTGAGGAAGGCCTTCGAGAAGCCGCCGACGAAGTCGTTGAGACCGCCGCCATTGGTGAAGGCGAGGCTGTAGCCGTAGGTCACCCACAGCAGGCAGACGATCGAGGCGATCGCGAAGACCTGGGTCAGCACCGAGAGCATGTTCTTGGTGCGCACGAGGCCGCCGTAGAACAGGGCGAGGCCGGGCACGGTCATCAGCAGGACGAGGATCGCCGAGAGCAGCATCCACGCCGTGTCGCCCTTGTTGGGCACCGGCGCGGCCGCGGTGACGGCGGGCTCGACCGTCGGCGCCTGCGCGAGCGACGGCTCGACGAAGAGGAGGCCGAGGGCGGCTCCTCCCAGTCCGAGCGCGAGAAGATTACGAAGTTTCATGGAGAGGAAGCTCCTGATCGCAGTGCGTCGAGCGTTGAGGAGAATGGGTAGGCGGCGCGGCCGGGCGCGTTCCGCCGGAACGGATAGGCGCTGTCAGGGCATCGAAGCGGAAAACGATGCGGGACAGCGTGTCAGAGCGCGTCCGCGTCGGTCTCGCCGGTCCGGATGCGAACCGCCTTCTCCAGCGGCATCACGAAGATCTTGCCGTCGCCGATCTGTCCGGTGCGGGCGGCACCCGCGATCGCGTCGATGACGCTGGTCACGAGGTCGGCCGCAACGGCCACCTCGATCTTGAGCTTGGGCAGGAAGCTCACGGCATACTCGGCACCGCGATAGATCTCGGTGTGGCCCTTCTGGCGGCCGTAGCCCTTGACCTCGGTCACGGTCAGGCCGTGCACGCCGATACCGGTCAGAGCGTCGCGGACCTCCTCCAACTTGAACGGCTTGATGATCGCCATCACGATTTTCATGGGCGGCGCCCCCTTTGTCCTGTCTTCTCACCGCCGGCCGCGCACCGGCCGAGACCTAGCGGTTCCGCGGGAATCGGAATGACCCCGCAGCCGGGCGCCGTCATTCAAGGACCATGCCAAGCGGAACCATTTCCGTTTTCGCCGTGCTGCCCACAACGTAAGCGATCCGTGGCGCCCCATCGCGCAGCGATGCCGCAAAAACTGCCTCACAAAGAGGCATATCGTTCCTTTGCGCGGCAGAATGCGCGCCAATCGCTCGCTTCAGGCGCGTCGGGGGCGGATCAGCCCTTCCTGCGCCACGGAGGCGATGAGGCGCCCTTCCTCGTCGTGGAAGGTGCCGCGGGCAAAGCCGAGAGCGCCCGAGGCGCTCGGGCTATCCTGCGAGTAGAGCAGCCAGGAATCGGCCCGGAACGGGCGATGGAACCACAGGACGTGGTCGAGGCTCGCCGACTGGATCTCGGGGTCGAACACCGTGCGGCCATGGGGGATCAGCGTGGAATCGAGCAGCGTCATGTCCGAGGCATAGGCCAGCACCGCCCGGTGCACCGCCGGATCGTCCGGCAGCGGCTTCGTCGCGCGCATCCAGACATGGTAGCGCGCGGGCCGAGGCGTGCGGTCGCGATAGCGCTCGGTCTCGACCGGCCGCAGCTCGATCGGCCAGGCTTGCGTGAAATAGGCGAGCATCGGCTCGGGCACGATGCTGCCGCCGTCCCGGACGAGGCTCCGCGCATCCGCCAGGTCGTCCGGTCCCGGCACCTCGGGACGACCGGCGGCGTGATCGACCCCCTCCTCCGCGATGTGGAACGAGACCGACATGGCGAAGATCGCCCGGCCCTTCTGGATCGCCTTGACCCGGCGGGTGGTGAAGCTGCCGCCGTCGCGGATGCGCTCGACCTCGTAGACGATCGGCACCGCCGGATCGCCGCCAAGGAGGAAGTAGGCGTGCAGGGAATGGGGCGGGCGGGACGCCTCGACCGTGCGGGAGGCCGCGACCAGCGCCTGCGCCACGACCTGCCCCCCGAACACCCGCGGCCAGCCGATGCGCGGGCTGGTGCCGCGGAACAGATCGGTTTCCAGGCGTTCCAGATCGAGGATCGCCAGGAGCGTATCGACGGGATCCGGCCTGCGGGTATCGGACATGACGGCTTCTACGGCTCTACGACGGCGTCCCCCCGGTGCGGGGCACGCCCGAGGCACATAGCGGCTTGTCCCGGCGCTGCCATTCCCGACGCGGCCGGTCCCAGTGAGACCCGGCCCGGAGATGTCAGCGGGCGGCCCGCGTCCCATTGGCCCTCCCGGGATGCGGGCCGGAGGCGGGCGGGCTATGGAACGACAGGATCAGACGCGACGCCGGCCCCGGACCGGAGGAAGAGGAACGCCGATGAGCACCACGGTGAGCACCACGGATCGCCGCCCCGGACGCCGCCTGCTCGTCGCCGGCGCGGGCATCGCCAGCCTCGCTCTCGCGGTCGCCCTGAAGCGGGCGCACGGGCCCGCGCTCGACGTGGCCGTGTGCGATCCCGGCCTGGAGGCGGGTGCCGCGCGCCACCGCGGGCGGGCCTACGCCGTCGCGGCGGGGCCGCGGCGGATGTTCGAACAGCTCGGGCTCTGGTCGCGAATCGAGCCAGCGGCGGCGCCGATGCGGCGTCTGGTCATCAGCGACAGCCGGGTCGGCGATCCGGTGCGGCCGGTCTTCCTCACCTTCGGCGACGGGACGGAGGCGCGCGACGCGGGCGAGCCCTTCGCCCATATGGTCGAGGCCGAGCCGATGGTCGCCGTGCTGCTCGACGCCGCGCGGGAAACGGGCGTCCGCCTCGTCGCCGCGGGCGTCGCCACCGCCGTGCCGGGCCCACGCACCACGCGGGTGACCCTGAGCGACGGCAGCCTCGAGGAGGTCGCGCTCGTGGTCGCCGCCGACGGGGCGCGCTCGGCCCTGCGCGAGGCCGCCGGCATCGGCTGGGTCGGCTGGTCCTATCCGCAATCGGGGATCGTCGCGACGATTCAGCATGCCCGCGACCATGAGGGTCGCGCCTTCGAGCATTTCCTGCCCAGCGGCCCCTTCGCGATCCTGCCGCTGCGGGCGGGCGGCGCACTCGGCCACCGCTCCTCCATCGTCTGGACCGAGCGCAGCGCCGACGTGCCGGCCCTGCTCGGCGGGGATGCCGCCGAGACGCTGGCCGAGATCGAGCGCCGGTTCGGGGCCGAACTCGGCGCCATCGCCCTGGAGCACGGGCCGAGCGCGCATCCGCTGAATCTCGGCCTCGCCCGCAGCTTCCGGGCGCCCCGCCTCGCGCTGCTGGGGGATGCTGCCCACGTCATCCATCCGTTGGCGGGCCAGGGGCTCAATCTCGGCCTCGCCGGGGCGGCGGCCCTGGCCGAGGCGGTGACCGGCGCCCTGCGGCTCGGGCTCGATCCCGGCGCGGATGCGGTGTTGCGCGATTACGAGCAGGCGCGCCGCTTCGATTCCGTGGCGATGGCGGCGGCAACCGACGGGCTCAACCGCCTGTTCTCCAACGACAGCATGGCGCTGCGGCTCACCCGCGATTTCGGTCTCGGCCTCGTCGATCGGATGCCCGGCCTGAAGCGCTTCTTCATCGGCCAGGCATCGGCGCTGCGGGGCGGAACCCCGCGCTTGCTACGGGGCGAGGCCCTGTGAGGCGGGCCCCGGGACGGCCTTAAGGGGCTCGACCGGACGGCTCGCGCCGGGGCGCGAGCGGCCCCTCCCCGGTCACGGCCTACGCAGACGGGAGAATTGCCATGTCAGCATCATGCTCGAGGCCATCAGGGCAGCGTACAGCATGTGAAGAAGCGGACCGTCTTGCATCGGCTCAATCCTGCGGACGTGGCGGCGCCAGGGCAGAATGAGTTCGAGCAACAACCGGGCCAACCCTCGGCGGGGCATCGCAGAGGATGGCGCTCCGGCGGCCGAGCGATCGCGGGCTTGCGCGTTTTGACGGGTCGATAGGGGCGCGCCCTCGGGCGGCGCCCGGCGTCTACGAGGCGACCGGATCGGGCAGCGCGAAGGCCTTGGCGGAGAGCAGGCGCGTCAGGGTCGCGAGCAGATCGGTCTGGGTGATGATCCCCCGCACGCGCCGGTCGTCGGCGGTGACGACGACCGCATGGGTGTGGCCGTCCGTCAGGTCGTTCACCAACGCGATCACCGGGTCGTCCGGCCCGGCGGTTCTGGCCTTGGACATCACCTGCGCCAGTCCCACCTCGCCGTGCAGCGTCAGCTCGCGCAGGCCGATCGTGCCGGCGAGCCGGCCTGCCCCGTCGATGACGGGAAGCGTCCGGATATTGTGAGCGATCAGAAGCTCCCGTGCCCGCTCGGCACTGCCATCGAGCCCGATGGTGACGACGTCGCGGGACATCACCTCACCGCAGGTCAGATCTCCCCGCGCACGCACGAGGGCGTGGAGTTCGACCTGCCGGAGAAGCCGATCTAGATCGGCGCGGTCGATGTCGAGCGTCTCGTCCAGCGCGACCAGGGCCGCATCGACATCCTCAGACCGGAAGCCGACCCGGAGCGGGGCGGGCAAATCCCCCGTCCCATGGGTGTTCACCGGCGTCGCGACCGGAACGTGCGGGTAGTTGCGGCGCGAGAGCTTGTGAAAGCCGATGCCGAGCGCAACCAGAATGACCGAGTTCAGGCCGACCGGGAACAACGGGAACAGGAACCCCGCCGAGGTGACGGCCGGGCCGCCGATGAGCGCGGTCAAGGCGGCGGCGCCGCCGGGCGGGTGAAGGCACCGGGTCACCGACATCGCGGCGATCGCCAGGGAGACGCCGACGCCGATCGCAATGACGGGATCGGGAATGAGGTGCGCGGCGAGCACCCCCATGAACGCGGAGATGGTGTTGCCGCCGATGACCGACCAGGGCTGGGCGAGCGGACTGGCGGGCACGGCGAAGATCAGCACCGCCGACGCGCCCATCGGCGCGACGATCAGGGGGATGTGCGGGCCTTCCCCGAAGAACCAGCCGCAGACCAAGCCGGTGAGGGTGATGGCCGCCAGAGCCCCCAGGCAGGCGATCAGGCGCTCACGCAGGGTCGCGCCGGCCAGGATCGGCCGGAACAAGCGGAATCCATGCGATCGCGCAGCGCGTTGATCCGGACCACCGGGGTTGGACATCCTCGCGCGTTCCTCGTCTCTCGATCGATGCCGGTTCCGCAAGCAGATGCCCCATCTGCCCACCGGATGGACTGGTATGCCACATACAAGCTGACGGATCGTCACCGGATTTGCAACATGCATAGGCAGGCTGCTCTCCGGCAAGGCATATCGGGCTGGGCCTACACCGTGAAAGGATAGAGCGGCGCCGTTCCACGACCGCAGCGCATGGAGCTGGCTTGTGCCCAACCGCATTTGCGGCCACCCGGTTTTTCGTTCATGTAGCGGCACCGCGCGCCGGGCGCGTCCGCGCGCCGATCTGCCACCCGAACGCATCGGGACTTTGAACCTATGGCCACACCGGAATTCGACCTGGGCGACATCAAGCGCCGCATGCAGGGTGCCGTCAGTTCTCTGAGCAAGGATCTGGGATCGCTGCGCACGGGCCGCGCGACGCCGAGCCTGCTCGATCCGATCCAGGTCGAGGCCTACGGCTCCTCGATGCCGATGGCCCAGGTTGCGACCGTCAGCGTGCCGGAGCCGCGGCTTCTCTCGATCTCCGTCTGGGACCGCTCGATGGTCACCAATGTCGAGAAGGCGATCCGCGAATCCGATCTCGGCCTCAACCCGATGACGGAGGGTCAGACCATCCGCCTGCGCATCCCCGAGATGAACGAGCAGCGTCGTAAGGAGATGGTCAAGGTCGCGCATAAGTACACGGAGGAGGCCCGCGTCGCCGTGCGCCACGTGCGCCGCGACGGGCTCGACATCCTCAAGAAGCTGGAGAAGGACGGCGCCATCAGCCAGGACGACGAGAAGCGTCAGGCTGCCGAGGTGCAGAAGGCCACCGACGACGCGATCAACGAGATCGACGGCGTGCTGGCGAGCAAGGAAAAGGAAATCATGCAGGTCTGACACCCGGCCTGCACGGGACAGAGACGGGTGGGGCCGCGCCGAACCGCGGCGACGAGAGGGGGAGGCTGCGTTGGTTCGCTCGGAAGGCGCGCGGCAGATCGGGGAGGCGGCGGGGACCGCCCCCGGAGGCGCGGGACAGCCGGCGCCGCGCCACGTCGCCATTATCATGGACGGCAACGGCCGCTGGGCGGCAAGTCGGGGCCTGCCCCGTTTCGAAGGTCATCGACGCGGCGTCGAGGCGGTCCGCCGAGCGGTGCGCTCCGCCATCACCCTCGGCATCGGCTATCTCACGATCTACAGCTTCTCCTCCGAGAACTGGCGCCGCCCCCCCTCGGAGATCTCCGAGCTGATGGGTCTGCTCAAGCTGTTCGTCCGCAGTGATCTCGCCGACCTGCATGCCAATAACGTCCGCATCCGGATCATCGGCGACCGTGCCGACCTCTCGGCGGACATCGCGGGCCTGCTCGACGAGGCGGAGGCGCGCACCCGCGCCAATACCGGCCTGACCCTGGTCGTCGCCTTCAATTACGGCGGGCGCCAGGAAATCCTGCGCGCCGTACGGCGCATCGCGGCCTCCGTCGCCGAGGGGCGGCTGCGGGTCGACGAGATCGAGCTGCCGACCATCACCGAGGCGCTCGACACCGCCGGCATTCCCGATCCGGATCTCGTGATCCGCACCTCGGGCGAGCAGCGCCTCTCGAACTTCCTGACATGGCAGACGGCTTACGCCGAATACGTGATCGAACCGGGTTTCTGGCCGGATTTCGACCACACCGCGTTCCTCGCCGCCGTCAACGAGTATCACCGCCGCGACCGCCGCTTCGGCGGCCTCAGCGCCGGAGCCGGCTGATGGCGGGCGACGAAGCGGTTTCCCCGGCCCGGCGCGCGCCCTTCGCCAACCGCGAATTCGGCCTGCGCGTCGCCTCGGCGCTCGTGCTCGGCGCGGTCGTGCTCGGCACGCTCCTCGTCGGCGGCTGGGCCTTTGCCGGCGTCTGGCTGATTGCGGGCATCGTCGGCGCCGCCGAATGGCTCGCCATGACGCGCTCCGAGCCGCTGCTGCCGCTGCTCGGGCTGACCGGGGTGACGCTGTTCGGCGTGCTCGCCACGGTGCTGCTCGGCGCACCCGTCTGGGTTCCGGTTCTCCTCCTGCTGGCCGGCAGTCTCGGTCTCTTCGCCCTCGGGCACGGCCCCGGCCGGCGCAAGCCGATCTGGGGCTTGCTCGGCGGTGCGGTGGTCGCCCTGGTTCCGACGCTGCTGCGGATCGACCCCGCAATCGGCATCGTTGGGCCGGCCTGGATGTTCGCGGTGGTCTGGTCCACCGACAGCGTCGCCTACTTCACCGGCCGCCTCATCGGCGGGCCGAAGCTGATGCCGCGGGTGAGCCCGAAGAAGACGTGGTCCGGCGCCCTCGGCGGCCTCGCTGCGGGGATCGCCGGCGGAACCGTCACCGTGCTCATCGCCCGCAACCACGGTTGGGACGCGCTGCCCGCCGCCTCGCTCCCTCTCGTTGCCGCGCTGAGCGGCCTCGCCTCGATCCTGTCGCAGGGGGGCGATCTCGTTGAGTCCGCCCTGAAGCGGCGCTACGGCGTCAAGGATTCCGGCCGCTCGATCCCCGGCCATGGCGGCGTCATGGACCGGCTCGACGGCTTCTTCGCCGTGGCCGGGCTCGCCGGCCTGTGCCTTGCCGCCCTGCGGCTCCTGACTGCCTGAACGGAACTGATCCCGTGAGCCTCACCGTCACCGTCCTCGGCGCCACCGGCTCGATCGGCCGCTCGACCACGGATCTCCTGTCCCAGCATGCGGGCCGCTTCCGCGTCGGCGCCCTCGTCGGCGGCAAGGACGCCGCGTCGCTGGCCAAGCTCGCCCTGGAGATGCGGCCGGATTTCGCGGCCCTCGCCGACGAGAGCGCCGGCCCGGCTCTGGCCGAGGCGCTTGCGGGCTCCGGCATCCCGAACGGGGCCGGCGAGAACGCGGTGCTGGAGGCGGTCGCCCGCGAGGCCGACATCGTCGTCGCCGCGGTCAGCGGCGCGGCGGGCCTGAAACCGACCCATGCTGCCCTCCGGCTCGGGCGCACCATCGCGCTCGCCAACAAGGAGAGCCTCGTCTGCGCGGGCGACGCCTTCATGCGCGACGCCCAGCGCTACGGCGCCCGCATCCTGCCGGTGGATTCCGAGCACAACGCGCTCGCCCAGGCCATCGGCGACGGCCGTGTCTCCGACATCGCCAAGATGACGCTGACCGCCTCGGGCGGCCCGTTCCGCACCTGGACCCGCGAGCGCATCGCCGCCGCGACCCCGACCGAGGCTGCCGCCCACCCGACCTGGTCGATGGGCATGAAGATCAACATCGATTCCGCCTCCCTGATGAACAAGGGGCTGGAGCTGATCGAGGCCCACCACCTCTTCGCCATCGAGGCCGAACGGCTCGACGTCATCGTCCACCCGCAATCGATCGTGCACGGGCTGATCGCGTGGCGCGACGGCGCGGTGACGGCAGGCCTCGCCATGCCCGACATGCGCGTACCGATCGCCCATTGCCTCGGTCTCGGCGACCGCCTGGAGATCGCCCGCGGCCGGCCGCTCGATCTGGCCGTCACCGGCAGCCTCACCTTCGAGCCAGCCGACGAGGCGCGCTTCCCCTGCCTGCGCGTCGCCCGCGCGGCGCTCGCTGAGGGCGGCGCGGCGCCCACCGTGATGAACGCGGCCAACGAGATCGCGGTCGCCGCCTTCATCCGCGGCGCGATCCCGTTCTACGGCATCGCCGAACTGGTGGAGCGGGCGGTCGAACACTTCGCCGCCGAGTTCCGCCATGCGCCGGAAGACGTGGAAGAGGCGCTGGCCATCGACGCGCGGGTGCGCGCCTGGAGCCTCGAGGCGGTGCCCGCCGCCCGCGCCGCAGGCTGAGGCGGGAATTAACCTTTACGAAGTGTTGTCGGGGATGGAGAGCCCGTCCCAAGGTGTTGTGCGCGCGATTAGATCTCGCGCTCGAACGTGAGGCATGCGACGATCCGCGACTTGCCGGCCATGGGCTCGCCCTGTCAGGGCGGACGGTTGAGACTGGGATTCGCGCACGACGCGTACGGATCCCACACGTGGGTCGCGGCCTGAAGGATAACGGCCATGGAATTCTTGAGCGGCATGGGCGGCAACGCGGCCGGCTTTTTCGGCGCGGTGATCCCGTTCCTGATCGTGCTGACGATCGTCGTGTTCGTGCACGAAATGGGCCATTTCCTGGTCGGGCGCTGGTGCGGGGTTGGCGTCACCGCCTTCTCCATCGGCTTCGGCCCGGAGATCGTCGGCTTCAACGATCGGCGGGGCACCCGCTGGAAGCTCTCGGCGATCCCGCTCGGCGGCTACGTGAAGTTCGTCGGCGACGCCAACGGCGCCAGCGTGCCCGACCCGGAGGCGGTCGCGCGCATGAGCCCGCATGAGCGGGCGGTGAGCTTCCCGACCCAGCCGGTCGCCAAGCGCGCGGCCATCGTCGCCGCCGGCCCCATCGCCAACTTCATCCTGGCGATCGCCGTCTTCGCAGGCGCGATCTATGTCAGCGGCCGCTACGAGACGCCGGCCCGCGTCGAGGCGGTGCAGCCGAACAGCGCCGCCGCGCGGGCCGGCTTCCAGCCCGGCGACGTGATCCGCAGCATCGACGGCCAGACGGTCAACACCTTCAACGATATGCAGCGCGTCGTCTCGGCCGCCGCCGGCTCCTCGCTGGCGGTGACCGTGGACCGCTCCGGCCAAGTCCAGACCCTGACCGCCGTGCCGGACATGATCGAGGAGCGCACGCCCTTCGGTCGCCACCGCTTCGGCCGGCTCGGCATCAACGGGCCGAATGCCGGTGCGGCCAAGCTGGTCCATTACAGCCCGTTCGAGTCGCTGAAGCTCGGCGTCCACGAGACGGCCTTCGTGGTGGAGCGCACCTTCGACTACATCGGCAAGCTCGTCACCGGCCGCGAATCCGCCGACCAGCTCTCCGGCCCGATCGGCATCGCCCGCGTCTCGGGCGAGGTGGCGCGCGTCGGCGGCGTCGGCGGTTTGATCGGACTCGTCGCGCTCCTGTCGGTCTCGATCGGCCTGCTCAACCTGTTCCCGATCCCGCTCCTCGATGGCGGCCACCTGCTGTTCTACGCCTTCGAGGCGGTGCGCGGCCGCCCCCTGAGCGAGCGCGCGCAGGAGATCGGCTTCCGCATCGGGCTGGCCTTCGTGCTGATGCTGATGCTGTTCGCGGCCTGGAACGACATCCTGAATCTCGGCGCCTCGCTGAGCCAGCGCGGCACCTGATCCGGACCCTCTTCCCACGCCCTCTTCCCTGCCCCTTCCCGACCCTGTATCGACGGCCCGGCGACCCCGCCGGGCCGTTCGCTTTTGCGGTGAACGCCGCCTTACTGCGATCAGAACGCGAACCGGAAAGTCGTGCTCTCGATCATATTTACGCCCTATTCACGCTAATCTGAGATCGCGTGAAAAGGTGCTTCGTCGTTAAGTGGCGCGAAGGCCACGACCCCTCAAAATCCCGGTATGTCGGACGGCCGCCGCGTTTGCTTCGTGGGGGAATCCCGATACAAGCGTGGCCGGGACCAGAGGGCGGTGAGCCTTAAGGGCGGCTGCCTGCGGGTGCGAACCCGTGCTGAGACAAAAAGAGACGGGCGATTACATGATGTCGATGACGGGAAAGCGCCGGCGAAAGTCGGCGGAGCGTGCCATCGTTCTGGTCGCCACCGCCGCCACCGTGATCCTCGGCGGCGCGGCCGCGCAGGCGCAGCAAGTCGTCGTCGAAGGCAACCGCCGGGTCGACTCCGACACGATTCGCTCCTACGTCACCGGCACCGCCACCGGGTCTCCCGAGGAGGCGCGGCGCAACCTTCTCGCCACCGGCCTTTTCTCCGACGTGCAGGTCTCTGGACGCGGCGGCACCACCGTGGTGCGCGTGCGTGAGAACAGCGTCGTCGGCCGTGTCTTCTTCGAGGGCAACAAGAAGGTCGAGAAGGCGACGCTCGAGAGCATCGTCGAGACCAAGGACCGCGGCGCTCTGAGCCCGGCGGTGATCGCCGCCGACGTGGAGCGCATCCGCGACGTCTACAAGCGCTCGGGCCGCGGCACCGCCAAGGTCAGCTACCGCCTCGTCGACCTGCCCAGCGGACGCTCCGACGTCATCTACGCCATCGACGAGGGCGACAAGACCGGCATCCGCGAGATCCATTTCATCGGCAACCAGGCCTATTCGGAATCGACCCTCAAGGGTCTGATGTCCTCCTCGGAGATGAACTTCCTCTCGTTCATCAAGACCTCCGACGTCTACGATCCCGATCGCATCTCCGCCGACCTCGACATCGTCCGCCGCTACTACCTCAAGAACGGCTACGCCGACTTCCGCGTCGTCAACGCCGATGCCCGCTACGTCGAGACCGGCGAGGACGCCGGCTGGGTCATCAACGTCACCGTCGAGGAAGGTGAGCAATACACCGTCGGCGCCGTGGCCGTGGACCCGCGCATCGCCGGCATCGACCGCGAGGCGCTCGACGGTCAGATCCGCGCCCAGGTCGGCGACGTCTACAACGCCGAAGACGTCGAGAAGACGCTGGTTGGCGTGACCAACGAGGTCAACCGCCAGGGCTACCCCTTCGCCCAGGTGCGCCCCACCGGCCAGCGCGACCGCGCGACCCATCAGGTCGCCCTCGGCTTCGTCGTCGAGGACGGACCGCGCGTCTACGTCGAGCGCATCAACATCCGCGGCAACACCCGTACCCGCGACTACGTCATCCGCCGCGAACTCGATCTGACCGAGGGCGATGCCTACAACCGCGTTCTGGTGGACCGTGCCGAGCGCCGGCTGAACGGCCTGGGCTTCTTCAAGAAGGTGCGCTTCTCCAACGAGCCGGGCACGGCCCCGGACCGGGTGGTGGTGAACATCGACGTTGAGGATCAGCCCACGGGTTCGTTCTCGGTGGCCGGCGGCTACTCCACCCAGGACGGCATCATCGGCGAAGTCTCGGTCTCCGAGTCGAACTTCCTCGGCCGTGGCCAGTATGTGCGCCTCGCGGTGCAGGGCGGCCAGTTCGCCCGCGGTATCGACTTCTCGTTCACCGAGCCGTACTTCCTCGGCTACCGCCTCGCGGCCGGCTTCGACGCCTTCTACAAATATTCCGACCTGACCCGTTGGTCGCGCTACGAGACGACCGTCTATGGCGGTCAGCTCCGCCTCGGCCTGCCGATCACCGAGGAATTCGGCGTCACCTTCCGCTACTCGATCTACAACACCGAGTTGCGGGTGCCGAACACCATCAAGCGGCCCTACAACGATTGCTCGGTGGCGATCCCCGGCTACACGAGGCTGAACGCGGCCGGCACGATCGATCCGTCGAGCGGCCGCGACGTCGGTGGCCTCCCGGCCTACCCGAACTGCGCCTTCGACGGCGAGGCCTCGATCGCCCTCAAGGGCCAGCAGGGCAACGTGCTGACCTCGCTCGCGGGCGTCACCCTGGCCTACTCGACGCTGGATAACCTTCAGCGGCCCACGAACGGCTTCTACGGCGAGCTGAAGCCGGACGTCGCCGGCATCGGCGGCGACTCCAAGTTCTTCCGCGTGACGGGCGATGCCCGTTACTACAAGGAACTTTGGGAAGACGTGGTCGGCTTCGTGCGACTCCAGGGCGGCCACGTCTCGAACCTCGACGACCAGCCGCTGCGCATCACCGACCAGTTCTTCCTCGGCCCGTCGCTGGTCCGCGGCTTCGCCCCGAACGGCCTCGGCCCGCGCGACATCGGTATCGCCGACGCCCGCTCCAACGCCATCGGCGGCACGACCTACTTCGGCGCCACCGTCGAAGTTCAGTTCCCGATCTGGGGTCTGCCGCGGGATCTCGGCCTGAAGGGCGCGCTCTTCGCCGATGCCGGTACGCTGTTCGGCTATGACGGCCGCCGCAACTTCGACGTGAACCGCGACGGCTTCATCAACGGCTTCGCGCCGGGATCGGGCTGCAACTACACGAACTTCGGTGCCGGTGCGATCACGGTCGAGCCCGAATGCGTGAACGTCCGCGACAAGGCGACGATCCGCTCCTCGGTCGGTGCCTCGATCCTGTGGAACTCGCCGCTCGGCCCGATCCGCTTCGACTACGCCTACGCTCTGTCGAAGGACGAAGGTGTGCAGACGGCTCTGGGCAAGGTCGGCAAGGACCAGCTCCAGGCGTTCCGCTTCTCCGGCGGCTCGCGCTTCTGATCCTCGAAGCCTTGGCTTGAAAGAGCCGCGCCTGACCGTATCCCGGTCAGGCGCGGCTCTTTTGCTTTGTGACGCCCCATCCGTTTCGCTGCGGACGGATGCCCCTTCCGGCGAAGCGCGCTATAGCGGCGCTCAGACCCCTCCCCTGCCGGCGCCTCCGAGCCTCATGTCCGATCCCGTCTTCATCGCGCCGAAAGGCGGCCTGACCCTCGGCAGCGTCGCCGAGGCCTGCGGCGTCCCCCTCCCCGAAGGCGCCGACCCGTCGCAAGCCGTGACCGGCGCCGCCCCCCTCGAAACCGCGGGGCCGAGCGAACTCGCCTACATGGACAACGCGCGCTACGGCGACGCGCTGGCCACGACGCGGGCACTGGCCTGCCTCGTCTCGCCGCGCTTCGCTCCCCGCGTGCCGACCGGCACCGTCGCCCTCGTCACCCGCGATCCCTACCGCGCCTATGCCGGGCTGCTGGCACGCCTCTACGAGGAGGCGATGCGGCCGGGCTCGCTGTTTGCTGCCGCCGGGGTGTCCCCCGGCGCCCATGTCCACCCGCAGGCGCGGCTGGAGGATGGCGTGCGCGTCGATCCCGGCGCCGTCGTCGGCCCCGGTGCCGAGATCGGATCGGGCACGGTGCTCGGCCCCAACGCCGTGATCGGCCCCAACGTGCGGATCGGCCGCGATTGCTCCGTCGGTGCCGGCGCGACCCTGACCCATGCACTGGTCGGCAACCGCGTCATCGTCCATCCCGGCGCCCGGATCGGCCAGGACGGGTTCGGCTTCGCCATGGGCGCGGGCGGCCACATCAAGGTGCCGCAGGTCGGCCGCGTCATCATTCAGGACGATGTCGAGATCGGCGCCAACACCACCATCGACCGGGGTGCCTCGCGCGACACGGTGGTCGGCGAGGGCACCAAGATCGATAACCTCGTGCAGATCGCCCACAACGTGGTGATCGGTCGCCACTGCGTGATCGTCTCCGGCGTCGGCATCTCCGGCTCGACCACGCTGGAGGATTACGTCGTGCTCGGCGGGCAGGTCGGCGTCGTCGGCCACCTGCGCATCGGCATGGGCTCGCAGATCGCCGGCTCCTCCAACGTCAACCGCGACGTGCCACCGGGCTCGCGCTGGGGCGGCACGCCGGCCAAGCCCGTGCGGACGTGGTTCCGGGAGATGACGACGCTGGCCCGCCTCGCCGAGCGCGGAGGCAAGGACGAGGCGGAGGGGTGAGATTCAGGGCTCTGCCCTGAGACCCGCCAAAGGGCTTGCCCTTCGGGAACCCGTTACGGGCTCAAGTCGCGAACAGCTGGCGAATCTCGGGTGAGGCCGCCCAGTGCTCGATCCGGTGGCAGGTCAGGATTTCGCGCGGCTGCCCGCGATAGATCGCGAGGCTTTCCGCGACGAAGGCGTCGAGGCCGAGCGTCGCGGGCGGTGCGCCCCGGCGTTGGCGGCGCTTGAACACCGTGGAGCCCGGCACGCCGTAGAGCATCGCCACCGGCGGATAGACCGGCCAGATCGCGTCATCGAGAAGTTCATCCGGCACGTAGGCCTCCACCGCGACCGGCCGCGGCGTGAGCCCGGCTTCCCGCAGCAGCCGCCCGGCGATGTCGCCGAGCACGCTCAGGCGCGGATGGTTGATGTTGTGCATGAACAGGCCGCCCCGCGACCAGCGCAGCAGATCGCCCGAGAGGTCGAAGCCGATCGCCCGGCTCGATGCGATCAGGTCCGTGGCGGCCAGCCCCCAGGCGTCGAGATAGCCCAGGCGCGAAAACACGTCCTCGCGGAACAGCCCGACGATCCGCTCCTGCGAGAGCCCCTGGAGAAAACCGAACAGGATGATCGCCGAGTGGTAGGCGCCGAGCGGAGACGGCACCAGTGTCATCCGCGCGACCGAGGTGAGGTCCCCGACATAGACCGCATCCGGGTGGAACGCCGTGAAGACGATCGAGGGGAACAGCCGCATCCGTGGCAGCCGTTCGCGCAAAGCCTCCGAGCCGCCCTCCGGGAAGAAGCCCGCCGGGAAGGGTTGGGAGAAGACGTGATCGCAATCGCCGAGCGTGGCGGCGAAGGCATCGAGGCTGCGCTCGCGCTTGCCCAACATGCTCATCGGGATCAGCCGCACCCGCGCGCCCGGCGCGAGGATGCGCACGGCCTCCGCCACGCCCTTCGCCTGGCAATTGCCGATCACCGCGATCCGGGGACCGTTCAGACCGGCCTCGTCCGACCCGCGCCGTCCGGTCCAGGGGGGAGACATGGCTCCGAGCAGCCGGGACAGCCTGAGGGCCAAGGCGGCGCCTACTCGCGCCGCAGCAGGCGGTCGACGACGACGTCGGACCAGAAACCGGGGCGGAAGTTGTGGGTGATCGCCTGCGGGTCGTAGCTGTGCTCGACCCACTCCAGAAAGCTCTGACCCCGCGCCTCGCCCTCGCGGAGATAGGTGGCGAAGAACGCGTCGAGAATGCCGGTCTTGGCAAAGCGGAAATGGCCGTAGCGCGGCGAGAGCTGGCGCAAGGCCTCGCGCACCGGCCGACCTTCATGCAGGATCAGGAACAGGGTCGCGGCAAGCCCGGCCCGGTCCGCCCCCGACTTGCAATGCATCACCGCGGGGTATTCGAGGCCCGCGAAGAAGTCGCGCGCCGCCAGCAGGGTCTCGCGGGAAGGCGCCTCGCGCGAGCGCAGCACGAACTCGACGAGCTTTAGCCCCTGCCGTTCGCAGGCCTCGCGCTGGAGGGGCCAGGAGCCGTGCTCGCGCCCGCCGCGCAGCGAGACGATGGTGCGCACGCCCTGGCGCTTGAACCATGCGAGCTGGTGCGGCGTCGGCTGGGCCGAGCGCCAGACGATCCCGGTGCCGATCCGGTGCCGGTTGAGATAGGCGAGACGGAAAATCCCGTGATCGACCAGCAGCATGTTCGCCCAGGCCTTCGCCCGGTCGACGGAGCCATCGATCGGCCGCTCGAACTTCGCGATGCGGGCCATACGCCGCGCGTAGCGGGTCTCGGGAGGAAGGAAGCGGTTGAACACGGATTGCTGCGCGAGGCGTGTCGGAGCGTTCCTCTAACAGCCCGCGATTCGGGCGACAACGCATCCCGTTTCAGGCCGTTGCCGAACCGCTCGCTTTGCCCTCATCATGCGGCATCGGCTCGTACCCGGACCACACCATGACGACGACCACGGTGAGCATCCGCCGTGCCCGCGCCGCGGACGCGGCCAGCCTCTCGGCGGTCTTCGACGATGCGTGGCGCGAGGCCTATCAGGGCGTGATACCAGGGGTCGCCCTGGAGCGATTCCTGGCCCGGCGCGGGCCGGAGACCTGGCGCGACATGATCGGCGGCGGGCGCGGATTCGCGGTCATCGCCTTCGGCGAGCGGATCGCGGGCTATGCCGCCTACGGCCGGGCGCGCGACCGGGCCATGCGCGCCGACGGAGAGATCGACGAACTCTACATCGCCCCGGAATTCCAGGGCCTCGGGCTCGGCACCCGCCTGTTCCGGGCGGTGCGCAACGACCTGATCGACCGCGGGTTCACCCGCATCGGCGTCTGGGCGCTGGCCGACAACGCCCGCGCCTGCGGCTTCTACGAGGGTTTGGGCGGCGTGGCGGGCGCGGAATCGGTGGAGCGCGTCTCCGGCTTCTGCCTGCCGAAGATCGGCTACCTGTTCACCTGATCGCCTCGGCGCCAGCGAATCGACCAGCGCATCGACCTGACACGACGGCCTTCCGGACCGCCTGAGGGTTCAGACGATGCGAAAGGCCGCCCTTCTATAGGGTTCTAGAAGAACGGGCCGTAGCCGAAACCGGGCCCGAAGCCGGGGCCGAAACCCGGCCCGTAACCGACCGGGCGAAGCGGCGGCCGGAAGTAGCGGGGGCCGTAGGCGAACCGGGGCGGCGGCCCGTAGGCGAAGGGCGGCGGAGGTCCGTAGGCGAAGGGCGGCGGTCCGACGTCGAAGGGCTCGTCGAACACCTCGCGCACGATCCGGGTCCGGTAGACGGGGCGCTCGACCACGATCCGGCGGACGATCCGGGTGCGGTAGACAGGCCGCTCGACGATGACCTCGCGCACGATGCGGCGCGGCCGGCGGACGACGTGGCGCCGGACGATTCTGGATTCCCGATAAACGCTGCGGCGGCCGTATCCGGCCTCTTCGTCCGCCTTCGCGGGAGCCGTGGCGGCGAGGGATCCCACTCCCAAAGCCAGTGCACCCAAGGCGATGATGGCAATGCGATTCATATCCTGCCCTTGCATGGCGCGGGCTCGGGCGACGCCTACGCTCGGTTGTACCTTCATGCTTACGCTTGGACCGACGGAGTGTTCCCGGTCCGGGTTTGCATGGCGCGTTTGCGTGTGCGCCGGGGATAAGCGGGCCGCCGCCCGAAGCTGGAATCAGGGCCGGACGGGGCAAACCAGCGTTTTCCGCCACGCGATGGCGGAGGACACACAACTTGGCCAGAGGGACGATTTCATTTCCCGCTCGCACAATCTAAGACATCGATCGATGGGTGCGGCGTCGTCAGCCGCCCCCGCACGATGCAACCCGCCGGACAGGGCGAAGCGTCCGACGGCCGGATTTCAGAGAGCACAGGCCCATGGACATCAACGCCATCTCGATCGGCAAGAATCCGCCGGACGACGTCAACGTGATCGTCGAAGTGCCGCTCGGCGGCGAGCCGATCAAGTACGAGATGGACAAGGACGCCGGCACGCTCGTCGTCGACCGGTTCCTCTACACGCCGATGTTCTATCCGGGCAATTACGGCTTCATCCCGCATACCCTCTCCGGCGACGGCGATCCCTGCGACGTGCTGGTGGCCAACACCCGCGCGATCATCCCGGGCGCGGTCATCAGCGTGCGCCCCGTCGGCGTTCTGGTGATGGAGGATGACGGCGGCGAGGACGAGAAGATCATCGCCGTCCCCTCGCGCAAGCTGACCCAGCGCTACAACCGCGTTGAGAACTACACCGACCTGCCCGAGATCACGGTCAGCCAGATCCAGCACTTCTTCGAGCACTACAAGGATCTGGAGCCCGGCAAGTGGGTGAAGGTCGTGCGCTGGGGCGACAAGGCGGAGGCCCATCGCCTGATTCTCGAAGGCATCGAGCGCGCCAAGGCCCAGAAGGTCGGCTGATTCGTTCTTCGACGACAGAAGCGGGCCGCAGCGCAGTTCCGTCGCGGCCCGCTTCTCAAGGGTAGGGTCGGTTCCAGGCCGGAACGCCGAACGTCCACCTCAGATGAGGGAACTGGTCTCGTTCATGAGATGAGACCTGATTTCCGCTGCGACCGCATCCGTATGCGTTTGAGCAAGGTCGTGCTCTGCGCCGGGAAAAACGCGAAGACGCGCATTCGGGAGAAGGGCCAGCAGGCGCTCCCCGACGGCGACAGGACTGATCGGGTCCGAGTCGCCCCATAGGAGCAATGTCTGCGCTTCGATTTCCGGAATCCGGCTCGACAGATCACAGACGGGATCGCCGATCCACCGCGCCGCATCGGGGAAAGCGGCAAAGTAATCAGACCGCCAGTCCGCCCCTCCCAAATCGGCGACCGGCACGCCTCCCGACGTCACCGCCAACACGAGGCGTTCGACCAAGTGGGGCTTCGACAAGGCCAGATTGATCGCAATCAGGCCGCCCATCGACTGCGCAACGATGCGGACCGGTTCCGTCATCTCACGCTCCACGAAGGCGCTGAGATCGTCGATTCCCGCAATACCCGGCTGTGGGGGTTCTGCACCCAACCCCGGCCACGACAGGAACGTACCTTCCAGCCCGGCCTTGCGGGCGACCGGCTTCCAGAAGGACGCATGCCCCGAGGCTCCGGGAAGGAAAAGCGTCTTGGCCATGGCTGATCCGAGGCTTAGCTCCGGCAACCCACGGGTACGGAACGGGAAGGCCCCGCAGATCGACCTGAGAAGCGTCAGCGTCCGGACTGTACCGGTGGAACACCGCACCCTGTCACGCCGGAGTCTGTGATCGTCAGGGCACCACGCGGGTCGCGACCGAGGCGCCCGTCAGAATCGCATTGATCGAACTCGGGACGTGCACCGAGCCCACCACGATGGTGAGGCGGCTCTCCCGCGCCAGGGCAAAGGCGGCGGTGTCCATCACCTTGAGATCGCGGGCAATCGCCTCGTCGTGGGTGATGCGATCGTAGCGGATCGCGTCCGGGTCGCGCTTCGGATCGGCCGAGTAGACGCCGTCCACCTGCGTCGCCTTCAGCACGGCATCGCAGCGCAGTTCCGCCGCGCGCAGGACCGCAGCGGTGTCGGTGGTGAAGTACGGGTTGCCGGTGCCACCCGCGAGCACCACGACCTGTCCCTTGTCGAGATGGTGCAGCGCCGGCTGGCGGGCATAGGTCTCGCAGATGGTCGGCATCGACACCGCCGACATGGTGCGCGCCTGAACGCCCGCGGCATTGAGCGCGGTCTCGATGGCGAGCGAATTCATCACCGTCGCCATCATGCCGAGGGAATCGCCCGTCGCCCGGTCGATCCAGCCGGCCTGGGAGATGCGCGCGCCACGGATCAGGTTGCCGCCGCCGACCACCACCGCGATCTGAATCCCGCGGGAGATCGTGGCCGCGATGTCCTCGGCCAAAGACGCCAGCATCGGTGGATGCAGCCAGAAACCGTCTGGGGCGGCCAGGGCCTCCCCGGAGAGTTTGACGAGGACGCGGCGGTAGCTTGTCGTCTCCGACATCGAAGATCCTCGTCGTCTCGGGTTCCGGGCGCCGCGGCTTCTAACAAGACGGGGGGCCGAACGTCGAGGGGCGACGGCATCGCTGCCGCCGCCCCCGTATGACGACCTGTGAGGATCGGTGACGACCGGAGGCCGAACCCGGCTCCCGATGCCCCCTTGCCCAGCCTTTAGCGCGACATGCTCGCGACTTCGGAAGCGAAATCCGGGCCGTCGTCCTTCTCGATGCCCTCGCCCAGCGCGTAGCGGACGAAGCCCTTGATCGCGACCTCGCCGCCGGCCTTGCCCGCGGCTTCCTTGAGGATCTGCGAGACGGTCTTGGAGCCGTCATGGACGAAGGGCTGCTCCAGGAGGGTGACCTCCTTGTAGTAGCTCTTCAGGCCGCTCTCGACGATCTTGGCCATCACGTGGTCCGGCTTGCCGGCGTTCTTCTCGCGCAGGATGTTGCTCTCGCGCTCGACCACGGCCGGATCGACGCCCGAGGCATCGAGCGCCGTCGGGTTGGTGGCGGCGATGTGCATGGCGATCTGGCGGCCGAGCGTGGAGAGGAACTCGACGTCCCCCTCGGACTCGAGCGCCACGAGCACGCCGATCTTGCCGAGGCCTTCGTTGATCTGGCCGTGGACGTAGGAGGCGATCACGCCCTTGCTCACTTCGAGCTTGGAGACGCGGCGCAGGGTCATGTTCTCGCCGATGGTGGCGATGAGGTTCGAGAGCTTCTCCTGCACCGTCTCGGACGAGCCGGGGAAGGTCGCGGCCTGGAGCCCTTCGAGGGTGCCGTCGGTGTTGAGCGCGAGCTTGGCGGCCTCGCGGGCGAAGGCCTGGAAGCCGTCGTTGCGGGCGACGAAGTCGGTCTCGGAATTCACCTCGACCACCGCGGCGTGGCGGCCGGCGGACTCGACGGCGACGAGGCCCTCGGCGGCGACGCGGCCAGCCTTCTTGGCGGCCTTGGCGAGACCCTTCTTGCGCAGCCAATCGACCGCCGCTTCGAGGTCGCCGTTGGTCTCGTTGAGCGCGCCCTTGCAATCCATCATGCCGGCGCCGGTCTTTTCGCGAAGCTCTTTCACGAGTGCGGCGGTGATGTTGGCCATGGCGATCCTCTCGAGGTCTTGAAGAACGGGGCTTGAAGAGCGGGTCTTCAAGTGAATGAGCCCGGCGCTCTTTGAAAGCACCGGGCTTTGCAGGAAGATGACGGTCGGGCCGCCGGGCGAAAAAGCCCGGCGGTGAACGCGGGACTTACGCCGCGGAGGCCTCGACGAAGGCGCGGGACTGCTCGACCCAGCCGTCGCGGGCGAAGCGGCCGTTGAGCTTCAGGTCGGCGTCGAGCTTGGCCACGTCCTCGGGCTGCATCGCGGCGATCTGCCAGTAGTGCCACACGCCGGCATCGTTGAGCTTCTGCACGAGCTGCGGGCCGACGCCGTTGAGCTTGGTCAGGTCGTCGGGCGCGCCGCGCGGGGCGGCGAGCTGCTCGAAATGCTCGGTCGACTCGGCAAGCGCGGCAACGTCGGCCGGGGCGATCGCGTCGGAAGCCACGGACACCGCGACGTCGTCGTTGGCCGGCGGCAGTTCCTCGGCGGTCGGCTCCTCGGAGGCGCCCATGTCGAGGCCGAGCGCGCCCTGGCCGCGGCCGATGCCCTCGATCGCCGCACGGGCGATGAGATCGCAGTACAGCGCGATGGCGCGGCCGGCGTCGTCATTGGCGGGGACGATGTAGGAGATGCCGTCCGGGTTGCAGTTCGTGTCGACGATGGCGGCAACCGGGATGCCGAGGCGCTGGGCCTCCTTGATCGCGAGCTGCTCCTTGTTGGTGTCGATCACGAACAGCAGGTCGGGCACGCCGCCCATATCCTTGATGCCGCCGAGCGCCTTCTCGAGCTTGTCCTTCTCACGCGTCAGCATGAGGCGCTCCTTCTTGGTGAGGCCGACGGCCCCGCCTTCGAGCGTCTCATCGACCTTGCGCAGGCGCTGGATCGAGCCGGAGATGGTCTTCCAGTTGGTCAGCATGCCGCCGAGCCAGCGGGAGTTGACGTAGTACTGGGCCGAGCGCTTGGCGGCTTCGGCGATGGAATCCGCCGCCTGGCGCTTGGTGCCGACGAACAGCACGCGACCGCCGCGGGCAACCGTGTCGCTCACCGCCTGGAGGGCGGCGTGCAGCGCCGGCACCGTCTGGGCGAGGTCGATGATGTGGATGTTGTTGCGGGTGCCGAAGATGTAGGGCTGCATCTTCGGGTTCCAGCGGTGCGACTGGTGCCCGAAATGGGCGCCGGCCTCGAGGAGCTGGCGCATAGAGAAATCGACGGCCATGATCTTTGGTCTCTCCGGTTGATACCGCCGCGGAGGAGTAGCTGGCCAATCGGCCGGCCACCGGAAACGCCCCATTCAGGCATGGGGCCGGCTCCGCGTGTGGGATGGGCGGGGCGTTAGCAGATGGAAGCGTGCGACGCAAGGCGGGGCCGGGACGGCATCTGCGTCCCGGCCCCGCCGCCATGTCGAACTCTTTGTCCCGCCCCGTCGGTCTGACGAGGCGGTTGGAGGGCGATGCTTCAGGCCGCCCGCACGGTGGTGAGGAAGCGGGTCATCTCCGTGTTCAGGCGCTCGGCCTGCCGGGAGAGGTCCGATGCCGAGTGCAGCACCTGGGACGCGGCCGCCCCGGTCTCCTCGGCGGCGTTAGCGACGCCCGCGATGTTGTTCGTCACCTCGGACGTGCCGGTCGAGGCCTGGCCGACATTGCGCACGATCTCCTGGGTGGCTGCGCCCTGCTCTTCCACCGCCGCCGCGATGCCGGTGGCGACGCCGCTGATCTCGCGGATGCGGGTGCTGATGCCGTCGATCGCCGAGACGGCCTCGCCGGTCGCCCCCTGAATGCGGGCGATCTGGGTCGAGATCTCCTCGGTCGCCCGCGCCGTCTGGTTGGCGAGCTCCTTGACCTCGGCGGCGACGACGGCAAAGCCGCGACCGGCCTCCCCGGCCCGCGCCGCCTCGATCGTTGCGTTGAGGGCCAGCAGGTTGGTCTGGCCGGCGATGGTCGAGATCAGCGCCACCACATCGCCGATCCGCGCCGCGGCCTCCGAGAGATCGCGGACCAGGGCGACGGTCTGCCCGGCCTCGCCGGCGGCGACCCCAGCGAGTTCGGCCGAGCCGGCGACCTGCCGCCCGATCTCCTGCACCGACGCGCCGAGTTCCTCGCTCGCGGCGGCCACCATGCCGACATTGCCGGCCGCCTGCTCGGCCGCAGCGGCCACGGCGGTGGATTGTGCCGCGGTCTCCGTCGCGATCGCAGTCATGCTCTGAGCCGTGACCTGAAGCTCGGTCGCCGCCGCGGTCACCGTGCCTAGGATGCCGCCGACCGCCTGCTCGAAGCCGTCGGCCATCTCGCGCATGCCGGCCTTGCGCTGCTCTTCCGCCGAGGCGCGGGCGAGTTCGGTTTCCTTCTCGAGCGCGCGGGCCCGCAGCAGGTTGTCGCGGAAGACGTGGACGGTGGCGGACATCTCCCCGATCTCGTCGCGCCGCTGCGCGAAGGGGATCGGCGCATCGGTGTCACCGCCGGCCAGACGGCGCATTGCCGCCGTCATCCGCTCGATCGGGCGCGACACGCCGACGAAGGAGAAGATCATCGCGCCGAAGGCCGTCAGCGTCGTGACGCAGAGCGCCACCAGCGTGACCTTCACCGCCGTGGCCTGCTCGGCGCGGATCGCGGTGTCGGCGACCTTGCTGGCAGCCAGGTTGACATCGACGAGGGCCCGCGCCGCCTCGGAGGTGGCGAGGTAGCGCGTGTTCATGGGGCCGCGGAAGTAGTTGAGCGCCTCATCCTGCTGGTCGGGCCGGAAGTCGCGAAGCCGGTCCCAATCGGGCTTCAATTGTTCCAGCTTGGCCAGGAGATCGTTGTAGATCCGCTGCTCCTCGGGCGAGGAGACCAGCCGACGATACGCTTCGACCTTGGCATCACGGTCCCGTATGAAAGCCTTAACCTTCTCACCGCTTTCGGCCCGCACGGTCTCGTTCTCGGCCGTCACATAGCGGAACTGCCACAGCCGCGTCCGAATTATGAAGGCGTTGATGCTGTGGGCCTCGTTGATCGACGGGATCGTGGTGTCAAGGAGCTCCGTCGTCCGCTCACCGATCGTGTCGAGCTTGATCAAGGCGAGAACGCCCTGCCCGACGGCGAACAGCAGCATGAGCGCGAACAGCCCCATGAGAGTGCGCTTGAGTGTCATTGTCACGAGATACCTGCGTCGAATTCGAAGACGCCGAATGCTTTCCGCAACCCGCTTAAGAAATGTTATCACCGCGTCGAGGTTGACTACCGAGAGGCTCTTTCATCCCCATCGCATCGGGCCGGCACCTTTAGAATCTCATCTTTTCGCTCGGTTTTTGGTGAACTGGCGCGTTTTTCATCAGAATACACGCGGGTCGCGCCGTGGAAGCCTCGGCCTTCGCTCCACGGAGACGGGCGATGGCCTCCCTCCCTTCACCTACCTGCGGCGTGAAGCCTGGGCGGTCATCGGGGGCCGCCCCTCGGATCGGCCGGCACGGCCGCCTTCGGCGGTGTCGGGCTTCAGATGATGCTGGCCGAGCAGCCCCCGCTGGTGATGCAGATCCTGGTATGGCCGGGCCTCATCGGGTCTCTCTGCGGCACCCCCCTGATGCTTTTTGCCGCCATCCGGGGAATCTCGCTCCGGCTCGATGACAGTGGCTTTGCGCTTCGGGACACGTGGTGGGTCAAACGTCTGTCATGGGCCGACGCCGACGGTTTCACGACGGCCACCGTCGCAGGTTCATCGACACGCCTGACGGTGTTCGACGATGCAACGGTCCGCAACACGCGGCTCGCCAACCTGAACCGCACACTCACCGGCCGCAACGCGGCCTTTCCGGACACGTTCGGGCTCGATCCCGATGATCTAGCGGCGCTGCTCACCGCGTGGCGGGCACGGGCGCTTCAGGCGGAAACGGAACCGGGTTCCGTCCCGCCCGAACGGCGCTAGCCCGACCGGCTCCCGCTACGCCGCCGAGGCCACCGCCGGGGAGATCATCTTGCGGGCCTTCTTGTCCTCGGTCGTGCCGAGGAAGGCCTGAGCCTCTTCCTTGCGCTCGAAGACGTGGGGGGCGACGCCGCGCTTGGTCAGCGCCTCCTCCATCTTCAGGCGCAGGAAGGCGCTGGTCGCGTAGCGGGTCGTCGTCGCGTAGTAGTTCGCCTGGAGATATTGGATCATCCCGGCATAGTCGTCGTAGAGGTTCTCGTTGAGCCGGAAGCCGTCGTGATTGATGACGGCGTTGACCCGCTGGCCGGCCTTGCGGCAGGCCTCGACGATGGTCATGCGCAATTCGTCCATGTCGCTCTTCACCCGGCAGTACCAGCCTTCCAAGTTGATGAAGAGGATGTTGCGCTCGGCATCCAGGCTGACACGCGACTTCAGGTCGAGGTTGAGCAGATCCGAGATCAGCTCCATCGGCTCCTCGCGGAAGATGCGCGCGTCCATCGGCACCGGATTGCGTACGATGGGAGAGAAATCCATGTGGGCGAGGATGTCGCGCTCGATATCGATGCCCGGCGCCACCTCGATCAGTTCGAGCCCTTCCTTCGTCAGTTGGAAGACGCAGCGCTCGGTGACGTAGATCACCGGCTGCGAGCGCTCGACCGCGTAGGGGCCGGAGAAGGTGTTCTGCTGCACCTCCGTCACGAATTTGCGGGCGCGGCCCTCGGTGACGATCTTCACCTGACCGTCCTGCACCGCGATCTCCAGGCCGCCCGCGGTGAAGGTGCCGGCGAAGACGACCGAGCGGGCGTTCTGCGAGATGTTGATGAAGCCGCCGCAGCCGTTGAGCTTGCCCCCGAACTTCGAGGTGTTGACGTTGCCGGCGCCGTCGCACTCGGCCATGCCGAGGCAGGTCATGTCGAGGCCGCCGCCGTCGTAGAAGTCGAACATCTGGTTCTGGTCGATGATGCAATCGGCATTCGTCGCCGCGCCGAAGCTCGATCCGGAGGCCAGCACACCGCCGACGGCGCCCGCTTCCGTCGTCAGGGTGATGTAGGGGGTGATCTTCTCCTCGTTGGCGACGGAGGAGATGCCCTCGGGCGCACCGACGCCGAGATTGACCACGCCGTTGGGCGGCAGCTCGAAGGCGGCGCGGCGCGCGATGATCTTGCGCTCGTTGAGCGGCATCCGCTTGATGCCGGTGACGGGCACCCGGATCTCGCCCGCGAGCGCGGCGTCGTACATCACGCCGTAATTCATGCGGTGCATCTCGGGCTCGGCCACGACGACGCAATCCACGAGGATGCCGGGGACGCGCACATCCTTGGGCAGCAGGTAGCCGTCATCGACGATGCGCTCGACCTGGGCGATGACGATGCCGCCATTGTTGCGCGCGGCCATGGCCTGGGCGAGGCAATCGAGGGTCAACGCTTCCTTTTCGAAGGAGAGGTTGCCCGACGGGTCGGCGGAGGTGGCGCGGATGAAGGCCACGTCGATCTTGGTGGCGGTGTAGAACAGCCACTCCTCGCCATCGACCTCGACGAGCTTGACGATGTCCTCGGTGGTCAGGTCGTTGACCTTGGCCCCGCCGTGGCGCGGATCGACATAGGTCTTCAGCCCGACCTTCGAGAACAGGCCCGGCTGGCCGGCGGCACAGGCGCGGTAGAGCTGGGAGATCACGCCCTGGGGCAGGTTGTAGCCACGGATCAGGTTGGCCTGCGCGGCCTGCGCGACCTTCGGCATACGCCCGAAATTGGCGGCGATGACGCGGGAGAGAAGCCCGTCGTGATGCAGGCGACCGGTGCCCAGCCCTTTGCTGTCACCCGCGCCCGCGGTCATGATCAGGGTGAGGCCACGCGGCGAACCGGTTTCGACGAAGCGCTTCTCCAACGCCGCGTGCAGCGCCTCCGGAATGCAGCTCTGGACGAAGCCGGTCGTGGTGAGGACGTCGTTCTCGCGAATCAGTGCGATCGCTTCCTCGGCCGTGATGACCTTGTTCTTCTTCATAGGGCCCGCCGTCCTCCACGTTCCTGGCCTGGCCGGACGGTACCGCCCGCCTCTTGCCGCTTCCGCCCGGAATATTGTCGGCCGCCCCTGTGACACCGGACAAGTCCCGGCCTCACAGGGGCGGCTGAATTCTGCATACAATTCTCGTTGCGGTGCATCGATATGCTGTCGCACTGCAAGAAACTGCACGTCTTGTCTGTGACAATACCCGAAAACCTTCGCAGCGTACGCCTGAAAAACACTTCGTTCCAGATTGAGAAAAATTGCAGATGCTCCGCTGACGGGCCACGGCGGCGGCGATGCCGTCTGCGACCGCACGGCTGGGGAGCAGCGTCCCGCCGGCCGCGCTTGCTCGTGCGGCGGCGCGTGATTACGAGAGCCGCGATGCCCGGAACATCCTTCGGGCCGCCGCACACTCGAAGACCTTTCGGAGATCTCCCATGGGCTTTCTCGCCGACGCCCTCTCGCGGGTGAAGCCGTCCGCGACCATCGCGATGACCCAGAAGGCGCGCGAGCTGAAAGCCTCGGGCGTCGATGTCATCAGCCTCTCGGTCGGCGAGCCGGATTTCGACACGCCCGACCACATCAAGGAGGCGGCGATCGACGCGATCCGCCGCGGCGAGACCAAGTACCCGCCCGTCTCCGGCATCAATCCGCTGCGTGAGGCCATCGTCAAGAAGTTCAAGCGCGAGAACGGGCTCGACTACAAGGTCTCGCAGACCATCGTCGGCACCGGCGGCAAGCACGTCATCTACAACGCGCTGCTCGCGACCCTGAACCCCGGCGACGAGGTGGTGATCCCCCGCCCCTACTGGGTCTCCTATCCGGAGATGGTGATCCTGTGCGGCGGCACGCCGGTCTTTGCCGAGACCGACATGGCGCATGATTTCAAGCTCCAGCCGGAGGAGCTGGAGCGCGTCATCACCCCGAAGACCAAGTGGATCATCCTCAACTCGCCGTCGAACCCCTCGGGCGCCGCCTATACCCGCGACGAGATGAAGAAGATCACCGACGTGCTGATGCGGCATCCGCAGGTCTGGGTGCTCACCGACGACATGTACGAGCACCTGACCTACGGCGACTTCGAGTTCGTCACCCCGGCCCAGGTCGAGCCCGGCCTCTACGAGCGCACGCTGACCATGAACGGCGTCTCGAAGGCCTATGCCATGACCGGCTGGCGCATCGGCTACGCCGCGGGCCCCGAGCAGCTCATCAAGGCGATGGACTTCGTCCAGGGCCAGCAGACCTCGGGCGCCTCCTCGATCTCGCAATGGGCGGCGGTGGCCGCGCTCGACGGCACGCAGGAGCACCTCGCGCGCTTCAAGGCGGCGTTCCAGGAGCGGCGCGACCTCGTGGTCTCGATGCTCAACCAGACCAACGGCCTGAAATGCCCGGTGCCGGAGGGGGCGTTCTACGTCTACCCATCCTGCGCCGAGCTGATCGGCAAGACGACCGAGACCGGCAAGACCATCGGCTCGGACCAGGACTTCGTCACCGAGCTGCTCCAGGCGGAGGGCGTCGCCGCGGTCCACGGCTCGGCCTTCGGCCTGGGCCCGAACCTGCGCATCTCCTACGCCACCTCCAACAAGACCCTGGAAGAGGCCTGCCGCCGCATCCAGCGCTTCTGCGGCTCGCTGCGGTAAGCGGCACTTCGGCTGCCTTAGACAGCAGCCCATCACATCTCAGCCGGGGACCATGTCCCCGGCCCAGGGATCGACCAGAGCGACCCCGGTCTTCCGATAATCGTCGAGATTGCGGGTCACGACCGTGCACCCGTTCTGAAGCGCTGTCGCAGCGATGATGAGATCGGGCTGCGAGAAGGTATGGCGAACCCGTCGCCCCTCCTCGACGAGGATCCGCCATCGCAGCATGACATCTTCGGTGACGGGCAGAACGCGCCCCTCGAACATCGGGCGGATGCCTGTGTCGAGCCAATCGCGAAGGGCCGCTCGCTTCGCTTCGTCGCCAAGACGCTCGATGCCGAACCGGATTTCCGCCAAGCTTACGGTGCTGACATACAGGCTGGCGAGCGGCTGAGCGCTGACGAAGGCGAGGACCTTGGGCTCCGGCCGCGGCCGGCGCAGTTCAGAGAGAACGTTCGTATCGAGGAGCCAACCCGTCACAACGCCGGGTCGCGCACGGGCATCGGATAGCGCTCAGGCTCGATCTCGATGTCTTGGTACGGCGAGGCCTGAAAGGCAGCGACCAGAGCCGCCCCCGTCGCCTCGCCCTTCAGGCGCCGGAACTCTTCCGCGGGGATGACGACGACCTCCTCGTCTCCTCGAACCGTCACGTATTGCGGTCCCTCGCTTCGCACGCGCCGGACGAGCTCGCCGAAGCGGGCCCTGGCATCCACCAGCCGCCACGTGCGACCCGAGGCAGTCCCCGGACCGGTTGGATTGGACCGTCCCTTCATACGGTCGAGGGTAGCAGGTCCCTCCAGCGTTTCAACGCGCTGATCCACTCGACGCAGGCCCCTTGCCGTGAAGCGAAAGCGTCGCGGCATCACGGCGCGGTTGCCGTTGGCGGCGCGGGCCTCTACATCGGCCCTCCCCGCGGCCGATGCGCCTGATGGTTTCGCGAGCCCTCTCAGGCTTGCGTGGTGGCGGGGCCGGCAGTGACGGGGCGGTGCGGACCAGTTCTCTGCGCCGTTCCTGTGACGCTCAGTGGGCCGAGCGGCTGCAGGTGCGTCGGGAGCGCGGGGAACAGGAACCGCGATCTCGGCGCAAGGCCCACCTACCCGAATTCCCCCCGCCCCAGGCCGGCATTCGTCCGGCCCGGGGCTGGGAGACCGGCGAGCGAAGCGTTAACGGTCTTTCTCAAGGGAAAGCGAACCGATCGCGGGCGATTTATCGCAGATTGTCGCCGAAAGGTCGCACCATGTCTCAGGTCGCCAGAGCTCGCACATCCGCTCGCCAGTATCTGCCGGAATCGAAGCTCGACGACCTCGCCAGCAGCCTGCGGCGGCTGGCCAACCATCGCGGCCTCGTCCGCAGCGAGATTGCCAGCCCGATGCTGTTGCGCCTTCTGCCGCCGCCGCGGCGTGTCGAGGAGAAGCAGTACGAGGCCGACCTACGCCAGCGCCTCACCGACGCCAATCTCGACGGGCCGCGCATCGCCTATCTGATGGCCGACGCCGAGCGTGAGATCGCGGTCGCCCACACGCGGCTGTCGGGCTGAACGGTTCGTCACGCAGCAACGGAGGCGAGCGTACCAGCCTCGTGACAAACCCTATGGCAATCCTTCACCGAGGAGGGGGCGGCCGGCGCCATGTCGTATGCGCGTCACGATGATTTCGTCGGCAACGACACGATAAAACAGAATGTAGGGATAGGGTGTCAGCACGATGCGACGCGCACCCTTACGACTCGTGGCTTGCCCGGCCAACGGATAATCTTCCAGCAGGCCGATGACCGCCGAGAACCGTGTCCGCATACCGGCGGCACCGTGCGGCGAGTGAACCTCCGCTTCCCCCAAAATGCGCTCGATCTGACGCAAGGCGGCAAGCGTGAACCGGACCTTCACAGGCCGAGCTTCGCCCGCAGCGTCCGCATCTGCTCGTCCGAGGCAAGTTTGCCGAGCGCGATCTCTTCGTCGGCCATAGCGAGGTCGGCATCCTCCTCCGGCGTCAATGGATAGACGGGCCCCTCATCGCCGGCGAGGCGCAGCAGCAAGCGGGCGACATCATCCTGCGTTCGCTGGGGAAGCGCGCGGACGCGCTCGATGGCTTGTTCGAACAGTTCGCTCATACGAGCATCATGCAACAGTTTCGGCCGTGAGGCACGCGGTCAGGCGACCTCGATCCGCCCGTCGAGCCCGACGACACGGCCCAGGCCGCGGACGCGGCTGAGCAGGCGTTCGCCGTTGAGTTCGGCCCATTCGGCGGGCAGGCGCAGCACCACCTTGCCGTCTTCCACCAAGAGCGGCATCCGCTTGAGCGGGCCCGCCATCCCGGCCGAGACCGGGAAGGCGACGCGCATGAGCGCCCCGACGAGGCGGGCGCGGTCGAACAGGCGCGGGCCGGCGAGCGCCCGCAGGGTCGGGCTCGCCTTTTCCGGCGCCACGCCCTCGTGGCGGAAATAGCCCGACAGGGCGAGGTAGGCACGGCCGGGATGGTCGATGCCGGCGAAGGCGGCGTTGGCGATGACGTTGAGACTCTGCTCGCCGCGGTAATCGGGATGCGCCCGCCAGCCGATATCCGAGAGCAGGCAGGCGGCATGGCGCAGGCGGCGCTCGCCCGCGGTCTCGGGGCCGTCCAGGCTGGTGATGAACTGATCGGTCCAGTCGCGCAGCTCGTCGCCGTGGCCGGGCGAGCGGGCGCGCTGAACGTTCAGCTCCTGCGCCGAGACGATTAGCGGATCGGTCAGACGCGTCTCGCGGTCGAGTTGCTCGAACAGCAGGCCCTCGCGCACGCCGAAGGCCGAAATCGCGATCTCGCGCGGACGGCCTGCCCGGATGATCTCTTCGAGCACCACCGCGCCGAAGGCCAGCAGCGGCCGGCGCGCCTCGGAGATGGTCTCGACCTCCTGCAGGGTCGCGGCGTCGCTCGCCTCGACCATTTCGAGGAAGCTCAGTTCGTCGGACGGCTCCACGGCGTAGCCGTGCATGACGTGGAGCGGATAATCGCGGGCGGCCTGATGCAGCCGGGCCAGGGCCCGCCACGTGCCGCCGACCGCGTAGAAGGTGCGCCCGCGCAGGGTGTCGAGCTGCGGCTCGGCCTTCTTCAGATGCTCGCGGGCGATCTTGCGCGCCTTCTTGAGCGAGCCCTCGGAGAGGTCCTGAAGCGCCAGCCCGCCGAGCGGCATGGTCACGCCCTGGCCGACCGTGGTGCCGTTGACATCGACGAGTTCGAGGGAGCCGCCGCCGAGGTCGCCGACCACGCCGTCGGGCGCGTAGAAACCGGAGACGACGCCGAGCGCCGACAGCTCCGCTTCGCGCCGGCCGGAGAGAAGCTGGATTTCCTGGCCCAGCGCCTCGCGGGCGGCGTCCAGGAAGGCCGGGCCGTTGGCCGCGTCCCGCGCGGCGGCGGTCGCCAGCACGAAGATGCGCGAGACTCGCATCGTGTCGCACAGGACGCGGAAGCGGCGGAGCGCCGTGAGCGCCCGCTGCACGGAATCCTCGTTGAGGCGCCCGGTGGAGAAGACGCTGCGGCCGAGGCCGCACAGCACCTTCTCATTGTAGAGCGGCGTCGAGGCCCGCTGGAGCCCGTCATAGGCGACGAGTCGCACCGAATTCGAGCCGATATCGATGATCGCGACGGGTTCGAACGTCATGCCAGTCATAACCGGGGCCGGCCGTTCGGCGGAGTGGGCGAGCGTCAGGTGAGGACGTGTCGGACCCATGCAGCCCCCTCTCAGGGAAGCACCCCGGGCGCGGGGCGCTCACGATGGTGCCAGGCCGTAAGGCCGAGCACTTACGATAAGTATCGGGCCGGAAACCGGCCCGATGCAGGCCGTGGTCAGGACCGCTGGGCGCGACGGCTGAGCGACCGCGGGCTCGACTTCTTCGACGACTTGCCGCGCCCGGACAGGCTTGGATTCGTCATGAAATACTTGTGCGCATTGAACGGTTCCTCCCCGTCCGCAGGGCTGATCCGCTCACTCGCACCCGATGCCAGTACACGCCAGCTCTGCCGGTTGTCGAGAAGGTTTGCCAGCATGATCTGATCGAGCACCTGCTGATGCACAGTCGGATTGGTGATCGGCAGCAGGGATTCGACCCGCCGGTCGAGGTTGCGCTGCATCAGGTCGGCCGAGGAGATGTAGAGGGTGGCCTTCGGGTGCGGCAGCCCGGCGCCGTTGCCGAAGGCGTAGACGCGCTCGTGCTCGAGGAAGCGCCCGACGATCGACTTGACCCGGATCGTATCGGACAGGCCCGGAATGCCCGGGCGCAGGCAGCAGATGCCGCGCACGATGCAATCGATCTGCACGCCCTCCTGGCTGGCATCGTAGAGCGCGTCGATGATCTGGCTGTCGACCAGCGAGTTGCACTTGATCCAGATCGCCGCCGGACGCCCGGCCTTGGCGTGGGCGATCTCTTCCTCGATGTGCTGAAGCAAGCGCGGCTTCAGAGTGAGCGGCGACACCGCCATGCGCTCCAGCTCCGCCGGCTCGGCGTAGCCGGTGATGAAGTTGAAGATGCGCGAGACGTCCCGGGCGATGGCCGGGTCGGCGGTGAAGAAGGACAGGTCGGTGTAGATGCGCGCGGTGATTGGATGATAATTGCCGGTGCCGACATGGCAGTAGGTGACGAGGCGGTCGCCCTCGCGGCGCACCACCATCGACAGCTTGGCGTGGGTCTTCAGCTCGACGAAGCCGAACACCACCTGCGCGCCTGCCTTTTCGAGGTTGCGCGCCCAGCGGATATTGGCCTCCTCGTCGAACCGGGCCTTCAGCTCGACGAGCGCGGTGACCGACTTGCCGGCCTCCGCCGCCTCCGCGAGCGCGGCGACGATCGGCGAGTTCGACGAGGTGCGGTAGAGCGTCTGCTTGATCGCTACGACGTTCGGGTCGCGGGCGGCCTGGGACAGGAACTGCACCACCGAGTCGAACGATTCGTAGGGGTGGTGGACGATGAAGTCCTTCTGGCGGATCGCGGCGAAGACGTCGCCGCCCGATTCGCGGATGCGCTCGGGGAAGCGCGGGTTGTAGGGCTTGAACTTGAGGTCCGGCCGGTCGATCCCGACGATCTGCGACAGCTCGTTGAGCGCGAGCATCCCTTCGACCACGAAGACCGAATCGGGGGCGATCTCCAATTCGTCGGCAACGAAGGCGCGCAGCTCCTCCGTCATGCCCGCCTCGACCTCCAGGCGGATGACGACGCCGCGGCGGCGGCGCTTGATCGCCGATTCGAAGTGGAGGACGAGGTCCTCCGCCTCCTCCTCGATTTCGAGATCGGAGTCGCGCACGACGCGGAAGGCGCCCTGCCCCTTCAGCGAGTAGCCGGGGAAGAGCCGGCTCGCGTATTTCGCGATCACCTGCTCGATGGCGATGAAGCGGGCGGTGCCGTCGCCGGCCACGTCGGGCAGGCGCACGAATCGGTCGAGCAGCGACGGCAGACGGATCAAGGCGCGCAGGGTGCGCCCGTCACGGGGCCGCACCATCATCAGCGCGACGGTGAAGCCGAGATTGGGGATGAACGGGAAGGGGTGGGCCGGATCGATGGCGAGCGGCGTTAGCACCGGGAAGATGTAGGTGAGGAAGTAGTCGTCGAGCCAGGCAAGGTGCTCCGCCGACAGCTCCGCCGGCTCCGCGAGATGGATGCCGTTGCCGTTCAGCTCCGCGCGCAGGGCGCGCCAGCGATCCTGCTGGTCCAGCGCCAGCCGCGAGACTTCCGTGCCGATGCGGGCAAGCTGCTCGGAGGGGGTCAGGCCGTCCTGCGAGGGCACGACGAGGCCGGCGCGAACCTGATCGTGCAGGCCGGCGACACGCACCATGAAGAACTCGTCCAGATTGTTGGCCGAGATCGAGAGGAAGCGGAGCTGCTCCAGCAGGGGATGGTTGGGGTTGGAGGATTCCTCCAGAACCCGACGGTTGAACTGAAGCCAGGACAGTTCACGGTTCACGAACCGCTCGGGCGAGTGGCGGAGCGATCGCCCGGCCTCCAGCACCGGCTCGCGGGCGGCCTCGGCCGCATCGCTCTCCGCCTTGGCATCGGCCTCGGACGGCTTCTCGGCGGCCTTCTCCGCCGCGAGGATGCGGGCGGCGCGGGCCGTCCGGGCGCGGGCGGATTCGCTGCGCACACCCCGCTCGGTGGCAAGGCTGGTCTCTTCGGTCTCGGTCGCCTCCGTATCCCGGGCGACGACATCCGACTCCACTTCCGACAACGCCCTGGCTCCCTTCCGCTCCGAAGCGCGTCCCGGTCACGATGCGACCCGGAACGACTCCACCCCTTGCAGTGCTGCGCGGCTCCCTAACATAGGGCGGCCGAACCGGTTTGACGGTTTCGTGACAATGGAGGGCCGCTCACACCCCTCCCGCGGCGTCTTCCTCTTCGCCGTCCCCCTCTTCCCGCTCTTCCAGCTCTTGCCCCCCGTCGGCGGCCTCCATCCGGTCGAGGACGGCGAGGGCGAGCGGCCGGGTGATGCGGCGGCGGCGGCCGAGCGCGTCGCGGTCGAGTTCGGCCACGACCTCGCGGACGCGGGCGAGCGAGCGGTCGATGCGCAGGGCCAGGGCATCGACCACCGAAGTGTCGATGCCGAGCTGCCGGTCGGCGAACAGCTTGACGATCACCGCCTTCAGGAGCGCGTCGTCCGGCTGGCCGATCTCGGCACCGGGGGCGAGCCGCAGCCGCGAGCGCAGGTCGGCGACCTTGAGCCCGAAGCCGTCCACCGCTCCGCAGGCGGTGAGCAGCACCGGAAAGCGGCGCTCGCGCGCAAGGTTGAGCAGATGGAACAGAGCCGCCTCGTCGCGGCCCGCCTCGCGGTCCACGTCCTCGACCACGAGGGCGCCGTTGGAAATCAGATGCGAAACGCGGTCCATCGCGACGTCAGCGGCGGAGACCGTCCAGGCTTGCGCCCGCGTCGCCCAGATCGAGGCGAGATGGCTCTTTCCGCTGCCGGGGGGGCCGCGGAGCAGGAACACGGTGTCCGGCCAATCGGGCCATGCCTCGATCAGGGCATAGGCCTCCTCGTTGGAGGGGCTGACCAGAAAGTCCTCGGCGCCAAAGCGCGGGTCGAGCGGCAGGTCGAAGGTGAGCTGCTTCGGGGGAGCTGTGTCGCGCATCCTCGCACCTTACACCAAGTTGCCCGACACCGGCCGACAGCCGGAAGCCTCGAGCCGTATCCGACCTGATGGCATCAGGTTGGCGTCTCTCGGTCTTTGCTTCAACGCGCTTTCTTTCGCCGAACCGGCGTCCACTTCGTCGGAAAGCGCTTTTGCGCGCAGCCGACGCCCGCACGGCCCTTGCCGGCCCTCGGGACGGATCCTCGGCGCCGGATTTTCGTGGCCTCGCGCGATCAATCGCGGGCGGGCAGCGTCGCGTTCCCCGATTCCCCGATCAGCAACGGCCCGTCGCCCCGGTAGAGCTTGCTCTCGAGGTAACGCTCGATGCCGAAGCGCACGACGACGCCGATGGAGGCGGCGACCGGCACCGCGAGCAGGAGCCCGAGGAAGCCGAACAGCGAGCCGAAGGCGAGCAGCGCGAACATCAGCCAGACCGGATGGAGCCCGACCGAGTCGCCCACGAGCTTGGGCGAGATCACGTTGCCCTCAAGGAACTGCCCGACAAGGAACACCCCGACGGTGAGCCCGATATGCAGCCAGTCGCCGCTGGGCCACCATTGCACCAGGGCGACGCCGACCGAGAGCAGGAAGCCGGTCAGCGTGCCGACATAGGGGATGAAGGTGAGGAAGCCCGAGATCATCCCGATCAGGACGCCGAAATTCAGCCCGACGAGGAACAGGCCGACCGCGTAGAACGAGCCGAGGATCAGGCAGACGAGGCTCTGGCCGCGCACGAAGCCGGTCACCGCCCCGTCGATCTCGCCCGCGAGCCGCCGCGCCGTCGGGCGGTGGCGCGGGGGCACCCACCCGTCGAGGGCGGCGATCATCCGGTCCCAATCGTGCAGCACGTAGAAGGCGACGACCGGCGTGACGACGAGGAGCGAGGCGATGGAGACGAGGGCTTGGCTCCCCGTCCAGAGCGACTTCAAAAAGGCCAGGAACCACGCCCCGCCCTGCCCGACCAACGTGCCGACGGAGGATTGCAGCTCGTTGACGACCTCCGTGCCGCCGATCCGCTCGAGCAGCGGCCCGGCCCGCTCCACGAGGATGCTCTGCAGCCGCCCGACCATGGTCGGCAGGGAATTGACGAGGGAGGCGATCTGCCCGGCGGCCAGCGGCACCACGATGATGAGCAGCACCACGAACCCGACGACGAAGCCCGCCAGGATCAGCAGGGTCGCGGCGAGCCGGCCGAGGCCGAGCCGCTCCAGCCGGTCGGCCAGCGGATCGAGCAGGTAGGCCAGCGCCAGCCCCGCCACGAAGGGCAGCATCACCTCGCGCAGCTCGTAGAGCAGGAAGATCACGATCGCGAGGATCGAGAGCCCGATGATTGCCCGCCCACGCATCGAGATGCCGTCCCCGTCAATCCGTCCGGCGCGGACAGTGGGAAGCGGGGCACGCCCGGTCAAGGCGGACCTTGCATGGCGGGGCTTGCCGCGCGCGGCGGGAGGGCGCTCGATCACCGCCTCGCCCCGAGGGCAACAGGCGCCATGAAACCTGCGGACACCGACCGGATCGACCTTGCGATTCTGGCCCTGCTTCCGCTCACGCCGGAGGGGATAGACTGTTCCGCGGCACTTTTCGCCCGCGGCACGGCATGATGCTGTGCCCGAACACGCCGCTCCGCGCCGGTGACAGTGGCCAATCGCGCCGCAATGTGGCAGCGGGTTTTGGAATGATCAGCGAATACCGGACGACGGGGCGGCGATGACGGCGCAGGACGGAAACGGGCTCACCTACGCGCAGGCCGGCGTCGACATCGACGCGGGCAACGCGCTCGTCGAGACGATCAAGCCGCTGGTGCGCGCCACGCGCCGGCCGGGGGCCGATGCCGAGATCGGCGGCTTCGGTGGCCTGTTCGACCTCAAGGCGGCAGGCTTCAAGGACGCGATCCTGGTTGCTGCCAATGACGGCGTCGGCACCAAGGTGAAGATCGCCATCGAGACCGGGCGCCACCACACGATCGGCATCGACCTCGTGGCGATGTGCGTCAACGACATAATCGTGCAGGGCGCCGAGCCGCTGTTCTTCCTCGACTATTACGCCACCGGAAAGCTCGTGCCCGGCGTCGGCGCCGACATCGTGCGCGGCATCGCGGAAGGCTGCCGACAGGCGGGCTGCGCGCTGATCGGCGGCGAAACCGCCGAGATGCCGGGCCTCTACGACGGCGCCGACTACGATCTCGCCGGCTTCTCGGTGGGCGCGGCCGAGCGCGGCACGCTGCTGCCGCGGCCCGGCATCCTGCCCGGCGACGTCGTGCTCGGCCTGCCCTCCTCGGGTGTCCACTCGAACGGCTTCTCGCTGGTGCGCCGGATCGTGGCCAAGACCGGCCTCGGCTACGACGCCGACGCGCCGTTCGCCCCCGGCCGCAGCCTCGGCGAGGCGCTGCTGGAGCCGACCCGGATCTACGTGAAGCCGCTGCTCGCCGCCCTGAAGCGGGCCGGCGGTATCCGGGCGCTCGCCCACATCACCGGCGGCGGTTTCCCCGACAACCTCCCCCGCGTCCTGCCCGATGGCGTCGGCATCGACATCGATCTCTCGGCGATTGCCGTGCCGCCGGTCTTCGGCTGGCTGGCGCGTGAGGGCGGGGTCGCGGAAGCGGAGATGCTGCGCACCTTCAACTGCGGCATCGGCATGGTGGTGGTCGCCGCCGCCGACGCAGCCGACGCCGTGGCGGATGCGCTGACCGAGGCCGGCGAGGCGCCGGTCCGGCTCGGGCACATCACCGAGCGCGGCGCGGAGCCGGTGACCTTCACGGGGCAGCTCGCCCTGTGAGCACGCCGGCTCCGAAGAAGCGCGTCGCGATCCTCATCTCGGGTCGCGGCTCGAACATGGTCTCGCTGATCGAGGCGGCACGCGCGCCGGACTATCCGGCCGAGATCGTGCTCGTGCTCTCGAACCGCCCCGACGCGGCCGGCCTCGACCGCGCGCGGGCGGCAGGCATCCCGGCCCGCGCCATCGACCACAAGGCGTTCCCCGATCGCGCCCGCTTCGACGCCGCGCTTCAGGCGGAGCTGGACGCCGCCGGGATCGAGCTGATCGTGCTCGCCGGCTTCATGCGCATTCTCACCGACGCCTTCGTGGAAGCCTGGACGGGGCGGATGATCAACATCCACCCCTCGCTGCTGCCGCTGTTCAAGGGCACGCACACCCACGAGCGCGCTTTGGGGGCCGGCGTGCGCCTGCACGGCTGCACCGTGCATTACGTCGTGCCGGAACTCGATGCCGGCCCGATCGTGGCCCAGGCCGCCGTGCCGGTGCTGCCGGGTGACGACGCCGACACGCTGAGTGCCCGGGTGATCGTGCAGGAGCACCGGCTCTACCCGGCGGCCTTGGCGCTGATCGCGGGCGACGGCGCGGTGTTGGACGGAGGGCGGGTCCGCTTCACCGAGCAAGCGCGCGACGCCGGG
Source organism: Methylobacterium sp. Leaf123 (assembly GCF_001423405.1). Classification (GTDB taxonomy): domain Bacteria; phylum Pseudomonadota; class Alphaproteobacteria; order Rhizobiales; family Beijerinckiaceae; genus Methylobacterium. Next base: position 141,550 of record NZ_LMNS01000003.1, on the reverse strand, counting down.
GCCGCGATCCTCTCGCTCTGAGCCTTGAGTTCACTAAGCCTCTACCCCCCGCACCCTCATCCTGAACCGTCGCGAAGCGGTCTCGAAGGGTGTTCCCGTTTCCGCGCGATCCCTGGACCATCCTTCGAGGGCGACGCTCCGCGCCGCCACCTCAGGATGAGGGTGGAGATGGGAGCGAGTGACCCGGCTTCTGAAAATCAGAAGAAAATCGGCCGCGCGCTCGCCGAGTGCTCGACCAGCACCGCGCCGGTCGCCGGATCGACCTCCTTCAGCACCGCGTCGTAGCCCCACAAATCGGCGAGGTGCTGGAGCACGCGGCGGGCATCCTCCCGCTGCAGGGTGATGCGGTTGAGCGCCTTGTGGTGGAGGATGAGACGGCGGTCGCCCTCGAGATCCACGTCCACCACCTCGATATCGGGGTCGAGCCAGGCCACGTCGTATTGGCGGGCAAAGGAGCGGCGCATCTTGCGGTAGCCGCGCTCGTCGTGGATCGCCGCGACGCGCATCTCGGGCTCGTCGGGATCGTCCACGACGTGGAACAGCCGCATATCGCGCATGAGTTTCGGGCTGAGGAACTGCGCGATGAAGCTCTCATCCCGGTAGTTCTCCCAGCAATCGCGCAGCACGCCCATGGCGTCACCGCGGCCGGCGATGTCGGGGAACCACTCGCGGTCCTCGTCGCTCGGCTGCTCCACGATGCGGGCGATGTCCTGCATCATCGCAAACCCTAAGGCGTAGGGGTTGTGGCCGCCGAAGGAGCGGTCGTCGAACGTCGGCTGGCGGATGACGTTGGTGTGCGATTGCAGGAATTCGAGATAGGCCGCCTCGCTGAGCTGCCCCTTCTGCGAGAGCGCGTTCATGATCCGGTAGTGGCAGTAGGTGGCGCAGCCCTCGTTCATCACCTTGGTCTGGCGCTGCGGGTAGAAATACTGCGCCACGAGGCGGACGATCCGCAGGATCTCGCGCTGCCAGGGCCGCAGGCGGGGCGCGATCTTCTCCAGGAAGTAGAGGATGTTCTCCTGCGGCAGTTCGAGCAGCGCCCGGCGCCGCTCCAGCGCCGGGTCGCCCTTCTGCCCGCCGGTCTTGGCCGGCAGGGTGCGCCAGAGATCGTTGTAGATCTGCTCGCCGTGCTCCTCGCGCTCGCGCTCCCGGCGCTGCTCGCTCGCCAGATCCGGCCGTTTCTTGCGAGGATAGCGGTGGACGCCCTGGCTCATCAGCGCGTGGGCGGCATCGAGTACGTGCTCGACCGCCTGATGCCCGTAGCGCTCCTCGCAGCGGGCGATGTAGCTCTTGGCGAAGTCGAGATAATCGAGGATGCCCTCGGCATCCGTCCACTGCCGGAACAGATAGTTGTTCTTGAAGAAGTGGTTATGCCCGAACGCGGCGTGGGCGATCACCAGCGTCTGCATCGTCGCCGTGTTCTCCTCCATCACGTAGGAGATGCACGGATCGGAATTGATGACGATCTCGTAGGCGAGCCCCATCAGGCCGCGGCGGTAGCTCGCCTCCTGCTGGGCGAAATGCTTGCCGAAGGACCAGTGCTTGTAGAACAGCGGCATGCCGATCGAGGCATAGGCGTCGAGCATCTGCTCGGCGGTGATGATCTCGATCTGGTTCGGGTACCACGACAGGCCGAGTTCGGGCCCCGCCACCGCCTCGCAGGCATCGTGGATGCGCCGGATCGTCTCGAAGTCCCAGTCATTGCCGGAAAACAGCAGCTCGCCCGGCTTGGGCGCTGTCGATTTCGTGCGGCTCAGGCTCGCGACCATGTCGGCCCTTCTCTTCGACGCTGTCTCGCCTCCCCGCGCGGGGAGGCCTGTCGCTACGCCTCCGCCCGCGCATCCTTGCGGCCGAACAGCTCGCGGAACACGGGGTAGATGTCGCGGCGGTGGTTCACCTTGCGCATGGCGAGCGGTTCGCCGGCCTTGGCCAGCGCCTCGTAGGTCCGCCACAGGGTGGTGCGGTGCTCGACGAAGCCGGCGCGCGGCCCGTTCTCGTCGCCGACTTCGAGATAGGCGAAATGCTGGCAGGCCGGCAGGATGTGGGCGCGCAGCAATTCGGTCGAGGTCGGCCCATCGGAGGAGACGTTGTCGCCGTCCGAGGCTTGCGCCGCGTAGATGTTCCAGTCGTCCGGCGAGTAGCGCTCGGTGACGATGCGCTTCATCTCGACCAGGGCCGAGGAGACCAGCGTGCCGCCGGTCTCACGGGAGCCGAAGAAGGTCTCCTCATCCACTTCGGCCGCCTTGTCGGTGTGGCGGATGAAGACGATCTCGACGTGCTTGTAGCGGCGCGTCAGGAAGATGTGCAGCAGGATGTAGAAGCGCTTGGCCAGATCCTTCATGTGCTCGGTCATCGAGCCCGAGACGTCCATCAGGCAGAACATCACGGCTTGCGCGATCGGCTTCGGATAGGGCTCGAAGCGGCGAAAACGCAGGTCGATCGGATCGACATAGGGGATGCGCTTGGAGCGCTCGCGCAGGCCGAGTAGCTTGAGTTGCAGGTCGGGCAGGCGCGGATCGTTCGCCGCCTCGGCCGCGGCGATCTCGGCCTCCAAGGCGGCCACCTCCTCCAGCTTCGGCCGCTTGAGGGCGATGCGCCGGGACATGGAATTGCGCAAGGTGCGCGACAGGGCGAGGTTGGCCGGCGAACCCGAGACGGTGTAGCCGGCCCGGCGCAGACCTTCCGTCTCGACCACAGCCAGACGCCGCTTGGCGAGATCGGGCAGTTCGAGGTCTTCGAGGAAGAGGTCGAGGAATTCCTCACGGGTCAGGACGAAGTGGAAGGCGTCCTCGCCGTTCTCACCACCATCCCCGCCTTCGCCGGCGCCGCCACCTCCCCCGCCGCCCGGCGGGCGCTCGATGCGGTCGCCCTCCACGTAAGTCTTGTTGCCGGGCAGGATGTAATCCTGATGGCCCGTCCCCGGCTGGCGCGAGAAGCGCGGCTCGCGCACCCCGTCGCCGGGCACGGTGATGCGCCCGTCCTTGCCGAGGTTCTTGATATCCTTCTCTCGGGCGGATTCCCGAACCGCGCGCTGTGCGACGTCCTTGACCCGGCGCAGGAAGCGTTGGCGGTTCGGGAGGCTCTTACCACCTGGATTGAGCCGACGGTCGACGATGTGCATCCGGGGTCGCTCAGCGCCTTCAAGTCTCACGTCCCCGCTCGGGGACAAAGGTGCGGAAGTGCGGCGGCGGATGCCGAAGGCCTTAGAAGACTTGGCCTCAACCCGCCTGCTTCACCCGCATGTACCATTCCACGAGTCGCCGGACCTGCCGTTCGGTGTAGCCCCGATCGGTCATGCGATCGACGAACTCGCCGTGCTTCTTCTCCGTGTCGCTGTCCTTCTTGGATCCAAAGGAGATCACGGGCAGCAGTTCCTCCACCTGCGAGAACATCCGCCGTTCGATCACTTCGCGCAACTTCTCGTAGGACGTCCAGGACGGATTGCGGCCGCCATGCTGCGCCCGAGAGCGCAGCGCGAACTTCACCACTTCGTTGCGGAAATCCTTCGGGTTGGCGATGCCGGCCGGCTTCTCGATCTTGGTCAGCTCCTGGTTGAGGAGCTCACGGTTGAGGAGCTGTCCGGTCTCGGCGTCCTTGAAGTCCTGATCCTCGATCCAGGCGTCCGCGTAGTCGATGTAGCGGTCGAACAGGTTCTGCCCGTAATCGTGGTAGGATTCGAGATAGGCCTTCTGGATCTCGTGGCCGATAAACTCGGCGTAGCGCGGCGCGAGCTCGGTCTTGATGAACTCGATATAGCGCTTCTCGGTCTCCGGCGGCAGTTGCTCGCGCCGGATCGCCTGTTCCAGCACGTACATCAGGTGAACCGGATCGGCCGAGACCTCGGTGGTGTCGTGGTTGAAGGTCGCGGCCAGCACCTTGAAGGCGAAGCGGGTCGAGATCCCGTCCATGCCCTCATCGACGCCGCCGGTATCCTTGTATTCCTGCATCGAGCGGGCGCGAGGATCGACCTCGCGAAGGCTCTCGCCGTCGTAGACCCGCATCTTCGAGAACAGGTTGGAATTGGCGTGCTCGCGCAACCGCGAGAGCACCGAGAAGCGGGCCAGCATCTCCAGCGTGCCCGGCGCGCAGGCGGCGTTGGAGAGCTCGGAGCTCGAGATCAGCTTCTCGTAGATGCGCTGCTCCTCGGTGACGCGGAGGCAGTAGGGCACCTTGATGACGTAGATACGGTCGATAAAGGCTTCGTTGTTCTTGTTGGTCTTGAACGATTGCCACTCGGCCTCGTTCGAGTGGGCCAGGATCACACCGGTGAAGGGGATCGCGCCGATATTCTCGGTGCCGACATAGTTGCCCTCCTGCGTCGCCGTGAGCAGGGGGTGCAGCATCTTGATCGGCGCCTTGAACATCTCGACGAATTCGAGAACGCCCTGGTTCGCCCGGTTGAGGCCGCCCGAATACGAATAGGCGTCCGGATCGGCCTGGGACAAGGTTTCGAGGCGGCGGATATCGACCTTGCCGACCAGCGAGGAGATGTCCTGGTTGTTCTCGTCGCCCGGCTCGGTCTTGGCGATGGCGATCTGGCGCAGGCGCGAGGGCCGCACCTTGATCACCTTGAAGCGGGAGATGTCGCCGTCGAACTCGTCGAGGCGCTTCAGGGCCCAGGGACTCATCAGGCCGGTGAGGCGGCGGCGCGGGATGCCGAAGCGCTCCTCGATCTCGCGGCCCATGGTCTCGGGATCGAACAGGCCGAGCGGGCTCTCGAAGACCGGGGAGACCTCGTCGCCGGCCTTCAGCACGTAGACCGGGTGGACCTCCATCAGCGCCTTGAGGCGCTCGGCGAGCGAGGATTTGCCGCCGCCGACGGGGCCGAGCAGGTAGAGGATCTGCTTGCGCTCCTCCAACCCCTGCGCGGCGTGGCGGAAGAACGAGACGATCCGCTCGATCGTCTCCTCCATGCCGTAGAACTCGGCAAAGGCCGGGTAGACCCGGATCGTGCGGTTCATGAACACACGGCCCAGGCGGGCGTCGCGGGCGGTATCCACCATCTCCGGCTGGCCGATCGCATCGAGAATGCGCTCAGCAGCGGAGGCGTACATCAGCGGATTGTCGCGGCACGCCTCAAGATACTCGGAGAGCGTCATCTCCGTGTCGCGGCGCGCTTCATAGCCGCGAGCGAAGCTCTGGAACAGGTCGTTCGTCGAGTGCAGCGGCATTCGAACACCCCCTTCAGGCTGATGACAGCTTCATCCTGTCTCGGGTCGAACGCAACTGACATTGCGGGTTTTGTCGCACCGCCCACAGGAGGGGTGTCTTGCGTGTGAAACGGGACACACTCAAATCTGGCCGGGATTTAGCCCGAGCTTAACCAACCTCGAACCAGAGGCGGAAACCTCCGGCCGAGAACCGGAAGTCTCCAAAAATCCGTCAAATTGCTGCAGCGCGGTATTTTGCGTGCGAGGCAGCCTATCCGATCAGAGATCGGTGCCGCCTTTCTTCTCGTCCTTGGACTTTTCGTCCTTACCGACGGTGATGCGAATGTCGCGCTTCTCGATCTCGCCGTCGGAATTCTTGATCTCGACGACGACCCCGTCGGCGCCCGTATAGCCGTTATTGGGCTGGTAGAAGATCGCCTGAACCTCGGCGTCCTTGTTCGGGCAGCGGTACTTGGCCGGCGTCTTGAGCTTGCCGGCCTTCGTGATCAGCGATCCGGATTTCGGCGGCGTCACCACCTTGATCTCGGGCATCGGGCCGGCCGAGCAATCCTTCTTCAGGTTCGGCACGATCACGAGGCGGGCCTGCTTGCCGGCGGGCACAGTCTCGCTCTTGGTGACGGTGGTCTGCGCGAGGGCGGGCCCGGCGAGGCAGAGCCAGACCGCGGCGAAGGCGGCGGGCAGCGCTGCAATCGGTCTCGTGACAGTGATCGGCAGATCCATCGGCGTTTCCTTGAGCGTCGTCGGGCGACCCGCCGCGGGGCGGCCGGGCGCCGATGAAGATGTGGGGAGGGCGCCGGCCCGCATCGAGGCTTGCTCCCTCGAATCTTGCCGCCCGAAATTGGCGAAGGCCGCGCCCGCTCAGTGCTGCAGCGCGGCGGCGACCGTGCCGGCCACCCGCGCGATCTGCGCGTCATCGAGATGGCCGGCGAGGGCCTGGGTCAGCGCCTTCTCGACACGCTCGCGTTCGCCGAGATCGGCGAAGGGGGCCGCCGGAATGTCTCCGTCGCCCAAGTCGCAGGCGCGGCGGATGGTGTCGGCGGCCTTGAGCAGCGTCTCCCGGTCGGCCGGGCCCATATCCCAGAGGGGCGCCCGCAACCGACTGATGACCCGCCGCGCGTCCCGGTATTCCCGATCGACGGTCGTCGACGCCTCGATCTGGCTGACGAGGAACATCAATTCCAGAACCTCGTTGGCGGCTTCCGGGCAAGCGCGCACGATCCGCATGACGCGGGCGATGAGTTCCTGGGTCGGAGACATCCGGGAGCGAGGGGGAGCCATGGCGCCTCAACGCCGGTCCGACGGTAAAGTTCAGCCCGGATCGGCCGGCAAAAGCGTCGGGATGAGCCGAAATCCGCAAGGCCGGCCAATGCTTTGCGCACAAGCGAATTTTCGGAGTTCAGGGCCGGCCGGCGGCCCGGTCTCAGGCGGCCTCGTGATCCGCCTCGTCGAGGCCAGCGAGCAGGGCCCGGCAGGCGCGCAGCTCGGCGAGCGCCCGTTCGAGCGCCCGGCGATCCGAGGCGGCGGCCTCGACGGTTTCGTCGTCCCGGTCGATGCCGGTGGGCGCGCCGACCTCCACCTCGCCCCGGCCGAGCGCCTGGACGAACCGCACGCCGTTCTCCTTGAGAACCCGCTGCGCTCCGCGGATCGTGTAGCCCTGCCCGTGCAGCAGCCGGCGCACGCCCTTGAGGAGTTCGACGTCGTCGGGGCGGTAGTAGCGCCGCCCGCCCGCCCGCTTCATCGGCTTGATCTGGCTGAACCGGCTCTCCCAGAAGCGCAGGACGTGCTGCGGCACGCCGAGCTCCTCGGACACCTCGGTGATGGTGCGAAAGGCGCCGGGGCTCTTCTCGCTCCGCTCGTCACCGGCGGGAGAATCGAGGGCGGACGATTCCAGCGGCAGTCCCATGGCAGCGCCTCAAACCAGATTGTACGGGAGAGGACCGGGGCGGTTTGGCCGGGTCACTCGTCCTCATCCATGTCGAGCCCGTTGACGTGGCCGCCATTGATGCGGGCCTTGAGCACGTTCGACGGCTTGAACACCATCACCTGCCGCGGCTCGATCTCGACCTCGACGCCGGTCTTCGGATTGCGGCCGATGCGCTTGCCCTTGGAGCGCACCACGAAGGAGCCGAACGAGGACAATTTCACCGTCTCACCCGAGGACAGACAGGTGCAGATCTCGGCGAGCACCGTCTCGACCAGCGCGGCCGATTCGGCCCGTGACAGACCGACCTGCTGATAGACGGCCTCGCTCAAATCTGCGCGTGTGACCGTCTTGCCCGCCATCCGCTCCCCCTTCCGGCCGAGTTGCTCGACATCCATGCCATCCTTCTCAGGACGGACGGATGCAGCCTCCGCTCAAACGCCGTGCGGCTCCCTCGACACAGGATCCCGCCGTGTATCTCTATGATCGAACACGCTAATCGGCGGAAGGGCGACGGTCAACAGAACCTTGCGGTTGACAGGAATCCAGGCCCGCTTCGGCGCCCTTCGCCTACCAGCGGATAAGCGCGGCGCCCCAGGTGAACCCGCCGCCGATCGCCTCGATCATCACGAGGTCGCCCTCGCGGATGCGCCCGTCGCGGCGGGCGGCGTCCAGCGCCAGGGGAATCGAGGCCGCGGACGTGTTGCCGTGCCGATCGACGGTGAGCACCACCTTCTCGCGGGCGATGCCGAGCTTGTCGGCGGACGCTTCGATGATCCGGCGGTTGGCTTGGTGCGGCACGAACCACGCGAGGTCGTCGGCGGTGGTGCCGGAGGCGCGAAAGGCATCCTCGATCACGTCGGTCACCGAGCCTACCGCGAAGCGGAACACCTCACGGCCCTCCATGCGCAGCTTGCCGGTGGTGCCGGTCGAGCCCGGCCCGCCATCGACATAGAGCTTGGCCCGGTGGCGCCCGTCCGAGCGCAGGCAGCTCGACAACACGCCGCGGTCGGCACTCGTGCCCTCGCCCTCGCGGGCCTCCAGCACGATGGCGCCCGCGCCGTCGCCGAACAGCACGCAGGTGGTGCGATCCTCCCAATCGAGCAGCCGCGAAAAGGTCTCGGCGCCGATGACCAGGGCGCGCTTGGCCCCGCCCGTCGTCAGGAAGCGATCGGCCGTGGCCACCGCATAGACGAAGCCGGCGCAAACCGCTTGGAGGTCGAAGGCGAAGCCGCCCTCGATCCCGAGCGCCGCCTGAATCTGGGTGGCGGTGGAGGGAAAGGTGTGGTCGGGCGTCGAGGTCGCGCAGATCACGAAATCGATATCGGCGGGCGAGAGCCCGGCATCGTCGAGGGCCGCCCGCGCCGCGCGGGTGCCGAGCACCGACGTCGTCTCGTCGGGGCGCGCGATGTGGCGCTGGCGAATGCCGGTGCGCTGGACGATCCACTCGTCGGAGGTTTCGATCCCGCGTTCGGCGAGGTCTGTGTTCGTGACGACGGTCTCGGGCAGATACGCCCCGCAGCCGACCACGACGGAGCGCCGCTGCGCCATCAGATCCGTCCCTTTCTCACTTTTGTGCCCGGCTCACTTCTCGACCAAGCCGGCTTCGAGCCCGGCGGCGACCGCCGGCGTCTGCTCCAGCATATCCCGGATCGTCCGCATCAGGTCATAGCGCGCCATGTCGTAAGCCAGATCGACGGCGGCGGCGAACCCTTGCGCATTCTCCGAGCCGTGGCTCTTGATGACGATGCCCTCCAACCCGAGAAACACGCCGCCATTGGCCCGGCTCGGGTTCATCTTCTCGCGCAGAGCCGCGAAGGCTTGGCGTGCGAACAGGTAACCGATCTTGGCCGAGAGGGTCCGCCCCATCGCCGCCTTGAGATAAGAGCCGATCTGCTTGGCCGTGCCCTCGGCCGTCTTGAGGGCGATGTTGCCGGTAAAGCCTTCCGTCACCACGACATCCGTGGTGCCACGGCCGAGATCCGTGCCCTCGACGAAGCCGTGATACGTAAAATTGGCCAGCTCGGATTCGCGCAGGAGGCGGGCGGCCTCCTTCACGGCCTCGTTGCCCTTCATCTCCTCGGTGCCGACATTGAGCAGGCCGACCGTCGGGCGCTCGACGTCGAGGACGATCCGGGCCATGGCCGCGCCCATCACCGCCATCTCGACGAGATGCTCGGCATCGGTGCCGATGGTGGCGCCGACATCGAGCACCACGCTCTCGCCGCGCACCGTCGGCCACAGGCAGGCGATGGCGGGGCGCTCGATGCCAGCCATGGTCTTGAGGCAGATCTTCGACATCGCCATCAAGGCACCGGTGTTGCCGGCGGAGACCGCGGCCTGGGCCTCGCCGTCGCGCACCGCCTGGATTGCCCGCCACATCGAGGACTTGCCCCGGCCCTGGCGCACCGCCTGGCTCGGCTTGTCGTCCATGGCGATCGAGACGGTGGTGTGGCGGATCTCGACGGCGCCCTTCAGGCGCGGCTCGGCCTCGACGAGGGGGCGCACCACCGTCTCGTCACCGAACAGGATGAAGTGAAGCTCGGGGTGCCGCTCACGGGCGATGGCCGCACCGGGCACGACGGTCGTGGGGCCGTGATCGCCGCCCATGGCGTCGAGCGAGATGCAAACGCGGTTCGACATGGTTCCTTCGGGACGCCGCGGGGTGAGCCGGCGGGCAGCGAGCGTGAAGGGGCATCACAGGCCCCGGAATCGGCGGCGCAAAATAACGGCAGCGCCCCGCCGGGCAAACAAAAACTCAACCATCGTCGTGATGAGGCCCGCCGGAGGGCTGGCGGGCCCGTCCATCAACCCTTGTCCTGAGCGAGCTTTTCCCGCAGCGCCGCCAGATCGGAGAGCGGCAGCGGATCCTCGCCGACCGTGACCGCATCGAAGGCGACACCGGGCTTGCGCGGGTAGGGATCGAGGCCGAGCGCCAGGAACTCCGCGGTCAGCAGGCCGAAATCGACGCGCCCGTTCACGATCGGGTCGGGGAGATCGACATCCTCGGCGTCGGTGCCCTCCAGGATGTCGGCATTGGTGAAATCGACCTCGACGGGCTCGGAGACCTTCGCCTCGAAGGGCTCCAGCGTCACGGTGCAGACCTGGGTCACGACGGCCTCGACCCGGCCCTCGGCCCGCAGCCGGGTCAGCGAACCGGTCAGGATGAAGCGGCCGACGAGGTCGCGGATGGCGGGGACCTTGAAGTCGCGGGCCAGCGCCTCGCACTCGGCCGGGTTCGCCTCGACGACGATCTCGGCGCGGTCCTTGGGCAGGCGCTCGACATTGACGGAGCGGGAGAGCGGCCCTTCGGACTTCGGCGTCATCGATGGTCTCCTGAATCGGTTGTCGCGGGCGCGCCGACGGGCTCCGGGAAGCGCGGCCCCTCGCCGAGCAGGCCGTCGAGATCTTGGGCCCCCAGCGCGGCGGCAGCGGCCTCGACATAGGAGGCCAGCGGCCCGGCGGCCTCGGGTTCGACGCCGTCGAGCACGTTACGGGCAAGGGTTTCGGCCAGCCCGGCCCGGTCGCCCGCATCGAGCGCTACGCCGTAGGCTCCGGCGCGGGCATAGAACGAGGCGCCGAGCTTCTTGATGCGCTTGGGCACACCCATATCGCCGATGCCGAGTTCCCGCAGGGAAGCATCGAGCTGCATGAAGACGGAATCGACCAGATCCTGCGCCACATCCGCGGCCGGCGGCGGCAACTGGCCGAGGCGGCGCAACACGAGGATCACGTGCAGGCTCAACGCCTCGAACCGGCCCTCCACGGTGTCGGGCACGCCGAGCACCGTATAGAGGCCCGGCCGCCGCCCGGCCTCGCCGATCTTCCGATGCAGCGACTGAATCGTCCGCCGCCGCCGGTCGGCGCGGCGGAATAAGCCCGCGATCATACGTTCCACCGGATGTGCCGACGCTGTGGCCAAGCTTGCCTTGTCAAAGCCATAACCCCGCGGTACGGCAACCGCGGACCAGGGTGCAAGTCCGAAGACGCGCGAGTTGAAACGCGCCGCGGATGAAGACCCTTTTGACTGGAAATCAGGGGGGCCGATGTCGCGCCGTCTCGTCTCGTCGCTTGCCCGCGCGGCCGTTCTCGGCTCCGTCGCGATCGGCGTATCAGGCTGCATCGGCGAGGATATCCGCCACGGCTATCAGATCGATCAGGCGGCCCTGGCCACGGTGAAGCCGGGCATGGGTGCCGAACAGGTGCTGCAGATCCTCGGCACCCCGTCCACCGTCTCCACGGTCGGCAACAAGTCCTGGTACTATATCAGCCAGAACACCCGCCGCACGGTGATGTTCCTGGGCGAGCAGATCGAGGACCAGAAGGTCACGGCGGTCTATTTCAACCAGGGCATGAAGGTGGAGCGCGTGGCGCTCTACGGCCTGCAGGACGGGCGCGTGTTCGACTTCATCGAGCGCACGACGCCGGCCAGCGGCTCCGACCGCGCCTTCATCAGCCAGCTCTTCCGCGGCCTGACCCGCTACGAGCCGTTCGGCAGCGGCGCCGGCGCCTCGGTCGTCCCCGGCGCCCGCGCCGGTCAGTAAGCGCCTCCGGGCGGGCCCACCAGGGCCCGCGCCACGTCGCCCGGCTCGGCGAACAGGAAGGCCGGGCCCGTGCTGGCCAGGGCCTCGGGGCTGTTGTAGCCCCAGGCCACCGCGGCGAAGGCGCATCGCGCCTGCGCCGCCGCATCCGCGTCGCGGATCTCGTCTCCCACCGCCAGCAGGGCCGCCGGTTCGACGCCCGCCGCCCGCGCCACCGCGCGCAGGTGACGCGCCTTGCCGAACAGTGAGGCACCGCAGGCATAGTGCCGGATGCGTCCCGCCGACGCGCCGAGGGCGCAGCGCACATTCGCCTCGCTGTTGGAACTCACGACGGCCAGCGTGAACCCCGCCGCGTCGAGCCCTGCGAGCATCTCCGGAATGCCGGTAAACAGCCGCACCTGAGGGGCGTCGCGGGTCGCGAGCGCACGCATGTGACGGGCGATCAGCGGGACCTTCCAGGCGGGAATGCCGAGATCCTTCAGGATCGCCCGGGCGCTCAAGCCCCGCAGCCGTTCGGACTCGCTCGCCGCGACCCGGCGGAAGCGGTAGCGCGCGGCTACGTCGTTGAGGTTGGCGCAGAACCAGGGAAAGGTGTCGGCGAGCGTCCCGTCGAAGTCGAAGGCGACGAGGCGGTAACTGGCCGCCGCGGCGTCCTCGGGGATCATGGCGCTCACGGGATCGGGCCTTTCCCAAAATGGCGGAAGGCGGCCCCGCTTGCGCGAGGCCGCCTCCTGTATTCGATCACTCGACGCGGCCCGGAGGCCGACGCTCGGCTTACGCCGCCTTCTGCGACAGAGCCGGGTAATCGACGTAGCCTTCCGGCCCCTGGCTGTACCAGGTCTTCATGTCGTCCTTGGCGAAGGGCAGGCCCTTGGCGATGCGGTCGACCAGATCGGGGTTCGCGATGTAGGGCCGGCCGAAGGCGATGGCATCCGCCTCGCCCGAGGCCACCGCCTGCTTGGCGCGCTCGCCGTCATAGTCGCAGTTCAGGATGACCGGGCCGCCGAAGCGCTCCTTGATGACGGGCGCCACCGGCGCCACCGTCGCCTTACCGAAAGTGCCGTCCGGGCCCGGCTCGCGCATCTCGATGAAGGCGAGGCCGACACGCTCCATCATCTCGGCGGCAAGCCCGAAGACCTCGTGCGGGTTGGAATCATCCACGCCCTGGATCGGGCCGTTGGGCGAGAAGCGGATGCCGGTGCGGTCCGCGCCGACGACGCCGGCCACCGCCTGCGCCACCTTGGTCACCAGCCGCACCCGGTTCTCGACCGAACCGCCGTAGCGGTCGCTGCGCTTGTTGCTGCCGTCGCGGATGAACTCGTCGAGCAGGTAGCCGTTCGCCGCGTGGATCTGCACGCCGTCGAAGCCCGCCGCGACGGCGTTGCGCGCCGCCCGCTCGTAATCGGCGATGAGCCGCGGAATCTCGTCCTCGCGCAGGGCCCGCGCCGGGCTGTAGGGCTTCTTACCGTCGTAGGTGTGCGCCTCGTCCGGTGCCGTGGCAGCGGAGGGGGCGACCGGCGGCTCGCCGCCGAGGAAGTCGGAATGGACGAGGTAGCCCATGTGCCAGAGCTGGCAGACGATGCGTCCGCCCGCTTCGTGCACGGCCTTCACCACCGGCTTCCAGGCCTCGGTCTGCTCGTCGGACCAGATGCCCGGCGCGTAGGGCCAGCCGAGCCCTTCCTGGCTGATGCCGGTGGCCTCGGAGATAATGAGGCCGGCGGTCGCGCGCTGCGCGTAATACTCGCCCATCAGCGACGTCGGAACGTGGCTCCGCGTCGAGCGGGCGCGGGTCAGCGGGGCCATGAGAATTCGGTTCGGCAGCTTCAACGCGCCGAGCGTGATCGGGTCAAAGATTGAGGGCATTCGATACTCGATCGGGAGGGGAGCGGCTCTCGAAAACGCTGCGGTGCAGGCGCGTGAACCACCTTCGGGTGGGCTGAACCTTGTATCTGGCCGACCGGTTCGCCAGTGCGCTGGCGCACCTGCGCTGCGGCGCACAAGCCAACGTTACCCCTCCGTCAGGGCCTTCTCGTAGCACCACGCCTCCATGCCGTCCTCGTAGTAGTCCGGATTGGTCCCGGTTCGCGCATAGCCGCCCCGCTCGTAGAGCCGGATGCCGCTGCCATTGTCGGACCGCACCTCCAAGCGCAGCCGTTCGCAGCCATGGGCGCGGGCATCAGCCTCGGCGGCTTCGAGCAGGCGCCGCCCGAGCCCGAGACCGGCGCGTGCGGGCGCGACAGCGAGCGACGAGAGCCGGGCGACGCGGCTGGTGCGCCGCCGCTCCGTCGTGGCGGCGCCGACGAGGATCTCGACCGCGCCGCCCTCCGCCTGATCGCGCGCGACCGCGACCAGCAGGGTCATGCTGTCCGAGCGGATCGCGTGGCGGATCGCCCGCCGCTCGGCCCGGTCGGTGGTGAAGGCGGCGTGTTCGAGCGAGACGAGGGCGTCGAGATCGGCGAGTTGGGCCGGCCGGATCTCCACCGGTATGCGGGCAGCGACGCGTTCGCTGCGAGTGCTCACGCGACGCTCCAGGGATAGGACCATGTCTCGGTCAGGGCCTGATCGTTCTTCTTCAGATAGGCCCGCAATTCGGTCGCGCCCGGCCCGTCGAGTTGTACGTCGAGGGCGACGCGGAAACCGCCGACATGCGGGTTCGGCACGATCGAGGTCGCGACGATCCGGCCGCTGCTGGCGCTGGCGACGATGTCGGGGGGCGTCGGATCGCCGAGACGGTTTTTCAGCTCCCCCCCGCCGAAATCGATCAGGAAGCGGCGGTTGCGCAGGGCGGTTGGATCCGCGGCCCGGCGCGCAGCGCCGCTCGCGGCGGGCTCGGCGATGAAGGTGTTCATGACCTTGCCGTTCGGGTGGAGATCCTCGCCCGTATGCGAGCGGATCGTGTAGGCGAGCCGCGCCGGCTTACCCGCCGGATAGGGCTGTTTCGGGCGCCAGAAGGCGACGACGTTGTCGGCGGTCTCGTTGTCGGTCGGCAGTTCCATCAGCACGACGCTGCCCTCGCCCCAGGCACCCTCCGGCTGGACGAAGTAGCCGGGACGCCGCTCATAGCCGGCTTCCAGATCCTGGTAGCTGGCAAAGTCGCGGTCGCGCTGCATCAGCCCGAACCCCTTCGGGTCGCGGTCGAGGAAGGTCGAGATCCGCCGGCCCTGCGGATTGTCGAGCGGCCGCCACAGCCATTCGCCGGCGCCGGTGGCGAGTTGGAGCCCGTCCGAATCGTGCAGTTCCGGCCGGTAATCGTCGCTATGGCCGCGATCGGTCTCGCTGATGAAGAACATCGAGGTCAGCGGGGCGATGCCGACGGAAGCCAAGTCCTGCCGCGGGTAGAGCGTCGCGCTCACCTGCACGGTCGTGTTTTGGCCCGGCTCGACCGTGAAGCGGTAGGCGCCGGCCACCGAGGGGCTGTCGAGCAGGGCGTGGATCGTCAGCGTCTTCGCATCCGCGGGCGGCACCTCGATGAAGAAGGCGCGGAAGAACGGAAACTCCTCCTTGTCGGCATCGGTGCCGATCGCGAGGGCGCGGGCGGAGAGGCCGTAGAGCTGGTCCTTCCCGAGGAAGCGGAAATAGCTCGCGCCGACGAAGACGACGAGTTCGTCGAGGCGGTCGGGCCGGTTGAGCGGCGCATGGATACGGATGCCGGCAAAGTTCAGGTCGCTCGGCAGCGTCCCCTCGATCCGCGTCCGGCCGAAATCGAACAGCGCCGGATCGTACGGGATCGGCGTGCTGATCCCGTCGCGCACGAGGCTCACGGAAACCGGGCGCGGATAGAGAAAGCCGCGGTGAAACAATTGAAGCCGGAATGGCCCGCCGGCCTCGCCGAGAAACGCATGGTCCTTCCGGAAGCGGATGTCGCGATAGGCGTCGTAATCGAGACCCGCGAGCGGTGCCGGCAGCGGCGGGAAACGGCCGTCGAAGGGCTGCGCGGCGAGCGCCTGCGCCTGGCGCTCGACCATGCCGGGCTCGAAGGGAAGGCTCCCTGGGCTCTCTTCGGCGCAAGCCGGCAGCGCCACAGCGAGACCTGCGGCGGCCAGCCCCGACATCACGCCCCGGCGCGAGGGCACGGCCGGCTCGACAGGGCCGTTGGGGGCGTGATGGCCTTTGGCGTGGATCATGATCCTATCCCGAAATGCCACGGTTCAATGGCCGCTTCGGTCGGGCTTGGAAAGAGGCCGGCCGGGCTCGCGCGATACGGGGCTGCGTCTTTCGCGCAACAATCACGCGCCAAGCCGAATTCTCATCCGTTCCGGCCGGAAATCAGGGGGTAGCGGACCGGCTTTTCCCTTGTGGTCGAGAGCCCCCGGCCGTATATGGCGCCTGCCCAATTTCGCACGTGCCTGTGGCCGCGTGTCGGTTGGTGGGCATCCGGTCAACTGCCGGACAGCCGCCAGGGGTCTTAAAGGATCGATGGTCGTAAAGGGTGGATCCCTACGGCCGGCATCCGGGTGGCAACACCAGACCCTAACAACAACCGGCAGCCGGAGGCGAAACCGGCGAACCCCGCTCTCCACGGGGGACGCAGCTTAAAGCAACGACGAACGGGCTTTTTTGGTCTCGTCGGCCCTCCAAAGGCCGACACCGAAGAGGCTTGTTTATCCTTGCCCGGCGTGCGGTTGGGGTTTCCCCCATCCAATCCACGGCAGCTTCCGGGGTGCTTCTCGCGCCCGCTGGCCGTTCCGCGTCTCCAAAGCGCGAAGCGGAAGCGACGCATCGCCCCCTGACGCCGACGGTCCTTCACGGACCGTCACGATTCGATCTTGCGCCCTCGACGGCGCCTCGAACCTGTGGTGGGGACGACCAATGACCGATCGCATCCGCGATTACCTGCGCGCGCGCCGCGACCTCGGCCGGGACGAGGGCCCGGTGATGGTCCTCGACCTCGATGTCGTGCGCGACAACTATACCGCCTTCGCCCGCGCGCTGCCCGACACCCGCGTGTTCTATGCCGTGAAGGCGAACCCGGCCGCGGAAGTGCTGCGCCTGCTCGCCGAGATGGGCTCCTGCTTCGACACGGCCTCGGTGGCCGAGATCGAGATGGCGCTCGCCGCCGGCGCCACCGCCGACCGCGTCTCCTTCGGCAACACCATCAAGAAGGAGCGCGACGTCGTCCGCGCGCTCAAGCTCGGCATCCGTCTCTTCGCCGTCGATTGCCAGGCGGAAGTCGAGAAGATCGTTCGCGCGAGCGAGGCCGCCGACATCTCGGCGCAAGAGGTGCAGGTGTTCTGCCGCATCCTCTGCGACGGCGCCGGTGCGGATTGGCCCCTGTCGCGCAAGTTCGGTTGCGAGCCGGAGATGGCGGTGAACGTGCTGGAACACGCCCACCGGCACGGCCTCAACGCCTACGGCGTGTCGTTCCATGTCGGTTCGCAGCAGGCCAACACGGAAGCCTGGGACGGGGCGCTCGCCTCCGCCTCCGAGATCTTCCGGGAATGCGCCCTGCGCGGCATCGGCCTATCGATGGTCAACCTCGGCGGCGGCTTCCCGACCAAGTACCTCAAGCAGGTGCCGGGCGTGGAAACCTACGGCGACGCAATCTTCCGCGCGCTCACCAAGCATTTCGGCAACCGCATCCCGGAGACGATCATCGAGCCGGGCCGCGGCATGGTCGGCAATGCCGGTCTGATCGAGGCCGAGGTCGTGCTCGTCTCCAAGAAGTCGGAGGCCGAGGACGAGGTGCGCTGGGTCTATCTCGATATCGGCAAGTTCGGCGGTCTCGCCGAGACCATGGACGAGTCGATCCGCTACGCGATCCGCACCGACCACGACGAGGACCGCATGGCCCCGTGCGTCGTCGCGGGCCCGACCTGCGATTCGGTCGACGTGCTCTACGAGAAGAACCATTACCCGCTGCCGGTCTCCCTCTCGATCGGCGACAAGGTGTGGATCGAGGGCGCGGGCGCCTACACCACGACCTATGCGGCAGTCGCCTTCAACGGCTTCCCGCCCCTCGAGCAGATCGTGATCTGATCCTTGAGGCCATCCCGCTCCGGCGGGCCGGCCCCGGTCAGGCTTCGTTCACGCCTTTCCCCTCAGAAGTGCCGCGCGTCTCACGAGACGCGCTCGTCGATTGTCCCGGACGGCCCGCTTTCGAGCGGGTGCGAGGGCTGTTTCCCCCCGCTTGCGAGCGACCTTGGGAGGGTACGGCCATGATCCAGATCCGCGATGAGATCGCCTCCGACATCGCAGCCCGCGAGCATCTGCTCGACGCCTGCTTCGGCCCCGGCCGCTTCCTGAAGACCTCGCAGCGTCTGCGCGAGGGCCGCCTGCCCGCGCGCGGTCTGGCCCTCACCGCGGCGCGGGCGGACAGGCTCGTCGGCACCGTCCGGCTGTGGGATGTCGAGACCGGCTGCGGCCGGCCGGCCCTGCTGCTCGGCCCGCTCGCGGTCGATCCGGAAATTCAGGGTGCCGGCCTTGGCGGCGCGCTGATGCGGGCCGCGCTCGCCCAAGCGGCGGCGTTCGGCCACGGCGCCGTGCTGCTGGTGGGGGATGCGCCCTACTATGCCCGCTTCGGCTTCGAGCCGGAGAAGGCGGCGGGGCTCTACATGCCCGGCCCGTTCGAGCGCGAGCGCTTCCTCGGGCTGGAACTGGCGGCCGGTGCGCTTGCGGGCGCGGAAGGCGTGCTGCGCGCGACCGGCGCGTTCGAGCACCTGCCGGAGGTGGCAGCCGAGGCCGCCGCGGTCGTGGCACGACGACAGGCCGCCTGAGACGAGGCCGGGCTGCAGAGCCCGCGTCCCGTCATTCGATTGAATGCGCGGTTCGCATGCGAAACAGGGCCCGTCGACGCGCAGGAGCGGCGGCGGACCCTGGTCCGGTCGAGGATGGTCGTCATGGAAGGGGCCGGGAGCACCGGCACGGATCACCGGCTCAACGGTGATAGGGCCACGCGGTCGCGGAGAAGGACAGGCGGCTGGCCCCATCATGGAAGGCGCGGGCCTGACCGGCGGCCGTACGTCCGGCGCGGACGAGGGCGGCGAGGAGGGTGATGATGCCCGGGTCGCGATCGATCGTCTCGACTTCGGGATGGATGGACGGTGCGGTGAGGACGGTCAGCATGGTTCGGGTTCCTTGTGCGTGCTGTCTGCCCTTGAGCGTCACTCCCTTGTTGCAGTGCAGCATAGACAGACTTTTCGGCGCACGCCTCCGACGCAATCCGGCCCCAGACCTGCACTCAACTCATAGCTGAAAAACTGCAATCTTCACCATTCCGCAACACAAGAGGGGATCGACCGGTTGACCGGCAGACGCCGAACCGTCATCCGCTCGTCACTTCCAAGCATCAATCACGCCGCTCTCAAACAACGAGCAGCCCGACAGGAGTGTCCGCGCATGTCTGATGGCCCGAAGAAGGATTGGCCCGTCCACGGTCGCATCACCGGCCCGATCGTAATGATCGGTTTCGGCTCGATCGGCCGGGGCACCTTGCCCCTCATCGAGCGCCATTTCGAGTATGACCGCGCCCGCTTCACCGTGATCGATCCGGTGGATACCCATAAGGATCTGGCCGAGAAGCACGGCCTGCGCTTCGAGACGGTGGCCCTGACGAGGGAGAACTACCGCGACGTCCTCACGCCGCTCCTCACGGAAGGTGGCGGCCAGGGCTTCTGCGTGAACCTGTCGGTCGATACCTCCTCGCGCGACATCCTCGAACTCTGCCGCGAACTCGGTGCGCTCTACATCGATACGGTCGCCGAGCCCTGGGCCGGCTTCTACTTCGACAAGGACTTGAGCCAGGCCGACCGCACCAACTACGCGCTGCGCGAGAACATCCTCGCCGCCCGCCGCGCCGCGCCCGGCGGCACGACCGCCGTGTCGTGCTGCGGTGCAAACCCCGGCATGGTGTCGTGGTTCGTCAAGCAGGCGCTCCTCAACATCGCGGCGGATACGGGCGTCACCGATCCGGAGCCCCAATCCCGCGAGGAATGGGCCGGGCTGATGCAGAAGCTCGGCGTCAAGGGCGTCCACATCGCCGAGCGCGACACCCAGCGGGCCAAGAACCCGAAGCCGCAGGGCGTGTTCGTCAACACCTGGTCGGTCGAGGGCTTCGTCTCCGAGGGCAATCAGCCGGCCGAACTCGGCTGGGGCACGCACGAGACCTGGAAGCCCGCCAACGCCGAGGAGCAGACCAAGGGCTCGCGCTGCGCGATCTTCCTGCTCCAGCCCGGCGCCGATACCCGCGTGCGCTCCTGGACGCCGACCGCGCAGGCGCAGTTCGGCTTCCTCGTGACCCACAACGAGGCGATCTCGATCTCGGATTACTACACCGTCCACGAGGGGAACGAGGCGGTCTACCGTCCGACCTGCCACTACGCCTACCACCCGGCCAACGACGCCGTGCTCTCGCTGCACGAGATGTGGGGCAATGCCGGCAAGGTGCAGGAGCGCCAGCACATCCTCGACGAGAACGAGATCGTCGACGGCATCGACGAGCTCGGCGTCCTCGTCTACGGCCACAAGAAGAACGCCTACTGGTACGGCTCACAGCTCTCCATCGAGGAGACCCGGCGGATCGCCCCCTACCAGAACGCGACCGGCCTTCAGGTGACGAGCGCCGTGCTCGCCGGCATGGTCTGGGCCCTGGAGAACCCGGAGGCCGGCATCGTCGAGGCCGACGAGATCGACTTCCGCCGCTGCCTGGAGGTGCAGACGCCGTATCTCGGCCCGGTCGTGGGCGTCTACACCGACTGGACCCCGCTCACCGACCGTCCGGGCCTGTTCCCCGAGGACATCGATCCGAGCGACCCCTGGCAGTTCCGCAACGTGCTCGTGCACGGCTAAGGGTTCTTCGAACGAACGCTTTGAGGGGCTGCCCTGTCCGGGGCGGCCCCTTTTTGTTACGGTTCGCGCCTTCGCACCGGAGGCTGACCGATGGCCGCGCCAGCACGCCGCGACACCCGCATGCGGGTCGCCGAGTATCGGGATTGGGCTGCAACACGGCCGGACGGTGAGCGCTGGGAGCTGATCGACGGCGAGCCGGTGTTGATGGCGCCCGCCAAGGGCCGACATCAGCGCATCGTCACCAATCTCGTCAAACATCTCGACGATCTCGCCGAGCGCCGGGGCTGCGGCGCCTATCCCGGCCTCGCGATCCTGAGCGAGGCCATGGACGATTACGCGCCGATTCCCGACGTGGTGGTGCAATGCGGCGAGCCGCCGGAAGACGGCTATACCGGCGACCCTCTGCTCGTCGTGGAAGTCCTCTCCCCCTCGTCCCTCGTGCTCGACCGCGGGCGCAAGACCGAGTTCTACCAGACCATTCCCTCCCTCGCCGTTCTCCTGCTCGTGCATCAGGACGAGGCGCGGGTGGAGCTGTGGCGCCGCGCGCCGGATTGGACGGTTCAGTTCGCCGGGCCCGGCGCGGTCATCGACCTACCCGAACTCGGCGGCACTCTGTCGGTGGCAGAGATCGATGCACGCCTCAGCTTCTGACCCCGCACCGCACGCCGCTTGCTTGGCTCCGGGGCGATGCTAGCATCGCCTTCGTTTTCGGAGGTCTCACGATGGCGCTCGCTCTTCGGCGCGACCCCGGCATGCGGGTGGCGGAGTATCAAGACTGGGTCGCCGACCTTCCGGACGAGGAGCGTTGGGAGCTGATCGACGGCGAGCCGGTGCTGATGGCGCCGCAGAGCGAGCGGCATCAGCTGATCGTCGCGAACCTGATCCGGAATCTCCGACCGTTCGGACGCGGCCGCGGTTGCCGCGCGATTCCCGGCATTGCCGTCCTGAGCGACAGCATGGACACCTTCGCACCGATCCCCGACGTGGTGGTGCGCTGCGGACCGCCGCTGAAGGATGGCTATGCCCGCGATCCCGTTCTCGTCGCGGAGGTGCTCTCACCCTCGACCATGAGCCGGGATCGCGGCCGGAAGACCGACTTTTATCGCAGCATCGCCTCGCTCACGCTGTTCCTGATCGCCTATCAGGACGAACCGCGCGTTGAGGTGTGGCGCCGCGGGCCCGAGGGCGGCTGGGCGTTCGAGGCCCACGGCCTCGACGGCGCGATCAACCTATCCGAACTCGGCGGCCACTTGGCCGTTGCCGAGATCTATGACGACATCGCCTTCTAGACGACGAACCCGCGCGGGACCGGCCTTGCCCCATTTCGAAGACTTCTACGCCAACAAGCTGCGCGGCTCGCTCGGAGTCACCGATGCGGAATCGGTGCTCGATCTGCGCGGGTCCAACCGCCCGACCGCGGAGGCCTCGCTGACCGACATGCTGGAGCGCAGCCGCTTCGCCAAGGGCAAGACCGTGGCGATCCGCCTCGATCCGCCGCCGGAGGGTGGGGGCGAGACCCTGTTCCAGCCGATCGGGCGCCAACTCCTCGACGCCAAGCGACGCGGCTGGATCGAGCGGCTTCAGACCCTGCCCGCGGGCGACGGGCTCGGCTTCTACGTGGCACTGGCCGGCAAGCCCGACCGTGAGCGCGACTGAACCGGGATGGCTTGGAACCGGAACGACAACGCGTTGGAGCACCTCGCCCGCTTCGGCTACGGCGCGCGCGGCTTCGTCTATTGCGTGGTGGGGGCGCTCGCCGTGCTCGCCGCCCTCGGGCAGGGCGGCTCGGCTGGCGACAGCAAGAGCGCGATCCGCGCGGTGCTCGGCGGCCCGTTCGGCGCCGTCATCGTCGGGCTGATCGCGCTGGGCCTCGCGGGCTTCGCCGTATGGCGCCTCTTCGAAGGCGCGACCGATGCGGACCGGCGCGGGCACTCGGCGAAAGCCTTGGTCGTGCGCGGCGCCCACCTGATCAGCGCCGTGATCTATGCCGGCCTCAGCCTCACCGCGGCCCGCCTCGCCTTCGGCATCGGCCGCGCGTCGTCCGGCGGCGACGGGGTGCAGGATTGGACCAAGTGGCTGCTCGACCAGCCCCTCGGCCCGTGGCTCGTCGGGATCGTCGGGCTCGGCATCGTCGGCGCCGGGATCGGCTACGCCGTGAAGGCCTGGAAGGGCAACGTCACCGAACGGCTCTCCCTTCCCGCCGGCTCCGAGGCCTGGATCGACCGGCTCGGAAGGTTCGGCTACGCGGCGCGGGGGCTCGTCTTCCTGATGATCGGCGGCTTCGTCCTCACGGCCGCCTGGACGCAGGCCTCTTCCGACGCCACGGGTCTCTCGGGCGCCTTCTCGGCGCTGAGGGCGCAGCCCTATGGCTGGGTCTTGCTCGCCATTGTCGCCGCCGGCCACTTCGCCTTCGGCACCTTCGGCCTGATCCAGGCCCGCTATCGCCATATCGACGCCCCGGATCTCGACGAGGGGAATGGGGCGGTCGCCAAGGCGGTCCGCGCCGCGCGTTGACATTCCCCCCGGTCGGCGCCGATACCGCCCTCCGCCTGGAGCATCGGCCTTGTGCCGAAACCCGGTCTCCATCGTTCGGGCCGATGCTCTGACACGAAGCACCATGCAGAAGCGCACCCTCAAGACGGCGGTGATGGTCGTCCACGATCTCGCCGCGACCGCGGCGGCCGTGGTGCTGACCTTCGTCTTCCGCTTTCAGGACGGGGCGCTCGCCGAACGCCTGCACGCGCTGCCGCTGCTGCTGCCGCCGTTCCTGGCCTATGCCGGCCTGATCTACGCGTGGTTCCGGCTCTACCGCACCAAGTGGCGCTTCGCCTCGCTGCCCGACCTCGCCGGCATCGTGCGCGCCGCCAGCGTCACCGCGCTGACGCTGCTGGTGCTTGACTACGTGCTGGTCTCCTCGAACCTCTACGGGTTCTACTTCTTCGGCAAGGTCGCCATCCTCCTCTACTGGGTGCTGCAGATCTTCCTGCTCGGCGGGCCGCGACTGGCCTTCCGCTACCTGAAATACGCCCGCTCCCGGCAGAGCCAGGCCCGCGCCGCCACCACGCCGACGCTGCTGCTCGGCCGCGGCGCGGATATCGAGATCGTGCTGCGGGCAATCGAATCCGGCTCGGTCAAACGGCTCTCCCCCAAGGGCATCCTCTCACCGCGGGCGGACGAGGCCGGCCAGATGATGCGCGGCGTGCCCGTGCTCGGCGGTTTCCGCGACCTCGAACAGGTGGTTGCCGACTTGGCCAATCGCGGCCTGCCGGTGCGCCGGCTCGTGGCGACGCCGAGCGCGCTGGCGCCCGAATCCGAGCCCGATGATCTCATCGCCCGCGCCCGCCGTCTCGGCCTGCCGCTCGCCCGCGTCACCAGCCTCGGCGAGGGCATGCGCGACGCCGAACTCGCGCCGCTGGAGATCGAGGATCTGCTCCTGCGCCCCACCGTCGCCATCGACCGGCCGCGGCTCGAACGCTTCCTCACTGGTGCCCGCGTCGTCGTCACGGGCGGGGGCGGCTCGATCGGCGCCGAGATCTGCGCTCGCGCCGTCGCCTTCGGCGCCTCGGCGCTGCTCGTCATCGAGAACTCCGAGCCGGCCCTGCACGCCGTCCTCAACGGACCGGCCCTGCTCCACGCCGAGGCCGCAATCGAGGGTGCGCTCGCCGATATCCGCGACCGCGAGCGGCTGCACGCCCTCCTCCGCGACTTCCGGCCGACCTACGTCTTCCACGCCGCTGCCCTGAAGCAGGTGCCCTATCTCGAGCGCGATTGGGCCGAGGGCATCAAGACCAACGTGTTCGGTTCGATCAACGTCGCCGAGGCGACCGTGGCCGCGGGTGCGCGCGCCCTGGTGATGATCTCGACCGATAAGGCGATCGAACCGGTCTCGCAGCTCGGCGTCACCAAGCGTTTTGCCGAGATGGTCGCCCAATCGCTCGACGCGGAACGCAGCGGCGCGGAGGCGACCCGGCTCATCGCCGTGCGCTTCGGCAACGTGCTGGGCTCGGCCGGCTCCGTGGTGCCGGTGTTCAAGGCTCAGATCGCCCGCGGCGGCCCGGTCACGGTGACCCATGCCGAGATGGTGCGCTACTTCATGACCGTGCGCGAGGCCTCCGACCTCGTGCTCACCGCCGCCTCCCACGCCGACGCGGAAGGGCGCGGCGATACCGGCGACCAGCGCGCCGCGGTCTACGTGCTGAAGATGGGCCAGCCCGTGCGCATCCGGGATCTGGCCGAGCGGATGATCCGGCTCGCGGGCTTCGAGCCCGGCGAGGACATCGAGATCCAAGTCACCGGCGCGCGGCCCGGCGAGCGTCTCAACGAGATTCTGTTCGCCAAGGAAGAGCCGCGTGTGACGCTGGCCGGCATCGAAGGCGTCATGGCGGCCAAGCCCGTCTTCGCCGACCGCGCCGTGCTGGAAGGGTGGATCGCTCGCCTGCACGAGGCCGTGGCCGCGGGGGACCGGGCGGCGGCGGAGGCGGTGTTCGAGGAGGCGATCCCGGATTTCCGCAATCGCGCCGGGGCCATTCCGAACGCGAAGCCCGAAAACCGTGCCGTCGAACCCGTGCCGTCAGCCGTGCCGCTTCCACAGCCGACGAACGCTTAGGGCAGGCGCAGCGCTAACCGACGGTCCTCCGCTTCAGATATCCGAGCGCCGACGACACGGCGGCTCCGGTCGTGCCGGCAACGACGGAGACCGCATTCAGCGCCGTTGCCCCGAACCCGGCCTCCGATGGATCGACGGGCGTTTCTTGCACCGCAGGCTCCGCGCGGAGGCGGTTGGCCGCGAGCTGGATGACCCTACGGTCGTTCTCCATCAGCGCCGCGATGCCGATATCGGTCATCGCGAGCAGGGTCGCTCCATCGAGGAACCGCACCTCGATCAGTGCCTTCTGCTTCGGCCCGCTGTCGAGGGCACCGAGGCCGGCTCCGAGCGCCGAGGCGGCGACATTGACGGGGACGGACAGATCGAGCTGCTGCGCCAGGGCCAAGCCGCCCCGCAGACCACCCAACATCTGACCGAGCGTCGATGGCTTCTCGCCGACGCCGCCATGCACGACGATCTCCGCAATCGTCTCTGCACCGCGAGCCGAGGGCCCGGGCAGATTGAACACGCCGGTATCGTACTCGCCGCTTCCCCTGCCGCATTCACCGGCCACGATCGTCAGATCCGCCATGTCCGTGGTGTCTCAAAGTTCGAGCTGGGGTTGCGTCTTTGTGCGTCGAAACCGACGACAGGGAAATCGAGGTGGCACCGCACGGGATCGGATCGGCACCGATGGTGACCGGCCGGCAACAATCCGGGTGTCAGCCCCCTCCGCGCGCCAGCGCCGCGAGCCCGTCCCGCGACGCTTGCGCCGGCCGCCAGCCCAGGGCTTCGAGCCCCTCGGCGCGGGCGACGAGCGAGCCGGACAGGCGGTCGAAGGCGGCCTCGCGGCCGGTGGCGCGGCAGGCGAGGCCGATCAGCGGCACCGGGCAGGGCAGCAGGCCCGGCCCGCGGCCGAGGCCGGCGCGGAGCGCGGCGAGCATCTCGGGCAGCGTCAGCGGGTCGGGATCGGCCACCACCAGGGGGCGCCGCAGGGGGCCGGGCGCCTCCAGCGCCGTGGCCACCGCGCCCGCAAGGCTCTCGACCGAGACCAGCGAGCGGCGCCCGGTCAGGCTTGCGAGCGGCAGCGGATAGGGCGTGCGGGCGAGCTTGAGCAACGCGGCCATGTTGCCCTTCACGCCGGCGCCGTAGACGAGCACCGGGCGCAGGGCGACCCAATCGAGCCCGGTCTCGGCCAGGGCCTCTTCGGCGGCGAGCTTCGAGCGGCCGTAAGGATCGGTCGGCGCGGGCGCGTCCGCCTCGGAGAGGGGCGCCGGGGCGCTCGAACCGGCCTGTGCCCGGATCGAGGAGAGGAACACGAAGCGGCCCACCCGCGCCCGCTGCGCGGCGTCCGCGAGCTTGCGCGTCGCCTCGGTGTTCGAATTACGAAAGTCGTCCTCGGGTGCACCCGACATCGCGTGGGCGAGGCCGGCGGAATGCACCACCGCATCGACCCCGGTGAGCGCGGCGGCCATGTTCATCGGCCGCGCCAGATCGCCGACGACGGCGCCGCTGGCGCCCTCCGGCACCGCGACCGGCCGGCGCAGCAGCACGCGCACCCGGTAGCCCCGCTCCGAGAGGGCCCGCAGCAGGTGGCGTCCGATGAAGCCGGTGGCTCCCGTCAGCGCGATCAGCTTTCCGCTCACCCGGTCATCCCCTCACGCGCTGGCGGTCCGCGGCGTCGCGAACCGGCGCAGCAGCCACCCGACGAGCCCCGCCGCAAGGACGAGACAGGCAAGCGTGACGGCCGGAAACGGCCAAAGCAAGGTCACGCCCGCCAGCCCCGCCAGTGCCGCTTGCACGGCGAAGACCGAGCCGACGGTCTCCGTCACGGAGAACCCGTTGACGGTGGCAACCTGATAATAGTGGCTGCGATGGGCCTGCCAGACGGCCTCACCCCGCCGCAGGCGCCACAGCAGGGTGAGCGTCGCGTCGGCGATGGGATAGAGCGGCAGGATCAGAGCGGCGGCCAAACTCCCCTCCCCGGCGAGGCGAAACAGCAGCCACGCCACGATCAGCCCGACCGGCAGCGAGCCGACATCCCCCATGAACAGCCGCGCCACCGGCCGGTTGAACGGCGCAAAGCCGAGAAGCCCCCCGAGCAGCGCGCCGGCGACCAGCGTCGGCTCGGGCGCGGTGCGGCCCGCGAGGCCGAGGGCGAACAGGAAGGCGAGGGGCGGCACGAACTCGGCCAGCGTCATCCAGTCGAGCCCGTCCATGAAGTTGACGAGGTTCACGAACCAGAGCCCGGCGAGGATCGCGAAGGCCCGCTCCAGCCAGAGCGGGGCGTCCGGCAGCAGGCGTCCCTCGGCGGTGAGCACGACGGCGGCGACCGCGCCGGCCTGGATCACCAGCCGGAGCGAGGCCGGCAAGGGCCGGATGTCGTCGACGGCGCCGACCACGGCGAGGGCGATCACCGAGAGCGCCAGCACCAGCAGCTCGACGCCCCCGAGCGCAATCCCGGCCGGCATGGCCAGGACGGCCACGGTGATCAGCGCGGCGGCAATGATGGCGATCCCGCCGCCCTGGGGCGTCGGCACCCGATGGCTGGAGCGGGCATTGGGCCGCGCGAGGGCATAGCGCTGCAAGAGCGGCTTCAGCAGCACGATGAGCCCGGCGGAGAGGAGCGCCGCCAGCGGCACGACGAAGAGCGGGGCGAGGATCATCGGATCGCAACACGGGGCGCGGCTGCCCTCCCGCTTGGACGGACGAGGGTTTCAAGGCGGCGTGGTCCGATCATTCGCATCTCGCCCGCTCTACCCGCCTGCCCCAGCCCAAGCGAGACCACGGCAACCGATCCCAACTTGTTTTGGCCGCAAAGCCACGCGATCCGCCTCCCGTGGTCCGCCGAAAGAGCGGTGGGCGGGCCGCGCGTCCCGGCCGGCTTGCCTTGCCGGGGCGGGGAGCCGCCGATACGACTTGGCCGCACGCCCCCACCGCTGAAGCCGGTTGTCAAGAATCGCCCGTTGCGCACGCTTTCACTGGCCCTTGCCCTGGCCCTCGCGATCCTGACGGCCGTGGCGGGCTCCCTCGCCTGCCTCCTCGGGACAGCCGCCCCCGCCTACGCGGTCGAGGCCGTGCGCGTCACCCTCGACGCGCCCGCCATCGACCTGACGCCGACGATCGAGCGCTACCGCTCGGACGGCGACCTGATCCAGATCTCCACCGCCCCGGGCAAGGACGGCATCGTGCGGCGCATCGCGGTCAAGGCGCGCGAGGCGGGCGCGCGGCCGGACTGGATGGTGTTCGCGCTCACCAACGACACCGACGAGCAGATCGACCGCCTGCTGGTCGCCCCGCATTTCCGCCTCGTCGGCTCCGGGGTGATCTGGCCCGATCTCGGCGGCTCGCGCATCGCCGCGATCACCGCGAGCGAGGGCATCCGGCCCGAGCGCGACGAGAGTCTCGACGCCGACCAGTTCCTGATCACCATCGATCCCGGCACCACGGTGACCTACGTCGCCGAGCTGAAGGGCCCGAACATCCCGCAGGTCTACCTCTGGGATCAGGACGCCTACCGCAAGAAGACCTCGGGGCTGACGCTCTACAAGGGCATCATCATCGGCATTGCCGGGCTGCTCGCTCTGTTCCTCACCATCATCTTCGTGGTGAAGGGCGCGATCATCTTTCCTGCCGCCGCCGCGCTCTCCTGGGCGGTGCTGGCCTATGCCTGCATCGATTTCGGCTTCCTGCAGCGGGTGTTTCCCGTCACCGAACTCGCCGAGCGGATTTACCGCGCCTCGGCCGAGGCCGTGCTCGGCGCGACCCTGCTCGTGTTCCTGTTCGCCTACCTGAACCTGTCGCGCTGGCACGTGCGCTACAGCCACGTCGCCTTCTTCTGGCTCACCTTCCTCGCCGGCCTTGTGGCGCTCGCGGTGTTCGACCCGCCGGTGGCGGCGGGCGTGGCGCGCATCTCTATCGCCGCGGTGGCGGGCGTCGGGCTACTGCTGATCCTCTATCTCGCCGTCCATAACGGCTACGACCGGGCCATCCTGCTGGTGCCGACCTGGCTGCTGCTGCTGGTCTGGGTGGTGGCGGCGGGCTTTGCCATCACCGGGCAGATCGGCTCCGACCTCGTCCAGCCGGCCCTCATCGGCGGCCTCGTGCTCATCGTCATGCTGATCGGCTTCACGGTGATGCAGCACGCCTTCGCCGGCGGCGGCCTCAGCCACAGCCTCGTCTCGGACACCGAGCGCCGGGCGCTGGCGCTGACGGGCGCGGGCGACATCGTGTTCGACTGGGACGTGCCCGGCGACCGCGTCTTCGCCGGCCCCGAGATCGAGGCGCAGCTCGGGCTCAAGCGCGGCACTCTGGAGGGCCCGGCGGCGAACTGGCTCGGCCTGCTCCATCCCTTCGACGTGGAGCGCTATTCGGCCGCCCTCGACACGGTGATCGAGGAGCGGCGCGGGCGCATCACCCACGATTTCCGCCTCCGCTCGGCCGACGGCCCCTATGCGTGGTACCGGCTGAAGGCGCGGCCGGTGATCGGCACTGATGGCGAGGTGATCCGCATCGTCGGCACCATCAGCGACGTGACCGAGGCCAAGACCGCCGAGGAGCGTCTGCTGCACGACGCCGTGCATGACAGCCTCACCGGCCTGCCCAACCGCGAGCTGTTCCACGACCGGCTGGAGGCCGCGCTGGCTCTGGCGAGCCAGGACCCGCGCCTCAAGCCCGCGGTGATCGCCCTCGACATCGATCGGTTCAAGGCGATCAACGACGCCATCGGCCTCTCGGCGGGCGACTCGATCCTGCTGACGCTCTCGCGCCGGCTCGGGCGGCTGCTGCGGCCACAGGACACGCTGGCGCGGGTCGCAGGCGACGAGTTCGCAGTGATCCTGCTCTCCGAGCGCGAGCCCGACCGCATCCTCTCGTTTGCCGAGATGATCCGGCGCGCCATCGCCACTCCGGTCACCTATGCCGACCGCGAGGTGTTCCTCACCGTCTCCATCGGCATCGCCCTGCACGAGGCGACGCAAGGCACGGGCAACCAGGGCAGCGGGCAAACGCGACGCGAAGAGGTGTTCAAGAACGCCGAAATGGCGATGATCCAGGCCAAGCGCGGCGGCGGCGACCGAATCGAGGTGTTCCGCGCCAATATGCGTCTCGAGCGCTCCGACCGGCTGATGCTGGAGGCGGATCTGCGCAAGGCGCTGGAGCGCAACGAGATCAAGGTGCTGTTCCAGCCGATCGTTCGGCTCGAAGACCGCACGGTGGCCGGCTTCGAGACGCTGCTGCGCTGGGACCATCCGAAGCTCGGGCGCATCCCGCCCTCGACCTTCCTGCCGGTGGCGGAAGAGACCGGCGTCATCGTCCCGCTCGGCAATTTCGCCATCGAACGTACGGCGCTCGAACTCGCCGCGTGGCAGCGCTCGCTCGACGTCGAGCCGCCGATCTTCGCCTCGGTCAACGTCTCCTCGCGCCAGCTCCTGCGCCACGATCTCCTGCACGACGTGAAGACGGTGATCGCCCGCACCGGCGTGCTGCCCGGCTCGCTCAAGCTGGAGATGGCCGAGGGGTTGGTGATGGAGAACCCGGAATACGCTGCGCAGATGCTCACCCGCATCCACGATCTCGGCGCCGGGCTCGTTCTCGACGATTTCGGCACCGGCTATTCGGCGATCTCCTATCTCCAGCGCTTCCCCTTCGACACGATCAAGATCGACCAGAGCTTCGTGCGCCAGATGGGCCAGGGCCGCACCGCCATGCTGCGCTCGGTCCTGCGGATGGGCCAGGAACTCGGTCTGGCCACCATCGCCGAGGGCGCCGAGTCGGAGGAGGATGCGCAGGTGTTGCAGGAATTCGGCTGCGATTACGCGCAAGGGGCGGCCTTCGGCGAGCCGATGACCGTGCTCCAGGCCCGCCAGCTCGTCGGCGCCGCGCCCGAAGCCGCCTGATCCCGCGATGACGCGCGGGTCTCGCGCTTCTGTTTAAACCTCCCTTAACCATGTTGCGGGAAGGTCCATCCGAGTGATCCGGGACGCCTCTTCGGCGGGCCCGGCGGCCTGAGGATGGACGATGATCGAGGCGACGAGACGCAGGAGCCCGGCCCCCTCTGGCAGCGCAATGCGGCGCCTGATGACGCGGCCCATCCACGCGCATCTCGCCGCCGCGGTGCAGCCGCGGGCGGTCGTTGCCGAGGTTGCGGCCGAACCGGTGACGCAGGCTCCGGCAGACGCCGTGGCGCCGATCGCGGTCGATGCGGCGACGGACATCTCCGCCCCCCTGTCCGTCGAGCCCGAAGCGGATGCGGGTGAAGCGGATCTCGCCCGCCTGCGCCTGGAAGTGGCGATGATGAAGGCCGCCCTCGCCGCCGAGCGCCGGGAGAGCGAGGCCCTTCGGACCAGCCTCGGCCTCGCGGACGCGGAAACGCTGAGCGAAGAGGCGCGGGCCGTCCGTGCGCGCTGGGCCGCGCTGGTCGAGCGCCTGATCCACAATCCGCTCTGATCCCTCTAGAGCCGTACCCGACCTGACTGCATCAGGTCGGCGTCTCTAGCTCATTGTTTGACGCGCATTTTTCCGACGAACCGGTGACCACTTCGTTGGAATGCGCTCTAAGACACCTCTCATCCGATCGGAGCGGGTTGCCGCCATGCGTGCTCCCACGAGCGCCCGTTGTTCGCTTGTCGTCAACGGCCAGCCCCTGCGGGTCTCCCCCGGCGACACCTCCCTGGAAACCGCGCTGGCGGATGGCATGATCGGCCCGATGAACGGGCTGCTCGGCCAGGGCCCCGGCCCGGCCTCACGGCGGCTGCCCGTTCGGGCGCGGCGGGCGGAGGCGGTGACGCTGTCCGCGCCCGATCCGGACGCGACGATCCGGCCGGTCAAGACGCCGGTCCGCACGGCCGCGCGCCGCACCGGCAGCATCGACGCCATCACGGCGCTGGCCCCGCGGGTCCTGCAGGTGGTCGCCACCCTGGAGCGGAGACTTCCCTTCGAGCCAGGCGACCAAGTCGTCGTCACGCTCGAAGGCGGGCGCCCGGTCACGCTCACGCCGACGCTCGGCGTCGAGGGCGGGGCGGAATTGAACGAACTCGTCTTTCATCTCCGCGGCGAGTGCGCGGAGGATCTCACGGCCCTGTTCGGCTGCCCGGTCGAGCCCGGCCGCGCGGTGAAGGTGAAGGGTCCCGTCGGCAACGGCACCTACCGGCCCGGCGGCGGCCGTCTCGTGCTGGTGGCGGCGGAGACGGGGTTCGCCGGCATCTGGGCGATTGCCCGCGCCGCGCGCTACATCGAGCCGGCCCGCGAGATCTGCCTCGTGGTCGGCGCGCGCGATCCCCTCGACCTCTACATGCGTCCCTCGCTCGAATGGCTGCGCGCCACTGGCGTCACCCGCATCACGCTCGCCGCCGACCGCCATCGCCAGCGGGGGCCCGACGTGCGCCCCGGCCCGCTCACCGCCCATATCCCGAGCCTGCGGACCACCGACGTGGTGCACGCCTCCGGCTGCCCCTCGACCCTCGGCGCCGTGGAAGTCCTGGCCGCGGCAGCAGGCGCGCGGTTTTACCCGATCCCGCTCGAACCGGGGGCATAGGCTTCCTTCCAATCGGTTCTCCGGTCCACCTCCCTCATCCTGAAGCGCCGCGAAGCGGCCTCGAAGGATCTTCCAGAAGCCGCGCGGGCCCTGGAGGATCCTTCGAGGCCCGCTGAGGCGTGCGCCTCAGGATGAGGGCATTGGTTCGGACGAACCTGTTCGGACAGCGCATTCACCGATTGGGCGCTGCCCTTCTCGGTCAAATGAAAAGGGGCAGGACGGATCACCCGTCCTGCCCCTTTCTCGATTTAACCGGTGGCCGCGCTCAGGCGACCTTCACCCGCCAGATCTCCTCGGCATATTCCCGCATCGAGCGGTCGGAGGAGAACCACGCCATGCGCGCAGTGTTGAGGATCGCCGTCCGCCACCACTGGGCGGGGCGCTTCCAGGCCGCGTCGATCTCGCGCTGGACACGCCAGTAATCCTCGAAATCGACCGTGGTCAGGTAGCGGTCGCCGTGGCGCAACTCGTCCACGAGCGGCGCGAAGCGGGCCGGGTCGTCCGGTGAGAACGTGCCATCGGCGATGGCGTCGAGCGCCGCGGCCAGCCGGGGCGAGGCCGCGATTGCCTGGGTGGCGTAGTCCGGCTCCTTCACGCGGGCGAGCACCCCTTCGGCGTCGAGGCCGAAGATGAAGATGTTCTCCGCGCCGACATGATCCTTGATCTCGATATTGGCGCCGTCGAGCGTGCCGACGGTGAGCGCACCGTTGAGCGCGAGCTTCATGTTGCCCGTGCCCGAGGCTTCCATGCCGGCGGTCGAGATCTGCTCGGAGAGGTCGGCGGCCGGGATGATCACCTCGGCCAGACTCACCGAGTAGTTCGGGAGGAACACCACCTTCAGCCGGTCGCCGATCTCGGGATCGGCGTTGACGATCTTGGCGATGTCGCCGGCCAGCTTGATGATGAGCTTGGCCTGCACGTAGCTCGGCGCCGCCTTGCCGGCGAAAATCTTGACGCGGGGCGTCCAGTCCTTGTTCGGCGCCGCCTTGATCGCTTGGTAGAGCGCCACCGTCTCGATCAGGTTGAGGAGCTGGCGCTTGTACTCGTGGATGCGCTTGATCTGCACGTCGAACAGCGCCGACGGATCGACGATGACGCCGGTGCGCTCGGCGATGACCTGGGCGAGGCGCTGCTTGCGGATCGTCCGCATCGCCGCGTAGCGCTGGCGGAACTCCGGATCGTCGGCGAACGGCACCAGCTTTTCGAGCTGGGTCGGATCATCGAGCACGCCCTCGCCCGCCGCCTCGACAGCCAAAGCCGTCAGTTCGGGGTTGGCGTTGTGCAGCCAGCGGCGGAATGTGATGCCGTTGGTCTTGTTGAGGATCTTCTCCGGCTCGATCGCGTGGAGGTCCTTGAACACCGTCGATTTCAAGAGTTCGCTGTGGAGCGCCGAGACGCCGTTGACGCGCCGCGAGCCGTGGAAGGCCAGCGGTCCCATGCGCACGCGCCGGCCGTGCGACTCGTCGATCAGCGAGACCGTGGACACGTCGAACGCCCCACCCTTGGCGTTCTTGCTCTGCTCTTCGAGGTGCAGCCAGTTGATGAGGTAGATGATCTGCATGTGGCGCGGCAGCAGCCGCTCCATCAATTCCACCGGCCAGGTCTCCAGCGCCTCGGGCAGCAGGGTGTGGTTGGTGTAGTGCAGCGTGTTGGACGTGATCTGCCACGCATCCTCCCAGGTGAGGTCGTGATCCTCCATCAGGATGCGCATCAGCTCGGGCACGGCGATGGCCGGGTGGGTGTCGTTGAGCTGGATCGCGGCGTGGTCGGGCAGGGAGCGCAAGGAGCCGCGCTCCGCCACATGCCGGCGCACGAGATCCTGGAGCGAGGCGGAGGTGAAGAAGAACTCCTGGCGCAGGCGCAGCTCCTGCCCCTCGGCGGAGGAATCGCTCGGGTAGAGCACCCGCGAGATCGCCTCGGCCCGGGCCCGGCCGGCCACAGCACCGACATGGTCGCCGGCATTGAAGCGCGCCAGTTCGACCGGCGCGTCGGACTCCGCCTTCCACAGGCGCAGAACGTTGACGTGTTTGCCGCGCCAGCCGACGATCGGCACGTCGTGGGCCACGGCGTTCACGGTCTCGGCCGGGTGCCAGTGCCGGCGGATGTGGTGGTCGCCCTGGCTCGTCATGGTGACATGGCCGCCAAAGCCGATCTTGTAGGTCGCCTCCGGCCGCGGGAACTCCCACGGATTGCCTTCCGCGAGCCAGGTCTCCGGCGCCTCACGCTGCCATCCGTCCTCCAGCGACTGGCGGAACAGGCCGTGATCGTAGCGGATGCCGTAGCCGGTCGCGGGGATCGACAGGCTCGCCATGCTCTCCATGAAGCAGGCGGCGAGCCGCCCGAGGCCGCCATTGCCCAGCGCCGCGTCGGGCTCGGCCCCTTCGACGCCGGCGAAATCGACGCCGAGGTCGCGCAAAGCGGCCTTGGTGGTCTCGACGAGGCCGAGATTGTTCATCGCGTCCGACAGAAGCCGGCCGATCAGGAATTCGAGCGAGAGATAATAGACCCGCTTCTCCGGCACCTGGGTGGCTTGCGCGCCGTAGCAGGCATCGACGATCCGGTCGCGCAGGGCCAGCGCCGTGGCAGCGAACCAGTCGCGCTCGCGGGCGGCCTCGGGCGTCTTGCCAAGCACGTAGAGGAGCTTGGCGCGGATGGCCTCGCGCAGCTCAACCACCGCGTCGCCACCGGCAGCGGGGCGTGGCTTAACATAGGTGGCGGCGGCCTTTGCGGTCTTCGCCGATGAAGCGGAAGTGTCCGCTTCGCCGTTCCTGACGAGAACGGACAGAGCTTCGTTCAGCACCTGGGTATCCCCCTTCGTTACAGCCGAGGATGTCGGTTGGACGCGGAGTCTGGCCGCTTCTTGCGACGGCACGATGATCCGCGACGTGGTCTGTCGCCCTGTGCCGCCATGGTGTTGCCGGCCGCCGGACTTGTCGAGACACATGCGTGCAAACTTATCATTCGCAAGTCGTGTGCCCGCAGGACTGTGTCACTGTAGACACATTGCCGACGCATCGGCCGGCGCCTCGCACGAGAGATGACGCCTGCCGCTTGAAGGCTTGCTGAACGGCCCTACCCCACTCTGGGACGATGCGCACGGCGTCGATGGCAACATCGCGGGAGGTCCGATGGGCGGTCCGGTATCTGGGACGAACGGCTCCGAAGCGGCTTGGTGGCAGAGCGGGACAGTCTATCAGGTCTATCCCCGCTCGTTCCAGGACACGGACGGCGATGGCGTCGGCGATCTTCGGGGGATCACGGCAAGGCTGGACTACCTCGCATGGCTCGGCGTCGATGCCGTGTGGATCTCGCCGTTCTACCGCTCGCCGATGGCCGATTTCGGCTACGACGTGGCCGATTATTGTGCAGTCGATCCGCTGTTCGGCACGCTGGCGGATTTCGACGCGCTGATCGCCGAGGCGCATCGGCGCAAGCTGCGGGTGATCCTCGACTTCGTGCCCAACCACAGCTCGATCGCGCATCCGTGGTTCGCCGAGAGCCGGGCGAGCCGCGAGGCGGACAAGCGCGACTGGTACATCTGGCGCGATCCGGCCCCCGACGGCGGACCGCCCAACAACTGGCTCTCGAATTTCGGCGGCCCGGCCTGGACCCGTGATCCGGCCACCGGCCAGTACTATTACCACGCCTTCCTGCCCGAGCAGCCGGACCTGAACTGGCGCAACCCCGACGTGCGGGCCGCGATGCATGACGCCCTGCGCTTCTGGCTGGCGCGCGGCGTGGACGGCTTCCGCGTCGATGTGATCTGGCACCTGATCAAGGACGAGGGATTTCGCGACAATCCGCACAACCCCGATTTTCAGCCGCATCAGGCCGGGATCAACCGCTTCCAGCAGGTCTTTTCCTGCGACCGCCCGGAGGTGCTCGACGTCATCGCCGGGATGCGCGCGGTCCTGCGCGAGTACGGCGAGCGGGTGCTGATCGGCGAGATCTACCTGCCGATCGAGCGGCTGGTGGCCTATTACGGGCCCGGCCTGACCGGGGCCGACCTGCCCTTCAACTTCCAGCTCATCCAGACGCCGTGGCGCGCCGACGCGGTGGCGGCCCTGGTGGCAGAGTACGAAGCCGCTCTGCCCGAGGGCGGCTGGCCGAACTGGGTGCTCGGCAACCACGATCAGCCCCGCATCGCCGCCCGCGTCGGCGCGGCGCAGGCCCGCGTCGCGGCGATGCTGCTGCTGACGCTGCGCGGGACGCCGACGCTCTATTACGGCGACGAGATCGGCCTCGCCGATGTTCCGGTGCCGCCGGAGCAGGCACAGGACCCGTGGGGGCGCAACGAGCCCGGCCATGGCCGGGACCCCGAGCGCACGCCGATGCAGTGGGAAGACGCGCCGCATGCGGGCTTCACCACCGGTACGCCGTGGCTGCCGCTCAGCCCGGATGCGGCGCAGCGCAACGTCGAGGAGATGCGCGACGATGCCCGCTCGATCCTGACCCTTTACCGTCGACTCCTGTCCCTGCGCCGCGACCATCCGGCCCTGTCGATCGGCGATTGGCGCAGCCTCCCGCTCTCGCCGGATCACGCCACCGAAGTCTTTGCCTTCGAGCGCGTCTCGGGTGACGATGTTTTACGCATCCTGCTCAATTTCGGCAGCCTGGAACGGGTAATCCCCTTGGAGGATGGGGGCTGGACGATCCTGCTCTCGACCTTTCCGGGACGGGCGGGCGACAGGGCCGACGCTCATGTCCGGCTCGGCCCCGATGAAGGCGTCATCCTCAAGCCGGCAAGCCAGCAGGGCTGACGGATGCGGCGCTGCACTCTGCGCTTTCGACCCGGACCAAACCGGGAGGAATACGCAAGACGCTCTTGCCATTCGCGCAGCGCAGACAACCCATGATGGAAGCGCGGGCGGCCGCTGACAAATGTTGGTCTGAACATGGCCTGAATTGTGCGATGCAGCGGAACGGATTGCCTTCCGGAGCATTTCAATGCCGAGCGCAGCAGCGGCGGTTCCTGCCCTTCACGGGCCGCGCGGGTGGCTGAGAGGCGAGTCGATGGCTTACGTGGATCTCGGTGGGTTCCCGGTCACCGATCCAACGCCCCCGACGTCCACCTTCGAGCTCGAACCGAGACTCGGCAACGCCCTTCTTCCCCGCATTCTCTACGCCACCCCGGAGATGGCGGATTTCGTGAAGACCGGCGGCCTCGGCGAGGTCGCGGGCGCCCTGCCCCGCTCCCTGCGTCGCCACTACGACGTCCGCGTCCTCATTCCCGGCTACGCGCAGGTGCTCGCCGGGCTCGACAATCTGACGATGATCGCCCGGCTTGGCAGCTTTGCCAGCGTTCCGGGCTGCGAACTCGGCTTCGGCACCACGCCGGACGGCCTCGGCGTCTACGTGCTGGTCGCCCCCGATCTGTATGAGCGCGACGGCACGCCCTACGGCGATGAGCGCGGCGATTTCGGCGACAACGATCTGCGGTTTGCCCGCCTCAGCCGGGCGGCGGCGGAACTGGCCGGTGGCATCGACCCGTTCTGGTCGGCCGATCTGCTCCACCTCAACGATTGGCAGACCGCGCTGGCGCCGGCCTATCTGTCCTGGCTCGGCATCCGCCGCCCGAGCGTGCTGACGATCCACAATCTCGCCTATCAGGGCCTGTTCCACCGCGACAATCTCGGCCGGGTCGGCGTACCGGATCACGCCTTCCAGATGGACGGCGTGGAGTTCTACGGGCAGCTCTCCTTCCTCAAGGCCGGCATCTTTCACGCCTCGCATGTCACCACGGTGAGCGAGACCTATGCCCGCGAGATCACGACGGCCGAGGGCGGCTGCGGCCTCGACGGCCTGCTCCGCACCCGCGCGGCGCAGGGCCGCCTGACCGGCATTCTCAACGGCATCGACGAGAGCTGGGATCCGCGCACCGATCCACACCTCGCCACTCGCTTCGAGCCCGACGACTGGAAGGGCAAGCGGGCCAATGCCGACGAGGTGCGCAAGCAGTTCGGCATGGCGGTCTCCCGCGGGCCGCTCTTCGCCATCGTCTCGCGCCTCGTGCACCAGAAGGGCATCGACCTCAGCATCAGCGCCGCCGAATCGATCGTCGCCGAGGGCGGTCAGCTCGTGGTGATCGGCCAGGGCGAAGGCCGGTTCGAGGAGGCCCTGCGCGATCTCGCCGGGCGTCATCCCGACAATGTCGGCGTCCATGTGGGTTTCCGCGAAACCGAGGCGCGCCGCATCTTCGCCGGCAGCGACTTCCTGCTGATGCCCTCGCGCTTCGAACCCTGCGGGCTGGCGCAGATGTATGCGCAGCGCTTCGGCTCCCTGCCGATCGTGCGCCGCACCGGCGGCCTCAACGATACGGTGGAGGACGGGGTCACCGGCTTCACCTTCGGGGAGGCTTCACCGAAGGGGCTGACTTCCGCGATCCGCCGCGCCTTCGAGACCTTCGGCCAGAAGAAGCGCCTCAACACCATGCGGCGCAGCGCCATGTCCCGCTCCTTCGGCTGGGACGGGGCCGCGCTGAACTACTGCAACCTCTACGCCCGCGCCTTCGGCAACCACACCGCCCGGCGCTGGAAGGCGGCTTGAGAGGCGGCTCACACGGGTTCCGCTCGCTCATGCGGGCCACCGTGTGAGCAAGCCCGCGCTGCTGGGGAGCGAAGCCAAGATCCGGTCGTCCGGAGGGATCCCTCGGATTTGGTCTGGCGCCCGACACTCTGGCGGGAACATCGCGTCCGCAGGGGCGGTTTATCGCACATTGCCCTCCGCTTTCATGGCACGGAACGGCGCGATCCGCGTTGAGCGTCCATGGACGCGACTGTGACGCTCACGCGCACGAACCCTCTGATCCTTCGGCTTCGCTACGGCGCGGACCTCGACGCAGGCGACAAGGCCCTGTTGGCCGACCTGTCCCGATCCAACCGCAGCCTGGAGCCGCAGCAGGATATCGTGCGGGCCGGTGACCAGGCGGCGGGGGTCCACCTCGTCCTTGAGGGGTACGCCTTCCGCTACAAGCTCATCGATGACGGGCAGCGCCAGATCCTCGGCCTGCTCCTGCCGGGCGATTTCTGCGATCTGCAATCGATCGTGCTCGGCCCATCGGACCACTACATCGCCGCGCTGACCGCCTGCACCGTCGCCGACATCCCGCAGGACCGGGTCGATGCCCTGGTCTTCCGCGATTCGCGCCTCGCCCGGGCGCTGTGGTGGGCGACCCTGGTCGATGAGAGCATCCTGCGGGAATGGCTCGCCAGCATGGGCCAGCGCTCCGCCGACAAGCGCATCGCCCACCTGTTCTGCGAATTGCTGCTGCGGCAGCAGCTCGTCGGGACGGCCGGGGAGCGGGACTGCCCGTTGCCTCTGACCCAGCCGATGCTCGCCGACATCCTCGGCATCACCACGATCCATGTCAGCCGCATCCTGCGCGACCTGCGCCTCGCCGGGCTGATCCAGTTGAAGGACCGCCGGTTGCACGTTCCGGACGTCAAGCGCCTGCAGGCGTTCTGCGACTTCGATCCGACCTATCTGCATCTCGTCAAAATGCCGGATCGCGACGTCGCCGAGGACCTGACGCGCACCGGGCCCTGACGCGCGCGCAGGCCTGCCCCCCGGAAGGATGCCTGTACGTCAGGCAGGATGATGCCAATTCTCCGAGCCCTGCCCCCGGCCTGTCGCTCGGGCAGCGCATGAGAATAAAAACGCCATGACAGCCCCCGATCCCGTGCCGCAGATCGCCCTCAACGACGGGCGGTCCATCCCCCAGCTCGGCTTCGGCGTCTGGCGTCTGCAAGAGGCGGAGACGCCTGCCCTCGTCGGCACCGCGCTCGG
This sequence comes from Methylobacterium sp. Leaf123, assembly GCF_001423405.1. Classification (GTDB taxonomy): domain Bacteria; phylum Pseudomonadota; class Alphaproteobacteria; order Rhizobiales; family Beijerinckiaceae; genus Methylobacterium. Next base: position 101,229 of record NZ_LMNS01000003.1, on the reverse strand, counting down.
CAGCGGCTATCGCTCGATCGACACCGCCGCGGCCTACGGCAACGAGGGCGGCGTCGGGCGCGGTCTGCGGGAGACGATCGTATCCCGGTCCGACGTGTTCGTGACGACGAAGCTCTGGAACGACGCGCAGGGCTACGATGCGACGCGGCACGCCTTTGACGACAGCCTCGCCCGGCTCGGCCTCGACCATGTCGATCTGTACCTGATCCATTGGCCCTGCCCCGACAAGGGTCTCTATCTCGACAGCTGGCGCGCACTGATCCGTTTGCGGGAGGAGGGCCGCGCCGCCTCGATCGGTGTCTCGAACTTCACCGAGGATCAGCTCGAACGGCTCGTGAACGAGACCGGCGTCACCCCAGCCCTCAACCAGATCGAGCTGCATCCGCGGTTCCAGCAGCGCCGCTTGCGCGCGGCCCATGCCCGGCTCGGCATCGTCACGGAAGCCTGGAGCCCCCTAGGCCAGGCGCAGGTGCTGGATGAGCCCGCCATCACCCGGATCGCCGACCGGCTCGGGCGCAGCCCGGCCCAGGTGGTGCTGCGCTGGCACATCGAGAATGGCTTCGTGGCGATCCCGAAATCCGCCACCCCCGCCCGGATGCACGAGAACATCGACGTGTTCGGCTTCTCGCTCACGGACGAGGACCACGCGGCCATCGCCGGTCTCGACCGGGCCGACGGCCGCATCGGGCCCGACCCGATGACGTTTCAGTAGGGGGCCGGCACCGGCGGCATCGAGACCGGCCGTTAGCCCGCCAGCGGCAGCGGCTTCGTCGCGGCGAGTTGCGTGCCGCCCTTGCGCTCCAACAGGCCCGGCGGCGGCACCGGCGCCTCGATCGTGCAGACGACGCCGTCCGGCTCGTAGAGCAACTCGACCTTGCCCGCGAGTTCACGGGCGAGGCTGCGCTCGATCAGGCGCGAGCCGAAGCCGCGGCGGGTCGGGGGTGAGACCGGCGGGCCGCCGCTCTCGGTCCAGCGTAGGGACAGCGAGAGCTCCGGCCGGCGCTGCACGGTCCAAGTGATCGTCACCCGCCCGCCCTCCTTGGACAGAGCCCCGTACTTCACGGCGTTGGTGCCGAGTTCGTGCAGGGCCATGGCGATGGAGAGCGCCAGACGCGGCGCGAGCCGCAGGCGCGGGCCCGATACGACGAAGCGCGAGTCCTGCCCCTCCCCCGCCTCCAGCGGGCGGATCGCATCCCCCACCACGGTCTTCAGCTCGGCGCCCTCCCAGCTCTCGCGGGTCAGCACGTCATGGGCGCGGGCGAGCGCCAGCAGCCGCGCCTCGAAGGCGGCGCGGGCCGCGAGCGCCTCCTCCCCATCGAGCCCACGCAGGGACTGCATGGCGATGGATTGGACGGTGGCCAGGGTGTTCTTCACCCGGTGGTTCAATTCGTTGATGAGCAGGCGCAGATGCTCCTCGGCCCGCTTGGCATCGGTGACATCGACGCTGCACCCGGTGAAGCCGAGGAAGGTGCCGTGATCGTCGAGGCGCGGCACGCCCTCACAGCGCAGCCAGCGGATCTCCCCGTTGCGATCGACGACCCGCATCTCCGCGCGGAACGGATGCCGGTGCTCGAACGCCTCTTGGAACGTCGCCTGGAAGGCCGGCAGATCCGGCGGATGCACGATCGATTCCCAGCCGCCGCCGGCCATCTCCGCGGCCGGGCGGCCGAACAGGTGGTCGAAATGCATGTTGGCGAAGACCACTTCCGCGGTCTCATCCGTCATCCAGATCAGCGCCGGGGCCGAATCGGCCATGTGGCGGAAGCGCGCCTCGCTCTCGCGCAAAGCCGCGAGGCCGCGCTGGGTCTCGGCGAGCGCCCGGTCGCGCTCCTCGCTGCGGGTGCGCAGCCGCAGGGAGGCTTCCGAGAGCACGTCGGCCAGGCGGCGGATCTCGTGGATCGGCGAGGCGATCCGCGGAATCGCCTGCCCCCGCGCGAGGGCCGGCCCCGTCGCCGCGAGCTGGCGCAGGGGCTTCGAGACCCGCGACCAGAGATGGACGGCGAGCACAGAGGAGGTGGCGAGCACGAGCAGACCAAAGCCGCCGAAGGCCCAGATCCAGCGCCGCAGCCGCGCCTCGACCAGTTCGCGCGGGATGCTCGCCCCCACGGTCCAGCCGTTGAGCCGCGAGCGCGCCTCGACCACGGTCACAGGCTTGAAATCGCGGTCGCGCCCCTCCCAGACGCCGGGGGTGCCCGTCGCCGTTTGGCGCAGGGTCGCGAGCCGCGGATTCCCGACCACGCCCGGCACCTCCGGCAGGCGCGCGAGCACGACGCTGTCGCGATCCGAGACCCCCGTGACCCAACCCCGGACCTGCTCGCGGGCGAGGATGCCGGCGATGCGGTTCAGGGGCACCGAGAAGCTGAGGATGAAGGCGGCCGCGTCGTCGATCCGCACGGGGACCGCGACCGCATAATGTGCCTGGTCCGGCATGGCCCCCGCGAGATAGCCGGTGACCATCGAGCGTTGCCCGCTATCGATGAGCTCGCGGTCGATCGGCAGCGTCGTCACCGGAAGGGGGGCGGCCGGCTTGAGGGCCGTGTTGACGATCTGCTGCCCGTCCGGCCGGCGCAGCACGAGATCGAGGCCGACCGCCTCACGCACGAGACGCGCCTGATTCTCGAAAATCGCGAACTCGCCGTCCTTGAGCCGCGGCGAGGTGGCCAGCGTCTGCAGCACCGAGACGAGCCCGGCCGTGTCGCGGTCGATCGAGAGCGCGACGCCCCGCACGTTCTCCCGGGCATCCTGCTCGAAGCGGGCGCGCTCGGTGGCGGCGTAGCGGGTCAAAAGGATCGCCGTGAAGATCAGGCCGGGGCCGATCAGCGCGATCACGAGCATGATCAGGTAGAACTGCGTGGAGAAGCCACGCTGGCCGAGCCGGGAAAGCATGCGTCGGATCAAGGCGTCCCGCGGCGTTGCGCTGAAGGGTTTTGAGGATGGCGCCTGCCCATCATGCCCCAGCGCGGGCATAGGTGCCAACTGCCCCGCCTCAGCCCTCCCGCCCAACCCGATCGACATGCCCGAGATCCCGCCCCGGATCGAGCTTATCCCGAACCCGCTGCTTGAGCACCTTCACATCGGGGAAGCCGCCATCACGCACCCGCTCCCAGATGACCTCCCCGTCGAACTCGATCACGAACACCCCACCCGTGCCGGGCCGCAGGGCGACCTCGCCAAGATCATCGCGGAAGGTTGACAGAAGCTCCTGCGCCATCCACGCCGCACGCAGGAGCCATTGGCACTGTGTGCAGTAGGTGATCGTGATGCGGGGGCGGGTTATGAACGAAGGAGAGGCTTTCACTAGAGCATCGCATTTATCTGGCATCGTACGCTCTCCCACTGATCGAACAGCTTCTATCAAACAATGCATGCAATCCAATCGTATCTTGCAATCGGCGAGTCCATAATATCACATTAAATGGAATGCCGACAATTTAAAATAATGCCAATATTGAAGGCAACTAAAAGTAAGAGGCTAAAATGACCGACGATGAGATCATGAATTTTGTAGACAGCTACAAATTTTCGGACACAGCATCGCGCCTACACCTTTTAGACAACATCAAAAAGCATTATCAAGAAAGCAATTCACACCTTCTTCCTGTGCGTGCCATTATTTTGTTGCGATATCGCAACCGATTGGATGAGGCGGAAGAAATTGCGTCTCATTTCCTTGGTGCGACACCCTTCAATAGCTTTGTTGCATGGGAACTTGGCTACAGCTTCGGCGTATCTGGTAGACCCGAGAAAGCCATTCTGTACATTGAAAAAGCCATGTCAATTGATGACACTCCAGAAAGGAGGATATGGCTTTCCTTGCAATACGCGATGCTTGGAAGATTTAATGAAGCAAATGCTACTCTGCTTTCGATTAATGAACCCGATAAAAAAACTAAGAATGAAATAAAAATTTATAATGAATTTTTTGACATGCTTCGGGACTATGACCGTCGCGGAGCATGTAATTTACTGGATACCGTAAAAGGGCTATTTGCTTGCAAACCAGTTTCAGAGCTCGAAAAGGATATTTCTAACGCATTAGTTGCCCGGACTCCTTATCTTCTGCTTAGGCTCGGGGACGGCGAAGGAGCCTACATCCGCCTGAGCGAAACGGAAGAGCAATCACGCGCAAATTACTACCGAGCTAATAGAGAAGAATTCGCAACGATATGGTTCAAAGACACATCCGTGCTAGATGACGGAGAATTTCTTAATGCAATAGGCGAATTCAATAAATCAATAGCGTCGGCAGACGCCATTGGCGGCAGCATGTACCCCGAAGCGATTGAACTCGAATATAACTACTCGTCTCGCAGAGGAATTGCTTGGGTTGTAAACACAATGCGCAAGCTCTTGGCTCTCGCTGAAGACAATCCAGAATGGGCCAAAAAAGTCCCTATTTACCACCTTGTAATTCATTACGACCTTCTTTTATCTGGCGCACTCGGCAGAATCCTAAAAAATAGACAAGGCGTGGGCCTGATTAGTTGTCAGGATGAGCTACCAAGTGCATTGCAACGGACATATGGCATCAGAAACGTAGACTTCATCAAAGTTCCTGGAGAACAGATTCATAGCAGCACCCTTGGCGATAAAGCTGTGAATGGCAAGCACTGGCCTGATCGATATCGAGAAATAAACGAACTGCTCGACAAACCTGTCGATCGCCGCGGTGAGCTATGGCTTGTAGCTGCCGGCATGCTTGGAAAAATTTACGCGGCGAAGCTAAAGGCTTCGGGTGCAGTTGTTCTTGATATCGGCGCTGTTGCAGATCTCTGGATGGGCAAAATGACCCGTACTTTCCCAAACCTTCCCGAGGAAGTAACGTTGCGAAAAGAATCTGATGTGCTAACGCTTGTTGATGTCGGAGGATTGGGCGGCCTCGGTGAAGAATGGCTTCCGCATATCAGCCGTGTCCGCGCCGTGCTTTTCGAGCCAAATCCCCCAGAAGCTGCAATTGCTCGGCAGAAAATCGCAGCTAGCCCTGGCGGAATCGTCATAGAGCGGGCTCTCAGCAATCGAGCAGAGAATCGCACTCTTCACGTCACCAAAAGTCTTGGCTGCACATCACTTCTCAAGCCAAATGAAGATTTTCTTAAGCAATATTCAATTGCTCCAGCCTTTGAAAAGACGGACGAGATTCAGGTTGATTGTGTACGCTTCGACAGTCTTGTTCTGAACGGCGAAGTGCCAATTCCGGACGTGATTAAAATTGATGTGCAGGGCTTCGAGTACAATGTACTTGAGGGTTTTGGAGGAGTGCTCAGCCAATGCCTTGGATTAAAAGCTGAAGCCCATCTATATCCAATTTATAACGGGCAAAAACTCCTGCACGATCTTGTTGATCTATTAGGTCGAGCAGGCTTGATGCTTCGGCGGATCAAACCTGTCAGCCACTTTGACGGCGACATTGTCGAGGTCGATGCGTGGTTCACATGTTCGCATGAGAAGATAAATTCTCTCACTCCCGAACAAGTAAGCAAATTGAGCTTTATTGAGCAAGTTTGGGAGTTAAATCCCCGCATAAAATCGTTTTCACCAACACAATTTAATGACTAGCGCAACACCTCGTGCGATATATTATCACAATAAATCCAGATATTAATATCGATTCTACATGTCTTGATTCTTTCAAATGCTTGCAATAAGTTGTCTAGCAAGACTTTGTAGCATGCTTTATTAGATATAATTGTCGGGAGAAATTTTATTACTACAAGAGAAAAGTATTGATAACCGACCGCGGCTTCTGTCGCCAAATCAACCTGGAGGCCTCGCGCTATGTCCCTCTCCCTCAGCCCCGCAACCCCAACACGCCCCTCCATCCTCAGTCGGGTCATCTCCGCACTCGCGGCGCTCTGGCTGGCAACGTGCCTTGCAGGGTGCGGGGCGATCAACCGGGTGCCGAGCCTGGAGGAGCAGGCGAAATCGTCTTGGAGTGAGGTGCAGAACCAGTACCAGCGCCGGGCCGACCTGATCCCGAACCTCGTCGAGACCGTGAAGGGCTATGCCAAGCAGGAGCAGGAGACCCTGACCCGGGTGACGGAAGCCAGGGCCAAGGCGACGAGCATCCAGGTCGATGCCTCGACGGTGAGCGATCCGGAGAAGTTCAAGCAGTTTCAAGAGGCGCAGAACCAGCTCTCGGGGGCGCTCGGACGGTTGCTCGCCTCGGTCGAGGCCTATCCGGACCTGAAATCGAACCAGAACTTCCTGGCCCTCCAGTCGCAACTCGAGGGGACGGAGAACCGCATCGCCGTGGCGCGTCGGGACTATATCCAGGCGGTCCAGGCCTACAATACCGAGATCCGCACCATTCCCGGCCGGTGGGTCGCCTCGTGGTTCTACCCGGAGGCGAAGCCGATGGAGACCTTCACCTCGACGCCGGGCGCAGAGCGCGCGCCGAACGTGAAGTTCTAGTGCGTCCTGCAAACTAGTGATGACCCGTCCCGCTCGGCACTCTGCATTCGGCCGGCTGCCGGCGTTGTGGCTCGCGCTGCTGTTCGTCGTGGGCCTCATGGGTCTCGCCAACGCGGCCGAACCCGACTTCCCCAAGCTCACGGGTCGGGTGGTGGATGCGGCCGGCATCCTCTCGCCGGAGACGCGGGCGCGGATCGACGGCAAGATCAAGGCCCACGAGGACAAGACGGGCGATCAACTCGTGGTCGCCACCGTGCCGAGCCTTCAGGACCGCACGGTGGAGGACTTCGCCAACCGTCTCGCCCGAGCCTGGGGCATCGGCCAGAAGAAGACGAACAACGGCGTGCTTCTGCTGGTGGCCCCGAAGGAGCGCAAGGTCCGCATCGAGGTCGGGTACGGGCTCGAAGGCGCGCTCACCGATGCGCTGTCGAAGACGATCATCACAACGGCGATCACGCCCCGTTTCCGCCAGGGCGATTTTTCCGGGGGCGTGGAAGCCGGGGTGGACGCGATCCTTCCCATCCTCGCGGGCGATGCCGACGAGTGGCAGCGCCGCGCGCCGGTGCGGGAGGACACGGTCGATCCGGTCACGGTGATCTTCTGGATCATCGTCATCATTGCCCTCGTCATCGTAATGACGCGGATGAATGGCGGCGGGCGGCGGGGCCGGGGTGGCGGCTTCGTCGTGATTCCGGGGCCGTCTGGCGGCTGGAGCGGCGGCTTCTCCGATGGCGGCGGTGGGGGCTTTTCCGGCGGGGGCGGCTCGTTCGGCGGCGGAGGAGCGTCCGGTGACTGGTAGTGCGGCCATCCTCGACTCCGCCGCGCGGGAGCGGATCGCCGCGGCGATCGGCCGGGCGGAAACCGGAACCTCGGGCGAGATCGTGGTTCTGGTCTCCGCCAGCGCCGGACTCTATCGCTCGCCCGGCCTCGCTTTGGCGGTGGCGGTCGCCCTGGCCCTGCCCTGGCCGCTGATCCTGCTCACCGATCTCGGCGCGGGTGAGATTGCGCTCGCCCAGGCGGCGGCCGTGCTTGCCACGCTGCTGCTGACCCTGAACGAGCGTCTCCGGATCGCCCTCACACCACGGCGCTGGCAGCGGGAGCGCGCCCACGCCGCCGCCCGCCGCGAGTTCTTCGCCCACGGTCTCACCGGAACGCGGGGGCGCACCGGCGTTCTCGTCTATGTCGCCCTCGCCGAGCGCTACGCCGAGATCGTCACCGATAAGGGGGTGCGGGCCCGTGTGGAGGAGGCACGGTGGCACGCCATCGTCTCGGAGTTGCTCGGTGCAGCCGGACGCGGAGCCCTCGGCGAAGGACTCGTCTCGGCGGTGGATCAGGTCGGCGCCGTGCTGAAGGCGGAGCTGCCGGGCAGCCACAGCGACAACCAGCTCCCCAACCGCGTCATCGTCCTCGACTGAGAACTTCGAAGGCGCTTCCCACGGCCGATGTGATTCGGATTGCACGAGGCCGTCTTCCGACGCTTCATCAGCGCCCGGGATGTGGCCCCCAGCGGCCCCTTGCATGGGCGTTGGAGACCCCGCGGCAGACTCATCCCAAGGTTTCGGTAACGCGGGATGGTGGATGTCATGGCCGGTGCGGAGGGAACCTGCACTTGTGTGTTCACCGCAACTGGCATCACAGGAAAAATTGCGCCACACAGAACGCCGAAAGGCCGCCTGCATCAAGAATGCGGCCAATGACGGAGTGAGGCGTCGCATGGGCGCAATACAGAAGCACGGGCCTTGGGCCCTGGTCGGCGCATTGGGCGCTGCGGCGCTGGCGGTGGTCGCCACGCAACGGGGCGAGGCGATCAACGCCCTGTGGGTCGTGGTTGCTGCGGTCTGCGTCTACCTCATCGCCTACCGCTACTATTCCCTTTTCATCTCCGAAAAGGTGATGCGCCTCGATCCGAAGCGCGAGACCCCGGCACACCGTCACAATGACGGCCTCGACTACGTTCCGACCAACAAGTCGGTCCTGTTCGGCCACCACTTCGCGGCCATTGCCGGCGCCGGCCCGCTGGTCGGTCCGGTGCTCGCGGCGCAGATGGGCTACCTGCCCGGCATGCTCTGGATCCTCGCCGGCGTCGTGCTCGCGGGCGCGGTGCAGGACTTCATGGTCCTGTTCATCTCGATGCGCCGCGATGGGCGGTCCTTGGGGGAGCTGATCCGGGCCGAACTCGGGGTGATCCCCGGCGTGATCGCCCTGTTCGGCACCTTCATGATCATGGTCATTCTGCTCGCCGTGCTGGCGATGATCGTGGTGAAGGCGCTGGCCGAGAGCCCCTGGGGCACCTTCACCGTCGGCGCGACGATCCCGATCGCGATCCTGATGGGCCTCTACGCGCGCTACATCCGGCCGGGCAAGATCGGCGAGGTGTCGATCATCGGCTTCGTCCTGCTCATGGCCGCGATCGTCGGCGGCGGTCAGATCAACGAACACCCCACCTGGGGCCCCGCCTTCACCTTCACGGGCACCCAGCTCACCTGGATGCTGATCGGCTACGGCTTCGTCGCCGCGATCCTGCCGGTGTGGCTGCTGCTCGCCCCGCGCGACTACCTGTCGACCTTCCTCAAGATCGGCACCATCGTCGGCCTCGCCCTCGGTATCGTCGTCGTCGCCCCGCACATGCAGATGCCGGCCACGACGAAGTTCATCGATGGCACCGGTCCGGTCTGGGCGGGCTCGCTGTTCCCGTTCCTGTTCATCACCATCGCCTGCGGCGCCGTCTCGGGCTTCCACGCGCTGATCTCCTCGGGCACCACCCCGAAGCTGATCGACAATGAGATGGACACCCGCTTCATCGGCTATGGCGGCATGCTGATGGAGAGCTTCGTGGCGATCATGGCGCTGGTGGCTGCCAGCGTGATCGACCCCGGCATCTACTTCACCATGAACTCTCCGGGCGCCCTGCTCGGCACGACACCGGAAACCGCGGCCGCCGCGGTGACGGCGCTCGGCTTCCCGATCGCTCCGGACGTCATCGCCCAGACCGCCAAGGATGTCGGCGAGCACTCGATCATCTCGCGCGTCGGCGGCGCGCCGACCCTCGCGGTCGGCATGGCGCACATCATCTCCTCGGCCATCGGCGGCAAGGCGATGATGGCCTTCTGGTACCACTTCGCGATCCTGTTCGAGGCCCTGTTCATCCTGACCGCGGTGGATGCAGGCACCCGCGCCGGCCGCTTCATGCTGCAGGATCTGCTCGGCCTGCTCTCGCCGAGCTTCAAGAACACCTCGGCCTGGGGGCCGAGCGTGGTCGCCACCGCCCTGTGCGTCGGCGCCTGGGGCTTCTTCCTCTACCAGGGCGTCACCGATCCGCTGGGCGGCATCTACACCCTGTGGCCGCTCTTCGGCATCTCGAACCAGATGCTGGCCGCTGTCGCGCTGACCCTCGCGACCGTCGTGATCTTCAAGATGAAGCGCGAGCGCTACGCCTTCGTTACGATCATCCCGACTATCTGGCTCTGCATCTGCACCCTGACGGCCGGCTGGCAGAAGATCTTCTCGCCCGACCCGAAGATCGGCTTCCTCTCGCATGCCGACCGCTTCTCGGCGGCGATTGCGGAAGGCAAGGTGCTCGGCCCGGCCAAGAGCATGGCGGACATGCACAAGATCGTCTTCAACGACCGCATCGACGCGGCCCTGGCCGTGTTCTTCGTCGGCCTCGTCGTGGCGATCGCGGTGTTCGGCGTCATGGCCTGCGTGAAGGCCTACCGTGCCGATCGCTGGACGGCGCTCGAAGCCGATCCCCATCTCGCCCCGGCGGAGTGAGACGATCATGACCAGTTCCGCACCGTCGATGCAGGGCTTTCGCGAACGCCTTCAGGCCTTCAACAAGTGCGTTTGCGACGGCGCGCGGCTGATGGTGGGTCAGGGCGATTACGGGACCTACGTCGCCCATATCACCAAGACCCATCCCGACCAGGCGCCGATGACCGAGCGGGAGTTTTTTCGCAACCGCGAGAACGCGCGCTTCGGCGTCGGCAACACATCGGGTTTCCGCTGCTGCTGAAGCTCCGGCCAATTCCTCGGAAGGGCGGGTCGTCCTTCCGGCGATGACATCGTGTGAAGACGTTGGGCTCCGTGATGGGGCCCGGCGTTTTCTTTTTGAGAGTCCGCGCCGCGGATTTCCCGTCTTGGCATCGCTGCGCGCCCGATCGCGGAGAATGGGAACCGAAAGTGGCTTCGGCGACCGGCCGGGCGCCTCCCCATCCGAGACACGGCGGCGACACGATTTTCACGTGAAATTAACCGTGAAAACCTGGCGGTGCGGGGCCGGTGCACCGGCTTTCCATTGATCGATCGTTCCTAAAGCCAAGATTGTGTGCTCCGCCTGTTGCAACGCAACCAGCGCGGCTTCTAGTCTCCCGGCAACGCGGGGGACTGAGACGATGGATCGATTGGAAGGCATGCCGAACCCGGCTGGGGCGCGGACGGGGGAGATTACGTTCGACCGGAAGGCGCCGGGGCTGACGGGCATCGTCGTCAAGGGCTTCCTGCTCTCGCTGGTCACCTTCTCGATCTACCGGTTCTGGTACATCACCAATCTGCGGCGATACTTCTGGAGCCGCACGGTCGTTGCCGGCAGCCCGGCCGAGTATCTCGGCAACGGCAAGGAGCTATTCCTTGGCTTCCTCGTGGCGCTCGCCATTCTGGTGCCGATCTACATCGTCCTGTTCGTCGTCGGACTGCTGAGCCCGGAGCTGGCAGCCCTGGCCGCGCCGATCTCCTTCATCGGCCTGTTCGTGCTCGGGCAATACGCGCTGTTCCGCGGCCGGCGCTATCGGGCCTCGCGCACCCGCTGGCGCGGCATCCGCCTCGGTCAGGACGGCTCGGGCTTCGCCTATGCCGGGCGCGCCTGCCTGTGGTGGCTTGCGACTCTCTTCAGCCTCGGCCTGGCCTTCCCCTTCATGCGCGCGGCGCTGGAGCGCTACCGCATCGACCATACGCTGATCGGCCAGAGCCGGATGCGCTCGACCGCGACCGGCCGCTCGATCCTGATGCCGTGGATGATGTTCTACGTCACCGCGCTGTTGCCGATTCTCGTGAGCGTCGTAGCGCTGCTGGCGGCGACCGGATTCGACATCCCGAGTGATCTGCTGATCGTGGATCCGACGAACGAGAAGAGCAAATTCGTCTTCAACCCGGCCTACGAAGACTCGCCGATCGTCTACTACGCCGGCGTCGTCGGGATCGCCGCCAGCGTGTCGGTCCCCTTCGCGCTGCTGCTGATCCCCTATTATCGGGCCCGCGAGACCCGCGCCTTCCTCAATGCGGCCTTTCTCGGTGAGGCGAGGCTGGCCTCCTCGCTGAAGGCGCGCCAGTTCTACTTCCCCTACCTCGTCTACATGCTGGCGTTGATCGGCTTCAGCCTCGTGCTGGGCATCATCTTCGCCCTTCTCGTGCCCCTGATCGCCACGGACGCCGAGAATGCGGGCATCCAGGCCTTCGTCATCGCATCGAGCGTGCTGCTCTATCTTGGGGCGATCCTCGGCACGAACGTGCTCTATGTCCGCATCATCACGGTGCGCCTGTGGCACGCGGTGGCGACCACGATGCAGATCGAGAATCTGCCGGCGCTGGAAGCGGTGCTTGCCTCGACGCGGACACCGGCCAGTGGCCTCAACGAGGGGTTGGCCGATGCGCTCGATGTCGGCGGCGCCCTCGAGATCGGGTTCTAGCCCGTCGATGGAGGCGATCACCACGACCGGCACGTTCTTCGACGGCATCAGCGCCCGGCCCCGGCCGGTGACGCTGAGGCTGACGTTCCGGCTCGAACTCTCCGGCGCGGATGTTTCCCGCGACTGGAGCCTGCTCGACCTGCGCGCGGCCGACGCCGCCCCGCCCCTGATGCGGATCAACCACGCGCAGGGATCGGAGAGCGTCGAGTTCGCCGACGCGTCGTTCGCGGAAGCCCTGAAGGCGCGATGCCCCGACCTGAACCGGACCGAAAGCGGGGGCGGCCTCACGCGCCTCGTGCTCTGGTCGATCGCGGCGGGTGTGTCCGTGCTGCTGAGCGCCGTCTACGGGGTGCCGGCCGCCTCGAACCTGCTCGCGCCTTTGGTCCCGCAGGCGATCGAAGCCCAACTCGGGCGCAGCGTCGATACGCAGATCGTCGGTTTGCTCGGCGACCCGCCGCTCTGCAACGAGGCTGCCGCGCGGGCAGCGCTCGATCGGCTGACGACGCGGCTGGCCGAGGGCATGGCGCTGCCGGCGACCCCGCAGGTGAGCGTGCGCCGTCATACGGTGGCCAACGCGCTCGCCCTTCCGGGCGGCCGGGTGATCCTGCTCTCGGACATCATCACCAAGGCCAAGAGCGGCGATGAGTTGGCCGGCATTCTCGCGCACGAGTTCGGCCACATCGCTGCCCGCGATCCGATGCGCTCGGTCATCACGGCCGGCGGCACCTCGTTCCTGCTGAGCCTCGTGCTCGGCGATCTCACCGGCTCGACGGTGCTGGTGACGATTGGGCAAGCCGCGATTTCGGCTGGCTACTCACGCGATGCGGAGCGGACGGCCGATGCCTACGCGGTGGCGGCGGTGAAGCGGGCCGGCGGCGACGGGGCCGCGCTCGCCGCGATCCTGGAACGCATCACCGACGCGGATGACGAGAAGCCGGATGCAACCTCGTTCCTGCGCTCGCATCCGGTCACGGCGGAGCGGGCGGCGCGGATCCGGTCATTGGCGGGGGCAAAGCCGGCCGGACCCGGCATCCTGTCCGAGGCCGAGTGGCAGAGCCTTCAGGGCATCTGCCCGAAGCCGGAAAAGCCGGAGAAGACCAAGCCGGACGACAAGGACACCACCGCGCCGAGTCAGAAGCTGTAAATCCCGGCTCTGAAAAGCCGAGACCTTGTCAAAGGTGCAGGTTCGAGTCCTGCTCCTTTCACGATGGGACGGCGCTCAGCGCCGCCCCCTCATCGCATTAGACCGGACGCGGCAGCTTGCAGCTATCGAGCGCGTTCAGCGCCTTGGCGCGAGCGCTGTCGTTGAAGTAGCCGGTGGTGCGGTAGGAGGCGATCTCGTCCTTGTCGAGGGTAGACAGCGTGCGCTCGGCATAGCAGCCGCAGGGCGCAGCCAGCGCGTCCTCGGGGACCTTCTGGAACCGGGCCTGGGTGACGGTGCAGGCGTGGCGCACGCGGCCGGAGAGATTGCTCTTCGTGGCGGTCTTCAGCGCCGGATCGGGCACGTAGCCTTCGAGCGAGGTGTACTGCGTCGAGCGGCCGGCGGAGTTGCAGGCGGCGAGCAGGGACACGAGGCCAGCCGCGACGAGCAGGCGGCCGGTGCGCGAAAACGTGAGGCGCATGGGAGCGAAAATCCGAGAGAGACGGGAAATCGTCGATCGGTTCCGTTCTTCGGGCCGCCCGCCCCGCGCCGCTAGGGCAGGAGAGTCACACTCCGCCGGATTGCGCCCGGAAGGTCAGCCTCGCGCAAGCGCGAGCGCGTGTTTCGCCGGCCCCTCGTGTGGGGCCGGCGAGGGTCATGCCTTAGGCGGCGATGTCGGCGTCCTTGAAGAACTGCGCGATCTCGAGCCGGGCGTTGTCGGCGCTGTCGGAGCCGTGAACGGTGTTCTCACCGACCGACTCGGCGAACTGCTTGCGGATGGTGCCGTCGGCAGCCTGGGCCGGGTTCGTGGCGCCCATGACTTCGCGGTACTTGGCGACGGCGTTCTCGCCCTCGAGCACCTGCACGACCACAGGGCCCGAGGTCATGAACTCGACCAGCTCACCGAAGAAGGGGCGCTCCTTGTGCACCTCGTAGAACTTCTCGGCCTGCTCGCGGGTCATGCGGATGCGGCGCTGGCCGACGATGCGCAGGCCGGCGGCCTCGATCACGGCGTTGACCGCGCCGGTGATGTTGCGGCGCGTCGCGTCGGGCTTGAGGATGGAGAAGGTGCGCTCGTTGGCCATGGTCCGGTCCGGTTCGTTGGAAAAAGGGGTCGCGCGACGCGCTGAAGGAGGGCGGGCTCGAAAGCCGCCCGAGAGATCGACCGTCCTGACGAACGACGGCCTGGTGGGCGCCCGGCGCGCCGGGCTTATAGCGGTGGACCGGTAGGCCCTCAACCACCGGCAGGCCGCGGATGCCCGTGCGAGCCGAATCCCGGCGAGCGCGGCGTTTTTCGGCTCCGCCATGGCTTTAGCGCAACACCGCCGAAAAATCGCCGGATTGCGGCGGCTCAATGGGTGGACGGTTCGCCTGCCCCCGCTCGCTGCCGGGGTGATCCCTTCTCCGCAAGCCACAGCCCGTTTCGGGCCCAGCCTCAGGAGCCTTTCATGCGTATCGCTCTCGGTCTCGCCGCCCTCCTGGCCTCGAACGCCGCCTTTGCTGCCCCCAAGGACCTCTCCGGAACGTGGCTGACGGGGGACGGACGCGCGAAGATCCGTATCGACCGCTGCGGGCCGAGCGGCGGCAACGCCTGCGGCAAGGTGGTCTGGCTGAAATCTGCGACCGACGACGCCGGGGCGCCGCGCAACGACGTGAAGAACCCCGATCCCAAGAAGCGGGCCCGCCCGCTCATGGGGCTTACGCTCCTCGAAAACCTCAAGCCTGACGATGCGGGCTTCGCGGGCGAGATCTACAACGCCGACGAGGGCAAGATCTATCAGGTCAGCCTGGAGCGTGAGAGCGAGAGCGAGCTGAGCGTGCAGGGCTGCATGCTCAAGGTGCTGTGCGGCTCACAAACGTGGACCCGCGTGCCGGATGTGAACCAGCAGGCCGCCGCGACGCCGGCAAAGACCGCCGCCAAGCCGGCTCCGGCCAAGGCAGCCGCCGCTCCCGCGGAGTGACGCGCCGAACGTTTTCGAAAAAAAGGGGCGCACCATTTCTGGCGCGCCCTTAAGTTCGACAAACCTGATGGGGATCAAGTCCGGTCAAGGTTAGCGCGATGCTGCGCTGCCGCAAGTAGGCATGAGCGCCCGCGGTCACTTATTTGTCATTTCGGGACGGTTTTAGAGCCTTTATCCCAGTTCAGCACGCTCCGGCCCGGCCTGGGCCGATTGGCCCGTCATCGTCCTGTCGGATGTTTCGGCTTCTCACTGCACATCGTGGCGCCCGCGCAACCGTTCTGATGCCTCGTGCGTCGGCGGGTCGTCGGCACATTGCGGCGGCACCGGCATCTGCTAGGCCGCTCATGGAGTGGCGGCGGGGGCTGGCGCAGTGTTCAAGGCGTGCGCGAGAGTAATCGCGAAACAGGGGGCGGTCTCGGCAGGGCTTGCCGCGATCCTCGGCGTTCATGCCGGCACCGGCCTGGCCGCAGACCTCGCGGAGCTCGCACGGCCCCGCTTCATCGATTGGTCCGGCATCTATGCCGGGGTGCAGGGCAGCGCGGGCGCCTCCTTCGGCAATTACGATTTCGGCCCGACCGCGATCGGCGCCCGGCGGGTCCGTGCGATCTCGACCGGCGACGCCACCGGCAGCCGCGACCTCGGCGGCGACGCGACCACGGTGGTCGGCGGCGCCTTTGCCGGCTGGAACGGGCAGGACGGCGCCCTCGTCTATGGGATCGAAGCCGATCTCGCCGGCGCCAACCTCAAGCGCGGTGCGCGCTCCGATGCGCCGGGCTTCGGCTACGAGGCGATCGATCCGCCCTTCGCCTTGATCCGCGAGAAGACGGACCTATTCGGCTCCGCTCGCGCGCGGCTCGGCTACGCCCTCGGCAACAATCTGATCTACGCGACGGCCGGGCTCACCGGCGCCAATGGCCGGGTGCTCGCCACCTATCCGGATCTGGCCGGCGGCCCGACGGCGACGGCCGCTCGCAATGTCTCCTATCTCGGCTTCACGCTCGGTGCGGGTGTGCAGTTCGCGGTCGATCCGCATCTCTCGCTCGGCATCGACTACCGCTACAGCGACCTCGGCGAGAGCCGGCGCTTCGGCCTCGGCACGCTGCCGGGCCTCGACGGGGGACCGGTGACGACCCGCACCGGCTTCGTCTCCAACCAGATGATGGCGCGGCTGATCTGGCACCCTCAGCCGCTGACCCTGGTGCCGGAGGAAGAGGACGAGACCCCGAAGGACGCCCGCTTCTCGCTGCACGGCCAGACCACCTTCGTGAACCAGGGCGTGACGGGCTTCCGGGCCCCCTATCGTGGGCCGCAGAGCCTCGTACCGGACCAAGCGCAGGCGACGACGACCGCGACCTTGTTCCTGGGCCTCAAGCTCTTCGAGGGCACGGAACTCTACTACAATCCGGAATTCAGCCAGGGCTTCGGCCTGTCGCGCACGCTGGGCGTGGCCGGCTTCGTCAACGGCGAGGCACAGAAGGCGGGCGCGCCGTTCCCGAAGCTGCGCTCGAACCGCTACTTCGTCCGCCAGACCTTCGGGCTCGGGGGCGAGACGGAAGAGGTGCCGGACGGGCCGAATTCCATCGCCGGCACGCGCGATGTCGAGCGGATCACGGTCATCGCCGGCAAGTTCGCGCTCGGCGATTTCTTCGACGGCAACGTCTACGCCCACGACCCGCGGGTCGATTTCATGAACTGGGGCCTTTGGGCCGCGGCCGCCTGGGACTTCCCGGCCAACCTCCCCGGCTTCACGCAAGGCGTGATGGTCGAGTACAATCGGGCGGAATTCGCGATCCGCGCCGCCTATACGCAGGTGCCGAAGGAGCCGTCCTCCGACGTGCTCGATCCGCGGGTGTTCGAGCGGGCCGGCGCCGTGATCGAGTTCGAGGAGCGCCACACGCTGCCCGTGCTCGACCAGCCGGGCAAGGTACGCCTCGGCCTGTTCTCGAATGTCGGCAACACCGCCAACTTCCGGCAGGTCGTGGGGCTGACGCAGGCCGGCGCATTCGCCGACATCAACACGGCCGCCGCCGCGACGCGGGAGCCCCGGCGCAAGAGCGGCGCCTACGTCAATCTCGAACAGGCCCTCACCGCCGAGCTCGGCCTGTTCGCGCGGGCGAGCGTCAACGACGGGCGCAACGAGAACCTGAATTTCACCGATGTCGACGGCTCCGTCTCGGGTGGCCTCTCGCTCAAGGGCACGGCCTGGGGCCGGCCGCAGGATACGGTCGGCGTCGGCGCCGCTGCGAACCGGATCTCGTCCTCTCACCGCGCCTATTTCGCCAATGGCGGCCTCGGGCTCCTGATCGGAGACGGCCGCCTCGACAACTATGCCCCGGAGCGGGCGGTCGAGGTCTATTACGCGATGAACCTGACGAAGGCCGTGACGATGTCCTTCGACTACCAGCACATCGAGAACCCGGCCTATAACCGCGACCGGGGCCCGGCCGATTTCTTCGGCACGCGGTTGCACACGGATTTCTGACCCGTCCGGGATGGTTCGTGGAGGGCGCCGGACGGCATGACGGCCCCTTCCGAAATGTTTGCGCGGCGGCACCGGCCGAGGGCATCATGCGCCGGTCTCGCGCCGGGGCATGGTGCCCCCCATATGAGGAGCGCCGAGGACGTGCGCCAGTTCACGCGCTTCCGCCGGTTCGGTGCGATGCCGCCGGACCGGCCGCCCTCCCGCTCCTCTTTTCCATCCAGCCCGGATACGGAGAGCCCATGAGCTCCGGACACGCCCCTTCTTTCACACCCTCGCTCGAAGGCGACGACGACGCCGTCCTGCCGTTCGCCGTCGAAGCGCTGGATCTGCGCGGCCGCGCGGTGCGGCTCGGCCCCTCGATCGACACCATCCTGCGCCGCCACGGCTATCCCGATGCGGCCGCCCGGCTGATCGGCGAGGCGGCGGCGCTCACCGTGCTGCTCGGCGCCTCCCTGAAGCTCGAAGGCCGCTTCCAGCTTCAGACCAAGACCGACGGGCCGGTGAACATGCTGGTGGTCGATTTCGAGGCGCCCGACCGGGTGCGGGCCACCGCCCGCTTCGATGCGGAGCCGGTGGCCGCCCTCGGCCCGAAGGCGCGCGCCGCCGACCTGATGGGTCGCGGGCATCTGGCCATGACCATCGACCAGGGGCCTTCCCAGAGCCGCTATCAGGGCGTCGTCGCTCTCGAGGGCCAAAGCCTCGAAGAGGCCGCGCACCAGTATTTCCGCCAATCCGAGCAGATCCCGACGCTGGTCCGCCTCGCGGTGGCCGAGCAGATGGAGGGCGGGGAGAGCCGCTGGCGCGCCGGCGGCCTGCTGGTGCAGTTCCTGCCGACCTCGCCCGACCGCATGCGCCAAGCCGACCTTCCGCCCGGCGACGCACCGGAGGGCCACGAGATCCTCACCGGCGGCGCCCGCGACGACGACGCCTGGACCGAGGCGCGCAGCCTCGTGAACACGGTGGAAGACCACGAGATCGTCGATCCGGCGGTGTCGAGCGAGCGGTTGCTCTACCGCCTGTTCCACGAGCGCGGCGTGCGCGTGTTCGATGCGCAGAGCGTGATCGAGCGCTGCCGCTGCTCGGAAGAGCGGGTGCTGGGTATGATCCGTTCGTTCTCGGCCGAGGAGCGCCGGGACATGGTGGCCGACGACGGTACCGTGTCCATCACCTGCGAGTTCTGCTCGCGGCGCTACGTGCTCGACCCGGCCGAGGTCGAGCGGGATATCGTGACCGCGCCGGGGGCGTGAGGCGCATTTTCTTCAATGTACGTGCGGGGTCGCGGCACAGGCCGCGCGACCCTTGGGCTGGGGTCGGATGGATCGGCGGGTGACAGCCCGCCGATCCAGCGATCACCCGCCTTGCAGCCGATCACCTGCCGGGGCGATCCCCATGGCAGACCCGCGCGAAGGCAGCGGCAGGGTCATCCGGCGACGGCATCCCCGACCCTCTGCCGAGCAGATCCGGCCATGGCTCAGGCTCATGAAGGCGTTCTCACGGGCGTGATCCCGTTTGGACTCTCTCCATGTTAAGGGGAGCGCAGGCCCCGTTCTTGCGGGCCTGTCCGTGCTGTCGATACCCGAACGAGGCGAACGAGCTATGCCGGAGCTTCATCCCGAGGTCGCCGCGGTCACCGAGCGCGTCATCGCGCGCTCCCGCGACAGCCGCCGTGCCTATCTCGACCTGATCGACCGCGAGCGGGAGGCGGGCGTGCACCGCCCGATGCTCGCTTGCGGCAACCTCGCCCACGGCTTCGCGGCATCCGGCGAGGACAAGCCGGCGATCATCGCAGGCCGGGCCATGAATATCGGCATCGTCACCGCCTATAACGACATGCTCTCGGCGCATCAGCCCTACGGGCGCTATCCCGAGCAGATCAAGCTGTTCGCCCGCGAAGTGGGCGCCACGGCGCAGATCGCGGGCGGCACGCCCGCCATGTGCGACGGCGTCACCCAAGGCCAGCGCGGCATGGAGCTGTCGCTGTTCTCCCGCGATACCATCGCCCTCTCCACCGCGGTCGCGCTCAGCCACGGCATGTTCGAGGGCGCGGCGTTGCTCGGCATCTGCGACAAGATCGTGCCCGGCCTCATCATCGGCGCGCTTCGCTTCGGCCACCTGCCGATGATCCTGATCCCGGCCGGCCCCATGCCCTCGGGGCTCGCCAACAAGGAGAAGCAGCGCATCCGGCAGCTCTATGCCGAGGGCAAGGTCGGCCGCGCGGAACTCTTGGAGAGCGAGTCCGCCTCCTATCACGGGGCCGGCACCTGCACCTTCTACGGCACCGCCAATTCCAACCAGATGATGATGGACGTGATGGGCCTGCACATGCCCGGCGCCTCCTTCATCAATCCCGGCACGCGCCTGCGGCAGGCGGTGACGCGCTCGGCGATCCACCGGCTCACCGAAATCGGCTGGAACGGCAATGATTACCGGCCGCTCGGGCGCTGCATCGACGAGCGGGCCATCGTCAACGCCATCGTCGGCCTGCTCGCCACCGGCGGCTCGACCAACCACGCGATCCACATACCGGCCATGGCGCGGGCCGCCGGCATCGTCGTCGATTGGGAGGATTTCGACCGGCTCTCCGGCGTCGTGCCGCTGATCGCGCGGGTCTATCCGAACGGCGCGGGCGACGTGAACCATTTCCACGCGGCCGGCGGCATGTCCTACGTCATCGCCGCGCTGATCGATGCCGGCCTCCTGCACGACGATCTCCTGACGGTGGCCGGCACGCGCCTGCGCGACCATGCCCGCGACCCGAAGCTTCTGGGCGAAGGGAACGACCTCACCTTCGAGGACGCGCCGGCCAAGCCGCTGGACGAGGCCATGCTCCGCCCCCCCTCTCGGCCGTTCCAGCCGGATGGCGGGATGCGGCTGGTGAAGGGCAATCTCGGCCGCGCCACCTTCAAGACCAGCGCGGTCGATCCTGAGCGCCGCACCATCGAAGCCCCGGCCCGCGTCTTCTCCGATCAGGACGACGTCATCGCCGCCTTCAAGGCGGGCGAGCTGGAACGCGATGTCGTGGTGGTCGTGCGCTTCCAGGGCCCGCGCGCCAACGGGATGCCGGAACTGCACAAACTGACCCCGCCGCTGGGCGTGTTGCAGGACCGCGGCCACAAGGTGGCCCTCGTCACCGACGGGCGGATGTCGGGGGCCTCCGGCAAGGTGCCGGCGGCGATCCATGTCAGCCCCGAGGCGGTCGGCGGCGGCCCGATCAGCCGCATCCGCGACGGGGACATCGTCCGCCTTTCGGCCGAGCACGGCTTGCTCGAAGTGCTGGTCGATTCGGCCGAGTGGGAGAGCCGCGCGGAGGCGGTGCGGCCGCCGGACGGCCTCGGCACCGGCCGCGAGCTGTTCGCCTTCATGCGCCGGGGCGCCGACGAGGCCGAGCGCGGCGGCTCGGCGATGCTGGCGGCAGCGGGCCTTTAGAGCATCGTCCCGAAGACGCGCGATAAGCCGAACCGACACCGGAGGAGACCCCGATGAGCACCATCGACGCGCTGATGCGCTCCGTTCCCGTCATCCCCGTGCTGGTGGTGGAGGATGCCGCCGACGCGGTGCCGATCGCCGAGGCGCTGGTCGGCGGCGGGCTCACCGCCCTCGAAGTCACACTCCGCACCCCCGCGGCGCTCGGCGTGATCCGGGCGATGTCGAGCGTCGAGGGCGCGGTGGTCGGCGCCGGGACGGTGCTGAATGCGCGCGATCTCGATGCCGCGATCGGCGCGGGCGCGAAGTTCATCGTCAGCCCCGGATTGACCGCGCCTTTGACGGAGGCGGCCCTTGCCTCGGGCGTTCCCTACCTGCCGGGTGTCGCGACCGCCGCCGACATCATGCGCGGCCTCGATCACGGGCTCGACCGCTTCAAGTTCTTCCCGGCGGAAGCTGCGGGCGGCCTGAAGGCGCTGAAGGCGCTCGCCGCGCCGTTCGGGCAGGTGCGTTTCTGCCCCACGGGCGGCATCACCGAAGCGACCGCCGGGGAGTGGCTCGCCCACCCGGCCGTGCTCTGCGTCGGCGGAAGCTGGGTGGTCCCCGCCGGCAAGCCGGACCCGGCGGCGATCCGCCGGTTCGCCGAAGCCGCCGCGACGTTGCGGCCCGCCCGGTAAAGCATAGTCGCCCAAGCCGCTGCCGAGCCAGCCGGGGCGCCGGGCGCGTCGCGCCTGTCCGTGAGGCACAGGAATGCGGGGCCGCCGCGATTCGCCTCGGATCGCTCAAGGTTTCGTCGGCGCCGCGGAGGCGCTGCGTGGGGCGCTGCGTGGGGCGCTGCGTGGGGCGCTGCGTGGCGCGCGCAGTTTACAACAGCTCTAAGCAGTGCCGTGGCCCATTAGCAACATTGTTGCTGGATTGTACAGTCTGTAACGTTTCTATTCTGAAAAAGTTATGTTCGCTCTCAACGCCTTGGAAGCATAATTCAAATTATTACAAACTAAAGAATGGTTTCTGTCGTTTGTTATAGAACCCCACCCGCTTGATCCCCGTCGGGCGATGCCGTCATGACCGCCAAGACGGCGGAACGGCATCGTCTAATATTACGAAGAAGACGGGGGATTGAACTTGAGACGTCCTGGAACGAATGAAGTCGCCTTTGCGATTCTGGCGGGGGCGACCGCTGCACTAGCAGGACCTGTACAGGCGCAACCTGTCGTTCCGGTGACGGCCTCCCCTGCCGCCGTCGCGCTGGATGAACTGTCCGTCGAGGGCCTCGGCCGCGGCGCCCTGCGCCTCGAACCCCAGGGCGGTGTCACGGTCGGCTATCTCGGCAAGGCGACGCGGAGCGCCACCAAGACGCCGACGCCCCTGCTCGATACGCCGCAATCCGTCTCGGTCGTTACGCGGGAGCAGATCCTCGACCAGGGCTTCCAGTCGATCGGCGAGGCGACGCGTTACGTGCCGGGCGTGATCCAGGCCCAGGGCGAGGGCAACCGCGACGAGCTGATCATCCGCGGTCAGCGCTCGAATGCCGACTTCTTCGTCAACGGCATCCGCGACGACGTGCAGTATTACCGCGACCTCTACAACATCCAGCGCATCGAAGTGCTGAAGGGGCCCAACGCGATGATCTTCGGCCGCGGCGGCGGCGGCGGCGTCATCAATCGCGTGCTCAAGGAAGCCGACGGCGTCCCGACCCGCGAAATCGTCGCCCAGGGCGGCCAGTTCGCGAACAAGCGCGTGGCGCTCGATGTCGGCGACCGCATCTCCGACAGCGTGTTCTTCCGCATGAACGGCGTGTTCGAGGACACGGCGACCTACCGCGACTTCGTCGATATCCGCCGCTACGGCGTGAACCCGACGATGACCTTCCTGCTCGGGCCGCAGACGACCCTGCGTCTCTCCTACGAGTTCTTCCATGACGACCGCACGACCGATCGCGGCATCCCCTCGCAGTTCGGCCGGCCCTACCGGTATCGCGACAACCGGACGACCTATTTCGGCAACCCGTTCCTGTCGCCGACCTACGTCAATGCCCACATCGCCACGGCGCAGCTCGACCACGTCTTCGAGAACGGCGTCGTGATGCGCAGCCAGTCGCGGATCGCCGACTACGAGAAGTTCTACCAGAACGTCTTCCCGGGTGGCGCGGTGAATGCAGCGGGCACGGCCGTCAACATCTCGGCCTATAACAGTCAGACCGACCGGACGAACTACTTCAACCAGACCGACTTCACTTACCAGTTCCTCACGGGCCCCGTGAAGCACACTCTGCTCGGCGGGTTCGAACTCGGCTACCAGGAAGGCCTGAGCTTCCGTCAGGAAGGCTTCTTCGCGACGCCGGGCGCGCCGCAGAGCCTCGCCGTCAACCCGCTCTCGCCGCTGACGCGCGTGGGCATCAACTTCCGCAACACGACCGGCGCCAACAGCGTCTACGATCTCGGCCTCGCGGCGGCCTACGTTCAGGACCAAGTCGAGCTGAACGAGCACGTGCAGCTCATCGGTGGTCTGCGCTTCGACCATTTCGACTTCTCGGCGACCGACCGGGGCACCAGGGCGACCAATGCCCGCGTGGATGATCTGGTCTCGCCGCGGGCCGGCATCGTCGTGAAGCCGCTGCCGAACCTCGCCTTCTATACGAGCTTCAGCATCTCGTACCTGCCTTCGTCGGGCGATCAGTTCAGCACGTTGAGCCCAGGCCTCGCCATCGCCCAGCCGGAGAAGTTCGAGAACACGGAAGTCGGCGTGAAGTACGACGTCTCGCCCGTGCTTCAGCTCACCGGCGCGCTGTTCAACCTCGACCGCAGCAACCAGCGCCTTCCCGACCCGAACCGGGCCGGCTTCTTCCTGACCTCGGGCCAGACCAATACGCAGGGCGCGGAGATCGGCATCAACGGCTACCTCACCGATTGGTGGTCGGTCGCGGGTGGCTACGCCTTCACCGATGCGCGCATCACCAACAATCTGTCCCCGACGATCGTCGCCGGAAACTTCGTCGGGCTGGTGCCGCTCAATTCCTTCACGCTGTGGAACAAGTTCGACATCAACCCGAGCTTCTCGGTCGGTGTCGGCTTCATCAACCAGTCGCACACCTTCGCGACCTCGGATCAGACCGTACGCCTCCCGAGCTACTCGCGCTTCGATATGGGCCTGTTCTACCGGATCAACGAGAATGTGCGCGCGCAGGTGAACATCGAGAACCTGTTCGACCGCAACTACATCGTCTCGGCGCACAACAACAACAACATCATGCCGGGCGCCCCCCGCACGGTCCGGGCCCAAGTGATCGTGCGCTGGTAGACTCATCGTTCGCTGGTAGAGCGATCGTGCGCTGGTAGCCGCACAGCCTGATCCCGCCTCTGGAGACCTTCGGAGGCGGGATCAGACCGCCCGCAACGGCCCCTCCAGCACACCGATGACGCGGGCCAGGTCGTTGCCGCGCTTCATCACGAGGCCGCTCGCCGCGATCACCGCGTAGGCGCCCTGGCGGCGGGCGAGCTTGGGATCCTTCTCGATCCGGTAGAGCGGCATCTCGGAGGCGCGGCGGTAGATCGAGAACACCGCCTTGTCGCGGCGGAAATCGAGGGCGTAGTCGCGCCACTCGCCCTCCGCGACGCGCCGTCCGTAGAGATTGAAGATGGTCCGCAACTCGTCGCGCTGGAAGGCGACCTGCGGGGTGGTGGGCGACGGAAACGGGATCACTTGCGGCGGCGCTTGTGAAGCCACTTGGCTGTCCCGGTCGTTCGAGCGGTGATCGACGCTCTGCCCTTCGCTCATCGTCACTCCCGTATCGGTGCCGGCGTTCCTGCGGCGTGGGAGAGATGATGGGCTCCGCGGGGGGCACCCGCAAGGTGCTTCGCCGGCCATCATCCGCGCAGCGCGATTTCGGCGCGGCGCGCGACTCATGTGCGTCGCCGCACGTTGAGGTGGTGAACATCATCGTCCCGCCGCAGACTCGCCTTGCCATCGCCACCGCGACACGCTTTCACTGTGACTTGAAACCTCGTCGGTCTGTCCACCGCGGCGGCGCCTGAACCCGAGCTCCCCAGCCCTCGGGCAATGCCACGGATCTCGGCAAACCGACATCCAGGGGGTTTCGAGACCCAAGGACTTCAGGCGGCCTCCTCGGAGCGCCGCCCTTTTTTCGTGTCGAGGCCGGTGCCTCCTGTGGCTGCATCGCCCCGAAAGCCGGCCGCCACCGTGCGGGACGCGGCTCGCGGCATGGAGCCGCGGTCGCGTCCCGGATCACCATCTTGGTCGCGACCATCTTGGCAGCCGCGTCCGTCGGCGCGAGAAGCGGCGGCGATGTCCGAGTTCCCTCCCCCCGCGGCGGCGCCTCCGCCCATCTTCGATGACGCCTTCCGTGCGCGCCTCGCGGACCTGTTCGTGTGGCGGCGGGACGTGCGGCGCTTCGCCGGCGATCCGATCGACGAGGCGGCGCTGCGAACCTGCCTCGATCTGGCGGCGCTGGCGCCCTCCGTCGGCAACAGCCAGCCCTGGCGGTTCGTGCGGGTCTCCGAGCCCCGGCGACGCGCGGCGGTCATCGCCAGCTTCGAGCGCTGCAACGCCGCCGCCTGCGCGACCTATGCCGAGGACCAACGCACGCTCTACGCCCGCCTGAAGCTCGCGGGCCTGCGCGAGGCGCCCGTTCACCTCGCGGTGTTCTGCGATTCCGGGACGGGGGCCGGCCACGGTCTTGGCCGCGCGACCATGCCGGAGATGCTGCGCTACTCGGTGGCGGCCTGCATCCATGCTTTCTGGCTGGCCGCCCGCGCCCACGGCCTCGGTGTCGGCTGGGTCTCGATCCTCGAACCCACGATCGTGACGGATGCCCTCGACGTGCCGGAGGGCTGGGATCTGATCGCCTATCTCTGTGTCGGCCACCCGATCGAGGAGCATGCCGACCCCGAACTCGTCCGCCATGGCTGGCAGGAGCGGCACCCGGAAGCAGTCCGGCTCCACGAACGCTAAGACCAGCGCTGGGACCGGCGCCGCCTGCCGATACTTAAAATTTTCCGCAATTTCCGAGCCCGGCATTCGCTAATCCGCCAAGAGGCCGTGCATGAGGCGCGCATTTCGCGGCGCGTAAAGCAGAATCGCAAGCTGGAACGTCGGATCGTCTTCGTCAGTTACGCTTCTGCTTCGGAAGGCGATCTTCGATGTTCAGGTCAATCAAGTACAGGGCGTGTCTCGCGGGCGCGGTCGTGGCGGCTTTGTGCGCGGCCGGTGCCGCCCAGGCCCGGGAAGTCGTCCCCTTCGCCGACGGGCTCGGAGCGGGCACGATCGTGGTGCGCACCACCGAACGCCGGCTCTACCTCGTCAACGGCGACGGCACGGCGATCCGCTACCCCGTCGCGGTCGGCAAGCCGGGCAAGCAGTGGAGCGGCGCCACGCAGATCGACGGCAAGTATTACCAGCCCGACTGGTCGCCCCCGGCCGAGGTGAAGCGCGACAACCCGCGCCTGCCCAACCTCATCCGCGGCGGCTCGCCGAGCAATCCGATGGGCGTGGCGGCGATGACCCTGCGCGGCGGCGAATACGCCATCCACGGCACCAACCGGCCGAATTCGATCGGCACCTTCGCCTCCTACGGCTGCATCCGCATGTACAATCAGGACATCGCCGACCTGTTCGGGCGCGTCACCGTCGGCACCGATGTGTATGTGATGCGCTGAGCGGCGGCTCGGCACGCTCTCGCTCATCACCGTCTCCGCCCTCGGCGTCGCGGGGTCCGGCCTGCTCCTGCGCGGCGCGATCGCGCGGACGATGGCGGCTTGACCGCGCGGCGCCATGAGGGCCGCCCCGCGTCGGCGCCGCTGGCGCTTCGATGCGCCCTCGCCTATGCGCCGGGGAGTGCCCGCTTCCGGGCCAGAAGACCCGCGACAGCCGCGCCATGCTAAAGGCCTTCCTCGCCTATTTCCGGCCGCACCGGACGCTGTTCCTGGTGGATTTCGGCTGCGCCGTGCTCTCCGGCCTGCTCGAACTCGGCTTCCCGCTCGCGGTCAAAGCCTTCGTCGACCGGCTGCTGCCGCAGCAGGATTGGAGCCTGATCCTGCTCGCGGCGATGGGCCTGACCCTGCTCTACGTCGCCAATGCCGGCCTGATGGTGGTGGTGACCTATTGGGGTCACGTGCTCGGCATCAACATCGAGACCGAGATGCGCGCCCGCGCTTTCGATCATCTGCAGAAGCTCTCCTTCCGCTTCTTCGATGGACAGAAGACCGGCCATCTGGTGGCGCGCATCACCAAGGATCTGGAGGAGATCGGCGAGGTCGCCCATCACGGGCCCGAGGACCTCTTCATCGCGGTGATGACGCTGTTCGGCGCCTTCGCGCTGATGTTCCTCGTCCACCCGCCGCTGGCGCTGATGACGCTGGTGATCCTGCCGCTGATCGCCTTCATCGTCATCCGCTACGGCGGGCGCATGACGCGCAACTGGCAGGCGCAGTACGGGCGCGTCGGCGCCTTCAACGCCCGCATCGAGGAGAATGTGGGCGGCATCCGCGTGGTGAAGGCCTTCGCCAACGAGGCGCATGAGCGGGCACTGTTCGCCTCCGACAACCGGAAATACCGCACCACCAAGCTCGAAGCCTACCGGCTGATGGCCGGCGCCCTGTCGATCAACTATCTGGGCCTGCGCCTCGTGCAGATCGTGGTGCTCCTCGGGGGCGCGGCCTTCGTGGTGCGCGGCGACCTGACGGCCGGCGGCTTCGTCGGCTTCCTGCTCCTCGTGGCGGTGTTCTACCGGCCGCTGGAAAAGATCGGGGCGGTGATCGAGACCTACCCGAAGGGCATCGCCGGCTTTCGCCGCTACCAAGAACTGCTCGCCACCGAGCCCGATATCGCCGACCGGCCGGGCGCCCTCCCCGCGCCGCCGCTCAAGGGCGAGATCCGGCTCAACGGCGTGCGCTTCGGCTACAGCCCGGACCGTCCGGTGCTGGCCGGCGTCGATCTGACGATCCGCGCGGGCGCGACCGTGGCCTTCGTCGGCCCCTCGGGGGCGGGCAAGACGACGCTCCTCTCGCTGATCCCGCGGTTCTACGAAGCAGAGGCTGGGCGCATCACCATCGATGGCCACGACATCCGCGACCTGACGCTGGCCTCCCTGCGCGGGCAGATCGGCATCGTGCAGCAGGACGTGTTCCTGTTCGCCGGCACGATCCGCGAGAACATCGC
Source organism: Methylobacterium sp. Leaf123 (assembly GCF_001423405.1). GTDB lineage: Bacteria > Pseudomonadota > Alphaproteobacteria > Rhizobiales > Beijerinckiaceae > Methylobacterium. The sequence goes on along the minus strand of NZ_LMNS01000003.1, from coordinate 72,954 downwards.
CTATGGCCGCCTCGGCGCGAGCGAGGCCGAGATTCTGGACGCGGCCACCCGCGCCCGGCTCGATGGGCTGATCGCCTCCCTGCCCGAGGGGCTCGACACGGTGATCGGCGAGCGGGGGGTGAAGCTGTCGGGCGGGCAGAAGCAGCGGCTCGCCATCGCCCGCGCCTTCCTCAAGAACCCGCCGATCCTGATTCTCGACGAGGCGACCTCGGCGCTCGACACCGAGACCGAGCGGGAGATCCAGGCCTCGCTGTTCGAGCTGGCGGAGGGGCGCACGACGCTGGTGATCGCCCACCGGCTGGCCACCATCCGCCACGCCGACCGCATCGTGGTGGTGGCCGAGAGCGGCATCGCCGAGCAGGGCCGCCACGACGCGCTGCTGGCGGGCGACGGCTACTACCGCCGCCTCCACGCGGCGCAGGTGGAGGAGCCGTTTTCGCCCGCGCCGCGCACGGCGGCGGAGTGAAGATCGCGGCGTGAAGCGCCCTCCCCTCGCCCCGCGTGCGGGAAGGGAGGGCGTACTTCTCAGCCGTTCCGCCCGGCCTCCGCCAGCAGGCCATCGACGAAGCCCGGCAGGCCGGTGCGGCGGGTGCGCTTGAGGCGCTCGGCAGCCAGGATCGACTGAAGCGCGCGAAACGACTCGTCGAGGTCGTCATTGACGATGACATAGTCGTATTCGCTCCAGCGCTGCATCTCGTTGCGGGCGTTGGCCAGCCGCCGCTCGATGGTCTCGGGCGCGTCTTCCGCCCGGCGCTCCAGGCGGTTGCGCAACTCGGCAAAGCTCGGCGGCAGGATGAACACCGTCACCACGTCGTCCTGCAGCCGCTGCCGCACCTGGCGGGTGCCCTGGTAGTCGATGTCGAAGATCATGTCCCGGCCCTGGGACAGCGTCTTCTCGACCGGGCGGCGCGGCGTGCCGTAGAAATTCCCGTGGACCTCGGCCCATTCGAGCAGGTCGTCGCGCGTGCGAAGATCCTCGAACGCCTCGCGGTCGATGAAGCGGTAGTCGCGCCCGTCGATCTCCGAGGGGCGGCGCGAGCGCGTCGTGACCGAGATCGACAGGTCGAGGCCCCATTCGGGCCGCTGGGCGATGGCGCGGGTCAGCGTCGTCTTGCCCGCGCCCGAGGGCGAGGACAGGATCAGGATCAGCCCGCGCCGGGCGATGTCCGGCCTGCCTTGGGTGGCACCTTGGGTGGCATCCTGCGTCATCGGCGGGAAACTCCGCTGCGCATGTCTCTCGCTCTCATTCGACGTTCTGCACCTGCTCGCGGAATTGCTCCACCACGGCCTTCAAGTCGAGTCCGATCCGCGACAGGCTGATATCGCCGGCCTTGGCGCACAGGGTGTTGGCCTCGCGGCCGAGTTCCTGGGCCAGGAAATCGAGCCGCCGGCCGATCGCGCCGCCCTGCGCCAGCAGCTCGCCGATAGCCGCGAGGTGGGCCCGCAGGCGGTCGAGTTCCTCGCGCACATCCGCCTTGGCCGCGAGCAGCACCGCTTCCTGATGCAGGCGGTCGGGGTCGAGCCCCCCGGTACCGACCAGCGTCGCCACGGCCTCCGCGAGCCGGGCGCGCACCGCCTCGGGCCGGCGGGCGGGGCAGTCCTCGGCGGCCTGGGTCAGGCGGGCGATATCCGCGATCTGGCCGCCGACGATCGCGTGCAGCCGCGCGCCTTCCGCGCGGCGGGCAGAGACGAGATCGGCCACGAGGGTCTCGATCCCGGTCACCAGATCTCGATTGAGCGCCTCAGGGTCGGCCCCGGCCTCGCTCTCGGTCTCGACGACGCCGCGCACGGCGAGCAGCCCGTCGAGCGTCGCCGGGCCGACCTCGGCGGGGCGCGGCACGCGGGCGACCGCCGCCGCGAGGCTCGCCAGAAGGGTTTCGTCAATGCGCACGCGCACCGCCGCCTCGGGCCGCGTCAAGGTCAGACCGAGTTGGCACTGGCCTCGGGAGAGCGCCTTGGACAGGGCGATGCGGGCCGCCTCCCCCGCCGCCTCGGAGCCGTTCGGGACGCGCACGCGGATATCGAGCCCACGCCCGTTCACGGTGCGGATCTCCCACAACCACTGCACCGCGCCGGTCGTGCCGGCCGAGCGGGCAAACCCGGTCATGCTCGCGATGGTCGTGCCGTCGCTCGCCGTGCCTTGGCGGGTCGTGTCCCGGCTAGTCGGGTCTTGGCTGATCGAATCTCGGCTGGCTTTGGCCAACGGTGCGTCGCTCCCGCTCGTTCTCCATCGGCGCCCGGCCGCTCATCGCGGGGAACGACTCCGGAAAAGGTCCGTTTGTCGGATACGCACTTTCCGTGAGAAAGCGCAATGCGGAGGCGGGCGGAAGGCCGGCTCGGCACTGTCCGCGGCGCCCCCGCGTGCACTGCACCAATACCGCAGCGCTCTATTCTGCACAAAAAATGTTCACGTCACATAATGAAGCAAGAGCCCAGCGTCGAAGCGGGCATGAATACTGTGCATCAGCTTGACGTTTATTGCTTGTCTTCCTAACTTCCAAGTCGATCCAAGGGCACCGAACATTCGAGCGGGGACCCATCCATGACGAACCCCTTCGACATCAAGAACCGCTTCCGGGCGCGCCTGCGTGCGGCCGACGCGCAGAAGCATCGGATCCAGGCCAAGCTTCTTCAGGACGGCGTTCGGGCGCTGGCTCCGATCACCGAAGCCCTGAATCTTATGGCCGAGGTGCTGGAAGAAGACGGCATCGAGCACGGCCGGATCACCTGCCCCGCCCCGGAGGTGGATCGCGACGATTTCGTCGGCTTCACCGCCACGCTGCAGAACGATGCCGATCAGGAGCACCGGATCACCGTGAAGTACGGGCCCGTGCTGGGTGGGCGCAACTTCATCGCGGTGAACGGTCTGGGGGCGGAGTACAACGAGCGCCTCCTCAGCCTGGCCAGCAACGCCACACCGGGCCTCGGCCGCTGCGTCGGCAGCGACGTGCATGTCGAGGCGGATCGCGGTGGCGATCTGGCCGAGATCCTGCGCGAGATGGTCGAGGATTTCTTCGCCGGCCACAGCGAGCCGCCGATCCGCACCGGGGCAAACGAGGCACGCGGCCGTCTGGCCCTGGTGCAGTAGGCGCCTGCCGGGTCGTCCGGTGGCGGGATCAGGGCGTCGCCGTCACGAGGCGGCGAAGCCTCCGCTCACGAATCGACGCGGCGCGCCCGAGCGGCGCGGGCCATGGCGATGAGTTCGTTGGCGGTAAGGTTATGCGGCGGCAGGCGCGCCTCGGACTCGATGGGGCGCAGGTCGATCGAGCGCCGATCCAGCGGAAGCGCGGCGGAGAGCACACCCGGATTCCAGCTCGGCCAGAGACTGCGAATGCGAGATGTCTTCCTGGTCGCCGATACCGCCATGCCGCCTCCAAAGCCGATCACTTAAGAGGGTGATAACCAAGCTCGGGCGCGAGAAACATTCTTGACGCGCGTCGATGTGGTGCTTCGCCGAATCTTTTGTCGGCTCCGCGTCGGGCGGACGGTCCTTGGGCCAGCCCAAGATAAAGGGCGGGGCGATCCTGCCGGATCGCCCCGCCCTTTATCTTGCCTGCGTTGGGAGCCGCCGACGGCCCCGACCGGACTTATTCCGCCGCGTCGAGGCGCGGGCGCTCGATCTCGGCGCGCTCGCGCTTCACCAGTTCGGCCGTGAGGAACGCCACCTCCAGCGCCTGCTCCGCGTTGAGACGCGGGTCGCAATAGGTGTGGTAGCGGTCCTGCAGGTCGTCGGCCGTCAGCGCCCGGGCGCCGCCGGTGCATTCGGTGACGTCCTTGCCGGTCATCTCCAGATGGATGCCGCCGGCGATCGTGCCTTCCGCGCGGTGCACGCCGAAGAAGCCTTCGATCTCCTGCATCACCCGCTCGAACGGCCGGGTCTTGTAGCGGCCGGCCGCGATGGTGTTGCCGTGCATCGGATCGCAGACCCACACGACGTTGCGGCCCTCGCGCTGCACCGTGCGGATCAGCCCCGGCAGGTGGTCGCCGACCTTGTCCGCGCCGAAGCGGCAGATCAGGCTCAGGCGCCCGGCCTCGTTCTCCGGATTGAGGAGATCGATCAGGCGGATCAGCCCTTCGGCCGTGGTCGAGGGCCCGCATTTGAGGCCGATCGGGTTCTTGATGCCGCGTGCATATTCCACATGGGCGTGGTCCGGCTGGCGGGTGCGGTCGCCGATCCAGAGCATGTGGCCGGAGGTGGCGTACCAGTCGCCGCTCGTCGAATCGACGCGGGTCAGCGACTCCTCGTAGCCGAGCAGCAGCGCCTCGTGGCTGGTGTAGAAGTCCGTGGTGCGGACCTCCTGGTGCGTCTCCGGATTGATGCCGATGGCGCGCATGAAATCGAGCGCGTCCGACATCCGCTCGGCGACATCGCGGTAGCGCGAGGATTGCGGGCTGTCCTTCACGAAGCCGAGCATCCAGCGATGCGCGTTCTCGAGGTTGGCGTAACCGCCGGTGGCGAAGGCGCGCAGCAGGTTCAGCGTCGCCGCCGACTGGCGGTAGGCCTCGAGCTGGCGGCGCGGATCGGGGATCCGGGCCTCCTCGTTGAAGGTCAGGCCGTTGATGATGTCGCCGCGGTAGCTCGGCAGCGCCACCCCATCGAGCGTCTCGGTCGGCGAGGAGCGCGGCTTGGCGAACTGCCCGGCGATGCGGCCGACCTTCACCACGGGCGAGCCGCCCGCGAAGGTGAGCACCATCGCCATCTGCAGGAAGACGCGGAAGAAGTCGCGGATGTTGTCGGCCGAGTGCTCGTCGAAGCTCTCGGCACAATCGCCGCCTTGCAGGAGGAAGGCCTCGCCCGCCCCGACGCGCGCCAGGGCGGCCTTCAGCTTGCGCGCCTCACCGGCAAAAACGAGCGGCGGAAAGCTCGCGAGCTGCGCCTCGACGGCCTGGAGAGCGCCCGCGTCCGGATAGGACGGGACCTGCTGGATCGGCAGGTTGCGCCAGGTTTTGGGGGTCCACCGCTCGGCCATGATACTCTCTCCGCTCACCCGATCGGGTGATGCGCGCGGGCCCTCCCGCCTCGCGCGAAGCCGGGCTTATAGAGCAGTTTTTCAGAAGTTGCGAGTTGGCCGAAGCCATAGCTGAGTATCGGCCGGCGCATCGGCCGTTACTTGCGCAATCCCGACCCGGCGCCCCGGCCGGCGAGCAGGCCGACGAGCTCGGCTTGGCGCGACACGCCGGTCTTTTGGAAGATGCGCCTGAGCACGGAGCGGGCGGTGCTGGGGGTGATCCCGAGCTTGGCCGCGGCCGGCACGGGAGCATCGCCCGCCGCGATCAGGGCGGCGAGCCGGGCCTCGGCCGGGGTCAGGTCGAACAGGCCCTGGACGACATCCGCGCTCGGCACGTCCTGGGCCACGACGGGCGTGGCGATCAGCACGAAGCGGGCGCGGACGAACACGTCGTGGGCCGCGCCGCGGATCGGCACGAGATGCAGGATCACCGGGGGACGCTCGCCGCTGGCGGCGATCGGGATCGAGCGCACCGGCATCGCCCGCGGTTGGGCGGATTGTGTCACGGCCTCGCGCAGCAGCCGGTCGGCGGCCGGATCGACCACGGCGAGCCGCGAGGGCTGGTCGCTGAGGGTGTGGGGCATCATCGCCACCAGGGACGGATTGGCGTCGATGACCCGCCCGCCGCTTCCGAGCACGGCGGCCGGCAGGCCGAGCGCTTCGAGCGTCCGGGTGGTGGTGGCGACCCGCTCCATCTCCAGGCGCGCGGAGAGCAGGGCGGCCCGGGCGAGATGGGGGCGCAGGCTGTTGAGCGCGGCCAGGGTCTGCGGCCCGAAATCGCCCTCGCTCCGGGCGCGCTCGCAATGGACGATCACGCTGTCGCCGCTCGGCACCAGCACGGCCGTCGCGGTGCCCGCGCCGTAGCCTTGGGGGATCAGGAAGTCCTGATAGAGCGGCAGCGTCGCGATCTCCTCCTCCGTCACGACGTCGAGGTCGTTGAGAAAGCCGGGATGGCGCAGCGCCAACAGGCGCCCCGTGCGGACGTTGTCGGGGAAGCGCTCGAAATGATCGACCACCAGCGCGTCGAACTCAGGCGACGTCGTCACGAAGTCGCGAAAGTGCGTCCCGGTCGAGACGATCATCACCGCCTGCGGCGCGCCGGCAAAGCGGGCGAGGTCGGTCAGCACCGCGCGCCACAGCTCGGGCAAGGCCGCCGCCTCGTAGATCCGGTCGATCAGGGCGGCCCCCTCGGCCGACAGGGCGGCGGCCGGCTCGATCGAGGCCGAGCGGATGGCGGAGGGGAAGGGGTGGGAATGGATCGTCATGAATCGGGCGAGAAGAAGGGAAGGCGTGCGGTCGCAAGATGGGAATTTGGCACCTCCGCAGGCCGCAGGATACCGCATCCGGCCCGCCGGAACAGTATTTTCCCGGACATTGTCCCCGACAAAACAATTCCGGCCGACACATCGCCAGACTCCGGCACCTCTGGTGGGACACGAAATTCAGTATGTCCCCGAATTCCTCGCTTCGATATCCTAACAAATGAGATAGGAACGATCTCCTGAGACGGCGCGCTTGCGGCTGATCAGGATGCGGGAGACGCCCGGCCGAGCATGAACGCGATAAATCGCTGGCCGGAGACGGTTGATCGCGGCTCCCGGTGACCGAGATCCCCGCCGGGATGGGCAAGTCAGGGGGAGTGATCCATGCAGCTCCATGTTCTCGGTTGCGGAGACGCGTTCGGCTCGGGCGGGCGCTTCAACACCTGCTTCCACGTCGACACGCCCGGTGGCGCCTTCCTCATCGATTGCGGCGCCTCCGCGCTCATCGCGATCCGGCGCTTCGGCGTCGAGCCGAACCGGATCCGCACGGTGTTCCTCACCCATCTCCACGGCGATCATTTCGGCGGCCTGCCCTGGCTGATCCTCGACGGGCAACTCGTCAGCGGGCGCACGGAGCCGCTGACCGTGGTCGGGCCGCCGGGCACGGCCGAGCGCCTTCCGGCGGCGATGGAGGTGCTGTTTCCCGGCTCCAGTACGGCCGAGCGCCGATTCCGGGTCGAGGTCGTGGAGATGGAAGCCGGACGCCCGGTCGAGACCGGCGGCGTGAGCGCCACCGCTTTCACCATGCGCCACCCCTCCGGCGCGCCGGCACACGCCCTGCGGATCGAGGCGGCGGGCAAGGTCGTCAGCTATACCGGCGACACCGAATGGGTGGAGGACATCGTCGCCCTGGGGCGCGGGGCGGATCTGATGATCGCCGAGGGCTACACCGTGGAGCGTCCCGTGAAATTCCACCTCGATTGGGCGACGCTGAAGCGGCGCCTGCCCGAGATCGCCCCGAAGCGGCTGATGCTCACGCATATGAGCCCGGAGATGATCGCTCACCCGCCGGACGGTTACATCGCGGCGGAGGACGGGCTCGTCGTCACGCTTTGACCCCGCCCCTCACGCTGATCGCGATCAGCGCTTGCGCACGAATTCCGTGCGCAGGACGAGGCCCTTGATGCTGTCGTGGCGGCAATCGATCTCCTCCGGATCGTCCGTGAGGCGGATCGACCGGATGACGGTGCCCTGCTTCAAGGTCTGGTTGGCGCCCTTGACCTTGAGATCCTTGATCAGGGTGACCGCATCGCCGTCGGCCAGGATGTTGCCCGCGGCGTCGCGAACCAGCGCCCTCGCAGCGGGTGTCTCGGCCGCCGCCGCACCAGCGGGGCGCCATTCGCCGAGCGCTTCGTCGTAGATGTAGCTGTCGTCCGAATCCGGCATCGTCTGGCTCCCCGCGGTCACGCCGCCGTGAGCGCGCCCATAGCGGTGCCATGGGCAGGCCGGCAAGCGCGCTGCGGGCATAGCTCGGAACCAACCACCGTTTCGCGAGTCGGCAGCGGGCGTTCCACGGACCACCGTTGCCCGCGCGTCATCCCATTCGGGTAGATCCCCGACCTCAGCTTACGACCGGAGACACACCGACCATGCGCCCGAAAATGCTCTCCGGATTGCTCGGCCTCGGCCTGCTCTGCGCGCCGGCCCTCGTCGCGGGCACCGCTCCCGCCGCGGCGCAGGCGCCCGCCAAACCGGCCGCCCCCACCGTCACCGCCGATCCCGAGCGCTTGGCCGCCGCCCGCGAAGTCGTCGCCGCGTCGCAGGGAGACCGGGCCGCGGTGCTCGCGGCGATGAAGGCGCCGATGGCCGGGGTGATGCAGCAGATGGGTCTCACGGACCCGAAGAAGGCCCAGGTGATGGTAGACGAGGTCGTGATGCCCACGCTCTCGGAGAATTACGACGACCTGCTCGCGATCCAGGCCCTCAGCTTCGCCTCCGTCCTCTCGAAGGAGGATCTGAAGGCGGTTGCCAGCTTCTACGCCACGCCGGCGGGCAAGAACCTCGTCAAGGCGCAGCCGCAACTGAGCCAGGCGATGCTGATGGGCATGCAGCAATGGATGGGCACGCTGCTGCCCCAGATCAAGGAAAAGGTCGAGAAGGCCGCCGCGGCGCATGGCTGGTCGAACGAGGTCAAGCGGCGCTGACGCCGCCCTTCGACCAAAAGGCATGGCAGCCGACCGATTGTCGGTTTCCATGCGTTCAGCGGACATCCGCCGAATGCCTTCACGGGGGCAATCGGTCTTAAACCTCCGGCTCGAACAAGGCCGCGGCCGCGGGCCCCCGCGGGAAGGTCAGGGGCATTCGGACCACGCCGCGGTGATAGGGGAAGCGGGCGCGCTGAAGCGGGTCCGGCCCGGTGAAGATCAGCCGCGGGCGGAACGAGACCGGGCTGACGCAGAGCAGGTAATTGCGCAGGTTGCGCTCGTCGGGCACGAACATCGCCGTTTCGAGATAGCGCCTCTCGTGCCGCACCCAAGCCGGGATGAACGGCAGCTGCCAGCGCCGGGCGAGGTGCTCGCCGACCCCGCCGAGGAAAGCATCGGGCCGCGCCTCTCCCAGAAAGCCCGGCTCCTCTGCGATCATCGCGACTTGGGCGGCCGTGTCGCCGTCATGCGCGTAGAAGGCGTCGAGGAAGTTCTGCAGGTGATGATCCCAATCACCGTCCTCGCGCGCCCGCTCGACCACCGCGTGCAGGCTCGCGGGCCTCATCGTGGACCATCCTGAAGCACGGACTGGAAGCGCAGGCTCGCCTCGTCCGGGGGCGTCTCGTCATAGACGGACACGTACAGGTCGTGCAGTGCGGCCGCGTCGAGGATGCCGAGATGGGCGGCAAGCTGCCGGGCATCCCGCAGGTCGCGGTCGCCGCGATCGAGGTTCTGCAGGGCGTGCAGCTTCATGGCGAGGAGGTAGCGCGGCGTGGCGAGGAAGGTGCGCAGCCCCGGCGTCCCGTCCGCCGGGTAGAGGCCGGCGGCCGTGAACAGCGCATCGTCCTCGTCCAGCGGCGTGAACATGCCGACCGCATTGTTGAGCCAGTCGGGCGGCAACCCGAGATCTTCCGCCACGCGCGCGACCGAGGGCGCCAGCGTCGCCTCGTCGAAGCCTTCGCGCACCACAGCATCGACGTCGTCGGTGCCGCGCCGCCACGCGAATTGCAGCATCAGCGCCCCGCCCCCGTAGACCGCAAGTTCGACGAACAGCCCCCGCGCGGACAGATCCGCGCCGAGTCGTTCGAGGGCCTGGAGGAGGCGGGTGCGATCGAAGGCCGGGGCCATGCGGACAGTGTAGCCGATGCCGCGGCCTTCGCGAAAAGCTACTCCGCGGCCGCGGCGAACACCGTCCCGGCCCGCGGCAGGTCCAGCGTATCCCAGGTTTCCACCAGCGCGGCCGTCAGCGCGCCGATCCGCTCGTCGTCATGGAAGGGCGAGGGCGTGATCCGCAAGCGCTCGGTGCCGCGCGGGACGGTGGGGTAGTTGATCGGCTGGATGTAGATGCCGTGGCGCTCCAGCAAGTGGTCGGCGGCCGCCTTGCACAGCTCGGCATCGCCCACCATCAGCGGCACGATATGGGTCTCGGTGTGCAGCACCGGCAGGCCGGCAGCTTCCAAGGCCGCCTTGGTGCGGGCGGCCTGGCGCTGATGCGCCTCGCGCTCGGTCTTCGAGCGCTTGAGATAGCGCACCGAGGCGCGCGCCGCCGCGGCGACGGCCGGCGGCAGGGCGGTGGTGAAGATGAAGCCGGCGGCATGGCTGCGAACCGCGTCGCATAGGGTCGCCGAGCCGGTGATGTAGCCGCCGACGCAGCCGAAGCCCTTGGCGAGCGTCCCCTCGATCACATCGACCCGGTGCATCACACGATCGCGCTCGGCGATGCCGGCCCCGCGCTCGCCGTAGAGGCCGACCGCGTGGACCTCGTCGAGATAGGTCATGGCGCCGTAGGCGTCGGCGAGGTCGCAGATCGCGGTGATCGGCGCCACGTCGCCGTCCATCGAGTAGACCGACTCGAAGGCGATCAGCTTGGGCCGGTCGCCGGCCTCGGCGAGCAGTTGCTCGAGATGTTCGAGGTCGTTGTGGCGGAAGACGCGCTTCTCGCAGCCGGAATGGCGCACGCCCTCGATCATCGAATTGTGGTTGAAGGCGTCCGACAGGATCAGGCAGTTCGGCAGCAGCTTCGCGATGGTCGAGATGCCGGCCTGATTCGAGACGTAGCCCGAAGTGAAGACGAGGCCCGCTTCCTTGCCGTGCAGGTCGGCGAGTTCGCGCTCCAGATCGACCAGCGGCGAGTTGTTGCCGGCGATGTTACGGGTGCCGCCGGCGCCGACGCCGCACCGGGCGGCCGTGTCGGTCAGGGCCGCGACGACCTCGGGATGCTGGCCCATGCCGAGATAGTCGTTGGAGCACCATACGGTGATCTCGCGGTTGCCGCCCTCGGGGCGGCGCCACGTGGCCTGCGGAAAGCGGCCGGAGATCCGCTCGATGTCGGCGAAGACGCGATAGCGGCGCTCGCTGTGCAGCCGGTCGAGGGCGGCGCGGAAATGGCCGTCGTAATCCGTGCGCGGCCCGGCGGGGCGCGCCGACGGTCGCTCGAATTTGGCCCGGCCATTGCTAGCACCGGCCTCGTCCACGCCGCCATCACCGCCGACGATCGACTCGTCGGGCAGGGTGGCGCTGTCGGCCGCGTTCACAGGCATCAGGTTCACGGGCATCCGTCCTCGACGCTTTCGGCTGGCCGGGCGTTCTTCTCGGGACGCCTCGGTTCAAAGAATTCGGGCTCGGGCCTTACCCCGGAGAGTGTGGCCGAACCGTTCGCGGCCGGGGCGGTGATCTCCCGAGGTTCAGCCCCCTGGGAGCGGCACGGCCTTCGCCGCGCGTCATCGTCCGACCGGCGGCTTTGCGCATTCCGTCCGGGACGAGTCCCTCGCTGGTGCCGCCGTGACCGCAAGATAGGAGGTAATTTCGAACTGGTTCAAGGTGAGTTCGAGACATTCCTGCTTTGCACAGGCGCGAAGGGCCCTCCGATCTTGCCGTTATCCGAGCGTGGATAGGGAAGGCTCGCCCTACGATGGTGTCTTGCGATGGTGTCCTGGCCCAATCTGACGCATCGCTCGCGAGCGCTAAAATCGGCTGATTCGCCGCGGAATCCGGCGGTGGGTGACGATGGGTCGCGGTGCGAAGCACGTCCGTCCGTGGCGGCCGATACGCTGGCGAAGGGGATAAATTCGGGATACGGCCTTTCCCGTGAAGGCCACGGCGCTCGCATCGGCGGCAAGCGCTCAGCCGGATGACATCGTTTCGGAATGCGAGATGGCGACCAAGGACGAGGAGCGCGCCGCCCGCCTCAAAGCGGCCCTGCGGGACAACCTGCGCCGCCGTAAGGCACAGGCCCGGAGCCGGGCCGACGACGCGCCAGAGCCCGCCAAGGCACCACCGGCCGAACCGGCCGAGAAGAGCGAGCTCCCGTCGTCCTAGCTGCCCCCGCGCCGCATCGTCGGAGCGATGCTTGGCGCGCGAAAGCGATGCTTGGCGCGCGAAATGGAACCGAACGGTCACGCTTCTTCTTTTTGCCGGATACCGCCTATACCTCCACCCTGAACACGGGGCGCCCGCGCGCCCGGCACGCAAGGCGACCTCCGCGATCGGAACGGGGGTGCTCCGAGGATCCCGATGGACCGCATCCACATCACCGGCGGCACGCCGCTCAACGGCACGATCCCGATTTCGGGCGCCAAGAACGCGGCGTTGCCGCTGATGATCGCGAGCCTTCTCACGGGGGAGACGCTGGAACTCATCAACGTGCCGCGGCTCGCCGACATCGCAGCGCTGACGCGCATCCTCGGCAATCACGGCGTCGATCACATGGTCGTCGGCAAGCGGCCGGGCCAGACCGCCGAGACCGGCCAGACCGTGCGGCTCACCGCGTCGAACGTCATCGACACCACCGCGCCCTACGAACTCGTCTCGACCATGCGGGCGAGCTTCTGGGTGATCGCGCCGCTGCTGGCCCGCTTCGGCGAGGCCAAGGTCTCGCTGCCCGGCGGCTGCGCCATCGGCACGCGGCCGGTCAACCTGCTGATCATGGCGCTGGAAAAGCTCGGCGCCGAGATCGAGATCGATGGCGGCTACGTGGTCGCGAAGACGAAGAACGGGCTGCGCGGCGCCGAGATCGCCTTCCCCAGCGTCACCGTCGGCGGCACCCATGTCGCCCTGATGGCGGCCGCCCTCGCCTACGGCACCACGGTGATCGACAACGCCGCCCGCGAGCCGGAAGTGGTCGATCTCGCAGAGTGCCTGATCAAGATGGGCGCGCGGATCGAGGGCGCCGGCACCTCCCGCATCGTCGTGGAAGGCGTGGCACGCCTCGGCGGCACCCGCCACGAGGTTCTGCCGGACCGGATCGAGACCGGCACCTACGCCATGGCGGTGGCGATGACCGGGGGCGACGTCTCCCTCGTCAACACCCGGACCGACCTGCTCGCCTCGGCGCTCGAGACGCTGGCCTCCACCGGCACCGAGGTCACGGCCCTGCCCGACGGCATCCGCGTGCGCCGCAACGGTGGCGGCATCAGCCCGGCGGACGTGACGACCGACCCGTTCCCCGGCTTCCCGACCGACCTCCAGGCGCAGTTCATGGCGCTGATGACGCTGGCCAAGGGCCAGTCGCGCATCCGCGAGACGATCTTCGAGAACCGCTTCATGCACGTGCAGGAGTTGGCCCGCCTCGGCGCGAAGATCCGCCTCGACGGCGATCTTGCCGTGGTCGAGGGCGTGGAGCGCCTGAAGGGCGCGCCCGTCATGGCCACCGACCTGCGCGCCTCGGTCTCGCTGGTGATCGGCGCCCTTGCCGCGGAAGGCGAGACGCAGATCAACCGCGTCTACCACCTCGACCGTGGCTTCGAGGCCCTGGAGGCCAAGCTCGCTCGCTGCGGCGCGCAGATCGAGCGCGTGCGGGCCTGACGGCGCCCGGCGCCGATTTTCCGCTCGGCTCCAAACGAAAACGGCCTGCACCGCGCGGTGCAGGCCGTTTTCGTTTGAACGATCCCCGGTGGGTCAGCGGGCGATGGCGCCGCGCTTCACGCCGAAGCCGGGAATATCGCAGGCGCAGGGCGCGTTCGGCGGCGCAAAACCCGTCGAGCAGCTGCCGCGGGCGGTGATGCAGACGCTGCCGCCGCGTCCGCCGCGGGGCGGCCCCCGGAAGCGCGGACCATCGTCGTCCTCATCGAAGCGGCGGCGACCGCGGCCGCTATCGTCGCCGTAGCGGCGTCGACCGTAGCCATCGTCATCATCGCGGGAGCGGCGGCTGTAGCCGTCTTCGTAGCGGCGCGGACCGTCATAGCCATCGCGATAATACTGGGCGCTCGCCGGGCTCGCCACGAACCCGAGGGCTAAAACGACCCCCAAGGCGCGCCCTATGGCCAGAACTCCGTTTTGCATCGTCCGCATCCCCTCCGGATGACTTGGAAAAGTCGCGCCGACCGTAGCTATGCGCTTCTGAACGCACGATGAGCCCAAAAGAACCGCACGCGCAGCGTCCCTGCTCCGACATGCCGCGGCCGGCACGGCACACGGTCCTGTGAAAGCAATCTTTCCGATGCCGAACCGGCCTCCCGCTTGCCGAAGGACGCTCCAACCCGTCCGGCTGCCGGTTGCCGCAGGCGGGTCGCGTCGCTACCTACGCCTCGAAATCCGCTCGCCGCGCGTTCGGTCGGGGAGCTCGGAGCGTCAATGATGGAGCTTCTCAAGCTCGCCGCCCTCGATGCCGAGGATCTTGCCGTCATCTCCGCCCACCTTCAGGACGCGATCCTGCGGGCGGAGGATCTCGCGTGGCTGCCGGGCGAGCACCGCTTCGCCCTGGCTGCGCGCCGTTTCGACTGGTCGGTGCCGGAGGGCCAGCCGCCCCGGCGGCGCCTCGCGGGCCTGCATTTCGAGCGGGTGCTCTCCGTGAAGACCAAGGGCATCACGCCGGGGGCGACCTCCGGCGATCCCTTGAGCCTGCTCGCGATCACCTTCGAGGAAACCGAGGCGCCCTCCGGTGTCGCCACCCTGGTCTTTTCCGGGGGGGCCGCGATCCGGCTCGAACTCGAATGCGTCGAGGTGCGTCTGAAGGATCTCGGCCCCGTCTGGGAGGCCGATGGCCGCCCCGACCACGAGGTCGTGCGCAACCTCGTCGAGAACCGCCCGTGACCCCCCTTCCCCGAACCGCCGATATCGCCCGATGATCCGTCTCGACAGCCGCTCTCCCGACTTCGCGGAGGCGTTCAAGCGCCTGCTCGGCCTCAAGCGCGAGATCTCCGAGGACGTGGACGAGACCGTGCGCGGCATCATCGCGGGGGTCGTCTCCGGCGGCGATGCGGCGCTCGTCGATTACACCCGCCGCTTCGACCGGCTCGGCCAGGATTTCTCGCCGGCCTCCCTGCGCATCACCGCCGAAGAGGTGGAGGCGGCGGTCGACGCTTGCCCGGCCGAGGCCCGGGCCGCCCTGGCTCTCGCCGCCGAGCGGATCGAGGCCTATCACCGCCGCCAGATCCCCGAGGATCACCTCTCCACCGACGATCTCGGCGTCACCGCCGGCTGGCGCTGGACCGCGATCGAATCGGTCGGGCTCTACGTGCCCGGCGGGACCGCGAGCTATCCCTCCTCGGTGCTGATGAACGCGGTGCCGGCCCGCGTCGCGGGCGTGCCGCGCATCGTCATGGTGGTGCCGACCCCCGAGGGACAGCTCAACCCGCTGGTGCTCGCCGCGGCGAAACTCTCCGGCGTCACCGAGATCTACCGGGTCGGCGGCGCGCAGGCGGTGGCCGCGCTCGCCTACGGCACCGAAACCATCGCACCGGTGGCCAAGATCGTCGGCCCCGGCAATGCCTGGGTCGCGGCGGCCAAGCGCCGGGTGTTCGGGCAGGTCGGCATCGACATGATCGCCGGCCCCTCCGAAGTGCTGATCCTGGCCGACCGCCACGCCAACCCCGATTGGGTCGCCGCCGACCTGCTGGCCCAGGCCGAGCACGACACCGCGGCGCAGGCCGTGCTCGTCACCGACTCGGACGAGCTGGCCGACGCGACCGAGGCCGCGGTCGAGCGCGCGCTCGCGACCCTGAAGCGGGCCGAGATCGCCCGCGCCAGTTGGCGCGACTATGGCGCGATTATCCGCGTCCGGAATTTCGACGAGGCGGTGCCGCTCGTGGACGCCATCGCGCCCGAACATCTCGAAATCGAGACCGAGGACGCCGACGCGTTGTCGCTCAAGATCCGGAATGCGGGGGCGATCTTCCTCGGCGCGCACACGCCCGAAGCCATCGGCGATTATGTCGGCGGCCCGAACCACGTGCTGCCGACCGCCCGCTCGGCGCGGTTCTCCTCGGGGCTCGGAGTGCTCGACTTCATGAAGCGCACCTCGATCCTGCGCTGCGATCCGGCCGCGCTCAGGGCGCTCGGGCCCGCCGCGATCGCTCTGGGCGAGTCCGAGGGTCTCGACGGGCATGCCCGCTCCGTATCGATCCGGCTCAACCTCTAGGTCTTCCGGTCGGCGGAGATCACGTTTCGGATCGATCGCCCGGAAAGCTTGCGTGCGGGCCCGGCTTTCGGCTCATGTGACGGAAACAGGGCGCCCGGATTCGGGTGCCGACGCGAGAAGGCGCCGGCGATGAAGGCCGAAGCGAAGCAGGGGGCGCAAGACGCGCAGGGCGAGGCACCGGCGAAGCCGCGAAATCGGCTCGCGGCGGTGCGTTTCGACGAGGGCTCGATCGGCCGGGGCAACCCCGACCAGGAGCACGAGCGCGCCATCGCGATCTACGACATCCTGGAGGAGAACTCCTTCACGATCCCCGAGCGCGACGAGGGCCCGTACGGGCTGGTCCTCGGCCTCGTCGAGAACAAGCTGTCATTCGCGATCGCGACGGAGACGGGCGAGCCGGTGATGACCCACCTGCTCTCGCTCACCCCCTTCCGCCGGGTCATCCGCGATTACGAGATGATCTGCGAGAGCTATTACAGCGCGATCCGCACCGCCTCGCCGACGCAGATCGAAGCCATCGACATGGGGCGGCGCGGCCTGCACAACGAAGCCTCCGAGCTGCTGAGGCAGCGCCTCGAAGGCAAGGTCGATCTTGACCATGACACGGCGCGGCGCCTGTTCACTCTGATCTTCGCCCTTCACTGGAAGGGCTGACGATCGCGGCGCTATCCTGGCAGAAGGGGGCTGCGCTCGGCAGAACGATCCGCTTTCGGGAAGCTTGGGGCGGATCTATATCAGCGTGTGCGCGAGCACCTCATGAAACGCCCGATCCGTGGTGCATCGGCGCAAGACGGCGTGGGCGTTTCGCGAGGGGTCACGGTGTTTGCAGCGTCTTTTCCGACAAGCCAACGCCCGTTCGGGACGATGCTCGCGCAGTGCTCCACCGGATTTCCGGTCGTTGACCGCTCTCCTCCGGGCCTGACGGCGCGGCGGGGGTTTCGTGGGAAGCACCCGGGCGGGGCATGACGGACGACACCATCCCCGGGACCGGGCCCAAGAAGCGGCGGGTTCAGTCCGTCCTGTTCATGTGCAACTTCAATGCGGTGCGCTCGCTGGCGGCGGAGGCGATCGCGCGCCATTACTTCGGCAAATCGACCTACGTGCAGTCCGCCGGCGTGCGCTCGGGCGAGCCGAGCGACCCGTTCATGGTCGCGGCGCTCGACGAGATCGGCATCGACGCCGCCCGCCACAAGCCGCGCACCATCGAGCAGCTCGAGGATTGGGAAGGGCTGAACTTCGACCTGATCATCACCCTCTCGCCGGAGGCGCACCACCGGGCGCTCGAACTGACCCACACCCTCGCGGCGGATGTCGAGTACTGGCCGACGCCGGACCCGACGCTGGTGCAGGAGGGCACCCGCGAGCAGCGCCTCGACGGCTACCGCGACGTGCGCGACGGGCTGACCTACCGGATCAAGTCCCGGCTGAAGGTGTGAGGGCCAGGGGCTTTGACAGGGCCCCAGACACGAAAACGCCGCCGATGACGGCGGCGTAAAAAGCAAAAGGGCTCCCCGAGCGGAGAGCCCCTTTTCGCTGGGATCAGGACGCGGCCGAGACCGGCCGCGCCTCGCGCGCCTCGGTGCCGCCGCCGCCCTTGCGCCGGAGGCTGACGAGCGCCGCCGCCGCGGCCACGGCCAGGATGGCGAGCTGGGTGCCGAGCGCCTCCCAACTGCCGTTGCTCAGGCCCCATTCCGAGACGAAGGCGGGCACGCCGTCCGTGGTGAAGGGGATCAGCGCCTGCTCCTGAAGCTCTTGGAAGGCCTGGCCGACCATCCGCAGACCCATGAAGAACAGGAAGGCCGAGGTCACCACGAACATCGGGCGCAACGGCAGGCGCAGCGCCAGCCACTGCATCGCCACGAACATCGCCACCAGCGCCAGGGTCGCGGCCGCGAGCCCGCCCAGCAGCGCGGCATCGAAGCCGTTGGCGGTCTTGGCCAGGGTGTGGACGAACAGGATCGTCTCGGCGCCCTCGCGGAACACCGCCAGGAAGGCGATGCCGGCGAGCGACAACACGGTGCCCGCGCCGAGTGCCCGTTCGGCAAGCCGGTTGAGATCCGCCTGCCACGCCTTCGGATCCTGGCGGAGGAACATCCAGCCGCTCATGTAGAACAGCAGCACCGCGGCCGCGAGCATCACGCCGGCCTCGAACAGGTCGCTGTGATTGCCGTCGTAGAAGGTCGCGAACACCCACGCCATGACGATGCTGGCGACGACGGCGGCGAGCGCGCCCATATAGACCGGCGCGATCCGCTCCGCTGCATTCGCGCGGCGAAGGAAGGCAGCAAGCGCCGCGATCACCAGCAGAGCTTCCAGTCCCTCACGGAACAGGATGATGAAAGCCTGCACGAACGTCGATCCGTCCGTCATCCGATTGCTCCCGTTTCGATCCGCGGAACGCGCGTCCCGGCGAATTGTCTGCCTCAACGGCGATGCAGCTCCTCGCAGCACCGCGAATACTTGTCACGATACAATGTTGTTCTGATGCAAAACGTAGTTTGGAAACGTTCCTAACAAGAAGAGCGGCCCGGTTTCGGACAACGAAGCCCGATGTTTCGCTTCGCGTGCCAGTACAACCCTTTGGCCCATTCTCGCAAGCATCGAACCGGGCGCACGGGATCGCGCCCCGTCGCCGCAGGCAACACCGCGGACAACGCAGGGAGGCGGAGACAAATTTTTGCCGTTTTCCGGAAGGTCGCGCGAAACCCTATGGCCACGTTGTGGATTGTTGATTCAATATGCGGCGGCGCCTGCACGGCGGGACACCGGCCGCCCCGACCGAACCGTTGAAGCGCGCCCCGAGCGGCGTGCGGGCAGGATATCATGAACGCGCACTCCACCGCCGCGGCCTTCCTTGGCCTCGCTCTGATCGGCTTGACCGCGACGCCGAGCCTCGCCGCACCGGGCACCGGCCGCAGCACCACCCAGGTCGCCGAGGCCGCGCAGGTCTCCCAGGCGGCCGTGACCTCGGAGAGCGACGAGGAGAGCGCCAACTGCAACAAGCAGCGCCGCCGCCTGTGGATCGAGGGTGAAGGCTGGATCGTCCGCCGCGTCACGATCTGCCGCTAACCACGGAACGACGGGCGCGAAAGCCCGTCTCAGCATTCTGCATCGGCTGGCGGGACGAGGGGGAGCGGAACGAGCATAGGGGCCGCCGATTTGGTTTCATGAATCGCGCATGTCTCGCCCATGCGCCACCGGAGAAGCCTAGCCCCATGCGCCCTGCCCTCGCCGCCGGTCTCGCCACCCTGTTCGCACTCGGCGCTGCCTCGGGCGCCGCTGCCGACCCTTACGTCTACGGGTATGGCGGTGGCGGATACCGCTTCGCCGGTCCGGTGATCGAGGGCGCCTATCTCGGCGCACCGTTCACGCGGCTTCCGAGCACGAGCCGTCTCGTGCCGCCGGCCTGGGGCTACGGCACCTACGGCATCCCCACCGCTGCCGGCATGCGCGACGCCCCCGCCGCGCGCCCGACCCTGACCGTGATCGAGCGGCCCGCCTCCGCCGGCCTGCGCCCGGCGCCTCGGCGACACGGTGCCCGCGTCCTCTCGAAGACTTCCAAGGGCACTTGGACCGATCCGGCGCCTCGTTCCGAGGTCGAGGAAAGCGGCGCCCAGGTGGTGTCGGTCCGGGTTCCGGCCCGTTCCCGGTAGTTCCGTCGCACGAGAGGCACGTCCCTTCTCAATGCGACACGCGGTCTAGACGGCCCCTTAACCTGTCTTGCGCACAATCTACGCCAGTCAGCGGGGGTGGTGCCGTGCACATTGTGATCGTGGATTCGAGCCGTGTCGTCCTGCGGATCGTGGCCGGCATGCTCGAACCGCGCGGGCATGTGGTGACCCAGTTCACGGATTCCGGTGAGGCGCTGACCTACATCACCGACAATCCGAAGGTGCGCGCTCTGATCACGAGCCTGGAAGTCCGGCCGTTGAGCGGACTGGAACTGTGCTGGTCGGCACGCCTTCTCTCCGAATCGAGCCGCCCGCTCTCGATCATCGCCATGTCCTCGGCTCGCAACGCCCGCAACCTCGCCGAGGCGCTCGACAGCGGCGCCGACGACTTCATCGACAAGCCGCCGGGCGCCGAGGAGTTGCAGGCGCGCATGCGGGCTGCCGAGCGCCTCACCACGCTCCAGAGCGACCTGATCCGGCTCGCCGAGACCGACTCGCTCACCGGCCTGCTCAACCGCCGCGCCTTCCTGCAGCGCACGCGGGAGGCGGCCCAGAAGGCCGGGTCGTTCGGGCATCTCTGCGCGATCATCCTCGATATCGACCATTTCAAGCGCATCAACGACGAGCACGGTCACGATGTCGGCGATGCGGCGATCAAGGCCGTGGCGGGGCTGATCGAGGCGGAGGGCGTTGCCGGGCGCCTGGGCGGGGAGGAGTTCGCGGTGATGCTCCCCGGACAGCGCCTCGCGGAGGCCGAGGCCGTCGCCTCGCGCCTACGTATCAAGACCTCGGACCTGCGCATCCGCTCGACCAAGGGTCCGGTGCGGCTCACCAGCAGCTTCGGCATCAGCGAATGGTCCGAGGGTGAGACCGTCGAGGGCCTTCTGAAGCGGGCCGACATCGCCCTGTACGAAGCCAAGACGACGGGCCGCAACCGCGTGGTCTCGGCGATGTCCGACCTCGTCCTCACCCGCACGGCGTAAGACATGCGCGGCCGGACCACCGCGGGAAGGTGGCCGGCCCCGCCCCGTCCCGAAGCGGGACGGTAAGCGCCGGGCGGCGCCCCGCGGGAACGTTTCGGGGCAATAAAGGCCCCTAAACCGCTGGAACGACTCTTGTTCTTCTCCCTCCGCACAAGCCGCACCGTTCTGCGGCGGGACGAGAGGGGAGCGGCATGAGTCAGGCCGTCAATCACACCGCCAACCATACGGCGAGCCGGGCTGTCGAGCTTCTGATCGTCGACGAGCCGTCGGGGCTCGACGCACGGATGCGCGCCGAGCTGGAACACGCCCCGTCCCTGCGGACCATCGGCGAGGACGATCTGGCCCGTGGCGGTCCGGTGCCGGCCGTGGCGCTGGTTCCGGTGGACGGGGCGCGGGCGGAAGCCGGCTGCGCGCGGATCGCCGCCTTGCGCGACGGGCGGCCCTGGCTGCGGGTGCTCGCGGTGTTCCGGACCCTCGACGCGCTGGCGATGAACCGCCTGATCGCCGCCGGCGCCGACGCCTTCGTCGGCTGCGGCACCCCGGCCGAAGAGGTCTGCGCCAGCGTGCTCGCCCTCGCGAAGGGGGCCGCGCCGTCGCCCGAGTCGTCGTCCGCCCGCCCCACCGCCGAGGATCCGGCCATCGGGCTCACCCCGCGCGAGGCGGAGGTTCTGCGCTTCCTCAGCGCCGGGTTCAGCAACAAGGAGGTCGCCCGGCGGCTCTCGCTGAGCGTCCGGACGGTCGAGACCCACCGGCTCAACCTGCGCCGCAAGACGCAGACCGGCCGCCTCAAGGATCTCGTCACCCTCGCCCGCCAGCTCGGCCTCGCCCCGGTGCTCGACACCGAGACGCCGCGCAGCTCCGCCCGCCACGCCCCCCACGCCGCCCGAGCCTGAAGGCCGGTCCGACCCGCTCGCATCGGGCCGGCTGATGCTTCGCCGGGACGATGCTCTCGCCCCTTCTTTCCGCGTCGTCGTTTTCCAAAAGCCGGCGGCCACCTTTCGGGACGATCCTCAGATCGAGCGCGGCTCCAGCTTCTCGTCCAGGGCCGAGAGGGGACGCTTGGGCTTGCGGCCGACATCCTCGCCCGGCACCGAGGGCTCGAACGGCTCGGGGCCTTTGCGCAGCAGCTTGGCGAGATAGTAGCTGCCGAAGCCGAAGATGATCGCGTAGGCGACAATGAAGGCGATCAGCGAGGTCGTCACCGCCTGGGCCGTCAGCGGCGAATGGGCGTCCGCCGTCTTGAGCTGGCCGTAGACGATGTAGGGCTGGCGCCCGATCTCGGCGGTGAACCAGCCGAAGATCACCGCGCCGAAGCCCGAGGGGGTCATCAGCATGGCGCAGGTGAGGAAGACGCGGTTCGTGAACAGCGTGCCCTTCCAGCGCAGATACAGGCTCCACAGGCTCAGGAGCAGCATCGCCATGCCGATCGCGACCATGGCGCGGAAGGCATAGAATACCGGCCAGACCGGCGGGCGCTTGTCCGGCGTCACGTCCTTGAGGCCCGGCACCACGCCGGAGAAATCGTGGGTGAGGATGAACGAGCCGAGCCTCGGGATGCCGATCTCGAAGTCGTTGCGCTCGGCCTCCATGTTCGGGATCGCGAACAGCAGCAGCGGCATGTTGGCCTGCGTGTCCCAGTTCGCCTCGATCGCCGCGAGCTTGGTCGGCTGGTGCTTGAGCACGCCGAGGCCGTGGGTATCACCCACGAAGATCTGGATCGGCGTGAAGATCAGCGCGAACCACAGCGCCATGGAGAGCGAGACCCGCGCCCCCTGGACTTTGGCCGGCGGCTCCTTGCGGCCGCGCAGGATCATCCAGGCGGCCATGCCCGACACCGCGAAGGCGGTGGTGAGGAAGCAGCCCAGCACCATATGCGCATAGCGGATCGGGAAGCTCGGGTTGAAGATCACCTCGAACCAGTCGGTGGCCACCGCCCGGCCGTTCTCGATGGTGAAGCCCGCCGGGGTCTGCATCCATGAATTGGCCGAGAGGATCCAGAAGGCGGAGATCAGCGTGCCGAGCGAAACCATGCAGGTCGCCAGGAAGTGCAGCCGGTCGCCGACCCGGTCCCAGCCGAACAGCATGATCCCGAGGAAGCCCGCCTCCAGAAAGAAGGCGGTGATGACTTCGTACTGGATCAGCGGGCCCAGCACGTTGCCGGTGAAGTCGGAATAGCGCGACCAGTTCGTGCCGAGCTGGTAGCTCATCACGATGCCCGAGACGACGCCGAGACCGAACGAGACCGCGAAGGCCTTCACCCAGAAGCGGTAGAGCACCCGGTACATCGGGTTGCGCGTCCACAGCCACTGCGCCTCGAGCCGGACGAGGAAGGCGGCCAGACCGATGGTGAAGGCCGGAAAGATGATGTGGAAGGCCATCGTGAAGCCGAACTGGATGCGCGAGAGCATCAGGGCGTCGAGTTCCATCGCTTCACCTTCCTGACCGTGGCGTCACCGCGGTTCACGCGGCAGCGGCTGTCGTGCCGTACGGCCGGCCGCGCCGATTCATCCGTCAACCGGCCTCGGACGGTGCCGGTTCTCCGCGTCCATCCCTTGTGCGGATTGACCGCGCCGGGTTCGGCATTGGCCGATCCCGAACCCTAGACAGGACAGCGAGCGCGCCAACGCGCTGATTTCTCATCGATGTCGCGGTTTGGAGGTCGCAAGGCGTCTCGATTTAGATCTATGTTAATCCCGCGGCCGGTAACATGATATGCACGCAAACCGGGTCATCGCCATGCCGGCACCAGCATTGGTTCCTTACTTGTCTCAAGCCGAATCCGCGCAGCAGCCGGACCACGAGCGGAAGACCATCGCGGACCTGACCCGGGAAGTCGGCCGCATCGCTCAGGACCGGGTCGGACGAATCCGGCAGATCACCGCCCAAGCGAAGATGCTGGCCCTCAACGCTCTGATCGAGGCCGCCCGCGCCGGGGAGCACGGACGCGGCTTCTCGGTGGTGGCGCAGGAGGTGCGCGGGATCGGTGCCGAGATCGAGGCGCTGGCGCAGGAACTCGAAACCGGGCTGACCGCGCGGATCACCGAGTTGCAGCAGGGCGTCGATGCGATGACGGCGAAGGCGGAAGGCGAGCGCCTGGTCGATCTCTCCCTCAACGCCATCGAGCTGATCGACCGCAATCTCTACGAGCGAACCTGCGACGTGCGCTGGTGGGCCACCGACGCGGCGGTGGTCGCCTGCGCCGCACGGCCCGACCGGGACGGCGGTTCGGAGACCGCCGACTATGCCTCCCAGCGGCTCGGGGTGATCCTCTCGGCCTATACGGTCTATCTCGATCTCTGGCTGTGCGGCCGCGACGGCACCATCCTCGCCAACGGCCGGCCCGAGCGCTACCCGAATCTGCGCGGGCGCAGCGTCGCGAACGAGCCCTGGTTCCGGGACGCGATCCGCTTGCCGAGCGGCGACGACTACGTTCCCGGCGAGGTCCGGCGCGAGGCGCAGCTCGGCGGCGCGCAGGTCGCGACCTATACCGCCGGGATCTACGACACGAATGGCGGCCCGGCCTGCGGCGTCCTTGCCATCCACTTCGATTGGGAAGCCCAGGCGAAATCGATCGTCGAGGGCGTGCGGATCGCTCAGGAGGACCGGGCGCGCACCTGCGTGGTGCTCGTGGACGCGCAGCGCCGCATTCTCGCCGCCTCCGACGGCAGGGGCGTTCTCACCGAGACGCTCGCCGTGGACCTGAACGGGCGGGAGAGCGGCATCGCCCTCGATCCTCGGACCGGAACCGTCACCGCCTTCCACCGTACGCCGGGCTACGAGACCTATCGCGGGCTCGGCTGGTACGGCGCCATCGTCCAGAGCGGGACCTGACCGGATTCTGAGGACGGCTCAGGCCGCCCTCCGGCCTCCGGACGTGCGCTTCGTGCCGGTCGCCCTCGCCTTGCGACCTCCGGTCTGGCGCGGCGGCTCGATCTTCGTCGTGCTCTCGATCTGGCCGCCCTTGGACGCGGCCTTCGTCGCCCGTTCCAGCCGGGCTCGAAGCAGGCTCAGCACCGCCGCCTCCTCCGGGCGCAGCACGCCGAGATCGTTCTTGAGTTCGCCCTCGACCGCCTCCTTCACCTGCAGCAGCATTCCGCCTTCGAGGTAGCAGTCGAGGATCTGCGGGTGGATGTAGCACTTGCGGCAGATGGTCGGCGTGTTGCCGAGCCGGGACGACACCGACTCGATCGCCGCGCGCAGGTTCTTCTTGGCCCCCGCCGCGTTGTCGAACGCCTCGAACTCGCGCAAAGCCAGGGCCGCCAGCACCGTGCCGGCCCAGGTGCGGAAATCCTTGGCCGTGAAATCCTCGCCGGTGATCTCGCGAAGATACGCGTTCACGTCCGAGGAGGTGACGTCGCGCCGCTCACCCGTCTCGTCGAGATACTGGAACAGCTCCTGGCCGGGCAGGTCCTGGCAGGCCTTGACGATCTTGGCCACGCGGCGGTCGCGCACCGAGACCGACCATTCCTTGCCGCTCTTGCCCTTGAAGCGGAAGCGCATCTCGGAGCCGGCCACCTTCACATGCGGATCGCGCAGGGTGGTGAGGCCGTAGCTCTTGTTGGAACGGGCATAATCGTCGTTGCCGACGCGGATCAGCGTGGTCTCCAAGAGGTGGACCACGGTGGCGAGCACCTTTTCGCCGGGCAGGCCGCGCTTGCCCATATCGGCGTCGATCCGCGCGCGGATGCCCGGCAGCGCCTCGGCGAAGGCCATGATGCGGTGGAACTTCGAGGCCTCCCGCGCCTCGCGGAAGCGGGGATGGTAGCGGTACTGCTTGCGCCCCTTCTCGTCGCGCCCGGTCGCCTGGATGTGGCCGTTCGGATGCGGGCAGATCCACACCTCGGTATAGGCGGGCGGGATCGCGAGGCTTTTGAGCCGGGCGATCTCCTCCGCGTCGCGGACCGGGGTGCCCTTCGGGTCGATGTAGCGGAAGCCCTTGCCGTTGCGCTTGCGCCGCAGACCGGGCTTCGAATCGTCCACGTAGCGCAGGCCCGCATCCCGCGCGGCCTCGCGGGGATCGACCACGCCCGCTCCGACCTCCTCCGACAGCATGACGCCCTCCCTCATCCGTGGGGCGACAACCGGGCGGGAGGCGGCGCTGTTCCGGAGCGGGCCCCGTGCTATGGCCACGCCCGATGAGCGCCTCAACACCCTCTTACGCCGGCAAAAGCCTCGTCTTCGTCGTCACCGAAGACTGGTTCTTCGCCTCGCACTTCCTGCCGATGGCCCGCGCCGCGCTGGCTATGGGACTCTCGGTCGCGGTCGTGACGCGGGTGCGCGCGCACCGCGCCGTGATCGAGGCCGCCGGCATCCGCGTCGTGCCGCTGGAAGCCGAGCGCTCCAGCCTCAACCCGATGGCGGCGGGCTACGCCGCGGGCCAGCTCGCGGGCATCCTGAAGGCGCTCAAGGCCGACATCGTCCACTGCGTGGCGCTGCGCGGCATCCTCGTCGGTGGCACGGCCGCGGCGATGGCCGGCATCCCGCGCCGCGTCTTCGCGCTGACCGGCCTCGGCCTGCTCGGCGCCCGCGCGGACGCAACCGGGCGGCTGTCGCGCCTCGCCCTGAAAGGGCTGATCCGCGGCCCGCTCGCGAGCCCGCAGACCCGCTTCCTGTTCGAGAACCCCGACGACGCCCGCGCGCTCGGCCTCGACCCGTCCGACACCGCCGTGACCCTGGTCGGCGGCGCGGGCGTCGATCCCGATTCCTTCGCCCCGCGCCCGCTGCCGCCGCCGGCCCCGCTGAAGGTGGCGATCGTCGCGCGGATGCTGTGGTCGAAGGGCATCGACGTTGCGGTCGAGGCGGTACGGCAGGCCCGCGCCGGGGGTGCGGCGGTGGAACTCTCGCTCTACGGCGCACCCGACCCGTCGAACCGCCGGGCGATCCCCGAGGCGACCCTGCGGGACTGGTCCCGCGACGGAATCACGTGGCATGGCCCCACCCAGGACGTGGCCGGCATCTTCGCCGCCCATCATGTCGGTTGCCTGCCCTCGCGCGGCGGCGAGGGATTGCCGCGCACGCTGCTGGAGGCGGCGTCCTGCGGCCGGGCGATCCTCACCAGCGACGTGCCGGGCTGCCGCGACCTCGTGCGCGACGGCCGCGAGGGCCTGCTCGTGCCGCCGGGCGACACTGCCGCGCTCGCCGCCACACTGACCCGGCTCGCCGCCGACCCTGCGCTCGTCGCGCGGATGGGCGAGGCGGCGCGGGCGCGCATCTTTGAGGGCGGCTATACGGAAGCCGCCGTCGCCGAGACGGTGGCCGGGCTCTATGGGGAGCTTCTCGCCTCGTGACCCCGGTTCGCGATCCCGCCCGCTTCATCCGCGAGCACACGGCCCTACGCCCGGTGCCGCACGCGCCCGAAATCGTCCTGCACGTCGCCGACGAGGCGACGGCGCTGTGGCAGAAGACCGAGGACGAGTTGGAGGCGATCGGCCTGCCGCCGCCGTTCTGGGCCTTCGCCTGGGCCGGGGGACAGGCGCTCGCCCGCTACATCCTCGACAACCCCGCGACCGTGGCCGGGCGGCGGGTGGTCGATTTCGCCTCGGGCTCCGGGCTCGTCGCCATCGCCGCCGCGATGGCCGGCGCGACCCATGTCACCGCAAGCGACCTCGATCCCTTCGCGCTCCACGCGATCCCGCTCAACGCGGCGGCCAATGGCGTGGCGGACCGCATCACCGCGGACGGCAGCGACCTGATCGGCACGGATGCGGCCTGCGTTCTGGCCGCCGACATCTTCTACGAGCGCGACCTCGCCGCCGCGGTCGGCGGCTGGCTCGGCGACCTGCACGGGCGCGGACGCACGGTTCTGATCGGCGATCCCGGCCGCTCCTACCTGCCCCGCGAACGACTGATCCCGCTCGTGACCTACGAAGTGCCCGTCACACGCGCGCTGGAGGATGCCGAGATCAAGCGATCCTCGGTCTGGCGCTTCGCCTGATCCGGCGCCACAGCCGCCCTCCCTTGCCGCCCTGGCCCGGATCGCGCATGCGCCGGAAAGCCATACTCTCTCCCCGCCCGGTCCGAAAAAGATGCTCGACAGGTTGTTCCATGCCGGCGCGAGCGTTGCCCTGCTGCTCGCTGTGGCGTGGCTGTTCTCGGTGAACCGGCGGGCGATCCGGCCGCGGGTGGTGCTCGCCGCCCTGGCGCTTCAGGTCGGGATCGGCGCGCTTATGCTGTTCGTGCCCGCCGGGCAGCGGGCGCTCGGCGCGGTGGCGGATGTCGTCACCACCGTGCTCTCCTTCGGTGACCGGGGCACCGCCTTCCTGTTCGGCGGTCTCGTCGAGCCACGGATGTTCGAGCTGTTCGGCGGCTCGGGCTTCATCCTGGCCCTGCGAGTGCTGCCGCAAATCCTCTACGTCTCGGCGCTGATCGGCGTGCTCTACCATCTCGGGGTGATGCAGGCTTTGGCCCGGTTTCTCGGCGCGGGCTTGCGAAAGGTGCTCGGCACCTCGCCGATCGAATCGTTCTCGGCGGTCGTCACCATCTTCATCGGGCAGAGTGAGATCGCCGTGGCATTGCGCCCCTTCCTCGGGGCGCTGACCGGGGCCGAATTGTTCGCGGTGATGACGAGCGGGGCGGCCTCCACCGCCGGCTCGATCCTCGCCGGATACGCCGCACTCGGCGTGCCGATGCCGTATCTCCTCGCCGCCTCGTTCATGGCGATCCCCGGCGGGCTGCTCTACGCCAAGATCCTCGTGCCCTCGACCGAGCCGACACGCATCCTCACCACGCGGGTCGAGTTCGGGGAGGCGCGCGCCGCCAACCTGATCGAGGCCGCCGCCGACGGCACGCAGAAGGGCCTCGGAGTTGCCGTGGCGGTCGGCGCCATGCTGATCGCCTTCGTCGGGCTGATTGCGCTGGTGAACGCCGCCATCGGCTGGACCGGCGGCGTGTTCGGGTTCGCCGGCCTCTCGATCGAGGGCATTCTCGGCGTCGTGCTGGCGCCTTTGGCCTGGATCTTGGGCGTGCCGTGGGAGCAGGCGACCCTCGTCGGCGGCGCCATCGGCCAGAAGATCGCCTTCAACGAGTTCCTGGCCTATGCCAGCCTCTCGCCGACTCTGAAGGCCGGCACCCTCGATCCGCGCACGAGCGCGATCGTATGCTTCGCGCTCTGCGGCTTTGCCAACCTCGCCTCGGTGGCGATTCAGCTCGCGAGCTTCACCAGTCTCGCCCCCGAGCGCCGGCCCGAGATCGCCCGGTTCGGCCTGCGGGCGATCCTGGCGGGCACGCTCTCGAACCTCACCAGCGCGGCCATCGCCGGATTGTTCATCACCGGGTAACGCGCCGAACCAACGGAATCGGCGAACCTTTCTGGCCGCACCGTCATTCTGAGAGAATGGAGAACCCGCGCGACATGGAACCGGCCCGAGCCACGCCCGCCTCGCCGCAGGCGCCGGTCACGGCGCGCGACTGGGACGAGCGGGTCGACCGTGCCAGCAAGAAGCTGCCCGAGCGGGTGCAGCGCGGGCTGGCATGGCTGCGCGAGCCGGCGCGCCTGCCCGTGCGGCTGCTCGCCGCGATCCTGCTGATCCTCGGCGGCGTCTTCTCGATCCTGCCGGTGCTGGGCCTATGGATGCTGCCGCTCGGCCTCGCGCTGCTGGCCCAGGACGTGCCCGGCCTCAAGGTGCCGATGGAGAAATGCGCCCGCTGGATCGAGCATCAGTGGCGGCGCTGGCGCGGGAAATAATCCTGACGCCGCCCTCGGCGTTCTGCCGCGCTTGACAGGATATCCGCGGCGGACGACCCATCGCGGATGGGCCTCAGCCGAGAAGGGCTCTTCGGAGACAACCTGTGATGCCGTTGCGTCTGTTCTCCCGCGGGCTCGCCGCCGCCATCCTTGCGGCGACCGTGCTGGCGGGGGCCGTGTCCCTACCCCTGTCGCCGGCGCGTGCCGAGGACGCGATCTTCCCGCCGAGTTCGCGGTTCGGCTTCAAGCCCCCGTCGGACATGACGATCTCGAAGCGCTTCACCGGCTTCGAGCGGCTCGGCGGCGGCGCGATGCTCTCGATCGTCGAACTGCCGGCCGGCGCCTATCCGGAACTCAAACAGAGCTTCACCGACGAGAACCTCAAGACGCAGGGTCTCATCGTCCAGACCCGCGAGCCGGTGACGCTCGATGGCGGGGCCGAGGGCGTGCTGTTCACCGGTGAGTTGGCCCCCGCCGACGGCCAGGGCACGCCCGCTTCGCGCAAATGGCTCCTCATCGTCGGCGCCCCGGAGGTGACCGGCATCATCATCGCCCAGGCCGCCGTCGATGCCGAAACCGACGAGACGATGCGCGGCATGCTCACGGGTCTGCGCGTCCGTGGGGCGCTGTCCCTCGATCAGCAGATCGCCGCCCTGCCCTTCCGCCTCAGCGACCTCGCGGGCTTTCGCCCGGTGCGGGCGCTGGCCGGCAATTCCGTGCTGCTGACCCTCGGCCCGCGCGATCAGGTCACCAACCTGGAACAGCCGATCCTCGTGGTCGCCCAGGCGGTGCAGCAATCGACGCCCCAGGAGCAGCGCGACGGCTTCGCCCGCGCCTCGCTCTACGCCAACCAGACGATGAAGGATTTCGTCATCGAGCGCTCGCAGAGCTACCGGCAGAACGGCGTCGATTGGCACGAGATCGTGGCCCGCGCCGTCGACATCCCGTCGAGCCAGCCGGTGGTGGTTTCGCAGACGATCCGCTTCAATCCGGACGGCTATATCCGCGCCGTCGGGGTCACCCGCGCCGACCAGCGCGAGCAGATGCTGCCCCTGTTCCGCCAGGTGGTGGACAGCCTGCAACTGCGCTGAAAACCCTCTCCTCCCCGCGAGGGCGAGGAGAGAATCCGTCTCACTCGCAGACGCGCACGCGCCGGATGTAGATGTCGCCGTAGGGGTCGATGGTCTCGCGGCGCTCGAAATGGCAGATCGGGCCCTCGACATAGACCGGCCGCGGCGGCGCCCGGTAGACCGGCTTGCCGGGGTAATAGGGATCGTTGGCGGCCGCGATCGCACCGCCGACGGCAAGGCCGCCGAGCACGCCGAGCGCCGCCGCGCCGCCCGGACCGATGCCGTCCCGTGCCTGGGCGGCGGGTGCCGTGCCGAGCGCCAGCGCGCTCGCCACCACGCCCCCGAGAAGAATGCCCCTCATCGATTGAAACTCCTCAGAATCGCGCCCAGCGGCGCTCCCGCGTTGCTGCCGGCGAACGCGGCCGGAGCCTGCGGCTCAAGCGCGACGCCGCCGAAATGCAGAAAAGCGCCGGTTTAAGGCCAATCTTCGGCAAGCCGGAACCCGCACGGCGCCCTCGGCCGCGCTGCGCCAAAGACCCCGCCACACCCGTCCCGCCCGTTTCCTTGCACACTGGCCCCAAATCGTTGCAGAAGTGCGCGCCGTCCCAGACGTCTTCCGTGCCCTCACCGGACCGCTGCCCAGGCGATCCCTTGAACGAGCAGCGGCCGTCGGGCGGCGATCCGGAACAGGTCCGGTGCCAACGTCGATTACGGTGCGAACTTCCATGACGCAGACCCTTCGCCTCGGCATCGCGGGGCTCGGCACGGTCGGTGCCTCCGTCCTGCACATGGTCGCCCGCCGCGCCGAGGCGCTCACCGCCGCGACCGGCCGCACGATCACCGTCACCGCCGTCTCCGCCCGCGACCGGAGCCGCGACCGCGGTGTCGATCTCTCGGGCCTGCACTGGTTCGACGATCCGGTGGCGCTCGCACGCTCGCCCGAGATCGACGTATTCGTCGAACTCGTCGGCGGCTCGGAAGGGCCGGCCAAGGCGGCGGTCGAGGCAGCCCTCGGTGCCGGCAAGCATGTCGTGACCGCCAACAAGGCGCTGCTCGCCCATCACGGCGCGGCGCTCGCCCGTTTGGCTGAAGCGAACGGCGTCGCCCTCGCCTACGAGGCGTCGGTGGCGGGCGGCATCCCGGTCATCAAGGCGATCCGCGAGGGGCTTTCCGGCAACGCGATCTCCCGCGTCTACGGAATCCTCAACGGCACCTGCAATTACATCCTCAGCCGCATGGAGGCGGAGGGGCTGACCTTCGAGGCCTGCCTCAAGGACGCGCAGGCGCTCGGCTATGCCGAGTCCGACCCGACCTTCGACGTCGAGGGCTTCGACACCGCCCACAAGCTCGCCATCCTCACCAGCCTCGCCTTCGGCGTGGAGATCGACGCCGAGGGCGTCTCGGTGGAGGGAATCTCGGCGATCCAGCCCCTCGATCTCACCATGGCCGACGAACTCGGCTACCGCATCAAGTTGCTCGGCGTCGCGCAGGCGACGGAGGCCGGGATCGAGCAGCGAGTCCACCCAACCATGGTGGCCAAGGCCTCGGCCATCGCCCAGGTGATGGGCGTCACCAACGCCGTCACCGTCGATGCGGATGCGGTTGGCGAACTGACCCTGATCGGCCCCGGCGCGGGCGGGGCGGCCACGGCCTCCGCGGTCGTCGCCGACATCACCGATGTGGCGCTCGGGCTCGTGCGCCCGACCTTCGGCCAGCCGATCGCGCGCCTCGCGCCGCCGCGCCGGGTCGAGATGCAGCGCCACGAGGGCGGCTACTACATCCGGCTGACCGTGCACGACCGCACCGGCGTCGCAGCCGGCGTCGCCACCCGGATGGCGGAAGCCAACATCTCGATCGAGAGCATCGTCCAGCGCCGCTCGGCCAAGGCCGCTTCCAGCGATCCGCAGGGGCTGTCCGGTCAGCCGGTGCCGCTGGTGCTGATCACCTACGCCGCGACCGAGGGGAATGTCCGCGAGGCGCTGGCCGCCATCGACCGCGACGGCCTGCTCGCCGAGGCGCCCCAATTGATCCGTATCGAGCGCGAATAGGCACGAGAGCCAAGACGTCCGCCGCCGTTTTCCGACGAAACCCCGCCGAAAACACCATTCTGTGCGGAACGGGATGGCCTGACGTGACGCTGATGTGGCGCGTCGTCTCGAAAGGTCGTCACCGGCTTTCGAACAAGACGCGACAACAAGAGATGAGCGCCTCGTCCCGCATCCGATATCCGGGGCGATGCGCGAGGGGATAAGGAACGTAGGGCAATGTCGGCGGCCAATTCCGGGATCTTCAGCGATCCCACGGCGCGGGGCCTGACCCTCGAACTGGTGCGGGTGACCGAGGCGGCGGCCATCGCCGCGGCCCGGCTGCGGGGCCATGGCCGCGAGAAGGAGGCCGATCAAGCCGCCGTCGATGCCATGCGCGACGAGCTGATGGTGCTGCCGATCGAGGGCCGCGTGGTGATCGGCGAGGGCGAGCGCGACGAGGCACCGATGCTGTTCATCGGCGAGGCCGTCGGCACTGGCAACGGCCCGTCCGTGGACATCGCGGTCGATCCGCTGGAGGGCACGACGCTGTGCGCCAAGGATATGCCGGGCGCCATCGCCGTGATGGCTTTGGCCGAGCGCGGCTCGCTGCTCGCGGCCCCCGACGTCTACATGCAGAAGATCGCCATCGGCCCCGGCTACCCGCTCGGCACGGTCGATCTCGATTGGAGCCCGGCCCGGAACATCGCCTCGCTCGCCCGCGCCAAGGGCGTGGAGACCTCCGGCATCACCGCGATCATCCTCGACCGTCCGCGCCACATGGACCTGATCGCCGCCGTGCGCGACACCGGCGCCAGCATCCGCCTGATCTCGGACGGCGACATCGCCGCGATCATCCACTGCACCAAGCCCGACGAGACCGGCGTCGACATCTACATGGGCACCGGCGCCGCACCGGAGGGCGTGATCGCCGCCAGCGCGCTGCGCTGCATCGGCGGCCAGATGCAGGGGCGGCTCATCCTCGATTCCGCCGACAAGCGGGCTCGGGCGGTCAAGATGGGCATCACCGACCCGAACCGGAAATACGACATGCACGACATGGCCCGCGGCGACGTCATCGTCGCGGCCACCGGCGTGACCACGGGGGCCCTGCTCGCGGGCGTGCGGTTCAGCCCCGGCCTCATCGAGACGGAGACGGTGGTCTACCGCTCGAACACCGGCACCGTCCGCCGCATCGCCTGCGAACACCGCCGGCTGGAAACCGCGCCGGGCTGATCACGCCGGCACCGTCCGGGATACCGAATCCGGGACGGTGCTCGCAGCGATTGTTTCGGCGTCTTGGTTTTTTTCGAAAGCCGGCAACCGTTTTCGGGACGATGCTTGGTCTCGGCCGGGCCGAAGCGGGGCTGGCTCCGGCTCAGCTGACGACGGCTTGGCCGAACAGCGCCTTGGCCAGACGCGCGGGATCGATCGGCTTCTCGCAATGAAGCGCGTCCCGCAGGCGGGCCGGGACGGCATTCTCCTCGTAGCCGGTGGCGAAGACGAAGGGGACGCCGCGCGCCCTGAGCGCGTCGGCCACCGGAAAGACCATGACCTCACGCAGGTTGATGTCGAGCACGGCGCCATCAATGCGCGGGCATGTTTCGATCATCGCCAGAGCGTCATCGATGTTCCCCACGGGGCCGACCACTTGGGCGCCCCGCTCTTCGAACGCACGCCGTATGTCTTCGGCGATAAAATATTCGTCCTCGACGACGAGGACATGCCTTCCGTTGAACAGTTCGGCTCCGTCCGACATCGGCCCCTCCCTCTACGCTCCCCCCGATACGCTCAAGATCGCGTTCGATACGGGAGTATAAACCGCGAAATCGGTTTGGGAGAGCCCTGCCCACAGATTTCAAGTTGCCCGCAACCCCGAGGCGGCCGCGTTGGTTCCCAGCCTATCGGGCGGATGGTTATCCGGATCACAGGACGCTCACGCCGGCACGGAGCAGAGCGCCTCGCGTCGCCGGTTCGGCGATCGTCGGCCCGCAAGCGGCCGGAGAGAGGCGCCCGGTCACAGTGGATCGAGGCGATTCTTCGAGTCTTCGCCCAAATGCGTAAGGAGCCGCCGGCCCCAATCGGCCGGCGGCTCCAAGCCGTCAGGACACGTGTTTCTCGACGAACCGCGTTCGTCCGTCGGGGTGCCCTTACTCTTGCATCGTCTCTTTCCGAAAGCCGGCAACCACCTTTCGGGACGATGCCCTAGAACAGGCCGCCCTGCATGCGGCCGACGCCCTGTTTGGCCACGGCGTTGTTGGGATCGAGGCGCGCGGCCTGCTGGTAGCTCTCGTTCGCCTCTTTGCGGCGGTTCGTCTTCTCGTAGGCCAGCCCGCGATAGGCCCAGGACCCGGCATCCTTCGCGTTCACGTTCAGCGCCGCGTTGAAGTCCTCGATCGCCTTGTCGTACTGGCCCAGCGAGATCAGGCTCTGGCCGCGGGCGGCATAGGGGGCGGCGACGAAGGGATTGCGGTCGATGGCCGCCGCGAAGTCGCCGATCGCCTCCGGGTTGTGGTTCTGCTTCTGCCGCACGAGGCCGCGGGCGTGGTAGGCCTCGGCCGATTCCGGGGCGAGGCGGATCGCGACATTGAGGTCGTTCAGCGCGCCGTCGAGGTCGCCCTGGGCGCGTTCGAGGTTCGCCCGGCCGATATAGGCGGCGGAGAAATTCGGATCGTTGGCGATCGCCTTCGAGAAGTCCTGCATCGCCGCATCGGCGCGGCCGGTCTGGCGGTAGGCCAGCGCCCGGTTGTTGTAGGCCGAGGCCGAGTTCGGATCGAGCTGGATCGCCTTCGAGAAGTCGGTGATCGCCTCGCCGAACTGCCCCGCGCGGGCATAAGCCGCGCCGCGGGTGTTGTAGGCGCCGGCATCCGACGGGTTGCGCGAGATCACGTCGCTGAGCGAGGCGATGTTGACGTTGGTGGCGCCCGTCGTGTCGGTCTCCAGCACCGCGAATTGGCGCGGAGCCGTCGCGCTGCCATAGGTCTCGCAGCCGGCCAGCGCCGCGGCCGTCAGCGCGAGGGCACCGATCAGCCTCGCCTTGCGTCCGTCCAGCGTCATCCCGATCATTGTCCCGTTCTCCCCCGCGCCCGCTTGCCCGGATTTCCGCGGCGGCCCCTTGAGGCCCGGATCATCCCGTCGCGCGCACGCTGCCGCAACACGGTGAATGGGCGCTTAAAGTGCCTCGCAAAACATCCGCATCGCCGACGGGGCCCGCGCGGGCCGAGCCGTGGAGCGGCGGTTTTGCGAAACGAATCCGGGAAGATCCAGCGGGCCCCTCCGGCCTGAGACCGGACAAACACGCACGATGCTTCCGCAGACGCCCCGTACCCTCCGCTGAAACCTCGGGATGTGGCGAAGGTGTGGCCCGTGTCCTCACGCTTTCGCCGAACGCTTCGAACCGGGCTCGACTGTAGTTCGCTGTTGCCGAGAGGCGACAGATTGAATGGTCAAGCTTTAGTCGATCGACTTGAGCCGGGTGACATGACCCATCTTGCGGCCGGGGCGGGCCTCGGCCTTGCCGTAGAGGTGAAGATGGGCGCCCGGCTCCGCGAGCAGCTCCGCCCAAGCATCGGCCTCGGCGCCGATGAGGTTTTCCATCTCCACCGCCATGCCGCCGGTGCGGGCGGTGTCGCCGAGCGGCCAGCCGCAGACGGCGCGCACGGTTTGCGCGAATTGCGAGGTCAGCGCGCCCTCGATGGTCCAGTGCCCGGAATTGTGCACGCGGGGCGCGATCTCGTTGACGACGAGGCGGGCGGCCCCCTCGGGCCCGGCGATCTCGAACATCTCGACGGCGAGCACGCCGACATAGTCGAGCGCCTCGGCAATGGCGCGGGCGATGGCGACCGCCGCGTCACCCGTCATCCGCGTCAGGCCGGGAGCGGGCACGCGGGTGAGCGCGAGGATGTGGTCGCGGTGCTCGTTGGCGCAGGGGTCGTAGGCCGCGAACGTCCCGTCCGGCCCGCGGGCGGCGACCACGGAGATTTCGCGCTCGAACGGCACGAACCCTTCGAGGATGCAGGGTGCGCCCTTGAACTCGGCGAGGAGGGCGGCCGGATCGTCGCCCTCGCGGATCATCCGCTGGCCCTTGCCGTCATAGCCGAAGCGCCGGGTCTTCAGCACCGCGGGGCGACCGAGCGCCTCCAGGGCCCGCACGAGATCCTCGATCGTATCGACCGTCCGGTAGGGCGCGGTCGGGATGCCGAGGGACGTCACGAAATCCTTCTCGGAGAGGCGGTCCTGCGTCGTAAGCAGCGCCGTCGCGCTCGGGCGCAGGGTCGCGTGCTCGGCCAGCACCGCGACGGTGGCGTGGGGAATGTTCTCGAACTCGTAGGTGACCACGTCGCAGGCATCGGCGAAGGCGGCGAGCGCCGCCGCGTCGTCGTAGGGCGCCAGCGTGTGGGCATGGGCCACGTCGAAGGCCGGGCTGTCGGCGTCGGGGGCGTAGATGTGGACCTTGAGGCCGTAATTGGCCGCCGCGAGCGCGATCATGCGGCCGAGCTGGCCGCCGCCGACGATGCCGAGGGTGCCGCCGGGCCGGATCTGCGGCGAGGAGGGGGGAGTGGCCATGGCGCTTCGTGTCGTTGTCAGGCTTGAGAGGGGTCCGGCCGTTCGGCGACGGAGGCGGTCTGGCGGTCGCGCCACGCATCGAGCCGCTCGGCGAGCCCGGCATCGGTGAGCGCCAGCACGGCGGCGGCGAGCAGGGCGGCGTTGACGGCCCCGGCCCGGCCGATCGCCAGCGTACCGACGGGAATGCCGGCGGGCATCTGCACGATGGAGAGCAGGCTGTCCTGCCCCGAGAGCGCCTTCGACTCGACCGGAACGCCGAAGACCGGCAGCGAGGTCATCGCCGCCGTCATGCCGGGCAGGTGCGCCGCTCCGCCCGCCCCCGCGATCACCACCTTGAAGCCGGCCTCCCGCGCGCCCTTGGCGAACGAGACCAGCCGGTCCGGGGTGCGGTGGGCCGAGACGATGCGGGCATCGTAGGCGACGCCGAGCGCATCCAGCGTTTCGGCGGCGTTGCGCATGGTCGCCCAGTCCGACTGGCTTCCCATGATGATCGCGACCGGGGGCGATCCCAGCATCGTCGTCTGGCCCATTACGAGGAAGCGGGCCCGTCGGCCCGCAAAAAGGCCGAATAACAGGGGGGCCCGCACCCCGGCAAGGCGAGACGATGCAAACACTTGAAATGCAGTTGTGCGGCGGGTCAGCCCTAAGGCGCGAGCCTCGCCCCTGGCATGGCACCGAGGTCGGGCGGCGGCACCGGTGACACCCTGTGAAAATCGCCTGATTCTCGCCGAACCGGGCGGAGCCGAAACCGACCGACCGCGTTGTGCTGGAAACGGCCATGAGCGGCCGGGCCCCTTACCTCAGCGAGCCCCCCAATGTCCTCCGCGGACCAGACCACGCGCGCCCGCACGGCAACCCATATCGACATCCACGACAGCACCACCCGGAAGCATTGGGCCGACCTGCTTCAGGTTTCCGACGAGCGCCTGCGCAAGGCGGTCCGGCTCGTCGGAACCCGGGTGTCGAGCGTCTCGGCCTACCTCGCCAAGTAACGATCCGCCGATCGACAAAAGCTGCGCCGGGAAGGCCACGACCTTCCCGGCGTTGCCGCGCGAGCATCATCCCGGAAGGTGATAACCGGCTTTTGGCGCTACGCGATGATGTCCGGCGTGATCTGATCTTCCAGATGCGTGATCCGGTCGCGCAGCACGAGCTTGCGCTTCTTGAGTCGCTGCAACTGAAGCTGATCGACGGCGACGCTGACCTTCAGCGCCTCGATGGCTTCGTCGAGATCCCGGTGCTCTTCGCGCAACCGCGTCAGCTCACCGGCCGGATCCGCGACCGCGTCGTTGGCAATCTCGTCCGCCATCATCGCTCGAAACACACCACCGGCCTGGACCGGGCGCGACCATGCGCCAAGCTTCCGGCCGGAGCAAGGCGGGGCACCCGGTTCTCCCGTCTTGTCGGAGCTTGAAACGGCCAAGGTCAGCGCACCGTCCCGCTCCAAAAGATTTGAAATGGCCCCGTTACCGAACCATCCACTTTGCCGCCGAATGGCTTCGACACGTGCTCCATCCTGTGCCAGTCTACCCCCGTCGGAAACTGTGACAGGAGCGACACCTCATGTCCTTGCAGACGCATTTGAGCCAGCTCGCCGCCAAGCACGAAGCCCTCGAGCGCGAGCTTCACCACGCGATGCAGTCCCTCGCCAGCGACGATCTGCGCATCGCCGAACTCAAGCGTAAGAAACTGCACCTCAAGGACGAAATCGAGCGCCTGCGCGGGGAGACCCTCCACTAGCGACGCCCCGGCCGGCTTCGCCCCGGGAGGCGCTGCCGGCTCTCCACTTCTTCTCCCGACTCGGACAAAACCGTGACCGCCGCCTGGGCAACCAGCGCGGCGGTTCTGCTTTGAGGCAGCATACGTCTCCCAGACCGCGTGGTTGGGGGCGCGGCGGTCGAAACCGCGCTATCATCCCCCTCGAACAGGCCGGATCAACAGGCCGCACGAGTAAACGCCGATGTCCGCCGCCACGCCGTCCGCGCCCGAGGGCGCCTATGCCGCCGTCCACGCCGCCTCGCTGGCGGACCGGAACGGCTTCTGGCTGAAGGCCGCGGCGGTGATCGATTGGGATGTTGCCCCGACCCGCGCCTTCGATGCCGAGCAGGGCGTCTACGGTCGCTGGTTTCCGGACGCGTGGCTCAATGTCTGCCGCAACGCCGTCGATCGGCACGCGGAGGGTGGGCGGGCCGACCAAGCCGCGATCATCCACGATTCGCCCGTCACCGGCACCAAGCGCCGCATCACCTACGCGGAGTTGCGCGACGAAGTCGCGGTGCTCGCCGGCATCCTCGCGGATCTCGGCGTGGCCAAGGGCGACCGGGTGGTGATCTACATGCCGATGGTGCCCGAAGCCCTGTTCGGGATGCTGGCCTGCGCCCGGATCGGGGCGATCCACTCGGTGGTCTTCGGCGGGTTCGCCGCCAACGAACTCGCCGCCCGCATCGAGGATGCCGCACCCAAGGTGATCCTGGCCGCCTCCTGCGGCATCGAGCCGGCCCGCACCGTCGCCTACAAGCCGTTGCTCGATGCGGCGATCGCCCGCTCGACCCACAAGCCCGACGCCTGCCTGA
This sequence comes from Methylobacterium sp. Leaf123, assembly GCF_001423405.1. Classification (GTDB taxonomy): domain Bacteria; phylum Pseudomonadota; class Alphaproteobacteria; order Rhizobiales; family Beijerinckiaceae; genus Methylobacterium. Next base: position 33,552 of record NZ_LMNS01000003.1, on the reverse strand, counting down.
TCCTGCAGCGCCCGCAAGCGGAAGCGGGCCTCGTCGAGGGCCGCGACCGGGACTGGGCGGAGACCGTGGCGCGGGCGCGCAAGACCGGGCGGCGGGCCGAGCCGGTGCCGGTCGCCGCGACCGACCCGCTCTACATCCTCTACACCTCCGGCACGACCGGGCGGCCCAAGGGCGTGGTGCGCGACAGCGGCGGCTACTGCGTCGCGCTGGCGTGGTCGATGACGAACCTTTACGGCGTCGCGCCCGGCGAGGTTTATTTCTGCGCCTCCGACATCGGCTGGGTGGTGGGCCACTCCTACATCGTCTACGCGCCGCTGCTGCACGGCTGCACCACGGTGCTCTACGAGGGCAAGCCCGTCGGCACGCCGGATGCCGGCGCCTTCTGGCGAGTCGCCGCCGAGCACGGCGCCGCGACCTTGTTCACGGCCCCGACGGCGCTGCGCGCGATCAAGAAGGAAGATCCGCGGGCTGAACGGATCGCCGGCTACGACCTCTCGCGGTTCCGCGCCCTGTTCCTGGCCGGCGAGCGGGCCGACCCGGATTCGGTCGCCTGGGCCGAACGGGCGCTGGACCGGCCGGTGATCGACCATTGGTGGCAGACCGAGACCGGCTGGGCGATCGCCGGCAACCCGATCGGGCTGGAGTGGCTACCGGTGAAGTACGGCTCCACCGCCAAGCCGATGCCGGGCTACGACCTTCACGTGCTCGACGAGGCCGGCAAGCCGGTTCCCCCCGGCACAATGGGCACGATCGCCCTCAAGCTTCCCCTGCCACCCGGCTGCCTGCCGACCCTGTGGGGCTCGGACGCGCGCTTCCGCCAGAGCTATCTCGCCACCTTCCCCGGCTACTACGACACCTCGGATGCGGGGGTGGTGGACGCGGATGGCTATATCACGGTGCTGGGCCGGACCGACGACATCATCAACGTCGCCGGCCACCGCCTCTCCACCGGCGGCATGGAGGCGGTGCTCGCTGCGCACCCGGATGTCGCTGAATGCGCAGTGATCGGCATCCGCGACCCGCTCAAGGGCGAGGCGCCCTGCGGCTTCGTCGTGCTCAAATCCGGCGTCGCCAAGGACGCGGAGACGGTCGAGCGCGAACTCGTTGCGCGGGTGCGCGAGGAGATCGGCCCCGTGGCCGCCTTCAAGCTGGCGCTCACCGTCGGGCGGCTGCCGAAGACCCGCTCGGGCAAGATCCTGCGCGGCACGATGAAGCGCATCGCCGACGGCGAGGCGTTCTCGATGCCCCCGACGATCGAGGACCCGGCCACGCTGGAGGAGATCGGCGACAGCCTGAAGGCCCGCGGGATCGGAGGCTGAAGCCCAGGTTTCGAAAGGACAAGTCCTTTCGCGGGTCCAGGGCAGAGCCCTGGTGAAGGGCAATCGGGGCGGCGCCCCAATACCCCGGCAAAGGGATGATCCCTTTGCGATCCCGGAACGAGGGCCTCAGGCCCGGAACCGGGTGGCGGCGATCAGCAGGCGGTAGAGCACCACCGCGTTGAGCACGTGCCAGAGGAAATGCGTGCCGAGCGGCAGGTGGGCACAGATGCCCATATCGATCGTCCGGAAGGTGATCGAGGCGAGAAAGATCGCGGCGGTCACGAGCACGGAGCGGGCGGTGCCGGGCGCCCGTTTCAGGAGACCGAGGCCGACGCCGAGGAGGGCCAGGAGCGCCGGAGCATACGCGACCGAGCCGTTGCTGAGGTCTGCAACCGAGCGGCCGGTGAGGACATCGAGAGCCGGCGTCAGGCCAAAGCTGAAGGCGGCAAAGGCCAGCGTGAGGGCGGTCGCCGCCAGCGGCCGGAAGCCGAAGAAGCGGGCCATGGCGAGGGCGAAGAAGCCGAAGATGAAGACCGCGATCGGAATCACGTCGGCCAGCATCGACCAGCGGTTCGCCAGGGTGTGGAACAGGAACGAGCCGATCCCCACCACGAAGGTCACGGCGGCCAGTGCCAGGACGGGTCCGTCGCCGCGGGCGCGCCGCGCGGCGAGCCCGGCCGCGATCAGGAAGGCGCCGTTCGTCAGGGCATTGATCGGCTCGGCCCAGAAGCTGGCATCGCCGCGCTCGCAATAGCCCTGCACCGACTCAAACCACGACGCGTCCATTGGGGTCGTCCTCGGCCTCAAACGTAAGCGGCCGCGTCCACGGCCTCAGGCTTCCACGCCGCAGGGTGCGCTTCGCGCCCGACAGGCGGCGGCCGCCTTGCCAGGGCCGCGTTAAGGCTTGATGACGGGAGCCCCTCCGGCCGAGCCTCCCCACGCCCCATGCGGATCACCACCTGGAACGTCAATTCGATCAAGCAGCGGGTCGGCCACCTGCTGGGCTTCCTCGACGAGGCCAAGCCCGACGTGGTCTGCCTGCAGGAGCTGAAATGCCAGGACGCGTCCTTCCCCCGCGAGGAGATCGAGGCGGCGGGCTATGCGGTCGAGACGCTGGGGCAGAAGGCCTATAACGGCGTCGCCCTACTGGTGCGTGCGCCGCTCCAGTACACCCAGTTGCTGCGCGGCCTGCCGGGCGACGCCGAGGACGAGCAGGCCCGCTACATCGAGGCGCTGGTGCAGGGCGAGGGCGTGGCGCCGGTGCGGGTCGCCTCGATCTACCTGCCGAACGGCAACCCGGCGCCGGGGCCGAAATACAGCTACAAGCTCGCCTTCATGGCCCGCCTGCGGGCGCATGCGCGCGCGCTGATGACCACCGAGGAAGCGCTGGTGCTGGCGGGCGACTTCAACGTCATCCCCGAGCCCGAGGACGCCGCCGACCCCACCGCCTGGACGCAGGACGCGCTGTTCCTGCCCGAGACCCGCCGCGCCTTCCGAGCGCTGCTGGCGGAGGGGTTTACGGATGGCCTGCGGGCCTGCGAGCCGAGCGCCGGCCTCTACACCTTCTGGGACTATCAGGCGGGCTGCTGGCCGCGGAACCAAGGCATCCGCATCGACCATCTGCTGCTCTCGCCGCAAGCCGCCGACCGCCTCGTCTCGGCCTCGGTGCAGCGCCACCTGCGCGGGCTGGAAAAACCCTCGGACCACGTGCCGGTGACGGTGGAGCTGAGCGACGGGTGATCCGCCCATCCAGCCGACATGAACCGGGATCGGCACAAGGGGAAGTTGACTTCGTTTTGCCTGCTGCCTAGCTTCGGCGGGGCCTCACGATAGGCCGACGATCCGCGTAAAGGGCTGAGCCCATTCGTCTCTCTCGATCATTCGATCGGACTTCCTGCCCGACCGTGCGGATCCCGGGCCTCTAGGAGGGACGATTTATGGTCGATGAACCGTCGGCGGATGCACGCCCACACGCGAGACTTCCGGAAGACGCCAGTCTCGAATACCTGAAAAACGACGCAAAGGGTCGGTTGCGGCGGCTTCGTGCCACTGATCCGGCCGCGAAACTGGCGACGGTTCAGTACACCATCGCCCGCGAATACGGTTTTCGCAGTTGGCGGGATTTGCGAGCATCCTTCGGGAATCGGCAGATCGACCGCGGGCTGAACATCAACGACGTCGATCTGGATCGCTGCACGGGCGTCTACGACTCCGGCAATGGGCGCTTACTCATCGTCACGCGCGCCGAAGACACCCTGTTCCTACAGGCGGGCAGCGGGACCACGCAGGAATTGAGCGCCTTTCCGGGCGGCCGCTTCGAAGTTTCCGGAAAAAAGGGCCAGTATTCTTTTTCCCTCGCAGCAACCGGACCGGCGACTCAGATCATTGAGCATTTGACCGTGATGTTCATACCAGAGCCTGGGGAAACTCCTGTTGTTTTAGAGCCGCCACGGGTGCTCGAAAAGCCGGCGAAGCGCATCACGCGAACGGAGGCGAAAGCGATTAGCCAGATCCTGCGCTGCTCGTTCTGCGGGAAAAGCCAAGATCAGGTCGCAAAGCTGCTCGCCGGACCCGCGGTCTCGATCTGCAACGAATGTATCGTGCTCTGCAGCACGTTCATCGAAGCTCCCCCGCCGGATGCGGGCCATCCTCGTCCAGCTTAACCAGATCAATGCGGTCCAGTCCCGATCACCACGGGACCGGATCGCTTACCGCCGCCGGCGGGTCGAGCCCGTCGACAGCGATTGCGCCTGGGCCATCGCATCCGCCCGGTCGGCCTCGTTGGCCGAGGCCCAGGCCTTGTCGTAGAGATTGACGATCCAAGTGTCCGCCGCGCCCTGCGCCCCGCCGCGGGCGATGGCGAGCCAGGTCAGCCCCTTCACGGGCTGGCGCTGCACGCCGGTGCCGTTGACGAGCATGTCGCCGAGCAGGGCCTGGGCCGGGCGGTGGCCCTTCTCGGCGGCGAGGTTGAACCAGCGCGCGGCCTTGCGCGGATCCTGCTCGACGCCGGTGCCGTCGAGATAGAGCCGGGCCAGGTTGTACTGCGCGTTGGGGTCGCCGAAATACGACGCCGCGTAGTTGAACATGTCGTAGGCGCGCTCGGCGCTCGGGCGCACGTAGGTGCCCTTGATCCCTTCGAGGAAGTAGGTGCCGAGCGCGTTGAAGGCGCTCGCCACCACGCCCGAATTCGGGGTGTCGGGCGAATCGTCGGTGTTGTCGTCTGCGATGCGCGAGAAGTACTCGAACGCCTTCAAGTCGTCGTGAGGCACGCCGTCGCCGTCCGCGTACATGCGGCCGAGCTTCCACAAGGCCAAGGTCTGGCCCTGGTCGGCGGCGTATTCCAGCGCCCGCACGGCGCCCTGCTTGTCGCCCGCGTTGTAGTCGCGCACGCCTGATCTCAAGGCATCGCGACCCGAGCGAAAACCCTTCTCGGGGACCGGGGTGCGGGCGGTCGCGTCGAGCGCGGTGCCGGGATCGACGGCCGTGAGCATCAGCGCAAAGCCGAGGAAGCCGGCGAGAAGCCCCGCCCGGAGCCGACCTGGATCGGCCCCGGCCGGCCACAAGGGCCGGAAAGGGGCAGTCCTAGATGTCGGCATAGACGTTCGTCTCCCCCGCGCCGCCCGGATGCGTCACGGCGCCGTTCACCGCGGGTCCGACGGACTGCGCGTATTTCCAGAGGTAGCCGGAGGTCGCGGCATTGCCCCGTGGCGTCCACGCGGCCCGGCGCTGGGCCAGCTCCTCGTCGGAGAGCGCCACGTCCAGCGTGCCCTTGATCGCGTCGAGGGTGATGATGTCGCCGTCGCGCAGCAGGCCGATCGGCCCGCCGATGGCCGCCTCGGGGCCGACATGGCCGACGCAGAAGCCGCGGGTCGCGCCGGAGAAGCGCCCGTCGGTGATGAGGGCCACCTTGTCGCCCATGCCCTGGCCGTAGAGGGCCGCGGTGGTCGAGAGCATCTCGCGCATGCCGGGGCCTCCCTTCGGGCCCTCGTACCGGATGACCAGAACGTCGCCGGGCTTGTAGGTGCGGTTCTGCACCGCCTCGAAACAGGCTTCCTCGCCGTCGAAGACGCGGGCGGGGCCGGTGAAGACCTGAGCCTCGGGCGGCATGCCGGCGACCTTCACGATCGCGCCCTCGGGGGCGAGGTTGCCGCGAAGGCCCACCACGCCGCCGGTGACGGTGATGGGCTTGTCGGCCGGGCGCACCACGTCCTGATCCGGGTTCCAGGCGACCTTGGCGAGGTTCTCCGCGATGGTGCGGCCGGTGACGGTGAGGCAGTCGCCGTGCAGGTAGCCGTGGTCGAGCAGCGTCTTCATCAGCAGCGGGATGCCGCCGACCTCGAACATGTCCTTGGCCACATAGCGCCCGCCGGGCTTTAGGTCGGCGATGTAGGGGGTCTTGCGGAAGATCTCGGCGACGTCGAACAGGGTGAACTCGATGCCGCATTCATGCGCGATCGCCGGCAGGTGCAGCGCCGCGTTGGTCGAGCCGCCCGAGGCCGCCACCGTCGCGGCGGCGTTCTCCAGCGCCTTGCGGGTGACGATGTCGCGCGGGCGGATGTTCTTGGCGATCAGCTCCATGACCTTCTCGCCGGCGGCGGCGCAGAATTGGTCGCGGATCTCGTAAGGCGCGGGGGCGCCGGCCGAGTAGGGCAGCGCGAGGCCGATCGCCTCGGAGACGGTGGCCATGGTGTTGGCAGTGAACTGCGCGCCGCAGGCGCCGGCCGAGGGGCAGGCGACCCGCTCCAGCTCGTCGAGATCGTCGAGGCTCATGTCGCCGACGGCGACTTTGCCGACCGCCTCGAACAGATCCTGCACCGTGACCGGCCGACCGCGGAACGAGCCCGGCAGGATCGAGCCGCCATAGATGAAGATCGAGGGCACGTTGAGGCGCACCATGGCCATCATCATGCCGGGCAGGGACTTGTCGCAGCCGGCCAGCCCCACGAGGGCGTCGTAGGAATGGCCGCGGATCGTCAGCTCGACCGAGTCGGCGATGACCTCGCGGGACGGCAGCGAGGCGCGCATGCCGCCATGGCCCATGGCGATGCCGTCGGTGACGGTGATGGTGCAGAACTCGCGCGGGGTGCCCTTGGCGGCGGCGACGCCCTTCTTCACCGCCTGCGCCTGGCGCATCAGCGAGATGTTGCAGGGCGCGGCCTCGTTCCAGCACGAGGCGACGCCGACCAGGGGCTGGTGGATCTGCTCGGTGGTCAGACCCATGGCGTAGAGGTACGAGCGGTGGGGCGCCCGCTCGGGCCCCTCCGTCACGTGCCGGCTCGGCAGCTTCGACTTGTCGGTCTGACGCGCGTCCATCGCTGATCTCGTGCCCCGGTCCCGTTACGCCCCCGAGGTCCGCGCGGCCCGTTACGGTTCAGCGCGGAAAAACGTCCTTCGACGTCCTCGAAACTCTGCGGTAAGGCGTTGGAGCGACAGCATTTACCGCGACCCCGGAAGTCGTCCCGGTTTATGGTGGGATTGCGGCGCTCAAAGGCACAGCTCAAGGCAAAGTCAGGTTGCTTTCGCGGTGTGTCGGGGCCGCAACAGCCGAGCTTGCCCTGGCCTCGGAAAGACTTCGCAAAATCAACGCGCACACACCCTCGCGCGGTCCCGCACGAGGGCTGTTTTCAGCGAAATTTCCCGCTGCGTCGGCGCGTGCAATTCAGCCTTCGCGAACGACCTCGACAATGTCGACACACGTTTTCTTTTGGAAGCCGGCACCGTTTTTTCGGGACGTCGACCCCTGCTCCGGCGAATTCACTCAGCGCCCGCCGATGGCAGGATCAGGCGCGGCGGCCTCAAGCAACCGATCGCTTTCGTCTTTAAGGTTCACGCCCGTCAGCCCGCGGGAGAAGGCCTGCGTCAGGAGCCAATTCAGCTTGAACGCGGCAAGTTCGAAGCTGAGGCCGGCGGGCCGGACGTTTGAGATGCAGTTTCTTTCCGCATCCGAGCGTCCGGGCTTCGGATCGAAGGTGACGTAGAGTCCGAGGCTGTCGGGCGAGGACAGGCCGGGACGCTCGCCGATCACCACCACCACCGCGCGGGCCCGCAGCGCCGCGCCGACCGCGTCCCCCAGCGCGACGCGCGCTTGGCAAGCGATCACGACCGGCGCCAAGCGCCAGCCGGCCGCCTCCGCATGGGACTTGAAGGCGGCGAGCAGCGCGGCGGCGCCCTCGTGGACGGCGCGCGCCGAGAGACCGTCCGCCACCACGATCGCGAGATCGACGGGTTCGGCCGCGGAATCGGAGAGGGATTTGAGGCTCCCCGGCGAGAGGCGGCGTCCGTAATCGGGGCGGCGCAGATAGGTCGCGCGATCCTCCGCACCGGAGGTCACGGTCACGGTTGGAAAGCCCAGCGCCTCGACGGCGCCCGCGATCGCGGCGGCGTCCATCGGCGTATGCACGGCATCGCGGGCCTGGGCATGGGCGAGGCCGAACTTCAGCACTTCGCGGGTCGGCAGGCCCGCCCCGGCGCGGCCGAGACCGATCCGGGCGGGGGTGAGGCGGGCCAGCCGCTGCCAGAGCGTGTCGGTCTGCGTGCTCATGCGGCCAGTTCCGGCGCGGCGGTGAGCAGGCGAGCCTCGGCCCCGCCGGGCAGGAGCATGCCGTCCGCGTCGGTGAGGCCGATGCGGGCGAGCCATTCCTCGAATTCGGGCGCGCGCTTCAGGCCCAGCACCTCGCGGATGTAGAGTTGATCGTGGAACGAGGTGGATTGGTAGTTCAGCATCACGTCGTCGGCGCCGGGAATGCCCATCACGTAGGTGCAGCCCGCCGCCCCGAGCAGGGTCAGGAGCGTGTCCATGTCGTCCTGATCGGCCTCGGCATGGTTGGTGTAGCAGACGTCCACGCCGAGCGGCACGCCCATCAGCTTGCCGCAGAAATGGTCCTCCAGCCCGGCGCGGATGATCTCCTTGCCGTTGTAGAGATATTCCGGCCCGATGAAGCCGACCACGGTGTTGACCAGAAGCGGCCGGTAGCGGCGGGCGACGGCATAGGCGCGCGCCTCCAGGGTCTGCTGGTCGATGCCGTGATGCGCATCCGCCGAGAGGGCCGAACCCTGGCCGGTCTCGAAATACATCACGTTGTCGCCGAGCGTGCCGCGCTTGAGCGCGAGCGCCGCCTCATGCGCCTCCTGCAGGATCGGCAGCGTGACGCCGAAGCTCGCATTGGCGCGCTGCGTCCCGGCGATCGACTGGAACACGAGATCGACCGGCAGGCCGCGGTTCATCGCGTCGAGCGTCGTCGTGACGTGGGTGAGCACGCAGGCCTGGGTCGGGATCTCCAGCCGGCCGATGATGCCGTCGAACAGACGCAGCAGCGTCCCCATCGTCTGGATCGAATCGGAAACCGGGTTGATGCCGATCACGGCGTCGCCGCAGCCGTAGGAGAGGCCATCGAGGATCGAGGCGGTGACGCCCGCCGGGTCGTCGGTCGGGTGATTGGGCTGGAGCCGCACCGCGAGGGTGCCGGGCAGGCCGATCGTGTTACGAAAGCGGGTGACCACGCGGCACTTCTTCGCGACCAGAATCAGATCCTGGTTGCGCATGATCTTGCACACCGCGGCGGCGATCTCCGGCGTCACGCCCGGTGCGATCCGCGCCAGCGTCCCGGAGGAAGCCGTCAGCAGAAACTCGCGAAAATCTCCGACCGTCAGAGCGGCGATCTCGGCGAACGCCGCCTCATCGTGGTCGTCGAGGATCAGGCGGGTGACGTCGTCCTCGTCGTAGGGGATCAGCGGACGGGCCAGGATCTCCTTGAGCGGCACCTCGGCGAGGCACCAGCGCGCGGCCATGTTCTCCTCGGCCGATTCCGCGGCGATGCCCGCAAGACAATCGCCGGAGCGCACCGGCGTCGCCTTCGCCATCAGCGTCGCCAGATCGGCGAAGACATGGGTGCGGGGGCCAACGGTGTGGCGATAGGGCATCGACTGGCTCCTTGGCTTCGCCGGACAGGATGCAAGGATCGCGAGACCTGTCGAGGTGGATTCGCGGAAGGGGCGTTCGGCCCACCTCGCACACAATCAAGCAAGAACGACGCCCGCCCGAGGTCGATCGACGCAAGGCGCGGCACGCCCGCGCGCGATCTGGCTATTCGGTGATCCGCCAGCGTAAGTTTCCGGGCAATGGGGCCACGCTCGAAGTTTTCCGAAAGAGCCGAGAAGACGTCTTCCTCACCGTGATTCGGCCGACAGGTCGGCGGCTGCGCATCGGCCGGCGGTGAGACATGTGCAGAATCACGTCGGCTCAGGCGCTCCGCGGCCGGCAATCCACGATTTTTTGCAGGCGGGCCAAGGCGCTTCCCGGTGAGTTCCGACTTTTCATCCTTCCGATCCGTCACTTTCGTGTCAGATTGGGCATTATTTCGCTTGCCTGCATGACTGGTATACCAAATAATGCATACCAATGCCCGGGACGAGACGGCCCCTCGGACCCAGCGGGCAGACGAGGAATCGCAACAACCTGCACTGAACGCTTCTCAAGACCAAAACGCCAAACCTACGCAACAGGCCTTCACGTCTGTGCAGGAACGAGGGAGCACGCTCATGGCATTGTCGACCATTGCCCCGGATCGGCCGGTACCGTCTTCGAACCGGTGGCTGCAAATCATCTTCGGCGTCATCTGCATGGTGGCCGCGGCCAACATCCAGTACGCCTGGACCCTGTTCGTCCCCGAGATTCAGAAGACGTTCGGCTGGGATCGCGCCGCGATCCAAGTGGCCTTCACGATCTTCGTCGTCGTCCAGACCTGGCTGACCCCGATCGAGGGTTACTTCATCGACAAGTACGGCCCGAGCCGGGTCGTGATGTTCGGCGGCCTGATGACCGGCGCGGCCTGGGTGATGAACTCCTATGCCACCTCGCTGACCGGCTTCTACATCGGCTCGGTTCTCGGCGGCATCGGCGTCGGCTGCGTCTACGCCACCTGCATCAACAACGCCCTGAAGTGGTTCCCGGACAAGCGCGGCCTCGCCGTCGGTCTCACCGCGGGCGGCTACGGCGCGGGCTCGGCCCTGACGATCATCCCGATCGCCAAGATGATCGATGCCGGCAGCTACGCCCAGGCGTTCTTCACCTTCGGCCTGATCCAGGGCACCGTCATCATCCTGGCCTCCATCTTCATGCGCTCGCCGGCCAAGGACGAGGTCAAGTTCTCGACCAAGGTGCTGCAGAGCCGCCGCGACTACACCCTCGGTGAGGCGCTGCGGACGCCGGTCTTCTACGTCATGCTGCTGATGTTCACCTGCACGGTGACCGGCGGCCTGATGGCGGTGGCGCAGCTCGGCGTCATCGCGACCGACCTCGGCGTGAAGCACTTCCAAGTGAACCTGTACTTCTTCGCCATGGCCGCGCTGCCCTTCGCCCTGATGCTGGACCGCGTCATGAACGGCATCTCGCGTCCGCTCTTCGGCTTCATCTCGGACCGGATCGGCCGTGAGAAGACGATGTTCATCGCCTTCGCGATGGAAGGCATCGGCATCGTGGCGCTCGGCTATTTCGGCTCGAACCCCTGGGCGTTCGTGATCCTGTCGGGCATCGTGTTCCTGGCCTGGGGCGAAGTGTACTCGCTGTTCAGCGCCACCGCCGCCGACACCTTCGGCTCGAAGCATATCGGCAAGATCTACGGCGTCCTCTACTGCGCCAAGGGCTTTGCCGCGCTGTTCGTGCCGGTCGGGAACCTGATCATGCAGGCGACGGGCACGTGGTCGACGGTGCTCTACACGGTGGCGACGATGGACCTGATCGCGGCGGCGCTTGCCATCGCCGTCCTGCGGCCGATGCTGAAGCAGCACCACCTCGCCAACAACGCGGCGGTGCCGAACGCGGCGCTCGCCCACGCCTGAGCCGACACCTCCGCTCCCTCGGGGGCGGAGGCCGGAACAAGAAAGCCCCGCCGGAGACGGCGGGGCTTTTCTTTTGAAACGGGCTTCCTCGGCGCGCCGCCCCGCGATCGGGGGTGTCGATCGGCCAAAGAAAAAGGCCCCGTCTCCGGAGCCTTGGTCTACTCGGTCATCCCATCGGGGTGGGATGGTGGGCGCGACAGGGATCGAACCTGTGACCCCTACCATGTCAAGGTAGTGCTCTCCCGCTGAGCTACGCGCCCCTGCAAGCTGTCCGGGTGGCCCCGGCGTCCTGCGAGGCCGCGGCTATAGCCGGTGCCGAGCGGCTCCGCAAGCGGGACTTTGGCGGAATCTGATGCCCGCCGTCGAAACACCCGCGCCACCCATCACTGCCGGGGCCCATTGCATGCGAGCGGCAAAAATCGGCTAAGAGTGCACCGCGGGACGACCGACCGCCGATCTCCCCTCCGTTGCCCTCACGGCTGCATTGCGAGGGAGAGGCGGGTCAAACAGGCCGCGCCGCAACGCAAGCCGGCGCGCGGAACGAGCGTACCGATCAGCACGGGGCCGAGGGCGGCGAGCTAAGGATGCGGTTTCTCCTTTCGTCCGACGAGGGCGACGTGATCCGGGGTTGGGTGGTGCCGGACAACCCGCAGGCGATCAGCCGGGTCTCCGTCTGCATCGAGGGGCGCCGGGTGGCCGAGGTCTCGGCGATCCATGCCGATCCGAACTTCGTCCGGTTCGGCTGGCACGCGACCGGGCAGTGCCATTTCGAGGTCCGCGAGACCGACGTGCCGGGCCTTCCCGGCATCGAGCGGCTCGAGATCTACGACGTCGACACCAATGTGCTGATCTACCGGCGGCTGCCGCGGACCGGCCTCACCGACAAGAAGGTCATCCTGATCAACGGGCATATCCGCCCGGAAACGGTGATCCAGACCGCGCTGTATCCCTATTTCCAGCAATCGTATTTCGGCATCGGCCGCTTTCCGGACGAGATCCTGCGGGCGATGTTCGACACCGTCACCCTCGATTCCTGCCTGATGGCCGGCTCGATCATCTTCCCGCGCTACGAGGGGCACTTCGTCCAGAGCGGCGCGCTCACCATGCTGATGATCCACGACCCCTTCGTGGAACTGGCAAGCCGCCTCTACTGGCTGCGCGAGCGGGCGAGCCTTGCCGCCAATGCCGAGCAGCACTGGCGTCTCGGCAATCTCGTCGAGGCCGCCGCCTTCACCCTCGATTACGACTTCACCGACGTGAAGAGCCTGAAGCGGCTGTTCCGGATGATGCCGGAGCCGGCCTATCACCTGCTCTACAACCCCCTGACCCGTCAGCTCAGCACCCACGTGCCCGAGGACCGGCTGATGCCGGGCAGTTCCATCATCGCGGTCGAGATTCTGTCCCGCATCGACGTCGTCGGCCACCGCGACTACTTCGAGGCGTTCATGGCCTCCGCCTTCCACCATATCGGGATCGAGGCGCCGGTGCCGTTGCCCCTGCCGATCCCCAACGAGACGCTGGCGCTCGCCGAGCTGCTGCGCGGCATGCGCTTTGCCCGCGACATGGTGGTCTACGACACCGTGCTCAGCGACGCCGTGCGGGCCTCCGTCTCGAAGAGTTGGGAGAGCTGAGGGGCGATGGCGGAACGGGCCGGGCCCATAGCGTCGCTCGCGGGCCGGGCGCTGCCGGTGACGGGTGCGGACGGGGCCGAGTTGCGCATCGACCTCTCCGGCGCCGGCCTCGGCGGCGCCTGGGTGAGCCTGACATGGCGCGATGCCGGCAGCGGCGGCATCGCCCGCGCCCTCGTCAGCGCGGTCTCGAGCGGCGGCGAGAGCATGGCGCTGGCCGAGGAGCCGCTCGGCGGCGATGCCTTCGCCTGGACCGGCCGGCTGCCGCCGGGCGTCTCGGGCTTACGCTTGAGCGCCCTGTCGCGGACCAATCCGTTTCAACTGCAAGACCTCGCCATCCGCCGCCGCGGTCGCATCGGGATCGTGGCGCGGGCGGGCACGCGCCAGCCCGGCCTCACGGCGCAGGCGGTCTATTGGCGCATCCTCGGTCTGAAGGTCCGCGCCCGCGGGCTGATCGCGCGGGCTCTCTCGCATCGGGCCGAGACCGGCTATTCGGCCTGGATCGCCCGGTTCGACCGCCTCACGGCGGCGGAGCGGGCACGAATCCGTGCCGAGATCGCAGGCTGGGAGCCGCCGCCGCTGATCTCCGTCTTGATGCCGGTCCACAATCCCGATCCGCGCGTGCTGGAGGCGGCGATCCGCTCGGTGCGGAGCCAGCTCTATCCGGCCTGGGAACTCTGCATCGCCGACGACGCCTCGACCGATCCGCGCATTCCGCGGCTGATCGCCCGCCACGCCGCCGAGGAGCCGCGCATCCGCTCCCTGCGCCGGCCGGAGAACGGCCACATCGCCCGCGCGACCAACGACGCGCTGACCCTGGCGAGCGGCGCCTACGCCGCCTTCCTTGACCACGACGACCTCCTCTCGGAAAACGCCCTGTTCGAGGTGGCCGCCGCCGTTCGGGCCGATCCGGATCTGGCGCTGATCTACAGCGACGAGGACAAGGTCGACGGCCGCGGCCGCCGCTTCGAACCGCATTTCAAGTCGGGCTACGACCGCGAATTGCTGTGGGCCCAGAACTACGTGAACCATCTCTGCGTGGTCCGCACCGACATGCTGCGCCGGCTGGGCGGCCTGCGGCCCGGCTTCGAGGGCAGCCAGGATCACGACCTGCTGCTGCGCCTGACCGAAGGACTTGCAGCGGAGCGGGTGCGCCACATCCCCAAGGTGCTCTATCACTGGCGGGCGGCGGCCGGGTCCGGCACCTTCTCGGATCGGGCCCTGGCGCGGGCCGAGGCGGCGCGCTTGCAGGCGCTCGCCGAGGTGGCCGCACGCCGGGGCGCGCGGGCCGAGCGGGGACCGCAAGGGTTCAACCGGCTGGTCCGCCCGCTGCCGGAGCCGCCGCCCCTCGTCTCGGTCGTCATCCCGACCCGCGACCGGGCGGAACTGCTCGGTATCGTCCTCGACGGGTTGTTCGCGCGCACCGATTACCCGGCCCTGGAGGTCGTCGTTGTCGATAACGGCAGCACCGAGCCGGCGACGCGGGATCTCTTCGCGCGCTATGCCTCCGAGCCGCGCCTGCGCGTGCTGCCCGCGCCCGGTCCGTTCAACTTCTCGGAGCTGTCGAACCGGGGCGCCGCCGCGGCGCGGGGCGCGATCCTCTTATTCCTCAACAACGACATCGAGGTGCTGGAGCCGGGCTGGCTCACCGAACTCGCTTCGATCGCGAGCGACCCTGAGATCGGCGCGGTCGGCGCAAAGCTCCTCTACCCCGACGGTACGATCCAGCACGGCGGAATCGTGCTCGGGATCGGCGGCATCGCCGGCCACAGTCATCTCGGCCTGCCGGGCAACGAACCCGGCTACTTCGCGCGGATGCAGCTGTCGCAGGAAGTCTCCGCGGTGACCGGCGCCTGCCTCGCGATGCGCGCAGAAGTCTTTTCCGAGGTCGGCGGCTTCGATGCCGCGCATCTCGCGGTGGCCTTCAACGACGTCGATCTCTGCCTGCGGATTCGCGCAGCAGGCTACCGCATCGTCTGGACGCCGCAGGCCTGCCTCGTCCACCACGAATCGAAGAGCCGGGGCGCCGAGGACACGCCGGAGAAGCGCGCCCGCTTCGAGGCCGAATCACGGGTGATGCGCGAGCGCTGGGAGCCGGTGCTGCGGGCCGACCCTTATTACAATCCGAACCTTTCGCGCGCGGCGGCGCATTACCGGCTATAGGCCGGCGGCGCGGACGAAGGTTTGCGCCGGCTCCGAACCGGGCTACACACCGCACCGCAACACGCCGGATGCGATCCGGCCGCCCCGGCGGAGACATCGATGCGCATTGCGATGATTGGCTCGGGCTATGTCGGCCTCGTGTCGTGCCTCGCCGATTTCGGCCACGAGGTCGTCTGCATCGACAAGGATCCGGACAAGATCGCCGCCCTCAACGAGGGCCGCATGCCGATCTACGAGCCCGGACTCGACAGCCTCGTCGCCGAGAACGTGCGGGCCAAACGCCTCACCTTCTCCACCGACCTCAAGCCCGCCGTGGCGAGCGCCCAGGCCGTGTTCATCGCGGTCGGCACCCCGTCCCGCCGCGGCGACGGCTTTGCCGACCTCTCCTACGTCTATGCCGCCGCCCGCGAGATCGCTTCGGCGCTGACCGGCTACACCGTGGTCGTCACCAAATCGACGGTGCCCGTCGGCACCGGCGATGAGGTCGAGCGCATCATCCGCGAGGCCCGGCCCGACATGGATGTCGGGGTGGCCTCCAACCCCGAATTCCTGCGCGAGGGCGCCGCCATCGACGATTTCAAGCGGCCCGACCGCATCGTCATCGGCGCCGAGGACACCCGCGCGGCGGCGGTGATGCAGGAGGTTTACCGCCCGCTTTACCTCAATGCGGCGCCGATCCTGCTTACCGGACGGCGCACGGCCGAGCTGACCAAGTATGCCGCCAACGCGTTCCTGGCGACCAAGATCACCTTCATCAACGAAATCGCGGACCTGTGCGAGCAGGTCGGCGCCAACGTGCAGGAGGTCGCCCGCGGCATCGGCCTCGACAACCGCATCGGCTCCAAGTTCCTGCATGCCGGGCCGGGCTATGGCGGCTCGTGCTTCCCGAAGGACACGCTGGCCCTGGTGAAGACGGCGCAGGATTACGGCACGCCGGTNCTCCAAGTTCCTGCATGCCGGGCCGGGCTATGGCGGCTCGTGCTTCCCGAAGGACACGCTGGCCCTGGTGAAGACGGCGCAGGATTACGGCACGCCGGTGCGGATCGTCGAGACGGTGGTGGCGGTCAACGATCAGCGCAAGCGCGCGATGGCGCGCAAGGTGATCGCGGCCTGCGGCGGCAGCGTACGGGGCAAGCGGGTGGCGTTGCTCGGGCTGACGTTCAAGCCGAACACCGACGACATGCGCGACGCGCCCTCGCTGTCGATCATCGCCGGCTTGCAGGATGCGGGCGCACAGATCGTGGCCTACGATCCGGAGGGGATGGAGCAGGCGCGGCCGCTGCTGCAGGGCGTTGCCTACGCTGAGGACGCCTATGCCTGCGCGGAGGGCGCGGACGCTCTGGTGATCGTGACGGAGTGGAACGCGTTCCGGGCGCTGGATCTTGCCCGACTCAAGGGTGTGATGCGCGCGCCCGTCCTCGTCGATCTGCGCAACGTCTACGCGCCCGCGGAGACCGAACGGCACGGCTTTGCCTATTCGGGCATCGGCATTGCTTGATTGGGACGTGTGACCCCTCAGCGCTTCGGACGGACTTTCGAACCGGTCTCATCCGCCCAATGGGAAGGCTGCAACTTATAAGCGCAGCAATTCGCCAGTGGCCGCCGCGATCGATCATATCAGCCGAGCGAGAAAGCTTATTGAAAGCTCGCCGCAATATTCGCATGACCTTTGCCACAAGCGCGGCAGAGTGATGGCAATTTTTGAACTTACCTCGACGCCCCTACTGATCTTTGTTGGCCTCGGCACCGCGCGGATTTTTCACCATCAACGATTCACTGATGAATACGTGCCACACAATCTCCCAATCTCTCAGGATTAAGGGAGAGGTTGCAGCCAAGCGGGTTGGACGGTCCAGACGGTCAGATTAAAGGATGCCTCTTCAAACCCCCGATCGTCGGCCGCCCTGTCGCGGGCGCCACGGAGAAGCCGAGGTTTCAAGAGACATTCGCGGTGGGGGCGAAACGCCCTCGCCGGACGGACCCCCGGTCCCTGCTTCACGAGCATAAACGGATCGACGTGACTCACCGCAAAGACATCGCGATCGTCGGCCGCGCTTGCCGCCTGCCCGGGGCTCAGAACGTCGAGGGGCTGTGGCAGCTCCTGACGGAGGGGCGCTGCGCCGTCTCACGCATCCCCGAGGACCGCTGGTCGCTGCAGGCCTTCGGGCATCCGCGCGCACAGGAGCGGGGCAAGAGCTACACCTGGGCCGCCGGCGTGCTCGACGACATCTGGTCGTTCGATCCGGGTGTGTTCGGCATCTCGCCGCGCGAGGCCGAGCAGATGGACCCGCAGCAGCGCATGCTGCTGGAACTGACCTGGGAAGCGTTCGAGGATGCGGGCCTACGCCCCTCCGCGGTGGCCGGCAGCCATATCGGCGTGTTCGTCGGCGCCTCGGCGCTCGATTACGGCAACCTGCGCATCCTCGATCCGTCCTCGGGCGACGCCTACGCGGCCACCGGCAACACGCTCTCGATCATCTCGAACCGCATCTCCTACATCTACGACCTGAAGGGCCCGAGCTTCACCCTCGACACCGCCTGCTCGTCGTCGCTGGTCGCGCTCAACGCGGCGATCGCGGCGATCGAGGCCGGGCAGGTCGACACCGCCGTGGTGGCCGGCGCCAACATCCTGGCGAGCCCGTTCAACTTCATCTCCTTCTCCAACGCGCAGATGCTGTCGCGCACCGGCCTGTGCCAGGCCTTCTCGTCGAGCGCCGACGGCTATGTCCGCGCCGAGGGCGGCGTCGTCCTGATCCTGCAATCGGCCGAGGCCGCCGCCCGCAGCGGCCGGGCGGTGCGCGGCGTGATCGCAGCGAGCGGCGTCAACTCGGACGGGCGCACTACCGGCATCTCGCTGCCCTCCGGCCACGCGCAAGGCGCGCTGCTGGAGCAGGTCTACCGTGACGCCGAGATCGACCTCGATAAGCTCGCCTTCGTCGAGGCGCACGGCACCGGCACCCCCGTCGGCGATCCGATCGAAGCCGGGGCCATCGGCTCCAAGCTCGGCAAGCCGCGCCAAAACCCGCTGCCGATCGGCTCGATCAAGACCAATATCGGCCATACCGAGCCGACCTCGGGCCTCGCAGGCCTGTTGAAGGCCAGCCTCGCGCTCGAGCACGACCTGCTGCCGCCCTCGCTGCACGCGGCCGAGCTCAATCCCGACATCCCGTTCGAGGCGATGAAGCTTGCGGTCAACCGCGCGCCGCTGGCGCTCGCCCGCACCAAGGCCGAGCGCTTCGCCGGCGTGAACTCGTTCGGCTTCGGCGGCACCAACGCCCACGTCGTGCTCACCGATGCACGCCCGGTCGCGGCCGCCAACGATGCGGGCCCCGCGCCCGAGATCCTGCTGCTGTCGGCCCAGAGCCGCGCCGCCCTGAACGATCTCGCCCTCGATTACGCCGCCCGCTTCGACGGCGCCGCGCCGGCCGAAGCCGCCCGCGTCACGGCCGCCGCCTTCCATCGCCGCGAGCGCCTCGGCACCCGGCTCGCTCTGCCGCTCACTCCTCAAACCGACGTCCCCGCCGCCCTGCGGGCGCTGGCGGAGGGCGAGGACAGCGATGCCGCCATCGTCGGCACGGCGGTCGAGCGCCAGGCCGAGGTCGCCTTCGTCTATTCCGGCAATGGCAGCCAGTGGGTCGGCATGGGCCGCGAGGCCTATGAGGAGAGCAAGACTTTCCGCGCCCGCTTCGATCAGACCGACAAGCTGTTCGAGAAGCTCTCCGGCTGGTCGCTCAAGGAAGCGATGTTCGCCGAGGATCTCGACACGCGTCTCTCGCTCACCCGCGTCTCGCAGCCGCTGATCTTCGCGATCCAGAGCGCCTCGACCGCGGCCCTGCGCGCCAAGGGCCTCGCCCCCCGCTACGTGCTCGGCCACAGCGTCGGCGAGATCGCCGCGGCCGAGGCCGCTGGCATCTTGAGCCTGGAACAGGCGGTGCGGGTGATTTTCTACCGCAGCAAGCACCAGGAATCGACGCGCGGCTTCGGCACCATGGCCGTGCTGCTCGGACCGGCCGAGGAAATGGAGACGTTTCTCGCCGACTACCCGACCCTCGACATCGCCGCCTATAACAGCCCCAAGGCGATCACGGTGGCCGGCCCCGAGGCCGATATCGAGGCCGCGATGAAGGCGCTGGCGCGCAAGCGCCGCCGCGGGCGCAAGCTCGACCTCGACTACCCCTTCCACGGCCGCCTGATGGACCCGACCGAGCGTCCACTGCTGCGCGACCTCGACGGGCTCAAGGCCTCGGCCGGCCACACCGCCATGGTCTCGACCGTGACCGGCACGGTGCTGCCCGGTGCCCAGTTCGGCGCCGGCTACTGGTGGCGCAACATCCGCGAGCCGGTGCGTTTCTGCGAGGCGCTGCAGGAGGCGACCCGCCAGGGCGCCCGCGTCTTCGTCGAGGTCGGCCCGCGCGCGACCCTGCTCCCGCATATCGGCGACGCCATCGAGCCGCTCGCCATCGAGGTGGCCTCGGTCGGCGTGATGCACCGCAAGCCCATCGGCGGCGATCCGATCGCCAAGGCGGTCGCCGCCGCCCTCGTCGCGGGGGCCGCCGTCGATGAGGCGGGCCTGTTCGGCGCCGATCCGGCCGGCGCCATCGCCCTGCCGCTCTATCCCTGGCAGCGCCGCCCGTTCCGTCTCGCCGAGACCACCGAGGGGGCGGGCGCCGCGCCGCGGCCCTACCACCCGCTCGCCGGCGCGCGCCTCGCGCCCGACGGCCTCGAATGGCACGGCCATCTCGACGCGGCGCTGGTGCCCGAACTCGACGACCACCGCATCGACGGTCAGGTGATCCTGCCCGGCGCCGCCTTCGTCGAAATGGCGCTCTACGTCGCCCGCCAAGCCCTGCGCGCCGACAGCGTGACGCTGTCCGACGTCGAGATCCTCTCGCCGATGGTCTTCGCCGAGGATTCGTTGCGCGAGGTGCTGGTGCGCCTCTCCGGCTCCGGCAACCAGATCCAGATCCTCAGCCGCCCCCGCCTGACCCCGACCCCGTGGCAGCTCCACGCCTCGGCCAAGATCATCGAGGGCGACTTCCCCGTGCCGGCCCGCCGCGACCTCGCGGTGCCCGCCGAGCACGCGATTTCCGGTGAGGGGCTCTACCGCCGGGCCCTCGCCTCCGGCCTCGGCTTCGGCGAGAACTTCCGGCAGGTGGCGGCGTCGGCGCGCATCGACGAGACCACCATCGTCTCCGAGCTGATCCCAGCCGAGGCCGATGCCCGCTACGGCCTCGTGCCCGCGCGCCTCGATTCCTGCTTCCACGGCCTGATCCTGCTCTTCGCCGAGCTGATGGGCGAAGGCGCCACCAAGGCCTACGTGCCGGTGCGCTTCGGCGAGGTGCGGCTGCTGCGCCCCGGCGCCGCGATCGCCCGGGCCGAGATCCGCACCCGGCGCTGCAACGAGCGCTCGATCCTGGCCGACTTCACCCTGACCGACGCCGAGGGCGAGGTCGTCGCGACGATCCGCGAGGGCCGGTTCCAGGCCCTGCGCGCCCGCAGCGGCAGCGACCTCGACGCCTACGCGATCACGCAAGGGGTCGAGCGCGCCACCGAACCGACCGCCCTGCCGCTGGAGCGCCGCCCGAGCGTGGCCGAGCGCCTGCGCCCGAGCCTCGCCGCCGCGACCGCGCCGGACACGGCCGATCTCGGGCCGGGCCATCTGCTGCTGGAAGGCTGGGCGACGGCGCTCGCCTACCGCCTCGCCGACGGCCTCTCCGAGAAAGGCAAGGTCACCCTCGACCGCCGCCTGCCCACGTCGCTGCACGCTTGGGCGACCAACGCCCTCTACGCCCTGGAGAGCAGCGGTCTCGCGACCCTCGAGAAGGGCGTCTGGCGCCTGCGCCGCGACGTGTCCCTTCCCGCGCCCGAAGAGACCATGCGCTGGATCGCGGCCGACCATCCGGAACTGGCCGCCGAACTGGTGCTGCTCGCCGACACCACCGCCCTGGTCGGGCGGATCGTGGCGGGCGACGCGCCGGCTTCCGCCAGCCTGCCCCCGGCGGCCCTGGACGCCTTCCATCTGCGCGGCGCCACGGCCCGCGCCGCCGCCGACGTGGTGGCACGGATCGTCGCCGAGGCCCGCGGCCGCATGCCGTCGGACCGGGCCCTGCGCATCCTTCAGGTCGGCTTCGGCCCGCTCTCGGCCCGCGCCGCCGCGCTGGCCCGCGAGGCGGATGCCCGGTTGACCGTGCTGGACACGGACCGGCGTCTCGCCGAGCGCGCCCGCCTCGCCCTGCCGACCACGGTGGAGGTGATCGAGGACATCGCCGCTCTGCCGGCCGCCGCCTTCGATCTGATTCTGGCCAGCGACGTGCTGCACCGTGCCGACAAGGCTCTGCCGGGACAGCTCGCCGCCGCGCTCGCCTCGGGCGGATTGCTCGTGGCCGTCGAGCCCGGCGCCTCGCTGTTCCGCGACCTCGTCTTCGGCCTCGCGCCGAACTGGTTCGAGGAAGCGGTCGCCGGCATGCCGCTCTCGCGTCTCGACGACGTCACCGGCTGGCAGCGCCGCCTCAGCGCGTCGGGCCTCGTGCGGGTTTCGGCCGAGCGGGCGGCTTCGGCCAACGGCGACGACCTCCTGCTCGTCGCCGAAGCCCCGACGCGCTCGGCGGTCGGCCACGGCCAGAGCTTCGCCTTCGTCGTCGGCTCCCATGACGAGTTCGGCGCGGAGACCGCCTCGTCGCTGGCGACCCTGCTGGTCGCGAGCGGCGTCCACGTCTCGATCATCCTCGATTCCGAGCAATCGCTGCGGGAACTCGAGCGCGAGACCCCGGACACCGTGGTGTTCCTGGCCGGTGCCTTCGCCGGCGAGGGTGCGGCGGCGACGCGGCTGCGCGACCGCTGCCTCAGCCTGAAGCGCTGCGCCGAGCATCTCGGCAGCCGCCAGACCCGGCTCTGGGTGGTCGCCCCCGGTGCCACCCGCGATGCGGGCGGCGAGGTGGCGGCGGTCGAGGCCGGCGTCTGGGCCTTCAGCCGGACGCTCGCCAACGAAACCGCCACCCTCGACGTGCGCCGGATCGACCTCGCGCCGACCCTGTCCTCGAAGGACGCGGCCGAGCGGCTGCGCGCTCTGATCCTGTCGGGCACCGACGAGACCGAGATCGTGCTCGATGCCGACGCCACCCGCGTCGTGCGCTTCCATCCCGGCCGTGCCGCGAAGACGGTCGGTGAGGCGGCGCCTGCCGCCCGGCTGGAGCGGTCCAACACCGGCGGCCTCAACGAGATGGTCTGGGGCCCGGCCGAGCGCGTCGCCCCCGGTCCCGGCGAGGTCGAGATCGCGGTGGCGGCCACCGGCCTCAACTTCCGCGACGTGCTCTGGGCGCTCTCCATGCTCCCGGAGGAGATCTTGGAGGACGGCTTTGCCGGCCCGCGCCTGGGCCTCGAAGTCTCGGGCCAAGTGACCGCGATCGGCCCCGGCGTGGTGGATTTCGCCGTCGGCGATGCCGTCGTGGCCTTCGCCCAATCGGGCTTCGCCACCCACGTCGTCGTGCCGGAAATGGTCGTCGCGCCGATGCCGGCGGGGCTCGATCCGGCCGCCGCCGCGACGGTGCCGGTGGCCTTCCTCACCGCCTACTACGCGCTCTGCACCTGCGCCCGCCTGCGCAAGGGCGAGTGGCTGCTGGTCCATGGCGGCGCGGGCGGCGTGGGTCTGGCCGCGCTTCAGATCGCCAAGTGGAAGGGCGCGCGGGTCATCGCCACCGCCGGCTCGCGGGAGAAGCGCGCGCTGGTGGCCGCGCTCGGCGCCGAGCACGTGCTCGATTCGCGCTCGCTCGCCTTCGTGGACGACGTCCGCCGCATCACCGGCGACGGCGTCGACGTGGTGCTCAACTCGCTGTTCGGCGAGATGATGGAGCGCTCGCTCAACTGCCTGCGGCCGTTCGGGCGCTTCGTCGAACTGGGCAAGCGCGACTACGTGGCCAACACCCATATCGGGCTGCGGCCGTTCCGCCGGAACCTCTCCTACTTCGGCGTCGATCTCGATCAGGTGCTCCAGCACCAGGGCGAGGACGGCGCGCGGATGTTCCGCGAGGTGATGGCTCTGTTCGCCGAAGGGGGCTTACGTCCCCTGCCCTACCAGCCCTTCGCCGCCGACGAGACGTCGGACGCCTTCCGGCTGATGCAGCAATCGGGGCATGTCGGTAAGATCGTCGTCACGCCGCCGGCACCCGGCTCCGTGGCGCGGGTCCAGCGCAACGCCTTCACGGTGAGCGCCGAGGGCGTCCACCTCGTCACCGGCGGCCTCGGCGGCTTCGGCATCGAGGCGGCCCGCTGGCTCGCCGACCGGGGGGCCAAGCGCATCGTCCTCGTCGGCCGCTCCGGCAAGCCGAACGCGGAGGGCCGCGCGGTCGTCGCCGAGCTCGCCGCACAAGGCGTGCGGGTCGAGACCAAGGCCTGCAACATCACCAGCCGCCGGGCGGTCGAAGCGCTGATCGAAGGCATCGAGGCACGGGGCGAGAAACTCGCCGGCGTGATCCACGGCGCCATGGTGCTGCAGGACGGCCTGATCTCGGCGATCGAGCCGGAAACACTGGAGGCGGTGATCGCGCCGAAGGTGATCGGTGCGGGGCATCTCGATGCCGCCACCCGCGGGCGAAAGCTCGACTACTTCGTGCTGTTCTCCTCGGCCACGACCTTCATCGGCAATCCCGGCCAGGGCTCCTATGTCGCCGCCAACGGCTTCATGGAAGGCGTCGCCCGGCAGCGCCGCCGCCTCGGCCTGCCCGCGCTCGCGGTCGCCTGGGGTGCCATCGGCGATGTCGGCGTGCTCGCCCGCAACAAGGCGGTGATGGAAACGCTGGCCTCCCGCGTCGGCGTGACGCCGATGGATGCCCGCCTCTGCCTCGACCTGATGGCCGAGGCGCTGGAAGGCCAGGGCAAGGCGAGCGACGAGGGCGTGATCGCCATCGCGGCGATGCACTGGGGCAAGGCGCGCGAACGCCTCGCGACCCTGCGCTCGCCGAGTTATGCCAGCCTCGGCGGCGACCAGCAGGCCGAGTCCGGCACGGTGGCAGCCATCAATATCGGGGCGCTGCTGCGGAGCCAGGATATTGACGCGGTGCGCAAAACGGTCTCCGACGCCATCGTCGAGGACATCGCCCGCATCCTGCGCCTGCCGAAGGACGACATCAGCCGCGTGCGCCAGCTCTCCGAGATCGGCCTCGATTCGCTGATGGGCGTCGAGCTGGGGGCGAGCCTTCAGGAGCGCTTCGCCCTCGACGCGCCGCCCGCGGGCATCTCCTCGGGGCTGACCGTCAACGAGCTGACCGAAACCCTGATCCAGGCGGTGGCGACGCCGGTAGACGAGGCGGCGGGCGTGACCTTGAGTCTCGCCACGAAGCATGTCGGCGATCTCGATGCCGCCACGCTCGTGCCGTTCAACGAGCTCGTTGAGAAGAACGTCTCGGACATTAAAGAGATCTTGCCATGACCCAGCCGTCACGCCCGCAGGACGGCCGGGCCGCGCTCGCGAGCTTCGTCACCAACCGGCTGGGCCGCGCCAATGCCCGGCCCGCCCCCGCCCTCGCCGAGACCAGGGCGCCGGCCAACGATTCGCCTCAGGATTTCGAGAAGCTGACCGGCTACCGGGAGCTGCGCCTGCAGCGCTCGGCCGCTGACCTGATCGGCCTCGGCAACCCGTTCTTCCGGGTTCACGAGACCCGTGCGGGCGCCAACACCCGTATCGAGGGCCAGACCTTCTCGAACTACTCGTCCTACGACTATCTCGGCCTCAACGGTCACCCGGCGGTGAGCGGTGCCGCGCGCAAGGCGATCGAGGCCTTCGGCACCTCGGCTTCCGCGAGCCGGATCGTGGCGGGTGAGCGGCCCGGCCACCTCAAGCTGGAGCGGGCACTGGCCGCCCATTACGACACGGAAGCCTGCGTGGTGCTGGTGAGCGGGCACGCCACCAACGTCACCGCCATCGGCGCGATCCTGGAAGCGCCGGACGTCATTTTCCACGACGCGCTGATCCACAACAGCGTGGTGACGGGCGCCCAGCTCTCCGGCGCCCAGCGCCGCTCCTTCGCCCATAACGACCCGGCCGCCCTCGAAAAGCTACTCGAAGCGACGCGTCACGAGCACCGCCGCGCGCTGATCGTGATCGAGGGCCTCTACAGCATGGACGGCGACGCGCCGGATCTGGCTGCCTTCGTCGAGCTGAAGCGCCGCTACGATTGCTGGCTGATGGTGGACGACGCCCACGGGCTCGGCGTTCTCGGCCGCACCGGGGCGGGGCTGCACGAGCATTGCGGGGTCGATGCCGGCGACGTCGATATCTGGATGGGCACGCTCTCGAAGACGCTGTCCTCCTGCGGCGGCTACATCTGCGGCCCTTCGGTGCTGGTCGAGTACCTGAAATGCACCGCGGGCGGCTTCGTCTACAGCGTCGGCATGTCGCCGCCGCTCGCTGCGGCGGCCGAGGCTGCGCTCTCGGTGATGCAGGCCGAGCCCGAGCGGGTGGAGCGCCTGCGCCGCAACGGCAACCAGTTCCTGGCGCTGGCCAAGAAGCACGGCCTCAACACCGGCACGAGCCTCGGGCTGGCGGTGATCCCGGTCATCATCGGCGATTCGCTCAAAGCCGTGACGCTGTCCGACCGGCTGTTCAAGCGCGGTATCAACGTGCAGCCGATCATCCACCCGGCGGTGCCGGAGCGCTCCTCCCGCCTACGCTTCTTCATGACCTCCGAGCACACCCCGGAGCAGATCGCGCAGACGGTCGCGACGATTGGGGAAGAGCTGGCCGCGCTCGAAACCGGCGCTACGCTGATCGAGCAGTTGATGGCCCGCCGGGGGGCGTGAACCTCCCGTATATCCCTGCCATTCCCTCATCCTGAGGTGCCGGCGCGGAGCGGCGGCCTCGAAGGATACACCGGTAAGCGGTGCGCGATCTGGAGGATCCTTCGAGGCCCGCTGGCGCGGGCACCTCAGGATGAGGTTGCGATTGGGATTGCTGCCGGCATCAGCGCCGTCCGGCCAGCCAGATCACGTGCCGGGCCCCGCGCTTGCCGCGCGCCCTCGTGCCGACCTCCTCGACCGAAAACCCCGCCTGTCCGAGCCGTCGGGTGAAGGCGGGATCGGGATGCGCCGACCAGACCGCGAGCACGCCGCGGGGACGCAAGGCCGCGCGCGCGGCACCGAGGCCGGCGGCGTCGTAGAGACGGTCGTTGGCGCTGCGGGTGAGACCGTCGGGGCCGTTATCCACGTCGAGCAGGATCGCGTCCCAAGCCCCCGAACGCTCGCGGATCACCGCGGCGACGTCGGCCTCACGGATCGAAACCCGCGGGTCATCCAGGCAGCCGCCGGTCAGTTCCCCCATCGGACCCCGCGCCCAGGCGAGCACCGCCGGCACGATCTCTGCCACGCTCACCTGCGCCGAAGCGGGCAGAAGGCCCAGCGCGGCGCGCAGGGTGAAGCCCATGCCATAGCCGCCGATCAGCACGCGGGGCGTCTTCACGCCCGCGATCCGCTCGGCCGAGAGCTGCGCCAGCGCCTCCTCGGAGCCGCTGAGCCGGCTGTTCATGAGTTCGTTGCGATCGAGCTGGATCGAGAATTCGCTGCCCCGGCGCATCAGGCGCAAGGTCCCCGCCTCACCGGGGATCGCGGCGGTGTCGAGGTGCTCCCAGGGGATCAACGGCAGTCTCGCGGGCTCGTATCAGGAAAGGGGCGCAGGACCGATCTCGTTCGGACGGCGCCCCGGTACAAACGAAAACGGCGCGGGATGCCCCCGCGCCGTCTCTCTTCCTTGGGACGAACGCCCAAAACTACATCCCGAACTGCACCTGCCGGCTGTTGCCCTTCTTCAGGTTGCGGAAGCGGGCCATCGCCCAGAGCGGGAAGAACTTCGGATAGCCGTGGTAGCGGAGATAGAACACCCGCGGGAAGCCGGTCGCGGTGTAGCGCTCCTCGCTCCACAGCCCGTCCTGCCCCTGCGTGCGCACGAGGTAGTTGACGCCGCGGGCGACCGCCGGATCGTCGACCTCGCCCGCCGCCATCAGCGCGAGCAGGGCCCAGGCCGTCTGCGAGGCGGTCGAGTAGCCCGGCTCGAATTCGGGGTTGAGCTTGTAGGAGGAGGCATCCTCGCCCCAGCCGCCATCCGGATTCTGGATGCGGATGAGCCACGCCACCGCCTTGCGGATCTCAGGCGATTGCGGATCGACCCCGGCGGCGTTGAGCGCGCACAGCACCGACCACGTGCCGTAGATGAAGTTCATGCCCCAGCGGCCGTACCAGCTCCCGTCCTTCTCCTGGTCGTTGAGCAGGTAGGTCACGCCGCGATCGAGCGCCCGGCTGGTCGCGCGGGTCTCGCCGAGCTGCGAAAGCATCGAGACGACGCGGGCGGTCACGTCCGCGGTCGGCGGATCGAGCAGCGCGCCGTGATCCGAGAACGGGATGTGGTTGAGGTAGTGGTGGTTGTTGTCGGCATCGAAGGCCGCCCAGCCGCCATCGGCGCTCTGAAGGCCTTCGACCCATTCACGGGCGCGAGCGATCGACTCGGAATAGTCCGGCATGCCGCTGACCAGCCCGTGCTGACGCTGGGCGCGATCCATCGCCATCACCACGACGGCGGTGTCGTCGAGGTCCGGGTAGTGCGGATTGGCGTACTGGAAGGCCCAGCCGCCGGGGCGCACGTTCGGCTTGGTCTCGGCCCAGTCGCCCTTGATGTCGAGGATCTGCAGGGGCTTGAGCCAATCGAGGCCGGCGCGGGCATTGGCCTCCGCCTGATGGCCGCCGGCTTCGAGCATGGCATGGCTGTTCAGCGCCGTATCCCAGACCGGGGAGAGGCAGGGCTGGACATAGGCCTCGTCGTCCTTCTCGGCGACGAGCTTCTCGATGGCTTCCAGCGCGATCTTCACCTGCGGGTGCTCGGGCGGATAGCCCAGCACCTCGTACATCAGCACCGAGTTGACCATGGCCGGGAAGATGGCGCCGAGGCCGTCCTCACCGTTCAGCCGCTCGGAGACCCAGGCGACCGCCTTGTCGATGGCGCGCTGGCGCGGCACCTTCGGGAAATGGTCCTGCGTCTTCTGCAGCACGCGGTCGATGCCGCCGAAGATCGGCGTCCACGGCCAGGTGGCGTGGGGCGAACCCGGCCAGGTCCGCACCGAATCGGGCGGCGTCACGAACAGTTCGGCCACGCCGACGCCGCGCGGGTTCTTGGCCCGCGGCTTCTTGGCCTGGATCACGAACAGCGGCACCATGGTGCAGCGGGCCCAGTAGGACACCTTGTCGAGGTGGAACGGGAACCACTTCGGCAGGTGCATCACCTCCACGGGCATCACCGGCACCGCCGCCCACGGCACTTCGCCGTAGAGCGCGAGCAGGATGCGGGTGAAGACGTTGGCGTTGGCCGCGCCCCCGCGCTGGAGGATCGCCTTGCGCACGGCGCGCATATGCGGCGCCTCGATGTCGTCGCCGATCATCTTGAGGGCGAAATAGGCCTTCACCGACGCGCTCATGTCGAACGGGCCGTCATGCACCAGCGCCCAGCCGCCATGCACCTTCGACTGCGCGCGGCGCAGGTAATTGCCGATCTTGGCCTCGAGACCGGGCCGGGGCTCGGTTCCGCGGAACTGGTGGAACAGGATGTACTCGGAGGGGATGGTCGCATCCGCCTCGAGTTCGAAGCAGATGTGGCCATCCGCCTGCGTCATCTCGGTGAGCGCGCGGGTGGCGCTCTGGACGCCACGCTCCACGTCGTCGAGGGACACGTCGCGGGTCTTGGGACGCTGCAGCGTCTCGACCTTGCTTACGGCCGCCTCACGCATCGTTCTCGCCTCGTTCGACTGTCTCGATGCCGTCGTCATATCCTTCAAGCGACTCCCTGTGCCTGTGCCCGTCCGCACATCCCGGTGCGGAACAGAGCTTGCGCGGCGTTTGTGCCGGATCGGATCGCGCCCTCGATGGTCGAGGGCAGCCCCGTCTCCGTCCAATCACCGGCGAGAACCAGATTCCGGTAGCGCGTCGCCGCGCCGGGTCGGCGCGCGGCTTCCGCGGGCGTCGCCGCGAAGGTCGCACGCTTCTCCTTGACGATTTGCCAGTTGGGCAAATCCCGTGCAAGGCCGTTGAGATCCGCGATCTCGGTCCAGATCCGGCGCGCGAGATCCTCGCGGCCGTCCTCCAGCAGGCGGTCGGCGCCGCTGATGGTGACCGAGAAACGGTCGGGATAGGCGAAGAGCCACTCGGTCAGGCCGCCGACGACGCCGAGCATCAGCGGAGCGCCCTCGGGCGGACGCACGGCGAAATGCGCGTTAACGATGGATCGAAATTCCTGCGGCGCGGGCGTGCCGGGCAGGAGTTCGCTCGCGACCCAGGGCGGCAGGGCCATGACCACGGCGTCGTCGCGACCGATCACCGTCGGCTCGTCGGTGAAGTCGAGGCGCTCGATTCGGCCCTGGCCGAGGGTCAGCGCCCGCAGGCGCCGGCCGTAGCGGATCTCGGCGCCGCGGCTCTCGAGGTAGCGCAGGGCCGGATCGACGAAGGCAGCGGACAGGCCCTCGACCGCGATGAGCGGCCGGCAGGCACGCCCGCCCGCCCCCAGGGTCTCGCGCAGGATGGTGGCGGCGAGCCCGACATCGCTCTCGCGGGGATCGGTGTTGAGCGCGGCGAGCAGGACAGGGTGCCAGAGCCGCTCATAGAGCGGACCCTCGCAGGACATCTTCTCGCCGATCGTGCCGCTCTGGCCCGGCTTGTTGCCGGAGGCGGCCATCATCAGGGAAACCGGCGCGAGGTAGTCGCGCGCGCGGGTGCCCGGCACGCGCCGGCCGGCCCGCAGCACCCACCATGGCAAGCGGCCCTCGTTCGGGCGCAAGGTCCAGCGCTCGCCGCTGCGGATGTCGGCGAAGTGGAAAACCGCCTCGTCGGGCCCGGTCAGGGCACTGTCCGGCGCGCCGATGAGGCGCATGAAATCGAGGGACGAGCGGTTGCCCGACAGGAGCAGGTGGTTGCCGTTGTCGATGGTCAGGCCGAGCGAGGGATCGAAGTAGGAGCGGCAGCGCCCACCCGCCTGCTTGGCCGCTTCGTGCAGCACCACACGGCTGCCGGCCTCCGCCAGCGAGGCCGCGGCCGAGAGGCCGGCAAGCCCGGCGCCGACAACGTGAACCGTACCCGTCATCACAGAATCCCGTGGCGCAGAGCGACGAGGAGAAGGGGGAGTTTGCCCGGCTTCACCCGCGCCCGCGGGGCTGCCCAGCCGCGCTTCACCACGGCCTTGAGGTAGAGGCGGTAGGCCGCCGCCATCAGGCGGGCCGCCTTGGTGGCGCGACGCGGACTGCGCGCGATGATCGCCCAGGTCTGGCGGTAATGCTCTTCCGCTTCCGCGGCGACCGCGGCGCAGACCTCGCCGAGACGCGGATGCGCCAGCGCGCTCTGCGGAGTCGGGTTCATCAGCCCGATCTTGTGGAATTTCTCCATCGGTAGGTAGAGGCGCCCGCGCTCGGCATCCTCGTCGATGTCGCGCAGGATGTTGGTGAGCTGGAGCGCCCGGCCCTGGTGCCACGCGAGCCGGATTCCGTCCGCCTCCGGCATGCCGAAAATGCGCACGGAGAGCCGCCCGACGGCGCTTGCGACCCGGTCGCAATAGAGGTCGAGCTTGGCCTCCGAGGGGGCGACGATGTCCTCTTCCGCATCCATCGCCATGCCGTCGATGACCGCCTGGAAATCCTCGCGCTTGAGGTCGAAGCGACGCATCGGCTCTTCGAGCGGCTTCACCCGCGCGGGCGGATTGCCGGCATAGAGCGCGTCGATATCGGCGCGCCAGCGGTCGAGTTCGGCGGCGCGAACCTCGCGCGGGCCGCCATCGTCGGCGACATCGTCCACGACCCGGCAGAAGGCGTAGACGGCATACATCGCCTCACGCCGTTCCTTCGGCAGCAGACGCATCGCCGTGTAGAAGGACGAGCCGGCGGCCGGCAGGGCGGTCGAGTCGGGGGTCTCGCCCGGCATCGGGGTGGCGGTGGCGCTCATCGGCCGGCTCCGGCGGGGGCGGGACGGGGCGCACGCGACCGGAACGGGCGGCGCACCAGCGTGGCGGCGATGCCGCCGAGCGCGGTGAGCGCGAAGGCGGCCTTGCCGTGATGGACTTTTTCGCTGAGCGGATCGCGGGTCAGCAGGCCCCGCGTCAGGACGACGGCCAGCCGATGGATCGCGGCGATCTCCAGGCTCAGGCGGAAATCGTTGATTTGATTGGGGAGCGGCGCTCCCTCTTCGAGCAACACCAGCGTGCGCTCGGCGAGTTCGCGGATGACCGCGCGCAACTGCGGCGTGGCCTGGGGCAGCCCCAGCATCGACACGTCGGCGCCGTGCCGCTCCATGACGTCGAGTGGGATATAGACCCGGTCGAGATTGCGGAAATCCTTGCCGCAATCCTGGAGGTGGTTGAGCACCTGAAGCGCGGCGCAGATCGCGTCGGAGGTCCGGTAGACCCGCGCCGGGTCCTCGCCGTGCACATCGAGCAGGAAGCGCCCGACCGGCATCGCCGAGTAGCGGCAATAATGGATCAGCTCGTCCCAATCCGCGTAGCGCGACTTGCGCGCATCCATGCGGAAGGCGTCGAGCAGTTCGAGCGCGTGGGTCGGCGGCTGGCGGTGGGCGGCCAATTCCCGCTTGAGCGGTTCGACCGTGGGGTCCGAGCCGCCCTTGCCGGTGAGCGCGTCGGCGAGTGCATCGAGCAGCTCGATCTTGCGCTCAGGGCTCAGGCCGGTGTGGTCGGCGACGTCGTCGCCGGCCCGGACGTAGTTGTAGAAGGCTAGGATCGCCCCGCGGTAGCGCGGGTGGATCAGGTGCGAGGCGACGGGAAAGTTCTCGTCGTGCTGGCCCTTGCCGGTGCGAGCGTCGGTGGCGGTCTGAAGCGCGGCGCTCATTTCATGTACCCCGCCT
Organism: Methylobacterium sp. Leaf123; assembly: GCF_001423405.1. Taxonomy (GTDB): domain Bacteria; phylum Pseudomonadota; class Alphaproteobacteria; order Rhizobiales; family Beijerinckiaceae; genus Methylobacterium. Next base: position 1,736 of record NZ_LMNS01000003.1, on the reverse strand, counting down.
GACGGAACCACGCGATGGCATCCTCAAGGCCCTGGCGGTAGGGCCGCGCGGAATAGCCGAGTTCCGCCCGTGCCTTGGCGTCGGAGAAGAACATCCGGTACTTCGACATGCGCACGCCGTCGATGGTGGCGAGCGGCGCCTTGCCGGTCACCCGCGCGATCTGCTCGGAGATGAACGCGATCGGGTAGATCACCGCGTAGGGCAGCCGCGTCGTCGGCGCCTTGCGACCGACGATGGCGGCGATGTCGGCAAGCATTTGCGCCAGCATCACGTCCTCGCCGCCGAGGATGTAGTGCTCGCCGATCCGGCCCTTGCGCAGGGCCAGGAGATGGCCGGCGGCCACGTCGTCGACATGGGCGAGGTTGAGGCCGGTATCGACGAAGGCCGGGATCTTGCCCTGGGCCGCGTCGAGGATGATGCGGCCGGTCGGCGTCGGTTTCACGTCGCGCGGGCCGATCGGCGTCGAGGGGTTCACAATGACGGCGGGCAGGCCATCACGGGTCACCATCTCATCGACCACGCGCTCGGCCACCACCTTGCTGCGCTTGTAGGCGCCGATGGCGGTCTCCGGCGTCAGCGGACGCGTTTCGTCGGCCGGGGTGCCGTCGTCGTGCGGTTTGATGGTCGCGACGCTCGACGTGTAGACGATCCGCTCGACGCCGGCCTTCAGCGCCTCCTCCATCAGGATGCGCGTGCCGTCACGGTTGGTGCGGACGATCTCCTCCATGTCCGGCGCCCAGAGCCGATAATCGGCCGCGGCGTGGACGAGGTAGCGCTGGCCGCGCATGGCGCTCGCCACGGCCGCCCGGTCGCGCATGTCGGCCTCGACGATCTCGACATCGGGCCAGATCAGGTTGGTGCGGGGCGAGGAGGCGCGCACGGTGATGCGCACGGCAAACCCGGCCGCACGGAAGACGTCCACCAGGGCGGCTCCGAGGAAGCCGCTGGCACCGGTGATCAACACCGGCCCCGCTGGGAACGGGCCGCTTTGGGTCGGCTCTGTCATCGTGCTCGCGTGATTCACGGGTGATCTCGCCCCTTGGTCGTGGGACCAGAGGGCGAATGGAAACGCCGCTCCGTCGACGCACCCGATTCAGGGCCGGACGGTGCGGCGCTTGTCTCACTGATGGCGCGGTGCAGCAAGCACCGCGCGTCTTTCGCAACCTCAAGCGCCGGCAGCCGCCCCCGCGGCCTTGGCTTTCGCTTCGCGAGGCGCTCTTCGCGCCCGGTCTACGGTGCCATCGCCCGCCGGGCGATGGCTTTCAGGCACTCGAGCCTCAGGCCAGACGCAGGCGCCCAGTCCGGCTGCCCTTCTTCTGGTCCGGCAGGGCGGCGCGGACGGCCTTGAGGATGCCGTCGGCATCGAGCCCGGCCTCGGCGTACATCTTCTCCGGCTTGTCGTGGTCCTGGTAGCTGTCCGGCAGCGNGGCGGCGCGGACGGCCTTGAGGATGCCGTCGGCATCGAGCCCGGCCTCGGCGTACATCTTCTCCGGCTTGTCGTGGTCCTGGTAGCTGTCCGGCAGCGTCAGCGTGCGGACCCGGACGCGGCCCGTATCCAGAACGCCGCGCTCGGCCAGCAGGTGCAGAACCATCGCGCCGAAGCCGCCGACCGAGCCCTCCTCGATCGTCACCAGAACCTCGTGGCTCATCGCCAGATCGACGATCAGCTCCGCATCCAGCGGCTTGGCAAAGCGCGCATCCGCGACTGTGGCCACGACACCCTCGGCCTCCAGCGC
>NZ_LMNS01000002.1 GCF_001423405.1 Methylobacterium sp. Leaf123 | reverse complement strand
GCTGCGCCGGCCTGGTGGCCTGAGCGGTGTGCCCAGAACCCGATCCATCTCGAACTCGGCCGTTAAACACACCAGCGCCTATGGTACTGTGTCTCAAGACACGGGAGAGTCGGTCGCCGCCAGGCCTGCCCAGCACAAGCCAACCACATTCCCTCACACAGCACGCCGACGACGGACGACAAAACCGTCCGGCGTCCACGCGTTTGGCGCGGGGTGGAGCAGCCCGGTAGCTCGTCAGGCTCATAACCTGAAGGTCGCTGGTTCAAATCCAGCCCCCGCAACCAACACGCTGACACCGATAAACACAGACCCAAAACCACACACCGACATCGCCGCACACCACCACAAGCCCGCAGGCCACGCCCGCGGGCCTTTTGTCGTTCACACCACCGATAGACCCGCCCGGGCGCGGAGATAGCGCAGTCAGAGCGATCATTCCCGGATAGTCTCCGCCGAACGCGGGCGGATCATCCCCGCGCCTCGCCGTCGACAGGGGAGGGGGCTTCGCACCAAGCCGGATCCCGAACTGCCCCCGAAACACAGAAAAGGGGAGAGGCGAAGAGCTCCCTCGAAACCGACGCGGACAAATCGGTGGCGCTGCGGGATCAGCAACTCACCCGAGCCGAACCCGACCCCGCCAAAACGCGATCACCGCGTTCCGCCCGCCCGCCGTCCGCGACGCTCCGCCTTGCGCGTGGCCGTCTGCTGCAGGTGATGCTCGATCGCGTCGTTGGCGTAATGGCGCATTTGCCGGGTCGCCTCGATATCATCGAACGTCTCGGGAAAACGCCGCGCCAGCCAGAGATAGGCGCTGGCGAGCTTCACCGTCCGCTCCTGATAATCGAGTTCACCGGTGACGCTTGCCCGCAGCGCGGGGACGGTTGTTCCGGCCGCGCGAACTTGGCTCCAGCGCTCCAGCATACCCATCGCGATCTCGTCGCGCCGATTGATCGGGCAGACCGAGAAGATGAACTTTTCCTCGATCGGCAGCCGGGCGCGGTCGATAATCCGTGCGATCTCGAGAACCTCTTCCAGCGCCGACGGCTGGAACGGCGAGCCGGCATAGAATGTGGCGCGCGCAAAATGCGTCATCACTTCATAGAGGCTCGGCGTCCGCATCTCCTCGGATACGGAGCGGATGGCGGTGAGGTCGGGGCGCACGTAGAAGCGGGTGTCGGCCGCCGGCGCCGTCGGTGCGCCGGCCAAGGCGGTTCGGATCGGCTCGATGGCGGTCGGCTCGGTCGCCGCCACATAGCCGACATCCTGATGCCCGTAGCGGCCCGCCCGACCGGCGATCTGCCTAATTTCGGAATTCGTGAGCACCCGCTCTTGGACGCCGTCCCATTTGCGCACGGTCGAGAAAACGATCCGCTTCAGCGGCCCCAGATTGAGGCCCATGCCGATCGCGTCCGTCGTCACCAGAACGTTGGCCTCCCCGGACCGGAACCGCGCCGCCTCGGCGCGGCGGACCTCCGGCGATAGAGCACCGTAAATCGTTGCCACCCGGTGGCCGCGCGCGACCAGGATTTCACGATTCTCGTGCACGGCGCGGCGGGAGAAGGCGACGACGGCATCCCCCGGCTCGACCTTCTCCAGGGGGACCGGTTCGTCGAGAAGCACGAGCGGCGATTTGCGCTCGAAGTTGATGACTTCGAGCGACTCATTGGCGGCCTCGGCCGCGCGGCGGACATAGGAGAGCGCGTCGTCCGATCCGCAAACGATGACCGTCTTGGCTGGAACGCCGAACAGGGCGTTCGTCCAGGCCCAACCGCGATCCGGGTCGGAGAGCATCTGGATTTCGTCGATCACGGCGACGTCGATGGGGCGGGTCAGGTCGGCCGTCTCGATCGTCCGGGCCGTGTGGGTCGGGTTGAGCTCCCCCAGCACTTCCTCGCCCGTGACCATGCCGGCTCGAAGACCGCGCTCGCCCAGCGCCTCGTAGTTTTCCAGCGCCAGGAGCCGGAGCGGCGCCAGATAGGCGCCGGTCGGGGCCGCGCTCAGGGCCTGCAGAGCCGCATAGGTCTTTCCCGAATTCGTGGGCCCCATATGGAAGAGGATGCGCCGGTTCAGCCGGCGGGCCGCGGCGAATTTCTCGATATAGGCACCGAACCCAACTTGATCCCGCAGCCGCCGCAGGCGCGAGCCCTCGCGCGCCACGGCTTTTGCACGCTGGCGGACCGGCGTCAGGGCGTCCGCGAGGGAGCGGGCGAGTTTCGGACCGAAGGTGAACGGGCGAGAGCGCAACGAGCGGTCCAGATGCTCAAGATAGGCCGCCGCATCGGCGCCCACCTCGCGAAGATCGTCGAGGATCTGATACCTGAGCCGATCGACCGGTTTGCGTAGGTCGCGCGTGGTCTGGATCGCCATCTCCGCCACGGCGGCGCGCAGTTCTTCCAGCCGGCGCGTCGGATCGTTCCGCGCGGCCATTCCGTGGAGGATCTCGGCGGTGATCGGGTCCGGCGCAGCATCGATGCGCAGGTCCATGCGGCCGGCATCGAGCAGGGGGATGCCGACCCGGACGCTCCACCGGATGCTCTGGTCCTTGGCCACTGTGGCCCTGAGGACGGGGACCGCTCGCTTCAGGGCCGGAATGCCGGCCTCGACGAAGGCACGCGCCGTCTTCATCTCTCGCAGAGCGTGCGCCACACGATCATCCTCGACCGCCGCTCCGAACTCCGGCAGTTCGAGGTGGATGCGCAGAGCCTCGACATCGATCGCTGCCGGGGACAGGCCGAGACGGCCGGCGGCCTCGATCAGGCTTTCGGCTGTGGGGCGAAGACGCTTGCGGGCCATGCACTCACTTTCGACGACGTCCGTCCCGAAGCCGGATCGCCCAGCCTCACCTTTCCGTCGTTCATAACCCGTTTCGGTCGGGGTGTTCTCCGGGGTGGCGAGCGCCAAGGCGCCGCGGGCGACACGTGCCTCGAAAGAGTGAGGCTCGGAAAGGTCAGGTGTGCCGCCGGTCTCGCATTCCTAAACTGTCACTCACCTGCGGAACCGCCGCCTCGAACGGGCATGGGATCGGTCGGCACAGGGGGGATCGATGACGACGCTTGTTCTCTCGCAGAATTCTGACGGTCTCTGGACGGTTTCGACGGTAGGGCTTGTCGTCACGGGCTTGCGTCGACAAGAGGCAGAGGCATTCATCGCGTCTTACGAGCGTTGTTCGGCTGCTGTGAGCTGCTGACATCCTTGCGATGCGCGTGCGAATAAAGCCGTCCGATCGGTCGATCGCAACTGGCGCGCTCGTGCCATTTTGGTAACAGTGCGGTTAACCCTTTTCGCCTAAAAGGCCTGTTCACAGAAATGGACAGGCCTTCATGACGAGAACCGCTCCGAAGCCGGTCGCCCGCAAGCCCGAGGCTGCAAAGTCTGCGTCTTGGAGCGATTACGATCCGTACTTCTCGCCTCGGAAGGCACCGGCCGGCTCACAGGGGCGACCGACCGCTCCCGCTCTGAACCGCAGCAACAGCCCGTATTTCCCGAGATTATCCGGCGTGTCACAGGGCTGATTGGGAGGTTCTGAGGCAGTTGGGGGCTGCGCTGCGAGCTGAAGCCATGGTGCTGGCGACGGTGATGCCCATGAGTGCGGCACGCTCACATCGGCCTCGCATTTTGACGCTTCGCCACCATGTGCGGGCCGGTTCGAGCACGCCGCCCTGTTCGGCCCATGCCGCGGCGCGTGGCTCGTTAAAAGGTTGAAGCGGGCGCGGAAACCGCGACAAAAACGATGCTCGGGCGGTGGAACGACGAAGGCATCAGCATCGTGGCACGTCGCTATCTCGATCACGCGCCCGTGGCCATCGGTTCATCCATTCCCGTGGTGTAGAGCACCCTGCGCTCAGGTGTGCTCGCGTGAGGGACGGCGATGGCGAGGCGGCAACCGGAGCGACCTGATCGGCGGGATGAGGCGTTCCGGCTTCGGCTTGCGATCGGCGGCTTGCTCATCGGCCTGTTGGTCTATGGCGGCTGGCAGGCTGTCGCTTGGTTCGCGGCCTCATTCCCAAGGGATTTTCGGTAACGGCTTCCCCCGTCTCGGCCCTAACGCAGCGATCCGGCAGGAGACCGAGGGGGGCGGTGGAAGTCGGCCGCTTAACGTCAGTGCCGACAACCGGATGATCGCGGGGCTGAGGCGGATGCACGCGATGGGCGCGCACGCACGAAAAAACCCCGCCGCGGCTGGGCCGGGCGGAGCAAGGTGGGATTTACGAAACCCGCTTGAGGCGGGCATGAAATAGACGGGTCGTGAGCGCCGTTCAGTCCGGCGGCCCTGCCGCGCGCTCAACGCACGGCGCCTGCATCCCCCTGATCATGGCGACGCCGACCAACCGGTCCGTTGCACCCTGAGCCGCGCTGAGCGCCCACGGTCGAGCCGGCCGATCAGCGCCCGCTGTGATGCGGTCAGGGGCACCATCCTACCGAGCCACCCGCTTCGGCAGGACGGCGGCCGTGGGAGCGGCGGCCTCGGGAGCGGCGGCCTCCCATTGGCGGTCCTGCTCCTGCAGCAGCTCGGCGCGCTCGCGTGCGGCATCGGCTTCGGGCGCAGCCGCAGGGGCCGGCACACGCGGCCGTTCCGGCAGCAGCGCTCGGGCGAGAGCGGCGGCGATCCGGTCGAGGTCGGTCGCGGGGATATCGAGTTCCGCTCTGATATCGGCGCAGCGCCGCAGGGCGAGATCCGCGCAGGTCTCGCCGGCCCAGCCGAACCGTCCGCCCGGCATGGCGCGCAGCCGCTCCAACCGTCGCCGGTCGGTCGCCTCGCTGTCGTGATCGGCTCGCGCGCCAGGGACCAGCCGCGCGAGTTCGCCGAGCAGATGGACCCGGATTGCGGTGACCCGGAGCGGGCCGATCTTGCGCACCGCCATCAGCTCGACCGGCGAGGCGAGCGCCAGCGCGGCCATGTCGGCGAAGCCGGCCTTGCGCAGCTGGGCCCGGAGCGAGGCCGTCAGCAGCCCGCGCCCGTAGCCGACGGCCGCGAGGCGTTCGACGGCTCCCTCCGGCAAGTCGTCGAAGAGCGGCAGATGCGTGGAGACCTCGTCGAAGAGCGTGGGCTGGAGCTTTCTCATGCCTTGGCCGGATCGGTTTCACCCGCTCCTACAGCGACCGCTCGTCGATGTCTGTGGCGTTGCGGTCGGCCAGAGGCTCCTGAGCCGCGCGGTCGATCAGCCGCGCGGCGTCGTAATGGTGGGCGAGTTCGTGTGTCGCCTCAAGCGGCACGCACATTGGCCAGGAATTTCTCGACCTCGGAGCGCAGGGCGGCGGATTGGTCCGCGAGACCGTCGGCGGCGATTGCGACGGCTCGGGCGGCCTGTCCGGCGCCTTCGGCCTCCTGTGCGACTTCGGCGATATTGGTCGTCACCTCGACGGTTCCGGACGAGGCCTGGGACATGCTGCGCACGATCTCCTGGGTGGTCGCTCCCTGCTCCTCGATCGCGGTCGCGATGTTCGTCGTGACGCTGCGCATCGCCTGAATCTGCCCCGCAATGTCTTGGATCGCCTGCGAAGCGCCCTCGGTGGCACCCTGGATCGCGTTGATCTGCTGGCCGATCTCGTCGGTGGCCCGCGCCGTCTGGCTGGCGAGTTCCTTCACCTCGGCCGCGACGACGGCGAAGCCGCGCCCGGCCTCGCCCGCACGGGCCGCCTCGATCGTGGCGTTGAGCGCCAGAAGGTTGGTCTGGCTGGCGATGGTCGAAACCAAACCGACCACGTCCCCGATGCGGGTCGCGGCCTGGGCGAGCGCGGCCATCGTCTCCTCGGTGCGGGAGGCCGCCTGCACGGCCGCGGCGGACATGCCGGTGGCCTGCTCGACTTGCCGGCCGATCTCTTGGACGGTCGCTTCGAGTTCCTCGGCCGCTGCCGCCACGGCGTTGACGTTGCTGGCCGTCTGCTGGGCGGCGCCAGCGACGCTGGTCGAGCGCTGCGCGGTGCCGGACACGGCGTTTTGCATCGTCGCGGCCGAGCCCTGCAGACCCCCGACTGCTTGGGCCACCCCGGCGACGATGCCACCGACGGAGTCCTCGAAACGGTCGGCGAGGTCGCGCAGAAGGGTTCGGCGCGCCTGCTCCTCGCGCAGCCGTGCGGCCTCCGTCGTCTTGAGCTGCTGGGCGGCCTCTTCCAGAGACATGTCGCGGATCGTCACCACGGCACGGGCGATATCGCCGATCTCGTCCCGGCGGCGGCTGCCCGGCACCTCGGCCAAGGTCTCGCGGGCGGCGAGCGCGGTCAGGGCGCGGGTGAGCGCGCTGAGCGGCCGGACGATCGAGCGGGCCAGTAGCAGCCCGAGGATGGCCGTCCCCAAGAGCACGACGAGCGCGGTGAGGGCGAGCGTGCGCGAAAGGGCCTGCACGGCACCGACGGCTTCCGCCTCCGTCTGCTCCGCCACCACCGTCCAGGGTGCGCCGAGCACCGAAACCGTAGCGCTCGCCGCCATGTGGCGACCATCCGCCGCCGGATAGGCGAAGCTGCCGCCCGCGAGTTGCGCGGCGGAGAAGCCGAGGTCCGAGACCGGCGCGCCGGCCTTCACGGCGGGGTTGAGAGGAGGATTCGAGCGGAGACGGCCATCGGCGCCCGCGGCCAGGATTTGCCCGGTGTCGCCCAGACCCGCCCTTTTGGCGAGCGTCCGGTCGAACAGGGCAGGGGTCACACGAAGCGCGACGAAGCCGATCCGCTCCACCGCCTGCGCCGTGCCCATGGCGACGTTGGCGCGCTTGGTCATGGCCCGGCCGATGAAGGCCGAGGGTCCGCCGCCGACCGGATAGGCCGCGAAATCCTCGAACGCCGTCGCTGCCGGATCCTGGCTCTTCAGGCGCGCGACGAGGCGCGCGAGCCCGGTATCCTTGAGGCTCGGGTCGTCGAGCGACTTGGCGAAGTCCGTGCCTTTGGTCGTCGTGTAGACGATGCGTCCGCTCTCATCGAGAAAGATCAGATCGGCATAGCCCGGTTCGGCGACGATCCGGCGGGCCACTTCCTGCACCTTGACGTGGCGTCGGCCGTACATCGCGGTCGCGGGCGTGCTGTCCAGGGCAATGCGTGCTTCGACCGTCGGGGGGCTCTGGTAAGCCTCGACGATGCCGGCAAAATCGGGCTTCGCAGGGTCGAGGGTCTCGACGAGATCGGGGAAGTTCGAGACGATCTGCGGGTGACCGGCGGCCGTCAGAAAATCCGCCTGCATTCTGTCGGCCACGAGCTCGATGCCATCGCGTCGCGCAGCCGCAGCGAGTTCGAGACGAGCCCCCGCCGCTTCGATGAGGCCTGACTTGGCCGATGACCAGCTGAACCCCCCCATGGCCGCAGCGCTTAAGAGGGCGAGACCAATGGTCGTCGCGGGCAAACGGACCCCGAGACGGGATGCAGCGATCATAGTTCAGCGAGCCAAGTAGCAATTCGTCGGCCCAGAGAAGTGCCGTCCCGGCGCTTAAGTTTCTTATAACGGCTGGCCGGGCAGTCGATCACAGAGGGGCGCGGTCCGGAATTTTCGTGAATTCGCACGCTATACCTAATGCCAAGCTTACTAACCACAGTTTGTAGCTTGGAAACACGCGCAACTGAAAGCGCTATGCTCTCTCCGCCCCACGGCCTCCAAACGGTTGGATCCGCAGCGCTGCATCGGTCTCGTTCCTGGCCCTGCCTCGCTCTCGGATGTCGCTGATCAATCTGACGCGGTCAGCCGTTCGGCGAGCGCCCTGTTGTTCGGGCGGCGTGAGGTCCGTTCGCTCCGACACAAACGGGGACCAGGGATTGGCTGAGATGCGGGGGTGGACGCGCGCGGAGGCGCCCACAGGCCCGAACCGAAAATCTGCCGCGGCTGCGGGCAGGGCCTCGACAGGGCCACAGTACTGCAACAGACGCCGCCCCTCGTCAGAGTGAAAGGTCGAGCATGGTGTGCGCGGTGGCCGCAGCGCGAGCGGATGAGGTGGAGGTGCTCGTCGAACAGTATCTCGACGTCGAGGGGCAATGCCGTGGCCGCACTCCGACAGGCCATCTCGGACGCGCTGCAAGATGCTGTCGAGTGCCGCCATAGACTGGAGGCCGCGGAACGGGCCGCCTCGCGCGGATTCAAGCGGCAAGTGCCTCTGCCGCGAATGACAGGGACGGCCTCCAACTAGGCAGTCCGTCCCTCTCGTAGGGGGCGCGGACGCTAGCCAGCGGCCCGGCCGAGGTTGCGGTCGTTGATCGCGGTACCCATCACGAGCTGCCCGGTTCGGCCACCCTGGGTTCGGCCCGCCGATGCCTGTTCGCGGGCGGCGCCGAAGGTCAGCGCTTCGACCTTCAGACCCCTGCGCATGGTGTCCGGAAGATCGGAGTGGTCGTAGTAGCCAGCGTCATGGGCCATCGCATCCATGGCCTGAATTTCGTTGGCCGCCGCGCCAGTCCAGAGAATTGCGCCCGTGCCGCCCTGACGAATTTGGAAAACCGACATTGTCGCGTCCTCACTGGGTGTTCCAGGATGAGACGCGTGAAGCGAGGCGTCGTTCCCCGAGCTAAGGCGGGAACCTGTCGGCTCGGTGGTTCAGATCAGGGGGCGTGAGCCTGCACTGGAATACCCGCCCGTCGGATGTGTCCGACGACGAATGGGCGCTGGTCGTGCCGCATCTGACACGGGTGCGTGAGGATGACGGTTTGGACCCCTAACGCCGCGCCAGCCTCGATGAAGCGGGGACGCGCTCTACGATTCACTCTTTGAGGAGCCGGTAGGGCTTGTCGCTAGGACAGGCTGCGCGCCTTTCTAAGAAACGACGGCATCGTCATTGGGCTGATGGAATTTCTGGCGGAGGGAGCGGGATTCGAACCCGCGATACCGTTTCCGGTATACACACTTTCCAGGCGTGCGCCTTCAACCACTCGGCCACCCCTCCGGAACCAGCCGGGGACCGACGCGGGCGCTGGGCGCGGGCGGTGGTCTCTTGCGGCAGGTGCGGGTCTGTAGCCGGGGCGTGGGCGTCTGGCAAGGCGAAGAATGCCACAGACGCACGCCTTGTGCGCCGCCCGGCTAGAGTCCGGGCGGCGTGGGGCTTCAGGCGATGCGGCGCGGACGGTCCGCCGGGGTGGCTTGCGCGGCCGGTGACGGGCCGGGGGGGCCGTTGACCGGAGCGGACGTCGGCACGACCGAGGGGGTGCCTGCACCGGTCTGGAGGAAGCCGGGCGCGGACGCGGCCGGGCTGTCCGTGGTGACCGGAGCCGGCACAGGCGTGGCCGGGATCGCGGCCGGAGCGGTGGACTCGGCGGGAGCCGGGGCAGGGGCGTCGTCGTCCTCGGGGCCGGCCAGGATCTCCGGCGGGGTCTTCCACACGAAGGCGTCGAGGCGGCCGGAGACTGGCGAGACCGGGGCCCAGCGCTCGGAGATGATGCCGTCGGCGACCCAGGCCGGGTCGCGCGGGGCGCGGGCGGCCCGCGCGAGCCACTCGCGGGAGCGCCCGCTCTCGGCCCCGTGCTCGGCGGCCTCGATCCGCGCCATCATCTGGCAGACGCGCGCCGTCGGCCGGTCGTCGGTCAGAGGCGCCAGCGCCTCGCGGGCGCGGCCGAAATCCTTGGCCTCGGTCGCGGCCTGGGCGATCACCAGACGCGATTCCGGCTCCCAGGACGAGAGCTTGGCGAGATTCTCGGCGCGGGCCAACCGGTCGCGGGCGGAATCGCCCGTGCGCAGGTTGAGGTAGACCTTGGCGAGCTCCGGATGCGGGGTCGTCTTCCAGGCGGCTTCGATGATCTTGGCAGCTTTCCGCAGATCGTTGCGCCGGGCGAGCAGCCGGCCGGCGATGACGGCGGCCGGCACCAGATCGGGGGCGAGCTTGACGGCCTTGAGCGCCTGCTCGGTGGCGGTGTCGGGCTCGCCGGCCTCGTGGCGCTGGGCGGCCGCGGTGAGCAGTACCGCCCGCTGGCGACGGGCGGCATGCTTGTCCATCAGCCCCAGCGCCGCGCGGCGCTCCACGGTCTCGGTCGCGGCGGACCACTCGCCGTCGGCGCATTGCGCCTCCAGCACGGCCTCGTTGGCCCAGGTGACGCTCGGCGCGAGCCGGGCAGCCTCGGAGGCGTAGGCGCGGGCCGCACCCTCGTCCTCGCGGCGGCGGGCTTCCACGAACAGGCCGCGCAGACCCAGAACGCGAGTCTCCGGATCGTCGGCCATGCGCTTGAACGCCTGTTCGGCCGCGTCCCGGTCGCCGGAAATCTGGGCCGCCTGGGCCTTGAGCAGGAGCGTCAGCGGCTGGCTGCCGAGCAAGCGCTCGGCATCGCCCGCATGGCGGCGGGCGGCGAGCGGGTCACCGGAGCCGACGGCGATCATGCCGCGCGAGAGCGAGGCGAGACCCTTGTTGCGGCGGCGCTCGCGGGTCGAGCGGCTGATGCTGGCGGGCAGGCCGATCACGCCGGTCACGATCGCCCAGATGAGGCCGAGGATGATCGCCGCCACCAGCACGCCGGTAAGGGCGATGGCGAGGCTCATGCCGATCTCGTAGCCGTTCCAGACGACGGTCACGGTGCCCGGATGGTCGGCGATCCACACCGCGCCGTAGGCGGCGACGGCCAGGAGGGCCAGGAAGACGAGGGCGCGCCACATGGGTCAGGGCCTCCTTGGGAGCACGGGGAGCGGGCGCACGCGGCCCGGGCAGAGTGGAAGGGGGGAACGCCGCGCAGGGCGCGGCTGGTTCGTCGTCATCGGTGCCGGTCCTGGCCGTCAGCGTGCCGGCGGCAGGCCGGTGAAGGCATCGGCCAGCAGTGCCTGGGCCGCGCGGCCCGCCTCGGCGCGCGCCGAGAGCCGCGCTCCGAAATCGCCGCCCTGCGCCCGCGCCTCCTCGGGCAAGGTGGCATAAGCCTTGGCCGCCTCGGCGAGGTCGCCGCGGTCGAGCGCCGCCTGAACCTGCGCGACCGACGACGTACCGGCGGCGGCCTGGGTTCCGCCCGCGCCGGGCTCGTCGGCGCGCTTCACCTGCACCAGGGAACTCGCCATGTTCATCAGACGGTCGCCCACGCTGCCGGTTTCGGCGACGGATTTGGCCTGGGCCGCGCGCTTGGCCTCGGCGATCTTCTCGGAGATCCGGCGGAACTCCGTCGCGAGGCCCGAAGCGGTCGGCGCGCCCTTGTCGGCGAAGGGGCCGAGCACGTCGAGGCGCTTGGAATCCGCCGGTTCGAGGTTGCGCAGGCTGGCCAGCGCATCCGGGTAGGGCTGGCCCGCCTCCAGCGCCGAGGCGATCCGGTCGACTGCGACGATGCGCAGGGCCGATTGCACCGTGGATTGCTTGGCGCTCTGATCGACCGCCTTGTCGAGGCCGGCGATCCGGTCCGACTGTTCCTGAAGCTTGCGCTCCAGGCCCTTCACGGCTTCGTCGGCGCGGGTCTGGGCGGCGTCGGCGGCCTGCTTGCTCGCCTGCGTCGCCTCCTGCACCGTCTGGGTCGCAGCGGCGATGCGCCCGTCCAGCGCCTTCTGCACCTCGTCCACGCGCTTGCCGAGCGCGGCCTCGGCGGCTTCATCCGCCTTGGCACGGGACGCGATGTCCGCCTGCAACGCCGCGATCTTGTCCGAGAGATCGGACGCGGCACTCTTGGCGCCGTTCGCTTCGAGCGCCTTGAGCCGGTCGTCGAGGGCAGCGAGGGCGGCCGGATCCATCGCCTGTGCGGTCTTCACCTCGGCCGTGCCGTCGCGGCCGGGCTCCTCCTGCAGCGCCGAGACACGCTGGTCGAGGGCATCGAGACGGGCCGCGACATCGGCGGGGACGGCCGACGCCGGAGCCGAACCGTCGGCCGAGGGGGTGGTGCCCGCCTTCTCTAACGCTTCGTTGGCGCGGTCGGCGGCAACCTTGGCCGCGGCCTCCGCCCGGGCCACCGCGTCGGGCAGGGGCTTGAGCGCCTGCTCGTTGGCGGCGAGGCGCTTATCGAGACCCGCCACCGCATCCTTCGTGGCAAGGCCCGCCAGGGACTTGTCGAGCGTTGCGAGGCGGGGATCGGCGCCCCGCTGATAGGTGGTGACGCCGTAGAGAAGGCCGGCGCCGATCAGGCCGCCCAGCAGCCCAGAAGCGGCCACGGAGCCGAAGCCCGCGCCACCGCGGGCCGGTGCCGCCTTCGCGGCTTCGTTCTTCCCGGCGTCCTTGGCTGAAGGGGGGGCGCTCGGGCCCTCCTTGCCGGCCTCGGGCTTCGCGCCCGGCTTGGCGGCGTCGGCCGCATCGGAGAGGCGCTTGGCCTTGAGATCGAGGATCGGGCCGTCGGTCAGCGAGGCCGTCTCCGTCACCCGCGTGGCACCGGGCGCCGCGCCCGGCTTGGCGCCCGAGGTCGCGTCCGGCTTGGTGCCGCTGGAAGCGGCGCTGCCTGCATTGGCACTTCCGGAGGCCGGCGTCTCGGGCTTCACCGTGCTGCTGCCCGTGGTGCCGGCCTTGGCGGGCGCTTCCGATTTGGCATCGGTGGCCTTGGCCCCGGTCGGATTCGGCGGAATCGCGCTGCTGCCGGTGGCGCCCGGCTTCGACGGCGCATTGCCGCCCGGCGTCCCGGAGGCGGCACCCGGCGCGCCGGACGGCTTTCCGGGCTCCGCGGGTTTGCCGGACATCGTTCCCGTGCTGGTGGAGGCGGCGCTCGACGGCGGGACCGCGCTGCTGCCGGTGGGGCCCGGCTTCAACGGCGCGTCGGTTTTGGTGTCCTGTGGGCGCGCGGACGACCCTGGCGCATTGCCGCCGGGCAGGGCGCTGCTGCCGGTCGGACCCAGTTTTCCGGGCTCGGACTTGACCGGCTCCGACGCTGCAGGCCCCGCCTTGGCCGGCTCGACCTTCGTGGTGGAGGCCGCTGCGGATGGCTCGGCCGGCCTGCCCATCGCCTTGTCGGCGGGCCGGGACGAATCCTTCGTCACGTCTTTGGCCTGCTCCGGAGACTTGGCGCCGTCCCTGGCGCCGTCCTTGGGTGAATTCACGGGCGTTCGCTCCATTCAGCCGCCGCACCGGCGCAGTGTGCTCCCATAGAAGAGCGAACCGGCGCCGTCATCCATCGGAACCGCTTCCGGGTTCCATCTCCGACGCTCCGACACGCTCTCGCGTCCCCATCGCGCAGGGGCGACGAGGCCGTTCAGTCCGAAGCCGCGAGACCGGCAAGGAGAGCCTCCTCGCTCGGGCGCACCGCTACAAAATGGGCCGCAACGCCGAGCTCGACCAGTCCCAAGGCCACGTCCGGGGACAGGCAGTAATGCGCCAGCGCCCGAAACGCTCCGCTCAGACCGGCTTTGCCGGACAAATGCACCGCGATTTCCGCGCTCCGCCGCGAAAAATGCAGGGCCGCGACGAGGGGCGGCGCGCCGTCCCGGCCCGTCAGCGCCCGGGCCGCCGGTTCCGGCAGGGTCGCCTCGGCCAGAGCCGCGTAGGCGGTCCAGGTCGTGACGCGGTAGCCCGCGGCCGTGAGACTCGCGGCGGGCTCGGCCTTGCGGTCCTCGCCGGCCGCGTGGAGGAGCGTGCCGCCCGGCCGCACATGCGCGGCGACGAGCCGGGCCAGGGCGACGGCATCCCCGTCGGCGCAGTGCACGGCGCGCAGCCCCGCCCGTTCCGCCCGCTCGGCGGTGCGGGTGCCGACGGCGAAGACCGGGGCCTCGGGAAGCTCGGCTGCGGCGAGCGGCGCGGCGGCGTTGGCGCTCGTCAGGATCAGCCCGTCGAACCGGCCGGTGGGCGGCGGTCCGTCGCTCGGCGCGATCCGCAGCACGGGCGCCACCAGCGCCGCATGGCCGAGCGCGGCCAGCCGCCGTGCCGTGCGGCTCGCGCCCGGTTCGGGCCGCGACACCCAGATCCGCATGCGCCCCTCTCCCTCATGCCATCCACAGCGTCCGTCGGTGGTCCGTGCCTCACCTGTATCCGTCGCCGGTTTCGTCGTAGACGTGTTGCCGCGACCGGTATGACCGAGCTTTCGCGAGAGATGGAGTAGGCGGGCCGGCCCCCGGCGCGCAACGGTGCGTGGACGTCAGCGTGACACTCATGAAGATCCTCGGCATCGAGACCACCTGCGACGAGACCGCCGCCGCCGTCGTGACCCTCGGTGAGGACGAGCGCGGACAGATCCTCGCCAACGAGGTGCTGAGCCAGATCGCCGAGCACGCGGCCTATGGCGGCGTCGTGCCGGAGATTGCCGCCCGCGCCCATGTCGAGGTGCTCGACCGGCTGATCGCCCGAGCATTGCAGCGGGCGGGGACGACGCTGAAGGAGATCGACGGGATCGCGGTCGCCGCCGGGCCCGGCCTGATCGGCGGCGTGCTGATCGGCCTCGTCACGGCCAAGACCCTCGCCCTCGTCGCGCGCAAGCCGCTTCTGGCGGTCAACCATCTCGAGGCGCACGCGCTGACGCCGCGTCTCACCGACGGCCTCGCCTTCCCCTATCTGCTGCTGCTCGCCTCCGGCGGGCACACGCAGCTCGTCGCGGTGAAGGGAGTGGGCGATTATGTCCGGCTCGGCACCACCATCGACGACGCCATCGGCGAGGCTTTCGACAAGGTCGCCAAGCTTTTAGGGCTCGGCTATCCCGGCGGCCCCGAGGTGGAGCGGCAGGCGCAGAGCGGCAATCCGGAGCGGTTCGCACTGCCCCGGCCGATGATCGGGCGGCGTCAGGCGGACTTCTCGCTGTCGGGTCTCAAGACCGCCCTGCGCATCGAAGCCGAGCGGCTCGAACCGCTCGCCTCGCAGGACGTGGCCGATCTCTGCGCGAGCTTCCAGGCGGCGGTGGTGGATGTGATCGTGGACCGCGTGCGCGTGGCCCTGCGCGCCTTCGCCGGTGTTGCCGGGCATCCGACGGCGTTGGTCGCGGCGGGCGGCGTGGCGGCCAACGGAGCGATCCGCCGGGCGCTTGCCGCGCAAGCCGGTGAGGTGGGCCTGAGCTTCGTCGCGCCGCCGCTGCCGCTCTGCGGCGACAACGGCGCGATGATCGCCTGGGCCGGGCTGGAGCGCCTGCGCCTCGGCCTCGTCGATGACCTCACCGTGCCGGCCCGCGCCCGTTGGCCTTTTGCCGAGGTGGCGCCGGCGGCCTGAGACCGAGCGCCCGCGATCAGGCGAGCGCGCGGGCGGAGGCGGTCACCTTCTGCACGGAGAGATCGACATCGTTCGCGGCCAGCGCGATCCCGTCGGCGTTGCGGCGCACGGAATCGACGCTGCGCGCGGCAGTCTGCATGTTGGACGCGATCTCCTGCGTGACCGCGGCCTGCTCCGTGACGGCGGAGGAGACGCTCATCGAGATCTCGCTGAGATCCGTGATGGTCGAGACGATGGCGCGGATCGCCTCGACAGCGCGGGCCGAGGAATCCTGCACGGCGGCGATCTGCTGGCCGATATCCTCGGTGGCGCGCGACGACTGGCTCGCTAGCGCCTTCACTTCGGTGGCGACCACGGCGAAGCCGCGGCCGGCCGCTCCGGCGCGGGCCGCCTCGATGGTGGCGTTGAGGGCGAGTAGGTTGGTCTGGTCGGCGATCGAGCGGATCACGGAGACCACCTCGCCGATCCGCTCGGCGGTGGCGGTCAATCCGCTCACGATGCCGCCCGCTTCCTCGGCGCGGATCACGGCCGCGTCGGCGGCGGTCTTGGCCTGCGAGGCGTGGCGGCTCAGTTCCGAGATCGAGGCCGCGAATTCCTCGGCGCCCGCGGCCACCGACTGGACGTTGTCGGCGGTGACGGCCACCGCAGCCGCCGTCTCGTTGGCCTGACGGCTCACATGCGACATGGCACCGGTGATCGTACCGAGATCGGACTCGATGGCGCGCTGACCGCTCGCGCGCCGATTGCGGTCGGCCACGGCCTGGGTGACGTCGCTGGCGAACTTCACCACGGCGCAGGGGCGGCCCTCGCTGTCGAGAACCGGATTGTAGGTGCCGTAGATCCAGATCTCCCGTCCGCCCTTGGCCAGCCGCCGGAACTCGCCGGCTTGATAGGTGCCGTTGGCGAGCGCGCGCCAGAACTCGGCATAGGCTGCGCCCTTCACCTCGTCGGGATCGACGAACAGGCTGTGATGCCGGCCGCGGATCTCGTCGAGCCGGTAACCCACCGCATCGAGGAAGTTCGCGTTGGCATCGGTGATCGTGCCGTCGAGGCCGAAATGGATCACCGCCTGCGAACGGTTGATCGCGGCGATCTGACCCTCGTAGCCCGCATTGCGCTCCGTCTGAGCCGTGATGTCGGTGGCGAACTTCACCACCTTGTAGGGCTGCCCGCGCCGGTCGAAAATCGGGTTGTAGGAGGCCTGGATCCAGATCGACCGGCCGTCCTTGGCGACGCGCCGGAACTCGCTGGCCTGAAACTCGCCGCGGCGCAGGGCCTCCCAGAATGCCTTGTATTCCGGGCTCTCGCGCTGCTCCGAGGGCATCAACATCGCGTGCGAGCGACCGCGCACTTCATCGAGGGTGTAGCCGACGAGGCTCAGGAAGTTGGCGTTCGCCTTCGTGATGGTGCCATCCATTGCGAACTCGATACGGCCTTGAGCCCGATCGACGGCGGCGAGGATGGAATCTTGTTCGGAATGGAAGATCGCCACGGCTTACTGCTCCAGGCATCGCGGAATTTGTTGAAAACAATTTCCCAGAATTCTCTTAACTCGCCCTTAATTTTGGACACTTCGACCAGTAAGGGCCGTATTTAATTGTCTACTAAGTGACAATATGGCGATTTTGAAAAGTAATCCTTTCATCACAAATTTGTTTGGTAGACTTGAAGCAAGCTGACATCCTGGAAATTAGAAACGTAAACCTAAGGTGGTATGGTGGCCGGCCGGGAAAGTTGAATTCGTGAAAAGGGCGAGAACAGATCGACCGATTTGCCAGGGGTGCGCGACGAAAACCTTTTCATTTCGATCTGCGCCGACGAATGTCAGGACATGTCGATCCCACCTCAGTCCTGCCCCCCAAAAACATCGTAAGCGATATCTTGAGCGAGCCCGGTTCGCCGGGATCGGGCCTCCCTCATCTCGGATTCGCGGATCGGTGCTCGCTCTTCCGCCAACAGATCGTTATCGCGAACCCGACGATGTGGCTCCGGGGCCGCAGCTTGGCCCCAACAGCCGAGGATGCGCCAGGTTCCCGATGGAGGCGGACATGAAGTCAGGCACGCAGCGGGGGGACGAGGTCGTCGCCGTCATCGGCGGCGGATCCTGGGGCACGGCTTTGGCCAATGCCGCCGCCGCGGCCGGGCGCCCGGTCACGCTCTGGATGCGCGATCCCGAGGCCGCCGCGCGGATGGAACAGGCGCGCGTCAACGAACGCTATCTCCCCGGCGTCGCCCTGCATCCGGGGGTGCGCGCCACGGCCGAGGCCGCCGCTTTGGGGCAGGCCGGCACGGTGCTGCTCGTCGTGCCGGCCCAGACCCTGCGCTCGGTGCTGGCGGCGCTCGCGCCCTCGCTGGCGCCCGGCGCCGCCGTGGTGCTCTGCGCCAAGGGGATCGAGCGGGGCAGCGACGCCTTCATGAGCGCGGTGGCGGCCGACGTCCTGCCGGCCGGCGCCCCAGTCGCGGTACTGTCGGGGCCGAGCTTCGCCTCCGACGTCGCCCGCGGACTGCCGACAGCGGTGACGCTCGCCGCGGCGGATGGGGCGCTGGCGGCGCGGCTCGCCGGGCTGCTCTCGGGGCCGGCCTTCCGGCTCTATCACACCGATGACGTGCGCGGCGTCGAGGTCGGCGGCGCGGGCAAGAACGTGCTCGCGATCGCCGCCGGCATCGTCGCGGGCCGCGGTCTCGGCGAGAGCGCCCGCGCCGCGCTGATCGCCCGCGCCTTTGCCGAACTGATGCGCTTTGCCCGCGCCTATGGGGGCCGGGCGGAGACGCTGATGGGGCTGTCGGGCCTCGGCGACCTCGTGCTCACCGCCTCCTCGCCGCAATCGCGCAACTTCGCCTTCGGCGAGCGCCTAGGGAAGGGCGCCTCGCCGGAAGAAGCCGCCGGCGGCAAGCTCGTGGAGGGCGCCTTCACCGCGCAGGCGCTGGTCGATCTCGCGCGGACGCGGGAGGTCGAGATGCCGGTGGCCGAGGCCGTCGCCGCCGTGGTGGCCGGGGCGCTGACGGTCGATGCGGCGATGACCGGCCTGCTGTCGCGGCCGCTCAAGGCGGAGACGGCGTAAGCACCGCCCGCCAAGGGGCCGGGGGCGAAGTGGAGCGCGCCCTTCAAGCGCGGCCGGATTTTCGATAAGCGAGGGCGCCTTTCCCGACGGAGCCGTCCCGCGCCATGGCCTACTGGCTGTTCAAGTCCGAACCCTCGACCTGGTCGTGGGACCAGCAGGTCGAGGCGGGGGAGGGCGGCACCTTCTGGAATGGGGTGCGCAACCATCTGGCCAAGAAGCAGATGCAGGCGATGCAGGTCGGCGAGCGCGGCTTCTTCTACCATTCCAACGAGGGCAAGGCCGTCGTCGGCATCGTCGAAGTCATCAAGCCCTATTATCCCGACCACACCGACGAGAGCGGCCGCTTCGGCATGGTCGATGTGCGGGCGGTGGCGCCGATGCCGCGCCCGGTCTCCCTCGACGCGATCAAGGCGGAGACGGCGCTCAAGGACATGGCCCTCGTCACCAATTCCCGCCTCTCGGTGCAGCCGGTGACCGAGGCGGAATGGGCCACGGTCTGCGCCATGGGCGGCTACGGCGCCAGCTGAGCGGCGCCCCATCCCTCAGCGGGTGAGCGCACCGGGCGCCGGAAATCGGCTGCGTAGCCGCGTGCCGGCGATGTGGAGGACACGTCCGAGGCCCGCGCGCAGGGGCGGCTCGATCCGATGCGACACCAGCAGGGATGCGGCCACGGCCGTCAGAATGCCGCCCGTCAGGCTCGCGGCGGGCGGGAACCCGGAGGCGGCCAGGAACCGCATCGCCAGGGCGCCGACGAAGGTGTGCAGCAGATAGAGCGGGTAGGTCGCCAGACCGAGATCGCGAAACCGCCGCCCGAGGCCGGGAAAGGCATCGGTCAGCGCCGTGTTTGCGCGGATCGACAGGCAGAACAGCACCATAAAGCTGGCGTAGAGGAACCACGCCATCGCGGGGCTCCGGTCGAGGCCGAGCGCGGCGCTGACGAAGCCGGCATCGTAGCGGATCTGCAGGAAGCCCCCCACCAGACAGAGGGCGAGGCCGGCGAGGCGCGGCGCCGTCAGACCGTTCCGCACCGCGCTCCACAGCAGCACGCCGATGGCGAAGTGGCAGCCATGGGTGAGAAGGGCGAGCTTGGCGATCCGCGTGCTGATGATCCGGCCGAGATCGGGCCAGAACGGCGTCGCCGCCAGCAGCCACGCCCCCGCGCTGATGACGCCGACCACCAGGATCACCGGTTCCAGCCGCTCGAACCGGTTCAGGACCAGAAGGGCGTAGACCAGACCGTAGAACATGATCTCGATCCCGAGCGTCCAATAGACGCCGTCGATCCAGCGGGGGACCGGGAACAGGACGAGGGTGCGGATGTAGCGCTCGAACAGGACCGAGACGGCCTCCGGGTAGAACAGCAGCGCGAGCCCGAAGGAGACCGTGGCGCAGAACCAGATGCCCGGCACGAGGCGCAGGATCCGCCCGGTGAGAAAGCGCGCCGCGCTCGCATGCGAGGCGGAATAGGCGATCACGTAGCCTGAGATCACGAAGAACATCGGCACGCCGACCCAGCCCTGCGCGCTAACGGGCAGCAGGGTCGGGAAAGGGATCGGCTGCCCGACGAGGGCGGCGGCCTCGCTCGACGGGACCATCCAGGCGGTGCAGGCGAGGTGATAGAGCACCACGAGGCACGCCGCGCCGAAGCGGAGCAGGTCGAGGCCGATCAGGGGCCGGGCTGCGTGCGGGCGCGACGCGGCCGAGATCGCGCTGCCGGGCTGGACGATTGACATGCCTGTGGTCCTGGTCCCCGGCGCTCGAACGTCGTCCCGAAAGGCGGATACCGACTTTCGGAACAAGACGATGCTGGTGCCGGACAATCATCCGGCAACGCGATGCTCGTTTGTTGTGTCTTCGGGCAAACCCGCGCGCGGGACAACGGCAGGAAAATACCGATGCCGCCTCTTTCCCCGCGGCAGTTTCAGATCTCGGCTAAGAAAACCGAAATCCAGTCTCACGCAGATGTGAGGCTTGACCTTGTGACCGGCACCGAGCGAAAGCCGCCCCACGCCGCTTCGATTGACGTTCCGTAAGCTGCCGACCGTCTGCACCGTTCCTCGACGCCGGCTTGCGCGTTTCGGGGGGGGGCGACCCAGGCAGCCTCGGTGGTCCGGCGTCTCTCCGGGCGTGCTCGAAACCAACGGGAGACTTCATGGCGCCGCGCGAACCCTTGCTCATCTCCGTGCCGATCGCGGAACTGCGCCCGACGCAGATCACGGTGGGCTACCGCGAGGTGGAGGAGAAGCGACGCCGCTGGCGGGCGCACGATCCCGAGAAGAAGGCGGAGTTCCTCGGCTCGCACATGATACCGGTGCTGCTGGGCCCCAAGAAGAAGCACTTCGTGATCGACCACCACCACCTCGCCCGCGCCTTGCAGGAAGAGGGCGAGGAGAACGTGCTCGTGACCGTGGTCGCCGACCTGCACAAGCTCGACAAGGACGCCTTCTGGACGGTGGCCGACCACAAATCCTGGGTCCATCCCTACGACGCCGCCGGTCAGCGGGTCGGCTTCGACGACATCCCGAAGGGGGTCGCCGATCTTGCCGACGACCCGTTCCGCAGCCTCGCGGGTGAGCTGCGCCGGGCCGGCGGGTTCGCCAAGGATACGACGCCGTTCAGCGAGTTCCTGTGGGCCGACTATCTCCGGCGCAACATGAAGCGCAAAGCGGTCGACCGCGACTTCACCGCGGCGCTGGAGCGGGCGCTGCAACTCGCGAAAGCGCCCGATGCCGGCTACCTGCCCGGCTGGTGCGGCCCCCTCGACGGCTGAGCCGAGACCCGGGCAACGAGCGCGGCCGCCGCGGCGAAGAGGCCGAGGCCGGCCGCGATCATCGCGTTCCAGCCGGCGAGCGAGAGGCCGAGGAAGCGCCACGCGGCGGCCGTGCAATCGACCGGCCGCACATTCTCGAGGTTCTTCAGGAAGTCGGATACGTCCGCCGGTCCGGCGCCGGACCCGCCGCCGCAATCGCTGGGGCCGGGCCAGAACCCCCACTCCGCGCCCGCGTGATACACGCCGAGGCCGGCGCCGTAGATCAGCACCAAGGCCACAAGGCCGAGGACGAAGCGCGCGAGCCGCGGCGGAAGCAGAGCAGCAGCGAGCGCGAGCGGCGCGGCGAGGTAGTAGGGCACCCGCTCCGTCAGGCAGAGCTTGCACGGCACGTAGCCGAGGCCGTGCTCGAACACGAGGGCGCCGCCGACGGTGAGCGCGGCACCCAAGGCCACGACGAGTGCCGCAGCGCGCAGGGGTATGCGGCTCACAGCATCACCTTGAAGGCGACGAAGCCCAGGATCACCACCGCGGCGAACAGCCCCGCCACCACGTTGAGGTGCCGGTCGAGCACCGCGCGGATGCCGATGCCGTAGCGCCCGAGCAGCCAGGCCAGCAGGAAGAAGCGTGCCCCGCGGGTGATGACCGAGAGCAGCATGAACCAGAACAGCGAGTAATGCGCGAAGCCTGAGGTGATGGTGACGAGCTTGTAGGGGATCGGGGTGAGGCCCTTCAGCAGGATCACCCAATGCCCGTAGGTGGCGTAGGAGGCCTGGAAGGTGTCGGCCTTGTCGGCGAGCCCGTAGAGGTTGAACAGCCACAGCCCGACCGAATCGAACAGCAGTGCGCCGATGGCGTAGCCGAGCAGCCCGCCAAGCACCGAGGCGACGGTGGCGATGGCCGCGTAGAGCCACACCCGGTCGGGCCGGCTCACCGCCATCGGCACCAGCATCGCGTCCGGCGGTACGGGGAAGAACGAACTCTCGGCAAAGGCCACCGCCCCGAGCGCCCAGGGCGCGGACGGCTTGGCGGCGAGCGCGAGTATCCACTCGTAGAGCCGGCGGATCATGGGGCCTCGTTGGGGTCCGGGAAGCGGAGCCCTTTCAGCACAGATGCGCCACGGACGCGAGGGTCATGCCCGATGCGGAAAAAATTCGCTCTGGTCCGTCGCCCCGGCTTGTGCCAAGAGGCGCGTGCGTCGCGGGTATGGCGGAATTGGTAGACGCGGGCGACTCAAAATCGCCAGCCGAAAGGCGTGGGGGTTCGATTCCCTCTACCCGCACCAGCCCCCCAAACGGACGCGATCACGGCAGCATCGGCTCGGCCGTGAGACGCGCGCGGATCGCGGCGCCGTCCCGGCCCGGTGGGGCTCCGAACAGGCGGCGATAGTCGCGGCTGAACTGCGACGGGCTCTCGTAGCCGATGGCGTAGCCCACGCCCGCCACGTCTCCGGCGGCGAGCAGCAGGCGCCGCGCCTCGTGAAGCCGGACCTGCTTCTGGAACTGGACCGGCGTCATCGTCGTAACGGCCTTGAAATGGCGGTGGAAGCTCGCGGGGCTCATGCGCGCCCGCGCCGCCAGATCGGCCACGCGCAGGGTCTCTGCATAGTGCTCGCGGATCCAGGCCGTCGCCCGGCCGATCCGCGCGGCGTGGCTCTCGGGCAGGCCGAGCTGCCGCAGGGCCGGGCCGAGCGGACCGCCGAGCAGGCGCCAGACGATTTCCCGTCCGATCAATGGCGCCAGCACCGGCAGGTCGCGCGGGTGATCGAGCAGGGTCAGAAGCCGCGCGAGAGGATCGCACAGATCGGGGTCGAGCGTGACGGTGCGCAGCGGCGCGAAAGCCGGGGCGGGTGCTGCCGCCTCTGTGAGGGTTTCCGCCTGGGCGCTGAGCAGGTCGGCCAGGGCGTCGAGGTCGATCGCGAGGCTCAGCGCGAGATAGGGCCGCGCCGGGCTCGCCTCTGTGATCCGCGCCGTGACGGCCAGATCGAGGGAGGCGAACAGCGCTTGACCCGCAGCGTAACGGAAGGCGGTTTCCCCGAGCAGCGTCGCCTTGGCGCCCTGCGCCACGACGCAGAAGGAGGGGCGGTAGACCGAGCGGATCGGCCCGCTCGGCGCCTCGGCGCGGTTGAGCAGCAACCCGTCGGCCGGCGTCTCCCGGCCGAAGCGATGCCATTGCCGTTCGATCAGCGCCGTGAGGCCGGAAAGGTCGGTCGTCATCGTTCAGAACTTAGCGCGCCGGCGCTGCCCGCGCATCATGGGAATGCGGCCCTGAGAGGATCGGGCAAGGGCTTGAGAGGATCGGCCGTGCGCGCGACGCCGCGGACGCCGTATCAGGGGGCGTCCCTTCCAGACGGAGATCTCTCCATGCGCCTACGCCCCCTCGGCCGGAGCGGCCTGTTCGTGTCCGAACTCTGCCTCGGCACCATGACTTTCGGCGGAAGCGACGGTTTCTGGGGCCAGATCGGCCGGCTCGGTCAGGACGAGGCCGACACCCTCGTGAAGACCGCATTCGACGCCGGCATCAACTTCATCGACACCGCCAATGTCTACGCGGGCGGGATGAGCGAGCGCATCCTCGGCCAGTCGCTCAAAAATCTCGGCATCCCCCGCGACGACGTGGTGATCGCCACCAAGGTGCTGGGTCCGATGGGCGAGGGGCCCAATGCCCGCGGCGCCTCGCGCGGGCACATCCTCAGCCAGTGCAAGGCGAGCCTCGCCCGGCTCGGCCTCGACCATATCGACCTCTACCAGATCCACGGCTTCGATCCGGCGACCCCGATCGTCGAGACGCTGGAGGCGCTCGACACCCTCGTGCGCCACGGCCATGTCCGCTACCTCGGCCTGTCGAACTGGGCGGCGTGGCAGGTGATGAAGGCGGTGGGCATCGCCGAGATGCGCCGGCTCGCGCCCCTCGTCTCGCTTCAGGCCTATTACACCCTGGTCGGGCGCGATCTGGAGCGCGAGATCGCGCCGATGCTGACCGCCGAGGGCGTGGGGCTGATGGTGTGGAGCCCGCTCGCCGGCGGCTATCTCTCGGGCAAGTATGACGGCGAGGGCGCGGCGGCGGACGGGCGGCGCACCACCTTCGATTTCCCGCCGGTCGATCGGACGCGCGGCGCCGTCGCCCTGGACGCCATGCGGTCGATCGCTGAGGCGAAAGGGTGCCGCGTGGCGCAGGTGGCCCTCGCGTGGCTCCTACACCGGGATGTGGTCACCAGCGTCATCGTCGGCGCCAAGCGCATCGGGCAGCTTGAGGACAATATCGGCGCCACGCGTGTACGGCTCAATGCCGACGACCTCGCCCGGCTCGACGCGGCGACCCGCCTACCGCCGGAATATCCCGGCTGGATGCTGGAGCGGCAGGGCGCTTACCGCGCGTGATCGAGAGCATCGCCCCGAAAGCCGGCAGCCACCTTTCAGGACGATGCACTAGGCCGCGTGGACTCTTGGTGTTCACGCGTTGAGTAAGCCGTGATTCAAAGCTGTCTTTTGGAGGACAGCCTTGAGCGTTCAGGATCGCCTTGTTCTCAGCGACGCGCAGTGGGAGCGGATGGCGCCGCTGATCATCGGTCGTCCCGATCAGCGTGGCTCGACCGGGCGCGATAACCGCATGTTCGTCGAAGGCGTTTTGTGGCTCGTGCGCACCGGCTCGCCCTGGCGCGATCTGCCTGAGGCGTTCTGCGAGTGGAACAGCGTGTTCCGCCGCTTCAGCCGCTGGAGCCGGAAGGGCGTGTGGTGGCGCATCTTCGCGGCGATGTCGGACGATCCCGACTTCGAGTATCTGATTGTGGATTCCACCATTGTGCGCGCCCACCAACATGCGGCGGGCGCGAAAAAAGGGGGGCTGGAGATCGCCCCTTGTCCGAGCCAGGGCCGGATCAGGCGCTCGGCCGCTCACGTGGCGGCCTGAGCACCAAGATCCATCTGGCAGTGCGCGGGCTCGGCTGCCCGGTGCGTTTTACCCTCACAGCCGGCCAGAAAGGCGAGGCACCGCAGGCCGAGATGCTGCTGAAGGACCTACCGGCCAACGTGATCTTGGCTGATGCCGCCTACGACAGCGACCGGTTGCGCAAGCTCGCCTCCGATAAGGGCGCAAAGGCCGTGATCCCGAACAATCCCTCGCGCGCCAGGAAGTACGATCTCGACAAGACGCTCTACCAAGAGCGCCATCTGGTCGAGTGCTGCTTTGCCAAGCTCAAGCAGTTCCGCCGCGTCGCCACCCGATACGAGAAGACCGCGCGCAACTATGCTGCCGTCGTCACGCTGGCCGCCATCGTCCTATGGCTCCGGTAAATGTCCACACGCCCTAGCGGTCGGTGAGTGGTAGCGGTAGGCCGACCAGCACCCGTTAACTGTGAAAGATAATTTTCGCCTGCCGACCGATCAGGGCACCCTTGGTGTCTCTTGGTCCGGGAGGGTTATTGCTGCCCCGTCCTGGAACAGGATGGTTCGCAAGCGTTCTCGCCCCAGCACCCGGCCGAGTTCCCGGAACGCAAAATAGGGGATCAGAGCCACGGCCATGATGAGGCCGACCGACGCGACCCCACGGGCCCCCCCACCGCCGATGACTGGCACGCTCCCAGCCAACGTCTTCCCATGCCAGAGACCAAACGCCATCTTCTCGATGGCATAGGCACATACCAGGAGTGCTGCAAATACGAAGGATCGGGCAAGGATTGGAAAGATCAACGGTCGTCCTCGGAAGATGGGGAGCATATCTAGGCTCTCGCCCACGAGCATAACCTTCGCCAAGATCCAGGCATTGATGAAAGCCAGCCCGTAAAACCCATACCCCATGCCATGGCGCGACAGCACGATGTGTTCGTGCAGGATGAGAAGCCCGAAGACGACCCAGAGATAGGCGAAGATGCCGAGGATCCGCTTGACCTCTGTGAGGAGCCAGCGCCCAATCCGGTGAGTCCAGCCATCAGCATGGTCGGCAGGCTTTGAAGGTGCGGTCATCGGGGTAGATGTAGAGGGAGGCTGGGGCATCGACGGATCGTATCAGTAACGTCGCTCCATGCGTCGGTCGTGCCGATCCATCCTCCTTTCCTGCCTATTCACCTGTCGGTCCATCCGTCTGTCGTGGCGGTCCATCCGCCGGTCATTGCGACGCTGCATTCCAAGGGTCTGGGTCTGGATGACCAGCCCGTCAGCTACGCCAGACGCTTCGATCGCAAGCCGAGAATTGCTGAGTAGAGCAGACTGGGCTCCACTTCCGAGACCGAGGGCAAGTGCCGAAGCAATAAAGAGCCTCGCAAGGTCCAGATACGACATAGCCCTATCCTTGGTCTCGTCGTGGCCGCCGGAACTGGCACGCCTCCTCCATTATTGCGGCTTCATCACGCACTGCTTGATCAGGTGGGCCAAGCTGATCGGAATGCAGGAGCTGCATGACAGATCGCCAGCGAACGTCCGTTTCAGCGAAACCGCCGAGATTGGTCGGATGGCTGAAATGGGCGCAAGGCGGAACCTCCGCTTGCGGGCGGCGAGCCAATCTCCGCTTTCCAGCACATCCGGACCTTCGGCGGAAGCGGGTCAAATGTCCGCAAGGGGTCGAATGCGGCCCCTCGTATGGTCAAGCTAGTTGAATCTTGAACCTAGATCGCCGGATCGAAGGCGGAAATCGTCGCCGGCGCTGCGGGCTTGGCCACGAGCCGCACCAGCAGTACGGCGATGCCCATGATGGCTGCGAAGATCGCGAAGATCAGTGGGTTGTAGACGATGAGCGCCCCGAGGCAGACCACGGCCATGACGAGCGCGAAGGCCGGCGCGTAGGGATAGAGCGGCGCGCGGTAGGGCCGAGCGAGATCCGGCTCGCTGGCGCGAAGGCGGAACAGCGCGGCCATGCTCATGACGTACATGGTGAGCGCGCCGAACACCGCCATCGTCACGATGCCGGCGGTGAGGGACTGCCCGGCGACGCTGATCAGGCTGTCGCTGTAGATCGCGGCGATGCCGACGATGCCGCCCGCCAGCGTCGCGATGTGCGGGGTCTGGAAGCGCGGATGCACCCGCGCGAACAGGGCGGGCAGGAAGCCGGCGCGGGCGAGCGCGAAGATCTGGCGGGCATAGCCCATGATGATGCCGTGGAACGAGGCGACGAGGCCGAACAGGCCGAGCCAGACCAGCATGTGCAGCCAGCCGCTCGACTCGCCCACCACCCGCTTCATCGCCTGGGGCAGGGGATCGTTGAGGTCGGACAGGCTCTTCCAGTCCCCGGCGGCCCCGGCGAACAGCATAACCCCGAAGGCGAGGGCGGTGAGCGTCAGCACGCCGGTGATGTAGGCGATAGGGATGGTGCGCTTGGGGTCCTTCGCTTCCTCCGCGGCCATGGCCACGCCCTCGATGGCGAGGAAGAACCAGATCGCGAAGGGGATCGCGGCGAAGATGCCGCCGATGGCCGCCGGACCGAACGTGTCTGCTCCGGCCCAGCCGCCGTCCGTGAAGTTGTCGAGGCGGAAGGCCGGGGCGACGACGCCCATGAAGACCAGAAGCTCGGCCACCGCCAGCACGGTGACGAACAGCTCGAAGGTGGCGGCGATGCGCACGCCGACGATGTTGAGGCCCATGAACAGCAGATAGGCGCCGAGCGCCGCGTGCTTCGGGTCGAGGCTCGGATACTGGACGTTGAGATAGGCGCCGATGGCAAGCGCGATCGCGGGCGGCGCGAACACGAACTCGATCAGCGTCGCGTAGCCGGCCAGTGCCGCCCCCGTGGGCCCGAAGGCACGCAGGGCATAGGCGAAGGGGCCGCCCGCCTGCGGGATCGCGGTGGTGAGTTCGGTGAAGCTGAAGATGAAGGCGACATACATCGCGGCCACGCCCAGCGTGGTGACGAGAAAGCCGAGGGTGCCGGCCTGCGCCCAGCCGTAGCTCCACCCGAAATACTCGCCCGAGATCACGAGCCCGACGGCGATGCCCCAGAGATGGAAGGCATTGAGGCTCTTGTCGAGCGTGGTCGAAGGCGTCGGCATCGTGCAACTCCGCAGTCCCGGCCTAAACGGCTTCGGCGCGAGAGGCGGCGTCCGAGCGAGGGCTTGGTGCTTGGGGCCTGGGCCAAGCAAGAGCGTTGCCGCTACTCGGGCGAGGGGCGCTGGCCGGCGGGATCGAAGGGGATTGGGGCGATCCGTCCTGTGACCGGATGCGCGCTCAGCTCGACGTTGAAGGTCTTGTAGATGAAGGCGAGCAGCTCCTCCGCCGCGCGGGCGCGCGTCTCGGACGAGGCCGCCGCCGCTTTCGCCTCATGATAGCGACGCGACAGGGTCTCCTTTTCCGACAGCGCCGTTCGTAGGGCCATCTTCGTCGCGGTGATCGTCAGCCGGCACTCGTTGATTTCGTTCATCAGCGCCGATCGTTCCGATTGCCACCGGACGCGCTCCTGCTGGACGCTCTGAATCAGGTTCAGCGCCTGCGGCTCGATCATCTCCTTCCAGCGCTGCAAGTCATGGATCGTGTCCGCGGCTTGCTTCACCAGGCCCACTGCGTCGTCGTGCCTGACCTCGACGTCGAACAGGGCCCATTCGGAGGGCTGGACCGGCGGTCCGCTCTCGCTGGCGATTGGATATGGGCTGTCGAGGTCCATCGGAACGCGTTCACGCCTTACGGCGCGTCCTGTCCGCTGTCGCCGGTCTCCGCCGGGACGGCCTTGTTCTTCGAACCGAAGGCCGTGAACACGGCGTCATAGATGCGGACCAGCCAGGTTTCCGCCTCCTTGGCCCGCGCCTCGGCGCGGCGGGCGCGGTCCTCGGCCTGGCTCAGCAGGACTTGGTTCGAGGCGAGCGTCTTCTGAAGCTGCCGCACCTCGTCCTCAGCTTGGGTAATGACGCTTCGCAGCTGGTTCTCGAGATCGACGGCGCGCTCTTCGCTGATCCGGATCGCTTCGGCGGCCTCCTGCACGAGGTCGATCGCGGAGACCCAGTCGCGTGGCGGCAGGGAGGCGGCGCCCCCGTCGGAGGCGGAATCGGAGGTGGCTGGCGAGAAGTTGATGATCTTGTCTCCCGGTCGCGTCACATTGGCCTGCCAAGCCCGCATGAGAATGGAATTGCCGGAGGAAGGGGCGGCGTCTTTCACGGCCTGTTCTGACATTCAAACATCCTCCCGAATCTTCTTTGCCGTGAAACGGCGAACTAGAGCGCATTCCGACGAAATGGTGACTGGTTCGTCGAAAGAATGCACGTCAGAATAAGGGCCTAGAGACACCGGCCTGATGCCATCAGGTCGGATGCGGCTCTAGGCCGACTTGCCCGTGGAGCTGAACGGACGAACGTTGCTCACCGCGTCGGCCGCGGCCTGCGCGGTTTCTTCGTCGAGCTCGTCGTTCACCTGCTCCCGCCACGGGCGGCCCGAGCGTTTCAGGGCATCGTGCTGCTTCTGCAGCGTGACCCGGCTTTCGCGCGCGATGTCGAGGGCGCCTTGCAGCAACGCGCGCTCCGAGCGCTCGTTCTGCAGTTCTTCCATCAATCTTCGATTGGAGGCTTCGAGATCGGCGCGGGCGGCTTCGTGCCGGTGGGTCAGGTGCTCGATGCGATCGTTGAGAACCGCGTTGCGGTTCGTCGTCTGCTCGATCGCCGCATCCTTGGCCGCGAGCGCCTTGTTGAGCATGTCGCAACGGCTGTCGAGTTCGCCGCGGATGCGCTGGATTTCCAGGAACCGCTCGGTCTGACGCGACAGGTCGGCTTGCAGGGCTTCGAGGCGGCGTTCCAGCGTGCTGCGCGCGATGGTCGCTTCCTTGAAGTTGCGATCGACCGAACGGAATTCCTCGTCCTTGTCCCGCAACTGGTTGCGGGCCTGCACCAGCAGCTGCTCCGTCGAGGTCGCCCGGTTCAGGGCGGCTTCGAGCTTCATCGCGAGGCTGGCGCGATCGTTTCGGAGCGCGGATAGCTCGGTTTCGTGCTGGGCCTCGTTGCGCTCCCTCACGGAGATTTCGGTCGCGAGCTGGGTCTCGACGATGCGCAGGCGCTGCCGGTCGGCTTCCGCCGTGGTCGTCAGGTCGCGATGGCGGGCATCGAGATCGGCGAGCTGCGTCGCCTGCTCCTCGCTCAGAAGCTGGAGCCGGCGTCCGTCGACCTCCAGCAGGCTGTTTCTTTCGCGGACGTTGTTCAACTCGTGCTCGGAACGCGCCAGGGCGCTGTCGGCGGCCTGCGCTTCCTGCCGCAGCGCCCGGCTCTCGCTCGTCAGCGCCTTGTTCTGCTCGACCTCCGAAAAGAGCTGGCGCTCCAGATTCTCGATCGCCGACACCTTGTCGCGCAGATCGATCTGATGCGCCTCGACCGCCGCATCGCGCTCGCGCAGGCTTTCCAGGGTTCGCTTCGCGTGAACCTGGGAATCCGCCAGCTCGCTGTTCATCCGCGACAGCTTGGTGGAGAGATCGGCCACCTCGTCGCGCAGGCTGCCGTTGGCGCTGACCTCCTGCGTCAGCGTGTTCTCAAGCTCGGCGATCCGCACGCTGGCCTTGGACAGCTCGCTGCTGATGCTCGCCAGCGGCTGCAGGATCAGCACGAAATCGTCTTGGAGGCTTCGCAGGTCGTCCAGGCGGCCGACCATGGCGTCGATCCGCTGCCGGACGACCTCGTCCCGCTGGCCGATGGCATCGAGGTTGGTCGGAGCGGGTTCGGGGGCCGAGCGGGCGCGTCTGCCGCCCTCCATCAGGTCGGGGACGACGGCCTTCGGCAGCCGCGGCGAGGGGGGCGGCTCCGGGTTGCGCGACCGTTGTTCCGCGTCTCGGTCGCGTGAGGCGGATGACGTCGGCAGCACGTTTCGGAACGGCATCCAAGCCATCGCGGTGTGTTTTCCCATGACCACACGACGAATTCGCGTGCTTACTGCTTTTTTAACAGATTTGCCGCGCAACGCGAGTCGCCAGCCCCTTTGGCAACAGGCTTCTTTCTGATCAAGCGAGCATCAAACTTTTGATAATTAAAGGGTGATGACCGAATATTTTATAGTATATCCTGGTTTTATTGCTGTGTTTTCGCCAGCAATGTGCTGAATTGAGAAGACTTGCCTCATAGGGCGTCGGGTTGTGGCTGACCGTGATCGAGATGGCCGTGAGGTTGCGCGGGTTTCTGTGGCTTGGATGATCCGGCCGAAAACGCATCGGCGAAGTACGCTGCGACATGGATCGAAGCGATACTCGCGGAATTCGCTCAACGGGAAGGGCGCCTCACGATCACAGCCGTAGGCCGTGGCCGGATCGGGCGCAGCCGCGCGCCACCGAAAACCGCGTCACGTCGGCGCGGAGGCTGGTCCCGGCCCCGACCCCCCTGAGGGCCGTCGCGGTCAGGCCGCGCTCGGCCCCGTTCCCAGCGCGGACGCGTCGCGGGTGCGGATGTCCATGGCATTGCCGCGCCAGACGATGGCGGTGCGGGCCCAGGCGCTCGCCCAGATCGCCGGCAACAGGGCGTCGCGGACGAGGAGGGCTGCGAGCATCCGCGGCGAGCGGTGCCAGCCGGCGCGCGCGGCCAGCGCAATCTCCGCCCCGTACCAGAGGGCGCCGGCGCCGAAGAGCCAGAGCGTGGCCTCGACGCTTCCCGCCACGAGACCGGTCAGCACCAGCGGCAGCAGGGCGCCGATGCCGATCTCGGGGGCGAAGAACAGCGGGAAGGTGACCCGCCGCAGCCGTGCCCAGCGCACCTGCCGCGACCAGACCTCCGACAGGGCGCGGTGCCCGAGCGGCTGCTGGAAGGGCGAGGCGACGAGATGCACCCGCTTGCCCGCCGCGCGCACGAGCTTGGTCGCGGCGGCGTCCTCGGCGATCTCGGCGTTCAAGGCGCGGATGCCGCCCTGCGCTTCGAGGAAGGGCTTGTTCCAGAGCATGCTCTTGCCCTGGGCAAAGCCGAGGCCCAGCGCCTCGCCGGCATATTGCCAGCGGGCCTGCAGGGTGTTGAGGAAGGCGCATTCCACTTCGGCGAAGAAGTTCTCCGGCCGTGCGCCGATCGGCGTCGAGCAGACGAGGCCGCTGCCGGGCCGCCACGCCGCCTGCATCTGCTGGATGTAGTCGGGCGGCATCAGGACGTTGGAATCGGCGAGGATCACCCAGTCATGCCGGGCGGCGTCCCAGCCGCGCACGCAGTTATTGAGCTTCGGGTTGCCGCCGATGCGCTCGTCGCCGAGGATCAGCCGCGACGGGATCTGCGGGTGCGCCGCCCGCATCCGCGCCAGCAGCGGCAGGATCGGGTCGCCGGCCTCCGCCAAGCAGAAGATCAACTCGTAGGCCGGGTAGTCGAGCCGGAAGCTCGCGAGCAGCGTCTCCTCGCTGAACGCTTCCAGGCCGCGCAGGGGCCGCACCACCGAGACGGGGGCGCCCGCGGGGAAGGCGGACGGCTGGCTCTCGTCGTGGTTCTTGTCGCGACTTTTGCGCCCGATGCGCAGGGCCGCCACCGCGAGGCTCGCGAGGTTGACGGCGACGAGAACCGCGCAGAGCGCGAGGGCGGCGAGCGCGCCGCTCTCCGGCAGGGCGATCATGCGCGGCGTCTCCCGTCGAGGGTATTTTCGGGCGCGACGGCGCGTCCCATCACGCCCCTAGCAGCGCGGCCTTATCAGGCGTGTGACACTTCAAACGCCGTCCCAGGCCGTCCCCTTGATCCCGATCGTGTTCCACCCGGCCTACGAGGCCGAATTGCCAGAGGGCCACCGCTTTCCGATGCGCAAATACGGCCGGCTCGCCGAAACCCTGCGCGCCCGCGGCCTGGTGCCGGACGGCTTCGTGACTCCGGAGCCCGCCGACGCGGCGCTGCTGTCGGGCGCGCACGATCCGGCCTATGTCGCCGCGGTGCTGGCCGCGCAGGTGCCGCGGGCCATCGAGCGGGCGATCGGCCTGCCGGTGACGGAGGCGGTCGCCGCCCGCGCCTGCGCCTCGGCCGGGGGGACGCTGCGCGCCGCGCGCCTTGCGCTGGCCCACGGACTCGCCGGCAGCACGGCCGGCGGCAGCCACCACGCCCGGCGGGCCGGCGGGGCGGGTTTCTGCGTGTTCAACGACGTGGCGGTGGCCGCCCTCGCCCTGAGAGGCGAGGGCGCGATCACCCGCGCGCTGATCGTCGATCTCGACGTGCACCAGGGCGACGGCACCGCCGATTGCCTCGCCCGCGAGCCCGACCTGTTCACGCTCTCGATCCACTGCGAGCGCAACTACCCGCACGACAAGGTGCCGGGCGATCTCGATATCGGCCTGCCCGACGGGCTCGACGATGCGGACTATCGCGCGGTGCTGGAGGCGCGCCTGCCCGCGCTGGTCCAGAACTTCGCGCCGGATCTGATCTTCTACAATGCCGGCGTCGATCCGCACCGCGACGACCGGCTCGGCCGCCTCTGCCTCACCGATGCGGGCTTGCTCGCCCGTGATCGATATGTTGTCGGCCTCGCGCGGGCGCAGCGGATTCCGCTCTGCGCCGTGATCGGCGGCGGCTATGGCAGCGACGTGGACGCCCTGGCCGCGCGCCATGCCCTCGTCTTCGAGGCGATGGCCGCCGCTGCCTGAGGAACGCCGGTCCGCGCCCCCGGTTTGCCCAGCCACGCAGACGACGCCACAGGACAGAGACGATGCCGGACGACGCGTTCGACCTGAACCGCTTCGTGGATGCACAGGACGGCCTCTACGAGGATGCGCTCGCGGAATTGCGGAACGGGCGCAAGCAGAGCCACTGGATGTGGTTCATCTTCCCCCAGATCGCCGGGCTCGGCTCCAGTGCGATGGCAAGGCGCTATGCAATCCGCTCGCTGGACGAGGCGCGGGCCTATCTCGCCCACCCCTTGGTCGGCGAACGGCTGCGGACCTGCACGCGGACCGCGAATGCCTGGGAGAACCGCTCGGCCCACGCCCTGTTCGGCGCGCCCGACGACATGAAGTTCCGCTCCTCCATGACGCTGTTCGCGCAGGCCGCTCCGGACGATCCGGACTTCGCCCAGGCGCTCGCAACGTTTTTCGAGGGACGGCCCGACCCGCTGACCCTGGAGAAGCTGAAGCAGCGCTGAGCCGGGGTCGTCGCCCGGCCGCTCGTAGAATTCGGCCAGGTCCGGAAGCGGAAATTGGGGTCTAATCCGATTTTTCCGGACCGCCCATCAGTATAGAGGTATTATAAAAAGTTGAATGTGCTGACGATTGGTTGTTGACGGTAGAATGCTCGTAAACATAGATGTTTCAAGATCGCCGATCGAAGATCAAACATTATTCCGTTCTCTGAGCGTTCGTGGATTGGTCGGACATGAGGCATTATGATGAAGCGCGCGCTTGTCTTAGCCAATGGCCCGCGCATCCAATACCGAGTTTTGCGATGTGCAGGCGAATGCTTCGATGAAGTCTACGTTCTGGGTGCAAATGATGCATATCTTTTGAAGCGCTCGCGGTTTTGCAAGAGATTTATTGATTTCACGGGAGATTTTGCTTATATTCGGCCGTCGGATCTTGCTGATATTCG
This sequence comes from Methylobacterium sp. Leaf123, assembly GCF_001423405.1. Classification (GTDB taxonomy): domain Bacteria; phylum Pseudomonadota; class Alphaproteobacteria; order Rhizobiales; family Beijerinckiaceae; genus Methylobacterium. The sequence goes on along the minus strand of NZ_LMNS01000002.1, from coordinate 133,303 downwards.
CCGGCTCTGTGCCGTCCACAAGATCGATATGGTGCTCCCAAGTTGCAGCCGGACGACGCGTCTCCTGGCGGCCCACGGCGCCGAGATCGGGGCGCCGTACTATCCCGTGCCGGATCAGGACACCTTCGACGCCCTCGACGACAAGTGGCGCTTTGCCGGCGTCTGCGCCGACCTCGATCTTCCCGTCCCGCTGACGCGGCGGTTCGCGACGATGGCGGAACTGCGCCGCGACCCGGATTTTGCCCGCTTCGGATTTCCCCTGATCCTGAAGCCGGCGGCCATGTCGGGCGGCTACGGCGTGCGGCGGATCGATTCCGCCGAAGAGCTTCCCGAGCATCTCGATTACGCACCGATCATCTGTCAGGCTTACGTGCCCGGCGAGGAGTTGAGCGCGTTCTACCTGTGTGAAGCCGGAAAGATCTTCGCGTCTTTCTCCTATCGCCGGACCCTCACCAAGCTGGAGGAGATCCGCGTTCCGGACATCGATGCCCATGCCAGCCGGCTCGTCGCGCATTTCCGCTACGACGGGGTGATCGGGTTCGATATCCGGCGCCGGCCCGATGGCGAGATCGCCTTCATCGAGTGCAACCCGCGCTTCTGGTACCACATGGAGGTGGCGATGCTGGCGGGGCTGAACTTCGTCACCCTCGGCTGCCGCCTGCGTGAGGAGGAGGGCGGACCCGCCGATACCGACACGCTGAAGATCCGTTCGCCCCGCCGCCTGTGTGGCAACCTGCTCACGCCCTGGCGCCTGAACCGCGCCGAGCGGGCCTATCTCCGCTACATCGTCCGCGATCCGGCGATCTCGGGCTGGGCGGCGTTCCAGAGCGCGATCGGCCGCTACCGTCTCGCCGGCGGACAGCTCCTGTGAGATCCGCTGGAGATCGGCGTCGCGTCCGGCCGGGGCCGGCCTGCGCATCGGGATATCCCCCGCATAAGCGCGTGCTTCGCGCGCAGCTTTGCTGTCGTTCTCAGTCCGCAGAGATGACGACCGCGTCAGCCGGCCCGCGAATGCAGGGCCGGCGGCGCAACGAGACCGAGGAGAGGGGCCGTCCATGGATTCGAGCGGCGACTTCGCGAGCCTGCCTCCGGCCGAGCCGGCGCCCCCGGCTTTGGTGCCCGATGCGGTCTCGCAGCGGCCGGCTTTTTCCGTCGAAGTCGCGACCGCGCCGCGCTTTCGCTCCCTTGCCGCGGAATGGCGCCGGCTGGTCCGACGCTGCGCCGAGCCGAACGTGTTCATGGAGCCCGCCGTCGCGGGTGCGATGTACACGGCGACCGAGACGCCGCTGCATGTTCTGCTCGCCTGGTCCCGCCGCAGCGGGGAAGAGGCCGCGCTGGTCGGCGTCTGGCTCCTCGTGATCGGTCGGCCCTCGTCGCGCCTGCCGATCCGGACGCTCGAAGCCCCGTGCAACTCGCTGACCTTCCTCGGCTCGCCGGTGCTCGATCGCGACCATGCGGTCGAGGCCCTGGCGGCGATGCTCGATGCCGTCGCCGAGCACCCCACCCTCCCGAAGCTGATCTGCGCCAACCAGATCGCGATGGACGGGGCGGTCTACGCCGCCCTCGCCGCCGCCGCCGGCCGGTGCGGTTTCCGGATCGTCGAGATCGAGCGCCGGCAGCGCGCCCGGCTCGATGCGCCGGTCGCGGGACAGGCAGCACCCGCCGCGTCCGGCTCCGCGAAGCGGCGTGCGGAGTTGCGGCGGCACCGCAAGCGGCTCGCGGAGCAGGGCGAGTTGCGCCACGTCAGCCTCCGAAAGCCGGAGGAGGTCAGCGCGGCGTTCCAGGAATTTCTCGATCTGGAGGCCGCGGGCTGGAAGGGCCGCAAAAGCCGGCGCGGACGGGCGATCCGCAACGCGCCGCCGCTCTGCGCCTTCGCCCAGTCGATGATCGCGGGCTTGGCGCGGGACGGCTGTGCCGGGGTCGAGACCCTGCGCCTCGACGGCCGGACCATCGCGATGAACATCTGGCTGCGATCCGGCCGCACGGCCTTCGGCTGGAAGATGACGTATGACGAGACTTACGCGAAATGGGGGCCCGGCTCGCTGCTGATGGAGGCGTTGACCGAGACGGCGTTTGCCGACGGGACCATCGACACCATCGATTCCTGCAACCGGGACACCTCGGCGGCGCTGGCGCAGATCTGGCCGGACCGCCGGGAGATCGCGGATCTCCTGATCGACGTCGCCCCCGGCGGCTCGGTACGCGGCCGGCTGGCGGCCCTGTCGGAGACGTGGTTCCGGCATGGCCGCACCGTCGCCCGCCGGACCTACAAGACTCACGTCAAGCCGGTCTATTTGCGCGCCCTGGCCCGGTTGACCGCGCAGCCGAGAACCGGAGCGGGGCCGCAGGGGAAGACGGACGGGTAGCAGGTCCGATCCGGCCGGATCAGGGCGCTGCCGGCGTCTCCGTGCCGGCGCGATCGACCCGCGCCTCCGGCCGGCTGTCGGTCGAGGCGAAATAGGGCTTGATGTCGAGCAGCGGCGTGCCGTCGATGCAATCGAGCCCGCGCACGCGAACGGTGCCGTCGGCGATGTCGAGCCGCTCGACCACGGACAGGGCGATGGGGTTGGGTCGCGCCGGCGAGCGCAGCGAGAAGGTGCCGCGGCTGCCCGGCGCGTGGCGCGGCTGCTGGCGCACGAGGTCGCGGGCGGCCCGGTCCATCCAGTAGAGCACGATCAGGTGGGTGGCGCCCTCCAGGTTCTGGAGTGCGGGCCGGTAGGCGGCATCGACTTCGAGGGTGCAGACCGCGTCCGTCTGCGTGCCGTTTTTCGGGCACTCACCCCGGTTCTGCCACGGCGTACGCACCCGGCCGATGAAGTAGAGTCCGGCATCGTAATCGGCGGGCAGCGGAATCGCCTCCTCGCCGGGGCGCCGATCGATATCCTCGTTCATCCGGACTCGCTTCCCCGTTTGGCGATGCAGGCCTTGTCGCCCCGGTCTGCCGCCACCGCAAGCTGGGCCGATCCTGTGCAAGACAAGGCTCTTGCTCGTCTCGCTGCCAACAGCGGTGTAGACGTCTTGGGGTCAGCGGGGAGAGCACATGGTCATCGACGAGTTGCGGCCGATGGAGGCCGTCGCCGACGCAGAGACGGCGGTGGATCGGCTCGAGGCGCTGCACGCGGGCGCGACCCAGGCGCTCCAGGCGGCCCTGGCGCGCTATCTCGAACACCGCATCCCGCCGGACGCGACCGAGCGGCTCCAGTTCCGCTATCCGGAACTGCGCCTGACCTACCAGCCCGCGGGGCCGCTGCCGCGGCTCAACCGGGCCACCGCCAAGTTCCAGGCGCCCGGCCTCTACGCCACCACGGTGACGCAGCCCGGCTATTTCCGTGCCTATCTCCTGGAGCAGTTGCGGCCGCTCGTGCATGATTACGGCGCCAGCATCGAGGTCGGCCTGTCGGGCCAGGAGATTCCCTACCCTTACATCGTCGAGCCCGGCACCGATCTCGGCGGCAGCGGCGTCAGCACCAGCGATCTCGCCACCCTGTTCCCGACGCCGCTCCTCTCGGTGGTGGGCGACGAGGTCGCCGACGGCCTGTGGCTGGAAAATGCCGGCGATCCGCGCCCGCTCGCTTTGTTCGACGGGGTGCGCACCGATTACTCCCTGCGCCGGCTGGTGCATTACACCGGCTCGGATTGGCGCGAGATCCAGCCCTGGATCCTGCTCACCAACTATCACCGCTACGTCGATGGCTTCGTCCGCCACGGGCTGGAGCGTCTGGCGGCAGGGGAGGGGGAGCGGCTGGTGCTGCCCGGCGGGATCGTGGTCGAGCAGGCCGATGCCGCCTCGGCCGATCCGGCGGCGCTGATCGCCGCTTCGCCCTGGCACAAGTACCAGATGCCGGCCTACCATCTCGTCGGCCGCGGGCCGGACGGGGCGCCTCAGGGCACGACGCTGGTCAATATCGGCGTCGGCCCCTCCAACGCCAAGACGATCACCGACCATCTCGCGGTGCTGCGCCCGCATTGCTGGCTGATGGTCGGGCATTGCGGCGGATTGCGTCAGTCGCAGACCATCGGCGACTACGTGCTCGCTCACGGATATCTGCGCCGCGACCGCATCCTCGACGACCTCGTGCCGCCGGAGATTCCGGTGCCGGCTTTGGCCGAGGTGCAGATCGCCCTGCAAGCGGCGGCGGCCGCCGTCACCGGGGAGCGGGCCGACGCCCTGAAGCAGCGCCTGCGCACCGGCACGGTCGTGACCTACGACGATCGCAACTGGGAGCTTCGCTTCAGCCAGGAGCGGCGGCGCATCAACCTCTCGCGGGCGATCGCGGTGGACATGGAGAGCGGCACCATCGCCGCGCAGGGCTATCGCCTGCGGGTGCCCTACGGGACCTTGCTCTGCGTTTCCGACAAGCCGCTGCACGGCGAGATCAAGCTGCCGGGTGCGGCCAACGCCTTCTACGAGCGGGCGGTGGCCGAGCATCTCAAGATCGGGCTCGCCACACTCGATACGCTACGCGCCGACCGGGCCGGCCTGCACTCGCGCAAGCTCCGCAGCTTCGACGAGCCGCCGTTCCGATAACGGTCGGGGGTTTCGAAAGGACGAGTCCTTTCGCGGGTCCAGGGCTGAGCCCTGGTTGAAGGGAAGCCGGGGCTCTGCCCCGGCACCCCGCCAAAGGGATGATCCCTTTGGGATCTCTCGCTGGGGCCTACGCCGCCCGCACCGTGGCGAGGAACTGCGAGACCTGGGCGCGCAGGGCCTCGGACTGGCGCGACAGCTCGCCCGCGGCGCCGAGCACTTGGCTAGCCGCCGCACCCGTCTCCTCGGCGGCGTTGGCCACCCCCACGATGTTGCCCGTCACCTGCGACGTGCCGGACGAGGCCTGGGTGACGTTGCGGACGATCTCCTGCGTTGCCGCGCCCTGCTGCTCCACCGCTGCCGCGATGGCGGTCGCCGTCGTATCGATGTCGCGGATGCGGCCGGCGATGTCGCCGATCGCCGCGACCGCCTGACCGGTCACGCCCTGGATCTGGCCGATCTGCGCCGAGATCTCCCCGGTCGCCCGGGCGGTCTGGTTGGCCAGTTCCTTGACCTCGGCGGCGACCACCGCGAAGCCGCGGCCGGCCTCGCCGGCTCGGGCGGCCTCGATGGTGGCGTTCAGCGCCAGAAGGTTGGTCTGTCCGGCGATGGAGGAGATCAGGCCGACCACATCGCCGATGCGGCCCATGGCGGAGTTCAGTTCCTGCACGAGATGCGCGGTCCGGTCCGATTGCGTGACGGCGGCCTGCGCCAGATCGGTGGAGCCCGCCACTTGCCGGCCGATCTCGGCGACCGAGCTGCCGAGTTCCTCCGCGGCGGAGGCCACGGTGTTGACGTTGGTCGCGGCCTCTTCCGCGGCCGCCGCGACGGTGGTCGCCTGGGTGGCGGTCTCGGCGGCCGTCGCGGTCATGGTCGATGCGGTGGCCTGAAGCTCGGTCGCCGAGGACGAGACCATGCCGACGATGCCGCCCACGGCCGTCTCGAAGCGGTCGGCCAGCTCGATCATCGTGCGCCTGCGCTCGTCGGCGGCCGCCTCGTCGGCGATGCGACGCAGTTCGGCCTGCTCGGTGGCCTTCTGCGCCACCATTTCCCGAATGCCTTCGACGGCGCGGCCGACCGCGCCGATCTCGTCGCCCCGCTTCGCCTCCGCGATGCTGGCGTCGATGTCACCCTGCGCCATCCGCCGCAGCACCGTCACCAGACGGCCGAGGGGGCGAACGATGCCGAAGACGACGATGAGGCCCGCCAGCAAGAGGGCGACCAGCAGGGCCAGGGCGGACCCCGCCATGAGGACGTTCGTCGCGAAACGGGCATTCTCGAAGACCGCCTGTTTCTCGGCCTGCATTTCGCTGCCGACGCGATCGATGCGGGACTGCACCTGCTCGCGAAGCTTGGCGCGCGCGGGCGATGCCTCCTGCTGCGCGATCTTCATCGCGGCGGCGGGCTCGTTCCTCAGACCCAGTTCGGTCGAGCGCGCCAGGATGTTGAAGAATGTCTTCGCCGATTCGCGAAGCGCTTCGTTGGCGGCGCGACGCTCCGAATCGCCCGCGAGCTCGATCAACTTGTCGAGTGACGCATAGGTCGCGGCAATCGACGCATCATGGCGGGTCTTGTAGGCCGCCATCTTCTCGTTGGCGGTTTCGATGATGATGTTGCGGTTCTGGATCGTCGCTTCGGTGATGTTGACTTGCGCCTTGAGGATATGTTCCTGCCGCGCGGCCTGCACGTCGGTGACGCTTTGTGTTTGACTGGCGATGCTGTCCAGCGAATGCTTGGCGTAGACGATCGACCCGACCGACGTGACGGTGAGTAGTATGAGTGGGATCGATACCTTGAGGGCGATCCGCGTGTTATCGACGATTTTCACGGTGTCTGCCTCGGAAGCGGAAACTTCACCATGCTGTATTTTGATCTACATTAATTTTCGATTGCAGACGTTGCACTTTCGTTCGCGCTCGCAGAAAATTCGTTGGGGATTGTCAAGGCCGAGGTGAGTCAGCGCTCGCGCTGCCACAGCCCGGCGCGCTCGGCGCGCGCCTGATCCTCGGCCTCGACGAGATCGCTCGGCGCGTCCTCGGCGGCCCGCGCCCCACCCGCTGTCACGATCAGCGAGGCGAGGTCGTCGCCGTCCAGGCGGCAGCGCGAGGAGGCCGGATCGCCCGAGCAGATGATCTCCCGGCGGCGCAGGTAGCGTGCGAGTTGGCGGGCGAGCGCGCCGCCCTCGCCGACCACGCCGAGCAGCCGCACCCTGCGACCGCGGATCGTCAGCGTGCCGGTATCGACCACCTCGGGCACGCCGCGGACTTCGCCTGTTGCCGACGCGCTCGGGGCGGGGGCCGGCGCCACGGCGCTGGCCGGGGCCGGCTCAGCCCGTGCCGCGGAGGGGGCCGGGCGCTTTCGTCCCTTCAGCACCTTCTGCGCCCGCTCCACGAAGTCGTGGAAGACGCGGGCCGGGATGTCGCCGCCGGTGACCTTGTTCATCGGCGTGTTGTCGTCATTGCCGACCCAGACGCCGACGATCATGTCCGGGGTCAGCCCGACGAACCACGCGTCGCGATAGTCCTGGCTGGTGCCGGTCTTGCCGCCGACCGCGAGACCGTTGACCCGCGCGGCCTTGCCAGTGCCGGATTCCACCACCGCCTGAAGCGAGTCGAGCATCATCGACTGGACCTGCGCGTCCATCGCCGCGCCGGGCTTCGGCGCGGGGCGCTGATAGAGCGGCTGCGGCGTGTTCCCCCGGAGCGCGCGGACGAGATAGGGCTCCACCGGCACGCCGGAGCCGAGCACGCCGGCATAGGCGCGGGTCATCTCGAGGAGCGAGACGTCGGCCGAGCCCAGAGCGAGGCTCGGCACCTCGGGCAGGTCCGACTGCACCCCGAGGCGGCGGGCCTCGGCGACGATCGCGGGCAGGCCGACCTCCTCGCCGAGCTGCGCCGCGATGGTGTTGACCGAGAGCGCGAAGGCCGTGCGCAGGGGCAGGGCGCCGCGGAAGCGGTTGTTGGAGTTCTGCGGCTCCCACTCGCCGATCTGGGTCGGGCGGTCCACGAGCACGCTGTCGGGGAAGAAGCCTTTGCCGTAGGCGGCCAGATACACGAACAGCTTGAACAGCGAGCCGGCCTGCCGCTTAGCCTGGGTCGCGCGGTTGAACTGGCTGTCCTCGTAGTCGCGGCCCCCCACCATGGCGAGGATCGCCCCATCGGGCGCCATCGCCACGAGCGCGCCCTGGCCGACCTTCTTCTTGCCGCCCTCGCTGTCGAGGCGGCGGGCGAGCACGCCTTCGGCGAGACTCTGGAGTTCGAGGTTGAGGGTCGAGCGCACGGTGACGTCGCCGGCCGCCTCGGTCAGCCGCTTCAAATCGCCCGACACCGCGTCGAGGAAGTAATTGGTGCCCGGCGGCGTCTCGGGCGGCGTGTGCAGGGTGAGCTTTTCCGCCCGCGCCTTGTCGGCCTCGGTCTGGCTGATCGCGCCGGTCTCGACCATGGCCTGGAGCACGAGGTCCGCCCGCTCCTTGGCGCCGCCGAAATTGCGGGTCGGGGCGAGCTGGGAGGGCGCGCGGACGAGGCCGGCCAGCATCGCCGCCTCCGGCAGGGTCAGACCGGCGGCCCCGTGCCCGAAATAGCGCCGCGCCGCCGCGTCCGCGCCATAGGCGCCGGCGCCGAAGTAGGCGGTGTTGAGGTAGCCGACGAGGATCTCGGGCTTCGTCAGCGTGCTCTCCAGGCGCAGCGCCAGGAAGGCTTCCTGGATCTTGCGCTTGAGCGTCTTTTCCTGGGTGAGCGAGGTGAGCCGGGCATACTGCTGGGTGATGGTCGAGCCGCCTTCGCGCACGCCGCCGCCGGTCGCGTTGCGCCAGACGGCGCGGGCCATGCCGCGCAGGTCGATGCCCCAATGGCTGTAGAAGCGCCGGTCCTCGATCGCGACGATCGCCTGGGCGAGCCGGGGCGGCAGGGTCTTCTCGGTCAGCCGCTCGCCCTGGAACGCGCCACGGGTGGCAAACGCGCGTCCGCTCTCGGACTCGACCACGAGGGCGCGCTGGTTGGCCTCCGGGGCCACCCCGCCGAGCGGCGGCAGGGAGGCGAAGGCGGCCAAGACGTATCCGGCCAGGATCACCAGCGGCAGGCCGATCACGACGGCCAATCCGATCACCCAGGGCCGACGGCGGCGGGGCGCGCGCGCGGAGGGCGGGGTGAAGGCTTGGCTCTGCGTGTCCGGCCGGTCCACCGGGGCTGCGACGGGCGCGGCCGGTGCGGCGTGCGGCCCGTTCGAGCGGAGGCGGTCCGCTTTGCGCGCGAAGACCGGCTTCGCCCCCTTCGCGGCTCCCTTGGCTGCATCCCTGGCGGCGGCGGCTCCGCTGCGCCAGGCGCTGCGTCCCGCGCTCCCGGCAAGGCGGCCGAGCTGGCGCGCGAGCAAGGCGGCCGCTCGCGCGGCTTCGCGCGCGGCGGCCCGCGTCTCGGTCCCGTCCTCGCCCGGCCTGTCCGGTCCCTGCGCCGTCATCGCGAACCGTTCGCCGCCTGCCGGAAATCATGCGTCATGAGGCGGACCTTAGCGGAGCGGAGGCCGGCAAGGCTACGCGCCCGAAGGGGGGCGCGAAGAAGGGCGCCGAGAAGTGGCCCCGGCGACACGCTCGGGCACTGCCCCTCGCTGCCGTCGCATGATCCGGTCGGCGGCCGGGGCTCGGATCGAAAACCGATCAGCTTGACCCTGCTGAGGGCTGGAAAGCCGGTATGCCCTTTGCAATCGCTGTTAGGGCTATTGTCCGCTCCATAAGGGTCTCAGTTCGTGTCCGACGCATCCTCGGCAGCCCTGCCCACCGGCCTCCGCCCTTTTGTCCCTGCGGCAGACTTCGAGAAATCCAAGCGTTTCTATGAAGGATTGGGATTCTCGATCGAGTTCGAGGATGGCAGAGTGGCCGTCATGTGTGACGGGCAAGCCCATTTCATCCTTCAGAATTTCCATGAGAAAGGGCTTGCGGAAAATCTGATGCTTCAACTGGTTGTTCCCGATGCTGAAGCTTGGTGGGCAGAGCGTCAACCAGAACAACTCGCGCAGACATTTGGCCTTCGCGATCCCCAGCCACCCGCGATGCCGCCTTGGGGGCGCAAGGTCAGTTACATCACCGACCCGTCCGGCGTTCTCTGGCACATCGCCGAGCTGGGGTGAGGTCCGCAACGAGTCGAAACTGGCCCTGCCGAGGGCCGAGCGGATCGAGGTTTGACCCGCGTTCGGCAGAACCCGGAACGCGGACTATAACCCCGGCCGGCTTTCCCGGATCTACGACCTTGACCTCCCCTCCGCTTCTCCGCCGGCCCTCTCCCTGGATCGCGCTCGCCTGCGGCGCGGTCATCGTGACGATTGCCCTGGGCCTGCGCCAGGGGTTCGGCCTGTTCATGCGGCCGGTGGAGTTGGATCTCGGCGTCGGGCGCGAGAGCTTCGGCCTTGCCATGGCGGTGCAGAACCTGATCTTCGGGCTCGCCCAGCCCTTCGTCGGGGCGCTGGCGGACCGGTACGGGCCCGGACGCGTCGCGGCGGGCGGCGGCCTGCTCTACGCCTTCGGCCTCGCGCTGGCGGCCTTCGTGTCCTCGGCCTTCGGCCTCACCGTCACGCTCGGCTTCCTGCTCGGGCTGGCCATGACCGGCGTCACCTTCGTCGTCGTGCTCGGCGCGGTCGTGCCGCTGATGCCGGCCGGGCGCCGGGGCGCGGCTGCGGGCATCGTCACGGCGGGCGGTTCGGTCGGGCAGTTCCTGCTCGTGCCGATGACCCAGATCGCGGTGGACGGACTCGGTTGGCGCGGGGCGCTGCTCGTCGGCGCAGGGCTGGCCGCCCTGATGGTGCCGCTCGCCCTCGGCATCGCCCGGAAGGCCGCGCCCGCCGCGGCGCGGACGGCCGCCACCGCCGACGCGATCCCGCTCGGCGCCGCCCTGCGGCAGGCGGCGGGCCATCGCGGCTACTGGCTTCTCAATGCCGGCTTCTTCGTCTGCGGTTTCCACATCGCCTTCGTCGCGACCCACCTGCCGGCCGTGTTGAGCGATGCCGGCCTCGATCCGGGGATCGGCGCCCGCGCGCTGGCCCTGATCGGCCTGTTCAACATCCTCGGCTCCTACGCCTTCGGCGTCGCCGCGGACCGGCTGCGCAAGAAATACGTGCTGTCGTGGATCTACTTCGCCCGCGCGGTGGTGATGACTTTGTTCATCGTCCTGCCCTTCACCCCGCTCACTGCGACTTTGTTCGCCTGCGCCATCGGCTTTCTGTGGCTCAGCACCGTCCCGCTGACGAGCGGCCTCGTCGGGCAGATTTTTGGCGTGCGCTATCTTTCGACGCTGTTCGGCATCGTCTTCATGAGCCATCAGGTTGGCGCCTTCTTCGGCGCGTGGGGCGCGGGTTTCATCTTCACCCAGACCGGTTCCTACGACGCGGCCTGGGCCCTCTCCATCGGCATCGCGGTCCTGGCCGGTCTCCTCAACCTGCCGATCCGCGATGTGCCCCTGGCGCAGCGGGCGAGGCCGGTATGAGCGTTCGGGACGAACTCGTCGTCCTCGCCTTTCTCGGCGCGCTGACCCTGGCCGGCGCGCTTCTCTGGGCCCGCGAGGGGGTGGGGCTCTGGCTGCGCGCTGCCCTTCCCCTCTGCTTCTAAGCCGGGCCCCGACTCACCGCGCGATGGCGCGGATGAAGTAGACGAGCGCCGTGAAGGCGAGGAGGCTCAGGCCGTAGAGGGCGGCGAACCAGAGGATGCGGCGGGCGCTCAATGGTAGCTCGCCGCGTTCGGATTCTCCTCGATCTTCCCCCGGAAGACCCAGTAGGCATAGGCCGTGTAGGCGAGCGTCAGCGGCATCACCACCGCGTAGCCGACCAGGGCGAATTGCAGCGCCGAGGTCGCGTTGGCCGCCTGCCAGATCGTGAGCTTGGGCGGCACGATGTAGGGGAACAGGCTGATCGCCAGCCCGAGGAAGCCGAGCAGGAACAGGGCGATCGAGAGAAGGAACGGCGCGACATCGCGCCCGTCCTCGATCGCCTTCCAGATCCGCCAGCAGACGAAGGCCGTCAGCAGCGGCACGGGCGCCACGAACAGCACGTTCGGCCAGGAGAACCAGCGCCACTGGATATGCAGCCCGAGGAACGGCACCCAGGCGCTGACGACCGCCATCGAGAGGACGGTGCCGATCAGGAACTGCCGGGCCTTGATCCGCGACCAGATTTCCAGCTCGCCCGAAGTCTTCATCACGCACCACGTCGCGCCGAGCAGCCCGTAACCGCAGACGAGGCCGATGCCGGTCATGACGCTGAAGGGGGTGAGCCAGTCGAGCGTGCCGCCGGAGAATCCCCTTCCCTCGGTCTGGAAGCCCTGGACGAAGGCGCCGAGCACCATGCCCTGAGCAAAGGTGGCGATCAGCGAGCCGTAGTGGAACGCGTTGTCCCACACCACCTGCGAGCGCTCGGCCTTGAAGCGGAATTCGAAGGCGACGCCGCGGAAGATCAGCGCGATCAGCATCAGGATGATCGGCAGGTAGAGCGCCGGCAGCAGGATCGCGTAGGCGACCGAGAAGACCGCGAACAGCCCGCCGCCGCCGAGCACGAGCCAGGTCTCGTTGCCGTCCCAGATCGGCGCCACCGAGAGCATCATCCGGTCGCGCCAGTTGCCGGGCCGCGCGGCGGTGAAGAGGATGCCGACGCCGAGGTCGAATCCGTCGATGACGACGTACATCGCCACCGCGAGCGCCAGCAGGCCGGCCCAGACCAGCGGCAGCCAGAAGGCCAAACCCTCGTATTCGCTTCCGAAGCCGAACATCCGCGTTCCCTCCCGGCCGATGCCACCGGTGCGTGACACGAGCACCGCGTGAGTGTCGGTCACAAAAAGCCCGCTGCGCCGCCCTGCTCAGAGAGGAGCGGCGGTCAGGCGTTTTGCGAGGCCCTCACATCAGGCCAGAACCGCGCTCAGGGGGAAGTTGCTCCCCGCCAGGGCGGTTGTCGATCGCTGGCGGACAGAGTGTCGGCGGAAGGCGGGGGCGGCGCGATCCGTCCGCCGACCTGGCGGATGAGGGCGTTCGCCCCGGTCCGCGCCATGTCCTCGCGTGCCTCGGGCGGCAGGGCGTTCACGGCCTCCACCAGCGCGCCGATGCCGCCCGTGGTCAGGTGATCCATCACATTACCCGTCGCGATCCCCGCCCCGGCGACGTGCGGCCGGGCCGGATCGGGGCCGCCCTGGCGCTGAAGCGCGAGATAGGAGAGGGCGCCGATCACGAGGGCGGCGCGCAGAAGAAACGACATCGATCCGGTTCCGAAAGGCGCTGCTTTGCCGGCACGCGGCCGGCGGAGGTCGATCACCTGATCCTGCCATCCCCGCGGCACCGCCGGATGAACCCGAGGAGTCGAAAACGCCGACGTGGTGAACGAAGTGTTTTTCGTACCAACACGCCCCTCCCGGACCCCTGTTTACCCTCTGTGAAGCGGTTCGCCGGCCCTGCCCGGGGATTGTGAAAAGCGGGTATCGGCGCCTCCGCCGGGGTCCGTCGCCGCCGCGGTCGGCGGCAAGTGAGCGACCCTTTTCATCCTCGCTTAAACCGCCTCTGCGACGGTTTGCTCGAGATCGTAACGAGCAGTCGAGGGGCGCAAGACACCCGTGTACCGGGTCAAGGCTTGCGTTGTGCGTGGTGGTGTTGCGTAAAGACGGTGCCCTTGCCTCCCTGTTCGATTCCCGCCTGGCCGGGCTGGTCCATGCGTCTGCGCTGGGCGAGCCGGGCGTGCGCTTCCGCCATGAGCGGTTCCTGATCTCGCGGCTCGCCACCGGCGCCGTGATGTTGGCGGGCCTGCCGCCCTACCTCGTCTGGCGCGGTGTCCCGAGCGGCCTAGAGGCGATCGCCATCGCCAGCCTGTTCCTGCCGCTGCTAGCCGCCGTGATCCTGTCGCGCACCGGCTCGCTCTGGGTCGCCCATGCCCTGTCCTCGCTCGGCCTGACCGGCATCGTCGTCTGCCTCGCCGCGCTGACCGGCGGCGCGAGTTCGGCCGCGGCCATCTGGCTCGTGGCGGTGCCGCTGGAGGCGATGATCTCCGGTTCGCGCCGGGCGACGATCGCCGCGTCCGTCATCGCCGTCCTCGGCGCCTTCGCGATTGCGCTGAGCGGCTACCTGCCGGTCGGCGCCCTCGCGCTCGATTGGCCCAACGCGGTCGTCATGCCGGTCTTTGCCGTGACCGCCATCGGCCACATCGCGGCCCAAGCGATGGAGCACATGCGCCGCGAGGGCGAGTGGCGCGCCCGGATGCAGGACAACGAAGCCCGCGACCGCCTGCTGCTCTCGGCCATCGACGACCTCGTGACCTGGCACGACGCCAATGGCCGGGTGCTGGAGGCGAGCGGCTCGGCCGCCCGCTTCGTCGGCGCCGAGGCGAGCCGCCTGCGCGGCCATGGCCTGCTCGACCGGGTGCATATCGGCGACCGTCCGGCCCTGCTCCAGGCCATCAGCGACGTCGCCGCCTACGGCACGCCGGCCACTGTACCGTTCCGCCTGCATCTCGACGTCCCGCGCGGCGACGGCAGCCGCACGATCTTCGCCGAGATGCGCGCCCACCGGATCGAGGCGGGGCTCGCGGGTGCCAACGGCTCGACGGTCGTCGCCGTGACCCGCGACGTCTCGGAGCATCGCCGCCACGCGCAGGAACTCGACCGCGCCCGCGCCGAGGCCGAGCGCGCCGACGAGGTGAAGACCCACTTCCTCGCCACCGTTAGCCACGAGCTGCGCACCCCGCTCAACGCCATCATCGGCTTCTCGGACGTTCTGGGCGGGGAGGGCGCGGTGAGCCTCTCGCCGGAGCGGTCGCGGGAATATGCCGGCATCATCGCCCAGTCCGGGCGCCACCTGCTCGACGTGGTGAACACGCTGCTCGACATCTCGCGCATCCGCGGCGGGCATTTCGACTTCCAGCCGGAGCCGGTCGATGTCGAGGCGCTGATCCGTGCCTGCTGCGACCTGATGCGGCTCAAGGCCGATGCCTCGGGCATCACCCTGACCAGCGCGCCCGTGCCCGCCGGCTGCGCCCTCGTGGCCGATGCCCGCGCCTGCCGCCAGATGCTCATCAACCTGATCTCGAATGCCGTGAAGTTCACGCCGCGCGGCGGGCGGGTGGAGGTGATGGTGCGCCGGGGCGGGGCCTATCTCGACATCGTGGTGAGCGACGACGGCATCGGCATCACCGAGGCCGACCTGCCGCGGCTCGGCGACCCCTTCTTCCAGGTCGGCGGCGGCTACGGGCGCACCCACGAGGGCACCGGGCTCGGCCTCTCGGTGGTGCGCGGCCTTGCCGGGCTGCATGGCGGCGCCGTCTCCGTCGAGAGCGCGCCGGGCAAGGGCACCGCCGTCACCGTGACCCTGCCGCTCGATTGCAGCCGCGCCAAAACCGGCACGGCCGGCGCGCGGGACGGCTCGGTAAGCGGTGCGAAGGCTGCCGCCCCGGCTCAGCCGGCCCCGATCCGGACCTCGGTGCGAGTCGCCGCGATGCCGGAGCCGGCGCCTGAGCCGATCCGTCGGCCGGCCGGCCTGTTCGATCCCGCCCCGCTCTCGACCAACCCGCCGATGCGCCGCGCCGGATGAGCGATCCGAGCGAGGCACCATTTCCACGTAAAGGAGCGAATTGATGCGCGAGCCGCCCGCCCGACGGGACCAGCGCGAGATCGTCGTCCCCGGTGACATGCGCGTCGCCCGAAGCCCGGCCAAATCCGCCCCGCGCCGCAAGCCCGCCCCCCGCGGGCCTGCGGCGTCCGGCTGGAAGGCCGCTGTCCTGTCCGCGGCGACGGGGGCCGGGCAGGTCTGCCGGCGCTATCCCGGCGGCGTGGTCGGAACGTTCCTCGGGGTCGGCGCGGCGGTCTATGTCTGCGTCAATGCCATGGGCCTCCAGGCCGGGCCGCACCCGGCTCCGATCCTGCCGACCGTCGAGCCGAAGCCCGTGGCCGCCGCGCGGCCCGCAGCGCCACCAGCCCGGGAGGTGCGCGCCATCGAGACGCCGAAGCCCGCCCCCGTGCGGGAGGTGCCGGTGCCCGCCCGCGACAGCATCGCCGACATGATCCGCTCCGGCGAGACGACCGCTTCGGTCACGCCCAAGGCTGAGCGCAAGCCCGCACCCAAGCCCGCCGCGAATGAACCGAAGGTCGAGGCGAAGACGGAGGCCGGCAAGTCCGAGGGGCCGAAGCCGGACCCGACCGTGATCCGGGCCCAGCGCGCCTTGGCCAAGCTCGGCTACGGTCCGCTCAAGGATGACGGCCTGATGGGGCCCGGCACCAAGACGGCGATCGAGAAGTTCGAGCGCGACCGCAAGATGCCGGTGAAGGGCGAGGCGACCGGGCCGACCCTGCGCGCCCTGACCCGCGAGATGACCGCCAAGGCGGGCGGGTAAAGCGCGCCGGCACTGATGCTATGCCGCCGCGCCATCGACGCGGCGGCCATCGGCGCCTATGAACCGGGCATGCCACGCCTTCGCTCGGATTTCTGGGTCTCCGCGCATCTGCGCCGCCTCAACGGCGAGAACATTCCCGCCGTGCAGCGCCGCCGCGGTTCGGCGGAGGCGGGGGCGATTTTCGTCAAGATCGACCGGCTCGACGGCACTGCCGACCTCTACGGCCCGGCGCCGCAGGCGTTGATCGAAGCGGATGACGACGGCGATCGCCGCTTCACGCCGATCCTCACCGCCGCCCCGTCCCCGGATGTCGAGGAACGCCTCACGCGGGAGATCCGCTTCGATTCCGATCTCTGGATCGTCGAGATCGACGACCGCGAGGGCCGGCACGGCCTTCCGCTCGCGGAGTAGCGCTCAAGCGCGGCGTCAGCTCGTCCGGCGCAGGCGCATCGGCAGCACCGTGCGCAGGCGCTCGGCCGCCGTGCTGCCGCGCTTGGATTCGGGGCCGTGCAGCGGCTGGTGCTCGCCCGCGGCGCGCTCCATCACGGGCACGCCGAAGATCGCGCAGAGCAGGTCGCGGGCGGTGGCCCGGCTCGTCTCGCGAAACAGCGTGACGAGGGAAAACACCCGATCGACCGAGCGCGCGACGCTGTCGTTGAGGGTAAGGAAGACGAAGACCGCTTCGCCCTCGCGCAGATCCGCCGCGCGCAGCGCAAGCGTCAGCAGGTCGTAGCGGGCCACCGGATCGACGGCGGCGCCGAGATAGTTCGGCGGCAGCCCGAGCCCTTGGCCGAGCGCCGTGATGAAGGCCGGCACGTCGCGGGCATGGGAATGCTCGACGAGGCGCGTCGCGAGGGCGCGGGGGGCCGGCGGGCAGGGGCGCAGGGCGGCGGTGGCCTCGACGGCCTGGGTGATCGCGCTGCGCTGCTCCGGACCGGCATAGAGCCAGAGCGGCGCGAGGTCGGCGGGCGGGATGTCGGGCCGGGCGAGCAGGATCTGGGCGAGATCCGCGTCGGTCCGGGCGCGGGTGAGCAGGCGGTCCAGCACGCGGGTGCCGATCAGCGCGCCGGGATTTTCGGCGAGCGCCCGGTCGGCCTCCGCTTCCGTTTCGGGCTCGGGAGGGAGCGCGATGGGGAAGCCGCGGGCTTCGAGCGCGGCGCGCACGTTGGCCGGGACATCGGGGCATCCCTTGAGCTTCTCGGCGACGACGCGCGCCGTTTCCTCGTCCACCGTCGGGATCAGGCCCGCGGCGAGGGATTCGAACTCCCTGAGGATCGCCCGGTCATGGACCGGAGCGGCCAGGAACAGGTCGGTCTGCACCCGCAGAATCACGGGTTTCAGGTCCAGCGCGGGATCGCGCGAGAGCTCGATGAGGCCGGACAGGTCCGGCGCGCCGGCGACCGATGGGGGCATGGCACTCGATTACGCAGAACTTACTCTGAGGGTGAGTCAAACAGTTCTGCGTGAATCGACCTTTAAGAACGCGGGAGCGCGAGTGTCCCGCAGCGGCCGGATCAGGCGAGCGCGAGCCGGTCGATGACCTCGGCCACCCGATTCCGGACAGGCTCGGGCAGCGGCAGGATCGGTCGGGGCGGATCGGTTCGGCACAGGCCGAGATGGCGGGCAGCCGCGTAAGTGACCCGCAGGCTTGAGAATTCCTTGAACAGATCCCAGAGCGGCTGCATCCGCGCGTGCAGGGCCCGCGCCCGCGCGACCTCACCGGCGCGTGCCGCCCGCAGGATCGCGAGGCAGGGTTCGGGAAACAGCCCGGCCGCGACGCTGTACCAAGCCTCGCCGCCCGCCAGCAGCGCTTCGGCCGCGTTCCAGTCGCCGCTGAAGCCGAGCCGGAACTCGGCCGGCACCGCCCGGCGCAGGGCGTCGAACTGGCCGGCCACCGTCTCGGAATCCGGCGCCGGGCTCTTGAGCGCGCGGATGCCGGGCACATGGGCCAGCCGCCCGACCAGCGAGGGCGTGAACCGGAAATGCGTGGTGCCGGGATTGTCGTAGATGCAGATCGGCAGGCCGCTGCCCGTGGCGACGGCGGAGAAATGCTCGAACACCTCCTCGTCGGTCAGCGGCGTGTAGGAGACGGCAGCCAGGAGCCCGGCGGCGGCACCCGCCGCCCGCGCGTCCTGCGCCAAGGCCACGGCCTCGTCGGTGCGCAAAGCTCCGATTCCGACGATGACCGGCACCCGGCCGCCGGCTTCCTCAAGAGCCACATCAAGCGCGCGGCGGCGCTCCGCGCGGGAGAGATAGGCGTAGGTGCCGGTGCTGCCGAGAAGCCCGATCGAATCCACCCCCGCAGCGGCGAGGGGCGCCACCAGCGCGCGCAACGCCGCCATATCCACGCATCCGTCGGGGGAGGCGGGGGTGATCGGGAAGGCGGAAAGGCCGGTAAAGCAGGTCATGGCGGCGGCAGGATGCGAGCAGGAATAGATGGGATCAACAGGAGTCTTGTCACCATTTTCCTGTGGTATCTATCCAACGACCACGCAGCGCTTGAAAGCCGGCCGGATATGGAGTGTCCAGCTCACGCTCCGCTTGAGCAGTTTTGAAGCGATTTCCAGAAATCTTGCGGACCACGGCTGAGAATGCGCATCGGGATCAATCTCAGGGGCGATCTTGCCAAGCTGAGCGTTCAGGAACTTAGCGACCGGATCGATCTCCTGTTTGCTGAACGTGCTGATGCGTCGAATTCAATTTCCGACTTGATGTCGATCGGAAACAAGACGCTCTATCAGAGTGGATGGGGGCTTCCGTTCGGGCGAGGCCTCATTCACGCAAGCCTAATCTATAAGATGACAGGATTCTTCTATGGTGGCTCTCACAAACGTAGCTTGGGTCGCCTGTACGTGATCGATTACGAGCTGAAGGATTTGATCGACGAATGCCGACGGCGCACCTGATCACAATCAGGAGCGCACCTCGCGCTTGGCGACGAAGTTCAGTTCGTCGACCAGCACGTCCTTCACCACATCGGAGCCGAGGCGCTCGTTCACCTTGGCGCGGATCTGGGCCAGCCGGCCGTTGATGTCGTAGCGGGCGAGCTTGCGGAAATCGATGGTGGTGTCGCCGTAGATCTGGCGGAAGGCCTCATCGACCACGAAGGCGTTGGGGGCGACGGGGAGCGTGTGCATCAGCTTGGCGTCGGCCGTGAAGACCAGCACGGCGATGACGTAGCCCTGCACCTTGCCCTCGGCGACCATCGGAATGTTGATGGGTGCAAGCTTCTGATATTGCAGCCCTTCGAGATAGGGCTCGGTCGATTTCGAGAAGAACCCGCCGCCGAAGGTCACCGCCGCGTAGCAGGAGGCGATGGTGACGGCGCAGATCCAGAGGCCCGAGACGAGGATGCGCATGGCTCAGTCGCGTCCCAGGCGCGCCGAATAGGTGCCGTCGGACTCTGCGGCCTGAAGGCTGGCCTGCAGCGTCTCGCCGACCTCCTCCACCGCCCGCAGATGCAGGGCGACGGCCTCCTGATTGCGGATCAGCTTGTCGCGCAGGCGCGCCAGCACGATCCCGGTTTCGGCATCGAGGGTCGCGACATCGAGGCCGCGGGCGAGGCGGGTGAGTTCGAGGAGGCTCCGGCTCTTGGCCCGGTTGACCGCATCGAGATCGAGGGCCGCATTGGCACCGAGCGCTTCGGTCTCGGCCTCGACGGTGGCCTCCAACCGCTTCAGGGATTCGAGCAGCATGGCGGTCAGACCTTGCTCGCGACGCCGGTGCCCGTGGGCGCCACCGGGGTGCTGGCGGGGCGGGCGGCGTTCAGCATGCGGGCGATGCCGATGCCGCCGGTCTGGGCGATCTGCTGGCCGAGCTGCTCGGCGAGCATCGACTTCCAGATGCCGCCGGCATTGCCCTTGCCGAAGACGTTCTCGGCCTTGGGCAGCATCGCCTCGACGAATTGCTGGATCACCTGCCCCTCGAACTTTCGGTAGGGGTCGGCAGAGCCGGTCCGGGCGGTCTCGTTCTTCAGGCCCGTCAGCGCCCCGTGGACGTCGAGGGGCATATGCGTGGTCAGGCCCGCCTCGCGCGCCGCGTCGTCGGCGGCGCTGGCGAAGGCGGCCGGGTCGCCGGGCTGCGACAGCTTGGCCGCAGCCTCCTGATAGCGGGCCGGATCGGCGGCGCGCGCCACATCCATCACGATGTCGGAAGGGGGGGTGATGCTCATCGCGCCGTCAAACCTTGATGCGGCGCGAACCGGGCGCACACCGCTGAGGATGGAGGGGAGTGTAGATCCGCTGGCTTACGGGAGGCTTGCATCGCGGCGCTGGGCGAGGCTGTCGAGCCGCTCCATCGCCTCGACCCGGTCGCGTTCCCGGTCGAGCAGCGTCTCGATCCGCTCGGCGCTCAGCTCCGCGCGCTTCTGCGCGAGGCCCTGCTCGCGCACCTCGTCCGCCTGGGACGCGGCGATCCGTTCGAGTTCGGTCGCCCGCGTGGCGAGCCCGCGCAGGCGGCGGTTGGCGGCTTCCAGGAACAGGTGACCGTGGGCCGAGGAGCCGACCGCGGCGAGCAAAGCCGCCCGATCCGCCTCGACCGCCTCGACATTGCGCCGGGTCTCGGCGAGCTGCCATTCGGCGGCGCGGCGCATCTGCTCCTGCACGGCGGTGAGGCGCTCGGCGCGCTTCAGGCGCTTGGCGATGTCGGCGGCGGACATGACGCTCAGCCCTTTCCTCTCAGCCTTTGCGAAGCCAGGCGACGTAGCCGGAGAGGAACTGCGTCATGAACTCGCTGGAGAGATAGTAGAGCAGCAGCAACGCACCGAACATCACGAAGGGCGTGGCGACGAAGTAGACGGGGATCGTCGGCGTGAGCTTGTTCACGAAGCCCGCCGCGAGGTTCACCGCCACCGCATAGATGATGAAGGGGGCGGCGATGCGCAGGGCGAGGGTGAAGGCCTCGCCGATCTGGTCGGTGATGCGCACCAGCGCGGTCTGCGTCCCGAAGCCCTCGCCCGGCGGGATGCGGCCGTAGGAATCGACGAGGCCGCGAAACAGCTCCCAGTGCAGGTCGGCGGCGAACATCAGCGCGACCGCGGCAAACACGATCAGCGATTCGACCGCGGGGATCGCTTCGGTCCCCTCGACCGGCGTGCCCGGCATCGAGCCGAAGCCGACCATGGTCGAGACCGCGTTCATCACGGTTTCCAGCACGAAGATGAAGATGCGCCCGAGCAGGCCGATGAGCAGCCCCGTGATCGTCTCGCTGGCGATCCATGTCAGCGTCTCGGTCGGCGTCTGGCCGGAGAGCTTGGTCTGGAACAGCGGCAGCAGGAGCGGCGTGACGGCGAGCGAGACGCCGCCGGCGATGAGGAGCCGCACCTGCGCCGGCACGCGCGGGCTGGAAAAGCCGGGCACGATCAGGAGGCAGCCGCCGATCCGGCAGAAGATCAGGAAGACGCCGAGGAAGGCCTCTCCGCCGAGCAGGCCGCCGAAGCCCGGAATCACGAGATGGTGCCCAACGATTTCAGCTCGACGCCGCGGGCGATCTCCAGATGCGAGAGCACAGGCAGGGTCGGGAAGATCCGCTCGATGATCATCCGCACATAGGGCCGGGCGTCGGGGGCGGTGACGAGGGCGAAGCCGTGGACCTGCCGCATCCGCTCGCGGATCGCCTCGCCGGCTTCCGTGCCGAACTGCTCCACGAGGCGCGGGTCGATGTCGAACTCGATGACCTCGCCCTTGGCATCGCGCTTCAGGCTCTGGTGGAAGGTGAGATCCCAGTTGGCGCCGAGCCGCAGCACGTGCAGCACCCCGTCCTCGGCCAGATCGCCGCAGATCTGCTGGGCGACGCGCATCCGGACATGTTCGGCGATCTGCTCGGCGCGGCGGGCATGGGGGCTGATCTCGGCCACCGCCTCCAGGATCAGATGCAGGTTGCGGATCGAGACGCGCTCGGAGAGCAGCAGCTTCAGCACCGCCTGCAGGCCCGAATGCGAGATCTGCGAGGGGCAGATCTCGTCGATCAGCCGCTTGTATTCGGGGTCGAGCCGGTCGAGCAGTGCCCGCATGTCCTTGTAGGACAGGAACTGGGGCAGGTTGTTGCGGATCACCTCGGAGAGGTGCGTGAGGAGGACGGAGGCGCCGTCGATCGCCTCGAAGCCGGAGCGGCGGATCTCGCCGGCATAGGCATCGACCACCCACAGCGCCTTCATGCCGAAGGCGGGCTCGCGCACCTCCTCGGACGGCACATCGGGGCGCGGCCCGTCGCCGACCACGACGAGCAACTCGCCGGGCCGCATCTCCTGCGTCGCGGCCACCGTGCCGTGGATGCGGATCTGGTAGGTCTTGGGCGGCAGGTTGAGGCTGTCGGTGAGCTTGATGTCGGGCACGACGAAGCCGTACTGGCGCGCGAACTTGCGGCGCATCTTGGCGACCCGGTGGTGCAGCTCGGCGTGGTTCCCCTGGATCTGCGCCGCGACCTGACGGCCGAGGCAGAGTTCGATCTCCGGCGTGCGCAGCTGCTCCTTGACCGATTCCTTGGTCTCGGCCTGCTTGCTCTCCTCCTCGCGCTTCACCTGGGCCGCCGCGGCGGCGGCGCGGGCCGCCTGGCGCTTCGGGATGGTGATCGCCACGAAACCCATCAGGCCCGCGAGGGTCACGAAGGGCAGGAACGGCAGGCCGGGGACGATGGCGAACATCAGCATCAGCGCGGCGGCGACGATCAGCGCACGCGGATAGGCGCTGAGCTGGCCGAGCACGGCTTCTTCCGCCGCGCCGCGGGTGCCGCCCTTCGAGACGAGGAGGCCGGCGGCCAGCGAGACGATCAGCGCCGGGATCTGCGAGACGAGGCCGTCGCCGACGGACAGCTTGACGAAGACGTCGGCGGCCTGACCCAGCGGCATGCCGTGGCGGGTGGTGCCGATGATGACGCCGCCGAACACGTTGACGGCGATGACGATGAGCGACGCCACCGCCTCGCCGCGCACGAATTTCGAGGCGCCGTCCATCGAGCCGAAGAACGCGCTCTCTTCTTCCAGCTCCCGGCGGCGGCGCTGCGCCTCCTTGTCGTCGATCAGCCCCGCATTGAGATCGGCGTCGATCGCCATCTGCTTGCCGGGGATGGCGTCGAGGGTGAAGCGGGCGCCCACCTCGGCGATACGGGTCGCGCCCTTGGTGATGACGAGGAAGTTGACCGTGATGAGGATCACGAAGACGACGATTCCGATGACGAAATCGCCGCTCATCACGAATTGCGAGAAGCCCTGGATGACGTGGCCGGCGGCGTCCACGCCCTTCTGGCCGTTGGCGAGGATCAACCGCGTCGTGGCGATGCCGAGCGCCAGCCGCAGCAGCGTCGCGATCAGCAGCACGGTGGGGAAGGCGGAGAATTCGAGCGGCTTCTGAATCCAGAGCGCCACCATCAGGATCAGCACCGAGAGCGCGATCGAGAAGGCGAGCCCGACATCGAGCAACACCGCCGGCACCGGCAGGAACAGCACCGCGAGGATCGCGACGATGCCCGCCGCAAACCCGAAGTCGCGCCGCGACCGCTTTTCCAGGACGAGCGCTTCGCTCACCGCCATGACGTGAACCGATTCCCTCAAGGTCGAGGCGGTTGTGGCGCGGCAAGCTTGCGTGGGGATGGGTGCCCGCGGGCAAAAGCGGGAAGCGGTCGCTCATCGGGTGAAGGGGGCCAAGCCCGTGTCATCGGACACGGCGCGGCGCGCCGGAACGGGTCTCCTGGCGACCCGACCGTCCTGCGGACAGGGTCCAGATCACGACAATTTCATCATTTGATAATGTCTGCTACGCCACTGTAGGGGGTGAGGATAGACTGGCTTATTCTAGAAATTGCGAGGCAACAAATGCAAGTTCTAAGAAATGCGAGAATCATCATCAAATCGTTCTTGCCGATTTTGATGACTGTATTTGTCTCTATTGCGATAATTTTTTATGCCCATGGGACGATATCGAGCGTCTCCGATCAGACAAAACGGATCGTCGATGTTCAGGTCAAGCGCCTGGAGGCGATGCTTTTGCTCAGGCATTATGCAAACGAGACTGCGATTTTGGTTCGGAACATCGTCATCGAGACGCGCCCAAAAGAGTTGGAAGTTTACAGGAAACGTTACGATGCGGCCGTTGCTTCGACATACGCTTTCGTCGAACAACTCAATGAGGTCGCCGAAACGCCAGAACGTCGCAAGGTCAACGAAGAGTTGCGCGATGCCGCTGCAGCCCTGTTTTCCGTCAACCAGCGCGTCCTTCAACTGGGGCTCAAGAACCAGAACGACGCGGCTACCGAAGTTTTGCTGACGGAAGCCGCGGTCTCCCGCGTCAAGCTCCGCGATGCCGTTCAGGGGCGTGTCAGGGTGCTGAGCGAGGAACTCGCCGCGGCGCGAAACGAGGCGGAGCGGGCTGCGAGCCGCTCGAGCACGATCCTCAGCATCGCCTCCGCTTTGGGCTTCCTGGCCGCCCTCGCGCTGGCCTCCGTCATCACCGTGTTCGGCATCACCCGGCCGCTGGCCGGCCTCGTCGCCGTGCTGCGGCGCATGGCGGAAGGGGATGTCGATGCGCCGATCCCCGAGGCCGCCCGCGGCGACGAGATCGGCGCGGTGGGTCGGGCGGTCGAAGGCATCAAGGCGATGGTGGCGCAGAAGGCGGCGGAGCAGACCGAAATGCGCCGTATCGCCGACGAGGCCGCCGCCGCCGAACGCCGCCGCACCATGATCGAACTCGCCGACGGCTTCGAGCGGGCGGTCGGCGACATCGTCGGTCGCGTCTCCTCTTCGGCGACCGAGCTTCAGGCGACCGCGCAGCAGATGTCCTCGACCGCCGACGAGACGGCGAACCAGTCGGGCACCGTCGCCGCGGCGGCGGAAGAGGCCGCGAGCAATGTCGGCACCGTGGCGGCGGCGGCGGAGGAACTCGGCGTCTCCGTCCAGGAGATCGGACGGCAGGTGCAGGGCTCCGCCGGGCTCGCGCAGGCCGCTGTCGCCGATGCGGATCAGACCGGTCAACTGGTGCGCGAACTCAGCCGGACCTCGGCCCGCATCGGCGACATGGTCAGCATGATCTCCAACATTGCCTCGCAGACGAACCTGCTCGCGCTCAATGCCACGATCGAGGCGGCGCGGGCGGGCGAGGCCGGGCGCGGCTTCGCCGTCGTGGCGACGGAGGTGAAGGAACTCGCCAGCCAGACCTCCCGCGCGACGGATGAGATTTCCAGCCAGATCGGCGAGATCCAGGGCGTGACGGAGCGGGCCGTCTCGGCGATCGGCTCGATCACCGGGCGCATCGGCGAGATCAACGCCGTCGCCGCGACCATCGCGGCGGCCGTCGAGCAACAGGGCGCGGCCACGCAGGAAATCGTGCGCAACGTGGCCCAAGCCTCCACCGGCACGACCGAGGTGACGCGCAACGTCGTCGGCCTCGCTCAGGCGTCCGACGAAGCGGGCGCGGCCGCGAGCCAGGTTCTGGTGGCGGCCTCCGAGCTGTCGCGCGAGTCGGAGTACCTCACCAGCGAGGTCGATCGCTTCCTGGCCACCGTCCGCGCGGCCTGATCCCCGCTGCGCAAAGCCACGGCACGAACCCGAAGCCCAAGGGGCGCGGAACGGCGATGTCGTTCCGCGCCCCTTGTCATGACCGGGGCAGCCATTCGAAACCGCCGCTCGTCACGAATGGCGAGACGCCCTGAATGACGTGAACCGATTCCCTCACGGTCGCGCCGGTTGGGGCGCGGCCAGCGTGTGCGGGGGGGCGCGGGAAAGGGCGGGTCGCGAGTGGGCGAGGGGCAGGCAGAAGCTCTTAACCGTGACTCTCGAAGCCGGCCGTCACCCGTCGCATGGCTGGGCGTCGAATCGGGTGCTGCCGTGGCCTGCTCTTGGTGTTAAGGTCTTCTGTGTCGAAGCTTTTGTCCTTCCCAAGGTCGAGGCTTTCGCGCGGGACCGGGCGGTCAAGTCTCGACAGCTTCCTCCGCCCGGTCCCAACCGTTCTCCCAAGGTCGAGCCGGTCCGTGTCGGCGCCCTGGCGCCGGATGCTTCGCTTCCCAGGCGGACCGCGTTTGCGAGACGGCGACCGCGTTTCAGAACCCGGTCGCGATCCGGCCGTAGGTCATCTCGGCGAACGCATAGATCTGTGCGCCGACGAAGGTGCCGGTCACCAGCATCACCAGCAGGATCGCGACGATCTTCGGGACGAAGGTGAGCGTCACCTCCTGGATCTGCGTCAGCGCCTGGAGCAGGGCGACCGCGATGCCCACCAGCATCGCCGCGCCGACGGAGGGCCCGGCGGCGACCAGCACCGTCCAGATCGCGGAGCGGACGAGTTCGAGGGCGTCGACCTCGTTCATGATCGGGTCTTCGCAGGGCGCATCATCGTTTCAGACAAGCCGGCCGCCACCTTTCGGGACGATGCCTAGAGCGCATTCCGACGAAGCGGTCGCCGGTTCGTCGAAAGAATGCGCGTCAAAACAAGGAGCTGGAGACGCCGGCCTGATGCCGTCAGGTCGGACACGGCTCTAGCTGATCGAGATGCCGGAGGCGAGCAGCATCTCGCGGCCGTCGGTGAGCTTGGCCATCACGCCGTCGCCGGTGACCCGCACCGACTGCACCGTGCCGGTCGTCAGGCCGTCGGCCGAGCTGAGGCTCCGCCCGATGATCGCGTCGGCCTGATTCAGGAAGCTCGAGGTGAGCAGCGAATCGAGCTTCTGGTTGGTCTTGGTGGCCTGCTCGACCTGCGAGAAGGTGGCGAGCTGGCCGACATATTCCGTCGAGTCCATCGGCTTCGTCGGATCCTGGTTCTGAAGCTGGGCCATCAGCAGCGTCAGGAAGGTGTCGGCATTCATCTTGGAGGCGACCGAGGTCGCCGCCTTCGCCGCCGCGGCGGTGGTCGTGCTGGTGCTCGTGCCGGTGCTGGGGATGTCCATGGACGTTCAGGCCTTGTCGGAGGAGAGGGCCGGCCGGGTCCGCGGCCGGCGGCGTGGGCCGGAGCGGGCGGATGGCACGAGGGCGGCGGGCGGCACCTCGGGGAGGGGCGCCAACGGGCCGAGCAGGGTGGCCTCCGTCGTGTAGAGGGCGCGAATGAGCTTCAGCGCCTCGAAGGCCCGGCCCGCCTCGACGAGGGCATGCGCCGCCGCCAGCCCGTCCCGGATCGCCGGTTCGGTCGTCACGGCGAGGATGCCCTCCTCGATCCGGGTGTAGAGCGACCGGGCCGGGCCGGCCTGGGCCGGAGCGATCAGCATGGTCTGCGCCGCGAAGTAGAGCTGGCGCAGGGGCGTCGTCGCCTCCTCCGCCTGGAGGACGTGGCCCTCCAGCAGGAAGGTCGCGTCGTTCATCAGTTCGAGCGCGACCTTGCGGTCGACGCGCACCACCGCGCCGTTGATGTAGACGCGCTCGCCCGCTTTCAGGCTCAGGTGCATGGTGCGGGCAGCGGCCCGTCCGGTGTCGCGCGTCATCGCCCGCCCCTTACTGCAATCCGTCGCGGATCGAGGTGTTGACCTCGATCAAGGCTGCGAGGCTGCGCTCGGGTGTGCTCAGCACTTCTCCGGCCTCGCGCATGTTCCACAGGCCGATGGCGACGAGGTCGGCGCGCAGGGCTTCGGGCAGAGCGTTTTCGGGGTCGAGCAGGTCGGCGATCAGCACGTTCCACAGATCCTGGATCGAGCCGACGGCGGCGCTCCGCGCCGGGCCGGCCGCAGCGCCCCGTGCTTCGGCCGTGCGGAGCTGGTTGAGCGCCCGGTCGAAGGCCTCGCGCTCGCGCTCGCGACCGAGGTCGGGCGCGTCTTCCATGATCTCGGCATAGGACAGGCGGTACATCGGGGCCGACGCTCCGTACTCGGTTTCAAAAAGGCGGGCGTTCAGGAGATGAAGTTGATCAGGCTGAGGCTGCGCAACTGCGCGGTCAGCCCATAAGACATCTGCATCTGGGTCGTGATGGCATCGACCCGGCTCTTGGCTTCGGCCGGATCGACGTTTTCCAGATCCCGGATCTGCCCGGTCAGCAGGCTGGTCTGCCGGGCCATGCGCGCATTCGCGTCCGTGATCTGGCTCTGGGTGCGGCCAAGATCGGCCTGCATCGTGGTGAGGCTTCCGCTGACTTGGCCCAGCAGGTCCATGACCTTGCCCGTCGCCACGTTCTGCGCCTCCTGCGAGAGGCCGGACAGGCCGAGCCCCGAGGCGATGACGTAGGCCATGCCGAGCTTGCGGAAGGGCTCGGCGTTGGCGCTCACGGAGGTGGTGACGGTCTCGGTGAGGGAGATCTGGCTGTCGAGGGTTCGGCTCGATGCGCCCGACCACGTCTGGCCCCACTTCACCTCCGTGAACAGGCCGGTGAGCGGCCCGTCGAGGAAGCCCTTGAGCTGGTTCGGGGTGATGGTGGACGCCGCCGAAGAGCCGGGCGCGAAGCCGAAGAAGTCCGAGAAGAGCTTATCGACCGCCGTCTTGGCGGCGGAGGTCGGGTTGCCCTCGTAGGATGTCAGCGGTGCCGTCCCACTGTTCGTGCCGGCGAACACGAACTGACCGCCCGTGCTGGTGTTGAGCGCGCCCGCCAGCGCTGCGAGGCGGCCGCGCGCGGCGTCCACGAGCGTCTTCGCCCGTTGGTCGGCGGGGAGCGCGGTCAGTTCGTTGAGCGTCGCGTCGGCGGAAGAGCGAATCTCGTTGAGCGCGCCCTGCGTCGCCGCGAGCCGGGACGTGGCCGCGGTGTTGCTCTGGGTCAGCGAGGCGAGCACGGCGCTCTGCCGCCGCAGGCTGAACGCCCCGGCGACACCGCCGCCGAGCGTCGCACCGACATCGGCGAAGCGGCCGGTGGCGATCTCCTTGGTCGCGTTGGCGAGTTCGCTCTGGAGCCGTGAGGCGCCGGTGCGCGGCGCGTTCCAGAGGTTGAGGCTTGAGATGAAGCCGGTCGTCATCATGGCCGTATCACCGCACCGCGTCGAAGAGGGTCTTGAGGAGGTCGTTGACGACCGAGAGGAGCTTGGCCGACGCGCTGTAGGAGCGCTCCAACTGAAGGGCGAGGGCGGTCTCGTCGTCGCCGTTCACGCCCGCGACGTTCGAGAGCGCCTCGTTGGCGCGCGTCAGCAGGGTCTTCTGGTAGGAGGCATCGGTCGACGCGTCCTTGCGCTGCGCTTCGAGCCACCCTGCGGAGGCCGAGGCGAGGTCGGGCAGGCCGGCGGAGGTGCCGAGGCCGAGGGCCGGATCGACGGGCTGGGCCGCCGTCAGCGCGGTGAGAAGCCCGCGAAGGCGGCCCGCATAGGCCGCGTCGCCGCCCGCCGCCGGGTCGATGTAGTCGCTGCCGTTCATGCCGCCGTTGCGCAGCAGGGCGACGGAGCCGCCGCGGGCCGGATCGACCGCCGCGTGGACCGAAATCGAGGCCGCGAGGCCGGTGCGCCCGGCGCCCGTCGGCAGGATGCCGCTGCCGCCCGCGGTGAACAGGCCGGCTCGCGGACCTTCGTCAATCAACGAGAAGTCGGTCTCGGCGAAGGCATCGATCAACCCGCCGGCGAGGGCGTCGAGCTGTGCCTCGTACTGGACCGCCGCCCCGTCGCGCAGGGCCGCGAGCCCGGCGATCCGCCCGGACCCGAGCGGCATCGGCGAGGCGGGTCCGGTCACCGGCACGCCGTCGATCCTCACGCCGCCGCCGACGGTGCCCGCGGCAAAGACGGAGGTGTCCGTGAACGTGACCGTGCGCGGGCCGCGCTCGAACAGGGTCACGCCGCCATCGGTGTAGAGCGCCATGTCGCCGCCCTCGCGGGCCACGGCGTGAACGCCGATCTCCTGCGACAGCGCGGTCAGGATACGGTCGCGGTCGTCCAGTGCGTCGGTGGCATCGCCGCCGAGGGCTGTGGCCTTGGTCACGGCGCGGTTGGCGGTGTCGAACCGGACGAGGAGGTCGTTGATGCGGGTCACCGAAGCGGCGATGCCGGCATCGGCCTCCGCCCGTGTGGCGTGCACGGCGTCCGCCGCTTGGTTCAGGCTTCCCGCCAGGGCCTTGGCGGACTCGACCGCGTCACGGGCGAGCTGCGCGTTGTCGGGCTGGTTGGCGGCGGCCTGGAGCGCAGCCTGAAAAGCCGTGAGGCGCGCGGCCGGCGCTGTGGGGTCCGCGGTGTCGCCGATGGTCTGGGCGAGCTTCGTCAGCCCGGTGAGAAGGGCGTCGCCGCGGGCGGCGTCGGACGAGGCGGTGAGCG
Organism: Methylobacterium sp. Leaf123; assembly: GCF_001423405.1. GTDB lineage: Bacteria > Pseudomonadota > Alphaproteobacteria > Rhizobiales > Beijerinckiaceae > Methylobacterium. The sequence goes on along the minus strand of NZ_LMNS01000002.1, from coordinate 103,317 downwards.
TGCGGGCATAGAGCGCCGGGTCGCCCGCACGGGTGATCGTCACCGTGGCGCCGCCCGCGCTGCCGGCGACCAGCGTCGCGATCTTGCGCGAATAGCCGGGATCGTTCGCGCCCGCGACGTTGCGCGCGGAGACGGCGATCTGGTTCGAGTTCGCGAGCAGCGAGGCGCGCGCGGTGTTGAGCGCGAGGGTGAGACCCATCGGTCGGTTCCTGGGACGCGATACGAGACGGGGGCGCCGGTGTCGGGCCGGCGCCCCCGGATGCGACGATGGTCCGCGTCAGCGCTTCAGGTTCATCAGGGTTTCGAGCAGCTCGTTGCCGGTCATGAACACCTTGGAATTGGCGGTGTAGACCGTCTGCGACTCGATCATCGTGGTCAGTTCGGTGCTGACATCGACGTTGGACTGTTCGAGTGCGCCCGCCTTCAGGATGCCGCGCCCGCCCTGGCCGGCGAAGCCGACCTGGATGTCGCCGGATTCGGCGCTCGTGGTGAAGACGTTGCCCGCCCGCGGCGCGAGGTTGTCGGGGCTCGCCACATCCGCCAGCGGCACCTTGAACGCGGCCTTGCGGGTGCCGTCGGTGTAGACGGCGTAGACCGTGCCGTCCTCGCCGAAGGCAGTTCCGCTCACGGAGGTGGGCGAGGAGCCGTTGGCGGTGCCGGAGAGGTTGTGGTCGCCGGAGAGCTGCGTCAGGCCGCCCAGATCCACGGTGATGCTGCGGCCGTTCGGCACGTTCACCAGGGCCGAGCCGCCGCCATTGACCTTGCCGTTGCCGTCGAAGGTCACGCTGGTCGAGCCGACGGACGCGCCCGGCGTCGCCGGATCGAAGAATGCGACCGTCCACGTATTGGCGGCGGACTTGGTCATCTGGACGTCGAGCGTCACCGGCCGGCCGACATTGTCGTAGACCTTGAGCGAGTTCTTCTTCGAGTAGCCGATGGCACCCGTCGCCGTCGGATCGTAGACCGGCGTCTCGAAGGAGAGGTTGCCGCTGACCGTCGCCGAGGTGGAGGGACGTGCCTCCTGGCCCATCACGCTGACATTGACCGGCTTGAGGTCGGCCACGCCGTTGAGGACCGGGTTCGGGGTGCCGTTGGCGAGGCTGTATCCCATCAGGGTGAAGCCGCCGGCATTGACGAGGTTGCCGGACTTGCCGTCGACGACGAAGTTGCCGGCCCGCGTCATGAAGGGCGCGCCGCCCGCGTCGCTCACCACGAAGAAGCCGTTGCCCTGGATCGCGAGATCCTTGTCGGAATTGGTCGAGGCGATGGGGCCGCCCTCGCTCACCGAACGGCGCAAGGTGGTCTCGACCGCACCCGAGTTGTAGTTGCCGACATCGCCGGAATCGAGCAGCAGCGATGAGAACTCGGCCGAAGTACGCTTATAGCCGGTGGTGCTGGCGTTCTGAATGTTCTCGGCCACCGTCGAGATACGGTTGGACTGAGCGTTCATTCCGGAAACGCCGGTGCGGAGCACGCCGATGAGACTCATGCGGACACCTCGTTGACTTTCGAATTCTTGCGCACTGGACACGGTGTCGCTTGCGCGGGGCTGAAGGCGTGGTCGATCACGGACGGCGATGCGTTCGGCGCTTCGTCGTCTGCCCCCGCGAGGGCGGGGCGGCGCAGGCAAGTTTTCGCAGCCTGCATAGATTTGGCTGCGTCCGCCGGGTCATCGAAATGCAAAGTCATCCTCATCCCCGCAGGGACTGGGCGAGTTCGAGGAAGGCGTCGCGGCTCGGCGGCTGGCCCGGTTCCTGGCGCAGGGCTTCGTAGATCCGCGGCACGAGGCTCACGGCCTGGTCGAGGTCGGGATCGCTGCCGGCGCGGTAGCCGCCCATGAGGCGCAGATCCCGCGTCTCCTCGAACCGCGCCATCATGCTCTTGAGCTTGCGCACCAGCTCGCGCTGGTCCCCGGTCCAGACCTCGCCCGCGAGGCGCGAAATCGAGCCGAGCAGCTCGATCGCCGGGTAGCGGCCCTGCTCGGCGATGGCGCGGTCGAGCACCACGTGGCCGTCGAGGGTGCCGCGGATCGAGTCGGCGACCGGGTCGTTGTGGTCGTCGCCATCGACCAGCACCGAGAAGATGCCGGTGATCGTGCCGGTGCCCTCCGCGCCGGGGCCGGCGCGTTCCAAGAGCCGCGGCAGGTCCGAAAAGACGCTCGGCGGATAGCCCCGCGCCACCGCCGGCTCGCCCGCGGCGAGCGCCACGTCGCGGGCGGCGTGGGCGTAGCGGGTCACGGAATCGACGATGAGCAGCACCGACTCGCCGCGGTCGCGGAAGGACTCGGCCACGGCCAGCGCCACCTTCGGCGCTTGGCGACGCATCATCGGGCTCTCGTCGCCGGTCGAGACCACGATCACGGCGCGGTCGCGAGCCGCCGCAATCGGCCCTTCGAGGAACTCGCGTACCTCGCGTCCGCGCTCGCCGACGAGCGCGACCACGACGCTGTCGAAGCCTTGCGCCCCGGCCAGCATCGCCAGCAGGGTCGATTTGCCGACGCCGGAGCCGGCGAAGATGCCGATGCGCTGGCCGGCGCAGAGCGGCGTGAACAGGTCGATCGCCCGCACCCCCGTGGGCAGCGGCGTCTTCACCCGGGCGCGGGTCATCGCGGCGGGCGGGTCAGCGTCGAGCGGAACGCTGGCAGGCCCCTCGGCCAGGGGGCCGAGCCCATCGACGGGGCGGCCGAGCGCGTCGATCACCCGGCCCTTCCAGCGCGGGTCCGGGCGCAACTGCGCCGGGCCGATGCGGTGGGCGAGGCTGCCGATGCCGGCCTCGATCCGGCTCTCGAACGGCTTCACCGTGGCGCCGGCCGCATCGATGCGGACCACCTCGCCGACCTGCGTGCGGCCGTCGGCGGAAAAGCCCATGCGGTCGCCGAGCCGCACGAAGGCGGACACGCCCGCGACCCGCGCCGCGCTGGCGGTCACCTCGCGCACGGGGCCGGCGACCCGCACCAGCGGCAGGTCGCGGCGCCCGGCCTCCATCGCCCGTTCCAGGCGCTCGATCGCGTTGAGGGTCATCGCATCACCCCTGCGGTCCCAGCGTCTTGACGGCGCCGGTGAGGGTGGTGTCGGCCTCCGAGGTCATCGTCGCCGCGCTCTCGAAGGCGCGCTGGATCGCGATGAGCTTGGTCATCTCCAGGATCGGGTTGACGTTGGCGCCCTCGACATAGCCCTGGACGAGGCCGATGCGGGTGAAGTCCTGAACCGGCCGGGCGGGCAGGCTCGCGGCGACGGCATTCTCGCCCGAGCGCGTCAGCGTCGCCTTCGGGTCGATGCTGAACAGGCCGAGCGCGCCGACTTGGTTCACGCCCTGGTGGATGCTGCCGTCGCGGCCGATCTTCGGCGGCCCGGCCTGGGGATCGAGCAGCAGGGGGCCGCCGCCGGGATCGACCACCGGCAGGCCGCCCACCGTGCGCAGCTGCCCGTTTGCGTCCATCGTCAGGCGGCCGTCGCGGGTATAGAGCGTGTCGCCCTTCGGGCCCTTTACGCCGAGCCACGCATCACCCTGCACGGCGACATCGAGGGTGGAATCGGTCTTCGTCGTCGGGCCAGCGGCCCGCGAGATGGTGTTCTTGCCCGGACCGACGAAGGCGACCTCGCCGCGGTTCGAGCGGGCGAGCAGTTCGGAAAAGCTGACTTCCTCCGCCCGGAAGCCCACCGTCGCCATGTTGGCGACGTTGTTGGCGGTGGTGGTCAGGCGCTTTTCGAGGGCGATCTGGCTCGACAGGGCGACGTAGAGGCTGCTCTGCATGGCCCTTAAGCTCCGAACCGCGCCGTCTGCACGCTCTGGAGCGTCTCGGCGTCGAGGCTGCCCGTGCCGGTGAACAGGGCGAGGATGGGGGCGCTGGCGGTGTTGTTCTGCGCGTCCCAGATCGCCGCGAAGCGCCGCACGAAGGCGTCGAGCTTGGCAGGGTCGCGGAAGCTCGCGACGTCGATCTTGCTGGCAATCATTTGGGCGCGCTTGGCCAGGGCCTCGCTCGTCGCCGCGCCGCTCGTCGCCGGCAGGCCGATCACGGTGTTGGCGACTTGGCTCAGCGCCGCGTCGCCGAGGATGTCGTAGGCGCTCGTCAGCGTCGATGCCTTGCGGGCGAAGTAGAGCGCGAGGCGCACGCCGGTATCGGCGTCGCCCGCTTCGCTCTCCAGCGATTGGCGCAGATAGGCCTGGGTGACGGTCTGGGCCATCTTGTCCGGTCCCAGATCCGTGCCGAAGCCGACATCGACGGCGGTTCGATCGGCGGAGAGCGGCGCGTTGCGGATCGTCAGGGTGCGGTTCTGCCCGCCCGCATTCACCAGCGTGTCGGCATTCGGGCCGGTGCCGCCGTAAGCGCCGTCGGCGCCGAGATCGGTCAGCGCGGTGGTCTCGAAGAACAGGCTCCCGTCGGCGGCAAGCCCCGCCTGGACCTTGCCCTTCAGGGCGGAGGCCTCGATCTGCGCCGCCACCGCCGCCGCGATCTCCGACGGCGTCACCTTGGCGGGATTCGCGACCCGCCCGGCCAGGGTTTGCGCGTTGAGCCGGATCGTGACCGATTGCGTCGTCTTGGCGTCGAGTTGGGACTCCACGAGGAAGCTCGCCTCGGCCCGGCCGCTGAAATCGTAGGTGTCGGCCAGGAGCTTCGGCGCGCTGAGCGAGGCGGGGCGCGGCGCGTCACCGAAGCGTGCGGGATCGGCGCCGTTGGCGGTGACGCCCTGGCCGAAGCTGAATGCCTTGGCGAAGGCGGTGTAGCGGTCGTCCGCAAGGCGGTTGGCGAAGCTCGCCGCGCTGGCCGCCCCTTCCTCCAGCACCTTGCGCATGAACGCCTTGGCGTAGGTCATGTCCTCCAGGCCGTAGGCCTTCATGGCATAGGCATAGAGGCGCTGGTCGCCGAGCAGGTCGTCGACCGATTTCACCCCGCCGATATGCGCCTCGTAATAGGCGGTCTCCCGGGCCACCGTCGGCTCGGCCGCCTTGCGCGAGAGCGAGGCGGGGAGATCCTTGGCGATCAGCCGGTAGCTGGTGAGGGTGTCGGTCACGGGCAGGCGCCTGAGTGGGAGCGCGGGAGGGAGGCAACCAGCGGCCCGGCGGTGCGAGCCGGATCCGACGCGTGAGGGTCTTGTTTTCGCGTCGTCTTGTCCGAAAGCCGGTTGCCGCCTTTCGGGCCGATGCTTAGGGCGGTTCCCTTGTCCCAGGCTTGTCCGCCTCCGGCCGGTCGCGTCACGGCGCCACCGGGCCGATGATCGTTTCGGTCGTGATCACGACCCAGCCCGCGCCGGTCCGGCGGATCGACAGGACGCGGCCCGCGCCGGGCAGCACGCTGCCGAGCGCGGCGGTGCGCTGGCCTTCCCGGTTCTCCAGGATTGCGATGCCGTCGGTGACCCCGCGCAGGGCGTAGGCGCCTGCGGGCGGCAGGGCCGATGACTCCGCCGGACCCTGAAGGCCGGCGGTTGCCGCCGCGGGCCGGTCGGGCAGCGAGCCGGTGGTGGCCGGATCGAAATCGGGGTCGGCGAGGCGGCCCTGCGCCACGGTCTTCTTCCAGGTGAAGGGCGCGGTGCCGGCGGGCAGCACCGCCTGCACCGAATAATCATGCGTTCCGGTCGCGATGGCGTAGCCTGCGAACCCGCTGGCGGTCAGGGCGAGCAGGACGAGGCCGGCCAGGACGGTGCGTTCGCCGGCCGCCTCGCGGGCGCGGCGGGCGGCGATGCTCCCCGCCACCGGCCGCGCCGGCAGACGGGCGGCGCGTGCGGCGGTGCCGAGGGAGGATCGCCGTGCGGAATCGGACGTCATGGAGGTCTCGGCAGGTGATCCCGGGGCGCCGCGCGAAACCGATCCGCTGCGCGTGCCCCGGGGGCGGAAGCGTCATCCTTCATGAACCGTCTACAAATATGCTTGACGTCCGGTTAACGATGCTGCGCGAAGGGACGTCCCGTCTCATCGACAGCGCCGGGGACGGTCATTAAGCCGATGGGTGAGGGCGCCGGGGAGCGAGCATGGCCGATCCGCGGGAAAATGTTTCGCCGGAAGCCGCCCCGCCCGTCGAACGGGTGGGCAAGCGCCACCGCGTCGTCCAGCAGGGCCGCATCGTCCTCGGCCCCGAACACCTGATCGCCTGCACCGTGCGCGACCTCTCGCGCCAGGGCGCCAAGATCCGCGTCGCCCCCGAACATGACCTGCCGGAGATGTTTTCTCTCGTGATCGCCGCGCATGACCTGCGCACGATGACCGTCCGGCTGTGCTGGCGCCGCGGAGATTTCGCCGGTGTCGCCTTCGAGGGCGAGCCGGTCGTTTAGAGCCGCGTCCGATCGGACGGCATCAGGCCGGAATCTCCTAAGTCTCTGTTTCGAAACGAATTATTTCGACGATCCGGTGACCCCTTCGTCGGAATGCGCTCTCGCCGCTTCTCCACAGGCACGAGGCCGACCTGTGGAGGACACGCGGCGGGACGGTGCCGGGCGGGCTCGCTTAATCGCTTCGTAACGGGGTGCGGCCATTGTCGGCTCATCGCGAGGCGCCTTCGGCAACCATACGAAGCCGCCTTCGAGAAGAGGCCAGCGGGTGAACCCTCCGACGGGTTCACAGACATGATGTCGGTCCGTTGATCCGGTGCGAGTCCGGAGGTGTGATGCGCGGCGAAACGAGCCTCCAGGGGCTCGCCGCGGCCCTCTCGATAGGGTCGTGCGGCCGCACCGGTGCAAGTCCGGTCCTGAGAACCGTCCCCCCTCTTTTTGCCGGAAGTCTGACCTGTGACCAGCTTGCTTACCAACATCTCCGCCATGACGGCGCTGACGACGCTCAAGGGCATCAACAGCCAGCTCGACGCCACCTCCAACCGCGTCTCCACCGGCCAGCGCGTCTCGACCGCCTCCGACAACGCCGCCTACTGGTCGATCGCCACCACCGTGCGCACCGACAACGCCTCCCTCTCGGCGGTCAAGGACTCGCTCGGCCTCGGCTCTTCGGCGGTCGACACCGCCTATAACGGCCTGAACTCGATCCTGTCCGACATGCAGAACCTGCGCGCCAAGCTGCAGACCGCGCTGCAGCCGGGCGTCGACCGCGCCAAGGTGCAGACGGAAGTCGCCGCTCTCCAGAGTAAGATGAAGGCAACGGCCGACTCCTCGAACTCGTCGGGCCAGAACTGGCTTTCGGTCAACTCGTCCGCCTCCAACACCGGCTATCAGGCAACGCAGAAGGTAGTGGCGGGCTTCTCCCGCGATAGCGGCGGCACGATTAACTTCTCGATGATCAACGTGAACGTGCAGAGCATCAAGCTGTACGACACCAACTCCACCAGCGTAACGACGGCAGCAACGAACGCGCAGATCGTCGGCACGACCTCGTTGACGGGAACGGCCGCCTTCAGCGCCGGTGCCGGCACGGCTGACTTCAGCGGTCCGAACGAAGTAAGCATGACTTTGACTCTGGGTGCGACCGCCACGACGGTTAGCCTGAATGCCGCTTCACTGAAATCAGCCGCGAAGGATCTCACCAAGGTCACGACTGACGAGTTCCTGAAAGCCGTCAACAACCAAATCTCTGCCTCCTCCCTGAGCGGCAAGATCTCGGCAGGCCTTGATGATGCCGGCCGTTTGACCTTCACCACCGCCGATACCGGCGCCTCCACTTCCCTGAACGTCACTGTAGCCGACCCCTCCGCCACCAATAAGAAACTGATCGACGTCGGCTTCGGCACGACCACGGGCGTCGCGACTTCGGCAATCGTTACCGGTAGCACCGTCAGCTCGTTCAACCTTTCCGGTGCCAACACCAGGGTCATCACCATCAACGATGGCACGACCGCGAAGACCGTGACCCTGAACGCGGCGAGCTACGCGGCGCTCGGCTCGCCGACGTCGGGGGGTAACACCGCCGTCAACGGCAGTGACGTCGCGGCGATGATCAACACGCAGCTTGCGAACGCTGCGACGGGTACGCCTGCCGGTGCCAGCAAGGTGACCGCTGCGTTCGCGGGTGGCCGCCTCACTCTGTCGAGCTCCGACACGGGCACCGCCAGCACGGTGACCATCGGCGGTGCCGACGCTGCCGCCTTCGGCTTTGCCGCCGCCACGACGAACGGTCTGGCCGCCGGCACGGTGGTGTCCCGGACGGCGTCGGGCACCGATGCCGGCACCACGCAGGCACAGGGCATCCTCGACACCAACGTCGGCACCTACAATGCACAGTTCGGCGGCGGCACCTACTCGATCGCCAACATCGACATCTCCAAGCTCGTCGGCACTAACGGTGACGCGGACCTCTCCGCCGTGATCACGGCAGTGGACAAGGCGATCGCCAAGGTCACGGATGCCGGCACCAAGCTCGGTGCCAACAAGACCCAGATCGACGGCCAGAAGACCTTCGTCGATACGCTGATGAAGGCCAACGACCGCACGATCGGCATCCTGGTCGATGCCGACATCGAGGAAGAATCGACCAAGCTGAAGGCGCTCCAGACCCAGCAGCAGCTCGCGGTTCAGGCGCTCTCGATCGCCAACTCCGGCAGCCAGACCGTACTCTCGCTCTTCCGCTAAGCCGAATGACCGGCCCGCCCCACCGGGCGGGCCCCAGGGAAACGGAAAAAGGCCGCGCTCTCACCGAGCGCGGCCTTTTTCATTGAGGGATCGTGTGGGGAGTCTTCAGCCGACGAAGGTGTAGCCCGCCATCCGCTTGGCCTCGATCGGGTCGTAGCCCAGACGCATCCGCAGCTTCTTGCGCAGCTTGCTGATATGGCCCTCGACCACGCTCTCCTCGACGCTGGTGTCGAGGTCGCCGTAGACCGCCGTGAAGATCTGGCCCTTGGTCACCTGCCGGCCGCGGTTCTTCGAGAGATATTCGAGGATGTGGCGCTCGCGCCGGGGAAGGATCAGGCAGGCGCCGTCGATCTCGGGGTCGCGGCCGTCGGTATAGACCTTGAGGCGGCCCGCCCGGTCGGGGGCCGGTGCCGGCTCGACGCCCCGGCCGGTCCGGCGCCGGATCGCGGTGGCGCGGGCGATGATCTCGCGGACATGGACGGGCTTGCGCACCACGTCGTCGATGCCGACCGTGAACAGCGCCAGGGTCTGCTCTAGGGAGCGGGTCTCGTTGAGAGCGATGATCGGCGCCCGGCTGAGCGAGCGGATCGCCACCGTGCAGGAGGCGCGGTCGGCGCAATCGCCGATCAGGAAGCCGTCGATCGCCTCGACGTCGATCCGCGGCGCGGCGTCGAGCCAATCCTTCATCGACCCGATGGCCAACCCCTGCGCCTTCACGCCCTCCGCGCCGAAGCCAGCGACGTAGTGGTCGGTCACGCTCTGCCGCTCGTCGACAACGATGTACATCGTCTGTGCCCGAAGATGTCCAAGGTCATTGCGTCAGACGCGGGTGTCACCCGCGCACCGCTATGGCCGCTTGAACTGTTGAGGACTGTCGAATTCTTTCGGATCACGGTTTGGGAGCGTATTCGCTGTCGCGAGACGTTCCTGCCTGCCGCTCCCTCCATCATTTGACGGATTTAGCTTTTTGGTTGGAATGGTTAACGGCGCGTTAAGGCCAAGCTCGCACTTCGTCCCATGTTAGGAGTTTGATCATCTCGCACTTGCACACGTGGCAGATGCGCCACAGTGCGGTGGGGCGCCCCCCGCGCTCGCCCACGTCTTTCCGGCGGGATGGGCTTGACCGGGCGCGCGCTGCGGGTTCGAACGCGGGCTCGGCACCGCCACGAGGAATCCCATGCCGTCGCTGTCCACCCTGTCGCCCGAAGCGCTGTCGGAGCTGCGCTCCCGCCTGCGCGGCGAGTACGAAGCCCTGAAAGCACAGGGGCTCAAGCTCGACATGACCCGCGGCAAGCCCGCCTCCGATCAACTCGACCTCGCCGCCGAGATGCTGGCGCTTCCCGGCAACCGCGACACCACCGCCGAGGACGGCAGCGACGCCCGCAACTACGGCAACCTCCAGGGCCTGCCCGAGACCCGCGCGCTGTTCGCGCCGGTGCTCGGCGCGCCGCCGGAGCAGATCGTCATCGCCAACAATTCGAGCCTCGCGCTGATGCACGATGTGCTCGTCTACGCCCTGCTGAAGGGCGTGCCCGGCGGCGCGGGTCCATGGTCGAAGCAGGAGCCGATCACCATCCTCTGCCCCGTTCCGGGCTACGACCGCCACTTCGCGCTGTGTGAGGGCTTCGGCATCCGCATGATCCCGATCCCGATGACGGGGGAGGGGCCGGACATGGAGGCGGTCGAGCGCGAGGCCGCCGACCCTTCGGTGAAGGGCATCTGGTGCGTGCCGCAATATTCGAACCCGAGCGGCGAGACCTATTCCGACGCGACCGTTCGGCGTCTGGCCTCGTTCAAGGCGGCGGCGCCCGATTTCCGCATCCTGTGGGACAACGCCTACGCGGTGCACCATCTCACCGAGGCACGGCCCGCGCTCGTCAACATCCTGGAGGCCTGCGCCGAGGCCGGGAATCCCGACCGGCCGATCGTGTTCGCCTCGACCTCGAAGGTGACGCTGGCCGGCGCCGGCCTCGCGATGCTGGCCGCCTCGCCCGCCAACGTGAAATGGTATCTCGCCCAGGCCGGGCGCCGCAGCATCGGGCCGGACAAGCTCAACCAGCTCCGCCATGTCCGCTTCCTGCGCGACGCCGCCGGGATCGCCGCGCATATGGAGCGCCACCGCGCCCTGATCGCCCCGAAATTCACCGCGGTGGAAGAGGCGTTCGCCGCCCGTCTCGACGGTTGGGAGGTCGCGCACTGGAGCCGGCCGCTGGGCGGCTACTTCATCACGCTCGATGTCGCCGACGGCACCGCCTCGCAGGTCGTCCAGCTCGCGGGTGAAGCGGGCATCGCGCTCACGCCCGCCGGCGCGACGCATCCCTACGGCAAGGATCCGCACGACCGGACCCTGCGCATCGCGCCGACCTTCCCGAAGCTCGACGCCGTGCGCAAGGCGGCCGAGGCGGTGGCTTTGTGCACGCTGCTGGCCGCCGTGGAGGTGCGGGTTTAAAGAGCGAGCGCGTAGTTCGTGCTGCGTCCGCCGCCGGGTTCCTTGATCAGGAGGCCGGCGGTGATCAGTCCTTCGATATCGCGAAGGGCCGTATCCTGCGAGCACTTGGCGATCTTGGCCCATTTCGAGGTCGTCAGCTTGCCCTGGAAGCCGTCGAGCAGACGGTTGATCATCAGGCGCTGGCGGTCGTTGAGCGTCTTTGTCGCCAGGATCTCCCAGACCTGTGCCTTGCGGAGGACGGCTGCGAGCGTCGTCTCGGCATCGCTCAGTGCTTGGTCGAGCACGTCGAGGAACCAAGCGAGACGCACCGTGATGTCGAGGTCGCCCTTCTGAGTGGCTTCGAGGGTCGCGTAATAATCGCTCCGCTCGACGCGAAGCCGCGACGACAGGCTGTAGAAGCGCTGCCCCGTTCCCTCGGAGCGCGCCAGGGCGAGATCGGCGATGGCGCGGGCAATCCGCCCGTTGCCGTCGTCGAACGGATGGATCGTCACGAACCAGATATGGGCCACGGCGGCCTTGAGGACGGGATCGATCCCCGGGTCTCGCGCTTCGAACCACGCCAGGAACGCATCCATTTCCGTGGCGATCCGCTCGGCAGCCGGCGCACGGAAGTGGACCCGCTCGCGGCCCATCGGGCCGGAGACGACCTGCATCGGGCCGAGTTCATCCGTTCGCCAGCCGCCGACCGTGAAGGCCTTGCGCCCGTGCCCGCCTTCCGGGAACAGCTCCCTGTGCCAACGGAACAGCCGTTCCGTCGTCAGGGGTTCAGCATAGCCCTGCGTGGCATCGAGCAACATGGCAACGAGGCCTTCGACCGGGCGCTCGACGGGGACCATCCCGGCACGGTCGAGACCGAGCCGTCGGGCCACCGACGAGCGGACCTGCTCTCGATCGAGGATCTCCCCCTCGATCTCGCTCGTCTTCAAGGCGTCCTGAACAAGGGTCTGGAAGACGGCCTCTGTCTCTAGCTCGAACCCGAGCGCCTCCATGCGGCCGAGCACGCGTCCCTGATGGTGGCGGACCTCGGCCAACCGCACGGCGAGCGCGCTGACGTCCCAGCGGAAATGCGGCCAGTCGGGTCGATCGTAGATGTACGCCACATTCTCCGCATATCATGCGGAGATTAGCGATCGCAATCTCCGCATGATGTCGATCACACCACCACGGTGATCGCCTGCGCCGCGCGCGTCAGGCCGGTATAGAGCCAGCGGGCGCGGTGCTCGCGAAACGCGTAGGATTCGTCGAACAGGACCACCTTGTCCCATTGCGATCCTTGCGCCTTGTGGACGGTGAGCGCGTAGCCGTAGGTGAACTCGTCGGTCTCGCGGCGTAGGAAAAGTGGGATCTCTTCCTCCGAGCCCTCGATCACCTGCCGCAGCACCTTGATGTCCACGGCGCGGCGGCGCGCGGCCGGATCGTCCTCGGGCACTACGTCAAGGCGGATCGTGTCCGGGCGGGGCGGGGCGCGCAGGGCCTGCACCGTCCAGGTCGAGCCGTTGAGCAGGCCCTTGGTGCGGTCGTTGCGCAGGCAAACCAGCTTCTCACCCACCGACGGCATCGGGTCGGTGTGGCCGGCGAGTTCCCGCAGGCGGTTGTTGTACAGGCGCCGCGTCCGGTTGAGGCCGACCAGAACCTGATCGCAGTCGAGCACCTGGGCCGGGTCGATGTCGCGGCGGCGGACCACCCGGCTCTGGCCATACTCGCCGACTTCGAGCCGGCCGCCTTCGCGGATCGTCATCGCCATGCGCACGATCGGATCGTCGGCGGCCTGGCGGTGGACGTCGGTGAGCATCACGTCGGGCTCGGCTTCGGTGAAGAAGCCGCCGCCGCGCACCGGCGGCAACTGGGCGGGATCGCCCAGCACCAGCACCGGCTTGTCGAAAGAGAGGAGGTCGTGGCCGAGGTCGGAATCAACCATCGAGCACTCGTCGATGACGATGAGATCGGCCTTAGTCGCCGGGCCGGAGCGGTTGAGGCTGAAGGTCGGGCCGCCCTCGTCGCCCTCCTTGGTGCGGTAGATCAGCGAGTGGATCGTCGCCGCCTCGTCGCAGCCCTTCTGGCGCATGACCGAGGCCGCCTTGCCGGTGAAGGCGCCGTAGACGACCGGGCCGTCGATGTCGTCGGCGATGCGGCGGGCGAGCGTGGTCTTGCCGGTGCCGGCATAGCCGAACAGGCGGAAGACCTGGGAGCCGCCCTCCTTGCGCCAGCGGGCGATGGCTTTCAGCGCCTCGTCCTGTTGCGGGGCGAAACGGGTGGGAAGGGACGACTCGGCCATGGCGTCACGTCATAAACGAGTCAGCCGATTTGTGGACCGTCTTCCGGTCAGGGCCAACGCACCGTTGGCGGCAGGGAGGACAGGATCGAGGCGACGTTGCCGCCGGTCTTCAGGCCGAAGATGGTGCCGCGGTCGTAGAGCAGGTTGAACTCCACGTAGCGTCCGCGCCGCACCTGCTGCTCCTCCCGGTCGGCCTCGGTCCAGGCCTGTGCGAGGTTGCGCCGGACGATCTCCGGATAGGCCTTGAGGAAGGCCCCGCCGACATCGCGGGTATAGGCCAGATCCGCCTGCGGATCGCCGGTCCAGTGATAATCGTAGAAGATGCCGCCGATACCGCGGGGCTCGTTGCGGTGCTTGAGGTGGAAATACTCGTCGCACCACGCTTTGTACTTCTCGTAGTCGGCGGCCGGCGCGTGTTTCTCGCAGGCCTCGCGCAGGCAGGCATGGAAGAACTGGGTGTCCGCATCCTCCTGCGTCCGGCGCCGGTCGAGCACGGGGGTGAGGTCGGCCCCGCCGCCGAACCACGCCTTGGTCGTCACGACGAAGCGGGTGTTCATGTGCACCGTCGGAACGTTCGGGTTCCAGGGGTGGACGATCAGCGAGATGCCGGTGGCGAAGAAGCGCGGATCTTCGGCCGCACCCGGCATCTGCGCCCGGAATTCCGGCGCGAACTCGCCGTGCACGGTCGAGATGTGGACGCCGGCCTTCTCGAAGACGCGGCCCTTCAGCATCGCCATGACGCCGCCGCCGCCCGGCGTGCCGCTATGGTCCGTGCGCTGCCACGGCGTCTTCTCGAATTTGCCCGCCTCTTTCGGCGCATCTGGATGGAAGGGGCCGGTCGCCTCCGCCTCCAGCGTCTCCAGCGCGGCGGTGATCCGGTCGCGCAGGGTGGAAAACCACGCCGCCGCCTCGCTCTTCAGCGCGGCGAGGTCGTCGGGTGAGGGGAGGGGAGAAGCCGTCGCGTCGCTCATGCGAGAGGCTTTCCCACTCGGACCGCGATCCGTCAATTCGGGCTCAGAACTTGTAGGTCAGGCTGCCGAGGATGGTGCGCCGCGTGCCGACGAAGCAATCGCCGCGGGCCAGGCAGGTCGAGAGATACCGCGTGTCGGCGATGTTGGAGACGTTGAGCTGCGCGCGCCAATGCGCGTCCTCCCAGCCGACCAGCGCGTCGGCGAGCGTCACGGCCGGCGTGTTGAAGCTGTTGAGCGAGCCGTCGAACGATTCGCCGATATGGCGCACGCCGCCGCCGACGAGGAAGGTGCCGGGCATGTCGGCCAGGGTGAAGCGGTGCGTCACCCAGAGCGAGGCGAGGTGCAGCGGCTGGGTCTCGACCCGCGCCCCGGCATTGTCGCCGGCCGCGTAGCGGGCATCGGTATAGGCGTAGCTCGCGATGATGTTGGTGTCGGTGTTGATGGTGGCGATCGCCTCGATGTCGCCGCCCTGGATCTTGACCTTCCCGGTCTGGATCGAGATCGGCAGGCCGCTCGGATCGGGGGTGAGCCGGTTGCGCTCCACCGTGTCGTAGATCGCCGCGTTGACCGCGAACCACGGGGTCGGGTTGTACTTGAAGCCGCCCTCGATCTGCTCGCCCTCGATCGGCCGGCAGGCCCCGCCGGCACAGACATTGGCGCCGAAGATCGGGGTGAACGAGGTCGCGTAGGAGACGTAAGGGGTCAGCCCGTTCTCGAAGGCGTACATCAGGCCGATGCGGCCGGTGGTTGCCTCGCCGGCGACGCTCTCCGCGCCGCGCGTGGCGCTGTTCACCCAATCGTGCCGTATTGTGGCGAGCACGATCCACTGACCGAACTTGATCTGATCCTGAAGGTAGAGGCCGGTCTGGCTCTGCGAGAGCGCGGTCGGCACGCCGAGGGTCGGCGGCGTCACGCCGACATAGACCGGCGCGTAGAGATCGAACGGGCGGGCATCGGTGCCGAAGCCGGTGCGGGTGCTGTCCCATTGCTGGCGGAAATCCACGCCGCCGAGCACGAGGTGCGAGAGCGGCCCGGTATCGAATCGCCCCTGCAGGTTGGTGTCGGTGGTGATCCGGTCCTTGATCGAACTCACGCGGTAGGTGAACCGATCGACCGTCCGGCGGGCCGGGTCGAGGAACGGCGCGTTCGGCCGATCCGCGCTCGGTGTCAGCGTGTAGACGTTGCCGTAGGCCGATTGGTACGTGCCGTCGATGTGGCTGTAGCGCAGGTTCTGCCGCAGGATCAGGTTGTCGTCGAAGCGGTGCTCGAACAGGCTGGTGATTGAACTCGTCTCGGTCTCGTAGCGGTTGAAATTCGGATCCCCCGTGAAGCGGTTCAGCGGGATGAAGCCGTTCGGGCCGGCATAGAGCGAGCCCTCGCGCGGCAGGAAGGCGTCGGAGGCGCCGAACGCATCCTTCTGGTGCAGGCCGATCAGGGTCCAGTTCGTGTCGGCGGAGGGGCGCCACGTCACCGAGGGGTTGATGACGTAGCGGTCATTGGCGACGAAATCGGTCTGGGCATCGGCGAGCCGCCCGACGCCGACGAAGCGGTAGAGGAACTGACCATCCTCGGTCAGGCGCCCGGTCGAATCCGTGAAGGCTTCCTTCCAGCCGAAATTGCCGAACCGCACCCCGGCCTCGGTATAGGGCACGTCGAGGGGACGTTTCGAGACGAGGTTGATCAGGCCGCCCACGGGGCTCGACCCGTAGAGGGTCGAGGCGGGGCCGCGCAGCACCTCGAAGCGCGAGAGGGTGTAGGGATCGGGCCGCGGCTCGTTGAAGACGTCGGGATCCTTCAGGCGCAGGCCGTCGAGGAAGATCGCCGCGTCCGAGCCGCGGATGCGCGGATAGTCGCCGCGGGTGCTCGGGCCGTAGGCCTCGGCGGCGACGCCCGCGGTGTAGCGCAGGGCCTCCTGCACGCTGGTGGCGGCCTGCTCGCGGACCTGCTGCTCGCCGACGACGCTGATCGATTGCGGCGTCTCCTTCAGCGCCGTGTCGGTCTTGGTGCCGGTGGCGCTGCGCTGCGCGACGTAGCCGGGGACCGGGCCGAAGGCGCTCTCGGTGCCGGCCCCGCTGGGGCCGCTGCCTGAACCCTCGACGCTGAGCGTCTCCAGCGTCACCACCTCCTGCGCCCAGGCCGCGCCCGACGAACCGAGGGCGGCCGTGCCGGCGAGAAAAGCGGCAAGGCCGTAACGCAGTCGATCACGCAACGCAGACGACATTCAGAAACCCTATTTTGTTACTCGCTGAGGATGCAGCTAGAACGAGGGCCTGAGCTTCGCAACACAGGTTATGTTTCTGGAAATGGAACGATTCAACTCTTCAAGGGGATCCGGGTTTATCTTCAAGCATCAGGCATGACCTTTGGGAAGATCATGCCTGTGCACATTCCGTCTTCGTTGTTTCTTTTCGGTCACTCGACCGCGGCGGCATGCCCGTTGGCGGCCGGCTCGACGGCCGTGCCGTTGCGCAGCCCGCCGACCAGCGTATCGAGGCTGCCCTTGCCCTCGGCGAAGCCTGCCTCGTTCAAAATCGCGCCGAGGATCGGGCTGTTATACTGGTAGCGCAGCAGGTGGCCCGAAAGGCTGTCGCCGAAATTGGCCGAGACGCCGCCCGCGCCGTTGCCGCCGCCCATCATCCCGCCCGCATCGAAGATGCGGATCGAGTCGATCTTCTCCACCGCCCGCATGCTCTCGCGCAGGGCGTCCGGGATGATGCCGAGGCGCTTGAGGCCGGTCTCGAAGGCGCGGGCCTCGGCCGAGAGCGCGTTGCGCGCCTCGTTCATGGCCCGCTCGCGCTCGGCCTCGGCCTGTCCGAGCTTGGCGATGGCCTCCGCCCGCGAGGCGGCGGCGGTCGCCTCGGCCTCGGCCAGGGTGATGATGGCGTTGGCGCGGTCCTCGGCGGCGCGCCGCTCGGCCTCCGCCGTCACGGTGACGCCGGTCGCCTCCCGCTCGGCCTCCTGCTTGGCGGCGATGACGGTGACCTCGCGCTCACGCTCGGCGATCTCCTTGGCTTTCGCCGTGGCGACGCGCTCCTCCGCCGCTACGGCGAGTGCCTCCGCTGCCTTGGCGGCGGCACGGGCCTGCGATTCCTTCTCCGAGCGCTCGGCGATCTTGATGGCGTTGTCCTGCAGGATGAGCTGGCGCTCGCGCTCGGCCTCCGCGTTGCGCTGGGCGATGGCGAGATCCGCCTCGATCCGCGCGCCCTCCGAGTTCTTGCGCGCCTCGGCCTCGCGCAGGCGCACCACCTGCTCGCGCTCGATCCGCGCGGTCTCCTCGCTCTGCTGGGCACGCTGCTCGGCCTGGGCGGTCTCGGCCCGAGTCTCAGCGGTCTTGTTGGCGATGTCGCGTTCCTGGGCGAGTTCCGCCTCGCGGGTGGTGCGCTTGATCTCGAGCTGCTTGAGCGCGGTCTCGCGATCCTTCTCGGCGACCGCGACCTCGGCGTCGCGCTCGGTGGCGTTGCGCTCCTTGCGGCGCTGCTCGGTGATCTCCTTGAGCCGCGCCAGACCTTCCGCGTCGAACGAGTTGTCGGGGTTGAAATGTTCGATCGAGGTCTGGTCGAGGCGGGTCAGCGAGGCGGATTCGAGTTCGAGGCCGTTATGGCGCAGATCGCCCGAGACCGCCTCCTGCACGCCCTTCACGAAGGCGGCGCGCTTCTCCTGAAGGTCGGGCAGGGTCATGCCGGCGGCGACCGAGCGCAGGGCATCGACGAACTTCGCCTCGATCAATTCGCGCAGCAGCATCGCGTCGTTGGTGCGGTCACCCAGCGTCTGGGCGGCGAGCGCGATCGATTCCTCCTTGGGTTCGACGCGGACGTAGAACTCGACGGTGATGTCGGCCCGCAGACGGTCCTTGGTGATGAGCGACTCGTTGCCCGAGCGCTTCACTTCGAGGCGCAGGGTGTTGAGGTTCACCATGGCGATGGAGTGGAACACCGGCAGCAGCACCGCGCCGCCATCGACCACGACCTTGCGCCCGCCCAGACCCGTGCGGACGAAGGCGGTGTCGCGCGTCGTGCGCCGGTAGAGCCGGCTGAACACGAAGCCGATGCCGAGCAACGCGACGACGATAATGCCGGCAATCACCAGCAGGTTGACGATGCCGGAGCTGACCAAATCCATCGTGAGCGACCCTTTCGGTGGGGAGAGAAACAGCGATCAGAGATCCGGCGTGGCGGGCACCGCGACGTAGACGGCGTCGGCCCGGTCCACGATCAGGACGCGGGCGCCGACTTCCATGGCCGGGGCTCCGGGGGCGGCGCGGGTGCGCAGGAAGTGCGTGTTGCCGTGGCGGTCCACCGCGCGGACTTGACCCGGAAGGCCTTGATCGAGCGGGCCGAGGGTGACCTCCGCCGTCGCGCCGATCAGGTCGTCGGCGGTGACGACGTAGCTTTCGTCCCGCGGGATCAGCCGGGCGATGGCCTTGGTCGAGACCCGCAGGGCCGGCAGCGTCGCCGCGCCCGCGAGCAGGATCGCGGCCGGTGCCGGCAGGGGCGCGAGAAGGGCGGCAGCAAGGCCCTGGAGAACGAAGCCCGCTAGCGCGAAGACGGCCAGGGCAAGAATCAGCAGGATCAGGAACGGAACCCGTCCGAGATTGATCCACGACATCAGCGCGGCGGGCGAGAGCGCCCCGCCGGCATCCGCCGCGGTCGCGAGGTCGCCCCCACCGCCCGCCTCGTGGCCGAGGGCCCCCTCCACCGCCGCCGAGAGCGACTGCCCGAAGAGGAGGGACAACGCCTCCACCACGACGAGGCCGGCCATCACCGCCGCCGCCAGGGTAAAGGGGAACAGGGCGGGAGCGACCCAGGGCGCTACCAGGGCACTCACGAAGGGCGGCCCTGCTTCAGCGCGGCGAGGCGCCGCTCGATGGCGTCGTCGCGGTGCAGCCGGTCGAGTTCCTCCACCGAGGGGTCGGCGACCGATGAGGCCGTGCCGGTGACCCGGTCGATCGCCCGCAGCGATTGTTCGAGTTGGCGGGTGCGCGCCGCCTCCTCGCTGCCGTAGCCGTCGAGCGGGTCGGCCGCCTTCGCCGGGGGCCGGCGCAGCAGCGCGATCCGGTGCTCGGCGTCGCGCCGGGCGGCGGTGGCGGCCTGCATCGCTTTCGTCGCCGCCGCGTGCCGCTCCGCCACATCCGCGAGGCTCGAATCGATCGCCTCGATCTGGCTCTCCAGGTCGAGCTGACGGCTGATGCCGGCCCGTGCCAGATCCTCGCGCCCGCTCGACAGCGCCAGGGACAGCTTCTCGGGCAGGGAAGTCCGCTCGCCGTCGAGCTGGCCGCGGCGGGCGGTGAGGCGGTGCTCCTCGGCCTTGATCTTGCCGAGGTCGAGCCGCGCCTCGTGGATCACCGCGTCGATCTCGCGAAGCGCCTGCTCGGCGATCGCGAGGCCGTTGCGGTCCTCCACCGCGTCGATGGCGGCATTGGACAGGCCGCCGATGATCCGGCCGACGCGGGTCAGGATGTTCTCGGGCATGCGGGTCTCCTCCTTCGGTGCGGTGACGGAGACGCCCACCTGGATGGTGAGCGTGTCGCCCGCGAGCGTGAGGCGGGCGCTGGAGAGTTCGCGCCAGGGGCCGTCATAGCCCTCGACGCGGTAGGGCATCGTCCGCCGGCCGTTCATCGTGGTCAGCGCGATCTCCGAGGCGCCCTTCACGCTGAACAGCTTGTCGTCGAGCGGCATCGACGTGACGGTCTCGGGGTCGAACCCGGCGGGGCGTTGCGCGAAGTCGCGGATGCCGAGCGTCACGAGGCGGGCCGGCAGCCCGGTCTCGTCGCGCACGCGTCCGTAGCCGTGCTCGATCAGGGCGACGACGTTGGCCCGCAAACCGTGCTCCCGGCGGATCTCCTCGAGCAGAACGAGCATCCGCCGATAGGCCGCGAGCAGGGCGCAGACCGCATCGAGATCGGCCGGCTCGGGAAGGAGCCGGTAGGTGAGGCGAGAGGGAAGGGTTCCTGAGCGGGTCACGACTCGAAGCTAAAACACCGTTTTGGTGTCTTCAAGCGTCACACACGCTTCAGATGTAACATTCGAGGGTTGCTGCCCGTGATGGGTGTGCTGCGGCACATCGTTCCCACCCCGATGGGCCGGCGTCGCGTTTCGTCATCGGGCTGTTACGCCACGGCGCCGCGACCTCGCCCTGCGATTCGCGGGGCGCCGAACCGAGCGCCAACGAAAAAGACCCCGCCCGTTGGGGCGAGGTCTTTCGGTCATGCCGTTCTGCGTGGGTCTCAGGCGGCCCGGACGGTGGCAAGGAAGCGGTGCACCTCGGCCGACAGGTGTTCGGATTGCCGTGACAGTTCGGAGGAGGAGGTGAGCACCTGGCTCGCGGCGATGCCGGTCTCCTCCGAAGCCTGGGCCACCCCGGAGATGTTGCGCGTCACTTCCGACGTGCCGCTCGACGCCTGCGCCACGTTGCGCACGATTTCCTGCGTCGCCGCGCCCTGTTCCTCGACGGCGGCGGCGATGCCGGTGGCGACGTTGTTGATCTCGCGGATCCGGCTGGTGATCGCGCCGATCGCCGTGACCGCCTGATCCGTGACCCCCTGGATCTCACCGATCTGACCCGAGATCTCCTCGGTGGCGCGCGCCGTCTGGCTGGCCAGTTCCTTCACCTCGGACGCCACGACCGCGAAGCCGCGGCCGGCTTCGCCCGCGCGGGCCGCCTCGATGGTCGCGTTCAAGGCGAGGAGGTTGGTCTGCGAGGCGATGTTCGAGATCAGTCCGACCATGTCGCCGATCCGGGCCGAAGTCGTCCGCAGCGCCTGCACGAGATGGGTGGTCTGATCGGCCTCGCCGACGGCCGCCTGCGCCAGGCCGGCGGAGCCCTGCACCTGACGGCCGATCTCCTGAACGGAAACCCCGAGTTCCTCGGCGGCCGCCGCGACCGTGCCGACATTGGAGGCGGCTTCCTCGGCTGCCGCGGCGACCGTGGTGGATTGCGAGGCGGTCTCGGTCGCGCTTGCGGTCATCTGCTGGGCCGTCGCCTGCAATTCGGTCGCCGAGGCGGACACCATGCCGACGATGCCGCCGACCGCGGCCTCGAAGCCGTCGGCCAGTTCGATCATCGTGCGCTTACGCTCGGCCGCTGCGGCTTCGTCCGAGCGCCGACGGACCTCGGCCTCCTCGGCGGCCTTGCGGGCGACCATGGCCTTGATGCCCTCGACGGCCCGGCCGACGGCGCCGATCTCGTCGCCGCGGGTGGCTTCCTTGATCTCCGCATCGATCTCGCCGCGGGCCATCCGCTGGAGGACGCCGACGAGGCTGCTGAGCGGGCGGTTCACCCCGAGCGTGACGATGAGGGCGGCCAGGACCAGGGCGCCCAGCAGGCCGACGGTCGCGAACCCGATGAGGGTGTAGGTCCCGCGATCGGAGGTCTCCATCGCCTGCGCCTTCGCCGTGGCCAGTTCGGTGGCCAGCAGCGTGGCCCGTTGCTGCATCCACTCGTTCAGCTTGAGTCGGGCCGGGATGCCGATGTCACGCGCGACGCGGAAAGCCTCTTCACCCTGCTGGCGCATGCCGAGGTCGTACACGCGATCGAGCGTCGCGAGGAAGCTTTCGACCTCCCGGCGCATCGCCTCGTTACCGCTCCGCCGCTCCGGTGTGTCCGCGAGGGCGACGAGCCGGTCGGCCGCTTCGCGGGCCTCCGCCATGCCAGCTTGCTGGCGCGTCCGGAAGCGTGTCCTGTTCTGCGGATTGCTCTCGAGCAGCATGTTGCGGTCCATGAGGGCAGCTTCGGTGATGCCGCCGCGCAGGTGCATCAGCGCATCCAGGCGCACGGCCTGGACATCGACGATCCGGGCCGTCTGTTCCGACAGGCCGCGCATCACGTCACGGGCATAGACGATCAGGCCCGCGCTGATCATCAGCGTCAAGGCTAGCGGTAAAGCGATCTTAACGATCAGCTTGGCGTTGCTGAGGAACCGCATCGAAATATCCAAAAATTCGGCAAAATGCCTAAAAGGTATTCAGCGATCTGCGCGTAAAAACCGAGTTAACATTTCTTGTAAGGCGGACTGCCTTGTCACGCGCCACCGGGCCCGGCGACGGAACGGCGAACGGGTGTCCCCTCCGAAATCGGAAGCTGTATCCGTTCGGGCACACAGCTTCCGGGCGGCCCGCCGTCACCCCACTTGTCGGATCGCTTCCCCCACCATCATCGCGGCGCAGACCGCGACGTTGAGCGAGCGCAGGCCCGGCCGGATCGGCACCACCACGCGGGCATCGGCCGCCGCGTGGACCGTGTCCGGCACGCCGGCGGATTCACGGCCCATCAGCAGGCAGTCGCCGTCGCGGAAGGCATGCTGGGTGTAGGGCACCGAGCCGGTGGTGGTGGCAAGCACGAGGCGGATGCCGGCCTCGCGCCGCCACGCCTCGAAGGCGTCCCAGGAGCGGTGGCGGGTGATGGTGACATGGTCGAGATAATCGAGCCCCGAGCGGCGCAGGTGCCGGTCGGACACGTCGAAGCCCGCCGGCTCGATGATCTCCACCGCCACCCCGAGGCAGGCGGCCATGCGCAGTATCGTGCCCGTGTTCTGCGGGATATCGGGCTGGTAGAGGGCGAGGCGCAGCATCGGCGGGCAGGGTTTGCGAAGGGGCAAGGCGGGGCAGGGTCTTGCCTGCGGCATGGGCGCGGGGTTGGCCCGGCGTCAAGGAGGCTTACCTGAGCCTCTCATTCCTCACGTGGTCCCAAAACGCATGTTCCTCGATTGGCTCGAGCGCCGCATCGATCCGTTCGCGCCCTTCGATGACCGGCGCGTGCCGCCGAAGACGGTGCTCGGCTTTGCGGGTTTTTATCTGCGGCCGATCCGCTTCGCGCTGCTGGCCCTGTTCGTCATCGCCGTGGTGGCGGGCGGCATCGAGGCGTCGCTCTATCTGCTGATGCGCTGGTTCATCGACCTGATGAACGCGGCCGACCGCACCACCGTGCTGAGCGACAACGCCGTGCCGCTGACGCTCGCCGCGCTGCTCCTCCTCGTGGTGCGCCCGCTGGCGGCCTTCCTGCACGAACTGGCCTCGAACCAGCTCATCGTGCCGCAATCGACCAACCAGATCCGCTGGCGCACCCACCTCTACACGCTGGGCCACTCGCTCTCGTACTTCCAAGCGGATTTCGCCGGGCGGCTCGCCAACCGCACGGTGCAGGTCGGGCCGGCGGTGCGCGAACTCGCCGTCGTGTTCATCGACACGCTGCTCTACGTGGCGATCTACGCGGTGACTGCGATCGGGCTGTTCTCCTCGATCTCCGGCTGGCTGGCACTGCCTGTCGTCGTCTGGGTCCTGGCCTATGCCGGGCTGACGGCGTGGTTCGTGCCGCGCGCCCGCAAGCGCTCGCACCTCACCGCCGAGACCCGCTCGACCCTGATCGGCCGGGTGGTCGACAGCTACACCAACATTATGACCGTGAAGCTGTTCGCCCGTGACCGCGAGGAGCGCGCCACCGTGCGCGATGCGGTCGATACCCACACCCGCGCCTATCTCCACCAGTTCCGGCTGACCACTCTCACGACGAGCCTGCTGGCGGGGCTCAACAGCCTGCTCCTGTTCGCCACCGCTGCCGTCTGCTTCGCGCTGTGGCAGCGCGGTGCGCTGACGACCGGCGAAGCCTCGGCCGGCCTCGCGCTGATCCTGCGGCTGATGGCGATGTCGGGCTGGGTGATGCAGACCGTGCGCGGGGTGTTCGAGAATGTCGGCGTGATCCAGGAGAGCATGCAGACCATCGCCCGTCCGCACGGCCTCACCGACGCGCCCGATGCCAAGACGCTGCAGGTCACCGGCGGCGACATCCGCTTCGAGAACGTGGATTTCCACTACGGACGGGGCGATGCCAGCATCATCGAGGACCTGTCCTTCCATATCCGCCCCGGCGAGAAGGTCGGGCTCGTCGGCGTCAGCGGTGCGGGCAAGAGCACCATCACCGCGCTGCTCTTGCGCCTGCACGATGTCGAGGGTGGTCGCATCCTGATCGATGGCCAGGACATCGCCGGGGTGACGCAGGATTCCCTGCGCGAAGCCATCGCCATGGTCAGCCAGGACACCTCGCTGCTGCACCGCTCGATCCGCGACAATATCGGCTACGGCCGCCCGGGTGCCACCGATGCCGAGATCGAGCAGGCGGCGCGGCTGGCGCACGCCCACGACTTCATCCTCGACCTCGTGGACCACAAGGGCCGGCGCGGCTACGACGCGCATGTCGGCGAGCGCGGGGTGAAGCTCTCGGGCGGCCAGCGCCAGCGCATCGCGATCGCCCGCGTCATCCTCAAGGATGCACCGATCCTGATCCTCGACGAGGCGACGAGCGCCCTCGACAGCCAGGTCGAGGCGGCGATCCAAGAAGCGCTCGACACGCTGATGGGCGACAAGACCGTTCTGGCCATCGCCCATCGGCTCTCGACCATCGCCGCACTCGACCGGCTGATCGTGATCGACAGCGGTCGGATCGTGGAGGAGGGCACCCACGCCGAACTCATCCGCCGGGGCGGGCTCTACGCCGACCTGTGGCGGCGCCAGTCCGGCGGCTTCCTGGGGGATCGGGCTGAGGCTCCGGCCTCCTGAGCGAACGAACGGAGCTGAGAACACGTGACGTCTTCACCGAGCCTCGCGGCCAGCGACCTTCGCCGGCCGCCGGCCTCGCCCTGGCTCGACGAGCTGCGCGCGACGCTGAAGCTGTCGGCGCCGCTCGTCCTCATCAACCTTGCCCAGCATGGGCTGGTCGCCTCGAACGCGGTGCTGCTCGGCCGGCTCGGCGCCGAGCCCATCGCCGCGGGTGCGCTCGCCACCAGCCTCTATCTGCTGCTGTTCATCGGCGGCATCGGCCTCACCTCCAGCGTCGCCCCCCTCGTTGCGGAGGCCGTCGGACGGGCGGCGGGCGCGGGGGCGGACGAGGTGCGGCGCACGGTTCGGGCCGGCCTGTGGGTCGGCTTCCTCGTGACCCTCGCGCTGATGCCGGGGCTCTGGTTCACAGAAGGCCTGCTGATCGCGCTCCATCAGGACCCGGCCGTCGCCCACGAGGCCGGCGCCTATATGCGGGTGCTGCAATGGTGGATGTTCCCGGCCCTCGCCTTCATGGTGCTCAAGGGCGCGCTCGCCGCGCTCCAGCGCCCGGGGCCGCCGCTCGCCGTGAGCCTCGCCGCGCTTCCGCTCAACATCGCGCTCGGGGCCTTCTTCGCCTTCGGCCCGCCGGACCTCGGCATCGTCGGCGTGGCGCTCGGCACCGTGATCACCGAGTTCCTGGCGATCGCCGCCCTGGTCGCGGTGATCCGGTTCGATCGGGGTCTGCATCGCCACCGGATGTTCGCCCGCCTCTGGCGCTTCGACGCCGAGCGCCTCGCCCGCGTCGTGCGGGTCGGCCTGCCGATGGGCGTGGCGGGCATCGCCGAGGCCGGTTTGTTCGAGGCGGCCACGGTGGCGATGGGCACCTTCGGCACGCTGCCGCTCGCCGCCCACGCGATCACGCTGCAGATCGCGGCGACCTGCTTCATGGTGCCCAACGGCATCGGGCAGGCGGCAACGGTGCGGGTCGGCCGCGCCTATGGTGCCGCCGACCGAGCCGGTCTGAGTCGCGCGGGGGCCGTCGCGCTCTGGCTCGGCTTCGGCTTCATGGTGGCCTGCGCGCTGGTTCAGCTTTTGGCCCCGCACACTCTCATCGGCCTGTTCCTCGATGCCGAGGCACCGGGCGCGGCACAGGTCTATCCCGTGGCCGCCGGCTTCCTGATCTTCTCGGCCCTGTTCGCGATCTCGGACGGCGTGCAGTCCGTGGCGCTCGGCGCTTTGCGCGGCTTGCAGGACACCAAGGTGCCGATGCTGATCGCGCTGTTCGGCTATTGGGGCATCGGCGTGCCGCTCGGGGCGGCGCTCGCCTGGGGCACCGGCATGGGCGGGCGCGGCATCTGGGCGGGCTTCTGCGCCGGCCTTCTCTTCGTCTCGATCGCGCTGGTGATGCGCTGGCGGCGGCTGAGCGCCCGTCGCCCGCGCGTCGCAAGCGCGCAGGCGGCGTGAGGCCGGAACCGCGTCCGAAACGCCGCCGTTCCCGCCCGACGACACCGGGAGGACGAGGGGCGCCATGGCCGACAAGGACGATCACGAGGCGATCTGGAAGGACTTCAAGGGCGCGGTGAACATGACCGCCTCGGCCCTCGAAAAATTTCTGGAAACCGACGAGAGCCAATCGGTCGGCCAGAAGAAGGATGGCGGCGAGGCCACGGGCCACAAGGAGGGCCGGCGCATCGTCGAGATCCTTCACAAGAAGAAGGCCGACCTCAGCGACGACGATTACGCTCATATGAAGAAGGTGGTGGGTTACGTGAACCGCCACCTCAAACAGGGCGGGCCGGAGGACAAGTCCAAGATCGAGGATTCACCCTGGCGGCTGTCGCTGATGAACTGGGGCCACGATCCGCTGAAGGATTGAGGCCCTGTTCGTCCGTCAGGCGGCCCGGCGCCGCTCCGGATAGAGCCTGGTCAGGCCTGCCTCGGAGGCATCGCAGACGCCGCGCTCGGTGATGATGCCGGTCACTAGGCGGGCGGGGGTCACGTCGAAGGCCGGGTTGGCCACCGGGCTTCCCGGCGAGACCACGGCGATTGTGGCGAAGGCGCCCTCGTCGGTGCGGCCGGTGAGATGGGTGACCTCGCGGGCGTCGCGCTCCTCGATCGGGATGTCGCGCACCCCGTCGGACAGGGTCCAGTCGATCGTCGAGAACGGCAGCGCCGCGTAGAACGGGATGCGGTTGTCGGTGGCCGCCAGCGCCTTAAGATAGGTGCCGATCTTGTTGCACACGTCGCCCGACGCTGTGGTGCGGTCCGAGCCAACGATGCAGAGATCGACTTGCCCGTGCTGCATCAGGTGGCCGCCGGCATTGTCGGCGATGACGGTGTGCGGCACGCCGTGGGCGTTCAGCTCGAAGGCCGTGAGCGCCGCGCCCTGGTTGCGCGGCCGGGTCTCGTCGACGAAGACGTGGACCGGCACGCCGGCATCGTGCGCGACGTAGATCGGCGCCAGCGCCGTGCCCCAATCGACGGTGGCGAGCCAGCCGGCGTTGCAATGGGTTAGCACGTTGACCGGCCCACCCTTCTTCGCGGCGATCTCGGACAGGATTTTGGCGCCGTGCTCGCCGATGGCGCGGCAACTCGCGACATCCTCGTCGGCGATGGAGGCGGCCTCGGTGAAGGCCAGCGCCGCGCGCGCCGCTTCCGGGGCGCGGCGCAGCACGGAAGCCATCCGGTCGAGCGCCCAGCGCAGGTTGATCGCGGTCGGCCGCGTGGCGGCAAGCGTCGCCGAAGCCCGCTCGATCCCCGCCTCGCTCGCATCCTGCCTCATGGCCAGCGCCATGCCGTAGGCGGCGGTGACGCCGATCAACGGCGCGCCGCGCACCACCATGGTGCGGATCGCCACCGCGGCGTCGTCCAGGTTCGCCAGCCGCTTGAGTTCGAAGGCGAAGGGCAGCCGGGTCTGGTCGATGACGGTGACGTCATCGCCGTCGAGGAAGATGGTGCGGTAGGGGCGGCCGTCGATCTTCATGGGGTGCTCGTGCGATATGTTCAGGCGGAGCCGTTCCGAGGCATACGTCTGGAAGATCGGTGACGGATCAGAAGGCCTTGGGCAAGCCGGCTTGCTTCAGGATGCCGTTGGCGGTGTGCCGCGATTTGATCGCACCGTCCACGATGACCTTCTTACCTGTCTCGTCGTTTCGCCAGACCTCGTGATCTCCGCGACCGCTCCTCAAAAATGCATAGCCTTGCTGACGCAACAGCTTTTTCAAAGCTGGAGTGTAGTCGGTCACCTGTCACTGCCCTCACAAACCTTGGTTTGTCCGTTAATGGCACAGGTGGCGCGACGGTGCGTCAACGCTGGCGCAAGCCGTTCGATTAGGCAGCTTGCACCCGTACGCGATCGTGGGCGTAAGCGATCAGATCAACCTCGATATCCATCGCGGTCTCCACCTCGAGCAGATCTTGGATCATCCCCGGCAGTTTGCGGCGGAGAGCTTCCAAAGTGTCCGCCTCGGTGACGAGGCCCGGCACGTCAGATTCCTGCACGAACCACACGTCCGCCTCATCGTCCCAAGCACAGCGTACGACAATGTGCCGGTTCATCGCAGCTTCCTCATGATCGATCAGAGGATGACTGCGCGAAGCGCATCACGCAATCCCTCCGATCAGCTGTGGCTCTTATCGCTGCACCCGTTCGACGTAGATGTCGATATAGGCGCTGTCGTCGAGGCCGAGCAGATCGCGGATCATGCCCGGCAGCTTGCACAGCAGGGCCGGCATGGTCGGTGCCTCGGTGGCGAGGCCCGGCACCGGCGAGTCGTGCACGAAGAAGACGCCGGCCGCCTCGTCCCAGGCACAGCGAACGGTCAATTTGCGGTCCATCGCGCGATCCTCATGCTCAGGGGAGAGGGGGGACGGCGCGGGAAGCGCCGTGCCGTCGTTGTGAAGGGGGCGGTCGGGGGCCTCCGCCGGGGCCTTGCTGGCCTCAGCCGGGGGCTTGCCGGCCTCAGAAGCGTACGGGGCGGACACGCTTCACCTGTGGGATCGCTTCGATCGCCTTCAGAACCTCGGGAGAGACTTCGGCATCGACCGCCACGAAGGCGATGGCGTTGCCGCCCTCGGCCTCGCGGCCCATCGCGAAGGTCGCGAGGTTGACGCCGGCCTCGCCGAGCACGGTGCCGAAGCTGCCGACGAAGCCCGGCCTGTCGTGGTTGCGCACGTAGAGCATCAGCGGCGCGAAGGGGGCATCGATGTTGATGCCGCGGATCTCGATGACGCGCGGCTTGCCGTCGTTGAAGACGGTGCCGGCGGCGTCGCGCGGCAAGTCCTCCGCATCGACGGTGATGCGCACCACCGATTCGTAGTCGCTGGCCCCGCCCTCGCGCTTGATCTCGTCGATGACAATGCCGCGATCCCGCGCGATCACGGGAGCCGAGACCATGTTCACGTCCTGCAGGATCGGGCGCAGCACGCCGGTCACCGCCGCCGAGGTCAGCGCCCGGGTGTTCATGCCGGCCACGGCGCCCTCGTAGGTGATGCGGATGCCCTTGATCGGGGCTTCCGTGAGCTGGCCCAGGAACGAGCCGAGTTTCTCGCACAGAGCCACGAACGGCTTGAGGCGGGGTGCTTCCTCGGCCGAGATCGAGGGGAAGTTGATCGCGTTGGTGATGGCGCCGCTGAGCAGGTAGTCGGTCATTTGCTCGGCGATCTGGAGCGCGACGTTCTCCTGCGCCTCGGAGGTCGCGGCGCCGAGATGCGGCGTGCAGATCACGTTCGGGTGGCCGAAGAGCGGGTTCTCGGTTGCCGGCTCGGTCACGAACACGTCGAGGGCGGCGCCCGCGACATGGCCGGACTCGAGGGCGGCCCGGAGGGCGGTCTCGTCCACGAGCCCGCCGCGGGCGCAGTTGACGATGCGCACGCCGCGCTTGGTCTTGGCGAGGTTCTCTTCCGAGAGGATGTTGCGGGTCTTGTCGGTGAGCGGCACGTGCAGGGTGATGATGTCGGCCCGCGCCAGCAACTCGTCGAGTTCGACCTTCTCGACGCCGATCTCGACGGCGCGCTCCGGCGTCAGGAAGGGATCGTAGGCGACGACCTTCAGCTTGAGCCCGATCGCCCGGTCGGCGACCACGGCGCCGACATTGCCGCAGCCGACGACGCCGAGCGTCTTGGCCGTCAGCTCGACGCCCATGAAGCGGTTCTTCTCCCACTTGCCGGCCTGGGTGGAGGCGTCCGCCGCCGGAATCTGGCGGGCGAGGGCGAAGATCAGGGCGATGGCGTGCTCGGCGGTGGTGATGGAGTTGCCGAACGGCGTGTTCATCACGATCACGCCCTTGGCGGTCGCGGCCGGCACATCGATGTTGTCGACGCCGATGCCGGCGCGGCCGACCACCTTCAGCCGGGTGGCTGCGGCGAGCAGCTTGCCCGTCACCTTGGTGGCGGAGCGGATCGCGAGGCCGTCATACTGGCCGATGATGGCGGCCAGGGCTTCCTTGTCCTTGCCGAGGCCGGGCTGGAAATCGACCTCGATGCCGCGATCGCGGAAGATCTGGACGGCGGCGTCGGACAGGGCGTCGGAGACGAGGACTTTCGGCTTGGTGGTGGCGGGCTTGTTGGCAGCAAGCTTGGGCATGGAAGCACCTCGCGTCGGGCAGGCGCGCAGGATCGCTCGCGGGTTCGCGAGACGTGTCCGGCCGGCGCCGTGCGCGGACAAAAGACCGGCGGATCGCTAGGAGCGCGTCGATAAGCAAATGGCCGGTCTCGCGACCGGCCATCCTGACGTCTCAGACCCTCAGGCTGCCGTGGCGGCGAGCGCCGCCTTTTCCTGGGCGAAGGCCCAGTCGAGCCAGGGGGTGAGCGCCGTGAGGTCGGAGGCCTCGACGGTGGCCCCGCACCAGATGCGCAGGCCGGCGGGTGCGTCGCGGTAAGCGCCGAAGTCGTAGGCGACGCCTTCCTTCTCCAGCCGCGTGACCAGGGCGGCGGCGAACGCCTTCACCGCGGCATCGCCCTTGGCGAGCACATCCGAGTCGGTGATCACGAGGCAGACGCCGGTATTCGAGTAGGTCGCCGGGTCCGCCGCGAGATGGCCGATCCAGGGGGTGCGCGCCACCCAGTCGTGGATCACCCGCGCATTGGCGTCCGCCCGCGCATGGAGCGCGTCGAGGCCGCCGATGCTCTGCGCCCATTTCAGGGTGTCGATGTAATCCTCGACCGCGAGCATGGAGGGCGTGTTGATGGTCTCGCCCTTGAAGATGCCCTCGATCAGCTTGCCGCCCTTGGTCAGGCGGAACACCTTCGGGATCGGCCAAGCCGGCGTGTGGCTCTCGAGGCGCGCGACGGCGCGCGGCGAGAGGATCAGCATGCCGTGCGCGGCTTCGCCGCCCATCACCTTCTGCCAGGAATAGGTGACGACATCGAGCTTGTCCCACGGCAGCGGCATCGCGAAGGCGGCCGAGGTCGCGTCGCAGATCGTGACGCCCTCGCGGTCGTCGGCGATCCAGTCGGCATGCGGAACCTTCACGCCGGCGGTGGTGCCGTTCCAGGTGAAGACGATGTCGTTGTTCTTCGTGTCGATCGCGTCGAGCTTCGGCAGGATGCCGTGCTCGCCGATATGCACCTTCGGATCGATCCGGAGTTCCTTGAGCGCGTCGGTGACCCATTCGGCGCCGAAGGAATCCCAGGCCATGACCTCGACCGCCTTCGGGCCGAGCATCGACCACATCGCCATCTCGACGGCGCCGGTATCGGAGCCGGGGACGATGCCGATACGGTAATCGGCGGGGATGCGCAGAACCTTGCGGGTCAGCTCGATGGCTTCGGCGAGCTTCGCCTTGCCGATGGCCGAGCGGTGCGAGCGGCCGAGCGCTGCGCCGGAAAGGGCATCGAGACTCCAGCCCGGACGCTTGGTCGTGGGGCCGGACGAGAAATTAGGCACGCGCGGACGCGCGGCGGGCATTGGAGCCGTCATGTCATCCATCCTTCCAGATGGTTGCCTCCCGTTGGGGGGAGGTGTCCCGTTGCCGGAGATGACGGATCACGCGCCGCAATGCAAGCGGCTCTTCTCACATTCGACGCGGTGTGTGCTGCCGATGACAGAACCCTCGTTCATCTGCCGGAAGAACAGCCGCGTAAAGGAGGCCTCCGAGTGCCGGTCGCCAAGCGCCCGCTACGCTACCGTGCCCGGAGCGGCGGCGATCGGTGATCGGCGTGTCGTGAGGCGGTTCACGGCTTGTCCTGCGCCAGAAGGTCGGGCCGGCGCGCCTGCGTCAGTGCGCGGCTGCGCTCGGACCGCCAGCGGGCGATGGCGGCGTGGTTGCCGCCCATCAGCACGTCCGGGATCGTCCGGCCCTCCCATTCTCGGGGCCGGGTGTAGTGCGGGTATTCGAGCAGGCCGCCCTCGAAACTCTCCTCGACGCCCGAGGCGTGCTTGCCCATCACGCCGGGTAGTAGGCGCACGCAGGCATCGATGAGCACCAGGGCCGCGATCTCGCCGCCCGAGAGCACGTAATCGCCGATCGAGACCTCCTCCAATTCACGCGCCTCGATCACACGCTCGTCCACGCCCTCGAAGCGGCCGCAGACGATGATGGCGCCCGGCCCCTCGGCCAGCGCCCGCACGCGGTTCTGCGTCAGCGGTTTTCCGCGCGGGGACATGAGGAGGCGGGGGCGGGGATCATCCGCCGGTGCCGCGGCGTCGATGGCGGCGCCGAGCACGTCGCAGCGCAGCACCATCCCGGCCCCGCCGCCGGCCGGCGTGTCGTCCACGTTGCGGTGGCGGCCGAGCCCGTACTCGCGGATCTGACGTGGCTCCAGGCTCCACGTCCCCCGGCCCAGCGCGTCCCCCGACAGCGATTGGCCCAGGGGCCCCGGAAACATCTCCGGGTAGAGGGTCAGGACGGTGGCCCGCCAGGGGGCCGCCGTGCCGGGGAGGATGGGTTCGCTCATGCCGCTTGATGGCGGCGCAGGGCGGGCCGGTCAACGGAGGTGGCCTGCCGAAGCCCCGTTACGAAGCGGCGATCAGCGCCGGGCCATCGGCGCCCGCCGCTTCGGTACGGAATTCCGATGGCTCTTGAGCCGCCGCTGCGAGCGTGGGCGGATGCGGCGCTCGGCCGGCTCCATGCCGGGCTCGGCATAGGGCTCGGCGGAATAGCCGGAGGGCCGGTTCACCGTGGAGAGGCCGAACGTATCCGGCGAGCCCATGGGAAGGCCGACCGTCGCGCCGGGCATGCCCTGCGCCAGGGCGAGGCTCGCCGGGAGGAGCGTCAGCGCCAGGGCGGCGGAGGCCGCGAGGATCGAGCGGCGAAGAATCGGGTTGTGCATGGGGCTCTCGTTCGCGCCTGGGTTCGGACCTGCTTCGATTGAACGGGGAAGGTTCGCGAAGGTTCGCCCGGGCGGGTGCGTTCCGCGCATTTGTGCGTTGGAAGCCGGCATGATCCGTTTTGCCGCCGCCCTCGTTCTCCTGTCGCTTCCGGCCATCGCGGCCGAGCCTCTCGCGCCTCCCGGCGCGCCGGCCGAGCGATTCCCGAGGCCGGATCGCCCGGTCGCCGAGATCGTCGCGCCGCAATGGGCGCATGAGCGGGAGCGGGACAAGGCCGACGAAGTGGGGCAGGTCGCCCGCCTGATGCGGATCGCCCTCGGCGAGACGGTGGCCGATATCGGCGCGGGCAGCGGCTACTACGTGTTCCGCCTGAGCCCCCGCGTGGGCCCGCAGGGGCGCATCCTCGCGCAGGACATCACGCCGGATTATCTCGCCGATCTGGAGCGGCGGCTCGCGGAATCGGGATTGTCCAACGTCACCGTGGTGCGCGGCGAGGCGCACGACCCGCGCCTGCCGCCCGGCGCGGTCGATGCGGCGGTGCTGGTCCACATGTACCACGAGATCGCCCAGCCCTTCGGCCTGCTCTGGAACCTCGCCGCCGCGATGAAGCCCGGCGGCCGGGTCGGGATCGTCGATGCCGACGCGATCCCCTCGCGCCACGGCACGCCGCCCAAGCTCCTGCGCTGCGAACTCGCAGCGGTCGGCTACCGCGAGGTGTCGATGACGCGGCTGAAGGGCGGTGTCGGCTATCTCGCCGTCTTCGAGGCGCCCGCAACCGAACGGCGGCCGGCATCGGAGACGATCCGGCCCTGCCGGGACGAGGCCACACGCGAGAAGCGCTGAGCGGTCTTTACCGAATCGGAGGGGTTGGCCGGCCCTGCTACGGGCCCGTCCTCGAAACCCGTTCGGCAATGATCCTCGACCTCTGGCTCGACCAACCCGTCTGGTTGATGTTCACCCTCCTCTCGGGCGTCTTCCTGGCGATCTGTCTGCTGTTGAGCCTGCTCACGATCCTGCCGTGGACGCGGGCGGGGATGCGCCTGCTCGCGACCGGAATCGTGCCGCCCTATATCGGCGTGATCGCGGTGCTGCTCGCGCTGCTGACGGGCTTTGTCGCCAACGATGCCTGGGAGCGCCAGCGGCAGGCCAGCCGCGTGGTCCAGGCCGAGCGGTCGCACGCGCTCGCGGTCTATGATCTCAGCATCGCCTCGGCGCCGGACATGAGCGGCTTGCGCACTTCGCTATTCGCCTATCTCGATGCCGTCGTGAAGGAGGAATGGCCGTCCATGGCTGCGGACGGCGCCTCGGCTCCGGCGGTCGGCCAAGCACTCGGGCGCCTGCTCCAGACCGCGGCCGACCCGCGCACGGCCCCGGAGGCGGGCGAGGCGACCTATGCGGCCCTGCTCGATGCGGTGATGCAGCTCCGTTCAGCCCGCAGCGAGCGCCTCGCGATCAGCGCCGCGCGCAGCGACGAGAGCAAGTGGCTGACGCTGTTCGTGCTCGCCGTCCTGACGCTGACCGCGATCGCCCTCGTCCATTGCGAGCGCCCGTTCGCACAGGCGACGACGCTCGTGCTGTTCTCCGCGGCGATGGTGACGACGCTGGGCGTGATCGCCCTGCACGAGCGGCCCTTCGACGGGCCGCTGGCGCTGTCGTCCGAACCGATCCGCCTCGCCCGCACCGTGATGGCGGCGGGCGGACGCTGATCAGCCCGGATCGTCGTCGGGCTTCGGCCCCGGCGGGGCGAACAGATCGTCGGGCGGGTCGGCGACGACCTTTCCGCCGGCGATGTCGAGGCTCGGCACGAAGGCCTTGGTGAAGGGCAGGAGCGCGGTCGGGCCGCCGGCCGCCGGGCGGATTTCGAGCAGATCGCCGCCGCCGAAATTCGGCACCGCCACGATGGAGCCGATCACCGTGCCGGCACTGTCCTCGACGGTGAGGCCGATCAGGTCGGTGAGGAAGAATTCGTCCTCGCCCTCCACCTCGCCCAGACGCTCGCGGGCGATGGAGAGGGTGACGCGGTTGAGCGCTTCGGCGCCGCTGCGGTCGTTCACGCCCTTCACCCGCACGATCAGCAGGTCGGGGGAGCTGCCGCCGGCGGGGCGGACATTGGCGAGTTCGAGGGTGCGCCCGTCGGAGGCGTGCAACGGGCCGTAGCCCGCGATCGCCAGGGGCTCGCTGGTATGGGATTTCAGCCGGACTTCGCCGTGCAGCCCGTGCGGCCGGCCGAACTCGCCGAGCAGGACGAGTCCCGGATCGGGGGAGGCGGGCGGGGTGGGCGCGGGGGCGTGCGGCTTACGGGCCGAGGTGACGGCCTCCGCAGGGAGACGGTCGGACCGCGCAGGTCCGCGCGATGAGGATCCGGGGCGGCGGGCCATGCAGTCTGCCTGTCTCGATCGGTCAAATGTCCCGCCCCGGACCAAGCCGGGTCCGCCCGGCTCGGGCGAACCGTGGCGGATCCCGGGCAAGCCCGGGATCCGTCGTGGGGGAGGGACGGCCTGGCTTACGCCGCGGCGTCTTCGGCCGGGGCGGCAGCCTTCTCGGCGCGCTTGGCGGCGCGCTCCTTGGACTTCTCGCCCGGCTCGGCCTTCTGCGGGTTGTTGCGGGCCGGGCGCTTGGCGAGGCCGGCGGCGTCGAGGAAGCGCAGGACGCGGTCGGTCGGCTGCGCGCCCTTGGCGAGCCAGGACTGGATCTTCTCGTTGTCGAGCACGATGCGGGCCGGATCGTCCTTGGCCTTCATCGGGTCGTAGGCGCCGACCTTGTCGATGAAGCGGCCGTCGCGCGGGGCGCGGGCGTCGGCGACGACGATGCGGTAGTACGGGCGCTTCTTGGCGCCGCCGCGGGTGAGACGGATCTTGAGGGACATCAGTCGTTCCTTTCGGTGTCGGGGTTCGTTGCGGTGTTGTGATCGACGCTTTCGGCGATCGTCCGGTGGTGCCGAATGACTTCCTTGACCACGAAGGCGAGGAATTTCTCGGCGAAATCGGGGTCGAGCTTGGCTTCGACCGCGAGATTTCTCAGGCGCTTGACCTGACGCGCCTCCCGATCCGGATCGGAGGGAGGCAGACCCTTGCGGGCCTTCAACTCGCCCACCCGCTGCGTGCAGCGGAAGCGTTCGGCGAGCAGATGGATGAGCGCGGCATCGAAGTTGTCGATGCTCTCGCGCAGGCCTGCCAGCTCGGGATCGATCCCCTGTGCGGACAAGACCGTCATTTCTTCTTCCCCGGCAGGAAGCCGCCCAGGCCCGGTATCTTGGGCCCGCCCAAGCCCGGCAGGCCCGGCATCTTGCCAGCCCCGAGCCCCGCCGGCATCGGCGGCAGCTTGCCGCCGAACTGCTTCTCGATCTCGGCGATCTGCTCCGGCGTCGGCTCCGGCATGCCCGGCGGCAGCTTCATGCCGCCCGGCAAACCGCCCGGCATGCCGCCGCCCAGCCCGAACATGTTGCCGAGCGCCTGGCCGATGCCGCCGCGCTTGCCCGAGCCCATCGCCTTCATCATGTCGGCCATGGTCCGGTGCATCTTGAGGAGCTTGTTGATCTCCTCGACCTTGACGCCGGCACCCGCCGCGATGCGCTTCTTGCGGCTGTTCTTGAGAAGGTCGGGATTCTTGCGCTCGCCCGGCGTCATCGAGGAGATGATGGCGCGCTGGCGCTTGAACATCTTCTCGTCGAGGTTGGCGCCCTCGACCTGCTTCTTCATCTGCCCCATGCCGGGCAGCATCCCCATCAGGCCGCCGATCCCGCCCATCTTCTCCATCTGGGCGAGCTGCATCGACAGGTCTTCGAGGTCGAACTTGCCCTTCCGCATCTTCTCGGCGGTGCGCAGGGCCTGTTCGTGGTCGATGGTCTCGGCCGCCTTCTCGACGAGCGAGACGATGTCGCCCATGCCGAGGATGCGGTTGGCCACCCGCTGCGGGTGGAATTCCTCCAGCGCATCGACCTTCTCGCCGACGCCGACGAGTTTGATCGGCTTGCCCGTGACCGCGCGCATGGAGAGCGCCGCGCCGCCGCGGGAATCGCCGTCCATGCGGGTCAGCACGATGCCGGTGACGCCGAGGCGCTCGTCGAAGGCGCGCGCGGTGTTCACCGCGTCCTGGCCGGTGAGCGCATCGGCCACCAGCAGCACTTCGTGGGGTTTCGTCGCCGCCTTGACCTCGGCGGCTTCGTTCATCAGGCCCTCGTCGACCGTGGTGCGGCCGGCGGTGTCGAGCATCACCACGTCGAAGCCACCGAGGCGGGCGGCTTCCATGGCGCGTTTGGCGATCTGCACCGCCGACTGGCCGGCGACGATCGGCAGGCTCTCGACCTCGACCTGCTTAGCGAGCACCGCCAGCTGCTCCATCGCCGCGGGACGCCGCGTGTCGAGGGAGGCGAGCAGCACCCGGCGCTTGTCGCGCTGGTTCAGCCGCCGGGCAATCTTGGCCGTGGTGGTCGTCTTACCCGAGCCCTGAAGGCCGACCATGAGGATGGCGACGGGGGCCGGGGCGTTGAGATCGACGACGCTTGCATCGGTGCCGAGCATCTCGATGAGTTCGTCGTTGACGATCTTCACGACCATCTGGCCGGGCGTCACCGACTTGAGGACGACGGCGCCCACCGCCTTCTCGCGCACCTTGTCGGTGAACGAGCGCACCACCTCCAGCGCCACATCGGCTTCGAGAAGCGCGCGGCGCACCTCGCGCATGGCGGCGGTGACGTCGGCTTCGGTCAACGCGCCGCGGCGCGTCAGGCCGGAGAGGATCCCGGAAAGGCGGTCGGAAAGGCCTTCGAACATGTGTCGCGTCAGCCTGGGCTACTGGTGAAGGCCGGCATTGGCCACGCGGCGCGCGCGGAGCGCATCCTCGAAGGACGCCACCGCGCGGGCGAACTTGTCCCGGCACGCTGCATCGCAGAAGCCAACCACCGCCCCGTTGTAGAGGGTCAACGCCTCGGGCACGATCGGCTTGCCCGACCACGGGCAGAGGTCGTTGACCGCATCCTCGATGCGAAGGGTGGTGTCGTTCGCGGGCGCCATGGCAGGGCTCGTTTGACGCTTCGGCGCACGCCCGGCAACGACAAGGGCGCCCGAGGGCGCACACGCGCTGTCGGACGTTGACCTCCGGCCCCTCGGGCCGGTCGGCGGCTCATCGTGACGTTCGAACGTCGAAATGGAGCCGGGCGGATAGGCCCTGGACCGCTTCAAGTCAATCCCGGGCCCGTATCCATCAGGGCCATCGCCTGAAGGCGATCACCCTGATTTCTTGACGGTTTGCCTCAGTCGCCGGCGCCCGCCTCCGCGGGCTTAGGCTTTCGCTCCGCTCGACGCTTTCCGGAGCTCACGCCCCAAAAAGCCCGCTCCGCGCGGCGCTCTTCGCGCCGCGAAGCCGCTCATGCGGCTTCGAGCGGTGGCCCTGATTTCCCCTATCGATCCCGAAGGAGGATCTGGCCCGTGGGCCGATGCGGGACTGTACCCGAAACAGACGTAAGCGGACGGTTAAGCTTTACGCTTCGTTAAGCATGTTCGGCTCTGATGATCGTCAACGCACCGCTGGAGGTGCCCGAGGACCACCCGATGTCGGAACCCGCGCGACAGGCCCCGTCCCCCGAGCCCGGTCTCCGGACTCCCGCTGCCACCGCTCCGTTGCGGGATTGGCTCGCGACCATGCGCACCACCGTCGGCGAAACGCCCGCCGTCGAAACGCGCAGCGCGGAACCGGCTCCCGCCGAGCCGGAGGCCGAGGCCCGCAACAGCGGCTGGTCGCCCCGCCTCGTCTCCGTCGCCGCGAAGTCGGTCGAGGCCGCCGACGAGGACGTCGCCGAGATCATGGCCGAGAACATGATGCTCAAGGCCCGGCTCCGGCTGGAGGCCGAGCGCCGCGACGAGCTTCAGGTCATCCTGGCCCAGGAAATCCGCGAGCTGCGCGCCCACATCGCCGAAGAGGTCGGCAAGATGGATGACCTGCGGACCGAGCGCGACCTCTGGCGCGCCCGTTGCGAGGCCCTGGCCGCCCCACTGTTTCAGGTTCAGCACCGCTGAGCCGTTTAAAGGCACCTGACATGCGAAGGGCCGCCCCGAGGGGCGGCCCTTCCATTGTCGAACCGGTCAGTCCGACGAAACCTGCTGAGATCCCGCGGGTGCGTTAGGCGCACACGCCGGAGGCAACAGTCCAGGTCTTGGTCGTCGGCGACGGCTGATGACAATGAGACACTGGATCACCTCCTTTCGTTCGTTGCGGATGAGCCCAAGGTAGGGGCGATTTTCGCCGTGCGAAAGACCCCTGGTGGCCGATCCGGTGCGTTGTCTCGCCGCGGTGCAGCATGCGGTGTGGCCACGGCGATCGCTCAACGCGATCCCCCCGGCTTTTCCTTCGGCCTCAAGCGCCGGCGCCCGCCTCCGCGGGCTTAAGCTTCCGCTCCGCTCGATGCCTTTCAGGAGCAAAGTCCCGAAAGGCCCGCTCCGCGCGGCGCTCTTCGCGCCGCGAAGCCGCCCGAGCGGCTTCGAGCGATTGCCCTGAAGGTCTCACCTGCGTGCCGCTGGCCGACGGGCGGCGAGGAGCCTAAAGAGGGCGCCCGTCAGCATCGGGCCCTTCAGACGCCATGTCCTCCGCCACCGCCCCGCGCATCTCCGCCGACGACGCCCTCGATCCGCGCGCCATGCGCGAGCCGTTGTCGAACGCATGGTACTGCGCCGGCCGCGCCGCGGCGGTCTCGGGCGGAAAGATGCGGGCGGTCGCGCTCAACGGCGAGCAGGTCGTGCTCGGCCGGGCCAAGGACGGCAGCCTGTTCGCCCTGCGCGACCGCTGCCCCCATCGCGGCATGG
Organism: Methylobacterium sp. Leaf123; assembly: GCF_001423405.1. Taxonomy (GTDB): domain Bacteria; phylum Pseudomonadota; class Alphaproteobacteria; order Rhizobiales; family Beijerinckiaceae; genus Methylobacterium. The sequence continues at coordinate 63,523 of NZ_LMNS01000002.1, read as the reverse complement.
CTTTGTCCAAGGGCCAGTTCGACGGCGACACGCTGATGTGCCCGTTCCACGGCTGGCGCTTCGGCACCGACGGGCGCTGCCGCGACGTGCCGACGCTCTCCGCACACGACGCCTCGGACTTTTCGCGCATCGCGGTCCAGCGCTTCCCCATCGTCGAGAGCGCGGGCTTCCTCTGGGTCAACCCGCATCTCGGACCGGCCGATCCGGAAGCCGTGCCGGCGGTGCCCTCCCTCGATTTCGAGCCGGCCGGCTGCCTCGTTCTCGAATTGGAGGTCGAGGCTTCGTTCGACCTGACGACGCTGAGCCTCGTCGATCCCGGCCACGTCGCCTTCGTCCACGATACGTGGTGGTTCCGGCCCTCGAAGGAGTTGCGGGAGAAGGTGAAGACCTTCCAGCCCGTGCCGCACGGCTTCGTCATGACGAGCCACGCGACGACAACGAGTTCGCCGGTCTACCGCCTGCTCGGCGGCGCACCGGAGGTCGAGATCGAGTTCCGCCTGCCCGGCGTGCGGCTGGAGCGGATCAAGGCGGGCACGAAGCGCGTGGCGAACTACACCTTCGCCACGCCGATGGGCCCCAACCGGACGATGCTGACCAACGCGCTCTATTGGAGCATGCCGGCGCTCAACCTCCTGAAGCCGATCGCCCGGCCGCTGATGCGCCAGTTCCTGACCCAGGATCAGCAGGTGCTCCAGCACGCGCAGGCGGGTCTCGACCGCAAGCCGACCATGGTGCTGCTCGGCCAGGGCGATCTGCCCTCGCAATGGTATTTCCGCCTCAAGCGCGAGGCCCTGGAGGCGGCGCGCGAGAGCCGCCCCTTCGCCAACCCGCTGACCCGCCAGGAGCTGCGCTGGCGCTCATGAGGCCCTGCGCCGCGCTTGAACCGCGGACCGAACGGGCCATCTTGGCCGTATGAAGAAGCGTGGCCTGCTCACGGTCGCCAGCGCGGCCACTGTGATGACCCTCGGGGGTGTCGGTTACGCCGCGCATCGCCGGAGCAAGAACCCCTATTATCGCGGCCCCCAGAGCGCGCATTTCGACGGGCTGCGCTTTCACGCCCCGAACCAGCCGCCCGACAAGTCGCTCTCCGACATGGCCCGCTGGCGCCGGACCGGCAAGCCTGAGGCATGGCCGGCAAGCTTCCCGAGCCCATTTCCGGCGGACAAGCCGCCGGAGCGGTTCGAGGGGCTTCGCGTCGTCCTGATCGGACATGCGAGCTACCTGTTCCAGGTCGCGGGCCGCAACATCCTGGTCGACCCGGTCTATGCCAAGCGCGCGAGCCCGGTCCGCTTTGCCGGGCCGAAGCGGGTCAACGCGCCGGGCATCGCCTATGCCGACCTGCCGCCGATCGATGCGGTGCTGATCACCCACAACCACTACGACCATCTCGACGGGCCGACGATCGCCCGCCTGTGGCAGGACCACCAGCCGCTGATCGTTGCCCCCCTCGGCAACGACGCGATCCTGCGCGGCTACGACGAGACCATGCATGTCGAGACCCACGATTGGGGCGAGTCGGTCGATCTCGGCGCCGGCATCACCGTGCATCTGACGCCGGCCAACCACTGGTCGGCGCGCGGCCTCAACGACCGGCGCATGGCCCTGTGGTGCGCCTTCCTGCTCACGACGCCGCGCGGCGTGCACTACCATGTCGGCGATACCGGCCTCGGCGACGGCACGATCTTCCGCGAGATCCGCGCCCGGTTCGGCCCGCCCCGGCTCGCCACCCTGCCGATCGGCGCCTACGAGCCGCGCTGGTTCATGCAGCCCCAGCACATGAACCCCGCCGACGCGGTGGAAGCGCTGAGCCTCCTCGGCGCCGATCAGGCGCTCGGCCACCATTGGGGCACGTTCAAGCTCACCGACGAGGGCATCGAGCGCCCCGTCGAGGCGCTGGGCGAAGCGCTGACAGGGGCCGCGCTTCCGCCGGAGCGGTTCCTGGCGCTGCGGCCGGGGCAGGTCTGGGAAGGGTAGGGGCGGCGGATCGGGATCACGCCCGTTCACCCCACGTCGTTCGATTCCCGTCCTCAACTGCCGGGCTTGCGGTTTGCCAGCGTGATCCCCGCCGAAGCCGCCACGATGCAGGCGATGGCCCCGCCCTGCACCGGACTCAGCCGCTCACCGAGCAGGGCGAGGGCGGCTACCGAGGCGACGGCGGGTTCCAGGCTCATCAGCACGCCGAAGGCCGGGCGGGGCAGGCGCGTGAGGGCGAACATTTCGAGCGAGTAGGGCAGGGCGCTCGACAGGACGGCGATGACGAGACCCGTCGCGAGCGTCGCCGGGGTGAACAGGTCGGCGCCGGCTTCGACGAAGCCCACCGGCGCGACGACGAGGGCGGCGACCAGCATTCCGAGCGACACCGCCCGCCCGCCGCCGGCCCGGCCGGCGCGCTGGCCGAACACGATGTAGGCCGCCCAGCACAGGCCCGCGCCGAGGGCCAACGCCGCGCCCGTGGGATCGAGGGTGCTGGTCTCGCCCAGCGGCAGCAGCAGGCCGAGCCCGAGCACCGCGAGGCCGATCCAGGCGAAGTCGCGCGCCCGGCGCGAACCCGCCAACGCCACGGCCAGCGGGCCGGTGAACTCGATGGCCACCGCGATGCCGAGGGGGATCGTGCGGAGCGAGAGGTAGAACAGCAGGTTCATGAGCCCGAGCGCCGCGCCGTAGAGCGCGATGGCGCCGATCTCGCCCCGCTCCAGACTGCGCCGCCATGGCCGCCAGATTGCGAGCAGGATCAGCGCCGAGAAGCCGACGCGGAGCGTCGTGACGCCCGCCGCGCCGATGACCGGAAACAGCCCCTTGGCCAGAGCCGCGCCGCTCTGGATCGAGACCATCCCCGCCAGGAGAGCGAGGATCGGCAGGGCGATGTCGGGCGTGGCGCTGCGGCCATTCATGGGCGAGGCGGCCTCACCGCGCATCCGGGGCACCCGGACGGGACCCTGTCTCGCCTGCCTCGTCGGAACGCAGGTAGGTGACGCCGAGCGAGCCGCCCGGCTTTCGCGTCGGCAGACAGCGCAGCTCCGGCACGGCCGAGACGACCCAGGTCCGCAACCGGTCCCGCGGAACCCATCCGGGCTGGCCGTCGGGCCGCAGCATCCGCGCATGACCGTTCACGACCTGCACGGGATCGGCCATGATGACGGGGTCCCGTGATAGGCCGAGGCGCCGACTTCCCGCTCTGGGCTGCGAGCGGATGGGCACAGGATGGTCGCCGGTCGAGTCGCCCCCGGCCAGCGCCATGCAGCGATGGCCCGGCAAGGCGGACGCCAGCCCGTCGTGACGGACAGGCGCCAAGCGGGCGCACCGTATGATGGCGGGTACGACATGGCCCTCGTCCCGTGCGGACGGGCTGCCCTCCGCCCGGCCCGCGGCGGTCAGGAGGACGGCGCATGCCGTCTCGAGCCAGGGCACCTCGTTCGCCCCGGCCGACACGATCAGAGGGCTCTGCTTCAGCAGCGTGGCCTCGCTCTCCGCATCGGCTGCGCCCGCTCGGACGGCACCGAGCAGACCGGCGGCCAGGATGCCCAGGGCCAGGCCTCCACGCGCCAGGGGACGATGGCTTGCGCGTTCCTTACGGCCGCTGCTCATCCCGGATCAGAGGATGAAGCGGCTGAGATCCGCGTTCGCCGCCAGATCCTCGACGCGGTCGCGGACATAGGCCGCATCGATCGGCACCGTCTCGCCGGAGCGGTCGGTGGCGGTGAACGAGATCTCGTCGATCACCCGTTCCAGCACGGTCTGAAGCCGGCGGGCGCCGATATTCTCCACCGAGCCGTTCACCTCGACGGCGACGCGGGCGAGCGCATCGATGGCATCCTCGGTGAAGTCGAGGGTGACGCCCTCCGTCTGCATCAGCGCCACCGTCTGCTTGATCAGGCTCGCCTCCGTCGCGGTGAGGATCTGCTTGAAATCCTCGACGGTGAGCGGCTGTAACTCGACGCGGATCGGCAGGCGGCCCTGCAATTCGGGCAGGAGGTCGGACGGCTTCGAGACGTGGAAGGCGCCCGACGCGATGAACAGGATGTGGTCGGTCTTCACCGGCCCGTGCTTGGTCGCCACCGTGGTGCCCTCGATTAGGGGCAGCAGGTCGCGCTGCACGCCCTCGCGGGAGACGTCGGCGCCGGAGCGGCCCTCGCGGGCGCAGATCTTGTCGATCTCGTCGAGGAAGACAATGCCGTTATCCTCGACCTCACGGATCGCCTCGCGGGTCAGGGCGTCGTCGTCCACGAGCTTGTCGCTCTCCTCGGCGATCAGCGGCGCGTAGGCTTCCGCCACGGTGATGCGGCGCGGCTTGCCGCGCTGGCCGCCGAGCGCCTTGCCGAGCATGTCGGAGATGTTGATCGCGCCCATCGAGGCGCCCGGCATGCCGGGGATCTCGAACATCGGCATGCCCTGGGAGCCGGAGGGGGCCAGCTCGATCTCGACCTCCTTGTCGTCGAGTTCGCTCGCCCGCAGCTTCTTGCGGAAGCTTTCCCGCGTCGCCTGGCTCGCGGTCGGCCCCACCAGCGCGTCGAGGATGCGGGATTCGGCCGCCGCCTCTGCTTTGGCTTTGACCGCCTTGCGCTTCTCCTCCCGCGTCAGACCGATGCCGACCTCGACGAGGTCGCGCACGATCTGCTCCACGTCGCGGCCGACATAGCCCACCTCCGTGAACTTGGTGGCCTCGATCTTGAGGAAGGGCGCGCCCGCGAGCCGGGCGAGACGCCGGGCGATCTCGGTCTTGCCGCAGCCCGTCGGGCCGATCATCAGGATGTTTTTGGGCGCCACCTCGTCCCGCAGCGGCCCTTTCAGTTGCTGGCGCCGCCACCGGTTGCGCAAGGCGATCGCAACCGCGCGCTTGGCGTCCTTCTGGCCGACGATGAAGCGGTCGAGCTCGGAGACGATCTCGCGGGGAGAGAAGGTGGTCATCGGGCTCCTGCGGCCGTTTTTTGGGGAGGTATGGGGCGGCGCGTCGGGCGCGGGGCCTTCCCCGAGGACGATCTAGGCGGGCGAGGCCCGGCTTTCCAGGGAGCGCGGCCCTCAGGCCGCGTCGAGGGTTTCGATCACGAGGTTGCCGTTGGTGTAGACGCAGATCTCGGCGGCGATCTTCATCGACCGGCGCACGATCGCCTCGGCGTCGAGTTCGCCGTCCTCCAACGCGCGGGCGGCGGAGAGGGCGTAGTTGCCGCCCGAGCCGATCGCCATCACCCCGGTCTCGGGTTCCAGCACGTCACCGGCGCCGGACAGCAGCAGGCTGACCTCCTTGTCGGCGACCAGCATCATCGCCTCCAGGCGGCGCAGATAACGGTCGGTGCGCCAATCCTTGGTGAGTTCGACGCAGGCGCGGGTGAGCTGGCCGGGATACTGCTCCAGCTTGGCTTCCAGCCGCTCGAACAGGGTGAAGGCGTCGGCGGTGGTACCGGCAAAGCCGCCGATCACGGTGCCCTTGGCGAGCCGCCGGACCTTGCGGGCATTGCCCTTCACGATGGTCTGGCCGAGGCTGACCTGACCGTCGCCGCCGATCACCACCCGGCCGCCCTTGCGGACCATGAGGATCGTGGTGGCGTGCATCTGCGGCAGGCGATCGTCGGTTTGGGCCAAGGAAACGCTCCGGTTCGAGGACATAAGGCCGAGCCTCAGTTAGGCGCTCGAACGCCCGGCTCCAAGGTCGGCCCCGGCGATGACAGGCCCTGGCGCTCCGTGAAAAAGCTCCGCGCAAGCCACTATGCCTATTGGCTCGGACAAAGGGCTGCCGCGCGTCGGCACCCGTCCCCGCAGCGGTGTCCCCCCGGAGTCTTCTCATGGGAATCCTCGTCGGCCTCGTCATCGCGATCGGCTGCATGCTCGGCGGCTTCGTCGCCATGGGCGGGCACCTGATCGTGATCTGGCAGCCCTGGGAGTTCGTCATCATCTTCGGGATGGCGGCGGGCACCTTCGTCATCGCCAACCCGATGAAGACGGTCGTCGATTCCGGCAAGGCGACGATGGAAGCCTTCACCAACAAGGGGCCGAAGCGCCAGGACTTCCTCTCGCTGCTGGGGCTCCTGCACGCCCTGATGCGCGACCTGAAGACCAAGCCGCGCAACGAGGTCGAGACGCATTTCGACGATCCGGCGAATTCCGAGATCTTCAAGAACTATCCCGAGGTGACCAAGGACCAGGATCTGGTGCTGTTCATCTGCGACTATTGCCGCCTGATTCTCATCGGCAACGCCCGCTCGCACGAGATCGAGGCGCTGATGGAAGAGGAGATCGGCACGCACAAGAAGTACAAGCTCAAGCCCTATGCCGCGATCAACACCGTGGCGGAGGCGCTGCCGGCGCTCGGTATCGTCGCGGCGGTGCTAGGCATCGTGAAGGCGATGGGCGCGCTGGACCAGTCGCCGCAGATCCTCGGCGGCCTGATCGGCGCGGCGCTGGTCGGCACCTTCATCGGCGTGTTCGCGTCCTACGGGATGCTCGCCCCGCTCGCCGTGAAGATCAAAGGCGTGCGCGAGAAGCAGTGCAGCGTCTACACCATCGTGAAGCAGAGCCTGATCGCCTACATGAACGGCGCGCTGCCCCAGGTCGCGATCGAGCACGGCCGCAAGGGCATTGCCGGCGCCGACCGCCCGACCATCGACGAGGTCGAGAGCGCCACCGTGCCCGGCGCCCGCGCTGAACCGGCCGCGGCGTAAGGGATTTCGCAGATGGACGAGACCGAGACCCCCGAAGCGGCGCTCGACACGACCCCCGAGCCCCGGCCCGACACGACCCCCGAGCCCCGGCCCGAGGCGACCCCCGAACCCCGGCCCGAGGCAGCCCCCGAGCCGCGGCCCGAGCTTCCCCCCTTCGTCACGGCAACGCGGCCCGCGACCGATATCCGCGCCCGCATCCAGGAGGCCGGCGGCCTGTCGCTCGACCGGCTGCCGATGCTCAGCGTGGTGCTCGACCGCCTCGCCACCGCTTGCACCGATGCGGCCAAGCACCTGGCCGCCTCCTCGGCCTTCTACTCCCTGAGCGGTGTGGAAAGCGGGCGCTTCGGCGAGTTCCTCGATGCCTACGACGCCAACGCCGTGGTCGGCATCTTCCAGGCGCCGGAATGGGACGGCCACGTTCTGGTCGGGCTCGATCGCGACTTCATCTACACCATGGTCGAGGTGCTGTTCGGCTCCGACGGCACCGAGCCGCCGGTGGAGGACGAGCGCACCTTCTCGGCGCTCGAACTGCGCATCGCGCAGATGGTGTTCGAGCAGGTCGGCAAGGGGCTCGAATCCTCCTTCGGCCTCGTCTCGCAGACCGCCTTCCGCCTCGAGCGGATGGAGACCCGGATGGAGTTCGCGGTGATCGGCCGGCGCTCCAACAAGGCGGTGCAGGCCAAGTTCCTGCTTCAAGCGCTCAACCGCGGCGGCGAGATGTTCCTCATCATCCCGCAGACGATGCTGAACCCGCTGCGCCCGGCGCTCGGCAAGGTGCTGACCGGCGAATCCGCTGCCCGCGACCCGCGCTGGGCCGAGCAGATCGCGGCGGAGGTGCAGAAGACGACCGTGCGCCTGCGCGCCGTCCTCGAAGAGCGTCACCTGACGCTCGGCGAGATCGCCGGCCTCAAGGTCGGGCAGGTGCTCACCCTCGACGCGACGCCCGCGACGCGGATCAAGCTCGAGGGCAACGACCGGCCGCTCTTCTGGTGCCGGGCCGGCCAATCGCAGGGCAGCTACGTCCTGCGGGTGGAGGAATCGATCAATCCGGAGAAGGAGGGCGGCCATGGGCTCCTTGGTTGACGGCGTATTGCTCGTCGCGCTCGTGGTGACGAGCGCCTGCGTGGTGCCGATGTATCTGAAGCTGAAGCGCCTCGACCGGACCCAGGCCGAGTACGGCGCGGCGGTGGCCGCCTCCGGCGTGGCGCTGACCCAGGCCGGCGAGGCGGTGCGCTCCTTCAAGGAGGAGGGCCGCGAGGTTCTGGACGCCTTGAGCCTCAAGATCGAGGAGGCGCGGGCGGTGCTCGATTCGCTGGAGGCGTCGCGCGCGGCCCTCGTCGCCGCGCGCTCGCAGAAGCCGTGAGGCGGCTTCCCCCTCAATCGTCGCTCGGCTTCTTGGTTTTCTCGACGATGGCGCCGGTCTGCGGATCGAGCTGAACTTTGACGCTCCGGCCGTCCCGGACCGCCTTGGCCTTCCACACCCCGTCATCGGCTTCGATGCTGCGCACCGTGCCGTAACCGGCCTCCGCCAGCTTGGTCAGCACCTGATCGATCGGCATCCAGTCTTTGCCGGGCGTGTCGGCCTGTGCCGATGCCGCGAGGAGGCCGGTGGCCAGCGTGGCGGCGAGAAGGGTCTTGAAGGCGCTCATGCGTTCGGTTCCTGTCGGGGGTCGTGATGCCCCCTTCTGTCACCAGACCACCCCGCGAAGCTGACGGCCGGCGTCAGCGAAATGTCAGCTGGGGTCGGCCGCGCGAAGCGGGTCTCCTCGAACCTGCGGCGACAGCCTCGCGTCAGCCAAGCCGGCTAGACCATTCTCACGCACCAAGCGGACCCGAAGAGCCCGAGCGATGAGCAGCAGCCCCTTCCCCGATACCGATCTGGCCGGCACCGAGCCCCGCGTCGGCGACGGGCGCAACCTCGACTCGATCCTGCGCATCCCGGTGCTGATGCAGGTCGTGCTCGGTTCGGCGACCATGCCGGTGGCGGATCTGATGAAGCTCGGCCGCGGCGCCGTCGTGCCCCTCGACCACCGGGTCGGCGAGCCGGTGGACGTGATGGTTAACGGCCGGGTCATTGCCCGGGGCGAGATCGTGATCGTCGAGGAGGACAATTCCCGGTTCGGCGTCTCGCTGACCGAGGTGGTCGGGCCCTCCGCCACCGATCAGAACACCTGAGCCTCGGCGAGAGCGGGCCGCCATGTCTTCGAGCCCTCTGGCATCGAGCCCCGTCCCATCGGACGCCATCGCCGCGGGCGCCGTCGCTCCCCGTGTGGTGGCGGGCCGGCGGCTCGAGCCCGTCGATCAGGTCGCCGCGCTGCTGCTCGCCATGGGCAAGCCCGCGGCCGGCCGGCTGATCAAGTATTTCGAGCCGGATGAGCTCAAGCGCATCACCCGCTCGGCCTCGAATCTCGGCGCGGTCAGCCCCGAGCAGCTCGACACCGTGGTGGAGCATTTCTCCGCCGAATTTTCCGCCGGCAACAGCCTGATCGGCACCGCCAGCGAGGTCGAGAAGCTGCTCAGCGGCCTGCTGCCGGCCGACCAGATCGCCGACATCCTCGCCGACGTGCGCGGCAGCGCCACCCGCTCGGTCTGGGAACGGCTCGGCACCGTGCAGGAGAGCGTGCTGGCGAGCTACCTCGTCAAGGAGCACCCCCAGACCGCCGCTTTGATCCTGTCCAAGGTGAAGCCCGCCACCGCCGCCAAGGTGATGGGCCACCTGCCCGCGCCGGTGCGCAACACGGTGATGCGGCGGATGCTGAGCTTCAAGCCGATCGTCGACGACGTGCTGCACGCGATCGAGAAGACCCTGCACGAGGACTTCATGATCAACGGCGCGCGCAATTCCGGCGCCGACACGCATGCCAAGATGGCCGACATCATCAACAAGATGGAGCGCCAGCAGATGGACGACGTGCTCTCCAGCCTCGGCGAGTCGCGTCCGAAATCGGTCGAGATCCTCAAGGGTCTGCTCTTCACCTTCGACGACATCGTCAAGCTGGCGCCGCGCGCCCGCACCACGCTGTTCGACGCCGTGCCCAACGACCGGCTGGTGCTGGCCCTGAAGGGGACGGATATCGAGTTCCGCACCACCGTGCTCAGCGCCCTCTCGGCGCGGGTGCGCCGCATGGTCGAGCACGAGCTGAACGGCGGCGAGCCCGCGGCGCAGCGCGACGTGCTGGAGGCACGCCGCACCATCACCGATCTGGCGATGGACATGGCCGGGCGCGGCGAGATCGAGATCAATCCGGGAGGCGAGGATGAAGCGCTCATCCGCTGATCCGCGCCCTCGCATTCCGCTTCGGCATCGGCGGGGCTGATGCGTGTCGGACGAGGACAAGGAGAGCAAGACCGAAGCCGCCACCGAGCGGCGGGTGCGCGACGCGATCGAGAAGGGCGACATCCCGTTCTCGCGCGAGGCGCCGGTCTTTGCCTCGACGCTCGGTCTGCTGATCGCGCTGGCCCTGTTCGCGCGGGGGCAGGGGGCGCAGCTCGCGGCCGATTTCGCCCCGCTCTTCGACGATCCGCGCGGCTTCTCCCTGGAGACCGGCGGCGACGCGATGCTGCTCCTCAGCCGCGTGGCGCTGGCGGCCGGCCGCTTCCTGCTGCCGATCCTGCTGATCCTGGCTTTCTGCAGCCTCTCGGCCTCGCTTCTGCAGAACCTGCCGCGCTTCGTCCTCGACCGGATCACGCCGAAATGGTCGCGGGTGTCGCCGATGGCAGGTTTTGCGCGGATCTTCGGAACCTCGGGTCAAGTCGAGTTCCTGAAATCCCTCGTTAAATTCCTGTCGGTCAGTGTCGTCGCCCTTCTGCTCCTCCGCTCGGAGCGGACAAGAGCCGTGAACGCCATGTTCGTCGATCCGAGCCAACTGCCCGAACTGATCCTGACGGTCGCGATCCGTCTGGTCTCGGCTGTGGCCATCGCCACCATCGTCATCGTCGCGGGCGATCTCGTCTGGGCGCGGCTGCGCTGGCAGCGCTCGCTGCGGATGTCGCGCCAGGACATCAAGGACGAGCACAAGCAGACCGAGGGTGATCCGTCGGTCAAGGCGCGGATGCGCTCGCTCGCCCAGGACCGCGCCCGCAACCGGATGCTCGCCAATGTCGACCGGGCGACCGTGATCATCGCCAACCCGACCCACTTCGCGGTGGCCCTGCGCTACGAGCCCAGCGAGAATCCGGCCCCCCTGGTGATCGCCAAGGGGCAGGATCTCATCGCCCTGCGCATCCGCGCGATCGCCGAGGAAAAAGGCATCGCCGTGATCGAGGACAAGCCTCTCGCAAGGTCCCTGTACGATGCTGTGCAGGTCGATCAGACGATTCCGGCAGAATTTTACCGCGCCGTGGCCCAGATCCTTTTCTTCCTCTTCGCGAGAGCCCGATGACCCCTCAGGTCCAACGTTTCGCGCCAGGACCGTCGGCCGTCCCGCACAGCCATGCGGCGGCCGAGCAGATCTTCGCCGAGGTGCTGCGCGACTTCATCGCCGAGCTGTGCCTGCTCGACGGCGGCGTGCTCATCGGCTGGATCCGCGGCGAGCGGCACGGCAACATCGCCGACATCGTCTCCTCCTCCGCCGAATTGTACTTCAAGGAATCGGTGCTGACCTACGCCGACGCGGCCGATGTGTGCCTCGATTGGGGCCGCTCCATGCAGGTGGTCCTCGATCTCGAATTCGCCGCCGAGGCGATGACGGTGTTCTTCAAGCTCGTGCTCGACGAGGTGTTCGCGGGGGTCGCGATCCAGCGAATCGTCGCGGAGGAGACGGCGACGCTCTCCCTCGAAGGCTTCGCCCACGCCCTCCGTCAAGCCCGGGTCGGGCACGCGTGACGCGGCGCGAATGCCACGCGCCGCCGACGAACTTCACCACTGTCTGAAAATGTACAGTTCAGTAGATTGACCCCCTTGCGGCCGCGCTCCATGAATTGGCCGCGGCAGCCTCTCGGAGCGTTGCGGCAGGCGGCGGACGGCCTTCCGGTAGTGCCCAAAACCTGCCCAGTTCGCGGCGCAGTGGCAGGGCGACCCGGCGGGATCAAGGGGATGGTCGTCGATGTATTTCCTGGTCGATCCGCGCGATACCGTGAACGCGGGTTACAAGGCCAGCTTCGAGCGTGAGGGCATCTCCTCGTTCGCGCTTTTGCCCGACGAGTTCCTGAGCTGGCTCCGGGCGGCCTCTCCCGCCGATCTCGAAGCGATCCAGGGCTTTCTCCTCGGCGATTTCGCGGAGCGGGCGAAATGCGCGGGCGTCATTCGCAAGCAGTCCCGCGCGCCGATCATCGCCCTGGCGGATCTGCGCTCGCTCGAGCAGACCGTCGAACTCCTGGAAGCCGGCATCGACGACGTGCTGCCCAAGCCCGTCCATGTCCGCGAGATCCTGGCCCGTTCGGAAGCAATCTGGCGCCGGGTCAACGGCGCCGTTCAACAGGGCGAGCCGGAGGGCGAGACCGAGGGCGAGGCCAAGGGGCCGGATCGGCTCAAGGTCTTCCATGACGGGCGCGACCCCGAGATCGACGGCGTGCCGCTGTCCCTGCCGCGGCGGGAGCGGCACATTCTCGAATATCTCGTACGCAACCGCGGGCGCCGGCTCACCAAGACCCAGGTCTTCAACGTGGTCTACGGCGTCTACAGCAACGGCGTCGAGGAGAGCGTGATCGAGGGCCATGTGAGCAAGCTGCGCAAGAAGCTCGCCGAGCGGCTCGGCTACGATCCGATCGAAGCCAAGCGTTATATGGGCTACACCTACGTCGGGTGAGCCAACCTACTGGCAGAACGTCTTCGCGCCCGGCGTCCAATTGCCGAAGCCGGTGGCGACCATGTTGGTGATGACCCGGCAGACATAGACCTTCTGCGCCGGGTTGTTGTTCGGCCCGGCATGGTAGCGCGCCACGGCGAGCGTCCAGCTTCCCTCACGCTCCTTCAGCTCCTTCAGGAAGCGCGTCGCGTATTCGACGTTCTGGGCCGGGTCGATCATCGCCTCCAGCGAGGCGAATTTCGCCCGGTGATAGTGATGGTTGATCTGCATGCAGCCGAGATCGACCAGGCGCACGCCCTCCTGCTGCGCCTGGGCGAGGCGCTGCATCACGTCGGCGGCGCCGCTGCCGAAATAGGCCTTGCCGCCGATATTCATGGCGTAGGGCTGGAGCGAGCCGCGGTTGCCGCTCTCCGTCAGCCCGACCGCGTAGAGCATGCCGAGCGGCACGCCGTGCTTCGCTGCCGCCTGCGCCATCTGGCGCTCGCAGATCCGCGAGGCGCCGGCCATCGGGGGACGTTTGGAGCCGCTCCGTGCCTCGCCGCCCAGCGCGCCCGCGGCCTCCGCAGCGCCTTCGGCAGCGGTGGAATGCGCGACCGCCGCCTTCGGGCCGGCAGCGCTAGAGATACAGGCTGCCGCGATCACGCCCGCGAGAATCCGTTTCATGGTCCTGCTCCTCGGTGGGCGTGGTGGCCGCGTCCGCGCGCGGGGATGGGCGTCGGCCCGATTGGTCGGGCGTCGCCGCGCCCGGCTGTCTGTCATGCTGTCCGCCCTGCGATCCGGCGAAGGACGCGAAGCCCTGGCCGCGCGGCGCGGATTCGCCCGCTCCGGGGCCGCCCGACTGAATCGTCACGACTTCGGGCTCGTAGCCGGCCTCGCGCAGCAGGCCGGAGAGCAGGTCGCCCTCCTTGCGCAGGCGCTCGGCGGTCTCCTCGCGGCTGGTGCGCAAGCTCATTTCCAGCCGCCCATCCTGCAGGCGCATCCGCACCAGCACCGAGCCGAGATCGGCCGGATGGAGCTGGAGCGTCAGGATCTTCAGTGGCCCGGCCTCGGTCGGACCCGGAACGGGACGGGCCGATTGGGCCGCCATCGCCGCGGGTGCCGCCGGCAATTGGGCGGCGACCGCATCGACGATCTGGCGCAGCGGCGAGGCCGGCACCGGGGCCTGCGTGCCGACCGCCTCCTGCGGAACGGCTTGCGCCAGCGGTATTTCCGGCCGCGGCGCTTCCATCGTCACCGCGTCGGTTGCGGCGCTCTCCCTCCGCGCGCCGGCGTCAGCCTGCGGTTGCGGCACCGCCACGGTGGCATGCTCCGGCATCGCTTCGGAGCGTGTGCTGGCGGCCGGGCGATCCGGCCTCGATTCCGAGTCCCGTCGGGTCTGTGCCGGCGTTCCGGGTTGGGTGACGGCGGCCGGCTCGGGGAGACCGGTGCTCTCCGGTTGATCGAGGAGCGCGGCGTTGTCCGCCGGGCCGGCCGGCTCGGTGCGATCGCTCCGGGGCGCGGCGCGTCCACGGGCCGCGAGGCTTCGCGGAGCCTCGGCGCCGGCCGCTTGCGCCAGGGGAGCGCCGGCCGCTTGGCGAGCGGGCTCGTCCGGTGCCGGTGCGGGGCTCGCCGGGATCGGGTCGGCGGGGCGCATGGGACCGGGTAAGGCCGGCCGCGCGGAGGTCGGGGCGGCCAGATCGGTCATGCCCGCCGCAGCCGCAGGTTTAGGCGCCTCGCCCGGCGAGGGCATGCGCGGTGTGGCGGCCTGTGCCGGCAACCCGTTTGCGGGCGCGTCCGGCGCCGGTGGATCGGGCGGCACGGCCGGATCGCGAATGTCGCTGCGGGATGCCGGGGGCGGCATCGCGACCGATTCCGGCGCGCGCTGTCCGTCCGGCCCGCCGGCCGGCAGTGCCGTCGGCACGACCGCATCGGCCTCAGGCGCGGTCTGCGGGGCGACGGGAAGGGGAGCCTTTCCTGGGCTCACCGGAGCGACCGGCGCGGCGCCGATGCTGCCGGATGTCGGGAGTGTCTGCGGCGCGGATGGCGCGTTCAGGACCGGCCGAAGGGCTGTGTCCGCCGGGGCGGCGGCGCCCTGCGATCGGACCGGCGCGAAATGCGTCTCCAGGCCGACCAACGACATCTGCAAGGCCGGCTCCGCCGGGGCCGGGCCGGGGCCCGATCCGGCGCGGGCGGCGGCACGCTGCACCATGGCCTCCAGGCTGGCATTCGGAGGAACCACGACGGCCGGCGCCGCCGGACCGGTGAGCGCCATCAGCGCCTGCAAGGCCGATCCGCCGGCATCAATGACGATCGTGGGCGATGCCTCGGCGAGGAGGGCGGGGGGCGTGTCCGTCCCGGCCTCGGCCTGTTCCGCCGCGGCCTCTCCGGCCGGGGCCGTCCCGCTCTCGGCTGCCCCGTTCTCGAAGGCGCCAAGCATCGCCTCGAAGCCGTCAGGGACGCCCGCGCGCGCATCCTCGCCCGAGGCGGCGCGACCGGCCTCGGATTTCGGCCGCAGAAGGGGAAGGGTGTCGAGAGACCGCATCACGGGTCGATCGTCCGGTGGTTGGAGTGCGGGGAGATTTCAGGGTGTGCGGGTGGTGGCATCCATGGCGCGCTCGGCCCGGGCCAGGGCCTCCTGCGCCCGCAGGAGCGAACCGGATTCGGGGATCGGCCGGCTCGCCGAGGGGGGCGGGGCCGGGGCGGCCTCGACAACGGGGGAGGGCGTGCGGATCTGCTGGGCGGTGGAGAGCGCGGCATCGAGCAGGTCCGCGTCGGTCGGCACGAAATCGGCGCGGTCGAGGCCGCGCAGGGCCTCGTAGCCTTCCTCGAAGCGCCCATCGGCCACGATCAGCGCCGCGCCGCGATAGAGCCGCGCCTGCGCCGCCGGCTGCGAATCCGGTGCGGCGAGCCCCATCGCCCGCTCGGCGGAAAACAGCGCGGTCTCGCGACGACCCTGTTCCAGCCCGGCGCGCGCCACGAGCAGGTAGAGGTCGCGCCGGCTCTGCGGTTCGATCTCGTCGAGCATCCGCTCCAGGCTGGCGATGCGGGTGCGGTCGCTGTCGAAGTCGAGGCGGGTGAGCGCCCCGGCGAAGCGCTGGCGGAAGTTGCCGGCATAGACCGAGCGGCGGAATCGGCGCAGGTACTGGATCGCCAGCGCCTCGAAGCGGCGCGCATCGCCGCTCTGCGCGACCACGAAGATCTCGCGGCGCAGCGCCCCTTCCTCGACCAGCGTGCCGGGCGCCAGAAGCCGGGCGAGGTCTAGGAGTTCGAGGGACTTGACCGGGGCGTCGCGCACCATCAGCGCCGATTGCGTCAGCGCGAGCTGCCCGGCGAGGCCCGGCGGCATCGTGCGCGGGTCGATGTCGGCGAGCTTGGCCCGTGCCTCCCGCTCACGCCCTTCCAGATAGGCGAGCGCCCCGAGCGCCAGGGGCTGCTCCGCTTCCGGCACCTTGCCGGATCTCAGGATCACCCGCAGGGCGCCCGGTCCGCCACCAGCCAGCGCGAAGGTGACGGCGGCGCGCACGTTCTGCGCTTCGGCCCAGGCCTCGGGATCCAGCGCGATCAGCCGCTGCTCGATATGGCCGAGGAGCTGACGCTGCGCGAGATGCGCCTGGGTCGAGCCGTGGGCGATGCGGTCCTGAAGGAGCTGGAGCGTGCGCGTCAGTTCGACCGGCAGGCTATGCGGCTTCACCGGCAGCGGTTCGATCGGCTTGGCCGAGGCACCGTGGCCGCCATGGTCGTCGGCGGCATGGGTGTCCGCGGGCGGCGCATGGGCGTCGCCGTGCTCGGCTGCCTTCGCCGGAGCGATGACGAGGCCGAGGGCGAGCGCGGCGGCCGTTAGGGTGCGGGATCGCCGCGCCGGACGGCCCGCGATGACGGCGGAGCGGCCGAGCGGGCGCCTCGGAATCCCCCAAAAAATCATTCCGGCAGTCCCCGCAGCAGGATTTCGATGCGGCGGTTCTCGGCGGCCTTCGGGTTGGCGGGGATGCGGGGCTGGCGATCGGCATGGCCCTCGATGCGGTCGATGCGGGCCTCGTCGAGGCCGCCGCGCACGAGCATGTAGGAGGCCATCTGCGCCCGCGCCGACGACAGGCGCCAGTTGTCGTAGCTCTCCGAGCGGAACGGGCGGCCGTCGGTATGGCCGCGCACGACGACTTGGCCGGGGCGGCTGTTGAGGATCTTGGCGATACGCTCCAGCGCCTTGACCACCTTCGGCGTCGGCTCGGCCGAGCCGATTCCGAACATGCTGAAATTGATCTCGTCGGTGATGCTGATGAGCACGCCCTCGCCGGTGCGGCGCACTTCGACCTGCGGCGCGGGCGCCCCGTCGGGCAGCGACGGCACGGCCCGCGCGATCTCGGCCTTCAGCGCGGAGAGCGCCGCGGTCTCGGCCGCCTTCGCGGCTTGATCGGCGCCCGCCGCCAACTCCTTGGCCGGAGGTGCCTCGGCTTTCGCCAGAAGCGTCGGTTCGGGCGGGGCCGGCTGGGTGTCGGCCGGGGACGCGACCGCGGCCGCCTCGGTCGAGGGCTTGGCGGGCTCGGCCGGTTGGACGTTTGGAACCGTCAGCGGCATCGGCTCGGCCGAGGCGAGCTTCACGCCGGCCTGCCGCATGGCATCGTTCAGGCTCTGGCGGGCGACGTCCTTGGCCGATTCCTTCTGGGGCTCCTTGGGCTTGGAGCCGGCGGCCTGCGCCCGCGCGTCGAGGCGGGCCCCGGCCGGCGCGGCGGCGGCGGTGTCGAGGGCGCCGGGATTGTCCGTGCGGCGACGCGGCAGGGCTGCGACCTGCCAGTAGAGCGGGTCGAACGGATCGCGTCCGGTCTCGCCGCCGGCCACGCCCGGCTGTCCGAGTTCGAGTGCACTCGCATCCGCGCTTGCGGCTTCCGGCCCGGCGGCCTCGGCCTCCGCGGCCAGCTTGGCGAGCACCGCGTAGGGGTCTTGGAACAGGGCGGATTCGCGGGCACGGCTGCCCGGCGCGCCGGCCGCGTCGCCCTTGCCCTCGGCATTGCCGCCGTCGCCCTTGCCCTTGCCGGAGGGGGCGGGGTCGTTGGGCGTGTCCTGCGGGTCGTTCACGCCCTTGCGGTCGTGGGTGACCTCGGCGAGCTTCACCGGGTTGAAGTACTCGGCGATGGTCTGCTTCTGCTCCTTGCTGGTGGAGTTGATCAGCCACATCACGAGGAACAGCGCCATCATCGCCGTCATGAAGTCGGCGAGCGCGATCTTCCAGGCGCCGCCGTGATGGCCCTCCTCGTGGTCGCCGTGGCGCTTGATGATGATGATTTCTTGCGGGTGGTCGGACATCTTACGCCTCCGCGATCGCGGCGGTGATCAGGCGGCTCCAGGCCGCGAGTTCGGTCTCGATCACGGTCTCGCCCGCACGCACCGTCACCTCCGGCCCCTCGGCCGCCTCGAAAGCGATGCCGGCCGAGACGCCGCCAAGCCGCGCAGCGAGCGCCGCGATCAGATCGTCCGGCCCGCGCACCTGCACCGCCGCGTGCTGCGGCTCGGCCAGGATGCGCTTGAGGGCGGCGCCGAGTTCATCCAGCGCCTGCCGTTGCAGCGCCTGGCCCAGGACCGGCGCGATCAGCCGCGCGACCCGGTCCGACAGCGTGGCGTCGAGCGCCTGCAGGGCGGAGACGAAGCCGCCGGCCAGGATCTCGCTCTGCGCCTCGGTCCAATCGCGGCGGGCTTGCACCAATCCCTCCTCGAAGAGGGCCTGCTGCGCCGCGCGCTCGTGCGCGGCTTGCGCCGACCACTCGTCCAGCGCCTCGGCCCGGCCCTGCTCGCGCCCGCGCGCCTCGGCGGCGGCGATCAGCGCCTCGCGATCCTCCGTCGGCCGCAGGGTGGCTGCGGCGGCGCGGGGCAGGAAGGGTTCGATCTCGGCCTGGATCTCGATCGGCGCCGGGGGGGCCGGCTCCGCGGCGACGGGCGCGCGGAACCACGCCCCGGAAAAATCCGGCTCGTCGGCGAGCGCTGCAGGCGGCGGGGGCGGGGCGGAGAAGTCCGGCAGGTGGCGGGCGAAGACTGCGTCCATCACGCCGCCTCCTCACGCATGAGCCAGCGCTTGAGCACGGCCGCGACCTGCTCCTCGTCGATGTCGATGAGCTGCTCCAGCCGCTTCTGCGGCGAGCGGGCCATCTTGTCTTCCAGTTCCTCCAGCAGGCCGGCGACGCCCGGCGCGGAGAGCTTGCCCGCCTCGCTGGAACCGGGAAGGGCTGCCCCCGGTGCGGCCAGCGCCATCGTGCCGTCGGCCGCCATGCTGGCCGCGAGCGCGGGTGCGCCCTCGGGGCCGGCAAGCGCCGCGACCTCGCTCTGGGCGGTCTCCGGCGTGGCCAGGATCGCGCGGAGCGCCGGGCGCAGGCCGAACCAGATCAGCAGGCCCGCCACGACGAGGATCGTCGCCGCGTTGATGAGCGTGCCGGACTGCTTCATCATCACGTCGGTGAGGGAGAGCGGCGGAACCGGCTCCATCGGCTGGCCGTCATTGACGAAGCCGACGGCGGCGACCTTGATCGTGTCGCCGCGCTCCTTGTTGAAGCCCGCGGCCGAGCCCACCAGCTCCTCGATCTCGGCGATCTGCTTGTCGAGGCTCGCCTTGTCGTCGGGCCCGGCGAGCGCGGTCAGCCGCGAGCGGTTGACCAGCACCGCGACCGAGAGGCGGCGGATGGCGTAGCCGTCGCTCACCGTCTGAATCGTCTTCTGGGAGATCTCGTAATTGGTGAGGTCTTCCTTCTTCGAGCTTTCGTTGCTCGACTGGTCGTTGCCGTCCGAGCGGGTGCGCTGGTCGGGCAGGTTCTCCTGCGCGCTGGTCGGGCGCTGGCTGTTGCGGTTCTGCCCGTTCTCGCTCTCGCGCACCGAGCGCACCGAGCGCTCCACCCGCTGGTCGGGGTTGAAGATGGTCTCGTTCGTGCTCGTCTTGTCGGTGTTGAGCTGGGTCGCGACGCTGATCTCGAAATTGCCGACGCCGAGATAGGGCGCGAGCGTGCGGCGGATGTTGTCCTGCATCTCGCGGCTCACGGACTTCTCCAGCGTCGCCATCTTGCCGGTGGGCGCCGTGCCGGCATCGTCGCCCGCGAGCAGCACCGTACCCTCCGAGCCGATCACGGTGACGCGGTCGGGCTTCATGCCGGGGATCGCCGAGGCGACGAGCTGGCGGATCGCCTGCGCGCCGGACACGTCGTCGGCAGGCTCGGTGCGGACCACCACGGAGGCGGAGGCCGGCTGCTGGTCGCGGCGGAACGAGCCGCGGTCGGGAAGCACCAAGTGGACGCGGGCGGCGCGCACGCCCTTCATGCCCTGGATGGTGCGGGCGATCTCGCCCTCGAGCGCCCGCACACGGGTCACTTCTTGCATGAACGAGGTCATGCCGAGCGAGCCGAGATCGTTGAACAGCTCGTAGCCGGACTTGGAGCTCTGCGGCAGGCCCTTCTCAGCCAGCAGCATCCGCGCCTGCGCGGTGTGGCCGAAGGAGACGAGCACGGCGGTACCGTCGGACGACACGTCGAACGGGATGCCGTTATCCTTGAGCACGCCGCCGATGCGCGACACGTCCTCACGGGACAGGCCCGTATAGAGCATCTCCTGCGCCGGACGGCTGAGGTAGTAGGCGCCGACACCCACGCCGAGAAACACCAAGAGGCCGACCAGCCCGAGGGCGATCAGCCGCCTCGCGCCGAGATCGACGATGTTGCTCCACAATCTTTCGGCTTGCTCGCGACCGAACATCCCCGGACCGACCCCGTTGGCAACCTGACACGCTTCGTCAGCTTGAATGAGGGCTCACCCTTGCGCGGGGATTGCGGCGCGACAGGTCTGCGTGTGGTGGGAGCCGGCGATGATCGAGGAGAGCTCGGACGAGGCCTGGATGACGCGGGCGCGGCCGCTCGGTCCGTTCCGATGCGATGCCGCCTTCCGCATCGCCGACAGCCTCTTCATCGGCCCGGAGAACGACATTGGCCCGGCCGATTGGGAGCGTCTGCGGGTTCCCCTCGACCCGGCCGACCTGCCGTGCCGTGTCCCGCATCTGGCGGCGACGCTCGATCTGCCGGGCCGCGAGGCCGCGCTCGCCGCCCATTACGAGGGGCTGATCGCCACGGCGCGCCGTCACGGCAAGCTGACGGTCCTGGCGCAGCCGTTTCCGTATTTCTCGGTCACGCCGCTACTGCTGGAGGCCGGCCAACCGGTCGTTTCCTTCCCCTGGACCGATGACGTGCCGCAAACCGCCGCGCTTCTCACGGCGCTCGCCGATGCGGGGCCCGACGGCATGGTCTGGGATGCGATCGACCAGGGCTGGTTCATCCGCATCCTTGTCCGCGACGGAACCCTCTTCATCGCCGAGGGCGATCCGGACGCGGAGGCGGACGTCGTTGTCTCCGCCGAGGCGGGGGCGATTGCCGCTCAGGCGTCGGCGGCTTTGGCGCGCCTGAACGGCCTGCACGCGGGTCTGATCCGGACGTTCGGGCGCGATCTCTGGTCCTATCGCGGCTGACCGCGGCCGGGACACCGATCGCGTTCGGCCTGTCGTATTGATCCAACCCTCTTCCTCATCCTGAGGTGCCTTCGCGAAGCGAAGGCCTCGAAGGGTGTTCCAGGGATCGCGCTGGATCTGGAGGATCCTTCGAGGCCCGCTGACGCGGGCTCCTCAGGATGAGGCTGTTGGGCGGGATATTCGCAAGTCGAGGATCAGAAGAACGACCGCACCAAGCCGCTGACCAGCAGGTTCCAGCCGTCGATCAGGATGAAGAACAGCACCTTGAACGGCAGCGAGATCACGGTCGGCGGCAGCATCATCATGCCCATCGACATCACGATGGTGGAGACGATGATGTCGATGACGAGGAAGGGCAGCACGATCAGGAAGCCGATCTCGAAGCCCCGGCGCAGCTCCGAGATCATGAAGGCGGGGATCAGGATGCGCAGGTCGATCTTCTCGCCGGCCTCGGCCTTGGGGAAGTTGCGGCTCGCGAGATCCGTGAAAGTCTGAAGGTCCTTCGGGCGCACGTGCTGGGACATGAACTCGCGGAACGGATCGACGATCTTGCCGAACGCCTCCTCCTCGCTGATGCGGTTCTCCTGCAGCGGCTTCACGCCCTCGTTCCAGGCCCGGTCGAAGGTCGGCGCCATGACGTAGAAGGTCATGAACAGGGCGAGCGAGACGAGGAACAGGTTGGCCGGCGTGCTCTGCAGGCCGAGCCCCGAGCGCAGGAACGAGAAGGCGACGGCAAAGCGCGTGAAGCTCGTGACCATCACGAGCAGGCCCGGCGCCAGCGACAGCACGGTGAGCAGCGCGACGAGCTGGATGATGCGCCCGGACGCCGCCCCGTTGCCGGGCGGCAGCAGCGCGTCGAGGCCCGGCACGCCGGTGACGCCGCCGGGGGAGGCCCCCTGCGCCAGCGCGGCTGAGGCCGTGAGGCCGGTCGCCAGGGCGAGGCCGGCGGTGACGAGGATCGCGCGCGACAGCCTCACTGGACCACCAACGATTCGACGATGAGTTCGCGCACCACTCCCTTGGTGCGGGTGGCGACGCGCTCGTTGAGATCCTCACGCACGTGCTGGAGGCCGTTCGCGCCCTCGATCTGCGCCATGGAGAGCGTGCGCAGGTAGGCCAGCGCGTCGGCGCGGATCTCGGCCAGCGTCACGTCGGGGTTCGGCAGCGTGCCGGTCTTGAAGACGACGGAGGATTCGATCCGCACCCAGGAATCGGTCGGCTCGGCGAGGTTCGCCACCACCGAGCCGACGCTGCGCAGGGACAGGTCGCCGGTGTAATTGAGCACCTTCACCGCCTTGCCGGCCTCCTCGCGCTGCTTGAGGTCGACCGATTTCTCGACGGTGCCGAGCAGGTAGACGCCAAGCCCGCCCCCGGTGCCGACGGCGATCAGCGTGACCAGGGCGAGCGCCCCGATCCAGCCCTTGCCGCTCTTCTTCGCGCCATCCTTGTTCTCGGCCATGCTCAGTCCCCGTCAGAACGGCGCCACGGTCTCGAAGACCCGCTGGCCCAGGCTCGGGCCCTGCACGTCGGTGATGCGCCCGCGTCCGCCGTAGGAGATGCGCGCCTCGGCGATCTTGTCGTAATCGATGGTGTTCTTGCGCGAGATGTCCCGCGGGCGGACGATGCCGGCGACTTCGAGGACGCGGACCTCGTTGTTGACCCGCACTTCCTGCGAGCCCGAGATCAGCACGTTGCCGTTGGGCAGCACCTCGGTGACCACCGCCGCAACCGAGAGGCTGAGCGATTCCTTGCGGTCGATCGAGCCCTGGCCCTTGGTCTCCGTGCCGGAGCGGATGCCGGTATCGGCGGTGGCCGTGTCCTTGAGCGCCGAGATGCCGTAGCCGAAATCGAAGCCGAGGCTGCTCTTCTGGCTGCGGCCGCGCTCGCTCGCATTGTCGAACTGCGCCTTGTCGTTGATGGCGATGCTGACCGTGATGACGTCGCCGACATCACGGGCCCGCGGATCCTGGTAGAGCGCGGCGCTCGCCGGGCTCCAGGTCGAGTGGTAGCTGTGGCGCGGGCCGAGCGCGCCGAAGGAGGTCGGCAGCGGCTCGCGGGGCGCGTTGAGCCCGGTGCCGATCGGCGTCAGCAGCGGCGGGCGGCCGAGGCGGTCGAGATCGCTCTGGCAGGCGCCGAGCGAGAGGGCCAGCACTGCCACGGCGGCGGAGGAGGGGCGCATCACGACCTCTGGTTCTTCTTGACGGCCGGAGCGGTCGCGTCCTTGCGGCCGGATTCCGACATCGCACGGGCAAGACCGGCGGCACGGGCCGCTTCCATCTCGGAGAGAATGGCGCTCGCGGTGCGGGCGTTGAGCTTGGTCAACAGGGCGGCGGCCGCCTCGTCGGGCATGTTGGCGAGTTGGAGCGCCGCCGCGTCGGGCCGCATCTTGGCGTAGACCGCGACCACGCTCTCGTCGGCCTTGGCCAGGAACTCGTTGCGGCGCTTGAGCCACGCCTCGTACTCGGCCCGCTTCTCTTCGAGCAGCTTGATGCGCTCCTCGACCTGCCGCTCCATCACCGCGAGCTGCTCCTTCTGCCACGCGAAGCGGGCATCGGCGGCGGCATCCGCGATGTTGGCGCAGTAGCCGGACTTGGCCGGCTCCTTGGCGACGAAATCCTGGGCCGAGACCTCCTTCGGCGCGTCGCGGACGGCGAGCGCCCGCATCGCGGCGTCCTTGGCCGGGTCGGCATGGTCGCCGCCGGCCGCGAGCGCGGCGCCGGAGAGGGCGAGCCAGCACAGGGCGATGCGCAGGGTCACGGTCATCACTGCACCACAAGCTCCGCCTGGAGGGCGCCGGCGGTCTTCACCGCCTGCAGGATCGCGATGATGTCGGTGGGCTTCAGCCCGACCTGATTGAGCCCGCGCACCAGCGTCTGGAGGTCGGAGCCGCCGAGAATGGCGAGCTTGCCGCGCTCCTCCCGCGCCGCGACTTCGGTGCGCGGCACCACGACGGTCTGGCCGTTGGAGAAGGGCTCGGGCTGCGACACTTCCGGCGCCTCGGTGACCCGCACCGTGAGGTTGCCGTGGGTGACCGCGACGGTGGAGATCGTCACGTTGCGCCCGATCACGACGGTGCCGGTGCGCTGGTCCACGACGACGCGGGCCGGCGTGTCGGGCTGGATCGTCAGGTCGCCGATCTGCGCCACCAGCCGGGTCTGGGCCATCTGGCGCCCGCGCATCACCACCACGGCGCGCTGGTCCCGCGCGCTGGCGATGCGCCGGCCGAAGGCGCCGAGCGACCACGCGTTGATCGCGTCGGAGATCTGGGTCGCGGTCTTGAAGTCGGGGTTCTTCAGCTCGAACACGAGTTCGGGCAGATCGCGGAAGGTGCCGGGCACCTCGCGCTCGATCATCGCGCCGTTCGGGATGCGGCCCGCCGTCGGCACGCCTTGGGTCAATTGCTCGGCCTGGCCCTGCACCGAGAAGCCGGAGACCGCGAGCGGGCCTTGCGCTGCCGCGTAGACGAGGCCGTCGCCGCCGGTGAGCGACGTCATCAGCAGCGTGCCGCCGCGCAGCGAGGTGGCGTCGCCCATGGAGGTCACGGTGACGTCGATGCGCGAGCCGGTGCCGGTATAGGGCGGCAGGTCGGCGGTCACCATCACGGCGGCGATGTTGCGGGTGCGCAGGCGGGCGTCGCGCACGTTGATGCCGAGCCGGTCGAGCAGCGATTGCAGCGACTGCTCGGTGAACTGCGCGTTGCGCAGGGTGTCGCCGGTGCCCTGAAGGCCGGTGACGAGGCCGTAGCCGAAAAGCTGGTTGTCGCGCACGCCCTTGAGCGTCGCGATGTCCTTGATGCGGGTGCCGCTCGCCCGGGCCGAACCCGTCATCACGGCAAAGCCGAGGCCGGTGAGCAGGCCGAGCAGCACCGCGAGGATCAGACGGCGGGTCATTGTGCGCCGATCCGGATGCGGCCGTCGGCCATCACCGTGCCGAGGATGATGCGGTTGGTGTCGGTGTTGCGCACGCGGATCGTCTCGCCGAGGCCGCCGTTCTGCAGCGGCGCCCCGACCGCGGTGATGACGAGGCCGTTCTCCTCGAAGATCATCTGCGTCGGCGCACCCCGGCTCACGAGGCGGGGATCGTCTACGGCGTTGACCGGCACCGGCTCACCCGGCAGCAGCATCCGCCGCGCGACCCGGCCGGCGATCGCGGCGGAGGCATCGATGACGGCCGTGCGCGCCCGGTAGGTCGCGGGATAGCCCTGCATCCGCAGCATCGATTCCTTGATCGTGTCGCCGGGATAGATCGTGACGGTCGGCACCGGCAGCATGAGTTCGGCATTCGCCATACCCTCGACGGCCTGCGCCGGAGCGATGGGTTGCGCCGAACCGGCCGCGAGAACGGCCAGCACGAGGCCGCGGACGAGGGTCTTGCGGGGCATGGGGGCTCGCGCCGAAGGGGGAGGGGAAGACGCGCAAGGGGATGCGCGAAGGGACGCGGACGCGGACACCGCGCGTGTCAGCGGATGCCCTTGGAGACCGTTCCGGCCATCTCGTCGGCGGCCTGGATCACCTTCGAGTTCATTTCGAAGGCGCGCTGGGCCGTGATGAGGCTGGTGATCTCCTTCACCGGATCGACGTTCGACCCTTCGAGATAGCCCTGCTGCAGCTTGCCGTAGCTCACGTCGCCGGGATTGCCGACCACGGGTGCGCCGGAGGCCGGGGTCTCGCGATAGAGGCCGTTACCGAGCGGTTCGAGGCCGGAATCATTGGCGAAGTTGGCGAGCGTCAACTGGCCGACATTCTGCAGCGCGACCTGCCCATCGATCTTGGCGAAGACCTGACCGGATTCGTTGATCGTCACCTGCGCGGTGTTCTGCGGGATCAGGATCGCCGGATCGACGGCGTAGCCTTCCATGGTCACGAGCTGGCCGGCGTTGTTCTTGTTGAACGAGCCGGCGCGGGTGTAGTTGATCTCGCCCGCCGGGCTGGTGATCTGGAAGTAGCCGCGCCCGTTCACCGCCAGATCGAGCTGGTTGCCGGTATTGGCGAGCGACCCCTGCCGGTGCAGGTTGCGGATCGCCGCGGCGCGGACGCCGAGGCCCAGCATCGCGCCCTCCGGCACCGCCTCCTGGCCCGCTTGGTTCGGCACGCCCTGCTGCCGCTCGGCTTGGTAAAGCAGATCGGTGAACTCGGCCCGCGCGCCCTTGAACCCGGTGGTGTTCAGGTTGGCGATGTTGTTGGCGATGACTTCGAGGTTGAGCTGCTGGGCGGACATGCCCGTGGCGGCGATGGCGAGCGCGCGCATGGCGAGGGATCCTTCGGGCTAGCGCGCTCCGCCGTCGGGGATGCCGGTTCGGCGGGAGAGCGCGTTGAAACGGAAGCGGCTCGGCCGATCAGATCGGCATGCGGCTGAGTTCGAGGTAGGCGGCGACCACCTTGTCGCGGATCGCCACCACGGTCTGGAGGCTCTGCTCGGCGGACATCACCGCCTCGACCACCTGCTGGGCAGTGGCCTTGCCCTGGATGCCGGAGATCGCCGTGGCCTCGCCCGTACGCAGCGCGTCGCGGGCGCTGGACGCGACCTGGGCCATCACCTCACCGAAATCGGTGGGCGCCGTCGGCGCGGTCCCGGCGATGCCGGAGATTGCGGCCGGGCTGAACACGGCCTTCTGGGTCGGCGCGGCCCCGGCGAAGGAGGTGCCGGCGACCTTGTCGAAGGCGGCGAGCGAGTTGAGGGCTTCGATCATCGCGGACGGCTCTTCAGGACTTCAGGAGATCGATGACGCTGGCGACCATGGCCCGGGCCTGTTTGATGACCTGGAGGTTCGCCTCGTAGGAGCGGTTGGCCTCGCGCATGTCGGCCATCTCGACGAGCATGTTCACGTTGGGCAGCTTGACGTTGCCGTTCGCGTCGGCCGCCGGGTTGGCGGGGTCGTGCTCGGTGCGGAACGGCGCGTTGTCGGTGCCGATCTCGCGCAGGCGCACTGAGGCCGCGCCCGCCGCCCGGTCGAGTTCGGCCCGGAACGTCACCGTCTTGCGGGCATAGGGGTCGGCGCCGGGCGTCGCGCCGGTCGATTGCGCGTTGGCGAGGTTCTCGGAGACTACCCGCATGCGCAGCGATTGCGCTTCGAGGCCGGCGCTGGCGAGCCGCGAGGCGGAGAGCAGGGGGTCGATCATGATCCGCTCCGCACGGCGGCCATCAGCATGCGGTGGAACGACTTCACCACCGCCGTGTCGAGGTTGTGCTGGCGCGAGACGTCGCTCGCCTTGAGCATCTCCTGCTCCAGGCTCACCGCGCTCGACGATTGCAGCACTTCCCAGGTCTCGGAGGGCTTGGCCTCGCGCACGGGGATGCCGGTGCCTGGCGTTGCCAGGTGGCTCGTGGCGGTCGAGGCCATGTCGAGCCCCGTCTTGGCCAGAACCTGGGCGAACGGCATCACGTCCCGCGCCTTGTAGCCGGGGGTGTTCGCGTTCGCGACGTTCCCGGCAATGGTGGCCTGCCGCGTCGCGAGGAAACGCGCGTGCTGCGAGGCGAGGTCGAACAGGTAGACGCCCGTCGTCATGGCAACGCCCCCATTTCAAGGGCTCCTCAAGAAGCGCGGGACGCGGGTGCACCCGGATGGTGAAGCCTGCGTCTGGTGGGAGGTTTAGGTAGGCAATCTTGCACGAGGCTGGCTCGCGCCTTGACACGGCCGTTCCCCGAGGTAGCGCCTGCGGGGGATGGACCAGATCGATGAGCGGGCCGCTGCGGCCGTCTCCGACGGCGAGGGCGCAGCGTCCCGGCTGCCGGCCGCGTCACGCTATGCCGGGGGCGCCGGGCCGGGCGGGCGCGAGGGGCTGCACCGCATCGCGCCCAACAACCGCTTCGCGCGGGTGGGCTTGAGCTTTGCCGACCTGACGCCCGGCAGCTGGGCCTGCCTGCGATTCGGGCTCGCCTTCGATGCGGACGAGGCGGCGGCCCTGGCCGTCGATGCCGCCGTGGCCGGGTTCGACTTCCTGGCGGCGGACGGTTCCAGCCTCGATCTCGACCACGTGCCGGGGCTGGCTCGCAGCCTGCTCGATCCGCATGTCGCCTGGATTCCGGGGCCGGCGCTTCTCGGTGCGGAGCCGTTCCGCATCGCCTTCCGCGTGCCCGATCAGGCGAGCGGCGTCAGCGTCACCCTGCGCTCCTGGCGCAACACCCGCGACGTCACCGTGGCCGACCCTGTGCTGCGCGTTGGCGAGGCCGACCCGGCACCGGCGCCGCGTCGGCGTCCGCTATCCGGCGAGGGGCTGCATTTCGACTACGCGCTGGCCGAGGAGGTCGCCCTGGTGCTGCGCGGCCAGATCTACGCCGCGCGAGCCGACGAGCACGCCGCGCGGGTGCGGCTCGTCTACCGGGACGCGGCAGGCGCGGAGATCGCGCCGCCCTACGCCAACGCCGTCTCCGTGCCGGGCCTCGGTGCGGTCATCAACCTCTCGGCCCAGCCGCAGGCCCGCCGCTTCACCCTGACCTTACGCCCGCCGCCCGGCGCCGCCGCGGTCGCCCTCGATTTCGGCGTGTGGGAGGATGCGCCAAAAGCCTCGGAGATCGAGCTGATCGGCCTGCCCGAACTTGCGCTCGAAGACGATTTCCGCCTCGAAAGCCTCTGCGACGACGACGTCCTCGATGCCCCGGCCTTCCTCGCCCGCCTCGCCGACCGGCTCGGCCTGCCCGAAGGCGTGCCGGTGTCCTGGCGGGCGGGCTCCGATACGGGCGCTGCACCGATCCTCGCCCAGGCCCGCGAGCGGCGCAGTGGGCCGGATCGGACGGCGCGGATCGAGGGGGAGAGCGTCGTCCTGGCTCTGGCCGGCCTGCCCGATTGGACGTTGCCGGACGCGCCGGACTGGCGCGAGGACCCGTTCCGCTCCGTGGCGTGGCGCCTCGCCTATCAATCGCTGGCATGGCTGCTGCCGCTCGCAAGCCTTCCGGACGGCGCGGCCCGCGCCCGGACGATCGCCGCCGCGTGGTCGCGGGCGAATCCGTGGGGACAGCCGGCGGACGGCCTGAGCCTGCACCCGGCGGCTTTGGCGCCCCGCGGCGACGTGCTGGCGGGCCTGCTCGCGGGCGGCGACGAGCCGACCCGAACCGAAATTGCCGCAGAGGCCGCCCGGCAGGGCTTCGCGCTCGCCGAGATCGTCGGGCAGAACACTCTGGCGCGGGCTCTGCACGGCATCCAGGCAGCGGCGGCCCTCCTTGCCGTGGCGCGGGCGCTGCTCGGCTTCGCCTTCGCCCCGCACTGGAATTCCCTGGCGCGCGACAGCCTCACCCATGGCTTCGATGCGTTGTTGTCGGAGGCCGGCGAATTCACCGATGCGGCCCCGGTGCGGCGTCTCGATCTCCTGAGCCACGGACAGGCGATCGCCGACGCGCTCGGCGAGACCGAGCCCGGCCCGACGATCCGCCGCCGCGTCGAGGCGGCTTTGCCGGGTCTTGCCGGGCTGATCGATCGCGGCGGGCGGCTGCCGCCCTTCGGCGACGCGCCCGCGGGCCTCGACCATGCCGCCTGGATCGCCCGGCTCTCCGCGCGGGGGCCTTCTCAAGGCTACGACCTCGTCGCCGAGCGTGACGCGACCCCCGTTCCCGAGGGTCGCACCGCCAGCATGCTGGCGCTCCGCCACGACGGGATGGAGCAGGGCTGGGGTCATTTCGCCCTCACCCATGCCGCGCAATCACCGCACGGGCATCGCGACTGCACCTCCTTCACCTTCGCCACCGGCTCGCGGCGCTGGATCGTCGAGGGCGGCGGCGCCGAGGGGGTCGAGGTCGGCCCGGCGCGCCACTACCTGCTTTCGCCCCGTGCCCACAACGTCGCCATCCCCGATGGGTGCGAGCCGGTCGCCGGTTCGGCGACGCTGACCGCCCGTCTCACGCTCGATGGGGCTCAGGCCCTGACGCTCGCCACCACCGTGCACGGGCCCGACTACGCCCATGCGCGCCTGTTCCTCGTGCTCGACGATCTCAGCGGGATGGCGGTGATCGACCGATTTGCGCGGGTGGGTCCGTCGCTGTCGTTCGAGGGGCTGTTGCATCTGCCCCCCGACACTCTCGTCGCGCTGTCCAGCCCCCGTCGGGCGCTCGCCCAGCAGGAGGGGCGGCGGCTCGAATTCTTCGCGATTCCGCTGAGGGGGCAGGCGGCCGGCTTGGAGGTCGCCATCGGCCGCAGCGACCGGCCGCACGCGATGCAGGGGTTTTGCGCGACGGGATCGGGCGGGCTGAGGCCGGCGCCGGTGCTGCGCTACGCGTTCACCGGCCGCGACACGGTCTGCGGCGGTGTCGTCATCGCCACGGATGCGGAAGCCGAGCAGCGGCTGATGCGGTTGCTCGCCGACGGCGCGGTGCGGCAATGGGTGGAAGCGTAAGCGCCGGCGGGAAGCGCCGGCACTCGGGAGTTGCCGAGGTTCAGAACCCGGCGCCGATGACAGCGACGGCCCGGTCGATCGACAGGTAGAACACGCCGAAGGCCACCATCGCCGCAGCAGCGAATTCGAGGGTCTGGTTCGGCAGGGTCTGGAACCGGCGCATGGTCTCGCGGCCGAAATAGGCCGACGCCCAGGCCAGCGTCAGGACGGCCGGCATCACGAACAGGTAGGAGAGCGTGCTCTCGATCCGCATCGGATCGGTCGGGTCGATCAGCGCGCGGATGTTGCGCACCCACGGCGCGGAGACGGCCGCGTAGAGTGTCGTCAGCCAAGCCAGCCCGACCGCCACGCCGAGGTGGAAGGTGAACAGGCGATGCAGGCGCGAGAAGTCGTCGCGCGCGTCGTCGAGCGTCATGCGGCAAGCCCCCAAACGATCCGGCCGCTGATTCTTGTGCGATCCGGCCACGGGTCAGGAGATGGGGGGCAAGGTGGAGTTTTTTGTGACGCGGGGACGGCGGCGTTTGGGCCGCCGTCCCACGAGAGTCACAAGGGGCTCTCTTTGGCCTCAGACGGCCGTCTCGGGCCGGTTCTCGCGCATCAGCTTCACGAAGCGCTCGAACAGGTAGTGGCTGTCACGGGGGCCCGGAGAGGCCTCCGGATGGTGCTGCACCGAGAAGGCCGGGCGGTCGGTGAGCGAGAGGCCGCAATTCGAGCCGTCGAACAGCGAGACGTGGGTCTCGACCGCGGTCTCGGGCAGGCTCTTGGGATCGACCGCGAAGCCGTGGTTCATCGAGACGATCTCGACCTTGCCGGTGGTGTGGTCCTTCACCGGATGGTTCGCGCCGTGATGGCCCTGGCCCATCTTCACCGTGCGCCCGCCGAGGGCGAGGCCCATGAGCTGGTGGCCGAGGCAGATGCCGAAGGTCGGCACCCGCGCGTCGAGCAGCTTGCGGATCACCGGCACGGCATATTCGCCGGTCGCGGCCGGGTCGCCGGGGCCGTTGGAGAGGAACACGCCATCCGGCTTCAGCGCCATGATGTCCTCCGCCTTGGTCGTGGCAGGCACCACGGTGACGTCGCAGCCGGCTTCCGCCAGCAGGCGCAGGATGTTGCGCTTCACGCCGTAATCGATGGCCACGACCTTGAGGCCCTGGCCCGGTGCGCGCGTGCCGTAGCCGCCCTTCACCGCCCAGACGGTCTCGGTCCAGGCCGAGGTCTCGCGCGAAGTCACCGGCGGCACGAGGTCGAGGCCCTCCATCGGCGCGAGCGCGGCCGCGCGG
Organism: Methylobacterium sp. Leaf123; assembly: GCF_001423405.1. GTDB lineage: Bacteria > Pseudomonadota > Alphaproteobacteria > Rhizobiales > Beijerinckiaceae > Methylobacterium. Next base: position 32,056 of record NZ_LMNS01000002.1, on the reverse strand, counting down.
GCCTTCAGCGCCTCGCGGTCGAACTGGCCTTCGGGATCGTTGGCGATCACGGCGTTGGGCATGCCGCGGTCGCGGATCAGCGCGGTCAGCGCCCGCGTGTCGATCCCGGTGATGCCGACGATGCCGCGGGCCTTGAGCCAGCCGTCGAGATGCGAGGACGAGCGCCAGTTCGAGGGCTTGGTGACCGCCGAGGCGATCACCGCGCCGCGCACGCCGGAGGCCGGCGCCGCCTCGAGGCTTTCCAGGTCCTCGTCGTTGGTGCCGACATTGCCGATATGCGGGAAGGTGAAGGTGACGATCTGCCCGGCATAGGACGGGTCGGTCAGGATCTCCTGATAGCCCGTCATCGCCGTGTTGAAGCAGACCTCGCCGTCGGCCGCACCGGTCTGGCCGATGCCGAAGCCTTCGAGCACGGTGCCGTCCGCCAGCACCAGCAGGGCCGTCACAAGCGGCTCGCTCCAGGGCTCGGGCGCCTTGGGTTCCGGGGGCGTGCGCGCGGGATCGGCACGCAGGGTCGCGGGTTCGTCTTGCAGCATGGGTCCGATCCGGCTTATGTCCGCCGCCTCGCGCGGCCGCTCATTCGGGCCGCGGGGCAAGGCGATATCTCTGCGGGGCTCATAGCGAGCCGGCCGCGCCTGGGTCAATCTGGGCGCGGAAACAGCCGTGCGCAATGCCCTGGACGGATCAGACGTCCACATCGAAACACCCGACAGGAGTCATCTCATCATGCTGCGCGAGCGCATCACCGCCGAAATGAAAGCGGCCATGAAGGCCGGCGAGAAGCAGAAGCTCTCGACCGTGCGCATGATTCAGGCGGCGCTCAAGGACCGCGACATCGCCGCGCGCGGCGAGGGCAAGGGCGAGACCAGCGAGGACGACATCCTCGCCCTCCTCCAGAAGATGATCAAGCAGCGCCAGGAAGCCGCGGGCGTCTACGAGCAGGGCGGCCGGCCCGAACTCGCCGAGAGCGAGCGCGCCGAGGCCGAGATCATCCAGACCTTCCTGCCGCAGCAGCTGGACGAGGCCGAGACCCGCACGGCCATCGCCGACGCGATCGCCGAGACCGGGGCCGAGAGCCCGAAGGACATGGGCAAGGTGATCGCCGCGCTGAAAGGCAAGTATACCGGCCGCATGGATTTCGGCCGTGCGAGCGCGCTGGTGAAGGACGCCCTGGCGGGGAAGTGATTCTTTTCGTCGTTGGACGTGGCCATTCCGGCCGCGTTCTCCAACCCGCATCCTCATCCTGAGGTGCTTGCGCGAAGCGGAGGCCTCGAAGGGTGTTCCAGGGATCGCGCGGGATCTGGAAGATCCTTCGAGGCCCGCTGATGCGGGCACCTCAGGATGAGGCCGGGGTTAGGATCGACGTATTCTCAAACCACCTCACGCCGGCCCGGCATCGATCCGCATGCGGAAGATCGCGTAGGGCGGCTCCTGCCGGTCGGTGCCGCCGTTGTGCTCCGGGCGACGGTTGGCCTGGGCGGAGGACAGGTAGAGCCAGCCGTCCGCCGTGATCCAGAACGTGTCCGGCCAGATCAGGCGCGGATCGGTGGCGATGACCTCGATCCGCCCGTCCGGGTCGCGCCGACCGATGCCGTTGAATTCCTGCAGGCTGAGATAGATCCGGTCGCGCGAATCGGCGGCGAGCCCGCCGGTCAGGCCCTTCTCGCCGAGATCCGTCACCGTTTCCGCGACCGCCGCGTCGTCCTTTCCCGCATCGAGCAGGACGGCGGTCTCGACCGCGTAGAGGCGCCGGCTCATCAGCGGCGTGTAGTAGAGGCGCGCACCATCCGGGCTCAAGGCGAGGCCGTTGGCGCCGCCCTTGATCGGGCTCGTCGTGCCGTTGGCCTCCCGCTTCAACAGCACCCGGCCCTCGACGATCTTGAGGATGCCGGGCACCGATTGCGTGCTGGCATGCTCCGCGAGCCGCCGCACCGCGTGGCCGCTCGCGAGATCGACGGCGATCAATGCGCCCGCGCCGGTCTGGCCCTGGTCGGTGATGTAGGCGGCCTCGCGCCCCGGCCTCACATCGATGCGCAGATCGTTGAGCGAGGAGGTCTTCGTCACGATCGATTGCAGCGGGATCGTGCGGACGATCGCGTTCGTCGCCGGATCGATGCAGACGAGCTTGGCCGCCTCCGGCACCGGCTCACCCGACGAGGCCATCAGCCCGGCATCGAGCAGCCAGAGGCGGTTCTGCGCATCGAACACGCCGTTGGGGACGTGGAACAGCGTCTCGGCCGGCCGCGCCGGGTCGGGCCGGTTCGCCGCCGCGCTCGGATAGGGCACGACCCGCCCGTCCGGAAACACCTCGCCCGCGGTGAACACCGTCTTCGCGTCGAAGCGGGGCATGAACAGGAACATCCGGCCGTCGGCGGAGAGCGTCAGCCCGGTCGGCGTCGTCGGCGCTCGCGCGGCGACGACGAGATCCAGGGCACCGACCGGCGTGGTCGCCGCTTGAGCCTGGGCCGGCCGCGCCGCCATCGTCGGTCCGGCGGCGAGGGCCGCGGTGCCGGCGAGCAGCGTGCGGCGCGCGAGGCGGATCGTCATGGGCGGCTCCCCTCGGAAGCGATCGCGGCACCGCGCAGCTTGGTCTCGACGGCGAGCACGCGCTTGCCGGCGCAGAGGAACAGCCGCCGCCCGTCCGGCCCGCCGAAGGCGAGGTTGGCGCAGGGGCCCTCGGTTGGGATATGCCCGACCGGACGGCCATCGGCCGACCAGATCCGCACGCCGTCGCCGGTGCCGGCATAGACCCGGCCGTCGGTATCGACCTTCACCCCGTCCGGGACGCCCTTCGCCACGCGGGCGAAGACGCGCTCGTTGGAGAGCTTTCCGTCCGCGACATCGAAGGCGCGGATCTCGCTCGCCGCCGTCTCACCGGACTCGCAGACGTAGAGAATCCGCTCGTCGGGCGAGAAGGCGAGGCCGTTCGGCTGCACGAAGCTCGCGCTCGCGACCGCGAGGGTTCCGTCGGGGGCGAGGCGGAAGACGTAGCGCCCGTTCTGCTCGGAGGCGCGGGGCTTGCCCTCCTTGGGCTGATCGATCCCGAATGTCGGGTCGGTGAACCAGATCGCGCTGTCGCGGGCGACCACGACGTCGTTGGGCGCGTTGAGCCGCCCGCCCTCGTAGCGGTCGGCCAGTACGGTGATGGCGCCGTCGGTCTCCCGCCGCACGATGCGGGAGGTGCGGTGCTCGCAGGTGATGAGCCGGCCCTGCCCATCGACGGCATTGCCGTTGGCGTTGTTGGAGGGCTCGCGAAACACTTCCGCGCCACCACCCTCGCGGATCAGCATCATCCGGTTGCGGCGCACATCGCTGAAGATCAGGCCGCCGAGGGAGGGCGCCCAGACCGGCCCCTCGCACCATTCGCCCTCGTCATAGAGCGTTTCCGGGCGGGCCGAGGGATCGAGCACCGCCGAGAGATCGTCGGCGGCCCGCGCCCTGGAGGCGAGGGCGCCGAGCAGGGCGAGGCCGAGGAGCGGACGGCGGGCGATGCCGCGGCGGGTGGTCGAGGGCGATTCCGTCATCGGGCCGGCAACGCATCGCCCCGGCGAAAGCTCCCGCGACAGGCTTTAAGACTCCGGCAGGCCCACCGCGCTAGACTGCACGCCGCAAGGCCGGTCCTCAACGTCCACGCGATCCGCTTTCAGCAGAGTCACCGTGCGCTACCCGCCCCACATCCTCGAAGAGATCCGCGCCCGCGTGCCCACCTCCGAGGTGGTCGGCCGGCGCGTGCGGCTGAAGAAGGCCGGCCGCGAATGGCGCGGCCTGTCGCCGTTCAATTCGGAGAAGACGCCCTCGTTCTACGTGAACGACCAGAAGCAGTTCTACCACTGTTTCTCCTCCGGCAAGCACGGCGACATCTTCAAATTCGTCATGGAAACGGAAGGCCTCAGCTTCCCCGAGGCGGTCGAGCGGCTGGCCGGGGAGGCCGGCGTCGCCCTGCCGAAGATGACGGTGGAGAACGAGCAGGCCGAGGAGCGGCGCAAGGGCGCGCTCGAAGTCATGGAGCTGGCCGCCGTCTATTTCGAGGAGCAGTTGCGCGGGCAGGCCGGCGGAGAGGCGCGGGCCTATCTCGACCGGCGGGCCCTGGGCGAGGCGACGCGCAAGACGTTCCGGCTCGGCTATTCCCTGCCCGGTCGCTACGCCCTGCGCGACTTCCTGGCGGGCAAGGGGGTCGATCGCGACCTGATGCTGGAACTCGGGCTGCTCACCGCGCCCGAGGGGGTGAACGTTCCCTACGACAAGTTCCGCGACCGGATCATGTTTCCGATCCTCGACATCCGCGGCCGGGTCGTCGCCTTCGGCGGCCGGGCGATGCAGGCCGAGGCCAAGGCGAAGTACATGAACTCGCCGGAGACGCCGCTCTTCCACAAGGGGCGGATGCTCTACAACCTCCACGCCGCCCGCAAGTCCGCGCATGACCGGAGCCGGATCATCGCGGTGGAGGGCTATGTCGACGTCATCGCCATGACGTTGGCCGGCTACCCCGAGACGGTGGCACCGCTCGGCACCGCGCTCACCGAGGATCAACTCGCCCTGCTCTGGCGCCATGCCGACGAGCCGATCCTCTGCTTCGACGGCGACGGGGCGGGCCAGCGCGCCGCCTTCCGCGCCCTCGACGTGGCCCTGCCGATGCTGGAGCCCGGCAAATCCCTGCGCATCGCGATGCTGCCGCAGGGGCAGGACCCGGACGACCTGATGCGCTCCGGCGGCCCCTCGGCGATCGAGGCGGTGCTCTCGGCGGCGCGTCCCCTCGTCGAGATGCTGTGGGCGCGCGAGGCCGAGGCGGCGAGCCTGGAGACCCCGGAGCGGCGGGCCGGGCTCGCCCGGACCCTGCGGGAGGCGGTGGCCGGCATTCGCGACGAGACCGTGCGCCGTTTCTATCGCGACGACATCGAAGGGCGGCTGCGGGGGCTGTCCGGCGGGCCTGCTTCATTTTCCGGCGGACGCTCCGAACGCGCGGCCGGCGGCCGGCCGGCGGCCCCGCGCGGCACGCCGTTCCAGCGCCGGCCCCGCCCCGGCGATCCGCCGCCCTCGCCCCGCATCACCACGGGCTTCAACCCGCTCCTGAAGACGGCCGTGCCCGTGCCGGGGGCGGGCGGGCGCGCTGCCAAGCGCGAGGCGATGATCGTCATGAGCCTGCTCGCGCACCCAGAGCTGCTCGGCATCGAGGAGGAGGCGCTCGCGGCGCTCGAACTGGTGAATCCGGATGCCCGTGCGCTCCGCACCCTCCTGCTCGACCGGGCGGCGGAGGCCGGCACCCCGGAGACCGAGTTGATGGAGGCGCGGCTGCGTCGCGCGGGGCTCGAAGAGGCCTATGCCCGGCTGCTCGCCCTGGTCAGCTCCGGCGACCGCTGGACGCTCGATCCGAACGCCGACCCGCAGCGCCTCGAACAGACTCTGCATCAGGCCGTGATCTTGCACCGACAGACGGGCGCGCTACATAGCGAACTTCACCAAGCTGAGAGAGCTCTTGCCGAGGATGGATCCGAGGCCAATTTCGCGTGGCTATGCGACTTGCAGCAACAATTGGCAGTGATCGCAGCAGCCGAGGCGGAAGCGGAGGTCTCTCATGAGGAATGAATTCGCGCCGGCGTTACCCTAGGGTGACGGCGGCGGGGGGCCGACTTGGTTAACGGTCGGTCAACGCACGGCAAGTTAGAGCGGATGCAACAGAATCGGCGCGGGCACTCGACAAGCGCGCCATTCCACGACATTGCGACGGGTCTTTCGCGGAGCGCGGGCTCAGCCTGCGGCGCCGCCACGAGAACAATAGGCTGAGCATGGCAACGAAGGCAACCGAGCGGGACGATGCGGACGCCGCCCAGGATCAACCGACGGACGGCCCGCTCCTTGACCTGACGGATGCCGCCGTCAAGCGGATGGTCAAGCTCGCGAAGAAGCGCGGCTACGTCACCTACGAAGAGATCAACGAAGTTCTCCCGGACGGTCAGGTCGACGGCGACCAGATCGAGGACGTGCTCGCGCAGCTCGACGATATGGGCATCCGCGTGGTCGAGGCGGAGGAATCCGAGGAGACCACGCCCGAGGCCAAGGCCAACGGCGAGGCCTCCGAGGAGGAGGAGAGCACGGAGGGCGGCGAGGTCGCCGAGACCGCGAGCGGCACCCGCGCCGTCGCGGTGGCGACCCCCACCACCCGCGAGCCGACCGACCGCACGGATGATCCCGTGCGCATGTACCTGCGCGAGATGGGCTCGGTGGAGCTGCTCTCGCGTGAGGGCGAGATCGCGATCGCCAAGCGCATCGAGGCCGGCCGCGAGGCGATGATCGCGGGTCTCTGCGAGAGCCCGCTGACCTTCCAGGCCATCATCATCTGGCGCGACGAACTCGTCGACGGCAAGGTGCTGCTGCGCGACATCATCGACCTCGAAGCCACCTATGCCGGCCCCGATGCCCGCGGCGCGCCGCAGGAAGCGGAGGCCGAGAACGAGGAATCGGAGGAGGCCGAAGGTGCCGTCCCGCCGGAAGGCGCCGACGACGAAGACGACATGGAGAATAACGTGTCGCTTGCGGCCATGGAGGCCGAGATCAAGCCGCGTGTTCTCGAGACCTTCGACAACATCGCCTCGAACTACCGCAAGCTGCGCAAGCTCCAGAACGAAGAGACGGAGCTGAAGACGGGCGGCGGCACGGTCACCTCGGCGCAGACCAAGAAGCAGGCCGAGCTGAAGGACATCGTCGTCACCGACGTGAAGTCGCTCTCGCTCAACGCCAACCGCATCGAGGCGCTGGTCGAGCAGCTCTACGACATCAACAAGCGCCTCATCTCGCATGAGGGCCGCCTGATGCGCGCCGCCGAGCACCACGGCGTCGCCCGCGACGAGTTCCTGCGCCACTACCAGGGCTACGAACTCGACCCGAACTGGATGGACCGCGTCGCCACCCTCGGCGGCCGGGGCTGGAAGAACTTCGTCGAGCGCGGCGGCCGGCAGGTCGCCGACCTGCGCGAGCAGATCCTGACGCTCGCCTCCGAGACCGGCCTGCAGATCGGCGAATATCGCAAGATCGTCGCCATGGTGCAGAAGGGCGAGCGCGAGGCCCGTCAGGCGAAGAAGGAGATGATCGAGGCCAACCTGCGCCTCGTGATCTCGATCGCCAAGAAGTACACCAACCGCGGCCTTCAGTTCCTGGACCTGATCCAGGAGGGCAATATCGGCCTGATGAAGGCGGTCGATAAGTTCGAGTACCGCCGCGGCTACAAGTTCTCGACCTACGCCACGTGGTGGATTCGGCAGGCGATCACCCGCTCGATCGCCGACCAAGCGCGCACGATCCGCATTCCGGTGCACATGATCGAGACGATCAACAAGATCGTCCGCACGTCGCGCCAGATGCTGCACGAGATCGGCCGCGAGCCGACCCCGGAGGAGCTGGCCGAGAAGCTGGCCATGCCGCTGGAGAAGGTGCGCAAGGTCCTGAAGATCGCCAAGGAGCCGATCTCCCTCGAAACGCCGATCGGCGACGAGGAGGATTCGCATCTCGGTGACTTCATCGAGGACAAGAACGTCGTCCTGCCGATCGACGCAGCGATCCAGTCGAACCTGCGTGAGACCACGACCCGTGTGCTCGCTTCGCTGACGCCGCGCGAAGAGCGCGTGCTGCGCATGCGCTTCGGCATCGGCATGAACACCGACCACACCCTCGAAGAGGTGGGTCAGCAGTTCTCGGTGACCCGCGAGCGCATCCGCCAGATCGAGGCGAAGGCCCTGCGCAAGCTCAAGCATCCGAGCCGGTCGCGGAAGCTTCGAAGCTTCCTCGACAACTGATCCGACACACGAAACGGCCGCCCCTCGGGGCGGCCGTTCTCGTTTCAGGCTCGGCGTCGACGCGCCGGACGCCACGCCCGGCGGGCGAGCAGGGCGGCCAGGGTACCGACCGCGCCGACGGGCGCGTAGACGGACAGGAGGGCGAGCCCGAGCCCGGCCTCCCCGAACAGGTGATCGCTGAGAAGGCCGACGAGAAGCGGCCCGAGCCCGAACCCTGCCAGATTGACCATTGCCAGGAACAGGGCGTTGACCCGGCCGCGCAGCCGCTGCGGGGTCAGGATCTGGATGCCGGCCAAGCCGGGCGGGCTGACGAAGCCGAGCAGCGCGACGAGCACGGCGAACCAGAGCAGCGACAGGGAGAGGTCGGGGCTCAAACTCGTGAGCGACGTCACCGGTACGGCCAGGATCAGCCCCAGAGCCAGAAGCAGCGGCGCGGCATCCGGGCGCCCGGCGCCGCGCAGCCGGTCGAGGGCGAACCCGCCCGCGAAATGGCCGAGCGGTGCGGCGATCAGCACGAGCAGGCCGAGGTGCAGGCCGCTCTCCGCCGGAGTGAGGCCGAAGGAGCGGACATAGAAGGTCGGTGCCCAGGCGGTGAGGGTCTGCGCCATGAGCACCCCGGCCGTGGCGGCGACGACGTGGGGCAGATACGCCTTCCGTCGCCGGCCGATCCAGGCGAGAGCACTGCGAAGCGACGGTCCGCGCAGCCCATGCGCCGCCTGTGCCGAAGCGGCGGTCCGCGGGGCCGGCCGGATGCGCAGGACGAGAAGCGCGAGGACGAGGTTCGGCAGCGCTGCGAGGACGAGCAGGGCCTGCCACGGGGGCAGCGGCGGGAGTCCGGGAAGGGTGAGCCCGCTCCGCACCGTCAGCCATGCTAGCACGGCCCCGCCCGCGAGCAGGGCGAAGCTGCGCCCAAGGGTGGCGGCGGCGGTGAGCGCCGAGATGCCCCGGCCGAGTCGGTTCCGGCGCAGATGCAGGGTCATCAGCGAGAGGGCGGAGGGGCCGAACCCCGCCTGACCCAGCCCGAGGGCGAGCCGCGCCACGAGAAGTGCACCGAACCCGCCCGCGAGACCGCTGGCGAAGGTCGCCGCGCTCCACAAAGAGAGCCCTGCGAGGAGAAGGCCGCGCTGGTGGCCGCGATCGGCCACGATGCCGAGCAGCGGAAGGGCGAGCGCGTAGGGGAGGGCAAAGGCCGAGCCTTGGAGCAGGCCGAGTTGGGTATCGCTGAGATCCAAGGCCCGTTTGAGCGGGGTGGCGACCAGGGTCAGCAGAAACCGGTCGCTGAAGGCCGCGAACTGGATCGCTGCCAGCAAGGCGACGAGCGGCCAGCCCGCGAGCCCGACGCGGGCGGAGGCTGGGCCCGGCTGCGGGTTCGCGGAAAGGAAGGGCATCCGTGGGTTCAGGCGAGGGCGCGCGACCAGGCGGACATCAGGTTCGCGGCGCTCTCACCCGGCAGAGGCTGGCCGAGCGCGCCGGCGCGCGGGTGGCGCATCTCGGCCCGGTAGCGGCCCGGCGGCAGGCCGAACGTGCTGCGGAACGCCCGGCTGCAATGGCTCTCGCTGGCAAAGCCGTGATCGAAGGTGAGGGTGGTGATCGACCGGCCCTCGACCGGGTTGCGGAGCGCCGTGCTCATCCGTTCGAGGCGTCGCGTCAGGATGTGGTGGGCGACGCCGCCCGTCGGCTCGAACAGGCGATAGAGCGCGCTGCGCGACAACCCCGCGCCCCGTGCGACCATGGAGACGTCGAGTGACGGGTCGTTGAGCCGCGCTTCGATGAACGTCTCCGCGCGCCGCCGCCTGAGATCGGCGATCAGAGCGTTCGAAACCCCGTCGTCGGGCCGGACCTGACCGAGGGCGCCGGCCAGCAACTCGGTGAGCGCACGGGCGGTGCTCTCGGCGGTGTTCGGCTCGGTAGCGGCGGCGCGCCGTGCGAGGGAGCCCATCAGGTCGCCGAGCAGACCCGACACCGCCTCGGGCAAGATGTGGCCGTGAAAGCGGCTCGCCTCGGGCGCCGCCGCCTCGACCATTTTCCGGCTCAGGCTCACGGTGACGGTCGACGCCGCTTCGACCCACGTACGCTGCGGACGGTTCATGTCGAACAGGATGACGTCGCCGGGGGCGAGGCGGCGTTCCGCGTCGATGGAACCGCCGTAATAGATGCCGCTGCGCAGGTACTGAATGACGAAGTGATCGAAGCCGTCGCGGCGCACGCGGGCTCCGTCACGCCAATGCCGGACGCTGCTCAGCCTCCGCTCGAAGACGTTGATCGGGCCGAACCGATGCGCCTCTACCCGAGCCCGGAACGTGCCATCGGTCGCCGCCACATCGGCCCCGGCCGAGTAGAGCGCATGGTACCCCTCGAAGCCGTCCGCCTCGGAGGTGAAGGTGAAGGATTGGTTCGACACGGGCCAGGCAGCACGGAAGACTCTGAAAGCATGAGCCCGTGCTGTTATCGGTATCGCCTCCAACAATCGCAAGCGCGGTATAATGCTGAAAATACCAGGCTCGCAATCTGTTGAGAGGCGTCCATCAACCAGCGGTTACGGGCACACCCTTAAAGCGCATTCCGGCGAAGTGGTTGCAGGCTCGTTGAAAGAAGGTGCGTCGAAATCGGTGGCCTGGAAGCGCCGGCCCGATGCCATCGGGTCGGATACGGATCTTGCCGCTTTTCTTGCCGCAAGCCGCCTCGGGCCGAGCCTACTCGACGACGAAGCGCGTCTCGCCGGCGTTGCGGTTCCAGAACAGCGTCACTTTGCTGACATTGCACAGGTTCACGCCGCGAAACTCGGACTCGTCGCCGTCGTTGTAGACGACCTTGATGTCCCACTTGCAGGCGTTCGAGCCGCCATTAAACGTGATGTCGGCGTTGTCGCCGTTGGCGATCGCGTCCTTGCCCATCACGTCCTGGCCCCAGTGCGACTGGTTGACGGGCCCGACATAAACCTCGTCGATCTGGTAGCCGGTGCGGTTGACGAGGGTGAAATCCTGCTTGCCCTGAGCCAGGGTGAGGCTCGGTGCGAGCGCCGCGGTGGCCAGAAGGGTGAGGCTGAAAGCGGTTCTCAACATGTCGGGTCGTCCTGGCGCCGATCGATCGGCGGGTCCGGCAGGCGTCCTCCTGCCACGCTTCCGCCTTAGCGCCGGGGCGGGCGTTCCGCATTGCCCTGCCGTTTCGATCGCTTGATCCAGCGTCCCAATTACAGTCCTGCGGGCCGACCTTGCCCGGCCGTCCGCGTCACGATACGGCCACGCTCGTTCCCCAGGCTTCGTGCGTGCCGGGCGTTCACCGTCCACCCTGCGCGCAAAGCGCCGTTCGTGCCCCGCACGAAGCCTTGCTTTGAGCCCCCGAGAACCCACCTTCCACCGATGCACGACGCCGACGTCTCGAAACCAAAGCCGACGGCACTCGCCGACGGATCGGAAGCCGAGGACGTCCCGTTCGGGGCTCTACAACGCTGCGTTGGAATCCGCGATTGGCTGCTCGGCGAGGGCGCCCGCTTGCCCAAGGCCGACGACCTGCTCGCGGGGCTCGCCGAGCGCCTCAACGCCATCGGTGTGCCGATCGACCGGGCCTCCACGGCCATCGACACGCTGCATTCCGAGTATTCGGGCGTCGGCCGCGTCTGGACCCGTGGCGCCGGCTCGACGGTGCGGCTGTTTCCCCACGGCGAGGTGTCCGCGAAGGCCTACCAAGCGAGCCCGTTCTACGCCGTGCACGAATCCGGCGAGTGGCTGAGCCTCGACCTCGCGGAGACCGCCGAAGATGCCTACGCGATCATCCCGGAGCTGAAGGCCGACGGCTACACGCACTACCTCGTCGCGCCGCTGATCTTCACCAACGGCAACAAGAACGGCATCACCTTCGCCACGCGCGCGAAGGACGGTTTTCGCGATGAGGACATCGCGATCCTGCGCTTCGTCATGCCCGCGCTCGCCGCGGTGATGGAGATGCGCATCCTCAACAAGCAGCTCGATACGGTGCTACGCATCTATGTCGGCGACGAGCCGCACCGGGCGATCCTCTCGGGGGACATCCGGCGCGGGCAGGTGCGCCGCATCCGCTCGGCGATCCTGTTCGCGGATATGCGCGATTACACGCGCCTCTCCGCCAACCGGACGCCGGAGGGCGCAGTCGATCTCCTGAACGCGTTCTTCGACTGCCTCGTGCCGCCGATCGAGCGGGAGGGCGGCGAGGTGCTGAAATATCTCGGCGACGGGCTGCTCGCGATCTTCCGCGAATCGGGCGACGATCTCGGCGGCGCGGCCAAGAGCGCGCTCACGGCGGCGGAGGCGGCGTTGGCGGCCCTGGCCGAAGCGAACGCGGTCGGGCGCTTCGGTCCCGGCGAGCCGGTGGTCGGTGCCGGCATCGCCCTGCATCACGGCGAGGCGGCCTATGGCAATGTCGGCTCCGGCACCCGGCTCGACTTCACCGTGATCGGCCGCGACGTGAACCTGGCGAGCCGCCTCGCGCGGCTCAACCGCACGCTTCAGGAACCGCTCCTGATGTCGAAGCCGTTCGTGGACTTCCTGTGGGGCGATCCCGACCCTCTGGGCGTCCATGCCCTCGACGGCTTCGATGAGCCGATGGCGGTGTACCGCCCCATCCGGAGACGGGCGGCGAAGGCCGCTGCTGAGTAAATCGTCCACGAACCCGGCCCAGGCGTTCGGGCGCGTCCTCCGACCGGTGAGAGTCGTAGGCTGATTTGCCCAATCCCCGTCCCGGCAGGGATTGACCGCGCGCCCGGCGGGGCCCACATCCGAAATGTTCCAGGGAGATCCCCGACAAGGGGCTGAGAAACCGCTATCGCCGTCGCCGGCAGCGCGGAAATCCTTTGAACCTGATCCGGCTCATACCGGCGTAGGGATTGGACCTGATGGGACGCTCGTTCGGGCGGACCCGCTTCTATCGAAGCACATGGTGCCAGTTCCTGCGGGCAGACCCGCGGAAGGCACGTTTTCGATGTCAGACCTGCTGACCTCCCCGATCGGCCAGCGCCGGAGCCTCACGATACGACCGCGCGCGGCGGAGTTGCCGCAGCGCGCCGACGTCGCCGTGGTGGGCGCGGGGCTGATCGGCCTGTCGATCGCGTGGCGGCTGGCGCAGGCCGGCCGCTCGGTGGCGGTGGTGGAGCGCGGCAGCGTCGGCAGCGGCGCGAGCCTCGCGGCGACCGGCATGCTGGCGCCGGCCGCCGAGCACGAGCCCGGTTCCGATCTGCTGTTGCCGCTGGCGCTCGAATCCCTGCGCCGCTGGCCCGGTTTCCGCGACGCGCTCCAGGCGGCGTCCGGCCGAGAGATCGACTACCGCGCGGACGGTACCCTGGTGATCGCCATCGGCCGGGACGAGGTGGAGCGCCTGCGCTTCCGCCACGACCTGCAGCGCCGCTCGGGCGTCGCCGCCGAGTGGCTGTCCGGCCCGGAGGTGCGGGCGCGTGAGCCGCTGCTGCGCCCCAACGTCACCGCCGGCATCCTCTGCCCCCTCGACGCCCAGGTCGATCCTCGCCTCGTGATGGAAGCGCTGCTGCGCGCTTGCGAGGCGGCCGGCGTTGTCATCTGCGAGGGCGTCGCGGTCGAAGGGCTGGAGCAGCGGGGTGGGCGCATCACCGGCCTGCACGCCGCCGGCCGTACGCTCGCCGCGGACACGGTGATCCTGTCCGCCGGCGCGTGGAGCGGAGAGGCGGGCCTGCTCCCCGCCGACCGCGCTGTCCCAGTCCGGCCGCTCAAGGGGCAGTCGCTGGCCCTGCGCACCACCAAGCGCACCGGCACCCTCTCCCGCATGGTCTGGACCGACGCGGTGCACATGGCGCCCAAGGGCGACGGGCACCTCATCGTCGGCGCCACGGTGGAGGATTGCGGCTTCACCAGCGGCGTCACCGCGGGCGGGTTGTTCGCCCTGCTGGAGGGCGCGCGGCGGGTGCTGCCCGGTATCGAGGAGATGGAGATCGACGCGGTCTGGAGCGGCTTCCGACCGACCTCGGACGACGACGCGCCGATCATCGAGGAGGCCGCGCCCGGCCTCGTCGTCGCCACCGGCCATCACCGCAACGGCTACCTCCTCGCCCCCGCGACCGCCGATGCCGTGGCGACGCTTCTCGCTGAGGGCGCGCTGCCGGACTTCGCCCGCGGCTTCGGCCGGGGGCGCTTCTCGTCATCGACCGAAACCGAAGGGAGGGCCGTGGCATGAGGCTGACCGTCAACGGAGAGACCTGCGAGCGCGAGGCGGCCGACCTCGCCGCCCTGTTCGCGGCGGAGGCCGAGGAGCGGGGCATCGAGAGTCCCGAGGGGATCGCCATCGCCGTCAACGGCCGCGTCGTGCGCAAAAACGCCTGGGCCGAAACGTCACTTAACGAGGGCGACCGCATCGAGATCGTCCGCGCCATGCAGGGAGGCTGACCATGAACCATCACGACACCACCCTCGCCCAGACCGCCACCGCCGGGGACGACGCGCTGGAGATCGCCGGCATCCGGCTCTCCTCGCGGCTGTTCATCGGCACGGCGGGCTATCCGAGCCAGGAGATCATGGCGCAGTCGGTGCGCGCCTCGGGCGCCGAAGTCGTCACCGCCTCGATCCGCCGGGTCTCACTCCAGGGCCACGGCTCGGACACCTTCCAGAAGCTGAAGGGCGCGCGCTTCCTGCCGAACACCGCCGGCTGCGAGACGGCCCGCGACGCGATCATGACCGCCGAACTCGCCCGCGAGGCGCTCGGCACGTCCTGGATCAAGGTCGAGGTGATCGGCGACCGCGAGACGCTCTATCCGGATGTCACCGAGCTGCTCGAAGCCTGCCGCCACCTCGTCGATGACGGCTTCACGGTGCTGCCCTACTGCAACGACGATCCCGTGATCTGCGAGCGGCTGGCCGATCTCGGCTGCGCCGCGGTGATGCCGATGGGGTCGCTGATCGGCTCGGGGATGGGCATTGCCAACCCGGCCAATATCGAACTGATCTGCCGCCGGGCCAAGGTGCCGGTGATCGTCGATGCCGGCATCGGCACTGCCTCGGACGCGGTGATCGCGATGGAGCTGGGCGCCGCCGCCTGCCTCGTCAACACCGCGGTGGCGAAGGCCGACGACCCGGTGCGGATGGCCGGCGCCATGCGCCACGCCGTCGAGGCGGGCCGGCTCGCGCATCTCGCCGGGCGCATCCCGCGCCGCGGCCGGGCCGAGCCGTCGAGCCCGCAGCTCGGCCTTGTCGGTTCGTGAGGTTGAGTTGAGGCTCCCGCCGCTCCTCGTCGTTACCGACCGCCACGGCACGGACCGGCCGCTGGTTGAGACCGTCCGCGCGGCGGTGGCGGGCGGCGCGCGCTTCGTCTGGCTGCGCGACCGCGATCTCGACCGGGACGCGCGACGGTCTCTCGCCCGCGACCTGGTCGCACTCCTAGAGCCGGCCCGCGGCTGTCTCGTCGTCGGCGGCGATGCGGAGCTGGCGGCCGAGACGGGGGCGCAGGGCGTGCACCTGCCGGGTTCCGCCGGGATCGAAGGTATCCGCGCGGCGCGTAAAACACTCGGCGCCGCGGCGCTGATCGGGTTCTCCGCTCATTCCGTCTCCGAGATCGCAGCGGCCGAGGCCATGGGCGCCGACTACGCCACCCTCAGCCCGATCTTCCCGACCGCGAGCAAGCCCGGCTACGGCCCCACCCTTGGCTTCGCCGGTTTGCGCGCCGCCACGGCCCATCGCCTGCCGGTCTTCGCGCTCGGCGGGATCGACGCGGGCAACGCCCGCGCCTGCCGCGCGGCCGGCGCGGCGGGTGTCGCCGTGATGGGCGGCGTGATGCGCGGGGCCGATCCACGCGACGCCACCGCCCGCTTCGTCGCCGCGGTTACTTGAGGGCGGCGATGCCCGCTTGGCAGACCACCGTATCCTGATCACCCGTGCCGCCGGAGCAGCCGATGGCGCCGACGATTCGGCCCTCGACCACCAGCGGGAAGCCGCCCGGCGAGGCCGCCAGCTCGGGATCGAGGGTGCCGTAATAGGCCGAGCCCGTGGCGTAAGAGTTGAAGAACACCCGCGTTTCGCGCCGCCAACGTGCCGCGGTCCGGGCTTTTCGCTGCGATACACCGACCGAGACGAACTGCGAGCCGTCCATCCGGCTGAAATGCACGAGGTCGCCATGGGTATCGACCACGGCGATGTTCATCGGCCAGTTGCGCTTGCCCGCTTCGGCCTCCGCCGCCGCGACCACGCGCCGGGCGGCGTCGAGGCCGATCGGCGTGCCGTAGGGCTGGCCGAACGGCACGGAATCGGGCGTGCCTCCGGCGGAGGGCTGCGGCTTCAGCTCGGGCGTCTGGGCGGCAACGCTCACGGTCGCCGCGCCCAGCAGGCAGGCGGCGGCAAGGAATCGGGCGATCATCGGGGCGGGTTCCTCCGGCGGTGAGCCGCTGGCGGGCTCTGTGCGCGACGGTTGTACTCTACCCGCGTGCCCCTCCGGGTCCAGCGCCGGACCCTGCCGGATATCCGCCCTGCACCGATCACCCCTGGCGCTGCGGCGTAAGGCGTATAGAAGCCCTGACAGATTTCTTTTCCAACAAGGCGCCCGGCCAGGGCTGCGAGCCGAACCGCATGATCAACTCTCCCCTCATGACCGTCATGGTCGATGCCGTGCGCAAGGCCGCCCGTGGGCTCAAGCGCGACTTCGGCGAGATCGAGAACCTTCAGGTCTCCCGCAAGGGGCCTGGCAACTTCGTCTCGGCCGCCGACCGGAAGGCGGAGGAGGTGCTGCGCGACGCCCTGATGAAGGCGCGGCCGGGCTACGGCCTCATCATGGAGGAGAGCGGCACCATCGAGGGCACCGACCGCAGCCATACCTGGCACGTCGATCCCCTCGACGGCACCACGAACTTCCTGCACGGCATCCCGCATTTCGCGATCTCGGTCGGGCTCGAGCGCGACGGCCAGATCGTCGCCGGCGTGATCTACGATCCGGCCAAGGACGAGCTGTTCATCGCCGAGCGCGGCAAGGGCGCCTTCCTCAACAACCGCCGCCTGCGCGTCTCCGGCCGGCAGGATTTCGCCGACGCGCTGGTCGCCTACGGCACGCCCTATCTCGGCCGCGGCAGCCATGGCCGGCTGCTCAAGGAAGTCGCCGCGGTGATGGCGGTCTCCGGCGGCACCCGGCGCCTCGGCTCCGCGGCGCTCGACCTCGCCTACGTCGCCTGCGGCCGGACCGACCTCTACTGGGAACGCGACCTCCAGACCTGGGACATCGCGGCCGGCATCATCCTCGTGCGCGAGGCCGGCGGCTTCGTCTCCAGTGCCGATGGCGGCGCCGAGCCGCTCGCCGCCCGCTCCGTGGCTTGCGGCAACGAAGTGCTGCACCGTGAGCTGATCGGCCTGCTGCGCAAGGCCGCCGCCTGACGGGCGCGGCGCGCCTCTCGCTCCTCGCCACCGTTCCCCTCGAACGCCCCGCATCGCCGTCAACCGAGCACCCCGCATGGAAGCCCGCCGCCATTCCGCCCTGAAGGACTCGGTCCGCTCGATTCCCGACTATCCCAAGCCGGGCATCATCTTTCGCGACATCACCACCCTGCTCAGCGATCCGCGCTCGTTCCGCCGGGCGGTCGATTCGCTGGTGCACCCCTATGCGGGCGGGCGGATCGATCAGGTCGCGGGGATCGAGGCGCGCGGCTTCATCCTCGGCGGCGCCGTGGCGCACCAGCTCTCCTCGGGCTTCGTGCCGATCCGCAAGAAGGGCAAGCTGCCCCACAAGACCGTCTCGACGGCCTACGCGCTGGAATACGGCACGGACGAGATCGAGATCCATGTCGATGCGATCAAGCCGGGGGATCGGGTGATCCTCGTCGATGACCTCATCGCCACCGGCGGCACGGCGACGGCCGCGGTGAACCTGCTGCGCCAACTCGGCGCCGAGGTCGTGGCCGCCTGTTTCGTGATCGATCTGCCGGAGATCGGCGGCGCCCAGCGCCTGCGCGATCTCGGCGTCACCGTGCGCACGCTGATGGAGTTCGAGGGGCACTAAGCCCCTCACGGCGCCGGGTTTTCCGTTCGCTTTGGGATGACGGGGAGGGGCACCTCGACCTTCATCGCAAACGTCAGCGCAGCGATCCGGCCGCGCCGACGTCTCTGTTCAAGGGGTCGGCCTTCAGGCTGCCAGGCTGTCGAACAGGCCCTTGCCGTCGGTGCCGCCGACGAGGGCATCCACGAAGTTCTCGGGGTGGGGCATCATGCCGAGCACGTTGCGCTGCTCGGAATAGATGCCGGCGATCGAGTTGAGCGAGCCGTTGCGGTTCGCGTCCTCGGTCAGCGCACCGTCGGCGTCGCAGTAGCGGAAGGCGATGCGGCCCTCGCCTTCGAGACGGTCGATCGTCTCGGAATCGGCGAAGTAATTTCCCTCGCCATGCGCCACGCAGACGTCGATCACCTGACCCTCGGTATAGGACGAGGTGAACCGCGTGTCGGCGCGCTCGACCCGCAGGAACTGCCGGTGGCAGATGAAGCGGCGGTTGACGTTGCGCATCAGCACGCCGGGCAGCAGGCCCGATTCGCACAGGATCTGGAAGCCGTTGCAGATGCCGAGCACGAGGCCGCCGCGGGCAGCGTGCGCCCGCACCGCATCCATGGCCGCCGCCCGGCCGGCGATGGCGCCGCAGCGCAGATAATCACCGTAGGAGAAGCCGCCCGGGACCACCGCCAGATCGGTGCCCGCGGGCAGTTCGGTGTCGGCGTGCCACACGCTGACGACCTCCGCGCCGGAGCGGCGGAGTGCGCGGGCCACGTCGCCGTCGCGATTCGAGCCCGGAAAGACGACGACGGCGGCGCGCATCAGGCGATCTCGACGGTGTAGTTCTCGACGACGGTGTTCGCGAGCAGCTTGTCGCAGGCGGCCTTCAACTTCGCCTCGGCCTGTTCGCGGTTCTCGGAGGCGACCTCAAGGTCGAACACCTTGCCCTGGCGTACGCCGGAGACGTCATCGATCCCGAACGACTTCAGGGCGGCTTCGATCGCCTTCCCTTGCGGATCGAGAACGCCTGTCTTCAGGGTAACGACGATGCGGGCTTTCATGGCAGGCACTCGTTTGGGAGATCGGCGGGCCGCGCCGGGGCGGGGGCGGTGATGCCGGGGACGGAGGGGACTGCGCTCGATCGTGTGCGAGTGAGCCGGAGATTTCGAGGCGAACCGGGCGCAGGCGCGGAGCGGTCAGCCGGAGCGCGGAAGTCTATCGCGCTTTCGTGAAGACGTCACCGCAGGAAAGCGATCACCGGCGGCGGGTTGACCCGATCGGCTCGGCTTCGGTGGCGCGGCGCCAGAGCTGGACCATAATCCAGGCGGCGACGAGGCTGAACAGCGCCATGAGCACATGGCCGACTTGGTCGCCGAGATCGAGCAATCCGGCCAATGCCCAGCCGGCGGCAATGGCCGCGGCGAACACTTCCGTGCCGACCAGCACCATCAGACCGAGTATCGTGATGAGGTTCCGCATACCCGCGTAAGCCTGTTCCACTCTTTGAGCGGCGAACTAGCCCGAGGCCGGGGCCCGGCGCAACCGTCCGGAACCCACGAGAACACACAGATTAAGCTATGAATGTGCCGAGCATGTGCGTGCGCAGCGGCCCCGGCAACGAAAAAGGCCGGCGGTTCGATCCGCCGGCCTCTTGCCGCTTTAGCGCGGTGCGCGTTTGGCGAGGATGCGCTGGAGCGTCCGCCGGTGCATGTTGAGGCGCCGTGCCGTCTCGGAGACGTTGCGGCTGCACAACTCGTAGACGCGCTGGATATGCTCCCAGCGCACCCGGTCGGCCGACATCGGATTCTCCGGCGGATCGGCCCGCTCGCCCGGCTGCGCCATCAGCGTGCCGTGGATCTCGTCGGCATCGGCCGGCTTGGCGAGATAGTCGAAGGCGCCGAGCTTGACCGCGGTCACCGCCGTGGCAATGTTGCCGTAGCCGGTCAGGATCACGCCTCGGGCTTCGGGGCGGCGCTCCTTGAGGCGGGCGATCACGTCGAGCCCGTTGCCGTCGCCGAGTCGCATATCGATGACGGCGAAGGCCGGCGCCTTGGTCTCGACGGCCGCCACGCCCTCGCTGACGCTCTCGGCCACATGGACCTCGTATCCGCGCGCTTCCATCGCCCGGGCGAGCCGGGTCGAGAAAGGCTTGTCGTCGTCAACGATCAGCAGACTGCGATCGCTGAAGGCGGAAAGAGGATCGGCTTCGGAAAGAAAAGCGGTGTCGGAGCCCGGCACCGTCGTCCCGCTCTGCGTCAGCATGCGGCGCTCCTCGTCGGTTCGTGTCATTTCTATGCATTATATGGGTGCGGCATCCCGTTCCGTTAGGGGTCTCAGAGAATTGTGCGCAACGCGATGGGGCGCAATCACTTCCCTCTCGAAAATGTGACGGGCCCACGTCACCCGCACCAGCGCCCCGCGCTGTCCCGCCTCGGTGATGTTGGACAGAAGGAGCTGCGCGCCGGAACGCTCGATCAGCGTCTTGGCGATGAACAGGCCGAGCCCGAGCCCCCCGCCGACCTCGTCGGGATTCTGCGAACGGTCGCGACTGCGGGTGGTGACGTAGGGCTCCCCGGCCCGCAGTAGCACCTCGCTGGGAAATCCGGGGCCGTCATCGCGGACCGTCAGCGTGACGCGCTCGGCATCCCACGCGGCCTCGATCGTGACGCGTGATTCGGCGAAGTCCACGGCGTTATCGAGGATATTAGCGAGCCCGAACATCACGCCGGGATTGCGGCGGCAGACCGGCTCCGGCCCGTCGCCCTTCCGTACGACCTCGACGGCGATGCCGAGCGCCCGCTGAGGGGCGACCAACTCCTCGACGAGATGGCCGAAGGTGACGGTCTGGAGGAAGCTCTCACCCTCCTCGTTCTCGTCGCCCATGGACGTGAGCTTCGAGAGGATGCCGCGGCAGCGATCCACCTGATCGCGCAGCAGGCTCAGATCCTCGGCGATGGCGGGGGAGGCGGTGGGGCCGAGCTGCCGGTCGAGCTCCTTGGCCACGACCATGATGGTGCCGAGCGGCGTCCCGAGTTCGTGCGCCGCCGCCGCGGCAAGCCCGTCGAGCTGCGACAGGTGCTGTTCGCGGGCGAGCACCAGTTCGGTCGCGGCCAGTGCACGGGCGAGCTGGCGCGTCTCCTCCGCCACCCGCCACGCATAGACGCCGGTAAAGGCGGTGCCGAGCAGGATCGCGGTCCAGACCCCCGAGACGTAGAGGAAGGGCAGCTCGATCCGGCCGTCGGCGAACCAGGGCAGGGGGCGGTGGACGAGGGCGAGCAGGGTGGCGAGCCCCACCGCCAGCAGGCCCAGGGCCAAGGTCCGCTCCGGCGGCAGGGCGGTGGCCGAGATCAGGACGGGAGCGAGGAACAGCAGCGAGAACGGGTTCTGCAGGCCGCCGGTGAGGAAGAGCAGGCCCGCGAGCTGCACGATGTCGAAGGCGAGCAGGAGTGCTGCCGAATCGTCGCTGAGGCGGTAGCTCGCGGGAAAGCGGATCCGCAGCGCAAGGTTCAGCCAGCACGAGGCGGCGATGACGAGGAAGCACCAGCCGAAGGGCAGGTTGAGCCCGAGCCCGAACTGGGCGCCGACGACCGCCGCGCTCTGCCCGGTGAGTGCGAGCCAGCGCAGGCGCACGAAGGTGTCGAGCCGCAGGTGGCGGCCCGTCGGGGTCAGGGTTTCGTGCGCCGCTTCCATCATGGTGCGGCTACGATAGGGCCGGCGGGGGGCACGTCCACCGGCCGGTGCTCAGACGCCGCGCCCAGGCCTCGCAATTTTGAAGGATTTCTCCGCTTACAACATTCGATAAGATCGCAGTGAGCACGGCCGACTCGGGAGCCGTGCCGGGGAGTGCCCAAATGGACCTCGCGTATATTTGGTACGAGACGGCCCGCGCGATGTTGACGCCGGCCCGGCTCGCGGCGGACGCGGCTCGGCACAGCCTGGACAATCCCGGCAACCCGTTCGCCTACGGCCCCTACGCCCGCTCGGCAGCCGCCGCGCTGGAAATGTTCGAGCGCGTGACCCGCCGCTACGGCAAGCCGGCCTTCGGCCTCTCGACGACGGTCATCGACGGCCAGGTCGTCCCGGTTTCCGAGCGCGTGGTCTGGGAGCGGCCCTTCTGCCGGGTGATCGCCTTCGACCGGGCTTTGCCCGCCGGGCATTCGGAGCCGCAGCCCAAGCTCCTGATCGTGGCGCCCATGTCGGGCCATTACGCAACGCTCCTGCGCGGCACCGTCGAGGCGATGCTGCCCAACCACCGGGTCTTCATCACGGATTGGTCCGATGCGCGCATGGTCCCGTTGCTGGACGGGCGCTTCGACCTCGGAACGTATATCGATTACCTGCAGGCGATGTTCCGTGATCTCGGGCCGGACCTGCACGTCATGGCGGTGTGTCAGCCCGCCGTGCCCGTCTTCGCCGCGGTCGCGTTGATGGAGGCGGCGGATTCACCCCACGTGCCGGTCTCGATGACCCTGATGGGCGGGCCGATCGACACCCGCTGCTCGCCGACCGCCGTGAACACCCTCGCGCAGGAGCGCGGCATCGCCTGGTTCGAGAAGAACTGCATCACGGTCGTGCCGCCGATCTATCCGGGGGCAATGCGCCGGGTCTATCCCGGCTTCCTGCAGCTCTCGGGCTTCATGGCGATGAACCTCGATCGCCACGTCACCGCCCATACCGACATGTTTCATCACCTCGTGACCGGCGATGGCGATTCGGCGGAGAAGCACCGCGACTTCTACGATGAGTATCTCGCCGTGATGGACCTGACGGCGGAGTTCTACCTCCAGACCGTGCAGACCGTGTTCGTCGATCATGCCTTGCCGCGGGGGCGCATGCGCCATGACGGGCGGCTGGTCGATCTCTCGGCGATCCGCCGCTGCGCCATCCTCGCCGTCGAGGGCGAGAACGACGACATTTCCGGCGTCGGCCAGACCAAGGCCGCCCTCGATCTCACCCCGAACCTGCCCGATGCCCGCAAGGCCTACCACATGCAGGAGAAGGTGGGGCATTACGGCGTCTTCAACGGCTCGCGCTTCCGGTCCGTCATCGCCCCGCGCATCGCCCGCTTCGTGCGGGAGATGGAGGGGAGTGCCTAATCCCGGCATCGTCAGACATCAGTTGCAAGCTTCCGATGAGGCGGATTTCCGGTGAGAGACGGATTGCTGGGATGGCTGAGCCGGCCGGCTGCGGCTAGGCTCTCGGGCATGACGCGCGCCCTGCTGCGACGGCCGGATCCGGATCACATCGAGATCGCTCATGACGGGCAGACCTTCCGCATCGCCATCCTGCGGCGGCCGACCGCGCGCCGGCTGACCCTGCGGGTTTCGAGCGCGACCGGCGCGGTGGTGCTCACGCTGCCGACCCGGTCGTCCTTCGCCACGGCCCAGAAGTTCGCGCAGAGCCATGGCGGCTGGATCGCCGCCCGCCTCGCCAAGCTGCCGGAGCGGGTGCCGTTCGCGGAAGACTCGGTCATTCCGTTGCGCGGCGTCCCGCACCGGATCGTGGCGCGGGAGGGGCGCGGCACCGCCGAGGCGGATCTCGCGAGTGCGACACTCGCCGTTCCGGGCGATCCGGCGCATATGGCGCGCCGCGTTCGCGAGTTTCTGACGCGGGAAGCGCGGCGCGACCTGTCGCAAGCGGTGGCGGTCTACGCGACGCGGCTCGGCCAGCGACCGGCGCGGGTGACTCTGCGCGACACCCGCAGCCGCTGGGGATCGTGTACTGCCCGCGGCGAGCTGAACTTCTCCTGGCGGCTGATCCTCGCGCCGCCGGTGGTGCTCGACTACCTCGTCGCCCACGAGATGGCGCATCTGCGGGAGATGAACCATTCCCCGCGCTTCTGGGCGCTCACCAACGAACTCTGTCCCCATGTCGACGAGGCGGAGCGCTGGCTGAAGCGGCACGGCTCGGAGCTGCACCGCTACGGCTGATTCCAATCCGGTCGGTCCCTGGGGGACGGCGATCGGGGGTTCGCTCAGGCACCGCCTCCGGCCCGATGGGCCGGAAACGGATCGGAGCGTCGGCTCAGTACTTCGTCACGATCGCCCGGCTGCGGGCAGGCGCCGCCTCGGCGGGCCAAGCCGGACGCGGCGCGACGTGGCCCGGCCACAGGGTGCGGGGCGCGACGTTGTCGCAAACCTCGCGCTGCCGCAGGTAGGTCGGGCGGCCCATCGCATCACGGCGAAGCACCGTGCCGTTGTCCCGGCAGAAGCCGGCGATGGCCGCCGCGTCGCCGCGACGGCGCCCGCGCGGATTCCGCTCCACTGGCGGATGCTCGATGGTGAGCGGCGCCTGATGGTTGAGGGAGCGCTCAACGTAGGTCGTGGTCGCCTCGGGCGGGAGGTAATCCGACTCCTCGAACGGCAGGGAGAGGGCGGAAGCGCCCCCGCAACCCGCTGCGACGAAGAGGGTCGCGAGGGCAAGGGGGGAGGCGAGGCGGCACATGGCGGTTTCCTCCGATGAATGAAAGCTTGGCCTTACCTTAGGGCAGCGGGACGGCGAGGGGTAGCCGCTTTGCCCCATTCCCGACACACCCGCGCCGCGATTGCTTGACACCGGGAAACCCGCATGGTCCCAACGCCCGAGTCCGCGCGACGCTCCGGAGGGCCCGACTGCGTCAGCGCGAGGGGCATCCGCCGGAGCCGGCCGCCGTCTCGAAAAGCGATCGATCGGAGTTCGTATGAGTCTGTTTGCGGGCGTGGTTCGGGCGGTGCGTCCGGGGGCCGGCCGCCGTCTCGCGCTGGCGGTCGTCACCGCCGCGACGGCGCTGGCCGGGGGCGGTGCCGCACAGGCCCAGGGGACCGTGCGCAAGACCTTCGACGATTGGCAGTTGCGCTGTGAGACGCCGGCCGGTGCCAAGGCCGAGCAATGCGCCCTGGTGCAGTATGTGGCGGCGGAAGACCGGCCGAACCTCAACCTCGTCGTCATCGTGCTGAAGATCGCCGACAACCGCGGCTACCTGCTGCGGGTGCAGGCCCCGCTCGGCATCCTTCTGACCTCCGGCCTCGGCCTCAAGATCGATCAGACCGATATCGGCCGCGCCAGCTTCGTCCGCTGCCTTTCCATGGGCTGCGTCGCCGAGGTGGTGATGGATGACGGCCTGATCAAATCGATGCGCAACGGGGCGCAATCGACCTTCATCGTCTTCCAGACGCCGGAGGAGGGGGTCGGCATCCCGGTCTCGATGAAGGGCTTCGGCCCCGGTTTCGACGCGCTGAAGTAGGATCGTTCGGCTTCGGAGCGTTCAAGGGATCGCCGGGACAGGGCAGGGAACGGTCAGACGATGCGCAGGGCGTTGATCATTTTCGGCGGATTGGTGCTGGCCGTGCCGGGCACGGCGCGGGCCGAACCGGGCAGCTTCTTCAAGAACATGTTCGGGGGCCGCGAGGGCGACGCGCCGGCGGTCACCGCGCCGCGGGCGCAGGACCCCGATGACGTCTATTGCCCGCCGGTCTTCGTGCCGGATGGCGGCGCCGCGATCCAGGCTTTCGCCGGAGCCGCGGGCGACAACCGCCGCCTGCGCCATCAGATCGTGCTCGGCCGGCTCAGCCGGGAGTGCAAGGCGCGGCCCGACGGCTCGGTCGCGGTGCGTGTCGGCGTCGAGCTGCGTGCCCTGCTCGGACCGGCCGGTGCCGCCGGGCGTTTCGACGTGCCGGTGACCATCGGCGTGAAGTACAGCGAGCAGCCCGTGATGATGCGCAGCCACCGTGTTGCGGTGGCGGTTCCGGCGGGCGCCGCCCAGGGCGAGGCGACGGTCATCGAGAACGATCTCACCGTGCCCGCCGACAAGGCGACGGGCTACGACATCGAGGTGACCCTGGCCGGCGCGGCGGCGCGCCCGAAGCCGGCCGTGCGCCGCCGCAAGCCCGCACCCGCCGCAGCAGCGGACCCGAGTGAGGCCGCGGTCGCACAATGACGGAAGCGCCCGCGCCGCACGGCTCGCAACGCGCCGGAGGACGGCATCCCCAAGCCTGATCGCCAAGTCTAATGGCCAAGCCTGATGCAAGGGGGGGCAAGGGGCGGGACGTGTGGCGGGGTCGGGAGACGCCGTTCTCCCTGGTGCCCGCCGACGACCCCCTGTTCGACCTCCGCCTCGTCCTGTCGCCCCCGGACCGGAGGCCGTGGCAGGATCGCTGGATCGTCCTGACCTACACGCTGCCCGCGCGTGCGCGGCCGCAGAGGCCGCTGCTGCGCCTGCTCCGCAACGCCGGCCGACGCGACAGCTTCGTGCTGCCGGGGCTCGCCCTCGGCGCTGCGCGCTGGCTCGGCTACCTGCCGGGCGATTGCGAAGGCATCGAGATCGCCGCCGAGCCGGGCTTCGTGCTGGAGCGCGTCGGGCTCCGGAGCAGCGCGAGCGTCTTTGCCGAAGCGCTGCTGAAGCGGCCGGGACGCGCCGCAGCCGCCCTGCGCGCCGGTCTCGCGCGCGACGAGCGGCGCTGGCGCGACAGCCTTCGCGGCGCCTGCGCGGTGTCGCCCGTTGCCCGCTATCCCGCCTGGAAGGCGTCGCGGCTGTTTCGGGCGGCCTCGACCGAACGGAGTTCCGGCGCGCAGATCCGTCTCATTCTCCCCGCCGCCTTCGCGCGGGCCGATGCGGTGGCGCGAACGGTCGCGAGCCTGCGCGCCCAGACCCATCAGGACTGGTCGCTCCTCATCGCCTGGACCGATGGCGCCCCACCGACGAAGCCGGCCGTCGACCCGCGTGTGCAATCCGCCCCCTGGAATTCGGCCGCGACGCTGCACGCGCTTGGCGCAGGGGCCGACCTGTTCGGCGTGCTCCGCCCCGGCGACATTCTGGCGCCGGAGGCGCTGGACCTGCTTGCCAAGAGCGCCGAGGCCGAGGCGGCCGAGATGGTCTATGCCGACGAGGAGACCGGCGGCCGAGCGGTCAGGCCGCGCCTCAAGCCGGATTGGAGCCCCGATCTCGCACTCGCCACGGGCTATGTCGGCGCCCCCGCGCTGATCGCTGGGCCCTTCCTCGCCCGCCTGCCCGCCGAGCCGGTGGAGACGCCCGACGCTTTCGCCCTCGCGCTCGATCTCGCGGCCGGGACCGCGACCCGTGTCGTCCACATCCCCCGCATCCTGTGCCGTCGCGAGCCTGTCACGGTCGATCCGGCCGCCCGCGCGCCGCACCTCGACCGGCACTTGCGCGTTATGGGATCGTCGGCGCGCGCAGCGCTCCATGACGGCCGCCTCGACCTTCATTGGCCGCTGCCGGACCCGGCACCGCTCGTCAGCATCATCATCCCCTCCCGCGACCGGCTCGACCTGATCGCGCGGGTCACCGAGGATGTGCTGGAAAAGACGCCCTATCCCGCCCTCGAACTGGTGATCGTGGACAACGACTCGAAAGAGCCGGCCGTTCTCAATCTGTATGAGCGGTTGCGCGGCGATCCACGGGTGCGGATCGAGCCCTATCCGCACCCCTTCAATTTCTCGGCCCTGGTCAATGCCGGCGCGCGGCAAGCGCGCGGCGACGTCCTCGTGCTGCTCAACAACGACGTGGCGGTGCTTCAACCCGATTGGCTCGAAGTCCTCGTCGCCCAGGCAGTCCGGCCGGAGGTCGGCGCGGTCGGCGCGAAGCTCCTTTACGAGGATGGGCGCCTCCAGCATGTGGGTGTCGTGGTCGGGCTCGGCGGCGAGGCCGGCCATATCCTGCGCCGCCGCCCCGCCGACACGCCCGGCCATCTCGATCGCCTGGGCGTGGCGCACGAGGTCTCCGGCGTCACGGCGGCCTGCCTCGCCGTCGCGCGCGAGAAATATCAAGCCGTCGGCGGGTTCGACGAGGAGACCTTCGCCGTCGATTTCAACGACATCGACTTCTGCCTGCGCCTCGGCGCGCGGGGCTGGAAGACGGTGTGGACACCCCATGCGGTGCTGTCTCACCTCGAATCGGTGAGCCGCGGCCGGCCGGTCGGGGCGGCCCGCGCGCGCTTCGAGCGGGAGGCCGCCGCCTTCACCGCGCGCTGGCGCGACGTGATCCGGCACGATCCGTTCTACCATCCGGCGCTCTCGCTCACGACCTTCGGCGAGGAGCTGGAATGAGCGCCGACGGCCCGCCCCCCGCATGGCCCGACGCTCTGCATTTCGCCGCCGAGCCCGTTCCGGGGCGCCTCGCGCTCCTCGTCCGGGCTTTGCGCCATCCGAGGCGGGCCCTGCCGATCCTGTCGGCGCGTCTCTCCGGTCGGCGGTTGCGGGCGGCACAGGCCTTCATCGCCCTGGTCGGCGCCCATCATCATCTCGACCGGCCCCGTATCGCCCCACCGCCCAGCGAGCCGGATGCCGCCCTCGCCGCGGCCGGAATCGAGCGCATCGAGACCGATGCGGAGGGCGCCATCCGCATCGCACCGGAAGGCCCCCCGATCGTCCTGCTTTCGGTCGAAGGCCGGCACATCGCAGCGGGCGCAGCAGCAGCCATCGCCGCCGCCTTCGCCGATCCGGATTGCCACGCGACCTATGGCGACGCGTTGTTCCGCCACGCCGCCCATGGTCCGTGGCTTCCGCTGCTGCGTCCGTCCTTCGACCGGGATTACCTCCGCACGGTCGATTATCTCGGCCCCGTCATCGCCCTTCGCCGCACCAAAGTGATCGGCATCGCCGTCGTTCCCGGTGCCGCCGCGCTCGACCTGACCCTGGCCATCGCTGATCGCTTCGGCCCAAACGCCGTGCGCCATCTCCCGCGCATCCTGTCCTTCGGCGGTCTCGAAGCGAGCGGGGAGGGGCGAGCGGCGCGGTGCGTGGCGGTCCGGCGCGATCTTGATCGGGCGGGGGAGGGGGGTACGCCCGTCATCGTCGGGGATGACGGTGTGATCCGCCTCGACAGGCCCCTGCCGGAGCCGCGCCCCCTCGTGAGCCTGATCGTTCCGACCCGCGACCGGCTCGATCTGCTCCGGCCCTGCATCGAGAGCCTACGCTACCGCACCGATTGGCCGGCCAAGGAGATCCTGATCTGCGACAACGACAGTCGTGATCCCGAGACGCTCGCCTATTTCCGCACCCTCGAGGCGGAGGGCGCGGCGCGGGTCGTGGCCTGTCCGGGGCCCTTCGACTTTGCCGCCATCAACAACCGTGTGGCGGCCCAAGCCCGCGGACGCCTCCTGGCCTTCATCAACAACGACGTCGAGGCCGAGGCAACGGACTGGCTGGAGCGCATGGTCCGTGAGGCGTTGCGCCCTGAGATCGGCGCGGTCGGCGCCCGGCTGATCGACGGTGAGGGCCGAATCCAGCATGGTGGTATCGTGCTGGGCACCGGCGGTCTCGTCACCCACGGCCACCGCCACTTCGCCGGGGATGCGGCGGGCTATCTCGGCGCCCTGCGCGCCACCCGAAGCGTCTCGGCCGTGACCGCTGCCTGCCTCGTCATCGCGGCGGACAAATTCTCGCGCGTCGGCGGCTTCGACGCCTCGACTTTCGCCATCGATTTCAACGATGTCGATCTCTGCCTGCGGCTGAACGCGGTTGGCCTGCGGACTCTCTATGTCGGCGGCGCCTGGCTCCATCACCGGGAATCGGCGAGTCGCCGGCCCTCGCCGACGGCGGCCGCCCGCCACCGTGCCGAGGTCGAGGCGCTGAAAAAGCGATGGGGGCCGCTGCTGGCGCAGGACCCCCATTATCATCCGGGCTTCGACCCGGATCTCTCGACGCATCTGCGCCTTCGCCGCGGCTGGACCGGCGTGGAGCCGGCCGAGCCCCGGTGAAGAGGCTTACTGCACCAGACGCGGGCCGCCGGCCTGCACCTTCTCGTTCTCGGACATGATGCCGAGACGCTTGGCGACCTCGGTATAGGCCTCGATCAGGC
Organism: Methylobacterium sp. Leaf123; assembly: GCF_001423405.1. GTDB lineage: Bacteria > Pseudomonadota > Alphaproteobacteria > Rhizobiales > Beijerinckiaceae > Methylobacterium. The sequence continues at coordinate 2,524 of NZ_LMNS01000002.1, read as the reverse complement.
CGCCGAGATCCTTGCGGAAGCGATCCTTGTCGAGCTTGTCCGAGGACTTGATGTCCCACAGCCGGCAGGAATCGGGGGAGATCTCGTCGGCGACGACGATGCGCATCAGGTCGCCTTCCCACAGGCGGCCGGTCTCCATCTTGAAGTCGACGAGACGGATGCCGACGCCCAGGAAGAGGCCGGACAGGAAGTCGTTGACGCGGATGGCGAGCGCCATGATGTCGTCGATCTCCTGGGGCGTCGCCCAGCCGAACGCGGTGATGTGCTCTTCCGACACCATCGGGTCGTTGAGTTGGTCGTTCTTGTAGTAGAATTCGATGATCGAGCGGGGCAGCTGCGTGCCTTCCTCGAGCCCGAGCCGCGTCGCCAGCGAACCGGCGGCGACGTTGCGCACCACCACCTCGAGCGGGATGATCTCGACTTCGCGGATCAGCTGCTCGCGCATGTTGAGCCGGCGGATGAAGTGCGTCGGCACGCCGATATCGTTGAGGTGCTGAAAGACGAACTCGGAGATCCGGTTGTTCAGCACACCCTTGCCGTCGATCACCTCGTGCTTCTTCGCGTTAAAGGCGGTCGCGTCGTCCTTGAAGTGCTGGATGAGCGTCCCCGGCTCCGGTCCCTCGTAGAGGACCTTCGCCTTGCCCTCGTAAATGCGACGGCGGCGGTTCATAGGCGTGTACCGTGGTTTGAGGAAGTCCATGGGGCCGAGGCTCCTTCGGAACTGGCACTTGAGGCGAAATCCGCGGCGCGGCGGCCCGTCTGGCGGGCAGACGGCCGGATTATGCTTCCCGAGAGAGACATGTCCGGCCGCCTTAGCATCAATCTACCGGAACGAGGATTGCAGCACAACGCGTTGGCCGGGCAACGCATTGCCGCCGCGCATGCAGAGCTGATTAATCCCCGTCCGAGAGGGGGGTGAGCGCCGTCGTCTTCGAGGGGTAGCGGCACAGATCGGCGATGGCGCAGCTCCGGCAATCCGGCCGGCGGGCCTTGCAGGTGTAGCGCCCGTGCAGGATCAGCCAGTGGTGGGCGTTGAGCCGGAACGGCTCCGGCACCCGCGCCTCCAGCCCCGCCTGCACCTTGTCGGTCGTGGGGGCGGAAAACAGCGGAATGCGGTTCGAGACACGGAAAATGTGGGTATCGACCGCGATCCGCGAAACGCCGAAGGCCACGTTGAGTACGACGCTCGCCGTCTTCGTCCCGACGCCCGGCAGAACCTCCAGCGCCTCGGCCTCGCACGGCACCGCGCCGCCGTGCCGCTCCAGCAAAATCCGCGACAACGCGATGACGTTCTTCGCCTTGGTGTTGAACAGGCCGATGGTGCGGATGAAGTGGCGGACCCGTTCCTCCCCGAGATCCAGCATCTTCTGCGGCGTGTCGGCGATGGCGAAGAGCGGGGCGGTGGCCAGATTCACGCTCTTATCGGTGGCCTGAGCCGAGAGCACCACGGCGACGAGCAGCGTATAGGGATTGCGGTATTCGAGTTCCGAACGCGGCTCTGGATCGGCCGCGCGCAGTCGGGAAAAGATCTCGACCAAGGTCGTGTCATCGACAGGTTCGGGCGAGGTTTCGACGCCGACTGCCAGCGCCGGCATCAGCTTGGCCTTGAGTTTTGCCGGCTTTGCCCTCGCTTCGGCAGACTTCGCCGACTGACTTTTTACCGCACCAGGGGCAGAAGGGCGGGAAGACGGCTTTTTCGCTGACATCGGCGCGTTATATTCGGCCCATGGCGAGCGGCAACATTTCTGCGCATCCGGACGGGCTCGACCCGGCAACGATGGACCGGCCGGTCTACTCGGCCGTGATCCGGCCTCACCAATCCCTGAGCCAGGACGGCTTCCGGATCGTGATGGGGCTGTGCTGCCTCGTCTCCCTCGTGACCTCCATTGCGTGCTGGCGGGCCGGTTTCTGGCCGATCGCCGGCTTCTTCGGACTCGACATGCTGGCGCTCTACGTGGCGCTGAAGGTGAGCTTCCGCCGCGGACGCTCCTTCGAGGAAGTGGCGATCTCACCGATTGAGGTCTTCCTCGCCCGCATCGATCCGCGGGGCGTGCGGCGCGAATGGCGCTTCAACCCCCTCTGGACGAAGCTCAGCCGCATCGACGACGAGGAGTTCGGGCTGCGCACCCTGACCCTGACCTCGCGCCGCGAGCATGTCGTCGTCGCGCGCGACGCCTCGCCGGATGAGCGCGCGATCGTCGCCGACGGCCTGACGCGCGCCCTGGCGCAGGTGAAGCGGGGGTTCTGAACTCCCCCGCGAGCACACCCCCGCTGTGGGATGGCCGACAGATGCGTTCTGCGGCCCCGTAGCGGGCGTTTTCGATTTCCCCGCGTTTTTTCGATTGACGCGGTGTGGGGCTATCCTTATACCCCCTTTCACCGACGGGGCGCCGCGGTCCACCGGATGGTGGGTCGGGGGTTTTGTTGGTCTTCGGGATTGTTGGTGAGCGGAGCTGATCCGGGTGACTGGATCGGGCGATCGCTGTCCTTCTGGTTCCGGGGTGTCGGTTGATCCGGGCGCTGT
>NZ_LMNS01000001.1 GCF_001423405.1 Methylobacterium sp. Leaf123 | reverse complement strand
GGCCGCCGACCTCCCGCGCCGCGCGGCTCCCCCGCCGGTGTTCCAGCCGGTGCCGGTGTTCACCTGGACGGGCTTCTACGCCGGTTTCAACGCCGGTTACGGCTTCGGCACCCAGGACGACCGCCAGCCCACCGTGATCGGTGTCGGCCCGGCCTCCCTGCTCGTGCCCCCGGGCACCACCGCCGTGGTCGCCTTCAACAACCGTGAAGCCAACGAAGGCTTCGTCGGCGGTGGCCAGATCGGCTACAACTACCAGTTCACCCCGGGCTCCGGTGTCGTGATCGGTGTCGAGGCCGACGCCCAGTACGCCGATTTCGGCCGTGACCGGAACCGCTTCCTCTCGACCAGCCCGCTGGCCGCCCAGCAGGTGTTCAACCCGGCCGGTCTCTCGGGCCTCGACTTCTTCGGYACCGTCCGCGGTCGCCTCGGCTACGCCTTCGACCGCACCCTCGTGTACGGCACCGGCGGCTTCGCCTACGGCTCCGGCGGCGGTCGTGAGTTCGGCACCGGCGTGTCGAGCAACGACTTCCAGACCGGCTGGGCCGCCGGYGGTGGTATCGAGTACGCTCTCCCGACCGACTCGTTCCTRAACTTCTTCAAGTCTTCGGCCGTGACGCTGAAGGTCGAAGGTCTGTACGTGAACCTCGACCGCGGCACCGGCGGCCGTGGCGCCTTCGCGACGGACAACCAGGGCCGCACGGTCTCCATCGGCACCCCCAACTTCTTCAAGTCTTCGGCCGTGACGCTGAAGGTCGAAGGTCTGTACGTGAACCTCGACCGCGGCACCGGCGGCCGTGGCGCCTTCGCGACGGACAACCAGGGCCGCACGGTCTCCATCGGCACCCCCGGCACCGTGCTCGTCAGCGGTGGCCAGCAGGTCCGCGAGACCGAGTTCGCCGTCGTCCGCGCCGGCCTGAACTACAAGTTCGGCTCGTACTAGTMTCCGGATCTCCGACGGTCCCTCACCGGACCGTCGGACGTCCCTCGGAAAAGCCCGGCCTCGCGCCGGGCTTTTTTTGTGCCCGTTCAGGGTGCCCTCATCGATACGAACCGGCCCTTCGCGCGCGGGTAATCGACGCGAGACCCCTGACAAAAGCTCGGCTGCTCCCCATCTCTGAGGGCGCGCTCGGACGAAGTGGTCACCGCTTCGTCGAAAGAATGCGCGTCGAAACAAAGACCTAGAGACGACGGCCTGATGTAATCAGGTCGGATACGGTTCTAGCCGCCGCGCGGTCACGATGCCGTCGGCGCCTCAGGGAGACGGCTCCATGAACAGCGAAGAACGCGACATCATCAACGGCATCTTCCAGCGGCTCGAACAGGCGTCCGGACAGGCCCGCGACGCCGATGCGGAGCGCTTCATCGCCGAGAAGCTTCGCAGCCAGCCTTACGCGCCCTACGCCATGGCGCAGCTCATCTACGTGCAGGAAGAGGCGATCAAGAGCCTCAACCAGCAGCTCGAACAGGCGCGCCAGCAGGCTCAGGCCCAGCCGGCCGGCGGCGGTGGCTTCCTGTCGAGCATTTTCGGCGGCGGCCAGCGCTCCGAACCGCAGCGCCCCGCCGGCCAAGCCTGGGGCCAGCAGGGCGGCTACGGCCAGCAAGGCGGGTATGGTGGTCCGCAGGGCGGCCCGCAGCAGGGCTATGGTGGCGCTCCGCAGGGCGGACCCTGGGGCGGACAGCCTCAGCAGCCCGCGCGCGGCGGCGGCTTCCTGGCCACCGCCCTACCGATGGCGGCGGGCGCGGCGGGCGGCATGCTGCTCGGCAGCGCGCTCTCCAACGCCTTTGCCGGCGGCCATTCCCAGCTCGGCAGCGCCTCGGCCGCAGGCTTGACCGGCGGTGAGACGGGCGGCGGCATGTTCGGCGGCGGTGGCGGCGACCAGGATCTCGGATCGGCGCTCGGCGGCGGCGATGGCGGCTTTCAGGACGCCTCCTTCGGCGGTGGCGGCGGCGATGATTTCGGCGGCGACCTCGGCGATGGCGGGGACGACGACTGGGCCTGATCCCGCCCGCACGTCTTGAAGACACGCGAAGCCCGGCGCCGCTCCCACGGCGCCGGGCTTCTGCTTTTGCAGGATGCCGTCAGATGACCTCGACGCGGGTGCCGACCGGCGTGCGTTCGTAGAGGTCGATCACGTCCTCGTTCATCATCCGGATGCAGCCCGAGGAGACGTTCTGCCCGATCGTGTGCGGCTCGTTGGTGCCGTGGATGCGGTAGAGCGAGGTGCCGAGATACATCGCCCGGGCGCCGAGTGGGTTCTCCGGCCCCCCCACCATGTGCCGCGGAAGGTCGGGGCGCCGCCGCAGCATCTCGGCGGGCGGCGTCCAATCGGGCCATTCCCGCTTGGCCGAGATCGTCTTCGCGCCGGTCCAGACGAAGCCCGGTCGGCCGACGCCGATGCCGTAGCGGATCGCCTGCCCGTCCGGCTGGATCAGGTAGAGAAACTTCGCGTTCGTATCGATCACGATCTGACCGGCACGGCCCGGACCGTCATAGGCGACGACCTGCCGGGCGAAACGCGGATCGACGGCGCGGGCGATCATCCCCTCCTCGGGCGCCGGCCGCGTCGGCAGCGCCGCGAACCGGGCGCGCGGCGGCGCGACGGCCACCGGCCGCGGCTCGCCGAGAGCGCCGTAGCCATCGACGGAGGCGCGCCGGGCCGGACCGGCCCCCTCCCCCGTCATCAGGAACTCGATGAAGCCGCCGCCGTAGCGGCCCGGCTCCGCCTGCGCCACCACGCTCGACCCCATCACCGCGAGCGCCGCCAGCGCCCCGCTCCACTTCGCCCGCATCTCCGGCCCCTGCTCTGCACATGTGATGCGGCAAGTCTTTTCCGGGGCGTGCCTGCGAGCGATGAACGGATGTGGTGAATCATTCCCCGCTGGGGTGTGAGCCCCCGCTAAGTCCGAGTCGTCGTCAACGGGCCGTAAATGCGGCCGCTCTTTTGAAACTTTCAGCAAATCGAAACCAGTGCACGGGATTGTGTCAGGCGAAATTGTACCTCGAAGGCCTGTCGGACCGATGATCACCAAGCGCTACCGCATCGAGGAAAGCCTGGGCTTGCCCGTTCCGGCGGCGGTTGTCTCTGCGGCTCCGGCCGAGACAACGCCGAATCCCCGGCTCGACGAGATCCTGACGGCGATCAACGACCTGCGCCGCATCACGCAGGCCAGTGCCGGCGAAACCATCGAAGCCTGCCGCCGCGAACTCAACGATGCGTTCGCCATGCGCCACGAACTCGAAGTGATGAAGGAAGCGATCACCCGCACCAAGGGCGAGATCGCGAGCCTCCACCGCTCCGAGACCACGGGCAAGGGCATGCGCCGCGTCGCCGGCGAACTCGACGCGGTGGTCGAATCGACCGAGCAGGCCACGTCGACGATCCTCGGCAGCATCGAGCGGATCGAGACCAACGCCAACATGATGCGCGGCCTGCGCCTGACGAAGGCCGCCCAGGAGAACGTCGACGGCATCCTCGACAACGTGATCTCGGCCTACGAAGCCTGCAACTTCCAAGATCTGACCGGCCAGCGCATCAGCAAGATCGTCAACGTGCTGAAGTTCGTCGAGGAGCATCTCGACCGCGTGATCGAGGCCTGGAGCGGACTCGACGGCTTCCGCGATCTCCTCGCCGTCGAGACGGCCGCGGTCGATGAGAACGACGAGAGTTCGCTCCTCAACGGGCCGAAGCTTCAGGACGATCCCGGCCACGTCGATCAGTCGGACATCGACGCCCTGTTCGACTGACGCTCCGCGTCGCAGGGCCGTCGCCCGAACCGAATGTATTGGCTCAGGACGCTGCGGCCCTTTCAACCGGAATCGCCGCGGCTTACATCGGGGCCATGAGCCGCGCGACCCGATCCGCCTTCGACGACGTCCCGCCCGACGGGTTCGACGAGGACGAGACCGAGGCTGCCTCCCTCGACGAGGCGCCCGAGATCGACTTCGATTTCGAGCCCGGCGCCGTCCAGGCCGGCACTGAGATCATCCGCCGGTTCTGGTCGACCCTGCCGACCTCGCCGGGCGTGTACCGGATGTTCGACGCCAAGGGCGACGTGCTCTACGTCGGCAAGGCCAAGAACCTGAAGGCCCGCGTCGGCTCCTACGCCCGCGGTCAGGCGCATTCCAACCGCATCGCCCGCATGATCGCCCAGACGGCGGCGATGGAGTTCGTCACCACGTCGACCGAGACGGAAGCGCTGCTGCTGGAGGCCAACCTCATCAAGCAGTTGAAGCCGCGCTTCAACGTTCTGATGCGCGATGACAAGTCGTTTCCCTACATCCTGCTGACCAGCGACGGGCCGGCGCCGCAGATCGTCAAGCATCGCGGCGCGCGCCGCCGTAAGGGCAATTACTATGGCCCCTTTGCCAATGTCTGGGCGGTCAACCGCACGGTCAACGCGCTCCAGCGCGCCTTCCTGATGCGGACCTGCTCGGACAGCTATTACGAGAACCGCACCCGGCCCTGCCTGCTCTACCAGATCAAGCGCTGCTCCGGCCCCTGCACCGGCGAGATCGCCCTGGAGGATTATAGCGCTCTTGCCGACAACGCGCGCGCCTTCCTCTCGGGCAAGTCGAACGCCGTGAAGGACCGGATGCGCGAGGAGATGCAGCGTGCCTCCGAGGCCCTCGAATTCGAGCGTGCCGCGCGCTTCCGCGACCGCATCGCCGCGCTCTCGGCGATTCAGGGCGTGCAGGGGGTGAACACCCAAGGGGTCGAGGAGGCCGACGTGTTCGCCATCGACGAGCAGGCGGGCCAGTTCTGCATCGAGGTGTTCTTCTTCCGCAACTTCCAGAACTGGGGCAACCGCGCCTACTTCCCCAAGGCTGACCGCTCCATGAGCGCGGACGAGGTGCTGGCCTCGTTCATCTCGCAGTTCTACGACGACAAGCCCGCCCCCCGGCTCGTCCTTGTCAGTCACACCATCGAGGATGCCGAACTCGTGGCCGCCGCCCTGTCGAGCCGGGTCGAGCACCGCGTCGAGGTTCACCAGCCGCAGCGGGGCGAGCGCAAGAATCTCGTCGATTACGCGCAGCGCAACGCCAAGGAGGCGCTCGGGCGCCGGCTCGCCGACACCGCGTCGCAGGGCAAGCTGCTGACGGCGCTGGGCCAAGCCTTCGGCCTCGACAAGACGCCGCGCCGGGTCGAGGTCTACGACAACTCGCACATTTCCGGCACGGCAGCGGTCGGCGGCATGATCGTCGCCGGGCCGACCGGCTTCATGAAGACGCATTACCGCACCTTCAACATCAAGTCGGAGGAGCTGAGCCCCGGCGACGATTTCGGGATGATGCGCGAGGTGCTGACCCGCCGCTTCAAGCGGCTGGCCAAGGAGACGCCGCGCACCCCGCGCGAGGGCGAGGCCGGCGAATCGCAGGCCCCGGAGCTGGCCGCTCCGGCTTTGGCCGAGGTGCCGGACGATCCCGATGCTTTCCCCGCCTGGCCCGACCTCGTGCTGATCGACGGCGGCGCCGGACAGTTGGAAGCCGCCCGCGCCTCGCTCGCCGAGATCGGCGTGACCGGCGTGCCGCTGGTCGGCATCGCCAAGGGCCGCGACCGCGATGCCGGCCGCGAAGCCTTCTTCGTGCCCGGCCGCAGCCCGTTCAAGCTGCCGCCGCGCGATCCGGTGCTCTACTTCGTGCAGCGCCTGCGCGACGAGGCCCACCGTTTCGCCATCGGCACCCACCGGGCACGGCGCAAGCGCGAGATGACGAAAAACCCGCTCGACGAGATTGCCGGGATCGGCCCCACTCGCAAGCGCGCGCTGCTGCACCATTTCGGCACGGTGAAAGCCATCGAACGTGCCGCCTTGGAGGATCTCGCCAAGGCGCCGGGCGTGAACGCCGCCACCGCGCGGGCGGTCTACGACTTCTTCCATGCCAACGCTTGAGCCGAGCCCCGTGCCGAGAGAGCCCGCACCCGATGCAGCGACGACGCGGTTGACGCCCCCGGCCGCCCATGATTTCACCCCGTCGATGAACGCCGTCCTCCCCCGACGCCGGTCGCAGGCTTGGACGCTCGCGAACTGCCTCACCTACGGCCGCCTCGTTGCGGTCCCGGTCGTTGTCGCCCTGCTGTTCTGGCCGGACGAGTTCGCCGCGCGCTGGACCGCCTTCGGCGTGTTCGTGGCCGCCGCGATCACCGACTATCTCGACGGCTACGTCGCCCGCGCCTGGGCCCAGAGTTCGGCGCTCGGGCGGATGCTCGATCCGATCGCCGACAAGCTCCTCGTCGCCGCCCTCCTCCTGATGCTCACCGCCGACCGCACCATCGCCGGCATGTCGCTCTGGGCGGCCATCGTCATCCTGTGCCGCGAGGTGCTGGTCTCCGGCCTGCGCGAATATCTGGCGGAGCTGAAGGTCGGCCTGCCGGTCAGCCGCATCGCCAAGTGGAAGACGACGGTCCAGCTGATCGCCCTCGGCTTCCTTGTGGCCGGCCCGGCCGGCGAGGCCGTCCTTCCCGGCAGCCTCACCGCCGGCATCGTCCTGCTCTGGCTCGCTGCAGCCCTCACGCTCTACACCGGCTGGGACTACATGAGGGCCGGGATCCGGCACGTGATCGACGATCCGCGCTGAGTGGTTTGGGAATCTTGGGCGCGGCACGGTCAGGTGCTGTTGGGGATGAATGCGATGAAGCTCGTCTACTTCGCCTGGGTGCGCGAGCGCGTCGGCAAGCCCGAGGAGACGGTGAGCCCGCCCGAGGGCATCGCCACCGTCGCCGACCTGATCGGCTGGCTGAAGACGCGGGGCGAGGAATACGCCTACGCCTTCGAGAATGAGGGCGTGGTGCGTGCCGCCATCGACCGGGTCCACGCCAAGCCCGGCAGCGCCATCGCCGGAGCGCAGGAGATCGCCTTCTTCCCGCCGATGACCGGCGGCTGAGGCAGGGCCGCGGCCCCGAGGGGACGGTCCGACCAATCTCTCGGACGCCGGGTCAAGAGGCGCGAGCGGCCTGCCCGCCCATCATGGCGCCGGCCTGATCACCCGAAGGACGCGACGCCCCGTCAGCTCAGCGCGTCCCGGAACGCGCTGAGGTTGGCGCGCATCATCTCCAGATAGCCGGGGGCCGGCCCGCCCGGCGCGCTGAGCGCATCGGAATAGATCCGCCCGCCGACCTTGGCGCCGCTCTCGCGGGCGATCTGCTGCATCAGCCGCGGATCGGCGATGCTCTCCACGAACACCGCCGGCACCTTGTCCCGGCGGATCTGGCGGATGATGCGGGCGACGTCCTTCGGACCGGCTTCGCTGTCCGTCGAGATGCCTTGCGGCGCCAGGAAGCGCATGCCGTAGGCGGCGCTGAAATAGCCGAAGGAATCGTGCGTGGTGATGATGCGCCGCCGCTCCTCCGGGATTGCGCTCAACGCCGCGCGGATCTCCGCGTCGAGCGCGTCGAGCTTCTGCGTGTAGGCGGCGGCGTTCGCGGCATAGAGCGCGGCGTGGTCCGGATCGGCGGCGCTGAGGCCGTCGCGAATGTTGGCGACGTAGAGCTTGGCGTTCGCCACGTTCTGCCAGGCATGGGGATCGGGGTGGTCGCCGTGATCGTGCCCGTGATCCTCGGCGTGATCGTGGTCGTGGCTACCCGTGACCGTCTTCACCCCTTTGGAGGCGATGGTGACCGGCGCCTTGGTGCCCGAGGCCTTGATCAGCCGCTCCATCCAGCCCTCGAAGCCGAGGCCGTTGACGACGACGAGATTCGCCTCGGCCAGCTTGCGGGCATCGCCCGGCGTGGGGGAATAGCCGTGAGCGTCGGCATCCGGCCCGACGAGGCTCGTCACCGCGACCTGCTCGCCGCCGACCTGCGCCACGAGGTCGGCCAGGATGGAGAAGGTCGCCACCGCCTTCAGCCCCGCGCCCTCCGCCGCAGCCACCGACGGCGCGAGGCCGAGCAGCACCAGAACAACCATGGCGACGCCGCGCCCCAGGCCCAAACCCATCACCGAAACTCCTCCGCTCGGTCTCGGTGATAATGTAACATTATCACATCGCCAAGGCCTGGTTCGCGTTTGTGCCACGAAGAACGGGGCGAGGAGCGCGCGGCGGCCGTGATTCGAGGCCGTCAACCGCCTGCGCTTGATCCACGGCCCTTACGGCTGCAAACACCGCGGGCCCCGGCGTTCCGCCGGGGTCAGCACAGACACGGTACATGATGGCGCGCCGGCCGCTCCTGAGAGGCGACACCCTTCCCCTGCTCGGGCGGCTCTGGCGGGAGTGGCTCGCCCCCCACCGCGCCACGCTCGCGGTGGTCCTCGTGCTCATCACCGTCGTCGGCGTGGCGACGGGGCTCTACCCGGCCCTCATCAAGGCCGCCTTCGACGCGTTCGACCGCAAGGACATGAGCGCCCTCGCCTACGGCCCGTTCATCGTCATTGCGGTCACCTCCGCGCGCGGCTTCGCCCTGTTCGGGCAGACGGTGCTGACCAACCGGGTCGTCACCCGCGTTGAGGCCGACATGCAGGCCGCGCTCTACGCCCACCTGATCGATGCCGACCTCGCCCAGCTCGGCCGCGAGAGCCCGGCGGCCTTCACCCAGCGCTTCACCACCGACTTCGCCTTCATCAAAGAGGCGCTGACCCGCATCTCGACGGTGCTGCTGCGTGACGTCGCCATGCTGGCCGCCCTGGTGATCGCGCTGCTCTGGATGGACCCGCTGCTGACGCTCGCTGCCGCCGTCACGGCCCCCCTTGTGGCGGGCCCGGTTAACCGGATCGGTAAGCGGCTGCGTCAGGTCTCGACCACGACTCAGGAGCAGATGGGCGCGACCGCGAGCCTCATCACCGAGAGCCTCCAGGGCGCCCGCGTCGCCAAGACCTACGCCCTCGAAGGCTATCTCAAGGATCGCGCGGCGCAGGCGTTGGACGAAGTGCGCCGCCTCAAGATGAAGGCCGCTAACGCGCGCGGCCGGCTCGACCCGCTGATGGAGATCGGCGGCGGCCTCGCGGTGGCGGGCGTGCTGGTGCTGGTGGGCCAGCGGGTGATGTCGGGCGACCGCACCGTCGGCGACTTCACCGGCTACGTCGCCGCGCTCCTGCTCGCCGCGCAGCCGGCCCGGGCGCTCGGCACCCTCAACGCCATCCTACAAGAGGCGGCGGCGGCGCTGACGCGCTACTTCGCCCTAATGGACGAGCAGCCGACGATCCGCGAATCCGCGTCGGCCCGTCCGCTCACGGTGTCGCGGGGCGAGATCCGCTTCGAGAACGTGCATTTCCGTTACCGGGCCGACGCGCCCGCTCTCGAGGGCATCGACCTCGTGGTGCCGGCGGGCTCGACCACGGCGCTGGTCGGACGCTCCGGCTCGGGCAAATCCTCGCTGCTCAACCTCGTCCCCCGGCTTCAGGACGTGACGGCGGGCCGGGTTCTCATCGACGGCACCGATGTCCGCGACGTGACCATCGCTTCCTTGCGCGCGGCGATCGCGGTGGTGTCGCAGGAAGTCGTGCTGTTTGACGACACCGTCGCTGCCAACATTGGCTTCGGCCGGCCCGGCGCGACGCAGGACGAGATCGAGGCGGCGGCGCAGGCCGCGGCGGCGCACGGCTTCATCACCCGTCTCGGCGAGGGCTACGCGTTCCGGGTTGGGCCGGGCGGGGGACGGCTCTCGGGCGGTGAGCGCCAGCGCATCTCGCTGGCCCGCGCCTTCCTCAAGAACGCGCCGATCCTGCTCCTCGACGAGGCGACCTCCGCCCTCGATTCCGAATCCGAGCACCTCGTGCAGGAGGCGTTGGAGCGGCTGATGCGCGGGCGCACGACGCTGGTCATCGCCCACCGCCTCTCGACCGTGCGCGAGGCGAACCGCATCGCGGTGCTGGAGGCCGGCCGGGTGATCGAACTCGGGCGCCACGACGAGCTGGTGGCCGCGAGCGGGACCTATGCGCGCCTCCACCGGCTGCAATTGTCGGACGATTCGGGCGTATCGAGAGCGCAGGCGGCCCCCGTCTGACGGTACTGGCGCGAATCTGCTGACATCCTGCGACCAGCATGGCCTCTCGCGCGTAACTCCCGGTCACGAGGGGAGCCAGGGATGCGGTCAGAGCCATTCGGAACGACGCGGGCGGGTGAGCCCGTCACGCGCTACACCCTCGTGCGCGAAGACCTGCGGATCCAAGTAATCGATTACGGCGCGATCGTCACCGCCATTGAGGTGCCGGACCGGGCGGGCCGCCGCGCCAACGTCGTCCTCGCCCTCGACACGGTCGAGGGCTACGAGACGGTGAGCCCGCATTTCGGGGCGATTGCCGGGCGTTACGCCAACCGCATCGCTAAGGGCCGCTTCACCCTCGACGGCACTGCCTTCGAACTGCCGATCAACGAGCCGCCCAATTCCATGCATGGCGGCCCGGAGGGCTTTGCCAAGCGTCTGTGGCAGGTCGCGGAGGCGGACGAAACGCGGGTCGTGCTGAGGCGGCGCAGCCCCGACGGCGAGGAGGGCTTTCCGGGCAATCTCGATGTGGAGGTCGTCTACAGCCTGCCTGCGCCCGGAACGCTGCGCATCGATTACCGCGCCACGACCGACCGGCCGACGGTGCTGAACCTGACCAATCACAGCTACTTCAACCTTGCCGGCGAGGGCACCGGCGACGTGATGGATCACGTTGTGCAGACCTTCGCCGACGCCTACGCGCCGACGGACGCGACGCAGATCCCGACCGGCATCCTCGCGCCGGTCGCCCGAACGCCCTTCGATTTCCGTGAGCCCACGCCGCTCGGTGCGCGCATCCGGCAGGGCGACGCGCAGATCGTGATCGCGGGCGGCTATGACCATACCTTCGCGCTGCGAGGCCCCGCCGGCACGCTGCGCCCGGCCGCCGCCTGCCTTTGCCTGGCCAGCGGGCGGCGCCTCGACGTCGCGACGACCCAGCCGGCGCTGCAACTCTACAGCGGCAACAATCTCGACGGCTCGCTGGTCGGCCCGTCCGGCTGCACCTACCGCTCGGGCGATGGCGTCTGCTTCGAGACGCAGGGGTTCCCGGATGCGCCGAACCACCCGAACTTTCCGAGCACCGTCCTGAGGCCGGGCGAGGTTTTCACTTCCACCAGCACATACCGATTCTCCGTGGGCTGAGCGGCCGTGGATCGCATTGGGGCAAGGAAAGAGACCGGTCTGAAGCTCGGCGCTTGACATCCATCTCGTTTGGTCTGAAATTTCTGTCATGACAGAAACTTCAGACCAGCCGCAAACACTCGCGCCCGCGGTGGAGCGGTTTATCCTCCATTGGGGGGATCTCGGTGGGCAATGGGGCGTGAACCGCTCCGTCGCCCAGATCCACGCCCTGCTCTACCTCTCCGACAAGCCGCTCGCGGCGGAGGACATTGCGGGGACGCTCGGCATCGCGCGCTCGAACGTCTCGAACTCGCTGAAGGAATTGGCCGGTTGGAACCTGATCCGGCGGGTGCCGGTGCTGGGCGAGCGGCGGGACTTCTTCGTCGCCGAGACGGATCTGTGGGAGATGGTCACCCGCGTCGCCGCCGGCCGCAAGGAGCGGGAGATCGACCCGGCGCTCAAGGCCCTGCGGGAATGCGTGGCCGAGGCGGAGGGCGACCCGCGGGTCGGCGCCGTGGCCGGGCGGCGGCTCAAGGCCATGCTCGACTTCACCCAGACGCTCGACGGCTGGTACGCGCAGATGCTGAACGTGCCCCACAACACCCTGGCCAAGCTGATCCGGCTCGGCGGACGCATCGTCCGCTACCTGCCCGTGAAGTCCGAGACCTGATCCCCCGCCGTCCGGGGAGTGTGTGAGGAGGCCCTTGATGCGCGCTGCCGCCGAAGCCGCCATCCCGATTGCAGCCCCGGCCCACCCGGCGGAACTGTTCGACCTGCGTTTTCGCGCGCTGGTGCCGGAGGCCGATTGGGCGCGGCTGCCCCCGGCCGTGCGGCGGCGTTTCTCCAAACGGCTCGGCACGGGTGAGAGCGCGGTCTATGCCGGGCGGGTGGTCGAGACCCATCTGACCCGGCTCGGCTGGCTGCTCGCTCAGGCCTTGCGCCTCGTCGGCGCACCGCTGCCGACGGCTCGGATCGCCAACGTGCCGAGCGTGGTCGCGGTCACCCAGGACGGTGCGGGCAACGGCCAGATCTGGACGCGGCTCTACGCCCGCGGCTCAGGCTTCCCGCAGGCGATCCACTCGGCCAAGCGCTTCCGGGGGCCGACCGGGCTGGAGGAGCGGGTCGGCGCCGGGCTCGGCATGAGTCTGCGGGTTCTGGTGGAAGATCGGGCGCTGGTGTTTCGCAGCGAGCGCTACTTCGTCGACCTGCCGGGTGTCCGGCTCATCTTGCCGCGATGGCTGACGCCGGGCACGCTGACGGTCAGCCACGGCGCCACCGGCGCCCGTGCCTTCCGCTTCGTTCTGGAAATTCGCCACGCCTGGCTCGGCCGGTTGCTGCGCCAGGAGGCGGAGTTCACCGACCATGTCGAGGCGCGCGACGAGGTGACCGCCGCGCTGCCCTGATCGAAGGGTCAGCCTGCCAGGAGGGCGCCCGACGGCCGATCGGCGCCCCAGATCTTCTCGAGGTTGTAGAAGCCGCGGACTTCGGGGCGGAAGATGTGAACGAGAATGTCGCCCGCATCGATCAGCACCCAATCACAGGCCGGCATGCCCTCGACGCGGGCATTGCCGAATCCCTTGGCCTTCATCTCCTGGATGATCTTGTCGGCGATCGAGCCGACATGGCGCTGGGAGCGGCCGGACGCGATGATCATCGTATCGGCGAGCGAGGTCTTGCCCGCGAGATCGATCTCGACGGTCTCCTCAGCCTTCATCTCGTCGAGGCATCCGAGGGCCAGGGCCTTCAGCGCGTCGGAGGTGGCGGGCTCGGCATCGGAGCTGACACCGACATATGGAATGTGTGCGGACAGGGTCTCGGTTCCTGAAGATCAATTCGCGGCAATCCCGCCACGCGCTGAAATTGGCCGCTTTCGGCCTACTTTTCAAGCGGAAGAAGCGCCCTAGGCCCTGTCTACAGCAATTGCGAAGACAAAACGCAGGCTCGCGCACCCGTCCGGCGGACGCTTTTGCCCCCAAAACAAAGGACAGTCCCGCGGCGCGAAGGCGCCGGATGGCGAGGGCGGATACGGCAGAGCCCGGGACCATGGCGGTCCGTTTCCAAACGAAAGCGGCCGGACGTGTCTTGCGCCGGCCGCCACCCGTGTCACGCCGCCTTGAGGGGATGAAGCCCCAAGCGTGTTGTTTCCGTTCGGCATCGTGGGGTGTCAGCCGCCCGGATCACGGCGGCTGACGTTGCGCCCCTCGGAAGCCGAGGCCTTACTTCTTCTTGTATTCGAACTTCGGGGCGCTCTTCAGCGTGTCCTTGTCGGTATCGACATAGGCCGCCCACTTTCCATCCTTGTTGTGGATGGCGATGGTCGACGGATCGAGCACCACGTAGCTTTCGCCGAGGCCGAGGAAGCCGCCGACGCTGACGATCACGCCGGTCACCGTCTTGCCATTCTCGATCACGAGATCCTGGACCTCGCCGACCGTTTCCTTCTTGTTGTTGTAGACGGTCGTGCCGACGAGCTTCGACGACATGACGTCGGCCGGCTTCACGGTGGCGTATTTCAGCTTCATCGTGGCCGTTTCCGCAATCGTCATTCCGTTCGAGGCCGCGGGCGTGCCCGGCGTCGTGGCATGCTGAGCGAAGACGGGGGTGGCGATGCCAGCGAGTGCAACTGCGGCGATCAACTGAAGACGCATGTAATAAAACTCCGGTCAACTGAATAGTGCGGTCGAAAGAGCAGATAAAGGCCGCAGGGTTAGTCCCCCTAAGCTTTCCGCTCCGCCGTATCCAGCACCTTAACGGCCGAAATTAGCAATTGTTCATATCTTTCTCGCAGATTCGTGAGTCCCGTAATGGCCCTGCTGCGGTCGTGACGGAGGCGGGTCGGCGGGAGGCGGCGTCACCGCGTGCGCAAGGCGGTGGAAGACAAGGTGGAGCGAGGCCCGTGCAGGAAGGTCCAGGCCGGCGGCGGGTGGATCGCCAGCGTTGGCGCGGCCGCTTCCGGAATACGGGCCGATGCGAAGGCCTGCGCCGCCCGCGCCGCAGGCGCCGTCAGGGTGTAACCGGGGCGGTCGATCACCGCGACCGGCATCAGCGTCAGGATCTCGTCGAAGCGGCGCCAGCGATGGAAGGTGCCGAGCGAATCCGCACCCATGATCCACACGAAGTGGAGGGCCGGCCGGCGCCGGACCAGCCAGCGCAGGGTGTCGGCGGTGTAGCGGCTGCCGATCTCCGCCTCGAAGCCCGTGACGGCGACGCGCGGATCGGTGGCGAGCGCCCGCGCCTGGGCCACCCGCTCGTCAAGCGGCGCGAGCACGCCATGGTCCTTCAGCGGGTTGCCGGGCGTGACGAGCCACCAGACCCGGTCGAGCCGAAGCCGCCGCAGGGCGGTGCGGCTGACATGCAAGTGCCCCGCATGCGCCGGGTTGAACGAGCCGCCATAGAGGCCGATCCGCATGCCGGGCGCGGCGGCCGGTAGTCTGTGCTCGCGCAGAGGAATCGCCGTCAGCGCGTCACGGCCGCGTCTGGCCGCTGCCGTGGACCCGGTACTTGAAGGTGGTGAGCTGCTCGACGCCGACCGGGCCGCGGGCATGCATCCGCCCGGTGGCGATGCCGATCTCGGCCCCGAAGCCGAACTCGCCGCCATCGGCGAACTGCGTCGAGGCATTGTGGGTCACGATCGCCGAATCGACCTCGTTGAGGAAGCGCGCGGCCGCGTCGGTGTCGTCGGTGATGATCGCGTCGGTGTGGTGCGAGCCGTTGGCCTCGATATGGGCGATGGCCGCATCGAGCCCATCGACCACCTTCGCGGAGATGATCGCGTCGAGATACTCGGTGCGCCAATCCGCGTCGGTCGCGGCACTCACCCGCGGGTCGGCGGCCTGCACCGCCGCGTCGCCACGCACGGCACAGCCGGATTCGAGCAAGGCCTCGACCAGCGGCTTGAGGTGGGTCTCGGCGACCGCCGCATCGACCAGCAGCGTCTCGGCGGCGCCGCAGATGCCGGTACGCCGCATCTTGCTGTTGAGGAGCAGGCTGCGCGCCATGCCGAGGTCGGCGCCCTCGGCCACGTAGACGTGGCAGATGCCGTCGAGATGGGCGAAGACCGGCACCCTCGCCTCGGCCTGAACGCGCTCCACGAGGCTGCGCCCGCCGCGCGGCACGATCACGTCGACGCAGCCACCGAGGCCGGTGAGCATCAGGCCGACTGCGGCCCGGTCACGAGTGGGCACGAGCTGGATCGCATCCGCCGGCAGGCCGGCACTGGCGAGGCCCTCGCTCATCGCCGCCGCGATGGCGGTGGCGGAGCGATGCGAATCCGAGCCCGCGCGCAGGATCGCGGCGTTGCCGGCCTTGAGGCAGAGCGCGCCGGCATCCGCGGTGACGTTGGGGCGGCTCTCGAAGATGACGCCGACGACGCCGAGCGGCACCGAGATGCGCTCGATCAGAAGGCCGTTCGGCCGCTCGAAGGCGGCGAGCTGGCGCCCGATCGGATCGGCCAGGCCCGCCACCTTCTCCACCGCCTCGGCGATCGCCGCGACCCGGCCCTCGTCCAGGGTCAGGCGGTCGATGATCGCCTTGGTCTGGCCGGCGGCCTGCGCGGCGGCGACGTCCCGCGCGTTCTCGCGCAGAATCGCCGGGGCGTTGGCGCGGATCTGCTCGGCGATGGCGCGCAGGGCCAGATCCTTGGTCTGCGCTGGCGCGAGCGCCATGGCCCGGCCGGCGGCGCGCGCGCGCCGGCCGATGCCGGCCATCAGCGTCTCGAGGTCGTCGGCGTCCGCGAGATCGGACTTGAGATTCAGGACAGGCACGCTCGTGCTTCCCGTCTGGCGCCGATGGGGCGGCGCGATTGAGCATTTGAGTGCATATGCACCCTCCCGCGCCCCTTTGCACATCGCCTTGGGGTTGAACAAGCGTCGATGTTAAGTTGCCTTGCCGGAACGGGCCGCGTCAGGTGCCGATCATCGCCAGATCGTCGCGGTGGATCATCTCCGTGCGTCCGGCCTGAACCGAGGCGGCGGCGATCTCGCGGCTGGAGCGGCCGATGATCGCGGCGGCGTCCGCGCTGTCATAGGCCACGAGCCCGCGCCCGAGGATGCGTCCGTCGGGTCCGCGGATCAGCACGGTGTCGCCCTTGGCGAAACTCCCCTCGATGGCAGTGACGCCCACCGGCAGCAGGCTCGCGCCGCCCTGAAGCGCGCGGGCGGCGCCGGCATCGACGACGAGGGTGCCGGAGGCTTCCAGCGAGCCCGCGATCCAGGTCTTGCGCGCGGCGGTGGGGGTCGAGCCCGACAGGAACCACGAGCAGCGCCCGCCCTCGCGGACCACGCGCAACGGATTTTTGCCGCGCCCGTCGGCGATGACCATGTGGGTGCCGCCGCTGGCGGCGATCTTGGCGGCCTCGACCTTGGTGCGCATGCCGCCGCGGGACAGGTCGGAGGCGGGCCCGCCGGCCATCGCCTCGATCTCCGGCGTCACCCGCTCGATCACCGGCAGGTGGCGTGCCTGCGGGTCGCTCTGGGGCGGCGCGGTGTAGAGGCCGTCGATGTCGGAGAACAGCACCAGCACATCGGCGCCGATCATGGTGGCGACGCGGGCCGCCAGCCGGTCGTTGTCGCCGTAGCGGATCTCGGCGGTCGCCACGGTGTCGTTCTCGTTGACGACCGGGACCGCGCGCACTTCGAGAAGCTTCTGCACGGTGGCGCGGGCATTGAGGTAGCGGCGGCGCTCCTCGGTGTCCTTCGGCGTCACCAGAACCTGCCCCGCGACGATGTCGTGGTGCCCGAGCGCCTCGGTCCAGTACCGGGCAAGCGCGATCTGGCCGACCGCTGCCGAGGCTTGGCTCTCCTCCAACCGGAGCGCGCCGGGGGGAAGGCCCAGCACCGTACGCCCGAGGGCGATGGCGCCGGAGGAGACGACCACCACATCGACGCCGCGACCATGCAGGTCGGCGATGTCCTCGGCGAGCGCGGCGAGCCATGCGTGGCGCAGGCGTCCCCGCGCGCGATCCACGAGGAGGGCCGAGCCCACCTTCACGACGATGCGGCGGAAATCTTCGAGAGCGGGAGGGAGGAGCGCGGTCATGCGACAGTCGTTACGGGGGCTTGGCGATTGCCGGTATCGAAGCCGGTTCCTGTGCCTCAAACGCCCGGTCCTGGCCAGATCCTTGCTGCAGATCAGCCGTCCACCAAACTCGGGGCTGTGCAATTTATGCGTGCTCGTCGCGAACGAGTGATGCGCAATGCAAACTAGCTCATGTTAATCATGTGCGCAGGAATGATGCTGCCGAGGGATGGTCTCATGCGAAACCCGCATGCATCTCGACGCGCTTCGATGTCAGGGAGTGCTCCCATTGCCGGTCAGTGCCCTCCTGAACCGCCGCGTTCTGGTCGTCGAGGACGATTACTTCTGGGCCGATGAGTTGCGCCAAGGCTTGGAGAAGGTCGGGGTGGTCGTTCGCGGCCCGGTCGCCAGCGTCGAGGCGGCCCTGAACATCCTCGATTCCGAGGGCGCCGTGGACGGCGCGATTCTCGACCTCGATCTCAGGGGCGAGCGCGCTTACGTCGTCGCCGATCGGCTGCTCGCCCAGCGCACGCCCCTCGTGTTCGTGACGGGCTATGATGCGGGCGCCATTCTGCATCGCTACGCATCCGTCCCCCGGTTCGAGAAGCCGGTGATGTTCGATACGGTCTTGCGGGCGCTCAGCGCGATGATGCCCCCCGCCTGACGCACCCCTTCGTCTCTCGGTCCCTGTTTTGACGCGCATTCCTTCGACGAACCGGCGACCCCTTCGTCGGAACGCGCTCGACCGCCCGTGCTGGTGAGCGCCGACGCGAAACCAATTTACCAAATCCTCATCCAGTCCTCGCTGTGACGAAGGCTGCGGTCGAATGCGGATAGCCCAGTCTATTCCGCGGATTTACGGCTGTTGCATTGAGTTTTCGGGGGGGCGACATGGTGGACCTGAATCGTCGGCAAGCTTTGCTAGCCATGGGCGGAGCCGCCGCGGCCGGCGTCGCCGGCACGGGGCAGGCGCAGGCTTTCCCGGCCTCCTATTACAGGGCGGCCGTCCCCGAACTCTTCACCGGCCTCGTCCGGCCGCCGAGCTACACCCCGAACCTTGTGATCGGTTCAGGGTTCGGCGGCGCGATCTCCGCGCTCCGGCTCGCCCAGGCCGGCCAGACCGTCACCGTGGTCGAGCGCGGCTTCCGCTGGCCCCGCGATCCCTGGCGCGACATCCATGCCAACGACACGCTTCCCGATGGGCGGGCCTTCTGGTTCCGCCGAAGCGCGCGGATGATCGCCGGCAACACGGCCTTCTTCGACTCATTCGGCGGCATCATGGACGCCACCGTCTACGACACGATGACCGTCTGGCGGGCGGCCTGCGTCGGCGGCGGCTCGATGGTCTTCACCGGCGTGATGATCCAGCCGCAGCGGACCTATTTCGACGCGCTGTTCGGCGGCCTCGTCCCTTACGAGGAACTCGACCGGGTCTATTACCCCCGCGTGCGGCGGATGCTGAACCTCTCGCCGATGCCGCAGGACGTCTACCGCCAGCAGGCCTTCGGGCATTCGCGCGAATGGGACCGGCAGGTCTCGGCGGCGGGCTATACCCCGACCCCGATCGATTCAATCTTCAATTGGGACGTGGTGCGGGCCGAGGGGACCGGACGGTGCCGGCCCTCCGCCAGCGTCGGTCGCTCGAACCACGGCAATGCCAACGGCGCCAAGTTCGACCTCAACCAGAGCTATCTCCGGCTCGCCGAGGCCACGGGATTGGCGCGGGTCCATGCCGGTTTCGAGGCGCTGAGCATCGGCCACGACGGCGGGCGCTACGTCGTGCAGGGCATCCTGCGTGACCCGTTCGGCAACAGCCTCGGCACCACGACCATCGCCTGCGACCGGCTGTTCCTCGCCGCCGGCTCGATCGGAACCTCTAACCTGCTGGTCAAGGCACAGGCCGAGAAGACGCTGGCGAACCTCAACGAGCATGTCGGTGCCGGTTGGGGCACCAACGGTGACGTGCTGGTGGTGCGCAGCTTCGGGCGGCCCGCCGGCATCAGCCAGGGCACGCCGAGCGCCTCGATGATCCACGACACCCGCTACGGACTGCCGACCACCCTCGAGAACTGGTACGTGCCGGGCGTGCCGCTGAACCTCGGCATCATCCCATCGCTCGGCATGGTGTTCGACGAATCGAACCGCGGCCGCTTCACCTATCGCAACGGCCAAGTCACCCTGAACTGGAACAAGAACGGCAATGCCGACGCCCTCGACACCTGCCGCCGGATGAACGCGCGGATCGCGTCGGCCTCCCGCACCGTGCCGGGGGCGTGGCCGATCATCGACAGCGTCAGCGGCATGAACTGGACGGCGCACCCGCTCGGCGGCGCGGTCATCGCGCGGGCCACCGACGCCTATGGCGGGGTGAAGGGTCATCCCGGCCTCTACGTGATGGACGGCGCCCTGATCCCCGGCTCGACCGGGGCGGTGAACCCGTCGCTGACGATCTCGGCGCTCGCGGAGCGCAACATCGAGCACGTCCTCAAGGCGGGCGTGTAGGGCATCGTCCCGAACGGTGACGGGTGCGTCGGTCAGTTGGCCTCGCGCAGCAGCCGTTCGGCCACGACCTTCACCGGCTGGCGGCGTCCGATCAGCACGGCGAAGCGCGACTGCTCCGGGTCGGACTCGAAGCGGGTCCGTGCCCAGGCGACCAGGAACTTGAGATATTCGGCCCCGAGCAGACGGGTCACCGCCGGATCCGCCCACCAGCGGCCGACATCGAGTCCGTCGGAGACGACGGGATAGGGGATCAGCGTCTCGCCGTCCTTCAGGGCGTGCCGCAGCTCCACCAGGGTGCGCGGCATGTGATAGTTCGAGGTTACGACGGCGACGGTGCCGAAGCTGTGGCGCCGCATCCAGCGCCGGGTCTCGATGGCGTTGCCGATCGTGTTGCGCGCCCGGTAATCGAGATCGACGCAGCAGGTGATCCAATGCTCCTGTGACGGGTTGAGGCGCACGATCTCCTCGCGGGTGGTGCGCTCGTTGACGCCGGAGATCAGCAGCCGCCTGCCGTGGCCCTCCGCCAGCAGATCGATGGCATCGCCGACGCGCTGCGAGCCGCCGGTCATGGCGACGATGCCGTCGACGCCGTCCAGGCTCGGCCGGTCGGTCCGCTCGACCACGGCGACGAAGGCGAGGAAGCCGCCCGCCAGAGCGAGCAGGCCGAGGAGGGAGAGGCTGACGAGGGCTCGAAGGAGCCGGATGCCGCGCCCCGGTCGCGCAGGGGCCTCAGTCATTCGCGCCGTGGAGGGCTGCGACGGTGCGCGGGCCGAGAGGTCCGCCGCCCAGGACCATCCGAGCGCCTCGCGGTGGGACTCGCAGGGGGGATCGGTTCGGAGCCGGCCCGGGCCGGCCGCCTGTCGGCGGGGCACTCGCGGAAGCATGACGGACGGAACAGGGGCTCATGAACAGGGTCGATGCCGGGACTGTCGGTTCCCAATGGTTGTCGAAACGTTAACGGGTTCGATCGACCTGACTCTATCGGAGGAACCGGCGCACGGTGAAGCGCGACACGGCCGCCGTGACGAGGGAGGCGATGACGCCGATGAGCACGATCATCGCGTAACCCCGCCAGCCGATCTGGAAGGTTCCGAACAGGGCCTCGATCTCGTCGCCCGCCGGCCCCGAGCGCACCATCCGGGCGAACAGGCCGGCCAGCGCGCAGGTCAGAAGTGCGGCGCCGGCACCCAGCGCCCCTCCCCTCAAGCCGAGGCGGAAGAAGCGGCTCTGAAAGGCCTTGGCGATGTAGTCGTCGTCGGCGCCCACGAAGTGCAACACCTCGACCACCTCGCGGTTGCCGGCCATGGCGCCGCGGGTGGCGAAGACCACGGCGAGCCCGGTGGCGAACAGCACGAGAAGCACAATGCCGATGCCGATGCCGGCGAAGGTGTTGGCCATGGTCGAGAGACGCTGAAGCCAGAGCGCGTGGTCGTCGAGGCTGGCCACGCCCGGAAGCGCCTCGGTGAGCGCGGTGCGTAATCCGGCGAGGTCGGGGCTCCGGTCGCTCGTGAGCGTCAGGGCGATCAGGCGCGGAACCGGCAGGTCCGACATGTCGAGGCCGCTGCCGAGCCAGGGTTCGAGCAGCCGCTCGGATTCCGCCTTGGAGAAGATGCGCGCCCCGGCGATGCCCGGCGCGGCGCGGGCGAGGCTTTCGGCCCGCTTCACGTCCGCCTCGATGTCGCGTCCGGCTCCGGGCCGGATCTGCACCGTGACCTCCTGCGCGACGCTTCCCTGCCACTGGCTGGCGCTGGAGACGGCGATCTCCGCCGCACCCGCGCAGAGTGCGGCGAGGAAGGTGAGGATGGCGATGACCGCTGCCAGCGCCCGGCTCGCGGCGGAATCCGTCGGCACCAGGGGCGCGTTGCGGCGCAGGTTGGCCGGAAGCGGCGGCTCGGACGCGGGTGCCGCCGCTTTCGCCGCGGTCGCGCCGCTCCGGGCGGGGGAGCGCAGCTCGGTCATGGGCCTTCCACCCGCAGCCGGCCATCGGCGAGCACCATGCGGCGCGCCTCGACCAGATCCATCAAGCCGTAATCGTGGGTGGCGATCACCACCGAGGTGCCGAGCCGGTTCAACTCCATGAACAGCCGCAGCAGGCGCCGGGCGAGGCTCGGATCGACGTTGCCGGTGGGCTCGTCGGCCAGCAGCAATTCCGGCCGCGCGATCAGGGCCCGCGCGATCGCCGCGCGTTGCTTCTCGCCGCCCGACAAGAGCGGCGGCAGGACGTGCATGCGCTCGCCCAAACCGACCCAGCGCAGCAATTCGACGACCTCCGCCCGGTAGCTCGCCTCCGCCCGCTCCTGCACCCGCAGGGGCAGCGCCACGTTCTCGTAGGTGGTGAGGTGATCGAGCAGGCGGAAATCCTGGAACACCACGCCCATGCGGCGGCGCAGGCCCGTGAGCGCGTCGTTGGAGATGCCGCTCACCTCCCGGCCGAACACCGAGACGATGCCGCGGGTCGGGCGCACCGAGAGCAGGATCAGGCGCAGCAGCGTCGTCTTGCCCGCGCCGGACGGGCCGGTGAGGAACTGAAAGGAGTGCGGCGCGATCTCGAAGCTCACATCGGACAGCACCTCCGGCCCGAGGCCGTAGCGCATGCCGACGCTCTCGAACCGGACGACGGGCTCCTCCGCGCCGGACAGGAGGCTGCCCGTTTTCATCCCAGCCGACACGGCCCGCTCACTCCACGCTTCGCACGCGACACAGAACCTTTTGTGCCATACCCGGCTTCACCGCCGGTTAACCCTACTCGGGGAGAACGTTTGTGTCCTTTTCGAGAGCGCGGCAACCCGCTGCCGGGACCTGACACCGACGCGGCTTACCCCATCCCATGCTGATCGTCTGCCCGGCCTGCGCCAGCGAGTATCGCATCGATGCCGACCGCGTCGGCACCAGCGGGCGCTCGGTGCGCTGCGCGGCCTGCCGCGAGACGTGGTTCATCTCGTCCGACGAGGTGGTGGCCGCGATGTTCGACGAGATGTCGGCGGCCGAGGAGCCCGAAACCAGCGCCGCTCCACCGGAGCCGGCGCCGCAAGCTGAAGCCCCGGCCGACGAACCCGTGCCCCGTCCGCGGCCGAGCACCGGCAAGGCCGCCAAACGGGGCAAGCCGAAGCGCAAGGCCCGACGCCTCTCCCCGGCACTCGCTGCCTGCCTCGTCCTCGCCGCCGCCCTGCCCCTGGCGCTCCTCGCGCGCGCCAGCGTCGTGCGGGCGATGCCGCAGACGGCGGGGCTGTTCGCCCGCGTCGGCCTGCCGGTGAACCTGCGCGGCATCGATCTGGCCGACATCGCCGCGTTTCAGGTCGCTGCCGACGGGACCAACCCCGCCCGGCTCGTCGTGGAAGGGGATCTCGTCGCGGTGGCCCGCGAGCGCGTCGCCGTCCCGGCGATCGAGGTCGAGGTCCGCGATGCCGGGGGGCAGTCGCTCTACCGCTGGACCGTTCCGGGTCCGCGCGCCGCCCTGGAACCCGGTGAGCGGGCGCGGTTCAAAGCGAGCCTCTCGGCTCCCCCCGAGAAGGGCCGGCAGGTCGAGGTGCGCTTTTCGGATCAAGCCGCCAGCGCCACGGCAGCCGGTGAGACCCATTAGGATTGCGCCGCGGCGTCACGCGTCGCCGTCCGGTGCGTGATCACGGTACAGAGCCTCGAAATCCCGGCCGCCGTAGAAGACGTTGACGACGCGCGCCCTGTCGGCTTCGACCCGGTAGGCGATCACGGCCGAATGCTCGAACGGCACCGTGCGCAGGCCGGGCTCCAGATCATCGCGAGCACGGCCGCCATGCGGCGCGTCGCCGATCTGGTCGCACCGTTCAAGGAGCCGGTTCAGGAAGCCGTTGGCAATGTCGGGGCTGAGGCCAGCCTCGTGGACCCATCGGTAGATCCGGAGAAGATCGGCCTCAGCCGCATTCCGGTAGGTGACCTCAAGGCGCTTCATTCCGCTGCGCCTCGACGGCTGCCGCGTGAAGCGCCCTGAGATGCGCCCGCACGTCCTCGCCGGTGAGGTCCGATTGCGGATCATCCAGCGCGTTGCGGATGCGGGCACGGATGACGTCGAGGCGCTCGGCATCTTCCTGACGCTGGCGTTGCCAGAGCCGTAGCGCGGCACGCAGCACCTCGCTGGTCGAGGCGTACTCGCCCGCAGCGACGCTCTCGCGCACCACCCGGAGTTGTTCGGGCGTCATGGTGATGCTGATCTTTTCGGCCGACGGCATGCCAGGTCTCGTGGTTTGTCCGGGGGGCCGAGTAGCATAAAATCCGACCGCGTGCCCACGAGGCGGCCTGATACATTGCGTCGATCTATCAACGGCTGTCCTTGGTCCGTCGGCCTTGCAACGCTGGCGGAGCCCGCCACGCATGGTATGGTGGCCCGTGGCACGGCCGAGGGCGGTTCGCGCCGACGGACATTCAGCGAAAACATCACGAGCCGCATGAGCACCGCATCGAAACGCGTCCGTGTCCTGTTCGACGAGGCGGCGATCGCCAAGCGCAACGACGAGTTGGCTGTCGAGATCGTCGCGGCCAAGCCCGAGAATCTGCTCGTCGTCGCGGTGCTCAAGGGCAGCTTCATGTTCGCCGCCGACCTGCTGCGCTCGCTCCACCGGGCCGGGCTCTCGCCGCAGGTCGAGTTCGTGCACCTCTCCAGCTACCGCAACTCCACCGTTTCCTCCGGCCAGGTAGAGATTCTGCGCGACGTGCAGAGCGAGGTGCGCGGGCGTGACGTGCTGCTGGTCGACGACATCCTCGAATCCGGCCGCACCGTCGTCTTCGCCAAGGATCTGCTGATGGCCCGCGGCGCCAAGCGCGTGCTGACCGCGGTGCTGCTCGAGAAGCCGGGCAAGCGGGCCGTGACGATCGACGCGGATTTCGTCGGTTTCACCTGCCCGGATGTGTTCGTCGTCGGGTACGGAATGGACGCCGCCCACGCCTTCCGTCAGCTCCCCTTCGTCGGCCTCGTGGACTACGATAGCAGCGACGCGGACTTGTTCGGCGGCGCCTGACCGTCAATCCCGGTCCGGCAAATTCCTGATAAGAACGCGAGACTTGCTGCAAATCGACCGCCGATGGAACTCTGTCGGCGCATGAGGCTTGACAGGCCGCGCGTACCTGCGGTCAGTCGGGCGCGACGATCAATATCAAAGGAACGGTAGAGGACGCCCGACCATGGCGCGCATCCTGCTCGTGGATGACGAGGATACGGTTCGCGGCTTCCTCAAGCGCGGGCTGGAGTTGGACGGTCACACCGTCGTCACCGCCATCGACGGCAGCGACGGCCTCGACCGCCTGTCGGAGGCCGGCGGCGGCTTCGATCTGATGTTGACCGATATCCGCATGCCGCTGATGGACGGCATCGCGCTGTCGCTCGCGGCCAAGCGCGACTATCCCGATCTCACGATCCTGCTGATGACGGGCTTTGCCGACCAGCGCGAGCGCGCCCGCGGCCTCGACGCCATCGTCACCGACGTGCTGACCAAGCCCTTCTCCCTGGCCGACCTGCGCTCCACGGTAACGCGGGCGCTGGCGGCCTAAAGCCTTATCCGGCCCGAGGCATCAGGCCGACGCCCCAAGGTCTTTGCATAGACGCGACGGCTTCGTCGCCAGGCGCTTTCGGGTCTCAGTTCATCTGCCAGATCGTTCCGTTCAGCAGGCAGGCGAACGCCACCCAGGCGGCGTAGGGCACGAGCAGCCACGCGGCGGCCCGATCGAAGCGCCATGACAGGCGGATCGTCCACAGAATCATCACGAGCATGGCGAGCGCGACGATCAGCGCGAGGCCGAGCTGGTGGGCGGCGAAGAAGACCGGCGTCCAGGCTGCGTTGAGGACGAGCTGCGCACCGAAGGCGGCCAGTGCCAGCCACCACGCTTTCCGGGCGGGCCCCGGCACCGGGCGCGCGCCGAGCAGTCGCCAAAGCGAGACGGCGATCAGGGCGTAGAGGACGGTCCAGGCCAGGGGGAACACCCAGTTCGGCGGGTTGAAGGCCGGCTTGCGGATCGTCGTGTACCACTCCTCGATATTGGCGCCGGTCGAGAGCGAGCCCACCGCCGTCACGAGGATGACGGGGAGGATCGCGGCGGCGAGCCGTGGGATCGGCGGCAGGGCCGGCCGCTCGGGGATGTCCAATGCGCTCATGCGCTGTGCAATGCTCCGTCGCTCATTTCTCCGCCTTGCCCGCTCCGGCGGATTCGCTCAAGCCGGCATCTCCATCCGACATCGAGAGAGGAAACCCATGAGCCGGTCCAACGCGCCTCACGGCGATTCCGATGCAGCCCCCTCCGAGGCGCTGTCGCCCGAGGCATGGCGCCCGGCGACGCTGGCCGCGCAGGCGCTCGGCCGGGTCGATCCGGCGACGCGGGCGGTGGTGCCGCCGCTGCATCTCTCGACCACCTTTCTGCGCGACCCCGACAACGCCTACCGCTCCGGTTTCGTCTACGCCCGGCCCGACAACGCCACGACCCGCGAGGCGGAGGACGTGATCGCCGCGCTCGAACGGGCGGAGGCGGGCGCCCTGCTGTTCGGCTCCGGCATGGCCGCGGCGTCGGCCGTGTTCTGCGCGCTGGAGCGCGGCGACCACGTGGTCGCGCCCGAAGTCATGTACTGGGGCCTGCGCCGCTGGCTGCAGCAGGAGGCGCCGCGCCTCGATCTCGCGGTCGATTTCGTGCCGATGGACGACCCGGAGGCCGTGCGGTCCGCGATCCGGCCCGGCAAGACCCGGCTCGTCTGGATCGAGACTCCGGGTAACCCGCTCTGCACCGTCACCGACATCGCCCGCATCGCCGAGATCGCCCACGCCGCCGAGGCGCGGGTTGTGGTGGACTCGACCGCCGCGAGCCCGATCCTCACCCGGCCGCTCACGCTCGGGGCCGACATCGTGATGCATTCGGCCACCAAGATCCTGAACGGCCATTCCGATGTAGTGGCCGGCGTCCTGGCCGGGGCGCGCAAGGATGCGTTCTGGGATCGTCTCGTGGCGATCCGTGGCGGCTGGGGCGCGATCCTCGGCCCGTTCGAGGCGTACTTGCTGATGCGGGGCCTGCGCACGTTGCCCCTGCGCGCCGCCGCCCAGAGCGCCGGGGCGCTCCACCTCGCGCAGCGCCTCTCTGCGCATCCGCTCGTGAGCGCGGTGCTCTATCCAGGGCTGCCCGACCATCCCGGCCACGCGGTTGCCGCGCGGCAGATGACGAACGGGTTCGGCTACCTGCTCTCGATCCGCGTGGCCGGCGGCGAGGCGGCGGCGATCGCGACCGCCGCGCGGGTGGCTCTGTGGAAGCGGGCCACCTCGCTCGGCGGCGTGGAGAGCCTCATCGAACACCGCGCCTCCGTCGAGGGGCCGGGCACCCCCTGCCCGCCCGACCTGTTGCGTCTCTCCACTGGTATCGAGGATCCGGACGACCTGTTTCGCGATCTCGACGCGGCGCTGACGGGCGCACACGGCCCGACGGGCTGACGCCCCGCCGAATTTTGTGGAGGGCGCGTGGCCGTTGCGGGGCTCCGTGCGTTGCCGGGGCAACGAGCCCCAACCGGAACGCGAGCCGCCATGATGAATCCGACGCCCTTCCTCCTCGCCGCCCTCTCCCTCGGCCTAGTCTGCGGCGCAGCGCAGGCCGAGGACGGACCGCCGAAGCTCGACGTCGAAGCGACCTGCCAATCGGCGCAGCGGGTGCAGAAGACGCTGAGCGACACGGTCAGCCCGGATGCCTGCCTCAATTCCGAGCGCGGCGCCGAGCGGGATTTGAAGACGCGCTGGAGCCAGTTTCCGTCTGCGGCCAAGACGCAATGCTCGCAGCAATTCCAGGCCGGCGGCTTCCCGTCCTATGTCGAGCTGCTGACCTGCCTCGAACTCGCGAGCGGCACGGTCCCGTCGCAGCCGGCCCTCGACCCCTCGGCCAAATCCGATGGCAGCGCGGCGACCCGTGACCAGAAGGGCGGGAGCACCCTTACCCGCGAGCCCGCTCCGACCCAGCGCACCAACCCGATCGAGGTGCTTGAGAACAAGTAGTCCGTCGGATCATCCGCACCGAAGCTCTCGGCTCGCGAGCGGCCGAGAGTTTCTGTCCGACGCCGAACCGGAATCCGATCCGGCGCGGAAGGCTCAGCGCAGGGTCGGCGCGCGTGCCTCGTCGATGGTCACGGGGAGCCACGGAGACGCCGCGGCGGGGATCGCCGCCGGCTCGGCACCGGCGTTGCGGCTCTGGTGCAGTTCGAGCAGTTCGGGAGCCGGGCGCGTGTCGTCCTCGGTGAGGAAGAGGCCGCGCGCCTTCGAGCCGAGGCCGAGACGGGTGCTGCTGGTGAGCACGCTCTGGAGCGGGCTCGTCAGCAGAGCGAGGGCGACCGGCGCCATCCAGAGGGCGAGCCAGGGATTGCCGAAGGCGAGCAGCACCGCGAGCGCCCCGCCCGCCGCAACCGAATCGCTCTGAAGGCGGAACGCTTCTCTCCACGGCACGCTGCGATCGTCGCGGGATTGCGTGTCCCAGCGGACCACCCGCCCGAACAGGGTCGTCACCACGGCGCCCGCTGCGAACAGCGCCATGACCGGCCAGAGCAACACCCAGATCGCCTGTTCGAGCGCGGCGCTCACCAGCAGCGAGCGGGTGCCGCCAAAATCCGCCCGGCGTTGGGCCGAGGCGAGGACGTAGCCGAGGCTCAGGAGCTTCGGCAGCGCCATCACCGTGATGACGAGGGCGGCGAGCGCGAAGGCCGCCGCGTTGCCGCCGTCGAGGCCGTAGCCGATCAGGCCGAGTTCGCCCGAGCGCATCGCCTGCCACGTGCCGAGCCCGAGGAAGGCGATCCAGAGCGGGTAGACGCAATAGCCGAGGATGCCCACGCCGAGATGCCAGCGGCTGGCACCGAGCAGGCCCTTCATCGGCAGCACGCGAATGTGTTGCAGGTTGCCCTGGCACCAGCGCCGCTCGCGCCCGAGCAGGTCGATCAGGTTGGTCGGCATCTCCTCCCAGGTGCCGCCCATCTCCGGCAGCAGGCGGACTTCCCAGCCGGCGCGGCGCAGCAGCGCGCCCTCGACGATGTCGTGGCAGAGGATCTCGCCCCCGAGCGGCGGCTTGCCCGAGAGCACCGGAAGCTCGGCGTTGTTGGCGAAAGCCTCGACGCGCAGGATCGCGTTGTGACCCCAATAGGAGCCGTCCGGCCCCTGCCACGTTTCGAGGCAGCGCAGGGAGAGGGGCGCGTAGAGGCGCACGGCGAATTGCTGGATGCGGGCGAACAGCGTGTCGCGGCCAGCTGCGTAGGAGACGGTCTGGATCAGGCCGGTGCGCGGGTTCTCCTCCATCAGCCGGGCGAGCCGGCGCATGGCGGCGCCGGTCATCAGACTGTCGGCGTCGAGCACGATCATGAAGTCGTATTCGTGCCCGTAGGTGGTGCAGAACTCCGCGATGTTGCCCGCCTTGCGGCCGGAATTGTCGGTGCGGCGGCGGTAGCGGATGCGCGGCATGCCGCGGCCTTCGCGCTGGCTCCAAGCCTGAATGCGGGCGAATTCGTGCTCCTCGACCGCGCTGATCGCACCCTCGCGGGTATCGGAGAGGACGAAGATGTCGATGTCCGAGCCGTCGCCGCCCTCGCGCTGGAGCGAGCGGGCCATGACGCGGATCGCAGCGAACACCGCGAGCGGGTCCTCGGCATGGATCGCCACCACCGCCGCCGTGCGGCTTAAGCCCGTGGGACGGGTCGAGATCGTTGCGGCGCGGCGCTCCAAAGCGGAGAGGGCGCGGTCGCCCATCAGCGCGGCGATGAGCCCGTAGAGATACTGCCACGCGGTGAAGCTCTGCCACGCCATCAGCACGACGAAGAGGCCGAGCACGGTGCGGCCGAGCCATGTCTCCGGCACCCCGTAGGCCGCGAGTGCCAGGGTGGCGATGGCGGCGGCGATGGCCAGGGTCGGTCCGGCCAGCGCGAGGCGGCGCAGGCGGAACGAGGCCGGCCGCGGCACGGGGCCCGCGCCCCTCGGGCGGGTTTCACCCCCCGCCCCCGTCTCGACGGAGCGTTCAGCCTGCGGCAAGTCTGGGCTGGACATGATCGGCGTCGACACTCGCGGGAGGGATGAACGGATGGCAGGACCGTCGGACGCGGACAACGCGGCGCCCGAAGAAATCGACGTTTCGCGGCGCGCCATCGTCCGTGGCGCTTTTCGAGGTGCTCTTGCCGGTTCGGCCGGTCTTGGGATTTCTGGCCTCTTCGACCTGAATGCCGCCAGAACGATGGCTCAAACGGTGCAAAACGCCTCACCCCCAGCGGCGGTCGAAGCGCGTCCGGTCACCTTCGAGGCGCTGGCGGCGCGGGCCGAGCGGCTGGCGGCGCAAGACTACGCGCCACAGAGCAGCCCCCTGCCGCCGGAACTGGCTGCGCTCGACTACGACGCCTTCCAGGCGATCCGCTTCCGGCCCGAGGCGACGGTCCCGCTCGGGCCCCGCTTTTCGCTGCAGCCGTTCCATCGCGGCAACCTGCACGCCAAGCGGGTGGAAATCTCTCTGCAATCGCCCGAGGGCGTGCGCCCCCTGGGCTACGATCCGGAGCTGTTCGATCTCGGTCCGGCCTTGCAGGGCCGGCGCTATCCGGCCTCGCTCGGCTATGCGGGCTTTCGCATCGCCCACAGCTTTGATGCCACCCGGCCGCAGGCCCACGAGGAATTCCTGGTCTTCCTCGGCGCCTCCTACTTCCGCATCCGCGGCCGGGGGCAAATCTATGGTCTCTCGGCCCGTGGCATCGCCGTCGACACCGGATTGCCGCAGGGCGAGGAGTTTCCCGATTTCACGGGCTTCTGGATCGAAGCGCCGCAGGGCGACGCGGCCTCGATCACGATTCTGGCGCTACTCGACGGTCCGAGCCTGACGGGCGCCTACCGCTTCGCCGTCACGCCGGGTGATCCGTCCCATGTGGCGGTCGAATCCGCTCTGTTCCCGCGCCGTCCGATCGCGGCGCTCGGTCTCGCGCCGCTCACCAGCATGTTCCTGTTCGGCGAGAACGGGCCGGGCGTGCACGGTGCCGAACCGTTCGACGATTTCCGCCCGCAGGTGCACGATTCGGACGGGCTCGTGGTGCAGACGCCCGGCGACCGGTTGTGGCGGCCCCTCGTGAACGGCCGGCCCGCGCCGCAGATCTCGTCCTTCCGCGCCGATCCGCTCGAAGGGTTCGGGCTGCTGCAACGCGAGCGGCGCTTTGCCGCCTATCTCGACGTGCAGGCGCAGCACGAGGACCGGCCGGGCCTATGGGTGACGCCGCAGGGCGGCTTCGGCGCGGGCGCGGTGCGGCTGTTCGAGATCCCCTCACGCACGGAGGCGACCGACAACATCGTCGCCGCTTTCGTGCCGGAGGCGCCGGTCGCGGCCGGCAAGCCGCTGCGGCTCGCCTATTCCCTCGTCACAATCGGAGCCGAGCCGGTGCCGGCCCTCGCGCCACCGCTCGCCCGTGTGGTCTCGACCCGCGTCGGTTCGGCCGAGCGCCTGCGCCCGACCGATCCACCGTCACCGCGACGGCGCCTCTACGCCATCGACTTCGTGGGGCCGGGCCTGCCCGACGACCCGAAGGCGGCCATCGACGTGGCCCTCTCGGCGAGCGTGGGCGCGCTGGTCGAGCCCTATGCCGAGCGGGTGCCGCAGACCGGCGGCTGGCGCCTCTACGCCGAGTTCCGGCCGCCCGATCCGTGGCCCGCGGGGGACGTGGTGCTGCGTGCCCGCCTGTCGCATGCCGGACGCGTCATCACCGAGACATGGGACGCCGTCGCCTGACGCGGATGAACTGGCAGGGTCGCTGGCCGTTAACGGGGCACCCGCACGTCCGAATACGGAGCCAGGGATGCGTCCCACCTTGTCCAGCGTCCCGCGATCCGCGCTCGCCGCCCTTGCCCTCTCCCTCGCATTTGCCCCGCTCCCGGCGCTTGCCGAGGCGGCGACCGGCGGCCCGGCGGCGACCCGCTTCATCGAACATCCCGAAGTGGGCACGATGCGCGGCTCGAAGGTGATCGGCGTCGGCGTGGTCGGCGCGGATCATGTCCGGGTCGGCAAGATCGAGGATGTCCTCGTGGATGGCACAGGCCGCATCCAAGCGGTGGTGATCGGCGTCGGCGGCTTCCTCGGCGTCGGCGAGAAGTACGTCGCGGTGCCCTTCGACCAGCTCGCCTGGAACTTCGGGGACGTGTCGCTCACCGGCGGCACGTCCTCGGTGCTGACGCCCGACAACGCACCGAGCGAGAAGGCCGCCGACAAGGCCAACGCCGAGTCGATGCCGGGCTCGAAGGTGTCCCCCGAGGTGCTGGGCGCGGTGCAGAACCAGCAGAGCGGTCGCGTCACCGAGTCAACCGGTTCGGTCGAGCCGCAGCGGCCGAGTTCCACCCCCGCGACGGTGCTCGTCGGCCACGACCTGATCCACGCCGAGGTGCGCCTGACCAAGGCGCAGCTCAACGATGCGCCGGCCTTCCAGTTCGAGAAGGCGCAGCGCTAGCCGTCCCCGCTTGGGCGCCCTGACCCTTTGGAGTTTGCGTCTCATGAGACACGCCGCTTTGGCCCTGACGGTCTGGTTCGCTGGACTCCATTCGGCCCTCGCCCAGGCGACCAACCCGGCCCCGCCGATTCCGGAATCGGGGCCGTCCGGCTCCAATTCGGGGGCGTCGACGGCCGCGGCCATGGATTTCAACTGGGTCTGGATCAGCGTGCTGATTGCGCTCGCGGTGCTGGCGCTGTGGATGTTCGCCCGCAAGCGTCAATCCGGCCCGCCGCGGTAGGGACGGGACCGTCTCTCCAACCCCCTCACCGAAAGGGGGCGCTGCGCGGTCCCTCGGGATGCAACGGTGTATGGGCGTCAGCCCTTCTTCGCGCTCGGGAAGAACAACGGCTCGCCGTTGATCTTGTAATCGGCGATGGCCCGCTGCCCTTCGGGCGAGACCAGCCAATCGATGAAGGCTTGGCCCTCCTTCACCTTTACGGTGGGGTGCTTTTCCGGATTCACCAGCATCACGCCGTAGGGGTTGAACAGGCGCTTGTCGCCCTCGACGAGGATGGTCAGGTCGCCCCGGTTCTTGAACGAGAGCCAGGTGCCGCGATCGGCCAGAATGTAGGCGCCAAGCGACGAGGCGGTGTTGAGCGCCGGGCCCATCCCCTGGCCGACATCGCGATACCAATCGCCGCGCACCGCCGGGAGATCGATGCCAGCCTCCTTCCAGCTCCGCAGCTCGGCGCTGTGGGTGCCGGAGCGGTCGCCGCGCGAAACGAAGGGTGCCTTTGCCGCGGCGATGGCCTTGAACGCGTCGTCCACGCCTTTGCCGCGGATGCCGGCCGGGTCGGCCTTCGGGCCGATCAGCACGAAGTCGTTGTACATCACGTCCTGGCGCGCCTTGGCGAAGCCCTCGGCGACGAACTTGTCCTCGGCCGGGCGGTCGTGGACGAGCACGACGTCGGCGTCGCCCCGTCGCGCCGCGTCGAGGGCTTGGCCGGTGCCGAGCGCCACCACCTTCACCTCGATCCCGCTCTTCTGCTTGAACAGTGGCAGGATGTGCTTGAACAGGCCCGATTGCTCGGTCGAGGTCGTGGAGGCGACGACGATGGAGGCGGGTTCGGCGCTGGCCGGCGAGACGGCGCCGAGGGCAGCCAGGAGCGAGAGGGTCAGGACGCTGCGGCGAAGGAAGTCCATGGCAGTTCTCCGGTGAGGTAGGCCCGCGCCTCGTTGGTGCGGGGTGAGAAGAGGACGGATCGGGTCGGGCCCCGCTCCACGGCGCGGCCGGCGGCGAGCACCACGGTCTCGTCGGCGAGCCGGGCGACCTGCCCGAGATTGTGCGAGACGAGGAGCACGGTGGTGCCGGCCTGCGCCATCTCGGTGATCAGGCTCTCGATGGTCTCGGTGGCCGCCGGATCGAGGCTCGCGGTCGGCTCGTCGAGGAGCAGGAGGTCGGGCCGCATCGCCCAGGCGCGGGCGAGCGCGAGGCGCTGCTGCTCGCCGCCCGAGAAGCGCGTCGCCGCATCCTTGGCCCGTTCCGACAGGCCGACGCGGGCGAGCGCCGCCGCGACCCGCTCGGCGCGTTCGCGGCGGGGCAGCTTCAGCGCCACCAGCCCGAGGGCGACGTTGGCGGCGGCACTCGCCCGCACCAGAGCCGGGCGCTGGAACACGAAGGCGCGGCGGCCGGGCGTGAGGCGCACCGTGCCGGAATCCGGCCGCAACAGGCCGTCGATCACCCGCAGGGTGACGCTCTTGCCTGCGCCGTTGGGGCCGATCAGGGCGGTGATGCCCGTCGTGGCGATGTCGAGGTCGAGACGATCGAGGATCGGCCGTCCGCCGAGCGTCAGGCTCACGCCGTCGAGATGGATGGCGGGGGCGGCGCTCATCCGTAGGCCTTCGCGACATGCCCGCGCAGGAGCGCGGCGGCGGCGTTCACGGCCAGCACGAGGCTCATCAGCACGAGCCCGAGCGCCAAGGCGAGGCTGAGGTCGCCCTTCTGCGTCTCCAGCGAGATCGCCGTCGTCATGGTGCGGGTATGCCCGTCGATATTGCCGCCGACGACGAGCACCGCGCCGATTTCCGAGATCGCTCGGCCGAAGGCGGCCAAAGCCGCCGTGACCAGCGAGAACCGCGCATCGTAGATCAGCACCCCCGCCCGCTGCGGCGCGGAGAGGCACAGGGAGCGCAGTTGCTCGCCCAGATGTGCCTCGGCATCGGCGATGACCTGACGCGTCAGAGCCGCGACGAGTGGTGTCGCCAGCACCGCCTGCGCCGCCACCATCGCGGCCGGCGTGAAGAGCAGGCCGAACGTCCCGAAGGGGCCCGAGCGCGAGAGGGCGAGATAGAGGATCAGACCGACGATCACCGGCGGCAGGCCCATGAAGGTGTTGAGAAGCCCGACCACGGCGCCGCGCCCCGGAAACCGCGCCACCGCGATCAACGCCCCGAGCGGAACGCCGAGCGCGAGCCCGATCCCGACCGCCGTGAGACTGACGCGCAGGGACAGCCAAGCGATCGCCAGGACATCCCGGTCGAGCGTCCACAGGCGAGAGAACGTCTCCTGAAGGGTCTGGCTCAAAGGGTTCGGCTCGAAGGAAGCAACTCGTCGGCATCCGGGGCTGCGCGGGGCAAGCCGGGATGATACGCCCGTTGACGCAAGATCAATAGGAAAGGCTTTGCATATGGCTGTCGAGGATGGGCCGGCCCCGGCTTCGGTCGTCCCTGGGTGGGATGGGCTCGGCGTACGCCTCCACGTCGAGGGCCGCTGCGAGGGCGCATCCGACTTCGCGCTGCGCGGCGCGCACCTGCTTCTCGACGCGCTCGGCCGGACCGGCTCGCTCCAGGGCGCGGCCGAGGCGCTCGCAGTCTCCTACCGCTCGGCCTGGGGGCAGCTCGAGGCGTTGGAGCAGGCACTCGGTCGGCCGGTCGTGGTGAAGACCAAGGGGCATGGGAGCAGCCTCACCCCTCTCGGGGTCGCGCTGCTAGCGCTGCTTCAGGCATCGCAGACCCGGCTCGCCCCGGCCCTGGCGGCGGAGGAGATGGCGCTGACGGAGGGACTGCGGCGGCTTCTGGAACCGGCCGATGCGCGCATCCGTCTCGCGGCGAGCCACGATCCGCTGCTGCTCGAGGCCATCGAGGCGCGGCGCGAGATCGACCTGATGGTCGCCGGGAGCCTCGACGCCCTGGCGCGGCTGCGCGAGGAAACGGTGGATGCCGCGGGCTTCCATTACGGCTCGGACGGCCCGCCGCCCGCGCCGTTCGGCGCGGTGTTCGACCGTCGCGATCTCGTCGTCGTCCCGCTGTTTCGCCGCGAACAGGGCCTGATGCTGGCTGCCGGCAACCCGCTCGACTTGGGAAGTGTCGCCGACATCGCCGCGCGGCGAGCCCGCTTCGTCAATCGCCAGCGAGGGGCCGGCACCCGGATCTGGTTCGAACGGCTCTGCGCCGAGGCGCGCATCGACCTCACGCGCATCGTCGGCCATCAGACCGAGGAATTCACGCATCAGGCGGTGGCGGCCCTGATCGCCACCGGCGCGGCCGATGTCGGCATGGGCACCCGCGGGGTCGCCGAGCGCTTCGCCCTCGATTTCCAACCCGTGGGTTGGGAGACGTATTTCCTCGCCATGTGGGCGCGGATCGATGCGGAGCGGCTCGGGGCGTTCCGCGCGGATCTGTGCAGCCGAGCCGGACGGACGCCCGGCTACGCGCCGCCGCCCTGATCTCTTGTGGGCGCGATCCGCGGCTCCTGGCCGGATCAGGCCGAAGGGCGATCCCTCACCACAGCAAGACGTGCGGATAATAGGCCAGCGAATCGCCGGGGCTCACACCGGTCGCGTCGTCGGGCAGCTCCACGAGGCCGTCGCTCTCGGTGAGCGAGGTCAGCACGCCCGCCCCGTCGCGCGAGAATTTTCGCGCCTCCAGGCCGCCCTCGCCATCACGGACAAGCGTGACGCGGACGAATTCGCGGCGGCCAGCCTTCTTGCGGTAGCTGAACCCCGCCCGCACCGGCCAGGACAAAGGCGGCTCGTAGCGTGCGCCGCCGAGCCGGGCGAGCAGGGGCCGCACCACGAAGAGCAGCGTGATGTAGACCGCCACCGGATTGCCCGGCAGGCCGACGAAGGGCGTGCCGGCGACCAGCCCCACCGCGACCGGACGGCCGGGCTTGATCGCCAGCCGCCAGAGCATCAGCCGGCCCTGCGCCTCGACGGCGGGCTTCACGTGGTCCTCCTCACCGGTCGAGACGCCGCCGGAGGTGAGGATCAGGTCGTGGTCCCGCGCCGCTTCGGCGAGGCGGGCCGGCAGGGTGACGGGATCGTCCCGGAGGATGCCGAGATCCTCAACCGCAACGCCGAGCCGGGTCAGCAGGGTCACGAGCAGCACGCGGTTCGAATCGTGGATTGCGCCGGGGCGAAGGGGCGCGCCGGGCTCGCTCAGCTCGTCACCGGTCGAGAACACGGCGACCCGCAGCCGACGGCGCACGGCGATCTGCGCATGGCCGGTCGCGGCCGCCAGCGCGAGGTCCTGCGGGCGCAGGCGTCGCCCGGCGGGGATCGCGAGGCCGCCCGCCGCCAGATCCTCCCCCGCGGGCCGGGCGTTGGCGCCGAGCTTTAAGCCCGATGGCAGGACGACCCGCTCGCCCTCGCGGCGCACATCCTCCTGCATGAACACGGTGTCGGCGCCGGGCGGCATCGGCGCACCGGTGAAGATGCGGATCGCCGTTCCCGCGGGCAGTTCGCCGGCCGCCGCACCCGCCGCGAGCCGGCCGCTGACCGGTAGGACGGTCTCGGTCCCTTGTTCGAGGTCGGCGAAGCGCACGGCGTAGCCATCGACCGCGGCATTGGCGAAGGGCGGCAGGTTGTGGCCCGCAAAGACGTCCTCGGCGGCGATCCGCCCGTCGGCGAGGCTGAGCGGCACCGTCTCCGTGCCAGCAATCACGGGGAAGCGCTCGGCGATCAGCGCCACCGCCTCCTCGATCCGCATCGGCTTGCCCCCGAAGGCGAAGCAATCGTCGGTGAGCTGTGCCATCGCTCAGGTTCTTTCCAGCCGGGCGAGCACGGTTTCAAGCGCCTCGGCGCGCGTGATCACGAGATCGGCGATGGCCTCGACGTCGTCGAGCCCGACCACCGGCACGCTCGCCTGCGGGAAGGGAACGTCGCTGGCGATGCCGACGATGCGCGGGTCGTCCCCGTGCAGGGGCGGACGGTCGTTGGCCGCGCGGAAGACTTCGAGCTTCGGATGCGCCTCGCGCTTGAAGCCCTCGACCAAAGCGAGACCGGTCGGCGTCAACCGGCGCAGCAAGTCGGGCAGGGTGGCCTCCGCGCCCTCCCCGACCTCGCGGATCTGCGCCCATCGCCGGGCGGAGGACACGATGACTTCGCTTGCCCCGGCCTGCCGGTGGACGAACGAATCCTTCCCCGGTTGATCGATGTCGAAGGCGTGGTGGGCGTGCTTGAGGGTCGCGACCCGTAACCCGCGGCCGACGAGCACGGGGATGAGGCGGGCGAGCAGCGTGGTCTTGCCCGCCCCGCTCCAGCCGGCGAGGCCGATGACACGCAGGTCGCTCACGATTCGCCTCCGCCGGGTTCGAACCCGAGTTCGTTCAGGGCCGCATCCGCCTCGGGGGTGCCGAGCAGTGTCAGGAAGGCGGCGAGCGCGGGCTTCTCGCGATCCGCCTCGCGATAGGCGAAGTCGTATGGCTCCTGCGCCAGCGGCAGGAAGCCGAGGCCGTAGGCCGTCGCCACGCTGGAGATCGCGACCCCCCAATCCGCCCGGCCCTGTGCCACCGCCGCCGCGACGGCGTTGTGCGAGCGCGGCTGGTTCCAGAAGCCCGCCGGCCGGGCGGTGCCGATCAGGCCATCGACGAGAAGCCGCGTGCCGGAGCCGGCATTGCGGTTGACCATCACCGCGTCCGGATCGGCCAGGGCCGCGCTCACCGCGTCGGCGGCCTCGCGGTCCTCGAAGCGGGCATCGCCCACGCGGAACACCACGCCCTGAAGCCGGCGCCAGCCCAGCGCGAGCCTCATGCCGTGTTCGAGGAAAGGTTCGTTGTAGCGGCCGGTCGCGGGGTCGAGCAGGTGCATGGCGGCCAGATCGCACTCGCCCCGGCGCAGGGCCGCGAGCCCTCCGGCCGAGCCGACCCAGACGGTGCGGGCGCGAAAGCCCCGCTCGGCCAGCAGCCCGACCACCCGGTCGAGCCCGATGCAATGGCTGCCGATGATAGTGAGGTCCGGCGGCCGCACGCCGGCTCCGAGGCGCACCACCGAGACCGTCTCGCCGGCCTCGACGCCCGAGCGCGCGGCCGGCACAGCGAAGAAGCCGTCGGCCTGGGAAAAGGCGGTGACGGAGCCGGAGCCTTTCGGCAGCGGCAGCGCAACCAAGCCGTCCGACGCCTGAGCCAGCGAGGCCATCACGAATTCGGTGCGGCCGAGTTCGGAGGTCAGACGCTGCGGCAGGCGGGCTACCACCGCCGCCTCCTCCCGCGGCGGCAGGCCGGCGAGCGCGCGCACCAGCGGCACCACGAATTCGTGGAAGGTGAACATCGCCGAGGTCGGGAAGCCGGGTAGCACCACCACCGCCTTGCCCTCGGTGACGGCGAGGCAGAGCGGCTTGCCGGGTTTCAGCGCGACGCCGTGGACGAGGATGCCGGGGGGCCCCAGCCGCGACAGGATGCGGTGCGAGACATCGCCCGCGCCCTTCGAGGTGCCGCCGGAGAGCACGACGAGGTCGCTTTGCGTCAGCGCATCGCGCAGGGCGCTGTCGAGCGCCGCCTCATCGTCCGAGACGATGCCGAGCGGCACGGGCTCGCCGCCATTCTCGGCGACCGAGGCCGCGACGATGGCGCCGTTCGAATCGTAGATGGCGCCCGGTCGCAGCGCGCCGCCCGGTGCGACCAGCTCGTCACCCGTCGAGAGCACGGCGACGCGGGGGCGGCGCACCACCGCGATCGCGGCGAGCCCGCAGGCGGCGAGCATGCCGATCTCACGGGCGGTCACCGCCGCCCCCTTGCGCAGGACGGTTTCGCCCGAGGCCATGTCGGCGCCGGCATAGCCGACGAACTGCCCCGGCCGGACCGGAGCCGTCACGTCGATCGCAAGGGCGTCTTCGAAGAACTCGGTCTGCTCGACCATCACCACCGCGTCGGCCCCGCGCGGGATCATGCCGCCGGTGGCGATCGGCGTTGCGGTGCCGGCGGCGACCGATCCTTCCGGGGCGACGCCGCAGGCCAGGATCTCGCGGTTGAGGGCGAGTCGGCGGGGCCGCGCGGCGTTGGCGCCCTCGGTGTCGGCGGCGCGGAGAGCAAAACCGTCCACCAGGGCGCGGTCGAAGGGCGGCACGTCGATCGGCGAGGCGACGTCAGCGGCAAGCACCCGCCCGAGCGCCTGGGCCAGCGGCACGGTCTCGGGCGGGAGCGCCGTGTGGAGCACCGCCGCGCGGAAGGCCGCCTGCGCGTCCTCGCGGCTCATCACCGTCAGGAACTGCTCCTGCCGGGCGGCCGCCGCCAGGCGCCGGGTGAAATCCGTCTCGCGATCCGCGCTCACAGCGGCACCACCTCGACCACGCTGCCGGCCGGGTAACCCTCCCGCTCCGGCGGCACCAGCACGAATCCGTCCGTTTCGATCAACCGGCGCAGGGCCAGATCGGCTCCGCCGAGGGGTTCGATTTCCGGCCCCAGGACGCGAACGAAGACGACCTCGGAAAGCCCGACGGTCGAGGTAATCTTGCGCGCGATGTTCGCCATCCGCGGCACCGGTTGGAGGGCGCCGGTCAGCGCCGCGACCAGCGGAAGGCCGAGGGCCAGAAGAGCCGCGAGCGCCGCGTCGGGTCGGCCGGGCAGAAGCAGGACCGGGCGCTCCCCGGCCTCGCCGATTCCTGCCGTCTCGCCGGGCCGCAGGGCAAGGCCGTGCGCGATCACACGGCCGGCTTGCGCCAGTCCTTCGGCGCTGTGGTCGCTGCGCCCGAAACCGGTGCCGCCGAGGACGAACACCGCATCCGCTCCGTCGGCCGCGATGGCGCGGGCGATCTGGTCGGGGTCATCGGCCACCACCACCGTCTCGGTGAGGCCGCCCGCCCGCGCGATTACGGCGTTGAGCGCGGGCGACAGGAAGTCTGGTGCCCCCGTCACGACGAGGCGAATCCGGGCTTCGCGAATCGCGATTTCGGAAAACCCCGCGGCAGCGAGGCCGAGAAGGCGACGCGGTTCGATCCGCTCGCCGGCCGCCAGCAGAGCGTCACCTTCGGAAAAATCCTCGCCCGCGGCGCGGGTGCCCTCGCCTGGACCGATTTCCGCGACGGCGCTGCGGTGCTCCAACCCCTCGGCGGGCAGCACGGCGTCGGTGCCGGGCGGCAGGCGCTCGCCCGCTTCGACCCAGACGGGGGTGCGTGGCAGCATCACCGGTGCGTAGGGTGAGGCGCCGCCGATCTGTGCGGCCTCCACTGCGAAACCGTCGCGCAGGGCGATGAGCCCGGCCGGGATGTCCTGAGCGATCGCGAGCGACGTCGCGGCGATGTGCCCGGCCGCGCGAACCAGGGGCACCGATTGCGGCGCCACCGGCGTCGCGCAACGCAGTAGCAGGGCGAGCGCGTCGGCGAGCGGTGTCAGGGCGGCGGAGGGCGCGCGCATCATTCAGGCGTCCGCGCGCGTCGGCAATGCGGCGGGCTGAACGGCAGGGATGCGTGAGGCTCCGTCTTTTCTCATTACCGCGAGCGATGCGCCATCACCGGGCGCGGATCAAGGTTTGGCGTCCGGGCCCCCCAACGCCTGAGACACAAACCCTCACCTCCGGCGGGCGGACGGCGTCCCGGCCCCTCGCGTATGGTCCGCCGGGGAAACGGAGTGGAATGACGATGCCGATGCGGGCGACGCGGAGTCTCGGTCTGATCGCGGTCCTCCTGCTTGCACTGCCCGCCGCGGCCCAGATGCGCGGCCATGGCGGGCCGGTTCGTGCGCTGGCCGTGACGGGCGACGGTCGCCTCGCGGTCTCCGGCGGGTTCGATCAGGCGGCGATCGTCTGGGGGCTCGAGACCGGCGCGGCGCTGAGCGTCCTGCGCTTCCACGACGGCGCCGTGAACGCCGTGGCCGCCCTTCCCGATGGACGCTTCGCCAGCGCCTCGGAGGATGGGCGCATCGCCCTGTGGCGGCTGGGACAGGCCGAGCCGGAGCGCGTGCTCGAGGGACATACCGGCCCCGTCGCCGGGCTCGCCGTCTCGCCCGACGGGACCGCGCTCGCCTCCGCCGTATGGGACGGCACTGCGCAGATCTGGCCCCTGGCGGGCGGGCCGGCGCGGGTTC
Source organism: Methylobacterium sp. Leaf123 (assembly GCF_001423405.1). GTDB lineage: Bacteria > Pseudomonadota > Alphaproteobacteria > Rhizobiales > Beijerinckiaceae > Methylobacterium. The sequence goes on along the minus strand of NZ_LMNS01000001.1, from coordinate 753,426 downwards.
TCGAAGGACACAAGGGCAACGTTAACGCGGTCGCCTTCCTGCCCGACGGGCGCCTCGTCACGGCCGGGGCCGATGCGAGCGTGCGGATCTGGACGCCGCAGGGGGAGACGGGCGTGACCGCGACGCTGCCGAGCGCGCTCAGCGCGCTGGCCGTCACCGCGGACGGCGAGATTGCCGCGGCGGGAGCGGATGCCACGGTACGGTTTCTCGCGCCCGACGGGCGCGTGCGGTCGGAGGTCGAACTCGGCCCCGCCCCGGTGATCGCGCTGGCGCCCGCGCCCGACGGCACCCGGATCGCCGCCGCGAGCGCGGGCGGCACCGTCGCGATGATCGAGCGGGCGAGCGGGAAGATCCTGTTCACGCTGATCGGGCCAGGCCTGCCGGTCTGGTCGGTGGCGTGGCGGCCGGATGGGAGCGAACTCGTCACAGGCGGCGGCGACCGCCTCGTGCGGCGCTGGAACGCGGCGACCGGCGAGCCGATCGGCCCCCTCGCCATGCCCCGGCCCGCGGACGCGCTCGCCGCGTTCCACGGCGAGCGGGGCGCGGAGGTGTTCCGCGCCTGCGTCGCCTGCCACACCCTGACGCCCGACGACGCGCCCCGCGCCGGCCCGACGCTCGCCGGCCTCTTCGGCCGGCGCATCGCGACAGTTGCGGGCTACCGCTATTCGGAGGCGCTCAAGGGGATGGACATCGTCTGGACTCCGGAGACGGTCGCCCGCCTGTTCGAAGTCGGCCCCGCGCGCTTCACCCCCGGCACGCGAATGCCGGAGCAGACGATCAACAGCGCCGAGGATCGCGACGCGCTGATGCGCTTCCTCGCCAAGGCAACCGGGACGCCGACCGGGCCGAACTAGGCGTCTCTCACAAAACGCCCGCTGGCGTTTTGTGAGGCATTCCGAGCCGCGCCCGGTCGAGGACTCGACGGATCAGCCGTGGCAGCTGCAGCCGGCGTGGTCGCAACCGGCATGATCGGGGTGACCTTCGGCGCACTCGTCGCAGCAGAAGGCCTTCTCGTCGCGCTTCACCGCCTTGGTGACCGAGACCACGCACACGCAGTCCGGGCAGGCGCACTTCACCATATCGACATCGACGCTCGCCATGGGGGCATCCTTTTCGAGAAGATTCGTTTCGCGCCCCGAAGCAGGGCGACGCACAACCATCTTCCTGCGAGCCGATGCGGAGCGCAATCCTTGCGCGCACGGGATCGCCGGACGTGGCACGAATGTGTCACCCGAAGTCGGGCCGCCAGAAGGGCGGACTGCCCCTCGCGATACCGGCGCGGCCGGAGTGAGGCCCGATCAGGCCGTGGTATCGAGAAGCTGCGAGACCCGCGCGGCGAGTTCGGCGGAGGCGAAGGGCTTCGTCATCACCGGCAGATCCTCGGGGATCTGCACGGCCTCCGCATGGCCCGTCAGCAGAAGGATCGGCACGCCGGAGAAGCGCTCACGGATCGCGGCGGCAAGCTCGACCCCGGTCATGCCGGGCATGGCGAGGTCGGCCACCACGAGGTCGAACCGCTCGCCCCGCTCCATCAGGTCCAGAGCCGTGCGCCCATCCGCCGCCTCGGTTTCGGAGTAGCCGAAATCGTTGAGGAAGGAGGCGGTGACGTGCCTCACCTCCTCGTCGTCATCGACCACGAGGATGCGCGCCGGACTGGCCGCGGTCACCACCGCCGGGGTGGCCGTCTCCTCAATGCCTTGGGCGGTGCTGTCGGCCCGCGGAAGCGCGAGTTCGATCCGCGTGCCCTGGCCGACTTCGCTGGTGATGCGAAGCCGCCCGCCCGCTTGCTGAGCAAGGCCGAACACCATGGCGAGGCCGAGGCCCGTGCCCTGCCCGACCGCCTTGGTGGTGAAGAACGGCTCGCAGACCCGTTCCAAGATTTCCGGCGGAATGCCGGTGCCCTCATCGGCGACCGTCACCACGGCATAGGTGCCGGGTTTCAGATCGGGATCGTCGGCAATCTCGGCGCGGCGGGTCGAGATGGTGACGGTGCCGCCATCCGGCATCGCGTCGCGGGCATTGATGCAGAGGTTGAGCACCGCGAGTTCGAGCTGATCGGGATCGACCAGGGCGAAGGGCATGTCGGGTTCGAGATCCCGCACCACGCTCACATGGCTGCCGAGGCTGGAGCCGAACAGCGCGCTCATTCCCTCGATCAGCGCGTTCGGGTCCACGGGCCGCGCATGGGCGTCGTTGGAGCGGCTGAAGCTCAGGAGCCGCTTGGTCAGCGCCGAGCCGCGTTGCGCCGCGCCGGTGGCGTTGTCCACGAGGCGCTTGACCCGGGGCTGGTCGGCGATCTTGGGGCCGACGAGTTCCAGGCTGCCGAGGATCGCGGTGAGCAGATTGTTGAAGTCGTGGGCGATGCCGCCGGCCAGGGTGCCGAGCGCCTGCATCTTGTCGGATTGGCGCAGCCGCGCCTCCAGGCTCTTCTGCTCGGTCACGTCCCGCTCGATCGTGGCGAGATGCGTGACCTCGCCGGCCCCGCCGCGGATCGGCACGCGGATGACATGCGACCAACGCTCGGCGCCGAGCGCGCCGCGGGCGATCACCGTCGAGCCCGCTTCCCCGGCCGCGACCGCGCGGCGGTCGGCGGCTTCCGCCTCGTGGGCCTGGGGCGTTTCGGCGATCTCGACCTCGGTGCGGCCGAGGCAGGCCTCCACGGTGCCGCCGACGAGGCTGGCCTTGCGCGCGTTCAGGCGCACGAAGCGGCCCCCCGCGTCCTTGAAGGAGATCGCCTCCTCGGCGTGGTCCAAGAGGCCGCGCAGCAGGGCCCGTTCGGTGGCGAGATCGCGGCCCAGGCGATGGCGTTCATAGGCGTTGCGCACCGTGGCGCGCAGCAGCGTCGGGTCCCAGGGCTTGGCGACGTAGCCGATGATACCGCCGCGATTGAGCGCCGCGATCACCGCCGAGATGTCGGCGTAGCCGGTGAGCAGGATGGCCTGCGCCTCGTGGAAACTGCGCGCCTCGGCCAGCAGCGCGTCGCCGGTCATGCCGGGCATGCGCTGGTCCGAGACGACGACCGCGATGTCCGGGTCGGCGCGGAGGATGTCGAGCGCCTCTTCGGGCTTGGCCGAGGTGAGCACCCGGTACTCGTCCTCGAACAGGTCCTCCAGAGCGATCAGGATGTCCGGCTCGTCATCGACGGCCAGAATCGTGCCTTTGCTCATACCGGTGCCGGTTGCCTCGGAATTCCGATGACGAAGCTCGCGCCGCCGCCCGGCGCCGTCTCGACGATCAGCGAGCCGCTATGCGCCTGAACGACGCTGTAGGCAATCGCCAAGCCCAGCCCGGTCCCCGATCCGACCGGCTTCGTCGTGAAGAACGGTTCGAAGATCTTTTCGCGTAACTCCTCGGGAATACCGGGCCCGGTATCGCTGATGCGGATCAAATCGGTCTCCGCATCCGAATAGGTTGCGACCGTGATCGTCCCGTCGCCGTGAATTGCATCCGCTGCATTGCCGAGGATGTTCATGACGACCTGATTCAACAGGGCCGGCGTGCAGGAAATCTCCGCGCGTCCCGAGAAGTCGCGCGTCACCGTGATCCGGGTGCCGAGCTTGTGCTGGATCAGCGCCAGCACGGTCTCGATCGCCTCCGGCACGTTGACGAGGCCGCGCTCGCCCTCGTCGAGCCGCGAGAACTTCCGCAGATTGAGAACGAGATCCTGGATTCGGGTCAGGCCCAGACGCATCGAGCCGACGCGGTCGCGCGCCTTCATCAGTGCCCGCTGACCATCGGGCGCGTCGGGCGGCGGCAGCTCGCCGAGCAGGCGTTCCACCGTGCCCTGATGCGCCAGGATGAAGGCGAGCGGATTGTTGATCTCGTGGGCGATGCCGGCGACCAACTCGCCGAGCGAGGCCATCTTGGCCGCCTGAACCAGCTTGGCCTGCGCCTCCGTCAGCTTGCGGTTGGCGTCCTCGAGATCCCGGTTGGCCTGTCCGAGGGCGTCGGCGAGGGCCGCGCGGGCGGCCGCCGCCTCGGCCTCGGCGCGGGCGCGTTCCACCGCGCGCTCGCGGTCGCCGAACTCGCCGGAGATGCGGCGATTGTCCTCTTCGAGCAGGCGGCGGCGGACGAGACCGCGCACCCGCATCGCCAGAACCTCGCCATCGGCCTTCGAAACCACATCGTCGGCGCCCGCGGCGAAGGCGGCGACCAGAAGGCTCTTATCCGGCTTGTCGCCAGCCATGCCGACGAGGGGGAAGGCGTTGCCGCCGCCCTCCGGCGCCTTCATGCGGCGCTCGGCGATCTCGGTGCAGAGCGCGATGCCGTCATAGGCGCTGCCGACGAGGTCGAGGGTCACGCAGTCGAAACCGGCGCCGGGCTCGTCGAGGGCGGCGAGCGCCCCCGCGCGGTCGGCCGCCGCCACGACGGTGTGGCCTTCCTGGGTCAGCAGGCCGGTGAAGAAGGCGCGGTAGGTGGCGCTGCCATCGACGATCAGCACCCGGCCGCGGCGGAAGGCGGCGCCCGACGGCCCCTCGGTCGCCGAACTCTTGCGTTCGCGCAGCAAGGCGCGGATGCGCAGCACCAGCAGGTCGCGATCGGCCGATTTCTCGACATAGGCGTCGGCGCCGCTCTCGAAGCCGTGGCGCTCGCCGTTGCGGGCGCTGGTGAGCATCACCACGGGCAGCGCCCGCGTACGCAGCGACAGCCGCATCTGCCGGGTGAACTCGTCTCCGTTCATGCCGGGAAGGTGGTGGTCGGCGACGACGAGATCGGGAAGGTCGGTGTTGAGCAGGTCGAGCGCGGCCTCGGCCGTGGCGCAGCGCTGCACGGAAAAGCCCTGCCCTTCGAGCTGAAGCCGCAATTCGAGCGCCTGGGTCTCCGAATCCTCGACCAGCAGCAGGCGGTGGCCGGGTGGTGTGGCGGGCGATGCGCTCGCGGTCATGACGGCTTCCTCTGCGAGAGCCGCACGAGATGGGGCGCCACCTGATCGACGGGCAGCACGCGGGACGCCGCGTTGAGGCGCACCGCCGCCGCGGGCATGCCGTAGACGACGGCGCTGCTCTCGTGTTCGGCCACCGTGGCGGCGCCGGCCTTGCGCATGTCGAGAAGGCCCTGCGCCCCGTCCTCGCCCATGCCGGTGAGGAGAACGCCGATCCCCTGCGCGCCGGCCTGCCGGGCGACCGAGCGGAACAGCACCGTCGCGGCCGGGCGCTGGCCGCCGACGGGGGCGCCATCACTCACCCGCAGCGTGCCGTTCGCGCCGAGTTCGAGATGACGGTCGCCGGGGGCGACATAGACATGGCCGGCCTGCATCACTTGGCCGTCCCGTGCCACCCCGACGGTGAGCGGCACCACGCCGTCGAGCCAACTGGCAAAGCCGTCCATGAAGGCGGCGCCCATGTGCTGAACCAGCAGGATCGGGAGCGGAAACTCGGCCGAGAGACCGCCGATCACCTTGGCGAGCGCCGGCGGGCCGCCGGTCGAGGCCGCCACGGCTAGCACGCTCGGTGCCGCCTCCGATTCCGACGGGACCGGCAATTCGGGCGCGGGCGCGGTCTTGCGCGCATTCCATTCCGCCCCGATCGGCCGGCGGCGGATGACCGGCACCGCGGCCATGATGCGCAACTGCGTGCAGATCTGGCCGGCGACGGCCTCGTAGCCATCGTTGGTGGTGGCGACCGGCTTCTCGACCACGGAGAGCGCGCCGGCCCTGAGCGCGTTCATCGAGATCTTGAGCGAGGAATCCTCGACCGAATCGGCGATCACCACGATCGGCGTCGGCCGGCTCGCCATGATCCGGCGGGTCGTCTCCAACCCGTCGATGCCGGGCAGGCGGATATCCATCGAGATCACGTCCGGCCGCACGGTCTCGATCGCCGCGAGCGCCGCCTCGCCGGATTCCACCGCGCCGGCCAGTTCCAGCCGCGGATCACGGGCGATGATATGGGTGAGTAGGATCCGCACCACGAGCGAATCCTCGACAACCAGCACCCGCACGCGCGGATTCTCAGACCGTCCGTTCACAGCAACTGACCGATGGTGTCCAAAAGCTCGCGCTGATCGAATTTCTGCTTGGTGAGGTAGGCGTCCGCCCCGAGTTCCAATCCCCGGGCGACGTCTTCCTCGTCGCCGCGCGACGTCATCAGCACGATGGGGAGACGCGCGAAGTCTTCCTCGGCCCGCAACGCCTCGACGAGGCCGAAGCCGGTGAGGCGCGGCATCTCGACGTCGGCGACGACGAGATCGACCGGCTCGATGCGCGCGCGCAGGCGGTCGAGCGCCTCCTGCCCATCGACGCAGACGATCACGCGGTAACCCGCCGCTTCCAAGATGCTCTTCTCCAAAGTGCGGGTGGTGATCGAGTCGTCCACGACAAGAATCGTCGAACGTCGCGTTTCCGGGATCGTTCCGCTGCCGTCCCCAAGTCCTTTCGACGGGGAGCGGCCGGCACGCGGCCCGGCGCGGCCGAGCCGGTCGATCAGTCCGTCGGGATCGAGCACCAGGGCGGGCGTATCGCTGCCGAGGATCACCGTGCCGGTGACGAGGGCGGGATCGCTGCCGATCGGCGGCGCGGGCAAAACCAGCAGCGTGCGCACCTCCTCCAGGCGATCGACCGCGAGCAGGCAGCGCCCCCGCGTGCCGCGCAGCCGCACAATCGGGATCGTCGCGCCCTCCGGGCGGGTGCTGCCGAGGCTGAGCAGGTCGCCGAGTTCGGCGAGCGGCAGCGTCACGGTCTCGCCGCCCTCCCCCGCCACCTGCGCCACCGGCCGGCCCGCCACCGTGGATACGGCCGAGGCATCGAGCCGCGAGAGCGCTTCGGCGGCACCGCTCGGCAGGGCGAAGCGCGTCCCGCCGACCGAGACGATCAGCACCGGCCGGCGCGCGGCCGACAACGGTAACGTGAGAATCAGTGAGGTGCCGTGCGGATGCCGGCGGGCGAGTTGCACCTGCCCGTGCAGGGAGCGGGCGACCTCGGCCACCACCGACAGGCCCATGCCGCGGCCCGATAGGGCATCGACCGCGCCGGCGGTGGAGAAGCCCGGCTCGAACGGCAGCGCCAGCAACATATCCGGATCGAGGCTCTCGCCCGGCGCGATCAATCCGCGGGCGCGGCCCGTCGTCTCGATCGCCGCGAGGTCGGGCCCGCGGCCATCGTCGTGAATGCCGAGGACGAGCCGCCCGCCCTGCGCCTCGACCGTGAGCCCGATCGACAGGGAGGCGGGCTTGCCCTGGCGCTGCCGGCTCTCCGGACTCTCGGCGCCGTGGCTCAGCGCGTTGCGCAGGGCGTGCAGCACCGGATCCTTGAGGGCTTGAAGCATCGCCCGGTCGACCGGCAGGTCGAGCCCGCGGGTCGTGACCTCGACCTCCTGGCCGTCGGAGCGGGCCATGTCGCGCACCGCGCGGGCAAGACCGCCGAACACCGTCTCGGCCGGCACCAGGGCGAGGCGCTCGGTTTCCTCGCGCAGGCGGCGCGCGGCGGTCTCGACGGACAGGATGACGGATTTGTGCCCGAGCGCGAGGTCGGAGGCTTCCCGCGACAGAGCGGCCAGCCCGGTTTCGATCTCGGCGAGCGCCCGGCGCAAAGCCGCAACCTCCGTCTCGTCGGCCCCGCCGGGGACGGTATCCGGAACGCGGCGGGCGGCTTCCGTGCGGCGGCGCAGGGCGCCCGCATTCACCGAGAGCCGCGCGATGCGCTCGGCGACGGCCCCTTGCCCCGGCAGCGCGGCCCAGAGCCCGTAGCTCGCCCGCGTCAGGGATTCGACCGCGGCGGCCGGGACGCGGAGCACCGCATGCGCGGGCTCGGCGGCCGACTCGGTCGCGGGAGCCGGAGCGGTCGTTGGCGCAGCCGCCGGGGTGACTGGCGGCGAGACCGGCTCGGGCCGAGCCGGCTCCGCGGCGGCGGCCTCGGGGTCGAGGCAGGCGTTGAGCGCGGCCAGCGCATCCTCGGGCATGCTGGCCTGCCCGGTCGCGGTCGCGGCGACGTAGGCCTCGATCCGATCGAGGGCGAGATGGGTCGCGGCCCGCGCCGCCCGGTCGAGGGGGCGCTGTCCGTCGCTGATGCGCTCGAACAGGGCTTCGAGCTGGTGCGAGACCGCTTCGACGGGCGGCAGGTCGACGGCGCGGGCGGCGCCCTTCAGGCTATGGGCACGACGGAACACGTCGTGCCAATCGACCGGGCCCTCCGCCGCAAGGGCGGCGCGGATCGCGTCGAGATGCTCGCGGTGCTCGATCTCGAAGGCGGCGAGAAGCTGCTGGCGGATGTCCATGCGGCGGGACGCTCGGCCGAACCGTTAAAGCCGGTAGCGCTCGGCCAGAGCCATCAGCCCCTGTGCCAGCTCGGTCAGGTTGGCCGAGGCGGTTTCGACCTCGCGGGTGCCGGCGGCCGTCTGCTGGCTCGCCTGCCGGATGTTCTGCAACGCGCCCATCACCTGCTCGATGCCGAGCTGTTGCTGGTTGGTCGAAGCCACGATCTGCTGGAAGGTCTGCACGCCCTCCTCCACCCGCGCCGCCATCTCCTCGATGGTGCGGACGGTCGAATCGGTGCGGTTCTTGCCGGCGGCGGCGCGCTTGACCGCCTCCTCGGTGAGCATCACCGAAGCGTTGATGCCGCGCTGGATCTCCCCGAGGATGCCGCGCACCTGCGCGGTCGCACCCTTCGCTTGGTCAGCCAGCAGCTTCATCTCGGAGGCGACGATGGCGAAGCTGCGGCCGCTTTCGCCCGCCGCCGCCGCCTCGATGGCAGCGTTGAGGGCCAGCAGGTGGGTGCGCTCCGAGATGTCGTTCACCGTGACGATGATCTCGCCGATGGCCTGCGTCTTCTCGCTGAGGGCGACGATGTTGCCCGCGACCGCCTCGCCCTGCTCACGGATCGAATCCATCGCCTTGGCAGTGTCGGTGGCGGCGCGCAGGCCGGACCGTGCGGTCTGCGCTGCGGCCTGGGCGGTGGCGATGACTTCGGTGGCGCGCTTCGAGATCTGCGCGCCCGAATGGGTGATTTCGTCCACAGTCGCCGCGGTCTCCTGAACGGCGGCGAACTGCTCCTCGACGCTGGCTGCCTGCTGCTGGGCGGAGGCGCGGATTTCGGCCGCCGCGGCGTTGAGGTCGGCGGTGGCGGCGCGGTTGGTTCGGGCAAGGTCGGACAAGCCGGCCACCATCCGGTTCAACGTGTCGCCGAGGCGCCCGATCTCGTCGCTGCCGGAGCGGTTCAGGCGTCCCGTCAGATCGCCGTCACCGATCTGCGCCACGAAGCGCATCACGTCTTCCAGCGGGCGGACCACGGCGCGGCTGATCAGCACCGTCACCAGGATGGAGAGCAGGATCGAGGCGGCGACCGTGATGGCGACGGAGATCACGCTGTTGCGATAGATGTCGCTGACGCTGCGCTGGCCGGCACCGATGACGCCGTCGAGGGCGGTGCGGGCGTTGGAGATGCTGCGCAGCAAGCCATCGTGCAGCCGGTTGACGTCCTCGTTTCGCGCCTCGACCGTGGCGATGTCGCGGGCATCCACGGCGCGAAGCTGCTGCTCGCTGGCGTTGCGGACCTGGCGGAAGGCCTCGCTCGTCTCGGTGAAGACGGCGCCGAGGCGGCCCCAGGCGGCGACGCGATCCGCGGAGAGCGCGGCGGATTGATACTCCTTCACCTCGCCGGTGATGGTGTTCAGGAGCCGCTCCAGCTCCGCCACGTTCTGGCGCCAGCTTCCCAGGAAATCGTCCGAACGGCCGGAGGTCGACGCCGCATTCCCCTGCGCCTGCGTCAGAACGGAGATCACCGCGTTGCGGCGCACGAGACCCATATTGCGCGCGACGTTGCCGAGGTCGTCGAGCTGGCGCAGCACGCCGACATCGCGCGTCACGATCAGGTCGGTCATGTCGCGCACGCTGCCGATCTGGCGCAACGCGTAGGCGCCCAGGGCCGCCACGATCAGGCTCGCCGCCACGAAGCCGAGGAGGATGCGTTTTCCGATCGAGATCGACACGGGCGACATGGCTCCGGCAGGCGGTGCGGGGAGAGGGTTCGGGGCCTCGGAGCCGCCCCCCATCGCGGGCGGCACCGAGCTTCTGTTGTGACGCGCGCTCCACAGAAGCGGCGTTAAGAGCGCTCGCGACGATCAGGTCGTGAAGCGGGCGAGCAGGGCCGGGATATCGACGACGGAGAAATCCTCGGGGATTCCCCCCGTCCTGTCCGAGCCGGGCGGTGCATAGCCCGAAAGCGGCCCGCGTCCCAGACTTTCTGATTCTGGCGTCGGCCGGGCCAGCGTGGTTTCGATCTGCGCGATGCCGAGCACGCGATCGACGGCAAGCGCCACCGGCGGCTCCTGCGCACGCAGACGCACCACGTGCCCGGTTTCGTCCGTCTCCGCGCGGTCGAGCCCGAGGCAGGCGGCAAGATCGAGCACGCTGACGATCACGCCCGCCACCGCCGTGATGCCCCGCAGCGCCGGCGGCGCTCCCGGCAGCTCCGTGCAGGGCCGCTCGGGCGTGACGCCCGCGACCGCCGTGAGCGGCAGGCCGTAGCGCTCGGCACCGCAGGCGCAAACGAGATAGGCGGCGGTCTCGATCGTCCGCTCCTGCCCCACCGTTCGGGCCGCGAGCGCGGCGGCGCGCGCATCGAGCAAAGCGGCCGTGCGCGCTTCGGCATCCGCCCCGGCGGTGACGCCGATCTTCATGCGTTTCGGCCCGTGATTCCGGCCAGGGCACGGCGTGCGCTCTCGGCCAAGCGTGCGGCGCTCACTCCGTCTCCCTCCGGCAGGATCGTTTCGGGCGGCAGTCCTTGCGCGAGGCGCAGGGCGTTGTCGAGGGCGCGGGCGGCCTCGCCCCGGCGTCCGACGCGGGCGAGCAGCAAACCGAGCTGGAAATGGGCCATGACGAAGCCGCGATCGAGGAACAGCGCCCCCCGCAGGGCCCGTTCGGCCTCCCGCTCCCGCCCGAGATCGAGGGCGAGCAGACCTTCGTAGTAGCGTAAGGGCGAATCGGTGGCGTAGCCGTCGATTTCCTCATGCAGTCGGCGCCATGCCCGCGCGGTCTCGCCCGCATCGGCCAGCACGCGAATCTCGGCCAGGAGATCACCCGGCGATAGCGGATGCTCGATCGCGGCGGCTGCCGGTCTCGGGATCGGCGCCGGCAAAGGCAGCTCCGGCAAGTCCAGCGCCGGGGCGGCGGGTGCGGGTGCCGGCGGCGGGGCGACGAGAATCGGCACCACATCCGGAAGCGCGGGCATGACGACGGGCAGCGGCGGGGGCACCGGCGTATCGATCGGGCGATAGGCGACCGTTCCCGGCAGGGCTACGGGCTGCAGCCATTGCGAGAAGGTGGGATTGGGCTCGGCATGTCCGATCAGGAGCCAGCCCTGCGGGTTCAACCGCTCGCCGAGCGCCCGCACGATGCGGGTGACATGGTCGGCGCTGAAATAGATCAGCACGTTGCGGCACAGGATCAGGTCGAAGCCCCCCTGCGTCCGGTCGCTCCCGTCGATCAGGGTCAGGAGGTTCTGCCGCTCGAATCGCACCATGCGGCGAAAGGCCGGCCGCAGCGCGTAGCCGCCATGCGGCAAGCCCGGCCGCACGGGGGTGCGGCGGAACCAGCGTGCGCGCTCCTCGGTGTCCAGGGTGCGCAGGGCCCATGGGCCGAACTCGGCCTCGCGCGCGGTGGCGAGCGCGGCGGCACTGAGATCGGTGCCGAGGATCGTCACGGACCAATCGGGAAGGGCGTCGCCGAGAAGGTCGTGCACAAGGATGGCGAGGGAATAGGGCTCGGCCCCCGTGGAACAGCCGGCACTCCAGATCCGCAGACGGCGGATCTCGCGGCGTGCCTCGATCAATTCCGGAAGAATCGTTCGGCGCAGGGCCGCGAATTGTTCGGCGTAGCGAAAGAAGAAGGTCTCGCCGATGGTGATTTCGGCCTCGAGTGCGGGCCATTCCTCCCGGCCGGCCGCGCCGTCGAGCAAAGACTGGTAGGCGGCGCAATCGGCAACCCCACAGGTCCGCATCCGCTTGCGCAGACGGTCGTAGAGCAGGTCGTCCTTGTCTTCATAATAATTGTGCCCGGTCCGGGCGATCACCCGATCCTTCAGAGCCGGAAATCCGGGATCCACCGTCGCGCTGACGACGCGCCGGGACCGCTCGACGGGGACCGTCACGACCTTTGTCCTCAGACGGCTCGCGCCCCATCGGGCTCGAACCGGGCGAGCCGCGCCGTCGCCTGACGGGTCAGCGCGTCGAGGCGGGTCCGCTCTTCGAGAGTCAGGATGCGGTCAAGGGAGAGGAGGTGCACGAGTTTGTCGTCCCGCGCGAATTCGCCGACGACGCAGCCGTTGAGGCTGCGGGCCGGATCGACCGGCCGCAGGGCCTCGTCGTCCACCTGAACGAGATCGAGCGCCCGATCGACGAGAAAGGCGATGCCGCCCCCACGGGCCAGCACGACGTGCCGGTAGGGATCGCGACCGCCGCCCGCTTCGCGAAGTGCGAACAGGGCGGCCAGATCGATGACGGGCACCGGCTCCCCGGCCAGATTGAGGAAGCCCGCGAGCGGACCGCCCGCAGCCGGCGGCGCATGCAGACGCGGCAGCGGGAGAATCTCGCGGATCTCGGCCCGCGGCAAGGCGCAGGTCGTCCCGGCGATGTCGAGAAGTAGGGTGGGCAAACGCGCCATCGCATGTCCTTGGGGCGGCACGCCGCGGGAGCGGACGACGGGACCGCTCGTCACCTCGATCATGCGGTTGACGCTCGCCGAACGCAAAGGTTTCACGAACGACCGGTCCGGCCGTCCGTCCCTGCGGCGAGCGCCGGTTTACGCGACCTTCTGGCGCGAACGCGACTTGGTCGTCGGCTCGGGCGCGGGGGCCTCTTCCTCGATCCGACCGCCCGGCCGGCCGAGGCCGATCGACTTCGCGAGGGCGGAGCGCTGTGCGGCATAGTTCGGCGCGACCATCGGATAGTCGTTCGGCAGGCCGTAGCGCTGGCGATACGAATAGGGATCGAGACCGTGGGTGCCGAGATGGCGCTTGAGGGTCTTGTACGGCTTGCCGTCGATGAAGCTGATGATCGCATCCGGCGTGACCGACTTGCGGACCTGCCCGGAGGACGGCTTCTCGACCACTTCCTCGGCCGGCGCGGCCACGGTCTCGGGGCTGCTGAGGGTCGTCAGCGCCGTATGTACGCTGATGATCAGGCCCGGAAGCTCGGAAGCGGGGACTGAGTTGTTCGACACATAGGACGAGACGATATCGCTCGCCAATTCGACGAAATCGTTGAACGATTTCTGGTTTTCTTCTGTCATTCTGCTTGTCCGTTCCGTAAGCCCCCGTGCGCCAAAATCATACGTGACGCGCACCGATGCAAGAGAAGAATTCAAAAAACTACGACAGGCTTGTGGGTATTGAGGATGGAACACTCAAGTCCAGCGTTGCCGTAGAAGCGTAGAACGTTAAATGGAAGGCGCGCTCGCACGGTCCAGTGGTGTATCATAGCTCAACCTTTCCGGCGCTGATCCGGAGCGTTACCGCGGCCGGAACGCCCTATAAGCGACGGACGGATCGAGAGTTTCAACGCGGCATCCGCACTAGGCACATTGAAGCGGAAGGATGATGCCGCACCGCGTCCGCACCCCCAGCCAACCCACGAACAGCAGGCGGGGAAACGGCTGACGCGTCGGCGCCTTAAGCACCCATATTCTTTGCTATACAACCGGAGCGAGACGATCCGTCGCGCCGTCATCAAGCCTCGATTTGTGTCTCCAAGTCCAACGAAGATGGCGATTCCAGGCGGGGGATGCCGTGCTTGTGAACGCCAGCTTTGCCGCCGGCATCGCCGGCCGGCCTCTGTTGACGGCGGCGCGTCCGTGCTATGGGTCAAGCACAATGAAGTCCGCTCGTTCCATAGCGCTCTGGCTGGCGGCGGTGATCGTGATGGTCGCCGCGACGCTGATGCCGTCCGGCGCCCGCGCGCACAGCGCCCATGGGCAAGCTGTCCACGGGCATTTCGCGCACGAGCCGATCGCTCAGGCGCAGCCGGTCGTTGCCCCGGCGCCTGACGTCGTGATGGCCGGAGCGGATGCCCGGCTCGCGGCTCCGTTCTCGGTCGTTCGGGCGGACGCGATCCCGGTGATCGAGGCCTCCCGGATGGAATGTGCCTGCCCGGCTTGCGCAGCCGGCGGTGTGTGCGGCCATGCGCCGTCCTCCTGCTGCGCCACCGGGCTCGCCCCTTCAGCGGTTCCGGCTCTTCCTCCGGCCGCCGCCCAGGCCCGTGCCCCGGCTCGTGACGCACCGCGTCTGTCGGGCATCGTGCCCGAGGCACAGATCGAGCCGCCCCGAACCCTCGCCTGACGCCCGATCTCCATCCGGTACGCTCCGTGCCGGGTGATGTCGTTGCTCATCCGGCGAAGGTTTCGTTCCCCATGTTCATCCGTCTCGCGGCGGCGCTTCGGGCGCTGGCCGTCCTGCTCGTGCTCGCCGCCGCATCGGCAGCCGGCAGCGTTGCCCAGGCCCATGAGGGCCACAGCCACGGCGTCGAGGCCCCAGCCCTCCCCGCACAGACCGCCCCCCGTGCCGAAGCGGCCTCGGACGCCTTCGAACTCGTGGCGGTGGCGTCCGGCGACCGGATACGATTCTATCTCGATCGCTTTGCCAGCAACGAGCCCGTGACCGGCGCCGCGATGGAGATCGAGACGCCGGACGGTCCGGCCGAAACGCGGGCCGTCGGCGAGGGCGTCTACGAGATCGCGGCCCCCTGGCTCGCCCGGGGTCAGCGATACGACCTGCTCGCCACTGTGACGGCCGACGGCACGACGGATGTGCTGGCCCTTGATCTACGCCTGCCCGAGCCGGAGGCGGCAGCGATGCCGGTCCCGGCCGAGGCGTCGGCGTGGCTTGCCAATCTCCGCCGGCATCTGACCCATCAGGGTCCGATCGGTGCCGCCGCGGGCGGATTCCTGCTTGGGCTCGCCGTCATCATGCTCCTGCGCTCGCGCCGGGCGCTCCCCGCCTTCGCGGTCCTCGCCCTGACCCTGACGCTGCTCCTCGGTACGGCCGCGCTCGCTCATGAAGGGCATGAGCAAGAGGGGCATGATCACGAGAAAACTGAGTCCGGCGAAGGGGTGGCCGCACCGTTTCGGGGCGTGGCGCTCACCACGCCCACGACCGTGCCGCTCGAGCGCGCCCGGCGCCTACCAGGCGGCGCGGTGTTCGTCCCGAAATCGACGCAGCGCCTGCTCGCTTTGCGCACCGGCCTCACCGACATCGCCGACCACCGCCGCACGGTCGAATTGCCGGGGCGCGTCATCGCCGATCCGAATGCCAGCGGTGTGGTCCAATCCTCGGTCGGCGGCCGCCTCGCCCCCCCGTCCGGCGGCTTCCCGAATCTCGGCGCGCGGGTCCGCAAGGGTGAGGTGCTCGCCACCGTCACGCCGCCGGTCCAGGCGGTCGATCTCTCGGACATGCGCCAGACCCAGGGCGATCTCGATCAGCAGATCGCCATCACCGGCCGCAAGGTCGCCCGCTACGAGCGGCTCGCCACGACCGGCGCGGTGGCGCAGACGGCGCTTGAGGACGCCCGCGCCGAACTCACCGGCCTGAAGGACCGCCGCGCCGCCCTCGACACGATCCGCCGCGCCCCTGAAGAGCTGATCGCTCCGGTGGACGGCGTGGTCGCCGAGCGCGCGGCGGTGGCCGGGCAGATGGCGGCAGCGGGCACGATGGTGTTCCGCATCGTCGATCCGGACAAGCTCTATGTCGAGGCGCTGAGCTTCGTCGACCTGGAGCCCGGCGCCGCCGCGACCGCGCGGCTGCCCGACGGGCGCACGCTGGCGCTGGCATCCCGCGGCGCCGGCCTCGCTGACCGCAACCAAGCGGTGCCGGTGCAATTTGCGATCACCGGAAGCGCGGAGGGCGTCCGGCTCGGTCAGTTCGTGACCGTGCTGGCGCCGACCGGCGAGACCATCGGCGGCTTGGCCGTGCCCCGTGCGGGGATCGTGCGCACCGAGAGTGGTGCGGTGGTCTACGAGCATGTCTCCGCCGAGCGGTTCGAGCCGCGCGCCGTGCGGGTCGAACCGTTGGATGCCGAGCGGGTGATCGTGGCCGGCGGCCTCGGCGCCGGGCGGCGCGTCGTGGTGCAGGGCGCCGAACTGCTCGATCAGGTCCGCTGAGGGACGACGCGCCATGCTCGCCCTTCTCGTCCGCGGTGCCCTTCTCAACCGGGTGCTGGTCCTGGCGCTCTGTCTCGGCCTCGTGCTGGCCGGCGGCCTCGCGCTCACGCGCCTGCCGGTCGATGTGCTGCCCGATCTCAACCGTCCCACCGTGACGGTGATGACGGAGGCCGAGGGCTATGCCCCGCCGGAGGTGGAGCAACTCGTCACCTATCCGATCGAAACGCGGATGAACGGCCTGCCCGGCGTCACCCGCGTCCGCTCGGTGTCGAGCCCCGGCCTCTCCATCGTCACCGTCGAATTCGGCTGGGACACCGACCTCTATCGCGACCGCCAGTTCGTGGCCGAACGCCTGTCCCTGGTGCGCTCCGAGCTGCCGACGGGCGTCGTTCCGCAGATGGGCCCGGTCGCCTCGATCATGGGCGGCATCCTGCTCGTTGCCGTGACGAGCGAGACGTCGAACCCGATGCAGGTTCGCGAGACCGCCGACTTCATCCTGCGCCCGCGCCTGCTCTCGATTCCCGGCGTCGCGCAGGTGATTCCCATCGGCGGCGAGGTGCGCCAGTTCCGCGTCAGCCCGAACCCGGCGGCGATGCGGGCGCTCGGCGTCAGCAACGAGGCGCTCGCCACCGCCTTGTCGGGTTTCGGCACCAATGCCGGCGGCGGGTTTGCCGACGCCAATTCCCGCGAGATCCTGATCCGCAATATCGGCCGCACCTTGAGCCTGGAGGATCTACGTAACCTCGTGATCCCGGCCGGCCCGCAGGGCGCGACGGCGGCGGCCGATCTGCCCGGCACCGGCAACCCTGCGATCGAGGGCCGCGTCTATCTGCGCCAGATCGCCGAGGTGGCGTTCGCGGCGCGGCCCAAGCGCGGCGATGGCGGCTATCGCGGCGAGCCGGCGGTGATCCTCTCGGTCGAGAAGCAGCCCGGCATCGATACCGTGCGCCTGACGCAGGCCGTCGAGGCGGCACTGAAGGAGATCGCGCCCACCCTGCCGAAGGGCATGGACGCTCAAAAGATCCTGTTCCGGCAGGCGGACTTCATCGAGACCTCGCTCGCCAATGTCGAGCGGGTGCTGATGGAGGCGGTCGCGGTGGTGGCCGTGGTGCTGTTCGCCTTCCTGATGAACGCGCGCACGACCCTGATCTCGCTCACCGCGATTCCGGTCTCGATCCTGACCACGGCCCTGGTGTTCTGGCTGTTGGGCTTCTCGATCAACACCATGACGCTCGGCGGGCTCGCCATCGCCATCGGCGAACTGGTCGATGACGCGGTGGTCGATGTCGAGAACATCTTCCGCCGGCTGCGCGAGAACCGGGCCGAGGGCTCGCCCCGCAGCGTCTTCGACGTGGTGGTGGCCGCCTCCAGCGAGGTGCGTTCCGGGATCGTCTACGCCACGGCGATCATCGTGCTCGTCTTCGTGCCGCTTTTTGCGCTCTCCGGCATTGAGGGCCGGCTCTTCGCCCCGCTCGGCCAAGCCTATATCGTCGCGATCCTGGCCAGCCTCCTCGTCTCCGTCACGCTGACGCCGGTTCTCGCCTCCTGGCTGCTGCCGGGCATGAAGAGTCTGGCCGAGCACGAACCGCTGCTGGTGCGGCGGCTCAAGGCCGGCAACGCGGCGCTGCTCAAGCGCGCGCTGGCCCATCCTCGGGTTCTGATCGCCGGCATTGCCGTCTGCGTCGTCGCGGCGGGCATCGCCGCGGTGCATCTGCCGCGCGCCTTCCTGCCGGCCTTCAACGAGGGCTCGCTCACCATCAACGTGACCTTCCGCCCCGGCATCTCGCTCGCCGAGAGCAGCCGCGTCGGCGCCATCGCGGAGCGGCTGGTGCTCGATGTACCGGAAGTCGCCACCGTCGGGCGCCGCACCGGCCGCGCCGAACTCGACGAGCATGCCGAGGGCGTCCACTCCTCCGATCTCGAAGTGCGGCTGAAGGCCGGTCGCCCCCGCGAGACGGTGATCGCCGAGATCCGCGAGCGGCTCGCGGTTCTGCCGGTGACGGTCAATGTCGGCCAGCCGATCTCGCACCGGCTCGACCATATGCTCTCGGGCGTGCGCGCCGAGATCGCCCTGAAGCTGTTCGGCGACGACCTCGACAGCCTGCGCGCCGCGGCCGTGGGCATCCGCGAGCGGATCGCCGCGGCGGTGCCCGGCGTCACCGATCTTCAGGTCGAGCGGCAGGTGCGCATCCCGCAACTCGACATCCGGGTCGATTACGGCCGCGCCGCGCTCTACGGCGTGTCGCCCTCGACCGTGGTCGAGACCATCGCCCGGCTCGCCAACGGGCGCACCCTCTCGACCATCGCCGACGGGCCGCGCCGCTTCGACGTGACCCTGCGCCTGCCCGAGGCGCAGCGCAGCCCGCAGGCCCTCGGCGATCTCCTGATCGAGACGCCGTCGGGCTGGGTGCCGGCCCGCGAACTCGCCGACATCCGCGAGACCGACGGGCCGAACCAGATCCTGCGCGAGAACGGGCGGCGCCGCATCGTGGTGCAGGCTAATTCCGACGGCCGCACCGATATGGCGGCCATCGTCGCCGGCATCCGCCGGGTGGTGGACGAGACGCGCCTGCCCGAGGGCGTGAGCGCGCGGCTGGAGGGCAGCTACGAGGCGCAGGGCGAGGCCGCGCGCACCATCGGCGGGCTCAGCCTCGTGTCGCTCGCCCTCGTCTTCGCCCTGCTGCACGGGCGCTACCGCTCGGTGCCCCTGGCCCTGATCGTCATGGGCAACGTGCCGCTGGCGCTGATCGGCAGCGTTCTGGCGCTCTGGATCGCCGATCTGCCGCTCTCGGTCGCCTCGATGATCGGCTTCGTCACGCTCACCGGCATCGTCGCCCGCAACGGCATCCTCAAGATCAGCCACATGCTGAACCTCGCCCGCGACGAAGGGCTGCCCCTCGGCCCCGCCCTCGTGACACGGGCGAGCCTGGAGCGGATGACCCCGGTGCTGATGACGGCGTTGTCGGCCGGCATCGCCCTGGTGCCGCTGCTGATCGACGGCACGGCGCCGGGCAAGGAGATCCTGCACCCCGTGGCCGTGACGATCTTCGGCGGCCTGATGAGCGCGACCCTGCTCGATGCCGTGCTCACCCCCGTCCTCGTCCTGCTGTTCGGGCGGGGCGCCTTCGCCCGGCTTCATGCTTCGGCCGGAGCCGATGCGCTGCACGCACCGGCGCGTGAAGCCTTCTGATCCATCGCATTCAAGGAGACGATCGATGAACCGCGCGATGTCCTGCGCCGTGCTGGCTCTGCTTCTGCTGGCCGCACCCGCGAGCGCCCAGCATGCCCATGAACACGATCACCCGCCCGGCCCCCATGGCGGTCGTGTCGAGGATGCGGGCGCGTGGCATGCCGAACTCGTGACGCGGGCCGAGACCGTCTCGGTCTATCTCAGCGACGGCGACGGCAAGCCCCTGCCGGCCGAGGGGTTCAAAGCGGTCGCCATCCTCAAATCCGGCGCCAAGGCCGCCCGCGTCCTCCTCAGCCCGGAAGGCAACCGGCTCGCCGGCACGGCCGAGGCGTCTCTGGGGGAGCGTCCCAGTGGCGCGGTGCGCATCACCGGGCCCGGCGGCGTCACCGCCAGCGCCCGCTTCGACTGATTTCCGTCCCCGATCCCGGAGCATTCTCGATGTCGAAAACAATCCCCGCCGTTCTCGTCGCCTGCATTCTTGGCAGCGCCGCCTTCGCCCAGGACCCGCACCACCATCACGGGCATGGACAACCGGAGGCGAAGGCCGCGGCGGGTGACAGCGCGGCGACCAAAGCGTTTCGCGATGCCGACGCGCGCATGCACCGCGACATGGACATCCGGTACACCAATGACGTCGATCTCGATTTCGTGCGCGGGATGATCCCACACCATCGCGGCGCCATCGATATGGCGAAGATCGCCCTCGAACACTCGAAGGACCCTGAGATTCGCAAGCTCGCCGAAGACATCGTGAAGGCGCAGGACACGGAAATCGCGCAGATGGAAGCCTTCCTCAAGCGCAAGCAGGCCGCCGGGCCGCGCTGAGCGGCAGCGGCCGCTCTCCGGTGGCATGATGGTTTTCGGTTGAGGTGCCGAGCCTCGAAGCATGGCGCAACGCCGCCCCGCTCGATCGATGCGACGGGACCGGCCGTGCGGGATGCTTCGAGGCCGAGTTTTGGCTCGGTATTTCCGCGTGAGGACCGGCGAAAGTTTTGAAATATTGCCTGTCGCTAAATACGGGAACGGGAGCCGTGTTTCGGGGACATACATTTTTGCACATTCATTTTGATAATAAAAATCTCAGTTAAATTAGTATTCGACACATATTCATTCCGCTTGCACGTGCGCATGTCGCCTGGTGAGCGGTCGATCAAGTGAAGCTGTGATATTCGGGTTCGAAATTGGAAAACGAGCCTCGTCGGCGCGTCTAATCCTCAAATCGCAACGACCCGCTCTAATAGAACGCACATCGCTTTAATTCCGCTATTCCGATCCGGCTGTCCGATTCCTGCGTGATCCGTTCCCGAGGAAGCGCGCCATGCCCGTGAAAACGTTGCACCGTCTCACCTGTCCGCGGACTTGGATGATCGAGCGCCGTTCTCGTCGTCGATAAGCGGTCCGGACAATTGGTCGAGATGTAGTCAGATTTAATCCTGATCCGTTGCAATCAATTTTCATCCCTGCATCACGCCGAGTTTATCGGCGTAAGGTGCGGTTGCGCACCCATCAAACAATCTGTCAGGATTAAATCAAAAGTATAACCCCGTGATAAAACGCACTTTCCAAATATAATTCATAGAACTACTGTCTTGTTGCGACACCTGAAGAAGACGAAAAAAAGTTCGCCACTCAGGGATTACGAGAGGATGTTCGATATGAAGCGGATTGTGACACTCGGTCTCCTGGCTGCTGCGGCCGTTGCTTTGCCGCTCACGGCGCAGGCGCAGGACGGTGGAAACGGCAGCCGCCAGCAGGCGGGCGGCGGTTTCATGAGCAGCTACGTCGACGATCCCTACCATGACCCCCGCTCGCTCCACTCGCAGCGTTCGGGCTCGGGCCAGATCCTCGGCGCGCCGATGCTGAGCGAGAACGCCGGCGCCAAGGGTGGCGACATTCGCCCCGCCGCCCGTCTCGGCGCCGTGCAGACGCACTGGTCCGCCGGCACCGCGCCGCGGCGCGCGCGCTAACCAAGGCTTGTCCGGCGGCGGCGCTCAATCCGCGCCGCCGGCCACGTCCTCGCCATGCGATCGCCGGCCGCCCCGATTCGGGCCGACCGGAAACCCCAAACGCCACCGTACCGGTTCGCACGTCGTCGCGGCCCTCGCGATGGCGCGGGCGCCCGTGTGCCTGAAGGAGACGCAGGCATCGCCGCGTCTCTCCTGATCAGACTTCGCGGACCGGCGGGCGGATCGCGCCTGCCATCCAGCCAGCATCTCATGCGTCCCGGCGTGTCGGCTCACGCAGGGTGACGGACAGCGGGGTTTGACGTGGACGGCATCATACAGGGCCTCTCGAATTTCCGGGGAACGGTCTTTCCGGGCCAGCAGCAGATGTATCAGCGGCTGGTGCGCGACGGTCAGCAGCCACAGGCGCTGATCATTGCCTGCGCCGATTCCCGCGTCTCGCCCGAGCACATCACGCAATCCGGTCCGGGCGACCTCTTCGTATGCCGGAACGCCGGCAACATCGTGCCGCCCTTCTCGCAGCAGAATGGTGGCGTCTCCTCCGCCATCGAATATGCGGTCGTCGCGCTCGGCGTGCTCGACATCGTGATCTGCGGCCATTCCGATTGCGGCGCCATGAAGGGACTCATGAATCCCGAGGCGTTGAGCAACATGCCCAACGTGGCGGCGTGGCTGCGCCACAGCCATGCGGCGAAGCAGATCGTCTGCGAAGCCTATCCCGAGGGCATGGACCCGAAGGAACGCCACCGCGCCGTCGCCCTCGAGAACGTCGTGGTGCAGCTCAACAATCTGCGCACCCACCCGAGCGTGGCGACGGCCTTGGCCCGCGGCAAGCTGCGCCTGCACGGCTGGTTCTTCGAAATCGAGAGCGGCCAGGTGCTCGCCTATTGCGGCGAGCGCAGCCGCTTCATCCCCATCGACGAAGCCTCGGGCGTCCCCGTCGCCCAGGCTTCGGCGTCACGGATCGCCACGCCCGAATTTGCCGGCCCCCAAACCGGCCCTCACGCCATCCCCCACGCCATCGCAGCGGAGTAGATTTTGCAATGCGCGCCTCCCTCGCCCGGCTGATGCCATCGACCATCGGCCGGGATCTCCCGGCCTCCTTCGTCGTCTTCCTCGTGGCGATGCCCCTGTGCATGGGCATCGCCATGGCCTCCGGCGTGCCGGCCGAGCGCGGCCTCATCACCGGCATCATCGGCGGCATCGTCGTCGGCTTCCTCGCCGGCTCGCCGCTTCAGGTCAGCGGCCCGGCCGCGGGCCTCGCCGTCATCGTCTTCGAGTTCGTGCGTGAGCACGGCATCGACGCGCTCGGGCCGGTCCTCGTCGCGGCGGGCGCCATCCAGCTTCTCGCCGGGGCGCTGCGGGTCGGCGGCTGGTTCAGGGCGATCTCGCCGGCGGTCGTGCACGGCATGCTCGCCGGCATCGGCATCCTGATCGTGCTGGCTCAGATCCACGTGTTGACCGACGCCCTGCCCAAGGCCAGCGGCCTCGACAACCTCGTCGCCATCCCCGCCGCGTTCTTCAACTTTGTCTCCGGCCCGGACGGCAACCGCCCCGGGGCCGTGATCGTCGGCCTGGCCACCATCGTTGCGATGATCGGCTGGGAGAAGATCCGTCCGGCCAAGCTGAAGCTGATCCCCGGTGCGCTGATGGGCGTCCTGGCCGGCACCGTCGTGGCCGTCGTCGGAAGCATGGACGTCAAGCGCGTCGAGGTGCCGGAGAACATCTTCTCCGCCGTGACCATGCCGGGAATGGGCGACTGGAGCCGCTTGTCCGAGCCGGCCATGATCCTCATGGCGGTCACCCTCGCGGTCATCGCCAGCGCGGAGAGCCTGCTCTCGGCGGCGGCGGTGGACCGGATGCATGACGGCCCGCGCACGCAGTACAACCGCGAACTCGGGGCGCAGGGCATCGGCAACATCCTCTGCGGTCTCGCGGGTGGCCTGCCGATGACGGGCGTGATCGTCCGGTCCTCGGCCAACGTCCAGGCGGGTGCGGCGACGCGCGCCTCCACCATCCTGCACGGGAGCTGGATCCTCGCCTTCCTGCTGGTCCTGCCGATGGTGCTGAAGGTCGTGCCGACCGCCTCCCTCGCCGGCATCCTCGTCGTGACGGGCTGGCGCCTCGTGAGCCCCGCCCACGCCTTCCACCTGCATGAGCGTTACGGCCTGCCCACCGCCGCGATCTGGCTCGCCACCATGGTGATGGTCGTCGCCACCGACCTCCTGACCGGTGTTCTCACGGGCCTCGCGCTCAGCCTCCTTCAGGTGATCCCGCATTACCTGCGTGGTCCGCTCAAGATCGAGGGCGGCGCGGCGCAGACGGTGCAGGGCGGAGCGCTTCAGGCCGTGCCGGAGCTGCGGCTCTCGGGCTCGGCCACCTTCCTCCAACTGCCGCACCTCACGGCGGCGCTGGAGCGGACGCCGGAAGGCTCGCCGGTCCGGCTCGAAGCGCAGGATCTGCGCCACGTCGATCACACCTGCCTGGAGATGATGCGGGAATGGGCGACGCGGCGGGCCAAGACCGGCTCCCGGGTCGAGGTCGTCGGCGGCGGCGCGAGCGGCCTGCACCATAGCCTCGCCATGGTCGCCCACGCCGCGCCGAAGGACTGACGGCCAGCGCACCATCATCGTCCCGAGAGCCGGTACCGGCTTTCGGGATGAGGCTCCGGAACAGAAAAAGGCCGGTGCCGCTGATTGCGGCACCGGCCTTTTCGTTTGATGGGGGCTTCCCTTCGCAGCGTTGTCACCCGCAGGCGGGCGAGGCTCTACGCGGCCGGCGAACTCTGCGGACCGCCGACGCGCTGGGCCGCCTCGAACCGATTGAGGAAGCGGGGCTCCTTCTCCGGGGCGATGCGGATCGTCAGCGCGATCGCGCCGCCGGTCTCAGATTGCCGGTCGAGCACCTCGGCGTTCTCGTAGAGCCAGTTGAGGGCGGCACCATCCTCCGGCGGAAGCGTCACGGCGAAGGTCGAGCGCGCCCGCGCCACCTGCCCCTCGATTCGCTCGGTGAGTTCCGGAAGCCCCTCCCCCGTCACGGCCGAGATGAGAATCGGTGCCGGCCCGGCTCCGCGATGCGCGGCGCTGAGGTTGAGCAGCCGGGTGCGCTCGCCCTTGTCCAAGAGGTCGGCCTTGTTCCACACCTCGATGATCCGCTCCGCATCCGCCTCGATTCCGAGTTCGCGCAGCACGCTCTCGACATCCTCGGCCTGGGCCTGGGTGTCGCCATGCGAGACGTCGCGCACATGGAGCAGGATGTCCGCCTCGATCACGTCTTCCAGCGTAGCGCGGAAGGCAGCGATCAGGGAGGTCGGCAGGTCGGAGATGAAGCCCACCGTATCGGAGAGAATCACCGTCTCGCCATGCGGCAGCTTGGTCGCCCGCGCGGTCGGGTCGAGGGTGGCGAACAGCATGTCCTGCGCCCGCACCTCGGCTTTGGTCAGGGCGTTGAACAGCGTCGACTTGCCCGCATTGGTGTAGCCGACCAAAGCCACGATCGGATACGGCACCCGCGCGCGGCTCTTGCGGTGGAGGCCGCGGGTGCGGGTGACGGCTTCGAGGTCGCGCTCGATCCGGGTCATCCGCTCCTGAATCATCCGCCGATCGGCCTCGATCTGGGTCTCACCGGGGCCGCCGAGGAAGCCGAAGCCGCCGCGCTGCCGCTCCAAGTGGGTCCACGACCGCACGAGGCGGGACTTCTGATAGGCCAGATGGGCGTGTTCGACCTGAAGCGTACCCTCGCGGGTCGAGGCGCGCCGGCCGAAAATCTCGAGGATCAGGCCGGTCCGGTCGATGACCTTGGCGCCCCAAGCCTTTTCGAGGTTGCGCTGCTGCACCGGCGAGAGGGCGCAATCCATCACCACGAGGCCGATCTCCTCGGCCTTGATGAGCCCGGCAATCTCCTCGACCCGGCCCTTGCCGAGATAGGTCGAGGGACGCGGGCGCTGGATGTGCACCGAGATCGCTCGGGTAACGTCGAGCTCGATGGCAGCGGCCAATCCGACCGCTTCATCGAGCCGCGCCTCGTCGGAGCGCACGGTCTCCGTCTGTCCCGGAGCGAGCCGCTGAGCGGCGCGTGTGAGATAGGGGCCGAGAACCAAGGTGCGGGTCGCGGCGGCAATCTCGCCCTCGGGGGCGGCCTTCGCCTGCAGGCGTGCTTCGCCGGGCGGAAGGATTTCAGTCATGGCGTCTCCGTGTCATCGTTCCCTTATGTCGGAACGATGACGCCATTTTACATCCGCTGGCTTCTGCAAATGACGGGAACCGGCCCGCTTCGCGCGCTCAGGCCTTTTCAGGCGCCGTTTCGTCCGGCTCGAACAGCTGCACCGGATGACCCGGCATGATCGTCGAGATCGCGTGCTTGTAGACCAGCTGCGAGTGCCCGTCCCGACGAAGCAGGACGCAGAAGTTGTCGAACCAGGTCACGACACCTTGAAGCTTGACCCCATTGACGAGGAAGATCGTCAGCGGGATCTTGTTCTTGCGGACATGATTCAGGAACGTGTCCTGGAGGTTCTGAGCGCGCTCGCCCGCCATTTCTTTTTATCCTTGGTTTCGAGACCCGCGCCACGGATCAGCAGGGTCCCGTGGCTGAAGCGCGGGGCAGCGCTCTCACGTGTTGGGACCGCTCTGCCGGGCCGTTTCTATTACAGGGCGAAGCTTGCCGCGATGCAAGAGGCCCCTCGCAGCGCAAGGCGTCAATATCCACCCCTTGCAACTGCTCCCGCCGAATCGGCGGGGGCCGAATGAACGGCTCTCACGCGACGCCCGCTGCGCCCTCGGTCCCAGGGGACCAACGATCGGCGAGCAGGCGTCGCCTGAGGGGCCTGTTACGGGCCGATGCCGAGTGACTTCAGTTTCCGGTGGAGGGCCGAGCGCTCCATGCCGATGAATTCGGCGGTGCGGGAGATGTTGCCGGAGAAGCGAGCGATTTGCGCGATGAGGTATTCCCGCTCGAAGATCTCGCGGGCCTCGCGCAGGGCCAGGCTCATCAGCTTCTCGCCGCCCGCACCGGTCGGCGTCGTCGGCACCAGCGCGCCAATCTCGGTCGGCAGCATCTCGGACGTGACGTCCTGATCCGGATCGCTCTGGGTCAGGATCATCAGCCGCTCGACGTTGTTGCGCAACTGGCGGACGTTGCCGGGCCAGTCGTGCGACTGGAGCACCGCCATCGCGTCCTCGGCGATGCGCCGCCGCGGCAGGCCGGTGGCCGCCGAGATCTGCTCCATGAAGAAGGTGATGAGTTCCGGCACGTCCTCGCGCCGTTCGGCCAGCGAGGGAATGCGGATCGGCACCACCGAGAGACGGTGGAACAGATCCTCGCGGAAGCGCCCGGCCGCGATCTCCTCCGTCAGGTCGCGGGACGAGGAGGAGATGATGCGCACATCGACATGGACGCGGGCCGTGCCGCCGACGCGCTGGAAGTTCTGATCGACGAGGACGCGCAGAATCCGGCTCTGCGTTTCCTTGGGCATGTCGGCGACTTCGTCGATGTAGAGCGAGCCGCCATGCGCCTCCTCCAGAGCGCCGACGCGCCGCACCCGGCCCTCGCCGCCCTCGACGCCGAACAGCTCGGCTTCCATCGTCTCCGGGGTGATCGTCGCCGCGTTGATGACGACGAAGGGCCCGCTCGCCCGCGAGGAGGCAGCGTGCAGGGTGCGCGCCGAGAGTTCCTTGCCGGCACCCGGTGCCCCCGAGATCATCACGCGGGCGTTGGTCGGCGCCACGCGCTCGATAGTCTGGCGGAGTTGGTTGACCGCGACCGAGCCGCCGACGATGCGGCTGGCTTGGCCCGAGCGGACCTTGAGGTCGCGCACCTCGCGCTTGAGCCGCGAGGCTTCGAGCGCCCGCTCGGCGACGAGGATCAGGCGGTCGGCCTTGAACGGCTTCTCGATGAAGTCGTAGGCGCCGGATTTGATCGCCGCCACCGCGGTCTCGATGTTGCCGTGGCCCGAAATCATCACCACCGGCAGGTCCGGATGGCCCGCCTTGATGAGGTCGAGCACCTGCAACCCGTCGAGGCGCGAGCCCTGGAGCCAGATGTCGAGGAAGACGAGGTGGGGCCGGCGCGATTCGATCGCCGCCAGCGCCTCGTCGGACCCGGCGGCGGTTCGGGTGCGATGCCCCTCGTCGTCCAGGATGCCCGCGACCAAGTCGCGGATGTCGGCCTCGTCGTCGACGATCAGGATGTCGGCGCTCATGGCTGCACCTCCGCGACGCGTCGCGCTTCCATGGCGTCCTCCGTGTTCTTATCCATCGTTGTCCTGTCACGCGTGCCCGGTGCCGCGGAGCGATCCCGCTCCTGTCCCGCACCGGTCCCGGAATTCCGTTCGTCCTGCCGTCCGACTTCCCGCGGCAGCCGCATGCGGACCTGTCCGCCGCGCCCCTCCGGGTTGTCGTTCAGCTCGATCCCCCCGCCATGCTCCTCGAGCACCTTGGAAACGATCGCGAGGCCGAGGCCGGTCCCGCCCTCGCGGGTCGTCATATAGGGTTCGAGCAAGCGCTGGCGCCCCTCTGCCGGAAAGCCTTTTCCGTTGTCGGTGACTTCGATCACCACGAACACCTCTTCGACGACCAGCTTCAGGGCGACGCGACCCTTGCCGCCTTCGGCCGTCAGCACGTCCTCCGGCACCGCCTGAACCGCCTCGACGGCGTTCTTGAGGATGTTGGTGAGCGCCTGGGAGAACAGCCGCACGTCGAAGGCGGCGACGACGCGGCCCTTCTCGTCCTCGCCGACGGTTTCGAAAGGGAAATCGAGATCGGGATGCGCCATGCGCAGCATGAACAGGTTCTGGCGCGCGATCTCGGCCAGATCCTGCTGCGTGATCGCCGGCTTCGGCATCCGGGCGAAGGAGGAGAACTCGTCCACCATCCGCTTGATCTCGTCCACCTGCCGCACGATCGTGGCGGTGCATTGCTCGAACACGTCCTTGTCGGTCGTGATCACTTTTCCGTACTTGCGCCGGATTCGCTCGGCCGAGAGCTGAATCGGGGTCAGCGGGTTCTTGATCTCGTGGGCGATGCGGCGGGCGACATCCGCCCAGGCCGAGGTGCGCTGCGCCGTGACGAGATCGGTGATGTCGTCGAGCGTCACGACGTAGCCGCGGGCCTCGCCCTGCGCCTGCTCGCTGGTGACGCGGACCGCGATGGTGCGCTCGCGGCCGCCGCGCACGAGCTGGATCTGCTGTTGCAGGGCGCGGTGGCGTCCCTCCGCCTCCGGGAACAAGGCGGCGATCTCCGGCACGACATTCGTCAGGGGCTGCCCGACCAGTTCCTGGGCGGTGAGGCCCAGCGTCCGCTCCGCACCCGGATTGGCGATGGTGATGACGCCGTCGGCATCGACGCCGAGCACGCCCGGCGAGACGCCCGACAGCACGGCCTCGGTGAAGCGGCGGCGGCGGTCGATCAGGTCGTTGGCCGCGCGCAGGCCATCGTGCTGGCGGCGCAGCTCCAGCGTCATGGTGTTGAAGCTCTCGCCGAGATGAGCGAGGTCGCCGTCCGATTTCCGCGCCGGCACGCGGGCGTAGAAATTGCCGGCGGCGACCTCGTCGGCGGCGTTGATGAGCCGGCGGATCGGCGCGACGAAGCGGTTGGCGAAGTTCAGGCCGAACCACACCGCCGAGAGCAGCGTGATCAGTGCGATCAGGATGAAGACCGAGGCGAAGGCGATCTGCACGTAGCGGCGCAGTTCGTCGAAGGTCAGGTACTCGGCCGCCGCGGCGCGGGCGACGCCGGGAAAGTCGATGGCGAGCTGGCTCACCTCGCGCTGCACCAGCAGCACGGCATTGTCGTAAGCCGGCATCCGCATCAGGGCGGCGAAGACCCGTCCCTCGTTCGGCAGCAGGCAGATCGGGTCGCTGGACTTCGCCGCATCCTCGAAGGCCGCCGCCGAGGGCAGGCGCGTCTGCTTGAGCACGTCGATATTGGCGCGCGCCACGACCTCGTTCGGCCCGCGCATGATCTTGACGATCGGCAGACCGAGCGCCTGGGCGCGGGTGGTCATGAAGCCCTCGAACCACTCGCGGTTCACGTCAAAATTCGGCCGCGCCCGCGTCAGGTCGTCGGCGAAGATCCGGATTTCGCGGGCGAGCGACTGGCAGTGATTCTCTTGGTAGGCGTCCGCGACCTGCACGGATTTCAGCACCACGTCGCGGACCCGGTCGGTGAAGCCGAGCGACAGGCCGACATCGATCGTCACCGAGGCGACGATGGCGAGGAGGATCGTCGGCAGGATCGCGATCAGGCTGAACAGGCCGACGATGCGGGTGTGCAGCCGCGCCACCGAGGCGTGGGTGCGCCGGGCATGCAGGAAGACCCGCGCCTCCCAGGCGATCACGACGACCAGCGCGAGAACCAGCGCGGCGTTGACCGAGAGCAAAGCGACGCCCGTCGTCGGCGTCCGCGTGATCTGGATGATGCCGGCAAGGATCAGGAAGGTGACCGAGGCCGAGATCAGTGCCGTGAGCACCACCGCCGCCCCGATCCAGCCCGGCCCTCGCGGGGGCGAGTCGAACCGGCGCGTGACCGCCTCAGCACCGTCCTCGGGGGACGGGGCGTCGGTTGGCACCTTTTGAGAACGTCGCGACAGAAGCGGCATCACTGATGCGGGGCCACACCAGTGTGGCGAAATTAATACGAATCAGCCCGGCTGGGGATCGGTTCAAGCGGCCAGGGTGCCCCAGCGGCGCAGGTCGCGGAACCGCCGCCCGTCGGAAAAACGCACCGTCACGCTCTCGGAGAGCCGGCCGGCGGCCTCGACCCGCAGGGTCTCCGGCCGCTCCAGCTCGTCGGCCCGTTCCAGGGCCGCGGCGACCGACATCGGCACCGGATCGGCGCCGCCGAAGGCGCGCCACCATTGCACCGCCTTCTCGCGGGCATGGCCGGAATGCTCGAGGCAGACCTCGACCCGGCAGCCGCCGCCCCGCCAACGCAAGGCGACTTCGAGCCGGTCCGGGCCGGAGCCGCCGGGGCCGCGGTCGAGGCGCCAGCCGGTCACCTCGCGCCAGGGGCAGATCGATTCGGAGAGGATCGGCATGGCGTCCTCCGCGCTCGCGGCATGGGGCGCTTCCTCGTCCTCCGATTCGGGCTCGACCCAACAGGCTTCGCAGGTGCTGGCATTGAGGGCGATCAGTGCGCCGCAGCCGGGGCACGGTTTGGCCCGCGCGATGCCCGGCGCCGCCGGTCCGAGCGCGACGCTCCGGGCGGTCACCGCGTCCACGGGCCCGTGCATCCGCACCAGCCCGGCATAATCGAGCACGATCGCATCCGTCTTGCCCGGCGCCCGGCGCAGGGCTCGGCCGACCTGTTGCACGTAGAGCCCGGCCGATTGGGTCGGGCGCAGCAGGGCGATGAGATCGACCTCCGGCACGTTGAAGCCCGTGGAGAGCACGCCGACCGAGACGAGGCAGCGGATCTTGCCGGCGCGGAAGTCGCGCACGATGCGGTCGCGCTCGCGCTTTCCCATCTCGCCGATGACGGTCTCGCAGGAGATCCCTTCCGCCCGGATCGCGTCGCGAACGGACGCGGCATGTGCGAGACCGGCGCAGAAGGCGAGCCATGCCCGCCGCTCACGGCCATAGCCCACCATTTCCTCCACGGCCGCGCGGGTGATCCACTCGCGGTTGACCGCGGCCTCCAGCTCCGAGGGGATGTAGTCGCCGCCGCGTTTCGGCACCCCCGTGACGTCGAGGGCGAGCGCCGTCGCCTTGCAGACGAGGGGCGCCAGAAAGCCCTGATGGATCAGGTCGCCGACCAGCGATTCGTAGACGATCCGCTCGAACACCCGCCCCTCGCCCTCGTCGAGCCGGCCGGAATCGAGCCGGTAGGGCGTAGCGGTGAAGCCCGCGACCTTCAGATCCGGGTTGCCCGCCCGCGCCGCGGCGAGGAAGCGGCCATAGCCCGTCTCGCTCGCGCGCGGCACGAGATGGGCCTCGTCGATGACGATGAGGTCGATGGCGCCGAACAATTCGGCCCGGTCACGGACCGATTGGATCGAGCAGAAGGTGACCTGCGCATGCGCCTCGCGCCGGCCGACGCCGGCGGAAAAGATGCCGGCGGGCGCTCCGGGCCAATAGGCCAGCAACTCGCCGTGATTCTGCACCACGAGTTCGCGGACGTGGGTGACGACGCAGATCCGCGCCTCCGGCGCCCGATCCAGCCATTCGCGGATCAGGGCCGCGATGACGAGCGCCTTGCCGGCGCCGGTCGGCAGCACGACGAGGCCGGGGCCACCGCCCTGGTCCCAATGATGATCGAGCGCGTCGAGGGCGGCGCGCTGGTACTCGCGAAGGCGCAGCATGGCGCGCCTTTAGCGAAGCGCGGCCGTGGAGAACAGAGGGGGATCACCGCAACGTGCGAAACAGGTCATCGCGACGTGCGGAACGGATCACCGTGACGTGCGAAACACTTGCAGATCGAGATCCCGCACCTTCTTGCGCAGGGTGTTGCGGTTGACGCCCAGCAGCTCGGCCGCGCGGATCTGGTTGCCGCGGGTGGCGGCCAAAGCCGCGCCGATCAGCGGCCCTTCGATCTCGCGCAGGATGCGGTGGTAGAGGCCGGGCGGGGGAAGCGTGTCGCGATACCCCGAAAAGTAATCGGCGAGGTGCCGCTCGACCGCGCCGGACAAGGTCTCGCTGTCGGAGGCGCCGTTGGCGTTCTTGCGGGCCGCGCCATTGCCGTTGGCCGAGGGCTGGGCGAGCGGCAGGGTGTCGAGTTCCGCCTCGATGACCGGGCCGGTGATGGTCTCCTGCGGATAGAGCGCGGCGAGACGGCGAACGAGGTTTTCCAGCTCGCGGACGTTGCCGGGCCAGCGGTAGCGCTTCAGCCGCTCCATCGCGTCGGCGTCGAGGGTCTTCCGGGTCAGGCCCTCGCGCTCCACCAGCACGAAGAAGTGGCGGATCAGGTCCGGCACGTCCTCCGAGCGCTCGCGCAGCGCCGGCAGGCGCAGCGGCACGACGTTGAGGCGGAAGAACAGATCCTCGCGGAAGATGCCCTGCTGGATCGAGACGCGCAGATCCTTGTTGGTCGCGGCGATGATGCGGACATTGGTCTTGATCGGCACGCGCCCGCCGACGGTGGTGTACTCGCCCTGCTGAAGCACGCGCAGCAGCCGGGTCTGCGCCTCCATCGGCATGTCGCCGATCTCGTCGAGGAACAGCGTGCCGCCCTCCGCCTGCTCGAACCGGCCGGCCGAGCGCGAGAGCGCGCCGGTGAAGGCACCCTTCTCGTGGCCGAACAGCTCCGATTCGATGAGGTCGCGGGGAATCGCCGCCATGTTCACGGGCACGAACGGACCGGTGCGGCGGCGGCCGTAATCGTGCAGCGCGCGGGCGACCAGCTCTTTGCCGGTGCCGGACTCGCCCGTGATCATCACGGTGAGATCGGTCGGCATCAGGCGGGCCAGCGCCCGGTAGATCTCCTGCATCGCCGGCGAGCGGCCGACGAGCGGGATGTCCTCGTTCTCCGGCCCGGCGCCGGGCGCGGGCGTCCCGCGGGGGCGTGACAGCGCCCGGCCGACGATCGCGATCAGCTCCTTCAGGTCGAAGGGCTTGGGGAGATACTCGTAGGCGCCGCGCTCGGAGGCGCGGATCGCAGTCATGAAGGTGTTCTGCGCGCTCATCACGATGATCGGCAGCTCCGGCCGCACGCGCTTGATGCGCGGCAGCAGGTCGAACACGTTCTCATCCGGCATCATCACATCGGTGATGACGAGGTCGCCCTCGCCCTGGGCGACCCAGCGCCAGAGCGTCGAGCAGTTCGAGGTGGTGCGAACCTCGTAGCCGGCCCGGGACAGGGCCTGATTGAGCACGGTGCGGATCGCGGCGTCGTCGTCCGCGACGATGATATGGCCGTTGGGCATGGCTCTCGACTCAGCGCTCCGCGGCCGATTCACGCCCGTCGCGGGCGCTCGACATGGGAAGGAGGATCCGGAAGGCGGTGCGGCGGGGGACGGGATCGCATTCGACGATGCCCCCATGGTCGCCGATGATCTTGGCCACCAATGCAAGTCCGAGGCCGGAGCCCTGCACTTTGGTGGTGACGAAGGGGTCGAACAGGTCCGACAGCATGTCGGTCGGGATGCCCGGTCCGTTGTCGCGCACCGCCACCTCGATCGGCAGGCTGACACGCTCGCGCGAGCCGGGAATCTGGAGACGCAGGCCGGTGCGGAAGGCGGTGGAGAGGGTGATCTCGCCCTCGACCGTGTCCGTGCCGATCGCCTCGGCCGCGTTCTTCACGAGGTTCAGGATCACTTGGATCAACTGGTCCCGGTTGCCGAGGACGGGTGGCAGCGAGGGGTCGTAGTTCTCGATGAAGCGGATGTGACGGGCGAAGCCCGATTGCGCCGAGCGCTTCACCTGATCGAGCACGCCGTGGACGTTGACGGGGCCGCGCTCCACCGGCCGCTCGTCGCCGAACAGCTCCATCCGCTCGACGATGCGCACGATCCGGTCCGATTCGTCGCAGATCAGGCGGGTCAGCAGCCGGTCCTCTTCGTCGCTCTCCTGTTCGAGGAGCTGCGCCGCGCCGCGGATGCCGGCGAGCGGGTTCTTGATCTCGTGGGCGAGCATCGCGCCGAGCGCCACCATCGAGCGGGCGGCGCCGCGATGGGTGAGCTGCCGGTTCATCTTGTCGGCGATGGTGCGCTCTTGCAGCATCAGCACCACCGAATCGTCCTCATCGCGCAGGGGCGTGGCGAAGACATCGACGCTGCGCTCGGTGCCCGAGCGCGGCTGGACCAGCTCGACCCGGTATTCCGAGACGGAGGAGCGGCGGCGTCGCACCTCCGTCACGAGTGCGATGATCGGCGAGGAGAACGGGATGATGTCGCGCAACCGCCCCCGCAGCATCAGCCGGGCGGAGGCGTCGAAGAACAGCTCGGCGGCGTGGTTGACCCGCAGGATCCGCTCATCCGGCCCGATGGTGAGGACCGGCAACGGCAGCGAGTTCAGCACCGCCTCGGCCGGCGGCAGGGATTCGGGGGCGGGCTCGTCGGAAAAGGGCATCAGGCTGCCTCGCCGAGGGGCGTGGTCGCCGTCCCGGCCGGTTCGAGGAACGCGCGCCGCAGGAGGCGGAGCGCCTCCGCCGGATCGTGGGTGGTGACGAGGCGGCGCCGGTCGTCCGGGGGCAATCCGCCGGCCGCATCGGCATAGGCCGCCAGATGCTTGCGGGCGTGGCGCACGCCCATGGCCGCGCCGTAGAGCGCGATCAGCCCCTGGTAATGCTCGGCCGCGACCGCCGCCCGCTGCTCGGCCGAGAGTGGCGCCGCCACGCGCCCGGCAAGCCCGGCGGCGATCTCGCCGACGAGCCAGGGACGTCCGACCGCCGCGCGCCCGACCATCACGCCCGCCGCGCCGGATTGGCTGAGGCAGGCGCGGGCCGCCTCGACGCCGGTGATGTCGCCGTTGGCGATGACGGGGATGCGCACCGCTTCGACCACGGGACGGATCGCCGACCAATCGGCCCGGCCCTTGTAGAATTGCTGCCGGGTGCGGCCATGGACCGTCACGCCGTCGAGCCCGAGCGCCTCGGCGCGCCGCGCCAGTTCGGCGGCGTTGAGGCTCGCATGATCCCAGCCGAGCCGCATCTTCACGGTGACCGGCACATCGACGGCGCCGCGCACCGCCGCGAGAAGGCGCGCGGCGTGATCGAGGTCGCGCATCAGGGCCGAACCCGATTCGCCGCCAGTGACGGTTTTGGCCGGGCAGCCCATGTTGATGTCGATGGCGTCCGCCCCGTTCGCCACGGCGATGCGGGCAGCCTCGGCCATCGGTTCGGGCGCGCAGCCGGCGAGCTGCACCACGTGCGGGTCCACCCCGGCGCCCTCGGCCCGGACCTGTGATTCGGCGTCGCCCTTCGCCAGTTCGGCGGCGGCGACCATCTCGGACACCACGGCGCTGGCGCCGAGTCGTTGCGCGAGGCGCCGCATATGGAGATCGGTGACGCCTGACAGGGGCGCCAGCAGCACCGGCGGGCTGTTCGCCCCCCGATCGCCAGCCCCGCGCAGCGCGCTCAAATAATGGTCACGTGTCATTGTGCCCAATAAGTAGCCAAATGGCGGGCGGACGCAAGCGCCTGCTGCGTTTGCCTTCGCGCATCTTGACGCATAAGGACGCGGCGATCCCCATCCATCCCCAGATGATTTCCATTCGAGGCCCACGATGTCCGACCAAGCCGCGCGGCCGTATGGGCAGGAATCGGGGAATAGATCAGTGGCGGCGGTCTTGGTCGCGGCCGGCAAGGGCCTGCGTGTCGGCGGCGACCTCCCCAAGCAATATCGCCGCGTCGGCGGCCGGGCCGTCCTGACGCGGACGCTCGCGGCCCTGGCGCAATCGCCCCGCATCACCCGCATCCAGCCGGTGATCGCGCCGGACGCGCAGGACTTCTACCGCGAATGCCTCGCCGACCTCGAACCGGCGCATCGTGAAAAACTCGCCGAGCCGGTGCCGGGCGGGGCCACGCGCCAGCAATCGGTGGCGGCCGGGCTCGAAGGTCTCGCCCGCGCGGGCGCACCCGACCTCGTGCTCATCCACGACGCGGCGCGGCCCTTCGTGGACGAGGCGTTGATCGCCCGCGCGGTCGCGGCCGGCTCCGAGCACGGCGCATCGGTGCCGGGCATCGCGGTCTCCGACACGATCAAGCTCGTGGAGGAGATCGCGCCGGGCATCGGCCGTGTCCACGAGACCCCGGCCCGCGAGAATCTCCGCGCGGTGCAGACGCCGCAGAGCTTCCGCTTCGGCCTGCTGCTCGACGCGCATCGCCGGGCCGTGGCCGAGGGCCGCGACGGCTTCACCGATGACGGGGCGCTCGCCGAATGGGCCGGGCTGCCGGTCGTGGTGTTCGAGGGCGATGCCCGCAACCGCAAGATCACCCAGGCCGCGGACCTGATCGAGGCCGACCGGGCATTCTCCGGACGGGCTTTCTCTGAACCTGCGCCCGCGATATCGGATGACCCCATGACCACTTACGTGACCCGCCTCGGCACCGGCTTCGACGTCCACGCCTTCACGGAGGGCGACCATGTCTGGCTCGGCGGCGTGAAAATCCCCGCCGATCGCGGCGTGCTCGCCCATTCCGACGGCGACGTGGCTTTGCACGCCCTCACCGACGCGCTGCTCGGCGCCATCGCCGACGGCGATATCGGCACCCACTTCCCGCCCTCCGACGAGAAATGGCGCGGCGCAGCCTCCGACCAGTTCTTGGCCCATGCCTGCGAGCTGGTGCGGGCGCGTGGCGGCAAGATCGACCATCTCGACATCACGGTGCTGGCGGAAGCCCCGCGCATCGGCCAGCATCGCGACGCGATCCGCGCGCGCATCGCCGAGATCGCGGCCGTGCCGCTCTCCTCCGTCTCGATCAAGGCGACGACCACGGAAAAGCTCGGCTTCGTCGGCCGTGCCGAGGGACTCGCCGCCCAGGCCGCCGCGACGGTGCGGCTGCCGGAGGTCTGCGCGGAGCTGGAGACCGAGGCGGAGACCAACGAGCGCCGCTCGTGATCGAAGACGCCGCCTTGCTCGCCCGCGCCGAGGCGCTGGTGCGGGCCTATGCGGCGGCGGGCCGAAAAATCGCGACCGCCGAGTCCTGCACCGGCGGTCTCGTGGCCGGATTGCTCACGGCAGTGCCCGGCTCCTCGGCGGTGGTGGAGCGCGGCTTCGTCACCTATTCCAACGAGGCGAAGGCCGAGGCGATCGGCGTGCCGATGGACCTCATCACGGCGCATGGCGCGGTGAGCGAGCCGGTGGCCCGCGCCATGGCGGAGGGCGCACTCGCGGCGTCACATGCCGACGTGGCAGTCTCGGTTACCGGCATTGCCGGGCCGGGCGGCGGCAGCGACGCCAAGCCGGTCGGCCTCGTGCATTTCGGGCTCGCCGTGAAGGACGGCCCCACCCGCCATGTCGAGCGGCGCTTCGGCGATCCGGGCCGGGCCGAGATTCGGCGGCTGTCGGTGGTGGAGGCGTTGACGCTTCTGAAATCCGTCGATTTGCATCGCCCCGGTACGCCATCAGGCGAAACCATCTGATCCCACTTCTCCCCTCCTGAACCTCATCCTGAGGTGCGCCGCGAAGCGGAGCCTCGAAGGATCCTCCAGGGATCGCGCGGGATCTGGAGGATCCTTCGAGGCCGCTTCGCGGCACCTCAGGATGAGGGCGGTGTCTTGGAAGCGCCGATCACCCCAACAGCCGATCCAGCGTGATCGGCGTCTTGCGCACCCTGATTCCCGTCGCGTGATACACCGCGTTGGCGATGGCACCCGCCGTGCCGGTGATACCGATCTCGCCGACGCCCTTGATGCCGAGCGGATTCACGTGCGGATCGTGCTCGTCCACGAGGATCGCCTCGATCGGCGGCACGTCGGCGTTCACGGGCACATGGTACTCGCCGAGATTGGCGTTCATCACGCGGCCCGAGCGGGGATCGACCACGGCGTTCTCGTGGAGCGCGAAGGACACGCCCCAGATCATGCCGCCATAGTACTGGCTCGTGACGAGACGCGGATTGACGATTCGGCCGGCGGCGAAAGCGCCGACGAGGCGGGTGACGCGGATCTGGCCGAGATCGGGATCGACGCTGACCTCGGCGAAGACCGCACCGTGGGCGTGCATCGCGTAGGCCTCGCGTGCGGCCGGATCGGGGGCGCCCTGCCCTTGTGCCGAGATCGAGGCGCGGCCGGCCCGGTTCAGGATCTCGGTGAACGACTCGCTGCGCCCCTCGTCGTCCCTTCGTATCAGGCGCCCGCCACGGGCGTAGACGCCGGCATTGCCGGCCCCGTAGAGCGCCGAGCGCGCGTCGTTGGTGGCGAGATCCGCGAGTTGCGCCAGCACTGCAGCAGCGGCGGAATGGATCGCCGTACCGGCCGTGGCGGTGTGGGCCGAGCCGCCGGCGATGCCGGCATTCGGCAGGTCCGATGTACCGCTCTGGAAGTCGAGCTGCGCAAGGTCGATCCCGAGACCGTCAGCGGCGATCTGCGCCAGCGCGGTCCAGGCGCCCTGCCCCATATCCTGGGCGCCGAGCGCCACCGTGCCGGTGCCGTCGGCGCGGATCTCGGCCCGTGCCTCCGCCTGCATCATCAGGGCCGGAAACAGCGCCGTGCCCATGCCGTAGCCGACCAGACGCCCGGTTGAATCGCGCATCGAGCGGGGCGCCGGGGCGCGCTTGTGCCAGCCGAAGCGGGCCGCACCTTGCGCGTAGCACTCGCGCAGCGCCTTCGACGAGAAGGGCCGGCCGGAGATCGGTTCGGATTCGGCGTAGTTCTTCAGACGGAATGCGAGCGGATCGAGGCCGCAGGCCTCCGCCATCTCGTCGATCGCCCCCTCCAGCGCGACGCTGCCCGAGGCCTCGCCGGGCGCGCGCATAAAGAGCGGCGTGCCGGTATCGACCCGCACGCCGGAATGGCGCGTCGAGACTGCGGGAGCGGCGTAGAGGTAGCGGGAGATGGCGCTGGCCGGCTCGTAGAAGTCGTCGAAGCGGCTTGTCGCGGTCAGCGTGTGATGGTCGAGGGCGGTGAGCGCACCCGACGCGTCGGTGCCGAGCCGGAGCGTCTGGCGCGTCTCGGCGCGGTGGCCGACGGGGCCGAACATCTGCTCGCGACGCAGCACGAGCTTGACCGGCCGGCCGACGAGTTTGGCCGCCATCACGCCGAGAACTTGCGGCCCGGAGAGAAACCCCTTCGAGCCGAAACCGCCACCGAGGAAGGGGGAGCGGACCAGGATGTTCTTCGGGCTGAGCCCGAACAGGCCGGCGAGCCGCATCTTGGCCATGGCGAGGCCCTGGCTCGGCGTGTCGACGATGAGCCGATCACCCTCCCACTGGGCCACGATGGCATGGGGTTCGAGGGCGTTGTGATACTGCGCCGGTGTCTCGTAGGTCGCCTCGACCCGGCGCTCGGCCTGCCCCAGCCCCGCCTCGACATCGCCGCGCGAGACGATCGTCTTGTCGCCGGCGCCCACACCCTCAGGCTGCTGCGGCGCCTCCGCATCGAGACCGATCCGCGGCGAATCCACCTCGTAGCGCGGGGCCAGCAACTCGGCGCCCTCGGTCGCGGCTTCCAGCGTCTGGGCAATCACCACCGCGATCGGCTGATGGGCGTAGCGGACCCGGTCGTTCTGCAGCAAATCGAGCCGGAACATGAAGGGGTTGTCCTTCGCGTCCGGGTCCTGGGCGAGCCGCGGGGCGTTGGCGCCCGTCATCACCTCGACCACGCCGGGATGGGCCTTGGCCGCCGCCACGTCGAGATGGGCGACCCGGCCGCGGGCGATGCGGCTTACCGCCACCACCGCGTGGAGCAGTCCCTCCGGCCGGTTGTCGGCGGCGTAGGTTGCCTGCCCGGTGACCTTCAGGAGGCCGTCGCGGCGGGTCAGCGGCTGACCGATGCTCGACCCGTGCCGGGCCTGCTCATAGGCGATGTCAGGCATGGAGCGCGTCTCCCGAGAAGGCGGAGGCCGGAAGCGCCGGCATGCGCTCCGGGGTGCCGGCGGCGGCAAGGGTCAGCGTCCGCACGATCAGGCGGCGGGCCAGTTCGATCTTGTAGGTGTTGTCGCCGGAGGGCCGCGCCTCGGCCAAGGCCGCGTCGGCCGCGTCACGGAAGCTCCGCTCGCTCGGTTCCGCACCCGCCAGCACCGCCTCGGCCACGCGGGCGCGCCAGGGCTTGAGGGCGACGCCGCCGAGCGCAATCCGCGCCTCGTTGATCCGCCCGCCCTCAAGCCGCAGCGATGCGGCGGCCGAGACCACGGCGAAGGCGTAGGAGGTGCGGTCGCGGACCTTGAGGTAGCGGGAATGCCCGGCAAAGCCCGCGGCGTCCGCCGGCAGGCGCAGGGCGACGATGAGGTCGCCGGGCTCCAGCACCGTCTCCCGATCCGGCCGGTCCTCCGGAAGGCGGTAGAGCGCATCGAGCGGCAGCTCGCGGGTGCCGGCTCGGCCCTCGATCTCGACGGTGGCGTTGAGCGAAACCAACGGAACGCAGAAATCGGACGGATGGGTGGCGATGCAGTGCTCGCTCCAGCCGAGCACGGCGTGGAGCCGCGTTTCGCCGCCGCGTGCCTCGCAGCCGGCGCCGGGGTCGCGCTTGTTGCAGGCGCTGGCCGGGTCGTAGAAATAGGGGCAGCGGGTCCGTTGCAGCAGGTTGCCGGCCACCGTCGCCGCGTTGCGCAATTGCGCCGAGGCCCCCGACAGCAGGGCTTCCGCCACGGCGGGGTAGGCTTTCGAGACCTGCGGATCGTAGGCGAGGTCGCTGTTGCGCACGAGCGCGCCGATGCGGACGCCGCCATCGGGCAGGTGCTCGATGGCGTCGAGCCCCGGCAGATACGTGACGTCCACGAGCCGGCCGGGGCGGGTGATGCCGCCCTTCATCAAGTCGAGCAGGTTGGTACCGGCGGCGAGATAGGCCGCGCCGGGCTCGGACGCCGCCGCGACCGCCTCGGCGACGCTGCCTGCGCGGACATAATCGAAGCGGTTCACGCGGCGTCTCCCTGCCCGGTACCGACGCTGCGGGCCTGGGCGTCGAGGACGGCCTCGGTGATGCCGATATAGGCGCCGCAACGGCAGAGATTGCCGCTCATGCCCTCGCGCACCCGCTCGGGATCGTCGCCGGCATGGCCCTCGCGGATTAGCCCGACGGCGCTCATGATCTGCCCCGGCGTGCAGAAGCCGCACTGGAAGCCGTCATGCTCGATGAAGGCGGCCTGGACCGGGTGAAGCTGCTCGCCCGCCGCCAAACCCTCGATGGTCAGAACCTCGGCCCCGTCGAGGCTGACCGCAAGCGCGAGGCAGGAATTGATCCGCCGCCCGTTCAGCAGAACGGTGCAGGCGCCGCATTGGCCCCGATCACACCCCTTCTTCGAGCCGGTGAGGCCGAGCCGTTCGCGGAGGAGGTCGAGAAGTGTGACGCGTGGATCGTCGAGTTCGATCGCGCGCGGTTCACCGTTGACGGTCAGCGTCAAACGAAACGTCATGCGGAGACGGCTCCCAGGCTCGCATCCTGTCTGGAAGCGTTTCAATTAGCCCGGCCGTTGCCCGCGACCAGGGGATGCGACGGAACCGACCGTCACGCTCACTTTCGCGGGGGCGTGCGGTAGCCGCGCGCTTATGCCGAACGGTCCGGCGCGTGAGCGCTCAGGCGCAACAGCGCGGCAATGAGCGGCTGGGCGGATTCCGTGACGGCGTGATCGCGGGTTTGAAGCGCGAGATCCGGTTCGGTCGGCGCCTCATAGGGGGCCGAAATCCCGGTGAAGTTGGGAATCTTGCCCGCTCGTGCCCGGTCGTACAGCCCCTTGGGATCGCGCGCCTCGCAAACCGAGAGCGGCGTGTCGATGAAGACTTCGAGGAAGGGGATATCGCCCGCGATCGCTCTGGCCGCCGCACGCTCCACGCGAAACGGCGAGATCAGGGAGACGATCACCACGAGCCCGGCCTCCGCCATGAGGCGGGCGGCCTCCGCGGCGCGGCGAATGTTCTCGATCCGGTCAGCCGCGGTGAAGCCGAGATCGCGGTTGAGCCCCTGACGCAGGTTGTCGCCATCGAGCACCATGGTGCTTCGGCCCGCCTCCGTCAGCGCGCGATCGACCGCATCGGCGATGGTCGATTTGCCGGAGCCGGACAGACCCGTCAGCCACGCGATGGCCGGGCGCTGTCCCATTTGCGCCCAACGTCTTTCACGGGGTTGCAGCGGCTGCCAAGTCAGGTTCGACGGTAGACCTGCGGGTAGCGTCATCGTCCCTCCAAATCGTCATCGCGAGGTGTTCCCTCGATGATGACGAAGTGCCTTTGGCGCTGCTGTTAGCCTGCTTGCCTCGCGCTGTCTTCGTCCCGCCTGTGGCGGAGACAGCATCTTCCATGCGATGCCGACAATGCCGCGAGACACCTGACGTCGCCAAATGCCGATATGTTGGCATAACTGGCCAGCGGTGTGGACCTTTGCCAATTTCGCGGGCGACGCTCTCTGACAAGTCGAACGGTTGGGCCGGCCCGTATTGGACGTTGCGAATCGGAACCTCGTTCGGTATCGATCGAACCGGTCGCGTTCGAACAGGGAGACGCAGCATGGTTGTCGGCATCGTCTTCCGTCGTGCAGGAATCGCTGTAGCGCCTGCCGGAATCGCTTAGGCGCATTTCCCCGCCGCCCGGCCTGACGGCCCGCGCGGCTCACGCACCCTTCCCGATCTGACCTCGCCGGTCCGCGCGTTCAAGTCCGCGGCGCCTGCGTCTTTCGGAGCCGACGCTTCGCCGTCGGGCATTGCCATGTCTTTGTCTTCTCCCCGGCGCGCGGACGTGGTCCGCCGCGTCCTTTCTTTCGTCGTCCGCGGCTGGCGCGCACGCCGCGGCCTCGTCTCCGGCCTCGTGGCCGCAATCACGTTCGCCACGCTGGCCGACGTGATGCTGCCGCTCTATGCCGGGCGCCTCGTCGATGCGCTCGCCGGTGCCGAGCGCCAAGCCGCCCTCGAGGCTGCATTGCCGGCATTCGCCGTCATGACTGCGCTGAGCCTCGCGACGGTGCTGTTGCGCCATGTCGCCTGGAGCCTCGTGGTGCCGCTGACGCTCGGCACCATGTCCGACATCGCGAGCCGGAGCTTCGCCCGCATCCAACGCTTCTCGACGGAGTGGCACGCCAACACCTTCTCCGGCTCCACCGTGCGCAAGATCTCGCGGGGGATGTGGGCGCTCGACGGGCTCAACGACGTCCTCCTGCTCTCGATCCTGCCTTCCGTCGTCGTGCTCGTGGGCACGACGGTGGTGCTCGGCCTGCACTGGCCGGCGATGGGCGCGGTGATCGCGCTCGGCACGCTCGCCTATGTCGGCACCGCGGTGTTCCTGGCGACGCGGGTGATCGCGCCGGCGGCGACGCTCTCGAACGCCCTCGACACGCGGCTCGGCGGCGCCCTCAGCGACACGATCGGCAACAACGCGGTGGTGAAGGCGTTCGGCGCCGAGCCGCGGGAGGACGCGCGGCTCGCGCGCGTCCTGTCGAAGTGGCGGCGGCGCACCCGGCGCAACTGGATGATCGTGACGTGGAGCGGCACCATTCAGCTCGGGCTGCTGCTCGTCTTCCGCAGCGCCATCGTCGCCACCGCCCTGTGGCTGTGGTGGCAGGGGCAGGCCAGCCCCGGCGAGGTCGCCTACGTGCTCACCACCTTCTTCGTGGTGCACGGCTATCTCCGCGACATCGGCGGGCACATCAACCACCTGCAACGCTCGGTCAACGAGATGGAGGAGCTGGTCGCGCTCGAATCCGAGCTCTTGGGCGTGGCCGACCGGCCGGGCGCGGTGCCGCTGACGGTCAGCGGCGGCACGATCCGTTTCGACGCCGTGCGCTTTCACTACGGCAGCCACGGCACGCCGCTCTATGACGGGTTGTCGGTGACGATCCCGGCCGGGCAGCGCGTCGGCCTCGTTGGTCGCTCGGGGTCGGGCAAGACGACCTTCGTCAAGCTGATCCAGCGGCTCTACGACGTGAGCGGCGGGCAGGTGCTCATCGACGGGCAGGAAGTGGCGGGCGCGACGCAGGCGAGCCTCCGGGCGCAGGTCGCGATCGTCCCGCAGGAGCCGGTGCTGTTCCACCGCTCGCTCGCCGAGAACATCGCCTATGCCCGACCCGGTGCCTCGCCGGAGGAGATCGAGCGGGCGGCGCGGCTGGCCAACGCGCACGACTTCATCGCGCGGCTGCCGAAGGGCTA
Source organism: Methylobacterium sp. Leaf123 (assembly GCF_001423405.1). Classification (GTDB taxonomy): domain Bacteria; phylum Pseudomonadota; class Alphaproteobacteria; order Rhizobiales; family Beijerinckiaceae; genus Methylobacterium. The sequence goes on along the minus strand of NZ_LMNS01000001.1, from coordinate 709,532 downwards.
CGCCACGCTGGTGGGCGAGCGCGGCGTCAAGCTCTCCGGCGGCGAGCGGCAGCGGGTCGCGCTGGCCCGTGCCTTCCTCGCGGATGCGCCGATCCTGATCCTGGACGAGGCCACCTCCAGCCTCGACTCGGAATCGGAGGCGCTGGTTCAGGAAGCGATGGAGCGGCTGATGCGCGGGCGCACCGCGATCGTGATCGCCCACCGCCTCTCGACGGTGCGCGCCCTCGACCGCATCCTCGTGTTCGACCGCGGCCGCATCGTCGAGGACGGGGCGCACGTCGCGTTGATGCGGCGCCCGAACGGGGCCTACCGCGCCCTGTTCGAGCGGCAATCGGAGCTGGCGGAGAACGCGTGAGGATCCTGTTCGTCTGCGGTCGGGCGCGTGCCCGCAGCCCGACCGCAGAGCAGATTTTCGCGCGATGGCCCGGCCTCGAGACGGCCTCGGCGGGTGTGTCGGACGACGCGGACGAGCCCGTGGAGGCCGATCACCTCGCCTGGGCCGAGACCATCGTCGTGATGGAGCGCGCGCATCGGCGCAAGCTGATGCGCCGCTTCGGCCCGGTGCTGCGGCAGGCCCGGATCGTCTGCCTCGACGTTCGCGACGACTACGCCTTCATGGAGCCGGCGCTGGTGCGCCTGCTCGAAGCGGGGGCGGGGCGGTTTCTCCCAGGCGGGACGACGGCCGGTTAAGCCGCCTGCTCGAACGCCCCACCGCGCACATACACCGACCCGAACAGATCCTTCGGGTCCTTCGGCTCGGGGATGAGGTCGAGGCCCGGCCCGGGGCCGGCGATGTCCCGCAGGCAGCGCAGGGCCGAAAAGTCCTCCAGCGCGAAACCAACCGAGTCGAACAGGGTGATCTCGTCACGGCCGGTGCGGCCCGGTGCCTCGCCGCGCAGCACGCGCCACAATTCGGTGACGGGATAGTCCGCGGGCATCTGCTGGATTTCGCCCTCGATGCGCGATTGCGGCTCGTATTCCACGATCGTGCGGGCGCGTGCCACGATGTCCGGGTGCAACTCGGTCTTGCCAGGGCAGTCGCCGCCGATGGCGTTGAGATGCTGGCCCGCCTCCACGAGGTCGGGGGTGAGGATCGTGGCGCGGGTCTTGTCGGCGGTCGCCGTGGTCACGATGTCGGCGCCCGCCACCGCCTCACCGATCGAGCGGGCGCAGACGATGCGCAATCCATGGCCGTCGAGGTTGGCCCGCGCCTTCGCCATCGCCGCCGGATCGACATCGAACAACCGGATCTCGCTGATGCCGAGGGCCAGCTTGAAGGCGAGCGCCTGGAATTCGGCCTGCGCGCCGGTGCCGATCAGCGCCATGGAGCGGCTCTCGGGCCGTGCGAGGGACGACGCCGCGAGTGCCGAGGTCGCCGCCGTGCGCAGGGCCGTCAGCATGCTCATCTCGCAGATCAGCAGCGGATAACCGGTCGCCACATCGGCGAGCATGCCGAAGGCGACGACCGTCTGCTTGCCGAGCCGGGTGTTGCCGGGATGGCCGTTGACGAACTTGAAGCTGTAGAACTGCGCATCCGCGATCGGCATCAGCTCGATCACGCCACCGGCCGAGTGGCTGGCAAGGCGCGGGGCGAGATCGAAGTCCGGCCAGCGCAGGAAATCGGTGCGCAGATCATCGATGAGACGACGCAGGATCGACTCCGGCCCCTCACGGCGCAGCAGAGCCGCCATCTCACCACTGCCGATATAGCGCGTCACGTCCGTCTCCCAAATCTTCTGAAGCGCAAGCATGGCTGAGACAAGCGGACAATCGACAGCAGTCTAAATGCGCGATCGGGACAGACAATCGACCGATCTGCTAAGCTCGGCTGCTCGGATTGGAAAGGCCATGCTCGACGCGACCGATCGTCAGCTCATCGCACTGCTACGGACTGAGGCGCGGATGCCGGTGGCCAAGCTCGCCGCGGCGCTCGGCGTCACACGGGCGACGGTACGGGCGCGGCTCGACCGTCTGGTCGCATCCGGGATCATCACCGGCTTCACCGTCACGGTGCGGGATCTGGAGCCCGGAGGCGTGCGGGCGGTGACGCTGATCGAGGTGGATGGTCGCCATGCCGAGAGCGTGATCCGTCGCCTGTCCGGCCTGCCGGAGATCCGGGCGCTTCACACCACCAACGGCCGCTGGGATATCGTCGCTGAGATTGAGGTGCCGACGCTCGGCGATTTCGACGCGCTGCTGCGCACGATTCGGCAATTCGAGGGGATCGCCAACTCCGAGACTAGCATCCTGCTCGCGGCCCGGAAGGGCGGATGAGTCGGCGGCGCCTCGAAAAAACGCTCCGGCGACGATAGCGCTGCGAGAATTCTGTCCGAGCGACTTTAAGCCGGCACGCCGTAGATCGCGGTGGCGCGGCCTTCGAAGGCATCGGTGAACTTGCGGAAGGCCCGGTCGAACATCGTGCCCATGAGGAGGCCCAGGGTCCGGCTCTTGAATTCGTAGGTGATGAAGAAATCGACCTCGCAGCCACCGCCCTCGGCATCGCGGAAGGACCAGCGGTTCTCCAGATGCCTGAACGGGCCGTCGATGTACTCGGCGACGATCTTGCGGTTCTCGCGGTCGAGACTCACGCGGGTGGTGAAGCGCTCGCGGATCGCCTTGTAGCCGACGCCCATCTCCGCAACCCGTACCACCGTGCCGTTCGGCCCCTCCGCATCGCGCAGCACCCGCAGCGACTCGCAGAGCGGCAGGAACTCGGGATAGCGCTCGATATCGGCGACGAGGTCATACATCTGCGTCGCCGTGTGACGCACGTTCCTCGTGATACGGAAGGATGGCATTCGGGCTCAGGCGTTCACGGCGCGGATGTCGGCAGCGACCGGGGCGGGCCCGAGCTTGGCCAGACGTGCCGCCTTCAGCCGTGCGAAATCCTCGCCGGCGTGATGCGACGAGCGCGTGAGCGGCGTCGCCGAGACCAGCAGGAAGCCCTTGGCATAGGCCGTGGTCTCGTAGGCTTTGAACTCGTCCGGCGGCACGAAGCGCACGACCTCATGGTGCTTGCGGGTCGGTTGGAGATATTGGCCGATGGTGAGGAAGTCGACCTCCGCCGAGCGCAGATCGTCCATGAGCTGCACGACCTCGTTCCGCTCCTCGCCGAGGCCCACCATGATGCCGGACTTGGTGAAGATCGTCGGATCGAGTTCCTTCACCCGCTGCAGCAGGCGCACCGAGTGGAAGTAGCGGGCACCGGGCCGCACGGTCACGTACTTGCCGGGCACGGTTTCGAGATTGTGGTTGAACACGTCGGGCCGGGCCGCGACCACGACTTCCAGGGCGCCGGGCTTGCGCAGGAAGTCGGGCGTTAGGATCTCGACGGTGGTGCCGGGGCTCGCGCGACGGATCGCGGCGATGGTGCGCGCGAAATGCTCGGCGCCGCCATCCTTGAGGTCGTCGCGATCGACCGAGGTGACGACGACATGGTGCAGTCCGAGCTTGGCCACGGCCTCGGCGACCTTCTCCGGCTCGGCCGCGTCGAGCGCCGCCGGCAGGCCGGTGCGCACGTTGCAGAACGAGCAGGCGCGGGTGCAGGTGTCCCCCATGATCATGAAGGTGGCGTGCCGCTTCTCCCAGCACTCGCCGATATTGGGGCAGCCCGCCTCCTCGCAAACCGTGACGAGGTTGTTGGCGCGGACGATGTCCTTGGTCTCGGCCCAGAGCTTCGAGCCCGGTGCCTTCACCCGGATCCAGTCCGGCTTGCGCTGGATGGCGGTGTCCGGCCGGTGCGCCTTCTCGGGATGGCGCGGACGCGCGGGCGCATCCAGCTTGGGCCGGGTGTCTTTGTTCAGGAGATCGAGGACAACGGCCATGGCGATGCGGGGTAAGCCTCACGGGAGCCGGACCGGGCAACCCGGCCGCATCTCTGACTTAAGGCCTCGCGCTGCCCGCGCATAGGGCGGGGGCGACAACCCGCCCCGGCCGTAACCCCGCCGACTGACAGTTTCTAATGCTTGTCGCGGGCGGGCGCTGAGGCGTAGCGGGCCGGGCCGGGAATGCGCAGCTCGGGCGTCGTCGGGGCGGTGTACTCGGCGGTCAGCGTCGGCTGGACGCGGCCGGTGAGCGGAAGACCAATCATGCCGGAACTCGCGGCGGCGACCTGAAGCGGCATCAGGCGTCCGGTGGCCGTCTGCACCACGGCGCGGGGCTGGACCGGCGGGAGATAGCCTTCGCGATCGCTCTTTTCGTAGAAGACGTTGCCGCCGGCCGCGACGACGTAGTGCATGTTGTTATACGGGAATTTGTAACCCGCGGTGTGGAAGTGCAGCGCCGGCCCCACCCCGTCATGGCGCTTGCCCGAGAGCAACGCGTCGGCCACCCGCTCCAGGCGCGGCCGGTCCTGATCGCGGACGGGCTTCGTCAGCACGCCGTTGGCGAATTGGCGCTTTTGACCGACGACCTCGCAGATCCGGCCGGGATAGGCCGGCGCGTCGAGGCGGTTCATCACCACCGTGCCGACGGCGAGCAGGCCTTCCTCGTCGCTGCGGTTCGATTCGAAGTACATCGCCCGGGCGAGGCACTCCTTGTCGGCGGGGGTCGGCGCCTGCACGACCTTGGCGTTCATCGCGATCGAGCCCGTGGTCAGCTCGGCCTGGTGCGGAAGCAGACCGCATCCCCCAAGACCCGAACCGGTCAGCGCTAGCCCGGAGAGGCAGAGAAGACGGAAGGTCTGGTCGGCTCGCATGCAGGCTCCTGAAGGCTAACGACGCTTGGTAACCAAGCTGGACCATTCTCCCCACAGGTGCAAAGAAACTGTTAAGCCTGGGCTTCGAAACCGGGGTGGTGTGTCGTTTGGCACACGCCCACCCCCCATCGGGCTCACGCGACCGGCGTTGAACGGAATGGCGACCTTGGGCGTTGACGGCGTTGGAACCACGTCAGCGAAGGTCCGGACCATGATGGAAACGCGTTCGGAATCGCCCGTCGCCTTTGAGGAGCGCATGCGCGCGGAAGCGGCTGCGGCCGGTCGCACCGCGCTGGAGGCCTCGCTCCAACGCTTCACCCACGAGCAGCGCGACGCGTTCTGGAACGCGATCGGGCTCTACTATTCGAACCGTCGCCATCCGGGCGCCGACGAGGCGGCCGCGCAACCGGCCGTCACCGCTGCCTGATCGGTCTCGCGGAGCTTTACGATGCGCACCTCCGCCAAGGTCGGTCTTGCCGCACTCGCCGTCGTGCTGCTCGGTGGAGCGGCCTTTCTGCGCTTCATCGTCTATCCGGAATCCGCCGCGCTCGACGTGGCGGCGAGCAGCGGATCGAAGCCGACCCTGCCGGCGCCGAACCCGACGCTGATGCCGACCGTCAACATCGCCCGCGTGGCGCGCTGGGCGGAGGGCGCCAAGCCGAAAGCCGCGGAGGGCCTGAGCATCGCCGCCTTCGCCACCGGGCTCGACCATCCGCGCTGGCCCCTGGTGCTGCCCAATGGCGACGTGCTCGTGGCCGAGAGCCAAGCACCGAAATCCGGCGATCACTCGACCAGCGTCACCGATTGGGTGGCCGACAAGGTGAAGAGCCTCGCCGGAGCCGGCGGCGCCAGTCCCGACCGTATCGTGCTGCTGCGCGACCGGGACGGGGACGGGGTGGCCGAGGAGCGCCACATCTTCCTGAAGGGCCTCACCTCGCCGTTCGGCATGGCGCTGGTTGGCTCCGACCTCTACGTGGCCAATGCCGACGCGCTGGTCCGCGTGCCCTACGCGGAGGGCCAGACCGAGATCACGGCGGCCCCCGAAAAGGTCGTCGATCTGCCCGCCGGCATCAATCACCACTGGACCAAGAACGTCGTCGCGAGCCCGAACGGACAGAAGCTCTTCATCACCGTCGGCTCGAACAGCAATGTCGGCGAGAACGGCCTCGACATCGAAAAGGGCCGCGCCGCGATCTGGGAATACACGATCGCCACCAAGGCGATGCGCGAATACGCCACCGGCCTGCGCAACCCCAACGGCCTCGCCTTCGAGCCGGTGACGGGCGGGCTTTGGACCGCGGTGAACGAGCGCGACGAGATCGGCAGCGATCTCGTGCCGGACTACATCACCCGCGTGAAGGAAGGCGCCTTCTATGGCTGGCCGTGGAGCTATTGGGGTCAGCACGTCGACGAGCGGGTGCAGCCGCCGCAGCCGGAGAAGGTGAAGCAGGCGATTGCTCCCGACTACGCCGTCGGCACGCACACCGCCTCGCTGGGGATCGCCTTCGCGATGGGGTCGAGCCTGCCGGAGGCCTGGAAGAACGGCCTCTTCGTGGCCCAGCACGGTTCGTGGAACCGCCGGCCGAAGAGCGGCTACAAGGTGATCTACGTGCCCTTCAAGGATGGTCAGCCCACCGGCACCCCGGTCGATGCGCTGACCGGCTTCCTCAACGCCGACGAGAAGGCCCAGGGGCGGCCCGTGGGCGTCGCGATCGACAAGGCCGGCGCGCTACTGGTGACGGACGATGTCGGCAATGCGGTGTGGCGGGTGACCGGCGCGACAGCCTCGAACTGATCGACGCACGATGACGTCGCGGCTTATCCGGTCGCCATCGCGCGGGGGGGGTGTCGCGACTCGACCGTCGCGATGGCCGGGTTACCTGACGCCTCAGTACAGATCGCCGTACCCGACGCCCGAACCATATCCGTCGTCGAACGCATTCGGGTAGCGGCGGCGCACCGGTGCGCCGTAGGCCTCATCCTCCCAGGTCCGTCCGCGGGAGCGCACCACAACCACGCCGTCGTCGTTGTCATAGCCTCGGCCGGCCGACCGCGTCCGAACCGGGCGCTGGGTCTCGGCCACCGGGGCGTCGCCGACGCTGCCCTCGATGACGACGCGGGTGTTGGCCATCTTCTGCTGCTTCACCAGGGTGAAGAGCGTCGCGGCGTTGCGCTGGGAAAGGCGGACGCAACCGTGTGAGGCGGCGCGGCCGAGGCGGCGGGTCTGCGTGGTGCCGTGGATCGCGTGGCCGACCTGCGTGAAGAAGATCGCGTGCGGCATCGGCGCGTTGTCCCACTCGCGGGAGAAGTGGGTCTTCTCCATGCGGAACGGGCGATGGCTGCCGTTCGGCGTATCGTGACCCGCGACCCCGGTCGAGACCGGCCAATCGTAGCGCGGCATGCCATCGACCACCACGCTCATCCGCTGCGCATCCTTGTCGACGGCGATGAGAAGCTCGGCCCGCGCCGCCGGCGACCCGGCGGTGAGGGCGAGGCCCGCAAGAATCGTGAGGAAAGACAGGCGCATATCGGTGGTCCCGGAACTTGTTCCTGTGAAGATGCGCCTGACCGGCCGCGCTTCAAGCGGTGCGTCTCACCGCCACGCCCGAAATCGCTTTACCAATGGGGCCGCGTGTTGCGGACGAAGCCGCGCGAGATGAGGCGTCTGTTCTCGCGGTCGCGCCGCTCGGCCTCCATCAGATCGGACAGAGCGTCGGTGATGGCGCAACGCAGCGCGATGCCCGCATCGCCGTCCGTGCTGCTGAGATAGGCCTGGGCAATCTCCTCCACGGGGCAGGAGGCGGTCCGCTCCTGTCCGAGATCCGCTGCGGGGGTGAACGTGCCTCGGCTCCGCTCGGCATTCTGGGGCTTGGGCATTGTCTTTCTCCGACTCGGCATGAGAACGAAGATAGAACATACCGAAACGGTTAACGAGACCTTACCGGGACCGGCGCAGACTGTGGACATCCTGACCGGATGCGCCCCTCCATGCCGTCAGCGCAGGCCGGAGCCGGAAAGCGGGTCGAAATAAGCATCGGTCGGGCGGCGGGAGAAGCCCGCGCCACCGCCGATGCCGGCAACGGCTGGCGCACCCCCTCCGCCCGATCCCGGACTGGCGACCACGTCGTCGAGGGGGCGGCGCCCGACGGCTCCCCCGCCTGTCGAACGCAATCCGGAGCCACCGACCGCGGTCGAGGCTGCGCCGCCGAAGCTCAATCCGCCGGCATTGCCGCCGGACGACGTGGATGCGCCAAGGCCCGACACACGGGAGGCGCCGCCGAAACTCAGACCGCCGGGATTGGCCAGCGCCATGGTCGGGCTCGGCGACGCCACCGTCGCGACCGACGAGGTGGGGCCGAAGGGAAGGCCGGGCGCGGTAAAGCCGGAGGGTAGTCCGGCGCCGCCTGATGTCTGGGCGAGAGCAGGCAAGCCGCTAAGACCGATACCCGCAGCCACAAGGCCGCCCCACACCGTTCGCATCCTGGTCATGGTGGTGTCTCGCTCCCGTACCGGCTGCCATCCGCGTGAGGAACCAACGCCGCGCGGATGGGACGGTTGCCGGCTTATGCCGCGAGCGGAGCGTCTTGGCATCGGACGCAGCGGACACGGCGTCGGCAACGCCAAGAGGACGCCGATGCGATCCTCGAGTGCAAAAAGAGGCAACCTTCGCGGAACGGACGTGTTGGCGTTCGAGCGTCCGTGCCTCGTGCTGATCCGCTCCTGTTGCAGCTGACTTAAAGGAACCGGGGGAAACCATGTCCGTATCGCGACGCCGTGAGGAGCGGCTGCTGGATGCCGGTGAGACCGAGCTGGTGAAGCGCTCGCATCACCCCGAGCTGGATGCGGAAGACGACAAGGCCCTGCCCGATCTGATCCGCCTGCTCCGCGACCGCCGTGACCGTGCGCGCGATGTGTCTCGCCGCCAGAGGCGCGAGCTGCGCGGCAAGGCCGCCCCGTCCGGAGCGAACCCAGCCTCCGACAACACCGGCACCCGCGAGAAGGCAGCCCTGCTCGCTGCCGCCGTGAAGCGCGTCAGCAAGGAGCATGAGCGCCGCCGCAACGCCGGTGCCCGCGGCCGGACGGTCTCCGGAGCCCGCCGTGCCCTCGCCCTGAAACGCGCGGCCGGAAACCCGGCCGACGGCCGGCCGTCCTCCCGCACCGCAAACGAGGGCATGAACCCCGTCCCCAACGAGCGCAACGCTCCCTCGGGCGCGGTCAATCAGGAAGGCCAGGAGATCGCCATGCGTCGTGGCGGCGGCCCGCGCTGACGGAACTACTCCGTCTGGCCTAGCGTGAAAAGGGCGTGACCGCCGAGGCGGTCACACCCTTTTCTTATGAGGAGGGGACCGGCGCGCCCGGCGACGCCTATTCGGGCTCTTCCCGGAAGACGAGGTAGCTCAACGGCCCCGCGCACAAAAACAGAAGCAGAAGCGTGACGTAGAGATGGACCCGCAGCGTTGTCAGCGCGGCGTAGATGGCTCCGAGCCCGAGGCCGAGCAGTAGAACGCGTAGGATCATCATAGGGTGAGCTTCCGCATCCAGGGTGCAGGATCCCTGGTATACGGCACGCCTTGGCTTCAGAAGTTCAACCGACGAGATTCCCCCGACATCCTTACCGAATTCCACCGGGAAGTTCTTTGCGCCTGCACGACACGCTGCGGGGCCGAACCAGTGTGGACGCCCGTGCCAAACGAAACGGGCGCGCAGGGCCGGGGCATCGAGCCCGATCCTGCACGCCCACCGATGTTGTTAGCCTCGCGGGGAGCGATCGCTCCGGGTCAGGTGTGGATCACCCGGCCATACGCATCGAGCACGCTCTCGTGCATCATCTCGGAGAGCGTCGGATGCGGGAAGACCGTGTGCATCAGCTCTTCCTCGGTCGATTCCAGGGTCATCGCGACGACATAGCCCTGGATCAGCTCGGTGACTTCGGCGCCGATCATGTGGGCGCCGAGCAACTGGCCGGTCTTGGCATCGAAGATCGTCTTGATGAGACCGTCCGGCTCCCCCAGCGCGATCGCCTTGCCGTTGCCCGCGAAGGGGAAGCGGCCGACCTTGATCGAGAGACCAAGCTCCTTGGCCTTCCCCTCGGTGACACCGACGCTGGCGATCTGCGGGTGGCAATAGGTGCAGCCCGGGATCTTGGCCTTGTCCATCGGATGGGTGTGCAGGCCCTTGATGGTTTCGATGCAGATGACGCCCTCGTGCTCGGCCTTGTGGGCGAGCATCGGCGGGCCGGCCACGTCGCCGATGGCGTAGACGCCGGGCACGTTGGTGCGGCCGAGCCCGTCGGTCACGACGACCCCGCGTTCGATCTTCACCCCAACCTTCTCGAGGCCCAGATTCTCGATATTGCCGACGACGCCGACGGCCGAGATCAGCTTCTCGGCGGTGAATTGCTGCGTCTTGCCCTTGTCGTCCTCGACCGTGGCGGTGACCGAGTCGGCGCCTTTCTCGACCTTTGTCACCTTGGCGCTGGTGAGGATCTTGATGCCCTGCTTCTCGAAGCGCTTGCGGGCGAGACCGGCGATCTCCGCATCCTCGACCGGCAGGATCTGCGGCAGCAGCTCGATGACCGTCACCTCGGCGCCCATCGTGCGGTAGAACGAGGCGAACTCGATGCCGATCGCGCCCGAACCCATCACCAGCAGGCTCTTGGGCATCTTTTCGGGGACCATGGCCTCGTAATAGGTCCAGATCTGCTTCTTGTCGGGCTCGATGCCGGGCAGCACGCGCGGCCGGGCGCCGGTCGCGACGATGATGTGCTTGGCCGTGTAGGTGCCCGCACCCTTGGCCCCCTTCGGCGGCTCGGCGCGCTTGGTCTCCTTGACCGTCACCTTGCCGGGCTCGTTGCCCTTGGCGGCGGACTCGATCGAGGCCTCGCCCCAGATCACATCGACCTTGTTCTTCTTGAGCAGCATGCCGACGCCGCCGTTGAGCCGGCCCGAAACGCCGCGCGAACGCTTGACGATCGCCGCCGCGTCGAAGCTGACCTCCTTGGCGGACAGACCGTAATCGGAGGCGTGCTGCATGTAGTGGTAGATCTCGGCCGAGCGCAGCAGGGCCTTGGTGGGAATGCAGCCCCAGTTGAGGCAGATGCCGCCGAGATGCTCGCGGTCGATCACGGCGGTCTTGAAACCGAGCTGTGCCGAGCGGATCGCGGTCACGTAGCCGCCGGGCCCCGCGCCGATGATGAGGACGTCGTAGGTTTCGGACATCAAGACCTCCTGCTCCCCTCCCGCTTGTGGGGAGGGGGTGAGAGTGAGGATCGGGCCGCTCGGCCGGCGGTGACGGACGGGATCACGAGAGCGGTCGGCTCGCTGCGGATTGCGCCATGGCGCTTCGGCCCGAGCCGCTTCACCCTCCCGCTCGCCCCGCGCACCGGGAGCGAATGTTCGTGTCGATTGCCCTTAGACGAGCATCCCCATCGGGTTCTCGATCAGCCCCTTGAAGGCTGCGATCAGCTCGGCGCCGAGCGCACCGTCGAGGACGCGGTGGTCGCAGGAGAGCGTCGCCGTCATCACCTGGGCCACCGTGGGCTGCCCGTCCTTCACGACGACGCGCTTCTCACCGGCGCCGACCGCGAGGATGCTCGATTGCGGCGGGTTGATCACCGCCGTGAAGTGCTTGATGCCGAACATGCCGAGGTTCGACACCGAGGTGACGCCGCCCTGGTACTCTTCCGGCTTCAGCTTCTTGGCGCGCGCCCGGCCTGCGAAATCCTTCATCTCGTTGGAGATGGCGGAGAGCGTCTTCTGGTCGGCCTTGCGGATCACCGGAGTGAACAGGCCGCCATCGATCGCCACCGCGACGCCGACCTCGGCGTGCTTGAAGCGCAGGATGCGGTCTTCCGCCCAGACGGCGTTGGCGGCGGGGACGCGGGTGAGCGCGAGGCCCATCGCCTTGATGACGAAGTCGTTGACCGAGAGCTTGAACAGCGGCTTGCCGTCCTTGTCCTTGCCGGCCGAGCCGTTGAGCGTCTCGCGCAGCTTCATCAGCGCATCGAGTTCGCAATCGACGGTGAGGTAGAAGTGCGGCGCGACCTGCATCGCCTCGGTGAGGCGCTTGGCGATCGTCTTGCGCATGCCGTCCAGCGGCACTTCCTCGAAGCTGCCCTTCTCGTAGAAGCCCTTGACCTGATCGAGGCTGAGCCCGGCCGGCGCGCTGCCACCGGCCGCCTTCGGCGCGGCTTTCTCGGGCACGGGGGCGCTCTTGGCCTCGGGCTTGGCCGCCGCACCAGCCTTCGCCGTGCCGCCTTCGATCGCCGCCTGAACGTCGCGCTGGATCACGCGGCCATGCGGACCCGAGCCCTTCACCGCCGAGAGATCGACGCCTTCCTGCTTGGCGATACGGCGCGCGAGCGGCGAAGCGAAGACACGATCGCCGGAGCCGGCCGGCTGCGCGGCGCCGCTCGGCTTGGCCCCTTCGGGCGCCTGATCGACGCGGGCGTAGGAGGCGTGGGCGCCGTCCGGGGCGGCGTTCTGGTCGGGCGTGCCCTTCGGCTCGACGGGGGCGGTCTTCGCCTCGGCGCCACCCTTCGGGGCCTGGACGCTGCCCGGATCCTCGCCCTCTTCCGCGATCAGTGCGATCAGCTCGTTGACGGGAACGTCGGCGGTGCCTTCGGCCACGAGGATCTTGGCGAGCACGCCCTCATCGACCGCCTCGACCTCCATGGTGGCCTTGTCGGTCTCGATCTCGGCGATGACGTCGCCGGACTTGATCGCGTCGCCTTCCTTCTTGAGCCACTTGGCGAGGTTGCCCTTCTCCATGGTCGGGGAGAGCGCGGGCATCAGGACGTTGATCGGCATCGTATCGTTCCCGAGCGGCCTAGAAAGAGAGGGTCAGTTGAGGGCGTTGTTGGGGTCGAGGCATTCCGCCTCCCACCCGGCACGGATGCGCTCGAAGGCTTCCTCCTCCGAGGTGTCCGTTTCCATCGCGTAGGCGCGGGCAGCCTGCCGCGCGAGGTCGATGAGCAGGCGGCCCCAGGTCGCCGGGTCATCGAAGGCGCGCCGGAGCGCCACGCTCACGGCACCATCGACGATGGAAGCGCGCACAATCTCGATCCCGCCCTGTTCCAGGGCGTCGGGCGGGATCTCGAGTTCTTCGAACGTTTCCGACATTTACCTGTATTTATTTGTAGCAGACGCTTTTGACCGCCTCGATGACTTCCGCCACGTTGGGCAGCGCGAGCTTTTCGAGGTTGGCCGCGTAGGGCATCGGCACGTCCTTGCCGGTGACCCGCAGGACTGGCGCATCGAGATAGTCGAAGGCATCGACCATCAAACGGGCAACGATCTCGGCGCCGACACCCGATTGCGGGAAGCCCTCTTCCACGCAGACGCAGCGACCGGTCTTCTTCACCGATTCCACCACCGTGGCACTGTCCATCGGGCGGATCGTGCGCAGGTCGATCACCTCCGCCTCGATGCCTTCCTCGGCCAGGGCCTGAGCCGCCTTCAGCGCGTAGGTCATGCCGATCGAGAAGGAGACGATGGTGACGTCCTTGCCGGGGCGATGGATGCGCGCCTTGCCGATCGGCAGCACGAAATCCTCGATCTCCGGCACCGGGAAGGACTGGCCGTAGAGAATTTCGTTCTCGAGGAAGATCACCGGGTTGGGATCGCGGATCGCCGCCTTGAGCAGGCCCTTGGCGTCGGAGGCGGTGTAGGGCGCGATCACCTTGAGGCCCGGCACGTTCGAGTACCACGCGGCGTAATCGTGGCTGTGCTGGGCGCCGACGCGGGCGGCCGCGCCGTTGGGGCCGCGGAACACGATCGGGCAACCGAGCTGGCCGCCGGACATGTAGAGCGTCTTGGCCGCCGAATTGATGATGTGGTCGATCGCCTGCATGGCGAAGTTGAAGGTCATGAACTCGACGATGGGCTTGAGGCCCATGAAGGCCGCGCCGACGCCGATGCCGGCAAAGCCGTGCTCGGTGATCGGGGTATCGACCACGCGGCGCGCGCCGAATTCCTGAAGCAGCCCTTGCGTGATCTTGTAGGCGCCCTGGTATTCGGCGACCTCCTCACCCATCACGAGGACCTTGTCGTCCTTGCGCATCTCCTCGGCCATGGCGTCGCGCAGGGCTTCACGCACGGTCGTGGTCTTCATCGGCGAGTCGGCCGGGAACTCCTCCATCACCGGGTCCGGCGCCTTGTTGGTGATGACGGCAGGCGAGGCCGGGGCCTTCTGCGCATCGTCGCCGGTCTTGGCGGTGGCGGTCGACTTGTCGGCCATGCCCTCGGCCTGCATGTCGGGGGTCGGAGCAGGCGTGCCGCCGGATGCGCCGTCGGGCTTGCCCTTGCCGCCGCTCGCGGCCGCCGCGGCCACGTCCTCGCCCTCTTCGGCGATGATGGCGATCGGCGTGTTGACGGCGACGTTCTCGGTGCCGTCCGCGACGAGGATCTTGGCGAGGACGCCCTCGTCGATCGCCTCGACCTCCATCGTCGCCTTATCGGTTTCGATCTCGGCCAGGATGTCGCCGGCCTTGACCGGATCGCCCTCCTTTTTCAGCCATTTGGCGAGCTTCCCCTCCTCCATGGTCGGAGAGAGGGCGGGCATCAGGATGTCGGTCGCCATATGCGCTGCTCTATCGATCCGGGTGCGTCGACGGTCGGGCGTGTTCTTTATCGAATGCGTCGCTCAGAACCCCCGGGCCGAGACGGCTCGGGGGCGTGTCGGGGACACATTCAGGCGCGGGCTTCGAGAAGGATGTCGGTCCAGAGTTCCGACGGATCGGGCTCGGGATCGTGGGTCGCGAAATCCGCCGCCTCGTTGACGATCTCGCGGACCTTGGCGTCGATGCTCTTCAGCTCGGCCTCGGGCACACCGTGCGCCTCGAGCAGGCGCTTGCGCACCATCTCGATCGGATCGTGCTCGTCGCGCATCTTCGAGACCTCGTCCTTGGTCCGGTACTTGGCCGGATCGGACATCGAGTGGCCGCGATAGCGGTAGGTCTGCATCTCGAGGATGTAGGGGCCCTCGCCCGAGCGGGCGTGGTTGATGGCGCGGGAAGCGGCCTCGCGCACCGTGCGCACGTCCATGCCGTCCACCTGCTCGCCGGGGATGCCGAACGAGAGGCCGCGCTTGGAGAAGTCCGTCTGCGCCGAGGCGCGGGCCACCGAGGTGCCCATGGCGTAACGGTTGTTCTCGATCACGTAGACTACCGGCAGCTTCCACAGAGCCGCCATGTTGAAGCTCTCGTAGACCTGGCCCTGGTTGGCCGCGCCGTCACCCATATAGGTGAAGCTGACCTTGCCGTTCTTGAGGTAGGCGTCGGCGAAGGCGAGGCCCGTGCCGAGCGAGACCTGCGCGCCGACGATGCCATGGCCGCCGAAGAACTGCTTCTCGCGGCTGAACATGTGCATCGAGCCGCCCTTGCCGCGGGAATAGCCTCCGCGGCGTCCGGTCAACTCGGCCATCACGCCCTTGGGGTCCATGCCGCAGGCGAGCATGTGGCCGTGGTCGCGATATCCGGTGATGTTCTGGTCACCGTCCTCGCCGGCCATCTGCATGCCGACGACCACGGCTTCCTGGCCGATATAGAGGTGGCAGAAACCGCCGATCAGGCCCATGCCGTAGAGCTGGCCCGCCTTCTCCTCGAAGCGGCGGATGCTCAGCATCTCATGGTAGGCGTGAAGGTCTTCGTCCTTCGTGAACTGCGGAATATTCGGTGCCGGCCGATGTTGCGGCGCGTCTGTTTCCGCCGCAGGTTTCCCCGCCTCGCTGCCCGCACCCATCGGTGTCCTCCCGCAATCGCGTTGTTGCAGTGGGTTCTAGGGCAGCGAATTACGGAAATCGAGGGGCGGGCTGACAGCGATCAAATGCTGTTACCGTCACGGTTGCAACGGTGGATAAATCGCAAGGACAGTGAAAATGAATATTTATCGCGTTTAGTCTTGCGGAAATAAAAATTTACGGACCGATGATGACGAGGTCATTGGCATGGACGCGGCCCAGCACGATGCGCGCCCGCTCTTCCAGAAGATCGCGGTCGATCTGCTCGCTGCGCAGCAGGGAGACACGGTGTTCCCAGGTCGCGCGCTCGGCTTTGGCGGCGTTCAATTCCTGGGTGAGCCCGTAGGCCTCGATCTTGAGGACCCGTTTGGCTTCGAGGCCGCGGCTCCCGCTCTCGGCCTGATGCACGAAATAGCCCACGACGAGGGCTGAGACCGTCCAGAGGACGGCGGGGACGACGATGGCGCGGACGCGGCGACGAATGACCATGGCAATTCGGAGCTTCGCCCGAACAAGGTGAAGAAAGCGTTTCCGCGCGGCGCGATCGCGTGCCCTTGGTCCCCACAAACGAAAACGCGCGGCGGACCTTCCGGCCCGCCGCGCGTCGATCGTTCAGGAGCGATCAGCGCCCGGTGAGCTGGCGGATCGCGCTGCGGCCGGCATAGAGCGCCTGGGCGCCGAGGCCCTCCTCGATGCGGATGAGCTGGTTGTACTTGGCCAGTCTGTCCGAGCGGGCGAGCGAGCCGGTCTTGATCTGTCCGCAATTCGTCGCGACCGCGAGGTCGGCGATGGTCGAATCCTCGGTCTCGCCGGAGCGGTGCGACATCACCGCGGTGTAGCCGGCGCGCTGGGCCATATCGACGGCGGCCAGGGTCTCAGTGAGCGAACCGATCTGGTTCACCTTCACGAGAATCGAGTTGCCGGTCCCCGTCTCGATGCCGCGGGCGAGACGCTCGACATTGGTGACGAACAGGTCGTCGCCGACGAGCTGCACGCGGCTGCCGATCCGGTCGGTGAGGAGCTTCCAGCCCTCCCAATCGTCCTCGGACATGCCGTCCTCGATGGAGAGGATCGGGTAGGCCTCGGTCAGCTTGGCGAGGTAATCGACCTGCGCCTCGATGGAGCGGGTCTGGCCCTCGCCCTCGTAGCGGTAGGCGCCGTCCTTGAAGAACTCGGTCGCGGCGCAGTCGAGCGCCAGCACCACGTCGCTGCCGGGCTTGAACCCGGCGGCGTTGATCGATTCCATGACGAAATCGAGCGCAGCCTCGGCCGAGGGCAGGTTCGGGGCAAAGCCGCCCTCGTCGCCGACATTCGTGTTGTGGCCGGCCTTCTTCAGGGCGCTCTTGAGCGTGTGGAAGATCTCGGCGCCCATCCGCACGGCGTCGGAGAGCGAGGTGGCGCCGACCGGCATCACCATGAATTCCTGGAAGTCGATCGGGTTGTCGGCGTGGGCGCCGCCGTTGACGATGTTCATCATCGGCACCGGGAGCACCCGGCCCTGCACGCCGCCGACATAGCGGTAGAGCGGCAGGCCGGCGGTCTCGGCCGCGGCCTTGGCGACCGCGAGCGAGACGCCGAGAATGGCGTTGGCGCCGAGCCGTGCCTTGTTGGGCGTGCCGTCGAGCGCGATCATCGCCTCGTCGACGGCGACCTGATCCTCGGCATCCATGCCGCCGATCGCGTCGAGGATTTCGGTCTGCACCGCATCGACGGCCTTGAGCACGCCCTTGCCGTTGTAGCGGCTCTTGTCGCCGTCGCGCAGCTCGACCGCCTCGTGGGCGCCGGTGGAGGCGCCGGAGGGGACCGCGGCGCGGCCGAAGGAACCGTCCTCCAGAAGGACATCGACCTCGACGGTGGGGTTGCCACGGCTGTCGAGAATCTCGCGGGCGGCGATATTGGTGATCGCGGTCATGAGCGCTCCTTGGCGGCGCGTCGCGGCGGGGTCGTCTCGCGGATGCCGTCGAGGCCCGCGCGTCCTGCGACGCTCTGCGTTGCGGGCTTATCCGCCAACCTCGGGATACGGGCAAGCACCCGGCCGGCTCCAAGGGTCAAACAGGTTTCACAAAATCCGCCCGGTGCCACAATTTTTTTGGGCAACACAGTTTCCGGGACCGCTCCCCGGACCGGATCGGTTGATCGGGGAGAATCCCTGGCATTCACCCGGCGCGATAGTCGTGACGGGTGTGGCCGGGTATAGGCCCCCATGGATTCGATCGAGACCCACGCCAAGCAACTCGGACAGCAGACGCCGCTGCCAGCCTCGCCCGAGGTTGCGCAGCTCGACCGCGTGCCCAACCCTCATGCCGACACCGATTACCTCGCCCGCTTCACCGCGCCGGAATTCACCTCGCTCTGCCCGGTGACGGGCCAGCCGGATTTCGCGACGCTCGTGATCGACTACGTGCCGGATCGTTGGCTCGTGGAGTCGAAATCGCTGAAGCTCTATCTCGGTGCCTTCCGCAACCACGGCGCTTTCCACGAGGATTGCACCGTCGGCATCGGGCGGCGGCTCGTCGAATTGCTCGAGCCGCGCTGGCTGCGCATCGGCGGCTACTGGTATCCGCGCGGCGGCATTCCGATCGACGTGTTCTGGCAGACGGGTGAGCCCCTGAAATCGGTTTGGCTGCCGGACCAGGGGGTCGCGCCCTATCGCGGCCGGGGCTGAGCGACCGCGCCTCCGCGGTCAGTGCTGCTCGGCCAGTACGCGGACGGTGCGCGCGATGAAGCGTTCCTGAGCCTCGATCGGCCCGCCGTGGATGATGGCGACGGCCTCCAGCATCCGCTCGAGATCATCGCGCTCGGAAGCATCGAGCTTGTCCCGCAGAAGCGGCGCGAGGTGATCGATTGCGGTGTTGGCGTCGGCGGCCTGGGCGGCGGCGTGGCGGATATAGGCCATCCGCGTCCCGTGGTCGTCGTCGGGCCCGGTGATCGTGCGCATCTCGGCTTCGATGGCGGCCTCCTGCTCCGGGGTCGGAGTGCCGCGGGCGATGGCCACCAGCATCATCAGCACGCCGGCCGCGTCGGCCGGATCGCGAATTGCGCGCAGCGGCGCCGCCCGAAAGGCGGCCTCGCTCTTCGCCCGGAGCTTCGCGCTGCGCCGATCACCGAGAAAGTGGTCGAGCTGCGCCATCCCGTTGCCGTACATGAAATAGTACATCAGCCCGGTCATGAACGCCCCGACGACGGCCGCGATGACAGGCATGATTCCCCCATAGCTGTTGCGATGCGGGATAAGATGTCGCATCGGCGATGGGGGTGCAATCCAGCCGTGCCTCTCGCTCCATGCCGGCGGCGAACTCTCTGCGGATCTGAAACACGGCACGCACGAAAAAGGCGGCCGGTTGCCCGGCCGCCTTTTCGCGTCAGATGAGGCTCGGGCCTCAGTAACCGTAATCGTAGTAGCCGCCGCCGTAGGCCGGACGACCGTAGTAGCTGTCGCGGGCATAGGCGTCGCGCGCCGCGCCGGCCGCAATCGCGCCGGCTGCGAGGCCGGCAATGCCGAGGCCCACGGCCGCGCCGGTGCCGATGCCGCGGCGGCGACCGCCGCCGTAATAGGCACCCCGGCCGTAGCCGCCGCCATGATAATGACCGTGATGGTGGCCGTAGCCGCGGCCGTACGGGCGCGCATCGGCGGAGGTTGCGGTGAGCGTGCCGACGGAGATCAGGGCGGCGGTCACAAGGGCAAGCTTACGCATAGCGTCCTTTCCAATCCAGAAGCGTCTTGGCGGTCCAACACCCGAGCTTTGCCGGAAGTTCCCGCGTGGTCCGATCGTGATCGGAGCCTCACGCGGAGCCGCTTTGTTCTCGATTGCAGTGGAACATCGCGCAGCGCGCCTGAATGAAACCTGAAACCGCTGCGTTTGCGTCGGTCTTACGCCTTGGCGAGACGATCGAACGCCATGAGGGTTTCGATCAAAGCGGGCAGATCGTCGAGAGCCACCATGTTCGGCCCGTCGGAGGGGGCACGGTCGGGATCGGGATGGGTCTCGATGAACACGCCCGCCACGCCGACCGCCACCGCGGCGCGGGCGAGCACCGCGACGAACTCCCGCTGTCCGCCGGAGGTGGCGCCCTGCCCGCCCGGCTGCTGCACCGAGTGCGTCGCATCGAACACCACCGGAGCCCCTCCTGTGACGCGGGCCATGATCGGCAGCGAGCGCATGTCGGAGACGAGGGTGTTGTAGCCGAAGGAGGCGCCGCGCTCGGTGACGATGACGTTGGGGTTGCCGGCCTCGGTCACCTTGGATGCGACATGGGCCATGTCCCAGGGGGCGAGGAACTGGCCCTTCTTCACATTGACCGCCCGCCCCGTGGCGGCGGCGGCGAGAAGAAGGTCGGTCTGGCGGCAGAGGAAGGCCGGGATCTGCAGGATATCGACGGCCTGCGCCGCCCGCGCGCATTGCTCGGCCTCGTGCACGTCGGTGAGCACGGGAAGCCCGAGGCTCTCGCGGATCTCGGCGAAGACCGGAAGCGCCTCGTCGAGGCCGACGCCGCGGGCCGTGCGGCCGGAGGTGCGGTTGGCCTTGTCGAAGGACGACTTGAACACGAGGCCGATGCCGAGCTTGGCCGCCATCTCCTTGAGAGCGGCGGCGATTTCGAGGGCGTGGGTTCGCCCTTCGAGCTGGCAGGGGCCGGCGATCAGCGCCAGCGGCAGATGGTTGGCGAAGGCGACGCCGCCGGTCTGGACGACGGAACCGGAAGTCTGTGCGGTCTCGGGCATGGCGCCCGTCTAGCCCGGCGACGCCGCGCGGGAAAGACCGCGGCGGGGCCGCTCTGCCGCCAGACGGCACAGGCTGCCGACCCCGAAGCCGTCCGCCCGGTCGCCGGGATCGCAGCGGACGACCACGCCGCCGACGCGGCCGAGCTGCGGTGCGCCGGTGAGCAGGCTGTCCTGGTGCAGACGCAGAGCGAGCGTCTCGACAGAATCGGCCGACGCGCCGGCCAGCGTCCGTGCGGCGAGCCCGATCAGCACGAAGAACCCGCGCGGCGGCTCACGGCGATTCGAGCGGAACGCGAGCCGCCGCGGCGTCTCGCAGTCGAGGCTCATCCGGTCCGCGTCCGCAGCGCGGAACACGACCGTTGCGCCGCTGCGCCCGGCCAAGGCGACGCCCGTTCCCCGGATCAACCGCACGGTCAGCCCGTCGCAAGACTCCGCCTGCGCCGCCGTGCCGAGGGCGAAAACGAGGGCGAGGCCGGCGAGGTGCGTGCGCAGGATCATGCGGCGATCCATAGCATGGGCGCGCCCTTCAGGCCGCTTCGCCGAGCACGGCGCGACGCTGCCGGTCCAGCTCTTCGCTGTAGCGTTTCAGCGTGTGGCTCTCGGTCAACAAGCCGATGACGCGGCGGCTCTTCGCATCGTCCAGCACGGCGAGTTCTTCGCTCTCGGCCCCGTCGAACGCTTCGGCGGCCTGTTTGACGGTCATGTCGGCGAGCAGAAACGACCCGGGGTAACGCACGACCTCGGCGAGGCGCGGCGTCTCGCCGCCATTCTCGGCCGCACGCGCATGGGCCTCCGGCACGAGGACGATTCCGGCATAGCGATCATGCTCGTCCACCACGACCACGCGCGAGGGCGAGCCGAGGGGATGCGCGCGCAGGAACGTCGCCATTGGCGTATCGAGGGGCACCGGCCGGATGTCCTTGCGCATCATCCGCCCGACCGTCAGCGAGCGCATCCACCCGACATCGTGGGCGCTGCGGATGCTTTCGCCGCGCAAGTGGAAGCGCCACGTCGCGAAGGAGTAGCCGAAGGTCTTCCGCACCGTGAGCGAGGAGGCGATCACCGATGCGAGCACGAGCCCGGTCACGGGGAAGCTGCCCGTCATCTCCAGGGCGAGGAAGGTCATGGTGAGCGGGCCGCCGACGATGGCGACGGCAAAAGCGCTCATGCCGATCACGGCATAGCCGACCGGCGCGAGGCCGAACCCCTCGAAGCCGGGCCAGACCATCGGCGCCAGCCCGGCGAACAGGCGGCCCACCAGCGCCCCGAGAAACAGCGACGCGAAGAACAGACCGCCGCGGAAGCCCGATCCGATCGACATCGCGGAGGCTGCCGCCTTGGCGACGATGAGGCCGGCCAGCGCGCCGAGCCCGGCTGCCGCCTCGGGCGCGAGGGTGATGTGGAGCGCGCCGTGCCCGGCCGAGAGCACCTGCGGGGTGGTCGCGAGCGCGAGCCCGCCGACGCACAGGCCGCCAAGGACGGGCCGCAGGGGCGCGGGCAGACGCGAGGCGCGAAAGCCCTGCTCCACCAGCGTCACGCCGCGCATCAGCAGCACCGCCAGGACGGCGCAGACGAGGCCGAGGACGAGGCACGGCAGCGTGTCGCCCGCCCCCAAAGCCGTGTTCTTGGCCAGAGCCAGGGCGCCGACATCGACCAGGGCCGGCTGCGGGGCGAGCGCCCGCGCCACGAGGCTACCGCACAGGGCCGCGACGACGACAGGGGCAAGCGTCGCGATGGTGTAGGTGCCGATGATGAGTTCGAACGCGTAGAACGCACCGGTCAGCGGCGAGCCGAACGCGGCGGCGATGGCCGCTGCCGAGCCGCAGCCGACCAGGGTGCGCAGATCCGAACGCCGCATTTCGAAGGCGATGCCGAGCCGCGAGGCGATCCCCGAAGCGACCTGCGTGTAGCCGGCCTCCAGCCCGACCGAGGCGCCGCAGCCATTCGAGACCACGTTCTGCGCCGCCACGTCGAGCGAGCCGCGCAGCGACATCCGCCCGCCATGCAGGGCATTGGCCTCGATCGGATCGACCACCGCGCGCTTGGCTTTGCCGCGTCTCCTCATCGAGATCAGGAGCAGAAGGCCGAGGATCGCCCCGCCGAGCGCCGGAGCCAGGAACGGAGCCCCCATCAGCCCCTCGGCCGGCAGGTCCGTCAGGCTGCTGAGGCGCTGGCCCGCGGGAAGCCGGTAGAGGATTTCGCGCAGGAACTGGCTGGCGCTGCTCATCGCGACGACGACGAGCCCCCCAACGCATCCCGTCACGGCGGCGAGCCCCACCAGGGCAATCTCGTTGCCCCGCACCCAGGCCCGCAGCCGCACCGGAGCCTGGACGAGCGGGGCGGTGGTGGGCGGAGACGGAGACGGGCTCATCGCACTCGCGGAGGCTGGGTCCGGATCGCAGGCCATAGCGGCCATGCGCCCGCCGTCTAGCATCGGTGGATCGTTGGCGCGAACCGTGAAGACACGCATTCAAGACGCTTGAAATGCCGCGAGGCTCGGGATAAGCCCCCCTCACGTGCCGCCGTAGCTCAGTTGGTTAGAGCACTAGATTGTGGATCTAGGGGTCCCCCGTTCGAGCCGGGGCGGTGGTACCATCGAATTTAGTATGGTTGGGAAGGGGTTGGCGCTGAGCCGACCCCTTCTTTGTTTCAGGCTCGACCCATTGGCCGGCGCCTGCGAGCCGGTTGGGCTCGCTCATGAGACAATCCGGTTTCCCCCTGCGGCTTCGAGCCGGCACGCAGGGGGCAACGCCGCTGCGTCAGGTGGCGACGACCGGCTTCGTGATCGGCGAGCGCGTGAGGTACTGGATTTCGCGCGGTGCGCGGCCGGCCTTCTGCGCGATTTCCGCCTCCTGCTCGGCGATGAGCTGACGCGCCGGCTCGTCGCCGTCGAGCCCGCCGAGGATTTCCATCGGGACACGTCGGTTCGAGGCGCGTGTGCCGTCTTCGAAGACGACGTCGAAGAGAACGAAGCCGCGCTGCTGCGGGAGAGATTTGGTGCGTTTGGACATGCCCGCTGATAGGCGGCCTTCAGCGGAAAGAGCAATGGCGACGGACGCATGCGGGGTCGCACCCGGCGCCCGGCCGGGAAAGGCAGTGATGAACGAGTGGGTGCATCTCGAAACCAGCGACGTGCCCGGCGGCGGCAAGAGCCTCGCCTTGATGCAGCGCGGCGGCGAATTCTCCATCGTTGTCGGCAATATCGAGCTGATGAACAGCACGCGCGGCACTTCGGAGGAGGCTCTGGCCTCGCTGACCTGCGCCCGGCTGACGGGCCGGCCGGCGCCGCGCATCCTCATCGGCGGCCTCGGCATGGGATTCACGCTCCGCACCGCTCTGCGGGAGTTCGGACCGGATGCGCGCATCGTCGTCGCCGAACTCGTGCCGGCGGTGGCCGCCTGGGCGCGGGGACCGCTCGCGCCCGTCTTCGCCGGCTGCCTGGACGATCCGCGCGTCGAGTTGCGCGAAACGGATGTCACCCGCCTGATCCAGTCCGAGGCCGCCGGGTGGGATGCGATCCTGTTAGATGTGGATAACGGCCCGGAGGGTCTGCTGCGACGCGCGAACAACCGGCTCTACGACGAGTGGGGCCTGAAGCGGGCGCAATGGGCGCTCAAGCCGGGCGGCACGCTCGCGGTCTGGTCGGGGACGCCCGACCGCAAGTTCAAGGCCCGGCTTCAGCGTCTCGGCTTCACGGTCGAGGAGGTTCGTCGGCCGGCCAGCGGTTCGAGCGGGCCTCGCCATGTCATCTGGCTCGCAACGCCGCCCTGATGGCTTGGTGCGCTGTCCGCGCGCACCGGGCCAAAATCGTGTGGTCCGGTGCGCGATGTCTTGACGTTCGGAGCCGATGCGACTGCCGAACTCGCATGTAGATCAGCGATCCGCCTTCTCGCCCGCGACGGTGAGGTCGAGGTAGCGCTTCGTCGTCGGGCCGATCAGCTCACGCACCCGGCGCGCCATCGCCTCTTCCTCCTGCAGGGATTGCCGGAAGCCCGTCAGGCTACCGCCCTGCCCGGCCGCCTCGCCGATGGTGAGCAGCGATTCGTAGGCCGCGATCTCGAAGTTCTCGAAGGCGTGGTTGGCGTAGGTGTTCTTCAGGATCTCGTCCTGCGCCGGCGTATGGCCCAGCGCCATCATGTTGCCGACGAAACCGAGAATGCCTTCCTTGATCGCCGAGGGGCTGTCGCCGAGCGCCTGGAGGGCTTCTTCCAGTCGGGTGCGCTGGCCGTGCGTCTCCTCGATGTGGCGGCGCAGAGCCTCCTCCATCTCAGGGTAGCGAGTGAGCCGCTCGACCTGACGCTCCATGATTTGCAGAGCCTGCATTTCCAGGGCGTGGGTGTTCTTGAGAGCGGTGACGTAGATGTCGCGCGTGTCGAGGGTCATCGTCGGCGTCTCCTGTTCGAACGGTGTGGGGTGAACCAAAAAAAGGGTTCGCCCGACCGCGGGAGCGGCCGGGCGATGGATCAGCCGATCTGCTGCGTCTCGGCGCCGCTGTCGGGGCGGGCGGGGCCGAGCACGGGCTCCTGCCCCATGGGCTCGTTCTGGAACACGCTGAAATTGCCCTTGCCGTCGATCGACGGACCGGCCGTCCAGCGGCCTTCCGGCGGCGGCGCCCCGTCACGGTTCGTGGCGAAGAAGCTGTAGTTGAACTTCTGGTTCTCTTCCGATTGCGGGAAGCTGTTCGGGATCGGCAGGGCCCCCTCGGTGCCGCCAAGCTCCTCGATGACCGCGAGCCATTGCTGCTGGTGCATCGTGTCGCGGGCGATGAGGAAGCTCCACATGTCCTTCATGCCGGGATCGTTGGTCGCGTTGGACAGGCGCACCGCCAGTGTCCGGCCGGTCGCCTCGGCGGCGACGTTGCAATACATGTCCGCCGCGATGTTTCCGCTGGCGTAGATGTGGTTCATGTCGAAGGGCACGCCGTCGGAATTGCCGGGGAAGGCGGCCATGCCCGAGGAAAGCAGGTGCTTGTGCAGCATCCCCTCTGCGATGTGGCGCGGGTTTTCGCCGCCCATCACGGCGCCGACGATGGCATCGGCCGCGCCGGCCTCCTGAACCTTGGTCGGCGCATTCTCGAGATTCATCGCGACGGCGGTCGCCAACATCTCGATATGGCCGATCTCCTCCGTCGCCGTGTGGAGCAGCATGTCGCGATACTTGGTGTTGGGTGCGCGATTACCCCAAGCCTGGAAGAAGTACTGCATGCAGACGCGGATCTCGCCTTCGACTCCGCCGATCGCCTGCTGTAGCATCCGGGCATAGATCGGATCCGGGCTGTCGACCCGCACCGGGTATTGGAGCTTCTTGTCGAAATAGTACATCGGCTGATTTCCTCGGCACGCAGATCAAACAGCCGTGCACGGCCAAGTCTTTCGACTGGCTGCGCTTCGGCTCTTGTGTCAGGGAAATCGTCGTATGAGCGCTTTGTTCAGCATAAACTTGTGCCGACGTGTCGCACTCATATGTTGTGCTGATATAGCACTATGCATAATCGCGATGTGGCGGCCTATAGCCTCGCGAGGGCGACGGCGCCTCGGGCCCGCGCCGCCGTTCAGGCCGCGTTGCGGCCGAGTGCCGTGACCAATTCACGGATCGTGGCCGAGGGGACGGGGCGGCTGAACAGGTAGCCCTGTCCCTCGTCGCATCCTTCGAGGCGAAGCTGCTCGAGCTGGGCCTCGGTCTCGATGCCCTCCGCCGTGGTCGTGATGCCGAGGCTGCGGCCGAGGCCGACCACGGAGCGCACGATCAGCCGCGCATTGCCCGGTGCGGCGAGGTTGCGCACGAAGGACTGGTCGATCTTGATCTTGTCGAAGGGGAAGCTCTGCAGGTAGCTCAACGACGAGAAGCCGGTACCGAAATCGTCCATCGCCACCCGTACGCCGAGGCGCTTGAGGGTGTGGAGCGTCGCCAGCGTCGTCACGCTGTCGTTGAGCAGCACCGATTCGGTGATTTCCACTTCCAGCCGGTGGGCCGGTAATCCGCTCGCAGCGAGCGCATTCCTCACCGCCCGGACGACCGCAGCATCCTTGAACTGTGCCGCGGAGACATTGACGGCGACGCCGATGCCGGCGGGCCAAGTCGCGGCCTCGCTGCATGCCTTGCGCAGCACCCATTCGCCGATCTCGCCGATGGTGCCGGTCTCTTCCGCCAGGGGGATGAATTCCGCGGGCGAGACATAGCCACGCTCGGGATGCCGCCAGCGCAGCAGCGCCTCGCAACTGGCGATCCGCTGCCGGTCGAGCTTGACGATCGGCTGGAACACGAGCTCGAACTCGCCGTTGCCGACGGCCTTCTTGAGATCGCTCTCCAGGGCCCGGCGTTTGCGCAGCTCGACGTCCATTTCCTCGTCGAAGAAGGACCAGCAGCCGCGTCCGGTCGCCTTGGCGCGGTAGAGCGCGAGATCGGCGCTTTTGAGCAGCTTCTCCGGGCTCGTTCCGTGTTCGGGGGCAAGCGAAATGCCGATGCTGAGACCCACCGTCACGGTGTGCCCGTCGAGAAGGAAGGGCTGCTGGAAGGCCGCGATCAGGCGCTTGGCCAGGGCGCTCGCATCCCGCCGCGCATGCGTGCCGGCCTGGACGCCAGCCTGGACGATGGCGAACTCGTCGCCCCCCAGACGCGCCACGAGATCGGTGTCGCGCAGGCAGCATTGCAGCCGCTCCGCAACGCTGCGCAGCAGGCCGTCACCGATGGGATGGCCCAGCGTGTCGTTGACTTCCTTGAACCGGTCGAGATCGAGGCAGAGCGTGGCAAAGCCGGCACCAGCCCCGTCGGCGAGACGCGCGGCGGCCTCTTCCAGGCGCTCGCCGAACACCATGCGGTTGGCAAGCCCCGTCAGCGCGTCCTTGCGCGCCATGGTGATGATCCGCGCTTCGGCCTCGTAGCGCTGGGTGACATCCTCGTAGGTGGCGATCCAACCGCCTTCCGCAGTCGGCTGCTGCTTGAGCGCGACGATGCAATCCGTCCGGATCGGGCAACAGAGCGAGGCGCTCAACCCACGCTGGAGCAGGGCCTCCTGCTCGACGAGGAGATCGATCGCGCGGCCGCTTTCGGACGAGGCTTCGACGAGACGGGCCACCTCGCGAATGCTCATGCCCGGCCGCAGCGCGGCGGCATCGATTCCAAACATGTCGCAGAAGCGGCGATTGTAGACGAGGAGCCCGCCTTCCGCGTCGTAGAGGCAGAGCCCCTGGAGCATGTTGCTGAGAGCGGCGTCGAGCTGCGCATTGCTGCGCTTGAGCTGGTCTTCCTGCTCCTTGAGCAGGGACACGTCGCTGCAGACGGCGACGAAGCCGCCCTCGCGGGTGGGACTGCGGCTGATGCGAAGCCAGCGCCCGTCGGCGGCATGGGTCTCGGCGGTCTGGGTGGCGTTGCCGGGCATGGCGAGCAGGGCATCGGCAACGGCCGAACCGCGCGAATCCGAGAGCAGGCGATGGCCGGGCTCGGCCTGATCGATCCCGAGCCATGCCGCCGCCCGCGCATTCGCGAGCACGATGCGACCGCCGGCATCGACGACGACGATGCCTTCGATCGACCCCTGCACAGCGTCGGCCAGCAGGCTTTGGGCCGAGCGGCGCTGAGCGACCTCGGCCTGCATCATGGCCGCGATGTTGTCGCGCATGACCGCCATGGCCCGCAGCAGGGCGCCGAACTCGTCGTCGCCGCCCTCGGGCACCCGCACGGTCAGCTCGCCGGCCGCGATGCGGCTCGCGACCGTCGAGGCGTCGGCCACCGGGCGAACGATCTGCCGCAACAGGAGCAGGGCGACGATGCCGGAGAGAATGATCGCGAGCGAGGTCGCGAAGATGCTGAGCCGGACGTCGCGGTCGACGTCCGCGCGGGCCGTCTGCCGATAGGAGAAGCCATCGCCGGCGGTGAAGTTGATCAGCAGGTCGATATGCTGCTCGGCCACCGCCGCATGAGCGTCGAGCGCCTGCCAGACATCCGCCGTCTGTTGATCGGGGCCGAACTCCCGCCGGGCCGCGAGCCACTGCGTGACGGCCTCCTTTGCGGCAGCGGCTTCCCGCGTCGCACGCTCCGAATGGGCCCGGTCCGCCGCGATCTCCAGATCTTCTTCGAAGGATTGCGTCAGCGCCTCGATCCGCGCTTCCAGCGTGCGCCGCTCGGCGTCGTCGCCTGCGAGTCGGGCTCGGGCCACGGCCGCCTGGAGCATCGCGAGGTCGGCCGCGGCGGCCCGGGCGTAATTGATCGCCATCAGGGAGCGGTCGTAGGTTTTGTCGACCAGCGCACCCGTCGTCATGATGCCGAAGGCGGCGTAGCCGCCGAGCCCCGCCGTGATCGCGCTCAGCATCAGGAAGGCAAGGAAGATGCGGCCGCGAATCGTGCGACCACCGCGCAGCACGGCCTCGACGGCTTTGCGCCCCAGTGAAAAGCCATTGTGTTGGCGTGACAGACTCATCGGGCAAACGCTCGCTTCTCGCAGCCAGCATGTCCGACAATCGTTAAGGTAATCTACGACGGCAGCGATTTCGGGAGCGTATCCCTCGAATTCGGCGATGACGTTAAGGCGAACGCAACTTCATGGATGCTCATTTGAGACAAACGAGTGCGCGGGGGCGTCCTCGAAACAGAGGAGATGGGCATGACGGATGCGTGCCGGATGAGAACGACGCCCACGCCGCGGCGCATGGGGTCAGTCCTGTTGCTCACATCCTTCATCGCATCCGGAACGGCGCTTGCGCTGGCCGGTGATACGGCATCCCACCGCGTGACGCAGAGGGGCCGATCCTTCGCACCGGGCGCGATCACCCTGCGAGCCGGCGAAGCCATCGCGATCGTCAACGACGACGGTGAACTCGTCCATCACGCCTATCTGGAAAATCCGGACTTCAGCTTCGACACCGGAGAGCAGATTCCGGGCAGCAAAACCGTCGTCGTCTTCCCGAAGCCGGGGCAGTTCACGATCCTCTGCGGCATTCATCCGAAAATGAAGCTTGCAGTCTCCGTGAAATAACGGGTGAAAAACAACGAGCGGTTGAATGTGTTGGACACACCGCTCAGGCTATTGGCCCATCATTATGGTCAATTACGAACTGACAGGCGCCGTTCACGACAATGTTATGGGTGCATCTTAACCAGAATTAAAGCCAAAGCCCCAAAGGTCGAATCGATCGAGGTTCGAATGGCTTGGAAATTCGTGGGGGGCGTCGCCGCCCTTCTGACGATCCTGTTGGGAGGCCTGGCGATCGCGACGAACGGCGAGCCCGACCGTTCGGCTGCGCTCGCCGAGTATCGCCGCCCCGACGCGATCCCCTTCCCCGACGACAACCCCTATCAGGCCGCCAAGGCCGAACTCGGCCGCGCGCTGTTCTTCGAGCCTGTCCTCTCACGGAAGAGCGACCGCACCTGCGCCACCTGTCACGTGCCGGGGCAGGACTGGACCGACTCGCATCCGCGCGCCCCGCGCAGCGACGGCGGCTTCATGGATTTCCGCACGCCGACGCTGCTCAATGTCGCCTGGACCGACACGATCTATGGCTGGGACGGCAAGTTCCGCGGTCTCGAGACGGTGGCCCGCACGCCGCTGACCGCCCCCGGCAATATGAACATGCCGCCCGAGGAGATGGTCCGGCGCGTCGCGGCCGATCCGAAATACGTCACGGCCTTCGCCAAGGCGTTCCCCGGACCCATGCCGGAGGGCGGACCGGTGACCTCGGAGCGCATCGAACAGGCACTTGCGACCTTCCAGCGCCTGATCGTTTCCGGTCGAGCCCCTTTCGACCGCTGGGTCGAGGGCGATGCACGGGCGCTCGGTCCGGCCGCCAAGCGCGGCTTCGATCTGTTCAACGACAAGGCCCATTGCGCCGCCTGCCATTCCGGCTGGAACTTCACAGACGGCTCGTTCCACGACATCGGCGTCGCCACGGACGGTGCGATCGGCCGGGGGCGGTTCTTCCCGACCTCGACGGCCCTGCGCCACGCCTTCAAGACGCCGACCCTGCGCAACGTCGCGCGGCGCCCGCCCTACATGCATGACGGTTCACTGAAGACCTTGGCCGAGGTGATCGACCTCTACGACCGCGGCGGCATCGACCGGCCGAGCCGATCCCGCGACATCCGCCCGCTCCATCTGACGGCGCAGGAGAAGGCCGACCTCCTCGCCTTCATGGAAACCCTCAACGACGACGGGGCCGGAGGGCCCGCCTACCAGCCGATCGGGGCCGAGCCACCACGGCCGTGACGGCCATCGAGGCCGGCGCGTTGGTCAGTAGTTGACCGTCGCGCGCAGGCCCAGAACCGTAGCGTTGCGCAACCGGCGCCCGCGCGCGTCAGCCAGACCGCCGCCGGGCCGCATGACGTATTGAAGATCCGGCTGAAGAGTGAAGCCGGGCACCATTTCCGCCTGATAGGTCGCCTCGATCACGGTCTCGCTGCTGCGCAGCGGCCCCGATCCGGCCCCGAAGACGCGGGCATCGCGGTCGAAGGCGCGGGCGGCGGGGCTGATGCGGGAATGGATCACCCCGAGGCCCAGCGTATCGTTGGGGCGGCCCTCGAACAGACCGCGATAGGCCACGCCGGCATCGACGTAGAGATCGATCAGATTGCGGTCGGTCGGCACCGCGGAGACCCGCAGGAAGGCCGACGCGCCCTCGTTCAGCGTGCCGGGCTCGCGATAGATCGTCTGGTCCAGCATCGCGTAGAGGCCCGCATTCCCGCGAAAGCGCCGGGCGATGCCGCTCGCCTCGGGATCGGCCAAGAGCCGCCCGCGGACCTCATCGAGGCGGGGGCTGTCGAACCGGCCGAAATGGTACCAGCCGCCCAGGGTCGCGGTGCCGGGCAGCCGCTCGGCACCGGGCAGGCTGGGATAGGCATAGGCCACCTCGCCGATCAGCAGCGCCGGATCGTTGACGCGGAAACTCGTGCCGGTGCGGTTGCGCCGCTCCGGATCAGTCTCGTCGCCGGCGGGCGTCCCCGCCGGATCGCCGTTGAACAGGCCGCCCTGCAGCGAGAGTTCGGCGGTGGGCTCGTATTTCAGGCGGATGGCGGGCGTGGCCAGGGGATAGATCGGCCCGCCGCTCGGCATCACGACCGCGCCGACATTCGGCCAGCCGAACCCGGCATTGATGAACACCACCGCCGATTGCGCGATGGCGAATTCCGTATCGGCCGAGACCTGTCCGATCTTCACCGAGAGCCGGTCATCGAAGAAGCGCTGCTCGATCCACAGTTCGAACAGCCGGGTCGAGGGCAATGCCTCGATGCCGCTGACCGTGGTGAGGTTGTTGACGAAGCGCCGCGACAGGCCGTGCCCGTGGATCTGGAAGAAGTCGGTGTGAAACCGGGCGCCGCTCCAGCCGGCGAGCCGATCGAGATCGATGTCGAGCGAGGCGTCGAGGCGACCGCCGAAGGTCGTCCCGCGCCGCAGCCCGCCGGAGGCGCTGGAAAACCCCTCGCCGATATAGGTGAGGACGTAAGTGATGCCCCGCGCGGCCAATGCGGCCCGCAGCCCGAACGGGTCGCCATAGGGGCCGAGCGCGTCCTGGATCGAGCCCTCGTTCGTGACCGACACCTGATCCGACGTCCGCGATTGCGCAATCGCGGTCTGCGGGTCGCCGCCCGCGCCCGTCAGCGGAAGGCCCAGCGGCAGGGGCAAGGCCAGCGACGGCAGCGATTGGGCGCCCGCCGGGACCGCGGCGATACAGAGCGGACCGGACAGGACGAGGACCGGGACGCCGCTCCCGAGGCGTCGAAGCGTCCGGGCCGCGCGGCGGCGTGTCGTTTCCGCTCTCACAGCATCGCTCGGACTCGGCACACAGGCGTGTTTCCGCAGGCGGCGATCCCCCGTCGACGGCGGCCCGGTCGGGACATATCGGATGATATCCAAGCCGGCGCAAATGACAGCTCTGCGACGCACCGCCCGTCAGAGCGGCTCGATCCCCAGCACCTTCATCCGCGAGCGCAACGTCGTCGGTTTGAGGCCGAGCAGTTCGGCCGCGCCGCCGGCGCCGAAAACCTTTCCGCCGCTGATGTGAAGCGCCGCCTCGATCTCGCTGCGGGCACGGGCGCGGCGCTCGTCTTCGGACAACGGCCGGCCGAGATCCGTCGGGCGCTCCGGTGCGGGCGTGACGGGGCCGGTGCTGCGGGTTTCCGGCAGATCGAAGCGCAGGCGGCCCCGCTCGGCCAGAATCGCGGCGCGCTCGATCACGTTCTCCAACTCGCGCACATTGCCCGGCCAATCGTAGCGGGACAGGCGGCGGGCATCGGCCTCGGTCAGGCGCAGATCCGTCCGGTTGAGCCGCCGCGCGGCGGCCTTCAAGACATGCTGCGCGATCAGCGGCACGTCCTCGCGGCGCTCCCGCAACGGCGCGGAGGTGACGGGGAAGACGTTGAGGCGAAAGTAGAGATCCTCGCGGAACCGCCCGCGGCGCACCTCCTCCTTGAGGTCGCGGTTGGTCGCGGCGATCAGCCGGATATCGACCGCGCGGGTGCGCTCCTCGCCGACCCGTTCGAATTGGCGCTCTTGGAGGACGCGCAGGAGCTTGCCCTGGAGGTCGAGCGGGATCTCCCCGACCTCGTCGAGGAACAGCGTGCCGCCATCCGCAAGTTCGAACCGCCCGATCCGGTCGCGCAGAGCCCCGGTGAAGGCACCCTTGGCGTGGCCGAAGAACTCACTCTCGAACAGGTCGCGCGGGATCGCCGCGCAGTTCACCCGGATCAGGGGCCGCTCGCGGCGGCGGCTCGCCTCGTGGATGGCCCGGGCGATCAACTCCTTCCCGGTGCCGGATTCGCCGGTGATGAGGACGGTCGCATCGGTGCCCGCCACCACGTCGATCTGACGCAGCAACGCCTCCATGACCGGGCTGCGCCCGATGATGCCCTGATGGTGGCTCTCGGCGCGAATCTCCTCTTTCAGGTAGGCGTTCTCCTGCTCCAGGCGCTCGCGCAGGGAATCGACTTCGGCGAGTGCGGCCCGCAACCGGTCCTCGTCCTCACGGCGCTGGCTGACATCGCGAAACACGATCACCGCGCCGAGCAACTGCCCGCCCTCGCGGATCGGCGTCGAGGTGTACTCGACGGGGAAACAGGTGCCGTCCTTGCGCCAGAACACCTCGCCATCGACCTGATGCACGGCCCCGTCGCGGAAGGCCGCGTAGATCGGGCAATCGTGATGCGGGTAATGCGCGCCGCCCGGATGGGTGTGATGGACGGTGGCGTGCATGTCCTTGCCGACGAGATCGGCCGAGGCCCATCCCAGCATCCGCTCCGCCGCCGGATTGACGAAGGTGGTGATCCCGTCCGCGTTGACGCCGTAGATCCCCTCCCCCGCCGCCCGCAGAATCAGGCGATTGCCGCGCTCGATGTCGCGAAAGATGCGCTCCATGCGCTGCCATTCGGGCAAGCCGGCGCGCATATGCGCCTCGGCCTCCCGGTCGATCCGGCGGCGCTCGCGCTCATCGAGATCGTAGAGGGTGACGAGGAGCCGTGTCGGCTCGCCCGAGAGCACGCAGCCGGCATATTCGAGCCGCAGCGGCCTGCCGGTGGCGTGGTGCGGCGTGAGTCCCTGTGTCCACCACCGGCCCTCGGCGAGGACGGCCTGGGTGAACACCACGAGTGCGGGCCGCTGATCGGGGTGGAGGACGCTCACCGGCATGGCGCGCAAAGCCGGGCGCGAATGGCCGAGGAGACGGGTTGCGGCCGGGTTGGCGTCGGCGATGCGGTCGGCCACGGGCTCGAACACCAGCATCGCCTCGGCATTCTCAGCGAAGGCGCTGCCGTAATCCGACGCGGTCGGCGTCTCCGGCCCTGATGGCAGCACCACGAGATCTCGCATTCTTGCTACGGAATTTCGTCATAGGCGAAATTTCGTAGCTGCACCAGAGCGCGCTAAGTTGTTGAATTGTCGAGATTTGTGCCGTCGCTTTGATTTGGCACGTCGCTTGCCAAACTACCATGCGAAGACGCAGCGAACATCGCAATGCGTCGTCCGAGCCGCGTTCCGGCAATGCGAGACAGGCCGGGACGGTCCGCCCCCAGGGAGACAAGCATGAAGCGCGAAGACCTCACCGAGAAGCTTCTCGACATCAAGCGCGAGAAGGGCTGGACCTGGAAGTACATCCAGGACGAGATCGGAGGCATCTCGCCGATCCTCATCACCGCCGCCTGCATGGGCCAGATGAAGCTGCCCAAGGCGCAGGCCGCCAAGGCCGCCGAGCTGTTCGGGCTGAGCCAGGCCGAGGAGCGGATGCTGAACGAGGCTCCCTATCGCGGCTCGATCCCGCAGATGCCGCCGACGGACCCGCTGATCTACCGCTTCTACGAGCTGGTGATGGTCTACGGCACGACGTGGAAAGAGCTGATCCAAGAGGAGTTCGGCGACGGTATCATGTCGGCGATCGACTTCAACATGACGATGGAGCGGGAGCCCAACAACAAGGGCGACCGGGTGAAGATGAATCTCTCGGGCAAGTTCCTGCCCTACAAGTATTACGGCAATGAGGAAGGCGTGCCGGAATACGGCTTCAAGGAGCCGTAGGACGCCTCAGGTCGGAAAGAGCCCGGCGCCGTGACGGCGCCGGGCTCTTTCACAATGATCGCGAGGACAACGTGAACCGTCCAGGCGCCGATGCGACGAGCCCTCTACCGTGTGGGCGGACGGATGCCGTCGCGTATCGTACGAAAAACCGGCAGGGCGCTCGGTAAAGCCGGCTTCGTCGTCGCGCACACGATGTCGGATCGGCCGATGACGCGGTCCATGATCGCCATGTAGAGGCGAACGTTGCGGTGATCCGGCCCGGTTGTCGGGATCGAGACGATCTCGAACCCGGCGAAGTCACTGCTCTGGATCGGATCGACGGTCTCCGTCTCCAGACCCTGGCTGGCCAAAACCGTCCTGGCTTCGACGACCCGGTCTCGCAGGGCCGGCAGGGCGTTCAGCGCATCCTGTGAGGAAACCGCCCCCGGCTGGTTCCGCCTGAATCCTGCGGCACACAGCGCCTCGCTGCGTCCCGCGACCGGCGGCTGCCCCGTCAAGCTGACGATGTCGATCAGGATTTCGTGGTTGGGGTCCTGGCGCGGAGATCGGGTGGCAAAGCCGTCCGGCACGGTCACCGAGAAGCCCGTGGCCGGATCCGTGAACTCTCCGCTAGTCGCGGGAGCGGCGAGGAGTAACAGGACGAGCGACAATCCGGACGCGTGGATGACAGCCCGCTTCATGCCCACACCCTCCGATTCGTAGCCCCTTGGCGTCTCGGGCCGATGGCCGCCTACCACTCCCATTCCGCGCCGACGCCGACCGAGGTGCGGCCGTCGCTGCCGGCTTCGCCGTTGAGCTTGATCCGCCGCGTCACGTCGTAATTGATCGTCGCGGCGGTGTCGGCGGGCTTGGCGCCGGCCTTCACGCCGACGCTGATGCGGTCGTTGATGTAGCGCGAGGCGCCGACCGCCGGGCCGCCGCTCGCGCCCGTCGAGACATCAAGGCTGTCGAGGCCGAGCCCCTTGCGGGCCGCCTCGAACACATCGGGGCCCCCTGCCCCGCCGGAGAGCTGCGCGACGGCCTGGGCCAGTTGCAGCGCCTGGAACGGCGAGAGCCCGGCGGCCGCCTTCTTGAACAGGATGCGCGAGAGGATCTCGTCCTGCGGCAGGCTCGGATCGGAGGAGAGCGCGAAGGCGGGCTGCGCCGCGGGGCCGGTGACGGCGATGCGGGCGGTGACGTCGGCGGCCCTGATCTCGGCGCCGAAATCGAGGTCGGGCTGGGCGATATCGCCGGCGAAGAACACCCGGCCGCGGGTGAAGTCGAGGCGCTGTCCGCCGAGGCTGAACACGCCACGGCGCAGGGTGAAGTCACCGTTCGCCTGCGGGTCGCGCGAGGATCCGGTGACGTGCAGTTCGCCGCCGAGTTCGGCGTCGATGCCGCGTCCGCGCACGAAGATCCGGCTCGGCGCGCTCACGATCACGTCGAGGCTGGCGTCGAAGGGCGGGGCCGTCTTCTTCCGGCGGCTGACCGCCTCGATCTGCGCCTTGCGCTCGGCCCGCTTGGCGAGGCGCTCGCGCACCTGCGGCGTCACGTTGACCCGGCGGATGCCCGGCAGAGGCTGCACCGTGGCGGGCAGGCGGTCGGGCACCGACACGTCGATGGAGACGACATCGACCCGGCCCTTGATCACCGGCTTGCGGGCGAGCGGCCCCGACAGGGCGAGGTTGAGGCTGGACACCGCCGTCATCAGTGGGCTCGACACGAGTTCGGCCCGGTCGGCGGTGATGCGGAGCGTGCCGGGAAAGCCGGAGGCCGGTTCGACGGCGACGCGCCCGTCCACGGAGAGGCGCCCGCCATTGCGGGTTGCGGCGGTCAGCCGCTCGATCACGATGGTGTCGCCCCGGCCCGTCACGCGACCCTGGATGTCGGTGATGCGGATGCCGTTGAGCGGATCGGTGAGGCTGCCGCCCGAAAGCGTTGCCGAGCCTTCCACCTTCGGTGCCGCGACCGTGCCGGTCACGCCCGCATCGAGCACGATACGGCCGGCAACCCGCTGACCGCTCGCGCTCAGCATCGAATTGGCGAGCGCCGCATCGAGATTGCCGCGGGCGCGCAGATTCAGGCCGCCACCGGCCTCGACCGGCACGGTGCCCGTCACGGTGACGTCGGCGCCGCGCCCGGCCGAGACCCGCCCGTCGATGCTGGCCTCGCCGTCATTGAGCCGGCCGCTCGCACGCGCCGTGATGGGCGGCAGGCCGGCCTTGCGGGTTTCGGGTGTCACGAGGCCGGCGACGGAGAGGGCGTAGCGCCCCTCCGGCCGCGCGGCGGGTCCGTGCAGGTCGGCCTCGCCCTCCAGCGTACCGGAGAGCGCCAGGCTCGGGCTCGCGATCCGCGCCAGCGACAGCGGCAGGGCGCGGATGCCGAGCTTGAGGTCGAGATCCGACCCCGCCCGCCCCTGCACGCTGATCCGGCCGGAGCCGGCGGCGACCACCAGATTCTCGATCAGCGCCGAGCCACCGTCGAGGGTGATCGCGGCGGGGCCGGCCAAAGCCAGACGGTCGCCGCCGCGCTGCGCCGAGAATCGCGCGATCTCGATCCGCGTCCGTTCGGCCGGGATCAGCCGCGCGGCGCCATCAAGGGCGAAGCCGCGGGCCTGGGCGGTGAGGGTGATGTCGCTTGCCGCCGCCGTGCCGTTGGCGGTGAGCCGCACCGTATCGATGCTCTGGCCCGCCGCGACGAGCCGCGCGACGTCGGCATGGCCGTCGATGACCGGATGGGCCCGGAGGTCGCGGCCGGTAAGATCCGCGTCGAGCTTGGCGAGGCCGAACGAGTCGTAGCGCAGGCTGGTGCCGGTGGCGCGGATCGTCGCGTCCTGGCGCCCGCCCGCGCGGGAGAGCGTCACCGCCGCGTCGAGGCTGCCGCCCGTGGGCGCGAGCGCAAGCGGCGACAGATCGCCGAGATCGCCGGCACGGACCGTCAACGCACCCTCGGCGAGGAGGCTGTCGGCATTGACGACGGCTTGGCCGTCCGCCGCGACGGAGCCGAGGGCGAAGGCGAGCCGGTCGAGGGCGTAGTCGCTCCGTGTCGGCCGGGCGATGTGGGCCTCGGCCCGCAGCGGCTTGCCGGCGATATCGCCGGTCATGCGCAGGGTGCCGTCGAGCGCGTCGCGCAGGTCGTTCAGCGCCGCATCGAAGCGCAGATCGCGGATCGGGCGCCCGTTGGCGCTCACTTCCGGTGCGCGGAGTGCCACGGTGACGGCCGGCTTGAGCAGGGAGCCCGTCAGCCGTGCATCGGCGCTCGCCGGCCCGGACAGGCGCTCATCGAAAGCAGAGAGGGTCTTGAGATCGGCGCGGGCGGCGACATCGGCGGTCTTGGCGTCCGCCTGCCCCTGGAGGGTGGCGACAACCCCCGCGCCCTCGAAGCGCAGGCGTTCGAAACCGTAGCCGTCATAGGTCTGCGAGACGCGCCCCGTCAGCGTCGGTGCACGGCCGACGAGCCGGTCGGCAATCGCCTCTCCGAGCACGAGACCGCCGCCGCGCAGGTCGAGGTCGGCGGAGAGCGCCTTGCGGGCGGGATCACCGCTCAGGACCGCCTTGGCATCGAGACGGCCGGCAAGGGTCCGGCCCGCGATGCCCGA
The DNA here is from genome assembly GCF_001423405.1 of Methylobacterium sp. Leaf123. Lineage (GTDB taxonomy): Bacteria > Pseudomonadota > Alphaproteobacteria > Rhizobiales > Beijerinckiaceae > Methylobacterium. The sequence goes on along the minus strand of NZ_LMNS01000001.1, from coordinate 671,311 downwards.
GAAGGCGCCGATATCGGACAACGCCGCATCGAGCGTGCCGGCTAGCGTGTTCTGCCCGATCCGTCCGGCATAGGCGGCGCGGGCCGTGTCGGACTCGACGGTCAGGTTGGTGACATCCAACACGCCGTCCGAGCCGGCGGCGGAGCGCAGGGTCAGCTTGGCCCGGCTGCCGACCGCGCGGCGGAGCGCCGGATCGGCGAGGCGCAGGCCGTCCATGGCCGCATCGGCGGTGATGGTGAAGCGCTGCGCCTTGTCGGCGCCCGTCGGCTCGACGTTCAGAACGGCGTCAACCTTCTCCAGGCTCGATTCGCTGGTGCGCAGGCCGGCCGCCTTGAGATTGCCCTTCACCCGCGGCGCCGAGAGCGGCCCCTTCAGGCTGCCGTCGAAGACGAGGGTGTCCAACTCGGCATCAGCCGCTTTGGTGACGCCGCCCTCGGTCGGGACTGCGCGCGCCGAGATCGTGAAATCCGCGACCCGGTCGGCGGTGAGGGTGCCGCCGATGGCGAGCCGCGCGGTGCGCGAGGCGAGGTCGAGCCGGTCGATGCGGAACGACCCCGTATCGGAGAAGGCCATGCCGCCGTCGAGCTTGGTCTCGCCGGAGAAGATCGCCGCGGCCGGGCCCGGCACGAGGCCTTCGATGCGTGAGGTCAGATCGAGGCTGAGGCGACGGTCCGTGCCGATGCGCGAGAGGCGTGCGCCGCCCTTCGCGCCGATCTCCGGGCCGGCATCGAAATCGAGCCGGGCGTTGAAGGCATCGAGGGTGCCGCGACCGTCGAGGTCGAAGTTGATCGGCGGTGTGCCGGGAAGGTTCGCCGCTTTCGAGAGCAGCCCACCCTCCGGCTCGACGAGACTGGCCTTCAGCTCCAGGCGCTCGCCGTTGGGCACGAACAGGAGCCGGGCGATGAAGCGCCCGGCCGCGTCGAGGCGGCGGAAATCCGCACTGACGTCGAGCCCCTCGGAGGGGTTTCCGAGCTTGGCCTTGCCGTCGCCCGCGAGCCGCGCCGGCTGGCCCGCGACGCTCTCGCCCAAAACCAGTTCGGCCAGGGCAAAGCTTTTGATCTCGACCTTCACCGGCAGATCCGGCAGCAGGCTGCCATCGGGCTCGGCCTCGGCCGGCGTCGGGCCGGGCACCGGCTTGCGCAGCACTTCGAGGCGGCCGATTTCGAGGGTGTCGACTTCGAGCCGGCCGGACAGAAGGGCAAGGCGCCGCCAGACCAGGCGAGCGCGGTCGAGCTTCAGCCACGGGCCCTCGGAATCGCTGATGACCACATCGCGGATCGTGGCATCCGAGGAAAGGGCGCCATCGACGGCGCCGATCGTCACCTGCGACGAGGGCGTCGAGAGAGCCTTCGACAGGAGACCGCCGAGCACCGTCTTCTCGCCGTCGGCGGCGCGTGTGTCTTCGGTGGTGAGGAAGGCGGCCAACAGCAGGGCGGCCGACAGGAAGGCGGCCGCAACCATCGCGCGGCCGTAGGCTCGGCTCCGCCCCTCGCCCGCCGTGGCGGCCGGGCTGCGACGGTGTCGTCCGCGAGCAGAGAACGCCATTCAGAAAGCCTGTCCGAGGCTGATATACAGGGCGGCCGGCAGCTCGCGATTTCCCTTGATCCGATCGAGCGGGAAGGCGAGGTCGGCGCGGATCGGACCGATGCCGGTGTAGTAGCGCAGGCCGATGCCCGCCGCCTTGCGGATACGCTCATCAAAATCCGGCAGCGTCGAGGCGAAGGCGGTGCCGGCGTCGAAGAACGGCACGATGCCGATCGTGTCGGTGATCTTGATGCGGGCCTCGATCGAGGCCTCCAGCAGGCTGCGCCCGCCGATCGGCAGGTTGAACGGCCCGCGGGGGCCCAGCGTCCGGAAGGCAAAGCCGCGCACCGAGCCGCCGCCGCCTGCGAAGAAGCGGAAATTGTCGGGGATCTCATCGAGCCGGGCGCCCGAGACCGAGCCGAAGCCGACGCGCCCGGCGAGGACGTATTTCGCCTCGTCATCGAGCGCGTAATAGGTCGAGCCCTGGGCTTTCGCGACGAAGATGCCCGGATCCGAGCCGAGGAAGCCGGGATAGGGTGCCGCCGAGGCGATCACCCGGAAACCCTCGGTGGGGTCGAGCAGGCTGTCGGTCGAGTCGTAGGTAACCGAGAGCGGCACGCCGATCAGCCGGTAATCGACGGTGCCGATGGCATCCTTCGAGCGGCCGACTTGCCCGTCGAGACCGATCTGGGCCGAGAAGGTATCGGAGAAGCGGTGGCGGACGGCAACCGAGGCCCCGGCCGCGTCCACGAAGTAGCTCTGCTGCACCTCGCGGGTGACGAAGAGGTTCGCCAGAAGATCATTGCGGGTGCCGCCGAGCGCCGGCTTCACGAAGGTCGCCGAGAGGCGCCCGCCGAGCCCGGTCGTGTCGATGCCGGCGAGCTTGCGCTGGGTCGCGAACGGATCGAAGCCGAGGCCGAGATAGTAGATGTCCGCGTCGAGCCGCAGGGTCTCGCCGCCGCCCCAGAGGTTGCGGTTGGCGTAGTAGGCGCGCACGCCCGGCCCATCGACCGTGGAGTAGCGCGCCGAGACGCCGATGAGATTGCGCTCGCGCTCGCTCACCTCGACGAAGATCGGCAAATTGCCCTGCGCGTCGAGACTCTCGCCCTCGCGCACGCGGACCGCGCCGAGGCCCTCGATGCGGGCGACCGAGCGACGGATGTCGGAGATCGCCTTCGGCGAGTAGGGATCGCCGGGCTCGGAATAGATGAATGAGCGGATCACCGCCGGATCGATCCCGTCGGTCGCCTTCACCGATACCTCACCGAGCCCGGCCATCGGCCCCGGATCGATGGTGAAGGTCACGTCCATGACGTGGGCCGCGTCGTCCACGACGGGATCGCGGGTCACCGCCTTGGCGAAGGGGTGGCCGAGGGCGCGGAAGCGATCGACGATCTTCGCCTCGCGGGCGAGCACGGTCGCCGAGCGGGCCGGGACGTCGTCACCGGTGCGGGTGAAGCGCTCGGGCAGCACCTCCTCCGAGAACGGACGGCCGCGGGGGTCGAGGGCGCGCACGGTGCGCAGGGTGTAGGCGGGGCCGAGATCGACCGCGATCTTCACGGGAACCAGCGCCCGCGCACGCGACGCCTCGGCGGCACGGGCGGCGGCGGGCAAAGAGGCCTCGCCGCTCACCGGGATGCCGTCGATGCGGATCGAGACGGTGCCCTGATAATAGCCGTAGCCGGAGAGCACATCGGTCAGGCGGCGCAGGTCGGCCTCGGCGCGCCGTACCAGCCCCTCCCCGTCCGGCGGCGCGTCCTGGCGCAGACGGTAGAGCGTCGAGGTGTCTTGCAGAGCCCGGAGAATGTCCGAGTCGTCGGTGCCGGTAATCCGCAGGTTATAGGGGAGCGCCGTTGCGCTCGGAGCCGGCGGCTCCTCTTCCGAGCTGAACAGGCCGAACAGATCGAAGGCTGCGGCCGGCTGCGGCAGAAGGAGCAAAGCCGCGACACTCAGGAGAACGCCACCAAAGACCGGCGAACGCAGCAGGCAGTTCATCCGGACATGCATTCGCTGGGTGGGGTCCGTGGCTCGTGACGGGCGATGCCTCCAGGAAAGCATCCAGATGTTAAGTACCCGTCGATCCGCCGCGGGGCTACCCCGGCCCCGCTTGGCACAGTGCATGATCGAGGAATGGTGAGCGGACAACGGCCGGGTGTACCCGACAGGCCGCAGTTCGGGCCGGCTACCGTGCCAATCCGCCGTTATGGAGGCGCTGCTGGAGCATCATCTTTGTCCGAAAGCCGGCAGCCGCCTTTCGGGATGATGCTCTATTCCTCGTCCTCGACCACCGTAATCTGAGCCGGCAGCGGCAGGCTGATCGTGCAGCGCAGGCCGCGCGGCTCGAAGGCGAGGGTCGTCTCCGCCTTCAACTCGTAGCGCAGGCTGCGTGTGAGCACTTCCGTTCCGAAGCCGCTGTGCGATGGTGCCGATGCGAGGTCGGTGAAACCGCTTTCTTCCCAGACGAAGGTCAGTTGCGGGCGGGCGCCGGACGACTCGCTCGGCGGCGACAGCGTCCAACTCACATCGATGCGGCCCTGCGGCACGGTCAGGGCGCCATGCTCGACGGCATTCACGGCCAGTTCGTGGATGGCCATGGCCAGCACCTCCGCCGCACCCGGGCGCAGGAGGAGGCTCGGACCGGAAATCGCGACCTGTTCGCCCTCGCGGGCGAGATGGACCAGCAGCTCGTCGGCGACCAGGGAATGCAGGGTGATCCCCTCGGGCACGCTGCGCATCAGGGCATTGAGCACGCGGGCGAGCGCGTCGAGCCGTCCGTCGAGATGAGCGACATAGGTCTCCAGGGAATCGCTGGTCTCCGAGGAGCGACGGATGATCGCCCGCAGCATGGAGAGCGTATTGCGCACCTTGTGGCGCAGCTCCGCCGGCAAACCGGTCTCGTCAAGGAAGCGGCGCAGGCGCCGATTCTCGGCCTCCAACTCCTCTATACGTGCGTCGCGCGGATCCTGGTTCATGACGTCGCCGTTCGCTGACCTCGTTGAGATGAATCGGCCAACGGCCGATCCTTAATCCTCGGCCGTGTTCAAGGGATCGCGCTCGTAATGCAGGTAAGACGGGTCGAACAGTGACGCGGCTTGGAGCGCCGAAAAATCCGGTATCGTCAATTGTCGGCCACGCAGGCGGATCAAACCCGCCGCCCGTAATTCTTTGAGGGTACGATTGATGTGGACCGTCGAAAGCCCCATCGCGTCCCCGAGATCAGCCTGGGTGATCGGGAATTCGCAGCTCGTGTCGTTCGTCATGCCGACGGCGCGCAGGCGCAGGAACAGCTCGCAGAACAGATGCCCGAGACGCTCGGTCGCCAGCCGCTGACCGAGGCTGACGGTCCATTCGCGCTGGATCGCCGCCGTCACGAGCATTTCCCACCACAACGCCTCCGCCACGCGCGGATACTGCTGGGTGATCTCCCGGATGGCGGTTTCCGGAATCTCGGCGAGAACCACCGAGGTCAGCGTACCGAGCGAGTGGTCCATCTTCCGCAGGACGAAGACATGCGGATCGCACAGATCGCCGGGCAGGAAGATCGAGATGACCTGACGGCGCCCATCCTCGAGTTGCTTGTAGCGGCAGGCCCAGCCTTCGAGAACGACGTTCACATGACGCGGCCGATCGCCATCGCGGACCACGTCCTCACGCGGTCCCAGTCGACGTGTCGGCTGCGCGATCTTCTCCAACGCCTGCTTCTCTTCGGAAGTGAGGCGGATGAAATTTTCTAGCTTACGGACGAGCGGGTTTGGCACTGCGTTTCCTTGGCCTAGTCCCAGCAACCTAGCGCCCTCGAAATCGAGCGGAACTAACGCAGGTTAATTTTGGGCACGAAAGCGTTCGGCTGTGAACAGAATCATGCCGCACGGCCAGGGCGGAACGGCGGCACGCCTAAGCTTCAGGTTGCATCGAGGGGAGCGCTCAGGCCGCCCGCGCCTTCAAGTTCAATCGAGCGTACGCAAGACTTGGCGACCGTCGCGGGCCGACAAACTCGGCACGAGGCGAAATAAACAGTCGCAAGTGTGAAGGTCAGGTTTGGTGGGGGAAGTAGGACTCGAACCTACGAAGCTTACGCAGCGGATTTACAGTCCGCCCCCTTTGCCGCTCGGGACATTCCCCCAAACCGGGTCACCGCGTATGTTTCGCGGCAGGCGAGGCCCTTATGATTAGGGCGCGATCGGGTGTCAACCGATCAGCTCGGCCGAATTTCTATCCACAGGGCGCGACGTCGCAGATTCGGACCTGGGCCCGCTCCGCTCCGCGCCAGCGGTCGCAGGACAGGGTTCCGGCGACGTGGAAGCTGCGGCCGATCCCGCCGAGCAGCGCGATGCCCAGCGGGCCCTGTGCGGCACGGAACGCGATCGCGCCGACCGCTTGCCCGTCGCCGCTGACGAGGCGGGCGCGGACATGCCCATTGCCGACGATGCCGGCATCGACGATGCGGTGGCGCGGCAATGCCATCACCGGCTCGGGCGCCCCTTGTCCGAAAGGGCCGGCCCGCTGGATCAGACGCACCAGTTCGGCGGTCGCCCCTCCGGCACTCACAGTCCCGTCGATCAGCAGCGCCTCGGCGGCGCGGGCTCGGCCGACGGCCTCGACGAGATCGTGGGTAAGGCTCTCCCCGAAGGCGGCGAGGCCTCCGGGTGGGAGGGTCACGCCAGCGGCCATGGCATGCCCGCCGCCTTTGACCGCGAGCCCCGCCTCGACTGCGCCGCGCACGGCACCGCCGAGATCCGCCCCGATGACGGAGCGGCCGGAGCCCACCGCGCTGCCGTCGGGCTTGACCGCAAAGGCGAAGGCCGGCCGGCCAAACCGCTCCTTGAGCCGGGCGGCGATGAGGCCGACGATGCCAGGATGCCATTCCGGCGAGGCGGCGATCAGGACCGGACGGTCCGGATCGCGGGTGAGGTGCGCATCCATCTCCGCCTCGGCCTCGGCGACTGCCTGCGCCTCGATGGCCTGCCGCTCGCGGTTGAGTCGGTCGAGTTCGTCGGCGATGCGGCGAGCCTCCATCGGATCGGCGGTGGTGAGCAGCCGCGCGCCGAGACCGGCATCGCCGATCCGCCCGCCGGCATTGATGCGCGGCCCGAGGAGAAAGCCGAGATGCCAAGCCTCCGGCGGCTCGCTGAGCCCCGCCGCGTCGAGGAGGGCGGCCAGTCCCGGCCGCCCGCGCCCGCGCATGACTGCGAGCCCCTGGACGACGAAGGCTCGGTTGAGCCCTATGAGCGGCACCACGTCGGCGACGGTGGCGAGCGCCACGAGATCGAGGAAGTCGGTGAGGCGCGGCTCGGCGGATGTTGCGAAGACGCCGTCCCGCCGCAGCCGGCGCGCCAGCGCGACGAGGGTCATGAAGACCACGCCCGCCGCGCAGAGATGGCCGAGGCCGGACAGGTCGTCGAGACGGTTCGGATTGACGAGAGCGCGCGTCTGCGGAAGCTCTTCGGGCGCGCCGTGGTGGTCGAGCACGATCACGTCGAGGCCGAGCGAAGCGGCAGCGGCCAGCGGCTCGTGGCCGGCGGTGCCGCAATCGACGCAGACGAGCAGGCTCGCGCCCTCCTCCCGCAGGGTCGTGACAGCGCCGACATTGGGGCCGTAGCCTTCGGTGATGCGGTCGGGGATGTGGATGCGCACCGGCACGCCGAGCGCGCGGAGATAGTCGGCCAGCAGGGCCGCGCTCGACGCCCCGTCCACGTCGTAATCGCCGAAGATGGCCACCGCCTCACGGGCGCGCACGGCATGGGCGAGCCGCTCGACCGCCGCCTCCATATCCACGAGTGCCGACGGGTCCGGCATCAGGTCGCGCAGACGTGGGGCGAGATAGGCTTCCGCCTCCGCCGGCCGCACGCCGCGCCCGACGAGGACGCGCGCGAGCAGATCCGGCAGGCCATAGGCCTGGGTCATCGTCACGGCGAGCGCCTGGAGGCTCGGGTCGCCGCAGCGCTCGCGCCAGGGCCGCCCGAGTGCCGAGGCGGTGACGTCGAGGAACGGACGCGGGAGGTCCGAGGAGGATTCGAGGAGCATGGCGGCGATCACGCGGCCGACCATAGTCGTTTCCGCGCGGGAAGACTGCGCCCCGCATACGACAGCGGGGCGGGCGATTGCTCGCCCGCCCCGCTGCCTTGTTCGATGCGCTGGCCTGATTGCATCAGGTCAGCGTCTCTAGGTCTCTGTTTTGACGCGCATTCTTTCGACGAACCGGCAGCCACTTCTTCGGAATGCGCTCTCGCCGCTCGGACCGGTCAGAGGTTCTTGACGATCGAGTCGACGACCTTCTTGGCGTCTCCGAACAGCATCATCGTGTTGTCGCGGAAGAACACCTCGTTCTCGACGCCGGCATAGCCCGAGCCCATGCCGCGCTTGATGAAAAGGACCGTCTTGGCCTTCTCCACGTCGAGGATCGGCATGCCGTAGATCGGCGAGGCCTTGTCGGTCTTGGCGGCCGGATTGGTGACGTCGTTGGCGCCGATCACGAAGGCCACGTCGGCCTGCGGGAACTCGCCGTTGATGTCTTCCAGCTCGAACACCTCGTCATAGGGCACGTTGGCTTCGGCCAGGAGCACGTTCATGTGCCCCGGCATGCGGCCCGCCACCGGGTGGATGGCGTACTTCACCTCCACGCCTTCCTTCTTCAGCATGTCCACCATCTCGCGAAGGCTATGCTGAGCCTGGGCGACCGCCATGCCGTAGCCCGGCACGATGATGACGCGCTCGGCGTTCTTCATGATGTAGGCCGCGTCATCGGCCGAGCCCTGCTTGACGGGGCGCGTCTCGACCTGGCCGCCACCGGCCGCCGCGGCGGAATCACCGCCGAAGCCGCCGAGGATGACCGAGATGAACGACCGGTTCATCGCCTTGCACATGATGTAGGACAGGATCGCACCCGAGGAGCCGACCAGCGAGCCCGTGATGATGAGCGCGAGGTTGCCGAGGGTGAAGCCGATGCCGGCCGCCGCCCAACCCGAGTAGGAGTTCAGCATCGAGACGACGACGGGCATGTCCGCGCCGCCGATCGGGATGATGAGCAGCCCGCCCAGAGTGAAGGACAGGAGCACGATCAGCCAGAAGACCAGCTTGCTCTCGTTGCCGATGAACACGGCGATCAGCACGACCAGAGCGATGCCGAGGGCGATGTTGATGGCGTGCCGCTGCGGCAGCATGATCGGCTTGCCGGACATGCGCCCGTCGAGCTTGGCGAAGGCGATGACCGAACCGGTGAAGGTGATCGCGCCGATCGCCGCGCCCAGCGCCATCTCGAACAGCGACTCCTTGTGAATGTGGCCGTTCTCAAGGATGCCGACCGCCTGGGGGGCGTAGAGCGTCGCCGCCGCACCCGCCACAGCGGCGAGGCCGACGAGCGAATGGAAGGCCGCCACGAGCTGCGGCATCGCCGTCATCGGAACCCGCTTGGCGATCACGGCGCCGGCGCCGCCACCGATACCGAGGCCGAGCAGCACCAGGATCCAGGCGCCGAGACCCGCCGGCGGATGGCCGACCAGGGTCGTGAGCACGGCGAGCGCCATGCCGATCATGCCGTACAGGTTACCCTGTCGCGACGTGGTGGGGTGCGAGAGCCCCCGCAGCGCCATGATGAACAGGACGCCGGCGACGATGTAGAGAAGGGATGAGACGTTTGCCGACATCGCCTCAGGCCTTCTTCTTGTACATGCCGAGCATGCGCTGGGTCACGAGGAAGCCGCCGAAGATATTCACGGAGGCGAGGACGATACCGATGAAGCCGAAGAAGCGGGCCCAGCCGGTGCCCTTCTCGATGAGCGGCACGCCGGCCGCTAGGAGCGCGCCGACGATGATGACCGACGAGATCGCGTTGGTCACCGACATCAGCGGCGTATGCAGGGCCGGGGTCACCGACCAGACGACGTAGTAGCCGACGAAGATCGCGAGCACGAAGATCGCGAGCTGGAACACAGTGGGATCGACGGCGCCATGGGTGACGGCGGCGATGCCATGCCCGAGCGAGTCGGCGATCGACTGCGCCTGAGCGGCGTTCTGATGGGCGATGTCAGCCGCGGCGCGCGCAGCCGAAGCCGCAGCCTGGGCCTGCTCTGCCGGTGAGACGGGCGGAAGGGGGGTTGCCATGGTGAGATCCTCCGCGACCGATCAGGCTTTGGGCTGAAAGTTGGGGTGGACCACCTGACCGTCGCGGGTCAGATTGGTGGCCTTGACGAGTTCGTCGTCCCATTGCACCGCCAGCGCCTTCGATTCCTTGTCGATCAGGGTCTCGACGAAGGCGTAGAGGTTGCGGGCGTAGAGACTCGACGCGGTGGCCGCGAGGCGGCCCGGCACGTTGACGTGGCCGACGATCTTCACGCCGTTGCCGACGGTGACGATCTCACCGGCCTTGGCGCCGGCGACGTTGCCGCCGCGCTCGACCGCGAGGTCGACCAGCACCGAACCGGGCTTCATCGAAGCGACCATCTCCTCGGAGACGAGCTTCGGCGCGGGCCGGCCGGGGATCAGCGCCGTGGTGATGACGATGTCCTGCTTGGCGATGTGGCCCTTGACCAGCTCCGCCTGCTTCTTCTGGTACTCGGCCGACATCTCCTTGGCGTAGCCGCCGGAGGTCTCGGCCTGCTTGAACTCGTCGTCCTCGACGGCGACGAACTTCGCGCCCAGCGATTCGACCTGTTCCTTGGTGGCGGGCCGCACGTCGGTGGCGGTCACCACGGCACCCATGCGGCGGGCGGTGGCGATGGCCTGGAGGCCGGCGACGCCGACGCCCATGATGAAGATGCGCGCCGCGGGAACGGTGCCGGCGGCGGTCATCATCATCGGCAGGGAGCGGCCGTACTCGGCGGCGCCATCGACCACGGCGCGGTAGCCGGCGAGGTTCGCCTGGGAGGAGAGGATGTCCATCACCTGCGCGCGGGTGATGCGGGGCATCAGCTCCATGGCGAAGGTGTTGACACCCGCCTCGGCGGCGGCCTTCAGCGCGTCCTCGTGCCCGTAGGGGTCCATGATCGCGATGACCGTGGCGCCCTTCTGGATCTTGCCCAGTTCTTCGGCGTTGGGACGGCGAACCTTCAGGACGAGGTCAGCGCCAGAGAGAGCCTCATCGGCGCTCCCGGCGATCTTGGCGCCGGCGGCTTCGTACTCGCCATCGGGAACGCCGGCCTTTGCGCCGGCCCCCGATTGCACAACGACCTCGGACCCCAGACCTATGAACTTCTTGACCGTTTCTGGGACGGCCGCGACCCGCGGTTCTATCGGGTCCGTCTCCGTCAAGACGGCAATACGCATCAGTTGCTCCCGTTCTTACAGCCGCCTTTCGGCGCGCCGGTATCCGAGCTTGCTGGGAAGTTCAGATCTGGAAAAGGCCGACGCGAAGAGCCGGCCCGGAAGGCTTGATCCTCAGCTCAGGAAGAGGATCGCGAGGAGTCCGGCGAAGACGAAGGCCTGGGCCTTCCAGCCGATGGCGGGGACGAAAGCACCGATGGCTGCGGCCACCCAGGACACCAGCACGCCGAGGATCGCGGTCACCCACGCCTGGTGCACGCCGCCGATGGCGAGAGCCGCCACCCAGCACAACACCGTGACGGTACCGATTTCGACGAAGCGGACGAAGCCCCGATAGGTTTGCTCGTGGGTCTTCTCGTCCATCGCCGGGCTGTAGTGCAGGCCGGTGAGGGTCTTCGTGTCCGCCATTGCGCGCCCGTTCCCTGGTATCGTTTTGCTTGTCACGCGCGGATTTAGCGCAACGCTTATCCGCGAGCAATCAGCTTGACGCTCAGGTACACATGTCGTGAGCCGGCTTTTGTCACACCGGATCGGGCAATCCGACCGCGGCCAGCGCCGCCCCCTGCCGCTCGGAAAGCGTGTCGAGCGAGAAGCGTTCGATCTCGGCTTCGAACAATTGGTGGTAATTCAGTTCGGAGCGCAGGTGCAGGAACACCGCGCCGAGCCCGACCGCGGCCCGATCCATGAACACGAATTCCTGCGGAACCGTGACCGGTCCCTTCTCCTTCAGCGCCTGATGCACGGAAAACGCCTCGCGCCGTCCGTAGGCACCCGGATCGATCCCGTCGGCGACGGTGCGGGTGCGATCCTCCAAGAGCGGGCCGTAGATGAAGCGGGCCCAGATGTTGAGGATGTCGATGGTTTCGTTGTCGAGCTTCTTGAAGCCCCAGACTTCGTAGGCGTGGACAACCCGCGCGCGATCGTCTTCCAGCAGGCCGCGGTAGAGATCGACCACACCGCCGACGAAGCGGGGATGGAAGATGCGCACGCAGCCGTAATCGAGCAGGTTGATGCCCTGCGCTTCACCGCCCTCTGAGAAGACGGTGTAGTTGCCGAGATGCGGATCGCCGTGGATCACGGCAGCGCGGCTGAAGGGATGCCACCAAGCTCGAAACATCGCTTGGGCGAGTCGGTTGCGGATCTCGATCGGGCTCTGCGTGAAGTTCAGGATTTTCTCGCCGTCGAGCCAGCCGAGGGTGAGGAGGCGCTTCGTCGAGAGATCGGAATGCACCGCGGGCACCCGCACGGAATCGATGTCTTTGAGCACGTCGCCGTAGAGGGCAGCGTGCTTGGCCTCGCGGCCGTAATCGAGCTCTTCGCGCACCCGCGCGCCGATCTCCTTGGCGATCTCGGAAGTGTCGAGCCAGGAATTCATGCGCCGGTGGAGTGCGAAGGCGACCTGAAGCTGCTTGAGATCCGCTTCGACCGCCGACTGCATGTCGGGATATTGGAGCTTGCAGGCGAGCGGGGCGCCGTCGCGTGATTGCGCGCGATGGACCTGACCCAGCGAGGCGGCGGCCGCCGGCTTGAGATCGAAGCCGTCGAAGCGGCTCTGCCAGTCGGCGCCGAGTTCGGCCATCATCCGGCGCTTGACGAAGGCCGCGCCCATCGGCGGCGCGTCGGCCTGGAGCTTCTGCAATTCGGCCGCGTATTCCGGCGGCAGCAGGTCCGGCACGGTGGCGAGCAACTGCGCCACCTTCATGATCGGCCCCTTGAGGCCGCCGAGCGCCTGAGCCAAGGCCGCTGCGTTGTTCAGGCTCGCGCCGTCCTTGCCGCCGAACAGGCGCGCCGCCGCCATCCGCGCGGCCACCCCTCCGACATTGGCGCCGACGCTGACGTAGCGGCTCGCGCGGGCAGTGAAGCGGTTGGCTTCGCGGTCGGTCTCGGCCATGGATTCGGATCGATTCCTATCGGGACTCGACCGGAGATAGGCATAGCCCGAGGTGGTGCCAGTGCGCTGGGACGGCGCGCCGCGGGCCGCGCTACGCTTTTGGCCAGTTGTCGCGAATCCAACGTGTCAGTCCGGCTTCATCGATCTCGCCCGCGGCGAGGCCACGGATCATCAGCACCGCCTCGGCTTCGGCAACCACGAAGTCGATTTCGTTCAGGCCGAGGAACGTCACGAACGCCAGCAGCGCCGCGCGCTTGTTGCCATCGATGAAGGGATGGTTTTTGGCGATGCCGAAGGCGTAGGCTGCGGCGAGTTCAGCCAAGTCTGGCTCACCGTAGCCTGCGCGGTTGATGGGCCGGCCGAGGGCCGATTCGAGTGCACCCTCGTCGCGCAGGCCTGGAGGCCCGCCAAAGAGCTTGAGTTGCTGTGCGTGGATGGCCTGGACAAGATCGCTCGTAAGCCAGACGATTTCGATCACTTCGCAAGCTCGGCGAGCGCGTTCCGATAGGTCTTCATCGCCTTCTCTGCGATCTTCATGCCCTTCTCGAAGGTCGGGTCGTAGGGCGAGAGATGCAGCGTACCGTCGGCGTTCTCTGTGACGTGCAGCCAGTCGCCCTGATCCAGCTTGAGCCTGCCGACGAGTTCCTTCGGCAGGATCAGCCCGGTCGAATTTCCGATGCGCTTGACTTCGAGTTTCATGGGATTGGCCCTCGCGCCTTATCCGCGTTCAACGCGCGTATAACACGTCTTGGCCAAGGCCCATAGAGTGTGGGCTACACCTCTTCCATCGCTTCCAGCTCGGCGATCATCCCCTCGATCATCCCCAGCCCGATCTGCCAGAAGCCCGGATCGCTGGCATCGAGCCCGAACGGTTTCAGCAATTCGCCGTAGGGCTTCGAGCCGCCCGCCGAGAGCAGGGCGAAGTAGCGCTCGACGAAGCCGGGCTCGGCGCGGGCGTAGACGCCGTAGAGCGAGTTCACGAGACAATCGCCGAACGCGTAGGCGTAGACGTAAAACGGCGAGTGGATGAAGTGCGGAATGTAGGCCCAGAACGGCTCGTAGCCCTTATCCAGGGTAATCGCCGGGCCGAGGCTCTCCGCTTGCACCGACATCCAGAGTTCATTGATCTGCTCGGCCGTCAGCTCGCCCTTGGCGCGGGCGAGGTGGACCTTCCGCTCGAACGAGTAGAACGCGATCTGGCGCACCACCGTGTTGATCATGTCCTCGACCTTGGCAGCCAGCATCGCCCGGCGCTGGGTCGGGTCGGTGGTCTGGCTCAGCAGCCGCCGGAAGGTCAGCATCTCACCGAACACGCTCGCGGTCTCGGCCAGCGTCAGCGGGGTCGGTGCCATCAGCGCGCCGTTGGGGGCGGCGAGCACCTGATGCACGCCGTGGCCGAGTTCGTGCGCGAGGGTCATCACGTCGCGCGGTTTGCCCTGGTAATTCACCAGCACGTAGGGGTGGGCCGAGGGCACGGTCGGGTGCGCGAAGGCGCCGGGCGCCTTTCCGGGCCGGGTCGGTGCATCGATCCAGCCGCCGTCGAAGAACTTCTTGGCGATGCCGGCCATGTCCGGCGAGAAGGCGTCGTAGGCCTCCAGCACCGTGTCACGGGCCTGCGCCCAGGGGATCGTGCGCTGCTCGACCTTCGGCAGCGGCGCGTTGCGGTCCCAATAGGGCAGCGCCTCGACACCGAACCACTTGGCCTTGAGCCGGTAATAGCGGTGCGAGAGCCGCGGATAGGCCGCCCGCACAGCCTCGACCATGGCCGCCACGACCTCCGGCTCGACGCGATTCGAGAGGTGGCGGGCATCGGCCACATCCTTGAAGCCGCGCCAGCGGTCGGAGATCTCCTTGTCCTTGGCCAGGGTGTTGGTGATCAGCGTGAAGATGCGCAGATTCGCCCGCAGGGTCTCGCCGAGCGCCTGCGCCGCCTCCTGTCGCACCGCCCCGTCCGTGTCCTGAAGCTTGTTGAGGGTCGGTTCCAGTGTCAGGCGCTCGCCCTGGACCGAGAAGCGGAGCGAGGCGATCGTCTCGTTGAACAGCCGGTCCCAGGCGGCGTTCGACGTCACGGACTTGTCGAGGAACAGCTTCTCCGTGCGGTCGTCGAGCTGGTGCGGCTTCTCGCGCCGCAGATCCTCGATCCAGGGCCGGTAATGGGCGAGCGGCCCGTCCGCCATCGCTGCATCGAGCACCGCATCCTCGACGCGGTTCAGCTCCAGGCCGAAGAACAGCAGGTCGCCCGAGGCCGTGGTCAGCCGCTCGCGGGTGTCGCCGTAGAACTTGGCGCGGGTCTCGTCCGTCGTGTCGCCGGAATAGACGAGGCCGGCATAGGACATCAGCCGCCCCATCAAATCCTCGATCCGCTCGAAGGTCTGCACCGCCTCGCCGAGGATGGCGGAGGCATCCGGCCCGGCCGCGATCTCGGCAATCCGGCCCGCATAGCGTTCGGAGAAAGCGCGGCTCTCGGCCTCGGCCCGGTCGAGGTCCTCGCGGAAGGCCGGCGCGTCCATGCTTGGATAGAGGTCGGTGAGATCCCATTCGGGCAGCACGCCGAGATCGGCCGCCTGAAGCGCGTCACGCACCGCCGCGCGTTCCTCGGCCCCTCTCGGCAGGTCCGGCGACAGGGCGGCGAAAACGGCTCGGCTCGACATGATGTGCTGTTTCCTCGACGTGGTGGAGCGCGGGTTCGGCATCGGGCGCGCCAGCGCGGCCAGGGTCAGATATCGAGCGCGGGCCGTCACGATCAACTGCGCTGCGCAATCCCCGGCGCGTGAACGCCGACGGAGAGGTGCCGTCGGGCGTGCCGTCCTGACGTTTGGGGGGCCATGCGGGCTAAATTCGAGCGTCGTTAAGCGGCGCTTTACGGTCTTGGGCGACCCTGTGCCTCGAAACGAAACAGCCGCCGCCCTGCGCCGCCGGTCTCCACTGGGAGGCCGGGTCGGCCCGCGGCCGGTTTGAGCGGAAAGCGAGGCGCCCCGCATGTCGACCACCGTTCTCATCATCGACGACGATCCCGTGCAGCGTCGCCTCGCCGAGGCGATGGTGCGCCGCCTCGGTTTCCAGGCACGGATTGCGGAGAACGGCCATGACGGGCTCAATCTGCTGCGCGGCGGCGAAAGCGTCGATGTCGTGCTGCTCGATCTCGTCATGCCCGGCGGCATGGATGGGCTGAGCGTTCTGGCCGAGATGCGCAAGAGCGGCATCGACACCCCCGTCATCGTACAGACCTCGAACGGCTCCATCGACGCGGTGGTGAACGCCATGCGGGCGGGCGCCGTCGATTTCGTGGTCAAGCCGGCCGGTGCCGAGCGGCTTCAGGTCTCGATCAAGAACGCCCTGCGGGTCGATCAGCTCGAGGAGGAGGTGCGCCGGATGCGCCGCCGTGCCTCGGGCGCGCTGGGCTTCAAGGATCTCGCCTCGAAGAGCCCGGACATGGAGCGGGTGATTCGGCTGGCCGAGCGGTCGGCGAAATCGAACATCCCCGTCCTGATCGAGGGCGAATCGGGTGTCGGTAAAGAAGTGCTGGCCCGTGCGATTCAGGGTTCGGGTGACCGGCGCGGCAAGCCCTTCGTCACGGTCAATTGCGGGGCGATCCCCGAGAACCTCGTCGAATCGACCCTGTTCGGTCACGAGAAGGGAGCCTTCACCGGCGCCACCGAGAAGCATGTCGGCAAGTTCGTGGAAGCCTCGGGGGGCACGCTGTTTCTCGACGAGATCGGCGAACTGCCCCTCGACGCCCAGGTCAAGCTCCTGCGGGCGCTGCAGGAGGGCGAGGTCGATCCCGTGGGCGGCAAGCGCGCCGTGCGCGTCGATATCCGCCTGATCTCGGCAACCAACCGCTCGCTCCTCGATCTCGTGAAGCAGGGCAAGTTCCGCGAGGATCTCTATTACCGCCTCAACGTCTTTCCCATGACGCTGCCGCCCCTGCGGGCGCGGCGCGAGGACATTCCGGATCTCGTGCGCTCGTTCTGCGCGCGGTTCGCGGCGGAAGAGGGCAAGCGCCTGCGCGGCATCACCGCCGAGGCGATGGCGCTGCTGTCACGCTATCCCTGGCCCGGCAACGTGCGCCAGTTGGAGAACGCGCTGTTCCGTGCGGTGGTCCTCGCCGATGGCGACGAACTGACGGTGGCGGAGTTTCCGCAGATCGCGGCGCAGGTCGAGGGCTTCGACGTCCGCATCCCGCCGCTGCCGACGCAGGCCGCCCTGCCCGCGGGCGGGTTCGAGCCGGTGCGGGAGATCGTCCGCGTCGAGGTGCGCGATCCCCACGCCATGTCGCTCGTCGTCGAGGATACCGGCGACATGAAGACGATGGAGGCCGTCGAGGCGGAGGTGATCCGCTTCGCCCTGCAATTCTACCGCGGCCGAATGTCCGAAGTCTCCCGCCGCCTCGGAATCGGCCGATCAACCCTCTACCGCAAACTCAAGGAGCTCGGCCTCGACGACGAGGAGCGCTCCGAGGACGCCGCCTGAGGTCGCAACCGCCGTTCACAGCATCGTTCCGAATGGCGGTCGCCGGCTTTCGGGACGATGCGAAAACAAGAGGCACGCGCCTCGTCCTCGATCCGATATCAGGGACGCGGCGCATGCTTCGGCGGTTCGCCTTCCGGTTCCGGCGCGGCCGCGGCATGTGGTCGTGTGGTTGCGCACGGCCGTGCTTCGGTCGATGATCTTTAAGCAGAGCTGCGGCATTCTCGGCCGTATCCAGGGAGTTGCCGACATGCGCGCTGCATCGGAAGCCGGAACGGGCCTCGCGCGGACCCTGTCCGTCGCGCTGGCGGCCCTCCTCGCTTTCAGCCAAGCCCCGGCCCGTGCCGAGGACACCGCCGCAGCGGAGTCGGGCATCGTCATCCGGAAGGCTGCCGTCGATATCGCCAGCGAGCCGGCGGTCACGCCCGAGTCGTCCAACGGCGCGGCACCGGCCGCCGACGTGCCCCCTCCCCCTGCAGAGCCGGCCCCCGCACCCGCCGCCGAAGGGCCACCGGCCCCGGTCGCGCCGAGCGAGCCGCTTCCTGCCGCCGTTTATGCGCGCCTCAACGACAGCGCGCCGCTGCTGCAACGGCTGACCGTCAAGGATCGCGAGGCGATCCAGGCTTTCTACGCGCTCGGGAATTTCAAGCCGATCTGGATCGAGAACCGGACCTTCACCGCCGCCGCCAACGCGGCCATCGCCCGACTGCGCGAAGCGGGCGAGGACGGGCTCGATCCGAATGCCTATCCCGTTCCGGTGGTCGGCAAGCTCAGCCGCCCGGACACGGATGCGGAGATGGCCGAGGCCGACCTCGAGCTCTCGGCGGCTTTCGCCCTCTACGCCCGCGACGCCCGCGGCGGACGGGTGAACCCGGCCGCGATCTCGCGGCTCATCACGCCCACCCTCGACCTGCCGCCCGCCGACACGGTGCTGACCCGTCTCGCTGCCGCGGGCGCGGGAGCCGGCGACGTGCTGCAGAGCTACAATCCGCGCCAGCCCGGCTACCTCGCCCTGAAGAAGCGCCTCGCCGGCCTGCGTGCCGGCCGGACGCAAGGGGCGCCGAGCGTCAAGCTTCCCGACGGGCCGGTGCTCAAGCTCGGGATGAGCGACCCGCGCGTGCCGCTGCTGCGCAGCCGCTTCGGCCTCGATGCGAGCCCCGCCGGCACCCTCGATTCGGCGCCCGGCGAGGCGGATGCCTATGACCGCGCCGTCGCCGATGCGGTGAAGAACTTCCAGCGCAGCCGTGGCCTGCCGGCGAACGGAACGCTCACCCGCGCTACCGTCGCGGCGCTTGCCAACGCGAACGTGCCGAAGGCGAGCGCGAGCGAGGCCGACCTCCTCGTCAACATGGAGCGCTGGCGTTGGCTGCCGCCCGAACTCGGGCCGAACTACGTCTTCGTCAACGTGCCGGAATTCAAGCTGAAGGTCTTTCGCGACGGCAGCCAGCGTGACGAGGCGCGGGTGATCGTCGGCAAGCCTACGAGCCCCACGCCGACCTTCTCGGGGATGATGGAATACGCCGTCGTCAACCCGTCCTGGTACGTGCCGCCCTCGATCCTGAAGCAGATGCTGGCTTCGGGCCGCACCGCCGGGTTCGAGGTGGTGCGCCGGGGCGGCAACATCTCCCTGCGCCAGCCGCCGGGCGAGCGGAACGCGCTCGGCTTCATCAAGTTCATGTTCCCGAACCAGCACGCGGTCTACCTGCACGACACGCCGAACCGCTCGCTGTTCTCCGCCTCGACCCGCGCCTTCAGCCATGGCTGCGTGCGCGTGGACGACCCCTTCCGCTTCGCCGACGCGGTGCTGCCGAACTGGACGCAGGAGCGCCTCAAGAAGCTGATCGGCAAGGGCGAGCGGACGCTGCGCCTGCCTGAGAAGCTGCCGGTGCACCTCGCCTACTTCACGGCGGAAGTGGATGATCTCGGCTCCTACCGCACCCTGCCGGACCTCTATGGCTACGATGGGCCGATGAAGGTCGCGCTGGGGCTTGCCGCCCGCTCTGAGGCCGTGGCGAAGGGGCCCGCGAAGGAGAAGCGCCCGAATGCCGAGGCCGCCCGCCCGGCCCCGCGCCAAGCCGTGGCGCGCGAGGCAGTGCGCAGCGAGCGCCGCGCCGCCCCGCGCCGTTCCTCGGACATGTTCGGCGAGCCGGAGAGCGCCCCGACCTACGCCTATCCGCCGCGCAGCTACTGGTAGGCCGGCGGTCGCGCGTTTCGCCCGCACGGGTTAGGGGCGCCGTTATTCGGACCGGGACAACGCAGGTCCGAAATCGCGCTTGGATCTTGCAAGGCTCTTTTTTGCCACGGTTGGCCCGTAGCCGTCTTTGAAAGACGGTGAGCAGCACGGGCCCCGACGACCCGCCTTTCCGGTCCTCGGCCATCCTTGCGCCTCGCGGCATCGCCGATGCCGCGCCGTTTTGCGAGGTGAGGACCATGCTGCGCACGATCCGGGACGGCCTGTCCTCGAACCGCACTTCGCCCTCCCCGCGCCTGAAGCGCCTCGCCTCCGCCGCCGGTGCGATGGCCGCCCTGCTCGTCGCTGGCACGGTCGAGACCCAGGACGCGGTCGCCAACGGCGACACCCGCAGCCTCTCCATGGTGCATGAGCACACCGGGGAGACGCTGAACGTCACCTTCAAGCGCGACGGACGCTACGACCGCGCCGCCCTCGACCAGATCAACTTGCTGATGCGTGACTGGCGCCAGAATGAATCGGTCAAGATGGACCCGCGCCTGTTCGACGTGGTGTGGGAGGCGCAGCGCTCCGTCGGCTCGACCGCGCCGCTGCGCATCGTCTGCGGCTACCGCAGCCCGAAGACCAACGGCATGCTGCGCCGCCGCTCCTCGGGCGTCGCCGAGACCAGCCAGCACATGCTCGGCAAGGCCATGGATTTCTTCATGACCGACGCCTCGATCGACCAGATCCGCGCCGTCGGCATGCGAATGCAGCGCGGCGGCGTCGGCTGGTATCCCCGCTCCGGCTCGCCCTTCGTGCATCTCGATGTCGGCTCGGTGCGCTCCTGGCCGCGCATGAGCCATGACCAGCTCGCCCGCCTGTTCCCGGACGGCAAGACCGTCCATCTGCCCGCCGACGGCAAGCCGCTCGCCCGCTACGA
Source organism: Methylobacterium sp. Leaf123 (assembly GCF_001423405.1). Taxonomy (GTDB): domain Bacteria; phylum Pseudomonadota; class Alphaproteobacteria; order Rhizobiales; family Beijerinckiaceae; genus Methylobacterium. The sequence goes on along the minus strand of NZ_LMNS01000001.1, from coordinate 651,058 downwards.
GGAGGCCCGAGCCGAGATCCTATCCCGCGGCGGCACGGTGCTGGGCTACACGGCGCTGGCCAGCGCCGACGAGGTCGGCGAGGGGCCGGGGCTCAAGGGCTTCTTCGCCTCGCTCTTCGGCGGCAACGGCGGGACGGATGCGCCGCCGGCCGCGCTCGCCAGCGCCGCCGTGCCGTCCAAGGCCCGGGCCAAGCCGAGCATCGCGGTCGCCAGCGCCGACACGGCGGATGGGAGCGTGGCGATGGCCTATGCCGCGCCGACCGCCTCCGAGGCCCTGCGCGCGACGAGCCTGCGCCGGGACGGCGCTTCGGCCAAGGAATTGCTGACCGGCGAGGCCGATCAGGCCGTGGTCGCGCCGCTGCCGCCGCGGCGTCCCTCGGAATTCGCCGTCGTCGCCACCGCCCTCACCATTCCGCTGCCGCCGCAGCGCCCGGTGCAGCTCGCCTCTCTCAACGGCGAGGGCCTGGCCGGCATGGTTCATGTCGCGCAGGCGGGGAGCGAGACAGACACCGAAGCGTCGGAGCCGGCCGCCGTCGAAGGGCGTCTGGTGCCGGCGGATGCCGACCCGCGCGAGCAGGTCCGCAGCCTGTTCTTCGCTGTGGTTCAGGGCGTCTCGGAGCCGGCCGCGCCGACAGCCCTCGTCCGCGTGGCGCTGGCGCGTCCGCGCCCCGACGAGGCGCTGCCCGCGGAAGCGCTTCACATCCCGTCGGTCGAGGCCTTGGGCGGACGGTTCTCGGCCGAACCTCTGGCGTTGTCGGCCACCCGCTTCACCGGCTCCGCCACGCAGGGGCCGGCCCAGGCCCGTTGACGCCTGAGGCGCGCGCCCGTTCGGGGGAACTCAGCCGAGGACCGCGATGCGGCTCGACGAGCACCCGCTTTCCATTCACGCCCCTCATCCTGAGATGCCCACGTCAGCGGGCCGCGAAGGATCGTCCAGGGATCACGCAGGATCTGGAGGATCCTTCGAGGCCGCGGCGCGGCACCTCAGGATGCGGTCTCGGTGGGACCGATGGTGCTACGCCATGCCGAGGGCTTGGAGGTAGAGTTCGAGGATCGCCTCTTCCTCCTGGCGCTCGTCGTGGTCGCGCTTGCGCAGGGAGATGATCTTGCGCAGCACCTTCACATCGAAGCCGTTGGCCTTGGCTTCGGCATAGACATCCTTGATGTCGCCCGCGATGCCGGCCTTCTCCTCTTCGAGGCGCTCGATGCGCTCGATGATGCTCTTGAGCTGATCGGCGGCGACCGAGGACGGGTCGACGGCGGGGGCAGGCGAGGCGGCCATGGCTGCGCTCCTTCACGCGAGGGATGGCGTGCGCCCGAAGACCCACGCCGGATGCCTGGGGATTACGGCATCAACCTTACCTGCTCGTTGATGCCGACGCCCCCTCAGTGACCGCCGGTCTGCGCGACGGAAAAGCGCGCCTGCTGTTCGGGGGCCGCCTCGGTCTGGTGCTTCTGCTTCCACTCTTCATAGGGCATGCCGTAGACGTGCTCGCGGCTTTGATCCTTCGAGAGCGCGAGGCCGCGCTCGTCGGCCGCATCCTTCAGCCAGTTCGACAGGCAGTTGCGGCAGAAGCCGGCGAGATTCATCAGGTCGATGTTCTGCACATCGGTGCGGTTGCGCAGATGCGAGACGAGGCGGCGGAACACGGCCGCCTCCAGCTCGGTCTGCGTCGCGGGATCGATTCCGGTCATCGGCTCGGTCATGGGGGCGGCTTTCGCTGTCGAGGGATCACGCAGAGGTCGCCCTGCGATCCCCTTCCGTCAAGCGGGCGGGCGCAGCATCGGCCTCAGGATGCGGGCGAAGCGCTGCGCCCACTCCTCCTGGCCCTCGGGCCCGCCGATCAGATCCTGGCGGATCTCGATGAGCGCGTTGGGCAGGCCGCGCGCGGTGGCGTGCCGGTCGATCGTGTCGCCGGGCAGGCCGCCGTCATAGGGCTGGTTGTCGCCGACGCAGAGCCCGGCCGGATCGGCCTTGAGCGCCTCGATCAGCAGGCGGCTCAACCCTGAGTCCTGATCGTAGAGGACACCGACCTGCCAGGGCCGGGCGACGGTGCGCCAGAACGGTGTGAAGCTGTGGATCGTCACGAACATCGGCCGCACGCCCGCAGCCTCCGATTGGCCGACCGCCTCGTCCACGGCGCGGTCGAACGGCACGTAGAAGCGCCGGATGCGCTCGGCGATGCCGGCCGCGTCGATCCGGGCGTTGCCGGGTACGATCGCGCCGTCGGAGAGCCGCATCACCAGGGTCGGATCGCGGCGACCCCGGTTCGGATCGATGATGAGCCGCGAGAACTGCGTCAGTACCGCCGGCACCCCGAGCCGCGCGGCGAGCCGGCGCGTCACCTCCGCGGCCCCGATATCGTAGGCGATGTGGCGGGAAAATTCGGCTTCCGGCACGCCGAGCCGGCCGAGATCTTCCGGCACCGCGTTCGAGGCGTGTTCGCAGACGAGCAGGAGGCCCAGGGACGCATCGCCCTCAATGCGCTCGATGGGGTGTTCAGGGCGGGTTTCGGTCTCGGGTTCAACGGAGAGCATGGCGCTTATCTGGGCCGCCGCGGCAAGATCGAAAGGGGCGCGGCTCTCACCGCTGACCGGCATTGCGCGCGGCGCTGCGCAAATCGTTGAGCAAGGATGGTGCCGGGGTCAAAAAGAATGCTCCGGCGCCCGAAAGTTTTGTGAAACCGCGAAGGCTTGCCGACACGGCAGCGCTCGGGCAAGCAAACGCACAAACAAGAACCGTCAAGACTCGCGCGAGGACGCCCATGACCGCCCCTGCCCCGACCGATCCGGCCCACGCGGAGCGTCGCGCCCTCCTCTCCTCGATCCTCGACGAGGCGATCGCCGCCGCCCATCCGCGCAAATGCCTCGTCGGGCACCTGCCGGTGCCGACGCCGGGGCGGCTCATCATTCTCGGAGCGGGCAAGGCCGGTGGCAGCATGGCCGCGGTGGCGAGCCGGTTCTACCGCCAGGAGCACGGGGTGCCGGAGGACCGGATCGTCGGTCTCGCCGTGGCCCGGCACGGTTACGGCGAGGAGGCCCCCGGCATCCGCATGGTCGAGGCCGGCCATCCGGTTCCCGATGCGGCCGGCATCGAGGCGACCAAGGAAGCCCTGGCCCTCGCCGCGAGCGCCGGCCCGGACGACGAAGTGCTGGTGCTGCTCTCGGGCGGCGGTTCGGCGAACTGGATCGCACCCGCCGGCAATCTGACGCTCGCGGAAAAGCAGGCGATCACCAAGGCGCTGCTGCGCTCCGGGGCGCCGATCAACGAGATCAACGCCGTGCGCAAGCACCTCTCGCGCATCAAGGGCGGCCGGCTCGCGATGGCAGCGCGCAACGCGAAGTCGATCCTGACGCTCGCTATCTCCGACGTGCCGCATGACGACCCGTCGGTGATCGCCTCCGGCCCGACCGTGCCCGATCCCTCCACCCTGGCCGATGCCCGCGCGATCTGCGAGCGCCGCGGTATCAGCCTGCCCGAATCCGCGCTCGTCCTGCTGAACGATCCGGCCAACGAGACGCCGAAGGCGGGCGATCCGGCCTTCGCCCGGGCCGAGTACCGCATCATCGCCGGGCCGATCGACGCCCTCGAAGCGGCGGCCGAGGCTGCCCGGCGGGCCGGCTACGAGCCGGTGATGCTCGGCTCCGATCTTGAGGGCGAGGCCCGCGAGGTGGCGGCCGACCATGCCCGGCTGGCGATCGAGGCGCGGCAGGCGGGACGCCGCGTCGCCCTGATCTCCGGTGGCGAACTCACGGTCACCATCCGCGGCGAGGGCGATGGCGGGCCCAATCAGGAATATGCGCTGGCGCTCGCCATCGCGCTCGACGGGGCCGAGGGCATTGCCGGCATCGCCGCCGACACCGACGGCACCGATGGCGGCCGCGGCGCGGCGACGGACCCGGCGGGCGGCTTGGTCGATGCCACGACGCTGAGCCGCGCCCAGGCCGCAGGGCTCGATCCGAAAGCGATGTTGCTCGACAACGATTCGACGCGATTCTTCGCGACAATCGGCGATCTCGTTCAGCCGGGCCCCACTCGGACCAATGTCAACGATTGCCGCGTCATCCTCGTCGATTGAGTTCTCGAGAGCCTCGTCCCAAAAGGCGGCCACCGGCTTTTGGAAGAAGACGATGCAGAAACAAGCGAGCGCCCGCTCGCGGCGCAGGGCCCTCCTCGGGCTCTGCCTCGGCGCCTCCGCGCTCCTCCCCCTCCCCGCCTCGGCCGACCTGCGCCTGTGCAACCAGACCGCCAGCAAGGTCGGCGTGACCCTGGGCTACCGGGATGCGCAGGGCTGGGTGACGGAAGGCTGGTGGGATCTCAAGCCGCGCAACTGTGAGACCCTGCTAAAGGGCTCGCTCGCCGCGCAGTTCTATTATCTCTACGCCGTCGATTACAGCCGCGGTGGCGAGTGGAGCGGGCGCGCCATGATGTGCACCCGCGACACCGCCTTCACCATCCGCGGCGTCGAGGATTGCCTGGCCCGCGGCTTCGACCGCAACGGCTTCATCGAAGTCGATACCGGCCAGCAGCGGAACTGGACGATCCAGCTCTCCGATCCGGGCCAGCCTCTGGCCGGCGGTCCGTAAACACGGTCGCTTGCCGCGAGTCGCAGCGCGACCGGGACGGCGACTACAATCCGCATTGATGCTGCCGAACGCGACCATTGAGGCGTCGCGTCGTGCGGGAGCGACATCCCCTCGGCGTTGCGGCCTCATGTGGGCGGTGAACGTCACGCGACGCATGGGATAGGCGCACGGCCGTCGCCAGCCTCAGCGGGCAACCGACCGAACGCGTCCGCACGGATGAAGACCGGCGTTCTCCGCAGCCACATCCGATCGGACCCGCCCAAACGAAAGCGGGCGCCTCGTGGAGGCGCCCGCTGAACGTCGTCGGTTTCTAAGCTTGGAGGCTTAGAGGCCGCTGAACTTGTAGTTGAAGCCGGCACGGATCAGGCTGCCCTCGGTGGCGAAGCGGCCGGTGTAGGAGCCGGGCGGAACGGGCGCGGTCTGGTTGATCAGCACGTTGCGGCTGCCGAGATCGTAGCGGATGTACTCCGCCTTGATCGTCACGTCGGACTTGATGCCGAGCCAGCGACCGACCGAGAAGTAGTTCAGGAAGCTGTCGACCGGGATCGCGTACTCGATGCCGCCGCCGTAGTTGTAGCCGGTCTCGAAGATCTTGCGACCGCCGCCGGTGTACTGGAGGACGGTGGCGCCCGGGTTGAAGAAGTCCGCGCCGTAGCTGACATGGCCGAAGGCGAGACCGCCGGTGCCGTAGACGAAGAACCGGTCGAAGGCGTAGCCGAGCTTGCCGTTGACGGTGCCGAGGAAGTCGAGGTTCTGCGTGTAGACGCTGGCGTTGCCGACGGTTGGGTTCGGCGCGCCGTAGAAGCCCGTGCGCTTGTCGAGGTCGAGCCAGGTGGCGTCGAAGGCCAGACCGGCCACGAAGCCGCCGCCCGGCGTGAACTGATGATTGTAGCCGAAGCCGCCGCCGATGCGGGAGAAGCCATCGACTTCGCTCTTGAGCGAAGCGGGGCGACGGGCGAGCGTCACGTTGCTGGCCGTAAAGGGATCGTTACCGCGGGTCTGGATGTTCGGGTTGTCGGTGAACGCGTAACCCGTGTGCAGGCCAGCGTAGAAGCCGGTCCAGGTGAAGACCGGGACGGGCGCGAAGGCGATCGGCGGAGCCTCGCGGCGCGGCAGATCGGCGGCGAGCGCGGCGGTGCTCACGAGCGCCGCGGTGCCGCCCAGGAGGAGAGCTCTGATCACGATGGGTTCGCCTTCGAAGAATGCTGATTTCGAGGGCTAAGCTACCAGCGAGACGGCCAAGCTGCCTATGACTTTCCAGCAACACGCAGCGACGATAACGTCAGAGTTGCGTTAAGCGGCGCGTAAACGCTTAGATCTCGGAAAGTTGAACAACAACCAACGGCGAGCCAAAGAAAAAGTTCCCGTATCGGCATTCGCGTTGAAATGCGCCGATGCTCCGGCCTTGACCTCGCCGGCCGGGGAATGCTTGTGGCCGCCAAGCCCCCGTCCGGCCATCGGCGCCTGCCCGCGCCGCTCATCCGCCGGGCCGTTCCCGCACGCGATCGCCGCGCTTCGCGGGTTCAGCGGGTATGATGGAGGCCCCATTGAAGCGCTCGCGTCGCACCAAGATCGTCGCCACCCTCGGCCCGGCATCCGACACGCCGGAGATGATCGAGAAGCTGTTCCACGCCGGTGCGGACGTGTTCCGCATCAATATGAGCCATCTGGCCCGCGAGAAGCTGCCTGAGCGCATCGAGGTGATCCGCACCATCGAGCGCGAGGCCAAGCGCCCCATCGGCATCCTCGTGGACCTTCAGGGGCCGAAGCTGCGGCTCGGCACCTTCGTCGGCGACGCGGCGGTGCTGGAGAACGGCCAGACCTTCGTGCTCGATTCGGACCCGACGCCGGGCGATACCGACCGCGTCTTCCTTCCCCATCCCGAGATCCTGTCGGCGCTGGAGCCCAGCCACGGCATCCTCATCGACGACGGCAAGCTTCGCCTCGTCGTCACCGAAGTGAGCGAGGGGCGTGCGGTCACCCGTGTCGAGGTCGGCGGGCGCATCTCGAATCGCAAGGGCGTGTCGCTGCCCCACACCGTGCTGCCGGTGCCGGCGATGACCGAGAAGGATCGCGGTGATCTGGAAGCGGGCCTGGCAGCCGGCGCCGACTGGATCGCCGTCTCCTTCGTGCAGCGCCCGGAGGACGTGGCGGAGGTGAAGAAGGTCGCCGCCGGGCGTGCCCTGGTGATGGCCAAGATCGAGAAGCCGCAGGCGCTCACCCGCCTCGACGAGATCATCGAGATTTCCGACGGCATCATGGTCGCCCGCGGCGATCTCGGCGTCGAGATGCCGCTCGAACAGGTTCCGGGCGTGCAGAAGCGCATCACCCGCGGCGCGCGCCGGCTCGGCAAGCCGGTCGTCGTCGCGACCCAGATGCTCGAATCGATGATCACCTCGCCGGTGCCGACCCGCGCCGAGGTGTCGGACGTGGCCACCGCCGTCTACGAGGGCGCGGATGCGGTGATGCTCTCGGCCGAGAGCGCCGCCGGCGAGTTTCCGGTCGAGGCGATCGGCACCATGAACCGCATCGCCGAGCAGGTGGAGCGCGACGCGCTCTACTGGTCGATCCTGATGGCGCAGCGCTCCGAGCCGGAGCCGACGGCCTCCGACGCCATCGCGGCCGCGGCCCACCAGATCGTCGAGGCGCTGAGCCTGCGCTCGATCATGGCCTGGACCCATTCGGGTTCGACGGTGCTGCGGCTGGCGCGTGCCCGGCCCAATGCCAGCGTCATCGCCTTGACGCCGAAGCGTGAGACGGCGCGGCGCCTCACCATGGCCTGGGGCGTGCACCCGATCGTCACCAAGGACGCCAGCGACGTGGACGACATGGCCTTCCGCGCCGCGAAATTCGCGGTGCGCGAGCGCTTCGCCGAGATCGGCGACCGGGTGATCATCGTGGCCGGCGTGCCGTTCGGCATTCCGGGGGCGACCAACATGGTGCGCATCGCCTTCGTCACCCGCGAGCATGCCGAGCGGGCGTAGTCCCGGAGATCGGAAGCGTGATCGCGCGGAAAACTCTACCGCGCGATCGCCACCGTTAACGCCTCGACCTCGCGCACGAGCGTGTCGGGGGCGGTGTAGGTCAGCATATGCCCGGCGCCCGGCACCACGACGCGCCGGGCCTGCGGCATCGCCCGACTCAGTGGATCGGTCTGCAAGCGGGTCTGGACGACCGGATCGGCCTCGCCGGCCACGATCACGGCGGGCACGGCGACGGTTTCGTAGCGCGGTGCCTGCTCGGCGAGCGCGGCGGGAAGTCCGGCGATGTCCTGGATGTTGGCGAGCGCCGGGCCCGGTCGCAGAATCAGCGGCGCCCGACTCGCCGCGATATAGCTCTCGACCGCTGCTTCCGGTTTGAACACGCTTCTCGCGAGCGAGGGCAGGTAGGAGAGGCCGATCGGGACGGCGACGGTCTGCGTGAGCAGCCACGTCACCGGCGGCGTCAAGGCGATTCGGGCCCACCAGGGCAGCGGGCGCGCCGGAAACGGCATCGCCACGGGTGCCACGAGGACGAGGCCTGCCACCTGCTCCGAACGGTCGAGGGCCATCCGCAGGGCGAGCGCGCCGGACCAGGAATGGCCGAGCAGGATCACCCGACCGGTGCCGAGCCGATCGAGCGCCTGTCCCAGCGCCCTCCCCTGAGACGCCGGTGAGGCGGCATCCACGCCGCCGATTCGGTCGCTGTTGCCGTAGCCCGGCCGATCGAAGGCGATCACGCGAAAGCCGGATCGGGCGAGATGCCGGCCGACGCCCTCCATCGGGTCGTAGGCGTTCGCCGAGGCGCCGTGGAGCAGCACGATCGTGCCCCGCGCCCCCGTCACGGGCCCGTCCTCGAGATAGGCGATCCGACCCCCCTCGACATCGACACTTCGGCCGGCGGCCGGATAGCGCGCCTCGATGCGCCACGCGATGAGCCGCGTCGCTACCGCCGCGCAAAGGAGCAATAGCGCGACGAGACCGACGGCCGTTGCCAATAGGCCGGCGGCGAAACGGAGGGGTTCCGCGAGGCTCACGGGAGGCGAATCAGAGGTCGCGTCCCTGCACTTCGGGTGTCAGCCGCTCGATCGCCTTCTTGAGCACATCCCATTGCGGGTAGAGCGCCTCCGCCCGGCGGAAGGCGTCGAGGGCACGGCCCTTGTCGTCCTGGGCGAGATAGAGCTTGCCGAGCGCGGCCCAGGCTTCGAAGTGGCGCGGCTCCAGCACAAGCGCGCGCTGGAGGTCGGCGATGGCGGTCGCGGTGTCGGAGAGGCGCCAGAACAGGGTGGCGCGCCGGCTCCAGCCCTCGGACCAGTTCGGCTCCAGGGCGACGGAGCGGTCCATCAGTTCGACGGCCAGCGGCAAGTCGTTGCCGCTCATCGCCTGCCGGGCACGATCGGACAGCAGGTCGGCCGTGGCGCTGCCGGAGCGGCCGAGACGGCGTTCGATCAGGGTGGCGACGGCCTTGGCCTCGGTCTCGTCCTCGGCCTGCTTGAGGCGGGTATAGAGATCGTCGAGGCTGATCGGCGGATGCGCCTTGCGCTCCTTCTCCGGCCGGGTCTTGTCGCCCGCCGCGAGGCTGGCGGTGGCCGCATTGCCTGCCAGCGCGAGGCCGAGGCAAAGGGCGGTCAGGAGTGGGGTGCGGCGGGCGTCCATAGGTTCGGAGCTTCCACCCCGAACCCGGCTCCCGTCAACGCGCTTCGGTGCCGCGTGCGAATCGCGGCACCGAGGGATCAGCCCTGGCGGGCCTTGAAGCGCTTCTGCGTCTTGTTGATGACGTAGACGCGGCCCTTGCGGCGCACGAGCTGGTTATCGCGGTGACGGCCGCGCAGAGACTTGAGCGAGTTGCGAATCTTCATCGGTCTCACATCGGCACGGATTCGAGACCGGCCGCCTGTTGTTCATGTGTCTCGAGGGAACGGAGCGCCACGGGGACGCTCCGGCGATGACATCAGCGACATCGCGGGGAGGCGGTCGCCTTATCAGACAACCCGCCCGTGAGGCAAGGTCAGGCAATCGCTCGAAGCCGCGGGCGGCTTCGCGGCGCGAAGAGCGCCGCGCGGAGCGGGCTCTTCAGGACTTCGGTCCTGAAGAGTATCGAGCGGAGCGGAAGCCTAAGCCCGCGGAGGCGGGCGCCGGCGTTTGAGGCTGGCGAAGAGCCAGGGCGATCGCTTCAAGCGATCGCCCAAGATTATCAGCGCTCCCGCCACGCTTTTGCAATCTGATCGGTCAGAGGCCGCGTGAGATAGGACAGGACCGAGCGCTCGCCGATCTGGGTGTAGGACTCCACCGGCATGCCCGGCACCAGCCGCAGGCCCTTCAGGCGCTCCTTCTGATCCTCGCGGATGCGGATGCGCGCCGTGTAGTAGCTCTGCCCGGTCTTGGGGTCCTGGGTCACGTCCGCCGAGACCCGCACCACCTCGCCGTCGATCTCCGGCGTCGTGCGCGTGTTGAAGGCCGAGAAGCGCAGCACCGCCTTCTGGCCGACCCGCACGTTGTCGATGTCCTGCGGCTGCACCCGCACCTCGACGAGGAGCTGATCGGAGGCCGGGACGATCAGCATCGCCGGCTCGCTCGGGACCACGAGGCCGCCGACCGTGTGCACGCTCATCTGGTGCACGAAGCCGTCCTGCGGCGCGCGCAGCTCGACCCGCTTGAGCTGGTCCTCCGCCGCCACCCGCTTCTCGCGCAGCTCCGACCACTTGCCGCGGATTTCGGCCAGATCCTTGCCGGTCTCCGTGCGCATCTCGCCGTCGATCTGAATAATCTGCAGCTCGGTCTCCGCGATCTTGCCGCGCGCCGAGGCCGTCGAGGCGACGAGCTGGCCGCGCTCGCCCTCCAGGCGGGCGGCGTCGCGCTCCAAGGCGGTGACGCGCGAGAGCGGCACGAGGTTCTTGGCGTAGAGGTCGCGCACGCCGGTCAGCTCGTGGCCGATCAGCCCGATCTCGCGATCCTTGGCCTCGGCCTGTTTGGTGAGCCCGGCGATCTCCTGGCGGAGCTGGTCGATGCGCTCGCGCAACTGCGCCTTCTGGCCTTCACGGCCGGCGACGCGGGCGGCGAACAGGCGCGATTCGCCGTCGATCAGCCGGGCGACGCTCGGGTCGTCATCGATGCGGGCGACGAGGTCGGGCGGGAAGGTGATGGTCTTGAGCCCGTCGCGCTCGGCCTCGTCGCGGGCTCGGCGGGCGGCCAACTCGTCCATGGCCTTGAGCACGATGTCGAGGTTGGCCCGGGTCTGGGTCTCGTCGAGGCGGATCAGCACGTCGCCGGCGGCGACCCGCTGGCCCTCACGCGCCAGGAGCTGGCCGACGACGCCGCCGGTGGGGTGCTGCACCTTCTTCACGTCGGTCTCGACCACGAGCTGGCCCGGCGCGATCACCGCGGCCGAGATCTCGGTGAAGGTGGCCCAGCCGCCGACACCGAGAACGAGGGCGAGGGAAAGGCCGAGCGCGACGGTGAGGTGGCTGCGGATCGAGCCGTGGGCGACGGGCCGCGGCAGCGCCGGGGGGAGACCGTTGAGGGGGGCGAGGGTCGCGGACATCAGGCACTCTCACGGATCGAAGGCGCGGCGACTTGCGGAGCGGCGGCCTCGGCGGCGACCGGCACGGGGGCCGGTGCCGGGCGCAGCACGCGCTTGAGGATCTCGTCCTTGGGCCCGAAGGCCTGGGCGCGGCCGTCGGCCATCATCAGGATCAGGTCGAGGGCGGCGAGCGCGCTCGGCCGGTGGGCGACGACGACGCAGATGCCGCCGCGCCGCCGCACGCCGAGGATCGCCTGCGTCAGGGCGTTCTCGCCCTCGCTGTCGAGGTTGGCGTTGGGCTCGTCGAGCACCACGAGGAACGGCTCGCGGTAGAGGGCGCGGGCGAGCCCGACCCGCTGGCGCTGCCCGGCGGAGAGGCCGGAACCGCCCTCGCCGATGCGGGTGTCGTAGCCCTCCGGCAGCCGCAGGATCAGCTCGTGCACGCCGGCCGCCTTGGCCGCCGCGATGACCGCCTCGGCCGATGCGCCCGGCTCGAAGCGGGCGATGTTCTCGGCCACCGTGCCGGCGAAGAGTTCGACCTCCTGCGGCAGGAAGCCGATATGCGGGCCGAGGTCGCCGCTGGTCCACTGATCGAGCGCCGCGCCGTCGAACCGGATCTTGCCGCGGATCGGCGGCCAGACGCCGACGAGGGCGCGCACCAGCGAGGACTTGCCGGAAGCCGAGGGGCCGATGATGCCGAGCCCCTGCCCCGCCCGGAGGCCGAAGCTGACATCCTGCACCACGAGGCGCGGCGTGCCGGGTGGGGCGATGCTGGCGGCCTCGACGGTGATGGTCTCAGTGGGCGCCGGCAGGGCGTGCGGCTGCTCGCCCTGCGGCAGCCGGGCCAGCAGCTCCGACAGCCGGTGCCAGCTCTGGCGCGCGGCGACAAAGCCTTTCCAGTTGGCGATGGTGAGTTCCGCTGGCGCCAGGGCGCGGGAGACGAGGATCGAGCTGGCGATGATGATGCCGGCGCTGGCCTCGTTGTGGATGACGAGCCAGGCGCCGAGGGCGAGCACGCCCGATTGCAGCGCCATGCGGAACACCTTGGAGCCGGCGCCGAAGCTGCTTCCGGCATCCGACACGGCCTGATGCGCCTCCATGTATTCGCGGTTGGCCCCGGCCCAGCGGGCGGCGAGGCGCTCCTGCATGCCCATGGCCGCCAGCACCTCGGCGTTGCGGCGGCCGGCTTCGGCGAGCGCGTTGCGGCGCATGCCATGGCCGGTCGCGGCCCGCGTCGGGCCCTTGCTGGCCCGGTCGGTGAGGAAGGTCAAGGCGGCGAGGATGCCCATGCCGACGAGGGCGGCGACGCCGATCAGCGGGTGAAACAGGAAGCAGATCAGCAGGTAGACCGGCATCCAGGGCAGGTCGAAGAAGGCGGAGGGGCCAGAGCCGGACAGGAACGCGCGGATCTGGTCGAGATCGCGCAGGGGCAGAAGGCCGTCGCCCTGGTTCGCGCCCTTGAGCGGGGCACGCACGACAAGATCGAACACCCGCCCGCTCAGCGCCTCGTCCAGCGCCGCGCCGACGCGGGCGAGGATGCGGCCGCGGAGGGCTTCGAGCACGCCCTGGAAGGCGTAGAGCACGAGCGCGAGGGCCGCGAGGCCGATCAGGGTCGGCACGGAGCGGCTCGGGATCACCCGGTCGTAGACTTCGAGCATGAAGAACGAGCCGGTGAGATAGAGAATGTTCACCAGCCCGCTCATCACGGCCACGCCGATGAAGGCCGTCTTGCACCGCGCCAAGGCGGCGGCGATCTCATTCTTGTCGCGCCTATCGTTCACCATTGTCACCCTCGATTGCCCGCGGTCCGGATTCGCCGCCATTCCGACCGCCACGCGACCCCTGCCAAGTGAGCGTCTTGATACTTAAAAATGCGACCAAATTTCAGCATAAGAACACTAATCAGAACGGGTTACGCCTTTCGATCTATCGATATATTGAACATATTCTTAAGCGGCGATCGCCCCGCCGATGCATTGGCCGAATGGGCTCCGGTGCGAATATTCCGCGACTTCACGGCACGACCCGGACCAATATTTGCCGGACCCGAAAGCGAAATCGCGAGATGTAGCCCGTCACCGACTGGATCTCCGGCGCGGTGCCTCGAACGAAAAAACCGCCGGCCCAATGGACCGGCGGTTTTTCGCTTCCCGATACGCTAAACCCTGGACGGGGGAGCGGCCGGCTATTGCGGCGGTGACGCGGGCGCCTCCGGCTCGGGCGTTGCCGGAGCCGGCGGCACCTCGGCCATCTCGGCCGTCGTCCGTGCCAGTTCCGGGTAGGTCTCGATGACGTGGGCACCCGCCAGCGGTTTGCTCTGGCCATTGTGGCAGGTGGCGCAGTTCAGCTTGGGCGCATCACCGGTGGGACCGAGGCGGTTGGCCGGGAAGGTCGTCGTCAGCGGCTCGATGTAGTTGCCGTTGAGATCGCGCACCATCCGGATCGCGTGCCACGCCAGGGTGCGCTGCGGCGTGCTCTGCGACCAGTTCGAGACCGCCCGGGTGTTGTGGCAGTAGGTGCAATTCACGCCGAGCGACGACGACATGTGCATCATCAGGCCGTAGGTCCGCTCGGCGGCCTGGATCGGCTTGCCCTTGCTCTCCGGCAGGGCCGTCGTCGCGTTGACGCGGATGAGGTTCTCGTCGGCGTCCTTCTTACCGAAGAATTCGCTCAGCGTGTCGTAGGGCAAAGAGGCGAGGCCGACGGAGGGCGAGGCCATGTTCTGCCCGTTGTTGCGGGCGATGAAGCCGGTCTTGTAGTTCGGCCCCGGATTCTGGAACCAGATCTGCGCCGGCACGGGCTTTCCGCGGTGGCAGGTGTAGCAGTTCACCCCCGCCTCGCCGACATGCTTCTCCTTCCAAGTGGTGTTGATATGCTGCACCATCTGGATCATCCGCCGGGCGACCTGCTTCTGGTAGAGGCTGTCGTCGGCCATGTTCTCGGTGTTGTGGCAGTAGGTGCAGCCCTGCTCCGGGCTGACCCATTCCGTCATCGAGACCATCAGGCGGTTGAATTCCTCGACGCTGAGATCCTTCAGAACCTTCACGTTCTCGTAGACCGCGCCGGCCTTGTCGGTGCCGGCCTCGACCGGATCGGCCGGGGCGGGCGGGATGTTGGCGGCCTTCAGGGCCGCCGCGCCGGCCTTGGTCTGGATCTGATCCATGCCCGTGCCGCGGAAGCCGTGCTGCTGGGCGAGGATCGGCGGCCTCGTCCAGCCCGCGGTGCCGAACTGGGCGATGGTGAGGAACAGGGCGACGACCGCGCCCGCGACGACGAGCAGAGTCTTCATGGCGCCCCCCCTGGCGTCGCGAGCGGGTCGGTGATCGGGCCGTAGATCTGCGGGTAGGACGGTGCGACGCCGTGCTTGACCGCCCAGAGGTACCAATTGTCGACCACGGTGCCGGTGAGCAGGATACCGATGCCGCCGGTGATCGTCGTCAGCACCGCGAACCACCACGCCCAGCGGTGGATCGATTCCATCGTGGCGTTGAAGCCCATGGTCCAGCGCCAGAACAGGGCGGCGCGCTCGGTGGCGGTGCCGCGATCGACGATCTGGTCGATCTCACGCTCGGCGCCGTAGCGGCTGGTGGCCAGGATCGTCGCCCCATGCATCGCGAAGAGCAGCGTCGACCCATAGAGGAAGACGATCGAGAGCATGTGGAACGGGTTGTAGAACAGGTTGCCGTAGCGCAGCGAGAATGCGGCGGTCCAATCGAGATGCGGGAAGATGCCGAAGGGCACGGCCTCGCTCCAAGATCCCATCAGAACCGGGCGGATGAAGCCGAGCACGAGATAGAGCCAGATCGCGGCGGCGAAGGCCCAGGGCGTGTGCGACCCGAGCCCGAGCGCGCGGGCGCGGCGATACATGCGCACCCACCAGAGCAGGATCGAGGCGGTGAGGAAGAAGCCCGCGATCAGCCACCATCCGCCCTCGTTGAGCGGGGGCAGCACCTTGAGCCCGTATTTCGGCAGCGGCGGTTCGAGGGCCAGCCAGGGGAGCTGGCGGACGAACTGGATCGGATCCCAGTTCACGCTGGCCCACATGTTGAGGCCGATGATCTCGAAGGCGATCAGGCCGCAGGCGAAGGACAAGGCGCCGAGATAGCCGCCGTAGATCGGCCCGACCTGGCTGTTGCCGATCAGCCCGAACAGGTAGCTGTTGAACGGCTTGCCGATGCGGGCGTCGGACGAGATCGGGATGCCGTATTCCGGCTCGACCGGGCGGACCTGCACCTGCGTGAAGATGTTCTGATAATAGGCCACGGCGTCTCCCTCCATGGACCTGCGGCCGTTCGAGGCTCACGCCGTCGGCGGAGATCCCCGAGCCCCGAAGATCGAACCTGCGCTTCAGGCCGGCCGGCGCGGATGCCGGGCGGCGATCCGGTTCACCGCCACACGGGCAGGTTGAGCCACCAGCCCCACCATTCCGGCCACCCTTGCGTCCAGAAGGGGCCCGAGATGACGATGCAGACCGCGCTCCAGAATCCCGCGGAGAGCGCGAGGAACAGGCCGAGCCGGTGGATGCCCAGCGTGCCGATCGAGTAGCCGATCGTGTCGCGGAAATAGGTGTCCTCGTGCTCGGGCGTCTTCACCGTCTCGCCCTTGGCCGGATTGGTCGAGGACAGGATCAGTGAGCCGTGCAGCGCCAGTGCGAAGGTCGTCGTGAAGAAGAACGTCACGGCGAGCATGTGCGCGGGATTGTAGTGGAAGTGCAGATACTGGTAGCCGGTGTTCGACACCCAATCGAGATGGGAGAGGATGCCGTAGGGGAAGCCATAGCCCCAGGCGCCCATCAGGAACGGGCGGACCACCACCAGCGAAACGTAGGCGAAGATCGCCACCGAGAAGGCGAACGGCACATGGTAGCCGATGCCGAGCTTGCGGCAGATCTCGACCTCGCGCAAAGCCCAGGACACGAACGACCCGATCGCGCAGAAGGTAATGATCTGCCACAGGCCCCCTTCCTTCAGGGGCGCCAGGGCCAGCCCGTATTTCAGGTCGGGGGGCGCGATGTTGATCTGCCAGATGTTCCAGGTCGGGCCGATGGCCGCGCCGTAGAGGATCAGGGCGGTGCCGAGCACCGAGAAGAAGATCGTCGTGACGCCGAAGAAGCCGACGTAGAACGGCCCCACCCAGAAATCGAACAGGTCTCCGCCCAGCAGAGTGCCGCCGCGGACCCGGTATTTGCGCTCGAAGCTCAGCATCGCCATGGCGGAAATCCCCGCGGTGAGGACGAAGGAGGCCGGGGCAGGCGCGACAGGGCCCGCCCGCGGCAGAACCGGCGGTGGGGCCGGTCAGGTCGGCATCGTCGGGAGGACGAGGCTGTGGGCGGCGGCGGCCTTCGCGTCCTTCGGGCCTTCCAACCAGTTGAACCGGTCGGTGCTGAGCAGGATGAAGTGGATCAGCAGCGCCAGGACGAACAGGAAGGTGAAGAGCGCAACGAGGGTGCGCCGGGGATCGAACAGAAGCCAGATCTTGTGCATCGCGCGTCTCCTCAGCCGATCATCGACACAAGGCCGTGGGCGGCGTGGGTGACGCCGTCGAGCAGGGCGTAGCCCTTCGGCCCGGGAAGCCAGGGCCGCCACAGCCAGACGAGAATGTGGGCGACCACGGCGATGGCCGTGAAGATGATGAAGCTCGTCAGGAAGATCGCGTGAAATTCCTTGGCTTCGGGTTCCGTCAGCCCGGACAGGCTGCTCGGTCTTTCTGTGATACCGTTCGCCATCGATCGAACCTCCGCTGGTTATGCCGCGCGTTGACAGGCGTGGCGGGTGTCGCCGTGACCCGATGACATCACGGCGCAGGGATCCCCCGTGTCACCGCACGGAAGTTCTGAAGGCGCTGGCGCGGCGTCGCGAAGGCGGTTGCCGGTTCGCGAGACGACGCGCCGGGCCCCTAGCCCATGAAGGCGAACGGGATCGCCGAGACGGCCATGGCCTTGGCCTCGCCGAAGACGGAGCGGCGCATCGGCGGCAGGCCGCGCCGGGGCGCGGTGCCGGGCCGAAAACGCTGCACCAGGGCGGCGGCGAGGAAGAACGGGTAGGTGGCGGCGAGGATGATCCGGAACTGGACCGCCTCGCTGTGCAGCCGCGACGAGGCGGGCATCGATCGTTGCATGACCACTCCCATGACTTGGTGCTCCGCATTCTGTCCGGCTCCGCGAGGGACCGGAGGGTGAAGGGGATGAAGGAGACCCGCGCTCATGCGGCGCTCCCCAAGACGAGGTCGCTCTGCGCCCGCTCGACATGGGCGGCGGCGACGCGCTCCGCGGCGACCCGGCGCGCGGCCCGCTCGGCGGCATCGCGCAGGCGTTTGGCGGCGGAGATCCGCGTGAGAACGGGATGGGCCTCGACCAGCGCGTCGAGCCGGGCGCGGGCGGCTTCGTCCCAGGGCAATTCGCGATGCGTCCGGGCGGGGGTCGCCTCCACCGCATCCATGTCGCGGGCGAGCGGCAGGATGTGGAAGAGCATGTCGAACAGGGCGTTGCAGACTTCCTGAACGAGGTAGGTCGCGCCGGCATAGCCCATGAACGGCGTGCCGGTGTGCCGCCGGATGATGGCGCCGGGGAACGAGGCGGGCACGTAGATCGCCCGCCCGCCGGCCTCGGCGAGGTACATGCGCTCGTTGAAGGAGCCGAACAGGACGAGCGGCGGGCTGGTCTTGATCGCCGCGCGCACCGCCACGTTATCAGGCTTCGTGCCGGCGCTGCGCGAAAAGGCGAAGTGGCAGGGCAGGCCCATCTCCTCTTCGAGGAAATGGCGAACGCCGCGGGCATAGGTCTCGGTCGCGACGATGCCGAAGCTCGCTGTGCCGAAGAAATCCTGTGTCACCGAGCGCCACAGGTCCCAGACCGGCTTGATCGTGGTGTGGCGCTCGCGCTCGATGAAGGGTTCGGGGTCGATCCCAAGGATCTCGCCCAGCCTGCGCAGGAACTTGGTGGTCGAGAGCACGCCGATCGGCGCCTGGAGATAGGGGCGCTCCAGGCTCTCGCAGAGCAGGCGGCCGAACTCGCGGTAGAGGCAGATATTGGCATCCGCGTTGACGAGCTTGGGCACGTCGGCGAGGTGCGCGCCGAGCGGGAAGGTGAGGTTCACCTCGGCGCCGATGCCCTCCACGAGGCGGCGGATCTCGGCGAGGTCCGAGGCCATGTTGAAGGTGCCGTAGGCCGGGCCGATGATGTTGACCCGCGGCTTCGCCCCGTCCTTGCGCTCCGGCCGGGCCGGGATGCCCTTCTTGGCAAAGCGCCGGGCGCCGTATTCCTGCCAGAGCCAGCTCATCGCCCGGTCGGCGGATTGCCACTGATCCTCATCGATGGTGCGGGGCAGGAAGCGCTGGAGGCCTGTGCCCTCGGGCGTGACGCCTCCGCCGATCATCTCGGCGATGGAGCCCGTCACCACGACGCTCGGCTGGCCGGGATCGAGCGTGGCATGCGCCCGCTTCATCGCGCCCTCGGTGCCGTGGCGGCCGAGTTCTTCTTCGGCCAAGCCGGTGACGACGATCGGCAATTCGTGCGGCGGCAGCGCGTCGGTGTAGTGCAGCACCGAGGTGACCGGCAGGTTCTCGCAGCCCACGGGGCCGTCGATGACCACCTGAAGGCCCTTGATCGCCGTGAAGACGTAGACCGCCCCCCAATAGCCGCCGGCGCGGTCGTGATCGATGACCAGCATCAGACCATCTCCCCGATCGGCTTCAGGGGCGC
The DNA here is from genome assembly GCF_001423405.1 of Methylobacterium sp. Leaf123. Taxonomy (GTDB): domain Bacteria; phylum Pseudomonadota; class Alphaproteobacteria; order Rhizobiales; family Beijerinckiaceae; genus Methylobacterium. The sequence goes on along the minus strand of NZ_LMNS01000001.1, from coordinate 632,274 downwards.
CGCGGCCTTCGGCGCCGTCTTGAGCACCGGCACGTCCTGCCAGATGCCGGCGGCGTGACCGGTGCCGACGCCCTCGAAGAAGGCCCGCATGGCGTCGAAGCGCGGCCGGTTGGCAAGCGCGGCGTTGACGACCTTGGCCAGCGAGCCGGCTCCGGCCGCTCCCATCAGCGGGCGCGCCGAGATCAGATTGGTGAAGTAGAGGGCCGGAGTGCCGGCCTCCTTGGCCTTCTGCACCACCGGCGTCGTGCCGATGGCGAGATCCGGCCGGAACGCGTCGAGCGCGGCAAGATCGTCTTCCAGCGAGGCGCGGTAGCGGACGCTGACGCCGCGCTCCTCCAGCCAGACCCGGTCCGGCTCGGACCAGGGCGTGCGCGGGCAGGCCGTGCCGACATAGGGCACCTCGGCGCCGCTCTCGACGAGGAGACGGGCCACGAGGAGTTCCGAGCCCTCGTAACCGGAGAGCGTGATGCGCCCGCGGATCGGGGATGCGGCCAGCGCCCCCCGGATCGCCGGCAGAAGCCGGTTCTTCGCCGCCGCGATGGTGTCGCGCGGAACGTCGCAGGCGTTGCCGATGGCCTCCAACCAATCGGCAGTGCCGTCATGGCCGACGGGGGCGGAGCCGATCACCGGCCGACCGGCCGCCTCGAACTCGCGGATGCTCGCGGTGTAGAACGGGTGGATCGCCGCCACCGCCGCAGCGTCAAGGGCGCCGTAGAGTTCGCGCCATTCCCGCGTCGGCACGACGGGGCCGGCGCTGAGGCCGAGCGGTTCGAGGAGCGCACCGATCACCACGGGATCGGCGGGGAACATCTCGCCCAGAAGTGCCACGGACGGACGCTCCGAGCGGCCTCCGCGTGGGGCCTGGACCGGGCCGGTCTCCGCCTCGCTGCGGGCGAATTTGAGCATCGCGCCGGCCAGCACGTCCTTGGCCTCGGCATGGGTCGGCACGCCGAAACCCGGCACGTCGATGCCGATGACGCGCACGCCGTCGATCTGCTTCGGTAGCAGCCGCAGCGGCACCCCCGACGCGGTCGGGACGCAGAGGTTGATGACGACGATCGCGTCGTAATCCTGCGGGTTGGCCGAGGCGTAGACCGCCTCGCGGATGTCCTCGAACAGCTTGCCGGTGACGAGCGTCTCGGAGTTGAACGGCACGTAGCCGACGCTCCGGCGCGCGCCGTAGAAATGCGAGGTGAAGGTCAGGCCGTAGACGCAGCAGGCCGAGCCCGACAGGATGGTCATCGTGCGCCGCATGCGCAGGCCGACGCGCAGGGAGCCGAAGGCCGGGCACATGCTCTGCGGCTGATCGTGCGGCCCCGCCGGATAGTCCTTCCGGTACTGCTCGAGCGTGCCGGACAGGCCCGCGGCCTCGGCGGCGGCGCGCATCGCATCCTTGCCGGCATGGCAGCCGAGCCCGTCGCCCTGCGTCGCAGCGAGATCGATGCCCTCGGGGCGGCGGGCGCGGAGCGCGGTGATGTCGAGGCTGACCGTCATGGCTCAGACCTCGTCGTAGACGACTTCGAGGGACGGCTTGGCGAGGCTGGTTCGCCCGCACATGTCCTCGATGGTGGCGGGCTCCAGCACCACGTTGCGCCCCGTGGCTTCGCTAGAGAACAGGCCGAGCAGCGCGTCCTGGCTCAGCGGCGTCGGCTGGTGCGGTTTGGCCTCCGCCACGTTCTGCGAGAGGTCGGCGAAGAGCGAGCCCCAGCGCCCATCGGGCTTGCCGATGATCTCGTAATTCGCGCTCTTGCGGCGGATGTCGTCGTCGGCCGGGATCGAGGCCAGCACCGGAATGCCAGCGGCATCCGCGAAGGCCTGCGCTTCGCCGCTGCCGTCATCCTTGTTGATGACGAGGCCGCCGACGCCGACATTGCCGCCCATCTTGCGGAAGTATTCGACCGCCGAGCAGACGTTGTTGGCGACGTAGAGCGATTGCAGGTCATTGGACCCGACGACGATGACCTTCTGGCACATGTCGCGGGCGATCGGCAGGCCGAAGCCGCCGCAGACCACGTCGCCAAGGAAGTCGAGCAGGACGTAGTCGAAGCCCCATTCGTGGAAGCCGAGCTTTTCCAAGAGCTCGAAGCCATGGATGATCCCGCGCCCGCCGCAGCCGCGACCGACTTCCGGGCCGCCGAGTTCCATCGCGTAGACGCCGTCGCGCTTGAAGCAGACATCGCCGATGGCGACCGCCTCGCCCGCGAGCTTCTTCTTCGTCGAAGTCTCGATGATGGTCGGGCAGGCGCGCCCACCGAAGAGGAGCGAAGTCGTGTCGCTCTTCGGGTCGCAGCCGATCAGCAGCACCTTCTTGCCCTGCTGGGCCATCATGTAGCTGAGATTGGCCAGGGTGAACGACTTGCCGATGCCGCCCTTGCCGTAAATCGCGATGATCTGCGTCTCGCGCTTCACCTCGCCGGTCGCGACCGGATCGGGCTCGATGGCGGCCTCGGCCCGCAGCGTCGTCGCGGCGTTCAACGCCGCCTTGCTGAGCTGTAGGTTCATGCGCAGGCCCTCCAATCGAGGATCATCTTCAGGCAGGCCGGATCGGCGAACGCAGTGCGGTAGGCCTCTCCCGCTTCCGTGGCGGGCACCCGGTGGGTGATGAGCCCGTCGAGCGACAGGCGTCCGGCCTCGATCAGGGCCCGGACCGCCGCGAGGTCGCCCGGCCGCCACTCCGCCGAGACCCGGATGCGAGCCTCGCGCAGGAAGGCGGGCGGGAAGGCGAAGGCGAGCGGCGCCTCGTAGAAGCCGGCGAGCACGATCTCGCCGCCGGGGGCGAGGCGGCCGATCAGCGTGTCGAGCAGGCTCGAATCGCCGCTGACATCGGTGATGACCGAATAGTCGCGCGCCGGATCTTCGTCGGGCGCGAGCACGGCGTAACCGAAGGTGCCTTGAGCCCGCAGCGCCTCGCGCTCCCACACCACGGGTTCGCCGCCGGCCAGCATCGTCAGCCGCGCGAGCAGCCGGCCGAGGACGCCGTGGCCGACGATGAGGCTGCGCGTGCCGGGCACGATGCCGGACAGGGCGTGGTAGGCGGTCGCCGCCAGGGCGATGAGGCAGGCGCGGTCGCCGAGCGCGGCATCGACGGGGACGAGACGCGCGGCCGGCGCGATCAGGTGCGAGGCGGCCCCGCCGAACAGGCCGTTGACGGCGCCGAAGCAGCGGGCGCCGGGCACGAACACGGTTTGCCCAACGCGCAGTCCGCTGCCGGCATCGGCCTCGACCACCGTGCCGACCGACTCGTAGCCGGGTACTAGCGGGTAACCCATACCGGGAAAGGGCGGCATCCGGCCGGACCAGAGCAGGCGCTCGGTTCCCGTGCTGATGCCGCTCCACGAGACGGCAACGATCGCATCGCCCTCGGTCGCCGGGGTGAGCGCCAGACGGTTGAGCGCCAAGTGCTCCGGTCGTTCAAGGACGACGGCCAACGCTTCCATCTCCCTGCCTCCCCCGTTGCTGCTTGCGACTCCGCGATGGGCTGAACCGCTTGATGTCATCCTAGATGGACGTGAACTTGCGTCAAGTAAACTTTACACTTCTAGCGCCGCTTTGCGGTGATCAATCGCGCCAACAGCGGTCGCCGTGTCGCCCGCTCGCGGATTTCAGCGAAGCCGGCCTGGGTCAGCATGGCCGTCAATTCGGTGGCCGTGCGGGGCCGGCCGCTGCCCATGGCGAGGAGGTAGAAGCCGAAATACGCATCGCCCACCGGCTCGGCGCCGGGCGTGCCGGCCATCGGCTCGGCGATCGCCAGCAGCCCGCCCGGCGGCAGCGCCACGTGGGCCGCACGCAGGAGCGCCAGGGCGACCGCATCGTCGTGATCGTGGACGACCCGCACCAGGGTGATCGCGTCGGCGCCCGGCGGCAGGGAGCCGCCGAGAAAGCTCCGGCCGAGACAGGTGACGCGGTCGCCAAGGCCCTCCGCGGCGAGGCGGGCGCCCGCCCGTTCCGCGACCGGCGGGAGATCGAGCAGGCGCAGCGCCAGCCCCGGATGGCGGCGGGCGGCCTGGGCGAGGAACACGCCCTCCCCGCCGCCGACATCCATTAGGCACGCACGATCGGCGAGCGGCAGGGCATCGAGCACGTCGTCGGCGATCAGCGCCTGCGAGGCCGCCATCAAGCCGCTATAGGCGGCGACCGAATCCGGACCGAGCGGCACCGCCCCGCCGGCTTCGGCATAGGGCCAGTAGCCCCCGAGCCGCGTCGGCCCCGCCCCGCCGCGCAACAGGGCGACGGGATCGGCCAGATCGGCATAGAGCATGGCGTGGTGCTCGATCATCGCCGCGACCGAGGGATTGCCGATCAGCGCCGCGCCGAGATCGGCCAGGGCGAAGCGCCCATCCGGCAGCAGGGTGATCAGGTCGAGGGAGGCGGCGGCCTTGAGCAAGGTCAGGGCGCGGTCGGCCGGTAGATCAAGGCGGCGGGCGAGGGCATCCGGCGCGAGCGGGCCGTCCCGTAGCCCCGTGAACAGGTCGAGCCGGACGCAGGCGAACAGCACCTGCGCGTAGACGAAGCCGGCGCAGAGGTCGAACAACGCCCGGGTGTTCCGCTGCGCGATCCTGCGGGTGAACGGAAACCCCGCGGCCCAGCGCTGGAAGCCGGGGCTGGCCACGGTGCGGTTGCGGAAGGCGAGCCAGCGCTCGCGCCAGCCGCCGCGCGTCTCCGGCGCGGGTCCGGCCTCGGTCATCGCGGCGGGCAAGGCCGGCCCTCACGCCATCGCGCGGAGGGAAGCGGGCATGAACAGCCGGGTCTGCGCCTCGATCTCGGTGCGCATCGCCTCCTGCCCGCGGCAGGGGGGAATCACGTCGATCGCCTCCTGCGTGAGGTTCTTCAGGCGCTCCAGGGCACCGCCCATGCCGAGCAGGGCCGCCGCGTTCGGACGTCCGAGGGTGGCGTCCCTGCCGGCGGGCTTGCCGATCTCCTCCTGGCGGCAGGCGACATCGCGCAGGTCGTCGGCGACCTGATAGGCCGCCCCGAGGCATTCCCCGAGCAGGCGCCAGGGCAGCGGCGGCGCTCCCGCGGCGGCGGCACCGGCCACCGTGGCCGCGGCGAACAGCGCGCCGGTCTTGGCCTGCTGGTACTCGACCAGATCCACATAAGGCTCGGATTCCCAGGCCTGCCCGGCGACGATGCCGGAGGGCGATCCGGCGGCGCGGGCGATCAGCCCGACGAGACAGGCGAGGCGCGTGGGCGAGCGGGTCACGCCCCGCGCCAGTGTCTCGAAGGCGGTGACGATCAGCGCATCGCCCGTGAGCACAGCGAGCGGCACGCCGAAGGCTGCATGGACCGAAGGCTTCTGGCGGCGCATCGGCGCATCGTCGAAGCACGGCAGGTCGTCGTGGACGAGCGAGGCGCAGTGCAGGAGTTCGATCGCCGCAGCCGCCGCCTCCGAGGCGGCGGGGTCGTCGTCGCCACAGGCGAGCGCGACGGCAAGGCAGAGGCGCGGGCGGATGCGGTGGCCGCCGGGAAAGACCGCGTAGCGGATCGCCTCCGCCAGGAGCGGCGGCGCACCCGGCGCCTCCGCATGGGACACTGCAATGTCGAGCACCGTCTCGATCCGCCGGCCGACGTCCATGCCGTCCTCCCGATGTCAGGCTGCCTTGCCTTGTGGTTATGTCAATTATACTTGACACTGTTGGGGGCTCGGATCAACGGCGATGCGAGGCGGAGCGCAGTTTCGGTGGCAGAAAAAAGCGTCATCGTGATCGGTGCCGGCATCGGCGGGCTCGCGGCAGCGCTGAGCCTTGCCGCGGCCGGCCATGCCGTCACCGTCCTGGAGCGGGCGGCGCGCGTCGGCGGCAAGATGCGGTCGCTGCCCGTGAACGGGGTGCCGGTCGAGGCCGGCCCCACCGTCTTCACCATGCGCTGGGTGTTCGAGGAGCTATTCGCCGAAGCCGGCACCGACCTCGCATCGGAGATGCGGCTGCGGCCGGCCTCCCTGCTGGCCCGCCATGCCTGGAACGCGCATGAACGGCTCGACCTGTTCGCGGATATCGAGACCTCGGCGGCCGCCATCGGCGCCTTTGCCGGTGCGCGCGAGGCGGAGGGCTATCGGCGGTTCTGCGCCCGTGCGGCCGAAGTCTATCGCACGCTGGAAGGGCCGTTCATTCGCGCCGACCGGCCGAGCCCCGTCGATCTCGCCCAGCGCGTCGGGCTGTCGGGCATCGGCAGCCTCTGGCGTATCCAGCCCTTCGCGACTCTGTGGTCGGCGCTCGGCGAATATTTCCGCGATCCGCGCCTGCTCCAGCTCTTCGGGCGCTACGCCACCTATTGCGGCGCCTCGCCGTTCGAGGCGCCCGCCACACTGATGCTCGTCGCCCATGTGGAGCAGGCCGGCGTCTGGACCGTCGAGGGCGGCTTGAGCCGGCTCGCACAAGCGGTCGCGGATCTGGCCGAGCGCCGCGGCGCCACCCTGCGCACCGGTGCGGATGTCGCCCAAATCCTGACGGAGCGCGGCCGCGTCGCGGGGGTCGAACTCGTCGGCGGCGAGCGCATTGCCGCCGATGCGGTGATCGCCAATGCCGACGTCGCGGCCCTCGGCAGCGGACTGCTCGGGCGCGATGCGGCCGCCGCCGGCGACCGGGTGCCCGCCCGCGAGCGCTCGCTCTCGGCGGTCACCCTCTGCGCGACGGCGCGGGCCAAGGGCTTCGACCTCGCACATCACAGCGTGTTCTTCTCGGCCGATTACCGCGCGGAGTTCGACGCGATCCTGCGCGGCCGCCGCCTGCCGCCGGACCCGACCGTCTACATCTGCGCCCAGGACCGGGACGGCGACGGCGGTGCGGCCCCTGACGGGCCGGAACGCCTGCTCCTCCTCGTCAACGCGCCCGCCGATGGCGGGGAGCGTCGCTTCAGCCCCACGGAGATCGCCGCATGCGAGACGACCATCCTGCGCAAGCTCTCGGCCTGCGGACTCACCCTGGAGCCGACGGGGCCGGGGACGATCACGACCCCGCAGGATTTCGCGGGGCTGTTTCCGGGGACGGGCGGGGCCCTCTACGGCCGGGCCTCGCACGGCTGGACGGCGACGTTCAAACGGCCGGGGGCGCGGACGCGGGTGCCGGGGCTCTACCTGGCGGGAGGCAGCGTGCATCCGGGGCCGGGGGTGCCGATGGCGGCGCAATCGGGCCGGCTCGCGGCGGCGGCACTGCGCGCGGACCTCGCTTCGACGGGGCGGTGACGCGCGGCGGCTACGTCTGGTGGTACGTCGATGCGGTGAGCGCGGACGGGCGCCAGGGGCTCACCGTCATCGCCTTCATCGGCAGCGTGTTCTCGCCCTACTATGCCTGGGACGCGGCGCGCGATCCGTTCGCCCACTGCGCCGTCAACGTCGTGCTCTACGGCGGGCGGGGCAACCGCTTCGCCATGACCGAGCGCAACGCCCGCTCGCTGGCGCGCGATGCGACGAGCTTCAGCCTCGGGCCCTCCTCCCTCGAATGGGATGGCAGCGTGCTGACGATCCGCCTCGACGAGCGCTCCTCGCCGATCCCGCGGGCGGTGCGGGGCACGGTGCGGGTGCGGCCGCGGGCGCTGACGGCGCAGCCCTTCACCCTCGATACGCACGGCCTGCATCGCTGGTGGCCGATGGCGCCCGATTGCGAGGTGGAGGCCGAATTCACCGCGCCCGCCCTCTCCTGGCGCGGCAGCGGCTACCACGACACCAATGACGGCGACGGCGCCCTCGAAGACGCGTTCACGGATTGGACGTGGTGCCGCGCGCCGCTCAAGCGCGGTTCGGCCATCCTCTACGACGTGCGCCGGACGGATGGCAGCGGGCAGAATCTGACGCTGCGCTTCGACGCCGACGGCACCCGCCGGGAGATGCGCCCGCCGCTCGCCGCCGACCTGCCCCCCACCGGCCTATGGCGGATGCCGCGTACGACCCGCAGCGACGACGGCCGTGCGCAGGTGATCCGCACCTTCGAGGACACGCCGTTCTATGCCCGCTCGCTGCTCGCCTCGACCCTCGACGGCGAGGCGGTGCAGCCCGTGCACGAGAGCCTGTCGCTCACGCGCTTCCGCAACCCGCTGGTGCGGCTGATGCTGCCGTTCCGGATGCCGCGGCGGATCGGCTGAGTTCGATCAGCCGGCCTTCGCCTCGGCCTCGTCTTTGCGCTCGTAGCGCAGCAACAGCGGCGTCTGGGCCAGGGCGAAGGCGACCGTGAGCGGCATGATGCCGAACACCTTGAAGCTTACCCAGAAATCCTCGGTCTGCGTGCGCCAGACGACCTCGTTGACGACCGCGAGCGCGAGAAAGAACAGGCCCCAGCGAAAGGTGAGCTTGCGCCAGCCCACATCGGTGAGCGCGAACATGCTGTCGAGCACGACCGAGAGCAGCGACTTGTTGAAAGCGAGGCCGCCGAGCAGAACGAGGCCGAACAGCGTGTTCACGATGGTCGGCTTCATCATGATGAAGGTCTTGTCCTGCAGCGCCAGCGTCAGGCCGCCGAACACGAGCACGACGACGCCCGACACGAGCGGCATGATCGGCAGCCGCCGCAGCAGGGCGAAGTGCACGGCCAGCGCGAGCATCGTGGCGACGATGAACACGCCGGTCGCCACGAACAGCTTGCTCTCCGCCGCCACGCCGAAGCGCTCGGCATAGGCGTTGCCGAGGAAGAAGACCGTCAGCGGGCCCACTTCCAGCGCCAGTTTGAGGAGCGGCGGCAGGTGCCGGCGCGGCGGAACGCTCTCGACCTTCATGCGGACACTCTCACGATGCTCCTAGCGCGCATTCCGACGAAGTGGTCTCCGGTTCGTCGAATGAATGCGCGTCACAACAGAGACCTGGAGACGCCGACCTGATGCAATCAGGCCGGATGCGGCTCCAGGGGCAGGCAATTGGCTACTCCTTGGGAAGGCCGGTGATCGCCCGGGCAAAATCCCGCGCGGCGAACGGCTCCAAGTCTTCCACGCCCTCGCCGACCCCGATGAAGTGCACGGGCAGGCCAAACTTCGTGGCGAGCGCCACCAGAATACCGCCCCGTGCGGTTCCGTCGAGCTTCGTCATCACGAGGCCCGAGACGGGCGCGGCCTGCGAGAACAACTCGACCTGGCTCAGCGCGTTCTGCCCGACGGTGGCGTCGAGCACCAGCAGGGTGGCATGCGGCGCCTCCGGATCGATCTTGCGGATGACCCGGACGATCTTCTCCAGCTCCGCCATCAGCCCGGCCTTGTTCTGCAAGCGGCCGGCGGTGTCGATCAGGAGCACGTCGGTGCCGTTCGCCTGCGCCTCCTTGAACGCGTCGAAGGCGAGCCCTGCCGCGTCCGATCCCTGCGCACGGCTGATGACCGGCGTGCCGGTGCGATCGCCCCACACCCGCAACTGCTCGATCGCGGCTGCGCGGAACGTGTCGCCGGCCGCCAGCATGACGCTGCGCCCTTCGGCCTTGAACTTGAGCGAGAGCTTGCCTATCGTCGTCGTCTTGCCGGCGCCGTTCACGCCGACCGTCAGGATGACATAGGGCTTCTTGGCCGAATCGATCTCGATCGGCAGCGCCACGGGCTCCAGCGCCCGCTCGATCTCGGTGGCGAGGATGGCGCGCACCTCGTCGGGCGAGATGCCCTTCTCGTAGCGGCCCTTGCCGACCGCCTCCGACATCCGCATCGCCGTCTCCACGCCGAAATCGGCCTGGATCAGCGCATCTTCCAGATCCTCAAGGGTGGTCGCGTCGAGCTTGCGCTTGGTGAACAGGCCCGTGACCCGATCCGACAGGGCGGAGGAGGTGCGGCGCATGCCAGCGGTGAGGCGCGACCACCAGCCCTGCTTCTCGCTGCCCTCAACGGCGCCAGCGAGCGCATCGCTCGCGAGTGCCGCCGCGGAATCGACCGGCTGGATATCGACCTCGGCGGGTGGTTCGGATTCGACCGCGGGTGTGGGAGTCTCGTCCTCGCCGCCGGTCAGGCGCGACCACCAGTTCCGCTTCTCCGCCGTCTCGGTGGAGGTCGGCGCCGGTTCGCTCTCGGCAGAAATCTCGTCGGGCTGCGGTGCTTCGCCGGAGGGCGGCTGCGGCTCGGGCTGGAGGTCGGCGCCTTCCAGTTCGTCGGGGATGCGGTTCTTGTCGGGATCGTCCGGCGCGGGCTCGCTCACCGCGGGCGGCACGTGGGCAACGTCGTCCGCGGCCGTGGTGAAGACCGGTTGCCCCTCGGATTCGGAGGCGGGCGATAACGGGTCCGGCGTGACCGATTGCTCAGCCGAGGTGTCCTCGGCCGCGGCGTCCTCGGCCGGCGCCGGCTCGGGGGACTTGGATTCGGGCGCGCCCTTTCGCCCGAACAGGCGTCCGAACCAGCCGGGCTTCTCGTCGTCGCTCATCCTCGTCCCTTGTTCAAAATCTTGCCCTGCTCAAACCTTGCCCGCGACGATCCGACATTCTAGCCCGTGGGGCATGAATGCGCGTGTTTCAGTGCCGGATCGCACCGTTGGACCGGAGATAGGGCCTCCGCTCCTCTACCGCGATGCCTTGATGCTCGTCATCGACAAGCCAGCGGGTTTGCCGGTGCATCCGGGGCCGAAGGGCGGGCCGACGCTTACCGACCATCTCGACGCCCTGCGCTTCGGCCTGCCGCGCCGGCCGGAGGCCGCGCACCGGCTCGACCGCGACACGTCGGGCTGCCTCGTGCTCGGCCGCCACGCCAAGGCCCTGGCGCGTTTGAACCGCCTGTTCGCCGACGGCAAGGTCGATAAGACCTACTGGGCCCTGGTCGAAGGCGGCCCCGAGGCCACGGAAGGGTGTATCGACCTCCCGCTGGCCAAGCGTTCGGACGATCCGCGCAGTTGGTGGATGAAGACCGACCCGGCCGGCGCCCCCTCGCTGACGCTCTACCGGGTGCTCGGGCGGGCGAACGGCCTGTCCTGGCTGGAACTGAAGCCGGTCACGGGGCGGACCCACCAATTGCGGGTTCACTGCGCAGCGATGGGCTGGCCGATCCAGGGTGACGCGATCTACGGCGGCGCCGGGCGGGACGGGCCGGGCTTGAAGCTCCATGCGCGGGGTTTGAGCCTGCCGCTCTATCCGAAGCGCGAGGCGATTGCGGTGAAGGCACCGGCACCCGCGCATATGCAGGCAGGGCTTGAGGCCTGCGGAATGACGGCCGCCCCGTAGATCCCTCCCCGAAGGGGGCACGCGGTCAGGCCGCGAGCAAAGCCTGCCCGTCATGTCCGGTGACGGTGACGTCGCGGATCTCTCCCGCCGGCACAGGCTCCGCGAAGCGCACCAGTGAGAACGCCTCCGTCCGGCCGGTATCGCCTCGCTCGGTCAGAACCCGGCGGCGGGCGCCGACTTCGCCGTCGAGGTGGCGGGCGAGGGCCGCCGCGCCGGCTTCGCGCAGGCGTGCGGCCCGCGCGCGGACCACGTCGCCCGGCACCGCCGGCATCCGCGCGGCCGGCGTGTCGGGGCGCGGCGAATAGGGGAAGACGTGCAGATGCGTCAGCCCGCATTCCGCCACGAGATCGAGGGAGCGGGTGAACTGCCCCTCGGTCTCGGTGGGAAAGCCGGCGATCAGGTCGGCGCCGAAGACGAGGCCGGGACGGAGATCGCGCAAGACTTCGCACAGGCGGATCGCGTCGGCACGCGAATGGCGCCGCTTCATCCGCTTGAGGATCAGGTCGTCGCCCGCCTGAAGCGAGAGGTGGACATGCGGCATCAGCCGCGGCTCCTCGGCAAAAGCGGCGATCAAATCGGCATCGGCCTCGACCGAATCGATCGAGGACAGGCGCAGACGCGGCAGATCCGGCACCTCGGCGAGAATCGTGCGGACGAGGCGGCCGAGGCTCAAGTCGGAATCGAGGTCGCGGCCATAGGCGGTGAGATCGACGCCGGTCAGCACCACTTCGCGGCCGCCATGCTCGACGATGCGGCGCACCTGCGCCACCGCCTCGGCGATAGGCACGGAACGGGAATTCCCGCGGCCAAACGGGATGACGCAGAAGGTGCAGCGATGGTCGCAGCCGTTCTGCACCGGCACGAAGGCGCGGGTATGCCCGGTCATGGCAGCGATGCGGGTCGGCTCGGCCGTGCGGACGGCCATGATGTCTTCGCGCGGGGGCGCGAAGCTGTCCTGCCAGCTTTCCGGCCTGAGCTTGGCGGCGTTGCCGACGAGGCGCGCCACCTCCGGCATCGCGGCGTAGCTCGCGCGCTCGACCTCGGCGCCGCAGCCGGTCACGACGATCTCGGCGCCGGGCCGTTCGCGGGACAGCCGACGGATCGCCTTGCGCGCCTGCCGCCCGGCCTCGGCCGTCACGGCGCAGGTGTTGACGACGACGAGGTCGCGCCCCTCGGCATTGGGCTCGGCATGGCCGCGCAGCACCTCGGATTCGACGGTGTTGAGCCGGCAGCCGAAGGTGACCGTCTCGACGCTCACCCGTCGATCCTGGCAAACAGGTCGGGCGAGAACGTGCCCTCCCCTTCGAGATAGACCGGGCCGGTCATCAGCACGTGGTCGTCGGCGCGCCACTCGATCGAGAGTTCCCCGCCGGGCAACGCTACGCGGGCGGCGCGGCCGATCATGCGCAGGCGCGAGGCCGCCACCACCGTGGCGCAGGCGGCTGTGCCGCAGGCCAGCGTCAGCCCCGCGCCGCGCTCCCAGACGCGCAGCTTGATCGTGTCGCGGCTCGTCACCTCGGCGATGGAGATGTTGGCCCGCTCGGGAAAGATCGGGTGGGCTTCGAGAAGCGGGCCGATCCGGCCGAGATCGTAGCTGTCGGGATCGCGATCGACGAAGAAGATCGCGTGCGGGTTGCCCATGCTCACGGCAGCCGGCGAATGCAGAATCGGATCGTCGATCGGCCCGACCTGAAGCTCGATGCGGCGGGTATCGAGAAACGGTTCGGCGAGGGGGATCTCGTCCCAGCGCAGGCGCGGCTGGCCCATATCGACGGTAAAGGAGCGGTCGGTGATGCGCTTGACCGCGACCAGTCCGGCCTTGGTCTCCAGCGTCAGCGCGCCATTCTCGGCGGGGCGCGCCATGGCGGGATCGTCGAGCAGCGCGTAGCCGACGCAGCGGGTGCCGTTGCCGCAGGCGCCGGATTCCGAGCCGTCGGTGTTGTAGATGCGCATGAAGGCATCGGTGCCGGGCGTGACCGGATCGTGCACGGCCATGAGCTGGTCGAAGCGCGAATGCACGTCGGCGGCGATGGCGCGGGCCTCGGCCGGGGTCACCCGAACCGCGGTGCCGCGCAGATCGAGCACGACGATGGCGTTGCCGGCGCCGTGCATCTTCAGGAAGCGGCGATGGGCGAGAGGGCTCATTGGACCTCTGACGACCTTGTCTGCGGGAATGCGGGGGTGGCGCGGCGTATATGGCAAAAGCCGCCGATCCGCGAGTCGGGAACGAAGAGCCGCAACGTCGCGCCGCAACGGTCTCGCGCGGGGCGTGTTTCGGCCCTACCCTGTTCGAACCGGCCAATCGGAGCGTCACCACCTTGACCCGTCTCGCCACCCTCGCCGCGGGCCTCCTCGCTCTCGTCCCTTCGTTGACGACCGCGCCGCTCGCCCAGAACGCGCCGCCCCCCACCAACGCGCCCTCCCCCGCGGAGACCAGCCCCCTACCGACCACGACCGTGCCGGACACGTCGAAATCCGGCCCCGATCCGGCAGCGCCCGCGCCGCAGCAGGTGCCGATCCCGCGCCCCGCCCAGGCTGGCGCGGCCCAGACGGTCACGCCTCCGCCTTCGGGGCTGCCGACCCTCGTGACGGTTCCGGGCGAACCGAACGACGTCGATGAGGTGACGCTACCGGCCAAGCCCGTGGCGATCCTCTCGGGCGAAACCAAGTGGGAGGAGGCGCGGACCAACCTGCGTAAGGCCTACAAGACCATCGGCGAGACGCTGACGCGGCTGAACCTCAAGCCAGCAGGCCGGCCGATCGCCCTGTTCACCAAGACCGAGGAGGACGGCTTCCAATACGAGGCGATGTTCCCGATCGAGGCCGCACCCGCGCAGGGCGTGGAGGGCGGCGAGGTCAAGTTCGGCTCGAATCCCAGCGGCAAGGCCCTGCGGTTCAAGCATAGCGGCAGTTACGAGGAGATCGACGGCACCTACGAGACGCTGATCGCCTATCTCGACGCTAAGGAGATCGCGGTCCAGGACCGCTTCTTGGAAGAATACGTCACCGACCTCGGCGAGGGTGCGGACGACAAACTCGACATCAACATCTACGCTCTGCCGAAGGAGCCGGCGAAGTAGGGTTGTCGCGGGCTGGGAACCGCCGAATCCTTTCGCGGATTCGGCTTCCATGACGCTTTTCCCCGATACAGCTCTCCCGGCGGCCGCCCGCCATCGCCGCCGCGAGGCGCCGGCCGCCGCGTCCGAGGCCCTGAAGCATAAGGCGCTGGAGATCAACCGCCGGCTCTGCGGCGTCTACGAATGCCCGATCCCGTACTTCCATAGCCTCGACCCGCTCTCGGAGCTGATCTCCTCGCTGCTCTCGCACCGGACCCGCAACGCCGATTCCGGCCGCGCCTTCAAGGCCCTGCGGGCGCGCTGGCCCGATTGGGCGGAGATCGAGGCGGCATCCGTCGAAGAGATCGAGGCGACGATCCACGGCGTCACCTGGCCGGAGCTGAAGGCGCCGCGCATCAAGGCGGTGCTCGCCGCGGTGCAGGAGCGGGTCGGCGACCTCACCCTCGATTTCCTGGGGGATCTGAGCGTCGATGACGCGCGCGGCTGGCTCGAAGCGATCCCCGGCATCGGGCCGAAGACGAGTGCCGCCGTACTCTCGTTCTCGACGCTGCGGATGCCGGCCCTGCCGGTGGACAGCCACCATCACCGCGTCGCCCAGCGCTCGGGTTTGATCGGTGCAAAGGTCGATGTCGGGCCGAGCCACGCGGTGCTGCGGGCGCAGCTTCCCGACGATTGGTCGGCGCAGAAGCTCTACGACAATCACGAGGTGCTGATGCTGCACGGCCAGCGCGTCTGCTTCCACCGCGCCCCGGCCTGCACACGCTGCGTGCTGCTCGACATCTGCCCGACGGGTCAGGCGAGGCAGGCCGCGAGCTGACGCCGTACTCGGTCGCGAGTGTCAGCCTCCTCACGTCCAATAGAGGATGCGCGCCGTCGGCAGGCGCTCGGCGATCCGCCCGGTGAGATGGGCCCGCATCGCCTTCATGAGATCGTTGGGGAACACGTATTTCACCGAGCCGAACTTGGTGAGCTTGCGGGTGCGCTCCGCCTCGCGCATCGGCAGGTCGGAGCCGGGATACCATCCTTCGAGCACGGTCTTCGAGGCCGGCGTGAAGCGGTGAGTGATGAGTTCGACCGTCAGATCGGGTGCGGACACACCGGACAAAGCCTCGGCTGCGTCGCGCAGCAGCCTGTCATAGGCGTCCGGCCATCCCTCGACGGGCAGAATCGGCGCGATGGTGAGGCCGACGGGATAGCCGGCGCGGGCGACGGCGCCCATGGCGGCGAGCCGCTCGCTGAGCGGAGCGGTGCCGCCCTCGTAATGCGCGGCCGCCGCTGCGTTGACCGAGAAGCGGATGCGCGTGCGCCCGTGATGCGGCAGGTCGAGAAGCGGTTCGACCGCAGCGAACTTCGTCGTGAAGCGAAGCTGCACGGGCGCATCCCAGGCGCCGAAATGGCGGATCGCCGCCGAGAGCGAGCCGGTGAGATGCTCGATCCCGAGCGGATCGGTGTAGCAGGACGCCTCGAAGGTGGTGCCCTCCACCGCCCGCGCCGCCGACGCGCTGGTGACACCACCCTGCCCCAGATAGCCGTCGAGATTGCCGAGAATCGCGTCGAGGTTGGCGTAGACGCGCGTCACCGGCGGCCCGGAGAGCGAGCCGGCGAGATAGCAGTACTGGCAATGCGCCGGACAACCTACGGCGAGGTCGAAGCGCCAGTCGGCGCTCGGTGGAATCGGTTGAAGCTTCAACTTCGTCGGTGGCGCGGTGACGATGGCAAGCGTCGCCTTGGCCTGGGCATAGGCCCGGCATGGGTTCTCGTCGTCGCGCAGGCCGGTGAGCCGGTTGCTCTTCAGGCGTTCGACCGGGAGACCCAGGCCTTCCGCCCGCGCAACGATCTGCCGACCATGGGCGTGTTCGAGGGCAGCCGGCGTCACCAGCACCCGGCGCGGATGCCACAGACGCGCGGAGCGGGGCCGCGCCACGGGCCGGGAATCGGCCTCCTCGGTCAGAACGAGATTCATGCTGCCCCAACCCTCGGACTGTGCCGAAGGTCCGGGGATGCGTCCTTTCGGAACCGTGGGAGGCCTCGGGCGCTGTTTTCGCGCGGAAGATGTTGCGAGGTGTCGATGACGGAGCTGGAGACGAAGCGCGCGGCGATCGCCGACCTTCTCGCGCGGATCGAAGGCCTCGATCCGCGAAACGCCGAGGCTCTCGACCGGCGGGTGGACATCGTGGTGGACGGCTTCGATCCCGGAGCGCCGGAACCGTCCGATCCGGCACGGGCCGAGCTGCACCGTCTGCTCAGGTCGTATCGCGACCTTCGCGATCTGCCCGCCGACCGCAACAATGTGCGGCTCGCCGAAAAGGGCGAGGTGTTCGCGCCGGAGGACGATGCCTGACACGCGATCTGGCCAATGAGGGGCAATGACTTGGCAAGGGGCTCGGCCCGCGCCAAGCGTCGCCGATGACCAAGACGCTTCTCGCTTATTCCGGGGCCGCTTTGGCCGAGATCGCCGGCTGCTTCGCCTTTTGGGGGTGGCTGCGGCTCGACCGGTCGGTCTGGTGGGTCGCGCCGGGGCTCGTCTCGCTGGCGCTGTTCGCTTGGCTGCTCACCCTCGTCGAGAGCGAGGCGGCCGGGCGGACCTACGCCGCCTATGGCGGCATCTACATCGCCGCCTCGATCCTCTGGCTCTGGGGCGTCGAGGGACATCGCCCCGACCGCTGGGACGTTGCCGGCGGGGCGATCTGCCTCGCCGGCACGGCGGTGATACTGTTCGGACCCCGGAGCGGCTGAACCGCTCCGGGGTCGAGGTAATCAGCCTTCGCGGATCAGGATCAGGGTCGAGAGCGGCGGCAGGGTCAGGCTCAGCGAGTGCGGCTGGCCGTGGCTCTGCTCGGGCTGGCTCTGGACGCCGCCCATATTGCCGACATTCGAGCCGCCATAACGCTCGGCGTCCGAGTTGATCGCCTCGCGGTAGTAGCCGGCCGTCGGCACGCCGACGCGGTAGCCCTCACGCGGCACCGGCGTGAAGTTCGAGACGACAATGGCGACCTCGCCCTCCGCCTTACCCTTGCGCGCCCAGGCGATGACCGAGTTGTCGGAATCGTCCGCCACCAGCCACTGGAAGCCGCTGGCCTCGACGTCGCGGGAATAGAGCGCCGGGGTCGAGGTGTAGACGTGGTTGAGGTCGCGGATCAGATCCTTCACGCCGCCATGCAGGGGATCGTCGAGCAGGTGCCAATCGAGCGACTGGTTGTGGTTCCACTCGCGCTCCTGGCCGAACTCGCCGCCCATGAAGAGCAGCTTCTTGCCGGGATGGCCCCACATGAAGCCGAAATAGGCGCGCAGATTCGCGAATTTCTGCCAGCGGTCGCCCGGCATCTTGCCGAGCAGCGAGCCCTTCCCGTGCACCACCTCGTCGTGGGAGAGCGGCAGCACGAAGTTTTCGGAGAAGGCGTAGAGCAGGCCGAAGGTCAGGTTGTGGTGGTGGTAACGCCGGTGGATCGGATCCTCCGACATGTATTTCAGGGTGTCGTGCATCCACCCCATGTTCCACTTGAAGCCGAAGCCGAGACCGCCCGTGTAGGTCGGGTGCGAGACGCCCGGCCAGGAGGTCGATTCCTCGGCCACCGTGATGGTGCCCGGCGCGTGGCTGTAGGTGGCCTCGTTGGTCTTGCGCAGGAAGTTGATGGCGTCGAGATTCTCGTTGCCGCCGTACTGGTTCGGGATCCACTCGCCCGCGCGGCGCGAGTAGTCGAGGTAAAGCATGGAGGCGACCGCATCCACGCGCAGGCCGTCGAGATGGTAGTGCTCCAGCCAGAAGCGGGCATTGGCCGTGAGGAAGGCCGACACCTCGACCCGGCCGAAATTATAGATGTAGGTGCCCCAATCCTGGTGGAAGCCCTGGCGCGGGTCGGCATGCTCGTAGAGGTGCGTCCCGTCGAACAGGCCGAGGCCGTGGGCGTCGAGGGGGAAGTGCCCCGGCACCCAATCGAGCATCACGCCGATGCCGGCCGCGTGCGCCGCGTTGACGAAATCGACGAAGTCGTCGGGCGTGCCGAAGCGGCTGGTCGGCGCAAAAAGCGAGACCGGCTGGTAGCCCCAGGAACCGTCGAACGGATACTCGGTGATCGGCAGAAGCTCGATATGCGTGAAGCCGAGTTCCTTCACGTACGGGATCAGCCGGTCGGACAGTTCTTTGTAGGTGAGGTAGCGGTTTCCCTCGTCTGGCACCCGCGCCCACGAGCCGAGATGGACCTCGTAGACCGACATGGCGGCGTGACGCGGATCCTTCTCACCGCGCGTGTCCATCCAGGCCGCATCGTGCCATTGCGGCTCGTTGAGGCCCTGGAGCACGGAGGCCGTCTGCGGCGGGTGCTGGGCGCGGAAAGCCACCGGATCGGCCTTCAGCGGCAGCACGGCGCCATCGGGGCCACGGATCTCGAACTTGTAGTTCTGCCCGGCCTTGAGGCCCGGCACGAACAGCTCCCAGACGCCGCCATTGAGCCACAGCCGCATCGGGTGGCGCCGGCCATCCCAATCGTTGAAGTCGCCGACGACGCTGACACGGCGGGCATTCGGCGCCCAGACCGCGAAGCGGAAACCCGCGATGCCGTCGAGTTCGCCCGCATGCGCACCGAGCACGCGGTAGACGAGGTTGCTGCCGATCAGGCGCAGACCGTCGATCTCACTCTGTTCGAGGGACGGACCGAAGCCGTAGGGATCGTGACGGCGGGTGCTGGTGCCGTCCCAGGCCTCGACCTCGATCTCATAGAGGGGGCGGCCCTCGCCCTTCACGCTCGCGACGTAGAACCCGTCGGGATGAACGCGCTCGAACGGGACGCTCTGCCCGCCCGTGACGAGGCGGGCCGCCTTCGCCTCCGGCAGGACCGCGCGAACCTCCCAGGTATCGGGCGCGACCTGATGCGGCCCGAGGACGCCGAACGCGTCGCCGTGATCGGCCGCCATCACGGCCGCAATGGCCTCGGGATGGAGGTGGCCATCGCGCGCCTGCGAGGCCGAGCGACCCACTCGGGGCGCCCCCTCACCGCCAAGCGCATCCGTCGGCCGGGGCGCGCGGGGCGCCTCGGTCGAGCCTGACCTGTTCGGGACGTTGGCGGCCGCCTGCCCCTCGTTACGAGCCGCGGCCTTATCGTCCAGAGCCGTCATCCAATCACCTCTCTCGGAAGCGCTCCCGGGCCACCACAGGATGGGCGCGGGAGCGCGCAGGTCACACCGAAGCGCGGTCGCGCTTGGCTTCATCCAGTATGTTGAGAACACCCCGTGCCGGGATTTCGATCCAGTCGGGGCGGTTGTTCACTTCGTAATCGACCTCGTAGAGGGCCTTGGTCAGCAGGCAGAGACGCAGCAGACGGGATTGCGTCTCCGCATCCTCCACCGCGGCCCGGCTGCCGGCCACGGCCTGCCCGTAGCCGTCGAGGAACGCTGCATCGATCATGCCGCGCCACGCGATCGCCGCGTTGCGGGCCCGCTCTTCGCTGTCGCCGAACCGGGCCGTGATCTCACGCACCACCGTCTCGGCGCCGTAGGCGAAGGAGCGGAGCATGCCCGCCACGTCACGCATCGGCGTCGACTTGGCCCGGCGCTGCTCCACCGGCCGCGAGGGCTCGCCCTCGAAATCGACGATGACGAGATCGCCCTCGGAGGCGAGCACCTGACCGAGATGGTAATCGCCGTGGATGCGGGTCTTGGTGGCACCCCGCAGCGGGCCGGAGGCCAACTCGGTGATGAGCGTCTCGACCTCGCCGCGGCGGGACGCGAGCGCCTCGCTGGCCGAGCCCGGCGACCAGGCAGTGATCCCGTCGAGCCCCTTGAAGGCCCGCGCGGCCTGATGGCGCGCATCCTCCGCAAGCGAAGCGAGATCGTCCTCACCGAACGGCTCGACCGCGAAGGCCGGATCGTCGGTGTCGATGGCGAAGGCCCGGTGCAGTTCGGCCGTGCGCTGGCCGAGCAGCTCCGCCCAGCGCAGGTGCGCGTTGAAGGCATCCTCCGGCGCCGGCGCCTCGCTCTCGGGTGCGAGCACCACGGTCTCGAAGTCGCGCCGCAGGCCTTCGAGCATTAGCGTCCAGGCATCGCCCTGGTTGAGGACGAACTTCTGGAGCAGCGCCAGAGCCGTGCGGGTGCCGTCCGCGGCCACATGCTCCACCACACCGAGCAGCGCCGGCGTGTTGGCGAAATGGGCCTGCTCGGTGAGGAAGCGGCCGATCTCGATTTCCGGATGCGTGCCGGGCTGAAGACGGCGCAGCAGCTTGAGCATCATCCGCGCGCCGATGGCGATCGAGGTGTTGCTCTGCTCGGCCGAAAGGCGGCGAACATCGGCAGCCTCGAACGGCACTTCCGGATCGTAAGCCGAGGTCGTCGAGAAGACGAGACTTCCGCGCTCGGACGGGATGGTCACCCCGTCACGCATCCCCTCGATGAGGGCGACGGCGAACGGCGCGGCGGCGGCGGCCTCGTAGAGCAGGCCGGTGCGGGGTCCACGGCGCACGCGGGCGACCGCGTGGTCCAGCAGAGACTCGTCCTCACGGCCCTCCTCGACGGCGAGCGGCATGAAGTAGTCCTGGCGCTCGCCATTGGCGAGGGTCACCACCACCCGCGGCAGCAGGAACTTGCCCTCGCCGGAACCGTCCTTGACGATGGCGCTGTCATCCACCTGCACCGACTTGATGCGCGTGCCCTTGGCGCCGAACCAGCGCCGCGAGCCGATGAAGGTCGGCGCCACGGTGCGCTCGAAGGCGGTGCGCTCGCGGCCCTTGATCAGGGTCTCGATGCCGCCGGTGAGCACCAGCGTGAACAGCTCCGGAGTCTGCGGCTGCGGTCCGATCTCGCCGGTATTCGCGACCGAAAGCGCGAACCAGTAGAAACCGTAGGCCGGCAGGGTCAGCAGGTAGGGCAGTTCGCCGATCGCCGGGAAGGCCGTGCCGCCGGTCAACTCGATCGGGATCGCGCCGCGCAGGTCCGACAGGTCGAGCTGCACCGCCTGCGGTGCCCGCGAGAGGTTGGCCACGCAGAGAATGCGCTCGTTCTCGTGCTCGCGAATCCAGGCGAGCACCTTGCGGTTCGCCGGATACAGGAACTGGATCGCGCCGCGCCCCAGCGCGACGGAGTTGTTGCGGATCGCAATCATGCGCCGCGTCCAGTTCAGCAGAGAGGTCTGCGCCTGGATCTGCGCCTCGACGTTGATTGCGTCGTAGCCGTAGATCGGGTCCTGGATCGAGGGCAGGAACAGCTTCTGTGGCGTGGCCCGCGAGAAGCCGCCGTTGCGGTCCGGCGACCATTGCATCGGCGTGCGAACGCCGTCGCGGTCACCGAGATAGATGTTGTCGCCCATGCCGATCTCGTCGCCGTAGTAGAGCACCGGCGTGCCGGGCATCGACAGGACGAGGGACTTCATCAGCTCGATCTTGCGGCGATCGTTCTCCAGCAGCGGCGCGAGGCGGCGGCGGATGCCGAGATTGATGCGGGCGCGCCGCTCGGCGGCGTAGAACGACCAGAGATAATCACGCTCTTCGGCCGTCACCATTTCGAGCGTCAGCTCGTCATGGTTGCGCAGGAAGATCGCCCACTGGCAGCCCTCGGGGATCTCCGGCGTCTGGCGCATGATGTCGGTGATCGGGTGCCGGTCCTCCCGGGCGATCGCCATGTACATCCGCGGCATCAGCGGGAAGTGGAATGCCATGTGGCACTCGTCGCCCTCGCCGAAATATTGCGCCGTCTCCTCCGGCCACTGGTTGGCCTCGGCCAGCAGCATCCGGTCGGGATACTCGGCATCGAGCGCCGCACGGATCGCCTTGATGACGTCGTGGGTCTCGGAAAGGTTCTCGCAGTTCGTGCCGTCGCGCTCGATCAGGTAGGGGATCGCGTCGAGCCGCAGCCCATCGACGCCCATGTCGAGCCAGTAGCGCATGACCTCGATCACGGCCTCCAGCACGGCCGGGTTGTCGAAGTTCAGATCAGGCTGGTGGCTGTAGAAGCGGTGCCAGAAGTACTGCTTGGCGACCGGATCCCAGGTCCAGTTCGACACTTCCGTGTCGAGGAAGATGATGCGCGTATCGGAATACTTCTCGTCGGTATCCGACCACACGTAGAAATCGCGCTCGGGCGACCCGGCCGGCGCCTCGCGGGCGCGCTGGAACCAGGGGTGCTGATCGCTGGTGTGGTTGATGACCAGCTCGGTGATGACGCGCAGCCCCCGCTCGTGGGCGGCGTCCACGAAACGGCGGAAATCCTCCATCGTCCCGTAGGAGGGGTTCACATCGCGGTAGTCGGCGATGTCGTAACCGTCATCGCGCAGCGGCGAGGGATAGAACGGCATCAGCCAGATCGCCGTGACCCCGAGGTCTCGGACATAATCGAGCTTCTGCGTCAGCCCCTCGAAATCGCCGATCCCGTCATTCGACGAGTCGAAGAACGACTTGACGTGGATCTGGTAGATGATGGCGTCACGGTACCACTGCGGATCGCTGCGATCGATCATCCCGTCGCTGCCTCACGTCACTTTCGAGAGCGGAACCGGGCCTTGTGGCACCGGGCTGCGAGCCTCCTCGGCCCGCTTCTTGGCGAGAACACGACGGTGACGCCGTATTCCGCCCGATCTAGAGCGCCCCGCACCGAAAGTGGAGGCCGGTTCGGTGCGGGGCGCGGGTCGTCAGCTGCGCCGAGGCCGAATCCGCCAGACGATCGCCGAACGGTCGGCCGGATCGAGGGCGATTCGGTGGTTCTTGCCGTAGAGCTCGAAGTTGTAGCCCAGCAGCAGATCCTCGACCTCGACCGCCGCATCGTCAGGCAGGCCGAGCAGATGCAGCGGCACCTCGTAGGTGCATTCCTGGCGGTTCTTCGGGTCGAGGTTGACCATCACGAACACGCAGTTGTCGCGCTCCGGCGTCACCTTTGCGTAGGCGATGATGTTGTCGTTCCAGGCACCCGTGAAGTGGATGTTCCGGAAGTCCCACAGCGCCGGATTGTCCCGGCGCGCCTGGTTGAGCTTGATGATGTGGTCGCGGATGTTGCCGGGGCGGTGATAGTCCCAGGCCTTCAGCTCGTATTTTTCGGAGTCGAGATACTCTTCCTTACCCGGATAGGGCGCGGCCTCGCACAGCTCGAAGCCGTTATAGATGCCGTAGATCGAGGAGAGCGTCGCCGCCAGAGTCGCGCGCACAATAAAGCCCGGACGGCCGCTTGTTTGCAAGTAGTATGGATTAATATCCGGCGTGCTGGCGAAAAAGTTAGGTCGGTAATACTCGCCCATCTCGCCGGCCAGTTCCAGCGCGTACTCGGTCAGCTCCTGCTTCGTGTTACGCCACGTGAAGTAGGTGTAGCTCTGCTGGTAGCCGGCCTTGGCGAGCTTCTTCATCATCTTCGGCCGGGTGAAGGCCTCGGCGAGGAAGATCGCGTCTGGGTACTGCGCGTTCACCTCGCCCAGCATCCACTCCCAGAACGGGATCGGCTTGGTGTGCGGGTTGTCGACCCGGAAAATGCGGGCGCCTTGGGCGCACCAACCGAGGACGATGTCGCGCAGCTCGATCCAGAGCGAGGGCAGCGCTCCGCCGTAGAAATGGACGTTGGAGATGTCCTCGTATTTCTTGGGCGGATTCTCAGCGAATTTGAGCGTGCCGTCGGGCCGCCATTCGAACCACTCCGGATGCTGCTTGATCCAGGGGTGGTCGGGCGAGCACTGAATCGCGAAGTCGATCGCGACCTCCATGCCGTGGGCGTGGCTGGCAGCGACGAGCTGGCGGAAATCCTCCAGTGTGCCGAGTTCGGGATGCACGGCCTCGTGCCCGCCCTCCTCCGAGCCCACCGCGTAGACCGAGCCGACATCGCCGGGCTGCGCCTTGAGGGTGTTGTTCTTGCCCTTGCGGTTGGTCTTCCCGATCGGGTGGATCGGCGTGAAGTAGAGCACGTCGAAGCCGAGTTCGCGGATCTCGGGCAGGCGTCGGATCACGTCCGCGAAGGTGCCGTGGCGGTTCGGATCGCCCGATTGCGAGCGCGGGAAGATCTCGTACCAAGCCGAGAACCGGGCCGCGAGCCGGTCGGCGATGACCGGGATGTTCACGGGATAGCGCGAGAGGTTCACCCGCTCGGCGTTGCGCCGGACCAGCGACATCGTCTCCGGCGCCAGGATCTTTTCCAGGATCACCGGCGAGCCTTCCGGCTCGGCGGCGAGCGAACGGATCAGCCCGTCGAGCCGCTGCTTGTCGGCCCCGCTCGCCAGATCCTCGGCGATCTGGATCAGCTCGACGCCCTCGATCGTCTCCAGCCGCACATCCACGCCGGCATCGCGCTTCTTCAGGGTGTCGCGCACCCAGGACGAGAAGCCGTCACGCCACGCCTCGATCGTGAACTCGTAGCGGGCATTGCGCTCGAGCGGGAAGTGCCCGGCCCAGCGGTCGTTATCCACGAACACCATCGGGTCGCGCCGCCACGTCTCCTCGCCAACGACGCGAGAGAGGATCGCGGCGTTGATGATCTCGTGACCGTCGGAAAAGATATCCGCCTCGACGCGCACCTGCTCGCCGACGACACGCTTCACCGCGGAGCGGCCGCCATCGATCTCCGGCGTCACCGCCTCGATGACGACGCGGCCCTTGCCCTGCGGCACGGTCGAGGGCGGCGGGGCGGCGACCTTCGCGCGCTCGGCCACGAGGATGCGCAGCTCGCCCGGCAGCAGGTCGATGCTCGCACCCGGATGGAAGGCGATCGGCTCGGCGTCGGGCGTGCGGTCGTCGAACGGGCCGAGTAGGCCTCCGGTGCGCTCGATGAGGCGGCCGGCATCGACCGGCACCGGAACGTCGCCCGGATTGAACAGGAGGAGCGTCGCCGAATGCGCCGAAGCCGCATGGCCGGTATCGGTGCGGAACAGGGCGGTGAACGGCGCGTCGGGCGCCGAGAGCCGCATCTGCGCGCCCTCGACATTGGCGGCCGGAATCGCGGCCTTCAGCGCGTTGATCGCCGTCACGTAAGCGGAGATGTCGATCCCCGTATCGTGCTCGCGTGAACCGGGCGTGGTCTCGACCACGTGCAGCGCACGGCGATAGCCCCACTCGTAGCCGATCGGCATCAGCACGCCGGCCGAGAAGAAGGCCGAGAGGGCGTAGCGCGTCTTCAGCCGCTGGGCGATCGCCTCCGCATCGCCGGGGATGTCGGCGGCGAGCCGGCTCATATCGTGGTTTTCGGGGAAGGCAATGGAGGGCGCGACCACCCGCAGCCGCTCGTACTGCTCGAGGGCCCAGGGCGCCTTCAGGTTCCACCACGCGAACGAGTTGAACAGGTAGTCGAAGCCGGCCCCCGCGGTCGCCTGCGCCTCCTCGAAGGTGCAGCCCAGCGTCTCGGCAGCGAACAGCGTGTCGGCCTCGCGCTGCTTGGCGGCCTGAATCAGCGCGCGCCAGACATCCGGCGGCACCTTGTAGGCGGCGTCACAGCGGAAGCCGCGCACGCCGAGCCGTTGCAGCCGAGCGATGTAGCCGTCGAAGATGCGGACCAGCTCTCCCCGAGCGTGGTCGGAATGGTAGTCGAGTTCGATCAGGTCGCCCCAGACCGTGCGCTTGGTCGGATCATCCGGATCGATCGCCGCCGGGCTGACCGGCTTGCCCTCGGCGTCGCGCACGAACAGGTCCGGCCGGTCGTGGAACAGGCGGGCATTGTCGGCGGTGTGGTTGATGACGAGGTCGCTCATCACCGCAATGCCGTGCGCCTCGGCCGCCCGGCAGAACCGCGTGATCTGCTCGTCGTCCGACGTGCCGTCACCGTCGCGGAACCGCTCGTCGAGCGCGTCGAGATCGGCCACCGCATAGAGGCTGCGTGAGCCGCCGGTCTGGTGGAACGGGTTGAGATAGACCCAATTGAAGCCGAGCTCGGCGATGCGCGGCAGCTCCGCCGCCCAGGCCGAGACTGTCCCGACGAGGAGCGGGAACAGGTTGTAGATGCGCGGGCCCTCCGCGCGGGGTGCGAAGGCAGCCGGAAGGGCCACCGTCTCCGAGCCGGTCCGGGTCGCGGGCGTCATCGCGGTGTTCGGTGCGTTCATGGATCGCCTCCGTCTTGTCGCTTCTCGCCAAGCGCGTTCTGATGAATCGAGGCCGTGGTTCGGCATTGACGAAACGCCGACCGACCAAGCTTGCTCACCGCCTGCGTGGGCGGTGAGCCGATGTTTCGTGCGGTCGCCTCAGGCGGCCCGCCGCAACACCAGATAGGGCAGTTTCGCGAAGTGCCGACCGAGGTCGAGCCCCTCGCCCTCGGCCGCGATCTCGCCGCCGCCGATCACGTCCACCCACCGGCTGCCGGCCGGCACGGGCAGGACCGTTCCGGCGAAGGCTTCGCTGGACCAACCCGATTCAGGCGTCATTCGTGCGACGAGCCTCGGCACGGCGACCAGCAGATCATCCTCACCCGAGGTGACGGCCGAGCGGGTAAACGCGATCACGTGATCCGCACGCGCGCCTTCCGCTGCGAGCGGACGGTAATCCGCATCGGCGTAGAAAGCCGGGCGAGCGGCCCGGTCGGCAAGCAGCCGCGCCAGGGTCGCCTGCTTCACGCGGCCATCCGGCCAGGAGCCGATCAACGCCTCCGGGGTGCCGCCGGCCTCCAGCGCCCGCGCCCGCTCCTCGTAATCGACTGGCCGACGGTTGTCGGGATCGACGAAGGAGAAGTCCCAGAACTCGGTGCCCTGATACGTGTCCGGAATGCCGGGAAGGGTGCATTTCAGCACCGTGCGCCCGAGGCCCGCGATCATGCTGAGGAAGGCGAGACGACGCACGAGCGGCCGGAGCCGATTCAGGCAATCCGAGCCCGGCACGACCAGGGCGGCGAAGAGCGCGTGGACGGCGCTCTCGTAACCCTCATCGACATTGACCCAGCTCGACCGGCGCTTGCCCTCGCGCAGGGCCTTCTCGGCATAGGCGTCGAGGCGCTTGCGGAAGTCCTCGATCGCGTCCGCGTCGTCTACGTCCAGCAGTTCGAGCGGCCAGGCGCCGAGAATCGCTTGCAGGAACATCCACTGGTCATTTGCGTCGGGGGCCGGCTCGCCTTCGACCTGCTTGATGAGCGGCTCGGACGCACGGCGCCAGGTGTCCCAGGCCCGGGCCCATTCCTCTGGCAGCTCGGAGAGAGCAAGCTGGCGCGTGCGGGCATCCTCACCGCGCTTGGTGTCGTGGGTGGCCGTGGTGATCATCGCGTTCGGCCAGTCGCGGGCCCGCGCGGCCTGAAGCGCGTGGAAATGCTCCGCATCGAGGCCGTACTCGCCGGGATCGCCGCCGACCTCGTTGAGGCCGAGCAATTCGACGAAGCGATAGAACAACGTGTCTTCCAGGCTTTTGGCCATCACAGGGCCGGTGAGCTGCTGGAAGCGGCGGCGGAAGCGCAAGACCACCTGCTGGTCCGGATGTCCGGCCATGCCGAGATCGATCCGGCCGAGCAGGGCATCGGCGGCGAAATCGTGCACCGAACGATCCGGCAGGGCGCTCCAGCGCTTGGCCTTGCGCACGGCCCCCTCGATCAACCGCACATCCTCGGCCTCGATCTCGGTCTCGTCGAGATCGCCGGGCAGGTAGGAGCGATAGACGGGGAAGCGCGAGACGATCTCGATCAGCGCCCGACGGATCGCGTTGGTGGAGAAGTCGCGGGTGCGCCGGTCGGAATCGGCGATCTGCTTGAGGTCGCCGGTCATCACCTCGAGTTCCGAGGCGAAGCTGATCTCCAGAATCTCCGCCT
The DNA here is from genome assembly GCF_001423405.1 of Methylobacterium sp. Leaf123. Taxonomy (GTDB): domain Bacteria; phylum Pseudomonadota; class Alphaproteobacteria; order Rhizobiales; family Beijerinckiaceae; genus Methylobacterium. The sequence goes on along the minus strand of NZ_LMNS01000001.1, from coordinate 604,430 downwards.
TGGCCGCGCGGAACTGGAAGCCGTAGGGCTCGTCCCGATCGGTGGCCCAGCGATAGAACTTCTCGATGCGCGGCTTCAGCGCCCGATCGACCAGGATGCCGTCGAGCTGATTCAGGACATCGTAGCCGGTGGTGCCGGCGACGGGCCAATCGCGCAGCTTCTCGCCGGGCTCCAGGATTTTCTCGACGACGATGTAGAAACCGGGACCGACCGCGGCCTGGAGCGCACGGGCATAGCCCAGCGGATCGGCCAGACCGTCGATGTGGTCGATCCGCAACCCGTCGATCCGGCCCTCGCCGATGAGGCGGAACAGCAGGTCGTGCGAGCGGACGAACACGTCCGACAGCTCGACGCGAAGGCCGGCCAGCGAGTTCACATCGAAGAAGCGGCGGTAGTTGATGTCGCTCGATGCGATCCGCCAATGGGCGAGCCGGTACGATTGCTGTTCGAGCAGCCGGTGCAGCGGCCCGAAGCTGTCGGGATAGTCCCGGTTGCCGTTGAGAAGATGCAGTGCCCGGTAGATCGACGCTGCGATCTGCGGCGACGCCCGCACGGTGCCTGCAAGCTGGCGCTTCAGCTCCTCGGCGGCCTCCGGCATGGCGCGGCGGCGCTCGAGATTGGTCTCCTCACCCATGGCCCGCAGGCGCTCGGTGATCGCGAGCACCTCCGCCGACATGTCGTCGCCGATCTCGCCGAGCGCCGCGAGCGCCCGGTTGAGGATTGTCGGGTATTGCAGCGGGCAGATCGGAAATTGATGCTCGTAGTGCCAGACGCTGAAAGCGCCGGCCGCCTCGTCGAATTTCAACTCCAGCGTGCCCTTCTCCAGAGCCTCGCCGTACCGCTCGCCGAGGAAGGGGATGACGAGCTTGCCGTTGGCGCCGAGCCGCTCCCAATCGATGTCGAAGGCGTTGGCCGCGGGAGAGAGACCGCCCCATTCGAGCACCGAGAGCCACCACGGATTGTCGGCGCCGCCGACACCCATGTGGTTGGGCACGATGTCGAGGAGCAGCTTCAGACCATGGGCGTGGAGCGCGTCGGTGAAGCTGCGGAAGCCCTCCTCGCCGCCGATCTCCGGATTGATCTGGGAGTGATCGACGATATCGTAGCCGTGGGTCGAGCCCGGCCGTGCCCGCTGCAGCGGCGAAGCGTAAACGTGGCTGATGCCGAGCTTCTGCAGATACGGAACGGTCTTTTCCGCATCCGCGAAGGTGAAGCCTTCGTGGAATTGCAGGCGATAGGTCGCCCGCGGCGGAGCCGAAGCAAGGCGCGCGGCACCCGAACGCGGCCCCCGCTCCTCCGCCGACAGGGCGGCGGCGAGCTTGGCGAGCGGTCCACCCGGAGCGGCGATGGCTTCGAGGTTCCGGTCGAGCTTGCGCCGCCAGTTCGGATAGCCCTCGGTCGAGCCGGGGACGTTGGCCTGCGACAGCTCGCCGACGACGTCTTCGTACTGCACGGCGGTGAGGATCGACGGCGCGCGGGCGAGATAGCGCGCCGCCGCTTCGAGCGGTGCGTGTTCCGGCGGCTCGGAGCTCGGCAGAAGCTGCTGGGCCGCCAGCGCCTCCGACAGGCGCCAGCGCTCGGCCACGCGCTCGGTGCGCTCAGACTCGGCGCGTTCCGCATCGTAGAGGCCGAGCGATTGCCGGGTATCGGTATCGACGCCGCGCCACCAGCCGACGAAGGTCGGCAGGTCGTGGGTGGTGATCGCGGTCAGCGCATCCTTCGGGTAGGCCTCGGGCGCCTTGAAGGCGCCGCCTTGCTCCCGCTCGAAGGCGAGGATGCGATAGCTCAGGATGCCGGATTGCATCAGCGCATCGGAGAAGCCCTCCGGCGCGGTGCCGAGATCCTCGGCGATGACGAGGCACTTGGCGCGGTGACTTTCCAGCCGCAGCACCGCCAGCATCGGCTCGAACGGCATCGCGACATAGGCGCCCTCACGGGCCGAATGCCCGAGCGGGATGAGGAACAGACGCGCGAGCTGGAAGGCATGGTCGATGCGGATCGCGCCGGCATGGCGCATATTCGCCTTCACCAGCGCCCGGAACGCTTTCAGGCCGTCGCGCTCCATCTCCAGCGGATCGAAGGCCGGCAGGCCCCAATCCTGACCCTTGGGCGCGAGCAGATCCGGCGGCGCACCGATGGAGACGCCGTTGGCGAAGCGCTCCGGATGCGACCAGATCTCCGAGCCGCCGCGATCGGCGCCGACCGCCAGATCGCGGTAGAGACCGAGCCGCATGCCCCCCGCCAGCGCCATCTCGGCGGAGGCCTTGAGCTGGGTATCGGCGAGGTATTGCAGGAAGATGTGGTAGCTGATGCGCTCCGCATGCGCCTCGGCGAAGGCCCGCACGGCGTCGGTGCCGGCACGGCGATACTCCTCCGGCCATTCACCGAGCCAGTGCGCGCCCTTGGGCCGGAAATGTTCGGAGAGCGCGTCGAAGGTGGCGTGCGACGTAAGATTCTCGCCACCCTCCTCACGGAACGCCGCGAAACCCGCATCCTTGCCGGCTCGCGCATCGGAATCCTCCCAATAGGCTTCGAGGATGGGCGAGAGCACCTCCCACACGCCGGCATGATCGACGAGCGAGGTATCGCGCAGCGTCTCGATGCGGGTGCGGTGGCTTTCCAAGATCTCGGCGGCGCGGCTCCCGGCGAAGCCCGGCAACGCGCCCGGCTCGATGTAGAGGGTTTCGAGGAAGAGCCGCGAGGACGGCGAATAGGGGGAAATCTTCGCCCGGTCCGTAGGGAACAGGGCGTGGGCCGGGCTGAGCCCGAGGAACGAGGCACCGCGCAAAGCCGCATCGCGCGCGGCACGGCCGGCATCCGCATAGGTGCCGATACCGAGATTGCTCGGCGAGCGCAGTCCGTAGAGCTGGGCGGCGAGGCCCCAATCGCGGGCACCATCCTCGGCATAGGCGCGCGGACGCCAGCACCGCTGCGGCGCGGAAACGATCCAGGCCTGGGCCCGGCGATCACCGATCGTCACGGTGAGCCGATGATAGCCCGGCGTCAGCGGCGGCAGGTCGAACCCGGCGCCGTCTTCCGATGCCGTCAGCGTAGCACGGCCCTCGCGGGAGCGCTCGTGCTCGTCCACGAGCCGCCACGCGACGGCGCCGGTGGTCACGCCCATCCGCACCGGCACGCGCACGCCGCGACGGGCTTCCGCCGCCAGCAGCGGCGGGACCACGTTGGCGCGCACGGCCTCGACCGCGGCGAGGCTGTGGCCGATCGCTTCGTCGTCCGAGGCCGCGAATCCGAGGGCTTCGAGCATGCCGCGGCGCACATCAAGCGGCGTATCGACCCGCTTCCCGAAAGCATCGGTGAAGCCGTCGGCGATGCCGACGAGGTCGGCGAGGCGTTCGAGATCACTCACGTTCGAGGCACTCACGTCAGAGAGATTCACTTGGTGCCGCCGATCAGGAAGACACCCGTCCAGGACGGCAATTGCATCGCCTGTCGCACGGCCCCGCTCGACCAGATCACCTGGCCGCCTTCGGCATCCGCCAAGAATTCCGCGTCACCGACATTGGCGATGAAGCGCAGCCAGCCGTCCGCGTAGCGCCAGGTACAATCCACGACACCCGGCGCCGGGATCTTGGCCTCGGCCCCGAGGTAGCGGCTCTTGGTCAGTGGCACGACGCTCTGCCGACGGATCTGAAGGATGTTGCGGGTGTCGGCCCAGATGGCCCGATGCGGCTCGGTCTCGGCCTCGTCCCAATCGATCTTCGAATCCTCGAAGGTTTGAACCTCCGTCGGATCGGGGATCACCGAGGTGTCGTCGGCGAAGGCGGCAAAGCTCTTGAACTCCCGGCGGCGGCCTTCGCGCACCGCCTTGTTCAGCTCTTCGTCCGGCGCGAAATCCACGAAGAACAGGAAGGGCGCCGAGGCCGACCATTCCTCGCCCATCCAGAGCATCGGAATCTGCGGCGCGAGCAGCAGCCCGGCACGGGCGAGCGCCAGCTTCTTGGGGTCGGCGAGATGGCTCAGGCGCTCGCCGAGCGCCCGGTTGCCGACCTGATCGTGGTTCTGGAGGAAGGTGACGAAGGCCGAGGGCGGCAAGTGCGCCGAAGGCTCGCCGCGCGGATGGTTGTCGAGGGTCGGGAAGGGCTCGCCCTGGTAGGCGAAGCCCTCGGCAAGGCAGCGGGCCAGATGCTCCACCGGCTTGTCGGCGAAGCTCTCGTAATAGCCGGCATCCTCGCCAGTCAGAAGCACGTGCCAGCAATGGTGCAGGTCATCCGCCCATTGCGCGCTGTGCAGCACGGGCGACGCGTTGTCGTCGCGCTCCAGCCAGCGGGCTTGATTGGCCTCGTTCTCCAGGATCAGGTGGACGTGCCGCTCCGGGAAAGTTTTGCGAATCGTCTCCCCGAGTTCGGCCAGAAAATGCTTCTCGGAATCATCGAGGATCGCATGCACCGCGTCGAAGCGGATGCCGTCGAAATGGTATTCCTTGAGCCAGTAGAGCGCGTTCTCGATGAAGTAGTCGCGCACGACCGGGCCCGACTCTTTGCCGTCGAAGTTGATGCCGGCACCCCACGGCGTCTGGTGACGCTCGGTGAAGAAGGTCTTGGCGTAGGCGTGTAGGTAATTTCCGGCCGGGCCGAAGTGGTTGTAGACGCAATCGATCAGCACCATCAGGCCCTTGGCGTGGGCGGTGTCTATCAGGCGCTTGAGTTCGTCCGGGCGGCCATAGACCGCATCCGGGGCGTAGGGCAGCACGCCGTCATAGCCCCAGTTGCGCGTTCCCCTGAAGTCGGCGAGCGGTAGCAGCTCGATCGCCGTGACGCCGAGATCGACCAAATCGTCGAGGCGTTTTTCCAGGCCGGCATAGGTCCCCTCGGGCGTCGCGGTGCCGACATGCACCTCGTAGACGATCGCCTCTTCCCAAGGCCGTCCCGTCCACTCAGCATCGGACCACGCATAGGCGCCGGGGTCGATCACCTCGGAGGGCGCGGAAACATCGTCGGGCTGGAAACGCGAGGCCGGGTCCGGCACCACGAGGTCGCCGTCGATGCGGAAGCCGTAGCGCGCGCCGGCCTTCACCCCCGGTAGCGTGGTACGGCGCCAGCCTTCGCCGACATCGGGGATCGGATGGTCCGTCCCGTCCACGACGAGGGTCACATCCTTGGCGGTCGGTGCCCAGAGGGCGAACCGCACACCGTCCTCGGCAAACTCGCTGCCGAACCGCATCGTATGGGCACGCCGCATCAGGCCACCGATCTCCGCTGGAATAAGAATTGATCGTCGCTCAGGGTGGGCGGCCGCTTCTGTGTCTCACAAGGCGCCCAGCGCCGGCTTGTTCCCAGACCCGGCAGTTATGGCGTCAACAGGCTGCGACAACCGCCCGGTGTGACGGAATCGCTGCACTGCACATCGATTGATCCGGACAAACGAAGGGCCCCCCGCCGGTGCCGGCGGGGAGCCCTTTTTTTGGTCAAACGGATCGGCCTGGGCCAGGAGTCCGTCTATCGCGGATCAAGCGGTGATGGTCGGGCCACCGCCCTCGGAGCGGCGCTTGGCCATGAAGGCATCGAACTGCTCGCGGTCTTTGGCCCGCTTCAGTTCCTCGACGAAGTCGGTGAAGGCGCGGCTCTCTTCCTGCAGCGCACGGCGGCGTTCTTCGAGGCGCTCCAGTTCGGCCCGACGATACTCCTCGAACGCCCAGTTGCCGGAAGTGGCGCTGGTGCCGGAATACCCCTTGGCCGCCTCGAAAGCGCGGGCGAAGCGCGACCGGCCATCGCCGCCCGCGAAGCTGAAGCCGCCGCTGTTGGCGAACTCCTTCATCTGGCTGAAGGCAGGATAGCCCGCGATCTTCCAGGCCACGTAGGCGACGGCAACCGGCCACCAATAGATGAACGCGACGACGATCGCGCCGATTTCGAGGGAACGCTTGGGAAAGGGGCCGCTGCGGTGAGAAGCGCCGCAGGACCAGGGAGAGGTGGAGGACGTGTTCACGGCTGAGGACTCCGGGGTGTGAATGTGAACAACATTTACATGCGGACCCGCCTCGACCGTTTCAAGGGCGTGGCCTGCAAACAGCACGGCCATCATTGGGAAGCGTTGGTTCCGGCTTTTGCCGGGCTCCGTCGCCCGGGCCGGTGTCGGTCGGGTCAGGGTTTCGCAGCGTACCGTTCTTCGCGCTGCGAAGCCGCCAACCTGGGCGTCGAGCGATGGCCCCGCGCTAAGCCTTGTCCTTCGTCCGCCCACCGGCTCCGTGGACCAGCGCGAGAACGCCCGCACGCAGCAATTCGTACTTGTCCGGCCCGGGCTTCGGCAGTTGGCCTGCGGCCGACAGCGTGGCGATGCCGTGCGAGAGCGCCCAGACCTCGAGCGCGAGGAAGCGCGGATCGACTCCGTCGAAACCGTCGGGAAAAGTCGTGCGCAGGGCTTCGACGAGAAGATCGAACGGGTTCGGCCGCTCGGGCGCGGGCGCCGGGGCGGCCTGACCGCGCACTTCGAAGATCGCCGCGTAGTAGCCCGGCTCCTCTTCGGCGAAGGCGAGATAGGCTTCGCCCATGCGGGTGAAGCGCTCCAGCGGCGTTCCGCGGCCGGTCAGCGCCCGCGAGAGCCGGTCGGCGAGGTCGGCGAAGCCGCGGCCCGCCACTTCCTCCAACAGGGCTTCGCGCCCACGGAAATGGCGGTAGAGCGCCGCGGGCGTCACCCCGACCAACCGGGCGGCATCGACCAGCGTGAAGCCGCCGATGCCCCGCTCGGCGATGAAGCGGCGCGCGGCCTCGATCAACGCCTCTTTAAGGTTGCCGTGATGGTAGCTGCGCCGGTCGCCCGGTCCCTCGCGCCAGGGTCGCACCCGTTCACCCTCCTTCGCGCAAACCGAATGCGTGCGGTTGCAAACGATGAAGCGCCTCATCGGTCCCGCGGCACGACCGCCCTTCGTCGGCGTCGGTGCCGCCCCGGCCTTTTCCCCCGAGACGCTCTATGAGTCGACCATCTTTTCCGCTCATCCGACTTGACGACACCTCGATTTTGCAATGTTATAAAGTAACAATACGAACCTCACCTTCGTGGATGACCCATGCCTGAGCCCACCCCCCGCCTCCCCGTCACCGTGCTGTCGGGCTTCCTCGGCGCCGGCAAGACAACGTTGCTCAATCACGTTCTGAACAATCGCGAGGGTCGGCGCGTCGCGGTGATCGTCAACGACATGAGCGAGGTGAACATCGACGCCGACCTCGTTCGCGACGGCGGGGCCGACCTGTCGCGCACGGATGAGCGGCTTGTCGAAATGACCAACGGCTGCATCTGCTGCACCCTGCGCGACGACCTGCTGGCCGAAGTTCGCCGTCTCGCCGCCGAGGGCCGCTTCGACTACCTCCTGATCGAGGGCACGGGCATCGCCGAACCGCTGCCGGTGGCGAGTACCTTCTCCTTCCGCGACGAGGCTGGCGAAGCGCTCAGCGACGTGGCGCGGCTCGACACGATGGTGACCGTGGTCGATGCGGTGAACCTCCTGAAGGATTACGGCTCGAACGACTTCCTGCGCCAGCGCGGCGAGACCGCGGGGGAGGACGACACCCGCACCCTGGTCGATCTGCTGGTGGAGCAGATCGAGTTCGCCGACGTCGTCGTGATCAACAAGGCGCGCGACGTCTCGCCGGATCAGCTCGACCTCGTGCGGTCGGTGGTGCGGGGGCTCAACGCGGATGCGCGCATCGTCGAGGCTTCGCACGGGCGGGTGCCGCCGGGCGCCATCCTCGATACTGGGCTGTTCGACGAGGAGAAGGCCCAGGAGCACCCGCTCTGGTTCAAGGAGCTATACGGCGCGCACGAGCATGTGCCGGAGACCGAGGAATATGGCATCAACTCCTTCGTCTACCGGGCGCGCCGGCCGCTCGATCCGCAGAAATTCCAGGCGTTTGCCAACACGACCTGGCCGGGGCTGATCCGCGCCAAGGGCCATTTCTGGCTCGCGACCCGGCCTGAATGGGTCGGCGAATTCTCGCTGGCCGGCGCCGTCGCGCATATCGGTGCGATGGGGTTCTGGTGGGCGGCGGTGCCGCGTCAGCGCTGGCCGGAGGAAGAGGTTTTCCGCGAGCGCCTTCACACGGTCTGGAGCGAGGTCTGGGGTGACCGCCGCCAGGAACTCGTCTTCATCGGCCGCGGCATGGACCGGGACGCGATCACCGCCGCGCTCGATGCCTGCCTCGTCGGTCCCGCCGAGGTCCGGCGCTTCGATGCAGAGGCCTATCGCGACCTGCCCGACCCGTTCCCGGTCTGGCGCCGGGCGGCGGCCTGAGCGGAGGAGCGCGCGGGATGGGCTTCATCAGCCTGAAGGATTGGCGCGCCCGTTCGGCCGGGCTGGCGCAGGCGGCTGCGCGCGCAAAAACTTTGCTTCACCCGGCATTCGGCCTGAGCGAGGCGGATGCCCTGTCGGTCAACGAGATCGCCTGTCCCGATCCCGGCTGCCCGGATGTCGAGACGGTGGTTCTGGTGATGCGGGCCGGTGAACCGACGCGGGCCTTGCGCTTCCGGGGCCCGTTGGATGACCTGGATGAGGCCGCTGCCGACGCCTTAGCTTTGGAAGAAGCCGGGCTTCGCGCGCTTTGAAGCCGGCTTTCATCATTCCGTCTTGGTCGGCGTGGGAGTAGGCCAGAGGCCAAAACCGATTCAGCCCTGGCCCGAGTTCGGACATGAGTATCAAGCTACGCCCCCTCGAGCGCGAAGACCTGCTCTTCGTGCATCAGCTCAACAACAATGACAGCATCATGCGCTACTGGTTCGAGGAGGCTTACGAGTCCTTCGCCGAGCTGGCGCAGCTCTATGAGCGCAACATCCACAATCAGACCGAGCGGCGCTTCATCATCGCGTCGGAGCGCGGCGAGCCCGCGGGCATGGTCGAGCTGGTGGAGATCAACCACCTGCACCGCCGTTGCGAGTTCCAGATTGCGATCCACCCCGATCACCAGGGGAAGGGCTACGCCAACCGCGCGACCCGCATCGCCATCGACTACGCGTTCAAGGTGCTCAACATCCACAAGCTCTACCTGCATGTGGACAAGGACAACAAACGCGCGGCTGGCATCTACGAAAGCTGCGGCTTCCGTCCCGAGGGCATTCTAAGGGACGAGTTCTTCGTCAACGGCCGCTACCGCGACGCGGTGCGCATGTGCCTGTTCCAGCCCCACTATCTGGCCGAACGCGGCGCGGGTGACGTGGCCGAGCCTGTGCTCAAGACCTGATCGCCAAAAACGAAAACGGGCCCCGAAGGGCCCGCTCCATCCGTCGCAAGGACGCGTGATGTCTACCGGTACGGGTTGCCGTAGCGCGCCACGTAGGAGGTCGGGTCGATCGCGTCGATGGCCGAGAAATCGACGTTGCGGATCGCCGTCGAGCGCGCGCCGATGAACGGGCCGTTGGTGATCGGATCGGGCAGGAAGCCTTCGCCGTAACGGTCGCTGCGGCCATAGACCGGGTTGAGCTGGTTCGAGGCGGCAATCAGGGCCGGGTTGGTCGCCGGGTTCGACACCGAGCCGTTGCCGCGCTCGACCACGTTGCCGGCATCGAGCCAGGAGCGCGGACGGATGCGGATCGGCAGCGGCTGGCTCACACGCACATAGCCGGGGTTGCCATAGGGGCCCTGGGCCTCAGCACTGGTTCCGAAGCCGATCGCGGTGAGGGTCATGGCGCCCAACAGGGCGAGCTTGGAAAAGCGCATGGCGTACCTTGTCGTGTGAGAGCCTACGGTACGGGCCGTTCGTTAAGAATCCCGCTTGTTGCTGAGTAGACGTTCTGGCGTGGCCGTTGTTCCCCGAATATGGCCGCGCTTCATCATTTTCGCCGCGTTTTTGCCGTATTGTTTTTCGTCGGCGCCTCGGCCATCGCGATCGAGCCGGTGCTGTCGCCCGGCCCAGCGGCGGCCTCTTCGATGCGACAGGCACTCGCACCGGTGAGGGCATCGGCGCCGAGCGCCGCCGTCACGCGGCCGGCCAGGGTGATCCGGTCGATGGCGCAAGCGACGGAGCGGGGTTCCGGCGCCTGCCCGAGGATGCCGCACAACCAGCCGTCGATCGCCACCGCCTTCAGGTCGAGGCTGCGAAAGCCCGTGCAACTGCGCTTGCCCGCCGACGACAACGTGGCCTCGACGGTTTCGAAGCTGCCGAGGGCGGTCGCCACGATGCCGCGCTCGCCGGTGCGGATGACGGAGAGGCCACGCCCGTCGGCAGCCCGGCGCACCAGCGTCACGAACAAGCTGGTGCCGGGCTCGGCCCGGCCGCCCGCATCGGTGGCGGTGAGGAGGAGATAGGGCGCCTCGATCATATCGAACGCGCCCTGGCTCACGCTGTCCTCACGTTGGCCGTTGCCGGAATTCCACCGCGTCGGTCCGGGCTGGGGCGGCACCGCGGCCGCGTCGTCGCGCAACGTCAGAAGCGGCTCGGTCGCGGCTATCGCTCGGCGCGCACCCTCGGCCGCCCGCGGCGGCTCGCTCCAGGATTGTGGTGGTTCGGGTGCCGCGGCGCGGTCGCGTGCAAACAGAGAGAGGCCGGCGATCAGGGCCGCACTGGCCACGAGCTTGGCCGCCAGCCGCATGCGGCGGAGGGGACGGGGGCGGGACAGGTCTTGGAAATCGTCGGATTTCTCGAAGGCGTCGTCCGGATGGGGGAGCATGCGCAGGCCTTGATCGGGTCCGCGGGGCCGCAAGGGCCCTCGCCGTTGCCCGATCTCTGCACCGGCGCCCGCCATCAGCCGGTTGAAGAAACCCGGCCTGTCCTCGGATTCCTCGTCCGATGGTGAATCCCGGGTTGCCGCGCGCCTCGTCCTGTCACGTCTGCACGGCTGCGGTCGGCACGCGCCTCTTGACAGGTGAGCACGCCGGGCATCTTGCTCCGGATGCTTTGAGAACCCACCTCGACCAATCGGGGCGGGTTCTCCAGCCTATGGAATCTTCCCGAACCAAGGGTCCGAGCGGTGCGTCCGCCGGCGACGGGAAGAGGCGGTCCGGTGTCATCCGGCCCGCGCAGCGGAGTTTGGTCAGATGGGTTACAAGGTCGCCGTCGTCGGAGCCACGGGCAATGTGGGCCGCGAGATTCTCGACATCCTGGCCGAGCGCGCCTTCCCGGCCGACGAGGTCGTGGCGCTGGCCTCCAGCCGGAGCCTAGGCCAGGAAGTCTCTTTCGGCGACAAGATTCTCAAGGTCAAAACCCTCGACACCTACGACTTCTCCGACACCGACATCTGCCTGATGTCGGCCGGCGGTGAGACGTCGAAGGAGTGGAGCCCGCGCATCGGTAGCCAAGGCTGCGTGGTGATCGATAACTCGTCCGCGTTCCGCTACGACGCCGACGTGCCGCTGATCGTGCCGGAGGTGAATGCCGACGCGGTCGTGGGCTTCTCCAAGCGCAACATCATCGCCAACCCGAACTGCTCGACCGCGCAGCTCGTCGTCGCGCTCAAGCCGCTGCATGAGGCGGCCACCATCAAGCGCGTCGTGGTCTCGACCTATCAGTCCGTGTCCGGCGCCGGGAAGGAGGCGATGGACGAGCTGTTCAGCCAGACCCGCGCCGTCTTCACCGCCGGCGAGGTGGTGACGAAGAAGTTCACCAAGCGGATCGCCTTCAACGTCATCCCCCACATCGATGTGTTCATGGAGGATGGCTACACGAAGGAAGAGTGGAAGATGGTCGCCGAGACCAAGAAGATGCTCGATCCCAAGATCAAGCTCACGGCGACCGCAGTGCGCGTGCCGGTCTTCATCGGCCATGCCGAGTCGGTGAATGTCGAGTTCGAGCGCCCGCTCTCGCCGGAGCAGGCGACCGAGATCCTGCGCGCGGCGCCCGGCGTGCTCGTGATCGATAAGCGCGAGAACGGTGGCTACATCACCCCGCACGAGGCGGCGGGCGAGGATGCCACCTACATCTCCCGCATCCGCGAGGACGCCACGATCGAAAACGGCCTGAACTTCTGGTGCGTCTCGGACAACCTGCGCAAGGGCGCTGCGCTCAACGCGGTGCAGATCGCCGAGGTGCTGGTGAACCGCAAGCTGCTGAACAAGGCCAAGCAGGCCGCCTGAGTCGGCTCAACGCCCTGATCATCGGAAAGCGCCGTCCCTGACCGGGGCGGCGTTTTCGTTTGGGCCATCGTCTCGCGGATGATTTTCCCACGCTGATCGGAAGCGCTCGGATGTCGAAGGCGGCCATGCCCTCATTCCGGAAGGTCCCGCGCGTCCTCTTGCTGCTGGCTTAGCGCGCTGTCGCTGGTGCCCTATAGCGCCACCGAGGCCACCGCTTCGAGCGCGGCGATGTCGCCGCCGCTGATCAGTGGGAGGTGAGCGGTGATCCGGTCCACCGGCCAATCCCACCACGCCACGGCCTGAAGGCGTGCGGCCTCCTCTTCCGAGAATCGGCGGCGGACGATTCGCGCGGGGTTGCCGGCGACGATGGCGTAGGGCGGCACGTCGGCGGTGACGACGGCATGGGCCGCGACCACCGCGCCGTCGCCGATGGTGACGCCCGGCATCACGGTGCTGCGAAAGCCGAGCCAGACATCGTTGCCGATCACGGTGTCGCCTCGGCTCGGAAAATCGAGTTCCCCTGCGAAGCGACCGATCCAGTCGCCGCCGAAGATCGGGAAGGGATAGGTCGAGAGGCCGTCGAGGCGGTGATTGCCGCCATTCATCAGGAAGCGCGTCTCCGCGGCGATGGCGCAGAACTTCCCGATCACCAGCCGGTCGCCGAGAAAGGCGAAGTGGTAGAGAATCGCATTGAGAAAGGCCTGTGGGCCTGCCGGATCATCGTAATACGTGTAGGCGCCGACCTCGACATTCTCCGGCAGGTCGAGGTTGCGGATGAAGGTGACGCGGCTGTGCCCGGCCATCGGGTGCAGAGCCTCCGGATCCGGTCCGATCAGGGTTGCCGGCATGGTGCCTCTCCTCTCGCGTGCGGTCGCGCCGGTGTTGCAGCCGGTGATGGCCGGAGCGCGGCATCCGGAACGGGAGATCGCGCCTCGAAGTGCTTGAATTCGCCACGCAGCGGGGTTAAGTCACGGCTCAACATTTCTGGTGCAGTCGATAGGCTGCTTGCGGGAGTGGGCCCCCCGGGGTCCGCTCTTTTTTATTTTCGCGGGCACCTCCAGCGCTGGATTTGCCAAGCTTAACCCCCGATCGAGACCTTCGGAAAACGACAGCATGGCGGAGCCTACCGAGAAACGTCTTGTCAGCGAGACCGGCGTCGCCGCGCGCGTCGCCCAGATCGTCGAGGGACCGATCGAGGGCCTCGGCTTCCGGCTGGTCCGGGTGAAGGTCTCGAACACCAACGGCCGCACCCTGCAGATCATGGCCGAGCGGCCGGATGGCACGATGGGCGTCGATGAATGCGAGGCGGTGAGCCGCGCAATCTCGCCGATCCTCGATCTCGAGGATCCGGTCGGCGGCGCCTACTATCTCGAAGTCTCCTCGCCGGGCATCGACCGGCCCCTGGTCCGCGTGTCCGATTTCGAGCGCTGGGCCGGTTACGAGGCCAAGGTCGAGCTTGCCGTGCCGATGGACGGGCGCAAGCGCTTCCGCGGCATCATCGGGGTTCCAAGCGCGGACGGTACCACGGTGCCGATCGACCTGCCCGACGTGAAGCCCGGCCTTCCGAACCGCATAGACGTGCCGCTGCGCGATCTCGGCGAGGCACATCTCATCCTCACGGACGAGCTGATTCGCGAATCACTCCGCCGTGGCTCGGCCCCGCCGCAGGACGGCGAGGGAATCGACGAGGAAGAGGGTGCGGAAGCCGAGGACGAGGCGCCGCAGGTTCGCTTCATCCCGCAGCCGAAGCGGCCCAAGCCCAAGGCGGACAAGAAGGCCGACAAGCCGGTGAAGGCGAAGAAGCCCAAGCCCGGTGGCGGCATCGTCACGAAGGCCGCCCGCCTCAAGAACCGCGACACGCTTCACTGATCCCGCGGCATCGCTTTGGGCGGCCAGCTCCGGCGCCGTCGCGATGCAGAGGACCCTGAGAGTAAGTCCGCTCTCGCAGCGGAAGACACGACCGAAGAAGGACCAGACCCCATGGCTGTCGTCAGCGCCAATCGGCTCGAACTCCTGCAGATCGCCGAGGCCGTGGCCCGCGAAAAGGTGATCGACCGCCAGATCGTCATCGAAGCGATGGAAGAGGCGATCGCGAAGGCGGCCCGCTCCCGCTACGGCGCCGAGACCGACGTCCACGCCGAGATCGACACGAAGAGCGGCGCGCTGCGCCTGTCCCGCCACCTCCTCGTGGTCGAGCAGGTCGAGAACGACGCCCGCGAGATCACCCTCGATCAGGCCCGCCGCTACAATCCCGGCGCCCTCATCGGCGACGTGATCTCCGATACCCTGCCGCCCTTCGATTTCGGACGCGTCGCGGCGCAGTCGGCCAAGCAGGTCATCGTCCAGAAGGTCCGCGACGCCGAGCGCGCCCGCCAGTACGACGAGTACAAGGACCGCATCGGCGAGATCCTCAACGGCGTGGTCAAGCGCGTCGAGTACGGCAACGTCATCGTCGATCTCGGCCGCGGCGAGGGCATCGTCCGCCGCGACGAGATGATCCCGCGCGAAACCTTCCGCCCCGGCGACCGTATCCGCGCCTACCTGTTCGACGTGCGCTCCGAGGTGCGTGGGCCGCAGATCTTCCTGTCGCGCTCGCACCCGCAATTCATGGCCAAGCTGTTCGGCCAGGAAGTGCCGGAGATCTATGACGGCATCGTCGAGGTGAAGGCGGTGGCCCGCGATCCGGGCTCGCGCGCCAAGATCGCCGTCATCTCCCGCGATTCCTCGATCGACCCGGTCGGCGCCTGCGTCGGTATGCGTGGCTCCCGCGTCCAGGCGGTGGTCGGCGAGCTTCAGGGCGAGAAGATCGACATCATTCCGTGGTCGGAGGATCAGGCGACCTTCATCGTCAACGCGCTGCAGCCGGCCGAGGTCGTGAAGGTGGTGCTCGACGAGGAGGCCGACCGCATCGAGGTGGTGGTGCCCGACGATCAGCTCTCGCTGGCCATCGGCCGCCGCGGCCAGAACGTGCGTCTCGCCTCGCAGCTCACCGGCTGGGACATCGACATCCTGACCGAGGCCGAGGAATCCGAGCGGCGCCAGAAGGAGTTCGCGGAGCGGACCCAGGCGTTCATGGAAGCGCTCGACGTGGACGAGACCGTCGGTCAGTTGCTGGCCGCCGAAGGCTTCCGCAACGTCGAGGAAATCGCCTTCGTCGATGTCGCCGAACTCTCCAACATCCAGGGCCTCGACGAAGAGACCGGTGCCGAAATCCAGGCCCGCGCCCAGGACTACCTCGCCCGCATCGAGCAGGAGCAGGACGACCGCCGCCGCGAACTCGGTGTCGAGGACGAACTGCGCGACATCGACGGCATCACCACCGCGATGATGGTGGCGCTCGGCGAGAACGAGGTGAAGACCGTCGAAGACCTCGCCGGTTGCGCCACCGACGATCTCGTCGGCTACACCGAGGGCCGTGGCCCCGAGGCCGTGCGCCATGCCGGCTATCTCGACGGGTTCGAGCTGTCGCGGGCCGAGGCCGAGGCGCTGATCATGGCCGCCCGTCTGAAGGCCGGCTGGATCGACGCGCTGCCGGAGCCGGAGGGTGAGGCCGCCGAGGGCGAGGCGCTCGAAGGCGAGACGACCGAGGAAGCGACGGCCGAGCCGCAGCAGGCTTGAGCCAGAGGGACGGAGACACGGTGCAGGATATGATCGCGCAGGGGGGCACGGACGGCGAATCGGCCGAGACCGGCCTGGATCTCGACCGTGGCCCGGGCCGCGGCCGGGAGCCTGTGCGCACCTGCATCGTCACCCGTAAGGCGCAATCGCCCGCGGCGATGATCCGCTTCGTGCTCGGGCCGGACGCCACGGTGGTGCCGGATCTGCGGGCACGTCTGCCGGGTCGCGGGGCGTGGGTGACCGCGACGCGCGCGACGATCGAAGCGGCGGTCAAGCGCCGTGCCTTCAACCGCGCCTTCAAGTCGAATGAGGCGAAGGTCCCGTCGGATCTCGCCGATCAGGTTACCGAGGTTCTGCGCACCGATCTGCGCCAGGCTCTCGCCATGGCCAACAAGGCCGGTTGCGTCGTGACCGGCTTCGGCAAGGTCGAGTCGGCGATTCTCGGAGCGGTCGGCGTCGCGGCGGTGATTCATGCCAGCGATGCGGCTCCGGACGGCCGGCGCAAGCTCGCGGCTGCCTTGCGGCGGCGCTACGGCGATGCCATATCGGTTATTCCCGTTGTCGATGACCTGTCCAACACCGAATTGGACATGGCATTGGGCCGGGATCATGTGATACACGCTGCCCTTATCGCGGGAGCCGGCACTACCGGCTATCTCGCGCGTTGGCGTCGGTTCCGCACCTTCGAGGGTATGGCGTCGGCGTCTGAAGAGGACGCCCCGCTTGCCGCTGGCGCGACCGCCTTCGATTCGCACGACGACGAATTGACATGACACTCGGCCGGGCATGCCCGCCGCCGGCCGATGGGACGATGGAAACCCTCAGGGTTCAGACTGAATGAGCGATACGAACAATCCGGGTGACAAGACGCAGACCAGAGCCCCCTCGAAGCCGTTGACGGTCAAGCGTCCGGTCGAGCAGGGAACGGTCCGTCAGAGCTTCTCCCACGGGCGGTCGAAGTCCGTCGTGGTCGAGACGGTGAAGCGGCGTACGATCGGCGCCGCGCCCGGAGCGGTCGCGCCCCGTGAGCCCGTCGCCGCGCCTCCGCCGCGTCCTGCCTCCGTGGCGCCCGCGCCGACGCCGGCCGCGCGTCCGGCCGGCCGAAGCGCCTCTGGCGTCGTGCTGCGCACCCTGAGCGAGCAGGAGCGGGATGCCCGCGCTGCCGCCCTGGCCGATGCGCAGCGTCGCGAGGCCGAGGCCCGCGCCCGTGCCGAGGCAGAGATCCAGGCCCGGCGCGACCGTGAGGAAGCCGAGCGCCGCGAGCGTGAGGCGGCCGAGGCACGCCGTCGCGAAGAGGATGAGCGCCGCCGCCAGGAGGATGAACTCCGCCGCAAGGCCGCCGAGGATTCGCGTCGCCGCGCCGAGGAAGAGGCTGCGCGCGTCGCCGCCCTCCCTGCTGCCGAGGCGCCCCCCGCCGCTGCCGCCACCGCGGCACCGGAGCCGGTTGCTGCCGCTGCGCCCTCCCCGGCCGCAGCAGCCCCGGCTGCGCGTCCGACCCCCGCGCCTGCGCGTCCCGCTGCTGCTCCGTCGGCCGCGCGTCCGAGCGGTGCGGCTCAGCGTCCGGCCGCAGCCGGCGCCCGTCCCGGTGTTCGTCCGACTCCGTCGGCTGCCCGTCCGGCTGCGCCGCAGCCGCCGGCCGAGCCGCGTCGGACCATCACGGCCGATATCAAGAAGCCGCGCGACCTGAACTTCATGGCGCGTCCGGCCCCGGCACCGGAGCCTGAGAAGGCGCCGAGCCCGACCACCGCCGCCCGCCCGGCGGGTCCGGGTGCCGCCGCGCGTCCCACCGGTCGTCCCGGCGCCGCCGCGGCCGAGGAGGAATCGGATACCAAGCGGGTGATTCGTCGCCCCGGTATGCCGCTCAAGATCATTACGCCGCCCAAGACGCCGAAATCGCCGGGCGGCGACCGTAACCGTGGCCGCCTCACCATCGCCAACGCAACTGCGGGCGAGGAAGAGCGCACTCGTTCCGTAGCCTCCTTCCGCCGCCGCCAGCAGCGGATGAGCGGACACCGGCACGAGGAGCCCAAGGAGAAAATCGTCCGCGACGTGACAATTCCAGAGACGATCACCATCCAAGAACTCGCCAACCGCATGTCGGAACGTGCGGTGGACGTCATCCGTCTGCTGATGAAGCAGGGCCAGATCCACAAGATCACCGATGTGATCGACTCGGATACGGCTCAGCTCATCGCCGAGGAGATGGGCCATACGGTCCGCCGCGTCGCCGAGTCGGACGTCGAAGAGGGTCTGACCTCCGACGAGCCGGATCTGGAGGAGGATCTGGATCCGCGTCCGCCGGTCGTCACGATCATGGGTCACGTCGATCACGGCAAGACCTCGCTGCTCGACGCGATCCGTGCGGCCAACGTGGTCGAGGGTGAGGCCGGCGGCATCACCCAGCATATCGGTGCCTATCAGGTGGCGGCGCCCTCGGGCGACCTCGTGACCTTCATCGACACCCCCGGCCACGCGGCCTTCACCTCCATGCGCGCCCGTGGCGCCAAGGTGACGGATATCGTCGTGATCGTGGTGGCGGCCGATGACGGCGTGATGCCCCAGACCGTCGAGGCGATTCAGCACGCCAAGGCGGCGGGCGTCCCGATGATCATCGCCATCAACAAGATCGATAAGCCCGATGCGAACCCGCAGCGGGTGCGCACCGAGCTGCTGCAGCACGACATCCAAGTGGAGTCGATGGGCGGTGAGACCCTCGAATTCGAGGTGTCCGCCAAGACCGGCGACGGTCTGCCCGAGCTTCTCGAGGGTCTCCAGCTTCAGGCCGAAATCCTAAACCTGCGCGCCAATGAGAAGCGCGACGGTGAGGGCACCGTGATCGAAGCTCAGCTCGACCGTGGTCGCGGCCCCGTCGCCACCGTGCTCGTGCAGCGCGGCACGCTGTTCACCGGCGACATCGTCGTCGCCGGCGCCGAGTGGGGCCGCATCCGCGCCCTCATCGACGATACCGGCAAGCACGTGCCCTATGCCGGCCCCTCGGTTCCGGTCGAGGTGCTCGGCTTCAACGGGACGCCGGATGCCGGCGACCGCGTGATCGTGGTGCCGAACGAGGCCCGCGCCCGCGAGGTCACCGAGTACCGTGCTCGCATCAAGCGCGAGCGCCTGAACGCCCGCACCGGCGGTGCCAACCGCTCGCTCGTCGACATGATGCGCGAGGCCAAGGAAGGCGCGAACCGCAAGGAACTGCCGATCATCATCAAGGGTGACGTGCAGGGTTCGGTCGAGGCCATCAACGGCGCTCTTACGGCGCTCGGCAACGACGAGGTCGGTGTTCGCATCCTGCTTTCGGGCGTGGGCGGCATCACCGAGTCGGACATCACGCTCGCCAACGCCTCGACGGCGGTGGTGATCGGCTTCAACGTGCGTGCCCACAAAGAAGCCCGCAACGCGGCCGAGCGCGACGGCACCGAAATCCGCTACTACAGCATCATCTACGACCTCGTGGACGACATCAAAGCCACGCTGTCGGGCATGCTGCCGCCGACGCTTCGCGAGGAGCGTCTCGGCGAGGCGCAGATCCTGCAGATCTTCGACGTGTCGAAGGTCGGCAAGATTGCCGGTTGCCGGGTCATGGAGGGTGTGGTCCAGCGTGGCGCCCATGTCCGCCTGCTGCGCAACGACGTGGTGATCCACGAGGGCAAGCTGTCCCAGCTCAAGCGCCTCAAGGACGACGCCAAGGAAGTCACGGCCGGCTACGAATGCGGTATGTCCTTCCAGAACTACCAGGACATGCGCGTGGGCGATTTCATCGAGTGCTTCAACGTCGAGGAAATCAAGCGCACGCTCTGAGCGGCCCTCCCCTACCGCTCTTCCTTACGGGGCCGCGGCGAAAGCTGCGGCCCCCTTTGTTTCCAGGCACCCGCCTGATGGTTCAGCGACGTCGATCAGCCGATGGCCCAAAAGCAGACTCCCTCCGGTCCCACGCAGCGCCAGCAGCGCGTGGCCGAACTCATTCGCCACGCTCTGGCCGAAGTGCTGCAGCGTCGTGACATTCAGGTTCCGGTGCTCGACTCGCATGTCGTCACCGTTCCCGAGGTTCGGATGTCGCCGGACCTCAAGCTGGCCACCGCCTATGTCATGCCGCTCGGCGGCCAGGACGAGGCCCCGGTGATTGCCGCCCTCGAGCGGCACAAGAAGATCCTCCGCCAGGAAGTGGCCCGGCGGGTGAACCTGAAATTCGCGCCCGACTTGCGTTTCCGGCGGGACGAGACCTTCGACGAGGCGGCTCGCATCGATCAGATCCTGCGGAGCGAGAAGGTCCAGCGGGATCTGGAAAGTGCGCCTCGCGAGGACGACGAGGGCGAACCGGATTCGCCCTCGCGCGATTGATCTCTATCCGGGCGGCTGCTGTTGCGTCGCCCCCTCACCCAACGGGCCGCGTGACGGCCCCCTGATGGGCTGAGCCGCTCAAGAGCCTCGTCCTGGATATCGGATCCGGGACGATGCTCTCCGCTTTTGTTTTTGCATCGTTTTTTCCGACAGCCGGTGGCCACCTGTCTGGACGATGCTCTGGAAAACCCGTCGATCGAGGACAGAATGCAAGACGACATTTCTTCCGAACGCGCCGGTGACGCGCCGCAGGAGCCGCGCGGCGACATGCGCCGGGATGGACCGCCGCGGGGCGGACGCCGCCCTCAGCGCGGCCGTCCGCGCCATGACCGGCCGAAGAAGAACGACGTGAGCGGCTGGGTGGTGCTCGACAAGGGTGTCGGCATCACCTCGACCCAGGCCGTGGCGGTAGTGAAACGCCTGTTCAACGCCAAGAAGGCGGGCCATGCCGGCACGCTCGATCCGCTGGCGTCGGGCATCCTGCCGATCGCTCTCGGCGAAGCGACGAAGACGGTGCCGTTCGTGATGGACGGCCGCAAGGCCTACCGCTTCGAGGTGACCTGGGGTGTCGAGACCGACACCGACGATGCCGAGGGGCGCCCGGTGGAGACCTCCGACGTCCGTCCGACCCGCGAGGCGCTCGAAGCGGCTCTGCCGGCCTTCGTCGGCGAGATCGAGCAGGTGCCGCCGCGCTACTCCGCCATCAAGATTCAGGGCGAGCGCGCCTATGACCTCGCCCGCGACGGCGAGGTGGTGGAACTGGTGGCCCGCGCCGTGCGCATCGACCACCTCTCGGTGATCGAGCACCGGGGCGACCGCACCGTGCTCGCGGCGGAATGCGGCAAGGGCACCTACGTTCGTGCGCTGGCTCGCGATCTGGGGCGGGTGCTCGGCTGCTACGGTCACGTCTCGGCCTTGCGGCGCACCCGCGTCGGCCCCTTCGAGGAAGCCGCCGCCTGCAGCGTTGCCGCGCTGGAAGAGAGCACCGAGATGCATCTCCACGCGGTCGAGATGGCTCTGGACGAGGTTCCCTCGGTGGCGGTCAGCCGCGATATGGGGCTTCGCCTGATGCGCGGTCAGCCGGTGATTCTGCGCGGGCAGGATGCGCCGATCGGCGGCAAGGCCTACGCGACCTGCGGCGGCGTGCTCGTCGCCGTCGGCGATGTCGAACGCGGCGAACTGGTGCCGCACCGGGTGTTTCACTTGGGCGGAACGGCGGCCCCGAGAAACTGATCGATCGGCTCGCGTCATCGATCCAGCGATTCACTCTAAAAGTAAGTGCATACAGCCTCTTCGTCGGTTTCCATCGAGAATAGCCGGCTCCATTTAACTTGTGAGCAAATGCACTCTCCCTAGAAGCCCGTCGACTCTACGGATCGGCGGGCTTTTTCATGCGCGTATCTCTGGGCTTCAAACTGGCGGTGGTCGTCGGGCTCCTCGGCCTCGTCGGAGCGGGCATCTCGGCTTTCGCCTTGCGGCAGGCGTCGCAGGAGCAGACCCGCGCCGCGCTCACCGAATCGTTCTGGAATGCCGGGCTCCAGGCCCGAGGCCTAGCGCAGGCGATCGAGCACGCCGTCGTCCAGGCCACCGCGGTCTACACGGCATCCGACACCGACGAGGCCAAGGCGCGGCTTGCCGCGCTTCAGACGGCGCTCGGTGACGTGGAAGCGGGGCGCGGGCCGTTCCTGTCCGCGATGGAAGGGCATTTGCCGCCGCAGAAGCGGCGCCGGCTCGACCTCGCGGTGAAGGAGTTCATCGCCTACCAGACCGAGACCGCCGAACTCGGTCTCGCGGTCTCGCCGCGCGCCGCCCTGATCCAGGCGAGCGACGAGGCGACGGTGAAGAACCGCGAGCGCATGGTGGTGGAAATCTCGGCCCTGGGGCGCGACGTGCTCGCGCGCCTCGACGGACAGCGGGAGGCGGCGGCGCGTGCGCAGCACCAGGCCTTCGTCACGCTCATCGCGGCCCCGGCCGCGGCCCTCATCCTGGCCCTGCTCGCGGCGGTCTGGATCATCCGAACGCAGATCCAGCGCCCGCTCCACCGGCTGAAAGCCACCATGCAGGTGCTCGCCGACGACCGGCTCGACGAGACGGTGCCGTTCACCGCGCGCCGCGACGAAATCGGCGAGATGGCCGGCACCATCGCCCGCTTCCAGGCGGCGCTGATCGAGAAGCGTCGGCTCGACGATGCGGCCCGCGAGCGGCTGTCGCAGGACAGCGCCCGCTGCATGCGCCTCGCCGCAGCGACGCAGGATTTCGAGAACGAGACCCGGCGGGCGGTGGCCGATCTCACGGGCTCGGCGCAGGCGATGCGCATTGCCGCCGACCGCCTCAGCGAGACGGCGGGCGACACCACCCAGCGCGCGGCGGAGGTCGCGTGCGCCTCGGATCAGTCGGCGGGCGTGGTGGACAGCATCGCGGGCGCGGCCGAGGAACTCTCAGGCTCGGCCCGGAGCATCGGCGAGCGCGTCCGCCACGCCAGCCGCATCGCCGAAACGGCGCTCACCGATGCCCGCGGGCTGGAGACGACGGTGGTGACCCTGTCGCGCGCTGTGGACGAAGTCGGCGCGGTGGTCACGCTGATTCGCACGGTGGCCGAACAGACCAACCTTCTGGCCCTGAACGCCACGATCGAAGCCGCCCGCGCGGGCGAGGCCGGTCGCGGCTTCGCGGTGGTGGCCGGCGAGGTGAAGGCGCTCGCCGGCCAGACCGCCATGGCGACCGACCGGATTGCGGCCCAGATCGCGGCGATCCAGCAGGCGGCGGGCGGCACGGGCGGTGCCATCGAGGAGATCGGGCAAACGATCGCGCAGCTCAGCCTCATCGCCGCGGAGGTCGCGGTGGCGGCCGAGCAGCAGGGGCAGGCCAGCCACGAAATCGCGTGCGCCATCGCCGGGGCCGCAGCGGATGCCCGCACGGTGTCGCTGAGCATCGCGGAAGTCCGCGCCGCGGCCGTCTCCAACGAGGAGTGTTCCGACGACGTCCGCTCCGGGGCCGAGCGGGTCGGTGATGGCAGCGCCGCGCTTCAACGTGCGATCGGGACGTTCCTGAAGCGGGTGCATGCCGCCTGAGGCATCCGCTCCGTCGCGGCCACCGCAGGAGGCGCGCTTCACCGGGCGCGCGGCTTGCTGCCCTCAGAGCTACCGTTCTTGCGCTGGCAGCCCCGTCTCGATGATCCGTGCCCAGAGCGAGGCGCCGTAGGGGATGGCGGCGTCGCTGAAATCGTATTCCGGGTGGTGGAGGCCGGCGGAGGGGCCGTTGCCCATGAAGATGTAGGCGCCGGGCCGATGGGCCAGCATGTAGGAGAAATCCTCAGCCGCCATCATCGGGGCCACGTCCCGCTCCACCCGATCCTGGCCCACGACCTGCGCGGCGACATCGGCCATGAAGTCGGTCTCGGCCGGATGGTTCTCGGTCGCCGGGTAGCCGCTGGCGAAATCGATGTTCGCGCGGGCGCCGAAGGCCAGGGCGACGTTCTCCGCGATGGCCGCGAGCCGTTCGCGCATCAGGTCGCGGACAGCTGGCGTCAGCGCCCGCATGGTGCCGCGCAGCTCCGCCGTCTGCGGCAGCACGTTGAACGCCTCGCCCGCATCGACCGCGCAAACGGAGACCACCGCCGAATCGAGCGGATCGATGTTGCGGGCAACGATGGATTGCAGGGTGACGACGATGTGGCTCCCGACCAGCACCGTATCGACCGCCGCCTGCGGCAGGGCCGCGTGCCCGCCCCGGCCCTCGATCCAAATCGTGAAACGGTCGGTGGAGGCCATGATCGGGCCCGGACGGATCGCGAAGGTGCCGAGCGGCTGGCCGGGGACGTTGTGCAGGCCGTAGACCGACTCGACGCCGAAGCGCTCCATCATCCCATCCTGCACCATCGCCTCGCCGCCGCCGCCGCCCTCCTCGGCCGGCTGGAAGATCAGCACGGCGCGGCCATCGAAATCGCGGGTCTCGGCGAGGTATTTCGCGGCGCCGAGCAGCATGGCGGTGTGCCCGTCATGGCCGCAGGCGTGCATCTTGCCCGGCGCGATCGAGCGGTAGGGAAGGTCGCGGATCTCCTGGATCGGCAAGGCGTCCATGTCGGCGCGCAGGCCGATCGCGCGGTTGGAGCCGTGCGCCCGCCCGCGGATCACCCCGACGACGCCGGTGCGGCCGATGCCGGTGACGACCTCATCGCAGCCGAAAGCGCGCAGCTTGTCCGCCACGAAACCGGCGGTGCGGTGGACGTCGTATTGGAGCTCCGGATGGGCGTGGAGATCGTGCCGCCAAGCGGTGATCTCCTCCGACAGATCGGCGATGCGGTCGATGACGGGCATGGATCCAACCTTTCCGGTGGGTTCCAGCAAGCAGAAGGCCAAGACGGGGTCAACGGCCAAGCCTCAGGCCGATCACACGAAAGCGGTGGCCCTCGCAGTCATCCTCGCCTCATTCGCCGACGCTCGCCTCCGCGAGTTCAGGCCCCGCTCCGCCCGCCAGATCATCGAGGATCGGGCAATCCGGCCGGTCGTCGCCGCAGCAGCGCTCGGCCAGATGTTCGAGGGTGCGGGCCATCGCCTCCAATTCGCCGATGCGGCGGCGCAGGTCGGCGACATGGTCGAGCGCCACAGCCTTGACCGCCCCGCTGGCGCGGGAGCGGTCGTGCCAGAGGGCCAGGAGGTCGGCGATCTCCCGCATCGAGAAGCCGAGGTCGCGGGCGCGGCGCACGAAACGCAGGGCGTGCAGGTCGGGCTCGCTGTAGACGCGGTAGCCGGCGGCGGTCCGTCCCGCGGGGCCGAGCAGACCCGTCTCCTCGTAGTAGCGGATCATCTTGGCCGAGACACCGGTGGCGCGGGCCGCCTCGCCGATGGTGACGCTCATGCCGCGCCCCCCGCTCGCCTGAGACGCAGCGCGTTGCCGACGACGAAGACGCTGGAGAGGGCCATCGCCCCGGCCGCGAGCACCGGCGAAAGCTGCGGTCCGCCGAAGGCCGCGAGCCCCCCAGCGGCGACGGGAATCAGCGCCGCATTGTAGGCAAAGGCCCAGAACAGGTTCTGGCGGATGTTCGCGAGCGTCGCCCGCGACAGGACCACCGCCTCGACCAGCCCGGTGAGCGCACCGGACATCAGCACGACGTCGGCGCTCTCCACGGCGATGTCGGTGCCTGTGCCGATGGCGATGCCGATCTCGGCCTCGGCCAGAGCCGGCGCGTCGTTGATGCCGTCGCCGACGAAGGCGACCGGGCCGTGGGCCTCGCGCAAGCGGCGCAGAGCCGCGACCTTGCCCTCGGGCAGCACCTCGGCCTCGATTTCGGTGATGCCGAGCGAGCGGGCGACCGCCTCGGCGGTGGCGCGGGCATCCCCCGTCAGCATCGCCACGGTGAGGCCGCGGGCACGCAGGGCATCGAGGGCCGCCCGCGCCTCCGGCTTGACCGGATCGGCCACCGCGACGAGGGCCGCGAGCCGGCCATCCAAAGCGGCGAAGATCGGGCTCTTCCCATCTTCAGCAAGACGAGCCGCCTCGCTTTCGAGCGCCCCGGTCGCAATGCCGAGCCGTTCCATGTAGCGGCGATTGCCGAGCGCCACCGCCCGGTCTTCGACGCGGGCCGAGACGCCATGGCCCGGCACCGCCTCGAACGCCTCGGCCTCGGGCAGAGCACCGGCCTCCCGCGCCGCCGTCGCGATGGCGCGGGCGACCGGATGCTCGGAGCGTGCCTCGACGGCGCCCGCAAGCGCGAGCACGCTCTCCCGGGTGAAGCCGGGCGCGGTCACGAGATCGGTCAGGCGCGGGCGGCCCTCGGTCAGCGTGCCGGTCTTGTCGAGGGCGATCACGTGGGCGTCCCGCAGCGCTTGGAGCGCGGCGCCCTGGCGGAACAGCACGCCCCGCTCCGCCGCCCGGCCGGTGCCGACCATGATCGAGACCGGCGTCGCCAGCCCCATGGCGCAGGGGCAGGCGATGATGAGCACGGAAATCCCGGCGACCAGAGCATGGCCGAGCGCCGGCGCAGGCCCGAAAGCGAGCCAAGCGAAGAAGGTCAGCACGGCGATGGCGATGACGGCGGGCACGAACCAGAGCGTGACCCGGTCCACCAGCGCCTGGATCGGCAGCTTGCCACCTTGCGCCTCCTCGACCATCCGCACGATCTGCGCCAGCGCGGTGTCGGCGCCGATGCGGTCCACGGTGAAGTCGAAGCTGCCGGTGGTGTTGAGGGTGCCGCCGACGACGCGGGCGCCTCTGCCCTTTTCCACCGGCACCGGCTCGCCGGTGATCATGCTCTCATCGACGAAGGAGGTGCCCGACGCGACGAGGCCGTCCGCCGGCACGCGCTCGCCGGGGCGGACACGCACCCGGTCGCCGATCCTGAGAGCGGAGGCCGCCACCTCGCGCTCGGCCGAGCCCTCGACCCGCCGCGCCGTCTTGGGCGAGAGGTCGATCAGCCGCGCGATCGCCGCGCCGGCCCGGCCCTTGGCGCGGGCCTCCAGGGTGCGCCCGAGCAGGATCAGCGTGACGATGAGGACGCTCGCCTCGAAGTAGAGATGCGCCGACCCGTCCGGCAGCCACGACGGGGCGGCGGTCGAGACCAGCGAGAAGAGGTAAGCCGCGCCGGCGCCCAGGGCCACGAGGGCGTTCATGTCGGGATGGCCGCGCAGCAGGTTCGGCACGCCAACCCGGAAGAAGCGCCGGCCGGGCCCGGCCAGCACCAGGGTCGCGAGCACCGCCTGCATCCAGGCGAATCCGCCTGCGCCGAGCACACCCGTCACCGCATGGTGGAAGCCCGGCAGCAGATGGCTTCCCATGTCGAGGACGACGACCGGGGCGGACAGCACCGCGGCAACGATCAGGTCGCGGCGGAGCGCGGCCGCCTCGCGCTCCTGCCGATCGGCGTGCGAGGCATCCGCTGCGCCGCCGAGCGTATGCGGCTCGTAGCCGGCCTGTCGCACCGCCGCCTCGACATCGCTCACGGAGACAGTGCCGGCGGCGTGGTGCAACTCCGCCCGGCCCGTGGCGAGATTCACGTTCGCCGAGACCGCGCCGGGAAGCGCCATCAGGGCACGCTCCACGCGTCCGACACAGGAGGCGCAGCTCATCCCCTCGACGGTAACGGCAGTCACGGATTCCGGCACGTCGTAGCCGCCCTCGCGGATCGCCTCGACCGCCCGCGAGGGCGGCATGCCGTCCGGCAGGGCGAGGCTGGCGCGGCCGGTGGCGAGATTGACGGCGACATCGCTCACGCCGGGCAGCGCGCGGAGCGACCGCTCGACGCGTCCGACGCAGGAGGCGCAGCTCATCCCCTCCACTGGCAGAGTCAGGCGGGACGGCCTCTCCGCACCGGCGGGCGCGGGCGGCATGGTGTGGGGTTCGAGGATCGTTTCCATGCCCCCTCAAATGGTCCTTCCCATCATGGGAAGGTCAAGGGGTGGGCCGGGCGTTTTTGGCCGGCACGTCTCGCGGATCGAGCGATGTCCACCCACCGGGACCGCATCAAACGAGTTTTCCCGGCCAACGGGGCCGATTGCATACCGTTCCCGTGGGGTCGTCTGCTAATCCCGTACGGGCATCTCGTCCGGCATCGTGTTCTCGGTATCGGGCCGATGCTCCGGCAGGCTGACCCGCACCGTGGTGCCCTGCCCCGGTTCGCTCTCGATGATGAGCTTGCCCCGGTGGCGGTTGAGCGTGTGCTTGACGATGGCGAGCCCGAGCCCGGTCCCGCCCTGCTCCCGGCTCGAGGCCGTGTCGACCCGGTAGAAGCGCTCGGTCAGCCGCGGGATATGCTCGGCCGCAATGCCGGGCCCCTCATCGCGCACCCGCAGCTCGATTCGGGCCCCGCGCCCGTCCAAACCCTCGACGCGGTGGAGCGACACGACGACCACGCCGCCGCTGCCGCCATACTTCACCGCGTTCTCCACGAGATTCTCGATGACGCGCAGTAGCTCGTCGCGATCCCCGAGGACGGGGAGCGGGATCTCGGGCCGCTCGACGCTCAGCGTGACACCGCGTTTGAGTGCGAGCGGCGCCTGCATGTCGACCATCTGACGGGCGATGCGGCCGAGATCGACCATCCGGGTCGGCACGACGTGCTCGCGCAGCTCGATGCGCGAGAGCGAGAGCAGGTCGTCGATCAGCCCGGTCATGCGCTGGGCCTGGGTGCGCATGATGCCGAGGAACTGCTCGCGGGCGCGGGCATCGTCTCGGGCGGGACCCTGAAGGGTTTCGATGAAACCGAGAAGGGCGGCGAGCGGCGTGCGCAGTTCGTGGCTGGCATTGGCGACGAAATCGACCCGCATCGCTTCCAGGCGGCGTGCCTCGGTGAGGTCGCGCAGGAACAGCACAACGTTCGCTTCGCCGCCGCCGGGCATGTCGGACATCGGCAGGGCGCCGATCTGCACCTCGAAGGTGCGCTCGGTCGGCACACGGGTCGCGTACTCGGTCCGCACGGCCGAGCCGGTGCGCAGCACTTCCTCGATGCCGTCGAGCACGTCGGGCGCGCGCAGGGAGAAGGAGAGCGGATGGCGCAGCTTCAGCCCCGGCAGCAGCCGCCGGGCGGCCGGGTTGGCCTCCATCACCACCACCCGGCGATCGACCAGGATGACGGGGTCGGGGATGTTCGCCAGCAGCGCCTCGGCGATGGTGTGGCGGCGCGGTGGGCCCGCCTCGGACTGCTGGAGAGCCGGCCCCTGCCTACGGCGCCCGATGAGCCCGCCGATGAAAAGAGCAAGGCTGGCGGAGACGATCAGGGCGGCATCAACCGTGCCACCGATCGCTTCCGCGAAAACAATCACGGCCACGGCCAGGGTGACGCCGAGCCACAGAGGGCGGGCCGGATTGCTCAGCATGTCGGGCTAGATGACCGGCCGGATCACGGGTCGTTCGCGGCCGCCCGGCGCCGCAAACGCTGCATCGCCTCGTAGATTCCGAGCATCACCAAGGCGAGGGCGAAGGGAACGAGGTAGTAGCAGACCCGGAACAGCAGCAGCGAGCCGAGCACCGACTCGCGCGGCAGGTAGGACAAAGCGAGCAGGATCGTAGCTTCGAACACGCCGATGCCGCCCGGCGCGTTGGAGGCGATGCCGAGCATCGCGGCGAGCACGTAGATCGCCAGGAAGGTCGTGAAGGGGAGGTTCAGGCCCTCGGGCATCAGCATGTAGAGCACGGCCGCCGCCGCGCAGACATCGCCGATGCCGACCACCATCTGGCTGAACGACACCGTGGCGCCCGGCAATTCGAGCTGCCAATGGCGCACCTTGATGTAGCGCCGCTTGACCGAGACCCAGGCGAGATAGCCGAGCACCAGCCCGAGCGTACCGAATCCGAGGATCTGATTGAGGCGCGCGGTGGTGTTGACGCCGATGCTCTTGAAGGTGAGGCTCGCGAGCTGGCCCGCCTCGATGATGAGGCTGAAGCCGAGCACCACCCCCATGCCGAGCCAGAAGGTGAAGCCGGCGATCACCGTCAGCGCGGCGATCTTGGCCGCCGACAACCCGCGCTTCGAGTAGATCCAGTAGCGGATCGTCGCCGCGGTGATGAGCGGGAAGCCGAGGGTGAAGCTCACGGCGTAGCTCGTGAAGGAGGCGAGCGCCGTGATGCGGTAGGGCAGCTTGATCCGAAGCTGGCGCAGGGCGAGCGCGTCGTAGCAGGTCAAGAACAAGTAGCTGACCGCCACGAACAGGAAGGCTTCGCTGAGCTGTGTCGCCGCCACCGCCGTGAAGGCCGCCTGCAGCTCGGCCCAACTGATCTCGGCCGAGAGCTTCCACAGAACGCCGAGCGAGGAAACGATGAGGATAAGGCTGGCGATCGTGCCGATCCAGGCATAGCGCCCGCGCTTCGATGCCTGCTTCGATCCGGCATCAGCCTCGCGGTCCGCGTCGGCCGCCTCGGCCTCCGTGACCATCCTGTGCTTCCCGGC
Organism: Methylobacterium sp. Leaf123; assembly: GCF_001423405.1. Taxonomy (GTDB): domain Bacteria; phylum Pseudomonadota; class Alphaproteobacteria; order Rhizobiales; family Beijerinckiaceae; genus Methylobacterium. The sequence goes on along the minus strand of NZ_LMNS01000001.1, from coordinate 574,569 downwards.
AGGTTTCATGTGAGAACGGGGTCCGCCTCCGCTGGTCGACCGCAGGGTGTATTCGGCGCGGATCGTCCCGGGCGGTGTCGGTCCCGAACCGCCCAGGCGGCATTTAGGGGCTTCGACCGCCAAAGGCCAGCGAAGGGCCGCCAGCATGGGGAAGCCCTGCACCGGGAATGCGGCCGAAATCACTTCATTCCGACCGTCATGGCGCCGCAGCCAGATGCGCGGCCGCCTGTGCCAGCCCCGCCAGGATGCGCTCGCGCACAGCGGGCGCGGTGCAGACATAGGTCGGGCTCGGGTGGGGAATCGCCACCATCGGCAGTTCCGGTCGCAAGGCGGAGAGCGGCGCCGACGCCGCGCGCGCGAAGCGCCCGGCCGGGACGACCACGGCAAGCCGCGGCAGGAGCGCGAGCAGCGGGGCGAAGTATGGCGCGGCGGCGGCAGCTTCCGATCGGCGGGGCGCGCGGTTGAGGGCACCGGGCGCATGGATGACCCAGGGCACGGCGTTCCAGATCAGCGTGTCGCGCCGCGCGATCCCGGCCTCGGCGAGGAAGCGGAACAGGTTGGCGGCGGTGCCGGTCGGATTGTCGCGGGAGACGAACCCCGTGCGGCCAATCGAGGGGCCCGGCGTCTCGAGAAGCAGGAGCAGCCGCGCCCCCACGCCGCCATCGAGCGGATCGGGATCGGGTACGGCGGCGCCCCGCTCGGCGGCGATGGCTTGGGCGAAGGCGCGCAGGGGCCGGACATGCGGCGCGTCGGCCATCGCCCGGCGCGCGTCGAGGCAGGTGGAATCGCGCAGGCTCTTCGGCGCGTCAGGCGAAGCCGGCATCGCGCAGATCGGCCGGCACCCGGCCCTGCAAGCGGAAGCGTTCAACGCCGTCCTCGGCGGCGAGCCGCGTGCGCAAGCCCTCGACCCCGCCGAACTGGAAGCCGATCTGCGACCCATAGGCGGCGCAGGCTTCCGCCTTGCGGTGCTCGGCCTCCGAATCGAGGCACACCACCTGCTCGGGCCAAGGCGCGAAGATCGCCCGCAGCGGCTCTTTCGGCTCGGCGCTGCGCACCGTGTAGGGGAAGTCGCGCCACCACAGCACCGGCAGGGGCGGCTGCGCGGCGCGGAAGGCGCGCACGACCTGAACGTGATCGACATGGCCGCCGACCGCCTGCGGCGCGAGGATCAGGTCGGGCCGGGTATCAGCCACCAACCGCTCGAAGGCGTCGGCGAGGTTGGCGCCGATCCGGTCGTCGGGGTGAAGCGCGGCGAACAATTCGGGTGCCGACGCATAGCCGCGATGCGGCGCCTCCCGGAACGGCAGGTGGACCGGCTCGTCGATGCCGAGCGCACGGGCCGCCGCCCGATCCTCCTCGCGGCGCAGGGCCATGTAATCGACCTCCGGCGCCAGCCCCTTATCGAGCTGGCACGCCAGGGCGAAGCCGCCTGGATCCCTCACCGAGGCCGTGAAGATCGTCGCCATGACGACCTGCCAGCCCTGCGCGGCCAGCCGCGCCAGCGTGCCGCCGGCCGAGAAAACCGCATCGTCGAGATGCGGCGAGATGGCGAGTGCGGTGCGCGTCACAGCAGGTGCGGTTCCTTGCGGAAGCGGCAATCGGCGTCGATCGGCAGCGTGTCCGGGACATCCGTGTGCGGGCGCTCCCCGGCGACCTGCGCATAGACATCCATGATCTGCCGGCCGACAGCGGTCCAGGAATAGACCCGGCGGCACTCCTCCAATCCGGCCTCGGCGAGACGCTGGCGCAAATCGTCGTCCTCCAGAACCCGACGAAGGGCGGCGGTGAGCGCCCGCACGTCACCGGGATTGACCAGCAGGCCGTTCTCTTCGTCCCGCAGGCAATCCGAGACGCCGACGGAGTGGGTCGAGACCACCGCGAGCCCAGCGGCCATCGCCTCCAGAATCGTGTTCGAGAAGCCCTCCGCGTAGGTCGGCGAAACGAAGACGTCGGCCTCGCGGTAGAGGTCCGGCACGGTGTCGTAGTCGGCGTAACCGGTGAAGCGGACCTGGGCCGAGGTGAAGCCGATGGCGTCCGCTTTCGCGCGGGCGGAGTCGACATCCGGCCCGATGCCGGAGATCGTCGCGTCGAATGGCACGCCGGCCTCCCAAAGCCGCTCCAGGGCGTCGAGGAAATCGAGCACGCCTTTCCGGCGGTCGACCCGGCCGTGGTAGAGCAGCCGCACCGGCTCCTCATCCTCGCGCTCGGCCTGAAAACGCTCGCCGGGGGTGAAGCGGGCGGTATCGACGGCGCCGGGGACGATGGTGAAGCGAGTGGGATCGGAGCCGAGCCGGTCGCAGACCTCTTTCAGGAAGGATTGCCCGCCGATCAGCAGGGCGTTGGCATGGGCCAGCACCTCGACCATCGCGCGGCGATGCGTCTCGCAGCAGGAGCCGACCCAGTGGCCGTCGCCGCCCTGGATCGAGACGATTGTCGGCACGCCGAGACGCTTGCCGGCGAGCAACACCGCCCAGCCGGTCGGGTAGCCGTATTGCGCATGCAGCACGTCGAACGGCTTCCTGGCGTGCTCGGCGCAGATCGTCGCGACGATCTCATCGATGTCGCGCTCGAAATCCCCGCCCTCCTGCTCGCCCTTCTGTTCGAGGCCGATGACGTGGACGCCGGGCACGGCGGGCGGCGGGCCGCCGCCATAGACCCGCGTACCGAATTCGTCGCCGCGATATTGCGAGATCATCGTCACGTCGTGGCCGGCCCCCGCCACCTCGCGCAGGAGGTTCTGCGCATAGACGCTCATGCCGGAGATCGCCGGAAAGTAGCGGCGGCTGACGAAACAGATTCTCATGACGTGGGCAGCCCAGGCATCGTGGCTTCGCGCCGTGTGGTGTCCGGCATGGGAAGGCCGGGGCCGGGACGGCGGCAGGTACGGAGATAATCGAGGGATTGGCCGACCATCACGTCGGCGCGGTGCGACTCGCGCGAAAGCTCCACGCAGACGAGCTTCCTGAACCCGATCGCATCAAGGGCGTCGAGAACGGCAGGTACGTCCATGTCACCCTCGCCGAAGGGCAGGTGGATATGCTCGCCCCGCTTCATGTCCTCGATCGCCACCGTGCCGAGGCGCGGGGCGAATTCGTGTACGGCCGCAGCCGGATCGCGCTCCCCCGTGACGAGGCAGTGGCCGGTATCGAGGGCGAGCGACAGGCCCGGCAGGTCGATCGCGGCAAAGTCGTCGAGCGTCTCGATCAGCATGCCGGGTTCGGGTTCGAGGGCGGCAACGACGCCCTTCTCGGCGGCGAAGTCGGAGACCTCGCGCAGACCCTCGATCAGCCATCCCCGCGCCTCGTCATGGTCCACCCCCGGCTTCGGCACGCCGGCCCAGAACGAGACGGCCTCGGCGTTGAGGATCTTTCCGATCTCGATCGCCCGCTTGAGGAAGCCGACGCGCCGTGCCCGGCCCGACGCGTCGGCGGTGACGAGTGTCGGCTCGTGCTTGGCGGTGGGGTCGAGCAGGAAGCGGGCGCCGGTCTCGATCACCGAACCGAGTTCGAGCCGGTTCAGAAGGCTGGCGATGCGATCGGCCTCGATCACCCAATTCTCGGCGAAGGGGTCGAGATGATGGATGTCGAGGGTGAGCGCGACGCCGTCATAGCCCGCATCCTTGATGAGGCGGATCGCATCCTCGATGCGGTGGTTGGCGGTGCCGTTGGTGTTGTAGGCGAATCGCAGGCTCATGCCGGCCTCCGCTCGGCCCGGCGGCCCTGGCGCTCATAGCGGAACGGCGCGTGGTGCGATTCCGGCTCGCGATAGAGCGGGTAATGCGAGCCGACGATCTGCTCGGCCAAGGCCACGTCGAAGAGCGGCTGGCCGCCGAAGCGCTCGATCGCCTCAGGCGTCAGGCGGACCGGCAGCAGCGTATCGGTCGGCGTGCCGAAGCGGATCAGCGGATGGTCGCGATCGATCAGCTTCTTCGTGTTGCGCTCGCCGATCCGGTAGTAGCTCATGGTCTCGACTTCGAGCCCCGGCACGATCGCCTTGACCACGCCGATCCCGCCGCCGGGCGGCGTGCAATCGACATACAGCACATCGAAGCCCGCTTCCTCCAGCCGGTCGCGGGCGATCTTTCCGCGGGCGTGCCCGTCCGGAGCCGGTGTCGTCGGCAGATCGGAGAATGCCTTGGTGCTGCGCTCGGAATAGACCGTGCCGCTCAGAACCTGACGCAGTTCGGCCGAGGAGAGGTCGAGCCAGGCGAGCATGGCCTGAAGCGCGCGGCTCTCCTCCAGGTCGAGGCTCGGCAATGCCTTCTGGATGAAGGATTCGACATAGCCGGGCGGCGCCACGGTGTCGGCGAGCGCCAGCGGCCCATGGCCGAATGTCTTGCGGACCCGCGCAGCCTGGAACTCCAACAGGGCCTTGCGCAGCGCCCGCTCGCGATCCGGATCGCAGGCCTCGCCGCAGGCCGAGAGCGCGATCGGCGCCGGTGTGCGGGCCGGGTCCACGTCGTAGCCGACGACGTAGAGATTGGTGAGGCCGAACTGGTCGGTGGCGAATTTCGGCAGCGCCCGGATGCCGAGGCCCTCCAGCCGGTCGAGCATGCCGCGCGTCTCGGGGCCGATCCCGTCGAGGTCGAGCATCACGCCCTGGTCGAGGGCCCGAAACAGCAGGCCGTTGCCGTCGCGCTGGAGCAGTTCGAGCAGGCCGTGGCCGAGCGCGAAGTTCACGTCCGGCCCGGCGCCGAGGCCGTTGGTGATGAGGTTGGTGAAGGGCTGATAGCCCTCGCGCAGCTCGAAATAGTCGGTCGCGGCGATATCGAGCGGCATCCACACCGCCTCGCCGGTGCGGGCGCGGACCGCCTTGGTCCAGTCGAGCGGCGTCTCGCGGCCCACGGACGAGCCGGCGGGCAGGCACAGGGTCAGCGGATCGGCGACGGAGGATGCGCCGTAGACGCGCACGAGGTCGGTGTAGGAGACGGCCGCTTGGTTGTCGCCCTTGCGCGGCAGCAGGGCGACGGACGGCATCAGGTTCTCGGCGATCTCGGCCACGGCGCCGATCAAGGCCTCGTCGTCGGTGGCGCCGTAGCCGATGCCCGACGGCATGGCGCCGACATAGAACGGATCATCGAGAAAGAGCGCCACGAACCAGACGGGGATGCCGGTGCGATCGAGCCCCGCCAGATTGAAGCCGACGACCCGGCCCTCGGGCAGGATGTCGAGATAGGCCTTCACGACGTCGGGCAGACGCGCGGGCAGCCCCTCGATCCGGCGCGGGGCGCCGCGGCGATAGGGGCGCGGCGCCGCCAGATTCGGGTGGTGGGCGCGGTCGTCCCGGTCGAGGGCGTCGGTCGCTGTCATTTCCGTTCCATCAGCAGCGGCGGACCGTCCTATCTCCAACCCTGAACCTCAGGATGAGGGCGAGGATGGGATCGTACGGTCTCCTCCCAAATCTCGTCAGGCCGCGTCGCGGCCGGCCGGTTTGCCCGCCGCCGCATAGGCGCGGGCGATCAGGCGCATGGTGTGCAGGTCGCGCTCGGCGTCCCAGGCGGCGCGTTCGGTCGGTTCGCGCAGGGCGCGGCCGAATGCGCGCACCTGTTCGAGGAAGGGCGAGGCCGTCTGGTCGAAGGCGACGTCCTCGACCCGGCCATCCGCGCCGTTCGTGAAGATGACGGTGCCGCCCGCGGTCTGGCCCATCGTGTCGGTCGCGGTCAGCATCCCACTCGTGCCGACCACTTCCAGCCGGCGGCGCGGCAGGGCGTCGGGGCAGTTGTAGGCGACGTTGAGCTGGGCGAGCGCCCCCGAACCGGTGCGGCCGATCAGCAGAGCGCCGTCATCGACGGCATAGTCCTGCGCGCGGGCCTGGGTCATGGCCGCAATCTCGGCGAGCGGCTCGCCGAGCAGGAAATCCACGAGGTCGATTCCGTGCGGCGCGAGGTCGATCAGCGCGCCGCCCCCCGCCTGGGCCGGGTCGATGCGCCAATTGTCCTGGCCCCGGAACGACGCCCAGGCCCGATCGAGCCAGCAGGCATAGACGATGCGCACCGCCGTCACCGTGCCGAGCCGGCCCGCGCGGATCAGGTCGCGCATGGCACGGTGGCCGGGATGGTGGCGCTGGTCGAAGGCGGTGCCGTAGAAGGCGCCGGACGTGCGCACCGCCGCCGCCATCGCTTCCGCGTCGGCGAGGGAAGCGGCCATCGGCTTCTCGCACAGAACCGCCTTGCCGGCGGCACAGAGCGCTTCGACGGCGCCGCGATGGAGATGGTTCGGCGTGGCGACATAGACCGCCTCGACCTCGGGCTCGGCAATCAGCCCGGCAAGGTCGGCATGCGCCCGCGCGCCCTCGGCTTCCGCCGCCGCGCGCGACGCCGCGCCGGGATCGGCGACGGCGATCAGGCGGTGCCCCGCGGCGCGGATGCCCGGCGCCATGTAGTCGCGGGCGACCCAGCCATAGCCGACGATGCCCCAGCCGACGCTTCCCACCATCACCAGCGCTCCGGCAGATCGACATATTCGCGGCGGCGTACCCGCGCAGCGTCCGACGTGTTGGGCTTGCCGTTCCAGTCGATGGCCTCCGGGCCGTCCGAATGCAGCGGATAGGTCGCCTGGGCCGCGTACTCGGCCTCGTAGCGCTCAGACGGCCAGCGAATGGCAAAGCCGCCCTCGTCGGGCACGTAGAGCGGGTTGAGGTGCAGCGCGGCGTCCGCCGGCGGGAGCGTGATGCCGTCGACGATCGCTCGTGGCGCCGGGCGCATTCCGGGCCCGGCCACCACCGAGAACGCCTCGCAGCTGCGAAGGTCGCGCGGTTCGCGGGGCTGCGGCGCGCGGGCCTCCACCAGGGCGCGGGTCAGTTCGGCATCGTCGTAGACGAGGCCGTCCGGGAACAGCTCCTCGATTTCGGCCGACGAGATTGCCTTGCCGGCCGAGAAGCCCGGCCGTCCGCTGTTGTGGATGTGACTGAGCGCGAGCCAGCCCTCCTCCCCGGCGGTCTGCCTGAGGCAGGACAGGATGCCGGGCTTGTCGTCGAGGAAGTAGAAGGCGTCGTTGCAGATCACGAGATCGACCGGCGCCTCGGGGATCGGCCAATGCGGCGATGACGCGTCGAAACAGACGAGCTGCGCCTTCTCGCCGACCACCCAGTGCCGGGCGACCCAGAGCTTGGCGAAGACCACGTCCGCGCCTGCGACCTTGACGCCGCGGCGCTTCAATTCGCGCAGGTAGTGGCCGATGCCGCAAGCGAGTTCGAAGGCGCAGACCGGGCCGTTCCAGTGCGCTTCCAGCAGGCTTAGGCCCGCCAGGAAGGTCGGGTCGGTCCAGCGGTTAACGAAATAGTCGCCGACGCGGCCCCAGCCGAGCCAATCCACCGCCTGCCGCAGGGAGGCGGTCTTCCGCTCCCGCACCAGACGGCGCAACGCCTCCGGGTCGGCCGCCGGACCGGTCCACCAATCGTCCTGGTCGGCCAGCAGGAGGACCAGTGCGTCCTCCACCCGGTCGGCGTCGAGATGGTCGAGCACCGCCGCGACGAGGCTGTCGCGGCCGGTGCGGAGATAGGGGATGCCGTCGATGACGGGCCAGCGGACTCCGGTCTCGGCGTCGCGCAGGGCATGCGCACCGTCGGCCTTGAGCCTGTGGCCGGTCTCCGGCGAAAGGAGATCGAAAGGGATCATGAGCCTGAATTCTGCCGGACAGCGCGGGACGTTACGGGATGCGCATATCGGTCAGAACGCGATCCTGGAAAGCCTTGACCGGCCCGGCATGGACCAGTTCCATGTCACCGAGCACCGTCTCCATCGTCAGCGAGGCGGCCCGGAGGTGCTGGGCGATCTGCAGGACGCGGTCGATGGAATCGGCGGCGTGGAAGGCGCGGCCCTCCGCCGTGGCATCGTCCGGCAGAACGAGGCGGGCGGCGCGGACCGTCTCCCGCAGCGGCGGCTCCAATTCGTCCAGGGCCCATTCGGAGCAGCGCCCGACGATTGGCCAGAGATGGTCGCCGAGCAGCATCTCGCCGGTGAAGCCGGCATCGGGCATCGCCGCGTTGTGGAAGTGGTGGGCCATTGCCGCCAGGAACACGGTTGTCGGATCGGCCCGGTAGAACGGGCTGAGCAGCACGCCGTAGACCGCCACGACGAGGCAATGCTCGGCATGGTTCTCGGGCGGTTCGAGCAGGATGCGTGGCTTGCCGGGGCGAGTCACGCCCGCGCGGGGCTGCTGCGCCAGAGCGCCGACGAAGCCCGGCACGGGCCCGGCCGGCAGCGTCGCAGGCTCGCGCAGGCAGGCCCGCAACCGATCCCGTAATTCGGCATCGACCGACTCGGTCACGGCATCGAGGCCCGCGACCAGCACGGCAGAGGCTTGCGCCTCATCGAGCCCGGCGGCGGCGAGGAATGCAGCGTCGAGGTCGCAGAGCCGCGCGGCGGCCAGCGCCTTGGCCGTGATGTCGAGGGCGACCGTCTCCGGCGCGGCGCCGCCGGTGAGCGCCGACCACCCTTGGGCGAACAGGCGCTCGGCGATCGAGCCCACGCGTCCCGCCGAGCGGACGCGCTTGAGATCGCCGAGTTCGACCAGCAGTTCCCGCACCGCGACGGGGGCTGCCGGCCCGGTTTCCGAAAAACCCATCACGGGCGCCGGGCCTTACTGCTGCGCGCCGAGCCAATCGAACAGCATGCGCTGCTGCTTGCCGAAATCGTGCTCCGGACCGTGGCCGTTCTTCACCATCGGCGCCTTGAAGAAGGTCGAGAGCTGCTCCTGCACGCCGCCGTCGCCGCGGGTCTTGGCGAGATCCAGCACGCGGGCGATTTCGATCACGAGGGGGGCCGCTAGGATCGAGTCCTTGCAGAGGAAGTTCACCTTGATCTGCATGCGCTGGCCCATGAAGCCGGTGACGTCGATGTTGTCCCAGGCCTCCTTGTCGTCACCGCGCGGGCGGTAATAGTGAATGTGTACGAGGTGGTCTTCGACCGGGTAGCCGAGGATCGAGTCGAGCACCGTGCCCTTGGTGTTGAGCTTCGATTGCAGCGAACTCGGATCGTTGAGGGCCAAGCCGTCGCGGTTGCCGAGGATGTTGGTCGAGAACCAGCCATCGACGTGAAGCTGGCGGGCCTTCAGGGCCGGTGCCAGCACCGTCTTCATCATGGTCTGGCCGGTCTTGCCGTCCTTGCCGGCGACCGGGACGTTCAGTTCGCGAGCAAGCTCCATCAGGGCCGGCACGTCGGCGGCGATGGAGGGGGTGAAGTTCGCGTAAGGGACGCCGCTCTTGATCGCCGCATAGGCATAGAGCATCGCCGGCGAGATCGACTCGTCGCTCGCATCGAGCCCCTTCTCGAAGGCTTCGGCCGAATTGAGCACCGGGACGGAGAGATCCGGCCAACGCTCGGTCGAGGCGAGGTTGATCACCACGACGTCGTCGAGATTGCTCTCCTTGCGGAAGCGGTTGAGGTCGTTGGCGATGACCGAGACGGTCTCGCGGTGGTCCTTGGCGACGATGCGGTTGCCGCCGTCGATGTTCTTGCAGAACTTGGCCGAACCGACCGCCGGCCAGGGCGTGATGCCCTTGAGCGCCTGGGCGCCGCTCTCGATGTCCTCGCGGGTCAACACGCCGTGGCCGGTGGCGGCGGAGGCAAGGTCGTCACCGTTCAGATCCCAGCCGCCGAACACGAGATCCTTGTAGTCGGCCATCCCGGCGACGGACACGCCCGCGAGCGGAAGGCCATCCAGACGGTTCGAACCCGATTTGATGGTTTCGATGCCGGCGATGGCTGTCGTCGCGACTGCACCGCCCATGCCAACGAACGCCACTCCGACGCGGCGACCGGTCTGAATGCCCATGGGAACTCGATCTTTCTGTTGTGGTGGCGCTGACGCCTTAGGATGAGCCCTAACGGGAGGCCGCGCGGCCCATGACAACTGTGACCAACCCGGTGCGTTCCGATGCCGACCTTGCCATCTTTGCCGCAGGCCCCGTTTCGCCGGGACCGCATCGTTTGGTTAAAATATCGTAAACACAATGGCTTAACGCTGCGTTAACGGGATCACGTTTGGATCACGGGGTGGTCCCATTGTGGTCACACCCGGCGGCGAAACCTCCGCCGGTCAAACGAAGCCCGGCACAAAAGAACGCCGCGGCACCAACAAGGAAGACCGATGGGGGTTTACCCGGAGCCGGCGCGCTGCGCCGACGACGTAAGCCGACTCGTGCCTTGCGGGTCGAATGCCGGCAACGGTGCTGCTTCGCAGCCGTCGCGCATTCGTTCGCCGCTCGTGCGCAGCCTTGCCACCCTGACCGCCAGCGTGACCCTGCTGCTGGCCGGGCCGCAGGCCGTGTCCGCCTACGAGAACGCACAGGTCGCGATATCGATCCCGATGATGGTGCGGGCCGATCTCCGCCCGGTTGGGGCCGAGGCGGAATGGGGCGGCACCGCGCTGCTCGGCCAGGATGGCGGGCTGACCGCCTCGATCGACCGGATGCAGGCGTCGCTGGCCAATCCCCGTTCGGACAGCGACGACGAGATCCTTCGCTTCGGCGAGATGAGCGTGCCGCGTCCGCTGGTCGAGACGATCCTGAAGGCCTCCGAGGTGACCGGCGTCGATCCCGTCTACATGATGGCGCTCGCCGACAAGGAATCGAGCTTCGACACCAGCGTGAAGTCCTCCGCCTCCTCGGCGCAGGGTCTGTTCCAGTTCGTCACCGGCACCTGGCTGGAGATGATCCGGCAATACGGCGCCAAGCACGGGATGGCCGATGACGCCGCCGCGGTGAAGGGCCATGGTGCCGGCATCACCATCGCCGACGCGGCGACGCGCAAGCGGGTGCTCGACCTGCGCAACGACCCCTACGTCTCCGGGCTGATGGCCGGCGAGCTGATCAAGCGGGACCGCAGCCGGATCGAGGCCCGCATCGGCCGCGAGCTGAAGACCACCGAACTCTATCTCGCGCATTTCCTCGGCACCGCGAGCGCCGGCAAGTTCCTGTCGCTCAGCGCCGAAGATCCGGACAAGGTCGCCAAGGCCGCCTTCGGCCGGGCCGCGCGGGCCAACCGCGCCATCTTCACCGCCAAGGACGGGGGCAAGCGCCGCAGCCTGACCGTGGCCGAAGTGCACGAGAAGCTCGACGGCATGATCGACCGACGCCTGAGCCAGTATCAGGCCATCGCCGACCTCGCGCAGCAGCAGGCCGAGGAGCCGGCGGCGCCGATCCTCGATGCCCGCCTGCGTCTCAACGAAGACGTGGTGCCGTCGCTGGCGATCGGCTCGGTGCAGTAGGCACCGCCGGATGAGGAGCATCGTCTTTTTTCCGAAAGCCGGCGGCCACCTTTCGGGACGATGCTAACCCCACAATTCGGGCGACGGCGGATAGACCGTGCTGCCCTCGTAGCGCAGGGCCGGCGCCCGGTCCTGAGCGAGCAGAAGCGGCCCGTCGAGATCGACGTAAGCCGCGTGGTGGGTGAGCAGCAGGGCCGGTGCCATGGCGAGCGACGAGCCGACCATGCAGCCGATCATGATTTCGAAGCCCCGCGCCCGCGCCTCGTGCGCCAGCTTGAGCGCCTCGGTCAGGCCGCCGGCCTTGTCGAGTTTGATGTTGATCGCATCGTAGCGCTTGGCGAGGGCATCGAGCCCGGCGCGGTCGTGCAGGCTCTCATCGGCGCAGATCGGAATCGTGCGGTCGATCTCGGCGAGCAGCCCGTCCTCGCCCGCCGGCAGGGGCTGCTCGATCAGGCCGACGCCCGCCGCCGCGCAGGCCGCGAGGTTGTCGCGGATCGTCTCCGGCCGCCACGCCTCGTTGGCATCGACGATGAGGCGCGACTCCGGCGCTCCGCGGCGCACGGCAGCGATCCGCTCAGGATCGCCCTCGCCGCCGAGCTTCACCTTCAGCAGCGGCCGATGCGCCGCCCCGCGGGCCGCTTCCTCCATCGCCTCGGGATCGCCGAGGCTCAGCGTGTAGGCAGTGGTGACCGGCCCCGGCGCGGCGACGCCCGCGAGGTCGTAGGCCGGCCTACCGGTGCGTTTGGCTTCAAGATCCCACAGAGCGCAGTCGAGGGCGTTACGCGCGGCGCCCGGCTTCATCCGCCCGGCGAGGTCGAACCGCCCTCCCCCGTCGGCGATCCAGGCCGCCTGCTCTTCGAGGGCGGCGGCCACATTCTCGACCGTCTCGCCGTAGCGGGCATAGGGCACGCATTCGCCCCGGCCCCGGAACGAACCGTCCTCGAGCGTCGCGACGACGACGACCGCCTCGGTGCGGCTGCCGCGGGAGATCGTGAACGATCCGGCGATGGGGAAGCGCTCGCGGGCAACGGTCAGACGCGGCATCGGCAACTCTCCCTCAGGCCGGAAACTCGGCGGCGATCCGATCGACGATTCCCTCGACGCCGAAGCGCACGGGATCGGTGGCGGGCAAGCCGTGAACGGCTTCCGCCTCGCTCAGCAGCGCGCGTGCCTGCGATTCAGGCAAGGCCTGCGTGTTCACGGCGATACCGACGGGGCGGATCTTCGGGTTGGTGAGCGAGCCGCAGCGGATGGTCAGGTCGATGACCTCCTGGATCGTCGGCAGGCTCGCCTCGACGCCACGCATACGCGTGCGGGTCGGCTCGTGGCAGATCACGAAGGCATCGGCCTGCGATCCGTGCAGCAGGCCGAGGCTGACGCCGGCAAAGGAGGGGTGAAACAGCGAGCCCTGCCCCTCGATCAGATCCCAATGGTTCGGCTCGGCCGCCGGCGAGACCCATTCGACGGCCCCGGAGATGAAATCGGCCGCGACGGCGTCGATGGCCACGCCGCGGCCGGAAATGAAGACGCCGGTCTGGCCGGTGGCGCGGAAATCGGCGTCGAAGCCGCGCTCGCGCATGCCCCGTTCGAGGGCAAGCGCGGTGTACTTCTTGCCCACGGAGCAATCGGTGCCGACGGTGAGCAGGCGCCGGCCGGGGCGCTTCGTGCCCTTGCCGGTGGGGAAGGTCTCGGTGGTGTGGCGGACATCGTGCAGAGCGCGACCGCTGCGCTTGGCCGCCTCGGCGATCTGCGGGACCGAACCGAGCCGCACGTGCAGACCGCTCGCTACGTCGAGCCCGGCATCGAGCGCGGCGACGATCTCCGCGACCCAATGATCGGGCAGCACGCCGCCCGCATTGACGACGCCGACGACTAGGGTCTTGCAGCCTTTGGCGACGGCCTCCTCCAGCGTCAGGTCGGGGATGCCGAGATCGGCGGCGCAGCCCTCCATCCGGAGTTGGCCGACACACCATTCCGGCCGCCAATCGTTGATGCCGTAGGCGGTCTTGGCGGCGAGCCGGTCCGGCACGTCACCGAGGAACATCAGGTAGGGCGTGGCGATCTGCATAGGCGCTGGTCCCGTCCGGAGCGAAGCTCCGCCTGAGAACGCGTCTATGCGCGATCCGTGCCCAATGCGCGAGGCATGACCTCTGCATTGCTGTAACCCAGCTTCGATCCCTCATGCTGAGGTGTCGAGCGCAAGCTCGGCCTCGAGGCACACCGCGGCGGTTCTGCCTTCGCTTGGAGCAGCGCGCCGGGCCTGGATCAACCTTGCGCCGTGCTTCGAGGCCCGCTGCGCGGGCGCCTCAGCATGAGGTGCGGGGCGGAAGCCAGAACCGGTGCGATACAAGCATACCCTACGGCTCGATTCTTCTCACCGCCCCCTTGGCGGCGCTGGTGGCGAGCATGGCATAGGCGCGCAAAGCCGTGCTGACCTTGCGCTTGCGGGGCGCGGCCGGGCGCCAGCCCTCCGCATCGCGGGCGGCGCGGCGCTCGGCGAGCACGGCTTCGTCCACCGCGAGGTGGATGCGCCGATTCGGGATGTCGATCTCGATCCGGTCGCCCTGCTCGACGAGGCCGATCAGACCGCCCTCGGCGGCCTCAGGCGAGACATGGCCGATGGACAGGCCCGAAGAGCCGCCGGAGAATCGGCCGTCGGTGACGAGCGCGCAGGCTTTGCCGAGGCCCTTCGATTTCAGGTAGCTCGTCGGATAGAGCATCTCCTGCATGCCGGGGCCGCCGCGGGGGCCCTCGTAGCGGATGAGCACGACCTCGCCGGCCTTCACCCGGCCGTTGAGGATGGCATCCACCGATGCATCCTGGCTCTCGAAGACGTGGGCGGTGCCGGTGAAGGTGAGGATCGAGGCATCGACCCCGGCCGTCTTCACGATGCAGCCGTCTTCCGCGAGGTTGCCGTAGAGCACGGCGAGCCCGCCATCCTTCGAATAGGCATGCTCGGCCGCGCGGATGACACCCGCCTCGCGATCGAGGTCGAGTTCGTCCCAGCGCGAGGCTTGGCTGAAGGCGACCTGGGTCGGCACGCCGCCGGGCGCGGCGCGGAAGAAGGTCTGGACCGATTCGCTCTGGGTCTTCTTGACGTCCCAGCGGTCGAGCGCGGCGCCGAGCGTGCCCGAGCCGACATTGCCGACGGATCGGTCGATCAGGCCGGCGCGGTCGAGTTCGCCCAGGATTCCCATGATGCCGCCGGCCCGGTGCACGTCCTCCATGTGGACGTTCGCGACCGCCGGGGCGACCTTGCACAGCACCGGCACGCGGCGCGACAGCCGGTCGATATCGGCCATGGTGAAGGGCACCTCGCCCTCATGCGCAGCGGCGAGCAGGTGCAGCACCGTGTTGGTCGAGCCGCCCATGGCGATGTCGAGCGTCATCGCGTTCTCGAAGGCGGCCATCGTCGCGATCGAGCGCGGCAGCACGCTGGCATCGTCCTGCTCGTAGTGGCGACGCGCCAGATCGACGATCAGGTGGCCGGCCTCCACGAAGAGGCGCTTGCGGTCGGCATGGGTCGCCAGCGTCGAGCCGTTGCCCGGCAGCGACAGGCCGAGCGCCTCGGTGAGGCAGTTCATGGAGTTGGCCGTGAACATGCCCGAGCACGAGCCGCAGGTCGGGCAGGCCGAGCGCTCGATGACGGCCACATCCTCGTCCGAGACCCGGTCATCGGCCGCGGCCACCATGGCATCGACGAGGTCGAACTTGCGGGTGACGCCGTCCATGACGACCTTGCCCGCCTCCATCGGCCCGCCGGAGACGAAGACCGCGGGGATGTTGAGGCGGAGCGCCGCCATCAGCATGCCGGGGGTGATCTTGTCGCAATTCGAGATGCAGACCATGGCGTCGGCGCAATGCGCATTGACCATGTACTCGACGCTGTCGGCGATCAGCTCGCGCGATGGCAGCGAGTAGAGCATCCCGTCATGGCCCATGGCGATGCCGTCATCGACCGCGATGGTGTTGAACTCCTTGGCCACACCGCCCGCCTGCTCGATCTCGCGAGCCACGAGCTGGCCGAGATCCTTCAGATGGACGTGGCCGGGCACGAACTGCGTGAACGAGTTCACCACCGCGATGATCGGCTTGCCGAAATCTGAATCCTTCATGCCCGTGGCGCGCCAAAGGCCGCGGGCGCC
The DNA here is from genome assembly GCF_001423405.1 of Methylobacterium sp. Leaf123. Lineage (GTDB taxonomy): Bacteria > Pseudomonadota > Alphaproteobacteria > Rhizobiales > Beijerinckiaceae > Methylobacterium. Next base: position 559,217 of record NZ_LMNS01000001.1, on the reverse strand, counting down.
GGCCATGTTGCGGCCATGGGTGGTGGTGCGGGAGCGGTAAGCGGGCATTTTTGCTGATCGACTTTTCGAACCGGATCGGCCGCAAGGCCGATCCTCCAAAACGCATCCTCATCCTGAGGTGCGGAGCGTCGAAGGAGGCCTCCAGAAGTCTCGCGATCCCTGGAGCCCTCCTTCGAGGCCCGCCAAGGCGGGCACCTCAGGATGAGGGGATTGGGTGGGACGAGCGTTGGCTAGACCACCGCAGCGTGCTGCGCGTGCAGCCGCACGGAGGCCGCCGAGAGCTTGTTCAAAGCCGACAGATACGCCTTGGCCGAGGCCACCAGCGTGTCCGGATCAGCGCCGCGGGCGGTGACCGAGCGCTCCCCGGCCTTCAGGCGGACCGAGACTTCGGCCTGCGCATCGGTGCCCTCGGTCACGGCGTGGACCTGATACAGTTCGAGCACCGCGTCGTGCGGCACGATCTCGTGGATCGCATTGAAGACCGCGTCCACCGGGCCGTTGCCGTCGGCCTCGGCGGTGAAGACGCGGCCGTCCATCTCGATCTTCATCGTCGCGCGCTGCGGGCCCCGCGTGCCGGCGATCACCGACAGGGAGACGAGCTTGATGCGGTCGTGGGCGGTGGCGAGCTTCTCGTCCACCAGTGCCTCGATATCCTCGTCGTAGACGTGCTTCTTGCGGTCGGCCAAGGCCTTGAAGCGATCGAACACGTCCTGGAACTGGTTGTCGGACAGCGAGATGCCGAGCTCGCCGAGCTTCGACTTGAACGCCGCCCGGCCCGAATGCTTGCCCATCACCAGCGAGGTCTTGGCGAGCCCGACCGAGGCCGGCGTCATGATCTCGTAGGTCTCGGAATGCTTGAGCATGCCGTCCTGATGGATGCCGCTCTCGTGGGCGAAGGCGTTCCGGCCGACGATGGCCTTGTTGTACTGCACGGGGAAGTTCGCGGCGTGGCTGACGAGCTTCGAGGCGCGGGTCAGCATCGTCGAGTCGATGCGGGTGTCGTAGGGCATCACGTCGGCGCGGGTGCGAATCGCCATGACGATCTCTTCGAGCGCCGCGTTGCCGGCGCGCTCGCCGATGCCGTTGATCGTGCACTCGATCTGCCGGGCGCCGCCCTCCAGGCCGGCGAGCGAGTTCGCCACCGCCAGCCCGAGGTCGTTGTGGCAATGCACGGAGAAGATCGCCTTGTCGGCGTTCGGCACGCGCTCGCGGACTTGGCGGAACATCGCGCCGTATTCCAGCGGCGTGGCATAGCCCACCGTGTCGGGCAGGTTGATGGTGGTCGCGCCCGAGCGGATCGCCGCCTCGACGCAACGGCAGAGGTAGTCGATGTCGGTGCGGGTCGCGTCCATGGCCGACCATTCCACGTCCTCGACGAGGTCGCGGGCCTGGGCCACGGTCTTGAGGATGATCTCGATCACCTCGTCCTGCGTCTTGCGCATCTGGTGGGCGAGGTGGATCGCCGAGGTCGAGACGAAGGTGTGGATGCGGCCGCGCTCGGCGTGCCGCACCGCCTCGCCGGCCCGGGCGATGTCAGCGGGAATGGCGCGGGCGAGGCCTGCCACGGTCGCCCGCTTGGTGCGCCGCGCGATCTCGGAGACGGCCTCGAAGTCGCCGTTCGAGGCGATCGGGAAGCCGGCCTCGATGATGTCGACGCCCATCCCGTCGAGCAGCTCGGCCACCGCCAGCTTCTCGTCGAGCGTCATCGTGGCGCCGGGGCATTGCTCGCCGTCGCGGAGCGTCGTGTCGAAGATGACGACGCGGTCCTTCGCGCTCTGAGTCGTGTTCGTCATGGGTCTTCGTTCCTCGCAGCCGGCGCGCTCGACACTGTGGGAGCGGCGCCGGAAAAACCTGTCTTCCGGTTGATGAGCGGCATCCCCTGCGAGCCCAGGCGATCACGCCCGGACGGCCCTCAGGGGCGGCTAAGAAGCAGGACTACGAGAATGAGCGCGCATGACGACGCGGCCGCGAGAGCGGCGCCATCGTTCGTCTGCGCAGGGCGGCCAGGGGCCACGCTCGATTCTCCTCAAGAGGCTGACTCGCCGGACGACCGTCACGAGACCAGGGTGCCGGTATGTACCGATTGGCGGGGATCGTGACAAGCACATGCCAGGGTCTCGCTTGAAGGCGATCACCCTGGTTCTCTGCGGGCCTCCGTCGCCGGCGCCCGCCTCGGCGGGCCCAGGCTTCGGCTCCGCTCGATGCTGTCCGGGGCTCACGCCCCGACAAGCCCGCTCCGCGCGGCGCTCTTCGCACCGTGAAGCCGCGCCAGCGGCTTCGGGCAAATGAAACTGTGCCGCGTCTCTCCGACAATTGACCGGTCCATGCGCGGAGGGCACAAACCGCCAGCCGAGCTTGGCTTTAGCGAACCTCCTCTTGCAACCGTAGAGATCCGTCGTGCCCGCGCCGCTTCCCCGTGCCGTCTCCATCCTTCTCCTCGGCTGCGCCTTGACTGCCTGCCAATCGAGCGCGCCGCCTCCGGTCGCGGCCGTCGCCGCGGCACCGGCTGTCACCACCCTGCCGACCGGGACCGGTTGCGGCCCGACCATCGCCCGGACACAGGCCATCGTCGCCGGCGACGTGAAGACCGGTGATCTGTCCGCGGCCGTCGGCACGCGCTTCAGCGCCGACCTCGACAAGGCGGCGGGTGCCTGCGCCGCCGGCCGCGAGGGCGAGGCGATGAGCCTGCTCGCGGCGGCCAAATCACGCTACGGCTACCGGTAACAGCCGGGCCTTCAGGCCGGGAAGACGCTCGCGAGATAGGCCTGGACGAAGCCCGGCATCCGGGCAGCGTCGATGTCGGAGCGCGAGCGGGCAATGACGCTGCGGGCGAGTTCCGGCTCGCCCTCGTGGCCGGGATGCGATTCAATACGCGCCTTCAGCGTCTCGGCCGAGCCATCGAACCGCACCGGGCGCAGGAAGGCGAGTTGGCCGTCGCCGCGCAGGAGCACCCATTCCTCCTCCGCTCCCTCGGGAAGCGTCAGGCCGGTCTCCTCCTGAAGCTCGCGCGCGGCGCTGCCGGCGAGATCGACCGTGCCGTCGTCGCGCAGGTCGTCGGGATCGGGCGTGCCGCAGGGGAAGTAGATCTGGCCGGCATTGGCGGTTTGGTCGCTCATGACACCGAGCAGGACCGCGCCGTCATCGCTGTGCGGGACGATCGCCGCGAAGGCGTTGGCCACCAGCGCGTCGGGCACGCCCGCATCGCGGAAGGCGAGGAAGCGTGAGTAGCGCACCTCGAACAGGCTCGCCTCGCAGGCCCCGTCCGCGATCGTGCAGCCGCTGGCGAGGTAGACCGGCCCGTCGAACAGGCCCGGCGTCTCCGCCAGCCGGCGCTCCCAGTTGCGGTCGATCGCCTCGGCATTATCTTGCGCCCAGGCCCAATCGTGCTCGACGCGCCGCGCCGAGACCCGCTCCAGCGGCGTGAGGCTGAAGCCGGGTGCGGCGTCGCCCGCGATCTCAATCGACACGCAGCACGCCCTCGCTCACCACCACGGCCTTCCCGCCGATCTCGACGGAGCGCAGGGCGCCCTCCGCGATGACGACCTGAAGGTCGATCGTGCTCGGCCGCCCCATGGCGACGCCCTGGCGGATCACCACGTCGTGGGTGCCCTCGCCCAGCGGCTCGAACTGCATCAGCACACCGGCGAAGGCCGCCGCGGCGCCGCCCGTGGCCGGGTCTTCCGTGATGCCGAAATGAGGGGCGAACATCCGCGCTTGGTAGCTCTGCCCAAGGCCCTCCGCATCGAGGGCGTAGAGGTAGAGCGCGTTGGGCTCGGCATGCCGGAACAGGCGCTCGAACCGGGCGGTATCGAGCCGGGCCTGTGCCAGCGCCTCGCCGGAGGCGAGCGGCACGAAGGTGAAGGCGGGGCCGGCGCCGTGCCGGCTCGGCTGATGGCGGTTGAAGCCGAGATCACTCGGCTTCAGTCCGAGGGCCGCGGCCAGGGCATCGTTGGCCGGGGCCTCGCCGAGATAGGTCGGCAGAACCGGCAGCTTGAAGCGGGCACGGCCGGTTTTGCCATCCTCCGCCGCCTCGACGACGCAGGAGACGATACCGATCTCTTCCTCGAGCCCGAAGGCGGCAGCATCCGCCAAAGCCACCGCCTGCCGCTCGGCCCGGTCGCGCAGGGCGAGCAGCACGGCCGTACCGACCGTCGGGTGACCGGCGAAGGGCAGTTCGCGGGCCGGCGTGAAGATGCGCAGGCGGGCCCGGTGGCGCGGCTCGGCCGGGGGCAGGACGAACACCGTTTCCGACAGGTTGAACTCACCGGCGATCGCCTGCATCGCCTCGGCGCTGAGCCCATCGGCATCGAGCACCACCGCGAGCGGGTTTCCGGCCAGCGGCGTATCGGTGAACACGTCGAGGGTGGCGAAGCGGCGTTCCGGCATCATGACTCCTTGGGACGGTTCAAACGATCTCGACGGGGAAGGCGGCGCTCGGCGCGACGAATTCTTCCTGCGCGGCGACGGTCAGCAACTCTTCCGAGCCGGCCTCCGCGGTCCGGCGCAGCAGGCCGTGGATCGAGGCCGCCGCCATGCCGAGCGCCAGGGCCGCCGAGCCGGTGCGCAGGTAATGCACGAGATAGAGCGCGGCCACCGCATCGCCCGCGCCCGAGACCGCTTTCAGGTCGAGCCGGGGCGTGCGCACCCGCCAGAACGAGCCGCCCTCGGCTGCCATCATGTCGATCGCGTCCGGCGGCGTCTCCGCCGTGACGAGCGAGGTGACGAGCAGGACGCGGGGACCGAGCGCCTGCACGGAAGCAACCGCCGCCTTGGCCGCCTCCAGCGTGTCGCTCGGCGCATCCGAGATCAGGTCGAGTTCGAACTGGTTCGGGGTGAGGATGTCGGCCGCCGGAACGGCCTGCGAGCGCATGAAATCGGCGATGCCGGGACGGACATAGACGCCGGAATAGGTGTCGCCGATCACCGGATCGCAGCAATAGAGCGCCTCGCGGTTGGCAGCCCGCACGGCGGCGACCGTTCGCAGGATCGCGGTGCCGATATCGGCCGAGCCCATATAGCCGGAGAGCACGGCGTTGCACTCCTTGAGCGCGCCGCGCTCGGCCACGCCCTGCACCACCTCCTCCACCGCCGGCCCGTCGAAGACGCGCCCGCGCCACTGCCCGTAGCCGGTATGGTTGGAGAACTGCACCGTGTGCACCGGCCAGACCTCGACCCCGAGCCGCTGCATCGGGAACACGGCGGACGAATTGCCCACATGGCCGTAGGCGACATGCGACTGGATCGACAGGACCTTCATGGTGCTCCGGTATCCGCTCCTGCATCGTGATAACCCGGCGGGCCCCCGCGCGCATCCGATCGATGCAGCGGCGCGTTAGGGCTCGGCCGACCTTGAGCGCAGCCCGACGAAGCGGTCACCGGTTCGTCGAAAGATGCACATCAAAACAAAGACCGAGAGACGCCGGCCTGATGCCATCAGGTCGGATACGGCTCTCGGCCAATCTTCCGGAGTGCGTATGGATTTCGACGCCGCCCGCCAATCCGTCCTCACCTTCATCGAGACCTACAAGGCGTGGGCACCCTTGGTGACGGGCGTGATCGCCTTCTGCGAATCGCTGGCGGTCCTGTCGCTGCTGGTGCCGGCCACGGCGATCCTGCTCGGCGTCGGCGCGCTGATCGGCAGCAGCGGCCTGCCGTTCTGGCCCCTGGTGATCGGGGCGGGCATCGGCGCGGGGCTGGGGGATTGGGTCTCCTACGAGGTCGGGCATTACTACAAGGACGGCGTGAAGCGCCTCTGGCCGATGAGCCGGCACCCGGAGATGACGGCCAAGGCCGAAGCCTTCCTGCGGCGCTGGGGGGCGGGGGCGATTCTCATCGGCCGCTTCATCGGTCCGGCGCGGGCGGTGGTGCCGCTGGTCGCCGGCAGCTTCGGCCTCGCCCGCATCCCGTTCCAGCTCGCGAATTGGAGTTCGGCCTTCGTCTGGGCCTTCGTCCTGCTCGCCCCCGGTGCGGGCCTGCTGACGTGGCTGCATTACTGACGCGCCATGCGCCGCTTTCCGCCCGAACGCATTGTCTGCCTCACCGAGGAGACCGTCGAGACGCTCTACCTGCTGGGCGAGGATCGCCGCATCGTCGGCGTTTCGGGCTACGCCGTGCGCCCGCCGCAGGTGCGCCGGGAGAAGCCGCGGGTCTCGGCCTTCACCAGCGCCGATCTGCCCAAGATCCTCGCCCTCGAACCGGATCTCGTTCTGGCCTTCTCAGATCTTCAAGCGGAGATCGTCGCCAGCCTCGCCCGCGCCGGCATCGCGGTCCACCTGTTCAACCAGCGCGATGTCGCCGGCTGCCTCGCGATGATCCGCACCGTCGGCGCCCTCGTCGGCGCGGCGGAGCGGGCCGAGGCGCTGGCCCGGTCCTACGAGGCACAGCTTGCCGAGGCTGCCGCCGAGAGCGCGGGCGGCGTGAGGCTGAAGGTCTATTTCGAGGAATGGGACGAGCCGATGATCTCCGGCATCGGCTGGGTCTCCGACCTCATCGGCTATGCCGGTGGGCAGGACGTGTTTCCGGAGTTGAGCCGTGCGCAGGCAGCGAAAGACCGGATCGTCACCGCTGAGCAGGTGATCGCAGGCGCACCCGACGTCATCCTCGCTTCGTGGTGCGGCAAGCGCGTCAATGTGGAGCGCATCCGCAACCGGCCGGGATGGGAGGCCATTCCCGCCGTGGCGACGGGCCGTATCCACGAGATCAAGTCGCCGCTGATCCTCCAGCCGGGCCCGGCCGCGCTGACGGATGGGTTCGCGGCGATCCGGGCGGCTTTGGCCGTGCGGCAAAGCGGCCGGTGACACCGAGGTAATCGTGCTGGCAGGATGCGCGGACTCGATTCGGCCTCATCCGCAAGCCAACGCCCCGGCATGTCCACAGCGCTCGCTCACCTCGTCTTGCCACCGGACCGGCGCCAGTCGCCGACCGCGCTCAACATCCAGCGCGGGGTCCGTCGCCTGCTCGCCGAAATGGGCTGCGTGAGCCTACCGGAATTCTCACTCGCCAATGGGCGCCGGGCCGACGTGATCGCGCTCTGCGGCGCGGGCCGGCTCACCATTGTCGAGATCAAGTCGAGCGTCGCCGATTTCCGCGCCGACCGGAAATGGCCGGATTACCGCGACTATTGCGACCGCTTCTTCTTCGCGATCCCCGAGACGGTGCCGGAATCGCTGATCCCGGAGGAATGCGGCCTCATCGTCGCCGATTCCTTCGGCGCGGCGATCCTGCGCGAACCGCCGGACCATCCGCTGAGCCCGGCCCGGCGCAAGTCCGTCACCCTACGCTTCGCCCATTCCGCCGCCGGCCTCCTGCACGCCCTGGCCGATCCCGGTGCGATCAGGGAGGGGGCGCTCTGACGGCGCGTGCTCGTCGCGAAACGCGCCGAGCACGAACACCCGGATTGCCGAGGAAAGATTACGCGCGCCGCGCTCGGAATCGATCGCGCCGATCAGCGCCTGCACCGATTGTCCGCGCGCCTGCGCGATCTCTTGGAGTGCGCCCCAAAACTCCGCTTCCAGCGAAACGCTGGTGCGGTGGCCCGCGATCATGACCGAGCGTTTCGCGTTTTCCCGCAGGGGCGCCCGCGTCATTCCTTGTCGGGATCGGCGAGGCGGTGTCCCTCATGGCGGGACTGCTCGATCGCCTTGCGCGTCTCGGCCAGTGTCTTCGCCTTCTTCGGCCGGCTGAACAGGATGCGGTTCTCCGCGGCCTTGGCCTCTTTCGCCGCCTTCTCACGGTCCTTGCGCACTTGGCGCAGGTTGATGATCTCGGCCACCGTGTTAGCCCTCCGTACGACCCGACGCGGATGGTCCGCGCCGGGAAGCGAAACTAGCGCTTATTCCGCGCTCGGCGCCAGCATGGTTTCGGGGCGCACGACCCGCTCGAACTCCTCGTCCGTGACGTAGCCGAGCCGCAGCGCCTCTTCCTTGAGGGTGGTGCCGTTCTTGTGCGCGGTTTTGGCGATCTCGGCGGCCTTGTCGTAGCCGATCGAGGGGGCGAGCGCCGTCACCAGCATGAGCGAGCGGCTCATCAGGTCGCTGATCCGGTCGGTGTTGGCCTTGATGCCGACGACGCAATTGTCGGTGAAGCTGACCGAGGCGTCGGCCAGAATCCGCACCGATTGCAGCACCGCGTTGGCGATCACCGGCTTGAACACGTTGAGCTCGAAATGGCCCTGTGAGCCGGCAAAGCTCACCGTGGTGCCGTTGCCGACCACCTGCGCGCAGACCATCGTCAGCGCCTCGCACTGGGTCGGGTTGACTTTGCCCGGCATGATCGACGAGCCGGGCTCGTTCTCCGGCAGCGACAATTCGCCGAGGCCCGAGCGCGGGCCGGAGCCGAGCAGGCGGATGTCGTTGGCGATCTTGAACAGGCCCGAGGCCAAAGCCGTCAGCGCGCCCTGGAGGAAGACGAGGGCGTCGTGGGTGGCAAGCGCCTCGAACTTGTTCTCGGCCGAGGTGAAGGGCAGCCCGGTCAACTCCGCGACCTTGGCCGCGAACCGCTCCGCGAATTCCGGATGCGCGTTGAGGCCGGTGCCGACGGCGGTGCCGCCCTGCGCCAGCGCCAGCACGCCGGGGAGCGTAGCGGCGATGCGCGCGCCACCGAGCGCGACCTGTGCGGCGTAGCCGGAGAATTCCTGACCGAGCGAGACCGGCGTCGCATCCTGCAAGTGGGTGCGGCCGATCTTGACGATGCTCTCGAACTCTTTCGCCTTGGCATCGAGCGCGGTGTGCAGGTGGGAGAGCGCCGGCAGCAGCCGCTCCTGAACCTCGCGGGCAACCGCAATGTGCATGGCGGTGGGGAAGGTGTCGTTCGAGGACTGGCCGCGGTTGCAATGATCGTTGGGGTGGACCGGCGATTTGCCGCCGCGCTTGCCCCCGAGCCGCTCGTTGGCGAGGCTGGCGATGACCTCGTTGGCGTTCATGTTGGACTGCGTGCCCGAGCCCGTCTGCCACACCACCAGCGGGAACTCGTCGTCGTGCTGTCCGGCGACCACTTCGGCGGCGGATTCGGCGATCGCGTCGGCGATCTTCGGATCGAGGCCGCCGAGATCCTTGTTCACCAGCGCGGCCGCCTGCTTGACGATGCCGAGCGCATGGACGAGCGGCGCCGGCTGGCGCTCGGTGCCGATCTTGAAGTTCTGGATCGAGCGCTGCGTCTGGGCGCCCCAGTAGCGGTGGGCGGGCACTTCGATCGGGCCGAAGGTGTCGGACTCGGTGCGCGTCTCGACGGAAGGGTTCTCGTGCGGCGACATCGTGGCCTCTTCGTTGGCTCTGATGCGGCCCTACTTAACGAAGCACGATGACAAGCGCGATGCCAGCCCGGAACGGGGGATGACGCATCGCGCACTCCGTTACCGCCGAGGTTGTTCGCCTGCCGATGCTGGATACGCTGCCCCTCGCGCCACCGACGACCACACCGCTTTTCCGGCCCAAGGTGCCGCCGCCGCTCACGCAGCCGCTCGGTCTCTTCGCTTTCCTGAAAAAGGTGCGCGAGAACCCGATCGCGACGTGGATGGACGCGCATTTCGAGGAATTCGTCGTCGCGGGCGAGACGGCGATGGGGCGCATCACCGTCGTGAGCGATCCGGCCCTGGTGCGCTACCTGCTGGTGGAGCGTGCCGCCCACTACCGCAAGGACGACCTGCAAAAGCGCGTGCTGGCCCCTGGCCTCGGCGACGGCCTGCTCACGGCGGAAGGCAACGAGTGGCGGCTTCAGCGGCGCACGCTCGCGCCGATCTTTTCGGCGCGTCATGTCGCTGGCTTCGTCGCGAAGATGGACGCCGCCGGCGAACGCCTCGGCCGGCGTCTGGCGCGCCGCGACGGCGCCACGGTCGATGTCGCCCTGGAGATGACCCGCGCCACCCTCGACGTGTTGGAGCGGACGATCTTCACGCAAGGGCTTCCGGGCGATCCCGATGCGCTGGGACGCGCGATCACCCGCCTGCTCGAATCGATTGGGCCGATCGATCCCCTCGACGTGTTCGGCTTCCCCGCCTTCGTACCGCGGCTCGGCCGCCTGCGGGCGCGGCCGGCTTTGCGGTTCTTTGCCGAGGTGGTCGATACGCTGCTCGACGAGCGCAAGGCGGCGCTCGCCCGCGGCGAGGCGCCGCACGATCTGATGACGCTGCTCCTCGCGGCTCAGGACCCGGAGACCGGCCGCGGCCTCTCCGACCTCGAAGTGAAGGCCAACATCGTCACCTTCATCGCCGCCGGCCACGAGACCACGGCCAACGCCCTGACCTGGGCGCTCTACTGCCTGTCGCAGGATGAGGCGGCGCGTACCCGTGTCGAGGCGGAGGTCGATGCCGCCGTGGGACCGGACGGCGCGTTGCAGCTCGACCGGTTGCCCTTCACCAAGGCGGTGATGGAGGAGACGATGCGGCTCTTCCCGCCGGTGCCGTTCCTCAGCCGCCAAGCGCTCCGCGAGGACCGAATCGGCCGGGTGAAGATCCCACGCAACTCGACCGTCATCATCGCGCCCTGGGTGATGCACCGGCATCGCAAGCTGTGGGACGAGCCCGACGCCTTCATTCCCGAGCGCTTCCTCGGAGAGCGGCGCGACCGCGTCGAGCGCTTCGCCTACCTGCCGTTCGGGGCGGGTCCGCGGGTCTGCATCGGCCAGAGTTTTTCGGTGCAGGAGGCGACGTTGGTCCTCGCCCATGTAGCGCGCGCGGTGCGGCTCACCCTGCCGGCGGATCATCCGCCGGTGACACCGCTTCACCGCGTGACGCTGCGGCCGAAGGACGGCCTGCGAATGCTGGCCCAGCGGCGCGCTTAAACGCGCGCAGCCCGCTCCTCCGGAAGAGGAGCGGGCCGCGGAGGAGAAAGAATCAGTTCTTTTTACGGAAGGCGTCGAGGCTCACGACCTCGGCCGAGCCGTCGCGATCTGTCTTCTCGGCGGCCTCGGGCTTGGCCTCGCCGCCCTCTTCGGGCTTGTTGTCCGGCTTGAGATCCGTCTTCGCCTTGCCCGTAGCGGGAAGGGCCGGAACAATCTTCGGGCCGTTCTGCACCGTGGCGAGACCCGTGCTCCTCGGCTTGATCTCGGCGGGCTCGGAGGCCGCTCCGCGCGGGCCGGTCTTGGCCGGGGCGCTCGGCTGCGTCTCATCCGTCTGTTCGCCCTCGGCCCCCTCGTTGAGGTCGAACTTGAGCCCGAACTGCACGGACGGATCGAAGAAGCCCGACAAAGCGTCGAACGGAATCAGCAGCCGCTCCGGCACGCCCGAGAAGGACAGCCCGACCTCGAAGCTGTGCTCCGTCACGCCGAGATCCCAGAACTGGTGCTGCAGGACGATTGTCATGTCCTGCGGGTACTTCTCGCGCAGGCGCTGCGACATGCGCACACCCGGCGCCTCGGTCCGGAACGAAATGTAGAAGTGATGCTCGCCCGACAGCCCTTCACGCGCGGCGTCGGTCAGCACCTTGCGCACGACACCGCGCAGGGCGTCCTGAACCAGGAGATCGTAACGGATCAGATCTTCGGCCATCGGCGCTCGCTTCACCGGTCACGGCCGGGATGGGGCTGCGCCGGGTCGTGGAAATTGAGTGGAGGTTTCTGTTGCCAGGTACCTCCGAACCCCGCCTATGCGGTGCTACCCGCTAGGACTTTAGGTCGGTTTTTGGCACCGCTTACGCGGCGACAGCCACCGGAGCAAAGTTGTCGTTGGCAACTATTGCAAAGGCCCGATAACGGCGGAACCATGCCGAGCGAAAGTTCACCCTTTACGCCCTCGTCGATCCTATTTCGCCCCCGCCGGAACCCAACACGCTGAGGCCGTGCGGCCATCGGTCCTGGGTTCGGGTGGAGGCGCCGGGTACCGCCCCCGGGTCCGATAGGTTTATTTCGAAGAACGTTTATCGCCATAGCCGGCCTTGCGACCGGCAAAGCGAATATAGAGAGGCCGACGGCGGTTTTGAAGAGCGATCTGCGCTCAGACCCGCTCCGCGTTGCGAGCGTGGCTGATATGCCGCCCGCCACCGCCGACGCGCGCCCGTCGAAGCCCCCGCTCGCCCCCCTCAAAGGAGGGGTTTTGTGGTTCGGCCGGGTGCTGCGGCTTATCGCGGTCCCGCTCGCGATTCTGCTTCTGGCCAGCGGGCTCGCCATCCTCCTCGTGCGCGTGGGCGGCGATCTGCGGCTCGGCATCGACCCTTTCACGAACGCCGCCGCCCGCCCGCGGCTGCCCCTGTCGGAGGTGACGGGGCGCGGCGTCATGATGGACGCCCTGCGGCAGGTGCTGATGGCGGGGCTCGTGATCGGGCTCGCCGCCTGGGCCAGCGGCGGCGCGTGGCGCCAGCGGCTCGGACTGGCTCGCCCCCTCGAACCACGCCTGCCGATGCGGCGGCTCTGGCTGCTGCTCCCGCTCTGGCCGCTGATCCACATCGCCTGGGTGACGACCACGGCGGCGGCGCTCCACATGAATTTCGGCAGCGGGGTGCGTCTCTCGCCCTTCCTGAACCCGACGATGCTCGGCCTGTGGTTCGCCTTCGTCGTGGTGCTGGCCCCGGTCGCGGAGGAGTTGCTGCTGCGGGGCGAGACCTTCGCCCGAGCCAGCGCGTTCCTCGGCCCGGCGGGAACGATCGTGGCAACGGCGCTCCTCTTCTGCCTCGCCCATATCTCCCTCGATCCGGGCGCCAAGAGCGCGCTCGCCCGGCCACTCACCCTGCTGCCGCTCGCGCTCACCCTCGGCTGGCTGCGCTGGCGCACCGGCCGGCTCTGGCCCTGCATGCTGCTCCATGGCTGGAGCAATTTCTGTCTGCTCGCTTACCAGCTCGGGCCGAGCCTCCTGCGATAGCCGCTGATCCCACGTAACCACGACGGTGGGAAAGGCGGGACGGCAGCACGGCCCGACTCGACATCCGCCGGGGCACTTGCCAGACCTGAGGGGCCATGCGCGCCTATCACGATCTGCTCACCCGCATCCTGACCGAAGGCGTCCGCAAGGAGGACCGAACCGGCACGGGCACGCTCTCGGTGTTCGGCCATCAGATGCGGTTCGATCTGGCGGACGGCTTTCCCCTGGTGACGACGAAGCAGCTCCACCTGCGCTCGATCATCCACGAGCTGCTGTGGTTCCTGAAGGGCGACACCAATGTCGCCTATCTCAAGGAGAACGGCGTCTCGATCTGGGACGAGTGGGCCGATGCGAACGGCGATCTCGGCCCCGTCTACGGCAAGCAGTGGCGATCCTGGGCGAAGCCCGACGGTGGCACCGTCGATCAGATCGCCTGGATTCTCGACGAGATCGCCCGCAACCCGGATTCGCGCCGCCTCATCGTCTCGGCCTGGAACCCGGCCGACCTCGACCGGATGGCGCTCGCCCCCTGCCACTGCCTGTTCCAGTTCTACGTGGCGGACGGGCGCCTCTCCTGCCAGCTCTATCAGCGCTCGGCCGACGCCTTCCTCGGCGTGCCGTTCAACATCGCGAGCTACGCCCTGCTGACCGCGATGATGGCGCAGGTGACGGGGCTCAAACCCGGCGACTTCGTCCACACCTTCGGCGACGCGCATCTCTACGCCAACCATCTGGAGCAGACCCGCCTCCTGCTTTCCCGCGAACCGCGCGCCCTGCCCCGGTTGCGACTGAACCCGGAGGTGCGCTCGCCATTCGACTTTCGCTTCGAGGACATCGTGATCGAAGGCTACGAACCGCATCCCGCGATCAAGGCACCGGTGGCGGTCTGATGGACCGGCCCCGCATCGCTCTGGTCGCGGCCATCGCCCGCAACGGCGTGATCGGCCGCGACAACAGCCTCGCTTGGCGGCTGTCCAGCGACCTCAAGCGCTTCAAGGCGCTGACCATGGGCAAGCCGATCCTGATGGGGCGCAAGACCTGGGATTCGATCGGCCGCCCGCTGCCCGGGCGGCGCAGTCTGGTCATCACCCGCGACCGCAGCCTCGCCCTCCCCGACGTCACCGTCGTACATGATTGGGACGAGGCGCTTGCCGCCGCCCAGGGCGACGAGCTGATGGTGGTCGGCGGCGCCGAGATCTACAGACTCGCCCTGCCTCATGCCGACCGGCTGCATCTCACCGAAGTCGATGCGGCGCCGGAGGGCGATGCGTACTTTCCGCCCTTCGACCGAGACCTCTTCCGTGAGACGCTGCGCGAGGCGCACGGCCCCGGCGAGCGCGACGAGTTCGCGTTTCAATTCGTGGACTTGGAGCGGTCGGGCAGCCGTTGACCCAGCGTCAGGCGTTTTGGCCGCAGGGGCGGAAAGAGTTTCTTGGCACGAACGGCCGTTGCGGTTGACGCGGTGTGGGCCCACCTGCCAGCCTTGACAGGACTGCGCGGCACCACTCAGGTGCGCAGCGTCCGTGCGGCACCGCAAACGCGTTCTGGCGCTTGGGAAAACCGGCTTTTCCCGCCCCATAGCGGGGCGACGGATCGAGTTTAGGGCAAGGGTCGTCCGCATCCGCGGGGACCGGCTTCAGCAGGAGTTCACGTCGAGAATGCCTTGGAGCAATCAGAGCGGCGGCGGAGGTGGCCCCTGGGGCCGTCCCGGCGGCGGCGGCGGCGGTAACGGCGGCGGCCCCTGGGGTGGCGGGGGTGGCGGCAAGACGCCCCCCGATCTCGAGGATCTGCTCCGGCGCGGCCAGGATCGACTCCGCGGCGTCATGCCGGGCGGAGGCTTCGGCGGCGGCAAGGGACTCCTCCTGGCAGCGGGCCTCGTGCTCGGCGCGTGGCTGTTGACCGGCTTCTACATCGTGAAGCCGAACGAGGTCGGCATCAACACGATCTTCGGGCGCTATACCGGCCAGTCCGGTGAAGGCCTGCGCTACAACTTCCCCTACCCGATCGGCTCCGTGCAGAAGCCCAATGTCGGCATCGTGAACTCGATTCCGATCGGCTACATGGCCGCCGGCAACACCACCCGCCAGCGGGACGTGCCGGAAGAGAGCCTGATGCTCACCGGCGACGAAAACATCGTCGACATCGATTTCGAGGTGCAGTGGCGCGTCAACCCGCTCAAGGCGGAGGACTACGTCTTCAACCTCGCCAACCCGGACGGGACGATCAAGGCCATCGCCGAGAGCGCGATGCGCGAGGTGATCGGCCGCCGCAACATCCAGGCGATCCTGACCAACGAGCAATCCAGCATCTCTCAGGAGGTCAAGGAGATCGTCCAGGGCGCTCTGGACGAGTACGGCGCGGGTGTGCGGATCGAGGTCGTGCAGCTCACCAGCGTCACCCCTCCCCCGGAGGTGCGGCCCGCCTTCATCGACGTGAACGCGGCGCAGCAATATGCCCAGCAGGTGCGTAACGAGGCCGAGACCTATGCCAGCCGCGTGACGCCGGAAGCACGAGGCAATGCCAGCAAGGTTCTGCAAGCGGCCGAGGCCTACAAGTCCCAGGCGACCTCCGAGGCGACCGGTCAGGCATCCCGCTTCCGTCAGGTTTACGACTCCTACAAGGTCGCGCCCGAGGTCATCCGCGAGCGGATCTTCCTCGAGACGATGGAGCGCGTGCTCGGCTCGGTGAACAAGGTCATCATCGATCAGAACGGTGGCGTGGCCGGTGCCAACGCCGCAGGCGTGCTGCCGGTGCTGCCTCTGATGGAGAATGGACGGACGCAGACGAACGGAGCGACGGGCCGATGAACAATCCAGCCATTCGAACCGGCCTGGTCATCCTCGCGGCGGTCGCCGCGATCGGCCTCTACGCCTCCGTCTTCACCGTGGGGCAGATGCAGCAGGCGCTCGTGCTTCAGCTCGGCCGCGTGCGCGACGTGCTGAACCCCGTCGGCCAGAACAAGCCCGGCCTCTACTTCAAGGTGCCGTTCACCGACAGCGTCGTGCTGTTCGACAAAAGGGTGCTGGATCTCGACCTTCCGGTTCAGACCCTGCTCACCGCCGACCGACAGAACCTCGAAGTGGACGCCTTCGTCCGCTACCGGATCATCGATCCGCTGAAGTTCTATCAGGCGGCGGGGGCGATCGCCCTGGCGAACCAGCGTCTGGCGAGCTTCACCAACTCGGCGCTCCGCAACGTCCTGGCCCGGACCAGCCGCGACGCCATCGTGCGGACCGAGCGCGCCGAGCTGATGAACACGATCCAAGAGGACGTGAACAAACAGGCCAAGAGCCTCGGCATCGAGATCGTCGACCTGCGCATGACCCGTGTCGACCTTCCCGCGAAGAACAGTCAGGCGGTCTATGACCGCATGACCTCGGAGCGGAAGAAGGAGGCGACCGACATTCGCGCCAACGGTGATCAGGCGGCAACGCTGATCCGCGCCAAGGCCGACCGCGACGTCGTCGTGATCCTGGCCGAGGCCAATCAGAAGCAGGAAGAGCTGCGCGGTGAGGGCGACGCGGAGCGAAACCGCATCCTCGCCGAAGCGTTCAGCCAGGATGCTGACTTCTTCGCTTTCTACCGGTCGATGCAGGCCTACGAGCAGGCGCTGAAGGGGCAGGACACCCGCCTCGTGGTGAGTCCGAACTCGGACTTCTTCCGCTTCTTCAACGATCCGCAGGGACGCCGCCCGCAGGGCGCCCGCACCGGCGCCGCCCAGCCGACGGCTTCGGGCGCCACGACCGGCACGGTGCGCTAAGCGATCTGCGACCGATACGACCATCGCGGCCGGCGCCCTTGATCGGGGTGCCGGCCGCTGAATTTATAAGTCGGCCTGAAACAGGCACTCTTTGAGCTTGAGGAAACGTCCATGAGTCTCGCCGCGAACGCCGTCCGGGGTCGAACGCCGTCGTTTGCCCGGCGCGCCTCATCGGCCCTGGCCGCCGCGGTGCTGGGCGTCACCGTCACGGTCACCGCCCTGCCGCTCCCCGCCTTTGCCCGCGGCCCGGAATCGCTCGCCGACCTCGCCGAGAAGGTGACGGATGCGGTGGTGAACATCTCCGCCTCGACGACGGTCGAAGCCAGCAACCGCGGCGGCCGGACCATGCCGCAACTGCCTCAGGGCACCCCATTCGAGGATCTCTTCGAGGAGTTCTTCAAGCGGCGCGGCCAAGGTGCGCCGAAGGGTGACGAGGACAGCCCGCGCGGACCGACGCGCAAGTCGAACTCGCTCGGCTCCGGCTTCATCATCGACGCGTCGGGCATCGTGGTGACGAACAACCACGTCATCGGCGACGCCAACGACATCCAGGTCATCCTGAGCGACGGCACCAAGCTGAAGGCGGAGATCATCGGCAAGGATCCGAAGATCGACCTCGCCCTGCTGCGGGTGAAGCCGACGGCCGAGCGCCCGCTCAAGGCCGTGCCCTTCGGCGATTCCGAAAAGATGCGCCCGGGCGACTGGGTGATGGCGATCGGCAACCCGTTCGGCCTCGGCGGATCGGTCTCCGCCGGCATCGTCTCGGCCCGGGGCCGCAACATCGAGTCAGGCCCCTACGACAACTACATCCAGACGGATGCGGCCATCAACAAGGGCAATTCGGGCGGCCCGCTGTTCAACATGGACGGCGAGGTGATCGGCATCAACACCGCGATCCTCTCGCCCTCCGGCGGCTCGGTCGGCATCGGCTTTGCCGTGCCCTCGGCGACGGCGAATCAGGTCGTCGATCAGCTCCGCCAGTTCGGCGAGGTCCGCCGCGGCTGGATCGGCGTGCGCATCCAGAACGTCGATGAGGCCACCGCCGAGGCGCTCGGCCTGAAGGGCGGCGCGAAGGGCGCACTGGTGGCCGGCGTCGATGAGAAGGGCCCGGCCAAGACCGCGGGGCTCGAGGTCGGCGACGTCATCGTCAAGTTCAACGGTGTGCCGGTGAAATCCTCCAGCGAGTTGCCGCGCATCGTCGCCGCGACCCCGGTGGGCAAGTCCGTGGACGTCCAGGTCGTGCGCAAGGGCGAAGAGCAGACGAAATCCGTCGTGCTCGGTCGCCTGGAGGACGGCGAGAAGACGCAGGTCGCCAACGTCAAGCAGCCGGAGGCGGAATCGGTCAATCGCCAAGTCCTCGGCCTCAACCTCTCCGGCCTCAATGACGAGGCAAGGCGCCGCTACGGCATCAAGGAGAGCGTCAAGACCGGCGTGGTCGTCACCAAGGTCGACCCCAACTCGACCGCCGCCGACAAGCGCATCCAGCCGGGCGAGGTTATCGTCGAGGTCGGCCAGGAAGCGGTTTCGAACCCCGCCGACGTGACGAAGCGCGTCGAGGCTTTCAAGAAGGAGGGCCGCAAGTCGGTGCTGCTGCTGGTGGCCAGCACCAGCGGCGACGTGCGCTTCGTGGCGATCGGGCTGGAGTAAGCGGCGACCCGATCGATGGTGCTGCCATCCCCTCTTCCCAAACTAGGGAGAGGGGATGGACACGCCGCCGGGTTGCGTCTTGAAGCGTCGCGCCTTCGCCGGGCGAGACTAAGCGGCGAACTCGGCCGCCGAGAAACCTTGCAGGTAGAGCAGCGCGGTCAGGTCGCCGTGCTCGATTCGCACCCGCGCGGCCTGCGCCACCTTCGGCTTGGCGCGGAAGGCGACGCCGATTCCGGCTTCCCCGAGCATCGGCAGGTCGTTCGCCCCGTCACCCACAGCGATCGTCTCCGCGGGGTTCAGGCCCAGCCGCTCGCGCAGTTCGATGAGGCTGGCGCGCTTGGCCTCCGCGCCGACGATCGGCTCGACAACCTGTCCCGTCAGATGCCCGTCCGCCACATTGAGGCGGTTGGCGCGGGTCTCGTGGAAGCCGAGACGGGCGCCGATGGGGCCGGTGAACAGGGTGAAGCCGCCCGAGACGAGGCAGGTAAAGGCGCCGTGCGCCCGCATCGTCGCAACCAGGGTGCCGCCGCCCGGCGTCAAGCGAATCGCGTCGCGGATCAGACCATCGATGACGCTAACGGATAGGCCCTTCAGCAGGCCCACCCGCTCCCGCAGGGCCGGCTCGAAGGCGATCTCACCCTGCATGGCCCGCTCGGTGATCGCCGCCACCTGATCCTTGATCCCGACGACGTCGGCGAGTTCGTCGATGCATTCCTGCTCGATCATGGTCGAGTCCATGTCGGCAAGGAACAGCCGCTTGCGGCGGTGCTGATCGTGAGGGAGCACCGCCACGTCGATCGGCTCGGCCCCGAGCGCCGCGCGCAGGGCTTCCGTGAGGGCCGCCGCCTCGTCGGGCGCGCCCGGCACCAGAAGCTCGGCCGCCACCTCACCGTGGAGAATGCGCGGTTGATGCTCCGTCCGCGTCACGCGGCGCGCCTCGGCGAGCACCGCATCGGTGATGGCGGGCCGATCGGGGTTTGCTATCAGCGTCGCGACGAGGGTCATGGAGATCGAGGCCGTGCAGGGTTCGGACGGGCAGGACGCGGGGCACCCGGCCGCCATCCTCATTGCAGGGCCCACCGCCTCGGGCAAGTCGGCGCTGGGGTTACGAATCGCCCGCGCCTTTGGTGGCACGGTGATCAACACCGATTCGATGCAGGTCTACGCCGACCTGCGCGTGCTCTCGGCAAGGCCCTCCGCCGAGGAGGAACGGCTGGCCCCGCATCGCCTCTACGGCAGCATCGATGGGGCGATGAATTTCTCCGTCGGGCATTTCCAGCGGCAGGCGGCCGCGATCCTGTCCGAGTTGGAGACCGGAACCCTGCCGGTCTTCGTCGGCGGCACCGGCCTCTATTTCCGCAGCCTCGACGAGGGCATCTCGGATCTGCCGGAGGTGCCCGACGCCGTCCGCCAGCGGATCCGAGCGGAGGCGGACGGACAGCCGACCGAGGCGCTGCACGCCGCGCTGGCACTGCGTGATCCCGACAGCGCCCAGCGGCTGCGACCCTCCGACCGGATGCGGGTGATGCGGGCGCTCGAAATCCACGCGGCGACCGGCCGCTCGATCGGCTCGTTTCAGGATGCCCGTGTGCCGGGCCCGCTCGCCGGAAAGCCGCTGCTCAAGATCTTCCTCGCCACCGAGCGCGAGGCGCTGCGCCAGCGCATCGACGCGCGATTCGTGACGATGATGGAGCAAGGCGCGCTGGACGAGGTCGCCGCGCTCCGGGAACGGCACCTCGATCCTCTGCTCCCGGTGATGCGCGCCCATGGCGTGCCGGGACTGATCGCCCATCTCGACGGGGCGATCTCCCGCGCGGAGGCGATCCAGCGCGGCCAGGGCGACACCCGCCGCTACGCCAAGCGCCAGTTCACGTGGTTCCGCCACCAGATGGGCGAGGATTGGCACTGGACCACGCCGGACGCGGCGTGGTCCCTGGTGCAAGCCCGGCTCAGCGCTCCAGCCGGGCGATGAGGGCGGAGGTGTCCCAACGCTTGCCGCCCATGGCCTCCACCTCGGCGAAGAACTGATCGACCAGCGCCGTCACCGGCAGCCGGGCGCCGTTGCGGCGGGACTCGGCGAGCAGGATGCCGAGATCCTTGCGCATCCACTCGACCGCGAAACCAAAGTCGAATTTGTCCGCGTTCATCGTGCGCCCGCGATTCTCCATCTGCCAGGAGCCGGCCGCGCCCTTGGAGATCACGTCGAGCACCGCTTCCATGTCGAGGCCGGCGCGCTTACCGAAGTGAATTGCCTCCGAAAGTCCCTGCACCAGCCCTGCAATGGCGATCTGGTTGACCATTTTGGTGAGCTGGCCCGAGCCGGAGGGCCCGAGCAGGCGGCAGGACCGGGCGTAGGCCATGATGACCGGCTCGGCCTCGGCGTAGGTCGTCGCCTCGCCGCCGCACATCACGGTCAGCACGCCGTTCTCCGCGCCCGCCTGACCGCCGGAGACCGGGGCATCGATGAAGCGAAGCCCGGCCGCATCCGCCGCCGCGGACAATTCGCGGGCGACCTCGGCCGAAGCGGTGGTGTGATCGACGAAGATCGCCCCCTTCTCCATGCCGGCAAAGGCACCGTCCGCGCCGAGCACCACCGAGCGCAGGTCGTCGTCATTGCCGACACAAGCGAAGACGATGGCGCAGCCGGCCGCCGCCTCGCGGGGCGTCGCGGCGGCTTGGCCTCCGTTGGCGGCGACCCAGGCCTCGGCCTTGGCGCCGGTGCGGTTGAAGACGGTGACGTCGTGGCCCTTTTTCGCAAGGTGCCCCGCCATCGGCGAGCCCATCACGCCGAGGCCCAGGAACGCGACTTTCGCCATGGGATTGGTGTCTCCGGTATCCGATCGTCTCAGGGCGTGCTCTAGCCCCGTGCGCACCACATTCAAAATGCAAAGCGCGGCAGTGCTCGTGTGCTTTCCGATGAGTGGACGCCGGCCCAAGGCGTTCCGATCGGATACGTCTCGGTTGACGGCCGTTGCCGCTACGAAGCCGGTCGGCTAGGGTCCGCCCGCCGATGCAAGACCGCGCCCGAAACCCCTATTCCGGTCTTGCCGACCACGCCTTCTGGGACCGCTCTGTCGGCTCGTTGCCGCTTTTTGCCCTCGACCCGATGGCCGGCCCGCCGGTGCCGGACGGCTTCCGCCTGACGCGGCAGACCCGGATCGCCACGGCGGGAAGCTGCTTTGCCCAGCACATCGCCGACAGGCTCCAGGCGAGCGGCTACCATTATCTCGTCACGGAGGACGCGCCCGAAAGCGTCTCGCCGGACGAGGCACGGGCTCGCGGCTACCGCCTGTTCTCGGCGCGCTACGGCAACGTCTACACCGCGCGCCAGCTCTTGCAGCTCATCGAGCGCGCCTATGGCCGTTTCACCCCCGCCGATACAGCCTGGGTACGAGCGGATGGGCGATTCGCCGACCCGTTCCGTCCGCGTATCGAGCCTGCGGGCTTTGCCAGCCCCGAAGCGATCGAGGCGGACCGGCAAGAGCACTTCGCCCAGGTGCGCCGGCTCTTCGAAAGCCTTGATGTCTTCGTCTTCACCCTCGGCCTCACCGAAGGCTGGCAGGCAACGGCCGACGGCGCGGCCTTCCCGCTCTGCCCCGGTGTCGCCGCCGGCGCCTTCGATCCGGACGCCTACGCCTTCAGGAACCAGCCGGTCGAGGAGGTGATCGCGGACCTGTCCGCCTTCGCCGACGCCCTGAAAGCGGTCAATCCGCGGGCGCGCCTGATCCTGACGGTCTCGCCGGTGCCGCTTGTGGCGACCTATGAAGGGCGCCACGTGCTGCAGTCGACCATTCACAGCAAGGCGGTACTCCGGGTCGCCGCCCAGCGGCTCGCCGACACCCGCGACGATACGCTGTACTTCCCCTCCTACGAGATCATCACCTCGCCCGAGGGCGCCTTCCGCTATCTCGAGAGCGATCTCAGGTCCGTCAGCAAGGACGGTGTCGATCATGTCATGCGGGTCTTCTTCCGCCATCTCACCGAGGGCGGGGACCAGGACGCCCTCCCCGCTTCCAGCCGCAGCCTGCACGAGGCCCGCCATGAATTCGCCCGGCAGGCCGCCGTGGTCTGCGACGAGGAATTGCTGGCAGCCGGAGGCACCCGGCCGTGGCTAGGCGAATCGTCGTCGTCGGCAACAACTGCCAAGTCGCCGTCCTTGCGGGGTGCCTGGGGTTCCTTGCGCCGGATGCTGAGATCGCGTCGGTAGAGCCGGCGACCTTCTCGCAGTTCGACGCGAGCCCCGCGCGGCTGCTCGAAGCGGTTCGAGACGCCGACCTGACCGTGTGCTTCCCGTTCGAGGCCGGCCCGTTCGGCGAGGTGACACCCGCGCGGATCTTCGAGACCGCCCGGTTCGTCGTGCCCGTGCCGACGATCGTCTTCCCGGCCTTCCACCCGGATATCGTCTACATCGCCCACAAGGGCGGCCTGTTCGGCTCGCCGATGGGTGATTACCACTCGGCGCTGATCGTCTACGGCTTCGCCCGCGGCTTCTCGGCCGACGAGATCGTCTCGCTGTTCCGGGCGGATGTTTTCTCGCGCGTCGGCTATCTCGACGGCTGGTTTCCCAATCGCGATGCCCTGCTGGCGATGAGCCACGCGCACGGCTGCAACCTCGACCGCCTGTTCGCCGGGTGGATGCGCCGCGGCTGTTTCATGCATACGATCAATCATCCGAAGCTGTTCGTGCTCGCAGATCTGGCCCGCGACGCGCTTCACCGTGCCGGGATTCCGGCGCGGACGGCGGCCTGCGAGGATTACCTGCCCGATCCGCTGAGCGGCAGCATCTGGCCGGTCTATCCTGAGATCGCAGCACGGCTCGGCGTCACCGGCAGCACGACCTTCAAGCCGCCGCTCGGCGGCCTGAACTTTCTCGTGGATGCCGCCCGCTGCATCGAACTGCGGGCGATGGTCGAGGGATCGCTGGCGATCTACGCGCATACGCCGAAGGTCGCCACGCATTGCGATCGCGTGCAGACCTGGCTCTCGAACCGAGAGATCAGAGACAGTCTGGTCCCCGTCGCGGGCTGAGGCCGATCAGCCCCCGGTGACGCTCATGTGCCGCGGCACGGCGGCCGGGCGGGCGCGCTCGATGACGAAGTCGTGCCCCTTGGGCTTGCGGGAGATCGCCTCCACGACAGCCTGCGTCACCAATGCGTCGTCGGGCGAGGCCCGCAGCGCCGCGCGCAGATCCGCCGCGTCTTCCTGGCCCAGGCACATGTAGAGCTTGCCGGTGCAGGTGAGACGCACCCGGTTGCAGCTCTCGCAGAAATTGTGCGTCAGCGGCGTGATGAAGCCGAGCCGCCCGCCGGTTTCCTCGATCCGCACGTAGCGGGCCGGGCCGCCGGTGCGGTCGGGCAGCGGGGTCAGCGTGAAGCGTTGCTCCAAGCGCTCGCGGGCGACCGAGAGCGGCAGGAACTGGTCGGTGCGGTCGCCTTCGATCTCGCCGAGCGGCATCACCTCGATCAGCGTCATGTCCATGCCAAGGCCGTGGGCCCAGGTGATCATGTCGGCGATCTCGTCCTCGTTGACGCCCTTGAGCGCCACGGCGTTGATCTTGACCTTGATGCCGGCGGCCCGCGCCGCCTCGATCCCCGCCAGCACCACCGAGAGGTCGCCGCGCCGGGTGATCGCTCGGAATTTGTCGGGGTCCAGCGTATCGAGGGAGACGTTGATCCGGCGCACGCCGAGTTCGGCCAGTTCGGGCGCGAAGCGGGCAAGTTGGGAGCCATTGGTCGTCAGCGTCAGCTCGTCGAGGGTGCCGCTCTCGAGGTGGCGGGAGAGCCGGCGGAACAGATGCATGATGTCACGGCGCACCAGCGGCTCGCCGCCGGTGATCCGCAGCTTGCGCACACCGCGGTCGATGAACACGCCGCAGAGCCGATCGAGCTCTTCGAGCGTCAACAGATCGCGCTTGGGCAGGAACTGCATGTCCTCGGACATGCAATAGGCACAGCGGAAGTCGCAGCGATCCGTCACCGAGATCCGGAGATAGGTGATCGCCCGCTGGAACGGGTCGATCAGCGGCGCCGGCCGCACCGGTGCGAGGATATCGTCGGCGGGGCCCCACATACGCGCCTCTGAACTCGACTCGGTGCCGGCCTGGGTGGTTTTGTCGGCTGACAGATCCAACATCGCCATCCATATGAGGGCGGTGGCATTATCCGGCAAGCGCGGGAGCGCAACGCCGGCATGAGAGCGTGGAACCGACCGTCATGAGTGAGCGCTGGCCCACCGAGATCCGCCTGTCCGGAGACAAGCGCATTCTGACCGTTGCGTTCGATGGCGGCGGTCGCTTTGAGCTGCCCGCCGAATACTTGCGCGTGTCGAGTCCCTCGGCGGAGGTTCAAGGCCATTCTCCGGCCGAACGCAAGGTGCTGGGCGGCAAGCGCGATGTCGCAATCCTCTCGGTCGAGCCCATCGGCAACTACGCCGTGAAGCTGTTCTTCGACGATATGCACGATACGGGTATTTACGGGTGGGACTACCTGTTCGATCTCGGCCGCGAGTACCGGAACCGTTGGTCGACCTATCTGAGCGAGCTGGAGGAGCGGGGCCTCACCCGGGATCGCGTGGCCAGCGCACCTGCGAAGCCCGCCCATGCCGGCGGGGGCTGCGGAAGCGGCGGCTGCGGCTGCCACTAAGCACCCACTGAGATCGTCCGAGGCGGCGCGGGCCACACGTGAGGTGGCCCGCGAAACGCATCAGCTCGGCTGTTCCTCGACCTGGTCGAGATCCTCATCGGGGATCGCATCCGGCCGATGCGGCGGGGGATCCCCGGCGGGCGGCTGCGGAGCGGGGGCCGGATCACCGATCGGCTTCGGCTCGGTCTCGGATTGCGGCCGATCATTCTGTGCAGTCACGCGTTTCTCCCTGGATGCGATGTCGGCCCTCTCCGTGTGGTGAGGGCGAAGTCGGTGCATTTGCGCGGCAAGAGCATTCATCCGGCCGCTCGAATGACGGCCGGGGCGAGCCACGTTCGCCTAGGCGGCGCCCGACGTGCTCCATTCCTTCTTCACCTCGTCCGCACTCCGATTGAGGCGGACCTGATCGCCCTCGACGGCGATCACGAAATCGAGGGGGATGTAGTGATGGAGCCCGCCGGCATCGGCGTCGCTCTTCGTCAGCTTGATCTCGCCTTTCCCGACGTGATCCACCGTGCCGACATGTCCGCCGTCGGAACCGACGACGGTGGCGTGCTCGCGTATCTGGCTGGCATCGACCATGGCTGTCCTCCCTGTTGAGGACAGCCAACTGGCATTGCGAGGGGAGGTTCCTCGTGGGCGATCGACGCGGCTTCGGGGGCTGACCTGCGACGGTCCGGCATTGAACCATCCCCTCCCCCACCCGTTGGCGTGCGATATTCCAACGGAGGCAGCGCGTGTCAGCCAACGAGTTCCAACATCGCGTCGGACAGGACGTGGATACCGTCGATCAGCTCAGCAGCGTCGTCATCCTCGGCCTCGCCGTGGCGGGCGGCATCGCCGCCATCGTGCTCGATCTGCTGCTGATCGGCTGACGCGTCGCTTTCTCGGACCAAGACCAACTTGGACTACGACCAAACGAAAAGGGCCGGCATCGCTGCCGGCCCTTTCTCATTGCTGTCTCAAATGGACGATCAGCGCTGGACGACGACCCGAGCGCCGACCTTCACGCGGCTGTAGAGATCCGTCACGTCCTCGTTGGTCATGCGGATGCAGCCGGACGACACCGCCGTGCCGATCGTCTCCGGCTCGTTGGAGCCGTGGATGCGATAGATCGTGTTGCCAAGATACATGGCGCGCGCGCCGAGCGGGTTCTCGATACCGCCCTTCATGTAGCGCGGCAGGTCGGGACGGCGGCGCAGCATCTCCGATGGCGGGCGCCAATCGGGCCATTCGCGCTTCATCGTGACGGTCTGCGTGCCGCCCCAGGTGAAGCCGGGACGGCCGACGCCGACGCCGTAGCGCAGGGCCTCGCCACCGGGCTGGATGAGATAGAGCCGGCGCTCGGCGGTCGAGACGACGATGGTGCCGGGCGCGTAGGGTCCGGAATAAGGAACCGTATCGCGCGGGATCGCGGTCATCTGCGGCACGGTCGAGGCCAGCGGGTCGCTGGCCGAGGCGGGCGCGCCCGGGACATCCGCCGGCAGCGCCGCGTTGGCGGTCGGCAGCGTGTTCTGCGGGCGCACGCGCACCGTCAGAACCTCGGTCAGCGGCTGACGCGTGAGCGGGTCAATCTCATAGGCTGCGGCGGAGCTTGCCAGCGCGAACGTCGCGCAGGCAAGCCCGCCCAGGGCAACGACGAAACGGCGCATCAGGGCCTCTCGGGGCAGGCGAAGAACAGGGGACGCGGTGGAAGAACCGCCGCACGATGCCGTGCGGACCCTCGCCAAGGCGTAAACGCTCCCCGTTTAAAGCCAAGCTTGATTTGCAGTGCGGTATCGGTTCGGCCATCCTCGTGACCGTGTGGCCACACTGTGGCAGCTCGGCCGTGGGGGCAAGGATTATCGTCGGTGGCCGGAACCTTCCCGAGCAGCGCTTCGGCGGATCGCGTCACCGTCCGCCGTTATGCCGAGGCTGACTTGGATGCGGTCATCGCGATCTTCCAATCCGCCATTCGCGAGACCGCCTCAGTCGATTACGATGGGGCGCAGATCGAGGCGTGGTCGCGGGTCGATCGAACGGCTTGGGCAACGCAAGCGCAGCGGGGACAACGCTTGATCGCGTGGATCGGCCCGGAGGCGGCGGGGTTCGCGGATCTCGAGCCGTGCGGCCGCCTCGCCATGCTCTACGTTCACCCGGCCCATGGCGGAAGAGGCGTCGCGAAGGCCCTCCTCCGGACCGCCGAGGCGGCGGCCATCGCCCGCGGCCTCACCGGTTTACGGACCGAGGCGAGCCTGACGGCCCGGCCATTCTTCGCAGCCCACGGCTTCGAAACCATCGAAGAGGAAACGGTGACGCGCAACGGTCAGACGTTCCGGCGCCACCGGATGCGGAAGGATGGTCTCGGCGCTACGCCGCGTCGAGCCCCAGATCGATGATCGCCGAACTGTGGGTGATCCAGCCGACCGAGATCAGATCGACGCCCGAGGCCGCCACCGCGCCGACCGTCTCCCGGTTGATCCGGCCCGAGGCCTCGGTCACGGCGCGTCCATCGACCATCGCCACCGCCTGACGCAACGTATCGGGGCTCATATTGTCGAGGAGCACCGCGTCGGCGCCTACCGAGAGCGCCTCTTCGAGCTGGGCCAGGGTATCGACTTCGACCTCGATTTTGACGAGGTGACCGGTCCGCGCGAGGGCCCGCTCGATGGCGGGGATGATCCCGCCCGCGACCGCGACGTGGTTGTCCTTGATCAGCACCGCATCGTCGAGGCCGAAGCGGTGGTTCGAGCCGCCGCCCGCGCGCACCGCGTGTTTCTCCAGCGCCCGCAGGCCCGGCGTGGTCTTGCGGGTGCAGACGATCCGCGCCTTGCCGTGCGGCCGCGCCGCCTCGACCAGCGAGGCCGTCGCCGTGGCGACCCCGCTCAGCCGGCAGAGGAGGTTGAGGGCGACGCGCTCGGCGGTCAGAACGGCGCGGGCCGGGCCGGAAAGGCGGATCACGGTATCGCCCGGCGCGACGCGCGATCCGTCTGGCCGCTCGACCGACACCCTGAGGCTCGGATCGATCAGCTCGAACGCGATCACGGCGGCGTCGGTTCCGGCGATCACGCCGTCCTGACGGGAGGCGATGACCGCCTCCATGCGCTCGCCCGCGGGCACGATGGCATCGGTGGTGATATCGCCCGCCCGACCGAGATCTTCGAGAAGAGCCGCCCGCACCACGGGCTCCACGAGAAGGCGCGGCAGCGGTAGCAGGACGTCGTCAGGCATCGGTGAGTTCCTGAAGCGCGCACGGGGCATCGGCTGCGGCGGGCGTGAAGATAGATTGCCGGGCCGGGAGCTGGCCCGGATGATCGCTGCGCCAATGGGCGCCGCGGCTTTCGCACCGGTCGAGGGCGGAGCGGGCGATCATCAGGCCCGTGGCGGCGGCATCGCTGCCGCGCTCGGACAGATCGGCGAGACGGGCGATGGCCTGGGACAGGCCGGCCTCATCGCGCACCACGCCGACGTCGCGCTCCATGATGCCGCGAACCTCGGCGAGCGCTGCGGCATGCTGCGGTACGATCTCGGGCAGCGGCGCCGGGCGATCCGTGCTCACCGGGGCCGAGGCTGCATCGATCGACGCGGCGATGCGTGGCGCGAAGGCCAGCGCTTCGAGAAGCGAGTTGCTGGCAAGGCGATTGGCGCCGTGCAGACCGGTCGACGATACTTCGCCGCAGGCCCAGAGGCCCGGCACGGTGCTGCGCCCGGCAGCGTCCACGAGAATGCCGCCCATGTGATAGTGCGCGGCCGGACGAACCGGGATCGGTTGAACCGCCGGATCGATGCCCGCCTCGGCGCAGAGCGCGAAGACGGTCGGGAAGCGTTGCGGCATGCGGGCGCCGAGAGGGCCACGCGTGTCGAGATAGACCGTGCGGCCCCGGCCGAGCGCCTGGAAGATGCCCCGGGCCACCACGTCGCGGGGGGCCAGGTCGCCGCCTTCAATCCCCGCCATCACGGGCGCGCCGTTCTCATCGATCAGCACAGCGCCTTCGCCACGAAGCGCCTCGGTGGCGAGCGGCATGGGATCGCGGCCGGCGGCAATGGCGGTCGGGTGGAACTGCACGAATTCGAGGTCGCGCAGGACCGCACCGGCCCGCGCGGCAACGAGAAGCCCCCGCCCGAGAGCGCTCCGCGGATTGGTGGTCGAGGCGTAGAGCGCACCAGCGCCGCCGGTCGCCAGCACCACGGCGCGGGCGGGCAGGCGGAAGGCCGCGCCGTCGCGTTCGCACACGACACCGCAGACGCGGCCGTCGGCATCCTGCATCAGGCCGTGCAGGCCGGCGACGAGAACCTCGATCGAGGGTGTCGCCTGGGTGGCACGCACCAGCCCGTCGAGCACGGTACGGCCAGTGGAATCCCCCCGCGCCCGCACGATCCGGCGGCGGCTATGGGCCGCCTCCAGCCCGAGCGCCAGGGCGCCGTCCGCCTCCCGGTCGAAGCCGGTGCCGAGGGCGACGAGCCAATCGATCAGGCCCGGTCCCGCCTCGGCGACGCGCAGGGCGACCTCCGGTTCGGTCAGGCCGGCGCCCGCGGCAAGCGTGTCGTCCGCGTGGAGCGAGGGCGCGTCGTCCGCGCCCATCGCGGCGGCGATGCCGCCCTGGGCCCAGCCCGTGGCGGTGCCGGCCCCGAGGGGCGCGGCGGTGATGAGGGTGACCGGGCGCGGCGCGAGCCGCAGGGCCGTGGCGAGCCCGGCCACCCCGGCGCCGACCACGACCACCCGGTCGGCAGGACTCCGGGCGAAGACGCTCATCAGGCGGCCTGCCGGGGTGAGACGGTCTGGGTCGGCTTCACTGCAAGCATCCGCTCGACGGCGAGGCGCGCGCGCTCGGCCAGGCCCTCCTCGACGGTGATCTCGTGCGTCATCGTCTCCAGCGCCTCACGGATGTTGCGCAAGGTGATCCGCTTCATGTGCGGGCAGAGGTTGCAGGGCTTGATGAACTCGATGTCGGGATTGGCCACCGCGATGTTGTCGGCCATCGAGCATTCGGTCACGAGCACGACCTGGGACGGCCGCTTCTCGGTGACGTAGTTCATCATCATCGCCGTCGAGCCGGAGAAGTCCGAGGCCTCGACCACGTCCGGCGGGCATTCGGGATGGGCGATCACGGTGATGCCGGGATAGCTCTCGCGCACATCGGCGATGTCGGCCGGGGTGAAGCGCTCATGCACCTCGCAATGGCCGGCCCAAGTCAGCATCTCGACCTCGGGCACCTGCTTCTGGACGTTCTGGGCCAGGAACTCGTCCGGGATCATCAGAACCCGCGGCACCCCGAGCGCACGCACCACGTCGGCGGCGTTGCCGGAGGTGCAGCACACATCCGACTCCGCCTTCACCGCGGCGGAGGTGTTGACGTAGGTCACGACCGGCACGCCCGGATACTTGGCGCGCAGGGCCCGCACGTCGGCCGCGGTGATCGAATCGGCAAGCGAGCAGCCGGCGGCCATATCGGGCATCAGCACGGTCTTGCCGGGGTTCAGCAGCTTGGCGGTCTCGGCCATGAAGTGGACACCGGCCAGCACGATCACGTCCGCATCGACCCGCGCGGCTTCACGGGCCAGCGCGAGGCTGTCGCCGACGATGTCCGCCACCGTATGGAAGATCTCCGGCGCTTGGTAATTGTGCGCCAGAACCACCGCGTTGCGCTCGCGTTTCAGGCGCAGGATTGCTTCGACATCGGGAGCCAGCGCCGGCCACTCGATCGCAGGCACGTGACGGCTCACGCGCGCATAGAGATCGGGCAGCGGGAAGGCCCGGTCGGCCGGCACGCGAAAGGCGGATCCTGCCTCGGACATCGCGGTCTCCTTTATGCTCAAAATGAGCATTGTGCCGCCTAAGTTAGGCGCCGTCCCTGGCCTTGTCCAGATATGCTGAGACTGAGCATAACGATTTTGCGACGCAAAATTTTGCTGCATCTGCACACAGCGCTGCGGCCGACCCAGGCAATAAATATCAACCTAGGTGAATCATAGCCGCATAAAATTCGTCATTTGCTAGCTTTCATCAACACCTTAGATGAAATCTCCAGATCTTTTAAATCCAACATTAACTGGCGAGCGGCAACAATCGGCGCCGTGATCATAGAGAGTGCTGTGCCCAGCCTTACTCAACCGGCAGATGTGCGACTGCCGCCGAGCAAACCCAATCCGGGCCGGACTTTCCATAATAAGTGAAAAAAGAAGTAATCGGGGGCTCTGACGCAATGCTGTCTCTCAAGCTCGGTCGTACCGCCGCATCGTCCGCATCGTCCGCATCGGTTTCGTCCGACATCCCGGCCGCCG
This sequence comes from Methylobacterium sp. Leaf123, assembly GCF_001423405.1. Taxonomy (GTDB): domain Bacteria; phylum Pseudomonadota; class Alphaproteobacteria; order Rhizobiales; family Beijerinckiaceae; genus Methylobacterium. Next base: position 528,121 of record NZ_LMNS01000001.1, on the reverse strand, counting down.
GCCCGTCCGACGAGGCGCGTCTGATCGCAGCCATTCAGCGCCTGACCCATCGTACCGGCCTCGACGAAGCCGCCGTGCCGGGGAATGCTGTGGATGCCGCCCTGAGCGATCTCGAGCGGGTGCGGCGCAGCGATCTGCGCGCCGAACGGGCCAGCCTCGCTGCCGTGGCCAGGCAGGCCTCGGAAGGCGCGATCAATATCGGCTGGACGACCTACGACGTGGGCGAGGTCGCGCAATCGACGCAGACCATCGCGAGCGCGATCGAAGAGATGGGCGCTTCCATTGCCGAGGTCGCCGAGACCTCCGAGGGGGCCGGATCCAGCGCCGCCGAGGCCCGCCAAGCGATGGCGGCCTGCATGTCCGACGTCGGCAACGCCCGCTCGGCCATGGACGCGATCCGCGACCGCACCCACCAGATCGACGAGCGCCTTCAGCTTCTCCAGAACGCCATCGCCCAGATCGGCACGATGGCGGGCACCATCGCCACGATCTCGAGCCAGACCAATCTGCTCGCGCTCAACGCCACCATTGAGGCGGCGCGCGCAGGCGAGGCCGGTCGCGGCTTCTCGGTGGTGGCAGCCGAGGTGAAATCGCTCTCCGGCCAGACCGCGCGCTCGACCGAGCAGATCCGGACGTGGCTCAACACGCTTCAGGGCGAGATGAGCCAGATCGCCCGTGCCGTCGAGGAGAGCCGCGGCGCCGTCTCGACCGGCAGCAGCGTGGTCGAGAGCCTCGGCACCCGCGTCGAGAGTGCGGCCGAACGGATCGCCCGCACGAGCGAGATGACCGCGGCGCTTGCCGCCGCCATCACGCAGCAGAGCAGCGCGACGGCGGAAATTTCGAGCAGCGTCCAGAGCATCGCCGCCAAGGCGGCCAAGACCCGCACCGAGATCGATGCGATTACCAAGCGCCTCGTGAAGGCCGAGACCCTGGCGCAGACGGCGCTGGCCGATTCGAGCGGGCTCGACCTCTACGAGTTGGTGCGTCTGCCGGCAGATCTCGGCCTGTGGAAGCGGGGGCTCGCGACGATCCTGCTCGGCGCGGCGCCCGCCGATCCGGCGGCGGCGATCCTGCGGGGCCGGGCCGCGCGGCAGGCGGTGGAAGGCCTGACCGCCGACCCGACCCGCCGGCACGCGGCGGAGGCCTTCCTGAAGGCCGAGGCGACCGCCCACACCGAAGCCGAGCGGATGGTGAAGGCTCTCGCCCAAAACAATTGGGATGTCGGCACCCCGGCCTATCAGGCCGCGAACGCGGCGATGAAAGACATGGTCACGGCCGCCGCCCGGATCATCGAGGCGGCCTGAGCGCCGGGCCGCTCTCACTTTGAAACGGGCCGCCCCTGCCTCTCGGGCGGGCGCGGCCCGGCCGCGATCAGGCGGCCTCCTCGTCGTCATCGAGCGTGGGATCGCCGGTCCAGGCCGTGGCGAAGGCCGCGAGGTGACGCGCATCGGAGAAGGCAAGCACCGTGACCCTGCGCTCCGTCGGCATGCCACCAGGATAGGGCGCGAGAAGCACCGTTTCCTGCGACAGGCGCGCGTCGGGGGCGTTCGCATCGATCCACGCCTTCGCCTCGGGCGTCAGCGTCGCCGGATCGGCCAGCGCCCGCGAATCGGCCCGCAGCACGATGATCGTCGTGCCAAGCCCCGGATTGGAGGCCTGGATCTGCTTGATGATGTCGATCATCACCCTCTCACTTCAGACGCCGCAAATTCGCTGAGCTGCACCATCGGCTGCGTGTCGGTGAAGTTCGGAATATCCCCGAAGATCTCCGGCCCATCCGCAGCGGCCGCGGACTTGAACGCGTCGGCGGATTCGAAGCGCAGCAGCGCCACGACCTGATAGGGTGGCGTGCCACCATCCGGCGTGCCGGTGCCCGTCACGACCGTGTAGTCATGCAGACCCTTGCCGGTCCAGCGTTGGCTGACCAGCGGCATGTGCTTCTTCAGATAATAGTCCATGTCGAAGCGGGTGCCGGCACCGCTCGGATACATCACGCTGACGAGGATCATGGCGTCTCCTTCCGCCGGCTTCTTCCTTGAGCCGGCGGATCAGGAACATGTCGCGCCCGCCCGCCGGATCAAGTCTCGGGCGTCATCAGTGCAGCTTCACCCGCGGCTCGGTGCGCCGGGTGAGCGCCCGGGCCAGGGCATCGAGGCTCGTCTTCCACCAGCCGTTCACCGCCGTCTCGTGCATCTTGTAGAGCGAACGGTACATCAGCCGGGCGAACAGCCCGGCAATGAACATGTTCTTCCCCTGGATGAAGCCCATCAGGTTGCCGACGGCGGTGTACTCGCCCAGCGAAACCAGCGAGCCGAAATCGCGATATTTGAACGGCTTCAGCGGCCGGCCCGCGAGACGGTTGGCCATCTGCCCGTAGAGGTGCGAGGCCTGCTGGTGAGCTGCCTGAGCGCGGGGCGGGATCGGCGTCTGGGAGCCTTCCTCGACGAGGTAGGCACAATCGCCCATGGCGAAGATGTCCGGATCGCGGGAGGTCTGCAGCGTCGCCGTGACGACGAGCTGGTTGTTGCGGGTGCTTTCCAGCCCGCCGAGATCCTTGAGGAAGGCCGGCCCCTTCACACCCGCGGCCCAGACCACGAGTTCGGAGGGGATGAAGCCGCCATCGGCGAGCTGGACGCCGTCGGCCCGCACCTCGGTAACGCGGGCCTGCACCCGCACCTCGACGCCGATCTTGGCAAGCTGCTCCATCACCTCAACCGCCAGCCGCTGCGGCACGGCCGGCAGGATGCGGTCGGCCGCCTCGATCAGGGTGATCTTCAGATCCTTGGCCGGATCGATCCGGTCGAGGCCGGTGCGCGCGACCTCGCGGGTGGTGCGGTGCAGCTCCGCCGCCAGCTCGGTACCGGTCGCGCCCGCGCCGATCACCGCCACATGGAGCTGGCCGGGACGCACCGGACCCTCCTGGGTGTGGGCACGCAGCATGCCGTTGACGAGGCGCTGATGGAAGCGAAGCGCCTGCTCCTTGGTGTCCAGCGCGATGGCGTACTCGGCCACCCCCGGCGTGCCGAAATCGTTGGTGGTGGAGCCCACCGCCATGATCAGCGTGTCGTAGGGGATGGTGCGCACGGGCGTGACCTCGCGCCCCTCACTGTCGCGGCTGGCGGCGAGATGGATCACCCGCTTCTCGCGGTCGAGCCCGGTCATCTCACCGATGCGGTAGCGGAAGTGGTTGGCGTGGGCGTGGTGCAGGTAATCGATCGCGTGGTGGCCCACATCGAGCGAGCCAGCGGCGACCTCGTGCAGCAGCGGCTTCCAGATATGGGTGCGCGCCCGGTCCACCAGGGTGACGTGTGCCGTGCCGCGTTTGCCGTATTTGTTGCCGAGCTTGGTTACCAGTTCCAGCCCGGCGGCCCCTCCCCCCACCACGACGATCTTGTGCTGATCCGTGACCGATTCGCTCGGAACCATCCTCGCCCCCACTCCCGTCGCCGGCCGCCTCGCTCCGGCAGCCTTTCAGTTTGGAATGATCTTACATCGCTAACCGTGAAAGCACCCACACGTTCGCAGCGTGTCTGGAACGCAAATCCAGCATTACTGACCGGTCCGTTTCGTAAAAAAAATTTTGCTTACGCTGCGGGAGCGCCGGGCTGGCGGAGCGGATGGGCGCAGGCGACGGCGTCGAGGGCGAGAAGTTCGTCGGCGATGCGTTTGACCGTGGGATAGGCGGCGGTGTCGATCCCGAAGATGCCGGTGCCGACCCACAGGCTGATGAGGCACAGGTCGGCATGGCTCACCGCGTCGCCCTGGCAGAAGCGGCCGGTGCCCGCCTCGGTCGAGAGCCGGGTCTCCAGCGTCTTCAAACCGGTGGTGAAGGCGTTGCGCAGAAACTCGAGCATCCGCTCCCGCGGCAGGCCGTAATTCTCCATCAGGAAGGTGCGCACCCGTGGCACGTAGAGGGGATGGGTGTCGCAGGCGACGACCTGCGCCAGCGAGCGAGCACGGGCCCGCGCCCGCGGCTCCTCGGGAAGCAGCGGCACGCCGGGCCGGGTCTCTTCCAGATAGTCGAGGATCGCGAGCGACTGCGTCAGCGGCGGGCCGTCCCCATCGAACACAGCCGGCACCGCGCCCTGCGGATTGATCGCGAGGAAGTCGGGCTTGTGCTGGTCGCCGGCGTCGAGGTCGAGGAAGACTTCCTCGTAGGCGATGCCCTTGAGGTTGAGGGCCATGCGCACGCGGAACGCCGCGGCCGAGCGCCAATTGCCGTACATCTTCATGAGGCCGTCTCTCCCCTATGTCGTCCGGCCTTGGGTGGCCGTTTTAGAATGCCGCACAGAACTCCCGGCCTGCGACCGTTTCGCCGTAGGCCTCACATTGCGGCGGGCGTTCTGTGCGAAACAGTCAGAATGCCTGAAGCGTCAGTTCGGTGTGCTCCACCTGGGGCGGCGCCTCGAAATAGGGAGAGACCATCGCCCGGTAATCCTTCCAGGCCTGCGAGCCGGTGAAGTCCTTGGTGTGCGCCTCCAGCGTATCCCACTCGATCAGCAGGCGGTAGCGCTGCGGCTTCTCGATGGAGCGGCGCACCGCGAAGCTGCGGCACCCGGCAGCGGCCCGAAAGATCTCGGCGGCCCGGGCGATGCCGGCCTCGAATTCGGTTTCCGCGCCAGGCTTCACGTCGATCTGCGCAATTTCGAGGATCATGTCCGCCGCTTCCCAACCTTTGCCCGCCGAAGTTTTTCGGGCGAGCGTTCGAAGCGGGGGAATAGCCGATGCTCCGATGAAGCGTCGAGCCAGGACGGACGCCTTCCCCCCCTCTTCGTCTCGTTTGCTTCGGTACGGCCATCGCACCGCTTCTGATCCGGCCACGGAAGAGCGGCGCAGAATGACGACCGATACGGTGGACGGAACCGCTCGCTCAACGAAAAAGCCCCTCCCTTGCGGGAGAGGCTTTCAGGCAGCGCGAACGGATGGAAGCGCTTACGCCGCCAGGGACCGCAGCACGTAGGGCAGGATCCCGCCGTTGCGGAAGTATTCCAGCTCGTCGAGCGTATCGATCCGGCAGGTCAGCGGGACCTCCCGCTTCGAGCCGTCGGCGGAGGTGATCTCGGCGGTCAGCGTCTGGCGCGGCTTCAACTCGCCGGACAGCCCCTTGATCGTCACGGTCTCGTCGCCCTTGAGGCCGAGCGATTCCCAGGACTCCTCGCCCTGGAAGACCAGCGGGACCACGCCCATGCCGACGAGGTTCGAGCGGTGGATGCGCTCGAAGCTCTCGGCGATCACGGCGCGCACGCCGAGGAGCTTGGTGCCCTTGGCCGCCCAGTCGCGGGACGAGCCGGTGCCGTATTCCTTGCCGGCGAAGACGACCAGCGGCGTGCCCTCCTCGGCGTAGCGCATGGCCGCGTCGTAGATGTACATCCGCTCGCCGTCGGGCTGGTGCAGCGTCCACCCGCCCTCGACGACGTTGCCGGCCTCGTCCCGGACCATCTGGTTCTTGATGCGGATGTTGGCGAAGGTGCCCCGCATCATCACCTCGTGGTTGCCGCGGCGCGTGCCGTACTGGTTGAAGTCCTGCACCCGCACCTGATGCTCCTGCAGGTACTCACCGGCGGGCGAGGCCGCGCGGATGTTGCCGGCGGGCGAGATGTGGTCGGTCGTGATCGAATCGAGGAACAGGCCGAGGATGCGCGCGCCCTCGATGTCGGTGATCGGGTCGGGCGTCTTGGTCATGCCCTCGAAGTAGGGCGGGTTCTGCACGTAGGTCGAGCCGGCATCCCAGGCGAAGGTCTCCGCCTCGGTGACCTCGACGCCCTTCCAGTTATCGTCGCCGCCGAACACGTCGGCATAGCGGCTCTTGAACAGGGACGAGGTGATGTTCTCCTCGATGAAGCGGTTCACCTCCTCCGAAGACGGCCAGATGTCCTTCAGGTAGACCGGCTGGCCGTCCGAACCCTGGCCGAGCGGCTCCGTGGTGATGTCGATCTGGAGCGAGCCGGCGAGCGCGTAGGCGACCACCAGCGGAGGCGAGGCGAGGTAGTTCGCCCGCACATCCGGGTTCACGCGGCCCTCGAAGTTGCGGTTGCCGGAGAGCACCGCGGCGGCGACGACGTCGTTGTCGTTGATCGCCTTCGAAATCGGCGCCGGGAGCGGGCCCGAATTGCCGATGCAGGTGGTGCAGCCGAAGCCGACGAGGTTGAAGCCCAGCGCGTCGAGGCTCGCCTGGAGGCCGGACTTGTCGAGATATTCGCCGACGACCTGGCTGCCGGGGGCGAGCGAGGTCTTCACCCACGGCTTCGAGGTCAGACCCTTGGCGACCGCGTTGCGGGCGAGCAGGCCGGCGCCGATCATCACGCTCGGATTCGAGGTGTTGGTGCAGCTCGTGATCGCGGCGATCACCACGTCACCGTGGCCGATGTCGAAGTTCGTGCCCTCGACCGGGTAGCGCCGGGCGATGTCGGCCGCCTTCTTGAACTCCTTCTCCATCGAGTCGGCAAAGCCGGCCTTGGCGGAGTCGAGCAGCACCCGATCCTGCGGGCGCTTCGGGCCGGCAAGCGACGGACGCACGGTGCTCATGTCGAGTTCGAGCGTGTCGGTGAAGACGGGATCGGGGGTCTTGGCGTCGCGCCACATGCCCTGCGCCTTGGCGTAGGCTTCGACCAGCGCGATGCGGTCGTCCTGCCGGCCGGTGACCTTCAGGAAGTCGATGGTCTTCTGGTCGATCGGGAAGAAGCCGCAGGTCGCGCCGTATTCCGGCGCCATGTTGGAGATCGTGGCGCGGTCGGCGACCGGCATGTCGTCGAGGCCGGGGCCGTAGAACTCCACGAACTTGCCGACCACGCCCTTCTTGCGCAGCATCTGCGTGACGGTGAGCACGAGGTCGGTCGCGGTGGTGCCCTCGGGCAGCTTGCCCGACAGCCTGAAGCCGATGACCTCGGGAATCAGCATCGACAGCGGCTGGCCGAGCATCGCCGCCTCGGCCTCAATGCCGCCGACGCCCCAGCCGAGCACGGCAAGACCGTTGACCATGGTGGTGTGCGAATCGGTGCCGACGAGGCTGTCGGGATAGGCGATCTCGGCGCCATCCTCGGTTCGGGTCCAGACCGTCTGGGACAGGTATTCGAGGTTCACCTGGTGGCAGATGCCCGTGCCCGGCGGGACCACGGAGAAGTTGTCGAAGGCCGACTGGCCCCATTTCAGGAAGGTGTAGCGCTCGCCATTGCGGGCGTATTCGAGGGCGACGTTGTCTCCGAGCGCCTTCGGGGTGCCGAACTCGTCCACGATCACCGAATGGTCGATGACCAGATCGACCGGGACCAGCGGATTGATCTTTTGGGGGTCGCCGCCGAGGGCGACCATGGCGTCGCGCATCGCCGCGAGATCGACGACCGCCGGCACGCCGGTGAAGTCCTGCATCAGCACGCGGGAGGGGCGGAAGGCGATTTCGGTCTCGGCCTTGCCCTGGTTGCCGAGCCACGCGACGGCGGCCTCGATATCGGCCCGCTTGACCGAGCGGTCGTCCTCGAAGCGCAGGAGGTTCTCGAGGATGACCTTCATCGAGAACGGAAGGGCGGTCGAATCGGCCAGGCCGTTCTTCTCCGCCTCCGGAATGGAATAGTAGGTGTAGGTCTTGCCGCCTGCTTGAAGCGTCTGGCGAGCTTTGAAGCTGTCGAGGGATGCCACGGCGAGTCGGGTCCTGAGCTGGCGTTAGCGAACACGGAGCAGGCATAACCTGCGCCACGAGAGGTGTTCGGCCGGAGGCGCTCCAAGGAGCGCGCGCCGCCCCGGGGGTGCCCGGGTAGCGAGTGCCATCGGAGAACTCCCGGCGGCCGGGAGGCCCGCAAATGACACTCAGGATGGTGCGCGAGGGGCGATTTGGACGCCCTGGAATGATCGCGCGGCGCAGCCTGAGCCGGTCTATAGAACGTTTCGAAATTGGCCGCTACTGGCCCGATGACACAGGCGCGCGACTGATATCTCGCCCCGCCCGATCGATGGGTCCGGCGCCCGTCCGCCTCTCAAGGCATAGCAGTGGTGCACGGCGTCCCAAAAAGCTGTGCGTTGGTCCGGGGTCAGGCGTGCGAGCCGCGCCTCCACTTGCACGCGCCCGGCGATGGCGGCGGGATCGCGGGCCAAAGCCTCTTCGGACGAGTGAGGTGGAGCCCGCGGGGCCGTCTCGGCATCCATGGTCGGCCATCCTGCGAAACCGCCCTTCGGCATCACCGAATCAATGCGTCGGTGGCCCGAGCGGTTCGCGCGCCGTCGAACGATCCGCTATAGGCCGTACGAGACCGGCCTCTCCCCCGCGGGATGTCCCGGTTTCCCCCTCGCGCAACGTGAGGACATCCCACAGCCAGGACCGAGACGAAGCGTGCGGACCTCCCCCTCATCGAAGGCCGATCCGTGCGGTTGATCGTCGAGAACCTGGCCTGTCGCCGCTCCGGACGCCGTATCTTTTCCGGCCTTTCCTTCTCGCTCGGACCCGGCGAAGGCTTGATGGTCACCGGCCGTAACGGCGCGGGCAAATCGAGCCTGCTCACGATGCTGTCCGGCCGCCTCAAGCCCGATGCCGGCACCATCCGCGCCGAGGGCATCGGCGAGGCGAATCTTCCGGAATGTCTGCACGTGGTCGGGCACCGGGACGGTTTGAAATCGTCGCTGACGGCCGCCGAGAATCTCGAATTCGCCCGCGATCTCCTCGGCAATCCCGCTGCCTCCCCAAAGGCGGCTCTGGAGGCCATGGGCCTGCCGCATGTCGCGCGGTTGCCAGTCGGCTACCTGTCGGCGGGTCAGCGGCGCCGGGTGGCGCTGGCGCGCCTGCTGGTCTGCCGCCGCCCGCTCTGGCTCCTCGACGAACCGACCGCCGCGCTGGATCTCGCCTCGCAGGGGGTTCTCGCCGAGCTCATGGGACGCCACCGGGCCGAAGGCGGACTCGTAGTTGCTGCAACGCACCAAACCCTCGGCCTTGAGGATGCCCGAGAGCTGCGCATCGGAGCGGCAGTGCCCGAAGCCACCCCTGAAGCCGCGTCCGAGGCGGAGGATTGGCTGTGATCCGGGCCTTCTCCGCGCTCCTCGCCCGTGATCTGAAGCTGGCTGCCCGGGTCGGCGGCTCGGGCGCGCTCTCGCTCGTCTTCTTCCTGATGATCGTGGTGCTGGTGCCCTTCGCGCTGGGGCCCGACATGAACCTGCTGTCGCGGATCGGCCCCGCGATCCTGTGGCTCTCAGCGGTGCTCGCCACCCTGATCGGTCTCGACCGGCTGTTTCAGTCGGATGAGGAGGACGGCTCCCTCGACCTGATGACCGGCGCTGCCGTGCCGCTGGAGCTAGTGGTGCTGGCCAAGGTTCTGGCCTCCTGGCTCACCACCGGCCTGCCCCTGGCGCTGGCCTCGCCGCTGTTCGGCCTGCTGGTGGCCCTCTCCCCGAAGGCCATGGGCGCCACAGCCCTGACGCTGGCCCTGGGCACGCCGGCTTTGGCCTTCATCGGCGCGGTCGGCGCAGCGCTGACCGCCACCATCCGCCGGGGCGGCCTGATCCTGGCCATCATCGTGCTGCCGCTGATGGTCCCGACCCTGATCTTCGGGGTCTCGGCGGCCGAGGCTGCGCTCGGCGGCACGGTGCCGTTCACGACCCCGTTGACGGTGCTCGCCGCCTTGAGCCTGATCGCGGCGGTGGTGGGCACCCTGGCCGCCGCCGCGGCGCTGCGCTGGTCGGAATGAACCGGGCGCGGCTCTATCAAGGCTGCGCCTCAGTTCGTCGGATGTGAGGCGCTCCACAAGATGCTCGCCCGCCGTCCGGTCCCGGCAGCGCGGCGGCAGCTTCGGGCGAGACGCTTACTTGTCGCAGCCGATGCAGATGCCTGTGTCGATCTTGTCGTCCTTTTTCTCCATGGCGGTCTCGCGGTCGGGATTGCCCGCGCCGCGCGGTGCACCACCCGCCCCGGCGGGCGGCATGGTCTGGCCGACAGCGGAGGTGTTCGGCGCGTAGATGGTCGACGTCGGACCACCTCCGGTGCCGGTCTGCGCCGGCCCTTCGGCGGCAGCGGATGTGGCGAGGGCCGCGACCAGAACCGCAGCGAACGACAGACGAGTGATCATCGGCAAACTCCCTTGGGGTTCGAACGCACTAGACCCCCGAGGGTTCACGCCGGTCCACCGCAGGAAATCGACCTCGCATCAGCTCTCGCACGTTCCAGCGCGACAGCGCTCCACCGGACTCAGTCCGGCCAGCAGATCGTCGCTTCGCGCAAACCCATCAGACGGGCCTCGTCGAGCCCGAACGAACGCGAGGCATCGAACACTTCGCCCGCCACGCTCACTTCGCAGGCTTCATCGAGCGCGCCACCGGCACACAGCGCGAGGGCACGGCTGCGGCCCTGCGTCTCCGCGGTCGCGACCCGGATCAGAAGCTTGCCGGCCAAGCGGACATTGCCCGTCGCATCCTCCGGCATCAGGCCGATGCAGGTGATCTCGTCATCCCTGGCATAGACGAGGTGACAGTGATCGAGCGTGACGCGCTCACCGACATGATGCCGGGCCGTCGCCGCGAAGACCGCCGCGTCCGCATGCGCGTCGAGTGCGTGAGCCCCGGTTGAAAGCAAAAGGCCGCTCAAGGTGAAAACGCATCCGATCCGCATGGAGGACCCCACCGAACGAGTCTAACCGCGCAAACTTCGCAATTTGCGGGCCGGAATGGCCTTGGGGCCGGCACGTTCGGGAAATCAGCGTCAGCGGGTCTGGCCGGTCGCCGGAGCGTGAGTGTTCTGGTTGTCGGTCGGGCCGGTGCGCGTGAAGGCGAAGACGACGAGCCCTGCCAGGATCATCAGCACGACGGGGAAAGCGAACATCCAACGGGGCATATCTGGCATCCATGAGGAAGCATCCGGAGGACCGAAACCCCTGGCCGGCCGAATGGCTCCGCCGGAGCGGATGAGATCGGGAACTAACATATGCGATAAATGCATGCCCGATCCGACGCGCCGGCAATTGCTTTGTGCAGTGCAACGTGAGAAATCATGGCCATGCCGGATCGCGATGGCGTCGCGGTCCTGCAGCCCTTCTTGGGCGTTTCCTCCCTAGACTTCGGGCCGTCCTTCGGGGCGGCCTTTTTTTGTTTTGGCCACCGTTCGGCTTTGCCCGCGCTCTGGTCCGCGATTGTGGATCGCCGCTCACACGAGCGTCCTAAGCGCATTGACCGCAGCGCCGCCTTGGCCATAGCTTGGCCGTTGACGGTTCCCGCAAGGGATCAAAAGGGAACGCGGTGGAGGGCTTTCGGGCTCGATCCCGCGGCTGCCCCCGCAACTGTGAGCGGAGAGCCCCCCATCACCACGTCACTGGGCATGCCTCGCCTGGGAAGACGATGGAGGGCGACGACCCGCGAGCCAGGAGACCTGCCGTCAGCCGTGGTCACACGCGAGCCATGCCGGGCGGGGTGTCCCAGCAGGTGTCGAAACGCTGAAGGCCCATGGCCGGCAGTGGATCGGCCTCGGTCGCGGTGACGTACCACCGTCGCTGCCGAGGCATCGTTTCCATCATGTCCCCCCTTCACCGCCGCGTCTGCGGCCGGTCCTTCCTGTCCGCCGTCGCCCTACTTCCCCTCACCCTGTCGGGCCCGGTTCGGGCCCAAGAACCCCAGACGCATCTCGATGAGATCGCGGTGCAAGGCGGTGCCGGAATCGGCCTGCCCACCAACGCCCCGGCCGACGCCGTCGGCATGGACGCCGCTGCATCTCTGCGGACGCCGAGCCTGACGCAATCCTCGCCGGTCGGGCTCAACCTGCGCACGCCGTCGCGCTCGGCGAGCCGTCTCGGCCTCACGCCGATGGAAACGCCCGCGAGTCTCGACATCATCTCGGGCGAGACCATCCGCCTGCGCGGTCAGACCAGCGTGCTCGACGCCGTGTCGCAGAACGGCACCGGCATCACCGCCTTCGGCTCGCCGGGCTCGGGACTCGGCTTCTTCACCGCCCGAGGCTTTGCCGGGGCGAACTCGATCCAGACCCTGTTCGACGGCACTCGGCTCTATGTCGGCGCCAACACCGTCACCTTCCCGTTCGATACGTGGAACGTGGAGCGGATCGAGGTGCTGCGTGGGCCAGCTTCCGTTCTCTACGGGGACGGGGCCATCGGCGGCATCGTCAACGTCGTCTCGAAGAAGCCGCTGTTCACGCCCCTCAACGTCGCCCGCTTCGGGCTCGGCGAGGACGGCATCGCCCGTGCGGCGGTCGATTCGACCGGGCCGATCGGCGAATCCGTGGCCTACCGCCTCAATGTCAGCGGCAACCGTGCCGATGGCTGGATCACGCCGGAGGGCGACTTCCGCAACCTCGCGGTCTCGGGCGCACTGACGCTCCAGGCGAATCCGGATCTCGCCTTTACGGTTAGCCACGATCTCGGCTACCAAGAGCCCACCCGCTACTGGGGCACGCCGCTGGTGAACGGGCGGGTCCCCGACGCCATCCGCTTCAACAACTACAACGTCCGCGATTCGAAGATCGCCTGGACCGACAACTGGACGCAGTTCCGGACGGAGTGGACCCCCTCGGCCGATGTGACGGTGCGCAACACCGCCTACCGCCTCCAGAGCCGCCGGCATTGGCGCGACGTCGAACAGTACCGCTTCAATCCGGCAACGGGCCTCGTCGATCGCTCCGACTATCTCGAAATCTACCATAGCCAGGAACAGGTCGGGAATCGGTTCGACGCGACCTTCCGCGGTGCCGTTCTCGGATTCGCCAACACGTTCTCGGCCGGCTTCGACATGAACCACGTCAGTTTCCGCCACACCAACAACTTCACCTTTTCCGAGACGCCGACGAGCGTGCCCCTGAACGACTACGATCCGGGCTTCTTCCCGCCAGGAGGGCGGGCGAGTCCGGCCTACGCCACGCGCACGAACCAGGCTTCGGTCTTCGCCGAGGATCGGCTGTTCCTCACCGACCGGCTGTCGTTCCTCAGCGGCGTGCGCTTCGACGCGCCGCGTCTCGACCGGGAGGATCTGCGCAGCGGCGCAACCTTCGAGCGCTCGTTCCGGGCCCTCGGTTATCGCTTCGCGCTGCTCTACGAGCCGATGCCGGACACAGCACTCTACGCGCAATACGCCACCGCGACGGATCCGGTGAACAGCCTGATCAGCCTCTCGCAATCATTGGCCGGTTTCGAACTCTCGACCGGCCGCCAAGTCGAACTCGGCGCCAAGGGCGTCGTCTTCGGCGACGCCGTGGAATGGACGCTGGCCGGCTACCGCATCGTCAAGGATAACTTGATCTCGGCGGTTCCGGGCCAGCCGACGGTCTCGATCCAGGTCGGCCAGCAATCCTCCCTCGGCGCGGAGGCCGCGCTCTCCTGGCTCCCCGCCCCCGGCTGGCGTATCGATGCCAACCTCGCCTTGCTTCATGCCCAGTACGACGACTTCACCCAGAATGTCGGCGGGGTTGCCGTCTCCTATGCCGGCAATCAGCCGATCAACGTGCCGGAGCAGGTGGCCAATCTCTGGGTCAACTGGGCCTTCGCCCGCGATTGGGAGGGGCGCGTCGGCCTCCAGCATGTCGGCGAAGTCTTCTCCGATTTCGGCAACACCGCGCTGCGACCGGCCTACACGCTGGTGAATCTCGGCCTCGACCATCAGGTCACGGCCGGTTCCCGCCTTTCGCTGCGGGTCTTCAACCTGTTCGACAAAGTCTACGCGGTCGATGGCAGCGCCGTGAACGGCATCGGCACCGCCTGGGTTCTCGGGCGCCCGCGCTCGTTGGAGGTCGCCTACACGATCGCGTGGTGAACTGCGCACCGGGACGCTCGAACACGGAGGCCTGCGCGTGTCGTCACCACGCCGCAGGCCCCTCGGGAAACCGCATGGCCGATGGGGGACTTGCCTTGCGGAGAGTTGATCCTTCGCAGGCCTCCGGGGCGTGCGAAGACGCCGTTTCGTTCAGGAGTCCCTCGATGCACCGCATCGCCCTCACCTTCACCGTTCTGAGCTGCCTCGGCGCAAGCGCAGCGACCGCGCAGGCTGGCCCTCCCGGCCTCCCCGGCGGCCCGTTCCCGCCGGGCACGATCATCCAGCGCCAGACCAACACGACCGGCAACACCGTCGATTACATCATCGCCCCCGGCGCCACGGGAGCCGACACCATCACCACGAATTCGGCGGCGGGCGGCAATGCCGGGCAGCCGGAGCGGGCCATCCCGCAGGGCAGCGCAGGCGGCGGCAGCGGCGGCGGCAGCTCGCGGTAAGAATAGCACAGCCGAGAAGGCCGGCCCGGCGCCGAACAGGATCCCGACGCGCCGGGCCGGCAGTGCCGCGAGTAAGTCTCTGAGAAATCGTTTAATTTCGTCGCGCATGCGAAGCCCGATGCAACGTCGGTAAGCGCGCTCGCGTTGGGCCCGCGGTCGGTCGGCAACACGTCCGACGCCACGACAGGGAGCGCAACGATGGGCCGAGCGACCGCAATGGGTATCCTGGCAATGCTGACGCTTGTCAGCCCGTCGCTGGCGGGAGCCCGTCTGAAAATGGACGACAAGGCCTCGCTTTGGCCGCGTACTGGGGCCAGCGAGAAGATCGACTTCACCAACCGCGTCGGCAAATCGATGAGCACGCTCTCGCCGGGCCTCGACAGCGGCTATTTCATGCGCTGCCTGGAAGAGGTCGCCAATATCGGCGACACCAAGGATCTCACGCTAAGTGATATGGTGCGCACCTGCGTTTCGCTGCAGGCCAGCCGATCTGGCGCCACGGAGTGAGAGCGCGCTCGCCAGCGGATCGACGGGAAATCCCGATCCAACATCGCTGGAGCGCAGAAAATCGCAGAGGGGGGGGAGAGTGGTGCCGCAAGAGGGATTCGAACCCCCGACCCCCTCATTACGAATGAGGTGCTCTACCAGCTGAGCTATTGCGGCGTCACATCCGGTTCGCCGCATCGACGCCCGGTGGAATGTGCCGGGTCTTAGACGGCCGCCCTGCCCTTGGCAAGCCTCCGACGCCGTCTGATGCGTGACACTGCGTTGCGGTACCACCGGGCTTGGGCGTAAGACCTCGCCGATGAACGAGCTTCTCACTTCCGACGCCCTGAAGCCGCAGGTTCCCGGGGGGCCTGCGCGACCGCCCCTCGTGCTTGCTTCGGCCTCTCCGCGCCGGCTGGCGCTGCTGCAACAGGTCGGAATCGAGCCGGATGCGCTCCTGCCCGCCGATATCGACGAGACCCCGCGCAAATCCGAATCGCCCCGCGACCTGGCCCGCCGCCTCGCCCGGGAAAAGCTGGAGGCAGCCCAGGCTGCAGCGCGGCGTCGGGACGACTTGCGCGAGGCCTATCTCGTCTCGGCCGACACCGTGGTCGCCGTGGGCCGCCGCGTGCTGCCCAAGGCCGAGCTGCTCGACGAAGCCGCCGACTGCCTGCGGCTGCTCTCGGGGCGGGCGCATCGCGTCTATACCGCCGTCTGCATCCTGTCCCCGAAGGATCGGCGCCGCGAGCGCATGGTCGAGACTCGCGTGCGCTTCAAGCGCCTCTCGAACCGCGAGATCGAGGGTTATCTTTCCTCGGGCGAGTGGCGCGGCAAGGCCGGCGGCTACGCCATCCAGGGCTTGGCGGCGGCCTTTGCGGTGAAGCTGGTCGGCTCGCACAGCGCGGTGGTCGGGCTGCCGTTATACGAGACGATGAGCCTGCTCGAAGGAGAGGGCTTTCCCGTGCGCGGCGCCTGGGGAGCGGCCACATGAGTCAACCGGTGAAGAAGACGGCGGCAGACAAGCCCCTGGCCACCTGTCCGATCTGCCGCAAGCCGGCACGGCAGGAAACCAAGCCGTTCTGCTCGCCTCGCTGTGCCGATATCGACCTCGGACGCTGGCTCGGCGAGCGCTACGTCATTCCGGGGCCGGAGGAGGATGAGCTGTCCTACCCGCCCCGTTCGGACGACGAGAATCGCTCGCACTGAGGCTGAGATCCGCACCCGGCAAAAAAGCTTCGCCTTCGGTTGTCGGAAGGCTGGACAGGCCCAAAACCCTTCACTATACCCCCGCCAGCCGACGACGCAGCGCGACGCGGCGGATGCCCAGGTAGCTCAGTTGGTAGAGCATGCGACTGAAAATCGCAGTGTCGGCGGTTCGACTCCGTCCCTGGGCACCATAGTCATTTCCAGCCTCAGTACTTTCAGTTACTTAGAGGCCAACAAAGTCCCACTTTCCCCAACCCCCGTTCCCGGTGGGACCTCCGGCTCCTTCGAGCCGTCGAGGTTGATCAGATGCATCGCGCCGCCGGCTAGCACCCTTTGGCGTGCCTTGCGCGTGTAGAGCGCGGCCTGCTTCGGGTTGGTCCAGCCGTAGATGGCCATGAGCTGATTTTCGGTCGCGCCGTTTTCGGCCGCGATTGCGGCGCCGGCCTTGCGCAGGCCATGGGCGGTGCAATGCGGGAGGCCGGCTTCCGTGCAGCGCTTCCGGAACCAGTTCCCGAACCCGTTGGCTGTGAACGCCTTGCCATACTCCGTGGTGAGGAAGGCGAGCGTCGTCTCGGCGGCCTTGTCCGCCGGCATGGCGTCGATCGCGCGCTGCAGGATCGGCAGCACCGGCAGATCGAGGGTGACGGGCGAGCGGTTCCGGTTCTTGTGCTGGGTGTAGCGCAGCCACCCCTTGCGGATGTGCTGCCGGCCGAGCGCGACGACGTCCGCGCGCCGGCACCCAACGAACAGCAACAGGGCGAGCGCGAGGTAGGCCTTCGTGCCCGGCGGGTGGCGCTGGACGTACTGCGCGACCTCGTCCAGGTTCCAGGTGTGGAAGCCTTCTGTTTTGCCGATCAGATAGGGCACCTCGCGCGCGGGGTTGGCCTCCACCAGCTCGGCGTCGATGCCGTAGGCAAAGACCTGGCGCACGGCCTTCAGCCTGCCGTTTGCCGCCTCCCGCTTGTCCGCCCGCCGATCGCGCAGGACCCGGATGGCCTTCGGCGTCATGCGATCGATCGGAAATTCCGAGAACAGCTTCGTCGAGCCCGGCGCGATCGGCTCGACGAAGGTTGCCTCGAGGAGCGCGCGCCGGACCTTCCGGGTGCGCGGGTCGAGCCCACCGGTGAACTCGGGCGCCACGAAGTAGCGCTCGCACAGCCACCGCCAGGTGCCCTGTGTCGTGGCCGAGCGCGCGACGGGCTTGTCCGCCGGTGCTGGCGTCACCGTCCGCGCCTCGACGGCGGCGCGGTAGGCCTCCATGAACGGCTCGGACCACGGGATACCGGCCAGCCGAATCTTCGGGCGTCCCTTCGCCCGGAAATAGACCCGCACGTTGCCGTGACGGTCTGTGTCCTCGATGCAGCCTTTCGGCAGCCGTTTCGGCATGGTCGTTCCGTCGCTCATGTCGCGACGTTCTCCCAGTCGTCGTCATCCTGGGGGCTGGGCGGGGTGCCCGAGTCGCTGCCAGCAGCATCAAGCCGCGCGAACGCCTCTTCAACCTCCCGCCGATCCCATAGCCGTCGGCGATTGATTCGCTTCGGTTTCGGCATCCGGCCGTCATCGACCATGTTGTCCCATGTCGATGGCGAGACACCGACGTAGCTCGATGCCACGACCCGCGAGAGACCGAGCGGGATCATGCCGAGCGGCAAGGCACTGAATCGCTTATCGGCGGCCGGCATCGATGCGGATCCCGTCGCACATGAACAGATCGAGAGTTCCCTCGCCAAGCTTACGCGCGCGCGTGGCTTTGGCGTTCTTGGTGCGGGACATCGAGTCCCACAGGTTGTGGCAAAGCTGGCAGAGGGCTTTCAGGTTCGCCGGATCGTTGTTGCCCGGGTTCTGATCCAGGTGCGCGACCGTGAGCACGACGAACGATTGGGTCTCGGGATGCGGCTTGTCGTTCTCGGCGCGGCAGTTCGGCCGCTGCGGCGTGCCCTCGCAACGCCACCCGGCCCTCGCCAGCGTCGGCTCGCGGTACTCGCGGATCCAGACCACGGAGCGGATCGATCCGCCGGGATAGAGCTTCTGACGCTCGCGGGAGATCGGCATCACCGGGCGGCCTCGGCTTCTACGCCTCGGCTTCGGCGAGGAACCGCTCGCCGGCTTCCGTCAGCCACCGGCGCGCCTTGAAGCCCCGTCGGCATTGATCGACGAGGCCGGCGTGCCGCAGAGCCTCGTACCGCCGAGGGTCGATCAGCCTTCCCTTCTGCACCTGCCTTAGGGCAACCCGGGCCGCTTCGCTCCGCTGCTGCATCGGTTTCCTCCTGCTTGGGGGCGCGCCAGCTCTGCGAACAGTCGGGGCCGAACAGCCCGTCGCAGCTCGGGACGATCAGGCGCTGCTCGATGGCGCGGCGAGCGACGCCGGCCGGGGCCGTCCGTCCGGAGGGGTGAAGGTGAAAGCGGCCGGACTCGGCGATCAGGATCTCGCCGGCGGCCAGGTGCTGCAGCAGCTCCAGGAGCGGGCGGGCCGTGCGCTTCTTCGGCAGCGAGATGGTGAACGGGACGGCGGCCGTCGCCTCGGCCGCGGGCGCCGGCGCGATCGCGCTCGCCCACTCGGCGTCGTTGGCGCTCCATGCCCGCCGGCGGCGCTCGGTGAGCGCGCGCAGCTCGACCTCGGCAAGCCATTCGCCGAGCCGCTTGGCCGGGCCCGGCACGAAGTAGGTCCAGGGCTCGGCCGCGGCGCGCACCTTGCGGAAGGCGCGGCGCAGCGACAGCACGAGGGCGAGCTGCGGCGGCAGGCTCACGAGGTAGCCACCGGGCACGTCGGCCACGCCGATCGGGGGCGCGACGGGGATCACCGGCGCCCATCCCCGATCGCGACCACGGGCGCGCGCAGGTATTCGACATGGCGCGGGTCGCAGGCGACAGGCAGGAAGCAGCCGTCCACCTTCACCCGCAGGCCGTTGTCGCCGGCGCGGCGCGGGGCGATGGTGCCGGCCTCACCGGTCTCCGTGAGGCGCACGCGGACGCCGAGGGCGCAGGGCGCGCCCGGGTAGCGCTGGCGGATCGAGTCATAGGCCATCGGCGGACGCCTCCGGCTCGCCGGGCTCGAAGCTGGCGGTGACGGCCGCCGACAGATCGGCGAGGCGTAGCGCGATCGCTGCCTCGATCGCGGGCGAGGCGCCGGCGGCGAGCTGATCGCGGACGTAGCGCTCGAAGAGATCGAACGCGGCCTCGCCGGCGACGTCCAAGTCCCGCTCCGGATGCAGCGGCCGGCGGCAAGGCAGGATCAGCATTGCCGGGGCGAGCGCCGGGGCGGTGAGGTAGTGCACGAGCCCGGGCGCGTATCCCACCTGTTCGAAGAAGTGGTGGATCTCGCCGAGACCGATGGCGACGCCAACGACGGCGACGTCCTTGTTCAAGCCCCCGTCCCACTTCACGAGGTCAGCGACGAAGGCGGCAGGCCGGCTCACGACAGGACACCCCATCCGTAGACGATGCCGCCGGCGACGACGCACAGCGAGACGAGGTCGCGCAGGTGCCCGAGCCGGAGCGCCCACGGGCGGTCGGAGGCGGCGGCGACGACGAGCTGCGCCGCGCGGGACATGACGAGGTCGATCGAATCCTCGATATCCTCGAAGGGGAACTCGCCATCGGCCTGCAGGGCGGCGATCGCCGCACCCCGGCTCGCCCGGGCGGCGGGCGGCTTGCGGACGAGGCGACGGGCCAGGGGCTCGACGGGCTTGATGCGCGCGCGCTGGATCACGAGGTCGGCTCCTGTTCGTCGGGGAAGGTTCGGAGGCAGGCCGCGATGGCGACCCACATGGCGTGGGCCTCGTCGTGCTCGAGGAGCGCGGTCTCGGCGCCGGCGGCCGAGAGTGCTGCCTTGGCGCGGCTGGCGCGGTCGCGGGTGAGGATCAGAAGGGTGCCGGCGCCGAGATCGAGGCGCAGGGCCTCGGCGTCGCTCGCGCAGACCGGGCCGCGGCGTCGTGGCTTCGGTGTGCTCGCTGCGGCTTGGCGGGCGGCGTCGGCCGCGCCGATCGCGGCCCGCGCATCCTCGACCAGTTCGGCGAAGAGATCCTCGGGCAGCACATCCAGGATGTTGGTCACCGCCGGGATGCCGCGCCGGCCGGCGCGGGCGTTGGCGATCGCGGCGGCGGCGGCGCGCACGTCGGCCGAGAGCATGGCGGACGCGTTGCTCATGACCGCCCCTTCGGAATCGGATGGAAGGGGCCGCGCAGGTTGTCGGGAGCGGGGAAGCTGAAGAGATCCTCGCCGCCCTGCCACTCCGCGAGCAGAAGCAGTTGCAGGCCCTTCAGGCGGGTCCAAGCCGAGCCTTGCCACAGGCCATGAGGGAGCCGATCGCAGTCGAGCGCCCACATGGACAGCTCCGTGAGATCCGCATCGAATTGGCCTTGGTCCCCGATCGGGCGACGCAGACCAAGGCCGGATGACGTCGGCCAGCCGTCGATCGCGCTGCCTTCGTCACGGGATGGGTCGAACACCTGGCCAAACAGGGAGCGCAGCGGATGGTCGAACCCGAGCACGATCCGGCAGTGATCGAAGTCGACGAGGACGTGCCGGCTCATGAGCGCGCCCCGATCGGCGCAAGGGCGTAGGCCGGTTCGCCCAACTCAGTGGCGTGGAGGAGCGCGCCCTCGCCGCGATGGAAGTGAACGAGGACCACTTCCTGATCGAGCGGCAGACGGTCGTAGGCGGCGCGGAAGGCGAAGCGGTGGGTGCGGGCGTCCTCGACGCCGTTTTCGCTCCACGGACGACCGGTCACGCGGTCGTACCAATCGACGACCTCGCGCGTGGTGCCAGCGTAGAAGCCGGATGCGACCGTTACCCGCTGGCCGGCATGGGGATGAGGTGCAGCATGCGCCGACACTAAGAAGGCCTCCGGCGCAACATGCGCCGGGCCTAAAGTTGCGGTTTATGCAACCGAACGTCAAGGAGAAAGTTGCTTAGGACGCAACCCCTTTTGGGAAGGCGGCCTCCAGCGTCTTCTTAATCCGCTCGATCTCAGTCTCGCTTCTACCCTCTAGGAATCGCGAAACCCAAACGTCATCCGGGTGCCGAAACAGATCCGGCACGCTTACGTTGAACAGCGATGCGAGCGTCATAAGATATTGATCTTGCGGTGCGGTTCCTCGGAACCAGCGTGTCACAGTAGCTTTATCGGCGCCGGTCGCGCGGGCTACATCAGCGCGTCGCAACCCGGACTTCATCGCCCATTCGGGGATAAAGTGCCGCCGAGGCGGCAACGACTCCATGGGGTCGATCCTCGTTAGCAACATCTGCAACGAGTGCCATGGGGACAGACAGCCGTCGTTAGGCCGGAGCGCAACCATCCGCTTGACCGTCAGTTGCGTATTATGCAACTTCGGCTGCATGGCGATTCTCAGCCCACTGAAAGCATACCGCGCCAGATCGAAGATGACGCTTGAGAAGGCGTCGGAGCTGTTCGGCGTGCACAAGACTACATTCATGCGCTGGGAGAAACACAGGGTGCCGGCAGAGATGGTACTCGACTTGGAAAAAAAGCTCGGAATCAGTCGCCACGAGCTTAGGCCAGATATCTATCCGGCCTCTCAGTGACGCAATAATGCGCTCAAAGCCCATTCGTGAAAGCATTGTGATGCGTATCCCGGCCCTCGTCCTGGCTTTTGCGATCTTGCTTGCGGCGCTGCCGCTCATCCTTCGTCTCGATTCCGCCCTTCGGTCGCGCCAGCGCGGTCGCGCCCTCGTCGAAGCCGGACGCATCGCACTGGCAGCTGCGGCGGCGTCGGTGCTGGTCCTGATCGCGGCGAGGGCGCGATGAGCGATCCCGCCCCATCGTCCTGGTTCGCAGATCTCTACGCCGGCGTGGCCGACTATGCCGACGCCGCGCTGCGCAGCACCGCCGAGGCCGGCGAGGCGGTGGGCGCACAGCTCGCCGCGGCCCTTGCCCGCGTCCAGGCTCTGCCCGAGGAAGCCGCCGCGGCCGTCTCGGCACTGACGGCCGCGCTCGATCTGGTGATGCCGCCGGGGCATGATCCGCTCCGCGCGGCCCCCCGGCCGCTCGCGGAAGCGTGTGCAGCCGATCCCCGACAGGACGGCGGAATCGGAATGACGCCGCGGCCCGTTCCACGCCGCCTCACGGTGCGGCCGGAGGCCTTCGCGGCGTTCATCCGGGCGCGGCACCCGCACAAGCCGGCCGAGCAATGCGCCGCGCTCACCGGGATTCCCTTCGACAGCGTCGACAAGATGCTGGTGCGGGAGAGCCTGCCCAACGGGCGCAACTTCCTGCTCTGCGTCATCGCCTACGGGCCCGAGCTGCTGGCGGCGGTGATGCCCGACGCGGACGAGCGCTGGCTCGCCGGCGCGCGAATCCTCGCCGACCAAGCCCATCTCGAAAGCGAGCTGGCGCGCACCCGCGCCGCCATCGAGGCCAACACCGGACGGTGGGCGTTCTGCGGGATTAACTTCGGGGCGGCGCTATGAGCCCGCCCAAGATGGATCGGGCCCCCGGCCTTCCAGGGCGCAGCCGCGCATGAGCGGCCGGCGGGACGCTCCCTCCCGCCAGACTGAGACTCCGAATCCGATTCGATTCCTATCAGGCGTCCGTATGCGTAACCGCGCGCGTCTCTCTCCACGCCAGATTCGAGAATTGTGGCTCGTGCTCGGCCCGACGAAGCGGGCGCAGGCCGAAAGCCGCATTCGCTCCGGTCGTACCCTCGGCAAATTATCCGGGGGTTCGAGGCTCGAAGCCGGCCGCGTGCGTGAGCAGATCGGCCAGCTCGCCGGGGTCTCCGGTGTCCTGGCCGAGAAGTGCAACGCGATCTACGAGGCGGCCGAGCGCGATCCGGACCTGTTCGGCCCGGTGGTCGAGTACCTCGAGCGCTCCGAAAACATCCACGATGCCTCGAACCGGATGCGCCGGCTTGTCGACCTGGAGCGGGTCCGGCGCCTAGCCCCGACGCAAGGCCGGTTCGCGACGCTGGTCCTGGATCCGCCCTGGCAGGACGAAAGCGTCTCCCCTAACCAACGCCCGCCCTATGCCACGATGACCGAGCCGGAGATCGCGGCGGTGCCGGTGGAAACCTGGGCGCTGGACGAGGGACACATCTACTGCCACGCGCCCGGGCCCTTCCTCCCGATGGCGGTGCGCCTCGTCCAGGGGTGGGGCTACGACTTCAAGCAGGTGCTGACGTTCCGGAAGGCGTCCTTCTCGATGGGCCGCTACTTCCGGACCCTCGACGAGTACTGCGTCTTCGCCACACGCGGCGGGCTGATGCTGGCCCGGGCCGACCTTCCCAACGTGTTCGAGGGCGCCCCCGGCCGGCATAGCGAGAAGCCGGACAGCTTCTTCGACCTCGTGCGCGCGGCGAGCCCCGGCCCCTACGGCGAGGCCTTCCAGCGCCAGGCGCGGCCCGACTTCACCAACCTCTACACCGAGGCGCCGGCCATGCCGGCGATGGCCGCGGAATGAGACCGCGCCCCCGCCTAAGGCCGCCTGTCCGCGGCCCCCCTCCACCGACCTAGGAACGATGACCGCCGTCGCGCGCTGAATCGGCGAACTGCGCCCGCTTGCCCCCGGGCGGCGCACCTCCGATTCCGCGCAGCCTCCCGCTCGCGCCCTGTTCAAGGCCCCCCTTGGCAGGCGACTGGCGAAGCTTTGCCCGATCCATCGGGCGCGGCCGGCAGTCCCCCCTCCCCTCGATCAGCCCAACGCCGCGCGCGACCCGCGATTCCGGCGATGGGCTTTCGCGTGCCCGGAGCCGGCAAGGCTTCGCGGCGCAACGCTTCCCCTATGCCTGAAAGGGCCCGCCAAGAGGCGCCCACCATGTCGATCGAAGCGATTTCCTGGGTCATCAAGCAAGACATCCCCGACGGCGTGGCGAAGCTCGTCGCCATGGTACTGGCCGACTACGCCGACCGGCACACCGGGGAGGCGCACCCCAAGATCAAGCAACTCGCGCAGGCCTGCTCGCAGTCGGAGCGATCGGTGCAGCGCAAGCTTCGGGTGCTCCAGGATCTCGACGTCATCACCATCCAGAATGGGCACTGTCCGAAGTCCGGACGACAGCGGGCCAACAGCTACATCCTGCACCTGCCGGACGTAGACGTGCCCGGGCGGAACGAGCGTTCGGTGAGGGGTGACCAGAACGGCGCAGGATCGGCAAAGCCTAGTCTGAGGGGTGACTTTGGGACACCCCATCTTTCGGGTGAGGGGTGCCTGTCCGTCACCGGGGAGGGTGACAACGCTGTCACCGGGGAGGGTGACTCCCCTGTCACCCCCATAGAGAATCCGTCAGATTCAACCGTCAGAAAAGAATCCCCCCATCCCCCCAGCGGGGGGGCAGGCGCGGTTCAAAAACAATTCCGGAGTAAATCCCCATCGGCACCGGCCGAGCGCATCACCGCCGCCGGGCGATCGCCACCGGGACGGCTCACCGCGCTGACGGCCGAGCACTTCGCCCGGCTCTGGGCGGCTTTCCCCGAGGGCGGGCGCCTCGATGCCGACCGGAGCATGGCCGAGCGGATCTTCGCCGCCCTGCCCGACGCCGATCGCGATCTCGCCGTGACCGCGGCCGGCAGCTACGCGGCGCACCTCGCCAAGCACCCGGGCCGCTCGTCGAAGGCGCTGCACACCTGGCTGCGCACCCGCCGATTCGAGAACGCTCGGCCCTGTGCGGCGTCGGCGGCGCCGATCGGCGCGACCCGCGTGTTCGTGGAGGAGGGGACGCCGGCGTGGAGCGCCTGGATGGCTTTCCGTCGGGCGCGGGGTGAAGGCCGTTGCGCGACCACGTCGAAGCCGGGCTACGCCAATCCGGGCTGGCATTTCCCGAGCGAGCTGCCGCCGGCGGCCAACGGGGCGCGGCCGGCGTGTAGGGGATTTGGAAATAGATAAGGCTTGGTTAGGACGCCAAAAAAGGGTCAGACATTGCGCTCGGCGTACAGTCTGCCGCGGACCTCGCAAAGGAAATCATCTAATCGCACCCATTGCTAAGGGTCCAAGAAGAAGAATGGCAGCCTGGGGATCGCGTGTGGATACCGCCAGCGCGACGCTTGAACCGTTTTGATATCCTAGAAATGGTATTGCTTCGTGATATAAGCCTACCAAAGTTCAAGGGGGGCGAGGTGACCACGGAAATTGTTTCCTATCAGCTTCAAGTCGAAAAGTGGCTTGAAGCCTGCTTCCCGCAGTCTATCCGACTCGATCGTAATGAGCGCACACATCGTTTCTTAGAAGAGGCGTTAGAATTAGCCCAAGCTAACGGATGCACGCGCGCCGACGCCGTGGCGCTCGTTGATTACGTTTTTAGGCGCCCGTCTGGCCAGCCGGTCCAAGAAGTCGGCGGAGTACTGGTGACTTTGGCTGCCCTTTGCAGCGCTTCCGGCATCAACATGGCCGAGGCGGGCGAGCAGGAGCTGGATCGAAACTGGGACCGAATTGACCAGATCCGCGCCAAGCAACAGTCAAAGCAGCAGGGATCACCGCTGCCTCAATGATGCTACGGGACGAACGGTCGCCAGTATATCGGCACATACTTCGCGTCGATAACGATCACGCGGGAGATATCGCGCGTTGATCAATATTTCTTTCGAAGATGACGCGCTGCACGATCTGTGCGTTAATTTGGAGCGCGCCGAGCACACGCTTGGAACCGTTAGCGCAGGCGCATTGATTAATTTAATATCTGACGCCAATGCTTTCGAAAACGCTCATGAGTTGATTGACTTCTTAAGCGAGGACGCTGAGATTTCTGTGCACGATTCTCTTATCGTGGCGATTGGTTCAGACTACCGCGCGACCCTCGTTGTAGTCGGAACGCGCTTCGGTCGGAATGCTGACGGACGGATCGTTTGGGCCAGTGTGACCCGATTGAAGCTAGTTGCAATTTCGAGGTGCCCGTGAAGCAGGGACATGAGTTCACGCCCGACTGGTTTTCGATGCCCGGCGACTCGCTGCGTGCGTTGATGCTCAGGCGTGGCTTGGCGGCAAAGGATGTTGCCGATCATTTGCACGGGGGGATGGCTACGTTACGTAGCCTTCTTGATGGCACTGGATCCGTCGATGAGCGGCAGGCAGCGGCTTTGGCCGAGCACCTCGGCGGCACCGTTTCGTTCTGGCTGAAAAGACAGAAAAACTACGAGGTAGCTCTCGAGCGCGCAGTCGATCTTGCCGTCGCATCTGAGGGTGACGACTGGCTTTTGCTACCGGTTCCAGGGGAAAGGCCGCGCGGCCGACTCTCGGCAGAAAAGCGTCGTGCTGAGGTGCAGCGTCGGCTTAAATTCTTTAATGTTGGTACGTTGAAGGCTTGGCAAGCACGCTACGGGCGGATCTGCTCCGATACGCTATTTAGAAAATCCGCCGCGTTCACTTCTGACGACGCTGCAATTTTGATGTGGCTACGCATGGGCGAGCTATCTGCCGATCTAGTTGACACCCGCTCGTGGAGCGCTGGCAACTTACAAGATCGGTTGGACGAAATCCGCAAGCTATCTAAAGTCAAACACCCAAATCTGTTCCTACCGAAGCTAAGGGAGTTGTGCTCCGAAGCAGGTGTCGCTGTCGTTGCTAAACGGGCACCGCTGGGTTGCCCAGCCTCTGGAGCAAGCCGCATGATCGGGCCAGATAAGGCGATGATCCTACTTAGCTTTCGCGGCCTGTCTGACGACAAATTTTGGTTCACTGTTTTCCACGAGATTGGGCACCTTCTGCTGCATGGAGCGTGTGCATTCGTCGACGCAGACATGGATGATGGCGACGAAGTTGAACGGGAGGCTAATCAGTTTGCATCACGCTGCATCGTACCTAATAATAATGTCGACGAATTCGAGCAACTAGAACCAGCTCGCGAAAAAGTTGTGCGGTTTAGTGTAAGAGTTGGCGTAGCACCTGGCTTGACCGTTGGCCAAATGCAACACCGGGGAATGATCCGGCAAGACCAGCTTAATTATCTAAAGCGTCGATGGAAGTGGGAGCAGGTTGATCATCTGCTAGACTGAGCACGGCAGAGCGGGCATACTAACCCTTGTAATGTATAAAGCGCTGTGGACTTTTCTGCCAGTTGCACAGCGCGTCTTCCATCACCTCCATACCGACCTTAAGCCTGACATCTAGGTCATTGAGTTTTTGTTGAAGTACGTGGTTAGCCGAATTGCTGATCGGGTTTCCGTCAAATAAGAGTCGCGCACCTCTACCGGGCCCAGTAGCGCCATCGAGATACGCTGAGCCAGCCGCAATCGGTGCAAGACCGTATCGGCCTATCAGAGAAAGATAATCAAATTTTGCAAGCCGCCCAAATGATATGATCTTCATTCGATGGTACATGTAATCGAATATGGTTTGGGGGTTATTACCCGCGGCACGCACACTGCTGACAAAAAAGGCTTTATGACCTTCTGGGCCAATCCATTGCAAGTAATCAGCTACTGCACGCGACATGGAGCGATTGGCTGTTGGTCTTAGACTTTCATACTTTCGATGGTTTCCAAAAGCGCCGCGTATACCATCCCAATTGACAGCAATCCATTCATAGAATGCTGCTGGGTCAGCGGTTACGGTCGGCCAATCCCATATTCCAGCGCCGCGGCGACCATAAACATCCTGCAGCCGCAGCCAACCGGTATCTGGGCGACGCGCGAAGTGTGTCATCAGGAATATCAACCAGCCAGCCTCATCTATATTAGCCTGCTGCATATGGAAGGCCACAGCGCGTTCCGCGTCGAATGCAGGGTGGTTCGGATTCGACCGATACGCTGAGATCGGTTTAGCTTGGACGTGGCGATAGTAATCCTCGCGCCGGAGGCTTGCAATAAACTGAAGGGCCAGTGTCTCGACGGAAGCTTGGTCAGGCAACCCTTTTAGGGCGCGCGGTGCCTTTGCGGCATTGAGCTCGTTGATAATGCGCAGTCGTTCTACTTCTCTGGACGGCCACACTTTTGTCACCTCAACCATTCGTTGCGATAATTTCGCCGATGCCTGCAGTTTTACGCCTTTTTGCCGTGAGGTGCATCCTGCCGTCGACGTAAGGGCGAAGGGTTTTTGTAAAAAGTTCTGCGCGTAATTCCTTTAGGCGGCCCGGATAATCGACCTCCCACTCTCGCGCCCAAAAAACTTGCAAGAACCGCACAATGTCAGCCCAGTATTGATCGCCCATTTCTTTAGATGCATCGAGCGCTTCGCCTGCTCGCAGACGGCTTTCCACATCAAGTAACTTTGCTATCAGCGAAAACGGGTTGCCAGTTGGCATTGGCGGCATTTCGATGGTCTGCTGAACACCCTCTTCTACATAAGCGCGCATGTCGTCCAACTTCTTATTATAGACATGCATACTACCGACATATTGCATATATTCACCTATCTCGACGCCCAGACGTCGAGCCATCATTTCTTGGATCATCGTAAAACAAAAAACGTCGTGAGGCAGCCCGAAATAAGCATCGTTAGACCTCATCGTAGCAGACATATGCAATAGATCGCCCCGCATATGAAACTGCAACGTTGTAGTGCAGGGAATTTCTTTGTGGTGAGTGGCGATGTCTTCGGCGTTGAAAATCTGAATTACAGCGCGACGAGAGCCGGGACGCTGTTTCAACAAATTTTCAATGCTGCCAAACTGATCAATGCCGTCCCGCATTCGCGTAAGCCTTGGGCCGTAGGCGCCTTCGAGGAGCCCACCCACAGCATCTTCAGCGTAGCGTGGAACATATGGTGCGATAAAGTCTAATGTGTCTGACCCGGAAAGATACCAAAGCAACTCGCCAAGGGCGCTAAATGGTTTGCCCCGATTTTCCGATCGGCTAATACGGGCGCGTGGCTTCGATATGCGGAGTGATACGCCAAGAATTTCAAGGTTGGCTCCCCGTGTCCCACCCTGCGATTGGCCTTGCTCAAGCAATGTACGATACAGTCTATGCAGTACAGCATCCAAACTTTGACCCTCTATCTGCACGCCATCCCCCGCTCTTTCTCCTCAGCAGTGTGAGGCCACCTGATACAACTCAGATGCGAAAAATGACCCTAGGTCAACGGAAAATTTTCGGATCCAATGGAATTCGTCCTGCTCAAAGCTATCCGGATTGGGCATCTATAACTCCTCGATACCTCCCATCACCACGAAGTCATATCGAAATTATCATTCGATGTATTTTCATTATAATTGATCCTCCATTGCAAATATCGTTATTTAAATGATCGGTGCGCGATAAAGTCATATTGTGTGGTTTATCTCAAATTTAGCTACGCAAGCTTCGTCGGCAAATAAATATTGTCAGTTTCGTACAAATTTGCACTGCTTTGCATTTGATACCCGTATTGAGCGTGCCCGGTGACTGAACCACGTTCAACGGGTGGAGGCGCCGCAACGACTTACCATTGCCCTCAACGTTCGATCTAGTAGCGGTGGTAGTCTTCAGGTGTGCTGCAAGCGATGTCGATGGCGAAGGAAGAGGTCGCACGATGGATGATCATAGCGCAGCAAGCCGACCGGCGCTTGCCGAATCCGTGGCACGATAAGCCGCTCCAGTGGCCTGATCGCTTCGTTGCAGATCCCGATCAGAGGCGAACGGTGAAGCTTTGGGTGTGGTGCGAGGCTAGAGGCGAATCTTTCCGCGCTGTTTGCCGCCAGCGCGGCCTGCCCTACACCACGGCGCTACGCCACCGGCAAGCCGCAATACAGCGGATCACGACGCTACTTAACCTTGAGCATTCGCTCGATAGCGACAGCAGCTTAGGAGTTAGAAGCGGTGCTGCTTTGGCCACTTGACAGTGGTGCGGCCATGCTCGACCCCTCCAAAACAGGCAGCAACACGACTGCCTTAATAGGGGTGCTTCCGGTGTCCGGTCGTCGCAAGTCCAAGTCTGTTACGCTCGCCGGCAAGGCGGCGTTGAAGCAAGTTCCCACGCACACTCTTTCAGAGAACGGCCCGACGCCGGAACGGCTGATGCAGGCCGGTGTCACCGTGGCGATGCATATCGGCACGCGCCGGACACAGATCATCGGAAAGGCGTCGCCCTTTGGCATCGACGGCGTGATTCGCTTCGCCTCGGCGCCGCTCGACCGGCTCCATTCCCGCGGGCGCCTCGATGACGATGGCGCGCGCAACAGCCAGCTCCACGATGCCGGCGACAAGCTCCGCAACCACTACTATCTCGGTGGCCTATCCGGCTTTGCCGCGAACGACCTGAACAGCACGGGCGGCGGACACCCGTCCAGCCGCGTGCCGATCTCCGAGACGATGGAAAGCAACCGGCGCGCGCTGCGCCTCGCCGAGGCCGCGATGCACGCGGGCGACTGGAAGGTGGTCAACGCCGTGGTCTGCCTCGAGGCGGATCTCGAAGAGGCGGGTCGGGAGGTGGGCTGCAACAACGTCCACGCCGCCAATGCCGTCGCCCTCGATCGACTGCGCCGCGGCCTCGGCGCGCTCGCCGAGCTGTGGGGCTACTCGCCGCCGCAGCGGCCGACGCCGTCGGCGCCCAAGGCCGACAACGAGGCGGGCTCTTCCGCCGCGGTCGCCTGACACGCCGACGGCCCATGGCCGGTCGGGGGTGAGCTGTGCGCCATGGTGTAGAAGTGCTCGCGGCGACAGGTCACGACCTCGGCGACACCGTCGATCGCCTCCATCAGCTTCGAGACGGAGGCGTAGAACGGATCGTTGATCGGCCCCCGCGCCTGCATCCCGACGCAGGACGTGCGCAGCTCGCCGGCCTTCGCCAGGAAGCTTAGTTTGTCTTCCTCGGACAGGAAGCGTTTGGAGCGGCGGCGGGACATGAGAACAAACGTAGCACGCCGAACCGGGGCCGGCGAGGCTTGCCCGGCCGGGCGACCGGCGGCATGGTAGGCGCCTCCATCGTTGGTTCACATCTCGATTGCGAAGCGGGTCGGGCCTGGCACTGAATCCATCGGTTGGCTCGGCCCGCTTCATCGTTCGACGCGTGGATTGACGACTGCGCAGTCGAACCGCTACATTTCGGCCGACTGAGGAATCGCGCCCCGGGCCGGAGACGGCCGCGGGGCGCTTCCGTTTCCAGCCCACGCGCCGCCCGATCGGGCCGAGCGCCCGGGCCAGCCTCACAGCATCACCATGATCGACCTCTCGGCCCTCGCCGGCGAGCTGGACGCGCTTGTGCGCGACGGCCGACGCATCCGCCTGGGCGACCGGAACTTCGAGCGCCCGCACGCCGAGCTGGACGAGTTGCTCGGCCGGTTGCAGCAGCTCGCCGACGGCGTGCGCGTCGGCTTGCCCGAGCACCAGATCGCCGCGAACGACATCGGTGCGACCGTGTTGCCGGCCTCCGTCATCACCGGCCGCGGCCAGGTGATCGTGTGCACTACGCGGAGGCCAAGGCGATGAGCCGGGGGCTTCCTCGCCTCGACCGGTCGAGCCTGCCGCGCACGATCGAGGAATGCGAGCGCTACCTCGGCACCCACTATCCGGGGCAACGCTCGATGCTGACGACGCCCGAAGCCGTCCGCGCCGCCTACGCCGTGGCGCGCGAGGCCGAGCGGGTCCGCGCGATCCGCTTGAGCCTGGGCTCGCGGGATTTGGACTGAGCCAAACCGGGCCAAATCGACCCCCAAATTTCCGGCATAGGCCGGCTCGGCGCCGATGAGCGCGGATGCACGATAACTGCCGTTCTCAGGCATCCGATCGGAGCCTAATCGGATGCACGATAATCTTCCGGCGCCGATCTCCGGCGGTGCGGTGGCCGTCGGCGCGCTCCAGGACCTCGACCAGGCCGTCCGCGGCTTCGCGGCAGCGTCCAGGTCGTCTGCGACCCAGCGGGCCTACGCGAGCGACTGGCGCGATTTCGAGGCCTTCTGCCTGGGACACGGGCTCACGGCCTGCCCGGCGCTCGGCCTCACGGTCGCGCGCTACCTCACCCATCTGGCCGGGCTCGGCCGGAACGTCTCCACGATCAACCGGCGCACCGCCGCGATCGCGCTGGCGCATCGGATGCAGGGCTACGACAGCCCGACCGGGCGCGAGGACGTGCGCCAGGTCCTCGCCGGCATCCGCAACACCCTCGGGCGTCGGCCGAACAAGAAGAAGGCCCTGACGGTCGACCTCGTCGTCCAGGTCATCCGCAAGACGCGGGGCCAGGACCTGGCCGCGGTTCGCGACCGGGCGCTGATCCTGTTGGCGTTCGGGGCAGCGCTCCGGCGCTCCGAGTTGGTCGCCCTCGACGTTCCGGACATCGAGCGCCACCGCAAGGGCCTGCTGATCCGGCTCCAGCGGTCGAAGACGGACCAAGCCGGCAAGGGCCAGACGATTTCGGTGCCGGACGGCAAGCTGAAGGTGCCGGCCGCGGTCGATGCCTGGCTGAAGACCTCCGGCATCACAGAGGGCGCGGTGTTCCGGGGCGCCGATCGCGGCAAGCTCTCGGCCGACCGGCTCAGCGCCGGCCAGTTCGCCCGCATCCTCAAGGCCCGGTGCGAGGCCGCCGGGCTCGATCCGAACGTCATCGGCGGTCACTCGACCCGCCGGGGCTTCGCCACATCCGCCGGCGATGCCGGCGCCGATCTCCGGCACACCGCCCGGCAGATGCGGCACGCCAAGCTCGAAACGACCCTCGGCTACATCGAGGACGGCGAGCTGTTCAGGAACCACGCCGGCGACGGCTTCCTCTGACATCTCCGGGAATCGCCTGTGACACAGCGAGCCAACGCGTCGGCGACGAAGGTCGCCGGGGCGCACGTCGACGTGGGCGAGACCATCCTGGCCAAGCGCCAACTCCCCTGCATCTGCCCACATCAGCACACGGACGGGACGGCCCGCACGGTGGGCTACTCGACGTGCCGCGGCATCGTCACCGAGCGGGTGAAGTGCGAGGGCTGTCCCCGCACCTGGACGCGGGTCAACGTCCGATGAGGCGCCAGCTCGCCTGGCTCCAGGTTCGCAGCGACCTGCAGGCCGACCGCGTTACGCCCCCGGAGATCCGGGAGGAGCGCCTGCGGGGCTGTAACCTCGATCGACCGGGCTCGGTCAGACTGAGCGCCTGGCGGGGCCGATCCGGTCGCCGCTACGTCGTCCAGGTGCACGAGCTGGACCTCCATTGGCCCGTGCGCGCCGGCGCCGGGCTCGCCTTCGCCGTCGAGCGCCCGGCCGACGGGCTCGCCCGCATCGTCGACGTCGCTCCGGACTCGGCAGGCCCATCCTGGCGCGGCCGGGCCTGGGACGCCGGGGCGCGCGAGCTGCACGTCTACATCCTCGTCGACGACGAGGCGGGCCGCGCCGAGGTGGCGCTCGATCTCATGCCGGATAGATGAGGGGCGATATACCGATGCCCAGACGGGCACTTAGCCGTGAAACCACCTGCTATGGTTACTGACCTGCATTAGGCAGTAACGGCGTGACATTCGATGGCGGCGTCGGCGTAGGCTTGGCATGACTATAGCTAAGAACGAAGTTCTCGATAGCTCGGTTGAACACGATGACAGAAACCGATGTAAGCGAGGCAATCATCACTAATATAACGTAGTAGATAATGTTTGCTCGCTTTATTTTCGATGGAAATGGCGACCATCGCTCGGCGAGAGCGCCCGTTACGTGCAAGACGAAAGCTCCATAAAGAAACAACGATAGCAAGAATACAAATACATTTCCTGTTGACTTATAAGCAAAACTGACTGTTGCTATAACTAGAGAGTTTTTCATTACATCAAATATGTCTTTGGCTATCTCTTTAAGAAATTTCGCCTTTTTCTGTCGTTCATCCAGATCTGCGATTTCATGGAATATTTTATTTTTGAAAAGTTCCTTCATCGGATCCCATTTGGTCATGTTGATCGACCTCCCTGTCGACTTACTCTTCGGAATACGATCCTGACTCAGATGAGCGCCCGGTTAGGTCACAATCCTGTTAGCTACGTCTGAGGATGTTAGTCAAATTGCCCAAGCGACCGCCTGTACACAAAGCTTCTGGCGCCAGGACGCCAGAGGAAGCGAAGGCAGCGTCCAAGCGCTACCACGATGCGCAGAGGCGCAGAGGCGCCGGGGAAGCCCCTGGCGCCTCTGGTACGGCCTAGCGGCTTGGAAGGCCGCTCGGCTCGCGCAGTTGGCCTTACAGCCGCTTTGCGAGCGGCATCTTGCCCGCGACCAGGTGGTGCCGGCGACGGTGGTCAACCACCGTCGTCCCCATCGTGGTGATTGGGGTCTCTTTATCGATCCCGAGAACCACGAGAGCGTGTGCAAGGCCTGCCACGACGGGGAGATCCAGCGCGAGGAAGCACAGCTCCGCGCTTCGGAGAAGCGGTTCAAGTAGCCACCCCCGGGGGCGGGTCAAAAGTCTGAGGCAAACCGGGCCAAGACCGGTTGTTTAGTCTCCTTTTCGCGCGTGCGATTTGGAGACAAAAAGTTGAGGGTCCGGAGATGGCGGGTCGCAAGCGCAAACCGGATGCGCTGAAGCAACTCGCGGGCACTGCGCAGCCCTGCCGCATGAACCCTGATGCGCCGACGGCGAGCGAGGGTGAGGCCGAGGCGCCGGAATGGTTGAGTGAGCGCGCGGCGGAGATCTTCGACCAGCTCACCGCCATCATCGCCGGAATGGGGATCGCATCTCCCGACGATACGGCGATGTTGTCGATGCTGGCGTCCCGCCTCGAGGAGGTGGAGGTCTGCACCGCGGTGATCGAAGACCTGGGCCGCGTCTACACCTCGGAGACGAAGAGCGGGACCATGGTGCGCGGGCGGCCCGAGGTCGCCATGCGCAGCGAGGCGATGCGGCACGCACAGTCGCTGCTTTCCGAGTTCGGGCTGTCGCCGGCGGCGCGCTCGAAGGTCTCGGCCGTCACACCGCCCGAGTCCAACCCATTCAACGATCTCTGAGGCAGGCGCGGGTGCATGACGACGGGGTGCCCGCACGTCGCGGCTGCGCACGGCTATGCGCGCGGCGTGGTCGCCGGCACGATCCCGGCCTGCAAATGGATCGTGCTCGCCTGCCGTCGGCACCTCGACGATCTCGTCAAACAGTACGTCGATGGGTTCCCGTACCGCTTCGACGAGCGGAAGGCCTCGAAGGTTTGCAAGTTCGTCCAGCTCCTGCCCCACACTAAGGGGAAGTGGGCTCGCAAGGCCGAGCGGCTGAAGCTCGAACCCTGGCAGTTGTTCAAGACGGCCGCGATCTTCGGATGGGTCCGGAAGTCCGACGGTCTGCGCCGGTATCGCAAGGTGTTCCTCCTCATCCCGAGGAAGAACGCCAAGAGCACCTGGGCCGCCGGCATCGCCCTCTACCTGTTCGCCGCCGACGGCGAGCACGGTTCCGAGGTCTATTCCGGCGCCACGTCGGAGAAGCAGGCCTGGGAGGTGTTCCGCCCGGCCAAGCTGATGGCGCAGAAGACGCCGCAGCTCATCTCCGCGTTCGGGATCTCGGTCAACGCCAAGAACCTGCACATCCTCGGCAACGGCTCGCGGTTCGAGCCGATGATCGGCACGCCGGGCGATGGCTCCTCGCCCTCATGCTCGGTCCACGACGAGTATCACGAGCACGAGACCGACGTGCAGGTGGACACGATGGAAACCGGCATGGGCGCGCGCGAGCAGCCCTTGCTGGTCATCATCACCACCGCCGGCGACAACCTCGCCGGCCCCTGCTACGCGCTGCAGCTCGAAGCGCAGAAGGTGCTCGAAGGCGTCCTCGACGATCCCGAGCTGTTCTCGCTGATCTACACGGTCGATCCCGACGACGATTGGACGTCGGATCTGGCCTTGCGCAAGGCCAACCCGAACTTCGACGTTTCGGTCTCGGGCGAATACTTACAGACCCGCCAGCGCGCGGCACGCAACAACGCCCGCAAGGCCGGCGTCTTCAAGACCAAGCACCTCAATGTGTGGGTGCAGTCGCGGGCGGCCTACTTCAACGTCCAGCGCTGGATGGAGAGCGCCCGGCCCGGGCTGAAGATCGAGGACTTCAAGGGTCAGCCCTGCCGGGTCGGCATGGACCTGGCATCCAAGGTCGATATCGCGGCTTTGGAGGTGATCTTCGAGCTATCTCGCTGCGATTGCCCGGCCGCTGCCGAGCTGCGCGAGGCCGGGTTCCAGTACGCACGCTTCGGGCTCTACTTCCTGCCCGAGGCCGCGATCGAGGCCGGCGAGGCCGAGCACTACCGCGGCTGGCGCGACGCTCCGGAATCCTGGATCACCCAGACCGACGGCGAGATGATCGACTACTTCGAGATCCTCGACGCGATCGCGGGGCAGGAGGGCGAGGACGGCCAGCGTCACGGTGGCCTGCGCGGCGACTACCAGCTCGAAGAGGTGGCGTTCGATCCGGCACAGGCGACCATGCTGGTCACGGCGCTGACGAACGAAGGAATTCCCTGCATCGAGGTCCGGCCGCTGGTGCTGAATTTCAGCGAGCCGATGAAGCAGATGGACGGGTTGATCCGCTCGCGGGCGATCGCCCACGCGGCCGATCCCGTCTTCACCTGGATGCTGTCCAACGTCGTCGCCAAGCCCGACGCGAAGGACAACGTCTATCCGCGCAAAGAGCGCGCGGAGAACAAGATCGACGGCCCCGTGGCGCACATGATGGCGCTGGCCCGGCACATGTCGGGTGAGGAGCAGGGCCGCAGCAAGGGCTTCATCGACTATTGAGGAGGCCCGATGGCCTGGTCATTGTTCGGCCGGCGCCGCAAGGCCGAGGCCGCTTCCGTCGAAGCATCGACGTCGTTCGTGTCCTCGGACGCAGAGGCCTGGGACCGGATGCTTCCCGGTGGCCTCGGCGGCTCCATCTCGCCGGCGACGGCGATGCGCCACTCGGCGGTCTACCGGTGCGTGTCGATCCTGGCCTTCGCCTCGGCGATGCTGCCGCTGAAGACGTATCGCGAGCTGGACGACGGCGATCGCGAAGGCGACTCCAGACCGCCGGCGGCCGACCTGCTCCGCATCCGCCCCAACCCGCGAATGTCGCGCACCATGTGGGTGCGCTCGACGATCGCGCAGATGCTCCTGGAGGGCAACGGGGTCTCCTGGATCGAGCGGCGCGCCTCGGGCGAACCCGTCGCGCTGTGGCCGGTGCCGTTCCACCGGGTCCGGATTAGCCTTCACAACGATCGGCTCCGCTACGGCCTCACGCTCGACGACGGCCGCGCCATCGTCTGTGATCAGGACGATGTGCTCCACGTTCCCGGCTCGGCCGAGTGGGACGGGCTGAAGGCGAAGACGCCGATCCAGGCGATGGGGAGCGCGGTCGGGCTCGGCATCGAGGCCGACCGGTTCGCGCGCAAGTATTTCGAGAACGACGCTACGCCGTCGGGGTACGTCAGCTATCCCGCCGGCGCCAAGATCGGCGCTCCCGAGAAGGAAGAGTTCCGCGGCTACTGGCGCCGGACCTTCGGTGGCGAGGGGCGGCACTCCGGCCCGGCCGTCCTCGACCAGGGCGGCGAGTACAAGGTCATCCCGATCTCGGCGCAGGACGCCCAGCTCCTCGATACCCGCCGGTTCCAGATCGAGGACATCGCCCGCATTTTCGGCGTACCGCGCTTCCTCCTCGGGATGGACGAAACGAGCTGGGGCTCGGGCATCGAGGCGCTCGGCATCGGCTTCGTCACCTACACCCTCGACCCGCACCTCTGCGCCATCGAGGACGAGGTCAACCACAAGCTCTACGGCCGCGGCCGTCCGGCCCGACCGGGCCCGAACGCGGCCCGCTACCTCGCCGAGTTCGACCGGGACGTCCTGGTGCGCGGCAACATCGAGAGCCGGTTCAAGGCGTACCGCCTGGCCCTCGGCGGCTCGTCCGGCCCGGGCTGGATGACCGCCAACGAGGTGCGCCGCAAGCAGAACGACCGCGCCAGGCCCGAGGGCGACACGCTCGCCACCTGGACCGGGCCGGCAAAGCAGGGATCGAGCGACGGTGAAGAAAATCCTCCAACTGCTTGAGGCCAACCGTGATCGGGGCAGCTTCCGCGTGAAGGCGGAAGAGGGCTCGGACGAGGCGACGATCTACGTCTACGGCGCGATCGGCGACTACTACGGCATCGACGCACAGACCTTCGTGCGCGAGCTGGCGGCGATCGAGGCCTCGACGATCCACCTCCGGATCAACAGCCCGGGCGGCGACGTGTTCGCGGCCCGCGCCATGAAGACGGCGCTCGAGCAGCACGCGGCAAAGGTGATCGCGCATATCGACGGGCTCGCGGCGTCGGCCGCGTCCTTCCTGATGCTCGCGGCCGACGAGATCGAGATCTCGGAGGGCGCCTTCGTGATGATCCACCTTCCGTGGACCTTCGCCGTCGGCAGCGCCGACGATCTGCGGGCGTCGGCCGCGGTGCTCGACAAGGTCGGCGAAGCGATCGTCGGCGACTATGTGCGCCGTACCGGTAAGGGCGCGGACGAGGTCCTGGCCTGGATGAAGGCCGAGACGTGGTTCACCGCTGACGAGGCCGTCGCCGAAGGCTTCTGCGATCGCAAGGCCGGCGAGACCGCCGCGCCCGCGGACCCGGAGCAGGAAGAGCCTCCGCAGGAGCCGGCCGAGCCGGATCAGGAGGCGCCTCCGGCGAGCAACCTGTTCGACCTCTCGGCCTACCGCAACGCCCCGCGCGCGCTGAAACAGCGGGCGCGCACCCACTTCGACGCGCTCGCCGCCGATCGGCAGCGTGCCGAAGCGCGACTCGCCCTGATCGAGCGCGCCGCCTGAAACGCCGGCGCGCCGGCTCCGCAGCATCCCGAGACACAGCCGCCCGAGGGCGGCATTTTTTTTGGAGAACAGGACGATGACGCAGTCCATTCAGGCCCTGCGCGAAGAGCGCGCCGCCAAGGCCCGCGAGGCCCGCAACATCCTGGAGAGCAAGACCGGCAAGGATTGGACCGAGGCGGTCAAGAACCAGGTCGACGGCATCTATGCCGATATCGACCGGCTCGACGATCAGATCTCGCGTCACGATCGCATCCTCACGATCGAGGATAGCCTGGAGCAGCGCGCCGGCGGCGTCGCCGATCGCGATGGCCGCTCGGTGGACGAGAACACGGCGATCCTGGCTCGCGAGAAGGGCATCTTCAATGCCTGGGCGCGTGGTGGTCACGAGGGCCTGGACGACGCGCAGCGCGCCCACGTGAAGGCTCGCCGCGACGAGGCCCAGCGCATCTACGGCGCGCAGTCCGTCGGCACCGGCTCGGCCGGCGGCTTCCTCGCCCCGCGCGACTTCTCGGCCACCATGCTGGAGCGCATGGCTGCGTTTGGCGGGATGCGCGAGGTCGCGCAGATCATCCAGACCGACTCCGGCAACGCGATCGACTACCCGACCGTCGACGAGACCGGCAGCGAGGGCGAGATCGTCGGCGAGAGCGTTGCGGCCAGCGCCGGCGACATCACCTTCGGCACCCTCGACATCGGCGCCTTCAAGTACTCGTCGAAGGTGGTGGTGGTACCGCTGGAGCTGCTGCAGGACAGCCGCATCGACATCGAGAGCTACGTCAACGTCGCCCTCGCCAACCGCATCGCCCGCGTCACCAACCGCCACTTCACCGTCGGCACTGGCGTGAACCAGCCGCGCGGCGCCGTGGTCGCGGCGGCCTCCGGCAAGGTCGGTCCCGCGGGCCAGCTCGCCAGCGTCACCTATGACGACCTAGTCGATCTGGAGCATTCGGTCGATCCGGCCTACCGGACCAACGGCCGCTACATGTTCCACGATCAGTCGCTGAAGGCGCTGAAGAAGCTGAAGGACGGCCAGGGCCGCCCGCTGTGGCGCCCGGGCGTGACCGGCGGCGATGCCAACGACATCCTCGGCTACGGCTACACCATCAACCAGCACATGCCGGTGATGGCGGCTTCCGCGAAGTCGATCCTGTTCGGCGACTTCAAGAAGTACCTGATCCGCGATGTCATGGCGGTGACGCTCTTCCGCTTCGCCGACAGCCGCTACCTCGAAAAGGGCCAGGTCGCCTTCCTGGCGTGGTCCCGGCACGACGGCGACCTGATCGACGCCTCGAACGACGCGCTGAAGACCTTCCAGCACGCCGCTTCCTGAGGCTCACCGCCGGGCGGTGCTGCACCGCCCGGCTCCCCTCCACCATCGTAAAATCGAGGCCGGACCATGAAGATCCGCATGTTGACCGCCATGGCCGGCGACGTCTCTTACGCGCACGGCGAAATCGTCACCGTTGAGGATCGCATCGGCGAGGCTTGGACCAAGGCTGGGATCGCCGAGGTGGCACCGACGGCCGCGGCATCGGAGAAGGCCGCCAAGGATCTCCGCGTCCGCGTCGCCGAGCTGGAGACCGCGCTCGCCGACGCCGAGGCCGACCGCGATGCCCTGCGCATCCAGGTCGCCGCCCTCGCGGAGCAGAACGCCGCGCTGACCTTGGCTGCGACCACCGGCGCCACAAACGCCTGATCGCCGTCCACGGCCCGCTCTGGCGATCCTACGGGTATTCCGGACATGTACCGCAACGCCTTCAGCAGCCGCCAGCCCGCGGCGCCGCTGGTCTATGTGCGCGTCACCCCGCCGACGGGCGATGTGGTCGCTCTCGCCCGGGCTCGCGCGCATCTCCGCCTCGACCCGGCCGACGCCGATCCCTTGGAGACCGATCTCCTTGAGGCAGCGATCGCCGGCGCGGTCGGGCACCTGGACGGTCGCGGCCAGGGTACGCTCGGGCGGGCGCTGCTGACCCAGAGTTGGCAGGCGACCGGCGATCGCCCGGCCGACGATGCAGCCGGCCGGATGCCGGGCTTCGTCTTGGAGCTTCCACCGCTACGCGAGGTGGAGAAGGTCGAGCGGCGTGTCAGCGGGCAGTATCAGGAGCTGCCGGCCGGCACATGGGAAACCGTGCGCCTCCCAGCCGAGCGGGTCGCCGTCATCCCCGCCGACGGCGCATCCTGGCCCGAGGCCGATTTCCACCCGGCCGCATGGCGCATCACGTTCGCAGCCGGCTACGGCACCGGCGACGACGTGCCGGCGCCCATCCGCGCCGCGATCCTGCTGATGGTCGCGGATCTCTACGACAACCGGGACGGCAAGACGCAAGCGAACCTCGTCGAGAACCCGACGGTCGAGCGTCTGCTCAATCCCTTCCGCGCCATCGGGGTCTGAGCCATGCAGGCGGGCCAGCTCGACCAGCGCGTCACCTTCATGCGGCGCGAGCGGGTGCCCGGCAAGCCGGCGGGGCGCGGCGACTTCATCGACCTGATGAAGGTCGCCTGCGCCTTCCGGCCGCTCTCGGGCCGGGCGCTCGCCGAGGCGGGTTCGCTCACCGACGCGATCGAGGGCAGCATTTGCGTGCGGGATACCGCCCGCACCCGCGGCCTCACCGTCGCCGATCGCGCCGTCATCGATGGCCGCGACATGGCGATCGAGTCGGTGCAGCCGTCCGACCGCTCGGGCTGGCTCTGGATCAAGGTGAGCCGCCGGAAGGCGTCGTCATGATCGGCGTCGGAGATCTCCTCTCCTTCGGCAAGATCGGCTGGGGCGCCGTCAGCGGCGTCGATGCCTTCGCCGAGGCGCTGGCGCAGTACAGCGTGAAGCTCGTGCTACGTTCGAAAAACATCGACGCGGAGGCGGCGGCCGACATCGTCGAGCGCGCGCAGGCCGCGGTCCCACGCGATAGCGGGCGACTGTTCGGAGGCATCCAGGCGCAGCTCGCCGACGACGTCTGGACGGTCACGGCGAGCGCGATCAACCCGCGCGGCCGGTTCGACATGGATTACGCCTTTCTCGTCGAGCACGGCACGCAGGCCGGCGTTCGGGGCGGTCGGCGGGGCGGCACCGTCCAGGTCGGCGGTCGCTCGCGCGCCGGCGCCTTCAACCCCGAGACCGGCCGGCGCTACCGCGTGGCGAACGCCAACCGGACATCCGCCCGCACCCACCCCGGCACCCAGCCGCAGCCGTACTTCTACCCCGCCGTCGACGCGGTGATGGAGGAGCGGGGCCAGCGCCAGGCCGAAACCCTGAACGAGTCGCTATGATCCCGGAACTCGCCCTTCGCGACGGCGTGATGGAGCTGCTGCGCGCCTCGCCCGAGGTCGCGGCCCTCGTCCAGGACAAGGTGTTCGACGGTGTCCCGAGCGACAACGACGCGGCCGAGCTGCCGTGGATCGCGATGGGTCCGATCAGCAGCCGGCCAGTGGATGCCGGCGAGGCCTACGGCTGGATCGTCACCCTGAAGGTGTTCGCGGAGTCGGCCGACTTCGACCGGACGCCGGCCTGGACGATCGCCCGGGCGGCGATCGCCGCCGTCGCCAAGGTGCAGCTCCCCGACGGGGACGTCTTCCTCGACGAGCTGAAGATCAACGGCGCCGGCGACGTCATCGACCCCGGCGCCATCAAGACCGTCTGGTTCGACGTCGCCTGCCTGATGGCGGCCGGCTGACCCCCTCCCCTGAGACAACCCGGAGACGACAATGGCCCAGCCCAACGCGTTTGGGGGCAAGGACCTGCGCGTGATGCGCAAGTCCGGCCCCGCCGATGCCGCCCCAAAATTCATGGGCACCATCACCACAAAGGGGCTCACCGAGACGGTCGAGTACGACGACGCCACCGTCCCGAACACCGACAACCCCGACGCCGTCTGGGCCCGCCGCTCGCTGGCGAAGGGCACGGCCTGGTCTGTCAGCATTTCGGGCGTCGCTGATCCGCTGGCCTATAAGCAGATGCGCGCCGACATGAAGTCGGGCGTGCCGACCTACCTGCAGATCCAGGTGGCCAAGCCCCTCGCGCAGGGCGGTGGCCGCTGGGACGGTGCGGTCCTCTACGAGAACCTGCAGATCCAGTCCGACGCGGGCGGCGTCGTCAAGTTCACCGGTCAGCTTCGCGGCGACGGTGATCTGGATTGGACCGACGCGGCGGCGGGCGGCGCATGAAGACCGACACCTCCGCGACCGCGCTCCACGCGGATTTCGCCGGCCGCACGCTCAAGTTCGAGCTGCGCATCGGCGAGATCGGCGAGCTGGAACGGCGCTGCAACGCCGGCATCGGTGAAATCATGGTGCGGCTGGCAGCGCACCGGTTCTTCGCCCACGACATCGTCGAGCCGATCCGGCTCGCGTTGATCGGCGGCGGCCTCTCGCAGGCCGATGCCGAGACGCTGATGCGCTGGAACGTGTTCGGCCGTCCGCTGGCCGAGAACCTGCAGCTCGCCGGCAGCATCCTCGAGGCGGCCGTCTCCGGGGTGCCGGCGCCGGGAAATCCGGCGACGGAGGGGGCGAGCGACGCAGCCCCGGAGACCTCTCCGTCTTCTACCGATCCGGCGGCATGATGGGGCTGACGCCCCGTCAGGTCGATGCGCTGACGCTGCCTGAGATGGCGGCGATGTTCGAAGGCTTCCGGCAATTCCACTCCGGAGCCAAGCCCGACGAAGAGCCCGAGGAGCCCAGCCTCGACGCCTTCTTCGCCGCCCGGGCCGAGGCCATGGCCGCCGGCAACCTCTGACAGCGGACCTTCCCCATGGCCGAACCGCTCCGCATCCGCTTCGCGACGGACCATTCCGCCGCGAAGTCGGGGATGCAGGACCTCGCCGCGTCCGTAGTGGCGAACATGATCAAGGTCTCGGATGCCCTGGACGACGGCATCAAGGCCAACGGCGGCTACGCGGCGACCTTCAAGACGCTGGCCACCAGCGTCGGCAAGGACGCGCTCAACGTGGCGAATGCCGGTCTCTCGACGGCGGCCAACACCAACCTCTCCATCGTCGCCACCGCCGGCGCGATCGGCAAGGCGGCGGCCGAGACGAAGACGGCCGGCGTTGCCATGAACGTCGCGGCGGGCGCTGCGCGTGCGCAGGCCTCCTTCGCGTTCGCCGTGGTGCGCAACGAGGCGACGCAGACCATGCGGATGCTCGCCTCGTCGCCGCTGGTCGTCGGCAGCGTCGTCGGCCTCGCAGCGGCCGTGGCGGGATACCAGTTCGTCACGTCCGCGATCGAGCAGGCGAACGCTCAGATCGAGAAATTCATCGCGCTCGGCAACAACGCCAGCCGTGCCGGCGTCGGCGTCGAGTTCTGGCAGCGCTTCCTGGAAGGCGCCAAGTCGGCAAAGCTCGAAGTCGCCGAGGTCGAGGCGATGCTGAAGAGTGCCGGCAAGGCCGTCACCCCGCGCTTCGAGGAAGAGGACCCGATCAAGAAGCGCCTCTCGGAGCTGTTCGACTCCGGCTACCTCGGGAACTACGAGGGCGAGGGCATCTCGCAGTACCGCGCCGCCGGGAACAACGAGGAGC
The DNA here is from genome assembly GCF_001423405.1 of Methylobacterium sp. Leaf123. Taxonomy (GTDB): domain Bacteria; phylum Pseudomonadota; class Alphaproteobacteria; order Rhizobiales; family Beijerinckiaceae; genus Methylobacterium. The sequence goes on along the minus strand of NZ_LMNS01000001.1, from coordinate 484,169 downwards.
GGATCCGCGCCGCCCTGCAGGCGATGCGCGAGCTGATGAACCTCGGTGATCGCCTCGCCGCGATCGACCTGGGCGAGAAGCTCTTCGGCAGCGAGACGGCCGAGCTGCTGCGCTCCGGTCGCCTCGACATCGAGGCGATGGCCGCAGCCCTGGACCGGCAGCGCGACGACCTGGTGAAGCAGGAAGAGGTCGATCGGGCGCAGGAGTTCCGCGACCGCCTGGACACGGCCTACAAGACGATCAACGATTTCTTCCTCGTCTCGGTGGCGTTGGAGGGCAGCGGCCGGGCGATCCTGGACACCTGGCTCGGCATCGTCGAGGGCATCGCTCAGGCGACCAAGAACCTCGGCACCTTCTACAACAAGGTCCAGGATGTCCAAGCCGAGGGCGCCAAGGGGTTCTTCGGGAAGCTGTTCGGCGACAAGGCAGGCGCGGTCGCGGGCGTACTGGCCGCGGATTATTTCGGGACGATCAAAGATGCGACGGTCGCGATGGCCGGCATCACGCAGGAAGGCCTGCGGGACCAAGCCTACGGCACCCGCACCCTGTACGACAAGCCGATCGGCCCGGAGATGCCGCCGGCGCCGGCGGGCACGATCACCAACGCGCCGATGCCGCCGCGCCGGCCGCTCGACATGGTGCTCAACCCGGAAAAGTACGGGATCGGGGTGAAGCCCACCGGCTCGAAGGGCAGCGAGGGCGGCACCGACGCCGTCGAGACCTTCATTAACAGCCTGGAGAAGTCGGTGGCGGGGCTGAAGGCGGAGACCGAGGCCTTCAGCAAATCGAACGCTGAGAAGGCTGCAGCCATCAACCTGGCGAAGCTGCGCGAGACGGCCGAGCAACAGGGCATCACCCTCACCGAGGCGCAGATCGCGAAGACCAAGGCGGCCTCGGAGGCCGTCGCGACCTACAAGGACAAGCTCCAGGACCTGGAGCAGCAGGAGCGCCAGACCGCGGATGCGGCCCGGCACTTCGGCAACACGCTCTCCGACGCCCTCGGGGATGCGATCCTCGAAGGAAAGGGCCTGCAGAACATCCTCCTCGACGTGTCGAAGATGATGGTCCGCAGCGGCCTGCAGGCGATGATGACGGGGCAAGGGCCGCTTGCCGGCCTGCTCGGCACGGCGCCGGCGGCCAGCCAGGGCGGCAACGCCGTCGGCGGCCTCGCCGGCATGTTCGCCTCCGTCTTCCGCGCCAACGGCGGCCCGGTATCGGCGGGCCGCCCCTACACCGTCGGCGAGATGGGGCAGGAGATCTTCGTGCCCGACTCCAACGGCCGGGTGATGCCGATCTCCCGGGGCGGGTTCGGCGGCATGGGCGGCCCGGCGTTCCAGATCATCGATCAACGCACCATGGCCGCGCCGGCGCCCGAGGTCCGCCGCGGCCCGGGCGGGTCGATGCAGATCCTCCTGCGCGACCTGGAAGGCGGGATCGGCCAGCGCGCAGCGCGCGGCCAGGGCGCCTTCGCCGGCGCCGTCAGTGGACCCGACCGCCGCAAGGGCTGATCCATGACCATCGAAGCCTGGCCCCCGGGCCTGCCGGACCTAGTCGGTCTGGCGGGCTCTCTCGGCTCGTCCCAGCTCTACGAGCCGGCGCAGACCACGCGGATGGATGACGGCCCCGGCCGGACCCGCCGGCGCACGCTCACCGTCGAGACGCCGCGCAGCATCACCCTGGTGCTGAAGCGGGCCGAGTTCGAGCTGTTCCTGCAGTTCGTCCGCGTCACGCTCAACAACGGCGCCAAACGCTTCACCGCTCGCGTGCGCCTGCCGTCCGGCCGGGTCGGCACCCGCACCTGCCGCATCGACGGGGCCGTATCCGAACAGGATGCCGGCCCGCACAGCCGCGTGACCTTCACCCTCCGTGTTTACGACTGGTGATCCCGCCATGACCCTGAAAGCCGCGCTCGCCGAGTCCTACGCGTCCGGCGACGAAGAGGGCGTCGTGGTGACGGCGGCGCAGATCGACCACGAGAGCTTCGACACGCCGATCTTCGTCGTGACCGGCCTCGATACGGCCACCGGCGAACCGGCCGAGAAGGTCGGCCTGCCGATCGATGAAGGCGGCGCCGCGGTTCCGCACACGCCCTGCGCCTTCACCTTCGTCCGTACCGGCGCCGACCATGACGGCCCGACCGACGGCAAGGTCCAGATCGACAACGTGAGCGACCTGCTGCACGGGCCGCTCAAGGGCGCGATCGGCTACAACGCGGCGATCAGCATCACCTTCCGGCAGTACCGCGTCCTGCCCGGCGCGCTTTCGGCCGTGACCGGGCCTGACGAGGTGATCGAGGGCCTGCTCCTCACCACGGTCGATCTCACCGCCGACACGGCCGAGGGCACCCTGTCGTGGCCAGACGGGCGCGATCAGAACGTGCCGACGGGCCCGAACGCCTTCTTCGACCGCGCAAACTACCCCAGCCTGTTCTCGTGATCGAACGGGCCGCCTTCCTCACCGGCCTGCGCCGGCGGCCCTACGATCCCGTCGGCTTCAACTGCTGGCACGCGGCGAGCCTGATCGAGCGCGAGCTGTTCGGCCGCGCGCTGCCGCTGGTCGAGATCGAGGGGATGGGCTTCCGCGAGCGCGTGGAGGCCTTCGCCTCTCATCCGGAGCGCCGGGCTTGGCGCGAGATCGCGGCGCCGATCGACGGCGCTTTCGTGCTGATGGGCCGCGCCCGTGGCCGCGAGCACCATTGCGGCGTCTGGCTCGCCGAGGGCGGCGGCCGGATCTGGCACGGCGACGCTCCGCACGGCGTCATCGACGACACCCCGCTCGAGCTGGCGCAGTCGCGCCGCTGGCTTCTCTCCTACCACGCCCCGGTCTGATCCATGACTGTCGTCGCGCTGACCAACGTGGCGGGCCAGGCCCGCGGCGAACCCATCCGGCTGGCCGGTCGCCGTCGGCGGCTCTCGACCATCGTTGCGCGTCACCGCCCGGTCGGCCGGCGCATTCTCGTGTCGGTGCATCGCAACGCGATCGACGAAGCCTCCCTCGTGCCGAGCGATGCGACCGTGCGGCTGCGGGAGACCTGGAGCCGCACCCTGGTCGGCCCGCGGGACGTCGTCGTCATCACCATCCTGCCGCTCGGCGGCGGGGGCAGCAGCAGCGGCGGCGGCGGCAGCAAGAGCCCACTCGGCATCGGGCTGGCGATCGCCTCGATCGCACTGATCGCGATCGCGCCCTACGCGGCGCCGGCGCTGGCGGGTGCCGCGGTGTTCGGCGCTGGCGTCGGTGCCACCACGGGCACGCTCGCGACCGCCATTCAGGTCGGCATGGTGGTGGGCGGCGTGGCGCTCGGGGCCGCGGCGCAGCTCGCCAACGGCGCCGGCGCGAAGACCAAGAACCGGACGCTCTACAGCGTCAGCGGCGGCGGGAACGTGCCGCGTGAAGGCGCGCGCAAGCCCCTGCTCTACGGGCGGTGCTGGTCGACGCCGCCGCTCTCCCAGCGCGATTTCTTCCGTTACGAGGGCGACACCATGGTCCTGACCAAGCGGATGACGCTTGGCCTCGGCCGCTTCAAGATCCACGCCATCAAGGCCGGCGGGGCGACGTTCTGGACCGAGGCCGGCGGTCTTGAGGGGGCCTTCAACGTCGCCGGCAACGCCGTCGAGTTCCCCTATGAGACGGCTTCGCAGCTCGCCGTCGGCGACGCGGTGTCCAGCGGCGACGTCGCCGGGCTGGAGCTGCCGCGCCCGGGCAGCAACCCGGCCGTCACGCCGTGGTACCGGCTGCAGCCACAGGGCGTCTCCGTCGATCAGGCCCTGCTGTCCTGGTCGTACCAGTCGGTGTCGCGCACGTCGTCGGCCGGGCGCCAGGCCGCGGGCTACGCCGGCGTCGTCTTCATGGCGCGCCGCATCGATCCGGTCACCGGCGCAGGCATGGGTGCGCCGTTCGAGCTGCTGCGCGACGCCATCGGCCCGGTGCTGAGCCCGGCGACCGCCCTGCGCTATTCCAGGACGGTGCGCCTGCCCGCCCGCGGCGCGTACGAGGTCTATGGGCAGAACCTCTACCCCGACGCCGCCTTCGCCGAGAACAAGGCGAGCTGGGACGAACTGGTCGGTCTCATCGATGACGTCCGGATCCGGCCGGCGACGTCGGAGATCGTGATCCAGGTCCGCGCCGGCCCGGGCTTGAACTTTGCCGCCTTCAGCGATGTGAGCGTCCTCGCGACCCGCATCCTGCCGGTGTGGAACGGCTCGACCTGGACGGAAGAGCCGACCCGCAAGGCGGTGTGGGCCGCGGCCGACCTCGTGCGCAACGAGTACGGCCTCGATCAGCCGGAAGGCTTCGACCTGGCAAAGGCGCTCCACTACATCGGCGAGCTGAAGGCCGACGACACGTTCGACGGCGCCCTGCCCGAGGTCTCGTCCTATTGGGAGGCCGCCGGCATCGTCCTGCTGCCGATGCGGGCCGATCCGGTGAAGGTCGGCGTGGTGCATTCGTTCGTGCGCGACGAGAGCCGCGCCGAGCCTCGCCACGTCCTCACCCGCCGGCAGATCGTGCGCGACTCCGGCGGCGCCAGCTTCCAGCTCCTCGGCGAGGGCGGGGACGTCATCGTCGAGTTCGACCGCGACGGCGATCCGAAGCGGCCCGACGAGGCGCGCTACAGCTACGGCACGCCCTCGCGCACGCCGCGGCGCTACAAGGTGCCGGGGATTACCGACGGCGATCATGCCTATCGCCACGCCAAATGGCTGGCGCTGGTGTCGGTGTTTCGCGGCGCCTCGCGCACCGTCGTCACCGAATGGGACGGGCGCCTCGTCTACCCGGGCGACCACGTCCTCTCGGATCTGTGGTTCCTGAAGGGGCCGGTGGTCTACGGCGTCGCCGGCGCCGTCGGCCGCGTCCTCACCCTGGATTGCGACGCGAACCTCTCCTCCGAATGGGGCTTCGGCTCGATCCGGACCCGGTTCGGCCGGGAGTGGGGCATCCTGCGGATGCGCGGGCTGGGTGCTCGCCGCGTCGAGCTGCACCCCGACGACGTTGCGATCGCGGAAGCCCGCCTCGTCCAGACGGTTGATGGGCCGATCCGGCTTGCCCTGGCCGACGTGCTCGCTCGCGACACGCAAGATCCGACCACCCTTGTCGTCGGCGAGCTCGAGGAGCTGCAGGAAACCTACGTCGTCCGCGCGGCCCTTCCGACCGATGCCGACCACGTCCGTATCGAGATGCTGCAGGACGATCGGCGCATCTGGGAGCTGCTGGGCGAAGAGGTACGCGGCCCGGTGCCGGTCAATCCGGACGCCCTGGCCGAGCCGCTGCTGCCGAACATCAAGACGCTGCGGGGCCGGTGCGAGCGCATCGAGACCGGCATTGAGGTTGTGTGGAGCATCGCGCCGCCCCGCGGCGCCCGCTCCTACGATGTCTGGCTCTCCTACGACGGTGACGTCACCCGCGAGCGGCTGTCGAGCGGCACCGCGATCGAGGGCCGCGCGCCGATCCGGCAGTCCGAGGCCGTCGTCACGCTGATCGCCGTCGCCTATGGTAGCACCGGCCTGGCTGGCCGTGAGGCCGAGACCACCTTCTCGACGGTGGCGCCGATCGTGCGCGGCGAAGTCGTCGATATCTCGACCCTGACGCCGATTCCCTATGAAAAGCTGGGGCCGGACGCGCAGGGCAAGATCGCCGAGGCGAATGCAAAGGCTGATGTGGCAAAGGCGGCGGCCGACGCCGCGAGCCAAGAGGCGGCCAGTGCCCTCGCCAGCGCTTATGGCCGGGTCGATGAATTGATCCGGGGGCTTGCTGTAGACCCGGCGGTACGGGTCGGCCACATCAACGCCGTCATGGGCGACGTCCGCAAGGACATCTCGCTCCTGACCGAGGCGACCTTCCGGCTCCTCGCCGACGTGGCGACCCTGCGCGACAATCAGGCGGCGGCTGGCATCGAGATCCTGCCGGACGAAGGCCGCGTCCGCATCGCCGCCGTGGCGAAGCTGGAGGCCGAGACCGGCCAGCGCCTGACCTCGCTCTCCGTGCTGGTCGATGCGCTCAAGGGGCAGATCGACCTCTACGGATCGGTCCAGGGCAAGGACGTGTCGGGCCTCGTCACCGACATCAACGCCGTCCGTGTTCGCCTCGATGCCGTGGCTGCGACGGTCTCGACGCTGGCGACCTCGGCGCAGTTCGACGGGGTGAGTGCACGTCTCGGCACGGCCGAGCAGACCATCACCGCACAAGGCGCGGCGATCGAGCAGCGGGCCACGCTCACCACGGTGAACGCGCAGGGCGTCCGCCTGAGCAGCGCGGAGACCCGCATTTCGGCGACAGAAGGCAGCATCCGCAACGTCGTCACAGCCGCCGGCACGAGCGCCGTCGATCTGCCGCTGATGGTCGGCACGCTGGCGCAGATGCTCGACTACCTCGGCGAGCAAACCGGGGGCCTGTACGAGCACGTCGCCCGCGCCGAGACCGCCACCTCCGCCAATTTCGACGAGGCGGGCCGGTCCGTCGCCGAGGTGTCCACGCGGTTGCTCGCCTTCCAGGACGACACGGCGGCGCAGTTCCTGACCGTCACGCGGGCGATTGCCGGCAACGGTGAGGCCCTGGTGCAGAGCCAGACCTTGCTTTCGGCGCAGGTCGGCAAGGTCGCGGCGGACGTCACCTCGGAGATCCAGGTGCGGGCCGCGGCCGACGCGGCGCAGACGACCCGCATCGACGGGGCGGTGTCGCGGATCGGGACCGCCGAGGCGCGGATCGTGACGGAGGAGCAGACGCGCGCTAGCGAGACCGGTGCCTTGTCGCAGCGTGCCGCCAGCCTCGAGGCCCGAACCGGCACCAACGAGGCCGGCATCATGAGCCTCAACAGAGCCGTCACGGATAATCAGAGCGCCACCGCCTCGCAGTTCCAGGGCGTCAACGCGCGCTTCGGGACCGTGGAGGGCAAGGTCGCCGCGGCGGAAGGCAACATCCAGACGCTGTTCAGGGCCTATGCCGACGGCGACAGCGCGCTGAGCCAGCGCATCGACACGACGAATGCGCGTGTCGGCGGCGTCGAGGCGGGGTTGGTCACGGAGCAGAAGGCGCGGGCCGACTCTGTCAGCGCACAGGCGGAGCGCACAACGCGTTTGACTGCACAGACCGACGCAGACCGGATTTACCTGCAAGGGGTCGCCCGACAGACGGACAGCGATCGGGGCTACTTTCTCGCCTCGGAGCGTGCTCGGATCGACACGGAGGGGGCCCTCAGTCAGCAGATCGCCGGGCTCGGCGCGCGAGTCGGGAACAACGAGGGCACGATCAACCAGGTCTCCACCGCGCTCTCGAACACGGTACAGGCGCAGGCTGGCACCAACATCGATCTGTATGCTCGCTCGGATGCCGGCACCGCGTTCGGCCGGATCAGGTTCGAGGGAGTGTCGGCGCCGGCCGGTGTGGCGGTCCGGTTCTCGATCCAGCTTTCGACCGAGCGGAATGGCTTCTACCGCAACTCCGGCCTGTTCATGGACATCCTGGGCGATGGTTCGTCCCGGATCCTGTTCGACGCAAACCTGATCGCCTTCACCGCCAACGGAGGGACGACCTATCCGTTTCGCTTTACCGGTGCCGAGACGTACATCGACACTCTTCGTGTCGGGCCGGGCAATCTGCTGCCGAACAGTATCTCTCAGTCGAATGCCGGCTTCGACCCCAATTCCAACTCCATTAGCTTTAAGGTGAATGTTCGGCCTGGGTCCGCGGTGCTGATCTTTGCCGAGTTCTACGGACAGCCGGACCAACCCTTGGCGCCGGGCCAGCAAGGTATCTTGCGCATCGCGCGTGATGGCGTTGCCCTGCGCGATAAGGGAATGAACTACTACGTAACGCGCGCGGCCAACGGGAATACAGTTCAGACCCTTGGCACAGAGGCGTTCTACCGCGACGTGCCGCCCCCCGGCGAGCGCACCTACACGATTGCCGCGACCAACGGTCAGAGCGGCGTCGCCTACACCTTCTTCGAGATCACCGGCTCCTAGGCCGTCGCGTCTCTGAGCGCCTTCTGCACGACCCCGCGAACAACTCCGCTCTGCCATCCCCTCGCCTCTGAGGACGCTCGCCTATGCCTCTCTACGGCCCCTCGACCGCCACCGCGACGGTCACCGCGAACACCAACTCGGTGGCGATCGCCGGCATGGATCTGAACGCCGTCGTCCAGCAGGGCATGACGATCAGTTTCGGCGCTCGCGACCGGGCTGTCGGCGACGCCTGGATCATCAACACGGTGGTCCCAAACGGCACGAACGGCGGCACGCTCACCACCGCGGGCAGCATCTCGACCGCCTACAACAGCGTGCCCTTCCTGATCGACACGCGGGGTTTCAACGGCACCGACTCCAGCTTCGCGGCGGCGGTGAGCCTGAAGCTGCTGGCGACGCTCACCAACCTGCTCGGCACCGCCACCAACCTGTTCGCGGGATCGCGTCAGCTCGTGCTCGACAAGGTGGCGAGCACCGCAATCGGGCGCGTCGCCTTTGCCATCGCCGGCCGGACCTGGGGCGACATCGCCCAGCGCAGCCTCACCTACACCCCGACCGGGGGGCAGGGAGCCGCCATCGAGACGCTGGCCCTGCGCGCCTTCCCCGACGGTGCCACTCCGATCGATGCCCTGTTGCTCGACCTCACCACGGGCACGGGCGATCTGCGCAAGGGCAACACCTTCATGGTGGCGGCGAGCATGGTCGATCTCGGCTCGGCGCCTGCCGGCAAGGTTTCGATTTCCGGCTCTGCCCCGATCAACTCATTTGGCCCCGGTCGTCATCTCGACCGCCTCGTGCACATCCTGGAGGGCGGCAGCACGATCACGCACAACGGCGTGAGCCTCATTCTCCCCGGCGGCGTCAACATCGTGACCCGGCCGGGGGACTGTTTCCATGCCACGTCCGACGCGTCGGGAAACTGGCGCGTGCGCGACTACCAGCGGGCCACCGGTCGACCGCTGTTTACGCCCACGGTCGTCGCCGGCAACAGCGGCCCGACATCGATCCCCGGTGGTGTCACGCGATACTTCACGCACAACCTCGTCGGCGCGTCGGCCTTCAACGTCTACGTCCTAGCCGGTCGCCGGGGCATCTTCCGAAACCTGCGCGTTGTCGGCGTCGATACGCCGGGCTCCGGTCAAAGCGTCAAGTTCACCCTGCAGAAGCTCTTCAGTGACACCGCGCTGACCTGCACCATGACGGCCGGCAATGCAGCGAGCGATCTCGTCAACAGCGTCGCGTTCGAGCCGGGCGAACGCTGGTCGATCAAGGCCGAGACGAGCGCCGGGGCCAATCAGCTCAGCAATTACCTCTTCGCCATGGACTTCGAGGTCACGGACTGATGGCAACGCTTTTGCAAATTCGCGACGATCAGGGGCGCAAGCTCACCCTGCACATGATCGAGGATGGCGAGCCGCGTCCCGATTTGCCGGTTGGATGGTCCTTCGAGCCGGTCGATGACGCTCCGCTCTGGACAGCGCCGGCCAACGCGATCTCGGACCGCCAGTTCGCGCAGGCGCTCGCGCTTGCCGGCACCATCTCCGAAGCCGAGGCGCTGGCCTGGACCGCGCGGGGCGATCTGCCTGCAGCCATGGAAGCCGCGCTGGTGAAGATCCCCGAGGCGGGCGGCCACCGCTTCGGCGCGCGGATGATGCTGGCCGGCGCGACCAGCTTCGAGCGCGACCACCCGCTCACCGATCAGCTCGGCGGCCTGCTCACCAACCCGGCCACCGGCCAACCCTATGACGCTGCGGCGCTCGATGCGCTGTGGTCGCGCGCCGCCGCCTTGTGAGGAGCGATCCATGCTGACCCTGACCAAGACCGTCACGACGACGGAAACGCTCGATACGCCCGAGGCCATCGCCGACCACGTGCACGCCGAGTTCCTGCGGCGCGTCGAGGCGGCGCCTTTCAAGTTCGGCGACCGGGTCCGGATCACCAGCCGCGACGGGATCCCGCCCGAGTTCATGATCGGCGACGTCGGCACGGTGATGCTGTGCGATCCGGAGTTCTCGCAGCTCACCACCCTGTTGGGCGTGAACACCACCGGGATGACGATCCAGTTCCCGGTGCCGACGGCGAACCTCGAAGCCGCCTGAGACCGACCCGCTCGCCGCGCCTCCCGGCCCGAGCCCGACACGTCCCCTCGATTTCGGAGAACACCACCATGACCGTCGCCGAGATCCGGCGCGCGCTCTTGGCGCGCGGGTATGCCATCGATACGGCCGGCGGCCTGGACGGGGCGATCCGCGCCTTCCAGCGCGATGCCGGGCTCGAACCCGACGGCGACGTCGGCCCGCTCACCCGGGCCGCCTTCGCCAAGCCGATCCCGGCCAAGCCGAGCGGCACGGTGGCGCCGATCGGCGGCATCGCCGACCTCGTGACGGTCGCGCGGCTGCGGCGCTTCGAGCCGTTCGCCCGCGCCGACATCCTGGCGGCGATCGCCGCCAGTGCGCCGGCGATCGAGGCGGCCGGCATCACCACACCGAAGCGCCTGACGCACTTCCTGGCGCAAGTCGCTCATGAGTCCGCCGGTCTCGCCCGCACCGAAGAGGCGCTGTCCTACTCGGCCGCGCGCATGGTGGAGGTGTGGCCGAACCGATTCCCGACGGTCGCCGCCGCGGCGCCCTACGCCCGCAACCCGCAGGCCCTGGCGAATAAGGTCTACGGCGGCCGGCTCGGCAACCGCCTGGCCGGCGACGGCTGGCGCTACCGCGGCGGCGGCGGCCTCGGGACCACGGGCCGGGCGAACTACGCGGAGGCCGGCTTCGAGGCCGATCCGGACGCGCTGCGCCGTCCTGAGAACTTCCTGGCGCCCGCGCTTCTCTACTGGCGCACCCGCGGCTGCAACGCGCTGGCCGATCGGGACGACGTCGTCGGCATCACGGTGAAGATCAACGGCGGCAAGAACGGCCTCACCGACCGCCGCAAGCGCCTGGCGGCGGCCGAGCGCGTCTTCGTCGCCTGACCCGTTCCGAGCGCCGGCGGTTCCCGGCGCCCCTCCCCTCTCGGAGATCTCCCCATGTCGAAGCTGATCCTCGCCCCCGGCGTCGTCGCCGGGTTGCTCGCGCTCGCCGGTGCCCTCTCCGCGGCCTTCGGCTACCCGCTCGCCGGCGCCATCCTGGCCGATCCCGGCACGGCCGTGAACGCCACCATGGTGGTCACCGGTGTCGTCGGCCTCGTCGCCGGCATCCTCGGCGGCGTTCGCGGGACCGGTGTCCCGGCCCTGCCTGCCCCGGCCATCGCAGCAGGGCTGTTCGCCCTTACGAGCGCGCTCGCCGCCGCGGCCGGCTACCCGCTCGCCGGCGCCATGCTGTCCGACCCCGGCACCGCCACTCAGGCGACCGCGGTGCTGACCGGTCTCGGCGCCGTCGTCGCCGGCATCCTGCCCGGGCTGCGCAAGCCCGCCGCGTGACCCGACCGCCGCCCGCCGCTCCCGGCGGGCGGTTCCCGCGCGGAGACGACGATGCCCGCCTATCCGCCGCCCGTACCACCTGCCGTCCTGATCCGCGCCGGGCTCGATGCCATCGGTGCCGAGCTGGCGACGCGCCTCCCGCTCTCCGAACCGAGACACCGTGCCATGGCTCAGAGCAACGATCTCGCCCTCGACGCCTCGCCGGCCGAGCGCATCGCCGTCTCGCTGGCGCGCCTCGACGAGCGGCAGAAGGCGATGCAGGACACGGCCGACGCCCGCCACGGACAGCTCGTCGCCATGCTGGCCGAGTTCGTGCCGCGCGCGGAGATCGAGTTGAAGCACACCAACATCGGCATCCGCATCTGCGCCGTCGAGGATCGCGTGGGAAAGATCGAGGCGCGGACCTGGAAGGTGGTCGCCGGCATACTGTCGGCGGTTGGCACTGCCCTGGCCAGCGCGATCACGCTACACTTCCGGGGCGGTTAGCGACCATCACCTCCCCTCGACCCGTTGACCGTATCGCGGCGCCCCCTGGCTTCGGCCGGGGGGCGCTTTTTGCGTTTCGGCGCGGCGGAACGGGTCCTTCGCGGTGGGACAAAACCTGGCAAAAACCCTTATCACTCAGCAGGCGCAATGATGGTCCCACCGGGGCTTAAACTGCTGTGCCTTCTCACTTAGTGAGGTCCGTCCCTGGGCACCATCTTTCTGAAGAGCATTTCGCCTCAGAAAATCAGGTTTTCTGATCCCTCTTATTGAGATTACCGCTTCGCCGTCCTCTTTGCCGGCGTTTAGCGACGTATCGCTGACCCTTCGGAAAGGGTCATGCCTCTGCCCATCCTCTCAGAACATTCCGGCTGGACTGGCGCCGACCGATTTCTTTCTCGGCTTACGGGTGCAGCCGGTTGCCGGCTGCGTCATTTCCCTGAGTGCCGCACGCCGCTGACCTGACCAAACGGACCGTCTGACTCGTTCGCCAATCGACCGACAAGAGCCCATGGTGAGGGAGGGGTTCTTCGAGAGGCAACCTCCTGACGATCACCGACACCTGCGAGGATCGGCGCTTCTCCGGCCTGCTTCCTCCACGAGGGCAGCAGCAGTCCTACGTTACCGGAAGCGTGCTGCGAGCTTGCTCGATGCTCCGGGATCGACGCGATGCAGCCGCTCCAGAGCGCGGATCGCCTCCCGCTCCACCGATTGGTGGTAGGCCGCCTTCACCTGATCCACGCGTTCGATGAGAACATTGAGCTTTTCGAGTGGCGTCAGCTCGCGAGCAGCCTCCCCCACCTCTGCCAGTTCCTGAGCCGAGTTTGCGGGCGGCATCGCCCCGACCTTCTCGGCAAGCTCCCGGACAGCCTCGGAAATGATCCCGAGCTGCTGGCCAAAACTTCCGACCTCCTTGATGACCGCGATTTCAATCTCCGGGACGCCCTGGTAGGGCCCTGCCGAGATGTCCTGACTAACTCCGCCGCTCAGCGGTGCGAAAAAGGGAAAGGTGAGCCACGAGTACCAAGTCGGGCTACCGGACATGACGCACCTCGCTCCGCCGCAAGCTGCATCATGGTCGGATGATAGACGCCGAGATTCAAGCTCACTCTCGCGCTTCATTGCACGGGCAGAATACAGGATAGTGATTTCGCAATTTCAGTCGTGACAAAGGCATCACGAAAATGATGCGTAAGCCGGCGCGACGTCTCGTTTGCGAGCCGCGACGAAATTCGCTTGCTGGCTATTGACGGCACCAACGAGAACCGCTGCGCACAGATATAGCCGCGGAGAATAATAGCGGTAGCGTGCCGAGAAGACTTGGTTACAATCCCAGATTATTAATCAATACTTTTTTGCGTCGAAAATCAGTGCTACAGCGACCGAGTTGATTTCGAGCGCACCCAGCCATGATTGATTTTGGATTTACAAATTCGACTGCACCGGAAATCAGCTCAAGCCGGGTGGGCGCTCTACCACTCGAAAAACGAGTCGAGCCGGGGCATGAGGCAGATCAGTGTTCCTGCTGCGCCGATCACGCCCGCCATCATCACTATCGCCGCCACAGTCGGATCCCCGCGTCATCTGTTCGCAGCCATAACGCGGAACAGGCTTGGGAAGTTTCACCGTCTTGGAATGGCGCGCGGGGACGTCAGGGGGGCGTCACCACTTCAGGAAGCGGTCGGCGCTCGGCCGTGCGGCGACGGTGAGGGCGATCGCGCCAAGGGCGCCGATCAACATAATAGCAGCAGCAAGAATCATAACGGTTACTCCACGACGCGGATTCAGGAACGTCCTATGAATCAACGAGTGGAAACGATGGCCCGTGCCGTGCGGCAGATTGGCTTGCCCGAAAAGGGCTTGAGCCTGAACCAGGCTGAAACGCAGGCCTCAGCTATCCCGCCCGATCCCCAGCCCCCGCAGAAGATCACCGATTGGGTCGATCCGGGCGGCTTTCTGCGGCTGCGAGGCGGTCGCCTCCCCGCTTGAAGCCGGGCCCGTGGTGGACGTCTCGACAACCGGAGCCGGTCGCGTGCGCGTCGCGACCTTCGCAGCACGGTGACGCCGCACGGCTTGCACGCGCTGAGCGGTGTCGGCCCGCGCGAGGTCGTCGGCGGCCAGGAGTGCCACCGTCTCAGGGGGTAGCAGAGTGAAGGTGGCGGGCTTCGGCGCCAGCATGCTGCTGCGGTCGTCGATGCTGGGCTTTGCAGCCATGACGGCGCTGTATCGCGGCGGATCGGCCCAGGTAGAACCTTCGGCCGCCTCGGCGCTGCTAACGATCACGCTCTGGGCGCGCGTCGGAGTCGGCGCTGAATTCTGCGTTCTCACGAGAGGAGAGGTCGCGAGAAGACCGAACACCATGACGGCGGTGGTTGCGAAGACGGATCTATAGTGTTCCATGCTTGCGAAACGTACCGCCAAGGTTCTGGTTCCGGCGGCACGAATCTGTCATCGCGGAGCGCGAATCGTCCGCTTGCCGCGTGACCTGGCCCCCGGCCGACCGATCCAAATCGCTCTCGCCAATCCGACCGTGCGGTCAGAGGCTCGACCTAATGATCGCCCCATGCACCTCGACCCGCATTCGCTTGACGCCCCCTCCGCCCGCCATGCTAGAGACCGCGCTCGAGTCAGATGGGCCCAGGGTCCGTTTGTCATCAACCACTTAAGCCGCGCTCCGACAGCATTCGGCCCGGAGCGCACGGGTCCGGGTGTCGTCGCGATTCTGCGTCGGTCCTTCGGATCGCAGCCCCTCTCGCCCCGGTGACTGTTTGAGGCCCCTCCTCGATCTCCTGCGGGTGATGCGGCGGCACGACCGACGGCGGCTCCTGCTGCTCGGGCTCGGGCTCGGGCTCGCGGCCCTGCTCGAAGTGGTCGGCGTCGCCTCGGTGCTGCCGTTCCTCACGCTGGTCGGCGATCCCGGCGCGGCCACGCGTATCCCGTATCTCGGCAACCTCCGCGATGCCTTTGGTCTGACCGACGACCGCACCTTTCTGCTCGCGACTGGCTTTGCCGCGCTCGCGGCGATCCTGCTCACCAGCGCGGTCAACGCCGCTTTCGCTTACGCGCAGCTCCTGTTCGCGCATCTTGTCGGCTACGGTTTCGCCCGGCGCCTGCTCGCCCGCTACGTCGATCGCGAACGCCTGTTCTTCGCCCATGCCAACAGCGCCGAACTCGCCAAGAATGTGCTGAGCGAAACCGACCGTCTCGTCCTCGGCGTGCTCACACCGGCGATGGTGATCGCCTCGCGCGGCGCCTCGGCCCTCGCGGTGATGATCTTCCTGATCGCCTATCAGCCTCGGCTCGCGCTGATCCTCGGCGGCGGCTTCGGCGGGCTCTACGTCGCGATCTACGTGGTGATGCGGGCGCGCCTCTCCCGGCTCGGGACGCGGGCGGTGGCGGGCAACGAGGGACGCTACCGGGTGGTGCAGGAGACCTTCGGCGCGCTGACCGAACTCAAGCTCTACGGCCGGGCCGAGACCTTCACGAGCAGCTTCGATGCGCCGGCGCGCTCCTATGCCCATGCCCTCGCCTCCAGCCTCGTCACTGGGCAGTTGCCGCGCTTCGTCATCGAATCGCTCGCCTTCGGCGGCGTGATCGCCGTGGTGCTGTTCGCGCTGACGCAAGGGATCGACACCGCCGGCATGCTGCCGCTGCTCGGCCTGTTCGCCTTTGCCGGCTACCGCATGCTGCCGGCCTTCCAGAACATCTTCACCGCCGTCTCGCAGTTGCGCTTCCACCTGCCCGGCGTGCGCCTGATCGTCGATGCCCTGGCGGGCGAGCGGGAGCGCAGGCTTCGCACGGCCGAGCGTTTGCCCTTCACGCAGGCGATCCGTCTGGAGAACGTCGCGTTCGACTACGAGCCCGGTCGCCCGACCCTGCGCGGCATCGACCTGACGATCGCCGCGCACACCACCGTCGGCCTCGTCGGCCGCACCGGCTCGGGCAAGTCGACCCTGGTGGGCCTGATCCTCGGCATTCTCACCCCGACGCGGGGCCGCATCCTGATCGACGGCCACCCGCTCGATGCCGAGAGCCTGCCGGTATGGCAGAACCGGATCGGTTACGTGCCACAGGACGTGTTCCTGATCGACGGCAGCATCGCGCAGAACATCGCTCTCGGCATCCCGCCGGACAGCCTCGACCGGGCGGCCGTGGAGCGCGCCGCGCGGCTTGCAGGTGCCCACGACTTCGTCACGGCCCTGTCTGCGAGCTACGACACCGGCGTGGGCGAGCGCGGCGCCCGGCTCAGCGGCGGCCAGCGCCAGCGCATCGGCATCGCCCGCGCGCTGTACCACGACCCCGATGTCATCGTGTTCGACGAGGCGACCAGCGCGCTCGATGGCGAGACCGAAGCCGCGGTGATGGAGGCCCTCGGCGCCCTGGGCGGCACGCGCACGATCATCATGATCGCCCACCGCCTCACCTCTCTGCGCCGGGCCGACACGGTCCACGTCGTCGAGGACGGACGGATCGTCGCCTCGGGGCCGCCCTCGCAGGTGATCGCGGATCCGGCCGTTTCGCCTCCCGTCGCAGCGCCGGCCCGGTAGCGGTCTCGCCCCGACCCGGCTATCGCTTCGAAACAAGGCAGACGCGTGCGGGGGCAAGGGTGATGGACGGGACGGTCGAGATCCGTGCGGATGACGGCAGCACGGCGCGGATCGCGCTCCACGGCGCCGAGCCGGTCTCCTGGCAGGTCGAAGGCCGCGAATATCTCTGGAGCGGCGATCCGGAACACTGGAACCGGCATGCGCCCTGGCTCTTCCCAGTCGTCGGCGCTTCGTCCGGCGGCAGCGTGAAAGTGGACGGCCAGCGCTACCCGATGGCCCAGCACGGCTTTGCCCGCGATCTGCCTTTCGCGATCGTCAGCCAGAGCGCGAACGCGGTCTCCCTGCGGCTGACAGACAGCGAGGCGACACGGCCACACTATCCCTTCCCGTTCAGCCTGACGATCGACGCTCGCATCGCGGGAAAGACGCTGACCTTCGATATCCGGGTCGAGAATCCGGGCAAGGCCGCCCTGCCCTATGCCCTCGGTTTCCACCCCGCCTTTCCCTGGCCCTTCGCCGAGGGCGAGCGTCGCGCCGGTGGCGGCTACGCGGTTCTGTTCGAGGAGGCGGAGCGGCCCTTCGTGCCGGAGGTCGGCGCGGGCGGGCTGCTGGTGCGCAGCGAGCGGGAGCTAACGCTCGACGGTACACGCCTCGACCTCAATCCCGACCTCTTCAGCGAGGCTCTGGTCTTCCTGAACGCGCGGAGCCGGGCGATGCGCTTCGTGTCACCGAGCGGCCGCGCCATCGCCATGCGGATGGAGGACTTCCCCCATCTCGCGATCTGGACCAAGCCGACGGCGCCGTTCCTGTCGCTGGAAGCCTGGACCGGACATGCCGACTGGGCCGGCTTCGACGGCGCTTTGGAGGACCGCGATTCGCAGCGCCTGCTGGCGCCGGGCGCGACCACCCGGCACGGGATCGCGCTGGCGATCGAAGGTTGAGCCTGATGAGGCTCAGTCGACGGCGATGATGACGTCGGAGCTCTTGATCACGGCATAGGCTTCGCCGCCGACCTTGAGCCCGAGCGAGTCGACCGACTCGTTGGTGATGGCCGAGGTGACGATCTGACCGCTGGCGATTTCGATCTTCACATGGGCCGTGGTCGAACCCTTCTCGACCGAAACGACCTTGCCCTTGAGGACGTTGCGCGCGCTGAGCTTCATCGACGAGTATCTCCGCAGTTGAGAGAGGACTCCCTGCCCCAGCGGCAGCCGACCGGCAAGAAGGCCTCTCGGTTTCCCTCACGCTTCGGGGACGTCGTCCTCACCGGGATCGGATTCGGCCTCCTCGGAAACGCGGCGGCGGCAGCCCCATTCGGCGAGCCGCGCGTTCATCTCGTCGAGAACGAAGTGCCGGGCGCTGTCGCGGTCGTAGCCCTCGTCGAGGAGGTCGTCGTACTCGGTGAAGGCGTGCCGGGTGAACGCCGTCAGGGCGAGCCAAACTGCGGTTTCCGGCACCGCACCGCGCAGGCCGGGGCTGCGCAACGCCCGGTCCAGCACCGCCTCGGTCTCGAAATCCGGCAGGCGCGGGGCGAGACGGGCCAACGCCTCGGCCAGGACGGCGCGGCGGTCCATCGGCGGCGCGGTCTCGCTCGGACGGTCCGGGCTCCCTGCCCTCTTCATGCGACGGCCTCGCGTCGATCCTAGAGACGAAAAGGGCGGAGCCTTGCGGCCCCGCCCTTTGCACCATCGATACGTGAAACGCCTTAGCGCTTCGAGAACTGGAAGCTGCGGCGAGCCTTCTTGCGGCCGTACTTCTTGCGCTCGACGACGCGCGGGTCGCGGGTCAGGAAGCCTTCGCGCTTGAGCGAGGAGCGCAGCTCCGGCTCGTAGTAGGTCAGCGCCTTGGACAGGCCGTGACGCACGGCGCCGGCCTGACCGGAGAGACCGCCACCCTTCACCGTGACGGTGATGTCGTACTGATCGACGCGGGAGACGATCTCCAGCGGCTGGCGCAGGATCATGCGCAGCACCGGGCGGGCGAAGTAGGTCTCGACCGGGCGGCCGTTGACGACCACGGTGCCGTTGCCGGGCTTGATCCAGACGCGGGCGACTGCGTCCTTACGCTTGCCGGTCGCGTAAGCGCGGCCCTGGGCGTCCAGCTTCTGGACGTGGACGGGCGCCTCGTTCTCGGGGTTGCTCGTCTGGGTGTTCGCCCGATTGAGGTCGGCGAGGGACTGAAGGGTCGCCATGATCAAGCGCTCACGTTCTTACGGTTGAGGGAGCCGACGTCGAGCGCCTGCGGCTGCTGGGCCTCGTGGGGATGCGCGGCACCCTTGTAGACGCGCAGGTGGCCGAGGATCTGGCGGAAGAGCGGGCCACGCGGCAGCATGCGCTCGACGGCCTTCTCGACCACGCGCTCGGGGAACCGGCCCTCGAGGATGAACTTGGCCGAGCGCTCCTTGATGCCGCCCGGGTAGCCCGTGTGGTGGTAGTAGACCTTCTGGTCGTACTTGCGGCCGGTGAACTTCACCTTGTCCGCATTGATGACGATGACGTGGTCGCCGCAATCGACGTGGGGCGTGTAGGCGGGCTTGTGCTTGCCGCGCAGACGCATCGCCACGATCGAAGCGAGACGGCCCACGACGAGGCCCTCGGCGTCGATCACGACCCACTTCTTGTCGACGTCGGCGGGCTTCAGCGAAGTGGTCTTCATGGCCGATTCCCGTGCCGGTGACGTTGGAAATAAGGCGCCGCCGCGTCGGGTAAGGACGCAGCGGCGTACGGCCGGGTCACTAGGGGGATTCTGCGTCCTCGTCAAGGCAGACAGTGAACGGCTCGGCGAGAAAAACGCAATCCCTGGAAGGCTTTTGCGGTTGAGGTATTCAGATACCGCACATCGTTTGCCGTGACGGCTTTCGTGGTTCGCCCCATGGCGGCGAGCCGAGAACGAAAAAGCCCGCCGCGGACGGAGCCGGGCGGGCGGAGTTTGGAGATTCGTCCAGGCTTACCTGGAACATAAGATAGACGAGCGATAATTCCGTTTAATCCGCCGGATGCGAAAAAAAACTTCATATCGCGCTCAGGCAACCGGATTTGCCGGGTGGGCCGCCTCGGTCAGGCCGCACCGGCATGCGGAGCCGGCTCCTCCGTCGAGATCGCATCGACCGTGCGCTCCATCGGCTCCGGGCCTCCGTCGGCGCGGGCGATGCGGATCTCCATGCCGGTCGGCTGCATGTCGCCGTAGGGCGTGGAGAAGGCGATTTCGGCGGCATCCCGCCCGATGCCGATGCGCACGAGACCGTCGAGATGGGCTTGGCGCGTCGCGTCGAACAGCCACCAGCGCCCGTCGAGATAGGCCTCGAACACGGCGTGGAAATCGCCCGGCACGAGGCCGTAGGCGTAGCAGCTCACGAACCGGGCAGGGATGCCGAGGCCACGGCAGAAGGCGGCGCCGAGATGGGCGAAGTCGCGGCACACGCCGGCGCGCATCAGCAGGCTCTCGTCGGCGGTCGTCTCGCCGTCGCTGGAGCCGCGCCGATAGGCCATGTTGTCGTGGATCCAGTTGCAGATCGCGCTGACCCGCTGATGGCCCTTTGGAAGGCCGCCGAACTCGGCCTGGGCGAAGGCGGCGAGCCGGTCCGACGAGACGAAGCGGCTCGGCAGCAGGAAGGGCAGGATGTCGAGGGGGAGTTCGGAGACGGGCGTCTCGGGAATCGTCGCCGGGTCGGCCCGCACGACGGTCAGCTCCACCTCGGCATTGTATTCGAGCGAGAACGGGCCCGGCTGCACGTTGACGCCGAGATAGCGGTTCTTGAGGTCGGGCGTGACGTAGACGCGCCGTGCCGGGTCCGGCGCCAGGGTCAGGCTTTCGGAGGCGATGTCGAGGCTTTGCAGCTTCGCGACCTCGACATTGAAGATGAAGGTGGTGGGCGCCTTGACCTCGTAGGCAAGACTGCAACCGAGCTTGAAACGCACGGGGACGGCTCCGGATTTTGCGGGGAGACGCCCCGATCCAGAGAGGCGTTTTGTCGCAAACGCGCGGGGATCCGTTCGGCTCCGCTTTCAGGCTGCTTGTTTTTTGCGCTGCAGCAGAAGCACGGTCAGCGAGCGCACGCCCTGCGCCCCGTGGATCAGCACGCCCTCGATGTCGGCGGTGGCGGACGGGCCGGTATGGAGGACGGCGTAAGCGGCCTGTCCGAACTCCGGACGCTTGTAGGCGCCCTGGATGTTCACGAGGATGTCGGCGGGGTCGAGCAGCACGATCAGGTGCTGGGCGAGATAGGCGACCGCGTTCACGATCAGGTCGTCTTGCGTGAACAGGACCGAACCGGTCTCGGCGACGCCGAAGCGCGCCCGCACCACCGCCACATCGACATCGTTGACCTCGGTCGGCCCGGCGAGAGCGGCGAGATCGCGGTTTCCGGAAAACTCCGGCACGGCGGAGGCGATCACCGCCGCCCCGTCCAGGCGCGACCGCACCGGAGCGAAGGGATCGGACGGGCTGCCCGCGCGTTCGACGCGCCCACCCATCTTGCCCAGACGCTCGGTGAATTCGGCGACGAGATCGTCACCGACCAGGGGTTCGAAGGTCGGCACCTCCGGCAGCGGGAAGTCGCCGGCCGGGCGGTTGGCGCGTAGGCGAGCGAGGATGGTCTCGCGGGCGCTCACGCGTCGCTCCCCTTCTTCATACGGTTCCGGCGGTACCACGCGTGGAAGCTCTGGCGCGGGGCGTGCGGCATCTCGCGTTTCTTCCCCCAGGTGTTGGCCGGGTTGTAGACGGCAAAGCGCGGCAGGATGCGCAGGGCCGAGTCGGCGGTCTGGATCGCGGCACGGTACGCGGACGGACGGCTCAGCACGGCGCCTGCCGCCTTCATCATGCCCTGCTTCAGGAGCGGGATCTGGTGCTCCTCGGCCAGCACCTTGCGCCACGCGAAGATCTGCTCGTGGATGTTGATCTTCACCGGGCAGACATTGGTGCAGGAGCCGTTCATGGTCGAGGAGAACGGCAGGGTCGAGTATTTCCGCTTGTTGAAGGTCGGGTCGATGATGAGCCCGATCGGCCCGGAATAGGTCGCGCCGTAGGAGAGACCGCCCGAGCGCCGGTAGACCGGGCAGGTGTTCATGCAGGCGCCGCAGCGGATGCATTTGAGCGAGGTCCAGAACTCCTCCATCGCCAGCCGCTCGGAGCGGCCGTTATCGACCAGCACCATGTGCATCTCGGTGCCGGGCCGCAGCCCGCGGAAATGCGAGGTGTACTGGGTGATCGGCGAGCCGAGGGCCGAGCGCGACAGCAGGCGGATGAACACGCCGAGATGCTCGACCCGCGGAATGATCTTCTCGATGCCGATGGAGTGGATCTGCAAGGGCGGCACGTTGCCGGAGAGGTCGGCATTGCCCTCGTTTGTGCAGGTCACCACCGTGCCGGTCTCGGCGATGGCGAAGTTGCAGCCGGTGAGGCCGGCATCGGCCTTCAGGATCAGGGGCCGCGTCGTCTCGCGCTGGCTCTCGGCGAGGTAGTGGGCGTCGTCGTTGTCGGGGTCGGTACCGAGCGTCCGGGCGAAGACCTCGGCGACATCGAGACGGGTCTTGTGGACCGCCGGCATCACGACATGGCTCGGCTCCTCGTCGTCGAGCTGCTGGATGCGCTCGCCGAGATCGGTCTCGATCACGTCGATGTCGTGGGCGGCCATGAAGTGGCGAAAGCCGCACTCCTCGGTCAGCATCGATTTCGACTTCACCAGCGACGTGGCGCCGTGCTTCCGCAGGATGTCGAGGACGATGCGGTTATGCTCCGCCCCATCCTCGGCCCAGTGGACATGGACGCCGTTGGCCTTTGCCGCCGCCTCGAACTGTTCGAGGTAGTGGTCGAGATGGGTCAGCGTGTGCGTCTTGATCTGCGAAGCGATCTCGCGAAGCTCTTCCCATTCCGGGATGCCGTGGGCGGCGACATCGCGCTTGCGGCGAACGTCCCAGAGGCGCTCGTCATGGGCCTTCTGGTGCATCGGCGCGGCCAGGAACCGCTCGGCGGCCTCCGCCTGATCGATCGGCCGGTTGCCGCGCACCTTGGCGCCGCGGGGCTGCGGCTCGCGCGGGGCGTCGGCCCGGATCGGCTTCGAGGCGGCTTCCGCGTGCTGGAGCCGTTCGCCGCCGGGGCCGCGCGCGCTCTCGTCGGAGGGCGCATGCACCTCGGGGTGGAGCCCATCCTCGGTCTGGCGCGGGGTCAGGTCGTCGGCGCTCATGCGGCGGCTCCGTTCAGCACCTGGGCGATGTGGATGTACTTGAGGCCGACGCCGAGACGTTCGGCGCAGCCCTTCTGATGCATCAGGCAGGAGGAATCGGCCGAGACCACGTATTCGGCGCCCGCGCGGGCCTGATCGGTCACCTTGTCGTAGCCCATCTTGGCCGAGACCGCGGGCTCGAACACCGAGAAGGTGCCGCCAAAACCGCAGCACTCGTCGGGCCGGGTCAGATCGACGATCTCCACCCCCTTCACTTTCTTCAGAAGGTTGAGCGGCTTGGAGAAGAACGGCCGGTTCAGCTCGGTCGGCTGGGCATGGCCGATGCCGCGCAGGGCGTTGCAGTTCGAGTGGTAGGCGACCTTGTGCGGGAACTCCGCCCAGGGGAGATCCTCGATCTTGAGCACGTCGTGCAGGAATTCGACCAGCTCGAAGGTCCGGGCCCGCACATGCTTGACCGCATCGGTCTGCGGGATGGCGGTGAGGTGTTCGCGCACCTGATGCACGCAGGAACCGGACGGGGCGACGACGTAGTCGAACTCGGAAAAATTCTTGACGAACAAGGCCTCGGTGGCGGCGGCCTCCGCATGGCAGCCGGTATTCGTCATCGGCTGGCCGCAACAGGTCTGATCGTAGGGGTATTCGACCGTCAGGCCGAAGCGTTCCAACAGTTCCAGCGTGGCGATGCCGACCTCGGGCTCGAAGGCATCGACGTAGCAGGGGACGAACAGTCCGATCCGCATGGCGCTCTTCTGATCGTGATTTCAGCCGGTCGCCCTGCCTCTCCACCTTGGAACGGTTTCAAGCGGACCGGGGCTGCATACGCCTCCGCTCCCCGGTTTCCAAGCGCACGCCGTTGTCCCGGTCAGTTCGTCACGGGGGCGGTCCGGCCGGCGGCGCGGATCCGCTCCAGCACGCTCTCGTAGTTTTCCGGCGTCAGGATTCCGACGAGCTTGTCGCGGATTCGGCCGTCGGGACCGATGATGAAGGTTTCCGGCACGCCGTAGACGCCGAGGTCGATGCCCGCCCGGCCGCTCGCGTCGTTGCCGACCGCCGCGAAGGGCAGGCCGTTGCGCTCCAGCCAGCGCCGGCCGGCCTCCCCCGGATCCTTGTAATCGATGCCGACGAGGCGGATGCCGGGCTCCTGCGCGAGCCGCATCAGCATCGGATGCTCGATCTGGCAGGGGGCGCACCACGAGGCGAAGATGTTGAGGACGGTCACCTGCCCCTTGAGATCCGCACTCGACAAACCGGGCACCGGCCGGCCGGCGGCCTGAAGGCCCGGCACCGGCTCCAGCGCGAAAGCGGGGACCGGCTTGCCGATCAGCGCCGAGGGCAAAGCCGCGGGATCGGCGCCCGAGCGCAGCCGGACCAGGAAGGTGACGGCCAGGATGGCGAAGACGAGCACCGGCAGCAGCGCGAGAAGCGATCGGCGGGGGCGCTCCCCGGTGCCGGGCGGAGTCGCTTGCGGGGCCTGCGCGCTCACGAGCGACCTCCCCGCTCGTCCTGCAACTCGGCGAGCGCGCGGCGCTGCGCCCGCCCGTCCCACCAGCCGTTGAGGGCCAGGGCGCCGAGCACCAGGGCCGCAAAGCCGTAGGAACCGACGATGAAGGGGGCGTAAGGTCCGAATTCCATGGCGGGTCTCAGAGTGATCGTCCCATCGATCGTGTTAGATCGCTTGGCCCACGGGAAGGGGCGTCGCCGCGCGCGTCATCGGTGCGGCGTCCTGCACGCCGGCATCGAGCCGCTCCGCCTGACGGATCAGCAGCGTGCGCACCCGGCGGCGGTAGATCTCGGTGCGCATCGCCTGAAGATGCAGCGTGACGCCGAGCAGGGTCATCGCCAGCACCATCTCGAGCAGCGGGTAGAGCATCGAGGAATCGATCGACGAGCCGCCCATGCGCAGGATCGAGGCCGGCTGGTGCAGCGTCGACCACCAGTTCACCGAGAACTTGATGATCGGCAGGTTCACCGCACCCACCAGCGTCAGGATCGAGACCGCGCGCGCCGCCCGGCTCGGATCCTCGATGGTCCGCCACAGGGCGATGATGCCGCAATAGATCAGGAACAGCACCAGCATCGAGGTGAGGCGCGCATCCCAGACCCAGTAGGTCCCCCACATCGGCTTGCCCCAGAGCGAGCCGGTGACGAGGCAGATCAGGGTGAAGGCCGCCCCGATCGGCGCCGCGGCGCGCTGCGACACGTCGGCGAGCGGGTGGCGCCAGACCATCGTGCCGATCGCCGAGAGCGTCATCGCCCCATAAAAGCCCATGCCGAGAATCGCGGCCGGGACGTGGACGTACATAATCCGCACGGTGTCGCCCTGCTGGTAGTCGGGCGGCACGACGAAGAAGGTCAGGTACAGCCCGGCGGCGACGAGCAGGGCCGAGGCCGCGGCGAGCCAGGGCAAGGCCGCACCCGACCAGCGCAGGAATTGGCCCGGATGGGCGAGGCGGTTCCAGAGAGCGGTCCACATGGAAGCCTCCATACCGCCGAGTGCGCTGCACCAGCAATGCGCGCCAACGTCCCGTCCCGTGACTGCTTCTTGGGCTGGCGGACTGCGAAACATTTGTGCAGCGCGATACCGGAACGCGTGGTAATCCCAAGAATTGACGATTGATCCCGTACATTCTCTATCTTCCGGGATTGCAGATCGAAGTCACGGGCTGTCGCATGCTGATCAAAGCCGGGTACGACATCACCTTCGAGACTGATGCTGCAACGCCGATGTCGCTGCTCCTCAGCCTCCACCCCGCCCGCCAGGGGGATCTGCGCAGCCCGGAGAATATCGTCTTCGATCCGCCGATTCCGCCGCGGCAAACGCTCGATTCCTTCGGCAATGTCTGCACTCGCATCGTCGCGCCGCCGGGGCGCTTCTCGATCTCGTCGGATTTCCTGGTCGCCGATTCGGGCCTGCCCGATGCGGTCGCGCCGGAGGCCGCCCAGATTCCGGTGGAGGCTCTCCCCGACGACGTGATGCTCTACCTGCTGGCGAGCCGCTACTGCGACACCGATAAGCTGGCCGAGATCGCATGGCCGCTCTTCGGCCAGACGCAGACGGGTTGGGCGCGGGTTCAGGCCATCGTCGATTACGTGCACGAGCGCATCCGCTTCGATTACATGAAGGCGGATGCTACCCGCTCGGCCTTCGACGGCTACCAGCAGCAGGTCGGCGTCTGCCGCGATTTCGCGCATCTCGCCATCGCGTTATGCCGCTGCATGAACATTCCGGCGCGCTATTGCACGGGCTATCTCGGCGATATCGGCGTGCCGCCCGTGGCCGATCCGATGGATTTCTCGGCGTGGTTCGAGGTCTATCTCGGCGGGCGCTGGTACACCTTCGACGCCCGCCACAACACGCCGCGGATCGGCCGCATCGTCATGGCCAGAGGCCGCGACGCGACGGATTGCGCGATTTCCACGAGCTTCGGCGCAGCGAAGCTGATCACCTTCGCGGTTCACACTGACGTGGTGGCGTACGGGACGAAGACCGATCTGATGCGGGCCGCGTAACCTTACGCCATCACCTGATCGGTCACCGCCTCAGCCAGGGAGAGCGAGGCGGTGAGGCCCGGACTCTCGATCCCGAAGAGCTGCACCAAACCGGGCCATCCGTGCTCGCCCGGCCCATCGATACGGAAATCCGCCGCCGGCTCGCCGGGGCCGGTGAGCTTCGGCCGAATGCCCGCATAATCCGGCGTCAGGCGACCGTCCGGCAGGCCAGGCCAGTAGCGCCGGATCGCCGTCGCGAAGCGTTCGGCGCGTCCAGGATCGACCGCGTAATCGGGGGCGTCCACCCATTCGACATCGGGGCCGAACCGCATGCGTCCGGCGAGGTCCAATGTCAGGTGGATGCCGAGGCCTCCCTCGACCGGGGCCGGATAGATCAGCCGCGTGAAGGCCGGCCGGCCGCTGCATCCGAAATAGCTGCCCTTGGCCAGAACCTGCCGGGGGACGCCGTCGGCCGCCACCCCCTCGATCCGGCGGGCGAGCGCCTGCGCGCCGAGGCCCGCGGCGTTGACGAGACAATCGACCTCCAGCACGTCCGGCGCCTGCCCGCCGAAGCGGACCGCCCAGCGCCCATCTCGGCGCGCCGCCGCCTCGATCGGCGTCTGCAGAGCCAGCACGCCGCCCGCATCTTCGATGTCGCCGAGGAGCGCCAGCATCAGGGCGTGGCTGTCGACAATGCCGGTCGCGGGGGAATGGAGCGCGGCGACGCAGGACAAGGCCGGTTCCAGAGCCACAGCCTCGGTGCGTTCGAGCCAGGTCAGGCCCTCGACGCCGTTCTCGACGCCGCGGGACAGGATCGTCTCAAGCGGTGAGCGCTCCGCTTCGTGCGTCGCCACGATCAGCTTGCCGCACAGCCGATAGGGCACGCCGTGGCTCGCGCAGAAATCGATGAGGCGGCGGCGCCCCTCGACGCAGTGACGGGCGCGCAGCGAACCGGGGGGATAATACATCCCGCCGTGGATCACCTCCGAACTGCGGGCGGAGACGCCGGTGCCGATCGCCTCGGTCGCCTCCGCCACGATCACCGAGGCACCCCGCAGCGCGAGGGCCCGCGCGATCGCCAGCCCCACTATCCCCGCCCCGACAACGAGTGCCTCCATGCCTCTGGCTTGCCTCACGAACGTTCGGGCCGCCACCCCGTGACGCGGATGCGGCGTCCTCGGGAAAAGCAGGCTCTACCGCCAAAAGGCGGACAAGCTTGCGTGCCTCAGTTCTTGCTGTCGAGCGGGCGTCCGAGGAGGCGGGCGAACTCGGCCTCGATCTCCTCCACCGAGAACGGGTTCTGCGCTTGAGCGGCGGGCTCCGGCGGCTCGGCCTTCGACGGCTCCGGCTTGGATGGCTCGGGTCTCGCGGGCTCGGGTCTTGAGGGCTCCGGCCTTGGCGGCTCAGTTTTGAGCGGTTCCGGCTTCACCGGATCGGGCTTGGGCGAGGCCACGAACGGAGGCGGCGTGGCGGGCTTGGCGGGGGCCGCAGGCTTCGGTTCCGGCCGTGGCGGTGCCACCACCGGAGCCGGCTCCGGCTGAACCGGCGGCGCCTGTGGCGACGGCGCGGCGGGAACGGGCGGAACCGGTGCAGCCGCCATCGCCGCGGCGATCGGATCGGGCCGCGCGGGCGCCGGCTCGGCCGGTTTCGAGGCCGGAGGGGGCATTTCGGCCGGGCCCGCAGGCGGGGGTGTGACGGCGGAGGAGGGCCGCTTCAGCGCCACCTGAAGCTGCCGGGCCATATCGGAGAGAACGGCCGGATCGACCGAGCGCGGCCCACGGCTGGCCATGACCGGCGGCTCCGGCACGGGTTCCGGCACCGGATCGACCGAGGCGGGTTCGGGCCGTGCGGGGCGCTCGGACGCGACCTCCGGGCGGGGGGGGACCACCGGCGGCGCCGTGCGCCGCATCAGGCGGCTGACCGGCGAGACCGGCCGCGCCGGGGCGTCGGCTGGCAAGGCCTCCGGCTCGAACAGGCCGGGATCGAGGGGCGGCGTCCGATCGGGGGCGGGCTGGGCGCCCGACACCGCCGAGGGCACCACCTCCGGCATGGCGAAGGTCGGCGGCATCGGAGAGTCGAGGAACGGATCGGTGCGCGGCTCCAGCGCCGGATCGCCGATGCCGGCCTCGCCGCCGGGCCGGGCGCTCCCGTCCGGCGCGTAGCGGGCGCCCGCACCGCGCTGGATGTGACGCTCGATCACCACATCGTTGGGGCCGCCCACCAGCAGCAGGTGCTCCACATTGTCCCGCCGCAGCAGGAT
Source organism: Methylobacterium sp. Leaf123 (assembly GCF_001423405.1). Classification (GTDB taxonomy): domain Bacteria; phylum Pseudomonadota; class Alphaproteobacteria; order Rhizobiales; family Beijerinckiaceae; genus Methylobacterium. The sequence goes on along the minus strand of NZ_LMNS01000001.1, from coordinate 455,839 downwards.
GAGTTGGCGCTGCCGGTCGAGCTCGTAGATGTCGACGATGCCGAGCCGCGGCTGGCGCCCGCGCTGGCCCGCACTCGCGGACAAGGTGAGGCCGCGCCCGGACAGCCGCATGAACAGCAGTGTCGCGATCAGGAACAGCACCAGGATGACGAGGAAGATCACCAGGAACTGCAAGGCGTAGGAGCCCTCGGAACTGAAGAACGCTTGCAAGACCCGCGTCTTTCTAAGTCGGGGCTCCGATGCCGCCGCGCGACGTCCGGCGGTGACCGAAGCCGGCGGAGACGCAATCTCGGCCCCACGCATTACACAGCGCGATTATCGCCGCCGCTGCGCCCCCCGGCAACGTATGTTGACACTCCGTTAACAACTCGGTGCAGCCCGCAGCCGCGATTCCATCATCGGCCGCGCCATGCGGCGTTACCGACACCCGGCAGGTTTTGCCCAGTTAACCGCTCCTTAACCATGTGAGCGGCAGTTTCTGCCGGGTTCGGACCCGAGGCTTTCCGAAATCCATCGCCCGCCGCGCCGACCCCGAGGCACCATGTCGCTGACCGACCTGCCCCTGCTCGGCATGCTGCGCACCCGGATGCACTGGCATCAGGCCCGCCAAGCCTTGCTCGCCGAGAACGTCGCCAACGCCGATATGCCGGGGTTTCGCCCGCGCGACCTCGCCGAGCCGTCCGCGGCCTCGGTGAAACTCGCGACGCCGCTCGGCGCCTCGGTCGGCGGCGACGGGATCGCCCGCACCGATTCCACGCATATCGGGATGACGGCGAGCGCCGGACCGAACGCCGACCCGCGCCGCTTCAAGGGCTTCGAGGTCCGCCCCTCCGGCAACGGGGTGAATCTGGAAGAAGAAATGATGAAGGCCGGCGACAACCAATCCGATTACCAGCTCGTCGCCTCGCTCTACCAGAAGAGCCTCGACGCCCTGAAAATCGCCGTCGGCAAGCGCTGACATCGCTCGCTGACATCGCTGAACGGGGACCGTCATGGATTTCTTGAAGAGCCTCGGCATCGCCGCCTCCGGCCTGAAGGCGCAATCCGGCCGGATGCGCATCATCGCCGAGAACATCGCCAACGCCGATTCCACCGCCCAGACCGCGGGCGGCGATCCCTATCGGCGCAAGATCCCGACCTTCACCAGCCGCTTCGACAACGAACTGAACGCCAGCGTCGTCGAGGCCGGCCGGGTGCGGCGCGATCCCACGCCGTTCCGCACGAAACACGATCCCGGCAACCCGGCGGCGGATGCCCGCGGCGAGGTGCGCCTGCCCAACGTCAACGGGCTGATCGAGAACATGGACATGCGCGAGGCCCAGCGCTCCTACGAGGCCAACCTCAACATGGTGACCGCCACCCGGCGGATGATCTCCCGCACCCTCGAGATCCTGAAGGCGTAGCCCCGATGACGACCTCCGCCTTCGCTGCCGGCGCCTACGGCGCGGCCCAGAGCCTCGCCCGCCCCGGTGCCGCCAAACCCGCTCAGGGAATGGCCCAGGGACTGTCCGCGCCGGGCGGCTTCACCGGCTTCCTGCAACAGAGCCTCGACAACGTCGCCCAATCCGGCGCGCAGGCCGACCGAGCCGCCCTCTCGGCGGCCACCGGCAAGGCCAATGTGGTGGACGTGGTGACGGCGGTGGCCGAGAGCGAAACCGCCCTCCAGACCCTCGTCGCCGTGCGCGACCGCGTGATCTCCGCCTACGAAGAAATCATGCGGATGCCGATCTAGTTTGAGCCCCTCTGCCCGTAATCGGGACGAGGGGAGGCCGTCGATGCCCCGCAGAGCAGACGAAAAGTCCAAAGCCCCATGACCGGCCTCGCCATCCTCGACATCGCCCGCGACGGCATCTTCGTCTTCCTGAAGGTGGCGGGGCCCATGATGATCGTCGCCCTCGTCGTCGGCTTGATCGTGTCGCTGTTCCAGGCGCTGACGCAGATCCAGGAGCAAACGCTGATCTACGTGCCGAAGATCGTCGCGGTGTTCGGGGTGATGCTCCTGATGCTGCCCTTCATCGGCGACGCCATGGCCGCCTACATGGCCCGGATCGCCGCCCGGATCGCCGCGGGGGGATGATGGGGCAGCAGCGCCGGCTCGGCCAAGCGTGTAGGATGAGACGGCATGACCACGCCGCTCGACCTGCTGCTGCCCGGCCTCGCGGCGGCCTTCCTCATCACTTTTGCTCGGGTCGGCACGCTGATGATGCTGATGCCGGGATTGGGCGAGCAGCTCATCGCGAGCCGGCTGCGGCTCGCCCTCGCCTTGCTCGTGACGCTGGTGCTGTTCCCCACCGTGCGGCCGATGCTGCCGACCGGCAATGCGGCCTTGGCGGCGCCAACCCTGATCGGGCTGCTGATCGGCGAGATCCTGATCGGGCTGATGCTGGGCCTGTGCGTGCGCATGATCGTCGCCGCGCTCCAGACCGCGGGCGTGGTGATCTCGCAGCAGCTGGGCCTCGCCTACGCCATGACCGTCGATCCGACGATGGGCGGGCAGCAGGCCGCGATCGGCAACTTCCTGGCGATGCTCGGCGTCACCCTCATTCTGGCAACCGATCTGCACCACCTCGCCCTCGAAGCGATCGGGCGCAGCTACGTTCTGCTGCCGCCGAGCGGCGTGCCGGCGATGGCGGATGCGGCCAAGCTCGCCCTCGATGCCTTCAGCCGCAGCTTTGCCCTGGCGGTGCGGATCTCCGGGCCGTTCATCGTGTTCGGCATCCTGTTCAATCTCGGCCTCGGCATCCTCTCCCGGCTGATGCCGCAATTGCAGGTGTTCTTCCTGGCGGTTCCCGCCTCCGTGATCATCGGCATGATGCTGTTCGTCGGCGCGCTCGGCCTCATCATGGGGCTGTTCCTCGACGATCTCGGCCGCTATCTCGGCGCATTCCTCGGGCGCTAGAGCCTCGCCCGGGATATCGGATCCGGGGCGAGGCTCTCGCCTCTTGTCTTTGCATCGTCTTTCTCCGAAAGCCGGGGACCGCCTTTCGGGACGATGCGCTAATCGGGAACCGGGGAGCCTGAGCCGGTGTCCGACGAGACCGACGACGAGGACAAGACCGAAGACCCGACGCCACGACGCATCGAGCAGGCGATCGAGCGCGGCGACGTCCCCAACTCGTCCGAGATCAACACCTTCTTCATCCTGGCGGCCTTCACCCTCGCCCTGATGCTCTCGGCCCGCCCGGTGGCCGAGGGGCTGACCCGCGACATGCGCGGCTTCCTCGAACATGCCGGCGGCCTGCCCTCGGATTCGGGCACCTATCTCGGCGTGGCTTTGCGCGCGTCGTGGGTCTGCGCAAAGGCGCTCGCCGTGCCCCTGGGCATCGCGATGATTGCGGCCATCGCCGCCGGCCTGATCCAGCACCGGCCGATCTTCACCGCCGAGAGCCTGATGCCGAAATTCTCGCGCATCTCGCCGATGGCGGGCGCCAAGCGCCTGCTCGGCATGGATGCCTGGGTGAATTTCGGCAAAGGCCTCGCCAAGATCATCGTGGTGGGCACCATCGCGGGTGCGATCCTGTGGAGCGAGCACGACCGGGCGGAATCCTTCGCCCAGCTCGATCCGGGCGTCGCGCTCCAGGGCACCCTGACGCTCGCCCTCAAGATGATGGGCGGCATGCTCGCGGTCTACGCAGTGATCGCGCTCGGCGACGCGCTCTACCAGCGCAACCGCTGGCACAAGCGCCTGCGCATGACCAAGGAGGAGATGAAGCAGGAGCACAAGGAGAGCGAGGGCAGCCCCGAGGTGAAGGCCCGGATCCGGCAATTGCGCCAAGCCCGCGTGAAGAAGCGGATGATGGCCGCCGTGCCCACCGCGACCGTGGTGGTGACGAACCCGACCCACTTCGCCGTGGCCTTGCGCTACGAGGCCGGGATGGCCGCGCCGATCTGCGTGGCCAAGGGCGTCGACTCGCTGGCTTTGCGTATCCGCGCCGTCGCCGCCGACCACGAAGTGCCGGTCATGGAGAACCCGCCGCTCGCCCGCGCCCTCCACGCCACCGTCGAGGTCGATGCCGAGATTCCCGCCGAGCACTATCGCGCAGTTGCGGAGGTCATCGGTTTCGTGCTTCGCCTTCGCCGCAGGGCTGCCTGAGGCTCACGCCGCTTCCGCATGGGACGGCGAAGTCGTTCAGGCGCCACGGTTTATGCACCATTGTCCGGCAATGCTCCGGCACAAGGCGCGGCATTTGACGTCCCACAAGGCTCGCAGCAGCCGTGTGCCGTCCATGTGCGAGGGATGGGTAGGGCCTGATGGCTGAGGTCAGCGGACCAGCGGTGCCGGCGTCCGGTTCGATCGATCGTTCGGAACGGCCCGGCCGGGTCGGCCTGCTGCTGATGCTGGCGGGCCTGCTCGTCGGCGCGGCGGTGGGACTGTCTTTCGTCGCCAACGAGCAGGCGCAGCCGCTCATCCTCGCCTTGCTGGCACTGCTCGCGATGGCGGGCGTGTTCTTCCTGTTCGCCCTGGCGATCGGCGCGCTTCAGCTCGCCGGCCCGGCCTCGCGCGACGACATCACCCGCGCCATCGTCGACGCCGCCCCCGAGGGCAAGCTCGTCGTCGAGGATAACGGGCGGATGATCTACGCCAACGAGGCCTATATGCGCCTTGCCGGCGGCGACAGCTTTTCGAATCTCCGCTCCATCGAGCGCATCTTCGTCGGCGCGCCGGAAGTCTCGGAGGCGGTCTATCGGCTCGCCCAGGCTTCCCGCGACGACCGCGCCTATGCCGAGGAGATCCGGATGTCGCCGCCGCCCGGTGGTGCCCCGGATCGCGACTTCGCCTGGTACCGCATCGCGGTTCGGCCGATCCAGCGCCACCGCGGCTCCGCCGCGCTCTGGACGGTGAGCGACATCACCCACGAGCGAGAGCGCCAGGAGAACGTCTTTCAGGAACTCCAGCACGCGATCGACTATCTCGACCACGCGCCGGCCGGCTTCCTGTCGATCGATGCGGCCGGCTCGATCGTCTACATGAACGCGACACTCGCCTCCTGGCTCGGCTACGACCTCGCCACCGTCGGCTCCGGCGGGCTGAAGCTTTTGGAGATCGCACCCGGCGCCGACATGCTCACCGCTTCACCGGGCCTGCCCGGCGAGGTGCGCACCGACCGCTACGATATCGACCTGCGCCGCCGCAACGGCCAGCCGCTGCCGACGCGGCTCTACCACCGCGTCGCCTACGGGCAGGACGGGGCGCCCGGCCCCTCGCGCACCTTCGTGCTCAACCGCTCCGCCGGATCGGATGCCGACGAGCCGCAGCGCGCGGCCGAGGTGCGGCTCGCCCGCTTCCTCAACAACAGCCCGATCGCCATCGCCACCCTCGACCGGGACGGCCGGGTGATCCGCGCCAACACCTCGTTCGTGCGCCTGTTCGCCGGCATGCCGCGCCAGCCCGCGGCGGAGGCCGGCCGAGACGCGCCCGATCCGATGATGCGCGACGCCGTGCTGGAGCGCGACCGTGGCGTCATCGAGGGCGCGCTCGCCCGCGCCGCCAACGGCTTCGGCGGCCTCGATCCGATCGAGGTTGGCCTGTCCGGGCCGGGGGATCGCTCGGCCCGCGTCTGGATGAGCCCCGCGGATTCCGACGGGACGCCCAACCCCGATGCCGAGGCCCAGGCCGGCAACGACGGCGACCGTGAACGGGTGATTCTCTACGCCCTCGACACGACGGCCCAGCGCCAGCTCGAACAGCAGGTCGCCCAGACCCAGAAGATGGACACGGTGGGCCAGCTCGCCGGCGGCATCGCCCACGACTTCAACAACGTCCTCCAGGCGATCATCGGCTACTCGGACCTCCTGCTCGCGAGCCACCGGCCGACCGACCATGCCTTCCAAGACATCATGCAGATCAAGCAGAACGCGAACCGGGCAGCGTCCCTGGTGCGCCAATTGCTGGCCTTCTCCCGCCGCCAGACCCTGCGGCCGGAGGTGATGGATGTCGGCGAGGCGCTCTCCGACCTGACACTCCTGTTGAAGCGCCTGCTCGGCGAGCGCGTGCAGCTCGATTTCCGCCACGGCCGCGAGATCTGGCCGATCAAGGCCGACGTGAACCAGTTCGAGCAGGTGATCGTGAACCTCGCGGTCAACGCCCGCGACGCGATGCCCGGCGGCGGCAGCCTGACGATCCGCACCGCCAACTGCCCGGTCGATGGCGAGCGGCCGGTCGGCATCCCAGCGGGCGATCACGTGATGATCGAGGTGACCGATACCGGCGAAGGCATCCCGCCGGAGGTGCGCCAGAAGATCTTCGAGCCGTTCTTCACGACCAAGGAGATCGGCAAGGGCACCGGGCTCGGGCTCTCGACGGTGTTCGGCATCGTCAACCAGTCCGGCGGGGCGATCGACGTGCAGTCGACGGTGGGCGAAGGCACCACCTTCCGCATCTACCTGCCGCGCCACGAGCCCGGCATCGAAGCCCTGCCCGAGCCTCTGCCCCCGCCGCGAACGGCCTCCGGATCGACGAAAATCAGCGCTTCCGAGCCGAAGTCCGGTGACGATGCGGAGGCGGGATCGGCCGAATCGAGCAAGGAGTCCGGTTCTCCCGCCGTGCGTCCCCCGGAGCCGCCGCCGAAGCCCGCGGCAGACCATACCGGCCAGGGCACCGTCCTGCTCGTCGAGGACGAGGATCCGGTTCGCGCTGTCAATTCACGAGCGTTGTCGGCGCGCGGCTACACCGTGCTGGAGGCGGCCTCCGGCATCGAGGCGCTGCGCCTGATCGAGGAGCATGCCGACGGCATCGACGTGGTGGTCTCCGACGTCGTGATGCCGGAGATGGACGGGCCGACCCTGCTGCGCGAGCTGCGCAAGCACATGCCCGACCTCAAGGTGATCTTCGTTTCCGGCTACGCGGAGGACGCCTTCCGCAAGAACCTGCCCGAGGGCGAGGCCTTCAACTTCCTGCCCAAGCCCTTCAGCCTCAAGCAGCTCGTCGAAACGGTAAAGCAGACGATGGCGAGCTGAACGCGGCCGAGGGAAGCGTACGATATCCGATCAAATCCTTCGGGAGGTTGGATGTCGGCTTCGCTCTCGAGCCCGCATGGCGCGTGCTTTCGCGGGAGACTGAATCGGCCCCCGAGTTTGGTCAGGGTGACATCGGCGCGGGGTGGTCAGCGGCCTGCTCCGTCGCAGCCGATCTCGAACCCACGGCTTCGCTTCCACGTTCTGTTCTTTCCGGCACAAACTATGATGTCGGGCTTGCGCATTTAGAACAAAACAAGTACGAAATCCATCAGCTCCGGCGGATTGAGCGCCGTGCCCCTCCCATGCATAAGGAAGCCTTGCGATGGCCCAGCCTGCGCTGAAGATGGTGGATTCCTCGACAATGGCAGCAGCCGACAAGGACAAGTCCAAGGCGATCGAGGCTGCGCTGACGCAGATCGAGCGGGCCTTCGGCAAAGGCTCGATCATGCGCCTCGGCAAGTCCGACAAGGTGCAGGAGGTTGAGACCATCTCCACGGGCTCGCTCGGTCTCGACATCGCGCTCGGCGTCGGTGGTCTGCCGCGCGGCCGGGTGGTCGAGATCTACGGCCCTGAATCCTCGGGCAAGACGACGCTCGCGCTCCACACCATCGCCGAGGCCCAGAAGAAGGGCGGCGTCTGCGCCTTCGTGGATGCGGAGCACGCCCTCGACCCGGTCTATGCGCGCAAGCTCGGCGTCAACCTCGACGACCTGCTGATCTCGCAGCCTGATACCGGCGAACAGGCGCTCGAAATCACCGACACGCTTGTGCGCTCCGGTGCCATCGACGTGCTGGTGGTCGATTCGGTCGCCGCGTTGACGCCGCGCGCCGAGATCGAGGGCGAGATGGGCGAGAGCCAGCCGGGCCTCCAGGCCCGTCTGATGAGCCAGGCCCTGCGCAAGCTCACCGGTTCGATCTCGCGCTCGAACTGCATGGTGATCTTCATCAACCAGATCCGCATGAAGATCGGCGTGATGTACGGGAGCCCCGAGACGACCACCGGCGGCAACGCGCTGAAGTTCTACGCCTCGGTGCGCCTCGACATCCGCCGCGTCTCGACGCTGAAGGACCGCGACGAGGCCATCGGCAACTCGGTGCGCGTCAAGGTCGTGAAGAACAAGGTCGCGCCGCCCTTCAAGCAGGTCGAGTTCGACATCATGTTCGGCGAGGGCGTGTCGAAGGTCGGCGAGTTGATCGACCTCGGCGTGAAGGCCGGCATCGTCGAGAAGTCCGGCGCGTGGTTCTCTTACGACAGCCAGCGTCTCGGCCAAGGCCGCGAGAACTCCAAGGGGTTCCTGCGCGACAACCCTGATATCGCCAACAAGATCGAGGCCTCGATCCGTCAGAATTCGGGCCTCGTCGCCGACCGGATTCTCGAGACCGCGAAGCCGACCGCCGACGATCTCGATGAGGGCGAGGCCTAAAACGCCCCGCGCCACGGTTTGAGATGAGAAAGCCCGCCGCGCGCAATCGCGGCGGGCTTTCTTTTGCGCCGGAGACGAGCGGTCAGGCCGCCGCATGCCTCGCATCGAACTCGGCCGCGAAACGGGCGCCGGGCCGGTCCATGCAGCGATCGACCCAGGCATCGATGAGCGGCTCGCCGGGCTTCCCGAACCAGGCATAGGGCGAGTGCAGAAGGAGGTCGGCGGCCGTGAAGTGGTCACCCAGCAGGAAGGGCCTGTCCTGCAGCGCCTCGGCGAGCCGTGCCTTGATGTCGGCGCTCGTGCGGAAGGTGCGCGCAAGGGCGGGATGATCGAGGCCGATGACGTCCAGCGTCATGACCGGCTCGACGACGCCGGCGGACCAAGCGAGCCAGCCGAGATAGGCACCGCGCTGCGGGTGGCCGGCGGGGATGCTGAGGCCGGCCTTCGGAAACAGCTCGGCCAGATACTGGATGATGGCGCTCGATTCCCGCACCAGGACGCCGTCGTGGTCGAGGAGCGGCACCTTGCCTTCCGGATGCGGGTTGCGTGCGTCGCGCGCGCCCGAGCCGTCCATGCGCGGGATCGTGACGACCTCGATCCGCACGGCGTCGAGCGCATCGAGGTCCTTGAGAAGCGCGACGATGCGGGTCGAGCGGCTCTTCGGGGCGTGAAACAGGGTGATCATCGGGGGCCTCTGGCTGGCGGGTTGGCAAGCGTGGGTGTAGTCCAGGCCACCTGCCAGTTTCCGTCAGTTGGGCGATGGCGCGAACCGATCGACTGTTTCGGCTGCTGCACGCGATGCGGGTTCTGCCCGCGCCGGTCACCGCCGCGCGGCTGGCCGAGGAAACCGGCGTATCGCTGCGCTCCCTCTATCGCGATATCGACAGCCTGCGGGCCGCCGGCGCCCGGATCGATGGCGAGCGCGGCTACGGCTACCGTCTGATCGAGGACGTGGCCCTTCCCCCGCAAACCTTCGATCGGACGGAGATCGAGGCGCTGGTTCTCGGCCTGGCCGAGGTCCGTCATATGGGAGACCCGGCTTTGGCCCAGGCCGCCGCCTCGGCGCTGGCGAAGGTCGCCGCCACCCTGCCCGACCGGGCCGAGCAGCATCTGCTCCACGCGGTCTCGCAGGTTCGCCGCTTCGAGGCCCGTTTCCCCAAGATCCCCGACATGGAAACGATCCGGGCCGGGTGCTGGCGGGAGGAGGCTCTGGCGCTCCGCTACGCGGACAAGGACGGCGCGGTCACCGAGCGGCAGATCCTGCCGCTCTCCATCGTCTACCTCGACAGCAAGATGACCCTGCTGGCGTGGTGTTGCCTGCGCGAGGCGTTCCGCATGTTCCGGCTGGATCGCATCAAGGACGTGCGGATGGCGGGCACCAGCTTCCGCCCGCGTCGGGTCACGCTTTTACGCAGCTACCTCGCCGAACTCAGGCGCGGCCACGAAGCACGCAGTGAGCCACGCAACGAGCCGACGTGACTCGCAAAGCTTGGGCCCGTATGAGGGCGCGAGAATGCCGCCGCGCTGTCCTCAGCCGGCTCCCCGACGCGACATGATTTTCGAGCCTATCCGATGAGCGGCGTCAACGAGATCCGATCGACCTTCCTGGACTACTTCCGGGATGCCGGGCACGCGGTGGTGCCCTCGTCTTCGCTCGTGCCGAAGAACGACCCGACGCTGATGTTCACGAACGCTGGCATGGTGCAGTTCAAGAACGTCTTCACGGGCGTCGAGAAGCGTCCCTACGTCAAGGCGGCCTCCTCGCAGAAATGCGTTCGCGCCGGCGGCAAGCACAACGATCTCGACAATGTCGGCTACACCGCGCGGCATCACACCTTCTTCGAGATGCTCGGCAACTTCTCCTTCGGCGACTACTTCAAGGCCGACGCGATCGAGCTGGCCTGGACGCTGATCACCAAGGAGTTCGGCCTCTCAGCCGAAAAGCTCCTCGTCACCGTCTATGCGGATGACGAGGAGGCCGCGGGCCTGTGGCGGAAGATTGCCGGCTTCTCGGACGAGAAGATCATCCGGATCGGCACCTCCGACAATTTCTGGCAGATGGGCGATACCGGACCCTGCGGCCCGTGCTCGGAAATCTTCATCGACCAGGGTCCGACACTCGCGGGCGGACCGCCCGGCTCTCCGGATGAGGATGGCGACCGCTTCCTCGAATTCTGGAACCTCGTGTTCATGCAGTACGAGCAGGTCGAGCCGGGTGTGCGCAACCCCCTGCCCCGGCCCTCGATCGATACCGGCATGGGCCTGGAGCGGATGGCCGCCATCCTCCAGGGCGTTCACTCGAACTACGACACCGATCTGTTCCGCGCCCTGATCGATGCGGTGGCCCACGCCGTGTCGCGGGCGCCGGAGCCGACGACGCGCGCCTCCTACCGCGTCATCGCCGACCATCTGCGCTCGACCTCGTTCCTGATCGCCGACGGCGTGCTGCCGTCGAACGAGGGCCGCGGCTACGTGCTGCGCCGGATCATGCGCCGCGCCATGCGCCACCTCGAACTGCTCGGCGCCCGCGATCCGGTCATGTACCGCCTCGTGCCGACCCTGGTGCGCGAGATGGGGCAAGCCTTCCCCGAACTCGCCCGCAACGAGGCGCTGATCTCCGAGACCCTCCGCCTCGAGGAAGGCCGCTTCCGCAAGACGCTGGAGCGCGGGCTCGCCATCCTCGACACCGAGACCCGCGATCTCGGCGCCGGCCAGAACCTGTCCGGCGAGACGGCGTTCACGCTCTACGACACCTACGGCTTCCCGCTCGACCTGACGCAGGACGCCCTGAAGGCGCGCGGCATCGGCGTCGACACGCAGGCCTTCGACGCGGCGATGCAGCGCCAGAAGCAGGCGGCGCGGGCCGCGTGGCAGGGCTCCGGCGAGGCCGCGACCGAGACGGTCTGGTTCGGCATCAAGGAGCGCACCGGCGCCACTGAATTTCTCGGATATGAGACCGAAGCGGCCGAGGCCGTCGTCGGCGCCCTGCTGCGCGAGGGCGCCGAGGTCGAGGCGCTGAAGGCCGGCGAAAACGGCATCGTCGTCGCCAACCAGACGCCGTTCTACGGCGAATCCGGCGGTCAGGTCGGCGATACCGGCACGATCTCCGGGCCCGGCCTCAAGGCGCGCGTCACTGGTACGGAAAAGAAGCTCGGCGACCTATCCGTGCACCACGTCACGGTCGAGGAGGGCACGCTCGCTCTCGGTGCTGCCGTGGAACTGAAAGTCGATCACGCCCGCCGCGCCGCGATCCGCGCCAACCACTCGGCCACCCACCTCCTGCACGAAGCCCTGCGTCAGGTGCTCGGCGACCACGTCGCGCAGAAGGGCTCGCTCGTCGCGCCCGAGCGCCTGCGCTTCGACATCAGCCATCCCAAGCCCATCGACGAGGCGGAGCTGAGCCGCGTCGAGGAGATCGCCAACGCGGTGCTGCTCCAGAACGCGCCGGTGGTCACGAAGCTGATGGCGGTGGACGAGGCGATCGAATCGGGCGCCCGCGCGCTGTTCGGCGAGAAGTACGGCGACGAGGTGCGCGTCGTCTCCATGGGCCGGCCCGTGGATGACGAGGGCCGCGAGGTCGAAGGCCGCCTGCCGAACTTCTCGATCGAGCTGTGCGGCGGCACCCACGTTTCGCAGCTCGGCGAGATCGGCCAGATCACCGTGCTCGGCGAGAGTGCGGTCGGCGCCGGCGTGCGCCGCATCGAGGCGATGACCGGCACCGCCGCCCGTCGCCACCGCGCCGCCGAGAGCCGCACGCTGAGCCAGCTCGCCGGCCTGCTCAAGGCGCCGGTCTCGGACGTGCCGGAGCGTCTCTCCACGCTGATCGAGGAGCGGCGCCGGCTCGAAAAGGAGCTGGCGGATGCGCGCAAGAAGATCGCCATGGGCGGCGCTTCCGGCGGCGGCGACGAAGCCCGCGAGATCCACGGCGTGAAGTTGATGGCCCGGGTGGTCGAGGGCGTCGAGATGCGCGACCTGAAAGGTCTCGCCGACGAAGGCAAGAGCCGCCTCGGCTCCGGCATCGTCGCCCTCGTCGGCGTCTCCGCGGACGGCAAGGCCGGTCTCGTCGTCGGCGTCACCGAGGATCTGACCGGGCGCTACGACGCGGTTGGGCTGGTGCGCGCCGGTGCCGGTCATCTCGGCGGCAAGGGCGGCGGCGGACGGCGCGACATGGCCCAGGCCGGCGGCCCGGAGGGCGCTGGTGCGGAGGCCGCGCTCGCCGCCATCGCGGAGGCCGTGGCCGCGGGCTGAACGGCCGTCGCCCAGGCAGCGGCCGGGCTTTAAGAAAAACATCGCCCGCTCACGGAACGGTGAGGGGGTTCGCGGCTTGGTTGGCCGCCACTCCCCGCCGTCTCCGAGCCTCGTGCCCGGCGCGTCCCGTTTCCCGAACCCGGCCCGCGCCGGATTCGGGACAGGGCGTCAATGTCCTGTGAGCCGATGAAACTCTTTCGCTGCCAATCCTGCGACAACGTCCTCTATTTCGAGAACCGCTCCTGCGAGCGCTGCGGCCATCGGCTCGCCTACCTGCCGCAGCTCGGCCGGATTTCGGCCCTGGAGCCTGCGGGGGACAACAATGCCTGGACGCCGCTCGCGGCGCCGGATCGCCCGAGCTTCTTTTGCACCAACGCCGCGCACGACACCTGCAACTGGATGGTGCCGCCAGGGACAACGGACGCCTTCTGCCTCGCCTGCCGCCATAACGGCACCGTGCCGGATGTGAACGACCCGGTGAATCTCGAGCGCTGGCGCGAGATGGAGCATGCCAAGCACCGGCTGTTCTACACCCTGCTGCGCTGGAACCTGCCGCTGAAGACCCGCGCCGAGGATCCCGAGCACGGCCTGATCTTCAACTTCCTGGCCGATTCCCCCAATTCGAGCGGCCCCAAGGTGATGACCGGCCACGAGAACGGCATCATCACCATCGCCCTGGTGGAGGCCGATCCGGCCGAGCGCGAGAAGCGCCGCACCTCGATGGGCGAGCCCTACCGGACGCTCCTCGGCCATTTCCGCCACGAGGTCGGCCACCATTACTGGGACATCCTCGTGCGCGACGCCGGCAAGCTGGAGCCGTGCCGGGCGGTGTTCGGCGACGATTCACAGGATTACGGCGCGTCCCTCCAACGCCACTACAATCAGGGTCCGCCGTCGAACTGGCAGGAAACCTTCGTCTCGGCCTACGCCACCACCCATCCCTGGGAGGACTTCGCCGAGACCTGGGCGCACTACCTCCACATCGTCGACACGCTCGAGATGGCGAGCGCTTTCGGGATGCAGGTGAAGCCCAAGGCCGATGTCGAGGGCGAACTCGCCGCGCGCGTCGATTTCGACCCCTACGCGGCCGAGACGGTCGAGCAGATCATCGATGCGTGGCTACCCTTCGTCTTCGCGATGAACAGCGTCAGCCGCACCATGGGCGAAGGCGACCTCTATCCCTTCGTGCTCGGCCCGGCCGTGGTGACGAAGCTCGGCTTCATCCACAACCTCGTGCACGGCCGCGTCTAGAAACGTCGTGCCATGATCGCCGACGGACGGGCCTCGCGTCAGGCCCGTCCTGCTTCCGCCGAGAGCATGGCGGGATCGATGCCGATCGCCTTGAGAACCTGATCGTACTTGGTGCCGAGCCCCGGATCGAAGATCAGCTCGGGATCGGCCGGGCAGTTCAGCCAGCCATTGGCGAGAATCTCGTTCTCCAACTGGCCCGCCTGCCAGCCGGCATAGCCGAGCGCCAGCACCGCGTTCGAAGGTCCGCGCCCGTCGGCGATGGCGCGCAGGATCTCCACCGTCGCCGTGAGGCAGACGCCCTCGTCGATCTGCAGCGTCGATTGATCGATGTGGAAGTCGGCGGTGTGGAGCACGAAGCCGCGCTTGGCATCGACCGGGCCGCCCATCAGCACCGGCATATGGCCGACCTGCTCGCGCAGGCGGATCGCGTCGGACTCGCTGGCGATGTCGAGCTGGATCAGGAGATCCGGCATGCTCAGATCCGCCACCGGCTTGTTGACGATGATGCCCATCGCCCCGTCCGCCGAGTGTGCGCAGAGATAGATCACCGAGCGCGCGAAGCGCTCGTCGCCGATCCCCGGCATGGCGACGAGGAACTGGCCATCGAGATAGGCCGAGTCTTTGAGCGAGGGATCGGGCGTCTGCATGGGGCTATGCTAATGCGGTGGCCGTCATTGATCCATAAGGCAAACGCGCACGCGGCCCGACCGTGCCTCGACAGTCGCGCGAAGCGCGTCTAACGGTTCCTAGCTTTTGCAGGGCTTGGCTTTTGCGAGGAGAGCACGGATGACAATTCAGGTTGGCGATCACCTGCCCCAGGCCACCTTCCGGGTGAACGGGCCGGATGGTCCGCAGGCCAAGACCACCGACGACGTGTTCAAGGGGCGCCGCGTCGTGCTGGTCGGCGTGCCGGGCGCCTTTACCCCGGCCTGCCACCGCAACCATCTGCCGGGCTTCGTCGCCAAGCGCGAGGAGATCCTGGCTCGCGGCATCGACGCGATCGCCGTGACGTCGGTCAACGACATCTTCGTGCTCAACGCGTGGCAGCAGCAGAGCGGCGCCGAGGGCATCGAGTTCCTGGCCGACGGCAATGCCGAATTCGCCAAGGCGATCGGCCTGGAGATGGACGGCTCCGGCTTCGGCCTCGGCCCGCGCTCCCAGCGTTACGCGATGCTGATCGATGACGGCGTGGTGCGGATCCTGAACGTCGAGGACACCCCGTCCAAGGCCGAGGTCTCGGGCGCCGAAGCGATGCTGAAGGTGCTCTGAGCAAGCCAACGAGAGCCCTCCCCGGTTACCGGGGAGGGTTCGACCATTCCTAACCGTGCCAGCCGTAGTCCCGCGCATCGGTCGCGGTGCGGTGGAAGGCGAGCCGGCGGTCGTATTCCAGCGGATCCTTGGGCTGCACCAGCGCGCCGGGCGGCACGTTGAGCCAGTCCACGAGGCGGGTCAGCATGAACCGCATCGCCGCGCCCCGCGCCAGGATCGGCAACGCCGCGATCTCGGCCGGTTCGAGCGCCCGCACCGCATCGTAGCCCGCGATCATCGCGCCCGCCTTGTCGCGGTGGAAGGTGCCGTCGGCGTCGAAGCACCACGCGTTGAGGCTGATCGCCAGATCGTAGGCGAAGGCGTCGGTGCAGGCGAAATAGAAGTCGATCAGGCCCGAAAGGGTGTCACCGATGAAGAACACGTTGTCGGTGAAGAGGTCGGCGTGGATGACGCCGCTCGGCAGGCCCTGAGGCCAGGAGGCTTCGAGCCAATCGAGGTCGGCACGGGTGCGGGCCGCGAGGCCAGGCGCCACGGTGTCGGCCTGCGCTTCCGCCTGCACGAAGAGGGGGCGCCACGCCCCCACCGACAGATTGTTCTCCCGCACCATCGGAAAGTCGCGGCCGGCGGCGTGAAGCCCGGCCAAAGCGGCGCCGAGGGCCCGGCAATGTTCGGCGTTCGGGCGGCTCAACGACACGCCGTCGAGGAAGGTGACGATCGCCGCCGGCCGGCCGCAGAGATGCCCGAGGGCGGTACCGGCCCGGTTGCGCACCGGTTGCGGACAGGCGAGGCCGGCCCGCGCCAGATGGCCCATCAGGTTGATGAAGAAGGGCAGATCCGCCGCGTTCACCCGCTTCTCGTAGAGGGTGAGGATGTAGTTGCCCGTGCTCGTATGCAGGAAGAAGTTCGAGTTCTCGACGCCTTCCGCGATGCCCTTGTAGGAGAGCAAATCGCCGAGTTCGTACTCGTTGAGGAAGGCGCGCAGCGCCTCGTCGGATACGTCGGTGTAGACCGCCACGGTGCCGCTGCCGGTTTCGCGCAAGAGAAAGGGGCGCCGTGGGCGCCCCTGGGAGGTCGTTCGGCCGGCCTCGCTCGGGGGCCGGCGTGTCGTCCGCCCTACTCGGCGGCTTCGCTGCGCAGTTCGCGCGGCAGCGGGAAGGACATGTCCTCGACCGTGACCGAAACCTGATCCACCGTCACGTCGAAGCGCGCGGCAAAGGCGTCGATGATTTCCTCGACCAGAACCTCCGGTGCGGACGCGCCGGCAGTGAGACCGAGGCGGCGGATGTCCTTGAAGGCATCCCAATCAATCTCCTCGGCCCGCAGGACGAGGCGGGTGATGGGACAGCCGGCCCGCTCGGCGACCTCACGCAGACGCTGCGAGTTCGAGGAGTTCGAGGAACCCACCACGATCAGGGCATCGACCCGCGGCGCAACCTCCTTGACCGCTTCCTGGCGGTTGGTGGTGGCGTAGCAGATGTCGTCCTTGTGGGGGCCGTGGATGCCGGTGAACTTGGCCTTCAGCGCCTCGACGATGTGCTTGGTGTCGTCGATCGAGAGGGTCGTCTGCGTCACCCAGGCCAGCGCCTGATCGGCCGGCGGGTTCAGGGCGTCGATCTGGTCGATATCCTCGACGAGCGTGATCGAACCCTTGGGCAGCTGGCCCATGGTGCCGACGACTTCCGGGTGGCCGGAATGGCCCACGAGCAGGACGTGGCGCCCGCGCTTGTGGTGGATCTCGGCCTCGCGGTGGACCTTGGTCACCAGCGGGCAGGTCGCGTCGATGGTGGTGAGGCCGCGGGCATCGGCGTTCTGCGGCACGGTCTTGGCGACGCCGTGGGCGGAGAAGATGACCGGGGCGCCGCTATCGGGCACCTCGTCCAGCTCGCGCACGAACACGGCGCCCTTCCGCTTCAGCGTCTCGACCACGTATTTGTTGTGGACGATCTCGTGGCGGACATAGACCGGCGCTCCGTAGATCGCCAGCGCCCGCTCGACCACGTCGATGGCGCGCACCACGCCGGCGCAGAAGCCGCGGGGCGCGCACAGGAGGATCTCCAGTGGCGGCTTGTCGCCTGTCACGGCCGGATGCGGGACCCGGTTCGGGTCGGCGGTGAGGTTGATGGTGTCAGCGCTCATGATCCGACGGATGTGGAGAGGGGTGGCTGGGTCTGTCAACAGCGGCCAGCCCGAAAGCCGCGACAGGCCTGCGCCTGTCCGTCATTATTGGCTTAGCATACATGACACGATCCGTGACCCCCACCCTCCGCCCAGGGGGCCTGCATCCCCGTGCCTGTGGCAACGGTGTCGGTTCGACGCCGATGAAACCGAACGGGCCGGGCATGTGACGAACGACACGCGAATCACCCTCGCGCTGCGCTCACCTCTTGTTTTGGGATCGTCTTTTTCCGAAAGCCGGTGGCCAGCTTTCGGGACGATGTCCTAAGGGAAGCCCTTCTCCCCTCTGAAACCAGCGAGGCAACGTCTGTCATGGCGAGCGCCACGGACCACGCCAGCTTCCTGCCGCCGGTGCTGACCTTCCTGTCGGCGGCGGTGATCGGCGTGCCGCTCGTGCGCCTCCTCGGCCAGAGCGCGGTGCTGGGCTACCTCGTCGCCGGCGTGGTGATCGGCCCGGCCGGCTTCTCCCTGATCGCCGAGCCCGAGACGGCGGCGAGCGTCGCCGAGATCGGCGTGGTGCTGCTGCTCTTCATCGTCGGGCTCGAACTCGAAATCTCGCGGCTCGTCTCGATGCGGCGCGACATTTTCGGGCTCGGCGCCGCGCAATTGGCGCTGTGTTCGCTCGTCATCGCGGGCGCGGCGCTCGTCTACGGGCTGACGCCGGCCGCGGCGTGCGTCGTCGGCATCGCCATCGCGCTCTCGGCCACGGCGGTCGCGCTCCAATTGCTGGAGGAACGCGGCGATCTCGGCTCGCCCTATGGCGGGCGCTCCTTCGCGGTGCTCCTGTTCCAGGACATCTCGGTGGTGGCGATCCTGGCGCTGCTGCCGCTGCTCGCCTCGGCCGGCGCCACGCCGAAGGACGGTTGGCTCGACGAGGGCCTGCGCTCCACCGGCCGCGCGGCGGTCGCCGTCGCGGGGGTGGTGCTCGTCGGGCGCTACGGCCTGAACCCGTTCTTCCGCCTGCTCGCGGCGGCGGGCGGACGCGAGGTGATGACGGCCGCTGCACTCCTCGTGGTGCTTGGCACCGCCTTGGTGATGGAGAAGGCCGGCCTCTCCATGGCCATGGGCGCGTTCCTCGCGGGCGTGATGCTCGCCGAGTCGAACTTCCGCCATCAGCTCGAAGCCGACATCGAACCGTTCCGCGGCATGCTGCTCGGTTTGTTCTTCATGAGCGTCGGCATGTCGATCGACGGCGGCCTGCTCACGAACCACTGGCTGGCGCTGCTTGCCGCGACCATGGCCGCGATCGCGGTGAAGATCGCCCTGGTCGCTGGGCTGTTCCGCCTGTTCGGCTCGCCCTGGCTCGACGCCCTGCGCGGTGCCGCGGTGCTGGCGCCGGCCGGCGAGTTCGCCTTCGTGATCCTGCCGGCGGCGGGCGACCTGCGCATCTTCGCCTCGGACGTGACCCGCTTCTGCGTCGCGCTCGCCGCCCTCACCATGCTGGTCGGGCCCGTCGCCGCCAAGGGGCTCGACGCGTTGATCGCCCGCCGCCCGAAGGAGGCCGAGCCGCCCTCCGATGTCGGCGAGGCGCAGGAATCCGGCGATACCCGCGTGCTGGTGGTGGGCTTCGGCCGCTTCGGGCAGATCCTGGCGCAGGTGCTGCTGGCGGAAGGCATCAACATCACCGTCATCGACAAGGACGTCGCGCAGATCCGCAACGCGACGAGCTTCGGCTTCCGGATCTATTACGGGGACGGTACCAGGCTCGACGTGCTGCGTGCCTCCGGCCTCGCCAAGGCGGATTTGATCTGCGTCTGCATCGACGACGCGCCAGCCGCTTTGAAGATCGTCGACATCGTCCACGAGGAATTCCCGAACGTGCGCACCTATGTGCGGGCCTATGACCGCACGCACGCCATCGAGCTGATGAACCGGGACGTCGATTTCCAGCTTCGCGAGACCGTCGAATCGGCCCTCGGCTTCGGCCGTGCCACTCTGGAGAGCCTGGGCTTGCCCGCCGAGGCCGCCGCGCGCCGCGTCGAGGATGTGCGCAAGCGCGACGTCGCCCGCCTTGTGCTCCAGCAGGCCGGCGCAATGCCGGACGGCTCCGGCTGGTTGCGCGGCACGCCGGAATTGCGGCCCGAGCCGCTGACGGCGCCCAAAAGCCCCTCGCGGGCGCTCAGCGCCGAAACCCGTGGCCTGATCGAGCAGCAGCCGCACGAATCCGCCGCCCGCGCGCTCGAACCCGAGGATGCCGAGCCGAATGCCTGAGGCGGGCACAGGCGCCAGGCCGGAACGGGAGGGGGGCGCGCCGCGCTTCGTCTCGGGCTCGATCCTGCGTCACGTCGTGGTGATGAGCGCGACCGGCTCCGTCGGCCTGATGGCGATCTTCGCCGTCGATCTTTTGTCGCTGTTCTACGTCTCGAAGCTCGGCGACCCGGCGCTCACCGCCGCGGTCGGCTTCGCCTCGATCGTCCAGTTCTTCGCCATCGCCTTCAATATCGGCCTGATGATCGCGGCCGGCGCCCTGGTGTCGCGGGCGATCGGAGCGAACGATCCGGCCGATGCCCGGCGGATCGCGACTTCCGTCACCGTCCATTGCGTGATCGCCTCGGCTCTGCTGGCCGCTCTCCTGCTCGCCGTGCTGGATCCGCTGCTCTCGGCCATCGGCGCGGAGGGGCACACCCTCGACGTAGCCCGGCGCTATCTCTGTATCAGCCTGCCGTCGAACCTGCTGCTCGGGCCGGGCATGCTGTTCACCGGCCTCCTGCGCGCGGTCGGCGCGGCGCGGGAGGCGATGTATGTGACCCTCGGCGGTGCCGTCATCACCGTCTTCGTCGATCCGCTGCTGATCTTCGGCCTCGGGCTCGGCGTGGACGGAGCGGCGCTCGCGGTCTGCGTCGCCCGCGTCACCTTCGTGGCCGTCGGCTGGGTCGGCGTCCGCCGCTACCGGCTGCTCGAACCGCCCCGCCTCACGGCTGTCATCGGCGATCTGCCGCTGGTGACCCGCATCGCCGGGCCGGCGGTGCTCACCAACCTCGCCCCCTCGATCGCCAGCGCCTTCGTGGCGCATGCCCTGTCCGGCTTCGGGCCTCCGGCGATCGCCGGAAACGTGGTGATCGAGCGCCTTGCCCCGGTCGCGTTCTGCGGGCTGTTCGCGATGTCGGGCTCGATCGGCCCGATCCTCGGCCAGAACTGGGGCGCCGGGCGCTTCGACCGGATGCGGGGCGTCCTGCGGGTCGGCGCGGGCGTGACCGCCCTCTACGTCATCGTCGTCTGGCTGCTCCTCGCCCTGGCGCGGGCACCGCTGGCCAGTGCCTTCGAGCTCAAAGGTGTGGCGGCCGACCTGTTCGCCTTCTTCTGTCTGGTGAGCGGGCCGGTCTGGTTCTTCAATGGGCTCCTGTTCCTCGCCAACGCCTCGTTCAACAATCTCGGCTTCCCCTTCATCTCGACCCTGCTGAACTGGGGCCGGGCGACGGTTGGCACCGTTCCGCCCGCCCTCGTCGGGGCGGCGTGGTACGGACCGGAGGGCGTGATCGCCGGCACCGGCCTCGGCTCGATCGCCTTCGGCGTGGCCGGCCTCGCCCTCGCCTTCCGCACCGTGGGCCGGCTGGAACGCGGCATGAGCCTCGCGGCACGCCCGGTGCCCGCGCAACCCTCCGCCGACGAAGCGGTGCAGGCGGCGCCCTCCAGCGGGATGTCGCTGTAGCCCGGAGGGGGCCGACAGACGCCGGCACAGGCGAAATGTCCGCCTTTCCTCGGGAAATCGCTGCGGAATCGGGGTTATCGCTGGCCAGCCCCGCCCGGTTGCGACACACTCCGGGCCGAGGCCGTTCCGGCGAGCCTTCGGACGTGCGTGTCGGCGGTCATCACCGGCGCGCATCCGGAATGAGGATGGGCTCGCATCATGGACGCGTTGTCATGGCGAGGCCCGGAGGCGTTCGACACCCGGACCGTTGCTGCTCGCTGAGGCGCCCGGCCATGTATACGATGTTCGACATCCTGCAGAGCCAGGGCGACGCGAGCGTGCGGGCCCTCGGGCAGCAGTTCGGCCTCTCGCCGGATCAGACCCGCCGGGCCATGGAGGCGCTGATGCCGGCCCTGTCGATGGGCATGCAGCGCAACGCTGCGGCCGATCCGATGGGGTTCGGGCGCATGTTCGGCCTCGGCCAGCCGGGAAAGGCGTCACCGCAGCCCGGTGCGGATATGTTTTCGGGGCTGTTCGGCTCGCCGATGATCGCCCAGGCAGTGATCCAGCAAGCGTCGGCGGCGAGCGGCGTCGGGAGCCAGGCCCTCCGGCAGATGCTGCCGATCATGGCCGGCATGATCGTGGCCGGCATCGTGCACCTGCTCCTCAACCCGCCCGCCGGAACTCCGGCCGCGGAGCCCCCGCCTCCCACCTACCCGGTCGGCACGCTGTGGACGGATTGGCTCAATGGCCTCACCGCCGCGGCCGGACAGATGAGTTCCCCTCCCCCGCCTGCGGCGCGCAAGCCCGAGCCGCGCCCGGCCGTTCGTAAGGCAGAGGCGGCACCTGCTCCGGATGCGACCAAGGCGTCGATGGAGGTGATCCAGCAGATGCTCCAGACCGGCGCCGAGGTTCAGGAGCAGAACGTCAAGGCGATGAAGGACGCGTTCGACGCGTTCTGGAGCCAGCCGAAGCCGGAGGACCCGAAATCCGGAGCGCGTCCAGCCCCCTCCCCGGCGAGCGCGCGGGAAGCGGCGTCCGCGAAGCGAAAGCCGGTCGGGCCGAAATAGGGAATTCTGGGAAGGCCGGTTTCGCGAGGCTCAGCAGACGCTCGTGAACTGAACGGGCACGGCAGCGGAAATTCGCTCGCCCTCGCATGATCCGCCCGGATTCACGTGGCCCGTGGCAACAGATATGGCTTCCGCCCGATCGAAACGGGGCCTGTATCGCTCAGCCTGGGCGGTGCCCGACAAGATGTCCCGTGTGCAAGCACGATGTGGGTCCCACCGAAGCTCCAAGCCGCCACCCCAAAAGGATCAACCGGACTGGGTGTGACTACTCGAACTTGAACAGTTCGAAGACCTTGGGAAAAAAGTCGGCCAAGGCCAGTCCGTACGCACGGAAGGCGCCGATGACCGCCATCCCGATGAAGGTGCTGACCAATCCATACTCGATGGCGGTCGCCCCCGATTCATGACGCGCGAAGCGGACGAGAGACCGGCACAACGGTGCGGCGGCTTTCGAGACGGGCGCGAATGGAGAAAGCAGAGACACGGCGCATCGTCCCGGACGTGTGGCAGTGGCGTGATCCTGCCAGTCTGAACTTGCGGCGAACTTAAGGTGATTGAAGAAAGCGGGGACAACCCCCGCCGACACGTCTCAATCGAAGGCTAATGCGTTCGCTGGCGGAGCGACGGATCGCCCCGCGAAACGACCCAGCATCGTCCCGAAAGTCGGCTATCGACTTCCGGAACAACGCGTCCGCCGGAATCAGGCCTTGCCGGTGTCCTTACGCAAGGCGTCGATGCGCTTGGAGGCCTCCGCCTTGTCGAGGTCGGCCTCGAAGGCTTCCGGAGCCTTGGCCTGCTCGGACAGGGTCTTGAGGTAGGAGGCCTGCGCGCCCGTCATCGGCTCGGCGCCGGTCGTCCACTCGTCGGGATCCTTGATCCGGTTCGACTCGTCGCTCGGGTCGACCTTCGGATTCTCGGCCGCAGACTGGTCCTTGGTCGTCTGGTTGCTGGTCTTGCCGGTCATCGGGGCGCCCCTTCGTTCATGGATTGTTCCAAAAAACGCGGGGCGCTCCGCTAAGTTCCGGGCACCCTGTCATGTGCCCGGAACCGTCGATCGCACGATCCTCAGGCGGCGGCCGCCCGCGGCTGCACCTCGGCGAGGTAATCGTCCATCAGCGTCTTGGTCAGGGTCGCCGGCGTGAAGCGGTAGGGACCGATCTCGGAGACCGGCGTCACCTCGGCGGCCGAGCCGGTGATGAAGCACTCGGAGAAGCCGGTCATTTCCTCGGGGCGGATGCGCCGCTCGATCACTTCGATCCCGCGGCGTTTGGCCAGCTCGATCACGGTCTGGCGGGTGATGCCGTTGAGGAAGCGGTCGGCCTGGGGCGTGTGGATCACGCCGTCGGCGATGAAGAAGACGTTGGCGCCGGTGCATTCGGCGACGTTGTCCTCCCAATCGAGCATCAGCGCGTCGGCATAGCCCTTGTTCTCGGCCCGGTGCTTGGAGATCGTGCAGATCATGTAGAGGCCCGCCGCCTTCGAGGTCGAGGGCGCGGTGCGCGGATCGGGGCGACGATAATCGGCGATGTCGAGGCGGATGCCCTTCATCTTGGTCGCCGGGTCGAAGTAGCTCGGCCATTCCCAGGCGGCGATGGCGAGGTGGATGGTGTTGTTCTGCGCCGCGACGCCCATCATCTCGGAGCCGCGCCACGCCACGGGGCGCAGATAGGCGTCCTGCAGGCCGCTGGTCGCGAGCACCTGCGCTTTCGCCGCCTCGATTTGATCGACCGAGTACGGAATCTCGAAATCGAGGAGTTGGGCGGACTGGCGCAAGCGCGCGGAATGCTCGCGGCTCTTGAAGATCCGGCCGCCATAGGCCCGTTCGCCCTCGAACACCGACGAACCGTAGTGGAGGCCGTGGCTGAGCACATGGATCTTCGCCTCGCGCCACGGCACCATGGCGCCGTCGAACCAGATCGTGCCTTCGCGCTCATCGAAGGGAATCACGGACATCTCTCGAAGTTCCTCTGCGCGGCCTCGGCGAAGCGCGGGGTCGTCGGGTGGGGCAAGTGCCGGCGTGCGGACGCAGAACGATGCAGCGAGCGGCTGGACCGGCAGGGTTGACGGGTAGCAACGGGGCTGAGATATGTCAACAACACTGACTTATCTTGCCGGGCCATCCGGAGCCCCACGATCTGCCGCCGAGCGAGGTTTTCACGACGTGAACCGTGTGATGACGCCAGATGCCGACAGGGCGGTGCAGGCTCCCGGCGAGGCTTCGCTCCCGAGCTGCCCCACGGCGGGCGGCGACAGCGACGACCTGATCGAGCTCTTGTTCTTCGCCTATCGTGATTTCGTCGGCGATCCCGACCGGATTTTGGCGCAGTACGGCTTCGGCCGGGCGCATCACCGGGTGCTGCACTTCGTCGATCGCTATCCCGGCCTCACCATCGCCGAACTCCTCGATATTCTGCGCATCACCAAACAGAGCCTGAACCGGGTACTCAAGGATTTGATCGATCAGGGCTATGTCGAGCAGCAGACCGGCACGAGCGACCGGCGCCAGCGGCTCCTCTTCTGCACCCCGTCCGGCCGGGCGCTAACGGCCGACCTGACGCGGGTTCAGGTCCGCCGGATCGTGCGGGCGCTCGATGCCCCGTCCGAGGACGACGAGAGCGGGCGCGAGGCCCGCGCGGCCTCCGCCCAGGATTTCCTGCTCGCGATGATCGAGCCGGCCGAGCGCGCCGCGATCCGCCGGTTGATGGCGCGCCGCGCGACGGGGCGCGCCTGATGTCGGTCGAGACCGCCGTGAAGGCGCGCGCCGAGCTTCCGGACCACGCGCCGCATATCCTGCTCGTCGATGACGACCGGCGGGTGCGCGAACTCCTGTCCCGCTTCCTCTCCGAGCAGGGGTTTCGGGTCACGGCCGCCGCGAATGCGGCCGAGGCGCGCCTGCGCGGCCAGTGCTTCGTGTTCGACGCCCTCGTGCTCGACGTCATGATGCCCGGCGAGAGCGGCTTCGACTATGCCCGTTCGGTGCGCGAGACCTCGCAGGTGCCGATCCTGATGCTGACGGCCCGCTCGAATCCCAACGACCGGGTGACGGGCCTGGAGATCGGCGCCGACGATTATCTGCCCAAGCCCTTCGAGCCGCGCGAACTGATCCTGCGGCTCAACAACATCATCCGCCGCCATGCCGCGGTGCCGGAGGCGCGATTCTCGGGCGAAGGCGCGGTGAGCTTCGGCCCCTTCAGCTTCCGCGCCGACCGGGGCGAACTGCGCCGCGAGAACGAGCCGGTGAAGATCACCGAGCGCGAGCGCGAGATCCTGACGATCCTGTCTCAGGCGCGCGGCGGCAATGTCGAGCGCGAAACGCTCGCGGGCAATGGCGGCTTGGCGGCCGAGCGCACCATCGACGTGCAGATCAACCGTTTGCGCCGTAAGATCGAGCCGGACCCGGCCAATCCGAGCTTCCTGCACACCGTTCGCGGCGTCGGCTATCGCCTCGCCATCGATTGAGGCCTTCATGGCGGCTCCCGCCCGCCCCTCCGCGACCGCACCGTCTCGAACCGGCACCCTTGCCGGGGCACTCGGTCGCGTCCGAAAGATCTGGCGCCGCATCAGCCGCGCCATCGGCGACGCCTTGCCGAAGGGCCTCTATGCCCGCTCGCTGATCATCATCATCGCGCCGATGGTGCTGCTCCAGTCGGTGATCGCCTACACCTTCATGGAGCGGCACTGGCAACTCGTGACCCGCCGGCTCTCGGCGGCCGTAACCGCCGACGTCGCCGCCTTGATGGACATCTACGAGTCCTATCCGCAGGACAGGAACGCGGAGACGCTGTCGCGCATCGCCGGGGAGCGGCTGAACCTCGACATCGACATCCTGAAGGGCGCCAAGCTGCCGAATCCGGGGCCGCGCCCGTTCTTTTCGATTCTCGACGAGGTGCTCTCGGAAGAAATCCGCCGCCAGATCCGGCGTCCGTTCTGGATCGATACGGTGGGCCGCTCGAACCTCATCGAGATCCGCGTGGCGATCCCCGAGGGGGTCATGCGGGTCACGGCTCGGCGCAACCAGGCCTACGCCTCGAACTCGCACATCTTCCTCTTGTGGATGACTGGCTCGTCGCTGGTGCTGCTCGGCGTCGCCATCCTGTTCCTGCGCAACCAGATCAAGCCGATCCTGCGGCTCTCGGCGGTGGCGGAGGGGTTCGGCAAAGGCCGCGAGATCGAGTTCAAACCCCGCGGCGCCCGCGAGGTCCGGCAGGCCGGCCACGCCTTCATCGAGATGAAGCGGCGCATCGAACGCGCCATGGAGCAGCGCACGGCGATGCTCAACGGGGTGAGCCACGACCTGCGCACCATCATCACCCGGTTCAAGCTCTCGCTCGCCTTGGTCGAGCAGACGCCGGAGGTGGAGGATCTTCAGCGCGATGTGGACGAGATGAGCCGGATGCTCGAAGGCTACCTCGCCTTCGCCCGGGGTGATTCCGCCGAGACCGCCGCCGAGACCGACATGCGGACCCTGCTGGAGGATCTGCGCAGCGACGTGGAGCGGCTCGGCGCCCATGTCGAGGCGGTCGAGATCGAGGGGAGCCCGCTCGTCACGGTGCGGCCGGATGCGATGCGCCGCTGCCTCTTCAACCTCGCCGCCAACGCCGCGCGCTACGCCGACACCGTGGCGATCTCGGGCAAGCGCGAACACCGCGCCTTCCTCGTGGCGATCGACGACGACGGGCCCGGCATCCCACCCGAGAGCCGCGAGGACGTGTTCAAGCCGTTCGTGCGTCTCGACGACGCGCGCCAGGATGCGGGCGGCTCCGGGCTCGGTCTCGCCATCGCCCGCGACATCGCCCGAGCGCATGGCGGCGATGTCGGCCTGCACGATAGTCCGCTCGGCGGCTTGCGCGCGACGGTGCGCATCCCCGCCTGACCCAAACAGCCGCCTGATCGAAACCTTGGCGGATCGATCGGAGATTCTGAAGCGGCGGGAGTTTCCTCCGGCGGAACGGCGATGCTAAGACCGCTTCGCATTATTCTTCGGGCCGCGCTGCGGTCCCTCAACGAACGCGAGTGACGTCGAATGAACCCGCTGGTGCCGCTTTCCGTCGTGCTGCTCCTCCCGATCGCGGCCGTCTGCGCCGTGCTCTTCACGGATACCGGGATCGAGCCGGCCCTGTTCTACGCAGCGGTCAAGACCTTCGCGATCCTGTTCGTCGTCGGCGGCGCGATCTCCTTCGCCGCAAGCCGCCTCGCTGCACGCACCTAAGGCCGAGCATCACCTCACGAAACGCCCGCTCCTGCCGTGCCCCATGAGGGACCGTCGGCAAGCGGGCGTGTCGTGAGACCCTGCCGAATCCCGGTACCGGCCGGCGTCTGACGGAAGGTCGAGGCCATGCTGCGTGTCGTGCCCTCCTTCGACCGGATCGGCGAGGAGAACGCCTTCGCCGTTCTCGCCCGCGCCGGCGCGCTCGCGGCGCAAGGGCGCGACATCGTCAATCTCGGCATCGGACAGCCGGACTTCGCCACGCCGGCTCATATCGTCGAGGCGGGCATCAAGGCCCTGCGCGACGGCCACCATGGTTACACGCCGGCCATCGGCATCCCGCCGCTCCGTGAGGCGGTGGCGCGGGATCTCCATCGCCGCCACGGCGTCGAGGTCTCGCCCGATGCGGTGATGATCGTGCCGGGCGGCAAGGTCACCATGTTCATGGCGATCCTGATGTTCGGCGAGCCCGGTGCCGAGATCCTGTATCCCGATCCCGGCTTCCCGATCTACCGCTCGATGATCGCGTTCACCGGAGCAACGCCGGTCCCGGTGCCGATCCGCGAGGCCAACGGCTTCGCCTTCTCGGCGGAGGAGACGCTCTCGCTGATCACGGAGCGCACACGCCTCTTGATCGTCAACTCGCCGGCCAACCCGACCGGTGGCGTCACGCCGAAGGCCGAGATCGACGCCCTGGTGCAGGGTCTTGCCGCCCATCCCGGCATCGCCGTGCTGTCCGACGAGATCTACGGCTCGATGACCTATGACGGAGAGGCGCATGTCTCGCTCCTCACCTATCCCGAGATCCGCGACCGGCTGATCGCGCTCGACGGCGCCTCGAAGACCTATGCGATGACGGGGTGGCGGCTCGGCTGGTCGGTCTGGCCGAAGCCGCTCTACGACGCCGCCCGCAAGCTCGCCGTGAACTCCTTCTCCTGCGTCAACGCCTCGACGCAATGGGCCGGGGTCGCCGCCCTCGACGGGCCGCAGGACTGCGTTGCCACCATGGTCGCCGCGTTCGATCAGCGTCGAACCCTGGTCGTGGACGGGTTGAACGGCCTTCCGAATATCTCCTGCATCACCCCCAAGGGCGCGTTCTACGCCTTCCCGAACATCGCGCGCACGGGCTGGAAGGCGAAGGCCCTGGCGACCGCACTCCTCGACGAGGCCGGTGTCGCGGTGATCGGCGGCCCCGATTTCGGGGTGCATGGCGAGGGCTATCTGCGGCTGTCCTACGCCAATTCCGCCGAGAACATCGCCCGTGCGCTGGAGCGCATGAATCGGTTCCTCTCGGACCACGCGCCGGGCTGAGGACCGAGATCGAAAGATGTCATGCGCCGACGCGACAGCTTTCGCGAGATCTACCTCCGTGTCGGGCACCGCGCGATAATCTCGGCCTTTCTCGATTTTCCATGCATCCGAATTCGAGGCTGGGGCGTTACCCGGCCATGCTTCGCTGCGCCTGATCGTGGCGAACCTCACAACGACGGAGATGCTGTAATGAAGATCAAGACCCTTCTCGCTGCTTCGGCCATCGCGCTTGCTCTGCCCATGGCCGCTCAGGCTCAAGGCACCCTGCGCGGCGCGGAGCGTGGCGCTCAGGAAGGCGCCGATGCGGCAGGTCCGATCGGCGGCATCGTCGGCGGTGCGGTCGGTGCGGCCACCGGTACGATCGGTGGCATTCTCGGCGTCGAGGATCGTCCGCGCTTCCGCTCCTATGTCCGCGAGCGCAACGTCCGTTCCTACGACTACGACGGTCGTGTCGTCGTCGGCTCCACGCTGCCGTCCTCGGGCGTGACGTATTACGACGTCCCGAACGACTACAACGTGACCCGTGGCACCCGCTACACCGTGGTCAACGACCGTCCGGTGCTGGTGGATGGTCGCCACCGGATCATTGAAGTGCTCGACTAAGCACGACCTCATGGGCCGCCCGCAAAGGGCGGCACCATCCGGCCCCGGCACCCGTTGCCGGGGCCTTTTTTCGTGGTGTGGCCTGCTCCCCGCAGTTCGCAGACCGAGGTTCCGATCGGTCCGGCACCGTCGCCCCGACGATGCATGGCCTGAGTGCGACAGCCGATGTCCCGAGAGATCAGTGTTCGATCGGTCGCCGTGATACGGTCGAAAGTATGCGAGAACGTGGGACGCAACGCTCCCGGTGTTCCGATCGTTGATCCGTGCGAGACGATGTTTGCGCCTGGACAGGACTGACGATGACCGGCTCCGACACAACCGCCGAAAACCCTCCCGAGAACCCGCCGTTGCCGGAATCGGTCCGCGACCATCTCGGTCATGAGCTGCGCAGCGTCTACACCGAGCCGCTCCCCGAGCCGCGCTTCCTCGGCGACGAACCGACCGTGCCGCAGGAATTCGAGCCGCAGCTTCGCCGGCTCGAGACGCGGCTGAAGACGCATGAGGAAGGCACCGAGGCCGTCGAACAGGCGCTCGACCGGATTCTCGATGCCTTCGGCGTTACGCCCGATGCGGATGAGCCGAAGAAGTAGGGCGGCTCACACCCGTCGTTCCGCCAGGAGATCGCGGATCTCACCCAGCAGCTTCACATCGGCCGGCACCTCGGCCACCGGCTTCGGCTTGGCCTCTTCCCTGGATTTCAGGACGTTCATGGCGCGGATGACCATGAACAGCACGAAGGCGATGATGGTGAAGTTGACGGCGAGCGTCAGGAACTGGCCGTAGCCGATCACCGCGCCGACCTTCTTCGCCTCGGCATAGGGCATGCCCGTCTGCACCTTGGACGACAGCGGGATGTAGTAGTTCGAGAAGTCGAGGCCGCCGGTCACCGCGCCGATGATCGGCATGATGACGTCCTGAACCAGCGAATTGACGATGGCGCCGAACGCCGCGCCGATGATCACGCCGACGGCGAGATCGACCACGTTGCCGCGCAACGCGAATTTCTTGAACTCTTCCAACATACTCGGATTCCTTGAACCGCCGGCGCCGCTGCAGGCCGCTGCGTGCAAAGCTATGCCGCAGGTGCTGGCCGCCAAGGGGCGCCCTGCCGATGGCCGGTTTGCCGCCTGCCTACGCCGTCACGCCAAGCGAATCAGTTCAAGGCAAGTCAAACGGCTAAGCTGAAAACAGATCGCTGGGCACCGCAATCTTCGGGCGCCATCCCGCCGTGATCGAACAATCTTTCAGAAAAACTCCGAAACATATCCAAGGGTTGTGAGAAGAATTTGCTCCGTCTGCTCCAGGAGATGGGTGCTTTTTTCGCCGCCGTTTAGCGTCAGTTCATTTTTCAATTGCTACCGAAAGGTGACTACTTCAAACGCCCTGCTCTATCCCGAGGTGCCCTTCCGGATGCCCGACGAACTGATTCGCAGCCAATTGCCGGAAGATCCCGGCCCTGTACGGGGTGAAGCGGCAAAAGCCGTTCCACGCCAATTGGCTCTCGCCTTGCGGGACTACTTCGATCTGGCGGAGCAAGCGCCCCTGCCGAGCCCGCTCGCGGCGCTGTTGCGACAGTTCGAGAGGGCGCTCGCGGCCCATGGCGGACAGGTCGAAGCCATCTTCCGCGATGATCTGGTGAAGGCGCTGCCGATGCTGCGCACCTTCGCGATCTCGCTCACGGCCAACCCGACCCGCGCCGACGATCTCGTTCAGGAGACGATGGTGAAGGCCTGGGCCAACCGGGAGCGGTTCACGCCGGGCACGAACTTCACGGCGTGGTTGTTCACCATCCTGCGCAATCAGTTCTACACCGAGATCCGCAAGGGGCGCCGCGAAGTCGAGGACGCCGACGGCGTCCATGCCGGTACGCTCACCGCTCACCCCGATCAGGAGCACGCGGCGGGACTACGGATGGTGATGAACTTGATCGGCACCCTACCGCTGCCGCAGCGGCAGGCGCTTCTGCTGGTCGGGGCCGAGGGCTTCACGTACGAGGAAGCGGCCGAGCAGCTCGGCTGTCAGGTCGGCACGGTCAAGAGCCGTGTCAGCCGCGCTCGCGCCTTCCTCGTCGATTCCTACGAAGGCCTGCCGGACGGATTGTCGGCGGCACGGGCCTAACCCGCGCCACCGTCCGCTTGCATCGTCCCGAGAGCCGTCACCAGCCCTCAGGGCCCATGCATCACACGTCGAGATTCGCGACGCTCAGCGCGTTCTCTTGGATGAACTCGCGGCGCGGCTCCACCACGTCACCCATCAGCTTGACGAACAGGTCGTCGGCATCGGTCGTGTCCTTGACCTTCACCTGCAGCAGGGAGCGCACGTCGCGATCGAGCGTCGTCTCCCAGAGCTGCTGGGCGGTCATCTCGCCGAGGCCCTTGTAGCGCTGGAGCTGAAGCCCCTTCCGGCCGAACGCCATCACCGCTTCGAACAGGCCGACCGGACCGTAGAGTTCGGTCTCGTCCCCCTTGCGAGCGAGCGTCACCGGCTCCTCGTAAATCTCGCGCAAGGTCTCCGCCCGGTCGGCAAGCCGGCGGGCCTCTTGCGAGGCGAGCAGCGTCGCATCGAGATTGGCGACCTGGGTCACGCTGCGAAGCGTCCGGCTGAAGACGTAGCCGCCCTCCGAGGCCGCTCCGGTCCAGCCCTTCTCGATCTCGTCGGCGATCCGGTCGAGACGCTTGGCGGTGCGGTCGGCCAGCACTTCGGCCTCGCCGGGATTCTCGGCCACATCCTTGGCGAAGGCACCGGCCAGAACCGATTGCTCGACCACCGAGCGGTCGTAGCGGGTGTGGAGACTGTGCAGGGTGCCGCGGAAGGCGCGCGCTTCCTCGACCAGGGTCTTGAGCTGGGCGCCGCCGAACTCGGTGCCGGAGGCTAGGCGAAGCACGGCGCCCTCGACGCCCTGATCGATGAGATAATCCTCCAGCGCCCGCTCATCCTTGAGGTAGAGGGTCCGCCGGCCACGCTCGGCTTTGTAGAGCGGTGGCTGGGCGATGTAGAGGTGACCGCGGTCGATGAGCTCCGGCATCTGCCGGAAGAAGAACGTCAGCAGCAATGTCCGGATATGCGAGCCGTCCACGTCCGCATCGGTCATGATGATGATGCGGTGATAGCGCAGCTTGTCCGGGTTGAAGCCTTCGCGGTCGGTGCTCGACCGCCCGATGCCGGCGCCGAGCGCCGTGATCAGCGTGCCGATCTCGGCCGAGGACAGCATCCGGTCGGCGCGCACGCGCTCGACGTTGAGGATCTTTCCGCGCAGCGGAAGAACCGCCTGGAAGGTCCGGTCGCGGCCCTGCTTGGCCGAACCGCCGGCGGAATCGCCCTCCACCAGCAGCAGCTCGCACTTGCTCGGATCGCGCTCCTGGCAATCGGCGAGCTTGCCGGGCAGGGAAGCGATGTCGAGGGCGCCCTTGCGGGTGATGGTCTCGCGCGCCTTGCGCGCCGCTTCGCGGGCGGCGGCCGCGAGCACGACCTTGCCCATCACCGATTTCGCCTGGGCCGGGTTCTCCTCGAGCCAGGTCGAGAGGCCCTCGTTGAGGATGTTCTCGACCGCCGGGCGGACCTCGGAGGAGACGAGCTTGTCCTTGGTCTGGGACGAGAATTTCGGGTCCGGCACCTGCACGGAAATGACCGCGGTCAGCCCCTCGCGGCAATCGTCGCCGGTGAGCGAGACCTTCTCACGCTTGGCGATACCCGAGGACTCGGCATAGCCGGTGAGTTGGCGCGTCAGGGCGGCGCGGAAGCCCGCCATGTGGGTGCCACCGTCGCGCTGCGGAATGTTGTTGGTGAAGGGCAGGACGGTCTCGTTGAACGAGTCGTTCCACCACAACGCCACCTCGACGCGGATGCCGTCGCGCTCGCCCAGCACGGTCACGGGCTTCGTCATGCCCTCGACCGGTTTGCGGGAGCGATCGAGATAGCGCACGAAGGCCTCGACACCGCCTTCGTAGCAAAGCTCTTCGCGCTTGTGCTCGGCATGGCGCGCATCGGTGACGACGATGCGCACGCCCGAATTGAGGAAGGCGAGTTCGCGCAGACGCTTCTCCAGCGTCGGATAGTCGAACTCCGTCATCGTGAAGGTTTCGGTCGAGGGCAGGAAGGTCACTTCCGTGCCGCGCCGATCACCCGCGGGACCGACGACCTCCAGCGGCGCCACCGCAT
Source organism: Methylobacterium sp. Leaf123 (assembly GCF_001423405.1). GTDB lineage: Bacteria > Pseudomonadota > Alphaproteobacteria > Rhizobiales > Beijerinckiaceae > Methylobacterium. The sequence goes on along the minus strand of NZ_LMNS01000001.1, from coordinate 422,540 downwards.
CGCCGTGGCGGAACTCCATGCGGTGTTCCTTGCCCGCGCGCCAGATCCGCAACTTCAGGCTGGTGGAGAGCGCGTTGACGACGGAGACGCCGACGCCGTGCAGGCCGCCCGAGACCTTGTAGGAGTTCTGGTCGAACTTACCGCCGGCATGGAGCTGGGTCATGATGACCTCGGCCGCCGAAACCCCCTCTTCCCGGTGGATGTCGGTGGGAATGCCGCGGCCGTTGTCGGAGACCGTCACCGAGCCATCGGCGTTGAGCGTCACCGTCACGAGGTCCGCGTGGCCCGCGAGCGCCTCGTCGATGGCGTTGTCCACCACCTCGTAGATCATGTGGTGCAGGCCGGAGCCGTCGTCGGTATCGCCGATATACATGCCGGGCCGCTTGCGCACGGCATCCAGGCCCTTGAGCACGCGGATCGATTCCGCGCCATAGCTGTCGGCGTGTTCGGTGTTCGGGGAGTCAGCCATGAAATTCCTCGGGCAGGCGGCTCGGGAGCCTGTTTTCGAGCCCGGACGGGCCGGGCATGCCTGCTATCTCGGTACCCATTCCATATAGGCGTTCATCCCTGATTTTGCATCGCTTTTCGCGTCTTGAAAGCGTTGTTGCGTGCTCTTTGTGGACCGATCGCGTTAACGACGCGTAAGGGCTGTCCACGACGCCGTCGCGCGAATGGACAACATCAGGTCGCGGCGTTCCCTCGTGCATCCTTGAGTTCGATTCGCGTCCCCGATCGATGCGACAGCGCCTCCAGAGCGGCCTTCAATCTTGCGCCGTCGAAACGCCGTTCTGCGAAGGTGTCGGCGGAGGGCCGAAACGAAATCGTCGTTCCGCACGACTCGTGCGCGATCGTCCGGACGCCGAGGGGCGAGAGCTTCACACCGTGCCGGAACGCCAGATCGAACGACTTGTCCCCGCTCCGGCTTTCGATCCGTGAGCAGTGCGAAAGCGCGTTGACCACGCATAGCTCCGGCTGTCCGACGTCACCCGCGAGATCCTGCGAGTCGAACCGCGTCATCACGGCTTCCAGCTCGCAGATGTCGCCGCCATTGCGCGGCTCACCGGACAGGCCAGGACCATCGTCGGAGACCGTGCAGGAACCGTCGGCGTCGAGGGTTACGCGGACACAGGCGGCGCGGCGACCGGAGCGTTCGCGCAGCGCATAGTTGACTGTGGCGAGGACCATATTGTGCAGCCCAGTCCCGTCCTCCGTATCACCGATATACATGCGCGGCCGGACGCGCACGGCACCGAGACCGATCAAGACGCGGATCGAACCGGCATCGAAGGCCGTCATGTCGAAACGTCCCGTATCGTCGCCCACGCAACACGCGTCGCCGGCCCAGCCGTTCGGGCGGCGATCCAGACCGTAATTTATCCTTGCAGGAAGGGGTTCGTCATCCGCTCCTGCCCGAGCGTTCCGGTCGGCCCGTGGCCGGGGATGAAGGCGACGTCGTCGCCGAGCGGCAGCACCTTCTCCTTGATCATCCGGATCAGTTGCTCGTGGCTGCCGCCGGGCAGGTCGGTCCGGCCGACCGAGCCCTGGAACACCACATCGCCGACCAGGGCGAAGCGGGCATCGCGGCTCATGAACACGACGCTGCCGGGGGAGTGGCCGGGGGCGTGCCAGATGTCGAAGGTCAGGCCGCCGACGGTGACGGTGTCCCCCTCGTTGAGCCAGCGATCTGGCGTGATCACGCGGGCGCCGTCGATCCCGTAACTCGCACCCGTCTCGGGCAGGGAATCGAGCAGGTACTTGTCGGCCTCGTGCGGGCCCTCGACGGGAACGCCGAGGCGCTCCTTCAGCTCGGCGGCGCCGCCGGCATGGTCGATATGGCCGTGGGTGAGCAGGATCTTCTCGACCGTGACGCCCTGCGCGCGAATCGCCGCCTCGATCCGGTCCAGGTCTCCACCGGGATCGACCACGGCGCCGGCCTTGGTGGCGTCATCCCAGATCAAGGTGCAGTTCTGCTGGAACGGGGTGACCGGGATGATCGCGGCGCGGGGCGTGGCGGGCATACGGACTCGGCAGCTTGAGGATGATGCGTCCGGTTCTAGACCGTCGCGCCGGGAAGCGCCAATGCGGGGCGCCTCATCGCCGGTCCTGCCGATCCCGTCCCGATAGCGGATCAGGCGGACGCCGCCTCGCCCTCGACTGGGATCGGGCGCGGACGGCCCACCTCGTCGATGGCGACGAAGGTGAAGGTCGCCTCGGTCACCTTCTCGCGGAACTGGGTCTGGAAGCGCCGCGCCCAGGCCTCCAAGTGGATCTTCATCGAGGTGCGTCCGACCCGGCCGATCCGGGTGTAGACGCACAGCACGTCCCCGACTCGCACGGGCCGGATGAAGGTCATCGCATCGACGGCCACGGTCACGACCCGCCCCTGCGCCCGCTCGACCCCAGCGATGCCGCCGGCCTGATCCATCTGCGAGAGCACCCAACCGCCGAAGATGTCGCCGTTGGCATTGGTGTCGGCCGGCATGGCGATCGTGCGCACCGTCAGATCGCCGACGGGATGCTCGTCGCCCACATCGATCGCCTGCGTCATCGCTTCCCCCGTTCGCGCTGATTCGACCACGCGTTGTCCAGCAGCCAAGCACGGGCGCCGGTCCCGCGCCAGAGGCGGAACCGCGTCAGGGCATCAGGCCGAGAAGCTCCAGCCCGGCCGCGAGAAAGATCGCCGCGGCGCAGACGAACAGCTCGAGGGGGATGTCCTGCCAGGACAGGGTACGAGGGGGCGCAATCGCGCGCCGCTGCCGCGTCACGAGATCGATCATGGGACGTCCTCCGGAGCGGCCCGTCTCACGCAGGCCATACTCGCTTGACCGCCATCCTATATTGGCTCGCGGCCTTTGGAAAACCGCGGAAGGTGATCGGTCACCCCAGGATGTAAACGTGAAAAAGCCCGGAGCGATGACACTCCGGGCTCGATGCGGAAACGATCGTCTTCAGACGTCCGTTGGGTCTCCCGAGAGATCCGTTCGGCTTATCAGTAGAAGCGACGCGGGCCGTAGAAACGGCGCGGGCCGTAGAACGGACGGCGGTAATACGGGCGACGGTAGAACGGGCGCGGGCCGTAGAAACGGCGGCCGTAATAGGGGCGCCGGCCCCAGCCACGGCGGTAGTAGTACTGCGCCTTCTCGACGGTTGCGGGTGCGGTTTCGGTCACGAGCGCGGCCGACGGGCCGACCGGGGCGGCCGACGCACCCTGCGGTGCCACCGCGGCGAGGCCCAGGACCATCAGCGCGGCAAGGAGGAGTTTTCTGAGCAAGTGGGCATTCCCTCTTCGGCAATCGCGAACGGACACGCCGAACCCGGCGCACCGCGCGAGCGAGAACGCACGAACGCGCAAAACGGTTTCGCAAAAAATGAGCGCCCGCGGAGGCCGTGAAACCGGGTCAGGCGATCTTCGTCGTCATGTCGACGACGGACGCCTCGGCGCTGCCCTTCACCAATTCGATGCCGCGCTCGCAATCCTCGCGGCGAACATAGCTTTCACCGGAATCGGCGATGACGTTGCCGTTCTGGACGCGCAGGCGCCAGCGCCACTGCCCGCCCGCGTCACGATAGAGTTCGTAGCGCATTCCGCCTGATCTCCTGACAGGCCGTGCTCCGAACGAGAACGGCGCGGGATGAACGCATCCCGCGCCGAAAAGATCGATTTCAAAAACTGTTGAGACCTGACGATCGGTGGCGCCGCCTCCCGCCCCGCGATGGGGCGAGAGTCAGACGCGTGATCGTCAGGCCGTCCGGCGATCAGGTGCGCGGCGCGCGATCGAGCCAGCCGATCGCCCGGCCGCCCTCACCACCGGAGCGCGCGGGCCGGCCGTCGCGACGGCCGTCGCTCGGACGGGCGCCTTGCGGACGCGCGCCCTGCGGACGGGCCTCGCCGGCCCGCTCGGGACGGCGCTGGTCCTGCCGCTGACCGTCGGGACGCGGTGCGCCGGCGGCGCGCTGGTCCTGACGGTGGCCCGGCTGTCCGCCGGGACGCCCACCGCGCGCGTCGTGGGCGCGCGGCTCGCCGCGACCCTCGCCACCCTGGCCGCGACCGCCACCCGGACGACCCTGGCGCTGGCCGGGACGACCCTGCGGCTGACGCGGCGGACGGCGCGCCTCCTCGGCGGCGTTGTCCTGCGCTTCCTGGCGCGTCGGCGGCACGAAGCCCTCGGGGAACCCGCCGACAGGGATCTTCTGGCGCGTGGTGCGCTCGATGTCGCGCAGGTAAGCGCGCTCCTCGTCGTTGCAGAACGAGATCGCCTGACCTTCGGCACCCGCGCGGGCCGTGCGGCCGATGCGGTGGACGTAGGATTCCGGCACGTTCGGCAGATCATAGTTCACGACATGGGTCACGCCGTCGACATCGATACCGCGGGCGGCAATGTCGGTGGCCACCAGCACGCGGCAGGAACCGTCGCGGAAGGCGGCGAGCGCCCGCTCGCGCTGCGGCTGGCTCTTGTTGCCATGGATCGCCGCGCTGACGACATTGGCCTTGTCGAGGCCGCGCACGACGCGATCCGCACCGTGCTTGGTGCGGGTGAAGACGAGCACGCGCTCGATCTTCGGATCACGCAGGACGTGGTTGAGCAGGGCCTGCTTGGCGCCGGTGTGGCAGAAGATGACCTGCTGATCGACGCGCTCGGCGGTGGTCGCCACGGGCGTGACGGCCACCTGAACCGGGTTGTTGAGATATTGGTCGGCGAGCCCAGCGATGTTCTTCGGCATGGTGGCCGAGAAGAATAGGCTCTGGCGCTTGGTCGGCAGCATCTTCACGATGCGCTTGAGCGCATGGATGAAGCCGAGGTCGAGCATCTGGTCGGCCTCGTCGAGGACGAGGATCTCGACGCCTTCCAGCGTCAGCGCGCGGCGATCGACGAGGTCGATGAGCCGGCCCGGCGTGGCGACGAGGATGTCGACGCCCGGCGCGATCGCCCGCTCCTGGCGGGTGATGTTCACACCACCGAACACGACGGTGTTGGTGTAGGGCAGGTGCCGGCCATAATCCGAGAAGCTGTCGGCGATCTGGCTCGCCAGCTCGCGGGTCGGCGACAGGACGAGCACGCGGCAACCGCGGCGCGGCGCACGGCGGCTGTCCAGCGACAGGCGATGCAGGATCGGGAGGGCGAAGGCGGCGGTCTTGCCGGTGCCGGTCTGGGCGATGCCGCAGAGATCACGGCCTTCCATCGCGGGCGGGACGGCCTGCGACTGGATCGGCGTCGGCGTGACGTAGCCGGCCTCTTCCAGCGCGCGGAGCACGGGCTGAGCGAGGCCGAAATCGGTAAATTGGGTCAAGTCGGTACTTTCAAGGCAGCGGAACCCGCAATCCGGCGCATCAATTCGCGCGGGACGATCAAAGGCGGGTCCATCGGTCCGGGAGGCTGCCCGCGTGATGGGGCGGCCTGGGGTGCATACACGTTGAAGAGAGGGGCCGGGGCACAACCTCGGAAAGGCGCGAACCGTCACGCAGCCCCCTCAAGCGACCCCGTTCGGTCGCTGACGCTGCACGTGCCATATGCGATGTTGCACCCGCGAAGTCAATGAATGTTGGCGTGCCGCGTTCACGCCTCGTCGAATTGGCTCATGCTGAAAATCTCGATGCCGGCGCCGTCGATGACGCGAACCGCTTCGGCGGCCGTGCGCGCGCGTTGCGGCACCCGCGCCCGAGCGAACAGCCGCTTAGCCCGCTCCGCCGCCGCCTCCGGGCTCGCCGTCCGCACGGAGACCCGCTGCTGCACGCCGCCCGGCGCGTCCGGCTCCTCCGGCCCGAGCACTTCGATGTGATAGGTTTCTCGCACGGACATCCACTCTCTCGCTGTCGTCCCGCGCTTACCCCAAGATCGCGTCGGTGGCAGCGGGCGTCACGGACGCCACACCGTCGCGCCCGCTTTTGCGCAGCGCGATCGCACTGGTTTCTCTTCCAGCCTCAAGCGCCGCGAGGCCCGTGAGCGGCCTCGCGCGATTGCCATGACTTTTGGGCGCGCGGCCTTGCCGAATTCCCGCCAATGCCGGATGTGGTGTCTTCCCCGCGAAGACCCGCGCAGCGAGGATATTCATGACCACATCGCCCTTCGTCACGGTGGACTGGCTGCATCAGCGCCTGAACGCGCCGGACGTCGTCGTGCTCGATGCCTCGTGGTACCTGCCGGCGCAGGGACGCGACGCCGCGGCCGAGTATCAGGCGGCCCACATCCCCGGCGCGATCCGCTTCGATCTGGACGCGATGAGCGACACCGACTCCGCCCTGCCCCACATGCTGCCGCGGCCCGAGGTGTTCTCCTCGAAGATGCGCGCGCTCGGGGTCGGCGACGGGGCGCAGGTCGTCGTCTATGACGGGATGGGGCTGTTCTCCGCGCCGCGGGTTCGCTGGATGCTCCAGACCTTCGGCATGCGCGAGGTCAAGATTCTCGAAGGCGGCATGCCGGCATGGGTCGCGGCGGGCTACCCGACCGAGGACGGCGAGGGCCGCCCGCGCGACCGGCGCCATTTCACCGCCCGGCTCGACAACGGCGCCGTGGCGGATGCGGGGGACATCGCCCGCGCCCTGGCCGGCGGCACGACGCAGGTGGTCGATGCCCGCTCCGGCCCGCGCTTCCGCGGCGAGGAGGCGGAGCCCCGCCCCGGCGTGCGCCCCGGCCATATGCCGGGCGCCAGGAATCTCCACTACGCCGCCCTCCAGGCGAATGGCCGACTGCGGGACGAGGCCTCGCTGCGAGCCGCGATCGCGGAGGCCGGCGTCGATCTCGACCGGCCCGTCGTCACCACCTGCGGCTCGGGCGTGACCGCGGCCATCGTCGCGCTGGCCCTCGAGACATTGGGCAAGCCGCCGCGGGCGCTCTACGACGGCTCGTGGTCGGAATGGGGCGCCGATCCCGCCCGCCCGGTCGAGACCGGCCCCGCCTGAGCGGCGAAGCGCCGCCGCGTCGCGCCGGTGCATTGCGGGGATGCCGGGCCCCGCGAGGACGACACAGCGTTAAAGGGCGGTTAAGAGGACAGGCATAAGCTTGGCCGAAGCCGCCTGCCGGATGCCCCATCGTGCGGGTCCGGGCGGCGACCCGTACGGCCCGTCTCGAAGGCTCGGAGGATACGGCTTGGGCAGGGGCCCCGAACGCTGGCAGCTCTACCGCCTGCTCGGTCACGAGATCGTCCGCGCGGTTCGCGAGCGGACGGCACAGCTCACGGCGCGGCCCGAGATCCTCACCCGCGCGCGGGTGACCGGCCTTGTGATCGCGCCGCACGACCTGCGGACCAGCGACGCCTCGCTCGCCGACGACATCTATTCCGGCCTGTTCGTCTTCGCCGGCCGCTCGCTGGTGGTGAGCGGACGCTCGCCCTTCGACTACGATCCCCCCTCCCCCGAATGGGCGGACGCGCTCTACGGCTTCGGTTGGCTGCGCCACCTGCGCGCCGCCGACACGGCGCTGGCCCGGGCCAATGCCCGCGCCTTCGTCTCGGATTTCATGAGCGGACGCGGCGAGGCGGCGCGTGCCAGCCCGGTGCCGGTCGCCTCACGCCGGCTGATCTCGTTCCTGTGCCAGTCGCCGCTGGTGCTGGAGGGGGCCGACCACGCCTTCTACCAGGCCTTCCTCAAGGCCGTGGGCAAGGGCGCGCGGGAACTGGAGCGCTCGCTGCGGCGCTCGTCACCGCCGCAATCGCGCCTGCTGGCGGCGGTGGCGCTGACCTATGCCGGTTTGTGCTGCGAGGGGATCGAGCCGATCCTGCGCCGGGCCACCCGCATCCTCGTGCGTGAACTCGAAGCGCAGATCCTGCCGGATGGCGGCCACCGGTCCCGCGATCCGCGCTTCGCCATGGAGCTGCTGCTCGATCTGCTGCCCCTGCGCCAGAGCTTCCTCAGCCGCAGCGTCGATCCGCCGGAGGCGCTGCTGCGCGCCGTCGATCGGATGCTGCCGGCGCTACGCCTGCTGCGGCACGGCGATGCCTCGCTCAGCCATTTCAACGGCATGGGCGTGACGGCGGCCGACCATCTCGCCACCCTGCTGGTCTATGACGGGGCCGGCACCGAACCGCTGATGTACGCCTCTCATTCCGGCTACGCCCGGCTCGAATTGGGCCGGGTCGTGCTCGTCTGCGATGTCGGCGCGCCGCCGCCGATGGACCAGTCGCGCGAGGCCGGGGCCGGCTGCCTCTCCTTCGAGCTGACGAGCGGGGCGCAGCGCATCGTCGTCAATTGCGGCAGTCCCGCGAGCGGCGGCGAGTTGCGCCGCGCGGCGCGAAGCACCGCCGCCCACTCGACGGCGACGGTCGCCGACACCTCCTCCTGCCGCTTCCTCGACGAGCCGGAGGATTGGTGGATCAGCCGGATCGCCGCCCGCTGGCTGCTGTATCGCCGCGGCCCCGTAGTCCTGCGCGGCCCCGGTCCGGTCGCGGTCGAGCGGCGCACGGAGAACGGCGCCGCGGTCCTCGCCGCGCGCCATGACGGCTACGTCACCGAATTCGGCATCCTGCACGAGCGCCGCTGGCGCCTCTCCGACGGCCCGGTGCGGCTGGCGGGCGAGGACGCGTTCCGGCGTGAGAGCAAGCGCCCGCGCTCGCAGCCCCAGCCGGTGGCGGTACGCTTCCACCTCCACACCGCGGTGGCGACGCAGCCTCAGGACGACGGCAGCGTGTTGCTGGGCTTGCCGACCGGGGAGCGATGGCGCTTCACGGTGGAGGGCGCGACCGCGGCGATCGAGGAGAGCGTCTACTTCGCGGGCGTCGTCGGCGCGCGGCGGACCGCGCAGATCGTCCTGCACTTGACGGTGGACGACGAGGCGTCGGTGCGCTGGCAGATCGAGCAGATCTGATTCCAGGCGGCGATGACCCCGGCTCATCGCCGACTGCCCCGCAATTGCGGAGCGGCGCGCGGCCGCCGGATGCACGGAAGACCCCCAACGACGGCGTCCATGCCGCTCGGTCCAACGCGGCTCTTAAGTGTAGCGGTTGAAACAAGCGCCTCTGTAGCCGGACAACGTCCGCTTCAACTGGCCGCCCCGGCCGGTTCTGTGCTACCGCGCGCGCCAATTCCTTCACTAATGACACAGGCGATACCGATGCCGCGCGACCAGATCCGGGTCACCCGCGCCCTCCTTTCCGTTTCGGACAAGACCGGGCTCACGGACTTCGCTGCGGCGCTGAGCCAGCGCGGCGTCGAGCTGGTCTCGACGGGCGGCACCCACCGCGCGCTGACCGAAGCCGGGCTCGCCGTCCGGGAAGTGTCCGAGCTGACTCGTTTCCCCGAGATGATGGACGGCCGGGTGAAGACCCTGCATCCGGCGGTTCATGGCGGCTTGCTCGCGGTGCGCGACAACCCCGAGCATCAGGCGGCTTTGGCCGCCCACGGCATCGGCGCGATCGACCTGCTCGTGGTCAACCTCTACCCGTTCGAGGAAACGCTGAAGGCCGGCAAGGCCTACGACGATTGCGTCGAAAACATCGATGTTGGCGGCCCGGCGATGATCCGCGCGGCGGCCAAGAACCATGCCGACGTGGCCGTGGTGGTCGATGTCTTGGACTACGCGGCCATCCTCGCCGAACTCGCGGAGCATGACGGCAACCTCACCGCCGTGACCCGCCGCCGGCTCGCGCAGAAGGCGTTCTCACGCACCGCCTCCTACGACGCGGCGATCGCCAACTGGCTCGCCGAGGTCGAGGGACGCGATAAGGCCCCGACCTTCAAGGCGCTTGGCGGGACGCTCGCCCAGAGCCTGCGCTACGGCGAGAACCCGCACCAGTCGGCCGCCTTCTACCGCCTGCCCGGCACCCTGCGCCCCGGCATCGCCACCGCCCGTCAGGTCCAGGGCAAGGAGCTTTCCTACAACAATCTCAACGACACCGACGCGGCCTATGAATGCGTCGCCGAATTCGACCCGGCCCGCACGGCGGCGGTGGCGATCATCAAGCACGCCAACCCCTGCGGCGTTGCGGAAGGCCCGGATCTGCTGGCGGCCTATGAGCAGGCGCTGGCCTGCGACCCGACCTCGGCCTTCGGCGGCATCGTCGCCCTCAACCGGACGCTCGACGCCGAGGCGGCGAGAAAGATCGTCGAAATCTTCACCGAGGTCATCATCGCCCCCGATGCCTCCGAGGAGGCGCTTGCCATCGTCGGCGCCAAGAAGAACCTGCGGCTGCTGCTGGCAGGCGGCCTCGCCGATCCGCGGGCGAAGGGCGAGGTCATCCGCACCGTGGCGGGCGGCTTCTTGGTCCAGGGCCGGGATGCTTTGAGCGTCGACGACATGGACCTGAAGGTCGTGACGAAGCGTGCCCCGAGCGAGGCGGAACTCGCCGACATGCGCTTCGCCTATCGGGTGGCCAAGCACGTGAAGTCGAATGCCATCGTCTACGCCAAGGGCGGCGCCACGGTCGGCATCGGCGCCGGCCAGATGTCGCGGGTGGATTCCTCGATCACCGCCGCACGCAAGGCGGCGGAAGCGGCGCAGCGCCTGGGGCTGTCCGAGAGCCTCGCCAAGGGTTCGGCGGTGGCCTCCGACGCCTTCTTCCCCTTCGCCGACGGCCTGCTCGCCGCCGCCGAGGCCGGTGCCACCGCCGTGATCCAGCCCGGCGGCTCGATGCGCGACGACGAGGTGATCCAGGCCGCCGACGAGGCCGGGCTCGCCATGGTGTTCACCGGCGTGCGCCACTTCCGGCACTGACCCGACCGCATCGACCAAAAAGAAGGCCCCGCTGGAAGGCGGGGCCTTTTTTGTCTCACCGGGAGGAGACGCGCCTCATCGGTGTTTTGGAGTGCGCTGCCCGCGGGAGCGATCTCGCGCGCCGATCCGGACCGGCGCGCGAGGGTTGGACCGTCAGTGGGCGTGCGCCCCCGAGGCTCCGATGCCGGTCTCCGAACGCACGAACTGTGCGTCGAAGGCGGCACGCTCACGGTTGCCCCGGCGGGTCCGGTCGATGGTCGAGATGCCCCAGATCGTCAGGAAGGCGAGCGGCATCGAGAACAGGGCCGGGTTGGCATAGGGGAACAGAGCGGCCGGATAGCCGAAGGTCTTCACCCAGACCGCATCGGACAGCACCACCATGACCACCGCCGCCACGAGCCCAACGAGGCCGCCGATGAGCGCACCCCCGGTCGTGGTGCCGCGCCAGAGGATCGACATGGCCAGGACCGGGAAGTTGCAGCTCGCCGCCACCGAGAAGGCGAGGCCGACCATGAAGGCGACGTTCTGGTTCTCGAACACGTAGCCGAGATAGATCGCGACGATACCGATGCCGACGGCGGAGAACTTGGAGAGGTTCACTTCCGCCTTCTCCGTGGTGCGGCCGCGGGCGAAGACCTGGGCGTAGAGATCGTGGCTGATCGCCGAGGCGCCGGCGAGCGTCAGGCCCGCCACCACCGCGAGGATGGTCGCGAAGGCCACCGCCGAGATGAAGCCGAGGAAGTACGGCCCACCCACCGCGTTGGCGAGGTTCACGGCCACCATGTTGGTGCCACCGACCATGTCCTTGATCTTGTCGTAGGCCGCGCCGTCAGCGCCGAGCTTGAAGTAGCTCGGGTCGGACATCAGCAGGGCGATGCCGCCGAAGCCGATGATGAAGGTGAGGATGTAGAAGTAGCCGATCAGACCGGTGGCGTAGAACACCGACTTCCGCGCGGCTTGCGCGTCCGACACCGTGAAGAAGCGCATCAGGATGTGCGGCAGGCCCGCCGTGCCGAACATCAGGCCGACGCCTAGCGAGATCGAGTCGATCGGGTTCGTGACGAGGCCGCCGGGCGCCATGATGGAATCGCCCTTCGGATGCGTCTGCACGGCGGCGGCGAACAGCTTCTCCGGGCTGAAGCCGTATTTGTAGAGCACGGCGCCGGCCATGAAGGTCGCGCCGCCCAGAAGCAGGCAGGCCTTGATGACCTGCACCCAGGTCGTCGCCTTCATGCCGCCGAAGGCGACGTAGATGATCATCAGTGCGCCGACGATCACCACCGCGTAGAGGTAGGGCAGGCCGAACAGGAGCTGGATCAGCTTACCGGCGCCGACCATCTGCGCGATCAGGTAGAACGCCACCACGACAAGGGTGCCGGTCGCCGAGATGATGCGGATCGAGGTCTGATCGAGGCGGAAGCTCGCCACGTCGGCGAAGGTGAACTTGCCGAGGTTGCGCAGGCGCTCGGCGATCAGGAACAGCACGATCGGCCAGCCGACGAGAAAGCCCGTCGAGTAGATCAGGCCGTCGAAGCCCGAGGAATAGACTAGGCCGGAGATGCCGAGGAAGGACGCCGCCGACATGTAGTCGCCGGCGATCGCGAGCGAGTTCGTGCGGGCGGAGATGCCGCCGCCGGCCGCGTAGAAGTCGGCCGCCGACTTCGATCCCTTCGCCGCCCGGTAGGTGATCCCGAGGGTGAACAGCACGAAGAACAGGAACATGAAGATCGCGGGCCAGTTCGTGGCCTGCTGCTGCACGGCGCCCATATCGGGGCCGGCGGCCAGCGCCGAACCGGCGCCGAGCGCGAGGCTCGCGCCGAGGAGCGCTACGGATCGGGAAATGGGACGGATCATTTCGCGAGGCTCCGGATGAGTTCGGCCGAGAGCCGGTCGTAGCGGGTGTTGGCGCGGGCGACGTAGATGCCCGTGAGGATGAAGGCGAAGACGATGACGAACATGCCCATGTAGAAACCGAGCGAAGCCGTGCCGCCGACCTTCGTCGCGAGCAGCGCCTTGTCGAAGGCGATGAGGCCGATGAAGCCGAAATAGACCACCAGCATCAGGCCGGTGAGGATCCAGCCGAAGCGCGTGCGCTCGTGAACCAGCGTCTTGAAGATCGGGTGTTCGGCGATCCGGTCGAGCCGCTGATCGGGCTCGGGCATGTCGAGGGCGCCTGCCCCGTGCAGGGTGCGGGCGTCCGACGTGGCGGACGGCCTCACCGTCTGGATGCTACTCATCAATCTCCTCCCGCGCGATCCTGTTTCACCGCGGCCTTGGGGCCGGGTGATCGGCTGCTTGTTCTGTGATGGGGACACCGGAAGCGTTGGCGTCCGCTCCGGTCGAAATCGGCACCGGACCGCCCGAAGCGGGCGACCGGGACCGTGAATTCCAGGCATCGGGGCCGTGCCCGGAACGGCGCCCGCCCTACGAGGCGGCGGGCGCTGTCATGTTGCGCTCAGGCCGAGCGGTTCTGGCGGTTCTCGATCAGGTCATCGACCACGGCCGGTTCGGCCAGGGTCGAGGTGTCGCCGAGCGAGCCGAAATCGTCCTCGGCGATCTTGCGCAGGATGCGGCGCATGATCTTGCCGGAGCGGGTCTTGGGCAAACCCGGCGCGAACTGAAGCAGATCGGGCGAGGCGATCGGGCCGATATCCTTGCGGACCCAGGTGACCAGCTCCTTGCGCAGCTCGTCCGTGCCCTCCTCACCCTCATTGAGGGTGACGTAGGCGTAGATGCCCTGGCCCTTCACGTTGTGCGGATAGCCGACGACCGCAGCTTCCGAGACCTTCGGATGGGCCACGAGGGAGGATTCGACCTCCGCCGTACCCATGCGGTGACCGGAGACGTTGATGACATCGTCGACGCGGCCGGTGATCCAGTAATAGCCGTCCGCGTCGCGACGGGCCCCGTCACCGGTGAAGTAGAGATCCTTGTAGGTCGAGAAGTAGGTCTGCTCGAAGCGCTCGTGGTCGCCGTAGACCGTGCGCATCTGGCCGGGCCAACTGTCCTTGATGCAGAGGTTGCCCTCGCAGGCGCCGTCCAGCACCTTGCCCTCGGCATCGACCATCACCGGCTGCACGCCGAAGAAGGGGAGCGTGGCGGAGCCGGGCTTCAGCCGCGTCGCCCCCGGCAGCGGGGTGATGAGGATGCCGCCGGTCTCGGTCTGCCACCACGTATCGACGATCGAGCAGCGGGAATCGCCGACGACGCGGTAGTACCAGTCCCAGGCCTCCGGGTTGATCGGCTCGCCGACCGAACCCAGCACCCGCAGGGATTGGCGCGAGGTCTTCTTCACCGGGCCCTCGCCGCCGCCCATGAGCGAGCGGATCGCGGTCGGCGCGGTGTAGAAGATGTTGACCTTGTGCTTGTCGATCACCTCCCAGAAGCGGGAGTTCGACGGATAAGTGGGGATGCCCTCGAACATCAGCGTGGTCGCGCCGTTCGCGAGCGGACCATAGACGATGTAGCTGTGGCCCGTGACCCAACCCACATCGGCCGTGCACCAGTAGACGTCGCCGTCGTGGTAATCGAAGACGTATTGGTGGGTCATCGACGCGTAGACGAGGTAGCCGCCGGTGGTGTGCACCACGCCCTTCGGCTGGCCCGTCGAGCCCGAGGTGTAGAGGATGAAGAGCGGGTGCTCGGCCTCGACGGCCTCGGCAGGGCACTCGTCGGTCACCTGCTCGGCGGCCTCGTGGTAGTAGACGTCGCGGCCCGGCTCCATCGCCACATTGCCGCCCGTGCGCTTCACCACGATCACGTGGTCCACGAGATCCTTGTCGAGGCGCTTGATCGCCTCGTCCACATTGGCCTTGAGCGGCACCTTGCGCCCGCCGCGCAGGCCCTCGTCGGCGGTGATGACGAGCTTCGAGCCGCAGCCCTTGATCCGGCTCGCCAGCGAGTCGGGTGAGAAACCGCCGAAGACGATGGCGTGGATGGCGCCCAGACGCGCGCAGGCCAGCATCGCGTAGGCGGCCTCGGGGATCATCGGAAGGTAAAGCGTGACGCGGTCACCCTTGCCGACGCCGCGATTACGCAGGACGTTGGCCATCCGGCACACTTCGGCGTGCAACTGCCGGTAGGTGATGTGCTTCGACTCGTTGGGATCGTCGCCCTCCCAGATGATCGCGGTCTGGTCGCCGCGGGTCTCGAGGTGCCGGTCGATGCAATTTAGTGCGACGTTGGTCTTGCCGTCTTCGAACCATTTGATCGATACATCGCCGGCCGCGAAGCTCGTATTCTTGACTTTGCTGAAGGGCGTCGACCAGTCGATCCGCTTGCCGTGCTCGCCCCAGAACGCCTCAGGATCAGAAACGGAGGCCGCGTACATTTCCTTGTACTTGGCTTCATCGATCAGAGCCCGGTCCCGCCAGGCATCCTGAACGTCGATGACCTTCTCGCTCATTTGGATTCTTCCCTGCCGGTGCCCGATCGTATCGCGAAGGTCCGCGCAGCCGGGGCTTCCTCAGAACTCTTAAGCGCAGTTGAATACACCCGGCAAGCACCAAAAAGTCCAGTTCGGCAGTTTTGCGCAATCGAGTTGCACAGTAATTCATTGGAGGCGTCACACAGACCAAGCGCCTTCCGCAGCAAGTCCGGGAAACGCTTGTCGTGTCATGGGAATTAGGCGGGCGCCGCCGCGGTTCCCGTCGGCGTTCCGGCAGGTCAGGCGGCCGGAAACAGCATTTCGACGAGGGTGCCCTCGTCCTTGCGGCTGCTGATGCGGAAACGTCCGCGATTGGCCTCCACGAGCGCCTTGGTCAGGGTCAGACCGAACCCCTTCTCGTCGCCCTCCGGAGCCGGGCCGAGATCGGCCCCGAACGGCTCCAGCGCGCTCATCAGTTCGTCCTCGGTCATGCCGGTGCCGGTGTCGCGCACACGCAGGGCGACCTCGCCCCGCTCGGCCAGCGTGGTCGAGACGATCACCTGACCGCCGGCCTCCGTCACGCGGATCGCGTTTCCGAGCACGGTCAGCGCCGCCTGCCGGATCGAACGCTCGTCGGCCTTCATCGCCGGCAGGTTGGGGGCGAGGCTGGTGCGCAGGACGATGCGGTCGCGCGCCGCCTGCGGCTGCTGCACGGCGATGCAGGAGGCGACGAGATCGTTCAGCGCGAGGTCGGCGAAGGTGAGCTTGCCGCGGCCGGCCTGAATCTCGGCAAGATCGCGCAAATCGTCGATAAGGCTGGCGATCCGGCCGCCGGAAAGGCGCACCTCGCGCAAATAGGCCTCCAGACGTTCGGCATCCGCCCGGTCGAACCGGTCGGAGAGCATCATGTCGGTGAGGCCGAGGATCGCATTGAGCGACGGGCGGATCTCGCGGCTCACCCGCGCGAGCGCGTTGGCCTTCCAGGCGCCCTCCACCTCGGGCTCGCTCCGCCGCACGGCTTCCGCAACCGGAGCCGGAGGCGTCGCGTCCTCGTCGCGGATCTCGCGCAGGCTGGCGCAATAGCCCGGCGCGTCCTCCCCGAGCAGCCGGGCGATGCGCAGGCGCAAGGCTGCCGCCCCGGTGCGCACGGTCACGCCGTGGATCTCGCTCGTGCCCGAGCGGCGGGAATCGGTGACGGCGGTTTCCAGCGCCGACAGGCTCTCGGGCGCGAACAGATCGGCGAAGCGCCCGCCCACGATTTCCTTGGGATGGGCGTGGACGAGTTCGGCCGCGCTGGGGTTCAGACCGACGACCCGGCCCTCGGCATCGAGGGTGACGACGCCCTCCTCCAGGCTATCCAGCACCTTCTCCGCCCGCAGCCGCGCCGCATTGGCCGGAACGGCGGGGAGCTGGACATCGCCGGCCGTAGGCATCGCCCGCGCAAGGCAGATTTCCGCCGGCACCCCCTCCCAGACGAGGCCGGCCCGATCGACGAGGAGTGCCACCGTGCCGCCCTCGGGCCGCGCGAAGGGCACCGGCCCGATGATCTCCCGGTCCCTGGGTGGCAGGCCGCGAAAGAGATGCGCCAGACCCGCCTGACGCAGGGCCGGCAGATCCGCGTAGCCGGTGAGATCGAGGAAGGTGCGGCTGGCAAACAGCATCTCGCTGCCGCGGTAGACGAGCACGCCGAGCGGCAAGCTTTCGAGCAGCTCGGTGAGGGCGAAACGCGAGCGCGTCTCGCCCTCCGAAAGTCGGCCCTGCGGGACCGGGAACGGCATCACCGAGCCGCTCGGCGCGGATTCGGGGCGCGCGGGCATCGGCGCCGCGTCGTCCGCGTCTTCGTCGGGGGCGAACCGCAATCCGAGAACGCGCGCGACTTCGCGGAAGGCGGCATGCTCGTTCACCGACAGGCCGGCTTCCGCCTCCGCCTCATCGACCGGCGGCTCTTCCTGCGGGGCCTCCGGTTCGTCGTCCTCATCCTCGACCGCGCTCTCCATCACGCGGGCGTGCCGCTCGCCGAGGATCGCGAAGCCGCCGAAGCCGGAGAAATCCGCCGTCGCACGGCCGGCAGGAGCGCCTGAGATTTCGAGCGTATGCTCGTAGGCACGACCGCGCACCAGGAGCGGCAGGGCCCGGAAGGTGCGCCGGCCCGCCAGCGCCTCCGTCAGCGCCGCGCCCTCGATCACACCGTCGGTCGCGAGCATGTCCCAGAAGCGGCCGGACAGAGCTTCGGCAAGGTCGGGATGGGTCCGCGAGACAAGGGTCAGCACGCCCGCGGCATCGCTGCGCCAGATCACACGAATCGGCAGTTCCGCCGGCTCGGTCTCTACCTCCGGCGCCGGGGATGGTGGCGGAGCCTCGGGCTGGGCGACGGCCGGGATCGCAGCCTCGGGGGGCGGATCGGCCTTGGCGGGCCCATTGTCGAACGGCCGCAAGGCCGGCAAGGCGCCGATCGGAGCGAGGAGCAGGACCGGATGCCCCTCTCCCAGCTCGACCCGCGCGGCGAGGGCGACCACAGGCGGCGCGACCCCGCGGGGATCGAAGCGCAAGCGGATCATGCGAGGCCGCGCGCCCAGGGCACCGGCGCGGCGGATCTGCTCGGACAGGCGAAGCGCAGGCAGGATAGCGCCGTCCGAAGCGGCAACGCCCGCGCGCAGCGGGAGCGCCGCACCGGCAGCGTAAAGGATGCGCTCGGCCGCCTCGTCGAGAACGAGCAGAGCGCTGCCCTCGCGAACGAGATGCGCGATCGATGCGTCGTCTCTCCAGCGCGCCAACGCGGCGCGAACGGCCGCATCGTCACCCGGATAGGAAGCCTGCACTGCGCGGTCCGACATCCGAACCCTGGTCATGAACCCCTTCATCGCCCTGTCGCCGGTCGTTCGGGGCATGAACACCTGAGCCCTGTGTAACTTAACTGCGGCCGGACGTGGACACTGAAGCCTGCCGACACACGTTTATCAACTGGTAACCTTAATTGGTCCCCCGGGGCTGGCAAAAAGGTTACCCCCGCGCTATTGTGCAGTGCACATTGTGCGCCGCACAACGAGCGCTCGATGCGAACACAGGAGAGAGACGTGACAAACACCCCCAATTACGAAGTCCCGACCGAAATGCGCGACTTCGCCGAGAAGAGCGTCGAGCAGGCCCGCAAGGCGTTCGATTCGTTCATCGGCGCGGCCCGCCGCACCGCGGACACCGTCCAGGGCTCGACCGATCTCGCCCGCAGCAACGCCACGAGCATCTCCTCGCGCGGCTTCGAGTACGCTGAGCAGAACGTCAACGCCGCGTTCGATCTGGCGCAGAAGCTCGTGCGTTCGCGCGACGTGCAGGAGGCCATGCAGCATCAGGCCGAGTTCGTGCGCGCGCAGTTCGCGGCGATCCAGGCGCAGGCCAAGGAGTTCGGTGGCCTCGCCCAGAGCGCATTTCAGCAGAGCGCCGAGAACGCCAAGAGTGTCATGCAGCAGGGTGCTGCCGACGCCCGCCAGGCCTACGAGCAGGGCGTCGAGACGGCCCGCGAGAATGCCAACGACGCGCAGAAAGCCAACTCCTAACGCACCCTCCGAACCTCGGTTCGGAGTGCACGTAAGGCCGACGGCCCGCTCCTTACGGGGTGGGCCGTCCTCGTTTCGGGGCTTGGCCCCAGGGCTTATCGAGTCAAGTGGTCTCCGGCTCCGCCTCTTTTCCGCCGCCCGGACCCCGCAAGGCTCCCCACCTCGCCGGCTCCGTTTGAGGCGGCCCAGCGGAGGTTTTGGACACGATGCGTCCCGTTCGTACTCTCGGCCTCGCAGCCCTGATCGCCGTCGCGGCCGGAAGCCTCGCGCCCGCCCAGGCACAATATTACGACGACGGCTACGATGCGCCGCCGCCCCGCGCACGGGCCTATCGCGACCGCGACTTCGGCGGCCCGCCGCGCCGCGCCATGGGCCTCAATTGTGATGCGGTGCAATCGGGCATCAGCGGCCTGCAGCCGTTCTCCTGCCCTCTCCCCGGCCCGCGCCCGCTGGGCGCTCGCTGCTTCTGCGACATGCCGGTGTCGTTCCTGAACGGTCCGCAGACCGCCGTCGGACGCGTCGCGCCGTAAGAGCAATGGCAGTCGGCCCCTCGCGATGCGCGAGCGCCGAGCGGATATGAAAAGAGCCGCGCCGGGATGACCGGCGCGGCTCTTTTCGAAGGTTTCGATGGGTCGGCGCGTCAGTTGACGACGACGGTGGCCCCCACCTTCACGCGGGAATAGAGGTCGGTCACGTCCTCGTTGGTCATGCGGATGCAGCCTGAGGAGACCGCCTGCCCGATCGTGTCCGGCTCGTTGGAGCCGTGGATCCGGTATTCCGACTTGCCGATATACATCGCACGGGCGCCGAGCGGGTTCTCGATACCGCCGGCCATATAGCGCGGCAGGTCGGGACGACGGGCGATCATGGCTGCCGGAGGCGTCCAGCCCGGCCATTCGCGCTTGGCGGTGATCTTGTTCACGCCGCTCCAAGTGAAGCCCGGACGCCCGACGCCGACACCGTAGCGAACGGCCTGGCCACCCGGCATCACGTAATAGAGGCGGCGCTCGGCCGTGGAGACGACGATCGTGCCCGGCGCGTAGCGGGTGTCGTAGACCACGACTTCACGGGGAATGCGTGCGACCTGAGCCTGAGCGGCTTCGGCCTCACCGTAGCCCTGACTATAACCGCGGGCGCTGGAGCCACGCTGCGTGGCGTAGGGGTCATAGACAGGCCAGCCGCCCTGCGACTGCTCCTGATAATCATCGTTATCGGAGCCGAACGGATCGTAGGGCGCAGCGTTGGCAGCGCCCATCGCGAGAACACAGACGCCGACCGCGCCGACGAGAACAGATGCCAAGGTCTTCATCGCAGGTGCCTACCTGTGCAGTAATCTTTGCCATTACAAGCGTGACTGTGCTTGGTCGGTTCCATGCTGTTTACGGATTTTCCACGACTCGGCCGTGCGCCGGCTCACATCAGCTTAGCCGTCGCGATGGGGTTACTCCCGAATCGAGCCCGGCCCGGCGTGGCGCGTGATCTGCCTCGATCTGTCATCCGGAAGGGTCGCGGGCCGTGACGAGGGCGCTGGGCGACCGATCGTCTTCAGCTTGGGCCGTCGCCACGTGTCAGGCCCGTCGTGAGGCGACCGCGGGGATCGCCGATTCGGCGCAGCCTCCGGCTCGGCGCATATCGACAAAACCGCGGGATTCCGCGAAGGCCTCTATCAATAGAGCCGGCTCAACGTCTTGATCTTGAGCCGCAAAGTCGCCTCAGAACCACAACAACCCGTGGATCGTTTGATTTCCTGAAGTGCCCCGCCTAGCTTGATCACCTCGAAAATTGGAAGAGGTCGAAGGTATGGTCGGTTGGCTTCTCGGCAAGCTGAAATGGCTTACGGTTCTCTGCGCGATCGGCGGACCGATCTTGGCTTTCGCCTGCTGGCAGGACGGCCATCGTCGGCGGGATGTGATGGCCATGGGCATCGAGAGCGAGGCGACGATCGACAGCGCGACACGGGTCAAGCGCCGCCGGGGCGGAACGAATTACAAGCTCGACCTAAGCTGGATGGATCGCGGCGGCCTGCGGCGGAAGGTCGAAGGGGTTTCGATCTCGCATGCGCTTGCCGGCCAGATCATCGTCGACAACCAATTGGCCATCGACAGCCTGCCGATCAAATACATCGCCGGGGAAGCGGGATCACTGAACGCAGGTGACAACGTCATCATCTTGGATGACACCGCGCATCAGGAGCGGACCGACCGGGAACTCGTCTATGCCGGCCTGGGCGCGGGCGTCGTCGGCCTGATCGGCGCGGCGCTGTTCTTCCTGCCTCGGCGCCGTCGGCGCGACGCGGTTGCGGCCTGAGCGATCACCTGGCCCGACGCCGCGTGGTCAGCTCACCGGGGGCGACGGATCGCGGGTGGCCCGCTCGGCCTCGACCAGCACGTCGAAGGCGCGCCACGGCTTCGGGATGAAGACCGCCCCTTCCGGCAAGGCCGCGCCGTGCTCCGGTTCGACGCCGGAGGTCACGACCAGCCGGGTGCGTGGCCAGAGGGTGGCGATGGCCCGGGCGAGCTGAAGCCCATCCATCGCCCCCGCGAGGCGGATATCGGCGAAAACCAGGGCGACGTCGCCGCCTCTTTCCTGCAGGACGCTCAAGGCACGCTCGGCGCTGTCGCAGCCGATCACGCGCATCTCGGTCTCTTCCAGCACGCTTTCGGCCAGTTCGCGGGTGTCGCGCTCGTCCTCGACCACGAGGGCGATGCGGGCATCCGGACGCTCGATCTTGGCAGGCGCGGCGCGCTCGGCGTGATCGACCCGCCGAACCAGGGCGGCGAGATGGTCGGGAATGCCTTCCGCGACGAGGTTGTCGTAGCAGGAGGCGAGCGCCTGCCCGATCTGATCGAGTTTCATGCTCGGCAGAAGCGGATTATCGGCAGGCCCTCGATGCGATCGGTTTCGAAACGTGTCGTTCAAGGCGAAACGATCCTCCCCTGCGCGTCCGGGCCGCACCACAACACAACAAAGCGGGCGGGTGCCGCTCAGTTGCGTCGGAGGAAGATTTTCACCGTCGCGGGCTCGCCGCGCGGCGGGCGGCCGCACTGCTACTGAACGGCCTCGGCATCGGCGACCGCAACGAGGCCGGCCACGGTGCGGACGTCGCGATAGCGGTCGCCGCGGGCGTTCATCATGGCCTCGAACTTCTGGTGCACCTGCGCGACCGAGAGGCTCGCGGGCTTGCGGTGACGGCCCCTTCCGGTGGTGCCGGCAAAGAAGATCGACCGGTTGGACCGGGCCGGGCCGGGCAGCAGGGTCGCGGCGGCGGCGGTCGGCTTGTCGACGACCTGGGACAGGAAGCTCTCGGCGTCGTCCGGGCCGAGGAAGTGCGCGAGGTAGACCTCGCCGAGGGTCAGCTCGCGGCCGATCTTCAGGGCGATGCGCCCGGCGTCGCGCTTCAGCATCTCGCCGGCCATGACGGCCGAGAGGTAGGGGTCGCGGCGCAGGTCGAGGATGCGGGAGCGCTCGGCCTGATCCTGAATCGAAGGCCGGTCGTTGCCGTCCGGGACGATCAGGCTGGCTTCCTTCTCGTACCCGTATCGGGGCCCGAAATCGCGGATCACGCCGAGCCAGGTGCGCTCGATGAACTGGAACAGGCCGGTGGCCGAGGAGGTCTTGGCCTGGACGGCGGTGATGAAGCTCGATTCCTTGTCGGCCACCGCCATGAGCAGGACCGGATCGGTCTGGACCGCCTGAGCCGCCTTGACGATCGTCTGGACGAGGTGGCGGCGGATCTTCATCGGCCCGAATTCGAGGATGTCGTTCGGGTCGCCGGTCGAGGTCTGCGAGAGCAGGAAGTCATAGGAGACGCGATCAACCGTGTTGGCGCCGAGTTCCGTGTCGAGATCGCCGACGGGGTGGAAGCTGTCGGAGGCGGCCAGCACGCTCGGCACCGGCATCTCCGGCGCGAGCGCCTGAAGGCGCGGCTTCGGCATGGCGAGGTCGGAGACCTTGGTCGAGGCCTCGGCCCGCCCGAAATCCGTGCCGGCATTGAGCAGAACCGCGCTCAGCCCCCCGGCGAGCAGGGTCATCGAGAGGATGGAGCGGACCAGAGCCGTGCGGCTGCCATGGTCACGTCCCGTCCGGGAATTGAGGGTGATGGCGTCGGAAGACGGGGTGGGACGCCCGCTCTTGCGCGGCGCGTGAGAGGAAATCTTGGTGGTCCGCGTCAATCCGATCGAACGGCCCTGCATCGTTGTCGTCGCTCACTCTTCGTGATGGCGCCAGCGGCGTATGGGCAACAGTTACGTCGCCGGATGTGGCGCAAACACGGCCGAGGTTGTGGCATCCCCAAGGCAGTGCGGGGCAATTTGCGGGCAAGCTGAGCCGTTTGGGGCGTTATCCCCGGACTTGTCCCCACCGAACGCGCGCGGGAGAGCCCGGTCATTTGCAGCGATCATCGCGGATCGATGCCATCGGATGATCGCGACGACCGGGGCGCAACGCCTCCTCATTTTAGAAATTTATCGCTTTATCGAGAATTATAAGTCCGAATGTTCGGATCCTCTTCGGATTTAAAAACTATTCACCACTTCGCATTTCTTATGAATCGAGCGTCTTCGACACCACAGGCAAAACGACCGCCCTTTAACTCTGCGTACTGATTTACCCACGCAATAAAATTGCCGCCAGACCGGGGTTACGCATGCCAAAAATTTCACTCAGCGTTCGAGCATCCCTTGGGTGCCTCTTCGCAGCGATGCTTATCGTCTCCATACTTCAGGGTGCCGCTGCCTATTGCAAAATCAACAGCATCTCTAAGGTCACGAACGATCTTTTAGGAAATACCATTCCGTCCATCAATGAAGCCCATGCTATCAACGCGCTCATTCTGCGGACCCGTCTCTGGCAGGCGCGCTACATGACGCCCGAGGATGAGGCGTCGAAGGAACAGAGCAGAAGCAAAATTGTCGAGTTCGCAGCCGAACGCGACACACGGGTTGCCGCATACCAATCCCTTGTCGCCACTCCGGACGAGCAGCAGACGTATGACGAGCTGAAATCGAAACTTGATCTTCTGAGAGCCGATGGCGAACGCCTTCGCGCGTTTCCGAAAGAGCGCTACGAAGAGGCCATGGCGTTCTTCCGCGGGTCGATGTACGCGAACTACCTTGCCGTCTCCGCTGCAGCCCGCAAGCTCGTCGACATCAATATTGTGGGCAGCAAGAAGGCCGATGCCGCCGTCCGGTCGGAGCAGGCTTCGGCGATGCAGAACACGCTGCTCATGCTCTGCCTTACCGTCTTCATCGCCCTGTGCGCGATGACCTTCTGCTTCCTGGGCGTGTCGCGCCCGATCGAGCGGATGACCGGGGCGATGCGGCGCTTGGCCGGCGGCGATGCAGCCTCCGAGATCCCCTATGGCAGCCGCCGGGACGAGATCGGTGCGATGGCGGGTGCCGTACAGGTGTTCCGCGACAACCTCATTCGAACCCGCCAGCTCGAAGAGGAGACCGCGCTTGCGCGCGCCTCGGCCGAGGAGCAGCGCAAGGCCGGCATGCGGCAGATGGCCGACGGGTTCGAGGCCGCGGTCGGCGGTATCGTCGGCATGGTCTCCGCGGCAGCCAGCGAGTTGCAGGCCACGGCTCAGAGCATGAGCGCCACCGCCGGACAGACGGCCGCCCAGTCCACAAGCGTGGCAGCAGCGGCCGAGCAGGCTGCGGCCAACGTCAACACCGTGGCGGCGGCCGCCGAGGAACTCGGCTCGTCGGTGGCCGAGATCAGCCGGCAGGTCTCGGGTTCGGCCGATCTGGCGCAAGCCGCGGTCGCCGAAGCCAACGCCACGGCCGGGCTCGTGCAGGATCTGGCCCAATCCGCCAGCCGCATCGGCGACGTGGTGGCGCTGATCTCGCAGATCGCGGGGCAAACGAACCTCTTGGCGCTCAACGCCACCATCGAGGCGGCGCGCGCCGGCGAGGCGGGACGCGGCTTCGCGGTCGTCGCCGCCGAGGTGAAGGCGCTGGCCGATCAGACAGCGCGGGCGACCGAAGAGATCTCGACCCAGATCGGCCGGATCCAGGGCTCGACGGATCAGGCGGTGGGAGCGATCGGCGGGATCGGCACCCGCATCCGCGAGATCGCGGGCGTCGCGGCCTCGATCGCGACGGCGGTGGAGGAGCAGGGTGCGGCAACCCAGGAGATCGTGCGCAACGTTGCCCAGGCATCCACCGGTACGGGCGAAGTGACGACGAACATCGCGGGCGTGGCGGGTGCGGCCGAGGAGACGGGGGCAGCCGCCGCGCAGGTGCTGGCCTCGGCCTCCGAGCTGTCGCGCCAGTCCGAGCACCTCAACGCCGAGGTCGGGCACTTCCTCGCCACGGTGCGCGCCGCCTGACCGCGCCGGACGCGGACGCCACGCGATGGCCCTCGCTCGCGAGCGGGGGCTTGTCATGCTCCGCGGGCAGCCAACGGCCGAACGGATCGAGCCCCGGCTCCGATCCATTCGGAATTACAACCGCCGGAGCGCCACGCTCTCGATGCGATGGCTCGGCCCCTTGGCCAGGATCAGGCCCGCCCGCTGCCGCGTGGGCAGGATGTTGTCGCGCAGGTTCGGCAGGTTGATCGTCGTCCAGAGCCGGTCGGCGATCTCCAGCGCCTCGGTCTCGGTGACCTCGGCGTATTTGCGGAAATAGGAGAGCGGATCGCGGAAGGCGGTCTGGCGCAGGCGCAGGAAGCGGTTGACGTACCAGCGGTGCAGGTCGTCCTCATGCCCATCGAGATAGATCGAGAAGTCGAAGAAGTCGGAGACGAAGGGGATCGCGGTGCCGTCCCGCGGGAGGCGCGCCGGCTGGAGGACGTTCAGGCCCTCGACGATGAGGATATCGGGCGATTCGATCACCTGCTCCTCGCCGGGCACCACATCGTAGACGAGGTGGGAATAGACCGGGGCGGCGACGCGCCTGTGCCCGGCCTTGATGTCGGCAAGGAACCGCAGAAGCGCCGCGCTGTCGTAGCTCTCGGGAAAACCCTTCCGCTCCATCGCGCCCATCCGCTGCAATTCGGCGTTGGGGTGAAGGAAGCCGTCGGTCGTGATGAGATCGACCTTCGGCGTGTTGGGCCAGCGGGCGAGCAGCGCCTTCAGCACCCGCGCCGTGGTCGATTTACCGACCGCCACCGAGCCGGCCAGGCCGATGATGTAGGGCACCTTGGTGTCGTGGTCGGCGAGCAGGAAGCGCTGCGTCGCCTTGAACAGCCCCTGGGTTGCCGCAACGTAGAGCGAGAGCAGGCGGGAGAGCGGCAGGTAGATCGCCACGACCTCTTCGATCGAGATCGGGTCGTTGAGCGATTGCAGGCGGCCGATATCCTCGGCGCTCAGGGTCAGCGGGGCATCGGCGCGCAGTTGCGCCCATTCGTCCCGCGAAAAGATCCGATAGGGCGAGAGGCGGCCCGGCCCCTGGCCGGTCACCGGATTCTGGCGCTCTTCCGGTTCGATCCCTGCCGACGGGATCGGGGCGCCGATCATGTGTGCCTCCGCGCCGCCTTCTCGGCGAGCCCGCTCTGAGCGGTGCGCCGGCCCAGCTCCGTCATCACGTCGTCGAGGGGCACACCCGCCGCCTTCAACGTCACGACGAGGTGGTAGAGCACGTCCGCCGCCTCCGAGACGAGCGCCTTGGGGTCGCCCTGCACCGCGGCGATGACGGCCTCGACCGCCTCCTCGCCGAGCTTCTTGGCGGCCTTGGCCGGCCCCTCGGAGAGAAGCTTTGCGGTGTAGGAGGTCTCGGGGGGCGTGCCGGCTCGGCTGTCCACGAGGGCGGCGAGGTCGTCGAGGCTGAACTTCGTCATAAGGCGCGCAAGCGGAAACCGTATCATGCGGCACCGCCTGATCGGATACCGGCATTTTAAACCCTGCGCAGGCTCACGCGCCCGGTCAAGGGGCGCCGGCACACACCCACCGGTTACCCGTTACGGATCGAGCCGCATCGCAAGTCCGGCGGCGGCCATGTGGGCCTTCGCCTCGCCGACCGTGTGGTGGCCGAAATGGAAGATCGAGGCGGCCAGCACTGCGCTCGCTCCACCGTCGCGGACGCCCGCCACGAGGTCGTCGAGCCCGCCGACACCGCCGGAGGCGATCACCGGCACCCGCACCGCGTCGGCGATGGCGCGGGTGAGCGCGAGGTCGTAGCCGGAGCGGGTGCCGTCCTTGTCCATGGAGGTGACGAGGAGTTCGCCCGCGCCCCGCTCGGAGACCGTGCGGGCGAATTCGACCGCATCGATCCCGGTCGGGTTGCGGCCGCCATGGGTGAAGATTTCCCAGCGCGCGGCCTCGTCCGGGCCAGAGACGCGCTTGGCGTCGATCGCCACGACGATGCACTGATCGCCGAACTTCTCCGCCGCCTCGGCGACGAAGTCGGGGTTCTTCACGGCGGCGGTGTTGATGCCGACCTTGTCGGCCCCCGCGAGCAGGAGCGTGCGCACATCGGCCACGGTGCGCACCCCGCCACCGACGGTGAGCGGCATGAAGCAGGCCTCCGCTGTGCGGCTCACCACGTCGAGCAGGGTGCCGCGCGCCTCGTGGCTCGCGGTGATGTCGAGGAAGCAGAGTTCGTCGGCGCCGGCCGCATCGTAGGCCTTGGCCGATTCCACCGGATCGCCGGCATCGCGCAGTTCGAGGAACTGCACGCCCTTCACGACGCGCCCGTCCTTCACGTCGAGGCAGGGGATGATGCGGGTCTTGAGCACGCGGGAATGCCTTCAGGCTGTCGGGGCCGGCGGTCGGAGGGTCGCGATCACGCGGCGCTCCCCGTGTCACGGCCCTTGGCACGGGCGATGGCGGCGAGCGCCTCCTTCGGGTCGATCCGCCCGTCGTAGAGGGCGCGGCCGGTGATGGCGCCGGCCAGCACGGCGCAGTCTGGCTCCAGCAACCGCTCGACATCGGCGATCGAGGCGAGGCCGCCCGAGGCGATGACCGGGATGCTGACCGCCGAGGCGAGCGCCAGCGTCATCTCGATGTTGAGGCCCTTGAGGATGCCGTCGCGGGCGATGTCGGTATAGATGATGGCGGCCACACCGGCATCCTCGAAGCGGCGTCCGAGTTCTTCCGCCGTCATGCTGGAAGTCTGGGCCCAGCCCTCCACCGCCACACGGCCGTCCTTGGCGTCGATGCCGACGGCGATGCGGCCGGGATGGCGGCGGGCCGCCTCGCGGACGAAGGCGGGGTCACGCACGGCGGCCGTGCCGATGATGACGCGGCTCACACCCTTTTCCAGCCAGCCTTCGAGGGTGCGCATCTCGCGCACGCCGCCGCCGAGTTGCACCGGCAGGGTCACGCGCGCCAGGATCGCATCGACCGCCGCGGCGTTGCGCGGCTCCCCGGCGAAGGCACCGTCGAGATCGACCACGTGGAGCCAGGAGAAGCCCTGCGCCTCGAAGGCCGCTCCCTGCGCGGCGGGATCGTCGTTGAAGACCTTGGCCTGGGCCATGTCGCCTTGCACGAGGCGGACGCAGCGCCCTTCCTTGAGGTCGATGGCCGGATACAGAATCACGCGTCAACTCGCGAATACGATGGGTCGGACAAAGGCGGCCCTCAGGGGCGCCAGCGCAGGAAGTTGCCGAGGAGCGCGAGACCGAGGCGCTGGCTCTTCTCGGGGTGGAATTGGGTGCCGGCCATGTTGTCATGCGCGACCATGGCCGTGACGGGCCCGCCATACTCGGCATGGGCGACCACGTCCGCCGACTCGGCGGCCTTCAGCGCGAAGCTGTGGACGAAGTAGGCGTGGAGCCCGCCCTCCCCGATTTCGATCTCGCGCAGCAACGTGTGCTCGCGGTCGAGATGCAGGGTGTTCCAGCCCATATGCGGGATCTTGAGCGCCGGGTCGGCCGGCTCGATCGGGGCGACATCGCCGGGAATCCAGTTCAGGCCCGCGGTCTCCTCGTATTCGAGGCCGCGGCTCGCCATGAGCTGCATGCCGACGCAGATGCCGAGGAACGGCTTGCCCTGCACCCGGACCGCCTCGGTCATGGCCTCGACCATGCCAGGCACCGCATCGAGGCCGCGGCGGCAATCGGCATAGGCGCCGACACCGGGCAGCACCACGCGGTCGGCCCCGGCCACGGCTTCCGGCACGTCGGTGACGACGATGCGGGTGCCGTCGAGCCCGGCCTCGCGCGCCGCGCGCTCGAAGGCCTTGGCCGCCGAGTGGAGATTGCCCGATCCGTAATCGATGATCGCGACGGTCTGCTCGCTCACCGTCCACCCTCGCTCGCGGGGAAAAGGCCGATCACCCCGTCATCGCCGCGGCGATGCGCCGGGCGGTTCACGGCCGTCGTGGAGAAACCCATCGTGGCGACGCCCGGACCCGACTCGGCATCGAGCCAGCGGGCGGCGGCCTTCAGTTCGGCCTCCTCCTGCGAGCCCGCCATCACCGCATCCTGGGCGGGCTTGCCCCGGCGGCCATAGGTCCAGCGGCGCAGGCTCGACGCCTCCATGCCGATCAGCAGGCTCACCAGCCCCGTCACGATGAGCGCGGCGAAGGGCGAGAGGCCGAGCGCCCGCCCCGCCAGCGCCAGCCCGACGAGCCCCACCAGCACGAGGAGCGCCGCGAGCCAGAGGCGGTGGCGCAGGAACCACAGCACCGTGAAGGCGAAGGCGCTCCATGAAAAGCCGTCGCGCACGAGGTGCGCCTGTTCCAGCGCCCGCGGGTCACCCCGAACCGAGCCCTCGGGAACGTGCAGCGTGTAGGTCCGCATTCTCGCTCCTCCTCAAATGGTCTCAGAGCGATCCCTTGGTGGAGGGAACGCGGCCTTCTTCACGCGGGTCGATGGCGACGGCCTTCCGCAAGCTCCGGGCCAGCCCCTTGAAGACGCTCTCGGCAATATGGTGCGCGTTCTCGCCGTAGAGAGTCTCGACGTGCAGCGTGATGCCGGCATTCATCGCGAAGGCCTGGAAGAACTCCCGCACCAGCTCGGTGTCGAACTGGCCGATCTTCTCGACGCGGAAGCTCGTGCGGAACACGAGGAACGGACGGCCGGAAATGTCGATCGCGATCCGGCTCAGCGTCTCGTCCATCGGCAGGTGGATGTCGGCGTAGCGGGCGATGCCGCGCTTGTCGCCGAGCGCCTGGGCCACCGCCTGGCCCAGCGCGATGCCGGTATCCTCGGTGGTGTGGTGCTGATCGACATGCAGGTCGCCCGCGACCTTGACCGTCACGTCGAACAGGCCGTGCCGGGCGAACAGCTCCAGCATATGGTCGAGGAAGCCGACCCCGGTCGCGATCGTGGCCTTACCGGTGCCGTCGAGATCGATCGAGACGGATACGTCGGTCTCTGCCGTGCGGCGGCTGATGCTGGCTGTACGCATCGGATACGGGCGTCTGATCCTGGAACGGGCAGCGGGCCTTCAGCGGCCGGCCGGGCCTGCCTTGTAGTGTGGTTTTGCCCGGCGGGGGAAGGGTCTTGAACGGTCTTGCTTGAGCCGCTTGGCGGCGATCCCGAGTGAACCGCCCCCGCGAAGGCGCTCGGCGTCATCCGCCGGTCATGCCGGCGCGCCAGCCTGCCGGGCTCACCGATGCCGAGTAGCTGCCATGCTGTCCCGCCGTTCCGTCCTCGCCGCCAGCGCCGCGCTCCTTGCTTCCCGCGCCGGAGCCGCCGAGGGGCCGCTGCGCTTCGGCGTGATCGCCGACCCGCAATATGCCGAGGCGCCGCCCAACCTCACGCTCGGCCGCTATTATGCCAACAGCCTCGACAAGATGCGCGCGGCGGTCGCCACCCTGAACGGGGAGGATCTGCGCTTTGTCGTGACGCTCGGCGACATCATCGACCGCGACGTGGCGAGCTACGACCGGATCCTGCCGATCTACCGGACGCTGCGCCACGAGACCCGGTTCCTGCTCGGCAACCATGATTTCCAGGTGGCGCCCGAACATCGCGGGCGGGTGGCCGGCCTGCTCGGCATGGAGGGCCCTTACTATGACTTCGCGGTCGCCGGCATCCGCTTCATCGTGCTCGACGGCAACGACGTCTCGCTGTTCGCGCCGCCATCGGACGATCCGCGCCGGACGCTGGCGGCGGAGCGCCTGGCGCAGGCCGAGGCGGCGGGGCTCGTCAACGCCAAGCCCTGGAACGGGTCTCTCAGCGAGTCACAATTCGCGTGGCTGGAGCGCAGGCTGACGGCGGCGCGGACGGCCGGCGAGCGGGTCGTCGTGCTCAACCATTACCCGATCGCGCCCGACAACCCCCACAATCTCTGGGATGCCGGCCGGATCACCGGACTGCTCGCGGGGCAGCCGCACGTCATCGCCTATTTCAACGGCCACAATCACGCGGGCAACTACGCCGAGCGTGACGGAATCCACTACGTCAACTTTCACGGCATGGTAGACACGCCGGACAGCTCGGCCTTTGCCGTGGTGGAGATTGCGGGCAACCGACTGGAAATCCGCGGGTTCGGCCGTGAGCCGAGCCGCTCACTGACCCTCAAGACCGCCTGAGGACGCCCGTGCTCCGACGGCTCGGAGCACCATCCATGCGTTTCCTCGCCGCCGCCGTTCTCGTGTCGCTCACCGCATCGCCTGCCCTGGCGGCCTTCCCCTGCGACGAGCTGTGGGGCGAGCGCAACGGGATCTACAAGGATGCGGGCTATTGCTTCCGCACCGAGCGGGCAATCCGCGCCTTCGGCAATTCCGGCTGCAAATACGATGCGCTGGCCGACGTGCCGCTCTCCGCCCGCCAGCGCGCCGACATCGCCGATATCCAGCGCCAGGAACGCGAGAACGGCTGCGCGCGCTGAACTCTTTTGAAGTCGCAGGCCATTACGGCGAGCGCCTCCCTCTTCCCGCATACGGAGAGAGGAAGGCGCGTCGTCGATGGATGCGGCAGGCTGCGGTCAGCCGTTCAGCACACGCCCGGCCACTGCGTCGAGCTTGGCCAACAGGGCGGGGTCGCGGTGCGCAGGCGCTGTCATGATCGCGCCGTCCAGCGCCCGATGCGAGCCCGCCGGGCAATCCTCGCGCTCTTCGGGGAAGTCGCGGGCGACGCGGGAGACGAGCTGGGCCGCCTTGTCGGCATTGGCGCGGGCGACGGCGATCACCGAGGCCACGTCCACGCTGTCATGGCTCGGATGCCAGCAATCGTAATCCGTCACCATGGCGATGGTCGCGTAGGTGATCTCGGCCTCGCGGGCGAGCTTGGCTTCCGGCATGTTGGTCATGCCGATGACGTCGAAATTCGCGGCCTTGTAGTGCTTCGACTCGGCCATGGAGGAGAATTGCGGCCCCTCCATGCAGACATAGGTGCCGCCCTTATGGACCGTGATGCCCTCGGCTTCCGCCGCGGCGGCGATGCGCCTCTGCAGCAGCGGCCCGACCGGGTGGGCGAAGGGCACGTGGGCGACGCAGCCATTGCCGAAGAACGAGGTCGCGCGGCCGAAGGTGCGGTCCACGAACTGATCGACCAGCACGAACAGGCCGGGATGCAGCTCGTTGCGGAATGAGCCGCAGGCCGAGAGCGACACGATGTCGGTCACGCCCGCGCGCTTCATCACGTCGATATTGGCGCGGTAGTTGATGCCAGTGGGCGAGAAGCGATGGCCGCGCCCGTGGCGGGCCAGGAACACCACCTTGGTCCCACCGATACGGCCGATGCGCAGCGCGTCGGAGGGCTCGCCCCAGGGCGACGTGATCGCCTCCTCGCGGACATCCTCGAGGCCGGGCAGGTCGTAGACGCCCGAGCCGCCGATCACGCCGAGAACCGCTGCCGTCATGCAAGAAACCCTTGTGTGTCGCCTGTCGCCAAGGCCGGACCGCACGCCGCGCCTCCGTTGCGCAACGCGTCGTAAATCCCGGTGATGACGTTTTGAATGCGCCCGAATCGGCTCGTCCGGCGATGCCGAACCTTTACCGTAGGCGTTCCCCGACACGCAAACGGGCCCGCGAGGGGCCCGTTCGTCGGTTCGATGGGGGGAGCGTTCGCTCAGTAGGTCTTGTGCAGCTCGGGCTGGAGGCCGTGCACCTCGCCGCCGACCTTCTTCCAGACCTGCTTCTTCACGTAGAACAGCAGACCCGCCAGGACGAAGAGGAACAGGATCACCCGAAGGCCCAGGGCCTTGCGGGCCATCATGTGCGGCTCGGCCGCCCAGGCCATGAAGGCCGACACGTCGCGCGAGTATTGGTCCGCCGTCTCCGGCACGACCGGCTCGCCCTTGTCGTTCTTCGGATAGGTGAGCTGGCCGTCGCTGAGCGGCGGCGGCATCGCGATCACGTGGCCGGGGTAGTATTTGTTGTAGTAGCCGCTGTCCGGCATCGTGAAGCCCTTCGGGGCCTCCTCGTAGCCGGTCAGGAGCGCGTGGATGTAATCGACGCCCTGCTCGGAATAGCCGGTGAAGGGCAGCGCATCGAACACGAAGAGCGGGAAGCCGCGCTCGTAGGTGCGCGCCTTGGCCAGAACCGAGAAGTCCGGCGGCGCCTTGCCGCCATTGGCCGCGGCCGCCGCCTTGTCGTTCGGGAAGGGCGACGGGAAGCGGTCGGCCGGACGCGCGGGACGCTCCTTCTCGGCGCCGGAATCGTCGAGTTCCTTGACGCTGTAGGTCTCGGCGAGCGCCTTGACCTGCCCTTCCGTGAAGCCGGGTCCGCCCGGCTCCGCGAGGTTGCGGAAGGCGACCAGCCGCATGGAGTGGCAGCTCGCGCAGACTTCCTTGTAGACTTGGAAGCCGCGCTGGAGCTGCGCCTGGTCGAACCGGCCGAACATGCCGGCGAAGCTCCACTTTTCCCGCGGCGGGTTGGTGCCGTGTCCGTCCTCGGCGAGAGCCGAGCCGGCACCGAGGGAGGCCGCGAGCAGGGTCGCGGCGAAGAGGCGTGCGATGCGCATCGTTGTTCTCTCCCTCGAGCCTTAGGCGCGCTTGGCCGGTTCGGCCGCAGCACCCGCGGGCATGCCGGACCCGCTCACCTGCTTGCCCGGACCGGTCACAGTCTCGAGGATCGAGCCCGGCAGGCGGTCAGGCGTCTCGAACAGGCCCACCAGCGGCATGACGATGAGGAAGTGGGCGAAGTAGTAGACGGTGCAGATCCGCGAGGCGAGGACGTAGCCGCCTTCCGGGGGCTTGGCGCCGAGCCAGCCCAGGATGATGGCGTTGACCAGGAACACCCAGAAGAACACCCGGTAGACCGGACGGTAGTTGCAGGAGCGGACCCGCGAGGTGTCGAGCCAGGGCGCGAAGGCCAGGATCAGCACCGCGCCGAACATCAGGATCACGCCGCCGAGCTTGTCCGGCACCGCACGCAGGATCGCGTAGAAGGGCAGGAAGTACCATTCCGGCACGATGTGCGCGGGCGTCACCGACGGGTTGGCCGGGACGTAGTTGTCGGCGTGGCCGAGATAGTTCGGCTGGTAGAAGATGAACCACGCGAACAGGATCATGAACACCACCACCGCGAACACGTCCTTGATGGTCGCGTAGGGGGTGAAGGGCACGGCGTCCTTGCTCGACTTGATCGGGATGCCGGCCGGGTTGTTCTGGCCCGTCACGTGCAGCGCCCAGACGTGGAGGACGACGACGCCGGCGATCATCCACGGCAGCAGGAAGTGCAGCGAGAAGAACCGGTTGATGGTCGGGTTGCCGACCGAGTAGCCGCCCCAGAGCAGGCTCTGGATCGTGTCGCCGACGACCGGAATTGCCGCCAGGATGTTGGTGATGACGGTGGCGCCCCAGAAGCTCATCTGGCCCCACGGCAGGGTGTAGCCGAGGAAGGCGGTGGCCATCATCAAGAGGTAGATGATGACGCCGAGCAGGTAGAGCACCTCACGCGGGGCCTTGTAGGACCCGTAATAGAGGTTGCGGAAGATGTGGACGTAGACCGCCACGAAGAACATCGACGCGCCGTTGGCGTGCGCGTAGCGCAAGAGCCAGCCGTAATTCACGTCGCGCATGATGTGCTCGACGCTCTCGAACGCGTTGCCCGCGCTCGGATCGTAATGCATCGCCAGCCAGACGCCGGTGATGATCTGGATGCCGAGGAAGGCGATCAGGATCGCGCCGAAGGTCCAGAAGTAGTTGAGGTTACGCGGAACCGGGAAGGCGACGAAGGACGAGTGCACCAGCCCGACCAGCGGCAGCCGTGACTCGAACCACTTCGCGAGGCGGCTCTTGGGTACGTAGGTCGAGGTCGCGTGTGCGCTGCTCATCGGTTTGCCCGCTCCGGCTTCTCGTGTCCTGTTGTCAGGCGACCGCCTTGCCGCCTTCTTCGCCGATCTTGATCTTGGTATCGGACTCGAAGGCGTAGGGCGGAATCGGCAGGTTGGTCGGCGCCGGGCCGCGGCGCACGCGGCCGACAGCGTCGAACTGCGAGCCGTGGCAGGGGCAGGACCAGCCCTCGTAATTGCCGGAATGACCGATCGGCACGCAGCCGAGATGGGTGCAGTTGCCGTAGCTCACGAGCCACTGATCGTGGCCCTTCTTCACCCGCGTGTCGAAGGCGGCCGGGTCGATCATCTCGGAGAGCGGCACGGCCTTCATGTCCGTGACTTCCTTCTCCGTGAGCTTGCGCACGAAGATCAGCTTACCGCGCCAGAACACGTTGACGATCTGGCCGTCCTGGATCGGGCTGAGATCCACGTCGAGCGGCGCGCCGGCCGCGACGGTGGCCGCGTCAGGCGCCATGGAGGCCACGAAGGGCCACGCCACCGCGCCGGCTCCGACGGCCAATCCCGCTCCTGTCGCGAGGAACAGGAAATCTCGCTTGGTGCCCTGAGGCCCTTCGTCCGCCAAGGTGGTCCTCCCGATCAGCCGCCGCACCGAGCCTTTCTGGGCAGCGCTCCGGCGATTTCGCCCGTGCGCACCTTGAAGGCTTTCAAATTCAAGAACTGACGCAACGGCAGACACCATCGCGCCGGGGCAATCAATGCGACCGTGGGTCACCGGATTACCGTTGGGTTCGGGCGGCTCTGTGACATGTCAGATGCGAACATGTCTAGACTGCTGCGCTTGAGCGCTGTGCAGTGCCGCAACGTTCCCTGCCGATCGTTACCCCGGCGCACCATCCGGGCTTTTCGGCTTCTGCTGGGGCCCGCCTCCGCACGGCGGCTCTTTGTCCGATGCGCGACGTCGCATGACATCGCAACGCTTGCACCGCCGAAGAGCACGGGCGTAAACGACGCGTCTTGAGGAGTTTTTCGATGACCGACCGCCAGCCCGGCTTCAACACCCTCGCGATCCACGCCGGCGCGACCCCCGACCCGGCCACGGGCGCGCGGGCGACGCCGATCTATCAGACGACGAGCTTCGTCTTCGACGACGTGGACCACGCCGCCTCGCTGTTCGGGCTCCAGGCCTTCGGCAACATCTACACCCGCATCACCAACCCGACGAACGCCGTGCTGGAGGAGCGCATCGCCGCGCTCGAAGGCGGCACCGCCGCGCTCGCCGTCGCCTCGGGCCATGCCGCCGAGTTCCTGACCCTGCACGCGCTGATGCAGCCGGGCGACGAGTTCATCGCGGCCAACAAGCTCTACGGCGGCTCGATCAACCAGTTCAATCATTCCTACAAGAACTTCGGCTGGCAGGTGGTCTGGGCCGATACCGACGACCCGGACTCGTTCGAGCGCGCCATCACCCCGCGCACCAAGGCGATCTTCTGTGAGAGCATCGCCAATCCGGGCGGGGTCATCACCGACATCGCCGCCCTCTCGGTGATCGCCAAGCGGCACAACATCCCGCTCATCGTCGACAACACGATGGCGACGCCGTACCTGATCAAGCCATTCGAGCACGGCGCCGACATCGTCGTGCATTCGGCCACCAAGTTTCTCGGCGGCCACGGCAATTCCATCGGCGGCCTCATCGTCGATGGCGGCACGTTCCAGTGGCAGGGCGATGCGCGCTACCCGATGCTGTCGGAGCCGCGGCCGGAATATGCCGGGATGGTGCTGGCCGAGACCTTCGGCAATTTCGGCTTCGCCATTGCCGTGCGCGTGCTGAGCCTGCGCGATCTCGGGCCGTCGCTGTCGCCGTTCAACGCCTTCCTGATCCTCAACGGCATCGAGACCCTGCCGCTCCGGATGCAGCGCCATTCCGACAACGCGCTGAAGGTGGCGACCTTCCTCAAGGACCACGCCAACGTCGATTGGGTGAGCTATCCCGGCCTGGAGAGCGACCGCTACCACGCGCTCGCGCAACGCTACACGCCGAAAGGCGCAGGCGCTGTGTTCACCTTCGGTCTCAAGGGCGGCTACGAGGCCGGTGTGAAACTGGTCTCGAACCTCCAGCTCTTCAGCCATCTCGCCAATATCGGCGACACCCGCTCGCTGGTGATCCACCCGGCCTCGACCACGCACCGCCAGCTCACGGACGAGCAGAAGCGGGCGGCCGGCGCCGGCCCCGAGGTCGTGCGTCTCTCGATCGGTATCGAGGATGCGCAGGATCTCATCGACGATCTCGACGCCGCCCTGCGGGTGTGAGCCTTACCCCTTGCGGGACAGCGTCAGTGCGTCCCGCAAGTCCTGCCCGTCGGTGAGAAGTTGGCCGTCGCGGCGCATCCGCGCCAACAGCGCCCGGTCGGGAAAGCCGCGATAGGGCAGCACCGGGACGGTTCGACCCGCCGGAATCGCTCCTTCGGCAGCAATCTCGCCGAGCACGCGATCGACCAGAGTGCGACCATGCTCGTGCAGCCGCACGGCCGCGCGCGTCGCCGTCGTGCCGTCGGGCAGCGCGACTGCCTCCTGGGCCAGGATCGCCCCGGCATCGATCGCGGGCGCGAGGCGGTGGACGGTGACGCCGAATTCCCCCTTCCCGTCCGCCAGCACGTGGATCGCCGGCACCGGTCCGCGATGGAGCGGCAGCAGACTCGGATGGAGATTGATTCCGCCGAGCCGCGCCCGCGCGAGCGTCGCTGCGGAGAGAATCTGGTCGAAATGGAAGGTGACGATCAGGTCGGGCGCGTGCGCCGCGAAGGCCTGAGCCACCGCCTCGCCGTTCACGTCATCGACGCGCAAGGCCGGGATATCGAACTGGCGGCAGAGGGCGGCGAGCGGCGTCGCCTCGGGCGTCTCGCGGCTGCCGGCGAGGCGCTGAGAGAAGGGTGAGAGCGGGCGCAGCAGGTCCGGCAGCCCGAAATTGACGCCGAGATAGGGAAGGAAGCCGGGGCCAGACCGGGCGAGATGCCGCCGGACCTGACCGACGAGCCCGCCGTTCGACGGCCGCTCGGCATTGGAGAGGCCGACAAAGGCGATCGCCGCCGCGTGATCCGCCACGAAGCGCCGCACAGCGCGGGCGTTCGGCAGCGCCTCCAGCGCGAACAGGGCGATCCGAAGGGGCGGCATCAGCGCCGCGGCCGGTTGCGGAATCGGACGCCGCTCAGCCCCGCGCTGCGCAACCATTCGGGCACCAACAGCGCGCCACGGGCGAGCGCGGCGAGGATCGCCGGGAAAGCGATGACGTCCTGATCGCGCTCCAGCCCACGGGCGATGCGGGAAGCGGCCTCGTCCGCCGTCATTTCGAGGGGGCGCCAGCCCTTGATGACGCCACCCATCGGCGTCTTGACGTAGCCCGGCGTCACCACGCTGACGCGCACGCCGAGGGGTTTCAGCTTCTG
Source organism: Methylobacterium sp. Leaf123 (assembly GCF_001423405.1). Classification (GTDB taxonomy): domain Bacteria; phylum Pseudomonadota; class Alphaproteobacteria; order Rhizobiales; family Beijerinckiaceae; genus Methylobacterium. The sequence continues at coordinate 384,466 of NZ_LMNS01000001.1, read as the reverse complement.
GCGGAGCGCGAGGCCGTGGGCGAGCAACGCCGCCTTGGCTCCGCTATAGGCCGGGGCATCGGGCAGCGGCGCGTAGGCCGCCAGCGAGGAGATCAGCGCGATCTGCCCCCGGCCGCGCCCGCTCATCAGGGTCACGCAGGGCAGCATCACGTTGAGCGCCCCGGTGAGGTTGATATCGGCCGTCTCGAAGGCCGTCGCCTCGGTCTCCAGGCCACCGGACGGGTGCCCCCCGTTCACCGCCGCGTTGACGATGACGAGATCGAGGGGCGTCGCCGCATCGGTCTCGCGGATCCAGGCGCCGACCGCCTCCCGCTCGCGCACGTCGATCCGCCGCGTCACCACCGCGGACCCACGCGTCCGGCAATCTTGCGCCACCGCCTCCAGCCGCTCCCGATCGCGGCCCGTGAGCACAAGGTTCGCCCCCGTCTCGGCGTAGAAACGTGCGAGGGCCGCGCCGATGCCGCTGGAGGCGCCGGTGATGAGGATGACGGGCAAGGAGAGGGGTCTTTCCGCTGAGGAGCCGGGTCGTAGGCCGGCGATCAATAGGCGGGGGAGAGGCTTTCGTCGCGCCCGGCCTGCTCCAGCGTGTCGCGGGCGGCGGCCAGCGCGGCCGGCGGAAGCGCCGCTTCGAGACGGGGCACGGCACCGGCCACCGCCCGCTCGATCGCCGAGCGGGAGAAGTAGCCGCCATTGATCTGGGTGCGGTTCATGACGACCCGGAAGAAATCCTGCATCAACGCCGCGTCAGGCGCCTGCGGATCGCGCCAGAACGTGTCGATGTCGCCCTGATGGGTCAGACCCGGCAGGTTGTAGACCGCCGAGCCGAAGGCCAGCGTCGGCCGTCCGCGCTCCAGGGCCAGCATCCCGACGGTGGAGTTCACCAGCACGACGCCGCGGCTGCCGTCGATGAGTTTGGGCAGGTCACCGCCGTCGATGAAGTCGAGCCGGTCGTTGCAGCCGTGGCGCTTGGCCGATTGGCGGGCGCGCTTGCGCCAGTTCATGATGCCGCTGTCGAGGGGGTGCAGTTTCACCAAGAGACGCGTCGGCGCCTGCGAATGCTTGGCGAAGGAGGCGATCACCCGGTCCATGAAGCCCTCGACGCCGAGGAAAGGCGAGTGGACGCGGATCTGGTAATCGCTGTCGAGCTGGAGCGGCAGCAGGAAATAGTCGGCGTTGATCGCTTGGTAGATCTCGTTCACCCGCGCCGCCTCGCGGCGGGTGCGGCGGCGGCGCACGAACTTCCGGATCCAGCCGGCATATTCGGCGGCGATGTGGTTCGGCCGGTGGGTGCGAAAGCCGGGATAGAGGTACGGAAAGCCGATATTGGCGATGTTGAAGCCGATATCCCACAGGCTGCGCCGGCCCATATCTCCAGTGAGCGGCATGGCCCGTCCGGGCTGCGGCAGCTTGCGGGCCAGCTCCCGGATCTCCTCCGCGCGCTTCGGCAGGGTCGAGTTGCCGTTCACCCCGCCCGCCTCGCAAGTGATCCAGTAGGGGCGGATATAGCCCTCCTCGAACACGTGGATGCGCACGCCCATCGGCTTGGCGACGAGCACCGCCGCCTGATGGTAGGGCCGGCAATCGCCGAACAGCACGATGTCGGTGACGTTGTGCGTGCGGATATAGGCTTCGAGATAGGCGTCCCAGCCGTCGCGCTTGCCGCGGTAATGGTCGGCGGGAAAGGGCCAGAACAACCAATCGCCGGCCGAGAAATTGATGCGGCGAACCCCGTGGCCGCGCTCGCGCAGGGCGTTTCCGAGGACCGAGAAGAACGGGGAGGCGATCCCCTGCAGGAACAGGAACGTGGCGGCGCGGGGGCCTATGGCATTGGCACGAGGCAGCGACATTCCCAGGCGCTCAATCCCTAGTCGTGAAGCGGTGTGCGTTGCACCATCCGGCCGAACGTCTCTCACCACAGCCCCGCGTACGACAACCGCTGCGCGAGGAAACCGAGAGAATTTGCAGCCTCCGTTGCCGATCGATCACGCCACGGCTGTGACGATCGGTCGAGGCACCTCTCGCGCCAGATTGCGGCTCCGTTGTGTCCGGTGCGAATCCATCCCCGGAAAAGTGCATTCTTCACAGGCGAGGCCGCAGCGCGCGGTACCGGCGGTGTCGGCGCATAGGAAGTTGCGGCCCATGCTCGGACCGGCCTGGGCCAAGGACGAGGCATGGGCTATGGAGCGGGCCCCGCCATGATCGAACGGCCATGACAGACCTGCGCCCCATCGAGCCGCAAGGGGATACCGGGCTGCCCCGCTCCTACCTGCCGCTCGGCCGGTCGGTTCGGCTTCTGCGCGCGCAGATCGAGGCGGCGACGGGCGCGTCGCTGACCTTCCGCTCCCCCGGCCCGCCGGCTTTGTGGTCCGCGACGACACCGGACGGCAAGGCGGTTCTGCGGGTGACACCGGGCCCGCTGCTCAGCCCCTACGATTCGCCGGAGGCCGGCCTTTCGAGCCTTCGGCTGAGCTATGCCGGCCGGCCCCTCGGAGGCGAGCCCCCCTCCCCGGATTTCGGCGACCTCCTGCGCGCGCGCGGCCTCGCCGGCTTCAACCGTTTCGCCCGCTCGCTTCCGGATGTCGCGGCGGACCTCTTCTCGGGGGATGCGCCGCCCGCCCTCGCCCTGATCGATCCGCAGACGGCCGCATCGAGCGTGGCCCTGCGAGCCTTCCTGACGCGGCTTCTTACCGAGAATCCGGGGACGCGCTTCGTCGCCGCCGGCCCCGACGGCTGCCCGCCGGATGGGGCGCCCGCCGATCCGCGGCTGACCGTGATCGCGGCCCCGGCCGATCCCTGGCTGCTGTTTCCTCACGCCGCACGCATACACGTCGCGCGGTGGGACGCGGCCTGCGAGGCGGCGCTGGCCGGCTTCGAGGCCCATTGTTCCGACCCGGCTGCGGGTCCGCGCCCGGCGGATGCGGCGGCGTTCCTAGCGCTGCGTTACGGCGTCGGCGTGCACGGCTTCGATCCGTGGACGCGCCGGCCGATCCCGCTCGCGGATGCGGTGGAACGCGTGGCCTGGCTGCGCGACCGCTTCCTCGGCAATGACCGCCGCGTCGTCCTCGTCGGCGTGTCCGGGTGGAAGCGGGCCGCGCTCGATGTCTTTGCCACCGGGCCGGCGGGACCACCGCTGCACACCATGACCGCGGACGAGGCGGTGGCGCTCGCCCGCTCGCAGGGCGGCCGGGTTCAGGCCTGGGCGACACGCTGCCCGGAGCAGCTTCCGCGCCTCTGCGCGGAGGCCGGTTTGCCTTTCGCGCGGATCGAGGACGGCTTCCTGCGCTCGGTCGGTCTCGGCGCCAGCCTGGAGCCGGGCGCCTCCATCGTCGTGGACGATCTCGGCATCTACTACGACCCGCGGGTGGAGAGCCGGCTGGCCCGCACGCTGAAGGAGGCCGAATTCTCACCCGGCCTGACCGCCCGTGCCGCCGCCTTGCGCGAGTCGATCGTGGCGCGGCGCCTGAGCAAGTACAATGTCGGTCTCGAAGGCGTCGGCGAGGATTGGCCCACGGACCGGCGGATCGTGCTCGTGCCGGGCCAGGTCGAGGACGACGCCTCGGTGCTGACCGGTTCGCCAGAGGTGCGCGGCAACCTCGCCCTGCTGCGGGCCGCCCGCGCCCGCAACCCGGACGCCTTCCTGCTCTACAAGCCGCATCCCGATGTCGAGGCCGGGTTCCGGCCCGGCACGATCCCGGAGGAGGAGGTGCGGCAGCTCGCCGACCGCGTCGTCGGCGGTCTCTCAATCGTCGACCTGCTCGACCGCTGCCACCATGTCGAGACCATGACCTCGCTATCGGGCTTCGAGGCCTTGATCCGGGGACTGAGCGTCGCCGTCCACGGCCGCCCCTTCTACGCCGGCTGGGGGCTGACCGAGGATCTGGCACCGGGGGCCGACCGCGGCCGCACCCTGTCCCTCGACGCCCTGGTGGCGGGCGCGCTGATCCTCTACCCGCTCTATCTCGATCCGGTGGCGATGAAGCCGTGCACGCCCGAGCAACTGCTCGACCGGCTCAGCGAGGCCCGGGCCGCGGCACCGCCCTCGCGCCTCGCCCTCGGCGCGGTCCGTCACGCGACGATGCGGCTGCGCTACGCCCTGATTAATCCGGTCATACGCCGCCTGCGCGCCCGACGCGGCGTGCGCAGTGAATCCGGCCGCTAAAGACAGCATGAGCCTCGCGACCTACCTCGTGCCCCTCGCGGTCGCGCTCATAGGCGCCTTCGCCATCGAGGCGGCGGCCTCACCGCAGCGTCCGAGCCTCCGGCCGGGCGATCTGGCGATCCGGGCCGCCGGCTACGCGCTGATCACGCTGTTCTGGTTCCAGTTCTCGTGGCGGCCCTGGCTCGCCGCCTCCTCCTGCCTGCTGACGCTGGCGATCCTCTCGGTGGTGGACCGGCTGAAACGCCGGGTAATCGGCGAGCCGGTGGTGTTCAGCGATCTTGCGCTGCTCGCCCAGGTGCCGCGCCACCCGCAGCTGTATTACACCCTGCCGCTCACCGATCTGCGGATCGCCGGGCCTCTGCTGCTCGCCCTCTCCGCCGTCTTCGCTTGGTACGTCCTGGAACCCGCCGCGCTGCCGGGCGGGACGGCTGCGTCCATCCTCGCGATCCTCGGCCTGCCAGCCGCATTGGCGGCCCTCGCGCTCGCGGGCCTGACGTCGCCGGGGCAGCGGGCTCTGCGCCATATCTTCCCGCATCCGGACCTCGCCCGCGACGTCGCCCGCTACGGGCTCGTCGCGACGATGATGGGCTACGGGCTGCGCCGCCTCGGCGAGGATGATGCGCGGCCGGTGCCGGCGCGGGCGGAAGGCAGCCCCGACGATGAAATCGTCGTCGTGGTCCAGCTCGAATCCTTCCTCGATCCCGCCCGCCTCGGCGGTCCGGATCTTCCGGCGATGGCGCGGATCCGGGCGCAGGCGGCGCAGTACGGCCGCCTCGCGGTTCCCGCGCATGGCGCCTACACCATGCGCTCGGAGCACGCCGTGCTCACCGGCCTCGGCCCCGAAAGCCTCGGCTTCGGCCGCTACGACCCCTACCTCGCGCGCAAGGGCGAGGAGCCGACCAGCCTCGCTCGGCTCGCCCGTGCCGCCGGGTTCGAGACGGTGTTCGTGCACCCCTTCCACCGCGACTTCTTCGATCGGGCTCGGGTGTTTGAGCGCCTCGGCTTCGAGCGCCTCGTCATGGAGGAGGATTTCTCGGAGGCGCCTCGGATCGGGCCTTATGTCGGCGACGTCGCCGTCGCCGACCGCATCCTGGCGGAGGTGGCGAAGGACCGGGGGCGCACCTTCGTGTTCTCCGTCACGATGGAGAATCACGGACCCTGGAAGCCGGGCCGGCTCACCGGCATCGATGAGCCGCTGGCGCAGTACCTCCACCACGTCGCCCATACCGGCCAATCGATCGAGCGGCTGATCGACGGGCTCGCCGGGCGGCGGGCGACGCTCTGCGTGTTCGGCGACCATGCGCCCTCGCTGCCGGACCTCCGCCCACCGGAAGCCGGCCCGGTCGCGACGGACTATGCCCTGTTCCGTTTCGGCCGGGACGGTGGCCCGGCTCCCGCCCGGATCGATCTCACCGCGGCACAGCTCGGCTGTGTCCTGCGGGACGCCGTCACCCCGAAACGTTCAGGATTTGGGGGATAAGCGTAGCCATGCCACGGTGGTGACGCATTGCTGCGTGAGCCCTCGGCGGCCGTCGGCGCATCGTACGCGTCAATCAAGCATCAGGCCGGGGCCCGTATTCAATGGATCGCAGTGACTGCGTGGCTATCGGAAAGGGAACGGACGTGGCTTTGCGCCCCGCCTCGGCCCGGATGGAGTCTCCGATGAAGTGCGCTGCGGCCCTGGCGATCCTTGCCGCCGCCCTCGCCCTGCCGGGATGCTCGATCCTGCCGGCCGCAGGGCCGACCACCTCGGCGATCGAGAGCGGCGCCGACGTCGCCACCGCCGAAGGCCTGTTCGCCCGCTACGAAATCATCGACATCACCCCGGCCCTCGTCGAGGCCCTGCGCACCCGCCCCCTCGACAGCCTCCTCGTCACCTTCGGCGACCATCGCCCCTCCGTCGAGCCGGTGATCGGTGTCGGCGACTCGGTGGCGGTTCAGGTCTGGGAGGCCGGGGCCGGCGGCCTGTTCTCCGGCCCGCTCGTGTCCGACCGCTTCTCGGCCGGCTCGAAGTCGGCCACGATCCCCGAACAGGTGGTCGGGCCCGATGGCGGCATCACCGTTCCCTATGCCGGCCGGATCAAGGTCGTTGGGCGCCGTACCCAGGACGTCCAGGCGCTGATCGAGACCGAACTCGCCGGCAAGGCGATCCAGCCGCAGGTGCTCGTCTCCGTCACCAAGCCGGTCTCGCAATCGGTCACCGTCTCCGGTGAGGCGGCCATGGGCAAGCGCGTGCCGCTCTCGGGCCGTGGCGACCGTCTGCTCGACGTCATCGCCCAGGCCGGCGGCGTGCGCACCCCGGTGGCCGAGACCTTCGTGCGGCTCTCGCGCGGCAACCGCACCGTCACCGTGCCGATGACCACGGTGGTTTCGAACCCGCGCGAGAACATCTTCGTGCGTCCCGACGATACGCTGACCCTGGTACGTGACCCGCAGACCTTCCTGGCCGTGGGTGCGCTCGGCAACACCACCGAGGTGCCGTTCACGGCCGACGGGCTGACGCTGTCGCAGGCTCTGGCACGCGCATCCGGCCTGCGCGAGTTCCAGGCCGATCCGGCGGGCGTGTTCATCTTCCGCTACGAGCCCGCGGCGGTGGTGCGGCGGCTGCGGCCGAACTCGCCGCTGCTGTCCTCGCCGCAGGTGCCGGTGGTGTACCGGGTCAACCTGCGCGATGCGCAGGGCATGTTCCTGACCCAGAGCTTCCGCATGCGGAACCGCGACCTCGTCTACGTGTCGAGTTCGCCGTTCGCCGAGCTCGGCAAGGTGCTGAGCGTGTTCTCGACCGTGGCCTCGCCCATCGCACGAATGTTCCTGACCCAGAGCTTCCGCATGCGGAACCGCGACCTCGTCTACGTGTCGAGTTCGCCGTTCGCCGAGCTCGGCAAGGTGCTGAGCGTGTTCTCGACCGTGGCCTCGCCCATCGCYGCGGGYGCCTCGATCTACACCGTCACGCGGTAAAGCGTCGTCCCGAACCGTGGCCGCCGGCCTTCGGGAAAAGTCGATGCGAGAAGGTGAGCCTGAAGCTTTGGCCTGGATCCAGCATCCAGGCCGTTGCTCTAGGACCATCGTCCGGGTGGCATGGGGGTCCGAATGGACCCTGCATGCCCCCTCGCTTCCGCGAAAGGCCGCCCCGTTTCAACGAGATCGCGACTTGCCAAAGGCCCAGCCCGCGTCATTCCATGCAGCGAAGCTGATGCCGGATGCGCGGCCGTGCCGGTCCCGAAACGGGTGCCGGCACAGGACGGCCGTCCTGACAGACGACAACAGTCCGGACCGGCAGACCTTGGCAAAGGGGCAGCGGGCTGGGAAAGAGGCGCCATGACGGTCCGACGCCCCCTCGCCCTCGGTTCGGCCTCGCTCGCGTTGCTGGCCGGGTTCCTCCTCTCGGCCGTGCCGGCCGCGGCGGAGGTCAAGGTCGGCGTCGCGGTGCCGCGCACCGGCCCCTACGTCACCGTCGGCGCGCAGGTGCTGCGCGGCGTCGAGGCGGCAGCGCGGGACGCCAACGCGAAGGGCGGCATCAACGGCGAGACCATCGTGCTCGATGTGCAGGACGATTCCTGCGATTCGAATCAGGCCGTGGCGGTGGCCAACCACTACGTGAATACGGGCGTGCGGCTCGTCGTCGGCCATGTCTGCTCGAATGCGTCGCTCGCGGCCTCCGATGTCTACGCCGCCAACGGAATCGTGATGATCACCGCGGCCTCGGTCGCCGCCAAGCTGACCGATCGCGGCCTGCCGACGATCTTCCGGGTCTGCGGCCGTGACGACGATCAGGCCAAGCTCTCGGCCGCGATCCTCGCCGAGCGGTTCCGCGACCGGAAGATCGCCATCCTCAACGACCTCTCCCCGGCCTCGCGCACCCTCGCGGCGGCGACCAAGGACAACCTCAACCGCATCGGCGTCAACGAGGCGATGGCGACGGCCTTCCAGCCGAGCGATGCCGACGACGTGGCTCTCGCCGACCGGCTGAAGGCGGCGAATGTCGATGTGGTCTATTACGGCGGCGACGCGCAGGAGATGGGCCGGCTGGTTCGCATCGCGGCCGAGCGGGGCTTTCGCCCGCAATGGTTCGGCACCTCGGCCATCGCCACACCGGATTTCGCCAAGATCGCCGGCCCCGCCAGCAACGGCGTGCTGATGACCTTCTATCTCGATCCGAGCCGCAAGCCCGAGGCGCAAGGCGTGGTGGCCGCGTTCAAGGCGCAAGGCGTCGAGGCGGATGGCTCGATGATCTACGGCTACGCCGCGCTCCAGGCCCTGGTGGAGGCCGGCAACTTCGCCCACAGCACCGAGCCCGCGCCCATCGCCAAGGCCCTGCATGGCGAGCGCTTCGATCTGGTGCTCGGCCCTGTCGGCTTCGACAACAAGGGCGACATCACCGCCCAGGGCTACGTGCTCTACGTCTGGCGCGACGGCAACTTCACACCGGCCAAATCGAACTGACGCCGGCGAACCGCCAGACCGTCAGTCGCGCAGGGCCGCATCCACTTCCGCGCCGCGGCCGAGGTCGCGCATCACCTGATCGAGTTGCGGGCGCTTGCGCAGTTGCAGCGCGTGCAGGCGGCGCACCGCCTCGCTGAGGCTGCCCTGCCGCCCGAGCATCTCGTCGGCAAACGCGATCATGCGCGCGTTCGGCCAGGCCTTCTCCCGCTGGGCGTGGAGGCGGGCGACGAGGTCCTGCGCCGGCGTGTCGGGCTCGGCCTCGGCGAACAGGGTCGCGAGGGCCGCGGTCGAGCGCGAGATGCCGACATGGCAATGGACGAGGATGTGGATCTCGCCGCCATCGGCGATGGCGGCGCGGCCGAAGGCCAGGATCTTCTCGACGTCCTCGCGCTCCGGCAGGACGACGCCCGGCGCCGGCTCGATGGCATCGTGGAACCGCAGGATGGTGCGTCGGTGGGTGCCGTAGGCACCGAACGCCTCCGGGTCCGCCCGATCGGGATCGAGGATCGACAGGACGTGGCTGACGCCGCGGGTCTGATGCTCGACGAGTTCGTCGAGGCCGCAGACGGTGTGGAGGTGGAGCTTTTCGGTGTTCACGCCGAGCCTGCTATCACGCCGCGCCGCGCGAGGCGACGGGGCCTGCCCCGGTTTCCGGATGGCGGGCTTCACGTGTATGGCAACGGTCTGCCCGCGGAAGGGCGGCCGAGCGATCGGGACGAGCCGGGAGATCCATGGAAAAGTCCGTGCAACGCCGCGCCCTGTTGACCGCCGGCCTCGGTGCCGGATTGAGCGCCGCCGGATCCCTGGCGAGCCCGGCCCAGGCCCAGCAACCGACGCCGGAGCTGCGCTGGCGCCTGACCTCGGGCTATGCGCGCAATCTCGACATCCTGTTCGGTGCCTCCGAGAGCCTCGCGAAGGCGGTGGCCGAGGCGACCGACGGGCGCTTCCAGATCCAGGTCTCGGCCGCGGGCGAGTCGGTCCCCGCCGAGGGGCTGCTCGATGCGGTCGGAAGCGGCAAGACCGAGATGGGCCACGCACCGGCCAGCTTCGGCATGGCGAAGAACGCCGCCTTCGCCCTCGCCACCGCGATGCCGTTCGGGCTCAACGCCCGCGGCCAGAACGCGTGGTGGCTTCAGGGCGGCGCGGCGGAGCTGTTCGCCGAGATCTTCGCCAAGAACGGATTGGTGGCTTTGCCCGGCGGCAATACCGGGGCGCAGATGGGCGGCTGGTTCCGCAAGGAGATCAAGACCGTCGGCGACCTCCAAGGACTCAAGCTGCGTGTCGGCGGGCTCGGCGCGACGGTGCTGGCCAAACTCGGCGCGGCGGTGCAGGCGACGCCGGGGCCGGAGATCTATGCCGCGCTGGAGAGCAAGGCGCTCGATGCGGCCGAATGGATCGGCCCGCACGACGACGAGAAGCTCGGCCTACAGAAAATCGCGCCGATCTACCATTATCCCGGCTTCTGGGAGGGCGGCGCCCTGCTGCACTTCTGGATCAATGCCGACGCCTGGAAGGGCCTGCCGAAATCCTATCGCGCCATCCTTCAGGCGGCGACGGCTCAGGTGAATGCCGACGTCCAGGCCCGCTACGACGCGCGCAACCCGCAGGCCCTGCGCCGGCTCGTCTCGGGCGGCGCGCAGCTCCGCCCCTTCCCGCAGGACGTGATGGAAGCGGCCTTGAAGGCGTCGAACGAGGTCTATGCCGACCTCTCGGCCAAGAATCCGGACTTCAAGCGGATCTACGACGCGATGAAGACCTTCCGGAACGAGGAATACCTCTGGTTCCAAGTGGCCGAATACACCTACGACAACTTCATGATCCGCGCCCGCGCCCGCGGATAATCCGCCCCGGACTTAAGACAAAAAAAAGCCGCCCGTGAGGGCGGCCCGAAGTCTAGGGAGGAAACGCCCAAGGAGGGCAGCGGGAGGCAGACGCCGTCTGCGTTCCCGCAATGCACAAAATGATCGTCGCCCAGGATTTTGCAAGTCGCTTCGTCGGCAATGATCGCGTTTGCACGTGTGGAGGCACACGTCGGTCGGGGTCTGTCACTCAAATGCCGCAGATGATTTCGAAGCCTGGCTGCAATGATCGCGGCTCTCTATGCAGTAAATTGAGACGCGCACATTGTTTTCGCGCGCGACAGATCCTTGAAACCGTTAGCGATTTCTGACCCGCACGGGCGACGCACCGAGGCGGAGGGCGCGTCGGGCCCGATGCAACATTTTCTGCCCTGATGCATTCCCTGCCCCGACGGGACGTCCGAACCCGCGAAGCGGAAAGCGGGGCCCGAATCGGCGCGACCGGCCACCGCGGCGGAGACGGGCGGGACGGAAGACAGCCGAGGCGGGGGCATTTTCGAGTAATGGCGATCCAACCGGCCCGCATCCGGGTGCTGAACGACGTGCCGCCGCGCGCGGGCGGCGATTACGTGCTCTACCTGATGCAGCAGGCCATGCGCGTCCCGTTCAATCCGGCGCTGGAAGCGGCGATCGAGGAGGCCAACCGCCTCAAGCTCCCGCTCCTTGTCTGCTTCGGCCTGCTCGACGGCGCCAACGGCTTCCCCGAGGCCAATGCCCGGCATTACGCCTTCCTGTTGCAGGGGCTCGCCGATGCGGCCGCCGCCCTGGAGAAACGCGGCATCGCCTTCCTCCTGCGCCGGGCGACGCCGGCCGAAATCGCCATCGACCTCTCCGCGGGCGCCGCGCTGCTGGTGCTCGACCGCGGCTACCTCGCGATTCAGAAGCACTGGTACGGCGAGATCGAGCGGGCGGTGCAATGCCGGATCGTTCAGGTCGAAGGCGATGTGGTGGTGCCGCTCGAGACCGCTTCGACAAAGCACGAATACGCCGCGCGCACCCTGCGCCCGAAGCTCCGGAAGCTCTGGGACGACTATCTCGAACCGGTGAAGCCGCGCAGGGTCGATCACCCGGCCGAGGGGCTGATCGACCGGCTGAAGCTGAAGGACGGGCTCGACGTTTCGGACCCGGAAAAGCTTCTCGCGAAGCTGACGCTCGACACCACGGTCGGCCCGGTGAAGCGCTTTCGCGGCGGCTATACCGAGGCCGCGGGGCATCTCGAGCGCTTCCTAGAGGATGCCTTCGCCGGCTACGGCGCCGGGCGCAACAAGCCGGAGGCCGGGGCCGCCTCGCATATGAGCCCCTACCTGCATTTCGGGCATATCTCGCCGGTCGAGATCGCGCTGGCGATCCGCGCCGCGAAGGACGCCGACGAGGACGACCGCTCGGCCTATCTCGAAGAGCTGATCGTCCGGCGCGAACTGGCGATGAACCACGTCTTCCAGACGCAGGGCTATAACGACTACGCCCGCGCCGTGCCGGACTGGGCCCGCAAGACCCTCGCCGAGCATGCCGACGACGAGCGCCCGAAACTCTATTCCGAGGAGGAGCTGGCGGCGGGGAAGACCCACGACCATTACTGGAACGTGGCCATGCGCGAGATGCGCGAGACCGGCTACATGCACAACCAGCTGCGCATGTACTGGGGCAAGAAGATCCTCGAATGGTCGCCCTCGCCGGAGGAGGCATTCGCCCGGACGCTGCGACTCAACAACCGCTACTTCCTCGACGGGCGCGACGCGAACTCCTTCACCAACGTCGCCTGGATCTTCGGCCTGCACGACCGCCCCTGGCAGACCCGCAAGGTCTTTGGGAGCGTGCGCTATCAGAGCGAGAACTCCCTCAGGAAGTTCGACGCGAAGGGCTATGAGCGGGCGGTGAAGCGGTTATGCGAGGCGGAGCAGGATTGAGACGAAATCCGACGACCTGCGAGCGCCTCCAAGCACCCTATCGGATCGGCTGGCGCAGGATCGTCTTCAGTTTGGCGGGCTCCGTCTTGCGGGGATCGCTGAGGTAGATCTCGTGATGCGGGCCGTTGAAGGTCTCGCCCCGGCCCGGCATGACCTCGTCATGCAAGCGGCTGAGCGTCGGCCCTTCGTCGTCGTAGCGCCCGATATGCAGGATCTGTAGCGCGCGGCCTTCCAAGTAAGGCTCTAAGCGCAAAGAGCCCGGCAACGCGCCGAGCTTACGCTCTGTCGGCATCACCGCGCTCTCGAACATCGCCTTCCTGACGAAGTCCGGAGCCGCGATCATGACGGTCCAACACCACCGGTCCTTCTCACGCCGGACGAAGCTGGACGGATCGTCCGACCACCAGAGGGCTTCCAGCGGCGGCACCACGTAGTCGCATCCGAGCGCCTTGGCGGCGAACTTCATGGCGTAGCTCACGCCGTAGAGCGCCGTGACGGCCGTGCGGTAGGCGCTGACGGTGTTGGGATCTCCCGCGCCATCGACCTTGACGAAGTTCAAGGGCGGCACCAATACTTCCGAGAAGTCACGCGTCGATGCGCGATACAGATCCTTGTAGCGCACCTTCAAATCAAGTTTGCTCATGAGCAATCGATGGCCATTTTTGACGAAATATTTCGCCTCAGCCCCTCAATCCGTTACGTCGCGATCTATGCCGACGCGGCGGTGCAGATGAGGCAGCGAGGGGATTTGCCCGACGCGTCCTCGCCGGAATCCGACAAGTACGAGGAGCTGTTCATCAATCCCGTTCTATTGAAATTGGCAAAGCAGCGGGGAAATGTCGATTGTGGCGGCGCCCGCTACGTCATCGTCGGCTACGGGCATTTTCATCAACTCGTCATCGACCGACCGAACGGCCACGTCTCGGTCTGCTTCGATCTCGGCGAAAACCCGCTTGTTTACGTCGATCGGATCCATTCGCTCCTGTGAGCGTCGAGGCCCCCGGCGGCGAGGCTCGCAAGCCGATCGCTACCGCTTCAAACATCCCATCAGCCCATCCACCTGCCCCATCCGGTTCTGGATGCGCCCGGCAATCGCCCGCACCCCGCGGGTCGGCTTGCCGGCGCTGCGCAGGATCGGATTCGGCAGGACGGCAGCGAGCAAGGCGGCCTCGTTGCGGGTCAGGTCGCGCGCACTCTTGCGGAACCAGTGGCGGGCGGCAGCCTCGGCCCCGAAGATGCCCTCCCCCCACTCGGCGACGTTGAGATAGATCTCCATCGTCCGGCGCTTGCCCCAGACCGCGTCAGCGATCACCGCAAGCGGGATTTCGAGCCCTTTGCGGAGGTAGGAGCGGCCCGGCCAGAGGAAGACGTTCTTGACCGTCTGCATGGTGATGGTGGAGGCGCCGCGGCTCGGGCCCTCCTCGTCATCCACCACGTCGCGCAGGGCGCTCCAATCGACACCGTGATGCAGGCAGAAGCGTTGGTCCTCGGAGGCCATCACCGCCTGGACCAAGGCCGGGGCGATCGCCTCAAGCTTTACGCTGTCCCGCTCAGCGCCCTGGAGCGTCAACCAACGGCCCAGCATCAGGGTTGAGGGCGGGGTCGCCACGCTATAGACGAGCGCGAGCGTGAGCGTGAAGGCAAGAACGGCAATGGGAGCGAGCGTGATCAGGGTGGCGGCGCGCCGCAACCCGGTTCGACGCCTCGGGGTGGAATTCCGCGACGCGGGGGTCCTCGCGAGGGGCTTCGGCGAAGGAATCCTCCGCAGGTCGCGCCCGTGCCGTTCCGCCTCGCTCTCCTCCGGCACCGCCACGTCGCGTCCGCCCCTCCCCGATCCAGGCCAGTTCCGATGACCTCAACGCAGGCTTCCCACCCCTCGGTCAAGGCGGACGCCTATACGGGTGACTTTACCCACAGGCTCGCTCAGGTCGCCGACATGGTCGAGACCTTCCTCGTCGATCTACTCGGGCCGACCCTGCAGCCCGGCGAGATCGCCCGCCCGCCCCGGCTGATGGAGGCGATGGGCCACGCCGTGCTCGGCGGCGGCAAGCGGCTGCGGCCCTTCCTCGCCATCGAGACCGCGCGGATGCTCGGCGGGGCCGAGGATGCGGCGCTCGCGGCCGGTGCCGGCGTCGAACTCGTCCACTGCTACAGCCTCGTCCACGACGACCTGCCGGCGATGGATGACGACGACCTGCGCCGCGGCAAGCCGACCGTCCACAAGGCCTATGACGAGGCCACCGCGATCCTCGTCGGCGACGCGCTCCAGACGCTGGCCTTCGAGGTCACCGCCGATCCGCGCTGGCAGCCCGATCCGGCGATCCGGGCGGAACTGGTGCTCGGCCTCGCCCGCGCCTCCGGGCTCGGCGGCATGGTCGGCGGCCAGCTCCTCGATCTCTCGGCCGAGGGGCGCTTCGGCCCGACCACCATGGATATCGACGACACCCTGCGGATGCAGGCGATGAAGACCGGGGCGATCCTCGCCTTCTCCGTCGAGGCCGGCGCCTTGGTCGGTGGCGCGAATGCGGATGAGCGGGCAGCCCTCCTGCGCTACGGCAAGGCGCTGGGCCAAGCCTTCCAGGTTGCCGACGACATCCTGGACCGCGAAGCCTCCCCGGAAGCGATGGGCAAGGCCACCGGCAAGGACAAGGATGCCGGCAAGGCGACGCTGGTCGACCGCCTCGGCCTCGACGGCGCGCGGGCCGAGTGCGACCGGCTGGTGGCGGTCTGCGAGGACGCCGTCGCCCCCTGGGGCGAGCGGGCGCAGGTGCTCAAGGACGCCGCCCGCTTCACCGTGGCGCGCAAGGCCTGATTCCATCCTACGGCTGCGGCGGGTCCGCCGGCCGTACGCCGTGGAAGCGGTGCTGCTGGTCCGGTGGCACCCGGGCGCAATCCTCTCGGCGGCCGAACACGCGGTAGCGGGTGCGCGCGACGAGGCTGTAGAGCCGGTCGCGCAGCGGCTTCGGGATGATCCCGAACACACGGCCCCAGCGCCACGGCGCCTTGAGATGCCGCGCCACGGCGAGCGCGGCATCCGAGCGCGTCAGCGCCCGCCCATCCTGAACCAGCAGGAAGGTGCCGTTGAGATCCGCTTTGGTGAAGCCGTGGCGGGCGGCGAGGTCGAGCCCCTCGCCGGACCACGCGCCCATGAAGTGCAGGCTGTGGTCGCGCTCATGCGTCAGCACGAAGCGCAGCATCCCGGCGCAGAGCACGCAATCCGTGTCGAAGACGAGGGTCGGCGGCATCGGCCGGGGCGCTGAGCCCGTCACGCGGCGCTGACGACCACTTCGACGAGGTTCGGCGCACCCGAACGGATCCCCGCCTCGACCGTGCCCGCAATGTCCGCCGCCCGCTCGACCCGCCGGGAGGGCACGCCCATCGAGGTGGCGAGCGCCAGAAAGTCGATGCGCGGATCGGTGAGGTCCATGGCGATGAAGCGGTTCGCGCGCACCGAGGCGTAGTGCGTCTGCGATTTCATGAACTGCTTCAGGATGTTGTACTCGGCGTTGTTGATGACGACGAAAGTCACCGGCAGCCCCTCATGCGCGGCGGTCCAGAGCGCCTGGGGCGAGTACATCGCCGCCCCGTCGCCGACGATGCAGACCACCGGCGCCCGGTCGAGCCCGAGCGAGAAGCCGACCGAGGCCGGCATGCCCCAGCCGAGCACGCCGCCGCGGATCGACGAGTATTGCCGCGTCCAGGTGCTGTGGAGGATCGTGCGCAGATGCCCGAGCGTTGCGGGTGCTTCGTCGATGATGGCGATGTCCGACCCAACGGCCCGGCCGATCTCGCGGGCGGCGACGAGGGGGTGGATCACCGGATCGGCGAAGGCGGCATCCGCCTTAGCCTCGAGCGCGGCCCGGCGGGCGTCGTAGGCCGCAACGGCTTCGCGCCTCAGGCGGGCATAGGTCTCGGCGCGGGGCGCGAGACGCGCTTCGAGCAGCGGCAGCAGCACGTCGAGAGAGGCGCGGACATTGCCCACCGTCGAGAGCTGCGTCGCGTAGGTGCGGCCGAGGTCGCGGGCATCCGCCGAGAGCTGGAACACCTGCGTGCCGGCGGGCACGGCCGAGCCTTCCGTGTAGAGCACGGTGATGAGCGACTTGCCGCCGAGCGCGAACACCGCGTCGTAGCGGCCGAGAATCTCGGCGATGCCGCTCGCCTTGGTCGGCAGGTTGCCCATCCAGAGCGGGTGGGCGGTCGGAAACGGGATATGCGCCGGCCAGGACGAGCCGTAGACCGGCGCGGCGAGAAGGTCGGCGAGCCGCACCGCCTGGGTCGAGGCGTCGCTGGCATCGACCTCGTCGCCGGCGATCAGTGCGAGCCGCCCCGGCGCGATGCCCGCGAGATGATCTGCGAGCCGGTCGAGGGAGCCGGCGACCGCACGGTGGTCGATGGTCGAGATTTCGCCGAGCGGCGCGGCGGTCATCGCCTCCATCACGTCCATCGGCAGCGACAGGAAGACCGGCCCCGAGGGCGCTGCCGCGGAATCGTGGAAGGCGCGGCGCAGCAGAACCGGAAGCTGGTCGGCATGCGTCACCTCACGCGCCCATTTCACCGTGGGCGCCGCGATGGTGGTCAGGTCGCCGAACAGCAGCGGATCGGTGATGACGTGCCGCGAATCCTGCTGGCCGGCCGTGACAACGAGCGGCGTGCCGGAGATCTGGGCGTTGAGCAGGTTGCCCATGCCGTGGCCGAGGCCGCCGGCCGTGTGCAGGTTGAGGAAGCCCGGCCGGCGCGCCCCCTGCGCATAGCCATCGGCCATGGCGACGGCGCTCGCCTCCTGAAGGGCGAGCACATAGGCGATGTCGGGCGCGTCCGTCAGCGCATCGATCAGCGGCAGCTCGGTCGTGCCCGGATTGCCGAAGATGTAGCGGACGCCCTCCGAGCGCAGCACCTCAAGCAGAACGTCGGCCCCGCGCCGCTCGGACAGAGAGTCGAGTGTCGTGACCGTCATGGCCTGCTCCTGCCGCACCTTCGAGAGGTAATCTTCAATACGCATCACCCGCGCCGGGACGATGTCCGGCCCGGTGAAGGGCGTTCAAGGTCTCTCGAACATCGACGGCACCGCGGGGGACATCCACCCCTCTGTCGAACGCCGGCCCGAAATCGTCACGCGATCATGGCGTGGCGGCGCGCGGGCGAACCGTCCAGGTCGCCCAGTAGACCGGCCGGCCGTAGAGCGAGGAGGCGTCGCTGCCGTCGATCCGCGGGGCCCGGCGGTCGAGCCAGGTCAGGAAGCCGCCTTTGTCGGGGTAGATCGTCGGCGCGTCGAGGTTGCCGTAGCGGTCGGTCATCCAGCCGAAGCCGTCCCGGGTGAAGCGCCCCAGCGCGTCGCCCCCGGAGCGCAGGCCGAGATAGGCGGTGGAATGGCCGGCCGCGACGGGCTCGGCAAAGAGCGACAGGGCGGTGAGGCTGCCGGGCGAGAGGTCGGCGGTGTAGTGCAGGCAGATATCGGCGACGGGCCCACCCGAGACCGTGACCGGCCGCGAGCAGGAATAGGCCACGGCCCAGCGGTCCATGCCGCGCGCCTTGGCGACGCGGATCTCGGTGTCGGCCGGCAGGCTCTCGATCAGCGTGACGGGGGCCGACCATGTGCGCTCCGCCAGCGGATCGCGGCTGGTGCGCAGGTACAGCGCCATCCGCCGCCGGTTCCGCGGCGCGTCGCAATCGGCGGGCACCACGTCCGTGTAGAAGTAGTGGTAGACGCGATCGACCACGCTGATCGAACCGGTCAGGCCGCGGGCCTCGAAATCCGGCGCGGCGCAGTTGCCGACGATTGGCTTGCCGGTATCGTCGAGCACCGGGGCGGGCTTCATCGCTGCCGGCCGGGCGCGCCCGCGCCGACGCCCCTTCTCCTCCGTCGCAGGCGCCCCGAACGGCCGCCACTCGGTGCCGGGATCGGCTTCGACGCGCAGGTCGAGGCTCTGGAAATCGTAGGTGCGGGCCTGAACCAGCACCCGGCGACGGCCCTCCCCGGAGGGCTCCGTCGCGGTGGCAAGGATGGCGTAGTACGGATCACCCGCCCAATCGCGCCCCGCGACCATCATCGCATTGCCGGACGGGTCGTCCTCCGGCGCGGCGGCCTGGGCGCGGAAGGTCATCTTATCCGCGGGCTTATCCCCTTGCCGTGCCTCGCGCGCCGCCCGGCGGGCCTCCCGCCGCGCCTGACGGGTCGCCCGGCTGCGGCGGCGCGGCTGTTCGGCCCGCGGCGAGCCGGTGCCCCTGAGGCCCTCGCTCCAGAAACGCGGATCGGTCGGCGGCAGCATCGTCGCCAGCGTTTCGATCTGCCGGCCGATGCGCACGGCGCCGCCCGCCGCGGGGTCAGTGGCCCGCAGGTCGGTCCGGCAGGCCTCCTCGCCGCGGCGCCCGCCCTGGCGCGGCGGCTCGGCCCGGTAGATCACCTGAAGCGGGCCCGGCGGCCCGGTATCCTTGAGCCGCAGGATCTGCACGTCGTGGACGAAGTGGCAGGGCGGCGGAGCGGCGTAGACGCCCTCGGCCTCGTCGGCCGAGCGGCAGATCTCCAGGGCGCCGCCGCCGGTGAGATAGCAGGCGCTGCCGCCGCTGCGCGCCGCGCCGGCCTGGGACGGCCCCGCCCATGCCGCGAACAGGACGAGCGGCACGGCGATGATCCTCATTCCGCGTCGGGCGGGCCCGGCCTCGGGCGAGAGGGAGCCGCGTCCGGCGGCGGTGGGGTCGGAAAGGCGCGGATTGTGCACGGCGCAACCTTAGCCCTTCCGGCCCACGCTCGGAAAGCACTCGCGACAACCCGTCCCATCACGATCAGGTCGTTTTCGGCACGCGAGAACCGAACATGGTGAAAGGATTGGCTCACCAACACGGATTATCGTGGGTCTCCGTTCGATAGTGAGGGCATTCCATCGATGAGCAGCGGTCTTTCGGCACCGGCCGGTCTGTCGGAGGTCTCCCGCCTCGCGACGTTGCTGGCCGATCAGGCGCTCGACGCGCAGATCATGAGCCGTCCCATTCCCGACGATCAGGTCCAGGCTCTGCTGGACGCCGCCGTGCTCCTCGACGAGTACGGCCAGGAAATTCCGCCCCTGCTCGAGCAGATCGTGCACGAGATCGGCTCCTCCGCGCCGGAACGCGCCGTGCGCCCCGCCAAGCGCCCGGAGGAGGACGAGGTCGGGCGGATGGCCTGGATGCTGCGCCCGTTCCGCTCGGGCAAGCGCGCAGGTTAGGCGTGGGTCAGGTAGCCCACGCAGCGCGCGACGGACTTGCAGGGGCCGGGCCGCGCCGATAGAGCGCGGGCAACGTGGCGCGTGCCATCAGCCCGGATTTCAGCCCCATGACAACCTACAAGCTTCTGCTCCTGCCCGGCGACGGCATCGGCCCCGAGGTGATGGCCGAGGTCGAGAAGGTGGTGGGCTGGCTCAAGCGCGCGGGCCTCGCCGATTTCGCGACCGAGCGCGACCTCGTCGGCGGCGCGGCTATCGACGTCCACGGCAAGCCGCTCGCCGACGAGACGCTCGCCCGCGCCGACGCGGCCGACGCGATCCTTCTGGGCGCGGTCGGCGGGCCGAAGTGGAACGGCGTGACCTACGACATCCGCCCCGAGGCGGGCCTGCTGCGCCTGCGCAAGGATCTCGGCCTGTTCGCCAACCTGCGCCCGGCGATCTGCTACCCGGCGCTCGCCGACGCCTCGGCCCTCAAGCGCGAGCTGGTCGAGGGCCTCGACATCATGATCGTGCGCGAGCTCACCGGCGGCGTCTATTTCGGCGAGCCGAAGGAGATCACCACGCTCGAGGACGGCTCGAAGCGGGCGGTCGATACGCAGGTCTACACCACCGCCGAGATCGAGCGGATCGCCCACGTCGCCTTCGACCTCGCACGCAAGCGCTCCGGCCGGGTCGCCTCGGCCGAGAAGAACAACGTGATGAAGACCGGCGTCCTGTGGAAGGAGGTCGTCACGCGGGTTCATGCCGAGCATTACAGCGAGGTCGAGCTCGAGCACGTGCTCGCCGACAATTGCGCCATGCAGCTCGTGCGGCGCCCCAAGCAGTTCGACGTGCTCGTGACCGACAACCTGTTCGGCGACGTGCTCTCGGATGTCGCGGCGATGCTCACCGGCTCGCTCGGCATGCTGCCCTCCGCCTCGCTCGGCGCGACCGACGCGCGCGGCACCCGCAAGGCGCTCTACGAGCCGGTCCACGGCTCGGCCCCCGACATTGCCGGCAAGGGCTACGCCAACCCGATCGCGATGATCGGCTCGCTCGCCATGTGCCTGCGCTACTCCTTCGGCCTCGGTGAAGCCGCCGACCTCGTGGAAGGCGCGATCACCCGGGCGCTGGCCGCCGGCGCTCGCACCCGCGACATCGTCGGCGAGGGCCAGACCCCGATCAGCACCGCCGAGATGGGCGACGCGATCCTGCGCGAGCTGGAGACGCAGGCGGGCTGAGAGAGCCGAATCGCTCCGATCGATACGAAGTGCCCTTCCCCTCTCCCCGCCTGCAGGGAGAGGGGTTTTTCAGCCAAGCTCGCGATGATCCGGAGGCAGGATCACTCCTCCCCCAGCGGCAGCCACGACCGCCCATCCCGCGCGAGCAGATCATCCGCCTCCTTCGGGCCGGGACTGCCCGCCGGGTAGAAGCAGACCGGCGCGTCCTTCCACGCCTTGAGCAGCGGATCGACGGCGGCCCAGCTCGCCTCGATGGTGTCGGCGCGTTGGAACAGGGTCGGGTCGCCCATCATGCAATCGTAGATCAGGCTCTCGTAGCCGACGGTGGGCGCCGGGTCGAAGAAGTCGCTGTAGCGGAAGCCCGTCTCGATCGCGGCGAGATGCATCTGCGGCCCCGGCCGCTTCACGTTCAGGCGCGTGGCCGAGCCGGGCTCCGGGTCGAGGCGCAGGCGCATGACGTTCGGGGCAAGCTCGCTGCCCTCCGCCCCGCGGAACAGCGTGAGCGGCGTCGGCTTGAAATGCACCGCGATCTCGGTGCGCCGCTCGGCCAAGCACTTACCGGTGCGCAGGACGAACGGCACGCCGGACCAGCGCTCGTTCTCGATCTCAAGCTTGAGGGCGACGTAGGTTTCGGTGCGTGAATCCTTCGCCACATCCGGCTCGTCGCGATAGGCCGGGACGTCCTTGCCCTCTTCGCGTCCCGCCGCGTACTGGCCGCGCACGGCATTCTCCGGCGTGACCGGGCGGATCGCCGCCACCAGCTTCGTCTTCGCGTCGCGCACGATTTCGGCGTCGAAGGCGGCGGGCGGCTCCATCGCCACCATGGTGAGAAGCTGGAACAGGTGGTTGGGCACCATGTCGCGCAGCGCGCCCGTCGGCTCGTAAAAGCGGCCGCGCTCCTCGACGCCGATGGTCTCGGCAGCGGTGATCTCGACGTGATCGACGTATTGCCGCCGCCAGATCGGCTCCAGCATCGCGTTGGCGAAGCGGATCGCCAGGATGCTCTGAACTGTCTCCTTCCCGAGGAAATGGTCGATCCGGTAGAACTGGCTCTCGTCGCCCTGCGCCAGGATGGTTTCGTTGAGGGCCTTGGCAGAAGCGAGGTCGGAGCCGAACGGCTTCTCGATGACGACGCGGCGGAAGGCGTCGTCCGTCTGCTCGAGCAGGCCGGCCTTGCCGAGGCCCTCGACCACGGGGCCGAAGAAGCGAGCGGAGACCGCGAGGTAGAACACGACGTTGCCGGTGAGGCGTCCGGCAAGATGATTGAAGGTCGCGTCCTCGGAGAAATCACCCTGCATCACGTGCAGGCGCTCGCGGATGAAGTCCCAGGGTCGCGGGTCGATCCGCTCGGCGTGGAACTCGGCGGACGGGTCCTTGGTGAAGGACTCCATGGTTTGGGTGAGGTCGTCGCGCCAACCCTCATCGGTGAGGGGGTTGTGATCGACGCCGAGAACGGAAAAGCCGTCATCGAGCAGCCCGCCGCCCGCGAGGTTGTAGAGGGCCGGCATCAGGAGGCGCTTGGTGAGGTCGCCGCCGGCACCGAAGATCACGAGGGTGCAGGCCGGGGTCTTCGGCGTGTCGGGCGTGTCGTGAACGCAGGCGTCGGGCATGGGCCATCCGGGGCTCTCGGCCGGCGAGGGGCCGACCGCTGGAATCCCGGTTTCAACAGAGGCCAGCGGTTCCTGTTCCGGCCGAGCTGCCCTGCAAAACCCTACTCGTCGGTGCGGACGGCCGAGCCGCCATCGATCGGCAGGCGCGCGCCCTTCAGCTCCTCGCCGGTCGGCAGCGAGCGGGCGTCCCAGCCGCCGCCCAGCGACCGGATCAGTGCCACGGCGGTGGTGAAGCGGTTGAGGCGAATCTGGAGCGCGGTGACCTCGTTGTTGATGAGCAGCGCCTGGGCGGTCACGACAGTGGTGTAGTTCTGCGTCCCGGCCCGGTACTCATTGAGGGTAATCTCGACCGCGCGCCGCGCCGAGGCGACCGCCTCGTCCTGCTTGGCCTGCTGCCGGGCGAGGATGCGCACGCCGGCCAGCCCGTTCTCGACCTCGCCGAAGGCGGTCAGCACCGTCTGGCGGTAATTGGCCACCGCCGCCTCGTAGGCAGCCCGCGCCGTTTGCAGCACCGCAGCGCGGGCGCCGCCGTCGAAGAACACCTGAGAGCCGTTCGCGGCGATCGACCAGACACGGTTGGCGGCCGAGAACACGCCGTTGCTGGTCGCACCGGAGAAGCCGCCCGAGGCCGAGAGCGTTACCGTCGGATAGAAGGCGGAGACCGCCACGCCGATCTGCTCGCTCTGCGCCTGCACCAGCCGCTCGGCCCCGGCGATGTCGGGCCGGCGCTCCAGGAGATCGGACGGGATGCCGACCGGCACCGAGGGTGGACGCACCGGAAGGGGCGCGAACGGCAGCTTGACCTCCGAGGGCGGGCGGCCGGTGAGAATCGCCACCGCGTGCTCGAAGGTCGCCCGCTGAAGATCGACGGCGATCAGCGAGGCCTGCGTCGTCTGGAGCTGCGTCTGCGCGGTGATGACATCGGAGCGGGCGGCGACGCCCGCATTGTACTGGTTCTCGGCGATGCTGAGGCTGCGCTTGAAGCCCTCGACATTCTCTTCGAGCACGCGCTTCAGCGAATCCTGATAGCGCAGTTGGAGGTAATTGGTCGCCAGTTCCGCCTGAAGGCTGAGACGCACCAGGGCGAGGTCGGAGGCCGAAGCCTGGGCAGAGGCGACATCGCTCTCGATCTGGCGGCGGATGCCGCCGAACAGGTCGAGTTCCCAGTTCGCCTGCCCCTGGAGCGAGACGGTGGTGCGCTCGGCGCCCAGCGCCCGCGACCGGGTGATGCCCGGAGCGCCGATCACCGTGGGGAACAGGGCGGCGCGCGCCTGCGCGACGAGGGCGCGGGCCTGATCGTAGACCGCGACCTGGGCGCGAAGGTTCTGGTTGTCGACGTCGATGGAGCGGATCAGCCGGTCGAGCGTCGGGTCGTTGAAAGCCCGCCACCAATCGCCGCGCTCGGCCGCATCGTTCGGCAGCGCCCTGCGCCAGCCCTTCTGCGCCTGGACGTAGGCGAGGCTGTCCTCGCGCATTCCGCCCTGCTTGAAGCCAAGCGGCGTCTCGACGGAGGGGCGCGAATAATCGGGGCCGACGAGGCAGCCGGAGGTCAGTGCCGCGACCGCGCAGACGGTGGCGAAGCGGAACAGGAGCCTCGACCTCAACCCTCGCCCCTCTGCGGGAGAGGGTGGCCCGCGAAGCGGGTCGGGTGAGGGGCAGCACGACGTCCGGAAACGTGGCTCCCCTCTCCCGCCCTGCATCCGCAGGGCACCCTCCCCCGCGGAGGGGGGAGGGTTATGGCGCACGTCACCTGTCACGAAACAACCATCCTCACTCGGCCGGCACCGCCGCCGGTCCGCCCCGACGACGCTTCGCCCAGAGCCGGAGACGGTCGAGATACAGGTAGACGACCGGTGTCGTGTAGAGGGTCAGGATCTGGCTGACGATGAGTCCACCGACGATCGCGATGCCGAGGGGCCGGCGCAGCTCGGCCCCCTCGCCGCCCGCGACGATGAGCGGAGCCGCGCCGAGGATGGCGGCGAGCGTCGTCATCATGATCGGGCGGAAGCGCAGGAGGCAGGCCTCGTAGATCGCCTCCCCCGGCGTCAGACCCCGGCTGCGCTCGGCATCGATGGCGAAATCGATCATCAGGATGGCGTTCTTCTTCACGATGCCGATCAGCAAGAACACCGCGATCAGGGCGACGATGGTGAACTCGGTGCCGGTGGTGAGCAGCGCGACGATGGCGCCGATCCCGGCCGAGGGCAGGGTCGAGAGAATCGTGATCGGGTGGATGTAGCTCTCGTAGAGGATGCCGAGCACGGCGTAGACCGCGAGCAGGGCGGCGAGGATCAGCAGCGGTTGGCGCGACGACGATTCCTGATAGCTCTTGGCCGCGCCCGCGAACTCGCCGTGAATGGTCTGGGGCAATTGCAGATCGAGCATGGTCTGGTCGATGACCGCAGTGGCCTCGCCCAGGCTCTTGCCGGGCACGAGGTTGAACGAAATCGTGGTGGCCACGAATAAGCCCTGATGGGCCACCTGGACCGGGGCGTTTCCGGTCTCGAAACGGGCGAAGGCCGAGAGCGGCACCATCGTTTCCTTGGCGCTCGACACCGGCGCGCTCGACGAGGCGCTGCCCCGGCTCGCGGCGATGGCGTTGCCCGCGGCGTTGCGCGCCGAGTCGGCGGCGATGGTGGCCGCCGTGTCGGTGGTGGATGTGCCGGAAGTGGAAGCTTGCGAAGCGGTCGTCGTCCCGCCCCCCGCCACCGTGCCGGCCACCGCGTTGGTGGTGGCCGAGCCCCGCGCTCGCCCGCCCGTGGTCGAGACGTAGATCGTCTTCAGCACCTCCGGGTTCTGGAGGTATCGCGGCGCGATCTCCATCACCACGTGGTACTGGTTGAGCGGGTTGTAGATCGTCGAGACCTGCCGCTGGCCGAAGGCATCGTAGAGGGTGTTGTCGATCTGGTCCGGCGTGATGCCGTAGCGGAAGGCGGTCGCCCGATCGATGACGAGGCGGCTCTCCAGCCCGCCCTCCTGCTGGTCGGAGGTGACATCTGCGAAGATGTCGGTGCGTTTCTGCAGCGCCTGCAGCAGCTTCGGCGAGGCGGCGTAGAGCTCCTCCGACGTGTCGCCCTGAAGCGTGTATTGGTACTGGGCGAAGCTCTGGCGCCCGCCCATCCTGAGATCCTGGCGGGGGAACAGGAACAGGCGCGCGCCCGCGACCTGGGCGAGCTTGGGCCGAAGCCGGGCCATCACGGTTTCGATGGGCTCGCGTTCACCGCGCGGTTTCAGCCCGACGAAGACGTTGGCGGAGTTGGTGCCGCGCCCGCCGGTGAAGCCGACGATGCTCTCCACCGCCGGGTCCGCCTGCACGATGGCGCTCGCCCGCTCCAGCTTGTCCTTCATCGACTGGAACGAAATGCGCTGGTCGGCCTGGATGCCGCCCATGAGCTGGCCGGTATCCTGATCGGGAAAGAAGCCCTTCGGCACGATGATGTAGCCGTAGACCGTAAGCCCGATCGCGATAAACACGCTGAGCGCCGTCAGCCGCCGGTGACGGAGCGCGAAACGGAGCGTCCGTTCGTAGCCCCGCAGCACCGCGTCGAAGCCGCCCTCCAGCCCGCGCAGCAGGATGTTGGGGCGTTTGCCCGCATGCATCTGCGCCTCGGGCTTGAGGAGCAGAGCGCACATCATCGGCGTCGTCGTCAGCGACAGCACCAGCGAGACGAGGATCGCCATCGACAGCGTGACCGCGAATTCCTGGAACAGCCGGCCGACGATGCCACCCATCAGCAGGATCGGCAGAAACACGGCGATGAGCGACAGGCTCATGGAGATGACGGTGAAGCCGACCTCGCGGGCGCCGAGCAGGGCCGCCTCGACCCGCGGCTTACCCGCCTCGATGTGCCGCTGGATGTTTTCCAGCACGACGATGGCGTCGTCCACGACGAAGCCGGTCGCGATGATGAGCGCCATCAGCGACAGGATGTCGAGGGAGTAGCCGAGCATCCACATCGCCGCGAAGGTGCCGATGATCGAGATCGGCACCGCCACGGCCGGGATCAGCGTCGCCCGCCACGAGCGCAGAAAGATGAAGGTGACGAAGATGACGAGGATGACCGCGATGATCAGCGTCTCCTCGGTGCTCGCCAGCGAGGCGCGGATCGTGGCCGAGCGGTCGCCGGAGATGTTGAGGTCGATGTCGCCGGGCAGCGCCGCCTTGGCCTGCGGGATCGCCGCGCGCACGCGCTCCACGGTCTCGACGACGTTGGAGCCGGGCTGCTTGTAAATGAACAGGATCACGCCGGGCTTGCCGTCGACGAGGCCGAGATTGCGCTTGTCCTCGACCGAATCGACCACCTCGCCGACATCGGCGAGCCGCACGGCGGCGCCGTTGCGGTAGGCCACGACGATGTCGCGATAGTCGGAGGCCTGCCGGCCCTGGTCGTTGGCGTAGAGCTGATAGCGGCGATCACCCGCCACGATGTCGCCCTTGGGCGAGTTGGCGTTGGCCGAGGCCAGACCCGCGCGGATGCCCTCCAGGCCGATGCCGTAGTGGAACAGCGCCGTCGGATCGAGTTCGACCCGGACCGCCGGCAGCGAAGAGCCGCCGATATCGACGTTGCCGACGCCCTCGATCTGGCTCATCCGCTGCTGCACGATGGTCGCCGCGGAATCGTAGAGCTGGCCCGGCGTCAGCGTGCCGGAGGTGAGGCCGAGGATCAGGATCGGCGAATCGGCCGGGTTGAACTTGCGATAGGTCGGATTGGTGCGCAGCGAGGTCGGCAGGTCGGCCCGCGCGGCGTTGATCGCGGCCTGCACGTCGCGGGCGGCGCCGTCGATGTCGCGGTTGAGCCCGAACAGCAGGACGATCCGCACCGTGCCGGTCGAACTCGTCGAGGTCATCTCGTTGACGTCGGCGATGGCCCCGAGCCGCCGCTCCAGCGGCGCGGCAACCGTCGTCGCCATGGTCTCCGGCGAGGCGCCGGCCATCTGCGCCTGGACGAGGATGACGGGGAAATCGACCTGCGGCAGCGGCGCCACCGGCAGCCGCACATAGGCGAACATGCCGGCGAGCAGCAGGCCGATCGTCAACAGCGTCGTCGCGACCGGGCGGCGGATGAAGGGTTCGGAGAGGTTCAAGGCACCGCCCCGCCCGGCGCCAGCCCATCCCGCTCCCGCCGCATGATCCGGCGCTCCAGCCGGTCGAAGGCGAGATAGATCACCGGCGTCGTGAACAGCGTCAGCACCTGACTGACGATGAGGCCGCCGGCGATGACGATGCCGAGCGGCTGGCGCAGCTCCGAGCCGACGCCCGAACCGACGATCATCGGCACCGCCGCGAACAGGGCGGCCAGCGTCGTCATCAGGATCGGGCGGAAGCGCAGCAGGCAGGCCTCGTAGATCGCGTCGCGGGGCGTCTTGCCCTCCTCGCGCTCGGCCTGGAGCGCGAAGTCGATCATCATGATCGCGTTCTTCTTCACGATGCCGATCAGCAGGACGATGCCGATGATCGCGATGATGTCGAGCGAGAGCCCGAACCACATCAGCCCGAGCAGCGCGCCGATGCCGGCGGACGGGAGCGTCGAGAGGATGGTGATGGGGTGGATGAAGCTCTCGTAGAGCACGCCGAGCACGATATAGACGGTGACGATCGCCGCGCAGACGAGGAACAGCTCGTTGGAGAGCGCCGATTCGAAGGCGAAGACCGAGCCCTGCGGCACCACGTTGAAGCTTGCGGGCAGGTTGATGTCCTTACGCGCGACTTCGAGCGCCTCCACCGCCTGCCCGAGCGCCACGCCGGGCGCGAGGTTGAACGAGACCGTCGTGGCCGGGAACTGGCCGAGATGGCCGATCAGCAGCGGCGCGCGGCGCTCCTCGACCTTCGCCACGGCCGAGAGCGGCACCTGTCCCGACGGTGCGGTCGAGGACGGGAGATAGAGGTTGTCGAGGGAGGCAAGCGAGGTGTGCAGCTTCGGGTTCGCCTCGAGGATCACCCGGTACTGGCTCGATTGGGTGAAGATGGTCGAGACGATGCGCTGGCCGAAGGCGTCGTAGAGCACGTTGTCGATGGTCGCGGGCGTGATGCCGTAGCGCCCGGCGGTGGGCCGATCGATGGTGACATAGGCGGCCAGGCCGTTGCCCTGGTAATCGCTGGTCACGTCGGCGAGCAGGGGCGAGCGCCGCAGCGCCTCGACGTAGCGCGGCACCCAGGTCTCGAAGTCGCCGAGGTTCGGGTTCTCGAGGATGACCTGATACTGCGTCGCCGAGACCGCGGTATCGATCGTCAGATCCTGCACCGGTTGCATGTAGAGCCGCACGCCGGGCACAGCGCTCGTTGCGGCGTTGAGGCGGCGGATGATCGCGCTGGCATCGGCGCCGCGCGCCTCGCGCGGCTTCAGGTTGATGAGGAAGCGGCCGGAATTGAGCGTGACGTTCTGCCCGTCCACCCCGATGAACGAGGACAGGCTCGCCACGTCCGGATCCTGCAGGACGATGTCGGCCAAGGCCTGCTGCCGCTCGGCCATGGCCTCGTAGGAGACGCTCTGGTCGGCCTGTGAGATGCCCTGGATCACGCCCGTGTCCTGCACGGGGAAGAAGCCCTTGGGGATCACCACGAACAGGTAGGCGGTGAGCGCCACGGTGCCCAGCGTGACGAGCAGCGTCAGGCCCTGGTTGGCCAGCACGACGCGAAGCGCCCGGCCGTAGAGGGCGATGACGCCGTCGTTGAGCCGCCGGCCCGCACGGGCGATCGGGCCCTCCCGGCGCGCGGCCGGCGTGTCGGCGCCGTGGGCGACGGGCTTCAAGAGGCGCGCGCACAGCATCGGCACGAGCGTCAATGAGACCACCGCGGAGATGACGATGGTCGCCGCCAGCGTGATCGCGAATTCGCGGAACAGGCGACCGACCACATCGCCCATGAACAGGAGCGGGATCAGCACCGCGATCAGCGAGACCGTGAGCGAGATGATGGTGAAGCCGATCTCGCGGCTCCCCTTCAGCGCCGCCTCGAACGGGCTGTCACCCTCCTCAACGTGGCGGGCGATGTTCTCGATGACGACGATGGCGTCGTCCACGACGAAGCCGGTGGCGATGGTGAGCGCCATCAGCGAGAGGTTGTCGAGGGAGAAGCCCCAGGCATCCATCGCCGCCAGCGCGCCGATCAGCGAGAGCGGCACCGACAGGCTCGGGATCAGCGTCGCGGAGAAGCTGCGCAGGAACAGGAAGATCACCATCACCACGAGGCCGATGGCGAGCATCAGCTCGAACTGCACGTCGTGGATGGAGGCGCGGATCGTCGTGGTGCGGTCGGTGAGCGTCGCGACCGAGACCGAGGCCGGCATCGTCGCCTGAAGCTGCGGCAGCAGCCGCTTGATGCGGTCCACCGTGTCGATGACGTTGGCGCCGGGCTGGCGCTGGATGTTGAGGATCACCGCGGGTGTGCGGTCGGCCCAGGCGCCCAGCCGGGTGTTCTCGGCCCCGTCCACGACCTCGGCCACATCGGTGAGGTGGACCGGCGCACCGTTGCGATAGGCGATGATCGCGCTGGCATAGACCGCCGGGTCACGCACCTGATCGTTGGCGTTGATGGCGTAGGACTGGGTCGGCCCGTCGATATTGCCCTTGGGCGTGTTGACGTTGAGGTTGGCGATCGTGGTGCGCAGATCGTCGATGTTGAGGCCGTAGGCGGCCATGGCCAGGGAGTTGAACCGCACCCGCACCGCCGGCCGCTGCCCGCCACCCATGCTGACGAGGCCCACACCCGCGATCTGGCTGATCTTCTGGGCGAGCCGCGTCTCGGCGAGGTCGCGCACTTGCGTCAGCGGGATCGTCGCCGAGGTGAGCGCCAGCGTCAGCACCGGCGCGTCGGCCGGGTTGACCTTGGCGTAGATCGGCGGCGCCGGAAGGTCGGTCGGCAGCAGGTTGCCGGCGGCGTTGATCGCCGCCTGGACCGACTGCTCGGCGATGTCGAGCGGGATGTCGAGGTTGAACTGGAGCGTGATGACCGACGCCCCCGCCGAACTCTGCGAGGACATCTGGTTGAGGTTGGCCATCTGGCCGAACTGCCGCTCCAGCGGCGCGGTGACGGCCGAGGTCATCACCTCCGGGCTGGCACCGGGATAGAAGGTCTGCACCTGGATCGTCGGGTAATCGACGGCCGGCAGCGCCGAGACCGGCAGGTTCAGATACGACACCGCGCCGACGATCAGGATCGCCAGCATCGACAACGTCGTCGCGACGGGCCGCAGGATGAAGAGGCGGGACGGGTTCATGGCCGCATCCGCCGCCGCAATCGATTCCTCTCCCCTCTGCGGGAGAGGGTGGCGCCCGAAGGAGGTCGG
Organism: Methylobacterium sp. Leaf123; assembly: GCF_001423405.1. GTDB lineage: Bacteria > Pseudomonadota > Alphaproteobacteria > Rhizobiales > Beijerinckiaceae > Methylobacterium. The sequence goes on along the minus strand of NZ_LMNS01000001.1, from coordinate 353,787 downwards.
GTGAGGGGAGCGCCGTGTCCGGAAGGACCTGAACCGACCCCTCTCCCGCCTGCTCCGCAGGCACCCTCCCCCGCAGAGGGGGGAGGGTTTTCCGCTGCATGCACCGCTCTGCTCATCACGGCGCCTGACGCCTGCGGCCCCGACGCTCCTGCCCACTCTCCGTCGGGCCCGCCGCACCGGCCGCTGGTGTCGAGGGGAGCGTCGCGCCGGGCGCGCCCGCCGCCGGGCCGCCAGCCTGGGGGCCGGGGGTGTGGCCTACGACGCGCACGGGCGCGCCCTCGCGCAGCCGATCGGTGCCGTCGGTGACGACGCGGTCGCCGGCTGCAAGCCCCGACAGCACCACCGTGTTCACGCCGTCGGTCTCGCCGGTCTTGATCGGGCGCACGGTGACCTTCTCGTCGCCGTCCATCAGATAGACGTAGGTGCCCGGCGTGCCGCGCAGGATCGCGGCGTTCGGCACCAGGGCTGCGTTCTGGATCGTCTCGACGGTGAGGCGCGCGTTGACGAACTGGTTCGGGAACAGGCTCTCGTCCTCGTTCTCGAACATCGCCCGCAGCTTCACCGTGCCGGTCGTGGTGTCGATCTGGTTGTCCACCGTATCGAGGCGGCCGACGGCGATCTCGTGCTGGTCGCTGCGGTCATAGGCCCGCACCGTCAGCTTCGCGCCCGCACGCACCCGGCGCATCACCCGCGCCACCTCGTCCTCCGGCAGCACGAACACCACCGAGATCGGGCGCAGTTGCGTGACGACGACGATGTTGGTCGAGCCGGCGGTGATGTAGTTGCCGAGATCGACCTGCCTCAGGCCGACCCGGCCCTCCACCGGCGAGACGATCCGGGCATAGGTGAGATTCAGCTTTTGCTGATCGACGAGCGCCTGGTCGGCGGCGACCGTGCCCTCGTTCTGCTTCACCAGGGCGGCCTGGGTGTCGACATTCTGCTTCGAGATCGAATCCTGGCGGTTCAGGGTCTGGTAGCGCTGGAGATCGAGCTTCGAGTTCTGCAGCAGCGCCTGATCGCGGGCGAGCTGGCCCTGATACTGGGCGAGCAAGGCCTCGTAGGGCCGCGGGTCGACCTGGGCGAGGAAGTCGCCCTCCTTTACCATCTGGCCTTCGCGAAAGCCGATCTTGGTGAGGTAGCCGCTGATCTGCGAGCGGATCGAGACGGTGGCGAGGGGCGTCACCGTGCCGAGGCCCTGGAGCACGACCGGCATGTCGCCGGTCACGATCGGCGCGACGCCGACCGCCTGCTTCATGTCGGCCGGCCGGCCGCCGCGGCCGGGACGCCCGCCGCCCGGCGCCTGTGCGGCCTCCTCGGCCGGCTTCTGCCGGGCGTCGTAGGTGCGGTGGGCGACCGCGCCGGCCCCGCCGAGGATCAGCAGCGCGAGCATCCAGCGGCCGAACTTCCGGCGCCGGCGGACCGGCGTCGTCGGCACCGGGTCCGCATTCCGGTACTCCCGGGCGGTCTCCCTGCGTATCGGCGAACTCTCGTTCATCCCTCACACACTCATCGACGACGTCACGGCCAACAATCACAGCCAACAAATGCGGGCCGATCCGCGATCACGATCCGGCCGGCGGAGGATCCACCCGGCTCGAACCGTTTCGAACAAAGCTGGCTGGACTTGGTACGGCCGGCGAGCCTCGCCGGTCATTGCGGTGTTCCTACGGCGGCGACGTTTCCGGCGTGTTGCTGCCCGTCGGCACAGCCTGCGACTGATAGAGGCGCATCACATCGCGAAACGACGCATCGACCGGCGTGACCGGCAGCGTCAGACGCAAGGTAAGGCCCAGAACACCCGACACGACGGCGAGCAGCAGGCAGGTTCCCAGACGCATGATCCGCCGATGGTGAAAGGGTCGCCGCACGGACGCGCAGCCCCCGATCGGACACGAAAAAGGCCGCCGTGTCGAGCGGCGGCCTTTTTCATGAAGCACGACCGGACCGACCTGCCACACCCAAGAAACGAGGGGGCGAAGTCCCTTCAGCGCGGCGGCCGGTCCGACCGTGGGGTAAACATGCACTTACGACTGATGATCGTCAACATTCGTCACCCCACCGCGGCCGGGCAAAATCGGGGTTTCGCGTTTCATCCGCAGACTCGTGTGCGTGAGCGCACGTCGCGTCGGCCGGGCCGCACCGTTCTCGCCAAGGTTCGGCAAGACGCCCCTTGTCTTCGCATGTGACGATACCACGCGCGGTCGGGCTCTTTTCTCCATTCCATCTTATGTGAAGCACTTGGAGCGGCGCGACCTCTCTGCGTAGACATCGCTCATGAGTCCTGCCGCGAATCGCATCCCCCCATTCACCGGCCATCCCGTCTTCGCCGAGTTGCCGGAAACCGTGTTCGAATCGATGTCGCGGCTCGCGCGGCAGCACGGCGCGATCAATCTCGGCCAGGGCTTTCCCGACGGTCAGGGCCCCGACGACGTGCGCGCCGCCGCCGCGCGGGCGCTGGAGAGCGTCAGCAACCAGTACCCGCCGATGATGGGGCTGCCCTCGCTCCGCTCGGCCATCGCCGCGCATTACCGGCACCACCAGGGTCTCGACCTCGATCCCGAGCGCGAGGTGATGGTGACCTCGGGCGCGACCGAGGCGCTGGCCGGCGCGCTGATGGCGCTGGTTCGGCCGGGTGACGAGGTCGTGCTGTTCGAGCCGATGTACGACGCCTACCTGCCGCTGGTGCGGCGCGCCGGCGGCGTTCCGCGCTTCGTCTCGCTCAAGCCGCCGCATTTCCGGATCGAGGAGGCGGCGCTAGCGGATGCGTTCTCCGAGCGCACCCGGATCGTGCTGCTGAACAACCCGCTCAACCCGAGCGCCACCGTCTTCGGACCCGACGACCTCGCCCTGCTCGCGCAATTCTGCCGGCGCTTCGACGCGGTGGCGGTCTGCGACGAGGTGTGGGAGCACGTGATCTTCGATGGCCGGCGCCACCGGCCGCTGATGGCCCTACCGGGCATGCGCGAGCGGACGGTGAAGATCGGCTCGGCCGGAAAGATCTTCAGCCTCACCGGCTGGAAGGTCGGCTTCGTGATGGCGCCCGAGCCGCTGATGCGGGTGCTGTCACGGGCGCACCAGTTCCTCACCTTCACCACGCCGCCGAACCTACAGGAGGCGGTCGCCTACGGCCTGGCCAAGGACGACGCGTATTTCAAAGATATGCGGGCCGAACTCGCCCGCTCCCGCGACCGGCTGTCGGCGGGGCTGTCAGGGATCGGCTTCACCGTGCTGCCGAGCGCGGGCACCTACTTCCTCACCGTCGACATCGCGGGGCTCGCCCCCGACGACGTTGTCTTCTGCGAGCGGATCGTGGCCGAGCACGGCGTCGCGGCCATCCCCGTCAGCGCCTTCTACGAGGGCGGCAGCGTGACAAACCTCGTGCGCTTCTGCTTTGCCAAGACGGACGCGACCCTCGATGCGGCGGTCGAACGCTTGGCGGGATTATTCCGGGCGACGTGAACGACCGCGCAATAGGCTTCCTTGTGGAACGTTCGGGGCGGGGCCACATCCTCGTTATGAGCACCTCCGTTCACACCACCAGCACGGCCTATCGCGAGTCCGCCGGTGCAGCGCAGTTGCGCCGCCTCACCGATACCAGCGCCGAGGCCAGCCTCGTGCGGCTCGAGCAGCTCGCCCACCTGATGGACTCGGCCTTCCTCGTGCCGGGCATCAACCGCCGCGTCGGTCTCGACGCGGTGATCGGCCTCGTTCCCATCCTCGGCGACATCGCGGGCATGGCGATCGCCTCGTACATCGTCTACGAGGCGAAACGGCTCGGCGCACCGCGTTGGCTGGTTTGGCGCATGATGGGCAACGTCGCCATCGACGGCGCGGTGGGCTCGGTGCCGCTGGCCGGCGACCTGCTCGATGCGGCCTTCAAGGCGAACCGTCGCAACGTGCGCCTGCTGCGTCGCCATCTGGAGCGCAAGGGTGCGCTGCGGCCGAGCGAGATCGAGGGCACCGCAGTTCGGCTCGACTGAGCCGGCATCGGCCGCCCGAGCGTGAGGGTTGGAGCCGATGAACGAGCACCTGCGACCCGAACCCGATGCGGTGCCCGTCACCGCGCCGGGCAACGCGCCGCAGATGCGAGCCCTGCCGACCGCCACCCGCCGCAGCCTCTCGCCGCTCAACCGGCGGCGGCTCGCGAACTTCCGGGCCAACCGGCGCGGCTATTGGTCGGCGGTGATCTTCGCCGTGCTGTTCGTGCTGAGCCTATTCGCCGAACTCATCGCCAACGATCGCCCGATCGTGATGCAGTACAAGGGCGAGTGGCTGTTCCCCGTCCTGGTCGATTACCCCGACGAGAAGTTCGGCGGCTTCCTGGCCCAGACCGATTACCGGGCGCCCGAGACGCGCAAGGAGATCGAGGAGAACGGCTGGGTGCTCTGGCCGCCGATCCCCTACGCCGACAACACCTTCATGCGGGATCTGCCGACCCCGGCCCCCTCGCCGCCGACCTGGATGCTGAGCGACGCCGAGTGCCGCCCGGTCGCCGAGCGGGCGGGGGTGAAGGCGGAGGGGCGCGAACTCGGCTGCCGTGACATCGAGTGGCACTGGCTCGGCACCGACAACGCGACGCGGGACGTGCTGGCGCGGGTCATCTACGGCTTCCGCATCTCGATCCTGTTCGGCCTCGTGCTCGCCGGTGTCTCGTCGGTCATCGGCGTGATCGCGGGGGCGGTGCAGGGCTATTTCGGCGGCTGGACCGACCTGATCTTCCAGCGGGTCATCGAGATCTGGGGCGCGATCCCGACGCTCTATCTCATCATCATCATGTCCGCCTTCCTCGTGCCGAGCTTCTTCACCCTGCTCGGCATCCTCACCTTGTTCTCGTGGACGGCTCTGGTCGGCGTGGTGCGCGCCGAATTCCTGCGCGCCCGCAACTTCGAATATGTCCGCGCGGCGAAGGCGCTCGGCCTGTCGAACGTGCGCATCATGACGCGCCACCTCCTGCCCAACGCCATGGTGGCGACGCTGACCTTCCTGCCGTTCATCCTGAACGGGTCGGTCACGACCCTGACCTCGCTCGATTATCTCGGCTTCGGTCTGCCGCCGGGCTCCCCCTCGCTCGGCGAGCTGCTGGCGCAGGGCAAGGACAACATCAACGCGCCCTGGCTCGGGCTCACCGGCTTCTTCGTGGTGGCGACGATGCTGAGCCTGCTCGTCTTCGCGGGCGAAGCGGTGCGCGACGCATTCGATCCGCGCAAGACCTTCGGCTGAACCACGTCAGCGCCGCGCCTCGTCGCTGCCCGGCGGCCCGCGCCAGCCGGTCTCGACGGTGAAGCCGGCGCTGCGGGTGGCGATCGCGTCTCCGCCGACATGGGCGAGGTAGGTGCCGGCCTCCACCACCAGCGTGCCGTCCGGCTCGTGGTAGCCGAGGTCGCGCGCCGGCACGCGGAAGCTCGCGAGTCCGGTCTCACCCGAGGCGAGGTCGAGGAGCGCGACGCCCTTCAGCAGGCGCCTCGGCCGGCTGCGGCTCGCGACCGGCTGGCCGATATAGAGCTGCGCCACCGCCCGACCCGGACGCGTCCCATAGTTGGTGACGGAGGCGCGCACCTCCAGAACCGCATCGTAGCGGTCTCCGACGCCGACATGCGGCGTCACGATCTCCGGCTCGCCATAGGCGAAGCGGGTGTAGGAGAGGCCGTAGCCGAACGGGAACAGCGGCAAAGGCGATTCGTCGGCATAGCCCATGGTCCAGCGCGAACCGGGGATATGCGGGCGCCCGCCCGGCAGGGTGTCGTAGGTCAGCGGCAATTGCCCGACCTTGCGCGGCCAGGAGACCGGCAGCCGGCCCGACGGGTTGGCATCCCCGAACAGCGTCTCGGCTACGGCCGTCCCGCCCTCAGTGCCCGAAAGCCACGCCATCAGCACCGCCTGCGCCTGCCCCAGAGCATCCCCGAGTTCGGTCGGGCGCCCGCCGACCACGACGAGCGCGACCGGCTTGCCGGCCTCAGCGACCGCCGCGAGCAGATCGTGCTGCAGGCCCGGCCAGGAGAGGGTGGCGCTCGACGAGCCCTCGCCGGAACGGTCCCGCGGCTCGCCCATCACCGCCAAGACGAGGTCGGCTCCTGCCGCTGCCTCGACCGCGGCGGCAAACCCCGCGCGGCTGTCGCAGACACGCGAACAGCCCGGCGCGAAATCGATCGCAACACCGGCGGCGGCGGCGCGCTCGCGCAGGCCCGCCAGGATCGTCACCGCGTCCCATTCCTGCCCCGTGCCCTCGTGCGGCCCGACCTGATCCCAGGCGGAATCAGCGTAGGGACCGACGACGGCGATGCGGCGCACCTTGGCCGGATCGATCGGCAGCAGATCCTCGCGATTCTGCAGCAGGACGAGGCTCGCCCGCGCCGCCTCGCGGACGAGCCGCCGGGTCTCGGGGCGCAGGAGCTTCTCCTCCGCGCCGTCCGGATCGATCACGGGGCGGTCGAACAGGCCGAGACCGAACTTGAGCCGCAGCACCCGGCGCACCGCCGCATCGACCGCGCCTTCGGGGACGCGCCCGGCGCGCACCTCCTCGGGCAGATGGCGGAGATACAGCCCGCTCGTCATGTCCATATCGACGCCGGCCAAAAGCGCCTTGAGCGCGGCCTCCGCCCCGTCGCGGGCGACGCCGTGTTTCATCAGGCTGGCGATCGCCTGCCAATCGGCCACGACGAGGCCGGAAAATCCCATCTGCCGCCGCAGCAGCCCAGTCATCAGCGCCGGATCGGCGGTGGTGGGCAGGCCGTTCAGCGCGGTCAGCGCCGTCATCACCGCGTCGGCCCCGGCGCGGATGCCGTCACGGAACGGCGGCAGGTGGAGGTCGTGCAATTCGGTGGGGGCCACGAAGGTCGCGTCGTAATCGCGCCCGCCGAGCACAGCGCTGTAGCCCGCGAAGTGCTTGAGCGTGCTCGCGAGCCCGCCATCGCGAAAGCCCTCGACCTGCGCGGCGGTGAGCCGCCCGGTCAGCCACGGGTCTTCGCCGGAGCCCTCGACCACCCGGCCCCAACGCAGGTCGCGGGCGACATCCGCCATCGGCGAGAAGGTCCAGTTGAGGCCGACCGCCGCCGATTCGCGCGCCTGGGTGGCGGCGGCGCGGCGCACAAGCCCGGCATCGAAGCTCGCGGCCATGGCGAGCGGCAGGGGGAAGATGGTGCGGTAGCCGTGAACGATGTCGAGGCCGACGAGCAGCGGGATGCCGAGCCGCGACGAGCGGGCGAGCCGGTCGGCCTGCTCCACGAGGCCGGCATTGTTGAAGTTGATGACCGCCCCGACCTCGCCGCGGCGGAAGCTGTCGAGATCGAGGATCGGCTCATGCGAGATCAGGTTGAGCTGGCCCGCTTTCTCCTCCAGCGTCATCCGGGCGAGCAGCGCCTCGATCCGGCTCTCGACCGGCTCGACAGCCCTGGCCGGAGCGCCGAGGACGACGGCCCAGGCTGCGGCACCGCGGATGATCCACCGAGCCAGCCGTCGCATCGTCACCGTCTCCCCGGAGCGGTTTCCACCGCTCTCTCTTACGGGGCGAGACGATGCCTCACGAAGGGGCGTGCCGTCGATGGAGCACGGTCCGGCTTTTGATCGGCGGCAGGCAGATCGATGTGGACGGCGCTCAGGGCAACCGCGTCCGGCTCCGCCGGCCCGCATTGCCCCGAAGGCCGATGCCCGGATCCACCGTCTCCCCAAGGGGGCGACGATCCTCGCCGGCGGCGACCACCCGGTCGCGTCCGGCATGCTTGGCCCGGTAGAGGGCGTCGTCGGCTCGGCGCAGCAGGTAATCCAGGCTGCCGCCGATCTGGCTTTCGGCCGCCACGCCCGCGCTGACGCGCATCGCCAATTCCGGGTAATCCGGGTGAGTGAACTGGGCGACTGCGGCCCGGATGGCCTCGGCAATGCGCATGGCCGCCCGTTCATCGAGCCGCGGCAGCAGGCACGCGAATTCCTCGCCGCCCATTCGCCCGAACAGCGCCTTCGGCGGCAGCAGGGGGGCCGCGACGTGGCAGAACGCGGCCAGCGCCGCATCGCCGACACTATGGCCGTAGCGGTCGTTGATCGTCTTGAAGTGGTCGAGGTCAAACAGGAGCAGCGCCGCCGGTGCGACGGCGAGCTGCCGCTCGGCGCCCGCGACCAGCGCGCGGCGGTTGGCGATGCCCGTGAGCGAATCGGTCTCGGCCGCCAGCCGTTGCTCACGCTCGGCCCGCTCCTTCGTCAGCGCCATGAACACGAAGGCAATCGCGACCGAGAACAGCGTTCCGACAAAGCAGAGGATGGCAAACCACGGCGAGGCCATCGAGAGGGAGGTCGGTGCCGGTATGGTGAACGCCAGCGGCACGCGAATCCAGTAGAGGCCGGCATAGGTCGCCATCAGCACCAGCGCCGGATAGCGGGAGACCAGCGGCTCGCCGCGACCCTGCCAGATCATCAGCGCGCCGGAGGCGCAGTAGAGCCCGGCGAGCGTCGAGGCGAGGCTGACGCGGGCGGGGAGCGACTCGAGGAAGGAGGGAATCAGGCAGGCCGCGATCCAGAGCGCCCCGCCGCCCACGGCCCAGCCCAGCCGCAACGGGCGGCCCTCGAAGGCGCGCACGCCGCTCCAGATCAACCCGTAGCTTGCGATCATCATCGCGTTGGCGAGGCCGATGGAGAGGCTGTCCGGAACCTGGCCGCGCAGAGCCAGCAGCAGCGACGCGGCGCTGCCGCCGATATGCGCGATGCCCCAGACCGCCAGAGCCCGCTCGCGGCGGGTCTGGCTCCACGACAACAGGAACAGCACGCCTACCGTGAAGGTGACGGCGACCGTCATCAGAAAGAGCGAGGGGAGATCGAGGCGCATCGTGTCTCTGGCACCGGCCCAAACAGACCGCTGCACCGCCTCCTCTGCATCGTGGTGATTTTAGAAATGGTCCGGGAACGATTTTGAAGTCAACAGCATCGCCGAACACTTAGCGCGACGATTTATAAAATTCCGTTGCCGCCTTGACTAACAAGGTATCACCGTATGCTTTAATACAGTTCCTCAGGAGAAACGTTGGTCACGTCGATCTGATCACCCCGATCGTTGAGTGGGTGAAGATCTCGCACCATGCCTTTCAAACGTTCATCAAGGACGTGCGTATAGATTTGCGTCGTCGAAATATCGGCATGCCCCAGCAATTCCTGGACGATGCGCAAATCCGCGCCGTTCTGGAGCAGATGGCTGGCGAAGGCGTGACGCAGAACGTGCGGGCTCACCCGGTCGGTTCGCAGGCCGGCGGCAGCCGCCGCCGTCTTGAGGTCGCGGGCGAAGGCTTGCCGGGTGAGATGGCCGCTCTCGCTGTCGGCGGGAAACAGCCAGGCCCCCTCGACGGTCAGGTGTGTGACGTGGGTGCGCATGGCTTCGCGGGCGAGGTCGGTGAGCGGCACGAGGCGTTCGCGCCCGCCCTTGCCCTTGACCACGAGGTAGCGCTCACGGGTCGCCGCGGCCGAGCGCGGCAGGGCCACGAGTTCCGACACGCGCAGGCCAGTGGCGTAGAGGAGTTCGAGCAGGCAGAGCATCCGCGCGGCCGAACGGGCCTCGGCCCGGTCCTCGCCCGCCGCCTCGACCCGCTCTCGCGCCGTCGCGAGCAGGCGATCGACCTCCGCCACCGACAGCACCTTCGGCAGGCCCTTGGCACGCCGGGGTGCGGCGACCGGGGCGGTCGGATCGGTTTCGGAGTAGCCCTCTGCGTAGAGGAAGCGGTGGAAGCCGCGGATGCAGGACAGGCGCCGGGCGGCCGAGGACGCCTTCAAGCCGCGTGGCTCCAGGGAGGCGATATAGGCGCGGACCTGATCGGCCTGGGCCTCCTCCGGGTCGATCCCGCCTTGCGCGAGGTAGCCGAGATAGTCGTCGAGGTCGCGCCGATAGGCGGCCAGGGTGTTGGTCGCCGCGCCGCGTTCGGCGGCGAGCATGTCGAGAAAGAGCTGGCCCGGATCCTCCGCTCCCCCTGGGAGCGCGGAACCGTCCGCGCTCATCGCCCGCCCGGCTGAAGCTTCGATGGGGGAATGGTGACGCTGATCTCGCGCGGCGTCGGCTCGACAAAGGTCGCGAGGGCGAACATGCCGGCGAAGACGAGACCGGCAAGGATCGCGATCGTGGCGAGGAAACGGAACAGAGTGGGCAAGGGAACCGGCCTTTCGCCGAGGATACGCGGACGAGCGGGTCGTGTTGCGATGCGCAAACCGTTGGTTTCGATCACATGCCGGAGGCTCGAAGGCAAGGTCTGGCGGAGCACAGGCGGCGCGGTCAAGGGAGCGTCCCCCAGGGCAAACGCGCAAAGGCGATGACCCTGGTTCTTTGCCGGCCTCAATCGCCGACGCCCGCGGGCTCAAGCTTCGAGCGATGACCCGACGCGGCCCCTGGCCCGATCGTCAGAAGCGGTTCTTCCAGGCTCGCAACGCGGTGAACACCGCCGCCGGGTCGGAGCCCGGTTCGAGACCCGCCGAGCGGGCGAGCACCGGTTGGCCCACGCGCAGGAACGGGTTCGTCGCCTTCTCCTGGCCGATGGTCGAGGGGATCAGGAAGCCGCCTTGCTCGGCCAGCCGCTGGGCCTCGGCCACGCGCTCCTTCAGGTCGGCGTTGTCCGGATCGGCGGCGAGGGCGAAGCGGCCGTTCGAGAGAACGTAATCGTGACCGCTATAGACGGCGGTCGCGTCGGGCAGGTCGAGGAAGCGGCTGAGCGAGCGCCAGAGCGTCTCGGGCTCGGCCTCCATCACCCGGCCGCAGCCGAGGGTGAACAGGGTGTCGCCCGAGAACACCACGCCGGCATCGGCGAAATGGTAGGTCACGTGGTCGGCGCAATGCCCCGGCGTCTCCCAGACCGCGGCGGTGAGACCGCCGACCGTCACCGTGTCACCCTCCTTGACGGTGCGGGCAGCCCCCGGCACCGCCCCGCGCGCCTTCTCCGGCACGGTCACCCGCGCGCCGGTGCGCTCCACCACCTCGGGGATCCCCTCGATATGGTCGCCGTGGCGGTGGGTGACGAGGATGTCGGTGAGCTGCCAGCCCTCCGCGTCGAGGGCGGCGAGCACGGGCCCGGCCTCCGGCACATCGATGGCGGCGCAGGCCCCGCTGGCGGGATCGCGGATCAGCACGCCGATATTGTCGCTCCGGCACAGGAAGGTGCGGATTTCGGGGGCCGCTCTCGTCATCGAAGACCTTTCGCGAAAACTGAATTTTTCCGCACGGACAGTTACGGGGCAAGGACCGCCAAGCCAGACCGGCGACGGGATGCGCGGTCCAAGCTCCGCGCGAGGAACCGTTGCATGGCGGTGACGGTTCCGGGATCGGAGGCGGCGCCACGCTTGCCCGACGCCTCCGCGATCCCCATTGATGCGCAATCAGCTCTGCGGAGGACAACCGGCCGTGCCGGCACCCCATCCGATGCGCCTCGACGTCACGGACCTGCGCGCGTTCTACGCCAGCCCGCTCGGCGTCGTCACGCACCGTGTCGTCGGCCGGACGATTCACGGCTTTCTCGGCTCCGTCTCGGGGCTGCGCGTGCTCGGGCTCGGCTACGTCACGCCCTATCTCGGCCCCGTCCACGTCATCGCCGAGCGGACGCTGGCCTTCATGCCGGCGACGCAGGGCGTCGTGAACTGGCCCTCCAGCGGGCGCTCGGTGACGGCTTTGGCCGATCTCACCATGCTGCCCCTGCCCGAGGCCGCGGTCGACCGCGTCATCCTGGTCCACGGCCTCGAAGCGGTGGAAAGCCCGAGCGAACTCCTTGCCGAAGTATGGCGGGTGCTGACGCCCGGCGGACGGCTGATCCTCGTCGTGCCCAACCGCACCGGCGTCTGGGCACGGCGCGACGCGACGCCCTTCGGCCACGGCCAGCCCTATAGCCGCTCGCAGCTCTCGCGACTGATGCGCGACACGCTGTTCTCGCCGGAGGGCTGGGCCGAGACGCTCTACATGCCGCCGATCCGCAGCCGGTTCTGGCTCCGCACCGCCGCCGCCTGGGAGCGGTTCGGCACGGGTCTGGCCATGCCGTTCGCTGGCCTGCACGTGGTGGATGCGACCAAACAGCTCTACCGGCCGATCGCGGTGCGGCAGGTGCGCCGCCTGGAGAGCCGCGTGCCGGCGCGGGTGCTGGTGCCGGCCGGACAGCCGGGCTAAAGCCGGCGCGTTTCCTCCCCAAAGCCGAGCCGAGCGAGCCTGATGCCATCCATTGGCTTCGAAACCGTGCTGGCGAGCTTCCTGCTCGCGCTGTCCAGCCTGTTCTCGATCGTGAACCCCGTCGGCTCCGCGCTGATGTTCGCGCAGATCACGTCCGACCGCTCGCATACCGAACGGGCGGAGCTGTCGCGGCGGATCGGACTCTACTCCGCCCTCGTCATGCTCGCCGCCCTCTGGGCCGGCGCCCCGATCCTCAATTTCTTCGGCGTGTCGCTGGCGGCCCTGCGGATCGCCGGCGGCCTGTTCGTGGCGGCCTTCGCCTGGACCATGCTCACCGCCCCCGAGGCGCGGGAGGCCCGCAAACATGCCGAGGCCGAACCGGAGGCGGGCGAGAACCTCGCCGAGGTCGCGTTCTTCCCGCTCACCCTGCCCTTCACCACCGGGCCCGGCACCATCGCCGTCGCCATCGCGCTCGGCGCCAACCGCCCCTCCGAGCCCGGCGACCTCGCCGGCTTCTTCCTCGGCGCCTCCCTGGCCGCCCTGGCCGTCGCCGGCGTGATCCGTCTCGCCTACGGTTCAGCAGAACGGGTCGTGACCCTGATCGGATCGGTGCGGGCACGGGTGCTCGGGCGTCTCTCGGCCTTCCTGCTGCTCTGCGTCGGCACGCAGATCACCGTCAGCGGCGTGTCGGACGTGCTCGGGCCGCTGATTGCCTCGCAGCGGGTATAGACAGGTCAACGGCCGCCACCCGCGCGATCAGCGCCGGGTGAGCCGTTCATTCATCGGAGCGAAGAGTCGATCATCATGAAGCTCGTCGTTGTGGGCGCCGAAGGGCGCATGGGGCGGATGCTGATCCGGGCGGTCGCGGAGGCCGAGGGCTGCACCCTGCACGGCGCCATCGAGCGCGCGGGCTCGGCCGTCCTCGGCCGGGATGCCGGGCTCCTGGCCGGTATCGGTGAACTCGGCGTGCCGGTGAGCGACGATCCGCTGTCGCTGTTCGTGGCCGCCGACGGAGTGCTGGACTTCACCGCCCCCGCCGCGACGGTCGCCTTTGCCGAGCTCGCCGCGCAGGCCCGCATCGTCCACGTCGTCGGCACCACGGGACTTTCCGAGGACGACCTGACGCGGCTCAAGGCGGCGAGCTACCATGCCCGCGTCGTGCGCTCGGGCAACATGTCGCTCGGCGTCAACCTGCTTGCAGGCCTTGTGCGCAAGGTCGCCGCCACGTTGGGCCAGGAATTCGACATCGAGGTGCTGGAGATGCACCACCGCATGAAGGTCGATGCGCCCTCCGGCACGGCCTTGCTGCTCGGCGAGGCGGCGGCGGAAGGCCGGAACGTGGCCCTGGCCGAGACCCGCGTCTCGACCCGCGACGGCCATACCGGGGCGCGGCGGCCGGGCGATATCGGCTTTGCGACCCTGCGCGGCGGCTCGGTGGTCGGCGACCACAGCGTGATCTTCGCCGGCCCGTCGGAGCGGATCACCCTCTCGCACCACGCCGAAGACCGGGCCATCTTCGCCCGCGGCGCGGTGCGGGCGGCGCAATGGGCCTTCGACAAGCCGCCGGGCCTTTACGGCATGGACGACGTGCTCGGGCTTCGCGACGAGACACAACTCCGAATAACGAATCCAACGGAACGTCAGGCTTAGGCTTGGGAGGCGCCGCCGCCTCTGGTAGAGGCCCGCCCAAGATCGCGAGGCGCCGTGCGGCCGCCTCGCCCTGCCCTTGTTCGGAGAGACCCGTCCCATGGAGCGCCTGCTCGTCCTCGCTCGGCATGGCCAGAGCGAATGGAACCTGAAGAAGCTGTTCACCGGCTGGCGCGACCCGGAGCTGACGGAGCTCGGAATCGCCGAGGCGCGCCGGGCCGGGCGCTGGCTCAAGGGCCAGGGCACGCAGTTCGACGTGGCCTTCACCTCGAACCTGCGGCGCGCTCAGAACACATGCTCGCTGATCCTCGAAGAGATGGGCCAGGGCGGCCTGGAGACGATCCGTAACGAGGCGCTGAACGAGCGCGACTACGGCGACCTCTCCGGCCTCAACAAGGACGATGCCCGCGAGCGCTGGGGCGACGCGCAGGTCCACGAGTGGCGCCGCTCCTACGACGTGCCCCCGCCCGGCGGCGAAAGCCTCAAGGACACCGCCGCACGGGTGCTGCCCTACTACATCCAGACCATCCTGCCGCGCGTCATGTCGGGCGAGCGGGTGCTGGTCGCGGCCCACGGCAACTCGCTGCGGGCGCTGGTGATGGTGCTCGACGGCATGACCACCAAGACCATCGCCAGCCTCGAGATCGCCACCGGCATCCCCCTGGTCTACCGGCTCAAGGCCGACACCACGGTCGACTCGAAGACGGTCCTCGATAAGGACATCGACCAGGACGATTGAGGCGTCACACCTCAGCCGGCCCCCAAAACCTCCTCCACGGCCCGCGCCACCCGCGCCGTGGAGCCCGACTCATCGAGCGGGTTGCGGCGCAGGCGGTGACGGAGCGCGCTCGGCGCCACCTGCCTGAGATGCGCGACCGAGACGGTGTCCGCCCCGTCGAGGGCAGCGAGTGCCCGGGCGGTGCGCATCAGCGTGAGTTCGCCGCGCAGACCGTCGGTGCCGAGCGCGAGGCAGAGCCGTGCGGCGTTCTCCAGAACCGCATCGGGCACGCTCACGTGGCCGAGGCGCTCGCGAGCCGAGAGAATGGTCTTCTGGAGCGCTTTTTCCGCCTTTCCTTGCGCGGCGCAGAACGCCTCGCCGTCGCGCTCGTAGGCGTCGCGCCGCCGCACCACTTCGATGCGCGTGGCGATGTCGGTCGGCGTCGTCACCTCGCAGGCAAGGCCGAAGCGGTCGAGAAGCTGTGGACGCAGCTCCCCCTCCTCCGGGTTGCCGCTGCCGACGAGGACGAAGCGGGCCGGATGGCGCAGCGACAGGCCCTCGCGCTCGACGGTGTTGACGCCTGAGGCCGCCACATCGAGCAGGAGGTCCACGAGATGGTCCTCCAGCAGGTTCGCCTCGTCGATGTAGAGGAAGCCGCGGTTGGCCCGCGCCAGCAGGCCCGGCTCGAACGCCGTTTCTCCCTTCGTCAGCGCCCGCTCCAGATCGAGCGCGCCGACCACCCGGTCCTCGGTGGCGCCGAGCGGCAGATCGACCACGGGCACCGGGATCTGGTGGCTCTTGCCCCGTCCCCGCGCGCAATGCGGGCAGGCCTCGACCGGGCTGTCGGGGGAGCAGGAATAGGGGCAGCCGGCAACGGCCCGGATCTTCGGCAGCAGCGCCGCGAGTGCCCGCACCGCCGTGGACTTGCCGGTGCCCCGGTCACCGAAGACGAGGACGCCGCCGACGGACGGATCGACCGCCGCGATCAGCAGCGCCCGCTTCATCTCCTCCTGGGCGACGATGGCGGTGAAGGGAAAGGCAGGCACGCGCGATCAGCTTCCTGAGCCGGAGGGGCCCGGACAAGGCTCACGGGCAGTTGCACCGATCATGCACGAATTGCGCGGCACGAACAGCCGCGCTCGCGCGCCCATCAGAGCCAGCGCGGCGACCCGGCGCGTCACATCCCGCGGCAGCGGCTGCGCAGCAGGCCCGAGAACTCCTTCTCCGAGCTCTGAACCTGGGTCAGCCGGTCGGTCCGCTCGGGGCCGGACAGGCAGCGGCCGTAGACGCCGGCGATCCGGCGCATGGTCTCGACATGGCGGCGCCAGACGCGACAGAGGCTCGCCTCGTCCTCGCCGCCGCCTTCGAGCTGCTCGATCGCCTGCCGCTGCATCGATCCTGCCACGAGCACGTCGCGGGCGCAGGCCGCCTCGCCTTCCGCGCGCAGGCCGGCGGGCGCGAGGAGCGCCGCCAGAACGAGGGCAGCGCGCGGAGAGAACACGGCCATGTCAGGCGGCCTGCGTCGTCGGGCCGTTGGCCAGCAGGGCGTAGAGGGCGGTCGCGTCGCGGGCGCTGCGGATGCGCTCCAGCATGCCGGGCTCGCGCAGGAGCCGGGCAACCTGGGCCAGGGCCTTCAGGTGGTCGGCCCCGGCCCCTTCGGGCGCGAGCAGGAGAAAGGCGACATCGATGGGCTGGCCATCGAGGGCGTCGAAATCCACGGGCTTTTCCAGCCGGGCGACGAGGCCGAACAGCCGGTCGAGCTGGGCGAGCTTGCCGTGGGGGATCGCCACGCCGTCGCCGATCCCCGTGGAGCCGAGGCGCTCACGGTGGAGCAGGGTCTCGAAGACGTCCCGCTCGGACAGGTTCGGGAGGCGGCGGACCGCATGGGCAGCCAGTTCCTGGAGGACGTGCTTCTTGTCGCGCACGCGCAGGGAAGAGACCACCGAGTCCAGGTTCAGAAATTCGAGCATCGGCATGAAAACTAAACGCCTCGTGGGCGGGATCGATACAGCGATCCCGCGTTCCCATGCACGACTGCCGGGACCCAACGATCCCGGCACGGAGCGCCTCACACGCCTGTCCGGATCTTGAAATCCGTCTCCGGTACCGGTCTTCGAGGCTTCGTGACGGGCACCTGAGTCCCCGTCCGAGAAAGGCTCGGAACGAGCCCCTGCCTCAATCGCGATCACCGGGCGGATCGACCCATCCGATCGCACCGTCACTGCGCCGATATACGACGTTGATGCGCCCGGTGCCAGCGTGAACGAAAACGACGACCGGGGCGCCGGTCATGTCGAGGGTAGTCACCGCCTCGCTGACGGATTGGCGCTTGAGCGTGCGCGTGCTCTCGGCCACCACGGGCGGGTGCGCGCCCTCCTCCGCCTCGAGCGGCTCATCGTCCACTTCCTCGTCGGGCGCGGCGAAGACGGCGTAGGCCGCCTCGATACCCGCCCCGTTGTGGCTCGCGGCACCGTGATCCTTCAGCTTGTGCTTGTAGCGGCGCAGGCGCTTCTCGAGCTTGTCGGCGGTCTGCTCGAAGCTCGCATGCACGTCGTGCGCCGCGCCCGAGGCTTCCAGCGTCAGCCCGGTGACGAGGTGCAGCACGCAATCGGTTCGGTATCCCGCCCCATCGCGCCGCAGCGTCACGTGCCCCGTGCAACTGCCGCTCATATGTGGATCGAGATACTTCGCGAGGGTCGCCGCCATGCGGTCCTCGACCCGGCCTCGCAGGGCCGTACCGAGATCGAGGCCATGCCCCGTCACCCGCAAACCTGCCATCGACGTCTCCGCTCTTCCTCCCGGGACTTCGAGAGTTAGAAAGGGGGACGGGGCAAGTCAAACCCGAAGGCGAGCCGGCGCAGGGCTTTCAGGCACCGACGAGGCATGGGTGTCAGCGGGCAGCCGTGGCCATCTTCTCCCGGCGGCGCTCAATCGACGAGGGGATCCGCAGCGACTCCCGATACTTGGCGACGGTGCGGCGGGCGATGTCGATGCCCTCGTCGCGCAACCGCTGCACCAGCGCATCGTCGGACAGGACGTCGGCGGCTTCTGCATCGACAAGTTGCTTGATGCGGTGGCGCACGGATTCCGAGGAATGGGACGCAGCACCGGCCGCGCCGGGGATCGCGGCGGTGAAGAAGTACTTCATCTCCAGGGTGCCGCGGCTGGTGCCGATCGACTTGTTGGAAGTGACGCGGGAGACGGTCGATTCGTGCATGCCGATCGCCTCGGCGACCGTCTTGAGGTTGAGCGGGCGCAGGTGGGCGACACCGTGCAGGAAGAACGCATCCTGCTGGCGGACGATCTCGGTGGCGACCTTGAGGATGGTGCGCGCCCGCTGCTCCAGGCTGCGGGTGAGCCAGTTCGCGGTCTGCAGGCATTCGGACAGGAACGCCTTGTCGCCATCCGCCACCGCGCCCTTCGAGACGCGGGCATAGTAGCTCTGGTTGACCAGCACCCGCGGCAGCGCCTCGGAGTTCAGCTCCACCAGCCAGGAGCCGTCGGGCGCGGGGCGGACGAACACGTCAGGGATCAACACCTCGACCGCGTGGGCGCCGAAGGCGCGGCCGGGCTTGGGGTCGAGGCGGCGGATCTCGGCCAGCATCTCGACGAGATCCTCGTCGTCCACGCCGCAAAGGCGCCGCAGAGCCGGGAAGTCGCGCTTGGCCACGAGATCGAGGCGCGAGACCAGCGCCTGCATCGCCGGATCGAACCGGTCCTGCTCGCGAAGCTGGATCGCAAGGCATTCGGCGAGGTCGCGGGCGGCCACGCCCGGCGGATCGAAGGTCTGGACGAGTTTCAGAAGGCGGGCGACGTCATCGAGCGCGGCGCCGAGCCGCTCGGCCACGCCATCGATATCCTCGCGCAGGTAACCCGCATCGTCCACCGCATCGATCAGGAAGCTGCCGATCAACCGGTCGAACGGATTTTGCGTCGCGAGATCGAGCTGTGCGGCCAGGTGCTCGCGCAGGCTGGTCTCGGCGGTCAGCGTCGCCTCGAAATCGGGAAGCTCACCGTCGAAGCTGCCGCCGGCATTGCCGTAAGGCGCCGGGGTCAGCGAGAGCATATCCCCGGTCCCGGTCTCGCGCGGGGTGGGATTCTCGTCGGCGAACACGTTGTCGAGGCGCGTATCGAGGTCGCCCTCGATCTCGCTGCGGCTCTGAGTCATCTCAGAGCCGAGCCATCCCTCGGGCTCCGGCCCGTCGCCCCCGTCATACTCGCCGTCGCCCGAAGCCTCCAGCGCCTCGCGCTCGGGCTCTCCCTCGGACTCGGCGCGTTCCAGAAGCGGATTGCGCTCCAGTTCGGCATCGACATAAGCCGAGAGATCGAGCTGCGAGAGCTGCAAGAGCTTGATCGCCTGCAGCAGTTGCGGTGTCATCACCAGGGCCTGGCCCTGGCGCATCTCGAGCCGCTGGAGCAGACTCATCTCGACGCCCAACCTTCTGAAATCATTGCAAAATCGCAGCCCGCGCACGAGCCGCACCGAACCCGGCACGTTCCTTGCTTCTCCTTTTGATAGGTCTAGCGCCATCGGCCCGACACGTCAAAGCGGTTTGTCCGCCCGTCACCTAAATTCTCGCACCGCGGTAGCCGAGCAACAGCGCCGAACCGCGCCGACCCACTCTACTGGCGATCACTGATTTATCGCCATGCCTGCGTTAGTCGGCGGCGTACGAAGAAAGTGTTTCCGGCGAGGCGACCGCGCCCAGTGTGGTTCAGCAGTCATTACCGGATCGGCGAAAACTCGCTCTTGAAGTTCAGTGGCGGCGACCAAGGGTGATGCCTTCATAGCCCGGCAGGCCTGCAAACGGGCCATCCGGCTCATGAGACCACGTCGTCACGCCGGGAAGCACCCGTTGAGGTGCAGCGCAGCGAGACCGTGGTTTGCGCTGCGGTACCGCTGCGGTCCGTCACAGGGGAGCGTGCACGCTGGCCCGGCGCGGATTAATCCGACCTCCGGTGCCGACCCTAAAGCCGGAAATCCTCACCGAGATAGAGCCGGCGGGCGTCCTCGTTGGCGACGATCTGCTCGGGCGTGCCCTCGGTAAGGATGCGGCCGGAATGGGCGATGTAGGCGCGGTCGATCAGACCGAGCGTCTCGCGGACATTGTGGTCGGTGATGAGCACGCCGATGCCGCGCTGCTTCAGGTGCTTCACGAGATCCTGGATGTCGCCGACAGCGATCGGATCGATGCCGGCGAAGGGCTCGTCGAGCAGCATGAAGGTCGGCGAGGAGGCCAGCGCGCGGGCGATCTCGCAGCGGCGGCGCTCGCCGCCCGACAGCGCGATCGACGGCGACTTGCGCAGGCGCGCGATGTCGAATTCTTCGAGCAGCGAATCGAGCTTGCGCTCGCGGGCCTTGCGGTCCGGCTCGGCCACTTCGAGCACGGCGCGGATGTTGTCCTCGACCGTGAGCCCGCGGAAGATCGAGGCTTCCTGCGGCAGGTAGCCGATGCCGAGCCGGGCCCGCTGGTACATCGGCAGGTGGGTGATCTCCATGCCGTCCAGGCTGATGAAGCCACGGTCGGCCGGGACGAGGCCGGTGATCATGTAGAAGATCGTGGTCTTGCCGGCGCCGTTGGGGCCCAATAGCCCCACCGCTTCGCCGTTATGGACGGTGAGCCCCGCCTCATGGACCACGGTGCGCGCGCCGTAGCTCTTGCGAAGGCCGCGCACATGCAGCAGGCCCGGACCGCCGCCCTCGGCGAGCGCGCCGCTGCGCGCCGCCTGCGGTGCCGATCCGCCGCGCCCGAGAAGGCGGCCGAACCACGAGGCTTTGCGGCCCCGGCTCGCGGGCTTCGGCTCGGCGACCGCGCGAAGCGGCACGCCTGCAGGCATCCCGGCTCCCGTCACGGTCAGTTCGCCTGCGCCCGCGTCTTCACGGTCGGCTTCTCGGCGCCCTTGTCGGCCCCCTTGGCACCGGGCTTGGCCGCGATGGCCGGCTGGGTGCAGCCCTTCGGCTGACTTCCCTTGGCCTGGCCGCTCTCGCCCGGCACGAACATCGCCGAGACGCGTCCGCCGGCCACGGGGTCCATGTTGGCCCGGCCGCTCGCCATGTCATAGACGAGGCGCGAGCCGCGGGTGACGTTCTGGCACTGGCTGAGCACGACGTTGCCGGTCAGCACGATGCGCTTGGCCTCCTGATCGAACACCGCATTGTCGCCGGTGGCGATCTGATCCTTCTGCGCGACGGTGACCGGGCCGGCGCACTCGACCTTGCGGATGCCGTTGCCGCCGAGCGCCGCCTTGGCCTTCGCATCCTCGGCCGCCTCGGCCTCAGACTTCGCCGCGTCCTTGTTGGCGTCCTTGGACGGATCCTTGTCCTTGTCGCGCTTGTAATGGACCGTCATGGCCGAGCAGCGAATCGTGCTCTCGCCCTGCACCGCCACGACGTTGCCGGCGAAGATCGCCTTGTTCTCCTTGTCGAACACGTCGAGCCGGTCGGCGTCGATCTTGATCGGCCCCTTGCCGCCGCCGACGGTGCCGAGCGCGGCGGGCTTCTCCTTCACCGTCTCCTTGGTCGGAGCCGCGGCGGCGGGATGCGCCAGGAGGAGAGCGAGGCCGGCGGCAAGCGCCGGGCCGAGACGCGGCGTCATCGCGTGGGTTCCGCAGCGGAGGTGTGGATGCGCTCCGAATCGGCTCGCGAGGCGACCTTGGCCCCGCTCTCCTTCTCGGCCTCGTCGCCGTGGAACACGGCATGGACGCGGCCGACGAAGGAGACGACCCGGCCGTTCTCGACCACGTCGAGGGTGTCGGCGACGATGGAGCCCGACGGCACCGTGACGGTGACGGCCTTGGACGAGCGCAGGCTGCCGGTCTTGAAATCAACGGTGGCGACCGAGAGGCGAACCTCCTCGCCCTTGTCGGTCCAGAGCCGGATGTCGTTCTCGAGGTTGAGTGATTCGCGGGTGGAATCGAACACGCCGCCCTTCGCCTGAAGGTAGGCGCGGCCGCCCTTGTCGTCGGTGGCGACGTGGCCTTTCATGGCCTGAAGCTCGATGATGCTGGGCTTACGCACGTCCTGCTGCGCCGCGTCGGCGACCACCTCGTAGCCGCGCTCGCCCTTGCGGAAGCCGGACAGGCGCGGATTTTCCATCGTGACCTTCGTGCCCGAGACGCTGATCGGGCCGAAGGAGACGTTGGGAATGCTGCCCGTGAGGGGACTCCAGAGCACGATCGCGGCAAGCCCCAGCACGGCGAGGCCGGCGGTGACCGGAATCACCCGGCGCAGCGTCCGCACCTGCGCGCTGTGCCGCCGCGCGCGCCCATGCGCCCGCTTGCGACGCGCGTTTTCGTTCGCGGCAAGCGCGAGGAGATCCGTCTCCCCCTGGATGGTATCGGCCGCCTGCATCGCGTTCCTGAAGGGTCGGCGCGCTTGCGGTCGCGCCCCGCCGGCCGGATGCCCCGGTGCGGTGGCGAAGTTATGGCCTCGTCTTGGCGAAATGATCAACGGCAGCCGCGTGCGCCCTCGCACCGAAAGCGGCGAGAATCGGGGCCTTACGGCACGGTTCGGGCGCAGCGTTGCGGGCCGGCACCGCGCGCAGCAGCGAACTGAGGCCGCGCGCTGGATTCCGATGTACTTGGCAGGGCCGGCGCTGACCTTCGGGGCGGCCTCGAGTCTCAGGCGTGGGCGAAGATGTCGACCTCAGGCCAGCCGGCGAGATCGAGCTTGGAGCGGGTCGGCAGGAAATCGAAACAGGCCTGCGCCATCTCGGTGCGGCCCTCGCGGGCCAGCATGGCGTCGAGGCGCTCGCGGGCGGCATGCAGGTGGAGCACGTCGGACGCGGCATAATCGATCTGCGCCTGGCTCAAGCTCCCGGCACCCCAATCGGACGATTGCTGCTGCTTGGAGAGATCGACGCCCACGAGTTCGCGCACCACGTCCTTGAGGCCGTGGCGGTCGGTGTAGGTGCGGGCGAGCTTCGAGGCGATCTTCGTGCAGTAGACCGGCGTCGGCATGACGCCGAAGGCGTTGAACAGCACCGCGAGATCGAACCGGGCGAAGTGGAAGATCTTGACGACGCTCGCATCGGCCAGGACCGCCATGAGCCGCTCCGGCTTCGGGTCGCCGGGCCGGATCTGCACCACGTCGGCGCTGCCGTCGCCGCGAGACACCTGCACGACGCAGAGCCGGTCGCGATGCGGGTTGAGCCCCAGCGTCTCGGTGTCGATCGCGATCGCCGCGCCCGGCGCGAAATCGGGCGGCAGGTCGCCATGGTGGAGGCGGATCCGGGAGGGGACGGCGGCCATCGTGGGTTCAAACGTGTTCGAAGGGCGGGACGGCCCGCGCGTAGCACCGCGCGCGCCGTCCCGATAGCTCCGCCGATCCACGGGCAGATGAAAGTCTATTTCTGTTTGGCGATGATCTGGTCCTTGATGCCGGCATAGACCGCTTCCGGCACGATCTTCTTACGGACCAGTTCGTCCTTGCCGCGGTAGGGGCGGCCCTTGACGATGGCCGCCGAGCGCGCCTCGCCGATGCCCTTGAGCCGGCTCAGCTCCTCGGCGCTGGCCGAGTTGATGTCGATGAGTTCCGCCTTCGCATCCGTCTTCGCATCCGCCTTGGGGGCGGCGGAGGGTGTGGCGGGGGCGCTGGCCGGGGGCTTCGTAGCGGTGGGGGGCGTCGCTGGGCTCGGCGTCTGTGCCAAAGCCGGGGCGGCGGCAAGCCCGATCAGAACGGTGAAGGTACGCAGCAGAGACGAACGCATGTCGATCTCCCGACATCTCGGGGCGGCGGGGCGCCGCGCCGGTTCTTCGAGATGTAGGGCGGGCCGGTTGAACCGTGCTTGAACGCGATTGCGCACCGATTCGGGCACTTCGCGCGGTCGTATCCGTTGGAAACAGGAGGAGACCGGGCGCGGGGGACATGGCGCGATTGTGACTGTGGATCCGCATGGTGGCGGCGGAACCTGCACGTTCGCAACCCGTTCGTGCACCGCTGCCCGGTCAAGCTGACGACCGGCACCGAATAACGGTCCGTCCCCGAAAGGCGGCGCGCCAGGCACGTTTCGAACGAGGATGACGACCATGGTCGATGGGAACAGGATCACGGGCGCCGCCCGGGAGTTGGGCGGCAAGGTGCAGGGCGCGATCGGCGACCTGGCCGGTTCCCATAGCGATTCGGCCGAGGGCCGTCTGCGCGAGGCCGCGGGCCGGGTGGAGAACGTCTACGGTCAGGCCAAGGACGCCGCGCGGCACGCCGCGGACGAGGCCTACGACACCGCCGAGGACATCTACGATCGCGGCCGCCGCTCCCTGCAAGAGGGACATGAGCGCTCGGTCGAGTGGCCGCACACTTCCCTGGTCATCGCCGGCCTCGTCGGCTTCGGCCTCGGCCTTCTCGTGCGCGGGCGCAACTGACGCCTGACCGCCTCTTCCTCGAACGGCCCCAGACTCGGAGTACCAGAGTGTCTTACCCATCCGGCTTCCAACCCTCGCCCATCGACGGCACGCGGAGCCTCGCCCACGAGACCGTCGCCCTCAATCAGGTCTCCTGGGGCGCCGTCTTCGCGGGCGCCGCGACCGCGCTGGTGACGCAGGTCGTCATCAACCTCGCAGGCGTCGCCGCCGGCCTCGCCTCGGTCGGCCTCGACACGGCCGAGAACCCGACCGCATCGAACTTCTCCCTCGGGGCCGGCGCGTGGTTCGTCGCCTCCGGGGTCATCGCCTCGCTCGTCGGCGGCTTGATCGCCGGGCGCCTCGCCGGCAAGCCCCTGCGCGGCATTGCCGGGCTGCACGGCTTCGTCTCGTGGGTCGTGACCACCCTCGTCGTCCTCTACCTGCTGACCTCCGCCGCCAGCGGCGTCGTCGGCAGCGCCGTCAACACCGTGGGCTCGGCGCTCGGCGGCGCGGGCAACCTCGTCGGCGGAACGGTCCAGACCGCGGCGCAGGCCGCCGCTCCCTCGCTGAGCAAGGTCTCCAACCCGCTCGACCGGATCGAGCAGCGGGTGAAGGATCAGGCGGCTGGCCAGGATCCGCAGGCGGCTCGCGATGCCGCCGTCTCGGCCGTGCGCGCCCTACTCTCGGGTGACGCCGCCGACAAGCAGCAGGCCGAGACCCGCGCCGCCGAGGCGCTCGCCAAGGCGCAGAACATCCCGGTCGATCAGGCGCGCCAGCAGGTCCAGGACTACCAGAAGCAGTACGAGCAGGCGGTCGCCACCGCCAAGAAGCAGGCGGAAGAGGCGGCCAAGACCGCCAAATCGGTCGCGACCCAGGGCGCCCTCTACGCCGCGATCGCGCTGATCCTCGGCGCCATCGCCGCCTTCCTCGGCGGGCTTCTCGCCGCGCCGAAGCCGGCCATCCTGCCCGTTCGCGACTGAGCCGTCGCTCCGGTGGCTTCAGGCCGCCGGACGCGGAAACCGGGTTCGTACGTTGTACAGGATGGGGCGCCGGCCGTTCGAACCGGCCGGCGCTCCCGTTTCGAGCTCAAGGCTCGACGATCAAAGGAGTTTCCAGACTGATGAAATCGACCCTCGCCCTCGCCGCCATGACCGCCCTCCTCGCCGGCTCGCCGGCTCTGGCCGCGCCCGCGCCGCAGAGCCCGGTGGAAGCCCTGGTCCGTGGTGATCTCGCGACCGACTATGTCCAGTACCGCCGCTACGGCTATGGTCGCGGCTATCGCCGCTACGGCTACGGTCGGGGCTATCGCCGCGGTCCGGGCGTCGGTGCGGCGGTCGGCGCGGGCGTCGCGGGTCTCGCGGCCGGCGCCATCCTCGGTGGGGCCATCGCCAACTCGCAGGCCCAGGCCGCGCCGGTCGTGGTCCAGGGCGGCGCCGATCCGGAGACCGTGGCAGCCTGCGCCCGCCGCTTCCGCTCCTACGACGCGCGCAGCGGCACCTATCTCGGTAACGACGGCGCCCGCCACCCCTGCCCGTAAGCACAGCGGTTCACCCGCGCACGCACGGTGTCGCTGCGCGGGTGGCCGGGTCGAGGCGGTCCTAAACGGGCGGGCTGGAGCGCTGCGTCAGGCCGCGAACCGCGTCTGATTCCGCCCGCCCGCCTTGGCCTCGTAGAGCGCCGCATCGGCCCGCCGGTAGAGATCCTCGGCGGTGCCGGTGCCGGAATGCACGGCGAGGCCGAGGCTCACGGTGACCGTTCGCGGAGCGATGCCGGCGGAGGGCACGGCAAATCCGGCAACCGTCCGGTGAATCGTCTCGGCGATGCGTGTCGCGCCGTCATGGTCCGTACCGGGCAGCAGGACGGCGAACTCCTCGCCGCCGATGCGCGCGACGAGATCGCCTGGCCGGCACACGCTGGCCCGCAAGCACTCTGCAAGCCCCTTGAGCACGGCATCGCCGACCGCGTGGCCGTAGCGATCATTGTAGCGCTTGAAATGGTCGGCATCGATCAGGATGAGCGCCAGCGGTGCGCCCGTGCGCCGGGATGTCTCCCAGCTTTGCGCGAAGACGGTTTCGAAACGGCGCCGGTTCGGCAGGCCGGTCAGAACATCGGTTTGGGCAAGGCGAGCCAGTTCGGCCTGCATGGCCGCGCTGCGGCGCAGCTCCCGCCCGAACAGCAGAGAGAGCAGAACCGTCAATCCGCACAGCACGAGAACCGCCAAGCCGATGATCGTGGCCTTCTCCCGCCACTCCGCCTCGATCTCCCGCGTTCCGAGGGCGACGTTGAGGACGAGCGGCAGGTCGCCGACCTGGGTGAAGGTATAGTACCGCTCGATGCCGTCGCGGACGGACGTCCCGGTGAAGCTGCCGTCGCGCTTGGCGACGAAGTTCTGGAAGGTCGGGGCACCGGCGATGTTCGCACCGATGTCGCCCTCCGCGAAGGGGTAGCGCATCACGCGGGTGCCGTCCCGGAGGTAGAGGTTGATCCCCCCTTCGCGGCCAAGCCCGATCCGGGCGAACAACCCGCTGAAATAGGACAGTTTCAGGCTGGCCAGCACCACGCCGCCGAAGCGGCCGTCCGGCTTGTCGATGCGCCGGCTCAGCACGATCACCGGTTCGTTGATCAGACGCGAGATCAAGGGCCGGCTGATATGCAAGCCGAGATTGGCTTGCATCTTGTGGGCCTGGAAGTACGTGCGGTCGGCATTGTTGATCCGGCGGGCCGTATTGGAGCTCGCATCGATGGTGCTGTCGCCGTTCTCGTCGACGACCAGCATGACCCCCATGTCGCGGGCGGTGGCGGCGCGATCGAACAGAGCGATGCGGCGCAAGGACGGACTGATCCCCGCAAGGCCCTCCGCCTTGAGGTTGTCGACGACGCCCTGAAGGGACAGATCGAGGATCTCGACATTGCGGGCGATGTCGCGCTCGATCACCTGAAGCAGGTTCTGCGAGGTCTGCTCGGCCTTGTCCCAGGCGTCCCGGCGCAGCTCGAGCAGCATGATGGCCGAGAGCACCAGCATGCCGATCGGGGCGAGCACGCCGAGGAGGATCCAGCTCCGGGCGGAGCGGACGTGCCGAGCTAGGGGAAGCCGCCGCGCCGACAGCGATCCTCCCTCCGTCCGGTTCTGTTCGCCTTCGGGGATACGCATCGGCTTCGTTCTGACGACTCGTCCGGCCTTTTTGCGGGCGGCACTCTAAGCAAACCTTTCGCCGGGGCCCGACGCCGAGGCCCGATCCGACCATGGCTAAAGCGGGGTTACCGGGATTGGCTCGACCGGCAGCCATCATCCCAATTCCACGGATTCGTGATGGCGATGCCGGGATTAAGACGCTTAACAATCGGAACGATCCGGCCGAGCGGGCTTTAGCGCCGGGGTCGAACGGACTTGCGGTCGTCTCAAGATACCCTTGGTGCCGCCCGACCCCTCGAACACTGATTTCGCAACGTCCCTTCCGACGGCGGACCTTCGCCGTCCGGGGCTTTGCGCCGACCCGGGACCTAGCCGATGCGTGGCGACGCCGCTCCCTCGAACGATCCCGCCTCGCGTCAGCCCTCCCGGCGCGCATTGCGCGGGCTCGACCTTCTCAACCTCACCCTCGCCGACGTGCGCGACGGCCTTGGCCCTTACCTCGCCATCTACCTTCTGGCCGTGCGCGGGCCCGACCAGGGCTGGAACGAGGCAACGATCGGCCTCGTAATGACGATCGCGGGCATCGCCGGATTGCTCGCGCAGACGCCCGCGGGCGCCCTGATCGACCGCACCAAGGCCAAGCGGAGCGTCGTTATCGCCGCCGCGGTCGTCGTGACCTTGAGTTGTCTCGTTCTGCCCTGGATCTCGAACTTCACCCTGGTGGCCGCCACGCAGGCGCTCGCCAGCATGGCGGGTTCGATCTTCGCGCCCGCGCTCACCGGCATCACGCTGGGCATCGTCGGCCCGAAGCTGTTCGCGAAGCGCATCGGCCGCAACGAGGGCTTCAACCATGCCGGCAATGCGGTCTCGGCGATGCTGGCGGGCGGCCTGGCCTATGTCTTCGGCCCGATCGTCGTGTTCTGGCTCATGGGCCTTCTCGCCGCCGGCTCGATCGTCGCGATGCTGATGGTGCCGGCCGAGGAGATCGATGACGACCTCGCCCGCGGCCTCGATTGCGGCGAAGAGGAGAACTGCGAGCAGCCCTCGGGCCTGAGCCTGCTGCTGCGCAACCGCCACCTCATGCTGTTCGCGCTTCTCTGCGCCGCCTTCCACCTCGCCAACGCGGCGATGCTGCCCTCGGTCGGTCAGTTGCTCACCAAGGTCGTCGGCAAGGACAACGCCACCTCGCTGATCGCGGTCTGCATCGTCGCTGCGCAATGCGTGATGGTGCCGATGGCGATCATGGTGGGGGCCAAGGCCGACAGCTTCGGGCGCAAGCCGATCTTCCTCGTCGCCTTCGGCGTGCTGGCTCTGCGCGGCGTGCTCTACACCCTCTCGGACAACCCGTTCTATCTCGTGGCCGTGCAATGCCTCGACGGCGTCGGGGCCGGCATCTACGGCGCGCTGTTCCCGATCGTGGTCGCCGACCTCACCCGCGGCACCGGCCGGTTCAACGTCGCCCAGGGCGCGGTGGCGACGGCACAGGGGCTCGGCGCGGCGCTCAGCGCGACGCTGGCCGGCGTCGTCATCGTCGGCGCGGGCTATTCGGCAGCCTTCCTCGTGCTCGCGGCGATCGCGGCGGCCGGCTTCGCGCTCTACCTGCTGTTCATGCCGGAGACCTTCGGCTACGAGCCGCGCCCGACGGACGCACCGCCCCAGGCGCCTTCGACGCCGCGGGCCGTGCCGGCCGAGTGAGCGTTCTCCGCGATTCCGAGAACGGGCGCGCTACGGCGGTCCACGGCGCGCGTCTACCGTTCCGGCGGGATCGAGTATGTGCCGGTCGCGTGGCAAACGATCGCCTCCTCGCCTACACTCTGGATCGCGACCTCGCCCACCGCGAGGCGTCGCCCGAGCTTCATCAGGCGGCATTCGGCGACGAGGGCGGCGGGGCCGGGCCGTCGCAGGAAGTTGACGTTCAGGCTCGTCGTCACGGCGAGCGCCACCGGGCCGATGTTCGAGAGGATCGCCGCGTAGAGCGCGTAATCGGCCAGCGCCATCATCGAGGGGCCGGACACCGTTCCGCCGGGGCGCAGATGGCGCTCATGATAATCGAGCCGCATCCGTGCGGAGAGCGGGCCGACCGCCTCCAGGTGGTAGTGACGCCCGCCGGCATTCATCTGCGGGAAGTCGCGTTCGAGGAAGGCGGCAGTCTCCTCCAGGTTCATCACGGTCTCGCTCATGCTCCGCCTTGCAGCACGCCGACGCATGGCGGACAAGGGCAGCATGATCCCGACGATCGACGACGCGCCTGACGGTATCGCGACCCGGCACGACCGCTATCCCGATGCGCAGATCCGCGCCGTCCTCAAGGACGCGCGCTCGATCGCCTTGGTCGGCGCCTCGGCCAACCCGGCGCGGCCGAGCTACATCGTCTTCAAGTATCTGGCCGAGCGCGGCTACATGGTGACGCCGGTCAATCCGGGGCTGGCGGGCCAGACCCTGCTCGGCCGGCCGGTGATCGCCCGGCTCTCGGAGCTGACCGGGCCGGTCGACATGGTCGAGATCTTCCGCAATTCCGCCGCGGCGGGCCCCCTCGTCGATGAAGCGCTGGCGCTGCCGGTGCCGCCGAAGGTGATCTGGATGCAGCTCGGCGTGCGCGACGACGCGGCCGCCGCGCGGGCCGAGGCGGCAAGCATCACGGTCATCATGAACCGCTGCCCGAAGATCGAGTATGGCCGGCTCTCCGGCGAGATCGGCTGGACCGGCGTGAACTCCCGCATCATCAGCGCGAAGAAACCGGTGATGGCCAAGGGCGGCGTGCAGAACCGGACGATCGAGGGGACGTGAGACAAGAGCGCCCCCGGCCATGGGCCGAGAGCGCTTTTACGGACGGGCCTGAGGCTCAGGCCACCGTCAGACCAACATCGACATTCCCCCGCGTCGCGTTGGAATACGGGCAGATCTGGTGGGCCGCCTCGACGAGGCGCTCGGCATCGGCGCGGTCGAGGCCCGGCAGGCTGACCTTGAGGTCGGCGGTGATGCCGAAGCCGCCCTCGGAGCGCGGACCGATGCCGACTTGGGCGGTGACGGTGGTGTCGGCGGGCACCTTCAGCTTGAGCTGGCCGCCCGCGACCTTCAGGGCGCCGATGAAGCAGGCGG
Organism: Methylobacterium sp. Leaf123; assembly: GCF_001423405.1. Lineage (GTDB taxonomy): Bacteria > Pseudomonadota > Alphaproteobacteria > Rhizobiales > Beijerinckiaceae > Methylobacterium. Next base: position 323,742 of record NZ_LMNS01000001.1, on the reverse strand, counting down.
AATAGCCCGCCGCGAAGAGCTGCTCGGGATTGGCACCGGGGCCGCCCGCGCCGCCGAGTTCCTTCGGGGTCGAGAGCTGGACCTGGAAGCTGCCGTCCTCGGTGCGGGCGGAGCCATCGCGCCCCCCCGTGGCGGAGGCGGTGGTGCGGTACTTTACATCGACGGTCATGGTCTGTCCTCGCGATCAGGGCGAACGGAGGGGGCTCCGTTCGGCTTGGAAGCGGGATAGACGAGATTTAAATTGCGCGCAATATAAACTGTGCGCAATTCATTTTCCGGCGGTGTCAGGCGTCCCGCCCCGTCTCCCGCATGGCGATGACGGCCGCGAAGCTGATCCCCGCGGCGGCGGCGAGATAGAGCCCGACGAAGCCGATGCCGCCCGACTCGGCGAGCCATTGCGCGGCGAAAGGGGCCCCGGAAGCGCCGACGATGCCGGCGAGATTGTAGGTCACGGAGGCGCCGGTATAGCGCACCCGGGTCGGGAACAGCTCGGGCAGCAGCGCACCCATCGGCCCGAAGATCCAGCCCATGGCGAACAGCGCGAGGCAGAGGAAGGCGAGCACCAGGGCCGGCTCGCCGCTGCCGAGCATCGGCCCGAGTACGGCGCCGAGCGCCCCCGTGACGGCGAGGCCTGAGAGCATCACGGGCTTGCGTCCGAACCGGTCGGCCGCCCATCCCGATAGGGGGATCGCCAGCGCCATGAACAGGATCGCCACGCACTCGAACAGCAGGAAGGTTTTGCGCGCGTAACCGAGGGTACCGGTGCCGTAGCTGAGAGCGAACACCGTCGAGAGATAGAAGACGGCGTAAGCCGCCACCATCGCCAGCGTGCCGAGCAGCGTTGCGCGCCGATGCGCGGAAAAGATCGTGGCGAGGGGCACCCGCTCCGGCGGCGCCTGTTCGAGGGCGGCGCGGAAGGCCGGGGTTTCGGTGAGCTTCAGACGGACATAGAGCCCGACGCCGACGAGGACGGCCGAGGCGAGGAAGGGCAGACGCCAGCCCCAGGCCTCGAAATCCGCCGGGCTCAACGTCACGCTGAGCCCGAGGAACAGGAGGTTGGCTGCGATGAACCCGATCGGCGCACCAAGCTGCGGGAAGATGCCGTAGAGCGCGCGGCGCCCCGGCGGCGCGTTCTCGACCGCGAGCAGGGCCGCCCCGCCCCATTCCCCGCCAAAGCCGACGCCCTGGCCGAAGCGCAAAAGGCAGAGCAAGGCCGGCGCCCACCAGCCGATGCTGGCATAGCCCGGCAGGCAGCCGATCAGGACCGTGGACGCCCCCATGATCATCAGCGAGGCGACCAAAGTCGCCTTGCGCCCGATCCGGTCACCGAAATGCCCGAAGGCCGCCGCCCCGATCGGACGGGCGAGGAAGGCGATGGCGAAGGTCGCAAAAGCCTGGAGCGTCTGAACGCCGGGCTCGCCATGGGGAAGGAAGATCGGCCCGATCACCAAAGCGGCGGCGGTGGCGTAGATGTAGAAGTCGTAGAACTCGATCGCGGTGCCGACGAAGCTGGCGACGAGGATCCGGCGGGCGGACGGAGCGCTCATGCGGCCGGAGGCTCCCACTGCCAGAACACCGTGCCGGTGAATTCGAAGACCGGCTCGCCGCGCTGGTTCTCAGCGGTGTTGTGGTGGGTGGCGAGGCCCCAGCCCGGCCGCGTGCGGGAGGCGCGGCGGTCGATGAGCGTGCTGGCATAGCGGATCGTGTCGCCGGCATAGACCGGCCGCAGCCATTTCAGATCCTTGAAGCCCGGCGAGGGGCCGAGCTGCGGCACCGGGCCGGAGCGGGCGGTGAGCGCGATGTCGCGGGCGAAGGTGGCGTTGAGCCGCTTCATCCAGACCGCCGCCGTCTGCCAGCCCGAGGCGCAGAGCGCGCCGAAATGCGTGGCTCGCGCGGCCTCCGCATCGAGGTGGAAGACCTGCGGATCATAGGCCCGCGCGAAGGCGATGATGTCGTCCGCCTCGAAGCGGTGGGCGCCGAGATCGCGGGTGACGCCGAGTTGGGCCTCAGCGAGATAGGGCAGCGGCACCGCGTCGTCCGGCTCCGCCACGGGGCCCGTTTCCGTCGAGAGTTCGACTGGGCGCGGGGCGGGCACGGCGCCGGCACGCGCGAACAGCACCGCGAAGGCCTGGGTCATCACCGCCTCGCCGCGCCCGTTCGTGAGCGTCATCGCGAGCCGCGCCATGCCGCGGTCGGGCTTCGAGGACGAGGGGCGGACTTCCTCGACGCGGATCCGCGCGCTCAGGGCATCGCCCGGCAGGACGGGTCTCAGCCAGCGCAGGGCGGTGATGCCGGGCGACCCCATCGAGGTGGAATGCGAAATCAGGGCCTGCGCGAACAGGCGCATGCCGAGCGCCGTCGTCTGCCAGCCCGAGCCGATCAGGGCGCCGACGAAGGTTTCCTTCGCGGCCGCCTCATCGAGATGGAAGGGCTGCGGGTCGTATTCCCTAGCGAAGGCGACGAGTTCGTCACGGCTGACGGTGATCGGCCCGGCCGCATATTCCTGGCCGGGTGCGAGATCGTCGAGGGAAAGCAGAGCCATGGGGTGCCGCGTCGCGGTGGAGATCCGCGCGTGGCTACAGCATCGAACGGCCGAGTGCATCCGGGGATCGGCCTGAGCCGACCGATGGCCCCGGCGCTGCTTACTTCATCGCCTCGTAGACCTGGATGCCCGCAGGCGTCAGGAGAACCACGAACAGCACCGGCAGAAAGAACAGGATCATCGGCACGGTCAGCTTGGGCGGAAGACCGGCGGCCTTCTTCTCCGCCTCGGTCATGCGGTAGTCCCGGCTCTCCTGCGCCAGCACACGCAGGGCCTGCCCCACCGGCGTGCCGTAGCGCTCGGCCTGCATCAACGCCGTGGTCAGCGATTTGACGATCTCCAGCCCCGTGCGCAGGGCCAGATTCTCATAGGCCACCCGCCGCTCGGGCAGGAAGGACAGCTCGGCGGTCAGAAGTGCCAGCTCCTCGGCGAGGACGACCGACTGGCTTGAGACTTCCAGGCTGACCCGCCGGAAGGCATTCTCGACCGACATGCCCGACTCGACGCAGATCAGGCACAGGTCGAGGGCGTCAGGCCAAGCGCGGCGGATCTCCGCCTGCCGCTTGGAGGTGACGTTCGACAGGTACACTTCCGGCAGTTTGAGTCCGAGAAAGCCGGCAGCAAAGACAAGGCCGAGCCGGATGACGACCGGCTGGTCGAGCACTTCGAGAACGAACAGGTAGAACAGCGCGACGGTCGTGAGGGCGATCGGCATCACGAGGCGGAAGAAGAGAAAGGCGGTCTCCGCCCCGGCGCCGCGATAGCCGGCCCGAACCAGCTTGGCTTTGGCGGTCTCCGTCCCGAGCCAGCGGCCGAGGTTGAACTGCTCGACGACCCGCTTCATGTAGGCCTTCGGCTCCACGCGCAGCGTACTGCGGCTGTTGAGCCGCTCGCGTTCGCGCTGACGGATCTGCTCGCGCTCGTCGCTGACAAGCTTCATCCGCTTGGCGAGCTGGTCGCCCTCAAGCAGCGGCTGCACCAGGGTGAAGACCGTGGCCGCCGCGGCGATGCCGGCCAGCACCGCGGCGATGGTGCGGGGGGCGAACGCGGTGTTGACGAAGTCATCCAGCATCGATGTCCGGCCCAGTTCGTCCCTTACAGAGCGGCGCGAACCGCCTCTTCACGGCGCCTTCCGGCGCGCGGCTCAGATGTCGAAATTGATCATCTTCTTCATCACGAAGATGCCGGTCAGCATCCACAGACCCGAGATCACGAGGGCGATCTTGCCGAACGAGGTGGTCCACAGGAGCGCGGTGTAATCGGGACTCGACAGGTACGTCCCCCCGCCGACGACGAATGGCAGGGCACCGATGATGGCGGCCGACGCCTTGGCCTCCATGCTCATCGCCTGGATCTTGCCGGCCATCTTCCTGCGCTCGCGCAGCACCCGTGACAGGTTTCCGAGCGCCTCCGAGAGGTTGCCGCCGGCCTTCTGCTGAATGCCGATCACGATGGAGAAGAAGTTCACTTCGGTGACGGGCACGCGCTCATACATGCGCAGGAGCGCGTCGGACATCGACAGGCCGAGGGCCTGGGCCTCCATCGTCAACCGGAACTCGCTGCGCAGAGGCTCCTTCGCCTCGCGTGCGATCAGGCGCAGACAATCCCCCAGGGGAATGCCGGAGCGCAGACCGCGCACCACCACATCCATGGCGTTGGGCAATTCCTCGATGAAGGCCGCGACCCGCCGCTTCTGCCGCCGCTTGAGCATCCAGGCGGGTAGGCCGAACCCGCCCACGAACAGCGCGAGCACGGTGACGATGACATTGTGCGAGACGAAGAAAGCGGCCAGCGCGAGGACGACGGCGGTGATCGCCGAGACGACCTGATACTTCTGTCGGCTCCAATCGAGGCCGGCGCGGGCGATGCGCAGTTCGAGGGTGACCTTGGTCTTGTCCTTCTTGGCTTCCAGCTCCTTGAGGCTCTTGGCGACCTGCTCGCGGCGGCTGGCGGCCGCACCGCGCTCCGCGAGCACGGCCTGCGGCTGACCCAGCGCCTTGCGACGCTGCTCGGCCCGCCGCTCGCCTGACAGGGTGGGCAGCAGGAACACGTAGGCGAGCGATCCGGCGGCCACCGCCACGAGCCCGGCGGCCAGAGGGGCGTTGAGCGCGCTCACGAGGCCGCCTCCGCATCGGCCACGGCGGCGTCGAGCGCGGCAGCCAGCGCCCGCTCCTCGCCGTAGTAACGCGCCCGTTCCCAGAAGCGCGGGCGGCCGATCCCAGTGGAGCGGTGGCGGCCGATCAGGCGCCCATTCGCGTCCTCGCCGAGCACATCGTAGACGAACAGATCCTGGGTGATGATGACCTCACCCTCCATCCCCATCACTTCGGTGATGTGGGTGATGCGCCGGGAGCCGTCGCGCATGCGCATGGCCTGGATGATCACGTCGATCGAGCCGGTGATCATCTCGCGCAGCGTGCGCGAGGGCAGCGAGAAGCCGCCCATCGTGATCATCGATTCGATACGCGCGAGGCATTCGCGCGGGGAGTTGGCGTGCAGCGTGCCCATCGAGCCGTCATGGCCGGTGTTCATCGCCTGCAGCAGATCGAAGGCTTCCGGTCCGCGCACCTCGCCGACGATGATGCGTTCGGGCCGCATACGCAGGCAGTTCTTGACGAGGTCGCGCATGGTGACCTGCCCCTGGCCCTCGAGATTCGGAGGCCGGGTCTCCAACCGCACCACGTGGGGCTGCTGGAGCTGAAGCTCGGCCGCGTCCTCGCAGGTGATGACGCGCTCGTCCTCCTCGATGAAGGCGGTGAGGCAGTTGAGCAGGGTCGTCTTGCCCGAGCCGGTACCGCCCGAGATCACCACGTTGCAGCGGACCTTGCCGATGATCTGCAGGATCTTCGCGCCCTCCGGCGAGATCGCCCCGAAGCGCACGAGCTGGTCGAGGGTGAGCTTGTCCTTCTTGAACTTACGGATGGTCAGCGCCGGCCCGTCGATGGCGAGCGGCGGAGCGATGACGTTGACGCGCGAGCCGTCGGGCAGGCGCGCGTCGCAGATCGGCGAAGACTCGTCCACGCGGCGGCCGACCTGGCTGACGATCCGCTGGCAGATGTTCATCAATTGCTGGTTGTCGCGGAAGCGCACGGAGGTGAGCTGAATCTTGCCGGCGACCTCGATGAAGGTCCGGTCGGCGCCGTTGACCATCACGTCGGCGATGTCGTCGCGGGCGAGCAGGGGTTCCAGCGGCCCATAGCCGAGCACGTCGTTGCAGATGTCGTCGAGCAGCTCCTCCTGCTCGGCGATCGACAGCACGATGTTCTTGAGACCGATGATCTCGGAGACGATGTCGCGGATTTCCTCGCGCGCCGCCTCGCCTTCGAGCCGTGCGAGCTGGGCGAGGTCAATGGCCTCGATCAGCGCGCCGAAGATCATGCTCTTCGTGCGGAAGTAATCCTCGGATTTCGGCTGCTGCGCCTGCGGCACCGGCGTGCTCGGCGACGCGGGACGCGCGCGCACGGCCTCCTGCTGCAGGACCGGCGGGGTGACGTTCGCCGGTCCGGGTGCAGGCGCGGCCGGGGCAGGCGCCGCGGCGGTATTGGAGCGTCGACCGAACATGGCGCCGCGCCTTCAGCAGTCTTGAGAGAAAAGAGCGCAGGACACCGTCAGGACGCCTTCTTGCGGGTCAGACGGGCGAGCAGCGGTTCCAGGAGGTTGGCCCGGGCCCGGCGGATCTCGGCCCGGCCGGTCACGGCCGCGGCGAGGTCGGAGAAGATTTCGGCCGGCTTGGAGCCGGCCTGGACCTCGGCGATCATCTGGCCGTTATTGGCGGCGGTGCCGAACAGGGCCGGATCGAAGGGAATGACCGCCTGGAGCGGGATGTCGAGCGCCTTGGAGAACTCGGCCGCCGCGATCTCGGGCCGTTTGGGCACGCCGACGCCGTTGAGGACGACCCGCGCCCGCGCATCGTTGGGCCGCTGCTGATGCAGCAGGGCCAGCAGGTTCTTGACGTTGCGCAGTCCCGCCAGGTCCGGCGGTGCGACGATCAGGATCTCGTCGGCGCTGATCAGCACGCGGCGGGTCCAGGCCGACCATTGATGCGGCACGTCGAGGACGATGCAGGGCACCGCCGCCCGCAGCAGGTCGGTGAGCGCATCGAAGGCGGGCTCGGTCAGATCGACGGTGCGGTCGAGGGTGGCGGGCGCCGAGAGCAGGCTCAGGTTGTCCGCGCATTTCGAGAGCAGGCGATCGAGCAGGTTGGCGTCAAGACGCTCGGGCGCGAACACCGCCTCGGCGATGCCCTGGGGCGGATCCTGGTTGAAGTTGAGGCTCGCCGTGCCGAAGGCGACGTCGAGATCGGCGATCACCGTCGCGGTGCCGTGCTCGCGGGCCACCGTCCAGGCGAGGTTCTGGGCCACCGTCGAACTGCCGACACCGCCCCTTGCGCCATAGACAGCGATGGTGCGCCCCACCGGCTTCGCGCCCGGCGCCGCGAACAGATCGGAGACCGCGGCGATCATCGCGACCGGCTCGACCGGCGCCATCAGGTACTCGCTCACCCCCCGCTGGATGAACTGCCGATAGAGCAACACGTCGTTGACGTGGCCGATCACCAGCACCTTCGTGCCCTCGTCGCAGACCTCGGCGAGCTGGTCGAGGCATTCGAGGGGGCGGGACTTGAGGTTCAGGAATTCGAGCACGATCACGTTGGGCGTGGGCGCGTGCCGGTAAGCCTCCAGGGCCGCGGCCCCGCCGCCCATCTGCACCTTGACGTGAGCCTTCTGCATCCGGCGTTCGGCGGCGATGCCCTCGATCATCGCAGCCGTCTCCGGCGTCTCGCAGAAAGCCTGGATCGTGATCCGCGGCACCGGGGCGATCGTGCGCTCTGAGGCCTCGTATGGGTCCGGCATGGTGCGTGGTTTCCGGTTCTTATTCCGAGTGGGCGCGGCCGGTGATCGACAGGGGTTCGAGGAGACGCGCGAGGGGCCGGCGAGACTACTGGCTCTTCACTTCGCTGCTGACCTTGGTCTGCCCATCCTGACGCCATTGCGTTGACGGATCCTTGCCCTCGCGGAGCTGGCCGAGATCCCTGGTCCGCTGGACCGTGTCGAGACGGCCCTCGGGCCGGCCGCGCACGAGATCGATCGGATCGGCGACCTGAGCGGCGACGTTGGACTGCATCGCGCAGCCGAGATTCCATGTCGGCTCGTTCGACCAGTTGGACCGCAGGTCGCTGGCGCCGAGGTCGCGCGGCCAGAGTCCGCACTTGTCGGCGACCTTGGCCTGCATGCGCTGGAAGGTCAGGCGCAGGGGCGAGGCCAAGGTGGGGTTGGCGATCGGATAGGCGGCCACCCGGACGCCGCCGGCCGGCACGCCCATCTCCGCCGCGAGGCGCCGGATCGACGCGCCGGTGCGCTCGACGGGCCCGGCCAAAGCCGGCGATACACCGCGCGGCAGCTCGATCAGGAGGATGCCGCGGCCGTAGCGCCGGTATTCGACGAGGAAGGCCTCGATATCGGCGCGTTGGCGCGGGTCGATATGGCCGATTCCGGTGGGAAACACATCGAGGGTGCGGTCGGCATCGGCGAGCACGATCGGGTGGCGGGTGCGCACGTCGATCGGATAGGTCGAGCCGGTGGTCGCGACCCGATCCGCGCGGCAGGCGCCGAGCCCGGCGGCAAGAAGCACGGCGGCGGCGACTGGCCAGGCGCGGGGGACGGGGGGGCGGACGGGGGAGGACATCGTGATTCGATCCTGATGGTCGGGGTCAGTCGGCGATGAAGCCGACCCGGCCGCGATAGGCCGGCCCGAGGGTGCCGCCGCCGACCGTGCCGTAGATCTTGTTCAGGCGTCCGAGCAGCACCGCCTGCCCGTCCGGCGCATCGACGAAACCATCATCCGGCCGCTGGACCTGCTTCGCCTCCATCGGCTGCGCGATGTAGGGGGTGACCATGATCATCAGCTCGGTCTCGTCCCGCTGGTAGTCGCGGGAGCGGAACAGGGCGCCAAGGATCGGCAGGTTCATCAGCCCCGGCAGACCGGAGATCGCCGCGCGGTTCTTCTGCTGGATCAGGCCGGCGGTCATCATGGTCGCGCCGGAGGCGAGCTCGACCGTGGTCTCGGAGCTGCGCTTCGTCGTGCCCGGAACGGGCGTGGGTCGGTCGTTGAGGTAGTAGGTGAAGCTGTTCTGGGGATCGAGATCGACCACGTCGGTGGCGATCCGGACCGAAATGCGATTCTCGGCCATGACGATTGGGGTGAACGACAGGCTCACGCCGTAGGGCTTGTAGGTCAGCGCGACGACGCAGCCCTGGTTGACCGACGTGCCGATCGAGACGGTCGAGGCCGCCGAACAGCTCAGCGGCACCGGGATTTCGCCGCCGGCCGTGAATTTCGCCGACTCGCCGGAAATCGCGGTCAGCGTCGGCTCGGCCAGGATGCGGGACACGCCGGCCTGCTCGAAGGCGCGCAAGGTGGCCTTGAAGGAAAATCCTCCGGTCTGGACGGATGCCGTCAGAGCATTGGCATCCGGGCTCCGTGAGCCGGTCAACGGAAAGCCGGTGCTGTTCGTGAAGAGGTTGCCCCCCAGCGGGTTCAGTGCCGACCAGTTGCCGCTCGTGCTGATACCGAACTGCTTCAGAACGGTGCGCGCCACCTCGACCACGGTGACGCGGATCATCACCTGATCCTTGTTGCGGATCGTCAGGTTGTTGATGACGGCGCCGCGGGTCGCGACACCGCCGCCGGCCGCGATGCCGACGAAGGCGTTGGCGATGTCGACCGCCTGCTGCGCCTCCGAGGCCGAGTTCACGCTGCCGGAGAGGACGAGCGAATCCCCGACCGCCTTCACATCGAACCGGCCGCCGGGAAGGCTCTGTTGCAGCGACTGCCGCAGGACGTTGATGTCGCGGGCGATGGTGACGTCGAGCGCCGCGATCTGGCGTCCCTCCCCGTCCATCACGAAGATCGAGGTCGCACCGTTGTCGATGCCGATCAGGAAGAGCTTGCGGCTGGAGCGGACGACCGCGTTCGCGACCGCCGGATTGGCCACGAACACCTCCTTGGCGTCGCGCGGCAAATCGATGATCAGCGAGCGGCCCTTGCTCAGCTCCACCCGCCGGGACACCGCGGCCTCGTTGGGCCCGATCGTCAGGACGGGAGAGGCACCGGAGAGACCGGGCTGCGCCGAAGCCGGGCCGGACAGCATCGCCGATGCAAGGCAGGCGCCGGAGAGCAGGAGAAGGGCAAGTCCGCAGAAGCGAGGGGCGGTCGTCATCGGTCCTGTCCTCACCGGCGCTGCTGCTTGGCGACGCCGAATCGCACCACGGTCATGGGGCCTTCGGGCGGCATCTCGGCCTCCTCGGAGAGGGCGGCGGTCCGGGCGGAATCCTGGATGCTGCGCAGCACGAGGGAGAGCTGCCCGACCTTCTGCGCCAGCGTGACGGTCTCGGCCTGGCTCGGCGTGAGGGCCAGGGTGGCCGTCTCCGCCGTCACGACGTTGGCGCCGTTCTTCTCCTGCACGATCTGGCCGACGGCCAGCACGCGCACGTCGGTCAGCAGCGTCTCGGCGAACTGCTCGGTGCCCTCGTTGCTGGTCTTGATGACGTCGACATGATCGTTCGGCAGGACGAAGCCGCCCGCCGAACTCGATCCGCGCGTATCGGTGGTGATCGCCACGGCCCGCATGCCGGGCGGCAGAATCGCCGACATGAAGCCGCTATTGGCCTTGACCAAGCGCGCGGGCCGGATCGGCTCGTTGGCTGAGAAGCCGGTGCGAATGATCGCGCCGACCGAATCCTCCAACCCCGTCGGCGTCGCACGGCGCTCGATCAAGCCGGGGGAGACCGCCTGTTCCGGCCAGGGCATCCAGCGCAGATCCTCGGGCTTGAGGGTCTGCCCCATGGGAAGCTCTGCGGCGGCGACGAGGATTTCACTCATCGGAACCGGCGTGACGGGCTCGACCTTGGCGACGGGCGCGGGCTCGGGCGCCTTTTCCTCCCCCTGCATCAACAGGGCGGCGCCGCAGCCGGCAGCGAGTGCGATCCCCAAGACGGCAAGACGGGCTGGTTTCATGGCAGGCGCGGAACCGTGACGACGGCTCCGTCGCCGTCTGGTGCCGAGACTTGCCTCGGATTCGTCAAGTTAGGGTTAACCGATCGTCACGACGGCGCTCGCCGGAGTGTCCCAACCGGCGATTGCTCCGGGACTGGTCAAAGGCGATCGCCGCCTTGCTGGCGGCTGGCTCGGTCGAATCTGGCGTCCTCGATCACGGCAGGGCGAGCTGATCCAATCCGACGGAATTCGGCAGCACCAAGAGCGCGGCAGCGGCCAATGCGATGCCGTAGGGAACCCCGGTCTTCGTGTCGTGCAGATGAACGGCAAAGGGAAATTTGAGCGCGAGCTTCGGCAGCGGATACTTGCGGGCCGACACGATCGACAATGTCAGGGGCGCACCCAGGATCGAGGCCAGGATCAGATATTCCGGAAGATTCGCAAGGCCGATCCAGAGCGCGGTGCTCGCAGCGAGCTTGGCATCGCCGCCGCCGATCCAACCCCGGGCGAACAGGGCGAAGGTGATGACGAGCGTTAGGGCACCGGCCGCGAGGTGCCGGGACAGATCGGTCCACGCCATGCCGGACACCGCTGCGTAGAGCACGAACGCTGCGAAGACGAGACCGGTCACGCGATTGGAAATCCGCATCGTCAGCAGATCGCTGGCGGCGGCGTAGGCCATGAGAAATGGAAAGACGATGCACAGAAGGAGATAGGCGGCCATGCTCAACACGGAACTGTTCCTCCTCCACCTGTCCGCCGGTCTAGATCCACATCAGCGCGTCCAGCCAACCGGGACCGCTTTCCGACGAGTGGGCGCCGGTTCGGCGAGAGAACGTGCGATGAAACGACGACCGAGCGACTCCGGCCTGAGGCAATCAGGTCGGATACGGCTCCAGGCGCTTGCGGGGCGTGACGAAGGAGATCCGTCACGCCCTGAAAGCCGTTGTCGCCTGACCGAACGATCAGTTGGCGGTGCCGAGCTTCGTGGTCTGCGTATTGAGGCCAGTGCCGAGCGTCGTGAAGGCGGTCGTCAGGTTCGTCTTGAAGCTCGCGAAAATGCCGACGATCGCGATGCCGATCATGGCAGCGACCATGCCGTATTCGATAGCAGTCGCGCCGGACTCGTCAGAGATGAAGCGCTTGGCGATGTTCTTCACGATGATCTCCATTTGATTAGATCGGATGGGCGTCCGTCGGAAGTCTGCAGAGGCCCCGATCGGCGACAGGTCGAGTGGTAATCCCGACGCGTTGCATTTGGGTTAAATCGACCTCCTAACCAAGCCAGTAGCCGGGTGTTTGCCGGCGGCAGTTAATGATGCGTTTCGACGATCGATCGAATGGTTCGGCGACGCCGGTCGAGCCTCGTGAGCGCTGGGTTTCCGAACAAGGTTAGCGCTTCCTTCATCAGTTTCCTGTTCCGTTCACGCGACGAGAGACGCCTCCGCTCCGGATTCGTGCCACGGCCTCGGCACAGCCCTCGGCGGAGAGCGCTGCCCTACGCGCGATCGGACCGACCCTTAATGCCCCGCCTGCGCCCTCACCGCCTCCCGCTCCGCGCCGGCCCAGCCGCCCTGGTGCTGCTCGCGCTCGCAGCGCCCGCCCGCGCAAACGAGCCGGTGCCGCAGGACACCGTCTCGGTGCAGGTCGACAACGCGAAGGTGATCCGCCTGCCGGAGAAGACGCAGACCGTCGTGGTGGGCAATCCGATGATCGCCGACATCACTCTCCAGAAGAACGGCGTCGTGGTGCTGACGGGCAAGAGCTTCGGCAGCACCAACCTGATCGCCCTCGACGGTAAGGGGGCGATGCTCGCCGAATCGACCATCAGCGTGCAGGCGCCGCAGGCGTCGATCATCACCGTGCAGCGGGGCCTGGATCGGGAATCCTATTCCTGCACCCCGAACTGCCAGCCCTCGGTGCAACTCGGCGACGCCGCCAAGTACTTCGACGACACCAGCAAACAGGCCGAGCAGCGCCGCACCATGGCAACCCAGAACCGGTAGCCGCCGCTCCTTCAAGCCAGCCTCCCGCCGTTGCCACGGAGGCGCTTTGCGTGTAGGTCCCGCCCGCGCCCTTGAGACACCCTTGGAGGCACGGGCGCGCTGGGGAACGGTCGGGCCGTCCGCTTCGGGCGGCCTTTGTCGTTGGTCCGGCTCCATATTTTTCAAAAGGATCACGCCATGAGCGCCACCAAGACGCTTGAGGCCGTGGCACGCGACCGGGTCGGCAAGGGGGCCGCCCGGGCCGTTCGTCGCCAGGGCCAGATTCCCGCCGTCATCTACGGCGGCAACCAGGCCCCGCAGGCCATCGCCATCGACCTCATCCGCGCCCGCACCCTGATCTACGCCGGCGGCTTCAAGACCACCGTGTTCGAGATCGATGCCGGCGGCAAGAAGACCCGCGCGATCCCGCGCGACTACCAGCTCGACCCGGTCAGCGGCGTTCCGCTGCATGTCGACTTCCTGCGCGTCGTCGCCGGCCAGACCGTCACGGTCGATGTCCCCGTCCACTTCGTGAACGAGGATCAGGCACCGGGCATCAAGCAGAAGGGCGGCACGCTCAACATCGCGCTGCACACGGTATCCCTTGAGGTCGCGCCCGACCAGATCCCCGACGCGATCGAGGTCGACCTCACCGGCCGCGAGATCGGCGACGTGATCCACGCCTCCGACCTGCGCCTGCCGGCCGGCAGCTATACCGGTGAGCCGACCGACACGGTCGCCAACCTCCTGCCGCCGACGGTGCTCGGCGCCGAGGTCGAGGCCGAGGAAGCCGCGATCGCCGAGGCCCAGTCCGCTGAATCCGCCGATGAGAAGGCGGACGCCGAGGCCGAGGCCACCAACCAGAAGAACGACAGCAACGCGTAAGCCGCAGCGGGCGCCGCGCGCGCCCGCCCTGCGAAACACGCGATGCCCCGGCCGCTCGGCCGGGGCATTTGCATTTGTCGGGGCATGGATCGGGAGCGCACATGCGGCTCATCGTCGGATTGGGAAATCCCGGCGCGCGCTATGCGCGCAACCGCCACAACATCGGCTTCATGGCCGTGGACGAGATCGCCCGCGTCCACCGGGCGGCCCCCTTCCGTCGTCGCTTTCAGGGCGAGGCGGCGGAGGTGATGCTCGGCTCCGAGCGCGCCATCCTGCTCAAGCCCCAGACCTTCATGAATGAATCCGGCCGCTCGGTCGGCGAGGCGCAGCGCTTCTTCAAGATCCCGCTCGCCGACGTGATCGTGCTGCATGACGAACTCGACCTTGCGCCGGCCAAGCTGCGGGTGAAGCTCGGCGGCGGCAATGCCGGGCATAACGGCCTGCGCTCGATCACGGCGCTCTGCGGCAACGATTACCGCCGCGTCCGGCTCGGCATCGGGCATCCCGGCGACAAGGCGCTGGTACACGCCTACGTCCTCAACGACTTCGCCAAGTCGGAGGAGGCCTGGGTCGAAGATCTCTGCCGCGCCATCGCCGACCACGCGCCGCTGCTCGCGGCGGGCGAGGATGCGAGCTTCCAGAACAAGGTGCATCTCGCCATGGCCGGCCGCGGCTGGGAAACGGTGAAGACGCCCGCCGAAGCCGGCAAGGCGAAAGCGCGCGACGCGAATTGACACGAGCCCGCCGGACCCCGATGCAGCGGGCTTCCGGGCGCGGCTCCCGACCGATCACAACGGATTTCTAGGACCAGCCATGGGCTTCAAATGCGGCATCGTCGGCCTGCCGAACGTCGGCAAGTCGACCCTCTTCAACGCGCTGACGCAGACCGCTGCGGCCCAGGCCGCGAACTATCCGTTCTGCACCATCGAGCCGAATGTCGGCGAGGTCGCGGTGCCCGATCCGCGCCTTGATGATCTGGCCCGGATCGCCTCCTCGAAGGAGATCATCCCGACGCGGCTGACCTTCGTTGACATCGCCGGCCTCGTGCGCGGTGCGTCAAAGGGCGAGGGTCTGGGCAACCAGTTCCTCGCCAACATCCGCGAGGTCGATGCCATCGCCCATGTGGTGCGCTGCTTCGAGGACGGTGACGTCACCCATGTCGAGGGCAAGGTCGATCCGATCGCCGATATCGAGACCATCGAGACCGAGCTGATGCTGGCCGATCTCGACAGCCTCGAAAAGCGCGTCGTCGCCCTGGAGAAGCGCGCCAAGGGCGCCGACAAGGAGGCGAAGGAGTTCCTCGACCTCGTCAACCGCGCCCTGCCGCTCCTGCGCGAGGGCAAACCGGCCCGGCTCGTGGAACGAAAAGCCGAGGAAGAGCGGCTGTTCCAGCAGCTCGGCCTGATGACGGCCAAGCCCGTGCTCTACGTCTGCAATGTGGACGAGGGCGACGCCGACAAGGGCAACGACAAGTCTCAAGCCGTGTTCGACCGGGCCAAGGCGGAGGGCGCGGTCGCCGTCGTCGTCTCGGCCAAGATCGAGAGCGAGATCGCAGTGATGCCCGAAGCGGATCAGGCCGAGTTCCTGGAAGCCGTCGGGCTGGCTGAGCCCGGCCTGAACCGGGTGATCCGCGCCGGTTACGATCTGCTCGGCCTCGTCACCTACTTTACGGTCGGCCCGAAGGAGGCCCGTGCCTGGACGATCACGAAGGGCACCCGCGCCCCGGCGGCGGCGGGCGTGATCCACACCGACTTCGAGAAGGGCTTCATCCGCGCCGAGACCATCGCCTTCAAGGATTACACCGCGCTGAACGGCGAGTCCGGTGCGCGCGATGCCGGCAAGCTGCGGCTGGAGGGCAAGGAATACGTGGTGCAGGACGGCGACGTGCTGCATTTCCGCTTCGCCAACTGACGGGAGGCCCGGCATGGAGCTTCACCCGCGCCATGCCTGGGACCTGACGCCGGCCGAGGCCGTCGCGCTCCAGCGCCGGCTCCGCAGCGAGATCGTGGCCGACCAAGCCATCGATCTCGGCGCGGTGCGGCTGGTGGCCGGCGTCGATGTCAGCGTGAAGAACGAGCGCTCCCGCGCCGCCATCGTCGTCGTGACCTTTCCGGGCTTTCTCCTCGTCGAGAGCGCCTTCGCCGAGCGGCCGACGCCGTTCCCCTACATCCCCGGCCTGCTGAGCTTTCGCGAAGGACCGGTGCTGGAGGAAGCCTTCGGGCGCCTGCGCGCGGAGCCGGACGTGTTCCTGTTCGACGGCATGGGCATCGCCCATCCGCGCCGCATCGGCATCGCCAGCCATCTCGGCCTGTGGTTGGAGCGCCCGACCATCGGCGTCGGCAAGACACGGCTCGTCGGCACCAATGCGCCCCTCTCCGAAGAGAAGGGCGCGCACGTCCCCCTGATCGATCGGGGCGAGACCATCGGCGCCGTTGTCCGCACGCGCACCGCCACACTTCCGCTCTTCATCTCGCCGGGCCATCGCGCCGACATCCCGAGCGCCGTCGAACTCGTCCTGGCCTGCTCGCCGAAATACCGCCTGCCGGAGCCGATCCGCCTCGCGCACAAGGCGGCCGGCGACTTCTGATCGGCGCGTTGCTCCTCGTCGTCATCGGGAGCGACCTGTTCTGGCAATCACAACGGGCCTCATGCTGAGGTGCCGAGCACCCGCTCGGCCTCGAAGCACGCCGGAACGGTCGATCCCATGGCACCGATTCACCGGGGGCAACCTCGCGGCGTGCTTCGAGGCTGCTGACGCAGTGCCTCAATGAGGAGCGTTGTGACTTCCGGGATCGGGCCCTCAGTGCGCCTCTTCCCAATTCCCCGCAGCCCGCGCCTCGACCACCAACGGCACTCTCAGTGTCAGGGCCGGCGCGGGCGCCTCTTCCATCACCCCGGCGATCACGGGAATCGTCGCCTCCACCTCGTCGTCGGGCACCTCGAACACGAGTTCGTCGTGCACCTGCAGCAGCATCCGCGCGGTGAGCTTCTTGACCTCCAGCGCATCCTCCATCCGCGTCATGGCGCGGCGGATGATGTCGGCGGCGGTGCCCTGGATCGGGGCATTGATGGCTTGGCGCTCCACGCTCGCCCGCTCGGACGGGTTGTTCGAGCGGATCTGCGGGTAGTGGCAGACGCGGCCGAACAGGGTCGTCACGTAGCCCTTCTCGCGGCACGAGCGCTTGGTGGTGTCGATGTAGTCGCGGATGCCGGGAAACCGCTCGAAATACTGCTTGATGAAGGCCGAGGCCTCCTCGCGGCCGATGCCGAGGCGGTCGGCCAGCCCGAAGGCCGAGATGCCGTAGATGATGCCGAAATTGATGGTCTTGGCCCGCCGCCGCAGGTCCCCGGTCATCTGGTCGAGGGCGACGCCGAACATGGCCGACGCCGTGGCCGCGTGGATGTCGATCCCCTGCTCGAACGCCTCGCGCAATTGCGGGATGTCGGCGATGTGGGCGAGCAGGCGCAGCTCGATCTGGCTGTAATCGGCCGAGATCAGCTTCTTGCCCTCGGGCGCGACGAAGGCGCGGCGGATACGCCGCCCCTCCTCCGTGCGGATCGGGATGTTCTGCAGGTTCGGGTCCGAGGAGGAGAGCCGGCCGGTCGTCGTCGCCGCGAGCGCGAACGAGGTATGGACCCGGTTGGTCCCCCGGTCGGCATGCTGTTGCAGCGAATCGGTATAGGTCGATTTCAGCTTCGAGAGCTGGCGCCAGTTGAGAATCTTCTTCGGCAGGTCGTGGCCGGCCTGGGCCAGCTCTTCGAGGAGCGTCGCGGGCGTGGCCCACTGGCCGGACGGCGTCTTCTTCGCGCCGGGCAGGCCCATCTTGCCGAACAGCACGTCGCCGATCTGCTTCGGTGAGGAGACCTGAAACCGCTCGCCCGCGTCCTCCTGAATCTCCTCCTCCAGCCGCGCCAGGATCTGCGAGAAGTCGCCGGAGAGGCGGCTCAGCATGTTGCGGTCGATGGCGATGCCGGCCCGCTCCATTCGCGCCAGAACCGGCACCAGCGGACGTTCCAGCGTCTCGTAGACCGTCACCCGGTGCTCGGCGACGAGGCGCGGCTTCATCATCCGCCACAGGCGTAAGGTGACGTCGGCATCCTCCGCCGCGTAGGCGGTCGCCCGATCGATCGCCACGCGGTCGAAGGTGACCTTGTTGCGGCCGGTGCCGGCCACATCGGCGAAGGTGATCGGCTGGTGGCCGAGATGGCGGCGGGCGAGTTCGTCCATGCCGTGCCCGCCCTTGCCGGCATCGAGCACGTAGGAGATCAGCATCGTGTCGTCGAAGGGCGTCACGTCGATGCCGTAGCGGTGCAGCACCGAGAGGTCGTATTTCAGGTTCTGGCCGACCTTGAGCGTGCCGGCATCCTCCAGGAGCGGCTTCAGCAGCTTGAGGGCGGTGCCGAAATCGATCTGGCCGGGCTGCTTGTCCGAGGCATCGGCCCCTGCCCCGCTCTCGCCGAACAGGTCGCCGCCCTTCACCTCAGGCTTCACATGGGCGAGCGGGATATAGGCGGCCCGCCCCGGCGCGGTGGCGAGCGAGACGCCGACGAGGCCCGCCTTGGCCGCGTCGAGCGCGTCGGTCTCGGTATCGACCGCGATCACGCCGGCCTCGTAGCTCTCGGCGATCCAGGCTTCGAGCTGCTCCACGGTGGCGATGGTTTCGTAGGCGGCCGTATCGAACGGCTTGACCGATTCCGCCGCGCGGGCGCCGACGAGGGTCGCGGGCGTCGGCTCGTTGGAGCCGCGCTTCTTCTTCGGAGCCTGATCCGGCAGGTCGAGATCGGCGAAGGGGTCGGCCTCACCCGCCTCGGGCGGGGCCGCACCATCCGTCCGCTCAGGTGCGGCGGCGGTCTCGGGATCGACCGGCACGGTGTCGCCGAAGAACGGCACGGCATCGCTGCCGCCGGCCGCGTTGGTGTAGGCGTGGGGCTGTGCGCCCGGCAGCAGCGCCGGGTCGGGCTTCACCGCTTCGGGATCGACGTGGAGCATCTGCGCGATGCGCCGCGTCAGCGTGTTGAACTCCATGGCCTTCAGGAAGCCGACGAGCTTTTCCGGATCGGGCTGCGGCACGCCGAGTTCATCGAGCGGCACCGGCACCGGCACGCTCTCTTCGAGCGCCACGAGGCGGCGCGAGAGCTTGGCCTGATCGATGTTGGCGAGCAGCATTTCCCGGCGCTTGGGCTGCTTGATCTCGGCCGCCCGCTCCAAGAGCTGCTCCAGGCTGCCATATTCCTTGATGAGGGCCGCGGCCGTCTTCAGGCCGATGCCGGGCACGCCCGGCACGTTGTCGGAGGTGTCGCCGATCAGCGCCAGCGCGTCGCCGATCTGCTCGGGCGCGAGGCCCTCCCACTTGGCGATGATCGCCTCGCGGTCGAGGTTGCGCTCAGGGCGGTAGCCGGGCTTGCCCTTGGCGCCCGACTCGAAATCGTAGAACCGGATCTTGTCCGAGACGAGCTGCATCAGGTCCTTGTCGGAGGACACGATGATGACCTCGGCGCCGCGCGCCTCGGCCTGGCGCGCGTAGGTCGCGATCAGGTCGTCGGCCTCGTAGCGCACCAATTCCACCGCATGCAGCCCGAAGGCCCGCACCGCATCGCGCATCAGCGGCATCTGGCGCTTCAGGTCGTCGGGCGCGTCCGGCCGGTGGCCCTTGTAATCGGGGAACAGCTCCTTGCGGAACGAGCCCTCGGACTTGTCGAAGACGATGCCGAGATGGGTCGGCTTCACCCCCGCCGCGCCCTCCTGAAGGAACTGCGCGATCTTGGTGCAGAACAGGCGCACCGCCCCCGTGGGCAGCCCGTCGGAGGGGCGGGTGTTGTACTTCTGGTCCTGATTGATCGACTGGAAGTACGCCCGGAAGATGAAGGACGAGCCATCGACGAGGATCACCCGGTCGTCGGCGCAGACGGGCTTGGCCGGTTGCGGTTGCGTCTCTTCGGTCATCGGTCGAACAGCCATCGGCGAATGGAGGCCCAAGGGCGGGGCCGCCGATCCATAGAGCATTTTCGCCGCTTCAGAACATCGCCCCGGCGCCGGGAAATGCCGCAGGTCCCCGGTTCTCTGATCCCTGACGGCCGCCATGGCATCGCGCCGGCCTTGTCCATCGCGAGAGCATTTGCGCGACGCGAGAGGCGAACCGCTTAAAAAATTAGCGGGCACGGGGTCCATGTGCGCTCGTGCACCCTGCAAAGTTGAGCCACGACATCAGCGGCAACACTTTCGAGATCCTAAGCTTTTTCGGCTGCGCGCAATGTCGCTGCACGAAATTTCGGGCGCGAAAGGTGAATTCGAAATATATCGATGCTGCAGCGCGACAAACCGGCTATTGTCTCCCAAGAGATCAGCCCCAAATCCCGTTCATCGAAGACGGGCGACGGCCTGACCTGATTGCTCCAAAGATCAAGCCAAGTGCATCGGCGCCCGCACCAAGGGATAAAGGATTGATCATGACCAATCGCACCAAGATCACCGCTGCCCTCGCTCTGGCCCTCGGCCTTGCCGCGACCCCGAGCCTCGCCCAGGGCGTCGCGTCCGACAGCGCCGGCTACAACCGTGACGGCACCCTCAACGTGTGGGGCGCGCATATCGACCCGGTGCGTGAGCGCGACGGCCTCCTCGGCGGTGTCGGCAATGTCGTCGGCGGCGTAACTGGCGCGGCGGGCAACATTGTCGGTGGCACGCTGGGCGCAGCGGGTAACATCGTCGGCGGAACCGCCGATGCGGCCGGCAACGTGGTCGGCGGTGTCGCCAGAGGCACGGCCAGCGCGGCCGACGGCATCGTCACTGGCTCGGTCCGCCGCCCGGCCGGTTCTACCTACGGCGCTCAGCCGGTCGATCGGGCCGGCGCCTACGGCCGAGCCGCCTACTGAGACCACTCCACACTTTCAGTACGATCGAACGGCGGGGCGCGAGCCCCGCCGTTTTCTTGTGCGTACGGCACCGGAAAAGCGCAGGGAAAAGCGTCCGGCTTCGAGCGGCCGGACCGCCCGGGCCAAAAGTCCGAGAGGGAGGCCCATGACGCTTCCCTCAGGCTCGGCTGCGATCATGAGAGGCGCAGTGTTCGCCCTCCCCCTTTCGTTCTGCCTCGGTGAAGCGCACACGGCCGGCGCGCCGCATGGCGAAGGACCGGCGCGGTGACCTTGCTCGATGGCGCTGCCGTCAAACGGGAGAAGGGGCCGCACGATCTGCCGAAGGGCACAGAAATCGGCGTTCCTGCCCGAGAACACACCGCACGCCCTCTGGACGACCAACGAACCGGTCGTCCTTCAAGTGCACGGAAGCGGGCCGGTCGGCGTGAACGACCTGAATCCGGCCGACGACCCGAGCAAAGCGAAGAATTGAGGGCGGGAGCCCCCGTCAGGCCGCGGCTCCCACCGTGTCCGCCATGCGGGCGTCACGCGTGCCGAGCGGCTTCGGTGCACCGACGGTGGTGTCCTTGGCGGTCTGATGTTCGAGTTCGGCATTGAGCTGCGCACCGAGCAGCACGATCGTGGTCGAGAGCCAGATCCAGGTCATGAAGCCAATGGCGGCGCCGAGGGAGCCGTAGGTCTTGTCGTAGCTGCCGAAATTCGAGACGTACCACGAGAACAGCAACGAGCCGGCCAGCCACAGGAAGCCGGCGGCCATGCCGCCCGGCGTGACCCAACGCCAGCGCGGCGCATCCCGGCTGGGACCGTAGCGGTACAGCACGGCAAGCATTAGGATGACGATCACGAACAGGACCGGCCAACGCAGAAGCGTCAACCACCACGCATCCCCCGACAGACCCAGAAACTGAATCGCCACCGGCACGGCGACAATGCCGGCGAGCGCGAGCACGATGAAGAGCAGCGCGCCCGCAGTGAAAGCCAGCGAGACGAGGTTGAGCTTGAAGAAGCCGCGTCGCTCGCGCTCGTTGTAGACGAGATTGAGCGCGTCGAAGACGTGCTTCACACCGCCATTGGCACTCCAGATCGAAAGGGCGATGCCGACGAGGGCAGTCAGCCCCAAGGTCGTATCGCCCTTTTCCGTCACGCGCTTCACCTGTTCGGCGACGATGTCGACGCCCCCGGAGGGGAGGACACCGCGCAACGCATCGATCTGATGGTTGATGGTCGAGACGTCGGCGATCAGCCCGTAGACGGAGACCAGCGCGGCGATGGCGGGGAAGATGGCGAGGAGGACGAAGAAGGTCACGCCCGCCGAGACCAGGGTGAGACGGTTCTCGCCGATATCCCGGTAGGTCCGCTTCAGGACGTCCTTCCAACCTTCGACGGGCACCTCGGTCGGCTTGTCGGCGGAGCGGCCACGGTCCTGCTCGGTCCGCGCGACCCCGTGGGCATCGGCGCCCTCGTGGGAGGGGGATTCCTTGCGGGCCGCATCGCTGTCCGATGGGCCTCGCGCGTGGTCCGCGGCACGATCCGTAGGCTGTGCCGAGCGGCGTGGAAGCGCGACAACCCCGAGGAGCGCCGTCGCCAGTGCCATGGTCCACAAGGCCGGATAGCGGGGGTTGTCCGCCGTGGCAGCGGCGTCGGGGACGACGCGATCGGGTGTAGGCATCGCGGGGTTGGCTCCGTCCAGCGCGCGAAGAGGCGGCGCTGGACAGCAACCATTCAGGCCGACTTTCGGTTCACAGGGACGTGAGCCCGCGGGCAAAAGCGCTTCGCCGTTGCGTATTCGAACAGCGCACTCATGAAAAATTCACATTCGCGCCAAGTTCTCGCCGGAACCGTTAAGATCGGCCCCGGTTGACAGCGCATCGGTCGAACGCGACCGCCTCGCTTCAGGAGCCGTCGATGCCTTCGACCCTGCGCCGCTCCGGACAACGCCTCGCGCTCGTCCTGGCCTCTTCCGCTTTCATCCTGTCCACCGCCGCCGGCGTTCACGCTCAGGAGGGCGGCCTCGGCGGCCTGTTCCAGCAGCTCTTTTCCCCGCAGCGGGCAGCGCCCGCCCCCGTGGTGGCCCCCATCCAGGTTTACGGCGGCGGCGAGGTCAACGAGCGGTATCGCTGGCGCCGGCATCGCGGCACCGCGGATCGCAGCCGGCCGAAGGTGCGTTACGCGGCTCTGCCGAAGGATGACGGCCTCGGGATCAGCGGCAAGCAACCGGTCGATTCGAAGGCGATCGCGGCCAATCCGACCGCGGCGCTTCTGCGCGACGAGACGCTGCGCCCCGGTGATATCGTGGTCATGCCGAACGGCCCGAAAGTCTTCATGGGCCATGACGACCGTGGTCGTGGTCGCGGCGCCAAGGCAGCTCGCCACCGGATGAGCGACTTCGAGGATGTGAAACACGCGCGCACGCTCAATGCGAAAACCCGCCGCCAATTGATGGCGATGATGCTGCCGCACGGCGCCATGCCCGCCGAGGAGGTTCGTAAAGCGCTCGCCAAAGCCCGCCGTCTGGCCCCGCAGGAAACGATTGAGCCGCTGACCCGGCAAGCTCGCGCCGAGACCGGCCCGAAAGCCACCCGCATCATCAGCCCCTGGCAGATCGCTCGCTAGGGTCTAGGGGAGCCGTGATGCTCGATCGGGCATCAAGCCGCTGTCACAGGATAATAAATCGAACCTGAGAGGGGTCTTCTGAGCAGATCCCTCGAAGCTCGTCATGCGGGATTCGAGACGATGCCAAGGACGATGCGTTGAGCGCTGATCCCAGGGCCCACGGTGATTCATCCAAGCGGGAATTCAGGTTGCGCTGCAGGGCCCGGCGCTGTCGCGTGGGCCACTCAGCCGCTCTGTCATTCTCGGGAAAGTATGATGGTGGAGCCTAACGGGATCGAACCGATGACCTCTTCCATGCCATGGAAGCGCTCTCCCAGCTGAGCTAAGGCCCCATCATTTCTGCCGTGACCGCTTCCGGTCTCTGGCCTCGCCGGCGGCGCTGAGTGCGTCGGCGATGGGCGGTTCTATACGGTGCGGATTGGCGGGACTCAACCCCCTTTTTTCGAGGTGAGGGCAGATTTTTGAGCCGCCTCCGTTTCTCCGCGCAGTTCGACGGAGAACGCCATTCGATTGGCTCCCGCTCGACGATGAATCTTCCCCGGCACCGCCGAATCTAGGTTGGAAAGTCGATTCCCGCTCTGCCCAGCGGAGCCGAGGCCCGGCTACTGCTGTGCCCGAACGACGTAACGCTCCATGAGAAGCCCGATGGTAAGGCTGCCGAAAACCCAACCGAAAAGATAAAGATAATCGACCTGGGCGGGGATCGTCGGATCGTATCCAAGACGAACCCACTCGATGAGCTGCGTAATAGGATTCCATTTCATATAGTAGTAAATTTCATCCGGCATGTAACATGCCATGAAATACACACCGCTCGTCATATACAGAGTGATAGTCACCAAAATGTAGCCGAGCGCCCAGCCAGGGAAAACTGAACAGATTCCGACGTTGATCGTCCCGACACCGATCCCGAGCGCAATCGCTGTCAGATAACCGGTGATGGCCATCATCATGTCGTTGGGGACGGGATCGGCACCGAAGCAGATAAGGACGAGGAAAACGAGGCAGACGCCCAGGAAACTGCTGACGATTTCGACAAGGATACGGGCGACGATCGTATCGAAGCGCTTCACTTGCGGGAAGTAAGTCAGCGGCTTGTGAATCATGTAGCCCTTCATCACCTCGCGGGAGATGTACTGGAAGGCAAGCGCCGGCAATGCGCCCGACGCAATGAAGACCATCGCATCGTCACCCATGGGCGACTTGACGCCGCGGAATGTCATGATGCCGACGAGGATCCCGAGATGCACGCAGGGCCAGAGCACCTGCACGAGGTAGCCCCAGTAGGTTCCGCCGAAGCGGCTGCGCATGTCGCGCAGCATCAGGGCGCTGAGGACGCGCAGGTAGACGTCGAGATGGCTCTGACGGCGCGGCAAGGACGAGGCGTGGGCGTTCATGGTATCCGTCGCAACGGGGCGGTCGCGCCGGTAGGGTCGCCTGCAATCGCGACGAAATCGAGGACGGTTTAGGTTTCCCCGCAGCGGCCCGCCTCGTCGGTGCGCGAAGCGATGCGGTAGAAGGCTGCCAGCACCAGCAGGAAGACGATCAGGCCGAGCCACGGCCCTGCCCCGCCCAGCGCATCGGCCGCGAAGGCGAGGGAGCCGCCGCGCCCGCTCAGCGTGTCGGCGGCGGCGAGCAGGACGCCGACGACGCTCTCGCCCACGAGGAAGCCCGAGGCCAGCAGCACGCCGCGGCGGCGTCCTCCGGCCCGCACCGCGTCGCCCGCCGCGCGCAGCCGGCGCTCGGCGAGGCGTCCGACGAGGCCGCCGAAGGCGATCGTCACCACCACTTCCAGCGGCAGGTACATTCCGATCCCGACAGTCAGCGCCGGGAAGGCGCGCCCGCTGCGGCGCAGACGCGCCTCCAGTGCAACGAGAATCGCACCAAGGCCCGCTCCCGTCGCCACCATCGACCAGGGCAACTCGTTGCGGACGATGCCGCCGGCGATCTGCGTCATCAGCGCGGCCTGGGGTGCCGGAAGGGCGGCGGCTTCGTCCATGCCCTCGCGCGGCAGGGCACCGACGAAACCGTAGGCGTTGTAGAGAAGGTCGAGCAGTGGGGCGATCACCAGGGCACCGACCGCGACGCCTGCCGCCAACGCCACCTGCTGGCGCCAGGGCGTGGCATCGACGAGTTGGCCGGTCTTGAGATCCTGAAGGTTGTCGTTGGCGATCGAAGCGGTGGTGACGACGATGGCCGAGAGGAGAAGAACGGCGGCGACGACGAAACGCTCGCCTTCCGGCCCGGCGGAGCGGCCGAGCAACAGCGGGAGCAGCAGGGCCGCCAGAAGCGTCGTCAGGATACCGATGCCGGAAATCGGGCTGGAGGACGAGCCGAGAAGGCCCGCGAGATAGCCGCAGGCGGCCGCCATCAGGAAGCCGAAGCCGACCGTGAAGACGGTGGCAACCGCGACCAGCGCGAAGCGCAGACCACCCAGTTCGGCCTCCGCGCTGAAGTGGAAGAACAGCCAGGCCAGGGGCAGCGCAAGCAGAAGCGAGCTGCCCGCAACCCAGGTGATCGGCAGGTCGCGCTCCTGGCGCGGCAACTGGCGCAGAGCCTTCCCGCCGCCCTGCGCCGCACCGAATGCGGAGCGGATGCTGCCCAGGATCGAGCGACCGAGGGAGGCGACCGTCCAGATGGCGCCGACGGCGATGATGCCGGCGCCGATGAGACGGACCTTTTCCGACCAAACCGCCCGCGCCGTCGCCTCCGCAGAGCCGGCCTGGGCGCCGTCGCCGAAGGCGGTGAGCAGCGGCACCGCGGCGCCCCAGGCCAGGGCCACGCCCGCCAGCAGGGCGAGGCAGGCGCCGAGACCGACGAGATAACCCACCCCGACCAAAGCGGGGGAGAAGCCCGTGGCGAGCCGGAACAGGGCCGGCCCCGCGGCGAGGGTGGTGTGGAGGCCGTCAGCAAGCAAGCGCAGGCCGGTGGTGGCGAAGCCGATCAGCCCGCCCGCTCCCGCCGCGCCCAGCAGAATGCGCAGACCGCCCCGGTCGCCGGCCTCACCCGCATGGAGCACTTCGGCGGCGGCGGTGCCCTCGGGATAGGGAAGCCCGGCCCCCATCACCAGGGCGCGGCGAAGAGGGATTGAGTAGACGAGGCCGATCAGACCGCCGACGAGGCAGACGGCCGTCGTCTGCCAGAACGGGAAACCGTGCCAGTGGCCGATCAGCACGAGGCCCGGCAGGACCAGGATGACGTTGCACAGCGTGCCCGCGGCCGACCCTTGGGTCTGGACAATGTTGTTCTCGAGGATGCCGGACCCGCCGAACAGGCGCAGCAATCCCATCGACAGCATCGCCGCGGGAATCGAGGTCGAGAAGGTCACGCCCGTCTTCAGCCCCATATAGAGGTTGGCGGTCATGAACACGACGGTGATCACCGCCCCGAGCAGAAGCCCTCGCAGGGTGAGTTCGGCGGCGTGGCGCGGGTGATTCCCCCCGGCTTCGCCATGCGAGGGGGAGCGTTCGTCGGATCGTGCGTCCACGGGCAGGCGTTTCCGGTACCGCCCCGCGGCTCGGGACGTCGATCTTTGTTGGGAACCCAACGGGCCCCTCGTCCGATCCCCCATCGTGACGCGGCGGCCAAGCTTGGGGCCGTCGCGGATCGATGCACGAACCTGCGGGCTTCACCCGCTGCAAGGAGAGAACGACTGATGAGCCGACCGGTGCGCCATGAGATCCCGCCGCGCTCGGGAGCGGCCTTCACCCTGGATCGCGGCCAGCGCCTTACCGTGATCGACCCCCAGGGGGAGCAGGTGGCCGACCTCGTGGCCTTCCGCCGAGACGACCTCGATGAGGTGATCTCCTCGGGTCGCACCATCGACTACGCCTCGCGCATCTTCCTGACGACGGGCGACCCAATCTACTCCAACCGCTCCAACGTGCTCCTGCGCATCGTCGAGGACACGGTGGGCCGGCACGACTTCCTGCTCACGCCCTGCTCGGCCGACACCTTCCGCATCATCTACGGCGACGAACACCCCCACCGGGGCTGCTTCGGCAACCTCGCCGAAGCGCTGGCGCCCTACGGGATCGAGCCGGACCGCATCCCGGTCGCCTTCAACGTGTTCATGCACGTCACCGTCGATGGGCTGAGCGGCGAGATCGCGGTGCGCCCACCGCTCAGCCGGGCCGGCGACCGGGTGAGTTTCGTGGCGGAGACCGACCTCGTCGTCGGCCTGACGGCCTGCTCGGCCCTGCAGTCGAACAACTTCTCCTTCAAGCCGATCCATTACGAGATCGAATCTTGAGGCTTCGCCGCGAAGACACGGTCACGAGCGGATAGAATACTGCGCTACGATGCCGCGGCGGATCAAGACAAGACGTAGATGAAGCCGGCTTCGTAGCTCTTCGGTTATCCCCAGACCCGGCGGAACAATGGTCACAGACCGTGGTTCCCCCGCGCAGTTCACCTTCTCCGAGGGGTGGCGGACTGCATCGCGATTGCCTTCTCTCCCACGATCTTCACCGTACCGGGTCGATAGACTCGGTCGCGGCTTCGTTTGCCTGCGTTCCACGAGGTGTCATGCTGCTGCCTACCGACGACACCGGCCATCCGCTCGCTGAGCGTTTCCGGCACTTCATCCGCCAACAGCCCTTCCCCTGCGTCGGCGCCAAATCCGCTCTATCCCGCGGCCAGCTCAAGGTTCTGGTCGCCCGAGACGTCGCCTCCAATGGCGACGACGCGCGGATCTACCCGGCGCTTCTCGCCTTCATTTGCCGCTATCGCGCCCGGCGCGACCAGTTCCAGAGCTTCGCCGTCGTGTTCGAAGGCCCTCACCACCTCTCGGAGGAGGCGTTCGAGGCGGCCCTTTGGCGGCGGATGCAGTCGCTGTCCGACCGCGACAGCGAGTTGGGTCATGCCCAGGATCCGCGCGTCTCGGCCAACCCGGAAGACACGCATTTCTCGATGAGCCTTGGCGGCGAAGGCTTCTTCATCGTCGGGCTGCATCCCGGCGCGAGCCGGAAGGCGCGCCGCTTTGAGCACCCGGTTCTGGTGTTCAACCTGCACGACCAGTTCGAGCGCCTGCGGGCCGAAGGTCGCTACGACCGTCTGCGCGACTCCATCGTTGAGCGCGACGTGGCCTGGGCCGGCTCGGCCAACCCGATGCTGGCGCAGCATGGCGAGCGCTCCGCCGCCCGGCAATTCAGCGGGCGGGCGGTGCCGGACGATTGGGTCTGCCCCTATCACCGCCAGGAGGGAGCGGTGGAGTGGGATGCGCAACAAGTGGCGGCGGATCTGCGCTCGGGTGCCTTCCTCGCCGGGCAGATGGAGGGTTGAGGATGGCCGATGCTCCCTCGCATCCCACGGCCTCCCAGGAGCCGAACGCCCATAACGAGGACGCCCTCCTCGCCCTCGCCCGCGCGGTGCGGGACAGCGGCTACCGGTTCACCACCGTCACACCCGCCACCCATGCCCGGGTGAATGCCCGGCCCGAGAACGCCCACGCGCGATCGCTACGGGACGTGCTGGGCTGGAGCCGTCCGTTTCGCGATGGCCTGCTTCCGGCAGAACTGACCGACCTGATGGCGCAAGCGGGCGTGCTCGACCGCTCGGCGGGGCCGGACGGTTCTCTTATGAAGGCGGGGATTCGTCTGTCGAGCCTCGACGACACGTTGTTTCTGCATGCGGCTTACCCGCCGCTTGCGGCGGATGCGGTGTTCTTCGGCCCCGACACCATGCGCTTTGCCGAGGCCGTCATTGCCCACCTCGAAGAGCGGGCCAGGGCCCGACATCCGACGCCGCGGCGGGCGGCCGATATCGGCTGCGGCTCGGGCGCGGCGGGCATCGTCGTCGCCAAGCGGTTGCCGGAGGCCGAAGTCGTTCTCGTCGACATCAACCCGGCGGCCCTTCGCGCCGCGCGCATCAACGCCCGGCTCGCGGGCATCGACAATGTGCGCCCCGTCCACAGCGACATGCTGAACAGCGTCGAGGGATCGTTCGATCTCATCGTTTCGAACCCACCCTTCATGGTGGATTCCGGCGGGCGGGCCTACCGGCATGGCGGCGGACCGCTCGGGGCCGGGCTGTCCCTGCGCGTGGTCGAGGCGGCGACCGAGCGACTGGCGCCGGGTGGCAGCCTTGTGCTGTTCACCGGTTCGGCCATCGTCGAAGGCCATGACGGCTTCCGGGAGGAGGCGAGCGCGATCTGCGCACGGGCCGGTCTCGACGTCTCGTACCGCGAGTTCGATCCGGACGAGTATGGCGAGGAACTCGACGATCCGGGCTACGCGGCGGCGGAGCGCATCGCGCTCGTCATTCTCACCGCGACCCGCCCGACCGGACCGCGATGAGCGCAGCGGAGGCAGCCTCCCGCGAGCGTGCCGAGTTCCTGCGGGACGCCCTCGCCGGCCTCTCGGGCGAGGTGAAGACCCTGCCCGGCAAATACCTCTGGGACGAGACCGGCTCGGATCTGTTCGACCGGATCTGCGCGCATCCGGACTACTACCCGATGAAACGGGAGATGGCGCTTCTGCCACGGGTCGCGGCCGAAGTCGCGGCGCTGGTCGGCCCAGGCGTCAGCGTGGTCGAGTTCGGCAGCGGCGCGAGCCGGAAGATCCGGACCCTGCTCGACGCCTTGGAGGCGCCGGCCGCCTTTCTCGCCCTCGACATCTCCGGGGCCTATCTCGATGCGGCGATCGCGCGCCTCGCTCCGGATTACCCGGACGTGCCGATGACGCCCGTTTGCGCCGACTATTCGAAGCCGATCCGCCTGCCGCCGGGGGCCGCCGCGCCGCCGATCCTGGGCTTCTTTCCCGGCACCAGCATCGGCAACTTCACGCCGAAGCAGGCGAGCAGCTTCCTGGCGCGGGCGCGGGAGACGCTGGGGCCGAGCCACTTCCTGGTCGGGGCCGATCCCACGCACGACCCGGCCCGCCTACGCCGCGCCTACGGAGAGGCGGACGGCCTGATGGCGGCTTTGCACCTCAACCTCATCGAGCGGATGAACCGGGAACTCGGAAGCGATTTCGACCGCAGCCACCTCCGCCACGAAGTACGGCTCGCCGACGACCCGTTCCGGGTGGAAGCTCATCTCGTGGCAACCCGGCCCGGTGCCTACCGGCTCGGCGATCGGACGATCCGCTTCGCCGCCGGCGAGAGCATCCGCACCGACACCTCCCACAAATACGCGCCCGACGCATTTCGAGCCCTGGCCTCGGCGCAGGGCTGGGAGCCGGTGCGCCTCTGGGTCGATGAGGACAGCGGCTTCAGCCTCCACCTGTTCCGGGCGCAATAGGCCCGCGCCGCTCAGGCACGGGCCGGCGCGTCGGCGAGATAGGTCAGCAGCGCGAGCCAGGTCGGCAGGCAGTGACGCCGCCGGTCGTAGCGATCGATGACCGTCCGCCGGGCCGCCTCGCGCAGAGGCCGCCACCGTTCGGGCGCGCGGCAGGCGTCGATGAGCGCCTCCGACAGCGCATCGGCGTCGAAGAAATCGCGGATGATGCCGTTCACGCCGTCCCGCACCACCTCCCGCACCGGCGCGGTGTCCGAGGCGATCACGAGGCATTCGCACGCCATCGCCTTCAGGAAGACCCGCGAGAGCGAGAAGGGATAGGTGTAGGCGACATGCGCCGTGGCGACCGAGAGGGCGGCCACCATTTCCTCGTGCGTGAGACGGGGGAGGAAATGGAGGCGCTCACGATCGAGCCGGCCGTCGAGCTCGGCCAGCAGACGTTCCTTCCACGTCGGGGGCTGCGCCGCCTTTGCCGCGGCATCCCCGCGCCCGTCGCTCCCGACAATGAGAATCTCGGCCTGGGGCACGGCTTCGAGTAGCGTCGGCAGGGCGCGCATGAAGGTCGGGAAACCGCGCAGCGGCTCCAATTGCCGAGCGATGAAGGTGATGACCGGCCGCGCCTTGGTCAGTTTGCGCCCGTTGGGCAGATGCACGACGGCATGGGGATCGTAGCGCACCTCGTCGGTGTCGATCCCCTCGTGGATCACGCTGGCCTGCGCCCGCAAGCCCGCCGGTAAGAGACTTCGCTGAAACTCCGTCGGGCAGACCAGCCGTTCGGCCTCGGCATAAGCCATGGCCAGCGTCGCGTTCCCGGCGCGGTCCCGCACGCGGTCTTCGAGGTTGGGCGGGCGCGTCCACTCGGAATCAAAGCCGAGCGCATCCCCGTCCGCCCGGTAATACGGCGCGTAGGCGAGCCGACGCGCCCGCGGAAAGACTTGGTTGAGCAGCAGCGATTCCCCGCGCCCCGGATGCCCGACGATGACGGCCGGATCGAAGCCGTGCTTGCGCAGTTCGAGCGCGCATCGCAGGGCGGCGGTGGCGTTGATGAAGGCCGATTCCGTAGGATGGGCCAGCGGAAACAGGCCCGGCGTCACCTTCCGCCCCGGACGCCACCGCAGGATCGGCAAGCCGGCCAAGCCCGGTGCCGCCTCTCCGGCGATGGCCGCGCAGCGATGGCCTCGATCCATCAGGGCCTCGGCGAGAAAGCCGAATGGCCCCGGGAAGTGGTCGTGAACGAACAGAAAATCCGTCATTCCGGCGCGCCGGTACCCTCTTGTCCAACCGGCGCAACGCAGCGGGCGCTGACATGCGCCTTCTTCTGCACCAAAGGGTTGAGCGGCTCAGCCGGGGCGATTCATCCCCCTCGGCGCTTCGGCAGTGCAAAAAAACTGCGTCAAACGGAGGCACTGCACGGCTGATGCGGGTACCACCGCCGATCAAGCGAGGCCCTGAGCGCGTTGCGACGGCGTTGCCTCCGTGCGGCAAAGCGCGTCGGCGTAAATTTTGGGACGTCCAGTCAATGCATCCCGATAGTTCGCGGTTAGCTTCAGGGACAAGTCAGCCAGACGTCACCGTGAAGAATGACCATGTGTGGAAGAGAAACCGTCCAATACGGACGTCCCTTGCGCCGCCGGCACGAGGCCTGGATCTACCGACGCTCGACGCGGATCGTGCCGCTGCTGCTTCGGGGGAAAGAGAAGACTGATCGGACCGGTACCACGAGCCTCCAGCCCAGCGACAACGACAATGCTGCGGCGCGGGCATAGCGAACCGGTACGAGCCGCGTGATCGGCAGGGCTCCCTCGTTTCGCAGTAAAGCACGCTGCCCGCTCCGGCCCCCTCCCCTCCGGCGCGGCTGGCGTCAGCGCGGCTCCCTCCGCGCTTTCGCCCAAGCCGCAAACAGGTAGCCGAGGCCGCTCAACCCCAAGATGCCGGCGATGATGCCGAGCCAGATCAGCCCACCTTCCATGTCACTCCCCGCTCATGCCTGAACGGGGAACGCGGAAGGGGGCCCTGGTTTCAGTTTTCGGCTGGATCGGATGATGCGGTACGTCCGCGTGATCCCATCCCGGAGCGGGCCGCTCGGGCATGGAGCGCGCTCGCAGGGAGAAGTCTCGACCAGGGTGATCCGTCGGAATGCCCATGGGGCCGGCAAGCACCGTCGCGCTCGCCTTTGAGCCATCCTGCGCCCGGATTGGTGGGCGGTGAGGGACTCGAACCCCCGACCCTCTCCGTGTAAAGGAGACGCTCTACCAACTGAGCTAACCGCCCGAACCGGCGCCGCGAAGCGTTACGGAAGGGATCGCGGCTGCGCAAGACCGGGCTCGCGCTCTTCCCCTGACTCGGCGCACGAAAAAGCCCCCGGAGCGGCGCTCCGGGGGCTTCGTTCGTTTGATGCGAGCTAAGGATCAGTGGGCGATGACCGCCGCGCCGTCCTCATCCCGCTTCGGCGTCTTGGCCGGGAGCGGCTCGTCCCACTCGATGGGCTCGGGCTGGCGCACGAGGGCGTGCAGCAGCACCTGATCCATCCGCGAGACGGGGATGATCTCCAGACCGTTCTTCACGCTGTCGGGCACCTCGGCGATGTCCTTGGCGTTCTCTTCCGGGATCATCACCGTCTTGATGCCGCCGCGGAGTGCGGCGAGCAGCTTCTCCTTCAGACCGCCGATCGGCAGGACGCGACCGCGCAGGGTCACCTCGCCGGTCATGGCCACATCGCGGCGCACCGGGATGCCGGTGAGCGTCGAGATGATCGCGGTGGCCATGGCGATGCCGGCCGACGGACCGTCCTTCGGGGTTGCCCCTTCCGGAACGTGGACGTGGATGTCCCGGCGCTCGAACAGCGGCGGCTCGATGCCGAAATCGATGGCCCGCGAGCGGACGTAGGACGCCGCCGCCGAGATCGACTCCTTCATCACGTCGCGCAGGTTGCCCGTGACCGTCATCTTGCCCTTACCCGGCATCATGACGCCCTCGATGGTCAGCAACTCGCCGCCCACCTCGGTCCAGGCCAGACCCGTCACCACGCCGACCTGATCGTCCGCGTCGATCTCGCCGTAGCGGAACTTCGGCGGGCCGAGGAATTCCGGCAGCGTCTCGGGGTTGGCCTCGACCTGCTTCACCTTGGTGATCAGGATCTCCTTCACCGCCTTACGGATCAGGTTGGAGATCTCGCGCTCCAGGTTACGGACGCCCGCCTCCCGCGTGTAGCGGCGGATGAGCATCATCAGACCGTCGTCGGTGATCGACCACTCGTCGGGGGTGAGCCCGTGCTTCTTGACCGCCTCGGGGATCAAGTGGCGGCGGGCGATCTGGAGCTTCTCCTCCTCCGTGTAGCCGGCGATACGGATCACCTCCATCCGGTCCATGAGCGGGCCGGGGATGTTGAGCGTGTTCGCCGTCGTCACGAACATCACGTTCGACAGGTCGTAATCGACCTCGAGGTAATGGTCGTTGAAGGTCGCGTTCTGCTCCGGATCGAGAACCTCAAGGAGCGCCGCGGAGGGATCGCCGCGGAAGTCCATGCCCATCTTGTCGATCTCGTCGAGCAGGATGAGCGGGTTCGAGGTCTTGGCCTTGCGCATCGACTGGACGATCTTGCCGGGCATCGAGCCGATATAGGTCCGGCGGTGACCGCGGATCTCGGCCTCGTCACGCACGCCGCCGAGCGACATCCGGACGAATTCGCGGCCCGTGGCCTTGGCGATCGACTTGCCGAGCGAGGTCTTGCCGACGCCGGGCGGTCCGACGAGGCAGAGGATCGGGCCGGTGAGCTTGTTCGCCCGCTGCTGCACGGCGAGGTACTCGACGATCCGGTCCTTGACCTTGTCGAGGCCGAAGTGATCCGAGTCGAGGATCTGTTGAGCCCCGAGCAGATCCTTCTTGATCTTCGAGCGCTTGCCCCACGGGATGCCGAGCATCCAGTCGAGATAGTTGCGCACGACCGTGGCCTCGGCCGACATCGGCGACATCTGCCGCAGCTTCTTCAGCTCGGCGGCGGCCTTCTCGCGGGCCTCCTTCGTCAGCTTGGTCTTCTCGATCTTGTCTTCCAGCTCGGCCAGCTCGTCGCGACCGTCCTCGTCGCCGAGCTCCTTCTGGATCGCCTTCATCTGCTCGTTGAGGTAGTACTCGCGCTGGGTCTTCTCCATCTGCCGCTTGACGCGGGTGCGGATGCGCTTCTCCACCTGCAACACGGAGATCTCGCTCTCCATCAGCGACAGCACACGCTCGAGGCGCTGCGCCACCGTGGGGATTTCGAGGATCGCCTGCTTGTCGGCGATCTTGACCGCGAGGTGCGAGCCGACGGTGTCGGCGAGCTTGGACGGCTCGTCGATCTGCGTGACCGCGGAGACGACCTCGGGGGAGATCTTCTTGTTGAGCTTCACGTAGTTCTCGAACTCGGAGATCACCGAGCGTGCGAGCGCCTCGGCCTCGACGCGGTCGCCGAGGTCATCGGTGAGCGTGAGAGCCTGCGCCTCGTAATACTCGTCCGAGCGCACGAAGGACTCGATCTGCGCACGGCCAGCGCCCTCGACCAGCACCTTCACGGTGCCGTCGGGCAGCTTGAGGAGCTGCAACACGGAGGCGAGTGTACCGATCGTGTAGATCGCGTCGGTGGCCGGATCGTCGTCGCTGGCATTGATCTGCGTCGCGAGCAGGATGTGCCGGTCCGAGCGGACCGCCTCCTCAAGCGCACGGATCGACTTCTCGCGGCCCACGAACAGGGGCACGATCATGTGCGGAAACACGACGATGTCGCGCAGCGGCAGGACGGCATAAGAGCCCGTCGAACCGGGAACGACCGGCTGGCGCGATTTCGACTGGGTCATAAGTTCTTCCCTTATGTGTTGACGCCGGGCAGTCGCTCCTCAACGGCGAGCAAGCATCTTGCCAGGTGCCGACCGGGCCGCGAAGGGTCGGAAGCGGATAATCAGTTTGCGGCTGGCGGCGCGGGCCCGACCTTTCGGGGGATGAAGCGTGGAGCCCTGCGTTGAGCCTGAAATGGTCGTTGCGGGGGGCGCTTTCAAGCGCAGGCACCCCCCGGAACGAAAAAGGGCCGCCGGCTCAAAAACCGTGCGGCCCCGGATGTTTGCCGGTCAGGCGCTGACGCTGGCCGGGGCTTCCTTGTTGCGGTCGCCGTGGATGAAGAGCGGCCGGGATTTGCCCTCGACCACCTCCGGGCCGATGACCACCTGCTCAACGGATTCGAGGCCGGGCAGGTCGTACATCGTGTCGAGGAGGATGGTCTCCAGGATCGAGCGCAGGCCGCGGGCGCCGGTCTTGCGCTCGATGGCCTTGCGGGCAACGAGGCTGAGCGCCTCGTCCTGGAAGGTCAGCTCGACATTCTCCATCTCGAACAGGCGCTGGTACTGCTTGACCAGCGCGTTCTTGGGCTCCTGCAGGATCTTCTTGAGGGCTTCCTCATCGAGATCCTCCAGCGTCGCCAGAACCGGCAGACGACCGACGAATTCGGGGATGAGTCCGAACTTCAGCAGATCCTCGGGTTCCACCGAGCGGAACACCTCGCCGGTGCGGCGATCATCGGGGGCCTGGACGCTGGCGCCGAAGCCGATCGAGGTCCCCTTGCCGCGCTGGGAGATGATGCGCTCCAGTCCGGCGAAGGCGCCGCCGCAGATGAACAGGATGTTCGTGGTGTCGACCTGCAGGAACTCCTGCTGCGGGTGCTTGCGGCCGCCCTGCGGAGGCACGGAGGCGACGGTGCCTTCCATGATCTTCAGGAGCGCCTGCTGCACGCCCTCGCCCGAGACGTCGCGGGTGATCGAGGGGTTGTCCGACTTGCGGGAGATCTTGTCGATCTCGTCGATGTAGACGATGCCGCGCTGCGCCCGCTCGACGTTGTAGTCGGAGGCCTGGAGCAGCTTGAGGATGATGTTCTCGACGTCCTCACCGACATAGCCCGCTTCCGTCAGCGTGGTGGCGTCGGCCATGGTGAAGGGCACGTCGAGGATGCGGGCGAGCGTCTGCGCGAGCAGCGTCTTGCCCGAGCCCGTCGGCCCGATCAGCATGATGTTGGACTTGGCGAGTTCGACGTCGTTGTGCTTCGTCGCGTGCGCGAGCCGCTTGTAGTGGTTGTGCACGGCCACCGAGAGAACCTTCTTGGCGAAGTCCTGCCCGATGACATAGTCGTCGAGAACGCGCCGGATCTCCTTCGGAGTCGGCACCCCGTCGCGGGACTTCACCAGCGAGGACTTCGATTCCTCGCGGATGATGTCCATGCACAGCTCGACGCACTCGTCGCAGATGAACACCGTCGGGCCCGCAATCAGCTTGCGAACCTCGTGCTGGCTCTTGCCGCAGAACGAGCAGTACAGCGTGCTCTTCGAGTCGTTGCCGCCTGTCTTGCTCATGTCGGTCTCCGGTTCGCGGGCGCGGCCCCAGCCAGGAGGACACGCGCGTCGTTCATATGATGTAAGCGCATCCGCCTAAAGAAACAGTCACACAGGGCGGATGCGTCGGGATTGAGGCACTATCATCCCGATGCAATCACGCAGCCGGCTCGGGATCAACCGGCCTATCGGCTGGGGCGGGCGCCCAAAGGACGCATGACCCGACCGGGTCGGGTCAGCGGCCCCGGACGCCCCGGGTTTCTGGTCCTACTCAGGCAGCGGCCGGCTCGGGACGCTTGTGCAGGATGTCGTCGATCAGGCCGAACTCCTTGGCCGCGTCGGCGGTCATGAAGTTGTCGCGCTCGAGCGCCTGATGAATGGTCTCGTACTCACGGCCGGTATGCTTCACGTAGATCTCGTTCAGGCGCTTCTTGAGCGCCTCGATCTCGCGGGCATGGATCAGGATGTCGGTGGCCTGACCCTGGAAGCCGCCGGAGGGCTGGTGCACCATGATCCGGGCGTTCGGCAGGGCGAAGCGGTGGCCGGCCTCACCCGCGGCCAGCAGGAGCGAGCCCATCGAAGCCGCCTGACCGACGCAGAGCGTCGTGACGGGGCAGCGGATGAACTGCATCGTGTCGTAGATCGACAGGCCCGAGGTCACCACGCCGCCGGGCGAGTTGATGTAGAAGGAAATTTCCTTCTTCGGGTTCTCGGCTTCCAGGAACAGAAGCTGGGCGACGATCAGCGACGCGCCCTGGTCCTCGACGGGGCCGGTGAGGAAGATGATCCGCTCGCGCAGAAGCCGCGAGTAGATGTCGAACGCGCGTTCGCCGCGGCTCGACTGCTCGACCACCATGGGCACGAGCGAGTTGTGGAAGTAATCGACCGGATCTCTCATTGCAGCCCTCGGCTCCGGGTCCGGCCCCGGGGCGAATCGCCCGAGGCCGGATGGTTACAGCGAACACGGCAAGCGTTAACGCCGCCTGATCTCAAAGATCGCCGCCCGCCGCGGAGCCGGTGGGTCGGCGATCAGCCGGCAGCCTTGTCGGCCGCCGCCTCGTTGTTGGACTCGCTCGGCTTCTCGTCCGTCGCGGCCCCGCCGGTCACGGCGTCGGCCTCGTCGTCTTCGGCGAAGAGCGCCTCCTTGGAGACGGGTTCCTCGACGACTTGGACCTGACCGAGGACATGGTCGACGACCTTCTCCTCGAACAGCGGCGCGCGAAGCTCGGCGAGCGCCTGCGGATTGTTGCGGTAGAAGTCGTAGACCTGCTTCTCCTGGCCCGGGAACTGCCGGATCCGGGCGAACAGGGCCTGATTGACCTCGTCATCCGAGACCTTGATATCGGCGGTCTCGCCGACTTGCGCAAGCACCAGACCGAGGCGGACGCGGCGCTCGGCGATCTTGCGGTACTCCGCCTGCGAAGCCTCCTCGGTCGTGCCCTCGTCCTCAAAGGTCTTGCCGCGGGTCTTCAGGTCCTGCTCGACCTGGGCCCACACGGCGGCGAACTCCTGGTGGACAAGGCTCGGGGGCAGGTCGAAGGCGTATTTGCCGTCGAGCGCGTCGAGCAGCTCCTTCTTGAGCTTGCGCCGGGACTGGGCCTCGTAATCGGAGCCGACGGCCTTGGAGACGGCTTCCTTCAGCTTCTCGAGGTCGTCCATGCCGAAGCGCTTGGCCAGCTCGTCGTCGATCTTGGTCTCGCCGGGGGCGGCGACGACCTTCACGGTGACGTCGAACTCGGCATCCTTACCGGCGAGCTGCTCGGCCTGGTAATCGGCCGGGAAGGCGACCTTCACGAGGCGGCTGTCGCCGACCTTGGCGCCGACGAGCTGGTCCTCGAAGCCGGGGATGAAGGTGTTGGAGCCGAGTTCCAGATCGACGTCCTCGCCCTTGCCGCCCTCGAACTCGGTGCCGTCGATGCGGCCGACGAAGTCGATGGTGACGCGGTCGCCGGACTGCGCCTCGGCGCCCTCCTCGCGGGGCTCGAAGGAACGGCTGTCCTTGGCCATGCGCTCGAGCGTCTCGTTGACCTCTTCGTCGGAGGGCTTGAGCACGAGCTTCTTGATCGACACGTCGGAGAGGTCGGCGAGCTCGAAGCTCGGCAGCACCTCGAGCTTCACCTTGAAGGCGAGGTCGCCCTTGGCATCGAGCGCGCGCTCGATGATGGTCTGCTCCTCGTCCTTCGGGAACTCGATCTGCGGCTCCAGCGCGAGGCGCAGGCCCTTGTCGGCGACGATCTGCTGGTTGGCCTCGTTGACGGCGTTCTGCAGCACGTCGGCCATCACCGACTTGCCGTAGACCTTGCGCAGATGCGCGACCGGCACCTTGCCGGGGCGGAAGCCCTTGATCTGGACCTTGCCCTTGATGTTCGAGAGCTCGGTGTTGAGGCGATCCTCAAGCTCGTTCGCGGGGAGGAGCACCTGAAACTCGCGCTTCAGCCCCTCGGAGGTCGTCTCGGTCACCTGCATCGTCGTTCGTCCGCTGTTTTCTAAAACCGCAATCTCGTCTTCGCGTGTCGCTGCGCCAGGGAAGCCCCATGCGGAAGCTCCGGCGGGAACCGCGTGGGTTCCTGACGCCGATACGGACATGGTGCGGGCGGAGGGGCTCGAACCCCCACGTCTTGCGACACTGGAACCTAAATCCAGCGCGTCTACCAGTTCCGCCACGCCCGCGAGCGCCATCGACACGAGCCCGGATACCGGGCCGTCGAAGCGCGCGTCTATAGCACGCGCACCCGAGCCCGCAGCAAAAAACTTGCGGGGCTCCGCGTGCGGTGGCGGGTCGGACGAAGCCTGTCTACAACGCGAGCCCAACCGAACGATGACGCGAGACGCCATGCGAAATCCCGACCCGACGGCCGAGCCCGCGCCGGGATCGTTCTCACGGCGCGATCTGCTCGCGGGCAGCGCCGCCCTCGCCCTGATGCCGGGGACGGCCTCGGCACAGACGCCTGCCGGGAAGGCTCCGCTTCCGGAGCCGAAAGCGATCAAGGCGGCACCGGCCAAGCTGCGTCTGAAGCCCGAACCCGCGCCCGAGACGGCGGTATGGCGTCTCGGCGACGCCGAGGCGCCGATCCTGCGGATCAAGCTCGGCGAGGCGGTTCGCCTGCGCGTCGAGAACGGGACCGACCAGCCGCTTTCGCTGCACTGGCACGGGGTGCGAATCGCCAACGCCATGGACGGCGTCGGCGGCGTCACCCAGGAGCCGATCAAGCCGGGCGCGAGCTTCACCTACGACTTCACGCCGCCGGATGCCGGCAGCTTCCTGATTCGCCCGCTCGTCGTCGGCGGATCGAGCGAGCCGTCCGGCCGGGGCATCGCCGGCATGCTGATCGTGGAGGAGCCCGCCCCGCCTCCGGTCGATCAGGATCTCGCTTTACTCGTGCAGGATTGGAGGCTCGACGAGGCCGGTGCGCTCCAACCCTTCGGGCAGGTCGCCTTCGCCGCCGCGGCCGGGCGGCTCGGCAGCGTGGTGACGCTCAACGGACGGCCGATCCCGCTCGTACTCGACGCGCGGCCGGGCAGCCGTCTGCGCCTGCGGCTCGCCAATGCCTGCAACGCGCGCAGCCTGCGCATCCGCTTCGACGGGCTGAAGGCTTATGTCGCGGCCGTGGACGGCCAGCCGACGGACACCTTCGAGCCTCTGAAGGCGACGCTCCCCTTCGCGCCGGGCACGCGCTACGACCTGCTCCTCGATCTCCCGGTGCAGGCGGGACCGGCCGGCACGATCACCGCTCTGATCGGTCAGGGTCTGCCGCTGGCGACCCTGACCGCCATCGGCGAGCCGGTGGCGCAATCCGGCCGCGCCGCGATCGGCTCGATCCCCGAGAACAAGCGCCTGCCGGCCGAGATCCGGTTGCAAAGCGCGCTTCGCCGCGAACTCGTGCTGACGGGCGGCGTGCGGCCCGACAAGACGAAGCCCGGCGCCGAGACGCCCTATTCCGGCGATCCCGCCAAGATCTGGCAGATCAACGGCGCGAGCGGAGCGTCGGGGGCGGCCCCCCTGTTCTCGGTCAAGCGCGGCGGGGTCGTGGTGCTGTCGATCCGCAACGACACCGGCTTCATGCAGAGCCTGCACCTGCACGGCCACGTCTTCCGCCTGCTGCACCAGCTCGATGACGGCTGGGAGCCCTACTGGCTCGACACCGTGCAGATCCCGGAAGGCAAAAGCGCGCAGATCGCGTTCGTCGCCGACAATCCCGGCCGCTGGCTGCTTAGCGCGACCGTGCTGGAGCGGTTCGATACGGGCCTGTGGACGAGCTTCGCGGTGAGCTGAACGCCCTCACCGCGGCGGCGGGAACGTCCAGAAGAACTCACCCGAGCGCCCGCCCTGGAGCGCGGCCTGTCGGGTGAGGAAGCGGCATTCCGCCGCGAGGGCGGCCTCGCTCCAGCCGGTGCAGGAGGTCATCTTCAGGGAGACCGGGTCGTAGTCGAGGCGATGCTCGGGGGGCGAGCGCACCATCAGGCCCGAGGGCAGCACCACGCAGTGATAGACGCGGAGCGCGCAGGGCAGCCGGCGGGCGCGCTCGAAATTGCGCCGGAAGGTTTCGGGATTGTCGCCGGGCAATCCCAGGATGATCTCGACGGCGAGGCTCGCCACCGCATCGAGCTTGGCGAAGGTCTCGTCGAAGCGCCGCTCGTCGTAGGTGCGATCCACATGGGCCAGCACGGCGTTGTCGAAGCTCTGCAGGCCGATGCCGACATAGGCGTTGCTGACGGTGGCCAGAAAATCGAGATGCTCCTGCCGCACCGCCGCCGGATAGACCTCGCAGATCAATCCGTGGCGCTCGAAGAAGCCGCTCTCCTCGGCGGCGCGCCGGAGGTTGAGGAAGGCGTTGCGGTTGAGGTTCAGCCCGGCATCGACGAGGAGTGCCGCGTAGACATCGTGGCCGGCGATGGCCTCGAACTCCCGGCTCAGATGATCTACCGCGCGCACGCGCTTGGGTGATTCCATCGTGCCCCACTCGCAGAACGAGCAGGTGAACGGGCAGCCCCGGTAGGTCTGGAGCACGCCGAGGCCGCCATGTTGCACGAGGTTCAGCGCGTAGGGCGAGGCGAGGCTGTCGAGGTTGGCGAGCGGCCGCGCCGGGGTCTCGCGCCAGCCTGCGCCATCCCGGACGGCGACGCCGCGCAGGGTACCGAGCGCGGCCGAGGTGCGCTGTTCGAGCGAGACGATTTCGAGGAAGGTCTCCTCGCCCTCATTGATGACGAGGACGTCGATGTCGTCCGCCGCTTTCGAGAAGGGCGGGCGCGCGAACATGACCGGCCGGGCGGAAGGGCCGCCGAACACGATGAGCCGGGCGGGGTCGTCCTGCTTGAGGAGCGCGGTGACACGGCAGAGGAAGGGCAGCGACCAGAGATAGGCCGAGAAGCCGACGATGTCGGGGTCGAAAGCCGCGATCTCGCGGGCGACCCGCTCGGGGTCGCCGCCGGTCATGTCCCAGACCCGGCAGTCGAGGCCGGGAAGGGCGGCGGCGCGCAGGGTGGCCTCGACCATGCGCAGGCCGAGATTGGGCACGAAGCTCGGCATCGCCGGATCGCGCTCCGGGTACTGCGCCACCAGCGCGACACGCCGGCCGGAGCGAACCGCTGTCATCGCGCGGCGGCCTGCCGCCACGAGGCGCGGGCTTGGGTGACGCGCTGGGGCTGACGCGGGAATGCCCACCAGAACTCGCCGGCCTTGCCGCCGGCGGCGAGCGCCCGGCGGCGCAGCTCCGCGCGGGTGCGCGCCACCGCGTCCTCGCTCCATCCTTCGCAGGAGCGCATCGTCAGCGAGTGCGGGTCGAAGCGGACGTTCCATTCCGGCCGGCTGCGGGTCAGCAGCGCGTCGGGCAGGACGAGGCAGTGATAGACCCGGACGCTCGCGGGCAGCGACAGGGCGTAATCGAGGGTGCGGAAGAACCCTTCCGGCGTGTCGCCGGGCAGAACCGCGATGATCTGCAGCTCGATATTGGTGACGCGGGCCAGCGCCCGCACCGCCGCTTCGAAACGGGGCGAATCCGACGGGCGGTCGTGCAGGCGCAGGACCGCCGGGTCCATCGACTGCATCCCGACGCCGAGATAGGCGGTGCCGATCTCCTCGATGAAGGCGAGATGCTCGTCGCGCACGATCGACGGGTAGATCTCCGCCCAGAGCAGGGTTTCCTTGAGGAAGCCCGAGCGCTGGTTGGCGAGCCGAAGGTTGCGGAAAGCGCCGATATTCAGGTTGAGGCCGGCATCGAGCAGGAACACCGCCGGGGCTTCCAGGGTGCGGAAGGCGTCGAGCTCGCGGGCGATGTAGTCGGCCGAGAAGGAGGCCTTGCTGTTCTCCTTCGTGCCCCACTCGCAGAAGCGGCAGGAAAGCGGGCAGCCGCGGAAGCTCTCGAGATAGGCCACGCCCCCCTGCGGCATCAGCCCGTGGGCATAGGGTGAGGCGATCCGGTCGAGGGCGGTGATGGGCGGGCGCCGCTCGGTCCGCAGCCAGCCGGTTGCGGTCGGCAGCGTCAGCCCGCGCACCCGCTCCCAGGCGGCCTGGTCGAGCTGCGGCAGCCGCGCGATCTCGCAGATGATCTCTTCGCCGTCGCCCTCGACCACGGCGTCGAGATAGGCATGAGCCGGGCGGTAGGGTTCGAGATCGAAGAAGGCGGATCGCGCCGAGGGACCGCCGAAGACGATGGCGAGCGCGGGACGGCGGGCGCGCAGGGCCCGCGCTACCGCGATCATGGCCGGCGCCGACCAGACATAGATCGAGAAGCCGACGAGGTCGGGCTCGAAATCCAGAATCTCCGCGACGTAAGCCTCGATATCGGCGGTGCGGCGGTCGAACAGCCGCACGGACGCGTCGGCGAGATCGGGATCGCCGAGCAAAGCCGCATGAATGCGCCGGATGCCGTAGCTCGGCAGATGCAACTCGCCCAGTTCCTGCGCATCGGGGCGCGGCGTCATGCAGACGAGGGCGATGCGCCGATGCGTGGGGGAGGACGGCTCGAGCATGGTTTCGCGATGACCGGAGGGGCGCCCGATGCGATCAGGCGTGAGGGAAGCGAATTTAAAGCCTCGGCAGAACTTGAGAGATCCAATCGACGCGTCCCGCCCTCATATCGTCTTGAGACCGCGGCCGCTGGATTCGTCTCATCGTTTGTCGAGGCGACAATAAAGATAATGTAGGCAGCCGAGGCGGTGCAGTTCCCGCAAGACGTCGCCGCCGGTTGGCGTGCCGCGCCGATCCGAGGCGATGGTGTGATAGCTCGGCTCCGTGTTCGCGGTGGCGTCGGTGACCCGGAGGGTGAAGCCGGCGGCTTCCGCATCGCGGCGGATCGCGTCGAGCCCCGCCCATTTGTCGGGCCAGGGACCGAAGGCAGCCTCGAGCCCGTCTGCGAATAGCGCGACCCGCTCCGGCGGAAGCGGCGGCCGGGTGAGGACGATGTCGCTCATCACGAGCACCCCGTCGCGGGTCAGGACGCGGTGCGCTTCACCGAAGAAGGCGCGCCGGGAGGCGAAGTGGAACGCCGCCTCGACGCAGAGGAGCCGATCGAACGCGGCGCCCGCGAAGGGCAGTCGGCAGGCATCGCCCGCGACCCAGGCGGCGTTGCGCGGCCGGTCGTCCTGGCGAAGTCCGACCGCGAGTTGGCGCGGATCGAGGTTGAGCCCGATCACCTCCGCCTCGGGATTGCTCCGCCGGATCGCCCGCAGGGTGCCGCCGAAGCCGCAGCCGACATCGAGCACGCGGTGGCCCGGCGCGAGGTCGAGCCACGCGACGAGCGCCGCGCTCAACTGCTCCTGCGCCTGCGCGAACCCCGCCCGCGCCCGGGCCGGACCGATCGCCCCCGGCTCGTCCCAATGGCCGAGATGGACATGATCGATCGCGGCACCCCCTGCCACCGCCGCGAGGAATGCGTCGAAATAGGCCGGAATCCGCGCCACCCACCTAGCCCCAGCAATGGACGGCATCGCCGCTGCGGGACCGGGCCATGAAGGAGCAGGCGGTCCAGCGGAGCAGGGCGCCTTCCACCGGCGTGACCTGATGCAGGAAGCGGCCCGAGCGCAGGAGCACGA
The DNA here is from genome assembly GCF_001423405.1 of Methylobacterium sp. Leaf123. Taxonomy (GTDB): domain Bacteria; phylum Pseudomonadota; class Alphaproteobacteria; order Rhizobiales; family Beijerinckiaceae; genus Methylobacterium. Next base: position 279,237 of record NZ_LMNS01000001.1, on the reverse strand, counting down.
TGGTCCCGGCCTCGACATGGAAGGCATGGCGGGCAAAGCGCGTGAGGTCGGGCTTTTCCCTCGCGCGATCGCGATTCTGGAACCGGCCCGACCATGCATCGGCCTTGGCGTCGAAGACTTCGAGCATCCCGCCCCGCTCGGCCTTCGACAGAGTCAGCACGAAGGAGAAGATGTCACCCTCGACCACGCTCTCGAGGTGGCGGTAGCTCGGGCGATTCTTCTGTTCGTTGTCGAAATGCGGGGGGATGTAGCCACCCTCGTGATGCGAGCGCAGGGTCGTGGCCATGTAGCTCCGCCCATCGTGCAGGGCGGGCGGGCCATAGGGCCGTCCGCCGTCGAGGCGCGAGAGCAGGGCGAGGATGCGGGTCTCGAAGCCGCCCCACGGCGCCATCAGCTCCCCGAGGCTGCGCGTGAAGCCGGGCGCCATGTCGAAATAGGCGCGCAGATCCGGCTCCGCGAGATTCAGGTTCATGCCGTAGAAATGCGACCGGAACGGCGCCGGGAACGAGGTCGTGGGGAAGCCCTGCCGGTTGACCGCGAGGTCCGCGACGATCGACGCGCATTCGGCGGGCGTCAGGACGTTGCGGATGACGACGGCCTGAAGTCCATCCTCCCGCAGCCGCGTCAGCGCGTCGGCATGGGCCGCGGCCCCGGCAGCGTCGATCGCGATCGTTTGCAGAAACGGCATCGCCCCCATCCCCTCGCCCCGATTCCGGCGATCCTCGCCCCGACCCGCGGGCCGGCTTCGGCGGCGATTGCCGTGGCCGAACGCTCCGCGTTGCATCCGCGACCATGAGCGAAGCCGCCGCCCGATCAAAGTCGGACGGCGGCTTCAAGGTCTTGCTGCCGGCCCTCCGGCCGGCCGCGGTCACTTCGCCGATTGCGTCGGATCACCGAAGCGCTTGGCGAGGAAGAGGATGTCGTCCTCGCTCTTCGCCTGCTCAACCAAGCTGCCCTTGGCCTCGTCGAAGAACCACGTGTCGTACTTCGACGGGTTGGAGGCCGGCCGGCTCGCGCCGCGCAGGACGATGTTCCCGCCCTCGATGGACCGGATCACCTCGTTGGCCAGCAGCGGCTTGTGGGCGATCGCCTCGATCGTGGCCGGACGACCGGCGACCGAGGTCGGCGTCAGGGTGTTGGCCGCCGTCGCCGAGAAGGACGGCAGGGTCACTCCGGCATCGAACGACCAGATCGCCCGCTTCTTATGGAAGCCGATGACCTTGATGCCGCTGTCGCCCTCAGTGACCTGATCCGCGCCGGTCTGCGCCCCCTGCGGAACCCCGTATTGCGGCGCCGAAGCGTTGGGTCCGAACGGGTTCGCGGCGGACGCGCCGTAGGTCTGCAGGTAGGTCGCCAGCGACGCGGCACCCCACCTCCCGGCGACGGCGACGCCGTAGTGGAAGTTGACGAACTGCGTGCCGACGCCGGCCGTGTTGATCACACCGATGCTGTTGGGGAACATCATCGGCGTGAAGCTTCCCTGCAGCATCCCGAGATTGGTCGGCAGCAGCACCGTGAAGGCGTTCGGCCCGACCATCCGACCGTTGGCATCGACCGTCGGCACGAGCGTCGCCTTCGCCCCGAAGATCCGGTTGTTGCCCGCACCGCCCGAGATGATGTCCTCGCCCGCCTTGATGGCGCCGGCATAGACGCCGGAGGCCGGCGGCGCCGCATCCGGAACGCCCAGGATGAAGTGGATATCGAACAGCACGCTCTGCAGGTCGAACCGGGCATCCCGCGGAGCCCCGATCCAGCCGCGGTAGGCCGCGGTCAGGTTCTGCTGGCCGCCGAAGCCGAATGGGCTCCGCCAAGCAAGGCCGCCATAGAGCGGGTTGCGCCAATTGATGACGCTCCCGGCCAAGGCGTCCCACGCCGAACGGTTCCAGGCATCGAGATCCCCCTCGAGACCGGGCGCACCGGCGCCGAGCACGCGGGCTTCGACCTGGGCACGATCCTCGGCGAGGGTCGCCGCCGTCGCGCGCTGGCTCTGCGCCGCGTTGGCGGCCGGCAACTGGATGAAGCCGGTATCACCGATCAGCAGATCGTTGCCGTCGCCGCCCTCGATCCCGTCGTTCCCGCTCAGGAAGCTGTCGCCACGGGAGGCGATGGAGACCATCCAGTGGAGGGCCACCGACTTCAGATCGACCGGGTAGTCCACCGTCAGATGCTGCTGCATCGCGGAGAACCGCTCGGCGGCACGGGCCGTCACCGCCGCCTCGACCTGAGCCGCCGCGGAGGCGGTCGCGGGATCGTGGACCGCGAGGCCGCGCGCCACGCCGGGCTGGAACAGGACGAGGGTGTCGCCGACGACGAGGTCGTCGCCCGCGCCGCCATCGATGCTGTCGTTGCCGATCGACATCACGTGGTTCGCCCCCATGCCCTCCGACAGGCCGTCGGCGAGGATCTCGTTCAGCGGCCGCTGCGCCATCGTCTCCAGCTTCACCGTCACCGCGGCCTGCGCGACCCGGCCCGTCATAGCGAGGTCGGTAATGACCGAGCGCATGTCGGAGAGGGCGTCGCTGAGCGCGAGGGCCGCATCGAGCGACAGGCTTCGCAGCGGCCCCGAGCCCTGCACGATGGTGCGGGCGGCATCGCCGACGATGACGTCGTCCCCCTCGCCACCGGTGATGGTGTCGTTGCCGTAGGCGATCGTCCGGCTCGGGCCACCCTGCAGGAGATCGACACCGCGGCCGAGCGTGGCGAAGACACCGAGCAGATCGGAGACCGAGGCCGACACCTTGTCGATCTGGCCGTTGAGCGCGGCGTAGGCCGTCACGTCGAGCGTGTAGGTCTCGCTGCTGTCCCCGTAGATCGTGTCGTTGCCCGCGCCGCCTTCGATGATGTCGTTGCCCGCCAGCACGTTGTTGGTGCCGTATAGGCTCGGAACCAGCGAGGCGTAGACGGTGAGCATCGCGCCGTCCCCGCGCCGGATCGGATCGGACCCGGCGATGTCGGAGACCACGCCCGCCATCGAGGGATAGACCTCGATGCGCGGGGCACCGGCGCCGAACGCGCCAGGCAGGAGGTTGAGGGCCGGCACCACGACCTCGCCACCGAGCGGCAGAACGAGGCCGGTCTCCGCCGCGGCACCGATCAGCCGGATGGCGTTGACGATGGTCGGCTTGTCGGAGGCGGTCTCCGACAGGTTCGAGGCGCGGTCGCCGTAGACCAGGTCGTCGCCGGCCCCGCCGAACAGGCTGTCGTTGCCGCGCTGGCCGAACAGCACGTCGTTGCCGTCGCCGCCCGCGATGATGTCGTCGTCGGCCCTGGCCAGCGAGACGGTCAGCGCGGAGGTCGCCAAGGCGCCCCCCGTGGCCGTGGTCAGGCGCGTGCCCGACCCGTCTCGCGCGCCCACCGCGAGGACGAGATCCGCCTGCGCCAGCGTCTCCGCGAGGTCGGCGGTGCGTGCGGCGGCCGATTGCGCGTCGGTGGCGATGGCAGCCGTGACGGTGCCGATCTCCTCCAGCACCACGTCGCGGTGCCAGGTGCCGTCGCTGTTGAGAACCGCCGCGCCGTCCGCCGTGTAGGCGCGGACGATCCGGCCCTCGTCACCGAGGAGATAGTCGACATCGGTGCCGCCATCGATCCTGTCGCGACCGAGGCCGCCCACGATCTCGTCGGACCCTTCCTCACCGTAGATGAGGTCGTCGCCCATCTGACCGAAAATCCGGTCATCGCCCGCGCCGCCGGCAATCGCATCGTTGCCGCCGACGAAGTCGATGAGGTCGAAGCGCAGCACGTCGCGCATCACCGTGTCGGCGAAGGTGCCGGGATTGCGCTGCCACGTGACCGACTTCACGTCGTCCACGAGCACGTGGCGGGTGATGATGCCGTTGTCGCCGAGGATCACGTCCGCTCCGATGCCGCCGTAGAGGCCGTCATCGCCGTCGGCCCCGCCTAGCACGTTGTGACCGCCGGTGAGGTCGTCGTCCCCCGCGCCGCCGGAGAGCCAATCGTCGCCCTGCTGGCCGTAAAGGAAGTCGTCGCCCGCGCCGCCCTCGATCGTGTCGTTGCCGCCGCCATCGGTGGCTGCGGTGAAGATCGAGACCGCGCGCTGGTTCGCCGGAAGGGCCCGGTCGTAGAGCATGTGGTCGCCGAACAGCACGTCGTGGCCGCCGCCGCCGAGGATCACGTCGGCACCGGTGCCGCCAGCCGCGTAATCGTTGCCCTCGCCCGCCTTGATGCGGTCATCGCCGCCCGCGAGCGGATCGGTGGAGGCCAGCCGCCGGATCACCGCGCGACCGGCAACCAAGGTGAGATCCGCCCGGCCGTTGTCGCCGAGGATCATGTCGGCGCCCATGCCGGTGACGATGCGGTCCGCACCGATGCCGCCGAGGACGAGATTGTCGCCATTGCCCGCCACGATCTGGTCGTCGCCGCCCGCATTCGGGTCGATCGTCTCGAGCACGACCATGACGCCGCCGGAGAAGCCGGCCCGGCCCTGGTCGCCGACGATGGCGTCGTTGCCCGTGCCGGAGGTGATCGCATCACCGCCGAGACCGCCGAAGACGAGGTTGTCGCCCTCGCCCGTCCGGATCGTGTCGCCCGCACCGTTGAGGGCATCGAGCGTCGTCACCGAAGCGATGACACCGCGTTCGAACCGGGCGTCGCCGCTGTCGCCCAGCACGACGTCCGCGCCGGCCCCAGTGTCGATTGTGTCGCTGCCGAAGCCGCCGAGAACGAGGTTGTCGCCCTCGCCCGCCCGGATCGTGTCGTCGCCGCCCAGAGCCGTGTCGGTCGAGACCGCCTGCGCGAGGCCGTCGGCGTCGCGGCGCACGAGGCCGCTATCGCCCAGGATTACGTCGCGGCCGGAGCCCGTCTCGATCACGTCGGCATCCATGCCGCCGATGACGATGTTAGCACCCTCGCCCGCCTTGATCGCGTCGCGGCCGCCGATCCCGGCCTCCAGGCTGCGCACCTGGACCAGACGGCCGCCGGCATAGAGCACCTCGCCGCTGTCGCCGAGGATGACGTCTGCGCCGATCTCGGTCGTGATCGTATCGCCGCCGAAGCCGCCGAGGACGAGATTGTCGCCCGCGCCTGCCTCAATGGTGTCGTCGCCGCCGAGACCGGTGTCGGTGGACAGAACCTGCGCGAGCCGGCCGGCCGCGTCGTAGCTGACGCCGCCATGGTCGCCGAGGACCACGTCGGCACCCTTGCCCGTGGTGATCGTGTCGGCATCCGCGCCGCCGAGGGCGAGGTTGTCGCCGTCGCCGAGCGACAGAATGTCCTTGCCACCGTCCGTCGGCGCGGTGGAGGCGAGGCTTACCCGCACACCACCGGCGAAGACCGCCACGCCGTTGTCGCCAAGCACGGCGTCGTTGCCGCCGAGCGTCGTGATCGTGTCGGCACCGACGCCGGCAAGGACCAGGTTGTCGCCCGCGCCCGCCTCGATCGTGTCGTCACCGCCGATGGCCGTGTCCAGGCTCTCGGCCCGCTCGACCAGGCCCTTCGCATCGAAGCGAAGCTGACCGGCATCGCCGAACACCGTGTCGCGGCCCGTGCCGGTGACGATCGTGTCGCCCCCGACGCCGCCGAGCACGACGTTGTCGCCCTCGCCTGCCCGGATCTCGTCGGCGTCGCCCACAGCCGCATTCGTCGTACGAACGAAGACCGGCACAGAGGCCGAGAGCGTCACGGCACCGTTATCGCCGAGGATCACATCCGCGCCCGAGCCCGTGCTGATCGTGTCGSCGCCGACCTCCGGCGCCATCGAAATGATCTCGACCGGACGCGCGGACGCGTCGAGATCGACGCTGCCGTTGTCGCCGAGCACCACTGACTGGCCAGAGCCGAGTGTCAGCTTGTCGGAACCGGAGCCGCCGAGAACGACGCCGTTGCCGGCGCCGAGCGTGACCGTGTCGTCGCCCGACACGGCGACATCCGTGCTCTCGACCCGAACCGGGCTGCCGTTGACCAGCCGGACGACGCCGGCATCGCCGATGACGATGGCATCGCCGGCCCCACCGTCGATCAGGTCGCCGCCAGCGCCGCCGATGACCAGCTTGCGACCGTTGCCGGGCTTGATCGTGTCCGCCGCGCCGAGGGCCGGGGTCAGGCTCTGCGCCAGGGTGAGAATCCCCGCCGCATAGTCGAGCCCACCGCTGTCGCCGAGCACGGTCTTGGCGCCGTCGACGGCGGTGATCGTGTCGGAGCCGAAGCCGCCGAGGATCGTATCGCTGCCGTCACCGGCCGTGATCGTGTCGTTGCCGCCAAGGCCCGTGTCGGTGGAGAGGATCTGCGCGAGTAGGCCGGCCGCGTCGTAGCCAATCAAACCGAAGTCGCCGAGGATCACATCGGCGCCCTTGCCGGTGGTGATCGTATCGGCATCCGTGCCGCCGAGGGCGAGGTTGTCGCCGTCGCCGAGCGACAGGACGTCCTTGCCGCCGTCAGCCGAGGCCGAGGAGGTAAGGCTCACCCGCACGCCGCCGGCGAACACCGCCACGCCGTTGTCGCCGAGCACGGCGTCGTTGCCGCCGAGCGTCGTGATCGTGTCGGCGCCGACACCGGCAAGGACGAGGTTGTCGCCCGCACCCGCCTCGATCGTGTCATCGCCGCCGAGGGCCGTGTCCAGGCTCTCGGCCCGCTCGACCAGGCCCTTCGCATCGAAGCGAAGCTGACCGGCATCGCCGAACACCGTATCGCGACCCGCGCCGGTCACAATCGTATCGCCGCCAAAGCCGCCGAGCACGACGTTGTCGCCCTCGCCCGCCCGGATCTCGTCCGCATCGCCCACAGCCGCGCTCGTCGTGCGCACGAAGACCGGCACAGAGGCCGAGAGCGTCACGGCACCGTTGTCGCCGAGGATCACATCCGCGCCCGAGCCCGTGCTGATCGTGTCGGCGCCGAAGCCGCCGATCACCACCGAGCCGCCATCGCCGACCACGATCCCATCGCTGCCGCCGACCTCCGGCGCCGTCGAGGTGATTTCGACCGGCCGCGCTTGAGCATCGAGATCGACGCTGCCGTTGTCGCCCAGCGCCACCGACTGGCCGGCGCCGAGCGTCAGCTTGTCGGCACCGGAGCCGCCGAGCACGACGCCATTGCCGGCGCCAAGCGTGACCGTGTCGTCGCCCGAAACCGCGACATCCGTGCTCTCGACCCGAACCGGGCTGCCGTTGACGAGCCGCACGAGGCCGGCATCGCCGACGACGATGGCATCACCGGCCCCGCCGTTGATCAGGTCGCCGCCGGCACCGCCGATGACGAGCTTGCGACCGTTGCCGAGCTTGATCGTGTCCGCCGCGCCGAGGACCGGGGTCAGGCTCTGCGCCTGCACAAGCACACCCGCCACGTAGTCGAACTGGCCGCTGTCGCCGAGTACGATCTTGGCACCATCGCCCGCGGTGATCGTGTCGGAGCCGAAGCCGCCGAGGATGGTGTCGCTGCCGTCGCCCGCCGTGATCGTGTCGTTGCCGCCCAGAGCCGTGTCGGTGGACAGGATCTGCGCGAGCAAGCCAGCCGCGTCGTAGCCGATCGAACCGAAGTCACCGAGGATCACATCGGAGCCATTGCCGGTGGTGATCGTGTCGGCATCCGTGCCGCCGAGGGCGAGGTTGTCGCCGTCGCCGAGCGACAGGATGTCCTTGCCGCCGTCAGCCGAGGCCGTGGTGGTGATGCTCACCCGCACGCCGCCGGCGAACACCATCGCACCGCTGTCGCCAAGCACGGCGTCGTTGCCGCCGAGCGTCGTGACCGTGTCGGCACCGACGCCGGCGATAACGAGGTTGTCGCCCGCACCCGCCTCGATGGTGTCGTCGCCGCCGATGGCGGTGTCCAGGCTCTCGGCGCGCTCGACCAAGCCCTTCGTATCGAAGCGGACCTGACCGGCATCGCCGAACACCGTGTCGCGGCCCGTGCCGGTGACGATCGTGTCGCCCCCGGCGCCGCCGAGCACGACGTTGTCGCCCTCGCCCGCCCGGATCTCGTCCGCATCACCGATAGCTGCGTTCGTCGTACGAACGAAGACCGGCACAGAGGCCGAGAGCGTCACGGCACCGTTATCGCCGAGGATCACATCCGCGCCCGAGCCCGTGCTGATCGTGTCCCGAGCCGCCGTCGCCGACCACGATCCCATCGCCACCGCCGACCTCAGGCGCCGTCGAGGTAATCTCGACCGGCCGCGCAGATGCGTCGAGATCGACGCTACCGTTGTCGCCCAGCACCACCGATTGGCCCGCACCGAGCGTCAGCTTGTCGGCACCCGAGCCGCCGAGCACCACGCCGTTGCCGGCGCCGAGCGTGACTGTGTCGTCGCCCGAAACCGCGACATCCGTGCTCTCGACTCGAACCGGGCTGCCGTTGACGAGCTGCACGAGGCCGGCATCTCCGATGACGAGGGCATCGCCGGACCCACCGTCGATGAGGTCGCCGCCGGCACCGCCAATGACGAGCTTGCGACCGTTGCCGAGCTTGATCGTGTCGGCCGCGCCGAGGGCCGGGGTCAGGCTCTGCGCCAGGGTGAGAACCCCCGCCGCGTAGTCGAGTTGACCGTTGTCGCCGAGCACGGTCTTGGCGCCGTCGCCGGCGGTGATCGTGTCGGAGCCGAAGCCGCCGAGGATCGTATCGCTGCCGTCACCCGCCGTGATCGTGTCGTTGCCGCCCAGAGCCGTGTCGGTGGAGAGGATCTGCTTGAGCAGGCCGGCCGCGTCGTAGCCGACCGAGCCGAAGTCACCGAGGATCACATCGGCGCCCTTGCCCGTGGTGATCGTGTCGGCATCCGTGCCGCCGATGACGAGGTTGTCGCCGTCGCCTGCTGCGATCGTGTCGGTCGCGCCAATCTCCACATCCGTCGTGCGGACGAGGATCCGCTTGCCGTCGATGCGGAAGGTGGCGACGCCGTTGTCGCCGAGCACGACGTCCGCACCGGAGCCGGCGGTGATGGTGTCACTGCCGAAGCCGCCGAGGATGATGTTGTCGCCGTCGCCCGCTGCGATCGTGTCGTCGTCGCCGCGGTTCGGGTTGAGGCTGGCCACGCGCACAAGACGCCCGCCGGTGAAGCTCGCCTCGCCGAAATCGCCGAGGATGAGATCCGCACCTTGGCCGGTGGTGATCTCGTCACGACCCGCGCCGCCGAAGACAATGTTGTCGCCGTCGCCGCCGCGGATGACGTCGCCTGCGCCGCGGCGTTCATCGGTGGTGTAGACCTCGCGGACGAGGCCGTTCTCGAAGGCCACGACGCCCATGTCGCCGAGCACAATGTCGGCGCCCGAGCCCGTGGTGATGTCGTCGGAGCTGGCGCCGCCGATGACGATGTTGTCGCCGTCGCCGGCCTTGATCACGTCGCGGGCGCCGTCATCCGGATCGGTCGAGTCGAACTGGACGCGCACGCCCCCCTCGAACAGCGCAGTGCCGTTGTCGCCGAGGATCACGTCGTTGCCGCCGAGCGTGGTGATCGTGTCCGTGCCCGCGCCACCGATGACGACGTTGTCGCCACCGCCAGCCTCGATCACGTCGTCGTCACCGAAGGTCGGGTCGAGACTCTCGGCCCGCTTCAGGCGGCCCTGAGCGTCGAAGGTGAGGCGACCGTCATCGCCCAGCACGATGTCGGCCTCGGCATCGTCCCGGCCGGCATCGATCGTGTCGGCGCCCAGACCGCCGAGGACGATATCCGCCCCGGCACCCGACCGGAGGACGTCGCGCGTCCCGCCGTCGCGGCTGCTCTGGACGACGGCACGGATGCCGCGTTCGAACCGGACGAGGCCGTTATCGCCGAGCACGATGTCGCCGCCGGTGCCCGTGACGACGGTGTCACTGCCCGAACCGGCAAGCAGGATGTTCTCGCCGTCGCCGGCCTCGATCCGGTCGTTGCCCGCATCCGACGTGTCGGTCGAGGCGAATTCGACGCGCACACCGGCCTCGAACACGGCGTAGCCATGGTCGCCGATGACGACGTCGTTGCCGCCGAGCGCCGTCACGACATCGCTGCCCGCGCCGCCGAGGACGAGGTTGTCGCCGCCGCCCACCTTGATCTCATCGTCGTCGCCGAAACCGACATCGAGGGTTTCGGCCCGCTTCACCCGGCCCTGTGCATCGAAGGTGATCTGGCCGTCGTCGCCGAAGACCACGTCGGCATCCGCGTCGGCTTGGCCGGCATCGATCGTGTCGGCACCGAGGCCGCCGAGCACCACGTCGGCGCCCGCACCGGTGGTGATGGTGTCGCGTGCGCCGCCGTTGTGGTCGCTGGTGATGCGAGCACGGGTGCCGAGTTCGAAGGCGGCCAAGCCGTTATCGCCGAGCACGATATCCGCGCCCGTACCCGTGGTGACGGTGTCGCTGCCGGAGCCGCCGAGCACGACGTTGTCGCCATCGCCGGCCTCGATCCGGTCGTTGCCGCCTTCATTGGTCTCGGTCGAGGCCACCTCGACGCGGATACCGGCTGCGAACAGAGCGTAGCCCTGGTCGCCGAGCACGATGTCGTTGCCGCCCAGCGCGGTGATGATGTCGGCACCCGTACCACCGATGACGAGGTTGTCGCCGCCGCCGACGTCGATGGTGTCGTCGTCGCCAAAGCCCGGATCGAGGCTCTCGGCCCGCTTCACGCGGCCCTGCGCATCGAAGGTGATCTGGCCGTCGTCGCCGAACACCACGTCGGCATCCGCGTCGGCTTGGCCGGCATCAATCGTGTCGGCACCCAGACCGCCGAGCACCACATCGGCGCCCGCACCCGTGGTGATGACGTCGCGCGCCCCGCCGTTGCGATTACTGACCACCCGCGCCCGGATGCCGAGTTCGTAGGCGACGAGACCGTTGTCGCCGAGCACGATGTCGCCGCCGGCACCCGTGGTGACGGTGTCGCTGCCCGAGCCGCCGAGCACGAGGTTGTCGCCGTCACCGGCCTCGATCCGGTCGTTGCCGCCGTCGGCGGTGTCGGTCGAGGCGAACGCGATCCGCACGCCGACCTCGAACAGAGCGTAACCGTTGTCGCCGATGACGATGTCGCCGCCGCCCAGCGCCGTGACGATGTCCGCGCCGGTGCCGCCGATGACGAGGTTGTCGCCGCCGCCGACCTTGATCTCATCGTTGCCGCCGAAGCCGGCATCGAAGCTCTCGGCGCGGATCACGCCGCCGGTCGCGTCGAAGGTGACGTGGCCGTTATCGCCGAACACGATGTCGGCGTCCGTGTCGGCCTGGCCGGCGTCGATCGTATCGCCGCCGAGGCCACCGAGCACGAGATCCGCACCGGCTCCGGTGGTGATCGTGTCGGAGGCGCCACCGATCCGGTCGCTGGTGATCTCGAGGCGGATTCCGCCTGCAAAGCGCATCGTGCCGTTGTCGCCGAGCACGACATCGGCGCCGGCACCCGTGGTGATGGTGTCGGTGCCCGAACCGCCGAGCACGACGTTGTCGCCGTCGCCGACCTCGATCCGGTCGTTGCCGGCGCCCGTGGCATCGGCGGAGACGAAGACCACGCGTATGCCGGCCTCGAACTCGGCGTAGCCGCCGTCGCCGATCACCGCGTCATTGCCGCCGAGCGCCGTCACGACGTCGCTGCCGGCCCCGGCAATGACCACGTTGTCGCCGGCTCCGACATCGATCGCGTCGTTGCCGCTAAGGCCAAGGTCGAAGCTCTCGGCGCGCTTGACGCGGCCCTGCGCATCGAAGGTGGCGCGGCCGTCGTCGCCGAGCACGATGTCCGCGCCCGTACCCGTGGTGACGGTGTCGCTGCCCGAGCCGCCGAGCACGACGTTGTCACCATCGCCGGCCTCGATCCGGTCGTTGCCGCCGTCATTGGTCTCCGTCGAGGCCACCTCGACGCGGATACCGGCTGCGAACAGAGCGTAGCCCTGGTCGCCGATGACGATGTCGCCGCCGCCCAGCGCGGTGATGATGTCGGCGCCGGTGCCGCCGATGACGAGGTTGTCGCCGCCGCCGACCATGATCTCATCGTTGCCGCCGAAGCCGGCATCGAAGCTCTCGGCGCGGATCATGCCACCGGTCGCGTCGAAGGTGACGTGGCCGTTATCGCCGAACACGATGTCGGCGTCGGTGTCGGCCTGGCCGGCATCGATCGTATCGCCGCCGAGGCCGCCGAGCACGAGATCAGCACCGGCTCCGGTGGTGATCGTGTCGGAAGCGCCGCCGATCCGGTCGCTGGTGATCTCCAGACGGATTCCGCCTGCAAAGCGGATCGTGCCGTTGTCGCCCAGCACGACATCGGCGCCCGTGCCGGTCGTGATGATGTCGGTGCCCGAACCGCCGAGCACGACGTTGTCGCCGTCGCCAGTCTCGATCCGGTCATTGCCGGCGCCGGTGGCATCGGCGGAGACGAAGGTCACGCGTATGCCGGCCTCGAACTCGGCGTAGCCGCCATCGCCGATCACCGCGTCGTTGCCGCCGAGCGCGGTGACGACGTCGTTGCCGGCTCCGGCGATGACCACGTTGTCGCCGGCCCCGACATCGATCGTGTCGTTGCCGCCAAAGCCGAGGTCGAAGCTCTCGGCGCGCTTGACGCGGCCGCTGGTCTCGAAGGTGGCACGGCCGTCATCGCCAAGCACCACGTCGTTGCCGCCGAGCGCCGTGATCCGGTCGGCACCGGTGCCGCCGACGACGATGTTGTCGCCGCCGCCGACGTCGATGCTGTCGTCGTCACCGAGGCCGAAATCCAGGCTCTCGGCGCGCTTCACCCGGCCGTGGCCGTCGAAGGTGACATGGCCGTTATCGCCGAAGACGATGTCGGCCTCGGCGTCGTTCTGGCCCGCATCGATCGTGTCGGCGCCCAGGCCGCCGAGGACGAGGTCTGCACCGGCGCCGGTGGTGATGGTGTCGCCTGCGCCGCCGTCACGGCCGCTGGTGAGTTCGAGGCGGATTCCGCCTGAGAAGGTCACGCTGCCGTTGTCGCCCAGCACGACGTCGGCACCCGAGCCCGTGGTGATGGTGTCGGAGCCCGCGCCGCCGAGGACGATGTTGTTGCCGGAGCCGGCCTCGATGCTGTCGTCGCCACCGCTGGTCGGATCGGTGCTTTGGGCGAGCTTGACGCGACCCAGTTCGTCGAAGGTGATGTGGCCGTTGTCACCGAAGACGATGTCGTCGTCGGCATCGTCCTTGCCGGCATCGATCGCATCGCCACCCTGGCCGCCGACCACGAGGTCGGAGCCGGCACCGGTCCGGATCGTGTCGCGTGCGCCACCGGCCGGATCGCTCTTGGCCTCCAGGCGGATTCCGCCTGTGAAGGTCACGAAGCCGTTGTCGCCCAGGACCACATCCGCGCCCGCGCCGGCGATGATGGTGTCGGAGCCCGCGCCGCCGATGACGATGTTGTTGCCGCCACCGACATCGATGCTGTCGTCGCCGCCACCGGTCGGATCGGTGGCCTCCGCGCGGATCACACGACCCTGCGCGTCAAAGGTAATGTGACCGCTGTCGCCGATGACGATGTCGTCGTCCGCGTCGGCTTGGCCGGCATCGATCGTGTCGCCGCCGAGGCCGCCGATGACGAGGTCAGCGCCGGCACCGGTGACGATGCGATCGCGCGCGCCGCCCGACAGGTCGCTCTTGGCCTCGAAGCGGATTCCGCCTGCGAAGCTCACGCTGCCATTGTCGCCCAGCACGATATCCGTGCCGGCGCCCGTGGTGATCGTGTCCGCGCCCGCGCCGCCGAGGATCAGGTTGGCGCCTGCGCCCGCCTGGATCTCGTCGTCGCCGCCGAGGGTCGGGTCGAGGGTCTCGGCGAGCGCGACGCGGCCGAGGGCATCGAAGGTGATGTGGCCGTTATCGCCGAAGACGATGTCGGCGTCCGTATCGTCCTTGCCGGCATCGATCGTGTCGCTGCCGAGGCCGCCGATGACGAGGTCCGCCCCCGCGCCGGTGACGATGGTGTCACGGCCGCCACCGCCGACGCGCTCGCTGAGCGCCTCGCGAAGGACGCCGTCCACGAAGTCGACGGCGCCGTTGTCGCCGAAGACGAGGTCGGCGCCGATGCCGGTGGTGATGGTGTCGCTGCCCGAGCCGCCGAGCACGACGTTGTCGCCGTCGCCCGCGCGGATGATGTCGTCGCCCGCCACGCTCTCGTTCTTGGTCGAGACGCGCACGAGCGTGCCCTGCGCGAAGGTCGCCGCGCCGTCGTCGCCGAGGATGATGTCGAGCCCGGCCCCCGTGGTGATGTCGTCAGCGCCGACACCGCCGAACACCACGTTGTCGCCCTCGCCCGCCACGATGGCGTCGCCGCCGCCGAAGGTGGATTCCATCGTCTCGATCGAGACCAGGATCCCGTTCAGGAACACGGCGCTGCCGTTGTCGCCGAGGATCACGTCCGCGCCCGATCCGGTCTGGATCGTGTCGGCCCCGACGCCGCCGATGACGACGCTGCCGCCATCGCCGAGGGTGATCTCGTCGCGCGCGCCCGCCGTGGCGGCGGTGGTCGCCGCCTGGAGCACGCGGCCCTGCGCGTCGAAGGTCGCCCCACCGTTGTCGCCGAGCACTGTGCTGCGGCCGTTGCCGGCCGAGATGACGTCGCTGCCCGAGCCGCCGAGGATCACGGCCACGCCGTCGCCGACGGTAATCGTGTCGTCACCGCCGACGTTGTCGTAGGTCGTTTCGACCCCAATCGGCAGGCCGGCGGTCGTGAGCCGGGCGCGCCCGGCATCGCCGAGGATGACGTTGGTGCCAGTGCCGAGCTTCACGCCGTTGCGGAGTCCCGCGGTGATGCTGTCGCCGCCGGCGCCGCCGACGACGGTGTTGCGGCCGCTGCCGAGGACGATCGTGTCCTTGTCACCGACCTCGGGGCTGATGCTCGCGATCTCGACGATGATGCCGGCCTCGAAATCAGCCTGACCGCTGTCGCCGAGCACGACGTTGTTGCCGTCGCCGATGGTGATCGTGTCGCGGCCCGTGCCGCCGAGCACGACGTTGTTGCCGTCCCCGATGGTGATCGTGTCGTCACCGCCGATCGCGGTGTCGAAGGAGAGCGCGCGCTGGATCAGGCCGAGGGCATCGAAGGTGACGATGCCGTTGTCGCCCAGGATGACCGCGCCCTTGTCGCCGCCCTTGATCGTGTCGCCGCCCATGCCGCCGAGCACGACGTTGTTGCCCGCGCCGAAGGTGATCGTGTCGCTGCCGCCGATGGAGGGCGCCGTGGTGGCGATGCGCGCCAGCACGCTGGTGGTGACCCCGTTCGTCACCGTCACGGTGAAGTCGGCCTCGCCGCTGTCACCGAGGATGACGTGGTTGCCCGCGCCGGTGGTGATGGTGTCGCCGCCCGCACCGCCGATGATGCGAGAGGCGCCATCCTCGGCCATGATGATGTCGGCGCCGCCGACCTCGGGCGTGATCGACTCGATGCGCTGGGCGCGGCCGTTGCGGAACACCGCCTTGCCGCTGTCGCCCAGGATCACGTGGTTGCCCGCGCCGACCTTGATCGTGTCCGCGCCCGCACCGCCGAGGATCGTGGTGTCGCCCTCGGTCGCCTCGATCGTGTCGTTGCCGCCGATCTCGGTCGCGGTCGAGGTCACCGTCGCGATGATGCCATCGACGAAGGTGGCCGARCCGCTGTCGCCGAGCACGACCTGCGTGCCCTTGCCGAGCGTGATTCGGTCCGCGCCGGCACCACCGATCACGGTGACGTTGCCGTCCTTGGCGGTGACGGTGTCGTCGCCGCCGATGGCCGGATCGATGGTCTCGATCGAGACCAGCGCGCCGGCGCTGAAGCGGGCCTTGCCGCTGTCGCCGAGGATGACGTGGTTGCCCGCGCCGACATCGATCGCATCGGCACCCGCACCGCCGATGATGGTGGTGTCGCCGTCGGCCGCCGTGATCGTGTCGTTGCCGCCGATCTCGGTCGCGATCGCGGTAATGTCCTGGATCTTGCCGTTCGCGAAGGTGGCCGAGCCACTGTCGCCGAGCACGACCTGCGTGCCCTTGCCGAGCGTGATCCGGTCCGCACCCGCCCCACCGAGTGCGGTGACGTTGCCGTCCCTGGCGGTGATGACGTCGTTGCCGCCGATGGCCGGATCGATGCTCTCGATCGAGGCAAGCGCGCCCGCGGCGAACACGGCCTTGCCGTTGTCGCCGAGGATGACGTGGTTGCCCGCGCCGACATCGATCGTGTCGGCACCCGCGCCGCCGATGATCGTGGTGTCGCCGTCAGACGCGGTGATCGTGTCGCCGCCACCGATCGCGGTCGCCACCGAGGTGATGGTCGCGATCTTGCCGTTCGCGAAGGTGGCCGAGCCGCTATCGCCGAGCACGACCTGCGTGCCCTTGCCGAGGGTGATCCGGTCGGCGCCCGCGCCGCCGATCACCGTGGCGCTGCCGTCCTTGGCCGAGACGATGTCGTTGTCGCCGATCTCGGGATCGACGCTCTCGATCGAGACCAGCGCACCTGCGGTGAACACGGCCTTGCCGTTGTCGCCGAGGATGACGTGGTTGCCCGCACCGACCTCGATCGCGTCGGCGCCCGCGCCACCGATGATCGTGGTGTCGCCGTCGGACGCGGTGATCGTGTCGCCGCCGCCGATCGCGGTCGCCAGCGACGTGATGGTCGCGATCGTGCCGTTCGCGAAGGTGGCCGAGCCGCTGTCGCCGAGCACGACCTGCGTGCCCTTGCCCAGGGTAATCTTGTCCGCGCCGGCGCCGCCGATGACGGTGACGTTGCCGTCGCCGGTCTCGATGATGTCGTCGTCGCCGACGGCCGCCTCGTCGTCCGTGGTCTTGATGCTGGTCAGGACCGGGACCGGGACGGTCACGCCGTTGATGATCCGCGTGCCCGGGACGAAGCGCGCCTCGCCGGTATCGCCGAGGATCACATGCGTGCCCTTGCCGACGGCGATGCCGTCCTTGCCGGCGCCGCCGATGATGGTGGTGTCGCCGTCGCTCGCCTTGATCGTGTCGGCGTCGCCGGTCGCCCCGGCAAGGCTGCACAGGCTGGTCAACACGCCGCTGTCGAACACCGCCTCGCCGTTGTCGCCGAGGATGACGTGGTTGCCCGCGCCCGCATTGATGGTGTCGGCCCCGAAACCGCCGATGACGATGTTGTTGCCGTCGGTCGCGGTGATCCGGTCGCCGCCGCCGATGCCGGTGAAGGTCGAGACGATCCGGCTGACGACGTGGGTGCCCTCGAGCGCGATGCCCGCAATGGCCGAGCCGTCCTGGTAGATCTGGCCGTGATCGCCGACGACGACGTTGTCGCCGCTTTTGGCGTCGATCGTGTCGGTGCCCGCCGCCCGCGGCTGATTGATGAAGGGATCGGCGATCGTCACGATGCGCCGGACGTCGTCGAGGTCGAGGCTGGAATCGCCGAGGATGATGTCCGCGGCCGCACCACCGGTGATCGTGTCGTTGCCGGTGCCGCCGGCGATGATGTTGCGTCCCTGGCCGCCGGTGATCGTGTCGGTTCCGGCGCCACCGTCGATGATGACGAGGCCGGTCGCGCCCGAGGCATCGATGATGTCGTTGAGGCTGACGATGGTGTTGTCGCGATCGAGAGTTCCCTCGTCGCGGAAGCCGTAGCCGCGGCCGGTCTGCTTCTCGAAGGTGGAGTCGTAGCGGCTGCCATCGGCGGTGGTGTCGCCGAACAGGGCGAGCGTCCCCTGCGAGCCGGTCACCGTGATCGTGTCGGCGCCGCCGCCGCCATGGATCGCGGTGAGGGTGCCGATGGCGGTGCCGGTCACCGTGACGGTGTCGGCGCCGGAGCCGAGCAGCAGCTCGACCGAGCGCATGCCGCTATAGGTCACGCCGCCCTCGATGGTGCGGGCGTTGCCGCTCGTGTTCGGCCTGACGACATTCGTCGACATGCCGAAGCCGCCGATATGCGTGGCGCTCACCGTGCCGGAGACGCCCGCCGTGGTGGAGTCGTTGTAGAGCGTGACCTTGTCGAAGTCGGGCAGCCCGTCATCGACGATCGCGCGTCCGACGAGGGGGTTGTTCTCGCCCGGCAGGACGACGGCCAGGGTCAGCGAACGGCTGTCGGGGCCGACGCCGCCCTCGAGGACCAGCGGTCCCTCGATGCCGCTGAGCTCGTGCGGCTGACGCGAGAAGGTCTTGAGGTCCGAGGTCGTCCGCGCACCGTTGGGATCGCGCGCCACGGTGACCCGAACGGCCTGGTCCCAATCCGCCGCGGTGAAGGTGATGGTGGCCGGGTTGGTGCCGTTGGCCGCCTTGAACCGGCTATCCCCGCTCGACGTGATCGTCTGGCCGTCACCGGCCAGCGTGATCGTCACCGGCGCCTTCGGCTGCATGGTCAGGACGACGTCGTAGAAGGAGGTCTGGCTGGGCGTCACCACGACGCCGCCCTCCTTCGGGGTTACCACCACGCCGGCGGTGTTGCCGTCGGTCACCTGCACGCGCACCATCGGCTTGCCGACGAGCGCCGATTTGAAGAAGCCCTCCGTCGCCGTGCCGTTCATGGTGCTGGTGACGGTGTGGGTGATCTCCGCGACGAAGCGGTTCTCGGGCTTCAGGTCGGCCGGGGAGGAGACCAGCACCTTTTGCGGCTGGTCCCAGTTGGCCGCGGTGAAGATGAGATAGGCCTGGCCGTTGCCGTCCCGCGGCAACGGGGTGCCGTTGCCGTCGGTGAAGGCGATTTCCGTGCTCGACACGCCGAGCGTGACGCGCACTTCCTCGCCTGCGAGCGGGGCGTTGTTGAGGACGACGGTGTAGTCGTCCTTGTTCTGGGGCTTGTTGCCGTTGCCCTCAATGACCGAGGTCGCGCCGCCGCTCTCGACGATGATCAGACCCGGCTTGTCGTCGTCGATGACCTTGACCAGCGTGGTGCGGACGGAGGTGCCGTTCACCTCCGCATGGGAACTGATCACCGCGTGGCCGATCGCCACGTTCTGGTCGCCCTCCAGCGCCGTATCCGACTTGGCACGGACGAAGATGGTCCGCTCGGCGCTCCAGACGAAGCTGTTGCTGGCATTGTCGAAGAAGGTCGTGAAGCGCAGCGTCAGCGCATCCGCCCACGTAACGCCGTCCGTCGAGATCTCGACGGTGCCCGCATTGCCGCCCAGGGCGCGCATCTGCGCCGAGGATTGCGCGGCCGAGACGGTAACCACGGCCCAGTCGCTGACGCCCAGCGGCGCCGTCTTCGGGGCGGGCGGTGCGATCTTGTAGGTGCCGACGCTCAGCGCCGGAACGTTGGAATCCTCGCGCAGGGTCAGCCCGACGCCGTCGCTGACGGCGCCGGCATCGGCCGCCGAGACCGAGGCGTTGATGCCCGGCACGAACAGGCCGTTGAAGGCCGGGTCGGTGCTGGAGATCGTGTGGTTGATGACCGCGGAGTTGCCCTTGGCGTCGCGCGCGACGACCTCGCCGCTGACGTCGCCGGCGACGTGGAAGGTGTCGCTGCCCAGGCCGCCGATCAGCGTGGTGACGACGCCCGCCGGCGTGGAGAGCACGTAGAAGGTGTCGTCGCCCTCCAGGCCGTCGACCTCGACCGCCTGAATGTTGGTGAAGCGGATCGAAAGCCCGGCACCGAAGATGCCGTCGCGCGTCACGACGAAGGTGTCGGCGAACTCGGTACCGAGCGCGACGATCTTATTGAAGCCGGAGCCGCCATCGATGTCGAGCGGCGCGTTGATGTTGTACTCGATCCGGTCGTTACCGGCGCCGGCATTGAGCTTGATCTTGTTCTCGGACAGCGTGCCGAAGGCGCGGACGATGAAGACGTCGTCGCCATCCTCGCCCTCGAGGCGCAGGTCCGCCTTGTTCGAGTAGACCTGGAACATGTCGTCGCCGACGCCGCCGTAGATCACCGTCGGGATCGAGATGCCGCGGGACAGGTAGCCGCCGAAGGACAGCTTCGTCGTCTCGAACGCGTCCTCCACGAGCAGCCCGTTGGGGACGTCGCGCGGCGTCGCGAAGACCTGGCCGACCTGGAAGACGTCGTTGCCCTCGCCGCCGTCGACGGTCATCAGCGCGGCGTTGTCGTCCATCGCGAAGCGGTCGGCGCCCTTGCCGCCTTCGACGATGACGCGCCCGTTGATGCTCATGTCATAGTTGATCCGCTCCACCACGGCGTTCACCGGGTAGGTGCCGTCGGCGTTCGGATGGACGAGCGCGACGAAGTTCCGGCGCATCAGGAACTGGTCGGCGGCATCGGTGCCGAGGATCGTCAGGGTGTCGATGCCCCGGTCGGCATCGCCGGAATCCGTGACGTTGATGCGGTAGGACGAGGCGCCGGCGAGTTGGATGCGGATCGTGTCCGTGTCCTGGCCGCCGTCGATGTCGAGCGTGTCGGTGGTGCCGTTGGTCTTGCTGGTGAGCGAGGGCAGGCTATCGACGTTGATCACGTCCGCGCCGTCTTCACCCAAGACCTGTGTGTAGCCCGCGATCTCGCTGACCGCGAGGTCGAGCCGGTCGTCGCCCGAACCGAGCCGGATGGCCGTGGTCCCGGCGCGGACCCGCCCGCGCAGGGCGAACTGGTCCCGACCGCCGAGGCTGGTCAGCGCCAAGCTCGAGGTGGCGATCGTGGTGCCGAGCAGCGTCAGGGCGTTGTCGCCCGCGCCGAGATTCACATCGATGGTCTTGGCCGTGATCGTCGCGGTCCGAAGCGGCGTCGTGCCGTCGAGCGCCGCATCGATCACCGTGTCGTTGCCCGAGCCCGAAACCAGGCTGACGCTGTCCACGGCCGCGAGCGTGCCGGCGAGCGCGACTTCGTTGGCCCCGTCGCCGAGCGTGATCGCGATGGTGCCCGCCGTCAGGTCGAGCGCATCCGTGACCGTCTGAGCGACCTTGCGGTGATCGCTGACGATGTCGAGGCCCGAACCGGTGGCGAGACGGAAGGCGGCGGCGATGCGGTAAGTGCCGGCAAGGGTGACCGTATTGTCACCGTCGCCGAGATCGATCGCGAGCGACGTCGCCTCGACGCTGGCCTTGTCCACCACGCCATTCACGACGCGCAGGTCGGTCAGCGTGTCGGTGCCGCCCGCGGCGGTGATCGTGACGTCGTCGGTGACCCGGTAACTGCCGGTCAAGGTCAACGCGTTGGTGCCGGCGCCGGCGCCGACGCTCATCGACTTCGCCGTGTAGCTGCCCTGCAGGTCGATGACGTCGTCGCCCGCGCCGGTCGTGATCGTGATCGCGCCGGACGGGGTCACGTACCCGCCCGAGAGCCGCAGGGTGTTGCTGCCGCCCCCCAGATTGATCGAGAGCGAGCCGGCCGCGACATCGGCCCGGCTCATCGCGCCACCGACCAAGCGGGAATCCAGCAGCGTGTCGCTGCCCGAGCCGGCGCGGATCGCGAAGGTGTTTCCGATCCGGTAGGTGCCGGTCAGGATGATGTCGTTCTGGCCGTCACCCGCATCGATCTCCATCGAGCCGGCGGTGTAGCGGCCCTGAAGATCGATGATGTCGCGGCCCGTGCCGGTGCGGATCGTGAGCGCGCCGGCCATCGTGTAGACGCCCGCCGCGGTCAGGCTGTTGCCGCCGCCGGCGAGGTCGATCGCCAGCGAGTCGAGCGTGTAGCCGCCGTCGAGCGTCACGACATCCTGGCCCGCGCCGCCGGTGATGCTCATCGCGCCGGTGGACATGGTGTTCGTGTCCGCGAACGTGATCGTGTTGTCGCCGTTACCGGCGAGCAGGCTGATGAAGCCGCCGCGCGTGAGCGCCCCTTCCGAGATCCGGATGAGCGTGATCACCTCGTTGGGATCGTTCGGGTTGCTCGCGCTGACGGTAATGGTGCGCTCGCCGGTCAGGAACGCGCCGTCGAGGCGGTAGGTGCCGCCCAGGCTGCTGCCCTGGATCGTGATCGTGCGGCCGACGAAGGTGCCCTTCAGATCGATGGCGGCAGCGGCCTCGTCGGAGGGCACGACGATGTCGTTGCCGTTGACGTCCTTCACCACCTTGAAGTCGGCCTTCAGGACGATGTCGCCCTTGGCCTTCACCACCGCGCCCGCCTCGACGGTGAGGTTGTCGCCGGCAGCGAGGGTCACCGAGCCCTCGGTCGAGAAGATCGTGACGCCGGATTGCACGAGCAGGAGGTCGTCGCCCCGGGTCGTATCTTCGCCCGAGAACACGTTGATGGACTTCTTCGAGATCAGGTCGGTGCTGATCGTGACGGGGCTCGACGTGCGCACATTGATCGTGCCGCCCGCCTGGATGCCGGTCTTGGCTCCCACGGTGACGCCGCCCACGCGCAGTCCGCCGACATTCCACAGCCAGACGTCGTCGCCGGCCGTGGCTTCGATGCCGCCATAGGTGTCGCCGGTCGCGGTCTTCAGCTTGGCGATGATGCGCTTCGTCGCCGTGCCGATGCTGCCCGAGGCGATCAGCTTGGCTTGGCCGGAGATGAGGTTCGAGCTGCCGCCGTTGCTGTCGTTGTAATCGGTCGATCCGTTCAGGATGCTGCCGGAGGTGGCCGTGAGGATGGCAACGCGGTTGTCGGCGGCCCCGATGCTGGCGAGGTAGACGTCGCCGCTGGTCTCGACGACGCCGATGTTGCCGCGCCCGGCCGAGAGCGTGACCCGACCGGTCGTCGTGCCGCCGACATTGCTGTCGAACTCGAACGCGTCGGTGCCGGAGCCGATGCCGTCGCGCGCCGTGAGGACGATGGAGCGGCCGCTGACATTGGCCCGTCCGCTGCCAACGGTATCGGGCGCCGAGTCGATGTCGCGTGGGTTCGTCAGGTCGCCGCCGTCGAGGATCGAGGCTTGCGCACTCAGGATCACGTCACCCGTCGTGGTGATCGCCACCACCCGCAGGTCGGTCGCCGTCTCGGTCAACGCGATGGTACCCGTGGCGCTCGCCCGGACGGTGCCGGTGAGCTTCACCTCGATCGCGTCGGCGCCCACATGGGGGGTGTTGGCGTTCGGTCCGGCTTGGCCGATCGCACCCGCCGCCCTCAGGGTGAGGTTGCGTGCCGAGATCTTGGTGTTGTCGTTCCCGATGCCGTCGAGGATGCTGCCCAGGTCTGCGGTGAGGAAGATATCCTTGTCGCTGAAGGCGGATTCCAGCTTCAGGTCGCCCGCGCGGGCGGTGAGGTAGATGTTCTCCGCGCTGCGGACCGCCAGGGTGCCCGTCAGCTCGACGCCGATTGCCTTCTGAGCGCTGCCGACGGCACCCCGGCCGCCTTCGAGGATGGTGTCGCCGCCGCGGACATTCGTGTCGGTGTCGCCGCGGCCGTTGATGAGGCCGTTGTCGCCCTTGAGGCGGATTTCCTTGCCCGTCGTGGAGGTGATGAGGCCCAATGTCGCCGATGACGACGTGGTGATGAAGATCTGGCCGCCCGCGCTCACGTCGAGCGTCCCCGCGGTTTCGAGCACCAGCGCCTGGCGCTTCTGGATCAGGAGCTGGGTGACGAGGTTGAACGGATTCCCGGTATCCTTGGCCGATTGGAACACGACGAGGTTGCGGCCGGTCTCGGCCGTCGGCGCGAGCTTGTTCGCGTCGAGATTGCTCGTGTCGAGGACGAGGGTCGCTTTGCCCGCCTTCGCGATCTCGTAATAGGTCGCGGCTCCGGTCGCATTGGCGGTCGTGACGCCGAAGGCGCCGGCAAGCCCGATCCGCAGGCCCGGCTTGAACCCGTCCGTCAGGAAGCTGGCGTCCCGGTCGGACAGGGCGCGGTTGACGACGGAGACGCCGCCGGTGGCCGCCGTCGCGCGCACGCCGACCTCGACGCTGGCCGCGAGCCGGCCGTTCAGGCCGCCCGTGGTGTCGAAGAGCTGGCCGGCCTCGAGGCGGATCACCCCGCCCGCGATCGCCGCGATCCTGAACACGTTGGTGGCGATCGCCGTGGTGTTCGTGGTGTCTCCGGCGATGAAGAGCGTGTCGCCGACGGTGTAGAGAGAGGTGTCCCAGGTGCCGCTCGCGAGCGTCACCATGCCCTGGTTCGTCGCGGTGTCGTTGCTGAAGCTCAGCTCGACGCTGGTCGGGGCGGCCTTGAGGCGGTCGACGGACATCGTCGCCGAAGCGCGCGGGGCCTCGTTGCCCACCGCGACGCTGGCGCCGAAGGTGACGTTGCGGGCGATCCCTTCCTGGAAGGTCTTGGCGCCGGTGAATTCGACGGTGATCACCGTATCCGTGACGGACACGATCTTGAAGTAGGCCCTCGTCTCGGCGGTGGCGTTCTGCGTCAGGCCGCCGATGAACAGCGTGGCATCGATGACGTTGCCGTCCTTGATGAAGGCGGTGAGGTCCCAGCGGTCGCCATCCACCCGGGTAACGGTCCCGGTCGGGCCGTTATTGGCGAAGATGACGTTGGCGGTGATCGGCGCCTTGGTGAGGAACACGAGGTCGCTGCGCTCGGCGGCGGCCAGATCGACCTGCTGGTCGGTCGTCAGGGGCCGCGCGTTCGGGCCGACCGCGATCAGGGTGGTGCCGCTGGTCGAGCCGACATTGTCGGCCGTGACGAGCTTGATCGAGCGACCCTTGATGATCGCGCTCTGGATGTCGACGACGGTGGTGGGCACCTCCTTGAGCAGGCCCTGGCCGACCGCGCTCAGCAGTTCCTCTTCCGTCCAGCGCTTGATGCTGTCGTCGATGTGCTTGGCGGTCGCCTTGTCGACGAAGAAGGCTGGATTGTCCTGCTTCTGGCCCGTCAGGGCATTGGTGCCGTCGGAGGCCGGCAGGCTGTTGAAGAAGGCGTGGAGTGCCCGGTATTGGGCCGTGAGCGCCGCTCCGCGCCCATCCTGGGCCGCCTGGCGGGCGGAGGCGATGGCCGGCGACGCGGTGGCCTGGGTTTCGATAATAGCCTGGGCGCGGGCCGTGCTCACCGCATCGATCAGCGCCTGCCCCGTGAGACGCGGCGCGAAGGACGCGTTGTAGATGCTCGGATCGAGTTGCTGGTTGCGGTAGCTCCAATAGGTCTCGTAGCGGGCCTTGTCCTGATCGGACATGGCCTCCGTCAGCGACGCGTCGTAGGCACCGCCGAGGCTGCCGAAATCGGCGTGGAGCCCCGCGTAATCCGCCTTGAGCGCGGTCTCGGCCCCCACGACTTTCTTGGCGGTTTCCGCCTGCAGGAACATCTCGCCGAGGGTCTGGAACTTGGCTTGGTCGGCAAACTGCACCGCGAGCGCGATCCGCTCGGCACCGGCGATCCGCACGATGCCGCCGGCATCGGCATTCGACTTGTGGACACTGTAGATCTGGTAGGCGGCGCCGAGCTTCGGCAGGTAATGGTCACCGAAGCCGGAATAGAGCGCGTTGAGCTTCGCGTACTCTGCCGTGCGCGCGTCGAGCGTGAGCTTGATCTTGGCGGCGACGTAGCTGTCCTTCGCCGCGCCGCTCAGCGCCGTGCCGGTGGCATCGGTGCTGTAGAGGCTGGTCAGGTCGGCGATCTCGGCACTCGTCAGCGTGAGCGCGCCGTTCACCAGCGAGCCGCGCAGCGTCCAGTACAGGTTGTACTGCGTCGTGAAGCCGTTCTGATCGCCCTTGGCGATCCCTGAGAACAGTGCCGTCAGCTTGGCGAAGTCGTCCGCGCGGGCTTCCTGGACCGCCTTGATCTGAGCGTCGATGTAGCTGTCCTTGGCGGCTCCAGAGAGGCCGCTTCCGGTTGCATCGCTGCCGAACTGCGCGCGCAGCCCGTCGCGTTCGGCCGTCGTCAGCGTCATCGCCCCGTTGACGCGGCTCGCCTTCAGCGCCTCGTAACGCGCATAGGCCGTGTCGTAGTCGATCGTCCCCGCCGTGAAGCTGGCGAAGGTCAGCGCGAGGTTGCGGTAGTCGATCGTTCGGGACGCCTCGACCTGCTGGATCTGATCGATGACATAGGCGGTGAGCGCAGTGCTTCCGAAGATGGCGTTCAGCCGGGTGGAGTCGGTCGCCGCCGTGCTGGCGAAGATCGCGTTCAGCTTGGTATACTCGGCCGCGCGCGCATCGAGCGTCGCCTGGATCTTGGCCGCAACGTAGCTGTCCTTGGCCGTGCCGCTCAGCACAACGCCGGTGGCATCGGTGCCGAACGTGAGGGTCAGGTCGGTGATCTCGGCGCTCGTCAGGGCGGGCACGCCGTTCACCAGCGAGCCGTGCAGCGTCAGGTAGAGGTTGTACTGGGCTGTGAAGGTGCCCTGGTCACCCTTGGCAACGCCTGAGAACAGCGCCGAGAGCCGCGCGAACTCGTCCGCACGCGCTTCTTGGACCGCCTTGATCTGAGCGTCGATGTAGCTGTCCTTGGCGGCTCCGGAGAGGCCGCTTCCGGTCGTATCGCCGCCGAACTGCGCGCGCAACGCGTCGCGCTCGGCACTCGTCAGCGTCATTGCGCCGTTGACACGGCTCGCCTTCAGCACCTCGTACCGCGTGTAGGCAGTCTCGTAGTTGGAGAGCGCCTTGAACGCCTCGTCCGCCAACCGCGCGTCGCGCGCCTCCGCCTCGATCGCGGTCTCGTAGAGCCCCCGGATCTCGGCCTCGCTGAGACGCGTGTTGCCGCGCTCGCTCTCGATCTGCGCGATCTGTGCGGTGACGCGGGCGATCAGCGCGTCGCCGGAGATCGGCGCCGCATGCGTCGCCGCCTGGATCTTGGCCAGAGAAGCCGCCGTCGCCGTGACGATGGTGCTCGCGTCGAAGGCGCTGCCGCTCGGCTGCGTCCCGCGGATGGCCCAGTAGGTCCCGTAATCGCTGGCGAGATCGGCGTGATAGACGTCGCCGTACTGACCGTATTGCAGGTGGAGCGCTCGGTACTGCGCGGTACGGCTCTGCTCGATCGCCGCGACGGCCTTGCTGACGTAGTTGGTCAGGGCGCTGCCGGTGAGTCCCTTGCTCGTCGCTTCTTTCCGGTAGAGGTCTTCGTAGTACTGCAACTCGCCGGTCTTGGCGCTGAGCTTCACCTCGAAGCTCGCATCATAGACGGCAGGATTCGTCTGCTGGTTCCGGTAGGACCAATAGGCGTTGTAGTCGCGTTCACGTGCGCTCTCGAAGGCGCTGAGCGTCTCCTTGAACTTGCGGTTCGCATCGTCGGTCGTGAGAGCGAGATCCTTCCAGACGCCGCCGATCAGGTCGGCCGCCTTGCGCTCGTCGCGCACAACCACGTCGTTCACGTTGAGCAGGCTGCCGCTGCGGACCTGCACGACGACGTCGCCGCCGGCGGTGAGGCTGTTGAGGAGCAGATTGCCCGAGGTCTGGCGGACCGACACGTTGCCGCCGGCCAGGATATCGACCCGGTCGCGCTGCGTCTGGCCGCCGTTGAGGTTCAGGATCGCGCTGCCGGTCACGTCGCCGGAACCGATATCGCCGGACGTGGCGACCAGGGTGATCACGCCGCCGCTGATCGAGCCGGCCTTGCCGCCCGCCACGGCGATGCCGGAGGCGGAAACGAGCGTGACGTCGCCGCCGCTCGCGGTGACGGAGTCGATCTGCAGGGCCGGCAGGCCGGCGTTCTCGATATAGACCGATCCCGCCGCCGAAGCGGTCAGGACGATCGGGGCGGTATAGGTCCGCTTGCCGTCCTTGTCGGTGCTGAACACACCATCGACCCGCAGCGCCTGCGCGCCGGCCGTCGGGACGGCGCCCGTACCCTTGGCGTCCGTGCCGAGGACGGCCGTGCCCGTGCCGATGCTGCCCGACCGCGAGGTGAGGCTGACCGTGGCGGCGGAAATCGTTGCCGTCTCGTTCAATTGCTCGATCGAGCCGCCGGCGTTGATCGTCACCTTGCCCGAGGCGTTGACGATCCCGTCCCTGATCAGGATCTTTCCGCTACCGGTCGAGGTGATGCTGATGTCACCGCGATCGGAGCCGTAGAACGAGATCAGGATCGGACGGTCGGCTTCGATATTGGCCGTTGCCGTCGTCTCTCGGAGCTGCTCGCGCGTCCACTCGGTGTAGTAGGTCTTCTTGCCGTACCAAGTGCTTTCCTGCCAGGAATCTGTAATCTTCGGCGCACTGTATCCTGAAAGATTGATGGTCGAGGGATTGTTGATCGTCGGGAATGTGTAAGCAGCATTGTTGCTGACATCGAGATAGTAGAACGTTCCCGACTCGAGCATCCTCACGCCACCGGTGGCGACCTCCTTGAAGCCCTGGATCGTAGCCGGATCCTTCGCCAGCGCGTCGATGCCCGCCCAGGACGACGTTCCCGTCACGGTCTCCTCATACTTGGTCGAGGTCTGGCCGACCGCGTAGGCGTAGCGCCAGCCGTCCTTCGGCGTGTAGGTCGCGCTGCGACCGGTATCGGTTCGGTCCGGTCGATCCGCGACCGTGGTGGAGGTCGTGTTCGTATCCTTGTAGATCGTGCGGACGGTCGTCGAGACGGCGTCCTGCCCGGATGCGTTCTTCGTCGATTGATAGATCGTCGTCCGATAGCGAACGCTGTCGCTGGCATAGGACAGGTCGTTCAGAACCACACTGCCGGCGCCGCGGCTGCTGTTGTCGAGCTTCTGGATGACGATGTCGTAGTTCGAGTTATTTTCGATGGTGATGTTGGAATAGCCGGCGAGTGCCTCGATCCGGCCGGTGCCGTTACCGGTATTCAGAATGTTGCCGGTGATCGAGACGGAACCGCCGAAGGTTACGAGCTCGTGGACGATGAGCCGCCCCTTGCTCCCGTAGGTCGTATCAAGTTCGACCGTGAACAGTCCCGCCTTCGAGAGGCTTGCAATGGTCATGTACGGCGCGGTCTTGTTCGCGAAGGCCGCTTCGATCTCACGGATCGCAGCCGCGTCGACGACGATCTTGTATTCCGAGACACCGCTGCGGATCAGGCCGTTGATGTTGACGTATTGCGCGTTGATCGAAATCTGGTTGGCTTGAAGATTGGGCTCGCCCGACTTCACCGACAAGCGTGCGACGATCGCATCGACGCTGGACGCCGAGAAGCCGTCGTTGACGAAGGCGCCCTTCACCTGCGCATAGGGTGAGCCCGCGGCCTCCCAGACGGACTTGTCGTTGACCGAACCGGGTCCACCGACCGTCGCGGAGCCGACGGCCTTGGACTTGTTCTCCTTGACGAGGATGCGCGCGCCCGGATCGACGAAGAGGTCGCCCTGGCTGGACGCGGTGAGGATGGCGTTCGGCGCGGTGATCGCACCGGCGATGATCAGCGCACCGGCCGGGATCGTGTGGCCGTTGAGGCCGGTGGCGACTCCCTGGTTGTTGCTGATGGTGATGATGCTGGCGGGTGCGTTGCTGAAGCTGCCACCCGAGGCGATCGCGGAGAACGCGACTTGGCCCGGCGTGTAGCCGTCCTCCGCCGCATTCTGCGCATTGATCTCGTTGATCTTCTTCTTCGCATCGGCCTCGCCCGCCAGCGAAACCTTGATCCCGTTATAGGTCAGGCCGCCGGAAGATTCCGGCATGGTGATGCCGCCGATGCGCAGCGAGGCGGTCGAGTTGTTCTGGATCTCGACGCTGCCCTTCTCCTTCGCCTGGAAGGCGCCGGTGCCGCTGAGGTCGTCCGCGAAGACGGCGATGCGGCCGGCACCGGCGGTGAAGGCACCGACGGTGATGACCTGGACCTGCTGGCGGACGGCGCCGACGCCGGCAACGGTCTTGCCGTCGGCCTCATAGAAGATCTCGGCGAGCCCCTGGGACTTGAGGATACCGGCGATGCGCAGGATCTCGCTGTTGTAGAAGGCCTGCAGCCCGGCATCGCGCTGATAATTCCGCTTGTTAGCCATCGCCTCGTTCAGGGCCTCGATCAGGCCCGAGCGGAGCAGTTCGGAGCCCATGGCGATGGTGATCGGCAGCCTGGGCGCCGTCAGGAGGGCCGTCGCGCCCCCGGTATCCTGGCTCAGAGTGAAGGTCTTCGGCGTCGTGCCGTCCGTCACGAAGTTGCCGTCCGCCCCGATGGCCTGGCCGCCGAGGTAGATCGTGCCCGTCAGGATGGTTTTGCCGGCCGCGCTGCCCGTGACGTAGGTATGGCCGTTCGCGGTAAAGGTCGTCGGCGTCCCGGCCTGGCTGCTCAGTTGATCCAGAACGATCTTGATGTCGCTGATGATGCCGGTGCGAACCGTGCCGTCCATGATGACGCGCCCGATCGACGAGGTTTTCGCATCACCCGACTGCACCGCTTGCGGGTTGCCGCCCAGCAGGCTGTCGATCGCTCCGGCCAGTTCGGTGGTCCAGTTCGTCCCCTTCGCCTTGGCATCGGCGCCGGCCATGCCGAACCAGTTGGTGTCGAACACGGCGTCTCCGCCGGTCTCCAGCAGGGCACCGGACTGAACCGTGACGGTGTTGGCCTGCTTCAGGTCGATGTTGGCGCTGATCGATTGGATCGGGATCGCGCTGCCGGCGAAAGTGTCCGTCCGCGCGGAGAGATCGTAGGGATCGTCGCGCGTGTCGGCTTGCTTGCCGGCGGCCAGGGTCAGGTTGCCGTAGGCCTTGGCTTTGACGCCCGTGCCGATCGTGACGGCATTGTTCGGCCGCAGCGTGATGTCGGTGCCGCCGGTGGCGACGGTGGCCGCGCCGTTGGTCTCGCTGTTCGCGATGATCGCGGCGGCTACCCGCGTGTTGGCGTTGGCGGTGATGTTGCCGAGCGTCAGGATCTCGACCCGGTCGCCGACGGTGATCGTGGCATCGAGCCCGGCGCCGTTCCGGCCCGAGAGCGAGGCGCTGGCACCCGCGCCGGCGAGCGCGCCGGCGGTCTTCAGCACGACCTTGTCGGTGACGTTGACGTCGTTGAGCGCCGAGAGCGTGACGTTGCCGTAGGCACCGACGAAGCGCGTGGTTTCGAGCTTGGCTTCGTTGCCGATCGTCACGGCTGTGGACAGGCCGAGTTCGGTCCGGCTGAGCGCCCCGGCGCCGGTGATAAAGCCGCCCGTGCTGCCGTCGATATTCGCGCCCGACAGGAGCGGCTTCAGCGCGGCGTTCCGCGCATTGGCCGTGATGTCGTAGGCGAGGATCTCGGCCTTGTCGCCGATCGCGGCCGTCGCGCCGTGGGTGACGGTGTTGGTGGACAGGGCGCCGCTGCCGGCGAGGGCACCGTAGCTGTTGGTGATGATCTGCCCGTTGGTCGTCGTGGTGTGGTCGGCGTTCAGGAAGAACAGGCCGCTGCCCGAGCGGCCGGTGATCAGATCGACCTTGGCACCGGCGCCCAGCGTCGCGGTGGTGCTGCCGCCCGTCTTCGTGGCGGTGACGGCAGCGGCGCCCGAGGCGAGGCCGTAGGAGCCGGCGGTGGCAACAGCCAGGTTGTCGTCGGCCCCGGTCGCCGTGAGCGAGAACGAACCGGCGCGGATCCTGTCCACGGTCGTGACATTGGCCGCGGTCTGCGTGGCGGATTCCGCCAGCGAGACCGTCGCACCCGTCGCCACGAGGCCGGCGCTGGCGCTGTTGGCGTTCGAGCGCTGCTGCGTCGCGCTCGTCGCGGCGAGCGACACCGCCCGCGCCACGTTCAGAACCGTCCCGGTACCGAAGGTGGCGGTGATGCTGCTGGAATTGGTCGCCTCGGTCACCGTCGAGTTGATGCCGATCAACCCGCCGACCGCACCGGTCGCCTCGGCTTGGGCCGTCGGGTTCGCGCCGCGGGCAAGGGTTGCCAACACCGTCACCGTGTTGGCGGTGAGGCTGGTCGTCTCGGTGGAGGCCCAGACGGTCGCGGCCACGTTGGTGAGCGCGGTCGAGGCGCCGACCGCGGCGGTGCCGGCATTGATGCCGGTCGCCTTAGCATAGGCGGACGGCGTCGCGATCGCGGTGACGAAGACGTCGTCGGCCGCGATCGTGCTGTTCTCGAGCTTGGCCTCGACCGACGGCTTCACCTCGACCTTGGCGACCGATCCACCGGCCGCCAGCGCCAGCAGGCCGCCGGCCACGGAGATGCCAAGCACCTGCGAATCGACCGAGGTCGTATCGCTGGCCTGAACGGAAACGTCGCCAGCGGCGGTGACCTTGCTGTTGAAGATGCCGGCAAGCGTCTTGCTGGTGACGGTGTCGCCGGTGCCGGCGCCGCCACCGGCGACGGCCACGCCGAAGGGCGAGGCGTTCGCGGCCATGGACCCGGCGCGGGAGCGGCTCGTCAGGCTCGCATTCTCACTGGCGGTGACGTTGACCGCACCGCTGACCGCGAGTCCGTTCGCGCCGCCGAGATTCTTGATGGCGGCCGTGACGCTGTTGGCGATCGCGTTGTCCGCCGCCGCAACGGCGAGGGAGAAGGACGCGCCACCGAAGACGCCGAAGGCGGCCGCGACCGAGGCCGCGCCGGTCTCGACGGAGAGGGTGGAGCTGTCGCGCGCCGCGACCGTCACGGCGCCCGCCGTGATCTTGTCGCCCGCGCCATCGCCGTTGATCGTGGCGCTGATCAGCGCGCCGATCCGGTTATGGGCACCGGCGCCCGCGCCGGCGGCGCTGAGGGCGACGGCACCCCCGGAGATGGCAACGGCTCCGGCCGCGACATGGGCCCGGATCGTCTGGCCGGAATCGGCCGTGACGGAGAGCGTGCCGCCTGCCTCGATCGTGGTGTCCTTCGACAGGGCCTCGATGGCCATGTCGGCCGAGGTGGTTGTCTTGTCCTCGCGGTTGACCTTCTGCGTGATCGCGCTGCCGATGAGGTTGACGGCCACACCGGTGCCGATGCTGGCCCCGACCGCGACGCCGCCAATGCTGACGCCCGCCGCGAGCGCGGCGACCTCGGCCTCGATCCGGCTGTTGTTGGCGGCCGTGACCGCAACCGCGCCGGCCGGGTTATCGGCTGTCTTAAGCCGGGCATTGGTGACCTGCGCGCGGGTCACGCCGCCGATCATGTTGGTCGCGACGGCACCGCCGCCCGCCACGGAGACGGCCACGCCGCCGCCGGACAGCGCCACGGCGGCCGCGGCGACGCGGGCGCGGATGCTCGCGCCTTCGACGGCGCTCGTGGCGGGGTCGTCGGCCGGAACTTGCGCGGAGACCCGGATCGCGCCCGTGCGCGTCGTCACGGAGGCGCCGTCGATCCCAGCGGTAACGGCGTTGTTGATCACGTTCAGGGCTGTGGCGACACTGATCGCGGGTGCGACGCCGACAACGCCGCCAGCGGCCGCGACGGCGGCGGCGCCGACATCGACGCTGATGGCGGACCGGTTGGTGGCGAGCACCGTCACGTCGGCGGCGCTCACGCTCGTCGCGGCGCCGGTGATCGCCGCGTTCGTGGCGAAGCTGATCGCGTTGCCCGAATAGCTGCCGGAGCCGGCGACACCGACGGCCACCGCGGCGCCCGTGACGACGACCGAGGCGGCTGCGACGGTCGCGTCGATGGTGCCCGCCGAGGTCGCCGTCACCGAGACGGTGCCCTGCGCACTCGCATCCGTATCGGCGATGAGCGCCTCGACCTTGGCGCCGCCGTCGGAATCGAGGGACGGCTGGTCGAGCCGCTGGCCTGCGGAATCGACGGTCTTCCATTGGCCGATGATGTTCTGCGCGCCGGAAAGGCCGATCGCCACCGGAACGCTGGCGATCCCCGCGCCGCCGCCACCGGCGGACAGGGCAACCACCGTGGCCTTGATATCCTGGCTGCTCATCGCGGCCACGCGCAGGCCCGCGCCGCTCGTCACCTTGTTGAGCACCGTCTGCCCGGCGGCCTTCTCGATCGCCGCGCGGGTGCTCGTGGTGATGATGTTGAGCGCGCCGGCACCGCCGCCGGCGACCTGCACGTTGGCGATGCCGGCCCCGCCGACGCTGACGGAGGCTGCGGTCGCGATCGCCTCGATCGTGCCGGCGCTCTCGGCCAGGACCGAGAGGTCGCCGGAGGTCGTGGTGACACCGGTATCTGCGTTGCGGATCACCGCCTCGACGACGTTGCCGATGGTGTTGTTGGCCTGCGAGACCGAGACGGTAACGCCGACGCTGGCCACGCCCGCGCCGCTGCCGGCGATGCCCGACGAGCCGACGATGGCCGTGATCTTGGAGGTATCCTTCGCCGCGAGCGCGATCTGCGACGCGCGGATACCGGAGGTGCCGTCGCCGTCGATGACGGCGCGGGTTGCGACCCCGATGAGGTTGGTCGAGCCGACACCCGCCCCCGCGACGCTGATGCCCGCCGCGCCGCCGCCCTGGATCGACGCCGAGACCGCTGCGACGGCCGACCGGATCGTCTGGTTCGAGGTTGCGGTGACGTCGAGCGCACTGTCTGAATCGACGCTCGAATTGCTGAGATAGGCCTGGATCGGCGCGGTGCTCTTGAGCGCGACGTCGCGCTTGTCGCCGGTGCGTGCGATGTCCCAGTTGCCGATCCGGTTCTCGGCCCCGCCGACGCCGACCGAGACACCGACACCGGCCGCACCGCCGCCACCGGCCGCCGCCGCCGCCGCGGTGATCAGGGCCTGGATGTCGGAGGTGGAATCCGCCGTCACCGCCGACTTGCCGCCCCGCACGATCAGCTTGCTGTCGGCGACGAAGGCGCTGGTTGCCATCGTGATGACGTTCAGCGCGCCCGCGCCGCCGCCGCTCACCGAAACGCCCGCCGCGCCGCCGCCGCCGATCGAGACGGCCGCGGCCGCCGAGGCCGCGCGGATGCGTGCGCCGTTGCGCGCGCCGACCGAGACACCGCCGTTGCGTGTGGCTAGTCCGGCATCGACATTCGCGATCGAGGCCTGGATTCCACCCGCGATGTTGTTGATGGCCAGGGCGAAGCCGACGGCCACGCCGACACCCGCCGCGCCGCCGCCCGCGCCGGAGAGCGAGGCCGCTCCCGTGACCGCCGAGATCTCGGCCGTGTTCGCGGCGGAGACCGTGACGCTGCCGGCCTTGATTCCGGCGCCCGCGCCGGTCCCGTCACCATCGATCGTGGCCGAGGTCACCACGCCGATCGCGTTGGCCGTGACCGAACCGGCCGCGCTCCCCGAGACGCCGGCGGCACCACCGCCCTGGATCGCGGCAGCGGCTGCGATCACCGTCGCAGAAATCTTCTGGCTCGCCGTCGCCTGAACCGTGAGGGCCGCGGCGATGTCGAGGATCGAGTTCTTCACCGCGGCCTCGACGGCCACGGCACCCTGGTCGTTGAGCGTGTCCTTCCGGTCCGCATCCGCACCCGTGCTCAGCCACTCGCCGATCCGGTTCTCGGCGCCGCTGACGCCGAGGGCGACGCCGATGCCGGCCGCACCGCCACCGCCGCCGGAGGCGGCGAGCGACGAGATGATCGCCGTGATCTCGGAGGATCCGGTCGCGGTCACCGTCAGGCCACCGCTGCCCGCGGCGGTGATCCGGCTGGCATCCACCGTGGCGTTCACCGAGCCGAGGATGCGGTTCGAGGCGAAGGCGCCGCCGCCGGAGACGCCGATGCCGGCCGAGCCGCCGCCCGCGAGGCTGATCGCCGCCGCCGCCGCCGCCGCGGAGATGCGGCCCGCCCGCGTGGCGCTGACCGCGACGCCGGCCGCGCCGGTCGTGCGCAGCAGCGTGTCGGCGTTGACGATCTTCGCCTCGACGGTGCCGGCGATGCTGTTGAGCGCGAGCGTGAAGCCGACCGCGACCGAGACACCGGCGGCCCCGCCGCCGGATCCCGCGAGTGAAGCGGAGCCGGCAAAGGCGTCGATCGTGGAATTATCCGCCGCGCGCACCGTGACGCTGCCGGCCTCGATGCCCGTCGCCCCGTCACCGTCGATGACGGCACGGGTCGCGATCGCGATCGCGTTGGTGACCGTGACGCCGGCCGCCGAGACGCCGACGCCGACCGAACCGCCACCGCCGATCGAGGCCGCCGCAGCGGCGACCTGGGCCTTGATGGTTTGCGCGGCGGTGGCCCCGACGGTGAGCGCACCGCTGGTCCTGACGCTGCTGCCGCTCAGGACGGCCTCGACGACGGAGGTCTGGTTGGCCGCCGCCGTCTCGACGCGGTCGCGCCCCTTGCCGGACGAGGTCCAGTCGCCGATCCGGTTCGCCGCCACCGATGCACCGATGGCGACGCCGACACCGGCCGTGCCACCTCCGGCGGCCGCCACCGACGCCGCCGCCACGAGGGCGGAGATGGTCGAGTTGGCGGCGGCGGTGACGGTGACGCTGCCGCTCTGGCTGATCGGGCTCGAGGTCACGGCGGCGCGGGTGACCGGCCGGATGGAATTGAAGGCGAGCGCGCCGCCGCCCGCGACGGCGATGCCGGCGGTACCGCCGCCACCGATGCTGACGGCCGCCGCCGCCGTGATGGTCTCGATTTCGGCCCGGCTGAGGGCATCGACCAGAACCGCTCCGGTGCCGGCATTGATGCCGTCCGTGACGTTGCCGATGCCAGCCTTGACGGCCGCGTCGATGGTGTTGAGCGCCAGGGCGAAGCCGATCGAGACCGCGACCCCGTTCGTGCCGCCGAAGGCCGCGCTGACGGCGGCGGAGAGGGCGGCGGCCTTGATCTTGGAGGTATCGGCGGCCTTCACCGAGACGGCGCCAGCCTGGATCGCATTGCTCCCGACGGTGCTGTTCGCGGCACCGTTGCCCTCGATGAAGGCCTGCGTGGTCACACCGATGGCGTTGACGACGGTGGTGGCGCCGCCGCTAACGCCGACGGCGTTCGAACCGGCCCCGGCGAGGCCGGCCGACAGAGCGGCAATGGCGGCATTGATCTCGTTCTTCGACGTCGCCTCGACGCTCAGCGCGCCCTTCGCAGTGACGCCGACACGGGTCAGCGACGCCTCGACCACGGTGCCGCCCTTGTCGTTCAGGGCGTAGCTGGTCGTGGCATCGCTGCCGGACTTGGACCAGAGACCGATGCGGTTCTCGGCGATGGCCGCGCCGATGCCGACGGCGACGGCGTTGCTGCCGCCCACGCCCGCCGCCAGGGAGGCGGCCACGATCGCTGCGTTGATCCGAGCGGAGGCTTCGGCCCGGACGCTCACGGTGCCGCCGGTGCCGGTGGTGACGAGACGGCTCTCGGCGGCCTGCGCCCGCGTGCTCGTGGTGATGATGTTGCGGGCGTAGGTCACCGCCGCGCTGATCGGCACGGCATTCGAGCCGGACCCGGCCACGGCGATCGCCGCCGAGGCCGCATTCGCCGTGATTGCTCCCGCGGCTTTCGCCGAGACGAGGATCGCATCGGCGGTCTGAAGGCCGCGATCGACGCTCTTCACGCTGGCCGAAACGTCGTTGGCGATGGTGTTGAGCGCAAGGCTGCCGCCGACGGAGATCGAGACCGCGTTGCCCGTCGCGGCGGCGAGCGCGAGGCTGGCCGACAGGGCTTGAACCGTGACCTCCGAGACGTCCTGCGCCGAGATCGTGGCGCTCGCAGCCTGGATTCCGGGCGTGAGACCCGTACGATCACCGTCGATCGAGGCCAGGGTCGCCAGACCGATGCTGTTCATCGCGAACGTGCCGCCGATGCTCACCGCACCGGCCTTGTCCCCGGACGCGGTCACGCCGGCCGCGATCGCGGCGATGTTGGCCGTGACGGTGTTGCCGCTGGTCGCCCCCACCGACAGCGCGCCGGTCGCCTTGACCGCGGTGCTGGCAAGCGCCGCCGAGACCCCGGCTCGGCCGCCGAGGACAGGCGTCTCGCCGACGCTGTGGTTCGCTTCGTCGTAGGCCGTCCAGCTTCCGATCGCGTTGTAGGCGATGGCGAGGCCGAGCGCGCCGGCGCCGCCGCTTTTGGCCCCACCGCCGACGGCGAGCGCCGCGCTGAGGATGTCCGACGTGATCGTCGCCGTGCTCGCGGCCTCGACGGAGACGGCGCCCTGCGCATCGATCGTGGCGTTCGTGGCCGAGGCCGTGGTGCTGCTGTTGATCTGGTTCACCGCCGCGACGCCGGCTCCGGCGACGCCGATGCCCTTCTCGCCGCCGACGCCCACGGCGATGCTCGCCGCCGCAGCCTTGGTGCTGATCGTCCCCGCGCGTGTGGCCGCCACGGTGACGCCACCCGCGAGCGTCGTCACCGTGGCGTCCGTGATGCTGGCGCTGACGTCGCCCGAGATCTTGTTGAGGGCAACGCTCGCCGCGAACGCGACGGAGAACGACGTCGTCGAGCCGAAGGCGGCGGCGATCGAGGCCGCGCCCACGGCCGCAGTGATGGCCGAGGTGTTGTCGGCCCGGACCGTGACGCTGCCGGCCTCGACAGCGACGGCGCCGAGAATCTGCGCCGCGGTGGCGATCGCGATGACGTTGCGGGCGACCGAGGCGTCCAGGCTCACGGAGACCGTCTTGTCGGATCCACTTGCCGAGACGCCGACGGAAACGGCGACCGTGGTGGCATCGATCACCTGGTTGGACGTTGCGGCGACGCGGACGGCCCCCGTCGCCCGGACGGGCGTGCCGGAAATCGTGGCGCGCACGGCGGCGCCGGCCGCGATCACGTTGTTGGAAACCGATGCGCCCACCGCGATACCGGTCGCCGTTCCCTGGGCCGATCCGCTGGCCGCGATCGACAGGGCGCCGGTCAGGGCCGCGATCTTGGCCGCGTCGCTCGCCAGGACTGCGAGGCTGCCGGCCTTGGGGTCGGCACCCGTCCCGTCGCCGACCTTCGACCCGGTCAGCTCGGCGACGGCCGAACCGCCGACCGTGTTGAGGGAAGCCGCGCCGCCGCCGGAGACGCCGAAGCCCTTGCCCTGACCGGACACCGCGGCCTCGACCGAGGCGGCGAAGGTCTGCGCGAAGATCTGCGCATTGCGGGTCGCCGACAGCGTCACCGCTCCGGAGGTCGCCAGATCGGCGACTTGGACGATGCGCGCGGTGACGTCGCTGCCGATCTCGTTGTTGGCCAGCGCCGCGCCGATGGCGACGCTCGGTTGCGTGCCCGAGCTGCTCGACTTGCCGGTCAGGTTCGCCGACACCGCGAGCGCGACGGACGTCGCCTTGATGTTCGCGCTGTCGGTCGCCGAGACCGTGATGCCCTCCGCGCCCGACGTCACCGCATCGTTCGTGCCGGTGCTGCCGTCGATCAGGGCGGTCGTGGTGACGACGATCTTGTTGCCGACATAGAGCCCGCCGCCGGCGCCGACCTCGTTGCTGCCAGCGCTCGGCTGGCCGCCGCCCGTCGAGGCGCCGACCGCCACCGCCGCCGCCAGCGTGTTCGCCGTGATGGAAGCCTGGGAGGTCGCCTCGACCAGAACCTTGCGGCCCGCTGTCAGGCGCGTCCCCGTCACGCCGGCCCGGATGTCGAAGGAACGGGTGATGCCGTCCTTGAAGTTCGTGCCGGTCGGCAGGCCGCTGCCGTAGAAGCCGATCATGTTGAAGGCGAGCGTCACGCCGATGGCGATCGCGTCCGACTCACCCTTGCCGATGACCACCGCCGCCGCGGCGGCCCGGATCTCAGCCTCGATCTTGGAGGCGCTGACGGCCGAGACGGTGATGTTGCCCTGTCCGCCCTCGCCGTTCGCATCCGGCGCGGTGTTGCCGTTCGCGGTGACCGTGGCGGTCTTGGTGTTGGCGATGCGGGCCTGGGCGCCCCCGAGGATGGTGTTGAAGCCGAGCGCGCCGCCGCCGGCAAAGCCGATGTTCTTCGCATCCTCAGTGCTGAGCAGCACCGCGATCGCCGTGGCCGTCGCCTTGGCGTTGATCTCCGCGCCGCTCTTGGCGATCACGCGCACGTCGCCCGCGCTCGCGGTCACCTCGCCGACCTCGTCGATGCCGGCGAGCAAGGTCTCGTCGACGATGGTGTTGCGGGCGATGCTGAGGGCGACCGAGACGGTGTGGCCGGTCTGGGCCGGCGTTTGGCCGCCGGTCGAGCCGCCTCCGGTGGAGTCGGGCGCGGTCGGCTGCGTCGACTGCATCCGGTAGGCCACCGAGGTCACGGGCGCCGTGACGACGGCGTCGATCTTCGACGTGCTGAGGGCGCTCACCGTCACGCCGGACGCCTTGACGCGGTCCATGCCCGACAGGGTCGCCGAGGTGGACAGGCGCGCGAAATTCAGGCCGACCACGGCCCCGACGCTGGTGACGGTCGAACCGACCGTGGTGACGGCGTTCTTGATCTCGGCCGTGATCTTCGCGTTCGACTGCGCAGCGACTTTGACGAGACCGGTGGCGTTGATCGGCTGCCCCGAGATCGAGGCCGTCGCCGCGAAGGTGTTGGCGCCCTGGAGGGTGGTGCCGAGATCGGTGCCGACGATCGCATCGGAGAGGTCGAACAGGATGTTCTGGCTCGACGTGCCGATCTTGTTGAAGGCCGCAACGACGCCGACGGCGGTGTCGGCGGATTCCACGATGCTGCTGACCGTCGCGGTGATCGCGCCGCTGTTCACGGCCTCGACCGTGACGTTGCCCACGGTTCGGCCGCTCCCGGCATCGCCGAGCTTCGAGCCGACGATGGTGGCGGTGCTGGAACCGGTGACGACGTTGGCCGCAATGACGGCGCCGACCGCGATGGCGCCCTTGTCTCCCGGCTTGGTGCCTGGCTTTAGCTTCGACTGAACCTTGCTCGTGACCGACGCGTCGATCTTGCCCGTCTGCTCCGCGGTGACCGAGATGTCGCCTGCCGACGTGACATCGGCGTTCTTGAGGCTTGCCTCCGCCGCGGAGCGCACGTCGTTCGAGACAAGGATGCCGCTGACCGCAACCGCGTAGGGCTTCGAGGCCGCCGCCGTGGACGCAGCGGGGGCCGACGGGGCCGGCGCGGTTCCGGACGACGCCGGATCCATGCTTTCGCCGAGGTTCAGCACACCCGGCGGCAGGAACTTGATGAACTCTCGGGCGGTGTTGAGGCGCCACTTCGTCGTGTCGGTGAAATCGACGTCCTTGAGGACGACAGGAGCATCCTCACCGATATAGACGTAGACCTTGTCAACGCCGTGAACTCTATCGACTGAGGTGTCCCAGTCGTAGACAAGATCGCCGAACTTGAGATCCTTCTCGCCGGAATATTTCGTATATTCGTAGTTCGACAGAATCTTATCGGCGAAATCCTCCACCAGCGACGCCTTCGTCAGGCTTGCCAGCGCCGAGAGCGCGTTCTTCGCGGAGATCGTGCCGGCGCTCTCGGCGCGGATGCTCAGCGCGCCGCCGGCATCGACCGTCTTTCCCGTGCCGGTGTTGTCGATCGTCGCGAGGGCGTGGGTGTTCACCATGTTGCCGGTGAGCACGAAGCCGAGCGCGAAGGCGTCGGCGTTTTTGAGGACGTTCTCGGACGAGCTCGATTTGTTG
Source organism: Methylobacterium sp. Leaf123 (assembly GCF_001423405.1). Lineage (GTDB taxonomy): Bacteria > Pseudomonadota > Alphaproteobacteria > Rhizobiales > Beijerinckiaceae > Methylobacterium. The sequence goes on along the minus strand of NZ_LMNS01000001.1, from coordinate 238,425 downwards.
AGGATGGCCGACTTGATGCCCGCATCCGCCTTCGCGGCCACGGTGACGGCGCCGCCCGTCCCTGTCGTCACCGCGCTGCGCAGGATCTGCGCGCTGGCGCCGGCCGGATGGGTGTCGTTCTGGAAGGCTTCGGCGATCAGCGGCTGTCCGGTGATCGTGTCCGCGGCACGGAACAGGACGTTCTGATCCTTCCAGCCGACGGTGTTGAAGGCGAGCGTGAGCGCCAGGGCGGTGCCGTCGCTGGAGGCACTGGTCTTGTTGCTGGCGTCGATCGTGGCGGTGTTCGAGGCGGTCACCGACACACCGCCGACGCTCGTCCCGGCGGGGAGGTTCTGGCCGGTGACCACCGTGCTGTCGATGATCGCTGCGGCCGCCGAGCCCAGGACGCTGTTGGTGGCGATGATGCCGCCGAGCGCGAGGCTCTTCGTCTGGCTCTGCGTACCCGGCACGGCTGGGGTCGTGCCCGTTCCGGTCCCTGCGCCAGTCCCCGTTCCCGTGCCGGTCCCCGTGCCCACGGGTGCCGTCTTCTGGTAGGAATCGGCAGACTTCACCGTCGCCGCGCTGTCGGCGGTCGCGGTGATGGTCGCCGTCTCCTCCGCCTTCACCGTGACGGCCCCCGTCCCGGTAGCGATATCGGCTTTGGTGATCGTTGCGGCGGCGCCGCCGTGGACGCTGTTGACCACCACGAGGCCGCCGATGGCGAGCGCGACCGCGTTCTGCGGCATGACGGTCGGCTGGGGGTTGTTCGCAGACGAATCGCCCGCCGGCAACGGCGTGGTCGGATCGCTTGCCGCCGGCGCCGGCTGGGTCAGCGTGCCGGTCGTGCCTGGGATGACGAACTTGTCGGGGATGAAGTTCGAATCGAGAGCGCGCTTCCAGAGCGTCTTGTCACTGTAATCCTGTGCGGCGAGGTCGATCTTCGCCGCCTCGCCCATGTAGATGTAGATCTCGTTCGCGGAGTAGGAATCCGGCATGAACGCGATTTTGACCCAGTCGGCCTTACCGTCCGTCTTGCTGTTGAAGTCGATCTTGCTCGGCTGCTGCTTCAGCAGCGTCGTCTTACCGACGTACTTGTAGACCGAGTCCACTCCGACCACGTTGAGGCCGTCGTCCCAGACCGTATCTCCGGTCTTGACCGAGATCTCCGTGCCGTTGCTGGTCTTGTAGGGCGCGGCGTTGGCGCTCTTCGCGAAATCCTCGGCGATGCGCACGCGCGCCCCGAAGGTCACGTCCTGGAGGTTCTCGGTCTTCTTCACCTGACCGAACGCGGTCAGGTCGAGGATGGCGATCATGTCGGTGCTTAGACCGAACGGCGCGAGATAAGTGTTGAGCTTATCCCGCAGCCCCTCGACCACGGCCACGGCCTCGCGGTTGGCGCGCAGGATGGTGACCTGACGGCCGATCATCTCGCCGACGGTCTGGCGGGCCTCGATCGGGCTCGCCCGCAAGGCGGCATCGTCGATCAGCCCGAGAAGGGCGGCCTCCGCCGCATACTTGTAGGCGTCGTCGCGGGCGCCGTCGGCAACTTGGTTGTCGAGGACGTTGCCCATCGCCTGCTGGCGCAGGATCCGCTCGGCATTCGTGAGATTGATCTTGAGATCGGTGCGGTTGTCGGCCGGCACCTTATCGATCGCGGCCTTCATCGCGTCGGCCAGCGTGTTGTAGACGCTCTTGAGGTAATCGCTCGCCGCCGGGCGGCTCTTGAGCTGGAGCTGGGCGTTCTGGAAGAGTTGGGCGAACCGCTGCGGCTCCGCCTGCACGTCGAGGATCGCCTGTTTGATCTGGGCGACCTTGGCCCACATCTCGGCTTCGAGCTTGTTGAACTCGGCCGGCAGCAGATCCGCACGATTCTTGATCAGGTTCGACTGGATCGTCGCGGACTGGACCTCGTTCGGGTTGGTCGAGAAATCGGACGGCAGGAACTTGTTGAGCTTGGCCTGATTCGTCACCGTGCCGCCATCCGTCTTCACGACGGTGGAGTTCGTCACGATCTGCGCATTGGACGCGATGGTCGCGGCGTCTATCGCCGAGACGGTCACGGCATCGCCCGCGGTCACGGTCTTGCTCGTGTCGGCGGTGTTGTCGATCCGTGCGGTCGCGCTCCCGCTCACCTTGTTCGAGGCGAGCACCACGCCGAAGCCGGTGCCGCCCGAGCCCTTCATCGAGTCGGTGGAAGATTTGGCGGCATTGCTGACGGTGGCGTTGATCTTGGTGTTCGACGTCGCCGCCACGGTGATGTCGCCGCCGGCCTTGGCCTGGGACTGGACGATGGTCGCGGTTGCGCCCGACGTGGTCTCCTTACCGAAGGCGTCGGAGAGTTCCGGCGAACCGATCAGCGCGTCGATGGTGTTGAACAGGAGGTTCTGGGTCTCGTAGCCGACCGAGTTGAAGGCGAGCGTGACCGCCGCGGAGACGCCGCCCTGGCCACCGCCCGAAGTCGTCGACGAGGCGCGCAGACGCGCGTCGATCCCCGCCGTGTTCTCAGCCGTCACCGTGAGATCGCCGCGCACCGCCTCGACGGTCGCGCGCAGCACGGACGCCGTAGCACCGCCACGCACGACGTTGGTCGCGGCCAAGCCGTTGGCGGCAATCACGCTGCCGTCGCCTGGCGCGGTGCCGGCGGTCGTGCCCGCCGGCGGCTTCGAATTGAACGAGGCGCCGCCGGAAGCGGTCACCGTGCTGATCAGTTCGGCGGCGATGTCGGCCGCATCCTTGGCCGAGACCGTGAGATCGGCACTCGCCTTCACGGTCGCATCGGTGATGCGGGCGGTGGCGCCGCCGTTGACCTCGTTGAAGACGATCAGGCCACCGATGGACTTGGACGACGAGGCCGGGGTCCGGGTCGTCGAGGGCGGGGTGACGGTGCCGTTCGTCGCCGTGGCCGGCGCCGTAACGTCGGACACCTTGTCGATCGCCGGCATCACGGACCTGGCCGCCGCCGGGATCCAATTGTCGCTGGTATAGTCCGCCGTCTTGAGGTTCACGGACGTGTTGTCCGGGCCGCGATAAATATAGATCGTGCCAGCGTCACCCTTGGCGGTGGGGGTGTTGCGGAGCAGCACCGTCTCGCCGGTCCGCAGGAACGGAGCGCCGTCGTTCGAGCTGTATCGCGCCTTCAGGCGCGTGACCGTCGTGACGGTCTTCCCGTCCGCGGAGGTGACGGATTTCGACTCCGTGGTGGTGTCCGTCGGCGCGGGGGTGTTGGACGTCGAGGTCGATGCAGCCGTGGCGGGCTTGGTCGTGACCGTCGCGCCTTCGGAGACGGCGAACCATTTCGTCGCATCGGCGAAATTCGTGGTGGTAGCGCCGAGATCCAGCTTCGCCGCCGTGCCGATATAGATGTAGACCTGCCCCTTGATCGCCGGGGCTTCGCCCAGCGGCCCGGCAGAGCCGGTGTAGTCGTTGGCGAGGCGAACCCGGTCGCCGGTCTTCAGGGACCGCTGGCCCGACTTCGTCGTGTAGTCGTACATGTTCTGCGCGGTCGCGACGGCCTTCTTGGCCAGGTCGGCGACGCTGCCCGACACCGCGGACGAGGAGATGATCGTGCTCGACGCATCGATCCCGGCCTTGTTCGTCGCCGTGACGACGACGCTGCCGCCGGTCGAGGTCACGCTCGTCGAGGTGCTTGAGGGCGGCGCGGTCTCGTCCTCGGCGCCGATATAGGCTTCGGCCCGGGCGCTGACCTTGTTGGAGGCGAGGACGGCGCCGGCCGAGAGGCCCTGCGCTCCGGTCTCGGCCTTGTAGACGGTGGAGGCGCTGTCGGTCTGCGACACCTCGCTGCCGGCCACCGCCTTGATCTCGGCGCGGCTATCGGCGGCGACCGTGACGTCGCGTCCGGCGTTGATGGCGCCAGCGCCGGTGATGAAGGCCGTCGCCCCAGCGGCTTGCTCGGACCCGGTGGCGGTGGCGATCAGCGGATCGCCGACAATGGTGTCGACGGCGTTGAACAGGGGGTTCTGCTGGGCGAAGCCCACCGTGTTGAAGGCGAGGGTGAAGCCGAGCGCCGTGCTGCCCTCGCCGGCGGTCTTACCCTTCGCGCTGGCGTCGATGTCGGACGTGTTGGTGGCCGTGACCGTGACGGCGCCGCCGCTGCTGGTGCGCTCACCGTTGACGCTGCCGCCGTCGAGCTGCGTGTCCTTGATGAAGGCGGTGGCGCCGTTGAGCACGTTGTTGGAGACGAGCACGCCGTTGACCGCCGTGCCGCCGCGGATGACGCTCGTGTCGGTCGCCTTGATGGCACCCGTGGACTTGGCGGCGACGGTGACGTCGCCGCGGGCGACGAGGCCGGCGGCGACGATCGAGGCCTCGGCCCGGCCCGACACGTCGTTTCGCGAGAAGATTCCCCCGAGACCCTTGGAGGAGACCTTGCCGACCCGGGGCTGCGATCCGCTGGTGCCACCCGGCACCACATTGCTGGCGTCGAGCTTCTTCCACAGGGCGAAATCGCTGAAATTGAGCTTGGGATCGCTGGCCGGGAACTTCCCGTCCGAGCCCGGCGCCCCGGTCAACTTGCCGAGGTCGATCGCGGTCGTGAAGTCCTCGCCCATGTACTGGTACACGGCGCCCTTTTCGCCCTGCCCGCTCCACGAGTCGCCGAGGCGGATCTTGTCGCCGAACACGACCTTTCGTGCGCCGGACTTGGTCGTGTACTTGTAGTCGTTGAGCAGCGCGTCGGCCGACTTGTCGACGCCGCTGACGGAGCCGGTGCTCACGGCCTTGGCCGAGGCGCCCACCGTCGTCGTGCTGGCGATCCTTACGGTATCGGTCGCCGTCACGGTCACGTCGGTGCCGGAGATCGTCATCAGCGGCGCATCGATCGCGGCGCGCGCGGCGCCACTCACCCGGTTCATCGCGACGATGCCGGACACGGCCAGCGCATCGACGCTGGCGCCGCGGGCCGAGGCCGTCACCTTGTTGCCGAGCGTCGCGTCGATCTCGCCACCGGACACGGCGGTCGCGCTGACAGCGCCCTTGGCCGTGACCGCCGAGTTCTTGATCTCGGCCACGGCCTGCTGCGGCGCCGCGCTGCCGAGATTGGTTCCGACCAGGGCATCGAGCGTTGCGAAGCCGAGATTGCCCAGTTCGAACCCGATCGCGTTGAAGGCGAGCTGGATGCCGGCGGCCCGGGCCGTGGTGGTGGGCGGCTCCGCGGTTCCGGTCGTCGTGCCCGGCGTAGAAGTGCCGGTCGTGGACCCCGGCGTCGTGGTGCCGGTCGCGGCGGAGGTGCCGTCGGTGTTGGCCGGGCCGCTCGAGAGGGCGGTCACCTGCGCATCGACCTTGGAGGTGATGGAGCCTCCGGTCGTGGCCTTGACCGAGACGGCACCGTCGTCGCCCGTCGACTCGACGGTCGAATCGACGATGCGGGCCGAAGCCGTGGAGAGGATGGCGTTGGTGGCGATCACCGCGTTGACCGCCAGGGCATTCGAGGCGGAGGTCTGCGTGCCGTTGGTGCCGGTTCCACTGCGATCGAAGATCGAGGTCCGGCCGGGGACCGGGCTCGGCGTACCGGTACCCGGCGTGCCGCCCGTCGTCTGGCCTTGCTGGTCGCGGATGGTGGCGACCGCCTCGACGGTGGCATCGGCCTTCGCCGTGATCACCGCGCTGCGCTCGGCGGTGACGGAGACGCTGCCGGCCTTGACCTTCGCGTTACCGGAGATGATCGCCGTCGCGCCGCCGCGGATGTCGTTGCGCGAGACGATGCCGCCCGCCGAGGTCGCGCCGGAGCCCGTGGTCTTGCTCGGCTGGGTCTCGCCGTCGCCGACGCGGCGCCAGTAGTCGCGGTCGCCGTAGGGTTGTTCCTTGAGCGACGTCTTGAAGCCGTCGGTCCCCATCCAGGCGTAAACGGCGCCCTTCTCCCCGATCTTCTGCCACGTCGTCGTATCGGTGAAATCGGCGCCGGCGAGATCAATCGGTGCCGAGGCGGTCTTCGGCTTGTAGAAGTAGTAGGTGTTGGGCTCGCCCTTGCCCGAGGGATGGCCGGGGCTGACGAGCACCAAGACGCCCGGCGCGATGCTCTGCATCGTCGGCGACGGAGCCGGCAGCCGGCCGGCGATCGCGTCCTTGGCGGGGACGGGCAGCGCCCCCTTCACCCGCTCCAGGCGCGAGGCGGAGTTCAGCGCGCCGGGGAAATCGAGGACGACGCGCTTGCCGAGCTTGAGCTCGACATCCCCGCTCTTGCTCGCCTTGAAGTCGAACGCGGTGCGCTTGAGGTTCGGGTCGAGGCCGCCGTCACTCGCGGCCTGGCTGGAGGCGACGAGCTTCACGTTGGCGTTGATCGTCGCCCGGTCCGAGGCGAAGACGTCGAGCGCGCCGGTGCCGGTCACGTCGGCGGCGGTGGTGCCGCTCGGCTTCGTCAGCGCCACGATCTCGGCCGAGGCCGCCCGGGCGATCCGGTTCGTGGAAATGATGCCGCCGATGCTGGCGGTCCCAGCGGAGGCGACGTTGTTCTGCGTGGCGACTGCCGGCTTCTTGATGTTGTTGAGCGCCTGCCGCTTGATGTCGGCCTTGATGTCTTCGAGGAGCGTCTGCTCCGGCGTCTTGTTGGCGATGGTGTTGCTGACGGTGGCGTTGACGGTCCCCGCACTCGCCGCGGTGACCTGCAGGCGTCCGCCCGACTCGACTTTCGCCCCCTCGATCCGCGCACGGATCGTCTGCGTCGCCGTGGCGGTCAGCAGGCCCGTGCCGAGGATGGCGTCGACCGAGGCGCTGAGGATCTTCGGGATGATGCTCGACGAGCCCATCCCGTTGAGCCGGTAGCCGACGATGTTGAAGGCCGCAGCGGCGCCGATGGCCGGAACCGTGACGACGAGCTGCCCGTCGCGCGAGGCGGAATCGACGGTGGTCCGGGCGCGGGCATCGACGTTCGAGATGTCGGCGGCGCTGACGACGACGTCGCCGGTCGTGGCCTTCACGCTGCCGCCGCTGACGGTGGCCTCGGTGCTGCCGAGGACGATGTTAACGGCGATGGTGCCCGCCGCGCCGAGGATGCTGGCAACGCCCGTCGCCTGGGCCTCGGCCGTCAGTTCGAGGGCGTTCTGGGCGATGAGCGTGACGTCGGTGGCCGCGCTCGTCTCGCTGTCCGTCAGCGCGGCCGTGACGTCGCGCTCGGCGAGGTTGATCGCCGAACCGCGGCCCAGGCCGAGGAACTCGCGGTCCGTCTTCTCCTTCGCCGCCAGCTCCGCCAGTTGCTCGGGCGTCATATCCGGTGTGGTGGTGTCCTGCAGCGTGTCCGTCTCCACCGGCTCGGCGATGGCGGAGGCCGTGGCGGTGTCGATCGCCGTGACCGACAGCGCGCCCGTGCGGGCCAGCAGGCGCGAGGCCGCGACCGTCGCGGTCGTGCTGCCCTTCAGACTGTTCTGCGCCTGGATCGCCCGCGTCTCGATCGACGTGTCGTTGCCGGCGGCGGCCCGCAGCGACGCGGCGGCGATGGAGACGCCGCGCACGGCCACACGCACGGTGTCGTCGACGGAGGTCTCCGCGTAGCCCGTCTTGATCGGCGCGGGCAGCGAGCCGTCATCCGGCTCGCCGTCGAGTCCGTCGCCGCCATCGCCGGCGATCTGCTTGGTCGAATCCTGCGGGTCGGGCGCCTGGGTCGCCGCGCGGATGCGAGTGGTGATCGTGCCGGAATTGCCGGCCTGGAGCGCCACCGCCCCAGCCGCGTCGATGATCTTCGCGGCGGCGGCATCCGGCGCCGTGTCGGGCAGGGCCGCGCCCTGGTCCAGGCCGAGATCGACCGCGGTGACGCGCTTGACGTCCTGCTCGGCGCTCAGGGCAAAGGGGTTGAGCATACCCGGCAGATCGAGCGTGCGGCCGAGGGCCGGCACCTTCACGCCGTCCGTGGCGACCAGCCGCGTCCGCACGTTGGTCTCGTCGGTCGCCGCCATCAGGAGGGCGGCATCGCTTCCCGCGACGGTTCCGGCGCCGGTCTGCCGCACCTGCCCGGTGGCGGCGACGGAGACGCGCGTCTCGTTGTCGATCGAGGTTTTCGCCTTCTTGATGAAGCCCTTGACGGCTAGTTCGGCGATCGAGTCGTCCTGACCGTCGCTTGTCGAGCTAAGGACGGCACCGAGATCCGCCTCGCCCTTCAGGATCGCGGACAGCGTCTCTTCGGTCAGCTTGGCCGCGTTGGTGATGGTCTCGGCGCCCGGCAGGACGAGGCCGATCGCCTTGATGACGACGTTCGCCTGCGTGTCGGCGGCGAGCTTCACGGTTCCGCCGTTCACGGCGCCCTGGGCGCCGACGGTGACCGTCGAGATGTTCTTCTGTGTCACCGAGACGCCCCGCAACTGCGAGGCGAGCGTCGAGGTCAAGGTCGCGGAATTGACGACGTTGGTGGTGAGCGCGGCCAAGCCCGCGGTCTCGATCCGGCCGGACAGGCTGATCGTTGCGGCGGTGGCTGCATCGACCGACAGCTTCGCCGTGTTGGCGTTCGTGTCACCGTTGGCGACTGTGGTCGAGCTCGTGACCGCGATCGCCACCGAGGCGCCGCTGATCACCGCGTCCCTGCTGACGACGACGCCCATCTTGGCGGCGCTGGTGACCTCCGCGTTGCTGCCGGCGGTGGGCAGAACGGGCGTCACCACGGCCCCGAGCTTGAAGTCGACGCTGTCCCTGGCCTTGATCTGAGCTGCTTCCGCGACGGTCAGGCTGTTGTCGCCCTCCGCACCGCGGAACGTGACCGCGAGAGACCCGGCGAGGGCTTCGAGGTTCTTGTTCAGGCTGATCGTGTCGTCGCCATCCCCGCCGTCGAAGGTCAGGTCGATGTTGCCGGTGGCCACCTGCAGCGCGGTGTCGAAGACGATGCTGTCGGCGCCCGCCCCGCCCGAGACGGTGAAGGACGGCCCCGGCGGCAATGTCGCGAGACGCAGCGTGTCGTTGCCGCTGCCGAGCAGGACGCCCAGATTCGTCGCTGGCGCCGTGAAGGCGACCGCTGCGAAGGTCGCCGCCGCGCCATCCGCCGCGCTCGACCGCTCTAGGACGTATCTGTCCGGGTTCGAGGCCGACCGCTTCAACGTCGCGTCGATGCTTGTCGTCAGCGCCGAGAAATCGATCTTGAGGCTGCCCTTGCCACCCTCGAAGGCGCCGTCGAGGATGCCCGTCGAGGATCCGGCGATCAGGGTGTCGTCGGCTCCGGCGGCACCGATGAGGTTACCGATGCCGGCGAAATTGCCCTCGAACTTGCCAGCCTTGATCGTGCCGGTGTTCTCGCTTCCGAGAGTGAAGGTCGCGCCGGCGCTGTCACCGCTCTTGGCGCGGTTGAGAAGTTCGATCGTGTCTCCGTTGTCGGTCGCGCCGCCATCGTTCGCGGGGTCGTCGAAGAGCAGCGTCGGCTTCGTGCTGCCGGTCAGCCGCTCGAACGACGCGACGTCGACGACGATGTGATCCTTCTTGCTCGTCCCCGTGATCGTGAACGCGCTGTTCGTCGAGCTGACATCGCCGAAGGTGTGAAGCTGGGCGCCCTTCGCACCGTTGGTGTAGGCGAAGACCTGAACCTGCTGAACCTTGTCCGCTTCCGTCGTCGCGGCGAGATTCGTCTCGATCAGCTCGACGAGCACTTGGTGCTCCGCCGCCTGCGGATCGAACGATTTGGTGATCTCGTAGATCGCAGTGCCGTCGAGCAGGACGCGCGGCTCGAGCGGGTCGAAGATCAGCCGGTCGCGGTTGAACAGGCGGTCGGCCTTCGCCTTGAGGTGCAGCACGAGCTGCCGCTTCGACGGGCGCGGCGCGCGCGGCGTCTCCGCGACGGCCAGTCGGGCACGATCGCGACGGCGGAACAGGGGGCCCCAGAAGCCTTCCGACTTGAACGGAAAAGCCATTGCCGCTCTCTCCAAAACCTGGGCGCAGGCGCCCTTGGCGGACGCGCAGCAGACAGCTTTGCCCGGCACACGGCGAAGTGGCCGGGAATGCAAAAACCGTCATTCAAATCTGAAGCGGCACCCGAAGGGGCGCCGCCCGGTCATGCGACGCCGCGCCGGCCCGTCTGAGAGGCCGGCGCGGGTCCCTCCCGGATCAGGCGTTGCCCGACGTCTCGAAGTCCGTCGGCGAGGACGGAGCGGTCTCCGCAGCCTGAGCTGCATCGACCGGGCCGCCGATCCGCTCGGCGATCGGCGTCAGGTTCCGCAGCGAGGCGAGGTGCAGATAGACGAGCTCCATCTCGTCCGCCTGCATCAGCTCGGCGAGCTGCTCGGGCGACAGGGCCTTGAGGCGCTCGCGGTTGACCACACTGAAGCCCGACAGGGTCGAGCGCTGCCCGCTGCGCAGCGTGAATTGCGCCTGCATCGGCTCCAGCAGGCCGAACTCCTGCAGGCGCTTCACGAACAGCTTGGTGCGCTGGAACTGCACCTGGTAGGCCTGGAGGAAGCCCAGGACGCTCTGCAGGTACTGCGTGCGCTCGCCGTCGGCATCGAACAGGCGCTCGCCCCGGCCCTCGTCGTTGCAGCCGGAAAACTCCTCATCGACACAGAGCGTGAAGGTCGCGTCGGCCTCGTTGGCGTTGTCGCTGGAGAACACGAACGGGTAGCGGCGCAGGAAGGCCGGGACGTAGGTGCCGGCCCAGGTGCCGGAGTCGGAGACGTAGAGATTCTCGTTGTCGCGAATCCCGAGCAGTGCAACCGGGATGATCTCGTCTTCCGCACCGCCGAAGACGATGGTGTACTCGGCCGCAGCGTTCGGAAACTCGGCAACCATCAGCGGCACGGAGTTGACGCTGCGCGCGAACTCGAACGATGCACCTGCCTTGACTGACCACGCTCCATGACGCTGACGCGTCACCGGCACGGCACGCTCGTAGATGAGAAGCTGCTTACTCATTCCGACCCCACATTGCGGCGCTTGTGCGATTTCCGCATCTTCGCGCCCTGCTGCATATCAGTACCGCCCACCGTTGCAGAGGGACGGCTCCATATTTCTATTGATCCAGCGTCTCAGACCCCAATCCCCTCAGGTCGGCAGGGCCGGAGTCTCGACCAGGTTGACATAAGTGAAAGATGCGATCTTAGCCGCGGGAGCGCCGCAAGCAATCGTGATCGACTTCGTCGCGAATTTGTCGTTTGCCGGCGTAAAGTTCGTTGCGCCACCAAAGCTGGGATCGGAAATCTCGCGATCGGCACGAACAAGACCAGCATCGCGGCTGCAATGGCTCAATCAATTCGCGATCGATGACGAATTTTCGTCGCCCGCACGCCTCAATTTGTATTAAATTTGTTATTATTTTTAGAATTTACTGAAATTTTTCTCTGATTCACCTCGACTTCAATCTTTCACAGGCGGTGAGACCTCCGTCGCAGCCTACCTGACGGAACATTTTCTCCCCGCGGACGCATTGCGGATCATCGTCAGAGCCGTGCCGGAAGGTGACACCATGGTCAGAGCATTCAATACCGACGGAAGTCGCCCTTGAAACCGGAACCGACGACGTTAACTTCGCTCGCGCCTCAACCACGTCACGAAAGTTTGCAACCCATCCAGAAGATATGGCATCCCTCCGATGAAAAACCCAATCTTTCGAATCCGCTAATGATTGATTAATCCTTGTTGCAACGACTTTCTATTGAAACTTCGCGATGTCGGACGGAGGTTTGTGCTGTCTTCGCAGGCAACACCAGGATTTTCTGAAATCAAGAAAATATCTTCATACTTGTTTGGAACCCCACTTTCCTGTGACCTTCCTCCAGCGTTTGGATTATCTCACGACCGGACTGCCGCACGATATCGCGGTCGAGGTCTGGCGAGGCGTCGTCGGACCCCTGTTCGAACCGCGTGCCTTCCATCCCGATCAGCGCCGTCCGACGGGTTCCGCGAGCGGGGCCGTCATCGGCGACATCATGGTGGCACGAGTCGTATTCGGGGCGCAGAGCTATCGCCGCGACCGGGATCTCATCGCCCGCACGCCGGATCACATCCTCTTCCATCTCTACAATGTCGGCGGTTTCAGCGGCCGCATCAGCGGCCAGCAAACCACGATCTGGTCGTCGCAGGTCGCGATCATCGATCTCGCCCAGGAAGTCGAGACACTCGCGGCCTCATCGGACACGATCGCGCTCGTCGTCCCGCGGGCCTTGCTGCCAAGCCTTGCCGACAACCCGCTGCCGCCGCGGCTCGATGCGGGGCGCAACCGGCTTCTGGCCGCCCATCTGACCGCGCTGCGGGAACGCAGCACCCTCATCGACGAACCGGATGCCGAGGAGGTCGTGACGCAGACGCTCGATTTTCTGCGCGCGCTGCTCGATCCCTCCCGCGCCGAAGAGATCACGGAAACGCCGACGCTCGCCGCCAGTCATCTCGCGCTCGCCGAGCAGACGATCCGCACCCATCTCGCCTCGCCGGAGCTGTCGCCGGAGATGATCGCCCACGAGATCGGCGTGTCGCGCGCGACCCTCTACCGGATGTTCGCCCCCTATGGCGGCATCATGCGATCCGTGCAGGAGCGGCGCCTTCTGGCGGTCCGGGCCGCCCTCAGCGACCCGCTGGAAACCCGCCGCCTGTCGCGGCTCGCGACCGATTTCGGGTTTCGCAGCAAGGTTCATTTCAGCCGCAGCTTCCGCGCCCAGTTCGGCATCACGGCGAGCGAGTTCCGCGCCGAGCAGGTGGCCCTCGCCCAGAAGGACGCGCGAAGCGACCTCGACGTCCTGCACGACTGGTGGCCCCGGCTCGGGAACCGATAGGGCTAGCGGCACGACCTTATCGGGGTACGAGGGTCGCCCGTTTCAAGGTGTCATTTGCCGGCAAACCGGCATTCTGTCCTCAGAGACGCGGCACCACCGGTTCAAGCCGGAGACCGGCTCCAGGCCTGCCGCCGGGGGGCGGGCAACGGGTGCACGAGGTCGGCTTCGAGGCCGAATCTTTCGATGTAGGCCGTGTTGAGGCCCAGGCATTCGCGGGAGGTGCAGACCTCCCGATGGACGCATTGATAGAAGCCGTTGCGCCCGAACTCCCGCCAGAAATCCGGATCGATGTGCAGCTCGGGCTGGCCGTTGACGAGCGCGTCGCCGAGATCACCCAACAGACATTCGGGAAAGTTCTTCACCTCGACGGCGCGTCCGAGGGCGCGGGCCCGCAGCACCGCCTCGCGCAAGTAAGGCAGGACGTCGGCATGGCGCGCGACGAGGCCCTTCTCGTCGCGTTCGGACATCGGGAAATAGACCCAGAACTCCATCTGGGTCAGGCGCTCGAGATGCCCGAGCCGCGTGACGAGATCGGGCAACAGGCGGTAGCTGCGCTCGGTCACCACGGTGTTGGTGAGGGTCTCGACCCCCTCCATCGCGTCGAGGGTTTCCAGGCCGCGAAGGGCGCGCTCGAACGAGCCCGGCACCAGGGTGAGCGCGTCGTGGCTGGCCGCATCGCTGCCGGCTATGGAGACGAAGAACTCATCAATGCCGGCCTCGACCAGCCGGCGGCAGTAGCTCGGCTGGCCGAGATGCATGCCGTGGGTCTGAATGCGGACATGGGCGAAGCCGCTGGCCCGCGCCCGCCGGGCGAGTTCGGGCAGGTCGCGCCGCAGGGTGATCTCGGAGCCCGTCAGGATCAGGCCGGTCCAGCGCCGCTCGCGGGCGTTGAGCGCGAGGATCTCGTCGAAATGCGCGTCCGATTCCGGCGCGAGCCGGTCCATCGTGCCCTCGATCATGCAGTGGACGCATTTGAGGTTGCAGCGAAACTCCATCGTCAGGGAGACGTAGGCGGCGTGGTCGTAGCGTCCCATGGCGTCGTCTCAGCCCTTCAGAGCAGACCGTAATACGCGCTCTTCGTCACCGTCAGCCTGCCGTCGATCACCGCATAGTCGATCCCGACATCGAACAGCAGATGCGACAGGCGCCGCCGCTCCGACCGCACGAAGTCGCGGATGGCGGGTGGATAGGCCAGCCGGTCGAGGAAGGCGATGAGCCCGTCGATGCCGACGCGTGAGAAATAGATGCCGTCGCACAGGCGCTTGTTGGCCACGACCACGACGCCGCAGCGCATCAGTTCGGGCCACAGGATCGCGTCGAGATCGAGGCCGGGCAGGTCGAAATGGGCCGAGCAGGCGGCCTTGGCGGCAATCGCGTCGCGCTCGCGGGCGGCGTCGAAGAAGCTGTAGAGGTTGTCGAAGACGAGGCCGTCGGCGGTGAGGCCGTAGCTGAGGCCGGACGAAACGCTGCTGCCGGGATTGCCGACATAGATGTTGAGGCGCTCGAGGCCGTGCTCGCCCCGGGCCAGGGCGTCGTCGAGGTCGAGCGAAAACATGAAGTAGGGCCGCGCGCCCGCATAGCGCAGGCCGCAGGGCGCGAACGGCGCCAGGATCGCCAACACGCGCTCGATCGAGACCGTGCGGTCGAGCCGGGCGTAGTCGTAGAAGTAGAACTCCCAGGTGGTGACGCCGTCCCGGAGCTTGGCGCCCCAGACGCTGCGGCCGGGGCCGAGGCCGTCGCGCAGGGCGTCGCAGATTGCGAACAGCCGCGAGTCCGCGCCGGCGCAGGCCAGGGAGTGCCAGAGCAGGCTCGCCTGCCGCAGGCGTCCCGCCGTCGGCCCGACCGGCTCGTAATCCCACAGGCAGTAATCGGCGTAGCGGTCGCCCGGCGCGGACAGTTCGAGCCGTGCAGGGTCGAGGCCAGTCACGCGCCCGCCTTACCGGAATAGACCGTCACGAAGGGCTGTCCGTCGCGCCCGACGCCGCCGGCGACATGCCCCAGACTTTCCCGAAGCCGTTCACCCAGCACCGCCGCCGCGGCCTGGGGCGACGTGCCGAGATCCACGAAGGCTTGGCCGAGCAGCGGCTCCGCATCGGCCACGGTGAGGCCGCAGGCATAGAGGTTGAGGTCGTAGGACAGGCGCAGTCCCGGCTCCTCGCGGGCTTCGAGATAGTGGACGGCCCCGCGCCCCCGCTCCTGCGCCAGCCGCAGGAGCGCCTGTGCGGTGTCGCGCACGGAGGTGCCGGCCGCGCCCCAAGCGCCGGCGATCCGGGTCAGCCGCGCCCCGATCTCGTCGGGGCTGCGCACCCGCGGCCAGTGGTAGAGGGTGACGACGGGGGGATGGCCTCCCTCCGGCCTCCACTTGTAGGCGCGGTGGACCAGCATCGGCTCAGCCCCGGCCGCGTCCGCGGCGCTCCAGGCCGCATCGGTGCGCGACGACCATTCGACGTAGAGCTTGTAGAGCGCGCCCGACGGGCCGTCCTCGTAGCCGAGATGGAGGATGTCCGCATCCGCGATCAGGCCGGCGGCCTCGGCGCGCTCCCGCTCCGGCAATCCGAGCCTCGCGGCGAGTTCGTCGAGCGTCTTCCCCGGCGCCAGGCCGAGGCTGCTGCGGTGCAGGCTGACCAGGAAGCGCTCGGTCTGCAATCCCGCCGGGGACGCCTTCACCGAGCGCTCGTAGCCGAAGGGCTGGCCGAGGCCGGCGACCAGATCGGCGAGGCGCGCGCCCTCCGGCGTCCGGCGCAGGCTCGCCGGGCCGGACGGCACCTCCGCCGCCGCGACGCGGATCACGGGCGCGTCGGCGGGTGCCGGGCCGTGCAGCGCCTCGATCAGGCGGGCATGCGGCGCCATGGCCTGCGCGACCCCGCCCGATTGCGCGCGGATGCTGGCGAGAAGCCGCGCGACCTCGCGGCCATCGGCGACATCGACCGGGGCGAAGGGCCGGCGGGGCAGGAAGTCGGCTCCGGAGAACAGCAGGTAGTGGTCCCCCTCCCCGAACAAAACCTCCTCGCTCGGCGCGACATGACCGGCCAGCTCGTAGAGGTCGAGGCGGTCGGCGAGCCGGTCCGGGATCGTCACGGCGCGGGCATTCGCCCAGAACCGGTCCGGGCGCCGGCCGAGGACGTAATGCGCGGCCACCGCCTCGGCGGCATCGTCGTGGAAGCGGTTCAGCCGCGCGTTGTAGGCGCGGCGGAGCACGTCGCCCCCCTCCCCCTGCCGCGGCAGGTAGGCGAGGAACGCCTCCAGTCCGGCCAGGACGAGATCGAGATCGAAGCCGACGAGGGGTTCGACGGCTCCGGCCGCGGCGCCGAGGGCGACGACGTTGCGCTGCCACGGCGCGGCGCGGCGACCGTATCGCAGCTCCGCATGCGCGAGACCGCCCTCGCCGTCGAAGGCGCGGTGCAGGATCTCCGCCGCGGCGTCCGGCGACGTGGCCCGGCTGTCGTAGACGAAGTGGTGCTCGGTGCGGTCGGCCAGCGGCAGCGACGCCGTCCATCCCTCCGCCCGGCCGCGATAGGCGGTGAAGGGCGGCGGCTCCGGCGAGCGCGGCAGGGACAGGCGGGCCAGGCGGTCGCCGGGGCCGCTGCCGGCGATCCAGGCCTCGCCGAGGGCGGTGCCGATGAGCTGCGATGCCGCGCCGGTACAATCGAGGAAGATGTCGCCCTCGACCTTCTGCCCTCCGTCGAGGACGAGGGCGGCGACATCGCCGTAGAGATCGCGCTCGATCCCGCCGACGCGGCCGGTCACCGCGCGCACGCCCTCGGAGAGCGCCAACTCGCGCAGGAAACGGACGAGGGCGGCCCTGTCGAGGTGATAGCCGTACTCGCCGGACTCGGTGAGCGAGGAAGGCGCCGCGTCAGGGCGGGGGCCGCGTCCGGCGGCCGCCATCAGCGCCTGAGGCGCGTAGTCCGAATAGCTCCCGGCCTCCTCCTCGGCGCCCGCGCCGCGAAGCTTCATCCAGTAATGAAACAGGTCGCGGCCGGCGATCCGCGGGCCGCAGGCGCCGAAGGGGTGCCAGTGCCCCTCCCCTTGGACGAACCAGTCGTCGTAGCGGCTGGSGAGCCGATAGGTCGCCGCACAGCGGCGCATGACAATCGCCTCGTCGATGTCGAACCCGTTGAGGAAACGGGTGAAGGACGGGCGCG
Organism: Methylobacterium sp. Leaf123; assembly: GCF_001423405.1. Taxonomy (GTDB): domain Bacteria; phylum Pseudomonadota; class Alphaproteobacteria; order Rhizobiales; family Beijerinckiaceae; genus Methylobacterium. Next base: position 221,618 of record NZ_LMNS01000001.1, on the reverse strand, counting down.
TCGCCAGGGCGACGGATATGCCCGTTGCCGGGGCCGTCCCGACGAGGGTCACGGTCCAGCCGGCCCGGCGCAGGACGCGCTTGAGATAGAAGGCCGCCAGCCAGCCGGCGGGACCGCCGCCGGCAATAACCAAGCGCGGAGGCGCGGAGCGTTCGGACCTGAACATCGGGTTGTCGGCTCCGCAGGCGTCGCCCCTCACGCCGTCGGCGCGGCTGCGAGGGTGGCGTGGAAGGTGGAATCGAGGGTGGATACGATGGCCGCGAGGTGCTCGGCGAGCGTGCCGGCGCCGAGGATCTGGTCGGCCGCAGGCCTCACCCGTTTGCGCTGGAGCGCATAAGTCGGATGAAGCAGGGTTTCGTAGCGGCCGAGATAGGCATCGAGCGCGGCGAGGAATCCGGCGGCGGCGGGGGGATCGCGCCGCGCTTCCCCAGTGAAGCTGCGCAGCTTGCGCGCCAGCGCGACGTCCAGGGGCAGATCGAGCCAGACCAGATGGTCGATCTGCGCCCCCGTGCCGGGATGGGCCCGGCCGAGCAGGGTGTCGAGAACGATCACGGGCCGCGCCGCGCGCCGCGACAGGCGCAGCGTGCCGCCGCGCTCCCGATCCGGCACCGGCTCGCCGCGCCGCAGCCGGGCCAGATCCTCGGTGAGCCCCGGCACCGGCACCGCGTCGAGGGGCGCGCCATCCGCGAGCCAGGCCGACACCCGCTCCGGCGGCCAGCCGGTGATTTCCTCGTAGGCGTCGTAGGCGAGCACGGGCGCGCCGCCGAAACGCTCCGACAGGGCGTGGGACAGGGTGGTCTTGCCGCTGCCCGGTGGTCCGCTGACGGCGAGCACAAAGGGCGTGCTCACCGCGCACCGCCGGGCTTGCGCGCCTCGATCAGGTGGAACGGCGTCTCCAGCGCGAGGCTGCGGACGCGGCCATCGACGAAGCCGAGAGCCGCCAGCGCCTCGGCATAGAAGTCGGCCTCGTGGAAGAAGGGCTGGAACACGAGGTCGGCGGATTGGACGTATCCGGGCGCGCGCTCGTGCAGGCGCATCGGAGCCCGCTCGTAGATCACGAGGCGACCGCCCGGCGTCAGGGCATGACCGGCGCGCTCAAGCAGGGCACGGGCTTCCTCCGCCGGCCAATCATGCAAGACCGACTTGAAGGTGATGAGGTCGTGCCCCTCGGGCAGGGGATCGCGCCGCATGTCGCCGGCCTGGAACGTGACGCGGGCGCCCTCGGCCCGGTCCGCGAGGTTCTCGCGGCCGAGCGCGCAGACCACGGGCAGGTCGAACACCGTCGCGGACAGGGCCCGGGCGCGGCGGCAGGCCTGGGCGGCGAACTCGCCGCTATTGCCACCGAGATCGAGCAGGCGACGGTGCCGGCCGGGCTCGATCCGGTCGAGGCACGGCCCGGCCTCGTAACGGGTCAGGCAGGTGGTGTAGGCGACCCAGCGCCGGGTGGCGTCGAGATTCTCCGGGGTGATCTCGAAGCAGCGGTCGTAGCGGAACAGCTCGAAGGTGCGCGAGGCCGCCATGAAGGCGGGAAGGTCGGCGACGAAGGCGGGGAAATGCCGGCGCAGATCCTCGGACGCGGCGGCGGCGAAGGCGAGCTTCGCCTCGATGAGGTCGCGGCAGGGCAACACGGCGCGAAACGCCGCGCTCAGGGCGATCCGGCCCGGTGCGGGCTCGGCCGCGATGCCGGCGCCGACGAGGAGGCCGATCAGGCAGGCAGAGCGCGGCGGATCGAGGCGGAACGCGTCGGCGAGTGCCGCCGCCGCCACGTCCGAACGGCGGGCGAGACGGTCGATCAGACCGGAGGCGAGGGCGAAGGTGAGCGCCTGCGCGGCCGCCTCGCTCTCGAGGAAATGGTCCACGAACGGGAAATCCGGCCCCGGCACCTCCGGCGTAGGCCGTCCCTCGGCCGGCATCAGCATGAAGCCGAGCACATGCCGCGGAGAGACATCCAATTACAGCTCGGGGGTGAAGGAAGCCTTGAATTGAGACGCTGGGTCAACTCAATCTTCTTCGCGGCCATCGCCAACGCCACATTCCATTCGTGATCGAATCGCATAACCCGTGCAATAGCTCCTATCGCCCTGTGTGCCATAAATGCAAGGCGACTTGGTTTCGCTGGGTTCGCAAGGCAAGCCGTCGTTCAACGACGGCTTTATTCGTGCAATGTCTTGACGAGGACTTGGGCTTCGCGCTCCAGCCTGGCATCGGCCCGGCGGTGATGGCAAGGAGCCCAAGGTTACGTCGCGCGGTGATGCGCGCAGATGAGGGAGCAGTCGTGAGCGAGAGCAGCAAGCCCGGTACCGCCGATCAGGTGCGTGCGATCGAATGGCGTGAAGACAGCATGTCGACACAGTTCGCCAACGTCGTGAACGTGCAGGGCACCCGCGAGCAGGTGGATCTGTTCTTCGGCACCAACCGGACCTGGAACCTCGCCGAGACCGAGAGCGTGGTGGTCGATCTCTCGAACCGGGTGATCCTCACGCCGCTCGCGGCCAAGCGCCTCCACTCCGTCCTCGGCGGCGTGCTGACCGAGTACGAGAACCGGCACGGGCGCCTCGACCTCGACGCCTAACCATCCGGCTCCACCGCCGCGCCGAACGGCGGGGCGGTGCGGCCCTTCTCCAGCAAGACCCTGAGCGCCGTCATTCAAGGAATCCCGGGGCCATGAGCGAGCGTTTGGCGGTGGAGGGCTTGTCCGCAGCGAGCCCGGCCGCGCGCCTCTCCCTGCTGGAGCCGGCCCTGTGGCAGGTGCTCCGGACCTCCCAGACGCTTCAGGCGGCGGCGGAAGCGTGGCTCACGCTCCAGGCGCCGATGCTCGGCGCCCCGCGGGCCTGCGTCCTGCTTCCGGGCACGTCGGTGGGGCTCGCCCCGCTCGCCGTCTTCCCGGCCCAGTCCGAGTGCGAGGTCGGCCTGCGCGAGACCGCCGAGGCCGCCTTTCGCGAGAACCGCCCGGTCGTTCAGGCGATGGCGGAGGCCGGGCCGCATCCGGGCGCCGCGCCGCAGGGGTCGGGCGCGTGGGTCGCGCTGCCGCTGGTTCTGGACGATGCGTGTTTCGCCGTCACCGCCTTCGCCCTCGACAGCCTCGACAAGGACGAGCTGCGCGGCGCGATCCGTCAGGTGCAGTGGGGCAGCGCGTGGCTCGTCGCCAAGCAGGCCGAATTGGTCGGGCGGGGCGAGCGCCGGACGCTGGCCCGCTCGCGCTCCGTCCTCGACCTGCTCGCCGGGGTGCTGGAGCAGTCGCGCTTCTCCGCCGCCTGCACCGCCGCGGTGACGGACCTCGCCATCGCCTTTTCCTGCCAGCGCGCGGCGATCGGCTTCACGCGGCGCGGAAGCGCCCGGATCACCGCGATCTCGCACTCGGCGCAGTTCGGCCGCGAGATGAACCTCGTGCGGCGCCTCGGCGCCTGCATGAACGAGGCGATCGACCAGCGCAGCCTGATCCTGTTCCCGCCGCCCGAGAACGAGGCCACCGTCACCACGGCGCATGCCGACCTCGCCCGCCTGCAATATGGCGGCCGGGTGCTGACCGTGCCGATGCTCGTCGATGACCGCTTCGTCGGCGCCATCACCCTGGAGCGGCCCGCCGACCAGCCGTTCAGCCTGGAGACGGTGGAGCAGGTGAGCGCCTGCGCCGCCGCCATCGGCCCGGTGCTGGAAGACAAGCGGCAGAACGACCGCTGGCTGGTGCTGAAGGCCACCGACGCGGTGATGAACGGCGCGCGGCTGATTTTCGGCCCGAACCATACCGGGCTCAAGCTCGGCCTTGCCGCGGTGCTGGCCGTGGTCCTGGCGCTCTCGGTGATCCAGATCGATTACCGCGTGACCGCCGATGCCCGCGTCGAGGGCCTCGTACGCCGCTCCGTCGTGGCCTCCTATGACGGCTACCTGAAGACCGCCGGGCACCGCGCCGGCGACACGGTGCGCAAGGGCGACCTCCTCGCCGCCCTGGAAGACCGCGATCTCGCCCTGGAGCGCCTGCGCTGGGTCACCGAGCGCCAGCAGCGGACCTACGAGTACGACAAGGCGCTCGCCACCCGGCAGCCCGCCACGATCAACGTGGTCAAGAGCCAGATCGATCAGGCCGACGCGCAGATCCGCCTGCTCGACGAGCAGATCGCCCGCTCGAAATTCACCGCGCCCTTCGACGGCTTGATCGTCTCCGGCGACCTCTCGCAATCCATCGGCGGCGCCATCAGCCGCGGACAGGTGCTGTTCGAGATCGCCCCGCTGGACAGCTACCGCGTCGTGCTCAGCGTGGACGAGCGCCTGATCGCCGACCTGCGCGAGGGCCAGACCGGGCACGTGCTCGCGACCTCCCTGCCCGACCAGCCGCAAGTCCTGACGATCCAGACCATCACCCCCGTGGCCGAGGCCAAGAACGGCCGCAACCTGTTCCGGGTCGAGGGCCGGATCGAGGACGGGGCCACCCGGCTGCGGCCGGGCATGGAGGGCATCGCCAAGGTCGATGTCGATCGGCGGCTGCTCGCCTGGGTCTGGGCCCGGCCGATCGTCGATTGGGTGCGCCTCGCCCTCTGGCACTGGTGGCCGTGAGGGGTTGAGGCATGTCCCAGTCCCTGTTCAGCCAATCGTGGTACCGCGTCGCGGCCTTGCGCCCGCGCCTGCGCCGCCACGCCGAGATCCACCGGCAGAGCTTTCGCGGCGAGGTCTGGTACGTCCTTCAGGATCACCAGACCGGGCGCTTCCACCGCCTCTCGCCCGCCGCCAACCTGATCCTGTGCATGATGGACGGGCGCCGCACCCTGCAGGAGGTGTGGGAGGCGGCCGCGCGCCGCAACGAGGATGACCCGCCGACCCAGGACGACACGATCCGCCTGATCTCGCAGCTCCACGGCTCGGACCTGCTCCAGGGCGCCCTGCCGCCGGATCTCGCCGAACTCGCCGAGCGCTCGGAATCGACCGCGCGCCGCACCCTGATCGCCCGGGTGAAGAACCCGCTGGCCCTGCGCTTCCCGCTCTTCGACCCCGACCCGCTGCTCGACCGGCTCGCGCCGTATTTCCGGCCGATCTTCTCGGTCTGGGGGCTCTTGGTCTGGCTCGCGGTGGTGATCTCCGGCCTCGTCGTGGCCGGGCTGCATGCGGGCGAGCTGACGGGCGACGTGGCGGGCCAGATGCTCTCGGCGCAGAACGTCGCGCTGATGATGTGCCTCTACCCCGTCATCAAGGCACTGCACGAGGCGGGGCATGCCTGCGCTGCCAAGGCCTGGGGCGGCGAAGTGCACGAGGTCGGCGTCATGCTGCTCGTGCTGTTCCCGGCGCCCTATGTCGATGCCTCGACCTCCGCCGCCTTCCCCAGCAAGTGGCAGCGGATGATGGTGGCGGCGGCCGGCATCTTCGTCGAGCTGTTCCTGGCGGGCCTCGCCGCCCTCGTCTGGGCCACGGCGGAGCCGGGCCTCGTGCGGGCGGCGGCCTTCAACGTGATGGTGATCGGCAGCGTCTCGACGCTGCTGTTCAACGGCAACCCGCTGCTGCGCTTCGACGGCTACTACATCTTCGCCGACCTGATCGAGATCCCGAATCTCGGCTCGCGGGCCAACCGCTACGTCTTCTACCTGATCGAGCGCTACGCCCTGAAGATCGAGGGCGCGAAGAGTCCGGTCACCGCGGATGGCGAGCGGCCCTGGCTGTTCGTCTACGCGGTGGCCGCCTTCATCTACCGCACCACCGTCTCGATCGCGATCGCGAGCTTCATCGCCACGCAGTACTTCGTGTTCGGCGTGCTGCTGGCCGGGCTCGCGCTGTTCGGCACCGTGGTCTCGCCCCTCGTGAAGGGCCTCAAATTCATCCTCACCGATCCGAAGCTGAACCGGCGCCGGAGCCGGGCCGTGACCCTCACGAGCGCCGCGACGGGTGCGGTGCTGGCCCTGCTGTTCGTGGTGCCCCTGCCCTATACGACGATGGCACAGGGCGTCGTCTGGGCGCCCGACGACACGCAGATCCGCACCAAGACCGATGGCATCCTGACCACGCTGCTGGTGGAGCCCGGCCGCGATGCGCAGGCCGGCGAGGCCCTTGCGACGCTCGAAGACCCGAGCCTCGACAGCCGCGTCGCGGTGCTGGAGGCGCAGCTCGTCGAACTGCGCCTGCGCTACGACGCCGCCCGGCTCGGCGACCGGGTGCAGGCACAGATTCTCAACGAGCAGATCGCCAGCACGCAGGAGATCCTGCGGGTCTACCGCGAGCGGCAGGCCGGCCTCACCGTGCGGGCGTCCCAGGCCGGCCGGCTGATCGTGCCGGGCGCCGTCGATCTGCCGGGGCGGTATCTCCGCCGGGGCGAGCGCATCGGCTACGTGCTCACCGCCGACGACCCCGTGGTGCGGGTTGTGGTGCCGCAGACGGATGTGGACCTGATCCGCAACCGGACGCAGGGTGTCGCCGCGCGGCTGGCCGAGAAGCCGGAGGAGGTGCGCGCCGGCTCGATCCTGCGGGAGGTGCCGGGGGCGCAGCAGGAAATCCCGAGCATGGCCCTCGCGACGCAGGGCGGCGGCATCATCGCGGTGGATGCCAGCAACCCGCAGAAGCCGGTGGCGCTCCAGAGCATCTTCGTCTTCGACGTCCAGCTTGCCGGCGGCCTCCCCTTCAACGTGCTCGGCGAGCGGGTCTATATCCGGTTCGATCACGGCGCCGAGCCGATCGCGTGGCGCGCCTTGCGCAGCCTGCGACAGGTCTTCCTGAGCCAGTTCCGTGTCTGACCCGCTCGCCCTTTCCGCCGGCTCGGCGCCCGGAGCCGCCTTCCGCGTGCCGCCGGCCCGCGCCTATTCCGAGCGCAAGCCGCTCAAGGCGAGCCGGCTCGATCAGGCCGCCGCGCGGGTGATCGGCCGCGTGCGGGTCGGGCTCGCGGGCTGGGCCGCCCGCCGCTACGCGCGGATCGCCCGCGCCGCCCTGGCGCAGGCCGACGACATCGCCGAGCTGTCCGAAGAGGCTCTGCAATTCCGCATCCAGGCGATCCGGGGGGCTCTGCGTGCCCGGAAAACTTTTCGCGATGCCGATATCGCGGAAGCCTTCGCGCTGATCCGCGAGATGTCGGGACGGGTGAAGGGGCAGCGCCATTACGGCGTGCAGATGATGGGTGCCGCCGCCATCCTCGACGGGCGCGTCGCCCAGATGGCCACCGGCGAGGGCAAGACCCTCACGGCGACGCTGGCCGCAGGCGCGGCGGCGCTGGCCGGACTTCCCGTCCACGTCGTCACGGTCAACGACTACCTCGCCGAGCGCGACGCCGAGGAGATGCGCCCGCTCTACGCCGCGCTGGGGCTCACCGTCGGCGTCATCAAGGAGAAGCAGGAGCAGCCGGAGCGGGCGCAGGCCTATGGTTGCCACATCACCTATTGCACCAACAAGGATCTGGCCTTCGACTACCTGCGCGACCGCATCGCGCTGGGCCAGCGCGCCAGCGACGTGCGCCTCAAGCTCGAGAGCCTGCATACGAGCGCGAGCCGGCTCGCCCAGCTCCGCCTGCGCGGCCTGCACTTCGCCATCGTCGACGAGGCCGACAGCGTGCTGATCGACGAGGCGCGCACGCCGCTCATCATCTCCGCCCCGGCCGGCTCACAGTTCGGCACGGAGGTGCTCGCCCGCGCCATGGAGATCGCCGCGGCGCTGAAGAGCCCCGAGGATTATTTGATCGAGGCGGCCGAGCACCGGATCATCCTCACCGATGCCGGCCGCGAGCGGATCACGGGTCTCGCCGCGAGCGACGGGCGCGGCGAGGCCTCGGCCTGGCGCGGGCGCGTCACCCGCGAGGGGCTGGTGCGCCAGGCGCTCTCGGCGCTGCACCTGTTCCACCGGGACGAGCACTACATCCTGCGCGACGGGAAGGTGGTGATCGTCGATGCCAATACCGGCCGGGTGATGCCGGATCGGAGCTGGAGCGACGGGTTGCACCAGATGGTCGAGCACAAGGAGGGCTGCGACCTCTCCGGCGCCCGCTCGACGCTGGCCCGCATGACCTACCAGCGCTTCTTCCGCCGTTATCCCCGGCTCGCCGGCATGACCGGCACGACCCGCGGCGTCGCTGCCGAATTCTGGACCGTCTACCGCCTGCCGGTGGTGCGCATCCCGACGCACCGGCCGGTGCAGCGGCGCCACCTCCCCGACGAGGTGCTGCCCGACGAGGCGGCGAAGTGGCGGCGGGTGACGGCGCGCATCGCCGAACTCCATGCGCGCGGCTGCCCCGTCCTCGTCGGCACCCGCTCGGTGGCGGCCTCCGCGCGGGCGAGCACCTATCTGACCGGCGCCGGACTGCCGCACACGGTGCTCAGCGCCGCCCAGGACGGCCAGGAGGCGGCCATCGTGGCGCAGGCGGGGCAACGCGGCCGCATCACGGTGGCGACGAACATGGCCGGGCGCGGCACCGACATCAAACTCGGCCCCGGCGTGGCCGAACTCGGCGGCCTGCACGTCATCATGGTCGAGCGCCAGGACGCGCAGCGCATCGACGACCAACTCGCCGGCCGCAGCGGGCGCCAGGGCGAGCCGGGCTGCTTCCAGGCGATCCTCTCCCTCGACGACCCGCTGCTGGATGGCAGCGTCATCAGCCGCGGGCTCGCCCGCCGCATCATGGCGCTGCTCGGCCCCGATCGGGGCCGGGCCTTCGGCGCGCGCCTGCTGCGCCATGCGCAGTTGCGCACCGAGCGGCTGCACGGGCGCATGCGCGCCGACCTGCTGCATTCCGACCAGATGCAGGACCGTATTCTGGCTTTTGCCGGCCATGCCGAGTGAGGACTGTTTCGCGATGACCCTTCTGGCTGGAACGCGGCCCGCCCGGATCTGCGCGGCGCTCGCCGCCCTCGTCCTCTCCGCCTGCGCAGCGCGCGCCCAGGACACCCGCGTCGATTGCGTGGTGGAGCCGGCGCAGAAACTGAAGATCGGTTCGGCCACGCTCGGCATCCTCAAGAGCGTGCCGGTCAATCGCGGCGACACGGTCAAGGCCGGCGACATCATCGCCCGGCTCGATTCGAGTGTGGAGGAGGCCAACGTCGCCCTGTCGCGGGCGCAGGCGGAATCGACCGCCGGCATCGAGGCGCAGCAGACCCGCGTCGAACTCTACAAGCGCCGCCTCGAACGCCAGAACCAGCTCTCGAAGGGCATCGTCACCCAGGAGAAGCTCGATCAGGTCGAGGCCGATTACGAGATCGGCCGACGCGACCTCCAGACCGAGATCCTCAAGCACAAGCTCAACGGCATCGAACTCCAGCGCGCCGAGGCGCAGCTCGAATTGCGGATGATTCGCAGCCCGATCCGCGGCACCGTGACCGAGCGGCTGATGTCGGCCGGCGAATTCGTGCGCCAGGACAGCGCGATCTTCACCCTCGTCCAGCTCGATCCGCTCTATGTCGAGGCCTACCTGCCGGTCTCCCGCTGGAAGGAGATCGCGCTCGGCATGCCGGCGACCGTCATGCTCGACCAGCCGATCGGCGGCGCTTACGAGGCCAAGGTCAGCGTGGTCGATCAGGTGTTCGACGCAGCGAGCGGCACCTTCGGCGTGCGCCTCGAACTGCCGAACCCGGATTTCAAGCTGCCCGGCGGCCAGCGCTGCAAGGTCGGCTTCCCGCTTCCCCCCGCCGGCCCGCTCGCGACCGCCCTGCCCCCCGACGCCAAGTAGCCTGCGAATCGGGGACCGGGCACCCGGCGCGATGGACCTTTGCCCGCCACCGACGTATTGCGCTGCACGATGGAGCGGACGGCGACACGAATGCTGACGGTGGGGCTCGCGGCGCTTGGCGCCGCCGTGCCGCCCGCCGACGCGGGCAGCGCGCGGGCGCAAGCCTCCGAGGTCGCCCCCGACACGAGCCGAGAGGCGCAGGATGGGTCCGAGGCGCGCGCCTTGATCGAAACGCTGAGCGCCCGCCTTCTCGCCGCGCCGAGCGCCACCGCCGTTCTCGAAGCGTGGTGCGCGGAGCGTGGGCTCAGTCCCGATCCGCGGATCGTCGCCGTGCGCGTCCCCGGCCTGGACAAGCCCCCCGGCGCCGCCCGGCGCGAGCGGTTGGCCGTGGGGCCGGACGAGCCCGTGCGCTACCGCCGAGTGCGACTCACCTGCGGCACCCACGTCCTGTCCGAGGCCGACAACTGGTACGTCCCGAGCCGCCTGACGCCCGCGATGAACGCGGCGCTGGACGGCACGCAGGCGCCCTTCGGACACGTCGTGCGCCCGCTGGGTCCGAGCCGGCGCAACCGGTCGCTGACGATGCTGTGGCGGCCCGAATCCGGCAGACTGCCGGGGCCCGCCGAGCCGCTCTTCGCCGTCGAGGCGGTGCTGACGGCCGGCGGCGTGCCGTTCTGCGAAGTCGCCGAGACCTATACCGGCGCCGTGCTCATTCAGAGCGATCGCTGACGCGCGCCTAAGCCAGACAACACGCCATTCCGTCCGTCATCGCTCGGAAGCAAAGCGATCCAAGACCGCGACCGTTCCGGAAAGATCGGTGCGCTGGATGGCTTCCTCTCGCTCTGACGCGATCGAGGCGCGTTGATCAGAAGCTCTGATCGGCCCGGCGGCCCTCTCGGGCGAGGCGTAGCAGGTTCTGGCCGTAGCTGGTCTTGGCGAACAGCTCGCCGCGCGCCTGCAACTGCTCGCGGTCGATGAAGCCCTGCAGGTAGGCGATCTCTTCGAGGCAGGCGACCTGAAGCCCCTGCCGACGCTGCAGCACGCGCACGAACTCGCCCGCCTCCAGCAAGCTGTCATGCGTGCCGGTGTCGAGCCAGGCATAGCCGCGGCTCATTCGCTCGACATGGAGCTGGCCGCGTTCGAGATAGGCCTGGTTGACGGAGGTGATCTCGAGTTCGCCCCGGTCGGAGGGCTTCACCTCTGCGGCGATGTCGAGCACCTGATTGTCGTAGAAATACAGACCCGTAACCGCCCAGGGGCTTTCGGGGGTCTTGGGCTTTTCCACCAGCCGGATCGGGCGGCCGGTTTCGTCGAGGGTGACGACGCCGTAGGCCTCCGGATGATCGACATGGTAGGCGAACACTGTCGCCCCGCTCGTGCGGGTGCGGGCTTTGGCGAGCAGCTCGCTCATGCCGTTGCCGAAGAACAGGTTGTCGCCGAGCACCAGCGCCACGTCGTCCGTGCCGACGAAGTCGCGGCCGATGATGAAGGCCTGGGCCAGCCCCTCCGGCCGCGGCTGCACCGCGTAGGTGAAGGTGACGCCGAACTGCTCGCCGGTGCCGAGCAATCGCTGGTAGTTGCCGAGATGCTCCGGCGAGGAGATGACGAGGATCTCACGGATGCCGGCGAGCATCAGCACCGAGATCGGGTAGTAGATCATCGGCTTGTCGTAGACCGGCAGGAGCTGCTTGTTGATCGCCAGCGTGGCCGGATGGAGCCTGGTGCCGGAGCCGCCGGCGAGCACGATGCCCTTCATACGAAACACGTCCTGATCAGTGGGAGCGAACCGGCCCGACCAGCCGGTCGAGGATGTCGTCGAGCGCCTGCTCCCAGGAGCGGGGCGCGATGCCGTAGGCGTCGGTCAGACTCTGGGTGGACAGGCGCGAGTTCACCGGGCGCCGGGCCGGCGTCGGGTAGGCCGAACTCGGGATACCCTCGACCGGCACCAAGCGTCCGCCGCGCCGGGCCGACCCCGCGACGATCGCCCGGGCGAAGTCGCACCACGTCGTCGCGCCGTCATTGACGCAGTGGACGGTGCCGGTGGGTGCAGACGCGTCGTCTGCCAGCCGCAGGGCGATCGTGGCGAGCGCGCCGGCGAGATCGGCCGCGGAGGTCGGGCAGCCGTGCTGGTCATCGACTACGGTGAGCTTCTCCCGCTCACCGGCCAACCGCAGCATCGTCTTTACGAAGTTGCCCCGGTGCGGGCTCACCACCCAGGCGGTGCGGACGATGGCGTGGCGCGGATTGCCGGAACGCACCGCCATCTCGCCGGCGGCCTTGCTGGCACCGTAGACGCTTTGCGGGTTCACCGGCGCATCGGGGGCGTAGAAGCCTTCCCCCGCGCCGTCGAACACGTAGTCGGTCGAGACGTGGACGAGCGGGATGCCCCGCCGCTTGGTCTCGGCTGCGAGAATGGCCGGGGCCAGCGCATTGAGGCGCCATGCGGCTGCGACCTCGGTCTCGGCTTTGTCCACGGCGGTGTAGGCGGCTGTGTTGATCACCGCCGCGTAGGCGCGCGCGTCGAGGGCAGCCGCAACGGCGGCCTCGTCGGTGATGTCGAGGCTCCGGCGGTCGGGCGCGTGAACGCGGACGCCCTCGGGCCAGGACAAGGCTTGAAGCTCCGTGCCGACCTGACCGGCGCCGCCGAGGATCAGGATGTCCATGATCAAACGCTCTTGCCCGAAAGGCCGAGGCGCTCGCCGGAATAGCGGCCCTCGCGGATCGGGCGCCACCACGCCTCGTTGTCGAGGTACCAGCGCACGGTCTCCGTCAGCGCCTCCTCGAACACCTTGGTCGGCCGCCAGCCGACCTCGGCCTCGGCCTTGCTTGGGTCGATGGCGTAGCGGCGGTCATGGCCGGGCCGGTCGGCGACGAAGGTGATCAGGCGCTCGTGCGGGCCGTTCTCGGGCTTGAGCTGGTCGAAGGCGGCACAGAGCCCCTTCACCACCTCGAGGTTGTTGCGCACCGAGCGCCCGCCCAGCAGGTAGGTCTCGCCGAGCCGGCCGCGCTCCAGCACCGCGACGAGGCCACGGGCATGATCCTCGACATGGATCCAGTCGCGCTCGTTCAGGCCGTCGCCGTAGACCGGCAGCGGCTTGCCCTCAAGCGCCGCCAGGATCATCAGCGGGATCAGTTTTTCCGGGAAGTGGCGCGGCCCGTAATTGTTCGAGCAGTTCGTCACCAGAACCGGCAGGCCGTAGGTCTCGTGCCAGGCGCGGGCGAGGTGGTCGGAGGCCGCCTTCGAGGCCGAGTAGGGCGAGCGCGGATCGTAGCGGCTCTCCTCGGTGAAGAACGCGTCAGGCGGCAGCGAGCCGTAGACCTCGTCGGTCGAGACGTGGAGGAAGCGGAACGTCGCCTTGGCCTCGCCGGAGAGGCTCTCCCAATGGGTGCGGGCGCCGTCGAGCATCACCTGGGTGCCGATGACGTTGGTGCGCACGAAGGCGCCCGGATCGGTGATCGAGCGATCGACATGGCTCTCGGCGGCCAGATGCATCACCGCCTCGGGCTTGAACTCGGCATAGAGCGCGTGGACCCGTGCCGGATCGCAGATATCGGCCTGCTCCAGGCGGTGGCGCGGGTCGTCGGCCAGCGGCTGCAGCGATATCGGGTTGGCGGCGTATGTCATGGCATCGAGGGTCAGCACCTCGTGACCGAGATCCTGCACCAGATGCAGCACGAGCGCGGAGCCGATGAAGCCGCAGCCGCCCGTTACCAGAATGCGCATCGATCCCAACTCCGTCCAATTCCTGTCCGCGGGGTCGGCCTCCGCGGGATGGGCACGGGCCACGCTCGGCCGCGCCTACGCCAACCTGAGGTCGGGTTCAACCCACCCCACCGGGCAACTTCAGTACCTTAAATCAGAACACACGCCCGAGATCGGCCAAAAGCGGTGCGGCCTTGTCCTTGCCCGAGAGGATCGCATCCGTGTCCGCCACCGGCCATTCGATGCCGATCGCCGGATCGTTCCAGCGCAGGTTCCGGTCGTCGGCCGGGCTGTAATACGCGTCGACCTTGTAGGCGACCATGGTGTCCGGCTCCAGGGTGCAGAAGCCGTGGGCAAATCCGGCGGGCACGAAGAGCTGCTCACCGCCCGTCGCATCGAGCCGCACGGCGACATGGCGGCCGTAGGTCGGGGAGTCGGAGCGCAGATCGACGGCGACATCGAGTATCGCCCCGGCCAGCACGCGGATCAGCTTGGCCTGGGCGTTGGGCGCGACCTGGAAGTGCAGGCCCCGGATCGTGCCCGCGGGCGCGGAGAAGGACTGGTTGTCCTGCACGAACGCGTTGGCGATCCCATGTTCGGACAGGATGTCGGCGCGGTAGACCTCGGAGAACCAGCCGCGATCGTCGCCGTGGCGCTTCGGGATCACCCGCTTGACCGCCGGAATCTCCGTATCGATCACCTGCATCCACCGCTCCTGACCCGTCCGTACCGGTTTACCGAGGGCGTAGGCCGCGCGAAGGGGGCGAAGTCAAGGCCGCATCGTCATGCTGCATCATACCCCGCTTCTTGCGTAACCGTAGCGGGCTGACTACCGCTCGCCCCGGCCGGCGGTCCCAGCCGGCGAGGAGGGAAGCTCGAATGACGACGCCGCGCGCCAACCGTTCACGCCATCGCCCGATGCGCGCCTTCGCTGCGGCGCTGCTGCTCGCCGTGTCCGGCACGAGTGCCCTGGCGCAGAAGGCCTCGGACCTCTCCGGGATGTGGCAGACGGAGACGGCGGGCTCGACCGTACGGATCGCCCGGTGCGGCGGCGGCTATTGCGGTGTGATCGCCTCGACCGCCGGCGGTGGCCTCGACACGCAGAACCCCGATCCGGCGCTCCGCTCGCGTAAGCTCGTCGGCGTGCAGATCATGCAGGCCGGCACCCCGAGCGGCGACGGCTTCGAGGGCAGTCTCTACAATCCGAAGGACGGCAAGACCTATTCGGGCAGCGTCACGCCGAAGGGGCCGGACACCATCGAGGTCGCGGGTTGCGTGCTCAGCGTCCTGTGCAAGCGCCAGACCTGGCGGCGGGTGCGGTAAGCCAAACCCCGCCGACCCGGCTCAGTGATCCGCGCTTCCGGGCGCGGATTCCACCACGCTCTCGATGAGCGCGGCCTTCTCGGCCGGCGGCTCGGCGCTCGCCATGGCCTTCGTCTCCAGAAGAGGCTGCAGGCGGGCGGCGAGCTGCTTGTCGAGATGGCGGGCGTAGGCCCCCTTGAAGTAGCGGGCGCCGGTGCCGCGTCCGTAGATCCGGTCATGGGCGACCGCCATGCGATCGACCTCCGGGCGACACAGGAAGCCTGTCACGCCGGCCGCCTCGTACCAGCGCCCGTCCCGCGCGAGCCGCATCGCCTTCGGATTGGAGATCACCGTTTCGGCAAAGCACGCCGTGGCCGCTTCCTCGAGCGGCGCCAGAACCGCATGCTCGGAGCCGGCCACATGCTGCCGGGCCGGGCGCGCCTCGGCCGCGGGGCCGAGCAGGACGAAGGCGAGACCGACGAACGGCAAGGCTCTCATCACGGCTCTCATGGGGCGCCTCGAACGAGTAGGGAACGCCGCCAGTGTTCGCCGAAGATCACGCCGGATCTAGGGCGAAAACCGATCACCCATGCCGCAGCGCAGAACAAATCTTGATCTGTCGCCGGGCCGCCACAGGACGATCGGCCGAGCCCGCTCCGCGCTGATATAGCCTGAGCGGCGAGATCAGCCGCGCCGCATCGCGTTCCAACTGCCGCTACAGCTGATCGGTCCGTCGCCGAGGGTCGACCAGCGGCCGGCACCGGTCCCGTTGGCCGACAGCCGTCCGACCACCTGAGCGGCGTTGCTGCCGCTAGAGATGGTGCCGCGCACCGTCCCGTTCGACGTGACGCGCCCGCTGATCCCGACCTCGCCGCCGCCATAGACGGCCTCGCCGCGCTGGATCTGGATCCCGTAGCGATAGGCCCGGTCGCAGGGGCCGTCGAGGGTTACGACCTCGATGCTCCAGCGGCCATCGTAGCGGTGCGGCACCTGCACCTTGCGCTTGGCCGCCTCCGATGTCCCGGCGCTCCCCACGGCGATGGCGAAGGCGGCGACGGCAAGGATCGGAAGGCGCATGGGGATGAAATCCGGCTGTGAAGACCGGGCCGTGTCGGCCCGTTTCAGCCGGAAGATCGTCTTGCGTCCCGCAGTGTCAAGGTTGCTCACGAGGCCTTGAGCGTCAGCCCTTCGCGCGCTCGGCCGCCTCCCGCAGGAGCGCCAACAGGTCGCAACCGGCGAACAGGAAGCCGCCGACGCCCGCTTGACGCAGAGCCTCCGCCTCGGCGGGTTTGCCGGCGAGGTAGATCGTGCCGGCGCCGGCCGCCTTCAGCGCCTCAGCGGCGGGCACGGCCTCGGTCTGGTAGAGGGTGTCGGACGAGCACAGGCAGGCGATCCGCGCACCCGACGCCTTGAAGGCATCGGCCAGGGCCTGCGTATCGGAGAAGCCGTCATTGCCGATGGCCTCGATGCCGCCCGCGGCGAAGGCGTTGGCGGCGAAGGTCGAGCGGGCATTGTGGACCGCCACGGGGCCGAGATTGGCCAGGAAGACCGCCGGGCGCTTGCCCGTCCGCTCGAGGACGGCGTCGGAGGCGTCGCGCAGGGCCTCGTAGGGTTCGGTCAGGCGGTGCGAGGGCAAAGCCCCTTCCGGGGATGCGACCGGGTTCGGCGCAACATCGAGCACCGTCACCGGCTTCTCGGCGAGGAAGGGGAACTCGCTGGCGCCAGTCAGCGCCTCCTTGCGGGTCGCGACCGCCCGCGCCCGCGCCTGCGCCACCGCCGCGATCCGGCCTGCGAGGGCGCCGGCCTCCAGGCTGGCGACGATCCCGCCCTCCCGCTCGATCTCCTGGAAGGCCGCCCAGGCCTTCTCGGTCAGTTCGGCGGTGAGCGCTTCGAAGCCGCCCGCGCCGGCCGCCGGATCGGAGACCTTGGCAAGGTTCGATTCCTCGATCAGCACGATCTGGCTGTTGCGCACCACCCGCCGGGCGAAGGCGTCGGGCAGGCCGAGCGCCAGGGTGTAGGGCAAAGCGGTCACGGAATCCGCCCCGCCGAGCCCGGCGGAGGCCGAGGCCATGGTGGTGCGCAGAATGTTCACGAAGGGGTCGCGGCGGCTCATCATCCGCCACGCGGTCTCGGCCAGGAGCCGCAGCGGCTTCGGCTCGAGGCCGCAGGCCTGCTCGACCCGGGCCCAGAGCCGCCGGATCGCCCGGAACTTGGCGATGGTCAGAAATTCATCGGCGTCCGCCACCAGCAGAACCGCGATCTGGTCGCGTGCGCGCGCCAGATCATGGCCGCCGGCCTCCAGGGCCCGCAGATAGGCGACCGCCGTCGCGAGCACGGCGGCGAGTTCCTGCACCTCGCTCGCCCCCGCCTCGTGATAGGGCCGCGCATCGGCCAAGGCCGCGCGGCCGTGATATCCGGCAAAGGCGGTGACGGTCTCGGAGAGGCGCGCCTCCCACCCCTGGTCGAGACGGCCGGTGGCGGCGCGGGTGCCGATCGGGTCGAGGCCGAGATCAAGGTCGAGCGCGGACGGGTCGTCGCCGCGGCGTTCGACCAGTTGCTTGAGCAGCGCCGCCGTCTCGAAGCCGGCCGGGCCGGCGTCGAGACGCAGGGCGATGAGCGGCAGCATCACGCCCGTCAGTGCGGTATCCAGTGCATCGACGGACGGAAGTTCGAGGCCGAAGCCGCGGGCGGAACGGGCGTTGCGATGGACGAGGACCAGCGCATCGGCACCGCCTTCGAGATCGGCCAGCGCCTGGGCCCCGGCCTTCTCGGCATCGGGATGGTCGATGCGCTGCGCCAGACGCCACGGGCCGGGCGCCCGCACCGGCTGAGCCACCGCAGCAGCCGGCTCGTAGAAGGGCTCGATGCGCAGGCCGTCGGCGGTCTTCGACACGAGGCGCTTCTCGAAATCGGCCCCTTTCAGCGCGGTTTCGACGGCTTGGCGCCAGCGCTCGCGGGTAGCGGGCTCGAACAATTCGGCGAGCGGACGATCTTCCATCGTGGGCGAGACCTTGACGATTCGGCGTTTCCCGACCGCTTCTTCAAAGAGCGGCGACTTGGCCGCAAGCCCTCGCACGGGGCGCGGGCAGGCGACAACCGACTTTAGTCCAGGTTGCCGCCGCCGCCTCGTTCAAAATCCTGAAGGGTCAGCCAAAAAGAATCAGTCCGGCGAAGCCGAGCGAGCCGACGATGATGCGCCACCACGCGAACAGCCAGAAGCCGTGGCGGGAGACGTAGTCGAGGACCGTCCGCACCACGATCAAGGCCGAGATGAAGGCGGCGACGAAGCCGATGACGATCAGCAGCGCGTCGTTGGAGGAGAGGTTCTTGTAGTTGTCGAGCAGGTCCTTGGCGAAGGCGCCGGCCATGGTCGGCATGGCGAGGTAGAACGAGAACTCGGTGGCCGAGCGCTTGCTTGCGCCCATCAGCATCGCGCCGACGATGGTGGCGCCGGAGCGCGACACGCCGGGGATCATCGCCACGCATTGGAACAGGCCGATCTTGAGCGCCATCGGCAGGCTGAACTCGAACACGTTGGTCTTGCGCGGATGCTCGGTCGGACCCTCGCCGGGTGCCGCCTTCGGCTCGCCGACCGTGTCGTCTATGATGAGGAGGACGATGCCGCCGGCCACCAGCGTGGCGCAGACGATCCACGGGTTGAACAGGTAGAACTTGATGTATTTCGAGAACAGGCCGCCGACGATCGCCGCGGGCAGGAAGGCAATGAGGATGGCGAGCACGAAGCGGCGCGCCCGCGGATCGTGCGGCAGCGCGGTGGCGATGCTCCAGAGCCGGCCGAAATAGACGAACAGGATCGCCAGGATCGCGCCGAGCTGGATCAGCACCTCGAACGTGTTGTTGGGCGAGTGGAAGCCGATGAAATGGCCGATGAGGAGCTGATGCCCGGTCGAGGAGACCGGGATGAACTCGGTAGCGCCTTCCACCACGGCGAGGACGAGCGCCTTCGCGATCAGGACGAGATCCATAAGCCTGCTGTTCCCCGTGCCGATGTGCCGGCGATTGAGGGCACGGCAAACGATGACGATGCGGCAGCTTTGCGGCGCTAGGGTTGACGGGTGGTTACCGGGTTGCGGCGCGTTTGTTAATGAGGTGGCAACATTGAAGAAATAATCCTGGCGTGCCGCCCCAATTTCGCCGGTGCGACACGGTCTGCCCAGGGCTCTGCCTTCTTTACCGCTGAACCACGGCCTCGATGGCGACGCTCTATCACTCTCCGTTCTGCCCCAACTCGCGCTTCATCCGCCTCGTTCTGGCCGAGATGGGCATGGAGCCGACGCTCGTCGAAGAGCGGGCCTGGGAGCGGCGCCGCGACTTCCTCATCGTCAACCCGGCCGGCACCACGCCGGTGCTGGTGGAGCAGACCGGGCTCGCCATTCCTGGCGCCGGCGTGATCGCGGAATATCTCGACGAGACGCGGGGGCTCGGCCTCGCCGGGCGGCGGCTCCTGCCCGACACCACCCAGGCGCGGGTGGAGGTGCGGCGCCTGCTCGATTGGTTTCTCGTCAAGTTCAACAACGAGGTGACCGAGTATCTCGTCACCGAAAAGATCGACAAGCGCTTCATGCCCTCCGCGGCCGGAGGCGGCCCGCCGGACATGAACGCCATTCGTGCGGCGCGGACCAACGTGCGCTATCACCTCCAATATGTCGGCTACCTGATCGGACAGCGCCGCTGGCTCGCGGGCAACGACCTGACCTATGCCGACCTTGCGGCGGCGGCCCATCTTTCCTGCGTGGACTATCTCGGCGACGTGCCATGGGACGAGGACGAGATGGCGAAGGATTGGTACGCGCGGGTGAAATCCCGCCCGTCCTTCCGCGCGCTGCTGGCCGACCGGGCACCGGGGATGCCGGCAGCCGCGCACTACGCGGATCTGGATTTCTGAAGCCCGAAAAGGTCGTCCTCACGGGCCACGCCCTGCGCGAGACCATCGAGGCGCGCGCGCGCCATCTCGGCTTCGAGGCGTTCCGCGTGACCCGTCCCGATGCCGTGCCGGAACTGCGCGAACGCTTGCCCGCATGGCTCGCAGCGGGCCATCACGGCACGATGGACTGGATGGAGGAGCGGGCCGACCAGCGCGCCGCGCCCTCTGCCCTGTGGGCCGAGACCCGCAGCATCGTCATGCTCGGTATGAATGCCGGCCCCCAGCGCGATCCCCTCGAACTCGTGCGGCTGAAGGATCGCGCCGCCATCGCCGCCTACGCACAACGGCGCGACTATCACGATGTCATCAAGGGCAAGCTGAAGGAACTCGGCGGCTTCCTCTCCGCCCGCTCGGGCCAGCCGGTGAAGGTCTTCGTCGATACCGCGCCGGTCATGGAGAAGCCGCTGGCCCAGGCGGCCGGGCTCGGCTGGCAGGGCAAGCATACGGTGCTGATCTCGCGCGAGCACGGCAACTGGCTAATGCTCGGCGCGATCTTTTCCCGCGCCGAGCTCGAACCCGACACACCCGAGACCGACCATTGCGGCTCCTGCCGCCGCTGCCTCGACATCTGCCCGACGGATGCCTTCCCGTCGCCCTACCGGCTCGATGCGCGCCGCTGCATCGCCTACCTCACCATCGAGCATCAGGGCCCGATCCCCGCCGAGTATCGCGATAAGATCGGCAACCGGGTGTTCGGCTGCGACGACTGCCTCGCGGTCTGTCCCTGGAACAAGTTCGCGGGCGCGGCGCGGGAAATCCGCATGGCCGCCCGCGACGATCTCGCCGCGCCGTCGCTCGCCGAACTCGCCCGCCTAGACGATGCGGGGTTCCGCACCCGCTTTGCCGGCACGCCGATCAAGCGCACCGGCCGCGACCGCTTCCTGCGCAACGTGCTGATCGCCATCGGCAATTCCGGAGATGACGCCCTCGCCGCCGAGGCGGTGGCCTGTCTCGACGAGCCGGATCCCGTGGTGCGCGGCGCCGCCATCTGGGCCTGCGGACGGTTGCTGCCCCGCGAACGGCTGCACGAACTGTTCGCCGCCCATGGACGCGGGGAAACCGAGGCGCATGTGAGGGAGGAATGGCGTGACGCCGCCGCTCTCCCTATGGAAGCGGACGGCCCACGGGAGTCCTGACACCGCATGAACCTGTTCGTCTTCGGCCTCGGCTTCTCCGCCCGGCATTTTGCCGAGCGTGAACGGGCGCGATTCAACGCGGTGCGGGCGACGGTGACCGAGCCCGAGCGGGCCCAGAACCTCGCCGCCGAGACCGGGTTCACCCTGCGCGCCTTCGGGCCGGAGGCGGACGATCCCCGCATCGCCGAGGATCTGGCCGACACCGACGTGCTGCTGATCTCCGCTCCGCCCGGCCGGGACGGCGACACGGTGCTCGCCCGCTACCGCGACACCATCGCGAAAAGCCGCATCGGTTGGATCGGCTATCTCTCGACCATCGGCGTCTACGGCGACCAAGGCGGCGCCTGGATCGACGAGACCACGCCCGCCACCCCGAAGAGCGCCCGCTCGCGCGACCGCCTCGCCGTCGAGACGGCGTGGCTCGCTTTGGGCGCTGAGACGGCTAAGGCGGTGCAGGTGTTTCGCCTCTCGGGCATCTACGGCCCCGGCCGCAATCCGATCGTGAAGCTGCGCGATGGCCGCACCCAGCGCATCGTCAAGCCGGGGCAGGTGTTCAACCGCATCCACGTCGCCGACATCGCCGCGACGCTGGCCGCCTCGATCGAGCGGCCGCGAGGCGGCGCAGTCTACAACGTCACCGACGACGAGCCGGCCCCGCCGCAGACGGTGACCGAGCACGCCGCCGCACTCACCGGACTGCCCCTGCCGCCGGAGATCGATTTCGAGACCGCCGACCTCAGCCCGATGGCGCGCAGCTTCTACGGCGAGAACAAGCGGGTGCGTAACCGCCTGATCCGCGAGGAACTCGGCGTACAGCTTGCCTATCCGACCTATCGCGAGGGGCTGGCCGCCCTGGTCTCCGACGCGCGCCGGTAGCGGGCCCGTCGCGCAGCGTCTCGGAAGCCGGCCAGAACCGTTCCGGACGCTGCTCAGGATCAGACGAACTGAACGCCGATTCCGTCGGCGGCACGCCGCGTGACGCGGCAGCGCCGGGACGGCTCGCCGTCGATCTGGAGCGTAACGACCTCCGGCAGGTCCGCGGCTTCGAGTGCCAGCTTGGCGCCGCCCTCCGAGATGTTGAGAGCTGTGCAGGGCAGGCTCTGCGGCTGCCCCGCCTTGCGCCCCCGCTCCGGCACGAACGCGACATGGCCGGAGCGCGCGGAGCGAAGGCGCTCCTCGCCCCGCCGCTCTTCCAGCCCGACGTTCCAGGCGTCGAGGCGGCTTGCAAACGCCGCCACGCTCTCGGCGGTGGCCTGCATGTCGGTGTTGACCTGACCGGTGGTCGCGCGCTGCCGCGTGCTGTCCTCCGTCGTCTGCGCGATGAAGCCCTGCACGGTGTCGACCACGGCCGCGGTTGAGACCAGCGCCGCGCCCACATCCCGCGAGACCGCCTGCATGGCGCCGATCTCGCCGGTGATGCGGGCGGTGGCCGAACGCGCCTGCTCGGCGAGGCTCTTCACTTCGGTGGCGACGACGGCAAAGCCGCGGCCGGCCGCCCCGGCGCGGGCGGCCTCGATCGTGGCGTTGAGGGCGAGCAGGTTGATCTGCTCGGCGATGCCCGTGATGATCTCCACCACGCCGGTCATCGCGGCCGCCGCGTCGTCGAGCTTGGCCGAGAGCACGCCGGCGGCGCTCATGCGGGCCTGGATGTCGCCGACCGCTTCGTGCGAGCGGTTCATCTGCTCGGCGATGGAGGCCGAGATCCGGTGCATCTCCTCGGATGCGCCGGCCACCGCCCGCACCCGGCCCAGCGTCTGCTCGGCCATGGCGAGGGCGCTGCTGCGCACCGCCATGCTCTGGCTGATGTCGAAGGCGTATTTCACGATCTTGAAGGGGCGCCCGGCCGCGTCGAGAACCGGGTTGTAGGAGGCCTGAATCCAGACCTCGCGGCCATCCTTGGCCACCCGCTGGTAGACGGCGGAGGTGAATTGCCCGGCCCGCAGCGTCGCCCAGAAATTCGCGTAAGCCGGACTCGCAGCGTATTCGGGCGCCACGAACATCCGGTGATGCCGGCCCTGCACCTCGGCCAGGGTGTAGCCCATGGCGTTGAGGAAGTTGTCGTTGGCGTCGAGGACGGCGCCGTCCAGATCGAACTCGATCACCGCCTGCGAGCGGCGGGCCGCCTCGACTTTTCCCGTCATGTCGGCGGCGGCGCGCTTGGCCGCCGTGATGTCGGAGGCGTATTTGACGACCTTGAACGGGCGCCCGGACGGATCGAGGATCGGGTTGTAGGTCGCCTGGATCCAGACCTCGCGCCCGTCCTTGCCGACGCGCAGGAACTCGCCGGCCCGATACTCGCCGCGGGCGAGCGATTCCCAGAAGGCGCGGTACTCCGGGGATGCCGCTTCTTCCGGCCTCACGAACAGGCGGTGGTGGCGGCCCTCCACCTCGTGCGGCGCGTAGCCGAGGGCGTCGAGGAAGTTGGCGTTGGCGCTGCGCACCGTCCCGTCGAGGTCGAACTGGATCACCGCCTGCGACCGGCTGATCGCGGCGATCTGGCCCGCCGTCTCGACGGCGGCGAGGCGCTCGGCCGTCACGTCGAGGGCGAATTTGACGATCTTGCGAACCCGGCCGGCAGCGTCGAGGATCGGATTGTAGCTCGCCCGGATCCAGACCTTGCGTCCGTCCTTGGCGAGCCGGCCATAGGCCGCCGTCTGAAATTCGCCGCGGCGCAGGCCCTGCCAGAACACCTCGTATTCCGCGCTCTTCGCCTCTTGCGGGTCCACGAATAGGCGATGATGACGCCCGCGCACCTCAGCGAGCGTGTAGCCAATCAGCGAGAGAAAGTTGTCGTTGGCGTCGAGCACCGTCCCATCGACGGCGAAGGTGATGACCGCCTGGGAGCGATTGAGCGCGTCGAAGATGCAGGTGGCATCGGAGCGACGAAGGACGGAAAGCATCAGTGACCTCGGCTCCACTAGCCGTCTCACAATGCGCGATCTCGCTTAAGAATCTCCTCTGATCGATCAAAGGATGCGTTTTCAGTCCGTGGGGACGGAGCAGAGGATGCGTTCCGTCCCGATCAAATCTCCTCCCGCACACCTTTGCCGCGGCGCTCGAAGTAGAACGGGATCGGCCGGTAGGGTGGGAAGCCCGCTTCCGCCGCCGCCTCGAGATCGTCGAGGATCACGCGGGTGATGCGCGGCAGGTCGAGCTTGCGCGCGGCGTCGAGATCGACCCAGGCGAGTTCGGTCAGTTCCGCATCCGGCCCGACGATGCCGGGCCGCTCGGCGACCACCGCCTTGCGATCGACGGCGAAGAAGCGGGTATCGAAGCGGCGGGGGCGCTTCGGCGGCGTGATTGCCCGCGCGACGAGATGCAAGGTTTCGAGGTCGGGCATCACCCCTTCCTCGGCAAAGGCCTGCCACGCCCCCTCCGGCGCCGTCTCCGGCGGGCCGTAATCGCGGGTGCCGATGAGTAGGCCGGTCTCCTCATAGGTCTCGCGGATCGCGGCCAGCGCGAGGGAGCGTCCGAGATGGTGGGGTGCGCGCGGCAGCTTGGCCCGCAGCGCGTCGTCGGCCCGCTGCGACAGGGCGCCGGCCACCGGCATCAGCCGGTCGGAGGGTTCGATGCGCCCGCCGGGAAACACGAACTTGCCGCCCATGAAGGCGAGGCCGGCATGGCGCCGGCCCATCAGCAGCTTCAGCTTCTTTCGCGACCGGTCGAGAATGATCAGCGTCGCGGCATCGCGCGGCCGCAGGAGCACCGGGCGGGGCGTGGTGGCAGGCGGATCAGGCTGATCCAAGCTCGGGGGCGTCGCCTGCTCTGCTTCCTGCCTCACCGCCGCGTTTCTCCCCCGTGCCGGTCCCACCACGCGCCGGGGGCACCTTGCCGAAACCGTGCATGCCGAACGTGTATTGCAGGCCGATCACCGCGCCCTTGACCGGCTGCAACAGCACGAGCGCCAGGACGAGGGTGAGCAACGGCCACACCGTCATCGAGATCCAGAGCGGCACGTCGTAGCCCATCTCGATCTCAAGCACGAGGTAGCCGATAATGTGGCCCACGAGGAAGATCACGATATAGGGCGGCAGGTCGTCGGCCCGGTGGCCCTCCATCTCGAGGCCGCAGGCTTCGCAGGCGGGCCGGACCTTGAGGAAGCGGCCGAAGACATGGCCCTCCCCGCAATGCGGGCAGCGGTTGAGGAAGCCCCTACCCATGGCCGAGAGAAGCGGCGTCCGCTCCTGGGGAGCCGGGGCCGGAGGGGAGACGTAGGTTTCCATTCGCCGAGTCTAGCCCCTTCCGCTCAGCGACGCGAGCCGCGATGGCGCCGCGCCGCATCGCTCTCGGACGCAGCCGCCTTGCCGGGGCGTGCCTTGCCCTTCGAAGGCTTGGCACCGAACTTGGCCTTGCCCGGCTTCGCCTTGCCAGGATTCACCTTGGACCCGCTGCGCTTGATCCCGCCGCCCTTGGCCCCGGAGCGGCTGCGCCCTTCCGACAGGATCTCGAAGCGCAAAGCGCCGGCCACCGCCGCCGCCTCGACGAGGCGGACCTCGACCGTGTCGCCGAGGCGGTAGGTCTCGCCGCTGCGGTCGCCGACGAGGGCGTGCAGGGCCTCGTCGTGGCGGTAATATTCGTGGCCGATGGTGGAGACGGGCACGAACCCATCGGCCCCGGTCTCGGCGAGCTTCACGAACAACCCCGAGCGCGTCACCCCGGAGATCCGGCCGGAGAAGGTCGCGCCGACCCGGTCGGCGAGGTAGCCGGCGATGAGGCGGTCGATGGTCTCGCGCTCGGCCGCCATCGCCCGGCGCTCGGCCGCCGAGATCTGTTCGGAGACCGCATCGAGCAGGCCCGGCGTGGTGTCCGCCAGCAGACCGTCCTTGCCCAATCCGCAGGCACGCACGAGAGCGCGGTGAACGATGAGATCCGCGTAGCGCCGGATGGGCGAGGTGAAGTGGGCGTAGCGGCGCAGATTGAGGCCGAAATGGCCTAGATTCTGTGCAGCGTAGACCGCTTGTGCCTGCGAACGCAGCACCACCTCGTTGATGAAGGGCGCGTGCTCGCTCTCGGCCACCTGGGCGAGGATGCGGTTGAACAGGTCGGGCCGAAGCGCCCCGGCTTTGGTCATCTTGACGCCGACCGAGGCGAGCACCTCGCCAAGCGCACGCATCTTCTCCAGGGCCGGCTCGTCGTGGACGCGGTAGATCAGCGGCGAGCCCGCCTTCTCCAGGGTCTCGGCCGCCGCCACATTGGCCTGGATCATGAACTCTTCGATCAGCCGGTGCGCCTCCAGCCGCTCCGGCACGATCACCCGATCGACGCCGCCTTCCGCGTTGAGCAGCACCTTGCGCTCGGGCAGGTCGAGGGCGAGCGGGCCACGGGCATCACGCGCCCGCTTCATCGCCTCGTAGGCCGCGTAGAGCGGACGCAGGGCCGTCTCCAGCACCGGCCCCGATTTCTCGTCCGGTTGGCCATCGATCGCGGCCTGTGCCTGCGCATAGGCGAGCTTGGCATGCGAGCGCATCAGGATGCGGTGGAAGCTGTGGCTGCGCTTCACCCCGTCGGCACCAATGATCATCCGCACGGCGAGCGCCGGACGATCCTCGCCCTCGCGCAGGGAGCAGAGATCGTTCGAGATGCGCTCGGGCAGCATCGGCACCACCCGGTCGGGGAAGTAGACCGAATTGCCCCGCAGCAGCGCCTCGCGGTCGAGGGCCGAATCCGGCCGGATATAGGCGGCGACATCCGCGATCGCGACGGTGACGATGAAGCCGCCCGCATTCGCCGGATCGGGATCGAGTTCCGCCATCACCGCGTCGTCGTGGTCCTTGGCGTCGGGCGGGTCGATGGTGACCAGCGGCGCCTCGCGCCAATCCTCGCGGCCGCGCTTGGTCGCCCGCTTGGCCGCATCCGCCTCCGCCAGCACGGCGGCGGGGAAGACGTGGGGGATGTTGTGAAGGTGCAGGGCGATCAGGCTTACCGCCTTCTCGGAGCCGAGGGCGCCGAGTCGCTCGGTCACGCGACCGCGGGGCAGGCCGAAGCGGGTCTCGCGCTCCACCGCGACGCTGACGAGGTCGCCGTCCCGCGCCTCACCCTCCTCGCCCGGCGGGATCGCGATCTCCTTGCCCTGCGACTTCTTCTCGACAGGAAGCAGGCGCCCGCCCTCGCGGCCGGCGCGATAGACGCCGATCACCTCGGAGCGGTTCTTGCCGATCACCTTGATGACGCGGCCGGTGTAGCGGCCGGGCGCATCCGGGTCCGGCGCGACGCGGACCAACGCCCGATCACCGATGCCGGGGGCCGGACGGTTGCCCTTGCCGCCGCGCGGCACATCGACGGCGATCTTGGGCGCCTCGCCCTCCCCGTCCCATTGGGCCGGGCGGGCGATCAGGTCGCCGTCGCGGTCGCGCGAAACGATGTCGGCGAGCACGACGGGCGGCAGGCTGCCGCCTTTCCGCAAGCCGCCGCGGTCGCGTTCGAGCGCGCCGTCGGCCTCGATCTCCTTCAGGATCGCCTTGAGGCCGATCTTGTCGGCACCCGAGATGCCGAAAGCCTTGGCGATTTCGCGCTTGCCGACCTTTCCGGGCGTCTCGGCGACGAAGGCGAGGATCTGCTCGCGGGAGGGAAGAACGGGGGAGACCGCCTTCGGATTGATGCGTCTGGCCAAGGAGCAAGGCTCTCCGCGCCGGTCCGGGAAGGCGTGGCGCGTTCGGTTTTTTGGTGATTGGGGAGACCGTTGACGATCCCGGCACATCTTCAAGATGGGCGCTCGGACGCGTCAGAACAACGCCGCAAGACCCGTCGTGAACAGGTTCGGCCCCCTCGTCAGCCCGTGGAAGCCGATTTGCGGATCGTTTCGACCGCCCGATCCACGTCGAAATCGGCCCGCGTCAGCTCTTCGAGAGTAAACGGCGCGGCTCGGGGCAGGGTCAGGTTCACCTGTCCTTCCTCCGGCTGAAGCGCGGGCGCCTCGGCGGCGCGGATCGCCAGGGTCCAAGCGCCGTCGATCCGCACTGCCTCCGCCGACGGCGGGTCGGCCGCAAGCGCGGCGATCCTGTCCGCCGCCGCCTGCCGGAAGGTCAGACTCAGGCCGTCATCGGAGACCAGCGCCGCCTTGATCAGCTCGGCCAGCGCGTCCCGCACTCTGTCCACACTCGCGTTCATCCGTCCGCTTTCCTCATCGAACTCTGCTTCGAGGGGTGCAAACGGAGTGCCGCGCGCAAGGTTCAGTACGGCGTGCCCCCTTCCCGCTTCGCCTTCAGCGCCTCGGCGTACCAAGTCAGTTCGTCGAGAAACTTCTTCGCGGCCCGGCCGAGCCAGTCCTCGGCGGGTTCGCCCGCTTCGCTCAGCGCCTTCTGGATGCGCGGGATCGGCAGGAGCGAGGGAATGCTCGGCGTGCCGAGTTCGGCCAGCATCGCCCGCAACTGCATCGCCGCGCGCACGCCGCCATATTGCCCCGCGGAGTAGCAGCAGATGGCGGAAGGCCGCCAGAAATACTCTTCGAGGAAATGGTCGAGGGTGTTCGAGAGCGCGGGCGGAATCGAGTTGTTGTACTCGGCCGAGACCACGACGAAGGCGTCGGAGCGGCGGTAGAGCGCGGCGAGCCGCTCCATCGGCTCGGGCGCCTCGCCCTTGGGATATTCCTTGTACATCCGGTCGAGCAGCGGAAGCTTCAGCTCCGCCGGATCGACCAGCGGCGCCTCGTGGCCGCGGGCTTCGAGCTGCGACACGAGAAAGCGGGCGGCGCGGATACCGGCGCGGTCCGCGCGCACGGAACCGAGAATCACGGGGACGGTCAGGGACATGATGCGCCTCGCGGAGGTGGCAGGGGTTCCGCGCAGTCTATCCCGGCCCGGCCCGTCCGTCGCCCTCAGGCCACCTCGGCCAAGTCCGGTTCCGGCAATTGGGCCGGGAAACGGCCGAAGGCTTCTTCGAAGGCTGCGATGTCCCCGGCCGGCATCGGCCTGTGGAACAGGTAACCCTGCATCGAGCGGCACCCGACCGAGCGCAGCAGCAGCATCTGCTCGCTCGTCTCCACGCCTTCGACGACGCAATGCAGGGTGAGGTGGCGGCAGAGATCGAGGATCGAGCGCACGATGTTGAGCGAGGTCTCGTCCTCGGTGAGTTGCATGACGAAGCTGCGGTCGATCTTCAGCCGGTCGATCGGCAGCTTCTGCAGGTAGCTGAGGCTCGAATACCCCGTGCCGAAATCGTCGAGCGCGATGCGCACGCCGAGGGCCTTGAGCGAGGCCAGCGCCCGCCGGGCATCGCCGAGGTCGCGCATCAGCGCGGTCTCGGTCACTTCGAAGATGATCCGGCTCGGGGCAATGCCGCTCGCGCCGATCAGGGCGATGAGCCGCTCCAGGCCCTCCGGCGCGGCGATGTCCCGGGTCGAGAGGTTGAACGAGAGGCACACGGATTCCGGCCAGTCCCGCATCGCCTCGAGCGCCTTGCGGAACAGGACACGGGTGAGATCCTGGATGAGGCCGCTGCGCTCGGCCTCCGGGATGAAGGCGGCGGGCGAGACGGGCCCGAGCGTCGGGCTCGTCCAGCGCGCCAGCGCCTCGTAGGCCTCGACGCGCCCGTCGACGACATCGACGATCGGTTGGAAGGCGAGAACGAATTCCCGCTCGATATCGGCGCGGCGCAGGGCCTGCTCGGTGGCGGCGCGCTGGCGTAACGTCGCCTCGTGCTCGGGCGCGAAACAGGCCGCGGTGCCGCGGTGGAAGGCCTTGGCGTGGTAGAGCGCGAAATCGGCGCGCTCGATCAGCGTCTCGGCGCTGCGCGCCGCATCGGGAAAGCGGGCAAAGCCGATCGAGGCGCCGATCTGCGCCACGCCCTCGCGCAGGATGTAGGGAGCGCGCAGATCCGGCGGCCGAGCGCGTCGAGATCGGCATCGCCCTCGACGATCAAGCCGAACTCGTCACCGCCGAACCGGGCCGCCCGGCCGAGACCTTCGCCCTGGAGCCGCCGGGCGACCTCACGCAGCACGTCGTCGCCGGCCCGGTGCCCGAGACTGTCGTTGACCGGCTTGAAGCCGTCGAGATCAATCACGCCGACGCAGAAACGCTCGCCGCCCGCCGCCGCCCGGCCGACCGCCTCTTCGAGCTGCGCCACGAAGGAGCGGCGGTTGGGCAATCCGGTCAGGGCATCGGTATGGGCGAGACGGCCGTTCTCCTTCGTCAACCCGACGAGATGGCAGAAATCGCGGTAGGCGAAATTCTGCACCACCAACTGCCCGGCGAGCACGATCAGATAGTTGAAGATCATGATCTGCAGCATGAACTCGCCGAAGATCAGGAAGTAGAGCGCCAGCGGCGCCGCGATGGTGACGAGAAGCCGCGCGGCCGTGCGCAGATGCGCAAGGCACTGCACGCAGACCATCATGGTCACGGTGAGGAAGAACAGCACGTGCATGTCGCTGGTGAGATCGCCGCCGACGATCAGCACCGTCGCCCAACCGGAGAAGGCGATTCCGAGGACGGCCGTGAACACGTTGATCGCCCGGAGCCGCGCGAAGGCTTCGCGTTCGTCGGGCACGCGATTCGCCGACCGGATCCAGGTGCCCGTGCGGGCGATGCACAGGACGGTCAGAACGAGCGGCGGCCACAGGATCAGCCAATCGGGGGCGGTGCCGTAACGGGCATAGGCCAGGGCGCCCGCATTGAGCATGAGCGTCGCGTAGAGGACGAGGATCCGGCGGGCGAGCGCCTGGAACTGCGCCGTGGCGAGCGCCGGATCGTCCTCGCGTATGGCATAGAAATCGAGGAGGCCACGCAGCCGCGGAAGAACCATCGCTGCCCTCTCTCTAGCGCGACCGATTGCATCATTTGATGAGGGCGAGTCCCTAACAATTCCGCAAGAGGCTCAAGGGCGGGCGCGCTTGGGGCCCATCAGACTCTTGCGCGATCCGCGCGGCGAACGTCTGAAACGCGAAGCGCCGAAGCCCTGCGAAAGGCTCCGGCGCTCGTTCAGACCTCGTGTCCAGCCGCGATTCGAACGGGAACGACAGTCTATTCCGCGCTCGACACTGTTCTCGGGCGCGCCGGCGCTGTATTCGCGCCGACGCGCCCGACTCCTCTTTAGAGCGAGTAGTACTGCACGAACTCGATCGGGTGCGGGGTCATCTCGTAGCGCAGCACCTCGGCCATCTTCAGCTCGATGAACGAGTCGATCTGGTCGTCTGAGAACACGCCGCCGGCCTTGAGGAAGGCGCGGTCCTTGTCGAGGTTCTGCAGCGCCTCACGAAGCGAGCCGCAGACGGTCGGGATCTTCTTCAACTCGCGCGGGGGCAGGTCGTAGAGATCCTTGTCCATGGCCGGGCCCGGATCGATCTTGTTGATGATGCCGTCGAGGCCGGCCATCAGCAGCGCCGAGAAGGCGAGGTAGGGGTTGGCCATCGGATCGGGGAAGCGGACCTCGACGCGCTTGGCCTTCGGGTTCGTCGTCCACGGAATACGGCAGGAGGCCGAACGGTTGCGGGCCGAGTAGGCCAGCAGCACGGGGGCCTCGTAGCCCGGCACCAGACGCTTGTAGGAGTTGGTGGACGGGTTGGTGAAGGCGTTGAGCGCCTTGGCGTGCTTGATGATGCCGCCGATGTACCACAGGCATTCCTGGCTGAGGTCGGCATACTTGTCGCCGGCAAACAGCGGCTTGCCGTCCTTCCAGATCGACTGGTGCACATGCATGCCCGAGCCGTTGTCGCCGTAGACGGGCTTGGGCATGAAGGTGGCGGACTTGCCGTAGCTCTGCGCCACGTTGTGGATGCAGTACTTGTAGATCTGCATGTGGTCGGCGAGCAGGGTCAGCGTGTCGAACTTCATGCCGAGTTCGTGCTGAGCGGACGCCACCTCGTGATGGTGCTTCTCGACCTTCACACCCATGGACTGCATCGCGGCCAGCATCTCGCCGCGCATGTCCTGGGCCGAATCCTGCGGCGGGACGGGGAAGTAGCCGCCCTTGGTCTGCACCCGGTGGCCGAGGTTGCCGCCCTCGTAATCGGTGAAGCCGTTGGTCGGCAGCTCGGTCGAGTCGAGCTGGAAGCCGGTATGGTAGGGGTCGGCGCCGAACTTCACGTCGTCGAACACGAAGAACTCGGCCTCGGGGCCGACGAAGATCGTGTCGCCGATGCCGGTGGAGCGCAGATACGCCTCGGCGAGCTTGGCGGTCGAGCGCGGATCGCGGGCATAGGGCTCGCCGGTCGAGGGCTCGAGCACGTCGCAGACGATCGACATGGTGGAGGCCGAGAAGAACGGGTCCATGCAGGCCGTGACCGGATCGGGCATCAGCAGCATGTCGGACTCGTTGATCGCCTTCCAGCCGGCGATCGACGAACCGTCGAACATGGTGCCGTCCGTGAACATCTCCTCATCGACCAGGGAGACGTCGAAGGTCACGTGCTGCCACTTTCCGCGCGGGTCGGTGAAGCGGAAGTCGACGTACTTGACGTCATTGTCCTTGATGGCCTTCAGCACATCGGCGGCCGTATTCATGCTGTGCGTCTCCTCGGCAAATTCTGGAAGCGGGGCGGCGAACCATCGGCCGGGCGCGGTCCGAGCCGGTCCGTTCCTGGGGCGCGATGGAATGATCGGGAAAGCGGCACGTCGCGAAGGGGGCGGCTTCACGCCCGCGGCTTCGTTTCCTGATCCGGGTCCGGCCCCCTCTCGCGTCCCCGGCCGGTCTCGCCGGCCGCGCGGACGATATCGTTCGCGCTTGCCCGTTGCCACCCGTCGGCAGGCAAAAAATCCACGCGATCGCGGGACGTTCGGGGTGTTTCGTCTCCAATTGCGGCCCTTGACCGGCCCACTTTGCCGCACATGCCACCGCGCCGCAGCCAGGCCGACTGGCACGCGACGTGCTTAGGCGGAAACCGTAGCGTCCGCCCGCACAGCGGCCGCTCGGGGGTCGGGCCGGCGCCCTGCTCGCCGGTGGATCGGCGTCTCGGATGCGGCGGGGACATGACCCGCCGGACGCCGCGATCCAACGGCGGGGCAGGCTCTCAACGACGCCGGTTCCGCAAAGGTTTCGTCAGGACACGGATCCTCAAGGTACGAGAGACTGGGAATGACCAAGTTTAAGCTCGAGTACATCTGGCTCGACGGCTACACGCCCACACCGAACCTGCGCGGCAAGACGCAGATCAAGGAGTACGACAGCTTCCCGACCTTCGAGCAGCTTCCGCTCTGGGGCTTCGACGGCAGCTCGACGCAGCAGGCCGAGGGCTCCTCGTCCGACTGCGTGCTGAAGCCCGTGCGCCACTTCCCCGACCCGGCCCGCACCAACGGCGTGCTCGTGCTGTGCGAAGTGATGATGCCCGACGGCAAGACCCCGCACCCGTCGAACAAGCGCGCGACCGTGCTCGACGATGCCGGCGCGTGGTTCGGCTTCGAGCAGGAGTACTTCCTCTACAAGAACGGCCGTCCGCTCGGCTTCCCCGAGAGCGGCTACCCCGCTCCGCAGGGCCCGTATTATTGCGGCGTCGGCGCCTCGAATGTCGGCCCCGTGGCCCGCAAGATCGTCGAGGAGCATCTCGACCTCTGCCTCGCCGCCGGCATCAACCACGAAGGCATCAACGCCGAAGTGGCCAAGGGCCAGTGGGAATTCCAGATCTTCGGCAAGGGCTCCAAGAAGGCCGCCGACGAGATGTGGATGGCCCGCTACCTGCTCCAGCGCCTGTGCGAGAGCTACGAGATCGACATCGAGTACCATTGCAAGCCGCTCGGCGACACCGACTGGAACGGCTCGGGCATGCACTGCAACTTCTCGACGACGTTCATGCGTGAGACCGGCGGCAAGGAGTATTTCGAGGCCATGATGGCCGGCTTCGAGAAGAACCTCGACGACCACATCGCCGTCTACGGCCCCGACAACCACATGCGCCTGACCGGCAAGCACGAGACGGCGCCGTGGAACAAGTTCTCCTACGGCGTGGCCGACCGCGGCGCCTCGGTGCGCGTGCCCCATTCCTTCGTGAACAACGGCTACAAGGGCTACCTTGAGGACCGCCGCCCGAACTCCATGGGCGACCCCTACCAGATCGCCTCGCAGGTTCTGAAGACGATCTCCGAGGTTCCGCTCCCGGGCGAAGCCGCGCAGAAGGCCGTCGCGTAAGGATCTTCGAGGCCGAATCCAGGCTTTGAGACAGGCCGCCTCCGTCGAAAGACGGGGGCGGTTTTTGTTTTCGTCCAACCCTCGCCCTCATCCAGAGGTGCCGCAGCGAAGCGGAGGCCTCGAAGGATCCTCCAGTACCCGCGCGATTCCTGGAGGATCCTTCGAGGGCCGCTGACGCGGCCACCTCAGGATGAGGATGAGCATGGGACGACAGGGCAACGAGCGATCGTCACACCCCGAAGATCGACCAGCCCGTGCGTTTCACCAGCATCTCCAGGGCGATGCGCCCGAGATGGGAGTTGCCGGCGGCGTCCAGCCCCGGCGACCAGACGCAGATCGAGGCCTTGCCCGGCGCCACCGCCAGGATGCCGCCGCCGACACCGCTCTTGCCCGGCAGGCCGACGCGGTAGGCGAAATCGCCCGAGCCGTCATAGTGGCCGCAGGTGAGCATGATCGCATTGATGCGGCGCGCCCGCTCGCCCGAGATCACCGAATGCCCGGCAAGCGGATGGTGCCCGGAATAGGCCAGGAACAGCCCGGCGGTGGCGAGCTGGCGGCAGGTCATCGCGATGGCGCAGTGGTGGAAGTAGACGCCCAGCGTGTAGTCGACCGGATTTTCGATGACATCGAAGGAGCGCATGTAGTTGGCCAGCGCCGCGTTGCGGAAGCCCGTGCGCTTCTCGGAGGCCGCCACGCGCTCGTCGATGGTGATGCTGTCGTCCTGCGCCACGAACTGCATGAAGCGCAGGATCTCGCCCAACGCCTCCCGCGGCTGATGGCCCGAGAGGATCACGTCGGTGACGGCGATGGCGCCGGCATTGATGAAGGGATTGCGCGGGATGCCGTTCTCGCGCTCCAACTGCACGATGGAGTTGAACGGGCTGCCCGAGGGCTCGCGGCCGACCCGGCGCCAGAGCCGGTCGCCGACCATGCCGAGCGCCAGCGTCAGGGTGAAGACCTTGGAGATGCTCTGGATCGAGAAGGGGGTGTCGGCATCCCCCCCGGCGGCGATCCGGCCGTCGCCGTCGATCACGGCGAGGCCGAAGCCCTGGGCATCGACGCGGGCCAGTTCGGGGATGTAGCTCGCCACCGCGCCGCGATCGGGCCGGGCCCGCATCTCGGCGGCGATGTCTTGGACGATGCGGTCGAGATCGGGCACGGCGTCGCTCGGCTACGGCGCTTTACGGCAAGCGCGGGCGCGGCCGGCCCTTCACGAAGCGGGCCAGGAAAGCGGGGCCGCCCGGATTAGATCGCGTCGGTGCCGGTCTCGCCGGTGCGGATGCGGATGGCTTCCTCGATCGTCGAGACGAAGATTTTGCCGTCGCCGATGCGGCCGGTCTGGGCCGACTTGCGGATCGCTTCCACGGCCCCCTCGACCAGGGCGTCCGAGAGCACGATCTCCAGCTTCACCTTGGGGAGGAAGTCCACGACGTACTCGGCGCCGCGGTAGAGTTCGGTATGGCCCTTCTGCCGGCCGAAGCCCTTCGCCTCGATCACGGTGATGCCCTGGAGACCGACCTCTTGGAGGGCTTCCTTCACCTCGTCGAGCTTGAACGGCTTGATGATCGCCTCGATCTTCTTCATCCGGAAAAGCCCGATCCGCCTGGTCCCTCAGTCAGCCTTTTATGTACCATCGCCATCGCGCGACCGCCACGGCGATTTGGGTGACGGGACCGGGAAGTTGCGCACTAAATGTGCAAACAAAGCGGAATATGTAGGCAATTCCGCTGAAAACGATGAATTTAAAGGCATAGGCTGAGCCAGTTGCATGCATGAGCCGGTGAAATCCCCCCAAGCCACGCATCGGCTGCTCACCGTTGAGGCGATGCGCCGGGTCGATGCTGCGGCCATCGCCGTCGGCACGCCGGGCCTGACGCTGATGGAGGCGGCGGGCGCTGCCGTCGCCGCGCGCGCCCGCGCCCTCGTGCCGGAGGGCGGGCGGGTGCTCGTGCTGTGCGGCCCCGGCAACAATGGCGGCGACGGGTTCGTGGCCGCCCGCCTGCTGGATGCGGCCGGCTACCGGGTCGATCTGCGTCTGCTCGGCGAGCGCGCCGCGCTCAAGGGTGATGCGGCACTCGCCGCCGAGGCCTGGACCGGCCCGGTGGGTGCCGTGGAGGCCGTGCTTCCAGCGGCCGACCTCATCATCGACGCCGTGTTCGGCGCCGGCCTCTGCCGCGATCTGGAAGGGGCGGCCCGTGCCCTCGTGGAAGCGGTGAACCGCTCGGGCGTCCCCGTACTCGCCGTGGATGTGCCGAGCGGCATCGACGGCGACAGCGGCGCGGTGCGCGGCTGCGCAGTGGAGGCGACCGAGACGGTGACCTTCGTCGCGCTCAAGCCCGGCCACCTGCTCCAGCCCGGCCGGAGCCATTGCGGCGCGCTCCATGTCGCCGAAATCGGCACGGGCGAGGCCGCCTTCGCCGCCGGCCTCGCCGGGGAGACCCGTGCGCTGTTTCGCAACGCGCCCGGCCTGTGGGCGCTGCCGCGGCTCACCGTCGGCAGCCACAAATACACCCGCGGCCATGCCCTGGTGCTGTCGGGCCCGGCCACGCGCACCGGCGCGGCCCGGCTCGCCGCCCGCGGGGCGCTGCGGGTCGGTGCAGGCCTCGTCACCATGGCCTCGCCCGCCTCGGCGCTGGCGGAGAACGCGGCCCAAATCACCGCGATCATGCTGCGCCCGTGCGAGAATGCCGACGACCTCGACGACATGCTCGCCGACGAGCGTCTGAACGCGCTGCTGCTCGGCCCCGGCCTCGGCACCGGCCCGGCGACCTGCGACCTCGTCGCGGTGGCGGCCAATGCCGGGCGCGCCCTAGTGCTCGATGCCGACGCGCTCACGAGCTTCCGCAGCGAGGTACGCACCCTGGCCCGCCACATCCGCGACGGCGAGGCGCGGGCCGTGCTCACGCCGCACGAGGGCGAGTTCGTGCGGCTGTTCTCCGGCACGGAGGCCGTGGCGGAGGGGCTGACGAAGGTCGAGCGGGCCGCGCGGGCAGCGGAGATCGCCGGGGCGGTCGTAGTGCTGAAGGGCGCCGACACGGTGATCGCGGCCCCGGACGGGCGCGCGGCGATCAATGACCACGGCACGCCGCATCTCGGCACCGCCGGCTCCGGCGATGTGCTCGGCGGGCTTGTCGCCGGGTTGCTGGCGCAGGGGATGGAGCCGTTCGAGGCGGCCTGCGCCGCCGTGTGGCTGCACGGCGATGCAGGTCTGCGCTTCGGGCCGGGGCTGATCTCCGAGGATCTTCCCGAGATGATGCCGGCGGTTCTGCGCGACCTCACCGGTCGCGCCTGACCCGCTCCCGCTATCCGGCGGCGACCGAGGCGTTCTTCCGGCCATAAAGCGCGTAAAACACCAATCCGAGGACGTTCCAGACGGCGAACCAGATCTGGGTCGTCGCGGGCAGGCTGAAGAACAGATACCCGCATCCGAGGATCGTGATCGCCCCGATGAGCCACGGGGCCGGGGCGCGGAAGGTGCGGGGCGCATCGGGTGCGCGGACGCGCATCACCAGCATGCAGGCCGCGACCGCCATGAAGGCCGCGAGCGTGCCGGCATTGGCCAGCGCGGCCAGTTCGCCCAGCGGAACGAGCCCGGCGAGCACGGTCACGACGGCCGCGGTAAAGAGGGTGATCCGAACCGGCGTGCCGGTGGAGGAGAGTTTCGCCAGGCTCTGCGGCAGCATCCCGTCGCGGGCCATGGTGAAGAAGATCCGGCTCTGGCCGTAGAAGAAGGCGAGGATGACGGTGGGCAGCGCGATCACCGCGGAGGCCGCGAGATATTGCGCCACCAGCGGCCGGCCGAGTTCGCGCAGGATCAGCGCCAGCGGCTCCGGACTGTCGGCAAAGCGGGTGTAGGACACGGCCCCCACCGCGGCGACCGCGACCGCGACGTAGATCAACACGCAGGCCGCCATCGATCCGACGATACCGATGATCAGGTCGCGCCCTGGATTGCGCGTCTCCTCCGCCGCGGTGGCGATGGCATCGAAGCCGTAGAAGGCGAAGAAGATGATCGCCGCCGCCGCCATGATGCCGCGCTCGACCCCGTCGGCCCCCACACTCTTCACGAAGCCGAACGGGTTGAACGGTTCGAGATGGGCCGCGTCGAAGGCCGGCAGCGCGAAAATCACGAAGACGATCAAGGCGGCGATCTTCACCAGCACCAGCGCGGCGTTGACCGTGGCGCTCTCGCGCGTGCCGCGCAGGAGCAGCACGGCAACGACGACGATGATCGCGACCGCGGGGAGGTTGACGATTCCGCCCGCATCCGGCCCCTGCATCAGCGCCCTGGGAAACCCGAACAGGTTCTCCAGCAGCGGCGCGGCGTAGCCGGCCCAGCCGACCGCCACCGCGCTGACGACGAGCGAATATTCGAGGATCAGGCTCCAGCCGATGACCCAGGCGAGGACCTCGCCGAGCACGACGTAGCTGTAGGTATAGGCGCTGCCCGAGACCGGGATCATCGTCGCCATCTCGGCATAGGCGAGCGCCGCACAGGCACAGATCGCACCGGCGACGGCGAAGGAGAGGATCACCGCAGGCCCGGCCTTGGCCGCCCCGACGCCGATGAGCGTGAGGATACCGGTCCCGACGATCGCGCCGACACCGAGGGCCATGAGGTGCGGCCAGCCGAGCGTTCGGGCCAGCCGTCGCTCTTCACCGGGCTCCAGTTGCAAGGGCTTGCGGCGAAGAAGGCTGGACGTCATTCGGGCTCCTGTCACGCGGTTGTACGAGAGCCTAGGGTTGCGTGACAATCACATCCTCGCGCGAGCGCCGCCGGATGGACCAGCCCCTGCCCCGCTTCGTCGGAAAGCGCGCTAAGGCGACAGATTCACCCGGTCCGCGGCCAGCGCCTCGGCGCGCTTGCGCTCGTCCGGGTTGAGGCCGGCGGTCGCCTGATCGAGGCCGGCATCGGCGCGGCCCTGTGACGCCGCGGTGAGGTTCCAGGCCGCCGCCTCGACCAGATTCTTCGGCACGCCGCGGCCGGCGACGTAGAGCTTGGCGATCCGGTTCTGGGCGATGGCGTTGCCGCGCTGGGCCGCGTGCAGGAAGTAGCGGGCTGCACGGGCCTCATCCTTGGGAACGCCGTCGCCGTTGAACAGCCGGATCGCGAACTCGACCTCGGCGCCGAGATCGCCGTTGTCGGCGGCGCGGCGGAACCATTGCGCGGCCTGGCTCGTGTCCTTGGGGACCCCCTTGCCCTGAAGGTAGAGCACGCCAAGCGCGTATTGCGCGGCCGGAATCTCGGCCTCGGCCGCGGCCCGGAAATTGGCCAGGGCCGCGGCGAGATCCGCCGGCTTGTCGCTCGCGAGCTGGATCAGCGCGAGATTGTAGGAGGCGCTGGGCTGTCCCTTGCGGGCCGCCTGTTCGAGCCAGGACCGGCCGGCCTTCTCGTCCTTGGGCTGTCCGCGCCCGTCCATCGCCATCAGCCCGAGGGAGGCCATGGCGTTGGAGTCGTTCTGCACGGCCGCGAGCCGATACCATTCGTGGGCGCGTTTGGGGTCCGGCTTGACCCCGAGACCCTGGTTGTAGAGTTCGCCGAGCAGCGTCATCGCCGCGGCGTCCTTCGGGTTCGCCTCGATCCGCTTGGTCGCCTCGCGGAAGGCGGTGACGTAGCGACCGCGCTGATAGGCCCCGTAGGCCGCGTCCGCATTCGGGTTCGCCGTCGTGGGCTGCGCCCCCTGAGCGTTGGCCGAGTAGGGCGAGGGCAGCTCACGCTTGAGGTCGAGCAGGTTCGGCTTGGCCGGCGTCTGCGCGACGGGCTCCTTCGTGGCCGGCGGCTTCGGGGCGGCGTGCAGAGAACCGCTATCGAGCGCGAGGATTGCCCAGGCGCTCAGGGCCGTCAGGGACAGGATTCCAGTTTGGAGTGCGGCCTTTCCCGTGCGCCCACGCGCCCTTCCCTGCCCTCTCAGAGGGGGGTGGGCTTTGGAGGGCACCGCCACGGTCCTTCCATCAAAAAAAATCATCGTGCCTTGTCGAGCTGCGCCTGTGCGGCCCGAACCCCCTCGGGGTCATCGAGCCAAAGGGGGCTTTCGAGCCCGATGAACTCGGAACCCGTCAGCACGAGCGCCGGGACATCCTCGGCGGCGGTCGACACCGCGATGCAGGGTGTCTCGAAGATCTCGGCCCACCACGCGGCGCGCTCGCGCACCTCCTCGGCATCGGGCGCGACGCCGTCGGGGAAGAGGCCGCCGACCATCAGGTAATCGACGCCGGTCTCGCCCGCGACCATCGCCGCGTTGCGCGAGCCGAGCACGCCGCCGGTCCCGAGGATGCGGCCATCGCGCAGGCGCCCGCGCAGATCGCGCAGGGCCTCTTCGTCGGCGCGGTCGAGATGCACCCCGTCGGCCCCGCCGCGGGCCGCGACAGAGACGATGTCGCCGGCAAAGCCCGGCACGGAGACGAGCACCGCCGCGCCGCGCTCCTGCGCCGGGGGGGCCAGTCGCTTGACGAGGGCGATGAGGCTGCGCTCGTCGGACGCCGCCAGCCGCAGGATCACCGCCGCGACGTCCCCCGCAGCGCAGGCGGCGTCGAGCGCCTGCGCGGTCGCCTCGGCCTCGGAGGCGCCGAGACCGTAGGGGGTGAGGAGGGCGAGGCGGGGCCGGGCCGCAGTCGACTCTGATTCAGCCATGACGGATCAGGCGTCGATCTTCGGGTCGAGCGAGCCACTGGCGTAGCGCTTGGCCATGTCGGCGACCGAGATCGGACGGATCTTCGAGCCCTGACCGGCGGTGTTGAACTCCTCGAAGCGCTGGCGGCACAGCTTGGTCATCGCCTCCATGGCGGGCTTCAGGTACTTGCGCGGATCGAACTCGGAGGGGTTCTCGGTCAGCACCTTCCGGATCTGGCCGGTCATCGCCATGCGGTTGTCGGTGTCGATGTTGATCTTGCGCACGCCGTGCTTGATGCCGCGCTGGATCTCCTCCACCGGCACACCCCAGGTCGGCTTCATCTCGCCGCCATACTGGTTGATGATGTCCTGAAGGTCCTGCGGCACCGAGGAGGAGCCGTGCATGACGAGGTGGGTCGTCGGCAGGCGGCGGTGGATCTCCTCGATCACGCCCATGGCGAGCACGTCGCCGTCGGGCTTGCGCGTGAACTTGTAGGCGCCGTGGCTGGTGCCCATGGCCACGGCCAACGCATCGACCTTGGTGGCGGCCACGAACTTCACCGCCTCGTCCGGGTCGGTCAGGAGCTGATCGTGGGAGAGCACGCCCTCAGCGCCGTGGCCGTCCTCGGCCTCGCCCTGGCCGCTCTCCAGCGAGCCGAGCACGCCGAGTTCGCCCTCGACCGAGACGCCGGCCCAATGGGCCATCTTGGTGACGTTGCGGGTGATCTCGACGTTGTAATTGTAGTCGGCCGGAGTCTTGCCGTCGGCCTTGAGCGAGCCATCCATCATCACCGAGGTGAAGCCGTACTGGATCGCGGTGGCGCAGGTGGCTTCGTTGTTGCCGTGGTCGAGATGCATGCAGACGGGGATATGCGGGTAGATCTCGACGAGGCCGTCGATGAGCTTGGCGAGCACCACGTCGTTGGCATAGGCGCGCGCGCCGCGGCTCGCCTGGAGGATCACCGGCGAGTCGGTGGCATCCGCCGCCGCCATGATGGCGAGCCCCTGCTCCATGTTGTTCAGGTTGAACGCAGGCACGCCGTAGCCGTACTCGGCGGCGTGATCGAGGAGCTGCCGGAGAGTGATGCGTGCCATGGTTCGATCCTCGTGCGATGCGGCCTCAGCCGGGCCTGTCCCTTGCTGCGGCCTATATAGGTGCCCGGTGCAGCAAGCCTGCGGCCAGGCGCTGAAAAATCCGCGCGTTTGTCGGCGTCGCCGCCCGCTTGACCGGGCGGCTGATCCGGTCTTCAGCCCTGGGCGCGCAACGCCTCGACGCCGGGCAGCTCCTTGCCCTCCAGCCATTCGAGGAAGGCGCCACCGGCCGTGGAGACGTAGGAGAAGTCCTCGCCCACGCCTGCATGGTTGAGGGCCGCCACGGTGTCGCCGCCGCCCGCCACGCTGACGAGCTGGCCGGCCTTGGTGCGCCGGGCGGCGTGCTGGGCGACCGCGACCGTGCCGGTGTCGAAGGGCGTCAGCTCGAAGGCGCCGAGCGGGCCGTTCCAGACCAGCGTGCGGGCTTCCTCGATGGCGCCGTCGATCGTCGCGATCGAGGAGGCGCCGACATCGAGGATCATCGCGTCGGAGGGCACGGCATCGACCGGCACGGTCTCGTTCTCGGCATTGGCCTTGAACTCGCGGGCGATCAGCGCATCGACCGGCAGGATGATGGTGCAGTTCTTCTCCTTGGCCGCGGCCAGGATGCGCTTGGCGGTCTCGGCGAGATCCTTCTCGCAGAGCGACTTGCCGACATCCTTGCCCTGCGCGTGCAGGAAGGTGTTGGCCATGCCGCCGCCGATCACCAGCATGTCGACCTTGGCGACGAGGTTTTCGAGCAGGTCGATCTTGGTCGAGACCTTGGCGCCGCCGACGATGGCGATCACCGGGCGGGCCGGCGCTTCGAGGCCCTTGGTGAGCGCATCGAGCTCGGCCTGCATCAGGCGCCCGGCATAGGCCGGCAGCAGGCGGGCAAGCCCTTCCGTCGAGGCATGCGCGCGGTGGGCGGCGGAGAACGCCTCGTTGACGTAGATGTCGCCGTTGGCCGCCAGCGCCTTGGCGAAGTCGGGATCGTTCTTCTCCTCGCCCGCATGGTAGCGGGTGTTTTCGAGGAGGAGCACGTCGCCATCCTTCAGGGCAGCGACGGCTGAAGCGGCGGCCTCGCCGACGCAATCCTCACCGAACGCCACCGGCCGCCCGAGCTTCTCCGAGAGCGTCGAGAGGATCGGCTTGAGCGACTCCTTCGGGTCCGGCTTGCCCTTGGGGCGGCCGAAATGCGCCAGCAGGATCACCCGCCCGCCCGCATCGGCGATCTCTTGGATCGTCGGCACGATGCGCTCGATCCGGGTCGCGTCGGTGACGCGTCCGCCCTCCATCGGCACGTTGAGATCGACGCGCAGCAGCACGCGCTTGCCCTGGAGCGGGCCGGCATCGTCGAGGGTGCGGAAATCCGTCATGGCTGCGTCTGACTTCTACGGGTTGGAGGCAGGGGGATTGGACGACGGAGTGGCGGGCGTCGTCTGGCTCTGGCCGCCGACGCTGTGCGGCAGCATCCGGTCGAGATTCAGCCGCTGCACGGCGACCATCAGCGCGACGGTGAGCACGGCGGTGATGATGGCGGTGAGAACGAGGGCGCCGGTGCCGGGCAGACGGCCGACCCGGTCGGACAGGGTGCGGACTTCGCTGCGCAGGGACGAGAGATCGACTTGCCGGGCGGCGTCGTTCATCCGGGCCGAGGCCGACTCGACCTTCTCCTCGACGCGCGAGAGCAGCGCCTCGGAGCGGGCGTACTTGTCCTCGATGCGCGCCGTCTTG
The DNA here is from genome assembly GCF_001423405.1 of Methylobacterium sp. Leaf123. GTDB lineage: Bacteria > Pseudomonadota > Alphaproteobacteria > Rhizobiales > Beijerinckiaceae > Methylobacterium. Next base: position 178,439 of record NZ_LMNS01000001.1, on the reverse strand, counting down.
TCCTCGATGCGGGCGAGCTGGTCGGCGTGGTTGACGGCGCCGGAAGCGGGCAGCTCGGCCTTGCCGACGCTCGGCGACGCGGCGGCAGGCGTCACGGTGGCGGGCGGCGCGGAAGAGGAAGAGGCAGCGGGGATGAAGTCGGTCCCGGAAGGCTTGGCCGGCGAGGTCTCGGTCATCGCGTACGCACCTTGAAGCTTTGGCGAGCCGGGCTCGCCTGAGTGTCTCGCACGAAACGCCCGCTTCACCGTCACGGCAGACGAGCGGCGGTCAGTCAGCGGGCGTTTCGTGAGGTACTCTGTGGGAACTCGAAGACGATCGGGGGCGGCCGGCCCCAACGGCCGGCCGCCCCTCGACAGGCGTAGCTAGAGCGTCAGATCAGCTTGGCCATGGCCACGGCGGTGTCGGCCATGCGGTTCGAGAAGCCCCACTCGTTGTCGTACCAGGACAGGATGCGCACGAAGGTGCCGTCCATGACCTTGGTCTGGTCGAGGTGGAAGGTGGACGAGTGCGGATCGTGGTTGAAGTCGATCGACACGTTCGGACGGTCGGTCACGCCGAGCACACCCTTGAGCGGGCCGGCAGCCGCCGCCTTAATCGCGTCGTTGATCTCCTGGACCGAGGTCTCGCGCTTCGCCGTGAACACGAGATCGACCGCCGAGACGTTCGGGGTCGGCACGCGGATCGCGGTGCCGTCGAGCTTGCCCTTCAGCTCCGGCAGGACGAGGCCGACGGCCTTGGCCGCGCCCGTGGAGGTCGGGATCATCGACAGGGCCGCGGCGCGGGCCCGGTAGAGATCCTTGTGCATCTGGTCCAGCGAGGGCTGGTCGTTGGTGTAGGAGTGGATCGTGGTCATGAAGCCACGCTCGATCCCCACCGTGTCGTTCAGCACCTGTGCCACGGGCGCAAGGCAGTTCGTGGTGCAGGAGGCGTTGGACACAACGAGGTGCTCGGCGGTGAGCTTGTCGTGGTTCACGCCGTAGACGACCGTGAGGTCGGCCCCGTCGGCAGGCGCCGAGACGAGGACGCGCTTGGCGCCCGCATCGAGATGGGCCTTCGCCTTGTCCTTCGAGGTGAAGATGCCGGTGCATTCCAGCGCGATGTCGACACCGAGCTCGCGGTGGGGCAGCTCGGCCGGGTTGCGCACGGCGGTGACGCGGATGCGCTTGCCGTTGATGACGATGTCGTCACCCTCGACCGCGACCTCGGCCGGGAAGCGGCCATGCACGGAATCGTAGCGCAGCAGGTGGGCGTTGGTCTCGACCGGGCCGAGATCGTTGATCGCGACGACCTCGATATCGGTGCGGCCGGCTTCGACGATGGCGCGCAGCACGTTACGGCCGATGCGCCCGAACCCGTTGATGGCAACCTTGACGGTCACGGCGTGACTCCTTCGAAATGGGGCGCACCCGCGCGCCGATGGAACAACGGTCGGGCCAGCCGGCGGCTGTCGCGCGCGGCGCCCGATGACGATGAGACCGCTCCAAGCGGGGCGGCACTGAACGGGGGATGAACCGTGAGGCGGCCCGCAGACGTCCGGTCGGCGGACGGTCTGAGCGGGGAGCCGGGAAAAGTCACGGTCTGGAGAATCCGTAGGGCGGCCCCGCGCCGGGGGATCGGGGCCGGGCGCCGGCTCTCTAACATGGCGCCCGAGGCTGTCAAAGATCGGGGGCAAGCCTGTGAATTGTCTGGAATTTCGAATGCGCTTGGCTGAAACCTGTTCGCATCGAGGGTTCGGAGTACCGCGAAAGTCCTTCCGCCGCCGGCCGTTTGCGATCTGGCCGCCGCGGCGCGAGGCGCGTTTCGTGGCAGGCGTTTCCTGGCGGGCTCCGATCAGACGGCAATCGACGGGTTAATATGGCGCGAGCGGATACGAAGGCGGCGCAGGGCAGGAGGCAGGACGGCGTCGGGCTGGAAGAGGCCCTGCACCGGCTCGATACGGCGCTGGCGCTGCTCGAGACGGCGGTGGCCCGCAAGCTCGAAGCCGAGCCCAGCCGCGGCGACCGGGAGACGGAATTCGCCCTGCTGGAGGAGGACCGGGTGCGGCTCGCCGCCGAACTCGATGCGGCGGGCGCACGGCTCGCCCGGATGAATTCCACGACCGGCGAGGTCAACCGTCGCCTCGATCGCGCCATCGAGACGGTGGAAGACGTCCTGTCCGGCCCGTCCGGGCGCTGAGTTCGAGTCAGGTTCAAACGCGGATGCCGCACGTCAACGTCACCATCGCGGGCAAGAGCTACCGGATGGCCTGCGGCCCCGGCGAGGAAGACCATCTCGCGGCCTTGGCCAAGAGCTTCGACGACCGTGTCACCGAGATGCGCGGCACCTTCGGCGAGATCGGCGACATGCGGCTTCACGTTATGGCCTCGCTGACGCTGGCCGACGAACTGCTCGAAGCCCGCCGCCGTATCGCCGACTTGGAACAGCACGCGGCCCAGGGCGCGGCCGATCAGGCCCGGCTCGCGAGCGGTGTGGGCATCGCCGCCGAGCGGATCGACCGCCTCGCCCGCGCGCTGTCGGGCCAGCCCGGCGGCTCATCGAGCGGCAAGGGCGAGGCCGACCGCGGCGGTTGAACGACGTACGGGCCGTCCAAGGTCGGCCGGATCGTCGCGCCGGCTTCGAATTTCTGAGGCATCACGCGATCGCCCCCTGGCGCCGGGACGCGAGCGCGTCTATCTCTGGCGGGCGGGGCTGCAGAGTTCGTCAGGAGAACTTTCCCCGGGGCCTTATCGACTCCCCAGGGAGCTGTCACTGGCCTTGTCCGTGGACTTGGCCAACACGGCGCCCACCTACACTGTAGGTTTCCCGGGATCGACACTCCAACGGCTCACGTGGCTCCGCACTCTTCTCCCGAACGCTCCCTGAAGGCGAGCCTCCGCGCCGAGGCACTGAAGCGCCGTGACGCGCTTTCGCCCGAGGCCCGCAGGGCCGGCTCGTTGCGCGCCGCCGAGATCATCGCGGCCCTGCCCGAACTCGCGCAGGCGCCGCTGGTCGGCGCCTTCTGGCCGATCCGCTCCGAGATCGACCCGCGCCCGCTGATCGAGCGCCTGTTCGCCCGCGGCCAGCGGGTCGCTCTGCCGAAGGTCACCAAGCAAGGCCTCGTCTTCCGCGAATGGCGCGCGGGCGAGGAATTGGTGAAGGGCGGCTTTGGCCTCAGCGAGCCCCGCGACGACCTCCCCCCGCTCGACCCCACCGCCCTGATCGTGCCGCTCGCCGCCTTCGACCGCGCGGGCCAGCGCATCGGCTACGGCGCGGGCTATTACGATCAGGCGATCGAGCGGCTCTCGAAGAACGGCCCGGTGCTGACCGTGGGCATCGCCTTCTCCGTCCAGGAGATTGCACATGTCCCGGCTGAACCCCATGACCGCCCGCTCGACCATCTCGTGACCGAGGCCGGTCCCGTGCCGCTCCGGCAGAGCTAGACCTTTCATTTGGCTCGCATCGGCTCTTCCGAGAGGCCGGCGACCACCTTTCGGGCCGATGCTGCATGCGCATCCTCTTCCTCGGCGACATCGTCGGACGTCCCGGCCGCCACGCCGTTACCGAACGTCTGCCGTCCTTACGCGAGCGCTGGCGGCTCGACTGCGTCGTCATCAACGGCGAGAACGCGGCGGGCGGCTTCGGCATCACCGAATCGATCTGCGACGAGATTCTCCAGGCCGGCGCCGACGCGGTGACGCTCGGCAACCACTCCTTCGACCAGCGCGAGGCGCTCGTCTTCATCGCCCGCCAGCCGCGGCTGATCCGCCCGGCGAACTACCCGCCGGGCACGCCGGGCCGCGGTGCCACGGTGATCGAGACGTCCCGCGGCGCGCGCGTCCTCGTCGTCAACGTGATGGGCCGGATCTATCTCGACCCGCTCGACGACCCCTTCGCCGCAGCCGACCGCGAACTCGACGCCTGCCCGCTCGGCGCGGCGGCGGATGCGGTGATCGTCGACATGCACGCCGAGGCCACCAGCGAGAAGCAGGCCATGGGGCATTTCCTCGACGGCCGCGCCACCCTTGTGGTCGGCACCCACACCCACGCGCCGACCGCCGATCACCGCGTCCTGCCCCACGGCACCGCCTACCTGTCGGATGCCGGGATGTGCGGCGACTACGATTCCGTGCTCGGCATGCAGAAGGACGAGCCGGTGCGCCGCTTCCTTCAGAAGACGCCGGGCTCGCGGCTGGAAGCGGCGACCGGCGAGGGGACGCTCTGCGGCATCGCGGTCGAGACCGACGACGCCACGGGGCTGGCCAAGCGCGTCTGGGCCGTGCGCCTCGGCCCCCATCTCGAGGAGACCTGGCCGCTCGAGTGGGATTGAGGCCGATCCCTTCGCAGCCTTGGGTCGTCCTCGCTCGAATGCTCGTTGAACGATACGGCACCGCGACTTGATCGCGATAGACCGAGCGGCCACAGTGCAGCCGGTTTCGACACAGCGGTGCCGCCGGTTCCGGCGTCAGGCCCAACACGAGTATGGACCCGATGGCGGCCCGTTCCGCGTCCTCCGACACGCCTCCCCTGGCCAAGCCCGGCATGACGCTGGTGCGGATGCTGGTGTTCCTCGCGCTCGCGGGCTTCCTCGCCTTCGTCCTCTACAAGCAGATCACCCCGGCCTTCCTCGCCAATCCGGGCCTGAACGGGCTGATCCTCGGTGTGCTGCTGATCGCGGTTCTGCTCGCCTTCGGTCAGGTGACGCGGCTGTTTCGCGAGGTGCGCTACGTCAACGCGGTCGCCGCCGGGCAGAACCCGAAGGACCGGCCGGCCCTGCTCGCCCCCCTGCTGCCCGCCATTGTAGCGCGGCGCGATGGGATGACGCTCTCATCCACCCGCGCGCATCTCGACACCACCGCGGTGCGGCTCGACGAGGGCCGCGAGATCCTGCGCTACATCGCCGGCATCCTGATCCTGCTCGGCCTGCTCGGCACGTTCTGGGGCCTGATCGAGACCCTCTCGGCGGTCGGCTCGGTGATCGGCGGCATGCGCGGTGGCGGCGACGCGGCGGTGATGTTCGACGAACTCAAGAGCGGGCTCGCGGTGCCGCTGTCGGGCATCGGCCTCGCCTTCTCCGCCTCACTGTTCGGCCTCGCCTCCTCCTTGATCGTCGGTTTCCTCGACCTGCAGGCGGGTCAGGCGCATTCGCGCTTCCATAACGAGCTGGAAGACTGGCTCGTCTCCGGCGAGGAACAGGCGGTCGCCACGACCGCCGTCGCGGCGCGCCCGGCGCCGGAATACGACCCGACCATCGCCCGCGAGTTGCAGGCGGCGGTGGACCGCCTGAGCGGCGTCATCGCCGAGGGCGCCGGGGGCCGGGGCGCGACCCAGGCCATGACCAACCTCGCCGAGGGCATCCAGGGTCTCGTGCAGCATATGCGGGCCGAGCAGCAGATGATCCGCGACTGGGTCGAGGCCCAGGCCGCCCGGGAGCGCGAGCTGAAGCAGGTGCTCGAACGGCTGGCCCGCGAAAAGGTCGGCTCCTAGATGGCGTCCGCTCGCGCGCGCTCGCAGCGCAGCCTGAACGTCTGGCCGGGCTATGTCGACGCGCTGGCGACGCTCCTGCTCGCCGTCGTCTTCCTGCTCACCGTCTTCGTGGTGGGGCAGTTCTTCCTCTCGCAGGAGCTGACCGGGCGCGACGCGGTGCTCACCCGCCTCAACCGCCAGATCGCCGACCTCACCGACCTATTAGCGTTGGAGCGTTCCAGCCGCCGCGCCCAGGAAGAGGCGGCCTCCGGCCTGCGCAACACCCTGACCGCCACGGAAGCCGAGCGCGACCGGCTCCGGGCGCTGACCGATGCCAGCGAGGCGGCCCAGGGCAAGAGCGCCGACGTCGATGCCCAGCTCGCGGCCGAGCGCGGCGCGACGCAGCGGGCCCAGAATCAGGTCGAGTTGCTCAACGAGCAGATCCGGGCCCTGCGCCGGCAACTCGCGGCGTTGGAGGACGCGCTGGCGGCCTCGGAATCCCGCGACCGGGAGAGCCAAGCCCGCATCGCCGAACTCGGCAGCCGCCTCAATGTGGCGCTCGCCCAGCGGGTTCAGGAACTCGCCCGCTACCGCTCCGACTTCTTCGGGCGGCTGCGCCAAGTCATCGGCAGCCGCACGGATGTCCGCATCGTCGGCGACCGCTTCGTGCTGCAATCCGAGGTGCTGTTCGCCGCCGGCTCCGCCGCGCTGAAGCCCGAGGCCGGGCCGGAACTCGACCGGATCGCCGGAGCGATCCTCGACATCGCGCGGGAGATCCCCGCCGACATCCCCTGGGTTCTGCGGGTCGATGGCCACACCGATGCGCGGCCGATCCAGTCGGCGCAGTTTCCTTCGAACTGGGCGCTGTCGGCATCGCGCGCCATCGCCGTGGTGCAGTACCTGCGGAGCAAGGGCCTTCCGCCGCAGCGCCTCCTGGCCGGCGCCTTCGGCGAGTTCCAGCCGCTCGATTCGGGAACGAGCGAGGAAGCCTATTCCCGAAATCGCCGGATCGAGATGAAGCTGACGGAGCGGTGAGAGCGAATCCCTCTCCCCTCTGCGGGAGAGGGTGGCCCCCAAAGGGGGTCGGGTGAGGGGAGCGCCGCTTCCAGAAAGACCTGAGCCACCCCTCTCCCGCCCGCTCGGCGGGCACCCTCCCCCCGCAGAGGGGGAGGGTCGAGACCGCTAAAACTCGCTCCGATACGCGAACAGCCCCGGCACACCGCCGGTCATCACGAAGAGCACTGCCGCGCCGCGCTCGTAGAGGCCAGCGCGCACGTCGTGGAGAAGCCCGGCGAACGCCTTGCCGCTGTAGACGGGGTCGAGCAGCAGCCCTTCCGTGCGCGCCATCAGCCGCACTCCCTCGCGCATGCCCTCGGTCGGAATGCCGTAGCCCGGCCCGCGATGGGCGCCGTCCACGCGGATGGCGTCGTCGGCGAGCGTCTGGCTGCCATCGATCAGCGCGAGGGTGTCGCGGGCCCTGGTCAGCGTTGCGGCCGTCGCTTCCGGCTCGGGGGCGAGCACCGTGTAGGACTGGGCCAGATGCGGGTCGCGGCCGGCGGCGGCGAGGCCGGCGGCGAGCCCCGCATGGGTGCCGGAGCTGCCGTTCGGCACGACGATGCGGGCGAAGGCGAGGCCGAGATTGGCCGCTTGCTCCAGGATCTCGGCGGCGCAAGCCGCATAGCCGAGACAGCCGAGTGGGCTCGACCCGCCGGACGGGAAGACGTAGACGCGCCGCCCCTCCGCCCTCAACTCCTCCGCCCGCGCCTCGGCCTGCGCCAGTGAGTCCGCCTCGCCGGGCAGAATGTGGACATGGGCGCCGAACAGATCCTGCAGCAGCCGGTTGCCGTTGGTGGTGTAGTCGAGGTCCTCCCGCGGGACGCTGCGGGTGAGGAACAGTTCGCAGGCGAGCCCCATCCGCGCGGCGGAGGCGGCAGTGAGGCGGGCGTGGTTCGATTGCAGCGCACCGACGGTGATCACCGTGTCGGCCCGCTCCGCCAGTGCCTGACCGAGCAGGAATTCGAGCTTGCGCAGCTTGTTGCCGCCCAAACCCACCGGGCCGATGTCGTCGCGCTTCACGAACAGGCGCACGCCGTTCAGCTCGGGCCCGAGATGGGTCGAGAGACGGTCGAGCGAGTGAATCGGCGTCGGCCCATCGGTGAGCGCGACGCGGGGGAAGCGGGTGAGATCCATCGATCGCCTCCGTGTGCGTCAGAGCCTCCTCCCGAAAGCCGGAAACCACCTTTCGGGAGGAGGCTTTACTCCGCAGCGTGTTTCGGGCGCGGGTCGCGCGCCCGGGCGCTGTCATCGAAGCTGTCGGCGAATTGCAGGCTCGCGAGCTGCGCGTAGAGGGCGCCGCGGGCGAGCAGGGTCTCGTGGGTGCCCTCCTCGACGATCTTGCCGCCGTCGAAGACGAGGATGCGGTCGGCCGCGCGGATGGTCGCGAGCCGGTGGGCGATCACCAGCGTGGTGCGGCCCTGCATCAGCCGGTCGAGGGCGTTCTGCACCGCGCGCTCGCTCTCGGCATCGAGCGCCGAGGTCGCCTCGTCGAGCAGCAGGACCGGCGCGTCCTTGAGGATGGCGCGGGCGATGGCGATGCGCTGGCGCTGCCCGCCCGAGAGCGTGGTGCCGCGCTCGCCGAGCAACGTCGCGTAGCCCTGCGGCAGGGCGCGGACGAAGCCGTCGGCATTGGCGAGCCGGGCGGCCTCCTCGACCTCCGCCTCGCTGGCGCCAGGGCGCCCATAGCGGATGTTGTCCAGAACCGTGCCGGAGAACACCACCGGATCCTGCGGCACCAGGGAGAGGCGGGCGCGCAGGGCATCGAGATCGGCCTGCGGCAGGGGCACGCCGTCGATCGTCACGCGCCCCTCGTCCGGATCGTAGAAGCGCAGAAGCAATTGCAGCACCGTGGTCTTGCCGGCCCCCGAGGGGCCGACGAGGGCGATGCGCTCGCCGGGCGCGGCGGTGAAGGAGATGCCGTCGAGGGCCGCGTGTTCGGGCCGGGTCGGGTAGCGGAAGCGCACCGCCTCGAACGCGACCGCGCCGCGGGCCGGGCTCGGCAGCGCGACGGGGTGCGCGGGCGACTGGATCGCCGGCTCGGCGGCCAGGATTTCGCCGAGCCGCTCGGCCGCGCCCGCGGCCTGGGCGAGTTCGCCGTAGACTTCGGAGAGCTGGCCGAGCGCGCTGGCGCCGAACACGGCGTAGAGCACGAATTGCGAGAGCTGGCCGGCGCTGGTGGTGCCCGCGAGCACGCCCTTGGCGCCGTACCACATCACGCCGACGACCGAGGCCGAGATCAGGAAGATCGCGACACCGGTGAGCAGGGCGCGGGCCGTGATCGAGACCCGCGCCGCCCGGTAGGCGTTCTCCGAGGCTTCGGCGAAGCGCTCGGCGGTGGCGCGGCCCATGCCGAAGGCCTGCATGGTGCGCACCGCCCCGACGGCTTCCGCCGCATAGGCCGAGGCATCGGCAAGCCGGTCCTGCGCCGCGCGCGAGCGCCGCCGCACGCCGCGGCCCGACAGGATCAGCGGAAACACGATGAGCGGAATCGCGGCGAGCACCAGGATCGACAGGCCGGGGCTCGTCCAGACCATCATCACCACGGCGCCGACGAACAGGAACAGGTTGCGCAGCAGGATCGAGATCGAGACCCCGAACACCGCCTTGACCTGCGTGGCGTCCGCCGTGAGCCGCGAGACGATCTCGCCGGATTGCGACTTGTCGAAGAAGGTCGGGTCGAGGCTCGTCAGCCGCGCGAACACGGCCGAGCGCAGATCCGCAACGACCCGCTCGCCCAGCGTCACCACCGAATAATAGCGGCCCGCGCTCGACACCGCGAGCACCGCCACCACCACGAGCAAAGCCAGGAAGTAGGAATTGATGAGGGCCTGCCCCTCCGGCGAGAAGCCGTGGTCGATCACCCGGCGAATCGCGATCGGCACGACGAGCGTCGCACCCGACGCCGCGATCAGCGAGATCAGCGCAGCGAGGATGCGGCCCCGGTAGCGGCTCGCGAAGGGAATCAGCGGCTTGAGGGCTCCGAGCGGCGCCCGCCCCCGGAGAGCCGCCTGCGGATCGTCCCCTATGCCGGACGACGCATCACGCTTTCGGGCCATCATTCCTCGACATCGTTTCGTCCCGTTCCGTTTCTGTCGTGTCGTCTTTGCCGGGAACCCTCGCATACGCAGCGACCGCCCGGATTTCCAGTTCGGGCCGGACCCGCGGGCGGGACGCGGCCGATCTCCCGGTCATCGTTTCGCGGAAAACCGCCGATGCGCCCGCGCTCTCTTGTCCCTCGTCCGAGGCTGAGGTATAGGCGCGCCTTCATCGGAATGCGCGCGATGTTTTGCCCCTGGCTCCTCCCCTGAGTGGCGGGGCTGGTCGGCGTGCTACCTCAGGAATTCGTCATGGCAAAGAACGAGGCCGCCAAGGCCAAGGGGACCGAGCACCCCGACTACCACTTCATCAAGGTCGTGATGACCGATGGCTCCGACTACAAGACCCGCTCGACCTACGGCAAGGAAGGCGACGTCCTGAACCTGGACATCGACCCCTCTACGCACCCGGCCTGGACCGGCGGCGAGCAGAAGATGCTGGATCGCGGCGGGCGCGTCTCGCGCTTCAACTCGCGCTTCGGCGGCCTCGGCTTCGGCAAGAAGTGATTGTTCGGATTTGGGCGCGAGCCCGAATCGACCAGACGGCGCCGCTTGCGGCGCCGTTTTCGTTTGTGCGGACGATCTGACGGAAAAGCCCGCGCGGGCGGTGTCGGCGGATCGGGCGGCAGGCTGAACCACATCCGCACCATCGGGCGACGACGCGCGGCCAACGGCCTGCGCCCCTGCTGCCGGCCGAACGGCAAAGCGATTCGGCCAAAATAATTTGGCTCGAAAAATCCGGGTCGGGGCATCAGCCCGCGCGCCCTATGCCGCGCGGCAAGCGTGTCGCGCTCCGGATCCAGCCCGGAATGCGGGCCGGATCGGGGCGGAGACATCAAAAAACTACTCTCCGCCGAACGCGGCGCGCAGACGGCCGAACTGGGCGGTCACCGGGCTTTCCCGCGGCATCGGAGCAGGGCGATCCTCGCTGATCAGCGCATCGAGGTGGAGGATGCGCGTGTGCAGGCGGCGCGAGCGGCGCACAAGATCCTGAAGCCGCAGCGGCAGGTCGGTGAAGGCCTCGCCGGCATCGGGCAAAGCGCGCTCCGGCTCGGCGAGCTTGACGCGGGTCTTCTCTTCCTGGGCCTGCACCAGCGAGATCTCACCCTCGGAGACCGCGCGCTGCACCAGCAGCCATGAGGCGATCTGCATCAGCCGGGTCGTAAGGCGCATGCTCTCGCTGGCATAAGCGAGCGTGGCATCGCGGGAGATCAGCCGCGATTCAGAGCGCCCTTCCCCGTCGAGATAGGCCGCGGTCTCCTCGACCAGCAGCATGCCCTCGCGGAACAGGGTCTTGAAGCCTTCCGAGGTCACGTAGGACTCGCCGAAGCTCACCCACTCGCGATCGTCCCGGAACGTCACGTCGAACTCGGTCATCCTGCCTCCTGTACCGCCAGCGAACCATCTGCCCCGGATCGGGACGATGTCGGTGCGAATGCGGCCAGTGGGGCAAGTGTAGCGCCGAACGCGAGCCGAAAGGAGGTTCACGTCTTTTTAAGGTTAATGGCGCCGGCCGGCACGACGCCCGCGAGCGCGGCGCTGCGCATGCGCCCAGAGGCAAAAAAAGAAGCCGCCCCGAGAGGAGCGGCTTTCGTGAGTCTTACAGGGAGGCATCAATCAGACTGGAAAGAGATCCCAATCAGGATCCAGACAATCTGGATGTGCTTCTTTGTAGAACGGAAAGGTTAACGCCGCGTTAAGAGCCCAGCCACGGCCTGCGAGAATCAACGGCCTACGCTCGCGAAGACCCAAATCGGGACAGGCGCGAACGCAGAGTTGCGGTTCGATAGCCAACACGACCGGTCGAATCGGCATCGAAATCGCTCAGGGCAGCGCACCGGCTGACGGTGGCGTCACGGGCCGGGCGCCGTCATTGACTTGCGGCGCCCCCTCCGCCATAAGCCGCGCCATTGCGAAGCGGCGCCCCGTTCCGGGCGCCCTTCGCGTTTGCAGATCCCATTTCGAGGTTCACGCACGGTCCGCGCGCTCATCGGCAGCGCCGCCGGGTCGATACCTCGGCCGCCGGAGACCGACCATGAAGAGAACCTATCAGCCCAGCAAGCTCGTTCGGAAGCGCCGCCACGGCTTCCGCGCCCGCATGGCCACCGCCGGCGGCCGCAAGGTCATCGCGGCCCGCCGCGCGCACGGCCGCAAGCGCCTCTCGGCCTGATACGTCCCGCGGCGCCGCCCTTCGCGCGACGCCGCCTCTCGCAACACGAGCCCGCGAATCGGGATCGGAGCGCCCGTGCCGACGATCGGACGTCTCCGGCGGCGCCCGGATTTCCTGGCAGCCGCCCAGGGCCGGCGCTTTCATACGGAACGCATGAGCGCCCAAGGGCGCCTGCGCGATCCGGGCGAGACGCGCGACGGCGCGACCGCCGAGGGCCTCTTCCTCGGCTTCACCATCACCAAGCGCGTAGGGCATGCGACCGAACGCAACCGGATACGGCGACGCCTGCGCAGCGCCGTCGCCGCCGTGGCGGCGGATGCGCCTGCGATCGGAGCGGATGTCGTGGTAATCGCCCGACGCCCTGCCCTCGACGCCCCGTTCGACAGCCTCGTCGCGGATCTGCGCCGCGCGCTCCATTCGGTGACGCGCCCGGCCACGCCGCGCTCCGGCGACACCGCCCGGCCGAACTCGCCGCGACGCGGAGGCTCCCGCTCCGGGCGTGGTGCGCCGGTGGGCGGCACTCCGCCCCTTCCCCCCACATCGAAAGCGCCTGACGGATCGACCGATGGGTAACGACAAGACGAACATGTTCGTCGCCATCGCCTTGTCGCTGGTGGTCCTGCTTGGCTGGCATTACTTCGTCACCGGGCCGGCCAGCGAGCGGCAGCGACAGGCGGCGCAGAGCCAGACCGCACAGACGGGCACGCCGCAGACGGCCGACGGCATCCCGTCGCCGAGCCCGCGCGAGGGCAGCCCCAACGCGCCCGCTCCCGGCACGCTGCCGGGCGCCGCGGCGCAGGGGCCCGTCTCCCGCGAGGACGCGCTGGCCCGTTCCGCGCGCGTCCGCATCGACACGCCGGCCCTCTACGGCTCGATCGGCCTCAAGGGCGCGCGCATCGACGATGTGAGCCTGAAGAACTACCACGAGACCGTCAGCGACGAGAGCCCGCGCATCGTGCTGCTCTCGCCCACCGGTACCGCCAACCCGTACTATGCCGAGTTCGGCTGGGTCGGCGCCAATGCGGGCCCACTGCCCAACGCCGACACCCTCTGGAAGGCGGATGGCGACCTGCTGGCGCCCGGACGGCCGCTGACGCTGACCTGGGAGAATGGCCAGGGCCTCGTCTTCAAGCGCATCGTCGCCGTCGACGACAAGTTCATGTTCACGGTGCGCGACGAGGTGGAGAACACCTCGGCCAACCCGGTGACGCTCTATCCCTACAGCCTCGTCTCGCGCTGGGGTAAGCCGCAGACCCAGGGCTACTACGTCCTGCACGAAGGCCTGATCGGCGTCTTCGGCGCTGACGGCCTGCAGGAATACACCTACGACAAGGTCGGCAAGGAGCCGGCCTATGGCGGCGCCGCCACGCAGGGCAAGGCCTGGACGAACGTGACCGGCGGCTGGGTCGGCATCACCGACAAGTACTGGGCCGCCGCCGCGATCCCGGAGCAGAACAAGCCCTTCACCGGCGCGTTCACCGAGCGCACCGACGGCGCGACCAAGATCTACCAGACCTCCGTGCGCGGTGACGCCGTCACCGTGGCGCCGAACGCGTCGTCGACGACGACGCAGCGCCTGTTCGCGGGCGCCAAGGAGGTCAACCAGATCAACGCCTACGAGCGCGAGCTCGGCATCAAGCAGTTCGACCTGATGATCGACTGGGGCTGGTTCTGGTTCCTGACCAAGCCGATGTTCCGGGCGCTCGACTTCTTCTTCCACCTGCTGGGCAATTTCGGCGTCTCGATCCTGCTCGTGACGCTGATCCTGAAGCTGTTCTTCCTGCCGATCGCCAACCGCTCCTACGTCTCCATGGCCAAGATGAAGGCCGTGCAGCCGGAGATGACCTCCATCCGGGAGCGCTACAAGGACGACCGGGTGAAGCAGCAACAGGCGATGATGGAGCTGTACAAGAAGGAGAAGATCAATCCGGTTGCCGGCTGCTGGCCGGTGCTGATCCAGATCCCGGTCTTCTTCGCGCTCTACAAGGTGCTGTTCATCACCATCGAGATGCGGCACGCGCCGTTCTTCGGATGGATTCAGGACCTCGCCGCGCCCGATCCGACGAGCATCGTCAACCTGTTCGGCCTGCTTCCGTTCACGCCGCCCGAGTACATCCCGATCCATCTGGGCGTGTGGCCGATCATCATGGGCATCACGATGTTCATCCAGATGAAGATGAACCCCGCGCCGCCGGACCCGGTCCAGGCGCAGGTCTTCGCCTTCATGCCGATCGTGTTCACCTTCATGCTCGGCTCGTTCCCCGCCGGCCTCGTGATCTACTGGGCCTGGAACAACACCCTCTCGGTGATCCAGCAATACGTCATCATGCGCCGCAACGGCGTGAAGGTGGAGTTGTGGGACAACCTCAAGGGCATGTTCAAACGCGGCAACAAGAGCGCCGCCGCCAAGGGCTGAGTCTGACGCTCGCCCTTCGAGCGCCGACCTCATCTCCGAGAGCGTCGTCCTGGATATCAGATCCGGGACGGCGCTCTCGGCACTTGTTTTTGCATCCTTGTTGTCCGGAAGCCGGCCACCGCCTTTCGGGACGATGCTCTAGCGGGGACGAGGCCGATGGCGGTGCGAAATGCATCGCCGAGCATCGGCCGGCATCCCCCCAGCCCTCCCCTTGCCCGCAAGGGGGGAAGAAGCGCGCAGCCTCATGACCGACGACCCCACAGACGCCCCCTCCCCCGAACTGCTCGAAGCCGGGCGCCTGCTGTTTGCCGGTAGCGCGGACTTCGCCACCGCGGCCCCGGCCCTCGGGGCGTTGCCGCCGATGGAGGGTGTCGAGATTGCCTTTGCCGGCCGCTCCAATGTCGGCAAGTCGAGCCTCGTCAACGCCCTGACCGGGCGCAACACGCTCGCGCGGACCTCGCACACGCCGGGGCGCACCCAGCAGCTCAACTTCTTCCGGATCGGCGAGCGCCTGACCCTCGTCGACATGCCGGGCTACGGCTACGCGGCGGTGGAGAAGGCCAAGGTCGAGGCCTGGACCAAGCTGATCCACGCCTATCTCAAGGGTCGGTCGAACCTCGCCCGCGTCTACCTGCTGATCGATTCCCGGCACGGCCTCAAGGAGATCGACACCGATCTGCTCGACGGGCTCGATAAGGCGGCGGTCTCCTATCAGATCGTGCTGACCAAGGGCGACGCGCTGAAGAAGGCCGAGATCGACCGGCGCATCGCCGGCATCCATGAGGCGCTGGCCAAGCGCCCGGCGGCCTATCCCGAAGTGCTGCTGACCTCGAGCCGCGACGACCGCGGCGTGGCGGAGCTGCGCGCCAGCATCGCCCGGCTGTTGCAGGAACGCGGCGAATGACCGGCCTCGACCGTGGTCTCGCCGCGCTCGCGGCCCTCGCCGGCGGGCTCGGTGTCGCGGCGAGTGCCGCCGCCGCGCATACCAGCGGCGGCGAGACGCTGAAGACCGCCGCACAGTTCCTGCTGTTCCACGCCCCTGCCGTGCTGGCACTCACGGGCCTGGCTGCGACCGGCTTCATCCGTGCCGGTCTCGCCCGTCTCGCCGCGGCGGCCCTGCTCATCGGCCTCGCGCTGTTCTCGGGCGATCTCGCTCTCCGCGCGCTGACAGGCACGCCGCTGTTTCCCATGGCAGCCCCGAGCGGTGGCGTCGTTCTGATGGCCGGCTGGCTCCTCGCGGCCATTGCGATGCTGGTGCCGGCCCGGCGCTGAGGCCGCACCCGGCGGGGAACCCGAGGGAGAGCCGGCATGCTCCGATCCTGGCTTCTGCTCATCCTGTGCCTCGCGGCGCTCCCCGCCCGCGCCGTGGAGATCGAGGAGAACGAGCCGCTGGTGATGCGGCTGATCTTCGAGGATTGCCTCGGCTACATCCGCCACGGCCGCACCCCGTTCGAAGGGCTCGCGACGCGGCCCGCCTCACGGGAGGCGATCGATCAGCTTCCCCCTCGCGCACCCGACCGCGAGAAGGCGGTCGAGCTGTTATCCCCACGCTACGTCGCCTCCTGGGGGCAGGATGCCGACGGCCGGCACTGCCTCATCTTCACCGTCTGGTCGGCCCTGCGCGACGGCCTGCCGGCGCGGCTCGGCGTGCGGACGAAGGGCATTCTCCAGCGCATCGACGCGCGGGCGCGCCAAGAAGGGTTCACGGAAGCCGGGATCGCGGAGGCGTTCTCGCCGCTCGCCACCAGCTTCTGGTCGGAGACGAGCACGGGCCATGAGAGCGGCCCTCTGCGCCCGGTCAGTTTCTCGATTCTTCCCACCGGCGGCGACGAGGCAAGCGGCCTCATCGTGATGGGCGGCCCGCCACAGGGCCGCCGGTAGGTCTCACTACCCCGGCATCACCGGCGGGTGGTACTCCAGCGTGAAGGCGAGCGCCCAGAGCAGGAACAGCACCACCGGCAGGTGGACGAGGAGCTGAAGGAAGCTGAAGCCGACGATATCGCGGGCCTTCAATCCCAAAATACCGAGCAGCGGCAGCATGAAGAACGGGTTGATGAGGTTCGGCAGCGCCTCGGCCGCATTGTAGACCTGCACCGCCCAGCCGAGATGGACCTTCAGCTCGTTGGCCGCCTGCATCACGTAGGGCGCCTCCAACAGCCACTTGCCGCCGCCTGAGGGGATGAAGAAGCCGAGCAGCGCCGAGTAGACGCCCATCGCAAGCGGGAAGCTGCCTTGCGTGTTCATCGCCACGAAGGCGTGGGCGATGACGTCCGAGAGGCTGTGGCCGGCGGCGTTCTTGGCGCCGGTCAGGATCGCGGCGATGGCGGCGTAGAACGGGAACTGGATCAGGATGCCGGCAGTGGCCGGGACCGCCTTGGAGAGCGCGGCCAGGAAGCGCTTGGGCCGCCAGTGCAGCACGAAGCCGGCCATCAGGAACAGGAAGTTGTAGGTGTTGAGGTTGGAGATCGCGATCATCCAATCCTGGCGCGCGAATTCCTGGATCAGCCAGCCCGCGGCCAGCAGGCCAATGAGGATCGTCAGGACGGGCGCGTGCTCCAGCCACTCGCCGGGCTGCTTGGGCGGGGCGAGGCTGTCCTCCTGCTTGGAGACATCGACGCCGAGATCCTGCGCCGTCACCGCCGTCTCGCGGCCCGGCGCGGAGGCGAGCGCGATCAGCGCCGACATCACCACGAGGATGGCGGCGATCAGGATCGACTGCCACAGGAAGATCGTCTCGCTGAACGGGATCACGCCGGTGATCGGCAACAGGCCCGGCGGCAGGCTTTTCGGGTTGGCCTGAAGCTGCGCCGCCGACGAGGACAGGCCCATCGCCCATGTGGCGCCGAGGCCCAAATAGGCGGCAGCGCCGGCCGCGCGGTAATCCATCCGCAATTCGGTGCGCCGGGCGAGCGCGCGGGCGAGCAGGCCGCCGAAGATCAGGCTCAGGCCCCAACTCAGGAGCGAGGAGAGCATGGTGGCAAGCGCGACATATCCGATCGCGCCGCGGCCGGTCTTCGGCACCAGCGCCATCCGGTCGATCAGGGCCTGCATCGGGGCGGAGGTCGCCACCACGTAGCCGCCGATGGTGACGAAGACCATCTGCATGGTGAAGGGGATCAGGGTCCAGAACCCGTCGCCGAAGCTCTTCGACACCGCCTGGACCGGCGCGCCGTTGATGAGCGCCGCCGACGCCACGATGACGACGGCGATGGCCACGAACACGAAGGCGTCGGGAAACCACTTCTCCGCCCAATCGGTGAAGCGGAGTGCGAGGCGGGCCATGGCCCGCTCCTCGGTCCGCTTGCGGGGCTCTGCGGGCGCATCCATCGGCGTCGGCTCCTCATCCGCGGCACGAGCGGTCGCGGTTAAGCCTTGTTAGAGAGGGAGCCGACGCCGGGTTCAAGCCGGTCGGGTGACGAAACCTCAACGCTCACAGAAATCGAGATGGGCCGGCTTAACCCGCCGACACGCGCAGGAATTCCAGGGCCGGGCCCTGCGCCTGCGAAAACACGCCCGCGGTCAGCGCGTTGCCGTAGACCGCGCCCGTGTCGAGATTGGTGCGGAAGCGGCGGCATTCCGGCCCGCCGCGGGTCTGCGGCGTGTGGCCGTGGACGACGTGGCGGCCGAAATCATACTCCTCGGAGAGGAACGGCTCGCGGATCCAGAGCCGGTTATGGTGATCCGGGTCCGGCACCTCCCCCTCGGGGCGAAAGCCAGCATGGACGTACCACCGCTGCGCATCCTCGTGGAGGGTCGGCAGGGCCTCGATCCAGTCGAGCATCTCGCCGGGCAACTCTTCCGGCCCCGAGACGCCGAACGAGGTGAGGGTCTCGGCCCCGCCGTTGAAGACCCAGTGATCGAGGGCGCCGGGCTCGCGCAGGCTCTTCAGCAGCATCTCCTCGTGGTTGCCCATCAGGCAGACCACGTCCTCCGGCTCGCGCCATTGCAGGCGGCGCAGGGTCTCGATCACCCGCGCGCTGTCGGGGCCGCGATCGATGTAGTCGCCGAGGAAGACGAGTTTCCTGGCCCGCCCCGACGCATGGGCCTCGATGCGTTCCAGCAGGCGGTCGAGCAGGTCGGCACAGCCGTGGATGTCTCCGATGGCGTAGGTGATCGTCTCGGCAGTCATCCGCTCGTTGTCGATGGGAATGCGCTGCAACGCAAGACAAGGGTCTGTCGGGCCCATGATCAGAAGCAGCGTTACGGATGCGGTCCAGAGCGTGAGCGCGATCCGCCTCATCGAGACGCCTTCCCGGCGCGTTGATGGGGCGTTCCGGAACGGCCCCGGCCGAGGCTGCCCCGGCGCGATCTCCCGCGCCAGGGCACTTCGTTCACCGGATCAGTTCAGCAGCACGCCCGCCGGTCGGCGCTCGGCGGCGACGTCGCCGATCATCAGCCCCGCCGGGCCGACGCGCACCGGCACCGTCTCGCCGTCGTGGATCACGCCGGAGAGGATCGCTTCGGCGAGCGGATCCTGCACATGCTTCTGGATCACCCGCTTCAGCGGCCGCGCGCCGTAGGCCGGATCGTAGCCCTTGTCGGCGAGCCAGATGCGGGCCTCGTCGTCCACATCGAGGGTGATCTTGCGATCCTCCAAGAGCTTGGCGAGACGCCCGAGCTGGATGTCGACGATCGCGCCCATCTCCGAGCGCGCGAGGCGGTGGAACAGGATGATCTCGTCCACCCGGTTCAGGAATTCGGGCCGGAAGTGGCCGCGCACCACACCCATCACCTCGTCGCGCACCACGTCGGTATCCTGGCCGGCCGGCTGGTTCACCAGATACTCGGAGCCGAGGTTCGAGGTCATGATGAGCAGCGTGTTGCGGAAATCGACCGTGCGGCCCTGCCCGTCCGTCAGGCGCCCGTCATCGAGCACCTGAAGGAGGACGTTGAACACGTCCGGATGCGCCTTCTCGACCTCGTCGAACAGCACGACCTGATAGGGCCGGCGCCGCACGGCCTCGGTGAGCGCGCCGCCCTCCTCGTAGCCGACATAGCCCGGAGGCGCGCCGATGAGGCGGGCGACCGCGTGCTTCTCCATGTACTCGGACATGTCGATCCGCACGAGCGCGGTGTCGTCGTCGAACAGGAAGCCGGCCAGCGCCTTGGTCAGCTCGGTCTTGCCGACGCCCGTCGGCCCGAGGAACATGAACGAGCCGATCGGCCGGTTCGGATCCTGCAGGCCGGCCCGCGCCCGGCGCACCGCGGTCGAGACCGCCTCCACCGCCTCGCGCTGGCCGACGACGCGCTTGCCCAGCGCCGCCTCCATCGCGAGCAGCTTCTCGCGCTCGCCCTCCAGCATCTTGTCCACCGGCACGCCGGTCCAGCGGGAGACGACGCCCGCGATATGGGCCGGCGTCACCGCCTCCTCGACCATGCCGTCGCGGGCGACCGCGTTCTCGGCCGCGGCCTCGATCTCGGAGAGCTGCTTTTCCAGGCCGGGGATCACGCCGTAGGCGAGTTCGCCCGCGCGCTGGTACTGGCCCTGGCGCTGCGCCGAGGCGAGTTCGTTGCGCGCCTCGTCGAGCTTCTTCTTCAGTTCGGCGGCGGCGCCCAGCTTGTCCTTCTCGGCCTTCCAGCGGGCCGTGATGGTCGCGGACTGCTCTTCGAGGTCGGCGAGTTCCTTCTCCAGACGCTGGAGCCGGTCGCGGGAGGCGGAATCCGTCTCCTTCTTCAGCGCCTCGCCCTCGATCTTCAGCCGCACGATCTCACGATCGACGTTGTCGAGTTCCTCCGGCTTCGAATCGACCTGCATGCGCAGGCGCGAGCCCGCCTCGTCCACGAGGTCGATCGCCTTGTCGGGCAGGAAGCGGTCGGTGATGTAGCGGTTCGACAGCGTGGCCGCCGCGACGAGCGCGCTATCCTGGATGCGCACGCCGTGGTGCTGCTCGTACTTCTCCTTGATGCCGCGCAGGATCGACACCGTGTCCTCGACGGTGGGCTCGGACACGAAGACGGGCTGGAAGCGGCGGGCGAGCGCGGCGTCCTTCTCGACATGCTTGCGGTACTCGTCGAGCGTGGTCGCGCCGACGCAGTGCAGCTCGCCGCGGGCAAGCGCCGGCTTCAAGAGGTTCGAGGCGTCCATCGCCCCGTCCGCCTTTCCGGCGCCGACGAGCGTGTGCATCTCGTCGATGAACAGGATGATCTGGCCTTCCGCCGCGGTCACTTCGGAGAGCACGCCCTTCAGCCGCTCCTCGAACTCGCCGCGATACTTCGCACCCGCGATCAGCGCGCCCATGTCGAGGGCGAGCAGGCTCTTCTCCTTGAGGGATTCCGGCACGTCGCCGTTGACGATGCGCAGGGCCAGACCCTCGACGATGGCGGTCTTGCCGACGCCGGGCTCGCCGATCAGCACGGGGTTGTTCTTCGTGCGCCGCGACAGAACCTGAATCGTGCGGCGAATCTCCTCGTCGCGGCCGATCACCGGATCGAGCTTGCCCTCACGGGCCGCCTCGGTGAGGTCGCGGGCGTATTTCTTCAGCGCGTCGTAGGCGTTCTCGGCCGACGCGTTGTCGGCAGTGCGGCCCTTGCGCAGGGCGTTGATCGCCGCGTTGAGCGAGGCCGCGGTGACGCCCGCCGCGGTCAGGATGCGGCCGGCTTCCCCGTCCTTCTCGACGGCGAAGGCCAGCAGCAGGCGCTCGACGGTGACATAGGAATCACCCGCCTTCTCGGCGGCCTGCTCGGCGGTGTCGAACAGGCGCACGAGTTCGCGCGTCGCCTGCGGCTGCGCGGAATTGCCCGAGACCTTCGGCTGCTTGGCCAACCATTGCTCGACCTGCGCATGCGCGACCCGCGATTGGCCGCCGGCCCGGTCGATGAGACCGGCGCAGAGCCCTTCGGGATCGTCGAGCAGGACCTTGAGGAGATGGCCGGGCGCGAGCTGCGGGTTGCCCTCGCGGACGGCGAGATTCTGCGCGGCCTGGACGAAGCCACGGGCGCGCTCGGTGTATTTTTCGAAATTCATGCGTGTTGCCCTTCCCCGGATCGGATCGGCCTTCCGCCCCCTTTGCGCGGCACGGAGCCTCCGATGCGTTGTCCCGCGGGGTGAGCCCCACCGGGACACCGGCGCTTTATCGAGAGCCACCGGCAGGGATGATCTGGTGTTGCGTATACGTGACACAAGAGGGAGCCGGCGCCCAAAACGCATCCCAGGCGGGCATTCGGACCCAGCGTGGAGCCCCGCCCCGAACGGTGGTTGCCGGCTCTCTGGAAGAGATGGAGCAAGAACGAGAGGCTAAAGCATCGCGCGGGATTCGATATCCGGGACGATGCTTCAGGCGGCCGATGCGTATCCGTTCAGGCGGCGTCTTCGGTTTGCGGCATCACCATGAGCCGGTCGCCGAGCGATACGGTGCCGTCGGTGAGCACTTCGAGATAGATGCCGAGATCGACATGGTCGAAATGGCGTTTCAGCGCCTTCGGTAGATGGGTGTCGCGCCGGGCCGTCGCCGGATTCACATCAACGGCGGCGCAGCGCGGCGTGCGGGCGAGCCCCCGCAGGCGCAAGCCCCCGACGGTGACCTCCCGGCCGACCCAATCCATCTCCGCCCACGGCTCCAGCCCATCGACATAGATGCTGGCGCGAAAGCGCAACGGGTGGATCGCGCGCCCCGTCCGCTCCTCCAGGGCGCGGACCGAGGCGAGATTGATGAGCGAGACCGCCCGCATGAAGGCGGGCGAGATCACGCTGCCATCGGTGAACTTGTGGTCGGCCGCCCGCACGAGGCGCGGCCGACCCTTGGCCGCCGGGCCGATATAGGCCTCGAAGAAACGCTCGACCGCCGCGCGGCCCTCAGGCCGGGTCAGATCCTCGGTGAGCATCGTCGCGCCGTCGCGGGTGATGGTGAGCTGCCCGGTCTCGGGATCGAACCGCGTCGCCAGCGCCGCCAGCACCTCGTTGCTGCGCAGCATCAGGAAGTAGCCCTTGTCGAGCGGCTCCGGCTTCTGCGGATCGAAGGCCGTGGTGCCGAGCGCGAGGGCGTATTCGCGGTCGAAGGCGAGGCCGGAGGCGCGGGCCAGCGTCAGCGCCGGAAGTGGCTCGGCCGAGAGGCCCTTGACCGGATATCTGTAGAGTGCGGTGACCTCGGCCATCGATCCTCATCCTCCTGACGCGAGGCGGCAGGCTGACCGAGACCGGAGCGCCGGACCATGCGGAATTCTCCGTAGACGGCGCAGGACCCCGCCGGCCCGGTTGCAAATCGGGCGCGGCCGGCTTTAGCGAGAAGGGATGAGCCAGAGCCCCGCCCCCCGCATCGCCGCCCTCTACCGCTATCCCGTCAAAGGCCTCTCGCCCGAGGCGCTGGAGACGGCCGAGCTGGAAACGAGCGGCTACTTTCCCGGCGACCGGCTCTACGCCATCGAGAACGGCCCCTCCGGCTTCAACGAGACCGTGCCGCGCCACCTGCCGAAGGTGGCCTACCTGATGCTGATGCGGAACGAGGCGCTGGCGCGGCTGCGCACCCGCTTCGACGACGCCACGCATCGCCTCACGGTCGAGGAGAACGGGGTGCTGGCGGTGGACGCGGATCTGAGCACGGCGGAGGGGCGCGCGGCGCTCGCCGAGTTCATGAAGGGGTTCCTGCCGAACGAATTGCGCGGCGCGCCGCGGGTGCTGACGGCGCCGCCCGGCTACCGCTTCACCGATTCGCGCACCGGCTACGTCTCGCTCATCAACCTTGCGAGCGTGGCCGCGACCGAGGATCTCGTCGGCGCCCCGGTCGATCCCCTGCGCTTTCGCGGCAACCTTTATCTCGACGGGCTGGCCCCTTGGGCCGAACTCGACCTGGTCGGCCGGGTGCTGGAAGCGGGCGATGTCCGGCTGAAGATCACGAGCCGGACCGAGCGGTGCGCGGCCACCAATGTCGATCCGCAGACGGGCCAGCGCGATCTGTCGATCCCGCGGACCCTCATGCAGGGTGTCGGCCACACCGATTGCGGCGTCTACGCCGAGGTTCTGGCCGGTGGCGTGCTGCGGACGGGCGACAGCCTGCGGGTGATCGGCTGAGGCGGAATCAGCGCTTGCGCGATTAGCGCTTACGAGCCTGGGCGCGAGCCGTGAGCCAGAGCGGCTCGGGCTCGGCGCAGGGCAGGAGCGCGGCCACGGCGTCGAGATCGACCGCGTAATTCTCGGTGAGCTGGCGCCAGATGTCGGCGGACGAGTCGGCGCCCTGGCCGAGACGCTCGACGATGCGGGCCAGTAGGCCGGGATGCGTCAGACTCGGACGCGGCATCGCCAGATCGGCATTCAGCATGGTCGCCCCCCTTCGTTCAACCAGGGGATGATTGATCGCGATGGTTAACCCCCCTTTAAGCCCAAGCTGAAATCGACGCAGACGAAGGCCCGACGACCGCTCGACGACCACAGGCCTCCGGGCTCTGCCCGCCGAACCCGATTTTCACCGTGTCCGGCCAGCGATCGGCCTGGCGGCGTTTCAAGAGTGACATGAAGCGTGGCTAGAGCACCGTCTCAGGGGGTGACCGGCGGCGTCCGATGCGTCCGCGCCGACCGGATGCCCTGACAACACCCTTCGCATGGCACCCATCGCGGGATCGCGAGCACGCGGACTCTTCGTTCTGCACAAAGCCTGCGCTAGAAGCCCTGCCGAATCCGCCCCCGACTCAGAGAGAGCCAGGACGACCGCGATGACCGATCCGTTGCCGAACGTGCATGTGCGCGCCGAGATCCTGACCCAGGCGCTGCCGCATATGCAGCGCTACGATCAGGAAATCGTCGTCATCAAGTACGGCGGCCACGCCATGGGCGATCCGGCGGCGGCGGAGGACTTCGCCGAGGATATCGTGCTGCTCGAACAATCCGGTCTGAAGCCGATCGTCGTGCATGGCGGCGGGCCGCAGATCGGCAAGATGCTGGCCCGGCTCGGCATCGAATCGGAGTTCCGCGGCGGGCTGCGCGTCACCGACGAGGCCACCGTCGAGGTGGTCGAGATGGTTCTGGCTGGCTCGATCAACAAGCAGATCGTCGGCTGGATCGCCGCCGAGGGCGGCCGGGCGATCGGTCTGTGCGGCAAGGACGGCAACATGGTCCGCGCCAAGCGGGCGCTGCGGACGGTCAAGGACCCGGACAGCAACATCGAGCAGGCGATCGACCTCGGCCTCGTCGGCGAACCGGAGCATGTCGAGCGCGGCGTGCTCGATGCGGTGCTGAAGGCCGAGCTGATCCCGGTGCTCGCCCCCGTGGCCTACGGTGAGGACGGCAAGACCTACAACGTCAACGCCGACACCTTCGCTGGCGCCATCGCCGGGGCGCTGCGGGCCAAGCGCCTCTTGCTGCTCACCGACGTGCCCGGCGTGCTCGACAAGGACAAGAACCTGATTCAGGAGCTCTCGGTCGATGATTGCCGGCGCCTGATCGCCGACGGCACCATCACCGGCGGCATGATCCCGAAGGTCGAAACCTGCATCTACGCCCTCGAACAGGGCGTCGAGGCGGTGGTCATCCTCAACGGCAAGGTCGCGCACGCGGCGCTGCTCGAGCTGTTCACCGATTTCGGTGCGGGCACTCTGATCCGGCGCAGCTGACGGCAGCGCTTCCCAGAGGCTTGCAACTCCCTACATACGGGACGGGGCATTCCCGTCCCGTTTCTCTTTTCAAGCGTCCGCTTCCCTTGCTCCTTCCCGGCGAGAGCCACTTCACCACCTCCGACGCCCGCGGGTTCTCCCACGTCGATACCTGGGTGTTCGATCTCGACAACACGCTCTACCCGAGCGACGCACGGGTCTGGCCGCAGGTGGACGAGCGGATCACGCTCTACGTCATGCGGCTCTACGGCCTCGACGCGATCTCGGCGCGCGCCCTGCAGAAGCATTTCTACCATCGCTACGGCACCACCCTGAAAGCGCTGATGGTGGAGGAAGGGGTCGATCCGCACGACTTCCTCGATTTTGCCCACGATATCGACCACTCGACGATCAAGCTCGACGAAGCCCTCGGCAGGGCCATCGAGCATTTGCCGGGGCGCAAGCTGATCCTCACCAACGGATCGCGCCGCCATGCGGAACGCGTCGCGGACAAGCTCGGCATCCTCGACCATTTCGAGGACGTGTTCGACATCGCCGACGCCGACTTCATCCCCAAGCCCGACCGCGGCACCTACGAGCGCTTCCTCCTGCGCCACGGCGTCGATCCCCGGCGCTCGGCCCTATTCGAGGACATCGCCCGCAACCTCGTGGTGCCGCACGACCTCGGCATGGCGACCGTGCTGGTCGTGCCGCCGACGCCCGACCCGTTCCGCGAGCTGTTCGAGCAGGAGGCGGTGCAGGAGCCGCATATCGATCACATCACCAGCGACTTGGCGTCCTTCCTGGTGCGCTGCGTGCTGCCGGTGGTCCCGCCCGAGCCCGCCGCGCCGTGAGCGACGCGGCTGCGGTCCACTGGGCCGAGGCGAAGGCCCCGACTCTGGCCGAGATCGAGGCCCTGGCCGACGCCGCCTTCGCCGCCCTGCCGGAGGAATTCCGCGCACTCTGCGCGGCCGTGCGCATCCATGTCGATGATTTCCCCGACGACGAGACCCTGACCGAGATGGGCTGCGAGTCGGAATTCGACCTGCTCGGCCTGTTCCGCGGCATCGGGCTGGCGCAGGCGGGCGAGGTCGCCACGGGGCAGATGCCCAACGCCGTCTGGCTCTATCGCCGGCCGCTGCTCGATTACTGGGCCGAGCACGACGAGACGCTGGGCCACCTCGTCACCCATGTCCTCGTCCACGAGATCGGCCACCATTTCGGCCTCTCCGACGACGACATGGCCGGTATCGAGGCGGCCGCCGACGCGATCGAAGCGACCAAAGCCTGAGGCGTCAGCCCCGCGCGGGCAGGCGCGGGATCAGCCCGACCTTGGGCCGGCGGGAGCGGAACTGTCCGCGCTCGATCGCCACAAAGGTGAGGATCGTGAGCGCGAGCGTGGTCAACCACCAGATCGTGGTGAGGCCGACGCCGACGCAGCCGATGGCAAACGCCGTCGCGAAGGCCGCCATGGCGCAAGGCGCCAGCACCGTGGCATCGCGGCCCGCGCGGTGGATCGCACCGTAGAGGGCGAAGGCCGCCGCGAAGGCGCCGACGATGCCGAGTTCGTACCAGAACTCGAACAGCATCGTGGTCGGCGCATTGATCGGCAGGATGCCGAAGATTTTTCCGCGCAGGGCGGTTTCAAGGCCGTGGCCCGTGACCAAGCGCACCGGCTCCAAAGTGACGACCTTCTGCCACGCCTTGAGCGCCAGCACGCCGGGCGCCACGGGGCCGAACAGGGCGATGCCGATGGGACGCGCGAGGAACGGCAGCAACGGCGCGGCCACGAGCAGGCCGGCCGCGGTGAGGGCGGTGACGCGCACGCCGAGCGACAGGCGCCAATGGGTCAGGGCGAAGGCGAGTGCGCCGACGGCCAGCGCGAACAGGGCGGTCACGCCCGGTGCCAGCAGCAGCGCGCCCGCGACCAGCACGACCACGACGAGCGAGCCCAGGTCGCGGCGGCGCGAGCGCAGCCACGCCACGGCGGGCCAAGCCAGCAGCGCCAGCAGCACCGCGCCGCGCTCCAGGGCGCTGTCGCCGTCCGGGTTGTCCTTGAGCATCGCGTCGCCGACGAGATTGATCAGGATCGCGACGATGGCCGCCGCGCCGACGCCGAGCGGCAGCAGGTAGAGGTTGGCCGAGCGCATCCGGTCTGGCAGCGCGAGATAGGCCAGCAGCGTCATCACCACGGTAGCGATGAGGTTGGCCAGCCGCTCGCTCGCCGGTCCGGGAAACGGCGTCCAGACCAGCGACAGGGCCGACCAGAACACCACCAGCATGCCGGCCAGGAAGGACGGCGCGGTCAGCAGCCGCTTCAGGGCTGGGCCGATGGCCCGCTGATGCTGGTCGATGGCGCTCGCGGTGATCAGCAGGACGACGGCGATGGGTGCCAGCACCACGGTGGCGCGGCGGGAGACCTGCGCGGCGACCGGCAGCACCACGAACAGGCCGAAGAAGCCGATGCGGCGCAGCAGGGCCGCCGCGTCGAGGGCGGGATCGACGGTCGTGGTCGGGGGACGCGGCATGATCGAGGAAGGACCGGATCCGGCGCCCCTGCGGAGTGCGGGCGCTTAGCCTACACCTAGTGCAGGCCGGAGGGCCGGGCTGTAGAGGCGCTGCAACACACGAGCGCATCGTCCCGAAAGGGGTTCGCGGCTTTCGGGAAAACGACGATGCAAGTCCAGAGAGCTCGGATCAATGCCGGGCTTGCATCAAACGGGCGTCGCCTCGGCCCGCATGCGACGCCGACGGCGGGCGAGATGACGGCCGACATCGCTCGTGACGCGCCAACCACCCCAGGCGGCGAAGAAGCCGAGCAGGCCGGCGACGAGGCCGTCCGCCGTGGTCGGCACCGCCGGCTGGTAGTCGCGATAGGTGGCGCGTGCGATGTTCATGTCGGGGTCGCGGGCCATCACGCTGAGGCGCCCGAGCGGGCTCGCCGCCGTGTCGAGGGCGAGCTTCTGCGCCTCCAGCCGCTTCAGCCGCTCGACATCGGCCCGGGCCGATTCACCGCGCCGGGCGATGAAGGCATCCGGGTTGGTCCGCAGCAGCGCCAGAGCCTCGTCACGGCTGCGGCCCGTGGCCTGGGCGTCGGCATCGAGGGAGGCGATGGCGCGGCGTAGCTCGTCCAGGGCCCCGCCGAGGCGCTGGGTGTATTGCTGGGCGAATTCCGGTGCCTGCGCGGCGATGACCGCCGCGAGCAATCCGAAGGCGAGGCCGAGCGTTCGGACGACACGGAACATCAAAACTTCCTTTGCGGGGGCCACCCGGTTTGTAGGGCAATCCGCGGCCCCGGGGAGGGCCGCAGCTCAATCTTGGCCGAGGGCGGCCGCCACATCCGCCTCGCTCAGGGCGTCGAGCGCCCCGGCGATCTTCACCGCCCGCGTCTTCTGGCCGGGAGAGAACAGCAGAACCACGGTCTCGGTGCCGGGACAGGCCGGATCGGTACAGACGATCTCGCTCACGCTCATCGCCGTCTCCGGGCCGTAGCCGCCCGCCGCCCGCAGCCACGCCTCCACCCGCCGCCGGGCGGCGGCGTCGGGCTTCGGAGCGCGTCCGAACAGACCCACCGCGCGGGCGTCAGGCCGGCAGGGTGAGCAGGCCGGCCTGCCCGTCGGCGCAGCCGAAGGCAAGGCGGGCGCCGGCCGGATCCCAGGCGAGCGCCGAAATCGCGCTGCACTTCACCGCCGGGCGCACCAGCAGCTCCGAGGCGTCGGAGAAGCGCACCAGCAGCACGCAGCCATCCTCGTAGCCGATCGCCAGGACGGGTGCCTTCGGATGGAAGGCGACCTGCGAGACCCGTGCCGGCCGCACGCCGCATTCCCGCGGGGCCTTGCCGGTGGGGCCCTCCTTCGAGTCGAACGGCCAGACGATGGCGGCCTCGGCACCGCTGGTGGCGAGCCACTTGCCGTCCGCCGACCACGAGAGCGAGCGCACCTTGGCGGGATAGCCCGACATCCGCATATGGCCGCGGTCGGGCTGGAGGCGCCAGCCATGCAGCGCGTTCTCCTGCATGGTCGAGACGACGAAGCGGCCATCGAGCGACCACGTCACATCGAGATGCGAGCCCTTCCACTCGATGAATTCGGGCGGCGTCTCGAGGTTCGGGTACCAGAGGCTCACGCCGTTGTAGTGCGCCACCGCCAGCCGGTAGCCCTTCGGCGCGAAGGCGAGGCCCCGACCGGTGGTGGGCGCGGTGAAGGTCTTCTCGCGGCCCTTGGCGTCGCGGGCGATGATGGTCCGTCCCGAGGCGAAGGCGAACGAGCCGTCGCCGTGGAGCGCCAGCGCGTCGATCCAGGCGCCGTTCTTGGCTCGCGCCAGCTCGCTCGATCGGCCGTCCGCATCTGTCGCGACCACGCGGCCGTCGTCGCCCCCGCTCACGAGCCGGGCGCCGTCGCTGGCCGCCACGAGGATGCCGCTATCCGGGTGGGCGGGAACGGTCTCGGTCGCGCCGTCACGGGCCAGCAGCACGCCGCCATCGGCGAGCGCCAGCGCCAAGGTCCCCTTGAGCCAGTGGGCGGCGGTGACATGCGCGCCGGCGGCGATATCCGCGACGTGGTCGGTGAGGGAGGGAGCGGAGGCGCTCATGCCGGAGGATTCTTCCTTCAGATCTTGGTCAGCGTCACGGGCGAGCGCCGGTACGCCAGAGTGAACAGGGTCGCGGCAAGGCATAGCCCGGCCGTCACACAAGCGGGAATCGCCAGGGCTGCGATTCCGAGATGCGCATGCGCGAGCGTGCCCGCAACCGCCCCGACGAGAAGCGCAAGCCAGACCGAGCCATCGCCGACCCAGCCCCATCGTGGCCCCCGCCCGGCCAGCGCCAGCGCCGCCTTCTGCCCGAACGCGAACAGCGCGCCCGTGACGAAGGTGGTGCCGGCGCGAAAGCCCTGAACATGGGCGAGCACCGCGTTCTGCCCGCCCATGGCGAGCGCCAGGAACAGCGAGGCCACGCCGACATGGGCGTGCTCGGCCGCCATGGCGACCGCCGCCGTCAGGGCAACGGCTTCCAGGCCGAGCACCGCGGGCGTGACCCAGCGCGGCGGGCACAGGGCGGCGATGGCGCCCCCCGAGACCGCGCCGACGAGGAAGGCGCCGATCAGCAGCGCCGGCAAAACCGCCCCGAGCGGCTCGCCATGGCCCAGCGAGACGGCAAGCTGCGTCGTGTTCCCGCTCATGAGCGAGGTGTAGAGGCCGCCGAGCCGGATGAAGCCGAGCGCGTCCACGAATCCGGCGAGCGCCGTGAGCACGACGCCGAAGCCAATCTGCCAGGGTCGGGTCACGGGGTCGGCACGATCGTTAAGGCGCTCTTCGAAAGGCGGGCGGGTGCGGGGGCGAAAGACGGCCTCATCCGACAAGGGGTTAGGCGCGTCATCGCATCGGGCGCGACCGAAAGCAGTTCCTGCACCCTACCGTCAAGGTTAACCGATCGGTTACCAAATGCGCGCAAATCGAAGCAATCACGGTGAACGAGGCCCTTCACGGTCCCGTTGGTCCGGCGATCCGCAAGCTCGGCTGTTGTCCGAGCACGGGTGAGTTGGAGTTCTGCCATGATCCCCTTCGCCTGCGTCCCCGCTGCCCTGCCGCCATTCTCCCTGGCGCGCCACGCCGACACGATCCTCGTGGTCGAGGACGAGTCCTTCGTCTGCGAGCTGGCCGTCGAGGCGCTGCTCGACGAAGGCTACCGGGTGCTGACCGCCGCCGATGCAGAGGAGGCAGAGGCGATCCTGTCGAGCGAGCACGTGGACCTGCTCTTCACCGATATCGATCTGGCCCGCAACACGAACGGCATCGCGCTCGCCCGCAGCGCCCGGCGCAGCCTGCCGCGCCTGCCGGTGGTCTACACCTCCGGCGGCCGCGACGGCCTCTCCTCCGCCGAGGCGGTGAACGAATCCGTGTTCATGCCCAAGCCCTACCGCGCCGCGCAGCTCGTGGCCGTGACCAACGACCTGCTGCGCCACCGCGGCTGAATTTCCCCGCCCTCAACCCATACGAGACGTGACCATGCGTCGCCTGATCGCCTGCGCCTTCCTGATGCTCGCCGCGATGCCGGGGGCCCGAGCCGAATGCAATGTCGAGGATACCGGGCTCGAACCGACGATCGCGGCCAAGAAAGAGCTTCAACAAACCAAGAACGCCCAGATCGTGCGCGACCTGCGGACGCTGCGCGACGCGGCGATCGTGCTCGAATCCTACGGCTTCCCGGAAGAATGCAACCGCCTCGTCGCCATCGTGAAGGGTCTGGCCGCCAAGCCCGACGACACGATCAAGCGCAGCAGCGACACCGACGAGGAGAAGGCCGAGGAGATCCAGGAATCCCGCGAGCCGAAGGCGCCGAAGGAGCGCGGCGGCTCCGGCCGGTAAACCGCCTCAGGCAATCCCGGGGAGATTTTCGGGAAAGTCCCCTCCCCGGCACAGGCAGCCGACGGGCGCGCGCGCGCGCCGCGCGATCTGCCCGGCCACCGTCTCGACCGGGACCGGCGCGCCCTCGCTCTCGCTGACGACGATCCCGACGAGCGGGATGCCATGCGCGCGCAGCGTCTCGA
Organism: Methylobacterium sp. Leaf123; assembly: GCF_001423405.1. Classification (GTDB taxonomy): domain Bacteria; phylum Pseudomonadota; class Alphaproteobacteria; order Rhizobiales; family Beijerinckiaceae; genus Methylobacterium. Next base: position 147,197 of record NZ_LMNS01000001.1, on the reverse strand, counting down.
CCGCCGTCAGCGCGTGGCTGATCGCGCCGAGATAGCTGCCGGATACGAGCAGCGCCGGAATGTCCTGTGATGTCAGCCAGTCGAGGCCGGTGGCGTCCTCGGTGATCGGGCTCATCAGACCGCCGACCCCCTCGATCACCACGGTCTCAGCGTCACCGGCCTCGGCCAGACGCGCGGCACACCACGCGACCAGCTCAGGCAGCGCGAGGCTGCGCCCCTCGCGGGCGGCGGCGAGGTCGGGCGCCAGCGGCGCAGCAAAGCGCCAGGGCGAGCAGGCTGCGACCGTTTCGGCCGTGACCGCGAGCCCCTGCGCCGCGAGCAGGCGGCCGGTGTCGCTCTCGGCGAAATCGGGATGGTCAAGCGGGGGAACGCCGCTCGCGAGCGGCTTCAGCGCCCGCACCCGCCGGCCCTGGCCGCGCAGCCGGCGAACGAGGGCGGCGGTGGTGTAGGTCTTGCCGATCTCGGTGCCGGCGCCGACGACGAACAGGGCGGGCAGAGGCATGGCGTGCGGATCGCTCGGGCACAAACGCGGTGTTGTCCCACCCGCGCCCTCGTCCTGAGGTGGCGGCGACAGCGGGCCTTGAAGGATCACCCAGTTTCCACGCGGTGTCTGGCCCCCCTTCGAGGCGGCTTCGCAGCCCCTCCGGATGAGGGCGTGAGCAGGAGCGGCCGAGCCCGGCCGCTCACTGTCGCAAGGCCTACTTCTCGACGAAGGCCTTCTCGATCACGTAGTGGGCCGCCTCGCCGTGGTTGCCCTCCTCGTAGCCGAGGCCGGTCAGCAGCTCGCGGGTGTCCTTGATCATCTCAGGGCTTCCGCACAGCATGAAGCGGTCGTTCTCGATCGACATGTTCGGCAGGCCGATATCCTCGAACAGCTTGCCCGAGGTCATCAGGTCGGTGATCCGGCCGCGGTTGCGGAACGGCTCACGCGTGACCGTGGGGTAGTAGATCAGCTGGTTGGCGATCATCTCGCCGAGGAATTCGTGCTTCGGCAGCGTCTCGGTGATGGTCTCGCCATAGGCCAGTTCCTGCACCTGACGGCAGCCATGGATCAGCACGACCTTCTCGAAGCGGTCGTAGGTCTCAGGATCCTTGATGATCGACAGGAAGGGGGCGAGCCCCGTGCCGGTGCCGAGCAGATAGAGGTTCTTGCCGGGCAGGAGGTTGTCGAGCACGAGCGTGCCGGTCGGCTTCTTGCCGATCATGATCGGATCGCCGACCTTGAGGTGCTGGAGCTTCGAGGTCAGCGGGCCGTTCGGCACCTTGATCGAGAAGAACTCGAGTTCCTCCTCGTAATTGGCCGAGACCACCGAGTACGCGCGCAGCAGCGGCCGGCCCTCGACCTCGATGCCGATCATCGTGAACTCGCCGTTGCGGAAGCGGAACGAGGGATCGCGCGTCGTGCGGAAGGAGAAGAGCGTGTCGGTCCAGTGATGGACGGAGAGGACGCGCTCCTCGTTGTACTTGCTCATCGGCCGCGGGTTTCCCGATTCTGGAAGCGACGAAACGGGGCTCTTCTCGCAGTCGCAGCATCCGCGTCAAGACGCAGCGCTGCCACAGCGGTTGGAATGTGACTTTGCCTGGAACTGTTCTTGAATCCGGCGCATGCCTGCCCCGGCGGGAGCGCATCGCCGGCTGGACTTACAGCGGCTTCAAGCCCGCTTCGATCTCCGCCCGGCGCGGTTCGAGGAAGGGCGGCAGCGCGAGACGCTCACCGAGCGATTCCATCGTCTCGTCGGTGGCGAAGCCCGGCCCGTCGGTGGCGATCTCGAACAGGATGCCGTTCGGCTCGCGGAAATAGAGGCTGCGGAAGTAGTAGCGATCGACGGGGCCGCTGGAGGGGACGCGGCGCTGCTTCAGGCGATCGGCCCAGGCATCATAATCGGTGTCCGGGATGCGGAAGGCGACGTGGTGGACGGCGCCCGCGCCCTGGCGGGCCTGTGGGCCCGTCCCTTTCAGAAGCTGGACCTCCGCGGCGGGACCGCCCTCCCCGGTCTCGAACACCGTCACCTCGCCCTCGGGCAGTTCGAAGGTCCGGGCGCGCCGGAAACCGAGGACCTGCGTCAGCACGGCTGCGGTGCGCTCGGGCTGCGAGACCGTGAGGCGAATCGGGCCAAGCCCCCGGATCTGATGCTCGGGCGGCACCGGGCTGCCCGCCCAGGGATGCGCCGGTCCCACGCCGCCATCATCCACGAGGCTGAGGCGCTGGCCCTCGCCGTCCTCAAAATCGAGGGTGAGGCGCCCGTCCCGCTCGATCGCCGGATGGTGATTTACGCCCTGACGGGCGAGATGCTCGCGCCACCACGCGAAGCTCTCCGCTCCCCCGACGCGCAGCAGGGTGCGTGAGATGCTGTCGGTGCCGCGCCGCTCGGCAGGTGCGGGCCAATCGAAGAAGGTGATGTCGGTGCCGGGCGAGGCCCGGCCATCGGCGTAGAACAAGTGGTAGGCCGAGACGTCGTCCTGATTGACGGTCTTCTTCACGAGCCGGAGCCCCAGCACGCGGGTGTAGAAGGCGAGGTTGTCGGCCGCCTGCGCCGTGATGGCGGTGACGTGGTGGAGTCCGGTGAGCTGCATCGCTTGAGGCCTCGCGCGGGGAGCGGGTTCGGCCTCCCCAGATAGGGACTCCCAGCGCGAGCCCAAGGCGCACGGCTCATTCCGGCATCGCAGGCCGTACCAAACCGCTGGACCCAAAAGGAAAAGGCCGGCGACGCGTCTCCGCGTGCCGGCCCCTGTCGAGATCGAATTGGTGAGAGGCGCCTACAGCCCCGTGGGCCGCCCCGCGGCGACGACCAGCATCTTGCCGTCGCCGAGCGTGCGGGCACCGGCCCGGCGGATATCGGCCTGGGTCACGCTCGCCACGAGGTCGTTGCGGCGGGCGATGTAGTCCATGCCGAGGCCCTCGAAGGCGATCTGCACCAGTTGGTTGGCGATCTTGGTCGAGGTGTCGAAGCCGAGGGCGTAGGAGCCGGTGAGGTAGTCCTTAGCCTTCTGCAGCTCCTCGTCGGAGGGGCCGTCGGTGATGAGGCGGTGGATCTCGTCACCGATCACGTCGAGGGCCTCGACGACGCGCTCGTTCTTGGTGGCGGTGTAGCCCCAGGTCATGGCGACCGCGCGGTGCGAGGTCAGCGAGGTGCCGACCGAATAGGCCAGGCCGCGCTTCTCGCGCACTTCCTGGAACAGGCGCGAGGTGAAGGCGCCGCCGCCGAGGATGTGGTTCAGGACGTAGGCCGGGATGAAGTCGGGGTCGCGCCATGCCACGCCCGGCATGCCGAAGCGGATCACCGATTGCGGCACGTCGAGATCGACGACGATGCGGCGGCCGAGTTCGTTGATCGCGGTCGGCGGGACCGTCTTCAGCGGGCCGGCCTCGGGCAGGGCGCCGAAGGCGCGGGCGATCATGCCGGTGATCGTCGCCTCGTCGAAGGCGCCCACAGCGGCGACCTTCAGGCTGCCGCGGCCGATCACGGCCCGGTGCAGGGCCACGAGGTCGTCGCGGGTGATCGCCGACAGGGTCTCGATGGTGCCCGCCGAGGAGCGGCCATAGGCGTGCCCCGGGAAGGCCTCGCGGAAGTAGCGGCGGGAGGCGAGCACGCCGGGATCGTTCTGCTGGTAGCGCAGGCTCGCGATCATCTGCGCCCGCACGCGCTCGATCGAGGGCTGATCGAAGCGCGGCTCGGACAGCGACAGGGCCAGCAGACGGATCGCCTCGTCGGCATGGGTGAGCAGCGTCTTGAGCGAGCCGCCGATGGAATCGGGGCCGGTGTGGAAGCTCAGCTCGATCGCGCGGGCCGCGAGCGCCTCTTGGAAAGCATCCGAGTCGAGGTCGCCCGCGCCCTCGTCGAGCAGCCGCGCCATCATCTGCGCGGTGCCCGCCTTGCCCTCCGCATCCTGCGCCGCGCCGCCCTCGAAGGTGAAGGAGAGCGCGATCATCGGCACCACCGGCGAGGCGACGTGCCAAGCCTCGATGCCGGGGGCGGCCGCCAGCGGCAACGCCTGGGTCGGCGACGTCGCGGCGCGGGTGCCGGTCTCGGCGAGATTCATCGGAAGTTCCTTAAAGCGTCTTTTCGCAAAGGGCGCCGCCACCGGGGGCGGCGCGAAGAATCGGGTCGTCTCAGGCGATCGCCACGTCCGGGTCGCGCGCCTTGGTGAGGTAGCCGGTCACCGAGCGGGCGGGCACGAGGTAGCGGGCGGCGACCGCCACGAGCCGGTCATGGGTGACCGCTTCGATCTCGACCGGCCAGCGGCGCACCTCCTCGACGGTCTCGCCGATGGCGAGCGCCGAGCCGTAGATGCGGGCGAGCGAGCTCTGCGAATCGGAGGAATAGACCGTCTCGGCCACGAGCCGGATCTTGGCCCGGTCGATCGCCTCGGCGCCGAGCGCCTCGGGGACGCGGCGCAGCACGCGATCGATATGCTCTTCCAGGGCCTCGAGGGTCACGCCCTCGGCCGGCACGGCGTAGACGGCAAAGCGCGTGTCATCCATCGCCGAGCCCATATACCAAGCGCCGGCATTCACCGCGACGCCCATCTCCAGCACCAGCTTGCGGTAGAGGAACGAGGTCGCGCCGCCGCCGATCACCTCGGCCAGCAGTTCGAGCGCGTAGCCCTCGCCGTCGCGGGCGGTCATGCAGGAGGGGGTGAGGTAGAGGCGCTGCAGGGTCGGCTGCTCGACCTTCGGGTCGGCCACGGCGATCCGGCGCATCGCCCGCGGCTCCGGCTCGCGCGGGCGGGTGCGCAGCGGCCGCGTCCCCTGCGGCGTCACCCGGCCGTAGGTGTCCTCGGCCAGACGCCGCACCTCGTCCGGCGTCACGTCGCCGGCCACCACGAGAATCGCGTTCTCGGGGGTGTAGAAGCGCTTGTAGTAATCGATCGCGTGGCCGCGGTTCAGCTCCTCGATCTCGTGCATCCAACCGATGATCGGGATGCCGTAGGGATGGTGCACGAACAGCGAGGCGGCCATCGCCTCGGAGAGCTGCGCCGACGGATCGGTCTCGACCCGCATCCGGCGCTCTTCGAGCACCACGTCGCGCTCGGGCGCCACCACGGCGTCGTCGAGGACAAGACCGCCCATCCGGTCGGCCTCGAAGGCCATCATCGTCGAGAGATGGTCGCGGGCGACGCGCTGGAAATAGGCGGTGTAATCGTAGCTGGTGAAGGCGTTCTCCTGGCCGCCGAGGGACGAAACCGCCTTCGAGAAGGCGCCCGCCGGGTGCCGCTCGGTGCCCTTGAACATCAGGTGTTCGAGGAAGTGGGCGATGCCGGACTGGCCGATCGGATCATCGGCCGAGCCGTTGCGGTACCAGACCATGTGCGTGGCGACCGGCGCCCGGTGATCGGGCACCACCACCACATCGAGCCCGTTATCGAGCACGAAGGCGGAGACCTCCGGGCCGCCGGCCTCGGAGCGCCCGAACGGGGCGGCGTCCACGCGGCCGGCGTGATTCAGGCCTCGCTGCGGTCCTACGGGCGCGATGGCCTTCCGGTAGAGGTGCATCCCAATGTCCTTATGCGGGGGCTCTTCCGCCCGCCGCGCTTTCCGTCCCAAGAATCCCGGCATTGTCCCGTGATCGGTCGCCGGTGGCAAATCCCATACCGCGCGGCGTGTCCGCGCGGTGACGGTCCATCCGGATGCTGGGGCCTTCGCCGACCCGCCGCAATCGACGGAACCGGGCGAAAGGTCCGCTCTCAGCGCCCGGACGAGTTCCTCATATAGGCACGCGGGTCGGCCTCTTCACGGTCGCTGATCGGTCCACCCACAGGACCGCCCTGCGGTTTGGCGACCTTGATCGGCGCCTTGCGGTAGCCGGTGGGGGGATCGGTCAGCGTATCGCGGTCGGGCTCGACCAGCGACGGTTCGGTCTTGTCGGGCGTGCCCTTGAGCAATTCGAACGGGTTGAGCCAGGTCGAATCGCGGGTGTCGCCCTGGCCGGGTGCGTTCGCCGGCCCGGTGAGCGCGCCGGCGCCCGCGCGGCGGCCAGCCTCCATCTCGTAGATCGAGAGCGTCTCGTTGTTGTCGTTCATGCGGCCTTGCGCGCCGCGCACGATCGGCTTCTTCGCCTCGATGGCGGCGCGCTCGCGCTGGACCACCTCCGGATCCTTCGGCCAAGCGGGATCGGCCTGACGGGCGCGGGGCGGCGGCAGGCCGGCGGTCAGATCCTCCTTGCCGCCGAGCTTGGGCGGCATCGCCAGCGGCGCGCGCTCGCGATAGGTGATGGCGGGACGGTCCGGTTCGATCAGGCCGAGATTGCTCAGCGTGTCGCGCATGAATTCGCCCTCGGCGCGGGCCGCACCGACGGCGAGGCCGGGCAGCAGGGCTGCGCCCAACGCCGCTCTCAAAGCCAGAGGACGAATCGATCCGAAAGCCCGCGAGACGCTGCGCCGACCGTTCATGCCGTTTTCCCCAAGGCTACGGACCGGCCCCGCCCGCTTTTGATCCGGGGCGGTCAGCCGGACGTCACTTCATCGTGAAGTACGCGTCGAGCCCACGCAAACCGAGGTGAGCCGGGTTTCGGGCGAAGGTATGGCACCTTGACGCGGGCGGGATGAACCTGACGTCACGCCTGGGGACGGTCACCGGTCCCGGCAACGTCTGGGCTCGGGGCGCGGGGGGCCGGCCGCAGGCTGTCGAGGATCAACCCGACGACACCCGCGACGATGGCCGCATCCGCCACGTTGAACACGTACCAGGACCACGTTCCGGCGTGCAGGTGAACGAAGTCGAACACCGCGCCGTAGGCCGCCCGGTCGATGGCATTGCCGAGCGCACCGCCGACGATGAGGCCGAGCGCCACCGCGAGCAGCCGCGAGCCGGCCCGGCGCATCCACACCGACAGGCCGATGGCGGCGGCGAGCGAGACCGCGACGAGCAGCCAGCGCCCGAACCCGCCCTCCTGCTGGAACAGGCCGTAGGAAACGCCCCGATTCCAGACCACGACGAAATCCGCGAAGGGCGCCAGCCGCCAGGGCTGCGTCATCACGAGGTCGGTGCCGAAATAGAGCCAGAGCTTGGTGGCCTGATCGAGCACCAGCGTGGCCAGCAGCGCGATCAGGCCGGCGCGGAAGGGGGTCATGGCTGTATTGGGTCCAGAGAACCGTTTGACCGACCCGTTCCGGCGAACGTCACGATCCTCATGCTGAGGTGCTGCGCCAGCAGCCTCGAAGCACGCCACGCGGCTTCTCCCGGCAACCGGCGCCATGGGATCGACCGTTCCGGGGTGCTTCGAGGCCGAGCTTTCGCTCGGCACCTCAGCATGAGGAGCGACGGATGCGCCAAGCGAAACGATTCCGTCACACGTCCCCGGGATGCGCAGCATCCCACTCCCGCAGGGCCCGCGCATCGCGGGGCGTCACATCCGGGTAGTCCGGATCGCTGCCGACCTCGGGCGTGACCCGCCAGGAGCGGGCGCATTTGATGCCCGCGGCCCGCTCGGGCACCACGGCCACGCCCTTCACCTCGTCGAGGCGGAAGGCATCCGTTGGGCCCTCACCGGCGCGCACCGTGATCGCCGAGGTGATGCAGATATCGGCGAAATCCACGCCGTCGAGCGCGCCGAGCAGATCGGAATCCGACACGTAGACGGTCGGCGCCGCCTCGAGGCTGGCGCCGATGCGCTTGGCCGCGCGCTCGATCTCGAGCGCGCCGGTGACGACGCGGCGCACCTTGCGGATCTTCTGCCAGCGGGTGGCGAGCCCCTCGTCGCGCCACGCGGCAGGCGTTTCCGGCAGGGTCTGGAGATGCACCGAGCCGTCTTCCGACGGGTAGCGGTCGAGCCACGCCTCTTCCGCCGTGAAGGCGAGAACGGGCGCGAGCCAGATCACGACCCGGCGGAACGCCTCGTCGATCACCTGGAGCGCGGCGCGGCGGGTCACCGAGGAGATCGGATCGCAGTAGAGCGCGTCCTTGCGCACGTCGAAGTAGAAGGCCGAGAGGTCGCCGGTCATGAAGCCGTTGAGCAGCGCGACGATCCGCTTGGTGTCGAAGGCCGCGTAGGCGTCGCGGATCTCGCCATCGAGCTGCGCGAGACGATGCAGGATGAAGCGCTCCAACTCCGGCATCTCGGTGAAGGGCACGTCGTCGCCCGGCACCCGGTGGGCGAGGGAGCCGAGCATCCAGCGCAAGGAGTTGCGCAGCTTGCGGTAGGTCTCGGCGAAGGTTTTGACGATCTCCGGGCCGATGCGCAGATCGTCGGAATAATCGGCCGCCGCGACCCAGAGGCGCAGGATGTCGGCGCCCGATTCCTTGATGACGTTCTGCGGCGCGACGACGTTGCCGCGCGACTTCGACATCTTCTCGCCCTTGGCATCGAGAACGAAGCCGTGGGTCAGCACCACGTCGTAGGGCGCGTGGCCCCGCGTGCCGCAGGATTCGAGCAGCGAGGACTGGAACCAGCCGCGATGCTGGTCGGAGCCTTCGAGATACATCACCGTGTCCGGCCCGCCATCGACCGCGCGGCGGATGCCGGCAAGACCGGGGAAGGCCTCCGGATCATCGAGCACGAAAGCGTGGGTCGAGCCGGAATCGAACCACACGTCGAGGACGTCGGTCACCTTCTCGTACTTCGCCGGATCGTAATCGGGCGCGAGGAAGCGCTCGGTGGCGCCCTCCGCGAACCACGCATCCGCGCCTTCCGCCGCAAAGGCTTCGGCGATGCGGGCGTTGACCGCCGCATCGCGCAGCACCTTCGAGGTCTCGCGCTCGACGAAAACGGTGATCGGCACGCCCCAGGCACGCTGGCGCGAGACCACCCAATCGGGCCGGCCCGCGACCATGCCGTTGATGCGGTTCTTGCCCTGCGGCGGCACCCACTGGGTCTGCTCGATGGCGTGGAGCGCCGTCTCGCGCAGAGTGCGGTTGCCGAGCGAATCCACCGCCCGGTCCATGGCGATGAACCATTGCGGCGTGTTGCGGAACAGGACCGGCTTCTTCGAGCGCCAGGAATGCGGGTATTGGTGGCGCAGCACCCCGCGGGCGACCAGCGCGCCGACCTCGGTCAGCGCGGCGATCAGCGCCTTGTTGGCGTCGCCCTTGTCGCCCTTGGCGGTGAAGACGAAGCGGCCGGTGAAGCCGGGCGCCTCCTCCGTCAGCATGCCATCGGCATCGACAGTGTAGGGGATGCGGGTGTCGATGCCGGCTTCCGTGAGGCGGCGGCCATTGGCCATCCAGACCTCGAAATCCTCGCGACCATGGCTTGGCGCCGTGTGAACGAAGCCGGTGCCGGCCTCGTCAGTGACGTGCTCGCCCTCCAGCAGTGGCACCGCGAAGCCGTAGCCGGAATCGAAGGCGTGAAGCGGATGCGACAGGGTGAGCCCTGCCAGGCTCGCCGCCGGCACGTCGGCCACACGCTCGAATGCCTCAACGCGGGCGGCCTTGAACACGCCCTCGGCGAGCGCGTCGGCAAGGACATAGCTGTCGCCGACCTTCGCCCAATTGTCCTCAGCCGCTTCCGTAACGCGGTAGAGCCCGTAGGCGACGCGCTTCGAATAGGCGACGGCGCGGTTGGCCGGCAGCGTCCAGGGCGTGGTCGTCCAGATCACGACGCGGGCGTTCGCCAGTTCGGCCGGGGCCCCTTCGCGGATTGGGAACGCCACGAACACCGTGTCGCTGACATGCTCCTCGTACTCGACCTCGGCCTCGGCGAGTGCGGTCTTCTCCACGACCGACCACATCACCGGCTTCGAGCCGCGATAGAGCTGGCCGGAGGCGGCGAACTTCATCAGTTCGGCGGCGATGCGCGCCTCGGCCGGATAGGCCATGGTCGAGTAGGGATGATCCCAATCGCCGGTAACGCCGAGGCGCTTGAACTCGTCGCGCTGGATGTTCAGCCACTCTGCGGCGAAGGCCCGGCATTGCTGGCGGAATTCCAGCACCGGCACCTCGTCCTTGTTCTTGCCCTTGGCGCGGTACTGCTCCTCGATCTTCCACTCGATCGGCAGGCCGTGGCAGTCCCAGCCCGGCACGTAGTTCGCGTCGCGGCCGAGCGCACCCTGGGAGCGGACGACGACGTCCTTCAGGATCTTGTTGAGCGCGTGGCCAATATGGATGTTGCCGTTGGCGTAGGGCGGGCCATCATGCAGCACGAAGCGCGGGCGGCCCTTCGCGGCGGCGCGGATCTTTTCGTAGAGGTCAATCGCCTTCCAGCGCTCCAGCAGGAGCGGCTCGCGGGTGGGTAGCCCCGCGCGCATCGGAAAATCGGTCTTGGGCAGAAACAGGGTCCGCGAATAGTCGCGGGCGGCCACGGGGGCGGCGTCGGTCTGGTCGCTCATGGCGGGGTTCGGCAGGCTCTCGTCGCGGGGACGGTCATAAGAAAACGGGCGGAAGCGCTTCACCCGGCATCCGGCGCGGCCGCTGAACGCGGCGCCTACGCGGAGGCCGGGCCCGTAATTCGCAGCGGAACGAGGAAGAGGCCGAACATGGAGCGCTTCTAGAGCGCCCGCCCGCCAAGGGGAAGCCGCTTCGTCGCGGGGCCGGAGGACAAAGGAGAACCGGCCCCGATGCATTGGACAGCGGGTGAAGGACGGCTTGCACCGGCCCCGCTTCCTTGCCATCAGCCCGGCCCGAAGGGCGCCCCGGCAACCGTGACGCGATGCCGAGTCAAGATGCGCGGCCGAGGTGGCTGGATAAGATACGCGGCTAAGTCGAAAGACTCTTTAGTTACAAACGCCGCGCCGACTACCGAGGTGCGATTGAGCACCGCGAACAAACGGAATAGCGTCCGCCCAAAGCCGCCCGGGCGAGGCCGCGCAACACGGTATCGGTGAGGAAACATGGCCCATTCCGCAACGCATGATGCGGGCGCGCCCGGTACGCCCGGCACGCACACACCCTGGTACCGGGTGCTCTATATCCAGGTGCTGATCGCCATCGTGCTCGGCGTGCTGCTCGGCTGGTACAGCCCGAAAACGGGCGTGTCGCTCAAATGGATGGGCGACGCCTTCATCGCGCTGATCAAGATGCTGATCGCGCCGATCATCTTCTGCACCATCGTCCACGGCATCGCCTCGATCGGCGACCTGAAGAAGGTCGGCCGCGTCGGCCTCAAGGCCCTGATCTACTTCGAGGTCGTCTCCTCCCTCGCGCTCCTCATCGGCATCATCGTCGGCGAAGTGATCCAGCCGGGCGCCGGCTTCGGCGCCGACGTGTCGAAGCTCGATGCCAAGGCGGTCGAGGGCTATGCCACCAAGGCGGCGGCGGATTCGACCGTCGCCCACCTTCTCGGCATCATTCCGAAAAGCTTCTTCGACGCCTTCGCCACGGGCGACCTGCTGCAGGTGCTGCTGATCTCGATCCTCACCGGCGTCGTGCTCACCGGCATGGGCAAGAAGGGCGAGAGCATCACCCGCGGCATCGACGCGGCGGGTCAGGTCTTCTTCCGCATCATCGGCCTCATCGTGAAGCTCGCGCCCCTCGGCGCCTTCGGCGCCATGGCCTTCACGGTCGGCCAGTACGGCATCGGCAAGGTCATCGACCTCGCTTGGCTGGTGGGCACCTTCTACACCACCTCGCTGCTGTTCATCTTCGTCGTGCTCGGCGGCATCGCGGCGTTTGCCGGCTTCTCGATCGTCAAGTTCCTCGCCTACATCAAGGACGAGCTGCTGATCGTGCTCGGCACCTCCTCCTCCGAGACCGTGCTGCCGCACATGATGACCAAGATGAAGCGCCTGGGCGCCTCGGACTCGGTTGTCGGCCTCGTGATCCCGACGGGCTACTCGTTCAACCTCGACGGCACCAACATCTACATGACGCTCACCACCCTGTTCCTGGCGCAGGCGGTGGGCGCCGACCTCACGGTCGGGCAGTACGCGACGATCTTCATCGTCGCGATGCTGACCTCGAAGGGCGCCTCGGGCGTCACCGGCGCGGGCTTCATCACGCTGGCCGCGACGCTGGCCGCCATCCCCGGCGCGCCGGTGCCGGTGGCAGCGATGACGCTGGTGCTCGGCGTCGACAAGTTCATGTCGGAATGCCGCGCGCTGACCAACCTCATCGGCAACGGTGTCGCCACCATCGTCGTCTCCCGCTGGGAGGGCGAGCTCGACAAGAAGAAGCTCGCCGAGGTGATGGCGCATCCGGTCTCGATCGGCACCGAGATCTCCGACGAGTCGCCGGAAGGCCCCGGCGAGGATGTGCCCGCCACCGCCCCGAAGGCCGTGGCGGCGCAGTAAGCCCGCTTTGACCTCCGATCCGTTGCGAATCGGGATCGATCTCGGCGGCACCAAGATCGCCGGGATCGCGCTCGACGCCGACGGGGCGACGCGGGCCGAGACCCGCATCCCGACCCCGCGGGGGGACTATGCCGGAACCCTCGACGCCATCGCCGGCGTCGTTGCCGCTTTGGAGCACCAGGCCGGCGCGGCGGAAGCGAGCGTCGGCATCGGCATGCCCGGCGCGATCTCCCGCACCACCGGCCTCATCAAGAACGCCAGCTCGGTCTGGCTGAACGGCCGACCGTTCGCGGGGGATATCGCCGCCCGTCTCGGACGCCCGGTGCGGGTCGAGAACGACGCCAACTGCCTCGCCGTCTCGGAGGCGGTGGACGGCGCCGGCGCGGGCGAGCCCCTCGTCTGGGCGATCATCCTCGGCACCGGCGTCGGCTCCGGCATCGCGGTGCGGGGGCAGGCGCTGACGGGCCGCAACGCGATCAGCGGGGAATGGGGCCACAACCCGCTTCCCCAACCCCGCGACGACGAGCGCCCCGGCCCCGCCTGCTATTGCGGCCGCTACGGCTGCATCGAGACCTGGCTCTCCGGTCCCGGCCTCGCCGCGGACTTTTTCCGATGCACGGGCGAGAACCAGGGCGGCGAGGCGATCGTCGCTCGAGCGCAGGCCGGGGATGCGGCGGCCGGCGCGGCGATGGCGCGCTACCGCGACCGTCTCGGCCGCAGCATCGCCCATGTGGTCAACATCCTCGATCCCGACGTGATCGTGCTCGGCGGCGGCCTCTCGCGGGTCGAGGGCCTCGTCGCCGCCTTGCCGGGTGCAATCGCGCCGCACGTCTTCTCCGACCGCTTCGACACGCCGGTGCGGGCGAGCCGGTACGGAGACGCCTCGGGCGTGCGCGGCGCGGCGTGGCTGTGGGGGACGTCATGATCGATTGGCTCCGCCGCCTGTTCGGCCGGGATCGCCCGTCGGCTCCGTCCTCGACGGCCTGGAAGCCGCCGCTGCCGCAAGGGCGCGGCGAGTCGGAGATCGAGGCCCCGGCCCCATCCGTCGCGGTCTGGGAGCCTGCACCACAACCCCCGCAGCCACGCAGCGAGGCGGAGATCGACGCCGTCGAGGCGGCTCTGGAGGGCCTGATCGCCGCCGGCCTCCGGCTCGGCCCGCATTACGACGGCCAGCCCCGACGCTCCGTCGCACGGACGATGGCGGCGCATCCTGAATTCGCGGCCGGCGGCGACCACGCAACCCTGCCGCTGACGCAGCACAGCCCGGAGGCGCTGTCGATCGACATCCTGTGGAGCTACCGCGCCCTCGCGGACGGGATCGAGGACGAATTCGCCAACGCCACGATCTTCGAAGATCACTGCTACGACGGGGCCGACGCGGACACCTATCGCGCCCTGTTCGCCCGGCTGATCGCGGTCGCCGGGGTCTGGACCGGCCGCGGCATCGCTGTCGCGCGCGTGCCGGGGCTCGGCCCCTACGGCCACGGCTTCCGCGTCGCCTTCGAGACCGAACCGCCGATCCCGCCGCTGACCTTCCCGGCCGACAAGAACTTCGATTGGAGCCTGCTCGAACAGCTCGACGCGAGCCGGCCGGCGGGTGAGACGCGGCGCTTCCGGGTCGCCGCCGATGGCGGGGCGGGGCTGGTGCTGTTCCTCGACGACGCCGAGGCCCAGGCGATTGCTTTGCGCCTTGGTTGGGGGCCGGACGATCTGTGAAGGCTGCACGCAAGTCGGGTGTGTGGAAAGCTCCTCGCTCCTCATGCTGAGGTGCCGAGCGACAGCTCGGCCTCGAAGCACCCCGGAACGGTCGATCCTCGGGGACAAGTCTGCCGAGACAGCCGTTGCGGCGTGCTTCGAGGCCGCTGCGCAGCACCTCAGCATGAGGAGCCGCGCGGACACCGCAGAAGGTCCGTCGGCCAATCTGTAGGGCCGGCACACGGCCCGAACGTCACGTCAGCATTGACTTCACCCGTCCGCCTTCCGAAAACCCGCCGTCCCCTCCGCGGGGCGCGCTTGGCAAAAAACACGGTCCCATCATGCCCATCCTGACCTTCCCCGACGGCAACACCCGCGCGTACGACGCCGCGGTGACCGGTCGGACCGTGGTGGAGGGCATCGCCAAGTCGCTCGCCAAGCGCACGGTCGCCATGGCGCTCGACGGCACGGTCTGCGACCTCGACGACACGATCGAGCGCGACACCGCGATCGAGTTCATTTTTCGCGATGATGCGCGGGCGCTCGAACTGATCCGCCACGATTGCGCGCACGTACTGGCGGAAGCCGTGCAGGCGCTCTGGCCCGGCACGCAGGTGACGATCGGCCCGGTCATCGAGAACGGCTTCTACTACGACTTCGCCAAGGACGAGCCGTTCACGCCCGAGGACTTCCCGAAGATCGAAGCGAAGATGCGCGAGATCATCGCGCGCGACGCGCCCTTCACCAAGGAAGTCTGGAAGCGCGACGACGTGAAGGCGCTCTTCGCCGAGAAGGGCGAGACCTACAAGGTCGAGCTGGTCGATGCGATCCCGCCGGGCGAGGATCTGAAGATCTACCGCCAGGGCGAGTGGTTCGACCTCTGCCGCGGACCGCACATGACCTCGACGGGCAAGGTCGGCGCGGCCTTCAAGCTGATGAAGGTCGCGGGCGCCTATTGGCGGGGCGATTCCAACAACCCGATGCTGACGCGCATCTACGGCACCGCCTGGGCAACCCAAGCCGATCTCGACGCCTACCTGCACCGGCTGGAAGAGGCCGAGCGCCGCGATCACCGCCGGCTCGGCAAGGAGATGGACCTCTTCCACTTCCAGGAAGAAGGGCCGGGCGTCGTGTTCTGGCACGCCAAGGGCTGGACGATCTTCCAGGAGCTGATCGCCTATATGCGCCGCCGCCTGAAGGGCGACTACGCCGAGGTGAACGCGCCGCAGATCCTCGACAAGTCGCTGTGGGAGACCTCCGGCCACTGGGGCTGGTACCGCGAGAACATGTTCGCGGCCCAATCCGCCGGCGAGGAGGCCGAGGACAAGCGCTGGTTTGCCCTCAAGCCCATGAACTGCCCCGGCCACGTGCAGATCTTCAAGCACGGGCTGAAATCGTATCGCGACCTGCCGCTGCGGATGGCCGAGTTCGGCGTCGTCCACCGCTACGAGCCGTCGGGCGCGATGCACGGCCTGATGCGGGTGCGCGGCTTCACCCAGGACGACGCGCATATCTTCTGCACCGAGGACCAGCTCGCCGCCGAGTGCCTGAAGATCAACGACCTGATCCTCTCGACCTACGCCGATTTCGGTTTCGACCAGATTCTGGTGAAGCTCTCGACGCGGCCGGAGAAGCGCGTCGGCTCCGACGCCCTGTGGGACCACGCCGAAGCGGTGATGACGCAGGTGCTGGCGCAGATCGAAGAGCAGTCGGGCGGGCGGATCAAGACCGCGGTCAATCCCGGCGAGGGCGCGTTCTACGGGCCGAAATTCGAGTACGTCCTGCGCGACGCCATCGGCCGCGACTGGCAATGCGGCACCACGCAGGTCGACTTCAACCTGCCGGAGCGGTTCGACGCGAGCTACATCGACGCCGACAGCCAGAAGAAGCCGCCGGTGATGATCCACCGCGCCATCTGCGGCTCGATGGAGCGCTTCACCGGCATCCTGATCGAGCATTTCGCCGGGCATTTCCCGCTCTGGCTCGCGCCGGTGCAGGTGGTGGTGGCCACGATCACCAGCGACGCCGACCCTTACGCCCGCGAGGTGGTGCGGGTTCTGGAGCGCGCCGGGCTGCGGGTGGAAGCCGACCTGCGCAACGAGAAGATCAACTACAAGGTCCGCGAGCACTCGCTGGCCAAGGTGCCGGTGCTGCTGGCCCTCGGCCGCCGCGAGGCGGAGGAGCGCACGGTCTCGGTGCGCCGCATGGGCAGCCAGAAGACCACCACGATGGCGCTCGATGCGGCACTCGCCGCCTTCATCGAGGAGGCGACCTCCCCGGATCGCCGCCGGGCGGACGCCGCCGCGGAGAGCCATCCGAGCACCGACGCGGTGCTCGACGGCCAGCACGTCGAGCTTCCGGCGCCGTAAGGCGAGGCGGGGTGGGGCGTCTCACCCCTCCATCGCCCGCGCCAGTTCGGAAAAAACCCGCGGGTCGGCGCATTGCGCCACGTTGAAGCGCATGGCGCCGGCGGCGTCCTGGCTCAGCGTGAAGACGTTGCCCGGCGCCAGCACCACGCCGCGGGCGAGCGCCCGGCGGGAGATCTCGGTCGCGTCGAGGCCGTCGGGCAGGCGCGCCCAGAGGAACATGCCCCCCGTCGGCACGAAGGGCACGGTGACGCCGACCTCCGCGAGCCGCCGCACCACCGTGCCGCGGGCCTCCGCGAGCCGGGTGCGCATGGCATCGACATGGTGGCGGTAGCTGCCCTCGGCGAGGAAGCGGTGGAGGGTCGCCGCGGTGAGGTGGTTGTCGCTGAGCGAGACCGCGAGCTTGAGATCGACGAGGCGCTCGACCCAGTCGTCGCGGATCGCGATGGCGCCGACGCGGGCGCCGGTCGAGATCGTCTTCGAGAAGCCGCCGACATGGATCACCCGGTCGAGCCCGTCGAAGCCGGCCAGGCGCGGGCCCGGCTCCGCCTCGAAATCGGCATAGGCGTCGTCCTCGACGATGAGCGTGCCGTGCATCTCGGCCAGCCGCAGGATGCGGTGGACAACGACCGGGCTCAAGGTGGCGCCGGTCGGGTTCTGGAGACCCGAATTGGTGATGTAGAATCGGGGCTTATGCTCGATCAGCGCCTGCTCGAAGGCAGCCAGATCCGGCCCGTCCGGCCCGAACGGCACGCCGACCATGGTGAGGCGGTGGGCGCGGGCGAGAGCCTGGAACGAGAAGTAGCAGGGATCGTCGAGCAGCACCGTGTCACCGGGCTCGGCGAGGAAGCGAATGATCAGGTCGAGGGCGTGGGTGACGGAATCGGTCAGCACGAGCTGGTCGGGATGGGCGCGGATGCCGCGCTCGGTCAGCCGTAGCGCGAGTTGCTGGCGCAGGGGCGCGTGGCCCTGCGGCGTATCGTAGAACATCACCGCCGCGCTCTGGCGGGCAACCTGGCGCAGGGCCCGGCGCAGCTCCGCCTCCGGCAGCCAGTCCGGCGGGAGCCAGCCGCAGCCGGGCCTTAAGGAGTCCGGCCGCGCTTCGAGCGATTGCCGGGTGATCCAGACCGGATCGACCGCCCGGTCGAGCCGCGGTCCGATCGCGGTGAGGCAGAGCGGCTCGGCGCGCGCGGAGACGAAGAAGCCCGAGCCCGGCCGCGAGGCGATGGCGCCGCGCGCCGCCAACCGGTCATAGGCCTCGACCACGGTCGATTTCGAGACCTGCATGCTCTCGGCAAGGCCCCGCACCGAGGGCAGCCGGGCGCCGGGGCCGAGCGCCCGGCCCTCGATCTGCGCCTCGATGGCGCGCATCACCGTCTCGACCCGCGTGAGGACGGGTTCCGCGACCGTCACCGCCGCCGTCATGACTGTCCCTCCGAACTGTACCAGAACTTGTCCCGGACAGTTCCTCGAAATCGTACCGCATCCGTCCCTGTCGGGAAAGCGGCGGCGCCGTCATATCGGGGCCATCGAAGCAAACGGGAGACAGACCATGACGTTTTCGGAAGACACCCACGCCCAGCATCCCGGCGCCCGCGCCTGGATCGGACGGCGCCTGCGCGATGCCATCGTCCTGGCCGCCGGGGCCGCGCTCGCCCTGCCGCTGATCGTGCCGTTCGCCTGAGCGCCCGTTCGACTGGTTTCTCCAGAACCTCACCTCATCCTGAGGTGTCGCGGAGCGGCCTCGAAGGCGGGCTCCAGGGATCGCAGCGCCTTTCCGGAGCCCTCCTTCGAGGCCTCCGCTTCGCTTCGGCACCTCAGGACGAGGACATCGGCCGGACGCGCGGATTTGATCCGATAACCGGCTGACCTAACTCGCAAAACAGGCGATCAGCCGGTGGTACAGTTCGCCTCGAACAGCGCCTTCGCCCGCTCCATGGCCTTGAACGCCGCCATGGAGCCCGGGCTGCGCAGCTCCGGCCCTTCGGGCAGACGCCCGAGGAAGGGTTCGGAGAGGTCCGCCACGAACGGCCGGGGGCCGGTATAGGCGCCCATGCGGTTGCGCACATCGACCGTGCCGCACAAGGCCCCGGCCCGGCCGATCCGCAGGTCGGCGACCTTCGCCTCGGGGTCGTGCATCTGCCGCGCAATCAGGCTCAGCGCGGTCCGCGCCGCCTCCGCTCCGATATCGGTCTCCGAGCCGTCCACGACCGTCTGAGCGCCCGCCGCAGCCGCACCGGACAGGATCAGGAGGGCCGCAAGCGCGGTCTTGCTAAGCCCAGTCTTGCGCAGGCGCATCGGGCTCAGCTTCCTTTGGCCACGACTTCGATGTCGCGGTCCATGCCGCTCTCCACCTTGAACTCGCGGGTGAAGACCTGCCCGTCATGGCGGGCGATGAGAACGTAGTCGCCCTCCGCCAGCGTCACCGAGGGGAAGGCGCCGATCGCCTCGCGGATCGTGTCGCCGCCCGGCGTCAACACGCTGAAGGCGGTGCCGGCGAAGGCCTCGGAGCCGGGGGCGGCCACGAGCTTCAAGGTCACGGTCGCGGCGCGGTGGTTCATGGTCGCGTCGGTGACCTTGCCGTTCTCGACCCGGAGGTCGGCGCGCTGAATCGCGTTCGAATCGCCGTAGCTCGACACGACATGGTAGGTGCCCTCGGGCAACCGCACGATCTCGCCGGCCTTGATGCCGCTGCGCACGAGGCGGCCTTCCGAATTCGTCCCGATCGGCACATAGACCGAGAAGCCGAGCTGGTTGCCCGGAATCTTCTGGTCGCCGACCGCCCCCGACAGCTTGAGCGCGCCCGCGGCGACGCGGAGTTGATCCGTGTTGGCGGTGCCCGCCATGGTGATCCGCTTCGAGGCACTGGCATAGCCGTAGGTGACGGTGGCGACGTAGGCGCCGGCCGCGAGCTTGAAGGTCGGAGCGGAATCGTTCGAGCGGGCGACGATGGCCGGGCGGGCGCCGTCCCCGTTCTCCCCGTAGACGCGCCAGGTCAGGCCGGAGCGGATCGGCCCGTTCGCGCCGACGAAGACCGCCGAGAGCGTGAGATCCGCCTCGCCCTCTGCCGCGGGCGGGGGCAAAACCGGGCCGGTGACGCCCGGCGAGGGCAGGCCCGGCCCGAACGGCGTCGGGGCCTGCGCGGCGGCGGGCGGGATCGCGAGGAGCGCGGCCAAGACACCGACCAAGGCACTGACCGAGGCGACGATTCGGCAGCCTGCGGACCCGCGTCCCATCGTCCCTCGATCCTTCTGTCCGCGCCGTCCGGGGCCATCTTGGCCCTCGTTGCGCTCGTGATGCACCCGCGCGCTCTTGAAACCCGACCGTGGCGGCGGCATGGCGGTCGGTCAGTGAGCGTCGCCCATCCTTCAGCCCCCGCACGCGGATTGTCCATGACCGAGCTTCGAGACCCCGCGCAGGCCGGCACCCTCGACCTGCTGCGCACCCGCCGCTCGGTGCCGCCGATGCTGCTCGACGGGCCCGGCCCGTCGCCGGAAGAACTCGACGGCTGGCTGACCATTGCGGCGCGGGTGCCCGACCATGGCAAGCTGGCCCCCTGGCGCTTCCTCGTGATCGAGGGCGAGGCGCGCGAGCGCGTCGGCGCGATCCTCGAGCGGACCTTCCTGGCCGATTTTCCGCAGGCCGACGAGAAGCGGCGCGCCCAGGAGCGGCAGCGCCTCGCCCATGCGCCGACGGTGGTGGCTGTCGTCTCCCGCGCCGGGCCGCATGTCAAAATCCCCGAATGGGAGCAGGTGCTCTCAGTCGGCGCCGTCTGCATGAACCTCGTGGTGGCAGCCAACGCCGCGGGCTACGCCTCCGCCTGGCTCACCGAGTGGTTCGCCTATGACCGCCGGGTGCTCGATGCCCTGGGTCTCGACCCGGCCGAGCGCATCGCCGGCTTCATCCATATCGGCCGCGCCCGCGAAGTGCCTTCCGACCGGCCGCGGCCGGACCTCGCCCAGATCGTCACGCGGCTTTGAGGGTTGCCCCATGCATTACGAAGCCGAGACGCCCAGCCTGCCGCACAACCCGCTGAAAGCCATCGTCGCCCCGCGCCCGATCGGCTGGATCAGCGCCATGGACCGGGCGGGCCGGGTGAACCTCGCGCCCTACTCGTTCTTCAACGCGGTCGGCGGCGAGCCCGACATGGTGATGTTCTCCTCCTCGGGCCGCAAGGACGCGATGACCTTCGCGGAAGAGGGCGGCGAGTTCGTGTGCAGCCTCGCCACCTTCGATCTGCGCGAGGCGGTCAACGCCACCTCGGCGCCGCTGGCCCGGGGCGAGAGCGAGTTCGGCTTTGCCGGGCTGACCCCCGCGCCGTCGCGCCGGGTGCGCCCGCCCCGCGTCGCGGAATCGCCCGCGGCGATCGAGTGCAAATGGCTTCAGACCGTGCCGCTTGTGCCGCTCGGCGGTGGTGAGCCCGCGAACTTCATGGTGATCGGGCAGGTGGTCTCGATCTACGTGGACGACCGCTTCGTGAAGGATGGCCGGGTCGATACCGGCGCCATGCGCCCGATCCTGCGCGGCGGCTATTTCGATTATTTCACCACCGAGCCCGAGAACCGGTTCGAGCTGCGGCGGCCGAAAGGCGCTTGAACGCGGGGTAAGCTCGTAATCCGCGTGATTGCTGTCTGATCCGTCAAGTGCAGCACCCGCGCCCCGACCTCAGCACCGCGCTTTCCGGAACAGGGCCGAGCGCCTGCGGTTGGTCCCGCAGAACGGCACCGACGACCTGCCGCATTCGGGAGCGAACGCATGATGGGACTGTCTGGACGCGGAATGTGCCTCGGTACGGCGCTGCTCGCCTGTCTCGCCGGCAGCGCTGCGGCAACTGAGGACAAACGGGCCGCGTCCCCGCCCCCGGCACAGGACCGGAATCAGGCCGGCCCCTCCACGGGCAGCGTGGGTGCGGGTGGACTGACCGGCTCGGGCGCTACGAAGGACGGGGCCCGCACCGGTGCGTCGGATGCGCCGCGGCCCGCCGGATCCTCGGCTCCGGCCGCCGGGACCGCCCGCTAGGCGGAGCGACCCCGGCCACGCATCACCTATTGCGCGCGCCGGCCGAACGACACGGCGTAGGCCTGGACGCGCGCATCGATCAGCGGATCATCCGAGACCTCGATGCCGTCGGTGAGCGCGTTCGGCATGAACAGCAGCGCCTTCTCGGCCTCGGCGCTGTCCGGCACGACCTTGGTGACCGTCAGCGTGCCGAGATCGACGGTCTTGCGGCTCTCCGGCCACGGCTTCGTGGCATCGTTGGTGGGGTCGCCCGCCTCTGCGAGCTGCGCCAGCACCCGGAACTTCGCCGGCTCCTTGGCGACGCGCGGGCCGATCTCGTCCATGAGGTAGTTCGGCTCCCGCTTGGCCGCTTCCGGGGCGGGTAAAATCTCCTCGCCCTGGACCGGCACGAAGCGGAAGCGGAACGGCTGCCGCTTGCCGTCCTTATCGACGAAGATGAAGGCGTTGACGCCGTTATAGATCTGCCGGGCGAAGCTCGACGGGGTCTTGGCCGTGGACCCCGCCGTGGCGGCGGCGGGGTGCGTGGCGACGAAGCGCTCCAGCGCCGTCGGCTTCTGCGCGTCCGGCCCGCTCTGGGACACCGCCGTCAGCAAGTCGCGGAACTCCTCGCCCGTGGCGACGGGGAAGTAGGCCAGCGAGTTCACGACGACGTCCATGTCGGCGCCGTCGCTGAGCTTGAACTTGAGCGACATGCCGTGCGGATTGGCGTTGGCGGCGCCATCGGCGATCGTCGGCACACCGGTCGCATCCGAAAAGCGGATCGTCACCGGCACTTCCGGCCCGGCGAACAGGGACGCCTTGCTGATCTTCGCGGCGTCGGCGGAGGGGGTGAAGCTGCCCTCGGCGACGACCCCCTTGGCGTGGTTGGCCCGCTTGCCGGGATGCTTGCCGAATAGCTTGTTCATGACGTCGATCGTCTGCTCGGCCGTCGAGCTGTCCTGCGCTCGGGCCGGAAGGCCGCAGACGAGAGCCAGCGCGACGCCCGCAGCCAGGGCACGTCCGTATCGTGAGACCACCATTCATTCCTCTCGGGGCATGTCGCGACATGGGACAGGGGCCACCCCCGCGAAATGGAACGGTTTTAATCCGAAGCAAGCGGCCAGGCTTCGGTTAGCAGAGCGCACCGGCGATCGCCGCCCCCGCCGGAGGCTCACGAACAATCCGGCTCACCGGGGATCGCGTCGAACATCCTTGGGCCTGGATACGCCCGCGGGTGATCGACGATCCGCACCTCCAGGCGGCACGGGCCGGCGCGCACGAGGAAACGGTCGGTGTCCAGACGCTCGACCACGTCGATCGGGTGACCTTCCAAAGCCTTGGCGGCGACTTCCAGAACCTTCTGAAGCTCATGGAAGCGCTGCCAAGAGGGCGGCAGGGCGCTTCGGGCGGGAGTGGCGAGGGTCACGCCGACCAGGAGTGCTGCCAATGCCGGGGCGGCGCGGTTCCCTGATGCCATGGCTTGATCCCGTTCGAGGACGTGGTGGGTCGGCAAGCCGACGGGGTTTCGATGCCGGGAGCATCGTTGTTTTCAAAAACAGGTGGCCGGCTCTCGGAACGAGGCTTCAACCGGCAATGCCGAGCCCGGCCTCGACGCGGGCGATCCAGGCCCGCAAGGCCGGATAGGGCACGAGATCGAAGCCGCCCTCGTGGGCGAGGCGGGTGTAAGCCACGAGGGCCACGTCGGCGAGGCTCAGGTGAGAGCCGACGAGGAACGGCCGCTCGGCTAGGGCGCCCTCCATCAGCGCGAGCGCGGCGTGGCCCCGCTCGAACAGCTTCGGTTCCAGCTCGGCCTCGGACCGGCCGAGATAGAGAAGCTGGAAGCGGCGCACGGCGATGTAGGGCTCGTGGCTGTACTGCTCCCAGAACAGCCATTGCCGTATCTTCGCCTGCGCGAAGGCGTCCGCCGGGATCAGCGCGGAATCGCGGGCGAGATAGCCGATGATCGCGTTCGACTCGGCGAGGCTGCGCCCGTCCTCCAGCACGAGGGTCGGCACGCGCCCGTCCGGGTTGAGGGCGAGGAAGTCCGGCGTGCGCGTCTCGCCCTTCAGGATGTCGAGCTCGCGCCAATCGAGAGCGATCCCGAGATGCGCCGCAACCCAGGCCACCTTCAGGCAATTGCCCGACTTGCGATCACCGTAGACAGTGAACATAGCCACCTCTTCTGTCCCGCTTGCGGCCGAGGGATGCCTCACCCGGCCCCGTCGCGCGATCAGCCTGCGACGCTTCCCGAGGCAGCGACCACGACCCACTCGAAGCCGTCCTGCCGCGCCGCCGCAAGCCGCTCGGGTGAGCAATCCTCGCCCGCTGTCAGCATGTCGAAGGCGGCGACACCCGCCGCCGACGCGGCGAGGCGAACAAGGCTGCGGGCCTGGGCGAGCGCGGCTGGCGCACGAAGGCCCGCCGGAATCGCCGTCCCGTCGAGGCCGAGGCCGGCCAGCCGCGGGCTCGCTCCGGCAAAGCTGCGCGCGTCGAGCACGCCAAGGGGATGGCCGATCGCGGCCAGGATCACGGTCACGCCGTCGGGCAGCCCGGCCTGCGCCTCGCAGACGGCGAGCCGGCCCCCGAGGGCGGCCACGTCCCGGCCGGTGCGCGCATTGCGCAGCAGCACACCGTCCGGCCTCTGCACGATCAGCGCGTCGAGGCCGGAATCGTCGGCCCCGTCGTGCGCGGCGTAGAGCGTCAGATCCGGCCGGCGCGCCCGCAGATCCGCCATGAGCCCCGGCGGAAGCGCGGCCTCGAACACCAGCGCATCCGCGCCCGCCGCCAGAGCCACATAGGCCGATGCCGCGTCGGTGATGGTGATCGCGCGGCGCGGCGCGTCAGGCTCAGGATGGGTCGAGGCGGGGCGCATGCGGTCTTCGATGGGTCGGAGCGAATTCGATGGCGGCCTTTCTGCCCAAGCGGGCGGAAAACCTACGCTTTTCTCGCAAAGCGACGCGCCGGAAGCGGCCACATTCAAGCTTCCTTTACCATATGCGCAGGAAAGTCGGGTCTCGCGGGACCGAGTGACGGTCCCGGCGGGACACGTCATGTTCCTGTTCACCAATTCTCCCGTCGCCACCCGCGAGACCGCCGCCCCGGCGCGGGCCGCCGCGGCGAGCGGCGAGGTCGTCGATGCGATCCGCGAAGGGGCGCAGACGAGCGGCGTCGGCTTCGACTACCTGCTCGCCACGGCTCAGCGCGAATCGAGCCTCAACCCCTCGGCCAAGGCCAGCACCTCGACGGCGACCGGCCTGTTCCAGTTCATCGAGCAGACCTGGCTCGGCGTCATGAAGAATGCCGGGCCCAAGCTCGGCCTCGCCTCCTACGCCGACGCGATCTCGTCGGGCGCGGATGGCCGCTACTCCGTGGCGGACCCGGCGGCGCGGCAGGCGATCCTCGACCTGCGCCGCGATCCCAAGATCTCGGCGGCGATGGCGGGCGCGCTGACCCAGCGCAACGGCGAGGCGCTGAGCGCGGCGCTCGGGCGCGAGCCGAATGCGGGCGATCTCTACGCCGCCCACGTCCTCGGGGCGAAGGGCGCGAGCGCCTTGATCGCCTCGGCGCAGGCGAACCCATCGCGGCCCGCCGCCCTCGACCTGCCGGAGGCAGCCGCGGCCAACCGCAGCCTGTTCTACGACCGCGCCGGGCGCCCGCGCAGCGCCTCCGAACTCTACGGAGTGTTGAGCCAGACCACCTCCGGCGTGGCGACCCCGGTCGCGACCGCCGCGGCCGAGGCGAACCCGCCGACCGCCTACGCCTCGCTGGAGGGCGGCCTGCGCTCGCTGTTCCAGACCGACCGGCGCCAGGGCGCGGTCTCGGAGGGCGTGGCCAAGCTCTGGCAGAACCGCGCCGCCGCGAGCACCGCGGAGCGCACCGGCCCGACTTACTTTCCGCGCTCCGACGCCTGGAACGAGAGCGAGAGCACGGCCGCGCCGAGCGCCGTCACGACGACGGGCACGGCCGTGGCGGAAACCGCAGCCACCGCGGAGCCCATCGTCGTGCCGCTTCCGCCGCGCCGGCCCGCCGGACTGACGGCGACGGCGGCCGCGACCACCACCTTCATGGCCGGCCCGACTCCGGACCGGCCGCCCGCCACCACTGCGAAAAACTCGCTGTTCGATCCCTCCGCCTTCCGGCTCAGGAGCGGCTCATGATTCTCCGCCAGTTCCTCACCCTCACCCAGAACGCATCCGCCGAGCGGCGCGCCGAAGCCGCGGGCGCGCTGGCGAGCAGCTACCTCCAGGGCACGCTGGGGCCGGAGGCGGCCTGGGAAGCCAAGACGACCCTGCTCGCCCTGCTCGACGACCCCGCCGCGGCGGTGCGCCGGGCGCTGGCGCAGGCCTGCGCCGATTCGGATCAGGCGCCGCGCCCGCTGATCGTGGCGCTCGCCTCCGACCAGCCGGACATCGCCTGCCTCGTGCTGGCGCGCTCGCCCGTGCTGATGGATGCCGACCTCGTGGATTGCGTGGCGATGGGCTGCGAGGAAACCCGCACCGCCGTGGCCGGGCGGCTCGACCTGTCGAAGCCGGTTGCCGCCGCGCTGGCGGAGGTGGGGGGCGCGCCCTCGCTCATCGCCCTGGCCAACAATCCCCTCGCCGCGATCGGCACCGCCGCTTTGCTGCGGATGGTCGAGCGGCACGGCGACGACGCGGCCTTGCGCCAAGCCCTGCTCGCGCGCACCGATCTCGCCATCGAGGTGCGCCACGCCATCGTCACCCTGATCGCCGAGCAGCTCTCGCGCCTGGGCCAGGATGCCGGCTGGATCAGTTCCGAGCGCGGCACTCGGACCGCCCGCGAAGCCCGCGACGCCGCCGCCCTTGCGCTCAGCGACGAGGCCGGGGAAACGGGGCTCGCCCGGCTCGTCGCGCATCTGCGGGTGCAGGAGCAGCTCACTGCCGGGCTGATGCTGCGGGCGGTTCTCTCCCTGCGCCTGCCCTTCGCGGAGATGGCGTTCGCCGAATTGAGCGGCCTCAGCCGCGCCCGCGTCGCTGGGCTGATGCGCGAGCCGCACGGGGCGGGCTTTTCAGCCCTGCACCGCCGCGCCGGCTTGCCCGACCTGCTGCTGCCGGCGGTGCGCGCGGCGCTGACCGTGTGGCGCGATTCCGATGACGGCCGCAACGGCATCGACGGGCCGCGTCTCGCCCGCTCGATGATCGAGGCGGCGCTGACCGCCTGCGAGACCCTACCCTTCACCGAGGCGCGCGGCCTGATGGCGCTGCTCGCCCGCTTCGAGGCCGAAGCGGCCCGCGACGAGGCCCGCATCCTGGCGCATGAACAGGCTCAGGCGCAGGCGCGGGAAACGGGCGAGGAGCCCATCCTGCTCACCGCACCGACGCCGGTGGAAGCCGTCGCGACCGCGCCGTCCGAAATCCTCGTCCTGTCTTCGGCCTTCGCGGCGCCCGAGCCGAGTCTACCCGACGCCTCCACCGCGTGGCCGCTGGCGCCCCGGCCGGAAGACCGGATCGGCGCGACGGTGGTCTCGGCCGGGCCGGACGCGGCGATCGTGCCGGATTCGGCCGAGATCGTGCTCGCCGGCCTCGCTGACGCGATCATGGCGCAGTTCATGGCCGACCGGACCGCCGCCTCGGTGTCGATCCCGGCCCAGCTCGTGGCGCCCTCGCCGGAGCCGGAGATTGTCCCGGAACGCGTGTCCGAGATCGCGCACGAAATCGTGGTCGAGCCCAAGCGCATCGCCCGTCCGCGCGCGATCGCCGTGGCGGTGGCTGCCGGCATGATCCCGGAACACCTGATCCTCAGCTACCGCGCGGACCGGGAGCGCCTCGCGGCGTGACGCGACACCGGCGCGGCGACGGCTCTTACGCCGCCTCTGCGTCTTACGCCTCGGCCGACGTCCAAGCCCGCATCGCCTGCGGCCCGACGATGTCGAGCGGCGGCTCGAAATCGCGGGCTCGGCCGCGCATCGCCTCGGGCGATTCCGGGAAGCCGCTGCGGCGGCCGTAATCGCTGCGGACCCGGCGCGAGGGACGGAGCGGCGCCTCCGACAGGTTGCGGGCGCAGACCAGATCGAGGGCGGTGACCCCGGCCAGCGCCATGAGCGCAATCATCGCGTTGCCTCGTCGCGGGTTGGTCTCCTCCAGGGCCGGCAACACTGTGGCGATGTCGACGGCATCACCCCCGACCCGCCCCCAGATCCAGGGCGTCGGATCCGTCGTGCCGAGGATGCCGACGCCGGTGACGATCTCGCGCACGCCATAGGCTTGGATGACGGGGGTCAGCTCCGGCTTGCCGAGCCAGCGGGCGATCGCCGCGCCGCCAAAGATCTCGGCGGCGCCGAGACCGAGAGAGAACCAGCCGAGCCCCTGGGCGAGCCCTTCCGTCGCGGGGTCGGGTCGCCTTCGAGAATCCGGCGCGATCCGGGCGAGCGCGCCGCTCTTCGATCCGTCGCTGTCGCGGGCCATGACACCTCCGCTTTCGAGTTTGAATCGGGTCCGTCGTCAGGGCCGCAGCACGACCTTGATGCAATTGTCCTTCTTGTCCCGGAACGTCCGGTACAGCTCGGGGCCTTGTTCCAACCCGGCTCGGTGGGTGATGACGAACGAGGGATCGATCTGGCCCTCCTCGATCCTCCGGACGAGGTCGTCGCTCCAGCGGTTCACATGGGTCTGGCCGGCGCGGAGGGTCAGGCCTTTGTTCATCAATGCGCCCATCGGCATCTTGTCGACGAGGCCGCCATAGACGCCGGGGACCGAGAGGATGCCGGCGGGACGGCAGACATAGATCATCTCCCGCAGCACCGAGCCGCGATCGCTCTCCAGCATCATCGCCTGCTTCACCCGATCGTAGACCTGCTCGACGGCGCGGGGCGAATGCGCCTCCATGCCGACCGCATCAATGCACTTCTCCGGCCCCTTGCCCTGGGTCAGCTCGTTCAGGCGCTCGACCGGGCTCTCATGGGTGTTGTCGATGACGATGGCGCCGCCGGCGCGCGCCATCTCGAGGCGTTCGGGCACGCTGTCGATACAGATCACTTGTTTGGCGCCGAGCAGGATCGCCGAGCGGATCGCCATCTGCCCGACCGGGCCGGCGCCCCAGATCGCCACCGTATCGGTCGGCTGAATGTCGGCCTGCACCGCCGCCTGCCAGCCGGTGGGGAAGATGTCGCCGAGGAACAGCACCTGCTCGTCGGTGAGCGAATCCGGCACCTTGATATGCGTGCGGTCGGCAAACGGCACGCGGACATACTCGGCCTGCCCGCCGGCATAGCCGCCGGTCAGATGCGAGTAGCCGAACAGGCCGGCGGTGCCATGGCCGAACGCCTTGTCGGCTAGATTCCGGTTGCGGTTCGTGCGCTCGCAGACCGAGAAGAAGCCGCGCTTGCACTGGTCGCACTCGCCGCAGGTGATGATGAACGGGATCACCACCCGCTCGCCCTTCTTCAGCGTGCCGTTCAGGCCGCGGCCGGTCTCGACCACCTCGCCCATGAATTCGTGGCCAAGGATGTCACCCTTCTTCATCGCCGGGATGACGTGATCGTAGAGATGAAGGTCCGAGCCGCAGATCGCGCAGGCCGTGACCTTGATGATCGCGTCGCGATCGTCTTCGATCTCGGGATCGGGAACGGTGTCGCAGCGGATGTCCTGGGTGCCGTGCCAGACGAGGGCTCTCATCGGATCTCTCCCAAGGATTCTTTTCGGGCCTGCGCGAATGCTTGCGCGCGCTGCCGGGATATCCGCGGGATGGCGGGTTTTGTTTCGACCTTGATCGATGATGTTTGGGCTTGCTTACAATTGATCGTTCTTCAGCGTCACGGCTTCTCCCGGCCGAAACGCTCGCCTCACGCCGCCAGGGCGTTTGCCCGCCTCAGGTCTTCGACGAAGACTTGATAGGCGGCCTCTTTCGCCTCGTCGGGCAGGCGCAGCAGGTAAGAGGGGTGGACCGTGATGAAGCCCGCGAAGGGCCGCGCGAAATCGGCGGGACCGCGGGCGCGGGTGATCGGGATTGACTTGCCCGTCAGCGATAGCACCGCGGTGGCCCCCAAAGCCACGACGAGTTTGGGGGCGACGAAGTCCAGCTCCTTCTCGAGCCACCAGCGATAATGGCTCACCTCGCCCGCGGTCGGCTTCTCGTGGATGCGGCGCTTGCCGCGCAGCGTAAACTTGAAATGCTTGACGGCATTCGTGAGGTAGGCCTCGCGCCGGTCGATCCCCGCCTCTTCCAGCGCGCGGGAGAGAAGCTGCCCCGCCGGCCCGACGAAGGGCCGGCCCTGGCGGTCTTCCTGATCGCCCGGCTGCTCGCCGACGAAGACGATCCGCGCGCCGACCGGCCCCTCGCCGAGAACGGCCTGGGTGGCACCGGGCACCAGCGGTTCGGAGCGGGCGATGATCGCGTTGAGGGCGTCCAGCGAGTCCGGCTCGTCCTTGGCCATCTTCGCCACGGCGCGGACGGGGTCGCGCTTGGCCGGCATCGTCGGCTCCTTCTCGATCATCGCCTGCGCGCGGGCGCTCGCGGCCCGCACGAGGGCGGGAATCGCCGCCGTTTCCGGCATGTTCCGCCAGTACTTGCGGGGCATCTCGGCGCGCATGGCGTCGAGGTTGAGCCGAGCGGGATTGAAGGTGCTCTCGTAATAGTCGCGCCAGCCGGCCTCGAAGCCGTCGCCCTCGGGCACGTCCTCCCGGCGGCCGGACGGGCCGAAGCGGAGCGCGCCGTCCCAATGCGCCGAACCCTCCGGGGTCAGGATCGACCATGTCAGCGCGCGGAAGCGATCGACGAAGAAGGGCGCGGCGGCTTCCAGGATGTGATGGTCGGGCTCGAACCACGCCACGAAGCGCTCGGGCCCCTCCCCCGGCATCCGGCGGAAGCGCAGGAAGGCGTGCATCTTGTGCAGGTCGCGGCCGATCGCCTTGCGCATCCGGTGCAGCCGGTGGACGAGCGGATCGCTCAACACCTCCATCATCGCCCGCTCACCATGCAGGACGCGCCAGAGCAGGGCGTAGAGCAGGCCGTAGCGCTCGGGATCGCGGTGGGGCACCACCATCGGGATCAGCTCGGTCACCGCGCGGGGGAGCCGGAGCGGCGGGCCGTCCACGGGGGCGGTCTCGGCGCCGAACAGGCTCGGGGCTTCGGTCTGCCAGACGACGTTTTCGGGCGGGATCTCGGCCGCGATCAAGCGGCGGGCCGCCGCGCGAAAGCCTGAGAGATCCGCACCGGGGGCGAGACTGACGACGTGGATGCCGCCGCAAAAATGCCCTCCCCCCTCTGCGGGGGAGGGTGGCCCCTGCGTCAGCAGGGGTCGGGAGAGGGGAGCGCCGCTTCCGGAAGGACCTGAGCCAGCCCCTCTCCCGCCCGCTCCGCGGGCACCCTCCCCCGCAGAGGGGGGAGGGTTTTGTGCGGGCTTGCCCATCAGAACAGGCTCAACTGCTCAGCCGGCTCCGCAAGCTTCGCCCGCAGATCGAGCCGGTCGGTCAGCGTCGTCGGCCGGAAATCCTCGGCGATGAGGAAGGGCCGCGCCCGCTTCAGCCCCGAACTCAGCCGGGCGACGTCGTCGAGGCGCAGGCGGCCGTGGCGGCGGGCCTTGATGATGGCATCGACCGCCCGTGCCCCGAGCCCCGGCACCCGCAGCAGCATCTCGCGGTCGGCGCGGTTCACATCGACGGGAAAGCGGTGGCGGTTCTTGAGCGCCCAGGCGAGCTTGGGGTCGATGTCGAGGGCGAGCATGCCGTCCTCGGAGGCCCCGGCCACGTCGTCGGGGGAGAACTCGTAATACCGGATCAGCCAATCGGCCTGATACAGCCGGTGCTCGCGCCGCAGCGGCGGCGCCTGCGGTGGCAGGGCGGCGGAGGCGTCGGGGATCGGGCTGAAGGCCGAGTAGTAGACGCGTTTGAGCCCATAGGTGCCGTAGAGCAAAGCGGATTTGCGGATCATCGCCTCGTCGGTGGTGGCATCGGCCCCGACGATCACCTGCGTCGATTGCCCGGCCGGCGAGAAGCGGCGCCGCTCTTCCTTGGCCTGAATAATGCGCTCGCCGATCTGGCCCATCGCGCTCTCGATCGCCGCCCCATCCTTCTCCGGCGCGAGGCGGTTCAGGCTCGCCTCGGTCGGCAGTTCGAGGTTGATTGAGAGCCGGTCGGCGTAGAGGCCCGCCTCCTCGATCAGCCAAGGGCTCGCCTCGGGGATCGACTTGAGGTGGATGTAGCCGCGAAAGCCGTGCTCGCGCCGGAGCTTCTTGGCGACGCGGGTCAGCATCTCCATCGTGTAGTCGGGCGAGCGGATGATGCCCGACGAGAGGAACAGCCCCTCGATGTAGTTGCGCTTGTAGAACTCGATCGTCAGCGTCACGACCTCCTCGACCGAGAAGCGCGCGCGGGCGACGTTCGAGGAGCGCCGGTTCACGCAATAGGCGCAGTCGAACAGGCAGTAATTGGTCAGCAGGATCTTGAGCAGCGACACGCAGCGCCCGTCCGGCGTGTAGGCGTGGCAGATGCCGGCGCCCGTGGTCGAGCCGAGCCCGTCCGCGCCGGCCTTGCGCTTGGGCGCCCCGGAGGACGCGCAGGAGGCGTCGTATTTGGCGGCATCCGCGAGGATGCGCAGCTTGCGCGCGAGCTTCTCGTCCATCGAACGGAAGATGAACGCCCACGCGCCGGGATCAATGCGGCGCGTTAGCCCGCGCACCGGAAAAGCGCCCTCCCACCGCGCGACGCGGCGAGAGGGCCAAGATGACTCAGCTTGGGCTCAGCGTCTTGTCGAGGGTGATCTCGGCGTTGAGCACCTTTGAGATCGGGCAGCCCTTCTCGGCATTGCCGGCGAGTTCGTCGAACTTCGCCTGATCAATGCCGGGGATCACCGCCTTGAGGGTGAGGGCCGACTTCGTGACCTTGAAGCCGTCGCCGTCCTTCACGAGCGTGACGACCGCCTTGGTGTCCAGCGACGTCGCCTTGAGGCCGGCCGATTGGAGCTGGAAGGCGAGCGCCATGGTGAAGCAGCTCGCATGCGCCGCCGCGATCAGCTCCTCCGGATTGGTGCCGGGCTCGTTCTCGAAGCGGGTGTTGAAACCGTAGGGATTCTCCGAGAGCACGCCGGACTGCGTCGTGATCGTGCCCTTGCCGGTCTTGCCGTCGCCTTCCCAATGGGCGCTCGCGTGGCGGTCGGTCATGTATCGTCCTCGTCGTCTTCAAGCGGAAGCGATCCGCGTGGCCTCCGACGTGGAGCGGGAAACGGGCATGTCGAGGGGGAAGCCCTCACTCTTGGTTGTCGGATGTCGCGTCTTCGTCTGCCTGGCCGGCGAGCACGGCCTTGGCGAGCGCGTAGGAAAACCCCGCCCGCGCCATGGCGGCGAGGTCGCGCTCGCGGTTGGCCTCGCGGGTTTCCGGCCGGCGATAGGGGCCGAGGCGGCGGCGGCGGGCATAAGCAACGGCCGCCTTTTCTTCCGTATCGGCCTCGCCCTCTTGTGTCCCGGCCGCCTCGTCCTCCTCGGCGAGGGTCGCCGCGATCGTCTCCCGGTCGATCCCCTTGGCGGCGAGCCGCGCCTGCGCCTGCCGGGTCGACGTACCGCGCCGCCTCAGGCCGCGCAGGCGGGCGGCGGCGAAGCGCGCGTCGTCCACGAGCCCGGCCCGCTGCGCGCGGGCGACCGTCTCCTCGATCAGCCCGGCATGCGCGCTCGCATCCTCGTCGCGGGAGCGGCAGCGGCGCTCGATGCGGCGGGCGAGCACCCGACGCAGCATCTCGGACGAGGCGCCGTAGCGGTCGAGATAATGCGTCGTCACCCGTTCCAGCCAGGCGGCGGTGACCGGCGGCTCGGGCCTTGCTTCGCGTCGCCCATCGGTCGGGCCATCACGTCGGCTTGAAACGGTTCGCGGATTCATTCGTTCTTCACGATCCGGACAGGTTTTCGATTCATGAATCTTGGATGGATCGCACGCGATTTCGAGGGCTCCGCCGCCGCATGGTGGCCACGCTCATGAGGCGCGAATGGCTCTACGTGCTGCTGGCCCTCGGGTTCGCAGCCGTGGCCGGCCTCGTCGTCACCCTATCACGCCCCACGCTGCTCACGGTGGCGGTCGGCCCGCGCGACGGTGTCGAAGCGGGGCTGATCGAAACCTATGCGCGGGCGCTGACCCGCAATCACGAGGACGTGCGCCTGAAGGTCGCGCCCTTCGACGACGTGCGCGACAGCGCCGCCGCCCTGGAGCAGGGCCGTGCCGACCTCGCCGTGGTGCGGCCCGATGTGAAGCTGCCGGATAACGGCCTGACGCTGGCCATCCTCCACGACGAGGCGCTGATCATTGCGGCCCCCGAAGCCAACGGGATCGAGAGTTTTTCGGATCTCTCGACCCGGCGCCTCGGGGTCGTCACGCGCCACGAGGCCGACCTGCCGGTTCTGACAAGCCTGCTCGACTTCTACGACTTCAAGGCGGCCGCGGAAGCCGAGGCGCTCGGCAGCGACGCGCTGGCGGCGGGCCGCATCGGCCTCGTGCCGCTCAAGGCCACCGAGATCACCGCGGCGCTGGAAGGCAAGCGGGTCGATGCGGTGGCGATCATCGCCTCCCCCACCGCCAAGCCGGCCCAGGCGATGCTGCGGGCGGTCGAGGCGGCCGCGCCGGAGCGCAAGGTGACCCTCGTCAGCGTGCCGGACGGGAAGGCGATCGTGCAGCGCATGCCGACGCTCCAGGCCGTCACCCTTTCGGCGGGCACCTTCGGCGGACGGCCCAAGCGCCCGGAGGAGGATGTCGAGACGGTCGGCGTCTCCTACCGGCTGATGGCCCGCGGTGCGGTGAGCCGCGTCGCCGTGGCCTCCGTGGTGCAGCACCTGTTCGAGTGGCGCTCGCGCCTCGCAGCCGCCGCCCCGATCGCCCACCAGATGAAGCCGCCGGATTACGACACCACCGTCACGGCCACGAGCGCGCAGCTTCCCAACCATCCCGGCGCGGTGGATTATTTCGAGCGCGAGCAGCAGACTTTCCTCGATCGCTACGAGGACTGGATCTACCTCTTCGCCTTCTTCGGCGGCACGCTGGGCTCGGGCGTGGCCTGGA
Organism: Methylobacterium sp. Leaf123; assembly: GCF_001423405.1. Lineage (GTDB taxonomy): Bacteria > Pseudomonadota > Alphaproteobacteria > Rhizobiales > Beijerinckiaceae > Methylobacterium. The sequence continues at coordinate 112,984 of NZ_LMNS01000001.1, read as the reverse complement.
TCGGCCAGCGCCTCGCCCGCAAGCGGCGCGAGCGCATCGACATCGTCCTCGACCGTCTGCTCGACATCCTGGCCGAGGCCCGCGAGGCGCAATCGGCGGCCGCACTCGACGCGCTCACCCGTGAAACCGACGCGCTGATCGCCGACGTGGTGCGCCAAGCCCGCGAGCGCAGCATCGATTCGCGGATGATCTCCGCGCTGATCCTTGCCATCGACGCGGTGAACGGCGCCCTCGACGACGGCCGCCGTGCCTTCGAGCCGAGCGCCGACCCGAACACCGGCAGCCGGGCGCGCACGGCGCGGCTGCTCTCGCTGAGCCTGCCGGCGGCGGAGTAGGCTACCCCACGCCCACCGGGTGCTTCACCACATGGGGCGTCCGCATCGTCACCAGCTCCTCGCCGAGCGTCGGATGCACGGCGATGGTGCGGTCGAAATCGGCCTTGGTCGCGCCCATGGTGACGGCGATACCGATGGCCTGGATGATCTCCCCGGCATCCGTCCCCAGCACGTGGACGCCGACCACCCGGTCGCTGGCGCGGTCCACCAGCACCTTCATGATCACCCGCTCGTCGCGGCCCGAGAGCGTCGCCTTCATCGGGCGGAAGCTCGCCTTGTAGACGTCGATGTCCCCGTAGCAGCGCCGGGCCACGTCCTCGTTGTGGCCGATCACGCCGATCTCCGGCGTCGAGAACACGGCGGTGGCGATCAGGCGGTGATCGACGCACCAGGGCTTGTTGCCAAACACGGTGTCGGCGAAGGCGTGGCCCTCGCGGATCGCCACGGGGGTCAGCGCCGCGCGGCCGTTCACGTCGCCGACGGCGTAGATCGACGGCACCCGGGTGCGCGAATCCGCCTCGACGGGGATCGCGCCCCGTTCATCGAGCTCGATCCCGACCCGCTCCAGCCCGAGCCCGGCCACGTTCGGGCGCCGGCCGGTGGCCACCAGCACGCAATCGACGGTGAGGCTCTCGCCCCCGTTGAGGGTGGCGCGGATGGCCGATCCGTCGCGATCGAGGCGCTCGACGGTCTGCTCCAGGCGCAGATCCATCCGCTTGGCATAAGCCTCGCCGAGCGCGTCGGCGATCTCGGGATCGAAGCCGCGCAGCAGGCTCTTTCCGCGGTGGAGCAGCGTCGTCTTGGAGCCGAGGCTGGCAAAGACGCCTGCGAACTCCACGGCGATGTAGCCGCCGCCGACCACGAGGATGCGCTCGGGCTGGGTCTCTAGCTCAAACACGCCGTTCGAATCGATCGCGAGTTCGGCGCCGGGGATCAGCGGCTCGCGCACCGGCGTCGCGCCGGTCGCGATCAGGATGTAACGGGCCCGGATCGTGCGGTCGGCGTGAACGAGGCGCACCGTGTGCGGATCCTCGATCACCGCGCGGTCGGCCACGACCTCGACGCCCGCGCCCGCGAGGTTGCGTCCGTAGATGCCTTCGAGCCGCGCGACCTCGGCGTCGCGGGAGCGCTTGAGCGCGGCCCAGTCGAAGCGCGGCGTCTCAAGGTGCCAGCCGAAACCGGCGGCGTCCTCGAACTCGTCGGTGAAGCGGCCGGCATAGACCATCAGCTTCTTCGGCACGCAGCCGCGGATCACGCAGGTGCCGCCGACGCGGTATTCCTCGGCCAGCATCACCCGAGCGCCGTGGCCGGCAGCGATGCGGGCCGCCCGCACCCCGCCCGAACCGCCGCCGATCACGAACAGGTCGACGTCGCAAGGCTCACCCATCTTGGACTCGCTCATCTCGGTCTCGCTCATGCGCGCGCGTTTTCGCTCTCGTGTGCCGGCCGTGCGCAAGCCGCCGCCCGCAGCCATGTGATGGCGGCCCCGAGGCCCGCCGTCCACCATCCCTGCCACGCGCCGTGCTCGACGAACATCACCGCCACCGCCGCGCCCAGCAATCCGAGCGCCGTGGCAAACAGAAGCCGCGGCAGACCCGCCGCCGCCCGCAGGGCCAGGAAGGCGACCAAAGCCGCGAGTGCGGCGCCGACGAAGCCGAGTTCGGCCCAGATCTGGAGGAAGCTGTTATGTGGGTGGCCGACGGCCAGCATCGCCCGCATTTCCGGTTCGAGTGCTTGCGCCGCCGGCACCTCGGCAAAGCGCAGGCCCATGCCGTAGCCCGAGCCGATCCACGGGGCCTGGGCGACCGCAGCACCGAAGCTCTGGGCAATGGCGACCCGCGCCCGCGAGGACGACTGCGTCAGCCGTTCATGCGCCGCCTCCGGCATCAGCCGGTGGAGGATGTCGCCCTCGACCGGAGCGAGGGCGAAGGCGAACCCGAGGGTCAGCGCCGCGAGCGCCAGGGCCACGGGTTTGGGGAACAGGCGGCCGACCCCGAACATCACGGCGCCCGCGAGCAATCCGAGCATCGCCGCGCCGCTGATCGAGCGCAGGATCGCCAGCGCCACCACCCCGAGCAGAATCCCAGCGGCGAGGCGATGGCTGCGGAGCGCAAGGAAGGCGGCGATGGGCCCGGCCAGCAGCAGCAAAGTCAGCAGCGGGCGGTTGAACATGAACAGGGCCACGCGCTGCCCGAGCCAGGCCTGCGGCGCCAGCCCGAGGGCGAGGCTTCCCGCGATGAAAAGGCAGGCGGCGGCGAGCAGGCCAGCGCCCAGCGGCAGCGCCCAGGGCGGCAGCCGGGCCGGCGCGAGCCGGGCGAGAATCGCCGCGGCGGCGAGTGTCGGCAGGAATTCGGACAGCACCCGGCCCAAAAGCGTGGGAAACGGGGTCCAGGCCAGCGAGACGAGGCACCAACCGAGGAAGGCGAGCGCAGCGAGGCCGAGCGGGGAGCGTAAGGGGGCGATCAATTCGGCGGCAGCGCGCCCGCCGCGCTCGGCGACGGCGCCCACGAGGAACAGCAGCGCGGCGATGCCGACGACGAGTGGGCTCGATCGGTTGGCGAGCGCCATCAGCGGCGCCACCAGCGCCAAGGCGACGGCGCCGGCCGCAAACAGGCGCGGCGCCGCGCTAGAGCATCGTTCTGGATACCCGATCCAGGACGATGCTCTAGGCATTTGCTTCTGCGTCATCGTTCTTCCGAAAGCCGGCAACCACCTTTCGGGAGGATGCTCGAGGGCCGGCGCTCACTGGAGCTGGTGGCCGCGCTTGCCCATCTCGGCGCGGGTGCGGACCATGATGTATTCCGAGACTTCCTGGGTCCAATCCTGCATGGCGCCGACCATGTCATCGAGGATCTGCGGCTGGGTCTCGACGTAGCGCTTGCCCGCGGGCGAGCGGAAGAAGGTGACGATGTCCTTCAGCTCGGTCTCGTTCAGGCGCTTGGCATAGATCCGCGCGGCGATGGTGATGAGCCGCTGCTTCTGCAGCTCCATCTCCGAATCGAGACCCTTCAGCACCTCGTCCAGATCCTTGGCGAGGTCGGGCCGCGTCACCGCGTTCTTGCGGATCTGTTCGGCCATGGTCGGGATGATCGAGTCGAAGGAGCGGGCGATGCCGGAACTCAGCATCACCTCGCGGGCGAGCGCGAGATGGGCAGCGCTGAGATCGGGCTCCGGCGCGGGGGCCGGCGGCGGGGCCGCGCCGGGCTTCGCCGTCGGCTTCGCGGAAGCGGCCGGGGGCTTGGCGGCGGGCTGCTGCGCGAGCGCCGCCGGTGCGAGGACGGCCTGCGACAGCAGGGCCGCGAGGAAGGGGCCACCCAGGGCAGCGAGACGGAGAACCATGCGGGAGAAGCTCCGAAGAAGAGAAAGGCGGCGGCCGGGCGTCAGAGGCGGCCGAGAACGCTGACGACGGCCGCGTCACCTTCGGCCGCGGCGAGGATGGCCGCGTCGGCGATGCCGAGGAACAGGCCGTGCTCGACCACGCCGGGCACCGCCCAGAGCCGCGCGGACAGAGCCTCCGGATCGGGAATGCGGCCGAGCCGCAGGTCGAGGATGGCGTGGCCGCCGTCCGTGAGAAGGGGCGCACCGGAGGCGTCGTGGCGGCGCAGGATCGCGCCCGTGCAGCCGGCACCCGCCACCGCCGCCTCGACGGCGCGGGTGGTGGCGCCGATGCCGAACAGGTTCACCTCCACCGGCAGCGGAAAGGCGCCCAGCGTCTCGACGTGCTTGGAGGCGTCGGCGATCACCACCATGCGGCGGCTGGCCACCGCGACGATCTTTTCGCGCAGCAGCGCGGCGCCGCCGCCCTTGATGAGGCGAAGATTGCCGTCAACCTCGTCGGCCCCGTCGATGGTGAGATCAAGTTCGGGCAGGTCTTCGAGCGTGGCGAGCGGGATACCCTCGCGCTCGCAGGCGATGCGGGTCGCCTCCGAGGTCGGCACACCGGTGACTTTGAGGCCCGCGCGCACGCGCTCACCCAGCAGCGTGATGAAGGCCGCGGCCGTGCTGCCCGTGCCGATGCCGAGGCGCATCCCGTCCTCGACCAGGGGGATTGCGCGCTCAGCCGCCGCCCGCTTCAGATCCGGCGCGCTCACGAAACGACCTCGGGAAGCGAATTCATCGGGGGCACTCGGACCGTCGAATCTGGGGCTGGATGGGAGGCAGGCCCTAGCACGCCTCCCCGCGACCGCAAAAGACGGACGCAAAGAAGCATGGACGCTTCCCAAGAGCGTCCGGCGCTTCGTCCGCCGTCAGGGCCGCGTTCCCTGCGGCGGCGTGGCGCTCGGGCCGGCACGGCCGGGGGCTGGTCCGGTCGCGGCAGCGCCCGCCCCGCTCGCGGTGCCGGCGGGCGGCGGACCGGCCTGCTCGGTGCAGACCACGAGCTCCTGACGGATCTGCACGTAGCAGGCGCTGGTTTCACCGGTGCGGTAATTGACCCGGTAGATCCCCGACTCGCGGGCGTGGCGCGAGGCGATCAGGCCGTACTCGCCCGGTGTCTGCGGGCCGGCGCCCTCTCCGGCGGCAAAGCACAGGGTGACGCCGACGCTGTCGTCGCGCAGGCCGTACTGGCAGGAGGTGACCTCGCCGTTGGCGCGGTCGATCCGGTAGATCCGGTTCAGATCGACCGCGGGCGCAGCCACGAATTCGTAGGGCCCGGCCGCCTCGGCGGCCAGCGGCAGGCCGGCGAGGGCCGCGACGAGCAGGCCGGCGGACAGCCGGGGGAGAGAAAGACGCGAAGGGACACGCATGGGGCGGGACATCGTCTTGTTGCGGAAGAGCGAAACGGCGAATCATCGGCGGCGCGATCAAGCACCCGTTCCGTGGCGGAGCTTGGGCAGAGAGGCAACACTGAGTCTCCGCGCTAACCCGGTATCAACTGCTAGGGTTGATCGTAGGAGAGACGACCGCTAGCCAGCTTGACAATGGAACGTACCGGGACGCCGATGAACGTGCACAGCTCCCCGATCGTCGTGTTCGATCTCGACGGGACCCTCGCCGAGACCGCGGGCGACCTCATCGGCACCCTCAACGTCATCCTCGCCCGGGAGGGCCACGCGCCGCTGCCGCTCGAACAGGCCCGCGATCTGCTCGGTGCGGGCGCCCGCGCCCTGATCCAGCGCGGCTTCACGGTGGCCGGCGCGAGCCTGACGCCGGAGCGGCTGGAGACGCTGTTCCAGGATTTCCTCACCTATTACGGCGAGCATCTCACCGACAATTCCCATCTGTTCCCCGGTGTGGTTGCGGCGCTGGACCAGCTGGAGGCTGCGGGCTTTCGCCTCGCGATCTGCACCAACAAGGTGGAGTCGCATGCCGTGGCGTTGCTCGACGCGCTGGGCATCGGCCATCGCTTCCGCACGATCGTCGGCAAGGAGACCTTCGCCTTCTCGAAGCCGGACCCGCGCCACATCACCGCGACCATCGAGCGCGCCGGAGGCGATCTCCACCGCGCCGTGATGGTGGGTGATTCCAAGGCCGATGTCGCCGCAGCCAAGGCGGCCGGCATCCCGGTCGTCGGCGTGACCTTCGGCTATACCCCCGTGCCGATGCGCGAGCTGGCGCCCGACTGGGTCATCGAGCATTTCGACGCCCTGCCCGACGCGGTCGGCGCCCTCCTGGCCCGCCAGACCGTGAAGCCGGCCGCGTAACAAGTCCAGGGCTGTCGCTTGTCAGCGAGCACCCTGGTGACTGCCGGCCTCAATCGCCTGCGCCAGCCTTCGCGGGCTTAGGCTTTTGCTCCGCGCGGCGCTCTTCGTCGCGACCCTTGGCGCCGCGAAGCCGCGCGGGCGGCTTCGAACAATGGCCCTTCAGAGAGTTGCAACACGGCTTGCACCCGCGCTGGCGCTGGGCCACTGAGCGTTGCGACGGGGCCCTCAACCGCCCCGAGGGGCGCGAGAGGCAGACCGGCGACATGAGCGAGACGGACACCTTCGACCTGACGCTGGAGCGCATCGCGCTGATCCGGCGGATGGTCGTGGCCTGGAACGGAGCGGAGACCGGCGCGCCGATGATCCATCCGGACGCGCCCTATGGCAGCACCGACCGCGACGGCGACATCTTCAACGTCACCGGCGACGACGAGGGCGCGGACGAGGAGCACCGGGCGATGGGCGATGCGCTCGCCGTGTTCCTGCAGAACGCGACGCTGAAGCCCGGCCGCTACCAGTACCACAACCCGCTCGCCAAGCTCGCGCCGGGGGACGTCTTCGACGTGTTCCGCGACGACGCCACCGGCGAAACGCCCGAGCACATCACCTTCGAGATCACCGACCAGCACCTTCGGTTGCTGCGGACCTTCAGCCTCGAATGGGACGAGGAATACGACGTGCCGAGCGTCGATCCCAAGCGCCCCTACGGCAACATGACGTGGTACACGGTGGAGATGGCGGTCCATCTCGGCGAGCCGCCGGAAAAGGACGCGGAAGGCCGCGCCATCCTGACCGACGAACAGGAGGCCCGCCTGGAGCGCCTGCACCGCGAGATGCAGCCGGCGATGCAGATCTTCCTGCGCTACGGCGATCTCGGGCCGGGACCGTTCCGGCAACCCGAGGGCACGATCGGCTGGGAGCCGGCCTGAGCGCATCCTCGCCCCCTTTGCGAATCGCTGCGCCGGCCGCCTATCAGCGGTTGGGCCGTGCAGCGGGCCCAAAGGGGAGAGACCGGATGAAATGGGGTTGGATCACGGGAACGGTGCCGGGCGCTCTCATCCTGGCACTGGCCTCCTGGGCCGCGCCGGCATGGGCGAACGACAGCGCGGCCACCCTCGACGCGGGCGGCCTCGTTCTGGTGCGCGATGCCGAGATCGAACTGGCGAGCGAGGACCTTCGCATCGCCATCGACCGCATCGGCGTCGATTACGTCTTCCGCAACCGCTCGAAGGCGCCGCGCACCCTGCGCCTCACCTTCCCGCTGCCGCCCATCGACGGGGCCGAACTCTCGCTCAGCGCCCTCTCGCTCCCGGTTCGGGGCAGCGCCAACTTCGTCGGCTTCACGGTCAAGGCCGACGGCCGAACGATCGAGCCGGCCCTGGAAGAGCGCGCCTTCCACGGCACGCAGGAGATCACGGAGCGCCTCAAGCGGCAGGGGCTTCCGATCAATCCGCTGCGGCGCGACGAACTGGAGACGGCGCTCAAGCGGCTCTCGCCGGCCGACCTCGAGGCCCTGCACAAGGCCGACCTGTTGTCCGATGCGACGTCTGACGCCGGCGCGCAGTGGCGCAGCGAGGCCAAATTCCACTGGGAGCAGGTGTTTCCGGCGGATGCGGAGCTGCGCATCTCCCACAGCTACGTGCCCGTGACCGGCAACCACTTCCTCTCGCCCAAGGACGCCGCGGCGCGCGACTTCCGGGCGCGCTACTGCCTCGACGAAGCCGGATTGGCGGGCATCCGGCGCCTCGCGGCGGCGACGCCCGAGGGCTACACCCGCGCCTTCGAGGTGCCCTACATCGTGACCACGGCCCGCAACTGGGCCGGGCGCATCGGCCGCTTCACCCTGACGGTGGACAAGGGCCGTGCGGACGCCCTGGTCAGCTTCTGCCGCCAGGGCGTGCGCAAGACGGGTCCGACCACCTTCGTCTGGGAAGCCCGCGACTACGTCCCGGATTCCAACCTGCGCGTGCTGCTCGTCTCGAACGATCCCGCCTTCCTGGGGGATCGCTGAGATCCACTTCGACCCTAACGTCAGCGCGTTATCCGACCCCTCCCCCTCATCCTGAGGTGCGCCTTGCCTTAGCAAGGCGCCTCGAAGGAGACCTCCAGAGGCCGCCGCGATTCCTGGAGCCCTCCTTCGAGGCCGCTCCGCGGCACCTCAGGATGAGGAAACGTCTCGGAGAAGCGAAGCGAACAGGCGCTGAAGCCGAGGCTCAGCCCTCGCGCTTCTTGCGCTGCGCGAGCGTCCGCAGGCGCAGGGCGTTGAGCTTGATGAAGCCCGCCGCGTCGCGGTGGTCGTAGGCGACGGCGCCCTCCTCGAAGGTGACGAGGTCCTGATCGTAGAGCGAGTGCGGGCTGGTCCGGCCGATGACGTGGACGCCGCCCTTGTAGAGCTTGAGCCGCACCTCGCCGGTCACCTTCTCCTGGCTCTTGTCGATGAGCGCCTGGAGCATCTCGCGCTCCGGCGAGAACCAGAAGCCGTTATAGATCAGCTCCGCATATTGCGGCATGAGCTGGTCCTTGAGATGGGCCGCGCCGCGGTCGAGCGTGATCGACTCGATGGCGCGGTGGGCCGGCAACAGGATGGTGCCGCCGGGCGTCTCGTACATGCCGCGGCTCTTCATGCCGACGAAGCGGTTCTCGACCAGATCGAGCCGGCCGATGCCGTTGGCGTGGCCGAGCTCATTGAGCTTGGCCAGCAGCGTGGCGGGCGAGAGCGCCTCGCCGTCGATGGAGACGGCGTCGCCGCGCTCGAAGCCGATGGTGACGATCGTGGGCGTGTCCGGCGCCTCCTCGGGGGAGAGGGTGCGCGAATAGACGTAATCCGGCACCTCGACCGCCGGATCCTCCAGCACCTTGCCCTCGGAGGAGGCGTGCAGGAGGTTGGCATCGACCGAGAACGGGCTCTCGCCGCGCTTGTCCTTGGCGATCGGGATCTGGTGCTGTTCGGCGAACGCGATGAGCTGCTCGCGCGAGCGCAGATCCCACTCACGCCAGGGCGCGATCACCGTCACGTCGGGCTTGAGCGCGTAGTAGCCGAGTTCGAACCGGACCTGATCGTTCCCCTTGCCGGTGGCGCCGTGGCACACCGCATCGGCGCCGACCCGCTCGGCGATCTCGATCTGCTTCTTGGCGATCAGCGGCCGGGCGATCGAGGTACCGAGGAGATAGATCCCCTCATAGACCGCGTTGGCGCGGAACATCGGGAAGACGTAGTCGCGGACGAATTCCTCGCGCAGGTCTTCGATGAAGATGTTTTCCGGCTTGATGCCGAGCAGCTCCGCCTTGCGGCGCGCCGGCTCCAGCTCCTCGCCCTGGCCGAGATCGGCGGTGAACGTCACGACCTCGCAGCCGTAGGTGGTCTGAAGCCACTTGAGGATGATTGAGGTGTCGAGCCCGCCGGAATAGGCGAGAACGACCTTCTTGACGGATTTGTTCGGGAGGGCGTCGGACATGGTGTTGGGCTCGGGCAACAGGGTGAAGGCGGATTAACAGCGGAGGCGCGCGGCGCGCAACCGGCGGGGCGGGATGCCGGTTGCCTCGTTTGCGATCCAGCCTGCCCCGGCGCGTCTCCGCAGACGTGGTAGGGTCACCGGCAGGACGGACCAGACGATCCGGAGAATCGACGAATGCGGCGGCGAGCGACCCTGGAATTCTGGTACGAGTTCGCCTCGACCTACTCTTACCTGTCGGCCATGCGCATCGAAGCGCTGGCCAGGACGGCCGACGTCGAGCTGCGCTGGCGACCGTTTCTGCTCGGGCCGATCTTCGCGACGCAGGGGTGGACCAACTCGCCCTTCAACCTCTACCCGGCCAAGGGCCGCAACATGTGGCGCGACCTCGATCGCGAGGCCGCGCGGCTCGGGCTGCCGCCGGTCACGCGCCCCACCCCCTTCCCGCAAAATTCGCTCAGCGCGGTGCGCGTGGCGACCTACGCCGCCGACCAGGATTGGCTGGTGCCGTTCTCGAAAGCGGTGTTCGAGACGAGCTTTTCCAAGGGCGGCTCCATCGCCGAACCGGCGGCGGTGGGGCGCATCCTCGATGCGCTCGGGCTCGACGGCACCCAGATCCTCAAGGCGGCGGCCTCGGAAGCCAACAAGGGCCGGCTGAAGGTGGCCGGCGAGGAGGCTCGCTCCCGCGGCATCTACGGCGCACCGAGCTTCCTCACCGAGGACGGCGAGCTGTTCTGGGGCAACGACCGCCTGGAGCAGGCGATCGCCTGGGCCGCGGGCGACCGGCCCGACGGGCTGCGATAGGCGGACAGGGGCAGCGCGCGGCGCTCCGACGCGTTCAGGCGGAGACCGGCTCGGCCTCTGCCACGCCGCGAAAAACGCTGAGCAGCTCCGTCATCGGCTTCGGCATGCCGATCAGGTAGCCCTGAACGTAGCGACAGCCGTGGCGGCGCACGGCGCTCAGTTGCTCGGTGGTCTCGATCCCCTCGGCGATGCCGTCCAGCCCGAGATTCTGGCAGAGATCGAGGATGGTGATCACGACGCTGCGTCCGAGGTCGGATTCGACATCGGCCATGAAGCCGCGGTCGATCTTGATCCGGTCCAGCGGCAGGCGGTGGACGTAGTTCAGGCTCGAATACCCCGTCCCGAAATCGTCCAGCGCGATCTTGATGCCGAGGGCACGCAGGAGCGTGATCGCCTTCTGTGCCCCCTCGAAGTCGCGCATCAGCGCGGTCTCCGTCAGTTCCAGCGTGATCCGCCGGGGATCGAGCCCGCTCTGCCGGACCGCGGCGAGGATCGCGATGACCGTCTCGGGCGAGGCGAGGTCGTGCGACGAGAGGTTGAACGACAGGCCGATGTCGTCCGGGAGCCGGGCCGCGTCGGCCAGCGCCTTGCGCAGGAGAAGCAGGGTGACCGAGTGGATCATCCCGCAGCGCTCCGCCACGGCGATGAAACGGTCGGGCGGCACACGCCCGAGCTTGGGGCTGGTCCAGCGGGCCAGCGCCTCGACCGTGGTGATGCGATCCGTCACCGTGTCGAGGATCGGCTGGTAATGCATCTCCATCTCGGCGGCGAGATCGGCGCTCTGGAGGGCGGTCTCCACCGCGCGCTCAGCCCGGATCGCGTCCTCATGCTCCTGCGAGAACAGGGTCGTGGTCCCGCGCCTGCGCTCCTTGGAATGGTAGAGCGCATAATCGGCCCGGTCGAACAGCGCATCCGCGGCCCGGCCTGCGCTGGGATAGAGCGCTAAGCCGCCCGAGCATCCCGGCACGACCTGCGTCTCGCCCAGCGAAATCGGGGTGTGCAGCGCCGTACAGATGCGGTTGCAGAGCTCGACGGCGGCGGCCGCGCACTCGGCCGAGTGGATCAGCACGCCGAACTCGTCGCCGCCCAGACGGGCGATCGTCACGCCGTCCGCGGCGAAGGTTTCGAGACGGCGCCCGGTCTCCTCCAGTACCCGGTCTCCGGCGGTATGGCCGAACGTGTCGTTGATCGGCTTGAAGCGGTCGAGATCGAAGATCGCGAGGGCGAAAGCAGCATTTCTGCCGGCCGAGGCGGCGATCAGCGCATCGAGGCGCTGGAAGAAATAGCGCCGGTTGGGCAGCCCGGTGAGGCTGTCGGTATGTGCGAGGCGCTGGTTCTCCGCGCCGAGCCGCTGCGCCTCGGCCTTGGACGCGACCAGTTGCAGGAAGGCCAGGAAGTTGTTGGTGAGGATGCGCACCATCACCACCGTGACGAAGGCGGTGTTCAGCGCGATCGCGATGAAGACGCTGTTGCTGCTCGTCAGGCAGTGCGTCAGGAAGCTGCCCATGACGATGACGGTCACGAGGAGCGCCGCGGCCGGCAGATGCGTCAGGCAGAAGATGCAGCCGATGACGGTGATCGCGATGAAGATTGCGACGTGGCCCTGCTCGAACGGGCCGCCATAGGCGTTGAGCTTCATCGCCCAGCCTACGAAGAGCGCCGAGAACAGAACGGTGAGGAGGCTGGTGGCGCGCAGCCGCTTGAAGGCCTCGTCTCCGGAGATCGCCTGCGGCCGAAGACGCCACCAATGCACGGCCCGCACCGCGCACAGGCCGATCATTGTGCCGGGGAGCGCGACGGTCAGCCAAGCCGGCGCAAAAGCGTAATGCGTGAACGCGAGGGCGCAGGCATTGGCGGAAAGCAGCGCATAGAGCGACGGGATCTGGCGTTGCAGCTCGACGAGCTGGCGGTTGCAGGCTTCGGGGTCCGTATAGCTCGGTACGATGCCGCTCAGAAGTTCTCGGCGTCCGTGAAAAAAATTCATTTTCATCTTACCGAACACCGGGCCGCGAACACGCCGTGCGTGCGTCTTCTCCCCAGGATGCACTAGGTCTTATTTTTCCTAAGGATTCATTGCGTCGGAATACTCAGTGTTCGGCTCCGCCGGCATTGACGAAGGAAGGCGCTGGCCGCGAATGCGACCGCTTTCGGCCCGAGACGCAGGACGGCGCTCCCGTTTCCGCGGATCGTCTTGGATGGGTGAATCCAATTCGGTCCCTTCCATCTCGCGAAAGCTGGCCCCTCGGCGCGGACACGCCGCCGGAGTTCACCTTCGCGTCGCGGTGTCGACATGGATGTCGCGGCCGCGCGTCTCCGGCAGCAGCAGGGCGGCGACCGTGCCAACGAGGCTGAAGGCGGCGAGGTAATAGGCCGGCGCCATCCGGTCGCCGGTCGTGGCGATCAGCCAGTTCACGACGTAGTTCGTGCTGCCGCCGAAGATCGAGACGGAGAGCGCATAGACGATCGACAGCCCGGCGCTGCGCACGGCCCGCGGCAGGGCTTCGGGGATGGCGACGATGATCGCCGCCGCGTTGATCGAGGACAGGGCCGAGAGCAGGAAGGTCACGGCGTAGACGCTGAGCGCGCTCGGTGCCTGCAGCATCCACAGGAAGGCCGGCACGGCGAGCACGAGGATCAGCGCCCGCGGCCAGATCATCACCGGCTTGCGCCCGAACCGGTCGGCGAGCCAGCCGCCGAGGAGCGGGAAGATCACGGAGGCCAGCCCCAGCGCGATCGGCACGGCGTTGGCCGCCATCTCCGAGAGGCCGAGCGTCGCCCCGGCAAAGACCGGCATGTTGGTGCCCACCGCATTCGAGACGGTCGAGGCGGCGATGACGAGGAAGGTCAGCCCGAGCATCCGCCCGTGCTGGCGTAGCAGCCGGCCGAGCACCGCACCGGTCGAAGCGGCGGCGGCGGGATCATGCACCTCGCCCGCCGTCTCCGGCAGGTGGCTGCGGATCACGAGGCCGACCGGCACGACGAGGAGGCCGAGGCCGAACATCAGCCGCCAGCCCCAATCCGCCATGGCCGCATCGCCGAGCACGAGGGTCAACACGGTGGCGAACAGGCCGGCGAACAGGGCCGCACAGCCCTGGCTCGCGATCTGCCAACTCGCGACGAAGCCGCGATGCCGCGCCGGAGCCGCCTCGATCAGGTAGGCGGTGGAGGGGCCGACTTCGCCACCGAGCGCCAGCCCCTGGATCAGCCGCCCGGCGATCACGATCACTTGTGCCCAGACGCCGAGGACCGCCGTGCCGGGGCAGGCCGCCAGCATCAGCATGCCGACCGCCATCAGCGCGATGGTGATGAGCATGGCCGGCTTGCGCCCGGCCCGGTCGGCAAAGGCGCCGATCAGCACGCCGCCCACGGGGCGCATGACGTAGCCGATCCCGAACAGGGCGAGCGAGGCGAGCAGGCTGTCGGTCGGGCTGTCCGAGGGAAAGAAGGTCGCGCCGATCGACTTGGCGAAGAAGGCGTAGATCGTGAAGTCGTAGAATTCGAGGGCGTTGCCGAGCACGACCGCTCCCACGGCCTTGCGGTCGAGGCGCGTCGGCGCGGCGCTTGCGGGCGAGTGCATCGTGATCCTGTCGTGAGATCCCGGACGGGTGGGCGCGGCGGAAGGCCGGCTCCGGGCCAAAGGCGTGGTTGAGGGCGGCAGGTAGGTCGCCGCCGCCGTGCCGCCAACCGGGCGGCGGCGCGCCTTGGTACTCATGGCGCCGGCCGCTCGGCGCTCGGGCCGAGCGTGCCTGCATTGCCGACGACGTTTTCCGGTACGATCGGCTCCCCGTCGCGGGCGTGATCGTGCTATCGCGCCTCCTTACTTCGCTTCCGGGATCGTTCACGCCCCTTGCGCCTGCTCGTCGTCGCCATCGGACGCCTGAAGAACGGGCCGGAGCGGGATCTCGCCGCCCGTTACCGCGAGCGCGCGGTCGCGCTCGGCAAGGGCCTCGGCGTCACCGCCTGCGACCTCACCGAAATCCCTGAATCGCGGGCGCGCCGTTCGGCCGACCGCATCGCCGAGGAGGCGGCGGCGATCCTCGCCCTCGTGCCGGCGGATGCGGCGGTGATCGCCTGCGACGAGCGCGGCCGCTCCGACTGGCCGAGCGAGCGCATCGCGGACAAGATCGGGGCGTGGCGCGATGCGGGGCGGGGCAGCCTCGTCCTCGTCATCGGCGGGGCGGACGGCCTTCACGAGACCGTGCGCGGACGCGCCGACCATATTCTCGCCTTCGGAGCGGCGACACTGCCGCACGGTCTGGTGCGCGTGCTCGCCCTCGAACAGGTCTACCGGGCGCTGACCATCCTGGCCGGACACCCCTATCACCGGGGCGATCCCGAGGCATGAGATCCAAGGTGACGGCGCACGCCCGGCCCGCGACGATCCTGACCGCCCTCGCCTGCCTCGCGGGCGGGTTCGTCCTGCCCGTGCTCGCGCAGACGACGCCCGATCCGGAGGCGATGCGGCGCACGCAGGAGGAGCGCGACCGTCGCGCCCAGAACCTCAAGCAGATCGAGGATGCGCTGGCGGCCAGCAGCGGCAACCGCGCGGCGCTGGAAGCCGAGATCGCCGCGATCGGCTCCGACCGGACCAAGCTCAGCACCGCCCTGCTCGATGCCGGACGCCAAGCCCAGGCGACCGAAGATCGGATGAACCGGCTGGAGGAGCGCCTGCGCGCGCTCACCGACAGCGACGCGGCGATCCGCAAGTCGCTGGAGGCGCGCCGTGCGGTCATCGCCGAGATCCTGGCCGCGCTCCAGCGCATGGGCCGGCGCCCGCCGCCCGCCGTGCTGGTGCGCCCGGAAGATGTGCTCGCGGCGATCCGCACCTCGATGATGCTCGGCGCCGTGGTGCCGGAGCTACGCGGCGAGGCGGACACCCTGGCCGGCGACCTCACCGAACTGGTGCGGGTGCGCGGCCTCATCGCCGCCGACCGCGAGGCGCTGAAAAAAGATCTCGCGGGCTGGGCCGCCGAGCGCCAGCGCCTCGACGCGCTGATCGCCGCCCGCCGCAGCCGGCAGGCGGAGGTCGAGTCCAGCCTCACCGCCGAGCGCCGCAAGAGCGCCGAACTCGGCACTCAGGCCAAATCCCTCAAGGAACTCGTGGACCGGATGGAGGGCGAGCTGTCGAGCGCCCGCCGGGCCGCCGACGAGGTCCGCGCCGCCGCCGAACGCGAGCAGCGGGCGATCCAGGACAAGTTCGCGGCGGCCGGCGCCCGCGATCCGGCGCGGCTCGCGCCCAAGGTGAAGTTCGCCGAGGCCCGCGGCGATCTGCCCAGGCCGGTGAGCGGCCCCCTGCTGCGCGGCTTCAACCAACCCGACGGCCAGGGCGGGACCACCCGCGGCATCTCGCTGCGGGCACGGCCGAAGGCGGTGGTCTCCTCGCCCGCGGACGGATGGGTTTCCTTCGCCGGACCCTTTCGCTCCTACGGGCGTCTCTTGATCATCAATGCGGGCGACGGCTACTATCTGTTGCTCGCGGGGATGGATCAGATCAACGTCGAGGTCGGCCAGTTCGTACTGGCGGGCGAACCGGTGGCCGTGATGGGCGAGGGCAGCGGCACCCCGGCAAGCACGCCGTCGAACGTGACGCAGGCTGCGTCACAGAAGGACGATGATCGGATTGATCCCGTCCTGTACGTCGAGTTCAGGAAAGACGGCGGCTCTATCGATCCGGAGCCGTGGTGGGCGAGAAGTTCCAGCGAGAAGGTTCGCGGATAATGCGCAAAGTGTCCCTCGTGTTACTCGGCGCGGCCCTCGGCATCGGCGCCTCGGCCCTGTCGACCCAGACCCAGCTGCTGTCCGGTACGAGCGCCATCGCGGCCTCGGCGGAAACCTACCGGCAACTGAGCCTGTTCGGCGACGTGTTCGAGAAGGTGCGGACCGACTACGTCGAGAAGCCCGAGGAATCGAAGCTGATCGAGTCGGCCGTCAACGGCATGCTGACCTCGCTCGATCCGCATTCGAGCTACATGGACGCGAAAGCGTTCCGCGACATGCAGACGACGACGAAGGGCGAGTTCGGCGGCCTCGGCATTGAGGTCACGATGGAGGACGGCCTGATCAAGGTCGTCTCGCCGATCGACGACACGCCCGCATCCAAGGCCGGCCTGCTCGCTAACGACATCATCACCCAGATCGACGAGGATCAGGTCCAGGGCCTCACCCTGAACCAGGCCGTCGATAAGATGCGCGGCCCCGTGAACTCCACGGTGAAGCTGAAGATCTCCCGCAAGGAGGCCAAGGAGCCGCTCGACGTCTCGCTGACGCGCGACGTCATCAAGATCCGCCCCGTGCGCTCGAAGGTCGAGAGCGGCGATGTCGGCTATGTCCGCCTGACCCAGTTCAACGAGCAGACCTATGAGGGCCTCAAGACGGCGATCGACAAGCTCCAGGGCGAGATCGGCGGCGACAAGCTCAAGGGTTATGTGCTCGATCTGCGCAACAATCCCGGCGGTCTGCTCGATCAGGCGGTGATGGTCTCCGACGCCTTCCTCGACCGCGGCGAGATCGTCTCGACCCGCGGCCGCAACCCGGACGAGACCCAGCGCTTCTCCGCCAAGGCCGGCGACCTCGCCAAGGGCAAGCCGATCGTGGTGCTGGTGAACGGCGGCGCGGCCTCGGCCTCCGAGATCGTGGCCGGCGCCCTGCAGGATCACAAGCGCGCGACCATCATGGGCACGCGTTCCTTCGGTAAGGGCTCGGTGCAGTCGATCATCCCGCTCGGCGGCCAGGGCGCCCTGCGCCTCACCACCGCGCGCTACTACACGCCGTCCGGCCGCTCGATCCAGGCGAAGGGGATCGAGCCGGATCAGGAGGTGCTGCAGGAGGTGCCCGACGATCTGAAGGGTAAGGACGAGACCAAGGGCGAGGCCGGCCTGAAGGGCCACCTCAAGCAGAAGGACACCGAGGAGCGCGGCGGTTCCTCGGCCTACATCCCGCCGGATCCGGCCAAGGACAAGCAGCTCATCGCCGCGGTCGATTTCCTGCACGGCATCCAGAAGGGTGCGGCCAACGTGACGAAGCCGGCCACGCAGAACTGATTGGGCCGGGCCGCGGCGGGCATCCGCCGCGGTGTTAGCGAAAGATTAACCATGACGGCCCGCAATACCGGTTCAGATCGGGGTTGCGGGCCGTTTCTCGTTGAGGGCCGCGCCCGGTCGTCGGAGCATGGGCCAACAGGCAGGACGGCGGGTGAGCGACGCGGCCGACGACATCCTGACGAAGCCTCTCGGAGTCGCGGACAAGGCGGCCCGTCCGCGCTTTGCCCTGCGCCCCTCCGCAGGCATGGCAGCGGGCGCCAGCATGCTGGCCCTCGCCCTGATCGCCGGCGGCATCGCCCTCACCGGTGATCCCCGTGGCGGCGAGCCTCGGGCGCAGGCGCTCATCGAGATTCGCGAGGCCCCGGCCCCCCCCCGCACCGCCGAAGCCGCACCGCACGCCTCCAGAGGACCGTCCCAATCCGCCAGCGAGGTCGAACAGGCCTCCGGCGTCAGCGTGTTCCGCCCCGACGGTTCGACGGCTCCCGATGCGCCGGTGATCATCCGCGTCCCGAACGCCGCCCAGGTGAAGCTCGCGCCGGCCCCCGATGCGCGCCTGACCGAGCGCGGGCGCCACGGCCCCCTGCCCCGGGTCGGCGAAGGCCGGCTGCGGCCGCTCGACATCTATGCCCGCCCGGACGAGCCCGGCACCGGGCCGCGCATCGCCGTCCTCGTCTCCGGTCTCGGCATCGGCGAGAACGCCACCCTCGGCGCCATCGCCCGGCTTCCGGCGGCGGTGAGCCTCGCGCTCTCGCCCTATGGCAGCGATCTCGAAAAGACCGCGACCCGCGCCCGCGAGGCCGGCCACGAGATCCTGCTCCAACTCCCGATGGAGCCGTTCGACTATCCCGACAGCGATCCCGGTCCGCAGACGCTCCTGGCCTCGGCCCGCCCCGGTGAGAATCTCGACCGGGCCGCCTGGGCGATGAGCCGGTTTCCGGGCTTCGTCGGGGCCGTGAACTTCATGGGCGCCAAGCTGATGAGCGAGGCCGGGGCCCTGGAACCGGTGCTCAAGGATCTGTCCGCCCGCGGGCTCGGCTTCGTCGATGACGGGGCGGCATCCGGCTCGCAGGTCGCGACCGTCGCGGCGAAGACCAAGCTGCCGACCGCGCGGGCCGAGATCGTGATCGACGCCGTCGCGCGGCCTGATACCATCGACGGGGAACTCGCCCGCCTGGAAACGCTGGCCCGGCAGAAGGGCCTCGTGCTCGCTTCCTCCAGCGCCTCGCCGTTGACGATCGAGCGCCTGTCGCGCTGGTCGCGCGATCTCGAGGCGCGCGGCATCCGGCTCGTGCCGGTGAGCGCGATCCTGCGCCGCCCGGGCAGCGTCTCCAAGCTGTCGAGCGCGGCACCTTAGTGGCTCTCACAAAACTCCCGCTGCGCTGTCGCGGACGAAGGCGAAACGGTCGGTGACCGGGAGTTTTGTGAGGCACTCTTAGGACATCCCCCGAGCGGCCATTGCCGCGATCGGGATGGCGGCGATCCGCCTTCGAGCATCCGGCCGGAGCGGTCTGGAGCCGAGGCCGTCTGCCGAAATCGTCGGCGTACGAGCCATGGAAACCCGGCAAACCGCCTGACGGACAGCCGCGGCACGCCTGAACTGCTCAACGGGACGTGAGACACGCGCCGATTGCAGCAAAACCATCTTATGTAATTTTTCCAAGTTTTCCCGAAGAGTATAGCGATTTCAATCCCGAGGCTTTGTGCGAAATCCGAGGAACAATTGGCGATCCGGTAAGTGTTTCCGGGCCAGACTCCTGCCGCCCGCTCAATAACGGCGCGCGAGCTGTCCCCGTCGGAGTCTTCCGTGTCGCTCCAAACGCTACCCATTCGCAGCAAGCTTGTCGCCTCGTTCACCGTGTTGACGATCCTTCTCGTCAGCTTGGGGATTCTGGGCCTCGTCGGCACGCAAACGATGCGTGACCAAACGCTCGATATCGAGCGCAATTGGCTTCCCAGCGTGCGCCTGCTCGGCGAGCTCGACACGGCGGCGGCGCGGATGAACGGCGTGATGCTGCGGCATACGCAGGCGGTCGATCCGAAGATGATCCCGCCCATGGACAAGGATTTCGAGCGGTTCGGCAAGGTGATCTCCGAAAAGCGGGCCGCCTACGAAGCTCTGATCGCCAATGCCGAAGAGCGGGCGCTCTACGAGACCTATGCTCGGGAAGCCGCCGCCTTCGAGACCGAACGCCGGATCGTCATGGATCTCTCGCGCCAGGGCCGGAAAGCGGACGCCTTCACCTATTACGAGGCGAACGGCCTCGCACCGCGCCGGGCGATGTCGAACGCCTTGGAGAAGCTCATCGCCTTCAACAACGAGGGCGCCGCCCGCGCGATGGCGGCGGGCGAGGCCGTGTTCCAGCAGGTGCGGACGATCGGCCTCGCCGTCCTCGCCCTCGGGCTCGGCCTCGCGGTCTTGCTCGCGATCCTCATCACCCGCGGTGTGACCCGCGGCATCGCCTCCGTGGTCGGGCCGATGCAGGCGCTGGCCGCGGGCGACCTGTCGGTCACGATCCCGCATCAGGGCCAACGGACCGAGATCGGGACGATCGCCGACGCGGTGCAGATCTTCAAGGCGGGGCTGATCCGCATGCGCAATCTCGAAGAGGAGAGCGCCGCGGCCCGCGCCGGAGCGGAGGCACAGCGCAAGGCGGCGATGCGCGAGATGGCCGAGCGGTTCGAGGGCGCCGTCGGCGGCGTCGTCAGCCTCGTCTCCTCCGCCGCGTCCCAGTTGCAGGCCTCGGCGCACGGCATGACCGGCGCCGCGACCCGCACCGCCGGCCAGTCGATCAGCGTGGCGGCGGCGGCTGAAGAGGCCGCGACCAACGTCAACACCGTGGCGGCGGCCGCCGAGCAGCTGGGCGCCTCCGTGCAGGAGATCGGCCGGCAGGTCAGCGGTTCCTCGACGCTTGCCCAGGCGGCGGTGGGTGAGGCAGCACAAACGGCGGCCCATGTCCGGGCGCTCAGCGCGGCCGTCTCCAAGATCGGCGACGTCGTCACCATGATCACTACGATCGCCGGCCAGACCAACCTGCTCGCCCTCAACGCCACCATCGAGGCGGCCCGCGCGGGTGATGCCGGCCGCGGCTTCGCGGTGGTCGCGGCGGAAGTGAAGGAACTCGCCAACCAGACCGCGCGGGCGACCGAGGAGATCTCCGGCCAGATCGGCCGCATTCAGGAGACCACGGGCCACGCGGTCTCGGCCATCGGCAGCATCACCGGGCGCATCGAGGAGATCAGCTCCGTGGCGGCCTCGATCGCCGCGGCGGTGGAGCAGCAGGGCGCGGCGACGCAGGAGATCGTGCGCAACGTCGCCCGGGCGGCGATGGGTGCGGGCGAGGTGACGAGCAACATCGCGGGCGTGGCGCAGGCCGCCGAGGAAGCGGGGGCGACCGCCGCCGAAGTGCTCGCCGCCTCCTCCGAGCTGTCGCGCCAGTCCGAGCATCTCTCGGTGGAAGTCGGCCGCTTCCTCGCCAACGTGCGCGCCGCCTGAGTTCCACCTCGGGAACGGCAGGGAAAGAGGTGGGCGCGGCCGAGGCTGCGCCCACGCTCGTTTTACGGCCTCAGATGGGGGTTAGGTCGGCGTTGCCCGCACCGGTTCGGCCTCCTATGGTCGCGCCGCCAGCACGAGCCCGCCATGACCCGCCCCGACGACGACCTTCTGCGCCTGCCCGAGGGCAGCGCGCTGCCCTACCGCCCCTGCGTGGGCGTGGCCCTGTTCCACCGTGACGGCCGCGTCTTCATCGGGCGGCGCAAGCGCGAGGCGGGCCCCCAACATGTCGATGGCGATCTCGCCTGGCAGATGCCGCAGGGCGGGATCGACGAGGGGGAAGAGCCCCTCGCCGCGGCCCTGCGCGAACTCCACGAAGAGACCAACGTGCCGGCCGACGCCGTCACGCTGCTCGGCGAGACCCGTGACTGGCTCGCCTACGATCTGCCGCCCGCGGTGATGAAACAGGCCTGGAAGGGCCGCTACCGCGGCCAGCGCCAGAAATGGTTCGCCTTCGGGCTCACCGGCGAGGAATCGGTGATCGACGTGGAGGCCCCCGGCGGCGGCCATCACAAGCCCGAATTCGAGGCGTGGCGCTGGGAGCGGCTCGAGGCGCTGCCGGACCTCATCGTCACCTTCAAGCGTCCGGTCTACGAGGGCGTCGTCGCGGCCTTTTCCGGGCTGACCGGCTGGCATGGGGCCGGGGACAGCCGGGCATGATTCAACCGCGTATCCGCGGCTGATCCGATGCGGTGGTGGCTCATTCCCCTTCTCGCGGTGGCGGCTTGGTTCGCCTACACGCTCACGCCGTTCTGGTCGCTCTACGGCTTTGCTGCCGCGGTCCAGGCAGGCGACACGGCGGCGGTGGAGCAGCGGGTCAACTTCCGCACGCTGCGCCTGTCGCTCGCCCGGCAGATCAGCGCCGCCGTGAAGGCCGACAGCAACGCGCTGGATCCGCGCGAGCGGCAGCGGATCGCCGATGCGGCGGCGGCGGTCGCGCTGCCGATCATGGAATCGGCGCTGACGCCGAAGGCGGTGATCGACCTCCTCGACGACGGCTGGCCGCAGGGCGCCGACCTCGCCGCGCCGGCCGGCCGGCACGAGCGGCGCGACGGCCTGCGCATCCCCGATCTCAAGCGGCTGCTGCGCTACTATCTCGCTGCCGACATGCGCGGCTTCCGCTCCGTGCTGGTCGCCGTGCCGCCGGACCGGCCCCGCCACGAGCAGTTCCGCATTCGCCTGCGCCTGCGCGACTGGGGCTGGCGCCTCGTCGATATCGAGCTGTCCGACGACCTGCGCCGCCGGATCGGCGAGAAAGCCGCCGCGACCGCCGCTCGGCTGCGCGACGGCCGCCCCAGCTCCGACAAATCCGCGCCGGATGCCCACCCGTCGCGCGAGCCGTGACCAATTCCGGCGCACGTTTACGAGAGACCCTGGCTTTTAATCCGCCGCTCCATAGGTGAACCGCTACCAACGGTCCCGCTTTCCGGAGCACGACTTTGAGCCAGCCCGCCGCCCCGCCCTCGGACGCGAGCCGATCGGAGTCCGGGCCGGGCCGCCGCCTCGGGGCGGGCCTGCTGATCGCCACCCTCGGCGTCGTCTACGGCGATATCGGCACGAGCCCGCTCTACGCCCTCAAGGAGGCGGTGCGGGCGGCGAGTCCGGGCGGCGATCCGAGCCCGGTCGCGGTGACCGGCGCCGTCTCGCTGATCCTGTGGGCGCTGATCCTCGTTGTCTCGCTGAAATACGCGGTGCTGATCCTGCGCGCCGACAACCGCGGCGAGGGCGGCATCGTGGCGATGCTGGCGCTGCTCGGTGCCCGCCACGCGCAACCCGGCTCGCGGCAGGCGCTGCTGCTCGTGGTCGGCCTCGTCGGTGCCGCCCTGCTCTACGGCGACGGGGCGATCACCCCGGCGATCTCGGTGCTCTCGGCGGTGGAGGGCCTGCGGGTCGATGCGCCCGCCCTCGACCGCTTCATCGTACCGATCACCCTGGTGATCCTCGTCGGCCTGTTCCTCGTGCAGCGTCGGGGCGCGGCCTTTATCGGCAAGATCTTCGGGCCGGTGATGCTGGTCTGGTTCCTCGTGCTGGCCGCCCTCGGCATCGGCGGCATCGTGCAGGCGCCGCAGATCCTGGCGGCGGTCAATCCGCTGCGCGCGGTCGAATTCACCGCGCATGCCGGCCTGCATGTCGGGTTCACGATGCTGGGCGCGGCCTTCCTCGCCGTCACCGGCGGCGAGGCGATGTATGCCGATCTCGGGCATTTCGGCGCGCGGGCGATCCGCGTCGCGTGGTTCATCCTCGTTCTGCCGGCGCTGGTGATCCACTATTTCGGCCAGGGCGCGATCCTGCTGGTCGATCCGTCCGCCGCCGAGAACCCGTTCTACCGCCTCGCGCCGGGCGTCCTGCATTACCCGCTGATCGGGCTGGCGACGCTGGCCGCCGTCATCGCCTCGCAGGCGGTGATCTCGGGCGTGTTCTCGCTGACCCGGCAATCGATCCAGCTCGGCTTCCTGCCGCCGCTGCACATCGTCCACACCGCCTCCGACGAGAGCGGCCAGATCTACGTGCCGCTGGTGAACTGGCTGCTTGCCGCTGCAACGCTCTCGGCCGTCCTGATCTTCCGCTCCTCCGATGCGCTGGCTGGGGCCTACGGGATCGCCGTGTCGCTGCTGATGGCGATCACGACCCTGCTCGCCGGCCTCGTCGCCCGCAAATGGGGCTTCGGCCTGCCCCTCGTGCTCGCGGTCAACGGCTTCTTCCTTGTGATCGACCTGATCTTCCTCTCGGCCAACAGCGTGAAGCTGTTCGAGGGCGGCTGGTTTCCGCTGCTGCTGGCGGGCATCATCGCCTTCCTGATGCTGACCTGGCGCAAGGGCCAGCTCTGCCTGGAACAGGCGCGCGTGGATCTGCGCCCGCCGGAGGCGCGCTTCCTGGAGAGCCTGCGTCATGACCCGCCGACGACCCTGCCGGGCTCGGCCGCCTTCCTGTCCTCGGCGACCGAGGGCATCCCGCTGCCGATGTTGCGCTTCGTCGAGCGCCTGGGTGCGCTCCACGCCCGCGTGCTGATCGTGACCGCGTTGTTCGAGGAGACGCCGACGGTGCCGCGCGAGGAGCGCGCCCGCGTCACCGAGATCACCCCCGACATCCGCCGCGTCGTGCTGCATTACGGCTTCATGCAATCGGCCTCGATCCCCGAGGGGCTGGATTGTGCCGTCGGCGCCGGCCTCCTGCCGAAGGCATTCACCGAGGATCTCACCGTCTTCGTCGGCCACGAGACGATCATCCCCGTCTCCGACCAGCGCGGCATGTCGGATTGGCGCGAGGCGGTCTTCGCGGTGATGCAGAACAACGCCGAGCGCACCGGCGCCCATTTCTGCGTGCCGGCGCAGCAAGTGATCGAGATCGGCACCGAGATCGAGATTTGAGACCCGGCAATCCCCGTTCGGGACGGTGCTAATCGTCCGCCTGTCCCTTGCCCGTCATCCGGAGTTGCGAGGCGACGCATTCGCGCACGGCGTCCTCGATCTTGGCCTTCTGCGCATTGGAATAGCCCGCCACCTCGTCGATGCATTTGACGAAATAGCCCGCGGTGAAGCTCTCGTTGACCGACACGAACGACTTGCCGAAGCGGGTCGCGAGTTGGAGGCGGTCCATGGTCGAGCTTTGCTTCCAGGCCTCCAGCGTGTCAGTCATCGACAGGGCGCTGGCGGAACCGGGCACGAGGATCGCGGCGAGGAACAGGGCGGAGAAGCAGCGCATCGTACCAAAACCTCCCGAATGTCTTTTCTGGTTTTCCCGATCAAATCCTCCGGACACTCCGCCTTGATCCGATCATCAAGAAAGAAATGCCGGATTATCTCGCCAGATAAACCCTTCGGGACTGTCAGACAGCCGAACGCACGGGTCGCTGTTCTTATTTTGCTCTGAGAGTTCGACCGGCTCCCGCCGCGATGCGCACGATTACCGACCTCACGGCCTCCAATCCGAGAAGCCGGCGACGCGATGGATCAAGCGCCGATGGCGCGCGGTCTCGCCGAACGGCGCGAGTTCCCAGGTCCAGGCCCGTTCAGGGCTTGCCAGCGATACGCCGTAGAGAAGGTCGTTCTGCGCATGGACCTGTCCCTGCCGGTCCTCCTCGGTCTCGTCGATGTCGGTCACGAGGCAGACCCGCGCCGTGAGCCCAGCCAGGGCATCGAGATGCCCCTCGACGATCCGGCGACCGAAGGCGTCGCCGTCCTCCGGCGTCCAGGCCCCGAGGGGACGGCGTGAGGACTCCAGCCGCTCGACCGGGCGGATCGGCAATTGCGACAGGAGGTTGGCGGAGATGACGAGGCCGGTGCCGGGCTCGGCGCAGACCGGCGGCAGGCGGGGATCGAGATCGCGCGCCGCGCCGGTCATCAGCGCCATCGCGCCGCTGAGATCGGCCGTCAGCGTCTCGACATTGGGAAACGCGCGGATCGCGCGCCGAGCGGGCGCGAGATGCACGGCATCGACCAGCACCACCCGCCGGAAGGCCCCGGCAAGATCCGCCAGCGGCACGTCGAGCAGGAGGCCGGAGCCCAGCACCACGGCGGTGTCGCGCCGCTCGGTGGCGGCGATGGCCGCGCGCATCACCGCCCGGCTCGCCTCCAGATGCGGCGCCCAGGCCCGGCGGCAGCGGCGCGCCCGCGACATCAGCCAGATGCTGTCGCGCAGGTAGCCGAGCCGACGCTGAGCCCGCGGCGCAGGGGTGGTAAGGAGATGCAGGAGATCGAGCAGCACGGCCAAACCGCCTCCGGCAGCCGCCCTCCCCTGTCAAGGCATCGCCCCGGACGTCAGATCCGGAGCGATGCTCGGAGGGGCCTCATGGGATCGAGTTTCGAGGCGACGCGCTAGCGTTTGGCGCCGGCTTTGCCCGTGCCCTTCTCGTAGAGGGCGGCGATCTTCTGCATCGCTCCCGTGTCGCCGCGGGCGGCGGCCTTCTCGTACCAGCCCTTGGCGGCGGCGTAGTCCTGGCCTTCGGTCGGCGCGGTCTCGACGGCCAGGGCGGGGAGTGGGGCGAACAGCAGCCCCGCGACAACGACGATCCGCCCGAGCATGATGGGGTGTCCTCAGCCGAAAAATCGGCACCGGCGGGAAGAATGCAGGATGCGCCGTGTCGCCCGGGCCTTCACATTTGCCGGAACCGGATTTCAAAGTTCGCGACTTGACCGAGAATCCCAATCTCCCGTCACGACGCTTCATCACCCCGGCGCCGCGACCGGGATCGGTGCGCGTCATCGCCGGGTCGCGAAGCGCGGCCAGAACGACGCCCCGCCCCGGATGCCGACGCCCCGAACGATGACTTCCCGCTCCGCCCGCCTCGCCGCGGCCCTGATCGCGCTCTGCGCCGCCCTCGGCGTCGGGTTCGGCTTCGCCGCCGTGTTCGGCCGGACCGGCTCGGTGCCGCTCTCGGCCTGGATCATGGCGGCCTATTTCACGAACCTCACGGGGCTCCTCATCCTCGCGGTGTTCGGCGGGATCGCCCTGCGGGTGCCGGCCCTGGCTCAACCCCGGCTTGTCGCCACCACGGTGCTCGCGACCCTGCTCGTCGGCCTCGTGCAGCGGCTGCTGCTCTACGGGGTCAGGACCCTGCGCGGCGGCGACCTCGTCGGCGACATCCTGCTCCACCAAGCGCTGCCGGTGCTGGTGCCGCTGTTCTGGCTCGCCTTCGTGCCGAAGGGGCGTCTCGCGCTGCGCGACCTCGTGCTGTTTGCGAGCTACCCGCTGATCTATCTCGGCTACACCCTCGTGCGCGGCGCCTCCGACGCACGCTATCCCTACCCCTTCCTCGATGTGGGGAAAATCGGCTGGGGCCCGGTCGCCGCCTATGCCGGGGCGATCGCGGCGGCCTTCCTCGGGGTCGGCTGGGCGCTGGTGTTCCTCGACCGGCGCCTCGCGCGGCGCAGGGCCTTGGCCGGATAAAACTTACCCCTCGAACAAGGTGGCGATTTCGCCCGGCCCCAAGATCCGGAACTCCCCCGCCGGCAGGTCGGCCGGGAGCGCCAGCCCGCCGACGCGATCGCGGTGGAGCGCATCGACATGGTTGCCGAGGGCGGCGAACATGCGCCGGACCTGATGGTAGCGGCCCTCATGCAGGGTCACCGTGCAATGGGTCGGGTCGTCGGTCTCCATCTCCACCGGCAGGAGCGGCTTGTCCTCGCCCTCCAGCATCATCTCGCCCGAGGCGAGAATCGCGGCCTCGTCACCCTGGAGCGGGCGGGCCAGCGTCACCCGGTAGCGCTTGGAGACCTTGGCCTTCGGCGCGATGATCCGATGCAGGAGCGCGCCGTCATCGGTCATCAGCAGGAGGCCCGAAGTCTCCTTATCGAGGCGCCCGACGGTGGAGAGCGCCGGATCGCGCCGCCGCCAGCGCTCGGGCAGCAGACTGTAGACCAGCGGCCCGACCTCCTTGTGCGAGCAGGTGACGCCGAGCGGCTTGTGCAGCATCAGGCAGAGGCCCGGCAGCGGATCGAGCGCCTCACCCTGCACCGTCATCCGGGCGGAGAGGTCGGGCTCGAGCGGGATGCGCTGCGAGGCGTCCCGCAGGGCCTGCCCGTCGCGGCGGACGAGACCGGCGCGGGCCAACCCCTCGACCTCCCGGCGCGAGCCGTAGCCGAGATTGGCCAGCAGCCGGTCGAGGCGGACCGCCTTCATTTGCGAGCCTCGTTCACTTGTCAGCCCCGTTCACTTGCGCGCCTCGAACAGCTTGTAGCCCCCCTCCGTCGCCAGCGTCGTGACGGTGCGGAAGGCGGCGCGCAGGGGCGCCTCGTAGGGCAGATGGGTGTTGGCGACGAGATAGAGCGTTCCACTCGGCCGCAACACCGCCGCCGCGCGGTTGATGAAGACCTGGCCGAGGGCCTGATCCTCGGCGCCGCCATCGTGGAAGGGCGGGTTGGTCACGACGAAGTCGAGGCCCGACAGGGCCGGCTCGGCGCTGCGCAGATCCGCCCAGTGCAGGGTGGCGCCCGGCTCGCCGACGTTGCGGCGGGCCATCTCGATGGCGCGGCGGTCGATGTCGATCAGCGCGAGCGAGGCGACTTTGGGCGATTTGAGCACCGCGCGGGCTAGGATGCCAAGGCCGCAGCCGAAATCGGCCCCGCGCCCCGAGAGGAGCGGCAGGTGGCGCAGCAGCAGGGCGCTGCCGGGATCGAGCCGGTCCCAGGAGAAGATGCCGGGCTGCGTGCAGAGCGCGAGGTTGTCGATGTGGCGCGGCGCGCCGCCCGCCACGGCAGTCTCGATGCCGGCGGGCGCCTCGGGACGCGTCGCCGTGCAGATGCGGTGGTGGCGGCGCGGCTCGTCGGTGACGGCGCAGCCGAAGCCGCGCAGCTCCTTGGCGAGCCGGGTGCCGCCCTTGTCCTTGGGCGCCATCGCCACCAGCCGCCCGCCGGGCTTCACAGCGCGGATCGCCAGCGCCAGGGCGTAGCGCCGCTCCGCCGTGCCGGGCGGGGCCAGCAGCAGGGCCGCTTCGAGGCTCGCCTCGGCGACATCCTCCAGTCGCGCCGAGCCGGGGATCAGCGGCGAGACCTGGGCGGTACCCTCAGGCACCTCCGCCAGATCGGCCGGGGGGAGGCCGTAGAGAATGGCCCGGATGTCGGAGTCGGTGTGGGACATGGTGTTGGGCCTGAGAAAGGCTCGATCGCCGGATGCCTCGTCCACACTCCGCCTCATCCTGAGGTGCGAAGCGGAGCGAAGCCTCGAAGGATGCTCCAGGGATCGCGCGGCTGGCTGGAGGATCCGTCAAAGCCCGCTGACGCGGGCACCTCAGGATGAGGTCGCGGGTGGGAGGCCGTCGGCCGTAAGATCGGTCAGCCCGTCGGGAATTCGAGGCCCATCTCGCGATAGCGCGCGGGATCGTCGGCCCAGTTCTCGCGGACCTTCACGTGCAGGAACAGGTGCACCTTGGCCTCGGCCACCTCGGTGATCTCCAGGCGCGCCGCCTGCCCGATCGCTTTGATGGTCTGGCCGTTCTTGCCCAGCACGATCGAGCGCTGGCTCTCGCGCTCGACGAAGATCGTCTGCTCGATCCGCACCGAGCCGTCGGGCCGCACCTGCCACTGGTCGGTCTCGACGGTGGAGCGGTAGGGCAGTTCCTCGTGCAGGCGGTCGTAGATCTTTTCCCGGGTGATCTCGGAGGCCAGCATGCGCAACGGCGCGTCGGAGATCTGGTCCTCGGGATAGAGCCAGGGGCTCGGCGGCATGCGTGCGGCCAGCGCCTTGCGCAGGTCGGCGACGCCGTCGCCCTTGAGCGCCGAGATCAGGAAGGTGTCCTCGAACGGCACCATCGCGTTGAGCTTGGCAACCAGTTCGAGCAGGCGCTCGCGGGCGATCAGGTCGATCTTGTTGAGGATCAGGATCTTGGGCCGCTTCACCTCGGGCAGGCGGCGCAGGATGGTCTCGACCTCCTCGTCCGCGCCTTTCCGGGCATCGATCAGCAGACAGATCGCGTCGGCATCCGCCGCACCGCTCCAGGCGGAATGCACCATCGCCCGATCGAGGCGGCGCTTCGGGGCGAAGATGCCGGGCGTATCCACGAGGATGATCTGCGCATTGCCCTCCATGACGATGCCGCGCACCAGCGCCCGCGTCGTCTGGACCTTGCGCGAGACGATCGAGACCTTGGCGCCGACGAGCGCGTTCAGCAGGGTCGACTTGCCGGCATTCGGCACGCCGATCAGCGCGACGAAGCCCGCACGCGTCCCTTCGCGCGGCTGGTCCCGCGTCTCTTGCCGCGCGTCCTGCGGGGCGCCGCCTTCGTCAGCCTCGTGTTCCGGCTCGTGCTCAGACATCCGATTCGACCATCCGCGACTCAACCACTCGATCCATCCTGTCCCTGCGTCCCGCCGATGCCCTCGCGGGCAAGCACGGCGCGGGCCGCCTCCTGCTCCGCGACGCGCTTCGAGGCGCCTTCACCGTATCCGGGTTCGATGCCTTCGACCCGCGCCGCGATCCGGAAGACCGGGGCGTGGTCGGGCCCTGAACGCTCCACCACCTCGTAGACCGGAATCGCGAGGCTGCGCGCCATCGCCCATTCCTGCAAGGCCGATTTCGCGTCGCGCCCACGCGGGGCCGCGGTTTCCTCGCCGGGGCGGAAGGCGCGCTGCACGATCGCCCGCGTCGCCTCGTAGCCAGCATCCAGAAACACCGCGCCGAGGATCGCCTCGCAGACATCGGCCAGAATGGTCTGGTTGCGGCGCCCGCCGGTCTGGATCTCGCCGGGGCCGAGATTGAGATGCGGCCCGACCTCCCAGGCCTCGGCCACCACGGCACAGGTCTCGCGCCGCACGAGGCCGGCGAGCCGGCGCGACAGCTCGCCCTCCTCGGCGCCGGGCAGCGCCTTGTAGAGCGTCTCGGCCACCGCGAGCCCGAGCACGCGGTCTCCGAGAAATTCGAGGCGCTGGTAGCTGCCGACCCGGCCGGACTGGCCGGCTTTGCTCACATGGGTGAGCGCCAGCGGCAGCAGCGTCGGGTCGGCGAAGACATGGCCGATGCGCGCCTCCAACGTCGCGAGGCTCGGCCGCGGGCGATGCGCGCGCCGGGCGCGGCTGGAGCGAGCGGCGCCTTCGCCGTCCTCGCTCATCGCCGTCCGCCCCGAGGCAGAGCGGCGGATCGTTCCGTCGCTGTCACGTTCGTCAGAAGGTCAGTGAATCGTCGAGAAGATGCGGCTCCAGCGCACATCCGACGGCCAGCGCCAGATCTGCCAGGCGGGGGTGCGCTCGTCGATGGAGAAGAAGATCATCTCGGCGCGACCGACGAAGTTCTCGAACGGCACGTAGCCGACGCTGGCGAGGTCGCGCGAATCGGTGGAGTTGTCGCGGTTGTCGCCCATCATGAAGAAGTGACCGGCCGGCACCGTGTAGACCTCGGTGTTGTCCCAGAAGCCGCGGTCGCCGTCGCGCTCGATCACCCGGTGCGTCACGCCGCCCGGCAGCGTCTCGGTGTACTGCGCGACCTTCACCGTCTGGTCGAAGGCATCCAGGGTCTCGTAATCGGCGATGCGCTCACGCTTGACCGGCTTGCCGTTGATGTTGAGCACGCCCTCGATCACTTGGATCTTGTCGCCGGGCAGGCCGATCACGCGCTTGATGTAGTCGGTCGCGTTGTCCTTCGGCAGCTTGAACACGGCGATGTCGCCGCGCTTCGGCTCGGCGGCCCAGACCCGGCCATGCGCCTGGAACGGCAGATACTCGGAGAGCGGCAGGGAGTATTTCGAGTAGCCGTAGGTGTATTTCGAGACGAACAGGTAGTCGCCGATCAGCAGCGTCGGAATCAGCGACCCCGATGGAATGTTGAACGGCTGGAACAGCAGCGTGCGCACCACCAGCGCGATCAGAAGCGCCTGGACGCCGACCTTCACGGTTTCCCGGATGCTTGCCCAGGTTCCGGGCTCGGCCGTCCGGATCTCCGTCTTGCCCTCGCGATCCAAGCGCGCGCGTCCCATGCTCATGAGTGAAACAGCCTCCGGCCCCGCCGTAAGATCGGCAGCCGCGTCCCACGTCGGTGGCTGTCCTGCTGGGCGGCGGGTCTAGACTATGCTGCGCCGCCCCGCAACGCGAAGGATGTGCGGATGCAAACCTATGATGTCGCCGGGACCGGCACGGCCTCGATGATCACGAAGGCTTGTGCGAGCGGCGGCTCGTCGGTCAGCGTTAGGTGGAGCCGCGCCTCGTGACCCGCCGGCACCATGCGAGCGAGGTGTTCCCGCGCACCACCGGTCAGGTTCAGGGTCGGCTGGCCGCTGGGCAGGTTGACCACCTCCATGTCGCGCCAGAACACGCCCTGGCTCATGCCGGTGCCGAGCGCCTTGGCGCAGGCCTCCTTGGCGGCGAAGCGCCGGGCATAGGACGGAGCACGGGCGGCACGCCGGTCGCATTTCGCCCGCTCGCCGTCGGTGAAGACGCGGTGGGTGAAGCGGTCGCCGAAGCGTTCGAGCGAGGACTCGATGCGGCGGATGTCGCAGAGATCGGTGCCGATGCCGAGGATCACGGTTCGGCCTGCCGCCGCGCCCGGTCCATCGCCGCGCGCATATCGTGAACCGCCTGCCGCAGCCCGACGAAGATCGCCTCGGCGATCAGGGCGTGGCCGATATTCAGCTCGCGGATCTGCGGCAGCGCCGCGACCGGGCCGACGCTCTCCACGGTGAGGCCGTGGCCGGCATGGATCTCGAGGCCGAGCCCGGCGCCATGCGCGCTGGCCCGCACGATGCGGCCGAGTTCATGCGCGATCCTTGCTTGATCGCCCTCGATCACCGCCTCGCAATAGGAGCCGGTATGCAGCTCGACCACCGGCGCGCGGAGGGCGTGGGCGGCCTCCATCACCGCCTCGTCGGGCTCGACGAACAGCGAGACGCGGATGCCGGCCTCAGACAGGGTCGCGATGCGCGGGGCCAGATGCGCGCGGCCGGCGATGATGTCGAGGCCGCCCTCGGTGGTGCGCTCCTCGCGCTTCTCCGGCACGAGGCAGGCGGCGTGCGGCCGGGTGGCCAGCGCGATGCCGACCATCTCGTCGGTCGCCGCCATTTCGAGGTTGAGCGGCACCGGCAGCTTGCGCAGCGCCGCGATGTCGGCGTCGCGGATATGGCGGCGATCCTCGCGCAGATGCGCGGTGATGCCGTCGGCGCCCGCCGCCACGGCCTCGCGGGCGGCGCGCACCGGATCGGGCGCGAACCCGCCGCGGGCGTTGCGGACGGTGGCGACGTGATCGATGTTCACGCCCAGGCGCAGGGACGACACGGCTGGCTTTCCGATGCTCGGCGGATCGAAGGGCTGCCGGTGTAGCGGCTGCCGCCGGCGCTTGAAAGGGTCTCAGGCGGCGGGGGCGCGTCGAAGGTTTGGGGAAAGCCGCGGGACGGATCGCGTTTCACGTCGCCCGGCCCTGTGCCGGCGTGTAGCTCTGAGGCAATGCACAAGCTGCTGATTCAGCTCGGCCTTCGCTTCGACGATCCCCACGAGGAGCGGTCGTTCGTAAGGAGCTTCACGCTCGACGATCTCGGCCACACGCAGGCCGCGATGGTGCTGGGCGCGTTCGTCTACTGCTCGTTCTCGGCCATGGACTGGATTCTCAGTCCCGACGCCTGGGCGGTCGCCACCGCGCTGCGGCTCGCCGTCGCGATCCTGGCCCTGCTGCCGGCGACCCTCCTGCTCACCCGGCCGGAGGCCCGGCCCTTCGCAGAACGGATCTACCTCGTCTACTGCGTCGTGCCGGGCTGCGTGCTCAGCGTGATCTACGTCTTCCTGCGGCCGAGCTTCGACCACGGCGCGGCGGGCCTGATCGTGGTGATCCTGTTCGTCTCGACGCTGCTGCCGTTGCGGGTCCCGTTGTTCGCGCTGTTCGCCGTCCTGACCTGGACCTGCTTTGCCCTGTTCGAGACCATCGCGACGCACGAGAATCCCGGCTTGGTTCTCGTGAACAATGCGGAGATCGGCGCGGCCTACGCGCTCTCGCTCTACGGGGTCGGGGCACGGGAGTTTCGCGCGCGGCGCCAGTTCCGGACCACGGGGGAGTTGCAGGTCGAGAAGGAGCGCTCGGAGGCGACGCTGGCCGAGTTGCGCGCCGCCCAGGCGCAGTTGGTTCAGGCCGAGAAGCTCGCGGCACTCGGCCAGCTCGTGGCGGGGGTGGCGCACGAGATCAACACGCCGATCGGCCTCGCGCTGACGACCTCGACCGCCTTCGACCACGACCTCGCGCAATTGCGCCGGAGCGTCGCCTCGGGGCAGATTCGCCGGTCAGACCTCACGCAGAGCGTCGATCGGCTGAGCGAGGGCGCGGGTCTGGTCTTCGCCAACCTGACGCGGGCGGCCGATCTGGTTCACAATTTCAAGCAGGTCGCGGTCGATCAGGCGACGGAGGACCGGCGCCGCTTCGAGCTCCGCTCCTGGCTCGCCGAGCTGATGAGCACGCTCGATCCGATCCTGCGGCGCAAGGGCCACGAGGTCCGGCTCGCCTGCCCCGACGGCCTCCACCTCGATTCCTATCCAGGCGCATTGGCGCAGGTCGTCAGCAACCTCGCGCTCAACGCCGTGATCCATGCCTTTCCCGAGGGCCGCCCCGGCACGCTCCACATCGACGTGACCCGGCTCGGCGACACGCAGATCCGGATGACCATGCGGGACGACGGACGCGGCATCCCGCGGGAGAACCGGCAGCGGATCTTCGATCCGTTCTTCACCACCGGACGCGACAAGGGCAGCACCGGGCTCGGCCTGCACATCGTCTACAATCTCGTCGTCTCGACCCTGCGCGGGCAGATCGCCATCGAGAGCGAGGAGGGCGTCGGGACAGGGGTGACGATCGACCTTCCTGTGACGGTGGCGTGATACGGTCCTGACCCGCATGGATCCGTGCGGCGGTGCGAGCAGTTGCGTGCGCCGCGTCAATGCCCAGATTGGCCCCGCCGGCTCGACCGGCGACGAAACGCTCGAGCCCGCATGCACGGCACTTTGTCCCAGCCGGATTCTTCGAAGCCGGTCCCCGCCTCCCGTCTGCCGCTCACCCTGCGGCTGGCCCTGCGCGAGCTGCGCGGCGGGCTCTCCGGCTTCCGGGTGTTCATCGCCTGCATCGCGCTCGGCGTCGCAGCGATCAGCGGCGTCACCTCGATCGCCGCCTCGCTCTCGGGCGGGCTCGGGCGCGAGGGGCGGCGGATTCTCGGCGGCGACATCACCTATAGCCTGATCAACCGCGAGGCGACGCCGGCCGAGCGCGTCGTGCTGGAGGGGCAGGCGCCGGTCTCCGAGGTCGCGAGCCTGCGCGCCATGGCGGTGGCGGGCGATGGCGGCGCGGCCCTGGTCGAGCTGAAGGCGGTCGATCCGAGCTACCCGGCCGTCGGCACGGTCGAGACGGACCCGCAGGCGCCGGTGCAGAATCTCCTCGCGGAGCGGGACGGCATTTTCGGCGCGGCCGCCGATCCGGCCTTGCTGACCCGGCTCGGGCTGAAACCCGGCGACCGGGTGACGCTCGGCGGCTTTCCCATCGAGATCCGCGCCGCCCTCGTCTCGGAACCCGACCGGATCGGCTCCGGCATCGGCTTCGGGCCGCGCCTGCTCGTTTCGCTCAGCGCGCTGCGTGCCACCGGCCTGATCCAGCCCGGCAGCCTCAACCGCTTCACCTACCGCCTTCAGATGCCTGGCGCCGACGACGCGCGCCTGACGGCGGCCAACACCGCGGTGCAGAAGGCTTTGCCCGAAGCCGGGTTCGAGATGCGCGCGCGCGACAACGCCGATCCGCGCTTCGCCAAGGGTATCGAGCGCTTCACACAGTTCCTCACGCTCGTCGGGCTCACCGCCCTCATCGTGGGCGGGGTCGGTGTGGCGAATGCTGCGCGCGCCTTCGTCGATGGCAAGCAGGCCTCGATCGCCACCCTCAAGAGCGTCGGCGCGCCGGGCTCGCAGGTCGTCGCGCTCTACCTAATCCAAGTGATGCTGATCGCCGCCATCAGCACCGTGCTCGGCCTCGCCGTCGGCGCGGCCCTGCCGTTCATCCTCGACATCGCGCTGCGCGACCAGCTTCCGCTGCCGCTCAACCCCGAGATCGCCCCGGCCCGCCTCGCGCTCGCCGCCGCCTACGGGCTGCTGACGGCGCTCGCCTTCGCGATCCTGCCGCTCGGGCGCGCCCATGACGTGTCCGTCGCCGGGCTGTTCCGCGATGCCGTCGATCCGGCTGCACGGCGTCCGCGCTGGCGCTACCTCGCGGTGCTCGCCGCCGCCCTGCTCGCGCTGGCGGGCCTTGCCCTCGTCACCGCCTTCGACCGCAAGGTCGCGCTGATCTTCATGGCGGCGGCCGCCCTCGCCTTCGGCGGCCTGCGCCTCGTCGCCGCGGGGCTGATGGCCTTGGCCGCGCGCCTGCCGCGGCCGAAGGGCATGGTGCCGCGCATGGCCTTGGCCAACCTCCACCGGCCCGGCGCGCTGACCCCGGCGGTGGTGCTCTCGCTCGGTCTCGGCACGACGCTGCTGGTGACGCTCAGCGCCATCGACAGCAACATCACCCGCGCGCTCGAAAGCTCGCTGCCGGGCCGCGCCCCGAGCCTGTTCTTCCTCGACGTGCCCTCGCGCGAGGCGGACGCGTTCTCCGCCTTCCTCGGCGCCCACGCCCCCGACGCCAAGATCGAGCGGGTGCCGATGATGCGCGGACGGATCACGGCACTGAACGGCGTGCCGGCCGGGCAGATCAAGCCGCCGGAGGACGCCGCCTGGGTGCTCGACGGCGACCGGGGCATCACCTACGCCGAGACCCCGCCGGACGGCTCGTCGATCGTCGAGGGCACGTGGTGGAATGCGGAGGAGGGCCGCGCGCCGCTGGTCTCCTTCGATCTCGAACTGGCCCGCTCGCTCGGGCTCAAGGTCGGCAGCACCGTGACCGTCAACGTGCTCGGCCGCCCGATCACCGCGCGGGTCGCCAACCTGCGCAAGATCGAGTGGCGCTCGCTCGGCATCAACTTCGTGATGGTGTTCTCCCCCGGCACCTTCCGCGGGGCGCCGCATGCCGACCTCGCGACCCTGACGCTGCCCAACGGGCCCGACCCGAAGCTGGAGGCGGAGGTGGTGCGCGATGCCGCGAAAGCCTTCCCCTCGGTGACGAGCGTGCGGGTGAAGGACGCCCTCGATGCGGTCAACGACCTCGTGCACAAGCTGGTCCTGGCGATCCGCGGCGCCAGCGTCGTCGCGGTGCTCGCGAGCCTGCTGGTTCTAGCCGGGGCGCTCGCCGCCGGCCACCGGGCCCGTCTCTACGACGCGGTGGTGCTGAAGGTGCTCGGCGCCACACGGATGCGCCTGCTCTCGGCCTATGCCCTGGAATACGGCGCCCTCGGGCTCATCACCGCGCTGTTCGGCATCCTGGCCGGCTCGGCCGCGGGTTGGGTGATCGTGTCCCGGGTGATGCGCCTCGACTTCGCCCCCGACCCCATGGGCGCCCTCGCGGTCGCCGCCTTCGCGGTCGTCTTCGCCGTGGCCGTGGGCCTGACGGGCACATGGCGCATCCTGGGACAGAAGCCGGCTTCCTATCTGCGCCAGTTCTGAAAACGCTTCATTACGTTTTAACGAAGGCTTTCATCCCGATCGAACTGCAAAAATCTTCGTTATCCAGCGAGGTTGAAAACGCGGCCGTCCGCTGAGGGCCCACTTGTTTATGGTTCTTCAAGCGAACATATTCGAGCGTGAGGCGCGCTCGATGCGCCAGGGGTCGCGCGTGGACCTCATCACAACTCCGCGCCGAGAGGTTTCAAGGGAAACTTTCATGGCATTCGACAACAGCCCGTTCCGTGCCGGCGCTCAGCCGCAGGGTTACGCCGGCTCTCAGGTCGAAGTCGACCAGGGCCTGCGCACCTTTATGCTGGGCGTCTACAACAACATGGTGGTCGGCCTCGGGATCTCGGGTCTCGTGGCGCTCGCCCTCAACATGGCCGCCGTCGCGCAGACCGGCGCCGGCCGTCTCGCCCTGACCCCGTTCGGGCAGTTCCTCTACACCAGCCCCTTCAAATGGGTGCTGATGCTGGCGCCGCTCGCCTTCATCTTCGTGTTCTCGTTCCGGATGGACCGCATGTCGGCCTCGTCCGCACGGATGATGTTCTGGGCGTTTGCGGCGGTGATGGGCGCCTCGATGTCCACCCTGTTGCTCGTGTTCACGGGCGCCAGCGTGGTGCGGGTGTTCTTCATCACGGCGGCGACCTTCGGTGGCCTGAGCCTCTACGGCTACACCACGAAGCGTAGCCTGTCGGGCATGGGCTCGTTCCTGATCATGGGCCTGATCGGCATCATCATCGCCTCGCTGGTGAACCTCTTCCTGGCTTCTTCCGCGCTTCAGTTCGCGATCTCGGTGCTCGGCGTCCTCATCTTCGCCGGCCTGACCGCCTACGACACGCAGAAGCTCAAGGAGATGTACCTCTACAGCGGCCTCGATGCCGAGGGTGCAGCCAAGATGTCCGTCAACGGCGCCCTGACGCTGTACCTGGACTTCATCAACATGTTCCAGTTCCTGATGCAGTTGCTCGGCGACCGCCGCTAAGCGACGACGTCGGTTCCGAACCGAGAAAAAGCCCCGGCCGAAAGGCCGGGGCTTTTTCGTGCGCGCAATCGCCGGGATACCAGTTCCGCTTTCCCGCCGGCCATACAGCGCGCGAGAGGCCGGCGCGCGACGAACGGGGCTCGGTGCGAAGAAGCCTCAGCGGCGCTCTTCCACCGCCTCACACACCAAGGGCGGCGGCGCCTCGACACCGCGCCAGCGTCCATAGGACCAGGGCCGGTGCCATGCGGCCCGCTCCGGCAGGCGCTCGGGGACGAGGTCGATGCCATGCGTGCCGAACGGGCCGCAGCGGCAGATGCGGGCAAAGCCGATCCAGCCACCGGCCCAGAGGCCATGCCGCTGGATCGCCTCATCGGTATAGGCCGAGCAGGACGGCCAATGGCGGCACTGGCGCCCGATCAGACCGGACAGCGTGAGCTGGTAGGCGCGGATCGCCCCATGCGCCGCTTGGCGGACCACGCGGCTTTCGGGCTTCTGCTTTCGCATCGTCGTTTGTCCGAAATGCCGGCGGCCATCCGGAACGAGGCTCAGGCCGCCTCGGGCGCGCCGGCACCCTTGCTGCTCCCCTTGCGGGCGGCGATCTGGTCGAGGGCGTCCACCACAGCGTCGAAGGTCAGAAGCGTCGAGGCGTGACGGGCGCGGAAGTCGCGCACCGGCTCCAGCACGGCGAGATCGGCCCATTCACCCTCCGGCGCGGGGCCGTTCTCCTTCAGCATCGCCCGCATCCGGGCGCGAACGGCGCGCAATTCCTCGGCCGTCGCACCGACGACATGCCGGGCCATCAGCGAGGAGGAGGCCTGCCCGAGCGCGCAGGCCTTCACGTCGTGGGCGAAGTCGGCAACCGTGACGCCGTCCGCATCCAGGCTCAGATCCACGGTGACGGTCGACCCGCACAGTTTGGAATGGGCCGTGGCCGTGGCATCGGGTGCCTCCAGCCGCCCGAGGCGGGGAATATCGGCCGCCAGTTCCAGGATGCGGCGGTTGTAGATGTCATCGATCATCGCTGACACGCCTTTCGCGGCGCCTGTTTTGAGGGAGGTCGCAGGATTCGTTGCGCCAGATACGCATGCCATGCATTGCGCGACGGCGCGATTGCGACGATATAAGCCCGACACCGCCATTCCGCGAGAATGGTACCGTCGACCCCGGTCACGCCCTGGCCCAGGATTCGGATCGTTCGAGGGCGTCGGCACTTGAACGTTTAAGACGCCGGGACGGATCGACGATGTACGCCAAGCCCGACAGCACCACCCTGAAGGCGCGTGTGGCGAAGGCCGGAGATGCCATGGATGCCGCTCTCAAATCCCTGTCCTACGGCATGAGCGACGACGAACGACGCATGAGTGCCGTCGGCCTTCAAGGAATGCGCGGCGCCAACGATCCGGGCCGTCCCGACCTCACCCCCGATATCGCGCCCCTGCCCGAATCGGCCCAGCGGGTGCCGAACGAGGTCGCGCTCGGCCGTCCGAGCCGGCAGGAGGCGGAGGCCGCCGTCCGCACGCTCCTGCGCTGGGCCGGCGACGATCCGACCCGCGAAGGGTTGATCGAGACCCCCGCCCGCGTGGTGAAGGCCTACGAGCAGATCTTCGGCGGCTATCGCGCCGACGCGGACGCGCTGCTGGAGCGGGTGTTCGAGGAGGTCGAGGGCTATTCGGACGCCGTGCTGGTGCGCGACATCCCGTTCTACTCCCACTGCGAACACCACATGGTGCCGTTCATGGGGCTCGCTCACATCGCCTACTACCCCACCAAGGGTGTGGTCGGCCTGTCCAAGCTCGCCCGCGTGGTCGATGCCTTCGCCCGCCGCCTGCAGACGCAGGAGACGATGACGGCACAGATCGCCGACACGATCGAGAGCATCCTTCAGCCCCGCGGCTGCGCCGTAATGATCGAGGCCGAGCATCTCTGCATGGCGATGCGCGGCGTGCAGAAGGCCGGCGTCTCCACCATCACCACGCAGTTCCGCGGCGTTTACAAGAACGATGCGTCCGAGCAGGTCCGCTTCCTGACCTTCGTTCGGAACCAGAAGGGCTGAGGCCCCCGAGCCTCCGACCATGACCGAGCGATTCGCTTCCCCCGGCACCCGTGCCGCGGTCGAGGAGGGTGCGGGGCTGACGCCGCGCTTCGGCTCCGACGGCCTCGTGGCCTGCATCGCCGTCGATGCGGGGGATGGGCGCGTGCTGATGCTCGCGCACATGAACGCCGAGGCCCTCGCCCGGACCTTGGAGACCGGCGAGGCGTGGTACTGGTCGCGCTCGCGCGGTGAACTCTGGCACAAGGGCGCGACGTCGGGGCAGATCCAGCGGGTCGTGGAAATGCGGGTCGATTGCGATCAGGACGCGATCCTGATCCGGGTCGAAGTCGGCGGCGATGGCGGTTGCTGCCATACCGGCCGCCGCTCCTGCTTCTACCGCGCGGTCCAGCGCGACCCCGCGACCGGCGCCATCACCCTCATCCCTGCCGACCCGGATCGATGATGTTCGAGGCGCCTCGTTCCACCGTGCCCCATTTTCCGGACGGGGCCGTGGAACCGGTGGTGCCGCGTTTCCGCTCCCCCCGCATCGGTCTTGCGCTGGGCGGCGGCTCGGCCCGCGGCTGGTCGCATATCGGCGTGATCGAGGGGTTGGAGGAAGCCGGGATCTTCCCGGAAGTGGTCGCCGGCTGCTCCATCGGTGCCGTCGTCGGCGGGGCCTACGCCGCGGGCCGCATCGGCGCCCTCAAGACGTTCGCGCTCTCGCTCACCCGCCGCCGGGTGGTCGGCCTGCTCGACCCGCGCATCACCGGATCCGGTCTGATCGCCGGCGAGCGCCTGCGCCGCCGTCTCGCGCGCGAACTCGACGGTTTCCGCATCGAGGATCTACGCCTCGCCTTCGCCAGCGTGGCGACCGAACTCGGCACCGGTCACGAGGTGTGGCTCTCCCGCGGCCTCCTGGCCGAAGCGGTGCGGGCCTCCTACGCCATCCCCGGCATCTTCCCGCCCGTGGCGCTCGACGGGCGCCTGCTGATGGACGGGACGCTGGTGAATCCGGTGCCCGTGCGCTTGGCCCGCGAACTCGGCGCCGATCTCGTCATCTGCGTGAATCTCGCCTGCGAAACACGCGCGCCCGCGACGGTGATCCGCCCCGAGCGGGATGATCCCGTGTTCGAGGCGCCCGACGAGCCGGTCGAGCGGGCGATCGAGGAGACGTTGGAGGCCACCGTGCGCCGCCGGGGCCGCTGGGGGCTGCTGAGCGGAGCGAGCCGCCGCCTCATGGGCCGCAGCCTCTTGGGCCGCCGCAGATCGGCGCCACCGCCCGCCGCCGGTCGGCCGAGCCCCGGCGTCGCGCGCGTCATGCTCGACGCGTTCAACATCACCCAGGATCGGATCTCGCGGGCACGGCTCGCGAGTGACCCGCCGGACGTGGCGATCCGGCCGCTTCTCGCCGAGTTCGGACAGTTCGAGTTCCACCGGGCGGCCGACGGAATCGCCCTCGGCCGGCAGGCGGTGCGGGCGGCCCTGCCCGAGATCCGGCGCATGATCGAGGGCGCGGCGGCGCGCAGTTGAGGCCGCCGCGGGCGATGGAGGCGCGAGGTCAGACCCGAAGGTCAGGCCATCGTGATGTAGTCGCGCATCGCTTGATGCTCGGCTTCGACGGTGGCGATGCGCCGCTTCACCACGTCACCGATCGAGACGACGCCGACGAGACGTCCCTCTTCCACCACCGGCAGGTGGCGGAAGCGGCCTTCCGTCATCGTCTCCATCACGTCCTCGATGCTGGCGCGCCGGGTGCAGGTCACCACCTTCGTGGTCATGTAATGCGAGATCGGACGGTCGAGGGCCGAGGCCCCTTCGCTGGCCAAAGCCCGCATCACGTCGCGCTCGGACAGGATGCCGATCACGCGGCCCTCGGCATCGCCGACCACGAGGGCACCGATCTGCTTTTCGGCCAGCAGGTGGATCGCCTCGTCGATGGTGCGATGCGGCGGCAGCGTGACCACCGAGCCGCCTTTCTCTGCCAGGATACGCGCAACGGTCATGAAGTCTCCTCCCAAGGGTAACCGCACCGTCAGCCCGCGGTGCGGGAGCGGCTACGACCGGGTTGGTCCCGGTTCTTCCGTGGCGAGTGTGTGGCGCCTTTGCCGCGCTGGCAAGCGCCGGGCGGGGCGCTATTGTTCATGAAAGAATAAAATCGGAAGAAAAGTTCAGTCTCGCCGTGCGGGGTTCGGCGGCAGAGCGCCTCCCCTCCGGCCCCGATGCGCATTCCGGACATGCCGCGCGCTGTACCGCACCGACATGTCGGCCGTGGCCAGCGCGCAACGAAAAAGCCGGCCCCCATGGCGGAGCGCCATCGGAGCCGGCTTCGGGTGGTGTCGCAGCGTCGGACGTGCGCGGCTCAGCGGCCGGCGGCTTGCTCACGGGTGACGAGCGTGCGGTTGGGGGCAGTGTCGCCCTTATCCTGCAGGAACGGGACGATGATGCGCAGCCAGCCGCGGGTTTCCTTGCCGCCGTAATTGCGCTCGGCCACGTCGCGGGTGACGTAGCCCTGCACGTTCATGAAGCCGAAATTGTAGCCGACGAGGCCGCCGACCGCGAGCTGACCCTGCTGCCGGTAGCCGACGACGTTGGTCGTGAGATCGACCGAGCCGAAGGCCACGGGGCCGACCTGCCACTTGCCGAACTTCTTGGTCACGGTGAGGTCGAGGTTGAGGTAGTCGGGATAGAGCACGCCGTTGGGCGAACGCGGCTCGAGGATGTGACCGTAGAGCAGATTGCCCGTGATGGCCCAATCGTTGGCGGCGTAGGTGAGCGCGAAGCGGTGGCTCAGTGAGGGCGACTGGGTCAGGAAGCGGGTGTCCCAGGGGAGATAGCCGCCGAGAAGGTAGCTGATGCCGACGCCGCCGCCGAGATCCCAGGCGAGCTGACCCGCGAGAAGCGGCTGCCCCCAGCCGCTGTTGTAGGGGTTGCCGCGCACGCTGGAGGCGGCGATGGGCGCGACGAAGACGAACTGCACCTGCCCGCCAAGGACGGAGAAGGGCGTCGCCCAGAGCAGGGTCGGCAGGTTGACGTTGCTTTCGGAATCGAGCGGCGCAGTCTCGCGCACGCCGAAGCTCGACAGGTTCACGGCGTAGAAGCCCTTGGGGAACGGCGCACCGAACGGCACGCCGAGGGTCTGGCCGGGCTGCGCGGCGGAGCCGGCATGGGCGGCTGTGCCACCGAAGCCCCAAGCGGTCGCAGATAGGGCGAGCCCGAGACGGGCAATGACGGCTGCTCGATGTTTCACCGGGGTCCACTCTCCATCAGAACGAAGCGATCATTTGATAGTTTTGTTTTAATCCGCTTCCGTTCATTTAATCGACGGTCGAGTGGCCACTTTTATTGCCGTCCCAATTCCAAAAACCCCCTACGTGGCACCGAAGACACAATCCTTCTTGGCTGACCTTACAAGTCGTTGGTACGTCTTCGCTTTATCGTCGTCGCCGCCTCCGAAGGCGAGGACGTGGCAGGCATTCGCGAAAAGCCTCTATGACCGCGCGCGGCGCGCCCCGCGCTCCATCAGCGGCAGGAGGAAGAACCCTGCGGCGAAGCCGCCGAGATGC
The DNA here is from genome assembly GCF_001423405.1 of Methylobacterium sp. Leaf123. GTDB lineage: Bacteria > Pseudomonadota > Alphaproteobacteria > Rhizobiales > Beijerinckiaceae > Methylobacterium. Next base: position 69,610 of record NZ_LMNS01000001.1, on the reverse strand, counting down.
GCGTCCCAGGCGATCGGCCCTTCGCTGCCCCCGAGCGGCAGGGCGAGGACGCCGAACAGCAGATTGGTGACGAACCAGACCCCGAGGAACAGCACCGCCGGGCGGTTGCGCAGCAATTCGGGAATCGTCTGGAGCGCCGGCCGCGGCGGCAACTGCCAGGGCGCCCCGGCCACGAAGGGCGGCGGAGGCTGGAACACGAAGCGGGCCGCCGCCGCCATGAGGGCCGAGATGCCGGCCGAGGCGCCGACCAGCGGCATCAGGCTGTAGGGATCGACGAGGAGGTGGGCGAGCGCACCGACCACGATTCCGGCGAGCGCCAGCAGGCCGTAGCGCAGAACCCCGTAGCGACGGGCGACCGGGGTGCCGAAGACGGCGAGCCAGACCGCGTTGAAGATCAGATGCACCCACGAGCCGTGTAGCAGGGCGTAGGTCGCACCGGTCCAGGGCATCGCCGACGGCTCGGCGACGAGGTAGCGGGCGAATTCCTGCCGCGCCGTGGCGATGTCGGGCCTGCCCGCCCCCTCCCCTGCCGCCCGGATGATCTCGGCCGCGGATGCGGGATCGAACGCGGCGGTCCAGCGGGCGGGGATGAAGGCGAGGTTGAGGAGCACCGACAGGTCGAGTTCGTCCGGCAGGACGGTGCGGACGATGTGGATCACGGCCAGAACCGCGATCGAGACCGTGACGACCCTCGGCAGGTTGAAGACGGGTACGCGGCCCTGGTGCGGCAGGTCGGGAGAAGCATCCATGCCGCACCATGTCGGGGGGAGGCGCGGCGCCGCAAGGTCCAATCGGGCACAGGGTCGGTCAATTGCCGCCGAATTCGTAAATCGCCCGTTAAGGTTAAGGATGGGTTGCGCGAGCGTGCCGGGATGCGACGGCATAGGGTGTGCGGACGAGGACCACGAACGGCGCACGGTGACGCGTTTCGTCCCGTGCCGACCGAAAACCGAGCCCGTTTCGAACCGGGCCGTACCGATGCGGAACATCATGAAGCATCCGACCAGCCGTCAGCTTCACACCTACTGGGACCGGCTGCGCGGAGAGCGGTCCGCGCCCGAGCGCGGTGAGATCGAGCCCGGCGAAATCCGTAACCTGCTCGCCGACAGTTTCATTCTGGAAACCGATCCGGCGCGGCGGTCGAGTGCCGTGCGCTTGGCCGGCACCCGCCTTTGCGCCCTGTTCGGGCGGGAATTGCGGGGCAGCTCCTTCGTCGATCTATGGGGTGAGCAACCGCCGGCCTTCTCCGATCCGTGGCACCTCGTCGAGACCGTCACCGGCGATACGGTGGGCGTGGTGGCGGGGCTCACCGGCTTCACCGCGCGGGACGAGAGCCTCGATCTCGAACTCCTGCTGCTGCCCCTGCGCCACCGGGGCAAGACCCAGGCCCGTATTCTCGGCTCCCTCAGCCCCCATTGCATCCCGACCTGGCTCGGCAGCCGCCCGATCCTGCGGCTCGAGGCCGTGTCCCTGCGGGTGCTGGAGACGGTCGCGCCGGAGCCGGCCGCGATGCGAACCTTCGTGAACGCCCTGCCCGAACCCGCCAACGATGCCCGTCCCGTCCGATTCGGTCATCTGCTGGTTCACGAGGGCGGGCGCGGCAACGCCTGACCCCGCGCCGGCCGGGACGCCGTTCCGCGGGGTGGTCGGCCGGCCTGAACGGCGGCAGCCGGCGCCGTCAGGCTCAATGACCGCCGTCTTCGTCACACATCCCGCCTTTGCGACGGCTGACGACCGGTGTTCGACCTGTCTGCAAGTCTTTTGTAACCGCAACGCGGTTAGTGATTCGGCTGGGACATCGAGACCGCCGAGCTGACATGACCGAGCTTTCCCGATCCGGGATGGCCCCCACCCTGTCCGACTACGCCGCCGAGCAGCGCCGGCACCAGCGGGTGCGCGCCACTCTGCTCGGTCGCTACATGCTGGCGGACCGGCGGGAATATCCGTGCCAGACGGTGGACATGTCCCCCGGCGGCGTCCGCCTGACCTGCGCCGTGATCGGCGCGCTCAACGAACGCGTGGTGCTGTATCTCGAACAGATCGGCCGGCTCGAAGGGGTGATCGTCCGCCATCCGCCGCGGGGCTTCGCCATGCGGATCAACGCGACGCCGCGCAAGCGCGACAAGATCGCGTCCCAGCTCATGTGGCTCGCCAACCGCGAGAGCCTCGGCCTGCCGGAGGGCCGGACCAACGAGCGCCTCGTGCCGAACCAGCCCGGCGTCACCCTGCGCCTGGAGAGCGGCCGGTTCATCGCCGCCCGGATCATCGACATTTCGATGTCGGGCGTGGCGCTCGCGACCGCCTCGTCGCCGCCGATCGGCACGCATATCCTGGTCGGCTCCACGCCCGGACGGGTGGTGCGCTATTTCGAAGGCGGCATCGGCGCCCAGTTCATGCTGCCGATCTCGCCGGACCGCTTCCACGAGGGCATCACGCTCTGACGTGACCGGGCGCCCCATCGGAGCCCGTGCCGGATAGACACCTCATCGCACGGGCTGGCGCCTGAACGGAGCGTTCCGCCGCGCATGGTCCGAGGCCTGAGGATCGCCGGCCCAGAGGGGCCGTGGCCGATCGCCCGGCCGATCCTGCCTTCCCAAGCCGCCCCCATTTTCCGGATCATCGCCCCGTCCGAGGCGAAGCGTGCGCAACCGCGGGATGCGGCGACCGGTGCGCCCGCAGCCCCGTGGTTCGTTCAGCGGCACCTCAGGGTTTCCTGATCCCTAACGCGATCCCCCGCATTTGCCGCAGATCCGTGAGCCGCAATTCGCCCTCACGCAGGAGCGGATCGTTGCCGGGGCGAATCGATAAAATTGCGCGGATCGGCTTCAGCGCGGCGGAGGAGGTGCGGCGACATCCTGGCCTCGTTCGAAGGAAACGCCACGATGCGCACCACCGGGACGGGTCATCTCAAGTCGGGTCTCCAGATGGGGATGCTGGCGCTGCTGGCCCTCTGCGTCGGCTTCCTCGGCGCTGCCAAGGCCCAGACGACCGCGCAGATGGCCGCCCTGCCCGCGACCACCGTCGGCCTCACCACGGGTGCTGCGGCCAAGCCGATCCTGGCCTGGACCGAGTTCTGCCAGTCCTATCCGGCGGAATGCGCCTTCGACGCGGCCGAGCCCGCCCGGATCGCCCTCACCCCCGCCATCTGGTCGAGCATCGTCTCGATCAACCGCCGCGTGAACCGGACGATCGACCCCGTGACCGATCAGGATCACTGGGGCCGCCCCGACCGCTGGGACCTCGCCGAGGACGGCGCGGGCGATTGCGAGGACTTCCAGCTTCTCAAGCGCCGGATGCTGGCCGCCGCCGGCCTGCCGCGCCGGGCGATGCGGATGACGGTGGTCATCGACGAGAAGGGCGAGGGCCATGCCGTGCTCACCCTCGTTACCGACCGCGGCGACTACATCCTCGACAACAAGACCAACGCCGTGATGCCCTGGCACGAGACCGGCTATGTCTTCATCAAGCGCGAGGGGCAGGACACTCTGGCATGGGTTTCGCTCGGCGGGGCCAGCTCGCCCGTCACCACGGCGAACCGCTGATCGGCTTTCCGCTTCGCGGCACGCGCCCGCACGTCTGAAGCCGATCGGCTGGTCGGGTGTGACCGGATTGCCAGCCTGATCGGGGTTGTTTCACCGTGGCACGGATAAGCGGCAATCCGCCTTCATCCTTCCGTCACTTTCGTATTGAGCCGGGCGGCAGCCCGTGCAAGCTTTGCCGGGAAACAGGGGCGGCAGGACGGTCGGCCATGCGGTACGCGGTGCTTCGGAGCGTCGGTGACGGATCGGCGTTCCCCCGCGGGAACGTGAGGCGGCGCCTCCGCCGGGCGGCTCATCTGTCCCTCGTCGGCGCCACGCTGCTGCTCGGCGGCGCCGCGGCACCGGTCCAGCCGAGCCAAGCCCGCACCGTCGCCAGCCTGCCCGAAGCGGGCACCGCCGCCGATGCCGGCGCACCGGCCCGGCCCGTGGCCGCCTGGAACGATTTCTGTGCCCGATACCCGTCCGAATGCACGGTCGATGCCGCCGAGCCGGCGCTCGTCACCCTGACGCCCGCTCTGTGGCACACGCTCACGACGGTGAACCGCCGGGTCAACGCCCGCATCAAGCCGATCACCGACATGGCCCATTGGGGTGTGGTCGATCGCTGGGACTTTCCCGATGACGGCTTCGGCGATTGCGAGGATATCCAGCTCCTCAAGCGCCGGATGCTGGTGGAGCGTCGCCTGCCGCGCCGGGCCCTGCGCATGACGGTGGTGATCGACGAGATCGGCGAGGGCCACGCGGTGCTGATGGTGCGCACCGACCGGGGCGACCTGATCCTCGACAACAAGACCAACGCGGTGCTGCCGTGGCAGCGCACGGGCTACAGCTTCATCAAGCGCGAGGGGCAGGACGGCCGGGCCTGGGTCGGCCTCGACAACGGCACCTCGCCCGTCACCACCGCCAACCGCTGATCCGGATCGGCTTTCGAGCGTTGACGGCCATGCTCCTGCCGCGCTCCCGACCATCCATGAGACGTCCCCTCGCCCGCCGGGCCTCCTCGCCTCCCGCCCAATCCCCTGTCGGCGGCGCCGCATGACGGTGTCCGGCGCCGCTTCCTCACCGCCCCCGGAACGGGGAGCCGAGACGGGCTTCCTCGCCCTGCTCCCGTTGCCCGCGCTCATACTGGAAGGGTCGGAGGCCGGGCCGACGATCACGGGGGTCAACCCCGTCCTGCTGGCGCTGACCGGCTTCGAAGCGGCCGCCTTGGTCGGCAGCGGGATCGAAGTGCTCGCCTGCCATCACGGCAATCACACCGGCTGGGCGCCCTTGCGCGAGGCCCTGGCCCGCGGCGAGGCCGGCAGCGCCGAGCTGCTGTTCGGCCGCAACGGCGGCGCCTCGTTCTGGGGCGAGATCCATCTCACCGCCCTGCCCGGCGCCGGCCCCCCCCGCTTCCTCGGCCAGATCGTGGACGTGACGCGGCGGCGGGATGCCGAGGACGCCCTCGCCCTGTCGCGGCAGCGGGAGGCGCTCGGCCTCCTCACCAACAGCGTCGCGCACGAGTTCAACAACTTCCTGCAGATCCTGATCGGCTATATCGACGGGCTCAAGCGGCGCCTCGGCGACCGGCCCGAGCCGTTCATCCAGCGGGCCATCATCCGCTCCACAGAGGCGTCGGAGCGAGCCGCCGTGCTCACCCGCCAACTCCTCGCCCATTCCCGGCGGATCGCGCCCGACCTGCGCCCGGTCGATCTCGCCGCGGCGGTGCGGTTCGGCCTCGACCGGTTGCGTCCCACTCTGCCGGCCGGGATCCAGCTCGACCTGTCGATCCCCGAGGATCTGCCACCGGCCCTGTGCAACCCGATCCAGCTCGAACTGGCGCTGGGCCACATCCTCGCCAATGCCTGCGAGGCGATGTCCGGTCAGGGCCGCATTCGCGTCGCGCTGTTCGCCATCGAGCCGGGCGACCGCTCGCTCCAGCGCCCGGAGGCCGGGGCTGTCGGCCTCACGGTCTCGGATACCGGGCACGGCCTGTCCCCGGAGATGCTGTCGCGGGCGCTCGCACCCTTTGCCACCACCCGCGAATCCGGTCGCGGCGCGGGGCTCGCCATCGTGCACGGGCTGATGAAGCGCCAGAACGGGACGATCTCGATCGAGAGTCGGCCCGGCGAAGGCGCGACCGTCCGGCTGGTTTTCCCGGCCGCACGGTGACCCACGATCCCGCAAGGGCGCGCCTCGGCGCCCTCCGCCACACCACAACCCAACATGGGTGCGAGCCGGAGCGTGGCGGTTCGTGAGACACTCTTAACCGTTCGAAACTCGCCCCGGGATCGGGACTAAAAATCCCGCTCGGACGCCACCATCTTAGAGGGGCAATTGTTCCCTTCCACGCTCACCACGAGGTTTTGACCCATGGCATCCTCCCCCGCGCGCCGTCGGCGCGTCGTGACCCTCCTTGCGCTTGCGGCTTCGCTCGCCCTCGCGGCGCCCGCCGTCGATGCGCGGCCGGGCGGCGGTGGCGGCATGGGCTCGCGTGGCTCGAAGACCTTCAGCGCGCCGCCCTCCACCGCGACCTCGCCGGGCGCCATGGGGCCGATCCAGCGTTCGCAGACGAGCCCGAGCCCCGGCTTCAACAATCCCGGCATGACGGCCCCGAGCCAGGGCCGGCGCTTCGGCGGCGGCTTTCTCGGCGGCATGCTCGGCGCCGGCCTTCTCGGTGCCCTGCTGGGCGCCGGCTTCTCCGGCGGCCTCGGTGGCATCGGCTCGTTCATCGGCTTGATCTTCCAGATCGGTCTGATCGCCTTCCTCGTGATGATGGCGGTGCGCTTCTTCCGCCGCCGTCAGGAGGGCCAGCCCGCCATGGCCGGCAACGCGCCCCATGCCCGCTCCGGGCTGCCGCCGCAGGGCGGCATGAATCCGGGTGTGACTCCGATGGGCGGGGGTTTGGGCGGTCCTGCCCGTCCGCAGCCCGCTCAGCCGATTCAGATTCAGCCGGACGACTTCCAGGCCTTCGAGCGCTCGCTTCAGGAGATCCAGGGCGCCTATGGCCGTGAGGACGTGGCCGCCCTGCGTCGTCTCGCGACCCCGGAGATGGTGAACTACTTCGAGGAAGATCTGCGCGCCAACGCCGCCCGCGGCGTGGTCAACCGGATCTCGGACGTGAAGCTTCTTCAGGGCGACCTGTCGGAAGCGTGGCGTGAGGGCCCGGCGGAGTTCGCCACCGTCGCCATGCGCTTCTCCCTGCGCGACGAGGTGTTCGAACGCGCCTCCAACCGCCATGTCGAGAACGGCCCGCAGGAGGCCAAGGAGTTCTGGACCTTCGTGCGCGAGCCCGGCGGCCCGTGGCTGCTCTCGGCGATCCAGCAGGGCCGGTAACCGTCCCTCATCATCCAACGAAAAAGGGCGTCCGGCGAAAGCCGGGCGCCCTTTTTATTGTCCGCTCTCTTACAACGACGGCGCGTCGCCGACCGATCACTCCGTCAGGGAACGGGCCTCTTCCGGCAGCATGATCGGGATGCCGTCGCGGATCGGGTAGGCCAGCTTGGCGGAGCGGCTGATCAGCTCCTCGCGGGTGGCGTCATATTCCAACGACTCCTTGGTCAGCGGGCAGACGAGGAGTTCGAGCAGGCGGGGATCGACCCGGGTCGCTTCGACGGGGGGGGTAGGCGTATCGGCCATGATCTTCGCTTCCGGTGGACGGACTTCCCCGACCGCCAACGGGTCGGGAGCCCTGATTTACTGCAACGTCGGCTCGGAGCCGCTGGCGCGCACCAGCTCCATTTCGGTGACGGCGACGAGCACCTCGGCCCGCGTCTTCAGGTCGGGCGCTTCGAGCATCGCCTGCTTCTCGCGCACGCCGAACGGGCTCATCATGCAGAGCGCATTGACCAGCGCCTCGTTCGACGCCTCGTCGATTCCGGCCCAATCGACCTGAAGCTCGTTGGCATCGACGAAGTTGCGCAGGGTCTGCAGCACGCTCTCGCGATCGACCGCCTCCTCGCCCGCCCGCGCCTCGAAATCCTGGGCGAAGGCGTCGTAGGAGACCAGGCAGCGGCGATAGGCGGTGGTGACGGACAATTCGCTCTCGACCCGGAAGCGGCTGACGCCGGTGAGCGAGACCAGATAGCGGCCGTCGCCGGTCTCGGCGAACTGGCTGATCCGCCCGGCGCAGCCGACCCGGTAGAGCCGCGGGGCGAGCGGCGAGCCGGCCCCATCCGCGTCCGGCTGGATCATGCCGATGATCCGGTCGGAGCGCAGGGCGTCGTCCACCATGGCGAGATAGCGCGGCTCGAAGATGTTGAGCGGCATCTGCCCCCGCGGCAGGAGCAGCGCCCCCGGCAGCGGGAAGACCGGGATGACGGCGGGGCAATCCGCCGGCGATTTGCAGCTCGGCTGCGGGCTCATGCGCGGCTTTCCAGCTGTGGGACCGGACGGGGAGCACCGCGTCCGGCCGCTTCGGTCGTCCCGGCGCTCTCGCGGAGACTGTGGCTCACGAGAACAGCAGCGTCGAGAGCTGGCGGCGCCCGCGGATCGCGGCCGGGTCCATCAGGCCCCATGCCTCGAAGAACTGGAGCAGTTGCTTGCGCGCCGCGTCCTCGTTCCAGCTCCGGTCGGCGCGGGCGATGGCCACGAGCTGATCGACCGCCTCCTCGCGCTTGCCCGCCCCGTTGAGGCCAAGCGCGAGATCGAACCGGGCCTGGAAATCGTTCGGGTCGGCCTCAATGCGCTTTTGCAGCGCGGCGAGGTCGCCGAGGCTCCCAGCCTGTTCGGCGAGCTCGAGGGCCGCGCGCACGCCCGCAAGCACAGGATCGTCGGCCTTGTCCGCCGGCACCATGGCGAGAACCTGCTTGGCGTTCTCGGCCTCGCCGAGTTCGAGCTGGGTCTTGGCCAGGCCGGCGATGGCCTTCAGGTTCTCCGGCTCCTCGCGCAGGACCGCGGCATAGAGTTCGGAGGCGGCGGCGAGGTCGCCCGCGGAGGCGACCGCGGCGGCCTCCTCCAGCACCTGATCGATCTCGGAGGGGCCGGCGAGGCGATCGACGAAGGCGCGCACCTCGGATTCCGGCACGGCGCCCATGAAGGCATCGACCGGACGGCCGCGGTCGATCGCGATCACGGCGGGGATCGATTGCAGACCGAGCTGCTGGCCGATCTGCTGCCAGACGCCGGGATGCTCGTCGATGTTGAGCTTGGCGAGCTTCACCCGCCCGCCCGACGCCCGCACCACCTTCTCGAGGACCGGCGTGAGCTGCTTGCACGGGCCGCACCAGGGCGCCCAGAAATCGACGATGACCGGCTGGTTCATCGACTCCGCGATGACGTCCTGCCGGAACCCCGCCGTGGTGGTGTCCTTGATGAGGCCGTCGACGGGGGCGCCGGCGGCGGCGTTGGCTTCAAGCATGGAGCCCTCGGAAATTCACAAAACGCACGTCGATGCGGGCAGCGCGGGTTCGTGCGGCGCATCTCCGCGTTACATGGGGCTTGGCAGCGCGGCTGACCAGACGTTTTCGCGATCACCGAACCGCTCTTGCGCCGGACCGGGGCCGGTTCGGCGAAAGAGCGCGTGACATCCCGAAGCCGACGTCTCGTGCCCGGTCACCGCACGGCCGGCACGAGCATCAGGCCAGACCGGGCTCAGGGCTTCGGCGAATTGGCCGAACCGTCCTTCGGGAGGTCCTTGGCGCCGTCCTTCGCCCCCTCCTTGCCCAGCTCGGCTCCGGCTTTGCTCTCGGTGAGGAACACGCCCGCATAGGTCTTGCCCTGCGAGGTCGCCTCGCAGGCGATCATCGTCTTGCCGGGCTCGGGCTTCGAGAACTTGCAGGAACCGACCGCGGGCGCGGGGCTGCGCACGATCCCCTCCTTGTTCTTCATGCCCGGCACGACGAGGCTGATCGGCTGGAGTTGCTCGGTCTCCTCGGTCTGCTCGTGCTGCGTGCCCGCGCCGCTGAAGCTCAAGGATTGTCCGTCCCAGGCGGCGAAGTCGAAGGTCGTGCGCCCGCGCGAGACCGTGTTGACGAGCTGTTCTTTGCAGTTCTGGGTGATGTCGACGCCGCCGATCACCAGCCGCTCGCATTTGCCGGTGATCGTCACCTCCGCCCCCTGCTGGGCCGAGGCCGGGCCGGCGGCGATCAGGCCGAGTAGGGCGAGTAGGGCGCACGAGCGGATCGTCATGGCGTGATGTTCCTCCTGATCGGCATTCGCTGCCGGTTGTTGCTGGGAATATTTCCTGCGGGGGTCCGGGTTCAACCGCCGAAGCGCAGGGCGCGATCGTTGGGCGCAGCGAAATCGAGTTCGGGGCCGAGCGGCACGATCCCGGTCGGGTTGATCCCGGGATGGCTGCCGTAATAGTGGCGCTTGATCTGATCGAGGTTCACCGTCTCCGCCACGCCCGGCAGGGCGTAGAGGTCGCGCAGATAGTTCGAGAGATTGGGGTAGTCCGCGATCCGGCGCCGGTTGCACTTGAAGTGCCCGACATAGACCGCATCGAACCGCACCAACGTGGTGAACAGGCGGATATCGGCCTCGGTCAGCACCGATCCGCAGAGGTAGCGCTGCCGGCCGAGCCGGTCCTCGATCGCGTCGAGTTCGGCGAACAGAGCGGTGAAGGCGTCCTCGTAGGCCGCTTGCTTGGTGGCGAAGCCCGCCCTGTAGACGCCGTTATTGACCCGGTCGTAGACGCGCTCGTTGATCGCATCGATCTCGCCGCGAAGGGCCTCCGGGTAGAGGTCCGGCCCGCCCGCGCCGAAGGCGCCGTTCAGCATGCGGATGATCTCGGCCGACTCGTTGGAGACGATGGTCTCGCGCTGCTTGTCCCACAGCACCGGCACGGTGACGCGGCCGGAATAGTCGGGCTTGGCCCGGACATAGAGTTCGTAGAGCCGCTTGGCGCCGAACAGCGCTTCGGCGGTCGAGCCCGGTACGCCGCCCTCCGCCTCGGACCGGAAGACCCAGCCTTCCTCTCCCATATACGGCGAGACCACCGAGACGGTGATGGCCTCCAGCCCTTTCAGCCGGCGCACGATCAGCGTGCGGTGGGCCCAGGGGCAGGCGAGCGCGACGATGAGATGGTAGCGTTCCGCCTCGCCGATGAACCCGCCCTCCCCCGTTGGGCCGGGGGTGCCGTCGGGCGTCACCCAGTTGCGGAAGGCCGCGGCCGAGCGCTCGAAGCGCCCGCCGGACTTTGCGGTGTCGTAGCCCTTGTCGTGCCACGCCCCCTCGACCAGCAATCCCATCCCGAACGGTCCTTCCGCTTCACGCAAGGGGTGAGATGGGAGAATCCGCCGCCGGGGGAAGCCTGCAACACGGATCTTGGGTGCCCCATGCGCGGTTCCGGGCTGGTGGCCGGGGCCAGCGTATCCCAGATAGGCCGCCAATCGCCGCCACCGCGCCCGGAGCCTGCCGATGTCCGCCCGCCTGTTCGAGCCCCTGCGCCTGGACGATCTGGAGCTTGAGAACCGCATCATCATCGCGCCGATGTGCCAGTACTCGGCGCTGGCCGGCGCGGCGACCGACTGGCACCTGATGCATCTCGGGCAGCTCGCGCAATCGGGCGCCGGGCTCCTCACCCTGGAGGCGACGGCGGTCTCGCCCGAGGCGCGGATCTCGCCCGGCGATCTCGGCCTCTACGACGACGCCACCGAGCGGGCCCTGGCCCGCGTGCTCGACGCGGTGCGCGGCTACGCCCCGATCCCGGTGGCGATCCAGATCAACCATGCCGGCCGCAAGGCGTCGAGCCGCGCGCCCTGGGAGGGCGGTGCGCAGATCGCCCCGGACGCCGTCGATGGCTGGCAGACCGAGGCGCCCTCGGCGATCCCTCACGCGGAGGGCGAGGTGCCGCCGCACGCCCTCGACACGGACGGGTTGAAGCGGGTGCGCGACGGCTTCGTCGCCACAGCCAAGCGCGCCCTGCGCCTCGGCATCGACGCCGTCGAGCTGCACGGCGCCCATGGCTACCTGCTGCACCAGTTCCTCTCGCCGCTCTCCAACCGCCGGGACGATCAATACGGCGGCAGCCTGGAGAACCGGATGCGGTTCCCGCTGGAATGCTTCGAGGCGGTGCGCGAAGTCGTGCCCGCGGGCAAGCCGGTCTGGATGCGGGTTTCGGCGACCGACTGGGTCGAGGAGGGCTGGACCCTCGACGAGACCGTGGAACTCGCCCGCGCCCTCAAGAGTCGCGGCGCGGCCGCCATCCACGTCTCCACCGGCGGCCTCTCGACGGCGCAGAAGATCCCGGTGGGGCCGGGCTATCAGGTGCCCTTCGCCGAACGGATCAAAGCGGAGACCGGGCTCACCACCATCGCGGTCGGACTCATCACCGAGCCGCGCCAGGCGGAGACCATCCTGGCGGAGGGCAAGGCCGACGCGGTCTCGCTCGCCCGCGCGATACTCTACGATCCCCGCTGGCCCTGGCACGCCGCGGCCGAACTCGGGGCGCAGGTGCGGGCCCCGAAGCAGTACTGGCGCAGCCAGCCGCACCAGTACAAGGACCTGTTCAAGAGCTCGGCCTTCGGGCAGCGATAGGGCTTACTTCCCCCATTCTCGAACCTCATCCTGAGGTGCGAAGCGAAAGCGGAGCCTCGACGGATCCTTCGTGGCCGCTTCGCGGCACCTCAGGATGAGGGTGTGAGTTGGACGGCGTTGGTCCCTACCGCGCCACCGCCCCCACGAGCGGCCCGAGCGGCCGGCTGAGATCGGAGCGGCCGAGGCCGGGCGCGTAGAGGCTCGAGACGCTGCCGTCGAGGAACAGGGCGTTGCGGCAGCCGAGCGTGTCCTTGAAAAGGCGCGCGAAGGCGCCGAAGGTCACCGGGCGCTCCGAGATCGCGAACACCGCGACGCGTCCGCCGTCGCGCACGCCGACGCCGTTGCGGATCTTCTGGCTCGGGCCGTCCGCCGAGATCTTCGGGTGGATCTTGCCCTCGATCACCAGCATCGGCCCCGATTGCGTGGCGAAATCGGGCGCCGGCTTGGCCCGCAGGTAGCGTCCGGTATCGAGCACGCCGGCACGGTCGCCCTTCACGTAGAAGACGCCGTTCGGCTTGAGGTGGAAGTTGCCCGGCCCGTTGGCGGTGGAGGGGCCCTTCAGCTCGCGTCCATCCTCGACATAGAGCCCGACCGGGGCCTGCCCCTTGTCGTACATGCCGGCATTCATCGCGAAGCTGAGCCGCGGGCCCTGCCTGTCGGCGAGGCTCGACAGCGAGCCGTAGGGCAAGCCGTCCGTTCCGAGCCAGAACAGCCGCACGCGCTCGCGCCGCAGATCGACGGTGCAGATTGTGTAGGGCTGCCCCTCGAACTCGACCGCGTGGCACGGCCCCTTGGCGACGGGCGCCGCCTGCGTTTGGACGGATGCCGCCTGCGCCTGGGCGGGCGCGGGTGCGAGCGGCCCGACAACGAGGCCGGAGAGGAGGGCAGCGGTGAGAGCGGGAACGGCGAGGCGGCAGCGCATCACGGGCGGGCGGTTCCTGAACGGGCGGCCCCTGCGGGGCAGGCGTGGCCGTATCCGCCCTCCTCGCGCGAAAGCATGGCAGCATTCAAGCAGTCTGGACGACACGCGGGGTCGTCCGCCACGGCATCACAAAAACTTTGAGACCAGAGGTCGCAGGGACCGATTTTTCCCGTCACACGTTCAGAACCATCAGGGGAGCAATTTTCTCTCTCGGGTGGAGACGATCTGATGAAACGGGTTGTTCTGGCATCGGCCGTGATGGCAAGCGCGCTGATGATGATCCCGGCCACCGCCGATGCCCGTCCGGGCTTCGGTGGATTCCGCGGCGGCGGGTTCGGTGGCGGCGGCTTCCGCGGTGGCGGGTTTGGCGGCGGTGGCTTCCGCGGCGGTTTCGCCGGCGGCGGTTTCCGCGGTGGTGGGTTTGGCGGTCCGCGCTTCGGCGGCGGCTTCGGCGGCCCGCGTTTCGGCGGCGGATTTGCCGGACGGGGCGGTTTCTATCGCGGTGCCGGCTTCGGCGGCTGGCGCGGCGGATATGGCGGTTGGCGGGGCGGCGGCTGGGGCTACCGGCGCGGTATCGGCCTGGGGGGCGTCGGCCTCGGGCTCGGTCTGGGCCTCGCGGCGGGCGGCCTCTACGGCGGTTATGGTGGCTACGGCGGCTGGGGTGGCCCCTACGGCTACACGAATGTCGGCTACGACCCGTATTTCGCCGGGGGTGGCTGCTACACCGTCCCGCGTCTGGCCTGGACGCCCTACGGCTACCGCCGGGTGCTGGTCGAACGCTGCTACTGATCGCACCGGAGACCAGGAAGGGGCCGCTCGCGGCCCCTTTTTCTTATGAGGGTCAGCGCCGCTTCGCCTCGTCCTGCCGCATCGGCATGGCGTCGATGGTGGAAAACAGCCGCTGGGGCGGGATCGGCTCCTCCGAGGTCAGCTTGGCGCCGCCATCCTTGCCGACGAGCACCGCCCGGAAGTCGTTGTCCGGCAGGCCGAGATGCCGGCGCAGGGCGGAGGCCGCCGCCCCCTTCCCCACCGCCTCGACCGTGACGAGATCGCGCTCGGACGCGCCCGTCCGCACCGATGCCAGCGCCTGTCGCTGCGCCCTCAGCCGCGCGTCCTCGGCATCCGGCGCGGCCAGGACCAGCACCCGCGATTGCCAGCGATAGCCCGCGAGCGGATCGTCCCCCGCCGCGCCGGCGGCGCCCCCTACCGCCAGCATCGCCGCCGTCACGGCCGCCGTCTTCCAGGCCATCGCGAATCTCCACGGCTGTGCTGCCATGCATTGCCGGAACCAGCGCGCGACCCATCTGCCCGGTTCCACCCCGAACAAACCCCGGAGGGCTCCATGGCAGTCGTCAACCGTCGGATCGTGCTGGCCGCGCGCCCACATGGCGAGCCGAAGCCCGAACATTTCCGCTTGGAAGAAGGGCGCACCCCCACGCCGCAACAGGGCGAGGTGCTGCTGCGGACCCGCTGGCTCTCCCTCGACCCCTATATGCGCGGGCGGATGAGCGCGGCGAAATCCTACGCCAAGCCCGTCGAGATCGGCGAGACCATGGTCGGCCAGACGGTGAGCGAGGTGGTCGCCTCGGAGAACCCGGCCTTCGCCGAGGGCGATCTCGTCCTGGCCTATGCCGGCTGGCAGGAATTCGCCGTCTCGGACGGCCAAAATCTGCGGCGCATCGACCCCGCCGACGGGCCGCCGAGCCAGTTCCTCGGCGTCCTCGGCATGCCCGGCATGACCGCTTATACCGGGCTTCTGGAGATCGGCCGGCCGCAGCCGAAGGAAACCGTCGTGGTCGCCGCCGCCACCGGGCCGGTCGGCTCGCTGGTCGGCCAGATCGCCCGCATCAAGGGCGCGCGGGCCGTCGGCATCGCCGGGGGCGCGGAGAAATGCGCTTATCTAACCGAGACGCTGGGCTTCGACGCGGCGATCGACCACCGCGCCGCCGACTTCCCCGACGCGCTAGCCCGCGCCTGTCCCGACGGGATCGACGTGTATTTCGAGAATGTCGGCGGGGCGGTGTTCGACGCGGTGCTGCCGCTTCTCAACGATTTCGCGCGGGTGCCGGTCTGCGGTCTCGTCGCGAGCTACAATTTGAGCGAACTCCCCGCCGGCCCCGACCGCTCACCGGTGCTGATGCGCGCCATCCTCACCAAGCGGCTGACGCTGCGCGGCTTCATCGTCTCGGATTTTGCCGCGATGCAGGGCGACTTCGTGCGCGATGTCGGCGGCTGGCTGCGGGCCGGGCGAGTCAAGGCGCGCGAGGACGTGGTCGAGGGCTTGGAGAACGCGCCGGCCGCCTTCGCCGGAATGCTGCGGGGCGCCAATTTCGGCAAGCTCGTCGTGAAGGTCGCCTGACTGGGACCGCGCCTCGACGAGCGAGACGCCGCTTGTCGCGCAATGAGAACAGAGATAGAACATTGACGCTGACCACGGCACGCGGTGGTTAGCGGGCACAACGGCCGCGGACGGCTTGCCGAGATGAAGCGGCACGCTCAAGAGTCGCGGCCATCGCGGGCGTGACGTACAATGCCCTGTGAGATCGGACCGGATGGAGAGATGAGATGGCGGGCAGCGTCAACAAGGTGATTCTGGTCGGCAATCTCGGGCGCGATCCCGAGACCCGGCGTCTGGCCTCGGGCGACCCCGTGGTGAACCTGCGCATCGCGACGTCGGAGTCCTGGAAGGACAAGGCGTCGGGCGAGCGCAAAGAGAAGACCGAGTGGCACTCGGTCGTGATCTACAACGACAACCTCGCTCGGGTGGCCGAGCAGTATCTGCGCAAGGGCTCGAAGGTCTACATCGAGGGCCAGCTCCAGACCCGCAAGTGGACCGACCAGTCGGGCGCGGAGAAGTACACCACCGAAGTGGTGCTTCAGCGCTTCCGCGGCGAGATGACGATTCTCGACGGCCGTGGCGGTGGTGGCGGCGGCGACTTCGCGGGCGAGGACGACGGCGGCGGCCAGATCAGCCGCGGCGGCGACCGGGGTGGTGATCGCGGCGGCGACCGCGGCGGGCGCGACGATTACGGCTCGAGCCGCTCCGGTGGCGGTGGCGGTGGTGGCGATCGCCGGCCCTCCTCGGGCGGCGGCGCCAAGCCGAACTACGACCTCGACGACGACATTCCGTTCTAGGATCTCTTGGACCAAGGAACGGCTCTGTGAGGGGACCGGCGCGGGCAGCGCCGGTCCCCTTTTTGCTTCATCGGACCTTGCTCGGCCTCGCGCGGCGCCTAGCATTCCGGCCCCTGCCGCACCGCTTTAACCCCGCAATCCCGTAAAGCAGAAGTCGCGGAGTTAAGCCGTTCTGGTACAAGCACTTGGGAGGAGCACTTCCGCTTCTCACGCCAGCGGTCCATACTTAACCCTCAAAGGCGCGCTGTTGCATCCGATGGGGTTAAATGCATGCTTTTCAGAAGCTTGCGTAACGAGCAGATCCGTCAGGCGATCGATGCGGAGCAGGTATTCAACGGCTATCGATCCGCGCGCAGCGAACTCGATGCACGCTTTCCCGGCTCGATGTCGTGGAAGACGATCGCGGGCGGCACCTACCTGTACCGAAAAGTTCACGGCGTGAGCCGTTCGCTCGGCCCGAAATCTCCCGAAACCGAGAAAACTTACGAAAGCTTCCGGAACGGGCGGGCGCGCGAGCGCGATCTGGTTCGCGGCCTCGCCACCCGGCTCGATGAAATGGCTCCGGTCAACCGGGCCCTTGGGATCGGCCGTGTGCCGCTCATCGGCGCGCGCGTGCTGCGTCAGCTCGACGGATCGGGACTGCTCGGACGGGCGATCCACGTCGTCGGTACGAACGCGCTCTATGCCTACGAGCGCATGGCGGGGGTCCGGATCGACAGCGGCTTGGTCGCGACCGGTGACGTCGATCTGCTCCTTGATGCTCGCCGGTCGCTCAAAATCGCCGCGCCTGCCGTCTCGTCAGAGGGCCTGCTCGGGCTTTTGCGAAAAGCAGACACGTCATTCTCGCTCATGGGTCGCAGGAGCTTCCGGGCCGTGAACCGGGACGGATTCATGGTCGATCGGATCAAGCCGGTTTCCGGAAACCGCTTCGCGGAAGCGGGCCACTCCCGTCTCGGCGGCGATGACGATCTTCACGCTGTCGAGATCGAGGGATTGGCCTGGCTCGTGAACAGTCCGAAACAGCGGGTGGTCGTGATCGATGATCGCGGATATCCGCTCGACATGGCGGTCCCCGATCCGCGCGCCTTCGCTCTCCACAAGGCGTGGCTCGCGGCCAGGGCGGATCGGGCACCGGCCAAGCGTCAGCGCGACGCGGCGCAAGCCAAGCTCGTCGCCGGGATGGTGGCCGAGAGGCTGCCGAACCTGCGCTTCGATGCCGACGATCTCTCGGCCCTTCCCGCCGCGCTGCGCCGAGCGGCCGCGAACCTCAACTCCGGGCCCGAAAGCAGGTCCGAGCAGCCAGACCGCGACGACGGGGGGCTTGAACCGGGATGGTGATCGACTGGTTCGGTCCTCATCCAGCCGTTGCCGGTGGCGGCGTCGAAATCCTGTACCATAATCATTTCGCGCCGTGACGGCGGAAGGAGCAGCCAGGGATCCATGCTGAACACAGCGTCGAATGCGCCCGTCGCGGAGGAGCGCCCCCTGGAAAAGGCGCTCGGCCACCAAGTCCGCTTGCTGCGGCGGGAGCGCGACCTGTCGGTGGCCGATCTCGGCAGCGCGGCCGGCATCTCGCCGGGCATGATCTCCAAGATCGAGAACGGGGCGATCTCGCCCTCGCTCGCCTCGATCAACGCGATCGCCTCGGCCCTCAACGTGCCGATCACCGCCCTTTTCGCCGCCTTCGAGGAGACCCGTGACTGCAGCTACGTGAAGCGCGGCCAGGGCGTGCCGATCGAGCGGCGCGGCACCAAGGTCGGGCATCTCTACGAGCTCCTCGGCGCCGGCATCCGCGGCGACGTGGTGGTGGAGCCCTATCTCATCACCCTGCAGGACGAGGCCGAGGCCTATACGAGCTTCCGCCATGTCGGGACGGAGTTCATCTACATGCTGACCGGCGAGGTGATTTACCATCACTCGGGCCAGGACTATCACTTGGCAGCCGGCGACGCGCTGATGTTCGATTCGAACGGCCTGCACGGCCCGGCCAAGCTCATCAAGACGCCGATGACCTATCTCTCCGTCATCGTCTATCCGCGGGTGTGAGCGCGTAGCGCGATCGCTCGAAGCCGCATGAGCGGCTTCGCGGCGCGAAGAGCGCCGCGCGGAGCGGACTTTTTGGGGCGTGAGCCCCGGAAAGTATCGAGCGGAGCGGAAGCCTAAGCCCGCGGAGGCGGGCGCCGGCGATTGAGGCCGTAAGAAAATCAGGGTGATCGCTTCAAGCGAGTGCCTTGCGTGAGCGCGCCGCGCGATAACGATCCGTTCACCATAAGCTGCAAGGCATCGTGGGACGGAGTGGGAGAGTGATGCGATGACGGCCGGTCGGCAGCGGGTGCGCGGCGCTCTCCTCGCCCTTTTCGGCCTCTTCGCCGGTCCCGGATTTGCAGCCGACCTGCCGGTGTTCGAGCCCGGCCCGCCCGTGGGAGCGCCCTTGGCGCCGCGCTTCTTCCCGCGGGGCGACGGGGATGCAGACGGCGACCGGCCGCCCCGCCCCCTGCCCCGCCCTCTCGTCGGCTGCGCCCCGCGCATCGTGCCGGTGCCGACCAACGCCCCCTACGATCCGAGCTATGTCGGCTCGGAATACGGACTGGGTAAGCCGAGCTATTACGGCTTCCGCCCCGGCCCCGGCTACGACGACCCGTTCGACCGGCCCTTGCGCTATTGCCCATAACGGGAGCCGCCCCGCTGGCATCCGGCGGCGGGGGCGCTTACCTGTGCGGCGCGTTTTCCTGCTCCGAGCCGCCCCATGTCCGACACGACCCTCCGCTTCGACACCCTTGAGGCTCTGCGTGCGCAGGTCGATGCGTGGCGGAAGGGCGGCGACCGGATCGTGCTGGTGCCGACCATGGGGGCGCTGCATGCGGGCCACCTCGCTCTTGTAGCGCATGCCAAGGCGATCGGCCGCCGGGCCATCGTCAGCATCTTCGTGAACCCGACCCAGTTCGGTCCGAACGAGGATTTTTCGCGTTACCCGCGCGACACCGAGACCGACGTGGCGCTGCTCGCCCAGGCCGGGGCCGATGCGGCGTGGCTCCCCTCCGTCGAGACCATGTACCCGACGGGGTTCTCGACGCGCATCGAGCCGGGCCCCGCGGCGGAGGGCCTGTGCGGCACGGTCCGGCCCGGCCATTTCTCCGGCGTCGCCACGGTCGTGACCAAGCTCATCAACCAAGTGCAGCCCGACATCGCCCTGTTCGGCGAGAAGGATTTCCAGCAATTGCAGGTGATCCGTTCGGTCGTCCGCGACCTCGACATGGCGGTCACGATCGAGGGCGTTCCAACCTTGCGCGAGGCGGATGGCCTCGCCCTCTCCTCGCGCAACCGCTACCTCGACCCGCGTGAACGTCAGATCGCGCCGCGCCTGCATGCGGTGCTCGCTGACATCGCCGAGCGCCTCGCCCGCGGCGCCGAGGCGGCTCCGCTCATCGCCGAGGGCGTCGCGGCCCTGGAGGCGGCGGGGTTCGGCCCGGTGCAGTATCTGGAAGTCCGCGACGCGCACACGCTTCAGCCCGTCTCACGGGCCGAGCGGGAGGCGCGGGTGCTGGTGGCGGCCTATCTCGGCAAGACGCGGCTCATCGACAACGTGGCGGTGCCGGTCTGACCCCACTCGCTGCGGGTGAGCCCGATTCTGCCTGATTACTTCAGGATGATGGATCCGGGCTTCGGCGGGCGCCTTTCCGGCCCTGCCGGAGCGCCCCTTCGGGAGGATTGACACCAGAAAACAGTGACATTCGGCAATGGCGGAACTTGACTGCTATTGCGCCCATGCAATTCAATACATCTTTGAAAAATACCTCATGAACCACAGCATTAAATCATTGATCTAGAAAAGTTATAAAAGATATCATTTGATTTAGACACCAAACCATCAAATGACAGTCCGGACTCAACCAAAGAAGAGACCGGGCCGATGCGGATTTCCTGCGTGATCGTGCAGCGTCGCTGCATGGCAGCCACGCTGTTGTTGTTGCTGTCGACCACGAGTTTCTTGGTCTCAGCCCGCACCGCCCAGGCTCAGGAGCCGGCGGCCGGCGTCACGCTCGACGAACTCACCGTGACCGGCGACGGCACCGCCGCAATCGGCTACCAGCCGCGGCGCAGCAGCTTCGGAACCGGCACCGAGACGCCGCTGCTCGACACCCCGGCCAACATCGCCGTCGTCTCCCAGGCCGTCCTGCGCGACCAGCGGGTGCTCAGCCTGGACGAGGCCCTTCGCAACGTCAGCGGCATCGCCCAGACCAACAGCCTCGGCGGCACGCAGGAGGGTGTGGTCCGCCGCGGCTTCGGCACCACCCGCGACAGCTCGATCCTGCGCGACGGGCGCCGCACGGTTCTCCAGCAGAACTTCAGCCACAGCATCGAGCGGGTCGAAGTGCTCAAGGGGCCGGCCTCGCTGCTCTACGGCATCTCGGAACCCGGCGGCCTGATCAACCTCGTGTCGAAGCGGCCGCTCTTCACCCGGCGGAACAGCCTCGACGTCACGGCGACGAGCTTCGGCGGCGCGATCATCCAGCCGGACCTGACCGGGCCGATCGAGGGGACCAACCTCGCCTACCGGATCGTGGGCGACGTGCAGGACTACGATTACTGGCGCAACTTCGGCACGATCCAGCGCCAGGTCGCGGCGCCCTCGCTGACATGGCGGGGCGACGACACCACCGTCACGATCGGCTACGAGTTCGCCCACTACAACATCCCGTTCGACCGGGGCACGACCTTCGATCCCCGCACCGGCCGTCCCCTTCGGGTCCCGCGGGAGCGGCGCTTCGACGAGGCCCTGAGCCGGGTCGAGGCGATGAGCCATCTCGGCAGCCTCGATATCGAGCACCGCTTCAACGACGCCTGGAAGATGCAGGTCGGCTTCACCGCCAGCAACCTGACCTACGACGACAACCAGATCCGTCCGGTCTCCTACAACGCGGCCACCGGCTTCCTCACCCGCCGGGCCGACGCGACCCGCGGCGCCGACTTCAACTCCCAGGTTGCCCGCGTGGATCTCGTGGGCCGGTTCGAGGCGCTGGGCCTGCGCCACGACCTTTTGGTCGGGGCGATGCACGAGCGCGTCGATTACTATCGCCGGGAGAGCTACCGGGGCGCCAACCAGGACGGCTTCAACGTCTTCGATCCGGTCTACGGGCAGATCGCCGCCTCGAACCGCCTGTCGCTGCCGGCGAGCAACAACCGCGACCGGCTCATCAACACGAGCCTCTACCTTCAGGACTCGATCCATCTCACCGATCAGCTCACCCTCGTGGCCGGGGCGAGCGCGCAGTTCTTCGATCAACTCGCCTTTGCAGGGGTCCCGGCCGTCGTCTCGACGGATATCAACGGGATCAAGCCGCTGCCGCGGGCGGGCCTCGTCTACAAAATCGCCCCTCACCTCTCGGTCTATGGCAGCTACACCCAGTCCTTCCGTCCGAACGTGACCGACCTCGATCGCACCGGGGCGCTGCTGCCCGAGGAGGGCGACGCTTGGGAGGTCGGCGTCAGGGCGGAGTTGGGGACCGGCCTGCTCGTGACCGGCGCGGTCTTCGACACCGAGAAGACCAACGTGCTCGTCACGCAGGTCGTGAACGGCATCCGCACGGCGGCGACCGCCGGCAAGGCGCGCTCGCGCGGCTTCGAACTCGACGTGGCGGGGCAGATCCTGCCGGATTGGTCGGTGATCGGCAGCTACGGATTCACCGATGCCATCGTCACCGAGGATCCGTTGCTGGCCGGAAACCAGTTGCTCAACACGCCGCGGACGACCGCAACGCTCTTCGTGACGCATCAGGTCGGGCTCGTGGCCCCGGCCACGACCGTGGGCTCGGTGCAGTTCGGCGACGGCTTCCTCGAAGTCGGGATGGGCTCGCGCTATGTCGGCGAGCGGCCGGGCGATGCGGCCAACACCTTCACCCTGCCCGATTACGTCGTGTGCGATGCCTTCCTGAGCTACCGGACCAGCGTGAACGGCCTCCCGGCCGCGCTCCAGCTCAACCTCAAGAACT
Organism: Methylobacterium sp. Leaf123; assembly: GCF_001423405.1. Classification (GTDB taxonomy): domain Bacteria; phylum Pseudomonadota; class Alphaproteobacteria; order Rhizobiales; family Beijerinckiaceae; genus Methylobacterium. The sequence goes on along the minus strand of NZ_LMNS01000001.1, from coordinate 47,567 downwards.
TCCTCGACGAGACCTATTACCCGTCCTCGGGGGCCAGCAACGTGCTGGTAGCCGTCGGCGAGCCCTTCCAGGCGCTGGTGACGGCTCGGGTCTCATGGTGAGATTCGGCTTCGGGGACGGCTCGCGAGCACCGGGCCGTCTCCGAGGGTAGAGGATCGACCCGAACGGTGATTGCCGGCGTTCGGAAAGAGGTGATGCAAATACAAAAATAAGCGCATCGTCCCGGATCCGGTCTCCAGGACGATGCGCTCGATCGCGCCGGGCCGATCAGGCCGCCCGCAGCGGGCCCGTATGCTCGTGGAAGTCCGGGCCGTTGCTGGTCTTGGCCACGAAGCCGGCGCGGATCACGAAGTCACCGAAGTGCTCGCCGGGCTGCCGGTCCTTGGCATAGGCGGCAAACAGCGGCTCCAGCGTGTCCCTGATCTCGCTGGCGAGCACGTCCTCGCGGTAGAGCTTGCTCAGCCGGGAGCCGTCGAAGGCGGCGCCGAGATAGAGGTGGTAGCGCTCAGGGCCGCGGCCGACGAGGCCGATCTCGGAGATGAAGGGCCGGGCGCAGCCGTTCGGGCAGCCGGTCGAGCGGATGGTGATCGGCTCGTCCTGCAACCCGTGGCGGGCGAGGCTTTCCTCCAGCTCGGTGAGGAGATCCGGCAGGTAGCGCTCGCTCTCGGCCAGTGCGAGGCCGCAGGTCGGCAGCGCGACGCAGGCCATGGAATTGCGGCGCAGGGCCGAAGCCCCACGGGTCAGGCCGTACTCATCGACCAGCGCGTCGATCTCGGCGCGCTTGCCGGCGGGCACGTTGGCGATGATGACGTTCTGGTTGCCGGTGAGGCGGAAGTCGCCCTCGTGCACCTCGGCGATGCGGCGCAGGCCCGAGAGGAATTGCGGCCCGCCCTCGATGTCCTTGATCCGGCCCGACGGCACGTAGAGCGTAAGATGGTGGCGCCCGTCATCGCCCTCGACCCAGCCGTAGCGGTCGCCGTTGCCGTCGAAGGTGAAGGGCTTGGGCGCGCCGAGCTTCTTGCCGATCCGCTTCTCGACCTCGGTCCGGAACGCGTCGAGGCCGAAGCGCTCGATCGTGTACTTGAGCCGGGCGTTCTTGCGGTTTTTGCGGTTGCCCCAGTCGCGCTGGACCGTCATCACGGCTTCCGCCGCCTTCAGCGCATCCTCGGGCTCCACGAAGCCGAGGACATCCGCCGTGCGCGGAAACGTGTCGGCCTCGCCATGGGTCATGCCCATGCCGCCGCCGACGGTGACGTTCCAGCCCGTGACCTTGTTCGCCTTGTCGAGGATGGCGATGAAGCCGAGGTCGTGGGCGAAGATGTCGACCTCGTTGGAGGGCGGCACCGCGACCACGGTCTTGAACTTCCGCGGCAGGTAGGTCTTGCCGTAGACCGGCTCGACCTCGGCCGCGTCCTCGCCGCCGACCACGCGCTCGCCGTCGAGCCAGATCTCGCGCCACGCGCCGGTCTTCGGCAGCAGGGTGTCGGAAATGTCCTTGGCGAGCTGCAGCGCGACCTTGTGGGCGCCGGCCTGCGCGGGGTTCGTCGCGGCCATGACGTTGCGGTTGACGTCGCCGCAGGCGGCGATGGTGTCGAGCAGCGCCGAGTCGATCGCCGCCATGGTGCGCTTGAGGTTCGACTTGATGACGCCGTGATACTGGAACGTCTGCCGGGTCGTCGCCCGCAGGGCGCTGCCGGCATAGGTCGTGGCGATGTTGTCGAGGATCAGCCACTGCTTCGGCGTGATGACGCCGCCCGCGATGCGCAGGCGGATCATGAAGCTGTAGGCCTTCTCGAGCTTCTTCTTCGTGCGCTCCGCCCGGATGTCCCGGTCGTCCTGCATGTACATGCCGTGGAACTTGACCAGCTGGCCGTCATCCTCGGAGATCGCGCCGGTGGCGTGCTTGAGCAGCCCGTCGGCGAGCCCGCCGCGGAGATAGCCGCTGGCGATCTTCAGGTGCTCGTTATGGGCGAGCCCGGCGGCCCGCGCGGCCTCCGCCTCCGTGATCGGAAGCTCGGTCGGCGGCGTCTCGTAGCGGCGCGCGCCGATGCCGGGCGTGTCCACGGCGGGGCCGTCAGGGGTTTCGATCGGCTTGTGGTCGTCCATGGTGGTGATCCGATATCTTCGACCCTCCCCCCTATGCGGGGGAGGGTGCCTCGCGGATGCGAGGCGGGAGAGGGGAGCGACGGTGCAGCTTGGCCGCGTCCGCCGCGAAATCTCCGGAAGCCGGGTTCCCCTCACCCGACCCCCTCCGGGGGCCACCCTCTCCCGCAGAGGGGAGAGGGCTTACGGCGTGCTCTCAGTAAACGTCCTGCTGGTAGCGCCGGGCGCGCTCCAGCGACGCGACATGCGCCTCGGCATCGGCGCTGCTGAGGCCCTTCACGCTCTCGAAGGCGCGCACCACGGCGGCGCGCACGTCCTTGGCCATGTTCTTGGCATCGCCGCAGACGTAGAAATGGGCGCCGCCATCAAGCCACGCCACCACCTCGGCGGCATGTGCGTCGATCCGATCCTGCACGTAGATCTTCTCCGGCTGGTCGCGGGAGAAGGCCACGTCGATCTTGGCCAGCGAGCCATCCTCCAACGCGTCCTGCCATTCGAGCTGGTACAGGAAGTCGTGGGTGAAGTGGCGGTCGCCGAAGAACAGCCACGAGCGGCCGGGCGCCTCCGTGGCGCGGCGCTCCTGCACGAAGGCGCGGAACGGCGCGACGCCGGTGCCGGGGCCGACCATGATGATGTCGGTCGACGGGTCGGAGGGCAGGCGGAAATGCTTGTTCGGCTTCACCCGAACCCGCAGCTTGGCGCCGTTCTTGATGCGGTCGGCGACATGCACCGAGGCGACGCCGGAGCGGGCGCGGCCATGGGTCTCGTAGCGCACGGCGGCGATGGTGAGATGCACCTCGTCGCCCACCTCCTTGCGTGAGGAGGCGATGGAATAGGCCCGCGGCGGCAGCGGCCGGGTGACGGTGTTGAGGTGCTCGGCCGTCAGCGGGGCGGGGAAGCGCTCGATCAGGTCGATCAGGTGGCGGCCCTCGATCCAGGCCTTCACCTCGCCGCTCTCGACGAATTTCTGCGCATCCGCATGGCCGGTGGCCTTGGCGAAGCGCTCGACCGTCGTGGGCGAGAGCGTGGTGATATCGCGCTCGGCGAGCAGCGCCTTGCGCAGAGCCTCGTCGCCGCTGAGGCCCGTCGCGCGCAAGATCTCGTCCACGAGCTGCGGGTCGTTCTCCGGGAAGATTTCCAGCGAGTCGCCGGGCTCGTAGGCCGGCGCCCCATCCTCGAATTCGAGGGCGAGGTGGATCGTCTCCTTGTCGGAGCGCGAGGAGTTGAGGTTCACGTGGTCGATCACCTCGACCACGGCCGGCTCGCGGCTGACCTCGCCATCCTCGTCCTCGGCGCCAGCGCGGAAATCCACCGCCACGACGTTGTCGGCCGGGCTTTCGGCCGGCGCCAGCGCCTTCAGCGTGCCCTTGATCCACTCGGCGGCGGGCTTCTCGAAATCGAGGTCGAGATCCGCGCGGTCATAGGCCCGCTTGGCGCCGAGCGCCTCGAAGCGCGCGTCGAGCGCCTTCCCGATGGCGCAGAACTCCGCGTAGCTGGTGTCGCCCAGCGCCAGCACGCCGAACGTGAGGCCGTCGAGGCGCGGCGCGGCATCGGACATCAGCTCGCCATAGGCCCGCACGGCGCGGGCCGGGGGCTCGCCCTCGCCCCAGGTCGCAGCGATGGCGATGAGCTTGCCGGCCTTGGGCAGGGTGGCCAGATCGAGATCGGCGAAATCCACGATCTTCGGCTTGAAGCCCTGCTTGCGCGCGAGCTTGCTCACGTCGCCCGCGAGCTTTTCGGAATTGCCCGATTCGGACGCGAACAGGATCGTCAGCGGCTCGGCCGCCTTCGGGGGCGCGGCCGGGGCGGCGGCCGCGGTGGCGGGTTGGCCGGCGGCCGCGTCGAGACCGGCGAGGAAGCCCGTCAGCCACGCGCGCTGGATCGGCGTCGCCGCTCCGAGCGCCGCGTCGAGATGGGCCCGCTCCTGATCTCCGAAGGGAGCCGTGCGGGGGAGGAGTGCTTGCCTGGACATTGTGGGTGCCATGTCGTCCGCCGGAGCGCCGCTGTCAACGTCGAAACGTCCGTTTTAAAGAACGCCCCGCAGAGAGAAGAGATTGTTCGCTGTTGCGTCGCAATAAGGAATTTTATTCTCCAACCACCGCCAGCCGCGGCTCGGCCCGTCCCCGCGGGGGCGGCGCCGGCAGCGGCAGGGCGGTGGTCGACTTCACCTTTTCCATGGCGAAGCGCGAGGTCACGTTCTTGAGAGGCAGGGTCGCGATCAGGTTCTTATAGAACGTGTCGTAGGCCGCCATGTCGGCCACGACGACGCGGAGCATGTAATCGACGTCGCCGGCCATGCGGTAGAATTCGAGCACCTCCGGCATCGCCGCGATCCGGTCGGCGAATTGCTCCAGCCAATCCTTGGAATGGTCGGCGGTCTCGATGGAGACGAAGACGGTGAGGCCGAGCCCGAGTTTGACGGGATCGAGCACGGCCACGCGCCGATCGATCACGCCATCGGCCTCAAGGCGCTGAATCCGCTTCCAGCACGGGGTCTGCGACAGCCCGACCTGCTCGCCGATGGCGGCGATGGAGAGCGTGGCGTCTTTCTGCAGGAGCGCGAGGATCTTGAGGTCGATCGAGTCCAAAGGGGCCTCTCCGGAGTTTGTGGCGAGGATAGTCTCACGAGGGCGCCACCCGGACGACCGGGCGACGAGCCCGATCGGGCGCCTCGTTGAGAAGATTCTTTTCTAATTGGGCAACAATCCGCCGCGGCGACCGTTGCAGGCTCATTCGCGGCGCAGCAGAGGATTGCGTGCGCGAAAGCACCGCAAGGGTCCCGGCGCCTTGACAGCGTTCGTTATAGCGAACATTTCAGAGCTCCGACAAGCAGGCAATCCGATTTTACGCACATGACCGCTGCTCTCGTTCGAGCGGCCGGGGACCTCGCCGAAGCCATGGCGGGGCTGGACCTCCGGGGGCGTATCCGCCTCGTCGAGGACCGCATCCCGGGCCGGCTCGTCTTCACCACCAGCCTCGGCATTGAGGATCAGGCGCTCACGCACGCGCTCGCCCTGAACAAGGGGCGCACCGAGATCGTGACGCTCGATACCGGCCGGCTCTACCCCGAGACCTACGACGTCTGGACCGAGACGGAGGCCGCCTACGGCATCCGCATCCGAGCCTACGCGCCGGAGCGGATCGCGGAGGAAGAGTTCGTCGCGCGCGAAGGCATCAACGGCTTTCGCCACTCGATCGCGGCGCGGCAGGCCTGCTGCGGCTTCCGCAAGGTCGAGCCGTTGGGCCGGGCGCTCAGCGGCGCGGCGGCGTGGTTCACGGGGCTTCGCGCCGGGCAATCCGCCAACCGGGCGGACACGCCGCTGGCGGAAGCCGACGAGGGCCGCGGGCTGATCAAGGTCAACCCGCTCGCCGACTGGTCGCGCGCCGACGTCGATCGCTTCGTGCGCGACAACTTCATTCCCTACAACACGCTGCACGATCGCGGCTTCCCCTCGATCGGCTGCGCGCCCTGCACCCGCGCCGTGAAGGTCGGCGAGGACGAGCGCGCCGGCCGGTGGTGGTGGGAGCAGGAATCCAAGAAAGAGTGCGGCCTGCACCTGCACAGGCCGGAAGGCGACGTGGCGCCCGGACAGGAGGCCGCCGCCTTCGAGGAGCCGGCCAGCGCCGCGACCTCACGCGAACACAGAAGGGAACTGGTCTGATGAGCGCCGCCGTCGCCGCGCCCCTGCGCACCCGCCTGACGCATCTGCAGCGTCTGGAGGCCGAGAGCATCCACATCTTCCGGGAGGCGGTCGCCGAAGCCGAGAACCCGGTGATGCTCTACTCGATCGGCAAGGATTCGTCGGTGCTGCTGCACCTGGCGCTGAAGGCCTTCGCGCCGGGGCGCCTGCCGTTCCCCCTGATGCACATCGACACGACTTGGAAGTTCCGCGAGATGATCGCCTTCCGCGATCGGCGCGCCAAGGAACTCGGGCTCGAACTCATCGTGCACACGAATCAGGACGGGCTCGCCAAGGGCATCGGCCCGGTGAGCCATGGTTCGGAAGTGCACACCGACGTGATGAAGACGCAGGCCCTCCGGCAGGCGCTCGACAAGTACAAGTACGACGTGGCCTTCGGCGGCGCCCGCCGCGACGAGGAGGCCAGCCGCGCCAAGGAGCGCATCGTAAGCTTGCGCAACGGCCAGCACCGCTGGGACCCGAAGCGCCAGCGCGCCGAGCCGTGGCACCTCTACAATTTCAAGAAGCGGCGCGGCGAGAGTTTTCGCGTGTTCCCGCTGTCCAACTGGACCGAGTTGGATATCTGGCTCTACATCGAGCAGGAAAACATTCCGATCGTGCCGCTCTACTTCGCCGCCGAGCGGCCGGTGGTCGAGCGCGACGGCCAGCTCATCATGGTCGATGACGACCGCTTTCCACTGGAGCCGGGCGAGACCCCGCAGCAGCGGCAGGTCCGGTTCCGCACGCTCGGCTGCTACCCGCTGACCGGCGCGGTCGAGAGCCCGGCCGCGACCCTGCCGGAGATCATCGGCGAGACGCTGGCCGCCCGCACCTCGGAGCGCCAGGGCCGGGTCATCGACAAGGACGGCGCCGGCGCCATGGAGCGCAAGAAGCAGGAGGGCTATTTCTGATGACCATCCATCAGTCTCCGGAAGCGTTCGGCTACGACGCCTTCCTGCGCCAGCACCAGAACAAGGAAGTCTTGCGCTTCATCACCTGCGGCTCGGTCGATGACGGCAAGTCCACCCTGATCGGGCGGCTGCTGCACGACACCAAGCAGATCTTCGACGATCAGGTGACGGCGCTCCAGCGCGATTCGCGCAAGCACGGCACGCAAGGGGGCGAGGTCGATCTCGCACTGCTGGTCGACGGTCTCCAGGCCGAGCGCGAGCAGGGCATCACCATCGATGTCGCCTACCGCTTCTTCTCGACGGACCGGCGCTCGTTCATCGTCGCCGACACCCCCGGCCACGAGCAGTACACCCGCAACATGGCCACCGGCGCCTCGACCGCCGACGTCGCCGTGATCCTGGTGGATGCCCGTCACGGGCTGACCCGCCAGACCCGGCGCCACGCGCTGCTCGTCTCGCTGCTCGGCATCCGCCGGGTGGCGCTCGCCATCAACAAGATGGATCTCGTCGGCTGGTCGCAGGACAAGTTCGAGGCGATCGTCTCCGGCTTCCAGGCCTTTGCCGCGCCGCTGAACTTCATCGAGGTGCGGGCGATCCCGCTCTCGGCCAAGAACGGCGACAACGTCGTCCTGCCAGGCGCCGCCGCCACGTGGTACACGGACGTTCCGCTGCTGCGCTACCTTGAGGACGTGCCGGTGAAGTCGGAGGAGCGCGCCGCCGCCTTCCGCATGCCGGTGCAGTGGGTGAACCGCCCGAACTCCGACTTCCGCGGCTTCTCGGGGCTGATCGCCTCGGGCTCCGTCGCGCCGGGCGATGCCGTCACCGTCGCGCCCTCCGGCAAGACCTCGACGATTGCCCGCATCTTCACCGCCGACGGCGATCTGAAGCGGGCGAGCGAGGGTCAGTCGGTCACGCTGGTGCTGGCCGACGAAATCGATGCCTCGCGCGGCGCGGTGATCGCGACTTCGGACGCGCCGCTGACGCTGACCGACAGCCTCGACGTGCGCCTGTTCTGGGCCGCCGAATCCGATCTCGTCCCCGGCGCCAACCTCTGGGCGAAGGTCGGCACGCAGACCGTCAACGCGGTGGTGAAGGCGGTGCACCGCCGGATCGATCCGGAGACCGGACAGGCGGGCCCGGCGGCCAAGCTCGCGGTCAACGATATCGGCGACGTGACGCTGACCCTCGACCGGCAGATCGCCGTCGATCCCTATGCCGAGAACCGCGACACCGGCAGCCTGATCCTGATCGACCGCGAGACCACCGACACGGCCGCGCTCGGCCTCGTCCAGACGGTCGTTGCGTCGAGCAAGGTCGCTCCGGCACCGACCGCGTCTGTGACGGCTTCGGCGGAGCCCGCCCGTAGCGGCGGCTTGCTGGCCGGCCTCAAGCGGCTGTTCGGCGGATAAGGCCCTCACGGTAGAACCCCTCTCCCCTCTGCGGGAGAGGGTGGCCCCCGAAGGGGGGCGGGTGAGGGGCCGGCTCCGCACTGTCCGGAAGCGTCGCTCCCCTCTCCCGCCCGCTGAAGCGGGCCCCCTCCCCCACCCAAGTCGGGCCTGCCCGCCTTGGGCAGACGCTTTCGGATCTTGGGCAAGCCCGAGATCCGGGGGGGAGGGTTTGGCGCTCGGCGTCCGCCCCGCTAGAACCACCCCATGACCTCCGCCCCCGATCCGGCCGCCGACGTGTACGAGGGCCGGGACGGCTGGCTGTTCCTGATTCGCGGCAACAACCGGGTGCTGGACCAGTATGGCCGGCCGGGCGTCTCGCGGCGGACGCTGTGGCGCTGGCGGCGGATTATCGAGACCCGCATGCGGCGCTGCGCCCGGCTCGGCGCGACCTACTTTCACGCCCTCGCCCCGGAAAAGCTCACCGTCTATCCCGAATTGGCCGAGGGGCTCGCCTTCGACCCGGCCCGCGCGCCCGCGCTCCGCCTCGCCCGCTGGCTCACCGCCTCGCCGGGTGCCCGCGCCTGGGTGGATCTCACGGGCGCCTTCCGCGCGGCGAAGGATGGCCCGCCGCTCTACCTGCGCACCGACACCCACTGGACGCATCAAGGCTGCGTGCTGGCCTACCGCACGATCCTGGCGCGGATGGGCGTGCCCCCGCGCGCGGACATCGAGGCGCGACGCGCGCGCACCGCCCTCCCTTTCACGGGCGATCTCGGCCTCAAATTCATGCCCCACCGCTCGGAATGGGCGGAAGGCAGCGCGATCGCGAGCGAGGCCCGGCGCATCCACGCCAACGGCCTGCTCTTGGAGATGGAAGGGCTCGGGCGCGGTGGCGATGCCCATCTCGGCGCGCATGCGGTGTTCCGCAACGACGATCCGGGGGCCGATCCGCGCCGCCTCGTGATCTTCGGCGATTCCTACGCGCAGCACACCCCCCACAGCCCGGTCGCGACGCTCACCGCACTCTTCGCCGACACGTTCCGCGAGGTGCATTTCCTGTGGTCGACGGGGATCGACTGGCACTATCTCGAAGCCGTCCGCCCCGATTTCGTCCTCGGCGAGATGGCCGAGCGCTTCGTGATCGACCTGCCGCCGCAGGGTATCCGGATCGAGCGGCTCGCGGAACTGGCCCGCGAGCGCAAACTCATGGGCGAGATCACGGCAGCGGATTCGCGCTTACCCGCGCCGCCTCCGCCTGACGCGCCCGCATCCGCGCCTGCAACCGCTGACGCCGCGCCGCGATGATCGTGCCGTTCACCTCGCCGCCGAACAGGAACATCGCCGCGAGCCAGTAGAGGAACACGAGGAAGATCATCGCCGTGGCGAGGCCGCCATAGGTCGAGGCGTAGGCGTTCGAGAAGCGGTCGAGATAGAAGCCGAAGCCAAGGCCGGCGAGGAACCACAGGCACAGCGTCACGACGATGCCCGGCAGGACCGACAACACCGGCCGCCGCCCGGCCGCGACGAATTTATGCGCGATCACCAGCACCAGCGCGATCAGGAAGGCGGTGACGCCGATGCGCCCGATGGCGACGGTGAGCCCCAGCGGCTCCAGCCCCGGCGCGACGAAGACGAGTTGGCGCCAGATCAGCGGCCCGAGCACCACGAGCAGCGCGAAGGCCAGCATCGCGCAGGCGCCGCAGACGACGTAGCCGATCGATTCGAGCCGGGTGAGCCACCACGGCCGCATCTCGCGGATGCCGTAGGCGCGGTTGAGCCCGACCCGCAGCGACTCGACCCCCGAGGACGAGAAGTAGAGCGCCAGCAGCGCGCCGAGCGTCAGCACCCCGCCGCGCTGCTCGGTGAGCAGGCGGTGCACCTCGCCGACGATGGGTTTGGCCACCTCCCGCGGCACCGCATCGAAGATCAGCGTGCCGGCCTCGTCCGCCAGCGACTTGCTGCCGACCAGGCCGGCCAGCGCCGCGAGCAGGATCAGGAACGGGAACAGCGAGGTCAGCATCGACAGCGCGATGTGGCTGGCGATCGCCCAGCCGTCATGGGCGACGAAGCGCTGCGCGGCGATGCCCGTCACGTCGAGGATCTTCTTGAATCGGCTCAAGGGAGGAGACGGCTTCTTCGGCTGAGTCGAGGCGGGCCGCTCCATACGGGCCAATGGGCGGTGCGCGTCAATCTCGGGCGCTGGCCGAGCATGGCCGCCCTCAGGTTTCTCCGATTGCCATGAGGTCGGTTGCGTGCTGCCTGCCGGGCGCCATGTCGAGCATTCTCTCCAGCCTGATCCCGGCCGCTTTCGTGCTGATCTGGGCGAGCGGTTTCGTCGCCGCCCGCTACGTGGCGCCCTATGCCGAACCGCTGGCCTTCGTCGCCCTGCGGCTGCCGCTGGTCGCGCTCGTTCTGGCCGGGATTGCCTCCCTCCGGCGCGCCCGCTGGCCGCGTGATGCCGCCGGCTGGCGCGACGGAATGGTCGCGGGCGTGCTGATGCAGGGCATCTATGTCGCCGGGGTGTTCTGGTCGGTGCATCGGGGCCTGCCCGCCGGCATCGCCGCCCTGGTCGGCAGCCTTCAGCCGCTCCTCACGGCGGCGGCCTCGCAACCGCTGCTCGGCGAGCGGGTCGCGCCCCGGCGCTGGGCCGGCATCGGTCTAGGCTTTCTCGGCGCGGGGTTGGTGCTCGCCCCGAAGCTCGGTTCAGTCGATGCCGCCGGCATCCCGCCGGATGCGCTCGCTGTGTGTCTCACCGCGATGCTGGCCATGACCGCGGGCACGCTCTGGCAGAAGCGCAAGGGGGCGGGTGCCGACCTCGTCACCAATGCCTGCCTGCAATTCATCGGCGGCACCGCCTTCGCGGTCCCGCTCGCGCTGATCGCCGGCGAGACGCATCTTACCCTCAGCCTGCCGCTCGGCCTCGGCATGGCGTGGTCGGTCCTCGTCAATTCGGTCGGCGGCATCCTGTTGCTGCTGGCGCTGATCCGGCGCGGCGCGGTGGCCGGCGTCGCCTCGCTGCTCTTCCTCGTGCCACCGGTCTCGGCGGCCATCGCCTACGCCCTTTTCGGCGAGGCCCTGACCCCGGTGCAGATCGCCGGCATGGCGGTGGCGGCCGCCGGCGTCGGCTTGGCGAGCGGACCGCAGACACGCGCAACACGGTGAACCGTATGATGAATTCAGCCTAAAGACGGGGGATGCGGCGATGAGAAACCACTATTGTGCCGGCGATCCGGCCTATAAAGGAAGCATCTAACCGGTTTCCCGAGAACCGCGCTCCGCCACGCCACCCACTTCGGCTCGGAGCGCTTGAAAAGAGAGTCCCACATGGCAGCTTCCCCCGCCGTCCAGCCCGCCAACGACCCGAACGATTTCGTCGCCCTGGCCAAGGACGCCGCCGCGGGCGCCAAGGCCCTCGTCGCCGAGGCGACCGCCCGCGTGAAGGCGCGGGTGACGGGCCCCGAGGGTAAGCTCGACGCGGGCGCGCTGGAGCGCGAGCAGCACGCCGCCCACGGCCTGTCCTGGCTCGCCACCTACGGCGAGGCGGTGCGCGAGCTCGCCGACTACGCCGAGCGGCTCAAGGGCGAGGGCAGCTTCGGCGAGACCGAGGCGCTGCTCGTGAAGATCGGCGTCGGCGAGTATCTCGACCAGATGTTCGGCGGCATTCCGATGAGCCAGGGCGAGATGGTCCGTCCGACCGCGCTCGGCTTCACCGCCGCTGAACTCGCGTCCTTCCGGACGCCGGCCATCGACGCCATGGTGGCCGAGGGCAACACGCCGGCCAACCGCGCCGCGCTGGTGGCCAAGATTCGCGAAGCCACGAGCGCGGGGGCGGCCACCATCGGCGCCTCGGGCCTCGACGAGGATATGGAGGCGATCCGCTCCGAGATGCGCCGCTTCGGCAAGGCCGAGGTGGTGGAGCAGGCCCACGAGTGGCACCTGAAGAACGCCTACATCCCGATGTCGATCATCGAGAAGATGGCCGAACTCGGCGTGTTCGGCCTCACCATCCCCGAGGAATACGGCGGCATGGGCATGCCCAAGGCCGCGATGTGCGTGGTCTCGGAGGAGCTGTCGCGCGCCTATATCGGCGTCGGCTCCCTCGGCACCCGCTCGGAGATCGCCGCCGAACTGATCCTGTGCGGCGGCACCGAGGAGCAGAAGCAGCGCTTCCTGCCGGGCATCGCCAGCGGCGACATCCTGCCGACCGCCGTCTTCACCGAGCCGAACACCGGCTCCGACCTCGCGAGCCTGCGCACCAAGGCCGTCAAGGACGGCGACCAGTGGAAGATCTCGGGCAACAAGACCTGGATCACCCACCCCGTGCGCGCCGACATCATGACCGTGCTCGTGCGCACCAAGCCCGAGGAGAAGGGCCACCGCGGTCTCTCGATGCTGATCGCCGAGAAGCCCCGCGGCACGGACGAAGAGCCCTTCCCGGTCCAGGGCCTGTCCGGCGGCGAGATCGAGGTGCTCGGCTACCGCGGCATGAAGGAGTACGAACTCTCCTTCGAGGACTTCGCCGTGCCGGCTAACAACCTGCTCGGCGAGATCGAGGGCAAGGGCTTCGCCCAGCTCATGCAGACCTTCGAATCGGCCCGCATCCAGACCGCGGCCCGCGCCATCGGCGTGGCGCAGTCAGCCCTCGATATCGGCCTGCGCTACGCCGAGGAGCGGGTGCAGTTCGGCAAGGCGCTGGTCGAGTTCCCGCGCGTGGCCGACAAGCTCGCGATGATGGCGGTCGAGATCAACATCGCCCGCCAGCTCACCTACTTCTCCGCCCGCGAGAAGGACGAGGGCAAGCGCTGCGATCTCGAGGCCGGCATGGCCAAGCTGCTCGGCGCCCGCGTCGCCTGGGCGGCGGCGGACAACGCCCTGCAGATCCACGGCGGCAACGGCTTCGCGCTGGAATACAAGATCAGCCGCGTGCTGTGCGACGCGCGCATCCTCTCGATCTTCGAGGGTGCCGCCGAGATCCAGGCCCAGGTCATCGCCCGGCGCCTGCTGGAGCAGTAAGCGCATCAGCGACGGACTCGACAAGAACAGCCCCGCCTGGCCCTGTGCCGGGTGGGGCTTTTGTTTTCGCCGCGCCGACTCGAAATCCGCGTGAAGGTCGGACGAACCGATCGAACCCGCCGAGGCCAATTTCCGATCGAATTACTCCTTTTGGTCAGCGTCCCTCCGAGATCTGTCGTCTACAGAGCCGGGCGCACCAGTGACGGCATCCAAATGTGCAAAATTGAAATCGCGCGTAAAATCAGGCATTTCGCCGTCTTTCAAATTTCACGGCACACGCTTTGATGAAAATTCTAGAGTTGCTAATCTGAAGTTGTGAGAACTCTCGCGAAAATCACCCCAAGCGTTTAATGTCGCGGATTCGCGAACGGCATGGTTCCTCCGTCGCGTGACAGGGAGGGTTTCATGGATATGAAAACACCCGCCAAACGCACATTCGATGCGCTTCCAGACACAATCGACTTCCGCGATACGCTGTACATCTCAAGTCTCGTTGCGGTGAGGGCAATCTCGGACATCGAGAGCTTTCGAAGTCACAAAATCCCGATCCTCGATCAGGGTAAGGAGGGGGCCTGTACCGGGTACGGCCTCGCCACTGTCGCGAATTACCTGATTAAGGCGCGGGGCGGCACGGAAACGGCCGATTCGGTCAGCGCCTGGATGCTCTACGCGATGGCCAAGCGCTACGACGAGTGGCCGGGCGAGGAGTATGACGGGTCCAGCGCCCGGGGGGCCATGAAGGGTTGGCACAAGCACGGGCTCTGCGCGGAGAGGCTCTGGAAAGACAAGAAGGGGGACGTCACGCTCACCGAGACCCGCGCCGCCGACGCCCTGGAGCGTCCGCTGGGCGCGTATTTCAGGGTCAACCACAAAGACTTGGTGGCGATGCACGCGGCCATCAGCGAGACCGGCGTCCTATTTGCGACGGCCACCGTGCACACGGGGTGGCAACGGGTCCAAGAAGGCGATGAAGCCATCGTCTTCGAGGAAGGCGTAATCGGCGGCCATGCCTTCGCCGTCGTCGGATACAACCGGGAGGGCTTTTGGATTCAGAATAGCTGGGGGCCGCGCTGGGGCAGAGGCGGAATCGCTCTCCTGACCTACGCCGACTGGCTCAGTAACGGCACCGATGTCTGGGTGGCGGCCCTCGGCGCACCGGTCGCAGTCGGCCGGCCCGTAGGTTCATCAGAGATGATGGTCGGCGCGCCGCGCAGCTATGAGAGTCAGGTCTACGCCTCGCTACGCCCCTACATCATCGCCTGTAAGAATGACGGGCTCCTCGACGACAAAGGCTCCTACGGCCTGACGCCGAGCGCCCTGCGCAGCCTCATCACCGAACAGATGCCCAAGCGCATGGATGGCTGGGCGAAGAAGAAAGTCGTCATCTACGCGCATGGCGGCCTCGTCTCGCAGGATGCTGCGATCCAGACCGTCGCCAACAACCGCGAACCCCTGCTCAAGGCCGAGGTCTATCCGCTCTCCCTCATCTGGCGATCGGATGCTTGGACGACGCTCGGCAACATCCTCAGGGAGGCGGTCCGTGGCCGGCGCGACGAGGATTTCCTCGATCGCGCCAAAGACTTCATGCTCGATCGCCTCGACGACACCCTCGAACCCCTGGCGCGGCTCCTCGGCGGCAAGGCACTCTGGGACGAGATGAAAGAGAACGCCGAAGGCGCCACGAAGAACAAGAAGGGCGGCGCACGGCTGATGGCCGACCACCTGATCGAGCTCTACAAAGACGGAGGGATCGACGAGATCCACCTCGTAGGCCATAGCGCCGGCTCGATCCTGCATGGCTTGCTGGCGCAGCATCTCGTCGATGGCGGCGTCAAAATCAGGAGCCTGTCGCTTTGGGCACCCGCCTGCACGATGGACTTGTTCGATACCGTCTTCAAACCGCTCATTGAGGCCGGCAAGATCGAGAGCTTTGATCTCTACACGCTCGACGACGCCACCGAGCAGAACGACCATTGCGCCAACATCTACCACAAGTCGTTGCTGTATCTTGTCAGCGCAGCCTTTGAAGCACGCCCACGTATTCCGGGCGTACGGGACGGCGTTCCGATCCTGGGAATGGCCAAGTTCGCCCAGACAATCCCCAAATCCTTCTGGCGACCGCAGGCGTGCAACTGGTTCCTCTCACCGAGCGAGAAGAGTCGATCCGTCCATCACGGGGATTTCGACAACGACGGCACGACACTGCAATCAACGCTCAGCCGCATCCTCAGGCAGGACATCACCCTCGACCTGACGGGCGCAACACAATCGATGCTGGCCAAGTCGGGCCTGGCGCAGCAGCGCCGCCGGGCCAAGCTGAACGTCGCCCTTGTACGATAAGGCGCGGGAGCCGGGCGCCTTATCGCCCGGCTCCGTTCCAACCCCTTACTTCGTGATCTTCACCGAGACCGGATCGCTCGACGGGAAGGTCTCTTCCAGCGCCTCGTCGAGGCGCTCGTCCTTCTCGTCCTTCGAATTCTCGGGCATCGACTTGTCGCCCTTGCCGTCCTGCTGGAAGCCCTTGGGCTTGGTCTCGTCGGTCGGCTGCTTGGTGGTCTCGGACATGGGGATCGGTCTCCGTTGTCGAGCGCGCCGCGTGTCGCGGCCTTCATGCGCACCAACGCGAGGCGAGCGTTCCTGTTGCGTCGCGGCTTACAGGCCGGCGGATGCCGCGCCGCGCAAACCCGGCCCCTCGACCGGGCGAAGGGCGGGCGCCTCGCGCATCACGAGGCCGTAGACCTGCTCCAGCCGGTCGAGATGCGCGTCCACGCTGAGCGGCGCCGCCCAGTAGCGCTCGTAGGCGCGCTCGGCCATTCGGGCGGCGAGCGCGTCGTCCGACAGCCGGGTGAGGTGGGCGGCGAGCGCGCCGGCATCGCCGGAGCGGAACCAGAACCCGTTCTCGCCGTCCTCCACCGCCTCGCGCCCGGCACAGGCATCGGAGACGATGACCGGGCAGCCGCAGGCCAGCGCTTCGTAGACGGTGAGCGGCTGGCCCTCGTACCAAATGCTCGGGAACACCAGTGCGCGGGCACGCCGCATCAGAGCCTGCACCTCCGGCCCGGTCTTCCAGCCGAGCATCACCGCCTCGGGATAGCGCGCCTTCAGCTCCGCCGCGTTCGGACCGTCGCCGACGAAGACCGGGCGGAGGCCGGCCCGCCGCGCGGCCTCGGCGAAGACCGGGGCGCCCTTCTCCGTCGAGATGCGGCCGACGAACAGAACATCACCCCGGCCCTCATGCTCGAGCGGCTGCCGCTCGACCGAGATCGGATTGTCGATCCGGTGGAACACCGTGCGCGGAGGCAGGAGCGGCGCGACCACCCGCTCTTGGAGCGCGCTGATCGTGACCACGTGGCGGAACAGGCTGGGCAGGCCGGCGACGTGCTCCAGGCCGAGATGGCGCACCACCCGCAGGAGCTTGCGCGGATAGGAGCGCGCGTCGCAATTCGTGGTGAGACAGGCCGCCGACATCGGCGTGCGGTGGCAGATCCGGTCGGCCGGATATTCGTAGAAGCCGCCATTGGGGCAGACGAGGAAGAACTCGTGCATCGTGTAGAGGCACGGCAGACCCGAGCGCCGGATCGCCGTGCCGATCGAGGGTGAGAGCGCCTTGGCGAAGGCGTGGACATGGACCAGCGTGTCGCGGGGATCGCACAGCGCCAGTTCCGCGGCGAGGCGTGCGGATGCGCGGCGGTTCCAGATCGCCTGGGCAGCGAAGGCGAGTTTGTTGGTGGTGGAGGCGATGTCGTCCTGCCCGAGGCAGACGACGCGCGCGCCGCTCTCGGCGAGTCGGGGATCGATTGGGCCGACCGCGGCGAAGACCGTGACCCGGTGGCCGCGTTGGCGCAGGCCCACAGCAGAGTCGAGGGCGACTTTGGCTTGGCCGCCATTGATATGGGCATGATCGAGAACGAGGACGACGTGCACGGCGATTCTCGCTCCCTCGCCACCTCGTGACCCGCCCGATGCACGGTGTCTCACGGAGGATCGGTGTTTGGCCGACGTTTACCAGCCGGCAGTTGATCTCCCGTAAACCCTGAACGGACACGCGCCGCGCCAGGGCGGCCTCACCGCGAGAGCATCGTTTCGTCCGAAGATTTCTCTTCGGGACGGTGCCCGCGCTTCCGGACGGGGCGCCACCATGCACGTCGTGATCCTCGCCGAATTCGCCGCCGCGAGCGGGGGCGCCGAGAAGGTCGCGATGGAATCCGCCCGCGGGCTGGCGGAGGCCGGCGCGGAGGTGACCTACATCCAGGCGATCACCGGGCCCGTCGATCCGCTGCTCGACCATCCGCGCCTGCACCGTATCGACCTTGGTCTGCCGGATGTGTGGTCGCTGCCGGCATGGCGCGGCGCGGCGTCGGGGATCTGGAACGGCGAGGCCGCCGCGCGGCTCGCGGGCGCCCTCTACAGCCTGCCGGTGCCGCCCGACTGTCTTCACTTGCACCAGTGGACCCGCGCGCTCTCACCCGCCGTGCTGCCGGTGCTGCTCGGCCGCGGCGTTCCCCTGGTTCTGACCCTGCACGACTACGCCCTCACCTGCCCGAACGGTGTCGATTACCGCTTCGACCGGGCCGAGCCCTGCGCGCTGGTCCCGCTCTCCGGCGCCTGCCTCGCGGCCGCCTGCGATCCGAAGAGCCGGCTGCACAAGCTGGTGCGCGTCGGTCGGGCCGCCGCCCTGCGGGTCGCGGCAAGAGGGGCCGACCTCGACGTCGTCCATGTCTGCGACGGCAGCCGTGCGCGGGTGGCGGGACGGTCCGGGGCCCTGCGCCTGCGCCATCACCGCATCGACAACCCGGTGCGGGTGGAGAAGCGCGCGCCGGCCATGCCGGCTTCGGGCGATGCGATCGTCTATGTCGGGCGCCTGACCCCGGAAAAGGGCGCCGATCTCGTCGCCGCGGCCGCGCGACAGGCCGGACTGCCCGCGCTCTTCATCGGCGCCGGCCCGCTCGAAGCGCGTCTGCGGGCGGAGGGCGCCGAAATGCTCGGCTGGCGAAGCCCGGAGGCGGTCGAGGCGATCCTTAGCCGCCGCGCGCGTGCGCTCTGCGCACCCTCGCGCTGGGTCGAGACCGGGCCGCTCACGGTCTACGAGGCGCTGGCCCAGGGCATTCCCGTCGTGGCGTCGCGCCGCTCCGGTGCGGCGGAGAAGGTGATGGACGGTGAGACCGGCTTCGTCGTCGAGCCGGAGGTGGCGGCGCTGGCCGGCGCCTTCGAGGCGCTCAAGGACGACGCGCTGACCGCCCGCCTCGGCCGGGAGGCCTATGACCGGTACTGGCAGGCGCCGCTGACGCTCGCCGCCCACGCCCATTCGCTGCTGGCGCTGTATCGGCGAATCGGGGACGAATACAAAATGCGGCAGTGCGATATGAGCCCGTCCGCCGCCGAGCCTGCGGTTGTCCATTCCTTGGGCAACACCCTTGGCAAAGGGCGTTCGCTGCCATTATAGTGCCAGATGCAGCGCCGTCCCGTATGAGGGTCGCCCGGTCGAATCGCGATTTATAACAAAACCTTAATTCCATTCGGTGCGCGGCTGGATATTGCTGTTCGAGCACCCGAAACTGTCCTTGACTTTTATGTTGCACCGCAACATATGAGGTGCGGGCCGGTTAGTCGCAGGGACGCTTTCGATGCTCCCTGAAACCGAATTCTCCCGGTCCGTCTGACAGGAGAGACAGATGAGCACCCAGAGCTTCGAGATCCCCGCCGAGTTCCGCGACTTCGCCGACAAGAGCGTCGATCAAGCTCGCAACGCCTTCGGCACGTTCCTGAACGGTGCGGTGAAGACCTCCGAGCAGCTCCGGAACTCGGCCACGACCGTCCAGTCGACGCTGAACGCCGCGGTGCTCAAGAGCCTCGACCACACCAAGACCAACGCCGACGCCGCCTTCGACTACGTGCAGCGCGTCGTGCGCGCGAAGGACCCGCGCGAGGCCTTCGAGATCCAGTCCGAGTTCCTGAAGACCCAGTTCGCCGCGTTCCAGGCCCAGGCCAAGGAATACGGTGCCCTCGCTCAGAGCGCCGCTGGCCGCTAATCCGGTCCGGCTGCGGGCTCAGGCCCGCTGGGGAGCATGAGAGGCCGAATCCGCATTCAGCGGGCTCGGCACACTCGTGCTTCAACGCTATGCTCCGTCGCAGCGCTCCGGGCTCGGCTCGGAACCGCGCTGAGGCAGAGGGTTTCGAACGAGGAGAAGGCCCATGTCGTCGAGCCGCCGCAGGGGACGCGCACCCGGAGCGTCCGCCACTACCCCGTCGCCGACCGTCACCGCGACGCCGACCGAGGTCGCCGATGCGCTGCTGGCCGAGACGCCGGCCGACGCGGGCTCGGAGCCTGAAACGCACGCGCCGGAGACCGCCGAGGCCCCGGTCGTAGAGGCGCAAGCCGCGGAGACTCAGGCTGCGGAGGCCCAAACGGTCGAGACCCAAGCGGTCGAGATCGCCGAGAGCCCCGCAGACGAGGCTGTCGAAGCGTCCGGCGAGCCGGCCCCGGCCGAGGTGCAGTCCGCTGCGGACGACCAGCCGGCCGAGGCTCCCGAAGAGACGGTCACCGCCGCGTCGGATGAGGCGCCTGCTGTGATTGCCGAACCGGAGGTCGTTGCGGCTGAGGCGGTCGAAGCCGTCGAAACGGCGACCGAGACGCTTGCCCAGACCGCGCTGCTGCCGGCGCTGGCCGAGGCCAAGCCCGAAGCCAAGGCATCCGACGACGCCCGGCCCAAGACGCACAGCGTCCGCATCGGTGCGAATTTCGCTTTCGCGCCCACGCTCGCGCCGCTCACAGAGATCAACGCGAAGCTGTTCGCTTTCGCCCGCGGCGAGAGCGAAGCGGTGCTCGCCCATTTCCAGGCGCTCGCCCGCGCCAAGTCCCCGGCGGAGGCGATCCGCCTTCAGGTGACGGAGATGCAGCGCGCCGCCGACGCCTCGTTGAGCTGCTTCAGCGAGATCGTCCGCAGCGCCAACCGCCTGCACGACACCGCCCACCGGCACTGACTTCCGCACCGGCCAAGACACGCGATCGGGGCAGTCGCCATCGGGCGGCTGCCCTTTTTCGTTCGCCCTCAGATCATCCGGGGGTGAAAAGCGCTCTGCATTCTGCGCCCCAGCTGCGCCCGAACTGAGCCGAAGCGGGCCGAGGACACGCCTCTCCGGGGGTGTGCGCCGGCGTTTGTTTTGGGTCGGACAGCAGGGTGATCGCGGTCGGCATCGCTGATGCTGCGCCAGCCCCTCGCGCCCTGCGGTCGCAGCGTCTACATAGCCCGCCACCGCTCCAGCGACCTCCGGAGACCTCGCATGCCCTCCTCGCCGCTCCTGCCGGCCTGCCTCCTATCCGTGCTTCTCGTCGCCACGCCCGCGGGCGCGCAGATGGCGAACACGCCCGGAAAGCCCGCCGCCGAGAAGGCGTCTCCCGATAAAGCGGTGCCCCTGTCGAAGGGCGAGATCCAGCTCTCCTTCGCCCCCGTGGTGAAGCGGGCGGCGCCTTCCGTGGTCAACGTCTATGCCTCCCATGTCGAGAAGCGCTCCGCCCGCTCCAACGCCATGGAAGAGTTCATGCGCCGCTTCTTCGGCGAGGACCGTCCGGGCCGCGGCCCCAGCGGCATGCCCGGCGAGCGGGCACAGCGCTCCCTGGGCTCGGGCGTGATCGTCGACGGCTCGGGCCTCGTCATCACCAACAACCACGTCATCGAGAACATGAACGAGGTGAAGGTGGCGCTCGCCGACAAGCGCGAGTTCGAGGCGCAGATCGTGCTGCGCGACCCCCGCACCGACCTTGCCGTGCTCAAGATCAAGGGCCCGGCCGATATCGCCGCGATGCCGATCGGCGATTCCGACCACTTGGAAGTCGGCGACTTCGTGATGGCGATCGGCAACCCCTTCGGTGTCGGCCAGACGGTGACGCAGGGCATCGTCTCGGCCCTCGCCCGCACCCAGGTCGGCTCGTCGGACTATCAGTTCTTCATTCAGACCGATGCGGCGATCAATCCGGGCAATTCCGGCGGCGCGCTGGTGGATCTGAAGGGGCATCTCGTCGGCATCAACACCGCGATCTATTCGCAGTCCGGCGGCAGCCACGGCATCGGCTTTGCCATTCCGGCGAGCATGGTCCGCGCCGTGGTCGAGACCGCCAAGAGCGGCGGCAGCCTCGTGCGCCGGCCCTGGCTCGGGGCGCGGGTGCAGGGCGTGACCCCGGATATCGCCGAGAGCGTCGGGCTCGACCGGCCGACCGGTGTCTTGGTGGCGAGCATGCAGGCCAAGAGCCCCGCCGAGGAAGCCGGCCTCAAGCGCGGCGACGTGATCCTCACGGTCGATGGACAGGCCGTCGAGGATCCGGAAGCCTTCGGCTACCGCTACGCCCTCAAGGGCATTTCCGGCACGGCCGATTTCGGCATCCTGCGCGGCACCAAGCGGCAGACGATCCAGATCAAGCTCGGACCGGCGCCGGAGACGCGGCCCCGCGACAGCCTCAAGGTCCGCACCCGCACGCCGTTCGCGGGCGCGACCTTCGTCAACACTTCGCCCGCGGTGGGCGAGGAGCTTCAGGCGGACCTGCCGGACGAGGGCGTGGCGGTGACCACCGTCGAAGACGGTTCGCTCGCCGGCCGGGCGGGCTTCCGCAAGGGTGACGTGATCGTGGCGATCAACGGCATGCCGATCACCTCGACCAAGGATCTGGAGCGGGTAACGCAGCGCAATCTCGGCCTGTGGGAGGTCGCGATCAACCGGGGCGGCGAAGTCCTGACCTCGGTGTTCGGCGGGTAGACTCGCGTCCCGAACGGCCGCCCCCGGCTCTCAAATACGATTCGAGACCGGGGCCCGGAGCAAGGCGATCGCGGGGCCTACCCCGCTTTCAGGAAATAGGGGGGCGTGGCCTTGCCGCCGACGGCGCGGTTGCGTCCGCCTTGCTTGGCCGCGTAGAGCGCGCGGTCCGCCATGGCCAGAAGCGCCAATTTCGGGTTGGCCTGCCCGACATCCGCCGCGCGCGCGCTCAGCGCCACGCCGACGCTGACCGTGACGATCCGGATGCCGTCGCGGCGGCCGGGATGACGCAATCCGAGCGCCGCGACGGCGCGGACGACCTCTTCGGCGAGGGCTATCGCCTCCGCTGATCCTCCGCCCCTCAGGACCACGGCGAACTCCTCCCCGCCGTAGCGGGCGCAGAGGCGGTCGGCGCGATCGAAGGTGGAAGCGGCCAGCGTTTCGGCCACGCGGCGCAGGCATTCATCGCCGGCGGGGTGGCCCAGCGTGTCGTTGAACGGCTTGAAGTGGTCGATGTCGATCATCAGCAAGGCGACCCGACCACCCTCCGCCAGCCAAGTGTCGAGGCAGAGATCGAGGGCGCGCCGGTTGGGAAGACCGGTCAGGGCATCGGTCTGCGACAGGTCCTCGAAACGCTTGCGCGCGTGTTCGGCGATGTCGCGCAGCATGCGGGCGCGCAGGCCCGTGAGGTAGTCGCGGCAGCGTCGCGCCTCCATCTGGTAGTTGGCGTAGAGACTGCACCCGCAGGTCGTCGCGAGTTGGAGCGCCAAGGCGACGCCGAGCCCGGGATCGAGTCCGGGTTTCACCGCGAGGGCGAGCAGCGCGACGACGAAACTGGTCGCGGTCACCACCACGGCGTGCGGAAAGCGCAGGGTGAGAACGATGTTCCCGAACATGATGGCGAGGAGAATCTCCGCGAAGGAGTAGGCTCCGAGCGGTGCTTGGGTGAGCCAGAACAGCATCACCGTCGGCAGGATCCCGCCGACCATCCCGGCAAGCATCAGGTGTTCGCGCCGGGCCGCGCCGACCCGGCCCACTGCCCAGACCAGCAACAGCGCCACGGGCGTGAACACCACGAGACGCAGCACAAGGCCCAGGACGGCGATGTCCGGCATCAGGAACCAAGAGGTCACATTGTAGACGTTGTAGACCAAGAGGCCGACGAGGGCGTTGCGGCGCAGGTCGGACGCGCGTGTGCGCCCATGCTCGCTCTCGTAACGCTCCGCCACCGAGGGACTGAAGCGCAGAAGGCGATCCAGGTCCGTGGCGGCGTCGGCCGCCTCCCGGTTCGCGACGGCTGGGAGCATGGGTTCAGGGTCTCTGATCGTACCACCGGACTCGATGCGCCCGAGCGGTAAAGAACACTTATAAAGGCCCTGAACCTGAGGCCAGCATACGTTATTTTTTGTTGTGGGGATGAAGCGGCCCGAGCCCCGCGCGACGCGCAGGCCGTCACGCCCGTTTCGGACACCGACGCGCCATGTGCGCTCGCGCGCGTCCCCGGCCGCGGCTTGGCGTTACGGATCGGGGCGAACGAGCGGAAAGAACGGTCTGTTTCCGATGTTGCGCCGGAAAGGTGCGACGCAATCCGGTAACCGTACGAAGCAATCCGCCAGCAACCCGGCGTCCGTAGAACGGCGCCACACGAGAGCCGGAAGGGCTCCGAACGGTGGGGCGGACATCATGCGGGACCTGATCAAGATCGCGGCGGCCGGAACGGTGATGGCAGCCTATGCCCTTCTCGCGCCGTCCCTCGTCGAAGCGGTGCCGAGTCCGGCAGGCTCGGCGAAGGCCTTCACCCAGCGTCTGCCGCAAGCGGGCGGCGCGGTTCCGGTAAGTGCCCGGATCGACGACGGAGCGCCGGTTCCGGGGCAGTTCGTGGTGACCCGCCGGCCGCTTCTGGTCGGCATCTCGGCGGGCGACGCCTCCCGATGACCACCGCGGACACATCGCTGCTCGCGGCGGCGTTCGTGCTCGGCCTCGGAGCGGCCGTTCTTCTCAACGCCCTGCTGACCTGAGGAACTCTATCGGGCCTCGGCGGGCGCCGCGGAGGCTTCTCAGGCGGCGACGCTGGCCAGGGCGTGGCGGTTGCCGTTCAGGCCCGCGCAGAGATCGTCGATCTCGGTCACGTCGAGGGCCTCGCCGCTGCTGGCGGCGATGGTGTCGATCAGGTCATCCTTGCGAGGGTCGAACGGGTGGCCCTGCATCCGGTAGAATTGATAGTAGCGCAACGCCGCCAGAAGCGTGTCGCGTTCGCGGGCGGTCACATTGAGGTTCTGCGTGGTCATGGGCTTCCCCTTGGCTTGCAACGAACGCCGGGCGAGACCGCGCGAGACTCGCCTAGCTTGACCGTTGTAGCCGCTGAGTCGCAGCCCCGTCTATGACATGTGGGGGGATCGCGCGGCGCGCAGCCCGTCCCGGCGATCGACCGGGGCGGCCTCTCCCCTTCCCGCCTCGGGCGCGATGGCCGAGAGGGCGGCCGCGTCGAGCCCGTAATAATCTTCCAGAATTCGCGGGTAGACGGTCGGCCGGAACGGCACGCGGGCGGCCCAGAGCGCGTCGACGGGAAGCGCGAGCAAGGCTGCATTCAGCCGCTGCGGGTCGTCGGCCAGGGCCGGGTCGAGGCGATGGCCCGCCCCGCTCTCGCGCAGCCGCTCGGCCTGGGCGCCGAGGTCGAACACCACCGGCGGTACCCCCGCCGCCAGCGCCAGGGAGAGCGTGTAGCAGTAGGTCTCGGGCCAGATCGACGGGAGCAGGACGAGGTCCGGATCGAGCCGGGCGATCTCGGCGAGCGCCGCCGCATCGCTGCCGTAGAGGCCGGTCTCGCGCACGCCCGCTGCCTCCATGGCGCGCGGCTCGGCAGAGTGGCCGACGATCGTGAACACGATCGGCAATTGCCGCAGCCGGGCATCGAGGGCAAGGTTGTGGACGATGTCGTAGCCCTTATGCGCGCCGATCGATCCGATCACCGCGACCCGCAACGGCCCTTCCCGGCGCTGGCGCGCCTTGAGTTCGACGCCGGCCAGCGCCTCCTCGTGCGGGCGCACAACGATGCGGTCGAGATGCAGCGTGCTGCCGATGCGATCGGCGAGATCGGCCGAGGGAGCGAACACCGTCCGGGCGCGGTCGAGGAACCCGGCCCAGATCCGCCGCCGTTCGGCGGGATCGGGCAGGACGATCCCGTCGGCGTCACGATCGAGGCGGATGCAGTCGCGGCAGGCGGCGGGCTCGGCCAGCCCGCAATAGACACCCTCGGGCCGCACGAGATTGTTGCGGTGACAGACGGCGGCATAGTCGTGCAGCGTCACATCGTAGCCGGCGCCGGCCTCCTCGATCAGCCGCATCGCCACGCGGGTCGAGGGCGCATCCAGCCCCGCCAGCGAGTGGACATGCACCATCGCCGGGCCGAGCCAGCCGATCAGTTCGGCGAGAAGATCCGCATCCCGGTCGAGGGAGAGCGGATCGAGGATCGAGACGGGAAAGTCGATCGCGCTCCCACCGGGCAGGCCGAGCTTGAACCCGCCGGGCTCGTCGGTGCGCAGGTAGACGACGGCGAGACCGGCCTCGGCGAGCCGGGCGCTGAGCGCCTCGATATGGGTCTCGACGCCGCCGCCGAACTCGTGGGTCACGATCAGGGCGAGGCCGCGCCCGGCACTGGCCGTGGCGCGCTTGGCGAAGCGGTAGAGGTCGAGCCGGCGCCGGGCGAAGCGGGCGGGATCGACCTCGATGTGGTTATGGACCCGGCGCTGGTAGTCCGGGTGCTTCGTGAGGATCGCGCGGAAGATGTCCGCACCCTTGGTCGCCAGCAGCGCGCCGAAGGAGACGCTGCCGGAGTGGAACACGAAGATGTCGTGGGCCAGGAGGTTGATGAAGCCCGCCTTGAGGGCGCGCATGCAGAAATCGTTCTCTTCGCCGTAGCCGCGCCCGAAGGTCTCGGCGTCGAGGAGCCCCACCGCCGCGATCGCCTCCCGGCGCATCGCCATGCAGAAGCCGACGCCCGTCGGCACCGGCGAACTCGTGCGGGCGTTGCAGGCGCGGGTGAAGGCGTCGATCTCAGCCGGTGTGATCTCGAGCTGGGCTTGGTTATCGACGTTCGGCCGCGGATAGCTGCAGATCGTGGCGTTGTTGGAGAACGGCGTGACCGTCGCGACGCGGGGGTCGGCGTCGAGGTGCCAGAGCAGGCGGTCGAGCCAGTCGCCGTAGACGACCACGTCGGCATTGAGGAGCACGACGTCCTTGCCCGTGGCCCGTTCCAGGCCGCGGTTGCAGGTTCGCACGAAGCCGAGATTCGCCTCGTTGACGAGATGGGCGAACAGGCCCCGGCCGCCGAGCTCGGCCAGAGCGGCGCTCAGGCGTGGATCGGGGCTGCAATCATCGATGACGAGAAGGGCGAAGGCGGTGGCCTGCCTTGCGCTCAGCACCGAGTGGATCGCCCGCAGGGTGTCGTCGTAGCCCTTGTAGACGGGCATGATCAGCACGACCCGCGCCGCCGCGATATCGGCGGCAGGCCGCACCTGCTCCCATTCGGCCGGTGTCGGCGCAACTTGCGCGGGCCAGGTTCCGAGACCGAACGGCGTCGGGCGGAAGCCGCGCGCCCGGCCGACCGCGAGGTAGTGGAAGAACGGGTTCACCCCGGCCCCGATCTCCCGACGGTAATGCTTGCGGTAGAAGCGCACAGAGAAGTCGGGGCTCGGATCGCGGTCCTCGCGGGCACCGAAATCGAGGAAGTGGCGGACCGGATCGACGCCGGAGCGGCGGATGTCGGGGTTGGTGTCGAGGTAGTGCTCCCGGTCGAAGGCCGCCGCCACCGTCTCGTAGATCTGCGCGTCGGAGGCCTCCGCCGGATCGGCGGGGAGCGCCGCCGCCTGCGGCTTGGCGCGGCGCGCGGGCGGTGCGGCCGCCTCCGAGGCCTGGAGCCGCCGCGTCGCGGCGAAATGATAGAGCGGGCTGACCCCGAGCCGGCGCATATGCGCGTGGCGCTGGAGGTAGGCGTCGCCCGAGAAGGCGTCGTTCGGGTCGAGCCCGCGGCGCCAGCCCTTGGTCAGGTAATGGGCGAGCGGGTCCTCGCCCCCTTCGAGACCGGCGAGGCGGGCATAGTACGGCGCATCGAAATAGGGCTCGGCCACGCCGGCCTGGAGTGCGGGAAAATCCGGGCCGGGCTGCGTCGCGACCCGCAGCCGTTCGGCCGGTGAGAGCGCCGCATAATGGAGAAGCGGGTTGATCGACGCCCGGTCGGCGAGGTGACGGTCGGCGTAGAACAGCGTCGAGAACACCGCGGACGGGTCGCGGCCCTCCAGCCAGCCATGGTCGAGGTAGTGCCGGAGCGGATCGCCGCCGCCCGCGGCCACGTCGGGATAGGCCGAGCGGTAGAAGGCGGGATCGAAGAAGGGGGCGGCCATCGCGGCATCGCGGTGCCGGGGCCGAAACAGCTTCGGCAGCTTGATCACGGCCACATTCCTCGACACCACAGAGACCGGGCTCCGCCGCCGGACTCTGCCCTTCGAAACGCATGGAAACGAAGTGTGGCGCGGCCGGGGCGACGCCCTCCCCATACAGAAGGGTGGCGGCCGGCTTCCACGAAAATGACGATACGCCGGCCGATGTCGTGACGCGGGCGCGGTCGCCCACGCGAGAATGCGTCCGAACCTCTTCCCCCGTGACCGGGTTCGGCTCTAAGCATCGGTGCCGCCATCGGGTTGCGGCTTTGAGTTGCGGCATCGCCCGGGAGGGCACGATTTCGGACGGTCTCTGGTCTTCGGCGGTTGGCCTCGTCGCGGTCATCGCGCTCGTCTTCGCCAACGGCTTCTTCGTCGCGGCGGAATTCTCCCTCGTCGCGGTGCGGCGCAGCCGGGTCGCTGAACTCGTCAACGAGGGCCGGCTCAATGCAAAGGCGCTTCAGCGCGCCACCGACCGGCTTGATGCGCATCTCGCCGCGACGCAGCTCGGCATCACCCTCTCCTCGCTGGCACTCGGCTGGGTCGGCGAGCCAGCCCTGGCCCACCTGATCGAACCGCTCCTCGACTGGCTGCCGGAGACCGCTGCCGGCCCGACCGCGCACACGCTGGCCGTGGCTTTGGCCTTTGCCGTCATCACCACCCTGCACATCGTGCTGGGTGAGCTGGCGCCGAAAAGCCTCGCGCTCCAGCGCAGCGAGCGCACGGCGCTCGTGATCGTGCGGCCGCTGACCCTGTTCCTGCTGGTCTTCGGCCCGGCGATCCACCTCCTCAACAGCCTCGGCAACGGGGTGCTGCGGCTCCTCGGCCTGCGGCCCGGCGAGGGCGAGGGAAACCTCCCCTCCCCGAAGGAACTCAGCCTGCTCGTAACCGCGAGCCACGAAGCAGGCCTGCTGCACGAGGCGCAGGAGGATGCGGTGGCGCGCATCCTCGCCATCGGCGAGCGGCGCATCCGCGAGATCATGACGCCGCGCAACGAGGTGGACTGGGTCGATCTCGACGATTCGCAGGAGCAGATCATCGAGGCGGTGCGTGCCTGCCGTCACGAGCAGCTCGTCGTCAGCCGCGCGCAGATCGATGACGTCGTCGGCGTGCTGCGCAAGCAGGATCTGCTCGACCAGTTCCTCGACGGCAAGCCGCTCGACGTGAAGGGAGCGACCCGCGAGCCCATCGTCGTCCATGAGGGTCTGGCGATCCTCAAGGTGCTGGAGATGTTCCAGACGAAGCCGGTGCGCATGGCGATCGTCGTCGACGAGTATGGCAGCCTGGAGGGCATCGTCACCCAGACCGACCTGCTGGAGGCGATGGCCGGCGAGATCCCGGAGCCCGGCGAGGAGCGGATGGTGATCGAGCGCGAGGATGGCTCGCTGCTCATCGACGGCATGCTATCGGCGACCGACGCATTCGACCGCCTCGGCTTTCCGGAGCGCCCGCGCTCGGATGACTTTTCCACCCTGGCCGGCTTCTTCATCGTCCAGCTCGGGCGCATCCCGACGGAGGGTGATGCGATCGAGACGCAAGGCTGGCGGATCGAGGTCGTCGACATGGATGGGCGGCGCATCGACAAGGTGCTCGCCACCCGCCTGCCCGACGCTTGAGCCGCTTAATGTCCAACATCTTCGTTCTGACGGGTGCCGGAATCTCCGCCGAGAGCGGACTCGGCACGTTCCGCGACACGGACGGCGCCTGGGCCCGGTTCGACCCGATGCGCCTCGCGACGCCCGAAGGCTTCGCCGCCGACCCGGCGCTGGTCCACGACTTCTACAATCATCGCCGCCGCGACGCCCGCGCCGCCACGCCGAACCCCGCGCACACGGCGCTGGCCCGGCTGGAAGCCGGCTTGGCGGAGCGGGGCGGCCGGCTGTTTCTGTGCACGCAGAACATCGACGACCTGCACGAGCGGGCGGGCTCACGCCACGTCGTGCACATGCATGGCGCGTTGCTGAAGGCCCGCTGCACCGCCTGCGTAACGGACACCGTCTGGCACGAGGATCTCACCGTCGAGACTGCCTGCCCGCATTGCGGTCACAGCGGCGAGATGCGGCCCGACGTGGTGTGGTTCGGCGAGATGCCCCATCACCTCGAAGCGATCGACGAGGCGCTCGCCGAGGCCGACTTGTTCGTGGCGATCGGCACCTCCGGTGCGGTCTACCCGGCGGCGGGCTACGTGGCGCAGGCCCGCGCCTTCGGCATCCCGACGCTCGCCCTCACCCTCGAGGCCGCCGACAATGCCGGCCTGTTCGAAGCGACCCGGCTCGGGCGCGCGAGCGAGACCGTGCCGGCCTTCGTCGAAGAGGTCTTGGGCGGGCGCGGGTAGCGTCGCAGCCGAGAGACCCCGGCCTGATGGCATCAGGCCGGGGTCTCTCGGTCTTTGATTGAATGCGTATTCTCATCGACGAACCGGTCGCCACTTCGTCGGAATGCGCTCTACCGCTGCGGCCCGTAGGGCGGCCGCGGAATCGCGCGATGCGCCGCGCGCAGGGCCGCCGACCAGCGCTCGCGCAGATCGTGAAAGTAGCTCTCTCCGGCCTCGATGCGATGGCTCACTTCGAGGTCGAGGGCGCCGCGGCGCTGCACGGCGATGTCGATCGGCAGGCCGACGCCGAGATTCGAGCGCATGGTCGAATCCATCGAGACCAGCCCCACCTTCAGCGCGTCGTAAAGGTCGGTCTCGAAGGTCACGGCGCGGTCGAGGATCGGCTTGCCGTATTTGTGCTCGCCGATCTGGAGGAACGGCGCCTCGCGGCTGCACTCGATGAAATTGCCGGCCGAGTAGATCATGAACAGCCGCATCGGCTCGGTGCCGATCTGCCCGCCGAACAGAAACGAGACCTCCATGCGGAGGTTGGCCGCCTCGAACCCGGCCGCCTCGATCTCGCGCACCCGGCGAATCGCGCGGCCGACGAGCTGGGCCGCCTTGAACATCGTGGCCGCGTCCATGAGCTTGGCCGGCGCCTCGCCCTCGATGTCGTCCACGCCCTCGCGGAGCATGCTGAGCACCGACTGCGTCATGGAGAGGTTGCCGGCCGAGGCCAGCATCATCACGCGCTCGTTCGGCGTGTTGAACATGTGCAGCTTGCGGTAGGTCGAGATGTTGTCGAGCCCCGCATTGGTGCGGGTGTCGGCAATCATCACCAGCCCGTCCTCGACGAGCACTCCGACGCAGTAGGTCATGGCGGTCGCCGCCTCAGGCAGGGGCCCGTGCGCCGGGCAGGTTCGGGCGGCCCGCATCGCACGCTCGGAGCCGGCCCGGCAAGATAACTTTTTTAAAAGCCGGGCCCAAGGCCCGGTGCCCGTTCAGCTTTGGCCCGAGCTCTGACTCTGGCTCTGCTGACCGTGGCCCTGAGACTGCGCTTGGTGCTGCGACTGCACCTGCTCGACCCGCAGGGCCACATCGAGAGTTTCGGTGCCTCCACCGACGCGGCTGCCGCGGATCGGCGCGGCGCCGAGATAGTCGAGGCCGACGGCGACGCGCACATGCGCCTCGGTCGCGGAGATGCCGTTGGCCGGGTCGAACCCGATCCAGCCGAGGCCCGGCACCAGCGATTCCGCCCAGGCATGCCCCGCCTTCTGGTCGTCGGCGCCGTCGTCGCGGCGGAAATAGCCGGAGACGTAGCGGGACGGGATCTCCAAGTGCCGGGCAGCGGCGAGGAAGATGTGGGTGAGATCCTGGCACACGCCCTTCCCGACCTCGAAGGATTGGGCGGCACTGGTGCTGGCGCTGGTCGGGCCCGGCTCGAAGGTCACGGCATCGTGGACGGCGGCGAGCAAGCGGTGCAGCACCGGCAGCGCCTCACGCTCGCCCTTACCCGCGACCTTCTCCGCGAAGGTCTTGAGTTCGGCGCTCGCCTCGGTGAGGGGGGTGTCGCGCAGGTAGAACAGGTCGGGCAGGCGCTCCACCGCGCCGCGCACGACGCCGCTGGTCTCGAAGGTTTCGATCTCGCCGGTCACCCGCACGGTGAGCGCGTCGGTGGGATCGTCGGCGGTGAACCAGTGGACGAGATTGCCGAACCCGTCCTCGCGAGCGGTGAGCCGTCCGTTGACGGAGGGCTCGATCCGCCACTCGCGCACATGCTGACCGTCATGGTCACGGGGGGTCAGCCGCAGGATCTGAATCAGGCCCCGCGCGGGCTGCTGGTAGGTATAGACCGTATCGTGGACGATCCGGATGCGCATGCCTTGATCCTGCCGGGACAACTCGCGGCAAGCTAGGGCAAGGACCGCGCTTTGGAAATCGGGAGGCTTGCTCAAAGCTTTGGCAGAGCGCGTTTTCTCGGCGCCTCCCGTCACGGCACCGGCCCGGAGCGGTGCTGCGAAACGAGGTAGGGAGAACGCTCCGAGCGAGGGATTCGGTACGCGAACAGCCCTGCCAACGGCGGACTGAGCTGACTTGGCCCTGAGTCCGGCAACGGCCCGGAACGATATGGCGGGGAGCACCGTTTCTGGCGCCCGAGCCGACAGCTCACGCCGCCGGGAGACGATTCAACGGGTCATCGCAATCCTGCGACCTCGATTTTGCACTTCGCTCTCGTCGCCCCGTTACGACGAAGCGGACAGTTTTTGCCATTTCAAATAAAAGCCTGCGTTAATCTGCCGTTCATTGCAGCGTTTTGTTCGATTTCGATGCAGATTTTCTGGAACGGTATTCCGGACCCCTCCGTTCTTGGTCCCGCAACAACCGAAACACTTGGAGGAATACATGCTCAAGCATATTCGTCTTGCCGCTCTCGCCAGCACCTTCGTCATCGGCGGCGCCGCGCTCGCGTTGGCGCAGTCGTCCTCGACGACCGGCACCGGCGGCTCGTCGGCGGGCGGCGGCACCAGCTCCTCGACGGTGGGGACCGGTGGGTCTTCGGCCGGTTCGGGTGGCGGCTCTGGCTCGACGATCGGCACCGGTGGCTCCTCGGCCGGCGGCGGCACCAGCTCCTCGACGGTCGGCACGGGCGGATCTTCGGCCGGCAAGAGCGGCAGCGGTTCGTCGATGGGGAGCGGCAGCGGCTCCTCGATGGGCTCGGGCGGCTCCTCGTCGGGCACGTCCGACAGCGCGGGCAAGTCTGGCAGCGCGCCGGGTCATGACAAGAGCGGCCCCGGAAACTCGGAGAACGCTCCGGGTCACAACAAGCGCTAAGCCTCGGCCAGCGTGACTGCGGGCGCGGTTCATCCGAACCGCGCCCGTCTCAGAGGGCCTCACACCACGTCCGGGCGCCGACCATCGCCACTGCGGCTGCGGCATGCGGGTCTTGTGAGGGGCACTCAGAATCTGAGGAGAGACGCACCATGGCACGTGTGATCCGACCGTTTCTCGGCGCCGCCTTCGTTCTGGCCGGCATCGCCGCGAGTCAGGCGCAGACCAGCACCGTCCAGACGGGCCCGAACGGTGTCGCGGGCAGCACGACCGTCACGACCGGCCCCAACGGCAAGCCGTGCCGGATCGTCCAATCCGACGATGCCAACACCTCCGGCACGCTGTCGAGTTCGGTCACGGCCGGCCCCGACGGGGTGAAGAGTTCCACCACCGGAGGCCCGTCCGTGACGACGCGATCGGGCAGCGGCACGACCAGCAGTTCCGCCTCCAGTTCGAGCACCGGCAACGGCAGCACGATGACGACGACTGGTGACGGCGACTGTGTGGTCACCGTGCCGAGCAAGAAGTGAGGGTTCGATGAGCATCGCCAAGACAATCACCCGGACGACGGCGCTCGCCGTCCTCATCCTCGCCCCGGCCCTCGCGCAGGCGCAGGGCAGCGCCACGGCGGGCAGCGCCGGCTCGGCGGCGTCCGGCGACACTTCCGCCTCGACCGTCGGCACCGGTGGCACCTCGACCGGTGCGAATGGCGGCACCGGCTCGTCGCTAGCGACCGGTGGCAGCTCCGCCGGCGGCAAGACCATGGACCGCTCGCATGTGAACGCGACCGGGAATGGCGGCCTCAACGGCCAGTCCAAATCCATGTCCCATGACGGCGGCACGTTCTCGAAGTCGCAGACCAAGACCAAGGTCCGCGATGGGGAGAGCGTCGAGTCGCGCACCAAGACCATGTCCCACGAGCCCGGCTCGAAGCCCGTGAAATCGACCACCACCACGGGCGCGACGACCGGCCAGTGAGGCCGAACCGATTTTCTCCCATGCGACCACAGGAGGCCCGATGCTGCGCAAATCGACCCTGACCCTTCTGTCCGTGCTGGCCTTTGCCGGCGGCATCCTCGGCACCAGTTCGGCCGCCATGGCTGACCCGCCCTGGGCGCGCGATGGGCGCGGCTTCCATCGCGGCGGTCCGCCGCCCTGGGCGCCCGCCCATGGATGGCGGCGCAAGCACGATTTCGGCGGCCATTATGGCCGGCCGTATCGCGATTCCCGGTATGGCGCGGGACGTCGATACGACCGGTACGGTTACTGACCGCACGGCGCTCCGCTTCGAGCGGGCTCGGTCTGACCGGAAGCCCCTGGACGACGTGAGAGCGACAAAGCCGTGCCCGGTGAATCGGGCACGGCTTCCGGCACGTGCGCTGTTCAGGCCATCTGGCCGCGAATGGCGGCACCCGGCACCGGCCCGACCGAACCTGGATTGTCACTCTCGACGAGGTCGTGCGCCTCCTGCACGCTCGCCGCGGCCGGCGGCGACCCCCACATGCTCTTCCCGTTGGGTTCGCGGATGAGCAGGATCGAGACCACGCCGATCACGCCGGCAATCATCAGGTAATAGGCGGGCCAGTTGAGGTCGCCGGTATAGGCCACGAGCGATCCGACGACGACCGACGTCGTTCCGGCAAAGAGCGAGACGGAGACGTTGAACGAAATCGACAGACCGCTCGCCCGCAGATTCGTGGGGAAGAGAGCCGGCAGGGTCGAGGGCATTGTGGCGCTGAAGCAGATCAGCAGCAGCCCCATGATCAGCAGGCCGAGGAAGACCGCGGCCTCGCTCTGACTGCGGATCAGCAGGATCATCGGCAGAGCCAGGACGACGAGGCCGACGGCCCCGGCCAGCGCGAAGGGCTTGCGTCCGAACCGGTCGGACAGGCGGCCGATGAAGGGGATCGACAGGAGCGCGAGCACCATCACCGTGATCTGCAGAACCTGCGACTCCGTCGCCGAGATGCCGCCGGCCTGCTGCATCATCGGCAAGGTCTGCGTGACGTAGGTCGGCATGTAGGAGGTCAGCATGTAGTTCGGCACGTTCCAGGCCAGGGCGAGCCCCATGCAGACGAGAACGTAGGGCCAGAGGACCAGAATATCCTTCGCGGTCTGTCCCGCGCGCAGGCGCTTCTCGCGATCCTCGGTCTCCTGCTCGAGCGCGGCAAAGGCGGGGGTCTCGGCGAGCTGCGAACGCAGGTAGACGCCGACGAGGCCGAGCGGCAGGGCCAGGAAGAAGGGCAGACGCCAGCCCCAATCGAGCAATTGCTGCTCGGTGAGGGCGAGACCCGCCACGGTCACGACGATCGCGCCCAGCAGGTAGCCGGTGAAGGTGCCGAACTCCAACCAACTGCCGAGATAGCCGCGCCGCCGGTCGGGGGCGTACTCGGCGATGAAGGTCATGGCGCTCCCATACTCGCCGCCGGTGGAGAAGCCCTGGATCAGGCGGGCGACCAGAAGGAGCAGGGGCGCGACAATGCCGATGCTCTCCTGACTGGGGATGCAGCCGATCGCGAAGGTGCCGACGGCCATTAGGATCATCGTGGCCGCGAGAACCTTGTTGCGGCCGATCCGGTCGGCCAGCGGGCCGAAGAACATGCCGCCGAGCGGCCGGATCAGGAAGGCGACGGCAAACAGCCCGAAGGTCGCGATTTCCCCCATCGTGTGGGAGAGATTCGAGAAGAACACCTTCTGAATCGTCGGCTCGAAGAACGCATAAACGCCGAAATCATACCATTCGGCGACATTCCCGATCGAAGCCGCCGAGATCGCGCGCCGGATCGTCGAAGGCTCGGTGACGGTACAGTCCGAGGCCTTCCAATCCTTCTCAGCATCAACATGCATCGACAGCATCGTTTGCAGATCCTCACAGAGCCAGCCGAGCAGAACAGGATTTGGGCAGGACATTCATGGCGCAGAGGCGCCACCCGTTCTTCGAGCGCAGCAGCGGTCGAACGGGATTTGATTTCCATCGGAGGACGGCCGGCGATCATCTCCCCAGAATGTACGATCGATTATTTTTATTCTTTGGGGCCGTGCCGAGTGCCCGCTCAGGCTACGACCTGCGACAATTTTGATGGAGTGACCGAGCCGGACTTGCCGTGAACCGACACATTTTTTCGGATTTTTTGCCCGGTCGAGTGTTTTACTCGACAAACCTGATGTGCAGCGCAGCAATATGGCCACCGACTTTGGCCTTGCACGCACAAGCGAGAGCTTCAGGAGTCATCACACGATGGCGAGGGGCGGATATCCGAATCGCGCGCGGCGGCACTCTCAAAGCCTGCTCGCCTGCGTGATGTTGGGCAGATCCGGCGTGCCTCAAACTGCGGCGCCGCGCGATCGCCCGGCCTCGGAGCCCGGTGGACAACCGCCTTCAGGCTGGCTTTTCGAGCGCCTGGCCCCCAGCGGTCGGTGTCTTGGCGCGGGCACCGCACGGGCTTGCCGATACGGCGTCCGCTCTATCGAAACGGACGCCGTATCGGCCGGTACTTCTCACACCAGATACTGGTCGCTGATGGCCGCGCCGAGACTGTTGTTCTCGACGATGAAGCCCTGGATGAACTCGTGGAGGCCGGAGGCGAAGATGCGCTCGATATCGGCGCTGCGCAGCTTCGCCCGCAGATTGCTCGCCAGACGCTGGCTCTCGCCACGGCGGCCGTAGGCGTCGGCGATCAGATCGAGATGCTCCACCAGCATCCGGTAGCAGCTCGCGAGGGAGCGCGGCATTTCGGGGTTGAGGATCAGCAGGTCGGCGACGAGCACCGGCTTGATGCTCTCGCGGTAGACCCAGTGATAGGCGTTGAAGGCCGAGACCTCGCGCAGGATCGTCGTCCACTGGAAGTAGTCGAGCGAGCCGCCGACCCGCTCCGAGGCCGGCAGCAGGATCTGGTACTTCACGTCGAGAATGCGCGCGGTGTTGTCCGCCCGCTCGATCGCCGTGCCGGCGCGGGTGAACCAGTAGGCGTCGTTGCGCAGCATCGTCCGGTAGGCCGAGCCGTCGAAGGTCAGCGAGACGCGCTTCACCCAATCGAGGAATTGCGTGAACTCGTCGCGCGAGAGGTCGCGGCCCTCGTAGGACCGCAGTTCGAGATAGGCGCCGTTGATCGTGTCCCACATCTCGGTGGTAAGCGCCGTGCGGATCGAGCGGGCGTTCTCCCGCGCCGTGGCGATGCAGGAGCGGATCGAGGACGGGTTGTGGGGCGAGAAGGCGAGGAAGTTACAGACCGTGTGCTCGTTGACCGAATCGTAGAGCGTCTTGAACAGCTCGGGATCGCCCGCCGAGGACAGGGCCGAGGCCCATTCGTTCGAGGTGCGCCCGCCATAGCTTGACGGCAGGGCGGCCAGCCGCAGGGCCGCATCGAGGATGCGGGCCAGAAAATCCGCACGCTCGGCGTAGCGCGAGAGCCAGTAGAGGTTGTCGGCAGTCCGGGACAGCATGGCGTCAGCTCGCGGGCGCGTTGGCGACCAGGGCGGCAGATGCGCGGTGTTTCATCACCGTCGCTGCCCGGCCCGCCTGAAGATTGGATAAGAATCGGGCGAAACGCTCAGGCATCGAGCACCCAGGTATCCTTGGTGCCGCCGCCCTGGCTCGAATTGACCACGAGCGAGCCTTCCTTGAGCGCGACCCGGGTCAGGCCGCCGGGCACGATGCGGATCTCGTCGGCACCCGCCAGCACGAAGGGCCGCAAATCGACGTGGCGCGGGGCAACGCCCGAGGCGACGAAGGTCGGGCAGGTGGAGAGCGAGAGCGTCGGCTGGGCGATGAAGTTGTCGGGCGCGTGCCGCAGCTTCTTGGCAAACTCGTCGATCTCGCGCCGCGTGGCGTGCGGGCCGACCAGCATGCCGTAGCCGCCCGAGCCGTTGACCTCCTTGACCACGAGATCCTTGAGGTTGTCCATCACGTAGGAAAAGGCCTCCTTTTCCCGGCAGCGATGGGTCGGCACGTTGTGCAGGATCGGGTCTTCGCCGGTGAAGAACTTCACGATTTCCGGCATGTAGCTGTAGACGGCCTTGTCGTCCGAGATGCCGGTGCCGACCGCGTTCGACAACGTGACATTGCCCCGCTCGTAGGCGTTCATCAGCCCCGGCACGCCGAGCACCGAATCCGGCCGGAATACCAGCGGATCGAGGAAATCGTCGTCGAGGCGGCGGTAGATCACATCGACGCGGCGCGGACCTTCGGTCGTGCGCATGTAGACGACCTCGTCCTTGGTGAAGAGGTCGCCCGCCTCCACCAGCTCGACGCCGAGTTTGTCGGCCAGGAACGAGTGCTCGTAGAAGGCCGAGTTGTAGCGGCCGGGGGTCAGCAGCACCACGGTCGGGTCGCGGGTGGCGGAAGCCGGGGCGAGGCTGCGCAGGGTCGCGAGCAGGGCGTCGGGATAGTTCTCGACCGGGGCGACGCGGTGGCGCGAGAACAGCTCGGGGAAGAGCCGCATCATCACCTCGCGGTTCTCCAGCATGTAGGAGACGCCGGACGGGGTGCGGGCGTTGTCCTCCAGCACGAAGAAGTCCTTCTCGCCGGTCCGCACGATGTCGATGCCGGCGATGTGGACATAGAGGTCGTGCGGCACGTCGAAGGCGCGCATCTCCATGCGGTAATGCGGGTTGCGGTAGACGAGGTCGGGCGGGATGATCCCCGCCTTGATGCATTCCTCGGCGCCGTAGATGTCGTTGATGAAGGCGTTCAGCGCGGTGACCCGCTGCTTGAGGCCGCGCTCCAGAAAATCCCATTCGGGCTTGGTCAGCACCCGCGGGATGATGTCGAACGGGATCAGCCGCTCGGTCGATTCGTTGGCACCATAGACCGCGAAGGTGATGCCGATGCGCCGGAACAGCATCTCGGCCTGGCTGCGGCGGGTGTTGAAATGCTCCGGCGGCGTCTTGTCGAGCCACGTTTTGAGGATGTCATAGGCCTCGCGCACGGCCGCCGGTTCGAGCTGCCCCGCCCCGCCCCCGTTCATCTCGTCGAACGCCGTGTGCGCCATCCGCGCGATTCCCCCTGATGTCTCGCGTTGCCGGAGCAAGAGGCAGGCCACGCGGCAGGTGTCCTGCCCGCCCTGAAACTGTCCCCTCCCCGGCTGCCGCGGCACGAGGCGCCGCGGGCAGGAGATCGCCCCACGCGCTCATCGATGCGAGCGACACGGGACGACCCTCCGGTCGATGTAGCGGACACCGCGCTCAAGCCTATCCCTGAGAGCGACGCCCTGTTGCAGGTTTATGCAACTAGTCAGGGAAATGCCTCCGGACATGCCAAGCTCTGCGGGTCTCGGTCGGACGGCCGGGCGCCTCAGAACAGCTTGAGCCCTTTCAGGCTGGCATGTCCGTCACGGCCGAGGATGACGTGGTCGTGCACCACGATGCCGAGGGGATCGAGCACCGAAACGATCTCCCGCGTCATGCGGATGTCGGCCTTCGAGGGCGTCGGGTCGCCGGACGGGTGGTTGTGGGCCAGGATGATCGCGGTGGAGGCAAGTTCGAGCGCGCGTCGTGCCACCTCGCGGGGATAGACCGGCGTGTGATCGACGGTGCCGCGGCCCTGCACCTCGTCGGCGATCAGGTGGTTGCGCCGGTCGAGGAACAGCACCCGGAACTCTTCGCGGCCCGAAAAGGCCATGGTGGCGCGCAGATACTCGATCAGGGCGCCCCACGACGACAGCAGCGGGCGGGCGGCGATGGCACCGCGGGCCAGCCGGCGGCCGGCGGCCTCGACGAGTTTCAGGTCGGCGGCGACACCGGCACTGACGCCCTCCACCTCGATGAGCCGGGCGGGCTCGGCGCTAACGACTTCGGCAAACGAGCCGAAGCGTTGGATCAGCGCCTTGGCCAGCGGCTTCACATCCCGCCGCGGAATCGACCGGAACAGCGTGAGTTCGAGCAGTTCGTAATCGGCCAGTGCCTCGGCGCCGGCTTGGGCGAAGCGGGCGCGCAGGCGCTCGCGGTGGCCGTGATAATGCGGCGTCTCCTCGGCGGGCGCGGGAGCCGCCGCCTCGGCAAGGCCCGGCAGGGCGGGCGGTTCGGCCGTCCGGCGGGCCATCTCCCGGCGGGCCGTCAGTCGGCCTGCGGGCCGTTCGCCTCGAGACCATGCGGCTTGGGCTGGTCGAGGCCCTTGGGCGAGAGCGTGAAGATCTCGCAGCCATCTTCCGTCACCGCCACAGTGTGCTCGAACTGCGCGGAGAGCGAGCGGTCGCGGGTCACGGCGGTCCAGCCGTCGGAGAGCACCTTCACCGCGGGCCGGCCGAGATTGATCATCGGCTCGATGGTGAAGAATTGGCCGGCCTTGAGCGGCACGTCGTAGCTCGCCTCGACGTAGTGCAGGATGGTCGGCGCGTCGTGGTAGACGCGGCCGAGCCCGTGGCCGCAGAAATCGCGCACCACCGAGCAGCGCTCGGATTCCGCGTAGGTCTGGATCGCGCGGCCGATATCGGTGGTGGAGCCGCCGGGCTTCACCGCGCGAATGCCGCGCATCAGCGCCTCGTAGGTGATCTCGCACAGGCGCTGCGCCTTGCGCGGCACCTCGCCGATATAGGCCATGCGGCTCGAATCCCCGTGCCAGCCGTCGAGGATCAGGCAGCAATCGAGGTTGACGATGTCGCCGTCGCGCAGGGGCTTGTCGTTGGGGATGCCGTGGCAAACGACATGGTTGATCGAGGTGCAGATCGACTTGCGGTAGCCGCGGTAGAACAGCGAGGCCGGATAAGCGCCGTGATCCATGCCGAACTCGAAGGCGAGCTTGTCGAGATACTCCGTGGTCACGCCGGGCTGGGCGGCTTCGACCAGGAGATCGAGCGCCTCCGCGGTCAGGCGCCCGGCACGGCGCATCCCCTCGAACCCCTCCGGCCCGTGGATCGGCGGCTCCGGGGCGCGGCGCGCGCCTTCGGCGACGGCTTGCTCTTCACGGCTCATGGGGATCGGGCGCTTAGCGAGGGACGTTCGAGGCGGACGCCCCCGTCTTACGCCGCCCCAGGGCCGGCGCCAACCCGGACGCAAACATCGCTGCCGCTGCATCGCCCTGCTTGCCAAGGCAAAGGAGGATCGCGCGTTTGACCTGGCGCCGACGGGGTGACCACGCCCTCAGATCCCCACGGCAAAGAAGCCCCGGCTCCGTCCGCCCCCCGGCGGCTCTGGCTCAGAAGGTTTCGAACGTCGCCACGCCAGAACCGTTGCGCTCGCGGCGCTATCCAGAAATTTCGGCACTTCCAGATCGACGATTGACCTTGATCGAGCCCTCTCAAGCTCGGACTTGGCTGATATTACATATCCCTCCTCTACTAAATTTCATTTTGCCCGATAATTCATTGATTTCAAGCGAGCTGCATTGCGCCGAGAGAGCCAGTCAGCAGAAACTGACACAACAGAATAAGGATAATTAGATGATCGAAGAAAAATGGGCGGCCCTTGTACCAGATCTCGTATGTGAATATATTGAAACCAGTCAGAGGTTATACTGTGACATCATCGGCTTCTCAGTCCGGTTCGTGAGGCCGGAAGATAAGTTCGCCTATCTCGATCTAGGCGGAGCGCAGCTCATGCTGGAGCAGCTGCACGCCGAATGCTGGATAACAGCCCCCCTCGATCGCCCCTTCGGCCGCGGCATGAACCTTCAGATCGAAGTCCCCGAAGTCGCGCCAATCCACGCCCGACTCAGAGCGGCAGGACTCCCGGTCTTCGAGGAGCCCAAAGAAGCTTGGTATCGCGCCGAGGACATAGAACACGGACAGATCGAGATGTTGGTGCAGGACCCGGACGGGTACCTTTTACGGTTCGTCGAGGTACTCGAACCGCGCACACTAACCGACTAGCTTTGCACCATCGAAGCTTGTTCTCGGACCATGGTCTTATGGGCACCGGTCCGACGGAGGCACACGGACGTCAAAGCGGTCCCTGTTGATGTGGGCGTCCGGTTTGCGCCAGAGCGCCAAGGTCCGCCTGACAGCCCAGCGGCTCTACGCACCGTCAGGTGCTTAGGGGCCGGCCCCTAGGCGTGCGGCCGCGAACGCGCTAGACCACGGCCTCGGTTTCAGGGACGTGCGATGGCTGACAAGGCGGTTCCCCACTTCCACAATCAGGCCGGCATGAGCGTGATCGCGGTGGGCTCCAAGGAGTTCATGTGCATCGGGGCGCTGCCGCCCTTCGATCATCCGCATGTCTTCCTCGACATGGGCAGCGATACCGAGATCATCTGCCAGTACTGCTCGACCCTGTTCCGCTACGACCCGAAGCTGAAGGCGGGCACGGCGGAGCCGGCGGGTTGCGTGTGGCACGACGAGACGCCCGACACGACCTCCAAGGCCGCCTGACCGGGGCGGGCCGTCCGTGGCGGCGCTCTCCATCGTCATCGTCGGCGCCGGGATCGGCGGGCTCACCGCCGCGCTTTCGCTCGCCGGGGCCGGCCATACCGTCACGCTGATCGAGCGGCGCACCGGGTTCTCCGAGGTCGGCGCCGGCCTCCAGCTCTCACCGAACGCCAGCGCGGTGCTGATCGGCCTCGGGCTCGGTGCGGCCCTGCGCCGGGCCGGCGACGAGCCGCCCGGCGTCACCGTGCGCGCCCTGACCACCGGCCGCGTCATCGGCGGCATCCGCTTGGGCGCGAGCATCCGCGAGCGTCACGGCGCGCCCTACTACGTTCTGCATCGCGCCGACCTGCAGACGATCCTGCTCGATGCCGTGCGCGGGCGCCCCGGCATCCGCCTCAGCGTCGGGCGCGAGGTCTCGGGCCTCAGCGAGACCGAGGACGGCGTCAGTCTGACGGTGCGCACCATCGATGGGGACCGTACCGAGACCCTGAACGCCGACCTCGTCATCGGCGCCGACGGCGTGCGCTCGAGCCTGCGCCAGCATTTCGACACACGCCCGCTGCGGCTTCACCGCCAAGCGGCGTGGCGGGCGGTGATCCCGCGCGAGGCCGCGCCCGAAGCGCTTCAGGGCGCCGAGACGGGGCTCTGGCTGGGGCACCGGCGCCACGTCGTCCATTACCCGATCAACGGCGGCAAGCGGCTCAATGTCGTGGCGATCGTCCCCGAGCGCGAGGGCGACGAGGATTGGGGCCGGATCGGCGACCCGATGGTCCTGCGCGACCATTTTCCCGATGCGGCCCCGCCGCTGACGGAGCTGCTGACCCTGCCCGATAGCTGGATGGTGTGGTCGCTGGTGGACCGGCCGGCGGTGCGGCCGATGGCACGGGGTCGGATCGCGCTTCTGGGCGATGCCGCCCATCCGGTGCTGCCATTCCTGGCCCAGGGCGCGGCGCTCGCCATTGAGGACGCGGCGGTGCTGGCCGCGAGCCTGTCGGCCCAGGCGAGCGTGCCCGAGGCGCTGGCGGCCTATGCCGCGGCGCGCCAGTCCCGCGTGCGCGCGGTGCAGCGGGCCGCTCGCCGTAACGGGCGCTTCTACCATGCCGGCCGGCTGATCAGCTTCGCCCGGGACACGGTGATGCGCCGCACCGGCCCCGAAGGCATGAGCGCGCGCTACGCCTGGGTCTACGGCTGGCACCCACCCGCTTGATCTGGCCTCCCCGGACCGCTACCGCTGCCGGGATGCGGACGTGGCGAAACCGGTAGACGCACGAGACTTAAAATCTTGCGGCCGCAAGGCTGTGCGGGTTCGAGTCCCGCCGTCCGCACCAAACTGTTGAAATTGTAAGCACCATCAGTAACACACTGAGACACAGGTGTTTTTCGGCGCCCACCGCTACAAAGGGCGCTACAAAGTGGCCGTTCCCATGACCTCTCTGAGCCGCGCCTCGAATGGCGATTGGTTCGCCCGTAAAGGCATCCCGAAGGACATCCGAGCGGCCTACAAGGCGGCTTACGGCGTGGCCCGGGAGGAGCGTTTCCGTCGCCCTGGGAGCCTGTCCACAGGCGCGGCGAAGGCTGAGCTACGAGATTGGAACGCGACCGTAACGGGCCGCATCGAGGCGCTGAGAGCAGCGACGAGGGGCGAGGGTCACGGGCTCACGCCGCGCGAGGCGCACGGGCTGGCGGGCCAGTGGTACGCGTGGTTCGTTGCCCGCCACGAGGATGAGCCCGAGGGCGTAGGCGAAGACATCATCGAGCGACTTGAGGCGGCCCGCTCCTGGGGCTCACGCCACGAGGACGACGAAGAGGAGACCGAGACCCAGCAGCGCCATCGGCGGGGCGTCACCAACGAAGTGGGGCGCGTCACGACCTTCCTCGGGGAACAGGGCGTCAATCTCACACAGGAGGCCACGGATGCCCTCCTCGACATCGTGGAGCGCGACCTAGCTGCCGCCGCTGCCGCGCTCAGGCGGCGCGCTGAGGG
Source organism: Methylobacterium sp. Leaf123 (assembly GCF_001423405.1). Taxonomy (GTDB): domain Bacteria; phylum Pseudomonadota; class Alphaproteobacteria; order Rhizobiales; family Beijerinckiaceae; genus Methylobacterium. Next base: position 3,866 of record NZ_LMNS01000001.1, on the reverse strand, counting down.
CAACTACGCCCCCGACCCCCATGCCGAGAAGCGCCCCGACTTCGTCCCGAAGCGGACGGCGAAGGTTTCGGGCCTCACGTGCTGGTCCCTCTTCGAGGCGTGGGTCTTCGAGCGCAAACCTGGGGCCTCCACCGTGAACCGCTGGCGAGCCGTGTTCAGGGGAATGGAGGCGCATTTCGAGGGCCGGGACATCGCGACCATCACGGGCGAGGATGCCATCGCCTGGAAGAGCACCCTCGTGACCCCGGAGCGAACGGCCGGAGTGGTCAACGACGTGTGGCTCAGGGCGGCACGCGTGGCGTTCGGCTGGGCGCGGGACAACAAGCGCATCCCGCTCAACCCCTTCGAGGGCGTGAGCGTCACGGTGGGCAAGGCCGCCCCGAAGGTACGCGAACGCGAGTTCCTCGATGAGGAGTGGCGCATCATCCTCAACGCGACCACGGCCGGATCGGAAGACCGAGGGCATCGAGGCGAACGGGCTGACCGTCCGCAACGTCATCGGCGCGGGCGATGTTTGGCACATCGTGCGGAAGGCCGATGGCGTTCCGGTGGACGACCGTTCGGACGGGGTCTTCCGCATCGCGGACTTGCAGCGTGCCCAAGCGGCGCGTCAGGCGGCGGTGGATGCCGAGACACGCCAGCGGATTACGGGGCGTTACGATCCGCTCTTCGTCATCCCCGGCACGACCATCGGCATGAGCAAGCCGAACCTGTCCGGGCACTCGCCCGCGGAGGTAAAACAGATCAACCGCAACATCGACCGTGAGAGCCCGCGCCAGCTCGAAAGCATCCGCGAGGACGCGGCGAGGACCGCCAAGGTTCAGCAGGAAGCCGAGACCGAGGGCCTGGAGCGCCTGGGCGAGGCTCTCAAGCCGAAGGCCAGCCCGTTCAAGCCGTCCATCAAGCTCCGGGACAGCAAGTGGTAACAGCCGCCGCCCGTCCGCGCATCACCATCATCACCATCACGACCCTCTCAATCACCTGGACGGGGCCCCTTCGCGGGGGCTCCGCCCATCCCTTACGCATGGAATGAACCGATGACTGAAGAGACCCCGCGAGAAGTGACCGTGACGTTCACCGGTAGCTGTAAGGGCAACCCCGGACCAGGGAACTGGAAGGCCCACCTGTGGGAGCCGGCGACCCGGAAGCAGGACACCCCGACAGGCGACGTCCCAAACACCACGAACATCCGCATGGAGCTGACGGCCGCCCTGGAAGGCGTCCTGCGCGTGAAGGCCGGTGCGAGCCTTACCATGATCGGCAGCAACTACGTGGTCCAGTGCATGAACGAGTGGATCGCCAAGTGGCAGGCGAACGGCTGGCGCAAAGGCGGCGGTGGACGGGTCGAGCACCGGGAGCTTTGGGAGGCGCTTATCGAGGCGGTGAAGAAGCACCGGAGGGTGACGTGGAGGAAGGCGTGAGCAACCACTCAGGACGGATCGCTCGGCGCTGTTCGTGCGGGATGCCTATGCTACCGTAGGGGCGTTGAAGATAGGGGCAGCAATGTTTCGCAAGCCGCTTGCCGAAGTGACGTCAGATGACATTGATGCGCTGATTGCACGAGGCGCTCAGGAAGATAGAACGCTCGAATTCAAAAAAACCCTTTCCACTAGAGACGGGGCTCCGGATACCTGGATGTCCGGTCAAGGCAAAATTGGAAATACGGCAAAGAAAGACATTACCAAGGAGCTAATAGCCTTCGCGAATACGGCAGGCGGGACCCTTATACTAGGAATCGATGAGGATGGTGATGCCCGTGCGCGTGGCGTCGTCTGCGTGCCGAATTGTCGGGAGCTTGCTGATAGGCTGGGTGCGAGCATAACCGCCAGCGTCGATCCACCACTAACATCGCTCGAAGTCCTCGGGATTGAGCGGGATGGTTTAGATGGAGTTGTCGTTTTTCGTGTGCCGCCCTCTCATGCTGCCCCGCATCGAGACAAAGATGAAAGGGAATGTTACCTCCGCATAGGGGACAAATCGGTGCCGATGACCATGCGGCAAGTGCAAGATTTATGCGTGGCAAAGGCACGGGAAAATGATTCAATCAGAGATGTTATAGAACAGCGAAGAAATGCATTTGTGATCGAACAGCCGAGCAATGCGTGGGTCAGCGATAGCGAAAATGTATCCTACCCTGTCACGCTGTGCGGCCTTCGATCATCTGCCTACCCTCTCGATAGGGTATCAATAGATGAAATAACGAGCCTCCGTCGGTACGAATTAAAAATTCCCTCGCTCTCCAGGGTAGTGGACACAACTGGAAGGACGGCAAATTTCTCACCAGGTGAGTTTCCAATTTGGAGGCCGATGCTGCGAGGGCTGCGCTCAATTGATAAGCCAGATGAGCACGACCAAATTGTTCACTCCATGCGGTACGATGGCCTAATTGATTCGACTTATGTATCGCAGCAGCGTTTATTTTCCAGCCCAACCAAATTTGGCCTTCCATATCCAAAGATACAATGGTTTTTTCACAGTCATTAATTAGGGTTGAGGTGTTTAGGTGCCTGATTGGGCGTCCGGAATTGGATTTCGCTCTAGATTTTGAATGGCGGTTTCCGTCAGGAACTCAACTCGCCATCAGGGGCGAGGACGGATATAGCGGACTCGTTTTCGTCGCTCCCATTGAGCAAAATAATAGAGTGTCGGACTATCAGATGCCGCCGAGGGGCGCGCTGAAGGACTTCTGGAACAAAGTACAAGACGATATAACTTGTTCATTTGGTCTCAGCGGGCCCGTGGGGGTTGAAATCGACTTTGACTTGGCCATTGAGGATGCGTTGAGCTTCGCGCGCAGCCAATAATGGCGCTGCACCGGGCATCGGCCCTAAGAGTCCGTCCGATAAGTCATGATGCTCGCCCGAGCCTTCGGACGAGGATCATGACGGCGGCGGCGTAGAGGAAGGCCTGGGCCGAGGCGAGGGTAGAGTCCGTCCGATAAGTCATGATGCTCGCCCGAGCCTTCGGACGAGGATCATGACGGCGGCGGCGTAGAGGAAGGCCTGGGCCGAGGCGAGGGTCGCCTCCGGGTCCTTCCAGAGGCGTCGGTTGCGGCTGATCCATCCGAAGAAGCGTTCCACCACCCATCGTCGTGGATGCACGGCGAAGCCGACCTGATCCTTCGGTTTGCGCACGATGTCGATGGTGATGACGGTGGCGGTCGCGGGTCTGTCGCCGGCATAGCCTGCATCGGCGAACGCTCTGACGATGAACGGGAAGGTCCGCCGCGACAGGCGCAGCACCGGTCCGGCCCCATCGCGATCCTGAATGTCGGCGGCCTGCGGATCGAGCACGAGGGCCCGCCCGTCTGTGTCGACCATGGCCTGACGCTTGCGGCCTTTGACCTTCTTTCCAGCGTCGTAGCCGCRCGGGCCGCCGCTCTCGGTGGTCTTCACGCTCTGGCTGTCGAGCACGGCCGCCGTCGGCGAGGCCTCGCGACCGGCCCGCTCCCGGTCGGCCATGACCAGGGTGTGGTTGATCCGCCCGAACAATCCCTCGTCCCGCCAGCGGCTGAAGTAGCCGAACGTCGTGCTGCGCGGAGGAAGATCCTTTGGGATCAACCGCCATGCGATGCCGCCGCGCAGCACGTAGAAGATTGCGTTCAAGACCTCCCGCATTGTCCAGACGGGCGGGCGACCACGCGAGGCGGGCTCTGGCATCAAGGGCGCGACCACCGCCCATTCCGTATCCGTCAGGTCGGTTTCGTATCGCAAGCGCGCACGGTTATGCTGCCGGCGAGTGGTCGGGGTCCACATGGCACGTCCAGATCAGGCTTCAGCACCCTTCTGGAATCACCGCCATCCCGGCCACTCAACCCCGGCCAGACATTATCGGACGGGCTCTCCAGACATTATCGGACGGGCTCT